>CAWCCS010000001.1:0-1296454 GCA_963794225.1 uncultured Alphaproteobacteria bacterium
ACATTGACCTGTCGCCACATCGGCATAGGCTCCCGTCTGAGCCAACGCGAGCCGTGCCATGAGGAAAATCATCTTTGCCGCATTGGGCCTTATCGGGGCGACGATAACGGCGAGTGCCCAAAATTTCTCCGCCGATGATCTTGCCCGCCGGACGTTAGAACGGCGTGCAGTCGAGGCCGTGATCTGGGGCATGCCGGCGGTCAATTTCGACCTGATGCTCCAGGCGGCAATCAGCGCCAAAGGCAAAACCAACCAAGTCGTCTACTGGTCGCGTCTGCCGGACTGGAAAAACCAGACGCTCACGCCGAATCCCGATGTCATCTATCTGATGCCTTTGTTTGACACCAAGGACGTCGGACCGATGGTGATGGAAATTCCGCCGGCCGGCCCCGCCGGCTCGATAACCGGAAGCATCGACGATGGTTGGCAGACCGCACTGGAAGATGTCGGCCCTGCCGGCGTCGACAAAGGCAAGGGCGGCAAATATCTGATCCTGCCGCCAGACTACGAGGCCAATGTGCCGAACGGCTACATCATGCTGCAATCGCCGACCTACCAAAGCTACGCCTTGTTGCGCTCCAACCTTGCGAGCGGCAGCGACGCGGACATCGCCAAGGCGGTAGCATACGGCAAGCGCGTACAAGTTTATCCGCTGTCGCAGGCCAAGAGCCCGCCGGCGACGACATTCGTCGATGCGATCGACGTCGTGTTCGACAGCACCATTCCCGGCGATCTCCGGTTTTTTCAGTCGCTCGACCGCTTCGTGCAGCATGAGCCGTGGATCGACCGCGACCGCGTGATGGTCGACATGCTGAAATCCATCGGCATCGAAAAGGGCAAGACATTCGCGCCCGACGAAGGCACGCAAGCGATCTTGAAAGACGCGATCGGCGAAGCGCGCGCATGGCTCGACAATCGCTACGAAGGTATCTTCACCACCTCCTTCAACGAAGGACAGCAATGGGTGCTTCCGGCATTGCCGGGAGTCAGCGAAGCAATGATGACCAGCTTCGCCAGTCCGAATGCCTACCCGGTGGACGGACGCGGCGTTGCTTATTCGATAGCCTTTTTCAGCGCCAAACATCTCGGCGCCGGGCAGTACTACCTGATGACCATCAGAGACAAGGACCATAAACCACTCGACGGCAATGGCACCTACCGGCTCAACGTGCCGGCCAATGCGCCGGTGAGGCTTTATTGGTCTGCAACCGTCTATGATCGCGCCACACACGCCTTGATCCGCGGCCAGCCGTGGTCGAGCCGCTCCTCCAACACACCGAAGCTGCAGAGGAACGCCGACGGTTCGGTGGATGTCTTTTTCGCCCCAAAAGCGCCGAACGGGAAAGAAACGAACTGGGCGCCGACCGATCCGAATGGCGCGCTTTGAAGTCCTGTTCCGCCTCTACGGTCCGGAGAAGCCATTCTTCGATAAAAAGTGGGTGCTGCCGGACATCGAGCAGATCGCGGCGCAATAGTGGAAGAGCGAAGCCATGAAGAGTCTTCGCGTTGAAATCTTCGCGGGTTTGCTGCTCGCGGCGATCAACGGCGGCCCGCTTGCGCAGGCGCAGCCTGCCGGCACTGGCATCACGGTCACCGCCGATAACTTCGTCCGAGCTGAGACGCATAGGACCTTTGCCAGCTTTTCAGAAACATGACGCTTTCAGCAAGTTCCTGCACTTTCGGACACTGTCGCCAATCGGGCGTTAAGCCTCACGTCTTTGTCATAACCCGCCGCCAGGACTGCCGATAATCTATATTCGGAGAGGATTGTTCAGGCGCCGCGTCAGACGACGATCTGACTTCACAGGGAGTGACAAATGTCCAGCGACGGAAAAAGCGAAAAGCCAAAACGGGAAGACCGCGCTCTCAATCGCCATGCCGCTGGGTTATGTGAAACCCGGTGTGCTGCGGCACAGCCGATTGTTGTTCGAAGCGGCTTTCTGCTACAGTGTAGTGCTTATTAGCACGCAGAGGGGCGGCGTCGGACCTCGGCAGAGCAGGGGAGAATGTCCGGATGGGTCGATCGAACTTGAACGCTCGCACTAACCGCTTGCCGATCTGGATCGGGGCAGCGGTTCTCTCGTTCGTGTCCGCGCAAGCGATGGGCCAACAACCTTCCCCGTTTTCATTTTTTCAGCCGACAATGGAGGACGTTGCGCCCGGTGTCGACCACGGTAATTCGGACAGGAATCTTCCGGAGGATTTTCAACGGCAGGCGGTGTTCTATCGTTCTCAACACCCACCGGGGACGATCATCGTCGAAACTACCGAGCGTCACCTCTACCTTATTGAGAATGAAACCCGCGCTTTGCGTTACGGCATCGGGGTCGGCCGTGACGGCTTCACCTGGGCCGGCCTCTTGAAAATAACGCGCAAGACGGAGTGGCCGGATTGGCGTCCGCCCTCGGAAATGATCGAGCGTCAGCCCTATCTGCCCCGCTTCATGGCGGGTGGGCCTGGCAATCCGCTTGGCGCCCGCGCCATGTATCTGGGAAACACGATTTATCGCATCCACGGCACGAATGCGCCTGAGACGATTGGACAAGCCGTATCGTCCGGCTGCTTCCGCTTGGTCAATGACGACGTTGCTGACCTCTACGATCGCGTGCCTGTGGGCTCGCATGTCATAGTGCGGCAGAATTGAGTTCCGCCGTTTCACGGTCCATTGTATAACCGTTTGGGGCAACGTCCTCGACCCTTACAGCTACAACGTCACGCCAAATCATTCTACTAATAGCCGGGGAGGCTATCGGGAGAAGGTTACTGCCAATTCCTGAAAATCGGCTCAATACAGCCTCCGCAAACCCAGGGAAATGTCCAATCAGCAGTCCGTTTGGCGCTGTCCGCGATGTACTTGCTCCACGCATCGGCGCGGATCGGGCTTATCGACCGCCAAACGACATTGAATCTCCCAGAAGCATCGATCCGGCCAATCATAGCCGGCTTGGAAAGGTGGTGATTAGTATTCATCACCTCTTCGTAGCCGCTTGGCGCCTTGATCCTTTGGCCGTACATGGCCTGCCGAACTGCATTGACGTCCGTCGTGCCGGCTTGGGCGACCGCCTGGACCCACATTCTAAAGCCGATGAAGGTAGCCTCCATCGGATCGTTTGTGATTTCACTCGGGTTCCCGGCGAAATCCCTCCACATTGCGACGAACCTCTTATTTTCCGGCAACTCGACGGATTGGAAGTAGTTCCAGGCCGCCAACTGACCGACTAACGGCTTGGTATCCGCGCCGAGCAACTCGCGCTCACTTACGGAGAACGCCATGACCGGGATGTTTGAGGCGTCCACCTTCTGGGCCGCAAGCTCCTTGTAAAAGTAAGCGTTTGCATCGCCGTTGATGGTTGAAATCACAGCCGTCTTTTTGCCCTCAGACCCGAACGCTTTGATCTTCTCGACGATCTCTCGCCAGTCTGAAAATCCGAATGGCGTGTAGATTGTAAGAATGTCCTCGGGCGATGTGCCCTCGTCGGCGAGAAAGGCGTCTAATATCCGGTTGGTTGTGCGCGGATAGACATAATCCGTGCCGAGAAGCACCCATCTGCGGATCTCGCCACCTTCCTTGCTCATCAGGAATCGGACCGCTGGAATTGCCTGCTGATTGGGTGCAGCCCCAGTGTAGAAAATGTTGCGGGAGCTTTCCTCGCCTTCATACTGGACAGGGTAGTAGAGCAGCCCATTGAGTTCCTCGAAGACCGGAAGAACTGACTTCCGGGAGGCCGAGGTCCAACATCCGAACACGACCGAGACGTTTTCTTTGCTGAGTAGATCGCGCGCCCTTTCGGCGAACAGCGGCCAGTCGGAAGCGGGATCAGCGATTATCGGTTCCAATTTCCGCCCCAGGAGACCGCCTTTCCTGTTCTGGTCTCGTATCAGCATGAGAACGGTGTCTTTGAGCACCGCTTCGCTAATTGCCATTGTGCCCGAAAGAGAATGCAAGATACCGACTTTGATCGTGCTCTCATCAGCAGCAGCCGGCCCAGCAAACAGCAAGGTTAGTAGGACCAATCCCCAACTCGCGACGGGGCGCACGCCCAAATCTGTCTTCATGCAGTTGCCTCGATTAGCTCATAAATGCGTGCTTCCTTCGTCATGCCCTTTACAGCAACTGAACCGATCGCTCTGAACCGAAAGATGTCCTGAACCCGCGAGTAAATGGCGTCGCTGACGAGAATCGCAGTTCCGTATTCCTTATTCAGACCCTCAAGGCGGGACGCCAAGTTCACCGTATTTCCAAGGGCGGTGTAATTCATGCGTTCTGACGAACCGAGATTGCCGACAACAGCATCCCCGACGTGAATACCGAAGCGCGTGAAAAACTGCGGCGCGCCCTCGGCTTCAAATAGAGCGTCTAGCTCGACGCTGGCCGCTTTTGCCGCAAGGGCGGCTCGACAAGCTCGCTGGACGTGGTCGGGTTGCGGATTCGGCGCGTTCCAGAACACCATCACCGAATCGCCGATGAACTTGTCCACGGTCCCGCCCTCTGCAAGAAAAGCCTCGGTCAATGCCGCGAAATAGCGGGAAGTCTGGCGCATGAGGGCATCGGGGTCGACGTGCTCAGCGATGCTTGTAAATCCCCGAACGTCGGTGAAGATGACCGTGATCTCCTGTCTTGCGCCACCAAGTTCAGTGGATATTGAATTATCGATGACTCGCCTGACGAGTTCCTTAGGAACAAAACGTGCGAACGACCAGATCGCGCGTTGCGCGAGATTCACGGTAATACCGAGTTCGTGAATTTCCTTGATATTCGACGTAACGGGCAAATCGTCAGGTTCCGCGAGCATTTGAAGTCTGCCCGCCTGGATAGTTATGCTCTTCAAGGAACGCGACATCTGATTGCCGAAAATCCAAACGATGGGTATGAAGGAACCGCAAGCGGCAATTGCGAGGAGCAGACCAATGAGTTGCAAGTTCCGGATGCCCTTTGCAAAGTCGTCTTGCGCTGCAAGCAGGAGTATCTTGACGCCCGATTGCTCGGCGAGTTTAAATTCGCTGAGCCTATAAAGGTAATTCTGCCCTTCCTCGGCGCGGACGTTTCCCTCGCAGTGATTGCTACACTCCGGCCTTTTCAAGATCGCCGCTGCCGGTCCACCAATCTCATTGACACTTGGCAAATGCGGGTGCGAGGGATGCGTCATCGCATCGGTCACAAATCTTGCGAAATCGGGACAAGCAATGAGCGTGCCGGTGGAATCGAAAATTAAAGCAGTTCCGTGCTCTCCCGGCCGCTGCTGGTAGACGAAATCACTGAACGCATCGAGCTTGAGATTCGCAGCGATGACGCCACGCACTTTTCCGCGCAGCGGCTCGCTTATGGTGACCACCGGCGCGCCAATCGTAAACGAAACGTAGGGTGACGATATGACCGGCCCATCTGCCGCAATCGAGTCGATGTACCAGGGCCGTTCGCGTGGATCGTATCCGTAATTCCATAAGTCGAGTTGCTCGAGCTCGTTGCCCTTCTCGTCCTCGAAGATTTGCCTCATTGGTAGAGCGCCGCCGGAAGTAGGGCGAATCAAGCTCACGGCGAATGCAGACCCCTGGGGTCCGCGCAGCCTTTCGCGCTGCTGCTGGCTCAAATCGTTCATGCGCCGTACCTGCAACCACGACCCTGTGTCGTAGCCCACGTAAATACTGTCCATCTGCGGCGTGTGGAGGAGAGCCGCCTTCAACAGCGGAATTCCGCGGCCGATCTCTGTCCTTACGGTTGAGTTGGCGAGGCTTGAACTCGTCGATAGCACGCCAACTAATGAGACAACCTCTGACACCTGTCCCTCAAGGCGTCCGAGGGACTTCGCACTCGCCGCGTCCATGTCGGCGGAAGCCGCGTCTTCTGCTGCGACGCGTAAAATCTGTTCTTGAACTACGATTAAGAGCGCAGCCAACGCGAAGACGAATGCCGATATTCCGAGGGTAATCGACCTTCGGAAGGTGAACATTTGGCCAAGCCTTTCACCCACGATACCAAATCGGCAATGATTGGGGCTGACTTCAAGACGTTCGCACGGACTCTACTACCGTAAATCAGTGGACCTCTGCTGACCAGTCATCACGGCTCGCGGCGAGCGCGCCTTAGATCGGGGCGGTGACGTTCTTTAACGTTGCCCAGCAGTGGAAGGGCCATTGGCTCCGCAGTGCAAAGAGACTCGATTGACTGCACCGGCGCTCGTCGGTTTCTACACGCATCTCCGAGCACGGAAGTGTTCGCGATCGCGGTGTCGAAGTCGCCCGTGAGTTTAACGCTAGGCGATGAGGTCCCTCACATCTTTACACGAAAATCGCGCCTGCAGCCTTTAGAATTTTTGATCACCGGTGCAAAACGACTTTTGCAACACAACCGGGATATCAGCGGACGTAATAACGAACATCGCGAAGGTGTCGCTTTTGACCCCGGACCAGGAGTCGAGTGTGCATCGCAGCAATCAGAATATTTGGTGTAAGACGCGACCTTACCGCGCCATCCTTGTGGTCGCCACGCTACGCGACGATTGACTGCACAGGCTTAAGGTGGGTTAGTAGGTGTGATGTTCTACGCGGGGCGGGGATTTGTCTAAACTATCAGCCGAACGACGATTTCAACTGGTTCTCGTTAAGCCTTCGCATTACGGCGAAGACGGCTATGTGATCCGCTGGTGGCGTGCGATTATCCCTTCGAACTCTTTGGCCGCGATCTACGGCGTTGCGCTCGAATGCGCGAACCGCAGGGTGCTCGGTCCTGACGTTGATATCGACCTTGAAGCAATCGACGAATTCAGCCAGCGAGTCGAGATTCGGAAACTGGTAGAGCGATTTAAGCGTCACGGCAATTTCGGCCTGGTGGCGCTCGTCGGCGTGCAATCCAATCAGTATCCGCGCGCACTCGATCTAGCGCGACCGTTGCGTGCGGCCGGGATTCCAGTTGCGATTGGCGGCTTTCATGTCTCGGGCTGTCTATCGATGCTTGACGGCAAGGCCGTAGGCCTAGACGGCTGCCGTGAAATGGGCGTGTCAATGTTCGCGGGCGAGGTCGAAGGCCAACTCGACGCTTTGCTGCGTGACGCTGCCGAAGGCCGACTGCAGCCGGTCTACAACTTTATGAAAGATTTGCCGAGCATCGAAGGTACGCCGATCCCTTTCCTCCCCATAATAAACATTCGCCGCACGCTTGGCCTCAGTTCCAGCTTCGACGCAGGACGTGGCTGCCCCTACGAGTGCTCGTTTTGTACGATCATTAATGTGCAGGGTCGCAAGTCGCGTTATCGCTCGCCGGACGACGTCGAAGCGCTGGTGCGCATCAATTGGGCTCAGGGAGTCTGCAAATATTTTATTACTGACGACAACTTCGCTCGAAACAAAGACTGGGAGGTTATTCTCGATCGGTTGATCAAGCTTCGCGAGGTCGACGGCATTCCACTTGGTCTAATGATCCAGGTCGATACTCTGTGTCACAAGCTGCCAAATTTCATCGAGAAATCGAAGCGCGCGGGCGTCACCCGGGTTTTCATTGGACTCGAAAATATCAATCCGGACAATCTCGCCACCGCAAAGAAGCGCCAGAACAAAATCACGGAATACCGCAAGATGTTGTTGGCGTGGAAAGCGCAAGGAATCTTCACGCTTGCTGGTTACATTCTAGGCTTTTCCGCCGATACTGCAGCCTCGATCCGTCGAGACATCGAAATCATCCAGCGCGAATTGCCACTTGATATCGTGGAATTCTTTTGCCTGACGCCGCTGCCGGGTTCGGAGGATCATCAAATACTTTGGCGCAAGGGGGTCGACATGGATCCCGATCTCAACAAATACGACCTTGAGAATGTCTGTACCGACCACCCGAACATGACCCGTGACGAGTTGGCAGCGATCTACAAGGAGGCTTGGGGCCTCTATTATTCAAAGGAGCACATGCGAACGCTTTTGCGGCGTACCGCTGCGACCGGAGGCCCAATGGCCAGCATGGTCAAGTTGCTGCTGAATTTCTCGTTGACCGTCGGGCTCGAAGGTCTTCATCCAATCCAGAGCGGCGTTTTGCGATTGCGACATCCTTCAGAGCGACGGCCGGGTCTGCCGGCAGAGCTTGCCTTGGTCTTCTGGCCGCGTCTTGGATGGGACACGGTACGCAAGACTGTTACAATCCTCGTTGCGCTGTTGAAACTTGCTGCATCGGCAATTAGCGCGGCGCGAGACCCTGACCGCCATCGGTACATGGACCAGGCGCTGACTCCCGTCAGCGACGACGACAGCTCGCTCGATCTGATGACCAAGACCGGCGGAGCAGACGCCGCCGTTGCCCACATCAAGCGCATTGACGAATTGACACACGTAGGCAGCGCTGCCTGAATGAGCCACGCCGCCGGGCAGACGCTCGACGGGAGCAAGCATCACTTGCTTCGCTTTGCGCTGGGCAAGCTACAACCTCATGATGGTTTGTTGCGGGGGGTGAGTGTGTTGCTGGCTTTTTGCAACAGACATTGCGTCCGCAGGGATGTCGGCTTTGGGGAGAAGCGCTGATTAGCCTTCCACTGTCGTCGGCTGCGGGGATCTTGCGAGTGAACCCCTAGCGGACGTGAAGTTCCGTTGCTAGAGTTGCAAATCTTAACGAGATACGAGACCAAAGGCCAAATGGCAGTTGTTTGAAAGGGCTTGGGCGCGCGAGCGGCCCGAGAAGGAAAACGGAAATACAACCTAGGGGGTAACGATGTGGAGCTTCATTCGTTCGATCAAACTGGTGGCGGCAATTTCAATTGCAGCGGCAATGTTGGCAGGGGCGTCAACGCAGTCCCGTGCTCAAACCGGCACGGTCCGGCTGCACATTGTCAAAGCTGGATTCATCCTCGGTGTCGGGGGTGGCGACGGAGTTCTTTACTATCATGGGCACGCATACCGGCTGAGCATCGGTGGGGTAGGCGTCGGCTCGCTTGGAATAGCGGCGGTAAACCTTGTCGGAACGGCGCACAACCTGCATAACCCCTATGACATCGCAGGCACTTACAGTGTGGCGGGTGCCGGCGGCACTTTCGTGGCGGGCGCACAGGTGGCACGGCTGCAGAACGAGAAGGGTGTCATCCTCGAAGTGCACGGACCCCAGGTCGGCTTTCAGGTCTCTCTCGGCCTTGGTGGGATGACCATCACTTTGCGATAAGCGGCCCCACGGTTTCAGACACAGCCGGGAGCACCTTTCACATCGCCGGCGACCGTACCTGCGGCGTTGCCGGCGATGTAATCTCGTCCAATAAGCGACAGATAAGCCTGTTTGCGGTCGCGCTGAACTGGTGATAACCCGCGCGTCATCGCGGCGTCGCATGCCAATGGTGAGTAGGCCTAGACGCGAGCCGATGCGCTGCTTTTTTGGCTGTTCAAGAGACAAGCCTTCTAAAACGGGGAGGACCTCTTCACCCACAATGCCGAGGCGTTCGAAGCCGCCGGTCACGGTCCAACGGCGCGCGAGCGTTAAAATTTGAAATTGAGGCGTGCGACGGTCTTGAAATCGTATACCGGATAATCCTTGAGCATGGGTACGCCGAACTCCAACGAAGCGGTAATGTTCTTCGTTATGTTGCGGCCGACGAGGAAGTCCATCGGAAGAAACAGCCGGCCGGTTTGGCCCGTGATCGGATCGCCGTAATTAATACGAATATCCGGGTCGGGATAAAAAGTGACGAACCAATGGTCCGGTAGATTGATGTTTAATGTTGGCGCAAACTGTAGATTGCTAACGCTTCTTGCGGACGGCACCGCCGTTGCGAAGCTCACGTCGAAGCGCACCAGCCCGGTAAAGAAGCTGCCTTCGCTTATCTCCGGCAACATGTATCGCGCTCCAACGATCGGCAACGCCTGCCAGGTACCGCCAGTCAAATCGTTGGTGCCCGTAGGCGCGATGATGCGCAACCCGCCGCCGGCGGCCCATCGCGAATCAATTGTCTTGATAAGCGCCGCTTGTGCGTCGGCATCGCCGAGGCCGTAGGCGTAGCCGCCCGTAGGGTCGTCGGCGGTGATTGCGTTTTTGGCAACAAATGGCAGGTCGCCGCGCAATGCCAGTGTCCATTGCGGCGCAAGATCGATTTTTAGATCGGAACGCAGCACAAGCGTGTCGGTCGTCACCGGGCGGATTGTGTCCGGTACAATACCGTTTCCTGGCGCGGTCTGAAAAACGTTTCGCAACTGGATCAGGGTTTCCGGTCTGGTGAAATCCACGCCATCGTTTTCGACTACCGTTGAGGGGCCGCTGACCAGTTGAGCAGCTGGCGGTGCTTGCGCCTTGGCTTGCTCCAGCGCCACGGAGCAGAGCGCGGCCGCGCCGGCTATGCCAACCGCAACGACAAATTCAATATCGCGGCGCCACACGCTTTGGCCCCTTCTGGCCCGTCGCGTCGTTTAGTGCGACGCAGAGATATGTCCCGAGTGGAGACCGCCGCGGACGTAGCTGCACTTTCGATATGGCGCGATTGAACCCATAAGCGACATTAATTGAAGGCCCTCGTTAGGGAGCTAGGGGCGCAAGCGCGTTGCGGAGCGGCTCACTCGAAATCCTCATCAGACCAGTGAACGGCTGGCCCAGCTCCAGAATCAGAAAGATCGCGGCGGACGCCGAGAGCGCAAAGATGCAAAGGGCGACAATGGTGGTTGCGTTGTTGTCCGCGAAGAGGCTGAAACTCGCGAAAATGATGGCCAGCCAGAAAATTAGTACTACAAGGAAAGGCGCAGGAATTGCTGCCCCGGCCTCGGCGAACAAGAGCAGACGGGTCCTCGCGATCTCTTGCAGAGTGCCGATCGCGCGGGTTTGGAGAGAGCGCTGTCTCTCGTTTTGCGGCGACAGTTTCAGTATTTCGTCGAATAATGACAACGCTGCGGTGCTCGCCTCGAACGGCACCAACTCCCCAGAAGGTGACGAGTTCTCTCGCCAAATCCGGTCGGCCATAGAGGCAGGTACGCGACGCATCAGATCGCGGACTGAACCCGCTTCCTGCCCGTACTGCGCCAGGGTTTGATCGAGCACAACAATATTTGCGGTCATCTGCTGGACCTGGCTGCTCTGAGTTTCAAAAGTGCTGTTTGCCGAAGCGATCAGCAATCCAAGCACGAGGCCGGTGATCGTACCTATCAGTCCCGTTCCCAGCTTTACGACGTCCTTCGTGGCCTCGCTTAGATGACGCTGTGGCAACGTGTTGCGAAGAAATATACCGAGAAACGCTCCGCCCAAGACACACGCGAATACAACCACCGACACTAGTAGGGGACCCACCGCTCATTCCTCCGATCTTGGACCAGGCAAGCGTCCGTTTAAGTGAGCTTGAGCTCGTAAGCTTGATCGGCGATCCGCCGAGGCGGATGACCTCCCCCCAAAGGCACCGATCGATGTCTCGAGGAAGGAACGACACAATCGGGTTGGATCACTGAGTCAGAAAGCAGCCGTTTGGATGGCGCGCATCAGGTTGGTGTTACGGTGCGCTCGGCAATACTTCGTGACCAGCGATTTGTTAGTCGCGAACCTACCGAAGTCTACCGTCGGCATGTTGCGCGCAGCATTGAAGTAGCCGCTCATCCACGCGGCTATCAGTTCCTGCCGATCGGGAAGCGCCTCTAGATAGTTTCTGCAGGTCAGCGCAGACATTTCTAGTATGACCTGTGCTTTCACAGTGTTGTAGGAACTCGCCGTCAAAAGGGCGGCACCAACCACAGTGTATCGCAATGCTTTCGTCGCTATTGTCATGATGCTCACTTATTTGGGCGCGGTTGCGCGTTGCAGACCGGTCATAACGAGTTCTCCCGGATTGGAGGCGCACCATGCCCGCACATTTGCGACGTTTCTCGCGTATGCTTGGAGGTTGATATAGGTGTAGCCCATTTTTTGATTGTACCAACCGCTCATCCAAGCGGCGAAGACCGCCGACTGCTCCGGCGGCATGGCAAGGTATTGCGCACAGGTCACGAGCGGCATTTGGACCATCACTTGTGCCTGACCGATCGACGGGAGCAATAACCCAGCGAATACCAGGCACCAGTAAAAATTTCTGATTCGGGCAAATCTCTCTGGCATCGTGGCGTTTCCCCTTTCTGTTAGATCACAAAGCGGTATTGGAGAGATTCATCCGGTCCAGCAGCGACGAATTGCGGATCAAATGCCCCCGAAGCGGAAGTTGAGGCCGGCGCGAACAACGTTGAGGTGCGAGAGTTCCAGCGACGCTGCAGTAATGTACAAATATTCCACCTTCGCGCTCAGGTTCGGGGTAATTCCATATTCGAGACCAGCGCCGGCCGTTGCACCGAGCCGATAGTCGGTGCCTGAACAGACAGCCGTGAGAATTGCGGTGGTGCACGCGACGCCCCCAACTGTTGAGACGTTCGTATTTGCGCCGAGGAGTGCCAATCCGCCAGTCGCGTAAAGCAACCAATTGTCCAGGGCATAACCAACCCGCAATCGCGCTGTGCTGACATTGTTGATACTGGTATTCAGCGAGGTCTTGCAATTAACCAGGCCAGCACAGCCGCCGGGTAGTACTCCGCCTATCGTGGGAATGACGGTCGCCGATCCCGATATCTTTGACCAGTCAAGGTCCGCTTCCATGCCCATGACGACGTGTCCCGCTTGAATCTGAGCCCCGGCCGTGCCACCGAGCATCCAGCCGGAGAAGGGCACGCTGAAAGCGTCAAACCGGTTCGTCAACAGGTCGTAAGGATCCTGATTACCCCATCCATAGCCGCCGTTTGCGCCAATGTAGAACCCGGTCCAATTGTAGACGGCGACGACCACAGGCGCTTTATAAACAGGCTCTGTTGGCAGATCTGCGCCTTGCGCAGCAACGCCCGTCGCAAACAATGCGATTGCCGTAACGATCGCGCTCAAAAGCTTGTCCATTGCGCCCCCCTTTTACAAAATACAGTGACTGCCCGACAACCTACGCCGAATGAACAAGCATTACTATGAATATCCAAAGACGCATCGATTGCGGCTTGCAGTCATGCCCTCGATTCTCCGGCGGTTATTTCAAGGAAATCGTCATGCCCGCGAGATCGAGGTTTACTTCAAGACCAATCTGTACGCCGTGAACTTGAAGGATGACGCCGTTCTCATTTTGTAACTGCGCCACCCTGGCGCCACCGACCAGTGTGAACCCCGCGCCCGCCGCACCATAGGTGCCAGCGATGTCAGCCGGACTCCGCATATTGTAGGCGACACCCTCCATCTGGCCGCCACCAAATCCGATCATGCCGATCCCGATGCCCCCAACGCTGACAGGATAGACTTGGCCGGCGAAAGTGAGGGTGCCTTCGCCACCGCCCGCTCCAACGATGAGCCCGGCCGAAAATACGTTGACGCTAATTACGCCATTCTGGGATACAGCCTGCGTCGCGGCGATCCGCTCCGGCTGCGTCGGTCTCATTTGGGCGCCTGAGGTTGCCCGTTCGTCTCGAAACACAACTGCAATGGCGTCGATGACCGGCCGGTCGGGATGTTCTTTGCAATAAACGATCACCTCGTGTTCGGCGATTTTGCCTTTTCGGTAATCGAGAAAATGTTTGTGCGCCAGCCCATTGTACCAGCCGCTGTACCAGGCGGTAAGAAGGTCGGCGTCCTGCTGATAAGTATCAGCAAGTTGAGCACACATCAGTTTTTGTACGTTGATGTATCCATTGGGGTCGACATACGCGCTGAGCGGGGTTTGTGCGCGTACTTCGGATATTCCAATCGCTAGTAAAGCCGCAACAGTTGTCAGAAGAGCGCGCATGTTAGAACTCCTTTGCCAAATCACGTTGCGGTGGAGAAAATCGACGATGGCGGTCGTTTGTACGGCTGCTTAATTTCAAGATGAGCTTTTGGTCCCCGGTCGTACTGATCCCAACCCCGTTTCGTTTACCGCGCTTTGCAGCGGTCACAAATTTAGTAGCAAGGCGGATAGGGGTAGTAGCCGCAGGCCGGACGGGCGTAGGGATTGGCGTAGGGATAAGCGTATGGTGCCGCATACGCGGCGGCAGCTCCGACGACGGCCGCGCCGGCCACGGCAGCTCCAGCATAGTAAGCCCCGCCGCGATATGCGTTGCGGCGCGCAACGCCGGCGTAGGACAAGGGCGTAAGCGGCCTGCCGATAATGTCGATGAAGACCGAAGCAGGCCCGTCAGCGCCGGCGAGATCGCCTTCCAGCACCTGCACGTCGAACGTCAATCGGTCACCTTCAAGCTTCGGCGACATCAAGACAACGACGGCATCGCGGACAGAATCTTTGCTCAAGACGGAGACTGTGGCGTTTGGGGGATCTTTGCTGAAGCTATCCTTGTTTGTATTGTTGACCGACCACTCTTCCAACAGATTTTCCGTGAGATCGTGCCCCGCGGCCCTTACCGGGCGATCAGCGAAAACGATGGCATTCGGCGAGACACCGGTCAGCGTCAACTTCCCGCCCTGCAGGCTGGCGCCGCGGGAATTGAATACGATCAGCGACGGATAAACCTGGGACTGCGCCTTGGTCGTCTGGCCGATGGACTTCTGCAGCGGCACGTGCGGCGCCGCGGGCGCCGCGGTCTGTGCGAATGCCGCAGCGGAGGCGCAAAGCAGAACGGCACCTGTCGCTATCGAGAAGATCGTACGCATGAGTTTCATCAAACTGCTCCTTATCGCCATCGCTCGAAATCCGATTTGACAATTTGAGGGCACCCTAGTCGGCCTATATAGGCTGCTCTACTAGACCTTGGTAAATTCGCCTGATACCAAGTGATAGGACACGCATACCTATCATGGCAGCTTTGCGCCGCAGAACACGGTGAAAGTCACGCGCGGCGCGAGCCGGTTTGACCTGGTGCGCAGCGGCACCGCAGCCGAAAGCGGTCGGCGATGCGAAATTATCAGGCGCCGCTACGCCGCGCTGGATTGTAGTTTTCCAAGGCTTTACCGAGACACGCGATGAGATTCTCTTCGCGGAACGGCTTGCTCAGGTAACCGAATGCCCCGGCACTGAGCGCGCGCTCTCGGATCGTCTCGTTGGGATAGGCGGTCACGAAGATAACCGGTGTGTGATGACCATTGGCAATCAGATGGTCTTGTAGATCGAGACCGCCCATGCCAGGCATCTGCACGTCAGTGATCAGGCAACCGGTATCATGCAAGCGATCGGACTGAAGGAACTCCTCCGCAGATGCGAAGGTCGCGGTCGGATAGCCAAGGGATTTGAGTAGCATAGTCGCCGCATCACGTACGGACTTGTCGTCATCAATAATTGAAATCATCGGAAGTTTCGCCAACGGAATCCCACTGGATGAAGCTCCCTAGCCCTGTCGCAAGACTGACACATCCCGGAGACTAGCGAGCCTATCCATTGGTACAGCGGTCACGGTTTTTTACTGATCCCAGCCAGATCTGCCATTCTTACGAGATCCGCCACCGACTTAGCTCCCATTTTGCGCATGACGCTGCCGCGGTGGAGTTTGACGGTAACCTCCGCCAGTTGAATCTCACCTGCGATCTGCTTGTTCATGCGGCCCGCTGCGACCAGTACCATCACCTCTTTCTCTCGCTGGCTTAGGCTTGCCAATCTTGCCTGCACGTCTGCAATTTCTTTTTTCGCGGCACGGCGGACGCGATCCTTTTCAATTCCGAGCCGAACGGCGTCGAGCATGTCCTGCTCACGAAACGGTTTAGGTAAAAACTCAATTGCACCGGCTTTCATGGCTTGTACGGTCATCGGAATGTCACCGTGGCCAGTCATGAAAATAATTGGAATCTGGATATTCGCGTTGGCCAGTTGACTCTGGAAATCAAGTCCGCTCAGTTCCTTCAACCTGACATCGAGTACGAGGCAGCAAGGAACCTCGGGCGGCTTGCGCAGGAGAAATTCCGCGGCCGAAGCGAACACCTCGGCGTGCAGCCCGACAGACTGGAATAGACGCTGCACCGCTTCACGCACGGATGCATCATCGTCGACGACGAAAACAATCGATTTTACGTCAGGCGTCGTAGTCACTAGTGGATGCTTACGTTGATCGCCGGCAACAGAACATTAAATACCGATCCACGATCGCTGCTCGATGATACCCAAAGCCGGCCGCGATGCAACTCGATAATCGAGCGGCACAGAGACAGACCAATTCCCATGCCCTGCGACTTGGTCGTAAAGAAAGCTTCGAAGATCCGGTCGACGTGATTAGGATCGATGCCGGTTCCACTGTCTTCGACCGACAGCAACACGCCGTCTGGATCGCGACTCTCAGATTTCAGCCGCAGCACTCTTGGCCGATCAGTTACAGCGTTCATGGCGTCAAGAGCATTCACTATTAAGTTGAGAATAACCTGTTGCAATTGAACGCGATTGCCAATGACATCCGGTGGTCTGGCATTCAATTCGGTTTGGACTGACACCTCGTGCGCTTGGACCTTCATAAGTGTAAGCACGTCGTGGACAAGCCTGTTGATATCGAGTGGAACCTGTTGTTGGTCAATTGTTTTGAACATCGCCCGTATGCTCTCGATAATCTCACTAGCGCGGTGACCATCGACGACAATGCTATTGACGGCCGTCCGCGCCGCATCGAGGTTCGGCGTCTCGAATGCAAGAAAGCGCATCGCCGCATTGCCGTTTGCTACGATAGCGGCCAGCGGCTGATTGACTTCATGAGCAATTGAAGCGGCCACCGCTTGCATCGTCGTCAGCCGCGTCATGCGCACGAGTGTCAATTGGGCCGCCTGCAGTGCAGCCTCGGAGCGCCTTCGCACCAGCGCCTGCGCCATTACCTCGCCGACGATTTTTAGCCGGGCGATGAGCGCCTCTGGCCATTTCCGGGTCGTGCGGAAAGCCGAAAAATTGATAAGGCCGACTACGCGGCCACCGACGCGGAGTGGGATTCCCACGCTGGTTCGGATACCGGACCGCCGATAGTATTCTCTTTCTCCGGCCGCCTCGGGAGGCAGATCGTCGATCGATCGCACGTGCAGTATTTTCTCTGCACGTAGTTGGGCGTTATACCAACTAAGGAAAGCTGGGGCTGGGCCAGGCGTGTATTCTTCCACCACGCCCCTGGCTACTGAACACAGAATAATAGCCCAGCCGTCAGTATTAAATTCGCCAAAGTTGCTGCGATCGAAGTCGAGAAACTCCAGGAGTTGCTTTAGCGCGCTCCCGATTTCCGTCTCGACTTGGTCGCCGGCAACGTTGGCAAAACGGGAGGAAAGGTCGGCGAGCAGTCGCTCAAACGTCAGAAGTTCTTCGAGCGACGCCTCGCCCGAGTGCCCGGTCGCTCCCCTTTCGATGCTACTTTGATTCACTATCGCGCGACCTTCCGATCACTGACCCCGTGCTCTACTGCATCCGCTGATGATCGTAGACACCCCGAAACGGTACAGCGGGGCCTAATGCCAGTCATCAGGTTTTGAAGTGGCCACAATGCAAATTAAGGCACCCTCCGCCCGTCCTCGATGAAGTTACCGGGCTGCGGCGTAGAAGGACAGGATGCAAGGTCGGGAAGAGAATTCAAGTTGTCGTGAAGCTAAAAGGAGATCGGTATCAGTCACGCAAGTGCCTTTTCGTTGCCGCGCGTCGAACTTTGTTGCGAGGCGCTAAACTAATGATAGCAATACCAGTTATCGTCATCGGCAAGAAGTCAGCAGGCCGAAGATCGGTCAACGCAACGGTTTACGCGCTACCGGGCGTCGTGGTCCGTCTGCTCGACCACGCTCGTCAATGGCGACCGGAGTGCGCGCGATAGTTTTCAGAATTTCGCGAGTCTGAGCGACGCGTTCTACGGGCCGCCGTTATCAAACGGGCTTAGTCCTTCGTACCAGCGCACCTATCACTCTGGGTATCGCGTTTCGACCAATGTACAGTAGAGCAATCCCCTAGGCGCCCTTAATTTTCTCCCGTTAGACGCTGGGCCGCCCCGTCCCCCGATACTTCGCGGCCCAGTCGATTGAGGCAATGACTAAAGAACCCCAAGTGCGCACTGTGCTTGGGGTTCCCTTCAAGCGTTCGTTCGCGCTCCTCTATGGCACATGTTGTCAGCGCGTCTCGGGCCGCGAAACAGGATGGAGAGATAGAATTATGAGTATTGCCAGAAATCTCTCGCTCGGTCTGCTCATGCTCTTCGCTGGCGTGACAGCGATCGTCGCATCGGCTTCCGCCCAGCAACAGAAGCCGAA
Source organism: uncultured Alphaproteobacteria bacterium (assembly GCA_963794225.1). Classification (GTDB taxonomy): domain Bacteria; phylum Pseudomonadota; class Alphaproteobacteria; order Rhizobiales; family Xanthobacteraceae; genus BOG-931. Next base: position 18,110 of record CAWCCS010000001.1, read on the forward strand.
CATCCTTGTGATCATGGGCGATGACATTGGTTGGGAGAACCTTGGCTCCTACCACCAGGGGCTGATGTTGGACGCTACTCCTTACCTCGACAAATTGGCTACAGAGGGGATGAGGTTCACAGATTATTACGCGGAGGCAAGTTGCACGGCGGGTCGTGCCAACTTCATCACCGGCGAATTGCCCATCCGCACCGGTCTGACGACCGTTGGTCAGGCTGGGTCAGCACTGGGAATGCCTGAACAAGCACCGACCATCGCAACCGCCCTGAAGGCGCTGGGTTACGCGACTGGCCAGTTCGGCAAGAACCACCTTGGTGACCGGAATGAGTTCCTGCCGACCAATCACGGCTTCGACGAGTATTTCGGCTATCTCTACCACCTGAATGCGATGGAGGACCCCTTCTACTACACCTATCCTCCCGAATGGAAAAACACGGTCGGCCCGCGCAACCTGATCCACAGTTGGGCGACAGACGTGGACGACCCCACCGTGATGCCGCGCTGGGGCAAAGTCGGTAAGCAGAAAATAGTCGATGAGGGACCGCTGCCACCCGGTCCGATGCCGGGCATCAAATACGACATGACCACCTTCGACGAGGTGATAACGGCCTCGACGATCGGCTTCATGGACAAGGCGAAGAAAGCCGGCAAACCGTTCTTCGTATGGATGAACCCGACTCGCGCGCACGTCTTGACGCATCTGTCACCCAAATACGACGCGATGCGCAATCCGACCACGGACTTCGGACTGGAAGAAGCTGCGTTGAAGCAAATGGACGACAACGTCGGGGTCGTCTTGAACTGGCTCAAGGACAGCGGTCTCGACGAGAACACGATCGTCGTTTTCACCACCGACAACGGCGCCGAGGTTTACACTTGGCCCGATGGCGGCAACACGCCGTTCGCAGGGGCAAAGGGCTCCGTCACCGAGGGGTCGTTTCGCGTGCCCGCCATCGTCCGCTGGCCCGGCAAAGTCCCCGCCGGCAAAGTCTCGAACGGGATCATGTCTGGATTAGACTGGTTCCCGACACTTGTCGCCGCCGCCGGTAACTCAGCGATCACTGATGAACTGCTCAAGGGTAAACAGCTCGGCGACAAGAACTACAAGGTTCATCTCGACGGTTACGACCAAACAGACCTGATCACCGGCAAGGGACCTTCCAAGCGCCACGAGGTCTGGTATTTCGCGCAGACGACGCTAGGCGCGATGCGTTACGACAACTACAAATATCAATTTATCGATCAACCCGAAGGATGGATCGGCCCGATCGTACGCCCGTCCATGCCAAAGCTGACGAACCTTCGCCAAGATCCGTTCGAGCGCATGAATTGGCCGGCTCACGGTTTCGCCGAGGGTTCGATCGCTTACTGGGATGTCTTCAAACACGAGATGTGGCGCTTTCAAATCCCCGCACAGGTCATCGCCAAATACGTTCCGTCGCTGATCGAGTATCCGCCAATGCAAGCTGGGGCCAGTTTCAACATTGGGGGTTTGAAGGAAAGAGTGGAACAGGCGATTGCCGCAAGCAAGGCACACAGCGAGTAAAGGCAACACGATCCGATGCTCGGCTGGTGTAGAATTAAATCAACACACCGGTGTGTCAATTGACTAGGGGGTACGGAGTGGCGGCTGATGGGGAAGTAATGAAACAGATTTTGTTTGCAGGGGTATTCGCACTTGCAGTTGGGGGAGAGGCGCTCGCGGCCGATCTTCCGCCGGCGCCGCATCGCCGCCTCCGCGGGCACCGGCGGCTTACGTGCCGGCTCCAATTCCTTATTACAACTGGACCGGTTTCTACATCGGCGGCAATCTCGGTTATGGCTTTGGCGGGGTCAGCGCCTCGGACACGATTGGAAGCTCCTTTGCCAGCACCACTCAGCAATCATTCCTGGGGGGCGGCCAAGTCGGCGCTAACTGGGAGTTCGGACCCGGCATTGTCATTGGCGCCGAGGCTGACTTTGATTGGCTTCCCAATAGCTCAAATGCCACTACGATAACGGCACCAGCGGCACTGGGTGGAACTACCGCGACTACGACGATCAACGACCGATGGCTGACACTTGTGGACGCCCGCGTTGGTTATGCGTGGGACCGTTTGCTCGTTTACGGCAAGGGCGGGTGGGCATTTGCCGGGGTGAGTAATTCAAACGTTACGGTCGCCGGAACGGGGTATGGTAACAATGGGTCCGGCAGTAATAATGGTTGGACAGCAGGTGCCGGCCTTGAATATGCGGTTTGGGGCACCTGGTCTGTGCGAGCCGAATACGATTTCGTACGGCTGAACAACGCGACCCTTACTGTGTCGCCAGCCGCGCCGAAGCCGTTTGCCGGCGACATCATCTCTAGCAACAACCGACAAATCTCGCTGCTTACGCTTGGGCTGAACTACAAGTTCGGCGGCTGGTGATCTCTAACACCGCACCAAGTTAGGCTGGACGGTGTGTGCAGGTGTCAGCGCGTGTTCCTAAACAATAGGAGGGAAACGGACGTGATTATATCTGAAAGGTTTTTCAAACGTGGTTTGCTGCTCGCCGTGTTGGCGCTTGCGGCTTTTGCCGGGCGCGCGGATGCCCAGGCACAGAACGGGTGGACGCAAGCAGGCCTCCTGACGTGCAAGCTCAATCCTAGCATCGGCTTCATCATCGCCGGTCATCAGTCGATGGAGTGCAGCTACAAGCCGAACGGCCCGTACCCGCCGCAGGCCTATGTGGGAGCGATCAATACCGTCGGTCTCGACATCGGCATCTCGGGCGGCGGCATACTCGGCTGGGCCGTGTTGGCGCCCACTCTAGGGATACCCGCCGGCGCCCTGGCCGGAGAATATGTCGGCGCCTCCGGCGACATCGGCCTCGGCGTCGGTGTGGGTGCCAACGTTCTGCTCGGCGGCTCCGGTCGAACTTTCGCTTTGCAGCCGCTTTCGCTTGAGGGCTCCGTCGCCGTCAATATCGCGCTCGGCGTATCAATGCTGAAACTGCGCGCAGTCTAGTAGGAGTGGCGTTCTCTCTCGAAACGTGGTGGCAACAAGGAACCAGATTTTGAGTATGACCAGGAATATCTGTCTTGCTTTGCTCGCGGCGTTTTCTGGGGCCATGGCGGCGAGCTCACCGGCTGCGGCACAGCAGCAAAAACCTAACATCCTTGTCATCATGGCCGACGACATCGGCTATTGGAACATCAGCGCCTACAATCGCGGCATGATGGGCTACCGTACGCCAAATATCGACCGCATCGCCAACGAGGGCGCGATCTTCACCGATTATTACGGCCAGCAGTCGTGCACTGCTGGCCGCGCTGCATTCATTACCGGCCAGAGCCCACTGCGCACTGGGCTGCTGAAGGTGGGTCTGCCCGGGGCGAAGGAGGGACTGTCGGACAAGGACCCGACGCTCGCGGAACTGCTCAAACCCCAGGGCTATGTTACCGGCCAATTCGGCAAGAACCATCTCGGCGACCGCAATGAATTTCTGCCGACGGTTCACGGCTTCGATGAATTCTTTGGCAATCTGTATCACCTGAATGCCGAGGACGAACCCGAACATCCGGATTATCCGAAAAGTGCTGGGTTCAAGGCGCGATTCGGTCCGCGCGGAGTTATGAAGTGCATCGCCACCGCCACGGATACGCCTGGAGAGGATCCGCGTTTCGGGCCTTGGGGCAAACAGAAATGCGAAGATACTGGGCCGCTCACAAAGAAGCGTATGGAGACGGTAGACGAAGAGTTCCTCGGTGCGACGATGGATTTCATCGATCGGGCGAACCGAAGTAAGAAGCCGTTCTTTGCGTGGTTCAATCCCAGCCGGATGCACATCTGGACGAGACTCAAGCCAGAATCGCAGGGAAAGACCGGACTCGGGGTTTATCCGGACGGCATGGTCGAACATGACGCGCAGGTCGGCCAGCTTCTGAAAAAGCTCGACGATCTCGGCATCGCCAACAATACAATCGTGATTTACACCACCGACAACGGAGCCGAGACATTCACTTGGCCGGACGGCGGCACGACGCCGTTCCGCGGCGAGAAGAACACCAACTGGGAAGGCAGCTATCGCGTGCCGGCGATCGTGCGCTGGCCCGGCCTGGTGGCACCGCGCACAGAGATCAATGGCATCTTCTCGGCCGAGGACTGGGTACAGACCCTAGTGGCGGCGGCGGGTGAGCCCGACATCAAGAACAAATTGCTGAAGGGCTACGACGCTGCTGGCAAAACCTTCAAGGTGTACCTAGACGGCTACGACCAGCGTGACATGCTCGCTGGCAAGGGCCCCGATCCGCGCCGTGAGTTCTTCTACTGGACCGACGATGGCAACTTCGCCGGCCTTCGTTACGACCAATACAAAGCGGTTTTCATGGAACAGCAGGCGCACGGCCTGGAGGTCTGGATTCAGCCATTGGTTCAGCTGCGGGCACCAAAGCTGTTCAATCTGCGCTCCGACCCGTTCGAGCGGTCGGAGCAGGAGTCTGGCGATTATGTCAAATGGTTCGCCGAGCACTTATTCCTCTTTGTTCCAGCACAGGTCATCGTGGGACAGCATCTGGCGACGTTCCGGGAATTCCCGCCGCGCCAGAAGCCAGGCAGCTTCTCAATCGACCAAGCGTTGCAAAAGCTGACGAACCGGGAAGGCAGTGATTAGCTGCGGTATCGTGACTCTGAAAGGAGCCGGCCGTGAAACCACGCACTCTCTCTTTCGGTATCAATCGCCGCCGCGTCGCGGTCGCGGTGGCACGGTGCTGACACTGTTGTTTGGGCTGACGCCCGCCACCGTGCCGCAAGCACTGGCCCAGACCGATCCGCTTCCTTCGTGGAACGAGGGCGTAAGCAAGCGAGCGATCACCGAGTTTGTTACTCGCGTCACCCACCAGGGAGGGCAGGATTTCGTTCCGTCCGCTGAACGCATCGCAACGTTCGACAACGACGGAACCTTGTGGGTCGAACATCCGATGTACGTCCAAATGGCGTTCATTCTGGATCGCGTAAAGGCATTGGCGCCGCTCCATCCGGAATGGAAGGACACCCAACCGTTCAAGGCGGTGCTTGAGGGGGACATGAAAACCCTCGCCGAGTCCGGCGAGCACGGCCTCTTGGAACTGGGCATGGCGACCCATGCCGGGATGACTACGGAGGAATTCGAAAAGATCGTCACGGACTGGCTCGCGACCGCGCGCGATCCGCGGTTCAAGCGCCCCTACACCGAGCTTTCATATCTGCCGATGATCGAATTGCTCGCCTATCTGCGCGCCAATGGCTTCAAGACCTTTATCGTCTCGGGCGGCGGCGTTGAGTTCATGCGGCCGTGGACCGAGCGGGTTTATGGCGTGCCGCCGGAGCAGGTTGTCGGCTCCTCGATCAAAACAAGGTTCCAGATGCGCGACGGCCAGCCGGAGCTGTTCCGTTTGCCGGAAGTGAATTTCATCGACGATAAGGCCGGCAAGCCGGTCGGCATCAATGAGTTCATTGGCCGCCGCCCGATCGCCGCATTCGGCAATTCCGACGGTGATCTCGAAATGCTGCAATGGACGACAATGTCCGGGGGCGTCCGCCTTGGCCTCATCGTCCATCACACCGACGCCGAGCGCGAATACGCCTACGACCGCAACACTTCCTTCGGTCGCCTCGACAAAGCCCTGGACGTGGCGACGATGAATCATTGGGTTGTGGTGGACATGAAGAACGATTGGAAGCGTATCTTCACGTTCGACTAGGGTTACGTGCGGTACAGTAGCCTCGTTTTGAGGTAGCGTTGGGCTAGGGCTCGGCTGGCATACGTCGGCGGTGGGTTCGTAGGATACCCCCGCGTCGGCGTGGCTGCGCGATAGGAAATTGATTGCATATCTTCATCATCTGTCGGCGATTGCTGTCAGCGCGAAGCCGTATCGTGCGACCTAGTGTCAAGCCGTTCGGCTTTTGTCTTTTGCTGCTCGCAGGTTGTGCCACTTTCGATCCACCTGTGAACACTCCGGTAGCCGCCGGTTCAAGTCCCATGGCGCAACTGACGACGCCGGAGGTCGGCGGCGATACGGCTGTTGCGTTGGCATTCTCCGGTGGTGGAACACGTGCCGCGGCTTTTGCTTATGGTGTGTTGCGAGGCCTCGATCGCGTTCCGACAAAGGACGGTAAGAATTATCTGGAGCGAGTCGTCTTTGTGTCGGGCGTTTCCGGCGGTTCCGTCACCGCTGCTTATTTCGGGCTCAAGGGCCGCGCGGCGCTTGCCGACTTCCGCGAGCGTTTCCTGCTACGCAATGCCGAGGAGGATCTGAACACCGCAGTTAATTTGAGAAATATCGCGCAAGGGCTCGGTGGTGGCGTGAACGATGCGAGCAGACTGACCGGCTGGCTCGACCGCAACCTTTTCGACCATGCGACCCTTGGCGATTTATTTCAGCAAGGCAGGCCAATTGTCTGGATCAACGCCTCCGACCTGTACAACAGGACACCGTTTTTGTTTGCCCCAGTTACGTTTGCGGCCTTATGCAGCGATATCCGGAACTATCCCTTGTCGCAGGCCGTCGCAGCGTCCGCTGCGGTGCCGGTCGCATTTGTACCCATCGTGCTGGAAAGCTTTCCGGCCGCGTGCGCGACGCCGCTGCCGCCCTGGGTCAACCGCGTCCTGGCTAATCGCAATGCGGGCGCACAAGTGCGGGCGTTTGCCGAAGCCCTTAGACGCTACCGCGATCCCGAACAGATAAAATATCTGAAGCTGGCCGACGGTGGCATCACCGACAATTTCGGCCTTTCGGGACTGGTGATTGCGCGAGCGGCGGCGGACAAGCCCTATATGCCGCTGACGCCGGAAAAGGCCGTTCAGCTGCGTCGGTTGATCTTCATCGTCGTCAACGCGGGTCAAGGACCGGCCGGAAATTGGGCGCGCACCGTCGACGGACCGACAGGTGCGGAATTACTTGGCGCCGTGACGAGCACCGCGCTCGATTCCGCCGTTCGCAGCGGCTTTGACGCTTTTCGCTTGAGCATTCGCGAATGGCAGGAGGCCGTACGCAAGTGGCGATGCAGCCTGTCGGGCGCCGAAGTGAGGCGGTTGGGGGCGCCAAGGGACTGGCGCTGCAGCATCGTCAGCTTTGAAGTTGCCGAAGTCGGGTTCGATCAGTTCGACCCACAGCGCGCCGCCAAATTGTCGTCCATTCCGACCCGATTCAAGCTCCCAGCTGAAGAAGTGGACCTATTGATTTAATCGGGCACCGATGCTGTGGTCAGCCATCCGATGTTAAAGGGCTTATGAAGCGCAAGTCGGCCGTTCGCAGCGGATCGTCAAAGGCGTCAGCCGAAGCGTCGCGGACCGCGGCGCTGCAAAGTGCGTTGCCCGGCGCCGGCGCTGGTGGCCTGTCCAAATATACTTTCTGGATTGTTGCATCTTTTGCTCCCGTCATCGCCGTCGCCGTCGGCCTTTATTTCTTCAACGAGAGCGAGTTGGCTTGGCGCGCACAGTACGCGGCAACCGCAACGTTTGTCGGCAGCGAGACCTGCGCCGAGTGCCATCAAGCGGAAGCTAAACGATGGCGCGGATCGCACCACGAGCAGGCGATGAACTACGCCGACGTATCGTCAGTACGTGGCGATTTCAACGACGCCGGCTTCGACCATTACGATGTGCACTCGCGCTTTTTCCGTAAGGACGGGAAGTTTCTGGTCGAGACCGACGGACCGGACGGCAAGCTTGCGACGTTCGAGGTGAAATACGCGTTCGGGGTTTACCCGCTGCAACAATACCTGATCGAGTTTCCGGACGGCCGTGTTCAGGCGCTGTCGATCGCATGGGACAGCCGTCCGAAGGAGCAAGGTGGCCAGCGCTGGTTCCATCTCTATCCAAACGAGGACATCAAATACGACGATATCCTGCATTGGACCAAGTTGAACCAGAACTGGAATTTCATGTGCGCCGAGTGTCACTCGACCGGTGTCCAGAAAAACTACAACGGCGCTCACGATCGCTTCAACACCACGTTCGCCGAGATCAGTGTCGGCTGTGAGACCTGCCACGGCCAGGGCTCGCACCACGTTGCCTGGGCACGCGACCAGCGTCGCTGGTGGCCATTCGGAAAGCACGAGGACAAATCGCAGGGTCTTTCGGTGCGCTTTGACGAGCGCGCCAGTGTCGCATGGCGCCAGGATCAGACAACCGGCAACCCGCGCCGCAACGTGGCGCCGGCGATCTTGCGGAAGGAAGTCGAGACCTGCGGACTGTGCCATGCCCGCCGGGCAGAGTTCTCCGAGGATTGGGTGCCGGGGCGGTGGCTGTCGGATACCCACGCCGTGTCCGGTCTTAGCCGCGGTCTCTATCACGCCGACGGTCAAATGCAGGACGAGGTCTACAATTACGGCTCGTTCAAGCAGAGCAGGATGTTCGCGGCGGGCGTCACGTGCAGCGATTGCCACGACCCGCACGATAACAAACTGAAAGCAGCCGGAGACGACGTCTGCCTGCAGTGCCATGCAGCGGACAAGTTCGCGACCGCCGCGCACCATCATCATGAAGCCGTCGCCCCGGTCGTCGCGTGCGCGTCGTGTCACATGCCGACGCGCACATACATGGTCATTGATCAGCGCCACGATCACAGCTTACGAGTGCCGCGCCCCGACCTGTCGGTGAAGATCGGCACGCCGAATGCCTGCAACAATTGCCACGTGGACAGATCTGCCGAATGGGCGGCGGCGGCCGTCGAGAGCTGGCATGGGCCGGACCGGAAGGGTTTTCAAACCTACGCCCCAGCATTCCATGCGGCGTGGAGCGAACAGCCGGATGCCGCTAAGCTTCTTGCCGTCGTTGCCGGTGATAGTGATGCCCCCGCGTTCGCTCGGGCCAGCGCACTCACGGACCTTGCCCCCAGCCTCTCGCCGTCGAATGCCAACTTGGCGCGGACGGGCCTGACTGATCCCGATCCGATGGTGAGGATCGGCGCTCTTGATATGCTTGAAAGTGTGCCGGCCAGTCAGATTTGGCCGCTGGCTTCACCACTGCTGTCCGATCCGAGCCGCGGTGTTCGCATCAGGGCCGCGTCGCTGCTTGCGGCGGTACCACGCGCGAACCAGCCCGCCGTCGACCGCGAAAGGTTTGAGCGCGCCGCGGCGGAGTTTGTCGATGCCCAGCAATTCAATGCCGATCGTCCGGAATCGCGCTCGGCACTCGGAAGCTTCTTTGCGAAACGCGGCCGTCCAGCGGATGCGGAGACTGAATATAAAGCAGCGCTGCGGTTAAGTCCTCAATATGCGGCGGCTGCGGTGAACCTCGCCGATCTTTACCGGGTGCTCGGGCGGGAGGCGGATGGCGAGAGTGTGTTGCGCGCCGCACTCACGGCTTCCGCGCAGGATGCGGGCCTCCATCATGCGCTGGGCCTGACTCTGGTTGAACTCAAGCAAACCGACGGGGCGATCGATGAGCTTCGCCGTGCAGCCGAACTCGACTTTACCCAGGCGAGATATGACTATGTCTACGCGATCGCGCTGCACTCCGCCGGCCGCGTTGGCGAGGCTATTGCGGAACTCAAAGAAAATCTGGCGCGACATCCGAGTGATCGAGACACCCTGTCAGCGCTTATTTCATTCAATCGCGAAGGCGGAAACGCCGACGCGGCACTTGAATATGCGGAACAGCTTGCGCAAATCGCGTCGCCGGATCGCGGATTATCCGCGCTCATCGAAGAGCTTCGGCGCCAGACGGGAAAGCCGACCGTGCGATAATCTTGCGAGAGGTCGTTGAGCAGCGGTCACGCCGGTGTTCGATAGCGGAGGGCGATTGATATATCTGATCCACCACGTCGAAGACGTTACCAGCGAGGTATTGTCGCAGAGGCGGTCCGTCTCCTTAGGATCTCAAGTGGCATAATTCGCCGAGTTGGACGCAGAAGCCGCGCTCAACCATGCCTGCCTGCGTCAGGGTGACGGAGTGATCTCGCTGATGACTTCTTCCAGCCCGTTCCGTCCGTTGCTGTGATGCAGCAAATAGGTAGCGATCGGAGCAATAGCGGACATGTCGCCAGCATCCCTGCGACGCAGATGACCCCATATGCGACGTCGGTGGTGGTCCAGGGCACCCTCTTGCCAGCGCCGCGTTCCCGACCGACTATTTGGTGTTCACCCTTCATGCTTCCGAGGAGCCTCCGATGAGCTTGAAGCTGGTAGCCGGACTGCTCACCGTCACACTTAGTGCCGGATTTGCGATTCCGGCCGCAGCCCAAGAGGTTTTGCCGTTTCCGCCTAAACCTTCCGGCAGCACCGCCGGGCGGACCATGCAGGAATCAATCTATAGTCCGCTCGCGCCGGTGAACCATCTACCAAAAGATGCTCCCAACATTCTCATTGTGCTCATTGATGATGTGGGGCCTGCCCAGACCGACACCTATGGCGGCGAAATCCACACGCCGACGCTGAGTAAGATCGCCAAAGAAGGAATTTCCTACAATCGATTTCACACTACCGCGATGTGCTCGCCAACCCGCGCGGCCTTACTGACGGGTCGCAATCATCATCGCGTCGGCAACGGCCAGATAGGCGAGTTGGCCAATGATTGGGACGGATACCTGGGCGTCATCCCGAAGAGCAGCGCCACCGTCGCCGAGGTACTCAAAGACTACGGCTACAGCACCGGCGCCTGGGGAAAATGGCACAACACCCCGGCCGAGCACACCACGGCTGCCGGGCCCTTCGATGACTGGCCCGCCGGATACGGCTTCCAGTATTTCTATGGCTTTCTCGCCGGTGAAGCTTCGCAGTACGAACCGCAGCTCGTCCGCAACACGGCTTACGTCCAACATCCTCGCACCTCAGACGGCCACAATTACTATCATTTAAGCGAAGATCTTGCCGACGACGCGATCAGCTGGTTGCGTGAACATAAAGCTTTCGCGCCCGACAAGCCGTTCTTTATGTACTGGGCGCCCGGCGCGTCTCACGGCCCGCATCAAGTGCCGAAGGAATGGTCCGACAAGTACAAGGGCAAGTTTGACGATGGCTGGGACAAATACCGCGAGCGTGCCTTCCGCCGCGCCCAACAAATGGGCTGGATACCGCCGGACGCGCAATTGACTCAGAGGCCAGCGACGCTCGCTTCGTGGGACTCAATCCCCGACGACGAGAAGCCTTTCCAGCGCCGCTTGATGGAAGTATTCGCCGGATTTACGGAGCATGTGGACGTCCAGATCGGCCGGATGGTCGATGAAATTGACCGGCTCGGCTACGGCGACAACACGCTCATTCTCTATATCTGGGGTGACAATGGCGCCTCCGCCGAAGGCCAGAACGGCTCCATCAGTGAGTTGCTGGCGCAGAACGGTATTCCGACCACCACGAAACAGCAGATCGCCGCGCTCAACGCGCTCGGCGGTCTCGACGCGATCGGGACACCCAAAACTGACAACATGTATCACGCCGGCTGGGCCTGGGCGGGTAGTTCGCCATATCAGGCGACCAAGCTCATCGCTTCGCATTTCGGCGGCACACGCAATCCGTTGGCCATTCGCTGGCCGGCGAAAATCAAGCCTGACGCCGCGCCCCGCTCTCAGTTTCTCCACGTGAATGACGTGGTTCCGACAATCTATGACATCTTGGGCATCAAACCTCCGCGCGTGGTCAACGGCGTTCCGCAAGACCCATTTGACGGTGTGAGCTTTACCAGCACCTTCAACGATCCGAAGGCGAAGGAGGTAAAGGACACCCAGTATTTCGAGATCATGGGGAGCCGCAGCATATATCGCGACGGCTGGATAGCGTCCGCGTTTGGTCCGCGCATACCATGGGTCCCTGGCTTGCCAAAAGGCATCAAGGAATGGACACCCGATAAAGATAAGTGGGAACTCTATGACCTGAATAAGGATTGGTCGCAGGCTAACGACCTCGCGGGCACCGAGCCTGCGAAGGTTGCTGATATGAAGGACCTGTTTCTGATCGAGCTCACCAAGAACAAAGGCTTGCCAATCGGCGGCGGCCTGTGGATTCCGGTGCTCCATCCTGAATTACGTCTGACGCCACCATATACATCGTGGACTTTCGCCGGCGCTATTACGCGCATGCCCGAGGTCGCTGCTCCCGCGCTCGGTAACAAAGAGAACCGCGTCAGCGTTGATGCCGACGTACCAGCCAATCCAAACGGCGTGATCTATGCACTCGGCGGGTTTTCCGGCGGCCTCACCCTCTACATCAAGGATGGGACTTTGTCGTATGAGTATAATCTTTTCGAGATTCAGCGCACCGTGATCAAGGCAAAGGACAAACTGCCGAGGGGCAAGGTGAAGATCGAAGTCGAGACGTCGTATGTCGAGCGCAGGCCGGCCGGCCCTCTCAAGGTCGTACTGAAAGTCAACGGCAAGGAAGTTGCGTCAGGCGTGGTGCCAGTCAGCGCACCGTTGATTTTTACGGCCAACGATTGTCTCGACTTCGGGATCGATCTCGGCTCTCCGGTCGGGATTGAGTACTACGACCAGGCTCCCTTCAAGTTCAACGGCAAAATCGAAGGGGCGCGCGTCGAATACTTAAGTGCCCCCGCTCAGTTGCAGGAAGAAAAATTGCAGACGCACGCGCCGATCCCGTCACAGGACTAAACCGGGCGAGCACGGCGCGCCATTGCCGGAAAACCGCACTTCGAGGTGAGGTAGCCAACGTGATCGAATCTACCTGCAGGCATTTGCGCAGGGCGCAGTTATTGGGTGTTGATGTGATTGCCTAGCCGGCGAAGGTGCGTTAATTCGCGGGCCGATAATAGGTTGATGCCGGTCGAGCAATGCCGAAAAGTTGCTCAAAGAAACTTGGCCGCGCTTGGGGCTGCGGCGGCGCCTGGAGATGCTGGGCCGCATTGTTACGGCGTGTTTCGTCCGAGCGCTCGCGCATCGCAAGGCCGCCCTGAGGTTGGTTGTTCAGCACCACCACGAACTCCGTGCGATAATTGGTCTCGCGGTTAAGCGGCTCATCCGAGATAACAATTGAGGATCGCGGCATGGCGGTCGGCGCGATGCGATCAAGCACATCCTGTGGGATAGTCACGCGGTAGAGCGCGTCCTTGGCGTTGTCGCCGCCGTCGATCGTGACCGCGGTCCAGCGCAGCTCGCCTGCCTCGGCGCGCGCGACCGCCGTGAACACATGCGTGCCGATGGGCTTGCCAGGATCGCGGATCGTGACTGGTACCTCGAGGATCGTGTCGAATGTCTCACCTCCGTCGGGCACCCGACTGTGCGTGTCGCGCCGCGCGTAAAGCTTCTGTGTCGCGCGGCTGATAAATACCGAGACCGGCTCGAGCGCGAGCCTGGCCTCGCGCGCCGCCTTCGCGGAAGCGGTCCTCTTGGCGTCAGCTGCCGACGAAGCGTCCTGTAACGCCTTGATGGCGTCCTGTTTCGCCGTGGCGTCCGCTTTGGCGGCGTCGAGTTTGCTTGTAAGCTCCTCAACCTTGGAGGCGGCGCGCAGTTCGGCATCCTGCGCCTTGGCTTGATCGCTCTTGGCGGCGGCGAGCGCTTTATCGGCCAGGACGAGCTGGGCGTCGGCTGCGGTCTTCTGCGAGTCGAGCTGGTGCTGCGTGAGTACCGCCGTCATCGCCGCGCGTGGCGCCTCCACGGCAGCAGCTTTCGCACTCTGGGCAACCGCTTCGGCCTCCGCCGTTTCCTTGGCGAGCGCTTCGGCCTTCGCCGGTAACGCCTTGATCGCGTCCTGTTTCGCCTTGGCGTCCGCCTTGGCGGCGTCGAGCTTGCTCGCAAGCTCCTCGACCTTGGCGGCGGCGTGCTGTCCGGCATCCTGCGCCTTGGCTTGATCACTCCTGGCGGCGGCGAGCACTTTATCCGCCAAGACGAGCTGGGCGTCAGCCGCGGTCTTTTGCGATTCGATCTGTCGTTGCGTGAGTGCCGCCGTCATCGCTGCGCGTGGCGCTGCCATGGCAGCAGTCTTCGCACCCTCGGCAATCGCTTCGGCGTTCGCCGCTTCCTTGGCGAGCGCTTCGGCCTTCGCCGGTAATGCCTTGATCGCGTCGTGCTTCGCCTTGGCGTCCGCTTTGGCGGCGTCGAGTTTGCTTGCAAGCTCCTCGACCTTGGCGGCGGCGTGCTGTTTGGCATCCTGCGTCTTGGCGGTCTTGGCGGCGGCGAGCCTTTTATCGGCCGAGACGAGCTGGGCGTCGGCCGCGGTCTTCTGCGACTCGATCTGGCGCTGCGTGAGTACCGCTGTCATCGCCGCGCGTGGCGCTGCCGCGGCAGCGGTCTTCGCACCTTCGGCAATCGCTTCGGCCTTTGCCGCGTCCTTGGCGAGCGCTTCGGCCTTGGCTGGTAAAGCCTTGATGGCGTCCTGTTTCGCCTTGGCGTCCGCTTTGGCGGCGTCGAGTTTGCTTGCAAGCTCCTCGACCTTGGCGGCGGCGCGCTCTTCGGCATCCTGCGCCTTGGCTTGATCGCTCTTGGCAGCGGCGAGCACTTTATCCGCCGCGACGAGCTGGGCGTCGGCCGCGGTCTTCTGCGATTCGATCTGTCGCTGCGTGAGCACCGCCGTCATCGCCGCGCGTGGTGCCGCGGCGGCAGCAGTCTTCGCACCCTCGGCAATCGCTTCGGCGTTCGCCGCTTCCTTGGCAAGCGCTTCGGCCTTCGCCGGTAACGCCTTGATCGCGTCCTGTTTCGCCGTGGCGTCCGCTTTGGCGGCGTCGAGTTTGCTTGCAAGCTCCTCGACCTTGGCGGCGGCGTGCCGTTCGGCATCCTGCGCCTTGGCTTGATCGCTCATGGCGGCGTTGAGCACTTTATCGGCCAAGACGAGCTGGGCGTCGGCCGCGGTCTTCTGCGATTCGAGCTGTCGCTGCGTGCGTACCGCCGTCATCGCCGCGCGCGGCGCCCCCACTGCAACAGTCTTCGCATCCTTGGCACTCGCGTCGGCCTCCGCCGCTTCCTGGGCGAGCGCTTCGGCCTTCGCGGGCGCAGCTGCAATAGCCTCAGGGTTCGGCACGAACAGTTTCGGGTCAGAGAAGTCGACAGGCTCGGCGTCGGTCGGCGAGATGATCACCCGCAAGCCGATCCGAGTTTTGTCGAACAGCTTCTCGGCGAAGGCGTAGGGCAGGCGAATGCAGCCGTGCGAGGCAGCGTAACCGGGGAGCGGCCCGCCGTGCAGCGCGATGCCCGACCAGGTAATGCGTTGCATGTGCGGCATCCAGGCATCGTCGTAGAGGCTCGAATGGTGGTCCTTGTCCTTCTCCACGACGGCAAAGACCCCGGCCGGGGTTTCGCGTCCCGTCATGCCGCTCGACACCGGCGCGCGCAGGATCCAGCCATCGGCATCGTAGATCGTCAGCTGCTGCCTCTTGATCGACACGATCGCCATGATCGGTTCACCTGCGTCGCGGGGGGCCGCCGCTTCGCCTGCGCGCTCCTCACCCTCCGGCCTTCCTGCGGCGTCTGCCGTTAGAGCCAGCGTCAGCGCTATCAATGTGGCCGCGGCCGCGAGGATGACGATTCTAAACCACGCCACAACGAGGCCTGAAAAAGTGCTCAGCCCCGCCGCGCCGTCACCTAGGCCCGTACTCAACCGAAACAACATGACTCGCCCGCGCGTCAGAGGACTACAGTTCAGCGATGCGTCCGAGCACCGAGCCCTTGACGGAGTTTACTTGTGTCCGCCGCGCCAGCCATCGGCCACCGATGACTAGGCTGCGCCACGAACCCAATTCCGGAGCAGCGTGCTAAACCCGCAACACTACGGGGTCAGCCCACCTAAAACTGAAATCTTCCGACCGACTTTTTACGATGCAAAAGGCAATTCTTAGCCCAAATGCGAAGCGGCGCAACATCCGCTTTGAGTCCCGCTCTTAGGGTATGAACGCACTACTAGCGGACGCGGACGTCGTGAAATGGGCGTTGATAGCGTCTCGGCGATTGTTTACCGTACCGTGTTTTCGCGACAAATTCGCGACGCCGGAACTTTGGACTTTGCAACACAATCGGAGGCGAAGCGGACATGCACCGGCCTCCGCCTTCAGTGTTTCAGTCGAAAATGACCCGAATGTATGGTCCGGCCGTGCGTTGCAAGAGTCTTCGTCGAGCTGGCGGTGAGCGGTCTTGCATCAATGTATCCGGCCTCTGATTGGAGCGTGTCGTGCTCCGGGCCACCATGGATATCAGCGCGCGTGCGATCTCATTAGCGGATAGGCTTCAATCGAGCCATTCGGGTCACCAGTGTTCGCATGCGCCGGGAAGACCGAACCTCCATTTCGTCTCATCCTCTCGCAGACCTCGGCAGGTAACAGTCAATTTCTCATGCAGAACTAAGCGGCTGACGCCACGGCCGACCTTGTCTCGAAGCTTCGGCCATGAGCCAGAACGCTCCAAGCGATCCGCGCCAGCTTGTTGGCGAGCGCGATCGCAAGGACATTGCGGTGCAGCCGCTTCTTGGCGGCCTCGATCCAGGGTTTGAGGCCGTGGCGCTCCCAGCTCTTCGGCTTAATCAGCACGACCCATGCCGCTTGTACGAATAGGACGCGCAGGTAGCGATTGCCGCGCTTCGATATCTTGCCCAGAATCGTGCGGTCTCCTGTCGACATTTGTTTCGGGACGAGCCCGAGCCAAGCGGCAAAGTCGCGGCCTTTGGAGAACCCATCTCCAGCGCCAATCGCGGCCACCATCGCGCTGGAGATTATCGGGCCGACGCCGGGCACGCTCATCAGCCGCTCGCAACCGGCATCCTGGCGCGCAACCGCCTCGATCTCATCCGATAGATTCTGGACGCGCTCATCGAGCCTCCGCCAGTCGCCAGTCAAATCCTCGATGATCCGCACCATGCGAGGCGACAGGACATCGGGGGGTGTAGCTAGGATGCGCGGCAGCTCTGCGCGCAAAAACCGTAACCCTTGCCGTACCGCAACGCCGCGCTCCAACAGGAAGGCGCGAATCTGATTGATGATGCCAGTGCGTTGGCTGACCAACCGCTCCCGCACCCGGTGCAGCGCCTGCAGGTCGAGCTGATCGGCAGTCTTCGTCGCCACGAACTTCATCGTCGGCCGCTGCACCGCCTCGGCGATCGCCTCCGCATCACGGAAGTCGTTCTTCTGTCCCTTCGAGTAGGGCCGCACGTACTTCGCCGGCATCAGGCGGGCATCGTGACCAAGCGCCTTAAGCTGGCGACTGAGATGATGTGCGCCGACGCAGGCTTCCATGCCAACTAGGCACGGCGGCATATTGGCAAATCTCGCTTCCACCTGGCCACGCGACCACTTCTGCCGCAGCACGATCGCACCGCGCTGATCAAGGCCAACGACGTGGAATGAGTTCTTGCCGATATCGATACCGACTATCGCAATCGCGGTGTTTGGATTCTGAGACATAGCATGCTCCTTGTCTTTGGCGCCCCTTGCCAGCTTCGATCGCTGGCGGGGCAGGAGCACGGCCGGACCATTCCATTAGCCGACAACAGTCTGGTTAGAACTGACAATCCCGTGACAGTTCGCGTGTGGCACTACGAAAGGCAATCCACAGCAGTCCGCTCCGAGCCTTTTGCCGCGCTGGCAAAAATAGGGCCTGCGGAGATGCCTTCCGAATGTACCAAGTCAGTTCAGTACTGGTGGCAGTGACCGTATGGCCCCAGGTAGTAGCCGAACGGGCACACGTATGGCACACCCACCACGCGCGGCGGCGGCGGATAACCCGGCACGTACCCATACGGCACGCCGTTGCGAAGACAGTAGCCGTACGGGCCACGGTGAAAGCCGAGACCGCAAAAGCCACGCACTAGCGTGACGACAGGCGATATTGCCTGCGCCCCGGCGGGTGATGCGGGCATTGCTTGGACTTCGAACGAAAACATCAAACCCAGCAGACCGCAAACCAAGGTTGAAGCTATCCTCTTTGACATCGGTCTAAATCCCCTTCTTCGTCGTTGCAACGTATGGCACTACTGTTGCCTTAATCAGGCACACAGCGTGACATCATAGTGGTCGGAGAACTCTAACGTCCTCTAGACTTTCGTACCGGTCTCCTATCTCTTTCGGTATCACGCCCCGACTGACGTTTAGTGGAAAACAATTGATTTTCGCGCTCGTATTCCCCCGGCAGTTAGGTCAAGCGCGCGTCTCCGTCTTAACCGACGCCGGTCGATCAGGTTGGCTTGAGCCAACAGTTAGAAAGTGAATTCAGTCGCCGGTCTATGCTCGCCGCTTCCACCGCAGGTCTCGGCGCAGTAGCCTGGACGCGCGAGCAGGCGCATGTTGTGACGGCGCTCATCGCCCCAAAGGTCGTTTGCCGCGAGACTGCGAAGTGTGCCGAGTTTGAAGCGAAGCAGATATTGTACCGATGTCGCGAAAACGATGCGAGTGAGAACCACAGCAGACTTCGCTTTTGCCAGTTGGTTTCCTTGAGTGACCGGCGCGCCTGCAATTCATACCGAAATCTGCGAGGCAACATTTTCCGAAGCCCGACCTTGCCACGGGGCAGCAGCCGCGTGAGGATAGCCGGTGAGAGGCCACCATCGGCGAGTTGAGGCTAGGTTGCGCCAACCACCGGAACGAATCGTTGCAAGAACGGCCATTCGACCGGACAATGATTTTCATTCCCGGCGCCACGTTTCGCATGGGTTCTGACCGGCACTATCCTGAAGAAGCGCCGGTTCATCGCGTGACCCTCGATGGTTTCTGGATCGATTGTACGCCCGTCACTAACCGGCAGTTTCGCAAATTCGTCAACGAGACTGGCTACGTTACCTACGCCGAGATTGCGCCTGATCCGAAGGATTATCCTGGCGCGTTGCCGAACATGCTCAAGGCTGGCTCGCTGGTTTTCACTCCACCCAAAAATTCGGTCGATCTGCGGGATTGGTCGCAATGGTGGAATTTCAAATTCGGCGCGAATTGGCGCAGGCCATATGGTCCGCGAAGTTCGATTAGCGGGCTTGACGATCATCCGGTCGTTCACGTCGCCTATCGCGACGCTGAGGCTTACGCGAAATGGGCTGGCAAGCAATTGCCAACAGAGGCCGAATGGGAGTTTGCGGCGCGCGGTGGCCGGGAGGATGCCGAGTTCGCCTGGGGCGATGAGTTCACGCCGGGCGGTAAGCACGTAGCCAATACCTGGCAGGGCGAATTTCCACGCCAGAACCTTAAGCAGGACGGGTTCGAGCGCACCTCGCCCGTGACGGCTTTCCCGCCCAATGGATACGGCCTCCACGACATGATCGGCAACGTCTGGGAGTGGACGACCGATTGGTGGTCGAACAAACACGAGGCCGACCAACCAAAGGCTTGCTGCATTCCGGAAAACCCGCGTGGCGGCCCGGAGGCGGCGAGCTACGATTCCTGTCAACCCAGCATCAAAATCCCACGCAAAGTGCTCAAAGGTGGCTCGCATCTATGCGCGCCCAACTATTGCCGCCGCTACCGCCCGGCAGCGCGCCATGCGGAGCCGGTGGATACGTCCACGAACCATGTCGGCTTTCGATGCGTTGTAAGAAAGGGAGACGACCGTGAGTGACAAGAAAGATCGAAACGAGACCGCTATCCTCTTGCCGCATCTGCGATGGTAGCAGAGACGCCGAGTCAGTTCGCTTAGGCGCAAACGCAGCCGCCGGGCGGGCGCAAGCCGAACATCCTTTTCTCATGGGGCGGCGACATCGGCTGGTTCAATCAGCGCCCACATAGCGGACACGGCGGGCTTTCACGCGCAAGTCATCAGGTATCTACAAACTCTCCCTTATAAAGGTTTGAAAGAAGCGATCTCCGATTGAAATGAATCAGCAATAGAGCGGTTTTAAAATCGAGTTATTGTCGAAGTGAGATACCTCAGCGCTATTGTCGAAGTACGTTTTCGTGATTGTACGATCCCGTTCACAACGGATATGATGCGGGCGGCTGGTCTAGAGAGAGTGTCGTGACCGTTCGCGCGGGCGAGGATACCGCGAGCCCTGGGTCTCATTAGAGAAATTCTATCAACTTTAAACGTCGTTTTTTGCGAAGGGTGCTTACAGGCGGCTGTACTTCCGCAGCTTTTACTTAGCGCAGGCGCCATCGCCCAGCGACACATCGATCGAAACAAAATATCGACAAGCCGTGTCGGCTTTAAGTGCCTTACCTGAAAACAACAGAAAGGGAGCGCGTTATGAGCAAGGGTCCATTGCGAGGAGAGTCGGAGGACTGCAGTACATCAAACGGCGAAGGCCTCAAACGTCGCGATCTCTTGTTGAGCGGCACGTCCATGATGGCGGCGCTGCTCGGTTCAGGTGTCGCCACCACTGCGCAAGCGCAGCAGCCGGCCGCGACGGCGCCAACCGGGCAAAAGCCGAATGTCGTCTTTATCATGGGTGACGATATCGGCATGTGGAATATCGGCGCCTACCATCGTGGCCTAATGGCGGGCCGGACGCCGAATATCGACAAGCTAGCCGCCGAAGGCATGATGTTCACCGACTACTATGCCGAGGCGAGTTGCACCGCCGGGCGGGCGCAATTCATCACCGGCGAGCTCCCGATCCGTACTGGCATGACTACCGTCGGCCAGGCCGGTTCGCCCATTGGCATTCCGGCGCAGGCGGTGACCATCGCCACGGTTTTGAAGTCAATGGGGTACGCCACCGGTCAATTCGGCAAGAACCACCTCGGCGACCTCAACGAGTTCCTACCCACCGTGCACGGCTTCGACGAATTCTTCGGCTATTTGTACCACCTCGACGCGATGGAAGACCCCGCGCATCCCGGCTATCCGCAGGACTTGTTGAACGTCGTCGGCCCGCGCAACATGGTCCATAGCTGGGCTACCAACACCGATGACCAGACGGTGATGCCGCGCTGGGGCAAGATCGGAAAACAAAAAATTGAAGACGCCGGCACGCTCTATCCCAAGCGGATGGAGACCGTCGATGACGAAATTCGCGACTTGTCCTTCAAATTCATGGACAAAGCGAAAGCCGACGGCAAGCCGTTCTTCGTTTGGCTCAATCCGACGCGCATGCATATCGTCACCCACCTCTCGCCCAAATACGAAGCGCTGCGCAATTCGAAGAACGGCTGGACCATTCACGAAGCCGGCATGGCGCAACTCGATGACGACGTCGGTTTGGTGATGCAAAAGCTCAAGGACTTGGGCGTGGACAACAACACCATCGTCGTGTTCTCCACCGACAACGGCACCGAAGTCTTCACCTGGCCGGACGGCGGACAGACGCCGTTCGCACAGAGTAAGGGGACGGTCCTGGAAGGTGGTTTCCGCGTCCCGGCCATCGTCCGCTGGCCGGGAAAAGTGCCGGCTGGCAAGGTCGAGAACGGCATTATTTCCGGGCTCGACTGGTTTCCGACTTTCGTGGCCGCCGCTGGCAATCCGAACATTGCCTCGGAACTGAAGCTGGGTAAGAAGATCGGCGACGCGACGTACAAGGTCTATCTGGACGGCTACAACCAGTTAGACATGATCACCGGCAAGGGTCCGTCAGCCCGGCACGAAATCCTGTACTTTGGCGAAAGCGAACTCGGCGCCGTGCGCATCGACGATTACAAATATCGTTTCATCGACCAGCCTGCGGGGTGGCTCGGCGAAAAAACCAAACCCGACGTGCCCTACTTGACCAACTTGCGGCTCGATCCCTTCGAACGTACCGGCTGGCCTGACAGTGGAACTAAGAACGGAGCACAGCAATATTTCGATTGGTTCAAATATGAATTCTGGCGCTTCGTTTTCGTCCAGCAGCAGATCGAGAAGCTCGCAATGACTGCTGTGGAGTTCCCGCCGATGCAAAAGGGCGCGAGCTTCAACCTCGATGCCGTGAAGGCGAAGATCGAAGCCGCGCGGCATGCGGTGGTCGGCAACTAAGGAACAGCGGACAGTCTGAATATTGCTGCAACGCCACCCGCCCGGGCACAATCCGGGCGGGGTTTTTGCAACGCAAAAGTGTCGCTCATGGCCCGTTTCGTCAAATATCGAAGCGCAAGCGAATGTCGGCGTTCATGGTAATAGCGGAAGTCCGCGCACGCGCTCGCTTTGACGAAGTCGAATCTTGTGTCCGGTGCAAGTCAAGATCAACCCCATCGTCTTTGTCGCCGCATTCGACCGGGGTCGCGGGCCGCTTGGTGACGAGACCGGCGCAGCCTGGCGGCTAAATCACTGGCCTGCCGCTCCAGGGGGTCCGATCGACCGTTGAGCCTTAGCACGAGCAAGACTACTGCTTTACGGTATTCGGACAACGATATTCGGACTGTCGTTCGTACTGCGCCAAGCCTAGAAGGCGAACTTCAACTTCGCTTGGTGTCCCGAGCGACAAACCACTCAGATCGTTTCGGCGTCAGCGGCCAGCGCGTCCGCGACGCGCGGGCTCGAAGCCCTTGCCCTTCGCATCGGTTCAAAAATCAGCTTGGCAGTCGCGCGACCCTTGGCGGTCAATACCACCGGGCGTCTGTTGGAATGGGGCGGACGCGGTTGCGCGGTCACTAGGCCGAGGCCGGGGCCGCCGTTTCTGGCCCGATCGCCGATATCGCGCAGATAACGCGACATCGCAGCACGACTGATGCCGAGCGCGCGGGCATAGGCGCTAGCGCCTTTGCCTTCATCGAGTGCTACCGTCAGAAACGCAATCACAAAAGGAAGCGGCATCGAACCGCGCAGGTTGCTCAGCGGCTTGAGCGCCCATAACAGAGTCTGGATCAATCGCTCGTCGCCCGGTCCGATCGAACCGTCAGAAGCGGAGCGTGCATGCCTCGCCGAAACCGGCGCCGTGCGCAGTGACTTAGTAGCTGGCGCCGGGGCCGGTCCCGTTGTGGAAACAGACATTGATGTCCATCCACCGTCTAAGAGGGCCTAAGAGGCCAACGGCCTCTTAGGCCCTTCGATCGTGGACGGTTCACCAGCCGCCGAACTTGTAGTTCAGCCCAAGCGTAAGCAGCGAGATTTGTCGGTTGTTGCTAGAGATGATGTCGCCGGCAAACGGCTTCGGCGCGGCTGGCGACACAGTAAGGGTCGCGTTATTCAGCCGTACGAAATCGTATTCGGCTCGCACAGACCAGGTGCCCCAAACCGCATATTCAAGGCCGGCGCCTGCTGTCCAACCATTATTACTGCCGGAGCCATTGTTGCCAAACCCCGTTCCGGCGACCGTAACGTTTGAATTACTCACCCCGGCAAATGCCCATCCGCCCTTGCCGTAAACGAGCAACCGATCCCACGCATAGCCAACGCGGGCGTCCACAAGTGTCAGCCATCGGTCGTTGATCGTCATGGTCGCGGTACGGGCGGCGCCACCTGGCGTCTGTTATCGTGGTGGCATTTGAGCTATTGGGAAGCCAATCAAAGTCAGCCTCGGCGCCAATGACAATGCCGGGGCCGAACTCCCAGTTAGCGCCGACTTGGCCGCCCCCCAGGAATGATTGCTGAGTGGTGCTGGCAAAGGAGCTTCCAATTGTGTCCGAGGCGCTGACCCCGCCAAAGCCGTAACCGACATTGCCGCCGACGTAGAAACCGGTCCAGTTGTAATAAGGAATTGGAGCCGGCACATAGGCCGCCGGTGCCCGCGGAGGCGGCATCGGCGCCGGCGGAAGATCGGCCGCGAATGCGTATC
Source organism: uncultured Alphaproteobacteria bacterium (assembly GCA_963794225.1). Taxonomy (GTDB): domain Bacteria; phylum Pseudomonadota; class Alphaproteobacteria; order Rhizobiales; family Xanthobacteraceae; genus BOG-931. The sequence continues at coordinate 41,587 of CAWCCS010000001.1, forward strand.
CGCCGGCTGTGAGCACCAATGTGCCAGCAATCAAAATTAGCTTCGTCGTCCGCTGCATTCTAGCCTCCCGGCCCATGAACTACCCCACCAACCTGTTGCAAATTATACAGGAGCACCATCCCAAATGATGTCTCCAATTGGCAACACTTTGTAACATGTTTCGGGTGGTTAACCGAACATTATTTCGCGGCTATGCCACGCTGGTCCCGATTTGTCCACGCACGCCCCATTTGCCCCGACAGTTTATCCGGCAATCCGCTCATCTCCGGGCCGTCGCATAACGGGAATCCGAGCTTTGCCGACCGCGGCGAGGCCTGTGGAGCCAGATCGCATTATCCGCAAGGTACCACAGCCCTGCACGAGAATGATCTGGTCGCGCAGAAACGCACCGACAGGTCGATGCCGGCAAAATCACTCTTCGCGTCGCCGAGGTCTTATCCGCCGGAAAGGGGCCAACCGGTATTATTGCGCAAACGTCACAAGCTTTCCAGCGAAGTGTCTATCTGCACAAAAGAAAAGCCCCGAAGGTCGGGGCTTAAAGTTGGCTTCGTTCCGGATTCGGCTTGCGAGCGAATCCTAGTAATATTCTATCCAGATCATGCAGATTCGCAACGCCCCACGTATCCAAAAGCAAGTCCCGATCACCACGCCTTGGATTACTTGGCGCGCCTGCGCGCCGACTCGGCGGACAGATACAATCCAACAAGGCCGAAGACACCCGGCTTGCCGAGGCGATGAAACACGTCGAGGCCGTCATCAAACTGTTTGACCCGGATTACAGCGCGTCCGGGCGATCTCAGTTCGATGACTTCGCCAGGGAGTGCTTGGGCCTGGTGGCGGACACATCGCTCACTGGGTTACGTGTCGTCCGCGAGCTCGATCGGATCGCTGAGCTGCGTGGCTATCCCGGCATGATTCGTCAGCGACAACGGTGCCGGGCCGACGTCAAACGCCATCCTCGCGTGGCAGCAACAACGCGGCGTCGAATGGCACTACATCGCCCTGGGCAAACCGATCCAGAATGGATTTGTCGAGAGCTTCAATGGACGCCTTCGCGACGAGTGTCTCAACGAGCACCTGTTCGCCACGCTCAAAAAGGCGCGCGAGATCATCGAAGAATGGAGGACCGACTACAACACCAACCGACCGCACTCGAGCCTCAACGGGCTTACACCAACTGAGCTCGCAGCACGCCCCAACCAGGGGCAAAACTGGAACAGACTCGCCTTATGAACGAGGGCAAGTCGGGGAGCAGGTCAACAGAAATTGGAGCATTTCGGAAGGGCTTTCATGGGGCGCGATAAAAAGGCAGAATCGACCAACTAAGCGCACACGTCCATTTCTGGCCTGATACTGGAGTGTCTGCCAGGCAGTTTCACAAATTAACGCCATTGTTTCCTAACCATGTGGACATCAAGCTGAAGCGTGCTCCGTTCGGCTCAGAAATGAATTAGCGATGCTGGGGTTTACCGAGAAACACCTCTTTGCGGCGGTTGTCGGCGTACTCGCGCTTGCGACGGTCATCTGGTTCGCCTTAGGGTTTTTGTTTCCGGCGCCGCCGACAACGGTCACAATCGCCGGTTCGTTTGTCGGCGGCCACTATGAAGCGCTGGCGCGCCGGTACCAGGAACTGCTTGAACGCGGCCATCTGGACGTGAACGTGCGAATGACCGAGGGCGCGGTGGAGAATCTCAAGCTTCTTAACGACCCGCGGTCCGGTGTTCAGATTGGCTTCGTGCAGGGTGGTGTATCAAACGGCGAACAGGCCCCCGATCTTTTGTCTCTAGGCCGCGTGGATTATCAGATTTTCTGGCTATTCTATCTCGCGAGCGAAACGCTCGACGACCTCACCGGGCTTAAGGGCAAGCGGATTGCCTTGGGCCCAGTCGGCAGCGGTTCACGGATCGTGACGGAAAAGATACTCGGCGTCAGCGGCGTGACTTCCGAAAATTCGATGTTGCTCAATCTTGCTCCGCTCAGCGCGATGAACGCGCTCAATGACCGATCGATCGACGCGATCTTTCTGAACTTCTCGCCGAACTCACCTTTTCTTCACGCCTTGCTCAACAGCCCGCAATATCGGCCGCTGAATTTCGCCGATGCCGAAGCCTTGACTCGCATTTTCCCGTATCTTGTCCATTTGGTCATGCCGCGGGGCGTTATCGACTACGAGAGAAAAAGTCCGGCCAACGACGTCAACCTCATCGCAACAACGAACGCCGTATTGGTTCGCAAAGAACTGCATCCCGCGATCGTCGATCTTCTGGCTCAAACCGTAATGACAGTGCACAGCGCGCCGGGGGCCTTTCAGCGTGTTGCCGAATTTCCCACACCAGCCGATCCGGAATATCCAATTTCCGAGGAGGCCCGCGCTTATTACAGAAATGGCCCGTCGTTTCTCAATCAGTATTTGCCGTTCTGGATCAGCAACTACGTGAAACGCGCGATCGCGGTGCTGGTGACGGCGGTGGCTATTCTGCTGCCCACGTTCAACTACGCGCCGCGGCTGCACAAATGGCTGGTCGAGTACCGCCTGCGGGCTTTGTACCGCCGCCTAAGACTGGTCGAGGCAAGTCTCCAAAAAGGCACAGACGCTGCCGGTATGACGGAACTCGAAAAAGAGCTTGAGAACCTCGACCGCGAGATCGGCAGCTTTGGCGTTCCCATGAAGCATTCTGACCTTTATTTTGCGACGATTTCGCATCTCAACCTCGTTCGACGCCGCATGCGTTTGACGCGCTACGAACCGGGCGGTCAAAGCTCTTGATCAAAAAAGCAGCGCGCGCGACGACAAGCCCAACGGCTTCGATATCCTGTCCAAAGACGAGCCGGGTTTCTATTTGATTGACGCTTGGCGCAATCACGGCGTTAAACGTGCCCGAGTATTGAATTGCCGAAATGAGAAATTGTGTTGCCTCGTCTGGATTACGAGGTGATCGAAATAGATGCGATGATATTCATTGCCTCGGCGCATGAGTCTGCTCATGCCGCGTAGCCGATCAACTTGCATTTGTTGGAAGGCGTGTCTTTGTTATCGGGAGAGCAGTTTTTCTATCATCCGATGTCGTGCTTCCCCGCCGGAGGTCGTTAATTGCCGGCTCAATCGAGTGTGGGTCAACTTGTGGGCGCCGAAGGGGCGCATTTCTAACATATTGAAATAATGAGCTTATTATCTCTTACTGGCGGACACTCCCTCCGCCAGACGACCGCTCCGCCAGCGGTTCTCGCGGCGGCCATCGACTGCCTGCCTGTGGCGGATCCCGCGGGCCGGCCTCTTTGGGAGTCGGGTGTCACGCTCAAAGCCCATCACGTCACTTAGTGCGACGCAACGAAACGTCCGGAGTGGGATCAAAGCGGAAGTAGCGGGGCCATTGCCCGACTTCGCAGTTTGACCCACTTCGGACATGCAGCGAGCTTGAAACGTAAGTCCGGCTGGTGCGGTGTAGTACCAAGGCTCATTAAGATCTCGACGAAGGAAATGGCTTTGCCGCCTAACGCCCGCTTATTGAAAATCCAGCATAAGGCGCCGGCGTGCTAGGTATCCTTGGCTAAACCGGCGCGCCGATACACAGTAGCGAGATCAATCTTATTGAAGCCCGCGAAGTTGCGGATCAGAAGGGCGTGTACACCCCAATTATACAGCTGAACAACATTGCGTTCCTGGACCGCGGCAAGTTCGTCAGGCGCGAGACCAAAGCGATCAGCGACCGCCTGCGGTCGCGTTTCGAGTTCAGTACGCAGCTCGGCATCCTTGTCGAACCGAGATAAAAGTCGCTCAAGCGCGCGGCGACGCTTCACGGCGTGAGCTCCACGAGACCAATGCCGGTTTTCCAGCTTCGTACCGGCTCGTAGGCGAGCTGTGTTCGTCCCCGCGGACGGATGGCTTCGGAGGCAATGATCCAGTTGCGGATTTCGGCCGCACCGTTGCCGGCCTCTTCAATAACCCAGTCGGAATCAAGTGCTACGAGGCCGGATACGTCGCCGACCACGAAGCGATCGAGAAAATCCTGATCGAAGTTCTCGTTGATGTCGCCCGTGCGCGGCACGCCGATCCAATGACTAAGGCCGCCGGTGCCGAGAACGGCGACGCGGTCAGCGGCATCCTGCGTTCGCAGCACGCCGCCAAGCGCCTGACCGAAGGCGCGGCAGCGAGCGTGGCTCGGCAGCGGCGTCGTCGTGCAGTTCACGTAAATGGGAACCACCGGCAAGTCCGCGGCCCCCAAAATGAATCCCAGCGGGGTCGCAAACGCGTGATCGATCCGCATTTCGTCAACGCGCAGCACGTCAAAATCCGCCGTAACCAAACCTTCGACGAGCTCGATGCTGAGCGGATCGTGCCCGCGAAACCGCCGATCCGGCGAGCTCGCTTCGCCCCAGCTCTGAAATGCATCTCCGGTTCCGATCGCAAAGGTCGGCACCGCGTCGTAGTTGAACGTCATAAAATGGTCCGTTCCGACGACGACCAGCGCATCCGGGCGCGCCGCGACCAGCGTGCGCTGGAGATGTTTAAAGGCGGCAAAAACCCGATCGGCCTGGGCGGGGTCGGTACCCGGCGGCAGGCAATTCATTGCTGCCGTGTGTGCTGTGCACGCGCCCCATACAATTGTTGCCATTTCTCTCCTCCCATCGGCGAGCGACAGCGCAAAAACAACAGCGGCGCGCACCGGCGTTTCGCTTTCCCACATCACATCTTTTATCCAGGAAAACTACAATGCAAAAATGCAAATGTATAGTCATATAATGATTTCAGTTGACAGCCTTGGCGGCTTCGCTAGTTTCTGATCGGGGAGGAGACAACGAGCCGCCGCGAGCACGCTGGCGCGCTTCAGCGCTTTTCACGATCCGTGATTTGCGTCCGCTCTGCTGCAAAGCGCAGACCAAAGGGGGGCCGAAACGGTCCATGGGATATTTCATCGGTACTGATATCGGCGGCACCTTCACCGATCTGGTGATGCTGTCGGAGACGGGCGAGGTGACAATCGTCAAGTCGCCGACCACGCCAAGCGATCGCACGCAGGCGGTGCTGAACGCGTTAGCCGCTGCCGCCGAACGGCAGGGTATCGACGCCAGGACGTTGATCAAACAGCTTCAGTATTTCGCACACGGCACCACGGCCGCGACCAACGCCTTTATCGAGCGCAAGGGCGCCAAGACCGGCCTGCTCATCACGCGCGGGTTCGCGGATACACTTCGTATTGAGCGCTGCATGGCGAGTTGGGCCGGATTAGCCGATCATGAAATCGCGCACTTCTCCAAACGGACGATCCCGACCCCGATCATTCCGCTCGATCTCATTGAGGAAATAGAAGAACGGATCGACGAGCGCGGCGCGGTTATTGCGCCTCTTGCGGAAGCTGCGGCGCGCGACAGCATTCGGCGGCTCGCCGCCAAGGGCGTCGAGGCGATCGCCGTCACGCTGCTGTGGTCGTTTCGCAATCCGATCCACGAACAACGTCTCGCGGAGATCGTGCGCGAGGAGGCGCCGACCGTTTTCGTCACGATTTCCTCCGAGCTCGTTCCTATTCTCGGCGAATACGAACGCGCATCGACGACGTCGATCAATTCGTACCTCGGTCCGGTTATTCACCGATACATCGACGGGCTGGAGAAATCGATCCGCGACTACGGCTATGACGGCCCAATCTCCATCATGGAGTCCGGCGGCGGCGTGCTGCCGGCCCGCGAGGCCGCGTTCCAGGCGGCTAACCTGCTGACTTCCGGGCCCGCCGGCGGCGTGCTCGCTTCGCAAAAGCTCGGCGAGCGGCTCGGCTTCAAGAACATCATCACCAGCGACATGGGCGGCACCAGCTTCGACGTGGGTCTGATCGTCGACGGCCAGCCGATCCTTGCGACGTCGCGCGAAGTCGGCCGCTTCCATGTTGCGTTGCCGGCAATCAAGGTCACGGCCATTGGCGCCGGCGGCGGCTCGATCGCCCGCGTCCGCGGTGGTCATCTCACGGTGGGCCCCGATAGCGCGGGCGCCGAGCCGGGGCCGGTCTGCTTCGGCCGCGGCGGAACGGATCCGACGATAACCGACGCCGACGTCGTGCTCGGGATCATCGATCCGAACTACTTCCTCGGCGGGGAGATGACGCTCGATGCCGGACTGGCCGAGGCGGCAATCATGGAGCGTATCGGGAAACCGCTCGGTTACGATCTTCACGAAGCAGCCGCCGGCATTCGCGAAGTCGCCAATAACCAGATGGCCGACTTGCTGCGCCGGGTGACGACCCGTTCGGGTTACGACCCGCGCGGTTTTGCCATCTTCGCCTATGGCGGCGCAGGGCCGACGCACGCACATCTCTACGGATCGATTGCCGGTATTTCCACTGCCGTCGTGCCAACAACCGCATCAGGACATTCAGCGCTGGGCGCTGTTACCGCCGATCGCCACCGTTCGTTTTCCGTTGCGTTCGGCCACCACGCCCCGCCGCGATTTAAAAACGCGTCCGATCACGTCGACGTGCAAGGCATGAACGAAGGCTTTGCCAGACTTGACCAGCTCTGCCGCGCCGCACTGGGAGATGATGCGCAAATCGAACACCTGGTGACGATGCGGTTTCGCTTTCAGGTTCACGAAATTCCGGTCGAGGCTCCGAACAAGCAACTGACGCCAGCCGAGCTCGACGCATTGGTCGACCGTTTCGTCGAACGTTACGAACAGATCTACGGCAAGAACACCGCGCTGCGCGGCACCGGCGTCGAGTTCAACGTGTTGCGCGCCGAGGCCGTCTCACCGGTTCAGAAACCCGTCCTTTCGCTCTTGCCGAAGCGGGACGTTGCGCCGGAGCCGCTATCGAACCGGAAGGTCTATTTCTACCGGCTCGGCTTTAAGGAAACGCCGGTCTACCGTTCTGAGAACCTGGGACCCGGCACCGTGCTCCGCGGGCCGGTGATCGTCGAGCGGCCCGACACGACAATCCTGGTCGCGATCAACCAAAGTCTTGAGGTCGAACCCTACGGCAATTTCATCCTTCGCCTCAGCGAGAGTGGCATTCAGTCACATGTCTGATCGATTGCCCTACGAAGCCATTTTGTTTCCGCACAAACGCGTGGCGGTCGACCCGATCACGTTCGAGGTCATCCATCACCGCCTGATCTCCATCGGCGAAGAGCAGGCGGCGACGCTGTCTGCGATTTCCGGTTCGCCGCTGGTGAACGACGCCTCGGACTACAACACCGGAATTTTTGGCGCCCACGGCGAAATCATCACGCTCGGCAAAACGGTACTGTTCCATGCCGCGTCAGTCGCCGAGATGATCAAGCACATTATCGTCGACTGTCATCCGAATCCGGGCATCCGGCCCGGCGACATGTTTTTGGTCAACAACCCCTATAAAGGCGCCCTCCATCAGAACGATTTCGGCATCGCCGCGCCGGTCTTTCACGAGGGGGCCCTGATCGCCTGGATCGGCGTCTGTTGCCATCAGCTCGACGTCGGCGGTCTGGGCGGCGCCGAGGTCACGGAAATCTATCAGGAAGGCATGCTGATATCGCCGTTGCGCATCGTCGAGAAAGACGAACTGCGCAGCGATATCATGGCCACCATTCTCAACATGACGCGGCTGCCGCAAAACGTCGCGCTCGACTTCCGAGGCATGATCGCGGCCAACCGCGTCGCCGTTCGCCGCTTCGCTGACACCATCAGCCAATACGGCGTCGATACCGTGCTTTCAGTGTTCGACGAAGCGATCGAGTTGTCGGAAACAACCGTGCGCAGCCGGCTTCGTGAGTTGCCTGACGGCGTCTATCGCTCGCAAAAATATCTCGACCACGACGGCACCGCGAACAAACTCTTCCGCATCCATGTCGAGATGACGAAAAAGGGCGATCACCTGAGCCTCGACTTCTCAAAGTCCGCGGATCAGGTCGATCGTTTCATGAATTGTGCGGAAGGCGGGTTGTTGGCGGGCGTTCGCGCGGCATTATTGCCGATCATCGCCTACGACCTGCCGTGGAACGAGGGCGTATTCAGGCCGATGGAGGTCGTGACGCGCCCCGGCTCGATGGTCTCGGCGCGATTTCCGGCGCCAGTAAGTCAGGGTCCGCTCGGCGCCATGTGGCTGGTCGAAGCGGTTGTCATCGAGGCCTTGTCGCTCTTGATGTCGACCAGCGAAAGATACATCGGCGAGGCGCAGGCGGGCCCGAACGGTGGCCCCGACGGCTTTTCGGTTTACGGCACCAACCAGCACGGCGAGCGCGCGACCGGCAGCAACCTCGACCAGATATATGTCGGCGGCGGCGCCTATGTGGACCATGACGGGTTATCGCCGCAAGGGCACCGGCACATTCCCGCCATTCGTCTGCAGAATGTCGAGCGTAACGAGGCGCATTTGCCGCTGCTGTACATCTATCGAAAATTCATTCCAGACACCGCCGGCCCGGGCCGCAACCGCGGGGGTATTTCGGTCGGCCACGCCTACGTGCTCAATCAAGTCAAGAGCATGCAGACGCGGTTCACCTGTCACTGCTACGAGTTACCCATCGCGACCGGAATGTTCGGCGGATATCCCGCGGCGTGCAACACGCGGCGGATGCTTAAGGACGCTTCGGCGCGCGAGACCATCAATAGCGGGCGTATCCCCTACGAGGAGGCGGCGGTCCGGGGCACGCTGCAAATCCTGCCGGCCAAGACCCGCGGCACAATCGAATTCAACGATCGCGACTATCACGAAGCCACCCCTTCGGCAGGCGGCGGCTGGGGCGATCCAATCGAACGCGACCACGCGCTGGTTATCGCAGACATAAGAGATCACGCGGTATCCGCGGCGATGGCAGGCGCGATCTACGGCGTGGTGGCAAAATCAGACGGTTCGCTCGACGAAAAAGCCACCGCGGAACGGCGCGCTGCGATCCGCAACGAGCGCCTCCGCTGGCTGCAGCAGAAAAGCCTCTCGAGTCCGCCGGCAAATGACGCGGCGTTCCAGGTGGTATCGCTTTGGGGTGATCGCGCCAAGATCGTGCGTATCGACGGCGCCGCGTATCTGCGTTGCGACTGCGGTTGTGCGATCGCGCCGGCGTCCGAAAACTGGAAGCCGTATGCGCGGCAAGCAACGACGACTGCCGCGGAGCTGGGCCCCCGTATCGCCCTGCATGTTGAGCTGGAGGCAATCCGCTACGCCTGCCCCGCTTGCGCGCGGCTTCATTGGGTTGAGATCAAACTGAAAACCGAGCCGCCGCTGTTCGATATCGAGATGGCCGTCTGACGCAGGGATACTCGACATGCCCGAGCACATTCTTCCTTTGCCCCCGAAATGGGAGAAGGACCTCGACTGCGGGTGGGTTGTCTTCAAAAGCGGCAATGACGATATCCGCGGCTACTTTGCCAAACCCAAGGGCCGCTCCGGGCTTGCGGGCATGGTAATGGCGCCGGAGAATCTCGGCGTCATCGAGCACCGGCAGGATGTCACGCGCCGGCTCGCCAAAGCCGGTTACGCTGTTCTCACCGTCGATCCGTACAGCCGCATCGGCGGCCAATCTCCGCGCGATTTTAAAACTCCGGACGAACGCCGCCTGAAAGCCTTTCTGGCTACGGCGGACGAACAGGGCGTGCCCGATCTTCAGGCTGCATGCGACTATCTCGCCGGTTTGCCGGAAGTCGACCGCGAGCGCATCGGCGCAATCGGTTATTGCTCCGGCGGCGGCACGCTCTATGCGTGGATTTGCGGGCGCAGCCGCAATCTGAAAGCGGCGGTGGTGTTTTACGGCGCGCCGACAGTGCAGGCCGAGGCGCGCGCCGATGGGAAAGTGCTGGACCGCGCGGTCAATGCGGCGAAGCTGCAGTGCCCGCTTCTCGTGCACCACGGCGACTGCCGATCGGGCCGTGAAGCTCGACGAAGCCAAACGGATGGTCGACGCGCTGAAGAAATCCGGCCAGCCGGTTGAGTTTCACATCTATCCCGGCGCCGACCACGCCTATCACGACGACAGCCATCCAAACTATCACTCAGGCAGCGGCCGAGCAGAGTTGGCAAGCGACGCTGAAATTTCTGGGCCGGTATCTTTCCGCACCGGCAAAACCACGCGCAACGTGAAACGGCAATAATCATCGAGCCATCTAAACGATCGGCCGAAGGGAGAAGCGACATGGCGAATGACGGATTGCGATCGCGACGAGTGATGGCGGACGGCGTAAATACCCATTACACCGAAGCTGGCGGAAATGGACCGATCATCGTCGCCTTGCACGGTGGCGGCGCTGGCTCGTCGGGCGAGTTCGGGCATGGGGCTGGTGATGCCGCACCTCGGCCCCGATTTCCGCGTGATCGCGCCCGACTCCATCGGCGGCTTTGGCGACACCGACCCCTATGCTCCCGCTCCGTACGGCCTGATCAACCGTGCGACCCAGCTGGAGAGTTTTGCCGACGCATTGTGCCTCGACAAATTCACGCTGACGGGAAATTCGCAGGGCGCCTGGGCCGCGATCCGCTACGCCTTGTTGCATCCCGACCGGGTTGAGAAGCTGATCCTGATCTCTTCGCTGACGATCGCCCAAGGGCTCGGGATCGATCAACCGAAAACGCCGGCGTTGGCGGCCCTGGAGGGCTACGATGGCACGCGCGAAGGCATGCGAAAGCTTCTGGAAGCGGTGATCGCCGACAAATCGAAAATCAGCGATGCGCTGATCGATCGGCGGCAGAAATCAGCGACGCGCCCGGGGGCTGCAGAAGCCATGAAGGAGTTCGTCAAAAACACCGGCGCCGCTCGCAAAAATCCTGCACTGGCGCTGCAGTTCGATTTGCGCGCATCGCTGCCTGCCCTCGCCAAGCAAATCCCGACAATCTTCGTGTGGGGCGAGGCCGATACCTTTGCGTTACCGGAAACTGGCAAAGCCATCGAGAAAGCGGTGCCGGAGGTCAAATTTCACTGGGTTGCCGGCGCTGGCCATCAGGTACAGACCGACAAGCCGAAGGAATCGGCGGACATCATTCGCAACTTTGTACTGAACTGAAACGTCAAGCCGGCGTCGACGACCGGAGGCTCGCGGGGAGCTGAGAGTGACCAAGCTGGACCGTCAATCAATGCCGCAGTCGCCGGACGCACCTGACCGGATGGAAGGAATGGTGCCCGGCGTCCGCGCCGGCGGATTTCTATTCCTCTCCGCGATCCGCGGACGCGATCCTAAGTCGGGCGCGATGGTCGAGGAGCCGCTCGCGCAGGCACGTCAGGCGTTGCGTAATGTCGAAGCAGTGCTCGTTGCCTCCGGCGCGGCGCGTTCCCATGTCGTGAAGGTCACGCTGTATCTCCACGACCTCGAACGCCGGAAAGAATTTCATCAAGCGTGGATGGAGTTTTTTCCAACCGACCCTCCGGCGCGGATTGCAGTCGCTGTAGCCGACGCCAACGCGGCTCCGGGCGGTAAGGCCCATTATGCGCTGGACGTTATCGCGTTGGCCCCACAAGGTTCCGCATAACCAATGGTCGGTGATGGGAAAAGGACCCAAACGTGAGCGTCGCAGAACCGGACCTCGCACCTAAAGTCAGCATACGGAATCTCCGCCGGAGTTTCGTTCTGCACGGCCGAGCCTTCGACGCGCTCGACGGTGTGAGCCTCGACATCGCCGCGGGAGAATTTCTCGCCGTCGTCGGCCCGTCCGGTTGCGGCAAGACGACTATGCTCCGCATTGTCGCAGACCTCGATACGCAAACCGGCGGAACGATCGAGGTCATGCGCGCCGCCGGGTCTTCGCGGCCCGTCAACTCCATGGTCTTTCAGCAGGAGTCGATCTTCCCCTGGATGACGGTTCGCGACAACGCAGCGTTTGGCCTCAAGGCACGCGGCATCGGAAAGCGTCAGCGGTATGCGATGGTCCAGCCGATCCTGGAGCGCGCGGGACTTGCTGGATTCGAGAGTGCTCTCCCCCACCAACTTTCCGGTGGTATGAAACAGCGTGTCGCGCTGGCACGAGCGTTCGCGAATGATCCGGAAATCCTGTTGATGGACGAGCCGTTCGCGGCACTGGACGAGCAGACCAAACTGATTTTGCAGGGCGAACTTCTGCGCATCTGGGAAACGTCGGGCAAGACGGTCATCTACGTCACACATTCGATCGATGAAGCCATTTCGCTCGCCGACCGCGTGCTGGTGATGAGTGCCCGGCCCGGCCGCATCAAAGACCTCATCGACATTGCGGGTATTTTTAGCCGGCCTCGTGATGTCGCCACCGTAAAGTCAAATCCACGCTACGGCGAACTTTTCGCCCGCATCTGGCGCGAGTTGCGAAACGAGAACATCGCCAGTGCCGTTGAGCAAGCGGCATGAAGTCAGCAGACACCAACCCGCGGGTCAACAGACTCATCTCCGTGGCGACGCCACTGCTTCTGCTCGCGGCGTGGGAAGTCGCGGCACAAACCCACGCCATCGACACCCGTTTTTTCTCGTCGCCGAGCCGGATCTTCGCGCAATTCTGGCAGATGCTGGCCGACGGCGAATTGTTGTACCACGCAGCAGCTACGGCGACGCGCGTTCTGATCGGCTTCGTCATCGGCGCTACGGTCGGTGTCGCTTTTGGGCTCGCGATCGGTCTCGTCCCGGTCGTATCGGCCGCGGTTCAGCCGCTGGTCGATGCGACTTTTCCGATTCCCAAAGTTGCGCTGCTGCCGCTGGTCGTCATTATTTTCGGGATCGGCGAGGCTTCAAAATACGCGATCATCGCGATTTCGGTCGTCTACCTCCTTATCATCAATACCGCGGCCGGTGTCCGCCAGATCGAGCCCATCTATCTTGACGTCGGACGAAACTATCACGCCGGACGGCTGATGATGTTCACCGACGTCGCACTGCCCGGGGCACTGCCGTCCATTCTCACCGGGATGAAGGTCGCCATGGGGGTGTCGCTTATTGTCATCGTCGCCGCAGAATCGTTGGCGGCCAAGAGCGGAATCGGCTTCCTGATCTGGACAAGCTGGCAGGTTTTTGAAGTGGAGAAAATGTATGTCGGCCTGTTTGTAACCGCCATTTTCGGCTTTGCCTCCTCGATAGTGTTGAACTGGGCAGAGCGACGGTTAATCCCCTGGAAGCGGTCATGACGTTCTCGAACGCATCGGATACGCCGCTGTTTGGTGAACTGGCAGACCCGACCGTCGATTTGTCGAACACCTATGCGCCGATCTACGTCCAACTGTCGACGCTGTTCCGTAAGTTCATTGTCCGGAATCAATGGCCGGTAGGCGAGCGAATTCCCAATCTGGAAGCACTCGCCGCCCAATTCGGCGTCAATCCCGCAACGGTGAGCAAGGCCATCGGCACCCTTGAAACCGAAGGACTGGTCGAATGTTCGCGCCGCCGCGGAACCTTTGTCGTTGCCAAGCCGCAGACCGCCCATTGGTTCGACGTTGCGACGGACTGGCTGGGCGCAGTGCGATCCTACGACGGCTTGACGTTCAAGGTGCTCAAAGACAAAGACGTCAAGGACGTTCCCACTGAGCTTCGCGGACGCGGCTCGTCTGCCGGCCGCTATCGCCATATCCGGCGACTGTATCGCCGAGGGCGCGTTCCGCTGATCGTCGAGGACAGCTTTCTGGACGATCGCACTTACCGGAAGGCAGATCGCGGCGGGCTGCGGAATACTCCCGCAATCAAACTGATAGATCGCTTTGTGCATCCTCGGCGCGCGACTCAAACGCTGCGGTTCGGCATCGCTGATGGCGAGATATCGCGGCTCTTGAACGTACCCCTCAACGCCCCCCTGGCGACGGTTCATCTCTCAGTCGACGACGAGACGAGCGTGCGCTGCCTCGTATCGACTGCCTATATCCGCGGCGACACAATACGCGTCGCCGAGCCGATCATCTTTGCGAAAAAGAGTAAGGCGGGCGCGCGGTGAAAACGAAACGGATCAAGACCGCGCTCCGTACGAACGCCCGCAAGGCGCAGAAGCGGCGCGCGAATGGAGTTGATCTGCAACTTAGCGGCACTACGCCGATCTACGTCCAGCTTATCGTTCATTTTCGCCACCAAATCGAAACCGGCAAATGGCGTCTGCAGCAGACAATACCCCCCTTGGAAGATCTGGCTGCCGAGTTCGGCGTGACTAGGCCGACAGTTCGGCAGGCCGTCGGCTTTCTTCAGCGCGAAGGCTTGCTCAGTAGCCGCCGCGGGCGCGGAACTGAAGTTATCGGCAGGCCGCGCGAAACGCTCTGGCAACCGCTTCCGAATTCCTGGTCCGATCTTGTCGAAGACTCCGACAGCATCGAGGGCGACGTTTTGGAGCTGGCGCGGCCCGGACGCCTCCCGGAAATGCCGCAAATCGAACGAGGCAAGCTCGCGCCCAGATATCACGTCGTCCGCCGACTGTTGCGACGCGGCGGCATCCCGTATCTGGTCGGCATTTCGTATGTCGATCGACGCGTCGTCGATGAAGTCGGCGCCGATATTTTCAAGACCAGCTCACTCTATCGCGCCATCGAGGCGTCCCGGCATTTCCACGCGGTGAGAGGCGACCAGCTCATTGTCATCGGAACCGCCGATGCCGAACTGGCCTTTTTGCTCGGCATCCCGCTGGGTGCGCCAACAGTCAACGTTTCGCGCTGGATTTTCAACGAACACGACACGTTGATCTACCAATCTGAAGGCCAATTCCGCAGCGATTTTGTTCAAGCGGCGCGGCGCTTGAGATAAAGGCACATCCGCGTGACGACAAAAAAATCATCAACCGGAGGAAGCGAAAGGAGACCAAACATGTCAAACAAGACATCGATCAGTGGCCGCGTGTTGCTGGCGGCTGTTGTGGCGCTTTGCGTTATCGCGCAATCGCCGCTGGCAAACGCCGCAGAGAAGGTGAAAATCGGCGTCATCGGCATCCTTGCCGAAGCTGGCCTGTACGTCGCTGCCGAGCGTGGCTACTTCACAAAGGAAGGCCTCGACGTCGAATTCGTCAAAGGAATGTTCGGTCCCGATGCGTTTCCTGCGCTCGCCACCGGACAGATCGACGCGGTCGGTGGCGCCTTCGGACCGGAAATGATCAACGCGATCGAGCGCGGCATTAACGTTCGAATCGCCGGCGGCCTCAGCAGTTACGTGCCTGGGTTCGAGTTGGGATTTTTGATGGTGCGCAAAGAGCTTGTTGACCAGGGCAAGGTCAAGGATTTTGCGGATCTGAAGGGTCTTAAGCTCGCCATTCTGGAGCCCCGTCCCAACCTTACCGACTACTTCGCAACGCGATATCTCAAGCTCGGCGGTCTTACCCTCAACGACGTGCAAACGGTCAACGTACCTTTCCCCAGCATGATCGCCGCACTCAAGACCGGCGGCGCGGATGCTGCGCACGTTTCCGAGCCGCTGGCGACAATCGCCGCCGACGCGCAGGCTGCGGTAAAATTCAAGCCGGTCAATACCTATGCACCGAATGGACTAACCGTCGCTGTTCTGCAATTCGGGCCTAATCTTTTAGAGAAATCCCGCGATACCGGCGAACGGGTCATTGCCGCCTATATGCGGGGCGCCCGCGACTACCTTGAAACGCTGAAGAAACCCGAAGGGCGCGGCGAAATGGCCGAGATTCTGATGAAATACACGCCGGTCAAAAATCGCGCGCTCTATGATCGCATCGTCTTCGCTTATGCGGACCCCGACGCGGGCGTCAACATGGCGGGACTGCAGGATATGGCGACCTACTATGGCAGCGTCATGGGCGGCAAACAGATAGATGCGAAGACGCTAGTCGATACAGGCTTTGCCCAAAGCGCTCTGAAACGTCTGGGCGCCTACAGTCACTGAAGGTTTGCCCACTCACGTCATGCAAAGCGGCCGGGGAGATCGAGCCTCCCCGCCCGCCGTTATGCCTGTTTTACATTAAAGGACTATAGTGATGAGCGCGGCTGAAATCGCCAATCGCATCCTCAAGGCGTACGAAAGCGGCGTTCCGATCGCGCCGGTGCGGACGGAAATTTCCGGCCTCGCCGCGGCCTATGCTGTGCAACGCGCCACCTTTGACGCCTGGGTGAAAGCAGGACGCGAACCTGCTGGACAGAAAATCGGACTGACTTCTAAAGCGGTTCAGGAGCAGCTTGGCGTCCACGAGCCCGACTATGGAGCGCTGTTCAGCGACATGATTTTGGAGAACGGGGCGCACATCGGCCCGCGGGCGGTGTTGCAGCCGCGCGTCGAGCCGGAGGTTGCCTTCGTACTCAAGACCGATCTGTTTGGCGAGAACCTGACCGCCGATCAGGTCGTCACAGCGACGGACTATGTCGTGCCGGCCGTCGAAGTGTGCGGGAGCCGCATCAAGGCATGGGACATTCGTTTCGAAGACACCGTCGCCGATAATGCATCGTCGGGGCTGGTCGTCCTCGGCGGTCAGAAATGGAAACCGGCCTTGGCAGAACTCGCCAATCTCCAGGTCCAAGTCCGCCTGAATGGTTCAGTCAATGCGGAGGGACGCGGCGTCGCCTGTATGGGCAATCCGGCGAATGCGGTCGCATGGCTCGCGGGCGCTTTGACCCGGCTGGGGGATCGTCTTCGCGCCGGCGATGTCGTCATGAGCGGCGCCATGGCCAAGATGGTGGCGGCCGAAGTTGGCAGCAGTTTCGATGCCGACTTTGGCGCGTTTGGCTCAGTGTCACTTTATTTCGACAGATAGTTGGCACCAGGGCGAGAGCGCTCTTCGCTCGCAGTCGCCAAAGCAAACAACTTGCAACGAGCATGAAGGAAGCGGTCATGGATCGTATTGACACGCATCCGGACCTGCTCATGGTCTCCCTTGACGTCGGCACCCGCCTCGATGAGGCGCCGAGCTCCGGCCCGGTGACGGTCACGGCGACGGTAAACGGCGTCACGATCGGTCAGACCACATACGACGTCACCACATCGACAACCCCCGGGTCCGGGACGGTGCTGCAATTCACCACGCAGGATCTCAATGCGCTGGGAGACGGCGGCAAGCAGGTCACGCTGACCATGACGAACGGCACTTCGGCACAAATCATCGTCGGCGATGTCAGCGTCGTGCCGGCGCTGAGCTTCAACGTCGCGTCCGGGCAAACCATCACGGACACGAACCAGATCACCGGCCCGGGGATTGTCCTGACGGGCGGCGGCACGCTCGTCCTCGAAAACAACAACAACACCTATACCGGCGGCACCATCGTCCAGAACGGCACTCTGCTGATCGATGGCTCGATCGCCAACTCAGCAGTCACCGTCGGTAGCGGCGCTGTCATTGGCGGCAAAGGCACCGCGGGCGCGGTGACGGTCGAGAGCAGCGGCACGTTCGCGCCCGGAGACCCGAGCACATTCACGGTCGCAAGCCTCACCCTCGAATCCGGCTCAACCTTCGACGAAGAGATCGGCGGCACCGCTCCGGGCACCGGCGGCGCCGGCGGCTACGATCAAACCGTGGTCGAGAGTGGCGGCGCCATCTCACTAGGCGGCGCAACACTCGATATTTCTCTGGTCGACAGCTTTACGCCAAGCGTCGGCAACGCCTTCACCATCATCAACAACGAGACGGGCAGTCCGGTTAGCGGCACGTTCGCCGGCCTTGCGGAGGGCGCAACGTTCGAAGCCGACAACACCTGGTTCCAGATCAGCTATGACGCCGGCGCCAGCAATGACGTTACGGTGACGGACGTCGCCTGCTATTGCGCAGGCACACTCATTCGCACCCCATGCGGCAACAGGGGGGTCGAGAAGCTTCAGATCGGCGACGAAGTTATGACCGCTTCCGGCGCGGCGCGGCCGATCAAATGGATCGGGCGCAGGAGCTATTCCGGCCGCTTCGTCATGGGGCGGAAAGATATTCTTCCGGTCTGCATCAAGGCCGGTGCGCTCGATGACAACGTGCCGCGGCGCGATCTTCGGATCTCGCCCAACCACGCAATGTATTTTGCGGACGACAATAACGACGGTATGCTGATCGAAGCAAAGGATCTGATCAACGGCACGTCGATCGTGCAGGCCGAGAGCGTCGGCCAGGTCGAGTACATTCACATCGAGCTTGAAACTCACGATGTGATCATCGCCGAAGATGCGCTGGCGGAAACCTTCATCGACGACGACAGCCGCGGCATATTCCACAACGCACACGAATACCGGACGCTCTATACGGACGCTCCGGCTGCGCTCGCGCGCTATTGCGCGGCACGGCTTGATGAAGGCTACGAACTTGAGACGGTCCGGCGGCGGATTGCGCTGCGCGCCGGATTGGCGCCGAGTGATCAGACGGCGCGGGCCGGCGACCTGTGCGGCTTTGTCGATCGGGTAACGCCGCATGTCATCGAGGGCTGGGCGCAGAACGTCGACCACCCCGCAGCGCCGGTCTGTCTCGACATTTACGTTGGCGGCCGATTGATCGGCCAGGTTCTCGCCAATCGCTATCGCGACGATCTTGAACGGGCCGGCTTGGGTAACGGCTGCCATAGCTTTGCGTTCACGCCGCCGGACGGCGCGGCGCTGACGGCAGGAACGGTGGAGGTGCGCCGTTCGCTCGACGGTGCAACACTGCTGCTCTCAGCGCATGCGAAAAAGCGTGGTCTATCTGCCGCCGCATGAAAGTTGCCGGCCATTGGCGACAATGTCGCATAGTGACCCTCCAGCAACAATCGCGCTCTAATCGACCAAACATGCTTTGGTCGCAGCGGAGGTCGGGCGCCGATCAGCTTGCCTTTGTTCCAAGGCGTGCGTTTGTTATGGGATGAGCAATTTTCATTGTCTTGCATGCTGTCGAACTCCTCTGTTGTTGAGGATCATCAACATACGCCCAACTCCGTAGTACGGACGAGCGCGGTGGAGATGTTGATTCTCTTGCGATGCATGCGAGAGCCGTCCGCATGCGGTGACGAGAAGATCACGGTCGTGCATGGAGGATCCATCGAGATGCTGGCGATCGACCCGCTCGACCTTCAGATCGGGCTCGATAAAGACGCCGCGCGCGGGTAAAGTGCCGAATGTCGGCTGTTGGCCGTTTCTTCAATGGATACAGTGCGCCGGCCCGAAGTTCGTGAAACGATGTCGGCTTTCAGAGCGTTGCGTGCTATGCACGGCGCCCGGAACGTGCAAGCTACCCAAAGGACCCAGATAATGTTCAAGATTCTTGAGGCCAAAGGGGTCGGTTCAGGGCAAGCGACTGAAGTCGGTCGCAGATACGCTACGCACGCGGAGGCCATGGCTGCGGTCAAAACTCATCTGAAGACATTCAAGATATCCGGACGCAACCCAGAAGGAGATTACTGGTGGGCGCGCGATGCCGAAGGCTTGCGAAAATGCTGGATTTCCGGTGCCGACTGAAGGACGCCGGCGCCGATGCTTGATTTCCCGAACCCAAGCCGGACTTTTGATTCAACCAGACGCGCCGTCCGGTTCTGGGGCTATGACAGCGCGATGGAATGGTCGTTCTTTGTGACGGAGGAAGCGCTAAAGCGACTGCAGCCTAACTTGGCGCGCGACGAGGCGAGCTTGCTCCTTGCTTTCGACACAAACCGGGCAAAGATCTATTCGGCGGCCAAGACGGCGTTCGCGCGAAAGCGAACAGGCTCATATGAACTCGCAGCGGCGGACTTTTGACGTGGCGTCAGGCGTCCACCCTAGGCGTTGAAAGTTGCTTGAAGTCTGCAAGCACTTCAGTAACCAGCTTTTGTCGGCGCGGGGGACATCCGAACGAGGTCGACAAATGTAGACGTGCGCGGTTGCGCTCTATAGAATGAAGCACGTCGTCGGCATGGGTAATTCGGCTGTATAAGTCTAAAACGAAACTCTTGTTTCCGAGAAAAACGCCCCTTCGCCTACCCGTCCGATGCTTGCTGCGCGGCACTGAAATGAGCGCCTTCCAGGCGAAAGATGCTATTTGGAGCGGCAAGCACACAATGCCGGCCCATTGAGCTTATAAAAAGCTAAAGACGCTCGATGCCAAATGTCGAGCCTACATCGTCAAATTTCAATGTCCGAACTTGGGGCATGACCTGGAGCGGAGCATCAGGCTATTGAAATCGGGTGAAAACATGCAGTGTCCGTTTCACGACGTTGGCGCCAACGTCGACGCTGACCGCTGTCCAATGCCACCGACGAAAACCACAAGACGATCGAGAAATTACCCGCGGAGATCACCATCAAGTTCTTCCGCCAACGATCCAGGAAAACGATGACAGACTGTGTTGCGACGACATCAGCGCGGCAGAGAATCGCGAATGACACGTTGGAAAGCGTGGGTGCCTTGGCCGATTTACGCGCCTTGACACGCAGTCTGGCAGGTTACCGTAAACCGGATCACGGACGCAGCGTCGTCGAGATTCTTATTACCGTGGTGCCCTTCATTCTGCTTTGGCTATTGATGTGGTGGTCACTTCGCATCGGGTACGGCATCTATTTGTCGCTGACGGTTCCTGCCGCCGGTTTTCTTGTCCGTTTGTTCATGATCCAGCACGATTGCGGCCACGGATCATTCTTTCGCCATCGCTTAATGAACGACTGGGTTGGACGCGTCATTGGGGTCTTCACCCTGACCCCTTATGATTTCTGGCGGCGGGCGCACGGCATTCATCACGCGACATCGGGCAATCTCGATCATCGAGGCACCGGCGATATCGATACGCTCACCGTGCGCGAGTATCTGGCGCTGTCACGCTGGCGCCGGCTCGGTTATCGCCTGTACCGTAATCCTGTTGTTTTGTTCGGTGTCGGCCCAATATATTTATTTGTTCTACGTCAGCGCCTGCCGCCCGGGCTGAAGGCGGCTGGATGGGTGACTTGGGTCAGCACCATGGCGACCAACGGCGCGATTGCACTTGTTGTCGCCGGCATGGTGTGGTGGATCGGCCTCGGTCCGCTCTTGCTCGTGCATCTGCCCATCGTGGCGATCGGTGGCGCGATAGGAGTTTGGCTCTTTTACGTCCAGCACCAATTCGAGCATACGATCTGGTCTGATGACCGAAATTGGCGCTTCTCAACGGCCGCGCTCTACGGCAGCTCACATTATGAATTGCCAACCGTGCTGCGCTGGTTCACCGCCAATATCGGCGTGCACCACGTCCACCATCTCTGCAGCCGGATTCCATTCTACCGGTTGCCCCTTGCTCTGCGCGACCATCCCGCTCTCGAGAATGTCGGCCGGATCACCATGGGCCAAAGTCTTGCATGCGTTCGCCTCGTGCTCTGGGACGAGGCGACACGCCGGCTCATTACGTTCCGCGAGTTGCGAACTCGGTTTCGCAGCGGCAAAACCGCCGCTGGCAACATCGAGGGGACATAACACTTGAGCAAGTATAGTCACCGCGGCAGCTTCGATGTCCGAGCCAATGCAGCCCCACGCGGGCATCGCGCCATTCGATCCCTCTCTCAATATGGTCTGACAGTGTCTCCGTCATGATCGAACACGCTGACTTTTCCGTTGTCGTAAAGAACAGGGCACCCGCTCCAAAATCATGGCGATGGGAGATATATCGCGCGGGTAGAACCAGTCCGATTGAGCGCTCGGAAACCTTTTTTGAGACTATAACGGAAGCCAATCGCGCAGGAAAACGGGCGTTACATTTGCTCCTCAGCGAAATACAGATTGAGGTACCGCCAAGCCGGGTCGGCGCAAACAAGCGGCGATTGTCTCGCTGGTGACAGTGAGGACTATCGCTCGGGTCGTCTAGGCTTCTAAAGCCCGATAGCTTAACCTTCAGCGACAGCCCGGCGCCGCAGGCCGGAGTAATCCGTGGCAGACAAGCGTCACACCTATTCGATTCGTGTCGACTGGACCGGAAATCAGGGCACCGGCACGTCGGCGTACCGCGCCTATTCGCGCGCGCACGAGATCAGCGCGCAGGGCAAAACGGCCATCGCCGGCTCGTCCGACCCGGTGTTTCGCGGCGATGCGGCGCGATGGACTCCGGCGGAACTGCTCATCGCCGCGCTTTCCGCCTGTCATCAGCTCTGGTACCTGCATCTTTGCGCCGACGCCGGTATCGTGGTCGTGGCATACAGCGACGACGCCTCCGGCGTGGAGATCGAGCGGGCGGACGGCGCTGGGCAATTCGAAAGCGTCACGTTGCGGCCGCAGGCGAAGCTCGCGGCCGGCGCTGATGGGAACATCGCGCGTCGCCTGCACGATGCCGCGGCCGAGAAATGCTTCATCGCGCGCTCAGTCTCGTTCAAGGTGCAGCACGAACCGACCTTCGAGATTGCGTCGGCGTAGGGGAGACGTTGAAGCCGCCCCTCGCCGATGCGGCGTCGGCCGAAGCAAACTGGACGGGATCTTCGCAGTGATCTCAAATGTCTGTTCCTGGCCCAATGCCAAGTGTCGCAACGTCAACTTTGAGTCCGTCTCAGGGTGTAAGCGGACTATTAGCTGCTATCGCGAAAGTGTCGCGTTTGACCCAAACCGGAACTCGGGACCCCTATCGAACACCCGCTGCCGACCTCGCAGAATATTACGAAGGCGACGAACGCCCTGAAGGCGCCCATGCGCTATCGCAGATCCGAATGCGTGTCAGTGCCAGAAACGACCTTCAACTTCGAATACAGCAGACAACCGTTCGGGTCAGCCGCCCGCTGGGTTGGGGTCGCGCCAGGCTCGCTCGAAGGGCAGCCGCCAAGCATGGGGGGCAACTAGCTGATGGATCGATTTTGGCCCCCATCCGCCGGGGGGATAAAGGCGAACCGGCGGGGGTGCTTCGAGCAAGGGTATCGACACTTCCCACAGCCGCTCGATCCCTTCGGCGGTCGTAAACAGGGTATGGTCGCCGCGCATCGCGTCGAGGATTAAGCGCTCATACGCTTCGAGCACATCACCGATCATGCCCGTGTCATGCATGGCGAACTGTAAGCTCAGCTTGTCCAGGCGCATGCCCGGGCCGGGGCGCTTGCCGTAAAACGACAACGACATCTTCGCGGCGTCCGCCAGATCGAACGTCAAATGGTCCGGGCCTTGCGCACCGACCCCTGACCCTATGGGAAACATGCTCTTGGGCGGTTCCCGGAAGGCGATAGAGATGATCCGTTGGCCCTCCGCGAGCCGCTTGCCCGTGCGGAGGAAGAACGGCACGCCGGCCCAGCGCCAGTTGTCGATCGAGCATTTCAACGCGATGAAGGTTTCGGTATCGGACTCGGGGTCGACGCCATCCTCGGACCGATATCCCGCGTATTGCCCGCGGACGACATCCTTCGGCTCGATTGGCAACATGCTGCGAAAGACCTTATTCTTTTCCTCGCTGATCGGCGCCGGCTCCAAGGCTGTCGGCGGCTCCATCGCCATGAATGCGAGGATCTGGAACAGGTGGGTCACCACCATGTCGCGATACGCTCCAGTCGCCTCGTAGAACCCGGCACGCTTGCCGAGCCCGATCGTCTCCGGAACGTCGATCTGCACATGGTCGATGAAGTTGCGGTTCCAGATCGGCTCGAACAACCCATTGGCGAAGCGAAATGCGAGGATGTTTTGCGCCGGTTCCTTGCCCAGGAAGTGGTCTATCCGGAAGATCTGATCTTCGGAGAAAACCTCGTGCAGCTTCGCGTTCAACGACACCGCACTTGCCAGATCGGTGCCGAACGGCTTTTCCATGATGATCCGGGACCGGTCGACGAGATCGGCGTCCGCCAATAAGCGTACCGCCGACAAGGCGGCACTGGGCGGCACGCTCAGATAGTGCACACGACGACTCTCGCTGCCCAACTTCAGCTCGGCCCCTTCTACCGCCTGTTTGAGGACGTGAGCGCCCGCGGCCATTGGCACGTAGTCCAGCGTCTCGGCGAAGGTGGCCCAGTCGGCCTCCTTCACCTTTCGACTGGAGAATTGATCGATTGCGTTTCGTGCGATCTTGCGGAAGCCGTCGGGGTCAATGTGGTCCAGCGAGACCCCGATGATTCGACAACCAGGGATAAACCCGGCGCTCGACAGGTGGAAAAGCCCGGGCAACAGCCTCCGTTGAGACAGGTCGCCCGTGGCACCCACAAGGACAACGACCTGCGAATGTTTCGGACCCACCCCAGGGGGAATCTTTCCCAACTTACCTATCCCTTCATGGTGATGACGCGAGTCCGGCCGGTGACCGAGCTTAGCCCATATTCATTCTGGAATGCCGGCGACAGGGTACAAGATATTTCGGCTAAACCTGCCAGCACCAGTTCGGTGTCGGCGCGGACAACCTTGGTAAGCCCACTTAGCCCCCAACATTCGTCACCTTGCCGCGGACTTTTTTAAGCCCCTCGATTGGGCGCCCCTTCCGTTATTTAGACCGCGTTTGCGATGTTGGCTCTTGGCCCATCGCGATAGATATCGCGGCGGAAGCGAATGTCGGCTTTCAGAAGAATTGCTGACGTGGCCTTCAGCTGTCGTTGACTGACAATTTAGCGATTGACCCCACGCTGACTTTGACTCGATGGACAGCCGAACGTCACCGATCTAGGCTGCCACCACTTCGTTGCAAACTTGCGGGACGCACAATGAAAACTCAAAACAGCGCGGGGATATTCTGGCTCGCCTGTCTCTTCGCAATAGTCACTGCTTCAACCGCCAGTTTCGCGGAAGGAACGCCAGAACAACGTCGGGCCTACAGAGCGGACGCCATGAAATTCTGCCGAGAGTTCGTTCCCAACGTCAAACAAATCACGGAATGCATGCAAAAGAACGTTGCGAAGTTGAGCCCGCTCTGCCGTACTCAGTTTAAGTAATTATCGGCGATCTGACTAAATGGACAAAGAACTTTGACCTTTTTTGATCCACGACCAATGTCGGTTGCCGGCTCCAAAACGGACAAGCGGTCATGATGATTGAGCAACTTTATTTGCGCCGGTGAATGTCCTTCACGTCGGAAAAGACGATGTCCGCATTGTGTTCACCGGTATATTCCAGATCGAAAGCGGTGCGCGCCAGGAAGACCAGATCGCCATCGAAATCCTCGGCGATCGCCGACGCGTAGCGCGCCGCAAATCGATCAATCATTTTGCGGTCGGCCGCAGCGATCCAGCGCGCGAACTGAAACTCCGGCGCACTCCAATCAATCTCCAGGCCATATTCAGCAGCCAGCCGAGCTTTCAGAACATCGAGCTGGAGTGGGCCAACGACGCCGACCAGCAGAGCTGAGCCGTCGGTCGGCCGGAAGACTTGGGCTACGCCTTCCTCGGACAGCTCTTCCAGCGCCTGCCTCAGCTTCTTGGCTTTCATGGCATCAGGCAGACGAACGCGGCGCAAAATCTCCGGCGCGAAGTTAGGTACGCCGACAAAGTTCAGATCCTCGCCCTCAGTCAGGGTATCGCCGATACGCAGCATCCCGTGATTGGGTATGCCAACCACGTCGCCCGCGTAGGCTTCCTCGGCAAGTGCCCGATTTTGGGCGAAGAAAAATTGCGGTGCGCGCAGGCTGATCGCCTTCGCGGTTCGGGTCTGCCTGACTTTCATGCCGCGAGTCAGCTTGCCGGAGCAAAGCCGCACGAAGGCGATACGATCGCGATGGTTCGGATCCATGTTTGCCTGGATCTTGAAAACAAACGCCGACATGCCGGGCTCCGTCGCCGACACGACGCGTTTGTCGGCGGCTTGTGTTCGTGGCGGCGGCGCCAATTCGCCCAGTGCATTGAGCAAATCGCCGACGCCAAAATTCTTCAGCGCGCTGCCGAAGAAGATCGGAGTCATGTGGCCCTCGGCAAAGGCTTGCGGGTCGAACCGTTTGCAGGCTTGACGAACGAGAT
Organism: uncultured Alphaproteobacteria bacterium; assembly: GCA_963794225.1. Lineage (GTDB taxonomy): Bacteria > Pseudomonadota > Alphaproteobacteria > Rhizobiales > Xanthobacteraceae > BOG-931. The sequence goes on from CAWCCS010000001.1 coordinate 67,190, forward strand.
CAAGCTCCCCGCCGAGCGCCGCGGCGTCAAGATTCGCGTTCAACGCAGCGATTTCGGCCAGCGACATTTCGCGCAGGCTACCGGCAGCGCCAGAATCGGCGTCGAGGAGGCGCACCCCGCTGGACTTCACGTCGATGGTGCCGACGAAATCGCGCCCGCGTCCCACCGGCCACGCCATCGGTGCGGCGTCGAGCGCCAGCGTTTTTTCGATCTCGTCGATCAGGTCGAACGGGTCGCGGCTCTCCCGGTCCATCTTGTTGATGAAGGTAATGATTGGAATATCACGCAATCGACACACTTCGAACAGCTTGCGCGTGCGCGGCTCGATGCCCTTGGCGGCGTCGATCACCATGACGGCCGAATCGACCGCCGTGAGCGTCCGATAGGTGTCTTCGGAAAAATCCTCGTGGCCCGGCGTATCGAGCAAATTGAATACGCGGCCGCCGTATTCGAAAGTCATGACCGAAGTCACGACGGAAATTCCGCGCTCGCGCTCGATCGCCATCCAGTCCGAGCGGGTGGATCGCCGGTCGCGCTTGGCCTTGACCTGTCCGGCAAGCTGGATTGCTCCGCCGAACAGCAGGAGCTTCTCCGTCAAGGTGGTTTTGCCGGCGTCCGGATGGGAGATGATCGCAAAGGTCCGGCGCCGTCCAACCTCGGCCGCGATGGGCGATGGGGTTTCGGCGGCCAATGAGGTCCGGAGGGGCATATTCATGGCGGGATGGATGTGGCAGTTCGCGCGATTCCGTTCAAGACCGGGCGGGTTCCGTTTCGCCGGCCAGTTCTTCACGCAGGATCTCGAGCTCAAGCCATTGCTGCTCTGCCGCGGCAATATCGCGCTGAAGCTTTGTGAGCGCGACGGTGGTTCTGTCGAAGGCGGCCCGGTCCCGCGCATAGAAGCCGGGATCGTCGAGTTTCGTCTGGAGTGCAGCAACTTCGGCGTGGAGTGATGCAATGGTCTTGGGCAGGGCATCGAGCGCGTGCTTGTCCTTAAAACTCATCCGCCGCTTCGACGGCGGCGGTTTGGAGATATTCGGCGCCGAATCCTGTGCGGCTTTCTGCAGTTCGGGTTTGGGGAGATCGCGCGATGGCTGCGCGCCGCGTTGCGCCAGCATGTCGCTATAGCCGCCGGCATATTCGGTCCAGAGTCCATTCCCTTCCGGCACGATCACGCTACTGACCAGGCGATCGAGAAAATCCCGATCGTGGCTGACGAGGAGGACCGTGCCGGGATGTTCGCCAAGCACGTCCTCAAGAACGTCAAGCGTCTCCATGTCGAGATCGTTGGTCGGCTCGTCGAGGATCAGAAGGTTGGACGGCTTGGCGAGCACCTGCGCCAGCATCAAACGGCCGCGCTCGCCGCCCGACAGCTTGCCGAGTGGCGTGCGGGCCTGTTCGCTCGCAAACAAAAAATCCTTCATGTAGCTGACGACATGCCTGGCCTGTCCGTTGACCATCACTGTATCGCCGTGGCCGCCGGTCAGCGCCTCGGTGACGGTGACATCGGGGTCGAGACTGTCCCGATGCTGGTCGAGCGTAGCTATCGCAAGATTCGAACCGAGCCGTACCGAGCCCGCGTCCGGCGGCAACGTGCCGGTCAGGAGGTTGATCAGCGTTGTCTTGCCGCTGCCGTTCGGTCCGACGATGCCGACGCGGTCGCCGCGATGAATTCGGATTGAGAAATTGTTGACGATCGGACGGTCGTCGTAGCGCTTGCTGATACCGACGGCCTCGATCACCAGCGCGCCTGAAGGCGCCGCGGATCCGGCAGTGATCGTGGCGCTTCCTGCAGCGCCCCGATAGGTGCGGCGCCGCTCCCTTAAAGCCTGCAAATTGCCGACCCTGAGCATGTTGCGCTTGCGCCTGCCGGTGACGCCGTAGCGCATCCAGTGCTCCTCGGCGACGATCTTGCGGTCGAGCTTGTGCTGTTCGCGTTCCTCCTCGGCCAGCAGCATGTCGCGCCATTCCTCGAAATGCGCGAAGCCCCGGTCGATGCGACGCGTGCACCCGCGATCGAGCCACACTGTCGATCGCGAGAGGTTGGAGAGAAAGCGCCTGTCGTGGCTAATGAGCACGAGCGCGGTGCGCCGGGAATTAAGATCGCGCTCCAGCCATTCGATGGCGGTGAGATCGAGATGATTGGTCGGTTCGTCGAGCAGCAGGATATCGGGTGAGGGCGCCAGCACGCGCGCAAGCGAGGTGCGTCGCGCCTCCCCGCCGGAAAGGTTTGCCGGCTCTTCCAGCCCGGTGAGGCCGATTTGCTCCAGCAGGTAGCGGGCAAGATGGACATCATCGTCCGGCCCGAGGCCGGCTTCGACATAAGCGAGCGTGGTTGCGAAGCCGGAGAAATCCGGCTCCTGCGGCAGATAACGGACCACGGCCCCCGGCTGCGTGAAAACCGAGCCGCGGTCGGGTTTGACCTGTCCGGCGGCGATTTTGAGCAGGGTCGATTTGCCCGATCCATTGCGTCCAACGAGCGCCACGCGCTCTCCGGACGAAACGGACAATTCGACGCCGGACAGCAGCGGCGTCCCGCCGAATGTTAACGCGACGTCCTTGAGCTGAAGAAGGGGTGGTGCCATATCGCCGTGTCAGCCGCCTCGGGAATGCGGCATCGCCGCGATTCAAGTCCGTCGCGTGACCCGGTACAGCCGAATAGGTCCGCCGTCAAAGCGGCGGGTTGGCTCGCCTTGGACGTGCAAATAGCCACGGAGGGGTCTGGTGAGATTGCTGATACGCTTCTTCCGGCGCTTGCTCGTCGTAGCGTTGGGCGTCGTGGGCGTTTGGCTGATCGTCTTTGTTGTCTTTGATTTTGCAGACCAGAGACTGCCCTGGATTTTGGCCTTGGCCGTTACCTATGGAATTGCCGCGTATGTCGTTCTTCCGCGCATTGTTCGGATGAGTCTCAAAATCCTGCAGCGCAAACATGTGCCGCGCTACACGATTACCGGAGACGGCCTGCCTGGCGATCCCGTCAATCTCGTACTGATAGGCACGCTGACGCAGCTTAATTCCGCCTTTGCAATCGCTGGGTGGTCGGTGGCTGACCGGCTCGGGCTGGCAAGCTCGTGGCGCATGGTCCGGGCATTCTTGCTTAACTCGCCTTATCCTATGGCGCCGTTCAGCACGCTTTATCTGTTCGGACGGGGCCAAGACATAGGGTTCCAGAAAGCAATCGGCGACAGCCCGAGGAAACGACATCACGTTCGATTCTGGGCGTTAAGTCCAGCGCGCGCCCAGACGACCCTGAACACCGCTGCTTTTTGGTTGAACGCCGATCGCCCCCCGGACGATGCAAGTGCATTTTGGGTCGGTGCCGGCACCAGAGATACCGGCTTCTCCTTGAGCAAACTGACGTTTCAGATCACCCACGCGACCGATTCTGACACTAACGCTGAGCGGGATTACATCATTGTGGAGCTGCGTAAATATCGGGTCATTGGCGACGTGAACTCAGTCAAAGCCGGCCAAAATCTGCCGGTCGAACGCGTCAACCACTATGTCAGTGACGGCGATGTTGCTACGGCAAGCCTTATCGTTCCGAGCTGACATGAGCGCAATACGAGGATTGCCGGGCCTGTACTATTCGGTTTTGCCTTCGAGAATTGACATCAGCATGTCCGGCCGCACGGGAATGCGTGTGATACGTGCGCCATAGCCGTGCAACGCGTCGGTGATGGCGTTGATCACCGCCGGCAGCGCGCCAATGACGCCGCCTTCGCCAACGCCTTTAAAGCCCCCTTCGGTATCCGGTGACCAGCTTTCCTCGTGATGGACTTCGATGTCGGGGATATCCATTGAGGTGGAGAGCAAATAATCGAGCAGGCTCGCCGTCATGGCCTGGCCCTGGTCGTCGTAAACAAGGGTTTCGCTCAGCACACTGCTCGTGCCCTGCACGACGCCGCCGTGGATCTGCCCCTCGACGATGAGCGGGTTGATCATGCGGCCACAATCGTGGACCACGACGTAGCGCTCGATCTCGGTCAATCCGGTCACGGGATCGATAGCGACCTGCGCGATATGTGTGGCGTTAGTAATGGTCGAGAGCGGCGGGTCGTAGAAATCGGTCGCTTCGAGGCCGAAACTCTCACCTTTGGGCAACGCGCGATCGTGCCGTGCGTAGGCCATGGTCGCAATTTCGCGAATGCTGAGGGAGAGATCGGAACCGGCGACATGCACACGCCCAGCGGAAAATTCGAGATCCTCGACACCGACCTCCATCACGTCGGCGGCAATGCGCGCGATCTTGTCGCGAACGATGTTTGAGGCCCGCATGACCGCGCCGCCGCCGAGGACGGAACCGCGGCTCGCGAAAGTGCCGGAGCCATAGGGACATTGGTCGGTGTCGCCTTCGATGACGGTGACATCCTCTACATCCAGGCCGAGCTGTTCGGCCGCGACCTGGGCAAACGCCGTGAGGTGCCCTTGGCCCTGCGTTGCCTGGCTGACGCTGACAACGGCCCGGCCGTTGGGTTGCACTTCGACGTGGGCGCTATCGAAGCCGGGAACGCTACGAACGCCTCTGATGCGGTAACGGGAAGCGCCTTGGCCGGTGTGCTCGACGATGCAGCCGATACCGATGCCGCGCAGCTTGCCGTCGATCATGCGGTCGGTCGGTTGTTTGCTGCGGAAGCTCTGGTAACCGCTTTCATCCAGCGCGCGGATGAGGCACTTCTGAAAGGTGCCGCTGGTGTAGGGAATCTTGACTGGAGTCGTGTATGGCAGATCGGCATCAACCAACACGTTGCGGCGGCGAATTTCGGCAGGATCGAGCCCAAGAGCCAGGGCAGCCCGGTCCATCAGCGCCTCGGTTGCGAAAAACGCCACCGGGGCGGCGACGCCGCGATACACGCCGGTGGGACAGGTGTGTGTCGTAACGGCCCGTGTCTCATAGGCGTAGTGCGGCATGCGGTACGGACCGGGCAGATAGATCGCGGCGCCGCCGGCGCTTGTTGCCGCGCCGAATGGGTAGGCCGGGTAAGCGCCGATGTCGCAGAAAATGTCGGCACGGGTGCCGATCAATTCGCCGTCTGCTTTGAAGGCGAGCGCGACGTCGAAGCGGTAGCCGCGGCCTTGCACGCTCGACAACAGATCCTCACGCCGGTCGCTGGTCCATTTGATCGGTGCATCGAGTTCGCGGGCGAGATAGGCGGCGATCAGCTCCTCGGGATAGAGATACGCCTTCATGCCGAAGCCGCCGCCGACGTCGGGGGCGATCACGCGGAGCTTGGTCTCATCCCAATCGAGCGCCTCGGTGAGCGCGGTGCGAACGATGTGCGGGATTTGTGTCGAGGTGTAGAACGTCAGTCTTTCAAGACCGTTGTCATAGACCGCGAGGCAACCGCGCGGCTCAAGCGACAAAGCCGCCAGACGGGGACTATAAAATGTGTCGCCGACGACGAGATGCGCGCCGGCAAATGCCGCCTCGAAGCCGTCGGTCTTGAGCGCCGCGCGAAACAACACGTTATCGCGGGTGTTTTCGTGAACCAGTACGGCATCGGGGGCAAGCGCGGCCTCCACCGTGCCGGCGACCGGCAAATCTTCGTATTCGACTTGCACGAGTTCGGCGGCGTCTTCTGCCGTATAACGATCGCTCGCTACGACAACGGCCACGCCCTCACCGACAAAGCGTACGCGATCGACCGGCATCGCTTCACGTCCGACCGGCTGGAAGCCCGGCTGCTCAATGTCGGGCGTCAGCGCGCGAATCCGTCCGGCGAAGTCGCGGCCGGTGTAGATCGCCTGCACACCCTCAACCTGCGATGCCGCCTCCGTATCGATCGAAACGATGCGGGCATGCGCGTGGGGGCTGAGCACGAACGTTAGATGCAAAGTGCCAGGAGGCTCGGGAACGTCGTCGACGTAACGGCCGCGACCGCGCAACAGCCGAATATCCTCTTTGCGGGGGATTGGCTTTCCGATCAGGGCCTTTGACGACATCGGGTTCACGGCATTGCCGGCGGCTAGTTATTCGCAGCGGATGTCGCGGGCGCGGATTTCGTCCCCGCAGCTGCGGCGCGCATTTTGCGAGCGGCGGCCTTTACCGCTTTGACGATGTTTACGTAGCCCGTGCAGCGGCAAAGGTTGCCCGCGAGCGCACGGCGGATTTCCTGCTCGGTCGGATCCGGATTCCGCTCGAGCAACTGGTTTGCCGTCATGAGAAATCCCGGCGTGCAAAATCCGCATTGCAGAGCGTGGTGCTCGTGAAACGCTTCCTGCAACGGAGACAGCGGGCCGTCGCCGGCAAGCAATTCAACAGTCTCGATGCTCGCCCCTTCCATTTGTACCGCAAACGCGATGCAGCTTCGCCCGGTGCTCCCGTTGATCAACACGGTACAGGCGCCGCAAACCCCGTGTGCGCATCCGACGTGAGTGCCCGTGAGCCTTAATTCGCTGCGCAGGAAATCAGCCAGCAGCAAACGCGGCTCAACCCGGCGCTCAATCTTGCGCCCATTGACGGACATGCGGACGAGGAGTTTTTCGTCGCTCACTGCAGTCTCGCCCCGTCCGCGACAGCCTGTTGAAGCGCCCGCGCGACGAGACGCGGCAGTACGGCGCTGCGATAATCGGCGCTCGCGTGAATGTCGCCTTCGGGCTCGACACCCTCCAAACTGAACTGCACCGCATCGCGGACGGCATCGTCGTCGGCGCGCGTGCCGCAAAGGCTCCGCTCGACGCGTTTAAGGCGAACCGGGGAGGGAGCAATTCCGTTACAGACAATACGCGCCTTTGCAACGAGGCCACCTTCGGCTAGCTCGAGATGGACCGCAACGCCGGCGAGCGCCAGATCGTGGTGCCGGTTGGTGGTTTCGGTGAAGGCACTCAAACTGCGGGCAGATGAAACGGGAAAACGAATCTCGCGCAACATCTCGTCGGTGCGCAGGTCCGTCGAAAGATCGCCACGGAAGAAATCAGCAGCCGCGATGCGGCGGATGCCCGTTGGACTTTGCGCAATCAACTCGGCTTCGAGCGCGACGGCAACGGCGGGCAATTCCGCCGTGCGATCGGCGTGGGCCAGCGTGCCACCGATGGTGCCGCGGTTCCGGATCGTCGGCGATCCAAGATAGATCATGGTTTTTGTAATCAACGGACAGCAGGATTTCACCAGATCGGAATATTCGACCGTGCTCTGTGTGGTCATCGGACCGATCACAAGCTGCCCATCGTCCCGCCGCAGGTAATCGAGACCGGGACATCGGTTGAGGTCGATCAGCGCCTCTGGTCTGATGAGCCGAAAGTTCATCAGCGGCAACAGACTTTGGCCGCCGGACAAACAGCGCGCTTCGCCGTTATAGCTCGCCAAGTGGCCGACGACTTCTTCAGATGAATTTGGCGCGATGTATTTGAACTTGGCCGGCTTCAAACGAAAGATCCTCGGTAACGCCAGATCAAGGCGTATCCGATGACGCGCCGTTAGCGCAAGTCTTGAGCTCGTCCGTCGTGTTCCTCGACTTGACAAAGTTGACTAGAAAATCGAAGCCGGCCGCGACCGCATGCCGCCAGTTTCGGCGCTTGTTTTCTTCCTAAGCACAGCTTGCGGAGGACAGACAGATTGGGGTCTTTCCGAAAGCCCCACAACGCTACCGTCTCGGCCGCCGGGCCTAAAAAAACGGTGAAAAAAGTTCATTCCAACCTACTCGAAGTCCGCCAGCCATAACGCGTTCTCATACGCTTGGGTCTACGCGACCACGCGCAGATGTCCGTTCGAGAACATTTTATCGACGTCAGTCGCCGGCAGTGCCGGGCTCACGAGGCGGCCTTGCACCTCACTGCAGCCTTCCGCACGAAGTAACGTCATTTGGTCGCTCGTCTCGACCCCGTCGGCCGTAATGGATATTCCCAGGCTTTTGCCGAGGCCGGTGACGGCGCGCACGATCGCCATCGAATCCTTGCGCACAGCTAGCTCGCTGACAAAGGATCGATCGATCTTGATCTTGTCGAATGGAAAACTGCGAAGATAGCTGAGAGAAGAACAGCCGGTGCCGAATTTGTCCATCGAAATATGCACGCCCAGTTCACGGAGCTTATGGAGTGTTGCCAAGGTGGCGTCGGTATCCTGAAAAAGGACCGTCTCTGTGATTTCAAGCTCCAGACGATCGGCCGGAATACCTGAAGCCAGCAGCGCACCGCTAACGGAAGCCACAAGATTGCGATTCTTGAATTGAGCGGGCGAGAGATCGACCGCCACATGAATTTCCCTTGGCCACCGAGCCGCATCCAGGCAAGCAGTCCGTAGCGCCCAATCGCCAATCGGAACCATCAGGCGAGTTTCTTCGGCTACCGAAGAAAATTCCGGCAGCGGGATCATTCCGCGTTGCGGATGATTCCACTCTATCTGGGCTTCAAACGAGAGAATTACATTTGACTTTATATCAAGGAGAGGCTGGTACCGAAGAACAAACTCGCCTCGCGATAGCCCGGCGCGCAAATCCAGCTCTAGAATCCTTCGGGCTTGGGCTCGGGCGTCCATTCCGGTCTCGAAGAAGCGATAGCTGCCTCGGCCGTCGCCTTTGGCACGGTATAGCGCCAAATCGGCTTTTTTCAGTAGTTCATCAGGGTCACGTCCATCGTCTGGCGCAATGGAAATCCCAACGGTCGTGCCGACGATCAGTTGATGTCCGTGAATGAGGTACGGTGCGCTGATAACTTCAGCCAAGCGATTTGCGAGCGCAGAGGCTTCGGATACGTGCGTCTCTCCGCCGGCTTGGACGATGGCAAACTCGTCACCGCCCAGTCTGGCGACGGTATCGCTTTCACGTACACATTCGCTCAGCCGACGTGCCACTTCGAGCAAAAGTTCATCGCCAATGGGGTGACCGAGCGTGTCGTTCACCTCCTTGAAGTGATCGAGGTCAAGACAAAACACCGCAACGCCTTCGCCGCGGGGGACGCGCCGGGTGGCATTTTCCAGTCGTTCCCTGAACAGCCTGCGGTTCGGCAGGTTGGTCAATGCGTCGTGACGCGCCATGTGCTGAATCTTGGCCTGGGCCTGCTGCCATTCTGTGATGTCTTCCAGTGTCGAAACCCACCCTCCTTCCTGCCTCGGCAGCTCGATCACCCGCAGAGTGCGCCCCTGGACAGTTTCTATGATGCGAGTGTTTGATTTTCCTTCGCGCATGGCTGTGGTGATTTGTGCCGCGAATTCCTCCGGATTTCCGGTCCAAGCGCGCGACTTGATCACGTCAAGGATCGAACGACCATCGAGCAATTCTGGCGGCAATCCAGTCAACTCTGAGTACCGGCTGTTGTAGAGGATGATGCGTCCGTCGGCCTCGAACATGCAAAGCCCTTGCGCCATGTTCGCAAGCGCGGCGTCGAGCAAAAGCTTTTGCCGCCGCAGCTTATCCTTTGCGTGGCGATCGCCTATGGCACCCACGAAGCACAAGCCGAGAACAATGGCGGCGGCTCCTGCAACAACAAGAGACAGGGAATCTGGTGATAACGACAGGCCGCCAAAGACGCGGGTCGGGTCTGGCACCAACAAGACAGCGCCCATCGCTGTGAAATGCATTGAAACAATCGCCAGCGTTAGAAGGCCCGTTGCGATCAACGAACGCCCTCGCGCATGGGGCAGTGCTGCCACATAAAGTGCGAGAGCGGCGAAAGTTACACCGAAAACTACGGAGGCGCTCACCAGGCCGAGTGACCAGGTGAGGCGAGCCGGTACCTCCAACGCCGCCATGCCGGTATAGTGCATTACGGCCACGCCTGCACCGACTACCGCGCCGCCCATAGCCGCGGCGAATTTCTCGTGCACCTTGGAAGCTGCGATTGCGAGGCCCAGTCCTGTAATCAGAATTGCGAAGAGCAGAGACAGTACGGTTAGGGCAACATCGTAACCCGCCCCTACGCCGGGATCGTAGGCGAGCATGGCAATGAAATGGGTGGCCCAGATGCCGAAGCCGGCGGCGACCCCGTCCAATCCTAACCAGATAAGCCGCGCCCGACCTCTTGAAACCCGGGCGCGATGGAAGAGGCTTATGGCGACGCCGCTTGCCAAAAAGCAGACGCCGGCGGCGAGTACAACCAGGCGCCAGTCATGTTGAACCGTCAGGCAGGTCAGTACGCTGTACATGGCGTAACGAATCCGCTGCGCGTCAAACGACGCCGTCAGCCGTGGTCGATCTATCCGAAAAGGGTCGTCGGATTTCTTAAAAAACTGCTAGGCAGTATTACTACCCGCGCCGAATCCGCAGAAACACTTCCGCCGATTAGCACATCTTATTCGTCTTTGGCCCGAGCACCGCTCCGGTTGCCGGATTTATAAGGTGAACTTGTTTGCAGAACGTGCAAGTAATAGATTGATATTGATAATGACTGTTATCGCTCGAGACCCCCTCAGAGAGGAAGCCTTGTATCGGGCGTCCCGCATTCGGGCAGCGATATAGCAAAGCGGCCATTACCCCATATGGCCGCACGCCCGCCGTTCGATCCGCTTGATCTATATCAATTGTTTGTGCCCGCATTGTTCGCGCGGTTCCCTTATGAGCAATTGTGCCTGTTCCATTTTTCAGATGCCCCTCATCCGCTTTAGTCCAAAGATCACCATGCGGCAGATGCGCCACCGTTTGCAGGACGCGTCGGCGACTATTGCGTCCGCGCCAGCGGCGGGGGAAGCCGAAAGCGATCGCGTGTTCTAGTCGACCGGATCGTCAGGGGCATACTCGGCCGATTGCGCTGCGCGTACCGCCATTGTCTTGGTCAATTCAACGGTCTGCAACAGTCCGGCCGTAAGATGCGGCAGATCAGTCGGCGTTTTTCCTGCGTACTCGTTGGCTTGAACCAGACGAATCGCCTCAAAGAAGCAATCGATCACTGACGCGGGATACTTCATCTGCACCGCGTCGGCCGTTTCGATGATTGTGCAGAGGTTGGCGGCGACAAAGCTGATCAGCGGATATCCCACCGAGCCTGCGACGTCCCGAAGATTTTGACCGGCGATGTAGGCGTCGGCTACGAACGAAGCATAATTGCTGTCGCGCAGGCGAGCAGCCAGGAGTGCCTTTTCGAGACGCAGGCATTCGGCCTTGATGTATTCTTCAATGCGAGGTCGTGTCCGCGCAAGCTCGGCTTCGGCGCGTCTGATAGCGGCTTGGCGAGACAGCGAAAGTGGGGAACGTGGGTGATCGGCGAAACTCATCGGGTCTGCCAGTTCCAGCCGGCAGAAAAAGATTTTGTGTTCATGCCGGATCGCCCACCCGGGCATTCTGGACGAGACTGTCGATCTCGGTCTGCGAGAGAGCAGCTGCCTCGTCGGCTGCGACCGTAACGTCGCCGGTCCGCTGGGCGCCGCCATCGGCGTAGTCTTCGTTTTCGAAGCGCCGATCCGGGCCGAAATACTTGGCGGTATCGACGAATCTGCGGGGATGAAACGCGACCCAGGCCAGTCGTTCGTATAAGACGGCCGGGGAAACCGGTTTGGCGATGACCATGTTGGCGCCGCAGTCACGCGCGCCTTTGATCGCAGAAATCCGAGCATCCCCGGTGACGACCAGAATCGGCAGGGTGCGGCACGGATTGCTCGGGTTTTGCCGGATCGAGTAAATGAAAGCAAACGCCCCGCCGTCGGGCAGCCGCGGCTCGATCAACATCATGTCGATCTTTTGGTCGGTCAGGACCTGGATCGCGTCGCGGATATTACGGACCTCGATAACTCGCTTGGCGCCGAAGCCGCGGAGAATACTATGGAAGATCGCCGTCGAATGTTGGTTCGGGTCCGCCAGAAGGAATGATAATCCCCCAATGTTCAAATGACGCGCATTCAACACGGCACACACCCGTGGTCCGAAGTTTCAGAACATTGTCGAGTGTATTCGTTCTAGCGAGCAGACGTTAAAACCGAAATTGTGAGCGTTCGTTTTGTTGCTCACTTGCAGCAATGATCTCAATCAAGTCGTCAGGTGTGGTGCTCGAAACAATGCGGCTGATAGGGGTTTTTACCCACTGCAAAATCAATGACAGTGCAACCGGTGGAACGTAGCCTGCGGCCGGTGAGATGATCGAGCGCAATAAAGTGGAGCAAGCGCGCGGCGCACTATCACCGTTTTTCCGCGCGGACGTGTAAGGTTGCGGGCCCTCATGTTGTTAAACACAGTCGAAGTACTATCGGCGTTGTGGAACGCCGGGGATTTCGTACCGGCGGCAACGGGATTGGACTGCGAAACATGTAGCTGCCGCTCGATAAACTGTTGCGGCGCACTTTTTATTGACGGCACCGGCCGAACGCCGCCCGGAAGGAAGACCCGCTCGGCGCCTGCACGTCAGAATATCTGTCGAGCCGGCGAACTTAAGGAGGGGGTGCTGGTTATCTGCGAGGGCTGGGCAGTTCGTTTCATCCAGTTGCCAAACGGAAAGCGGCAAATCCTGTCAGTGGTGCTGCCCGGGGAGGTGGTTTGTCCGACTTCGTTTCTGGAGCGGCAGTTCACGTTTTCAGTCCAGGCCGTAACGAATGTCCGATATTGTTATTTTCCTTTTGCCGAGGTTCGCGCGCGAATCCAGAGCGAGCCGGCGTTGCTTGACATTTGGTTCCGATTGATGGCGGCAGAGTATGGTAATGCCGACAAACGTCTTGTGGACCTCGGGCAGCGGACCGCCCAGGAGAGAATCGCTGCTTTGATCGTTCACATGATGTTGCGCTGCGAACAGCGTGGCGAATTTCACGGCGACACATTCGCGTTCCCAATGAGCCAGCAACAGATTGCCGACTTCACCGGGCTGACGCCGGTTCACGCCTGCCGTATTTTAAGCTCGTTGCGTCGGAAGTCCGTCTGCAACGTCGGCCGCGGCATCGCCAAGATCATCGATCGCGGCGAACTCGAGCGCATGGGATCTTTGAAGTAATATGTCGGTGTCGGTTCCTAGCCGGCGGTCACGAGCTGTAGCGACGGCATGACCTGTGCAGCGAACAGCTCGACCGATCGCAAGATTTCATCCAATTGAAGATCGCCAAAGCAAAATTGGCCGACTACGTAATTGGCGCCGCTGTTCTCAATCTGCGCAGCCAGGAACGCGCGCACTGTTTCGGGAGAGCCGGCGATAGCCTGCCCCTGATCAACCACGACGTCGAAGCTCTCGACATTCAAAGGCGAGTCCGGCTTGGAGCCGTTCATTTCGGATAAATAAACGAAGCTCGAGCGCCAGCGCAGATAGGCGCGGCGCGCGATCGCCATTGCTTTCGCATCGGTGTCGGCAACGACGATAAATCGCACCAGGCCCATTTTCGGCAGCGGTCCAGAGGCTTGCGTTTCGCGCCAGACCTGCCGGTAGCGGGCAACGATTTTGCCCGCGTTCGCGGGCATATCATTGGTCACGATATTTAAGCCCTTGCGCGCGGCACGTTCGGCGCTTTCGGGGGAGTGCGCTCCATACCACAGCGGCGGGTGCGGCTGTTGCAGCGGCCCAAGCTCCATGGGAACGTCTTTGAACTGGTCGTAGCGGCCATTCCAAGTCAACGTATCGACGGTAAATGCCTTGAGAATAAGCTCTAGGCGTTCGGCGTAAATCTGCTGCCGTTCTTCGGCATTCTGTCCGTAATAAGAAATCTCAAACGGCACGGAGCCGCGACCGAAGCCGATTTCGAGCCTGCCGCCGCTCAGATGATCCAGCATGCAGATTTCCTCCAACACCCGCAAAGGATGATGGACGGGAAGGGCATAGACGAAAGTGCCGAAGCGCAGCCGCCGCGTGCGTTGCGCGATCGCTGACAGGAATACACTGGGCGAAGGCGCCATCCCCAGTGGGGTGAAATGGTGTTCCGCGACGTGATAGGCGTAAAAGCCGCAACGATCGAAAGCCTCGATGATCTTCAGCCGTTGTTCGTAATATTCGCCTAGCGGCAGGTCATTGCGGTCAAGATGATCGAAGACACCGAATTCCAATTTCATTCCACCACCATCCGCCTTCGTGGCATCATCAGCTTCAGGTTCTTGGCGTTATCCCTCAGGTGCGGAAGAGTTCCTGCACGGCACGGTACGCCTGGTCAATCGCGCAATCCGTGTAGGCTGCGGCGCCGGCGTCCGAATTGGCAATGGTGATGCGGCCGAACTGCGCCCTGCCGATTTCGTGGGGCGCGCCACCGGCCGGCCAATCCGGATCGAACAGCGGATTATACTCGTAAGCATAGCCATGCGGCCAGCGATTGACTGTGATCGCCGCTATATCCGTGTCCGCATCGAAGCCTCCCGCGCTCAGAATCCGTGTTAGCTGGTCGCGGATGTGGTGCTCGAATGTCGCGAAGCTCGTGCCGAGAACATCATAATGTCCCGCGCGATGCTGCTCGCGCTCCGGCAAGCCTGGCTGAGCCGGCGTTCGCACCATTTCCACGAGCACCTGTTGGTCCGGCGAGCGAGGGCTATGATATTTTCCGATATCCACCGTTGGGTTGAGGAACAGCAACGAAAAATATCCGCCCGGTGAATAGACCCTCGCGATTCCAAGCTTCTTGAACGGACGCCAGTTCTTCAGCGCCACGCTGGCATAGATCAGCGGGATTTTGACGGCGTAATGCAGTGCGTCCTTTTGCCGTTCGGGTAATTCCGGGCAGAGATAGGGAATCAACATATTGTAACAAGCAAGCACGCACGAGCGCGCACGTACGCCGTAAAGGGTGTCGCCTCTGAGATATTGTATCTCCACTTCTGCCGGCGGGTCGCCGACATTGCGAACGCGTGCAGCGATGCTGTTGAGACGAATGCGCACCCCGGCATCCGCGCGGTCGAGGCGGGAATAGTCGACCCGCGCGGTGACGACGTCCTCGGCGCTGCCGCCCGGGATGCTTCCCGGTATCAGATCGCGCACCAGAAGCCGCGCGATCGAGGCGTTGCCGTCCGGAAAATGGAAAGTATAGGAACCGCCGTCGGCATAGCCTGCGGCAGTATATCCCATGTGCTGAGCCGAGCCGGGTTCAAGATGAAGGCCTTGAAAGCCTGGAAAGCCGAAGGCCCACACGTCGAGCGCCGAGACGGCATCGATGCCGACTCCCCATTCGTCGTGCGTCCGCGCCTGATAGAAGGCGACGGCTTGCGGATCCGCCTTGGCGACATTCAGCAAGAAATCGCGATAGCTCATCTTCGATAAACGGGATTTCTTCTCGTTGGACGACAGGCCGGGAAAGTAATCGACGGCCGCTTCCTCGATTCTGGCGATGTCGCTTTGCGCCTGCGTCGACAGCGGTGTTTGCGCCAAAAGGCGAGGCCACGAAAATTTTCCGGAAGCGACGATGAGCTTGTCGGCGCCAAAAGTCTCTCGGTCGAAGAACACGCCGCGCCCAAGGCCGAGCGATCGGTAAAACGTCCGGTCCACGCACTTATTGGTTAGCGCAACGGGATCGACGCCGAGCGCTTTCAAAAGACCGCCGGCAACAGCGCTATACGGCCGTGGGCTGTCGATGTCCGCGGTGCCGCCATTGATCAGCGCCAGACGGCCGCCAAGCTTGAACTCGTTGCGCTTGGCGTGACCGCCGAAATCATCATGGTTGTCGAGAATGAGGATGCGCGCGTCCGCGTGCTTGGCGCGATAAAAATACGCGGCCGCCAGCCCGCTGATGCCGCCGCCAACTACGACGAGATCGTAGACCTCGTTTGTATCGATGACCTTGCTGGTCTGAGACCAAAAATCGCCGTCGCGCAGGCGATGGGCGCCTTCGAAACTTCCGGGGTGATTTCCACGCAAACCGGTGAGCGTCGGCGGGTAGTATCCGGCGGCATCTTGTGTGGCCAGCGCGCCCGCCAACGCAGTCGCCATGAATTCAGGCAACAAGCCGGCGGCCATGGTGCCGGCTGCGCCGACGGCGACGCCGTTCAGAAAATCCCGCCGTGTGATCGGTCGGCTTGTGTGCGACATTCTCGCACTAGCGGCCATCGGGTGTGCGTAGGCCGATCCATGCGTCGCGGACCTGCTGGTAATGGACCATTGGGTCATAGATCGCGACTGGCAGGCGAAGCTCGCGGGCCGAAAGCCGCCCGACGGCGGATAAGAGACTGAAGGATGCAACCACGCGATCATGCTGCGCCACGATCAGGCTGACCCGCGCATTGACCAGCGCCTGCTCGGCGTTGAGTACGTCAAGCGTCGTGCGCTGACCGGCCTGAGCTTCATTGCGAACGCCTTCCAGCGCCCGTTCTGCCGCGTCATTTTGCCGGTGCGCGGCTTCGATCTGTGCCTTGGCTGCTTGTAACTGGCCCCAGGCTTGAACGACATTAGCGCGTGTCTGGTCGCGCACCTGATCCACGTTCAGGCGCTGCTGACCCACGTTCTCCTTGTTGAGGCGGATCGCCGAGTATTCTGCTCCGCCCTGATAGATCGGAACCGTCAGATTGACCGACGCCGTGCCGAGAAACAGATTAGGCGTCAGAATGTTTGAATAGGCTTGTTGCTGGACGCTGCCCTGCAGGGCGAGTGTCGGCCAGAGCGCGCCTTCAGCGATTTTGACTTCCAGTTGCGCGACGTCGACGCCGTACAGCGCTGCGGTTACCGATGGATTTTCGGCGGAGCCGACCGCAATCGCGGCGTTCAGCGTCGTTGGCGAGAGCCGATCTACCGGAGAGGCTGGAGCAAGATTGGCCGGATCAACGCCGATCAGCCGGCGGTAATTGGCGCGCGTCGTCATCAGCGTCAACTCTGCCGCGTGAAGGCTCGCTTCGCCCGCCGCCAATTGCGCTTCGGCTTGAGCGACATCGGTCGTGGTCACTTGGCCTGCCGAGTACCGATTGTTGGTATCTTTCAGCGTGCGCTGCAGAACGCGAATATTGGTCTGCTGCACCTCGAGGTTGGCGCTGTCCCGCGACATGTCCATGTAGGCGGTGGCCGCGGCCAGCAGCACCAACTCTTCCATCATCCGCAAGGTCTCGCGGGCCGCCGAAACCTGGCTCTCCGCTTTGCGGACAGTGTTGGCGTTTCGCTGGCCGTTAAAGAGTGTCTGCTGGCCCGAAACTCCGACCGACCACGGGTTGGTATAGCCTTTGTCTGAGAACGCGAAGCCGGTCGCGAAAGGGCCGGGGACGCCGGGAATTGGCGGAAAGGATTCCGTTATATTGGTGTATTGCTTTCCCGTCGACGCAGTCGCCGAGATGGTAGGCCGGTATCCCGACAGCGCTTGGGAGACGCCTTCGTCATTCTGACGAACGATGACACGTTGCGCGTTGAGCTGTGGATTGCCTTGGTATGCTTTCGCGAGCGCCAACTCCATCGTTTCAGCGGAGACTAAACTCGGCGCAACAGCGACGAGTGAAAGCGCCATCGGCAAAAGCACACCCAGCGCGTGCGCAACCCGTCCTACCGGCGGGAATTGCGAGCGCTTTCGAGCCCCGGAAACGCCAACTCCACGCGCCACAACCAGCCCCACTCTGCGTGACAAAACCTTAACGCGGGCATTTCGGCGTTACAAGGTTTTGGGCCGCTGAGGCGCTATGCGTCACCGCGGCCTGTGGATGCGGGCCACGCGAGCATCCACAATTCTCGCAGACCTAGCGTCAGCGTGGCGAGCAGGACAGGGAGAACGAAGTAGATTGCGCGGAACGTCAAGAGTGCGGCCAGGAGTTCCTCGCGTTGAAATTGGGGAAGGCCAATGAGCATGGTCGCTTCGATCACGCCGAGGCCACCGGGCGCGTGGCTCACGGTTCCAAGAAGCGTCGCGGTCAGAAAGATGACCAATATCGTCGAGAACGGAACAATGGGCTCGGATGGCAACAGCGTGTACATCGCCATTGTTACCAAGGCGAGATCCAGCGCTCCGATGCCGATCTGCACGAGGGTCAAGCGCAGATTGGGCAGGACGATGCGCCAGCCGGCCCGGCCGACGGCGCGAGCCCGCGGAGCGAGCCAGACAAGATAGCAGCCGATGGCAAGCAGTCCCGAAAGACCGATCGCCCAGTTAATCGACGGCGGCAAGTGGTCGACGACTGTTGCCGCTTCGGGCGCGTACATCGTCGCTCCGCCCAGAAGGAGCGCGTTACCCAGCCAGAAGGTCATGCCGGTGATGAAGGCGATTTTGGCAATGTCGACGACGGTCAAGCCCCAGACCGAATAAATTCGTAGCCTGATCAGGCCGCCGGTCACCACGGCCGCTCCGAGACTGTGGCCAATGGTGAAGCTCGTGAAGCTTGCCAGTGCGGCTACGGAGTAGGGGACCTTGCGTCGGCCGATCGTGTGCAGCGCGAACAGATCGTAAAACGTCAGCGTAACATAGCCGGCGATCACAAACGCGCCTGCGATCGCGATCTGATCGATCGGCTGCGACTTGAGCAAAGCAGCCACCTTGCCGAAGTCGGCGTCGTGCAGCAGCTGATAAAGCGTGAGGCCGGCGGCTGCGAGGACCGCCAAGCTGATCGCTGCGCTGATCGTGCTGCGGCCGAGCTTGGAGCCGATCGTCTGCGCAATGATGCCTGTCACGTTGGCGTCGGCGTGCGGCGATGAACTTCCAGGCAATGACACCTCACGCGAGTCGCGACCGCAAACTCTCATTTCAATGTAACAGAAGTGTTACGAAGCAAGGCCATTTGAAGGCGGAGATTGGGCCGCCGTCATACGATTGAGACATGAAATGGCAATGGTTGTCGCACGCAATTCGTCAACACAAGGGAGCGGACTATTCCGCGCACCCAATGAAAGTTCTTGTCGCCACCGACGCGTGGCGTCCACAGGTCAACGGCGTAGTCCGCACCCTCGGCTCGCTCGCACGCACCGCGGCGAAGCTTGGTGTAACGATCGAGTTCCTTTCGCCGGAAGGTTTTCCATCCTTTCAGCTGCCGACCTATCCCGGCTTACGACTGGCATTGCCAGGAAGGCGAGGCATCGCTGAACGCATCGAGGCCGCGAAACCCGATGCGATCCATCTTGCCACCGAAGGGCCGATTGGTTTTGCGGTCCGTGCCTATTGCCGCCGCACCGGCCGTCCGTTCACCACCAGCTACACCACGCGCTTTCCGGAATACATTTCGGCGCGATCGCCATCCCGGAAAGTTGGATCTACGCGGCGTTGCGATGGTTCCACTCCGGCGCAACCGTGACCATGGTGGCGACGCCGTCTCTGACGGCCGAACTGCGGGAGCGAGGTTTTGCGAATCTCGGCATGTGGACCCGCGGGGTGGATGTCGATCTTTTCCGCCCCGACCGCGCCATTGAGCTCGATCTTCCCCGCCCGATTTTCATGACCGTCGGCCGGGTCGCCGTGGAAAAAAATCTCGAAGCGTTCCTTTCGTTGGATCTTCCGGGCACCAAAGTTGTCATCGGCTCGGGTCCTGCGGAGGCGAAGCTCAAACAAAGCTTCCCTGATGCAAAATTCCTCGGCCCGCTGGAGAATGGAACGCTGGCTGCACACCTGGCCGCCGCAGACGTTTTCGTGTTTCCCAGCCGCACGGATACTTTCGGCATCGTGCAACTCGAAGCGCTCGCGAGCGGCGTTCCGGTCGCGGCGTTTCCGGTCACCGGCCCGAAAGACGTCGTCGGCGATAGCCCGATCGGCGCCTTGGATGAGGACCTCGCGCACGCCTGCATGAAGGCGCTTTCGCTGCCACGCGACGCCTGCCGCGAATTCGCGCTCGGCTATTCCTGGGAGAATAGCGCGCGCCAGTTCATTGGCCATGTCCGGAAGGTGGCGACCGGTGGCACGCACGAGCCTGAAACGGCAATGACAATGACGGAGACCGCCGCGGGATAATGTGGGCGGGCCGGTATTTTGCGTATCAGCTAGAACGGAAGGACTGACTTATGACCAACGTTATGCAAGCCGATCTGGACAAACACACCGTGACCAAGGCGTACGACCGCTGGGCGCCGGTTTACGACCTGGTGTTCGGAGCGGTTTTCGAGCGCGGCCGCGAAGCCGCCATTGCCGCCGCCGAACGCGTCGGCGGGCGCATTCTTGAGGTTGGGGTAGGGACCGGCATATCGCTGCCGCACTATTCTACGGAGTGCCGCATCTGCGGCGTCGACATCTCCGAACAAATGCTGCGCAAGGCGCAGGGTCGCGTTACCGAACTTGGGTTGAATAATGTCGAGGGGCTTTGGGTGATGGACGCCGAGAAGCTGTCGTTTCCAGATGACTCCTTCGACGCCGTGGTTGCGCAATACGTGGTCACGACAGTGCCAAATCCGGAAGCGACACTGGACGAGTTTGCCCGCGTCGTGAAACCGGGCGGTGAGATCATTTTGGTCAGCCGCGTTGGCGCGGAGGCCGGACCGCGGCGGGCGCTCGAACATTGGCTTCAGCCGGCGGTGCGCAAGCTCGGCTGGCGGACGGAATTTTCGTTTCAGCGCTATGCCCGCTGGGCGGCGCGAACCAATGGCGTCAGCCTCATTGAGCGCCGCGCCATGCCGCCGCTCGGGCACTTCTCGCTCATTCGCTTCGCCAAGGACGGCGGAGCGGAGAAATATGCGGCTGCGTCCTGATCACAAATGTGTTGTCGGCAATCGTTAAGGTGACGTTCTCCTGCCTGTCACAGGGGATTCATCGAATCGCCATACCCAGAACTATTGGCTTCATGACGGGGGAGACGGATGGAAAGTTTTCTCGCCGCTTTGCGCACCCAACGTTGGGACGATCATCGCTACTATCATCACAGCCGGATTAATCAGTCGCTTCATCTCGTCAGCGCCGTCAGTTTCCTATTTTCGTATGTGATGATCTTTAAAGACCCGGCCATATCAGCGCTGGCCGGCTGGCTTGTGGCAATGACGACACGGCAGTCGGGGCATTTTTTCTTTGAGCCCAAGGACTATGACGCCGTCAATCATGCCAGTCATGAGCACAAGGAAGAGATCAAAGTCGGCTATAATCTGCGGCGTAAGGTGGTGCTGCTGGCAATCTGGGCGTTATCGCCGCTGCCGCTCTACTTCGATCCGACTTTCTTCGGCATTTTCGCGCCGGCTGCAGGCGCCGGCGAGTTTATTCGCCATATGGCGGAAATCTGGCTCGCCATCGGCATCGGCGGCGTTTTGTTCCGGACCGTGCATTTATTTTTCCTCAAGGACGTGCAAACCGGCCTGGTTTGGGCAACCAAGATCCTCACCGATCCGTTTCACGACGTTAAACTGTACCACAAGGCGCCGCTCGCTCTCCTGCGCGGGGAATTGATCGATCCCGGCATTGGCGCCGAGGTGGCGGAGTGGGAAGACGAAGAAGCGGAAGAGGCGCATCACCTGACCTGAGCCTGGTGCGCCTGAAATGCCGCGCCTCTAATGTTTGTGTTCGGGCAGCAAGCGGCGGGCGATCATTTCCTTGAGGACGGATCGCTTGATCGACTTGTTGGTCAGCGCCGGGCTGTGCCACCACCAGCCGTCCCGCTGCATGGCTGCCGCCGCGGCGACGAAACGGTCGGCAACGGCTGCAAAATCGGCCTCAGTGTAATCAAGGCTGAAAATCAGACGGCCCGTTCCAATCCAGCTCAACGCCAAGCCTTCGGCCCGCAGATAATATTGCAGCATCCAATTGTAGCGGGATGGCTCCTTGTAGCAGACCGTCCAGATCGAGGACATGTTGACGACTTCAACGGGCAGCGCGTTGTCGCGCAGGCGCTGATTGAGCTGTCGTGCCCGTTCGTTCCAGATGCCGTCGAGATCGTGATAAAGGGCCTGGCCCTCGGTCGTCTGCAAATGGCGCAAGAACTCGTTCATGGCGCCCATCACATAGGGGTGCGAATTGAACGTGCCGCGGGCAAAGCAGATGTCGGCGGGACGGTCGTCGCGAAACCGCTTCATCAGCTCGCGGCGGCCGCAGACCACGCCGATCGGCAGCCCGCCGCCCAAGGTCTTGCCGTAGGTGACGAGATCGGCGCGCACGCCGAAATAATCCTGCGTGCCGCCTTTGGCGAGACGAAAGCCAACGAACACCTCGTCGAAGATGAGGACAATGTTGCGCTCGGTGCAGGCAGCGCGCAGCTCCTTGAGCCAGGCCGCGTATGCATCCTTGTCAAAATGGGCGCGGCGGCCGCTGTCGAGCAGCGACGAATCGCTTGGCGCCGAGCCGTTCGGGTGCAGCGCCTGCAAGGGATTCACCAGCACGCACGCGATGTCATGCCGCGTACGAATGACACGCAACGCTTCCTCGGACATGTCGCGCAGCGTATAGGTCTCGCGCGCCGGGAGCGGGTTGCCGATGCCCGGCTGCACGTCGCCCCACCAGCCGTGATAGGCGCCGCAGAACCGCACCAGATGCGATCGCGCGGTGTGATAGCGCGCCAGCCGAACCGCCTGCATGACAGCTTCAGTGCCCGACATATGGAAGGAAACCTCATCGAGACCGGAAATCTCTTTGAGCATTTCCACGTTCTCGACGATCAGAGGATGATAGGGGCCGAGTACTGGACCGAGATCGCGAACGCGCGAAGCGCCGCGCTCGATGGAACCCTTGTAGAAGTCGTAGCCGAGCAGGTTCACGCCATAAGAGCCGGTGACATCGTAGAAGCGATTGCCATCGAGGTCAGTGACAGTGACGCCGGCGCTCGATTGCAGCATGGCGGCGGCGGGCAGGTGTTTGCGCACATAGCGGCTGTACTGAAACGGCACCCGGTAGGCGTCGGTGAATTGCAGGTCAGAGATGCTCGCTTCGGCCTCGGCGGTGCGCCGGGTCGTTTCGGCAAAGCGCGCGCTGTACAGCGCGGAAAGCCGCTCGAAGCCGGCGCGGCGGCGCTGCGCAATCCCCGGCGGCGCCCCATCGGAGCAAAAGAACCGCGCCTCATCGTATTCGTAAAACGGCACGAATGCCGCGAGCCGCCGTGCGATCCGCGCATGACCGGCGAGCGACTTATGCTTGGCCCGCGAAAGCTCGAAGCGCCGCCGCAAGGTCACCAGCGAGGTCGCGAGTGCGGCTCCGCCAACCCCGTAAAGCGCCAGTGTCGTCATGGCCAATGCCATCGAATCGCGGTGTACCCGCCGCAGTTGACATCTCCATGACGGTTTACATGACGGTCCGCTCGCAAATGCTGCGCGTGCTCGCGCAAGAGGACATCAATTTTCTCCTGACGAATCGCGTCCCGCGGCGGCTGTTAACCCAGTTCATCGGCTGGTTCAGCCGGATCGAGCAGCCGCTTGTTCGCGACCTCTCGATCGGGGTGTGGCGGCTGTTTTCCGACCTGGATTTGCGGGAAGCGAAACAGACCCAGTTCCGCAGCATGCACGATTGCTTCATTCGCGAACTGAAGGACGGGGCGCGTCCGATCGATTCGCGGCCGGAGGTTCTGGTCAGCCCGTGCGACGCGATTGTCGGCGCGTGCGGCACAATTTCGGGCACCGCGCTGTATCAGGCCAAGGGCTTTCCTTACACGCTCGAAGATCTGCTGGGCGATCGCGGTCTCGTCGAAGCGCACCGCAATGGCCGCTACGTCACGCTGCGACTGACCTCGAGCATGTACCACCGCTTCCACGCGCCGCACGATGGTCGCGTCGAGAAGGTAATCTACATTTCCGGCGATACCTGGAACGTCAATCCGATTGCGCTAAAGCGAATCGAGCGGCTGTTCTGCAAGAACGAACGTGCCGTGGCGCCGGTGACGCTGGCGGCGGGCGGCGAACGGGTGACCCTGGTCGCGGTTGCCGCCATCCTGGTCGCAAGCATTCGGCTGAATTTTCTGGATACGTTGCTCAATCTCCGGCACCGCGGGCGCAACGCCGTCGCCTGCGACGCATCATTCAGCAAAGGCGATGAACTGGGCCGCTTTGAGCACGGCTCGACCATCATCGTCTTTGCCCCACGACACGTTCGCATTGTGCGATCAGGTGCGCGAAGGCGCGAGCATACGCGTCGGCGAACCGCTCATGCGGATGCCCTAGGGCTGGTACGATTTAGCCGGCCGCCTGTTGCGGCGGCATCAGGGCGTTATCCAGCTCATTGGCGCGCGCATAGGCGGGGCGGCTGCTGATCCGCTGCCAATAGTTCGTGAACGCCGGGCGTTTTTCGATGGTGTTAAACATCAGGCCAAAGCCGATCTGCGACCCGACGTAGAGATCGGCGGCGGTAAAGCTGCCGCCGGCCAGATAGCTGCCGGTCGAAACGGCCTCTTCCAGCGTTTTCATGACACGGTCAAAGGTCCCGTATCCGATACTGCCTTCGCGCTCGGGCGGGACAACAAACCCGAATGCCTTATTGCTGACGGCTGCCTCAACCGGACTGGCTGCAAAAAACATCCAGCGGTAATAGGGCGCGCGCTCGCGATCGCCTGGCGGCGGCGCCAGTTTTGCCTGCGGGAATGCATCGGCGAGATAAGCGCAAATGGCAGCCGCTTCGGTCACGACGGCGTCGCCGTGGCGCAGCGCCGGCACTTTGCCCATCGGATTGATGGCGAGATAGGCAGGCGCCTTCATGGTGGTGCCGTAGTCGACCACCTCGGTGCGATACGGCTGGCCAATTTCTTCAAGCATCCAGCGCACGATGCGGCCGCGCGACCTTGGGTTGGTATAGAAAATGAGCTCATCGGCCATTTGTCGCTTCCTTTCGCTGATCTTGCTCGCACTATGAGGCGCAGCGTCGGGCACGGCAATAGTGCCGCCACAGCGCGCGTTGGCCGATCACTCAGCAGCTAAAGTGCGGTAAATTTGCGAACCGTCACGCGCGGCCCGCACCGCCGCGATGGTCGGCCGGGTCCCTGAGTTTACGCGCGATGCAGGCAAGTGCGCTCAGCTGATCGCCGCCATTCGAATCCTCAGGCAACAGCAGCAAGATTATCGTGTCGACCGGTTTGCCATCGACTGCATCGAAATCGATTGCTTTCTTCAGCCGCAGCAACACTCCAAACGGTTTGGCGAGCTGATGAAATCGCGCATGTGGTATAGCGACGCCGCCTCCCACACCCGTTGATCCGAGGTCCTCGCGCTTGCACAGTTCGGAAAGAATGCGATCCGCCGGAATGCCGACCGCCGGGCCGGCGCGCTGCGCCAGCTCGTTCAACAACTTCTGTTTGTCGGCGGCTGCGACGCCGGCCGAGATATTGTCGGCAGCGAGAAAATCTGAAACTTTCATGGTCGGTCAGGCCACACAATAATCGCGGCGAACACAATAGCTGAAATCGGTGATGTTCAGTCGGGGGCGCGCAACCGATAACCGACGCCGGTTTCGGTGAGAACGTAACGAGGCTGCTCCGGATCGGCTTCGATTTTTTGCCGGAGCTGACGAACATATACCCGAAGGTACTGGGCGTCAGTCAAATCGTCCCATAGCTCGCCGAGCAGGAATTTGTGGGTGAGCACCTTGCCCGCATGCTGAACCAGGACGCGCAGCAGGTCGTACTCCTTCGGCGAAAGCTTTACCTCGCGCTCGCCGGCTTTGACGATACGGCGGACCAGATCGACGGAAAGGTCGCCGACGCGGAAGACCGGCCGTTCGCCGTGGATCTGCAACTGATGGCGTAGCGCCGCGCGCATGCGGGCGAGAAGTTCGTCCATGCCAAACGGCTTGGTCAGATAGTCGTCGGCGCCGAGATCGAGGGCCTGGACTTTGCCGCCCTCGTCGCTGCGGCTGGACAAGACCACGATAGGAACGCTCTCGTTGCGGGCGCGGATGGTTTGCAGCAGCTCATGTCCGTGCACGTCGGGCAGACCGAGGTCGAGGATGATCAAGTCCGGAGCCTCTTTGAGCAGTTCGAGCGCCGTCTTGCCGTTCGGGGCCTCCAGAATCTGATAACCTTGCGTGGTTAGACCCATGCGGAGAAGCTTGCGGATCGGCGGCTCGTCATCGATCACCAATACGCGAACCGGAGCGGCGCTCATGCGGCGGCCTCAAGGCTTTGCCGCGCCCGCGGTATCGGCAAACTGATGGTGAACGCTGCACCAGACCGGTCGGTGCGGTTCGCCGCGACGATCGTGCCGTGCATCGCTTCGACAAAGCCGCGTGAGATGGCGAGCCCAAGGCCGGTCCCCGCGCGCACTTGATCGGTCTTCTGCGCGCGATAGAATTTATCGAATATGTGTTCAAGGTCGGTCGAGGGAATGCCGCTTCCTTCATCCAGAACGCGCAAACTAACCGACTCCCCGCTTCGCCAGGTTTGAATGTAGATCGTCGTTTCCGTAGGCGCGTATTTGGCGGCATTGTCCAGGAGGTTGAACAAGACCTGCTCGAACAGCACTGCATCGAGTTCGAGCATCGGCAAATCCGGCGCCAGTTCGAGTTCTACCCTGTGGTGCGACAAGATACGGCCGGCGCGACGCAGCGCGCTGCCGACGATTTCGCTGAGATCATGCAAGCCCACGTTCGGCGAGATAGCGCCGGATTTAAGTTTGGTCATGTCAAGCAGGTTGGCGATGAAGCGGTTGAGGCGCTCGGATTCGTCGATGATGGTCACCAGGAGATCGGCCCGTTCGGCTTCGCTGAGTTTGGCGCCGAGGTCGCGCAACGCGCTCGCCGCTCCCAGCACGGCGGCAAGCGGAGTCTTCAGATCGTGCGAGATCGAGGTGAGCAGCGCCGAGCGCAATCGCTCGGTTTCGGCGGCGCGCTCGATGCGTACCATCTCCTCGACCAGTCGCACCCGTTCAATCGCTAGTGCTCCTTGATCGCCGAGCGCATCCAACAGCCGGCGCTGGTCGGGCGTCAGCAGAGGGCCCGGTTTGTCGCTGTCGATTCCCATGACGCCAACGGCGCCGCGACCGGTGTGCATCGGTAGGAACAGGCGTTTGGCGCCGGGAAGCGTGTCGGAGCCGCGGCCGGCGGGGCGATCGTTCTCCCAGGCCCACTTTGCTGCGGCGAGATCGGCCTCATCGAGAATGTCCTCCGGCGGATACCCCGTCTTCACCACGATCGAGCCATGTTCGGGCAACAGCAGCACGACGCGTACTTTCAGCATCAGCGCGGTCTGGTAGGCCGTAGCCCAAAGGACATCGTCGAGTGTCCCGGCGCCGGCAAGTTTGCGGCTGAACGAATAAAGCGACTCGGTCGAACGCGCCCGGTCGACAGCCGCCACGACCTGGGTGCGGCCGCGCGCGCCAACGGTGGAGACGATGACCGCGACCAGCGTAAAGAAAACAAACGCCGCGACGTTGGTCGGATCGGCGATGGTGAAGGTATAGATCGGCGGCAGAAAGAAAAAATTGTAGCAAAGCGATGAGGCGATGCTCGCAAGCAGCGACGGCAAGAGGCCGAGGCGCACGGCGACGCTGACGACGGCAGTCAGAAAAACCAGATCGACGTTCTCAACGCCAAACCAGGGTCGAATAAGTTCCGCAGCGCCGAGCGCCAAAGCCACCGCCAACAGCGCAAAAATATACGGTTGGGGATCGGTCGGCTCGTCGCGTTCGGCGGAGCGGATGGATTTTTTCTGATTTCGCTCGCCGGCAATCGCATCGCCGGCGATGACGTGGACACTAATGTTGCCGGAACGGCGGACGAGGTCGTGCACGACGGAGCCGTGCATGATTTCGAACCAGCGCGTGCGGGCTGACTTGCCGATGACGATTTGCGTCACGTTGTTGGCTTGCGCGTAACCGATCACGTCGTCGGCGATGTGGAGGTCGCCTGCGGGAAGGGTGATTGCTTCGCCACCGAGTGCTTCCGCGAGACGCAATGTGTCAGCGATGCGGTCGCGCTCTTCCTCGGACAGCTGCAGACTGCGCCGCCCCTCGACGTAAAGCGCGACCCACGGGCCATGCAGTCGGTCGGCGAGGCGCTTGGCATAACGAACAAGACCGGCGCTGCGTGCGTCATCGCTGACGCAGACAAGGATGCGTTCACCCGCGGCCCACGGCCCCTGGATCGCATGGGCCTGCATTTCCGTGAGCAGTTGCTCGTCCACCCGGTCTGCAGTGCGGCGCAACGCAAGCTCGCGCAGCGCGGTCAGGTTTGCGGGAGAAAAGAAATGCTCGAGCGCGCGCTCCGCCTGTCGGGGAACGTAGACTTTTCCCTCCTTGAGCCGCTGGATCAGATCGTCGGGCGTCAGATCAATCAGTTCAACCGCATCGGCGCGATCGAACACGGCGTCGGGCACCGTCTCGCGCACGCGGACGTGCGTGATTTGCGCGACGACGTCATTGAGACTCTCGATGTGCTGAATGTTGACCGTGGTGTAGACGTCGATGCCGCGGGCCATCAACTCTTCGACGTCGAGATAGCGCTTCGGGTGGCGGCTGCCTTCGGCATTGGTGTGCGCGAGTTCGTCGACCAGAACGATCTGCGGCCGGCGGGCAATGATGGCGTCTAGATCCATCTCTTCAAGCGATTGGCCTTTGTATTCGAGGCGCCGGCGTGGAACGACTTCGAGGCCTTCCAGCAGCGCCTCGGTCTCCTTGCGGCCGTGGGTTTCGACGATACCGACGACGACATCGTACCCGTCCTTCCTGCGGGCATGGGCCTGTTGCAGCATTTCGTATGTTTTGCCAACGCCGGGAGCAGCGCCGACAAAGATTCTGAGCTTGCCGACGCGGCCGTCCTCCCGGCGTGCCGCTGCAAGCAGGGCTTCCGGAGAAGGCCGATGTTCGGAGTCGCGCCGCTGATCCGCCGTCACCATTCAGATGTCCCGACGTTTCGCCGGTCAGCTGCATTATCCGGCGGACAAGCGGTCGAGCGCGAGATTGAGTAGCAGAACGTTGACACGCGGCTCGCCCAAAAGCCCGAGAGACCGATCTTCGACGTGATCGCTGACGAGCTGACGCACTCGATTCTCTGCCAAGTTGCGCGCCTTGGCAACACGGGGAACCTGGAAGTAGGCGGCTTCTACAGAGATGTCCGGATCGAGTCCGCTGGCCGAAGTCGTGACCAGGTCGGCTGGGACCGGCGCTGAAGGATTTTCCTTCTTTAATTTGTCGAGGTCGGCCTGCACGCGGTCGATCAGCGCCTTGTTGGACGGCCCAAGATTTCGAGCCGCCGGAATTGGCGGCGTTGTAAGGAGCAGGCACGGTCTTGGTCACATCGTTAGGGTCGGCTTTGGTCGTCGATGAAGGCCGGGCGTGGAAGTACTTGTCGCTGATAAAGTCCTGACCAATGAGTGCCGAGCCGACAACATGGCCGTCGCGTTCGATCAGGCTGCCTTGTGCCTGATTAGGAAATAAGATCTGGGCGATACCCGTCATCGCCAGCGGATAGACCATGCCGGTGATGAGCGTGAGCGCGACGAGAACAACGATCGCCGGACGGATTTCACGTAACATCTGGTCGTCTCCTCAGGCGAGATGCAAGGCCGTGACCACGAGGTCGATGGCCTTGATGCCGATAAATGGAACGAGCACGCCGCCAAGGCCGTAGATCAGAAGGTTGCGGCGGAGCAACCCTGCGGCTCCGATCGGACGATAGCGCACGCCCTTAAGCGACAGCGGAATAAGGGCGACGATAACCAGCGCGTTGAAGATAATCGCCGAAAGGATGGCGCTTTGGGGAGTGGCCAGCCCCATGATGTTCAGCGTCTGCAGCTGCGGATAAAAGACGACGAACATCGCAGGGATGATGGCGAAATACTTGGCGACGTCGTTGGCAATGGAGAACGTGGTCAACGCGCCGCGAGTCATCAAGAGCTGTTTGCCGATCTCGACGATCTCGATCAGCTTGGTCGGATTGGAGTCGAGGTCGACCATGTTTCCAGCTTCGCGTGCGGCCTGCGTGCCGGTATTCATCGCGACACCGACATCGGCCTGCGCCAGCGCCGGCGCGTCGTTGGTGCCGTCGCCACACATGGCGACGAGCTTGCCTTTCGCCTGCTCGTCGCGGATCAGCCGCAGCTTGTCCTCAGGCGTGGCTTGCGCAAGGAAATCATCAACGCCGGCTTCGGCTGCGATGGCTGCTGCGGTCATCGGATTATCGCCGGTGATCATGACGGTGCGAATGCCCATGCGGCGCAATTCGGCGAAGCGCTCACGGATGCCGCCCTTGACGATGTCCTTGAGCTCAATGACGCCGAGCAACCGATTATCCTTCGCCACCGCCAGCGGCGTGCCGCCCGATTTCGCAATCGCGTCGGCTATCGCCTGCACTTCGCGGGTGGTCTCCGTGCTGATGCTCGGCCGCAAAGCCTGCACTGCACCGCCGGCGCCGACAAAGGTCGGGGAGGTGTCGAGGTAGTTTAAAATGGAGTCGACCGCGCCTTTGCGCACCCAGGAAGCGCCGATTTCGACGCCGCTCATGCGCGTCTGAGCACTGAAGGGAATGAAGGTGGCATGCAGGTCGGCAAGCTCGCGACCGCGAATGCCATACTTCTCCTTTGCCAGGACGACGATGGAGCGGCCTTCGGGGGTCTCGTCGGCGAGCGACGCTAATTGTGCGGCGTCGGCCAATTCCTGTTCGCTTACCCCGCGCAGCGGCTTGAACTCGGTCGCTTGCCGGTTACCGAGCGTGATGGTGCCGGTTTTGTCGAGCAGCAAGGTGTCGACATCGCCCGCAGCCTCGACCGCGCGGCCGGACATCGCCAGCACATTGAACCGCACCAGCCGATCCATTCCGGCGATGCCGATGGCCGACAGCAGCGCGCCGATGGTGGTCGGAATGAGCGTCACGAACAGCGCGACCAGGACGACGACCGAGATCGTTCCGCCGGCATAGGCAACAAAGCTCGGAATGGTCGCGGTGGCGAAAACGAAGATGATAGTCAGGCCGATCAGCAAGATGTTGAGTGCAATTTCGTTGGGGGTTTTTTGCCGTGCGGCGCCTTCAACCAGCCGGATCATGCGATCGAGGAAGGTCGAGCCTGGCGCCGCCGTGATGCGAACGCGGATCCAATCGGAGAGCACCTGGGTGCCGCCGGTGACAGCGGAACGGTCGCCGCCCAACTCGCGGATGACCGGAGCCGATTCACCGGTGATCGCGGCCTCGTTGACCGAGGCCATGCCCTGGATCACTTCGCCATCCGAGGGGATGAGATCGCCGGCCTCGACTAACACCAGATCGCCGACTTTGAGGCTGGTACTCGGCACCAGCCGATAATTCTGCTGATCGCCGCCGCCGGTGATGAGCTTGGCTTGGGTTTCGGTGCGCTGACGGCGCAAGGTGTCGGCTTGCGCCTTACCCCGGCCCTCGGCGACGGCTTCGGCAAAATTGGCGAACAGCACCGTGAACCACAGCCACAAGATGATCTGAAACTCAAAGCCGATATGGCCACCGCCGGTCGCTAGATCGCGAATCAAGATCACCGTCGTCAGCGCCGTGACGATCTCGAGCACGAACATCACCGGATTTTTGATCAACGTGCGCGGATTGAGCTTGACGAAGGCGGAGCCGATCGAAGGGATGACGATCTTCGGATCGAACAGCGCCGATACCGGCACGCTCTTGCGCAAGGTCGACGTTTCCATCGCGGTGGCTCCGAACTAATTGGCCGAAAAAAGCGTGCCGGCGTTGATCGCGAGCTGCTCGACGATCGGCCCGAGCGCCAGGGCGGGGAAAAAGGTGAGGCCGCCGATAATAATGATGACACCGACGACCAGGCCGACAAACAGACCACCCGTTGTCGGGAACGTGCCCGCCGACGCGGGTACCGATTTTTTGGCAGCGAGCGAACCGGCGATCGCCATGGTCGGGATGATCATCCAGAAACGCCCGACAAACATCGCGACGGCGCCGGATAGATTGTAGAATAATGTAGTGGCGGTCAGCCCAGCGAACGCGGAGCCGTTATTGCCGTCCTGCGATGTATAAGCGTACAGCACTTCGGTGAAGCCGTGCGGCCCCGGATTGCCCATAGCGGCGACAGCAGACGGCACCTCCATCGCGATCGCGGTCCAGCCAAGAAACATCAGCGGCAGGACCAGGATTGCGAGCATCGCCATCTTGACTTCCTTGGCTTCGATTTTCTTGCCGACGTATTCTGGCGTGCGACCGACCATCAGACCGGCGACGAAGATCGCGATGATGACGAACAGCAGCATGCCGTACATGCCGGACCCGACGCCGCCGACAATGATCTCGCCAAGCTCGATGTTAATGAGCGGAATCATGCCGCCGAGCGCGGTGAATGAATCGTGCATCGCGTTCACCGCGCCGCACGAGGCGGCCGTGGTGATGATCGCGAATAAAGCCGACCCGACGATGCCGAAACGGACTTCTTTGCCCTCCATGTTGCCGCCGGTAAGACCAAGCGCATTGAGTGCGTCGTTGCCATGCGCTTCGGCGGCATAGCAGGCGATCACTCCCCCGACGAAGAGAATGCCCATGACGGCGAGGATGGCCCAGCCCTGTCGCTGGTTGCCGACCATGCGGCCGAACACATTGGTGAGCGCCGCACCGACCGCGAAGATTGAGATCATCTGCACGTAGTTCGAGAATGCGGTCGGGTTTTCGAATGGGTGCGCGGCATTGGCGTTAAAAAAGCCGCCGCCGTTGGTGCCCAGCATTTTGATCGCCACCTGCGAGGCAACGGGGCCTATCGCAATGGTCTGTTTGGCGCCTTCCAGCGTTGTCGCATCAACATAAGCACCAAGAGTTTGCGGCATGCCTTGCCACACGAGAAACAGCGCATAGGGTACGCAGATCGGAATGAGGATGTAGAGCGTTGTCCGGGTGACATCGACCCAGAAATTGCCGACGGTGCGGACCGAATTCCGTGCGAAGCCGCGAATGAGCGCCATGGCGAGCGCGATACCGGTCGCGGCCGACAGGTAGTTCTGATGCGTCAGGCCGAGCATTTGCACGAGATAAGACATCGTGCTTTCGCCGCCGTAGTTTTGCCAGTTGGTGTTGGTGATGAAACTCACCGCGGTATTGAACGAGAGGTCGGGAGCGACCGCGGGCTGTTCCGCTGGATTGAACGGCAGCACCGCCTGAATGCGCATCAGCACATAGAGAATAAGAAGGCCGCCGGCGTGGAACAGCAACATGCCGACGGTGTAGGTGACGGCGTGCTGCTCGTGACGCTCATCCACGCCGGCGGCTTTATAAATCGCGCGCTCAACCGGTTGCAGGATCGGCGAGAGAAATGTGCGCTCGCCACTGAAGACGCGAGTCATATACGCGCCGAGCAGCGGCGTGATCGCGACGATGATCGCGCAGTAAAGGAAAATCTGGACCCAGCCGACCAGGGTCATGGCTATCGTTCCTCTAGAAATGCTCGGGTTTAAGAAGGGCGTAGATCAGGTAAATCAGCAGCCCAACGGTCACGACGCCCGCAAGCGAGTAATCAAAAATCATGACGTCCCCCTCAAAGCAGGTCGCAGGCGTAGACGTATGCGATCGACAGCGTAAAAAACACGAACCCGAGCGCGAGCATGGCTAGGTCCATCATGGGAATGCTCCGAAATTTCTATAGCCCGACAATAAACGTCCGCGGCGGCTTCTAACCTTGACGCATCTCAAGCGCGCGAAAACGTTGTGCTGGACGGTTTAACTGTCACGCTTCGCATAGGAATACGAGAGGGGCGCGCCCGCCGGGGCATAAAGATTTTATAGGAAATCGCGTGTCCGTAGCACGGCAACGGTCGCAGCTGCAGGACACTTCAAAATCGCGACACGCGGCGAGTGGCGCGGAGCTTCGGCTTCCATAAGGCTTTTATGCCGGCTTTATGACGACGAATTCGGCTCCCTCTCGAATTCATATGCGCTTCCGAGCACATTTAGCGGCAGAATCGAACGGTCGGAGCGATCGCCATGAGCGTCATTTCTATCGACGGCACTTCAAGAGCTTCCAGCAGCGGGCAAAAGTCGATCGGCTTCTGGCACAGGCTCGCGCTGGCACTGGACGAACACCTCGTCAATCGAGCCAGATGGGCCGTGCCTCAGGCCACTTTGCGGCGTTCCCGGCAGGACTTCGAGCGGTGTCGCCGTCTC
Source organism: uncultured Alphaproteobacteria bacterium (assembly GCA_963794225.1). GTDB lineage: Bacteria > Pseudomonadota > Alphaproteobacteria > Rhizobiales > Xanthobacteraceae > BOG-931. Next base: position 100,848 of record CAWCCS010000001.1, read on the forward strand.
ATGCACAAGGCTTAACGGCGCGTTTCCGCAAACCGGACTTTATTGCGCAGGCGCCGCCGACTTATCGCGTAGAGAGAGAATGAAGGCGACGACGTCGCGCACTTCGCCGCTCGACAGCAACAGGTCGGGCATATGTGAATTGTCTGGGACTGCCGCCAGCGTGTCCAGACGTTGCTGCAAGGAAGTCGCTGCGACGTTAGGCCGGTTTGCGATGTCCTTGAAGTCGGGAGGGAAGGGGGGGCCTGGATAGAGCGGCTTGAACGGTTGATTTGGCTCGACGACGTGACAGCCGGTACACGCCAGTAACGCCATGTCGCGGCCAGCCGCGATGTCTCCTTCGATTGGCTTCGTCTGCGCGCTTATCGGCGGCGCGGTCCAAGCAGTGGAGGCGGCGACAACCGCCAAAGATACGCTCCACCGCGACTTAGTTCTAAACGTCCTCGAATTCCCAACACCATTCAGCATCGTTGCGCCGCAAATGTCGTCGAGCGTCAAATCGCCTCGCCGAAGGTGATCTGATCAATCCGGCTGATAGGGGAAGAAGAATAAACCCCGAAGGAAACCCTCGCGCTTGTCTTTTTCAGATACCAATTCGGCCTGTCCGGTGCCTACGTCGAGCGCCTTTTCCGGCGGCTGGTCGGTGCGATTCCACCAGCCGCCACCAAGCGCCTGATAGAGCGCCACGGTATCGGACAAGCGGGCAGCGCGCGCCTGAACGACCTGGATGACTGCCTGCAGATAGGTCTGTTGTGCGGTCAGCAAGATCAGCACGTTGGCGTTGCCGGTCTGCATCTGCTGCCGCGCCAGATCGAAACTGACCTTGGCGGCACGTTCAAAGTCTCGCGCGGCCTTCAACGCGTCTGCATCGTTTCGCAGCGCGCGCAGCAAGTCAGTCACGTTCTGCACGGCGGCAATCACGGTGCCGCGATAACTCCAGGCCGCGGCATTATAGGTGTCCTTCGCGCCTTGCAGCTGGTGCAACAAGGTGCCGCCGTCGAATACTGTCTGGGCAACGTTCCCGCCAACCAGCCAGAACAGGTTTTGCGGAGCGAGCAGACCGGCGAGCGCCGTATTTATGTAACCGACGTTTCCAGTAATGGTGAAATTCGGGAGCAAATTGGCAAGGGCGATGCCGATCTGCGCGCTGGCCGCGTGCAATTGCTCTTGCGATGCACGTATGTCCGGCCGCTGTTCGATGAGTTGCGATGGCAAGCTGATCGGCAGATCGAGCGGCAAGTGCAAGTCCGTGAGCCTGAATATTTCGCGAGGCTCCTCGCTGGAATAGACGCCCGCAAGAGCCGACAACAGATCACGGTTTTGTTGCAGCGCCTTGCGCAGCGGCGGCAACGTGGCGGCGACTTGCGCCAGCGCCGCCTCTTGCAGCGCGACGTCATTGCGGTTGGCGTAACCCGTTTCCAGCTGCCGCCGCAGGATGCCGAGCATTTTGGTGTTGATCGAGATCAGCTCGTTGGTCGCATCGATCTGCGCGCGCAGCGAAGCCTCGTTGATGGCTGCAACCGCAATGTTCGACACCAGCGTCAGATAAGCCGCCTCGACCTGGAAGCGCTGGTTGTCGGCCTGCGCCTTAAGTGATTCGACGGTCCGCCGATTAAGACCCCAAACGTCCAGGGTGTAGCTCACCTGCAGCTGTGCGGTGTGAAGAGCAAAGACGTTGGCGTTGGAGGAGGGGATCGGAGCGAGCGCCGCCGAAGTCTGCTGGTAAGTCGGGTTGAAGTTGCTTTCGACGAGCGGAAAAAACTTTCCCTCTTGGGCATAAACCGCCTGGTTCGCGGCCCGCAATGTTGCGATCGCCGATTGCAGTGTGGGATTGTTGCTCAGTGAGCGTTGGATCAGTGTTGTGAGCGCGGACGACCTGAACAGACGCCACCACTCCTGCGGAATGTCCCGCCCCGGTAGGAAGTGCTGCGGCTGGCCGGTCGGCGCGTCGGTCGAAGAGGTCGCTGTTGCCAGCGGTTCTTTGGTGTATCGGCCGACGTCGGGTGCAGCGGGATGGAGAAAATCCGGGCCGACCGCACAGCTCGTCAAAGCGAGCGCGGCAGCGAGCGCGGTGGTCGCTGAAGGAAACCACCTGACTGACAGACCGGACATATGCAACTGACACACTGCTGAAACTGAAAACTACGGCGGAAGCGCCGCGACATCCCCGTACACAACTGCGTCCATTATTTACGAATTGCCGTTCATTGGCTGTGACGGCCCTGCCACACTATCAATTATTCAGTCCCGATTGGACTACTGTGATCTGTCACAGGAAAGGTCACGATTTTCACAGCCGACCGCGATGAGCGTTAGGCGCGTTTCCCGCTACAGACGACCGTCGTCTAATTAGAATAATGAAATGATATAATTCCGCGACAATAACCTGTGATGAGTTGAACGGCGTAGTGTCGTTAATCCCGGTTCTGTGATTAATAGCAGTAGACGGTCGGGTGGAGGAATGGCCATTTCACCGCAGTTTCGACAACTCTAAGTGTGGCTTGCTCATGTTTCCGCGCACACCAGACCGCCGCGGGAAAGTCTTGCTCGCCGGCATCATCATTGCCGTTGCGATCGGCGCCTACGGCGCGTGGCGTTGGGGTTTAAACGCAACGCCACAGTTGACCACTGCGAGTGCCAGCACCGAAAAGGCCAATTCGCCGAGCATACCCGTGCGGGATCGGGACAGTGTCGATCTGTCGGATTCCCAGCTCGCTTCGGTCAAGGTCGAGCCGGTCGAAGAGCATGCGTTTCCCGGTCGAGAAGGACGCAGTCGGCAGCATCGATTTCAACGAGGAGATGGCGGTGCAGGTTTTCACCCCCTACCAGGGGCGGATCATCGCGCTTTATGCGTCGGTCGGGGACGACGTGAAGAAGGGGCAGACGCTTTTCACAATCGACAGCCCCGATCTGTTGCAGGCTGAGTCGACCCTGATCGCTGCGGCGGGAGTGTTGGAGCTGACCTCGCGCAATCTGGCGCGCCTTCGCGAGCTCTATAAGACTCTCGCAGTATCGCAGCACGATCTCGAACAGGCGATCTCCGACCAGCAGACCGCTGAAGGCAATTTGCGTGCGGCGCGCGATGCGGTGCGCATCTTCGGCAAGTCCGACGCCGAGATCGATCGCATTGTCGCTGCCCGCGCCGCCGATCCGACGCTTGTTGTGCCGAGCCCGATCGACGGCCGGATCACGGCGCGCAATGCGGCGCCCGGTTTGTTGGTGCAGCCGGGCAATGCGCCGGCTCCCTACACTGTGGCCGACATCGATACCATGTGGATGCTGGCGAATGTCGCCGAAACCGACAGTCCGGCGTTTCGCGTCGGACAGCAGGTGCAAGTCGGGATCAGCGCGTTTCCGGGCCGTGTTTTCGACGGCAAGAGTCACCACGATCGGTGCGACGGTCGATCCGAATACCCGCCGCGTTCTGGTCCGCTCCGAGATCGAAGGATCCCGCAGCACGAATTGCGCTCCGGCATGTTCGCGAATTTCGCCATCAGCGTCGGCAGCGCCGGTCCGCTCACCCGCCATCCCGCTCGACGGCGTGGTGCGGGAGGGCGATGGCACCATGAGCGTGTGGGTCACCGCCGACCGTCGGCGTTTCACCAAGCGGACGGTCACAGATCGGCGAGCAGCACAACGGCTACCGGCAGATTCTCGAAGGCGTGCAGGTCGGCGAGCTGGCCGCAACCGAAGGCGCGATATTCCTCAGCAACATGCTTGGCGATTGCGGGCGCGCAATGAGATTTGCGATTGTGCAGCCGGCACAGTCGCGCTCGGAGGCGTAGACTGTGCTGAAGGGCATCGCTCGCATTCGGGCTGACGCGGCGCGCCGATCGTTCTGCTCGGGCCTGCTGGTTTTCATCGCCGCCGGCCTCGTTCGCGTTTTCGCAAGCTGAACATCGAGGCCTATCCCAATCCGGCGCCCGTCATTCTTGAAATCACCGCCCAGGCCGCCCGGCCTGTCGGCCGAGGAGATGGAGCGCTATTACACGATCCCGATGGAGGTTGGCCTCTACCGCGACGCCCGGGCGTCGACAATCATCCGCTCGACCTCGTTCTACGGGCTGTCGTTCGTTCGCGTCACTTTCAAATACGGCATCGACTATTATTTCGCCTTCACCCAGACGCGCCATCAACCTTGCAGCAAAACGTCAACCTGCCGGGCGACGTCAGTCGCCGCAAATCCAGGCAATCAAGCCTGGTCGGCGAGATCTACCGCTATCAGGTCGATCGGTCCGCCGCATTTCGGGCTGACCAATCTGCGCACCGTGCAGGACTGGATCGTGACAGCGGCGGCTGTCTCACCGTTCCCGGGCGTCGTGCAGGTCAATACCTGGGGCGGCACGACCAAGCAGTACGACGTCGAGGTCGATCTCACAAACTCGATGCCTACAACGTCACGATGCCGCAGGTGATCAGCGCGCTCGGCAATGCCAACATCAATGTCGGCGGCCGCGACAATCAATGTCGGCCAGCAGTCGGTGAACATCCGCGGCATCGGCCTGATGAACTCGCGGCGGCAACGCCGATCTGACGCAGGGCTACAAGGTCGACGACATCGAGAACGTTGTGCTCAGCTCAAGTCAACGGCGTGCCGGTATTCAGGTGAAGGATGTCGCCAAGGTCTCGGTCGGCTACGTGCCGCGGCTCGGCATGGCCGGCCAGCGACCACGACAGACGATATCGTCGCGGCGATCGTCGTCATGAGCCGCACGCTTGCACACCAACGACGTCGTGCCCCGGATCAGGGCCGAGATCGACAAGATGAACAGCGACGGCAGCCTTGCCGCCGGGCGTCAAGCTGGTTCCGTTCTACGACCGCACCGACGCTCGTGTCGCGTCACCACCCAGCACGGTGCTGCACAATCTAATCTTCGGATGCCTGCTGGTTTTTCTCATCCAATGGGTATTCCTCGGCAATCTGCGCAGCGCCATCATCGTCGGCGTCAATATTCCGTTCGCGCTGTTTTTCGCGGTCATCATCATGGTGCTGCGCGGGGAGGATGCCAATCTGCTCTCGGTCGGCGCCGTCGATTTCGGCATCATCGTCGATTCGGCGGTGATCCTGGTCGAAAACATTTTCAGGAATTTCCAGAGTCGCCGGCAGAGCAGCAGAGTCTGCTGCAGCAACTGGCGGAGGGCGGTTGGGCGCCGATCCGACACGCATCCGCCGGCTCGACGACACGCCCCGCATTGGACTGATCGGCTGCGGCTGATCCTGATCAGCGCGCTGCAGGTCGACAACGCGATATTCTTCTCCGCCGCTGATCACGGTGGCGGCGTTCGTGCCGTTGTTCACCATGCAGGGGGTCGAGGGCCAGATTTTCAGTCCCGATGGCGCGGACCTACGGCTACGCGCTCGTCGGCGCGCTGCTGGCGACGTTCACCGTCACGCCGGTGTCTGGCCTCGTTCCTGCTGCCGGAGCACGTCGAGGAAACCGAGACCATCGTCGTGCGGGCGCTGCGCTGGGTTTACACGCCGGTGCTGCGTTGGTCGCTGCGCCACCGCAAGATCATGGTGGCGATCGGCCGTTGTCTTTCTGTCGTCGTCGGCCTGTCTGGCGTCGCGGCTCGGCAGCGAGTTCCTGCCGGCGCTGGAAGAAGGCAATCTGTGGATTCGCGCGTCAATGCCGCCGACGATCGCGACTGGAGGCCGGCGAACCGGCGGCAGCCAAGATGCGCGAAATTCTGCTTCGTCATCCCGAAGTCCTTACCGTTGTGTCTCAGCATGGCCGGCCGGACAACGGCAGCGACGCCGTCGCCGTTTTCGAACGTCGAGCTGTTCGTGCCGCTAAAGCCGTTCGACGAATGGCCGACGGGTTTCACCAAGGACAAGCTGATCGACGCAATCTGCAGAGGGAATTTAACGACGAGTTGCCGGGCGTCGACTTCAATTTCTCGCAGTACATCCAGGACAACATCGAGGAGGCGCTGTCGGGCGTCAAAGGCGCCAACTCGGTGAAGATCATCGGCCGCGATCTGCCGACGCTCGAGCGGCTTGCCGACCGCGGTGATGCAGCAGATGCAGCGGGTGAAAGGCATCACCGATCTCGGCATCTTCCATGTGCTTGGACAGCCGAACCTGAACATCAAGGTCAATCGCGAGAAGGCTGCCCGCTATGGCCTCAATACCGGCGACGTCAACACCGTCGTTCAAGCGGCATTGGGCGGGGCGCACGACCACGACGCTTCTTGAAGGCGATCGGCAGTTCAGCGTCGTCGTTCGGCTGCCGCCCGAATATCGCTCGAGCCTCGAAGCGGTCGCGCAATATCAAGGTCGGCTACCAGACACCGAACGGCGACTAACGCCTATATTCCCTTGAGCGAGCTCGCCGATATTTCCCTCGATACCGGCGCCTCCTACATCTATCACGAGTCCGGAGAGCGCTATATTCCGGTCAAGTTCAGCGTTCGCGACCGCGATCTCGCCGGCGCGGTCGCTGAGGCGCAGCAGCGCATCACCCAGAACGTCAAGCTTCCGGTCGGCTACCGCATCGTGTGGGCCGGCGAGTTCGAAGAGCTTGCAGAATGCGCAAGCGGCGGCTTGCGGTAGTCGTTCCGATCAGCCTTCTGTTGATTGTCGTCCTGCTCTACGGCCTGTTCAATTCGCTGCGCGACAGCTTGATGGTTCTCGCCGGCATTCCGTTTGCTGCCGGCGGCGGTGTGCTGGCGCTCTATTTCACCGGCCTGAATTTCAGCATATCGGCCGCCGTCGGATTCATTTCCCTGTTCGGCGTTTCGGTGATGAACGGAATTCTGATCATGACGTATTATAACGAGACCAGGGCGAGCGGCGTGGGCACCCTGGACGCAATGTTCCACGCCGCCTCGCAGCGGATGCGGCCGATGCTGATGACGGCGCTGTCGGCCTGCATCGGCCTGTTGCCGGCTGCGGTTTCGACCGGCATTGGCAGCCAGGTGCAGCGGCCGCTCGCCACCGTCGTGGTCGGCGGCATGTTCATCGGGCCGATTATCCTGCTTGTGGTGTTGCCGGCCGTGCTTACATTGTTTCTTGGGTCAGGGGAGTTGACAGTTCCGGTCGGCGAGCCACGAGCGCCGCAACCTGCTGAGTGAGCGCGATGTTTGCGAACAGTCACGCGAGAATTGGCTCTCGGTTTTTTGCGATCATGTTGCTCATCCTGTTGCCGCAGATATCCTTTGCGGAGGATACCGCAGCCGGTGGGCACGAGGGCAGCGCGACTTCTGATGCCGCCGCTGCGCCGAGCGGTTCCGAGGCGTCCTCCAGCGCGGATGCGGTCTCTGAGTCTGCAGCGAAGAACGCCGACGACATTGACACGCGCATCAGCGTGCAACCTCGCCACACAGGCAACAAGCCAGGGAAAGCCGGGGAGGCGAAAGTCAAATTCAACCTGTCCGGGGTGAAGAATCCGCACCGCCGCGTGTTCTCCGCGTCGCGAGCAAATAAACAGGCGGTCCGAAACGCCGTCAGCGTGCCAATCAGTCAGCACGAAATGTTGGATCGACCGGGAAGCGAGCATCCTTTTACTGCACCAACACAACATCTTCCCGCCGCGACGATCGGCGCGATTGGAAACACGACGATAGGTGTTGTCAAAACCGAGTCCGGACTGGCCCATCATATGATCGTTCCCCCGAGCGCCAGCCCGACAATCCTCAATCGCAATCTCAATGGAACGAGTGCAAGCCACCGGGGTGTTACCTCGGCGGGCATCGGTGGGCCTGCCAGAACGGCCACCACGGGCCTGAACGGGACGACGATCCGGCCGCCGCACTGAATGCGGCTTAATACAGTCAATGCCGGTCCGAGCTTTTCACGCCGCCGTGACTCGTGCGTGGATTTGAGCCAGCTCAAATCGCTGCCTAAGTAGCCGGCAAAATTGCGTGCAAACGCCTGATTCGGCGTCGATTTCGCCGTCGTTATCCTCCAAGCATACTGATTTTATATGCGGTGCACCCATTATTTATATGCAATCTATATTTTTTTCGCCCAGAGGTTTATATTGCGAGTTAAGAAGGGCCGGAACCGGCCGTGAGGAGGAAGGCATGACGACCTGGGCCGAATGGGCTCGGCGGGCAAGTGCTTCCGAACCGAACGTCTCATCCAGCGTGCGGTTGCTTGGGACGGTGATAAGGATCGCGTTTGTCGGTCTGTTACTAGTGATTACCGTACGCGTGAGCATGCCTCAGAACGAGACGATTTGGACTGCTTACGACACGCCTGGTGACCTTGTAAGGCTGGTGTTGGGTTTCGCCGCCTGCGTTTGGATTGGTTTCCAGTTCTTTGTTGCTCCGAAAGACGCCCACAGTCATCGGACTTGGCTCTATATCGGGGCCGTTGCGCTGCCTTTGGCGGTGCTCTGTCTAATCGCCATCTGGTAAGTCGTAAATTCTCGTCGCTGGCGCTCGGCTATGCGCCGGTCGGCAGTCGGTGCAGTTCGTCGCTGCCAAGTTCGCGGCGAACGCTGAGCGGCGGATAAAGATATAAATCCATCAGCCAAACGCGCTGGTGCTGCGAAAAATCGCCGAACAACTTGTCCCCCTCGCGTTTCGCCGAAGGGAAACGCCTGCCACGGCCGGCGAAATCACGCGCCAGCATCTCTACTGCGACGGCTCGGCGCGATCTCATCCTCTAATTTCGGCTACTGTGACCAACGAGTTACAGTTTTGCGATCAGACCTCTTTGGCCGTGCCGTACTATCGTTACAAATGGTTGTCTTTGACCCGTGTATTCCGCGGCTTTTATCTTCCGCTGCCTTGGTCGTTCCGGATGTCGCCGAGTCCGCAATTTTTTTGATCTGAATCAATTGTAGCTGCCGGATTGCTGTGCTCAAATTTCATCAAGCCGCTGGGTGGCTATTTTTTCGCTATTAAAAATCGGTTCCATCAATATCGACTCCCTTCGGCGCGGACTGCGAAAAATCGCAGGTCGGGGAAGGCTCTCAAATGAGGGCGTATCGCATTCTGTTCGCTTTCCATTGCGGAGCGGCAGTTGCGTTGGGCGACAGGGGTGGGGTCATGAAGCGGTTGTTGCTTTTGGTTGGCGTCGTGGCGTTGCTCGTTGTGACGGCGCCAAATCGCTCAATGGCGGCGGATGCGTTGGGTGCCTGGACCAACGGTTTGCCGACCGCGTGGGTCGAGGGTCCCGCTTGCGACCCGTGGGTCGACTACAATTGCACGCCGAGTAAGGCGGCAACAGCCATGGCGCTTAAGGCGGGCGCTGCGAGCGGATTTTGCGATCCATACCTGAATTACAAATGTCTCGACCAATATCTCGGCGACGACGTCTTCACCCGATTCTTTCGCTATTATCAGCTCGAATGGGGTAAGGGGGTGGCGCCGGCGGACCCGAATGCCCCGGCGGCCAGCCGCTCCGACGCTGCGTGGCCTCCGTCTCCCGAGTCGTCGCCGCCGATGCCGTTCGCCGAATGGCCCTACGGCGGCACGGAGAATATCGCCAAGACCTCTCCAAACATGATCGACTCGCCGTTGATGGTCGCGCTCGGCAATACCGCCGTCGGATCAACAATGAATTCCGCCCACGTTCAAGTTTACGGCTGGATCAATGGCGGCGGCAATCTCAGCACAAATAACCTGAAACCGGGCGGCAACGCGCCGGCTGCGTACGACTACACGCCAAATGGCGTCCAACTCGATCAGGCCGTGGTTTATATCGAGCGCCTGCCCGACGAGGTGCAGAACGATCACTTCGATTGGGGCTTCCGCTTCTCAACTCTCTATGGCGAGAACTATCGTTACACGACGGCCTTCGGCCTGATGAGCTATCAGCTCCTTGACCACAACCTGGTCTACGGCATCGACTTTCCGATGGTATATGCCGACTTCTATTTTCCGGTGTTGCAGGGGTTTAATCTGCGTGTTGGCCGCTTCATCTCGATCCCGGACATTGAGGCCCAGCTGGCGCCGAACAACTACACTTACGTGCACTCGTTGACCTACACGTTTGACAATTACACCAATACCGGCGTCGAAGGCACGTTGGCCGTCACCAAGAATTGGATCGCCCAGATGGGCGTTAGCATCGGCAGCGACACCATGCCATGGAACGCCGGTGTGCACATTCCCAACCCGTACGTTCTAGCCGGGAATGCAGATCCGCTTTATCCCGGTACGTCGATGCTCAAAGATCCCGGGGCAGTGCCGTCCGTCACGCTTGGCGTTCGCTGGACCAGCGACGATGGGAGGGACGACTTGAACTTGGTTGCCGATGCCATCAACGGCGGACAGTGGGGTTACAATAACCTGCAATGGTACGGCTTTACTTATTATCATAAGCTGAGTGATTACTGGCATCTGGCGGTTGAAGTTTACAATCTTCATGAGAACGCTGTGCCGAACAACACGAATCCTACAGTTCAGGCCATTGTTGCCGGCGGCGGTACACCATTCAGTCCGCAATTTATCCCGTTCAATGCTCCTGGCACGGCGATTTGCTCCAATACTACAGTGTTGACCTGCAACACCGACACTCAGACCTTCATGACGTACCTCAACTATTCGCCAAACAAGTTGAACAACTTTTCACTGCGCGCAGAATGGTATGACGACAGGCAGGGACAGCGGACGGGAGTTGCCACCCGCTATATCGACGTCGCCGGAAGCTGGCAGCATTGGTTGTCACCGCAGATCGAGATGCGTCCCGAAATCGCATACTATCGGTCGCTCGACGCGCCAGCGTTCAATGGCGACTCCAACGCGGGAATTGCGCCGACCAAGAGCTATGCGGTCATTGCCGCCGCCGACCTCATCGTTCACTTCTAAGGTGGAAGGGGCCTTGCAGCGATTGCGCCGCAACCCCCTTTTCTTCTGGGGCGAAAATGCGTGGTCATGCACACAAACCAAGCGTGTCGTCTTAGGTCGCGAGCGATATTGCTGCGTAAACAGCGATATCATTCGGGAAGTTTATAATTTTCATATATTTTTCGATTGGAACTCATCTCGACTTACTATGGCTATGTGGGGAAAGTGACTGTGATAAATGCCAGCCGGGAGGTGCGCGCAGGGCTCCGAGACGATCGCGTTCGGAAAGGAAACAGCTCGTGTCCACACTTCGAGAACGGTGCGGCCTCCGCGATCTGACGTTGAGACTGGCGAGGAGCGGCGCCGACGAGCGGCGCGCGCGACATCATAAAACCTGGTGGCAGAACTCCATCGCCGTAAACGCCATTCCCCTGGTGGCGACGCTGGCGTTAGTGTGGCTGGCGACGATCAGCCTCGTGGTGGTCAACTACTTCGTCCAGTTCAATCTCGTCCCGCTCTTGTACATGCTGCCAGTGGTCGTGGCGGCGACGCAGTGGGGCGTCGTGCCGGGAATCGTGGCGGCTGTCGCCGGCGCAGCAGCGGCGGATTTCTTTTTCTATCCGCCGCTCTATACCTTTTGGATCCGCGATCCCCAGGATGTGATCGATTTGATGCTCTATCTGTTGATCGCGCTGGTTACGAGCAACCTCGCCGCACGGCTCAAAAACGAAGCGGTCAGTCTGCGCCGCCGCGAGAAGGAAATCGGGGAGCTTCGCGCGTTCTCGCAAGGCCTCGCCACGTGCCTCACCAGCCGGGATCTGATCTTTGCGGTTCAAGACTACCTATCGAATGCGCTCCGTTATCGTGCCGTTCTGATCGCGACAGCGCCCGACAACCATGCTCCCAATGACGACGCGGCTGTTCCGGAGGAGATTCGGCGAGCGGCGGCGAAATTGATTGATACGTCTGTTGTAGACTCCTCCGCCACGGACCCTTCCCGTGTGTCGACCGTGGTCAACTCGCATAGCGGCAAAACCTGGCTCGTGAGAATTATTGTCCCGGAAATACTCGGTTACAGCGCGATTGCGGTCGAGTTGGGGGATGCCCCGATTGAGCCAACGGAAGCCGTTACCAAACGAGTCGAGACGTTGCTCGAAGAAGCGATGGTGACCTTCAAACATCTCAAGGTGAAGGAGGCCATCGAGCAGGCCACCATCAATTATCGGACTGAAATTCTCCGCGACGCCCTTGTCGGCGGCGTATCTCACGAACTGCGCACGCCGCTTGCTTCGATCCTGGGCAGTTGCAGCGTGCTGAACCGGATGCCCGCGATTGCCAACGATCGCCAGTCGAGTGCGCTCGTCGAGGCCATTGGTGATCAGGCCGGTCAGCTCGACAACGAGATTAGCGATTTGCTCAATGCCTCGCGGATCAGCGCCAAGGGCGTCATTCCGCAAATGATGTGGACGGACCCGACGGACATCGTCAACGCTGCACTCAAGCAAAAGCAGCGCCGGTTAGCGTCCCATTGGATCAGTCTTGATCTCGCTCGCGACGTGCCGCTGGTCCATGTCGACTCCGTACTGGTCGAGCAGGCGCTCGGACAGCTTTTGGAAAACGCTGCGAAATATTCGCCGGTTGGCAGTGAAATCAGAATCAGCAGCCGCTGCGAGCGGGATTGTGTGGTGCTGTCGGTCAAGGATCAGGGCAGCGGTTTGACCGCAGACGAGAAGTGCCAATTGGGTAAGCGCTCATTCCGCGGCCAGCGCCATGCCGTGGCTGCATCCGGTTCGGGGCTGGGCCTGTGGATTGCCAGCACCTTTGTCACCGCGAACGGGGGAAGTCTTTACGCGGAAAGCCCGGGGCCAAATCTCGGGACTACCCTCTCGCTCCAGCTGCCGACGGTGTCCGCCGATACGCCGGAACTCGCAAGCGTGCTCGATGATTAAGGTGCTGGTCATCGATGACGAGGCGCAGATCAGGCGCTTCCTCCGCGCCGGATACGAGCTTTATGGGTTCTCCGTGATTGAGGCCGAGAACGCCGCAGCCGGCCTTCGGGCTGCGACCATGAACACGCCTGACTTGATCATCCTCGATCTCAACTTGCCCGATCTTGATGGTTCCGAAGTCCTGGAGCGGATTCGTTCGTGGTCGAACGTTCCCGTCATTGTTCTGTCGATCCAGTCCGACGAGCGGGAAAAGGTTCGCTTGCTGAAGCTTGGGGCTGACGACTACGTCGTGAAACCGTTCGGAATGTCAGAATTGTTGGCGCGGACAGAGGCGGCGCTGCGTAGAAATTTGCGTGGCACCAATAGGGATCCGGTGGTGCGAGCGGGCCCGCTTGCCGTCGACCTGGTGTCGAGGGCAGTGACGTTGAACGGGCGCCGCGTGCAGTTAACACGAAAAGAATACGCCCTGATCGAAGGTCTTGCCACGCACGTGGGACTCGTGGTGACGCATCAGCAATTGATACGGGAAATTTGGGGCAATCACGCGGGTAATATTCAGTACCTGCGCATTCTGGTGCGCAAGCTTCGGCAAAAGATCGAAATTGATGCAACGCGTCCGCTGCTGATCGTCAGCGAGTCGGGCGTGGGCTATCGGCTGGACCAGGGCGATGCTGCAGCGACGCCCGATCTGCGCGGGATTTCGTCGGATACGAGCTGTTCCGCCTAAGGTCAAAAGCCTCGCATCCAGAGAAGTCGGCCCGGCTGCATTCGAATAATGCGCTAAGGCTCGATCAGCCGCCCGGTGGCAGCCTTAATGACGGCTTCGGTGCGGGTGGAGGCGCCGAGCTTGGCGCGTGCATTGTCGATGTGAAAATCGATCGTGCGCTTGGTCAGGCCGACAATCTGCGCGATCTCGGCCGATGTCTTTCCGCGTGCGACCCAGGTCAGGACCTCGACTTCGCGATCGTTCAACCCCGTAAGCTTTGGCCACAGCCCGGTGCGCGCGACGCCCGCCAGCCGCGCCGCGATAATGGTCGCCAGGACGTCAAAATCGATCGGCTTGGTGACGTAGTCGTCGGCACCCAGTTGACGGCCTTTTAGCTCGTTGTCCCGATCGGTGAGTGCGGTGAGGAACACGAACGGCATTTTCGCAAACCGCGGCGCGAGCGCGATCAAACGTTCCAGCAGTTCGAAGCCGGACATCATCGGCATGCTGATATCCGACAGCACCAGGTCCGGCATCGTCTTGAGAATGGCCGCGAACCCCTCCCTGCCGTCGTGCGCCAGTGTGACCGCGTAGCCGCGGTCGATCAGTTCCTCGGCGATCAGCGCCGCGGTTTCGCGGTCGTCCTCGATACAAAGAATTTTCTTTTGGACTTCGGGCATCCGGCTGTTCGAAGGTTTGAAAGTCTACTTTGAGCTGTTGTATTTGCAAAATCACTGCCGAGGCATGGTAACATTAAATGGTTATTCAATGTGAGGCGCTCGCGATGCACGGTTCGTCGCTCCTGATCCTGACATCACTTCTACTGGCCGGTTGCACTTCTGCCGAATCCGAGGCCCGAGCGAAAGCCGAAGTTGACGCTCAAGATGACGCTAGTTGCAAGAATCACGGCTATCAGCCAGGGACGCTCAAGTATGACGATTGCCGGACGAGAATTGCCGAGCAACGCGAGCGGGCCGACCGGGATGCACTGGCCGGCCGCCTGCAGGGCAAGATACCGTTCTGATCCGCGTCTCGTTAGGTTTCTCCCCCAAAATGGGGCAAGCCTGACAAGATCGTTGGCGACGTCCCATTGGCAGTCTCGGCCGGGGCAGCATCCGGCTGTGTAGACCACTATTTGAAATGGTTATAATTGGAGTAGCCGCCGTTGCGGTTGGAAAGCCTCATTCACCGGTGGTTGAGCCCTATGCGGCAGCCGCAATCGATCCGGTTTCACCTCACCGCGGTGTTCCTGGTCTTTTTTTTGCTCGTCGTCGTGCTGGGCCTGTTCAGCATCTGGCGGCTGAGCAATTTCAATCGGCTGTCCGCGGACGTCGCCGAATTGTGGCTGCCTAATACCCGCGTCCTCGGCGATCTCAATAACTTCACCTCCGACTTTCGCGCTATTGAAGGCAGCAATCTGCTCTACTCCGATCCTTCAGAAATCGCGGCGACCGAGAAGCAGATGGCGGAACTCGACCGGTCCATTGCCGAGGCCGAGCGCGGCTTCGAGCGGATCCGGCATGATACGGCCGAGGGCGAGCTGTATGGCCGCTTCAAACAGCGCTGGAACGACTACCGGACCATCGTCAACCAGATGCTGGTGCTCTCGCGCGCCGGCCGCAAGGCCGATGCACTGTCAATTTACGGCGGCAGTTCTCGCGCCGCTTATGACGCCGCGAGCGACGCGCTCGGTCAGCTCACCGATCGGGCGGTTGCCAATGCGCAAGCCGCGAGCGATCGTCTCGGTGTCGCTTACCGGCAGGCTTTTTGGCTGATCATGCTCGGCATCGTTATCGCCGGCATTATGGTCGTCGCTGCGCTGGTCCATATCAGGCGTTCCATTTCGGACCCGCTTTTGCATCTGGCAGACCGTATGCGCCAGCTCGCCGCCAACAATACGACGACCGAAATTCCCGAGACCGAAAGGCGGGACGAGATTGGCGAGATGGCGCAGGCTACCGTCGTTTTCCGCAACAACGCCATCGAACTGGTGCGGAGCCAACGCGTGCTGGCCCGCCAGGCGGCGTTGCTCGAGGAGCAATTGGCGCAGGAGCAACGGCTTGCGCTGTTGCAGCGCAATTTCGTCTCGATGGCGTCCCACGAGTTCCGAACCCCTTTGACAATTATCGATGGCCACGCCTGGCGCTTGATCAAGATGAAGGATACGGTGAGGCCATCGGAAATCGACGAGCGTGCCGGCAAGGTACGCGCCGCCGTGCTGCGGCTCACTCACCTGATCGACAACCTGCTCAACTCTTCGCGCGTGATCGACGGCGGCACCGAACTCTATTTCGAACCCGCGGAGATGGATATGGCCGCGTTGCTGCGCGAGGTTTGCCAGCTGCACCGGGAGATGGTGCCGGGCGCCGATATCATTGAGCGGCTACCGGCCACGCCGATGCCGATGTGCGGCGACGCCAAATTGTTGCTTCAGGTTTTCAGCAATCTGTTGTCGAACGCCGTCAAATACTCGCCGGATGGCGGCAAGATCGAAGTCGAGGCGATGATCGAGGGTGACGAAGTTGTCGCCGCCGTTGCTGATCGCGGCATCGGTATTCCCGCCGCCGATGTCGATCGGCTGTTCGAGCGCTATCATCGCGGCAGTAACGTTTCCGGAATCGTTGGTACCGGTGTCGGACTTTATCTGGTCAAGATAGCCGTCGACCTGCACGGCGGCCGCATTGAAGTGCACAGCAAGGAAGGCGGCGGCGCGCGTTTTTGCGTACGGCTCCCAATCAAGCGTGCCGCTCCGAAGAACGAAGGTGGCGCTTTGTCAGTTGACTCCGGCGATACGCTGGACGCGCTGTCAATTACCAACAGCTTTGCGGGGGAATCCGGATGAAGACGTTTGTCGTTACTCTTACTCTGCTTTTGTGTGCTGTTTGGACTGCGAACGGTTCCGCGAGCCAGATTGCGGCGCCGGCCGTGGAGGTTCCTGTGTTTCAGGTGGATTGGCAGGGACCGCAGTCGCTGCCGCGGCGATTCCGTAACCACTGCACCAGCGATCCATTCAGCGGCCGTCCTTATTGCTCGGATCATTGTGGATCCGATTATCAGTTCTATTTCTGCTCGCGGCAATCGTTCGGGTGTTGTCGCGTTGGCTTCGGCTATTGCGACTGGAGCGGGCTGCTGCGCTGTCATCCGTGACGCGACGCAAGCCCCTGCGCCATTTGATATGGTTGAGCATACGTTGCCGAATTGCGGCAAAAAGGATTACTCGCCGCTAATGACTCTCCGCGATCGAGTTTCACGGCATGTTTAATAATTAAAGCCATTACGGTTGCGTCCGATCCAGGCTGGAGGACGCGGCTATGAAAAATTCCATCGGTAGTTTGCGCTATTATCTGAAGGGTCTTCGATCGGTACGCACCGGCGCGCTGCTTGAACCAATCAAGCGGTTCGGGAACGAGCGCAGCGGCAACGCCGCGCTGCTTTTCGGCCTTGCGCTTGTGCCGCTGACTTTTCTGATCGGAATGGCGGTCGATTTTTCCAGCGCGATGCAGAAGAAGGCTCTGCTGGATGCCGCCGCCGATTCAGCCGCCCTCGCCGCGGTGACGCCGGCGATGCTGACCCAGTCCGATGCCGTCTCGATTACTGCCGCGCAGAACATGTTCAACGCGCAAGCGTCGGCCATCAGCGGGTTGAGTTATGAGTCTCCGAACGTCACCGTCGTGAACAGCGGGCTTACCCGCACGGTAACGGTCAGTTACACAGCCTCGTCGGTCAATTCATTTGGCGGCGTTTTAGGCATGGCGACGTGGCCGATCTCTTCGGGAACCGGCAGCGGTGCAAACAACGCGTCGCCGCAGGCGGTTAACAGCGGGGCGCCGCAGGCGGTTAACAGCGGGGCGCCGAATATCAACTTTTATTTGCTGCTCGACAATTCGCCGTCCATGAATCTTCCCGCGACATCGGCGGGAATCACGACAATGATCAACGCCACCAAGAGCGCGCCGTCGAGCGGAGGCAACGCCGGTGGTTGCGCCTTCGCCTGCCATGAAAGCGACCCGACAGCCGACAATCTCGGCAATCCCAACAACGAAGATAACTACGCGCTGGCGCAAAATCTGGGTGTGGTGACGCGGATCCAGAATATGGCGAGCGCGACGCAGTCACTGATGACGACAGCGACCGCGACTGAGGCGGCGAACAATGCCACTTACCAGGCGGCGATTTATACCTTCGATCCTTCGGGCACACCTTCAGGTAACACCCTCAGCGGCCTTTATACGGTTCAACTGCTGACGTCGAATTTAACGACTGCCAAAACGTCGGCAGGCACCATCAATGTGCTGGAGGTATACTCTAACAATTACCTCACAGGTTCGTATGACAACAGCGACACGGATACCGACTTTGATTCCGCGATGTCGCAAATCAGTGCCAAGATGCCAGATCCCGGTACTGGCGCCACGAACAGCACTCCGCAGGAGGTCTTGTTCATCGTCACAGACGGGGTCGAGGATAAGATAGACAGCACGTGCAGCGAATCGACCGTGTCGACGTCGCTGGGAAAGCGATGTCAGCAGCCGTTTGACACGACCTGGTGCACGACGGTGAAAAACCGCGGCATCCTGATCGCGGTTTTGTACACCGAATATTTGCCGCTGCCCGCGTCAGGGACCGGGAGTAACAGCTGGTACAACAGCTACGTGGCCCCGTATCAAAGCCAGATCGGCCCCAACCTGCAGAACTGCGCCTCTGCCGGCCTTTATTTCTCTGTAACGACTGACGGAGACATTACCAGCGCCATGAACACGCTGTTCCAGCAGGCGGTCACGACCGCACGGTTGGCCCAGTGACGGAAGATCGCGCGCCGCTGAAGCAACGGTTCAAATGCGAACGAAACTATCCAGCGATGCGCAACCATGGCGACGGATTGCGCCCTTGCTTGCGCCCGGTTAGCCGGCCGTTTGCGCTTGTGTGGTGAGTTCGTGAGATGCGGTCAGTCATAGTCTTCGCAGTTTTGGCGCTCGCCGCGAGCGTTGTGGTGCCGCAGTACGCAGCGAGGCTGCGGACAACGCCGGCGCCGGTTGCTTTGGCGGCGCGGCCCGATAGTGCTGCGCCGTCGGGCAACTCGCGTTCGATGGTCGTCCCGCGCGATGCGCGCGGTCACTTTGTGGTTGACGGCCATATCGACGGCCGCCAGCTCAGCTTCATGGTTGACACCGGCGCGTCGGTGATTGCGCTGACCGCGAGCGATGCGGCGCGGCTGGGCATCCATCCGGCACAGCGCGAGTTCGTTACTGCGGTCAGAACCGCAAATGGTACGGTGCGCGCTGCGCCGACGCAGCTCGACATGGTGGAGATCGGCGACCTGGTGGTTCGCGACGTCGCTGCGCTCGTCCTGCCGGACGAAGCATTGAGCGACAATTTGCTCGGTCTGTCGTTTTTGTCGCGGTTGCGGCGGTTCGAATACAACAACGGCAAACTTGTACTCGAACAATAGCGCCGAATCCGTCGACGGGTCTCAATTCGGGTCAACTCGGTCATTGGCACAAACGCAGTTTATTCCCGCCGGCCAATGCCTCGTTAACGATCTTTGTCCGTCGCTCGGTGTTTCGGGCAACGAAAAATCAATGCCTTTCACCCAATGCTAACGAGCGATAGCAGGGATTAGTGCTCGGCCGATCGGCTCATCTGAAGCGGCGCAACAATCAACCCGGAGCCGGTTGGCGGGGAACCGGATGGTGGGAAAGCGGACACGCTTGTGATGATTAGGAAACTCACCGGACATTTGCTCTTGCGCGCGCGATACCTCGCCTGCTTTTGCCGTGCCGAGGCTGGAGCGACGGCGGTCGAATTCGCGATCATCGGGCCGGCTTTTATCGCCACACTGGTCGCCGTGTTGCAGGTCTGTATTTATCTTTTTGCGCAAATGGCCATCCAAAACGCTGCGGTGGAAGCCGGCCGCTATTTCATGACCGGACAAGCGCAGACGAATGGATGGACCGCCAGCACGATCGTCGGGATGGTCTGCCCAACGGCGCTCTTCACGTGCAGCAACATGTATATTGTCGTGCAAGATTACTCGACCTTTGCGGGCGCCAGCACGAGTGCGCCGGCCATGTACAACGGCAGCACGCCCAATACCCAGGCCAGTTACACTTTCAACAGCACTGGCGCGGCGCCGGGCGACGTCGTGGTGGTCCAGCTTGTTTATGCGTGGCCGGTGGTCACCGGGCCGTTGGGATTCAACATTACCAATCTGCCCAACAATCAAATCCAACTGACGGGTGTCACCGCATTCCGGGTCGAGCCCTACTTGTGATGACGATGCTCCACGACAACGTTCGGCGTTTTATCGGCTCGAATCGTGCGGTTGCCGCGCTCGAATTCGCCATGATCATGCCGGTGCTGCTGTTGTTGTTTCTCGGCTCGTTCGATGCCGGCAACGCCATTGTCGTGTATGCGAAAGTGCGCGCGGCGACCTACTCGCTGGCCTCCATCACCAATCAATACGGCGATGGTACCAACCCCGATGTTTACGCGCCGATTACGACTGCGACAATGACCGCGATAACCGGCGCGACGACCGCTATTCTTGCGCCTTACTCGAGTTCCTCCGCTACGGCCATCATTTCGCAGATCAAGGCGACTTCCGCCACCGCGGCGGTGGTCAGCTGGAGCTATGCCGTCAACGGCACCGCGCTGACGCCAGGCAATCCCTTTACCAGCCTGCCGGCAAATTTTGCTGCCAATACTTGCAACGGCACCTATCCGTGCTACGCGATCTTCGCCCAGGTGAGTTACTCGTTTTCGCCGCTGTTCGGCGCTTTTCTCACCGGGCCGATCACCCTCTCGGATAGCCTGTACACCACCCCGCGCGTCAGCGTGTGCGTGCAGTACAACAGCGTACCGGCCATACCACCGGGCTGCTAAGTCTGCACGGGTCGCTATCGCCCCAATATGAGCCTTGCAGTCCGCGGCCCGGTTTGCCGGACCCCTCGAAACGAGGAGGCTATTGCGATACGTGGGCCGAGATTACGGACTGCTTGAACATCGCAACGAGCGCGGTCTGGATGTCCTGCGGTGTAGTGGCGGTGTAGTAAAAATTGGGCGAGGCGCAGGCCTGGAGTGCGGCGGGAATATTTGGAATGTTACTGTTGGCATAGCCGTCTTCGTCATTGGCGAAGGCGGAGTTCGCATCCTGAATCGTCTCATAAGGAATATAGAGGACCGCCACCTTGATGCCGCGGTTTTTCATAGCTCCGCAATAATCGGTGGTTTGCTGGCTGTTGGGCGGGATCACCGTTGCGGAGTTTTGATAAGGCACACTGCCGTTCGCGGTCCAGTTTTCTGAACCCCAGGCGCCGCTGGTGCCCGAATGCGTTTGGTAATCCTGCGAGCCGTCGGTGACGATGAAAACGTAGGGCAGGGTGCTGGATGCGCTGCCGCCGCTGCCAACCGAGGTGATGAAGCTGTTCATGCTGGACAGCGCATTCTCGAAATGGGTGCCGCCGGATCCGAGCGTTGAGTTCGCCGACCCGGTGCCGCCGTTATCGAGCAGACTGGCGAGGTCTTGCGCAAAGGTGGTGATGGTAGTGCCCGTCAGGCTGGTTGTCTGCCCGACCGAGCAGGAATTGCTGCTGCTGGCTGACGCCGTGCACAGATTGACGATGAACGGATACAATCCCACGCTGAATTGATTGCTGATCCCGGTATAGGCCTCGGTGTCTTGAGCTTGCTGCAGCAGCGCGGTTACCGCGTAGCCAACGGCGTCGGCGCGCAATTGAATGCACGACGTCGTGCCGGGATTGGCGCACGAGGTGGCCTGCGCACCGGTCCAATTGACGTACTGGCCGCAGCCCGACGGATAGGAGGTGCTGGCGGTGCCCGCGATGTGCCCTGAAGGCTTCGCGGGCGCGGTGCTGTCATTGGTGTTAGTGGGAGGCGGCGTTTCATTGCCGGGAACGCAGTTCGTCGGATACGCCGGCGTGGTTCCGAGACGGCTTATCAAAAACCCCATGCAGTATCCGCCGGGATAGCCGCTCGGCCATTGACTGGAAATCGGGAAGGCCGCGTTGGGGTATTGCTGTGGAGATGGGGGCCAAGCCCCTTGCCACGGGCCGGGAGCGGTTTGGGGATTCGAGGTGTTCTGGCAGGCGGTGTTCTGCGTCGCCCAATGGCAGGCGAACTGGCAACCTTGCGGATAACCGCTGTTGGGCGGGCTGTTTGAAGGATGCAGATTGTCGGGATTGACCGACATCAGCCTCACCTGCTCCGCGGTAGTGGAGGGAAAGCTCATCGAGCCGGAAACGTCGAGCATCAGATAAAAGCTGATGTAAGTGGCCAGCGTGACGCTCGCCGTGGACGAGCCGGAGAGCGCAATGTTCGAATAGCCGATGACCTTCAGAAAGGTCGTCGGCACGCTATAGGAATAAGTCAATGTTGCGGTAACCGTCATTCCGCTCTTGGTTACAGTGCCGGTGTCGCTCACGCCTGAAAACGCGGTGGTGTCGGAACCGAAGAAATTCTGCATGTAAGTTGATCCGCCGGAAACGGCTCCGTTGCCGCTCATGGACTTTGCCGTCGCCGAGATCGGCGAATTGTTCGAGATGGTTGCCACGGCTGCCGCGTCGGCGGCGGCCTGCAGCTTGGTCTTGATCATCGAGGCATAGGAATAATCGACGACGCACCCGATGGCGGCGACGACCGGGATAGCGGAGAGCGCGAACATGATCGCCGTATTGCCGCGCTTGTTCGACCCGAAATCGAGAATAAATGCGCACACCCGCGCTATGGGGCCGGGCAGCGCTGTTCCGAGGATTTTAAACATAGGCGAATCTACTCCTGCTGCGCTTCTAGGCCCGAATAGCTAGAAAATTATTACCCCGATCACAGACTCAGCTGGGCTGCGATGCGGCGATTGTGGCGGCCGTTTGGGTCGCCGGGGCCTCAACAGCCTTGTGGCAGCGTCACCGAGGTCACGAGCCGCGGATAAAAGTAGGCGGTTTCATAAATATTGATCGTGCCCGCGACGACGTAACCAAGTTGCGGTGTGTAGGGGTATGTCACTTCACCCCAAATCAGCGAAATGTTTGCCGTCTGCAGGTTCACTGGCAGCGTGACTGTGGCGCCGACGGCGCGCGCAGTGCCATTAAGCGAGCAGCTCCAGGTAATTGTGCCCTGGCCGGCTGCGTTGGTGGTCACCTCCGACACGGTCATGATCATATTGGCAGCGGGGTAGGGAGCGACCACCTGAGTCGACGCGCCGAGGATGTTGCTCATGTCAGTGGAGTCGATGGTGGCGCGCTGCGAAGCAAGATCAGTGACAGTCCGCGCGGCTTCGGTCGCCTTAAACTGTATCGCCAAGCCGTCGGCTAGCTCGACACTGCCGATATATGTGAGCAGCATGAACGGTACGACAAGCGCGAATTCGATGGCAGAGACGCCTCCGCGATGGTCCGCAAAGCGGTGCAGATGAAACTGCAATCCGTGAAGGAGGCCGGCGAGATTCATTAATATGGCTCGTTCTGAAAGACTGCGGTCGACATCAGTAGTCGATCGCCATTCCCAAGATTTGAGAGATTAAAGCCGAGCGGACCGAGCACGAGTGGCCACTGATACATCGCCTGGACCACCACAATGTCGCCCGGACCGCCCGGTTCGAAGCTCCAGGAATTCGTCACGTGACCTTGCGCGTTGTAGCTCAAGGTCGGGGCTGCCGTGCTGGCCGCGGAAAACGAAGCATAGGTCTGAACGTTGATCATCAAATTGTTGCAATTGAACAGCGCGTAGATGTTCTGACAAACCAGTGAGCTGAATTGCGATTGACTCATGCCGGTGTTCTGCGCCTGTCCGGTCATGATGTACCGGCCGGATTGGGCCACGGCCTCGTCGAGCTCCCGGCCGGCAAGGAACACGATGCCGGTTTGAAACAGAGCGGCAAGCAACGCCAGGAACGGCGCCGCTACGAAACTGAATTCGACTGCGGTGGCGCCGCTGTTATTACAGACAAGACGCCGGAAGGGCCGAAGCGGCTTGGCACAAATGGCTACGCTTCGCAGAAGTGCCGTGAACATGACGCACTCGCTTCAATGCTCGGCTTCTAGGCTGGAAATGCTAGGAAATTGTTACCCCGATCGATGAAAAGCAGCGGCGTCAGGGACGCGGAAGCGTTGGTTTTCAGCACAGTTGGCGGCGTCAACCGATTGCTCACCATTCGGGGCCGAGCGCATCGAAGGCTCGCGCGACGCCGGGCGAACACTAACCGGCGCTAGTTCTTCCGTTTTGCCATAAGATCGCTGTTACGGCGTCGCATCGATGGTCGGGGAGGGGCCTTTGACATCCTATGTGCTGGCGATCGATCAGGGCACGACGTCGACGCGAGCCATTTTATTTCGCGCCGACACCTCGATCGCAGCTTTCGCCCAACGGGAATTTCCTCAGCATTTTCCCACCGACGGGGAAGTCGAACACGAACCCGAGGATCTTTGGACCACAACACTTGAGACATGCCGAAGCGCAATGCGCGAGGTCGGCGCGAGCGCGCGCGACATCGCCGCCATCGGCATTGCCAATCAGCGCGAGACGACGCTGTTGTGGCATCGGGCAACCGGCCGTCCGGTCCATCGCGCCATCGTCTGGCAGGATCGGCGAACGGCCGGCCTCTGCGCTCAACTCAAAGACAATGGCCATGAAGGCCGCTTCACCGCCAAGACCGGACTTTTGCTCGATCCGTATTTTTCCGGCACCAAGCTCGCCTGGCTGTTGCAGAAAACAGAAGGGGTCGCTGACCTGGCTGCTCGCGGCGAACTCGCGTTCGGCACAGTCGATACGTATTTGTTGTGGCGACTGACGGGAGGGAGAGTCCATGCCACCGATGCAACGAACGCATCGCGGACGCTCCTTTTTGATATCCACCACGGCCGCTGGGACGAAGAACTTTTGGCGCTGCTCGGCGTACCGAAACAGGTTCTTCCGCAAGTTCTGGATTCTTCCGCCGCCTTCGGTTTTACCGATCCCGAGCTGTTTGGCGAAGCGATTCCGATCTACGGCATCGCCGGCGACCAGCAGGCGGCCCTCATCGGACAGGCGTGCTTTGTGCCCGGAATGGTCAAGTCGACTTACGGGACGGGTTGTTTTGCTTTGTTGAATACCGGCCGAACGCCGGTCGCGTCCAAAAACAGGCTCCTGACCACCATCGCGTACCAGCTTGACGGCATCCGCTCGTATGCGCTCGAAGGCTCGATCTTCATTGCTGGCGCTGCCGTGCAATGGCTGCGCGATAATTTGCGGATCGTGCGCACCGCTGAGGAGACTGGCGCGCTCGCGGCCGGCGCCGACCCGACACAGGATGTCTATCTGGTGCCGGCCTTTGTCGGGCTGGGTGCGCCGTACTGGCGTTCCGACGCCCGCGGTGCACTGTTCGGCCTGACGCGCGCGACCGGACCGCAGGAGCTAGCGCAGGCGGCACTCGAGAGCGCCTGCTTTCAAACCGTCGATCTGTTGGCGGCCATGAAGGCGGATTGGCGCGACGGCGAAACTTCCCGCAACATATTGCGCGTCGACGGCGGCATGACTGCCTCCGACTGGACCATGCAGCGTCTTGCCGATTTGACCGGCGAGACCGTCGATCGGCCGCAGATCAAGGAAACCACTGCGCTTGGGGCTGCCTATCTCGCCGGCTTGCACGCCGGCTTTTTTCCCGAGCCGGACCGCTTTGCGTCTCTGTGGCAATCGGAACGCCGGTTTACGCCGCAAATGGATGCGGCCGCACGGGAGCGGAAGCTCGCGGGTTGGAGTTCGGCCGTCCGCCGGCTGCTCGCCTGAACCTGGATCGCGAAATCGACGGCCTTGTCCACGCGTCTTGCATAAATAGTGTATCTTGCTTAAGGCGCGTGGCCTCGGCGCGGGTGTAGCTCAATGGTAGAGCAGAAGCCTTCCAAGCTTATGACGAGGGTTCGATTCCCTTCACCCGCTCCAGTCTTTTCAACTACTTGCGTCATATCGGTCCCGTCATTCTGACAACCATGCTGTTGCTCATTCTGACAAATGTGCGGCTTTTGTTCTGGAGGCGCGGCGTTTCTTTGCCCCTGAAGCGACTTGCCGCAAGGTGCGCTTCACGTACTTCGGAAGCACCTTCCCTGTGGTATGCCCACCCTGTGCTGTGATTTCCCGATCGGTCATGTCGGCATCGCCCGCTTCGGTAAATCCGCCATGGCGGAAGGACGTAAACGACAACTCGTCCCGAAGGCCCGCCGCGCGGATGATTTCTTTGACGGTGCGGCTCATTTGTCCGAGATCGCCCTTCTGAGTGGGCCAAGGTCGCTGGTCGCCCCAGTCGCGCCGAATCATGAGTCCGCCGATGCGCTCGCGCTTGATCGTGTCGAGTTCGTTCATTAGCTCTGGGTACAGCACCGAACCGTCGTCAGGATCAAACAGCGGAAACCAGGTTTCCTCGCCGGTCTTTGGGTGGCGTATGCAGACGGCGTTCGGCCGTTCCTTCGGCCGATAATGGGTCACATCGAAGTCGCCAAAGATGGCCTCCTCGCGCTGCAACCAATCCCAACCGATCAGGGCGGCCGTGGCGAGCGACGGGTGCCCCATACCACGAGCTTTGGCACGGAAGCTCTCAAGCTCGGAATAGCTGGCGGTAGGTGTCGATCGGTTAGATGAAACGAGGCCCATTTGCGCGAATGGATTTAGAGTGGGGACCTTGCTCGGGTTCCGTCGCAACGCGATGTTCCAGGCCCGCCGACACGTCTTCATCGCGTGGTTGATCGTAGTACGCCGCTCTCGCGCGACCGTGTTGCCTTCTGTGTCCGTCTCCCTCACGACGAGGAGCCTTTCGTAGAGCGCATCGATCACAGCAGTGTTAATAGCATTGAGGCGAACGTTGCCGAGCCGTCGACCGTCTTTCAGTACGTGATCGCCGACAAGCCGGAAGCCGCGCTCGTGGAGGCGCCGGGTTCCAGGGTCAAGTTTCGTGAACCGGCGGTCGGCGCGGTATTCGGCGAAAACCCAATCAAGCGAACCGGAGTTCGCCACGCTGGGTATTGATGTGGCGTCGGATGCTCCGCCCGTTCGCCACGAATCGAATGCCGGCAGGAGCACGGTCTCTGCACGCTGCAAGGCGGCATCATAGTCGGTGCCGAGCGGCTCGTTCTTCAATGGGCATCGCACGCGCCGTGCCCAGGTCGGGACGTTAAAGAAATATCCCCAACCGCTCTTGAGTGGCTTGCGCTCTACATAACGTGGCAGGGGAAGGGCAGAGCGGGGAGGTTTCATATCAGCTTCTTCAAATCCTCTGGCGTTTCCGACGCCAACGCGCCGTCGAGGGCCGCGTCCGATTTCTCTTCAGCCGTCGCGATGATTGTCCCATCCGGACGAAGTTCGAGGCGCGCCCTGGCCTCCACGGCCGCCCTAAAAAGGCGCGTTACGTAGGACTGAGTGAAAGTGGCGCGCCGATTCGACACGATTACTCGTCACACATTGGTGCGCTTCGACGAGAGGGAAGTGGCCTCCTGTCCGCTTTTTTTAGGCGGAGTTCTTTGTTAGATTTATGTTCGCCTTGGCTCTTGCTGACTGGCAGGTGATTCGTCCTGGCTTTTTTTGCCAGCATGGCGAGGTCGCGCGCGACATCGGACGGCCGCCATCGTAATGCCCGTCCAATGCGTAAGGGCGGTAAGGGCCAAGTCCCATCGCTCAGCTTGTTTCTTATGGTCTTCGGAGCGATTTTTAGCTCTCGACCGAGATCGTTAATGTCGATCAGCGGCTCTTCCATCATACTAAGCCCCAATTGAAGTATTGCGAGTGCATTACGTCGCGGTACGAATCCCGTGCGCTCACGGGATATACCGCAAGCGCCATTGCAATGCAAATGCAGTACATGTATAAATAGGACAATACAGGATCAGTCGGGACATGCAGGCGAAAAAAGAGCGTGGGACAAAAACGGAGACCCTATCTCTCCGCCTCGATCCAAAGACCAAGTTCATTCTGGAGTTTGCGAGTCGGATAAACGGCCAGACGATAACGACGATTGTCGAGCGGGCTATCAGGGCATCATGCGACGAAGTCCAAATTAATGACGGTGCCGAAAACGACTTTGCTGAAATCAGAAATTGGACGGATTTCTGGGACCCGGATGAAGGCATTCGAACACTTAAGCTGTTGGCGTCCCGAAATTATCCATCTACCTATTACGAGGATGAATTGAAGAGCTTTACGGAAGCGCATAAGGCCTTCTTTTATACGGGGGAAAAAATCCCAAACAGCCCGCTTGTCCAGGTGCTCTGGCCAAAAATTGAAGACTACCGCCGAATTTGGCTCGAACAACGTGACAAGGATTATTGGGCAGCAGGGAATGCCATGGTAGCGGATCTTATCTCTGCGAAAGTAAACCCTCCCAGTTGGCCGCCGTCACCGCCATCGCTACCGCTTAGACGAGTTGGTGTTGAGGATGAGATTCCATTCTAGATGAGCAGCTGCTTTCTGGTTTTGCAGTCCCATGGCGGGAGCGCGTCGGATTCGTTCGACATCGTGATTCCGTCGCTGCCGGGCTACGGATTTTCAGGCAAGCCAACCGCCACGGGCTGGGACATTTCCCGCATCGCGCGCACGTGGGTTACGCTGATGAAGCGCCTTGGCTATACGCGCTTTGTGGCGGCGGGCGGTGACGTGGGGGCGCAGGTCGTCGACGAATTGGGCGTGCAGGCGCCTCCGGAATTGCTCGGCATTCACTCTAACATGCCTGGTACTGTTCCAGCCGACATTTCCAAAGCAGTCAATTTACACGAGCAGGCGCCGGCCGGGCTATCAGCCGAGGAACGGCACGCGTGGGATCAGCTGGACCTCTTCTATGAGAAAGGGCTGGGCTACGCCAACGAGATGTCACTTCGCCCGCAGACGCTCTACGGGCTCGAGGATTCACCGGTCGGCCTGGCGGGCTGGATCCTCGACCACGACATTCGCAGTTATGAGCTGATCGCACGCGCGTTCGACGGACAATCCGAAGGACTTACGCGAGACGACATCGTCGAGAACATTACGCTCTACTGGCTGACAAACACGGCGGTGTCTGCGGCGCGTTCCTATTGGGATTACAGCGCCACGGCGAAGCAGGGCTTTTTCGACGTCAAGGGCGTCACCGCCATCCCGGTGGCCGTGAGCGCCTTTCCGGACGAAATCTATACCGCGCCGCGCAGTTGGGCAGAGAAAGCGTATCCCAAGCTCATTTATTACAACAAGCCTCCCAAAGGCGGACACTTCGCGGCGTGGGAGCAGCCGAAATTGTATTCAGAGGACGTTCGCACGGGGTTAAGGACCCTGAGGCGCCCGCTGTGCCAACGGCCGGGAATCGCCTAGCGTTCCGAACCCGATGAAAAAGCTATGAAGCTCAAAAAGCCACCAGCGCTGCTTCGCTTGCAATCAGGGTCAAAGGGAGCGACCCTAACCGACGGGAGCTCGGCGCCTTGGCCCTCCTTTGCGCTGAGCTACCGCCTTTATGGGGTTACCGGAAGAGCCTCGGGTCATCGGCAAATCGCCCGGGGCTCTTCTCTTTAACTACCCCTCGTGGTGACCGAACTCACACGTGTCTCGCCCCAACTGGTCACGCCTGCTGCCCCAGCCGCTTCTCATCCCCGACGTGATGATCCTTGCGACGCTCGCGGATGTGCGGGTGCTGATGCAGCACTTGCCTGCCGATCGCCGCGAACGGTCGACGTGGCGCCGGGTCGCTGCCGACATTGAAGCCGCAGCCGCAGGCGGCGATATCGAAGGCGCGGCTATCGGGCTCCGGATGGTGCTGATGCTGGAGGGCGTCGAATGCCGGCCGCAGTGAAGCCGTCTGAGCGAAACGCTGGCAAGCGCTGGTCGACGCGCGACAAGCGCGACCTCGAGGTGACGCTCGCGAGAGGCGATACGCTCGAGGAGGCAGCGCGGTATCTGCTGCGGCCGATCGGTGAGGTTGCCAAGATGGCAGCCGAACTCGGTCTACTTGCAAAATCGGGCGCCAAGTACACGATCGATCTTTATTACGACGATGCGGACGGCGGCGGAATCGAACTAGAGCTTGCGCGTGAGTATCGGCTTGATGTTGCCCGCGCTCTCCATGTGCTGATGTGTGCACAACATCCGGGCCGGCAAGTGCTACTGCGGCAAGGCACCCAGGTGCTACGGCGCAGCGATGAGGCGCTGTTGGATCTGGAATCGCCCAAACGGCTCTAGTCCAGCCTCACTTGTCCCAATGCACCGATCGGTGGCGCATCCTTCGGTCTGCGAGGCCGCTGCGCTCCGCTTACCTTCCTGATGCCGGCGGTAAAGCGCTCAGCGCAAACCGCACAAAAGAAAAAGCCCCAGCCTGATCAAAGGCCGGGGCTAAGGTGGCGTAGGATTCCAGCGGGTCAACTGAGTCAAAGGAGGCAACCCCCCGCTGGGAAGCTCGCCATCTTACGTTGGCGACGCGGGCAGACAATTGCTGCAAGCGCATGCCTGCCGGCACCTCTCAATCTCCCCGCCTCGCCACGAGTTTTTCGACCGGAAATGACACAGAGCCAACGTTAGCGCCGGCCCAACCTGGATGCTGAAGTGTTGCGCCCTTGTGGCCGCCCGCGGTGCACCGGGCGAGTGGCTAAACGCTAGTTGATCGCGGGCGTTCTCACCGACAGTATTCGATGTGGCAAAAGGCGCCGTGAAGATTTCCCCCGGCGACGATGCACCTGCGCAATGCAATTGACTTGGCTCTCTCAAGTATCAAAAGACCGTAGGCAGCACCCCGTGCTCCATTCGGGCTCCGGGCCACACAGTCGAACGCTGAAGCTGAGGTCGCCGTCATGGAAGAGATTGTCAATGCGAGCATTGCACCTACGAAATACCGGTTCATGATTTCCCCCTGTTAAGACACCGGCGCATTTTAAGTGGTCCCGCATACTAATCAATGGACGAAGATCGAGAGATGTGCGGGCGCTTCACAAACAAACTGACCTGGGCGGAAATCGTCGCGCTCTACAAGCTCGCGTTACCGGCGCTGACCGTTGCCCGGAAACGCATGCTGTGGATCGTCAGAGAACTTCTTCACCCAATCGCGCAGCTGCGATGTGTGAACGTTCAGCTCCTGCGATGCCTGCACATATGATACGCCTCGATCTCTGATCAGGCGCACAGCCTCAAGCTTGAACTCCCGCGTAAACTTCCGTCTCTCCATGACCCACCTCCAGCTCCATCAAAACACCTAACTCGGTGTCTTCGGAACCGGGTGCAGGCCAAACGTCAGTAGTCGGGGCCAAAGCGGACTCGTCGCTAATGGTCGCGATCTGACGTTGTTGACCCTGAACGGACCTAGCGCCGCTTTAGTCGCGGTGCGAAATTCTTGAATTTTGCACCAGGCACAACCGCCGATACGGATCCGTAAGCTGCCGAAAGAACCCTCATGTTGGGACGAGGCTTAGCTTTCGTCATTGGGGTGCAAAGTCACGAGGGCTAGACGCCCGGCTCTGACGCAACTCTTCCGTCAGCTCCACGACCTTCCGCTCTAACCGATCGATCCGGTCTTGGGTGTAATCGAAGCTCGTATATTCGAGCGCTTGAAGCCAAGCGCCGACGGCAGCCACGAAGCGCCAAAGTTTTCCCTTATTAGGAACTAGATTGTTTGTTATGTCGGTCACTGCATAAGCTCCGAATTAGAGTACGAGTCATTTGAAGACCGTCCGTGACGCAAGCTGGCTTCTCAGATTGAATATTGATGGGACCTTCACAGTTGCGACCAACCGCCATCTACCGGAAGCTCGGCGCCGGTCGTGAAGGTCGCATCGAACGCGAGGAAGAGGACGGCCTTCGCGATTTCCTCCGACTTCCCCCAGCGCTTCATCGGAACCATGCCCTTCATCTGCTCCTTAATCTGGGCGGCCGCGTCTTTATCGGGAAACACCTTGCCGAGGATTCCCGTGTCGATGGGGCCGGGCGTCACGGCGTTAACGCGAATCTCGCGAGGAATCAGCTCGGCGGCGAGCGTCCGAGCGAATGATCGCAGCGCAGCCTTGGCAGCCCCATATGCGAGCTGACCGGGCATTCCCTTGACGTTGGCGATCGAGGTCGTGAGGACAACAGAGCCGCCCCGGTTTATCAGCGGCGCGAGCTTCTGCACCGCGAAAAGCGGTCCCTTGGCGTTCAGGTTGAACATCTCGTCGTAGACAGCCTCGGTGAGGCTTTCGAGAGGCGCTGGGGTGCTGAACCCGGCGTTGACGAAGAGCAGGTCGAAGGTGTCGAACTCGGCCTTCACCTTAGAGGCGAGGGCGTCGATGTCCGTCAACGACCGCGCGTCGCTCGAAACCACGAGGGCGTCCTTTCCAAGCTCTTTCTGCGCCGATTCCAGGCCGGCCTTCGAGCGACCCGTCACCAGAATGCGCGCACCCCCAGCGAGAAGCATCTGCGCTGTCGCTAGTCCCATGCCGCTCGTGCCGCCGATAATCACCACCTTTTTATCTTCGTACCGTCCCATCTGTATTCTCCTCGCGCGTTGCTGATTATGAACTATTCAGTATGATAATCAGGCGCTGAGATTGCGGTCAAGAGAATATTGAACTAGTTATTTCAAAATACCGTAAGGCCGTGGACGGGCGCGCAGCGGCGCAATCGCTCACTGATTCCGGTTACCGGAATCAGTTCCGCCGTGACCGCTCCTTCAGGACGCCGCGCTCAAGGATGGTGCGGAAGAGAGATCGACGCCGGAGACCTTGACGACGGCCTGCCACGCGGCTTCCTGGCTGGCGCGATCGTGTAGGTGCGGCTGGCGCTGCACCTCAATGGGACCTGAGAACTTCCCTTGTGCCGAGGCGAAGAATTGCCCTGAGACGTCGGTTCCGAACTCCGACGCCTGTATGTAGCGACGGGCCGCGGTCTCCGGCGTCTGATTCATGCCGGGAATGAGGTTCACGATTGGGATAAACAGATACTTCAACAGCGGGCCAGCGCTTCGCACCACCTTGGTGGCGGTCGCGCCACCGGGCGACACGGCGTACACGGCCATGCCGGAGGGTAGCCGGCGGCCCAGCGCCGCGACCCACCAAGCGATGATGAGTTTGGCGTCGGCATACGCATTGTTCGGCACGTATTTCACGTTCGGCCCGTTGCGGATCAGGGCTTCCACAGCGGCGGTTCGGGTACCCTTGTGGTGTTTGGCCGCGAAGGCTGGCAGGTCGGTGTATTTGAACATGGGCACGCCCCCGCGAGCAGGTTCGGCGCCGGCGATAACGATCCGCGCGTTGGGGCTCAGCAGATTGGCGCGAAGCAACCCGACAGTCAGTTGATGATGGCCGATCAGCGGGGCCTGAGACGCCTCGATGCCCGCCGGAGTGAGTTGGCGCTGCTTAAAGGGAACCAACCCTGCATTGAGCAGTAGGAAATCGATCGGCTGACCCCGCCTGACCAGCTCGTCGAGGGCCGACTGAACGCTGGACCGCGAGTCCAGATCCAGCTCCAGCGGCGTGAAGATTTTTTTCTTGGTCTCAGCCGCGAGTTGAGCGGCCGTTTGCTGGACTTGGGCCAGCCTGCGGCCGGTGACGATGACCTCTCGGTAGCCCTTGGTGGCGAGCAAGCTGGCTGCCGCATAACCGAGCCCGGACGTGGTGCCGGTGACGAGCGCGAAGGAATGTTTCATAGCGTCTCCGTGGTGAAGGGTGAAGCTCGAAGGAGCACCCGCGATGTACGAGCCGCCTTGTTATTTTCGAACTGTTCGGTTATATATTGCAGAACGAAAAGGTCCCAGTCAAGGATTTTTGAACTAAATGTTTCAGAATACCGCCAAGCCACGGGGACGCCCGCGCAGCTTCGACGAGAGCGACGCGCTGAAAAAGGCGACGCAGGTGTTCTGGTCGAAGGGTTACGACGGCGTGACGATTGACGATCTCGTCGCCGGGATGGGCGTGGGACGACCGAGCCTGTATGCCGTCTTTGGGGACAAGCGGGCGATATTCCTGCGCGTCCTTAAGGCGTACGCAGAACGGAAGGGAGCATTGGCCGCGAAGGCACTCCTTTCGCCACAGAGTCTTCGCGACTCGATCGCGGGCTTTCTGAGGTACGCCGTCGAAAGTGCGACCGAGAAAGGGTCTGCCCGGGGCTGCCTTCTGATTTGCGTCGCGCCGCTTGTGGACGATGCTGAAGTCCGGCAGTTCCTGCAGAAAGCCGCCGCGGGCGGCGCGGCGCTGGTGGAAGGTCGTTTCCGTGACGCGATCAGCGCGGGCGAAATCCCGTCAGATTTTCCTGTGGCCGAACGCGCGATCCAAGTCACGGATTTTGGTCGTGGCCTTACGATGCGTGCGCTGATAGGCACGCCGCGCAAGACACTTCTCAGGGATGGCGAGGAAGCGGCCGACTTGGTGCTCCTGTCGCGGAGTAGAAATGCGGCAGAGGATTTTTGATGCCGCATGGCGTGACGGTTGGGGCAAGCTACTTGCGACCCATAGCAGACGACCGGAAGATTTCCCTACGAAGATTGGACGCCAGCTTCATTCTCGAAACGCCGCAATGGGAGTATCGCTGCAAATGATGGCGACTACTCACCAACTCCACCCTCTCGCGCATTGAAGGATTTAATCAAATCGGCGTCGGGAAAATGCGGCAGCTTATGAAGCTGTTTACGCTCCCGCTGCAGTTTCACGAGCTGCTCAACATGCTGAGGGATGATATTCGCCTTCAAATAATTGTCGTCGAACGGACTAAAAACGTGCGTCTTCTGATCCAATTTCCCAGGCCGCTGCGCATCGGTCACCATGCGGAACAACAAATCGACTTCCCGGACCTCATTCAACAACGAACACATGATCTGGTAGAGCGTGGTCAGCGCGGGGAGCGATACCATTATCTGATAGCTCTTTTTCGCGTCATCGACGAACGTACCTATGCCCTGTGCATGGTCGTAAATGTGGTGATGGATGATGGCATTTCGGTAAGCGCGGCATTGCAAAACTTCCGCGAAGCAATCGTTGATGCAGTTTTTGGTCTTGTCATCCATCAAAGTCGAACGCTCCATACACTCGCGTAGCAATGCAAGCTTTGCCTTCATGGTCAGAGCGTTGTTGGTTGCGATTTGCAACCAGAACGGCGTTTTGGAAAACAGGATGTGGGAGCCGATAAAATCAATCTGCGCTTCAATTTGATTCGACCTCAAGGCGATTGCGCCAATTTCAGCTAATTGCTCGGGCGTATAAGCCTTCTTCGGGTCGAATTCGAATTTTCGCGGCCGCAAATTGAGGTCGGTCGGCGGTATACGCTTCATGCGTTCCTGGCCGGTCGGAAGGGCCTTTTCTTTCGATTTCTTCGCCATGTCACGGCTTAGCCGAGTTCTGATTTGTCGCGATCAATGTCCGGTTTCGGAAGCACGCTTCACGCAAGGCGACATTGTCATCTACTTACGGATAGGCGCGCCAAAATGCTAATCTATGTTTTGGAAAAGGAAAACGCCGGCGACGCCTTCTCCGGTAAACTCGCAATCGTGGATGCGGTCACATTCCCGGTCGAAGTGTTGAAATTGCCAAGCAACGTGTTCGCCGCTTGCTGATTCAAAACCGACAGCGCGACGGTGTTGGTATCCCCCTGCGTGACCAGGGTGGTTGTGAGGGCCGGAACCGTGATCGTGAAATTGGACGCGCCGGAGTTTGCGGAAGTAAATTGCGTATAGCCGGTTGATGACCCCAACAGCCGAAGCAAGCTGTTAGTCATCGTCTGCGCCGCCGTAAACGTCTGCGCGGTGCCGAGCCCCGCGATTGTCTGCGACGTTCCTGGGAACGTCATCGCGTTGCCGGCGATTTCAAATGTGCCGGAAACATTCAGCGTGCCAGAGAATGTCTCGGTCGCCGAGAACGTTTGATTAGTGCCGAGCACTGCGACCGTGTCGGTAGCCGCCGGGAAAGTCATAACGTACGTGCTCGCGGCCGCTGGCGCTTCCAGCGTCATCGCGCCGGAGCTCGACCCTTTCAGCAAGAAGTCGCCATTGGTGAAGGTCTGCGCAGCGGTATGGCATCGATGCGGAGGGCAATGTCATCGTCCGCCGTCAGCTCAAGCGGCGCTACGTGTTGGTATTCTTCCAGAAGCTGCCGCCTGGTCGGTATCGAAGCCTGCGCCTCGTCGCATCATTGGTCACGCGAGCTCCAGGCGCTTGGCCACACCGTACGCTTGATGCCGCCGGCCTATGTAAAGCCCTATGTGAAGCGGCACAAAAACGATGCCACTGACGCCGAGGTGATCTGCGAAGCGGTCGCCAGGCCGAACATGCGGTTCGTCGCAACCAAGACGCCAGAGCAACAGAATTGCCTGACACTGCACCGAACTCGGCACTTGTTCATCCGCCAGCAGACGTCGGTAATCAACGCTATCCGCGCTCACCTTGCGGAGTTTGGGATCATCGCGCCGATCGGCCGCCTCGGTGTCGAGCAATTGCTCGGCGTTGTCTCGGATGCAGGTGACAAACGGTTGCCCGACGTGGCCCGTGCGTGTGTCGCCGCGCTAGGCGCCCAACTGCAGAGATTGAAGGTTCAGATACTAGAGCTCGATCGTATGATCAGGGCTTGGCGAGCCGGTCCTTGCCTCCGCTTGAGTTCTACTTGGGGACGAGAGTGCCATGGCCCATCCAGCGCCACGATGCCCGCGATAAGCAAAATTCCGACTCCAACGAGCGGACCGAGGATTGGCACGAAATTTAGAAGGAAGGCCGCCGACCGCGAGATCGAATGGCTCTAGGGAGGGAACGAGCGCGTCGTCGTAATTCGCAAAGCCAGGATTTCCAGCAATATGGCGGCTAGCCGCTGCGGACTGTTACACTAATATGTTCAGGTCGGAGGGAGGAGCCGGTATGAAGCTTGTATTTTCCTCCGAAGAATACCCTACCGCTAAGCGCTTCGAAGCTTGGCGAGCTGGCGTGTGCGACAACTATGTCCAAGTCGACATGGTGGACATGGGGCCGAGCGACTACGTCGGTTACATCAAGGAAGCAAGCTTCGGCTCGGTAACGCTTACCGAGACCCAATCGCCACCACTGCATATCGTGCGCCGTCGGTCGCACTTGTCTCGCGTCAGCAAGGATTGCATCTACGTGTGCTTCGCCGCGAAGAGCGGCCTAGCGGTCCAGCAACGCAATGAGAACATTCTCTGCACCGTCGGCAAAGCGGGTCTTTTCACGGCGTCCGAACCCTACGAGCTGAAGAACACCGAGCCCGCACTGTTCATATATTTGGAGTTTCCCCGGGAGGAGTTCGCGAAGCGTTTCTCCGGCCACACGCCGCCAGTGACGTCGCTCATCCAAACCAAGTTTGGAATCGGTCGCGTCGCAGCGGCGATGTGCAGCTCGATGGTGATGGAGGCTGAGAACCTTCCCGCGGATGCCCGAAGCCAGCTTGGGGAAGATATCCTCAACATTCTCGCCTTGGCGTTCGAAACCACAGAACACGACGTGTCGGAGTCTGTAGGCGAAGCCGACGTTCGAGGCGCTCGCCTGCGTCAGGTAATGTCCTACATCGAGAAGAACTTGGGCAATCCCGTTGCTCAATCCGGACCGCATCGCCAAAGCCAACCAGATGTCGGTCAGGACGCTGCAATACCTGTTCAAGTCAGCCGACATGTCGGTATCCGATTATATCTGGACGAGCCGGCTGGAGCGTTGCCGAAAGGAGCTTGAGGTGGCGGTCGGCCTGAAGCGCACGGTCACGGAAATCGCTATGGACGCGGGCTTCAATAGCCTGTCCCACTTCAGCAGCGTGTTTCGGAAGCGCTACGGCGTCTCTCCGACGAGCATCCGCGGCTCCTAATCTCGTCTCTCCGCGTATTGCCCAGATTGCGTGCATACGCAACGCGGTTGCGCGCACGCGCAAGTGAAAGGAACGACAGTCTGCCACTCTTCTGGGCGCCTACTGGTTTGAGCCCTCGGGAGACGTGACGTGAGCGACGTCATTGTCCATAAGAGAAAATGGCATCCTTCGGCTCACACTGAATCGGGTGGTTAAACGCAATGCCCTTACCGCGGAGATGTACCTTTCGATGTCCAAAGCCCTCGATGAGGCGCGGACGGACGACAGTATCAAAGTTGCGCTGATAGACGCCGAAGGACCACATTTCAGCGCAGGCAACGATATCGCCGAATTCCTCGGGGGCGGCTATAGCCTCAATCCTGGCTCGCCCTGGCGCCGATTTGCAGAATCTCTTCCAGCCTTCGACAAACCGATTGTGGCTGCTGTCCAAGGCTACGCGGTTGGCATCGGGCTGACGATGTTGCTCCACTGCGACATCGTCCTCGTCGATGGCACGGCCAAGCTTTCAGCACCATTTGCCCAGCTGGGGCTTGTTCCGGAAGTTGGGTCGAGCGGGCTCTGCCAGCGCGCGTCGGGCATCTCAAGGCAAACGAAGTATTCCTCCTCGGGCGGGTCATCGAGGCTGCCGAAGCCGAACGCCTTGGCTTGGTCAACACTGTCGTTCCGGAAGGGAAAGTGCGAAGAGCGGCCTATGAGGTCGCCAGTCGGATCGCCAAGCTTCCGGAAGCGTCTGTGGCCCACATCAAGCGTCTCGGCCGCTCGAGCTACCTCGGGATCAGCGAACGCATAGAGGCCGAATGCGAAGCCTTCATCGAATGCCTCTCAAGCGAAGCAAACAAAAGCGGTCCTTGCCGTTCTAAAGCAGTCTCGCAGGCTAGCTAGGCAACCGGAAGCGAACCGACCGAGCCCGATGGCGAAGATTTGGCGTGCAAAGCCGCGTCCCGACAAGAATAGGGCTCGCCTATGGCAATTGCGCCTCCACGCAATGCCGTTGCGCGCTGACACAAGCCGAACCACCGACCGCACTCTATCCTCCTAAAAAATCGATGACGGGAATAACCTTGGGAGGAAGCTACTATGGCCGATGCGAGCGCATCGGCGCGGGTCGAGAGTTTTCACTCAAGGCGAGGCGCCTAGGGGTCTACTCCCAGAAAACGATCGTCTTTGCGATCTTCGTCGTGCTCTTTGCTCTGCTTTCGGTCTTCGTGCCGACCTTTTTGACTGTGCCCAATCTTCTGGCGCTTCTGCAAAGCGTCAGCCATTCTCGGGATTCTTGGACTCGGGATGGCGGTCGTGGTCATTGGCCGCGGCATCGACATATCGATGATCGCTTCTGTCGCTGTCCCCCCAGGGATCCTTCTTCAGCTCGTCCAGTGGGGACACAGCGTTCCCTATGCCGGCTGTCTTCTCCCTCGCGGTCGCCATTGTGTTTGGTTTGCTCAATGGTTGGCTGATTGCTTACGCGGAAGTGCCTTCTCTCTTCACGACGCTCGCATCAGGTCTCTTTCTCGCCGGATTCGGCCAGGTTTTCTTTTTCCCTGTCGACGTCGTGCAATGGAGTCCGGACCTGTACTCGCTGTCCTGGATAGGTCGTGGCGACGTTCTAGGGATACCCAAGCCAGTCATCATGTTCGCGGTGGCGGCGGCGGTGATGGCTGCCTTCCTGCGGCTGACCAGATTGGGCGCCTTCATCTATTCAGTCGGTGATAATTTGTTGGCTGCGCGGGCAACTGGCATTCCAACACGCCCTTTGATCGTCCTGCAATATCTGGTGGCGGCCCTCATCGGTGCGTTCGCGGGCATCGTGATGGCCGCTTCGCTCGAAAGCATGCCAACGCGCGTCTTTAACTCGACGCTGATCTACGACGTGGTCCTTGTCGTTGTGTCTGGGAGGCGTCGGCCTCTCCGGGGGCCGAGGCGGCGTATCCAATGTCGTCATTGGAACATTGCTGATTGGCACGCTGCTCAACGGCATGACGCTGATGGACCTGTCGTATTCAGCCCAGAACTTCATCAAGGGGCTGATCCTGCTCTGCGCAGTCGTATTCAACTCGCTAGCCAATCCTCGCAACGAGGAGACAGCTCAGCAAGGCGATATCTGATGGCCGTCGCATTTCGCGACGACCGGTTACACCAAGGGAGGAAGTCATAATGAGCATGAAAGCACCAAGGTCTACGCTGCTGGCACTTGGGCTCGGCATCGGTATTCTCGCTACCGCAATCGGTCCCTCTCTCGCCGACGGTATCGACGAACCGTTCCGCGCGGGTTACCACGAAGCGCTCAACGGAAAGAAAGTCGTCTTCATACCCGTCGCCCAAGCGGTGGACTTGGCGCAGGGTTGGTTCGCAACGATGAAGAAGGAACTGGAACCGATCGGGGTATCGGTAACCGTGCGCGATCCGAACTTTAATTCAAGCGCCGGCGCTCAGGCGATCGAAAACCTGATCAACGAAAAGCCCGCGGTCATGGTCGTCCAGAACCCGGACGTGCAGACCTACGCGAAGCTTCTGCAGCGTGCCGAGCAAGCTGGCATCTTCGTTGTCCAATTGAATATGCGGACATCCTATAACTCGACGGCATTCGTCGGGGTGGATTGGGTCGAAATGGGCGAAAAGCTCACGCAGTCCGTCGTGAAAGCGTGCGAAGGAAAGTCTGGAAAGATTGCAATTCTTCAGGGCGCTCTCTCGGCCGCCGCCAGCGCATACACCCTCAAAGGTATCGAGAACGTGGTGGCAAAGAACTCGCAGCTCTCCGTCGTATCCAATCAGGCGGCGGACTGGGATCGCGTCGAAGGCGAAGGCGATTACGCAAACTGTTCTAAAGCAGCATCCGGACCTGTGCGGCATTATCGGGTTTTGGGACGGTCAGGACATCGGGACAGCAGCTGCAATCAAAGAGGCTGGCTTGACTGGCAAGGTGTTCTTGATCACCTCTGGCGGCAGCGAGCAGAAGGGCGCTTGCGACATGGTGAAAAGCAGCGCCTACGACATGTACATTTCGTACAACGTTCCGGATCAAGGCCGCGACGTGTCGGCCATGATCAAGTGGCTGCTGCAATCGGGTGTAAAGGCTGGTACGGCAAAGGGCTCGATCTATACAACGTTGAACACCGTCACAAAGGCGAATGTGGACGGCGCGTGTTGGACGTTGGGCATGTAAGGGCTTTGAGTGACAGTCGACCGCGTCTCCGACGCGGTCGACTTTTTCATTCAAGGCCGGGAGTTGTGCCCGTGAATTTTGAATTTTTCACACGTCTGCGTCATCGCTTCTGGCCCGATTACGCGCTTGGCGAAATCCTGTCAAAAAGGTGGACCGAAACTGCAGTTCCGGCGATCCTTTTGGTGTTGGTATTTGCTGTGCTCGCCAACTATGTTCAGAACTTCCTGACAATCGGTGCCTTAGCCAGCATGAGCCGACAGGCCGGGGAAATCGGCCTGATCGTATTGGGCCTCGGTCTGGTGATGATCGTCGGCGGCATCGACCTATCGGTCGGCTCGACTTTCGCTCTCACAAATTTCATGGCGCTTTTGGCGATGAACGTGTGGGGCTGGTCTGTCATATCAACCGCTCTTGTAACTCTGGGGCTTGGAGCCCTGCTCGGCACTGTAAACGGCGTCCTTGTCGGCTATCTGCGGTTACGCGCGTTCTTGACCACTCTGATCACGTTGATCGTATATCGCGCCGCCTACGATATGCTGGTCCTTCGGTATTCGACCGCGATCTCCGCGAACTTGCCTGATTCCGAGGCATGGAATTGGCTCGGTTCGGGGACCATCGTGGGCGTGCCGACGGTTGCCGCCATCTGCGTCGCGGTCGCTATCTTTGGCCATATTTTTCTGACGCGCCTTCGCTGGGGGTGGCACGTTATCGCCATAGGCGGATCGAGGCGATCCGCTTTCAATTCCGGAATAGCGGTGCGGAGGACTGTCGCGTTCTGCTACGTGGCCGCAGGCGTACTAACATCCATTGGAGCTCTTTGCTTCGCGTCACGTCTCTCGACCGTGGGCGGCGACGTTGGTGCAGGGTGGGAAGTGACCGCGCTGACGGCGGCAGTCGTGGGTGGCATCCGATTGGGCGGCGGCAACGGGTCGGCGACAAAGGCGATCGTCGGGACATTAATTGTCCTGGCCATTACGAACGGCCTGGTGAGTCTCGCCGTCCCCGGCGGCGTCAACCGCATGGTGCTGGCGGCGATCTTGATACTGTCCGCATGCGTGGACATTCGTTGGATCAAGAATCGGCAGCGCATCATCAGCAAAGTCTACGTAAGCCCTTCATACCTCCGGCTGCCGAAGGCGCCCAGCACAAAGCCAGAGGATCGCACGGCTTATGCGATGAACGACGCACTTAATGATGTGGAGCCGATAGGATTGGGCCGGATCGAGGGTCCGGAAGACGTCATCCTGGATCGGAGCGATCACCTCTACTGCGGGTCGCGGCATGGCGACATCGTCCGCTTCTTCGCACCCAGCTACGAAAAGATGGAGGTGTTCGCCCATATCGGCGGCCAACCGCTCGGCATGGCTTTCGATCGCGATGACAATCTCTACGTCTGCGTTGGTGGCATGGGATTATATCGTATTGCGCCAGACGGTTCGGTCACATTAGCGACCGATGAAACAAATCGGAGCATGACGTCGATCAACGACGATAGCCGCCTAAGGCTTGCTGACGATCTGGATATTGCGCCGGATGGTCGCGTCTTTTTCTCCGAAGCGACCATTCGTTACGAAATGCACGAGTGGGCCGTCGACAGCCTTGAAGCGCGCGGGAATGGCCGCATCATCTGTTACGATCCGAGAAGCAACACGACTCAGACGGTTCTCCGCGGCTTGGTATTTCCTAACGGGATATCCATGGCGAGCGACGGAGAGTCCTTCTTGTTCGCCGAGACCTGGGGCTGCACTCTCAACCGGTACTGGTTCGACGGTCCCAAGAAAGGTACCCACGAGGTCGTCATCCCAAATCTTCCGGGTCTGCCCGACAACATCAATCGAGCGTCCGACGGAAACTTCTGGGTCGCCTTAACGGGTATGCGCTCCCCGGCATTTGACCTCGCGCTACGCCTGCCGGGCTTCCGCCGGCGGATGGCCAAGCGGTTGCCACCTGACGAGTGGATGTACCCGAACATCAATGTCGGCTGCGTCATCAAGGTCACCGAAGACGGCAAGGTGCTTGAGGCTCTCTGGGATCGCGCCGGTACCAACCATCCGAGCCTCACATCGATGCGGGAGCATCGGGGCTACCTTTACCTTGGCGGTTTGGTCAACAATCGTATCGGGCGGTACCGGCTGAAGAACGCGCGGGAGGATTACGTTCAATACGACACCTATTGGAAAGGCACGCCGTTCTGGAGCAAATCCGCATGATCGCGCTGCTCAAGGAAGTCTCGGATCGACTTCTCGGCCGCGGTGAGGCGGCTATTACGGTTCCTCCTATGGATGGGCCGTTGAAGCCCAACCACGTCATAGACAACGCCGAAGTCGTCGCGGAACTAGAGGACGGAAATGATCTCGCTTCCGACGGCGAAACGCTCTGGATTGCCGAAGGGCGACATCTGTTGTGCCTACAGCCCGGCGGCGAGAAGGAACTGGTATCCGAGTTTCCGGAGGCATTAACCGCTCTCGTATGGCTACCCGCTGGGCGCATCGCGGCTGCGATCGCAGGAAAGGAAGTTGCGGTCATTGGCAATTCGAGCTGGGCGTCCACGCGCCACTCCGTCGGCGGAAAGCCCCTCAGATGCGTGACGGCGCTAAGCGCCTGCCGCGATGGAGCGCTGCTGGTTACCGACTCATCCGCGGACACTGGTCCGAATGAATACGCACGGGACCTCCTGTCGCACGGCAAAAGCGGCCGAATCTTGCAGGCTCACTCCTGACGGCCACGGCGACAGAGAGCTTGTCGCGGGGCTTCGCTATCCATTCGGCGCTTACGAAGTGGCGAACGAGCTCTGGTTCTCTGAAAGCTGGAATCATCGCGTCGCCAGGATCGAGCGGAACGGCGCAGCGCCTCATATTTCCTCAGTCATTGATCGTCTGCCGGCCTACCCCTCGAGAATGTCGCCGGCAGTCGGCGGAGGGATGTGGCTGACATGTTTTACCGCCCGCCGCCGACTCGTCGAGTTCGTGCTTCGTGAGGACCGTTATCGCCGCATGATGATGGAAGAGGTCGATCCTCTTTCTGGGTCGCTCCTATGCTGTCGTCCGGTCAAAGCTTTCTTGAGCCGCTCCAAGGCGGCAACGTCAAGACTTTGGGGATCTCCAAACCCTGGGCCCCCCCGCGCTCCTACGGGCTGGTAGTCAGGCTCGGGCCGGAGGGTCTGCCGAAATACTCGCTCCACAGCCGCGCGGATGGGCACCACCACGGCATCGTGTCAGCAGTAGAAGCCAATGGGTATCTCTATCTCTTGTCGAAAGGGGCTGGCCTTTTGCTCCGCGTTGATTTGGCGGGATTGACAGAAAGAGATTCCGCGTGAGCAACTACGTTCTTGAGCTGAGGAGCGCGACCAAACGATACGGCGGCGTTCCCGCAGTTGAGGATGTCTCAATCGGTCTGAGGCGAGGAGAGGTCCATGCGCTGCTCGGTGAGAACGGAGCAGGTAAGTCGACGCTGACCAAGATCATGGCCGGCGTGGTTCGTGCCGAGTTCGGGGTCGCTTTATCTCGAAGGCCAGCTTGCCGAGCCTCGAGACCCGCATGAGGCCCAGCAAATGGGCGTCGCAATGGTCTTCCAGGAGACCAGCCTCGTTCCGACGATGACGGTCGCCCAGAATCTGTTCCTCGGTCATGAAGAGGTCTTCAACAGATTGCGCGGGATCAATATCGCCGCCCAGCAGTTCCTGCAGTCGATGAACTTCGATGTTGATCCGGTACAGACCGTAAGCCAGCTGGGCGCTGCGAAGAAGCAGATGGTCGAGATCGCAAGGGCGGTTCTGCTGAAGCGCGAAGGTCATCATCTTCGACGAGC
Source organism: uncultured Alphaproteobacteria bacterium (assembly GCA_963794225.1). GTDB lineage: Bacteria > Pseudomonadota > Alphaproteobacteria > Rhizobiales > Xanthobacteraceae > BOG-931. The sequence continues at coordinate 144,948 of CAWCCS010000001.1, forward strand.
CGACGGCGACGCTGACTCCGGAGGAGAAGAAATACTTCTTCGACCTTGGTCAGGACGCTTGAAGAAGCGAGGCGTGGCGGTCGTCTTCATCTCGCACGCGCTCGAAGAAGCGCTCGCGGTTTCCGATTGGATCACCATTCTCCGGGATGGAAAGCATGTTGTCACCGATCAGACGGTCAAGTTCGATCGGGCATCGATCGTGAAGGCAATGGTCGGACGCGATCTGTCCCAGACGCTTTACGGTCAGCGCAAGAGGCAGACCCGACCAGCGGGCCGGCGCGTCTTGTCGGTGCAAGACCTTCGTATGTCGTCAATGGTCAAAAGCACGTCATTTTCCGTTTTCGCCGGTCAGATAACGGGTGTCTTCGGCCTCGTCGGGGCCGGCCGGACCGAAACATTTAAGATCATCGCAGGTCTTTTGAAGCGCGACTTCTTCCATGGCGGCGAGGTACTTCTTCACGATCGACCGGTCCGCTATCTGGTTCCGGCCCCCGCCGTGCGCGATGGCATTGCCTACGTGACCGAAGATCGGAAGGTCGAAGGTTTTTTCGAGACCATGTCCATCGGCCGCAATATCTACATGGGTGTCCTTGCTAAGATTCGGGAAAGGACGCGCGCTTACGACGCGGTCTGAAGAGAGAGAGCTCGGCAAGACCTGGATCACCAATCTTGCGGTGAAAGCTATCAGCCCCGGTATGCAGGTCATCGAGCTCTCTGGCGGCAATCAGCAGAAGGTGGTCATCGCCAAATCCCTAGCTCAGGAGCCGCAAATCATCATCTTCGACGAGCCAACTCGTGGCGTAGATGTTGGCGCGATTTCTGAAATCCACGAAATTATCAATCGCCTCGCAGATGGGGGCAAAGCGGTGGTGGTCATCTCGTCCTACTTGCCGGAGATCATGACTGTGTCCGACAGAATATTGGTCTGCCGCCAGGGCAGAGTGGTCGAAGAATTCGCAGCGAACGAAGCGACGGAAGACCTCATCATGTATGCGGCGGTGCACTGAGCGGAGTGGCGCCGGGGGAAAGCCTACGGTCGGACTTTGGTCACGTTTCGGAGTCGCGCTTGCTGGTGCCGTGTCTCCGTTTCGGCCCCGAGGCCATGTCTCCTTTTGGCCCTGGCTGTTCTCTAATTCCGGGCCAGGGGTCAAGCCTTCCATGAACATCCTTGCCGGGTTCAGGGTTCTCTCCGCGGTAGGGGCGTGCCCTCCGCCTCCAGACCGTTGCCCTGGCATCAGCGGAATCACTGTTCGGCGATGTTCTCAAGCCTTTTTCGACAGCATCGACCCAAGGCGGACATTGGCCCAGCAGAACTCAAATCAGGTTCATCGCCCGGCCGCTGGCGGGCTAAAGATGTTCATAATGTCGGTCCGGTTCCCGATCGTTGGCAAAAGTTCCGTTGTATTCCGCTGACGTAGGCTTAAGGCTTAGCCAAGGAACAGGTGGCGCGGTATTTCGGTGGGATTTAAAAGCGCCGTTCTCGCTGAGACCGCCGATGCGGGCACTCCCCTAGTTCTCCAACCCAATTCGGCTGATGGATCCTTGCCAAGCGAGGCGAGCGATCGGGCCGCCTCTTACCGCGCTGGAGCTGGAGAAACGGAGTCCCTCAAATTTTCCGTGGCCATCACCAACGGTGTAACGACGGAACTTTTGTAACGAAAATTTTGCACGGAGCTTCGCTCCAACTTTTTCACGGAACTTTTTCGCTGGGCTTCTGCACGGAACAATTTGACGCACCTTTTCTTGATTACATTTGGAAGATTCTCGATAAGCGCTCTAGCAATCAGGTCGCGCCGTATGATGTCATTGCGCGCGGCAAAAGCAGACAGGGAAAGGATTGGAGATAAATTCATGAAGCGCGGATTCTTGCCTTTCATCTTGTTGGCAGCTCTGCTGTTCGGTGCCGGCGTGGCATTGCCGGTAAGCGCGAACGCCGCCGCTATCGGCGGCCCCGGACTTCGCGCTGCGGCGGTCGATGCGGGTCTCCTGCGGGACGTGGGCGCCGGTGGCCGTTCGCACATGCTCCCGGCCGGCGTTGTGCTTGTTCAGTATAACGGCAACGGTGGTGGTGGTGGCGGTGGGGGCTATAACGGCGGCGGCGGTGGCTACGCGCCGCAGGGCGGTGGCGGCTACAACCGGCCCTATAACGGCAACGGCGGCTACGCACCGCAGGGCGGTGGCGGCTACAACCGGCCCTATAACGGCAACGGCGGCAACTCATTCAATACCGGCGCTGCGATCCTTGGCATCATGAGCGCCATCGCCCGGCAACATCAATTGGAGGAGCAGCAGAAACAGCAGCGGCAATATAATATTCAGCTGTATAATAATCAGCTGCAAAAGCGGAGAGAGCAGGTAGAGCACCAGCGCAAGTTCGATATCGAAAAGGCCAAACTGGAAGAACAGCGGCAGGAACAACTGGACGACATCAAAAAGCAATTAAACGACGAGAGAAAGGCCCGGCTTAATCAGCCGCAACCGAATACGCCCCAACCGAACCCGCTGTACCCGCCGCAGCCAAATCCGCCGGCGCCGACGGTGGAAAATGACCCTTATCACGACGGCCCTTATCACGACCGTGTCGGCGACATTGTCATCAATATCATTCCTGCTCCGGACAATTGCCCCGACAATTTCCAGGAATTGAGGGTCGGAGCCACGGTGCTATATCCGCGCCGCACTGACTTCCCGGCTAACCCCAGCTTGTGCGCAGGCACGACGGGAAAAGGGTGCTACCTCAAGGTCGAGAGCACACCTGCGACGTGTGGAGGCAGCAGGCAGGTCTGCGTCGAGCGTTGTCCGACGCCGCTACCACCGGCAGCGCCGCCCAAAGTGGTCGATATACGCCCGTACGTTCCACCGACGCCGCTACCGCCGCCGACGCCCGTCGTCATACCGCCGCCGCCCCCTTACCAGCCTCCGCCAGTCACCTGCAACGGCGGCAATTGCGCGCCGCAGATTAACCGGGCCTGCACCGGTGGCAATTGCGGGCAACAATACGAACTCGAGCCAGAAACCGACCAAACAAGCCAGCCTTACCGTCAAGTCAAACGATTACGTCGAGCCCGATCATCCGAAACCGACCAAACAAGCCAGTCTTACCGTCAAGTCAAACGATTACGTCGAGCCCGATCATCCGAAGCCGACCAAACAAGCCAGCCTTACCGTCAAGTCAAACGATTACATCGAACCCAATCATTCGAAGCCGACCAAACAGGCCAGCCTTACCGTCAAGTCAAACGATTACGTCGAGCCCGATCATCCGAAGCCGACCAAAAAGCCCGAGCTCACCGTCAAGGCACACGACGACGAGGCGCATCACACGACCAAGCCGGCGGGCAACACCGATGTTGCAACTCATTCCGGAGGCGAGTTGGATTCCGCTAAATCATTTGATGTCCCATGTCCAAAGCGGCCATATCGGGGTATGACCAATAGTCGCCGGTGCGCCGAAAAAATCCGGGAAGAGACGGAGGAAAAGGCGAAAGAGACGAAGCAGTACGCCCTGGACCACCCCGTTACGGACAGCAAAGGATGCACGGCCGATGGAGGCCTTTCCAATGCCTCGTTGCAGGACAACTCGGATTATCGGGCCTTGATGTTATGCATCACCAACGATTGCAAACCGCCGGACCAAACAGACGCGTCATTTGACGCACCCTCAAATTTGGCGAAAACAGTGGTAACTGGTCTTGAGAAGGCGGTTCCAAGCTTAGCACTGCCGGAGGGTGGCGGCGCAGTCGGCGGTCTCCTTAGCGGCGTGACGGACTATCTGTGGAAGGACAAGACGTCCGATGCACTGTTCGAGCAGATGAAAGCATACGTCAAGAAACTCGTGCCTGAGATGATCGCGCAGGAACATTATGACAATTTGGGCTCTCTGCTTGACGGAATGCGAGATGACCTGGGTGGGTATTTCGCCGACACTGAACCGCGTTCGCAGGGCCAGGATCTCAACAAGATAGACGGTGTGCTTATGGGCGACCGGGGGCAGTTCGAGCATCCCGATCATCCAGAGGAAATGTTGGCGTATTTTGTTGCGTTCAGCACACTCCACTTGGCGGTGCTGCGGGAGCAGTACCTACACACCCAAAAATATTATTGTGAACCGGGTGAAGATTATACTTCGGACGCCTGCGCAAAGCAGCATCACACGTATTTGCAAAGACTGAACAATGCCGTAGATCGCTATACCAAGGACGCACAGAAGCTCAAAGACGAGGTCCTCGACTGGCGGCTCAAGAAAATACACGTCAATTCTGGACAAACTACCGAGTCCATTCCGCCTCCGCAGGTGGGTGGGTGGGTTAACAACAATTACAACAATACGGTAACCCTCGACACGACCACTGCGATGGACGATTTCTGCGGCACGAGCCTCTGGCATGGCCCTACCCGCGTGCATCATAGCTGGGACCACCTCGTATGGGGCCCCACCGATCGCGCTCAGAAGGATGCCGATGCCCGCAAGGCTGCCGCGACGGAGGCATTCGGCCGCAATCTTGACCTCGTGCTCCGGCCGGTTGCCCATTGGGCGTCGGTCACCCCGGTGGCTGCACCAGTAGTAGTAGCGCAAGCCGCGCCCGCCGGAGGTCATACCAAATAGCAGATTTAATTATTAGGCGATGATGCCAGCTTCGATCGCTGGCCAGGAGCACGGTCGGACCATCCCATTAGCAGAAATAGAATCTAGCGCTACATCGACGAGATGATCGCGATATTTCTGCTGGCGCCGCAGCAGGAATGCTGAGTCCGTCACCCACGCCCGTGCCGGCCAGTGAGATCTAGCTTTGGCCCTTTGGGCACGACTCCGCTCGGGTTGACCATGCGCAGGCTGCCGTAATAGTGCAGCTTGCACTCGTCGATGTCGCAGGTGGCGGCGATGCCCGGCATCTGATAGAGCGCCCGCGCATACCCCCACAGCGCCGGATATTCGTAGATGTGGCGTAGGTTGCACTTGAACAGCGCATAATAGACTGCGTCGAAGCGCAGCAGCGTGGGAAACAGGCGCCAATCGGCCTCGGTGATTGTATCGCCTACGAGATAGCGGCTCTTGGCCAGCCGCGCCTCGAGCCAGTCGAGCGTCGCGAATAGCTCGGTCACAACCTGTTCATAGATTGCCTGTCCGGTGGCAAGACCGCAGCGATAGACACCGTTGTTCAACGTCTCGAAGATGCGCGCATTGACCGCGTCGATCTCGGAGCGAATTGCTGTTGGATAATAGTCGGTGCGTTCGTCAGTGAAGGCGGCAAACGCACTGTTAAACATGCGGATGATCTCCGAGGATTCGTTGCTGACGATGGTGCCCGTCTTCTTGTCCCACAGCACCGGCACGCTGACACGCCCGGTGTAATGCGGATCGGCCTTGGTGTAGAGTTCGTGCACGAAACTCGCGCCGGTGACCGGATCGGGCACGGCGAATTTCCAGCCGCCTTCGAGCAATAGCGGTTCGACGACGCTCATCGAGACGATGTCTTCGAGCTTCTTGAGCGCGCGGAAGATCATGGTGCGATGGCACCAAGGACAGGGGCGCGCGACGTAAAGATGATAACGCCCACCTGCGGCGGGAAATGCGGAGCTGCCATCGGCGGTGACGAAGGCGCGGAACGAGGTAGTCGCCCGGACGAAAGCGCCGCCCTTGCGATAGGTCTCGTCGTCGTCAGTCCATTTGCCGTCGATTAGTACGCCTACGCCCACGATCCGCGCTCCATCTGTCTGCCTGCCCGAGGGCTCCATGAGGGGTCGCAAAGCGGATATTACAATAAACCGCTCCGCAGAAGCAGCGGCAATTTCCGGTATTGGCCCTCAGCCGACCTGCACGCACCGGTGATCAATGTCTGCTTCGTGCCTGGTCGGAATCGAAGCCTGCGCCTCGTCGCATCATTGGTCGCGCGAGCTGCAGGCGCTTGGCCACACCGTACGCCTGATGCCGCCGGCCTATGTGAAGCCGTATGTGAAGCGGCACAAGAATGATGCCACCGATGCCGAGGCGATCTGCGAAGCAGTCACCAGGCCGAACATGCGTTCGTTGCAACCAAGACGCCAGAGCAGCAGAGTTGCCTGACACTGCACCGAACCCGGCACTTGTTCATCCGCCAGCAGACCTCGGTAATCAATGCAATCCGCGCTCACCTAGCGGAGTTTGGGATCGTCGCACCGATCGGCCGCCTCGGTGTCGAGCAACTGCTCGGCGTTGTCTCGGATGCAAGTGACAAACGGTTGCCCGACGTGGCCCGCGCGTGTGTGGCCGCGCTAGGCGCCCAACTGCAGACATTGAAGGTTCAGATATTAGAGTTCGATCGCATGATCAGAGCTTGGCACCGATCCAGCGAGGCGAGCCGGCGGCTCGACGACATACCCGGCGTCGGTCCGGCATTGGCGACCGCTCTGGTTGCCAGTGTCGCTGATCCGAAGATGTTCCGGTCAGGCAGGGACTTTTCGGCCTGGATTGGCCTTGTCCCCAAGCAGAACTCGAGCGGAGGCAAGGACCGGCTTGGCAATATCAGCAAACGAGGCGATCGCTATTTGCGCAGCCTGTTCACGACTGGCGCACTCGCGGTGATCCGCTATGCCAAGATCGATGGCACCAAGCATCGGCCTTGGCTCACCGCGTTGCTGACGCGGCGACCCACGAAGGTTGCAGCCATCGCGCTCGCCAACAAGATCGCCAGAATGGCGTGGGCGATGATGGCCAGGGGCGAACGCTACAAAGAACCAGCCGCACTCGCGGCGTAAACGAGATCGCGCCGAGCATTCGGCGTGAAAGCAGACGTAACGCTGACCTCGCGAAACCGACGTTGATGACCCAAGCAGAAGTCGCGCGCATTCGCGTTCGGAGACTGGATGTCTAGGCCAGGAGCGCGTTGATGGACGCTGAGTTGATCGGGTAGGATGGTTTCATGACGAGTATCGAGAAACTTGGAGAGTTCTTGCGCGGAGGCGTGTTGCGTCCCGCCCCTTTTGATTTTGCCGACAAAGCTGGCGGTCGATCGCAGGCCGCTTATCCGGGAGGCATTCCGCCTTGAATGGCTCACGATTGGCTGGATGGTCATCGAGGCTCTTGTAGCAACGGTTGCGGGTGTTGCGTCGGGCAGCCTGGTACTGATCGCGTTCGGGCTGGATAGCGTTGTTGAGTTGATTTCGGCCGGTGTCCTTATGTGGCGTCTGTCAGTCGAGCTTCGTGACGGACACGCCTTCTCCGAGAACGCGGAACGCATTGCCAGCCGAATTGGGGGGGCGTTGCTGATCGCGCTTGCGACTTATGTTGTCATATTTGCAGGTTGGAATCTCTGGACGCGGCACACTGAGGAGTTTTCGTTGCCGGGGTTCATCGTCACGCTGATGGCGATTCCGGTCATGCGATATCTCGCGCGCCGAAAAATAGAGCTTGCCGATCAGCTAGGCAGCCGAGCACTGAGGGCTGATGCCATGGAATCCGTCACATGCGGGTGGTTATCCGTCGTTGCCGTTGTAAGCCTCGGTGCGCAGGCTGTATCTGGTATTTGGTGGATCGACGGCGTGGGGTCCCTCGCGATTGTTTGGTTGCTCGTCAAAGAAGGACGTGAGGCCTGGCAAGGCGAATGCTGCGCGGACTGCTAAACTACCTTTGCCTAAGCAAAAAGTGCCCAATCTACCCGGTCTAGGCGCAAGCGCTGCTGGAGGCACTCAAGTGACGGGCATTGAAGCCAAAGTTCAGGTGTGCGAACGTAAAAGCCGAGCAAACGCTTTAAGCGTCGTTTCCGATACGTAATGCTCGATTCCCTCGGCGTCAGCTTCAGCAGCTTCGACGGGGACGCCCATCGCGACAAGTGCATCCACGACGAGCCTATGGCGGGCTCGTACTCGCGCCGCTAGCTCCTGTCCGCTTCTTCGTCAGAAAGACGCCACGATAGGGACGGGCCGTTGCCATCCCTTCCCGTTTCAGCCGAGAGATGGTTTTGACGGCGGTGACATGGGAAACGCCAAGGCGGCGCGCAATATCTGTCGGACGTGCCTCGCCCGCGTTGGCCAGCAGGTCAGCGATAAGTTCAACATAGTCCTCAAGCAAAGCTGTCGATTGGGCCGAACGAGCTTTGCCGAAGCGGCGCGCCTGGGTCAGCTCTGCGGGAAGCTTCGACAGCCGTTCGACTTGTTTTCCCATTGCTCTTCGGGACATCAGGCCTCCAACGATCGCGGCCAAGGCATCACCAAATTTGACCATGCGCTGTGCAGAAGCGCATTTAAATACCTTGATCGAAGTTGCGCCGACCATACATTTTTTAACAATGTTGACAAGTCTATGTATCATGTGCAGTTTGTAGCCTAAGCTACGTATTGACGTCGATGCTGGATACACCGAGCCCGCGAATGACCGATTTGAAGGTGCGACCAGGGTCGCTCACGGAGCGGAGCGTCGGGGCGGCGCGCGGAATATTGAGCGGGGAGCGCCGCAGGCCCAGTGCGTATCTGGCTTTCGCCGGTCCCGCAGTGGTGGTCTCGATCGCCTACATCGATCCCGGAAACTTCGCGACAAATATTCAGGCGGGTGCGAAGTACGGCTACGGCCTGCTTTGGGTCGTGCTGCTGGCCAACTTAATCGCGATGTTATTCCAGGCGTCTGTCGGCCAAGCTTGGCATCGTCACCGGCCGAAACTTGGCAGAGATGTGCCGCGACGAGTTTCCCCGGCCGGTCGTCTGGGCGATGTGGATCGTCAGCGAGGTCGCTGCCATGGCGACCGATCTAGCCGAGTTTCTCGGCGGCGCCATCGGGCTTTCGCTCCTGTTCAGCATGCCCCTCCTTGCGGGCATGGTTGTCACTGGCGTCGTCACCTACGGCATCTTGATGTTCGAACGCCATGGGTTTCGAGCGCTAGAGCTGATCATTGGCAGCATGGTTGGAATTATTGCGCTTTGCTACCTGATCGAGATGTTCATCGTTCCGATCGATTGGAGTTCAGCAGCATTACACACGGTCCTGCCGCAGCTAGCCGATGGCCAGGCTCTGCTGCTTGCCGTCGGTATCATCGGCGCGACTGTCATGCCGCACGCCGTTTATTTGCATTCCGGCCTTACCCAGGCCCGCACGCCAGTCGCCAGCGATGACGAGCGGCGAATGGTGCTGCGCTTCTCAAATCGAGAGGTCATTATCGCACTGACGATCGCCGGCATGGTCAATATGGCGATGGTGATGATGGCGTCGGGCGCCTTCCATGCCGGTCATCCCGAAGTAGCGGAGATAGAAACGGCTTATCACACGTTGACGCCGTTGCTCGGCATCGGGGCAGCGGGCGTGTTCCTGCTCTCACTCATTGCATCGGGGATATCGAGCTCGACGGTTGGCACAATGGCCGGCCAATTGATCATGCAAGGCTTCGTCGGGTTCCGCATACCGATCTGGGTCAGACGGCTTGTAACAATGATTCCGGCCTTCGTGGTTGTCGGTCTGGGTACGAACGCCACAAATGCGCTCGTGATCAGTCAGGTCGTGCTCAGTATCGCTCTGCCGCTTCCCATGATCGCGCTGCTCATCTTCACACGACGCTCAGACATCATGGGTCGGTTCACCAATGGCCGGCTGACCAATATTGCGGCGATAGTCGGCACCGCGGTGGTCTTGGGGCTCAATGTTTTCCTGATCCTGCAGACGATCGGCGTGCCAATTCCTGGTTTGTCTGATGGGGGCTAACTGCTGTCACGCTATGTTTTCGTGATGGAAGCCAACAAGTCGGGACCATCGTGTGGCTTGATTGCGGGCTGGGTACAGATGAAGGGGCTGCTTGTTGCCGGCGTATCGCTGATCGCGCTTGCGGGCCGCGCCGCGGCCGACGACATCATGGTGACGAAGGCTGCGCCAATTTCGTCGAGCGCTACATCCGCTTATGACTGGAGCGGGCTCTATGCGGGCGGCCATCTTGGATACGCCTGGGGAAGCTCGAATTGGACCGCGAGCACGCCCGCGGCGCCGGCGCTCAGCACCTCCGGCTCGATTGACCTGTTTCAGCCCTTTGACGCCTTCAAAGGTACGGGAAGTTTTTTCGAAGGACTTCAGGCCGGCTACAATTACATGCTGCCGAACCGCGTCGTCGTCGGCGCCGAGGCCGACGTATCGTTCCCGAGCTTTCCGAGTAGCGCGGGCATCTCGCATCGGCGGCACCTCGCCGCTTTCCTCTGCCGTTGATCGGCGCGGAGAGCTACAGCGAGACCGTGCTGTGCATCCGGCACGGTACGGGGCCGCATCGGTTACGCCCCGGGAAGCTGGCTGTTTTATGCCACTGGCGGCTTTGCCTGGACCTATGATCAGCTGTCACTCACCCAAATTGCCACGGGAACGAGCGAGTCACCGTTCTTGTGGCGGCTTGGCTGGGCAGCCGGAGCCGGCGTCGAAGTGCCGGTCGCGCCACATTGGACGGGGCGGCTGGAATATCTGTTCACTGACTACGGCATCAGCAGCGTCACGTTCCTCTCCGGGGCGCAGCGGATCGATTCCAATTTTTCGCTGCAAGAGCTGCGCGTCGGCTTGAACTATCGGTTCGGCAACGATGCGACGCCGGCAAGCATAGTCACCAAGGCGCCGGCCGCGCCGGACTCGGACAACGTCAACTTCCACGGTCAGACCACATTCCTCGAACAAGCCTATCCGGCGTTTCGGTCGCCCTATCAGGGCGCCAACAGTCTGCCCGGCGGCGGAGAGGGTCGCGAGACTTGGGACGCCACGCTTTATGCTGGTGTGCGGCTGTGGCAGGGCGCCGAGCTTTGGGTCAATCCCGAAATCGACCAGGGATTTGGGCTCGCCAACACGCTCGGAGTTGCAGGGTTTCCGAGCGGCGAGGCCTACAAAGTTGGACAGACCGATCCCTATGCGCGGCTGCCACGCACGTTCATTCGCCAGACCATCGACTTGGGCGGTGAAACTCAGAAGGTGGACGCCGGGGCCAATCAATTCGCGGGCTCGGAGACCGCCAACCGGCTGGTCATCACTGTGGGCAAATTTGCCGTCACCGATGTATTCGATACCAATAAATACGCGCACGATCCCCGCAACGATTTCATGAACTGGGCGGCTGGTCGACACAGCAACCTTCGATTATGCCGCCGATTCCTGGGGCTATACCTACGGCGCGGCCGTCGAATGGTATCAGGGAAACTGGACGCTGCGCGGCGGCGTGTTTGATCTCTCGGTCGTGCCCAACAGCCCTGATCTCACCCCGACCTTCGACCAATTCCAGTGGGTCGGTGAAATCGAGCGCCGCTACGAGTTGTGGGGACATCCCGGCAAGATCGCGTTCACCGGCTTCCTCAGCCGTGGCCGAATGGGGAGCTTCGAGGACGCGATCGCTTTGGCTGCGGTCACCGGCGGCCCGGCCGATATCGCCGCCGTGCGCGAATATCAGAGCCGCGGCGGCGTGAGCATGAATATGGAGCAGGAGATCACGTCCAATCTCGGTGCTTTCGTCCGCGCCGGCTGGGCGGATGGCAACGTCGAACCCTACGAATTCACTGATGTCGATCGCACTGTGGCGGGCGGCATCTCGTTGAATGGCAAGCAATGGGGCCGACCGGACGATACAATCGGCATTGCCGGCGTCGTCAACGGCATTTCCAGCGTCCACGAGGCGTTCCTAAACGATGGCGGCTTGGGTATCCTCGTCGGCGACGGACAACTGCCACATCCCGGTCTCGAGCAGATATTTCGAGACCTATTACAGCTACGCAATTTCGTCTTCGACGAAAGTCAGCTTCGACTATCAGCTCATCGCCAATCCAGGCTACAACACCGACCGCGGGCCGGTTAATGTTTTCGCCGGGCGGTTTCATACGCAGTTTTAGTTCGACGAAGCCATTCTCGCAGGGAAGCTGCTCGCCACGACGATCACAGCGGACGTCGTCGGCGTCCTTTCGAATAAGCCACAGGAGTCATGTCGGCTCTTGGACCATCACGACGGATATTGCAGCGCAAGCGAAAGTCGGCGTTCAGCGCAATAACGGAAGTCGCCGCTAGATGCTTGGCGGCGGCTTTGCCGAACCGCTACCAACAAGAATCATCATCTCGATTACAGACATGCCAAGCCGAATCAGGCGATCCTAGGATTGCACTGGGGCGCAACCCGCCACCCTGGGCGGCGTCCAGCAAACGAAGAGGATGCTATGGCTAAGAAAGCAAAAAAGGCGAAGAAAGCGAAAAAGGTAAAGAAGGCCAAGAAGAAGTAGGCGATTACCTCGGGCGGCAATTCCGCCCGAGGAGTTCTCGCAGCGCAACTTAGGAACCAAAATCCATGACAAAGCTGATGTCGAAGTCCGAGCTGATTCAAACGGTTGCTGATCGACACTCGCTGCCGAAGAAAGACGTTAAAACCGTCATCGAGTCACTAGCATCCGTGGGCTACAAGGAATTGAAGAAGAATGGCGCATTCTTGTTGCCGGGCTTTGCAAAATTTGTCGTGATCAAAAAACCCGCCACGAAGGAGCGCGCGGGCGTCAATCCGTTCACGAAAGAACCAACGGTGTTTAAGGCTAAGCCCGCCCGAAAGATTGTCAGGGCTCGTCCGGTGAAAGCAGCAAAAGACGCGGTGTGAGCCAACTTATCCCGCTATTCAAGGAACTGCGCTGCTTTCGCGGCGAGCTGGTCGGCGTAGGCGGAATGGCCTTCGCGCCGAAATTTGGTCGCCAGGGCCATCAGCCGGGCCGCATGCGCCGGCACATTGGCTGCGCAAATCGCAGAAAAGTGCGGTTAGAGCGCGCATCGCTTCGTCGGCCTCCCGTGTCGCAGTTTCCGTTGGTTCGACCGAAACTCGTGGCTGTACAGCCTTCAGGCCTTTGTGCGAAGCATGACGAGCCGCCGCGCCCACTTGGCCGCACTGCTGGTGCTTCTCAGTCATTTGGGGTGTCTCGGCCGCAAGGGTGCATCGGCGAGAGCGGCGAGTTTCTCGCGCAATGTTGGCGGGCGGTAGAAATCAAGAAGGCCCTGACCGGCGTCATCGGACGACGTCGTGGATTTCGGCAGAGTTCGTCGCTCACAGCCGGGTATGACAGCCTGGAAGCCAGCGCTCGTTCGCTCAATGTCAGGCATGTTGTTCCTCATGCTCTCGTCCTGAAAGCTATGGTAGCTCAAGCACACGCCTTGGTCAGCCGCCATTCTCGTCGCCCCAGTCACTGGTTAGGCGAATATTGTGGTCTTGAATACTGTCCGTATTCTGCCTACTTTACGGACAGTGATAACCGAACCGAGGTTGATTCCCATGGCGAAATTCGCCCGCAAGCCCACCCCCTCAACCATCGTAAACCGGACAGTTCCTCGAAGACCCCTCAATTCTGACGTCCGGCCTCGAGAATACCTGACCGAAAAAGAGATCGAGCGTCTCCAAGAGACTGCTCGCAAGCGGTCCCGCTACGGACACCGTGATGCGACCATGATCCTGATCGCATACCGGCACGGCCTCCGTGCCTCGGAATTGTGCGGTCTGCGTTGGGATCAGATCGACCTCAACAGCGGCCGGCTACACGTCCGCCGGGCAAAGGGCGGCATCGATAACGTTCATCCGCTCAGCGGCTCGGAAATCCGAGCGCTGCGCCAGCTACGCCGTGAGAATATGGAATCTCGCTACGTCTTCATCACTGAGCGAGGCGGTCCGGCCACGACCGCTGGTTTCCTGAAAACGATCGCCCGAACCGGTGAAGCCGCAAAGCTCCCATTCCCAATCCATCCGCATATGCTTCGACACTCGACTGGCTACAAGTTGGCTAACGATGGGCATGATACCCGAGCCCTCCAGCACTACATGGGGCACAAAAATATTTCGCACACTGTTAGATACACCGAAATGGCACCTGATCGGTTCAAGAATTTTTGGAAGGATTGATGAGGTTAGACAGCCTTGTCCACTAGTCTGCCCGAGCCAGGCGGGGGAGGTGATGGCGACGCATGATCGGGCTCGGCCCAAGGGTTGTCGCTCTTGCGATCATCCTCAGGACGACGCCTCGCAGCACGCTGCGACGTTCCCACCGTCGGCATGATGCTTTGGACGCTGATGCTCGAGATACCTATCTGGTCTCGCGTCGACGACATAAATCGGAAGTTAGCGAGCCATATCTAAAGAGAGCGCAACTGATCGTTGCGGAATCTGAGGCAGCCGCGACAGGCTCCGGTAACTAAAAGCGATCCAATCAATTCATCAGGGATTGGCTCTCGCTTTGGCCTGGTTCAAAGCCACTGGCTCAGGACGGTAATGCCCTCACCTTCTTCGCCGAAGGGAGGATCCGAAGCAGCTAGAATTTAAGGCCGCCCGCGCACGCTGTAGATTTCACAAACGCAGGTATGTCCGCTTTGGCGCAAAGCGGAAGTCGCAGCAGACATCGCGCGACGTCTCAGTTTGACCCCAAAGCCGACATCGAAATTGAGCGTGCTTCTTTCTTGGCGTCCAGCGGAGCTCTGAGGAACAGGCCAGCTACGCCAAGTCGATCTGGTTCGCATGGACGCAGGCTTTTGCGTCTTTGAACGGGCGACTTTGCAAGCAGCCGAAGGACCCTTTGTTCCCGAGGAGCGTCAGACGACAACCGCAACGACCCGGTACATCGCAGCGGACGCCACGCACATATGAGAACCAGGCGCGGCGCGAGTGAATAGCCAATCGGGGAGTTTGCGTGACAATCAATCTGATCAGCAATCTTGAACTCTTCAACAACGCCATCAAAAACTGGAACGATGGCGACCTCGACGGATATTTGAACATGTACGACGCGAGTGTGCTGTTGTACGGATATTCGCCCGAACCGTTGGATAAGGCAGGCATCGTAGCTCGATATAAGGCAGCTTGGGCGGACCTCTCGATGCCCGGCAAGAAAGGCCCTTTGCTCACAATTGACGACGTATTCGAGGCTGGAGATCGAGTCGTAAGCCGGTTCATGATGTCCGGTGTACAGTCCGGAAGCTTCATGAACTTCACTCCGACGGGCAAGAGATACGATCTGCCGGGAATCACGATCCTGAAGTTTCGCGATGGCAAGGTTATCGAGCGTTGGTCCTGTACTGATCGCTTGAAGCAATTAATGCAGCTCGGGGTCCTGCAGCTCCCTTGAAAAGGCGGTTCGAGCAGACCGGCGTCTGTTGCGGTGCACGAGTTAGGGTTTGGCCCGCGCGACCGAAGTTGCGACGGAAGCGGATGTCAGCTTTCGGGAGAATTGCTGACGTGGCTATCCGCTGCGGCCTACAGCACTGTATAGCGATTGACCCCTAATGCGACATTCAGCCGATTTGGCGTCTAAAGCCAGCCGGCGCCATTTCTCGCTCACCGCCGGTCGCAAAGTGTTACGCTTACCCGTTAGGTAGAGAGTGCTCTGAGGGGTAGATAGAGAGCGCTCTGAGGGGTGCGGATGCAACGACGCAAATTCATCAAGCTTCTTTGCTGGAGCGCGGTTGCCTGGCCTCTTGCAGCGCGGGCGCAGGAGACAGGGCGGGTCTATCGGGTCGGTGCCGTATCTGCATTCCCCCGCAATGCCCCGGCAATTGTCGCAATGTTTGACGAACTTCGGGAGCTTGGTTTCGTCGAGGGCCAAAACCTCACAATCGATTGGCGCACATATGGGCCGAGCACCGATCTCATCTCGGAATTTGAGGCGCTCGCGAAAACCCAACCCGATGTCATTTACGCCGGTGGCCCTCCGTCAATACACGCGGCACAGACAGCGACGACGACAATACCGATCCTCGCAGCAGCCGATGATATGGTCGGGATGGGACTCGTGAACTCTATGGCTCGGCCAAACGCCAACACAACGGGCATCAGCATCCTCGCGACAGAGCTTAACGGCAAACGACAGGAAATCCTGATCGAGGCAGTACCCGGACTTCGCCGGATGGCGACCCTTGCCGATTCCAACAACACAGGAGTTGCGCAGCTTCAGGCACTGCAGGAGGCGGCGCGCGCCCGCAACATCGAGCTTTCAATCCATCGGATCATCGCCTCAGGCGAGGAGATCGTTGCAGCCATCGACATGGCGCAGACATCAGGAGCCACAGCGCTCAACGTTTTGGCATCTCCACTGCTCTTCGCCAATCGTCGGCTTATTATGGACCGGGTCGCAGCGCTGCGCCTACCGGCAATCTATGAATGGCCTGAAATAGCGGAGGAAGGCGGCTTTCTCGCGTACGGACCACGCGTCGTCCAGGTTTATCGAGAGCTAATGGCCCGGCAGTTGGTCAAGCTTTTACGCGGCGTCAGACCCGCCGATTTGCCGGTCCTACAACCAACTAAGTTCGAATTGGTGATCAATATAAAGACGGCTAAGGCGCTCGGGCTCACGATCCCGGAATTATTTTTGGTTCGTGCCGACAAGGTAATCGAATGAGCACCGCAATTTCGCTTATTGGCCCTTTTCTGCCGTGAGCGGCTGGGCAGAGCATGTCCGCTCTGCCCAGGTATTTCAGACGTCAACCTGTTCCGCTATCGCAAGCGCGTCATCCACCTCAATACCGAGGTATCTGACGGTGCTTTCGATTTTGGTGTGCCCGAGCAAGAGCTGCACGGCTCGTAGATTTCCGGTTCGACGATAGATCAGTGTTGCCTTTGTTCGGCGAAGCGAATGCGTGCCAAAGACCTTTGGGTCGAGCCCGATGCTGGCGATCCATTCCGAAAGGAGCCGCGCGTATTGCCGGGTAGTAGTCATGCAGTGGCCGGAGCCGCGCCGACCCGCGAATAGAAACTCTCCCGGTTTTTTGGCGGCAGCTTTCAGGTAGTCGTCGATGGCTTGGCGAGTTTGATCCGTCAGCTCAAACTTGACTGGTCGTCCTGTCTTTTTCTGCCGCACCGTTGCGCGGTCCATCGTGTAGCCGTTTGGGGCAACGTCTTCGACCCTTACGGCTACGACGTCACAGCCCCGAAGCTTGCTATCGATGGCCAAGTTAAATAGGGCAAGGTCACGTATTCGCCCCTCCAACAGTAATCGGGTTCTGATCGACCAAACGTGTTTCGGTCGCAGGGGAGGTCTTGCCCCGATCAGCTTGCCTTTGTTCCAAGGTGTGCGTTTGTTGGGCGGTGAGCAATTTTCATGGTCTGACATAATCGTACTCCTCTGTTACGAGGATGACGAGCATGCGCCCCAGGGCCGCAGGTCGTGAAACGATGTCGGCTTTCAGAGGGTTACAGTCATCGCGATACTTCCGCCGCGAATTTGATCGACCCTAATGACCCCAAGCCGACGTTGGACACCTGCAGAGCAACGGGTGCCTAACCCACGCGACCAGCTACTTCCGGTATGCTAATTTGACCGCCACGACTTTCTTGCTCTAGGGATTGGAGGAGCCACGTGAGACGGCGCGATTTCATAACGCTCGTCGGCGGCACGGCGGCGGCGTGGCCATTCGCCGCCCGAGCGCAGCCGCCGGACAAGCTCCCAACTATTGCGGTTGTCGGCGACCGGGCTTCGGCCTGGAGTCCATGGACTGCAGCTTTCCTAGAGCGACTGCGTGAATTCGGTTGGATTGAAGGTCGGACCATCGGGGTCGAGTACCACTGGTCGGAAGGACGCTTCGAGCGCGTCGCCGAGATCGCATCCGAGCTTGTGCAACAAAAGGTCGATGTCATCGTCACCAACGGAGGGGGTGCCACGATATTAAAACAAGTGACGGCTTCTATACCCATCGTCTTTGCAACCGCGACCGACCCAGTTGGAAGCGGCCTGGTCGCTAGTTTGGCTCGGCCAGGCGGTAACGTCACTGGATTGTCGAATCAGGGGGCCGATATCGCCAGCAAGCGGCTCGAACTTTTGCGCCTGGTCGTTCCAGGTCTCCGCCGGCTGGCGGTGATGTTTGATGCCAATTATTCGGGAGCCGTACTGGAAAGCGGCCAGGTTCATGCTGCGGCGCGCACACTAGGCCTCGAGGTCGCACTCCATGCTGTCAAGCGAGCAGAAGATTTTGCACCTGTTATCGATGCTCTCAAAGGCCAAGCAGAGGCACTTTACGTCGTCGAAAATGCGCTGATCGGCGCCAACGGCGCGATCGTCATCACGCGTGCCCTCAACGCGCAACTGCCCACGACGTTCCTTACCAGCGATCTCGTGAGAGCTGGCGGGCTCATGTCCTATGGACCAAACATCCCCGACCAGTTCCGGCGCGCCGCGGTCATGGTCGACAAGATCCTGCGTGGCACTAAGCCTGGCGACATTCCGGTTGAGCAGCCGACCAAGTTCGATCTCGTCATTAATCTGACGACCGCGAAGGCACTCAGGCTCAACGTCCCACCGAACGTCTCTTCGTTGGCCGATGAGCTGATTGAATAGTCCGATTGATGTCGCTTAGTGGCCCAAATGCGAAGTGCCGCAATGTCCGCGTTGAGTTCGCTCTAAGGGTATGAGCGGACCTTATAGCGAACAACGCGAAACGGACGTTGATGACCGATTTTGTTGAAAAAGTCGAAATATCGACGCGGCCCAAATTTTTTAGCGCCGTGAGCGCGATTTTCAGATGTAGACGCGGGGGCCCTCATCACCCGTCTCAACTCAACTGAGCGAGTTCTAAATCGATCTGCGGCGGCAGTTAGCGTCAATCGAAGATCTCGTTGGCACTTTGGCAGATTTGTAACGACTTTAGACTTGCGACTTTTTCAACAGAATTGACCCTAAACGGCCGCTCCACAACACTTGCTGTCGCTTTCCGGCTAAAAGCCGATAGCAATGACGTCGCCCCATTGCGAGTGGGCGCCCGAGCGGGACGTCAGGTATCTTGTTGCGGTCGGTTCGCCCAAGAATGCGAGACGATGACGCCATGAGAAGAGACGAAGCTACCCGACCTGTCCGCGACAGGAGACCCGAGGAAAAGCTCAAGGTCCTGATCTCGGGCGCCGGCATCGCGGGTTGTACCCTTGCCTATTGGCTAACCCGTAGCGGTCATTCCGTGACCGTCACGGAGCGCAGTCGCTCGCTTCGTTCAAGTGGTAGTCCGGTCGATGTGCGTGGGCCCGCAGTCGAAGTGGCCGAGCGGATGAACGTTCTGGCGCAGCTCCGGGAAGCCCGAATCCGATTGCAAGGAATGACTCTCCTAGACTCGGCCGGACGGCGGGTCGCGCGGGTCGATATCGAAGCGCTGCGATCGTCGATCGTGCCCAAAGACATCGAGATTGCACGCGGCGATCTCGCACGAATCCTTCATGGCGCGAGTGCAAACGACGCCGACTACATCTTCGGTGATTCCATCAAGACCCTCAGCCAGGATGGAATGGGAGTGGATGTGACGTTTGAGCAATCGCGTCCGCGACGTTTCGATCTCGTTATTGGCGCAGACGGATTGCATTCGATCGTCCGGTGCTTGGCGTTCGGAGCCAACTCCGAATTTGTCACGCATGCCGGGCTTTATGCCGCGACGGTTCCCCTGTCCGACAACACTGACGCCGGACACGAGATGTTCATGCTCAATGTGCCGGGGAAATTGGCGGCACTCCATCCGCGTGCGGGTGCTCCGCTCGCTTATTTCGTTTTCTGGCATCCGAAGATTCCTGAATTCGACTACACAAACCTCGACCAGCACAAATCCATTCTTGAGAGAAACTTCACCGGGATCGGCTGGAGAGTGCCGGAGTTTCTTGCCGCCGTGCGTGCGGCTAGCGACCTTTATTTTGATTCCGTTGCCCGCGTGCATGTTGCGGACTGGGCCCGCGGCCGGATCGCGCTTCTCGGTGACGCTGCGTCCTGTGTGTCACTGTTTGGAGATGGGTCCACTCTTGCCATCGCGGGGGCATACGAACTCGCGAGGGCGCTGGAGGAATGCCCAGGCGATCCGAGCGGCGCCTTCGCCCGATATCAAGCGATGCATGGCAAGCTCGTTGCCTCAAAGCAGAGGAATCTGGGTCGCATGGCCGCCCGCATCGTGCCCAAGACATCCGCAGGCATTTGGCTGAGCACGCGCGTTTTCTGGAAAGCCATCGCAGGGATCGGCGCCGTTGTGCGTCTTGGCCGAAAGCTGCGTGGAAAATAGCTATGCTCGCCTTTCTGGCTCACCGAGCCGTTCTTTGGCAAGCACGCCCGAGGTGATCGGGGCCGCTGCCGTTTCTCGTCTGACACACTCTAGCACTCCGACCTACGTAGAAAACGGAGTGTCGAGCGGAATCTCAGATCTATCCACCTTCGTGCCTTTCTTATCCGCCTTTTTCATCGCCTTCTTAAGTTTTTTCAGCTTCTTCTTTTCCTCTTTCTTCTTGCCCATGTTATTCGTTCCCTTCATTTAAGATTTGGCCGGATCCACAGGCTATTCTGACCGTTCAAACATAGCATCTTCGGCATTCGCTCGTGTAGGCTACTTCGTGAACATCTCTTCGAATAGCTCCCGCGACCGGCGCAGCCCGTCCGTCGTTAACACGACAGATTTTGCCTTGCTGACTGGATTCTCGATCATCCCTTTTTCATGCAGCCGGTTCATCGCATCCCAATCAAAACCCTTCCACGCGCGCAAATCATCGTGAAGTCCAAGGTAGAGTAGTGCCAGCACCGCCTCGTCAATTCGATCCGTATCGAGTGCCATCTTGCAAACCTCCTGCCTGTGGCAACGTAACCCGCCGCCATTGCGTCGTACGTCGGCTGCAGGCGCAATGTCGCAGATTGTCCGGACATGCCGAGCGTAGAAGGCTAGCAGGCCCTATTCACTTCAATACCGTCACGGAGACCACGATGTGGAGGTCGATGAGCAGTCGCATTACCCGTCCAATGGGATGTCGGGAATTGGCCGATTTTGTTGCAGAAGTCGGCGATGACGGGCGGTGGTGCCTGACGGGAATTTCTTGAGTTAGGGCGCGTGCTATCCGCAATCTGGCGTGGTCTGACGCCAACGCTGCCGAACGCTGCACTCCTCATGCAAAGCACTGTTCGGTGACGGGCGGCGGTCGCGCGACGAGCTTTGCCAGCCTGCGGAGGTTTTGCGCAATTGCCGCCAGTGTGAACTCGAATTGAGCGCCGCATGGCCCGCGCAAGCGCAGACGACCCAGTCGGAAGATGCGCTTGAGATGTGCAAACAGCATCTCAACTCGTTTGCGCTCGCGGCGCGAGCGATCGAATGCTTCGGTCTTGGCCAATGCCCGGGTTACGTCACGGGCCTCCTCGTAGATGCTGCGCTGAATTCTGCGCAACGGCGGTTTCGGACAGCACTGTGACTTGAGCGGACAGCTACGGCAATCGCGGGTCGTAGCCAGGTAATACAGTGTCTCTCCATCGGTCGCGACCTTGCCAGTCGTGGTGAGAACCTTGCCGGCCGGACAAATGTAAATGTTGCGCTCCTTGTCGAATGTGAAGTCTTCCCGACTGAACGTTCCGTCGTCTCGCTTCGATTTGTCGATCACCGGGATATGCGGCGCGATCTTCGCTTCGCTGACCAGCCAGTTGAGGTTGGCTCCAGAACCGTAGGCCGTATCGCCCGCGAGCCGTTGGGGTTTGATGCCAAAGCATGCTTCGGTCCGCTCGAGCATCGCCTGCGAGGCGCCGACCTCGGCCTGCCGGATGGCGCGCGACGCCTCGACATCCATAATAATCCCGAACTTCACGTCGATGAGATAGTTGTTGGCGTAAGCGAAGAACGCTGCGCTCCGCAGCGCGCCGGTCCATTGAGCGGCAGGATCAGATGGTGAGACGAACTTCGGCGTGACGTCACTTGCTGCGCCGTAGGCTGGATCGTCGAGCGTCGCCAAATACTCTTTGACCGCGCGACGCGCTTGGGCCGGATCAATATCCTTACTCCACACTGCTCCCGGGATCGAGCGATGCTTGTTGGCGTCGGCCTCGATAAGGCTCGCATCCACCGCAAACCCCTCGCCGCCAACTAGGCCAGCCCCAATGCAAGCGCCTACAACACGCTCAAACACGCTCCGGAAGATGCCGCTGTCGCGGAAGCGCTCATTGCGAGCCCGTGAAAACGCCGAATGATCTGGAACCTTGTCCTCAATCGAGAGCCCGCAAAACCAGCGATAGGCCAGGTTCACTCCCACCTCACGGCAGAGCGCTCGCTCCGAGCGGATGCCGAACACATAGCCGACGATGAGCATCCGGATCATCAGCACCGGATCGATCGAAGGCCGACCGAGCCGAGGATAATAAGGTGCCAACTCGGAATGCACCCAACCTAGATCAAGAACTCCGGCAACCTCACGGACCGGGTGATCCTGCGGCACTGCTTCATCAAGCCGAAATGAATAGAAAAACTGTGCCTGATCGTGATTGAGCCGTCCCATCATGGTCCGCTCCCGTCGCGAATCGCTTCACAGCGACGGAATCACTGACCAAAAAATCCTGCAAGGAACTTCTGCAACATGGGGTAATTCCGGGATCGAGCCAGACGAAGGCCCAGGAATTCAGCTCTGCAGGACTTATCGGCCGAGCTTATGCGGGCTTGCAAAAATGGAGAGCTGCGATGGAGCACTATGTTGGACTGGACGTGTCACTGAAGCAGACGTCGATCTGCGTGGTGAACCCGACGGGAGCAGTGATGCGAGAGGGTGTAGTCGATTCCGATCCTGAGGCGATTGCCGCGTTCGTGAGATCGAATGCTCCAAACGTAGTTCGGATGGGCCTTGAGACGGGACCGACGACGACGTGGCTTTGGACCGAGCTCAAGCGACTTGGCTTGCCGGTGATCTGCATCGACGCGCGCCACGCCAGGGCGGTGCTCAAGATGCAGATCAACAAGAGCGACCGCAACGATGCTGCCGGGATCGCCCGCATCATGCAGAGCGGCTGGTTCAAGGAGGTGCGCGTCAAGGACCTCGAGAGCCACTCGGTCAGGGCGCTCCTGGCGAGCCGGGCGTTGCTGGTCAAGATCAAGCGTGACCTCGAGAACCAAATCCGTGGCCTTCTCAAGAATCTCGGTCTTGTCATCGGCCGTGCCAAGTTCAATGTCTTTGCCGTGCGAGCCGAGGAGTTGATCGAGAATCGTCCCGAGCTGATCGCTGCGGTCGGACCGCTGCTCGCGGCACGCAAGGCTATCGAGGAGCAGGTCGGCGATCTCGACCGTAAGGTTCACAAGCTGGCGCGTCATGATCTGCAAGTCCGCAGGTTTATGACCGTGCCAGGTGTGGGCCCGATTACCGCGCTCTGCTTCAAGGCGACGATCGACGATCCGACACGCTTCAAGCGATCGAGAAGTGTCGGCGCCTATATCGGATTGACGACCCGACGCCATGCTTCCGGGGAGGTCGACTGGTCCGGCCGAATCTCAAAGTGCGGTGACCGCATGCTCCGCATGTATTTGTTCGAAGCGGCCGGCGTGCTGCTGACCCGCGTGCCGAAATGGTCGGCGCTGAAATCCTGGGGGACGAGGCTCGCCAAGCGCAATGGGCTTCGCAAGGCTAAGGTCGCCGTCGCGCGCAAGCTCGCGGTCATGCTGCACCGCATGTGGATCGACGGGACCGAGTTCAAGTGGTCGACAAAGAAGGCTGACGCGCAGTGCGCATAGGGAGATCATAGGGTTCCCGCAACAAAGGCGGGAAAAGTCGTCCCTGCCGGGACGGTGGCGGTGGTGAGATCGTCCGATTTTTTGCGAGCGTTCGAACAGAGCGACCGCGCCTTCAACATTGATCCGCCAACGTCATCTTACGCCATCATGCGGAGGGCACGCCCCTACCGCGGAGAGAACAATGGGCCCGGCAAGGATGATCGTGAAGAGCTTGACATCCAGACCCGGAATTAGGAACAGAATGGCCAAAAGCGACAAAGTGCAGCGCAGGAAAGAGTAAGCAATTCGATCGCTTGATTGGCGGCGGCAGCGAAACGACGGTGGGATCGTCGGGCCTGACACTTTGGCCGTCTTGAGATTAAATGACCCACTCGATCTTTGTCTGCACCTGCAACGGCGGCGCCTTGACCGTGGGTTCGCTCAAATCGTTTTAGCAAGCTCGCACTTTTTTGTCTGCCGACGGTATCCCAAGCCGCAGCCATTTCTAGTAGCGGCTTTTTGTGCTCGGGGTTTTTTACCGTTGCAGCCAAACGCCGGCACTCGTCCGCGTATTCCTTGTATTGCGCAACCTCGTCCATGACTGCCCCCCAATTCTCGCCGACAATCCCCTTCGAGCATTAAGCTACGCGACCGTCGTCCAAGTCGACGTGACGCGCCAAATCCGCCTCATGGAGTATCCTGTCCCGAAGGCGCTTGGGACTGCGTTCGCCCGCCCTCGCCAAGTCAATGATGCGAGACGCTATGACCTCTCTTGCTGAATTATCGTCCTGCAGGTTCAGTATCTCGCACACTTCGTCCAGTGCCATCGACATGGCTGTAATGTCCTCGTGATCGAACACGCCGTCTTTCACGAAGAGAAGGATGGTCGCCATGATTAGTCCCCGTTCACACCGGCAGTTTGCAACGGAACGACAACTCAAAATGGACGCCCAGCGGATCACTTGTCCAATCTTGCGTCCCTTGAAGTTGTTCACTGAGAGATCGGATAAACCGCATGCCCAAATTTCCATCATTTGAAATGTCAAATCCTTCGGGAAAGCCTACGCCGTCATCCTCATATACAAAAAGGAGTGCCGACGGCGCATCCGCAAGGATGGCATTGCAAGAGACGGAAATCTTTGCCGGCAGGCCAGCAGGGTGCGCGTATTTCAACGAATTAGAAAACAGTTCCGCTGTTATCAGGCCGAGCGGCATCGCCACGTTGAACGGCACTGTTTGATTAAGGGGACAGGAAACTGAGAAGGAAGGTGCGGCCGTTGTTGCAAGCGCGCTTCCTAGCCGCTGGCAGATTTCTTGCAGATATATTTGGAGTTCGATGGTATCCGAATTCGGATGGGCGATGAGGCGGTGCAGCTTGCCAACGGTGTCGATGCGATCCGCGATTTCCAAAAGAAAAGTCTCGTTCGCATGTCCTTGGTCGGTCTTTGCTCTCACTCGAACAAGCCCGCTGATCACCGCTAAACTATTTGCGATGCGATGATCGGCTTCCTTATCCGATGCGAAAACGTCAGGTGTTTGACGGCCGGTATTTAGCGCGTTTAACATTGCGTGATCCGCAACAACCCTGACGCTTCAAGTAAATCCACAGGCGAATAGTTTCGTAAGTTCTTCCTCGTCGCTAGGATTATTTGCTGTTCAACTTACGTTGTTCGCGTTGTTGGCGTTTAATACTGAAGGAGAGCAAGTGAATTACTCGACTAAAGAAACAGAAGCTGCCGTTATTGCCTAACTTGACAAGTGCTAGCAGGAGCCACATTATGAGTAAGTTAAGCAGTTTTGTTAAATGGCATAGGAGGCGATTTATGGGTGGAGACCCACGTGGAGAGCGTCTGCAAATTATGCTGACTAAAGAAGAGCTTACTTCCGTCGATACTTGGCGCTTTGGGCGGCGCATGCCGAGCCGGGCCGCTGCGGTACGCGAATTACTGCGCCGTGGATTAAGCGCCGAAGGCTTCGCAGTCTCGGATGGCAACACGAAATCCGGCGACTACGGCGTAATCACCAATGAAAC
Source organism: uncultured Alphaproteobacteria bacterium (assembly GCA_963794225.1). Taxonomy (GTDB): domain Bacteria; phylum Pseudomonadota; class Alphaproteobacteria; order Rhizobiales; family Xanthobacteraceae; genus BOG-931. The sequence goes on from CAWCCS010000001.1 coordinate 170,360, forward strand.
GCAGAAAGCCTCAAGGAACGGCAAGGGCACGGCGGCCAACAGCAACAACTCGACCATGCGCAGCAGTCGGGGCTGAGCGAGATGCTTATGCTGCTGTGAAGTCGGCGAGCATCTCAGCCACGAGCCCGCCGACGCCAGCGCGCTCGACGGCGAGGCGATCGAGTAAACCTTTCGCAGTGCGGGAATTGACAGTGGCAATCGATCACTTCGGGTCAATCGCGACAGATTCACGGTGTACGCGCGACTTCCGCTCAGTCCTCAACTGCAGACATTTCGTTGCGTCGCACCAACTGACGTGAAGGACCGGTAGTTCCAGATGCGTGCCGCAGCGGCGGAAAAAGCCCCAAGGCATCGACTGCCCCGCGTCGCCTGGGCATGTTCACGCGCGCGCAATATCCGACACTTCGGCCATTAAGCGACGAAATGCGCTGCAGCCCACGCGGGATGGCTCCAGTGATTTAGCTGTTTGGTAGTGTAGGCCCCCCGCCATTAATGATCCGACCGCAATGAATACCCGAAGGCCACGGCGTGCCAGTTGGCCCGGCACCTGTGCCGGGCCAACCTTCGATATTCTTACTTTTTGTCGGGCACCCACGTTGTGGAATTCCGGTCGTATTTGAACCCGGGCGCGCTTTTCAGGTCATCCTTGGTCGTGTTCATGACCAGGTACCATTTGTTATTGTCCTTGTTCGTAACGTGAACGGCATCGAACGGAACTGCGACTTCCTTCTCGCCGGCACCCAGGAAGCCGCCAACGCCGACGATAAGTGAGGTGACCTTCCCCGACTTATCAATAAGCACATCCATAACCTCGCCGATCTTGTTGTCATTGGGGTCATAGACATTCTGTTTGTACCAGTCGGTGACCGTCACCGAATCGCTGGTCATTTGCCCCATCATCCGCGCGTTCGACATGGTGTCCGCAATCGCCGGTACAGCCAGGACCGCGATGACCGCCGTAGCGTAAAGCACTTTTGACATTCTATTTTCTCCTTGGAAGGCGGCGTTGGGCCGCTGATGCAAAATCAAACACCGCTTCCTATTATTTGTTCCTGTCGTATCCAGCACTACCCCGTGCGGGCCATGAGTTTTTGGCCGCCTTCCTACGTAATTTCGCGCGAAAATATCGGTTCTCGGTCGCGTTCACATGGCACCTCAAGTTCGCTGGAGAACCTCGTCGAATGGCCGCGGAGTTGGATGACAAGGCGGCGGATTTTCAAAATGTCGCTTCCGACAATTGAGGCCGTCACCGCCTTAGGCACTCTGATGATTAGCGCGCGAGGACCGATGAGCGCGATCCGCGAAGAATAAAGCCGCGCTGTCGCGGTAACCGATGTCCAGTCCACAGGGCCCCGTCGCCAGCGGACCTCCGCTCATTCGATTCGACGGTCGCGGAACCATCCGTGTTCCAACAGGTTTCCTTCCAACAGAAAACAATAAAACCGAGGATTAACATGGATGAAAATCGCTTAGCCGGCACCGCCAAGAACGCGGGCGGCAAATTAGAGGAAGGCTTTGGTCGTGTGACCGGCACCACCAAAACCCAAGTTGAGGGGATCGCAAATCAAGCCGTTGGAGCCGCCCAAGACTTATATGACCAAGCCCGAGACACCGCCGCAGATGCCGCGGGCGCTGCCCGCGATTCGGCGGCGTCCCTAGAAAAGTGGCTTAGACATACTATTGAGGCACAGCCATATACGACCGCTCTAGTGGCGATAGGCGTGGGCTGGCTTCTCGGCAGAATGCACCGCCCGCTCTGAATTAATAATGGGCCCGGTATTCACGCCGGGCCCTGTACCTGGCAGGCCAATCACAATCAAGGCAGCCGCTCATTCAGCGCTTAAGCTCAGTTGCTGAACGGCCTTGTTAATTCGATCAAAAAAACGGCCATGCGCGCTGTGGTCGCTTGCCCAGCGCCAGCCGGTGAGCCTGAAGAAACGTGGACTAGGAAGCGGACACGTCCAATGCTTAAAAGATTCGTGCGCCAAATTACCCTGGCTGTGCAAGCGCGCACAGGAGCGAGTTACACTGTCTTCGTTTGGGGTGCCCTCATGCTGTTCGCAGCATTGACGTGTTTCGTGTTTATTTGCGTTTCCCTGTACCAGTGGCTGTCGCTGCAACTTGGCAGCGTATTTGGTGGCTTGGCCGCAGCCGCCATTTTCATGGTTTTGGCGGCGCTCGGCGGCCTTCTGACTGTCTTGGCACAACGTCGAGTGCGGGAACGGGCAATCCTCGAGCGCGCGGTGCAAATGCCAGGGCGAATGTGGGTGCTAGACCCGAAGATCCTTTCCGCAGGCCTTCAGGTCGCCCGCACGGTGGGCTGGCAGCGCGTCGTGCCGATCGCGCTGCTCGGTTTGATGGCGGCACAATGGGCGCGCGAACGTCGGCTTGAGGCAAAAATCGGCGGCGTCGAAAGTGCCCGCAACCTCGCGGCGCGAGACAGATCTTAGTTCCATGCGCAGTGTAGTCCCCGGAAAGCCCGAAACGGAAGAACGCTCTATCAAGTCGCGGCGGGCTTATGACCGTCGTAAATCGCGTGTTCGCAGTTCATAGGAAGCGTGTCCACGATGGAACTCGTCCAGCGATCCCGAGAAGAGGCCAAGAGTCAGAAGAGAATTGACGCACAGCAATCGGCTGGACTCGCGGGACGGCCAACAGCCCCTACGATCGGTATCCTTATCCTGGCGCTGATCGCTGCAATCTATACATTATACGTTGGCAAGGAAGTCGCTCTGCCGCTGGCAATGGCACTCATATTGAAGCTGCTGTTTCAGCCAATCATGCACGTCCTCTCCGATCGTCTTCGGCTTCCACAGATAGTTAGCGCGCTTTTGGTTATTGTTTGTCTGTTTTTTGCGATTTTTGCCGGCGCTTTCGCTCTTTCTGGCCCTGCGACGAATTGGCTGCAAAAAGGTCCAGACGTCATTCCCGCGCTGAAAGAAAAACTGGCTGTGCTTCGACAGCCAATTGATTATCTGCAGAAGGGATTCCAACAAATAGAAGAAGAGGTTTCGACGACACGTGATGGCGCTGACACCCCGACTGTGACCGTCAAGCAGTCCGCCGCAGTGGGTAGCTGGTTGGCGATCGGTACAGCAACCGTTTTGGCCAGAACCGTCGCAACCCTTATTATTCTCTTCTTTCTGCTTGCGTCAGGTGACAGGCTGATGCGGGGTTTTATTGAAGTGCTGCCGCGATTTGCAGATAAGCGCCAAGCCGTAGAAATAGCCGCGGAAATCCAACGGCAGATTGGCGGCTATCTTCTTACGATCACGGCTATGAATATAGTGGTCGGTTTAACGACGGGTTTGGTTATGTGGGAATGCGGGCTTGGAGACCCGCTTCTGTGGGGATCGGGAGCCTTCCTTCTAAATTTCGTGCCAATCCTCGGCCCGCTCGTTGGAGTCGGAATTTTGCTTCTCGCGGGCATCGTGGCGCTGGATTGGCCATGGCACGCACTGCTGCCCGCTTCGCTCTATTTGTCGATTCATATCGCCGAGGGCGAAGCGATTACCCCGATGCTGTTGTCAAAGCGGTTCACGCTTAATCCGGTATTGGTTATCCTATCTTTGTTCTTCTGGTACGCTCTTTGGGGCGTTCCGGGTGCGCTCCTCGCGGTTCCAATTTTGGCCATCGTGAAGATCCTTTGTGATCGGATCGATCCTCTTGAGCCTATTGGCCATATAATTGGAGCTTGATAAACGGCCCGCTCGCGCTTTTAGCCACCTCAGTCCTTCCATTAATTTTGAAGCGATCCCGGTAAAGGAAATGAAACCGAGCGAGTGGATCAAGGCTCAACCGACCTTCCTCGGCGCGCAAGGCAAGACGATCTTCGATCCGGATTTCGACATCGACGACGGCTGCCTGCCCCATGAGAAGGTGCATCTCCCGAAATGATCAATAGGAGTGCGCGCGACTTCCGCTAATGGAATGGTCCGGCCGTGCTCCTGCCCCGCCAGCGATCGAAGCTGGCAAGGGGCGCCAAAGACAAGGAGCATGCTATGTCTCAGAATCCAAACACCGCGATTGCGATAGTCGGTATCGATATCGGCAAGAACTCATTCCACGTCGTTGGCCTTGATCAGCGCGGTGCGATCGTGCTGCGGCAGAAGTGGTCGCGTGGCCAGGTGGAAGCGAGATTTGCCAATATGCCGCCGTGCCTAGTTGGCATGGAAGCCTGCGTCGGCGCACATCATCTCAGTCGCCAGCTTAAGGCGCTTGTTAGCGAGACTCCATATTCTCCCGGCGTAGTTGGCGCAGCGCTCGGATTTCCCTGCCGCTTAGCGGATGAACGTTATCGATGCCGCCCTTGGCTCGGCGGACATGTAGTCGGCCGCTGTTGAGGTCAATCTGATCCCACCGCAGGCCGCACAATTCCGAGGCACGAAGCCCGTGCCGGTATGCGATCAGAATCATGGTGGCATCACGGTGTCCGTAGCGGGACCGCTTGCGAGCAGTCTCCTGCAGACGCTCGATCTCTTTTTCGGTCAGGTATTCTCGAGGCCGGACGTCAGAATTGAAGGGTCTTCGAGGAACTGTCCGGTTTACGATGGTTGAGGGGGTGGCTTTGCGGGCGGATTTCGCCATGGGAATCAACCTTGGCTCGGTTATAACTGTCCGTAAAGTGGTCACAATACGGACAGTAATCAAGCCATTCATATTCGCCTGACCGATGAAAATAGAGGCCAGAATTCTGGCTGATCTACGCGTGCACTAAAGCTATCATAGGTTTCGGGTCGGAATGCACGAGGAACAGCATGCCTAACATCGAGCGAACCACTGCGGGTTTTCAAACGGTTATTCCCGGCTGTGAGCGACGAACCCTGCCGAAATCCACGACGTCCTCCGATGACGCCGGTCAGGGCCTCCTCGATTTCTACCGCCCGCCAACATTGCGCGAGAAACTCGCCGCTCGCGCCAATGCACCGTTGCAGCCGAGACGCCCCAAAAGATGACGACCGAGAAGCGCCAGCAGTGGGGCGAAGTTGGCGTGGTGGCTCGTCATATTTCGCACAAAGGCCAGAAGGCGATTTCATTTTGTAGAAGCGACGTTACCGCGGATCGATAGGGAGATACGGAAAGTCGGCCCTTGTACGCGACAGTTCGGCCCTCGCGCGGGGAATTAAAGCGTACGCCGTTAACTTTTAGGTCAAGCGCGAGGTCGCCGAGAAAGACCTTCAGTTCGCTTCAAGCTATGGAATGAAAAGCGGAATTTTCCGCCCGGGGGAGTTTTCGGTAACCTATCTGGTCCGATAAATCCCTCGCCACGCAACACACCGCGCGGTGCTAAGCGCTTGGAAAACCAGACGCTAGTCATCTCTTCGCCCGGGAAAGCACTCGGCTGCCGCAGCTACTCGCGGCAGATGGACGTTCAGCATTACGGTCAATTTCCTGGGAGCTAGTACGCTGAATTGACCGCCCCATGTGAACAGGTGCCAACACATCTCCAATCCGCCTCCGGCACGAAATCGGACGATGAGCGATCCATCTGCCTGCTCTTTGAACGCGGCGGTTGGGGCGATCCTCTAGGCGCGCCTCGATCGTCTACCACGCGTGGACGGGTCGAATTCATTCAGGGCTTTAATCTCCTGAAGGATTGCTCGCATCTCCGCACGGATCATTTTGGCGTTGCGGGTATGGAGTCCGTGCCGGAAATTGCCGTTGCGCTTGCCTAGAGGGCCCCCCGAACCTTTAGCGCCACCGTGCATCCGGCACCGTCCTCGTCCCCTCACGGCCGCCTGCCGACAGGGGTGACCGGCGCGGGTCTTTGCCCCACATGCCGAGAAGTCCTGCCGGGATCCGATCTGTCGTCCCGCTCGCGAGCACGTGCTCGCGCAGGATCGGTGCATGAATTGGTTCTTGGCACTTCAATAACCGCTGCACCTCGATGCTCGTCGCGCCGATCTTGTGGCCACAAGTTTCGCCGCCAAGCGCAATAACGGCAGCCCTCTGAAATGCCTCAGCCTCAGTGCGGCTCTTAAGTTCATGTAGTGGGAGGTTTAAGACTGTGCCGGCGCGACGGCACTTTGCGAGCGTCAGAGGCGCATCGACATCCAACGTACGCTGCATGCTCAGCCCTAACTGTCACATCCAAGATCTGCTTCAAACTGCTTGCGGGATCGCGGCCGGTCGAGAACGCTTTAACTTGCGGAAGGTCATGCAAACGTCGGCTACTCGCACACTCAGGTGAACCGACCCATTTCGCATTCCAAAATTCAGCGGAACTGCCAACACCAGTACGGATCGCCCCTATCGCGGCGCGCCGTTACATCGATACGCATGAAGCGATCATGCGCGAGCCCAGCGCCAATCCATAACTCGTTCCAGGCCTCGAACACGGCCGGAGATAGTAGTTCGCGTTCAGCCATCAAGCGCCAAGAGGTCTGCCGCACCGTCGCGGTCGCGCCCTCGGTCCGCAATTCGGCGTCGTCCTCCTGTACTCTAGCAAGGCGCATGAAGGCGGTGGCGAAACCCGCGGGGCCCGGGCCTACCCCGCCCAGAAGCGACGCCATATCATCGAAGGTATGCATTCCCACCAGCCGTGCCGCAGCGCCGGCGAGGTGGCCGCCCTCGTCGGGGCCGAGCACGGCAATCGCTTCCGGCACGATCGATGTGACGTATTCCATCGCGTAGTTGCGCAGGACTTTCTGCAGTCGCTCTTCGGGCCACGTGGTTTCCGGAAGTCGAGGCGCAAGATCGACTCGAAACGGGGGGCATCGCTCGCCGGGCGAGAATTGCAAGCGTTCGTCGGGAGCGAGTTCGTGATCCCACTCCTTGTAATAGCCTTCCAGACCAGGCTGTCCGTCCACCGTCTGCCCCGTACAGACGAAGCCCAGTCGTGGGTTACCGAGGACGACGCCATTGTTGGCGTGCCATCCTCGCAGCATTGCGCGCGAAACTTCCGATGGAATGCCGCAGATCGCGGTGCCAGACCAGATCCAGCGCGGCGGAGGATATCGCACCCAGGCCTTTCGGTCGTTTTCGTAGACGTACTCGACCTTTACGCCGCCAAGCCGGTTCGACAGATAGTGGTATTGCGCACAGGCGACGGCGTGAGGAAGTTCGTCGAGCCCGAGTTTCTTCAACCCTGGAACGAAACGCGCCAATTGCTGGCGTCGGAAGGTCCGAAACACCACTTCCGCCGCGCGCTCTGACCCAGCACGGGACGATATCATCAGGATCAGTCCCGTGAGGTAGGAATGATAGAGCAGTTCGATCGCGCGGCAGGCCGTGAGATCGCGGCTTACTCGGCTGCCGGGATTCTCGCTCAATTCTTTTTCTCCAAACCGGCCACGCAAAATCGGCGATCGACGCCGCTTCACCGCCTGTGTTTCTCCAGGGCGTGGCATACCCAGCGCGACGTCCAGTTCAAGAGATGAGTTACAGGCATCCGCCAATGGCTCCATGCGCCCACCATCGACACAATACCGTCCCACTCGCGCGTGGTGCTGTCACTGGCCCGTTGGGCGGCTTTGAGAGTACCAAGATACAACGTAAAACTTAGTAGGCTGGACGGCGCGGTCTGACGGAAACGGGCGCCCGCATACGGCGGGGTAACGCCCGTCGTTGAGCACGGCGCGGCACCCCGCTCGCGATCAGCGCCACGCGCACATCGTCGGCGGCGACGGCACGCCCGAGCGCGGCGATCAGATCGTCGATCATGGCGACGCCGAGGCCGTTTGACCGGCGGTTGGTCGATGCGGACCTCGACGGTGTCGTCGGAGACTGAATAGTGAATCATCGCTGCTCTCGTTTTCAGAATTGCCAGCTCCGGGAGCCATCGCGGCGGTCGAGCGACGGCGCCGGCAGCCTGACCGCGGGGCGCTCACCGTCGAACGACAGCGGCATGCCGATCATGCGCACGGCGCTGCCGTCGTCCGGGCGCTGGATGATGCCGAGCGCTGCAGTCTGCACGTGTGACAGCGCCTCGGGAATGCTTTGGATCGGCGCGCAGGGCACGCCGGCGCCCTGCAGCCTCTCGACCCAGACCGCCTTACGGTCCTTCGTCAGCTGGCCGTTGATCAGCGCGGTGAGTGCGGCGCGATTGGCGACGCGGGCGCGGTTGTCGCGGAAGCGCGCGTCCTCCGCCCATTCCGGATGGCCGAGCGCACGCGCGAGTTTCGCGAACAGGCGGTCGTTGCCGGCGCCGATGATCAGTCGTCCGTCGGCGGTCTCGAACGCCCCGTAAGGCGTCAGCGAGGGATGGCTCGCGCCTTCGGCTCTCGGCGCTTCTCCGGAGGCGAGATAGCTTGCCGCGTGAATGCTGCCCCAGCACAGCGCGGTTTCGAACAGCGAGGCCTCGATCAGGCAGCCCTCGCCGGTGCGGCCGCGCCGGATCAGCGCCGCCAGGATGCCGATCGCCGCCCACATGCCGGTGCCGAGATCGTTGAGCGATGGGCCGCAGCGCACGCCCTCGCGTTCGGGCTCGCCGGTGATGCTCATCAGCCCGCCGAACGCCTGCAGCAATAGCTCGTAGCCGGGCCGGTCGCTGAGCGGGCCGCGATGGCCGAACGCGCCGAGATCGCCGTAGATCAGTCGCGGGAAGCGCGCGCGCAAGGCCGCGGCGCCGAGGCCCGACGCTTCCGCCGCGCCCGGGCGCAGATTGTGGAGGAACACGTCGGCGCTGCCGATCAGCGCGATCAGGCGCTCGCGTTCGTCCATGTTCTTGATGTCGACGCAGATCGCCCGCTTGTTGCGGTTCATCTGGTGAAACATCGGCGCGTCGTTGCCCCAGATCGCCGCGCCCCAGCGCCGCGCGTCGTCGCCGCCACCGGGCTTCTCCACCTTGATGACGTCGGCGCCCAAGTCGGCGAGGATTTCAGCCGCGAACGGCGCGGCGAGGGCCTGGCCGATTTCGACCACGCGAACCCCGGAGAGCATCATGGGGAGCCCTTTGTCGTAGATCTGGTTTGAAGATCAGCGCGCACACGCCGCCCCTGTAATGGCTCACGTCTCCCGCGGCGGCGCGTCAAGGTCGATCGGCGGCAGCACGCCCGGCGCATGCGCCTCGATCAGATCGCGCATGGTGCGCAGGATGGTGCCCGCCTCCGCCGCGACCAGCGCGCTCGGCCCCGCCACCGCGATCGCGAGCGCCGGCCCCTGGCCCGCGGCGGTGAGCGGCATCGCCATGGTGCTCAGCCCCGGCGTGCCGATGTCGCGGGTGTATGCAAAGCCCTGGCAGCGGATGGTGTCGAGCGCGGGCTTGAGATCCGAGAAGCGCAGCGGTGGCGTCGACAGCTCCTCGGCGTTGATGCGCAGCAGGAGGCGCTGCACGTCGTCGTCGCCGATCCGGCTCAGGAGCACGCGCCCGGGCGTGGAGGCGGGCAGCAGCCGTAGCCCGCCGGGCTCGAGATAGAACCGCACCGGCGTCGTGCCCTGGATGACGCGGATGTACTGGCTATAGAGCTGGTTGCGGGTGGCGATGAAGGTTGTAAGCCGCGTCGCTTCGTGCAGCGCTTGGGCGATCGTCTCGAGATCGCCGCCGGCGCGGTTGCGGACCCAGCCCCCGACGAGCGAGATTCGCGCCGTCGGCACATAGGTGCGCGCCATGCGGTCACAGTCGAGATAGCCGAGGTCGAGCAGGGATTTCAAAAGCGCCGAGGTGCTGGACGGCGGATAATTGAGGCGACGCGCGATCTCGGTCATCGATGCCGGCCGTTGGATCTCGGCGAAATATTCGAAGATGCGCAGCACACGATGCGCCGACTTCACCATCGACGGTTCCGGATAGCCGTCGATGGGGCGGTGCCAGCCGTCGCTGCGATTGGCCTCGATCACCGTCGCGCCCGGGTCTTCCACCCGCGTCCAGATCCGCTCGGCCACGATCCGCCGCCGGCCGCGGCGCGGCGGCATCGATGCGTCGGAGCGGGGTTTTGCCATTCGGCGGTGTCCTCACCTGCGGCCGTGTCGTTGTCGTTTCGAGGCGAGTTTGGCGGGCGTCACGCCGCGTCGTCAATGCCCGCGGCCGCGCTTCGGTGTTGCAGTGCGGGAGGCGTTAAATGATTGATCCGGCGACGGGTTCACACGGGCCCCGACGGGTGGTGGGTGCCTCGCCAGGCGCGCGCGATTTTCTTCCACATATCTGAAATTTTTTGCACGCGACGCCCTGTTGCTTTACAGCGCCGGCCGGCTTGGAAATGCTCTGCGTAACGCGTCGAGACAAACGCGGGGGAGGAACACCCATGCACGGCCAGGCGATTGCGCGCGGCGATGTCATCGCGGCCGAGGCGGCCCACGATCCGTCGCGCCACGTGGCGCCGGACTGCGCCGGTCTCAACTTCTTTGCCATCGATCGCGGCGTCCGCGACCTGATCGGGCTCTATCTCGCGTCGGATACGCGCGCGGCGCTGGAGCCGCATTTCCAGCGCATCGGCGAACTGGCCGGCGGCCGGCTCAACGCACTCGCCCGCGCCGCCGACCAGCATCCTCCGGTGCTGAACGCGCGCGACCGCTTCGGTCGCGACGAGGACTGGATCGACTATCACCCGGCGTATCGCGAGATGGAGCAGATCGCGTTCGGCGATTTCCAGCTTCACGCCATGAGCCATCGCGGCGGCGTACTCGGCCTCGACGCACCGCTGCCTTTCGTCGCCAAATACGCGTTTCAGTACCTGTTCGTGCAGGCCGAGTTCGGCCTGATGTGCCCAATCAGCGTCACCGACACGTCGATCCATCTGATCCGGAAATTCGCGAGTGAAGAACTGCAGGCCTATCTGCTGCCGAAGATGCTGTCGTCCGACATGGCGACGCTGTGGAAGGGCACCCAGTTCATAACCGAGCGTGCCGGCGGCTCCGACGTCGGCGCGATCGAGACGGTGGCGCGGCGCGACGGTGATGATTGGCGGCTTTATGGCGACAAGTGGTTCTGCTCCCACGCTGACGCCGACGTGGCGCTGATGCTGGCGCGGCCGGAAGGAGCGCCTGCTGGCACCGCGGGGCTGGCGCTGTTCGCGCTGCCGCGGCGGCTAAAGGACGGGCGGCGCAACAGCTACCGCATCGTGCGGCTAAAGGACAAGCTCGGTACCCGCTCGATGGCGAGCGGCGAGATCCGGCTCGAGGGTGCGTTCGCCTATCTGGTCGGCGACGCCACGCGCGGCCTCAAGCAGATGATGGAGCAGGTCAACCTGTCGCGGCTGTCGCACGGCGTGCGCGCGGCGGCGATGATGCGCCGCTGCGTCAACGAGGCGCTGACCTGCGGGCGCGCCCGCGTCGCGCTTGGCGAGAAGGTGATCGATCATCCGTTGCTGCGGCGGCAATTGATGAAGCTGATCGTGCCGACCGAGCAAGCGTTGTCAATGGCGATGCTGGCGGCGCACTGCATGGACGAGGCCAATGTCGGCTCGTCGGAGGCGCCCAACCTCGTGCGCATCCTGACGCCGCTTCTGAAATTCCGCGCCTGCCGCGACAACATTCCGGTGGCGACCGGATCGATGGAGGTGCGCGGCGGCAACGGCTATATCGAGGAGTGGGTGCACGCGCGGCTGGTGCGCGACGCCCATGTCGGCGTGCTGTGGGAGGGCACCTCCAACATCAACGCGATCGATATCGTCGCCCGCGCGGTCGGCAAGAGCGGCGCGCACAAGGCGCTTTCGGCGCTGATGACCAAGCGTCTCGAGGCCGGGCAAGCGCTGCCCGGCAAGTTTCGCCGTCGCCTCGCCGAGACATTCGCGCGCGCGGCGGCGTTCACGGAGCGCGTCGCCGCCGAGCCCGCGGCCGAGCCGTCGGCGCGCCGCGCCGCGAGCGCGCTCTATCATGCGACGTCGGCGGTGCTGCTGGCCTGCGAGGGCGCACAGCCGGGCGTCGATCCACGCCGGGCAGTGCTGGCGCGCTTCGTGTTGGACCATCGGCTCGCGCACCGCGATCCGTTCGCGCCCGACGACGACGCGTTCGAACGCGCCGCGATCGACCTCGTGCTTGGCGATGGTGACGTCGCGCCGGCAGAAGCGATGCGACTCCTGGAGGGGTAACCCATGGTCCGGCCGTAGCCTGCTGACGACGAGCTCACAACGAAGAATATAGGAGAGGGGACGTGACCATCAGGATCAACGTCATCGGCGCCGCGCTACTCGGCGCCGCAATCGTGCTCGCAGCAATCGGCGCCGACGCTCAGGTCTCCGACGACGTGGTACGCATCGGCGTCATTAACGACATGTCGGGGCTTTATTCCGATCTCGGCGGCGAGGGTTCGGTCGCCGCCGCGAGACTCGCGGTCGAGGATTTCGGGCCGATCGTGCTGGGCAAGAAGATCGAGATCGTCTCCGCCGATCATCAGAACAAGCCGGACATCGCGTCCGCGATCGTGCGGCGCTGGATCGACGAGAACGGCGTCGATGCCATCGCCGACGGCGGCAATTCGGCGACCGCACTCGCTATTCAAGGCCTCACCCGCGATAAGAAGCGCATCTTCCTGATCTCAGGGCCGGGCAGCTCCGATCTCACCGGCAAGCAGTGTTCGCCCTACGGCTTCCATTTCACCTACGACACCTATGCGGAAGCCTCCGCGGTCGTGAAGGCGCTCTTGAAGCAGAACGCCGACAGCTGGTTCTTCCTCACCGCCGACTACGCCTTCGGCCATGCGCTGGAGCGCGACGCCTCCGGCTTCGTCACCAAGGCGGGAGGCACGGTGGTCGGCGCGGTGCGCCATCCGCTCGGCGCCTCCGACTTCTCCTCGTACCTGCTGCAGGCGCAGAGTTCTAAGGCCAAAGTGATCGCGCTGGCGAATGCCGGCGGCGACACCGTCAACAGCCTGAAGCAGGCGGCCGAGTTCGGCATCGGCAGGACCCCGGACCAGCGCATGGCGGCGCTGTTGATGCTGATCACCGACGTGCATTCGCTCGGGCTGTCGACGGCGCAGGGTATCATTTACGCGACCTCGTTCTCGTGGAGCCAGAGCGACGCCACGCGCGCGTTCGGCAAGCGGTTCATGGCGATGCGCGGCGGTCAGGCCCCGACCATGATCCAGGCCGGCGTCTACAGCGCGGTGAAGCACTATCTCCAGGCGATCAAGGCCGCTGGCACCGATGATGCCGACGCGGTCGCGCCCGCGATGCGCAAGCTGCCGGTGAACGATTTCATGACCGACCACGCGCGCATCCGCGAGGACGGCCAGGTGATGCGCAAGATGTACCTGGTGCAGGTGAAGTCGCCGGCGGAATCCCATGAGGCGTGGGATTACGAGAAGGTGATCGCTACCATTGCGCCGGAGGAAGCATGGCGGCCATTGGCTGAGGGCGGCTGCGATCTCGTTAAGAGAGCGGCGCAATGAGCGCGACGGGTGAGTTCGACCCGCGTACCCACCACGTAGTGCCGCCGCGGGCGTTTGCGGACTTTCGGATCGGCGAGGTGTTCAACCTGCCGAGCCGCACCGTAAGCGACGCCAACTTCGCCGCGTTCCAAGTGGTATCCGGTGACAACCACCCGATCCACTACGACGTTGAGTATTGCCGCCGGCAGGGCCATTCCGGGCTGCTCGCTCACGGCTTGCAGGTGCTGTGCTTTAGCGCCGCCGGCGCCGGCTTGTTTCCCCATGTGATAGGTGAAGCGCTAATCGGCTTCATCGAGCAGTCGTCGAAGTTCCTGAAACCGGTCTATGCCGGCGACACGCTGTATCCGCGGCTGACCGTCGCGGCGCTGACCCCGCAGCGGAGCACGGGGGTGCTCACCTTGGCGTCGACCATCCACAACCAGCGTGGCGAATGCGCCATGTCCGGCGAGCAGAAATACCTGGTCCGGCTCGGGCAAGGCACTGGAAGCCCACCCGGGCGCTGAGGTAACCGTCGCCTCTGCAGGGTGCAATGCCCGTGCGGGCCGTGGTCGCGTTACGGATCGGCGCGGTTCTCAACATTGCCGGATCGGCCGCCGGCTCCCGAAAACCGCCGCCTGTCTCGCGGCCACTGATGCGTGTGGCGTAATACGGACGGCGCTCGGGAGTGCCGGCGTCGAGTTCATCGAGGAGAACGGCGGGGGCCCAGGTGTTCGGCTACGGAAGCGGCAACAGAAAAAGGGCTAAGGGTCGAACGCCGGTGTGTGCTCGACGACGTGCTCAGCTTCACAGGCGGGACCGTTCAAACCCGTCGATTTTTTAGTTGAGCCGCCGACTGGGGCCCATTTACGAAACGAACCCAATCTTTGGGTATCGGAACCAGTTTTTTGCGCCAGCATTATCGCCCCGAAGGCGATCCTCCGGATCGTCACTCACCAAAGGATGGACGCGACAATGGGACTTTTCACGAAGGATATAAAGTCGATGGAGGACCTGATGCTCCATGAGCTGCAAGACATCTATTACGCGGAACACCAGATCACCAAGGCGCTGCCGAAGCTGGCCGAGAAAGCTACGAACCGCGATCTGAAGCAGGCTCTAAAAAGCCATCTTGAGGAGACGAACAAGCAGATCGAGCGGCTTGATCAGGTCTTTAAGAAGCTTGGCCAGGCCCCGAAGGGGGTCGACTGCCCCGCCATCGATGGTCTCATCAAGGAGTTCTAACGAATTGATGGGCGAAGTCGAAGACAAGCAGGTGCTCGACGCCGCCATCGTCGGTTCAGCCCAGGCCGTGGAGCACTATGAAATTGCGCGCTATGGCACGATCATCGCTTGGGCGGCGGAACTCGGCCACGCCGATATCGTACGCTTGCTCAACACTAATTTGAACGAAGAGAAGGCGGCAAACACGAAGCTCAATACTGTTGCCGTCCGTAAAGGCGTCAATAAGAAGGCCGCAAGCGCGGCTTAATAGATGCGCTAAAGTCAAACGCCACCCCGTCGGCCACCGGAACACTGCATGAGTCGCGCCTTTGTCAAGGAAGCTGAGGACACGGTACCTGATCTGCCGGACCGGCCTGTATCTCGTCACCGCAACTTTGTGACGCTCGAAGGCCTCGCGGCAATAGAGTTGGCTCTCAGCCGTTTTAAAGCCGCCCACCAAGCTGCGCTCGCTAAGAGCGATATTCGCGCTGCCGCTGCCGCCCTGCGCGAAGTACGCTACTGGCGGGCGCGGCGCGCGAGCGCGGAAATCGTCCAGCCGTCGGCTGACGCAGAAACGGTGTCATTCGGCATGACGGTCACGCTGCGCCGCGACGACGGCCGCGAACAAACCTTCCGGATCGTCGGCGAGGACGAGGCCAATCCGTCGCATGGGACGGTATCGTATGTCTCGCCCCTCGCGCGGGCCGTCCTGACCTGTCGGCCCGGAGATGCAGTCAA
This sequence comes from uncultured Alphaproteobacteria bacterium, assembly GCA_963794225.1. Taxonomy (GTDB): domain Bacteria; phylum Pseudomonadota; class Alphaproteobacteria; order Rhizobiales; family Xanthobacteraceae; genus BOG-931. The sequence goes on from CAWCCS010000001.1 coordinate 185,562, forward strand.
CATTGCGGGCGGTGAAGCCGTCATATTGGATGTGCATTAGGAGCCGTTACTTGATCGGATAACGAGGAGGGTAGCCATACGTCGAGTCATCGGCGAGAACGGGGGCGGGGCCGGGTGTCAGTATCTCAATCAGCTTAAATCCCAGATAATCCGGCCGGTCGCTGTTCTCGACGTGCAGAAACTCGTCGTGACTTCGCACAACCGCCGCGTAGTCATGTGTTCGCGGGCGATGGCGCGCACGGCCTCGACGTGCTGGGCATTCTACTTGGCATCGGCTGCATGGCTGTGCATTGGCATATCCAGCGCGCGCCCTTGCTCTAGGCCCTTGAGTGCTAGAGCTGGGCTGTGCGATCGGAGAAACCAGTCGTTACCTGGCGCCGCTGTCTCTGCGTCTAATAGCAGTGGACGGATCCTCCACGGCCATTAATGAAGCAACTAAGAGACTGAGATATGAGAAGCACGTCCATTTTCGCTTGGCCAATCTGCCGGGCGAAATGCCGCGCGGGCCTTTCGAACTGATCGTAGTTTCTGAAATTGCATACTATTTGCGCGTCCATCAGCTCGTCACGCTCGGTCAAAGGATCATCAAGGCGCTCGCTCCGGGCGGTCGAGTGGTTGCGCTTCATCACCGGCGGCAGTTCGATGACGCAGCGCAGTTACCTGCGCTCGCACACCTCCGACTGCGGACGCAGTTGGCTCAATCGTTATCAATAGTCGCGAGTTCACGGTATCCACAATTTGATGTTGTTACGCTTGAAAAGGGACGCAAGCCGGCCATTGACCAAGAACTGGGGACCATGACCCGCGCCGGCTCTGGATGCTAATTCCGGAAGGGTCATTACGGGATTCAAGCCAGTGGAATGATGCATGCTCGACCGCTGGCGCGGGTTCGTTAGCGTTCTGTCGAGTTACTTCCATGAATTACGGAACCTTGCGGGAGGCTGGTGGGTTCACCGCACACATCCCTTAAACCTAAGGAGGAAAAGGATGGCAACAACAGTAGATGCTCGGCGCGAAACCGTTTCACTGATTGGAAGCGACAAGGTCGAAGGAACCGCCGTTTACGGGGCGGACGGTCAGAAGATCGGAAGCGTACAGCGCGTGATGATTGACAAAATCAGTGGCAAGGTAGCTTACGCCGTCGTGTCGTTTGGCGGCTTCCTCGGGATGGGCGAGGACTACTATCCGATGCCATGGGCAAACTTGAAGTACGACACCAATCTCGGCGGCTATCGGGTGGGCGTTACGGAGAATCAACTCAAGGGGGCTCCGAAGTTCAATCAAAGCACTGATTGGGATTGGTCAAACCGTGCAAGGGACAAGGAGATATACGACTACTACCGAACCCCATTATGGTATTGAGCCCAAAAGGCTGCAGATAAGTGAGGCGCGCGGCACACTCGTCGCGCGCCCCTCCTGTAGGCCGGAATGGACCGATACCGTCCTGATTCCAGGTTAGAGAATTTCACTTTCGGTTTTTGATCTTTTACGGCATCAGCTATTTCTTGACTGAAAGCTGGGCTAACGGCGATAGCTTTCGTTCGTCTAGCTGAGCTCCATCGCAGGCGGCGACTAGGTACAGACTCCACGGCGCCTCGTCAGGTTGCCTACTTGCCGTTCTTCGAGAAAGTCTTTGCGGTATCCTTGATCGCCTTCATCGCGATCTTAGGACCTTTCCAGCCGATGATCTCGAGCTTCTTATTCTCCAACTCGTCGGTTGCGATGAAAAATTTCTCAAGTTCTTGCTGAATCGGCTTTGAGAGGTCACGGACGTCGCGCAGTCCCTGCTCCGAGTGCGAGCGCCGGGGTACTGCGAACAAGCGATCGTTCCGCTCGGTCTTACCTTTGCTCTTCTGCTTGATCTGTAGAATGCCGATAATGCGGCAAGTCAGCACGATGCCTGGGAAGGTCGCCGCATCGTGAATCACCATGATGTCGAGCGGATCGCCGTCGTCGGCTTTGGTCGATGGCACGAAGCCCCAATCATGCGGGTAGGTCAGTCCAGTGAGGAGGGATTTCGAAAGAATGAAGGTACCCAGTTTCGGGTCGTACGCAAATTTAGCTCTGCTGCCGCCGGGCGTTTCCACAACGACCTGCACGTCGCCATCCTCCGTAAAGGGCGGCAAGTTCAGGAAATTCGGCATGGCTTGGGTCCCCTGGCTCGAGTGTGCGATGCGTGCAGACAGCGCTGAACGATGTCATAGGATAACGGTTATCTTTCAGATGGTTCCACCGGGCTCAATGATGCTCGAATACGGCTTACGGTTTCTTGCGGGCGGGATCGCAGTGTCCGCATTCGCGGCGTTTGGCGACACTTTACGCCCTAAAAGCTTCGCGGGCCTGTTTGGCGCTGCTCCGTCGATTGCTGTCGCGACTCTCCTGATCACCTTGTCGCAAAAGGGTACTCCGTTTGCGGCCGTGGAAGGCCGCTCGATGATCGTGGGGGCCTTTGCGCTTGGCGCCTACAGCTGGGCAGTATGCGTGTTGCTTAAAAAATTTCTGCTGTCCTCTCGGACCGCGACAATGGCAGCTATGGTTGTCTGGTTCATTGTTGCATTTGGTTTGTCGGCGGCTCTCTTTCAGCTCTCATGATCGTTCGGTTCAAGCCTTCCTCCCTTCGTCAGACGCGCTGGCACGAGTATTTAGCCAGATTCGTGCTCGGCGGGGCGATGACCCTAATCGCGGGCCTTATCGCGGCCCGCTTCGGGCCAGTGGTCGGCGGCCTGTTTCTGGCATTCCCGGCGATATTTCCAGCAAGCGCGACTTTGATCGAAAAGCAGGTCCGCGAATGCAAGGAAAAAAAAGGCCTGCCGGGTGCGCGGCGCGGTAAGGAAGCCGCGGCGCTCGCCGCCGCCGGGGCTGCGCTCGGAAGTTTCGGGCTTGCGGCTTTCGGCCTCGTTATCTGGGCGATGATTGTACCTTTTCCCGCCTGGGCACTCCTCCTTGCGGCGACTTCTTGGCTAGCGGTCGCAATATTTGCGTGGTAGGTGTGGCGATGGCTGTAGAGAAAGAGCGACTGCCATGGGCGATCAACAATTGCCCTTTGCCTGAGGGTAAATGGGGCCCGCGTGACACATAACCCCGATCGCCTAATTCATCAGGATTGCCGGATCCGAGGGCGCGGTTACAGAGACATCCGCGCGCGGGCCAATCAGCCTGCTCCTATGCCCGTACGTCTGCGGCGTGCTACCTTGGGTTCTACGACGCCCTGTCCTGAGCCTTGGGGAGGCAAATGAGACGGCGCGATTTCATTGGACACGTCAGTAGCGCAGCGGTGTTCTGGCCGTTCGCTGTGAACGCGCAGCGAGCTGGCAAGCCGCCAACAATCGGATGGCTCGGTGGAAATGCTGCGCTTGAGAGCCCGTGACTCGATGGTCTTGTGCGGAGATTATGGACCCAATCTAGAGGATTTGTACCGTGAAGTCGGCGTGATGACCGGAAAGATTTTAAAAGGAGCAAAGCCGGCGGATCTGCCGGCCGAACGCCCGGCGCGCTTCGAGCTGTTGGTGAATTTGAAAACGGCGAAGGCGTTGGACCTTAACGTATCAAATTTATTGCTTGCGCGAGCAAATGAGGTGATCGAATAGGGTACAATTTGGCGCACCGCACTTTGGTCGCGATTGACCCCCTTCACATCAGAGCCGACGGCGGGCGGCGACTTTTGCGCTGTCGGAGGGTAATCCATTTCATGCGCAACCCAGGCGTATTTGCTATCTTGCCGAAACGCGCACGCGCGGTCTGCCGCGGTTAGACCAGATGAGGCGACGGAATTTTCTAGTGCTGTTTGGCGGTGCAGCGGCAGCATGGCCGTTCGCTGCGCACGCCCAACTTCCCGCGAAGCCGGTAGTCGGTTTCCTCAATGCCGCTTCTGCCCGGAGTTACGCGCAGTTCGTGACGGCATTTCTCGACGGACTAACCGAAGCCGGTTACGTCGACGGCCGCAACGTTACGATCGAGTACCGCTGGGCGGAGGACCAAAATGACCGACTGCCGGCACTGGCGGCTGATCTTGTACAGCGCCAAGTCACGGTAATTGCCGCGACTACCACTCCAGCGGCGCTGGTGGCAAAGGCGGCGACCGCGACGATTCCGATCGTCTTTGAAACGGGCGCCGACCCGGTCGAGCTTGGCCTCGTCGCCAGCTTCAACCGGCCGGGCGGCAACGTCACTGGCGTGACCCAAAACAACGCGGACGTCGCGCCGAAACGGTTGGAATTAATTCACGAGCTGTTTCCCGCGGCTCGCGTCATAGGGTTGCTGGTCAACCCCCACAATCGCACCGTTGCCGAGACCACGGCTACTCACATGCTGGCAGCCCGCAAGCTCGGACTCGAGTTGCGTGTGTTGAATGCTAGCACTGAAAGTGACTTTGATGCGGTGTTCGCGAAGATCAGTGAATTGCGGGCGAGCGGGCTGGTGATCAGCCCCGGGGATCCATTTTTCGTCAGCCGCACCGAACAGCTCGGCGCGCTGGCGATCCGGCACGCCGTGCCGGCAGTCTTCGCCGGCCGCCAGTTTGTCGTGGCCGGGGGTTTGATCAGCTACGGTGCCGATATCGCCGATGCCTACCGCCTCACAGGTGGCTATGTGGGCCGTGTTCTCAAGGGCGATAAGCCGGCGGACCTGCCCGTCCAGCAAGAAACCAAAATCGAGTTGCGCATCAACCTCAAAACCGCCAAGGCGCTCGGCATCACATTCCCACTCTCGTTGCTCGGTCGCGCCGACGAGGTGATTGAATAGCGGCTAGTGACTTCCGGTGTTCGCCCAAATGCGAAAGTGCCGCAACGTCTCCGTTTTGTCAGCTATCGGGAAAAACAGACATGACGCGGACATCGTTAAAGCGACGCTGTTGACCCACATCGGACATCACGCGCTTGCCGCCCACATATCTTGCCCTCCACTTGTGCCGAAAATCACCCCTTCCGACAGGTTCATCTGACCGGTTAGGATGCTCCACAGGCAGCCACGAGGGACCAATGAGGAAGCGCGCCAAAGTCAGCGGCGCACGCGCCAAGGCACGACGCCCGAAGGCGGCCAAGCAGAACCGCCGCGCCGCGACGAAGGCCGCATCCCGTCTCCAATCATTGCCGAGGGGCTCGGAGACGGAGGTTGCTCGACTCGCACAAGAACTCAACGAAGCTCGCGAGCAGCAGAGGGCAGCCTTAGAGGTGCTCCAGGTCATCGCCGCCTCGCCCTCTGACACTGCGCCGGTCTTTGAGGCCATCGCGCATAGCGCGAACCGGCTGCTCGCCGGCTTTTCGACGGCGGTCTGGCGTTTCGAGGGTGAGCTCGCGCACCTCGCCGCGTTCACGCCAACCAACCCGCAGGCCGACGCCGCGTTGCGGGCGCTTTCGCCGCTTCCGATCAGCCAAATCTCCTTCGCTGGTGCGCCGCTCAGCAAAGGCGAGATCGTGCAAATTCCCGACACCGAGAGCGGGCCCGAGCAGCTGCGCGATCTCGCGCGGTTACGCGGCTATCGCGCGATACTGTTCGTGCCCCTGACGCAGCAAGGCTCGCCGGTCGGGTTCGTCAGCGTCACCCGCAAAGCGCGGGGCCCGTTCGATCCCGACGACGTGACGCTGCTCAAGACCTTCGCCACCCAAGCCGTCATCGCCATCGAGAACGCGCGGCTGCTCAACGAGCTGCGCCAGCGCACCGATGATCTTACGGAATCGCTGGAGCAGCAGACCGCAACGGCGGACCTGCTTGGCACGATCAGCCGCTCCAAATTCGAGTTGCAACCGATCCTGCAGAGCGTGGTTGATACAGCCGCCCGGCTCTGCCGCGCGGAAGCGGCGGGAATTTTTCGGCTCGAGGGGAATGTTTACCGGTTCGCGGCCGGTTATAGCCTCCATCCGGATTATCTGGAACGCGAACGGCAAAACTCGATTGCGGCGGGCGCCGGAACTGTGGTCGGCCGCGCCGCCATGATGAAAGAAGTTGTCCGTATCGACGACGCTTTGACCGATCCGCTTTACGAGCAGAAGGACGATGCCAGAATTGGCGGTTACCGCTCGATGATCGGCGTGCCCCTGATGCGCGAAGGCGAGCCGGTCGGCGCCATCGGGCTGGCCCGCTGCCGCGTCGAACCGTTCACCGATCGCGAGATCGAATTGGTTAACACCTTCGCCGATCAGGCGGTGATCGCCATCGAGAACGTGCGGTTGTTCGAAGAGGTCCAAGACAAAAGCCGCCAGCTCGAAGTCGCCAGCCAACACAAATCACAATTTCTCGCCAATATGAGCCACGAGCTGCGCACGCCACTGAATGCGATCCTTGGCTACACCGAATTAATGGCGGACGGTGCTTATGGCGAACCATCCGAGCGGATGATGGGCGTGCTCAAGCGGCTTGAGAGTAACGGCAAGCACCTTCTCGGCCTTATCAATGATGTACTTGATCTTTCCAAAATCGAGGCCGGCCAACTCGTGCTGGACCTCGCTGATTACTCGCTCAAGGATGTTATTCTGACCGTCTACAGCGCGGTCGAACCCTTGGCGACCAACAAGAAACTCAAGTTCACTACCGAGGTAAAACCTGACCTACCGCGAGGTCGCGGTGACGAGCGTCGTTTGGCACAAGTCCTGCTCAATCTCGTCGGCAATGCAATCAAATTCACTGACGTTGGAGAGGTGGCGATCGAGGCCTCGGTGACAGATGGTGCCTTCAACATCGCCGTTCGGGACAGTGGGCCGGGCATTTCCGCTGCCGATCAGGACAAGCTGTTTCAGGAATTTCAGCAGGCTGACAATTCGATAACCAAGAAGAAAGGAGGCACTGGCCTGGGGCTCGCGATCACAAAGCGCATCATTGAGTTGCACGGCGGAAAAATTTGGGTCGATTCGACTGTCAACCATGGCTCGACTTTTGCCTTTACGTTGCCGGTAAATGTTACGCATCAAGCGGGGGCGTCATGACCAAGCGCATTCTGGTGGTGGAGGATCAGGAGGATAATCGGCAAATCATTCGCGATATGCTTGCTCAGACCGACTATGAAATCAGCGAGGCTGAGAACGGCGAGGAAGCACTTGCGGAGATCGCAAAACAGCGACCCGATCTCATTCTGATGGATATTCAGTTACCTATTATGGATGGTTATACGGCGACGCGCCGGATTAAAGCAGACCCCGCCCTGCGATCGATCCCGATCATTGCGGTGACTTCCTACGCCCTCAGTGGCGAAGACAAGAAGGCGCGCGAAGCCGGCTGCGACGATTACATCCCTAAGCCCTACAGTCCGCGTGAACTGCTGGCCAAAGTTCGTCAGTATCTTTCGGACTGACGGTTTTTCGCTGCAGTGCCGTTCGTCTGCTGTTGGCCCAAAACCGAAGTGCCGCAACGCGCACGTTTAGTCCGTTATCGGGAAGAGCGGACATTACTCAGACATCGCAAAAGCGACGTTGGTGACCCACTACGGACGTGCGCTGCTTCCGACTGCTGCTCTGCAAAGTGGGCGTCAAGCGATTTCACCGGCGGCCGTTCGTGATAGCATGGCGCGGCATTCAGTTGGTGGATACCATAGCTGGCGCGAGCCGTTAGGAGGAACGACATGAAATATCGATCCATCAATTTGGCGCTGATCGGCGCCGCGATCTTTGTGATGTCGGCGATGCAGATCCAGACGGCGAGCGCCCAGAGCCCGCCGCCGCCGGCTCCTGTCGCACCGGCCGCCGGGGCTCCGCCTCCAGCGCCAAAGAACTCCATGCGGACGGCGTGCGGTGCCGACATAACGAGCTTCTGCTCCGGCCTGAAGGGCCAGGACGCCAGGAAGTGCCTGAGGGCCCATCGCGTCGAGATTTCGCCTTCATGTGTTGCGTATCTTAAGGCGCGACGTGCCGCCGCCAAGGCAAAGGCCATGAGCGCCCCGCTCGGGAGCCCGCCACCTGCTGGAGCGCCGCTCGCACCGCCGGCCGGGAGCGATCAACACTAGGACGACACGGCGCCGAGCAGGCGTGACGGAGACGAGACCGGCAGTTTTGCCGCGCGGTGCATGAGTACGCTTGTGGCCCGAAGCCGAAGTGCCGAAATGTCCGCGATTTGGTCGCGATCAGGCCGATTTTGTTGCAGAAGTCCCAAAATGCGCGCGGCTAATTTTTCCGCCAAACAACAAAACAAGGCGTAATCGCCGATTGATATAGGCTCAAGTCCGTCGCCAAAGTCACTGGTGAGTTCATCACAAGATGATGTGCCCCCCTACGGGTTTACTCGAACGTCGCGCCCAAAGCTCGAAAATTTCGTGATCAATGATGCAAAAAGACTTTTGCAACAATATCGGCCGAAAGCGGACCTAACGCTGACATCGGATTTCGGTAGAGATTGACCCTGGTTGTGTAAAAACGCGGTGCCTGTGATTCACTCCGCAGTATGATTCTGCTGCTGCGGAGGGTCGGATGAAGCGCTTCGTTGAGGGGATTGATCGCGGGCAGGCGACGCTGTTTCCGGAATGCCTCGCAGACTGGATCGACGAGGACAATCCGGTTCAGGTGATCGACGTCTTTGTCGATGAACTCGATCTGGCGGCGCTGGGATTTGACGGGGTCGCTCCCGAGGTAACGGGGCGGCCTTCGTATCATCCCTCCGCTCTGCTGAAGCTCTACATTTACGGCTATCTCAACCGGGTTCAGTCGAGCCGCCGCCTTGAACGCGAAGCCGGGCGCAATGTCGAGGTGATGTGGCTGACGGGCCGGCTTATGCCTGATCACAAGACAATTGCCGACTTCCGCAAGGACAATAGCGGGGCCATTCGCAAGGTGTGCGCCCGGTTTATCATGCTGTGTCGGCGTCTGGACCTGTTCGCCGAAGCGAGCGTCGCCATTGATGGCAGCAAGTTCAAAGCGGTGAACAATCGGGACAAGAACTTTACGCGGGCGAAGATGGAGCGGCGTCTGGCGCAGATCGAGGAGAGCGTAGCCCGCTATCTGAGCCAGCTCGACAGCGCCGATCGGCAGGAGCCGTCCGAGGCGCGTACCACCAAAACAACCCGGCTCAAGGAGAAGATCGCCAAGCTGAAGGAGGAAGTGAAGCGCCTGCATGGGCTCAAGACGCGGATGCTAGCGACGCCGGATCAGCAGATATCGCTGACCGATCCTGATTCCCGTTCGATGGCGACGAGCGGCCGGGGCTCAGGCGTAGTGGGCTACAACGTCCAAGTCGCGGTCGATACTGAACATCATCTGATCATCACGCATGAGGTAACCAACGTCGGAAGCGACCGGGCACAGCTCGCCCATATGGCCAAGCAGACCAAGACAACCCTGGAAGCGGCGGGTCTCGATGTCGTCGCCGACCGCGGCTACTTCAGCAGTGCGGAGATCCTTGAGTGCGACAAAGCCGGCATCACGGTGACGCTGCCAAAGCCGATGACCTCGAACTCGAAGCGCTTCGGCAAGCAGGACTTCCGCTATGTGGCTGAGGACAACGTTTACATTTGTCCCGCCGGCGAACGGCTCGGCCACTCATTCACAACCCAAGAGCACGGATTGGTCCTGCACCGCTACTTGACCAATGTTTGCCAGCATTGCGCCATCAAGCATCGCTGTACCACTGGCAAGGAGCGACGGATCACGCGGTGGGAGCATGAGCACATACTCGAAGCCGTGCAACGCCAACTCGATGAGCATCCAGAGAAGATGCGCCAGCGGCGCGAGACCGTCGAACATCCCTTCGGCACGTTGAAGATGAGGATGGGGGCGACGCACTTCCTGATGAAGACGCTGCCGCGGGTCGTCTCCGAGATGGCGCTTCACGTGTTGGCCTACAACCTCACCCGCGTCATGAACATCATCGGCATCCAGCAACTCATCACAGCGATGAGGGCATAATATCAATCCGGGAAATCAACGCGCCTCGCCAACTTCGACGACCTTTTGTCGCCTCTCCCTGGGAGTTTCTACACAACCAAGACCCATTGCAGACATCCTTGGGCCGGAAGATGATGTGACATGGCGAGGAGAGTTGGGGATGTCGGCGGCTGGCTGCGGAGCCTTGGCCTAGAACGTTACGAGGCGGCATTCCGCGAGAACGAGATTGACGAGACCGTTCTTGCAAGCCTGACGCATGCGAACCTGAAGGAGCTTGGCGTCACTGCACTCGGGCATCGGCTGAAGCTGCTTGATGCGATCTCAGCACTGAGCGGCGATAAGAGCGACCAGGCGACTGCGGCTGACGCAGGGCCCCTGTCCGGTGCCCCGAGCGTCTCTCCCGAGGACCGCGCCGAGCGCCGCCAAGTAACGGTGATGTTTTCCGACTTGGTTGGCTCTACGGCACTGTCGGCGCGTATGGACCCTGAAGACCTCCGCGAGGTCATCTCCGCGTATCACAAGTGCGCTGCCGAGACGGTGCGACGGTTCGGCGGGTTCGTTTCGCAATATCTCGGCGATGGCGTCCTTGTCTATTTCGGCTACCCGCAGGCGCATGAAGATGACGCTGAGCGGGCGGTTCGAGCAGGACTGGAATTGATCAAGGCGGTGACTGCCCTCAAGAGGCATACAACGCTGCAAACCCGGGTCGGCATTGCAACTGGACTGGTTGTGGTCGGCGATCTGGTAGATGCCGGCGGCTCGCAGGAACGCGGCATCATCGGTGAGACGCCGAATTTGGCGGCGCGATTGCAGGGCCTTGCCGAGCCGAACATGGTTATCATTGCTGAGAGCACCAGACGACTACTCGGCAATCTGTTCGAACTACAGGAACTTGGAACGAGAGAGGCCAAGGGCATCACCGGTCGTGTGAGAACTTTCGCGGCGCTGCGACCAAGCTCGGTGGAAAGCCACTTCGAGGCGTTCCATGGCAGCGATGTAACCGCTCTGGTCGGACGCGAAGAAGAGCTTGAGCTGCTCTTGCGGCGCTGGTCGAAGGCCAAGAGCAGTGAAGGCCAGGTGGTACTCCTCTCGGGTGAACCCGGCATCGGCAAGTCGCGGCTCACGGCCGCACTGCTGGAGAACTTGGCTGCCGAGCCGCACACGCGGCTGCGCTACTTCTGCTCACCTCAGCGCACCGATAGCGCCTTCCATCCGATCATCGGGCAAATGGAGCGCGCCGCTGGGTTTGCCCATGATGACACTTCGCAAACAAAGCTCGACAAGCTCGATGCGCTCCTGAGAGAAACCTCAACCTCACAGCAAGACGTCGCACTCATTGCCGAGCTGCTGTCGCTACCGAACGATGGACGTTATCCTTCACTTGATCTCGCACCACAGCAGCGCAGGCAGAGAACGCTAGAAGCGCTCAGTTCCCAAATCGAAGCTCTAACACGCGCCAACTCGGTGCTGATGATCTTCGAGGATGCACATTGGGCTGATCCTACTAGCGTCGAAGCATTCGGCCGAGCAGTGGACCAAATTGCTCGCCTTCGGGCGCTGTTGATCGTGACCTACCGGCCGGAGTTCGCGCCACCTTGGATTGGTCGACCGCACGTCACCGTCCTGACCATCAATCGCCTCGCTCAGCGCGACATCGACGCCATGATCGACCGCGTTGCAGGCAACAATGCACTTCCCCCAAACATCCGTCAGGACATCATCGAGCGGACGGATGGTATTCCGTTATTCGTCGAGGAGATGACCAAGGCAGTGTTGGAGACGGGGGGCGAGGCTGCGGCTGCGCAAGCAATCTCCATGGCTCCATCGCCGGCACTGGCTGTTCCGGCAAGCTTACACACATCGCTGATGGCCCGGCTTGATCGGCTTGGTCCGGCCAAGGAGGTGGCGCAGATCGGCGCGGCGCTAGGCCGCGAGTTCACTCATGCGCTGTTGGCAGCGGTGGTTCTCAAACCGGACGCCGAGCTCCATTCGGCACTCGAACGTCTCGTCGCAGCCGGTTTGTTGTTTCGGCAGGGTGTGCCGCCGCACGCGACTTATCTATTCAAGCACGCGCTTCTACAGGACGCGGCCTACGGCACCTTGCTGCGCGAGCCCCGACGTGCGCTTCACACCCGCATCGCCGAAACCCTTGAAAGCCAGTTCGCAGAAATTGCTGAAAGCCAGCCGGAATTGTTGGCGCGTCATTGCAACGAGGCCGGCCTGATTGAGAAGGCCGCAAGTCTATGGGGCAAGGCCGGTCAGCGGTCGCTGGCGCGCTCGGCGCTGGTTGAAGCCGCGGCCCAGCTCACTCGGGCTCTCGATCAGATCGCTACCTTGCCTACCACTCCCGCGCTGCGTCGTGAGCAGATCAAGCTTCAGGTCGCGCTCATAAACCCGCTCATGCACCTCAAAGGGTATGCCGCGCCGGAAACCCAGGCGGCCGAGGAGCGGGCTCTTTTGTTGATTGAACAGGCTGCGGCGCTAGGCGAACCTGCCGAAGATCCGTTGCTGCTGTTGTCAGTCAAGTATGGCATCTGGAACGCTAACGCTATCACGTTCAACGCCGACGCCGTACTCCAACTCGGTGCGGAATTTCTGAGATTCGCCGAGCAACAAGGGACGACCGTCCCGCTGATGATGGCGCACCGCGTCATGGGTATATCATTACTGTACACGGGACAAAACATTGCGCTAAGTAGGACGCATTTCGATCGCGCGATGACGCTTTATCATCCCAGCGAACACAGTGTGCTCGGAACCAGATTTGGCGTAGATATTGGAGTGTCAACTTTGGCCAATCGGTCATGGGCCGTCTCGTTCCTTGGCTACCCCCAACTCAGCGGCCACCGACGCAGAAAGCGCCCTGAGGCTTGCCTCCGAAATTGGCCACGCCCCCTCGTTAATGTACGCGCTTACGTTCGCATCGTGGTGCCATCTCTACTGCCGAAGGTGCGCGGCAGCAAAACCGCTCGTCGATAGACTGGTCGCTTTGGCCGACGAAAAAGGCTCGTTGTACTGGAAGGCTGCCGGAATGGTGCTCCGAGGTTGCGTAACGGCCCTGACCAGCAAATCCCGGGATGGAGTTGAAACGATTACCGCTGGGATCGCCGCATTCCGGTCAACGGGCGCAACATTATTAACGCCATTGAACTTTGCATACTTGGCGACAGCCCATTTGGAACTCGGTGAATTTGATGACGCTTGGCGCTGCGCGCGGGAGGCGGTGAGGGCAGTCGAAATAACCAAGGAAACGTTGTTCGAGGCGGAGGTCAACCGCATTGCCGGTGAGATCGCGCTCAAGTCGCTAGAGCGGGATACCGCAAAAGCGGAAGCGTATTTCGAGCGCGCGCTTGCGGTTGCGCGAGCGCAGCAGGCAAAGTCCTGGGAACTGCGCGCGGCGATGAGCATGGCGCGCCTCTGCCGCGATCAGGACAAGCGGAGCGAGGCCCACGACCTTCTCGCTCCGGTCTACGGCTGGTTCAACGAAGGCTTCGACACGCTCGATCTGATAGAGGCCAAGGCGTTGCTCGACGCGTTGGCGTAATGAGGGCGCTCGTGGGCACGAGGGAGCCGGCATGGAGGCTGACGACTTCTGCTAATGGCCCGTTTCTGCCGTGAGCGGCTGGGCAGAGCATGTCCGCTCTGCCCAGGTATTTCAGACGTCAACCTGTTCCGCTATCGCAAGCGCGTCATCCACCTCAATACCGAGGTATCTGACGGTGCTTTCGATTTTGGTGTGCCCGAGCAAGAGCTGCACGGCTCGTAGATTTCCGGTTCGACGATAGATCAGTGTTGCCTTTGTTCGGCGAAGCGAATGCGTGCCAAAGACCTTTGGGTCGAGCCCGATGCTGGCGATCCATTCCGAAAGGAGCCGCGCGTATTGCCGGGTAGTAGTCATGCAGTGGCCGGAGCCGCGCCGACCCGCGAATAGAAACTCTCCCGGTTTTTTGGCGGCAGCTTTCAGGTAGTCGTCGATGGCTTGGCGGGTCTGATCCGCCAGCTCAAACTTGACTGGTCGTCCCGTCTTTTTCTGCCGCACCGTTGCGCGGTCCATCGTGTAGCCGTTTGGGGCAACGTCTTCGACCCTTACGGCTACGACGTCACAGCCCCGAAGCTTGCTATCGATGGCCAAGTTAAATAGGGCAAGGTCACGTATTCGCCCCTCCAACAGTAATCGGGTTCTGATCGACCAAACGTGTTTCGGTCGCAGGGGAGGTCTTGCCCCGATCAGCTTGCCTTTGTTCCAAGGTGTGCGTTTGTTGGGCGGTGAGCAATTTTCATGGTCTGACATAATCGTACTCCTCTGTTACGAGGATGACGAGCATGCGCCCCAGGGCCGCAGGTCGTGAAACGATGTCGGCTTTCAGAGGGTTACAGTCATCGCGATACTTCCGCCGCGAATTTGATCGACCCTAATGACCCGAAGGCGACTTCGGCCTGATCGGCGTCTGAGGCCGTGGGGTGCCAATAATCACTCGCCGCACGGCCGCAAAGTGCTAGCTTTAGGCGTCGGGCAAGACGTGCTCTGAGGGGCAGATGCAGCGGCGCGAATTCATCACACTTCTTGGCGGTGCAACCATCGCTTGGCCGCGCGCCGCGCCCGCACAGCAACAAGCGCCACCTGTGATTGGATGGCTTGGCGGCGGGTCGCCTGATGATGACACGTTTCGCTTGGAAACCTTTCGACGAGGCTTGAATGCTTTGGGCTACTTCGAAGACCAGAATGTGAAGTTCGAGTACCGCTGGGCCGAAGGTCAGTACGATCGGTTTTCTGGTCTGGCAGCCGATCTGGTTCGTCTCCGTGTAGACGTGATCGTGGCATTGGGCACATCCGCCGCAGCGCTCGCCGCAAAACGAGCCAGCACGACGATTCCCGTAGTGTTCACCACGGGTGGCGACCCAGTGAAACTCGGGCTCGTTATGAGCCTCAACCGACCAGCCGGCAATCTTACTGGTGTCGCCGCTTTGACAACCGAGATCACCGGCAAGCGAGCCGGCCTTCTTCACGAAATAGTCCCAAATGCAAGCTCCGTTGGTTTCCTTGTGCGCCAAAACAATGCAACTTCGGTCACTGACACCCAAAATATGCAGGCAGCGGCGAGCGCGCTGGGGCAACGACTGATCATTGCAAGGGCTAATGTTGAAGGCGAGCTAGATTCCGCGTTTGAATCTCTGACGGAACAACAAGCACGCGGGCTGATCGTCAACACAGATGTAATACTTACCAACTGGCGCGTTCGAATCGTCGCTCTTGCTGCACAGCACAGCCTGCCGGCAGTGTACCCTTTGCGTCAGTTTGCGTCAGTTGGGGGTCTCATGAGTTATGGCCCCGACCTTCGTGAAATTTATCGTCAGTGTGGCGTCTATGCGGGCCGTATACTCAAAGGCGAGAAGCCGTCCGACTTGCCCGTGATCCAGGCCACAAAGTTGGAATTGGTCGTCAATACGAAAACGGCCAAAGCGCTCGGCCTTACGGTGCCGCCGAGCCTGATTGCCGTTGCTGACGACGTGATCGAATAGCGGGTCGCTTTGCTGCGATTGCTCACGTCTAGTCGTGGCCCATCGCGTCACTTAGCGTGGTGCAGCGAAATGTCTGAAGTTGAGGGCAAAGCGGAAGTACCTGACCCGCGCCGGAAACGACGTGATTGACCGATGGCGTTGAAAAAATAGTTCTTTCGATTGGCGTTATGCTGTTTGGGCAGTTTTGATCCGGCTGAGACGAGCCGGCTATTGGTTTTGAGCCACTTGATTGGCGGCGTCTTCGACGCGGACGCGACTTGACGCAACGATGCGCGATCTCAGGCAAAGCATGCGCGCCGCCGGGCGGGAGGTGGCCCGAGCATTCGGAGCGCCAAGGTTTTGAGGTTCTGCACGGTGGCGGCGAGAAGGAACTCGTCGTGTGCGCCGGAAAGACCTCGCAGCCGCATGCGCTCGAAGCCGTGATAAATCTTCAAGTGGGCAAAGCGCATCTCGACGCGTTTGCGCTGGTCGCGCGACTTGAGGAATGCCTTTGTCCGCATCAGTCGGCGTGTCACGTCGCGGGCATATTCATGAACATCACGGGGAATTTGTCGCGACGGGCTCTTAGGACAACACAGCATCTTGAGGGCACAGACATCGCAATCGAACTTGGATGCAAGATAGCGAAGCGTTTTGCCTTCGTGCACCTTGCCGGTGGTGTGCAGCACCTTACCGTTCGGGCAGATGTAAACACCCCGCCGCCGGTCCCAGCGAAAGTCGCTGCGCGACAATGTGCCATCGTCGCGTTCGCTGGCATCGCGGACCGGGATGTGCGGTGCAATCCTGCGGCCGACCAGCCAACCCAGGAAGCGGCCAGTCCCATAAGCGGTATCGGCCGCAAGCCGCTTCGGCTTTAGGCCGAAGCAACGTTCGGTGCGATCGAGCATCGTTTTTGTTAACTCAACCTCGTCATAGGTGCGCGCCGGCGTTGGCTCGACATCGACAATGACCGCATTCGCAATGTCGATGAGATAATTGAGCCCGTAGCCGAACTGCACTCGCTTGTTGGCCTTGGCCGTCCAGGCCGAGCAGGGATCGCTCGGCGATATCAGCTTCGGCGGCTTGCGGTCGGGATTGGGTTGCGCATCGACATCAAGCCCAGCAAGATATTCCTTGACCGCGCGGCTCTGGCGGTCGGGCTCGGCCCAGGCGATCTCGTCCGGCGCTTTGCCGTGATAGCGGCTAGCACTAGCCTCCATCACACTAGCATCGACCGCAAACCCCTCGCCCTTGACCAAGCCGGCATCCATGCACGCGCGCACCACAGCCTCAAAGACCTGGCGCAAGATATCGCTGTCACGGAAGCGACCATGACGATTGACCGAGAACGTCGAGTGATCAGGCACCTTGTCGTCGAGATCGAGCCGGCAAAACCACCGGTAGGCAAGGTGAAGTTCAAGTTCTTCGCACAACCGCCTCTCGAAGCGGATGCCGTAGCAATAGCCGACGATGAGCATTCGGATCATCAGTTCGGGATCAATCGAAGGTCGGCCAATGTCGCTATAGAACGCCGCCAGCTTCCCGCGAAGCTCAATCAGTATCTGTGTCACGACCGGATTGATCCGGCGCAACAGATGGCCCACAGGAATGCGCCGTTCGAGGTTGAACAGGTAAAACAACTGGCTCTGATCGCCCGTCTGTCGACCCATCATGGCAAACCTCCGCGGCCGAATCCCTCCAGCACACGAAATCACTGTTCGCCGAAAATCACGAGACCTTTTTCAACAACATCGACCCAGAACGGAAGTCGGCGGATCGTACTAATTAAGACAAATCATGGCGCGGTGGCCATCGGGCTCGCTAGAGGCGGCCGCAAGTGTGATGCAAGCGCTCAGATAGGAAGGACGATTTCGCAGACTATTCCGGCAGGGCGCCAGTCGAGACGCATTTCACCGTTAGCTTGTCGGGTCATTGCCTTCATGACGCGCCTGCCGAAGCCTTCATGGGCTGGGACGGCGACAGTCGGGCCGCCTGTTTCGGTCCAGTTTAGGATAAGGCTTCCGTTTGC
Organism: uncultured Alphaproteobacteria bacterium; assembly: GCA_963794225.1. Lineage (GTDB taxonomy): Bacteria > Pseudomonadota > Alphaproteobacteria > Rhizobiales > Xanthobacteraceae > BOG-931. Next base: position 202,890 of record CAWCCS010000001.1, read on the forward strand.
TGAATGATCCCACGCAATTAAAACTCGACCGTCCTTTACGGACAAAGCGCCGTATTTGGCCGCATTGGTCGCCAGTTCATGAAAAATCACAGCAATTGCTTGTGCCGCGCTCGGTTCGAGCAGAACTGCGGGGCCATCGATACCAACACGTGTGCCGTCGCCTTTGCGGTAGGGCGCCAGCTCTTGGGTGGCAAGGTCATGTAATTCGGCGCCCGACCAGCGCGACGCAACAAATAAAGCATTGACATTCGCGAGGGCCTGAATTCGTCCGTCGATCGCTCTCTTAAAGTCTTCGACGTTTTCAGCCTGGGTGAGCCGCACAGTCGCTTGCACGGTTGCCAGTATGTTTTTAGTTCTATGCTCTGCTTCACGCGCAAGAATTTGGTTCTGCGCTTCGGCTCGCTTGCGGTCGGTAATGTCCCGCGCAATCTTGGAGGCACCCACGATTTTGCCGCCGCTGTCCCTGACCGGAGAGACTGTCAGGGAAATGTTAAGCGGGATGCCGTCCTTCCGTATACGGATTGTCTCATAATGGTGGATGCGCTCGCCGCGACGGATGCGGTCAAGAATTTCCGGCTCTTCGTCAGGGTGGTCCGCTGGAATTAGAATGGTCACCGACTTGCCGACGATTGGGCCGGTCTGTCTACTCTCAACGACGGCCAGCAGATTCAGTACGAGGAAGTGACAAACAAGGGTAAGACCTCGGCCGAGAATCTCAAGGTGAGGTAAATCACCGCGAGGAAAGGTCTCAATATGAGCGGCGATGATGACGACTATGGTGACGCGTTCAAGAAGAAAGCCAAGCTTGAACACGACCAACAGCGGGAAAGTCCAACGGACGCGACGCGGTTACAAGCGGAAGCCGATGCAGACACCGTCGTGTTGGGCGAAGTGGTGCTGCCCGAGCTACAAGCCGCTGCGCGGAAGTTGGAGCCGCTCGGCGGTAAAGTAGAGATTCGGCAGTACGGTCGCACCGGAAAGAGGTTACAGCCCGCTTCGGTAGCTTTCCGCATAACGGATCGGCAGGATCAGCAAGATCGGCCGGGCTATGGAAAGGGCCACGAAAGTCGCGTTTATTTGATTGTTCCGCACAGGGGAGCGGTCACTGTCACGAGCGGCGACGGTTTCGACGTGTCAGGTCAACCGAAGCAACCCAAGAACGTAAGCGAGGAGGTCGGCATCAAGCGACGCGATGACGTGACAATCGATAATATCAAAAAGCTGATCATGCGTGCGATCGGGGAATACCGAAGCGATCGCGACGCGTCCGGCGCCGGGACAACAACAAACACTTGAAGCACCAATTTGCATGACCTTGCGCCGATCGACGAGCGTCAGCCTAAGATATCCGAGATTTTAATTGGCGCCTTGCCTCGGAGCGATGCTCCACAATCTCCTCGACGTCTTGTTGGTCGAGGCGGCTTAGCCCGCTTTCCGCCTCGCCGTGAGCTCATCGATCTTGGCATGAATTGCCTGCGTATCTCGATGCTCCGTTCGAGTGATAAATAGCGTCATCATCCAAGTAGCCAACGTCGCAATGGCTCCCCATCCGAATGTGGTCGGGGAAAAGATGAGCCAAGCTATTGCGTAAACGGTAACAAGACCGAAAGCCGCCGGATGCGTGACGAGTTCCCCAATGCGGGTCAGGCCGTGCCTAATCGTATCGCGGAACATGATCCCAAACTCGGCGAATTGATTGCCGCGCGCAAACCTGTATCGGTGAGTGCGGCCCGGTACTCCGGGTTGGGCTTTGGAGAAACCGGAGCCGCTCTCCAGACGCGGGGATGCATTTGGACGACGCTTCAACATTTAGTCGCATCGTCCGTTCCCGATTTTCAAATTGTACCGCTTCCTGCAATTTCAACGGCACTTGACTGCTTCGGTCTCGCAGCGACCGCGCCGAGCTTTACCTCACGTCGCTTCTCGGCGTTTCATGAACGCATGTCGGCACGTGTCTGTGCTCAGCCCATCCATCGGCGAGCCCGATGGCTAGCATCTAAATACTCGATTTATCAGCTGACCCCGATGTTCATACAGTTACTCGCGCGCCTGTAATGTTTACGGCTCGCGCATCGTACTGCGTGGTCCGGCGGCCGGCCATTAGGATCGAAAGATCGTGGGCGTGCGGCTGATGTTGAGTTGCGCGCCGCCGAATCCCAGGCAGGGCGAGCACGAGCCCTGGGGCGGCGCATTCGTGTTCGTGTGCCAAGAAAACGTGAGGAGAACAACCCCGAAACAGCCAAACCTTTCAAGGGAGGAAAACATGCGACGACGCGAGTTTCTGAAATATACTGCTGCGTCAATAGTTGTTGCACCATTCGTGCGCGTTGCCCGAGCGGACTCCGGCGTTGTGAAAGTCGGCGTGGTTGGCGCCAAAACCGGGCCGCTTGGTCCGGGTGCCGCGGTAACCCATTTCCCGCCCTATCGTCTCTGGGCGCACGAAGTCAACGCGCGCGGCGGGCTTAAGCTCAAGAGCGGCCCAGCAAAGATTGAGCTGGTAGAATACGACGACCGCACGCAGCCGCCAGAAACCATCAAGGCGGTGGAACGTCTAGCGACGGTCGACAAGGCAGATTGGATCGGCGGCGTCTTTGCCACCGGCTTCAATCTCGCCGCAGCGCCGACCTTCGCCAAGTACGGCTACCCACAGCTCGCTGAGTTGTGTGTGACCGATCAAGCGCCCGCGCTGATCAAGCGCTATCCGGGCCTGTTCGTCTTTCAACAATCGACGACGACCTACGCGAAGGGTGCGATCGACGTCCTCAAGAAACTGAAGGACGGCGGTCAAATCGGTAACAAGGTCGCGGTCGTGAATGTCGGCGACGATTTCGGCATCGAGCTTGCCAATGCTGGGCGGCCGCTCTTTAAGGAGGCCGGCTTTGAAATCGTTTACGACAAATCTTACCCGCTCGGCAGCCAGGACTATACACCGGTGATCAAGGCCGCCAAGTCGGCAAAACCGGACGCCTTCGTCGCTTGGTCTTACCCACCAGACACGTTTGGTCTTGCCGAACAGGCCAAGATCGAAGACCTCAAGGTGAAAGCCTATTTCAGCTGCGTGGCAACGGCCTTTCAGGGCTTTTCGCAAAAGTTCGGCCCCGCGGCCGAGAATGTTCTGGGTGCCGGCGGCATGGTCGATACGCCAGAAGTCCACGACTACTTTAAGCGACACAAAGAAGTTACCGGCGTCGACGCTGATTACTGGGGCAACGCCTTCTATTACGCAATGCTCGAGGTTCTCGCGCAATCCATCGAAGCGGTCGGCTCTGTGGATCGTGAGGCAATCGCTGCACATCTCAGGGATCGTGCGTTCAAAACTTTTCTCGGCGAACTCTCTATGCCGGGTCAGATCCTCGACAAGGGTTACACCGTCGGGCAGTGGCAGGGCGGCTTCTTCAAGGCCGTATCCGGAGTTGGATTCTCTGACTATGCGCCGATAAATCTAAAGACCAGCTGGGGCTGAAATCCACATCCAGCCGGCAGGGCGGAGTAACCGCCATCCACTGAGCTGAAAAACTTCGACGTCTTCGCCCTCGTCGGCCTATTTGGGCGGGGCGACGGCACAGCTTCTTCACTCTCGGGTCGGATTCGCGGCCGCGACCGCGCGCCGAGGCGCGGACTGCAAGCCAGACCTCATCGCAGGCCGCCGAGCGGTCGACTGCCTGCAAAACTAATTCCAGCGTAAAGCTGAGCTTTAGTTCGCCGATAATCAGCGCGGCGGGCGAGCCGCGATCCATCGCTACGAGATCGCAACCACATACTTCGCCCTTGACCTCAAAGCCCAATCCCTCGAGGAAGCGCTTTACTGGCAAATCAAAGGCTTGTCTCCATCCTGTGACCCTGGAGGCGCTGGAGAAAGAGCGCCTAATCGGGATTCGGGAAACTGTCGAGCCCGCTTAGGCGCGCTTCGATCGTCTACGACGCGCGGACCGGTCGAATTCGTCGAGCGCTTTGATCTCCTGAAGGGTTGCGCGCATCGCCGCACGGATCATTTTGGCCTTGCGGGTATGGAGTCCGTGCCGGAAATTGCCGTTGCGCTTGCCCAGAGGGCCCCCGGAACCTTTAGCGCCACCGTGCATGCGGCACCGTCCGCGTCCCCTTACAGCCGCTTGCCGGCAAGGATGACCAGCGCGGGTCTTTGCCCCACATCGGGGGGCCCTAGCCATATTTGAGACTCGTCGCGCAACATCCGCCTGACGCATGGGGTCGATTGTCATTTCTCACCGTCCCCCTGCCGCTCATTTTTGGCAGCGTTTACGATTTCGACCACCCCCTGGGCTCCGGAATGGATGTGGAGGTGTTGAACCTCGACCCGCTGGGTGTTCCCCCGTCGATGCCGGTCGAGGGTCTGGATCATTTCAAGCTGAAGCCGAAGGAGCTTGACGGCATAATTGCCGTAGACGCTGATATGGATCTCGTCGAGGTGATGCTGGCTTTGGCGTAGGAGTTTCTGGCCCGCGAACCCCGTAGCGGCAATTTGGACAGCAAGCATTGCCTCCAACTCAGTCTCGGGCTGCATTGAGGCTATCAGGGCGATAGCGGCATTGAGGGTTGCCTCGTCTAGTTGTTCGAAGGGGTTGGGGCGCAGGGCTGCAACGAGCTTCCCGAACATTGTCTGCGAAAAGTCCTCCGACAGAGTACCAAAGACGCGTCGCAGAGCCACTCGATGGCCCTCAAGGTCGGGTGTTGGCGCACACACCTGGTCATGAGCGCGTGACGGTTTCAGAACACGTGGAGGGGCTTTCCGGCTGGGAGCCTTAGTTTCAGCCGGGAGATGGATTTCTGTTTCAACAGGGAGCTGGGCGTCCGCGGCTGACCCAACTGAACCGACGGGCGCGGGATCGAGCACGATTGGTCTGCGTTTGTCATTCTCGATGGCCATATTAGTGGCCTCGCGTCCGCCAATATGCTTTTCCTTGGCATTGCTGTCCCTACTCATTCGTTGCTCCACGAATGAGTTTCATTGGTGATAATGAATTGGTGCACGAGGTACCTCCGGCAACTCGAGCAACGCTCGCCTTTGAGAGGCACCGAAGCGAAGTGCCCAATTCGGCTCCGCGTCGTCGGCGACGCGGACGCGGTCGTGGCGACGAGACGAAGGCCGGGCGAACACCTGAACACCGTAAAGAAAAGGACGTTTGTTCGCCCCACGAAGAAGAGCTAATGCTCTCTTCGAAGAGGGCAGGGGGAACAAATAACCCGAACACGTGTTCACCCTGTTTTTGTGGAGCTTCTGGCCCGTGCCTGAACACATCTGAACAACATACTGAGCACTGTTCATACTCAGTTCCGACCGCGAACCTAACGAGAGTGCCGTTCACCTCCGTGTTCACTGCTCTCAAGACTGCTTTTCCTCGAGCCGTTTCAATTCAGTCCTACCTGCCGGCGTCAGCACCCATGCGTCACGATGGTCACAAATCATCTTTTGCTTCTTTAGGGTGCCGGCTGCTCGACTGACCTTCATCCGATAAGGCTCGCCGTTCTTCATGTACCAATCAAGCGCCGTGGCCAGCTTGTTCTGGGAGGCACCTGGATTCTCCGCGATCGCCTTCAGTAATTGATCTTCGTCCCGGCGCGAGGTGGCGGCCAGTTCTAGTCTGTTCTCTTCGCTCAAGGGTCTTGCGACTACAGTCGGGATCAGCCGCCCTCGGCTGTCCTTGAGGCTTTCACAGGTGACCGTTTCCAACTGAAACTGCAGCGGCGAGAAATCCGGACCGCGCAACTTCCCCTGCCAATGTAATTCGACGACGCTACCGCTTTTCTTACAGATCAAATTACCATCGACCTCGGCAACGAATGCGCCGCCGCCGCGCGGCAGCAGGTTGTCTTCCCCCGCGCTCTTAGTGGGATGGCAACAAGCTAGGACCGTTGGTCCGCCTGGGAGCTTCACTAGCTCTCGAAGGCGCCGGGCATGGGTTCCTGCCTGGACATTGTTGTTTTCGTCGTCTCCCTCGTAATACGCGGCGGAGGTGTCGATCACGACGAGGGACAAATCCAGTGATTTCATCTCTTGAGCAATGCGGCTTTCTATCTCAGTCAACTTTTGTGCGCCCGGTACGAAGTACACCTCCATGTTGGCGAGATCGAGATCGAGCTCTTGGGACATCGCTATCCAGCGCATGCGGATGTCGTCGGGATTCTCGCCAGCAAAATAGAGAACGCGCCCTTTTGCAGTTTCCTTGTTCCCGAGCGGTAGTCCCTGCGCAACGTGAGCGGAAAGTGAAAGGCAAATTGCAGTTTTTCCTGATCCGGTTTGAGCTGTGATGCTGTATAGGTATCGACGCTGTAATAGGCCATCGATCAAATAATCGGGGGGAACGAACCCCTCAACGAACTCTGAGCTTGATTGGACGAGCCGCGAGCCATCCGTGAAATCCACTATTTTGTATTTTCTTGTCATTGAGCGGTCATCATCAGTGCGTCGTTTAAATCAGAGCCAACTTCTGAATAAATGATTTGGACTTGGCGTCTCGCCCTGCACCACCGTTGGCCGCAAAGCTTGATCGCATCTGCGCTGGGCTTTCCGGTCTCGCCCAGGACGATTAAACGCTTGACGCCTTCTAAGACTGGGAAGAAGGAAATTGAACCGACGGTGCCAAGTGCCCATGTGGGGCGGTGGCCGAGCTGGCGTGCTGCTAATGCTGTCTCAACGCCTTCCCCGATTACGAGGTTTTCGCCCTTGGTTGCGTCAAGCTTGACCGCGGCCCGGCCAATAAGTCCGAGCATGCGGCGGCCAGCTTTGGGCCAACTTTGCCACTGATCCAGGCGAATGCGATGAACGCCTGTTAGCGAATTGTCGTCGATTGATCGAAATGCTGCTAGCAAGACCGGTATGTGTTGCGTGCTGCCCGAGTTCTCGCAGCGCCATGGGCAACGTGGATGAAAACGAAGCACCGATCCGGCTACGTCGGGCGGCAGCTCGAGAGCTCGTGAGTTTAGGTATTGCTCGGCGATCGTGCCCCGGGGATTTTGCGCCTCGTTCCAGATTTCGAACGGCGCGCTCAATGCGAATCAAATCGTCCTCGGTTCGCGGTTGCCGCTCGGACTCGTGATCAGCCGCTGCCCGATCGAAGGATCGGATTCGTGAAGTAGGAATGGTGCGATCCTGTTCATCGCCCGGTTGCCACGCCGGCAGGCCGAGCAGAGCCAGGACATGGTCCCGGCAAATACGCCAGTCATCGCCGGCGAAACTGTGCAAGAGAAGCCCGCTTGGCACCCCACGATCGATTTTGACCGACAACGAACGGTCGCGCTTCGAGTGTCCCGGGCCGGGGCAGAGCACTTGCCGGCCAATTACCTCGCCCCCGAGGGCGCGTGCAATAGCGCGGAGGTCCTCGTTCATGACCCGCGGTGCATGGGGGGTCATCCCCGCGCCCGATCAATCAGCCGAACAAACAACCACGACGATGAGGGCGCCATTCTGACAGCGCCGATTACTCGTTTGGGTTCAGAGGTGCGAAAAAGCGCACATTTGTCAGAACAGATATTGGAAACGCACGATGCCCAAATGCCTTCCAAGCTTATGACGAGGGTTCGATTCCCTTCACCCGCTCCAACCTTCGCCTTCACTAATGGCGATAAAGCCCGCGCAGGGTCCTGGGCATCGTGTCCTTGGGCGTCTGGTCCCGCTGCCACCCAATATCGCTAATTCGCCAATCATTCTTGATTTTGACGAGGTCGAGCAGGACAGTCCAAGGCTTGCCGAAATTGGTAAACTTTACCGTTGCGGTCGCTTTCCCTGCTGCGGTGTCGGCCAAGGCAATGTCGAAGGCTGCAATATCCCAGTCCTGTGCGTCGATGAACGGATCGCCGTCGAGCAGTCCGACGTCGCCGTGCCGTGCGGCAATCGCCCGATCCTTGTTGATCAAGGCTGCGAGCGAGGGTTCGAAATAGCGCCAGACCGTTCGCGCGTTGTCGAGTGGGACGCCCTTTGAGTCTTTACCTTTGTAGGCGTCATAGATCGACGTCACGAACGCCAGCGCCGACGCATCGGCGGCAATGGCCGGCCGGGCCGGCGAGGCCAATGGGCCGGCGCATAGAACGCATAGAATAATGAGAATGCTGCGTCGCGTCGGCATGGGTCGGTCCGGGGGAGAGCCCCTAACGAGGGCCGCCCTGGTTGACGAGATGTGTCAATGATAGCTTGCTTTGCCAGCCGCCACGAGGCATCTGAACGCCGCCTAGGAGTGTAGCTCAACTGGCTAGAGCACCGGTCTCCAAAACCGGGGGTTGGGGGTTCGAGTCCCTCCACTCCTGCCAGGCTCGCCAAAGGGCCATATGCATCCTTGCTTGACGATTTAAGCGCCCGGCAGTAGGAAGGCGCCATCGTCAGCGGCCCGGTAACGGACTTCCGCGAACGAACATTCCCCAAAAAGGATGCGCCGTATTGGTTCTCCTCCTCAAAGATGGGCGGGGAATAACTATTTAGATGCGAGCGATGGCAAAGATCAGCCCATTCAAGTTCTTGCAGGAAGTCCGCGCCGAGGGAGAGAAAGTCACCTGGCCGACGCGCAAAGAGACGACTGTCACCACCATGATGGTGTTTGTGATGGTCTTCGTCGCGTCGATTTTCTTCCTGGTGGCGGATCAGATTATGCGGTTCGGCGTCAGTTTCCTGCTCGGCATCAGCTCTTGAGCGCATGCGCGACTTTAAAACATTTACGACCCGGAATTTAACGCCATGACCAGCCGGTGGTACGCGGTCCACGCTTATTCCAACTTCGAGAACAAGGTCGCGGATTTCGATCCGCGAGCAGGCCAAGCAGCGCGGGCTGTCGAGCCTGTTCGAGGACATCCTGGTTCCGAAGGAGAAGGTCGTCGAGGTGCGGCGCGGCCGCAAAGTCGATGCCGAGCGAAAATTCTTCCCGGGCTATGTGCTGGTGAAAATGCAACTGACCGACGAGGCGTATCATCTGATCAAGAATACGCCGAAGGTGACCGGGTTCCTCGGCTCCGACAACAAGCCGATGCCGCTGTCGGAAGCGGAAGCCCAGCGCATCATCCATCAGGTGCAGGAGGGCATTGAGCGGCCGAAGCCGTCGATTTCCTTCGATGTCGGCGAGCAGGTGCGCGTGTCGGACGGCCCGTTCGCTTCGTTCAACGGCACCGTGGAAGAAGTGGACGAGGGCCGCTCGCGGCTCAAGGTCGCGGTGTCGATCTTCGGCCGCGCGACGCCGGTCGAGCTTGAGTTCGGGCAGGTGGAGAAATTATGAAACAAACCTCTCCCCGCTGTGCGGGGAGAGGTCGAGCGAAGCGAGGGTGAGGGGGCCTCTCCGCGATTCTGAGCCTAGAGGAGAGGCCCCCTCACCCCGACCCTCTCCCCGCACGCGGGGCGAGGGAGAAAAGTGTGAAGCCGTGGGAGGTGAGGCGGTCGCCAGCCGTCGAGATCCGCACCACTAACAGGAGTAGAGAATGGCGAAAAAAATCACTGGCTATGTGAAATTGCAGGTGCCGGCCGGGGCGGCCAATCCGTCGCCGCCGATCGGTCCCGCGCTCGGCCAGCGCGGCCTCAACATCATGGAGTTCTGCAAAGCGTTCAACGCGCAGACCCAGAAGCTCGAGAAGGGCACGCCTATTCCCGTGACCATCACGGTTTATGCCGACCGCTCGTTTTCGTTTGAGCTCCGCACGCCGCCGGTGTCGCACTTCCTCAAGAAGGCGGCCAAGATCGAAGGCGGCTCGAAGGCGCCCGGCCGCGACGTGGCCGGCGCAGTGACGAAGGCGCAGGTGCGCGAGATCGCCGAGCAGAAAATGAAGGATTTGAACTGTGACACCATCGAGTCGGCGATGCGCATGATCGAAGGGTCCGCTCGTTCGATGGGCCTGGAGGTGAAGGCATGAGCACGCTTGGAAAACGCACGACCAACGCGCGCGAGGGTGTCGATCGCGAGAAACTTTATCCGCTCAGCGAAGCGGTGAAGATGGTCAAGGAACGCGCCAAAGCGAAGTTCGATGAGACCATCGAAGTGGCGATGAATCTCGGTATCGATCCGCGTCACGCCGACCAGATGGTGCGCGGCGTCGTCAATTTGCCGAACGGTTCCGGCCGCTCGGTGCGGGTCGCTGTGTTTGCCCGCGGTGTGAAGGCTGACGAGGCCAAGGCCGCCGGCGCCGACGTGGTCGGTGCCGAGGATTTGGTGGAAAAGGTGCAGGGCGGCGCCATCGATTTTGATCGGGTGGTTGCTACTCCGGATCTGATGCCGCTAGTTGGCCGCCTGGGCAAGGTGCTCGGTCCGCGCGGATTGATGCCCAATCCGAAAGTCGGCACCGTGACCATGGACATCACCAACGCAGTCAAAGGCGCCAAGGGTGGATCGGTCGAGTTTCGCGCTGAGAAGGCCGGCATCGTGCAAGCCGGCGTCGGCAAAGCCTCATTCACCGAAGAAAAGCTCGTCGAGAACATCCGCGCGTTTGCGGACGCGGTGCAGAAATCGCGGCCGCAGGGCGCCAAGGGTCACTTCATCAACCGGGTCGCAATCTCGTCGACCATGGGACCGGGAGTGAAGGTCGTGCCGGCCACGCTGTTCCCTGATTCACAGCAGACGCACTAACCTACCGGCGTTTCCCGGGCGCAGCGCAGCACGAAGTGGTGCGCTGCAGACCTGGGAACTTCGCAAGGCTCCTCCGTTTGAAACGATCCCGGATCAGCGGCGCATCGCTGCGCGCTGCACCGCGCCCGGGAAACGCGGCGGAGTTAAATTCATGCCGCCGCGCGCTTGCCCCACAGCTTCTTCGTCGCAATCCGTGCGCCTTCGGCAAGCGCTCGCAACTTCGCCCACATGATCGTCGGGTGAACGCGCTGCGCGAACGGACTTTGCGCAAAGCCGCAATCAGTGCCGGCGATAACGTTCTCGCGGCCGACGATCCTGGCGAGGCGAACGATCCGCTCGGCCACCAGTTCAGGATGCTCGACCACATTGGTGGCGTGGCTGATGACACCGGGGATCAGGGCCTTTCCGGGCGCAAGTTTCACATTTTCCCAGACACGCCATTCGTGCGCGTGCCGCGGATTGGCGGCTTCAAATGAATAGGCGCCGACGCGGACCTGGAGGACGAGATCGATGATGTCTTTGAGCGGCACGTCGAACATATGCGGGCCGTTCCAGCTTCCCCAGCAGATGTGATAGCGCGAGCGCTCCTCGGGAATGCCGCGCAGGGCGTGATTGAGCGCATCGATGCGCAGCTGCGCCCAGCGCCGATACTGCACATTCGTCATCGGCGGTACCATGCGCTCATGCATGTACGGGAAGAACGCATCGTCGATCTGAACGTAAAGTCCAGCATCGGCGACTGCCTTGTATTCCTCGTGCAGCGCATCGGCGAGCGCGAACAGAAATGTCTCTTCGTCTTTGTAGTATTCGTTCTTGGCGCCAGGCAGCGCACTCGCCGGCGCGACCACGGGCAGAAACCCAGCCAATGACGGGTAACTGGCCGTTGTCTTCGCGACAGCCGCCTTCAGGTTTTGAATGTCGCGGGTGACTTGTTGGCTGGAGTAGTGGATCGGCCCGTTGACGATGACGCGGTTACCCAGCCGTTTGCCGAGACCGGATGCGGCGTCGTACTCGGCGTAGAATTCGGGAAATGCCTTGCGATCGGGGCCGCCTCCAACAGAAGCCATCGGATCATTGGCTTCCTCAGGCGTTGCCGGGCGGACGGTGAGGCCGCTCAGCCGCTTATGAACATAGAAGGCCCAGTTGGCGCCTTTGCTGAACTCGCCATCGCTGACCACGTCGATGCCGGTCTCAGCCTGCTCCCGGACGACTTCGGCGACGGATTCCGTGAGGCAAATTTCAAAGGCAGTCGCGTCGTAAGGCTTGCCGTTTTCGATGGCGCGCCAGAATTCGATGAGCTTCGGCGGCCGGACCAGGCTGCCAACGTGGGTAGTCAGAATGCGAGCAATATTGTGGGGCATGGCCGCGACCCTCCCTGTAGTGGGTTTTGGCCGGATGCTAAGACGCGAAATGAGCGCCGGCCAAGTGGAGTTGAGGGCAGTTCAGGCTTGTGCAGTTGAGGCTTGGCAAGCCGCCCAGAACCCGCTAAGTAGCGCCCATGGGCGTGCCGGCCCGGTTTGTCGGCGCGCCTTTGTGCGCTTCTCAAAAACCAGACGGGCCGATCTCTCTTAGAACCGATCCTTTGTGGATTTCCTAGGAGGCGGAGAAGCTTAGGTTTTCGAGGACGCGTCCTGTCCGAGACTGCAGGCGCCGGCAACGGCTTAATTTGTGCCTCGAAAGAGCGCGAGCCAGCACAGACGGGTGAAGACTAAGGGCAAGTGATCGCCCTTCGGTTCTGACCTCGATGGCCCGGTGAGCGAAAGCTCGCACGGGGGGCAGGGTGCAAAGCATCAACCCGGCGGCTTCCATAAGGAGGACCGCCAAACCGGAGAGAGCGCAAGTGGAACGCGCGGCAAAGAGCGAAATGGTCGCGACCCTTGGAGCGGTCTTCAAGGCCACCAAGGTCGTGGTCGTCGCTCACTATTCCGGCCTCACGGTCGCCCAGATGCAGTCTCTGCGCCGGCAGATGAAGCAGGCCGGCGCGAGCGTAAAGGTCGCGAAAAATAGCCTCGCCAAAATCGCCCTTGAAGGCAGTGACGTTGCTTCGATCGGGCCTCTCTTGAGGGGGCCGGCTCTGATTGCCTTCTCCGGCGATCCGATCGCGGCGCCCAAAGTCGCTGTCGACTTCGCCAAGACCCACGAGCGGTTCGTGATCCTTGGCGGGGCGATGGGCACGACTGCACTCGATCCGAATGGGGTCAAGGCGCTCGCGGCCTTGCCTTCGCTTGACGAGCTGCGGGCGAAGATTGTCGGGCTGATCCAGGCGCCGGCAACCAAAATCGCGCAGGTCGTGAACGCGCCTGCCGCCAAGGTTGCCCGAGTCATTGCGGCCTATGCCGCAAAGGACGGCGAGGGCGCGGCTGCCGCTTGAAAAACTACTGCAAGTTAAAGGTTAGAACCGAAGGACAACATCATGGCTGATCTGCAGAAAATCGTGAACGACCTCTCCAGCCTCACTGTGCTGGAGGCGGCCGAACTTTCGAAGCTTCTGGAAGAGAAATGGGGTGTTTCGGCTGCTGCTGCGGTTGCGGTCGCGGCTGGCCCCGCCGCGGCTGCGGCCCCGGCGGCCGAAGAACAGACCGAGTTTACGGTCGTTCTTATCGCCGTTGGCGACAAGAAGATTGAGGTGATCAAGGAAGTCCGGGCGGTCACCGGCCTCGGACTCAAGGAAGCCAAGGACTTGGTCGAAGGCGCTCCCAAGCCGGTCAAGGAAGGCGTCAACAAGGACGAGGCCGCCAAGATCAAGGCAACGCTGGAAAAAGTCGGCGCCAAGGTTGAGCTTAAGTAAGGAATGCTTACTTAAGCGATATCCCCGGGGACGCGTGGCGCAGACCCGGGGATTTCTAGAGTGTGGCAAGCGTGCGGAGCGGATTCGGAGTTTTGGCCGAATCAGCGGAAAATAAGGTGGTTCGACGCCTGTCCCGACGGTCGCGATGGATTGCGGCCTTCTGGAGAGTCGCCTTGATCGCCTCGAAACCCTGGACCGTGAAGTTCCGGGGGTAGTGGTTTGAGCCGAGCGGTTCGAGCCCCGATGGTTCGATTGAGCGAGAGGACATGATGGCGCAGACGTTTATCGGTCGGAAGCGCGTTCGCAAGTTTTTCGGAAAAATCGAGGAAGTCGCTGAGATGCCGAACCTCATTGAGGTTCAGAAGGCGTCTTACGACCAATTCCTGCTGGTCAAAGAACCGGAAGGCGGCCGCCCCAACGAAGGGCTGCAGGCCGTGTTCAAATCGGTATTTCCGATCTCCGATTTCTCCAACAGCTCAATGCTCGAATTTGTGAAATACGAATTCGAAGGTCCGAAATACGACGTCGATGAGTGCCGTCAGCGCGGCATGACCTACGCTGCGCCGCTCAAGGTCACGCTGCGCCTGATCGTATTCGATATCGACGAAGAAACCGGCGCCAAGTCGGTCAAGGACATCAAGGAGCAGGATGTCTACATGGGCGACATTCCGCTCATGACCAATAACGGCACCTTTATCGTCAACGGCACCGAACGCGTTATCGTCTCTCAGATGCACCGCTCGCCCGGAGTGTTCTTCGATCACGACAAGGGCAAGACCCACTCTTCGGGCAAGCTTCTGTTCGCGGCTCGCATCATTCCGTATCGCGGTTCGTGGCTCGACATCGAGTTCGACGCCAAGGATATCGTTCACGCGCGTATTGACCGGCGGCGGAAGATCCCGGTCACCTCGCTGCTCTATGCGCTCGGCATGAGCGGTGAAGACATCCTCAACACCTTCTACAAGCAGATACCGTACAAGCGCACCAAAGAAGGCTGGCGCGTGCCGTTCGATGCGAACCGCCTGCGTGGCTACAAGGCGGTCAACGATCTCGTCGACGCCGACACCAACAAGGTCGTGCTCGAGGCCGGCAAGAAGCTGACCGTGCGCCAGGCGCGCCAACTCGCCGAGAAGGGCCTCAAGGCGCTGCGGATGACGGACGAAGAGTTGATCGGCCATTACATCGCCGAAGACCTCGTCAACACCAAGACCGGCGAAATCTACGCCGAGGCGGGCGACGAGATCGTCGGTACCGAGCGAAAAGATGGCAAGTTAGACATCAGCGTCGGCAAGACGCTGCTGACGGCGCTGCTCGAACACGGCTACAAGGAATTGCCGCTCCTCAACATCGATCACGTCAATGTCGGCGCCTACATCCGCAACACGCTCGCGGTCGACAAAAATATGACGCGCGGGGATGCGCTGTTCGACATCTATCGCGTCATGCGCCCGGGCGAGCCGCCGACGCTCGACACCGCGCAAGCGATGTTCAACTCGCTGTTCTTCGATTCAGAGCGCTACGACCTCTCCGCGGTCGGCCGCGTGAAGATGAACATGCGGCTCGACCTCACAGCCGAGGACACCATTCGTACGCTCCGCAAGGAGGACATCCTCGCGGTGATCCGCACGCTGGTCGATTTGCGCGACGGCAAGGGCGAGATCGACGACATCGACCACCTCGGGAATCGCCGGGTGCGCTCGGTCGGCGAACTGATGGAGAACCAATACCGCATCGGGCTCCTGCGCATGGAGCGCGCGATCAAGGAGCGGATGTCGTCGGTCGATATCGATACGGTGATGCCGCAGGATCTGATCAACGCCAAACCTGCTGCGGCCGCCGTGCGCGAGTTCTTCGGCTCGTCCCAGCTCTCGCAATTCATGGACCAGACCAATCCGCTGTCGGAGATCACGCACAAGCGGCGTCTCTCTGCGCTTGGTCCGGGTGGACTGACGCGCGAGCGGGCCGGCTTCGAGGTGCGCGACGTGCACCCGACGCATTATGGGCGCATCTGTCCGATCGAGACGCCGGAAGGTCCGAATATCGGTCTGATCAACTCGCTCGCGACGTATGCGCGGGTGAACAAATACGGCTTTGTCGAAACGCCGTACCGCAAGGTGAAAGACGGCCGCGTCACTGACGAGGTGATCTATCTGTCGGCGATGGAAGAGGGCCGTTACACGGTCGCTCAGGCCAATTCCACCATCGACGCGAAGGGCCGTTTTACCGACGATCTCGTCGTCGTCCGCCATGCCGGCGACGTTCAGCTCATTCCGCCGGACAAGGTGGACTTCATGGATGTGTCGCCGAAGCAGCTGGTTTCGGTGGCTGCGGCGCTCATTCCATTCCTGGAGAACGACGACGCCAACCGCGCGCTGATGGGCTCCAACATGCAGCGGCAAGCGGTACCGCTGGTGCATGCCGAGGCGCCGTTCGTCGGCACCGGCATGGAAGGTGTCGTTGCCCGCGATTCCGGCGCCGCGATTGCCGGACGGCGCACCGGTGTCGTCGACCAGGTCGACGCCACCCGTATCGTTATTCGCGCGACCGACGAGGCGGATCCGACGAAGCCCGGGGTCGACATCTACCGGCTGATGAAGTTCCAGCGTTCGAACCAGAACACCTGCATCAACCAGCGTCCGCTGGTGAAAGTGGGTGACCAGGTCAAGAAGGGAGACATCATCGCCGACGGTCCCTCGACCGATCTTGGCGAACTCGCGCTCGGCCGGAACGTGCTGGTCGCGTTCATGCCATGGAACGGCTACAACTTCGAAGACTCGATCCTGCTCTCCGAGCGGATCGTCAAGGACGACGTCTTCACTTCGATCCACATCGAAGAATTCGAGGTGATGGCGCGCGACACCAAGCTCGGCCCCGAGGAAATCACCCGCGACATTCCAAACGTCTCGGAAGAGACGCTGAAGAATCTCGACGAAGCGGGCATCGTCTATATCGGCGCCGAAGTCCGCGCC
Organism: uncultured Alphaproteobacteria bacterium; assembly: GCA_963794225.1. GTDB lineage: Bacteria > Pseudomonadota > Alphaproteobacteria > Rhizobiales > Xanthobacteraceae > BOG-931. Next base: position 219,197 of record CAWCCS010000001.1, read on the forward strand.
GGCGACATTCTGGTCGGCAAGATCACGCCCAAGGGCGAAAGCCCGATGACGCCAGAAGAAAAGCTGTTGCGCGCGATCTTCGGCGAAAAGGCCTCGGACGTGCGTGACACGTCGCTGCGCGTTCCTCCCGGCGTGCAGGGCACCGTCGTCGAAGTGCGCGTGTTCAATCGTCACGGCGTCGAGAAGGACGAGCGCGCGCTTGCGATCGAACGAGAAGAGATTGAACGGCTCGCCAAGGACCGCGACGACGAGCAGGCGATCCTCGACCGCAACGTCTATGGCCGCCTGGCCGAGTTGCTGGAGGGCCGCCAGGGCATCGCCGGGCCGAAGGGCTTCAAGAAGGACACCAAGATCACCCGCACGGTGCTCGACGAATACCCCCGCTCGCAGTGGTGGCTGTTCGCCTCACCCAACGACAAGGTGATGGCGGAGATCGAGGCGATCCGTAAGCAGTATGACGAGTCAAAGAAGCGCCTCGAACAGCGCTTCCTCGACAAGGTCGAAAAGCTGCAGCGTGGTGACGAGTTACCGCCCGGCGTTATGAAGATGGTCAAGGTCTTCGTCGCCGTGAAGCGCAAGATCCAACCCGGCGACAAGATGGCCGGCCGGCACGGCAATAAGGGCGTGGTGTCCAAGATCGTGCCGCTCGAGGACATGCCGTTCCTCGCTGACGGCACCTCGGTCGACATCGTGCTCAATCCGCTCGGGGTGCCGAGCCGCATGAACGTCGGACAGATCCTGGAAACTCATCTGGGCTGGGCCTGCGCGGGCCTCGGCTTGAAGATCGGCCATGCTGTCGATCTTTACAACAGCAAGAAAGACTCCAAGCCCCTCAAGGAGCTGTTGAAGAAGGTCTATGGCGAAGACGAGACCATCAAGTCGCTCGACGAAAAGGGTCTCATCGAGCTCGGCGCCAATCTGCGACACGGTGTGCCGATCTCGACGCCGGTGTTCGACGGAGCCAAAGAGGCGGACATCGAGCATATGCTCGATCTCGCCGGCCTTGATCACTCAGGCCAAGTGACGCTCTACGATGGGCGTACCGGCGACACCTTCGACCGCAAAGTCACGGTCGGCCACATCTATATGCTCAAGCTGCATCACCTTGTGGACGACAAGATCCACGCCCGGTCGATCGGCCCCTACAGCCTCGTCACCCAGCAACCGCTGGGCGGCAAGGCGCAGTTCGGCGGCCAGCGCTTCGGCGAAATGGAGGTGTGGGCGCTTGAGGCCTATGGCGCGGCCTACACGCTGCAGGAAATGCTGACGGTGAAGTCGGACGACGTCGCCGGTCGCACCAAGGTGTACGAGGCGATCGTGCGCGGCGATGACACGTTCGAGGCCGGCATTCCGGAATCGTTCAACGTGCTGGTCAAGGAAATGCGCTCGCTCGGCCTCAACGTTGATCTGCACAATTCCAAGCAGCAGCGCGGCGGCGACGGCGGTGTCGCCGAGGCGGCGGAGTAGAAACCCCTTCGTCATTGCCGGGCCTGACCCGGCAATCCATGGGGCGGCAAGGCAGCATGGATGCCCGGCTCAAGCCCGGGCATGACGAGAAGAAGATAATGACGGTAGCGGCCGACACGATCGGCAAGCGGAGAAGACGATGAACCAAGAACTCATGAATCTTTTCAGCCCGCAGGCGCCGGCTCAGGTCTTCGACCAGATCCGGATTTCGATCGCGAGCCCGGAAAAGATTCTGTCCTGGTCCTACGGCGAGATCAAAAAGCCGGAGACCATCAATTACCGCACCTTCAAGCCCGAGCGCGACGGACTGTTCTGTGCGCGCATCTTTGGGCCGATCAAGGACTACGAGTGCTTGTGCGGCAAGTACAAGCGGATGAAGTACAAAGGCATCATCTGCGAGAAGTGCTCGGTCGAGGTGACACTGTCGCGCGTTCGGCGCGAACGCATGGGTCACATTGAGCTGGCGGCGCCGGTCGCGCACATCTGGTTCTTGAAGTCGTTGCCGTCGCGCATCGGGCTCTTGCTCGACATGACGCTCAAAGACCTCGAGCGCATTCTCTATTTCGAATACTACGTCGTGCTTGAGCCGGGCCTGACCGCGCTCAAGGACCGTCAGCTGCTGAGCGAAGAGGAATACACCAAGGCGCAGGACGAACTTGGTGCGGACAGCTTCACGGCCATGATCGGCGCGGAAGCGATCCGCGAAATGCTCAAAGCGCTCGATCTGGAGAAGATGGCGGCCGATCTGCGCGTGGAAATCGCGGAATCAACCTCCGAACTTAAACCGAAGAAGCTCGCCAAGCGGCTGAAGCTGATTGAGGCATTCGTTCAGTCCGGCAACAAGCCGGAATGGATGATCCTCACCCATGTTCCGGTGATCCCGCCCGATCTGCGGCCCCTGGTGCCGCTCGATGGCGGCCGCTTTGCCACGTCCGACCTCAACGACCTTTATCGCCGCGTCATCAATCGCAACAACCGCCTGAAGCGGTTGATCGAGCTGCGCGCTCCCGACATCATTATCCGCAACGAAAAGCGGATGCTGCAGGAGGCGGTTGACGCGCTGTTCGACAACGGCCGCCGCGGCCGCGTCATCACCGGAGCCAACAAGCGGCCGCTGAAGTCGCTCGCCGACATGCTCAAAGGCAAGCAGGGCCGCTTCCGGCAGAACCTGCTCGGCAAGCGCGTCGATTACTCCGGCCGTTCGGTGATCGTGGTCGGTCCGGAACTCAAGCTGCATCAGTGCGGCTTGCCGAAGAAGATGGCGCTCGAACTGTTCAAGCCGTTCATCTATTCGCGGCTCGACGCCAAGGGTCTGTCCACGACGGTAAAGCAGGCCAAGAAACTCGTTGAAAAGGAAAAGCCCGAAGTCTGGGATATCCTCGACGAAGTGATCCGCGAGCATCCGGTGCTGCTCAACCGCGCGCCGACGCTGCACCGCCTCGGCATCCAGGCATTCGAGCCGGTGCTGATCGAAGGCAAGGCGATCCAGCTGCATCCGCTGGTCTGCGCGGCGTTCAATGCCGACTTCGACGGCGACCAGATGGCGGTTCACGTGCCGTTGTCGCTCGAGGCGCAGCTCGAAGCCCGCGTGCTGATGATGTCGACCAACAACATCCTGCACCCGGCTAACGGCTCGCCGATCATCGTACCGTCGCAGGATATCGTGCTCGGCCTCTATTACCTGTCGATCATGACCGACAACGGCGCCGGTCAGTGGAAGCTCGAGCTTCATGCCGAAAAGGAGCTGGAGCGCGACCGCAAGAAGAAGAACATCGTGCAGGGCTTCTATCGCAACATCAGCGAAATCGAGCACGCGTTGCACGAGAAGGCCGTCGCTCTGCACAGCAAGATCAAATATCGCTACGAGGGCGTCGACGAAGAAGGCAACCGGTACAGCAAGTGGTACGAGACCACGCCGGGCCGCGCCATTCTCGGCGAAGTGCTGCCGAAGCAGCCGAAGATTTCGTTCGACCTCGTCAACAAGCTTATGACGAAGCGCGAAATCTCCAGCATGATCGATACCGTGTATCGGCACTGCGGTCAGAAGGAGACCGTGATCTTCTGCGATCGCGTCATGGCGCTCGGATTCCACCACGCGTTCAAGGCCGGCATTTCGTTCGGCAAGGACGACATGGTGGTGCCGCACACCAAGACGAAGATCGTCGAAGACACCCGCGAGCAGGTCAAGGACTTCGAGCAGCAGTACAATGACGGCCTGATCACCCAGGGTGAGAAATACAACAAGGTCGTCGATGTCTGGTCGAAGTGCACCGAGAAGATCGCGGACGCGATGATGAAGGAAATCTCGGCGATGCGGCCGCCGACCGAGAAGGGTGCCGAAGCCCAGGTCAATTCGATCTACATGATGGCGCATTCCGGCGCGCGCGGTTCGCCCGCGCAGATGCGTCAACTCGCCGGTATGCGCGGCCTGATGGCGAAGCCGAGCGGCGAGATTATCGAGAGCCCGATCATTTCCAACTTCAAGGAAGGTCTCTCGGTGCTCGAGTACTTCAACTCGACCCACGGCGCGCGCAAGGGCCTTGCCGACACCGCGCTGAAGACGGCGAATTCCGGGTATCTCACCCGGCGTCTCGTCGACGTCGCGCAGGACTGCATCATCACCGAGGTGGATTGCGGCACCACACGCGGCATCAAGGTGCGCGCCATTATCGACGCGGGCACGGTCGTTGCGTCGCTGGCGAGCCGCATCCTCGGCCGCACCGTGGCTGAGGACGTGCGCGATCCGACAGGCAGCGAAGTTCTGGCGCCCAGAGGGGCTCTGCTCGACGAGCCGCATGTCGAGCGCCTGGTCAATGCCGGTGTGCAAGAAATAAAGATCCGCTCGGTGCTCACTTGCGAGACCACGAGCGGGTGCTGCGGCAGTTGCTATGGACGCGATCTTGCTCGCGGCACGCCGGTCAATATGGGCGAGGCGGTCGGCGTCATCGCCGCCCAATCGATCGGCGAACCGGGCACGCAGCTCACCATGCGCACGTTCCACATCGGCGGCGCGGCGCAGATCTCGGAGCAGTCGTTCATCGAGTTCGAACTTCGAGGGCACCATCAAGATCAAGAACCCCAATGCCGCCCGCAATTCGGACGGCGAGATGATCGCGATGGCCCGCAACATCATCGTGGCCGTGACTGATCCGGACGGCACCGAGCGAGCGGTGCACCGCATCCAGTACGGTGCGCGGCTCAAGGTTGAGGACGGCGAGCACATCAAGCGCGGTCAGCGCATCGCGGAATGGGATCCGTATACCCGTCCGATCCTGACCGAGCTTGAGGGTATCGTCGGCTTCGAGGATCTCGTCGAAGGTCAGTCGATGACTGAATCGCTCGATGAATTGACCGGCATCGCCAAACGCGTGGTCATCGATTGGCGGTCAGGTTCGGCCCGTGGCCAGCAGGACTTGCGTCCCGCCCTTGTGATCAAGGGCAAGGACGGCAAGATCCTCAAGTTGAGCCGCGGCGGCGACGCCCGTTACATGTTGGCGGTTGACGCCATCATTTCGGTCGATCCGGGCTCAAAGGTGAAGGCAGCCGACGTCATCGCCCGTATCCCGACCGAAAGCGCCAAGACGCGTGACATCACCGGCGGTCTGCCGCGCGTCGCCGAGTTGTTCGAGGCCCGGCGGCCGAAGGAATTGGCGGTTATCGCCGAGATTTCCGGCACCGTCCGTTTCGGCCGCGACTACAAGAACAAGCGGCGCATCACGATCGAGCCGACGGACAAGGGTGAGGAGCCCAGGGAGTATCTCGTCGCCAAAGGCAAGCACATTCACTTGCAGGACGGCGACGTGATCGAGAAGGGCGACTTCATTGTCGAAGGCAATCCGGCACCGCACGACATTCTGGCGATCAAGGGCGTCGAGGAGCTTGCCGGCTACCTCGTCAACGAGATCCAGGACGTCTATCGGCTCCAGGGTGTTGCGATCAACGATAAGCACATCGAAGTGATCGTGCGGCAGATGCTGCAGAAGGTCGAGATCACCGATTCCGGTGAGACCGATCTGATCCAGGGCGAGCAGATCGACAAGGTCGAGTTCGACGAGATCAATGCCCGGGTCACGGCCGAAGGCAAAAAACCCGCGGCCGCGCATCCGGTGCTGCTTGGCATCACCAAAGCCTCGCTGCAGACCCGTTCGTTCATCTCGGCGGCTTCGTTCCAGGAGACGACGCGCGTGCTCACCGAGGCTGCGGTCGGCGGCAAGGCCGACACGCTCGACGGCCTCAAGGAGAACGTCATTGTCGGCCGGCTGATCCCGGCCGGTACCGGCGCGATGATGAACCGGCTGCGCGAAGTTGCGATCAAGCGCGACGCGCTCATCCTGGCCGAGCGTGAGAAAGAGGCGGCCGCAAAGGCGGCGGCAGCCGCAGCCGAACCGGTTGCTTTGCCGGCGGCGGAATAGCCCTTCGAGGCTGTTAGCAAACTGGAAAGGCCGCCGGGTGGCGGCCTTTTCGTTTTGGGCGATGCTCCTATATCGCTCAAGCCACATCGGCATGTGCACGGAACGGAGGCGGCGATGAGTGCAGTTCTGGTGACCGGCGGTTCGGGCTTCATCGGCAGTCATTGCATCGTCCAACTACTGGCCGCGGGCCACCATGTTCGCACCACGGTCCGCAATCTCAGACGCGAGCCCGACGTGCGCGCGCTGCTGCGGCAAGGCGGCGCCGAGCCCGGCGATCGCTTGTCCTTCGTTGCCGCCGATCTCGAAGGCGATGGCGGCTGGGCGGCGGCGGTCGCCGGTTGCGAGTACGTTTTACACGTAGCCTCGCCGTTTCCCGCAAACATCCCCAAGCACGAGGACGAACTAATCGTTCCCGCGCGTGAAGGCGCGCTGCGGGTGCTGCGCGCCGCGCGCGACGCCGGCGTCAAACGTGTCGTACTGACCTCCTCGTTCGCGGCGATCGGTTACGGTCACGGAGAACAGCAAGCCCCGTTCAACGAGACCGACTGGACGGACCCGAGCGGCGATGACGCCGGCGCGTACGTCAAATCGAAAACGCTGGCGGAGCGCGCGGCCTGGGATTTCATCGACAAAGAAGGCGGCAGCCTCGAGCTTTCCGTTGTCAATCCGGTCGGCGTGTTCGGGCCGGTGCTGAGCCCCGATTACTCGACCTCGATCCTGCTGGTGCAGCGGCTGATGGACGGCGCAATGCCGGGTTGTCCGCGGCTTCGCTTCGGCGTCGTCGATGTACGCGACGTCGCCGACCTGCACATTCGCGCCATGACCAACCCCGCCGCCAAAGGCGAACGCTTTCTTGCGGTTGCCGGCGACTTCATGTGGATCCGGGAAATCGCCGAAGTCCTCAAAGCCCGCATGGGCGCTTTAGCCAAGCGCGTGCCGACACGGCAATTGCCGAACTGGCTGGTTCGTATCGCGGCAATTGCCGATCCGGCGGTCAAACAAATCATTCCTGAGCTCGGCAAGAGCAAGAACGCGACCAACGAGAAGGCGAGGCGCGTGCTCGGCTGGGCGCCGCGCTCGCGCGAAGACGCGCTGGTCGCGACCGCCGAAAGCCTGCTGCAACTCGGGCTTCTCAAGGACAGCGTTAAGAAGGCGGCCTGATTTGCGGCTGGTGGTCGGGACATGGCCGGGGCGACCGAAATCGCAGTCTTGAGCGGCGGCGCCATGCGCCGCTTCCTTGCTGAAGCCGTGCCGCTCCATGAGCAAGCGAGCGGAATGAAAGTATCCGTCCGGTTCGCCCTGACGCGGATCTTGAAACAGGAGATCGAGGAGGGCGCCGTGTTCGATATGGCGCTGATGCCGCGGTCGGAGCTCGACACCCTCGTCGTCGCGGGCAAGATCGCTGCCGGCAGTCAGACCGACATTGTGCGCTCAATCGTCGGCCTCATGGTGCGTACCGGCGCGCCGGCTCCCGACATCGCAACAGTCGATGCGTTCAAGACCGTGCTGCGGCGGGCGAAATCCATCTCCTACAGCAAAGGTCCAAGCGGCCTGTACGTAGCGGGTTTGCTGGAGCGTCTCGGACTGACCGACGAAATGAAGGACAAAACGGTGTTCGCGATCGGCCGGCCAGTTGGCGAGGTCGTCGCCAGCGGCGAGGCCGAAATCGGCATGCAGCAGATTATCGAAAATCAGCCGGTCGAGGGCGCCCACCTCGTCGGTCCGCTGCCGCAGGAACTCGGAAACTTCGTGCCCTATTCGGCCGGACTTGCGGCCAACACTGTGAAGGGGGCTGCGGTTCGCGCCTTTACGATGTTCCTCGCGGCGCCCGAAGCCGTGCGGATTATTCGCGCCAAGGGCATGGAGCCGGCGTAGATTGCCGGGGGTGCGATTGCGAGATGTGCTTGCGGCATCGCGCTTTTACGCCCATATGAACTTGACTTGACGCGGTACCACCGATACATACCGCGCACTTTTCGGCAGGCGGTGAGCTTCGCCCGTCGGAACGGCAAGTCCGGGTCCCAGCTAAGCTATTGAAAGTGTTTGCTTTCTTGGCTCCCATCCTTGGGTAAGCGGGATACGGCTCGACGCCTCGACACAAGCAAGCTCAAACGCTGCCTCTGACGACGCAAAGTCAGATCGGATAAAGCGCACGACCGCGGGCAATCGCATCGCGGTCCTCTGCGGTTTTCAAGCGCCCTTCCGCACCGGAAGCGGACGGCGCGATTTCGTTTGCGCGAATGGTTCGCGCGGCAAGCCGGGGCGAAAGCCTCGAAAGAAGGGTTCGAACGAGCGATGCCGACGGTCAACCAGCTCATTCGCAAGCCGCGGGTCACGCAGCACGCGAAGAAGAAAGTGCCGGCCTTGCAGCAGAGCCCGCAGAAGCGCGGCGTCTGCACGCGCGTCTACACAACGACGCCGAAGAAGCCCAACTCGGCGTTGCGCAAGGTCGCCAAGGTTCGGCTGACCAACGGCTTTGAGGTCATCGGCTACATCCCCGGCGAGGGCCACAATCTCCAGGAGCACTCGGTGGTCATGATCCGCGGCGGCCGCGTGAAAGATCTGCCGGGCGTGCGCTACCACATCATTCGCGGTGTGCTCGACACGCAAGGCGTAAAAAACCGCAAACAGCGGCGATCGAAGTACGGAGCAAAGAGGCCGAAGTAGTCGGCCTCTTTGTGTCTTTAAGGAACGATGCACGAAGGAATTTGAGAGATGTCCCGCCGTCACAAGGCAGATAAGCGCGAGATCCTGCCGGACCCGAAGTTCGGCAACATCGTGGTCACGAAGTTCATGAACTCGGTGATGCATGCCGGCAAGAAGTCGGTGGCCGAGAACATCGTTTATGGCGCACTCGACATGATCGAGGGCAAGACCCGCGGCAATCCGATCGGCATCTTCCAGCAGGCGCTCGATAACGTCATGCCTTCGATCGAGGTTCGCTCGCGCCGCGTCGGCGGCGCCACTTATCAGGTGCCGGTCGAGGTGCGCACCTCGCGGCGTCAGGCGCTCGGCATCCGCTGGATCATTACCGCGGCGCGTGAGCGCAACGAAAAAACGATGACCGAGCGGCTGTCCGCGGAATTGCTCGACGCATCGAATAACAGGGGGAACGCAGTCAAGAAGCGCGAAGATACGCACCGGATGGCGGAAGCCAACCGTGCCTTCTCGCACTATCGCTGGTAACGCCGGCGACAGCGAAGGAAACATTCCCCATGCCCCGTACTCATCCCATCGAGGACTATCGCAATTTCGGCATCATGGCGCACATCGATGCCGGCAAGACGACAACGACCGAGCGCGTCCTCTATTACACCGGCAAGAGCCACAAGATTGGTGAGGTGCATGAAGGCGCCGCCACCATGGACTGGATGGAGCAGGAGCAGGAGCGCGGCATTACCATCACGTCGGCTGCGACCACCGCGATCTGGAACGGCAAGCGCCTCAATATCATCGACACGCCCGGCCACGTCGATTTCACCATCGAAGTCGAGCGCTCGCTGCGCGTCCTCGACGGCGCGGTATGCGTGCTTGATTCCAATCAGGGCGTGGAGCCGCAGACTGAAACGGTCTGGCGGCAAGGCGACCGTTACAACGTCCCTCGCATTGTTTTCTGCAACAAGATGGACAAGATCGGCGCGGACTTCTTCCAGTGCCTGAAGGACATCGTCGACCGCCTCGGCGCCAAGCCGGTCGCGGTACAGCTGCCGATCGGAGCCGAGAGCCAGTTCAAGGGCATCATCGACCTCGTCCGCATGGTTGGCGTGGTGTGGGACGAAGAGACGCTCGGCGCGAAATATCACGACATCGAAATCCCGGCCGATCTGAAAGACCAGGCCAAGGAATATCGCGAGAAACTCATCGAGGCGGCGGTCGAGCTCGATGATGACGCGATGACGGCTTATCTCGAAGGCAACGAGCCGGACCAGGCGACACTCAAGCGCCTGATCCGTAAGGCGACCATCACTGGCGCGTTCTTTCCGGTATTCTGCGGCTCGGCGTTCAAGAACAAGGGCGTGCAGCCCTTGCTCGACGCCGTCGTCGATTACCTGCCGTCGCCCGTCGACGTGCCGGCGGTGAAGGGTGTCGATCTCAAGGGTAACGAAGTCGAGCGCAAGCCGCTGGACAACGAGCCGATGGCGCTACTCGCGTTCAAGATCATGGACGACCCGTTCGTCGGCACGATCACGTTCTGCCGCATCTATTCCGGGACGCTCGAGAGCTCGACCGGCGTGATGAACTCGACCAAAGATCGCAAGGAAAAAGTCGGCCGCATGTTGTTGATGCATGCGAATAACCGCGAAGACATCAAGGAAGCCTTCGCCGGCGATATCGTGGCGCTTGCCGGACTGAAGGAAGTGCGCACCGGCGATACGCTTTGCGATCCGCAGAAGCCGGTGATCCTGGAAAAGATGGAATTTCCCGAACCGGTCATCGAGATTGCGATCGAGCCGAAGTCGAAAGCGGACCAGGAGAAGCTCGGGGTGGCGCTCGCCAAGCTCGTGGCGGAGGATCCTTCGTTCCGCGTTTCGACGGATCAGGAATCCGGCCAGACCATCATCAGGGGCATGGGCGAACTCCACCTCGACATCAAAGTCGACATCCTCAAGCGCACTTATAAGGTCGACGCCAACATCGGTGCGCCGCAGGTTGCCTACCGCGAGAAGATCACCCGGCCCGCGACTGTCGACTTCACCCACAAGAAGCAGACCGGCGGCCACGGCCAGTACGCCAAGATCAAGATCGTCGCAGAGCCGGCCGCGCCCGGCGTCGGTTTCGAGTTCGAGAACGAAATCGTCGGCGGCTCAGTGCCAAAGGAGTTCATCCCGGCGGTCGAAAAAGGCCTCGAGGGGGTGTTGAGCTCGGGCGTCCTCGCCGGCTTCCCGGTGGTCGACGTCAAAGTCAGTCTTATCGACGGCGACTCGCACGACGTGGATTCATCGGCCATGGCCTTCGAAATCTGCGCGCGGGGCGCCATGCGCGAGGCGTTGCAGAAGGGCGGCCCGGTGCTGCTCGAACCGGTCATGAAGGTCGAGGTGGTGACGCCGGAGGACTACACCGGCTCGGTCATCGGCGACCTCAATTCCCGGCGTGGCCAGATCCAGGGCCAGGACATGCGCGGCAATGCCAACGTCATCACGGCGATGGTGCCGCTCGCGAACATGTTCTCCTACGTCAACAATTTGCGCTCCATGAGTTAGGGGCGCGCCACGTTCACCATGCAGTTCGACCACTACGCCGAGGTGCCGAAAGCTATCGCCGACGAAGTGCAAGCCAAGTTCGCCTGATAAGCAAATTCGCCTGATTGAAATTTTGCGAAAGACCGAAAGAAAGCCGGAACGGAGAGTTCTCATGGCTAAGGAAAAATTCAACCGCAACAAACCCCATTGCAACATTGGGACGATCGGGCACGTCGATCACGGCAAGACGTCGTTGACCGCGGCGATCACCAAGGTATTGGCGGAAAAGGGTCAGGCGACTTACACCGCTTATGACCAGATCGACAAGGCGCCGGAAGAGAAGGCGCGTGGTATCACCATTGCGACCGCGCATGTCGAGTATGAGACCGACAAGCGGCATTACGCCCACGTCGACTGCCCAGGCCACGCCGACTATGTGAAGAACATGATCACCGGCGCGGCGCAGATGGATGGCGCCATCCTGGTGGTGAGCGCGGCCGACGGCCCGATGCCGCAGACCCGCGAGCACATCCTGCTGGCCCGCCAGGTCGGCGTGCCAGCGCTGGTGGTGTTCCTCAACAAGGTCGACATGGTCGACGATCCGGAACTGCTCGAACTCGTCGAACTCGAAGTCCGCGAGCTGCTCTCGAAGTACAATTTCCCCGGCGACAAGATCCCGGTCATCAAGGGCTCGGCGCTGATGGCGCTTGAAGACAAGGATCCGAAGCTCGGCAAGGAAGCGATCCACGAGCTGATGAAGGCCGTCGACGAATACATCCCGCAGCCGGAACGTCCGAAGGATCAGCCGTTCCTGATGCCGGTCGAAGACGTGTTTTCGATTTCCGGACGCGGCACAGTCTGCACCGGCCGTATCGAGCGCGGCATCATCAAGGTCGGCGAGGAAGTTGAAATCGTCGGCATCAAGCCCACGGTGAAGACCGTCGTCACCGGCGTCGAGATGTTCCGCAAGCTGCTCGATCAGGGCGAGGCCGGCGACAACGTCGGTTGTCTGCTCCGCGGCACGAAACGCGAAGAGGTTGAGCGCGGCCAGGTGCTGTGCAAGCCGGGCTCGGTGAAGCCGCACACCAAGTTCAAGGCCGAGGCGTACATCCTGACCAAGGAAGAGGGCGGGCGCCATACGCCGTTCTTCACCAATTACCGGCCGCAATTCTACTTCCGCACCACCGACGTGACCGGTGTGGTGACGCTGCCGGAAGGCACCGAGATGGTGATGCCGGGCGACAACATCGCCATGGAAGTCACGCTGATCGTGCCGATCGCCATGGAGGAGAAACTTCGCTTCGCCATCCGCGAAGGCGGCCGCACCGTCGGCGCCGGCGTGGTCGCGAGCATCGTGGAATAATCGAAGGCCGCTCGTCCCCGCGAAAGCGGGGACCCGGCTTTCAGCGCGCGGGAATGAGCGGAAAACGAGAGCAAACTGATGAACGGCCAAAACATCCGCATCCGATTGAAGGCGTTCGACCATCGCATTCTTGATGCGTCGACGCGCGAGATCGTCAATACGGCAAAACGCACGGGCGCGCAGGTGCGCGGCCCGATCCCACTGCCGACACGGATCGAGAAATTCACGGTCAACCGTTCGCCGCACGTCGACAAGAAAAGCCGTGAGCAGTTCGAAATGCGCACTCACAAACGGCTCCTCGACATTGTTGATCCGACGCCGCAGACGGTCGATGCGCTGATGAAGCTCGATCTCGCTGCCGGCGTCGACGTCGAGATCAAGCTGTAAGGCGCGAAGGGATAAGAAAATGCGTTCCGGGGTGCTCGCACAGAAAGTCGGAATGACCCGCCTCTTCACCGAGGCTGGTGAGCATGTGCCGGTGACGGTGCTGCGCCTCGGCAATTGCCAGGTCGTCGGCCATCGCACCAAAGAGAAGAACGGCTACGTGGCGCTACAACTCGGCGCCGGCAGCCGCAAGGTGCAGCGCACGACCAAGGCCGATCGCGGCAACTTCGCGGTCGCCAAAGTCGAGCCCAAGCGCAAGCTTGCCGAATTCCGCGTCGATGACGACTCCCTCATTCCGGTCGGCGCAGAAATTACCGCCGACCATTTCGTCGTCGGCCAGTTTGTCGATGTCACCGGAACCTCGACCGGCAAGGGCTGGGCCGGCGGCATGAAGCGGTGGAATTTCGGCGGTCTGCGCGCAAGCCACGGCGTTTCGGTTTCACACCGCTCGATCGGTTCGACCGGCGGCCGCCAGGATCCCGGCAAGACTTTCAAAAACAAAAAAATGCCGGGCCATCTCGGCGTCGATCGGGTGACCACGCTCAATCTCAAGGTCATGCAGACCGATGTCGACCGCGGGCTCATTCTGGTCGAAGGCGCGGTGCCCGGCGTCAAAGGCGGCTGGATCACCGTGCGCGATGCGGTGAAGAAGCGGCTGCCGGACGGCGTGCCAAAGCCCGGCAAATTCAAGCTTGCCGATGTGGCTGCCGTTACGCCGGCCGAAGCCGCCGCGCCCGCCTCCGAAGCGCAGGGGGGCGCGTGATATGGAACTGAAAATCACGACGCTCGATGGCAAACAGTCCGGCTCGGTTACGGTTTCCGACGCTATTTTCGGGCTCGAGCCGCGCACCGACATTATTCATCGCTGCGTTGTCTGGCAGTTGGCGAAACGCCAGGCCGGCACGCATGCGGTGAAAAATCGCGCCGACATTCATCGCACCGGCAAGAAAATGTACCGCCAGAAGGGCACCGGCTCGGCACGGCACGGCTCGGCGCGGGTCAATCTGTTCCGCGGCGGCGGGCGTTCGTTCGGTCCGCATCCGCGTAGCCATGAGATCGGTCTGCCGAAGAAAGTCCGTGCGCTGGCGCTCAAACATGCGCTTTCGGCCAAGGCCAAAGACGACGGCATTGTCATTATCGAGGCGTTTGATCTGAAGGAAGCAAAGACCAAAGCGTTGCGCGGCCAATTTGAAAAGCTCGGCCTATCGAACGCGCTGATTATCGACGGCGCGGAAGTCTCGGCAAACGTCCGCAGCGCCGCGCGCAACATTCCGAATATCGACGTGCTGCCGATCGCCGGCATCAATGTCTATGACATCCTGCGCCGGCAAAAACTGGTGCTGACCCGCGCCGCGGTCGATGCGTTGGAGGCGCGATTTAAATGACCACCACCGATCCGCGCCATTACGACGTGATCCTTTCGCCGGTCATCACCGAGAAGGCGACCAACGCGTCGGAACATTCGAAGGTGATCTTCAAGGTCGCGCTGACCGCGACCAAGCCGCAGATCAAGGAAGCTGTGGAGAAGCTCTTCGACGTCAAGGTCAAGAGCGTCAACACGCTGCGCCGGCGCGGCAAGTGGAAGGCGTTCAAGGGCCGTTTCGGTCTGCAATCGACAACCAAGCGCGCGATCGTGACCCTCGAAGAGGGCCAGCGGATCGACGTGACCACCGGGCTATAGCGGAGCGGGTCATGGCACTGAAAACCTACAACCCGACCACGCCCGGCCAGCGCCAGCTGGTATTGGTCGATCGCTCCGGCCTGCACAGCGGTGCGCCGGTAAAGGCGCTGACCGAAGGCAAAAATTCGAGCGGCGGCCGCAACAATTCCGGTTCCATCACCAGCCGCTATCGCGGCGGCGGCCACAAGAAGGCCTATCGCACCATCGACTTCAAGCGCCGCAAGTTCGACGCCCCGGCCAAGGTGGAGCGGCTGGAATACGATCCGAACCGCACCGCCTTCATCGCTCTCATCAAATACGAGGACGGCGAGCTCGCCTACATCCTGGCGCCGCAGCGGCTTGCGGTCGGAGACACGGTGGTTTCCGGCAGCTACGTCGACGTGAAGCCCGGCAACGCCATGCCGCTCGCCAATATTCCGGTCGGCACCATCGTCCACAATATCGAGCTAAAGATCGGCAAGGGCGGTCAGATCGCGCGTTCCGCCGGCACTTATGCGCAATTGGTCGGCCGCGACGGCGCTTATGTGATCTTGCGGCTCAATTCCGGCGAGCAGCGGCTCGTGCACGGTCAGTGCATTGCCACGATCGGCGCCGTGTCCAACCCGGACAACATGAACATCTCGATCGGCAAGGCCGGCCGCAACCGCTGGATGGGCTGGCGCGGCCATGTCCGCGGCGAGACCATGAACCCGGTCGATCATCCGCTCGGCGGCCGCACCCGCGGCGGGCGTCATCCGGTGACGCCGTGGGGCAAGCCGACCAGGGGCGCCAAGACCCGCAAGAACAAGAGCACCACCAAGTTCATCATGATGAGCCGTCACGCGCGGAAAAAGAGCAAATAGGATCGTTAGGAGCAATCATGACGCGTTCGGTCTGGAAGGGTCCATTTGTCGACGGCTATCTGCTGAAAAAGGCGGATACCGCGCGCGCATCCGGACGCCATGAGATGATCCGCATCTGGTCGCGCCGTTCGACCATCCTGCCGCAATTCGTCGGACTGACCTTCGGCGTCTACAACGGACAGAAGCATATTCCGGTGATCGTCACCGAGGAGATGGTCGGGCACAAGTTCGGCGAATTCGCCCCGACCCGTTCGTTCTACGGTCATTCGTCGGACCGCAAGGCCAAGCGCAGCGGCGGCGGGGATGCCGGCGGTGCGTCCGCGGCTCCAGCCGCTCCGGCTGCCAGCGCGTCGTAAGGCAAAGAGAGTTGTTGCCATGAGCAAGAAAAAGCGCGATCGCGCGCTGTCGGACACCGAGGCGATGGCGGTCGCGCGCATGCTGCGGGTGAGCCCGCAGAAGCTGAACCTTCTGGCGCAGCTGATCCGCGGCAAGAAGGTGGCGACGGCGCTCGCCGATCTCGAGTTTTCGCGCAAGCGCATCGCCGGTGAAGTGCGCAAGTGTCTGGAGTCCGCGATCGCCAATGCCGAGAACAATCATGATCTCGACGTTGACGATCTGGTGGTGACCCAGGCGCATGTCGGCAAGGCGATCGTGTTGAAACGGTTCACGCCGCGCGCCCGCGGCCGCGCCGGGCGAATTTCCAAGCCATTCTCGAATCTCACCATCGTGGTGCGTGAGGTCGAGGCGGCGGCGAATTAAGGGACGGAGCGAGGACTATGGGTCAAAAAGTCAATCCGATCGGCCTTCGTCTCGGCATCAACCGGACCTGGGACTCGCGCTGGTATGCCGGCAAGACGAGCTACGGCTCGCTCCTGCACGAGGACATGAAAATCCGCAAAGCGCTGATGAAGGAATTAAAGCAGGCCGCAGTGTCGAAGATCGTGATCGAGCGCCCGCACAAGAAGTGCCGCGTCACCATCCATTCGGCGCGTCCGGGTGTGGTCATCGGCAAGAAGGGCGCCGACATCGAGAAATTGCGGAGGAAGGTCGCCGAACTGACCGACAGCGATGTCGTGATCAACATCGTCGAAATTCGGAAACCTGAGCTCGACGCGCAGCTGGTTGCCGAGTCGATTGCGCAGCAGCTCGAGCGCCGCGTTGCGTTCCGCCGCGCCATGAAGCGCGCCGTGCAATCGGCCGTGCGGCTTGGCGCCGGCGGTATCCGCATCAACTGCTCGGGCCGGCTCGGCGGCGCCGAAATCGCGCGCATGGAATGGTACCGCGAAGGTCGCGTGCCGTTGCACACGTTGCGCGCCGACGTCGATTACGGGGTTGCCACTGCATTCACCACCTACGGCACCTGCGGCGTGAAAGTCTGGATCTTCAAGGGCGAGATCATGGAGCACGACCCGATGGCGCAGGACAAACGCATGGCCGAAGGCGAAGCCGGCCGGCCCCGTCGCGACGCGGCTTGAGCGAACAGAAGGTTTGAGAAAAGGCGTCCGCCATGCTGCAACCGATGCGAACGAAATTCCGCAAGGCCCACAAGGGTCGGATCCACGGCATCGCCACAAGCGCGGCCGAATTGGCATTCGGCCAATACGGTCTGAAGGCGCTCGAGCCGGAACGGATCACCGCGCGCCAGATCGAAGCCGCGCGCCGCGCGTTGACGAGGCACATGAAGCGGTCGGGCCGGGTGTGGATTCGCCTGTTCCCGGACGTGCCGGTCTCCAAGAAGCCGCTGGAAGTGCGCATGGGCTCCGGCAAAGGCACTCCGGAATTATGGGTTGCGCGGGTCAAGCCCGGCCGCATCCTGTTCGAGATTGACGGCGTGCCGATCGAGGTTGCCAAGGAGTCGCTGGCGCTCGCCGCCGCGAAGCTGCCGATCAAGACTCGTTTCGTCGAGCGCATCAGCGAGTAGGCGTAGAGATGAAAACTGCCGATATCAAAACCATGACGGTCGACCAGATCGACGACGAAGTGCTCAAGCTGAAGAAAGAGCAGTTTAACCTGCGTTTCCAGCGCGCCACCGGGCAACTGGAGAACACCGCGCGCGTGCGCGAAGTGCGCCGCGATATCGCCCGGCTTAAGACCGTTGCGCATCTCAAGCGCGCGCCGAAGACTTAACGAGGACCGAAATGCCAAAGCGCAGCCTGCAAGGCGTCGTGGTGAGCGACAAACAAAGCAAGACGGTCGTGGTGCGCGTCGAGCGCCGTTTCGCGCATCCGATCTTCAAGAAGACGATCCGCCGCTCCAAGAAGTATTACGCACACGACGAGAACAACGAGTTCAAGGTCGGCGACATCGTGTGGATCGAAGAACATCGTCCGATCTCGAAGCTGAAGCGGTGGGCTGTAGTCCGTGGCGAGAAAAAGCAAGCGTCGTAACGCGGCGCGCCGGCAATAAAGGTTAAATGGGGTAGCCCATGATTCAGATGCAAACCAATCTCGACGTGGCGGACAATTCCGGCGCGCGCCGCGTCATGTGCATCAAGGTGCTCGGCGGCTCCAAGCGCAAATACGCCACCATCGGCGACGTGATCGTCGTTTCGGTGAAGGAGGCGATTCCGCGCGGCCGGGTGAAGAAGGGCGACGTGATGAAGGCGGTCATCGTGCGCATTTCCAAGGACATCAAGCGCGCCGACGGCTCGGTCATCCGCTTCGACCGCAACGCGGCGGTGTTGATCAATCCGCAGATGGAGCCGGTCGGAACGCGCATCTTCGGCCCGGTGCCGCGCGAGTTGCGGGCGAAAAATCACATGAAGATCATTTCGCTCGCGCCCGAGGTGCTGTGATGGCGGCGAAGATCAAGAAGGGCGACACGGTGATCGTCATCGCCGGACGCGACAAGGGCCGTACCGGCGAAGTCATCGCGATGCGCCGCGATGAAGGGCGCGCGCTGGTGCGCGGCGTCAACGTGGTCAAGCGCCACCAGAAGCAAAGTGCATCGCAGGAAGGCGGCATCATCTCCAAAGAGGCGCCGATCCACGTGTCGAACATTGCGCTCGCCGATCCCAAGGACAAAAAGCCGACGCGCGTCGGGTTCAAGATCGTCGGCTCGGGTGACGATCGCAAGAAGGTGCGGATCGCCCGACGTTCGGGAGAAGAAATCGATGGCTGATACCGAAGAAAAGAAAGCCAAGAAGCCGGCCAAGGCGCAGCAGCCCGAAGGCTCCGGCGAGGAGCACAAGGCCAAGGCGCCGAAGGCTGCCAAAGCCGAGAAGGGCGATAAGGCTGCGGTGGACGGCAAGGCTGCCAAGGCCGAAAAGCCTGCGACGCCGCGCGAGCCCGAGCCGAAGGTGCCGGCGCGGCTGAAAGTCGAATTCGATCAGACCATCCGGCAAAAGCTTGGCGAGCAGTTCGGCTACAAGAACCGCTTCCAGATTCCGGTGCTGGACAAGATTGTCATCAATATGGGCATCGGCGAGGGCGTCGCCGACCGCAAGAAGGTCGATGCGGCGGCCAACGATCTTGCGCTGATCTCCGGCCAGAAACCCGTCGTCACCAAGGCGCGCAAGTCGATTGCGACCTACAAGCTGCGCGATGGCCAGGCGATCGGCTGCAAGGTGACGCTGCGCAAGGCCCGGATGTACGAGTTTCTCGACCGGCTCATCAATATCGCGCTGCCGCGGGTTCGCGATTTTCGCGGACTTAATCCGAAGAGCTTCGACGGCCGCGGCAACTACACGCTCGGCATCAAGGAACACATCGTGTTCCCGGAGATCGACTACGACAAGACCGCCGAAGTGTGGGGCATGGACATCACCGTATGCACCACCGCGCGCACCGACGACGAGGCGCGCGCGTTGCTGACGGCATTCAATTTTCCGTTCCGGCAGTGAGGCGGGAGCCTCAAACGCGGAACCGCGAGGAGCACTAGATGGCGAAGAAGAGTTCGATCGAGAAGAATAACCGGCGCCGCCGGATGGCGAAGAAGTTCGCAGGCCGGCGCGCACGGCTCAAAGCGATCGCGCAGGACAAGACCAAGCCGGTTGAGGATCGTTTCGCCGCGACGCTCAAGCTTGCCGAAATGCCGCGCAACTCGTCGGCCACCCGCATCCGCAATCGTTGCGAGATGACCGGGCGTCCGCGCGGCTTCTACCGCAAGCATAAGCTGTCGCGCATCGCGCTGCGGGATCTGGGCTCCAAGGGCCTGATCCCCGGCCTGTTGAAATCGAGCTGGTGAGGAGGATCGCGCAATGCCGATGAACGATCCGCTCGGCGATCTTCTGTCCCGCATCCGCAATGCGCAGATGCGCAACAAGAGCAAGGTCTCAAGCCCGAACTCGCGGCTGCGCGAAAGCGTGCTCGAAGTGCTCAAGACCGAAGGCTACATCCGCGGCTTTAGCGTAACCGAGCGTGAGGGCCGCTCCGAGCTCGACATCGAGCTGAAATACTTCGAAGGCGAGCCGGTGATCCGCGAGATCGAGCGGATTTCCAAGCCCGGCCGCCGCGTCTACACCTCGGTCAGGAATTTGCCGCGTATCAACAACGGCCTCGGTGTCGCCATCGTCTCGACGCCGAAGGGCGTCATGGCGGACCACGATGCCCGCGACGCCAATGTCGGCGGCGAAATTCTCTGCACGGTGTTCTAGGGCCGGGAACAAGAGCAACGGATCAGTCATGTCGCGCATTGGTAAAAGAGCAGTTGCGGTGCCTTCGGGTATCACCGCCAACGTCGAAGGGCAGACCGTGAAGGTGAAGGGCCCGAAGGGCGCGCTTTCGGTCGTGCTGCCGGACGATGTCACGGTGAAGCTCGACGGCGGTCAAATCAAAGTCGATCCGCGTAACGAAACCAAGCGCGCGCGTTCGCAATGGGGCACGTCGCGGACGCTGGTTGCCAATCTGATTGCCGGGGTGACCAAGGGCTTCGAGGAGCGGCTGGAGATCAACGGCGTCGGCTATCGCGCCGCGGTGCAGGGCAAGAACCTGCAACTGGCGCTCGGCTACAGCCACGATGTCGTCTATCCGATCCCTGAAGGCATCACCATCGCGACGCCGCGTCCGGTCGAGATCGTCATTTCAGGCAGCGATCGCCAGAAGGTCGGGCAGGTCGCGGCCGAAATCCGCGAGTACCGTCCGCCGGAGCCCTACAAGGGCAAAGGCATCAAATACGCCGATGAGCGCATCTTCCGTAAGGAAGGCAAGAAGAAGTAACGGAGCCGCCGATGACCACTCTCAAACACAGGACAGAGCGGCGGCAGGGGCGCGTGCGTGGGGCGCTTCGCCGCGTCGCCTATGGCCGCAAGCGGCTTTCGGTGTTCCGTTCGTCCAAGCACATCTACGCGCAGGTGATCGACGACGATCAGGGCGCAACGCTGGTCGCGGCTTCATCGCTGGAGAAGGACGCGCTGGAAGGTCTAAAGACCGGTGCGAGCGTCGATGCCGCCAAAGCTGTTGGCAAGCTCATCGCCAAGCGCGCGCACGACAAAGGCATCAAGGACGTGGTTTTTGACCGCGGCAGCTACCTCTTTCACGGCCGCATCAAGGCTCTCGCCGATGCAGCGCGTGAGGGCGGATTGAATTTCTAAAGGACCAATGACGATGGCAGACAACAAACCGGCGGATCAACATGGCGCGTGAATCCCGCGATCGGCGACACGACGAGCGCGACAGCGAGTTTGTCGACAAGCTCGTTCACATCAACCGCGTCGCCAAGGTGGTGAAGGGCGGCCGGCGATTCGGCTTCGCCGCGCTGGTGGTGGTCGGCGACCAGAAAGGCCGGGTCGGATTTGGCCACGGCAAGGCGCGCGAAGTGCCGGAAGCGATCCGCAAGGCGACCGAAGCCGCGAAGCGCTCACTGACACGGGTGCCGCTGCGCGAAGGGCGCACGCTGCATCACGACGTGGCCGGACGCCACGGCGCCGGCAAGGTTTATCTGCGTGCTGCCCCGCCCGGCACCGGCATCATCGCCGGCGGTCCGATGCGCGCGGTGTTCGAGACGCTCGGCATGCAGGATGTGGTGGCGAAGTCGCTTGGCACGTCGAACCCCTACAACGTGGTGCGGGCGACGTTCGATGCGCTTAAGCACCAGGATTCGCCGCGCTCGGTCGCTGCCCGTCGCAACGTCAAGGTTTCGGCGCTGCAGGCGCGCCGCCGTGACGTCGAGGTCGAGCAGGCGGCCGATTGAGGCTTTGGAGCAGGCGATGAACAGCGCGACCGCCCACAAAAAGACCGGTAAGACGGTCAAGATCAAGCAGATCGGCAGCCCACTGCGCCGCGAACACACCCAGCGCGAGACGCTGGTGGGCTTGCGGCTCAACAAGATCGGCCGTGTTGCCGAGTTGGTCGACACGCCGGCGACCCGGGGCATGATCGCCAAGGTGGCGCACCTCGTGCGCGTGGTGGAGTAAGAACAATGAAGCTTCACGAACTCTCCGACCGCGCCGGCGCCCGCAAGGTGCGCAAACGCATCGGTCGCGGCATCGGCTCCGGCAAGGGCAAGACCGGCGGCCGCGGCGGCAAGGGTCAGACCGCGCGTTCGGGCGTGCGTATCAAGGGCTTCGAGGGCGGCCAGATGCCGCTCCATCGCCGCCTGCCCAAACGCGGCTTCAAAAACACGGCGTTTACGCGCAAGCTCAACGAGATCAATCTCGGGCGCTTGCAGGAGGCGATCGACGCCGGCCGGCTCGACGCGTCGGCCAAGGTCGATGCTGCGGCGTTGGTGAAGGCCGGCATTTTGCGCCGCGCCAAAGATGGCGTGCGGCTTCTCGGCAACGGCGAACTCAAGGCCAAGATTACGCTGTCGGTGTTCGGTGCGTCGAAATCGGCGGTCGCTGCGGTGGAGAAGGCCGGCGGCTCGGTCGAGATTCTCGCTCCCAAGCGGGAGCCGAGCGAACAAGCAGCCTGATCCCTATATTGGGACTGACTCGGCACAAGGCCGCATAGGGAGCAGGCGCGGATGGTCTCGGCAGCGGAACAACTGGCAGCCAATCTCAACTTCGGAGCGCTGGCCAAAGCCGAAGAGCTGAAGAAGCGTATCTGGTTTACACTCGGCGCGCTCCTGGTCTATCGGCTCGGTACCTACATTCCGCTGCCCGGCATCGACCCGAACGCCTGGAACCAGATTTTCAATTCGCAGGCTGGCGGCATTCTCGGAATGTTCAACATGTTCGCCGGCGGCGGCATCCACCGCATGGCGATCTTCGCGCTCAACATCATGCCGTACATTTCGGCATCGATCATCATTCAGCTGATGACGACGGTGTCGCCGACGCTTGAACAACTCAAAAAAGAGGGCGAGCAGGGGCGCAAGACGATCAATCAATACACGCGCTACCTGACGGTGGTTCTCGCCGCGTTCCAGGCTTACGGCATTTCCGTCGGACTTGAAGGCGCGACCAATGTCGTCACCGACCCGGGTATGTTCTTTCGCATTTCGACGGTGATCACGCTCACCGGCGGCACCATGTTTCTGATGTGGCTCGGTGAGCAAATCACCCAGCGCGGCATCGGCAATGGAACGTCGCTGATCATCATGTCGGGTATTGTGGCGCAGCTGCCGTCGGCCATCGCCGGGACGCTTGAACTCGGCCGGCAGGGCGCGCTCTCGACCGGGCTCATTCTCATCGTTCTGGTGATGGTCGTCGCCGTCATCACCTTCATCGTGTTCATGGAGCGCGCGCAGCGTCGCCTGCTGATCCAGTACCCGAAGCGTCAAGTCGGCAATCGTATGTTCGAGGGCCAGTCCTCGCACCTGCCGCTCAAGCTCAACACTTCGGGCGTCATTCCGCCGATCTTTGCCTCCTCGTTACTGCTGTTGCCAACGACAATTGCCAATTTTACCGCGGGGCAGGGGCCGGGCTGGCTGACGATCATTACCACCCAGCTCTCGCACGGGCGGCCGCTGTTCCTTGCGCTTTATGTCGCGCTCATTGTCTTCTTCGCCTTCTTCTACACGGCGATCGTCTTTAACCCGACCGAGACGGCGGACAATCTGAAAAAGCACGGCGGGTTTATCCCCGGCATTCGTCCGGGAGAGCGGACCGCCGAATACATCGATTATGTGCTGTCACGGATCACGGTGATCGGGGCGGCCTATCTCGCGGTCGTGTGTTTGTTCCCCGAGATGCTGATCTCGTATGCAGCGGTGCCGTTCTATTTCGGCGGCACTTCGCTCCTGATCGTTGTCAGCGTGACCATGGATACCGTTGCGCAAGTGCAGGGTTATCTGCTGGCGCACCAATACGAAGGCTTGATCAAACGATCTAAACTGAGGGGACGGCGGAGATGAGATTAATCTTGCTGGGCCCGCCGGGGGCGGGCAAGGGAACGCAGGCCCAGCACCTCGTCGCCAAATACGGACTGGTCCAACTCTCCACCGGCGACATGCTGCGGGCTGCAGTCAAGGCCAGTACCCCGATCGGGCGTCAGGTCGCAGAAATCATGGCGAGCGGGGCGCTGTGCCCCGATGAGGTCGTGGTTTCTATCGTCGAACAGCGCATCGAACAGCCGGACGCGCGCAAGGGATTTATTCTCGACGGCTTTCCCCGGACCGTAGCGCAAGCCGAAGCGCTCGACCGGATGCTTGAAAAGCACCACCTCGCGCTGGAGGCGGTCATCGAGTTGCGCGTCGACGAGACGGCGCTGATCAGGCGCATCGAAAGCCGCGTCGCCGAAATGAAAGCCCGCGGCGAACCGTTGCGGGCGGACGATAGCCCTGAAGTGCTGCACCGCCGGCTGACCGCCTATCGCGATCAGACCGCTCCGCTGATCGCCTATTACCGGCAGCACGGAATGTTGCGTTCGGTCGATGGCATGGCGCCGATCCCGGAAGTTGCGGCGCAGATCGAGAAGGTACTGACCGCGACCACCGAAACGCCGCAGCGCGGAGCTGTGGATAAAGCTGTTGTGAAACGGTCGTCGGACCGGCGCCGCATAGGAAAAAAATCCGCGGCGCGGAGATCGGTCACGCGGAAGTCGGTCACGCGGCCCAAGCCGACCCGGGCCTTACCGAAGCGTGCGGCCGCAAAGGCCAAGTCCAGGGCCAAGTCCAGGGCCAAGTCCAAAGCCAAGTCCAAGGCCGGTTCCAAAGCCAAATCGAAGGCTGGGGCAAAGGCCAGGACCCGCTCAAAGCCAAAGGCGAAGGTTGGCAACCGCCGGCGTAAAGGAAGTTGAACACGAGCCCGTTAGCCGGGTTGACGAAAGCGCGAGGAATCCATTAATAAGCCGAGAATATCCAGTCGGAGATCAGCAACGAATGCCAGGCCACAACGGCAGGCAGGCGTTGGCTTTTTACGTTTGTGGCCTTCGG
This sequence comes from uncultured Alphaproteobacteria bacterium, assembly GCA_963794225.1. Taxonomy (GTDB): domain Bacteria; phylum Pseudomonadota; class Alphaproteobacteria; order Rhizobiales; family Xanthobacteraceae; genus BOG-931. The sequence continues at coordinate 243,778 of CAWCCS010000001.1, forward strand.
TAACATTCGAATCGCCAGATAGTGGCCGGGCGGCCCCGAAGCACTCCGGGCCGGCTCGCATGAGGAGCAACTGACGTGGCCCGTATCGCTGGCGTCAATATACCAACGAACAAGCGCGTCGTGGTCGCGTTGCAGTATATCCACGGCATTGGTCAGGCGAAGGCCAAGGAAATCGTGGAAAAGGTTTCAATTCCTGATGCGCGCCGGGTGTCACAGCTGACCGATCAGGAAGTGCTACAGCTCCGCGAAGTCATCGACCGCGATTATATGGTCGAGGGCGATTTGCGGCGCGAAGTCGCCATGAACATCAAGCGTTTGATGGATCTTGGCTGCTACCGAGGATTGCGCCACCGACGCGGCTTGCCGGTTCGTGGACAGCGCACCCACACCAATGCTCGCACCCGCAAGGGTCCGGCGAGGCCGATAGCCGGCAAGAAGAAATAACGCGTCGAACGAAGAGTTGAGGCGGCGCCGGTGCGGCCGGTTCCGGTCCGAAAGGGTTCAGGATGGGTAAAGAAGCTACGCGCGTCCGTCGACGCGAGCGCAAGAACATCGCCTCGGGCGTGGCGCACGTCAGCGCCACGTTCAACAATACTATGATCACGATTACCGACGTGCAAGGCAACACCATTGCTTGGTCGTCGGCCGGCACGATGGGTTTCAAAGGTTCGCGCAAGTCGACGCCGTACGCCGCGCAAGTTGCTGCCGAAGACGCCGCCAAGAAGGCGCAGGAACACGGCATGCGCACGCTTGAGGTTGAAGTGGCCGGTCCAGGCTCCGGCCGCGAGTCGGCGCTGCGCTCGCTGCAAGCTGCCGGTTTCACAATCACGTCGATCCGCGACGTAACGCCGATACCGCATAATGGGTGCCGTCCGCGCAAGCGGCGGCGTGTATAGGACATCCGATGGAAATTGAACATTCGCCGCCGCTCGATCACGGCACTGAATTTGGTTCCACTGAGCGGAGTGGACCGCGCGAGACGTTGGCGCCGCGCAACGCGATGGGTGAAAACGTGACGATCCAGAAGAATTGGCAGGAACTGATCAGGCCGGGCAAACTGCAAGTCAGCGCCGGCGGCGATTTGCGGCGCGTGGCGACAGTGGTCGCCGAACCGCTGGAGCGCGGCTTCGGCGTTACACTCGGTAACGCGCTGCGCCGCATTCTGTTGTCCTCGCTGCAGGGCGCCGCGGTGCAGTCGGTGCATATCGACGGCGTGCTGCACGAATTCTCTTCGATCGCCGGCGTCCGCGAGGACGTGACCGACATCGTGCTGAACATCAAGGACATCGCCATCAAGATGCAGGGCGAGGGTCCCAAGCGCATGGTGGTGAAGAAGCAGGGCCCGGGCACGGTGACGGCCAGCGACATTCAGACCGTGGGCGATATCGTCGTGCTCAATCCGGATCTGGTGCTGTGCACGCTGGACGAAGGCGCCGAGATCCGCATGGAATTCACCGTCAACACCGGCAAAGGCTACATCCCGGCGGAGCGCAACCGCCCGGAGGACGCGCCGATCGGATTGATCCCGGTCGACAGTCTCTATTCGCCGGTGCGCAAGGTCTCCTACAAGGTGGAGAACACCCGCGAAGGGCAGATCCTCGACTACGACAAGTTGACGCTGTCAATCGAGACCAACGGCGCGGTAAGCCCCGAGGATTCGCTCGCCTACGCCGCGCGCATCCTGCAGGACCAGCTCAACGTGTTCGTGAACTTCGAAGAGCCCAAGCGCGAGACGGCGCAGGAATCCATTCCGGATCTGGCCTTCAATCCGGCCTTCCTCAAGAAGGTCGACGAGCTTGAGCTTTCGGTGCGTTCGGCGAACTGCCTGAAGAACGACAACATCGTCTATATCGGCGACCTGGTGCAGAAGACCGAAGCAGAGATGCTGCGCACGCCGAATTTCGGCCGCAAGTCGCTCAACGAGATCAAGGAAGTGCTGGTGCAGATGGGTCTGCACCTCGGCATGGAAGTCCCGGGCTGGCCCCCGGAGAACATCGAAGAACTGGCCAAGCGTTTCGAGGATCACTACTGAACAGGAGACAGTAATCAGATGTCAGTAATCGGATGAGCGTCTGATTGCTGATTACTGAACACTGATATCTGAAATGCGTCACGCGAAAACCCACCGCAAGTTCGGCCGGCGTTCCGATCATCGCCGTTCGATGCTGGCTAACCTCGCCGCTTCGCTGATCAAGCACGAGCAGATCACGACCACGCTGCCGAAGGCGAAGGATTTGCGTCCAGTCGTCGAAAAGCTGGTTACGCTCGGCAAGCGCGGCGATCTGCATGCGCGCCGCCAGGCGATCGCGCAGATGCGTGACCTTGCCATGGTCAAGAAGCTCTTCGAGGTGATCGGTCCGCGGTACAAAGAGCGCGCCGGCGGCTACACGCGGGTGCTCAAGGCGGGCTTTCGGTATGGCGATTCTGCCCCCGTTGCGGTGATCGAATTTGTCGACCGCGACGTGGACGCGAAGGGCAAGGATTCCGGGCCGGTACAAGTTCGCGCCGAAGAGGCGGCTTCGGCCGCGGCTTAAGCCTTAAGCTTTCGCGTGACCGCGTTCGCCCTTCTAAACGCGGGGGTGCGCGCCTATATCTGGCGGCATTGATCTGGAGCTTTTTATGCCGCGGCTGCGGGCCATAAGCACCACATTTGCCGCTGTCATTGTTGCACTTTCGGCACTCATCCCGGCTGCGAGCGCGCAGGATCGCCGCCTGCCGTCTTCCGTCGCCGAGCTGCAATTGTCGTTCGCGCCGGTGGTCAAGCGCGTCGCGCCGGCGGTGGTGAACGTCTACGCCGCGCGGGTTGTCGAAAATCGCAACCCGTTCATGAACGATCCGCTGTTCCGGCAATTCTTCGGCGCAGTGCCGCGCGAGCAGGTGCTGCGATCGCTCGGTTCCGGCGTGATCGTCGACGGCAGCGGCCTCGTAGTGACGAATTATCACGTCATCGAAGGCGCCAGCGAAGTGAAGGTCGCGCTTGCCGACAAGCGCGAATTCGACGCCGAGATCGTGTTGAAGGATGAGCACAGCGACCTCACGGTGCTGCGCCTGAAAGACGCCAAAGAGCGATTTCCGGTTCTCGAATTCGCCAATTCCGACGACCTGCAGGTCGGCGATGTCGTGCTTGCGATCGGCGATCCGTTCGGCGTTGGGCAGACCGTCACGCACGGCATCGTGTCGGCGCTCGCGCGCACGCAGGTCGGGATCAGCGACTACCGGTTCTTCATCCAGACCGACGCCGCCATCAATCCCGGCAATTCCGGCGGCGCGCTCGTCGATCTCAACGGCAGGCTCGCCGGCATCAACACCGCGATCTATTCGCGCTCCGGCGGCTCACAGGGCATCGGCTTTGCCATCCCCGCAAATATGGTGCGCGTCGTGGTCGCCTCGGCCAGGGGCGGCAGCGCTGCGGTCAAGCGTCCGTGGCTCGGCGCCAAGCTGCAGGAAGTGACGCCCGAGATTGCCGACAGTCTCGGTTTGAAGCGCCCGAGCGGGGCGTTGGTCGCAAATCTTGCCGCTGATGGTCCCGCGGCCCGCGCCGGGCTTAGAACCGGTGACCTCATTGTCAGCATCGACGGCACGATCGTCGAAGACCCCAATGCCTTCGATTATCGCTTCGCTACCAAGTCGCTGGGCGGCACGGCGCAGATCGGCTTCTTTCGCCAGGGCAAAGAGCAGATCGCGCCGATCAGCCTGCAAACCGCGCCCGAGCTGCCGCGCGAGGAGATCGAAATCCGTTCGCGCTCGCCGTTCCTCGGCGCTACGGTCGCCAATCTTTCGCCGGCGCTCGCCGACGAATTGCGGCTCGATTTGCAGAGCCGCGGTGTCGTGATCGTTGGCGTGGCTGATGGTTCGACCGCGCAATCGATTGGCTTGCAGCGCGGCGATGTCGTTGTTTCGGTCAATAATCAAAAGATCGAAAAGTCGGCCGATGTCGACCGAATCGCGCGCGCCGGAAGCCGCTTGTGGCGCCTCATCATCAATCGGGGCGGCCAGCAGATATCGGCCACGTTCAGTGGATGAATGAGCTCGCGCCCGAAGAAAAGTTCGCCGACCTTGTTCGCCGCCGCCGGTCTCGAACGCGACGCACCGCGGCCGCTTGCCGATAAGCTTCGCCCGGATCAGCTTTCCGATGTCGTCGGGCAGGATCATCTGCTCGGTCCCGACGGCGCGCTCACACGCATGCTGGAAACGCGCTCGCTCGGCTCGCTCATATTCTGGGGTCCGCCCGGCACCGGGAAGACGACGGTAGCGCGGCTGCTCGCGCGTGCGACGGAACTCCACTTCGAGCAGATCTCGGCGATTTTTTCCGGTGTTGCCGATCTCAAAGATGTCTTCGAAGCCGCGCGAGCGCGCCGCGAGACCGGGCAGGGGACGCTGCTCTTCGTCGACGAGATTCACCGCTTCAACCGCGCGCAACAGGATTCCTTCCTGCCGGTCGTTGAGGACGGCACTGTCGTGCTGGTCGGTGCGACCACGGAGAATCCGTCATTCGAGCTGATCGCGCCGCTCCTCTCGCGAGCGCGCGTGCTGGTGTTCAAGCCGCTCGATGCCGCGGCGCTCGAGAAGCTCCTCGATCGCGCCGAGGCGATCGAAGGCAAGAAGCTGCCGCTCGACGAGGAAGCGCGCGTCTCTCTCCTTCGCATGGCGGATGGCGACGGCCGTGCCGCACTGACGCTGACCGAGGAAATCTGGCGCGCGGCACGCGACGGTGAGATTTTCACCGCCGCGGCTTTGCAGGACGTGGTGCAGCGGCGCGCGCCGATCTACGACAAGAAACAGGATGGCCACTACAATCTGATCAGCGCGCTGCACAAATCGGTGCGCGGCTCCGACGCCGACGCCGCGCTCTACTATCTCTGCCGCATGCTCGATGCCGGCGAAGATCCGCTCTATCTGGCGCGGCGGATCGTGCGGATGGCGGTCGAGGACATTGGGCTTGCCGATCCGCAAGCCCTCGTGGTCGCCAATGCCGCCAAGGAGGCTTACGATTTTCTCGGCTCGCCGGAGGGCGAACTCGCCATCGCTGAAGCTGTGCTCTACGTCGCCACCGCGCCGAAATCGAACGCCACCTACGTCGCCTTCGCCGCTGCCAAGCGCGCGGCAAAGGAAGGCGGTTCGCTGCTTCCGCCCAAGCACATCCTCAACGCACCGACCAAGCTGATGAAGACCGAGGGCTACGGCTCCGGCTACGAATACGACCACGACGCCCCCGAAGCGTTTTCCGGCCAGGACTATTTCCCCGAACAACTCGGCCGTCAGAAATTCTACGATCCGCCGGAGCGCGGCTTCGAGCGGGAGATCAGGAAGCGCCTCGACTATTGGGAAAAGCTTCGCAACGAGCGGAGCGACAAGTGAGAGGCAGCCGCGGGCCGCGCCAGCCGGGCGGCGGGAAGCAGATCGCCGGGTCACGCCATCAACGTCGCTTTGCGCGCCGCCACCCTGAGGCGGCCGCGAAGGGTCATGCCGGAGCGCGAAGCGCAACGGGAAACCCGAAGCGACGCAGCAAGCCAGCTGTTGCCGACTTGGCATTTCAAAATCCGAAATCGAGCCGGCCCGATTTCAGGCAGGGCAATGGCCGCGGTGCGCGGGCCGCATCCTTCGAGGCGCGTCTTCAGCGCGCACCTCAGGAAGACGAGAAACCGAAGAATGTAGCCCCGACTCCGATGCCGACGAGCGTGCAAAACGTCGCCGTGACCGCCGACGAGAACGGTATGCGCGTCGATCGCTTCTTTGAAGCGCGATTTCCGAGCTTAAGCTTCTCCCACATTCAGCGCGTGATCCGCAAAGGCGAGGTTCGTGTCAACGGCAAGCGCACCCTGCCAAAGAACCGGCTGGAGGCCGGGCAGACCGTGCGAATTCCGCCGTTGCGGCTCGATGCGCCAAAGCCCCGAAGTGCGGGCAGCGAAGCCGACGAAAAAACCCACGCGTTTCTTAAGTCGATCACGCTGTACGAAGACGCCGACGTGCTCGTGCTCAACAAGCCGATGGGCCTTGCTGTACAGGGCGGCTCGGGCACGACCCGCCATCTCGACGGCATGCTGGACGTCATGCGTGACGCCCACGGCCAGCGGCCGCGTCTGGTACATCGGCTCGACAAGGACACCGCCGGGTGTCTGCTGGTCGCAAAGACGCGGTTTGCGGCCTCGGCGCTGGCAAAAACCTTCCGCTCGCGTTCGGCGCGCAAGGTCTATTGGGCGCTGGTTGCGGGCGTGCCGAAGGTGCATCAGGGCCGCATCTCGACCTTTCTCGCCAAAGAGGAACGCGAGGATGAGTCGATCATGCGCATAGCCCGCCACGGCGACAAAGGCGCGAGCCACGCCGTGACCTATTACGCAGTGGTGGAAACGGCCGGCCCGCTGCTCGCCTGGCTGTCGCTGAAGCCGGTGACCGGCCGCACCCATCAATTGCGCGCCCACATGGCGCACATCGAGCATCCGATCGTCGGCGATCCGAAATATTTTTCGATTGAGAACTGGGCGCTGCCGGGCGGCATGCAGAACAAGCTGCACTTGTTGGCGCGCCGCATCGCCGTGCCGCATCCCCGCGGCGGGGTGATCGACGTAACCGCACCGCTGCCGCCGCACATGGAGCAGTCCTGGAATCTCCTCGGCCTCGACGCCACGCGCTACGACCCGATCGTCGACGCACCGGAAGAGTGACGGACGTCTTCACCAGGCGCGGTGAGGATATCCCGGTCATTTTCGACGATACCGAATAAAATAAAGCGGTTGAGGGACTCGATTGTCACCGTGTAACTTCGGTTCGAGCGGTCGCGATATTGGACGCAGGTTTGCTGACCTTTGATCGTCAAGTCGACACGCGTCCAGCCGGCAATATTGCGGATCCAAGGCAGAAGGTCGCGGATGTAGTGCACCCGGCTGCCTCTCTCATCGAACTTCAGAATTTTCTTCGCGCTCGCGTTGATCAGAATGATGCGCCCATCGAAGCGGTTGCGGCGTTCCGGCCCCACCGGAACCGCGACGATTGTGCCGGTCGACAGGCGATCGAGGACCATTTGCAGCACGTCGGTCTTGTTGTCGATCGGCGTGGCGTAGGTTGCCAAAAAGCGGGTGCTGCCGCCGTCGTCACCCTTGACCGGCAAAAACAGCCCCTCCCAATAGATGCCGTCGGATGCAAGATCGGTCACAAAGCGCGCATAGATCGCCGTCTGCTGTGCAAGGCAGGCGTCATAGAGCTCCTTGAGCACGACGCCTACCGATAGAGTGAAGCCCGCCATGGTGCGGCCGCGCAGATCGCGACCGACGCGGCGCATGCGCTCGGCGCCTTGAGCGACAACGAGATAATCGTTGTCGAGTTTAAGATAGAGCAACAGGTCTGCGTCAGCCTCGCGCGCTTGCGATTCCAGCAAATCGCACAAGCGCGGCGTTCCTCCGTCTGCGAGCGTGCACCAGGCCGAATGAGCGGAGAGGAGGCGCGCGGCGCCAATTTCGACAGCTATATCGTCTCCCATCCAATATTGGACATGCGCACCGGCACTGCGGTAGGTGACGCCACTCTCGCCGCCCCGTGCGGTGATGACCGGCTGCCGCAAACGGCGAACAACAGGCTGCGGCTTTATCGCGCGCATCAGTTCCTCTCGGCCCAACCGCATCCGTGTTGTTGGTGTGGGGTTTGTAGCGGCGGTCGCGCCGAGCAATACGACGAAAACGTAAATCAATGCTGCCGAACAATTTCAAATGATATAATATTAGCAAAGCACAAATTATCAGGCGGCTTTGCCGACAGCCGCGCGACTGCGATCTTGAGCCGACGAGCGATCTGAAAACCGCCCCGCCGGGCTTAACGTAAACTGGCGTTGAACTTGTCGAGTACGGCCGAACCGGGGCACAGGTCCTTCTCGGCGAGCGCATTGAGCGGCGTCTCGACGGTGTTGAGGTGGCCGTGCAGGTCCTGCGCTTCACGCGCGACGTAGAGCAGGCCGGTCACGACCTGCCCCTTGGCGGCCTGCTGCTGCAGGAAACTCATCGCGGCCAGCCGGTCGTGCACGTCGTAGTCGGAATCGAGCTTGCGCAGCGCGATGGTCGAGCCGTCGTGCTGTTGGACCAGCTCTACCGTGCCGGGCGCGTAATCGACCTTGATCGCAGCGCGGCCGGTAATGAAATCGAGCTTGTTGACGGCCTCGTTGTGCTCGCGCACATAATCGAAGCTCTTGGTCGAGCCGGCGTGATTGTTGAAGGCGACGCAGGGCGAGATCACGTCGATAAACGCTGACCCGCGATGCTCGATCGCGGCCTTGATCAGTGGCGTCAGTTGCGTCTTGTCGCCGGAGAACGAGCGCGCGACGAAAGTCGCGCCGACCTGAAGCGCGATGCCGACCATGTCGATGGCGCTGTCGGTATTGACGACGCCGCGCTTCGACTTCGAGCCGGCGTCGGCGGTGGCCGAGAACTGGCCTTTAGTCAGGCCGTAAACGCCGTTGTTTTCGACGATGTACACCATGTCGACGCCGCGGCGCAGCGCATGCGCGAACTGACCGAAGCCGATCGAGGCGGAATCGCCATCGCCGGAAACGCCGAGATAAATCAGGTCGCGGTTGGCGAGATTCGCGCCCGTGAGCACCGACGGCATGCGGCCGTGCACCGAGTTAAAGCCGTGCGAATTGCCGAGGAAATAGGTCGGCGTCTTCGACGAACAGCCGATGCCGGAAAGCTTCGCCACGCGGTGCGGCGCGATCGACAATTCGAAGCAGGCTTCGATGATCGAGGCCGAAATCGAGTCATGGCCGCAGCCCGCGCACAGCGTCGACACCGCGCCTTCATAGTCGCGGTGAGTGAACCCGAGCTCATTCTTCGGCAAATCGGGATGATGGAATTTGGGCTTGACGACATAAGTCATGACACGACTTTCCGGAGCGGCGTGACTTTCAGCGCATCGAGGCGGTCGGCGATGGCGCCGGCGATAAAGCGGGCAGTTACCGGTGTGCCGTCATAATGCAGGATCGGCACCAGGCGCACCGGATCGACATTGCATTCGTTGACGATCAGCGAGCGTAGCTGCGCGTCGCGGTTCTGTTCCACCACGAACACGAAATCATGCTCGGCAAGGAAGCTCGTGACGCTCGAATGGAACGGGAATGCCCGCACCCGAAGCCGGTCGAGTGCATGACCGTCGGCTTCCAGGAGCTCGATCGCCTCGTCCATCGGCGGCGAGGTCGAGCCGAAGTAGATGACGCCGTATTTGGTCGGCTTATCGGCGTTCGCCTGCAGCGGGCGCGGCACCAGATCCTTCGCGGTCTCGAATTTGCGGAGAAGCCGCTGCATGTTGTCGGCGTAGGCCGGGCCTTCCTCGGTATAGCGCGCATAGCGGTCGCGCGAGGTGCCGCGGGTGAAGAACGAACCCTTGGTCGGATGCGTGCCCGGAAGCGTGCGATAGGGAATGCCGTCGCCATCGACGTCGAGATAGCGGCCAAAATCAGCGCCGGCTTCGAGCGCGGTCTCGGTCATGATCTTGCCGCGGTCGAATTTGCGGGTGTCGTCCCAGGTCAGCGGACGAGACAACCGGTGGTTCATGCCGATGTCGAGATCGAGCATGACGAAGATCGGCGTCTGCAGCCGATCGGCGAGGTCGAAGGCCGTGGCGCCGAATTCAAATGCTTCCGCCGGATCTTCGGGAAAAAGCAGCACGTGCTTGGTGTCGCCGTGAGAAGCGTAGGCGCAGGAGATAATGTCGGTTTGTTGCGTGCGCGTCGGCATGCCAGTCGAGGGGCCGGAGCGCTGCACGTCGAAAATGACTGCCGGAATTTCGGCGAAATAAGCAAGGCCGAGAAATTCCTGCATCAGGGAAATGCCGGGGCCAGAAGTCGCGGTAAAGGCGCGGGCGCCGTTCCAGGCAGCGCCGATCACGATGCCGATCGACGCCAGCTCATCCTCGGCCTGAACGATGGCGAATTTGCTCTGTTTGGTCGCCGGGTCGACTCGCATGCGCTGGCAATGCCGAGTGAAGGCTTCCGCGAGAGACGAAGACGGCGTGATCGGATACCAGGCACAGACCGTGGCGCCGCCATAGACGGCGCCGAGCGCCGCCGCCGAATTGCCTTCGATGAAAATGCGGTCGCCAACTTTGTCGGCGCGTTGTAACCGCAGGCCGAGCGGGTGCTCGGCATTCATCATGACCCAATCGCGGCCGAGATGCAGTGCGTGCTTGTTGGCGTCGAACAGCTTTTCCTTGCCCTTGAACTGTTCGCCGATCAGCTTTTCCATTTCGCCGACGTCCATATCGAGCAGCGCCGAGAGCGCGCCGACATAAACGATGTTCTTGAACAATTGGCGCTGGCGCGGGTCGGTGTATTCGCGATTGCAGATGGCGGTGAGCGGCACGCCGATCACGGTGATGTCGTCGCGGAATTTCGACTTCGGCATTGGCTTGGTGGAATCGTAGAGCAGATATCCGCCCGGCTCGATGCCTGCGAGGTCCTTGTCCCAGGTCTGCGGGTTCATTGCGATCATGAGATCGGTGCCGCCGCGGGCGCCGAGATGGCCGGACTCGGAAATGCGCACCTCGTACCAGGTCGGCAGGCCCTGGATGTTGGAGGGGAAAATGTTGCGCGGCGCGCAGGGAATGCCCATGCGCAGCACCGAGCGGGCGAACAATTCGTTCGCGCTGGCGGAGCCGGAACCGTTGACGTTGGCAAACCGGACGACGAAGTCGTTTACGCTTTGGAGTGGCATGCTTGTTCTGCGTGAGTCATATCGATGAGGTATTTCTGCATGTCCCACGCGCCGGTGGGGCAGCGTTCGGCGCATAGCCCGCAGTGCAGGCACACGTCCTCGTCCTTGACCATGACGCGGCCGGTCTTGAGGCTGTTGCCGATGTAGAGGTCCTGGGTAAGGTTTTTGGCCGGCGCCTCAAGCCGTGAGCGCAAGTCGGCCTCTTCGCCGTTCTCCGTAAACGTGATGCAGTCCATCGGGCAGATGTCGACGCAAGCGTCGCACTCGATGCAAAGCTGGCCGGTGAAGACGGTCTGCACGTCGCAGTTCAGGCAACGCTCGGCTTCTTTCAGCGCGAGTTCCACATCGTAGCCAAGCTCGACCTCGGCCTTGATGTCGCGCAATGCGACGACCTTGTCGCGGTGCGGTACGCGGTAGCGCTTATCGAGCGCGATCTCGTTGTCGTAGCTCCACTCGTGGATGCCCATCTTCTGGCTGGCGATCGCCATTTGCGGCGCCGGCCGGACATTGACGTCCTCGCCACGGCAGAATTTGTCGATCGAGATCGCGGCATCGTGGCCGTGCGCGACCGCCCAGATGATGTTCTTTGGGCCGAATGCGGCGTCACCGCCGAAGAACACCTTTGGATTGGTGGACGCCATGGTCGCGGTATCGACCTTGGGCATGTTCCACTTGTCGAATTCGATTCCGCAATCGCGCTCGATCCAGGGAAACGCGTTTTCTTGCCCGACCGCCACCAACACGTCGTCGCAGGGAAAATGCTCGTCGGGCTCTCCGGTCGGCACCAGATCGCGGCGGCCCTTGGCGTCGCGCACCGCTTTGACCTTTTCGAAAGTGATGCCGGTGAGCTTGCCGTTCTCGTGGGTGAATGCCTTCGGCACCAGATAATTGAAGATCGGAATGTCTTCGTGGATGGCGTCTTCCTTTTCCCACGGTGACGCCTTCATCTCCTCGAAGCCGGAGCGGACGACGACTTTCACATCCTCGCCGCCGAGCCGGCGTGAGGAGCGGCAGCAATCCATCGCGGTGTTGCCGCCGCCAAGCACGATGACGCGCTTGCCGATCTTGTCGATGTGTCCGAACGAGACGCTGGACAGCCAGTCGATGCCGATGTGAATGTTCTTGGCTGCTTCCTTGCGGCCGGGGATGTCGAGGTCGCGGCCGCGCGGCGCGCCGCAGCCGACAAAAATCGCATCGAAATTTTCGGCGAGCAGCGTTTTCATGCTGTCGATGCGCTTGCCGCCGACAAACGTGACGCCGAGATCGAGGACATAATGGCATTCCTCGTCGAGCACTTTTTCCGGCAGACGGAATTTCGGAATCTGCGTGCGCATCATGCCCCCGGACAGCGGATCCTGGTCGAACACCACGCACTCGTAACCGAGCGGCATGAGGTCGCGAGCGACCGTCAGTGAAGCTGGGCCGCCGCCCACGAGCGCGATCTGCTTGCCATTCTTGGTTTCGGCCGGCTTCGGCAGCCGGGACCGGATGTCGTCCTTGAAGTCGGCCGCGACGCGCTTGAGCCGGCAGATCGCCACCGGCTCTTTCTCAACGCGGCCGCGCCGGCAGGCGGGCTCGCACGGGCGGTCGCAGGTGCGTCCGAGCACGCCCGGAAACACATTCGATTCCCAATTGATCATGTAGGCGTCGCTGTAGCGGCCCGCCGCGATCAAACGAATGTATTCAGGGACCGGCGTATGCGCCGGACAGGCCCATTGGCAATCGACGACCTTATGGAAATAATCTGGGACCGAAATGTCGGTAGGTTTCATTCCCATTCCTCTTACACACAGCATCCGCCGGATGCCCCGGCGTTGTTAACGCTGCTGCGCGGATCGGCACTCCCCCGCGGTTAGGCGCCGTCGCCGATTCCGGGCGCGGATAGTAGACGAGCAAGATTCGGATATCTACCGCTTCTGCTTGTTATCATAAGGTTTTATCGCCCTTGGTCGTTAACAAGAGCGCGATTGCGGCTGCGAACGGCGCGACGAAAACAACGGCCGCGCGACCCCGCTTTTTGTTAATTTAAATCATTGAATATGTTGGCTTTTTTGTGTTCTTTGCCAGTCCCGCGCGGCGCGCAGAGGCGACATGCTGCCGCGCGGCATATTCTGGTTTATTCTCCGAAGGTCTTATGCGCGAATTGTTTGACAATGGCTCACCGCAGGACCCCGTTGAGGCGGCGCGGCGAAGTGTGCGGCGAAACCAGCGCAACCGCTTCTACGACACCGCGACAGCGGTCGCCGCCGATGGCGGCTTCGCGGTGCGTCTCGACGACAAGCCGGTGCACACACCGGCTGGCCGGGTACTGGCAGCGCCGACGCTGGCGTTGGCGCAAGCGATCGCCGCGGAGTGGAATGCGCAACGCGACGTCATCGATCCGGCCAAAATGCCGCTGACGCGCCTCGTCAACTCGATCATTGACGGTGTCTCTGATCGTGCGGGCCCAGTCGCGGCGGAGGCCGAGAAATACCTCACGTCTGACCTTGTTTGTTATCGCGCCACGTCTCCCAGAGGCCTGGCCGAGCGTCAGGCCAAGGCGTGGGACCCGATTCTGAATTGGGCCGCCGAGACGTTCGGTGCGACTTTCTCGGTGGGCGAGGGCATCGTCCATGTTGCACAGCCCGCCCAAGCGCTCGCGGCGGCCGCTGCCGCCATGCCCGGCGATCCGTGGCGGCTCGGCGCCGTGCACGCGGTGACGACGCTCACCGGTTCGGCGCTCATTGCGCTCGCGCTTGCGCGCGGTCGGTTTACGGCCGAACAAGCGTGGCAGGTGGCGAATGTTGATGAAGATTGGAATAGAGAGCAATGGGGCAGCGACGAGACGGCGCTCGAACACAGCGCGGCCCGCTTCGCCGAGCTGCAGGCGGCGGCGACGGTACTAAGTTTGTTAGACTAGGGCGCGCCTCACTTTCATTTTGGGTCATGAACTTCGCGCCGCCGACGGACAATGTGTCGCGATTTCGCTCTATTTTTTTCTTGAGTGCAATCTTGTGGCAGCGGCTCGCAGGTCGACATCAGTGCGCGTTACACTCGCGCGATCACGGCAACCGGACCGCCGCCGGGAGGTCCCTGGTGCTCTGCGCCACCCGAGACGTAGACAGCGCCGGTGCTCGATACTGCGCCGATCAAACCGCCGACCGCAGCGCGGGCGTGACGGGTCGAGCCGACGTCGGAATTGTCAAGCATGGTATGGCGGCAGCCACGTATCGTACCGTCGGGGGAGGCCTCGGCTTTGGCAAACACGTTGACCAACCGCTCCGGCGTTTGAGCCTCGGCAATGTCGAGGCCGACGCTTTTGAGCGCGGCGACTACTGCGGCGAGATCGATCGAATCCTTCATGACGTCGTGACCGATGACGAAGCGGCTCGCCGCGTGCACGGAATTGCCCATCACGATGACGACGTTGTGCATCAGCTCAATGCCCGCGGAAGCGGAGGCGACGGAGGAAAACAAATCCCAGTCCTTAAGTATCCGCCCCTCATCGACGTTGCCGTCGATCTCACCAAGCGCCGCGGCAACGCCGAGCGCGGACGCCCCGCGTGAATAGCCCATCGAACCATAGGCGCTGCCGGTAACGGTCTTGTTGCCGCGTTCGAGCGCTGCCTCGATGCGCTCGCTGGTCAGCAGCGGGCATTTGACCTGCACGAAATGCACTTCCCGCGCATCGTCGATACCGGCATCATGCATCGCTGTATGCACCGCTTTAATCGTTTCCTCGATCTGCGCCTTGCGGCCGATTTCCTCCGGCATGAAATCGCGGGTGTGGGCGATGCCGATGGAGAGCCGCTTGTCGTCTCCAGCATTTGCTCGGGCGGGAGGAGCGTTATCCACCTCGCTGCGCGCGAACACGGTGAGATGGGGGGAGAGCACCCCTTCAGTACCGCCCGACATGACGAAGGCGATCTTATTCCCGACCTCCCCAGGCGGCAGCTTGAGATGCGGCGACAACGCCTGGCACAGTGCAGCTACCGCATACTCCCGGGTGAAGTCGTTCACCCCGCCATTGCCTTCGGTTTTGCCGAGCACCGCACGGATCGATGACGGCGCGACTATGCCGGCTTCGATGAGCTGCATCAGACCTGAAACGTCGCCCGGACCTTTGGTCGGGATACGCAACACATCAACCGAGATCATGCTTATCGTGCCCCGCCGCCGCTCAACCAAACGATTAAATGCTGCTCCGTCCAGCCGATGCCGCCAACATGCCGCCGTAGGACTTTGGCAGAGGCGAAGCCCATAAGCCGAGTTTGGATGTATTCAGGTGCAGCCCAATCAGGGTTTCGGCCAGATGTATCGCAGCCGAAACGCCCTCGATGACCGGCAGCCCGTGGGCGGCGGAGAGGTCGGCCGCCAGATTGGCCATGCCGGCGCAGCCGAGCACAATTCCGTCGGCTTGCTCATCACGGATGGCAGCATCAATCATGTCGGAGATGCGGGCGCGTGCGTTGCTTGTAGGATCATCGAGTGCGAGCACGGGAATGTCGGTCGCACGCACACGCGCGCAACGCGTCGCCAGTCCGGTGTTCGCCAGATTGCGCTCGATGATAGGAACTGAACGGGCCAGCGTAGTTATGACCGTGAAGCGGTTCGACACCAGGCTCGCAACGTGGAATGCGGCTTCGCCGATCCCGACCACGGGAGCAACGACGGCGGAGCGTGCCGCATCGAGACCGGTGTCGTCAAAGCAAGCGATAACATAAGCCCCCGCACCGCCGGATGCCTCCGCGCGGTGAATTTCCTCAATAACACCGGGTACGGCAAAGGCCCCGTCGTAGACGCCCTCGATCGAAACCGGCCCTGACGACGGCTGCACCGCAACGATTTCGGTGGTGGGACTCGCCGCATGGTGCGCGGCGGCGGCTATCGTTTCCGTCATCGCGCGAGTGGTGTTGGGATTGACGATGACGATGCGCAACGTCACACCATGCCCTGTCCGGCATCCGAGCCGTGGCGCCTGCGGCGGTGCTGGACGATGAAGATCACCGCCAGCGCCGTGCCGATGACCAGAAAAGAAATCGCAGTCGTCGTTGTGCCGAGCGCGTAGATCGCCGGCGTCGTCACCGTGGTGGTGAGTGCTTGCAGCTCGATCGGCAGCGTGTTCACGGAGCCCATCGCCTGGCTTGAGCGAGCGAGTTCGTCCCAGGACAGCGTAAAGCCGAACAGCGCGACGCCGACCAGCGAAGGCGCGATCATCGGCAGCACCACGTAGCGGATGGTCTGCCACGGCGAGGCGCCGAGGTCGCGCGCGGCCTCCTCGTAGGCGCGATTAAAGCGATTGAAGACGGCGAACATAATGAGAAGTCCAAATGGCAGCGTCCACGACAGGTGGGCGCCAAGCCCGGAGGTGAACATGCCGAGCGCGGTCGAGTAATTGTCTTCGATCCAGCCGATGTCGAAGTTGTCGCCCAGCGCCTTGATGCTGTCGTCAATGATGCGGAATTCGAGCGCGATGCCCAGCGAGACGACGATCGAGGGCATGATCAGGCTGCCGATCGCCGTGTAGAACAGCGCCGAAGAGCCGCCAAAGCGGCGGCGAAAGGCGAGCCCGGCCATGAACGACAGCACGACCGTGAGAGCCATTACCATCACGCCGAGTTCGAGCGAGTTGAACAGTCCCTGACTGATGTCGATCAGCCCGATCCCCTGCCACAGCTGGACGAACCAGTGCACGGAGAATCCGTTCATCGGCAGGGTCAGCCCGCCGTCCGGTCCCTGGAATGACAGCACGAGGATCGTGATCACCGGACCGTAGAGAAACAAGACAAACAGCGCGAAGACGAGCGCGAGCCAGTAGAACGACGCGGGTCGCCTCTCGCTCACGCTCACAGCTCCTTTCGGATGTCGATAAAGCGGGTGAGACCGTAGATGATGGCGAGCACTGCGCCGAGCAGGATTACCGCATTGGCAGCCGCAATGGGAAATTGCAAAAAGCCGGTCTCGACATTGATCTCTTTGCCGACCGAGGCGATCTGCTGGCCGCCCATGACGCCGATGGTGACAAAATCGCCCATCACCATGGTGACGACGAAGATTGAACCAATGGCGATGCCGGTCTTCGACAGCGGCACGACAACATGGGCCAACACCTGCCAGCCTTTGGCGCCGCCGTCGCGCGCCGCTTCGATCAGCGATTTATCGATGCGCAGCATGGAATTAAGGATCGGCACGATCATGAAGGCGGTGAGCAGGTGGATGAAGGCAATAGTGACCGCGAAATTGGAATAGAGCAGCCATTCGACCGGTTGACTGACGAGGCCGAGCCCGAGCAGCGCCTGATTCACCAGCCCGTTTCGGCCGAGCAGCGGAATCCAGGAGATCATCCGGATCACGTCGGAGGTCCAGAACGGAATGATGCACACCAGCGCCAACACCAGCTGCATGGTGAGCGTGCGGATATGAAAGGCGAGAAAATAAGCGATGGTGAATCCGAGCACCAGCGTCACCGCCCAGACGATCAGACAGAATTTCAGGGTCGAGAGATAAGTGGAGAAGGTCGTGCACAGCTTGGGCAAGCCGCTGATGCACTGATCGAACACAGCGAAGTAATTATGCAGCGTAAAGGCCGGAATGATCGAATATTCATTGTAGCGCCAGAAGCTGACGACCAGTGCGGCGGCGAGCGGCAAAACGAAAAAAACGAAGAAGACGATCGCCATCGGTGCTGCCTGCCAATACGGCGTCCAGCGCGACGGCGATGCCTTGGTTTTGCTCTTGATCTGGCGAAGCGGAGCGGCGGAGCTCCCGGCGAAGGCCGCGCCGCCTTCCGGGAGCTCCGGATCCAATTTCATGCGGCGATGAACTGATTCCATTTGGTGATCAGATATTCGTTTTCGTCCATGACCGAATTCCAGCAGGCGATCCGGCTCATGCGTGTCTCATAAGAGCCGCCGTCGCGTACGGCGCCGGTTTTTTCGATCACGGTGCCGTTGGGTGCATGAATATCCTGGGTCGCCGGCTTGCCCTCATACCAATAAGCCCATTCGTAAGGCTCCAGAATTTTTTTGGTCGTGGACAGCACCGCCGGATAGTAGCCCTGCCGGCTCAGATAGGCGCCGGCCCATCCGGACAGGAACCAGTTGATGAACTCATAGGCGGCGGCTTCCTTCTTGTTCGCGAGTGTGCGCGGCAACGCAAATCCCGTACACCATCCGCGGTAACCTTCGGCGAGCGGCACGTATTCGCATTTGATGGCCTTGGAACGTACCGCCGTCACCGCCGGCGACCACATTGACTGAATAACAACTTCACCCGATGCCATGAGGTTTACGGATTCGTTGAAGTCGGTCCAAAAGGCGCGGAACTGGCCGTCCTTTTTGGCTTTGGTGAGGATTTCGATGGTTTTGTCGATCTCGGCCTTGGTCTGGTTGCCCTTGTCGCCGTATTTGATTGCGCCGCTCAATTCGATCGCCATCGCTGCGTCCATGATTCCGATCGACGGCACGTTGATCAGGGCGGCTTTGCCTTTGAATTGCGGGTTCAGCAATTCCGACCAGTGCTCGATCGACCGGCCGATGAGGTCCGGCCGGATGCCGAGCGAGTCCGCGTTGTAGGTGGTCGGAATAAGCGTCAGCCACTCGGTCGGCGTCTTGGAGAACTTCTTCGAGTGCTTGCCGTCGAGATAGAACACCTTGAAGGGGGCAGTACCCTGATTGCCGATCTTCTTGTCGTCGATAATGCCCTTGCTCAAGACCGTGGTGATATCGTCGGCGAGTTTAATCTTCTTGGCGTCCATGCCGACGAGATTGCCGGACGGCACCAGACTCGGGAGCGAGAAGTATTCGACATCGACCAGATCGAACGAATCCGGCTGAGTGATGATGCGCTTGGTCACCACGTCCGTCGTCACCGGCACATATTCGATGATGATGCCGAGATCTTCTTTCACCTTTTTGGCGATGTCAGTCGATTGGTTCACCGCGGTGCCGAGATAGCGCAGCGTGACCGGCTCGGCCGCGTGCACAGCCGGAAAGCCGGTGATCGCTTTGGTCGCGGCGAGCCCGGCGAGCGTCGCCGAACCTTGCAACAACGCGCGGCGCGTAGCCCCGCCCTTGGTCTTCTTTGTCATGTCATGGGTTCCTTCTGGTTACGTGGCAAAATGATCGGGCGGCGGATGCGTTAGCGCGCCTCCGCCAGTTCATGCAGGTCGGCGGGATTCCAGGACACCATCACACGCTGGTCGATCGCGACCGGGTTGTCGTTGAAGATCTGCTCCGCGACGATGGCTGTCAGGTCGAGATCATCGTCGGCACGCAAGCTGACCAGCACGAAGATGCCCTGATATTCGACCTCGCGAACGGTAGCGGCGAGGCCGGCCGGGCCCTCCCGAAGGCGCAGCCGGTCGGCGCGCATGCCGTAACGGCGGCCGTCGATCGGCAGCACGTTGTTGCCGCCGATGAAGCGGGCGACAAATTCGGTGCGCGGCTTGTTGTAGATGTCGCGCGGCGTGCCGACCTGTTCGATGCGGCCCTCATTCATCACCACGATCAAGTCGGCGAGCGCCATCGCCTCTTCCTGGCTGTGGGTGACGTGAATGAAGGAAATGCCGAGTTCTCGTTGCAGGCGCTTGAGTTCGGCGCGCATGCGGATGCGCAGAAACGGATCGAGCGCGGAGAGCGGTTCGTCGAGCAGCAGGATCTGCGGATCCGTGACGAGCGCCCGCGCCAGCGCGACGCGCTGCTGCTGACCGCCGGAAAGCTGAGCCGGCAGCCGCGCGGTGTAGCCTTCCATCGCCACCAGCCGCAGCGCCTCGCGCGCCCGGGCATGTCGCTGCGCCTTGCCGATGCCTTTCATGCGCAACGAAAATGCGACGTTATCGATCACCGACAGATGCGGAAAAAGTGCGTAGTTCTGGAACATCATGGCCGTGCCGCGGTCGGCCGGCGGGGTGTCTCCGACCTCCTTGTTGGCAATCATGATGGCGCCTTCGCTTACGTTCTCGTGCCCGGCGATCATCCGCAGCGTGGAAGTTTTGCCGCAACCCGAGGGTCCCAGCAGACAGCAATAGGTGCCGGCCTTGATCTTCAGCGAAATCCGATCGACGGCGACGCTGGGGCCGTAGCGCTTGACGACGGAGGCGAGTTCCAGATCGGCCGCGCGGCTCATTTTCGCTTTTCCCGTGTCGCCCGCTACGGGTGGCAAGCAGCATGCCAAAGCCGGGCTTGTTTTTCAGGCGCAGCGAAGCGCGTTGTCACACGGCATCGAGGCCATGCGGCTCAGATAAAAGTTCGGCAAGAAACCCCATTTTGCGGGCCATCTACCCTCAGTCCGGCGTGGCAACAGATAAATGAGCAGTGCGGTATTGGCTGGAGAACGGGCAACCTGCACAATCTTGCAGCAGGGCCACGGCTGTACGGCAAGAGCCCCGGCGCGGTTCGACCCCTCTTGCACGCGCGCTTGCGAGTGTGCGGTCAAGTGCCGAAGAGGAATTCTAGGTAATGAAAGTTTCAAGGATCGCTATTGTCGGGGGCGGTTTGGCCGGACTGGCGACAGCGGCCGCGCTGTCGCATTTCGGCGTCGAAGCGGATGTTTTCGAGAGCGCGCCAAGCCTTGGCGAGATCGGCGCCGGCATCAATGTCAGTCCGCAGGCGATCCGAACGCTGCGCGCGATTGGGCTGGGTGACAAGGTCGTGGCGATTGCGAATGTCGCCCCCGGCGTTCTTACCCGCGACATGCATACCGGCGCCGAGCTTGACTATCGCGACCAGACCGCCGCGGCGGCGCGCTTCGGTGCACCGCTTTGCACCTTCCACCGCGCCGACCTGCTGGGTGCGCTTGCCTCCGCCGTCGACACCGCGCGGGTCCATCTCGACCATCGCGTGATTGAAATCACGGAAGCGCCGGCGGGCGTCGAACTTTGCTTTGCCAACGGGAGCAGTTGCGTCACCGAGTTGTTGATCGCTGCGGATGGCGTTCACTCGGTGGTCCGTCGCATGCTCTACGGCGACGACAAGCCGGCCTATACCGGACAGATGGTTTGGCGCGCGCTGCTGGCGGGGAAGGCGGTGCCCGCCGACGTGCTCGACCCGTCAGGTCATATCCAATGGCTGGGCGCCGGCCGTCATTTCTACGCCTATTACCTGCGGGGCCGCGACGTGGTGAACATCGTCACTCAGCAAGACACCGATCAATGGGTAGAGGAAGGCTGGTCAATC
Source organism: uncultured Alphaproteobacteria bacterium (assembly GCA_963794225.1). Lineage (GTDB taxonomy): Bacteria > Pseudomonadota > Alphaproteobacteria > Rhizobiales > Xanthobacteraceae > BOG-931. Next base: position 264,623 of record CAWCCS010000001.1, read on the forward strand.
GCCGGTGATGCCGCTGCCATGCGCGACAGCTTTCCAAATCCCGAGCCGCGCCTTCAAACCTTGCTTAGCGCCGTCACGCAATGCTCGAAGTGGGGATTGTTTTTGCGGGCTGTAACCGACAATTGGGGCCGCGGCCGCATCCAGCTCATCGGCGACGCCGCGCATGCGATGCTGCCCAATGCCGGGCAGGGCGCCGCGCAGGCTTTCGAGGATGCCTACATTCTCGCGCGCTGGATCGCGGCGACGCCGGGCGATCTGACCGCGGCGGCGGAAAATTTCCGGCGTATCCGCATGCCGCGCGTTCATGCCGTTCAGCATCGTTCATCCGCAATCGTCCGGGCGAAACACGATTACGCTCCGCAAGTCCGGAATACGGAACGCGCGAAAGTAGACGCGGTCGACGCGATGGCGTGGATTTGGGGCTACGATCCGGTCAACGCATGGGACCGGGTTCCGACGGTCCCGGTTGGATCAAGCGGTTACGGAGCCTAGTGCGACTACGCGGGTGAACAGTTATTGCTGCCGCGTCCCTGCGACAGAGTGTCTGTAGCCCGCACGGATCTGTTGGCTCCATCCGGCGGCGCTCGCTCATAAATTCGCTCCCCCGTCGCGGCTCGCTGAACTGAACGTCCGGTTCGCTCCGACAGCGACCGATTTGGTGCAATGCCGCCAAATGACGCCATGGCCCAATAAGCGACGTCTCGCGCCACACCTGAACCTTAGAACTCAGTCATATGCACGGTCTAAATCGTCAGGTGCTCAGCTGCGTGCTATCTCCAGCGCCGCGCGCGTCAGATCCTGCTTGAGCAGATAGAATGACGCGGCGAGGAACAGGACGTCCTTCATCAGGAAACCGAGTGGCAAGGTCATGATCGGAAATCCACCGGCTTCGAGCGCCCACCCACCAGGTAGGAAAGGAATAATGCTCGTGGTCCCGATGAAAGTTACGATCGACCCAAGCGCGCCCAAGATGCCAAGCCTCGGGCTCCAATAACCAAGGAAAATGAGAAGGCCGAAGATCGTTTCGGTCGTCGCGAGGAAGTATCCTGTGCCCCGGACGCCGAAGGCTGGGAGCAACCAGAAGACGACGGGGCTATGGCTGATTAAGGGGACTAGCATCTCGGCGGTGTGCTGGCTCCACTTTTGGATGCTGAAGGCGAAGAACGTAAAAACCATCGCACCGCGAATTAAATAACCGTCAAGACCGCTCCGGAACGGGATGGTCCTCGAAACATAAAGAATAAGCTGGTTTACGTGATTCATCATGTCGTTCCCTCTCATTCCTGTTTCCACCACTATTAGATCGTGAACTTGGTCATTCACACGCGCTCCGGACCGGCTCCATCAGCATGACAACGTTCCTCCGTGGAAGGTCGGGATGAGCAACTGCGTTCTGTTAAATATAGCGGTGCGGCCAAAAATGAAGAATGCCAGCGGGGATAAGGATATGCCTTATTTGTTTCTGGAATAAATCCTATTCGTTAGCGGCATCTACTTGGTAGCTGACCGTTCTGCCATCTTCACATCGGTCAGCAACAGCTGGGGTGCAAACTTTCTAAAGGAGAAAGTTCATGAGCCACTTTGACGCTTATCGCGACAGCTTTCCCAATGCTCGACTGACCCGTTCCGGCACGGGAGTTCTGGAGGTGGCGCTTCACACCAATGGCGGCACACTCGCCTTCAACGGACACACTCATGAACAGTTCGTCGACTTGTTTCACGCGGTCAGCTCTGACCGCGATAACCGCGTTGTCATCCTGACCGGCAGCGGCAACGCCTTTATGGAAACGATCAGTCCTGAAGGTTTCGACTTCTTCACCCCGCAAGGCTACGACAAGATCTATCGCGAGGGCAGGAAAGTCCTCATGAACATTCTCGACATCGAGGTCCCGCTGATCGCCGCGGTGAACGGCCCCGTGCGGCTGCACTCCGAGTACATCCTGCTCGCCGACATCGTGCTGGCGACGCCTTCAATTGTTTTCCAGGACAAACCGCATTTCGAAATGGGCGTCGCGTCCGGTGATGGCGTCCATTTGTTGTGGCAGGAGGCCATCGGCAGCATACGCGGCCGCTACTTTATCATGACCCGCCAGGAGCTCGACGCCCAGACGGCGAAGGACTGGGGCGCGGTCAACGAAATTGTTCCGGCCGACAAGTTGCTCTCCCGCGCCCGTGAAATTGCGGAGGGGCTCGCCAAGCTGCCGTCGCTCACAACGAAGTATACGCGCATCGCGATGACCCAGAAGCTGCGCCGCATCATCGACGAAGGCGTCACACTCGGGCTCGCATTGGAGGGAATCAGCGCCGCCGATGCTGCACGAGCGGGGACGAAATGAGCCGGACGCCGAACCAGGCATTCGGTGAGACGGGGCGAGACAAGTCGCCAAGCAAGGCCGCTTGCGGCCAGGCACCACCGAGTGCGTGCCCGTGAACTTGAGAGTCACCACCAGCGCCAGAATCACTGCCGCGAGAATCACACGAAGCAGAGCGTTTTTACACAGCCAGGGTCATTCTCGACCGGGTCGGCCGGATTTGGCGTTCGGTCGACTTCCGCTTCACTCCCGATAGCGACCGATTTGCTGCAATACGGCAAGTGACGTGACGGGCCAATCAAGTCATTTCTGCACCGCAGAAAAACTACACGCTTTTCCGCTGTCCGCCATCGTGAAGTGAGCCGCAGAGCTGCCGATTGGGGAGTAGGCGGATTGGGCTGTCGCTGATCATGGCGCAGAGTGGTGAATTGGGAAACTGCGATGAAGTCCGCTACTTGAGGGCGATGAAGTCCTGAACACCGTCGATATGGTGCTTAGCGGCGCTGAACAGATTGTTCATGCCGGCCTCAAGATCGCCTGTGCGGTCGGTCAGCTTGCTCGACAAATCGAGCACCGCCGCCGCATCGGCCTGGGTTTGCTGGATCGCGTCAGCCACGATCTTAAGCGCCTCAGCCACCGCATTGGCACTGCCAGCGGCGCGATTGGCGCTTTCGGCAATGCCGTCGGTCGCGACCGTCTGCCGATCGACCGAATTGGCGACTTCCTCCGCGATGGCGGCGATGTTTGCAACGGTCTTGCCGGTACCTTTAATTCCTTCGACCGCACGCTGCGTGGTTTCCTGAACCAGCGCGATCTGATGGCCGATCTCAGCTGTCGCCTTTGCGGTTTGGGTGGCGAGCGACTTAACCTCCGACGCGACCACCGAAAAGCCGCGGCCGGCTTCACCGGCCCGGGCGGCTGACGGCGCCGGCGAGTTCGTCGCTCCTAGCTTTGGCGTCGTGAACCCCAAGAAGTCTGTGACAGGCTACAGCGTTGGCAGCATCCAGCATTAGAACGCGCATGGCCACGTCGCATAGATGCGCCACCTTTCGGCTGGAAAAACGATGCCGCCGCGCGATTAGCCCGCAGGCCGCAGAGAGGATGGAACGCGAAATGACCCCGCGTGATCGCATATCGATTTGATGCTCGATCTCGAACTTAGCCCGCGCCTCTGCATCGGCCACCCATTGTTCGCCGAAGGGTTCGAGAAAGAGCTTCGCCGTGTACGTCCTATACGCCGTAAGAAACGTGGGCGCGTGCTTTCTGAAATTATCCGAATAGGCGGGAGCATATTCGATGACGCGGGCGATGTGGTCTCGCATCACCGCGTCAAATTGGGGATCGAGTATCGCCCAGATCAGGCGGCGATCCGCGTCGATTGCGCGGGTGATCCCGTATGCAGCAAGGCGAACCTCGATTCCGCGAAACCGCGCCCAAGAGGGTAGTTAGGGAATCTTTACAAACTCTAATGTGTTTCCCCTTGAGCGAGGGCCGCGCGATCGCTGAGCAAGTCGACGTCTGAAATACCAGGGCAGAGCGGACAGGCTTTGCCCAGCCGCTCACGGCAGAAACGGGCCAGACTCGGTCCCTTTGGCGATGTCCGACTCATGCCGGCTTTTGCCGATAGATGGGGTAATCGGCCGGCAGCTTGTGGATAGCTGAAGATTTTGGGTGCTGCGCTTCAGGCTGATGGTGAAACGAGGTCCGTGTGAACGGCCTCAAGCATCAGAAGGAGAAGCGCAGCATGGACCATTTTGCTGGACTGGACGTATCGGTCAAGGAGACCAGCGTCTGCATTGTGGATGACGCGGGCAAGATCGTTCGGGAAGTGAAGGTAGCGAGCGAACCTGAAGCATTGTTGGCGGTGCTGAAGAACCCCGCCTACCGCTTCAAGCGGATTGGATTGGAAGCCGGGCCGTTGTCGCAATGGCTTTTCAGCGCTCTCGCCGAAGCGGATTTGCCGGTGGTCTGTGTCGAGACGCGGCACATGCGGGCGGTGCTGAAGGCGCAGATCAACAAGACGGACCGCAACGATGCGCGCGGCATCGCGCAGATGATGCGGGTGGGGCTTTACCGTCCGGTGCATGTGAAGACGCTACGCAGTCAGAAACTGCGGATGCTGCTGACCCATCGCAAGCTGCTGCTGTCGAAGGCGATCGCCATCGAGAACGACCTGCGCGGCACTTTACGCAACTTCGGCCTCAAGGTCGGGATGGTCGGGAAGGTGAAGTTCGAGGCGCGGATCATGGAACTCGTCGAGAACTTGCCCGATCTAGCCGTTCTGGTCGAACCGCTGCTTATTGTCCGGCGAGTGCTGCGCGAACAGATCGGTCATCCTACACCGCCGCTTGCTGACGATCGTGCGGGACGATGATGTGTGCCGGCGCCTGATGACGGTTCCCGGTGTCGGTCCCGTGGTAGCGCTGACCTATCGCGCCACCGTCGACGTGCCTGCACGCTTTAAGAACTCCAAGGCGGTCGGTGCGGTGTTTGGACTGACGCCATCCAAGTATCAATCAGGTGAGATCGACCGGAGCGGTGGCATATCACGCTGCGGAGACGAGATGATGCGGGTGATGCTCTACGAAGCGGCCCAGGTCATGCTGACCCGCACCAACAAGTGGTCCTGGCTCAAGGCCTGGGCGATGAAGATCGCCAGGCACCGCGGGATGAAAAAGGCGATCGTGGCGCTGGCACGTCGGTTGGCCGTGATCATGCACCGCATATGGGTTGACGGCACCGAGTTCCGCTGGACCCGGGAACAGGTCGCAGTAGCAGCGTGAGAACTGCACCGGATCAAATGCAATAGGAGAAAACTCGAGCTCCACCAAGCGGTGGAATGATGTCCCTCGCGGGACGATGGATGAGGTGAGTTCGTTTGGTCGCTTGGACCTGCCGTTCGTCTGACGGCAAGGCCGCCCAATAGATTGTTCCACCTCGTCTTCGACTCCCATGATGGAAGGGCCTTGGTGCCGATTCCGAAGAGAAGCACGAGCCCGCGAGCGACATCGACACTGAAGTGGTGGATAGTCTGAAAGTGCTTGACCCCAAACGGCCGATTAGAGAAGCGGACTAAACGTACACGTCGCGGCAGTTCCCATTTGGGCCACGAACCGACGCGCTAGCCGGCATTACTCAAACGCCCCGGCCGAGCGAGGTAATTAAGCAAGAGCTTGGCAGCGACGTATTGCGTAAACAACGGCATTCCAAACGACGGAAACGCCGAGGGCGACGATGAGGGCTGCACCGGATCCAAGCGGCACTGCGGCGAGATGCAAGGTGAGCAAAGCCAAACCAAATCCGGCAAGAGCGGGAACGGCGTTCGCCAACATGGCTGCCGTGGCAGGACCGCCAACGCGGCGATGCAGAATGAGCATAATGCTGGTGTAGATGACCGGAAACACAGCAAGCACGCCGCTTCCCGTCGGGCCAATTTGAAAGCTTAGAGTTACGACCACGCCGACTAGCGAAGCCACTAAACCCGCTCGTAACACGAAGTCGTACCAGGGTCGCGTGGTTCGTGGGATGCGTACGAAGCAAAATGGCTGGACGATGAAGGTACAAGCGGTGAATACGATGACGTTGAGAGTAGATGCCGACCATGCGGCCCATTGGACGGGGCTGAGCACCAAAACGGCCGCCAGCCACATTATAAATGCAACGGATATGCTGAGCCACATCGAGTGTCGTTGGGCGATCAGAACATAGGCCGTGAGATAAATCGCCGTCGCGCTGTTCAGTGCGAGGCTCGCAACCGCGCTCGAAGAAATGAAAGTGGAATCGTGATCGAGGGCCAGAAACACATAGACCGGGCCGGCTGAGACTGGCAGCGTTGCCACGAGCGCTCCAACCGTGGCGCCTAATCGTTCGGCGACGATGGTCGCCGCGGTCACAAACAGCGCCGTAACCGCCATCTTCGTCGCAAGCACGAACCACATCATGAGTTCGGGAGACATACAATTGATCTTGGCAAAGTGAGACAGTCTGCGTGCCCAAAAAAACGTGTACGGCAGAGTCAGGAGTTTTAAAATGATATAATTGAACTTCGATGTGGCACGTCGCCGATGGGTCATTTTCGACCGCGTGGGCCGGATTTGGCGTGCGGTCGACTTCCGTTTCACTCCCGATAGCGACCGATTTGGTGCAATGCCGCCAAATGACGCTGTACGCCACCTGCAGACTCTCGCAGTCCTCTTTTTAAGAAACTAGTTCGGTCTCAGCGGACCCTGGGCTGATCCTTCTCGGCCGAAATCCCGCTGTAGAGCCACGCCGTATTGTGGACGGGATTGTTGTTCGCATCGAACCCACCGGCATACACGGTGCCGACCGGATCCGATGCGAAAGGCGACACGGCGAGCGCGCGCACGGATACCAAGACCGGTTTTGGAACGATCTGGACGTCCTGAATTTCTCGCAATGCGTAATTGCCGCTGCAGTCCCGGATAAGATAATGAGCGTTAGGATTAAATTGGTGTTTGCCAAATGTTTCGGAAACACGCGGCGTGATGACTTCGATCCCTATGAGACGATAAGAGCAACGCCTCGCGGAATACTCCGTCGTATCGTTGTAGGCAATACCGGCATAATTCGCTTCCGTTCCGAGGGCCTGAGTTAGGAAGGCCGATACATCGAGGTCCAGGGTCGCCTTGTATCGGCCTGAAGCTTCAATTTCATGGGGATCGATTCGATATATGCGCGAGGGGTTGTCCTCAACGCTTGCGAGCAAGACTTCTCCCGTCCCCGAAGGATTGGCAATCGATGTCAAGCCGCGGAGGCCGGTTACAGAAGTGCTTTCCCAGCCATGAATGGTGGTTTCAAATACTTTCTTCCATGTCGGAGAGGTGCCGTCCGATCTTTCGTAAATCGCATCGTAGACGGCGGCGTAGAGTTTCCCGTTGCACTCGGCAAAGCTCGACACGCGTCCCTTCGCTGCCGGGCGGCCAACCATGTCTCCCAGCCATTCCGGTTGCGGATTCCAGACGATACTTTTTTGCGAGCGGTGGTACGTACCAATGAATATGGCGTTAGACGCTCCTGCAAAGACCACATCGATTCCAGTAACCTGATCTCGGTGGAGGGAGAATGAGCGAACTTGTGAGCCAGGGGGAGCGTTCTCGTGCCCGGGGATCCGTATGCGAGACCACGGAAATGAAGGCGCCCCAGTGACACGCGAAAAGACTTCCAAACCGCCGTGAGACCAAACTCCCGCAAGGAGCAAATCAACTGGCGGATCGAGGACCGCGCCGCCGTCATCGACGCTAAAACGTACCGCTTTAAGGTTCGAGATTGCTTGATATCTTCGCCGCCCGGCCGGCATCCGTTCATCAAGCTGAAAATCAATTTGCCAATCCGAATTCGAGTCATCCAGTCTAAGGACCTGGGCTCCGGGCAGAGCGAGGTTTTCCCGCTCGGTGTCCATCCAGTATCCAATAGCGGCAAAGAGCTTTCCGTCAAAGACGGCCAGCGCACGAACCTCAGTGCCACCTATCTTGGTAATGCCGGGATCGCCGGAGCGAATTGGAAGTGACTGCTTCCAAATGAATTCCGGAAAAGTGTGCTGCTGACTTTGTTGGCTCTGCGCGACACGTATTGCTGTAGCGGCCAACAGAACGCCTAACGCGACTAACAGAACCAAAAGAGTTGCAATCGATCTCGTCATCGCTCCAAAAAACTCTTGTATAGGACGTGCTGTCCATCGGTCTTAGTCGGCGATTTGATAGCCAGCGCTCCAATCTGGGCCAGGCATCATAATCGGTTGAAGCGAGAATTCAAAAAGCACTAAATTGCTTCGATCGGTGGGTGAGCTGCAAATGTCGCATTTTGGTCATTTGCGACATCGCAGAACGGATGCGGCACTTCCGCTATGACCTCAACTCCGGACGTTTCATTGCGTCGCACGAGGTGACGCGAAGGGCCACGACCGGACATGTGAAGCCGTGTACGCAAAGTAGGCTCGCAGAAGTAGACCAGATTGGAGCTGGCGAAAGTAAGCGGGCCCTGGGCGAACTCGCCGCCGAACTTTTCCCAGCGCCAGGTTGTTCTTCGTGCGCACTCCCGGCGCCTGTAGTCGCACTATCGACCCGATTGCCAAACCGATGTCCGCTTTTGCGCGGCACCTTTCAATGTTCGACCCGGTACAGGCGCCACCGCTCGGGCACGCCTTTGAGTCGGTGAACGCCGCGATCCTTAAAGCGGACTCCAGACTGCGACATCAGATCCTTGACCGCGCTCGAGACCAGGACTTCGCCGGCTCGCGCTTTCGCGGCGACGCGCGCGCCGACGTGAAACGCGAGGCCGACCACGTCAGCCCCACTCACTTTGTATTCGCCTGCGTGCAGCCCCACCTTGATCTCTAGCCCGAGCGTGCGCACTGCCTCGCGGATCGCGGTCGCGCAACGGACCCCGGAAGCCGGCGCGTTGAACGTCGCAAGTAGTCCGTCCCCCGTCGTCACGATTTCTTTTCCGCGCAAACTCTTGAGCTCTTTACGGACGGCGGCGTAATAGTGATTCATCACCTGCGTCCAACGCGAATCGCCCAGCCGCGCGGCTTTTTCGGTGGACCGCACGATATCGACATACAAGATTGTGGCGAGCGCCTGCTCGAGCTCGGCGCCACGATTGGAACGTCGGCGCCGGATCGCAATATTTCCAGCCAGCGGTTCATAGCGATGGCTGCGCCGCCGCGCGATTGCGGTTTTTGCATAGTCTTTGGCACGCTGCACCGTGCCGCAACGAATTGTTTTCGCCCGTGGCGGAAGCGTCCAGTAAATCTTTCGCCCATCTCCTACGCCATTGACCTCGACGGCGCCCCACTTCAGGAGAACCGTCGAGCCAACCCGGCGAACCCACCATGCCTTGGACGTGTATCCAGAAACGTTCGACTGATGGACTCCGATGCGAAGGAACTTCGGCATGTGCGTGGACCGATCGAAAGACCGCTTGGGGACACCAGGGATAGAATGTGATCATACATTCCTGCGTTGGCAACAGTGCTCCCGATCGAAAATTTTCCTCTGACTCGCGTGCTAATTCGCGTTCGCGACCCCTACAAGAGCGTCATCGAACAGCTCTCAGTCGAGAACAAATGAGTTTGTGGCTTGCGGGTTATTCAAAAAGCCGGGCTTCGACGTCCGTTTGCTTGACTGAACCGGATTGAGGTAGCAGTAAATATCAAGCTTGAGCAGTCACGCCGAATGCTGCGAAGGTCGCCCAGTCGGCTGAGCCGCCGCCCCGTCAAATCCCAAGCGCAATAGGTACGAGTTTCTCGACGAACGTATCGATGACTGGAACGGGGTTGCGCTGTCAAGCCAGTCGTGAAGAGGCTCCGGAAATAGCGATTGCCTGCTGGCGAGCAATACCCTCAACAAAGCGCTGCATCCGAACCCTCCGCCAGAAACACAATGCGGATAAATAGAGGTACAAGGGGTCATTTTCGACCGAGTGGACCGGATTTGCCGTGCAGTCGATTTCCGCTTCACTCCCGATAGCGACCGATTTGGTGCAATGCCTCCAAATCGGTATGGGCCAACAAGGGACATTGCGCTTGCATGAAATGAGGCCGCCATCTGAGGTGGCTCTGTCACGTAGAATTTGCGTTCTGTTAGTTTGAGAGGAACGCGTCGGATGATTGCAAAGAACGTCCCTAATATCCATATGTAGCAGACAGATATGTTTTTCACGTTGGAGGCGAATTCAGTGAAGCCGACGACCGATGTACTCAATAGACGTAAGGAGTGGGCAATAGACGGTGCGCGAGCGTGGGATGAATATCTCGCAGCGCCGGCCGTTGCCGCCGCTAAATCCGCGCGTTTGAGGCAGGAACGCTTAGAAAAGGCAGCGGCAGATAATGTTGCAGCCCAAAAAGCCGCAAGTGAAAAGGCCGCGAGCAAGAATGTGCGCCTAAAGAACAAGGTCGAATCCAGAGAGGGATTAAAAAGAACCGCGGCAAGCGTACGCAAGATCAAACCCAAGCCGACGAAGAATTCGGCGCGCTGAACTCTGCTCTGAACTGGGGAATTGCGCTTTGTTGCAGAGACCGAGAGGCGCACCCCCAACTGCGCGCAGGTCAACTCGAAGACGTGCGGTGTCCTGCGAGCGTGGTTTCGTGCCTGGCGCCTTCGCGGAACGGGGACCGCAGGCCTAGGGAGCGCCCGAGATGGGCTGGAACAATCATATTACTAATTTATCGCTTGAGGCTGATTCCGTGGCCGTTCGGGCGCACGCTATTAAACACTGCAAGTTTCATGACCACATATGGATTGATCGGGGTAACCCCGAGGCCAACACGCATGCTTATGCACTTGGCAGAATACGCTGGATGTACGGCGATATGAACTGCACCTGCGAAGAGTTTATGGCTGCTATCGACGAAGTAATCGCCTACGCAGCCGCTGAATGCCCCGCGTGTGCAAAAATCCACAACGAATAATGCCCGGAAGCCCAAAGACGAAAACGTCCCGCGGAGGCGAGCGCCGTAATGGTCGCCAAGATCGCTTGTCGCTTGTCGACGATGGCTCGACAGTGCGGTTGGCGCTGCAAAGCTGACATCATTGTGTAATTGATCCGGAAGGCTCCCGAGCCCGGCACGCGCCGAACCAAGGACTACGAAAGTAATCTGTCAATTTTAAACGCGCCTATTGTCCTCTGCGTTTGGTACCCCATATCTATACAAAGGCGAGCGCCTTGCTTGTCCGAGAGCTGCCCGTAAATCGGGGACGTACCGAAGTCTCCCTTCTTTCAAGGTGGCAGCGCAGGTGCCGTCGGCAGGCACAATAACTCCCAAAGTCACATCAGTATTCGGCGCAGGTCCCGACTGGACCAGCGCAGGTGTGCCCGCGAGCCGCTGGTAATGCGCGTTTCGTTCGACGCTCGGGTGCAACAAAGCGGATATTGTTGGGTGTTAAATTCCGAAACTAAAATGGAAGCGAGCTCTTGTGCTCGATTCCGGAACGACAGGCGGAGCCTATCCGGGTATCCGTGACATCGCTCCGAAACAAGTCGGGCGAACAGGAGATACCATGCAAGTGCCTGCAATCTTCCAAGGCGAATCGCTGAAACGTCTGTTGCAAGGCGCCGCCGGCGGTGCCGCCGTGACGATTATTGTCGGCTTTGGCTGGGGCGGTTGGTCGCTTCCCAGTACCGCCGACAGGATGGCGAAGGAGCGGTCTGACGTCGCGGTTGTGGCGGCGCTGGCGCCATTGTGCGCCGACAAATTCCGCGCGTTGCCCGACGCCGAGGCAAAGACAATGGCGCTTTCGAAAGCGGACTCGTGGAAGCGCGGCGATGAATTCCCCAAGGAACTGGTGACCCTCCCGGGACAATCATACCCAAATTCAGACCTTGTGTTTGCCTGCTCCACGCTGGTGCTTACGCCGAAATCTGCAGCGCTCCAGTGACAGAGGCGATCAGGACCTTGTTAGAGGGGGTACATGACCGTCAATGCTCTCCCTGAGTATGTGATGCGAGCGGCATTCGTTTCGCTGGCACCTGCAGTCGTCGTGTTCGTTGGTCGTTGCTACTGACCATCATGCACCCCTAGAAACTCGCAACACGCATCAGCTCGAAACGCGTCTCCAAACGCGGAAAACCGCGATTGAAACACCTTGGACAGGCCGGACATCAGGTGGGATTATTGTGATCGAACGGGCCCGCACGCGCCCCGTATCAAAGCCTTGGGGGGTTGAGGATCTGCGTCCTTGGAGTAAGGCGCGCCAGGACGGCGATACGATTGGAGAGATCTGGTTCGATCGATCCGACAGCGCAACCGCGGATCCTTCGCTCCTGCTAAAGTTGTTGTTCACCAGCGAACCGCTTTCGATCCAGGTCCACCCGGACGATACGTTCGCGCACTCCGCAGGCCTACCAAGGGGCAAGACCGAAGCCTGGTATGTTCTGAACGCCGCTCCTGCAGCCAAGGTTGCCCTCGGCCTTAGTCGACGCCTGACGCCGCAGCAATTGTTTGCGGCCATCGACGATGGCTCGATTTCCGATCTAATCGTGTGGCGCACTGTGTCTGCGGACGATGTGATTTTCGTGCCCGCGGGGACGATTCACGCGATTGGCGCGGGCATCGTCATCGCGGAGCTCCAACAGCGCAGCGATACCACGTTCCGTCTATTTGATTACGGTCGGAAGCGTGAGCTTCATGTCGAAAATGCCATTGCGGCGGCCGATGCCGGACCGGCCAGCTTTCAAGTGCAGCCGCGCCAGCTTACCGTTGAGCGGAAGCTCTTCGTCTCCAGCCCGCAGTTTGTATTTGAACGGATTGATCTGGCTTCAAATTCCGATTGGTGTCTGGAAGCGGAACGAGAGACCTGGCTTCTCGTTATCGCCGGTGGTGCCATCGCCGGATCGTACGACGTTGCGACGGGCGATGCCCTGTTTGCGCAATCGGACCGCGTCGACATACACCCCGGCGCCGCCGGCATGGTCAGCCTCGTGGCGTACACGGGTGGCGGGCCGCTTCCACACCTGCTGCAACGCCTCACGGAGTCGGGCTCGATCAACGCCAGGCAGCCGCGGCGTGTGCCGGTAACAACTTCCGTCGCTCAAGCAAATGCTGCCGAGAAGAATGGCAGCCTGGAAACGATCAAATGAAACTTCTTCAGCGTGTCGCGTTCATCGGGAATTACCTCCCGCGCCGTTGCGGTATTGCTACATTTACTCATGATCTCTATCGGGCGGTTTCGACAGCTCGGCCCGATCTTGAGACCTGTGTAGTCGCCATGACGGATCCGGGCTGCACTTATGACTATCCGCCGGCTGTGCGCTTCGAGATTCACGACGATACGATCAGCGATTACGTGGCATCGGCCGAATTCCTAAATAGCGCGGGATTCGACCTTGTTTGCCTTCAGCACGAATATGGGATTTTCGGTGGCAAGGCCGGCGGCAACATCATTGAACTGTTGTCGCGGCTCGAAATGCCGGTTGTTACGACCCTGCACACGGTGCTCGGCAAGCCGACAGCCATCCAATACGAGGTAATGAATTGAATCATCGAACTTTCGGCAAAAATCGTTGTGATGTCCGAAAAAAGCTACGAATTCCTCCGTGCTGTTCATGATACGCCAGCGCGAAAGATTGAGATCATCCCGCACGGCATACCGGATTTCCCGTTCCTAGAACCGCATCATGCCAAAGCCAAATTCGATTTCACGGGAAGGATGATCGTTCTGACTTTCGGTCTGCTTTCGCCGAACAAAGGCATTGAGACGATGCTCGATGCCATGCCGGAAATCATCAAATCTTGCCCAAACGCGCTCTACGTCATTCTTGGTGCGACCCATCCAAACCTTGTGCGCCAACAGGGCGAGGCCTATCGCAACAGTCTGACGGCGCGCGTGCGGGACCTCGGCGTCGAAAACCACGTTGTCTTTTTCAACCAGTTCGTGGATCAGGCCACGCTGCTGGACTTCATTTCGATGTGCGACGTCTATGCGACCCCCTATCTCAATGAAGCTCAGATGACTTCCGGCACACTTTCGTACAGTTTTGGATTAGGAAAGGCGGTAGTCTCCACTCCCTATTGGCACGCGAAGGAGCTGCTCAGCGACGGCTGCGGTGTTCTGGTTCCTTTCGGCGACGCCAAGACCTTGGGCGCCGAGATCGCGGGGTTACTGACGAACGACGTTCGCCGTCATTCGATGGGCAAGCGTGCCTACGCGGCGGGTCGGTCGATGACGTGGATGCAAACGGCGAAGCGCTACGTGATCGCCTTCGAGACCGAGAGCGAGAATGCGCGGCCCAGAATATCGCGTCCCGTCGATTCGATCGCGGCTGTGAGAAACGCGCACGTCGTACCAGAGATTCGAATCGGGCATTTCCTTTCTTTGTGCGACGGCACCGGCATTCTCCAACATGCAATCTATTCAGTACCGGATCGCTCCCACGGCTATTGCATTGATGACAATGCCCGTGCGCTGTTGTTCTCAAGCTCTCTTGCGAATTTTGGCGAGGTGCAATTAAGCAATTCAATAACAGCCGGCTTTGCGGCGTTTATCCAGCATTCATGGAATCCTGACACCCGCCGGTTTCGAAATTTTATGAGCTACGATCGCCGATGGCTGGAAGATCAGGGCTCGGAAGATAGTCACGGCAGGACGCTTTGGGCGCTCGGCGAATGCGCAAGGAAGGACATTGATTTATCTCGTCGCAGGTGGGCCGGAGCGCTTTTCAAAACTGCGCTTCCGATCGTCGAGGAATTCTCATCGCCGCGTGCCTGGGCGTTCACGCTCTTGGGGTTGGACGCATATTGCACGCTGATTGGCGGCGATGTTCTCGCCAACCGTCTTCGCGGACTATTGGCCGACCGGTTGATGTCTTTGTTTTCTGCGACGGAAACCAAAGACTGGGTCTGGTTTGAGGACCTGCTTGCATATGACAATGCGCGGCTTCCCGAGGCACTGATCCGAACCGGATTCGCGACCAAAACGCCGCGTTACATCGACGTCGGCGTCCGGTCACTTCGGTGGCTCAACGCGCTTCAAACCACGTCGTCAGGATACTTCAGACCGGTTGGGACCAAGAGCTTCGGGCGACTGCGTCAGAAGCCCAAAGCGTTCGATCAGCAGGCGGTCGAAGCGTCAGCTACGATTTCCGCTTGCCTTGCCGCGTGGGGAGCCGATGGCGAGGCCGAGTGGCCAATAGAAGCGCTTCGCGCGTTCGAGTGGTTTCTGGGCGAAAATGACCTGCAGACACCACTGATTGATCCGGAAACCGGCAGTTGCTCGGATGGGCTTCATCCGGATCGGTGCAATGAGAACAAGGGTGCGGAATTGGTGCTATCGTATCTCCTCAGTCTTGTGGAGATTCGCCGGCTCAAGCGTATGACTGCGGTCGACCGATCGAGGCTCGCGTCCAAATCCATAGGCGGCGACGTTAGTCGGATGATCCCACCACGAACAGCGCCAGGGAGCCTCTTTGTCTCAATTCCGATTCATGAATCGCCAGAGCTTGTATCTTCGCCCGGACCCGGCGAGGGTCGTCGTCAGGCCGTTCAAACCCGCAACTGAACCCAGAGACCTCAATCCCACCGATAAGATTCGCGCCAACCATATCGTTGGCAGGGTACTTCAGCTCAATGCTGAAGCCGCCGCAAAGCAATTGGACGATGTGCTCGACAACTTCGAAGGCCGTCACAGGAATCTGATCGATATTTTCGAAGCGCGCGCGGCTGACATGGAGGACGCGCTCGAACCACATGCCGAACTGAATCAGACGCAACGCCGCTTGATCGGTGCGTATTTTCTCAATGAGTATTCATTCGAGGCATCGGCGTTGTTCAACCCGAGCATTGTCCGACACCCCGACCAGACCGGTGCGCCGGAAGATGGCTGTCGCTTTATCTTGAGTCTGCGCGCCGTCGGTGAGGGACATATTTCGTCGCTGACGTTTCGGTCTGGCACCATAGCTGCCGATGGCGGTGTCGCCGTCGATCCGACCGCGCGCCTCGCGGCGGTGCCAAAGATCCGAAGCCGGAAGCCGACGCTAAACGGCGACGAGCTCGAAGTGACGTTCCGGGATGACGAGGACCTGAGCGAACGCGTCATCTTCCCGATCACCGACGCTCAAGCAAACGGCATCGAGGACGCTCGATTTGTCGAGTTCAATGACGACGGAAGAAAGGTGTTCTACGCGACCTACACCGCCTATAGCGGCAGAGCGATACGCTCCGAGCTAATCGAAACGACAGATTTCCGGTCATTCCGGATGACGCCACTCGGCGGATCGGCGGCGCGCAACAAGGGGATGGCTCTGTTTCCGCGGAAAATCGGTGGCCGCTATGCGATGATCGGCCGGCAGGACAACGAGAACCTCTATTTGATCTATTCCGACGACCTTTACGCGTGGGACGGTGGTCGTTGTATCCTCCAGCCGGAACATCCTTGGGAGTTCGTTCAGATTGGCAATTGTGGCTCGCCCGTCGAGCTGGACGATTGCTGGCTGCTGCTGACGCACGGCGTTGGTCCGGTCAGGAAATATTCAATCGGGGCGGTTCTCTTGGATAAAAAGGATCCATCAAAGATTCTGGGGCGTTCTCGCGAGCCGCTTGTTCGGCCTGAGCCCACCGAACGCGAAGGTTACGTGCCCAATGTTGTCTATACCTGCGGCGCAATGCGTCACCGCGATCAGATTATCTTGCCTTACGCGGTATCTGACACCTTCTCCAATTTCGCGACGATAAAGATTTCCAGGCTCATGGAGGCCGTTGCGAGCTAACGCCTGGCCCACTGTGAGTGCCCCTTGTGCGTGGACTAAAGGGGTTGCAGGCACTCGCGCATCGGAAGCAAATTTAAACACCCGCTTCTGGCGTCGACCGACGCTCGCTCGCTATTTGATCTCGTCGTCCCCATATAGGGCGTACACGTGTATCTGCAGTCGATTACCGACATTTATCAGCACGGTCCGGGAGGCGCCCGGGCAAGGGGAACTGATGTTTAAGCCCGAGCAATATCGTGCGAAAGCAACGGAGTACGGTGACTTGGCCAAATCGTCAATCAGCGCGAAACAAAGCGTCGATTTTGGAAAGCTCGAGCGCAGCTTCACGGTGCTCGCCGACAATGAGCAATGGCTCGCAGAAAATTATCAAAATACGCTCGGCGGCGCGCAACGTGGGCAATTTGGCGGCGTCACGCTTGCAGACGAAGAGGAGCATATCCTGCGATGTCTTGGAGCGGCACTCATCATGCAATGGAATACATTGCCGACCCAGCTGCGACGGGAACTCTTCGACAATGCCGGCTCCATGGGTGCGCTATTGCAGACTTCCGCCCTAAGAGGGCAAATCGCCCGTTTTCTGCACAAGCACAAGGATGACGAAGAAACCGTTGCCGCGGCGCCGGGAGGCGAAGGCGCGGAGCGTCTAGCTCAACACTGCCAATAGGCAATGACGACGGGATCTATTTCAGAGGCGTCGATCGGATGAAATGTCATGTGGGCTTGATCCCGAGGTTCCTTACGACGGCACTTACAGTGAACATGTCCGCGCGCATGCATCCGAATGGCGGGATTAGATCAGAGTTTGGCCTTCGGCGTTGTCTTGCTCGATATCTGCATTGTTGCCGCGAGCGAGCCTCTGCACCGCATAGTCAACGACGCTTGGTAAAATGATGACAATATTCAAATGTCCCTATTGCCGCGCCGAATACGAATTGACGACAGCTCGTTTGTCTTTTCAGCAACGAAGCTATGCCAATTGCCAAGTTTGCCACCGAACAATGTACAGCTGGAGTTCCCGAGCCGTGCCCTGCTTCACACTGATAAATCCCGTCGAGGGTAACGGCCATTCCATGCAAACGGCCGCGACAAGCAGACCACCGCAACAAGGGCTTTATGATTTGATCAGCTGGCGGCGACGCCGCTAATAGTTCACGCCGCTAGTTTCGCTTTTTATAGTTATGCAGCTCGCTCAACTCTCGCACGTCGGCTTCTGTTCACCCTCTCAACGTCCACATCACGCCGGAGGCCACGTTTCTTAGCCCAGATTATCCCAACCCGGGCGCCGAAAAGCGCGGACAAGTTTTCCATGATCGTGTGCGCGACCTCGGCGTCAAAACCATTGTTGTGCAAAATTTCTATCAATTCGCGGTGGTTCCGGTCGTCGCCAAAGTCATGATATTCAATGACTACGCGATCAATCCTTGCCCAGTGTGCGGTGTCGAGGCTACGCAGGACCTCATATTCACTGCCCTCGCAGTCGATCTTCAAAAGATTGACTCTGGTAACGCCATACTCGTCCATAATGCGCGAGAGTGGCATCTGTTGCACCACCGTCGATTTCGCTGCTACTGCTTGGTCGGCGTGGCGCAATGAGCCGCGTAGAAGCCAGCGCACCAGTCTCCCCATTCGAGATTTAGTATAGAACCACGGCGCGTCAACCGAGGCGCTGTGCGCTAGCGCTTCCCAGCCGGGATGACAGATCAACTCCATAGTGCCGTTCTCGTTGCCGGCGGCAGCTGGGACAATGATGACGTTGCGGAGTTCGTTCTGACTGATGTTAATCCTCAGGCATTCGAGTGCGCTTGGGTTTGGTTCAATGCATATCAGCCGACCTTCCGGAATTTGCGGCTCGGTCCACAAAGCGAACATTCCGATGTTGGCGCCGACATCGATCACCGTATCATCGGCCCGCAGTTCGAAACCTGCCCGTCTGTATTGCCCGCGATTGAAGGTTTCCCAGCGCAGGAATTTGGCAACCGTCCGCATTGCCGTGGAGGTGAGGTAACAAACGTTTCCATTGGGAAGCGCGACTTCTAAATTCTTATTCATTAAGGCCTCATGCCAAGCTATGTGTATTGCGCGGTAAATCCTACGGACCGCTAACGGACGAGCGTAATAAAAGAGGCCGCCCCTTGAGGCGGCCTAATTACTCGCTTCATTCCAAACCTTGTTCGAAGATTCTGTCCAAAGAAAGCCGGCGTCACATTGCCAGTTAGAAAATTGTCCGACCGCGCATCAAGAACTTTGCGGAACTTTGTTCCAGGGCGCCAAAACGCCGCAAATGAAGAGTCGACCGCATTGGGCTCCCGGTCGGGACAACGGCCTTGCCGCTTCCAATGCCGCGCTGCGTGTCGCCTTTGGGTCCATTTTCGACCGAGTCGGCCGGATTTTGGCGTCCGGTCAACTTCCGCTTCACTCCGATAGCGACCGATTTGGTGCAACGCCACCAAATGACGCTAAGGGCCATGAACCGGCATCGCTTCGCTTAGTTCGCCGGCAGCGCTTCTGGGAATTTCCACTTACCGTTCAGGATTTCGGTGCGCGGACGATAGAGCCGGACGGTGTAGTTCCAGCCCTTCACGACCGGGACGCAGTTCGGAATTTTGCCGTCGCAGCCGCCGAACTGAATGGCGATCGAGCCGTCGAGCGCTTTTTTTCCCGTGATGCTGTTGATCGAATAAGCATCGTAGGGGTTCTTTTCGAAATAGCCTTCGGCATTGTAGACGCTGACCGACCAGAACGCGTCGACCGGCACATTCTTTACGTCGAGCTTATAGATCGTCGTGCCGTCATTCTTTGGCGGCGTGGTGCTCAGATAGGTCGCATCCTTGTCGGGATTGCCGCCCCAGCCGGCTGCCGTTCCGATCAGGTGCTTGACCGGGTCGACCTGCCCCTTGGGACCGAATGCGTTCTTGAAGCCGCTGATTGTCGAGGCGAGCACGAGCAGGGCGTCACGCACTGTCTTCTGGCTGGCCGGATCCCAGTTCGGTGCCTCAAATGTACCGGCAGCCTTTTGACCCACCTTGATCGCATCCTGAAGCGCGTGAACCTGTGCGAGGTCTTTCGGGTCGGCAGGATCGACCAGCGTGCGGACTGCGGCCGACATATAGCGTGTCCCGACTTTGTCCTTCGTGAAGGCGTGCGGTCCCGCAGTATACGTCACCGAAGGCACGTAATGGTCTTCGCTGATGATCATCAGCGACATGAATTGCTTGCCGGCGTTGGGCATGGTGATGGTCACCGGCCCGGCGTCGAGGTCGAACACCGCCGATGAATATAGCGTGTCGCGGTTGAGCCGGATGACGGTCTGATTATCGATTCGCGGCGGTTCCCGGCGATGCGAGAACTTGCCGATCGCGCCGCTGTCCTTGATCAATCCGGCAAAATACATGTCGGACTCGGCGCGGATGAAGTTGTCAACGGTGACGGGGACGGCGGTCGGTGTCTGCGCTTGAACCGCGCCCGCCGAAGCCAGCGTAATCAGCGCGGCGGCAGTAGCGTGTGCAAGTTGTCCTTTCATGACTCGACCCCTTCAGTTGATTTTCTCGATGTCCGGCAGCACCCACTTTTTATCGAAGAACGGCTTCTCCGGACCGTAGAGGCGGAACAGGACTTCAAAGCGGCCGTTGGCATCGGTCGGCACCCAGTTCGTCTCTTTCCCGTTCGGTGCTTTCGGAGCGAAGAAAACATCCACCGAACCGTCGGCGTTCTTCTGCAGCTTCGGTGTGTTGGAGGAGCGGCTCGACCACGGCTCGCCGCGGATCAAGGCGTGCGTGGCCCGGTCATACACGGTTGTCGACCAATAAAGCTTCACCGGCGGATTGGCCGGCACGTTGAGCCGGTAGGTGCCACTGCCGTCGAGCGGTTTGTGGTCTTTGTCCCTGATGGTCATCAGGTAGTACTGCCCGGCGCCGAGATGCTTGGCGCTGAAAAAGGCCATCGAATAGGCAACGCCGCGCCCGTCCACCGGGTACGCATTCGGACTGGCGAAGCTGGTCATCATTCCTTCGCTCACTCCGGGCAGGGCCGGAAGCACCCACTGCTGTCCGTCGTTGAAGGAGGTCGTGAAGATACCTTCGTAGCGATTGTCGAGCCACGCGCGCGCTTCGCCAATCGCGTGTTGCAAAACCGCTTGCGTGCCTTGGTCGGGCGCGAACGTCTTGCCCTTTTCGATGCCGATTGATTTCAGCATATCGATCATCACGCGGTCGCGGTCGATCCACGGCTCATGCTGCACGAAGCGGTCGAGCGCCTCAAAGAAACGCAGATCGTAGGGAATGGTGCTGTCAAAGACGACGTCGATCGCGTCGACGAATGTCGTCGCTGGCGGGCTCTTGGCCTGCGACAGCGGATAAACCTTTACGCGCTTGCCGTATGCCACCGCCTTGGCGACGTCCGCGTCGCTGCCGCTCGCAAGGTTGGAGCGCAACAAGGCGTAGCTTTGGTAGATCGGCGATTGCAGAACGATGTAGCCTTCGGCACAGTGTCCTTGTAACCGGGCGGCAGGATCAGATATTTGCCGCCCTTGCCTTGGTCGACGCCGGCGGGGCCGACATCTTCCAGTGCGGTCTGCCAACCATCGTCAATGCTTCCGGTGATCGAGCCCACGGGGCCGGCCGGCGGAATTTCCATCACCATCGGTCCGACGTCCTTGGTGTCAAACAAAGGCATCAGGTAGATCACGTCGGGATTCGGCGTGAGCGTCTGGTTTTTCCAGTCCGGCAAGCGCGACCAGTAGACGACCTGATTGGCTTTGCCTTTGGCGCTGATCGCCGCCTGAAGCATCAGGTCGAAATTGACCGCCGGTATGCCCCAAATCACGGCCTCGACTGCGCGGCGTTCTAACGTCCGGCGGGCAAGATCATCGGCGGAGAAATTTTGAGCACTCGCCGTTATTGTCACCCCGATAAGGCCCAATGCGGCAAAGACGATTTTTCTCATGGCCCGCTCGCGTTGGCTGTAACGGAAGCCTATGCCGACGTTGCGACAGGTCAATGTCTGCACAGGGTCATCTTCGACCGAGTGAGCCGGATTTGGCGTGCGGTCGACTTCCGCTTCACTCCGATAGCGTTATTTGGTGCAGTGGCACCAAATAACGCCATCGGCCAGGATAGACGTCAGGCGGACACTGGCCTGAGCGATGTTGGCCGGTGTATGCCATCCGTTCTGTATCTCCTCTCCCTAATCCTTCGTCGGCGAGAGTTTGGCCATCACTGCATCCAGATTGAATGAGGCTGGCTTCTGCCGGATCGGAAATTCTTGGAACGTCTGCAGCCATTGTGCGACCAACGCCTGCGCGGGAACCTGAATGAAGATCCGATCAGCCATCCACTTGTTATACAAGATCGATTGGTCGGCACGCTCAAACGGGTCGGCGCGGAGATTGAATAACTTTGGTAACCGTAGGTCCGTGAACTGGCCCTGCCAAACGCCTATGCCTGTGTTGTCTTGCTCTTTGAAGACGATCTTCCACTCCCGGACCCGGATGGCGACGAGTTCGCCATCGTCGTTCCAATAGAGGAAGTCCTGACGGGGCGATTGCTTCGCTTCGCCTTTGAAGAATGGGATGAGGTTGTAACCGTCGAGGTGAACCTTGAAGGTCTTGTCGCCGATCTTGGACCCCTTGAGGCATTGCGCCACGATGTCAGGATTTCCTCCCGCCGCGGCGAAGGTCGGGAGCAGATCGTAGCTGGCGGCGAAATCATTGTAGATAGTACCGGGTTGAATCGTGCCGGGCCATCGCATGAGCATCGGCACCCGATACCCGCCTTCCCAGTTGGTTGCTTTCTCACCCCGGAATGGCGTCGTCCCGCCGTCCGGCCAAGACAGCTCCTCCGCGCCGTTGTCGGTGGTGAAGACGACGATGGTATTGTTGGCATTGCCGAGAGCGTTAAGCTTTTCAAGCAACTGGCCGACATAACCATCAAGTTCGACCATGCCGTCAGGATAAATGCCAAGGCCGGTCTTGCCTTGCGACGCCGCTTTCAGATGCGTCCAAACGTGCATCCGCGTTGGGTTGAAATAACAGAACCACGGTGTGTTGGCCTTGTTGTTGCGGTCGATAAAATCGAGCGCGGCTGCTAGGAACTCCTCGTCCACCGTCTCCATCCGCTTGGTATCGAGCGGTCCGGTGTTCTCGATAATCTGCTTACCGACGCGGCCATACTGAGGATCGATGGTCGGATCATCGACGTTGGTGGCCTTGGCCTTGAGCACGCCGCGCGGCCCGAATTTCGCGCGAAAGCGTGGGTCTTTCGGATAATCGGGATTTTGCGGTTCTTCCTCGGCGTTGAGGTGATAGAGGTTGCCGAAAAATTCGTCGAAGCCGTGCACAGTTGGCAGAAATTCGTTGCGGTCGCCGAGGTGGTTCTTGCCGAATTGTCCGGTGGCGTAACCGAGCGGCTTGAGTGCTTCGGCTACCGTCATGTCTTCCGCATGGAGGCCGACGGCGGCACCGGGTAGGCCGACTTTCGTCAGGCCGGTGCGGATCGGCGATTGCCCGGTGATGAAGGCGGCGCGGCCAGCGGTGCAACTCTGCTCAGCGTAGTAGTCGGTGAAAATCGCACCCTCTCTGCCGATGCGATCAATGTTCGGTGTCCGGTAACCCATGATGCCGAGGTTGTAGGCGCTGATATTGAACCAGCCTATGTCGTCCGCCATGATCATGAGAATGTTTGGCTTGCGTCCCGATGGAGCGGCGGGCGGTTGCGCCTGTGCAACGTGAACCCGACTACCCGACGCAATCGCCGAAGCGGCGGCGAGCGTTGTGCCACCGAGCAGCATGTTGCGGCGATTGAGAGCGCGGTCTTCCAGTTTTGGCTTTTCACTTTTTCCGTCGCTGGACATTTGTCACTCCCTGTGAAGTCAGATCGTCGTCTGACGCGGCGCCGTGATCCAGCCATCCCCGAATACAGATTATCGGCAGTCCTGGCGGCGGGTTATGACAAAGACGTGAGGCTTAACGCCTGCGTAATGCGGCCAGTGCAGTTTTAGCGGTAACCGTCCGCAACCATGCATCTTCGCGGTGTCGCGCTAAAGGGTTGCACGACGGGAGGATGAAGAGGCCGTGTCCACCAAATGACGCTAAGGGTCTCAATTGCGTCACATTCGCGACGTTCGCACTACGTTCGCTTTGCACATAACTCCGGACGTTTTTCTGTCTCGCAGCAAACGACGTCCAGGGCGAACAGTGGACACTGGCGCTTCTGGTCAGGGCGCGCTGAAATGAGTAAGATTTTGTTCCGGGTACGCGGAGCGGAGATTTGGAAAAGGCGCGAGTTGGACGCCACCTTGCGGCAATTTTCGCAGCCGACGTGGCTGGATACAGCCGGCTGATGGGTGCCGACGAGGAAGGCACGCACGCCCAGTTGAGGGCTCATCGGAGCGAACTCTGCGATCACGCGATCGAGCGGCACCGCGGCCACATCGCCAACACCGCAGGCGATAGCATCCTCGCCGAGTTTGCAAGCGTCGTGGACGCGGTCACTTGTGCGGTCGAAATTCAGCGCGGCATCGTCGGACGAAATGCGGAGGTATCGCCGGACAAGCGCTTGGAATTCCGCATTGGCATCAATGTCGGCGACGTCATTGCCGACGGCGGTGACATTTTTGGCGACGGGGTCAATGTCGCTGCCCGGCTCGAAAGCATCGCCGATCGCGGCGGCATTTGCATTTCTCGCCAAGTGTTGGATCAGGTTGAGGGGAAACTTGACCTGGCCTTCCGCGAACTCGGCCGACAGAACCTCAAGAACATCGCGAAGCCAGTAGAGGTTTACGCGATCCGGCTCGATGGCGCAGTCCCACCAGGCTCGCGCTTTCTCGCCGCCGCCGACCTTAAGCAGGAGATTCGCTATTGCAAAGCGCCCGACGGTGTCCGGCTGGCCTACGCGACGGTCGGCACCGGACCGCCTATGCTCAGGTCGGCGCATTATCTCGGTCACCTCGAATATGATTGGGAGCTGCCAATTCTTCAGCATTTCCTCCTTCGACTTGCCAAGGATCACACCCTGGTCAGATACGATGCGCGCGGCAACGGCCTGTCGGATTGGGACGTTCACGAACTCTCCCTCGATGCCTGGGTAAGCGATATGGAGACGGTCGCCGACGCCGCCGGGCTCGACCGTTTCCCGTTGCTAGGGTTCTCGCAGGGCTGCGCCGTGTCGATTGCGTATGCCGTCCGGCATCCGGAACGAGTGTCGCATTTAATTTTGTACGGCGGCTTTGCGATTGGGTCCAACAAGCTGCCCGACGTGACGGCGGCGGATCGCGAGCAATTCGCCGCGATGAAGACGCTCGTCAAACAAGGGTGGGGCGCTGACAATCCAGCGTTCCGTCAGATTTTCACTTCCTTGATGATGCCCGCCGCCACCAAGGACCAAGCAGACCCCTTTAACGAGCTGCAACGCCTGAGCGGGTCGCCCGAATGCGCCGTGCGCTATATGGAAACGGTGGCCGATCTCGACGTCCGCGAACTCCTGTCCCAAGTGAAGGTGCCGACGCTCGTCATGCACGTTCGCGACGAACCCAGAGTTCCGAGCAATCTGGGGCGCGAACTAGCGGCAGGAATACCCGGTGCACGCTTCGTGGCGCTGCCGGGCAGGAATCACGTCATCCTAGAGCAGGACCCCGGTCTGCCCCGCTTCTTCGAGGAACTGAAAGACTTCTTGAAGAACGCAATTTAGCTCGCCGAAGCATCCGTATTCGAAGGATTAAAGCTTCCCTCCCAAGTGATGTCCGCTGCGGATCATTCGCGACCGAGTGGACCGGATTCGCCGCGCGGTCGACTTCCGCTTCACTCCGATAGCGACCGCTCTGGTGCAAGCCACCAAATGACGCTAAGGGCCAATTGCGGTCATGACCGCCGCGTCTACGCGATCACGGGCGCGATGTAGCTTAGTTGCAAACGGCGGGAACCGATCAAATTTCGCCGCCGCGGATGAGACACGATCATGGTGGCCACTTCGAGCGTCTCCGGCCCTGCACCAATGGAGGGAGGCGGGGGGTACAATCGCAGATCAAGCGTTCAGGCGGCCGGGCTCGCTCTCGCGGTGCCGCTGTTCGAGCAAGCAGCCCGCACCGTTTCGTTGGCCAATGCCCCAGAGGCAATTGTGATCGCCGATTACGGCTCATCCGAGGGCCACAACTCGCTTGCGCCCATGTCGGCAGCAATCCACGCTCTCAGAGCCAGGGCTGGGAGGGATCGGGCAATCTCGGTCGTACACACGGACTTGGTCGGGAACGATTTCAACGCGCTATTCCGGACCTTGGCCGACGATCCAGACAGTTATCTTCGTGACGAACCGGCGACCTTTGCATCGGCCATAGGGCGTTCCTTTTACAAACAAATTTTGCCATCTGGGAGCGTTACCCTTGGCTGGAGTTCGTGGTCCTTACAGTGGCTGAGCCGGGCGCCATCGCGAATCCCAGACCAAGTGTATGTCAACGCGAGCCACAACTCCACAGCGAGGCTAGCCTACGCCGATCAGGCCGACAAAGACTGGCGAGCCTTCCTAAATAGCCGCGGCCGCGAACTTCGGAACGGGGGGCGCCTGATCGTGATAACAATGGCGCGGCACAATGACGGCGACTTTGGTCTTCAACCGCAAGTCAAAGCCATGTACGAGGCGCTGCTCGGTCTAGTGGATGAGGGCTTTATTGGAATAGACGAGAGGAAGCGGATGGCTATCCCGATGATTAGCCGCAGCCGAGATGATCTTGCCGCGCCCTTCGCGGAGAACAATGAGTTTGCCGGTTTCTCAATAGAACATCTCGATTTGTTCAATAACGAGGATCGAAACTGGCGTCAGTTTGAGGTCGATCGCGATCCTGCGAAATTCGGTGCTCAGTGGGCGTCCTTCTCGCGGGCGTCGGTGTTCCCCACACTTGCGCTCGGTCTCGATGGTGGCCGTGACGACCGACGTGCGGCCAAGTTCGTCGACAAATTGGAAGCCGGAATGGCTGCGCGTTTGGCAGCAGCTCCGCAACCGATGAGCATCCCACTCGCCAACATTGTGCTTGTAAGGAAAGATCGCTGATCGCAATCAGGCTTATCATCGGAACGGTCCCAGAGTCCGTTCAGGGCCGGAAACGCCCTCAACGCGGTCACTAAGGTAGAGACTGTGCGCTTGACTCGCGTCACTATTTCAGTTATACGCAATCTATCTCGCTCATTCGAGGGGCGTCACCGGTGACGTGCCGATGGTGGAGCGAGTGCGGCGCCCGCGGGCGGGATTCGTAACCCCGCTCCCGGGCGGCCCTGGACACCGTTGGTCCGGCAAAACGACCGGTCTGCGCGGAGCGCGCTGGACTGGGACAGGCGAACGGCGGGTGACGCCCGCAATAGCCGCGTCCCAGGAAACACGGCCTGGGGCTGAGCCAATGCTGGTTGCGACTGGCGTGGCGAGTGCCGCTGCGGAGCGCCGGGAAGCGAGCGCGCCCCAAAGCAGATGAGTTGCGCAGACTGCGTACACTTGTCTGCGGCGCGCTTCCGCGCCCGAACGCATCGGCCGATGGCAACATCGGCTGGTGCCGCGCGGACATTGGTTGGATGCGCCTCTCGGCGCTCCGCTCCCCTCTTTGTTGGGGACAAAACTAGCTTCGTACGCCGCAATCCTCGGGCGCTGACGCGTCGCGGGAACGATTTTCTTTTGCACCTCGCCCCGCGTGCGGCGAGAGGGAGTCGCAAGCTTCGTGGGCAAAGAGGGAGCAGATGGTGAGACGAAAGGTGGCCGCGTCCGGCTGGAAATATCCGCGGCGGATGACCTTTAGCCAATGGCGTCGCGTGCCGTATCGGCAGAAGCATTGGCTGATAGCGCAAGCGCAATGCGACTTGCTCGGCTACTGGCGCGATTGCGCGAAGCTGCGCTGCCGGCGCGAGCGACGGTGTCTGTTTCCCGATCCCTGTTACTGGGATCGCAAACAGGCGAGGTCAAAAGCGGATTGGGCTGCGGCGGACGCAGTCTGCAAGCCGCTGCGCGAATTGATGCGCGTCGGGTCGACCAAGGGCTCGGAGGGTCTGTGGTTGTTTTGAGCGCGGGAGACTATCGTCATTGCGAGGAGCAAAGCGACGAAGCAATCCAGGGCGGGTGCAAAGCGACTGGATTGCTTCGCTCCGCTCGCAATGACGCCGCTACCCGCCGGTCACACTCATGTGGCGCGACAGCGCGGGCCGCTGATGCCGGCGATCGATAATGAAATCGTGGCCCTTGGGCTTGCGCGCGATGGCCTCGTCGATGGCGGCATGGAGCAGGTCGTTGCTCTCGGATGCGCGCAGCGGTTTGCGCAGGTCGGCCGCATCGGCCTGGCCGAGGCACATATAGAGGGTGCCGGTGCAAGTGACGCGCACGCGATTGCACGATTCGCAGAAATTGTGGGTGAGCGGTGTGATGAAGCCGAGCTTGCCGCCGGTCTCGGCAACGCGAACGTAGCGCGCCGGTCCGCCGGTGCGGTAATCAAGCTCGTCGAGTATGAAACGCTCACCAAGACGCGCCCGCACCATCGACAGCGGCAGATACTGGTCGAGGCGGCCGATCTCGCCGAGCGGCATCACTTCGATCAGCGTCAAATCCATGCCGCGTCCGTGCGCCCATTCGATCAGGTCCGGGAATTCATCATCGTTCACGCCTTTGAGCGCGACGGTATTGATCTTGATCTTGAGACCGGCCGATTGCGCGGCGTCGATACCGGCGAGCACATCATTCAGCGCGCCCCAGCGGGTGATGGCGCGGAATTTGTCGGCGTCGAGCGTGTCGAGCGAAACGTTGATGCGCCGCACGCCATGCGCCTTGAGATCGGCGGCGTATTTGGCGAGCTGCGAGCCATTGGTCGTCAGCGTCAGCTCTTGAAGACGTCCGGATGCAAGATGGCGCGACAGCGAGGAGAACAGCGTCATGATCCCGCGGCGCACCAGCGGTTCGCCGCCGGTGAGGCGAAGTTTGCGCACGCCGCGCGCAACGAACGCCGAGCAGAGCCGGTCAAGTTCTTCCAGCGTGAGCAGCTCGGCCTTCGGCAGAAAGGCCATGTGCTCGCTCATGCAATAGACGCAGCGAAAATCGCAGCGGTCGGTGACCGAGACGCGCAGATAGTTAATTTCGCGGCCGAAGGGGTCAACGAGTGCCGGACGCAAAGCAGCGTCATCGAGCGCGTCCCAGGCTTGCGAGTGTTCCATTTCCACGCTGTCCATCGGCAGGCGTTTCAGTGGCTACGGCTCCATATGAGCCAAAAGCATTGCGAGCCCTATATAAACAGTTCTTGTGCCCGATAAAGGCCTGATGGTCCATCCTAATTTTTGGCGGGCGTTCCGAGATCCGAGTGTTGATCGAGGTCGCGAACTCAGTTTGCCCATTTCCTTTTTTTGCAAATGTTGGCGTGGCGGCCGCCGAACCTTACTTCCCGTTCAAACCTGTCTTGCCGTTCAAGTCTTTTGCCGCTCGAGTCTTGCCGTTCGACACGTCGTCCGCCCGACTCAAAGAGCAGAGGACCGTCGGTTGTGCGGCGCGGCTTACCGGCACGGTCGCTCGAAGCGCGCCGCCTTCGCTCATCAAAAATCCGTGACGTCGATTTGGTCAAAAACGTGCGGATTCTTGAGGTGAGAAACGGACCGAGGCGAACATTCGTCCAAAAAGAGTGCGTTTTTCGACGATACAGGGGGCTGGTCACAACAGCCGACGGAGACCACTTCCTGGCGAAACGAGAAGCTAAAGCCCATTGAGATTGCCAGTTTAGAATTCGTCTTGCCAAGCATCGGCGCTTCGCTAGCATCACATTCCTATGTCTGGGCGTTGAACTTTTTCGCACTGCAAAAACTCGCCGGCGCTGATCATCGCAAATGGCGATGCACATCGACCGGCGGCCGAAATCCGGCGACGTCACGGTGCTGAGGGCGGCAGTCCGTGATCAAAAAGAACCGCCATTGGAGGAAGAATGGCTACCCTGAACATCAATGGGCATGATCATTCGGTAGAAGTGCCGAACGACACGCCCCTGTTGTGGGTCATCCGCGAGCATTTGCAGATGACCGGCACGAAGTTCGGTTGCGGCGCCGGTTTGTGTGGCGCTTGCACTGTTCACCTCAACGGTGAGGCGGTGCGCTCCTGCCAGACCGCGGTCTCACAAGCCGCCGGCAAAAAAATCACCACCATCGAAGGTCTCGATCCGAAGGGCGAACATCCGCTGCAGCGCGCCTGGGTCGCAGAACAAGTACCGCAGTGCGGCTACTGCCAGTCCGGGCAGATCATGCAAGCCGCCTCGTTGCTTTCGAAGAATACCGATCCCTCCAAAGCCGAGGTCGTCGCGCACATGGACGGCAATCTGTGCCGTTGCATGAGCTACGTCCGAATCCAGCGCGCCATTCTGCGCGCGGCTGCCGACATGCGGGGGGTATAAGTCATGACAAAGCATCAAAAAGTCGCATCGCTGCCGAACCTCGATCGGCGCAGCTTCATCATCGGAACCGCAGCCGCCGGTACGGGTCTCGCACTCGGCTACGCGGTGCTGCCTGAGGTCGGGCAGTCGTTGGCCGCGGGCGCCAACATCGACCCGACCGTGTGGGCATCCATCTCGAATGACGGCAAGGTGTGGGTAACAGTCGGCAAGGCCGACATGGGCCAGCATATCGCCAGCACCATGGCGCAACTCGTCGCCGAGGAGCTTGAGTTGTCCTGGAAGGACATGAATGTCGTCCTTGCGTCAAACGATCCGAAGTACAACGATCCCGTACTCGGCGCTCAGGTTACCGGCGGCAGCTGGAGTGTCGGTATGAACTTTGATGCGATGTGTCGCGCTGGCGCCGCAACGCGTCTCTCACTCATCAAAGCCGCCTCGGAAATGATGGGCGTACCAGAGAATGAACTCCGCGCGCGGGAATCCCGCGTCCATCACGCCAAGTCGAAGAAGAGCGTCACCTTTGCCGAGATCGTCAAGAGCGGCAAGGCGAGCAAGACCTGGTCGCCGGACGAACTCAAGGCGATCACGCTGAAGACGCCGGATCAGTACACCAAGATCGGCCAATCGCTGCCGCAACTCGACATTCCGTCGAAGACCAACGGGACCTGCAAGTACGGCATCGATACTTTCTTGCCGGGCATGCTTTACGGCAAGCTCGCGATTCCACCGGTGCGCTTCGGTGCGACGGTGAAATCGGTCGATGACAGCGCGGCGAAGAAGGTTCCCGGCTTCGTCAAGGCCGTGGTGGTCGAGGACAAGACTGGCACGACTTCAGGCTGGGTCGTTGCGGTTGCATCGACCTATGAAGGCGCCAAGAAGGCGGCGGCGGCACTGAAGATCGATTGGGATAAGGGCCCGAACGCAACCGTGTCCGATAAGTCGATCATCGACGAGTTGCGCCGGCTGCAAAAAGACGGCACCGAAGGCTTCCTCTTCGTCAAGAACGGCGATTCCGCCGCCGCGATGCAAAAGGCGGCCAAGGTTATTGAGGGCGAATATCTGACGAGCCTCAATATCCATGCGCCGATGGAGCCGATGAACGCTGTGGCGCATGAAGACAACGGCACCTGGCACATCTACACCGGCAATCAGTTCAATACCCGCACAACGGCGATCGCTGCCGGTGTGGCCGGCGTCGATCCCAAGAACGTCGTCATCCATCAGCACTATCTGGGCGGCGGTTTCGGACGCCGGCTGGAGTTGGACATGACGGTACCGGCGGTCGCTGCGGCCAAGGCGGTCGGCAAGCCGGTGAAGCTGATCTATTCCCGTGAAGACGACATGCAGATGGATTTCACCCGACCCCTGACCTACCAGAAGGTCAAAGTCGGGCTGGACGCCGATGGCAAACCGATCGCCATGGAGCATGACGTCATCGGAGCGTGGCCGACCAAGCGCTGGGGTATCCCGGCCTTCCTGACGCCGTCCGTGGACAAGAAAGGCTCGCACGACGCCTTCACCGTGAACGGGGCCGACTACTGGTACACGATCCCCAACCACACGGTGACCAACTACGAAAACAAGCTGGCGCAGAACGCCACGCCATCCGGACAACTGCGTTCGGTTGCGCCCGGATGGACGTTCTGGGCGGTCGAAAGCACGATGGACGACATCGCGCACGCCGGGGGTCAGGACCCCGTCGAAATGCGGTTGAAACTCCTCGACGGCGCCGGCGCCAATGTCGGTGGCGACAAACCGCAGAATGTCGGCGGCGCCAAGCGTCTCGCCAACGTGCTGCGCACGGCTGTGGGTCGGTCCGGCTACGGAGCGATCAAGCTCGGCGAGCATGAGGGCATCGGCGTCGCCTGCGTTAGCTCGCAGGAGCGCACCTCGCCAACGTGGACCGCTTGCGTCGCCCACGTGAAGGTCGATCCGAAGAGCGGCGAGGTGACGTTGAAGAAGCTCACCATCGCCATGGACGTCGGCACGGTGGTCAATCCCGACGGCGTGCGAGCCCAGATCGAGGGTTCGACGTTGTGGGGCGCCTCAATCGCCATGCTTGAGAAGGGCACGATCAAGGACGGCGGCATCCAGCAGACCAACTTCGACAGCTACACGCCGATGCGGTTGAGTCAGGTGCCTGAGCTCGACATCAGCATCGTCGGCAATGGCGAGCCGGCGGTGGGATGCGGTGAGCCCGCAGTGACGGTGGTCGCGCCGGCAATCGGCAACGCCATTTTCAACGCGGTCGGTGCACGGGTGCGCTCGCTGCCGATCACCGCGGAAGCGGTCAAGGCGGCGATGAAGGCCTGATCTCGCGCTGATCGGAGCGCTCAAATGATGCCGGAACTCAGGGCTACCTGAGTTCCGGTTTTTGTTTGACCGCTTGCAATGGCGATAGGTGGAGAACAGCGGCTGGAAGCTCGGCGAACGAGCTGATGATCCGGTCGGGTCGGAGGTCCGCAATTGGAACGTCGGTATAGCCGAAACTGACCGCAACAATCGGCACGTTTGCGGCGCGAGCGGTCCGTATATCCGTGATCGAATCACCGACCATAATCGCGCGCTCAGGGTTGCCGCCGGCGCGAGTTACGGTAGCACGAAACATCTGCGGATCGGGCTTTTGAACTCCGAATGTGTCCTGGCCGCAAATCGCCGCAAAGCGGTCGGCGATATTGAGCTGCTCCAGGAGTTTTCTGGACAGCCGTTCGAGTTTGTTGGTGCACACCGCGAGGCGATGACCATCGTCCGCCAGACTATCAAGCACTGATTCGACATCGGGGAACAGGCGAGAGCGGTCGGCGATATGCTCGCCGTAATGTGCGACGAAAGGGATGTAGAGCCGGTCCACGTCAGCCGGCATGCAATCGCGCCCGTCTGCGGCCAGCGCCCGCTCGATCAGGGTACGCGCGCCGCCCCCGATCATCGCTCGGGCTTCGTCGTAGGGCACCGCAGGGAGCCCGTGTGCGGTCAGGGTAAAGTTGAGCGCGCCGATCAGGTCGGGCGCGGTATCGACCAGCGTGCCGTCGAGATCGAAAACGATGGTCAGCATGATGTTTGGCCTAGCGGGCGGGTGGTGGGTGGCGCAAGTACACTGGACAAAACGGTTTATTCGCTTTCCAGCTAATTTTGCCCTACACAGCCGCCCATGGATGCCGAGGCACAAAAGCGCGCCGCCGCCGCCCGGGCGTTGGACTTCGTGCAGGCAGGCATGCGGCTTGGGCTCGGCACCGGTTCGACCGCCAAGCATTTTGTGGAGCTGCTCGGCGAGCGCGTGCGTGCTGGCCTCGACATCGTGGCGGTTCCGACTTCGGAAGCAACGCGAATGCTGGCGGTGGCGGCTGACATTGCGCTGACAACCCTCGATGAAACGCCGCAGCTGGACCTCACCGTCGATGGCGCCGACGAGATTGCGCCGGATTTGACGCTCATCAAGGGTGGTGGTGGCGCGCTGTTGCGCGAGAAGATCGTCGCTGCGGCGTCGGCGCAGATGGTTGTCATCGCCGACGAGTCCAAATGGGTCTCGATGCTCGGCCGCTTTCCGCTGCCGATCGAGATTGCGCCCTTTGGTGCTGTGGCGACCCACCGCGGGGTCGAAGCGGCAATTGCCGTCGCAGGCTGTCCAGGACCAATCGCATTGCGCAAAGGCAAAAGCGGCGAGGTTTTTGTCACCGATGGCGGGCACTGGATTTTGGATGCAAAGGTGCAGCGGATTCCCGATCCGCCGGCACTGGCGGCGCAGCTCTGCAAGGTTCCGGGCGTGATGGAGCACGGTCTGTTCATCGGTCTGGCGCGGACTGCTATTCTCGCCGGCGCTGACGGTGTGCGCGTCGTCGAGCGTCCTTGATGTGTTATTAGGAGCAGCGTCTGAGCATGTCCGACTACGACGTCGATCTTTTTGTCATTGGGGGCGGCTCCGGGGGCGTGCGCGCTGCACGCATTGCCGCGCAACATGGTGCGCGCGTCATGCTCGCGGAAGAGTACCGCGTCGGCGGCACCTGCGTCATCCGCGGCTGCGTGCCGAAGAAGCTTCTGGTCTACGCATCACGCTTTCGCGCCGAATTCGAGGATGCGGTCGGCTATGGGTGGACGCTGCCGCGATCGACATTCGATTGGTCGACACTGATCGCCAACAAGGATCGGGAGATTGCCCGGCTCGAAGCGGCCTACACGTCGACCCTCGCAAAGGCCGGTGTCACCATCGTCAAGAGCCGCGCCGTGATTGCCGACGCCCACACCGTGCAATTGGCGAGCGGCGAGCGCTTGCGCGCGGGCTATATTCTGATCGCGACTGGTGGCAGGCCGAGTTACGGCGATCCAATTCCCGGTATCGAGCACGCCATATCCTCGAACGAGGCGTTCCATTTGCCGCAATTGCCGCCGCATGTGGTGGTCCAGGGCGGCGGCTATATCGCGCTCGAATTCGCCGGCATCTTTGCCGGTCTTGGCTCGCGCGTGACTGTCATTTATCGTGGCGAGAATATTTTGCGCGGCTTCGACGATGACGTGCGGGCCCATGTGCGTGCCGACATGGAGAAGCATGGCATTAAGGTCGTTACCGGATGCAAGATCGCGGCAATCAAACAAACCGGCGAACGCTTTTCGGTGCAATTCTCCAACGGCTTCGATCACACCGCCGACTGCGTGATGTTCGCCACCGGCAGGACGCCTAACATCGCCAAATTGGGACTGAAGGAAACCGGCGTCGAGATTGGCAAGAACGGCGGCATCGCGGTGGACGACTATTCGCGCACCAGCGTCGCCAGCATTTATGCCATCGGCGACGTGACCAACCGCATCAACCTCACGCCAGTCGCGATCCGCGAGGGGGCTGCGTTTTCCGAGACGGTTTTCGGCGGCAAGCCGACGGTGGTCGATCATGCCAACGTACCGACGGCGGTGTTCTCGGATCCTGAAGTCGGAGTAGTCGGCCTGACCGAAGCGGAGGCGCGGGCTCAGCTTGATCGAACCGATGTCTATCGCGCCATGTTCAAACCGCTCAAAGCGACCTTGTCCGGTCGCGATACCACCGTGCTGCTCAAGCTCGTGGTCGATGGCGAGACTGACCGCGTCGTCGGCTGTCATATCGTCGGCGAGGGCGCGGCTGAAATGATCCAGATCGCCGCCATCGCCGTGAAAATGCGGGCCACCAAGGCCGATTTCGACGCCACCATGGCGCTTCACCCGACCGTAGCTGAAGAGCTTGTTACCATGCGGCAGAAAAGCGCCAGCTATGCCCGGGAAGCCGCTGAATAGACAGGTCATTTGGGCTGTCGCGCTGACAGGGCGTTGTGTATAAGACGCCCGTCATTCCGGCCGAGCCGTCGTAACGGCGAGCGCCGGAATCCATAGCCACCGGTCGTGAGTATGGATTTCGGACGTGTGGGTTAAGCCCGCGCCACGGAATGACGTTTGGAGATTGCGATGTCGAAACTAACCAACTCGGCGAAATGGAGCCCGGATAGCTGGCGCTCAAAGCCGATCGTGCAGGTGCCGGATTATGTCGACGCCGCGGCGCTCGCTGACGTCGAGGCGCAGCTTACGAGTTTTCCGCCGCTGGTTTTTGCAGGTGAGGCACGCAACCTCAAACGCGCTTTGGCGCAGGTTGCAGCCGGCCAGGCCTTTCTCCTTCAGGGCGGCGATTGTGCGGAGAGTTTCGCCGAACACGGCGCCAACAACATCCGTGATTTTTTCCGTCTGTTCCTGCAAATGGCCGTAGTCCTGACCTATGCGGCTGCTTCGCCGGTGGTCAAAGTTGGACGCGTTGCCGGCCAGTTCGCCAAGCCGCGTTCTTCGCCTGTTGAAAAGCGTGACGGCGTCGAGCTGCCAGCTTATCGCGGCGACATCATCAACGCCATCGATTTCACGCGCGAAGCGCGCACGCCGGATCCGCGCCGGCAGCTCGAGGCCTATCGCCAGTCAGCAGCGACCCTCAATCTTCTCCGTGCGTTCGCCACTGGCGGTTACGCCAATCTCTCGAATGCGCATCAATGGATGCTGTCCTTCGTCAAGGACAGCCCGCAATCCAAGCGCTATCAGGAACTTGCCGGCCATCTTACCGAAGCGCTCAACTTCATCCGCGCGTGCGGCATCGATCCGGAAGTGCATCCGGAAATGCGGACGACCGATTTCTTCACCAGTCACGAAGCGTTGTTGCTGGGATACGAGCAGGCTTTCACGCGGGTCGATTCAACGACCGGCGACTGGTACTGCACATCGGGCCACATGCTGTGGGTCGGCGATCGTACGCGTCAGGCGGATCACGCACACATCGAGTTCTGCCGCGGGGTCAAGAATCCGCTCGGATTGAAAACCGGTCCGACGCAGAAACCGGACGAGCTTCTCAAGCTCATCGACATTCTCGATCCCGACAACGAGCCTGGCCGTCTCACCCTGATCTGCCGTATGGGCGCGGACAAGGCCGCCGAGCACCTGCCGAGACTTTTACGCGCGGTGAAGCGCGAGGGGCGGCACGTCGTTTGGTCATGCGATCCCATGCATGGCAACACGATTACGTCGATGACCGGCTACAAGACGCGGCCGTTCGATCAAATCCTCAAGGAAGTGAGGACGTTCTTTCAGGTGCACGCGGCCGAAGGCACCTATGCCGGCGGGGTGCATCTGGAAATGACCGGGCAAAACGTTACCGAGTGCACCGGCGGCGCCCGGGCGATCAGCGACGAGGATTTGAACGACCGTTATCACACGGTATGCGATCCGCGGCTCAATGCCGAGCAGTCGCTCGATCTCGCTTTTCTTGTTGCCGACCTCCTTAAAGTCGAGCGCCAGGGCAAGACAAAACCGGCGGCGGCCGTCGCGGCGTTGTAGCTCCTTGCGTTCGCAAGCGGCCGGCCTTTTCCATCTCGTACACCATTTCGCTTTACGAGCCGCTCAGGCTGATCGGCGATCGGTCGCGGCCGTAAAGGAACACGCAAACAATTTGATTCAAATCTGCACGTCAGAAAAAGCCTTAAACAGGCGTGGGGCGTGCGGTGCGGGTACGGTTTCATTTACCGCGTTGGGTGGCGGCATTGGCGTGGTTGTTCGCAACGCCGGCTTGCGCGGCCGATTGGCCGGCGCTGCCGCAATTGTGGCCGTCAGAGTCGCCGTCGCCGGTGGTAACCAAAGCAGCGCCGATACCGGACGTTGACTATTTCATTCCACGCCCGGCGCCTGCCTGGCAGATCGAATTTGCAGCGCGCTATTGGTTCGGCAATGCCAACACCAGTAAGAGTTTGTACAACATACCGAGCGTGTCGAGCGCAATGGTTTCGCGGCTCACTTACAGCGATATGATGACGAATGCGGGCGAACTCTACAGCCGCGTCGCTTTTACCAACGGCTTCTTCATCAAGGGCTACATTGGCGGCGGTGCGATGTCGTTTGGCAACCTCAAGGATGAAGACTTTCCGCCCGCTCTCGTGCCGTATTCCAGTACGACGAGCGATCAGAAAAATGGCTACCTGAGTTATGCCAGTGGCGATGTCGGCTACGATGTGATCCGCGGCGGCGATTTCCGCATCGGTGCGCTGGCCGGTTACCACTACTTCGATCAACAGATGAACGCCTATGGCTGCGCGCAAACCGCCACCAATCCTGCTGTTTGCCAACCGGCAATACCGACGTCCATCGAAGTGATCTCGCAGAACAACCACTGGCAATCGGTGCGCGTCGAACTCGACGGTTCGCTTCTCTTCGCCGAGCGTTTCAAGCTCAACGCCGAGGCTGCCTATCTTCCCTTCGTGTTTCTCAACGGCGCCGACACTCATTGGCTGCGGATTGGCACGGCGATCGGCGACTTCGCCGGGCCAATTCCGGAGAATGGCAAGGGCCAAGGTTATCAGTTCGAAGTGTCGCTGTCGTATCAGGTGACCGAATACGCCAGCGTCGGCATCGGCGGCCGATACTGGCACATGCAGGCGAACGGCAATTCAAACTTCCAGGGTAATGTCGTCGGCGAAACCGCGTTCCCGCAGCCGGTCGACTGGAAGACCGATATTCTCGGCGTCTTCGTTCAGGCCGGCCTCAAGTTCGGCCCTTATCCGGTCGGCATTCTGCACTGACCTTCGTCGCCTAAACCCATTGCCGTCACGCGTGACTGCGTTACGATTGTGCAGTCAATGCTACCGCCCGCCGTCCATCGTGCGGTGGCGATCTGCCTGACGTCCTGTCGAAGCTTTCCGGGAAAGTAAAGCCGCCTTTTCGTCTCGCCCTCGCTTCAACGGAGAAATTATATGCCACAGCGCGTCATCGACCTCAGTCTCCTGATTGAGGACAACATGCCCGCTCACAAATTATTCCAGCGGCCGGTCATCACAACACATCTCAGCCACGAGACCTCCAAAGCGCTTAATCTCGGCGTGCCCGGAGACGCGATGACCTTTCAGACGAATTTTATCGCTACGCTCGATCACGTGGGCACGCACGTCGACGCCTTCAAGCATGTCAATCCCGATGGTCAGCCGGTCGACGAAATGCCGCTCGATCTGTTCATGGGGAAGGCCGTTTGCCTTGACCTTCGGCACATTCCGGATCTCGGCGAGATTACGCTGGCCCACATGGAGGAGGCCGAAAAGAAGGCGGGCGTCAAAGTGGACGGCCATATCGTGCTGCTGTGCACCGGTTTCCATAAGCGCACCTATCCGGGGCTCGACTCGGTCTGGAAAAATCCACAGCTCACCGTCGAGGCGACGCAATGGCTGTATGATCGCGGTTCGCGGATGCATGGCGTGGAGGGGCCGTCTACCGACCGGCCGAGCGACAACATTTTTTCGCAGCATCGGCTGTGTCGTAGGCTCGGTATCAGCCATTGGGAATGGCTGGTCAACCTCGAGGAATTGCTAGGGAACGGGGAGTTTCAGTTCTTCGGCGTGCCTCTGAAATTCAAGGGTGGTTCGGGCTCGCCGGTTCGCGCTTTCGCGATCGTCAACAATTGACGCCCGGGCGCGCTGGCAATTCGGAGCCAGGCTAATGTCCGCTGAGTTCGATGCGATGACGGCCGCGGAGCTGCGCCGGCGCGTCGCCGCGAAGGATGTCTCGCCGGTTGAGCTGACTCGGCGTGCGCTGGCCAAGGCCGAGGCGACACAAGCGACCTTGAACGCCTTTTTCGTTCTGCTGCCGGAAACGGCGCTTGCCGCCGCCAAAGCCGCTGAGGACGCAGTCATGCGCGGCGAGCCGCTTGGGTTGCTGCACGGCGTGCCGTTCTCGGCAAAGGACCTGATGGCTGCCGCCGGCGTGCGCTACGCATCAGGTTCGCGCACAATGGCCAACAATATTGCTGCGGTCGACGCCCCGGCAGTCGAGCGCGCGAAGGCCGCAGGCGCTGTTTTAATCGGCAAGACGACGACAAGCGAATTCGGCTGCAAGCCGGTCGGCGACAGCCCGTTGACGGGGATCACCCGCAATCCGTGGAATCTTGCGAAAACCCCCGGCGGCTCGAGCGCAGGCGCGGCGGCGTCGGTTGCCGCCGGTATCACGCCGTTTGCGCTCGGCACCGACGGCGGCGGTTCGGTGCGCATCCCCTGTTGCTTCACTGGCCTCGCTGGTATCAAGGCGCACTTCGGCCGCGTGCCGGTATGGCCGGCCTCGGCGACACCAACGCTCGCCCACGTCGGCGTGATCGCGCGCAACGTCGGCGATGCGGCGCTTCTGATCTCGGCGATCGGCGGTTATGACGCCCGCGATCCGTTCAGCGTCTCGGCGGCAATGCCGGATTTGCTCGGCGCCTGTAGCGCCGGTGTTGCCGATCTGCGCATCGCCTTTAGCCCGACACTTGGCTACGCGCGGCCCGATCCCGATGTTCAGGCGATCGTGGCAGACGCAGCGCGGGTGTTTGAGGAGCTCGGCTGCAAGGTCGATCTCGTTGACGACGTTTTCGAAAAGGATCCGGCCGAGCTTTGGACCGCGGAGTTCTATGCCGGTGTCGGTACGCGATTGCGTTCTTTTGTGGAGACGCAACGGGAGCTGCTCGATCCGGCGGTTGCTGAAGTGCTCGATTTGGCGCTGGCTCAGGACATGCGTGCCTATTATGAAAAAGTGTTCGAGCGATACGCGTTGCGCGACAAGGTCCGCGATTTCTTCGAAACCTACGATTTATTGCTATCGCCGGTCTTGCCGGTTTCTTCGCTCGACGTCGGCAAAAACATTCCCGATCACCTCCGCGATCGCAATTTGGTGTCTTGGGTGTATTACACCTATCCGTTCAACCTGACCGGCCAGCCCGCCGCCACCGTGTGCGCCGGGATAGCCTCTGACGGCATGCCCGTCGGGCTTCAGATCGTCGGCCGCGCGCTTGGAGAATACGATGTGGTCAGGGCTGCCGCTGCCTACGAACGAACCAAACCGGCAGACTACAACGTCCGGCCGTTCAAGATTTAAGGCGTCGGCGGAATGGCGCCCGCGCGCTGCGTAATCAGCTGGTAATGTTCGATCCGCCGATGCTGGGCGAAGTTGAACATCGCTTCTTTATTGTACCTGCTGATGTCGAGATTGCATTTTGCGGTGAACACTTCGTCGCCGTTCGTGGTCGCCATGGCGACGATCTCACCCGATGGCGCAACAATGCAGCTGCCGGCCAGGAGTTCGCTGCCTTCTTCATTGCCGGCTTTGGCGATGCCGACGACCCAGGTGCTGTTCTGGTACGCGCCGGCTTGCATGCAGAGGTGATTGTGGAAGTCCGAAAGGTGATCGTAGATCGGCACCCACGGCAAATGAGTCGGCGTGTTGTAGCCGAGCAGGATTAGCTCGACGCTCTGCATGCCCATGACCCGATAGGTCTCAGGCCATCGGCGGTCGTTGCAGATGCACATGCCGACATTGGCGCCGAATGCGCGCCATACCGGAAAGCCCAGATCGCCTGGCTCGAAATATCGCTTCTCGAGATGCTGGAACGGATAGTGCGAGCGGTCATCGGCGTGACCGGGCAGGTGCACTTTTCGATATTTGCCGACGATCTTGGCGTTCTTGTCCACAATGATCGCGGTGTTATAGCGATGCGCCGCACCATTGTGTTGGGTGAGTTCCGCGTAGCCGAGATAGAAACCGATTTCGAGTTTTTTTGCCGCTTCAAAGAGGGGCAGGGTGGCGGGACTAGGCATTTCCCTCTCAAAGAAACTGTCAATCTCGGCGTCGTCGTCCATCCACCAGCGGGGAAAGAAGGTGGTCAGGGCCAGCTCCGGAAACACGACAATGTCGCTGCCGCGGGCCTTTGCCTCGCGCATGAGTTCAAGCAGCCTCGACACCACCTGCTGCCGCGACTCGTTGCGGGCAATCGGTCCGGTCTGCGCTCCGGCGACGTTGATGAAGCGTTCCATTGGTGAACCTCTGATCCAGACTGGAAGACCGGCGGGCTCCCGGCGCCCGCGGCTTATATACAGGGGTATGTTAGCAAGTTTCCGCCGAAGTCTCTCTCGTGCGGCCCATAGACCCGCGGCACCTGCCCATCGGTCGCCGCCAACCAAACTCCGGGCGTTTGTTGGAAAATCTATTCAGAAAAGCGGGTTCCACTTGCCGGGATCATGCTCTAGACCGTCGCCATGAATGAGCGTCCGGCCGATCGTCTCGCTATTGCGGTGGCGCAGCTCAACCCGATTGTCGGTGATGTCACCGGCAATCTGGAGCGCGCCCGCGCGGCGCGCGCAGAGGCGGCGCGCGATCGCACCGATGTCGTGGTCTTTCCGGAGTTTTTTATTGCCGGCTATCCGCCCGAAGATCTGGTTTTGAAGCCGGCGTTCCAGTCTGCCTGCCGCGCCGCAGTCGAAACACTCGCGCGCGAAACCGCCGATGGCGGTCCGGCCGTATTGATCGGCACCCCGTGGGTCGAGGATGCGAAGCTCTACAACGCCTATGCGCTCCTGGCGGGCGGCCGCGTCGAGGCGATCCGCTTCAAGGTCAACCTGCCGAACTACGGCGTGTTTGACGAGAAGCGTGTGTTTGCTGTCGGTCCGGTGCCTGGCCCGGTTAATTTCCGCGGCGTGCGGCTTGGCCTGCCCATTTGCGAAGACGCCTGGACCGACTGGGGTGACTATGAAAACGTCGTCGAATGCCTGGCCGAGACTGGCGCGGAACTCCTGATCGTGCCCAACGGTTCGCCCTATTGGCGCGACAAGGCGGAAGTGCGCCTGAATGTTTCGGTCGCGCGTGTCACCGAATCCGGCTTGCCGTTGCTCTACGTCAATCAGGTCGGCGGCCAAGACGAGCTTGTGTTCGACGGCGCGTCATTTGCGCTGAATGCAGACCGTTCGATCGCTTTCCAACTTCCGGCCTTTCGCGAAATGATTGTCACAACCCAATGGTCGCGGACTGCCGAGGGTTGGCGGTGCGCGCCGGCGCCGATCGCGGCGCCGGAGGCACCTGACGAGGCAGACTACACCGCCTGCGTGCTTGGTCTTCGCGACTACGTCGACAAGAACCGGTTCAAGGGTGTCGTTCTCGGTCTTTCGGGTGGTGTCGATTCCGCGTTGTGCGCCGCGATCGCGGTGGATGCGCTGGGCGCCAGCCGCGTGCGCTGCATAATGATGCCGTTTCGCTTTACCTCGCAGGAATCGCGGGACGATGCAGCCGCTGCCGCGCGTGCGCTCGGCGTTGAATATGAGATCGTTCCGATCGAGAGGGCTGTGCACGGGCTTGAGAGCGCACTCGAGAATGTCTTTACCGGTCTAAGCCGCGATGTCACCGAAGAGAATTTGCAGGCGCGCGCTCGCGGCGTCATCCTGATGGCGATCTCCAACAAATTCGGCTTGATGGTGGTGACGACCGGTAACAAGTCGGAAATGTCCGTCGGCTACGCCACTCTTTATGGCGACATGAACGGCGGCTTCAATCCGATCAAGGATCTTTACAAGACTGAGGTTTGCCGGTTGTCGCGATTGCGCAATCGCTGGAAGCCGGAAGGAGCCCTGGGGCCCGCGGGGCCGGTCATTCCCGAGAACGTGCTCACGCGGCCGCCTAGTGCGGAACTGAGCGAGAACCAGACCGACCAGGACACGCTGCCGCCCTACGACACGCTCGATCAGATTCTCGAACGGCTGGTCGAGCGTGAAGAGTCGGTAGCCGGCATCGTGGCAGCGGGCTTTGATCGTGAAACGGTGCTGAAGGTCGAGCGCATGCTCACGATCGCCGAATATAAACGCCGGCAGGCTGCGCCCGGTGTAAAAGTGACGCTGAAAAATTTCGGGCGCGACCGGCGTTATCCGATCACCAACCGGTTCCGTGATCCCGGCACTGCACCGTCCGCATCCGACCGCACGGCGGTCAAAGGTCCGACTGCGGCGAAGGCAGACGCGGGAGATTTCTAAAATTAGTCAGTGCCCGGCGACAAACGGCGGTCCGACAGTCCGCACACCGCCCGCACTTGATGCACTCGCATCTGCAGTTGCCGGCGCCGCATTCGGCGTTGTCAGCACCGCGTTGGCGTCCTTCTGGCCGGCCGCAGTTTTGGGTTGCTGCTTGACCTTGGGCTGCGGCGCCTGCGACAGCGTTTTTGAGTTCTGATCGGTGACAACGATGTCGCCGGCCTCGAGCGTGCTGGCATCGTCGGCATTCTTCAGCGCGTCGGCCCAGGTCTGACCCGGCCGCCGGCAGGAACAGGCGGCGCCGGCGAATTCCTTCCGATAACGGAACGCGTTCGGGAGTTCAGTGTACGGCTGACCGTTCAGCGAGACCGCCTGGTTCATGTCCTCGCCGGGGTTGCGATAGCTGTACAACACCGCCTCCGACGCCGGGCACTGGCGCTGACAGGCGTGTTGGTCGTCGGCAAACCGGTTCGGCACCGTCGAATACGAGATCGGGAAATAGTAGCCGTCACAGGTGCGCACGCAGACGGTTCGATAGGTGCCGGCCGGTGCGCCGTCGCCGCCTTGGCTGATGATGGTGCCGCCGAACAGCGAGCTCAAAAACCCGCCCGGGCCAGCCGCCGCTGCCGCCGCGCGATATTGCTGCCCGCAATTGTTCTGCGCCAATTGCCCGATCAGCGCAGCCCGCTGCCCTTGCTGATCGTTGCTGCTGCCGCTCTTGAGGCGTTCGAGGTCGCTCATCATGCGATCGAGATTGTCGCGCATTTGCTGGATCTGGGCGTTTACCGGCTCGCATTGCGGCGCCCGTCCGGTGAACAAGGCAAAAAATCCGCCGCCCTCGCAACCAAGTTTGCGCGACTGCGCCAGGAGGCGGTCGAGCTCCGCCTGTTGCTTGGCAACCGAGTCTTCATAGCGACGGGTCTGATCGGCGCGTGCTGGGTCGGCGGCGCCGCGATTGAGCGCAGCGAGCTGCGCTTCGTAGCGCACGCAGACGGGATTTGAGGCCGGTTGGTCGGCTGCCGGCGGCGGCCCGGGCGGCGAGGGTGGCGCAGTCTGGGCGGCGACGGCGGCCGAAAGTACGCCAGCGCCCAGAATCACAAGGCCAAGGCTGTGCAAAAGCTTGATCGGCTTAATCATCTGGCTCCGGCCACCCGCACCGGGGGTGGCGCGATCAAGCGATGCAATGGTGACCAAAGTGTGAATGCGGCCGCGACTTTACTCCGCATCCGGCTGGTTTTCCGGCCGGGCGCGGTCGAATGCGGGAAGCTTGAGGCAGGCGGCCTCGATACCCAGGATCTTCGGGAACTTATCGAGCGGGACCTTCAGCCGCCGCGCGTTCGCGACCTGGGGCACGAGGCACGTGTCCGCCATTGTGACCTCTTTCCCGTAGGCATAGGGCGCGGGCTCGACCAAAGCCTCGAGCGCTTCGAAGCCCTCGGTGACCCAGTGATGATACCAGGCGTCGATCGCACTTTGCTCCTGATGCATCTCGCGCTTGAGGTAACG
Organism: uncultured Alphaproteobacteria bacterium; assembly: GCA_963794225.1. Lineage (GTDB taxonomy): Bacteria > Pseudomonadota > Alphaproteobacteria > Rhizobiales > Xanthobacteraceae > BOG-931. Next base: position 309,336 of record CAWCCS010000001.1, read on the forward strand.
TAGCGGGCTGGTGTTGTTGAGCGGGTGGATATCGCAGGCGACGATGTCAGCGAGCGCGCGAACCTTCGCGCGCGCGATTGGATCTTTCGGCAGCAGCGGGGGATTGGGCTGTATCTCTTCGAGATACTCGATGATGGCGAGCGACTGTATGAGAACGTCGCCGGTCGGCGCGACCAATGTCGGTATCCGCATCTGCGGATTGACCCCACGGAATTCGGGCCGGCGGTTATGGCCGCCGTCTTTGACGAGGTGCACCGGTATGGTCTCGTAGGTCATGCCCTTGAAATTGAGCGCGATACGCACCCGATAGGCGGCCGACGAGCGGAAATAGGAATAGAGCTTCATGCTGTTGCTTGATCCGGTTGGTACCGGGTCAAGCTAGCACGGAATAGACGATTGCGGCCAAGGCGAGCCCGATTATCGAGAATTTGGCCACGTAGTACGCGGTCTTGTTCCAGGCCTTCATACGCTTGCCGACCAGCCGCACCTGGTAGATGTAGCTGAAAGCCCTGTTGAAGACGCCGATCGGCTCGCCATCGACGTTTTGCGTTTGGGTTTGCTTGACGAGGTGACGACAGACCCATCGGTTGACCGCCGTCATGAAACGCGTACGCAACGGCCGTTCGACGTCGCAAAACAGAATGATACGCGTTTCGCTGGTGGTGTTTTCAGCGTAGTGCACGAACGTCTCGTCGAACAACAAATCTTCACCGTCATGCCAGGTGTAGGGGTTGCCATCGACGAAGATGCGGCATTCGCCGGGCGTCTTTGGTGTCACCAGCCCTAGATGGTAGCGCAGCGAGCCCGCATAGGGATCGCGATGCCGCACCAACCTGCTGGTCGGCGCCAGGGTCGCAAACATCGCGCCCTCGATGCAAGGCATTGAGTTCAGCAGCGCCACCGTACGCGGGCACATCGCCTTCGCCGATTGCAGCGGCTCGTCATACCATTTCAGATAGAACCGTTTCCAGCCGCTACGGAAGAATGAGTTGAAGCCGAAGTCGTTGTAGGAATCCGCCGCTTTGATCCGTCCCCGATCGAACAATTCTAAAGCTTCATCGCGAATGATTTCCCAATTGTCGCGCAGCTTTGCCAAGTCTGGAACGCTTGTCGTCGGCAGCACAGGCCGATTCGGCAGCGCCGAGAAGAAATACATCAGCACATTGTAGGGGGCGAGCAGCGTCGAGTGATCGGTCAGCTGTCTGGTGAAGCTCAGACGCTCTCGTCCGCGGAAATGCACCATCAACGCCGCGGCCGCAAACACGTAAAGCACCACGAATTGTGGAGCAAATACACGTGCGAACATGACACCCGTACACCCGAATAGAACTGGAACAAATTAGCATAAAAACCGCGGGCTGTGAATAGCCAGCGCGGATGTCAGTCGTCATCCGGTGTCGGGTTCCCGGCATCGGCAACGAGTTCCGCGGATCGCGCGGTCAAAAGCTTCAAGGCGCGATTGAAGGTTTCGCGATCGGCCGGGGACAGGATTTCCGTCAACCGTTTTGCGAAGTCGAGAGCATGCGGCGCGACTTCCTCGTACATGGCCTGGCCGGCGGCCGTGAGGGATAGGAAAGCTTCACGCTTGTCTTCGCGGTTGGCGCGGCGGGCCAGCAGACGCCGCTTTTCCATCATCGCAACCGCGCGCGACACCTTGGTCTTATGCATATGGGTGTGTGCGCCGATTGCCTTCGCCGTCATGGCCTCGAACTGGCCAAGCGTAACCAGCACCCGCCATTCCGGTACGCCGATTCCATACCGCTGCGCATAGACCCGCGAGAGCGCCTGAGAGACGAGACTGGAAACCACGTTGAGCTGGTAGGGGAGAAACTGCTCAAGCTTGAGCGGCGCTGGTTTGTCGGCTCTTGTTTCCTTCGCGGCCGAAGCGTTCCTGACGTCTCCCTCGATTGCTCGCTGACCAGCCATGGCTCTTAATCCGTGCACGCCCTTGGCGCCGTCTTGGTCAACGCCACCCCATTCCTTAGGGCGCAGTAACTGAAGATGAACGAAGACGGTGACGCGTGCAACGGCGTAACGACTTGCCGGGACTGCGCCAATTCCCTAGTTGATACTCAGGTTGCCGGGAGGAAATCACGATGAGCGCGGAGTTCGCTTCGAGTGCCGATCTCGCCGACAAGCCGATAACGTTCGACGCCATCGGCCCCGATCTCTACGCTTTCACCGCCGAGGGCGATCCCAATTCCGGGGTCATCGTTGGCGATGACGGCGTCATGGTCGTCGATGCGCAGGCAACGCCGGTGATGGCGCGCCAGGTGATCGATCGCGTCGCCAGGATTACCGACAAGCCGATCAGATACGTCTTGCTGACCCATTACCACGCCGTGCGTGTGCTTGGCGCGTCAGCCTACGATGGCGCAGAAATCATCGCCTCCGATGCGACACGCGCGCTCATTGCCGAGCGCGGCAAACAGGATATGGACTCCGAGATCGGCCGTTTCCCGCGGCTGTTTCGCGCGGTCGAGAGTATTCCGGGCCTCACCTGGCCTTCGCTCACTTTTCCGGACCAGATGTCGGTGTGGCTGGGCAAGCGCGAAGTGCGCATCATGCACATCGGCCGCGGTCACACCGCAGGCGACGTCGTAGCCTTTGTGCCGGACGCCGACGTGGTGTTTTCCGGTGACCTCGTTGAATACCACTCGGCCTGTTATTGCGGCGATGCGCACTTCACTGACTGGCCGGCGACGCTGGACCGGCTCGCCGAATTTTCCGCCAAAGCGCTGGTGCCGGGACGCGGCGCAGCGCTGAAAACGCCGAAACAAGTCGCCGACGGCATCGCGTTGACCGAGGACTTTCTCACCACACTTTACAATGCTGTTGCGGACAGCGTCGCCAAAGGCCGCACGCTCAAGGAAGCCTACGATGCGGTACGCGGCGTCATGGATCCGAAGTTTGCGAGCTTTGCGATCTACGAGCACTGCATGCCGTTTAACGTCTCCCGCGCTTATGATGAAGCCAAAGGCATCGCGCATCCGGTGATCTGGACCGCGGAGCGCGACCGCGCGATGTGGTCCGCACTGCGCAGGTGAGGGTCCCTTGATGAACACGGCGCGCAAATCGGTTTATCACTACGATTATCGCCGCTCCCGTGATCAGGACTCGCGCGCGGCAGTCCGTCATCCAGTTGTTGTGGTCGGCGCGGGACCAGTCGGGCTTGCGGCCGCTATCGATCTCGCGCTCCGCGGCGTGCCCGTGGTTTTGCTCGACGACGCCGATCGCATCGGCGAAGGCTCGCGCGGGATTTGCTGGTCAAAGCGTACGCTGGAAATTCTGGATCGGCTGGGGGTTGGCGAACGGCTGGTGGAACAGGGCGTCACCTGGAAACTTGGCAAGGTGTTTTGCGGCGACGAGCTTTTGTTCTCGTTCGATTTATTGCCGGAGGCCGGGCACAAAATGCCGGCCTTCATCAACTTGCAGCAGTTCTATCTGGAAAAGGCATTAGTCGATCGGGCGCTCGAGATCGAAAACCTCGAGCTGCGCTGGAAGAATCGTGTCACGGGGCTCGATCGGCGGAACGACGGCGTGCGGCTTACGATCGAAACGCCGGATGGCAGCTACCGGCTCGACGCCGATTGGCTGATCGCCGCGGACGGGGCGCGCTCGACCATTCGCGGCCTCCTTGGTCTCGACTTTGCCGGCGTCACCTTCGAGGACAAATTCCTGATCGCCGACGTGCGGATGGCGGCGGACATTCCAACCGAACGCCGGTTCTGGTTCGCGCCCACCTTCCATTCCGGCCAATCGGCGTTGATGCACCGCCAGCCCGACGATGTCTGGCGCGTCGACCTGCAGCTTGGCCCCGACGCCGACGCGGTCGCCGAGCAGGAACCACAGCGGGTCCGCGCGCGTCTCGACAAAGTACTGACATCGCATCCCTACGAACTGGAATGGGTTTCGATCTACACCTTCAACTGCCGGCGGCTCGACCGCTTCGTGCATGATCGCGTGATCTTCGTCGGCGATGCCGCCCATCAGGTGTCGCCGTTCGGCGCGCGCGGCGCCAATTCCGGGATTCAGGACGCCGAAAATCTGGCGTGGAAGCTTGCAGCCTTCATCAAAGGCGAGTGCGGGGAGGGGTTGATCGCGAGCTACGAAACCGAGCGCGTCCAGGCCGCGGACGAGAATATCGGCCATTCGACCCGCTCGACCGATTTTATGTCGCCACACTCGGCGGCCGAGCGGCGATTGCGTGACGCGGTGCTTGAGCTCGCGCCGAAGGCCGAGTTCGCGCGCCGCATGGTCAATTCGGGCCGCTTGTCGGTAGCGACGGTTTACGAGACGCCGCTGTCGACGCCCGATGAGGCCGACTTTGCCGGCGCCGCAAAACTTGGCGCGCCGTTGCCGGATGCGCCGCTGACACGGAAAGACGGCGCCCCGACGCATCTCCTCGACAGTCTGCGTGGCGATTTCGAGATTATTTACGTGAAGGATGGCGAAGGCAAAAACGGCGCTCGGCCTCGCGCGCTGGAAGGGCTCAGTCTTTCGGTGATCGGTGAAGACTATCTGGATAGCACTGGAATTTTCGCACAGCGCTTCGATGCCACGCCCGGTGCGACCTATCTGATCCGGCCCGACCAGCATTTGTGCGCGCGGTGGCGGCAATTTGATCCGGCTGCGGTGGCGCGTGCGCACCAACGCGCGCTGCAGAGGTGAACCGATGCCAAAGCTCGTCACCGCCTCGCAATTTCCCGATCCGGACGCCGCCTATCTCGCGCTGGTGGAGGCGCGCCGAAATTTATCCGACGCCGAGGCTTCACAGCTTGATACGAGACTGGTGCTCATCCTCGCCAATCACATCGGCGATCTTGGCGTACTGCGCGAGGCCATCGCGCTAGCGAGCCAAACCGCTTGATCGACGACCAGCAAGCGGGCGACGGATCAAAAAAAGAGCCCCGGCATGGGTCCGGGGCTCAGTTTCCCACATCGCCACACCCAGCAGGTGGACCGGGCGTGACGAATTCGTATGCGCGCCGCTACTCCTCAGCGCGTGCAAGTGATGGCGACAAAGTCGTCGCAAGTCGCGCCATGGCACGAGCCGGGCCCGCTCGCCGGAATGGCGCCGGTAATGTCGTCGCGATCGACCTTGCGGTACGACTGCGCCTGCGCGAACTCGCGCGAGCGGCAATAGGAATTCGCCGCCGCTTCGCCGCAGGCGGCGCCGGAAGCAAGGCATCGATCGACGCCATAGCCGTCGCCGTTGTTGGCGATGATGAACACCCGCCGTTCCGCCTGCGCGGCGCTTGCCGACGCGAGCGCCGCGGCGAATACCGCAACCGCGATGATGGAACGCATGGACCCCCCACCGGCGCCCCAAGCGCCGCAAAACTCCGGGTAGCTATAAACACCAAGAATGCGACGATGGAGTTAACGCTTCATTAACTGCGGAAATTGAGGAACGACCGATTGAGCGCTGGCGCACGATTCGCGGCGAGCGATGATGCAGTGCGGCGTGAAAGTGCTAAGCCAATGGTTGGTCGAGGAATTTGAACCCGGCAACAGGGCGAAGGCTTGACGCAATGCCGATCCTCGACCATTGTGCGCGCGATGTACGGCCTTAACCATATCTGCGGCATTTGCCGGGAGATTATTCGCTAGCGACAAACGCTGGCTGTGGCCGTCTTTTATCTCCTCTTTGAGACCGATGGACGCCCGGCCGGTAGCGGCAGCGTCACGAGTTCTTGGATGGAACTAAAACTCTACGATACGCTCACGCGCGAGAAGCGGCTGTTTGTGCCGCTCGATCCGTCGAACGTGCGCATGTATGTGTGCGGGCCGACGGTCTACGACTTCGCGCACATCGGCAATGCGCGGCCGGTGATCGTGTTTGACGTGCTGTTTCGCTTGTTGCGCCACTTGGCGAAGCAAGGGGTGTGGGACAACGGCAAGGGCCAGACCAAAGTCACGTACGTCCGCAACATCACTGATGTTGATGACAAGATCAACGACCGTGCGGCCGACGATTATCCTTACATCCCTCTAAATGACGCTATTCGTCTTCTTACGAAGAAGACTGAAGAGCAATTTCATCAAGATGTCGATGCGCTTGGTTGTCTCAGACCTTCGGTCGAACCCCGAGCAACGAATCATATTCGTGAAATGATTGAATTCATCGTCGCGCTAATTGCGGGTGGGCATGCTTACCCAGCGCAGGGTCATGTTTTTTACGATGTGTCGTCGAAAAACGATTATGGAAAACTTTCCAATCGCTCTCTCAAACAGATGATCGCGGGCGCGCGTGTTGAACCGTCGCCCTACAAATTGGGTCCAATGGACTTTGTTCTTTGGAAGCCTTCGCCCCCGGATGTACCAGGTTGGGAAAGTCCTTGGGGTCGCGGTCGGCCCGGATGGCACATTGAGTGCTCCGCGATGAGCAATGCCTATCTCGGCGAAACCTTCGATATTCATGGAGGTGGAATTGATCTTATCTTTCCGCACCACGAGAACGAGATTGCGCAGTCGGAGGCGGCACATGACGGCCACCCGCTTGCAAACTTCTGGGTGCACAACAATCTGTTGGAACTCGAAAACAAAAAGATGTCGAAGTCGGAAGGAAACATAATAAAAATTCGAGACCTACTAGAGATATATCCGGGGGACGTGATCCGTCTATTGATGTTGGCAAGTCAATATCGTCAGCCAATCGGTTGGACGCAAAGCGGTTTAGAGAATGCGCGTGAGGAATTGTTGAAATGGTCCGAGCTAGTGACCGATTATTTCGACCCGCATGAAGACCTGCAGCTTCTGTCTCGCCCGGATCCAGGACTGATCGACGCGCTTAGCGATGACCTAAATACCTCTGTTGCTTTGGCGCACCTTCGCGACACATTTCGGCTGGCTCAACAGAAAAAAATACCAATCGAACAATTTGTGGGCGATGCGGTCTGGTTAGGCTTCCAACATCTAAACCATCCAGGCTATTTCCATCCAGGGTTCGATGCGAATCTGTACACGAGCGGGCCACAAATCGGAAATTCGGAAATAAAATCAATTATGATCTTCAGAGCAGCTACTGCAAACGGCCTTTTTCAGACTAGTGAGCTGGAATCTCGCAACCTGGATGCGTCTGGCTTCAAAGTAACTCTAAACGATGCTGGGGTTCTATTTGTTGGAAACAAAACAAGCGCAGAATTGGCTTCGTCAGGCAAAGAGCCCAGCCGCACTCACTACTCGTCCTCGGCTAAGTCTGGCGCTGCGACCATTATCGACCACGCGGAAGTTGAGGCGCTGATCAAAGCTCGAAATGAAGCTCGCCGAAGCGAAGATTTTGACGAATCCGATCGCATCCGCGACGAACTCTTAGCGATGGGTGTCGTGCTCAAAGACACCAAGGACGGCACCACCTGGGAGATCGCGCGATGATCGCGCGGAGCGCTCCAAACCCCTCTCCCCTTGCGGGAGAGGTCGCCGCGCGAAGCGCGGCGGGTGAGGGCTCGGGCGGCGGAGTAGTGCGTGTCGGTCGGGGCTCCCGCGGGCCCTCACCCGGCCACTCGCTGCGCTCGCGGCCGTCCTCTCCCGTAAAGGGAGAGGGGAAGATCGAGCGTGTGCGGCGCGCGCGTGCACTCCGCTCACGGATGACCCATGCCGAGCGCAAATTGTGGTACGCCCTTCGCGACAGACGATTTCAAAGTTTCAAATTCCGCCGCCAAGTTCCGATAGGGCGCTTTATCGCGGACTTCGTCTGCTTCGAAGCACGCCTCGCGATCGAAGTGGACGGCGGCCAGCACGGCGATTCCTTGCGGGACCGGTATCGCGACCGATGGTTTGTCGCCAGCGGATTTCGTGTGCTGCGTTTTTGGAACAACGACGTATTATCGAATTTAGAAGGCGTCATGACGGCGCTTGCGGACGCGCTGGATGTGGAGCAAGCGCGATGATCGCCCGCCCGCAATCAAAACTCGCGATGCGGCCGATGCTGCCGACGGACGTACCGCTGCTGGCGGAAATCTTCCGCGCCAGCATTGAGGAATTGTCCGCTGATGATTACAGCGAGGCGCAGCGGGAGGCTTGGGCATCGGCTGCGGACAAGGAGGAAGAATTCGGCGCACGGCTCGCGTCCGAGCTCACACTCGTCGCAACATTTGACGGCGCGGCGATCGGCTTCGCTTCACTCGCTGACAATGCACGCATCGACATGCTCTACGTCCATCCGGCAGCGTCGGGGCAGGGCGCTGCAAAAATGCTCATCGATGCGCTGGAGAAAGCTTGCCGCCGGCCGCGGCGCCAAAGAGCTCAGCGTTGACGCCAGCGACAGCGCGCGCGGCTTTTTCGAGCGGCGCGGCTTCGTGGCGAAAACCCGTAATACTGTGGCGCTCGGCGGCGAGTGGATTGCCAACACGACGATGGTGAAGCCGCTCATCGCGCCGGCCGCCAGAGGAACCCCACAATGAAGCGCGATGACATGCCGTTCCAGCGCCATTGGCTCTACTATCTGGTGCTCAAATACGCGCTGATTGCGGCCGCCGTCGCCGTCACGCTGTTTACGGCCTATCGGCTTTATCGGGGCTAAAGCACATGGCGCACGAATCATTCTTTCGGCTGCGGACGCATCACGTCGTGATTGCGCTTATCGCCATCGTCGTCGCGGTTGCGCTGGCGGCGAATTATTATCTGTGGTGAGATCGATGTCCCGCGAGCGGCTTTATCTGTTCGACACCACGCTGCGCGACGGCGCGCAGACGAACGGCGTCGACTTTACGCTTGCGGACAAAGTTACCATCGCCCGCATGCTCGACGAGCTCGGCGTCGACTACGTCGAAGCCGGCTATCCGGGCGCCAATCCGATCGACACCGCTTTTTTCGCCGAGAAGCGCGCGGCGCGCGCAAAAATCACAGCGTTCGGCATGACGCGGCGGCCCGGCCGCTCGGCGTCGAACGATCCGGGCCTCGCCGCGCTGCTCGCTGCCGAAGCAGATGCCATCTGCTTCGTTGCCAAATCCTGGGACTATCACGTGCGCGTCGCGCTTGAGACCACCGAGGAAGAAAACCTCGCCTCGATTCGCGACAGTGTGCGCTCCGCCAGGGCCAAAGGCCGCGAGGTGCTGCTTGACTGCGAGCACTTCTTCGACGGTTACAAGGACAATCCGGTCTATGCGCTCGCCTGTGCCAAAGCGGCCTTCGACGAAGGTGCGCGCTGGGTCGTGCTCTGCGACACCAATGGCGGCACGCTGCCGCACGAGGTGGAGAAGATCGTCGGTGAAGTCTGTAGGCAAATCCCCGGCGATCACGTCGGCATCCACGCCCACAACGACACCGAGCAGGCGGTGGCGAACAGCTTTGCCGCGGTGCGCGCCGGCGCCCGGCAAATCCAGGGCACTCTGAACGGGCTCGGCGAACGGTGCGGCAACGCCAATCTTGTCTCCATCATTCCGACGCTGAAACTCAAGCCGGATTTTGCGGAGCATTTCGACGTCGGCGTCTCGGATGAGGCACTCGGCACCATCGCGCGCGTCTCGCACGCGCTGGACGATCTGCTCAACCGCGCAGCCGATCGGCATGCGCCCTATGTCGGCGAGAGCGCGTTCGCCACCAAGGCCGGCATTCATGCTTCCGCGATCATGAAGGAGCCGAAGACTTACGAGCACGTTGCACCGGAGCTTATCGGCAACCGGCGCAAGCTCTTGGTATCGGATCAATCCGGGCGCTCGAACCTGCTCGCCGAACTCGACCGCATCGGCTTTGCCGTCGACAAGGACGATCCGCGGCTCTCGCGGCTTCTTGACGAGGTCAAAGAGCGCGAAGCGATCGGCTACGCTTACGAGGCGGCGGACGCCTCGTTCGAATTGCTCGCCCGGCGGCTGCTCGGCAAAGTGCCGCGCTATTTCGACGTGGAAAAATTCGACGTCAATGTCGAGCAGCGACTCAATGCCAAGGGCGAGCGCGTCAGCGTGAGCCAGGCCGTGGTCAAGGTGAAGGTCGGCGATGAGCTACTGATATCGGCCGCCGAAGGTAACGGTCCGGTCAATGCGCTCGATCTTGCGTTGCGCAAGGATCTTGGGAAATACCAGAGCTACATCACCGGACTGGAGCTCACGGATTACCGTGTGCGTATCCTCAATGCCGGCACCGAGGCCATCACGCGCGTGCTGATCGAAAGCGAGGATGAGACCGGCGATCACTGGACCACAATCGGCGTCTCGGCGAACATCATCGACGCCTCATTCCAGGCGCTGATGGACTCGATCGTCTACAAGCTTTTGAAGTCCGGCGCTCCGGCGTAAGGAATTAAGCGTGATCGACCACATCTCCATTTCAGTTCGCGATCTAAAAAAGGCCGAGCCGTTTTACGCGGCCACGCTGGCGCCGCTCGGCCTGACAAAGTTGCGCGAATGGCCAGATGCCGCGATCGGCTTCGGCAAGAAATATCCGGAGTTCTGGATCAACCGGCGCGATGCTCTGGCGCGTATCGCCGACGACAGCGGCGTGCATATCTGCCTGCGCGCAGCCGACACCGCCGCGGTCGATACGTTCCACGCCGCCGCGCTCGCGGCTGGCGGCACGTCCGATGGCGCGCCGGGACTACGGCCGCACTACTACCCCGGATACTATGCGGCCTTTATCCGCGATCTCGACGGCAATCGCATCGAGGCTGTGACCTTTTTGCGCGAGGCCGCTGCCGAAAAATGAGGCGATGCGTTTCCAAGTAGGCTTCACAGCCGCTCCGCCGGGATCGCCATTTGCTTTTCTGCGTCGGTTACGTCTCGCGCGGCTGCGCGCAGCTTCGGCAGAATATCGTGAACGTTGTCGGCGACGAGAAGTTCAACGCCGCGGGTCGGCGAGGGTACAAGGCCAAGACCCCGCATATGATCGATCAGCGCCAGCAGCGGATCCCAGAAGCCGTTGATGTTGGCGATCAGGATCGGCTTCTTGTGACGTCCAAGCTGCGCCCAGGTCATTTGTTCGACCAGTTCTTCCAGGGTGCCGAGGCCGCCGGGCAGTGCGACGAAGGCGTCGGCGCGGGAAAACATCGTGCTCTTACGTTCGTGCATGTCGCGGGTAACGATCTGTTCCTGCGCCAGCTTTCGCGGTCGCTCCTTGGCGGTCAAGAATTCGGGAATGATGCCGGTCGCCGTTCCCCCGTGCTCGATCACGGCGCTGGCGACCGCTCCCATCAGGCCGATGGAGCCGCCGCCATAGACCAGCCGCACGCCGTCTTCGGCGAGAATTTTGCCGAAATCACGCGCCGCCTTGACGAAGTCGGGATCGGTCCCGGGGCTGGACCCGCAATATACGCACACAGCATTGATTCTGCTCATAGAGTCTCACTCACAAAGGGATAGATGTGGCGGCGATTCGTCTGCAGCGCAAGCTGTTTGATGCGCAACGCAGAGAAGCCGTGACGATGCAGGAATTGAAGAAGCTCTCTATATGACAAGCGCGTGGCGGCTCAACGGGACCCGCCCAGGTCACAATTGGCGATGAGAGAATACGCAACTGCCCCCGATCGTTCGACGCGCGAGATAAAAGCCGACGGGGGAGCCTTGTTTTCGACCCTGTTCCATCTCTGGCCCTATATCTGGCCGGCCGATCGCGCCGACTTGAAAGGCCGCGTCATATTCGCGACCTTGCTGATTTTTATCGCCAAGCTTGCGACGGTGGCCGTGCCATTCACCTTCAAATGGGCGACCGATGCGCTGGCGGGCCACGGCACGGCGCCAGTCTTCGCCAACCAATGGCTTGCCTGGGCCATAGCAACACCCGTGATGATGACGTTGGCCTATGGCGGCATGCGCATCCTGATGGGTGTGCTCACGCAATGGCGCGACGGCATCTTTGCCAAGGTGGCGATGCATGCGGTGCGGCGGCTGGCGATGCTCACGTTCGAGCACATGCACATGTTGTCGCTGCGCTTTCATCTCGAGCGCAAAACCGGCGGGCTTACGCGTGTGCTCGAGCGCGGTCGCAACGGCATCGAGACCATCGTCCGCATGCTGCTGTTGCAACTGCTTCCGACGATCGTCGAGGTGGTTTTGGTTGCCTGGGTTTTGTTCTTCCACTTCGATTGGCGCTACGTGGTCGTGATCGTGCTCACGGTCGCGCTTTATGTCGGCTTCACCTTTTACGCGACCGAGTGGCGGATCGGCATCCGGCGCAAAATGAACGACAGCGATACCGACGCCAACGCCAAGGCGATCGACTCGCTGCTGAATTACGAGACGGTGAAATATTTCTCCGCCGAGGAGCGCGAGGCCAAGCGCTACGACCGTTCGATGGCGCGCTATGAGGATGCGAGCGTCAAGGCCTATACGTCGCTTGCCGTGCTCAATGCTGGTCAGGCGATCATATTCACCATCGGGCTTGGAGCCGCCATGGTGCTGTGCGCCTACGGCATCGAGGCCGGCCGCAACACGGTCGGCGATTTCGTCATGATCAACGCCATGATGATCCAGCTCTACCAGCCGCTGAACTTCATGGGGCTGGTCTACCGCGAGATCAAACAGGCGGTGATCGACATCGAATTCATGTTTTCGATCCTGGGCCGCAAGCCTGAGATTGTGGACCGGCCGGGCGCCCACGCGCTGAAGGTCAGCGCTGGCGCGATCCGCTTCGACAACGTGTCTTTTGCCTATGAGCCGGCGCGTCCAATCCTCAGGGGCCTAAGCTTCGAGGTGGGCGCCGGCCAGACGGTCGCCATCGTCGGGCCCACCGGCGCGGGCAAGTCGACAATCTCGCGGCTCATCTTCCGTTTCTATGACGTGACCGGCGGCCGCATCCTCATCGACGGGCAGGACATCCGCGACGTAACTCAGAAATCGCTGCGTGCCGCCATCGGCATGGTGCCGCAGGACACAGTCCTGTTCAATGATACGATCCGCTACAACATCCGCTACGGCGAATGGGATGCTACGAATGCGGAAGTCGAGGAGGCTGCGCGGCTTGCGCAGATCGACGCCTTCATACAGCTGTCCCCCAAAGGTTACGAGACCGAAGTCGGCGAGCGTGGCCTGAAACTTTCAGGCGGCGAGAAGCAGCGGGTCGCGATCGCGCGCACGATCCTTAAGGCGCCGCCCATCCTCCTGCTTGATGAGGCGACTTCAGCGCTCGACACTCACACCGAACGTGACATTCAGGACGCGCTCGACCGTGTTTCGAGGAATCGCACCACGCTCGTCATTGCCCACCGGCTCTCGACCATCGTCGGCGCCGACGAGATCCTTGTGCTCGATCAGGGGGTGATCGTCGAGCGCGGCACCCACAACGAACTGCTGGCGCAGAATGGACTTTATGCCAGCATGTGGAGCCGTCAGCGCGAGGCGGAGATGGCGCGCGAAATTCTCGCCGTAGTCGGCGAGGAGGACACCGCTCAAAACCGCGATCCGCCGTCAGAAACGGCAGCCGCTGGCGTGGAAGAAAAAGAGCTGCTGCCAGCTGTGGACGCGGCGGAGTAAAATGTCGGTTATTAACTCGATCCGCTCGCAGCTCACGCCAATTCATCCGCAAGGTTATCCCTTCATCGGCGGCTTCGCGCTCGTAGCGCTCGTGCTGTTTTGGCTGTGGCCGCCGTTGGGCTGGCTCGCTGCGGTGGCAACGCTGTGGTGTGTCTATTTCTTCCGCGATCCGACGCGGGTGACGCCCACGCGCGACGGGATTGTCGTTGCGCCGGCTGACGGACGTGTGAGCCGCATCACCAGTGCTGTGCCGCCGCCCGAGCTTAATTTCGGCGCTCAACCGCTCCTTCGCATTTCGATCTTCATGAGCGTCTTCGATTGTCACGTGAATCGCAGTCCCGTCGCGGGACGCATCGACCGCATGGTCTATCGGGCCGGCGCCTTTGTGAGTGCCGATCTCGACAAGGCGAGCGAGAGCAACGAACGCAATGCGTTCGTCATTTCTGCCGCTAGCGGGCCCCGGATCGTTGTGGTGCAAATCGCCGGTCTGGTGGCGCGGCGGATCGTGCCGTTCGTGCGCGAAGGCGATGCCGTCGCCGCAGGCCAGCGCATCGGCATGATCCGCTTCGGGTCGCGCGTCGATGTCTATTTGCCAGAGGGCACTACGCCGCTGGTTGGTGAAGGCCAGATCGCAATAGCCGGCGAGACGGTCTTGGCCGATCTGAAAGTTCCGCAGCCGAGCCGCAATTTTACCATCGCCTGAAGACCTCAAGGGAAGCCCGCTGCCGCTCGATGGCGGGCTAGGTTTAGAAAGGTTATATTGTCTGCATGGCCATGCATCAGCCCCCGTTGGAGGACCAGCGTCGCCGGCGGTTCCGCCGCATCCCAGTGCGCACGCTCGCACCGAACCTCGTCACCTTGCTCGCGCTCTGCGCCGGGTTGACCGGAATCCGCATGGCGTTCGAGAACCGCTACGGCTTGGCACTGGCAGCCATTGTCTTCGCTGCCATTCTCGATGGCCTTGATGGGCGCTTGGCCCGGTTCCTCAAGGGAACTTCGCGCTTCGGCGCCGAACTCGATAGCCTCGCGGACTTCGTGAATTTTGGCGTGGCGCCGGCGCTCATCGTTTATTTCTGGGGTCTCCACGATCTCAAATCGGCCGGCTGGATCGCCGCCATGGTTTTCGCGATTTGTGCGGGCCTGCGGCTTGCCCGCTTCAATGTGATGAGTGTCGACCCCGACCGGCCCGCATGGACGGCCAATTTTTTCGTCGGCGTGCCCGCGCCCGCCGGCGCCATCATCGTGCTGCTGCCGATCTACGCCGCGTTCCTCGGCCTTCCGCGATCGCAGTTCGTGACATGGGTGACGCTCGTTTACACGCTCGTCATCGCGGGGCTGATGGTTTCGCGCCTGCCGGTGTTTTCCGGAAAGCGCGTCGGCACGCGCGTGCCGCCCGAAATGGTCGGGCCGGCGATCATTCTCGTCGTCCTGTGCGTTGCGTTGTTGATCGCCTATCCGTGGATTCTGCTCACCGCGGGCACGCTGGTCTATCTCGTGAGCTTGCCGTTCGGATGGGTATCTTATCGCGGCTACGAGCGGCGATCGCGCGACAGCAAAGCCGAGACAGCATCGCCTTTAAACGCTACGCCCGCGCCGAGAGCTGCGAGCATTGTCCACTCTGCCGGTACTGAAGATCGTCCGTCGCGTCTAAATTGAGTCTGGTCGCCGGCGAAATTAGGCGCACGTGAGGTAATAATGCGTAGAGGTCGCCGCACCTTTCTCACATCATTTGCGGCTGCCCTGGCGACTCCAGCAGTTCTACGCTTCGCCTGCGCCGATACAGCACAAACCACGCTCAAACTGCATCATTTTTTCTCGTCGGTATCCGCCGTGCATGGGCAGTTCCTCGTCCCTTGGGCCCGCAAGGTGGAGGCCGAGTTCGATGGGCCGCGCCCGCATCGACATTTTTCCCTCGATGCAGCTCGGCGGTGCGCCTGCGCAGCTTTTCGATCAGGCGCGCGACGGCTTCGCCGATATTGTTTGGGCCATGGCGGGCAATACGCCGGGGCGTTTTGCCAAGATCGAGGTGTTTGAACTGCCGTTCGCAGCGTCGCACCGCGCGCTGGTTAATTCCAAGGCGCTTCAAGACTACGCCACTGCGAATTTGCAGGACGAGTTTCATGAGGTTCGTCCGCTGGCTTTCTCGTGCCGCGACCACGGCGTTCTGCACGCCAACCGCGCCATCCGCACCATCGGCGACCTCAAAGGCCTGCGGTTGCATGTCGCGAGCCGCCTTGCCGGCGAAGCGGTGCAAGCCCTCGGTGCGCGGGGGGTCAGCGTGCCGATCCCACAGGTTCCGATGGCGATCGCCGGACGTGTCATCGACGGCTGTCTTGATCCGTGGGATGTGGTGCCCATCCTGCGCCTGAACGACGCCTTCAAAACTCACACCGACTTTGCCGAATCTTCGTTGAGCACGACGACGTTCGTGCTGGCGATGAACAAAACATCGTATGACCGGCTGCCGCGCGATCTAAAGATCGTCATCGACAACAACGCCGGTCAGGTTGCGGCTGCCATGGCGGGCGCAATGTGGGACGCGGAAGCAAACGCCGTCGCCCAAGCGGCGCGCGACCGCGGCGATCCCATCACCGTGCTGACAAACGAAGAACTCACGCCGTGGCGCAAGGCTAGCGAGCCGGTTAACGCGGCCTGGGTGAAACAGATGAAAGAGCGCAAGATTGACGGCGCCAAACTGATGGCGACCGCGCGCGCGGCGTTGGCCAAATATGCGAACGAGCCGGAGCCGCAGCCGCAATCTCAGCCGCCGCAAGCCGAGAGGCCGGGGCAGCAGCAGGCATCACAGCCGGCGCAGGCTCTCAAACCGGAACAGGGAGCCGCCGCACCGCCGCAGAAACCGCCGACTCCCGTATCGAAGGTCGTCGCGCCACAGAACCCGCCAGTCGCGGAACAGAAAGTCTTTACCCAGCCGCAGCAGATTCAAAAACCGCCGATGCCGGAGCCGAGGCTGGCGACGCAACCGCGGGCTCCTTTGGCCAACGCGAATATCAAAGCCCCCAAGGTCAGCGCGCCGGCCTCCGCCCCCGTAATGAAGGCCGTTCCGACTAAGGAGCTCGACATCCCGCTGTAATGCTGCTTCTCGAGCGGGTTAGGCGGCGACGACGGCCTCTACCGCGAAAGCGTAAGCGCCGCCCCTCCGGTTTCGTGTCCTTCGAAGCGTCCGCCTGAGAACGAAAGCTGCGCCAGCGGTTCGTCCTTGTGGTTACGCATAATCAGCACGCCGTGCTCGAACGTCCACTTTCGGCTGGTGAAGAAGTTGCCGGGGCAGCCCCCCTCCGGTGCGATCGTGCCTTGGGCGGCCGCCGGGGCGTGGCCGAAATTCATAAAGCAGGTGCGGCTGCCGGCGGCCGTCAGCTTCCAGCGGCCGGTTAAATCGACCGGGGGCGGCGTAGGGGGCGGTGGCGGCGGTGGGGTAGGGCTCGCTTGGGCCTCCGGCCGATCGGCAGCAACGCGATCGTTCGTGGCGCACCCGGTCAAGAGCGCCAAAGCCAGCAAAACCGCGGCGGTTTCGGCCGCTCGCCCCCTCCGTCGTCCCATATGCCCCAGCCAAGCCATCGGTCGACCACAAAACCTCAAATGTGGTCGCAAAAGAAGCTCCAAAACGACGTTCGTTCTGGATAAAGCGCCCCATTTGCGCCAAAATCGCTAACCGAAATCAACACTTCTGAGCGGCCTGTGTCGAGGGGAGGCACGTCATGAGGACATTCCTGTCTACACTTGTTCAAGGCGACCGTATGCGCTTCGCGGTGGCGGCATTGTTCGCGGTGGCTCTGACATTCTCAGCCGGCGCGCGCGCTGAAGACGTCAATACGACTAATGCCGGCAACGCTATCTCGCCGGTCGAGGAATTCTCCCAACAACTGGAAGCGTTCCAGAAGAGCGTGCCCGATCTCAACACGTCCATCCAGAACTCGGCCAGCACCATCGATAGCGTAACCGACGCTGAAAAAGCTCGGGCTGAAATCGACAAGCTGCGTGCAACGGTCTCGGGGCTGTTAGGCGCTGTTTCAGATAACGGTCCGGTTTCGCAACTCGGCGTCAAAGCGCTTGATCATATCCGCGGGAAGCTGAAGGCGCTGGCGGCGGAAACGCGCTACAAGCCGGAAGAGCGGCTGTTCCTGATCGATCAATGGCGCAAGCTCGAAACCGAAACTCAGAACGCGAACAAAGAGCTCGACGGCGCACGTGTGCAGTTCGCCGGACTGTTGCAAACGTTGCAGCAGAACGAGGATTTTATCAGTGAGCTTTTGGAGATCAGGCAGGCCGAGAAAGCGCTCGAGGTGATCCGTCACCTCACGGCAGACATTCGCGACGCTTCGAGCCAGCTCAACAAGCTGATCGGGGGTATCAAGCCGCCGGGGGCGTAGGTTTTGAACGCTACGTTACGGCGCGCGCTGGGGCTTGCGGCGGGCGTCGTCATTGTCGGCGCCGCGGTCGTGCTGTTCAAGCCGACGAGTGAGATCGGCTACGTCGAGATCAAGACGGTCCCGGTTGCGCCACTCACGCAGACGGCGCTTTACATCGACTCCACCAAACTGGCGCCGATCAGGCAAGGCAGTGCAATCTTGCAGGAGCGCGTCGGCACGCTTCGCCTGCAGGCTGACGGTCTTGCCGGATCGCTCGCACCGTTGTGCGATATCGTAGTGAAACGAAACCGCATCACCACTGTGACCATCTCGGTGCTGGAGCGCCCGCCACGTTGCCTCTGTCGCTTCGGCGGCTCCGATGCCGCGCGTGCGTGCGTGAGCTAGCGGGCCGCTGACGTCGGCGTTCGTTATTTCATCGTCGGAATAACGAACTCAGCACCTTCCTTGACGCCGGATGGCCATCGCGCTGTCACGGTCTTGGTCTTGGTATAGAAGCGCACCGCATCGGGGCCGTGCTGGTTGAGGTCGCCAAAGCCGGAGCGCTTCCAACCGCCGAACGTGTGATAAGCGAGCGGCACCGGAATGGCGAAATTCACGCCGACCATCCCGACTTCGACGCGGCTGACGAAATCACGCGCGGCGTCGCCGTCGCGGGTGAAGATGGCGACGCCGTTGCCGTATTCATGCTCGGATGGCAGCCGTACCGCCTCTTCGTAATCCTTGGCGCGGACGACCGACAGCACCGGCCCGAAGATCTCTTCTTTGTAGATGCGCATGTCCGGCGTCACGTTATCGAACAGGCAGCCGCCCATGAAATTGCCGTGCTCGTAGCCTTGCAACTTGAAACCGCGGCCGTCGACGACGAGCTTGGCACCCTCTTTGACACCGAGATCGACATAGCTTTTGACCTTGTCCAAGTGCGCTTTGGTGATCATCGGGCCGTAATCGGCCTGCGTGTCGGTTGACGGACCAATTTTCAGGCTCTCCACCCGCGGGATGAGTTTCTGCAGTAGAATATCCGCGGTCTTCTGCCCGACTGGAACAGCGACCGAGATCGCCATGCAACGCTCGCCGGCGGAGCCGTAACCGGCCCCGATCAATGCATCGACCGCCTGATCCATGTCAGCGTCTGGCATGACGATCATGTGGTTCTTGGCGCCGCCGAAGCATTGCGCGCGTTTGTTGTTGGCGGTTGCTGTGGTGTAGACATATTCGGCGATTGCCGATGAGCCGACGAATCCGACGGCTTGTATGCGCGGGTCGGTCAACAGCGTGTCGACCGCTTCCTTGTCGCCGTTGACGACGTTGAGCACGCCGGCCGGCAGGCCGGCTTCGACCAAAAGCTCAGCAAGGCGCATCGGCACCGATGGATCGCGCTCCGACGGCTTGAGGATGAACGCATTGCCGCAGGCAAGCGCCGGCGCGAACTTCCACATCGGGATCATGGCCGGGAAATTGAATGGGGTAATGCCGGCGACGACACCAAGTGCTTGCCGCATCGAATAGAGGTCAATGCCGGGGCCGGCGCCTTCCGTGTATTCGCCCTTGAGCAGATGAGGGATGCCGCAGGCGAACTCCACGACCTCGAGGCCGCGCTGAACGTCGCCTTTGGCGTCCGCAAAGGTCTTGCCGTGCTCGGACGACAGAAGTCGCGCGAGCGAGTCAAATTCCTTCTGCGCCAGGTCGAGAAACTTCATCAAGACACGGGCACGCCGCTGTGGGTTCGTCGCCGCCCAAGCCGGCTGTGCCGCTTCAGCCACCGCAATCGCGTGTTCGACCTCGGAGTGCTTGGCGAAGGCGACCTTGGCCTGAACTTCACCGGTATTGGGGTTGAATACGTCGCCGAACCGCCCCGATCCCCCCTTCACCTCTTTACCGCCGATGAAGTGGCCGATCTCACGCATGAAGTCTCTCCCTTTAGACGCTGGCCGGCGCGTGCCGCCTCGTGACGCTATTGTGCCGCCTTTTTCCGCAGCGGTCACGGGGTCGACCGGCGGCATCGTGACACCGGTAACGGCCGATCTGGCGTCAACCCAACGGCGCTCCCGTCGAAAACGCTAAGCGGGCGACCGGATACCCAAGGTAACCGTCCCTTAAGCGCGATGACGCTACCTTCGAGCGGCGAATTTTGAGCGTGCGCGGGCGGGAGCTTTTTTAATGGATATTGCAACCGGGCTGGGCTTGGCCGCCGGCGCGATTGTCGTCGCCACTATGATGCTGCTCGGCGGCAGCCTTGAAATGTTTGTAAGCGAGCATGCCGTCATCATTATTTTCGGCGGGTCCTTTGCCGCCACGTTGATCCGCTTTCCTCTGACCGCGATTTTTCACGGCCTGCCACTGGGCGCCAGATTCGCCTTTACCATGCGGCGCACGAGCCAGCGCGAGCTCGTTGACGAGATCGCGGGCCTCGCTGAGATCGCCCGCAAACAGGGACCGATCGGATTGGAAAAAGTCGAGATCGAAGACCCGTTTCTGGCGAAGGGAATTCGCTTCGTTGCCGACGGCTATGACGCTGCGTTCATCCGCGACAATCTCGAGCGCGACCGCGATAATTTCCTCACCCATCTGGACGAAGGCCAGAAGATCTATCGCGCGGTCGGCGACTGCGCGCCGGCCTTCGGCATGGTCGGCACCCTGATCGGCATGGTGCAGATGTTCGCCAACATGACCGATCCATCCAAACTGGGCCCGTTCATGGCGACTGCGCTGCTCGCCACACTCTACGGCGCGTTGCTGGCAAACATCCTGTGCCTGCCGATCGCCGACAAGCTGCATCTCAAACTCGTCGACGAGGAGATCAACCGCACTTTGATCATCGACGGGATTCTCATGATCCGCGAGTTGAAGAGCCCGACGCTCGTGCGGGAGATGCTGATCGCCTATTTGCCGGAGAAGCACCGCGAGGCGGAGCCGGAGCCGGTGCCGGCCTAAAGCTGATCCGGCGCGGAGATTTTAAGCGATGGCGCGGCGTAAGGAAGCGCATGGCGGCGGGCACGGCTGGTTTGTGACCTTTGCCGACCTTATGGGCCTGCTGGTGAGCTTCTTTGTCATGCTGGTCGCCTTCTCCAATCAGGACCAGCAGAAGCTTCAGATCGTTGCCGGTTCGATGCGGGACGCTTTCGGCGTTCAGAATAACGTGCGCTATTCCGGCGTTATCGAAGTCGACGGTTTGCCGACGCGGCCTAAGCTGAAAAATGCGGCCCATATTCAACCCGAGGATGCTTCCGCAACGCCGACGCCCGAAGAGCAGGATCATAAAAACCAGTACGGCGCGAAGCTTAGCAGCGATAAGGCTTTTGCCTTGGCCACCGCCTCGTTGCGCCAAGCCCTGCAGGATATGCCCGAACTTGCCGAAGCTTCGAAGCACATCATGGTCGAGGAAACCAACGAGGGCCTCAATATCGAATTGGTCGACCAGGAGGGCCGTTCGATGTTCGCCGAGGGCTCCAAAGAGCCCTACGAGCGGACGCGCCGGATTATCGAAAAGCTCGCTGGGCCGCTGAAGGCAACGCCCTATCGTGTCGCGATCACCGGCCATACGTCGGCCTCAAAGACGCCGCCGAGCTCCGATTATGGGCCATGGAATCTGTCGGTGGACCGTGCCAATTCGGTGCGCCAAATTCTCGAAGAGGAAGGCTTGCCATCGAACAGCTTCTACGAGGTCGGCGGCAAGGCGGACACGGATCCATTATTTCCGGACGACCCCTTTATTGCCGCTAACCGGCGCGTGACCATCACGCTGATGCGCGAGGCACCCCCCGTCCCACCTGATTTAAAGCCGTAAGCCACTGCCGACATTAACGAATCGTTGCCGGCGATCGCGTCCTGCGCCGCGCTGCCCGCGTTAACGTCGAAGTTTTCATACGGACCGAATGATCCCGCTTAGCGTTAAGTGGTCGTGCGGTCGAATTAAACCGCCAAGTAATTAAACCGCCAAGTATTGACCTGGATCATGACTCCTTGCCTCGGAGCGTGTATAGGCGCGGGCCGCATCCTACCGCGATGCAATACCAGGAGCAGGGCAACTTCCTGTCTCAAAGTCCATGGCAGATAGTGTAGCGGCTCCGCTCGGGGGCGAGGCGCCCGTTAACGGCGACGCGGACACTCGTTCCGGCGCCGGGTTTTGGGGCCTTACGCTCGGCAGCATCGGCGTCGTCTACGGCGACATCGGTACCAGCCCGCTTTATGCGCTGCGCGAGGCGGTCGTCGCTGCCTCCGGCGGCAATCACAACGTCATTGCGCGCGAGACAATTCTGGGCGTCGTGTCGCTCATTCTTTGGGCACTGATTGTGATTGTCACGCTCAAATACGTGCTGATCCTGCTGCGCGCCGACAACAACGGGGAGGGCGGCACGCTGACGTTGATGGCGCTCGCCTCGCGCGCGGTGTCGCGTGTAGGCCGCGCCGCGAGCGCTGTGGCGCTGCTCGGCATCGTCAGTGCCGCACTGTTTTACGGCGACGCCGTCATTACACCCGCATTGTCGGTCCTCTCTGCCGTCGAAGGATTGGACGTGGCGACGCCGGCGTTTCACGACTTCGTGGTGCCGATAACCGTGGTCATTCTGATCGTGTTGTTTGCGTTTCAGTCACGCGGCACGGCCAAGGTAGCAGCCCTTTTCGGGCCGATCACTGTGGTTTGGTTCGTGGCGATTGCGATACCTGGTTTTATATGGATCGCCCGAGATCCCGGCGTCCTTTGGGCGCTCAACCCGGCCAATGGAGTCGCGTTTCTGCTCCACCACGGAATCATCGGGTTTTACACGCTGGGAGCGGTGTTTCTCGCCGTTACTGGCGCCGAGGCGCTTTATGCCGACCTCGGTCATTTCGGCCGGCTTCCGATTCAGGCGGCCTGGCTTTGTCTTGTTCTGCCTGCGCTGGCGCTGAACTATCTTGGCCAAGGGGCACTCGTCTTCGAGCATCCAGAGTCGATCACGAATCCGTTCTTCCTGCTCTATCCCGAATGGGTGCGCATTCCGATGGTGGTGCTGGCGACAGCGGCGACCGTGATTGCGAGCCAGGCGGTGATCACCGGCGCCTATTCGCTCACCAGCCAGGCAATCCAACTCGGCCTGTTGCCGCGTTTCGAGGTTCGCCACACCTCGGCTCATCAAGCCGGCCAGATCTACATGCCGCGCGTCAACACGTTGTTGTTGGTCGGTGTGCTCCTGCTCGTCGCGCTGTTCCGCTCGTCGAGCGCGCTGGCCTCGGCCTATGGCATCGCCGTTTCAGGCACGATGGTCGTCACCGCGATGATGGCGTTTATCGTCATCTGGCGACTGTGGCGCTGGTCGCCGTTTGCTGCCGCGGCGCTGATGCTACCTTTTATCTTGATCGACCTGACTTTCCTCAGCGCCAATATGCTTAAGGTCATCGAGGGCGGCTGGGTGCCGCTCGCACTTGGCGGCATCGTCATGCTGGTGATGTACACATGGCGGCGTGGCTCTCGGCTGTTGTTCGAGAAGACCCGCCGGTTGGAGACGCCGCTCGACGATCTGGTGAACATGCTCGAGCGCAAACCGCCGCAGCGGGTTCCAGGAACGGCAGTGTTCCTCACCAGCGATCCGAAGAGCGCTCCCACGGCATTGTTGCACAGCCTCAAGCACTACCGTGTGCTGCATGAGAAGAACATCATCCTGTCGGTCGAGACAACCCACACGCCGCGTGTCGAGCCGGGTAAGCGCGTGCGCATCGAACCGGTCGGCAAGACTTTTATGCGGGTGCACTTGCGTTTCGGTTATATGGAGACACCGAATATTCCGAAAGCGCTTGGGCTTGCGCGCAAGCTTGGGCTGCAATTCGATATCATGTCGACATCGTTCTTCTTGTCGCGCCGCGCACTGCGGCGGGCATCACGCTCGGGAATGCCGCGCTGGCAGGACCGGATGTTCATCACGCTCGCTCGTTCGGCCAACGACGCGACTGATTATTTCCAGATACCGACTGATCGGGTGGTCGAGGTCGGCACTCAAGTCAACATCTAAAGCGTGACGTTCGCGTGGGCCTGGAAAGTTGAGTGTTAGAACAATCCGAAAAATGCCCGCGGGTCTGGCAAGCCGTGCTTTAAGGAAATTGGCAAAAGCCGCTTTGATTTCGCGCGTGGCTGACGCAATCTGCAAGGCCGGGGCTTTTTCACCAGGAGGGACCATGGCGGATCAAGCAATGGATGGGCACAAAGTGCACGATCTGACGCCGCAACAGGTCGCGCAAGGATTGAAGGAAGGCCGCGTCGTGCTGGTCGATGTGCGCGAACCGAACGAGACCGCGATCGAGCGTTTTCCCGGCGCCGTTCTGGTGCCGCTATCGTCGTTCGATCCTGCGACGATCCCGGCGCCTCCCGGAAGCGAAGTCGTGTTTGCCTGCCGGTCGGGGCGGCGCTCGGTAACGGCGTCACTCGCGGCGCAAGAACAAGGCTTCGGGTACAACTCCCATCTCGCCGGAGGCATTCTTGCCTGGAAGGCAGCCGGGTTGCCGATTGAGAGCTGATACGATTTTGCGGTGAACGGCATCCACCAAAGACCGACCAATCCCTGGCCAGCGGCATTTGTCGTCGCGGCCGCCGTCGTACTCGTCGCGATCGCCGGGGGCGCGACGGCTCAGAAGGAACGCGTTGTCAATTTTTATAATTGGTCGGATTACATCGACCCGACGGTGCTGGACGATTTCAGTAGAGAGACCGGCATAAAAGTCCGCTACGACACCTTCGACTCCAACGACACGCTGGAGGCGAAGCTTCTGGCCGGAAAATCCGGCTACGACGTCGTGGTTCCGACCGGTTATTTTCTCGCCCGCCAGATCGCAGCGGGCATTTTCCAGAAACTCGATAAGTCAAAGCTGCCGAACCTCACCAACGTCTGGCCGGAGATCGCCAACCGGTTGGCGAATTACGATCCGGGCAACCAATATGCAGTCAATTACATGTGGGGTACGACCGGGATTGGTTACAACGTCAAAGCGGCGCGCGAAATGCTTGGTGAGACTGCGTCCGTCGATTCTTGGGCGGATGTGTTTGAGCCGGCGAAGATCGCCAAATTCAAAGATTGCGGTATTCACCTCCTCGACTCTTCGGACGACATCATGCCGGCGGCGTTGCACTATCTGCATCTCGACCCGAATTCGAGCGAACCCGGCGATTTGCAAAAGGCAGCGGATTTACTCCTCAAGATCAGGCCATATGTGCGCAAGTTTCATTCCTCCGAATATCTGAACGCGCTGGCGACCGGTGAAATCTGCTTCGTTGTCGGCTTTTCCGGCGACATCAAGCAGGCCCAAAAGCGCGCGGCGGAAGCGAAGGGAGGCGTCGCGGTCGGCTACGCAATTCCTAAGGAGGGCGCGCAATTGTGGTTCGACAATCTCGCCATCCCCAAGGACGCCCCTGACGCCGCCGAAGCGCACGCGCTAATCAACTATCTTCTCAAGGCTGAGGTGGCGGCGAAGAACACTAATTTTATTGCGTACGCCAATGGCAATCTCGCAAGCCAGAAATTCGTCGACCATTCGATCCTTGACGACCGCACCATCTACCCCGACGCCGCGACCATGGCTAAACTCTACACCATCACCGCGCACGATCAGAAGACGCAGCGGCTGATCAACCGCCTGTGGACGCGGATCAAAACCGGTAGATAAGAGGTACAAAATGGGTGCGTTGGACGGAAAGGTCGCCATCGTCACCGGCGGCACGAGCGGTATCGGTGAGCGGATTGTCGAACTGTTCGTCGAAGAAGGCGCTAGAGTCGTGGTCGCCGCGCGCCGCGAGCAGGAGGGCGCCGCGCTGGAAGACCGCCTTGGCGTTCGCTTCATCCGTACGGATGTGGCAAGCGAAGCCGACGTGAAGGCCATGGTCGATCACGCGATGAAATCGTTCGGCCGCGTGGATTGTCTGGTCAATAACGCCGGCATTCCGTCGCCGATGGTCAGCATCAGTGAGATCGATGTCCCGACCATCGACCGGCTTATGGCCGTCAATGTCCGTGGCGTACTGTTGGGCATTAAACACGTGGCGCCGGTGATGATCGCTCAGAAGGCTGGCAGCATCGTGGGCATCAGCAGCATGGCGGGCCTGCGCGGCGGCGTTTCCGGCCACATCTACTCAGCGACAAAGGGCGCGGTGCTGGCGCTGACGCGCTCGGCCGGCGCCGAACTCGGGGAGAAAGGTATCCGGGTCAACAGCATTTCGCCGGGCGCAATCGTCACCGGCATTTTTGCCAAGAATGCCGGCGTCGAAGGTGCCAAGGCCGACAAGCTGAGCGACATGCTCAAGGTCGGGTTCGCAGCATTGCAACCTATTCCCCGCGCCGGCTTGCCGGACGATATCGCGCGAGCGGCAGTGTACCTGGCAAGCGACGGCTCGAGCTTCGTCAACGGCCAGGACATTGTGGTGGATGGCGGTCACTCAAGTGTTACGCGCGGCTGGTCGACGATGTTGAATGGCCGAACGGAAATGACCAAGCGTCTCAAGGAGGCTGCCGCCGCACTTTAAGCCCGTCCAGTTTCGTATTGATCGCCGCTAATGGTTGCGCAGGTTTGGACCGATGTCCCTCGCCGGAGCCCAACGATGCGAAGAAGTATCCTCTCTTTTGCGAAGCCGGTAGAGCGCCGGACGTTACTCAAGGCCGGCTTGGCATCGGCGGCCGTCCAGATCGCGTCGCCCTTCCTGATCAGCGCCCGTGGCGAAGAAACCATAAAAATCGGTATGATCGAGCCGCTTACCGGGGTCTACGGGCAGCTCGCAAAAGCGGAAGTCGCGGGCGCTCGCCTCGCAGCCGAGGAAGTTAATCGGAGCGGCGGCATTCTCGGCCGGCAGACGCAGCTCCTGGTCGAAGATTCTGCAAATAATATCGCCGTCGGTATCGCAAAAACCGGGCAGCTGATCGATCGTGACCGCGTTGACTTCATTTTGGGTGACGTTAACTCCGCAGTCGCGCTCGCAACGATGCGGGTGACGACCGAGAAGCGCAAGCTCCATATCGTGACGGGGGGGCACACAGACGAGATCACCGGCAGGCAGTGCAGCTGGAACGTCTTTCGCATCTGCAAGACCACCACGATGGAAGCGAACGCGATCGCCGATACGCTGGTCGAGAAGTTCGGTAAGAAATGGTTTTTCTTGACCCCGGACTACGCTTACGGCCGTTCGTTGCAGGCTGCCTTCGTACGCAAGCTTCGCCAACATGGCGGGACATGGGCGAGTGACACTTTGCCGCTCGGGACGGTCGATTATTCCGATTCGCTGGTGAAAGCTGGGAGTTATGGGCCGGATGTGCTCCTCGATCTCATGGGTGGTCAGGATCAGTCGAACAGCCTGGAGCAGATCGTGCGCTTTCACCTGAATGACGACATGGCGGTCGCCGGCGCGCTGTTCGAACTGGAGAGCATCCTCGCGGTGTCAGACGCGGCGCGGCTCGGGTGGTGGACAATGGAATGGTGGTGGAACCAACCGGACAATCCACAGGTCAAGGCATTCGACGAAGCGATCCGGCGCCGCGCCGGCAGAGCGGCAAGCGCGCGGGACTGGTTCGGGTATGCCGCGGTGCATACGCTGGCAAACATCGCCAATCAGGAGAAATCTCTGGATTCAGTCACCCTTGCGCGAGCACTGCAAGGCTACGCGTTGCCTGCCGATGTCGCTCTGGACCGCGATCGCGCGTTTTTCCGCGCTGGCGATCACCAGCTGATGAGTACGATTCTGGTCGGCGAGGTGCATCCACCGCGCAACGATCCGTTCGACGTCTTCACTGTCGACGCAACCGTTAACGGCGATGCGGCAGCTGGGCCCGTGGAAGCGGGCGAATGCAGGCTCGCGTTTCCCGGCTGAAATCTTTGCTGCACTTCATGAGAGCTGCGCGGGAGGACCGGGCTTGAGCTGCACCTTTTCGCCGTCGGTGAAATCGACCGGAGGATTGAGGATGACCTGATCGCCATCTTTGACGCCGGCGCTCACCTCGACGGTAGTGCCGAAGTCGCGCACAACGGTCACGGGGTGGATGTGCGCGACGCCGTCCTCGACTACGGCAACGCTCAAACCATTGCGATTGAAGATGATCGCTTCCGAGGGGACAATCATCGAAGGCGTCTTGCGCGGAATCTTCAATTCAACGGTGCAATAAACTCCCGGCGACAGAGCGTGGTCCGGATTAGGCACATCGATTTCGGTTAGCAGCGTCCGGGAGCCCGGCTGCAACGCTTCGGCGGTGCGCGTAACCGTGCCGGGGAAGTCGCGACCGGGCACCTCTGGCACGTGGACTATCGCCGCGACCCCGGGAGCGATCCCGAACGCTTCGTCCTGCGGTACGTAGAGCTGGATTCGGAGCACGTCGCTGTGCATGACGGTGAACAGGAATGTTCCGCTGGTGGCGTCTGCTGTCACCAGACTGCCGATGTCAATGTTGCGCTGGGTAATGACGCCGTCGAATGGTGCGACGACGGTCTGGTAAATCTTTTGCTGGTCTAGCACCTGCAACAGCGCATCCTGCGCCTTGATGTTGGCTTCGGCGACCGCGACGGAGGCTTCTCGCGCCTGGAGGTTCAGCCGGTCGGTGTCGCCTTGTTGCGGAGTCACCCAGCCTTTCTCCACCAAAGGATCGTCACGGTTCCAGGTGACTTTGGCGAGGTCACGATTGGCTTTCGCCAGTTCCAGCGACGCTTTCATTTGCGCCAGGTTTCCCTCAGCCTGAGCGATCTGATGCTCAAGTTCGGGTGCGGTGATCTGGACAAGAAGCTGCCCAGCCTTGACCTGGCTGCCAATGTCGACATCGCGCCTTGAGATGTAGCCGCTCGCTCGAGCAAAAATGTTCGCCTGCTCGAATGCTTCAGTGGTGCCCGGCCAGGTCACCGTCATGGTGCTGGCGCTTGCACGTACCGGCGCTGCCCGCACCGTCGGGATGAAATCGCGGCGCTGCTCCGCAGTCGTCAGCACTTGCGCGTGCAGCCGGTAATGTTGCCAGAAACCGACGCCCACTGCGCCGCACAGCAGCACCAATACGCAAGCCGCGAGAAGGCGAGCGCCGTTCAGGCGTGTCGCCTTGACCACCGGATGGTCTGGCTTAGCCGGCGATTGGTCGGGCCGGCGGTCGCTGGGTTCGGCGCGCGAGCGGGCGTCGGCGTCGACGACGGGAAAGTGCTGGATTTCGTTCATTGCGGGTCCTCCGCAAACACGCCACGCGCGGGTTTGCCGTCATTGCCCTTGCGCAACATCGCAAAGAGGTAGGGTACCACAAGCAGTGTGGTCGGCGTGGCGAAAAGCAGGCCGCCGATCACGGCTCGGGCCAGAGCGGCATTCTGCTCCTCGCCCGCGCCGCCGATCGCCATTGGAATCATGCCGACGATCATCGCTGCCGCAGTCATCAGCACCGGGCGAATACGAGTTCGGCCAGCGGAAATCGCCGCGTCGAATGCGCTCATGCCGGCGAGTTGCTGCTCGCGGGCAAAGGTGACGAGCAGAATAGAATTCGCCGACGCGACGCCGATCGCCATGATCGCGCCCATCAGCGACGGCACGCTCAACGTCGTGCTCGTAACATATAGCATGGTGACGATGCCGCAGAACGTTGCCGGTAAGGCTAGAATGACCACGAACGGATCGCCCCAAGTCTGATAATTCACGACCATAAGCAAATAGACGAACACCGCTGCAAACAGAATGCCAATCGCAAGGTCGCGAAACGCCGAGTTCATGCTGGCGATCTGGCCGATCACTTCGATCCGGTTGCCGGGCGAAAGCTGCTTTTGGTACTCGGCCACGATTTTGTTGATGTCGCCCGAGATCGAACCCAGATCCCGCCCGTCGGCATTGGCATAGATTTCATAGACCGGCTGGATGTTGGCCTGATTGGTGTTGGTCGCTATCGAATCGCGTTTCAGCGTGGCGACATTGCTCAGGAGCCCCGGTACGGGATTGCGGCCCGCTACGGTGAACTTGGTCACCGGCGTGTTCTTGAGTTCGTTGAGAGACGACACGCGGTATTCCGGTGTCTGCACTGTCAGATAGTACGGCGTGCCGTTGCTCGGGTCGGTCCAGAAGTTCGGCGATACCTGCTCGGACGAACTCAGGCTGGTGTTTAGATTGAGCGCAACGTCGCTCACCGTGAGACCCAACTGGGTGGCCCGGGCGCGGTCGATCTGAGCAAAGAATTCCGGACCGTTGACCTCCTGCTGCAAATGCACGTCGGCGAGGCCGGGGAGGGCTGCGATCCGCTTCTGCAGCTCCTTGGCGATGCGCAGGTTCTTGTTTCGGTCGTAGCCGACGGTACGCACATCGATCTGCGCCGGGATGCCGAAGTTGAGAATTTGGGTCACCATGTCGGCGGCCTGGAAGTAGAATACGTCTTCCGGAAAGGCAGCGGGCAAAGCCTCGCGCAACTTGCGGACATAAGTCGCCGTCGGTGCGTGGCCTTCTTTGAGCGCAATCTGGATCACGCCGTCATTGACGCCGATCGCCGTGCCGTCGCCAAACGCATAATTGTAGGAGCGGGACGGCAAACCGATATTGTCGACAATGAGGTCGCGCTCGTGGTCCGGGATGACTTCGCGAATCTTGTCCTCGATCGCCTGAAAGATTTGTTCGGTCTTCTCAATGCGCGTGCCGGCCGGCACCCGCACATGCAACTGTATCTGGCCGCCGTCGATGATCGGGAAGAAGTCGCGGCCAACGAACAGGAAAAGCACTCCGCCGAGCGCCAGCACCGCGACGGCAGCCGCCGGGACGATGAGCCGCCTCGTCAGCAATGTATGCAGAATTTCCGCGTAACCCTTCCGCATGGCTTCGAACCCACGCTCGAACCTCGCGAATTGGCGGGCAAACCAGCCGCTCCCGGCCTCCTCGCCGTGACGCTCGTTCTTGAGCAGTAGGCCAATAGTGATCGGGGTCAGTGTCCGCGAA
Organism: uncultured Alphaproteobacteria bacterium; assembly: GCA_963794225.1. GTDB lineage: Bacteria > Pseudomonadota > Alphaproteobacteria > Rhizobiales > Xanthobacteraceae > BOG-931. Next base: position 340,004 of record CAWCCS010000001.1, read on the forward strand.
AAGCCATAGGAAGCCAACATGGCGAACACGACGGCCAGGCCCAGCGGCGTAAAAAGATATTTCGCTGGGCCGTGGAGGAAGACGACGGAGACGAACACGCAGCTGATCGCGAGTGTTGACACCAGCGTCGGCACCGCGATGCTGGCGGCGCCGTGGAGCGTCGCGGAAGGCAGTGGCATGTGTTCCTCGGTGAGCAGGCGATGCGTGTTCTCGATCGTAACCGTTAAATCGTCGACCAGGATGCCGATAGCAAGCGCAAGCCCGCCGAGCGTCATCGTGTTGATGGTGTCGCCGAGGAAGTAGAGAACCACCAGCGATGAGAGGATGGACAGCGGGATTGAGATCATGACGACGAGCGTGGAGCGCCAGGATCCGAGAAAAACCACGATCATCAACGCGGTCAGCCCGGCGGCAATGGCGCCTTCGCGCAACAGTCCCGTGATGGAATCTTTGACGAATACGGACTGATCGAAAAGCTCCGTGATCCGCATGCCGGGTGGCGCCGCCGCGCGTGCCACGACCATGGCCTGCTTGACTGCATTGACGACGGCCAGCGTCGAGGCATTCCCGTTCTTGATGATGCTGAGCAGGACCGAACGACGGCCGTCGGTACGCACGACATTCTGTTGCACGGCATTGCCGTCGTGGACTTGCCCCACGTCCTTGACGAAAACCGTAGCGCCGTTCACGTATTTTACTGGGATGTTGTTAAGGTCGTCGATGCTCGTTGGCACCGCGTTGGTACGGACGGTGAACTGGGTATCGCCTATCTTCGCCGTGCCGGAAGGCACCGTCAGGTTCTCGGCATTGACCGCGTTGACAACGTCAATTGGCGTCAGCCCCTTCGCCTGAAGCTTCAGCGGATCGATATCAACCATGATCTGCCGGTACTTGCCGCCGGCCGGAGTAGGAAGCGTGACGCCGTGGATGGGCGCAAGCTGCTGCCGCAAGCGGTAGATGCCGTAATCGTAGAGCTGCTGTTCATTGAGGGTGTCCGACGACAGCCCGATCTGCAGAACCGGAACGCTTGATGCATTGTATTGGACCACCACAGGCGCTTGAATTCCCGGCGGCATGAGAACGCGGATAAAATTGGTTGCAGATACGATCTGTGAGATCGCGAGATCGAGATTGACGTCAGGCTGGAAGAAAATCTTCTGAACTGAAATTCCGTTAAGGGTTTGCGCCTCGATATCCTGAATGCCGTTCACGCTCGACGACAGGGCGTACTGGCTGTAGGTCGTAACGCGCTGTTCCATCTCCGGCGTGCTAAGCCCGGTGTATTGCCAGACGATGGTCACGACCGGGATATCGATTTCCGGAAAGATGTCCGTCGGCATCGACACAATGGCCGTCGTGCCGAGAAACAAGACAAGCACCGCCAGCACGTAGAAAGTGTGGGGTAGCCTGAGAGCGAAGCGAACGATGCCCATGGTTCAATAGCCTATGAGACGCAAATCCGCTTTCCTTGTCGCTTCCTTGGCGCTCTCCCAGCCGGGGCATCAACTGGCAGACCTTCGCAGATCTGCCGATTCGGCGCCCACAATTGACAGTTTTTAAAGCTTGTTATTGTGCAAAACCGCGGCCGCGCCGGCTGTTGCTTTCACCTAATATGGTAAGGCGAGTCGCGGTTGCATGCTTCGTCAAATGGTACTGCCGCCGCAGGATGGCTAGGTGCTTTTTGCATAATACCCCCCGACCCCGGGTTTCACCTCTCTGTGACGTTGCGCGTGCTTTGGGCGCGGTTTCTTGGCCGAAATTGCTTGGGGCAGTAGGCCGGTCAGGCGATGTCAAGCTACTTCGGGCCAACTGCGCGGACCACAGGGTAGCCGTTGACGGCGCCCGAAGGTCACACGCGAACCCGGCAAGGCTGTCTTTCCGGCCGTGCTCTTTAGCAGTCAAAAATTATTTTCTTTAGGCCTTCAGTGCTTGCTCGATGAAGGTGTTGGTGTAAAGCGCTTCAACACTCGGCACGCTTGCGATGCCCGCGCCGCCTATTCCCTTTTGTGCTTTTGCCCAAAGCTCGGGCATGTTGCGCAGGAAGTTCTCGCGCCCCTGCGACATCCATGGACCGTCCATGATGAACCGCATCAGCGCAACCTGTTCGTCAATGTTCTTCATGCCGGGAATATCGAAATCGCTGTTGGCGCGCTGGAAGATCGCTTTAAGGTCGCCATGCAGCATGTCTTCCGTCGACGCTTTGAGCGCTTTGAGAAAGCCCACCACCATTGCGGGTTTCTTCTCGATCGTCTCGCGCGTTGTCACAAAAATCTGGCTCGGCATTGGGGCATAGCGGTCCGTTGGCCAATGAACAATCGGTTCGTTGGCCGTCAGCAGCGCTACGACCACGCCGATCGAGTTGATGAAGCAATCGATCCGGCCCTGGCGCAGATATTGCATCGCGCCCGGGCTGTTGCCGACCACTTGCGTCGTCACGTCGGCCTTGGTCATACCCGCGGATTGCAGCATGATATCGAGTAATTGCTCCGTGGAGCCGCCGACAGAAACGATGCCGATGGTCTTGCCCTTGAAATCCTCCGCGGAGTTTACCGGCTTGTCCTTTGGCGAGATCACGTGAAACGTCGAGCCTTGGTAGAGCGTCGCCACGCTGACGAACGCCGCGCCTTTGGCGACTGCGACAAACTCATCGATCGCCGTAAGCCGTACAAACGAAACCGCTCCGGTCATGAGCTGCTGGGCAGTTACGACTGCGCCTTGGCCGCCAAGCAGTTTGGGCGCAAATCCCTGCTGGGCAAGAAAGCCGCCTGACACCATGTTCATCATTTCCAGAAAGTCAGGAATGAAGCCGAACGGCGTCATGAAGGTCAGCGGCTCAGCCGCCCGCGCCGTCCGCAAGTAAGGCTTGGCGATCGCGGCGCCGGCGGCAAGCCCGCCGGCGATCTTGAAGACATCGCGTCGCGTTGTCATATGCAGTCTCCGTCCGATGCTGGTTTTGCGTAAATCATAGCTCACGATCTTCAGCCGTGCTCACGAATGTCAAGCTCACAACTTAATCGCGATTTCGAGGTGGCCGTCGTAGGCGGCGGGCCGGTGGGTCTTGTCACGGCTTTGCTGCTTGCGCGTGAAGGCGTCGCCACTGCGCTGCTCGAAAAAACCCCCGACATCGAAACCGATTTGCGCGCTTCGACCTTTCACCCGCCGACGCTCGATCTGCTCGATGGTATCGGGCTTGCTGGGGGTCTGATCGCGCAGGGCCTGATTTCCCCGCAATGGCAGGTGCGCTTGCATCCGGAGGGTGACAGGGCGGTTTTTGATCTCGGCGTGATCGCAAACGCGACGCGCCATCCTTATCGCGTGCAATGTGAGCAGTGGAAATTGTCCCGTCTTGCGCTTGCGGCGTTGCGAGCGGAGCCGCACGCGGAAATCTTCTTCGCGACGGAAGTAATCGGTGTTGCACAGGACGACGAAGGGGTGTCGATCGATCTCGGCGGCGCCGGGGCGCCGGCGAAGCTGCGCGCCCGTTTCGTCATCGGCGCTGACGGTGCGCGTTCGGTGGTGCGCCAGGCGCTCGGCTTTGGTTTCGAAGGCGAGACCTACCCGGAGACAACGCTGCTCGCGACCACGACCTTTCCGTTCGAGGATCATCTCGAAGGCCTGACCAATATAGCCTATTGCTGGAAGGCTGGCGGCAACTTCTCGTTGCTGCGCGTTCCGGGCCGCTGGCGGGTGTCGATCTATCCGCGCGAGGACATGCCGGTCGAGGCTCAGATTACCGACGAGGCGATCACTGCAAGCATGCAAGAGATCGTCGCCCACCCGGCAGGCTACGATGTCATGGAGAGGCGGTCCTATCGCGTCCACAAGCGCATCGCGCCCCACTATTACCGCGGGCGCGTCGCGCTCGCCGGTGATGCGGCCCATCTCAACAGTCCCTCCGGCGGCATGGGGCTGAACGGCGGATTGCACGACGCATTCGAATTGGTTGCGGCGCTGCGTGATGTGCGCGCCGGCGCGCCGTTGGCGGGGTGTCTCGATCGGTATGAGCGCCGACGCCGCCCGGTGGCGCTGGAGCAGATTATCGCTCAGGCTGATGCCAACCGCGCCCGCATGCGGGAAAAAGATCCGGCGAAACGCCGCGAAATCCTCGCCAACCTGCAGGCGATCGCCGCTGACCGCCAGCGCCAGGAGGATCACCTTCTGCGAACCTCGATGATCGCGGGCCTGCGCCAAGCCGCCGCCGTCTCCTGATTTAATGACCACGCGTTCCCCGGCGCGCGGATTCGTGCCAAGGGATGAGCGCTCGGCGCAGCACTGAGATGGCGAAGTAGAACAAAAATCCCAGGATCGTCATGTGGATCATTACGGCAAAAAGCCCATCAGTCTCGAACGCGTTCATCCGCGCGACCAAGAGGTGACCTAATCCCAGATCGCCGCCGACATATTCGCCGACGATGGCGCCGATCAGCGCCAGCACGATGCCGACTTCCATGCCGGTGATGATGTACGGTAGCGAGGAGGGAAGTTCGAGCCGACGAAAAACCTGCCAGCGCGTCGCGTTCAGGCTCACCATCACGTCGCCGTAGCCGCGGTCGATCGATTTAACGCCCAGCACGGTGTTGGTCAGAATGGGAAAGAACGCCAGCGTCGCCGCGATCAAGACCTTCGACGTCACGCCGAATCCGAACCAGACCACAAACAGCGGCACCAGCGCTACCTTCGGCAACACTTGGCTGGCAACGATGAACGGATTGAGCGTTTGCTCGAGCCAGCGTACCCGCGCGATCAGCACGCCGATTCCGACGCCTGCGATCATCGCCCAGACAAAGCCAAGAAGCGTGGCGTAGACCGTCATCGCGGTATCGATCCAGGCGCGCTTCGACAATAGCAGGCCGACCCAAGCCTCTCCGACCGACGCCGGCGCTGGTAAAATGAATGCGGAAATTTTGCTGACATCGATGTAGAGCCACCACACCGCTACCAGCAGAACGAATAAAGCCGGCGTCGTGATCCAGGGCAGGTAGGCCTTGAAATCGCGCTTTGACGCGCGCGCCGGTTCGCTTGCCGCGGCCAAAGATGCGGCGGTGAGACCGTCGTCCGTCATGCCATCTCCGCGAGGCGGTGCCGCAGATCCTTCGCTGTGGTCTGAAATTTTTCGGTCGATTGTACGTCGAGCAACCGCGGTCGTTCGAAATCGAGGTTGACGACGGTGTCGATGCGGCCCGGACGCGGGGAGAGCAGCACAATACGATCGGCGAGAAACACTGCCTCGTTGATTGAATGGGTAACGAGAACGATCGTCTTGCGCGTCTGCATCCAGAGATTTTGCAGCTCGATGTTTAAGGTGTCGCGAGTCATGGCGTCGAGCGCGCCGAACGGCTCGTCCATGAGGAGGATGTCGGGATCGTGCGACAGCGCGCGTGCGATTGCCGCGCGTTGGCGCATGCCGCCGGAAAGCTCGTACGGCCAACGCGTTTCGAAGCCGCCGATGCCGACGAGCCCAGTCAGCGCTCGCGCATGCGCGAGCCGTTCCCGTTTCGGGATGCCTCGCAGTTCCAGCGGAAGCGCGACGTTCTCCTCGATCGTAAGCCACGGAAATAGGTTGGCGTCCTGAAAGACAATGCCCAAATCGGACACCGCGTCGGCCTGGCGCGTTCCGTTTTTCCAGAGATCGCGCTGCATCACCTGCAGACGACCATGACTAGGCGCAATCAGGCCGCCGATCATGCGCAATAAAGTCGTCTTGCCGCAGCCTGAAGGGCCCAGCAGCACGACGAATTCACGCCGGGCAATCTCGAGATCGGTGGCAGCAAGAGCGTGAACGGGGCCGTCCCGGGTCGTGTACCATTGCTCGACTTGCTGAAGATGGATGGCCGGCAACGCCTTGTCTGACGCGCCTCCACGCGGCGCAGCTTCGGACGCGATCTCGTCCTGCAACGACCCAGCCGACGCCATCACCATCCATTTCCGACCGAAGGGAATACCGGTCGCACGGCTCACGCGTAACGTGCGTAAGCCTTTAAATTGTATCTGCGCCGGCACTTTGTATATCTTATAGGACAAAGCCGCCGGTCAAGCAAAAGCGCAGAGCAACGGTCGGCGGAGTAACGCATGGTCGAATATGCGCGCAAAGGGCTGATCGGTCTGCTTACCCCGCAGGCCAATACGACGGTCGAGCCGGAATTCGCGATCCTGATGCCGCCGGGCTACGCGTTTCTCAATGCACGGCTCGTGAGCGACAAACCGACGATCAACGCTCGCCTCGGTGATTATTTCGCCGCGATGGAATGTTCGATCACTCAATTCGCCAACGCACCGATGGGTGCGGTGGCGTTTGCCTGCACCGGCGCCTCATACCTGCAAGGCGTTGAGCGGGAGCAGGCCGCCGTAGAAGCGATCGAAACCGCGCGTGGCATTGCCTTTTTGACCGCGGGGCGTGCGGTCGCGGAAGCGCTACGGCGCCTTGGTGCCAAGCGTATCGGGCTCGTCTCTCCTTATCCGCCCGACTTAACCGAGGCGAGCATCGTCTATTGGCGTTCGCACGGTTTTGAAATCGGCTCTGTCACTGGCGCGTTCGATACGTCCAGCAAGTTTCATCCGATCTACGATCTTTCCGCCGCACGTGCCGAAGGCGCATTGGCAGGCATCGACTTGGACAGCGTGGACGCAGTAGTGATGCTGGGGACCGGCATGCCGACGCTGGGGCCCATTCTCGCGCACTCGGGCGGTTCTACTATACCGCTCCTGTCGTGCATGTCGGCGCTGGCCTGGCGATCGCTCGTGGCATTTGATCGTGATCTTGCCGAACCAGGCGCGATGCGCCGTTATTTCGCCGGCGAGGGTTGGCGCGAACGCTTCGGCCGGGCGATGGCGTGAGCAGCGGGAACTAATTTCCCCATATCGCCGTTTTTGAAGCGCGCAATGCACCAGAGGCGATCACCCTCTTGCAAGAGTCCTCCGAACCCATCCGGTTCGTGCTTAGCGATGCGGAAAGCGGATTCCGGCTCTCCGGTTGGGTGAAGGCAAATTTGCCGAAAACCAAAATCATCCTCGCCGCCAATGCCGAGCGCGCTTCGCACACCGCGGCGGAGCTGTGCGAGCTTGGCCGGCACCGCAAACGGCCATACGACCCGCAGCAGCTCATTCAGCAGATCAAGGCAAATCTGGCGAACGGCCTCGACGGATGACAGCTGCCTTTTGAGTGCATAGCCGTTACTGCTGTCGTGGTGTAATTTCATTCCATGCGGAAAACGTATGGAGCGGAGTATCCACGAACGTTGAACGCGCTGCTGTCGTGGTCAGACCGCGATGCGTCGGCGCCTGCAGTGACCGATGCCGCTGGTACTTTGGGCTGGAGCGATTTTCAAGATCGCGTGCTGCAAGTGGCGGGAGCGCTGCGCAGAGCCGGAATAGGGCCCGGTGGTCGGGTGGGGCTGTGGTTGCCTAACGGGACAGATTATCTCGCCGCAATCTTTGCCTGCGCGCGACTGGGTGCGCTGGCGATTCACATCAACACCAGATTTCGTGCGGCAGAGGTCGGTAATCTGCTGCGCCGGTCGCGCGCAGTCGCCCTTGTTACGCATTGGGGCTTTCCGCCGGTCGATTTCGCGGCAATCTTCGCCGCGCTGCCCGCCGAAGATCGCGTTGCGGTGACCCGAATACTTGGCGTTCCGCCCTCTCTTGGTGTGACGGAACTTGCGGGAATTCCCGTGTCGCCGCTCGATGGTCCTGCGGCCGACGCTGGGCCAGATGAGGGAAGGGGAGTGTCGCATTGCCTGACCTTCGCCACGTCCGGCACCACGAGCGGGCCGAAACTGGTGTTGCACGACCAGCAAACCATTGCCGGGCACGCCGTCGATGTTGCCCGTCATATCGGGCTCGACGCGCCGGACGCAGTTCTGCTCGGAGCAGTGCCATTCTGCGGCACGTTCGGCAACGCGGCGGCGATGGCTGCGATTGCCGGCGGCGCGCACATCGTGTGCCTCGCTGAATTTGGCGGCGAGGCCGCGGCAGAGCTGATCCGTCAACATCGCATCACCCATCTGCTTGGCGGCGACGATATGTTCGGCCGCATCGCTGCGGCGTCGGGCGCGCGCCGCTTGGACTCGGTGCGATTCTCAGGCTTTGCAGCATTCCACTCCACCGCCGCAGCCTCGATCGCCGCCGCAGAGGCGGCCGGCCTGCAACCGCACGGCCTTTACGGCAGTTCGGAAGTGCAGGCGTTATTCTCGATCGCCGAAGGCAAGAACCGATTGCTCGGTGGCGGGGTCCCGGTCAGCCGCCGGGCGCGGCTTGCGGTACGCGATCCGGAAACCGGCGGGTTGCTGCGACCTGGCGCATCGGGCGAGCTGTGGATCGACGCGCCGTCCCGCTTCGTCGAGTACCTGGAAAACTCCGCGGCAACCGAACGCGCGATCGATGCGGACGGCATGTTTCGGACCGGGGATCTCGGCCGGCTCGACGATGGAGGTTTCGTTTATGAGGCGCGTCTTGGCGACGCCATGAGACTTGGCGGATTCCTGGTCAGTCCGGAGGAGATCGAAGTTGTGATTCAAAAAGAGCCGGGTGTCGCCGGAGTGCAGGTCGTGGCTGCCTCATGCGGAGACGGCGATCCGGTCCCGGTCGCTTTCGTGCAGCCACGTCCCGGCCTTGTCCTGGACGAGGCTGCCTTGCGGGCCCGTTGCCTCCAGCAATTGGCGCGCTTCAAAGTCCCGGAGCGGATCGTCGTGGTGGATCAGTTTCCCATCGTCGAGAGTCCGAACGGTCCCAAAGTGCAGCGCGTGCGTCTGCGCGAGATGGCCGAGACGCTGTTGCGTAAATCAGCGGCAGAGTCGGTCAAGTAATGTTCTTGCGCGTCACCAAAAAGCTGGAGCTTACTGCGCTTTTTTTACCAACGGGCATTTGGACTCTGACAGCGGCTGGAACGCTCGGTCTGCGGGGATCGTGGCGACGAGCTTGTAGTAATCCCACGGGCCCTTGGATTCGGCCGGCTTCTTGACCTCATACAAATACATCTGGTGAACCATGCGGCCGTCACCACGGATAGTGCCGTTTTTCACAAAAAAATCGTTGATCGGCGTCGAGCGCATCTTGGCCATCACCGCTTCGGTTTCATCGGTGCCGGCGGCCTCCACGGCTTTGAGATAATGCGTTGTCGCCGAATAGATTCCGGCCTGAACTCATGTTCGGCATCCTTTTCATGCGCTGGAAGTAGCGTTGTGACCAGGCGCGGGTCTCTTCGTTGCGGTCCCAATAGAACGCGTTGGTCAACAGCATGCCTTGTGCGGCTTCGAGGCCCAGCGTGTTGACGTCGTTGATGAAGATGAGCAAGCCCGCGAGCCTCTGCCCGCCGCGTACGATGCCGAACTCAGCCGCCTGTTTGATGGCGTTGGTGGTGTCGGCGCCGGCATTGGCGAGGCCGATCGCTTTGGCTTTCGAAGTCTGTGCCTGCAGCAGCGCCGAGGAGAAATCCGCGGTGTTGATCGGAACCCGGACGCTGCCGAGCACTTGGCCGCCGTTCGCTTTGACAACCGCGGCGGTGTTCTGTTCAAGATCGTGGCCGAAAGCATAGTCAGCGGTCAGGAAAAACCAGGTGTCGTAACCCGCTTTGACCACCGCGGAGCCGGTGCCGTGGGATAGTGCGTAATTGTCGTAGGTGTAATGGATGGAAACCGGCGTGCATGCCTCGTTAGTGATACGCGCCGAGCCTGGGCCGTTGAGAACCGCGATCTTGTTCTTGGTCTTGGCGACATCGATTGCCGCCAGCGCGGTTGCTGAAGCGGCAACGTCCATGAGCGCGTCCACGTGGCCGGTATCGAACCACTCTCGCGCTGTCGCCGCGGCGATATCCGCCTTGTTCTGATGATCCGCCGAGACGATTTCGATTGGTTTGCCTAGCACTTTGCCGCCGAAATCCTCCGCCGCCATCGTGGCTGCGGTCACCGCGCCGATACCGGTAATGTCTGCATAGATGCTCGACATGTCCTCAATCATGCCGATCTTTACGACCCCGTCGGAAACCTTTTCCTTGATCTTTTCTTGGGCCGACAAGGCGGATGTGAACGCGAAGAATAGTGCAGCGCCGGTCGCGATCGCAGCAGCTCTTTTCATGGTCGCCTCCCGAGCGGTTGTTTTTCAAGACGCCAGTCAAAGGCGCTCGCTTCGAAAATGTTGGGGGCAAGATTAATGCAAATATGACAGCAGGACAAAAGCTGCGTGCGCGGTCCGCGCCGCTTATTCCGACTTGCTAGGTGGCGACGCTTCGCCCAAAATCGAGCGTAACGGGGATGAAGGGCTGTGCCGAAGCGACCGATTTTGTCGGCGCTATTTCTCGCTGCGCTTTCCGTTCCGGCGATCGCCGGCGGCTGGGCGACGGTTCATCTTTATGTGCACAAGACCGGGCGCTGCGGGGTCGCTCGGGAAGTGCTGGCTTCCTTTTACGGCACTGGCAAGCTGACCGCCAACGGTGAACGCTTCGATCGGTTCGGCTTGACGGCGGCGTCTTATGATTATGTGCTCGGCACGACAATCACTGTCACCAATCCGCACAACGGGCGCATCTGCCACATTCGCATCAACGATCACGGGCCGAATGGTTTGGCCCGCATCGTGGGCGCGCGCATCGATTTTGCGCTGGGCGCACGCGACTGCCTGGGAATGGTGGCGAGCCAATACGTTTGCGCGCCTCACGCACACTCGTTCGCACATTTGCTCGCGAAAAGACGACATCACCATGTATATGCGAGGTCGCATTTGAAAAAGCGTCTCAAAAACCATCGGCCAATTTTAGAGGCGAGGGATAAACGTCAACAAACTACGCGGAAATGACGGTCCATCTTGATACATATCAATGCCGCTGAACGGGTCAAATCGCCTTTAAATTAACCCAGTGGTGCTAAACGGCTGGTCGGGAACCGGGCAAGTTTAGCGCAGGGTATTGTGACAGTCATATCATGACGGCCGTGACAACCATCGCTGATGACAGATCGGCTGTTCCGACGGGTAAACTCGGCGCCTTGATGCTTGGCGCCCTCGGTGTTGTCTATGGCGATATCGGCACCAGCCCGCTTTACACCCTGAAAACGGCGCTCGAATGGGCCGGCGGTGCTACGCCGGAAGTCGCGATCGGTATGCTGTCATTGATCGTCTGGACGTTGTTGATCACCACCTCGCTCAAATACGTGACTGTTGTCATGCGCGCGGACAACGATGGCGAAGGTGGGATTCTGGCGCTGATGTCGCTTCTCGGTATCAAGCATGGCGAGCGGATCGTGGTGATCGCCATAGGCGTTTTGGGAGCGGCGCTGCTTTACGGTGACGGCGCCATCACTCCGGCAATCTCGGTTTTGAGCGCGCTCGAAGGACTAAAAATACCGGCGCCGCAAATCGCGCCCTACATCGTGCCGATTTCCGCGCTGGTCCTGGTCGGCTTGTTCGCCCTGCAATCTCAGGGCAGCGAGCGAATTGGAAAGTTGTTCGGCCCAATTATGACAATTTGGTTTGTGACGATCGGCTTGCTTGGGCTTGGCGGTATCCTCAGCCATCCCGGTGTGCTCGTGGCGCTCGATCCACGCTATGGCTTCACTTATCTGTTCGGGCACGGCTTTACCGGTTTTCTGGTGCTGGGCGCGGTATTCCTGTGTGCGACCGGCGCCGAGGCACTTTATGCGGATATGGGACATTTCGGGCCGCGGCCGATCCGGTTCGCGTGGTATGGTTTGGTGCTGCCTACGCTAGTGCTGAATTATGCCGGTCAGACTGCGGTTGTGATTGCCGGCGGCGCCAACGCAGGCGCCAATCCGTTTTTCACGCTGTGCCCGGAGGCATTTCAACTGGCGCTGGTGGCGTTGGCGACGGTGGCGACCATCATCGCAAGCCAATCGATCATCAGCGGAGCGTTTTCGATGACGCGGCAAGCGATTCAGCTCGGCCTGTGTCCACGTCTCCACATCGTCCAGACTTCGGACACGGGCTACGGCCAGATCTATATCGGCTTTGTAAATTGGACTTTGATGGCCCTCACGCTCGGTCTCACGCTCGGCTTCAGATCGTCGGACAGTCTCGCCGCTGCTTTCGGCATCGCCGTCTCGCTCACCATGCTGCTGACATCAATGCTGATCTTCCTGACCATGCGCGAAATATGGGCCTGGGGCTTGGTGGCGAGCGTGGCCGTGGCCGGATTATTCGTTATCGTCGATCTGGCGTTCGTCAGCGCCAACATGATGAAGGTGCTCGAAGGCGGCTGGTTTCCGCTCGTTGTGGCCGCGTTGATTTTCTTTCTGATGTTCACATGGCGGCAGGGTCGCGACGCGCTGCTGCGTACACTGGAGCGGGATACTTTGCCGCTCTCGAGCTTCATTGCGCAGGTTCATGACAAGACACGCGTGCCCGGTACCGCCGTCTATATGACAAGCCGGGTCGACGTCGTGCCGGTGCCGCTCTTGCACAATCTCAAGCACAACAAGGTGCTGCATGAACGTATCGTGTTGTTGCACGTCGTGACTGCGAATATTCCGCGCGTGCCGCATGAGCGGCGCATGGAAGTCGCCCATCTGGCCGACAATTTCCATTCTATCGTCGTGCGCTACGGGTTTATGGAGCAGCCGGACATTCCGGAAGTTCTTGAGGAGTGCGCCAGCCGGGAACTTCACTTCAACATGATGGATACGTCATTCTTTGTCGGACGGGTGACAATCGTGGCCGCCAAGCACTCTCGGCTTGGCGCAATCCGGCGCCGGGTCTTTGAGGCCATGCACCGCAATGCGCTCGCCGCGACCGAGTTCTTCCGAATTCCGCCCAATCGCGTGATCGAGCTTGGCGGGCAGGTCGAAATCTAGCGATTGAGAGGTCATTTTTGCTGGAATGGCATCCAGGTGTCGCGGAACTTAATTAGCAATGCTCCGTTGTATACCCTCGGTAACCCCCAACGGAGTTTTGAACATGACACTTGGTAAGACTCTTTTTGCTACCGCAATTGGCGCCGGTATGCTGGCGCTCTCGGCGTTGAACGCGTCGGCGGCAGTGGTGTGCAGCGGCAAAGTTTGTTGGCACGCCCGCGAGGCCTTCGAATATCCCGCAGCCGCCGGCGTAGTCGTTCATCCAGACGACTGGCGGTGGGGCCCGCGCGAACGCTTTGTTTGGCGCGAGCATGAGGGCCGCGGCTATTGGCGCGGCGGCCGCTGGATAGGGTGGTAATCGCGCCGGCCGCGGAATGGGCGGAATGAATTCCACCCAACCGGCGGCCGTCGTGACGCAGCCAGCCGGGCTTGAGGGACTTTAAAGCCCGGCTGTTTGCGGTCTGGGATCCGCGGGCCGTTCTGGAACCGCGGGGTTACTCTTTGAGCGACTGTCCCAACGCATCCAAAAGCTTCTTCTTCTCATTGAGATCTTGTCGCAATTTGTCCCGGAACGTGTCGCGATCGGCGAAATAATTTTGCGGTTGGGCCGTATGTTCTGCGGCGGAAACGTAAGCTGCGTTCTTCACCGCCTTTGCACACGAAGCGGCCAACGTGTCCACGATCGCAGCCGGCGTTCCTGAAGGGGCAAACAGGCCTCCGAAACTTGTCGGCGCGACGCTGAACCCTTGTTCTACCGCTGTCGGCTCTTTCGGATAACGCCGATGCCTCTCTTCGCCGAACACGGCAATAATCCGCGCACCGTGACCAACGATCCCAACCGCTCCGAGCACGACCGCGGCGACATCGATCCGACCGCCGAGGAGATCGGTCAGCACCTCTGGATCCCCACGATAAGGCACGCCATTCATCTGCACCTTTGCTGCTGAAAGAAACTCTTCCATCGCAAGCTGCGGTATCGTCGATAGGCCTTGATGGCCGTAGTTCAACGCGCCGGGATGCGCGCCCGCCTGGCTCGAAAGGTCCTTCAGGTCCTTGATTGGTAAATCGTCGCGCACGAGAAGCCCCATCGTGTTGGCGAACGTTTGGCAGATCGGAACCAGCGCCTGTGGCTCGTACCCAACTTCCGATTTCGGCCGGACCTGCGGTAACACCGAGATGACGAGGGCGGGCGCGAACAGCAATGTATATCCGTCGGGCGCCGAGCGTACGGCGAGTGCCGTGCCGACCGTTCCGCCGGCGCCGGGCTTGTTCAGAACTACAAATTGTTGTCCCAAATCTTTCGACAGCCCGACCGCTAGAGCACGTGCCAAAGTGTCGGTTGTGCCTCCAACCTGATACGGATTTACAATCTGGACAACCCGCGACGGATATTTTTCCTGCGCCGCAGACCCCGATCCAAAGAGGTTGCCGCAAAGAATGGTTGCGGCCACCATCTTTGTTAGAAATTCGCAAATCATCAGCGTCTCATATTTTCTCGATGCAGCTAGTTCGGTACTTGCGCGGCGGCGCCGCAGTGGAGATGCGCCGTGGGTTCTCGCAGCAGATGTTGCCAAATGGGCCAATCTCGTGAAGGAAAAGCACATCACATTTGAACGATAAGTGCGAGTTCTGTTTGCTATGGAGAGCGTCAAGCGCCTGGAAATAGACGGTCCGAATTGACCGCTCTCGCAATGGGCCCGCCGCCGCCAGACGTTGCGGCCACATCTCGGTGCAAGCGGATAATTCGAATCGATAGCGGCCAATTCGGTTTGCTCCGCCGAAAACATCTTGGGCTCAACAACTGGACTGGCTTTGGCGTGGTCGATTAACTGCAGGGTGCGCGGAAGGGACCTCCCATGAGCAACGACAAACGCCGAAGGCCGCGAAAGCACCTCGATTTGCCGGCGTGGATCGATGTCGGCAACGATGCGCGCCTTCAAAGATGCACTTTGGTCGATATGTCCGATAGTGGAGCGAGGCTTGCCGTTGACGATATCGAAAGTCTGCCCGACAAATTCCTTCTGGCGTTGTCGCGATCCGGCCAGCCTCGCCAAAGCTGCAATGTCGTGTGGCGACGTCACGATGAGATCGGAATTGAATTTATTGCTTCGCTGCGGGCGAATGCTCGCAGCTCTGAAAGCATTGATGCAGCCTCGCCCGAATGTGGCAACGTCGAACGGTTTACGGCCCGGCCGAGTTATGACAGCTCGCACAGTGCGACGGACCGGATGACGGCCCACCCGGGGCAGTCAACGATGGATGATGGCGTGAGCGCGCGCCTGTTGCGAAAGGTCTCCACGTTGCTCGCTCACGGTTTGCGCCGTGCGCGACATTCGATGGAATCTTAAAAACGCCGAACGAAGCCAAGGCGTCGCGGTGATTGCCTGCGAAGTTCGGGCTTTTGGCTGTCGACACCGCGCGTTAGCGGCGTCGCTAGTGCAGGCTTATGTTCATTCCGCCCAGACCAAGGGTAGCCTCGAAGCCGAGCTGTTGACCTCGGAGTTCGAGAACGACTCCCTTGCCATTCTGCAGCCGGGCCACCTTCGGGCCGCCCACGACCGCGACACTCGCACCCAGCACATCATAAGTGCCGACGATATCCGCCACGTGATGCAGATGGTATGCAACGCCAACGAGGCGAGCCTCCGCTATGCCGATGGTGCCCAGGCCGATACCACCGACCTTCAGCCGATATGTCGAGCCGTGGTAGGTCAAGGTTCCAGTGCCGCCGCCAGCGCCGATAATAAATCCGGCCTTGACGATCCGAAGGTGGACAATGCCGGTCTCCGCAGATGATGCCGTCGAAGCGCTGGACAGCATCATGGCCGCCAGCAGAAGGGCCGCACTGAATTTCATTGCGCGAATGAGCTGAACCAATGTCGCCTCCCACCAATTTTGGTCTGTGACTGACCGTTACACTATAGCACGGAATCGTTGCGCGACACCAAACCGCAGCGATCCAAAGGCGACAATCCGAGTTCGCTCACCGCCACCGGCGGTGCAACCACAGCCATTGTTCGGGATGCTCGCGGATCCAGCCTTCAATCACTGACGTGATCGTCTGCATGGTGCCCTTGATCTCGATGCGGCCGTCGGCATCGCGTACCGGATCGATCGGATCGGTGATCTCGACCCAAAAGCTGTTGCCGTCGGGCTTGCGCACAAGGCGCAGCCCGTGAATCGGCCGTCCGGTTTGCCGCGCGAGCATCGCGATCAGCGGATTGGCGCGGCAACGGCGGCCAAAGAAGATGACGTCGACGCCTTTGCTGAAATGCTGGTCAACCAGCATGCCGACATGGACCCCGGCTTCCGACAGGCGCGCCAGCTTTACGGGAGCATCGATGCCGGCGGCAACTAAGTCACCCATGAGCGGTGCTCGCAGCTTGACAATAACGTCGCTGATCGGGCGGATGTTCGGGCGCCGGTACAGCACCGCCGACTGCGGCACCAACGCTTTTGCGACTACGGCCGGCAACTCCCAATTGGCGAGATGTGCGGCAAAGCCCAGCATTGGCTTGCCACTCTCCAGTATGCGCGCGTAGCGCTCGGCCGCTTCCGGAGCGTGTGTGATGACGTCGGGTGTCTGCCGGCCAGCGCCCTCGATGCAGAACTCATCCAGATGCGCGAACTCCACCGCAATGCGTCCGAGATTGTCCCACACGCCAGCGAGGATTTTCTCGATCTCCGCGTCGGATTTGTCGGGAAAGGCCGCGCGCAGGTTTTCGCGGCCGATGCGATTTTCCGGCAGCAGCGGACTGATCGTGCGCATGAACGCGCCGGCGAAGTTCGCTGTGCGCTTGCGATCCATGCGTTTGATCGCGCTCAAAAGCCCGACCGTAATCGCGCCGATGGTCCCGTCTATGAGCTTGGAACGCGGCTTCGCCATCGCTGTCGCGTACTAGAACGTGACGATGATCTTGCCGAAAACCTGCCGGCTTTCGAGCCGCGCAAGGCCGCGCTCGAAGTCGGCGAGGGCGACTTCGGTGTCGATCACCGGCACAAGGCCGGCGGCCATCTTGGCGAGGCTCTCGCGCACGTTACGGATGGAAGCGCCGAACGAACCAAAGATGCGATATTGCTGCAGGAACAGCTGGAACAGATTGATCGTCGTCGTCTGACCCGACGTCGATCCGCAGGTGACGAGCCGGCCGCCGCGCTTGAGGCACAGCAGCGAGCCATTGAAGGTATCGGGGCCGACGTGCTCAAAGGCGACATCGACGCCCTTCTTTCCCGTGAGCTTACGTACGACACCTTCGAAACGATCGGTCTTGTAATTGATGACATGGTCCGCGCCGAGCGCCTTGGCCTTGGCCATTTTTTCGTCATCGCCGACAGTGGTGATAACCGTGCACCCGATAGCCTTCGCCATCTTGATGGCGGCGGTGCCGATACCAGAGCCGCCGGCTTGCACCAAGATCGTCTCACCCGGTTCGAGCTTGGCGTTGTCGAACAGCATGTGTTGAACGGTTGAGAAAGCGATCGGTGCGCAGGCGGCGTTACGAAAACTGACCCCGGCCGGTATTGGGATCACAAGCCGGGCCGGCATGTTGACCAAATCGCGCGCGAAGCCGTCGACGTGAAAGCCCATAATGCCAGCAACGTTCTCGCACAGATTATCGCGACCGCCGCGGCAGGCTTTGCACTGGCCGCAAGTCAACCCGCCATAGGCGACGACGTGGTCGCCGACCCTGACATCGATCACATTGTCGCCGACGGCGCGGATTTCGCCCGCGCACTCGGCGCCAACGACCAGGGGCAGCTTGCGCTTGGCAAACGCCATCCCGCGCCAGCCCCAGACATCGATGTGATTGAGGCCGATTGCCTTGATGCCGATCTGCACTTCGCCCGGTGCCGGCGCTGGCGGCGCAGCAACGTCGCGAAGTTCGAGCTTGCGATCGCCGACGAGCATAAGCGCGCGCATTGACGCTCCAGCGGAGCGGGCAGGGGCGCTACGTCGGTCGCCCTCTGTGCTGCCGGTAGCGACGCTCACGCCGGCTCCAGAGCCATAACCAGGCAGACATTCTGTCCGCCAAAGCCAAACGAGTTGGAAATCGCGCGATTGACCTTGGCATCGCGTGCCACATTCGGCACGACGTCGAGCGTAATTCCCGGATCCGGAATTTGATGATTGATGGTCGGCGGCAGCCGCTGATTTTGCAGCGTAAGGAAAGTGAACGCCGCTTCAACGACACCCGCTGCGGTCAACGTGTGCCCGATCATCGATTTGTTGGACGAGATCGGAATGCTGCGGATGCGCTCGCCGAATACGGTGGAAACGCCAAGATGTTCCATCTTGTCGTTTTCGGGAGTCGAAGTGCCATGCGCGTTGATGTAGTCGACGTCCTCTGGGCCGACACCGGCATCGGCAAGTGCGTTGCGCACGCAGGCGATGATCGGTTTGCCGTCGGGGCTTGAGCGGGTGCGGTGGAACGAGTTCGGACTTTTCCCCGACGCCTTCGAGGATGCCAAGCACGCGGGCGCCGCGGGCGCGTGCATGATCGAGATTTTCGAGGACTAGAGCAGCGGCACCTTCCGCCAGCACGAAACCGTCGCGGTTTTTGGAGAACGGCTTTGAGGCCCGCTCCGGCGGATCGTTTTGCGTCGAGAGGGCGGACAGCAGCGAGAAGCGCACCAGCGATTCCGGGGTCAATGAAGCATCGGCGCCGATTGCAAGCGCTGCTTCGCACTCACCGCGCCGTATCGCTTCCATGCCGAGCTGAATTGCGCTGGCGCCGGAAGCGCACGCAGTATTCAACGAAACCGGCGAGCCCTCGGTGCCGAAATGCTCGGCGAGGTGCTCGCCGATGATGCCGAATTTGAACGCACCGTTCTTGGAAGCAAAATCGTTGGCAACCCGCATGAGGTCAGGATAGCCGGTGTCGGCATGAGAGGCGGCCATCTCAGCCATCCCGATCCGGTCGCGCCATTCGATTTCGAGCGGCGGCGGCGCGAGATAAAGTGGCCCGGGAAATCGCCCTTTGCTGCCAATGCCGGCTTCGGCGATCGCCTCTTCGGCGGCGAGCAGGGCGACGCGCTCGGACAGCTCCGCGGGCGGCATTGAGTCCCGATAGACGTCATTGACGGCGCCGGCGATGGTGGTACGCAGTCCTTCGGTTGGAAAGCGCGAAATTCGCTTTATGCCGGACACGCCGCCGGTCAATTTGGTCCAATTGTCGGACTTGCCAACGCCCAGCGAGGTGACCACGCCGATGCCGGTGACGGCAACGACCGGACGCCCGAGTTTGTCGCGGCTTGGCGCGGCCATGAAATGCTCCCTCAAACGGCCCGTTCAACGAGCGCCATACCCTCACCGCGCCAATTGCCAACGGACGTAACTATCACCTGAGAAATGCCAGCCGGGCTCGCTCCCGCATCTCCCGTGCCAGCGGGCGCGAAAAGCTTGCCACGTTCAAGCACTGCGCAGGCTATTCCCAGATTGGCCTCGAACTGCGCTTCGAGCCCATGACCGATATACGTCCCGGTGTTGCGGACGGGAAGGCCGATGTCCTTAAGCACATCTCGCTCGGCAGACGTTACCGGTTCGAGTCCAGCAGCGCCCGAGATAATTCCGGCATGTGCACGGTCGACATCGGCCACGATCTCATCCCATTGGCGGCGAAGGGTCGCCTCAACGTCTCCGGGTTGGCGTTCATTGCGGTCGGAAAGGATCGCTGAAAGCCGCGCGCGGGGCCGCGCGCCACGTCCTTCCGCATGCTCGCGGCTTTCCAACACCAGAAACGCACCCATGTTGCCAACCGCAAGCCCACCGTGCGGGCCGCGATCCCACACCGGCGCGAATTTATCCTTCAGCGCAGTCCCGGCCTGCTCGAAGATGAGGAGGATGTCCCAGCGCGCAGCGTTGTACGCGCCACCCACCAGCGTCAACTCGCTCTGTCCAGAAGCGATGCGCGCGTGCGCGATACGCACCGCATCGACACCGGCAGCTTCCTCGCCCAGAAACGTGCGTGAGGAGCCGACGACGCCATGTACGATCGAGATGTTACCGGCGAGGAGATTGGGGAGCTGCGCCAGGAACAAAGTCGGCCGCAGGTCGCTCATCAGCCGCTCGTTGAGGTATGCGCCGCGCTCGGTCACCTTGCGCATGCCGGTGAGGATGGTTGAGTTGGCGGCAATATCACGTTCTCCGCCGCCGGCGGCCACGATCATGTCGGTGGTGTCGAGAAGTTCGGGCTTACCGGCAATACCGGCGTCGCTGAGCGCCAACCCGGCCGCGTAGACGCCGATGCGCTGCCACGGCTCCATTTGCCGCTGGTCGCTCTTTTTTGGAATTTGCTTGTCGAAATTCACCGGCGCGAGCGGGTGGACAATGTAAGGCGCAAAGCTTTTGTCATCGTAAGGCGGCGGATCGCCACGCTCGAGGTGTTGCCAGGTCGCGTCGAGCCCTTCGCCAAGACATGTCAATAGACCAACGCCGGTGATCCACACCTCGCGCCGTCCGCTCACTTCGTGAGCTCCTTTATCGGAACTTCAATGCGCTCCGCCCATTCAAACAGCGCAGTACGAAATTCGGGGCTCGGAAACGGCATGATCGTGTACATGATCCGTGCTTCGCAGACGAGCTTTCCATTTCGCCGGCCCTTACCCTCGCCAACCGCGAAACCCGAGCCCTCGTGCACGACGCTACCTTCGATTTCGAGCTCGTCGCCGGGAAATACAGCGGTTCGGAACTTCGCGTCTTTCACGCCGGCCATGAACGGCATAGCGTTAAAGTTATTCATGGCGATCAGCAGCCAACCAGCTGTTTGCGCCATGCATTCGAGCAGTAGCGCTCCGGGCATGAGCGGATAACTCGGAAAGTGGCCCTCAAAGATGGTCGACGTTTTCGGCACGGTGCAGATCGATCGGGCCGAGCGCCCGGCAATGTCGAGCGCGACCACGCGGTCGATCATCTGGAAGTATTCGAAGCGCATGCGTGGCGCCTCAGGCGCCTTTCGCCGCGATCAGCTTGTCGATTTCCCCGCTCAGATTATTGAGCACAAAGTACTGGTCAGTCGTCGCTTTGCCGTCATTGACTTCTTGAGTCCACTGCTCGAGCGGAAGCTTGATGCCGAATGTTTTGTCGATGGCAAAAGCAATATCGAGGAAATCGAGGCTGTCGATTTCGAGGTCGTTGATGGCGTGGCTTTCCGGCTTGATATTATCACGCGGAATATCGCAAGTTTCCGCAATGATATCAGCGACTTTATCGAAAGTGGCAGACATCAGGCTTTTCAAGCCCGATCGTTACGGGCCCCTCCGGTCGTTGCTGCCCGTATAGCGAAGGATACCGCCAAGTTCAACGCCTTGTCGGGCCGGGCATTTTTACCGTCTCTGCCACATTCCGCCCGATTGCCATCTAGCCTAAAATCTCTCAATGAGAGCGGAAGGGCCGCGACACAGGAGTAGCTCGATGTCTCATTTCAGACGGAAGTATCTCTGGGGCAGCCTCGCCGGCATGTGCGGGTTCGCGGCGGCCCAACTTATGGCAACGACGGGTCACGCTGCCGACTATGATGTTGGGGCTGTCCACATTGCCCAACCCTGGGCGCGCGCGACTCCCAAGGGCGCGAGCGCGGCAGCGGGCTACATGACCATTATCAACGGAGGCACGACGCCGGAGCGTCTGATGTGCGTTTCGAGCGATGCTGCGGCGGAATGCCAAATCCACACCATGAGCCTCGAGGGCGGCATCATGAAGATGCGACCAGTAGAGGGCGGCCTTGAAATTCCACCGGGTGGAACGGTCGCGCTCAAGCCTGCAGGTCTGCATCTGATGCTGGTCAACCTTAAACACCCGCTGGAGCCGGGTAAGATGGTCGAGGTGACGCTCAAGTTCGAGAAGGCAGGCACAGTCGAGGTCGAACTTCCGATCGCGGCCATCGGAGCGCCCGCACCCGGCGCTGCCGCCGGTGGGGGCGGCAGCATGATGATGGACAGCGGCCACGGCGGTATGATGCAGATGGATAAGCACTGAGCCGGCGCTCCCGCCGACCAGCGCGAATTTATTGCAGATATCGTCGGTTGCGATTTAAGCGCACACGAATGGTTCGCTTGATATCTAAGCGCCTTACCATTGGTTAATACTCGTTGACGTATACCTGCGCGATGGTATCGCACGGCGGTCTGCGGGCATGAACGATTCCGACCCGAGGGATGTCCGCGACTGGTCGGGACCAATGGCGAACCTCGCTGACGACGAGCAGGGATCGCCGGCCAATTCCGCGAACACCGCACCTCGCCCGCGCATCGCGATAGCTGAAGCGCTCCGCAACAATTGGTTTGAGATTTGGTATCAGCCCAAGATCGATCTCAAGCGCAAATGCCTTGCCGGTGCGGAAGCGTTGGCACGAATGCGTCACCCTGAGTTCGGCGTCTTGCACCCGGGCGATTTTTTTCCCGAGGTCGATGAGAACAGCATTGTCGAGCTTGCGCAGCAGGCGTTGCTGGCGACGCTCCTCGACTGGACTATGTTCGATGAGGCTGGCTTTAACCTCCATCTGGCCGTGAATGTCCCGGCCAACGTTCTGTTCAAATTGCCGATTCCGCGGCTGGTCGCCGAGTATCAACCGAAATCCGAACGCTGGCCGGGATTGATTCTCGAAGTGACTGAGGATCAGATCGTTCGCGATGCAGCGCTCGCCAACGACATCGCCACACAATTGCGGGTGAGTGGAATCACCATCGCGCTCGACGAGTTCGGCGCGGGCTATTCATCCTTTTCCAGTCTTCGCGCGTTGCCCTTTGCGGAGCTCAAGATCGACCAATCGTTCGTGACCGGATGCGCCACCGACGCGGCGAACGCCGCCATCTGCCAGACCGCCATCGATCTGGCGCACCGCTTCGGCAGCGCCGCAGTCGCCGAGGGTGTCGAGCGCTCAGCCGACCTGCAGGCTTTGATGGTGATGGGCTGCGATTTTGGGCAGGGGCCGCTCGTCGCGCCGCCGATGCCGAAGGAACGTTTCCTCGAACTGCTTCGCCAGCGCATGAACAAGCCGCGCGGGGCCACGCCCAGAGACGCAATGCACGTCTCGCCAAAGGTCGCCGGCCGCGTTGCCTGACGTTATTTGCTCGCGGGCTCGGGGAACGGCAGCGCCGCGCCGTCGGGCAGCGGCATCCGAAAGACATTGAGCGTCATCGAAATCAAAACATAATAACCGAGGATGCCGACCAGTTCGACTACGCCGGTATCGCCGAGCAATTTCTGCACGCGAGCGTAGGTGGTGTTGCTCACGCGCCGTGTCGCGTAGAGCTCCTTGACAAAGGCGTAGATCGCCATTTCGTCGCGCGGCGCCGATTTGGGCGCGCGGCCGGCATGCAAGTCGCGGATCGTCGCTTCCTTTACGCCCTGTTTGGCCGCGATTTTGGCGTGTGCGTGCCATTCAAACTGCGCTTTCCAGTACCGCCCAGTGCAGAGGATCGCGAACTCGGAGAGTCGCGGTGGCACGTTGGTGTTAAAGCGCAGATGCCCACCGAGTTGTTGCGTCAACATGCCGTAAGTGGGCGCATGCAGAAAAACCGCGAACGGGCCCGCATTCATGAAACGGCCGCGCGGGCCGTTATTAATTGCATCCACGATCGCCTGCTGCTCGGGTTTGAGGTTGTCCATTGTGACGGCGGGCAGGCGAGGCGCAGGCTGCTTGCGGGATCGTTTTGGCGGCTTTTTGGGCATGTGAGTCCTGCTTTGGTTGATTTCACTTTTGAGCGATGAGGTCGATCAGCGCCGACATGCCGACGTGACTGGTGCCTTCGTTGATCGCGCTGTCGTGCTCGTGGATTTCAAGTTCGGCCATGTCGCCGAAGGCTTCCTCCAACAAGGCGCGTGTGTACAGGCGTTCCGCCTCCGGCGGCCCGCCGGTACGATAGGTGAGCTGTTCCACGCGATAACCCTGCATGAGCAGAAGCCCGCCGCGTTTGAGTACGCGCTTGAGATTGACAAAAAACGCGACGCGCTCGGCGGGAAACACGACCTGAGTGAAAATGGCGACAACCACGTCAAATGTGGCTTCGGGCCAGCGCCACGTGGTCACGTCGGCGACCTCGGTGCGCAGTCGAACCTTGCGCTCCTCCGCCAACGCTCGGGCCTTTGCGAGCCCGACCGGCGAGAAGTCGATTGCCAGCACGTCGAGGCCTTGCTCGGCAAGCCAGACGCCGTTGCGGCCTTCGCCGTCGGCAATCGAAAGTGCGGCTTGACCGGGATGCAGACGACGTGCTTGCGACTTGAGAAACGCGTTCGGCTCTTTGCCGAAGACATAGTCGGGAGAACGAAACCGCGTTTCCCACCGTTCTTGTTCCGACATGCAGTCCCCGAACGTTCCGGCCCGCGCTTTTGCCATTCGCGCCCGTTACGTTAAGTGTAGCGGATGCCGCTCGCCGTGAAAGCCCTGTTGTTCGATGTATTCGGCACGCTGGTCGATTGGCGCACGAGCATCGCCCGAGAGAGTGAATCGGTACTGGCGCCGCTCGGTTACGCAGCCGACTGGCTTTCTTTCGCCGATGCATGGCGTGGCGAATACCAGGGGGCGATGGAGGAGGTGCGGAGCGGGCGGCTGCCCTTCTGCAAGCTCGATGTCCTGCATCGGCGCAATTTGGATCACATTCTGCCGCGCTTCGGCGCGGAGGCACTCGGCGAGGGCGATCGGCGCCGCCTCAACATGGCGTGGCATCGGCTCGATGCGTGGCCTGACGTGGCGTCAGGACTTGCACGTCTCAAGCGCCGTTATTTTCTGGCGCCGCTGTCGAACGGAAATATCTCGCTGATGGTCGATTTGGCGCGGCGCAATGAATTTCCCTGGGATGCGATTTTAGGCGCCGAGTTTGCCGGCGACTACAAGCCGAAGCCGCGTGTCTATCTCGCTGCAGCTGAGGCTTTTGATCTTTCCCCGCAAGAGTGCATGATGGTCGCCGCGCACAGTTCCGATCTAACCGCCGCGGCGGCGCTGGGGTTCCGCACCGCCCACGTCGCGCGCCCAGATGAAGCGGGGCCAGGCCGTGGCGAATCTGCACCGACCGTGCCCGTCAATTTGGCGGCGACAAGTCTGGAAAATCTGTCCGATCAGCTGGCAATGTGAGAGCTGTTTGCGCTCAGCGTTAGTGATGAGGGAACAAATGCTGGCGTGCGCTAATCCTGATGGCCGCACGGCGCATCTGCCACTCAAACAGTTGATCCGTCACCAGACCCAAATATTTCAAGGCGATGAGCATTGGCGTGCTCCCTTTTTCATCCGCACTCCCAACGTCAAACTACGGCGTCACGTTCCATGTTGAAGTGACCGCGGTCACAACCCGTCGCTTTCGCATAACTAATTGAAATAGATATCATTTTACGGCGATGACAAGGGTGGCCCGGAAAGTGCCGCTACCGGGAGTAGTACCCGGTTCCGGCTCGGCTCCAGCTTCGGCCGTATCGCGAGCGCTCGGCTCGTCAGCGCCAGACAGTCCCAATTGCGCGTGCTCTAATTTGACGCCCCGGCCTTTGGCGGCTCGACGCGAAAGCCGCCCCCGGGTTCAAGTTTAACGAGGCCGTCGGCGACGGCGCGGGCCCAGCGGCCGGTCGCGGGGATGCCGCCGAATGAAAAGAAATGGGGCACCACATTGGCTGGTGCCGCTTCGGCGAGCGCGCGCAGCAG
The DNA here is from genome assembly GCA_963794225.1 of uncultured Alphaproteobacteria bacterium. Taxonomy (GTDB): domain Bacteria; phylum Pseudomonadota; class Alphaproteobacteria; order Rhizobiales; family Xanthobacteraceae; genus BOG-931. The sequence continues at coordinate 365,424 of CAWCCS010000001.1, forward strand.
GTCATCCGGGGTAGTCATGGCGAACATCTGCCGCATCAGGCCGGCCCGCCGCGCCAGCCCCTGTGCCGAGGCGCGCACGCCGCAGCGGCTCGCATAACGCATGAGGGAAGTGAGACTGGTCGGCCCGGCTAGCCCGATGCGCAGCCGATGTTCGAAGCCGAACGCCCGCAGGCGAGCAATAAAGTTTTGGATCGCTAGCGCATCGAAGCAGAACTGTGTGACGATCTCGACCGTCAGGCCAATTGCCTCCGCCGCTGCAATTTTCTCCGCCATCGCGCGGTTGAGTTCTTCGTCGCCAATGCGCGGGTGGCCTTCCGGATAGCCGGCGATGCCGACGGTGCGAATCCCCCGGCGCCGCAGCACGCCTGAATCTATGGCGTCGAGCGCCCACCGGAACGGTCCACGCTCGTCGCGGTCGCCGGCGATGACAAGCACGGCTTCGACTTCGGCCTCGCCGTTTAGGCGAGCCAAGAAATCGTCGAGTTCATCGGTACGGCTGAAATTGCGCACTGCCACGTGCGGCACTGGCTCAAAGCCTCCTGCGCGGACGCGGATGGCGGCGGCAAGCGCTTCTTCGGACGGCCGGTTAGGCACTGCGCTGAGATAGATACGCGTGCCGCGCTTGAGCACCGAGAGCGCGGCGATGTCGGCGTCAGACGGCCGCGTCGCCTCGATGGAGAATCCGGCCATCAATGCCGCTATGCGCCCGACCGGATCGGTAGCGGCCTGATCTGGAACTGGGAGTGCGGTCATCATGCGCTCACCATTCCACGTCTGTCCTCCCCGCCGGAGGACAAGGCTTTATGCGCGCCGACGTGAGATCACGTAGGACTCATCGAAGAACCACAATCCACCGCGTTCGCGTAACACAGCTCGCGTGGCGTCGATGTAGCGCCCGTCCGCCACCGCGGCGCCGAGCCGGTCATCTTCCACTTGCGCCACGTAAATCGCCGCGTTCCACGCCGCAAAAAGCGTCGAGGTGCCGATCGATTCGGAGATTTCTGAAGGCAGCGTGTGCATCACGTAACGGAACAGCGACCGGTTATCGGCGTAAGCGTTGAAGTTGAGATCGCGGCCAGCCGGTCCAAGCTCGTGCTTGGCCGCCTTCAGGATCTGATGGCGGTCGTGGATGAATGGATGATCGTCAGGCCAGACCTTCTGAATGATCTCCATGCCGGGGTCGTGGCCGTGCGATTGAATGCCGATCAGGCGCCCGCCCGGTCCCAGCGCGCGTGCAAGCGGAGCGACGACGCGGGAGGCCTTGAATTCGAGCGAGGCACGCGCCCGATAGGGCTGAGAGGCAATCACGAGATCGTAGTTCGCGCTGGTGCCGCCGGCTCTGGGAATGATCGGATCGAGCACGAAGCGGTGATCTTCGCGGTAGACGACGAGCACCACCGGCCGCTCGTAAACTGGATTGCCGGTACGCGGGCTTACGCCGGCTTTCCAGTTCTGAGCCAGGAATGGCTCGAGATCCATAATCTGCTCTTCAAAGCGATGTGCCGAATTGCCGACAAGCGGCAGTTCGTGCCAGACGAGGCTGGACGCGGCATTCATCGATTTCACGTGCAGCCATGGCGCGTCCGCGTAAGCGAGGTTGGTCAGCACCAACACCGTCGACGGATGTTCGAAGAAGCGGTCCGACATTTTTTGCAGTGTCAGCCGTACGTCCTCGAGGCTGATCTCCTTGCCGACCACATAAAACGGCATATGGGTGAAGCGGTCGTGCATGGCGCGCATTACCCGCGTGAGCACGGATCCGTCGCCGACGCCCGCATCGAACACGCGTACTGCCGGCGGACGCGGATGAATGTGAGCGAGCTCTTCGGAGACGCGGTGCGCGACCTCCCACTTCTCACTGCAGGTATTGACGAACAGCAGATACTTCTGCCGATTGTCGAAAAAGCGGAAGTTGCGCTGCGGGTCTTCGGCCGTTTCACCAGCTTTAGCTGGAGCAACGGGCGCCGATGCCGAGGGCAAGGAAGTCGTTGGGCGGTGTTCGCGAGATCGTTCAATCACGATGGGACGGGGCCCCTGAGGTGGGTGGGCGGTCATAAAGCCATGGATGCGGTCAAGCGTGTCGGTGGTAATGCGGCCCCCGTTGCGCAACCGCGCGGCGAGTTTGCCGTCGTTGACTGCGCGCCGGCCGAAAGTCGACTCAGCCAGCCCGGATTGCCTGCAATAATCCGATATTTCCTGAAGTAATTGCTGGGCGTTCATGATACGCCGTCCTGCGGTTTCCTCGACCTGTGTGCTAATTTCAGAGTTCTTTTTTGCGCACGGTTTCTGGCTGCTAGCGAACCAACCGGCTGCAAAAGGGTCAACCACAAAATGGCCCACTATCGTAGTGGGTAATATGATGGGCATCGTCCCAGTCGCAAGGCTGCAAGCGTCTAAAAATTGACCAGCGCTCTCCAACGGGGAACAGAGACGTAATGCCCCGCTTCGCCGCCAACCTCGCGTATTTGTTTGCCGAGCACCCGCTGATCCAGCGCTTTGGAGCGGCGGCGGCCGCCGGCTTCAATGCGATCGAGCTATTGTTTCCCTATGATGTTGCGCCTTCGGCCGTGAAGGCCGAGCTGGCTCGGCACAATCTGACGCCGCTTGGCGTCAATACGCCGTTCGGCCGTGAGGGAGAGGCCGGTCTCGCCGCTGTTCCGGGCCGGGAGCGCGAATGGGAGGCGGCCTTTGTGCAGGCTCTCGATTATGCGGTAGCGATCGGTGGCCGTACCGTCCATTGCATGGCCGGCTGCGTCCCGCCCGAGCAACGCCCGGCGGCCCAGACGGTCTTCATCAGAAATCTTACGCAGGCAGCGAAGGAAGCTGCGAAGGCCGGGATCACGCTCCTGATCGAGCCGCTCAACCCCCGCGACCGGCCCGGCTATTTCCTCAATCGTGTCGAACAGGCCGCCGATATCATCAACAAAGTCGGCCGCGCCAACCTACGCATTCAGTTCGATTTCTATCATGCCCAACTGTATGGCGGCGATCTCATCCGCCGCTTTGAAGCGCACTTGCCGCTCATCGGCCATGTGCAGATCGCAGGCGTTCCCGCGCGCCGTGAGCCCGATGAGGGAGAGGTCAATTATCCAGAAATCTTCGCAGCCCTCGACAGCCTCGGCTACGCAGGCTTTGTCGGCTGCGAATACCGACCGCGCGGCCGCACTGAGGATGGTTTGGGTTGGGCACGACCGTACGGTATTGTTCCGCGCGGTCGGTAAGGCGCTCCTGACCGGAGAGATTTGCCTCGGAATCGGCCATAATTTCAGAGCTTTGGGGAGCCCTCCACGGCCCGCGGCACTTTTGCAGGGCCGACCATGAGAGTATCTTTTCCGACGAATGAGCGGTGCGGGTGATGTGGGGTCGAAGACGCAAATCTGCAGTGATCGCGACTGACGGTGAACTGAGTTCACCGCTCAGACAGGCGGTGCATCAGGCGCGCATCGAGGCGGCTGAGCGCACCAGCGTCGTGGTCGATTTGCGCGACGCCGAGGTGGCGCGGCTCGAGCTCCTCAGCGAGGCGCTTGATGCGCTGTTCGCCGAAATACCGCCCGAAGTCGAATTGTTTGATCGAGGCTTGAGCCGCGGGGAGACGCCACGGCTGTGGATCGATGCGGTCGCACACGTCGCCATGGGCCGCGACAAGCGCATTTATCGCTTGCTGCAGGACACGCGCGTCGGCCGCCGTGTTCTCGCCGAGTCCCATGAAATCCCAGCAATCGTGAAGGCGGTTACCGAGTACGTGGCGCGCCGGCTGATCGAACGAGAGCGCGCGCTCGAAGAAGATCCCGATTTCACCCGCATCGGGCGGCGGGAGGTGGCGCGGGAGCGAAGGCGTCGGCGCCGCCGCGCATTCGGCGCGCTGGTGTTCGGCTTCTTCCTGGGGCTGGTCACGCTCATCCTTATCGCGCTGCTGGTTGGTCACTCCTAAGAGAGCGCTTGCCGCTTGAGTTCGCGGACGACGCCGTCGGCGCCGCGTTGCCGGGCGATCATATCGCAGCGCCAAGCCCCCGGCCCTCCATCGATATGAAAGATATTGTAGCCGGCGGCGTCCTCGTGACCGTGCGGAGCCAACGCCGAGCCCGAAGGCGCCCCGACGGCCGGAATAGTCTTCCCGGGGCCGTCGAGCCAGATTAGTGAGAAACAATGATCATGGCCGTGCAGGACGAGTTCCGCGCCTTTTTCCGAGAGCACGCGGCGAAACTCCACAGCGTCGGTAAGCCGCCGCATATGACGACTCGGCGGGCTAAGCGGCGGATGATGGACAAGAACGGTCCGGTACAGGTGCCGGTTTTGGTCGAGTAGTTCGGCCAAGCGTGAAAGCTGCTGTTCGCCGAGGTGGCCGGTCGCTGAAAAAGCCGCGGTTGGCAGCGCCGAGGACAGCGCTATCAGCGCGATCGGCCCGCGTCTGCGTAGGAACGGAAATGTACCAGGTGCGGCACCGTCGTCGCCTTGCATGTAATCGCCCCAGAATTCCGCCGGCCAGAGTTGTGCTTGCGGTACGTAAATATCGTGATTGCCGGGAATGACGGTGACAACGGCCGGTGAACCGAGTGTTTCGAGCCAGGCGCGTGCACGCGCGTATTCGGCGGTGACGGAAAAATTGACCAGATCACCAGTGACCGCAGTATGGTCGACCGCGAGGCTTTTCAGGTCGCGCGTAATAGCTTCGAGCACTTCGCCGCGGAAGACGTATTTTCGACCGCGATGCCAATTGATAAAGCCGAGCCCTCGCTTGCCTAGCAGATCGAGCGGCCGCGGTCGCGCCGAAAGGTGCAAATCGGAGAGGTGGGCGAGCGCGAACATCACCGCATCATGAAAGCGAATCGGGCTCCTACCAAAGATATTTTGACGAGGCCGGCGCGGTCTTTATGAACTGCCGATAAGAATGCCGGCGGCAAACACCAGCGCGCCGCCAACGACAACCTGGAAGGCGGCTTGCAGGAACGGCGTGTCCATATAGTGGGTGCGGATCCACGAGATGGCGGCAAGTTCGATCGCTACGACCGCAAACGCAAGCGCGGTCGCCAGATAAAAATGCGGAATGATATAGGGCAGCGTGTGGCCGAGCCCGCCGACCGCTGTCATGATGCCGCACACAGTGCCGCGCACCAGCGGCGCGCCGCGTCCGGTGAGCGAACCGTCGTCGGATAAAGCCTCGGCAAATCCCATGGAGATTCCGGCTCCGACGGCTGCGGCGAGCCCGACCAGAAATGTCGCCCAAGTATTGTGTGTGGCGAAGGCGGCAGCGAACAGGGGTGCGAGCGTGGAGACCGAGCCGTCCATCAGGCCCGCGAGACCCGGTTGGACGTATTGCAGCACAAACATGCGCCGTGCCGTCTCGTCCTCGGCCTTCCGGGCGCTGGGCGTGATTCTCTCGCCGAGCTCTTGCGCGAGTTTCTCATGTTTGTCCTCGGCGGCGGCGAGCAGTGTCAGCAAATCGCGGGTGGCTTTGTCGGGTGCGGCCTCCGCCGCGCGCCGGTAAAAGCGCGCAGTCTCAAACTCCATTTCCTCAGCGAATTTTCGGACAGCGTCGAGGCCGAGCGGCCGGTTGAGCCAGATCGCGCGGCGCGCGACGAAGCCTTTGACGTCCTGACGCCGGATCAGCGGGAGAAAGTCGCCGAATTTCCCACGGTAGAGTTCGAGCAGCATATCATGATGGCCGATCTCCTCCTCCGCCATCTTGTCGTACATTGCCGCCGTATCAGGGTAGGGGCCGCGCAGGGCGTCTGCAAAAGAGCGGTAGATGCGGTTATCCTCGTCCTCGTTGAAAATGGCGAGCGCCAGGACTTCCTGTTCACTCAAGTCAGCAAAGCGTTTCACGGGGGTTGCCTCAGGGCCGCAGCGCCATATTAGAACTCTTCTAAAGTTGAAAAGCTAGAGGTCTTGGCGCTGGATTTGGAATCGACGCTGAATGCGGCGCTATCGGAGGGTGCTTGAGCGGGCGGCAGTAGAATACTACGGCGTTGGCCTATCAATGCGTTGCCGGAGTTCGTTCACATGCAACTTGATTCTCTTCGCCGGCCGTTTGAGCCGGTCTTGCAACGCCTTTTGCATTTCTACTGGCGCTTCGCGCGCGGGCTCACAATTGGCGTGCGCGCAGTTGTCATCGATGGTGCGGGCCGGGTGTTTCTGATCAAGCACAGCTATATCGCCGGCTGGCATCTGCCCGGCGGCGGCGTCGAGGTCGGCGAAACCCTTATCAAGGCCCTTGCGCGGGAGTTGCACGAAGAAGGCAACATCGAACTCACCGGGTCCGCGCCGCTGTTCGGCATCTACTACAATCGCCGCGTCTCGCGGCGCGATCACGTCGCACTTTACGTGGTCCGATCTTTCCGTCAAAGCGCCCCACCGCAGCCGAACAGCGAAATCGTGGCGCACGGTTTCTTCGCGCCCGGTGCTCTTCCGGACGACACAACGCGCGCCACGCGCGCGCGGATCGCCGAAGTCCTCGAACAAATTACTGCCGCCGAGTTTTGGTGAGCTTTGAACGCCAATGCATCACGATCACGTAATCTGCGTCGTTTGGTCATTTGCTTCGCTGGTCGGCAACCACCACGTCTGAAGGCGGGCCGTTTGGTGAGGTTTGGCATAGGCGATTGGAAGGCGCAGAAGGAGAGACCTTGATGCGGAAGAAGATAACAGCGCTCGCCGCGGCCGTAGCGCTTAGCACCGCGACAATGAGCACGGGTGCGTTTGCAGCGGGGCACAGCGGTGGCGGTGGCGGCCACTTTGGCGGCGGGGCCCATTTTGGCGGGCCCAACATTGCCGCTGGAGCGCATCTCGGCGGTGCCCGTTTCGCCGGCGGTCATTGGGCCGGTGGCTGGCGCGGCAGCCCGGGTCGAGGTTATGACTATCGCCGCTGGGGGCGGGGGCCGGGCGTAGGACTCGGTTTGGGCTTGGGTGGTCTTTATGGGTATGGCGGCAACCCGGGCTATTGTGGCTATGGCTATCCTTACTACAATTGCGGCCCTTATTACGGGTGGTAATCGTCGTTGAGATAGGGACAGTGTCGCGCCTTTCTGGGCGCGATATTTCTTTTTGTCTGTCGAACTCAGCCGAATCGGCCGCGATCGTGCGGCAGCGTGAAGTCGAGGAGCGGCCCGATCGGTACGATGCCGGTCGGATTGACGTTACGGTGGCTGCCGTAATAGTGCCGCTTGATGTGATCCATGCTGACGGTGTCCGCAACGCCGGGCACCTGATAGAGATCGCGCAGATAATTCCAAAGATTCGGATAGTCGATGATGCGCCGCAAATTGCATTTGAAGTGGCTGTAGTAGACTGCATCGAAACGAACGAGCGTCGTAAATAGCCGCCAATCGGCTTCGGTGATCTGCCGCCCGACCAGATAGCGCTGTCGCGACAGCCGTTCTTCAAGCTGATCGAGCGTGGCGAACACGGCGCGCGCAGCCTCTTCATAAGCGGCCTGCGTGGTAGCAAAGCCCGAGCGATAGACGCCATTGTTGACGGTTTCGTAGACGAGGTCGTTGATGCGGTCGATCTCGCCCCGCAGGTCCGCCGGATAATAGTCGGTACGCACATCCGTGAATGCATCGAATGCTGAATTGAGCATCCGGATGATTTCAGAAGACTCGTTGTTGACGATGGTCCGTTGCTTCTTGTCCCAAAGCACAGGCACGCTGGCGCGCCCGTTGTAGTGCGGATCGGCGAGCACGTAGATGTCGGCGAGGACTGACTTGCCGTTAACGGTATCAAGCGTCGCACCGGGCTCGGTGCCGAATTCCCAACCTTTTTTGCCGAGGAGCGCGGTTGTTACCGAGACCGAAATCACATTGTCGAGCTTTTTTAGTTTGCGGAAAATCAGAGCGCGATGCGCCCACGGACAGGCAAGCGAAACGTACAGATGATAGCGGTCTCGTTCGGCAGCAAAGCCACCTTTGCCAGTCGGCCCCGGACCGCCGTCGGCCGTGATGTAGTTGTGGAATGCCGTCGGTTTCCTGACGAAACGGCCGTCCTGGACCCGCATATCGACATCTTGCCAGGCGCCGTCAACGAGCAGACCCATCGTAATCTCCACTGAAATCGCTACCCCTGCATGTAAGCATCTGATGGGCGATCGTTAGTGTTTGGCTAGACCCGGACTTGCACAGGTGCTACGCGGCGGCGCTATGACCGACATCTCGCTAACTATTCTACGGGAGACGGCACACGATGCGTCTGCGATTGAGCGCCTGCATGAGCGCACCTTCGGTCCGGGCCGTTACGCCAAGACCGCGTACCGATTGCGGGAGCAGGTGATACACCGGCTTGATCTGTCATTCACCGCGCGTATCGGCACGCTTCTGGTCGGCTCAGTGCGGCTTTCGCCGGTTCGCATCGGCGAAGCCAAAGCATTGCTGCTCGGCCCGCTTACTGTCGAGCCACCATTTCGGGAGCGGGGTGTTGGTCAGGCCTTGATCGCACGCGCGCTCGAAGCGGCACGCGCAAAAGGGCACCGGCTGGTGATCCTGGTCGGCGACGAGCCTTACTACAGCAAATGCGGCTTCAAACGCATCCCGTCGAACCGCGCGATTATGCCCGGTCCAGTCGATCCGGACAGGCTCCTGGTCGCCGAATTGACCGACGGCGCACTTGAAGGCGTATCCGGGACGGTCCAGCCCGACTGACAGCGCTGATCGCCTCAATGGCTTTGCAACATCAGCCTTCGCGAGCGCAGCGACCGCACATGGCAACAGCAATGGAACCAAAGCCGCGCCTTTCGGTTACCAACCGCGAAAGGGAACGGGCCATGTCCTTGCTGAAATGGGCGCTGATTTTCTTATTGATTTCGCTGGTTGCGGCGTTGTTCGGATTCACCGGCATTTCGGCCGCGACCGCCGACGTTGCCCGCATCCTGTTTTTCATATTCGTCGTGATCTTCCTGGTGTTGCTGGTGTTGGGCTTGACGGTCTTTCGCGTTTGACCAGAGGCACTAGCGGAGTTCGCGATGCCGGAGCCGGCCTGCGGTTCAGCGTCCCTCGCGCGCCCAGGTACCCGCCAGACTGCCAAGCAGGAGCAGCAGGCCGAGCAGACCGGCAAACACCGGCAACACGCCGATGCCGCGAATGACACTGGAATCGCGCATCTTAAGACCGATCCAATCGTCGCCTTTATAAGTGTCGCCCGAGCGTACGGCGAGAACGCGCGGTGCGCCGTCGCCCGTGCCGTTGTCGAGCCGTCGGGAATCACCGCCGGTCGCGGCGGTGATCGGCGACAGCACCTCTGTGGTAGAAGTTACTTCGGCAAATTCGCGCGGGTTCGCAGGACCGATATTGACCAGCGCGTTGAGCTTGCCGTCGGTGGCACGCCAAAGCCCGAGCTCGTTTGCCGCAACACTCGTTGACCAAACCCCCGGTTCGGCGGGGGCCAGTCTCAGTGCCGAAGATGCACCCGAAGGTGCAGTTACGGTCACTGGGGCGACATCATCGGCCATGGTCTGCCGCCGTATCAGAAGCTCATGCCCGTGGACCGTGAGCCGCAGCGCCTCTTCCTCAAGATCCGGTTCTTTCATCAGCCAATGGGAAAGCCTGCGCAGCAGATCGAGATGTGGGCCGCCACCTTCAAAACCGCGGGCCCACAGCCAGATATGATCGGAGAGAAGCAGCGCGACGCGCCCTTCGCCTTCGCGACCCAGCACGAGCAGCGGCTTGTTATCCGGCCCCTCCATAACTGCGGTGCCGGTGGGCTTTCTGGTGTCGACAAGGCGGAACCACTGGCTCCAATGCGGCGGATTGCTATCTGACCCTTCCAGGTCGCGCGTCACCGGATGGCGCTTGCCGAGATCAGTGAGGCGCGCGTGGAAGCCGCGCTCGGTGACATTGCCGGTCGGCTCGGCCGGCAGGATGGAGTCGAGCGGCGTGCGCCAAATGCTGGTCTGGCTCGCATAATCAGGACCGGCGGCTACCAACACGGCGCCGCCCTCGCGCACAAAGCGGGTGATGTTGTCGAAATAGATGAGCGGCAGTACGCCCTGACGTGCGTAACGATCGAAGATGATGAGCTGGAATTCCCCGATCTTCTGCTGGAACAGTTCGCGCGTGGGGAAGGCGATCAAAGATAGTTCGTTGATCGGGGTGCCATCCTGCTTCTCCGGCGGCCGCAAAATGGTGAAATGAACGAGGTCGACAGAGGCGTCGGACTTCAGCAGGTTGCGCCAGGTGCGCTCGCCGGCGTGTGGTTCGCCCGAGACCAGCAGTACCCGCAATTTATCGCGCACCCCGTCGATCGTGACCACGGCGCGGTTGTTGACTGTGGTCAGTTCGCCCGGAAGCGCCGCGGCTTCGATCTCGACAATGTTCTGCCCGCCGTGCGGGATCGGAATATCGACGCGCTGCGGCGTTCCGACCTGGACGGTGCGCGTCTCCACGACTTCGCCGTCGCGGCGGATGGTCACGGAGGCGGTCCGCTCTTTGGCACCGTGATCCTCGACTTGATAGGTCACAGTTTGTGACTGGCCGACAATGCCAAAGCGCGGGGTGGCGAGCAGCGCTACGCGCCGGTCGCGCTCGTTCTTGTTGCCGGTGATGAGCGCGTGCACCGGCGCACTAAAGCCGAGCGCGCCGGCGTCCCCCGGCACATCGTGGACCCGGCCATCGGTGATCATGATGGCGCCGGCGACGCGATCGGGCGGCACATCGGCAAGTGTCGCACCCAACGCGGTGAATAATCTCGTGCCGTCGGTTTCGCCATCCGATTGCCCGGCTTCGACAACGCGGACGTCGAGGCCGGGAATGCGGCTCAGACGGCCAACGATTGCAGCACGCGCCCCTTCAGTCTGCCGCGCTCGCTCGCCGAAATTCTGGCTCGGACTTTTGTCGACAACGACGACGGCGACTGAGGACAGCGGTTCGCGGTCTTCCCGTGTAAGCGAGGGATTAGCGAGGGCGAGTACGATAAACGCCAGCGCCAGCGAACGCACAACCGCGCCGTGGCTGCGCGATGCAAACAACAGTAGCGACAGGATGACAGCCGCGGCGACGGCCGCCCATAGCACCGGCATTCCAACAAGCGGAGCGAAAGCGACGCCAAAATTCAATGCGCCCTCCTACTGCCCCAATCGCTCAAGCAGCGCCGGTACGTGCACCTGGTCCGCCTTGTAGTTGCCGGTGAGTGTGTACATCACGATGTTGACGCCCGCTCGGAACGCAAGCTCTCGCTGGCGCGGTTCGCCTTCCAACATCGGCAGCATGGGTTGACCGTCGGACTGCATCGCCCACGCGCCGGCGAGATCGTTCGAGGTGATGATGATTGACGACACGCCGTCGCCGCCGCGCGCGGGCCGCGCCGACGCCGTGTCCTCGCTCACTGCAGGCAAGGCTTCGACCCAGAGCTGACCGGAATTGAACCGGCCGGGGAAGTCGCGCAGCAGATAAAATGTTTTTGTCAGAACGTGATCGCGGGGCACCGGTTCGAGCTCGGGGATGTCGAGCGATGACAGGATTTTGCGCAGTTCAAGCATGCCAGGGCTTCGCGTATCGCCGCCGGCGCCCGGCGGGGCCGCAACCGCGTCGCGGGTATCGAACAAAACCGTGCCGCCCTGTTTCATGTAGGAATCGATGCGCTTGAGCGTCTGGTCGGATGGACGGGCGACGCCGGGGACGATGGGCCAATAGATCAGCGGATAGAAAGCGAGTTCATCGCTGGTAATGTCCAGGCCGGCGGGCTCTCCTGCTTCAAGTGCCGTGCGCTGTGCCAGAAAGAGCGTCAGCCCGCCAAGCCCCGCTTTGCTGATCGAGTTCGACATCGCGGTCGCCGGTAACGACATAGGCGAGCTTGGTTTCGAGCGCCGCTCGCGGCGCATCGCTATTCGGTGAATCTTCGGCGCGAGCGTGCGGCGCGGCAAACGTCAGCGCCGAAATGATCATCACCGTTGCCGCAGTGGCACGGGTCATGCGCGGAATAAGCCGGACAATACCGCCACCGAGATAAAGCACCAGCAGCGTGTCGAGTAACAAGAGCCCGAGCGCCGCAACGAGAATTGGTCCGCGCAGATCTTGCGGCTCCGTGTTGCGGTAGATGTCACGGCTCGCATTGGTGAGCGCGGAGAAATCAAGCGGCGCCAGCCGGTCGGAGGCCGTCAGCGTGTTGACAGCCAAGAGGTTTTCCGGCGGACCATAAAAGCCCGGCGGATGATCGGCCGTCGCGCTTCCGGAAAAATCCGTCGCCACCGGGCGTGCGGTCGAGGGTGGCGAGACGAAAAAGCCGAAGCCATCAAGCACACGATTGGGCGCCACGGCTTCATGACTATTTTTCGTCTTGGCGTTCTCGGCCTGAGCGACGTTCACTGTGCCGGCCAGCGCGACGATGCGCTTGAGCATTTCAACAAACGTGCCGGAAAGCGGCAAATCCGACCAACGCGTGTCGCCGGTCACGTGGAACAGCACGATCATACCCTTGCCGCGGCGTGCGGCGGTGACCAGCGGCGTGCCGTCGGCAAGCGTCACCCAGGTGTTCTCGGTCACCGTCGCATCTGGTTCAGCCAGCACCTGGCGGCTAACCGTCACATCGGTCGGTACGGCCATGCCGTTGAACGGCGACTCGTGTGAAAACGCGGCGAGTGGTTGCGGCTTGTCCCAACTCAGACTGCCGCCGAGGACGCGGCCGCCACGCCGCAACCGCACCGGAACGAGATCGTCGTCTGAAGCGGCAAGCCGAGGGCCCGCGAAACGCACAAGAACGCCGCCATCTTCGATCCAGCGCGCCAGCCGATCATGAGCTTCACCGGCGACGTTTCCGACGTCGGCGAGAATAAGCATCGGCAGGTGCTGATCGAGGAAATGTGTCACCGCTTCCGCCGGCGACTCGCCTTGGGCGAGCCGTACGTCGGCGAACGGCCCGAGCGCGCGGGCAATGTAGTAGCTTGAGGAAAGCAGCGGTTGCGAGGTGTCGGCGGTAGCGCCCGAAACCACGCCGACTGTACGGCGGCTCCAGCGCTTATCGAGCAATTGCACCGCGCCGGCGGAGTGCTCGCCGGCGATCTCGATCCGGGCGATGTCGTTGCGGATTTCGACCGGTAGATCGAACTGCGCTTCCGTTTCGCCATCCTCTGATTTGAAGACAAAAGGCGCTTCGCCGAGCGTCAACCCTTTGAGATCAAGCGCGCGCACGGTCCCGGCTGCGGCCGCACCGGTCGAGGCGCGGACTACCTTCACGCTGAGCGCGCCGGCGGCATTTTCGGCAGACGAGAGCGCGAGCGGTTGCGGAATGCCGCCAGAGACGATCGTGACGGGGTGCGCTTCAAGCGCCTGGGCGACATTTTTCACGAACTCGGCGCCGCGGCCAACGTCGGTTGCGTCGGACAGCCAAACCACCTCGACCTCACGCGCGTCGGTAAGGAAACGCCTGATTGCCGGCAGCGCCTCCGAGCGGTCAACGGTGTTTGGCACCGGCTTGATCTGTTGCAGGCGCACGCGGGCCGAACCGGCGGTAGCAAAAGAAATGTCACGCGGCCCTTCGGAGAGCGGAATGAGCGCTATAGCGCGATGATCGTTCTCGGCACGCGAAATGATGTCTTCGGCGGTACGAAGCCTTGCCTCCCAGGAGGCAGCGGCCGTCCAGCCGTCGTCAATCAGGATCGCGATCGGCGCCTTGGTCTTCATCGCCGCGAGCGGAGGGTTCCACGATGGACCGGCCGCAGCGACGATGACGAGTGCAGCGAGTGCAAGCCGGATAACGGTCAGCCACCATGGCGCGCGCGCGGGAGTTTCCTCTTTTGGCGCGATGTCGAGCAGCAGCCGCGTTGGCGGGAAGTCGATACGGCGTGGGCGCGGTGGGATCAGCCGCAGAAGCCACCACAGCACCGGCAGCGTGAGTAACCCGATTAGCACCGATGGCTCGGCAAAGCCGAGTGGAAGTCCGGCAATCATGCCGAAACCCTCGGCGCGGCTCCGGCATGCGAATGCATGCCGTCTGCGAACGCCGCACCGATGCGGGTGTGCAACGCCAACAGAAGCTCGTTCGCCGGGCGATCGGTGCGGTGGATGATGAAGCTCCAGCCTAGCCGGTCGGTCTCGGCGCGGATTTCGGCCCGGTGCCGTTGTACTCGCGCCGTATAATCAGTCCGCCAGATTTGGGCGCGGCCTGCGGTTATGCGGCCGCTGCCTTCAGGTTCGACAAATTCGATGCGGCCCCAATAGGGAAAAGTCTCCTCGGCCGGATCGACAATTTGGACGACGTGACCGCGCGCGCCGCTGCCGGCGAGCTGCGTGATGGTGCGGCGTATGTCGCCAATGTCACTCCATAAATCCGAGATGAGCACGACCTCGGCGAGCGGAGAGGCGGAAAAATTTGATGGCAAGCTGGTGCGCTCGCTGCGGTCGTGCATGATCGCCTGCGCCATGCGCTCGACGATGTTGCGGCTGCCGGTCGGATGCATGAGGGTTGGTATGCCGACACGTTCGCCGCCTTCGACCAGCACTTCGGCGAGCGCCAAGGCGACAACAAGTGCGCGGTAAAGCTTAGTGTCGCGTACGAGCGGCGAGGCGAACACCATGGACGGCGAACGATCGGGCCAAATCCACACCGTGTGTGCTGCTTCCCATTCCTGTTCGCGCACATAGAGATGATCATCGCGCGCCGAGCGGCGCCAATCGACGCGGGACGCGGGCTCTCCCGATACGAAGCGGCGGTACTGCCAGAAGTTCTCTCCGGACCCGGCGCGGCGTCGTCCGTGGAGACCGTGGAGCACCGTTGCCGCAACCTGCCGGGCTTCGAGAATCAATCGCGGCATTGCCGCCGCGAGCGTCCGTCCTTCACCTACTGCACGCTGTACCGCCGGCCGATCGTGATTGGGTGTGCGCCTTGCGTCGAGCGCCATTCGCTTATCCGATCCGCGCTTTCAGTCTGGCAATCACAGCTTCGATACTCTCGCCCTCGGCACGCGCGGTGAAAGTGAGCGCCATTCGGTGCTTAAGGACGGGTTCGGCGAGATCGAGCACGTCGTCGATCGAGGGCGCAAGGCGCCGATCGAGCAAGGCGCGCGCGCGCACCGCAAGCATGAGCGCCTGACTCGCGCGTGGTGAGGGCCCCCAGGCGATGAGCTTGGCAGCGTCGCCGCCTTCCGGCCCGGGCCGCGCCGAACGCACCAGCGCCAGGATTGCCTCGACGACGGATTCGCTGACCGGAAGCCGCCGCACCAGACGCTGAGCGGACATCAGGTCTTCCGCGGTCATCGCAGGCTTTGCCCGCGCCTCCTCGGCGCCGGTCGTTTCAAACAAGATTTTCCGTTCAGCGGCACGATCGGGATAGTCGACATCGATCTCCATCAGAAAGCGGTCGAGCTGCGCTTCAGGGAGCGGATAGGTGCCTTCCTGCTCCAGCGGGTTCTGCGTCGCGAGCACATGGAACGGGCGCGGCAAATCGTGGCGGGTGCCGGCGACGGTCACATGCTGCTCCTGCATGGCTTGCAACAGCGCCGATTGCGTACGAGGGCTGGCGCGGTTGATTTCGTCAGCCATCAGCAGCTGGGCGAACACCGGGCCGGAGAGAAAGCGAAAGCTGCGTTTTCCGCTTTGATTTTCTTCCAACACTTCGGTGCCGAGGATGTCCGAAGGCATCAAGTCCGGCGTGAATTGGATACGCCGCGCGTCAAGGCCGAGCACGATGCCCATGGTTTCGACGAGCTTGGTCTTGGCGAGACCAGGCACACCGAGCAGGAGCGCGTGCCCGCCGGACAGAATGGTGACAAGGGCCTGCTCGATGACCTTGTCCTGGCCAAAGATGACGGTGCCGATCGCTTCCTTGGCCGCGCGCACGTGATCCGCGCTCGATTCGGCCGCGCGCACGATCATGTCTTCGAGTTTTTCGAAGCCCTCTCCGCTGACAGCGGCCATGCTTAACCCCTTGTCTTGCGCCGTATCGAATATCGAATCAGATTCGCGGCATCGGTACGAATCAAAGTGTCCGGCTTTGCACTGCTATTGCGCAATGCAATATACGCGCCAGCGTCGTTCGAACGGACTTGCGGCAATTCTTCCATCCACAGGGAACAAGCCCTAACTTTGGCGCGGAAGTGATTGCCTTTCGGCGATCACGATTCCGCGAGGATGTCGCCCCGGACTTAAGGTCCAAGCGTGGAAGTTCAAGGTAAACAATGGCGAAGGAAGGGCAGTCTGGCCTCGAAGCGATCACCGGCGCGTTAGGTGGCCTAGGTAGGGGGAAAGGGCCGCCACCGGTCGAGCGCTGGAATCCGCCCTATTGCGGGGCTCTCGACATGCGCGTCGCCGGCGACGGCACGTGGTTCTACTTAAAGACTCCGATCGGCCGCCCGGCGCTGGTTAAACTGTTCGCGTCCGTGCTCAAGCGCGAAGGAGACAAATATTTTCTCGTTACGCCGGTGGAAAAGTGCGGGATTGAAGTCGATGATGCGCCGTTCCTCGCCGTCGAACTCAAAATCGAAGAATCATCGGACGGACCGGTCCTCAACTTTCGCACTAATGTGGACGACTGGGTCTGCTGCGGGCCGGGGCATGCATTGCGCTTCGAGCCCGAGACCGGCACTGGTGGCTTGAAGCCCTATCTTCACGTTCGCCGGGACCTTTGGGCGAAAGTGACGCGCACGTTGTTCTTCGATCTTGTCGAACTTGGCGAGGAGCGCGAAGTTGGGGGCAAGGCCATGTTCGGGGTTACGTCGATGGGCGTTTTCTTTCCCATGGCGCCGGCCGACCAGGTGAGGGACTTTGCGTGAACCAGACGTTGGTGCCGCTGCCCGAGGTGGCGGCAGAGAGTTTTTTTGACCGCGCGCGAGCGCGGCTCACACTCGAAGTGCCGCCGGCGCTGACCGATCCGATGGCGGAAGGCGCGCGCGGCGATCTGGATCTTAATCCATCGATGTGGGAGCGGGCTGGCGTTGCGGCTACCAAGCCCGCGGCAGTGCTGGTCCCGATTATCGAACGCAGCGAACCGATGGTGTTGTTTACAATCCGCACACAGCAACTTGCGAGCCACGCCGGGCAGGTTGCTTTTCCCGGCGGCAAGATCGATCCCGGCGATGAGAGTCCGGCCGCTGCGGCGTTGCGTGAAGCAAAAGAAGAGATTGGTCTGGTACCGTCGCTGATCGAGCCGCTCGGTTATCTCGATCTTTACCTCACCTTCTCCGGCTTTCGCATTTTACCGACAGTCGCCCGCGTCAAGCCGGATTTTGCGCTGACACTCAATCCGTCGGAGGTCACCGAGACGTTCGAAGTGCCGCTCGCCTTCCTGATGACGCCGGACAATCTGCAACGCCGAAGCCGCGAGTGGAAAGGCATTATGCGCGAATATTACGCGATACCGTTCGGTGATCGCTACATTTGGGGCATTACAGCGGGCATCGTGCGCAACCTCTACGACCGGGTTTTGGCATGATTCGTCCAATCGCCACCGAGATCGGACTCTTCCTCATTCCGTTTGTACTGTATGCCGCGTTTCTGTTGGCGACGCGTGCGGGCGTGCTGCAGTCCGATGCATGGACCTTGCGTCGGATTGCCAGCCTTGTCATTGCCTCGCTGGTGTTGATGGGCGCGAGCTTTTTCCTGCTGGCGCAATTCTCCGGCGCACCGCCGGGCGCGGCTTACGTGCCAGCGCATATCGAGGACGGCAAATTCGTGCCGGGAACGACGCGGTGACGGACTTGCCGCATCTGCGCGACGCTGCCTGGCTCAAGCACGGCGAAGTCGCCCGATTGCTGGAACTGCTCAATCGCGACGGCGAAGAAGCACGCGTGGTCGGCGGCGCCGTGCGGAATGCTTTGCTGGAACTCCCGGTCGGCGAAATCGATGTCGCGACGACCGCATTGCCGGAAGAAGTTATGCGGCGCGTCACTGTAGCGGGCGGCAAAGCGATCCCAACCGGCATCGAACACGGCACCATCACCGCGGTGATCGATCATCGTCCCATCGAAGTCACGACTTTGCGCGAGGACGTCGAAACGTTTGGCCGCAAGGCGCGCGTTGCGTTTGGCCGCAACTGGAAGACCGACGCCGAGCGGCGCGATTTCACCATCAATGCGCTGTCCTTAACACGCGACGGCACTGTGTACGATTACGTTGGAGGCCTCGACGCCGTCGCCGGGCGTCGCGTGCGCTTCATCGGCGATCCGCGGCGACGGATCGAAGAAGACTATCTCCGCATTTTACGGTTCTTTCGCTTTCATGCGCTGTTCGGGGCCGGCGCGCCTGATAGTGCGGGTGTCGCGGCATGCATCAGCGGGCGCGCCGGCCTTGTGACGCTGTCTCGCGAGCGCGTCCGGATCGAAATGCTCAAGCTTCTGGTCGCTCAGCGGGCGACACCGTCGCTGGTGGTGATGGCCGAAAGCGGCCTCCTCGGCCTGGTACTCGGCGGTGTGGGCTTCCTCGCCAGCTTTGAGAATATGGTCAAAGCAGAAGCGGCGCTTGGTGTTGAGCCGGATGCGGTCCGACGCCTCGGCGCTCTTGGCGTTTGGGTTGTCGAGGACGCCGAGCGGCTCACGCAGCGGCTGCGGCTCGCTAACATCGAATCGGAGCGGCTCATGACGCTCGAACATTGGTGGCGTGTCAATCCGCGGGCGGATGCGCAGTCGGCGCATGCGCTGCTTTATGACCTTGGCCCCGAATCATTTGCGGATCGCGTGCTGATCGCGTGGTCGCGCTCACAGGCTGGTGCCGCAGATCATGTCTGGCGCGAACTCGCGAGCTTGCCGCAACGCTGGACTACACCGGCGTTTACGCTGAAGGCCGCCGACTTCACCCGCCGCGGCGTTCCCGCTGGACCACGGCTTGGTGTTGCCTTGCGTGCGGCAGAGCAGGCTTGGATCGCGGCAGATTTTCCATCTGATCGCGCAACGCTAGAGGCAATTGCTGACGCCATCGTGCAGAACGTGTCTGTGTCCAGCGAGTAAGCGCTAAAAATGATCGGCGCGCGAATGTGGGGACTACAACATCCGTTCCCGGAGTGATCGGAGTCGTCGGCGCGCGACCGGAGCCAACTCGGCGAATCGCGGCCGCATCTGCGCCATCACCCGGCGCGGACGCATACGCTCGACCTGCATCTCGTTGCCGCGCCAAACGAAGTCATCGCTGCGCAATCCCTTGACGAAGAGCACCGGCAAGGTCAGGTCACGTGCCAAGCAGTAAAACGGGTAAAACGCCGATATGTGCCAACCGGCAATGGCCGCGAGTAAAGTTTCACTGCCATACCAGAGCGCGGCGAGCGTTACCACGCTGAGGGTTGCCGGCAGACCAAAATGGGGCGCGGCGACGGCAAGCGCGATGATCGGGAGCAAGCCGCCGGAAATGGCTTCCGGCAGGTAGTAACCCAAGAAACTCGCGCGGCGCAGTCGCGCCCAGCGCAGCTGCCGGTTCCAGACTTCGGCGACCGTGCGATGACCAAGCGGTTGGGGGAACGGCTGATCGACCAGCCGTACCTTAAGACCGGCGTTGCGTACGATCTTGGTCGAGGCCGCATCTTCGGCGACTTCCTTGGCAAGGGTTTCGATGCCGCCGGCGCGTTCAAGATCGGCGCGACGCCACAGCATGGTTTTGCCCTGGGCGAAGCCAAAACCGAGCGCATCGGCAACATATTGCCACCGCGCCTGATAGGTATTGAGAAACGCGCATTCGAGTTCGGCCCAGATTCCTTTGGGCTTCGATCCGATCGGCGGCGACGCGACAAGGCCGGTATCCGCTCGCCAACTCGCCATCAGACGTTCCAGGTAATCAGCCGGCATCAGTACGTTTAAATCGGCGAGCACGATCCAATCGTGGTGGGCTGCCCGCCACCCTTTGAGCACGTTGTTGAGCTTCGGGTTAGTGCTCACCCGGTCGTCGCCGATCAGCAATTTTGCGTCGGCGCTCGGATGTTCGGCGATCAACGCTTCTACGAGCGGGATGACCGGGTCCTTGGCGGAAGCAATGCAGAACAGAACTTCGCAACATGGATAATCGAGTTCAAATGAGGTGCGCAGGGTTTCGGCGGCATAATTGTCTATCCCGCAAAGGGGCCGCACCAGGCTTACCGGCGGCAATGCGAGATGGGACAACGGCGCGGTCGACGGCGCCCTGCGCAGGCGGAAGCCCGCAATCGCGATACTTACGAAATGAATGGCGGTCGTAGCCAAACAGAAAGAAGCGGCGGCGAGAATCGGCACTGTCATCGCAGCGACGCTTAGCGAAGGGCGATGACAGCCCTGTGACTCGCTGAAATCAGCGTCAACGCCGGCGTTAACTTTTGTCGCAAGGTGGCGCGTTAACGATTGCTGTCATTTGGCTGCAATCGAATCAACCTATACGCCGCAACGTGTCGAATGACCGAGAGATCAAACATCGTGGCACTTGAGCACGGCGCGCGTCTGTTCCGTACTCTGTTTATTTCGGATGTTCATCTCGGCGCGCGCGGCTGCCAGGCCGAACGGCTCCTCGACTTTCTGCGCTACCACGACGCCGATACGATCTATCTGGTCGGCGATATTGTCGACGGCTGGCAATTGCGCCAAGGCTGGTACTGGCCGCAACCGCATAATGACGTGGTGCAGAAGCTTCTGCGCAAGGCCCGCAAGGGGGCTCGTTTCATTTATTTGCCCGGCAATCACGATGAGTTTCTTCGCGACTATTACGGGACGCATTTCGGCGGTATCGAAGTGGTGGAGACCGCAATCCACGAGGGCGCCGACGGCCGTCGCTATCTGGTCGTGCACGGCGACGCGTTTGACATGGTTGTCAAGCATGCGCGCTGGCTCGCGCTCCTGGGCGATACCGCTTACGATCTCGCTATCCTGATCAATCGCTACTTTAACGCAATTCGCCGCCGGCTCGGCTTTTCCTATTGGTCGCTGTCGCAATGGGCCAAGCGCAAGGTCAAGAACGCCGTTAACTATATTGGTGCGTTCGAAGAGACGCTTGCCGCGGAGGCGCAACGCCGTAACGTCGACGGCGTCATTTGCGGTCATATCCATCACGCCGTGATCCACGACAATTTCGGCATCCGTTACATGAACTGCGGCGATTGGGTCGAGAGCTGCACGGCGCTGGCGGAGCATCGCGACGGACGCTTTGA
Organism: uncultured Alphaproteobacteria bacterium; assembly: GCA_963794225.1. Taxonomy (GTDB): domain Bacteria; phylum Pseudomonadota; class Alphaproteobacteria; order Rhizobiales; family Xanthobacteraceae; genus BOG-931. The sequence continues at coordinate 386,433 of CAWCCS010000001.1, forward strand.
GATCCTGACTTGGTTCGAGACCGATGCGGCGCAGTTTACGCCCGGTCTGACCCTGATCGATCCAGACGAAGAGGCGGAAATCGCCGCTTGAACTTCACGCGCCCGTCGTAATTATCGCGTGTGCCGTGTCGCGTCGCCGATAGACCAAGCCCATCACCGCTACCGAAATCGCCGCAAGCAACATCGGTATTGAAGCCGCGAAGAACAAATTCGTCGCCGCAATGTGCTGCTGGATCAACATGCCCATCAATAGCGGACCGGCGATGCCGCCGAGGCGTCCCACACCAAGCGCCCAGCCGACACCGGTCGAACGTACGGGCGCCGGATAAAACACGGCGGAGAGCGCGATCACACTTTTCTGGCCGCCGCTAACGCAGAAGCCGGCGATGAATGCCGTCCCCAGAAGAATCCATTCGGGGCGATCGAGCGTGACGCCGATCAGCGCCACGAACAACACACCGGCGAGATAAAGGCACAACAGCGATCCGTAAGCTCCCACCCGATCCATCGCGGGACCGACGATGAATGCGGCGATAATACCGCCCGTCGTTGTCAGGCTTGTTGCCGTGGCAACCGTCGTGAGTGAGTAGTAATGGTCGGTCAGAATGGTAGGCAGCCAAGTCTGCAGCGCATAGAATTCGCCAAGGTTGAGAGCAAAGACAAACCACAGCAACAGCGTCCCGGCAATTCGGCCCGCCCTGAAAACGCTGCCGACGGCGCTGAACTTTTCCTCCTGATCCGTTGTGAACCTCCCAGGCGTCGGAGTACCGGTGAGACTCGGGTTGATGCGTTGCAAAATTATCCAGATTTGATCCGGTTTCGCGGCGGCGCGGACCAGCTGATCGAGCGAGTCAGGCAACAGCACCAAGAGAATGACCGAGAGAGCGAGGGGAAAGCCCGCGCCGATCCACAACAATGATCGCCAGCCAAATGAGATAAGCAACCACGCGGCCGCCATGCCGGCGACGACGAAGCCAAATGAGAATCCGCAATAGATCGCCAGCACGAAAGTCGCGCGGAGTCGCTTTGGGGTGTATTCACTGGACAGGGCGATCGCACTCGGTATCGCCGCGCCGAGACCGGCGCCGGTCAAGAAGCGCAACACGATGAGTTCGGTGACGTTGGTTGCAAAAACCGTCACGCCGGTAAACACGGCAAAGAAGATTGTGCTGCCGATCAGCATGCGCCGATGACCGAAGCGGTCTGACAACGGCGCAAGCGCAAGGTAGCCGAGCATGAGGCCAACGAGAGCTGAAGCAAAGATCGGCCCAAGCAGCACCCGGGAGACGCCCCATTCCTTGGCCATGAGCGGAGCCATATAGCTGATCGCCTGCGTATCGAAGCCGTCAATAAGCATGACGAGTCCGCAGAGCAGCACGATCATGTACTGAAATGCGCTGATCCGGCCTTCGTTGATGATGTCCGGCACATGCATCGTTGATGTTGCCACCGATTTCTCCCTTCAATTCTGCGCTCTTGTCGCGGGCGATTAAATGTCCGCCGTCTTATCGCCGGAAGGAACAAACGGATCGGCATAAAATTGATCGGCCGGCAGTCCGCCGACCCCGGTGAAATCACGGCGCGCCGCGTTGATCATAAGCGGATTTCCACACGCATAGACCTGACAAGGCGATAGATCGGGCAGATCACGCAGGACCGCAGAATGTACGAGGCCCCGGCGTCCCTGCCAATCCACGCCCGGCTCGGAGAGCACGGGCACGATTTTGAGCCAGTCTGTGTGTGCCTGCCATGTCGCAAGCAGCGTCGGCAAGTAGATGTCCGCACCGCTTCGCGATCCCCAATAGAGTGTGGCCGTCCGGCGGATGCCGCGCTTAATCATGTCCTGGATCATGGATTTGATGGGGGCGAATCCGGTTCCGGTGGCCACAAACACGATAGTCTTGGTGGCGTCCTCGCGAAGGAAAAACTCGCCGAACGGAATCTCAACATCGAGTTTGTCGCCTTTGGCAAGCGTCGCCAGCACCTTTTCTGAAAAACGTCCGCCCGGCACGCAGCGGACATGCAGTTCGGCGCCATCGCTTTCGTGCGGCGGATTGGCCATGGAGAAATTGCGGCTGTCGCCATCGGCCAGGATCACGCGCAAATATTGTCCGGCCCGAAATTTCGCACGCACACCGGCGGGGAAGCGCAACTGCAGAATGATCACATCCGGCGCCGGCCGATGCAGACGAAACACATTGGCTTTAATGTGCTTGCGGGCGATCGGATCGCGCTTTTCGATGCGGCTCGGTTTGATCGTAAGGTTGCTTAGCGGCTTGGCTTGGCATAGCAAAACGCCATCGCGCGGGCCGCCGATATGCTGATGGCGCAAAAGCGCGGTGCCGTCGGTCAAGACGCCCGCGCAGCTCAAGCAAACGCCTTTGCGGCAGGAATAGGGGATCGAGTAGCCGGCGCGCTCGGCCGCATCGAGCACCGTCTCGCCGTCCGCGCAGGCGAACGCGATGTCAGCTCCGACGATGCGAATGTTGAATGTCATCAATCGCCTCACCGCCCCCGCCGAGCCCTGAGACGAGATGGATGGCGCGCAGGATGCCGGCCGGGTCGGCGATGCCGCGTCCGGCAATATCGAAGGCGCTGCCGTGTCCGACCGAGGAGAACACGACACCGGCGCCAACCGTCAGCGCTGATGCGGTGCGGCCGGCGATCAGCTTAATCGGGATGTGGCCCTGGTCATGATACATGGCGACAAACCCGTCGAGGTCGGTTCGGCCGAGCAAAAGGTCCGCACCTGTCGGCCCTTCGGCCGCGATGCCGCCGCGGCGCAGCCGTTCCGCCGCTGGCGCCGTGATGTGCTCATCGTCATCGCCGAACAACCCGCCTTCGCCGGCGTGAGGATTGATGGCGCACAGCCCGATGCGGGGCCGCTGGATTCCAAGCGATGCGAGCGCGCTTGCGCAGACTTTCCCGGCAGATTCGACGAGGTCGGGCGTCAATCGCAGCAACGCGTTCTGCAGCCGCTCGTGCAGAGTCGCATGGAGAATGCGCAGCCGACCGCCGACCAGCATCAGAAAAACACGGTCTTCGGGCGTTCCGCTTAGACGCGCAATCAGGCTCGGATAACCGCTAAACGGAATCCCGGCGGCGTTGACTGCAGTCTCGTTGTGCGGGCAACCGACGACAGCGCGGGCGTAGTGCGCGCCTGCAAAACCAAGCGCGGCTTCCACATAAGCGACTGTGGCACGACCGGCCGCGGCTTCGACGCGTCCCGGGACGAAAGCCTGGCGCGGCATGGCGCCGACCGGAAGAACATCGATGGTGCGTGCGACACGCGCGTCGCCGGCGGCGATTTCACGAACGGCGAAGTCCTTTGCCGCCTGCGCCGCGTAGTGCCTGACGATGAAAGCATCGCCGACGAGAACGGTTCGGAGTTGGCTGTCATCGAGTGCTGCAGCGGCTTTGACGGCGATCTCTGGGCCGATACCGTTAGGATCGCCGATGGCGAGCGCGATCGTAGGCCGCGGCGTGCTCAAAGCGGCAACGCCAGCAAAGTGTCGATCCGCGAACTGTCGCAGACGACGATGCGCTCTGCGAGCTTGGCGCCCACGCCATTGAGCACGTAAAGATCGAGGTAGCGGCCGGTGGCGAAGATATCGGTCTCGCCGCCGCGCATGATGCGCGCCACCAGGAACGGCGTCTCGCTGCGCACGCTGCCATCGCTCTGCGACAGTATCGACGGCATGCCGAGAATATGCCGGTAGCTCTGTCGCTCGTAGACGTTCGCTTCGCGCAACGCCGATACTCGGTCGATCAACATGCCGCGCGAATTGGCAAAGACGATGCCGGCTTCCAGGCCCTCACGATAATTGGCGGCGGTCGTGATTTTGTAGGTGCAGGGGTCGCTGAAATAATCCGGCCAGCTCTCAAGGCGGTCGTCGTCGATACAGCGCGCATAGTCTGCCTGCATACGCAGTATGATCTGAAAGGCGTCCTGCGGCGTCATCGAAATTCTTTGCTCACAGGCCCATGTGGGCGCGATAGGCCTTCCAGAAGCCCCGGACCGACGCTTCGGTAACGCGGCTTTCGCTGCTTTCGGCCGAGCTGCCGCCCATTTCCAGAACGGCTTGCTCGTTTGGCGAGCCGGCAATACCGCGCTGGACAAAACCGCCGACGCAGCCGTCTTCCATCGAAACGTAGCCCGCCGGGCCCACGAGGTTGGCCTGCTTCAGCCGCGCCAGCCGTTGGTCCGGCGTGTCGTCCTCGAAGCCGAGAATGGTCCAATTCAGATCAGTGCGGCCAACCCCGCGCGGCACGATCTGCCGCACGGCGATGGCATTCTGGATCTGCTGCAGGATGAAAGTCGGGAACACCGAAAGAATCTGTAGCGTGGTACCGTCCGGGAATTCTTCGAAACCTTGGAGTAACGACGGATCGGCGAGCCGATACTGGCTGTCGGAACGAAGCTGCTGGTTCGCATATTCCTGATCGCGTTCGGCCGCGCGATCGATCTGCGAATAGCTCACGTGATTGCCGCCGCTCTCGTCGACGATGATTGCTCCGGTTTGCGAGAGGCGGTTGATTTCGAAGGTGGTGAAAAACAGGTGCAGGATGCTCGCATGGTAGGAGTCCTTCACGTTCTCCATGTAGAGTTTCCAGTTGTTCGGCAGCACCTGCGTGTAGCGTCCGATCACCACCGGCCTGCGGCCCGCAAGCACCCGCGCGATACGCGCCAAGATCGTCTCGCCAATGTATTCTGCGATTGGCGGAACCTCTTCCGAAAAGCTTCCGAACACGAGACCATGCGCCAGCGCGATCCGCAGCTTACGTGGCGAGTGATGCTCCATGCGGAAGCTCGGCGACATTCCGCCCTTGCCCTTGATACCGTCCTTGAACGCCACGCCGATCAGGTTGCCCTTCAGATCGTAGGTCCAAGCGTGGTAGACGCAGCTGAAATCCTTTTTGTCGACGCCGTAATTGTCGAGGCAAATCAGCGCGCCGCGATGCGCGCAGCGGTTTTCGAACGCATAGATTTCGCCGTCGTCGTCGCGGGCGACAATCACCGGCGCGTCACCAACGAATGTGGTGCGAAAATCGCCCGGCTTTGCCACCTCGGCTTCGAGGCAGAGATAATTCCATGACTCGCTCTGGAATATTTGCTTCTGCTCGGCGCGGTAGACGTCCTCGTTCTGGAAGGCCCAGTATGGGACGCGTGTAAAACCTTCAGGCCAGGCGTGAACCTCTCTCGCGGCTGTTTCGATGCTCATGGTCGCCGCCTCCATTGGGATCATCGGGTCCACAATATTCTGCCGACATTTTCAAAGCCAGTATCGTTGTCGGGCCCCGCAATGGCCGCCGGGCAGCCACTTGAGGTGACCAGAAAACGATCATATTGGCGTTGGCATGGACCTATCCGCGAGGATTGAACGCTGGCCGTTGGCAGCTACTTTCGCGATCAGCCGCGGCAGTAAGACCGAAGCGGTTGTCGTCGTGGCCGAACTCAGCGACGGAACCCATCGCGGCCGCGGTGAAGCAGTCCCCTATGCTCGTTATGGCGAAACTCCCGATGGTGTTGTGGCGGCTATCGAAGCGCTGCGCCCGGTTGTGAAACAAGATTTCGACCGTGTTGCGCTCGCCCGCGCCTTGCCCGCCGGTGCCGCCCGTAACGCGCTCGACTGTGCCTGTTGGGACCTCAGCGCCAAACAGCAAGGCCGCCGTGTGCATGAATTGGCCGGGCTGCCTAACCCTGGGCCGCTGACGACCGCCTACACGATCTCGCTTACATCGGTGACGGAAATGGCGGCGGCGGCGGAGCGCGCCGCCTGGCGGCCCTTGCTGAAGGTCAAGCTCGGCGGCGGATCTGATGACGGCAAGCGCATTGCGGCGGTCCGCCGCGCCGCGCCGCTAGCCGAACTTGTCGTCGATGCCAACGAAGGCTGGGACGCGGACAACCTGGCGTCCAACCTCGCCGCTTGCGCTGACGCCGGCGTAACTCTCATTGAACAGCCATTACCGGAAGGCCGCGACGACGCGCTTGCGAGCAGTGTGCGGCCAATTCCGGTCTGTGCCGATGAGAGCGTGCACGATCGCGGTTCGCTCGATGCGCTCGTTGGCAAATACGACGCTGTCAACATCAAGCTCGACAAGGCCGGCGGCTTGACCGAGGCGTTGGCGCTTGCCGCTGAAGCCGAACGACGCGGCTTTGCCACCATGGTCGGATGCATGGTCGCAACGTCGCTCGCGATGGCGCCCGCTATGCTCGTAGCGCAGCGTGCGAATTTCGTGGACCTCGATGGCCCGCTGCTGCTTGCAAAAGATCGCCCTGACAGTCTGCGCTATGAAGGAAGTCTCGTTTATCCGCCTGAGCCGGTCTTGTGGGGATGAGCCCAGCCGGTTCGATCACACTTGGGGCAGGCGCGCGCCTGTGGGTATCTCGCGGCGGCGATCGTTTATGCGGATTGCGGCGCAAAGATCGTTGTGCTGTCTAACTGATGCTTGTCGAGGGAATGATGGTCAGCGATCCTTTGTCATTGTCGGCTGGCGTGGGTGAATCGCAGACCGAGGCTGCGTATCAGGCCGTTCATGCAGAGCTCATGGCGACCGAAGGCGGGCGGAACTTCCTCGCGGAGTACGCATGCCGCAACCTCGATCCTGACACGCGCAAATTTGCGAGCTCGGTTGCGCGGCTTGAGTCGGCGATGCGCGACCATCATGTGCAGCAGATATCGGCCACAATGTTTCAGGGCCTTACTGAGTTAGCTCGGGCAATTCAGCAGTCGGAGGCTATTTTTTCGGCAGGCGGTGATACCGCGGCTAACGATCTCCTCGCCATCGAGCGTATCCAGGATATCGGCATGGCGTTGCGGCGGCGGGACGTGGAACCCGCCTTGTGCGACGCGTTGGAACAGGCAGCACGCGAAATCGGTGACGCTATAGTGCGCAGCAATGCGGCGGCCGCGGGAATGTCGAGTACCGCTTCCCTTTTGCGCGACCTGTCGGTTCTGGTCAACGACTTCATCGCGCTCCACAACTCGGCCGCTAGCCCAGGCACCGAGTTGCCGGCTGCCAGCGACGCGCGCCGCAAAGAATCAGAACTCGACAAGCGTGCGAGCCGCGATGATACCGAGGCGCTTCCCAACACCGCGGCTGAAAAAACTGCAGATGATGAAACACAAGGCGATACTGACGCCGGGCGGTTTGATCATACCGCTGACGATGCTCCCGTCGATTCGCGTGGCGCGAACGTGTTCGGCCCCGAGTACGGCGCCTCGCAGTCCAATGGGTTTTCGGTGCTTCCGCAGGGGTCCGATAGCGACCTGCAAGCGAGTCTGGAACGCGAATCAGGCGCTCGGTTTGCGCCGCAGCTTGAGTCCGTTCCTAAAATCACCAACACGTCTTCGGAACAAGAGGCCCAGGCAGAAAACGCCTTGCCGCATAACACTTTGCGGCCAATGGAACCGGCCACGCAACGCGCGCCGCAAAGCAAATCACTCCGAGCCATACTCGCTTTGAGTGAGGCCGAACTCATCGCGCTCTTCACCTAGTTGGCGGCGTCTTCTCGGTCAGCTCGGCGCAATCCCGATTCAACTCTACTGAGTACGAGCGCGTATTTCGCGCTGTGTTCATTTATTGTTAACCCGAGATAGTCTCCCATAGTGTGATTCGGTAAGCGGCATGGAAGTTGCTTTCGTTTGAGTGCGATGCGGAGCAACAACAAGAGCAGGCGGTTTTTGTTCTCCAGGTCTGCCGGGCCCTTTGTTTCGTTGGTCCGCATATCACGATCATCTGGAGGCCACGATGCACAGACTCTTCTGTCCCACGGTGGTGGTAGTTGCGTTGTGCATGGGTATGTTCGCTTCAAGCAATGTGTCTGCGCGTGATGACGGTCGCTACGCCAATGAACCACTTCACGCATGGTTCGACCAGTTGGCGAGCGGAAAAGGATTGTGTTGTTCTTTTGCCGACGGCGTTAGTGTTCAGGATGTGGATTGGGATACGCGGGATGGCCGCTATCGTGTGCGACTCCACGGCGAATGGATCTTCGTACCCGAAAACGCTCTGGTAACGGAGCCCAATCGCTTCGGCCCTGCGGTGGTGTGGCCCTACATGGATTCTGACGGGGCGACGCAAATCCGCTGCTTCTTGCCGGGCGCCGGCGCTTAGAGCTGGTTCCGCCTAGTTTTCGCAGGCGGAAATTTTGGGCGGCGTTCGCGTACTTGAAATGAATCCTCGGTGCTCGCGTGGCAACGAGACGCGTCATGTCGGCTTGGGTCCGATGTTCCGGCGTGGAATGCGGTCTTTGGAACTCAAGTCGATCGCATCTACGCGACCAGCCGCGAGAACAGCTCTGGATCGATGTTGCCGCCGGATAGAACGGCTACGGCGACTTTACCCGTGACGTCCACCTTGCCGGTCATCAGCGCTGCGAGGGCAACGGCTCCGCCGGGCTCGACCACAAGCTTCAATTCTGAAAACGCGAATGCGACGGCCGCCGCGACTTCTTCGTCGCTCGCCACGACGCCGGCTCCGACCAGCGCCTGGTTGATTGCAAAGGTAAGCTTGCCCGGCATGCGCGCCATCAGTGCGTCGCAAATCGTGCCGCTGAGCGCCGCATTCTGCTCGCGCTGCCCGCTGCGAAAAGAGCGCGCGTGGTCGTCGAAACCCTGCGGCTCGGCGGTATAGAGTGCGGCGTTTGGTACGCGCGCCCGAACGGCAAGGGCGATGCCGGCGGTGAGGCCGCCGCCTGACGCGGTCACCACGATGACGTCGGGCACAAGTCCGAGCGCGTGCAAATCCTCGACAATCTCGAGCCCGGCGGTGCCTTGGCCGGCAATGATCAAGGCATCGTCGTATGGCGGCACGAGAACTGCGCCGCGGCGCGCTGCGATTTCGCCGGCAATCGCTTCGCGGTCGTCGCGGGCGCGATCGTAAAGCACAATCTCGGCACCAAACGCCGCCGTCCGCTCAAGTTTGGCTCGGGGGGCATCAGATGGCATCACGATCACGCAGCGCATGCCGAGAAGCCGCGCCGCCGCCGCCACGCCTTGGGCGTGATTTCCCGACGAGAATGCCACCACGCCGCCGGCGCGCTGCTCAGGTGGAATCGCAGCAAGCCTGTTGTAGGCGCCGCGGAATTTGAACGAGCCGGTGTGCTGCAGGGTCTCCGCTTTTAAAAAGACGCGCCCCCCGGTCATGACGTCGAGGGCGGCGGAGGTCAAAAGCGGCGTACGCAAGGCGACGCCGGCAAGCCGACGTGCAGCCTCGTCGACATCCTCGGCGGTAGGTAAGGAAACCGGAGCTTCCATGGACGGGACGGTAGCGCCGCGGTCGCTTCGCAAGCAAGACCGCTGGCGGTCCTTCAAATTTGCCGGCTGCCACAATCGCGTGACCGGTCGACAAGCGCTTTATTCCACTGGTGAATTACTGGTCGAACCGCCCGGCCGCGTGGGCCAGCATGGTGTAGACCTTACCGGTATCCGAGGTCAGGTAGTTGCGCACCACGGCGGGTCCGCGATCGCCGCGCGACACCTCTTCGAGCAGCCGCTCGAACTCGTGGATGTATTGTTCAACGGTTTGCCGGAATTCAGGATCGGCGCGGTACTTGCGGCGAATTTCCTCGAACGCCTTTTGCCCCTGCGGTGTGTAGAGGCGACGGTTGAACAGATTGCGCTCGCCGCGCTTGTAACGCTCCCACAATTCGGCAACGGCGTCGTGGTCGACCATCCGCGCCACATCAACTGCAAGCGACTCGAGTGAGTCGACACTGTCGCGTGCCGCGCGCTCGTCGCTGCGTCCGCCTTCACGCGGGGAGGGGGCAATCGGCGGGCTATCCTCGCGCGAAGCGCGCGTCAGAAGATCGCTGAGCCAACCACCATTCGCGTTGCGGCCGTTTCCACCGTTCTGCTGGACGCCTTGCGGCGCCTCGGGGCGCCGTGGCGGTGCGCCGGTAATATCGGGGCGCATAGTCGCCGGTGGTGCGGCGGTGATATCGCCGCGCGCGGGTCGCGCCGGTGCGCGGGCAGGGGCTGCGGCATAAGCGGGCTCAGGCTCGCGCCGGACCGGCTCCGGCTCGCGCCGCATGGGCTCCGCCTCTCGACGTGCCGGTTCCGGCCTTGCGGGTTCGGCAGCGTCCAGCGAACGTCCGTGGCGGGCGACAATGCGATTGAGCTCCGCCAAGGCCTCGATCTGATCGACGATGACACGGCGCATTTGTGCCGCACTTTCGGCGGTCTCCTGCGGCAGTTCGAAGATACCGCGCCGCAGTTCGGCGCGCGTCGTTTCCAGTTCCTGCTGCATTTCCGCCGCCATTTGCTTCATGCCCTGCATGATCTCGGCGTACCGCTCAGCGGATTGACTGAACATCGCGTGCACTTGCGCGGACGCCTCGTCATAAACCGCGTTCAAGGTGTCGCCGGTGCGCTTGCGCTCTTCTTCGGATGTTGTGCGGACAAGTTCATACTGCTGTTCGATGACCTGCACGCTTTCGTTGCTGGTCTCGGCAATGATGCCGGCGATCTCTCTCGCCCGCGACGAAGCGGCATCGAGCGACTCGTCTAACAGACTGGAGAAACGCTGCAGCCGGTCGCCGAAATCCTCGGTCCGCGCGTCCAGCGTCGCGATCAATGTCTCGATGCTGGCGCGACGGGCGCCAACCGATTCTTCGCTGCGGCGATTGCTCTTTTCGACGAGTTCCACTGCCTCGGCGAGCGAGCGTCCATGGGTGCTGAACTCAGTCGCGAGTTCGCTGAGGTCGCCGAGAACCTGACGTGTCACGGCGTTGAAAGTACCAAGGTGCTTCTCGACGGCGGCGGCAGCGGTTTCGCTTTTGCCGCCGACATCATTCATGGCGGCGACAAATTCCGAGACGCGCGTCACCATGGTCCGCTCAAGTGAACCCATGTTTTCATGCGCGCCGCTGAGAACTTCTTGCAGCAAGATGTTGGCTTCGCGCAGGCGCTCGAACAGTGCGGTGGTGTCGGAACGCAACATGCCATGCGTTTCCATCATGTCGGCGATCGTGGCCGAAGCGGTCTGTTTCGACTCCTCGATCGCTGACCGGGTGGCGCTGTGCAAATCCTCGATCGTGCGCGTAAGGGACGTTTTGGCAGTTTCGCTGACGCCCTGAGCGCCTTCCTGCAATTGGCCGAGTGTACGGGTCATTGCTGAGGTAGCGTTCTGGCTTGCGTCGTTAATAAGCCGCGCGATCTCCTCGCTGTTGTCCATCATGGTTTGAGTAAAGGCGAAGCCCTTGGCCTCGATCGACTTCACGGCCTGGTCGGTGATGCGGCCCACTTCGCCGGCGAATTCCTGGCCCTTGCTGGAAAGCGCCACGATCAGCGTGTTCGACTTCTCGTCGAGGAGGCCGGTCATCTCGCCGACACGCAGCGCCACGGTGTCCGTGATTTCGTTTGCCCGACCGGTGACGTTACGCGCAACCTCGGCGCTGGCTCCGCTTAACGCGCGCTCAGCCTCGCCGGCACTGCGGCCGATCGTTTCGGCTGTCGTAGCCGCGGTGCGCGCCAGCAGTTCGGTCGCGTTGGCAGTCGTATGGCTGATGCTTTCGTTGGCAGCCGCCGCGCTCTTGTCGATGCTGTTGCTCAGCGCGTTTGCGCTGCGATTGAGCGAAGCAGTCGCCTCGACGGCACTGCGATTTAAAGCGTCCGCCGCCGCAGCGCTCGCCGCTGTGCTCTTGCCGAGCGCATCGACCGTCTTGAGCGCGAGTTGCCCGAGCGATTGCTCGGCATTCCTGGAATTGGTCTTGATTGATTCTGAAAGTTCCTCAAGCCGTCCGTTGAGCAGATCGGCGGCCGCGCGACTACGGGTTTCGATCTGCTGGGCCACGGCCTCGGCACGTCCGACGAGGAGTTGCTCGAGATGGCCAATGCGGCCGTCGAGCGTGTTTGCGACCCGTACCGCTTGCGAACCCAACGTCTTCTCGATCTCGGCGGTACGCTCGCCGATCGTCTCCGCGAGCTTGGCGGCACGTGTATCGATGGTGTTCGTGACGTCGGCAATTCGCTTGTCCACGGCGCCAACCACTTCCTTGCCGCCTTCAGTGAGCGTCTTGGCAATGTCCAAAACGCGGTTTGACAGTGCGTCGGTCAGCGTCTGGGTGCGGCTGTCAAATGTTTCCTGGAAGCGTGAAAGACGCTGGTCGAGCAGGGTGGTGACTTCGGTGGTCTTGGACGTGACCCGATTGTCAAACGTGTCGACGTAGCTGCGCATCGATTCCGAGACGTCTTGGGTTCGCGCGCCAAGCCGTTCGACAAGTTCGGAACCGTAAGTCTTTACGGTGCGATCGAACTCGGTGAGATGCCTGGTGATGAGATTGCCCAGCGTTGAGGAATCGCGGGAAATCTTTTCACCAAGTTCCGTGCCCGAATTGTTGACCATCTGCTCAAACGTGGACAGCCGCGTCTGCAGCATGTCCTTGATCTGGTCGCCTCGCGCGGCCACCACGTCGGCAACGTGATCTGCGCTTGCGCGCAGCGTTTCGGTGACCTTGTCGCTACGCGAAATAAGGTCTTCGGCGATCCGGCTGCCGGCCTGTTCGATTTTCTTGGCGACATCGCCGCCGCGCAGATTGAGATCAAGGATGACGGATTCGCCGGAGGCTTTGAGCGTTGAGTTGACCTCCTCGGCGCGCGTCGCAATCGTTTCGGCAAGTTGACTGGAAGTGTCGACGATCGCGTCCGTCAGCTCCTGGGAACGCCCCACCATCATGTCGACAATGGCCAGCGACTTTTCCGAGAACCCGTCGGTGACGCCATCGAGCCGCGACGTCATCATATCTTCGAGGCCGCGCGCGATCTCGGCGAACTCTTCGCCAATGTGCTCGGTCTTGAAGTTGAGGCCGGTGGTGAGCTGCTCACTGGCCGAGGCGATCGCGCGTGCGGTGTCGACACTCACGGTCTCCAGCCGAACCAGCAGATCCTCGCCGCGCTCGTTCAGCTGCTCAATCATATTATCGCCGATCTGACCAAGTGCGAGCGTGATGTGCTCGCCCTTTTCGGCCAGCGAATTGGTGATCCGCTCCGCCGCGGCGTTGACTTGTTGACCCACCAGATCGCTGATGGTGGACAAATCCTGCGTTAGATCGATCTGAACGTTGCTGATCGAGGAACGCACCTGCTCGGCTTGGCCGACCAGCGTGTCGCGTTGATTGGTGAGTTCCTGAATCAGGCCGCGGATGCGGACTTCGTTGTCGCTGTACGTTCGTTCGAGCGAGGAGACCTCATTATGTACCAGCGCTTCGAGTTCGCTGGCGCGGGCGAGAGCGCGCTCGACGCCGTCGCCCATGGCCGCGACTTCGCGGCGAATAGCCTGCCCGACGGTCACGATCGAATCTCGAGCCACGCCTTCGGGCTCGGCGAGCCGCATCGCGACTTTCGCCATCGACTGGGCGATCAGCCGCAATTCCTGCGCGCGCCAAGCCATATGAGCCACACCGAAGAAGAAGATGATCGGCAGCAGCGCGGCCGCGCCGAGGCCGACGACGATGGCGGTCGGAGAATGGCCGGGGCCAAACGCGGCATTGAGATCGGAAAGATAGGCCCACGATAGCGCGGCGCATCCGATCAGCCAGGCGACAGAGAAAATAACAGCCACGAAATAGGAAGTGCGGGCGGGGCGGTTTTGCAATGCCTGCAAAACCTGGCCAATGGATTGCTGATCGTCATTAGCCGCGCGGAAGGTGCGGGGGTCGCTGTTTCGCCCGCCGATTTCCTGGTCGGAAATACGCAGCGGAGGCGGTGCCTGGGGGGTATCGTGCCAATCATCCACGAAGCCGTTGGAAGAAGCGGACGCTGCTCCGTGCTCGGTGTGGGATTGGCCGGCCGGCTCGGTCTGATCGTCGCGAACCTTGAGGGCCTCCTGGATCGCGGACAGCGCCGCTTCCGTCGGATCCACGATCTTTTTTGGGTTGTTGGCCATACCGGTCGTCGCCTCGCGATTTACGCTGGACTAAACGGCGCGAGCCGCCCTGGAAGCTGGCTCGAACCGCGCCACGAGCGCGTTATCGTTCAAATCCTGCCGACACAGGGCTCCCCCGCCCTCAGATCGTACTACCGTAGGCTATCCTATCGGTCTGGCGGATCGAAGGAAACCGAGACTGGTAACGTCCCTTTAATCATCGTTAACGGTTTGGTCACCATAAGCCGGTCGCGCGTTCTGTCCCCACAACGCTGTCATTCTGTCGCCAACAATGCGGCCGGCTTGGGGCCGGAATGCGCCTGATCGAGAGCCCTCTGGCGGCCCTTCGCGACCTTCGGGTCGTTTGGCAGCGCGCTAACCCTGGGTAAGGACTCTCTTACTATTGCCGTGAAAGAACGCCTCACGAGCCCGTTTGCGGCGCACGGATTTACCGACCTTTCGGTGCCGCCGTGCATGGTGTGTCTCAAGCGCCAAAAATGGTCGCTGGGGAGAAAATGGTCGCTGGGGAGAACGTCATGGCGGCATTGAGCCTATTGGTTGAGCAGGGTCCGGAACGAACCGACAGCGTCCTCGACGACGATCATCTCGGACGAATGACGCTCGGCGACCGGGACCTCGAACGCGAGGTTCTAGAGATTTTCGCCCGTCAGACCACGTTGAGCCTAAACCGTCTCGTGGGCGCGGAGCCGGCGCGGGCCGCTGCCGTAGCTCATACGCTCAAAGGCTCAGCGCGCGGCGTTGGAGCCTGGCGCGTAGCGCGCGCGGCAGAGCGGTTGGAACAAGCCGCCGCCGATAAAGTCGACACAAGGATTGAGGACGCGATTGCGCAGCTCGAGGTTGCCAGCATCGAGGTGCGCGAAACGATCGGAGCACGGTTAGGCGATCGCTTCGATGAAATCGGGGCCAACACCTGTAGCCAACGGTCGCGCGACCAGTAATCTGCGCTGCGGCCTACTGCACTGGCGTTGCGCGGCGTGACCCGATAGAAGACGGGCCGCCGGTTCTCTCGCTATCCCCTTTTTTCCCGTCGCCGGCCGACAAGCCGGCTTTAGTTTTGCATGGTCAAGATCACTTTCACCGATGTTCAGGGCACGGCCCGGACGGTCGCGGGCGAGCCCGGCTCGACGCTGATGGAGACCGCGATCAAGCACGGCGTGCCGGGGATCGAGGCCGAATGCGGCGGCGCCTGCGCGTGTTCGACATGCCACGTCTATATCGACGAAGCTTGGCGGCAAAAGGTCGGCGAGCCGTCACCGATGGAAACGGACATGCTGGATTTTGCGTACGGGGTGCAACCGAACTCGCGGCTGTCATGCCAAATCAAGCTGAGCGAGGAGCTTGATGGCCTCACCGTGCGAACTCCGGAGCGGCAGGCTTAACGCGCATAAATCCACGCTGACCTGGGACAAATTCGGTGTCCTGGCCTGCGTGCCGCGAACTCCGCTTCCTCTTCCCCTGCCGCAGCCACCGCGCTAGACACTCGCCACCTCACCACACCCAGCAATTAGAGACTGAACGACATAGGCAATAGAGACATGGGCGAAGCTATCAAGACTGACGTAGTCATCATCGGAGCCGGCCCAATTGGCCTCTTTGCGGTGTTCGAGCTCGGCCTGCTCGATATGAAAGCGCACCTTATCGACATTCTCGACAAGATTGGCGGTCAGTGCGCGGAGCTTTATCCGGAAAAGCCGATCTACGACATTCCCGGCGTTCCGATGACCAGCGCGCAAGGCCTTGTTGATGCGTTGATGCAGCAAATCAAGCCGTTTAACCCGCAGTTTCATCTCAGCGAGATGGTCGACAAGGTCGAGAAGATCGGCGATCCGCTGTTTCGCGTGACGACCGATCAAGGCAAGGAATTTGAGTGCAAGGTTGTGGTGATTGCTGCCGGCGGCGGCTCGTTTCAACCAAAGCGGCCGCCAATCCCGGGCGTAGAGCCCTATGAAGGCAAGTCGCTGTTCTATTCGGTCCGCAAGATGGAGGCGTTCCGCGACAAGCGCGTGCTCATCGTCGGCGGCGGAGATAGTGCGCTCGACTGGACCCTCAACTTGGCGCCGATTGCCAAGCATCTCACGCTGGTGCATCGACGCAGCGAATTTCGCGCGGCACCAGATAGCGTCAACAAAATGATGGCGCTCGTCGGCGAGGGCAAAATCGATTTCGTGATGGGCCAGGTCACCGCGCTGCACGGCGAAGATGGTCAGCTCTCGAAGGCCGTGGTCAAGACCAATGACGGTTCGGTCATGGACCTCGCCTGCGACACGCTGCTGCCGTTCTTCGGCCTGACCATGAAGCTCGGGCCGGTCGCAAACTGGGGCTTTGAACTCAAGAACAACGAATTGATCCCGGTCGAGACTGCGGCCTTCGAGACCAGCACGGCAGGCATTTTCGCCATCGGTGATATTAACTGGTACCCCGGCAAGCTCAAACTCATTCTCTCGGGCTTCCATGAGGGGGCGCTGATGGCGCAAAAGGCGTATCACTACATATATCCGGAGAAGCGCTTGGTGTTCCAATACACTACGTCGTCGACCAGCCTGCAGAAGAAGCTCGGCGTAGCGCCGCAGAAGACGCCGCAGCCGGCCGAATAGTCAGTACGCGTCTTCTCTCGGTGTCGAGCAAAACGGGCGTTGGTTATGCCGAACGCGATGCTCACCGCCAAGTGCTGCGTTGCCGGCGGTGGCCCGGCCGGGATGATGCTTGGCTTTCTCCTGGCGCGGGCCGGTGTCGATGTCGTCGTGCTGGAGAAGCATGCCGATTTTTTGCGCGACTTTCGCGGCGATACCATTCATCCGTCGACTCTGGAACTGATGCACGAGCTCGGCCTGCTCGATGATTTTCTGAAACTGCCGCATCAGAAGATCGACCATATGACCGCGCAGGTCGGCGATGAACGCGTTCACATGATCGATCTCACCCACGTGCCGACCCGTTGCAAATACCTGGCGCTGATGCCGCAGTGGGATTTTCTCGATTTTCTCGCCGCCCGCGGCAAGCGCTACAAATCCTTCGATCTGCGCATGTGCGCAGAGGCTACGGACCTGATCGAGGAGGAAGGGCGCGTCGTCGGCGTTCGTGCGCGGACGCCCGAAGGCGAACTTACGATCCACGCCGACCTTGTCGTCGGCGCAGACGGCCGTCACTCGACGATACGTGAAAAGGCGGGGCTTGTCGCCGAGGACTTTGGCGCGCCGATGGACGTGCTTTGGTTTCGGCTGCCGCGAGGGGAAGCCGACGAGACAGAGACGTTCGGACACATCGAAGCCGGCGTCATGATGATCATGCTCAATCGCGGCGATTACTGGCAATGTGCGTTCGTCATTCCAAAGGGCGGGATCAATCGTGTGAAGGCCGAGGGGCTGGAGGCGTTCCGCAACCGCGTTCTGACGATGTCGCCGTTTCTTGCCGATCGGGTCGCAGACCTGAAAACCTGGGACGACATCAAGCTTTTGACTGTCACTGTCGATCGGCTGCGGCAATGGTGGCGGCCGGGGCTGATATGCATCGGCGATGCCGCGCACGCGATGTCGCCGATCGGCGGGGTCGGCATCAACCTCGCCATCCAGGACGCTGTCGCCGCCGCGAACCGCCTCGCGGCGCCTCTAAAAGCGGGCACCGTGGGCGATAACGACCTCTGCGCTATCCAGGCCCGGCGCTCGTTCCCGGTGCGTTTTACGCAGGGGCTGCAGCTGATCATTCAAAATCAGATCGTCAGGCGGGCGCTCTCGGGCACGCAGCGGCCAAAGCCGCCGCTCCTGCTGAAGTTGTTTGATCTCATCCCGTTGTTACGCCGGATACCCGGTCGCCTCCTGGGCGTCGGCGTCCGGCCCGAACACATCCACACGCCCGACATCCTCGCCGCATCATAGGTGATTGGCGGGCGACGGCCTTGAATTGACGGCCGGTTCGCTCCATCTCCGACCCGAACAATTTTGCCGGGACGTTACGATGACTATGACCGAGGAGAACTTATCGGAGAGCCGGCCGTTCGAGGCCGACGTCGCCAAGCTGCTGCAGCTGATGGTGCACTCGGTCTATTCCGAAAAATCCGTCTTTCTCCGCGAATTGATCGCCAATGCCGCCGACGCCTCCGAGCGACTGCGTTACGATGCTCTCGCTGCGCCGGCGCTGCTTGGCGACGATCCGAAGCCGCGCGTGACTGTCGCGCTCGATGCCGACAAACGCCAGCTCACGGTCGAGGACAATGGCATCGGAATGAGCCGCGACGAGATGGTGGAGGCGCTCGGCACCATTGCCCGCTCGGGCACCAAAGCGTTCCTCGATCGGATCGGGGCGGCACAAGCGGACGAGGAAACCGCATTGATCGGGCGGTTCGGCGTCGGCTTTTATTCGGTGTTCATGGTGGCGGACCGCGTCGAGGTGATTTCGCGGCGCGCTGGTTCGGACGCGGCCTTCGTCTGGTCGTCTGATGGGAAAGGCAGCTTTGCCGTGGCGCCGGTCGATCCGGTCGTTACCGAAGCGCCGCGCCGCGGCACGCGGGTGGTGCTGCATCTGATGGAAAGCGCCAAGGAGTACGCCGAACGATTTACGGTCGAACGGCTGATCAAGGCGCAATCCGGTCACGTGCCGGTGCCGATCGCGATCATTGAGAAGTCTGGTGCTGAGCCTGCCGAGGTCACCGACGGTGCGGCGCTGTGGGCGAAACCAAAGTCTTCGATCACAGCCGCCGAGTACACCGATTTCTACCGGAGCATTGCCGGACAGTTCGATGAACCGGCTTTGACGATCCATTTCCACGCCGAAGGCAGGCACGATTACACGTCATTGTTCTTCGTTCCCGGTTCGCGACCTTTCGACCTGTTCGATCCTGACCGGAAGGGTCGCATCAAGCTCTACGTTAAGCGGGTGTTCATCACCGACGATGCGGACATCCTGCCGCGCTACCTTCGCTTTGTCCGGGGCTTGGTCGACAGCGCCGACCTGCCGCTGAACGTCTCGCGCGAAAAGATTCAAGAGAGCCCGCTTCTCGCCGCGATCAGAAAGGGAGCGACCAGCCGCGTGTTGAGCGAGTTGGAACGGCTCGCCGATAAGGAGCCGGACACTTACACGAAAATCTGGGACCTTTTCGGCGCCGTGCTGAAGGAGGGCGTCTACGAAGATTTTGAGCGCCGCGATGCCATGCTTGCGCTGGCGCGCTTTAAGACGACTGGTCCATCGGATACGTGGCGCAGTCTGAAGGAGTACGTCGGCGCGCTAAAACCCAACCAGACGGCGATCTATTATCTGGCCGGCGACAATATCGAACGGCTGAAATCGTCGCCGCATCTCGAAGGCTTTCGTGCGCGCGGCATTGAGGTGCTGCTCCTGCCCGATCCGGTCGATACGTTCTGGGTCATGTCCGGCGTGTCTTTCGACGGCAAACCCTTCAAGTCAGTGACGCAAGGAGCCGCCGATCTGGCGCTCATTCCCCGCCTCGATGCCCAGGAAGCGGCAACTCCGGAGCTGGAGGGTTCGGTCAAGGACTTCCTCGCTTTTATGAAGGGCACGCTCGGCGATGCCGTCGCCGAGGTGCGTGCGTCCGACCGGCTTACGGACAGCGCGGTCTGTCTGGTCGCCGGCGAAAGTGGGCCTGACCGGGCATTGGAGAAGCTCCTCGCCGGCTCGGGGCGGCTCAATGCCGCGTCGAAGCCGATCCTGGAGGTCAATCCGCGCCATCAGCTTGTAGTCGCGCTGGCGGCGCTTGGCGGCGGCGAGCAGACATTGAAAGAGGACGCGGCGCATCTGCTGCTAGATGAGGCGCGCGTGCTCGAAGGCGACCGCCCAACCGATCCGAAATCGTTTTCCGAGCGTCTGGCGCGCGTGCTGGAAAAGAGTGTGGGGAAGAGGGCCTAGTTCGTCGCGCTGCTCTTCGCAGTGACGACTAGTGAAAATCCCGGCTCTTGAGCAGAAGCTGCGTGTCTAATGGGTGAGTGCTGATAGGTTTGCCATCAAACGGACTATTCTTCTCCTGCGGCAGCGGCTTGCCCGAAAATTTAGGCGAGAACAGATCGCCGCCATCGCGCAACCAAGGTAGCTCGGCAGAGAGATCGACAAAGTTTTCCGCGACGACGTGGATGACGAGGCCGGCCCGCTGCAGGCGACCGCGCACGGCGAGAAAACGCGCCGTCATCACGATCCGGCGGTTTTTTTCAAATGCTTTCGGCCAGACGATGATGTTGGCGATGTCGGTCTCGTCTTCGAGCGTCATGAAGATCACGCCTTTGGCGGTTCCTGGCCGTTGCCGCACCAGCACAAGGCCGGCAACTGTGACTCTGGAGTCCTGACGCAAATCGTCGTTACGAAGGCTGACGTTGGGCAGGGCGCCAAGCATGGTGAGGCGATCGCGGAAGAAACGAACCGGATGCTCTTTCAGCGACAAGCCGGTCGCCACGTAATCTTCCACGACGTGCTCGGAGAGCGGCATGGCTGGAAGCGCGACGGGTTCCTCCGGGAAAAGTTCGTCGCTCAAATGCGGCGTCAAGAGCGGGAGCGCGGCTTCCGTCGCGGTGGAACCGGTGCGGCGTGCCGGATGGGCGCCGATCACGTCGAGCCGCCGCGCCGCCCATAGCGCGGCGCGGCGATCGAGACCTAACGAACGGAACGCGTCCGCCTCGGCCAGCCTTTCGATCGTGAAACGTGAAACGCCGGCGATTGCTGCCATCCGCTCAATCGAGGAAAAGCCGTTACCGCGGGCCGCGATCAGCTTGGTTATCTCGTCTTCGTTGAGCCCGTGGATGAGGCGGAAGCCAAGGCGAACGGCATGTGTGCCGTGGTCTCCGGGCTCCAGCGTGCAATCCCAATCGCTGCAATTGACATCGGCGGCGCGGATTTCGACGCCGTGCTGGCGTGCATCACGCACGAGTTGCGCCGGCTGATAAAAACCCATCGGCTGGCTGTTGATGATGGCGGCGCAGAACACCTCCGGGTAGCGGCATTTGATCCATGCCGAGGCATAAACCAGGAGCGCAAAGCTTGCGGCGTGACTCTCGGGAAAACCGTATTCGCCGAAGCCCTCGATCTGGCCGAAACAGTTTTCCGCGAAATCGCGATCATAACCGCGCGTCGTCATGCCGTTGATGAACTTGTCGCGGAATAGATGGACTGTGCCGTTATGGCGGAAGGTGGCCATAGCGCGGCGGAGCCCATCGGCTTCGTCGGGCGTAAATTTCGCCGCGGTGATGGCGATCTGCATCGCCTGCTCCTGGAACAGCGGCACGCCGAGGGTGCGTTTGAGCACCTCTTTCAGCTCGTCTGCCGGCCCGTGAGCCGGATCGGGCGAGGGATAATGCTCCTTCTCGATGCCGTCACGGCGGCGCAGATAAGGATGCACCATATCGCCCTGGATCGGCCCCGGCCGCACGATCGCGACTTCGATGACGAGATCGTAGAAGCATTGTGGCTTCAGGCGCGGCAGCATCGACATCTGCGCGCGGCTCTCGACCTGGAATACGCCGACCGAGTCAGCGCGCGACAGCATCTCGTAGACGGCGGCGTCGTCTTGCGGCAGCGTGGCGAGCGAATAGGCCTTGCCGTAATGCTGCTGCAGGAGATCAAGCCCGCGGCGCAGGCAGCTCAGCATGCCAAGCGCGAGCACATCGACCTTCATGAGGCCGAGCGTGTCGATGTCGTCCTTGTCCCATTCGATGAAGGTGCGATCTTCCATGGCGGCATTGCCGATCGGCACCGTCTGGTCGAGCGGCGCGCGGGTGAGCACGAAGCCGCCGACGTGCTGCGATAAATGGCGCGGGAAGCCGATCAATTCGCCGGCGAGATCAACCGCCTGCCGGATCGCCGGATTTGAAGGATCAAGTCCGGCCTGGCGGATGTGGTCGTCCAACAATCCATCGCTATAGCCCCACACGGTTTTGGCCAGCGCCGCGGTCACATCCTCGGTAAGGCCTAAAACTTTGCCGACTTCGCGGATGGCGCGCCGGGAGCGGTAATGCACGACGGTCGAACAGATTGCCGCGCGGTCGCGGCCATAGCGCCGGTAGATGTACTGGATCACCTCCTCGCGCCGTTCATGCTCGAAGTCGACATCGATGTCAGGCGGCTCGCCGCGGTTCTCGGAAATGAAGCGGGCAAACAGAAGTTTGGTCTTTTCCGGGTTTACCGAGGTGATGCCGAGACAATAACAGACTGCGCTGTTTGCCGCGGAGCCCCGCCCCTGGCAGAGGATTTCCTTGTCCTGTCGGCGCGCGAAGGCCACCACGTCATGAACGGTGAGGAAATAGCGCGCGTAGTCGAGCTTGGCGATCAGCGCGAGCTCGTCATGGAGCCGCTTTGCGACGTCGTCAGGAATGCCTTGCGGATATTTGTCTTTCGGATAGTGATCATGCGCGCCGGCCCAGGTGAGATCTTCGAGATGCTGCTGCGCGGTTTTGCCTTCCGGCACCGGCTCGTCGGGATATTCGTATTTCAGCTCGCCGAGCGAGAAATGGCACGCCTTGGCGATCTCGACCGTACGGGCAATGGCCTCGGGAAAATTTTTGAACAGCCGCGCCATCTCCGCCGGAGACTTCAGATGGCGTTCGGCATTGACGGCAAGCCTTAAACCCGCTTCGGCAATGGTACATTTCTCGCGCACGCAGGTGAGGATGTCGGTCAACGGCCGGCGCTCCGGCGCGTGATAGGCGACATCGTTGACCGCGACCAGCGGTGCATGAAGGCGCTCGCCGAGTTCGGCCAGAAGTCCCAGCCGGCGCGGCTCGTCGCCGCGATGATAATGGACCCCGGCCAGGAAGGTGCGGCCGGGCGCGGTGCGGGCCAAGGCGGAGAGGCGCTCGATGAAATTTCCCTCATCCTGAGGTGCTCGCGCGCAGCGCGAGCCTCGAAGGATGCGGGTCGAGGCGCCCGGGCCGTCGTCCTTCGAGGCTCGCTTCGCTCGCACCTCAGGATGACGGTGAACGTTCAATACCGTTGGATTTGTTCCATCTGAGAAAAGCTCCAGTGGCGGTAAGGCGATGAGCATCTGGCCTTCGCTTGTGGCGAGTATCTCATCGAAGGTCAGATGGCATTCGCCTTTCTTTGACTTGCGGTTGCCTTTGGTCAGCAGCTGGCAAAGACGCCCATAGGCCCGACGATCCGTCGGATAGGCGAGAACCTCAAAGCCATCGACAGTGACGAGCCGCGTGCCGACAACAAGCTTGATGCTTTTTTTCTTTTTCCATTCGTCATAGGCGCGCACCACGCCGGCAAAAGAATTGCGGTCGGCAATGCCGATGGCGAAACACCCAAGTTCATCGGCGGTCGCGACTATTTCCTGCGGATGCGAGGCTCCGCGCAGGAAAGAAAAATTAGTTGTCCCAGCAAGTTCGGCGTAATCGATCATCTGCGCTCTCACGCGAAAGAACTCACGCAAATAGTCCGTGCACAAACCAGCGCGCCGCTGCCGTTTCGCGTTCATAGAGGCCTTCGCGATAGAGCCAGAAGCGATGGCCCACAGCGTCTTCGACCAGGTAATAATCGCGTGTCGGTTCTGGTAAGCGGTCTTGCGAAGGCAGGCGCCACCATTCGGCGCCGATGCGTTCCGGGCCTTGTGAGCCCGCGACCTCATAAATCACCCCGCGCCAGCGAAAACGCCGCGGCGGACCGTCGGGGATGACCGCCAGGACTTCCTCGGCTGGCTCGGCATGGGGCAACAGCAACAGCGGTCGTAGTTGCTCCGGTTCCGGCCATGGGGTTGGAGCTTCACTGGTGACCGGCAGCGAAGCTTCGGCACGCTCCGGAATGTGACTGGCGACCGGTTCGATTTGCCGGACGCTTTGCGATCCAAGGCGTTGCCGCAGCGTATCGACCAGGACCGCGCAGCGCGCCATTTTATCGGCACTGCTGGTGTCGTCACCGATAAGCTCGTTCTGTTGCGCGGGGATGGTTTCGGCGCGGGTGACGGCAAGCCCGATGGCTTCGAAACCGAAGCCGGCATCTTCCGTCGCCGCCTGTGCCTCGAGCTTCAACTCGATCATCCGCGCCACATGAGAGACATTACGCGTCGGCAGCGTCAGCGCGATGTCGATCGTTCTGATCTCGCCATCGACACGATAGAGCGAAAGCCGCAGCGCCCGCGCTCCGACATCGTCACGGGTGAGCACGTGCGCAAGCGTCTGCATGAGACGCGTCGCGAACGCGACGGCGGCTTCCTGCGCGACGATCGGTTCGAGCAGATAACGCAGCGTGTGATAGACCGGCGGCGCGACGATAGGGACGAGCGGCTCGTCGATGCGGCCGAGCGCCTGGTCAAGACGCCGCAGCAGCTCTGCCGGAAACCGCACGGCAAAAGGCGCGCGCGGTTTGTCGAGCAGCGCGCCGACGGATTTAAGGCCGAGCCGGCGCAATGTCGCGCAGGTTTCCGGCGAAAGCCGCAATGCCTCGATGGGTAAGGGCGCCAGCGCTTCGCTTTCCTGCCCCGAGGGCAGAACGAAAGAGGGCGCGGGGTGAAAGCGCGTCAGCGCCCATGCCGCGCCGGGCGTAGCAGCGACCGCGAGTCGCGCCGGCAGGCCGAAGCTTTTGAGCCGGGAAGAAAGATCGGCGAGTAATTTCTCCTCGCCGCCGAACAGATGCGCCGCGCCTTCGATATCGAGGAAAAATCCGTCGGCGCCGTTCTCCGTGCTCCAAATATCTCTGCACAATGGCGAAGCGGTCGGCGTATAGCGCGTCGCCCAGAGCGCCAGCCGCCGCAACGCGGCGTCATCGGTGGCTTCGTCGACCTCGCGGGTCTGCAAATCAGTGGTCTTTGCACGGACATCAGCCAATGGCTCACCGCGTACTAGGCCAGCGGCTTCCGCCGCCTCGTTCAAAGCGGCGATCCGCGGTCCCCCGGCTGCGGTGATGGCAAGGACAAACGGCCGGTCAGGATCAACCAGCTCGCCGGAAGGATTTTTCGCCTGCGCTGTGAGAAAGCGCAGGATCGGCCAGCGCGGCAGCCAGACTGAAACGATGCGCGACATGATCGTACTCCACCATCCACTCGCCGGGCCGTCCGTTGCGACAGCGTTCAAGTTGCAGATGCCATCGTGAGCGCGCGAAGAGGCCGAAGCGGTCGCGTGCGGCTTCCGCGGTGCCGATGCGCCAGCGCGTCGCGGCCGCACTCGATTCCAGATTTCGCGCCGGGCGCAGCAGCAATAGCGGCAGACTTGCAGCCGTGGCCGCGAGCTGCAGTCTTTGGCTCAGTTTCAGTTCGAGCTGGTCGATGACGCCGCTGACGGCGGCAGGCGCGCCCGAATGCAACGCCTCCTCCAGAGCCCACAGGGTGTCTTTGCGATGCGTCGTCTCGACCAGGATGAGGCGGGCCGGATCGAGACCGAAAACGTTGAGGCCATGACCGTAAAGCCGGCCAAGTTCGCGCACCTCATAGCGTGGCACGACGAAGATGAGCGGCTGGGCCTCCGTGAGGCGGGAAAGGATTGCCGCCATGAAGCCGAAGGCGGCAGGCGTGGCGCCTTGTTCGGGCACGATCTCATGCAACCCGCCGCAGGCCAAACCACCCTGCGGAAGGTGGGAATCGAGGGCGGCAAGACCGAAGGGAAGAGCTGTGGGTAAATCCTCTATTCCGGGCAGCAAGCGGCGGAGTTCCGCCATGACGACGGCGCGATTTCGGGCCACGGTGAGGGCATCAGGTTCGGTCATAATTGTGCGGGACCGGTAGATATTCGCTGTATGTTCTCGGTCTGACTATACTAGAACAAAACAGGAACTATGCCAAGCCTCAAACAACAGCCCTCAAGCGCGTCGCGGACGCCTATCCGGGGGCCCGTCGGGGGTCCGTCTTGCTGGCGCAAAGGTGATGACGCATACGTCCACAGACAGCGCTCAGAACGTGGCACTGGGAAAGGCGGATCATGCCGGAAGCCGATAAGGAAGGAGAACGCTACTCGGTCGATCGGCCGCAGCAGGCTCCAGGGTTTTTCTTGAAAGGCACCCATCAGCTCGACTGGGGCATGAAAAACCGTATGGCCCGGGTGTTCGACCCAGTTTCGGGCCGCACCGTGATGCTTGCGATCGACCACGGCTATTTCCAGGGCCCGACCACCGGGCTTGAGCGCATAGATCTCTCCATCGTTCCGCTGTTGCCGTCGTGCGATGCGCTGTTCTGCACCCGCGGGATTTTGCGCTCGCTCATTCCAGCGGAATGTCAGAAGCCGATGGTGCTGCGCGCCAGCGGTGGCCCGAGTATTCTGCGCGAGGAACTCTCGGACGAGCAGATCGCCATGGACATGGACGATGCGGTGCGGTTGAACGCCGCCGGCGTCGGCATCCAGGTGTTCATCGGTGGCGAGCACGAGACGCGCTCGGTCCACAATATGACCAAGCTGGTCGATGCAGGCTTGCGCGCCGGCGTCCCAGTCATGGGCATCACCGCCGTCGGCAAGGCCATGGTGCGCGATGCCAAATATTTTCGGCTCGCATGCCGCATCATCGCCGAGCTCGGCGCGCAATACGTGAAGACCTATTATGTCGATGAAGGCTTCGAGACCGTCACGGCGTCATGCCCGGTGCCGATCGTGATGGCCGGCGGCAAGAAGCTGCCGGAACTCGACGCGCTGACGATGGCCTACAACGCCGTGCAGCAAGGCGCCGCCGGCGTCGATATGGGCCGCAATATCTTCCAGTCGGATGCGCCCAAGGCGATGATCGCGGCGGTCGGCGCCGTTGTGCACAAGAACCTGAAGCCGAAAGAGGCCCTCGACCTGTTCAAGTCGCTCAAGGCCGAGTCCAAGCCTGACGTCACCTGAGCTTCATTCCGCGGCGCCGCTGAGTGACACGCGGAAATCCTTAGAGCTACCCGTATGTCCGCTGCGGCGTAACGCCGATCAGAAACCAGGCCGCGGAGCCGGCGGCCACTGCACCGCCGAGCGCCGCGAGCACTTGCGCGATCCATGAAGCGGTGCCGACTTGGCTGTCGCTGCGGTTGCGAGCCTGGCTGCTTACTTGACTACTTACGTGGTTGTTTACCTGGCTCGCGGACGACTGTTGCGGTGCCGCTATCAGAGAGTCGGACTTCGACGTTGCCTCTGCAACCTCGTATTGTGCCCGGGGCGGTGACACCGCGTCGGCTGGGCTGACGGCGCCGGCTGACGGTTGCGTGTCGTTGGCGGCGATGTCGAGTTCGTTGACCTCGTCCGGTGGGGCGACCTGCACGGTCTGGCCGGCGACGACAAGTTCGTTCGGGACGGGCACGCCGGGCACTAATGCCGGCTGCGGGGCGGGGACCAGGGTCGCCGTCGTTATCGTCGTTTCCATCGGTGCGATGGGATTAACCGCTGGCCGGGTGGTGGCGGGCGGCGTTGCTTCTGCGGTTTCCACCGGAAGCCGCCGGTGTTTCGTAAATGCGGAGGCGGTGCGTAGGGTCTTCCTCTCAGCTAATTTGGCGCGAGGTCTCGTCGTTGGCTTGTTTGCTAGCGAGGTGAGGTGCAGCCATCGGAGTAATTGCAGCGGCTGTCCCGTAGCCTGATCGGTCGCTGTTTGCGCTGCCGCGCCGCCGGCGGTCAAGCCAGAGAGCAACAACAGGGCCGCGCCTGCGGCGGCGATACGAGTATTCGACATTGCGCCCTCCATTACGGGACCGTCCGGGGCATTCGGCGCAGGCCGCCGTGACCTAAGAGTGACGCAATTGGGGATTTTTTCGCGCAAACCGTGGCCCCAAATTGGTCGCTCTTAACCCTCTCCCCAAGGGCTTCGTACAGGCGAACGGCGGGCGTGCACTAGCACTGTCCACACCGAGTGCGGTATTCGTTCGATTGCTTATACGCACCATGAGCGGATCATGATCGATCTGAAAAACGACGGTGACGTTGCGGTCGTCACCATCAGGCATGGCAAGGCCAACGCGCTCGACATCGAGCTATGCGAGGGCCTGACGAAATGCTTCGAGGAACTTCGCCGGGCGGATGCGCGTGCGGTTGTCGTGACCGGGCAGGGCCGGATGTTTTCCGCCGGCGTCGATCTTGTCCGGGTGACTGCGGCCGGCGCAGACTATGTGCGCGCGTTCCTGCCCTCGCTGGACCGGCTTTATGATGCGGTATTTTTTCATCCGAAGCCGGTGGTGGCTGCGATCAACGGTCATGCGATCGCCGGCGGCTGCGTGCTTGCCTGCTGCGCCGACCGCCGCATCATGGCGCAGGGCAGCGGCCGTATCGGGATAACCGAGTTGCTGGTCGGCGTGCCGTTTCCCGCGCTGGCTTTTGAGATTGTGCGTTTCGCGGTGCCAGCGCGCTATCTGCCTGAGTTTACGTTTGGTGCGGCGACCTACGATGCCGACGCGGCTCTTCAACGCGGCTGGGTCGATGCGGTGGTGCCCGCCGAAGTTCTGATGGGCGAGGCGATGGCCGCGGCGCAACAACTCGCGCGCCTCTCGCCTGCGGCTTTCGCTCAGGCCAAGAAACAGCTCCGCCGGGACGTTAGCGAGAGCGTCGCCCGCAGTGGAGCTGCGACCGACAAGGTCGTCACCGACATTTGGGCCGCGCCGGAATCGCTCGGCTACATCGGTGATTACGTCGCGCAAACGCTCAAGAAAACCTAGCCGCCGTTAAGCGGCCAGCGACTTGAGATATTTGTCGGCTTCTTCCGGCACCGCGAACCACGGGAAATAGTCCAGCGGCTCGTTGAAGCCGTTGGCGATGCGTTTGGCCAGAACCGGCAAACCTTGCGCGGCGCCCATGATATTGAGGACGTGCGGGGGCGGCGGCTGCAGCAGCGCGTTGGTCCAGCCGGTCACGTACTGCACGTAATCCCAGAACCGATCGAACGTCGCCTGCATCCACGCCTGATCGAGCGGTTTGTCGCCCTGTGCAAGGATGGAGTCGAGATAGATCTTCGCGCACTTCGATGCATTGTTCGATCCTTGCCCCGTGATCGGGTCGTTGAGCACGACCACGTCGGCCATCCCGAGCACCGCTTTGCCGGACGGCAGACGCGCGATCGGTTTGCGCACAGTCGGCGCAAAACGTCCGACGAGGATGCCGTTGGCGTCGGTGAGCTGGCAGGTTTTGGCGCGCGCAGCCTCCCAGGGGAGGAAGGTGTCGAGAATCCATTTCGATTTTGCGAGATGCTGCTCGGGGGAGGAAACATCGCCCCAACAATCCATCGGGCCGCCGGGGACACCTTCGAATACCATGATCTCGCAAGGTCCGGTCGTGATCAGCGCGGGGAACACGAAATACTCGCCGACGCCCGGAATAAGATTAAACGCCACCGCCGAGTGGTGCGGCCGCGGCGTCAGTCCCTTAACGTAGGTCAGCGCCAGCGCGCGTTGCGGCGCATCGAACTGGCTTTTCTGCGCGTCGCGCTCGAACAACCGGGCGATGTCGCCCTTGCCAGCGGCGACGATAACGAGGTCGGATTGCGCGGCGTATTTTTCCAGGTCCGCGGGGGAGGCCGCCTTGTATTCGATAGTGCCGCCGCGCTTTTCAAATTCCTGCATCCAACGCGGGAATTTTATGCGTTGATCGACCGCCTGCGCCGGCTTGTCGAGTATTCCATTCCAATCAATCGCCTTGTTGCCCGATCCATCGGGCGCCGGAACGGTAAAGTTGATCAAATCGACGGTCGGGCATTCCTTGTCCCAGAAATTCAGACCAAGCTCGCGCTCGTAACCCAATGCTATGTCGAACATGCACTGGCTCGACATGACTTTGCCGGCGCGGATGTCATCGCCCTTGCGGTCTTGCACCAAACGAACGTCGTAGCCGGCCGACAAAAGACCGTTGCCAAGCTGCAGGCCAGATTGGCCGCCGCCCACAATCGTGATCACTTTCTTCGACATTTTGCGCTCCCCAAACCTCTGCGGCGACCCGCTACCGTACCCTGTTCATTCCATCAGCAATGGTATGGCCGGATCGGCACGCTCCGGTCCCATGGCGGTGTAGCCGCCGTCGACGCGGATGTCGGTGCCGGTGATGAAGCTTGCATTATCGGACAGCAGGAATGCCACGGCTTCCGCCACTTCGGCCGGATTGCCGGTGCGGCCGAGCAAATGGAACGGCTTGGCGACGCTGTCAGTTTTGGCCCGATCATTTTTTGTCAGCTCGACCATGATGTTGCTCCAGGTCCAGCCTGGCGAGACGGCGTTGACGCGAATGCCGTCAGGCGCGAGGTCCATCGCCTGATTACGCGTCAGCTGCAGAATGGCGGCCTTGGATACCGGATAAACCCAGCGGCCGGTCTGCGCGACGCGTCCTGAGATCGAGCCGAAATTGACGATGGCGCCCTTGTTCTTTTTCAGATGCGGCCGCGCCGCCTGCATCAGCACCACCGAGCCGACGACGTTGACGTCGAAAGCTTTTAGCCAGTCGGCGCGCGTAGTGTCCGCCCCATTATCGAGATACGTGCAGGCGACATTGACGAGATAATCGAGCCTGCCGGTCGCGTCGACCGTTGTTTTGATGAGCGCGGCAATATCCGCATCGCTGCACAGATCGCAACGGATGAAACGCGCTTTCCCGCCGAGCGTTTTGGCAGCCGCTTCGCCGTCCGGCACGTTGATATCAGCAATGACAACGCTGCAACCGTAGCCGGCGAGGGTCTCGGCGACGGCGCGCCCGATCAGCGTTGAGCCGCCGGCAACGATCGCCGTTTTTCCGTCTAATCCGCGCATGTCGGCGTCCCACCCTCGGCCATTGGGGCCGCCATTGTGCGAAACTCTTTCAGTCGCGCCAACCCCCTATGAGTGGGCGCTCAGCCCAGTTCGGTGATGATTTCCGGAAAATGGTGCAGCCGCTCGGAAGGCCCGTTCGCCTCGATCAGGTAGTTGTCGCACACCCAGGACAGCACATGGCCGCGAATGTAGGTCGGATGCACGACGATGTTCATGTCTTTCTCGATATTCATCGGCTCGTCGTTGCGGATCAGCGGCCGCTCGACCAGATCGTAGCCCTGTCCGTGGCAATGTAGCCGCTTTTCCTCCGGCCGGCCGTTCTTGCGCATGAAGTCGTTATAGGCGGCAAAAATATCCTTGCAGGGTGTGCCCGGCGTAAGCATCGCGAGATTGAATTTGCGAGCTTCGAGCGTAAAGGCGAACTCGTCCTTGATCTCCTGTGAGGCTTTACCGACCACGCAAGTGCGGCCGAGTTCGGTGTACATGCCACCCGGACCGGAATCTTCGACCAGCAGCGCGACGGTGTCGCCTTTCTGGATCACGCGGTTCTGGAAATGGCGCTGGCTGAACTGCGCCGGTTTGTCCGCTGGCATAGACGCACAAAGATAGATGCCGTTTTCGCTGCCGTGGCGTTGGCTATAGCACTGCGCGATGGCAGCAATGTCACGGTCGCGCATGCTTGGCTCGACTGCAGCGAAGGCGGCGCGCATGGCCCCGTCCTGCATCGCCGCCGCGCGCCGAACGAGTTCGCGTTCCTCGGCGCTCTTGATGACTTTGATACGGTCGACGAGATCGGAGGCATCGACAAAACGCGAGTTGGAGAAGCCGCCCTTCTGCAAATAATCAACGAGCGCAAACGACATCTGATAGGTGCCGAGGAGGCCGATGGCGCCGCCGGCGTACGGCGCCAGCGCCGTCGCCGCGAGTTCCGGGTCGTAGTTCGCAGTGTAGACGCACGATGCGTAGCTCGGCGTGGTCAGCCATTGCTTGACGCCGCGGGCCACACCGTCGCCGTTTGCGGTCGGATTGCCGCCGCCGAACGGACCCTGACTCATCATGGTCATAAGGTCGTCGCGCGGGAATACGACAGTCAGCGGATAGCCGTTGGTCGCCGGCAAATCGGTAAAATATTTGACGTAGCCGCCCATGTAGTCGTTGTTGTTCTGCATCAACAGCACGTCGATCTTGTCGCGCTCCATAGCGGCGCGCACTGCAGCCCAGCGGCGTTCGAGTTCGGCCGTCGAGATTGGGGTCTGCAGGCGTTCGGAAAACTGCTGCATAATGATTCTTCTCCTGCGAGCATTCGCCAGGTAGGCAAATTCGCCACGGCGTTCTCGCTCCCGCCCGCCTGCGTGGCAGGCGCAGAGAGCCATATCTTTTTATGCAAAGGGGTGGCAAGGCGTCGCGCGGCGCGTCATGCTGGGCTAGTCTTTAGGCGGATCGCGTCGTATCACCCGTATCACCCCCGTTGGTACATCAGGAGCACAGAATGCCTATCGATTTGTCGGCAGTGAATTGGGCTTTCGTTGGTTTAATGGCGTTGCTGGCGTTCGTCGCGGCTTTGCTTGGCAGTCTTATCGCGTTTAGAAATCGCTTCCTCGGCGCCATCATTGCCGCGATTCTGTTCGCCGCGGGCTTTGTTGCCTGGAATTACTATCCGCATGCTTTCGGGATGCCCATTATCAAGACTATTGGAATGGACGGCATGGCGGGTTAGTTGACCTTCGCGCCGGCCACGTTTTGCGTATTTGAAAATTTGCCGGAGAACGGGAGTAGACATGAACAAGGTCTATGCGGACCAAAAATCCGCGTTGGCTGGACTGCTCAAGGATGGGATGATGATCATGGCCGGTGGCTTCGGCCTGTGCGGCATTCCCGAGACTTTGATCCTTGCGATCCGCAATTCCGGGGTCAAAAATCTGACCGTCGTCTCCAATAATTGCGGGGTCGATGGCAAGGGGCTCGGAGTCCTCCTCGACACCCGGCAGATCAAGAAAATGATCGCCTCCTATGTGGGGGAGAACAAGACGTTCGCGCAGCAATATCTGGCGGGCGAAATCGAGATCGAATTCAATCCGCAAGGCACGCTGGCCGAGCGCATTCGCGCCGGCGGTGCCGGTGTTCCAGCGTTCTTCACCAAGACCGGCGTCGGGACGCTGATCGCGAAAGACAAGGATGAGCGCGAGTTCGACGGCGAGCGTTACGTGATGGAGCGCGGCCTTGTGGCCGACATTTCCATCGTTCACGCGTTCACGGCCGATACGGAAGGAAACCTCGTCTACCGCAAGACCGCGCGTAACTTCAATCCGGTCATGGCGACGGCGGGCAAAGTGACGATCGCTGAGGTCGAGCATTTGGTGCAGCCCGGCGAAATCGACCCGGACCACATCATTACGCCCGGCATCTATGTGCAGCGTATCGTCCACGTACCCGACGCGATCAAACACATCGAGCAACGTACGGTCCGCAAGCGCCAGAAATCCGATGCGCCGGCCGGAGCAGGAGATGAAGTCTAATGCCTTGGACCCGCGATCAGATGGCGGCGCGCGCCGCCAAAGAACTGCGCGACGGCTTTTACGTCAATCTTGGGATCGGCATTCCGACGCTGGTGTCGAACTACATCCCGGACGGAATGAGCGTGCAGCTGCAGTCCGAGAACGGGATGCTGGGCTTCGGTCCGTTTCCGTATGAGGGCGAAGAGGACGCCGATCTGATCAACGCCGGCAAGCAGACGGTCACCGAGCTGCCGACCACCAGCTTTTTCAGCTCGGCGGATTCGTTTGCGATGATCCGTGGCGGCCACATCGACATCGCCATTCTTGGCGCCATGCAGGTGGCGGAGAACGGCGATCTCGCCAACTGGATGATCCCCGGCAAAATGGTGAAGGGCATGGGCGGCGCCATGGACCTCGTCGGTGGTGTGAAGAAGGTTGTGGTGGTGATGGAGCATTCGGCAAAGAACGAGGCCAAGCTCCTGCATCAGTGCACGCTGCCGCTCACCGGCGCCGGCGTCGTCGATATGGTGATTACCGATCTCGGCGTCTTCAGTATCGACCGCAAGGGTGGCGGCATGACGCTCGTCGAGATTGCTCCCGGTGTGACTCTCGACGACATCAAGGCGAAGACTGAAGCGAGCTATAAGGTCGCCAATACGTTGACGCACTGAGCAACACGCTCGGCGTCGCGCGGTTGAGGCTTACTCCGCCTCGCGCGCGATTTTCTCCTGGATCGGGCGCCAGTTTGTTTGCTGGGAGTGGATGTAGTCGGTGGCTTCTTCGGGAGCGAGGTAGCGCGGGAAGGCGCCATTCAGCGCCATTCGGTCGATCACCTCTTTGTCTTCCAGCGCAGTGCGCAAATCGGCGCTTACCTTGTCGACGATTAAGACAGGCGTGCCGGCAGGCGCCAACATCACGCCCCAACCGGCGACGAAGAAGTCCGGCAGCGTTTCGGCGACCGTCGGCAGGCTTTCCATTCCCGGCACCCGCTCCGACCACGTGGATGCGAGCGTCTTGATGATGCCGCCCTGCATAGCGCCGGCGAGGCCCGCATAGCCGTCGAGTATAATGTTGACCCGGTTGCCGATGATATCGCCCATCGCCTCGGCTGGACCGCCGGCATAGGGAACGAGCCGCAACTTCACATCGGCTCGCGCTTGCAGCAGCTCCATTGCCAAATGAGTAAGGCGCCCGCGTCCGGTCGACGCATAGGACAATTCGTTCGGCCGCTGTTTGGCTTGCGCGATCATTTCGGGAATTGAATTGATGCCGGCCTTGGGCGAAGCAGCGATGAACAGCGGCTCCTGCAGAATACGACCGACCATCGCGAAATCGCGTGGCACCTCAGCCGGCAAGTTCGGCGCGACACCAGGCCCGCCGCGCAACGCCAGGAACACCGATGCTGCGGCGATGTAGAAGGTGTAGCCGTCAGCCGGCGCGCTCGCGGCTACGCGCGCTGAAATGCCGCCGCCGGCGCCGGGTTGATTGACGATAACGACCTGCTGGCCCCAAATTTTGCCGAGCTTGTCAGCGACGATACGGGCGGTCACGTCATTGGCGCTGCCGACCGGTAAGTCCGACACAATCTTGACCGGCTTGTTTGGATAGTCCGGTTGGGCTCGCGCATTACCGGCCGGGAAAAAGATAACCGCTAGCGTTGCCAGCAACGCGAGTTGTGGAAGCCCGTCCGAACCGCGTCTTTTCATTGATACTCCCGCAAGCGCGCCCAAAGAGCAGCCTCGAGCGCGCTCAAAACGTCTTGGTTGTTTTAATCTCCGCTAATCGCGACGCCGATCGAATTGCCCGGGACGTTGCTGAGCTGAATAGTAAACGGCTCGGCCTTCAAATCGAATTTCACGCTCTTGCGAATGCCCTCGCACCCGGTCGCGCCGCTGAACGCCACCGATTTCAGTAAATGGCCCGCTTGCGCAACATCAATCCACGCTTCAGACGACAAGCTGATCTTGTAAATACCATCGTGCGCGGGTGCAGCGACCTGTAAGAAGCCGGCAAACGACGTTGGCAGCCGCGGTGCGCGTTCCGGCGGTGTCGGAAGCTTTGCATCCGCGAACGGCACCAGACCGACAGTCACCGCGACAGGAAGCTTGGATGTCACGCTGCTCCCGGACACGACCGCCGCGGCCTTGCCGCCGGAGAGCAAACTGCGTTCCTGGTCCAGCGGCCATTTGAATTTATCGCAACCTACCGGCTCCTGGGCCTGCGCTGGCGCAGCAGACAGGCAGCCGACAATGACAGCAATCGCTATCCTCATGACCACCCGCCTAGTCGATCGCGATCATGACGTCGGAAGCCTTAACGATGGCTGTAGCCGCTTCACCAGCCTTCAGTTTCAGCTCGTCCACTGCTTCATTGGTGATCGAAGCGGTAATAACCCGGCCGGGGGCGATCTCGATCCGGACATGCGCTGTGGTGGTGCCTTTGTGGACTTCGAGGATCTTGCCTTTGATCTGATTGCGCGCGCTGATTTTCATCGGAGTGCTCCGCTGTGATGACCCGCGCGGAAGGGACGCGCGAGCGCGTTTAGATCGTTAGAAGGCGACGAATCCGAAATGGCGTTTCGAATATCGAGATGCGCTTACGGCACATCAGCGGTCAGGAACAGTTCTAGCAAATCTGCGGTGATGCACCAAATCTGTGCTAAGCCACGAAAACCAGTTGCAAAATTAGCTTAAGTCCAGCATTTCCCGCCTTTACGCTCGGGCCGAAGCCACCGAGAATGCGGCCGAAGGGGTGTGTGGTGCCTGAAAGTCCGATTCTCGAAACCGAAGACCTGACCAAGGAGTTCGCCGGGTTTTTGGCGGTGCGCTCCGTCAATCTGCGCATTAACCGCGGCAGCATTCACGCTCTGATCGGACCGAACGGCGCTGGCAAGACCACGTGCTTTAATCTGCTCACCAAGTTTCTCGCACCGACGCGCGGCCGCATCGTGTTCGATGGGCGCGATATCACGGCGCTTAAGCCAGCCGATGTCGCGCGCCTAGGGATCGGCCGCTCGTTTCAGATCTCGGCGGTTTTTCCGCATCTGACGGTGTTGGAAAATGTGCGAATCGCCTTGCAGCGCCGCCGCGGAAACTCATTTGATTTCTGGCGCTCAAAGCGCGCACTCGGCGTTCTCGATGATCGGGCCAATGCGCTGATCACCGATGTCGGGCTGGCCCGCTATGTCGATGCGCTCGCGGTCGAGCTGCCCTATGGCCGCAAGCGGGCGCTTGAGATCGCCACGACCTTGGCGCTCGAGCCGGCAATTCTTTTGCTCGACGAGCCGATGGCGGGCATGGGCCGCGAGGACATCGCGCGCATCAGCACGCTGATCAGAGCCGTTGCAGCCGACCGGACGGTTCTGATGGTCGAACACAATCTCAGTGTCGTCGCCGACCTTTGCGACCGCATCACCGTTCTAACCCGGGGGCAGGTTTTGGCTGAGGGCGACTATAAGACTGTGTCGGCCGATCCAGCCGTGCGCGAGGCCTATCTTGGGACTGGCCATGCCTGAGACCGATCCGCTACTGACCGTCAACGACCTTGAGGCCTGGTACGGCGAATCGCACGTCCTCCATGGCGTGACATTTGACGTGCAGCCCGGAGAAGTGGTGACGCTGTTGGGTCGCAACGGCGTCGGCAAGACAACGACCCTCAAAGCCATCATGGGGATTATCGAGAGTCGCACCGGGTCGGTGCGCTTCGAGGGCCGTGAATTGATCAGCCGGCCGTCCGACGCCATCGCGCGGGCCGGCATAGCGTTCTGTCCGGAAGAGCGCGGCATTTTTTCCAGTCTCGACGTCAAGGAGAACTTGCTGCTGCCACGTCAAGTGCGTCCCGGCGGGCTCGATCTCGACCGCATCTTCGAACTGTTTCCCAACCTGCGCGAGCGGCTTAACAGCCAGGGAACGAAACTTTCCGGCGGCGAGCAGCAGATGCTCGCGATCGGCCGCATCCTGCGCACCGGCGCGCGGCTGCTGTTGCTCGACGAGCCCACCGAGGGTCTCGCGCCTGTTATCATCCAGCAGATCGGGCGCACTATCGGCACCCTCAAGGCGCAAGGCTTCACGATCCTGCTGGTCGAACAGAATTTCCACTTCGCCGCTACCGTGGCGGATCGCTATTACGTCATGGAACATGGTCGCATCGTCGACCACTTTGTCGCAGCCGAACTAAAGGCCAATACGGATAAGCTGCACGAATATCTTGGAGTTTGATATCAAGAACCGCCGTAGGGCTTTAGCCCGTAAAATAGGGAGGCAACAATGACCCTCGGATCGAGATTGGCCCTTGCGGTTGCCGCGCTCGCGTGCACCGCCGCGGCTGCACGGGCAGATGACGTGTCCGTTAAGATCGGCGTCCTCACCGACATGTCGAGCCTTTACTCCGACATCGGCGGGCCTGGTTCAGTTGCTGCCGCGAAACTCGCGGTCGAAGATTTCAATCCGTCCGCGCACGGCATGAAGGTAGAGGTCGTCGCCGCCGACCACCAGAACAAGCCGGATGTTGGAGCCGGTATCGCGCGACAATGGTACGACGTCGACCACGTCGATGTCATTGTCGACGTGCCGACATCGAGCGTCGCGCTCGCCATCAGCGAGGTCACCCGCGAAAAGAACAAAGTCTTCCTCGGCTCAGGGCCGGCGAGCTCGGATCTGACCGGACCGAAATGTTCGCCCAACACCATCCAGTGGACCTACGACACCTGGATGCTCGCAAACGGCACCGGCAAATCGCTGGTCAAGACCGGCGGCGACACCTGGTTCTTCCTGACGTCCGACTACGCTTTCGGTCACGCGCTAGAACGCGACACCGCGGCAGTCGTAGAGAAAAACGGCGGCAAAGTGCTGGGGCAAGTGCTCCATCCGCTCAACACCAGCGACTTCTCCTCGTTCCTACTGCAGGCCCAGACATCCAAGGCGAAAATCATCGGACTGGCTAACGCGGGCGGCGACACCGTCAATGCGATCAAACAGGGCGCCGAATTCGGCATCACTGCGGGCGGCCAGCACTTCGCAGGCCTCTTGATGTTCATCAATGACGTTCAGGCGCTCGGGTTGAAAGTCGCCCAGGGACTGGTCCTGACCGAGACGTGGTATTGGGACATGACTGATGCTAATCGCGCCTTCACTAAGCGTTGGCAGGTCGCGCGGCCGGGCAAATTTCCGAGCATGGTGCCGGCCGGGGTCTACTCTTCGGTCATTCACTATCTGAAGGCCGTCGACGCGCTCAAGAGCGGTGCCGACGGCCGTGTAGTTGTCGCCAAGATGAAGGAAATGCCGACTGACGATCTGTTGTTTGGCAAAGGCTCGATCCGTGTCGACGGCCGCAAACTGCACGATGCTTACTTGTTCGAAGTAAAGAAGCCTTCGGAATCGAAATATCCGGGCGATGACTACAAGGTTCGTGCCACCATCCCGGCCGCCGAGGCATTCCGTCCGCTCAAGGATGGCGGTTGTCCGCTGGTGAGCGGGTAATTTGCAAGCCTGCCGCTTGCGGGGGCGGCGGGTAAAGATCGCCGGATGGGACTTGCGCTGCATGCGCGGCCGATCCCGCCGGCGAGTCATCTGATGGCGGTCGACCCTCTCCGCGACTAGGGAGGGTAGGGGGACGGATGTTCGAGATTTTCGGCATTCCTTCGCAGGCACTGTTCGGGCAATTGCTGCTCGGGCTGATCAATGGCTCTTTCTATGCGCTGTTGAGTCTTGGCCTCGCCGTCATTTTCGGCATGCTCAACATCATCAATTTTACCCACGGTGCGCAGTACATGATGGGTGCGTTCGCCGCGTATCTGCTGCTCCAGCACCTCGGCATCGGTTATTGGGAAGCGCTGATCGTCGCGCCGATTTTGATCGGTGCGACCGGAATTGTTATCGAGCGCCTTTTCCTTCAGCACCTGAGGAAGCTCGATCCGCTCTATGGCCTTCTTCTTACGTTCGGGTTGGGGCTCGTCATCGAGGGCCTGTTCCGCAACTACTATGGTTCGTCTGGACTGCCTTATCAGGTGCCGGACGCACTACGGGGCGGCCGCAATCTCGGTTTTATGTTCCTCCCAAATTATCGCGCCTGGGTCATCGTACTTTCCTTGGGCGTGTGTCTCGCGACCTGGTTTGGTATCGAGCGCACACGCCTCGGCTCGTACCTGCGCGCCGCAACGGAAAATCCGGTGCTGGTACGCGCCTTCGGCATCAATGTGCCGCGCATGGTGACGCTCACTTATGGTTTTGGCGTTGGGCTTGCGGCGCTCGCGGGCGTCATGGCGGCGCCGATTTATAACGTTTCGCCGCAAATGGGTTCTGATCTGATCATTGTTGTATTCGCCGTGGTCGTGATCGGCGGCATGGGCTCGATCATGGGCGCGATCGTCACTGGTTTTTTACTCGGCATCGTCGAAGGATTGACCAAGGTTTTTTATCCGGAAGCATCTAACACCGTCATCTTCGTCGTCATGGCCATCGTGTTGTTGCTTCGCCCTGCGGGGCTGTTTGGGCGGAACGTCTGATGGAAAGCGTCCTCGATCCCCCGGTTCTGCAGCGTCATCGGGACACGCCGCTTAGCCTCTCTGTGGCGTTCGTGGTGATGGTCGCGCTGTTGATTGTGGCGCCGTTCGTAGTCTATCCGGTCTTTCTGATGAAGGCGCTGTGCTTTGCCTTGTTCGCGTGCGCCTTCAATCTCCTAATAGGTTATGTCGGCTTGGCCTCGTTCGGCCATGCGATGTTCTTTGGCTGGGCCAGTTATCTCACAGCCTATGCCGCCAAGACCGGATCGCTCAGCGTTCCTTACTGGTTCGGCCACACTATGTGGTTTGTGATCGGGTTCCCGCCACAGTCCCCTGCAATCGCGATCGTGATCGGCGCTGTAACTGCCGCGATCCTCGGTTATGTCACCGGCCTGATCGCCATTCGGCGCCAGGGCATTTATTTCGCCATGATCACGCTGGCGCTGTCGCAAATGCTTTATTTCTTCGCATTGCAGGCGAAGTTCACCGGTGGTGAAGACGGCATCCAGGGCGTACCGCGCGGCCGCCTGTTTGGGGTTTTCGACCTCTCCGCCGAAATGACGATGTATTCGTTTGTTCTTATCGTCGTTCTCGCCGGTTTTCTCCTCATCTTCCGGATTATCAATTCGCCGTTCGGCGAGGTTCTCAAAGCGATCCGCGAAAACGAGCCGCGCGCCATCTCACTTGGTTATAAGACCGAACGTTACAAGCTTGTCGCCTTCGTTCTGTCCGCAACGCTTGCCGGGATTGCCGGCTCGTTGAAGGCGCTAGTGTTTCAGCTCGCGTCGCTGACCGACGTGCATTGGACCATGTCGGGTGACGTGTTGCTCATGACGCTGCTTGGCGGTCTTGGCACCGTGTTCGGGCCGGTGGTCGGCGCCTTTGTCGTGATCGCGATGCAAAACTACCTTGCGCCGTTCGGCCAATGGGTGCTGGTGATTCAGGGCGCGATTTTCGTGGTTTGTGTGCTGATTTTCCGCCGCGGCATCGTTGGTGAATTGGCGCAAATCCTCCGCGTAAGGTTGTAGGCGCCACTTTTCCCCGGACTTATCAACAGAATCAGCT
The DNA here is from genome assembly GCA_963794225.1 of uncultured Alphaproteobacteria bacterium. Taxonomy (GTDB): domain Bacteria; phylum Pseudomonadota; class Alphaproteobacteria; order Rhizobiales; family Xanthobacteraceae; genus BOG-931. The sequence goes on from CAWCCS010000001.1 coordinate 426,973, forward strand.
TATCAGTCGACTTCGATGCACAAGACCAAGGCGTAGACGCTCGCATTTTCGTTGCCTCACACTGCGTTCCCGGTGAGGTTGAGTTTGGGTGAAGTGGGTTTCCGGCGGTGATTCGAATTCCCGGCCGGTTTGATTGCCTTTACGGCATTTGTAGTTCCAACGTGAAATTGTGGTGCCTCGTACGGCGTTTGCTTCGCGTGCGCGCGTTCCCGACAACCATTTTTCGGCCCCGCCTCGATGGGCATTTCCGGCTTTTTCATGTCGGCACGGCAGAAAAGCCCGTACGACGGTCTCGCGCGCAAATGGCTTGCGCTGGCGGAGCGTCGGCGGGCTCATGTCTTCGAGTTGCGCGACAGCGGCCGCTGGAAGCACTACTACACGCCCGAACAGTTGCTCGAAGCGATCCGCGAAGCGATTCGTAGTCGTGATCAATGGGCCAGGATCGCTCGTATTGAGGTGGGTGAAGCGTAGACCCGCTCCGGCTTTCCTGCGTTAGATTGGGTCCGGCTTTCTTTTCAAACCGCGTTTGCGTGCTATTTGATCCTTATGACAAGTGCTCTGTTTTCGCCGCTGCGGCTGGCGGATCTCAATTTACCGAACCGCATCGTTGTCTCACCGATGTGCCAATATAGCGCCGATGATGGTGTTGCCTCCGAATGGCACACGACGCACCTCGGCATGCTGGCCAATTGCGGTGCCGGGTTGGTGGTTGTCGAGGCAACCCACGTCGAGCGTTTCGGCCGCATTACACACGGCTGTCTTGGTTTGTATTCTGATGCCTGCGAAGCGGCGCTGGAGCGGATCGTGGCCCATTGCCGGCATATCGGCGGCGCCAAACTAGGCATTCAGCTTTCGCATGCCGGGCGCAAAGCCTCCGCCCAACGCCCTTGGGAAGGCGGCAAGGCGTTACCGACAGGTGAGGACCCCTGGCCGACTATCGCTCCCACTGCGATCCCGTTCGGTCCCGGCTGGCACACGCCGCGGGCCATGACCGAAGAAGATATGGCGCGGGTGCGCGTGGCCTTCGTCGAGGCAGCCAAGCGCGCGGTGCGCGTCGGCTTCGATGCCGTCGAGCTGCACCTTGCGCACGGCTATCTGTTGCACGGCTTTGTTTCGCCGATTTCGAACACGCGCAATGACGATTGGGGCGGCTCGCTCGAAGGCCGCATGCGTTTTCCGCTCGAGGTTGCCCGCGCGGTTCGCGCTGTCGTTCCGCGAGGCACCCCATTTGGTGCCCGCTTGACCGGAAGCGATTGGCTCGAGGGCGGACTGACTGCGGCGGATGCGGTCGCGCTTGCCAAGGCGCTGAAGGGAGCCGGCCTCGATTACGTCGATGTTTCATCCGGCGGTGTGAGTACAGAGGGGCAGGCCAGCGTGCCAACGGACCCGGGGTACAATGTTCCAATCGCCGAGCGGATCCGGCGCGAAGCCGCAATCGCGACGCGCGTCGTCGGCATGATCGCAAATCCGAAGCAGGCGGAGGTGATTGTGGCGAGCGGTCAGGCCGACATGGTGGCGCTGGCGCGGGCGTTCCTTGACGACCCACACTGGGCCTGGCACGCGGCGCAAGCACTCGGTGGAGAAGTCACTTACCCGCCACAATACCAGCGCGCCGAGGCTGCAGTCTGGCCGGGAGCGGCCTTGCGTATGTGAATGTCGGCCGCCAGCGTGAGCATGTTTTTGACGCTGGCCTTTGGGGAAGACGATGGCTTACCGAGTAACCGTCAACATGACCGGCGGTGTTGCCGACGTTAGGCTGTCGCGCCCCGACAAGATGAATGCGCTCGACCCGGCGATGTTCGACGCGCTGCGTGCCACCTGCGGCCGGCTCAGCAAGGACCGAAGCCTTCGTGCCGTGGTCTTGTCCGGTGAGGGGCGCGCGTTCTGCGCCGGTCTCGATTTGAACAGCTTTGCCGCGATGAAAGAGGGTGGCATCCGCAATCTTGAAGCGCGCACGCATGGAATATCCAACGGCTTTCAATATGCAGTGATGGGCTGGCGCGAGCTCGGCGTCCCAGTGATCGCAGCCGTACACGGCATCGCCTACGGCGGCGGCTTTCAGCTGGCGCTCGGCGCGGATGTGCGCTTTGTCGCCGAAGGCACGCGCCTGTCCATCATGGAAATAAAATGGGGCATCGTCCCCGACATGGGCGGTACGGTGTTGATGCGGCATTTGGCACGCGAGGATGTGATCCGCGAACTCACCTATAGCGGCCGGATCTTTTCGGCCGAGGAGGCCCGAACTTACGGGTTTGCCACCCGCGTCTTTGCCGATCCTCGCACTGAAGCGCTGGCGCTAGCGCACGACATTGCCGAAAAAATCCCGATGCGATCAGGGCGGCCAAGCGCCTCTTCAATATCGCCGCGGCGGGAAGCGACGCAGCCACCTGCCTCCTCGCTGAATCGCGCGAGCAGGCACGGTTGATCGGCTCGGCCAACCAGACCGAAGCGGTCCTGGCCAATCTCGAAAAGCGTGCGCCGCGATTTTCCGACGCCGCCGAGTGAGCAATCCGGTTCTCGTCGAAGTGTTTCGCGGCGGCCTGGTTGAAAGTCGCCATCGCGGTGCGGTCGCGGTCGTCGATGCTGACGGGGCGATGGTGCTTGCCATCGGCGATATCACAAAGGCGGTGTTTCCACGCTCGGCTGTCAAACCGTTACAGGCGCTACCGCTGGTCGAGTCCGGCGCTGCCGACCGTTATGCATTTGGCGATGAAGAACTTGCGCTGGCTTGCGCGTCGCACAGCGGCGAGCCGGCGCAGGTCGAAGTCGCCACACGCATGCTGAGCAAAGCGGGTCTCGACGTTTCTGCGCTCGCATGTGGGACCCATTGGCCAAGCTCGCAGACGGCGGCTTTCGCTCTGGCACGCGCGGGCGTTATGCCCTCAGCATTGCATAACAATTGTTCTGGCAAGCACGCCGGCTTCCTTAGCGTGGCTTGTACGCTCGGTGTCGATCATCGCGGGTATTGGCGGCCGGACCACGCGGTCCAACGCCACGTGCGCGCCGTGCTTGAGGATTTGACCGGTACTCCACTGTCGGATGATGACCGCGCGATCGACGGCTGCTCGGTTCCGACCTGGGCGATACCGACCGCAAATCTCGCGCGCGCCTTCGCCAAGTTTGGCACCGGCCGCGGTCTTGCGCTTGGCCGCGCCGACGCCGCAGCGCGGCTTCGCACAGCGTGCGCGCGGAAGCCTTGGTACGTAGCCGGTACTGGCCAATTCTGCACCGAAGTCGTGCAACTCTTGGGTCTGCGCGTGCTGGTGAAAACCGGTGCCGAAGGTGTCTTTTGCGCCGCGCTGCCAGAGCTTGGGTTCGGCATTGCGATCAAATGCGATGACGGCGCCGGCCGCGCCGCCGAGGCGATCATGGCGGCTTTGATCGCACGATTTGTACGGCTGGATGATGTTGAGCGGGCAGTTGTCGCAAACTTTGCGCGACCGAAGTTGCGGAACTGGAATGGGCTTGAGGTTGGATCGCTACGGGTCAGCGAAGCGATTGCCGTCGCTTCGCTGCGATGAGCGCGACCAGAAGCTTTTCAGTGGCAATCACCAGCGGACGAAAAGCAACTGAACGGCTTTGACGCCGGCGCTGCGGATCGAATCTGACGCGCGGAATGTGAACGAACTGAACCAGCGGGTTGCTGTGATCAGCGCGGTCCAGTGCGCGCCAATAGGCATAGTTGCAAAGATATCGTCCCGCGTCGCGTGATAGGCGGTCGGGAATTGCACTACCCCGCAGGGCGGCGAGCAAATCGGCGAATGGTGCGCGGCCTCGCAGCGCTTGCTTGCCGTGAACGATGACTCCGCGCTCGGGACGGTGTCCGCTCGCATCTGGATACAACAGCGAGACCGCATTGCGCGCCCGCGTCTCGATGCAGACGTGGCGTCTGCTCCCAGCGAGCCCAAACATGAGGATGATATCGGGCTTTTGCGCGAACAGCTTTGTCAGGTCGCGATCGACCGCTTCGTAGGTGGTGGCAAATACGTGGGTGGTGCGGGCAATCCCGACGAACGCCGGCCGCCGGCGGCGGGCAAGCGCTTTGACCAGCAAAGTGGTGGGATTGAACGGCACGCCAGGGAAGGGCCCGAAACCGGTGAGAAGGACACGCATCTCAGCGCTCGAGCATGCCGGCAATTTCCTCGACCGCAGCCGCTGGTGCGAGTTCGCCCGCGGCGACCTCTGCCTCGATACGCGGCAGCGCCGCTTTGAGCGTGCGATCGGAGCGCAACGGTGCAAACAGACGCTCTTCGAGCATCGCCCACATCCATTTCACCTGCTGCTCGCCGCGGCGGACTGCCAGTTCTCCTGACGCGGCCAGGCGTTGACGATGGTCGAGAACCTTCACCCAAAGATCGGCAATTCCCTCGCCGGTCAGCGCCGAATAGGTCACGACCGGCGGCGACCAGTTTGCTGAGCGCGGCGAGAGAATGTGCAGCGCCGCACGATATTCCGCAGCCGCCGCTTTGGCGCGGACGATGTTGTCGCCGTCGGCCTTATTGACCGCGATCATATCGGCAAGCTCGACGACGCCTTTTTTCAAACCCTGCAGCTCGTCGCCGGCGCCAGGCAGCATCAGCACGAGGAAAAAATCGGTCATGTCAGCGACCGCGATTTCCGACTGGCCGACGCCGACCGTCTCGACCAGCACGACATCGTAGCCCGCGGCTTCGCAGACCAGCATGGTCTCGCGCGTCTTCGCCGCCACGCCACCAAGCGTGCCGGAAGCAGGCGAGGGGCGGATGAAGGCGTTGGCGTTGTTGGCGAGCCGCGCCATGCGCGTCTTGTCGGCGAGGATTGATCCGCCGGTGCGCCGCGACGACGGATCGACAGCAAGTACTGCAACCTTGTGGCCTTGTTCAGTCAGCATACTGCCAAGCGCATCGATCGTGGTGGACTTGCCGACCCCGGGCGCGCCGGTAATGCCAACCCGAACCGCGTTCCCGGTCGCTCCGAGCAGCGCCTGGGTCAGCGCTGCGGCGTTGCGGCGGTGATCTGCACGCTTACTCTCGACGAGCGTAATCGCGCGCGAAAGCACGGTGCGATCGCCGGCGCGGATATCGCGGGTCAGACGCCCAACGTCGAAAGGGGGGGCGGAGGAGGCCATAGTGTCTCTTCGGCGAGCGTGCTCAAGCCGTCAAGCTACTGGTCTGCCAGGAGTACGGCGAGGCCGCCGGCCGGGTGTGGCTTGGCGGCGGTGGCGTGTGCAAAAGCAAGGACCGCATCGCGGACGGCGACGCGGCAGGAGGCGCCGATTCCCTTGCCACAGAACCGGGCGCGCGTTGCCTCGTCGGCATCGGTCTCATCGATCGCGATGACCAAATAGGTGGCCTCGGCGAGCTTGCGTGCGATCGCGTATTCGGTGGGAAGCCCGGGCCGAATGCTTTGCACGATCAAATCCGGACCCGCCAAGGTGTGCACAGTGACATCGCCGAAGCCTTCATGGCCGCCGCTCGTGAGGACATAACGGTCATGACGCCATACGAAGATGGCGGTGATCGGATCGTGTGCCGTGCCATCACGCAACGCGTAGAGCGCAAACCGCAACCGGTCGCCGAGAACCGGCTGCGCATCGGTCAGGATCGGTTGCACCGAGTCGATGCAGTTTGCGAGCAGCGCGCAGACCGAGAGTCCAAGTAGACGAGGCGTGAACCGGCCGAGCAGGCGCAAATTGAAGGTCATCGCGATTGCAGGGTCATAGCGATTATCGAGTGATGGCGATTATTTCTTAGTCATGCCCACGCAAAAATCGATCTCGGCATTCTATACCATGGCCGATGTTTTGTTGCCGCGATTTAGCAATTTGCAACCAGCTTGCGCGAGAGCGAGTGCCGACGATCTCCGACAGCCGTTTTTAATTTGACAATCGCGTTCCGCCAGAACGGCGCCAACATTCATCTTGGAAACACCGTGTTGTCGTCGAATTCAGGCCGCATCCCGTGGCTGACATTACGCTTCCAAGGCCAGTACGGGAGATGACGATGAACTGGGATCAGATCGAAGCCAACTGGCTCATCTTCAAAGGGGAGCTGCGGGGCAACTGGATCAAACTGACCGACGAGGACATCACGCGCATCAATGGCAGACGCGAGGAACTGGCTGCCCGGCTCCGGGAACGGTATGGTTTCGGCAAGGCCGAGGCCGACCGCGAAATCAGCGCTTGGATGCGCGCGCAAAGATTCGCCGCCTAAGGAGTCGGACCGGCAATCCCTCGCTTTGTCGGCAAGGGACCAATCACCTCTGCCGCCGATCGGCTTGATCAGCGATCGGCGCTGTGGCGCCGAGCACGCTCAGCGCCAAAGCTCACGGCTCGCCAATGCCGCTCCTTGCGCAAGAGCTTCGAGCTTGGCCCAGGCGATCATCGGATGGATCCGACCGCCGAGTCCGCAATCGGTCGCGGCGATGACCCGCTCTCGACCGACGCCCTTGGTAAAGCGCAGAATGCGCTGCGCCACCAATTCCGGGTGCTCCACGACATTGGTGGCGTGGCTGACCACGCCAGGCAGGATGATCTTGCCGTCCGGGAGTTTGACGTCCTCCCAAACCGTCCATTCGTGCTCATGCCGCACGTTGCCGGCTTCGAACGAATAAGCCTGGCATTTCACCGCCAGCATGACGTCGACGATATCGCGCATCGGAATATCGGTGGTGTGCGGGCCATGCCAGCTTCCCCAACACAAATGGAAGCGGATGCGGTCTTCGGGCAGCCCTCTGATGGCATGATTGAGCGCTTCGATCCGGACCATCGTGAACTTCTGATAACCCTCGACCGAGGGCTCGGGATTGATCATGTCCCAATTCTCGGCAATCGCCGGATCGTCCAGCTGCAGGATCAAACCGGCGTCGACGATGGCTTTGTATTCTTCGCGCATGGCTTCGCCGACAGCGAACATGAACTCTTCGTCGGTCTTGTAGTAGACATTCTTGAACCGCGCGGCGCTCGCCGGGGCAACTGAGGTCATAAACCCTTCTTCGACGCCGTTTGCCTTGAGCGCGGCTTTGAAATGCGCGATGTCGGCTTTGATTGCTTCCTGTCCCTTGTATGAAACCGGTCCGGTGCAGAGCGGCCACTTGGCCATTGCCGGCCCGGTGGTCACTTCTTCCTTGTAAACCGGTAAGAACTTGGTCCGATCGCGGCGGTCGGTGAAACTTGTAAGCACGACCTCGCCAGGCTTGGCTCGTCGGGGCGCACCTTCATACAGGCCTGGACCGCTTAGATCGAGACCGCCAAGGCGATTGAAGCAATAGCTCCACCACGCCCGGTAATTGACCTTGTGGCCCATCGATTTGCCGAATTCGCCGTCGCCCGGCACATCGATGCCAATCTGTTTTTGCTTCTGCACGACGTCGGTTACGGCCGCTTGCAGCGTATCCTGATAATGCCGCTCGTCGGTCGTTTCGCCGGCTTCGCGCGCACGATTAGCTTCAATCAGATCATCCGGACGCGGCAGGCTCCCGGCCTGACTGGTCAGAATATGGTCGCGGCTCATTCTCATGGGTCAATTCAGAGGATGGCAAGCCGACGACGGAGCACGGAACCAAATGGCTCCGCGCTCCCTGTGTCTGCCGTTGGTCCCCAGTCCTTTGTTGTCAGATCGCGTGGAAGGGCTGTTCTTTGACCGAAGCGACCAGACCATGGAACACCTCGTTGACCGGTCCCCAGCTGGGCAGCTTCTTCATGTTGTTGAGCCACCTTTGGACATTGGGATAGGCTGACAGGTCGCAGCGGATAACTTCGCCGAGCGTTACCAGCGCAGCGCCGAAATAGTCGGCGATGGTTATCTGGTTGCCGCAGAGGTACTGGTTTTTCGGTCCGATCCAGTAGTCGTTGAGGATTCCCAGCCACCGCTTGGCGTTTTGTTGCCCGCGTTCGATGGTGGCTGCCTGCGCCTCGTCGCTGCGGTGCTTGAGATTGGGGAACAGCTGCGGATAGGCCAGATTGTAGGCCCAGTCCCGGTAGAAATTGGTGTTGAGCCAATCCATCATCTCGTTGACCTTGGCGCGTTGTTTCAAATCCTTCGGATAAGTCGGCGAGCCGATCTTGTCGGCGAGATATTTGAGGATCGCGGAGCTTTCGGTCAGCTTCAGGTCGCCATCCTCGATCATCGGCACGAGCGCATTCGGATTCATGTCTGTGTACGGCGGCTTCATGTGCTCGCCGGTGAACAGATCGACTGTCACTTCGTCGACCGGAATCTTGTTTTCGGCGATGAACAGCCGTACCGGCCGGCTCGTCATCGACACCGGATGCATGTAGAGCTTCATGTTTACTTCCTCCCAAGACGTATTATCCGCGAAGCTTATAAAGCATCTTTGCGACTGGTGAAATGCGGAGTTCCTGCCCACCAAAGCTAAGCAACGTGTTGGGCAATAACCGACGTTTTTGCCGGGTCATCGTCCCAGCTTTGCCCGCGAGACCTTCTCGGCGATGAAGCGAGGTAACGCGAACGCGGCGACATGCACGTCCGGCGTCCAGTATTCGGTCGCAAAGCTACCGGCCTTGCCATAGCGGGCGGCAATCGTTTTCACTGGCGTCCGGCGAAGTCGCTGGTCAGTGGTAGCGAAACCCATCGCCATGTGACCACCAACATAGGTTGGAATGGCGGCAACGTAGCAGCTCGTGTCCGCAAACAGCCGGCTGAGTTTTGCGATGCTTGACGTGAACTCGCGTGGCTGAAACATCGGCACGCCGTTTTGCGTCACCACGACGCCACCTTTGTTCAAGCAGCGTTTGCAGGAGCGGTAGAATTTTTGGCCGTAGAGAACCTTGCCAGGACCCTGTGGGTCCGTTGAATCCACGATAACGACGTCGAAGCGCCGGTCGGTCAGCGCGACGTATTTCGCGCCGTCGCCGATGACGCTTTCGAAGCGCGGATCAGCAAACACCGGCCTGGTGATTTCCGGGAAATGCTCTCTGGCGAACTCGACCACCTTGACGTCGATTTCGACTTGCGTGACACGTTTGACGGTCCTGTGTTTCAGCACCTCCTCGGCGATGCCGCAATCGCCGCCGCCGACGATGAGGACTTCGCGCGCTTTGCCGTGAGCAAAAAGCGGCACGTGCGACATCATTTCCTGATAGATGAATTCATCCTTTGCTGAAATCTGCGTCGCTCCATCGATCATCAACATCTTGCCGAAGAACGCCTGCTTGAACAGCACCAGGTGCTGGTGTTCGGTCTTCGTTTCGTAAAGGAGCTTGTCGATGCGGTAGCTGATGCGAACGCCGAGTTCGTCAAACAGCGTCTCGGCGATCCAGCGCTTTTCGGCCATGGACATTCCCGCCCCTGGTTGAAGAAAGAAAAAGCGGCCGGGAACGAGTCCCGGCCGCCCTAGCCGAGGCTAGCACGGGGCGGCTTAAGCGCATTGCCCGCGCAAAATCTCATTCACGCCGACACTCTTTGCAGAGAACGCCTCGCGCAGTACGGGAATGCAGGCGTCGGGATCAGCGGAGCCGCACATGAATACATCAAGCGCCGCGTAGCCCGCGTCCGGCCAAGTATGGATGGAGATGTGGCTCTCGGCGAGAACCGCTACGCCGGATACGCCATTCGGCTGGAAATGATGGACGTGGATGTGCAGTAGCGTTGCTCGTGCGGCCTCGACGCAGCGCCGCAGCGTTTCTTCGATGTGACCGATGTCGTCCAGTCGCTGTGCGTCGTGGAGGTCAACGATCAGATGCACGCCGGCGCAGCGTACACCGTTACGAATGGCGAAATGTCCAAGGCCGTTCCCGAGCGGTGCCGGAGACGCCACTTTTAGCCTGGCCTTCCTGTCGTCTTTTCGGGCGGTGCCTGGGATCCCCAAGCCCTTCCCCGATCGCAAGAGGGCGTTGCGGCTCATGCCGTCCTCCCCAACCCGAGGTAAGAACCCGAGATGCCGGCTAGCCGGCGCCACGGACAGCGAAAGCCGCTTTATCGAGTCCTCGTGGACGATCAGCAGCGGCAACGCCCCAAATAAATGCAAACCCCTGGGAGTCAAGCAAATTTTGGGAAAACCTCAGCGAGCTCCTGTTTGGAAAACGATCGGCAGTATTGGGAGGTTTCAGCCGCGCGTGCTTTTTTGAGTAGGCGTGGGGCCACGCATTTAACCGCTGACGGCGACTGCGGGCGGGACCATCGGCTGTGCTGGCTTTTTGACGCGGGTGCGGAAGAAGCCAAGCACGCGACGGGCCGTGTCGGGCTGCAAACGGTTGAAGCTTGCCAGCGCGTTATCCAGGTCTTTCGCCGACATGCCACGATCGGCTGCGCGCAAAAGCAGGATGGCCTTGGTCGTTGTCGACGACAGGCCCGCGACCTTGGCGAGAATAAGCACGATCTCCGCGCCCGGATCGAGTAGCGCGCGTTCAACGACGTCGATGGGCGTCTCACACAGGATCGACAGCGCGATTGCGGTTTCCTCAAACTTGCGGTCGCGCGCGTAGTGATAAACTTCGGCTTCGCCGATCCGGCGGATACGATTAAGCCGCTCCACGGCCGCCTGCGCGGCGGCAAAATCAGGCGAAGCGTTGCGGGCATCGTTACGGATACCGCCGACGACCTCTGCCACCACGCCGTCAATAGCCGTGCCGGCTTGCGGGTTCTCGACGGCAAGGCGGGTGCGTACTGCGCTTGAGGCTTTTTCCAGCAATACCAAAAAATGCGTACGCGGGATGTCGCCGCGCATGCCCACGATGGTCGCGAGATCGTCGTCGCCGACTGAACGCTTGACGAGCATTCGGAAACCAGCATCGGAAAACCGGGCACCCACGTTCTTCACAACCGAGTGAACGACATCGCGATCGCCCCGTTCGACCAGCACCTCCGTAACCGCCTCGCTCAAATTCCGGCGTTGGGAGATGGCAAACAAATGCTGCTGGCTTTTGGTGTTGGCGTTGGCGAGCAGAGCGGGCTCTTCGAGCCGTTCCGATTGTCGCAAGATCGGGCGCGCAACCTCAATATCGTCGTCAAAGGCAAGCATGTGAACTACGCTTGCCGGAGCGTTGGCGATCGGAGCCAGGCGGTTGGCAAGCCTGGCGCGCGCCTTAGCCTCAATCGTGCTCGTGAGGCGCACCATAACGTCGTCGAACACGCCAATCTGGTCTTCTGAATAACGTGGAGCGCCGCCGACGAAGAGATCGGTGATGCGGGTCAGCATCTCGATCCGGCGCGTGTTGGTACCGGAGCTGAGCGCGGCTTCAAGTTCGTCAATGAGCGGAAGCGTTCGCATCATGCTACGGGCGCGGCGCCTTTGAAACACCGATGACAATGCCGCGATAAGGGTGAACAAAGGCTTGCTGTTAATGCGGCCGTGGCGGCTTAAGGAAGCATCAAGCAACCGATGCGGGGAATAGCCTACCTTCGGTTGTGAGGCGCCTTGTAGTCACGCGGTTCGGGTCTGGGTCACCTATTCGCGTGTCCACGTCGTCAGTGTGATGCCGGCTGCCGCGTCAATGTCTTGTCGGTGGCCGGCCTTGAGGCCGTGACCGGCGAGTGCATCTTCCGGAGTCAAGCTCGGACCGACCGACGGAAACACCGGCCTTCCGTGTGGAATTTGGGCAAAAGCGGCCCGCGTGAGCTCGAAGACGTCGTAGAACGGCAAAAACATACTAAACACGTCGGTACCGCCGATAATCGCAATCGTTCCGCTGTCGACGCCGAGTTTGGCGAGCCCCTCTTGGAGCGTTGCCGCGGCCGGATTCCATAGCAGCGCATTAGGAAACGATGGATCTGACGCAATGGACGAGATCTGACGCGTGACAACCAAACGTTTGCGGCGCGCGGCGCGCGGCCCGCCTTCATGCGAGTGGCGACCATGTACGATGGCGGCAGCCCGATCGAGTTCCGTTTGCAAGAACCTTTGGTCGGCGTCGTTGCGAATTGTGTGCGGCATCGTCCCGTTTGCGTCGGCAATCATGCCGTTCGCCGAGACGATGGCGTAGCCTTCGATCCGGTAAGCCCCAATCATCGGGAGCGGACGATAGCGGGCTCCGTGCACCGAGTCATTTTTGCAGTAAGGCTGCCAGTTGCGTGCAGCGGGGCCGCAGCCATGTGATCGCCTCGGCAAGGTTCCAGCACGATAATGGCCCCAGTGAGTTGCAAATAGGCCGCCAAGCCCATATCTCAAATTCGAACAAGAGTTTGAAAAACGCCCGGGGCCATGACGCGACCGTCTGAAATCACGCGCGAGCGGATCCTCAAGGCTGCCGAGCGGCTGTTTGCCGAGCGCGGATACGATGCCACCAGCGTGCGGGCCATTGTCGCCAAGGCGCGTGTGAATCAAGCCGCTATCAATTATCACTTCGCGGGTAAGGATGGGCTGTACCGCGATGTGCTGCGGACGGCATTTCGCGCCCTAACCGAGGACCAGTTGGCCCATGCCGAAGAAGCCAAAGCGATGTCCCGCGAGGAGGCGCTCGTTGAATTTGTTCGCCGCCAGTTGCAACCGATAACGGCACGCGACGAAGTCAGCCGTTACATGCGGATTTTCAACTGGGAGACGGCGCGCCCGACAGCCGTTTTTCGCAAGCTTATGCGTGAAGAAGCGGCCCCGTTCATGGGGCTGGCGGTTGACCTGGTCCGCCGCTTTATGCCCGAAGCTGATCAACACACCCTTACGCTCGCTGCGATCTGGCTGATCGGTCAATGCAGCGTGTTTGTGCGCAATCGCGAGCAGCTTGCCGAGCTTCCGGTCGGGGTTTCGCTTGATGAATCAGTAGTCAAGCAACTCGCCGGGCTCGTCAGCCGCTGGGCCCTCGGCGGCTTGGCCCCGGTGGCTTAGGGCGATTTGCCCAGTAAATCCGCGCGGCCGCCGCAAAAATTCCTTTTTCCGGGCCATCGGCCGCCCATAACACATGTTTGAAATTCAATCGCCCGTTTGAAAAATGCCGGTCGCCTGGAGAACGTCTTATGCGCCTAGAGATGCCTTTGCTGAAGCGTCTTCTGAGCAAGCTCGTCCACGACATTCTGCCGGCGGCGCTGGCAAGCGTGATCGGCGGTTTTCTCTTCACCCATTTCCAGTTGGGACGCTGGCCGGAGCCGGTGGCGGCGCAAGTCACGCCGGCCTCGGACGAAATGATGCAGCTTCTTCGCGACGAGCACGGCCTGATCGTAAACTTCATTCAGGCGCGAATAGCTAACGAGAAAAAGCAGCTCACTGCGGATGAAAACACATCGCGCGGTGGCGAGTCGCGGCCGGCCACGGCAACTGCCACGTCGCGATCGTCCGTCGTGACGCTCGCCGCGATCAAACCAAATGCAACACACAGCAAGACTGGAGGCGCCGGTGTTTCGCCGCCGCCACTCCTGATCGCGCAAGTGCAACAGGACGAAAGCAGCAAACCGGTCACGCGCGGCGATGAATCGCTACTCGCCAAGACCATCGGCATCAAGGATCACGTCGTTGCCGCTACCCATCGAGTTCGTCTCGGCGATTGGCGGCATCCCGACCTGGATTGGCGCGATTGGCGATCGGATCGGCGGCGAGGAGGTCAATCCTCGCCCTCCGGCCAACTTGGTTAGCGCTTCCTAGGCTTGAAATCCCAATCGCGCAGCGCGGCGGGCGAACGGCTTGGTTAATTCGCTTCAACTTCGCTGCTTACAAACATTCGTGAACCACGAACCAATTGTCAGCGACAAATAGGAACCGGCTTCGTTTCAATGCGTTTCCAACCCGGCTGCAGCTGGGCTGGAAAGCGGTCGGCTTGCCTCGGAGATCCAGATGCGCTTTGCCGACAACTTCAATCCGGAATGGGGATACCTCGCCCCGGCGCCCGGGTTTATGCGCATGGCCCGCGTCGCTTTCGTGGCGGCGGCGATCGGCGCAATCTCGGGCGGGGGGGTGGTATTTTCATTGATCGATCGTCCGGCCGCTGAGGAAGCTTCAACTGCGGCCCGCACTTTGGTGCTGCAGAGCGACCCCGCATTCGTCGCCATGCCAAGGATGGCGACACTGCAAGCACCTCATGAAATCGGCACCGCGCTCGACCACCGGGCTAACCCTCAACCGGCAAGGCTCGCCGAATCCGAACCTGATTCAGGTTCTGCTCCAGCCGGTTTGGCGAACGCTTCAGTGCCAGTTGCGGCTGCCATGCCAGCGTCGTCCGCCAAAGAAGCCGCGGTTGCTGCCGACACCTCGCCGGTGCAAAAGAAAAGCATTAAGAGGCAGCAGTTGCCGCAACAGCGTTTGACTTGGCGCGCGCCCGAACCGGCTTTTGGTAGTGCCAGAACGCCGCTCGCGCTGCTGCCGAACGGCAGCTATCCGATGCGTGGCCAGTACTCGGGCGCGTACGAGGCGAGAGATGATTTCTAGCTGCTGATTCTCGGCAGAAGGCCTTACGGCAGATTTGGATCACCGCCTAGCGACAGCCGCCCTGCATGACCGCGCGGTCGAGCACCGCGTGCGCTGCTTCCGGATCGGGCAGACCGACGGCGAGTTTGGTCCAGCCGATACCCCACGGCGTCCCTGCGCTATCCCACCAGACCCGGCAAAAGCCATCGCCGAACTGCACGACCGCATAATCTGCCTGCGCAGGCGTCGCTGCGGCAAATCCCACCGCCAATAAGCCCAATGCAAACGCCAATTGCTTCATGTTGCGCTCCCTGGTTGATGGGGGCCAACCGCGAGAGCGTTCGGATGTTCCTGGCGACAAATTACCGCGTTCGACGAGGCGAAAAAATGAAGCCGCCCGCCACTTTCGCGGCGGACGGCAAACCATGGCCGATCAGACGGTGTACGTTACGACCAGCTCTTGCACATCTTGTGCTTCATGGCCCAGGCGCCTCGTTTGCCGGCAGCTTCCCTGGTCATCACGGGCTTGCCAACCCACCACCAGTCTTTGCCCTTCATACCCATCGGGCCCATCTTGGTGTCACTCCAAGTCCGGCAAGAACCGTCCTTGTATTTGATCACCGCGAAATCAGCGCGGGCCGCGGTCGAAGCAGCAAAACCAAGCGCCAAAATGGCGGCAGCAAAAGCCAAACGTTTCATCGTCCCCTCCCTTGTGGCAACTGACAGCGTTCCGTAGTACGGAACTCGATCTTCACGCAAGCCCATAACGGCCTAAACGCACGACTTTCGATCGACTATGGCCGGCAAACAACACGGAGAAGTCCATGCCCGAAATCGTCGTCTACCTCATCGAGGGGCGCTCGCTCGAGGAGAAGCGCGCTCTGGTCAAAGACGTAACGGCCGCGGTCGTAAAGAACATTGGCGTACCGCCGGAAGCGGTTGTCATCTCATTGGTCGAGCAACCGAAGGCGACGAAGAGCAAAGGAGGCGTGCTGTTTAGCGACATGCCACCGCGGTAGCGCATCGTTAACGTCACAAGCCGGTCATGCGTCACGACCCGGTCATATGTCAGTTTCTCCGTATGGCCCTCTTCCAAAAGCGCACCCAAATGGCTCTTAAAGCGGCCTAAAATCTCCCTGTGTGCATCGCACAATTTCCTTGCTGCAATGCGGTACGGGATGGTAATAGCGGTCTGCAGAGGGACAAAAACAAAGGTGCGAACATGGGCGACGAATGGGAGACGAAAGACGGCCGCCGCCGGGTGCGACGGGATCCGCCTACGGTCGAGGAAGCCGTTATCGCAGCTCAGGGGCTCACCGACGATTTCAAGGAGCAAATCGAGATCGTGGCGTCGCTGATGGAAGTCCCTCGTGACGAGGCAAGGGGTGTCGTGCTGCGGCTGGGGCAGCGTAAGGACGTGGACCGCGTGACGATTACCGGCCGCGCCGGTGCTCCTCGTGCCGTGGTCGTCGAACGCCGCACCTCCCGGTTCGCCGGGCCGCAACGCCGATCAGCGGTTCGATAGAAAGCGAGGGGCAAGCTTTGGCGCCTGCAAACTTTGGTCACGCCTCCAAGCCTACAAATAGCGTCGATCGCCGGGATCGGGGATCGCGTGGCTCATTACAAGCCTGTGCCAGACAAAAAGCACGACGAGTGCGCCAATCACCGCGCCAATGAGACCGGCGCCCTGGTTTGGGCCGTACCAGCCGATTGCCTGGCCGATGAACGTCGCGACAAAAGCGCCGACAATACCGAGCAGGGTGGTGAGAATAAAACCCGCGGGATTGTTTGGTCCGGGCGCCAGAAACCGGGCAATAATGCCGGCGACGAATCCGATAATAATGACCCATAGAATATGCATATTGGCCTCCGTACGGTGCGGCGGTTAACGTCACATATGTGCGGTCGTTCCAAAACGAAATATCGTTTGCAAGCGCGACAGTTTCCGCCGGCCGAAATCGATGAGCGGCCGCGACGGCGTTAGAAAAGCCCTGCAACGCGGGTTATACTTGGTCCCGGTTCGCCAAACGCCGCTGGCGGAGCATTGAGCATGACCAAAACACTGGTGAAGCCGCGCACCAAAGTGCGCACCAAGACCGAGCGGCCGCCGCTCTACAAAGTGATTCTGCTCAACGACGACTACACGCCGCGCGAATTCGTCGTGCAGGTGCTCAAAGCGGTGTTCCGCATGAATGAGGACGAAGCCTACCGGGTCATGATGACGGCGCACCAAAAGGGCGCATGCGTCATCGCGGTCTATGTCAGGGACGTCGCCGAAACCAAGGCCAAGGAAGCCACTGAACTTGGCAAGCAGAACGGCTTTCCGCTGTTCTTCACAACGGAGCCCGAGCAATAGTTCTCCGGATTTCCCGACGCGCTCTTTAGGTATTAACGCCGCTTGCCCGCGCGCGTGGCCGGGTCAGACGAACAAGCGCCTCGCCGGGCTGGTCTGCGAAACAGCGATAGGTCGCTGTCGCCAAACTGGGTTAGTATAATTTGCTTTTTACCCGGGAATGACCATGACCATCGACGTTTCCGCCGCAGACCTATTCGCCCGCCCCGCCGAGGTTTCGCAGCGGCGGCTTGCGATCGGCTTTCTCAATGTCGCTCATGGGCTTGATCACTTTGTGATGCTGATCTTTCCGATGGTCGTCATCGAGCTTCAGGCCTTCTACGGCCTGTCTTATTCTGAACTGATCATGTTCGGCACAGCGTCGTTTATCGCGTTCGGACTATTCTCGCTGCCGGCAGGTTGGCTGGCGGATCGCTGGAGCCGCCGCAACATGATGGTGGCTTTTTATATCGGCTGCGGGGTGTCGCTCGTTGGCGCGGCTTTTGCGCCGTCGCTTTATGCACTTGCCACCGCCTTGTTCGCGCTTGGCGCCTTCGCGGCGATCTATCATCCGGTCGGGACGGCACTGGTGCTTGAAAACGCCACCCATCGTGGCCGGACGCTGGCGTTCAACGGCGTCTGCGGCAATCTCGGTATTTCGCTCGCAGCCGCGATCACTGCGGTATTGACCGCTGCGTTCTCCTGGCGAGGCGCTTTTCTGGTACCGGGCATCGTGTGCATCGCGGCGGGCTTAGCCTATTTGCGTTTCGTACCGAACGAGGCGCGACACGGCGCATCGCGCAGTGCGGCCCCGGATGTTTCGCTTTCGCCAGCCGCCGCGGCCACGATCTTCGGCCTGTTTGTCGTGGTCGCGCTCTGCGCGGGCCTGGTCTTCAACACAATCTCGATTGCGCTGCCGAAGATCATCGACGAGCGCGCCGGTGGCGATATATCGCTCATAATGATCGGCGGTCTGACAACGGCGGTGTTCCTGTGTGGAGCGATCGCGCAAATGGCTGTCGGCCGGATTGTCGAGCACGTCAGGTTGCACATGCTGTTCGCGATCCTCGCCGTGCTGCAGTTCGGAAGTGTGGTGTGGGCGGCGTTCGCAACCGGCAAAATGCTGCTAATCGCTTTGGCCTGCGTTATGACCGCGATCTACGGACAGATTACCGTGAACGATCTCGTCATCGCCCGTTACACCGCCGACGCCTGGCGCGGCCGGGTCTACGCCGTGCGCTATTTCCTAACCTTCATGATCTCCGGTGCCGCGGTATCGATGATCGCGATCCTGTACACCCGCGGCGGCTTCGATCTCATCCTTGGTGCGACCGCGATTGTGGCCCTGGGCTTTTTGATCGCCGTGCTGGCGATCGCGCTCATTGCCGCCAACGTCGAGAAGGCGCGG
Source organism: uncultured Alphaproteobacteria bacterium (assembly GCA_963794225.1). Classification (GTDB taxonomy): domain Bacteria; phylum Pseudomonadota; class Alphaproteobacteria; order Rhizobiales; family Xanthobacteraceae; genus BOG-931. Next base: position 444,981 of record CAWCCS010000001.1, read on the forward strand.
GTGCCGCATCCCGTGCCGGCCGAGTAGTTTGATCGAGCGGCGCCGCGGGTAACTGCCGCGTTGCTGGCCCGGCATTTCCAGGTTCAAATTCTCATCTGGCCGTGTGCAACGTCGAACGCCATGCGCCGTCGGTGTGAACGAGTACATGGCTCGCTGTGGCAGCCAGTGTTTTCCCGGCATTGGCGCCGGAACCAAACGCTGTGTACTCGTTGGCAACCAGAACTACGTCACCAATTCTCCGCACGTTCACGGCTTTGATTTTGATTTGAGTCCAACCTTGGCCGATAATTCCCTGCACCAGTTTTAGTATTTCGCTGCGTCCCGCAGCTGTGAAATAGCCGACAAGGACGCCGTCTGAGGCATATAGCTCGGCCACCGCCTCCGCGCCGTCCGCCCATGCGGCCTCGTACTGCCGCAGAAATTGTTCGGCTATTTGCTCTGCCGTTCCGTCCATGCCGTTCCGCCGTTCGCTTACCCACGCGGGACTGAACGCGCGCGGGGCCTTTACGACTGGGGTGCGAACCGCTCGAGGCTGCGCTGCCGGACGGCTTCGCAGAGCTTTCTCCGGGCCGGCCGGCTCGGGCCGGCCCGTTGGCTCGCAGTGAGCAGCAGCTCGCTCAGGCGGCCGAAGGGTGCCGCGCGGCAAGCGCCATGCCAATCAGGGCTACGCCGCCGAACACCATGTTGATGCCCACCAAAAGACCGAGCGCCCAGATCGCTGTACCTGGCAATCCAGCAAAAATGATTCCGGCGAGGATCAGGTCGATGATGCCGCTAACCAGCATCCAGCCCCAACGGCCGGTGAGTTGGTTGCGGTGTTCGATCGCATAAAGGATCGACGCGATGCCCTCGACCACGAAAAACGCGATCAGGACCAGCGTCAGCGAAACCGATCCGCTGATCGGCCACAGGAGCAGCACGATTCCAGCGGCGATGGCGATTAGGGCGGAGATCAGCGCCCACCAGAAGCCGGGCGCCTGACGAGCCATAAACGTCGTGATCAAACCGACGATACCGCTGACCAGAAAGATCCAGCCGATGATGATGGTGAAGGCTATCGTCGCAATCGGCGGCAGCACGATCGCGATAATGCCAAGAATGACCAATATGATGCCTTCGATCAGAAACATCACCCAATGCGCATGAATGGCGCCGGCGACAGCGCGGCCAATGCCCTCGGCCGATGCTTGATTAATGCTCATGATCCTCTCCTTGTAGTCTGGGCGCCGATTGCGCCGAGCGAGTTTGCGCCGGTCCAGCCGGCCCGTTCGAGAAAAAGCAGACTTACCGGTTACGCAACGGTTGAAATAGTGGGTGGTGAGCCATCCTTGAAGCGACACCATAGTCTTGCACAAAAGCAGACCTTGCATAATAGCGATGGCATGCACATTTAACGACCAGCGACGTCGACGCCCTCACGGGTTCCGTCGTGGGACGGCCACGGTTACGACGGGTGACGCCGGATGTACGCGCACCCGATCGTTTCGTGGCCGTTGGCATTTAGGCTCCGTTCCAACTCCCAAGCCGTTCTACGCCCGTCCAATTTTATGTCATATGGCTGTAATCGACCGCCGTCATGAGATTGAAATAATTGGGCGAACAGCAGGGGACGCTATGCCGGACACCAATCTCGATTTCGGGCTGTTAGCCGGGGCAGGCGCGCCGGTACGAAACTTCAAAGCGGGCGATGTGATCTTTAAGGAGGGTGATCCGGCCGAGGAGATGTTTGTCATCCAAACCGGCAGCGTCGAAATTCGTCTCGGCAACCGCCTACTGGACACGCTCCCCGAGCGCAGCATCTTCGGCGAAATGGCCTTGATCGATCACGGCCCCCGCAGCGCGACGGCAGTCGCAGCAACCGACGCGACGCTTGTTCCGGTGGGCGAAAAGCAGTTTCTGTTTCTGGTGAGCCGCACACCTTATTTTGCGATCAACGTCATGAAAGTGCTGGTACAACGCCTGCGTTCATCCACCAGGGTCGTTTACTAGGCGCGGCTCATAAGCCGCGCCCTGATGACCGACAGCCAGCCCTGTCCGTTCGCACCGACGTCAGCCCGGCAGATAGACCGACTTGATCTCCTGATAGGCTTCCAATCCTTCCGGCCCACCGACACGGCCGACGCCTGATTCCTTGTAGCCGCCAAACGGCACCGCATTATCCAGCTTCAATCCGTTGATGCTCACATTGCCGGTGCGGATCCGCCGTGCCAAAGCCACCCCTTTTTCCGGGTCGTTGGTGAACACAGCCCCGCTCAAGCCGTAAGTGCTGCTGTTGGCAATGCGGATCGCATCCTCTTCGTTGTCGTAAGGCATGACCGATACGACCGGCCCGAAGATCTCTTCTTTCGCGATGGTCATATCGGTGTCGACGTTGGAGAAAATCGTCGGCTCGACAAAGTAGCCGTGATTCATGTCCTTGGGGCGGCCGCCGCCGGTGACGAGTTTGGCGCCTTCCTTGCGACCCTTCTCGATATAACCCATAACGCGATCGAGTTGCCGTTTCATCGAAAGCGGGCCCATTTGGGTGTCCGCTTTCCAAGGATCGCCGACGGCGATTTTCTTGACTGCCTGGCTGTAGGCGTCGACGACCTCGTCGTGGCGCTTTTTTGAAACCAGCACGCGGGTGAGCGAAAAGCAGATCTGACCGGTCATCGGCATGGCAAACGGCACGATGGTGCCGATCGCGTTCGACAGATCGGCATCGTCCATGATCAACGCCGGCGACTTGCCACCAAGCTCCAGCGTGTAGCGCGCCAGCCGTTTGGCGCAGACTTCGGCAATGCGCTTGCCGCCGGCGACGCTGCCGGTGAAGCTGACCTTGTCGATTTCCGGCCGGTTGATCAGGTAGTCGCCGACTTCGCGTCCCGCCGGGACGACATTGAGCACGCCGGGTGGCAGGCCGACGGCTTCGGCGCATTCGGCGAGAAGCTGGCCCTCGATCGGCGTCTCCGGCGCCGGTTTGGCGACGATGGTACAACCCGCGGTGAGAGCCGCAGCCACGCCATAAGACATCAGCACCATCGGTGCGTTCCAAGGCGTGATGATGGCGACCACGCCGACCGGTTCGCGAATGACCAGGGCCTTGCCGCCGTTCATCATGTCGCGGGTTTCGGCAAAGTCGCTGCTCGCGCCAAGCTTGCCGTAGAACTCAAAAAGTTGTGGTGCGAAGTTGATGATGTATCCGGCGAAGCTCGTCGGCGCGCCGACCTGAGCCGTCCAGACGTCAGTTAGAAGCGGCGCGCGCTTTTTCATCTCTTCGCCGATCGCGAGGACGAATTTGGAGCGCTCTTGCGGCGTCATCCGCGGCCACGGTCCGTGATCAAAAGCCTGGCGTGCGGCTTTCACCGCCCGGTCGACGTCGGCCGTAGACGCTTCAGGTAAGCTCAAGAAGCATTCTTCGGTGACCGGCGAGATCAATTCGAGTTTCTGATCGGACTGTGGTTTTACCCAGTCTCCGCCGATATAAAAATCCTTCAGCACATGTTGCGAAAGCGCCTGTTGCGGATCAAACGCGCTGCCGGTGGATGTCGACATCGAACTCCTCCCTGGTTTTGTAAAGCGCGCCAACTCGCGATCCGGTAGCGCGTCCATCTTAATGCTACTCAGCCGAAAGGTTATATACAAGCAAATATAGCGCAGCGGTTCAGGCCTCGGCCCAAGACCGCTTCCGGAAAATGGTCTCCGTGGGAAACTGCCCCCTCAGTTGAATTTGCTACGGCTGGGAGTGGTCGCCTCATCCCCGAATGCACTCACTTCGATCATCTCGCCGGCGCCACGCAGCAAAGCCGAACCTAGCGATTGGCAAGCCTCCAACGGAACGCCAAAGCAGACCTCAAAGCCGTTTCTGGTTTTCAACGTAGCAATTAGGCAATTCTGGTCTCTCGCGCGCTCAAGCGACCATTCTTCGAGCTCAAAAACGTACCGCGCTTCATCATTTCCAGTGCAGCGCACCAGCGCGCGCGCCAACAGGTGCGGCAACGTCATGACGATGGCTTCAGCCTGGTCCAGCGGAAACTCTACAGCGACGGTTGCGCCGGACTGATCGAGAAATTCAAGCCCCACGTTGGTGCCGTCGGGCGCAACGCTGCACGTTGTCAGCTTCACGCTCCGGATTCTCATGGTTTTCGCTCTTCTCATCGTCCCGGTTTTCAGCCATAATTCGCTATATCCTTAGGAATATAACGTGTCCGCAGCCGAACAGCAACGATTGGGACCACGTGGAGGACGCATCGTGAATATAGCCCTTGCCCACCCGCATCTTAGTGAAGCGACATCGAGGTTTCTTGCCGGAAAACATCGGGCCTTGATCGGCGGCGAGTGGGTCGACGCCGTGTCGGGCAAGACGTTCGAAACGTTCGACCCGGGGACCGGGCGAGTGATCGCTGAGGTGGCCGAGTGCGACGCTGCCGATGTCGACAAGGCGGTTGCCGCCGCGCGCGAAGCGTTTGAAGGTCCATGGAGCCGCGTCACGGGAAGCGAACGCGCCCGCATGATGTGGAAGCTCGCCGAGTTGATCGAACAGAACGCTGCCGAACTTTCCGAACTGGAAGCGCTGAACAACGGCAAGCCCGCCCCCAATGTGCGCGGTTTCGATCTCGCGCTCAGCTGTGAATCGCTGCGTTATACCGCGGGCTGGGCAACCAAGATCACCGGGGAAACAATCGCGCTGTCGAGCGCGCCGAAAGTTCACGCCTTTACGGTAAAAGAGCCGATCGGCGTGGTCGGCCAGATCATCCCCTGGAATTCGCCGATCATGATGGCGTGCTGGAAGCTCGCGCCGGTGCTTGCTACCGGCTGCACCGCGGTTCTGAAGCCGGCCGAGCAGACACCACTGACCGCGCTCCGCCTCGGCCAGTTGATCCAGGAGGCGGGAATTCCGCACGGCGTGGTCAACATCGTTCCGGGCTTCGGCCCAACGGCCGGCGCCGCTATTGCCGCACACCCCGATGTCGACAAGGTCGCATTTACCGGCTCCGGCGAAGTCGGCCGGCTGATCATCCAGGCCGCCACCGGCAATCTGAAGAAAGTGTCGCTCGAACTGGGTGGCAAGTCGCCCGTGATCATCTTTCCCGATGCCGATGTCGACGTGACGGTTCCGGGCGCCGCGCGGGCGATCTTCACCAATTCTGGCCAGGTTTGCGCCGCCGGCTCGCGGCTCTACGCCCACAAGCGCGTCTTCGACCGGATCATCGCCGGCGTAGCGCAAGAGGCGAAGAAGATTCGCGTCGGTCACGCCTTGACCGATGGCACGCAGATGGGACCGCTGGTTTCCAAGGATCAGCTCGAACGAGTGTCAGGCTATGTCGAACAAGGCGAAAACGATGGCGCCACTGTCGTCACCGGTGGTGGCCGCATCGGCAACGAGGGATATTTTATCGAGCCGACGATCCTCACCGACACCCGCCCCGAAATGTCGGTCAGGCGGGAGGAGATTTTCGGCCCGGTGCTCTGCGCGATGAGATTTGACGACGACGATCTCGACGCAATCGCGAAAGAAGCCAACCGGACCATGTATGGGCTCGCCGGCAGCGTCTGGACGCGCGATTTGAGCATCGCTCACCAGATGGTCCGCAAGATCAGGGCTGGCACCGTCGGCGTCAACGTGCACAGCTCGATTGATCCGGCGCTGCCGTTTGGCGGCTTCAAGCAATCAGGTTGGGGCCGCGAGAAAGGCCGCGAGGTCATCGACCTTTATACCGAGGTCAAGTCGGTGGTCATGTCGCTGTGAGGCATGCCCCGAAAGTTCGATCGGGCGCGCGGATCGATCCGCATGCGTCGATGCGCACAGGTGCCAGACTCTAGCCTAGCCCTTCAACCGCTCGATCAACGCCATCGCCGCCGCTGGCGCTCGGATTTTGCCTTCATGAATGACGTAGGCGAAGACGTCGCGCGGCGCGATTTTTTTTGGGTGATAAGCCGCATCGACCCGCGGCAGATCGTCGGGCATTTGACCTGACGCCCAGGCCCGCAAGCGCTGAGCCCATGCATCGATGTCCGTCGGCGGATAGGCGGTCGGAATCGTGTCCTGACCCTTTTGCAGGCGCGCATAAACGAAATCGCCCGGTAAGTCGGCGAGCGATGGATAGGTCGCATGATCGGTAAACACGACGGGCGTGTTGAACTCGCGCAGTAAAGCGACGAATTCCGGCGTACCAAAGCTCGCGTGCCGCACTTCCACAACGTGGCGGAGACGCGTCTTGTCGACCTGCACCGGCAACAGTTCCAGGAATTTTCCGAAATCGGCGGCATCGAATTTTTTGGTCGGCGCGAATTGCCAAAGCAGCGGCCCGAGCCGGTCGCCAAGCTCCAGCACGCCGGAATTCAGAAACCGCTTGATCGAGTCGCCGGCCTCGGCGAGGACGCGACGGTTGGTGGCGAAGCGTGGTCCCTTGACGGAGAAGATAAAGCCGTTCGGCACGGCGCTCGCCCACTTTCGGAAACTCTCGGGCTTTTGCGAGCCGTAGAAGGTCGAGTTGATCTCGATCGAGGTCAGCTTGTTTGCCGCGTATTCAAGTTCCTTTGCCTGCACGAGGCCTTTTGGATAAAACACGCCGCGCCACGGCTCGTAATTCCAGCCGCCGATGCCGACGTAGATGTGCCCCGATTTCGCTGCCATTTTTCGCCGCCATTGCGCTGTCGTTATCGGGTCGCGGTCATACCGTCGTCACGCGCTATTGCGATAGTCATAGCGCACCCGGCGGCGAGTTTCGACCCGGCGCCGGATGCGGCCACGGTGATCAGGTGACGCCGGACGTACGCGCATCGTTCGCTCGTGGTCGTTGGTTTGTTTGCGTAGCGTAATGTGTGTACCGCGTGTTTTGTTTGTATCGCGTATTGCCCTGTTTTGAGTCCCAGACGTGCAGGAAGGCCCGGCAAGTCCGGGCCTTCTCATTTTTTTACCGGCGCCTACCAGTGCTCGGGGCTGATTTTGGAAACGCTAACGGAATCAGGCGACCGGCCTTGAACCTTTTCGCGGGTAGCTCCGACCAATGGGTACCGAAAACCCATACCCTGGAGAACGCCCATGTCACGCACCGTTATCCTCACTCTCGCAGCCGCGGCCACGATCACCGTCGCCTCGCTTGCGTCAAGCGCTTCTTATGCCCGCGGCTTCAGCGGCGGCGGGCACGCCAGTGTCGGCGGCCACGCTAGTGTTGGTGGCCACCTCAGTGTCGGTGGCCGTTTTGGCACCGGCCGTGGTCGCGTCGCTGGAAACGGCGGTCGGTTGACCCCGATCCTCAACCCCGGTCATCCCGGGCATGGCTACCCGGGTCGTCCCGGCCGTTGGGCCTTTCATGGCCACGGACACTGGATCTTCCGTGGCGGCCGCTGGATCGTCGTCGACCCGGTGGTCGGTGACGCCCCCGATGTGGCGCCGGTGGAAGCTGCCGCGAGCCCGGCTCCTTGCACCTGCCTGACCAAAACCTATACGCCGGACGGCCTCGTGATGTTCGCGGACGTCTGTACCAAGGAAGCAGCCTCGGCCCAGAAAAACTAAAGTGCCGATCAATAAGGCCAGCGTCGTATCGAACTGAGGACCGCCAGCGACCACGCCGGCGGTCCTCCTGTCACGGTGCCAGTTCAACGGCATCGTTCACGCGTGCGCCTTCATTGCATCGTGGGCAGGCCTGCGCCCGCTGAGCCAAAAGCAAGCTCGCAAATCCGGTTAGCCAGATCGCCATCCAGCGCCGCAAGCGCGTCGAGAATGGTGAAGTGATTTCGGCCGGCGATCTCGCACAGTGTCGCCGTCGTGCCGCGCGCACGCCATGCCGAGACAAAATCCGCTGTCCATTGCTTGAACCCTTGCGTCTCGTCGCCGCCGACGATGCCGAGCAAGGGCACCAGCGCCGCACCCCCCATCAAGGCCTTGACGCGAAGCAATGGGCTGGCCTCCGCGGCTTCTTCGGCTGACAAATTGAGATCAGCGTTGATCGACGTGCGCAACAGAGGGCGTAAGTCAAACGCCCCGCTGACAGCCGCCAATCCGACGATCGGCCCTTCGCCCCGAACCGCCTGATCCAGCGCCAGCATGGCGGCCAATTGACCGCCGGCGGAGTGGCCGGAAACGACAACTCGCTCGGGCGCGAGCCGATTGACGATCCAGTCGAGCGCCAGGCGCATTTGCTCGACAATGCCGCCGACGCGAATGCCCGGAACCAGATCGTAGCCAGGCACGACCACTGTTATGCCGGCATTGCGGAACGGCTCGGCGATAAACGAGACATAGGACTTATCGAGCGCTCGCCAGTAGCCGCCGTGGATGAAAAACAAAACCGGAGCGTGATCGCCGGCGCTAAAAATATCGATCAGGCAACGCGGGCCCGCCGCATAGCGTTGATCCAGAATGCAAGCGCTTTCCGCGCGCACAATTGCGCTGCGGCGCTTGTGCTCGTCATAAATCGTGTCACGATCCGGATGCCGCTTGCGCAGTGCGAACTCGGCTTCCAGAGTCTCGTCGATCATTGTCACTATGCTGCTCGATCCGTCATGGTTTGAGGTAAGCGTCTTTCACGGCGGGGTCGTTCGCCAGCACGCTGGTTTCCGCGCCACGCACGAGCTCCCCATCTGCGATCACGTAGCCGTAAGCCGCCGTGCGCAACGCCATATTTGCATTCTGCTCGGCCAGCAATATCGACATGCCGTCTCCGTTGAGCTGTTTGATGGTTGCGAAGATTTCCTGCACCACCCGGGGAGCGAGACCGACAGAAGGCTCATCGAGCAGCAAAAGCCGCGGCTTTGACATCAGCGCCCGCCCGATCGCCAGCATTTGCTGCTCGCCGCCGGACAGCAGCCCGGCGGCCTGACTCTGGCGTTCGCGCAGCCGCGGGAACAAGTCAAAGACCATCGCCATATCCGCTGCTACCGAGCGATCGCGCCGCGGCCACAGCCGGCGGAACGCACCCATTTCCAGATTCTCCCGAACCGTCATCGGTGCAAAGACGCGGCGGCCTTCGGGCACCAAAGTGACGCCGAAATCGAGCCGGGTCGAAGCCGAGCGGCCGGCGATATCGGTGCCGTCGATGCAGATGCGTCCCTGGCTGGGCGGCAACAGGCCGCCGAGACAGCGCAGCAATGTGGTCTTGCCGGCGCCGTTCGCGCCGATCAGACAAACGGATTGTCCACGCGCGACCTGTAGCGAAATTCGGTGCAGGACTTCGATGCTGCCATAACCGGCGATCAGGGCTTCGACTTCAAGCATCGTCGGTTGCACCCAAATAGGCGGTGAGCACGTCGGGGTGCCGGCTTATTTCGTCGGCTGAGCCTTCTGCGATCCGGGCGCCGTAATTGAGAACAAGAATGTCATGAGAAAGCGACATGACCATGCGCATGTTGTGCTCGACCAGCAGCACGGTCATGCCCTGTTTGCTCAGGTCTCTTATAACGTCTTCCATGTGCTCGGCTTCCGCGCGCGGCAGTCCGGCGGTCGGCTCGTCGAGCAAGAGCAATCGCGGCTCGCCGGCGAGCGCGCGCGCGAGTTCGAGGACCTTCATTTCTCCATAGCTGAGTGCGCCGGCCGGCAAATAGGCCTTGTCGGCGAGATTAAATCGCTCAAGCAATTCGAACGAAGCTGTTTCAAGCGTTCGCTCTTCGGCGCGGAATGACCGGCCCCGCAGGACCGCTCGCGTGAAGCCTGCATGGCCGCGCAGATGGCGTCCGGCAATGACATTTTCGAGGACTGTCATCTCGCGGAAAATCTGAAGATTTTGAAATGTGCGGGCGATGCCAAGACGGGCGCGGGCAAATGTCGGCAAGGCGTCGATGCGATGGCCATCGAAAAAGATATGACCCGAGGTGACTCGCGTCACGCCGGCGATCATGTTGAAGAGGGTGCTCTTGCCGGCGCCGTTCGGTCCGATGACGGCCTTGATCTCGCCCGCCGCCACCGTGAAGCCGAGATCGGCAACGGCGCGAAGTCCCTGGAAGTAGCAGTTCAAAGCTTCAATCTTCAGCAGCGCCGTGCTCACGTCGGCCTCGCTTGACGGCTGCCGCGCCGATGTCGCAAAGCTGCCGGAATGCCGGCGAGGCCGCGTGGAAAGACGATGAGCACGATCAGCATGCCAAGGCCGAACAGCATCAGCTCGGCGTCCTCGTAATCGAGCAGAAGCTGCGGGACTGCGGTGTAGATCAAGGCGCCAAGCACGGGCCCCCAAAAAGTGCCAGCCCCGCCAAGCGCCACCATCACGACGTACAGGATGGAGTTTGAGATGCTGAACGTTTCCGGGGAGGCGTATTGGTTGATGTGGACGTAAAGGCTGCCGGCAATTCCCGCCATTCCGGCGCTCAGCACGAAGAACAGGAGTTTGATGCGCGCGCTGTCGATGCCGAGCGCTTCCGCTCCAAGTTCGTTGGTGGCAACCGCGCGGAGCGCGCGGCCGAACCGCGAGTGCAAGACGTGAAGAATGGCGACCATGACTAAGAGTGACACCAGCCAGACCAGCGGAAACTCACGGAGGTCGGTGTCGAGCCGAAAGCCGCCGATCGAGAACGGCGCTACACCAAGGAGCCCGTTGGGGCCGCCGGTGAGGTCGACCAGGCGGTTGAAAAGGACGACCAGAATTGCGTTCCAACCGAGCGTCGCCATCGATAAATACAGGCCGCGCAAGCGCAGGACTGGAACTCCGATCACGAGAGCGGCAAAACTGGTTGTGAGCATGGCCGCGGGCAAACCGACCCAGGCAGAAAGCCCGGCCTTGGCGCTAAGAATGCCGCTAACGTAAGCGCCGAGACCGAAAAAGCCGGCGTGGCCCAATGAAATCTGTCCGCCATAGCCCATCAGCAGATTGAGGCTCGCGATCAGAATGACATTGATCAAAAACACATTCGCGAGCGAGACTAGATAATCGTTGGGCGCAGCAAACGGCACCGCGAGTAAGACAAGCCACAAGAACAGCAGTCGCCAATGATCGGACAGAAGTAGTGCGCCGGACCTGCCTCTTGCATGATTTGACGGGTGCCAGCCGCTGTTTGCCGGTCGTCGCGACAAGCCGGTGTCGTTTATCGGCGGAGCCAAAGTCATCCGTCAGACCTTGGTTATTTCAGCGCGGCCGAGGAGTCCGGATGGGCGGACAAACAGGATCAGCAGCAGGACCGCGAAGGCGATGGCATCCTTGAAGTCGGACGAAATGTAGAAGCTGCCGAAAGCCTCCAGCAGCCCGAGCGCGAGACCGCCCACCACCGCTCCCGGCAAGCTGCCGACGCCGCCCAACATTGCGGCGCTAAAACCCTTGAAGCCGAATGCAGCGCCTTGATCGTAGGAAGCGAGGGTGAGCGGCGTGATGATGGCGCCGGCGATCGCGCCCGCGAACGCCGCGATGGCGAACGACAGCATGACGGTCGTCTCGACTTTGACTCCGACAATCGCCGCCGCTTCCCGGTCGGCGGCCGCGGCGCGGAGCGCCTTGCCGAGCATACTGCGCTCAAAGAACAGGTGCATACCGAACAGAAAGACCAGGGTAATGCCGAAAATCCAAAGCGTTTGCGTCTGAATACTGATCCCCCAAAATCCGAAACTTTCAGCTTTTGAAAATCCCGGATAACCGACCGGCTTTTTGCCAAGTACCAGCATCACCAGACTGCGCGTGCAGATGGCCAGCCCAATGCTGATCAGCGTAATCAGCAGCGGGTTAGGGCGGCGCAACGGCCAGATCACCAGACGTTCGGAAACGATGCCGACGATCGTCATCAACAGTACAGCGAAGAGACAGGCCAGCGCGACACTGTTGATCGTGGCGAAGGAAACAGCGGCGATCATGCCGGCCATCACCACCCATTCGCCTTGGGCGAAGTTCATCGCGCCGGTGCTCTTGAACACGACGTTGAAGCCGAGCGCAATGAGAGCGTAAATGCTGCCGGTGCCGACACCGATGACCAGCAGCTGAACCACCGTAGCGGCGTGCATCGCGGCGATTAGAATGTGCGCATGCGGTTAGTCTCGAACATCGGCAGCACGATGCCCATTTCGCGGAACTTTTGCCGCGCGTTGGCGACGTAGGTGGCCATGGTATCTTCTTCTTGCGTGCGGCCTGCCGCTCCGAGGCCGGCTGCGGCAGTGACGGCGTCGGCTTCCGCCTCGGCGGCGGCATGTTCCGGCGCGAGCCAGGGACAGTGATAGCCTTTAAACTCCGTATCGCGGATGTGTGCGATTAATTCCGCTGCGATGAGTTCGCGTTCCGCGGCCGTCCAATGCGGCGCTCTGGTGCCGAGATAGAGCCAGCCGAACGCCGCGTGGCGTTCCTTGTCGGCGATGATGTGATCGAGCATCGCAGCGATTGCCGGATTCTTTGCGTTGACGCGCCAGGTGCGGCAGAGTTCGAGCTCCAGCCCATCCTCGAATGCGGAAAAGCAAGCAACGTAACTGTCGAGATGCTGCCCGGCATCCAGAACCCGGCGGTGCAGATTTCGATTGAACGCCGCTTCATAGCTGCGGTCGGCTGGCCCGACCAGACGGCCACCGAATGCTTCCGTGACGCGTTCGAAACATTCGACGTGCCAGGCTTCTTCGGTGTTGCGAACGGTAAGAAAAAACTTCGGATCGATTTCCCGCCCGGTCTCCATGCAGAAACGGACCAGGAGGGCAGGGGTCTCGGTCAAGCCAGTGACCTCCATCCACAGACGCCGGCTCCAGGTCCGCCTCGCCGCTTCGCGGGTTCGTGCATCATATTGCTCAGGGCGCAAATCGGCCCAGTCGATGTCGCGGTGAGGATTCCAGCGGCCGGCTTTGCCGGTGTCGTAGAGCTCCCGAATCTGCGGCAGCGTGACGTTCATTTCCAGCGGAAAGCGCCGTTCGACCAGAAGACGAAGCGGCGGCAGCGCCGGCGCCGTCTGTGGTGCGGAGCCGTGCATCTCAGATGGTGCCGAGCTTCGGATGGGTGAATGGCGGCAGGTTGATGCCGAGCGGCCGCATTTGCTCGCGAATGCGCTTGACCGTGCCGACGAAGATTGGCTTCTCGACTTCCTCGATGGTGGAGCCGAGGCCCGCCTCGTAGGTGACGCGGTCGGCTTCGACTTCGGTCCGCGACGCTAGGCTGTCGGGCGCCAGCCAGGAACTGTGATAGCCGTTGAGTTCGACTTTCTCGACCATGGCGACGACGGAGTTCTCGATCATCTCTTTTTGTTCGGGCGTCAGCGTTTCGCAGATCGCTTCGAGGAAATACCAGCCGAACGCGCAGTGGCGGGATTCGTCGCGCATGATAAAGCGGACGATCTGCTTGGCGACCGGATCACGGGTCACGTCGTCGAGATGGCGGAAAACGTCGAACGCGATTTCTTCGGCGGTGCATACCAGTGCCGCGATGATGCCTTCGAGCGGGGTGCTAGCGCTGAGCGCCGCGCGCCGCACACCGTGGGTGGCGACCGAGCCTTCGAACAGTTGCTGAACCGGCTTTTCGATGTAGCCGCCGAGCTTTTCAGCCATGGTGTGGCACACTTCCGCATGGCGCGCTTCTTCCTGCGATCGAATCGTAAAGAACAGCTGCATGTCGGAGGGACGCTGTTCGACACCGAAGCGCACCTGCAGGGCAGGGCTCTCGGAGATGGCGCCGTATTCGCTCCAGGCGCGCCTGCTCCAGTACAGGCGGGCGGCGTAGCGCTGAGCTTCGGTGTAGGCGTCAGGATCGAGCAAGTCCCATTGCACGTCGGTCTTTGGATCCCACTGGCTTCGCGTGGCGGTGTGAAACAATTCCCGGATCCGCGGCAGATCGGAATTAAAAGTGAGCGGGAATCTGTTCTCGGGTTGATCAAGGAGCGTTTGCACCACCTCGAATGCCTGTTCAGCCGACATTTCGCGCGAAAGTGCCATGGCCTGTTCCTTTCGAAAAAGCTTCCCGTTTAGGCGTAGTCGACGAGATTGAATCTGCCGTCGCGCCAGTTGATGAGTACGATGTCCTGCTTCGATAGGCCCGAATGCCGCTCCGGTGAAAAGTTGAAGACGCCGCTGACGCCGGCAAAGTTTCGGATTTTTTCCAGCCCTTCCGGCAGTTTCGACGGATCGCCGCCGACATTAAGAAGTCCCTGACGCGCCAGCATGGCGGCGTCGTAGGATTCGGCAGCGTAAAGACTCGCGGCCCGGCCGAAGCGCGTCTGATAGTTGTTGAACAACTTCAGTATGCCCGATTTCAACGGATCGGAATCGGGTAATTGGTCCCCAACCGGCAGCTTGAGGCTGGCAAGCAGGATTGAACCAGCGGCATCGCCGGCGAGCTTCATGTAATTCGACGAAACAAATCCGTAGCTGTGGATCAAGGTGCGGCTGTCCAGGCCAAGTTCACGGGCCTGTTTGATGAAGATCACGCCGGCTGGGGTGACGGTCCAGCAGATCACGGCGCCGACGTCGCTGTCACGAATGCGCGTAAGCTGAGGCATCATGTCCGTGTCGGCGGGACTGAAGCTCTCGTACACGACGTCAAGATTGCGGCGCGGACCGACCTTGTGCATCTGGGTCACCGCGCCCTGACCGAAGCCGCTGGTATCAGCGACCAGCGCCACCTTCCTGATCTTTTTCTTTTCAAGATAGTCGGCGATCCGCTCGAGCACATCTTCATCGTCGACCGTGCTTTTGAATACCCAATGCCGTTCGGCAACGGGGGTGACGATCGCGAGCGCGCCCTCACTCGAGATGAACGGGATCTTGGCGGCCTCCGTCATCGGCGCTATGGCGAGCGCGATGCCGCTCATATTGCCGCCGCTGAGGATGAGCTGGACTTGATCCTGGCTGATCAGGCGGCGCGTCTCAGTGATGGCTTTCTGGGTCTGACTTTCCGCATCATAGAAAGTCCAGGCGATTTTTTTGCCGTTGATCCCGTTGGAGGCATTGATCTCATCGACGGCGAGCTGGAGGCCGGCCTTCATGTCTTCGCCGAGGAAGGCCGCGGGCCCCGTGACGGAGAGGATCGAGCCAACACGCAGCGGTTCTTCGGCCGCATGTGCCGCACCCACTTTTGCTGCCGCAAGGGCGCCGGGAATGAGCTGAAAAAACTGTCGTCGTCCGAGCCGCACGATAAACTCCTCTGCTTTCTATCGGCACGTCGCGTTAACGGTGCCGCGCTAATTCAAGCTCGCGCTTTGTTTGCGCACTCAATCGTCATGAACGCCCCCGCATCCGACATCGTCCTCGGCGCGCGCGCTTGCGTGAGCCAAAGGCACTTGCAACGAGTATCGAACAAGGTCGCCGCGGTGGACCGTGTGTCCCTCCATAACGTGGCGGCCGTTGACGTCGCGGTATCGCAAATTGCGGATCAACACCGGCGCGTTGGCGTTGAGGTGCAAGTACTCGATTTCCTCAGGGCCGGCGGCGCCCGCTTCGATCGCGAAGTCGCCCTTGCAAAGCTCAACCCTTTGCCAAAGCAGGTGGAGCGGCGATCCGCTGGCCGATGTTTCATCCCAATCGGTCACGAGGTCATCGGGAATGTAGCGGTAATCGATCGCGACCGGCACGCGCGCAGCGGTGCGCACGCGTTTGATGAAAAGCACGATGGCGTCGGCATTAAGGCCAAGTGCAGCCCCGATGGTATCGCCGGCAGGACGACGTTCGAAAGCGAGCAGCGTCGATTGCATCGGAATGCCGCTGGTTTCCCATTGGCGCAGGAAATCCATGCCTGGTCCGAACCGCTCTTCCAGCTTTCGCATCGAAACGAAGGTGCCGATGCCGCGGCCCCGCCTCAGCAGCCCTTCCTGTACCAACTCCGCCAGCGCCTGGCGGACGGTTTCCCGGCTGACGCAGAAGACTGCGCACAATTGTTCGTCGGAATAAAATCGGCGCTCCGGTTGCTCCCACCGCAAAATCAGGCCGATCAGTCGCTGCTTTATTTGAGCGTACAACGGGAGCGGCGAGGTCCGATCCAGCGGCGGATTGGCCCAGGCGGCATCCGGCGAGTTAGGACTTAGTGCCGTTTCACGCATCGTTCGCTCATTTACCTAATTGTCTACCTCACCATACATTTAATCAAGGACCAATTTTGCTGGTCTTTGCAGGCCTTCCCGGGTGTGCACATAGATTCGAACAATCGCGTCGCTGCTTTCACCGGCGCGTCGGATGACGCCAGCGTTCATATTTAAGGCGCCGCCGAGGGGGTAGATTGGTCAGGCGGGCGAGAGTTCGCGCTGCTTCGTTGCCAATGACATGTTGTGGGGCAGGAGATCCTGCCACCGCTC
The DNA here is from genome assembly GCA_963794225.1 of uncultured Alphaproteobacteria bacterium. Lineage (GTDB taxonomy): Bacteria > Pseudomonadota > Alphaproteobacteria > Rhizobiales > Xanthobacteraceae > BOG-931. The sequence goes on from CAWCCS010000001.1 coordinate 461,130, forward strand.
GTTTGCCGGCACATTAGTGTCGGCGAGACTGCGCACCTTCGAATAGTCCACAATGTTGAGCCCGAACGGATCCTGTCCGGCCTCATGGCGGCGGACCGACTCGAGGAGGCGATGTCGCAGCCGAACCACTGCTGCGTCCGCCGCGACCAGCATCTCCTTGTCGCGCTCGACGATCGGCCCCATCGACACACCGATGCTGGCGTCTTCCGGCACGAGCCCACTCAGGCCCGACCAGGCCACGTCCATCTTCGAGCGGTCCTGGCCGAACAGGTTTTCTTCACTGACGCGATATTCGCAGTCCTTTTCGTTCCACAGCCGGTCGTTGTCGAGCCCGAGCACGCCAAACATTTTTTTGCGATCGAACGATTGCGGCCCGTGGGCGATAACGTAGGTGCTGGTGCGCACATCATCCTGCGGCACTTCGAACACGAAGAACTGGTAGCGCGTGAGCGGAATGATGCGGCATACCGGAAAAATTACCGCGGTGACGCGGACGCTGCTGGTCGCGCCGCCGTCGGCGGTGCGCGGTCCGGAGCGCTTGGCGGCATAGTGGTAGCCGTATTCCGTGTTCTCGATATCGAGGTCGGGAGCGTTGTCGTCAACGGCAAGCGCGACCGAGGTGTAGTCGGAAGATTCCGGCACGTGATCAGGCTTCGTCTTCCATCCCGGATTGGCGAGATTGCAGTGCAGAATGCCGACATGCGAAGAGTTGGTGCCGCCTTCGAACAACTGCAAGTAATTGGCCGGCGTGTTGATCCGAAACACCAGCCGGTTCTCCGGCGGGCCGTCGAAGAATTCGTATTTTTGAAACGGCGGCTCTTTGTCGGCCGGTCCGACATAAGCCCACACCATGCCGCCGGCCTCGCGCACCGGAAAGGCCGGGGCCTTGACGCGCTTGCGAAAGCGCTCGTCGCAATGGTTCGGGGTTTCCTGGATGGTGCCATCCACGCCGAATTTCCAGCCGTGATATAGGCACCGAATGCCGTTGTCCTCGACACGCCCCATCGCCAGCGAGGCTCGGCGATGCATGCAGTATTCCTCGAGTAGCCCGGGGCGCCCCGAAGTGTCGCGAAAGGCGACAAAGCGTTCGCCCAAAAGCCGAACGCGCAGCGGGTCGCAGTCGGGCTTCGGCAGCTGCTCGGAGGTGCAGACCGGAAGCCAGTAGCGCCGCATCATGCGTCCCATCGGCGTGCCGGGTCCAACCCGGGTGAGGAGTTCGTTTTCTTGGGCGCTGATCATGGCCTTCGTCCCTTTCCCGCTTTACCTGGCGGTGCTGATTGAAAAATAGGACTTCGCTCGGTTGTCGGCGGTCATCGCAGCCGGCGGTTACTCGATGAACAAGGGCTTTACTGCCCGATAGGTGTCGACAATCACGTTCTCAAGCTTTCCGTTCACCCGCTCGACCCGGCGGATGTACATGTTCTCGATGATATCGCGGCTGTCGGCGTCGATGCTCATCGCGCCGCGCGGGCCGTTCCAGGTGTAGCCTTTCATTGCCTCGATCGCGGCGGCCGCGTTGAACGGCTTGCCCGTTTGCGTCTCGATCAGGTGCCGGACGGCGTACATGCCGTCGTAGCCCTGAACCACGAAGGCGTCCGCCGCCACGTTGTCGCCGAACTTCGCCGCGAGCTGCTGCTTGAACTGCTCGTTCTCTTTGTTGTCGAGGACGCGCGAATAGTGGAAGGACGAGTAGATGCCGACTACGGCATCGTCGTAGCTCGCGAGGAAGGCTTCGTCAGTCTCGCCGACGCCCATGATGAGTGTACCTTTCTCGCGCACCCCTTGCGTCAACAACCCGCGGGTAAATGACACCGCGGCCGGTCCCGGCGGAATAAACACCTGCACGATGTCGGCGTCGGATCGCGCCACGCGCTCGGCGAAGGGTGCGTAATCGACGGTGTTGAGCGGGATGCGGTCCTCGCCGACGATGGTGCCGCCGAGTTCGGTGAATTTACGCTTGAACGCGGCTTGCACCTGGTGGCCCGGCGCGTAGTCGGACACCGCGATGTAAGCACGCTTCTTGCCATTCTTTGCCACCCAGTCGGCGCCGGGCCAGACGGTCGACTGCATATTGTTTGAAACCCGCAGGAAATACGGCGACATCTTCATCAGCGCCGGCGTTGATGGGATCTGGATGACCGTCGGAATCTTGGCCTCGTTGGCGACCGCGGCAACCGCGGCGACCTGCGGTGTCAGGTCGAAGCCGGTTAGGATCGACACCTTGTCGCGAACGATCAGTTCTTCGGCTGCCTGTTTAGCAACCACCGGGTTTTGGTTGCCAATATCGCGCCAGACGATCTCGATCTCTCTGTCGCCGACCTTTGTGCCGGTGGCCGACAGGTAGGTCTCCATCCCCTGGCGCAACATCGTCCCGGACAATGCGAACGGGCCAGTGAAATCGGCGATCATTCCGATTTTGATTTTCTCTTGGGCGCAGGCCGCACTGCCAGCGATTATTGCCGCGATCGCGAGAATACTGCCCAGGATGTGGTCGCGCCGCATGAACTCCTCCCTGTGGTGGGAGCCAACTAACCGCGGTGTTTCAGCGGCTGTGGGTCTTTTCAGTGATAATATCGGGGCGGACAGCATTGGCAAGATATCTTCCGTGGAAGAAATCGCTTGCCATCCTGGGCTGGCAGGTAACATTCTCCGCGAGCGCGCACGCAGACGCGCGTCGGCCTTGTTGTGGGCCAAATGGGAGGACGGTTGCACGACATCGCGGCGTCCCTGATCTTTATTGTCTTGTACGGCCTCTCATTCGGGATGGTGCTGTTCGCGATTTCCATCGGTCTGGTCATCACGATGGGCCTGATGCGGATCGTAAACATGGCCCACGGCTTCTTTGCTGCGCTCGGCGCATACGTGACGGTATGGCTGATGTTCCAGGAAGGTGCGCCGATGTGGCTGTCCGTGGTGGCGGCCTGTGTCGTCGTCACTTTGTTGAGCGTTTTGATTGAACGGGTTTTGATCCGCCGGCTTTATACGGCAGCGCAACTCGACCAGGTGCTGCTTACAATCGGATTGGCGTTCCTGGGAGTGGCTTTTCTCAACTTGTTGTTTGGTCCCGACCCGCAACCGAGCGCGCTGCCTGCTTCGCTTGCAACGAATGTCGACCTCGGCATCCGCACCATCCAGACTTACCGGCTGTTCGTCGTTGCGCTCGGCGCCTGTCTGATGCTGGGACTGTGGTGGCTATTTGATAAAACCGATTTCGGCGCGCGTATCCGCGCGGCGGTGGACAACCGGCGAATGGCTGAGGCGGTCGGCATCGACGTCGACCGGCTGTTCGCCGTTACCTTTATGATCGGCTGCTGTCTCGCCGCTCTTGGCGGTGCGGTCGGCTACGCCATGCTGCCGCCGGAGCCGATGTATCCCTTCAAGTATCTGGTCATCATCCTGATCGTCGTCGCGCTCACCGGGTTCGGGAACATTAAATGGGGCGCCTTCGTCGCGGCTGCGGTCGGTCTCGTCGACACCGCAGGGCGGTTTCTCGCGCCTACGTATGGCAGCTTTTGCGTTTATTTCTTCCTGATCGGGATGATGGTCTGGCAGAACATGCGAACGGCTGAACCTTGAGTGTTGAGACAGTCTTTCACGCTCGCGCCGGGGACGAGGGATGACCGTTGGGGCGACCATCACGCGGCTGTTCAAGTTCTGCCGCTTTCCTGAACTGTGGGTGGCGCTGCTTGCCGGACTTTGCTTCTTCCTCTTCCCGGAATATTTGTCATTTGCTACGTCCGTGCTCGTGACGGCGATCTTCGTTCTGTCGCTCGATCTGGTGCTCGGCTTCGCCGGTGTGGTGACACTCGGTCACGCGCTTTTTTTCGGCTGCGGCGCCTACGCGGCGGGATTGATCTCGATTTACGGCTGGAACGAGCCGATTTCGGTAGCAGTCGCTGCCGCGGCGGTCGGAGCTATCGTAGCGCTGGTGACTGGGCCGTTCGTGCTAAGGCTCCGCGAGTTGCCTCTGCTGATGGTGACTCTCGCGCTCGGTGCGATCGCTTTCGAAGCCGCCAACAAAGCCACCTGGCTAACCGGTGGTGACGACGGGCTCGTCGGCATCGAATTTAAGCCGGTGCTTGGCGCCTTCGAATGGACGCTGTCATCGGAGACCGCCTACTTTTATGCTCTCGCTTGGCTTTGCATCTGTCTCTATCTCGCCCGCCGCGTCGTAAACTCGCCGTTCGGTTTGGCCGTCATCGGAGTACGGGAAAACCTCCGGCGCATGGCGTTGCTGGGCGCTCCGGTGCAAAGCCATCTGCTACGCATCTACATGATCAGCGGCGCGATGGCTGCGCTCGCCGGCGCGCTATTTACCGAAACGGCACGGTTCGTCGGGTTGTCGGTGCTGAGCGTCGAGACCTCGATCGCTGCGCTGGTGATGCTCGTGGTCGGTGGGGTCGGGCGGCTTTACGGTGCGCTGATCGGAACGGTCGCCTACATGCTGGTCCACCACGTCGCCGCACAGATCAATCCGTATCATTGGATGTTTGTGATCGGCGGTCTGCTGGTCGCGGTGGTGATGTACGCGCGCGGCGGCCTTTTAGGACTCGCCGAGACACTCGCCGGGTCGGTACGCCGTGCGCGAGGCGCACGATGAGCGCAGAAGCCGTGCTGTCGACCCGCGCTCTGACCAAGCGTTTTGGCCCGGTCGTCGTTGCCGACGATATCGACTTCGAGCTTTATGCCGGTGAGCGCCGGGCGTTAATCGGACCAAATGGCGCCGGCAAGACCAGCTTTGTCGGCCTTGTTTCCGGCACGATCCGCCCTGATGCCGGCGAAGTGCACCTTGCTGGGCACGACGTCACGCGGCTGCGCAAAGACCGGCGGGTGAAGGCTGGGCTCGTTCGCACGTTCCAGATCACGAGCCTGTTCAATAATCTCACCGTTCAGCAAAATCTTTATCTGCCGATCAGCGAGCGCACCGGAACAAGCAGCGCGATGTGGTCGCCCGCATCGGCGGAAAGCGCAATCGTCGATGAGATCGGCGACATTCTTGCTCGATTGGGGTTGTTGGAGGATCGCGACCGCACCATCACCGAACTGCCCTATGGCAAAAGGCGTATTCTTGAGATCGGCATCGCGCTGAGCCTTCGGCCCAAAGTGCTGATCCTCGACGAGCCAGCCGCCGGGCTTCGCGCGGAAGACGTTGCTCGCATGCTTGACGTGATCGGCCGCTTGCCGGCGGACATGGCGATGATCATGGTCGAACATGACATGCAGGTGGTGAAGCGGTTCGCCTCGCGAGTCACCGTGCTGGTCAGGGGGGCCGTATTGATGACCGGATCGCCGGCGGACGTGATGGCTGCCGAGGCGGTGCGCTCGGTCTATCTTGGCCGCACCGGTCACGCCCGCTTCCACGGCAGCGCGCATGCTTGAGGTGCGCGGCCTGAACGGTGGCTGGGGCGAGACGACGGTGGTCGAGAATCTCGATCTTGCAATCTCTGACGGGGAGAGCGTCGCGCTGATCGGGCGCAACGGCGTCGGCAAAACCACAACGCTCGAATTGATCACGGGCCGAGCCCAGCGCCATTCCGGCAGCATCCGTTTGGACGGCGAAGATCTCTCGGCGGCGCGCACTTTCGCCCGGTCGCGCGCCGGCATCGGCTATGTACCCCAGGAACGGGAGATGTTTGGCAGCCTGACCGTACGGGAAAATCTTGCTGTGGCGCGACGGCCTGGGCCGTGGACCGAGGAACGCCTGTTCGCGCTGTTTCCAGCGCTGGCCGAACGCGCTTCCACCCTGAGCGGGCGCCTTTCCGGCGGCGAGCAACAAATGCTGTCGATCGCGCGCGCACTGCGTGGCAATCCGAAACTGCTGCTGATGGACGAGCCGACCGAAGGCCTCGCACCGGTCGTTGTCGAGCAGCTCACTGATACGATGCGGCAGATCACCCGAAGTGGCGAACTGACCGTTCTGATCGTCGAACAGCGCGTCGATCTTGCTCTCGAACTGACCGACCGGTGCCTCGTCATGGATCGCGGCCAGATCGTCGCCGACGCGCTAAGCGCACAACTGGCAGAGCAGGACCGGATGCTGTCTTCGATCATCGGTATCGAGGGCGCCGCCGCAACAGCAATTCCATCATGAGAGGCCGCGCCCTTAATCGCAATCGCAACGCCGCGCCATCGAAGCCGATCGCTCAGCGGCTGGACGCCTCGCGGAGCATCGAGTCGGCCATTCCCGACGAATGGCTGGTCCGGAAGCCGAAGCTCGACACCTCGATTATCCGCGCCATCGTCCTGATCTACAGTTTGTCGCAGCAGATGGAGAACGAGTTTCGCGACCTCGCGCGGTCGCGCTTTTCGTTGCGGGTAGGGGATCTGCGGATACTATTCGCCTTGCGCCGCTCAGGTGAAAGCGGCGGCTTGCGGCCAACTGAGCTATTCCGTTCACTGCTAATCACGTCGAGCGCGGTGACCAAACAAGTCGATCGTCTGATCGCGCGCGGACTGGTCAAGCGCTGTCCAGATCCAGGCACGCGCAAAAGTTTCCGCGTGCGATTGACGCCGGCGGGCCAGCGAACGGCGGACGCCGCCATTCAGGAGATCATGGAAACCTTCGCGCTCGCCAGCGCGATGAAGGAACTTCCAGCTGACCTGGCCGCGACAGGCCTCGAATTTCTCCTCGCGCTGAGCGCCGCGGTCGCGACCGGCCGGCGTCAGCCACTGAAGACAATCTCGGCAAAACGCTTCTGGCAAAAGGTCTCGAGCTAAGCCGCGACGCGATGCATTGCAGCCTTTTCACGGGCGCCGTGGATGACCGTAACCGACTTTTCGATGGCTGACCACAAGCTGCCGATCTCGGCAATCGAGGCGGGATCGGAATCGTATGCTTTTGCGCCCTCACCTTCGGTCAGCGCAAGCGACAAGCTTGCCCGATGGGTGATCTGACCACCCCAGACCGGGACTTCGAGCTGGGCGAGGCAGTTGCGAGCCAACGTCACCGCGGGCGATTCGATATTCTGACGTTTCGGTGGGGCGGCGTTGAAAACGACAGCGAACGGCGTGCGCGCCTGCCGCGCGAAAGCGATGGTTTCCTGTACGGCATCGATGTCAAACAATCCGGGCCGGCACGGGATGACAACCAGCGTTGCCGCCTCGATAGCTTCGATTGCGCTCGCAGAGCTATTCGCCGGCGTATCAATAAAGATCCATTCCACGCCGCCATTCTGACGGGCCTTTTTGACGACATGGGCAATACCGCGTTTTGCGACCTTCAGTGGGAGAGCAGGCTCGACGCGAAGCTCGTTCCAAAGCGTGAGCGAGCCTTGCGGATCGTCATCAATGAGCAGACAACGCCGCGTTGGCCCGTGAACGTGGACGGCAAGATGTGCAGCTAATGTACTTTTGCCAGCCCCTCCTTTGCGCGACGCAAAAGTAAGTACATTCATCGGAGCAATCCGAAGTGCGGGGGGATGAGGGCTGAGACGAGCCGCAAAAGATTCGCCGCGAGCTTTCTGCTCACGCAGTTTCAAATTAGAAGATGAACAAGTCGTCTATTTTAGTGTCGCACAACTGTCATAATTTCTTGCCGGAATCCCGCAGACTTTATCAGTCCAAACGTCTGCCGGATCATTGCGACACTCAGCGGTGAGAGTGAGATCAGATCTCGTGATGATTGGACATGATCGAGGAAGCCAGGCCGTCAAAAACCGCACAGGATTTCCACAAGCCACGACATCGAGAATTCACAAAGTGATCATACCCGAAGCGGCTGTTGCTGAAGAGCTTTTGAGCTTTGTCACAGGCCAGACGAAAGTTTCACAACCGATGTGACATTGGTCTTAGCGAGTGCGGCGATTCTCGTCCTCTGTCGTCACATGACGTTTGTTGGCTGCCCGAAGCAAATTTGAGTAGCTTGAGTGATGGCCAACATTCGTCTCATCCTTAACGGCAAATCATCCGGTGATCAGAGGGTGCACCGGAGCGTCACAGAAATCCGTGAGCGTGGTCATCAGGTTAGCGTCCGCGTTACTTGGGAAGCGGACGACATGCGGCGTCTTATGAACGAAGCCTTGGAGGATGCCGCCAAGGGTCATATCGATACGATCGTGGCGGGGGGAGGCGACGGCACCGTCAATGAAGTCTTGAGTTCGGCGTTCACGCTGGGGATTCCCGCAGGATGCACTTTCGGCATTCTTCCTTTGGGAACGGCAAATGATTTCGCCCGGTCGGCCGGCCTGCCGGTGGAGGATCTGACTGCATCGTTGCTGATGATTACGGACACTCCCTCGTCCGCGATCGACTTGGGACTTTTCGACGACAGACCCTTCGTTAATGTGCTGACGGGTGGTTTTGGATCGGAGGTCACTGCGGAAACCGATCCCGCTCTGAAGCATCGATTGGGCAGTCTCGCTTACGCTCTGACTGGCCTGCTCCGGATCGGAAATTTGTCGGCAAGCTCAGGTATGTTTCGCGCGGAGAATTTTGAGTGGGAAGGAGCCTTTAGTGCGCTCGCAATCGGGAACGGGCGGCAGGCAGGCGGCGGAATTCAACTCTGCCCGGAAGCTACGATCAATGACGGCCTGTTGGACCTGATGATCATGCCTCATCTTCCACACGGCGAGCGGGCCGAGGCGTTGGGCAGGCTGCTGCGCCAAGGGAAAGCCGCGGTGCGCAGTGTGATCAAGACTGCCAAGAGCCCTTGGTTCACCTACCAATCAACAGAAGATTTGCATGTAAATTTGGATGGCGAACCGACTCGAACGAACAGTTTCAGAGTGGAATGTCGCCCTGCAGCGATATCGGTACATATCGGAAATTCGCCGCTGCTGGCTCCGCCCGGCGGCGAGGTGGACGTTCTCGCGGTCACGTCGTCAGCGGAGTGAAAAGCGGATCGGGACGGTTAGATCGAGTTTCGCTTGCGTCATGCTGGCAGGGAAAGCGGGCAACGGTTGCGCGCGTTCGATCATCGCCATCACTTCATCGTCGAGATCGGCGTGGCCGGAACTTTGGACGATCCGGTGCGCAAGCACGCGGCCGTTGCGGTCGACGCTGAAACCGAGCAACACAACGCCCTGTTCCCCTTGCGTCTGCGCCGACTGTGGATAGCGCTTGTACTGCTGCAGGTGTTTGAGCAAGACGGTTTGCCACGTCGCCTCAACGCGCGGGGCTCCGCCTTGCACACGCGCCGTTGTGCGCGGCGCAGGCGGCCGTTCTTCTTCCATTTTCTCGGGCGGTTTCTGCTCGGGCAGCGCGACATCGGGCATGGCCACGGCCGGCGGCGGTGGCGGCTCGTCGACTTTTGGTTGGTCGGGCTGCTTCTCGACCTTTGGCACGGCCCTTTGTTCGATCACGTCCTCAGGCCCGGGAGCCACATCGTGCTGATTGGCGTCGGCGACACTGTCGATCGGCGCAAGTTCGACGCTAACCACCGATGCGTCGTCGCCGATTTCCTGATCCGGCTGGTGCCACAGCAGGTAACCACCAACCAGCGCCGCATGAACGCAGACGACTGCGGCTCCGGCTACGGACCAGCGCAACAGATCCTGCGGATGGTCGTCTTCAAACAATGGGAGCGCGGTCATTTTGCCTCCCGCGCTTCGAGGCCGACCAAAGCAACTTTAAGATATCCCGCGGCGCGCAGGTCGTTCATCACTTGCATGACGGCGCCATAAGGTACCGAGCGGTCGGCGCGTAGAAAGACGCGCTCGTCTTTATTGGTTCCCGTTGCGGCATCGAGGGCCGCCGGCAGCGAAGCTGCCGTCACCGGATCGTCGCCGATCGCAAGGCTGAGGTCCGCTTTTACCGTGAGGAAGACCGGCTTAGGTGGTCGTTGTTGCGGCTGCGCCGCTGAGGCAGGCAAATCGACCGGCACATCCACCGTGGCGAGCGGCGCGGCAACCATGAAGATGATCAAAAGCACGAGCATCACGTCGATGAACGGGGTGACGTTGATGTCGTGCACCTCGTCGAGGTCGTCGGCGCCGTGATCGAGATGAATTGCCATAGGAATTGTCTTGGGTTACTCGGCGGCCAGTCCGAGGCGTAGCTTGTTGCGGTCAAGATCACGGCTCACAAGGCGCATCACTTGCGCCGAAACGTCGCCAAGGAGCGCCCGATAATGTGCTGTCGAACGAACCAGCACATTATAGATCACGACTGCCGGGATGGCTGCGACAAGCCCGAGTGCCGTGGCGAGCAGCGCCTCGGCAATCCCCGGAGCTACCACGGCAAGATTGGTGGTGTGCGCATTGGAGATGCCGATAAAGCTATTCATGATCCCCCACACTGTGCCGAACAGTCCGACAAAGGGCGCGGTGGAACCGATCGTGGCAAGCACGCCGGTGCCGCGCGATATTTTCCGGCTGTTTGCCAGTTCAATGCGCTCCAGCGTGAGCGCGATGCGCTCTTTAAGACCATCCCCATCCAAATTCGCCGAAAGCCGGATTTCCTGCACAGCCGCATGCATGAACTGGGAAGCCGCGTCCTTCCCACTACGCATCTGCTCGGCGGCCTGGACGAGTGTGGTTGAGCCAGAGAGAATTCTCAGGGCCCGACGCACATGACCGCGCGCACTTCGCAATTCGAGGCTTTTGGCGACAAACACGGTCCAGGTGACGAGAGAGGCAAAGGCGAGGCCAATGATGACTGCCTTTACGACGATGTCCGCGTTCAGAAACATGCCCCACGGCGAAAGATCGTGCGGCAGGAGAGCGCTGCCGATCGTCTGCGCGCTCGATTGCCCCGCGGCTTTGGCGGACGAAGTATCCGGTGCAGATGAGTCCGGTATGGCTGCCGGCGTCGGAGGCGCTGCGGTTGGCGCAGGCGATTGTTCGACCGGCGCGGTGGAACTTTGAGCGATTGCTTCATGCATAATTGCCGGCGTCATCAGCAGCGCTGCGATCAGCGCTAAGACTGTTGCGCGTAAACGGAGTGTTCCGCCGGCGCGCGACGTGGCGGCGGCCTTGGAATTCTTCGTTAGACTTGTTCTAATTCCAATCTTGATCATATCGACCTTTCTGTTTTTTTGATTGCACGGGAGTTTCGGAATCGCAACAGTGAAGGTCCCGCGGCCGCGGCATTAACCCTCCAAACAGAAGGCCGCCTGTGATGACGACACCACGAACAACCGGCAGATTTGCGGTGCTTCTTGGGATCGTCGCGATCTTCGCCATATCCGACTCCGTTTTGCTTGCGCCGGCTCCTGGTCAGATTTTCTTCGATAAGCCGATGAAGTAGCCGCGGCGCGGACCGTATTGCGGAGCGAACACGCCGATGCCGGTACCGCTGCGAATGAGGTAGACAGTGTCAAACAGATTGACGACGTCGAACCGGATGGTCACCGGCCCGGGATCGTTGGGTAGCAGAAACTCGCGCGCAACTCCGATATTGAATTGCGTATAGGGCGGGACCGTCGAGATATTGGCATCGCCGCTGCGCAGACCGCTGCCATAAATCATGTCGGCGCTGAGCCTGGTTCCGCACCAGCGCCAGCCGTTGCTGCCCGGCAGCCCATCGAATGTCTCTCCGGCGTAAGCCGCCCGGCCACAGAACTGGTAAGCGGCGCCGGCCGAACCAGTCACAAGCTGGGTGTGGTCGGTGTAGATCCAATGCGTGTTGAGGTACTGCAGTTCGGTCAAGCCGCCCAGGTCGGCAAGCGGCGTGACATTGTCGAACAAATATTGATTAGAAACCGGCTGAGTGGCTCTTTCTTCACCGATGGCGAGGTTGCCGTAGGCCTGAAAGTAACCGCTGTGAAATTTGCCGCTGAGCTCGATGCCTTCGACGTAACCTTGGGCGTAATTGAAAGCACTGAGCACAAGCGCTTGGCCGAAATTGCCGTTGTCGATGAGGTCAGTTGCTATTTTGTAGTAAGCGTCGATACCGAGAGTGAGATTAGTGCAGTCCTTTGCGTCCGGTTTGCTACAACCAAACGGGATGTTCTGATCGACCCCGGCATCGAAATAGTGTGACCGCTCCGGCAGTACCTGGTTGGTTCCACCACTTGCCGACGCGCCGGTTGTGCCGTTAAACAAGGCGATATTAGCTGGAGCCGCCTCCACCAATACCGGCGGCGTGAAGTAACGCGCATAGCCAGCGTGAAAGGTAGTGTACTCGAACGGTTTGTAGGTGAAATTGATGCGAGGGCTTAATTGATTGGCGTTGACGTATTGCATCATCTGGTCGAAGCGGAGTCCGCCATTGATGGTGAAATTGTTGGTTATCTTCCATTCGTCCTGGACGTAGACACCCGCTAGCCACCCGAGCTTGTTGACGTTGTCGGTAATTGTCTCGGGCGCATCGATCGCGACGCCCGCTGGTGCCGGTTCTACGAGCGATGAATTGCCGACGAAGGTCTGTTCGCCGCTGACGGTGAAACCGGCGCGGATCGTGTGCGCCGGATTGATTACGTACGAGCCGTCGCCCTGGATGCCGTTGGTGTAGGAGGTACGGAGAATGTCCGAAGCCACGCCGTTGATAAGCAGATCTCCGATTGGGTCCGGCGTGTAGTGCAGTTCGTTGTAGCGGGTGAAATAAGAAAGCTGTCCGTCGAAGCCGTTCTGCGATTTCTGCAGCGCCAACACGGCGTATTGGGTGAACTCGGTCTGGTTCTCGTTCAATAACGCTGAATTGAAATTGGTGATGCCGAATGCACTGCTGACTGGCGGATTACCGTTCAGTCCCACCGGTTGACCGGGCACGTTAGGTATCTGAAACGTGCTGTACGAGGTTCCAGAGATCAGGCTCACGCGGGTGGTAGGATCGACGAAAGCCGACATATAGGCGAAGCCTTTCTCCTGTTGGGAGAAATCGTGGATCGGACTGTAGGCGGGGATCGAATTCTCGATACCTTCATTGGTCTGGAGATATCGGCCAGTGAAAAAATACTGGACGCCCGCAAAGCAGTCCGCACCCGGCAACGAATGCGTGCCGGGAGCCGGCGCGGCCGCCGGGCAGTTGCTTCCAAACGTGCCGCCGTATGAGAAATACGGCGTGATCGTACCCTGGCTGCCGCCGTAGACGCCCACTATGCCGCTATTGTTGAAGACGTCGGGGCGTGTGGTGATATCGATCAAGCCCACTGTACGCATTCCGAACTCGGCCGGTAGCGCGCCGGTAGTTAAAGCGATGCTGCCGATATAATTGAGGTCAAAGATGCTGCCGAAGCCGGTAACGCCGTCAGGCAGCATGATGCCGTTGATCCGGTATTGGACGTTGGCGTGATCGTTGCGGATGTGGAGGAGGCCACTGGCCGCGGAATCCTGCGAGACACCCGGCGCTTGAAGGAGTGCCTTCTCGACTGTTGTATTGGCGCCTTGGGGAAGCGCATCGACAGTGCTGTAGCTGATCGCGGCGGTCGTAGTGCCGGTGGTCGTATAGAGATTGCCGCGTGCCTGGTCGAAAGCGTTGGCTTTGCTGTTCAGCTGCGCTGCGGGTGTCGCGGGCGCTGCCGTCGCGGGCGCGACGACGCGCGCGGGGCGCGGCTTCGGCTTGGGTTTTGCCCCTGAGACGACAACCTCAGGAAGCTGCACCTGAGCGGCTGCGGTCTCGCCAAAAATCACTAACGCGAGCAACGCCCAGCCGCAGACGGCATGTCCGCGATACCTATAATATGCATGAATGCACATAACGCTCCGCCCTAAGGAGGACTAAACGACTAACGGGTCGATGGCGGTCGTGCGGACGCGGAGCGTCGATCTCTCGGAGGATCCGCGTTCAAGTCTCAGGATGTCGTCCGGCACACCAGGGCGCGCCGACACTGAAACTCGGCAACGACCGGGATCAGGCCAGCGGCGGAGCGCGTGACTGGAAGGCTAATCGGCGCGGCGCAATGAAGACTGCCGCACCATGATCGAAATGCTTAATGCCGTGCGAAACGGACGGCACTGGCAAAAGCGGCGCCAATGGGACGAACGAATTGGACGCCAGGTATATGCTCGCGCAGATCGCACAATAATCGTCCCCGTCCCCGCCGGGTTGCTGGGTGGGAAGCGATTTCGCGCTGTGTGCGCCCTGACCGATCGCCCCGACTGCAGGATCAGTCCGTTGAACCGCGTCGACATGAACGTGCCCGAAGGAAAGGGCAAGTTGAATTGCTAGCGCCATCAGCGCCAGCCAACCGCCGATCCTTCTATCATAACGAAACCAACGCATGGGCCGAATTTATGTGCGTTTGCAAAGGCCAGTTTCAGGGCAATTGAAACTGTAGCGGTGAAGGCTCGAAGAAGGCAAGAGCGAAGTCGCGAGTGATGATCGGATGCGATAGCCATGCTTCAGGTCCAGACGGCCTCCACAAAGGGGCGTGATGGCGTGGCCGTCTCCGTCCTGCTATGAAGCCGCACGTCGGTTGGGCCCAGCCGAACACCCCTCATCGACACGAAGGACACTGAATTGGTCGCGTTGGACGCCACCACTTTGCCGGACCGGCGTTACGAAGTCGCGGTCGCGGTAGCGATCCTCGCGCTCGTTGCCGTGCGTCTTGTCGTTGCGGGGCTGACGCCGTTAAGCTTTGACGAAAGCCTGTATTGGCTTTGGTCACAGCATATCGCCGGGGGCTACTACGATCACCCGCCGGTCAATCCCATTCTGATCCGGCTTGGCACCGAAGCTTTTGGCAACACCGAATTCGGCGTGCGCGTTTTCAACGTGCTGCTCGCATTACCGGCGAGCTGGGCAGTTTGGCGGTCGGGCTCGATTTTGTTTGATGACGAGAGAGTAGGGGCGACCGCCGCGCTCTACTTCAATATGACGCTGGTCATGGCCGCGGGTTCGCTGTTGTCGACGCCCGACAATGCCGTGGTGGCGACGAGCGCATTGTTGCTGCTCACGTTGGCCAAGCTTTACGCGACCGGCCGCGGCACATGGTGGCTTGCGGTCGGCGTTGCGTTCGGCCTTGGCATGCTGTCGAAATACACCACGATCTTCTTTGCCGTCAGCATACTCGCATGGCTGTTACTGGTGAAGGAACAGCGCAAATGGTTGTTCACGCCGTGGCCGTGGATCGCAGGCCTGATCGCGCTTGCTGTGTTCTCACCGACCCTGATCTGGAACGCCGAGCATCACTGGGCATCGGTGCTTTACCAGTACAATCGGCTGGTCGTGCACGAATGGTCGCTGCGCTATTTCGGCGAGTTTTTTGTCACCCAGGCGGGCCTGGTGACGCCGCCGGTTTTTATTCTCGGCTGCATGGGCCTCGCCGCTTCACTGCGCGGCGAGGGTGGATCGTACGGCGCGCGCGTCCTGATCAACGCGATGATCTGGCCGATCGTGGTCTATTTTGCCTGGCACACTTTTCATGGCCGGGTCGAAGGCAATTGGCCCGAGCCGGTGCATGTGGCCTTCGTCATCGCCGCCGCATTTGCCGTGGAGAAAATCAAATGGACCGGCGGATGGGCTGGCCTGGAGAAATGGTCGCAGCGTCTGGCTGTGCCGATTGGACTCACCATCGCGGCCTGCCTCTACGTGCAAGCGGTGTTTGGCGTGGTGCCGCTCGGGCCGGCAGATCCGACGGCGCGCGCTTTGGGCGCGGGTTGGAAGGAATTAGCACCAAAGATGGATGCCGTGCGCATGCAGCTTGGTGCGCCGGTTGTTTTGACCATGAATTACGGACTCACTGCTTGGCTCGCGTTCTATTTGCCCTCGCATCCGCCGGTCGAGCAGATCAACATACGCATGCGTTACGTCAACGCGCCGGAGCCCGATGCGGCGCTGTTTCGCGGCGCAATCATGTATGTGTGCATGGTCCAGTGCACGGAAATGCCGCTGATCCAGCAACGCTTCGCGAGTGTGGAGAAAGTGACAAGTTTGATGCGGGAGCGGCACGGCGTGCCGATCCAGGACTACGATATTTATCGGCTGTCCAGCCCGATCGGACCCCCGCTCGACCCGCCTTAAAAGCGGCCTTCGCCGGCGCAAACCAGCCGCCTTACTTCGCGATCTCGGCGACCGCGCGCACTCGCCATTTTGTGCCGGCAAAGCACGATGCCGCCTTCTGCCGCGCGAACTCGATATCCGATGCAAGAAGCACAGTATGACGGTCAGTAACGCCGTCACTGACGCGAACCAGATAGCCCCGTACGTCCACGATCCGACCCCAGTTCTGCGGACCCCAAGTCTACGTCCGGAATCATGATCGGTTCGCAGTAGTTAAATTTCCGTAGCAGCTTGAATTTCGGCAGCGGCCGCCCCGCGTCTCGACGGTAAGCGCAAAAGAAAAGGGGCGCAGCTTCCGCCGCGCCCCCCGTCTGGTTTGCCGGTAATGGACGTGATTAGAAGTCCATTCCGCCGCCGCCGGGCGGCATGGCCGGCATGGCGTCCCTCTTCTTCGGCAGCTCGGCGACCATTGCCTCGGTGGTGATGAGCAAACCGGCGACCGAGGAAGCGCCCTGCAGAGCCTGGCGCACGACCTTGGTCGGGTCGATGATGCCCTTCTTCACCATGTCGACGTAGTCACCGCCCTGGGCGTCGAAGCCGTACCCGTAGGTCGAGTTCTCCAGGATCTTGCCGACGATGACGGAGCCGTCCTCACCGGCGTTGATGGCGATCTGGCGGGCCGGCGCGGACAGCGCCTTGCGCACGATTTCGACGCCGTGCTTCTGGTCCTCGTTTTGGGTACGCACTTTCTTCAGCGCTTCGGAGGCGCGCAGCAGAGCGACGCCGCCGCCGGGCAGAACGCCTTCCTCGACCGCGGCGCGGGTTGCATGCATCGCGTCATCGACGCGATCCTTGCGCTCCTTCACCTCGACCTCGGTGGCGCCGCCGACGCGGATCACCGCAACGCCGCCGGCGAGCTTGGCCAGCCGCTCTTGCAGCTTCTCGCGGTCATAGTCGGAGGTAGTCTCTTCGATCTGCGCCTTGATCTGCGCAATGCGGCCTTCGATGTCGGCCTTTTTGCCGCCGCCGTTGACGATCGTGGTGTTCTCCTTGTCGATCATCACCTTCTTGGCCTTGCCGAGCATGGCAAGCGTGACGTTCTCGAGCTTGATGCCGAGATCTTCACTGATCGCCTGGCCGCCGGTCAGGACTGCGATGTCCTGCAGCATGGCCTTGCGGCGATCGCCGAAGCCGGGGGCCTTCACCGCCGCGACCTTCAGGCCGCCGCGGAGCTTGTTGACCACGAGGGTGGCGAGCGCCTCGCCTTCCACGTCCTCGGCCACGATCAGAAGCGGCTTGCCGGTCTGCACGACGGCTTCCAGCAGCGGAAGCAGTTCATTCAGTGCCGAAAGCTTCTTCTCGTTGATGAGGATGTAAGGGTCTTCCATCTCCACCCGCATCTTGTCGGCGTTGGTGATGAAGTAGGGCGAGATGTAACCGCGGTCGAATTGCATGCCCTCGACCACGTCGAGCTCGGTCTCGAGGCTCTTGGCTTCTTCGACCGTGATGACGCCCTCGTTGCCGACTTTTTCCATGGCCTTGGCGAGGTAGTCACCAATCTCCTTGTCGCCGTTGGCAGAAATCGTGCCGACCTGGGCGATCTCGGCGTTGGAGGTGACCTTCTTGGAGTTCTTCTTCAGCTCCTCGACCACGGTCTCGACCGCAAGGTCGATGCCGCGCTTGAGGTCCATCGGGTTCATGCCGGCGGCAACCGCCTTCGAACCTTCCTTGACGATCGCAGCCGCGAGCACGGTTGCGGTCGTGGTGCCGTCACCGGCGATGTCGGAGGTTTTCGAGGCGACCTCGCGGACCATCTGTGCGCCCATGTTCTCGAACTTGTCTTCGAGTTCGATCTCCTTGGCGACGGTGACGCCGTCCTTGGTAATGCGGGGAGCGCCGAACGACTTGTCGAGCACGACGTTGCGGCCTTTCGGGCCGAGCGTCACTTTCACCGCATTGGCGAGTATGTCGACGCCGCGCAACATCTTGTCGCGCGCATCGACCGAAAATCTGACTTCCTTGGCAGCCATGTGATTTCTCTCCTGAAACGAATGTTCGTGTTGGTTACGCGGCCTTCTTCTTGGCCACCGGCTCGTCGAGCACGCCCATGATGTCGGACTCCTTCATGATGAGAAGGTCCTGACCATCGATCTTGACCTCGGTGCCCGACCACTTGCCGAACAGCACGCGGTCGCCGGTCTTGATGTCGATTGGAATGAGCTTGCCGGCTTCGTCGCGCCCACCGGGGCCTACGGCGATCACCTCACCCTGCGAGGGCTTCTCTTGGGCGGTGTCCGGAATGATGATGCCACCGGCCGATTTTGCTTCGGCATCGATGCGCTTAACGACGACGCGGTCGTGAAGCGGGCGAAACTTCATGGTGTCCTCCTAGACTGTTGAAAAATATCAAGAATTGCGGTATCGGTGCGGCCCCTTGATCCCTCGGTGGCCGCACGCGGCGGACATAGGGAGATGGCTTTTGGCCTGCAAGAGGTACCTAAGGATTAATTAGCACTCATTTCGTCGGATTGCCAACAATTATCGTTCGGGACGCGGTTAACGGCTGTTCCAAGCGCTCCGAAAGTTCCCGCTCCGCCCAGAAATATAAGCGCACTGGACCGCGGAAACTCGTCCTAGGAAGTTCCGTTAAATCTGCATTAAGCAGGTTGAATCGAGCTGTTAGCACGGACGCATGGATGCTGCTAGTGCCCTGATAATAAACAACTTATTCAATTTTGAGGCTTGTAATAGAGGCGCGAGTCTCGAAACATCGCGTTGGATGGACGGAGGGCCCTATGGTTTCGGAAGACTTTCGGCAGCAGCTCCAAGGCTATGGATTGACCACGGCGAACATCCTCTACCGGCGACCGGATCACCCGTGGCTCCTCCAGACCTACGTTTGGCAGGACTACGATCTGTGCCCCAATTTTCCGCAGTTGAACAAATTCCTCAATTTCTGGCTCGAGAAGCTTGAAGGGCCATTGCACTCCGTTACCGTGGCGCACGCCCGCCTGATCAAGCCGGCCGAGATCCGCGCCGTTGACGGCGAGTTCAGGCTGCACTGAGCAATAATCCGTCTCCGTCTCAGCTGATTCCCGTAAGACGGATGAGCGCGTAGCTCATTATCCCAAGCACAATCAGCGAGGCCGTCACCGCAAGCGTCACACGCACGCCGGTGCGCGCTATTGCCCGAACGTCGACGCCTAATCCGAGTGCCGCCATCGCGATCGTCGTCAGGATCGCGGCCGTGCGCGTGATCGGTGGCAGCAAGAACTGCGGGATGAGGCCGAGCGAACGCACAACAAGCACGACCAGGAAGCCGATGATGAACCACGGGACGAGTTCGTGGAGGCGAGGTCCGCGTTTCGCCGGCGGACGGGCGGAGGGCGTCGGCAATTTTGCGGCCAACAGCGAGAAACACAGCACTACCGGCCCGAGCATCAGCACGCGCACGAGCTTAATGACTGTTCCTACCTGATTGCTCAATTCGCCGATCGGCAAGGTCGCGGCGAGAACCTGCGGCACCGCATAGACGGTCAAGCCGGCCAACACGCCGTATTGCGTCAGTGATAATTGCAGCACTGGAACGAGCAGCGGGAGACCGAGCACGACCAGCACGCCGAGCACGGCTGTGAAAGAAATCGAGGACGCGACGTCATCGCTGTCGGCGCCGATCACCGGCGCGACCGCGGCAATCGCGGAGTTGCCGCAAATCGAATTGCCGCAGGCGATCAGAATGCCCATCCGCTGCGGCAAGTTGAACGCCCGGCAAATAAGGTAGCTGCAGACAATCGCTACCGCGACGATGCAGGCGATGCCGACGATCAGGACTGGGCCGAGCGCTATGATCGTCGCAGCGCTCACCGAAGCCCCGAGCATAACGATCGCGACTTCGAGCAAAAGCTTTGCGGAAAAGTCGATTCCAGCAATCCAGCGCGGCCCGGGCTTCCAGGCGCTGCGAATCGCAACGCCGAGTAGAATCGCGAGCACCAGCGCTTCAAGATAAGGTTGGCCGACGAGGTCGACTTCGACCGTTTGTAGAACCATCGCGCCGATGGTGATCGCAACACAGAGAATAACGCCAGGCACGAGACGTTGCAGGTGATCGGTCAATTTCATCGGTGCCGAAAGGTCCTAAGTCCGAGCGCCGGCGAAGGCGCCGAGGCCGCTGATTCTCACCGCTCGAGCGTACCGCGCCGCCTGAATATTTGTTGCCGGAATAGCGCAAATCCGCCTTGGCGCGGCTCTAATTCCGCCGTCGCGCTTTCCTCTCATGCGTCATCGTTTCTCGTATCGATTGAAAGGCAATGCTGATGCGAATGTTTGTGAAGCTGTCTTTGGCTGCAGTTGTCGGCGCATGCGCGCTCGGTGCAGTTGGATTTGAGACGGCAAGTGCCGCCGACATGCCGATGCCGCAAACGGAAATGCAGCCGCCTCCGCCGGACTATGGTCCACCGCCGGCGGGCTACGCTTATCCGCCGCCTCCGGGCGCTTACGGTCCGCCGCCGGCGATCGGCTACGCCTACCCGCGTCCGCGTTACGTTGGGCCCTACCGGTATGGACGCGGACCTTATTGGCGGGGTTACGGTCCGCGTTACGGTTATCGCTACGCGCGCGGGCGCCGTTATTATTGGCGCTGATCTCCGCGCAGCGACGGGCAATCCAGAACCTCGTCCCATTTTGTTACAGCCAATCTTCAGGCGGCATTAACGGAAATGCCGCCTTAATGTTGCACCGGTTTATGGGTTGTCTGTCTAGCGCGACGTCGCACCGGGTCGGGGACGGGGTCGCGCGCTGGTCCGTTTCGACGCGTCATGGGTGGCGCTCGAAAGTTCATTGGACGGGCGATCTTGATCTGCAATGGGGATGGATCAGGGGGAATGACGGTCAGTCGCGGGCGGCGTTACGGTTTTGCGGAATACGATCATCACACCAGGTCCGGAAATGCACGGCTAAGACGATTCGCCGGCGCAACTCTCCTGAGCATCGGCTTTGCGTGCGCATGGACGCTGTGGACTAATTTGGCTGGCGGGGGCGGTGATCAAATCACCGAGCCGCTTTCGGAGGCGGCTTCATCGACGCACGCGAAGCTTCCGCCGCGCGCGGTTGCTTACGCCAAGCTCGCAGCGGCGTTGAACCAGACCCGCCGCTCTACGGCATCGCAAATTTTCGCTTCGTTGTTCGCGCCTCACCCCCTGGGATTTGTACCCGGAACGTTTACAAGGACCGCCGCGGAAGAAGCCGACGAGCCGCCTCCGGACGCGCTGTCGCCGCGATCAACAAATACCAAGTCGGCTAATGTTGTGCGTGCCGATCGCATCGCAGCGCCGGCGCAATCGCTCGCATTGGCGCATTCACGAACGGCGTCGGCCGACAGCACCTACGCGAGCCGTACTTTTGTCAGCGCACCGGCCGAGCGCCCGTCGATCTTCGAGAGGATTTTCGGCAGGCCGTCTCCGACCGCTTTGGCGTACGCCGCGCCTGACGACGACGGCCTGGGCATAGGGCAGGGCGCATCGGGGCGGTACGACCGCTACACCGCGGTTTACGATATCTCCGCCCATACGGTTTATCTGCCCGACGGCACGCGACTGGAGGCGCATTCGGGTTTCGGCGCCTGGCTCGACGACCCGCGTCACACCGACGAAAGAATGCGTGGCGCGACGCCGACCACGGTCTACGATCTGCAACCGCGTGAAAGTCTGTTCCACGGCGTACAGGCGCTGCGGCTCATTCCAGTCGAGCAAGATAAGGTGTTCGGCCGCACCGGGCTTCTTGCCCACACCTTCATGCTCGGCCCGAACGGCCAATCGAATGGCTGCGTGTCGTTCCGCAATTATGAAGCTTTCCTGCGCGCCTACATAAGCGGCGAGATCAAGCGCCTCGCCGTGGTGGCGCGGCTGGACTGAGACGAAGCGCGTTATTGCGAGCGCAGCCAACCTGCCCAGTGGCGCAACGATCGCCCATCCGCCACGGCGGCTCCATTCCTGTGTAAATCTACGGACTGAACTGAGCCAGGTTCTCGTGGGGCGTATCGGTTTTGGTGAAGTTTGGGGTCGTCAGCGTGCCGCGGGCCGTCACGATCGCTGTTCGTGACGGAATTGTCAAATCCTGATGCCGGTTATCCCGATTATCCCTTATTTTCTCCGGAACCTTTTTGGTCCAGCGTTGTCATTCCACCCAAGCTTGGGGAGCTGGGTCATGCCGCGATATTTCTTGGATCTGCGTTTTCCGGACCGAACCGACGATGATGAGGGCGGAGCGGTTTTTACCGACGACGGTGCAGCCGTCATCTATGCCGACCGGATCATCGGCGAACTCAAAGAGGCAGGCGGTTACGACGAGCCCGGCCTGCTTATGATCGTCAGAAAAGAGGCGAGCCAGAAGGAAATTTCGATCCCTTTTCAGGCCGTTCCGTCTGTCTGCCGCTGAAGTTGAAGCGCGCCGTTCAATTTGCTGCCGGTTCGAATATGACGACGCGGGTTTCGTTGCTGTCTTCCGGCGCTGCACCAAAGACACTTGGCTTGCCGGCGCTTTTGTCATCCATGCCGCAAAACGCAACAATCACGTCTGACTTCGGCTTCTGGACCGAAATCGTCGGTCGCGGGCTATCGATCCAGCGCGCTGGTGCGTCGTGGGAGAGAGCGATTTCAGTTACCTTCCAGGCGCCATTGCCCTGAAGGCGCGACTGCAGGGCGCGAAGCATTTCGGGCTTGAGACAAAAATCGTCCTTCATGTCGTCAAGGCCCTGCTGGTCGCCCTTCGCCAGTCTGTATTGACCTTTGACCGGCGTAAATTTTATGACGACCGGCGTCGTCTTGCCCGGCGGCAGGACTTGGCGCCAGGTTCGAACGACACTGAACGACCAGTCAGGCACCGGCGGCGTCTTCTGGCCCGCTTCGCGCGGCGAAATGAGACCGAGGGCCGCCAGGCGTCCGGCGGCGTCCGGCGAAAGTGCGGCAAGGGTCTTGTCGAGTTCAGGACCGAACGGGATCAGCGGCAGATGTTCCGCTTTGATCTCGGCGAGGCGGTCAAGACCGAGCGAGTAGGCGTGGACCTCGGCCTTCGTGGTCACCGGCGCGCCCGCCGATGTGATCGTCAGACCAACAAAGTTTTCCGGATCGTTCGAAGCCAACGTCCAGGTCTCGCTGCGATCGCCGCTGGCTTGCAGTTCCGGCAAAGACACAGCAGCGGTGAAACCGACCTCTGCTGTGCCCGCGTTCTTCAAAAAATAGGAATAGGTGACACTGTCCCTTTCGACATGGATGTCGACGCCTGCGATCACGAGATTGGCCGCTGAGCCAACCTGTAATGCGCCGACTGCAAGCGAAGCTTCCACGGGCGCGGGGGGCGCCTCTGCGGTATCTGGCTTGGTTTGTGCGAGCCCGGGCGACGCGGCAAGAACGACACCGAAGATCGCGAGCAGGGCGACAATACGCGGATCGTTCATCGGTAATCTCCTTTGCGCAAGACGAGTGAGGGCGCCGCGCGCTCAGCCTTTTTTCGCGCGGCGCTCGCGGGCCTCCGGATCAATGATGTTTGCCGCCACCGTGGTGGCCGCCGCCATGATGCCCGCTGCCGTGGTGACTGCTACCGTGGTGGCCGCTGCCGTGATGGCCGGTACCGTGATGATCGCCGCCGTGGTGATCGCCGCCGTGATGATCGCCGCCGTGATGATCGCCGCCGTGGTGGTCACCGCCGTGATGATCGCCGCCATGGTGGTCATCGCCGTGATGATCGCCGCCATGATGATCGCCGTGGTGGTCACCGTCGTGGTGATCGCCATGATGATCATCGCCGTGGCGATGGCTGCCGTGATGATGCCAGCCATTCCAGCCCTCGCGGCCGCCAAAGCCGAGGCCGCGCCGGAATTCGAAGCCAACGACATACCAGCCGGCGCCATCCCAGCCGTCGTCGTACCAGCCGTACCTGTCGCCGTTCCAAGCGAACTCCTGATCGCCCCCCGCGGGAGGCGGCGCCTGCCCGACGTTCGGAGCACCCGCCAGGTGTCGGGCCGCGTAATCAGGATCAGCCGCTTTGCAGTCCGGTCCGACGTTCGCATCAAGTTGCGGCAAGGGCAGGCTGGCGTTCTGCGGCTGCGGGCGGCCTTCCACGATCGGCGCGATGCAGTCCACCCAAAGTCCGCTGCCGGATCCGACACTGCCGAACTTAAACCCCGCCCGCTCGCACGCCGCTTTGATCTGTTCGCACGCCGGCGGGGCCGGCTGCGCGGAGCCAGGGAGCGACAGCATTACCAGGCTCGCGAACCCGAGCACGCCGGGCGCGACGTGGCGCACGGAATGAGGACTACGAAAGGTTATGGATTTGGTTTTCTTGCGGTGCATGACACCCCTCCCTACCATCTAGCCGACGGTCCTTTCGAAACAACTGAACACAGTTTCTAAGCTACACCCGGCAGCGGTTATTTTTAGCCTTTTAGCATGCACTGTTTGTCGACGTCGCTCCGCAACTCGCGGGACGAAGGCGCGCCTTCATCACGCTCACCGTCTGCTCCATTCCCTGATAGCTACGATAACATACTTCGGACGCAGGGCAGACGATGTGACTGGCGGCACAAGTTGCCGGGTTTCGGCGAACGTTGTTTTTTGGACGCGCGCCTCTGCTTGAGTAATGGCCCAGCCTTCGAAGGCGACGGGCGGCAGACGGTTCGCAACGCGCCCACAAAACGGTTCTTTTAAAATGTCACAGTACATCATCACCAAAATGTCAGCCGACTACCCTGTGGAGCGTAGCACCTTCGGCCGCGACAATTGCAACAGTTGTGTCCGCCAAATGTTCTCCGGCGCTCTAACGGCGGGCGAACTCTAACAGGAGGGCTAACCTCGCACTGCGCCGGCGTTTTTTGGGCGGAAGCCTTAGTATTTGATTTGTTGCAAACAAACGCAGGAGTGAGCGATGAAGAGAACTGCTTTTCAGGCAATCACGATCATTGCGGTGTTGCTGGCCGGCTTGGGCACTATCGCCTATGCCGCGCAAGACAGGTACACGCTGAAGCTGGGCAAGCTCTCGTTTGGTGATTTCAAGGGATATGAAAACTGGAAGGATATTGCGGTCAGTCAGACTGAAACGCTGATGAAAGTGATCTTGGCCAATGACGTGATGATGGGCGCGTATCGGCGAGGCCTTCCCGCCGATGGCAAGCTTTTTCCCGAAGGGTCTAAGATCGTGAAGATCGAGTGGACCTTCAAAAAGAATACTGTGGCCCCGTATTTTGTGAACATCCCCGACACCCTGAAAGCCGTCGCGACAATCGAGAAAGATTCCAAGAGATTCCCGGACACGCACGGATGGGCGTACGGCAATTTTAGCTATGACGCCGCATCTGATACGTTCAAGGCTGACGGGACCGACGCCAAGTGCGGATACGCGTGCCATACGACGGTAGCGGCAAAAGACTATATCTTCACCGCATATCCGAAGAGGTGATCGCGCCAGTCGCGGTGAGATCGCAATGCGACTGACCGCGTTCATTGAAGATGACGTTGCTTCCGTCGGTCGCGGATCGGCTTTTTTGAAACTACTTTTTTAGACTGTTCGGACGTACGTGCTTGTTGCGTGCCGGTCGTTCAATCCAAGAGGTCTTGCGAGAAGTCCTGAGGGAACTTCTGGAGCGAGCCGGTCGCCAGTGTAATGGTCCGGCGCGCCTCATGGTGGGTTGCAATCAACTTTGGCGGTGCTTCGCGAGATCGCGAAAACAGCACTGCGCCCGCAGCACCGAGCAAATCCAGATCGCTCTCTTCACACGTCGCAGCGATTGCAAGTCCGATGTTCTGCAGATGGGCACGACGATAGCAGTATACGGCAAGCATAGCCCGGGTCTCCGGGCCCACGCTTGTAACCAACTCGGACAAACCATGCTGACTGCTGCGGTAGAGAGCGCCGAGCAGCTCCTCGCTTACCGGGCACGTTTCCTCTGAAAGCACCTGACGTTCTGGCAGCATTGGGGGTATCCAGGATGATGAGGATGCTCACTATTCGACGCGACGTGCTAACGGAACGTTAACCGCCCCGTCCTTTGAGGAATAATCGGGAGCGTTTGATTTTTAGCCTTTCCGCTTTTTATTCTGGCCGCGGGCCGGGAGTCAGCGATGCATGTCCGTTTCGATTTTGGTTCGATGACGCTGGACGCCGAAGTGCTTGATACACCGACCGCCAAAGCGATTGCGGCGGAGCTGCCGCTGACGGGGTCGGCGTTAACTTGGGGCGAAGAGGTTTACTTCGAAATTCCAGTGAGAACGGCGCGCGAAAAGGGCGCCCGCGCTGTCGTCGCGCCCGGGGAGATCGCCTATTGGCCCGAAGGTCACGCGATAGCCATCGGCTTTGGCCGCACGCCGATTTCGCAAGGCGACGAGACGCGGCTCGCCAGCCCCTGCAATATCTGGGCGAAAGCGCTTGGTGACGTAAGCACGCTGGCGAAAGTCAAAGCCGGGACGAAGATCAAGGTGACGGCGGCGGACTAGGCTCTGGCGTCGACGCTGGCGGCGGCAAGGGATTGTCGGTACGCCGCTGCGCGAAAAATACGGTCAGGTCCCAGGCGTTGCGGATATTGACGATCAGCAAAAGGACCAGGGCGCCCGCCAAAAGCGCAGCGCCAATTTTGGAATGCAGGAAAATGAAAACTGACGCGACGAGCGCGGCGGCGTAGGCCACCATAGGGCTTGCGCCGTAAGCGAGGCGATCATCTAGATCGGTGACGGTCTTCGTGCGCATGACGCGGACCAGTATGGCAATCGAATAGAGGAGCGCTACCGCCGCGCTGACGCCGATGAGCGCGGCGAGCGAATGATCGGTGTTGATCGGCACCAAAGCCGCAAGGCTCAAGAACAAGACGTAGGTGTAATGAAAGATGATCGGGCTGGTGAACGTGCGCGTCGGGCTGCGGCGTTCGGCGCTGAGATAGCCGGCACCGATCGAAGCGGCGACAAATAGAAGCCCCACCAGCGTGGCGGCGGCCGTGCCGAGCACGGCATAGAATTCGTGCCAGCCTTTGAGCACGGCGGATCATCCTCTGCCGACGAACGGCATCTTATTGGCCATCACTGTCATGAACAGCACATTGGCGTCGAGCGGCAGGCTCGCCATGTAGACGACCGCACGGCCGACGTCGTCGACGTTCATGCGCGCTTCCGGCTTGGTGCTGCCGTCGGCCTGCAGCATGCCCTCGGCCATCTTTTCTGTGAGCGGGGTCGCGGCATTGCCGATATCGATCTGGCCGCAGCAGATGTTGTATGCGCGACAGTCGAGCGAGGTCTGCTTGGTCAGGCCGGTGATCGCGTGTTTGGTGGCGGTGTAGGCGGCGGTGCCCGGCCGCGGCGTATGCGCCGAGATTGAGCCGTTGTTGATAATGCGGCCGCCGCGCGGCTCCTGCGTTTTCATGATCTTGATTGCTTCCTGGGTGCAGATGAACGGGCCGGTGAGATTCGTGGCCACCACCGATTGCCAGCGCTCAAGCGGTATGTCCTCGAGCGGCATGCCCCGCATGCTGACGCCTGCGTTGTTGAACAAAAGATCGAGCCGGCCGAATGTCTCTTTGGTCTTGGCAAATAACGCGAGGATCGACGCTGGCTCGCGAACGTCTGTTGTGACGACCAGCGTTGTTCCGCTGGCCTCTTTCGCCGCCGCTTCAAGCTTGTCCGCGCGCCGGCCCGCCAGCACGACGGCGTATCCCTCTTGCGATAGGGCGAGCGCGGCGCTTCTGCCGACACCGCTGCCCGCCCCGGTTACCAATGCGATCTTTTGCGCGGCCATCGGCGCCTCCATTCATCCGTGCAATCGTCATTCCAGGAGCCGCGCGTCTGCGGCTGCCCCGAAATCCATAACCACGGATCGTGTCGTTTCGGAAGAGCCCAGCGCGCCACTTCGGAGCGTTGCTTGGGTGACCGGCCGCTCAACTCGCCAGTGCGATTTCCTGATCGGGGTTGACGACGCGGTAATCGTCAGGAGCTGCGAGCCGTGCGCCGACGTCCGCGGCTGGGCCGGGTCGGCCGAAGCGGTAGCCCTGCATCGAGTGCACGCCGGCGGCGCGCAGGAACAGATGCTGTTCTGCAGTCTCGACGCCCTCGGCCGTCACTTTCATGCCGAGGCCCCGACCAAGGCTGACGACGGCGTGCACGATCGACGCAGCGTCGGGCGCGGTTTCGATGCTGCGCACAAAGCTCGAGTCGATCTTGAGCTTGTCAAACGGGAACCGGCGCAGGTATTGCAAGCTCGAGTAGCCGGTGCCGAAATCGTCCAGTGCGAAGCGCACGCCGATTGCTTTTAGGCGAAGCATTGAGAGTTCCGCCATTTCCAGGTTGCCGAGCAGCGTACTCTCGGTGAGCTCAAGTTCGAGACGGCTCGGATCGAAAGCGGTTTCCTTGAGGATGCGCTCGACCAGATCGACAAAGTCTGGACGGCGAAATTGCAGGGGCGAGACGTTGACCGCGACCGTCAATCCCGGCCATTCTCTGCCATCAAGGCAGGCCCGGCGCAGCATCCACTCGCCGAGTTCGAAGATCAAACTGGAGTTCTCGGCGATCGGAATGAACTCGGAGGGCGGGATAACGCCGGCGGTCGGATGCGTCCAACGCGCTAGCGCTTCGACCCCGATCATCTTGTCGCCGCTGGCATTGACGATCGGCTGGTAGGCGGCGTTGAGGCCGTCGTTTCTGATCGCGTGCAGAAGATCGCCTTCGAGGAGCTTGCGTTGCGAGAGATCGGCATCCATCGCCGCGTCGTAAATGCACGCGCGGTTGCGGCCTTCGTTTTTTGCGCGGTACAGCGCCATGTCGGCGTAGCGTAAGATGTCGCCGGCATCCTTAGCGCCGCGATCGATGACCGCAATGCCGATCGAAGCGCCGATGACGATGTTGTGCCCGCTGATCGAATAGGGCGAGCAGACTGCGGCGAGGATGCGCCCGGCAATCGCCTGCAGCGAATAGGAATCGGAGCCGCAGATAGTGACGATCGCAAATTCGTCGCCGCCGAGACGAGCAACAAGATCATCTTCATGCATGACGTGGCTGAGGCGTTTGGTCACGTTGAGAATGAGCTCATCGCCGACATGGTGCCCGAGCGTATCGTTGACGTCCTTGAAGTGGTCGAGGTCGATGAAGAACACGGCGGCAGAGGGGCCGCCCCGACGCACTTCATCGATCATGCTCTCGAGTCGTTCACCGAAATAAATGCGGTTCGGCAGTCCGCAGACCGGATCGTGCAACGCGAGGTGACGCAATTGTGTTTCGCCGGCGGCGATTTTCTCGGCCGTGCGCCGCATGTGATACATCACCAGGCCGATCAGTGCCGCGAAGCCGGCGAGCGCCACGAGCATGAAGGGCAGCACACGCCCGACAATCTGGCCGCCGAGCCGGGTTGGTTTCCAGGCAAACCGCGCAACCGCGCTACCTTGCGCATCTGCCATGGCGATGACCGGCATGTCGTGATCGTTCGCCCGGTCGTCGAGCAGACGCAACTCGGGAAGTTGCAGCCGGTTGCCGATCTCGCGCAGCATCGCGTCGTCGATGTATTTGACAGCGACGACAATCGGCGCGCCGGCATTGCCGGCAGTAAGATCCGCGTCGGAACCGACTGCAACCGCGGCTACAATGGCGGGTCGCTCGGTGAAACGCTGGATCAGGACCGCGATGCGGCTTGACCGCACAAGATCCGGCGCAACGGCGATGGGAACGACGCCGTTCAACGTAGCACCGGCTCGTCCGCGCAAAAGGTCAAGAATGGCTGCAAGCTCAAACGGCCAGTTGATCGCACCACGTGCATCGGAGGAGCGGGATCGGGTATATTCGATCTTGTCAGAAGCGTCGACGACGGCAACCAGATCGTGATCGAAGTAAGTCTCCAGCCAATTGCCGACACGGCGTTCCACCCATGGCGCATTGTAATTGCGTGCGATGGCCTCAACCGCGCGCTGGGTCGCAGCCACGCTTTCAAGCTCGCGCAAGACGCGCGTGCCGCGATCGGTAATCGCCTGCTGGATCAGTTCCTGTTCGCGATTGAACGAGACCTCATCTGCGCGTCTCGCCGAGGTCAGTACCGCAACGATGATGCAAATGATTGCAACGGCGACGATGACGCCGATCGGCACGACAAGGCGCAGGCGCGTTTGGTCCGAACGCGGCCGGATACTGCCCTCGGCGATTTGCGGCTGCGCCGAAGCTCTCACGCTGCTGCCCTTGGCGGTGCTCTTGTTCACCGCGAAAGATACGACTGAAAAGCTTGCGATTCGCTTGCGGTTTACGCCTGAAAACAGCAGCGGTTGCTGCTGGCGGCGAATTCGGGTGGGAGGTTAACACGGCGTAAATTTCCGTCTGCGCGAGTAGCCGGACGACGCGTATCTCAAGCACGTGGCGCCGAACTTTCGCGAGTTCTTCGCGCGGCTTAAGGCACGATCATCGCTTACTGGTGTAAGGCGGGCGAGGGATCGCGATGTGGGCGGCGCGCAACGCCGCCGACCAGCGCTCGCGCAGATCGGTGAAATATGGTTCGCCCGGCTCGATGCGATAGATCAATTCGGCATCGCACGTGTCTCGCCGGACGACCGAAAGATCAATTGGCAGGCCGACGCTGAGGTTCGAGCGCATCGTCGAGTCAATGGACACGAGACCGACCTTAAGCGCGTCGTAGAGGTCCATGCCGTACGAAATCGCCCGGTCGAGCACGGGCTTGCCATACTTGTGCTCGCCAATCTGCAGATATGGCGTGTCGGTGGTGCTTTCGATGAAATTGCCGGCCGAGTAGATCATGAACAGCCGCATCCGTTCACCGGCGATCTGCCCGCCAAACAGGAACGAGACGTCGAACGATACATCCGAGGATTCCAGCGCCTTACCCTCGGTAGCGTGGATGGTGCGGATCACCTGGCCCACGCGTTGAGCGGCCTGGAACATGCTCGGCGCGTTCATCAGCGTTTCTTGCTCGCCGGTCTCCGGATTGGAGAAGCCTTCGGTAAGGATGCTCACCACCGACTGGCTGATGGAAAGATTGCCGGCGGAAGCGATCGCCATGATCCGCTTTCCCGGGTCCTTGAAGACATGCAACTTGCGGAAGGTCGCGATGTTGTCGACGCCGGCATTGGTGCGCGTATCGGCGAACATCACCAAGCCTTCGCGCACCAGAATGCCGCAGCAATACGTCATCGATTTTCTCGCTCCATCAACGCGGCCTTTATAATAGCGGCCGTCCGCCTGCGGCAATGCCGCCACTGCCTCCATTGCTCATTGATCCACTTTGATCGCAACTGCGAGCTTTTCGTCGCCTGTGCCGTAGCGGGTTCCGCGCACCGGGACGGCGCCGAGAGCGTCAAGCCCGACAGCGACCCGAACATACGCCTCGGTTGGGCAAACACAGTTGACCACATCGAAGCCGACCCAACCGAGACCGGGGACGAAACTCTCAGCCCAGGCGTGGCCGCCGTGCTGCTCAACGGTGCTGTCGGTGCAAAGATACCCAGCGATGTAGCGCGCCGGGATCGCGAAACTGCGCGCTGCTCCGATAAAGATATGCGTCAGATCGCGGGCGACGCCGCGCTTGCGCGCGAAAACCTCGACAGCCGTCGCGGCTTCTTGCGGTTCGTCATGATCATGGGGCAATTCCTCGTGCAACCGGTGCATCAGAGCGTGAAGGTGACCGAGAACGTCGTTGCCGTCCGCGGCACGGGTCTCACCGGCAAACTCACGGATGCGCTCATCAGCCTGCGTCAATGACGTGTCACGGAGGAACAGGCTTGGCGGAAAACGTTCAACGGTACCGCGTACCACTCCCTCCGTGTTCTGTGTCTCGACTTCGCCATCGACGTTGATGCTTAACGTTTCCAGCGGTCCATCGGCTGTAAACACGTGCGTCAGATTGCCGAAGGCGTCTTCGTGCGCATTGAGCCGCGCGTCGGTCGAAACATCGATGCGCCAGCCGATGACGTATTGGCCGTCATGGTTGCGCGGCGTCAGCCGCAGCACCTGGATTGCCCCGGCTGCGGGCGGGTCGTAGCGACGGACGATGTTGTGGGCGACGCGAAGGCGCATGTGACAGGTATCGATAGTCGGTATTTTGTGATCAGAAGCTATCAGACAATAGACGAGGCGGGGCCGCGTTGTCCTTAGCCTTCTGATTACTGACCACGCCCGTCACATCAGATATTGCTGCGCTATGGCGGTTCCGAGCCGGTTGTTATCCTCGACAAAATCGTCGATGAACTCGTGCAATCCGTTCTGAAAAACCTCTTTGATGCGGGCGTTTTGGAGGCGCCCTCGCACCGCGCGGGCCTGACGCTGGGCATTGCCCTGGCGGCCGTAGGCATTGCCGATGCGGTCGAGATTTTGCACGAGATTCTCATAACAGCTCGCCAGCGAGCGCGGCATCTCATCCTTGAGCATGAGCAGATCGGCGACGAGCCACGGCTTGACGTTCTCGCGATAGACCCAGTGATAGGCCGTGAGAGCTGACACCGAACGCAGGATCGAGGCCCATTGATGATAGTCGAGTGGGCCGCCGACCCGTTCATGCTCTGGCAGCAGCA
This sequence comes from uncultured Alphaproteobacteria bacterium, assembly GCA_963794225.1. GTDB lineage: Bacteria > Pseudomonadota > Alphaproteobacteria > Rhizobiales > Xanthobacteraceae > BOG-931. The sequence continues at coordinate 493,477 of CAWCCS010000001.1, forward strand.
GGTGGTATTTGACATCGAGGATGCGCGCCGTGTTGTCGGCGCGTTCGATATAGACCCCGAGCCGGGAGAACCAGTAGGCGTCGTTACGCAACATGGTGCGGTAGGCCGATCCGTCGAACCGTAGCGACGATTCCTGGACCCAGCGCAGGAAGCGGGCGAACTCTTCCCGCGATCGCGGCCCATTGCCCCACTTCTTGAGTTCGAGCCAGGCGCTGTTGATCACGTCCCACATTTCGATGGTCAGCGCGGTGCGTACCGAACGGGCGTTCAGGCGTGCCGTCTCGATGCAGTTGCGAATTGAGGACGGATTGCTGGTCGAGAACGCCAGAAACTCGGTGACGGTCTCTTCGTTAGCTTCCGAATAGGTCGCGAAGAACGCGCTGGCGCAGCCCGCGGTGGCGACGGCGGACTCCCATTCGTTCGAGGTACCGACATAAGCCAGCGGCAGGGCCGTGAGCCGATAGGTGGTCTCCAGAATGCGCGCGAGATATTCCGCCCGCTCGACGTAGCGGGCGAGCCAAAACAGATTATCGGCTGTGCGGGAAAGCATCGCTGAGGCTTAACCGTCTAACACCCAGGTGTCCTTGGTGCCGCCGCCCTGGCTGGAATTGACCACAAGCGAGCCCTTCTTCAACGCGACGCGCGTCAATCCGCCCGGCACGATGCGGACCCGGTCGCTCCCCGAGAGCACAAAGGGCCGGAGATCGACGTGACGGGGCGCAATGCCCTCTTCGACACAGGTGGGGCAGGTCGAAAGCGCAAGCGTCGGTTGCCCGATGAAATTTTTCGGGTCAGACTTAAGCTTAGCGCGGAACGCGGCGATCGCGGCTTTGTCTGCCTTCGGACCAATCAGCATGCCGTAGCCGCCCGAGCCGTGCACTTCCTTCACCACCAGCTCATCCAGATGGTCGAGAACATAAGCGAGATGCTCGGTCTCGCGGCACCGCCAAGTCGGCACATTCTTCAGAAGCGGTTCTTCGCCGAGGTAGAATTTCACGATCTCCGGCATGTAGCTGTAGACCGCTTTATCGTCCGCGACGCCGGTACCGACGGCGTTTGCAAGGGTGACATTGCCCGCCTGATAGGCCGACATCAGGCCGGGCACGCCGAGAGCGCTATCGGGCCGAAACACCAGCGGATCGAGGAAGTCGTCGTCGATCCGGCGATAGATCACATCGACGCGCTTTAGGCCCTCTGTCGTGCGCATGTAAATCACGTCGCCCTTGGCGACGAGATCGCGGCCCTCGACCAATTCAACGCCGAGCTTGTCGGCAAGAAATGAATGCTCGTAATAAGCGGAATTGTATACGCCGGGCGTGAGCAACACGACGGTCGGCTCTGCGGAAGCTGTCGGCGGTGCGATTGATTTCAGCGTCGCCAGAAGCTCGTCCGGATAATTCTCGACCGGCGCAACGCGATAGCGCGAGAATAATTCGGGGAAGAGCCGCAGCATGATCTCGCGGTTTTCCAGCATGTAAGAGACGCCCGAAGGCGTTCGCGCATTGTCTTCGAGCACATAAAAATTGTCGGCGTCGACGCGTATGACGTCGATGCCGGCGACATGGACATAAATGTCGTGCGGCACCTTTTGCCCGTTCATCTCCGGGCGGAAGACCGGGTTCTGAAACACCAGGTCCTCAGGAACGATCCCAGCTTTCAGGATCTCGCGGCGGCCATAAACGTCCTTGATGTAGGCGTTGATTGCCTTGACGCGCTGCTCCAACCCGCGTTGCAGGACTTGCCATTCTGCTGCCGAGATGATGCGCGGAATGACGTCGAACGGGATGAGCCGCTCCTGCGCCTCGGGGTCGCCGTAAACTGCAAAGGTGATGCCGATGCGCCGGAAGAATAGCTCCGCCTCACGGCGTCGGAAGTCGAGAACGTCGGGCGGAACCTGACCGAGCCATTGCGACAACTCGGCGTAAGCGGGTCGTACCGCGCCCTCGCTGCCGCTCATCTCGTCGAACATGTCCCCGGTCCACCCAAAGTCGCACGAAAAATGTCTGCCGCATCAATGGCAGTCGCTCACTTGTAGCAATCTTTGCGCCAACTTGGCCCAGCGCTGGCAAGCGTCGGACGGCGATCTTTCGCCCCTATTGCCCATGTTTTAGGCGGATTGACCAGCGCGGCGGCGGCTACAAATCCTGGAAACGCTTCTTCTCAGAGGCGAGATTTTCGAGGAGCGGAGCCGGCGTGAAATCCGGACCCATCGTCGCCTCGAACTCTTTCAACTTCGCCAGCACTTTGTCGGGCCCGACGAGATCGGCGAAGAACATTGGACCGCCGCGATAGACTGGCCAGCCGTAGCCGTTGATCCAGACGATATCGATATCGGAGGCGCGTTGGGCCTTGCCTTCTTCGATGATTTTGGCGCCTTCGTTGATCATCGGATAGATGCAGCGCTCCAGTATTTCTTCGTTTGAGATGGAGCGGCGGTTGATTCCTTTCTTGGCCGCGAAGTCGAGAATGATCTTTTCGACGACAGGCGACGGCTTGGCATTGCGCTGTTCGTCGTAGTCGTAAAAACCGGCGCCGGTTTTTTGTCCGCGCCGATCCATTTCGCACAAGATTTCCCGAATGGTCGATGATTTGCTGGTTTCTTTCGACCAGCCGATGTCAAGCCCGGCGAGGTCGCTCATGGCAAACGGCCCCATGGGAAGGCCGAAGTCATAGATGACGCGGTCGACATCCCAGGGCATGGCACCTTCGAGGATGAGCTTCTGGGCTTCGCGCTGGCGCTGCGCCAGCATGCGGTTGCCGACAAAGCCGTGGCAGACGCCGACCAGCACGCCGATCTTGCCGATCTTGCGGGCGAGCTGCATGACGGTCGCGATTACCGGCTTTGCGGTCTCGGCGCCGCGCACCACTTCGAGAAGCCGCATCACGTTCGCCGGCGAGAAGAAGTGCATACCGAGCACGTAATCCGGCCGGCTGGTGACTGAGGCGATCTCGTCGATATTGAGATAGGACGTGTTGGACGCGAGGATCGCTCCCGGTTTGGCGATTTTATCGAGCTTGCGGAAGACTTCTTTCTTGATGTCCATGTTCTCGAACACCGCCTCGATGACGAGATCGCAGTCGGACAACGCCTCAAGATTCAGACCGGGAGTAAGAAGTCCCATCCGGGTTTCGACGTCGGCCGCCGTGAGCCGGCCTTTCTTGGCGGTGCTGTCGTAATTGCGGCGAATAGTGCCGACGCCGCGATCGAGTGCAGCCTGTGCCGTCTCAACGATCGTCACTGGAATTCCGGCGTTGAGAAAATTCATGGATATGCCGCCGCCCATCGTGCCGGCGCCGATGACGCCGACCTTCTTGATGGGCAATGTTGGCGTATCGTCGGGCACGTCGGCGATTTTCCACACCTTGCGTTCGGCAAAGAAAACATAGCGTTGCGCCTGCGATTGCGCCGTAGGAATGAGATCAAGGAACGCTTGGCGCTCGAGCTTCATGCCGTCGTCGAAGGGGAGTTCGATGGCGTTCTGCACCGCGCGCATGGCGACCTGCCAAGCCTCGAAACCGCGATACTTGCGGGCATACTCGCGGCGGATCTTGTCGAATATCTCCGGATGGCCGCGCGTCGCTTCGATCTTGTCGTTAAGGTCGCGGATCTTGCGCAACGGCATGTGGGTGTCGACGACTTTGCGCGCAAACGCCAGCGCGCCTTCGCGCAATTTTCCCTCTTCGGCCAATGTGTCGACGACGCCCCACTCAAGGGCTTGTTTGGCGCCGAACGGCGCGCCGGAAAGGATCGCTTCGAGTGCGGCCTCGACGCCGCTCAAGCGGGGCAGGCGCTGCGTGCCGCCGGCGCCGGGAATAAGACCGAGTTTAATCTCGGGAAAGCCGAATTTTGCCGATGGCACCCCAACTCGATAATGGCACATCAACGCCATTTCAAAACCGCCGCCAAGCGCGGTGCCGTGCATGGCGGCAATGACGGGCTTTGGACCACCTTCAAGCGCAGCCTGCAATTCCGGCAGCGTCGCGCCCTTGGCAGGCTTGCCGAATTCAGAAATGTCCGCGCCGGCAATAAAGGTGCGCCCGGCGCAAATCACAACGATGGCCTTGACGGCATCGTCGGCTCCAGCCTGCCGGACCCCATCACGAATGCCGTTGCGAACGTCTACCGAAAGCGCGTTGACGGGTGGCGAATTGATGGTGATGACGGCGATGTCGGCTTCGCGGGTCAGATCGGTGACGGCATTGATGGCGCTCATCGTCGTTTCCTCTTCAACTTGCCGGCTTGCTTTGCGGCAAATAAGCTGTCGCTCAAAATACATCATATGCCAGAGGAAGGAACCGCCGTGTCGCTATTCGACCTGAATGGAAAGGTGGCGGTTGTCACCGGTTCGTCGCGCGGCATTGGCCGCGCTATTGTCGAGCGGATGGCCGAGCAGGGGGCGAGGGTGGTCGTCTCCTCTCGCAAGCTCGACGCCTGCGAGGAGGTGGCGGCCGCGATCAACGCGAAGCACGGCAAGGGGCGCGCGCTGGCTATACCGGCGAACATCTCGTCGAAGGAAGATCTTCAGCGCCTCATCACCGAAGCTACCCGCGAGTTTGGCGAAATCCACGTGCTCGTCTGCAACGCCGCTTCGAATCCGCACTTCGGGCCGATGCACACCATCTCCGACGAACAGTTGCGCAAGATTCTCGACAACAACATCGTGTCCAATCACTGGCTGATCACGATGGTGGCGCCGCAGATGATCGCCCGCAAAGACGGTGTGATCATCATCGTGTCTTCGATCGGCGGCTTGCGCGGCAGCCCGGTGATCGGCACCTATTGCATTTCCAAGGCGGCGGATTTGCAGCTGGCGCGCAACCTTGCCGTCGAGCTTGGACCGCACAATGTGCGGATCAACTGCATCGCGCCGGGCCTCATCCGCACCGACTTCGCCCGCGCGCTCTGGGAAAATCCGGAAATGCTGAAGCTTCGGAACGCGCAGACGCCGCTCCGCCGCATCGGCGAGCCAGACGAGATCGCCGGAGCCGCGATCATGCTCGCCTCGCAAGCGGGGAGCTTCATGACCGGACAGACCATCGTCATCGATGGCGGCGTGACAATCGCCTGAGCGGACTCAAGCGCGCCGGTGACCCGCGTTCATATCCGCGCGTTGGTATATTTGCGCATTTCCAGCCGCGAGATTGCGCGGCAGTGGACTTCGTCCGGCCCGTCGGCGAGCCGAAGCGTGCGGATATGGGCGTAAGATTTTGCCAGTCCGGCGTCGGTCGTTACCCCCATGGCGCCGTGTGCCTGAATGGCATTGTCGATCACACGCAGCGCAATGCGCGGCGCCGCAACTTTAATCATCGCAATTTCGAGCTGCGCCGTCTTGTTGCCGAGCTTGTCCATGATGTCGGCCGCTTTCAGGCAAAGTAAGCGCGTCATCTCGATGTCAATACGCGCTTCGGCAATGCGTTGCTCCCACACCGACTGCTCGGCGATCTTTTTGCCGAAGGCGGAGCGAGATAACAGCCGCTTGGTCATCTTTTCCAGCGCGACTTCGGCCGCCCCGATGGTGCGCATGCAGTGGTGAATGCGCCCCGGGCCAAGACGCCCCTGCGCGATCTCGAAGCCGCGGCCTTCGCCCAGCAGGAGATTGCCGGCTGGTACGCGAACATTCTCGAGTAAGACTTCAGCATGGCCATGCGGCGCGTCGTCATAGCCGAACACCGGCAGCATGCGCAGCACTTTGACGCCCGGTGTCTCGATCGGAACGAGGATCTGCGATTGCTGTTCGTGCCTGGCCCGACTGGGGTCGGTCTTTCCCATGACGATCGCGATCTTGCAGCGCGGATCGCCAACGCCCGACGACCACCATTTGCGGCCGTTGATCACATAGTTGCTGCCGTCCCGGATGATCGAGGTTTCGATATTGGTTGCGTCCGACGACGCCACGGCCGGTTCGGTCATCAGAAATGCCGAGCGGATTTCGCCGTTGAGCAGCGGCTTGAGCCACTTGGCCTTTTGCTCCGCCGACGCGTAGCGATGCAGTACTTCCATATTGCCGGTGTCGGGCGCGGAGCAATTGAAGACTTCCGACGCCCATGACACGCGTCCCATCTGCTCGGCACAGAGGGCGTAGTCGAGGTTCGTCAATCCGGCGCCACGATAGTCGCCTTCGTCGTGCGTCGAGGAGGGCGGCAGGAAGAGATTCCACAGACCCTCGGCTTTGGCCTTGGCTTTCAGCTGTTCGAGCACCGGAATGACCTTCCAGCGCTCGCCCTCGTGGTCCTGACGGTCGTAGGTCTCGACCGCGGGATAAACATGAGTGTCCATGAAAGCGACCACCCGGTCGCGCCAGAGCTTTTGCCGCTCTGATATCGAAAAATCCATGACATTCCTCTCCCTAACGTTGCGCGACCATATCAGCGGGTCCTTTGCAGCGCCATGCTTGAGCCGTCGGGGCGGGCGCGCTACAGAAATCAGTCAGTGAGGCGCGGAGATTTGCCATATGAGCGGCGCTACAACTCGCACGGCTGACGGCAGGAATGAGATCATCACGGCTGCGCTACTCGTCATCGGCGACGAGATTCTTTCCGGCCGAACCAAGGATAAAAACATCGGCTATACGGCCGATTTTCTGACCGCGATCGGGATCGATCTCAAGGAAGTCCGCGTCGTACCTGACGAGCAGCCAGAGATCGTCGCAGCGCTGAACGCCTTGCGCGCGCGTTATACTTACGTTTTCACCACCGGCGGGATCGGTCCGACGCATGACGACATCACCGCTGATGCAGTGGCCAAGGCGTTCGGCGTACCGATTGAGAATCACCCGGGCGCGGTTGAAATCCTGCGCGCGCGCCTTGCCGAGACCGGCGGGACCATGAACGAGGCGCGTATGCGCATGACGCGCATGCCGGCCGGCGCGGAACTGGTGCTCAACAAAATCTCAGGCGCCCCGGGCTTTCGGATCGACAATGTGATCGTCATGGCGGGCATCCCTCAAGTCATGCAGGCCATGCTCGATCACGTGTCGCCGCAGCTAAAGACCGGCGTGAAAATGCTGTCGGATACTCTGCGCGCCGACTGCCGCGAGGGTGACATCGGCACTGAGCTAGGCGCGGTCGCGAAAGCAAATCCCGCCGTCATCATCGGCTCCTATCCGTTCATTGACGATGACCGGCGCGCCAACGCGCATATCGTGATGCGTTCGCGCGACCCGGAAAAGCTCGCAGCTGCCAAGGCGGCGGTCGAGGCGATGCTCAAGCACGTGCACGCGCAGCTTGCCGCCGGTTAGGGGGCCGCTGTTGTTGCTGGGCAACGTTCGTCAAATTGCCGTGATGGCCGGCGTCGCGGCCCTCACGGCCATGCGCCTTGTGCTGGCAACTGCTGATAGCTAGGTTCGGGCCGCATCAGGAGTGAGGGAATCCGCCGATGAGCGAAACCGAAGCCCTCTTCGGTGTACTCCGGCAGTCGGCCGACGCCGAATGCGTTGCCGCCATCGAACGATTGGTTGGGGATGGACTTGACCGCGACCTTTGCCGCGTCAATGCGATTGCCTTCGCCACCAAACACGGGCTCGACGAAGAGCGGACCATTGCCGCGTTCCTGCACGCCGCCCGTCTTGGCTTGTTTGAATTGTCCTGGAACGTGCTTTGTCCCGGCTGCGGCGGCGTGCTGGGAGAGGGTACGACGCTAAAGAATATCAATCGCGACGAATATGACTGCGGTTTATGTGCCTGCGGTTACGAACCGACGCTCGACGAGATGGTCGAGGTAACCTTTACGGTCAATCCGCGGGTACGCCACATCGCCGCCCACACCCCGGATACCCTCTCTGAGGCCGAATATTACCGGCAAATTTTCTGGAGTTCCGGCGTCGATTTGCCGGACACGTTGGACGAGAGTCTCGCGGAGTTCACGGTCGATTCGATAGAGCTGCCGCCCGGCGAGAAGGCGGTCCTCTCGGTTCAATTGCCCAATCATTTTATCATCGTTTTCGATCCGGTGACGCATGGAACGCAGTTCATCGACGTCAAGGGTGAAGCGACGCGCGAGCGACAAACGCTCACGGTGGTTTTCAACGATGTGAAGGCGCCGGTTGGCACGATCGAGATGCAGCCGGGACCGTTGCGCCTTTCGCTCGAGAACCGCACCAACCGCCGGGTGCGTCCGGCGCTGTGGATCGCCGGAGATCAGCTGCATCATCTGCTAGGTAAGCGCCGGCCTTTTCTGACCGCCAAGCGCCTCCTCACCAATCAGACGTTCCGCAGCATCTATCGCACGGACACGCTCGACGTCGATCAGCGGCTCAAGATCACGAGCCTGACGTTCCTGTTCACCGATCTCAAGGGCTCAACTGCGCTTTATGAGCGCGTCGGCGATCTCGTGGCTTACGATCTGGTGCGCCAGCACTTCCACGTCCTGCACGACGTCGTAGCAGCAGAAACCGGCGCGGTCGTGAAGACGATCGGCGACGCGGTGATGGCGACATTTGCGACGCCTGACCGCGCGTTGGCGGCGGCGTTGCGCATGCGCGAAGAAATGACCCGGATCAACGCCGAAAGGCAAAACGAGGATCTGCTGCTCAAGATCGGCATCCACGAAGGGCCATGCTTAGCCGTCACGCTTAATGACACCCAGGACTACTTCGGGCAAACCGTGAATATGGCCGCCCGCGTGCAAGGTCTTGCCTCATCGCGCGCGATCTTCGTCACCCAACCGGTCGTCGAGGACCCGAACTCGGCTAAAATTCTCCAAAGCTCCGGCCTGCGGCCGACGATGCAGCGCGCTGCGCTACGCGGCATCGCCGATGAGACGACGGTGTACGAGATTCCCTGATTGCCAGCGGTCTGCCCCGTCTGATATCGGCTGAGGGCTCATACGCCACCGTCCCAAGGACCTTCGATGACCCAGGTCGAAGTAGAGCAGCCGGCCAAACCGGCCCAGCGCGATCCCGCAAAAATCTTTCCGGTATCGTGGGACCAGTTTCACCGCGACTCACGCGCACTCGCCTGGCGCTTGAGCGGAGCAGGGCCATTCGAGGCCATTGTCTGCATTACCCGAGGCGGGTTGGTGCCGGCGGCGATTGTGGCGCGCGAACTCGGCATCAAGCTCATCGAGACAGTGTGCGTGTCAAGCTACACCGGCACCAGCCAGGGCGATTTGACGGTGCTTAAGAACGTAGCCGCTCCGATTGTTGCGCTCGGCGGCGGGCAAGGGGTGCGCGTTCTGCTGGTTGACGATCTGGTCGATACCGGCAAGACCGCGAAAGTCGTCCGCGAAATCGTGCCGCGCGCGCACCTCGCCACGGTGTATGCCAAGCCCATGGGTCGGCCGCTGGTCGATACCTTCATCACCGAAGTGTCGCAGGATACCTGGATCTACTTTCCCTGGGATACCGGGTTGGCTTTTCAGCCGCCGATCAACGAAGCCGGATTATAGGAGGACGCGCGATGGACGCGATCACGCCGAAAGCAAAACACGACACGCCTGAGACGCATTCGCACGTCGTGCGCCCCGCCGACATGGAATGGAAGAAGACACGCTTTCCCGGCTGCGAAGTGAAAGGCCTCTTGCTCGACAAGGAGAGCGGGCTCGTCACCGCGCTGATGCGGCTTGCGCCCGGCGCGGTGCTGCCCGACCATGAGCACGTGAAAATCGAGCAGACCTACATGCTCGAAGGCAACCTCGTCGATAAGGAAGGCCCGGTCGCCGGGCTGAGCGTCGGCTCAGGCGAGTTCGTGTGGCGCGAAGCCGGCAGCCGGCACGTCGCCTGGACGCCCGAGGGCGGGCTGATGCTCGCCATGTTCCAGGTGCCGAACAAGTTCTTCGAACACGACGGTCGCGTCACCGATATTTCGGGCGCGGAGTGGGACAGCTTATGGGGGCACGTCTTCAAGGAGTAGGAGCAGCCTATGCTGCGGAAACTCATCCACGCGGGCGCAATCGTGGCTTTAGCCACGGGAACCGCTGCCGCACAGGACTCGGTCGGCATTCCGCTCAACGCCAGAAAACCCATGACCCAAGAAGAAATCGACAAGCGAAAAGCTGCCGATGAAGCCTACAAAGCGGCAATGAAGAAGATACCCGACAAGGCCCCATCCACCGATCCGTGGGGCAATATCCGGCCCGGCACGCCGACTGCGGCCAAGAACAAGCAGCCGCAGTAGGCATCGCAAGTTTTCGTCTGCGCTTCCGGCGCGCGCACGCCCGGTGTTACAAGGGCGATCACGCGGATTGTCTTGAAAATCCGCCCGCGGACGTGGCGAAATGGTAGACGCAAGGGACTTAAAATCCCTCGGGAGGAAACTCCTGTGCCGGTTCGAGTCCGGCCGTCCGCACCAGTACAGAAGTTTTGCTTTTGTTGATTATTTTATAGGGTTGATGTTTATGTGTTTGTTGTGTAGTGGAGGGTAAGAGTGGTGATACATCTCTTTGGTTGCTGGGAGGGAATTTTTGCTGGTTGTTAGGAAGCAAAGCTCGCTTTGAGTGGCTGGCAGACATCGAGATGCGGATCGAGACATCGCTCTAGGCGGGCGGGGAAGGCAGTGCTACCAGAAGCAAGCCGAGCGCTTGCGGCGATTGGTACAAGCAGTTCGTCGCGCTATGAAGAACGCCCTGGGCAGCCTGAAGGCTGGGCCAGGGTGTTAGACGATCTCGTGGACGAGCTGGAGAATGGATTCCGATGAACTGCGGGAGCGGGATGAAATTCGTCTTGACACTGGCTTCAGGATGACGTGGCGCGATCTGGCATTCGCCCCCATTGCCGATGGGCTGGCACGGCCAATTCGCAAGCACGGGAATTGTCTGACGCCGAGCGAGATTTTTGACTGCGTGACGGACAACTACATCGAGGCAATCTGGTTGCTCCAACGGCGCGCCGAAGGCGATATTCGCCGGATGATCTGCCGTGCGAGTCCTCATTTTCTGTGCCAAGAAAGCTGCAAACGGCAGGGGCGCGGACTTGGGTGTTGTTTGAACAATGGGTGAAGGAAGCGAAACCTGCTCAATCGACGATAAATCGCTGGCGGACGGTATCCTCACTCTGCGCGATCACTTCAAGGGTAAGAGCGCTGACGAAATTACGAGGACATGTCGTGAGTGGGCACGCGGTCTGATCAATGCTGAGCGAACGCTGAAACGGTTTCGGCGATCTGGATCAGCGCGGCCAGGCGGGTGTTTAAGTGGGGCAGCGAGCAAAAGCTAGTTGCGAGCAATCCGTTTGCTAGTGAAGGTTACGGTTCCAAGGAAAATACAAACGCGCGAGAAAGCGTTCACCGGAAGAAGCTCTGACTATTCTTCGGGCTGCACAAAAGATCGAGCTCGCAAGAACGTATTCAAGGGCGCGAAGCGCTGGGTGCCGTGGCATGCGCTTACTCAGGTGCACGGTCAGGGGAGATTACGCAATTACGCGGCAAGGATATCGAACGGCCGTTTTACAATGAAACTCACGCCCGACGCCGGCACCATCAAGACGCGGATGGCGCGTACTGTGCTGATGATGAACATCTTGTGGCGCAGGGCTTTCTGGATTTCTTGAAAGCGCGGGGTGCCGGTCTCCGATTCTACTGTCCTGAGGACAGATCGCCGTTGAGAGTGACCCGACAAATCCGCGAAGATCGCGTGCGGTAACGACCGACAAAGATTGGCAGCTTGGCGACTCACCTTGGGCAAGAATGTTCGCCGACTACGTCAGCAGAAGGGCCTGACGCAGGAAGAACTGGCGTTTGAAGCTAAAATCGATCTAACCTACGTTGGCGGAATTGAACGCGGCAAGCGCAATCCCAGCTTGCTCGTGATGGCCAGAATTGCGGACGCACTTTCAGTTCCGCTAACAAGGCTGGTAGCAGCCGAGTGAAACCTTGGCTATCTGATGATTTCGAACTGACCTACTGCCACGTGGCAATGACTGGCCAGCAATAACCACCGAGCGCACCAGCGACGCGGTCCAATTCTGAAAATCGCTCCGCGAAAAATTCGAATTGGGCGGTGAGTGGCTATGATCGCTGCAATCCTCTGCGTTTGTAATAAGTCTTTGCGGGCTTGAAAGAGGCGGCACATGCACTTTGCGAGGCGCCTGTAGGTGTGGTCTTTTGTGTCTGCTGCAATCACGCTCTACCGCTTCCGGAGTACCTTGTAATTCGCCGGCTACGCTGCAAACGGCGCCGTAAATTCCATCAGGTGCCGGCGTAGGGTCCTCCGTCAGAAAAGAGAACATGCTGCTTACGGAATAGATTTCGCCAGGGGCCAACGTAATGTCGGAGGGTTCTTGGTCGCTACTTTCCCAAAACTTGAAATTTGCTACCGCGTCCCCAAATCGGGCGCGCACTTCGTCAAGGTGTGATCCGCCGGGCATGACGACATGCTACACCAAAACGGCGGCAAACATAACAGCGCCTCTCGATAGCGCGGCGCGGTCTCAATTCGCAAAATCGCTCCGCGAAAAATTTGGATTGGGCGCCCTATACTCTCAAATCGGAAAGCCAAGGGTGCCGGCGTATACCCCGGTCTATTTCGGGCCGATCGCGCGTGGTGCACGCGCCAAATAAATCTTCCTCGCACACGATCGCAACAGACACACGAGTGCAGCGTCAACGCGTGATGTGTTGGACGATCAAACAACAAACCAATTAACCTGAGTGCGACATTCCGACTCACAGTCGGATATTGCGTGCAATGGTTTTTTGACTGTGGGAAAAAGGGTATCGAATTTTGCTTTTAGCAATTGCTGATTTGCTTGGTGTTCTGAAATGCAAGCCGATGCGGAATAAGGGAACGCTTTTTCCCACATCAACGGAGCTGATAATGCGCATTGCGATTTACGCCGTGTCTCAACTGACAACAAAGGCCAAGACTGAGAACCAATTGCGTGAGTTGCGCGCTTGGTGCTCCAACAGCGGCCATGTTATCGCGCACGAGTACGTTGAACATGAGAGCGGACGCAAAGGCGCCGACAAGCGCAAGCAATTCGCTGCGCTCTTTGAGGATGCAGCTAGGCGTAAATTTGATTGCGTGCTGTTCTGGGCACTTGATCGGTTCAGCCGTGAAGGGATGGCGCAGACTATCGCGCACCTGCAACGCCTCACGTCCTACGGCGTTGGCTTTCACTCCTACACCGAGCCGCACTTGGCGACCGACAACGAGCTGGTGCGCAACATCCTGCTCGCGCTCCTATCATCCTTGGCAAAGGTTGAGGTGCAAAAGCTCAGCGCCCGCACCAAAGCCGGCATGGAGCGTGCGCGGGCTCATGGCAAGCGCATCGGCCGCCCGCGGCTCGATATCGCCATGCGTAAGGAAATCGCCCAGCGGGCCGCTAATGGCGAACGGCCTATGCCATTGCTAAGGGTCTTGGGATGATCGCAGACATCGTGAATACGGAGCGCGACTCTTGGACGCTAAACGCGAATGGGTACTCACCTAATTTCCTTGGGCATTTGGCGGCAGCGTGTCCGATATGGACAGCCTAATACGTGACGCCTTGCCGGCGAATGAAATACCGAAGCTAGCCAACTTTCCAACCACGAATGACATTTTGGCGGCCTTCGAGAGATATCCTTATTTTATGGGCATAACCTACTGCGCCAACGATGGCGGCCTTCGTTGGCATCCTTCGCAGTTTTGGCGGCCTTCGTACGCCTCTCGAAGTGCGCCAATGGCGGCCTTCGTGGCGCACTACCCCCTTGTGCTGCAACGGTTTCTCTCGAAGGCTGCCAGACGCCAAGTAATGTTGAGGGGTGGAGCATCTGCCCAAACTCGCAGTTAACCACGGAGAACTTTCCTCATGACCTGCTCCTGTATGTCCGATTGGATGCTGCGGGCTTCGCGTTTGGGGCCAAACGATCGTCACACCGCCAAGAAATGCCAGGCGTTGGCGCCGTGCTAGTGGACTGACTCTAACGTTTGCTTCCCCCGTTTGACAGCGGCGAGCACGCGTTTTGGGTCGGCGGTCCAGACGAAGGGTTTGGGATCGAGGTTTGTCTCGGCGACGAAGCGGTTGATGGCGACCTGCAGATCAATGACAGATCGGAACACGCCGCGCTTGAGGCGCTGGCGCGTGAGCTTGGCGAAGAAGCCTTCGACCGCGTTGAGCCAGGATGCTGAGGTCGGGGTGAAGTGGAACGTCCAGCGGGGATGCCGCGTAAGCCATTGGCGCACCTTTGGATGCTTGTGGGTCGCATAATTGTCGACGATGGCGTGGATCACCTTTCCCACAGGGACCTGCTCCTCGATCGTATTGAGGAAGCGGATGAACTCTTGGTGGCGGTGGTGCTGCATGTTGCGGCCGATGACGGTGCCATCGAGGATGTTGAGGGCTGCGAATAGCGTGGTGGTGCCGTGACGTTTGTAGTCGTGCGTCATCGTCCCGGCGCGGCCCGGCTTCATCGGCAATCCCGGCTGGGTGCGGTCGAGTGCCTGGATTTGGCTTTTCTCGTCGACCGAGAGAACGACCGCATGGGCGGGAGGATCGACGTAGAGGCCGACGACGTCTTTGAGCTTCTCGGCGAACTTCGGGTCCGTCGACAGCTTGAACGTGCGGATGCGATGCGGCGCGAGTTGGTGGGCCTCGAGGATACGTTGCACCGATCGCAGGCTCACTCCCGCCGCTTTAGCCAGCATTCGACCGGTCCAATGGGTTTCTTCTCCCGGTGGCGGTCCGAGCGCCAGGTCGACAACCCTCCGCACCGTGTCGGTCGACAGCGGTTGTTTGCCGGGCGTACGCGTCTTGTCGCGCGTCAGCCCATCGACGCCCTCTGCCATGAACCGCGCCTGCCATCTCCATACCACCGGCTTCGATTTGCCCGATCGGCGCATAATCTCGGCCGTGCCGCAGCCGTCGGCCGTGGCGAGGATGATGTTGGCGCGCCACACGTGCTTCTGCGGCGCGCTTCGATCTAACACGATCGCCTCAAGCCGACGGCGGTCGGCTCGTGTGACGTTCACAACAATTCCTGCTCTCATGTCGAGAGCTTGAACTGCTTCGGACGATTTGGGAATCGTCCGAATGAATCACACCACTAGTTGCGCACGCAACGGCCCAGCGCAGGGTTCCAATGCCAGCCAACTATGCAAACATTGACGGCAAGCGTAATGGCGTTGGATTGATAGATTTGTTTGGCGGTCGCAATCGGCGTGGCATGGACCTGCCAGGTCATCAACGCTAACGCTGCGGCGGCAGCGAGAACCGCGAGCTTGGCCATTGACTATCTCTCCCCGTAACGAGGCGGAAAAATCGCCCCGCAGGGCACACGTTAGCACGAAACGCGAGTTCATTGAGCTTGGCGAAAGCGAAACTGCGGAGCTGGGCGCGGCTTGCGATGCATCGATATGTCGGCAATTGGGGCCTTAGCGGAAGTCGCGCGGACACAGTCAATGTGCAGCGATTGACCCTGGTTGTGTAAAAACGCGGTGCCTGTGATTGACTCCGCAGTATGATTTTGCTGCTGCGGAGGGTCGGATGAAGCGCTTCGTTGAGGGGATTGATCGCCGGCAGGCGACGCTGTTTCCGGAATGCCTCGCAGTCCTTGAGTGCGACAAAGCCGGCATCACGGTGACGCTGCCAAAGCCGATGACCTCGAACTCGAAGCGCTTCGGCAAGCAGGACTTCCGCTATGTGGTTGAGGACAACGTTTACATTTGTCCCGCCGGCGAACGGCTCGGCCACTCATTCACAACCCAAGAGCACGGATTGGTCCTGCACCGCTACTTGACCAATGTTTGCCAGCATTGCGCCATCAAGCATCGCTGTACCACTGGCAAGGAGCGACGGATCACGCGGTGGGAGCATGAGCACATACTCGAAGCCGTGCAACGCCGACTCGATGAGCATCCAGAGAAGATGCGCCAGCGGCGCGAGACCGTCGAACATCCCTTCGGCACGTTGAAGATGAGGATGGGGGCGACGCACTTCCTGATGAAAACGCTGCCGCGGGTCGCCTCGGAGATGGCGCTTCACGTGTTGGCCTACAACCTCACCCGCGTCATGAACATCATCGGCATTCAGCCACTCACGGCGGCGATGAGGGCATAATCAGGTTCGTCCAATAACCGGGCTTCACCGCCCAACCGGCCTTCTAACACCCTCAGTCAAAACGTTTTTGCACGACCAAGACCCAACTGAGACACGCTCATATCGAAAGAGCTGACCCGCGAACCCCTAGCTATCCATCCGTTGCCGCGATAATAAACCACATACTCGATGACGCCTCGTAGCTTCACACTTGCCTTCGAAGGAAGTTGATCTTTTAAGAATGACTTCCACAAGCTCTGCCTGGCCTGAAAAGGCGTGTCATGTCGAACAACAGTTCCCACTATACCGAGAACTCCGACACCGGCCCTGTCAGAGTGCGAGTTCTATCATTCGATGGATTTTCCAGATGGCGGGTCCGTCACCGGAGCATGGGACATACGTGGTGGCTTCGATCAATACATCGGCAATTATCCAATCGCTGGAAAAACAGTTCTCGATGTCGGCAGCGCTTCCGGGTTTCTTGCCTTTGCCGCCGAAGAGCGAGGCGCTCGCGTCACGGCAATCGATGCGCTGTATCCAACAGAGTTCGAGCGCATTCCTTTTGCAGGATCGTTGCACCAGACCGACCGCCGCGCATGGGTCACCGAAACCGCCAAATGGTTCCAGGGTATCAAAAATGGCTTCTGGTATGCCCGCCGGAAGTTCGCGAGCAATGTCGAGATGGTCTATCTTCCGCTTACGGAGCTGCCGTTCTGGGGGCGGCGTTTCGACGTCGTCGTTGTCGGTGCAATCATTGAACACTTGGCCAACCCGGTGCCGGTCCTTGCAAACCTGGCGGCAATCGCAAATGAAGCTGTTATCATTGCCTTTACTCCAGTCGACGACACCGACGACCAGACCATGCGAACGTTGAACGACTGGTCGAACCCCGTTTACGATTTCACGTGGTGGATATTGTCGCGGGGACTTTACAGAAGGGTCTTCAGCAATGTCGGCTTCGATCTTGAGTTCGTCACGTCAGTCGCAAGGCATGTGGCGAGCGGCGAGGAGGTACGCCCCACCATCATCGCACGCCGTCGAGCAAACCCATGTCTCGAAACCTTTAACACGCATAGCAACGCGCGCGCCTCGTTAATTGAGCAGCAACGTGGCGGTGGACCGCGCTCGCTCTTGCGCGCGATCCGCTTTCGCACCTCTTCAACGCGCGCGCATGACAAAGCGGATGCCGCCTTACGCAAGCATACTTTGTCATTCGAAACGCCGCCCGGACAATGGCATTACGCCGTTTCATTTGATTGCAATGAGATATCAGCCGGAACCGCGGTTGAACTTGACGTGCAGGTCGAAAATGGCGTTGTCGGATTCGGTTTCAATGACAAGACCTTGTCCAGCTATCTGTCCGAGGAAATCTTTATACGTCCTGAAGATGGGCGCAAGAAAATCAAGATTGTGCTCGCGGAAACGATGCCTCGCCCCAAGCTTGTGGTCCGCAATGTCTCTAGCGAAGGCAAATCGCAAGGAACAGTGTTCTCCATCCACATTCTCAAGTAGTTTATCTCGGTCTGAGGGCCGCCTTGCATTTTTATGCAAGCCGCGCGGCGCTCCTTCATGAAGCCTTCCAATTTTTTCCGATAAAGGGATTTCCGTTAATGGCCCTTCGCTGCCGTGGTGCGAATGTCGAAACATGTCGGCTCTTTGCGCCAAAGCGGACGTGACTAACGCGCGTGAAGTGGTGTGTATTCGTTCCTGCCAACTCGGTGCCGCGTATTTACATTCATTTGTTCTCGAACGCCGCATAGCTCGGTAATTGCCAGTACCACTCCCCTTCGAAGCCAATCTTCGTTGAACTGGCGCAAAGCTTTTCCTTCGCGCGCTGTAGCGTGCGCCAGCGGTGTTTTTCGCCGGCACGCTTGCGGATTTCCTTTTCGCTGACAGGGCCATCGGCAAGGATCAGTTGCAGAAAATCTTCGGCCGCTTCCAGCTTTCCCGCCTTGTTTCCGGTTTGCTCGGCTAACGCATCGTCCGCCGTAGCCGCAACGACGCCCGCCCATTCCACGCACGGTGCCGGCATCGTCCCGCCTCGGCCATTGTCAATTAGTTTCTCGACTATCTTATACGCCAGGCCAGAAACGGGCCGACCAATGTTCTTTTTGCCGACTAGAAATAGGCGCCTGCCTGTGGGGTTGCCCTCGTCATCCTTCTCGGGAGCGACCAGCCACGTGGCCCGCGATAGAGCGGGCAGCGCAATGGAGTCGATGACCCGATTTAGGACGTCCGCGTCGCGGCCTTTCTTGAAGTGTGTAATGCCTAGAGTGCTGATGCCGACACGGGCGACAAATTCCAGTAGAGGCGTCATGGTGTGACGTACATCTGAATTCTTCCAGCTGTCGCCTGGGCTCGCCCACCCATGTAGGCCGATATCGGATCAATCACGATCGCTCTGACCGGCACGCCATAAGTCTCTTTGATCGTCTCGATCACGCGTGCGATTTCGCCCAAATCTTCGACCACGTTTAACGTGCGCGGCCCGTTCTCGCCGCGAACGATCGGTTTCAATTCGAAGATCAAACGGCGATCGGCGGCAGCCGCGATCAAGCGCGGTACCGTTGTATCCGCTGGATCGTCCTCGGCGGAGAGCCAGATCACCGCCCCTTGTTCGGCTTTGCCCTCGCCGAACGGCCAAGGCCCACCATTCGAAATGGTCGCGGCAATGTAGGCGGCAATCTGAGACTTGCCGCCATCGGGTGCGCCAGCAATCAATGTCAGTTTGCCAGCGGCAATACGCTCAGGCCAAAGCCAATCAATCTCGACCGGCGCAATGTCCTGCATGCTGCGGAAGCTGAGGCCGCCGCTATTCGTGTAGCCATCGGCGTCTGCCGCCGGTCTCGGTATCACTTCCCCGAAGACTTCGCGGGCCGACTTGCCATCGCTAAACGGATTGCCTTTCCAGCCGGCTTCGATCGCCCTATCGAAAACAGTGCCGACAGTGATACCGCCTGTCTTCGGTGTCATGCTTTCGAATACCGCCAGCACGTCGTCATCACCGGTATAGCGGGAAGGCGGATTAGAAGCGTAGCGCGCGAGGCGATCGAGTTCACCGCGCGACCATTCGAGCGCAACGCCTTGCGCCTTGTCGCCTTCGATATCCTCGATAATAAGCGCGGCTCGGATGCCAGCGATGATGTTCCGCCACTCGTCCCGCTCTGCGTCGGGATCGAGATAGGAGAGCGCATTGCGCAGCACCGTCTCACTGACGGGCAGGCCGGCGCCGATCACCGTTGCCGCTCTCTGCCGCCCATGTCGCCAGTTGGGGCGCTCGCTTCATAACCAAGCTCGGCCAAAAGGGCGCTAGTGCTACGGGCAAACTCGCGGAGCTGGTCCGGCGTAACGGCGGGCAGAACAACCAGGGGAACGACGAGCGGCGTGGCTACTTCGTCGAAATCCGTTTCGCCTAGCCAGCGATACGGCGCGTTTGTGTCCGGGTGTATTCCGAACGCGACAAACTGTTGGCCGGTGCCAAGCAACTCCACCTTCGCGCCCTTGGAAGCAGTCGTGATTTTGCGAATGGGCGTTTCGTTCCGATAGCAAAGCAAGGCGCCCTTGCTGCCAAAGCGGCGAAGTGGGGTGTCACCAAGCTCGCGTTCGGCTAGCTCCGTCAGTCTTGCCACGTGCTCATCATCAACAACGTCGAAATCAATTCCGACCAACCTGCCAGTGCGCAGGCCGGTACTTTCGGCGTGTGGATAGAGGGAGCACTCAGCGGCGAGTTGTTTGGCAGTGACCGCGCCGGATTGCCAGCCTTCCGCTACCGGAGCTTTGCCAGCAACTAAGATCGGCTCAAACCCATTGAGAAGTAGCTGAGCATGCTCAGCTGGCGTCAAATTTATCGGTTGATCAAACAGCGCCGTGTCGCTGACGGGATTGATTTTCGCAACGATTTGCTCTATAGTTTCCACTGTACCCTACTTCCTTCCACTTGGTGCAAAGGGTCGCCTGGCAACGGCGGCCTTTTGTTTTTCAATCGCGCTCCTTCATTTATTCGAACACATCAAAATCCGCCCCTTCTGCAACTTGATTTTGCGGATTGTGCCGTTTTTTATTCGCAGGATCGCGAGTGCGGCAGGGGTTTTCAGGATCGACACCGCGACATGTTCCGCCGCTGTAGATTGGTTTGTACTTATCTGAAATTTCACCCGTTTGTTTCTCTTGTTTATCGCTCATAGGCCTGTCCGGTGAAAACATCCCAATCATCAATCCCTCTGACATTTGTCTTTGCCTTCTGGCGAAGGTGATCGAACACGATGCGATCAGGATCGAGGGCTTTGGCGTGACGAATGCCCATAACGATTTGGCGGACGGCAGACAAAATGTCGTCATCGATCTTCATCACCTTGCCGTCTTTGTAATGATAGTTGGTGTACTCAACGAAAAACTGTTTCAGATGGCGAGCGACAAGTAGCGTACCGTTGGCGAACCTAGCTTCCATTTCTGCCAAGCCGGCTTCGAAACTGTAGCCGCCATCCTTGAACGTCGTATGCTCTGGCCGCATCGGAAGGCCAAGCCGGCGATACATTCTCGATATCGTTTCGCCTGTTCCGGCTTGGGCAACTTGGGACCCGTCGTGAGGCCAAAGCCAAGGGGCATCCCAAACTAGGCTTTGCTTGATCCGCGCGACGTGCTGTTCGGGAAGCATCTGCTTCATGGTGTAAGCGTCGAAAATGTAGATCGTCCCGGTGCTCTGATCGTGCGCCGCGCTGGCGATAGCCATCGGGTGAGCGCTAGCAGCCTGGCCGCCATGCGAGAAGTCGCAGGCATTGATGATCGGCCAATGCGCGGGGAACGTCTCAGGCGAACGATCGAACGTGATCGCTTCGGGCGGAATTGTGAACACCGCGCCTTCGCCCTGTTGCTCAAAACCGTAGACACGGGCGGCTCGTTCCCGCTCCGGTATAGATGCGATGATTGCTGCTCGTCTGGCCTCGGGAATATGCAAGGCTTGCTCGATGCCGCCTCTGATCTGAAAAATCTTCTCCGGGTTGTCCGCGTCAATGAAGCGCTTGCGGATCGGCGTCAGACCGATCATCGGCGTGAGTGACACGATGATCCTGCCGCTGGTCGAAATAGTGCGTCCCAACAGCTCATTATAGATAAGGTCGTCAAATCCTGGGTCTTCATCGACCCAGCGCAAGATCGAGCGGGACGCCCTGATAGCTCAATACGGACTGCTCATACGTCTTGCTCTGCAAAATTCCGACGCCGCCACCTTCGCGGCGCACTGTGATCGTGTCCACAAAGTTGGAAATGCCGCGCGACATGGTGATGCCGTCAATATAATCGAGTGGGAGGGCGCCGGTCCCCAAACCGTCCTTTTGGCTGATGTCACCCAAAAGCTTTGTTCTGCGCGCCATCGCGGACGTTCTGGCTCGAAACAGCAGCAATACCAGCCGATGAATTTTGCCGAACGCTCGATCTTGGGTGGCGAGGGGATGACGGCCAATGTGCCATGTCGGCCACCAATCGCACGGCAGCAAAGGCCATCTCAAAAGCGGCTGCGGTAGTCTTACCCTGTTGCGTAGCCGAGAACGATTGACGCGCTCGTCAGCATGCGAGTTGTGGAACAGAAGCTGTGTGTCAGGATGAGGCTTGGTAGTAGTTCCAGCGGCAATAGCGTTGCAGATACTCAGTTGTCGTGTGCAGCTTTTTGAGATGCTTGCGAACGCTATCAATTGGGATACTTTCCACTTCCGGCTTGACGTGAATTGCTGCCATTACAAATCCTTCATCGCCGCTTCAATGTCTAAATCAACATCCGACACTTCTATGAATTCGGCATCGATCGCGGGGGCCTGCTGGTCAAGCTGACGCTCAAGCACGGGAAGACCTGTAAAGCCAAACAGCTCGATTAATTTTTCACGGGCAACACCAAGGGCCTTCAAGGCCTTGAGCTGTGTAAGGGCCTCTTGCCTGTGGTCCACAATCTCATGGGTGACGTGGGCATCCACTCGTTGGACGGTCGGATCGACACGCTCGATCAAATTCAGCGCAACCTTCGCTCTGTCCTTGTGATTGGTTGTCGTCAGAATGTCTTTTACGGCTTGAATTGCCGAAGGTGCTAATGAGCGGATAGTTCGGCGTGATTGTTCGGCGAGGGCATCGATCACGCGATTGCGAGTGAGCGCGCGGTGCGCAATGCGTGCCATCGTCTCGGCGGTTGAGCTGCCGTCTTCGGCGCCGTAGCCCGCCTGTCGTGCTGCCTGGGCGCCGGCTTTGCCTTCGAGCAGTGCGAGGATGAACGCCCGCTCTTTCGGCAAGCAAGCCAGCATGGCCGGTCCGAAATCGTCGGCGTCTTCTGCGGTAACGAGCGATTTGCTCATAGCTCGGTCTCAGCATTTGAGGCTTGCTCGATCTTCGACCAATCTTGCTTCGACAATACAAAATGAAAATGATCGATTAAGCCGTAGCTTTCAATCTCCGGCGGCGCGTTTTGTACGAAACCGGCCTTTTCCAACACCCGAATACTCGCCGCGTTAGTGGGATGCGCGTGAGTTATGATTTTCTCGATTGAGGTGTTGTCGAAGGCGTACCAACACAGCGCCTTCACGAATTTTGTACATAGACCGCAGCCGCGCAAATGTTGCGGGAGGCAATAACCGAGCTGACCGATATCGTTGATCACCATGAGCCAGACCTCGCCGATTAGCGCCTCGTCCTGCACGATATCGACGCTGACGCGCGACACTGTCGTCTTCCTGAATACAATTTGGTCCATGTGTCGCCACCGTCCGTTGTTTGTGGCCGGCGCGAAGGCGACCGTCCGTATCCGATCGCCTTCGCTGCCATGCACGCGACGCCACGCCCCAGGAGAGGGTGCGCCGAATTTGAAATCATTTGCTGCCTTTTCGGCTATCCAGGTAATTGAGCATATCGGCGTGTGTCGCCAATGATCGGATCAGAAATACTGAATGGCTGATCTTTCCGTTCTTAATGGCCGCACTGATGTCTTCAATTTGGCCCTTGGCATTTTTGAATGCGGGGGCCCGTTGGAGCACGGCCATTGCTTTCTCTTTGAGCGCGGCGAATGCCTGCTTGGAGCCCGTCACTTTGATGCCGAGTGCTTCCTGTTGCTCAACCCACTTCGTTTGCTGTTCAGGTGTCATTCTGGCGAGCGCGGGACCTTCGGTCGCTATATGGTCCAACACGGCGGTGCCCAATTCGCGAGAGAACCCAATTTTCGCCGCCCATGCGCCTGTCACATTGACCAGGTTGCCGAAGCGGTTGTTGTCCAGGTTTTCGGCTTGAATGCGAAATTCTGGCTTGTAGTCCGTCGCTTTTGGTTCGGCGCTAATTCCAACCTGATCGTGCAGTTTTTGGATTTCCGGCGACAACGGTTCCTTGGGTGTCAAACCTTCAGCGAGCATGGCCTTGTCAAACCTCTCAGCAGCGCCTTCTCCGCCGAATTTAATGTAGTCCGCCCGCAATGCTTCAGCCTGCTGTTGGGTCAGCGTTGGGCTCTTCCAACTTGCGATCGGCTCTGGCGTCCGCGCTTGTGGGGCGATCGGATTACCCATGTCGTCCCGCGTGAGCGGCACGGCGAGGTTTGTGGCAGGGTCGCGAGCGACAGGGTTACCCTGTGCGTCATATGCGCTGTTCGGTCCAATTGGCATCGTCATTACTCCTTGGTTGTTAAAGCGATTGAGTTTCTGCTTCGCGAAGCGCCAATTGCTTGGCGACGTGTTGCCGTTCCAGTTCGTCAATTAATTTGCGCTCTGCCTTGTGGGCTTCTTCTTGGGCTGCCCGGATTTGTTTGGCGACGTGCGCGAAAGTAGCGAAGAGCGGCGGCACTTTTTCGGGCGTGGCCAGCGCTTCTAGAGGGACACTGAGGAACGAAAGGAATGTCGCCGTCTGTCCGAATATCCGCGAGACTTCAATACCGATCCGGGTCTTCACTTCCTCTTCGCTCGGTATGCCTGGGAGATTGTAGCCACATCGAAGGCGGTGGATGGCATCCTGCAAGTCAGCAATTGCCGCTTTGGAAGAAAGCAAGCTGTCGCTGATCGCACGGGCGTGAGTGTCAATCTCACCAAACAGTTTTGTCAGCCGGCCCCACTCTTTCGCGTGTCGAACATCAGCGTCTGCTTTTCCGTAAGGGCTGAATGTTTTCGTCATAGGCTTGCCTCTGCTGGTCCTTTGAAATTCTCGATGCCCTGGGCCGCGAGCGCTTCGCGCCATTCCACGTCCCGTAATTTTCTGAGGTTGGCCGCTATTGAAAGATGGGCATCGGTCCGAGCGGTTTGGATCGCACGGTCGATTTGTTGGCGGCTTACAGTTTTCCGGAAGAAGATTTCAGCGATAGCCAGGCTGTAGACTTTTTGGCCACCATGCATCCGAGGAACGCCGAGCCATTTTTTTGTTTGCCCGTAATAGTGCATGGCGCGTCGGCTGCGACCGAACATCCGGCCGAGCTCTGACAGGTTGTAAAAACCCGCCGCCTCGATCCGCTCTTCAAGATGTTTGGGCCAACGAGCCATGCGCTTACTCATTTTTGGCTCGCCGATCGCGAGCGGTACGGACAGGATGTTACTTATCGGAATAAAAACCTACTATCAAGGAATAAAAACCGCGCCGCGCATCGGCGGAACATTAAAAATTTGTAATGTTGGCTACAGGCCGCATGTAATTGAGCGTTGAGACTGGTTGTGCGCGACGAAAGATCGGACGCTCGCCAATTTTGATGGTGCTAGTCTTAGCGGCAATGAACTTCGGGGCCTCTTTGGCTTTCGGGTCCGCTCGGCATTGGTCAATAGTGAAAAGGAAAAGCGCCAATCACAGAAAATGAGGTAGAGGGAAGGTCATAGTGGTACAAAAGGTAGGTACAAAGGAGTTGCAACTGACAGACTGAAAAGCCCGTAAAATCAGCAGCTTTAGCGAAGCCGTGCCGTTTCCGGCCGTCCGCACCAGTTTCTACTCAGGCGCCGATGAATTTAGCCGGGCGCTTATCCAGGAACGCCTTCACGCCTTCGCGAAAATCCTCTGACTCGCCGGCGAGGCGCTGGCTGCGGCACTCGAGATCGAGTTGCTGCTCGAAGGAGTTTTGCGGGCTTTCCCAATAGAGCCGGCGGATCATCCCAAGCGCGGCGGTCGGGCCGGCGGCGAGTTCGTGCGCGAGGCGCAGCGCTTCGCCCATCAACGCTTCGTCATCGAAGACGCGGTTGACAAGGCCCCAGGCCAGCGCGGTTTCCGCCGGCAAGCGTTCGCCGAGCAGCGAAAGCTCGATCGCGCGTGCCCGGCCGACCAGCCGCGGCAACAGCCAGGTCGAGCCGCAATCGGGCACGAGGCCGATGCGCCGAAAGGCTTGCAGGAAGTAGGCGGAGCGTGCACACAGAATAAGGTCGCCCATCAGTGCGAGACTCATGCCGGCGCCGGCGGCGGATCCATTGACCGCCGTTACGATCGGATAGGGCAGATCGCGCAATCGCCTGATGAAGGGATGGAACAAGGTCTCCAGCGTGCGGCCGGCGCCGCGCCTCGCCAGACCATTGTCGCCGCGTCCTTGCAGGTTAGCGCCGGTCGAGAACGCGCGGCCCACACCGGTGAGCACGAGACAGCGGGTGCGCTCGCTCGACGATGCCAACGCATCGAGCGCTTCGGTCATGCCCTTAAGCATCTCTGGCGATACCGCGTTGAGCACATCCGGATGGTTCATACGCAACACTGCGACGGCGCCGTCGCGTTCCAGGCTCGCGCGTTCGAACTCCATGTGCATCTCCCTCGGTACGCGCATCGTTGGTGCAAACGCGAATTCCGGTAGCGAGCCGGGTGACGAATGCGTGGGAACGGTAGCAGGGCGCGTCCGACAGCTAAAGTGCTTTTGGCTTCGCTGCCGCGATCCCGCTGCTAATTTGTCGGCTAGCGCGCTGTTGGTGGTGGGATCAACAAACGTCGATCCAACTATCGGTACAGCGTGATGCTGATAATTCCCCCGAGATCACCTTCGCTGGCGCCTTCTTTCGGGAAGCCGGTGATGTCGATTTCGCCAGCAGGTGAGCCGTGGCAGGAAAGACAGCTGCTGCCGTAATACTCCGGAAACAGCGTGCGTTGCGCCTGCACTCCGTCCTTGACGGTAGTGGCTGCGTAGGACTGATCCTTGGGCCAAGATGACGCCATCAACCGCGTCTGGATGGCCCCAAGCTCCCATTCGTCCGGCCGAACCTTCGGGTTGCGGATCAGCATGGGCGGCGCGGTCACTTTCATGTCGGCAATCCCGGCGGCGCGGCGGCCAAACGCCTCATTCACCAGTCGTCCGAATACAGCGGGAATGAATCCCTTAAACCCCACGCCTTGGCGATTGATGGTCTCCTGGTGAACGTCCATCACCTCGGCGATGGAATCCATCTGCATCTGAATAAGCTTGCCCTGCAACGAGCTCGGGTGAATTGCCGAAGGATCGATTTCAGTTGCTTGCTGAAAGAGCTTGCTGGCTTCGGCCAGCACCATTTTTCCGTCGAGGCCCTTGTCGCCGACGTTCGGATCGTTGATCCGGTCCTGGTTTCGCGAAATCACGGTGCGGCCGGCCCGCAACATGGTCGCCAGACTTTTTGCAATCTGTGTGTCGTCGTCCGCAGTTCGGCTAACTGCCGGGACGTTGGCGATCATAGCAAGAACCGCGGCTGCGCCGATACCTGCGCTAATTGCGCCAACCAGCGCTGCGGTGAGCCGCTTCTTGCTGCCAAAATGCAGCGCGATCGATGAAGAATTGCCTATCGACATCTGCGGCTCCTTCTATTGACGTCTCGCGCGGTTAAGCCGCTGTGACGCGTTTCAGGAAATCCTCCACGGCCTTATCGATGGTGTTGGTCTGCGCCGACAGTGCATGCGCGACGTCGATCACTTCGGAGGCAAAGCGGTTCGTGTCGCCGATCGCCTTGGTGACTTCGGTCATATTGCCGGCGAGTTGGGTGACCCCCGCGGCAGCACCCTGGACATTTCTCGTAATCATTTGCGCCGCGTTGTTCTGTTGCTCGACGGAAGAGGCAATCGCCGAGGTGAAACGGGCTATATCGTCGGTTACGGCGTTGATCGACTGGATGACATCGACCGCTGCGGTCGTCGAGCTTTGAATCCCCGCGATTTGCGCCGTGATGTCTTCTGTGGCCTTCGCTGTCTGGCTGGCCAGTTGCTTGATCTCGTTGGCAACCACGGCAAAGCCGCGGCCTGCTTGTCCGGCGCGCGCCGCTTCAATCGTGGCATTAAGCGCCAGCAGGTTGGTCTGCTCCGCGACGTCGCGAATGAGCTTGACGACGTCGCCGATCCGATTCGAGCCTGCGGACAGCTGCTCGCCGAGTTCATGGGCCGAGTGTGCGATCTCGGCGGCGCGCTTGACGACCCCGCGCGTCTGAGCGGCTTGCTTGTTGATCTCGTGGATCGACGCGCCGAGCTCCTCGGTCGCGTCAGCGACCGTGCGCACGTTGCTTGACGTTGTCTCGGATGAAACTGAAACTGCCCGGGCCTGGGCATCGGCCTCGCTCGCGATGGCGGAAAGTCCGCGTGCCGTCATCTCCATCGCCGAAGCGTTGGTCGAAAGCGTCGTCACTACAGAGCTCACCGCCGCACGAAAATCGTCGATGATGCTGTCAACCGACGAAGCCCGTAAGCGTTGGGTCTGCTGCTCTGCTCGCTCGCGATCTATCAGCTTACGCCTCTCGATTTCGCCGGCACGCAACACCTGGAGCGCGCGCGCCATGTCGCCCATTTCATCGCGTGTCGAGATCGACGGCAGTGGGCTGTCTGCGTCGCCCGCTGCGAGCTGCCGCATCGCAGTGCTGATCGATATCAAGCGTTCGACCAGCCGCCGCTGGACGTAGAGGACGCCGACCCCGACGGCGGCAGCAATGCTCGCGATAGCAACGATCAAGAGCAGAACACGGCTGTGGTTCAGCGTGCCGATCAAAGCGCTGGTACCGCGTTCGACATTGTCCTGAGTCATGTGGACCAGGTTCGCAACCGTACGATCAAGGTCGCGCTGGATCGCAACATTCTCGTCGATGGTGGCGTCGGCTTGTACCGCTATGAAGGTTTCGCGAGCATGACGTGCAAAGATACTGTCAGCGCCGATCCCAAGCGGGAGAAGCCGTCCCGCGATTGCCGTAACGTGCTCGTCTGACAACGCCGCAACCGAGTGGTGCAGTCCGTCGGCCGCAGCTTTGAGAAGGTCCTGAATGCGCTTGAATTCCGTCGGCTCATTCAACAATGAGGCTTCGCTAATGAGGCTGACGAAAAGATTGGCTTTGGCGGAGGCCTCAAGTGCCGTGCGGGAATCCGGCAACTGGGCGAGTTGTTCCGCGAGCCGCGCATTGGTTTTGTGGAGAGTCTCAACCTGCGTGACGATCTGAGTTCGAAGATTTGTCCGTTCACCCATAATATCTTCAAGCGCGGAGAGATTTGCATCAAGCCGCTTCGAGAGCGTGATGAGTTTGGCGATCGCCGGGTTGTCGCTATCGAGCTTTTGCAGGCGCCGCAAAGTGTCGCCGAGTTCTGCATGCTTATTCGCAATCGAAGCGGCGATGTTCTTTTGATCGGCGGTCGTTTTGGCGTTGATCAATCGGGCTGCCGCCGCCGAAATCTCTCCTGAGAGAGCGGAGAGCTGGATGACCTCGGTGACCACCGGCATTTGCCGCGCCGCAAAATCATCCAATCCGTTCTCGACGGCCGAGAAACACAAAAGCGAGACTACAGTGGAGATCGCAGTCAGGGCGGCGACAAAACTGAAGGCAGATTGAAGCTTGGCGGCAACGCCAAATCGGGCGCGTCGCCACGTCGAAGACCGGAGAGCGGCGCTAGTTTCGAACGGCCCAGCCATTTTGTCCGCTCGCTGTTCTTTGTCCTTGTCACCCGCAGGAGCCAAGACGGCTCCGCGGGCGATTGCCCGCGCAGCGACACAGCCATCAAGGTTACAAAGCATCGTAAAGAACAGGTTACGGTTGTGCCCGGATCGCGCAGATTCCTTGCCTTATGCACTCGCTCGGTCGTTATGCGGACGTGAGCCTTGCGCCCATATCTTAAGCATTCGCCCGCGGAAATTCCGACAACGATCGCAACCGCCAGCGACGCCGAATATCGGCGCCCGTCTTGGGAATCCAAGTCGTGCGTCCGCCTGCGTCACGAGAATCCTGAAATCGCTTCTTGGTAAAAAACCGCGATTGCTGCCTTATTTGCGGCGCAAGAGACTGCAAACGGACGACCGGGGACTTTCTCGGCTTTGAGTGGCTGCTAAACCAGCCGAGGCGTGTTGGATGATTCGATGACGGACGGCAGTTGCGGATCCGAACATAACTGCCGGCGCAAGCAACCGATCGGGCGTTCGCGGCTCCGATGCGCTCGACCGCCCGCGCTCGGACTGCTTTGCGGTCTTTTTGTGATTGTCGCGCTCGGCGGCTGCTCTTTGAGCGATGGCGTTGGCCCATACATCGCCGATCCCGGCCGGTTTTCGGCTTATCGCTGCAAGGATCTCATCGACCGCCTGAAGACGATCACCACGCGGGAAAAGGAATTTCGCGAGCTCATGGACAAAGCCAATGAAGGCGGGGGCGGCTCGGTGATCGGCGCGCTGTCCTATCGTCCGGATTACGAGAAACAATTGGGCGATGAGAAAGTCTTGCGGCGCACAGCGGCTGAAAAGAAATGTGCATTGGAGCCACCGACCTTTGAGAGCGACCAAAGCATCCGTTGAGACGCCTCGCGTTGACGCATGGTGCGGTTGGTATTGCGCAGACGTGGCCTCATTGTCACCTAGAAGTTACCCAAGCCAACGGCAATAGTAACGCCCGCTGCGGCGAGCAGTACCAAAACGGCCGCACTCACAAGGGTCGCGCGGCCACCAGCGAATACGGCGGCATAAAGCGCTTTCAGGATATTGTTCGATGACGCCGCGATCAGGATCGCGGCGGCGAGCGCGGTTTCCGACATTCCCGAGGTGCCGCCTTGCGCCAGATTGAGCACGAACGGATCGATGTCTGTGACGCCGACGATGGCAGCAAGTGTGTAGATGCCGGCAGTGCCGAACTGCGCCTTGGCCCAATTCGACACCAGCGAAACTGCAACGAACAAACCTGCAAAGATAACCGCCGGACCGATCTCCAGTGGATTGACGGCAGATGGCTGAAGAGCCGGTTGTGACGCCTTGGCATCTTCCGGCGGCGGCGGCCGCGCCAGCCAGTATTGTAGTGCGCACACCACTAGCCCCGCTAGCGAAAGGCCACAAAGCGGCAGCGCCAGCGTTCGTGCCAGCGTCATATTGAACACGGCGACGACGATAAGCAGGCGCAAATACATGATGGCGGTAGCAAGCGTGATGCCGGCCTGCGCGTTTCGGCGCATCACCGATCCAGTTTTTGCCTGGCGTGCCAGCACCACGGTCGTTGCGGTCGAGGAGTAAGCGCCGCCAAGCGCGGCCATCCACAAACCGCGTGCCGCCGGGGGCCAATAACGTTGGGCCAAGTAGCTCGCGTAAGACAACGAGCAGACGACGACGAGCGCAAGCCAAGCCTGACGCGGCGTGATGCTGGTCAGCGTCGTCACTGGCTCGTTGGGCAAAAGCGGCAGGATAATGCCGGTCAAAATCAGGAACTCGCCGGCCGTGACGATTTCCTTCAGTTCAACGCGGCGCGCCAAAGCGTGGAGTTTTTCGCGGCCGGTGAGAAGGAGAACCGCGCTCACTGTGAATGTGACTGCCACCCAGGGCGGCAAGGCTAAGGCGATGGCGCCGAGGAGATAAGCGTGAACGTTGAGTACCGGTATGACCAGCCCGACATTCGGCTCGCCTCCTCCATCCTGTTCGCGGAGATGTTGACGATAGAAGACGGTTAGCCAGGCCCCGAGCACGACGAGACCGCCGGTCAATGGGATGAAATGGTTCGGATCAAGCAGGTAAAGCACGCCGCCGCCGAACGCGAGCATCGGAAACGTGCGAATGCCGCCGGGGCGCTTGGTATCGCCGCGAGCGAAAAAATCCTCGAATGCCAGCCCGAGAAACAGGCTCAAGCCAAGAAGCAGGGCGACGCCGGTCAGGGAAGGCGCTGAAATCATTGTAGGATCGGCCGATGAGGCACCGTGGTAATTCGATTTCGCGTATCATACATAGCGGCCAAGCGCGATCTTAAACGCGAGTGAGGCAGGCAAGTTGCACCGCTTGGTAGAGCGCGGAAGTTTGCCAGTTGGGGAATGACCATGAGCTGGATGCCCAATAAGGACCCGGTACTTGGTGACAAGTACTCGTGCGACGCGCTTGAGCTGATCATCATTCCGCGCGTGCGCGATCTCGGCGACGGTTTTTCGGTGCGCCGCGCGCTGCCGCACGGTAAGCGCCAGATGATCGGTCCCTTCATTTTTTTTGACCAGATGGGGCCGGTGCAGTTGATGGCCGGGAAGGGAATGGACGTTCGCCCGCACCCGCATATTGGGCTGGCCACCGTTACTTATCTGTTCGACGGGCGCGTCGTGCACCGTGACAGTGAAGGCAACGCGCTGGAGATCACGCCGGGCGCGATGAATCTTATGACGGCTGGCCGCGGCATTTCTCATTCCGAGCGCACGCCTGCCAGCATGCGCACCGAGGGCGGTGGGATGTTCGGGATCCAGAGCTGGATCGCGCTGCCGCAAGACCACGAGGAGATGGCGCCACTGTTCGAGCACTTCGACGCCGACGTACTTCCGACCTTCGAAGATCGCGGCGCGCGTGCCCGGGTCATCGCCGGCTCCGCCTTCGGGCAAAAATCTCCGGTCGGCATGGTATCGGAGTGGTTTTATGCCGAAGTCCTGCTCGAAGCGGGCGCCAGCACGCCGCTCGATGCCGACCACGAGGAGCGGGCCATCTATGTGACCGAAGGCGAGGTCGATATCGCCGGCGACAAATTCGCGGCGCCGCAGCTTCTCGTCTTCCGTCCGGGTGACCGCATCACCGTGACGGCGACACAGCCGGCCCGACTGATGTTCCTCGGCGGTGCGGCGCTCGAGGGCCCGCGTTACCTGTGGTGGAATTTCGTTTCCTCGCGCAAAGAACGCATCGATGAGGCGAAGGAGGAATGGAAGACCGGCCGTTTCGCGCTGATCCCGGGGGACGAAAAAGAGTTTATCCCACTGCCGGAGGCCTAATTCGAAGCGTCGGCCTGTCTGCTACTTACAGTCATTTCGAACAAAACGAGAATTGTGGTTCAGTCGAGCGTCGCTCCGTCAATGATTCGGTCCTACTGCGATCCTAACGATGCTGGCTGCCCGCCTGGAAAAGCTAAACTCACAGCAACGCCGGGCCGTTGAGCATGGCGGCTTGCCGCTGGCCGATGCCGGCCCGTTGCTGATCATTGCCGGCGCGGGCTCCGGCAAGACTTCAACCTTGGCGCACCGCGTCGCTTGGCTCATCGAGCAGGGTGCCGATCCACGGCGCATCATGCTGCTGACTTTTTCCCGGCGCGCCGCGGCGGAGATGATCCGCCGCGTCGATTTGATCCTCGTTGAGTTCAACCGCTCGCGAGGCGCCGGAGCCGACAATCTGGCCTGGGCCGGAACATTTCACGCCATCGGCGCGCGGCTGTTGCGCGAATATGCCGAAACCATCGGGCTCGCGCCGGCCTTCACCATCCACGATCGTCAGGATTCCGCCGATCTGATGAATCTGGTGCGCCACGATCTTGGATTTTCAAAGACCGAAAAGCGCTTTCCGACCAAGGGCGCGTGTTTGGCGATCTATTCGCGCGCCGTAAACGGCGAACTACCGCTCGACGAAGTGCTCGGCTCGTATTTTCCGTGGTGCGCCATGTGGCAGGACGAGTTGCGCGCGATGTTCGCGCAATACGTCGAAACCAAGCAGCGCTATCATGTGCTCGATTACGACGATCTATTGCTCTACTGGGCGCATATGATGCTGGAGGCCTCGATCGCCGGCGAAATCTCGCAGCGGTTCGATCACGTCTTGGTCGACGAATATCAGGATACCAACAGGCTGCAGGCTTCCGTTCTTCTGGCGTTGCGACCAAACGGCAACGGTATGACCGTGGTCGGCGACGATGCTCAATCGATCTATTCGTTTCGTGCGGCGACGGTGCGCAACATCCTGGATTTTCCGGCTCATTTTAATCCACGGGCGGAGATCGTCACGCTCGAGCAAAATTATCGCTCGACGCAGCCGATCTTGTCGGCGGCCAACGCGGTCATCGAACTGGCCGAAGAGCGTTTCACCAAAAATCTGTGGTCGGAGCGAAAGTCGGCCGAAAGGCCACAATTGGTCAGTGTGCGCGACGAAGCGGATCAGGCGCTTTACGTGGTCGAGAAAGTGCTGGAAAGCCGCGAGCAAGGGCTTGATCTGAAAGCGCAGGCCGTCCTGTTCCGCGCCTCGCACCACTCAGGCCAGCTGGAAGTGGAGCTGACCCGCCGCAATATACCGTTCGTCAAATTCGGCGGCCTCAAATTTTTGGAAGCCGCCCACATCAAGGACGTACTGGCGTTCCTGCGATGGACGGAAAATCCTCGTGACCGCGTCGCGGGCTTTCGAAGTCGTCCAATTGCTTCCGGGTGCAGGACCTGCCACCGCGGCGCGCGTGTTGGAGCGCGTCGCCGAGCGCGCCGATCCGGCGGATGCCTTGGGCGATATTAAGCCTCCGGCGGCGGCGGCCGAGCACTGGCCGGCTTTTGTTGAAGCGGTTCGTCTGGTCCGCGGCCGCGCGGCGGGCTGGCCCGCTGAGCTCGACCTGGTGCGCCGCTGGTACGAGCCACACCTCAATCGCATCCACGAGGATGCGATGCTGCGTGAGGCCGATCTCCTGCAACTCGTCCAGATCGCCTCGACCTATCCGAGCCGCGAGCGGTTTCTGACCGAGCTGACGCTCGACCCGCCGGACGCAACGAGCGATCGGGCGGGCGATCCGCTGCTCGACGAAGATTATCTGATCCTCTCGACCATCCATTCGGCAAAAGGCCAGGAGTGGAAATCGGTCCACATCTTGAACGCTGTCGATGGCTGTCTGCCTTCGGATCTCGCTGCCGGCACGAATGCCGAGATCGAGGAGGAGCGGCGGCTGCTCTACGTCGCTGTGACGCGGGCACGCGATCATCTGCACGTGATCGTGCCGCAACGCTTCTTCGTGCACGGGCAGCGCAACAACGGCGACCGCCACATGTATGCATCGCGCACGCGATTTATTCCGGCCAAGTTGCTCGATCATTTCGAATGCTGCGCGTGGCCGCGAGCCGCAACGCCCGGCGCGCCGGTGAAACCGGCACTTGTGCCAGTCGATATTCGCGCGCGGGTGCGCCGAAGCTGGGGGTAGCCCGTTTTTAAGGCCTTCAAAGCCTGACCGCGCGCAGCCGCAACGCGTTCGCGATCACGCTCACCGAAGAAAGCGCCATGGCGGCCGCGCCGATGATCGGCGACAGCAAGATCCCAAAAGCGGGGTACAGGATGCCGGCCGCAATCGGAATGGCGGCGCCATTGTAGATGAAGGCGAAGAACAGATTTTGCCGGATGTTGCGCATGGTCGCGCGCGACAGATGCCGCGCCCGAACCAGCCCGGCGAGGTCGCCTTTGAGCAACGTGATGCCGGCGCTTTCGATAGCGACATCGGTGCCGGTACCCATGGCAATTCCGACGTCGGCGGCGGCAAGCGCCGGTGCGTCATTGACGCCGTCGCCGGCCATCGCCACCACGCGCCCTTCACGACGCAGCCTGTCGACCACGCTGGCTTTTTGGTCAGGCAACACCTCCGCTTCGATCTCGTCGATCGAAACCCGATGCGCCACCGCCTCGGCGGTTGCCCGGTTATCGCCAGTGAGCATGACGATGCGCAAACCGTCGTCACGCAGCGCTTGCAGCGCAGCCGGCGCATTCTCCTTGATCGGATCGGCGACGCCGAGAATGCCGTTGAACTTGCCGTCGACCGCGAGAAAGATCACGGTCGCGCCGTCGCGCCGCAGACGCTCGGCGTCGGCAGCCAGCGAAGCCACCTCCACGCCGCGCTCGCCGAGAAATCTGTTGCTGCCGAGCGCAACCTTTCGGCCGTTGACTGTGCCGACAACGCCCTTGCCGGTCGGAGAGTCGAAATTGGTCACCTCAGCGAGCGCGACACCGCGTTCCGCGGCTGCGGTCACGATGGCTGCCGCCAGCGGATGCTCGCTCGCCCGCTCAACGCTTGCCGCAACCCGCAGCACCTCAGTTTCATTGCTATCCTTGGCCGCGATGACGGCGACGACCTTTGGCTTGCCTTCGGTCAGTGTGCCGGTCTTGTCGACAATAAGGGTGTCGACCTTCTCCATCCGCTCCAGCGCTTCCGCGTTCCTGACCAGGATGCCGGCCTGCGCGCCGCGGCCGACGCCCACCATGATCGACATCGGCGTGGCGAGACCAAGCGCGCACGGACAGGCAATAATGAGCACGCTCACCGCGGCAACGAGGCCGAAGGTGAACCGCGGGTCAGGTCCGTAAATCGACCATGCCGCGAAAGCGAACAGCGCTGCCGCGATGACCAGCGGCACGAACCAGGACGCCACCCGATCGGCCAGCCGTGCAATGGGCGCGCGCGATCGCTGTGCCGTGGCGACCATCTGCACGATTTGCGCCAGCAACGTATCGCGTCCGACTTTCTCGGCCTGCATGATAAAGCTGCCGGTCTGGTTGAGCGTGCCGGCAACGACCCGCGCGCCGGCCACTTTGGCAACCGGCATCGACTCGCCAGTAACCAGCGACTCGTCAACAGACGAATGGCCTTC
Source organism: uncultured Alphaproteobacteria bacterium (assembly GCA_963794225.1). GTDB lineage: Bacteria > Pseudomonadota > Alphaproteobacteria > Rhizobiales > Xanthobacteraceae > BOG-931. The sequence goes on from CAWCCS010000001.1 coordinate 529,137, forward strand.
GACGATGGTGCCGTCGACCGGGATCTTTTCGCCCGGCCGCACCCGCAGGCGGTCGCCGACACCGACGTCGGCAAGAGAAACTTCGGTCTCGCTGCCATCTTTCGCCACCCGCCGCGCCGTTTTGGGCGCCAGATCAAGCAGCGCGCGGATCGCGCTCGACGTCGAGGCGCGGGCGCGGAGCTCCAGCACTTGGCCGAGCAACACCAGAACTGTGATGACGGCAGCGGCTTCGACATAGAGCGCGACGCCGCCGTGCGCGTCGCGGAACGCAGTCGGAAAAAGCTGCGGGGCAAGCGCCGCGATGACACTGTAAACGTAAGCGACGCCAGTGCCGAGCGCGATCAGTGTAAACATGTTGAGATGGCGCATCCGGAGCGATTGCGCGCCGCGGACAAAGAACGGCCATCCGCCCCAAAGCACCACCGGTGTCCCGAACACAAGTTGGGTCAGCGCCGACGCTGTGTGCGACAGCGGCGCAAAGCGAAACAAATGCGCGCCCATCTCCAGCACAACGACCGGCAACGCCAGCACCGCGGAAATCCAAAGCCGGCGGGTCATGTCAGTAAGCTCGGCGCCATCATCGGCGCCGCCCGCTTCAGGTTCGAGCGCCATGCCGCAGATCGGACAATGGCCGGGACCAAGCTGCCGGATCTGTGGATGCATCGGGCACGTATAGATCGCGCCTTCCGGCGCGTCTGGTGTGGCTCCCTGAGTAGCCGCGCCATGCAAATATTTTTCGGGACCAGCGATGAACTTGTCGCGGCAACCGGCGCTGCAGAAAGCGTAAGCATGGCCGTCGTGCATGTGGCGGTGCGGTGTTGTTGCGGAATCGACTTTCATCCCGCAAACTGGATCGGTCGCGGCCAACTCCTCGCCGTGCGAATGAACCTGATGCTCCACGACTGTCGGCCTTGAAACGGTTACCCCGTAGGGGTATATAGACGGCATGCGAGCGGATGCCAAGACTTCGGTGCTCAAGCGCCTGAAACGGATCGAAGGCCAGGTACGCGGGCTCGCGCGCATGGTCGAGGACGATCGCTATTGCATCGACGTCGTCACTCAGCTGTCGGCGGCGCGTGCCGCCTTGCGTCGCGCCGAAGATGAGATTCTTGCCGACCACGTCGCGCATTGCGTCGAGCACGCGATTGCGTCTGGCAACAAGGGCGAGCAGCGGCGCAAAGTCGGCGAGTTGATCGATGTCCTTTCGCGCAGCGACCGGTGAAGGCTTAGCCGAATTTCTCCCGGGCCAGAGCCGCGCCTTTCGCGAGCGCCTCAAGCTTCTTCACTGCGATATCGCGATGCATTGGCGCCATGCCGCAATTGGTGCCGGCGATGATTCTTTCCTTTGGGACATATTCGGCCACCTGCCCAATCACCGCGGCGACCTGTTCCGGGGACTCAACGTCATCAGTCGCGACGTCGATAGCGCCGATCTGCACGTCCTTGCCGTCGAGCAGCTTGAGCACGCTCAGTGGCACATGGGAGTTGATGCACTCCACGGACACCTGATCGATCCGGCTGCGCGCTAGAGCTGGGAAAAACTTCTCATACTGGCGCCATTCGCCGCCCAGTGTCGCCTTCCAGGCAATGTTGGCGGGAATACCGTAACCGTAGCAGATGTGCACCACACTCGTTGCGGCTACGCCGTCGATGGCCCGGTGCAGCGCTTCGATGCCCCAGCCAGCAGCCTCATCCATGTAGACGTTAAAGGCCGGCTCATCGAACTGGATCACGTCGACGCCGTCAGCGGCGAGGCCGCGGGCCTCTTCGTTGAGCAGCGCCGCAAACGCCATCGCCATCTTTATGCGATCGCCGTAGTGAGCATCGGCGATGGTATCGACGATGGTCATCGGGCCGGGCAGGGTGAGTTTCAACTTCCGCCGCGTGTGGGCGCGGGCAAGTCGCGCTTCTTGCGCATGGACGCGCGTCCGCAGCCGCAGCGGGCCGATGACGGTCGGGCACATCGCCTTGTAGCGGTTGTTGCGGATGCCCATCTGGACGCGGCGTCCGAAATCGATGCCTTCGACCGCCTCAAGAAAGCCGTGCACGAAATGCTGGCGCGCCTGCTCGCCGTCGGCGACGATGTCGATGCCGGCGTCTTCCTGCAATTTGAGCGCCAGCAGTGTTGCGTCGTTCTTGGCCGCTTGTAGCTCATCGCTGTCGAGACGCCACGGCGCCCAGAGCTTGTTCGGCTCTGCGAGCCACGACGGTTTCGGCAAGCTCCCGGCGATCGTGGTGGGAAACAGGACGTGGTCGCTTGGTGGCATGGCAACACCCCGGCAGGTTTTGCATCTTGACGCTGTTGCGTCGGGCCGATTATCGGAACAGTTTCTCGCATTAATCAATCGCTTTGGGAGGACGGCCATGGCGGACGCAGAATCTGTTCCGCTGCTTCAATTCATTTTTGCCGCGCATGCGAAGGTCGATCCGACGGTCGATCTTGGCGATGTGGGCAAGGGCAGCCGGCGTATCGTCCCGATCGTCGGCGGGGATTTTTCCGGCCCGAAACTGCGCGGTACGGTGCTTCCGGGCGGCGCCGACTGGCAAATCATTCGGCACGACGGCGTGGCGGAACTTGAAGCGCGCTATACGCTGCGCACCGATGACGGCGCGCTGATCTATGTCCGCAACGTCGCACTTCGCCACGGTCCGCCGGAAGTGATGGCGGCGCTTGCCGCGGGACGACCGGTTGAGCCCTCTACCTACTATTTCCGCGGCGCTACGTTTTTTGAGACCAGCGCCGATCGTTATGCCTGGCTTATGAAATGTATCGTCGTTTGCACCGGTGAACGCGAGCCCGCCGGCGTCAAGCTCAGGTTTTTTCAAGTATTGTGAACGAGGCGCCGCGCTATTTGCCGCGTTGCAGCCAAGCCTTCAGCGCGACTGCATTGTTGTGGGTCTCGTTGCGCGCACCGTAAAGCAAGGTCACTAGCTGGGTGCGCGCCCGCTTGCGCAAATCCGCGGCAGCGGTCTTGGCCGGTTCTTGTGCTAGCTCGCGGCCATACGCGGTGACGAACCCTTCCCACTTCGTTGGATCGTCATGGACCAGGTGGCGGAGCGTGTCGCTAGGTGAAATCTCCTTGAGCCAGAGTTCGAGCCGCGCTTTCTCCTTGGTCAGGCCGCGCGGCCAGAGCCGGTCGACCAGGACCCGAAATCCATCTTCCTTGGCTGCCGCCTCGTAGACGCGTTTGACCCTGAATCCGCGCGCCGACTCTTTTGGTTTGGCAGCGGTCACGTGACCGCCGGCCTTTCGCCCCCGTTCTTGCCGTTGCCGAATACCATCAAGGTAGAGGTGCCGTGCGCGAGCACGCGTCCCTCCGAATCGAGGACCCGGCCTTCGGCCGAAATGATTTGCCGGCCGCGGGTAACCACACTTCCTTCGGCACGCACGCGCCCGGTGTCGGACCGAATGGCGCGGGTGAAATTGGCTTTGGTTTCGACCGTCGCATATCCGACGCCCGCCGGCAGGAGCGTGTGCCCCGCAACTCCGGTGACCGTGTCGATCAAGGTCAGGGCCCAGCCGCCGTGGATGGTGCCGAGCGGGTTGAGAAAATCCAGTTTGGTCTCACCTTCAAATACGCAAGAGCCGTCGCCGACTTCGACGATCCAGAAGTTCAGTGTCTGCGCGATCGGCGGCGCCGGGATCTTGCGGTCGATCATGGCCTGAAGCATCTCGCGGCCGGTCATTCCTGCAACTTCGGCCGGGTTTGGCAGTCCATAAACAAATGATGAGGCTGCAAGCATCTGGCCATTTCCATGTAGATACAAATGATGTAGATACATACAAGCATGACCAAAAGACTGCAAGCCCCCCCAAAGACTCTCGTCATCGACGCTCGGGCCGCAATCGCATCCTGCGCCGGTTGGGCCAGCCGCCTCGCGGCGCGGCGCGTTACCAATTTTCTCGAAGAACGGATGCAGGGAAGCCGTCTGAGCCTCGCGCAATTCGGGTTGATGGGGCAGATCGCCGCCGCATCCGACGACACGCTCGGTGCGCTGGCGGAGCGCATCGGGGTCGATCAGTCGACGCTTTCGCGAAATTTGCGCGCGCTGGAAACGGCAGGGCTGGTGGAAATCGCGATCGCCGATGAAGATCAGCGCCGCCGCGCCGTGTGGCTCACAGAGGAGGGGGCCCGGCGGCTGCAAGCGGCCATCCCGGTCTGGCGCGAAGCCCACGACGCTCTGGAGAAAAGGCTCGATCCGCGGCTTGCACTTCGGCTCGCCGTGGCTTCGGAAGGTCTTGTTTCCAAGTAACGGGCAATTGAGGCGGCGCGGCCGGCAGGTCTTGCATAGGGCGAGTAGTTTTGCTTTCCCAATAGTCCCGCGTTCAACTTGCGGTCCCCGTCATGTACCGGCCCGATCATTTTCTCGTCGACGATGCGCCTCAGATGCATGCGCTGATGCGCGGCAGGCCTTTTGCCGTGCTCGTCTCTTCGGGTGCGTCAGGCCTCCAAGCGACCCATCTTCCCACTGTGCTCAAGGGTGACGGGCAACACGGTATCGTCGAATGCCATCTCGCTCGCGCCAATCCGCATTGGAAGGACCTGGCGGAGAACACCGAAGCGCTGATGATCTTCCAAGGGCCCGAAGGTTACATCACGCCCAACTGGTATCCATCCAAGGCGCAAAACGGCAAAGTCGTCCCGACCTGGAACTACGCGCGCGTGCATGCCTACGGACATGCTGAAATTGTGAACGACGCGGACTGGCTGCTCCGTCACGTAACCGAACTAACCGCGCAGCAGGAACGGGTTGAAGCTAAGCCTTGGGCGCCATCGGATGCGCCAAAGACCTACATCGATGCGATGTTGCGCGGCATCGTCGGTTTCCGCTTTGTCGTCACGCGGCTCGAAGGCAAGTGGAAGATGAGTCAGAACCGCGAAATGAGGGATAGAGAAGGCGTAGTCAATGGCCTCGCCGTCCGAGCTCATGGCGACGATCTGGAAATGGCCGCGCTCGTCTTAAGTCAGCTTGCCCCAGGCACCTGACGGATCCTTAGGCTTTCTCGGGTGGAATGACGATCTGCGTCTGAATCACCAGCGCGCAGAGCCGGCCGTCGTCGCGCGTGATTTTGGTCTGCCACACCATGGTGGTGCGGCCGCGATGCAGCGCCGTGCACTCAGCGCGCGCGGTTTCGCCCACCGGGATCGGGGCGAAGAAATTGGTCTTGCTCTCGATCGTTGCGGTTCGTGCGCCCGGTGGCAAATTGACCGTGGTGGCGACGCCGCCGAGGTTGTCGGCCAGCGCCATCACCGCGCCGCCATGCAGAATCTCCGGGATAGTTGCGAGTTCGTGGCGAACGGCAAGCTCGGCCTCGACGTGCTCCGGCGAAACGTGCGTGATCTTGATGCCGAGAAATTCGGCGAACGGCGCCTGAAAATCGGATGGGCTGCTCATGGCGGCTCCTGAGGACCTAGTAGATCACGACGCTGCGGATGCTCTTGCCCTGGTGCATGAGATCGAAGGCATTGTTGATGTCGCCAAGCGGCATCGTGTGCGTGATCATCGGGTCGATCTCGATTTTTCCCTCCATGTACCAATCGACGATTTTTGGCACGTCGGAGCGGCCGCGGGCGCCGCCGAAGGCGGTGCCACGCCAGACCCGGCCGGTGACAAGTTGAAACGGCCTGGTCGCAATTTCCTGGCCGGAACCGGCGACGCCGATGATGATGCTCTCGCCCCAGCCGCGATGGCAACTTTCCAGCGCCGCGCGCATCAGATTGACGTTGCCGATGCACTCGAAGGTGTAATCGGCGCCACCGATCTGGTCAGCGCCGCTCTTGGTCATGCTGACGAGGTGAGGCACCAGATCGCCGCCGATTTCCTTCGGATTGACGAAATGCGTCATACCGAAACGTTCGCCCCACGCTTTCTTGTCGGGGTTGAGATCGACGCCGATGATCATGTCGGCGCCGACCAGACGCAGTCCCTGGATGACATTGAGCCCGATGCCCCCGAGGCCGAACACGATGCATTTCGATCCAGGCTCGACCTTTGCCGTGTTGATAACCGCGCCGATGCCGGTCGTCACCCCGCAGCCGATGTAGCAGACCTTGTCGAACGGAGCGTCCTCACGGATTTTTGCCACCGCAATTTCCGGCAGCACGGTGTAATTACCGAACGTCGAGCAGCCCATGTAGTGATGAACTTTTTTGCCGTCGATCGAGAACCGCGAGGTGCCGTCGGGCATGACGCCTTGGCCCTGGGTAGCGCGGATCGCGGTGCAGAGATTGGTCTTGCGCGACAGGCAGGACGGGCAGGACCGGCATTCCGGCGTGTACAACGGAATGACGTGATCGCCTTTTTTCACCGACGTCACGCCAGGGCCGACGTCAACGACAATGCCGGCCCCTTCGTGACCAAGGATGGCTGGGAACAAGCCTTCCGGATCCGCACCCGACAAAGTGAACTCATCAGTATGACAGATGCCAGTCGCCTTAATCTCGACCAGAACTTCTCCGGCGCGCGGCCCGTCCAGCTTCACAGTCGTGACTTCGAGCGGTTTGCCGGGCGCAAAAGCAACGGCAGCGCGAACATCCATGGATTTTCCTCTCCTCTTGCGATTGTCATAGGGACGATGACATTGCTGCGGTGTTATTGTCCATTAACATAACAACGACGCGCAGCGGGTCCGCACTTCCGCGTGTGCTGTAATTCTCTACCATCGGATTTTGATTTGCAGCGGCTAAACTCGGAGTCGCGCACAAAAAAGGAGATACGGCAATGGGAGTTTTCGGCCTGATCATATTTGGCCTTTTTATTTTCATCATCCTTATCGTCGTGTTCGGAAGCTTTTTTACCGTGAGTACCGCCCAAGTTGCGGTGATCACGAGATTTGGAAAATTCCGCCGCGTTGCTGAGCCGGGTCTGAACTGGAAATGGCCGATCATCGACACGGTTGCCGGCAGGGTTAGCCTGCGGGTCAACCAAATAAACCTGACGATGGAAACCAAAACCAAAGACAACGTCTTCGTCACCATTCCGATCTCGGTGCAAAATCGCGTTCGGCCTGAGAAGGCCTATGATGCATTTTACAAGCTGTCCAATCCGATTGAGCAAATTCAGTCCTATGTCGAACAGGTCATACTTGGCCACGTTCCCGGCATGACGCTGGATGAAGTTTTTGCAAGCCAGTCCGGTATTGCCACGGCCGTGAAGCAGGAGCTGGATGCTGATATGGCCGGCTTCGGGTTCGAAATCGTCAATGTTCTGGTCACCGACATCGTCCCGGACGCGAAGGTGAAGTCGGCGATGAACGACATCAACGCGGCGCAACGGGAGCAAGTTGCCGCCAATGCCCGGGGCGAGGCCGAAAAAATTCTGGTGGTCAAAAAGGCCGAAGCCGAGGCTGAGAGCAAGGCCCTTCAAGGCCAAGGCATTGCCAACCAGAGGAAGGCCATTATTGCCGGACTGCAGGGTTCGATCGACCAATTCAAGAAGGCCGTTGAGGATGCTACAACGTCCGAAGTGATGCAGCTCGTGATGGTGACGCAATATTTTGATACGATCAAATCGATCGGTGAAAATGACAAGACCAATACGCTGTTCCTGTCGCACTCGCCCGGAGCGGTTCGCGATATTTCTGATCAGATATTGCAATCAATGCTAACGGCGGAACGAGCGAAGGCACCGGCGTAGCGACTATGATCGGGCGGAATGCGATCTGACGCGTGGGTGCGCTTTGGCGCAAAAGCGGGGGTTAATACCATGCGGGAGATTTGGATTACGAAGGCCGGACCGCCCGAAGTTCTCGAAGTCAGGGAAGCCCCCGATCCCGAGCCCAAAGCCGGTGAGGTTCGGATTCGCGTAGAGGCAACCGGAGTCAATTTCGCCGACATCATGGGCCGGTTGGGCATCTATCCGGATCTGCCACCGATGCCGGTCGTGCCCGGCTATGAGGTCGGCGGGCGCATCGATGCGGTTGGTACTGGCGTAGAGGGAAGTTGGGTCGGCCGCGATGTACTCGCCGTTACACGATTTGGCGGCTATGCCGACACGGTCTGCGTACCGACCAATCAAGTGTTCGCGCGTCCCGCCAATATGTCGGCATTGGAAGCCGCGGCGATTCCGGTCAACTATTTCACCGCTTGGCAACTCGTCGTGGTGATGGGCAGCCTGAAAGCCGGCGAGACCGTGCTGATCCATTCCGCGGGTGGCGGCGTCGGCATCGCTGCGACGCAGCTTGCAAAGCATATCGGCGCCAAGGTCATTGGCACCGCTTCGGCCGCTAAGCACGCTGAGTTGTGCGCGCTCGGGGTCGATCATCTGATCGATTATCGGACTGAAGATTTCGAAGTGAGGACGCGCGAGATCACCAATGGCCACGGCGTCGAGCTCATTCTCGATGCCGTCGGTGGTGAATCCTGGAAGAAAGGCTATCGCGTACTGGCGCCGACCGGCCGGCTCGGCATGTTCGGTTTGTCGGCGGCCGCGACTGGAAAGAACCGCAATATGCTGTCGATGTTGTCGGCGGTTGCGAATATGCCGTGGTTTCAGTTCAACCCGCTGTCTCTGATGAACGCGAACAAAGGTGTGTTCGGCGTCAACCTCGGCCACTTGTGGGGCGAAATCGATCGCCAGCGCGGATGGGCCGAGCAGATATTGGAATTGTGGGCGCAAGGCGCTATCAAGCCGAAGATTGCGCGCACCTTTGGCTTCAATGAAGCAGCGCAAGCCCATCATTTCATTCAGGACCGCGGCAATATCGGCAAAGTCGTTTTGGTGCCGTAGGTTCGCAAGCTACCTTGGCGAGTAATTCGCCCAAAAGCAAAAGCGCGGCCCGTAAGCCGCGCTTTTTTCGTCTGATTTAAGACTGCAGCCGGCGACTACGAGCGCGGAGCTGGCACGATGCGGATATAAGGCTTCGGAGTTTTCCAGCCCTGCGGGTAAAGCTTCTCCGCCTCTTCGTTGGTCACCGCGCCGGTGAGGATGACGTCCTCGCCCGGTTTCCAGTTCGCCGGCGTCGCGACCCGATGCTTGGCGGTGAGTTGCAGCGAGTCGACCACGCGCAGCACCTCATCGAAATTGCGGCCCGTCGTCATCGGATAGACCAGGATAAGTTTGATCTTCTTGTCCGGACCGATGATGAAGACATTGCGTACCGTGGCATTGTCCGCCGGCGTACGGCCATCAGAAGAGCCGCCCGTGCTTGCCGGAAGCATGCCGTAAAGCTTCGAGACATTAAGATCGGTGTCCCCGATCATCGGGTAGTTCGGGGCGAAGCCGACCACGTCCTTAATGTCCTGTGACCACTTTTTGTGGTTGTCGACCGGGTCGACCGACAGTCCGATGATCTTTACGCCGCGCTTGTCGAACTCCGGCTTGAGCCGGGCCATTGTGCCAAGCTCGGTCGTGCAGACTGGCGTGAAATCTTTGGGGTGCGAGAACAAAACCACCCAACTATTGCCGATCCAATCGTGAAAGTGGATTTTGCCTTCGGTCGTTTCGGCTTCGAAATCTGGGGCGGTGTCGCCAATTGCAAGAGCCATGGAAAACCTCCGTCGCGTGGGCTGATCGGGATGGTTTTGGAGTGTTATCCGCCATCACATAGCGTTCAAGTGGCGGCAATACTAGGGCTTATACTGAGGATTGTATGATCGATTTCAGTTCAAAACTAAGAAGAATTGACCGGTCGTGCCAAGACGGGCGGAAGAAATTTCTGATGGATTAGGCAGTACGGCGGGCCCGATCATGGGCTTCCGAATTCACCGCCACGTGACCTGCATCACATCGGGTGCCCAGAGTTTGCCTTACAGTTGCCTTGTGGCGGCCCGGCTCGCACGCCAAATGTTTCGGAGCGAATGGGACCTGGCAAAGTAATGGTGTGATGGAACCGCGCGTGAGCATGGCTGTTAAAGAAAGGCGCGGGAAGGCGACAATGAAACTCTCGATGGATCAGGATCTTGTTACTTTGAATACGCTGGCCGAAGTGATTGCGCGTTCACAGATTGTCCTCGAGAGTTCGGCAGGGCGGGTGGCGCTTCTTCCCCCGGGATTCGATGCTACCGACGTTGCTGTCCTCGACTGGATCGTCGCCGAGGGGCGGAGCGTTGCACGAAGCTACGCTTTCTCCTAGCTATTGCGTCAGTTCCACTGCTCGGCGCCACGCAGCTTCTGGAAGATGTCGCGCCGTATCGAATCGCCACCCGCGCGTGGGTCGATGTCGACGTAAATAATCCGGCGTTCTTTTAAGATTTCGGCTAACTGATCCACCGACAGAGCTCCACTCTCGAGCAGTTGCCCAACCTTGAAATCGTCGTAGACGAACGGTTTGCCAGCCATTCGGCAAACGAGCTTGATGGAGCACGCGACAAGTCCGGGAGTGCTCGCGACTCGGTCGGCTTGTGCGTACGCAATCGCCGCATGTTCGGGAACGGTGCGGCGGTAATTCGGATCGAACAGGATCAAGGCAGGCTCGACGTGGCCGTTCGCCACGAGGCGAATGACAATGACCGCAACGACGAGAGTGCGACTTCGGGCGGTGCTCCAATCCAGCGCCGCCGTTATGGTTTTGGCATATTCGTAGACCAGACCCAATCCAATCGCAGTGGCGATGACGAGATCGAACTGGGAATTGTTCACGACCGAAAAGCCGCTCCATTGAACGATATGGACCACTAGCGCGATGCCGATAAACAGCGCGGTGAATTGCGCAGCGCGCGTGGAGTGTTCGCGCCAGGCCCAGACCGCCCAAAGAACGAGGGCGGGAAGTACGAACTGGAGTCGTCCAAGGCTTAACAACATGCGCCACGCGGCAAATTTGCGCGGCGCAAAAAGGTTGGCGATGAAAACGTCACCGTATATCGCCCTACACAGCACGAGCCCAACCAAAACTCCCCCGAGCCCGACAAGGCACGGGCGTATGGCGCGGCGACCGTCGCGCAGGATTAGCCAAAGCAAAACCGTCACAGGGATTGCGACGATGTTATGTTTCCAGAAGCCTGCAACGACCATCAGAATTATCGGCGGCTCAGCTGAGAGACCGCGGGAATCGCGGGCGAGAAACCACGCCAGCGCGCACGCCATAAGCAACTGACCCGGCAATTGCGGGTCGTCCATTCCCACAAACTGATCGAATGGGCCGGCCATGGTGGCGACGAACCAGAGGCCGCCTACCGCCGCGGCGGCCGGTCCACCGCGGAATTGCCGGATGATGACGGCGATGATAAAACCGAGGCCGAAGATGGCCGCGACGGACAAGGCGCGGCCGACGAACAGCGCATTGCCGGCCCATGATGCGATCCAGCCGATCACATAGAACGATAGCGGCGGGTAATTGTTGACGATGAGTTCGCCGACTGCCGGATAGAGCGGTCGGGAGCCGAATGCGGCATCTTGATGATAGGCGTTCCAACCCTCGTTCGGCGCGATCTCAAGCGGAAAAAATCCGCGATAGATTGGAAAAATCAAAAAATAGGCGGCAATGAGCGCGATCAGCGCGATGTGCCAAGCATTTGCCCTAGTTAAATTGGCCCTGGCGGCACTAAGGTTCTCATCCGGCGACGCAGAAAGTAGCATCAGCGTTTTGTAGTCAGGTTCACGGCATTCGACAAACCGACAGTGCGACCGATGAATCCCGCAGCGTCGAAATAGCGGGTTTCACCAACCGTTTGCATGTTGAGAACGGTGACGAGCCCATTCGCCGCGGGTTGCGACATCAGAATGTGGCCGGCCACATCAGGCACCACTCCATTGGGCATCGCCTCCGACAGCACGCGGCCGACGAGCGTGCCCTTGCCGCTGAAGTCGAGCTGCAATATCGCCGCGATGGTGCGGCCAACATCGGCATTGCTGGCAGGCGCCGGATCGACAAAATGCGATTTGAAATCCGGCCCCTGCATGGCCATGAAATTCCAGGTGTCGGCACGGCTGAATGACCCATGCATGCCCTGGCCCTCCTGGAGCACCGTGTCGGCGATTTCCACTGTGCATCGCACGGGTTCGCCGCAGCCCGTGTCGAAGGAACGGAAGCTGATGATGATCGTCGGGTGTGGCGTCACGGCGCTGCCTTCAAGCGCTATGTCGTCCAGCGTCAATGTGCCGGCAAATTTCCCGAGCTTGCTGTCGACAAAAACGCCACTGACGTAATCTTCTGCGAGCAGCACGTCGATCACGCGCTTCGCCAGGTCTTTGTCGCCATCACGTAGATAAATCAGATCGGAGCCGCCGTTGGCCGCGACCACCACCTTCGGTTTGTTTCTATCGCCGCCGACGAGACCATTGCCAAATCTAGGGTGCTGGCCTGGGCCAATCGTTCTGTAATTATCGTTCGGGTCGATCAGCGGCTCCTTCAGCGCTTCCGCAAGGTCGAGCGCGACAAAGCCGAGCGGCAAACGTCCTTCTGGCGTGTCGGCAAATTTCGTCTTCACCGTTGAGCTGGTTTGGCTTTGCTTTGCGATTGTGGAAAAGCCGTGGTCGGCGATCGCAATAATATCCGTGGTGTCGAGGAGCTTGAGTTCACTCAGGGCCGCGCGGATACGCCCGAGATCGTCGTCGGCGTTGCAAATCGCCGCGAGCGACGTCGGGCCATTGATGCCGGGCACCAGCGAATTGAAACTGTCACCTTGATAGTGCTGGGTGCCGTCGGGATCGCGCGACCAAAACACGAGCACGAACGGCTTGGCGCGCTCCTTGAATAGCGGCAGAATCGCGCGTGTCACGACGGCGGCGAAATAATCCTGCTGCACGACGTTCGGAGTGAGCGTGCCGGCGGTGGTCATGTTGCCATAATTTGCGTTGGCGCCGCGCGGCGGTGGGACCAGCGGGAGATTCGCCGCCTTGAGCCGATCGGCCATCTCGGCCGACAGCGCGACGCCCTTTTCGCTGCCGGTGGCGTCATCGACAATGATCGTCTGCGCTCGGCCTTCCCGGGTGTGATCGAAGATCAGCGTCGGGCCGCTCTTGCCGACGGCAGCCGTGCTGTAGCCGTTGTCGCGGGCGAGCTTTAAAATCGTCGCCTCGTTGAGGTAGTTGCCGGAAAAGTGCTCGTCGACGTCGGCCAGCACCGGATCGCTTTCCAGAAACGGCGTCATGCTCTTGCCGGCGCTCGGAACTTCGAAGCCCGCATAGAGCGTGTTGGAGAAATCCCCAGTGTCGCCGAGCATGTGCCCGGTGGCCATGGCGGATGCGTTCGCGGTCGTGAACGTGGGAAACAGCGAGTGGCTGTTGCGCAGGTTCACGCCTTCACGAGCAATCGACGCCATCGTAGGCGCAGTCGAATCGTCTACTGTGCGGGAACGCAATCCGTCGGCGACGAACAAAACCACGTTGTGAGGCTGAGCCGTGGGCGCCTGCGCGCCAGCAGGCGCGGCCGCGAGCGCTGTGAGTATTGCCGTGACAATAACCGCTGGTCCGCGCATTGAGAGAAACTCCGATCAGAGGTGACAAACAACTCTTTGAACACAGCTTGCGACGCCGCCGTGACGGGTGCAAAAGGCTCAGCTCACCTCGCGGAACCGCACCGGCCATCGGCTAGACGGCTGCGGTCATTGACATTTTCGCGGTAACGCCGCAAAGCCAAAAGGGTTGGCTAGCGGGCTTAATAACCGGAATGTTCAAGCGAATCCTTATTGCCAACCGCGGCGAGATCGCCTGTCGGATTATTAAAACAGCCCGTCGCATGGGCATTGCAACCGTTGCAGTCTATTCCGAGGCCGATCGCGACGCGCTCCACGTCGAAATGGCCGATACGGCGGTTGCGATCGGCCCCCCTCCAGCCGCGCAGAGCTATCTTCGCATCGATCGCATCGTCGCCGCCTGCAAAGAGAGCGGCGCCGAGGCGGTGCATCCTGGCTATGGATTCCTTTCTGAGCGCGCGGCTTTTCCTGAAGCGCTCGCCAAAGCCGAAATCGTATTCATTGGGCCGAACCCCAAGGCGATTGCCGCGATGGGGGACAAGATCGAATCAAAGAAGGCCGCCGCGCACGCCAAGGTTTCGACTGTTCCCGGTCATCTCGCGGTGATCGAGGACGATATCCAGGCCCTCGCCATCGCCGAGCAGATTGGCTATCCGGTGATGATCAAGGCGTCCGCGGGCGGCGGCGGCAAGGGCATGCGCATCGCTTTTGCCAAAAGCGAGGTGGCGGAGAATTTCGCTCGCGCCCGCTCGGAGGCGAAATCGAGCTTCGGCGACGACCGTGTCTTCATCGAGAAATTCATTACTGATCCGCGCCACATCGAAATTCAGGTTTTGGGCGACAAGCACGGCAACGTCATCTATCTCGGCGAGCGCGAGTGCTCGATCCAGCGCCGCAATCAGAAAGTCATCGAAGAATCGCCGAGTCCACTGCTTGACGCCAAGACGCGCGCCAAGATGGGTGAACAGGCCGTCGCGCTCGCCAAGGCGGTCGGCTACGACAGCGCCGGCACCGTGGAATTCGTCGCCGGACAGGATCGCAGCTTCTATTTCCTCGAGATGAACACGCGGCTGCAAGTCGAGCATCCGGTAACGGAGCTTGTCACCGGCATCGATCTCGTCGAGCAGATGATCCGCGTCGCCGCCGGCGAGCCGCTGGCTTTGAAGCAGAGCGACGTCAAGCTGTCCGGCTGGGCGGTCGAAAGCCGGATCTATGCCGAAGACCCTTATCGCAATTTCGCGCCGTCGATCGGCAGGCTGGTGCGCTACCGACCACCTGCCGAGGGCGAGCACGACGGCGTAACGGTGCGCAACGATACCGGTGTCGGCGAGGGTGGTGAGATCTCGCTCTATTACGATCCGATGATCGCCAAGCTTGTCACTCACGCCAAGACCCGAGAGGAGGCGATCGACGCGCAGGCCGATGCGCTCGACGCTTTCACCATCGAAGGTATCCGCCACAACATTCCGTTTCTCGCAGCGATCATGCAGCACCCGCGCTGGCGTGCCGCGAAGCTTTCGACCGCTTTCATCGCCGAGGAATTTCCGCACGGTTTCGAGCGAAGCGCTCCGACCGGCGCCGCGGCGCGCGCGATTGCCGGCGTGGCGGCAGCGATCGACCATGTTTTGGGCGAACGCAAGCGCCGCATCTCCGGGCAACTCAACACCGCCGTCACGCGCGAGCGTCGTCGCGCTATCTGGTTGAGCGGTGAGGAGTTGCAAGCCGACGTCGCGCACGACGGCAACACCGTCACCGTATTGTTCGAGGACGGTAACCGGCACGTCCTCTCTTCGGATTGGGCTCCCGGCGTGCCGGTATGGAACGGCACAGTCGATGGCGCCACCGTTGCGATGCATGTGCGTATGATCCCGAACGGCTTCGAGCTTGCGTATCGCGGCATCGAGGCGAAGACATTCGTCTATACCGAGCGTGAAGCGCGCTACGCGCGGCTGATGCCGGCAAAGAAGCTTTCCGGCAGCGAGAAAGCGGTTCGCTGCCCGATGCCGGGCCTCGTTGTTTCGGTCGCGGTCAGCGAAGGCCAGGAGGTTAAGGCCGGCGAGACTCTGGCTGTCGTCGAGGCGATGAAGATGGAGAATATCCTGCGGGCCGAGCGTGACGGTATCATCAAGAAGATACCCGTTAAGCCCGGCGACAGCGTCGCCGTTGATGCCGTCATCATGGAGTTCGCCTAACATCCTGGCGTTATTTGGAGGGGCGGTCTAACGAAGCGGCCGGCCCAATGATGAACTCCGCGAGCCTCGAAGGGCGACAGAAATATAGATGCAAGCGTTACGTTTTCTGCTCTCGCCGTTCGGGCGGCTTTCTCCGCAGCCTTTCGTTGTCGCCGCTATCGTCGTGTACCTCGCAGGTGCTGCTTCGCACGGGCTCACGGCGCCAGCAATCATGGTGCGCACCGGACCTTGGTTGTTTGCCGCGGTGCAGGCACCGCTGATCTGGGTCTGGTATGTTCTGCACGCGAAGCGGTTGCACGACGCTCACCGCTCGGTCAGCCCAGCAATTGGCGCAAGCATCCTTTACGCTCTGTCGATCGGCTTGCTGTCGATCGTGGCCGCTTCGTTTTACGCTCCGCCAGCCGGGCAGGTATCAGATGCAAACACGGAGAGTGCGCTCGGTCTGATTCTGCTGATTTCGATCGTCGCTGTCCTGCTCAGCTCCGCGCATTACGATTTGACCTGGTTGGTGGTGGCGATCCTGGTCTTACTCTCGGTCCTGCCGCTGATCTGCGCAATCGGCGTCACGGTGTTTGCGGCGACGAGACTGCGCGGTGAAGGGCCCTCGGCGTGAACGTATATTTCGCCTACGGCTCGAATATGCACCGCGACGTAATGGCGACGCACGCGCCGACCGCGCAGTCAGTGGGCGTCGGAGCTTTGGCAAATCATCGCTTCGTGATTACAGCGGACGGCTATGCATCCGTCGAGCCGAAACACACTCAGACCGTCTATGGCGTGCTCTGGCGCATCGGGCCTCGCGACCGAGTGAGGCTCGACGCATGGGAGAACATTGCGGGCGGTCTCTACCGGGCAACAAATTTGTCGGTTCAACACGCTGGCCATCGCTGCAGCGCGCTCACTTACATTGCCCGGAAACAGCCGGCCGGACGGGCCAAGGCTGGCTATATGGAGCTTGTGGTGGCGGCGGCCCTGGAGTGGCAGTTGCCGCCAGCGTACGTTGCACACTTGCGGCGCTTCTTGCTGAAGCGTCAACGCGGCATGACGTGGCGCAGTCTGAAGGAATACGGATGGACGTAATCTTTCAGGTCGTCATCCGCGGCCGCGTGCAGGGTGTCGGCTACCGCGCGTGGGCGGAAGTGACAGCGCTCGAACTCGGCGTCGAGGGCTGGGTGCGCAACTGCCGCGACGGATCAGTCGAAGCGGTGTTGGCGGGCTCGGAAGAAGTGGTTCTGACCATGATCGAATTGTGCCGGGACGGTCCGCCCGGCGCGCAGGTGGAGGCGGTCGATCAGCGCGAAGCGGGTGCGATAGACTTGGCGCTGCGTCGGCCCGGCGAGTTGTTCTCAGTACTGGCGACCGCTTGAGTCTCGGCAGTCGCGCCGAGCAGCTTCTCGAATTCGGCTCGCAGCACCTTATCGACTTCGTACATCGACGCCGGCACACCGAGGTCGGCGAGCGACGTGACACCGTAGCGCTCATCGGAAACCCCGCACGGCACGATGCCGGAGAAATGCGAAAGGTCCGGCGCGACATTGAGCGCAAACCCGTGGAAAGTGACCCAGCGCTGCACCCGGATGCCGATGGCGGCGATCTTGTCCTCGGCGCCTGGGCCTTGGTCGCGGCGGCGGACCCACACACCGATGCGATCGTCGCGGCGCTCGCCGCGCACATCGAATTCCGCAAGCGTTCCGATGATCCACTCTTCGATGGTCGCGACGAAGCGGCGAACATCAGGTGCGCGGCGTTTGAGGTCGAGCATGAGGTAGCCTACTCGCTGGCCTGGACCGTGATAGGTGAATTGGCCGCCGCGGCCGGCGGTGTAAACCGGAAAGCGTGCCTCGATCAGCTGCTGGGGCTGCGCGGACGTGCCCGCGGTGAACAGAGGAGCGTGCTCGACAAGCCAGACAAGTTCTCGCGCCTCGCCCCGCGCGATCGATGCCGCACGCGCCGTCATGAACTCAACGGCGTTCTCGTAGTCGACAATGCCATTGGCGACCCTCCACTCGACCGGCGACGACCCGGCCATCGGGAGCAGGCCAATTTTCAGATCGCTGCGCGTGTTAACCACCTCGTAACCATACCGGGGCCAAGAATATCGCAGCAACGGCAGATCGACAAAAGCCGCGCGGGGCACCTTGGCGACACTCGACAACGTCTCAATCGATATTGCGGTGGTATTAGGGAAAACCTCAATGCCAATTCATCAGGTGCTGCGGCTTGGACGCGGCGCCATTATCGAACTCGATTCCTCAGAGGAAGATGAGGTGCGCATCCTGGCCAACAATATGCCGGTCGCGAAGGGCACAGTGATCGTCAGCGGCAACCGGATCGCCGTAGAGGTGAAAGAGCTCTTGCCCCGCGCGCCGGACGCGGCCTAGCGCACCGCAACGGTTTCCGGTTTTCCCGGCCGGCGGCCGGCCTGGACGCGGCGCGAGGGTCCGGGCTTGTCCGCGCAAAAGCTTGCTGTTACATCGGCGCCACGCATCGTTTAACGTTGCGTTCACCCCACATGCGGCCGTGGCGGAATTGGTAGACGCACTAGCTTGAGGTGCTAGCGGGGCAACCCGTGGAGGTTCGAGTCCTCTCGGCCGCACCACTTTGATCAACACTGGGCTCGGAGCTTACCGCCGACGCGCGCTCCGGCGGACAGTGTACGATTTCATTTAGCATGCGCGGCCGAGCGATGTGCCGCTGCGATTTCTCCCAGGCCCGGGCGTCCCAATTTGGCCGTTTTACGGTCGTAACTCGCGAACCGAGGGATGGGGAATCTCTGCATGAACATCCGCATTGCGACTTTGATTGCATTGCTTTTGGCCGCGCTCGAATTGAGCGGCTGCGCCGCGCCAAATCCGTGCCCGCCGGGGTGGCACCCGGGGCCGTATGGCCGCAGATGTTACCCTAATGTCGGACCGTATCCGCCCGGCTACCTGCCGCCGCCTGGTGCACCGGGATATGGGCCGCCGCCACCTGGTTATGCGCCTCCGCCCGGTTATGCGCCGCCTCCGCCCGGAGCGTATCCACCTCCGCCTGGGTCGGCGCCTCCGCCCGGGGGGCCGCCGCCCTCCTGAGCCTACTCATCAACTGACATCAAGGCGCCGCCGTTTCGGCGCCTTGTTTGCTTTTGTCAAACGTGCTTGCCGCTGCCGTATTTTCTCAGTTTTCTGAGAGCGGTGTGGACGTGAGCGGACCGCCTTGCCGCTAACGTCCGATGCGCATGGCTCCTAAAGCCGAGCGAAGACGCTCTCGATGGCGGCCACCCGGCACGCCCATCGATTTCGCTGAGGTTTTTGACATCCAAATTCCGCAGATCAGGTGCCGGTAACCCCGTTTCATCGGCGGTTTGCGCAGCAGGACCAGCGGGCTTCGGCCATTCGACCGCTGCGGTCCCGGCGGGATACGTTGCGCCGGTGCGATCCGCCAAATCCGCTGGACCCTCCGGCGCCGGAGTCAACAATTCAGGCTCGCGGACCGTTTCGATTCGCCCTGGGGTCTCGGCAGGCACGACGTGGACGACGCGGAAGCCTCTTTCTTTTAGCTCCTTCAAGATTTCCGGCAACGCGGCGACCGTCGACTTGTGAATGTCGTGCAGGAGAAGGATGCCGCTGCCGCGCTTCTCGAGGCGGCTCATCGCGCGGGAAACGATATCGCGCGGCTTGATATGACGGTGCCAGTCGTCGGCGACCGTGTCGGAACTGAATATGACCAGCGAACGCGCAGCGGCTTCATCTTCGATCATCGGCGATCGGGACAGGCCGGGAATGCGGATGAACGGTGCGACCTTGTTGGGATCGCCAAGCGCCGCGGCTACGTCGGCGATGCCCTGGTCAATTTCCCAACGCACTTTCTCGACCGGCAACTTCGACATCCGCAACGGGTGATCTTCGGTGTGCGTACCGATGGTGTGCCCCTCCTGATACATCCGGCGCACGACATTAGGAAACGACTGCGCCATTTCTCCCACCAGGAAATAGGTCACCTTCACACATTGCTCGGCCAGGATGTCGAGCACCTGGTTCGAATAGGGCGGCAGCGGACCATCGTCGAACGTCAGCACGACTTCCTTGTCCGCGAGCGGCAAGGTTTGGGGATACTGCATGACGCCGACCTGCGTCAGCCCTCCGGGTGGGAGCACCAGCACGCGGCTGGTGCCGAGCGCATTCGGGTTACCGGGACATTCTTGCGCCAGCGCCGGCGAAGCAGCCGCACTGGCCCAGATCGCCGACGCAAACAGCGCAGCGGCAAAAACGTTCGGAAATAACGCGCGAATACTCATGCCCCTCATCGATACCCGGCTCTGCAACAGATCGGGACCGCCCCCTGAAACACCATACCGGATGGCTGGATTAATGTCATGTTTACTATCAAATGACGGTGCACGCATCTGTTGAAAAGGGCGACGGCCCATTGTCTTTGCTTGTCGTTAATCCAGGACCTCTAGACCTGACCTCTAGACCTGCATGAGAGATCCTGAACGGGGCGTGAACTATGACGGCCGCTGCGGCAGCCGGAAAATGGTGGGCAGCATACCGGCTGCTTTCGCGCTCATCGGTGCGGTCCTCATTCGGTGAAAGCCAAGCCCTTGAGAGCGAAGATAACAGGGCGGCTCGCCTGATCCTGTTCTTGCCGGTCATTTTTGCCGGCGCGATGTTGCTTTGCGCGGCGATCGGTTTTGCGGTGACCGAGCTCGGCGAAAGCCATCTCGAAGCACAGCAGCACGATGCTTTGCGGCGGGCGCTGGACGAAGTTCGCCCCGCGGCTGGCGATATTGAGGAGGTGGACGAGGCGCTGCTGCGGCAGGTCGAGCATCGTGCCGGCCTCAAGGAACTGCGGTTCGATACCGATCCGGCCGACAATAGCGGGCGCGCGTTGCAATCTTTGCATGATGGGCGCGGCCGGATCATCGGGTGGTTCAGTTGGGCGGCTGACAACGCACTCGTTCGCGCGATGAACCGGCTGTGGGCGCTGCTGGCGGTCATTGGTTTCGCGTTCGGCGTGGTTGGCTGTCTCGCCATGCGCGCGTCGCGTCACCTTCTGCGTTCGCTTGATCGAAAGGCCGAAGCGGCGCGCAAATTGGTCGGTCACGACGATCTGACAGGCTTGCCCAATCAGCGCACCATGATCGAGCGTCTCGGCGACGCGCTGGTACGGCGCCGTTCCGGCATCGTCGTGTTTGCTCTGATCGATCTCGATGGCCTTCACGAAGTCAATGACACGCTGGGGCGCGCCGGCGGCGACGCCGTGATCACGAATGTCGCTGAACATTTGCAAGCCGGGCTTCCTGGCGGAGCGCTGTTGGGACGCTTCGAAGAGGATTTCGCAGTTATCGTCAGCAGCGAAACAAGAAACGCCGCAGCTTTGCTGGTCGATGCATTGCGTGCCGCGCTGCATCGCCCGATCTTCGTTGACCGGATGTGGCAGATCACTGCCGGGATCGGCGTTGCCGAAGCCCCCGAGGACGGAACAAGCGCCGACGAAGTGGCTCGCCGCGCCGGTCTCGCGCTGCGCGCGGCGAAGCGGGAAGGCCGCAGCAGAGTGCAATTTTTCGAGCCGCAGATCGAAACCGAATACGCCGAGCGGCGATCGTTGCTGCGCGAATTGCAATCCGCCATCTCGTTGCAAACTTTCGACGTTCATTATCAGCCGATTGTTGCGGCCGACGGCGGCGGCATCGTCGGTGTCGAAGCGCTGCTGCGCTGGAACCATCCGAGCCGCGGCGCCATTCCGCCTTCGGTCTTCATTCCGCTTGCCGAACAAAGCGGGCTGATGTCGCAACTCGGCGAGATCGTGTTGCGGCGTGCGCTCGCCGATGGTGCCCGGTGGCCGGCCTTGTCGGTCGCCGTCAATCTTTCTCCGGTGCAAATTCGTGACCGCTGGCTGGTCGATCTGGTCAGCGCGGCGATGGCCGACACCGGCATTGCATCGTCGCGCGTCGTGCTCGAAGTCACCGAAGGCATTTTGATCGACAACCCGCAGGAAGCTCTGGAACGGCTCGAAGCGTTGCGCGCACTCGGCGTCAGCATCGCGCTCGACGATTTCGGCACCGGATTTTCGAGCCTGAGCTACCTGCAGAAATTTCCGTTCAACCGACTCAAGATCGATCGCACTTTTGTCGCTTCGCTCGGCTCGTCCGGCTCCACCGGCGCGATTATCCAGGCGATCGTCACGTTGGGCCATGGGCTCGGCATGAAAGTGCTGGCGGAGGGCGTTGAGACCGACGAACAGCGGGTGCTGTTGCGGCTTGCCGGCTGCGACGAAATGCAGGGCTTCCTGTTCGCGCGGCCCAGTCCGGCCGCCGAAATCGACAAGTTCATGACCCGGATCGGCCGTTCCGCAGTCGCTTAAAGTTGCTCCCACGCTGACACGGCGCGAGCCAACGGCTATCGTTGCCGCTGGTCCCGGCGCGGGCGCGCCCCTGCCGCAGAGCAAAAGATGATCGCCAACAGCCTTCCCGGCCTCGATTTCGATCTTGGCGAAGATATCGAGATGTTGCGCGACACCGTCGGCTCGTTCGCACAGGCCAAGATCGCGCCAGCCGCCGCCGAGATCGATCGCTCCAACAAATTTCCGCGCGAGCTGTGGCCGCAGCTCGGCGAGCTCGGGCTTCTCGGCATCACGGTCGAACAGGAATGGGGCGGGGCAGGGATGGGCTACCTCGCCCATTGCGTGGCGATGGAGGAGATTTCGCGTGCCTCCGCCGCAATCGGTCTGTCGTACGGCGCCCATTCGAACCTCTGCGTCAATCAGCTCCGCAGGAACGGCAGCGACGAGCAGAAGAAGCGTTATCTGCCGAAGCTGATTTCCGGCGAGCATGTCGGCGCCTTGGCGATGTCGGAGCCCAATGCCGGCTCGGACGTTGTGTCGATGCGCACCCGCGCCGACAAGAGCGGCGACCGCTACATTCTCAACGGCACGAAAATGTGGATCACCAACGGGCCGCTCGCGGACACCATGGTGGTTTACGCCAAGACCGATCCGACCGCGGGCTCCCGCGGCATCACCGCCTTTATCGTCGAGAAGGCGTTCAAGGGATTCTCCTCCGGCCAAAAACTCGACAAGCTCGGCATGCGCGGCTCCGACACCGGCGAACTCGTTTTTCAGGATTGCGAGGTGCCGACGGAGAACGTGTTGGGCGTGGTCGGCAACGGCGTCAACATCCTGATGTCCGGTCTCGACTACGAGCGCGCGGTGCTGGCGGCGGGACCGATCGGCGTGATGCAGGCGTGCCTCGATCTGGTGCTGCCTTATGTGCATCAGCGCACCCAGTTCGGCCAGCCGATCGGCCGCTTTCAGCTCATCGAGGCCAAACTCGCCGACATGTACGTCACGCTCAACGCCAGCAAGGCTTACGTCTATGCGGTCGCGAAAGCCTGCGACCGCGGCGAAACCACGCGCGAAGATGCCGCCGGCGCGATCCTCTACGCCGCCGAGCGCGCAACCTGGATGGCGCTCGAAACCATCCAGATCCTCGGCGGCAACGGCTACATCAACGACTTCCCCGCCGGCCGGCTGTTGCGCGACGCCAAGCTCTACGAAATCGGCGCCGGCACCAGCGAAATCCGCCGCATGCTGATCGGGCGGGAGATTTTCGAAAAGACGCGCTGACACTGGCAACAACCTGCGTTCCCTCGACGCGCTCCGCGCCCCCAACCTTCATCCTGCCCCGCGAAGCGGGGAAGGGGGACCATCCTGCAGAGCAGGATGGTGGAAGGGGCGTCGGCCGCGCCGCTAGCTCAACCGCCGCGCGCCCCCTCCACCGCGCAAACGCGCGGTCCCCCGCCCCCGCTTCGTTTCACTACGCGGGGGCGGATAAGCGAATGCATTCCCGCGACGCGAATGCGCCCGAGTTTTGCCTCGTCATTGCGAGAAGCGAAGCGACGAAGCAATCCAGCTGGGCAATGAACGCTCGCTTCGTTGACCTGAAGTAACGATACTGGCCGACTGGATTGCTTCGCTTCGCTCGCAATGACGAAAAGGAAAAAAGGAAGCGGAACGCCGACAGACGTGTATCTCAACCTCCGCGCCTTACGGCGCAGCGCGCACCGGCGGGTGCGCTCGCCTATCGGCGTTCCACGACGGCTCTTGCCGTCAGGGCTTTCGGCCCTTGGGCGCAACTCCAGGCCAGGCTTCCTGGGACGTGGCAGGACGTTCGATCCGGTACGGTCGCCCCAACCGGGGAGCAAAGATCTCGCGCTCTTACACGGGTGTTACCCGCGCCCGACTGTCCCAGTCCAGGGAACGCACCTCCCGGACCGGTCGTAGTGCCGGTCAGCATGATGCCCGAAGCTGCCCGGGTGCGGAGTGTATCGTTCCGCCCGCGGGCACCGCACTCGCTCCACCTCTCGGAATACCTTCGCGACAGGCGTCCTTGGTGAGCGAGATTCCTTTCCTATAACTGAAATAAGACATAATATTTAAAAAAGAAAAATAATATTATAAGTTATAAATTGAAGGGTAATGAAAGAAGTTTTTAAGATAAAAATTTCGTAAAGAAAAAGAAGAGTGGAAGATTAGAAAAGAAATGATATGGAAGGAAGGTAAGGTTTGAAAGAATAGAGGAGAGATAGAAGAAGAGTAAGAGAAGAAGAGAAAGGGAGTGTAAAGTTGAGAGGAAAAGAAAAGAAGAAAGGATTAAAAAGTGAAGATGAGAAAGGTAAAGGAAAGAAGAAAGATAGAGATGAATAAGTGGATAAAAGAGTAATATATGATGTGTAAGAGAAAAAAGGGTGTGATCGAAAAAAAAATAAAAAGAAAGAAGGGAATAGAATAAGAAGAAGATTGGTAAATGGAGAAAAGAATAAGAGAGGATATGAGAGATGGGGGATTAGAGATGATGGGTGGAGATGATGAAATAGTAGAAGATGAAGAAATTTATTTTGGCAACGTCCAGAAGGATTTTGTGAGTTTAAGAATATGGATGATTATATTAAAAGAAAAAGGAAAAGGAGATAAGAGAGATTATGGTGAAGATTGTAGAGAGAGGAGGTAAAGTATGTTAGTTATATGATAAGGGGTGGAAGATGAAAAAGTAGAGAAGATAGTGAGAGAGAAAATAGAAGGAGAGATAGAGATTGAAAAAGGATGAAAGTTGGCTATATGAGAGTAGAAAGAGGAATTAGAGGAGAAAGAATAGGTTAAGCGCAGTAAAGAAGAATAAGTGTGATAAGAGGAAGGAGAGGTAATTGACAAGAATTAGGTGGAAGGTTATTTTTAGATTTTCAAAAGAGGTATGAGAGGTGTCTAAGAGCACTGCGAAGAGAAGCAATTGCATCGGTACGTGGCCGAATACGATTGAGATACAAACACAGAGTGAAGCTAGGATACAAGGATGTAACTGGAGACAAATGTCAATAAAAATGTGACCTGCCGGGAATGGCCGCGGCTCAGGCGGCTTCTCCGATTTTAAGGCGAACGGCGAGCCCGGCCGGCCTTGCCAGATTGATCAGCGCGTCGAGGCTGAACTTGTCGATGCGCCCGCGCATCAGGTCGTTCAGCCGCGGTTGCGTCAGCCCCAAGCGCCGGGCGGCCTCGGTCTGGCTGACCTTCCAGCTCTCGATCTTGCTCCGCACCGCAATCATCAGTTCCGAGCGCGCCCGCATATTGGCCGCTTCCGCGGCGATATCTTCCAGAGCATCCCAGACGCTCGCAAATTTCCGCCGTGCCATTATCGATCATCCTTCCACGACTCGCGAAAACGTTTTGCCGCCGCTTCGATGTCGCGCTTCGCGGCCCGCTGCGTCTTCTTCTGGAAGGCGTGCAGGACCACGACGCGGTCCGCAAGCGTTGCCAGATAGATGACGCGAAACGCACCTGAGCGATCGCGAATGCGCAGTTCCCGAACGCCCGCCCCGACCGCCTCATCGGCTTCCAATCGTCGGGCTCCAAGCCGCGCTGAACCCGGTCGAGCTGATATCCGGCGGCCCGGCGCGCGCCTTTCGGAAATTCGCGCAACCGTGCCAGCAAATCGCCCAAAAATTCGACCGGTTTCACCGCAATCGCGTCCTATATCAAAACCGATATAAAGTCAAATTGGCGAGGCGAACAGCCGGCTTCTCAGCAAGTGGGCCCACGCACATTATGATAAGACGGACCCGGGGACTGTGTGATGGATGCAAACCTGATCTTGATCGATAGCGTCGCCGAGCTTGCCCGCGCCCGCGCGCTAGTTGATCGGCTCTGGGAGTCGGATGACCCGGCTGACGTCGCCAGGCTTGCGGCTCAAGCGCGTTTGATCGCCGCGTATGAGGAGGACCAATGGCCACGCCGGCCGCCGAGCACGGCGGAGCTGATCCGCCACCTTATGGAGCAGCATGCGGTAACGCGCGCCGACATGGTGCCGATCCTGGGCACGCCGAGCCGCGTCAGCGAGGTGCTTGCCGGCAAGAAGGGGCTGAGCATGGCGATGGTGCAGCGGCTGCGCGCGCGCTTTAACGTCCCGGCCGAGCTGCTATTGCCGCCGCTGAAGAAAGCGCCCGTGCGTCGCTTGACCAAGCGCGCTGCGGCGTGATCGACGTGTTGGCCTGCACCCGGTTCCGAGGACACCGAGTTAGGTGTTTTGATGGAACCGGAGGTGTGTCATGGAGCGACGGAAGTTTACGCGAGAGTTCAAGCTTGAGGCTGTGCGGCTGATCAAGGAGCGGGGCGTCTCGTATACGCAGGCCTCGCACGACCTCAGTGTGCACCATTCTCAGCTACGCAGTTGGGTGAAGGCGCTTGCGGCTGATCCGCAGCAAGCATTTCCCGGCCAAGGTCAGATGAAGCCGGAGCAGCTGGAGATCGCGCAGCTCAAGCGCGAGGTGCTCAAGCTGAAGGCCGAGCGAGACATCCTAAAAAAAGCCGCGGCCTACTTCGCGAAGGAATCGACGTGAAGTTCGGTTTTGTTGCGAAGCACCGGGGGATCTGGCCGGCGGGATGGTTGTGCGGGGCGCTCGGTGTCTCGCGGGGTGGGTTCTATGCCTGGCTGACACGACCGCGCAGTCGGCGCAGCCGGAGCGATGAAGAGTTGAGCGCGAAGGTTCGCGCAAGCTTCCTTGCGAGCGACCGAACCTACGGCGCCAGGCGGGTCTGGCACGACATGCTGGCGGAAGGGATATCGTGTGGATTGCATCGGATCGAGCGATTGATGCGGCTACAGGCTCTGCGAGCCCGTCCGCGACGGCGCCGCCTGCCGCCCGATCTGGGTGAGCGGCAGATCGCTGCCGTCGCTGCAAACGTGCTCGACCGCAGCTTCGACGCGCCCGCTCCCAACCGCAAATGGATTGCCGACTTCACGTATGTGTGGACGGCAGAAGGCTGGCTCTATGTGGCTGCCGTCGTCGATCTGTTCTCTCGCCGCGTGGTCGGCTGGTCGATGAGCACAGCGATGACGGCGCAGTTCGTCACCGACGCGCTGGTGATGGCAATCTGGCGACGAGGTAAGCCCGATGCGCTGTTGCATCACTCCGATCGTGGCAGCCAGGGCAGATTCAAGTGGTCGTCGCAACGGCTCAACAGGAGTCGCGATGATCAAATGGAAGCGACGGTCGGATCGTTCTGGTAGGGCTCCATTGCCCTCGCCGGGTCGACCACCAGTGGGGGGCCGTAATGAGCTGAGGAGGTTTTGGGCGGCGATTGCGTCAGGTTTGTCGAGCGAAGATGCTGCGGCTCGCGCCCAAATACCTCAAGCGGTTGGAGCGCGATTATTCAGGAAGGCAGGCGGAATGCCACCAGCACTGTTTGGGCCGTTGGCGAAGCCGCCGTCTGGAAGATATCTTTCATTTGCCGAACGTGAGGAGATTGCGCTCTTGCGGGCGCAAGGCTGCAATGTACGCGAGGTGGCGCGTCGGATCGGACGAGCAGCATCAACGATCTCCCGGGAGTTGCGGCGCAACGCCGCCACCCGCAGTGGCGGTCTGGAATATCGCGCGACGACAGCGCAGTGGCATGCCGAGCGATCAGCCCGTCGACCAAAACAGGCACGGCTTGTGTTGAACCGAGCCTTACAGACCTATGTTCAGAATCGGCTGGCCGGGATGGTCGAAGCACCCGGCGGCACTCCTGTTCGCGGCCCGTCCGTACCCTGGAAAGGGCGGCGTCATGGACCGCGGCAGGATCGTCGATGGGCCCGTGCGTGGAGCCCGGAGCAGATCGCCCGACGCCTGCCGGTAGACTTCCCGGATGACATAACCATGCGCATCAGCCACGAGGCGATCTACCAGGCATTGTTCATCCAGGGTCGAGGCGCGCTACGTCGCGAACTGACGGCTTGTCTGCGCACCGGGCGAGTGCTCCGAATGCCGAGAGCGCGCACGCGTCGGAGAGGCAAGAACTTCGTATCATCCGAGATCATGATCAGCCAACGCCCGGCGGAAGTCGCCGACCGTGCGGTGCCAGGACACTGGGAGGGTGATCTCATTCTCGGTCTTGGCAGCTCTGCCATTGGAACACTGGTCGAGCGCACGACGCGGTTCACCATGCTGTTGCACCTGCCGCGCATGACAGGCCACGGTAAGGCCGCTCGCATAAAGAATGGTCCGGCGCTCGCCGGCCATGGAGCTGAAGCTGTATGCGAGGCAATCACGCGCACGATCACTACCTTGCCAGAACAACTAAGACGATCGTTGACCTGGGACCAGGGGGCCGAGATGGCTCAGCATGCGCGCCTGAAGATTGATGCGGGTTTGCAAGTCTACTTCTGCGATCCGCAGAGTCCATGGCAACGTGCGACAACGAGAATACCAACGGGCTGCTACGTCAGTACTTCCCAAAGGGCACAGACCTCAGCGTGCACAGCGCCGATGCGATTGCCGCGTTGCGACGCACTCAATACGCGGCCGCGCAAGACACTCGAATGGAGAACGCCTGCAGAATCGCTTGACGAACTTCTACGATAACCAACAAACAGTCCGTTGCGACGACCGCTTGAATTGCCCAGTACACCAGCGAGCAGTTCCAGAAGCTGATGGCCGACCACGGCGTCGTCTGCTCGATGAGCCGTTCCGGCAATGTCTGGGACAATGCTGCGATGGAGAGCTCTCTCCTCGCTGAAGACCGAACGCACAGCGCGCAAGACTTATCGGACGAGAGATGAAGCCAAGGCTGATGTGTTCGACTACATTGATGCTTCTACAATCCGAAACGTCGGCACTCGACGATCGGATATCTGATCCCGTGGAGTTCGAAAGAGGCGGGATTAGCTTAGGAGCGTGTCAACAGAACGGGTGCAGGCATGTAGCCTGGATTGAGCGAAGCGAAATCCGGGAACGATTGAGTTGGCTCAAACACTGACCCTAGATTTCGCTCCCGCTCAATCTGCGTTACGCTTGCTTATGAAGAACTGGGTTGCAGATTTGCGCGCAACATAGAATTTGCAGCACCCGATAATGCAGCCAAAAGGAAACACAATGTCTGATCCAGAGGCATGGCAAGCAAAATATAAAGAGATCCAACAATTTATGAGCCGTGTGCGGGCTCTGCCGGTAGAGCAACGATCTAGTGAAGCTCTTATCGAAATTGCAGCGCAGCTGATTGAGCTTAATCAGAATATGACAGAGTTGACGACAGCAGTTGAGGCGGTCGCGGACGCGCCATGACGACGCTCCCAGACATCGAAAAGCACGTGCTCGATGATGCCGTCGAATTGATCGCAAGCGTTGGATTGGGCAATCCGCTAATGCACACGACGGTGCTTCACGAAATGCAGGGGGACGCGCGGGAGGTCGCGCTTTTTTTGCGCGGCCTTCTCGGCCGCCACGTCGTTCTCGTGGTCACACGCTTGCATGCACTAAAGGGGGCCGGACCAACCGGCGAGATCGCATCTATCGACAGTTATCTTCATTACGCCGAAGCCGAAGGTTTGCTTGCCGCCGCGGAAGCGAACGCATTTCGATCCAAACGGCAAGCGATCATCGGAAAATTGGAGGCGGATGGAATTAAGTTTTCGGAACTGATGAGTTTTCGTCATGCAGAATTAGCACACTCGCTGCACTGCCCGATGCCGCTTGCCAACAAACTGCTATCGTTGCCTATATGGGATTTCGCAGATGCCACGTTCGACTTGGTTCGAAAAATCGAAAACGCCATTTCGGGAACGGGAAGGTTGGATACGGAATTTCAGGACTGGTTAGATCGGGGCCATGCCTTTTGGCCTAAATCTGAGGAGCCCGACGCCGCTGACTTTGAAACAGCGGAACACTAGAGGTGCGCCGCGCCAACCCCGAGTTATTCCTGACTCGGATCGTCTTGCTCCGCACCATGTAGCGGAGCCTGCCGGGATTTCGTAATTCGTTGCCGAGAGTCAGCGGTTTACGGTTTGGCTAATCGGCTACCTTGCTCGGTGAAGAGCAAAGGATCACAGGTGCCCTCTCCCCAAACCCATTCCAATCTTCGACGGCCACAACGACGTCCTGCTTCGGCTTCACATGCGCGGCGGCGCGGATGCGGTGACGGTATTTCTGGCGGGGCATCCCCGTCGCCAAGATTCATGCTAGATTGCTTGCGAGCCGGTCGGCCGCGATGTGGTACTTTCTAAAGCGACTGTTCTATGGCGCGAAATCGTTCGCGATCTTTGCCGCCGTTATCATCGGCTGTTCATCGTACCTTGCGTGCGAGGCGCTGGCACAAGAAGAACAACTATCGAAGTCCGGTAAAGTCGATCAGCAAATCATCATTCGTGAACATGCGGGATGGAACAGGGATTGCGACGCCATCGCGCATCCGGCGCTTTTTCTGGATGAGCCGCCACGGCATGGCCGCGTTTGCGTGCGCGTCGAAAATATCAAGATCCACTCCATGTTCATCGGCACCGAGTCGCAGTGCATCGGCCGCGTGGTTAGAGGCGTTCAGCTGATTTATCATCCTGATGCAGGCTACGCTGGGCACGACGACCTCCGATACATCATTCAATACCCTTTGGCTCGCAGAGCGGTTTCGGTCTTCGTGACCATGGCAGCGGCTGCGCCAGGCGAGCCAAGCGCGGCGCCTTCCAGTCTCACTGCGCCGATGCCGGAGATACAACAGTCGCCGGGGCCGGTTCCCGTCTGTGAGGAACTAATCTTCTAGCAGATTGCGCAGATTACGGTCGCAGCGAACTTGCCGACGTGGCGGATGGCGGGTACGCCTTCCGCCTTCGCACTTCGGCGGACGGGTCGGCTTAACTCGACCTGCTGATTTGCGCAACAAAAGGATGTAGGTGCCCCCACCTAAACTCATTCCGATCTTCGACGGCCACAACGACGTCCTGCTCCGGCTGCATATGCGCGGCGGTGCGGATGCGGTGACGGCGTTTCTGCAAGGCGAGGAGAAGGGCCATCTGGATCTTCCTAAAGCGCACAAGGGCGGATTTGCCGGCGGCCTGTTCGCGATGTTCGTCCCTTCGCCGAAACGGAAAGATCGCGCCAAGGGCGAAACGCCGCCCCAGGAAAACGGCAGCGTCGTCGGCGGCGATCCGGAGCCGCCGGCCGTCGATGCCGCGGAAGCGCAGCGGGTCGTGTTCGCCATGGCGTCGCTGCTGTTTCGGATCGAGCGGGAGTCGAACGGCCGCGTTCGCGTTTGCCGGACGGTTGCCGATATCGAAAGCTGTCTCGCCGACGGCGCGCTGGCGGCGGTGCTGCATATCGAAGGCGCCGAAGCGATCGATGCGAACTTCGAGCTGCTCGACGTGATGTACGAAGCGGGGCTGCGCTCGCTCGGGCCGGTGTGGAGCCGGCCGAACGTGTTCGGCCATGGCGTGCCGTTCCGCTGCCCGTCCTCGCCCGACACCGGCCCCGGTTTGACCGATCTCGGCAAGGCGCTGATCGGCGCCTGCAACCGGCTTGCGCGTTTTGATCGATCTGTCGCACCTCAATGAGCGCGGCTTTTGGGACGTTGCCGAGATTTCTAACGCGCCGCTGGTCGCGACGCACTCCAACGCCCACGCCGTCAGCCCGCATTCGCGCAATCTGACCGACAAGCAACTGGCGGCGATCGGCGAAACCGGCGGCCTCGCCGGCGTCAACTTTGCCACGAGCTTCCTGCGCCCGGACGGCCGTCACGATCGCGACACGCCGCTCGACGTGATGATCCAGCACATCGAGCACATGCTCGAACACGCCGGCGAGGACTGTGTCGGACTGGGCTCCGATTTCGACGGCGCCATGATCCCCGCCGAACTTGGCAATGCCGCCGGTCTGCAAAATCTGGTGCAGGCGATGCGCAAGCACGGCTTCAACAAGCCGCTGATCGAGAAATTGTGTTTTCGAAATTGGCTGCGCGTGCTCGGGCGAACGTGGGGGAGTTAGCAAGGCGGAAGAGAGTTTTTTATTGAGAAGGTCGGCTTGGCGACTCCCTCTCCCCGCACGCGGGGAGAGGGTCGGGGTGAGGGGGCGCCGCTGCAGACGCTGCCGCGAAGATTGTGTCCCAAACGCCTTCGATATTTCCCAGCACTTCGTTGTTCCAGAACCGCAAGACGCGGTCACGATGCGCGATGAGCCATTGTTCGCGTACAACATCGCGATTGTTATCGGCGTGCTGACCACCGTCGACCTCGATGATGAGTCGTTGCTCCCGACACACGAAATCGACGACACAGGGCCCAATCGGTTCCTGTCGGACGAATTTGAATCCGGCGAGCGACCTGGAGCGAAGGTGTCGCCGCAGCTTGCGTTCGGCGCGTGTGGAATTTCTTCGTAGTTGACGAGCTCTGCCTATCTTCGTGACGTCAGCGCTACGCATGCGTCGACGCCCCCTCACCCCAACCCTCTCCCCGCGTGCGGGGAGAGGGAGCCGCGAGGCTCAGCCTAGCCGCCGGTCATATTCCAGCACGGCGTTGAGCAACACCTGCGCGCCGGCGGCGCATTCGTCGAAGCTCGTCGATTCCGCTTCGTTGTGGGAAATGCCGCCGGCGCAGGGGACGAAGATCATCGTGGTCGGTGCGACGCGGGCGATGTAGGCGGCGTCATGGCCGGCGCCGGAGATCATGTCGCGGGATTTGAAGCCGGCCTTCTGCGTGCCAATACGCACGCACGCGATCAGTTCGGGCGCGAATTTCACGGCCGGCGAATTCCAGATGCGGGCTTCCTGGTAGGTGAGCTTCATCGGCTCAAGGATCGCCGCGAGCGAGGCGCGCAGTTTCGCTTCCATGGCGTCGAGCACTTTTTCGTCCGGGTGGCGGAAATCGATGGTGAAAAACACCTCGCCCGGTACGACGTTGCGGCTGTTCGGTTTGTTTTCGATCATGCCGACCGCGCCGACAGCATCGGGCGC
This sequence comes from uncultured Alphaproteobacteria bacterium, assembly GCA_963794225.1. Taxonomy (GTDB): domain Bacteria; phylum Pseudomonadota; class Alphaproteobacteria; order Rhizobiales; family Xanthobacteraceae; genus BOG-931. The sequence continues at coordinate 561,904 of CAWCCS010000001.1, forward strand.
GTGCTCGAGCGCAATCGCCTCAATGCGCTCGATCATGCGGGCGGCGCCGACGAGCGCGTTCTTGCGCAGCCGCATCGGCGTCGCCCCGGTATGGGCCTCCTGCCCGGTGACCGTGACCTCGTACCAGCGCATGCCCTGCACGCCCTGGACGATGCCGATCATCTTGCCTTCGTCTTCGAGGATCGGGCCCTGCTCGATGTGCAGTTCGAACATGGCGCCGAACTTGCGCGCGCCGGCCTTGTCGCTGCCCTTGTAGCCGATGCGGGCAAGCTCCTCGCCGAAGGTCTTGCCGTCGCGGTCGGCCCGCGAATAGGCAAAGTCGGGCGTGAACACGCCGGCGAACACGCCCGACGCCAGCATCGCCGGCGCGTAGCGCGAGCCTTCCTCGTTGGTCCAATTCACAATCTCGATTGGCGCATTGGTTTCGTAGCCGGTCTCATGCAGCGTCCGCAGCGCTTCGAGGGCGCCCAGGACGCCGAGCACGCCATCGAACTTGCCGCCGGTCGGCTGGGTGTCGAGATGCGAGCCCATCGCGATCGGCGGCAGCGCGTCGTTCTTGCCCGGCCGGCGCGCGAACATATTGCCGACCTCGTCGACCGCGACGGTGCAGCCGAGCGCTTCGCAGCGCGCCTTGAACCAGTCGCGCACCTGGCGATCGAGATCGGTCAACGTCAGCCGGCAAATGCCGCCCTTTGCCGTGGCGCCGAACTTCGCCGTCTCCATCAGCGTATCCCAAAGCCGCTGGGCGTCGATTTGCAGGTTTTGCATTTTGCTCCTCAATCAATTCTTCCTCTCGCCGCGCGCGGGGAGAGGGGACGCGTTGTCACGGCGTGACATCCATGCGCTGCACGCCGCGCGGCGCGTTGAGTTCGCGCCAGGTAGCGTTGGCGACGTGAACGGCGGGGAAGGGATCGCGCGCGACGTATTGGCCGGCGCCGGCGGCGGCGCGCAGGTCGCCGTCGAGCCAGGCGATTTCCCCGCGCGAGATGGTCGCGCGCGGCAGCCCGGTGCAAGTGAAGCCTTCGAATACGTTGTAGTCGATCCGGCTGACTTGTTTCTCCGCCGCGATAGTTTTGCTGGCGTTCGGATCCCAGATCACCAGATCGGCGTCGGAGCCGACCGCGACTGCGCCCTTCTTTGGAAAAATGTTGAGAATGCGCGCGATGTTCGCCGAGGTCACCGCGACGAATTCTTCTTTGGTGATGCGGCCGGTATTGACGCCGGTGGTCCACAGGACCGGCAGCCGGTCCTCAAGCCCGCCGGTGCCGTTCGGAATTTTGGTGAAGTCGGCGCGGCCGAGCCGTTTCTGCGCGGTGGTGAAGGCACAGTGGTCGGTCGCCACGACCTGCAGCGAGCCGGATTGCAGGCCGGCCCACAGGCTCGCGCGATGTTCCTTCGTGCGGAACGGCGGCGACATCACGCGCTGCGCCGCATATTCCCAATCCTTGTTGCGGTATTCGCCCTCGTCGAGGACGAGGTGCTGAATGATCGGTTCGCCGTAAACGCGCTGGCCCGCTGCGCGGGCGCGCGCGATCGCTTCATGTGCGTCGCGGCTTGACGTATGCACGATGTAGACCGGGCAGCCTGCCATGTCGGCGATCATGATGGCGCGGTTGGTGGCTTCGCCCTCGACCGCCGGCGGCCGCGAATAGGCATGCGCTTCCGGGCCGGTCATGCCGTTGCCGAGATGATATTGCTGCAGGTGCCAGACCACGTCGCCGTTCTCGGCGTGCACGATCGGCATCGCCCCGAGCGAGGCACAGCGCTGAAACGAATTGTACATCTGGTCGTCATTGACCATCAGCGCGCCCTTGTACGCCATGAAATGCTTGAACGTGTTGATGCCGTAGGTTTTGACGCATGTCTCCATCTCGTCGAACACCTGCTTGTCCCACCAGCTGATCGCCATGTGGAAGCCGTAGTCGGATGCCGCGCCTTCGGCTTTGCGCCGCCAGTCCTGATAAGCGGCGAGGAGCGATTGGCCGGGGACCGGAATGCACATGTCCACCACCATGGTGGTGCCGCCGGAGAGCGCCGCCTTGGTGCCCCATTCGAAATCGTCGGCCGTCACCGTGCCCATGAACTCAAACTCCAGATGCGTATGCGGATCGATGCCGCCGGGCATGACAAAACAGCCGCCGGCATCGATCACTTCGGCGCCGGCCGGCGCTTCGAGATTGGCGCCGGTCGCAGCGATAATGCCGTCGCGGACGAGAACGTCGGCGCGGCGTGAATTGTCGTGGTTGACGACGGTGCCGCCGCGGATGAGTTTGATCATGAGGGTGTCCGGTCCCGGTTCTGCGTGGGTCTGGGGCCCATTTTTGTATGTTGCTGGCGGTTCGTCAAAGCGGGTCCTGAAAGGGGCAGTCGATGTCGATCGGGTCAATACGGTTTGCCGGCGCATGTTTTGCGGCATTGGTCTTGTGCGCGGCGGGCGCGGTGCGGGCGCAAGATGAAAAACCGACGGCGCAACAGAGCGCCGCCATTCGGGCGTGCGCCGACAAGAACCAGGACGATATCACCGAGGCGGAACGGCAATGCCTGTTCGAACTGGTGGCGGGGCCGTGCCAGCAAACGCCTGAAGGTCAATCCAATGTCGGCATGGCCGACTGCTTTCGCCTCGAAGGCAAAATCTGGGACGATCTGCTCAACGAGAACTACAAGAACCTGCGCGACGTTATCGATGCCGCGCAAGCGGCAAAACTCCGCGACATGCAGCGGACCTGGATCGCGTCGCGCGATGCCACTTGCGCGTTCTACGATGTCAAAATCCAGGGCACGATGGCGATCCCGATGGGCGCGGCTTGCGTCGCGCGCGAAACGGCGCGCCGCGCGGTGCTGCTCAAATTCTTCACCCGTTTGTGAAGCGGCCGTCATCCCGATCGGCTGTGATCGCCGCGGGAAGCTGACTACAATCTGGGCGTCGTTTGCGCTGAACCTGACTGAACCTGACTGTTTGAGCAGGCGCAACGGCCGTCCGTATCCGGAACCGCCATCCAATTTGTTTCTTATCCCCGAAGTGCAGACCCCTGCACCTCTCGAAACAACCACGTCGTAGGGAGTAGAGCCATGAACACTTCGATCTCTCGCCGCATCCTCGTACTGGCAGCCTGCACAGTCGGCATCGCCGTCTGGGCCGTGGCCTCGCACGCCGCACCGGCATCCTTCAAGGTTGCGCTGTCCGGCGCGGAGCAGGTCCCGGCGGTCGAAACGCCAGGCAAGGGAACCGCCGATCTTACCTACGATCCGGCGACCCGGATGCTGACGTGGAGCATCAGCTACGAGGGACTGTCAGCGCCCGCCACCATGGCGCATTTCCACGGGCCGGCAGCGGCGGGCAAGAACGGCCCGGTCACGCTGTGGCTGAGCAAACAGGGAAGCCCGCCGGCGAGCCCGATCAAGGGCGAAGCCACGCTGACGCCCGAACAGGCGGCGCAGTTCACCGCCGGCGAGTGGTACGTCAACGTCCACACCGGGTCTCATCCGGGCGGCGAGATCCGCGGTCAGGTGATGCCGCCGAAAAGCTGATCCGGCCGGCTGATCGGCCCTCACAGTACGTTGACGAGGACGGCGACGGCGAGCGCGCTGACGCCGAGGAGAAGGCTCGCGCGCACGAGATTGCCGATGCGGGGGTGCGGCACGCCGTGCGGCAGTAACTTTTGTCCGGTGATCATCGGCGTCAACAAATCGTGCCGCTTGGCGATTGCGTAGATCGCGATCGCTACGATGTGCAGAGCGATGGCCGCCAGCAGTGCGTCCCAGAGAATCCAGTGCAGCGCCGTGATCGCGTTGGCGATCCGCGCGGGCACGAGTTCGGTGAGCGGTCCCTGGTCGGCGACATCGTTGGCGACGTAGAGTCCGCTCAGCGTTTCGCCGAGAAGGAGCGCGAGCAAAAATAGCACCATCCAGGCGCCGGCCGGATTGTGTCCGACTTGATGGTCGGGTTCGCGGCGGAGTGCGTGTTGAAGGTGATGGATCGCGAGCCGCGGAGAAGCAACAAAGCGGGAGAAGCGCGCGGTGTCGCTGCCGACTACTCCCCACAGCAGCCGAAAAATAACCAGCGCGAGCAGGGCGTAGCCGGCCTTGGCGTGCCAATCCATCCAGTCCAGCCGCCAGGTGACATAGGCCGCCACTACCAGCGCGGCCGTCAGCCAATGAAACAGACGGGTAGGGGCATCCCAGACCTGAATCTTTTGGTTCGAACTATTCATGGCGCGGAGTCCGGATTGTTTCGCATTTCTTAAGCGGTCAGTGGCTTACTAAGTCAAAGGATGACTATTTCAATGACCTTATCTGCGGTAGAAACGGACTACTAACTCATTAAATCCAGACCGAATCGGTTATGCTGCGCGGCAGCCGGAAACGCTGGAGCTCAAAGCCATGCTACGCGTTCGGTTGAAAGCTGATGGTCGCTTGGTGGAGATCCTGCCTGACGGCAGCGAAGGACCGATTTCCATTTCGAACGGCGCGCATGCGCCGCACGTCAACGGGGCTCGGCACGCAACAAACGCCCGCTTCATCGAAGCGGCCTATGCGCGGAATGTGCGCGGGCAGACTGGGTTGACGCAGACCGCTTTTGCGGCGCGGATCGGTGTGCCGGTGGAAACCGTGCGCAACTGGGAACAGGGCAAACGCTCGCCGCGTGGACCGGCGCGCGCGCTGCTGAAGGTCATCGAACGGGCGCCGGAAGCTGCCTTTGCCGTACTCGGCGCCAAACCTCCATAACAAGTGCCGCAATCGGCGCGCCTCTCTCGCCATGGCCGACATAACTACGACGAATGCATCCGTTCCGGCCGTTCAGGCCAAGGGCGCACGGATTCCCCTGTTGGGGCTCGGCACCTGGGATTTGCGCGGCCGGGTTTGCGCGCGCGTCGTCGAGCAGGCTTTGCGGCTCGGCTACCGGCACATCGACACCGCGGAGATGTACGACAACGAGCGCGACGTCGGCGAGGGTTTGCGCAGCTCCGGCGTCAAGCGCGATGATGTTTTCGTCACCACAAAAATTTGGCCGACGCATTTTGCGCCCCGCGAGTTCGATCGCGCCACGCGGGAGTGTCTGGCGCGATTGCGCTTGAGCGAGGTCGATCTGCTACTGCTGCATTGGCCGAACCAGCGGCTGCCGCTTGCCGAAACCATCAATGTCCTCTGCAAAGCCAAGCGCGACGGACTAGCCCGTCACATCGGCGTCTCCAATTTCAGCGTCGCACAGCTCGAAGAAGCGGTGCGCGTCAGCAGCGAACCTTTGGTGTGCAATCAATTCGAATGTCATCCGTTCCTCGATCAGTCGGCGCTGATCGCGGCTTGTCGTAAACTTGGTATGGCGGTCGTGGCCTATAGCCCGCTCGCCCGCGGTCGCGTCCGCGACAACGATGTGCTGGCTCGCATCGGCGTTGTGCATGGCAAGAGCGCCACGCAAGTCTGCCTGCGCTTTCTGGTGCAGCAGCACATGGTCGTCATACCGCGAACCAGCAAAGTGGAACGCTTGTCCGAGAACGCGGCGATTTTCGACTTCACTCTCAGCGACGCCGAGATGGCATCGGTCGCGGCGCTGGCGCGGACCTAAAGCGCGCGATCGCGCCGCTAATCGTTTTGCCAACACCGCATTGCCTGCTATCGTCATTCCTGCCGGGCGGCGTGTTTGCAGTATTGCTTTATGACCGACATCGATTTCACCAAGCTTCCGGCGTTTCATTCCACCGAAGAAATCCTCGCCCATCCGCGCTTCCCCGTCGCGCGTGACGAATTTGTGAAGGCGATACTGGCCCTCTACGAGCACAAGCCCTTTCTCAACCGGCTGCTGCTGGAAGCAAGCCGTACCGTTCTGGGTATCGTGATCATGTGCCACTACGCGCGTTATGACGAGGCCAATCGTGCGACCTGGCCGACGCTGCGCCTGGTCGCGGACTCCATGGCGGCGCACGGTCTCGGCAGCCCGAGCCGCGTCCACGACCTTGTGTCGCGGCTCGTCAAGGCCGGTTATCTCGAACAGCGCGCGGCGCCGCAGGATCGCCGGGTCCGCATCCTCACACCCACCAAGAAAATGATCGCGCAGGACCAGGATTTTCTGGTGTCGCATTACCTGCCGCTGGACGTTCTGTTTCCGGAACCCGGCTACGCGCCGATCATGAACCGCGATCCCGCGTTCCAATTGAAGCAGCGCTTGGTGTCGCGGGATCTGTTTGCGCTTGGCGCGCAGATCCTCGCCGGTAATCCGATCATAATGCTGTTCCAGGGCCGCGACGCCGGCGTGATGATCCTCATCAAGATGATCGAGATGGCGGCGAAGCAAAAGGGCGTCGCGCCGCTCAAGGTGTCTTATTCCGACCTCGGCGGCCGGTTCGGCGTCTCGCGGACCCATGTGCGAAATCTTCTCGAAGCGGCGGAGGAGATGGACCTTGTTCGCTTGACGAAGGGACGCGGCCAGTTTGTCGAGCTGATGCCTTCACTGCGGCAGGCTTTCGACCGTCTCGTCGCCGACGCCATGAGCGGGCACGATCTCTGCTACCAGTTGGCGCTTCAAGCGGCGAGATGACTTTTTTAGTTCATCGCCCGTACTCCGCTCGTCCCCGCGAAAGCGGGGACCCAGCCTCTTGTTTCCGAAGAACTGGATTCCCGCATTCGCGGGAATGAGCGGAAGATGCTTCGATGACATTTTTACTTCAACGCCCGTACTCCGCTCGTCCCAGCGAAAGCGGGGGACCCAGCCTCTTGTTCGCAAAGAACTGGATTCCCGCTTTCGCGGGAATGCGCGCGAACGCGATCGGGAAGGCTCTACGGTTATATCCGTTCCAGATTCAACGGCGTCGAGTTCCTTGGTCGTCGAGTTCCATGTGGTCAGGGCATGCGAATAGTTTTTAAGCATCTTTGATGGGTGCGTGGCGGTTTTTTGATCAGCGCGTTCACGTCGCCGCTTTCACAGCACGGCGTTTGGCTGTAAGGCCGCGAACCCCCGGCCTCCCCGACAGTCAGGGAGGTGCCGGCGGCTTCGGTGGTGGCGGCGGCGGCGGCGGTATCGGCGCCAGTGGCGGTTTTGGCGGCGGCGGCGGGGGCTTTAGTCTTGAGTTTCTCAATGTTGCTTTGGGAATTACGAGCGGGTTTTACAACTTTCCCGGCGGCTTCGGCGGCGGCAGTTCCTCTACCTACGGCGGCGGAGGGGGAGGGCTGGGCGCTGGCGGGGACATTTTCGTTCAGCAGGGTGGCACGCTCATTCTCGCCGGCGGCACGCTCGGCGCCGGGACCGTCGCGGGCGGCAGCGGAACTAACAATTCTGCAGCTTCGGAAGGCAGTGCCTTCGGCAGCGGCATCTTCATCCAGGGCAATCAGTCGCTGACTCTATCGCCAGGCAACGGACAGACCGAGACGATCACGGGCGTGATCGCCGACATGTCAGGCTCTGGGGGTAACGGCAGCGGATCGCTGATCATGGACGGCGCCGGTACGTTGGTGCTCAGCGCCGACAACACGCCGGGCTCGTCGAGCGATGCTGGCCACGCCGGCTTTACGGGCGGAATCACCATCGAGAATGGCACTGTCGACCTGGCGGCGGTGGGGGCCGCGGGCTCTGGCGCAATTACGTTCGACAATTCCCAGGTCGATCCGACGCTGGAGTTCACGCCGGCGACCGCGCCGACCAATGAGATCGACACCTTCGGCGCAGGCGACAACATCCAGATCGACGATTTTCTTGAGACGCCGGCGCCGACTTACGCGAACGGTCTCCTTACGCTGACCGGAACCGATGAAAACGGCAATGCAATTCCGTCTTTCACCCTCGACATTCCGGGCCAAGCCTTGGCCGATTTCCAGGTCAATGTCGGCGCCACTGACACAGTGATCGACTACGTCGCCTGCTACTGCCCTGGCACGCTCATTCGCACTCCGTGCGGCAACAAGCGGGTGGAGAAGCTTCAGATCGGCGACGAGGTGATGACGGCTTCGGGCGCGGCGCGGCCGATCAAATGGATCGGGCGCAGAAGCTATAACGGGCGCTTCGTCATGGGACGGAAAGATATTCTTCCGGTTTGCATCAAGGCCGGCGCGCTCGCCGACAACGTGCCGAGACGCGATCTTTGGATTTCGCCCAATCACGCCATGTTCTTCGAAGACAATCTCGGCGGCGTGTTGATCGAGGCCAACGACCTCGTCAATGGCGTGTCCATCGTGCAGGCCGAGCAAGTCGACGAGGTCGAATACTTCCACATCGAGCTCGACACTCACGATGTTCTCATCGCCGAGGGTGCACTATCGGAACGTTTCATCGACGACGACAGCCGCGGCATGTTCCACAACGCCCACGAATACCGCACGCTCTATCCGGCAGTAGCGACGATCACGCGCTACTGCGCGCCGCGGCTCGATGAAGGCTATGAGGTCGAGGCGATCCGGCAGGGCCTGGCTGTGCGCGCCGGATTAGAATCGAGCAACGAAGCGGCGCGGGCTGGCACTTTGCGCGGCCATGTCGACTGGGTGACGCCGCACATCATCGAGGGCTGGGCGCAGAACGGCGACCATCCTGAAGCGCCGGTCTGTCTCGACATTTTCGCTGGGGGCCGATTGATCGGGCAGGTTCTCGCCAATCGTCACCGCGAGGACCTTCAACACGCCGGCATCGGCAGCGGCCACCACAGCTTTGCGTTCACGCCGCCCGCGGGGCTTGTGTTCACGCCCGACGCTATCGAAGTACACCGTTCCCTCGACGACGAGGTGTTGCCGCCGTCGGCGGAGCCGAAACGAGTTCGAACATCAATCGCGGCGTGACGCCGTCCGTCTTTGCAAGAGGTTGTCATGGCTACGCTAGACGTCGCGCTTTCTACCCTCAGCATCGGTCCCTTCAATGCCGTCGGCCAAGTCATTTTTTTCCAAGCGGTGGTGAGCAATTCGGGCAGCACGACGCTGACCGGCGTGACGGTAACGTACGACCTGTCGGCGCCGGCGGGCGGTTCCGGCACGCTGGCCACCGATATCTCGCTGGCTCCGGGCGCGAGCGACATGCTGCGCTTCAGTTACACCCTGACACAGGCGGATCTTAATAACGGCAGCGTTAACGCCGTCGCTGAGGCGGCGACCACAAGTGCAAATGCGGTCAGTAGCGACACGGTCGCGATGACGCAAACCCCCGACCTGGCGATCACAGACACGGTGACGTCGGTCGTTGACAGCAATCACGACGGCATTACGGATGCCGGCGACGTGATCAACTACGGCGTGGTCGTGACCAACACGGGCAACGTGACACTGTCCGATGTTACAGTGACGGACCCGCTGGGTGGCGGCACGCTGGCGAGCGGCGTAACGCTGCTGCCGGGTGCGAGCGACAGGCTGACGGCAAGCCATACGCTGACGCAGGCCGATATGGACGCTGGCACGTCGTTCGTCGACACCGCAACGGCATCCGCCCGGTCGCCTGGCTCCGGTATTGTTGATGTTGGACCGGTGAGCAACTCGGTGTCGACTTCGCTCGGCGCGGCGCCCTGCTACTGCCGCGGCACGCTGATCCGCACGCGCCGCGGCGTGGAGCCGGTGGAGAAGCTTCAGCTCGGCGACGAGATGATGACCGCGTCGGGCGTGGCGCGGCCGATCAAATGGATCGGGCGAAGAAGCTACGGCGGCCGCTTTGTCATGGGGCGCAAAGATATTTTGCCGGTCTGCATCAAGGCCGGCGCGCTCGACGACAACGTGCCGCAGCGCGATCTTTGGATTTCGCCCAATCACGCGATGTACTTCGAAGACAATCTCGATGGCGTGTTGATCGAAGCCAAAGACCTCGTCAATGGAGTCTCGATTGTGCAGGCCGAGCATGTCGAGGGGGTCGAGTACTTTCACATTGAACTTGAAACCCACGACGTGATCGTCGCCGAGGGTGCGCAGTCGGAAAGTTTCATCGACGATGACAGCCGCGGCTTGTTCCTCAACGCCCAAGAATACGCGGCGCTCTATCCGGCGGCGGCGACACCGCTTGCGCAATACTGCGCGCCACGGCTCGATGGCGGCTACGAGCTGGAGGCGATCAGGCAGCGGATTGCGCTCCGCGGCGGCTTAACCTCGAACAAAGAGACGACGCCCGGCACGTTGCGCGGCTTTGTCGATCGGATCACGCCGCAACTCATTGAAGGCTGGGCGCAGAACGTCGATCATCCCGATACGCCGATCTGTCTCGACATTTATGCCGGCGGCCGATTGATCGGCGAGGTTCTCGCCAATCGCTATCGCGAGGACCTCGAAAGCGCCGGCATAGGCAGCGGCTGCCACAGCTTTGCGTTTACGCCGCCGGGCGGACTTGTATTTGATCCAGACGACATTGAAGTACGCCGTTCGCTAGACGGAGCGCTGCTTGCACATCGAGCATCGCGGCAAACTCGCGCGGCCTGATCGCATCTTACGCGGCGTACTCTCAGGCTGATGGTCTCAAAACTCGACGTCGAGCTCTTCAAGCTCGTCGGGCTCAACCTTGGCGGCGGCGATCCATTCCTGGATCAGCGGCATTGCCACGATGGTGCGGCAGTATTGCGCCGATGCCGGATCGAGCGCGACATCGTAAGTGAGAAAGCGGGTGCAGACCGGCGCGTACATGGCGTCGGCGGCGCACGGTTTTGCACCGAACAGATAAGGCCCTTGGTATTTTTCCAGACACTCCCGCCAGATCGTCGTGACGCGCTCGATGTCGCCGCGTGCGCCTGCCCAAGCTTTGAAGCCGGGAAAATGCGCCTTGAGATTCATCGGCAGCGCCGAGCGCAGATTGGCAAAGCCCGAATGCATCTCGCCGCAGATCGCGCGGCAATGCGCGCGCTGCGCCTGGTCGGCCGGCAACAGGCCGGCTTCCGGCCTGATCTCGTGCAGATATTCGACGATCGCGAGTGAGTCCCAAACCTTAAGCCCATCGTGGACGAGGCAGGGCACCAGGAACGACGGCGACAGCAACAGCAACTCCGCGCGTGTGGAAGGGTCATCGCTCCCGACATGTTGCTCGTCGAAATCGAGACCGGCCATTTTGCACAGCAACCAACCGCGCAGCGACCACGAGCCGTAATTCTTGCTTGCAATGGTCAGAGTGGCCTTGGACATTGAGCGCTCGCGTTCCGGGCCTGCCGGGAAGTTTCTGTTATATCAATCTCTTACAGGTAATTAATGGGATTAGGCTATGGTTGCCGCCGTGTACTGATTCCCGCGTCCCGCTCCCTCTGTGCAGGATGTTCACAATTTTGTCGCAGCGCAACAAAAAATGCACTAGCTTCCGCCGCTTGGGGGGTCGCAGGTGAGCCATCGTCAGATGGCCTACGGCGCCCGTGGGTAACGGATGCTGTACCTCGCTTATCAGACCCACACCGACATTATAGCGCCGATGAAAGCGTGGGCGACCATGGCGCTTGCCGCCGGTCACCAGCCCCTTGTCGCTGATAATTCGGCGATCCGCAATCTGACTGCGGCCTATGAGCTGGTTTCGCGCATGGGCCTGACCCATACGCGCCCGCCGTTCGGCATCCGCTCCGTGACCGTCGGCAACCGCGAGGTGGAGGTGCGGGAGGAAGCGGCGCACAAGACGCCGTTCGGCACGCTGCTTCATTTCAAGAAGGATGTGGCGACGACGCAGCCGCGCGTGCTCTTGGTGGCGCCGCTGTCGGGCCATTTCGCCACGCTGCTGCGGGCGACGGTGCGCACCATGCTGCCGGATCACGACGTTTTCATCACCGATTGGCACAATGCGCGCGATATCCCGCTGATCTGCGGGCAGTTCGGCGTCGATGAGTACGTCGACCATCTGATCAAATTCCTCGAAGTGATCGGGCCGGGCGCGCACGTGCTTGCGGTCTGCCAGCCCTGCGTCGCCGTGCTCTCGGCGGTTGCCGTGATGGCGCAGCAGAGCAATCCGGCGCAGCCGCGCTCGATGACGCTGATGGCCGGACCGATCGACTGCCGTGTCAATCCGACCAAGGTCAACGATCTCGCCAACAAACGCGACATGGCCTGGTTCGAACGGATGCTCACCGCATCGGTGCCGATGCGTTATCCCGGCGCCTTCCGCCGGGTCTATCCGGGCTTCGTTCAGCTCACCGCATTCATGAGCATGAACATCGAGCGCCATGTGAAAGCGCACAAGGAGCTTTACGAAAATCTCGCCAACGGCGAAACCGAGAAGGCGGCGGTAACCAAAGCCTTCTATGACGAATATTTCTCCGTGCTCGATCTCACCGCGGAGTTTTATCTGGAAACGGTGCGGCTGATATTTCAGGAGTACGCGCTGCCGCGTGGCAAGCTCGAATGGCACGGCAATCGCGTCGATACGAGCGCGATCCGCCGCACCATGCTGCTCACGGTCGAGGGCGAGCGCGACGACATCTGCGCCGTCGGCCAGACCGTCGCTGCGCATGATCTGTGCGCCAAACTGCGCCCTTATCTGAAGCGCCACCACATGCAAGCTGGCGTGGGCCATTACGGGGTGTTCTCAGGCAAGCGCTGGGAGAACCAGGTTTACCCGATCGTCAAGAACGTGATCCTGTCGAGCGATTAGACGCGCCGTCGCATGAGTTGTACTCTTGTTTGCGCGCCGCACTGGCGCGCAAACCGGGAGGACGATGATGGCAACGAGCGTCAAACAAATGCTGGAAGCGGCGAACGCCGCGGTGCCAAAGGTTGCGCCGGCGCAGGCGAAGGAACTGATCGCCAAAGGCAATACGCTCATCGTCGACGTGCGCGATGGACCGGAAGTCCAGGCGAGCGGCAAGGTGGCGGGCGCCGTTCACGTCTCCCGCGGCATGCTGGAATTCCGCGCCGATCCCGATTTGCCCTCGCACGACAAGAATTTCAGCAAGGACAAGACCGTCATTCTGTATTGCGGCTCCGGCGGACGCGCGGCGCTTGCCGGCAAGATGCTCAAGGATTTGGGCTACGACCGGGTCTTAAATCTCGGCGGCTTCAAGGATTGGGCCAACTCGGGCGGAGCGGTCGAAAAATGAATTAAGCCGGGCACGGGCGCCGCTTTTTCTTCGACTGCTTCAATCAAAATATGAACGCGCTTTTTTGACGAATGAAGCGTCTCTTGATTTTTGCTCTCCTTGGACCGCCGTTGGGCTTGTTCACGGGTTTATGGGTCATCCTTCCGATATTGAATTGGGGGCTTGGCGACAAAAGTGTGTTTGACTATCACCAAATCGTTTTGGTGCCGCTAGCCTACCTGGTGGGAACAGTACCGGCCTGCGTTGCCGGATTAGTCGATGGCTTTCTTGCTGGACGGCGCGTTCGCTTCGGCCCGCTCTGGACCGCCCTGTTCGGCTTTGTGGTCAGCTTCTTGCCGCTGGTTTCTTCGTTTGCGGCCGGGTTCATTCACGGGCCTTTTATTCTGGTGTTCGGTTTCGTCGGCGCGTTGCCGGCCTTCGTGTGCTCGTGGCTGGCAAGAAAGATCGTGCGACCGGCTTTGATGGGGTGAGCCGTCAAACTCACATGTGCTGCCGGAGTCACTTAGCCTGGGACGCAAAGGGGCCTAAGTTGACTGACCCAAGACGTCACCGCATCCAATACGTCACCGCATCGCGGCCGCGATATTGCCACCGTCGACGGTGGTGACACCGGCGGTGGTTTTCAGCGCCAGCGCTTGATGCAGAAACGCCTGCGCGACATCATCGGCGGTCACCTCGCGGCCGAGCAGATTGCCGCTCATGTAGTGCTTTTCCGACACGCCGCGCGCCTTCGCGCGTTCTTTGATGAAATCCTCGGTCAGCAAGCCCGAGCGGATGCGGTCGGCGTTGACCGCGTTGGCGCGGATGCCGTCTGCGCCATAGTCGAGCGCGTATTGGCGCATCAGCGCGAGCAACGCCGCTTTCGGAATTCCGTACGGCCCGAAATTCGGTCCGGGATTGACGGCCTGTTTGGAAATGTTGAACAACAAACATCCGCCGGTCTTTTGCGCCAGCATGATCTTGACCGCCGCCTGCGCGACGCGCTGCTGGCCGTAGAAATTCAGCTCGAAGCTTTTGCGCAAAACCTCTTCGTCTACTTCGCCGATGCGGCCTTGCCAGGCGGCCCCGGCGTTGGCGACTAGGATATCGACGCCGCCGAAATTTTGCGCGACCTGATCGAACGCTGCGCGCACCAAATCCGGGTCGGTCACGTCGCATTGCACCGCCAGAGCGGTCGCGCTGATCGCCTCGGCTTGCTCGCGCGCGGCAGCAATATCCAAGTCGAGCAGCGCGACTTCCGCGCCGGCCGCGGCGAATGCCTTCGCTGTTGCGGCGCCGATTGCGCCGGCGGCGCCGGTGACGACGGCAATCTGTCCAGCCAGCGGCCGTTCCTTGCGTGCGCCGAGCTTGGCCTGCTCCAGCGGCCAGTATTCGACATCGAACATGTCGGCCTCGGAGATCGATTCGAAGCGGCCGATCCGCTCTGCATTGGCGACGACCCGCATCCATTCTTCGGCGACGTCCGCGGCGATGACCGCATCGCGCTTGGTCCTGCCCAAGCCGAACAGACCCAGGCCAGGCACCAAAGCAACGCGGGGCAGGGGATCGAGCTCGCGCTTTCCGCCGCCGACTCGCACATTCTGGCGTTCGAAATAGCTCCGATAATTTGCGGCGAACGCGTCGGCGGCATCGTGGGCGGCGCGCGCGAAATCCTCGAGTTTGCCTTTATCCGCATGCGGCAAAACCAGCGGCCAGTTCTTGGTGCGAATGGTGTGATCAGGCGTAACCACACCGCCTTCGGCTAACCGGGACAAGTCTGACTGCAAGAGACTTATAACCGCGCTGCCGCCACGAAATTCGAGCACCAGTCGCCGCCATGCGCCTTCGACGTTTTCGTCCCGCTGACTGCACGCGCCGCGTACGATTGGCGCGACTTCGGCGATTGTCGCAGGCTCGCGCCACAGCATCGCGATAATGCGTGACTTGGCATTGCGCGCAATGAAATCTTCAGCCAGCGACACCATCTCAATCATGCGCTCATAGGCTTCGCGCGCACTGTCACCGAACGTGACGATGCCGTGCTTGCTGAGAATGAGCCCGTCCCTCGGGTTCTCCCGCTCAAAGACTTCGATCGCCTTTCTGGCGAGGCCAAAGCCCGGCATGAGATAAGGTACGAAGGCGAGCCCGCCGCGAAAAACTTCGGCGCATTTTTCTTCGCCGTCAGGCTGATCGATCACACTGAGCACCGCCGCCGCATGGGTGTGATCGATGAATTTGTGCGGCAGAAACGCGTGCAGCATGATCTCGACAGAAGGGTTTGGCGCTGCCGGGTCGATCAGGTTGGCGCGCTCAATGGCGACCAGCTCTTCATCGGCGATCGCGTCGAGCGCGCGCAGCTGGCGCAAAGGCGCAAGGCGCACCGCCGGCAGCCCTTCAGGCTCGGCCGCCGCCATGTCGGTTCCAGACGCTTTCACCCGCAACACCTCAACATCTTCGCCGAGCAGGTCGCGCGCGTGGGTCTTTAGCGAGGTGTTGCCGCCGCCGTGGAGCACGAGCTTTGGATCGCGGCCAAGAAGCCTTGTCGTGTAGACCCGGAGCGCCAAGTCGCGCTCGACGCCAACTTTGGCGGCGTGCGCGACCATTGTCTCGGCGTCACGGTCGACCCACGCGCTCTTCATAGCGTGTCGACCGAGTTGTTCGATCAGCCGCCGGCGAAGCGGCGGGACCACCAGCCGCTGCGGCGCGGCTTGTCAGTGTTTTCGCTGTCGCCAACTTCGGTGACGACCGGTTGCGGAGGCGGCGATGCCGGTTGCGCCGGCGTTGGCTGCGCTGCGTCCACAGTGATCGCGGTCGGAGCCGGCTCGCGCACCGTCGAGCGCTTGCGCGGCGGTTCCGGCTGTTGCACCGAGGCCGGCGCGCGTGGCGCTTCCGCGATGGCCGGCGTGCTTGATGTTGCTGGAGCATGAAGTGGCGGCGCCGCATCAAGGTCGGCGACGGCTTCCCTGAGTTCCGCCCCGGTGGGCGGCGCTCCGGTTACCTCTTCAGGCGACGGCGGCCTGTCGTGCGGTTCATAGACGTCGTGCTCGCGTGTCGGTGATGCATCTTCACCCGTCCGCTCCGGACGATTGCGGCGGCCGCCGCGTCGGCCGCGCCGCCGTCGCCGCCGCTCGCCGTCGCGCTGTTGATCATTTCGGGCAACGCCGCCGGCTTCGCTTCCCTCCTCGGCAAGATCGTCCGCCGCCGGCTCGCCGTTTTCGTCGTTGGCAGCTTCGCCGGTGGCTTCCGCCGTCTCGTCATGATGACCGGCTTGCGCGTCAGCCGCGCCGCCATTACGTCCGCGCCGCCGCCGGCGCCGCCGCCGGCGTACGCCGTTTTCCGGCTGCTCGGCGGAAACCTCCGGCGCCGTCGCTTCTACCTCGCCCTCGTCTTCCGCTTCGTCCTCATCACTTTCCAGCACGGCGGCGTCCGCGAGGTCGTCGTCCTCTTCAAGCGGAGCCGCGCTGGTTTGGTTCTGCTCGGCGATCGCTCTGGCGGCTTCTGGCGTGTGAACCAGTTCACCGCGATCGATCGCGAATGCTTGAGGCGCTGCGATCGTCGGGTCGGCGGTGACGGTAATGGTTATGGCGAAGCGCTCCTCCAGGGCCCGCAAATGCGCGCGCTTCTGATTGAGCACGTAGAGCGCAACGTCCGGACGCGTCCGCGCGATCAGATTATGCGTTGCGCCCTTCATCATCTGTTCCTCGAGCGCGCGCAGAACCTGCAACGCGAGCGATGAAACCGAGCGGACATGGCCACTGCCGCCGCAATAGGGGCATTTCTCCGTCGAGCTTTCCAGCACGCTGGTGCGAATGCGCTGGCGCGACATCTCCAACAGCCCGAAATGCGAGATGCGGCCAACCTGGATGCGGGCCCGGTCCTGCTTGAGGCATTCCTTCAGCCGGCGCTCGACCGCGCGGTTGTTGCGCTTTTCGTCCATATCGATGAAGTCGATGACGATCAGCCCGGCGAGATCGCGCAGCCGAAGTTGGCGGGCGATTTCGTCGGATGCTTCGAGATTGGTCTTGAGCGCGGTGTCCTCGATATGGTGCTCGCGCGTTGCGCGGCCCGAGTTGACGTCGATGGCGACCAGCGCTTCGGCCTGGTTGAGCACGATGTAGCCGCCGGAGCGAAGCTGCACCACCGGCGAGAACATGCCATCGAGCTGGTTCTCGACGCCGTAGCGCGACAGCAGCGGCTGGGTATCTGAGTAGAGCTTCACGTTCTTCGCATGACTCGGCATGAGCATGCGCATGAAGTCCTTGGCCTCGTTGTAGGCCTCGGGCCCAGCAACGATCACCTCATCGATGTCTTTGGAATAGAGATCGCGGATCGAGCGTTTGACCAGCGAACCTTCCTCGTAAACGAGCTTGGGCGCCGTGGATTTTAGCGTGAGGTCGCGTACGGTTTCCCACAGCCGCAGCAGATATTCGAAATCGCGTTTGATCTCGGTCTTGGTGCGGCTCGCGCCGGCAGTGCGCAGGATCACGCCCATACCTTCCGGAACTTCGAGCTCCCCGGCGATCTCCTTAAGCCGGGAGCGATCTTCGCCGCTGGTGATCTTGCGACTGATGCCGCCGCCGCGGGCCGTGTTGGGCATCAACACCGAGTAGCGGCCGGCGAGCGAAAGATAAGTCGTCAGCGCCGCGCCTTTGGTGCCGCGCTCCTCCTTGACTACCTGCACCAGCATCACCTGCCGGCGTTTGATCACTTCCTGGATTTTGTATTGGCGGCGGTAACGTGGCGCACGATCCGGGACCTCTTCGAGCGCGTCGGCGCCGCCAACCAATTCGACGATCTCTTCTTCTTCACCGTTTTCGGTGCCGATGTGCCGGTCTGAATCTTCGTGCGAGCTGCTCGCGTCGGCGGCCTCCGTTGAAGCCTCGCCGATCTCGGCGGCATGTTCGCCGACCGTCTCGACCGGCGCAGGAACGCCTTGCGACTCGGTGTCGATGTGGTCGTCGTCATGCGGCGTCAGAGCTACTGAAGGAACGAGGGGCTCGGATTCGCTTTCGCCGGAGGAGGGGGGCTCGGCTCGTTCCGAGGACGATGCTGCAGCAACTTCTCGTTCGTGCTCGATCTCTCCCGATGAACTCGGGAACCGTCGGCCCCTCGGAGTCCTCGGCCTCGATGCCTGCTTCATCCTCGACCGTGACTTCATCGCCATGCTCTTCCGCCGCGGCGGCTTCGCCCGACGAGGTCTCGGCCGCTTCGCCATGCCTGACTTCATCGTCGCGCCGCGCCGGCGCTGGCCGACCGCTGCTGCGATGTCTGTGCTGGCGCCGATCGGCCTCATCTTCGGCCGCGCGCTGGGCGCGGCCTTCTTCGTCGATCAGCGCCTGCCGGTCAGCGACAGGGATTTGATAGTAGTCGGGGTGAATTTCGCTGAAGGCGAGGAAGCCGTGACGGTTGCCGCCGTAATCGACGAACGCGGCTTGCAGTGACGGCTCAACGCGCGTCACTTTCGCCAGATAGATGTTGCCCCGAAGTTGCTTACGCTGCGCGGACTCGAAGTCGAATTCCTCGACGCGATTGCCGCGCAGAACGACCACCCGGGTTTCTTCCGGATGGGTCGCGTCGATGAGCATTTTGTTGGCCATTGCAAATCTCGTGAAGGCGCTCATGCCGCATGCTCCGCGCCGCAGCGGCGCGGGAGGACGGTGAACTGCCTGTTAGTCGTTGAAGGAAAAGGATCGGGATTCCCGAAAGCGCCGAACGGAACTCGGTCCGCCGGACGGAGCGCGCCCTTCGGACGCTTCCGCACCGCTGCGATCGAACCTGTTGCGCCTCGAACATGAACTCCAAACCGTGACGGACAGCGGCGCCCTAAGCCGCCGCGATTACTCTCCAGTGCTTACGGCGCCCGGCATACCGCATCGGCATCTCGTGCCGGGGCGGTACCGCGCGGTAGGTCCAGCTGCCCTGCTCCTTGAGGGTGTCGGCTCGCCTCTTCGTCCGTCCGCATCAGCGCGCTATCGGCGCCGGATCGGATCAAAAGCGGCATCCGCCCAGCTCCCACTTTTGGAAGCGATCGCGGCGGACGTGCCGGATACCCTGACGGGACACAACCGGACCATAAGACCGTCGGCAACCTCTTCTTAAGGCCGCCGGTACGGAATTGGCAAGCAGGTTGTGACATTTACCCAAAGCAGCCATTTTTCGGGCGCATCGGCCGCTTGTCCACGTACCACCAATCTAGGTACTTAAGTTTCGATTAACCACGCCTGCCTAATGCAGTAACAGGGGCGCGGAGGGCTTAAAACCGATGGCTGTCCGAGCGGCGGCGAGCTGGGCTTTCCTCGGTCTACTTTTCACGACGGCCGCTTTGGCTGGGGAACGGCAAATGGCCGCATCAGCCCAGGGCGGCGATTCGTTCCCGGTTGCGACCGATGCCCGGCTTGGCGGCGACAAATCGCAGACGCGGTTCGTCATGGACTTCACCCGCAAGATCGATCTGCACGCCTTTACGTTGGCCGATCCCTATCGCGTCGTTATCGACATTCCGCAGGTGACATTTCTGCTGCCGCCGAAAACCGGCGACAGCGGCCGCGGCCTGATCAAGGCCTTCCGCTTCGGCTTGGTGATGCAGAGCGGGTCGCGGTTGGTATTTGATCTCTCCAAGCCCGCGCGCATCGAAAAGGCCTTTGTCGTTGACGCGACGGTCGAAGCTCCGGCGCGGCTGGTGCTTGATCTGGTGGCGACGGATCGCGAAACCTTTTTGCGCCGTGCTGCGCTTGACAACAGTCAGGCCCGCTCCGAGCCGCCGCAATCAAAAGGCCCGAGCGCAAAGGGCGACGATCCGCGTCCGCTCGTTGCGCTCGATCCCGGCCACGGCGGCATCGACAACGGCAGCAAGGCGCCGAGCGGCGAGCTCGAAAAAGACATCGTCCTGGCATTCGCCCAACGCTTGCGCGACCGCATCGAGAAAACCGGCAAGTATCGGGTCCTGATGACGCGGACCGATGACACCTTCGTGCCGCTGGCCGACCGGGTACGCATCGCGCGAAGCGCCGGCGCCGCATTGTTCGTCTCAATTCATGCCGACTCGCTGCCGCGCGGGGAGGGTGATGCCCAGGGCGCGAGCATCTACACCCTGTCGGATACGGCGACCAACTCGGAGGCCGCGGGTTTGGCTGAGAAAGAGAACCGGGCCGACATTATCGCCGGCGTCGATCTGAAAGCCGAGCCGGATGACGTCGCCGGGATTCTCCTCGACCTCGCCGAGCGGGAAACGAAAGGCCTTTCGCTGCAGTTTGCACATAAACTGGTCGGCGAGCTGAAGAGTGCGACTGTGCTGCATAAGAAGCCGCTGAAATCGGCCGGCTTCCGCGTTTTGCGTGCGCCGGATGTACCTTCCGTGTTGGTGGAACTCGGCTATGTGTCGAATTGGGCGGATTTGAAATCGCTGCTTTCCGAAACCTGGCGCGATCGAACGGCGGAAACGATGGCCCAGGCGATTGACGCTTTCTTCGCGGCGCGGCTGACCGGCGCCCGCACTGGCGCCAATTGAGGTCCCTCAATTGGCGCACCGGTGCCGCCTGCTAATGGCCTCAGTTTGAACAAAAAACAGAGCGACGAGACAGCATGGCGATCGGCGCGGGCTGCAAATTGGGGCGGATAACGCCCGACCGGACGTTCGCCGTGTGGCCGCGTTCGCGTACACGCTGCAGCGGGGCAGGGCGTTTGCAATGAAACTGTTGCTGCGGTTTCTCGGTTTCCTGTTCGCTGCGGGGACCATCCTGTTCCTCGTCGGCATAGCCGCTGTTGCCGGTGTATTGTGGCATTTTTCCCAAGACTTACCCGATTATTCTCAACTGCAGAATTATGAACCGCCGGTGATGACGCGGGTGCATGCCGCCGATGGCTCCCTGTTGGCGGAATACGCTAACGAGCGGAGGCTCTATCTCCCCATCCAGGCGGTGCCGAAACTGGTCATCAACGCCTTCATTGCGGCGGAGGATAAAAGCTTTTACCAGCACCCCGGAGTCGACGTCACCGGCATTGCCCGTGCTGCGCTGCTTTACGTCCAGAATTTTGGCGGCAGCCGGCGTCCGCAAGGTGCCTCGACCATCACCCAGCAAGTAGCCAAGAACTTCCTCTTGACCAACGAGCTGTCGATTACGCGCAAGATCAAGGAAGCGCTGCTCGCTTTGCGCATCGAGCGGACCTATTCGAAAGACAAGATCCTCGAACTCTATCTCAACCAAATCTACCTTGGGCTTGGCGCCTACGGCATCGCCGCGGCTTCCCTCCTTTACTTCGACAAATCGGTGCACGAGCTTACGATCGCCGAGGTGGCCTATCTCGCCGCGCTGCCAAAGGGCCCGAATAACTACAATCCGTTCCGCCACCGCGATGAAGCGATCGCGCGACGCAACTACGTGGTCGACCGCATGGTCGAGGATGGCTTCATCACCGCGCAGGCCGGCGACACGGCGAAGAAACAGCCTCTCAACGTTGCTGTGCGGCCGACAGGAGCCCACACTTTCGCGGCGGAATATTTCGCCGAAGAAGTGCGCCGCTACATTTTCGAGAACTACGGCGAGAAAAAGCTCTACGAGGGCGGCCTTTCGATACGCACCACGCTCGATCCGAAGATGCAGGTGCTGGCGCGCAAGACCATGACGGACGGCCTCGTCAATTTCGACGAGTTCACAGGGCTGGCGCGGCGCCGTCACCAAGATCGAGATCGACGGCGACTGGGGTGTCAAACTCGCCGACGTCAAATCGTTGACCGATATCGATCCGTGGCGGCTCGCGGTGGTGCTCCAGGTCGATGATCAGTCCGCGCGCATCGGCTTGCAGCCGGCGCGCGATCCAGGCGGCGCCGTAGTCAAGGCCCGCGAGGTCGCGATCGTGCCGGCTGAAGGCGTCAAATGGGCCAAGCCGGCGGGCACGCCGGTAAAGCAGGCCGTGCGTGTGACCCAGATCCTGACGCCCGGCGACGTCATCTATGTCGAGCCGTTGAAGGACCAACAAGGCCAGTTCCGGCTGCGGCAGATACCGGAAATCTCCGGCGCGATGGTCGTCATGGATCCGCATACCGGCCGGGTGTTGGCGATGGTCGGCGGGTTCTCGTACGACCAGAGCCAATTCAACCGTGCCACCCAAGCGCTGCGGCAGCCTGGCTCGTCGTTTAAACCGCTCGTCTACGCGACCGCGATCGACAACGGCTACACGCCCTCGACTATCGTGCTGGACGCGCCGCTTGAAATCGAAATGGGGCCGGGCGCTGGTGTTTACAAACCGGAAAATTACGGCGGCAAGTTCTATGGTCCCTCGACGCTGCGCTTCGGCCTGGAGCAGTCGCGTAACGTGATGACGGTGCGGCTGGCGCAGGACATCGGCATGCCGTTGATCGCAGAATACGCCAAGCGGTTCGGCGTTTATGACGATCTGCCGCCCTATCTGTCCTATGCGCTTGGCGCCGGCGAGACCACGGTGCTGCGAATGGTCGCCGCTTATTCGATGCTCGACAACGGCGGCAAACGCGTGAAGCCGACACTGATCGACCGGATCCAGGACCGCTACGGCCACACCATCTACAAACACGACCAGCGTGAGTGTCGCGGCTGTGACGCTGACCAGTGGACCAGTGGTCAATCCGAGCCGTCGATGGTTGATCGCCGCGAACAGGTCATCGACCCGATGACCGCCTATCAAATCACCTCGATGATGGAGGGTGTCGTCCAGCGCGGCACCGCGACGGTGGTGCGCGACGTGGGCAAGCCGATTGCCGGCAAAACCGGCACCACCAACGAAGAGAAGGATGTGTGGTTCATCGGCTTTTCGCCCGACATCGTGTGCGGTGTCTATATGGGCTTCGACAAGCCGCGCCACATCGCGCGCCTTGCGACCGGCGGACATCTGGCTGCGCCGATCGTCCGCGATTTCCTCAAAGTGGCGCTCGCCGACAAGCCGCCAATTCCGTTCCGGGTGCCGCCTGGTATCAAGTTGATCCGCGTCGACACCAAGACTGGCATGCGCGCCGCCGCCGGAGACACGCGCGTGATCCTCGAAGCCTTCAAGCCCGGCACCGCGCCGCCGGATTCCTATTCGGTCATCGGCACGGAGTCCTTCAATGGCAAGCCGCTGGCGGCTCCCCCTGAAGCACAGCGCGCTGTCCCCGCCGGCACCAGCGGCTTGTACTAGTCCGCCGGCAACGTTGCGTTCGTCGCCGCAACCCATTACATCGCCGGGCCGGAGCAGGATTGATTATGCGCGCGGAAATCACGGCCATCGTGGCGGAGATCAAGCAGTCCGTCGGACTGCTGAGGAGGCATCTTTGACGTCGACAAAGCGCGCGTCCGCCTTGCTGAGCTGAACCGTCAGGCCGAAGACCCCGATCTTTGGAACGATCCGCAGCGCGCCAGCCGGGTGATGCAGGAGCGCACTGCACTCGACGACCAGCTCAGCGCGCTGTCCTGCATCGAGCAGGAGCTCGACGATCAGGTCACGCTGATCGAGATGGGCGAGGCGGAGAACGATCAGAACGTCATTACCGAAGCCGAAGCGGCGCTGCGCAAGCTCAAGACCGAAGTGTCGCGGCGCGAGCTTGAGGCGCTTCTATCCGGCGAGGCTGACGCCAACGATTGCTATCTCGAAGTGCACGCCGGCGCCGGCGGCACCGAGAGTCAGGATTGGACCAACATGCTGCTGCGCATGTATGTGCGCTGGGCAGAGCAGCACGGCTTCAAGGTCGACTACATCGAAGAAACCCAGGGGGAAGAGGCCGGCATCAAATCCGCCACCATTGAGATCAAAGGCCGTAACGCCTATGGCTGGCTGAAAACCGAGAATGGCGTGCATCGTCTGGTGCGCATCTCGCCGTTCGATTCCAATGCCCGCCGGCACACTTCGTTTGCCAGCGTCACCGTCTATCCGGTGGTCGACGACCGCATCAACATCGACATCAAGGAAGCCGACGTGCGGGTCGATACGATGCGTGCCGGTGGCGCCGGCGGCCAGCATGTCAACAAGACCGAATCCGCGATCCGACTGACCCACATTCCCACCAACATCGTGGTGGTGTGCCAGAACGACCGTTCCCAGCACCGTAATCGCGCCCAAGCCTGGCAGATGCTGCGCGCCAAACTCTACCAAGCCGAATTGAAGAAGCGCGAAGAGAAAGCTGCCGCCGATCAGGCCGCCAAAACCGACATCGCCTGGGGGCATCAGATCCGCTCCTACGTTCTGCAGCCCTATCAGATGGTGAAAGACCTGCGCACCGGCGTCTCGACTTCCAACACCGGCGGCGTGCTCGACGGCGATATCGACCAGTTCGTGGAAGCGGCACTGGCGCAGAAGGCGTTCGGCGGCGAGCCAATTGCGGTCGAGGATGTCGACTAGACCGTGTGCGCGTAAATCCGGCTCAATGTCCGCTTCGCCCCGAAAGCGACGGAATTGCCGCCCGGCAGCGAAATGACGCGACGGGCCAAACTCGGACATGCGCGCACGCCGATTGATGGCCTTCGAGCTAACCGGCGGCGGGCGCAAGCGCTGCCCAGTCGTATTCGGGAAGTTGCAGTGTGTCGATGATATCCCGCCCGAACGCGAGTCTTGCCAGCCCTGGGATGGCGCAAGCCTTTATAATCTGATTGCGCAGAAACAGCCCCCATTGGGTTCTTGGCGCGAAAGCGGCGGAAAAGCGCTCGGCCCCTTTCTGCTTTGACATAATATAGGCCCGCAAGCGCAGCTCGTAGTTGCCAAAGGCTTCTTCATACTGTCCAGCCGCTTTGGAGAGCTCACCTGCCAGAACGTAGGCTGCGATCATCGCGAGGGCTGACCCTTGCCCAGCCATCAAGGACACACAAAAGGCGGCATCGCCCACCAGGGCGATGCGACCTTGTGACCAAGTTTCCATCTTGATTTGGCTAACTCGGTCGAAATACAGGGTTTGCGTCCGGTCCAACTCGCCAAGGACGCGTGGACATTCCCATTTGCCGCCACTAAACCTCTCCCGCAGTATCGCCTTTTGCGCTGACAGATCGAACATCCCTGGCAGAGGAACAGCGTCGTCGGCGAAAACAAACAGAAACAACGTTCGATCGTCATGCAGTGCAAAGCGCCCAAGCAACTGGCCTGGCTCACCGTAAATTATGTACACATCCTCATCGCGCGGACGATAGCCGCGGGCCTCAAACGCTGCGACGGCATAGCCGAGCTGCTTTTCAAACCGGTCTTGTGAGCCGAATGTGAACTTGCGAACGGCTGAATGCAGACCATCGGCGCCGATTACCAGATCGAATAGGCGTTCATTGGCGTGTTTGAATTTGACCTGCACACAGTCCGCGCGTTCACGAAGGCCGGCAATTTCATCGCCGAATATGACTTCGGTCGTGTCCCTAATCTTCTCGAACAGTAGCCGTGAAAGGTCACTGCGCCCGAGCGTCACAAAACGTCCACCGGTCAACTCGCGAAACACATTTGTCCCAAAGCCAGCCACGCGTTCGCCTCGGCCATCGACCATCCGCAGTTCGCGCATGTGATACCCCACGCGCTCGATGTCATTTGCCAACCCCATTCGCTCAGCCAGGTCGTAACCGAGACCCCAGAAATCGATGACAAAGCCGCCAGAGCGCGGCCCCGGCGCGCGCTCAACTAGCGTCGGCTCGAATCCCGCAGCTTTCAGCCAAAAGGCGAGTGTTGGTCCACCGATCCCTGCACCCGAGATCAGTATGGTCTTAATATTCATGTTCGCTGGCTAGCACGTTTGGCAGTCAAGGCTACATTATCTAGCCAGCTCCGGCATCTAGCCAGCTCCGGGCGTGCCACGGCGAATGAACTTCCGATGTGTATTGCCGAGACCCCGCTTCCCCGGCGGCAGCGCTACACGTGGTAATTCACGCGGCGTATCGGTAGGCGCCGCCTTTTTCCAGCGCGCGCTTGTAAGCCGGTCGCGCGTGGATCTGTTCCAGGAAATTCATCAGCCGCGGGCGCGTCTCGTCGAGACCGCCGCGGACGGTAGCGACTTCGAGCGGAAAGCTCAGCATGATGTCGGCGGCGGAGAAGTGGTCGCCGACGAACCACGACGCTGCGGCGAGCTCAGCCTCAAGATAGTCGAGATGAAGCTTCAGCTGCGATCGCACGAAGCCTCTTGCCGGCAACGCCAACAGCCCGAGCCGGTCGATGATCAGCTTGAGCAGAAGCGGCGGCATCAGCGAGCCTTCAGCGTAATGCAGCCAATATTTGTAACGCCAATAAAGCTCGGAATCGCGGGACGGCGCCAGATTGGATCCGTAACGCTCAACCAGGTATTCTACGATCAACCCGGTCTCGGCGAATTTCCTGTCGTCGTCCTCAATGATCGGTGATTTGCCCAGGGGATGCACACGGCGCAATTCTTTAGGCGCAAGCATCGTCTGCTTGTTGCGCTCATAGCGCACGATCTCGTAGGGCGTTCCGGTTTCTTCAAGCAACCAAAGAACGCGCTGACTGCGCGAGTTGTTCAGATGATGGACGCGGATCATGTTTTCAGCGACATGCACCTAAAGGGCAAGCGGCAAAATGTGACAAACGTAGTGTGGAATGGAGCGACAGGAATAGCCAGCCGAGCTTCCACACGTCCCGATCGGTAACGCCGGGCCGCTACTCCGTACTGGCGCCCTCCAGTCTGGCGCCGGCGTTGAGGAATTTCTGCGGGTCGACCGGCTCGCCATCGATGCGGGTTTCGTAATGCACATGCGGGCCGGTCGAGCGTCCAGTCGAGCCGAGGCGGCCGACGATCTGGCCAATCCAAATCTTGTCGCCGATAGTGACCTCGATCTGCGAGAGATGGCCGTAACGGGTCGAAAGACCGTTGCCGTGATCGATCTCCACCATCTTGCCGTACCCGCCGGTCCAGCCCGCCGCAGTGACCGTGCCTGCCGCGGTCGCGTAAATCGGATCGCCGACTTCGCCGCGGAAATCGAGGCCCGTGTGCATTGCTGGGATGCGCAGAAATGGATCGACGCGCACGCCAAATTGGGAGGAAAGGTCGATTTCGCCGTTTACCGGCTTGCGTACCGGAACAAACACCAGTGCACGATTGAGTTGCTCGGTTTGCGCGCGCGCTAGAGCGAGCCGCGTTAGCTCCCGCTCGAAGCCATGACCTTCTCCGGGCAGTTTGACCGGCACGAATGGCCCGCCACTCGCCGCCATGGGCGGCGCGTTGACCTTCAGTCCGAGTTCGGCGAACACATTCCGCAGTTTGCGGGCTTTGCCTTCGTAGCGTTCCTGAATTTGCGCAAGCGTCTGCGATTGGCGTCGTTCGATGTGCTCCAAAGACGCCTCTGCGCGCGCGAGTTTTGCCGCAATGTCGCCGCCTTTGCCGGCTTGTCGTCCTGTCTGCATCCAATTGGGGTCGAGGAACGACTGGCGGTCGCGACCGGACCATGTTTTCGTTATCGCCTCCGAGCCGCCGCGCGTCGTTGGCCTGATCGATCCAGTTGTCGTCGGATCGGTCATGCCGGTCAAAGCCGAGGCCCGCAACTCCAGCGTTCCTTGGCGCCGCAGCAAGTCCTCAAGTTTTTGCTCGAATTGCTCCTGATCGAGCAATTGCCAACTCGTGGTGCGATCGAGCCGGGCGCGCAGTTCGGCGATGCGGTCTTCGTAGGCGTATTGCTGCTCGGCCTGTCGGGCGAGCAGGCCGCGAAGCACGTCGTCGCGGAATGCAAAATAAGTGGCGGCGGTCAGAGACCAACCGGCCATGATCACCACGGTGCCGACAGCAATCCAGAACGCGACCGGTCCGAATCGAATCTGCCGTCCCGCGTGGGTAATCGTATAACCGGCGCTACTACCGCGGACGCTCCGCGCGCCCGAAGTGCCGCGCCCCTGATAGCGCGTGATTTCGCGCGACTGAGCCGCTGTCCCACCCGACATTGACGCTCCCACAGAGGCCGGTTGTTTGGTCCGGCTCGCCCGGGGAGCGATCTGAGCGCAGTATGGTTAACATTCAGCAAATGACCGCTAACATTTTGCGGGCTTGGGTAAATGGTTCGGCAATTCGGCGCCGAGGACCAAAAAGCAGGCCGAGTGGTCACAGCGCCTTGGCGGCCGCGAGCACTTCTTCGGCGTGTCCTGCCACCGAGACTTTCGGCCAAACTCGGGCAACGCGCTGGTCAGGTCCGATCAGGACTGTCGTCCGCACGACGCCCATGAACTTGCGGCCATACATCGACTTCTCCTGCCAGACGCCATACGCTTCAAGCATGCGGTGCTTCTCGTCGGAGGCCAGCGCGATGGTGAGTTTGTGTTTGGACTTGAATTTGTCCTGCGCCGGTACCGGATCAGCTGAGACGCCCAGGATGTCCGTATCGGCTTTCGCAAAAGCCGCCTTAAGGCGCGAGAAGTCGATCGCTTCCTTGGTACATCCGGGCGTGTCCGCCTTTGGATAGAAATAGAGCACAAGCTTGCGGCGGCCGGTGAAGTCGCCGAGCGAGACGTTTCCGCCGCCATCTCGCGGCAAAGTGAAGGGTGGAGCCTTTGTGCCGGGGTCAAGCTTGCTGGACATACGCCTTCCTTTCGACGCTTTCGACGTGGCATTCTCCCGAGTCAGAATACGCACGCGCGTGAACGGGGTCGATGGCGTCGGCGCGTTCTGAAATCATCGCGGATTAGGGGCCGGCCGAGGGGCATGACCAGCCAGGACAGGCATCGCGCAGCGCCTCCGCGGTGGAGATCGGTTGTTCAGTTGCGGCGGCCGGCGCGCTCTGCGGGGAGTGACAGGGCCCTCCGCGCCCTCGGTGTCCCGCGGACTTCCCGGCTGCGGCTGTTGCTGGCATTCTTTGCGCGTCACCGCAAATGGCTGTGGCGCTCAGCGATTGGAATAGGCGCCCTTTGTTTCCTGGTGGCTGCTGGCTTCCTCACCCTCTGGTGGCGGCTTTCCAACGGGCCGATTCAGTTCGATATAGCGACCCCCTGGCTTGCTTCCGCCATCGAGGAAAATTTTGGCAAAAATCATCACGTTGCGGTCGGCGGCACACAGATCGAGCGAACCGAAAATGGCGGCACTGCAGTACGCATTCGTGACATCGTGGTGCGCAACTCCGACGGAACGGTCGTGGCGAGCGCGCCAAAGGCGGAGGTTCGCCTTTCCGGCACGGGTCTGCTGAGTGGCAGCCTGCGCGCCGAGAGTCTTAATCTGGTTGGCGCCGAGATGGCGGTGCGCATCGAGCAGGATGGCCAAGTCACGGTTTTTGCCGGCGCCGACAAACGTCCAATCGCCACCGCGTCGGTGCCCGGCTCCGCGGCCACGCTGCTGCGGGCGGCGCAGCAAAAGGCCAACGCGCCGGTGGCTTCCGCGGCAATGCAGCCGGCCACCACGCGGCGCGCTCGCGATGTGTTCGCCGCACTCCTGTCGTGGATTGACGGCATCAGTCAGAGCGGGCTCGACGGCCATGACTTGCGTGAGCTCGGGCTCAAAAACGGCAACCTGACAGTCGACGATGAGCGCACCGGCAAGCATTGGACGTTCCAGGATATCAACCTCAGCGTTGAGAAGGCGCATGGCGGTGTCGAAGTCAGCGTCGGCTCGGATAATCCCGCGCGGCCTTGGGGGCTCGTAGCGGCGGTGACGCCGACCCGCCAAGGTTATCGGCGGATTCAGATTGAAGCGCGCCGTGTGTCTGCCAGCGATCTTCTCCTCATCGCGCGCCTGGACGAAAGTAACGTGCGGATAGATATGCCGTTGTCCGCAAGCGTTGACGGCGAGATCGGGCCGGACGGACTGCCGCAGATCGCGACCGCCCGTATCGTCGCCGAGGCCGGCTCGATCGGCTACGTCAACGATGACGATAGCCGCATCACCTTCGATCGCGCGGAGTTCAAACTGAACTGGGATGCCTCCACGCGCCTGCTGTCAGTGCCGTTCCAGATTTTGTCCGGCGGCGCGCGCATCACGCTCCTTGGACAGATCGAAGCACCGCCGGAAGCCGACGGCATCTGGTCGTTCAAGGTCGGCGGCGGCACCATCGTGTTGACCTCTCCAGGCGCGGCAAGCGATCCGCCTCTGGTGCTCAACCGGATCGTCATGAGCGGCCGTTATGACGCCGGCAAGCAACGCATCATCCTGGAGGAGGGCGATATCGGCAATACCGGCGTCGGCGTCGCCATGTCCGGCAACTTGGATTTTGCCGGCGGGGCTCCTCGCTTGACGGCGGGATTCGCCGGCACGCGCATGCCGGTTGAATCCCTGAAGCGGATTTGGCCGATTGTCATCAATCCGGAGGTGCGCGGCTGGTTCAACGAACATCTCCTGAGCGGCACTGTCGAACGCGTCGTGATTGCAGTGAATGCGCCGTTCGATACGCTCAAGTCCGGCGGCCCCCCTGTTCCCGATGATGGGATCTCAATTGATGCTTTGGCGACGGGTTGCGTGCTGCGTCCGGTGGACAGCCTGCCGGCGTTGCGCGATGCCGATCTCAACATCCATATCGTCGGACGCAATGCCGTCGTCGCCGTCAATAAAGCGAACGCCGATCTGCCCTCCGGGCGCAAGCTTGTGCTGTCCTCCGGTGCGTTCGAGGTGTCCGATACGGCAGCGCATCCGCCGCAGGCGCGCGTGCACTTCAAGCTTGATGGGCCGGCGCCGGCCG
This sequence comes from uncultured Alphaproteobacteria bacterium, assembly GCA_963794225.1. Lineage (GTDB taxonomy): Bacteria > Pseudomonadota > Alphaproteobacteria > Rhizobiales > Xanthobacteraceae > BOG-931. The sequence continues at coordinate 592,406 of CAWCCS010000001.1, forward strand.
CGGCTGAAATGTTGCGCAGCGAACGTCTGCGCGACATTGCCGACGCGCCCTTCGACCCATCAACCATTCGCGGTACGGTCAGCGCGCAGGTCACGCTTGGCATGCCGATCAAGCCCGATCTGCCCCCAGGATCGACCAACTACGCCATTACTGTCGATGCCACGAATTTTTCCGCAGACCGTATGATCATGGGGCAGAAGGTCGACGCCGCCTTGTTGCGGGCGACTGCCACGCCACAGGGTTTCCAGCTCAAGGGCGATGTGCGGATCGGCAGCACGCCGGTCAGCCTCGAATACCGCAAATCACGCGGCGATCCCGACGCTGAAGTCCGTATCGCCGGCACGCTCGACGAGGCGGCGCGAAAAAGTCTGGGATTCGACGCCGGCGACGCGATCAGCGGCAACATTCCAATCCGGCTCTCAGGTCGCGTCGCCATGACAACCGAGCGTGAGGGCCGCTTCGCCGTCGATGCCGATCTTACGCCTGCGCAGATTGATGGGCTATTGCCAGGCTGGGCAAAGCCAACCGGTAAGCCGGCACGCGCGACCTTCACGTTGGCGACCAAGCCGCAGTCGATCCGTATTGAGGATTTGCTGATCGAAGGCTCGGGCAGCGGCGTGAAGGGAACGATCGATTTCGACGGCTCCGGCGAAGTGCAATCGGCGCATTTCCCGGCCTATGGTTTTTCCGACGGCGATCGCGCCAACCTCAAGATCGACCGCGCCGCCGATGGGGCGTTGCGCGTCGTCATGCGCGGTGAGGTCTACGATGGCCGCGGTTTCGTCAAGACTGCGGCTGGCGCCGCTTCTTCGAACCCGAGCGCCAAGCGCCGCGCAGTGGACGTGGACATCGATATGAAGCTCGGCGCCGTCGTCGGTTTCAACGGCGAGGCGTTGCGCAGCGTCGATCTGAAAATGTCGCGGCGAGCCGGCGAGATACGCAGCTTTGGCGTCAATGCCAAGATCGGCCGCGACGCCACCCTGACGGGCGACCTGCGGCGGGGCAGCGGCCGGCAGCTGATCTATCTCGAAAGCGGCGACGCCGGTGCGTTCTTTCGTTTCGCCGACGTTTACACGCGCATGACCGGCGGGCAGATGGCTGTTGCGATGGACACGCCATCGGCTGACAACGCCGCGCAACAGGGCGCGCTCAGCGTTCGCAATTTCGCCGTTCACGACGAGACGCAACTCGAGCGCGCGGTGTCGACCGGCGGCCCAGCCCGGCGCGGCGGCAACACCATCGACTTTTCCAACATGCGCGTCGACTTCACGCGCATGCCGGGGCGGGTCGCGTTACGCGACGGCGTCGTGCGCGGACCGATCCTTGGCGGCACCATCGACGGCGTTATCGATTACACGCGCGACGACGTGCACCTGCGTGGCACTCTGGTACCGCTTTATGGTCCGAATAATCTGCTCGGACAGCTGCCGCTGCTCGGGTTGTTCCTCGGTGGCGAGAAAGAGGGGCTCGTCGGCATCACCTATGAGGTGATCGGCCCACCGGGCAGCCCGCAGCTGCGCATCAATCCGATTTCAGCGCTGACGCCGGGAATACTGCGCAAGGTGTTCGAATTTCCCGCCAATGGCGACAGCGGTAACGTCGAACGGCTGCACTAAGCCGCCGTCATACCGGCTTCAGCAAGACGTGACGCTTGCGGCCAAGCGAAAGTTTCACGACGCCCTCCGCCGTAAGGTCCGATACTCCGATCGTAGCCTTGTCGCTGGTGACGCGAACGTCGTTGATCATGATCGCGTTGTTGGCGATGGCGCGACGCACTTCTCCGTTTGAGGCAGCTAGGCCCGCCTTGACGAAGGCCGGAAGTACACCTAGCCCGGCGGCAAGCTCGGACTGATCCAATTGCACAGTTGGCAGGTTGGCGCCGAGGCCACCTTCTTCGAAGGTCGTTCGCGCCGTCGCCGCCGCTTCGTCGGCTGCCGTTCGGCCGTGCACCAGCGCCGTCGCTTCGGTCGCAAGAATCTTTTTCGCCTCGTTGATCTCGGCTCCCTGGAGGGCGGCAAGGCGTTCGATCTCCTCGAGCGGCAACACGGTGAACAATTTTAGAAAGCCGGCGACGTCGGCGTCCTCGGTGTTGCGCCAAAACTGCCAATACTCGTAGGGGCTCACCATGTCGGCGTTGAGCCACACCGCGCCCGCCGCGGTCTTACCCATCTTCGCGCCGGACGACGTGGTGATGAGCGGCGAGGTCAGCGCGAATAATTGCGCGTTGTGCAGCCTGCGGCCGAGATCGATGCCGTTGACGATGTTGCCCCACTGATCTGAGCCGCCCATCTGCAGCACGCAGCCGTAGCGGCGGTGGAGCTCGACGAAATCGTAGGCCTGCAAGATCATGTAATTGAATTCCAGAAACGACAGTTCTTGCTGTCTTTCCAGCCGCAGCTTCACCGAATCGAAGGCGAGCATCCGGTTGATGGAAAAATGCCGGCCGACGTCACGCAGGAAATCGATGTAGTTGAGCGTGTTGAGCCAGTCGGCGTTGTTCGCCATGACGGCGCCGCCACCGCCGCCCTCGAATTTCAGGAACTTGGCGAAGATCGCGCGAATACCTTTCAGGTTTTCGTTGATCGCCTCGTCGGTCAACAGCCGGCGACTCTCGTCCTTGCCAGACGGGTCGCCGACCCGCGTGGTGCCGCCGCCCATCAGAGCGATTGGCCGATGGCCGGTCTGCTGCAGCCAGTACAGCATCATGATCGGCAGTAGCGAGCCGACATGCAGCGACGCCGCCGTGCAGTCGAAACCGATATAGGCGGTAACGGTTGACGAAGTCGCAAGCGCGTCCAGCGCCTCGGGCTCCGACACCTGATGAATAAAGCCCCGCCCGGCGAGGACGTTGAGAAAATCGGACTTGTAGGTGCTCATCGCGTTCCGGTCACTCTTGGAGCATGATCCGCGCCGGTAAGAACCGGCGGGCACAGCTGCTCTCGCCGCTTCTCGTCGCGGCGGCGGCGCTGGTGTATCAGGTCCGACGGATGATTCAAACGTCCTACAACCGACGGCCCGCGCCCCCTCTCGGGCGGCGTGCCGGCTAAACGCTGAACGAGGGATCGGCATGAAGAAAAACGCGACGTCAGGAGCAGCGGTGTTGCTCATCCTCGCAATAGGCCTGGCGGCATGCGACGTGTTCAGCACCCTGGTCGACGGGTGGAAATACGCGAAGGCCGTCGAAACCGATTTGGAAGCATCAACGGGTGTGAAGCCCGAAGTGGGCTTTCACTGGAGAAACGGACGGCTCGAAAACGTGACGGTGGCGTTTCCCCGGCTGTACGTAGCGAAGCCATTGCCCGAATTGGCCGAAACCGTGCGTCGCGCCGTCGGCAATCAATTCAAGCAGACGCCCGATGACATCGTGCTTTCCTTCTCGCTGGGAAAGTCGGCGTCGACTAAAACAGTGCGGTTGCCCGATGCAGACTAGCGAAACTTAAACGACGTTATTTTAAGCCGGCCGAATTCGATTTCACGTCTGAAAGGCCTGCATTCCAGGACAACGTGGCGATGACGGCAGGATCGCATCCGTTCGATCCGCTGGTCGCAGATCCGGTTCCGGTGATCAAGAAGCAGCTTTGTTTCGACAGAGTGGTCGCGTGGTAGCGCAGATCGAACGTGAGCGATTTATAGGTATAGGAAAGGCCAGCATTGCCGTAGGTGTAGTCCGGCAACGCGACGGCGGGTGATGCTTCCGTCGGGCGCGTGGTGCCGAAGAATTGGTGGCCCAGTTCAGCCGAGAACGACAGGCCCCAGCCGATGTCATATTTGGCGGTGAGCGAATCGTAGTTCTCCCAGGCTCCCATGCGGTAGTAGTCGGGCGCGTAAAAGACGTTCAGGCCGACGGTGAGCGCTTTCGTCACCGGGTAGCTTGGCGAAACATAAACCTCCGCGTAGGAGGGATCGTTCGCGCCGCCAGGATAACTGTAAAGCGCGCCCCCGGTTTCCACCATGAACGCGCCAAACGCCTGGCGCAGTCCAAGCGTATCGGTCATCTGGAAATGCGAGAGATCCGGCATCTGCACCGACGCCGTATTCACGCTGGCAAACAAAATATTGTAGGTGGCTTCGACATTGGCCGAGACGCTCGGCAAGTGATCGGAAAGCGTATAGCCGCGGTAATTGTAGTCGGTGGTGACCGCCGTAGCGAATTTAGCGTCGAATGCGGATGCCGGCGGAGAGGTCGTCGGCAGCGCTATCGCCAGGTCCATGGCCGGCGTCGCTGCGGCGAGCGGAGCCTTGACTACAACAGGCGGAGCGGTCGCGATCGCCTCGCCGGATTGCTGGGCCTTTGCCGTCGGCACCCCAGCACTCGCAGTCAATATCGCAAGTGCACCAATGATTATCAATCGACGATGTCGCGCTAAGCCTCGTGCTCGGCGGCCGCTGTTGATCTCATCCCGCGCCGTCGGCTCGTTCATCGAATTGTCGCGCGCATGGCTTTCAAAAAACGACGCACGCGAACTTGCACGGAAAAGCCTACATGCCGGAAAAGCACCGGCCGACGGACCGTCGAATCAGACCGTCGCCGACCAGTTTAGCTGATTGGAGGATCAAGGCCCGGCAGGTTGACCGTCATTGCGTGAAGCAAGGCGGCGTTTTCCGTTCAGCTTGAGTGAACAGCGCCCAGTCCCGGTATGGCCCCCGGCGGGCATTTGCCGGCAATGATCATGCCAAGAACTTCATCCTTGGTGACCTCGGCAAGGCGCGCCGTGCCGACAACTCGCCCGTTCTTCATCACGCAAATCCGGTCGGCAAGATCAAAGACGTCGTGAATGTCGTGACTGATCAGAAAAATGCCAAGTTCCTCGGCCTTGAGCTTAAGGACGAGATCGGCGACCTGCGCGGTCTCCTGCGGGCCAAGCGCAGCGGTCGGCTCATCCATGATCAGAATTTGTGCGTTGAACAGGATGGCGCGCGCGATCGCCACCGATTGGCGCTGGCCGCCGGACAGCGCTTTGACCGGCTCTTTGAAGCGGTGGAAATGCGGATTAAGCCGCCCCATAACCTTGCGCGCCTCGGCCTCCATCGCAATGTCGTCGAGCGTGCCCCAGCTGGTTCGCAGTTCGCGGCCGAGAAACAGATTGGCGGCCGTATCGACATTGTCGGCCAGCGCCAGCGTCTGGTAGATCGTCTCGATGCTGTAGCTTTTGGCGTCGCGCGGATTGGCGATGGCCGCTTCCTCGCCGCGAATGAAGATGGTGCCCGCGTCGCGCTGGCAGGCGCCGGAGAGAATCTTGATCAGCGTCGACTTGCCGGCGCCGTTGTGGCCGACCAGCGCCATGACCTCGCCCTCGTAGAGATCGATTGAGGCGTGGTCGACGGCGCGAACGCCGCCAAACGAGATCGAAATATCGCGCATTTCGACGAGAGGGATGCGTGCGGTTTCCATCGCCGTCTCTGTCCGGTGCTATTTGGTTCGCCGCCGATAGACCGTGTCTAACCCGACGGCGAAGACGAGAATGGCGCCAACGACGATGTTCTGCAGCGGGGTATCGACGCCAAGCAGCACCATGCCCGATTGCAGCGACTGCATCAGCACGGCGCCGAGCATCGCGCCGGCGACCGTGCCGACGCCACCCGAGAGCGACGTTCCGCCGATCACGGCGGCGGCGATGACCAGGAGTTCGGCGAGCGTGCCTTCCGAGTTAGTCGCCGCGTCGAGACGCGCGATCGAGATCGCGGCGCTTACGGCGGTGAGGAGCCCCATCAGCATGAAGACTTTCATGATCACCCGGCGTGTGTTCACGCCGGCAAGTTCGGCGGCTTCAGGGTTGCCGCCGATTGCGTAAGCGTAGCGGCCGAAGCGCGTCCGCGTCGCGAGAAAGGTCACAGCCACGCCGACGCCAATCGCGATGAGGACCGGAACAGCGATGCCATGGGCGATGAATAGGCCGTCCTCGGGAAGTGCGATATGGTTCGCTAGCGCATAGCGGTGGACGCTGCCGGTCGACCAGGGGTAAGCGTTGAAAATTGCGACGGCCGCGAGGATCAGCGCGCAGGCGACGCCGGCGAGAAAAATTTCGGCGGCCATCGGCCGCAGCGGGAAGTGAAACCTGGTGCGCCGTGCGCGACCTAGTGCCAGCACCGCCACGACCGCAACGCACGCGATGACGCCGACGGCCCAACTCCATGCCGCACCAATCGAGCCCTCGGTGCCGCCGCCCATCAGTCTGAACCTGCTGTCGAGCGGTGCGACCGTCTGTCCATGTGTCACCCACCACGCCGCGCCGCGCCAGACGAGCAGGCCGCCGAGGGTGACAATGAACGACGGAATGCCGAGATAGGCGATCACAAATCCCTGGAACGCGCCAAGACCGATGCCGAGGAGAAGCCCGGCCGCAAGCGTCAGCACCCATGTTGCCGGATGTTCGAAGCCGAGAAGCTGCGGAAGCAGCATGGTCTGGATGACGCCCATCACCATGCCGACAAATCCGAGCATCGAACCGATCGAAAGATCGATGTTGCGGGTGACGATCACCAGCACCATGCCGGTCGCCATGATCGCGACCGACGACGATTGCACCGAGAGATTCCAAAGATTGCGCGGCGTGAGAAAAAGCCCGCCGGACAACACATGGAAAATTATCCAGATCAGCAGCAGGGCGCCGACGAGGCCCAGCATCCGGGTGTCGAGTTCGGTGGCTTTGCGCAAGCGAGTAAGAGGATACAGAAGGCTTGACCGGGCGTGCGCAGCCGGCACCGGCGCTTGCGTCATCACCGTCCTCCCGCCCCGGGCAATCGCCGCACGCCGGAGACACTGAGTTAACGGTTCGCCACAGTCTTCGTCAAACCGCGCAGCTTTGACGCTTGAGAATCTCGCGTAGGACAGTTTCTGCCCCGGCGGATACGCCGGGGCATTTGTCTTGATTTTAGAGCGGGCGGTGCATTCGACCGAGAAGCCAGCCGATGCCCGCAGCCACCAGGGCGGTCGTATATGGCTGGGTCTCGATCGTATGTTTAAGCCATTTTTCCAGCGACGCTGCCGAACCGCGGGCAGCGCTGGCCGCGTCTGCGGCCGTGTCGCGGGCTTGGCCGTATAGGTCTTGCACGGCTCCGGCGGCCTGGTTTGCGATTCCTTCAGTCTTGAGCTTGGCGTCGCCGGTTACACGGCCGAAGCCTTCCTCCACTTTTCCGCCCATGTTTTTGGCGGTGCCTGCGAGACGATTTTCGTCCATGACAAATCCTGTGGTTCGATTGTTGCTGCGTTGTGATCGAACTTGTTGGAACGAGGAAAGGTTCCGCCAGGTCGAGATGCGAGGCCGCGCGAAAATCCGCTATCGGGACGCCATCCCGTAGCGGCGCGGAACCTATTGATCAGGTTTGCACTTGGTGACCGCACTGCACAGCGCGCGAATGGGCTACCTACCAAACCGGCCAGTCAGCCCGAGCGACGATGTGGAGCATCGCTCCAACTGGAGGCCATCATGGCAAAACAATCAAAACAACTGAACGCGCTATTTCACGATACGTTAAAAGACATCTATTTCGCCGAAAAGAAGATCCTTGCCACATTGCCGAAGATGGCAAAGGCGGCGCAATCGTCCGATCTCAAAAAAGCCTTTGAAAAGCACCGGGGCGAAACAGAAAATCATGTGACCCGGCTGGAAGAGGTCTTCGCCGCGATTGAAAAGAAGCCGCAAGCCAAGACCTGCGATGCCATCGTTGGGATTACCGACGAGGGTGCCGAGATCATGAAAGAATATAGAGGCTCCCCGGCCCTCGACGCGGGCCTGTTGGCAGCGGCGCAGGCCGTAGAGCACTACGAGATGTCGCGTTACGGTACGCTGAAAACATGGGCCGAGGAACTCGGCCTGAATGACGCGGTGCGGTTGCTTGACCAAACGTTGCAGGAAGAAAAGAAGACCGATGCGACGCTAACTAAGATTGCCGAAACCGTCGTCAACCAACGCGCGGAGGCTGCCTAGTGGACGGCTCGCAACACGCCCCCTGCAGCGGGCGTGCGGTGTTAGTCAACTCGACGCTGGCGCCAGCAAGTGCCACCAATCCCGCGCCTCCCACCAGCGGTGTCCATTGTTAAATCCGTGGTTCGCGTTGACGATCAAGGCTATCCAGCTTGGTTTCGACGCACAGTATGTCATAGCACTTCGCATGATGCGATTTGCTGGCGGCGGCGCTCGCGGACAAAGTGAAGCGCGCCGCATGTTCACAGAAAAGATCGGGGCCGGTATTGAAGCGCAAGCCGCGGCAGTTTCAGCGGTCGTCACGGGCTCCAGCGAGCCAGTTGTTGCCGGCAAAGTCCTTCGAGTCTTGAGAAAGCGGGTTCGCGCGAATAAGCGCCGATTGTCTCGCAGGTAAGTTCAGAAGCCGCGCTCGGTGGCACTTCTCAAGATGCGCGTCGTACTGATTTCGGGTGACGAGCGATGTTTGTTCTGAATACGGGTTCTTATTGCCGGGTTACCCCAAGTAAATTTGTGAAAAGAGGGAACTGATCGACCGTGAAAGCATTGGAGTGCACAGCTACAATGGAGAAATTCTCATGCGGAAATTCATTTTTGCGGCGGCGGCCACCATTCTCTTGGCCGCGCCATTTGCGAGCGCCGCTTCTGCCGAAGAGGTTATCATCAGGGACCGGCCGGACGCGGTGGTAAAGGAGCGTGTTGGTCCGCCGGAAGCCGCTGTGAGAGAACGCGTTGCGCCGCCGGAAGTGGTCGTGAGAGAGCGTGCTCCCGAGGTCAAGGAAAAGGTCATCATCAACAGGTAGAAAAAGCCGCGCTGTGTTTGACTTGGTTGCAAAGAGATCCGGTTCGGGTCTCTTTGCTTGTTTGAGGGTACACTTCGATCTGCCGTTTATTCGCTTCGTTTGATGTAGATCACGATCTTCCGGGGCGGTGGGAGGCTCATTGGCGTCCTCCCGCGCAGTGGCGACCGTCGCCGCCGGACATCCGAGTTAACGGTCCGTCAAGGTCATCGTCAAACCGCGGCTGCTCTCGGCATCTACTTGCCCGGCTTTTCGGGCTTTCACGTCGGGACGAGGCTAGCGTGCGGCTTTAGCTGATCTGTTCTCCCAGTCATTGAAACTCGATGTTGCGCGAACGTCAGTAAAAAAGCCGGCAACCTTCGTCTCAAGATCGCCTGCACTTTTGGACAAACGTGCCGTCCAGGTCTGCAGTTCAGCGATTGCGGTGACGCTTTGCGCCGCGGTCTCCTTGATAGAACCGATTTCGCTCGACGCGAGGGCGGTGTGTGCGGCGGCGTTTTGGACACTTTCCGCAATTTCTCGTGTTGTCACACTTTGCTGCTCAACTGCCGACGCGATGCCCGTCGAGACAGTAGACAACTCGCTGATGGCATGTGAAACGGAGTCGATTTCTGCCACAGACCCTTTTGTGGCGGCTTGGATCGCAGCAATTTGTTGTGTGATGTCTTTCGTAGCGTTTGAGGTTTGGGTCGCCAGGGCTTTTACCTCCGACGCGACGACGGCAAAGCCTTTTCCGGCCTCGCCGGCGCGAGCCGCCTCGATAGTTGCATTCAGCGCCAAAAGATTGGTTTGTCCAGCAACGGCCGAGATAGCTTCGACAACCGACCCAATACGTTCGGCAGCTTCACTAAGAGATCGAATCGCTTGCTGCGCGCGGTCAGCGTCTCGCACGGCTGATTGCGCCTGCATGAGAACCCGCGACGCCTGATCGCCTATCTCCTGTATCGACCCGGACAACTGCTCAGTCGCCGCCGCGGTCCATTCCACGCGTTGCGCAGTCTCCGAAGACGCTGAGGAAGCTGACGTCATGCGATGTAACGTCTCCTCTGAAGTCGACTTTAAGCTTGTACATGTTGAGGTTAGTGAAGCCGACGCCTCGCTGATTGCCTTAAGCACTTCGCCAATGGCGCCGCTGAAATCAACTATGGCAACGTCGATGGCGGTTCGCCTCGCGTGGGCGGCCCGCATTGCTGCGTCCCGATGCAAAGTCATCGCATTTGCAATGTCGAAACATATTACCTGGGACGCAACTCGAACGCTCTTTACAAGCTTCTTTGATGTGAAGGGTCGTTTGCGTGCGAGTGTCTCCAGTAAGGACCGCAGCACGCAATTGCCAAAGTTGCAGCGGACGCGAGCGTCGAGACCTGCTGCGGTTTCCAGTTCTACCGTTTGCTTGCACGATTCGGCGTAATGTTCATCGAATCTTCCGCCGAGCAAAATCTGAAAGTGGGCTAGTTCGAAACGCTTTATTGCGTCGCGCTGTTCACCGACGATTTTTGCCGCGTTAACGGCGCCGGCGGCCGGTGCTTCCGACATTGCGGCGACGAGTTCCTCAATTGACTGCTCCAAGTGAGGTTCGAAGACGGGCCAGAATTGCGCGACAGTAGCGCGCGCGTTGTCATCGACCTTGTAAAGCGCAAGCCTGGCTTCAAAGCCGGGTATTATCTCATCAGCTTTCATTGAGCGTTGCCCTTAAGGCGTGAAACGGGCACCGGAACGTAAACTCCTAAGACCCTGTGGCCCTAGTTGCGTCCCACCATCGACCGGCCTACCTATGATTCGCTACCCAATACAGCCGGACTTTGCATCGGCTTGGCCTGTGAGGAGCTACGAGTTCTACGGGGCAAAACGGACCTCGGCCAGCCGATGCTCCATCGTTTCCGATTTGTGACTGCGGGCCCGGTTCGCGCTCAGCCGCAGACTTTCACCGTGCCGGGCTTCACACCCTGGCAGACTTCATCCTTCTTGATCCAGCCCGCATCGATGACGATTCCAAGGTTGTCCCGCGTGATCGGGATCGGCTTGAGGAACAACGAATTCATCTCGACTTTTTTTGGACCGCCGGCGAACTTCACTGCGCCGGGAACGTCGCTCATCTTCTTGCCGCCGGCGAGTAGGGCCGCGATTTCGGCAGCTCTTTTGCCAAGCTCGCGAGCGTCCTTCCACACCGAAACCGTTTGGGTCCCGAGCGCCACGCGATTGAGGGCTGCATGATCGCCATCCTGACCGGAAACCGGCACTGCGCCGGCCATGCCCTGCGCGGACAGCGCGGCGATGGCGCCGCCGGCGGTGCCGTCGTTTGAAGCGACCACGGCATCAACCTTGTTGTCGTTCTTGGTCAGGATTTGCTCCATATTTTTCTGCGCATTGGCCGGCAGCCAGCCGTCGGTGTACGCCTCGCCGGCATTTTTGACCTTGCCGGCGGCGATTGCGTCCTTCAGCACTTCGATCTGGCCGGAGAACAAAAAGTCTGCGTTCGGATCGGTGGACGATCCCTTGATGAAGGCGTAATTGCCCGCCGGCTTAACCGCGAAGACGGCGCGGGCCTGCATCCGCCCCACTTCCTTGTTGTCGAAGGTAATGTAAAACGCGTTCGAATTTTCGATCAGCCGGTCGTAGCCGATCACCGGGATGCCTTCGTCGACCGCCTTCTTCACCGCCGGCGCGATGGCAGACAAATCCTGCGCCAGCACGATCAGCACGTTGGCGCCTTGCGCGATCATACTCTCGATGTCGGCCAGTTGCTTTTGCGCGGACGATTGCGCGTCGGCGGAAATGTATTTGTCGCCGGCTGCCGCGATCGCGGCCTTCATGGCCGCCTCGTCGGTCTTCCAGCGCTCCTCCTGGAAGTTCGACCAGGACACGCCGACCACTTTGCCCTTCGCGTCAGCAGCGGCGATCGAGAGCGCCAATGCGGCGCCCGCCAGCAAGGCGGTTGCAAGCTTGTTCATCTTTTTCCTCCCCTGAGCAAAGACGACGTTGCGCCTCGGCTTATTTAACATTTCCGGGACGGGTTTGGCCCCATCGCTAGTCGGAATGCACCAAGTGATGAGCTTTGCTTGCGCTCCACCCATTCGCAGCTACGCGCGCTGCGGCGGCAGCTACGCCGCGGTCGTGGCGCGCGCGCCCTTGGTGCCGAGCCGCTTGTCGAGATATCCGCTGACCGAACCCATCAGCACGTCGATCTTACCGTCAAAGAAATGATTGGCGCCGGGCACGACCTTCTGCTCGATGACGATGCCCTTCTGCGTCTTCAATTTTTCCACCAGCGTTGTCACGTCGCGGTGCGGGACGACTGCATCCTTGTCGCCGTGAATGATGAGGCCGGATGACGGGCAGGGGGCAAGGAACGAAAAATCGTAAAGGTTCGCCGGCGGCGCGATCGAGATGAAACCTTCGATTTCCGGTCGCCGCATCAGGAGCTGCATGCCGATCCAGGAGCCGAATGAGAAGCCCGCGATCCAGCAGCTGCGCGCTTCGGGATTGACCGATTGCGCCCAATCGAGCGCAGCCGCGGCATCGGAGAGTTCACCGATGCCGTGGTCGAAGCCACCCTGGCTCCTGCCGACACCGCGGAAGTTGAACCGCAACGCGGAAAAGTTCCGGTGCACGAACGCGTAATAGAGCTGGTAAACGATCTGATGGTTCATCGTGCCGCCAAACTGCGGATGCGGATGCAACACGATGCCAATCGGCGCGTTTTTCTGCCGCGCCGGATGATAACGGCCTTCGATGCGGCCGCCTGGGCCGGTGAAGATGACCTCTGGCATTTTTCTTAAGACCTCGATCGGTGCGAAGCGGCTTGAGCGACGCCTTCAGGCGTGCGCTTGACGGCGCCAGTGGGCACACGTAAGTGACGATAACCACTTAAGTTTTGGAACTGGCGACGTGCCTTGTGCCGGCGAATATATGAGCTGGCGACTTCTAGCACAGCCCAGGGGCCAAAAAGCAAGCATAACCAGCATGGCCGAACGCAGCTATTTCGATTGGAACGCAACGACGCCGCTGCGGCCTGACGCGATAGCGGCGTTCGCCGACGCGCTGACGGTCATCGGCAACCCATCCTCGGTGCATGCCGAGGGGCGCGCGGCGCGTCGGCTTGTGGAACGGGCCCGAGAACAGGTTGCTCACCTCGTCGGCGCAAAGCCGGCCGACGTGACCTTCACCAGCAGCGGCACCGAAGCCAACATGCTGGCGCTCACGCCGGCAATCGAGACCGCGAAGGAAAAGCGGCCGCGCGATAAACTGTTGATGTCGGCGGTCGAGCATTCCTCGGTACGTGCCGGCGGCAAATTCCCGCGCGCCGCGATCGACGACATTCCCGTCGACAGCGACGGGCGAATTGATCTTGCGGCGTTTGCCGACACCGTATCCAAAGCGGCCCGGCCACTCGTCTCGCTGATGCTCGCCAACAACGAGACTGGCGTGGTGCAGCCGGTCGCCGAAGCAGCTGCGATCGTGCAAGCGGCTGGCGGCTTGCTGCACGTCGACGCGGTGCAGGCGGCTGGGCGCATTGGATGCGATATACACGCGCTCGGCGCCGATTTGCTGACGCTCTCGGCCCACAAGATCGGTGGTCCGAAGGGTGTCGGTGCGCTGGTGCGTGGACGCGACGACGTCCATTTCGCCGAGCCGCTCATTCGCGGCGGCGGCCAGGAGCGCGGCGTGCGTGCCGGCACCGAAAACGTTGCTGGAATATGGGGCTTCGGGGCGGCTGCCGAGGCGGCGCACCGGCAGCTCGGCGACGAAGCCGCACACATGCGGACGTTGCGTGACCTTTTGGAGGCTGGCCTCTCCGCGATCTCGCCGCGGGCCGTTATTTTCGGGAAAACGGTCGAGCGCCTGCCGAATACGACCCTGTTCGCTTTGGAAGGGGTAAAAGCCGAGACCGCCGTGATCGCCTTTGACCTTGATGGCGTCGCGGTGTCGTCGGGGGCCGCGTGTTCGTCCGGGAAGGTACAACCCTCCCATGTCCTTGCTGCCATGGGGGTTTCGCCTGCTCTCCTGCGTGGAGCAGTACGTATCAGCCTCGGCTGGGCCACGACAAAAGCCGACGTAGAGCGGTTCCTTAGCGCTTGGAGAAAGCTCGCAGGTGCACTATCTAAGGACGCAGGGATCGCAGCCTAAGGGGCTGCACAAACGAACGATTTTAGGGCCGTTTGGAATCATTCAAGCGGCTGTTGTTGGTGTCACCAGGGAACCGGACAAACCCAGGTAAGATCACACCATACCGACTTGATCCAACCCGCGGTCCTTGAAACCGTGAGCGGAGGGACGAATGCCGGCAGTGCAAGAGACCGTCGATCAGGTCCGCAGTATCGACGTCGATCAGTACAAGTATGGCTTTGAGACGCTGATCGAATCCGACAAGGCGCCGAAGGGCCTATCCGAAGATACGATCCGATTTATCTCGGCGAAGAAGAACGAGCCCGAATGGATGCTGGCTTGGCGGCTCGATGCCTACAAGCGCTGGCTGACCATGCGCGAGCCGAAATGGGCCAAGGTCGAATACGGCCCGATCGACTACCAGGACCTCTATTACTACTCCGCGCCGAAGAAAAAGGATGGGCCGAAATCACTCGACGAGATCGATCCAGAGATCCTCCGTACCTACGAAAAGCTTGGCATTCCGTTGCGCGAGCGGGAGGTGCTGCTCGGCATCCAGAAGCCGGCGAATGAGGACGGCGAGAACGCTGAACCGGGCGAAGGTGGTAGCTATGGCCGCGTCGCCGTCGATGCCGTGTTCGATTCCGTGTCGGTCGCGACTACGTTCAAGGCCGAGCTCGCCAAGGCCGGCGTGCTGTTCATGCCGATCTCGGAGGCTGTGCACGAGCATCCGGAGCTGGTGAAGAAATACCTCGGCACGGTGGTGCCGATCAGCGACAATTTCTTCGCCACGCTCAATTCGGCGGTGTTCTCCGACGGCTCATTTGTGTACGTGCCGCCGGGCGTGCGCTGCCCGATGGAGCTGTCGACCTATTTCCGCATCAACGAGAAGAATACCGGTCAGTTCGAGCGCACGCTGATCATTGCCGACAAGGGCTCGTACGTGAGCTATCTCGAAGGCTGCACCGCGCCGATGCGCGATGAAAACCAGCTGCACGCAGCTGTGGTAGAGCTGGTCGCGCTCGACGACGCCGAGATCAAATATTCGACCATTCAGAACTGGTACCCCGGCGACGCGGCCGGCCGCGGCGGCATCTATAATTTCGTGACCAAGCGCGGCGATTGCCGCGGCAGGAACGCCAAGATCTCGTGGACCCAGGTGGAAACCGGCTCGGCCATCACCTGGAAATATCCGAGCTGCATCCTGCGCGGCGACAATTCGCGCGGCGAGTTCTACTCCATCGCCATTTCCAACGGCTATCAGCAGGTCAATTCCGGCACCAAGATGCTGCATCTCGGCAAGAACACGACGAGCCGCATCATCAGTAAGGGCATCGCCGCGGGCCACTCCAACAACACCTATCGCGGGCTCGTTACTTCGCACCGTCGCGCGACCGGCGCGCGTAACTTCACCAATTGCGATT
Organism: uncultured Alphaproteobacteria bacterium; assembly: GCA_963794225.1. Lineage (GTDB taxonomy): Bacteria > Pseudomonadota > Alphaproteobacteria > Rhizobiales > Xanthobacteraceae > BOG-931. Next base: position 607,658 of record CAWCCS010000001.1, read on the forward strand.
CGCTTCTGATCGGCGACAAGTGCGGTGCACATACGGTGCCTTACATCGAGACCAAAAACTCCTCGACGGTGTTCGAGCACGAGGCGACGACCTCGAAGATTTCCGACGAGATGCTGTTCTATTGCCGGCAGCGCGGGCTGTCGGCTGAGGAGGCGACTGCGCTGGTCGTCAACGGCTTCGTCAAGGACGTATTGCAGCAATTACCGATGGAGTTCGCGGTCGAGGCGCAGAAGCTGATCTCGGTCAGCCTCGAGGGCTCGGTCGGATAGCTTTGATTGGCCTCCTCGAAAAACGACAGTTGGATGAAAGGTAGACCGGTCCGATGCCGTTGCTTGAAATTAGAAATCTGCACGTCGAAATCGACGGCAAGGAGATTCTCAAAGGCCTCGACCTCACGGTGAATGCCGGCGAGGTGCACGCTATTATGGGCCCGAACGGTTCGGGCAAGTCGACGCTCGCCTATGTGCTCGCCGGCAAGGCCGATTACGCGCCGACTTCGGGCGAGGTGCTGTTCAACGGCAAGAACATTTTCGACATGACGCCCGACGAGCGGGCTGCGGCCGGGCTATTTTTGGCCTTCCAATATCCGCTGGAAATTCCGGGCGTTGCCACGATGACGTTCCTGCGCACTGCGCTCAACGCGCAAAGGAAGAAACGCGGCGAGGCTGAATTTTCCACGCCGGAGTTCCTGAAGAAAGTTCGCGAACTCGCCAAGAAGCTCGGCATCGAACCGGAAATGCTGCGCCGCGCCGTCAATGTCGGCTTCTCGGGCGGCGAGAAGAAGCGCAACGAAATTCTCCAGATGGCACTCCTTGAGCCAAAGCTCGCGGTGCTCGACGAGACCGATTCCGGCCTCGACATTGACGCGCTCAAGATCGTCTCTGACGGCGTTAACCGGCTCCGCTCGCCGCAGACGTCGTGCATCGTGATTACGCATTACCAGCGGCTGCTCAATTACATCGTGCCCGATGTGGTGCACGTGCTCTCCAAGGGCCGCATCGTGAAGACCGGCGGCAAAGGATTGGCGCTCGAACTCGAAGCGCGCGGCTATGCCGAGTATCAGGAGGCCGCGGCGTAAGCCATGTGGCGCACCGCGGGCAAAGTCGAATGAATGCCAGGACTGAAATCAAGACTGAAATCAAGACTGACGTGAAAATGGCCGGCGTGAAGGTCATGAAAACGGCCGCCGAGACTGCGCTGGCCAACACTTACACGCAGGCGCGCGCGCGCCTTCCCGGCGACGCCGCGATTGCCGGACAGCGCGCGGCCGCGTTCGACGTTTTCGCCAAGGAAGGCTTGCCGCACCGCCGCGTCGAGGACTGGAAGTACACCGACCTGCGCGCCTTGATGCGCGACGCCAAGCCGCTCGCGGGACCGCCCGATGCGGCAGCCAGGGCGCGCGGCAAGATTGCGGGGCAGATGCTCGGTGATATCGGCGCGCGCCGACTGGTTTTCGTCGATGGCGCGTTCGTGGCGGAATTGTCCGACACTGCGGCGCTGGAGGCCGGCCTTTCGATCGTTTCGCTCGGCGAAGCGCTCGCCGGCAACGCTGCAATGCTCGCCGTGCACCTCGGTAAACTCGCGCCGGTTGCCGACGTCGCTGTGGCGCTCAACACCGCGCTGATGGGCGACGGCGCGGTCATCCGCGTCGCCGCCGGCTCGACCATCGAGCGCCCGCTGCATCTGCTCTTTGTTGCTTCTGAGAAGCCGGTGGCAAGCTTTATCCGTTCGCTTGTTGTCGTAGAGCGGGGCGCCCGGGTCATGCTGATCGAGAGTCATGAGGGGCCCGGCGGCAGTGACTATCAGGTCAACGTCGCGCTGGAATTGTTTGTCGGCGACGAGGCCCACGTCGATCACGTCAAGATCATCAGCGAAGGCGCGGATGCGCTGCACGTCTCGACGCTGGCGGCGGCGATCGGGGCCAAAGCGCGGTTCAATGCGTTCACCTTTACCGCCGGCGGTGCTGTCGTACGCAATCAGTTGTTTTTGAACTTCGACGGCGAAGACACCGTGGCCAATATTCGCGGCGCCACCTTGATCAACGGCCGTCAGCATGCCGACACCACGCTTCTCGTGACCCACGTTGCGCGCGGCTGCCAGAGCCGCGAAGTGTTCAAGTCAGTGCTCGACGACGAGGCCCACGGTGTATTCCAGGGCCGCATCGTCGTGCGGCCGCACGCCCAGAAGACTGACGCCAAGATGATGACGCGGGCGCTGCTTTTGTCGGAGCGAGCCGAGGCCGATAACAAGCCGGAGCTGGAGATTTTTGCCGACGACGTACAGTGCGGCCATGGCGCCACGGCCGGCGCGATCGACGAGGAGCTGAAATTCTATCTGATGGCGCGCGGCATTCCGGAGGCGGAGGCAGAAGCGTTGTTGATCCAGGCGTTCCTCGGCGAAGCGATCGAAGGCGTCGAACATGCCGGCTTGCGCGAGGCGCTGATGGACCAGGTCGCGGCGTGGCTGAAGGCGCGAGCATAGTGTCATGCATCCGGCAGTGACCAACGGTGCCTATGACGTCAATCGGATCCGCGCGGATTTTCCGATTCTTGGTCTTGAGGTTTATGGCAAACCGCTGGTGTATCTCGACAACGCCGCCTCGGCGCAGAAGCCGCGTGTTGTTCTCGACCGGATTGAGCAGGCCTATACATCGCAATACGCCAACGTGCATCGCGGACTGCATTATCTCGCCAACGAAGCGACCGAAGCTTACGAAGGCGCCCGCGAAAAAGTGGCAGTGTTCCTCAATGCCGCGCGCAAGGAAGAGATCATCTTCACCCGCAATGCGACCGAGGCCATCAACCTCGTCGCCTATACGTTCGGACGCGAGCGGATCAAGCCGGGCGACGAGATCGTGCTCTCGATCATGGAGCACCATTCCAACATCGTGCCCTGGCATTTCCTGCGCGAGCGGCAAGGTGCGGTGATCAAGTGGGCTCCCGTTGACGACGAGGGACATTTTCTCGTCGACGAATTCGAGAAGCTGCTCGGGCCCCGCACCAAGATGGTCGCCATCACCCACATGTCGAACATGCTGGGTACCCTCGTGCCGATCAAAGAAGTCACTCGGATCGCGCACGCCCACGGTGTTCCGGTGCTGATCGACGGCGCCCAAGGAGCGGTGCACGCCGACGTCGACGTGCAGGACATCGGTTGCGACTTCTACGCCTTCACCGGCCACAAGCTTTATGGCCCGACCGGAATCGGCGTGCTCTACGGCAAGTACGACCATCTCGCCGCGATGCCCCCGTTCAACGGCGGCGGCGAAATGATCCGCGAGGTCTCGCAGGATCGCGTCACCTACGGCGATCCACCGCACAAATTTGAAGCCGGTACGCCGTCGATTGTGCAGGCGATCGGGCTCGGCGCGGCGCTGGATTACGTCGCCTCGGTCGGCAAACCGCGCATCCGCAATCACGAGGCTGGTCTTCTGCATTACGCTCAGGACCGCTTGCGGGAAATCAATTCGCTGCGCATCTTGGGCACGGCAAAGGACAAGGGTCCGATCGTGTCGTTCGAGATCAAGGGGGCTCATCCCCACGACGTAGCGACGATCATCGACCGCTCCGGCGTCGCAGTGCGCGCCGGTACTCATTGCGTGATGCCGTTGCTCGCGCGCTTCGGCGTGACCGCAAGCTGCCGCGCGTCGTTTGCGATGTATAATACGCGCGAAGAGATCGACTGCCTGGCGCAGGCGCTGGTCAAAGCTCAGGGCTTCTTCACATGATCGACGAGCAACCGAAACTGGATACAGGCGCTGCTGCGACCGCCGAGGCGGCAGAGCGACCGTCTGCGATACCGGCAGACGAAATGGCGCGCATGACCGACGAGATCGTCGGTGCGCTCAAGACTGTCTACGATCCTGAAATTCCGTCCGACATCTATGAACTCGGACTCATCTACAAGGTCGATATCGACGACGATCGCGCGGTTAAGATCGATATGACGCTGACGACGCCGAATTGTCCGTCGGCGGCGGAACTGCCGGGCATGGTGGAGAACGCCGTCGCCAGCGTGCCCGGCGTACGCGAGGCGAAGGTCACGATTGTCTGGGATCCGCCGTGGGATCCGAGCCGCATGTCGGATGAGGCCCGCGCCGTGCTCAATATGTGGTGAAGGTGTATGAGTTGCGCGATGCTGCGCGGCGCACTACATCAAGAACAATGATGAAGTCTTTAGTACTTTTGGGTTATTCTGAATCGTAGCTGCGATAAAAGCGCCTCGTACGAGGCGAGGAGAATGAGACGATGGCCAGCCCCCGGCCGAGACCGCAGGTGATGCGGCTTACCGAAGCCGCCGCCGATCGCATCAAGGCGGTAATGGCGAAAGCCGAGCAACCGATCGCAGCGGTGCGCGTCGGCGTCAAAAATGGCGGCTGCGCCGGCATGAGCTACTTCATGGAATATGCGGAAAAGATCAATCCGCTCGACGAGGTCATCGAGGAGAAGGGCGTCCGCCTCCTCGTTGATCCGAAGGCGGTACTGTTCCTGCTCGGCACCGAGATGGATTACAAAGTCGACAAACTGTCGGCCCAGTTTGTGTTCAACAATCCGAACCAAACGTCAGCATGCGGTTGCGGTGAATCGGTGCAGATCGAACCGGCGCATGAGTCCGGCAGCGCAGCGCACTAGGCAAAACTGAGGTTGGCCGCCCGCGATCGAAACGGGGCCTTGGCATCGGCGGTGGAATCGTTCTCGCCGATCACGCGGTTGCGGCCATGCCGCTTAGCGGTGTAGAGGCAGGCGTCCGCGCGCTCGAGCAGCGATTGCGGGGTATCGTCGGACCGCAGCGTTGCCACACCGATGGAAATCGTCACCCGGCCAAGACGCTCGCCGCTTGAGCGTTTCATCAATTCCTTGGTCATGACCGCGTGGCGGATTTGGTCCGCGATGGTAATCGCGTGCTGCAGCGGCGTGTTCGGCAACGCCACCATGAATTCCTCACCGCCGTAGCGCGCTGCGATGTCGCGCGCCTTGACGTTTTGTTTGACGGATATGGCGACCAGCCGCAACACCTGGTCGCCGGTCAAATGTCCATACTTGTCATTGAATGCCTTGAAATTATCGATGTCGGTCATCAACAGCGACAGCGGTTCACTTTGTTGCTTGGCCTCGGCCATCGCCCGGCCGAGCTCGACATCGAAAAATTTGCGGTTTGCCAGCGTCGTCAGCGGATCGGTGAGGCTCTCGGTTCGTACCGCCTCGAGATTCAGCTGCAGCTCTTCGATCTCCTGTCTGGACGCCGACAGGCGCGCTTCGAGTTTCTTGTTATTGATCTCCATCTCCTTGGCGCCTTCGACAAGCTGCTCGATGATGGCCCGCATTGCGGCGCCGTCACTGGTCCCTTGCAGCTGCTCGCTGGCGTCAGCGAGGCTCTCGGAGTAGCTGGTCGCCGTGCCGGCGGCGGCGTCGATCATGTCGAGCACCTGGCCGATTTCATCGAGGACGCGGGTGCCAACAGTTTCTATGCGCTCGCTCGCCCGCTTCGACGAAAGATAGGTCGCATAAACCTGCTCCATATCGGCGTCGTCGAGCGTGCCCTTTTGCGCCAGCGTTTGGTTGATGGCGTCGTTCAAATCCTGATTGTAGCCGGTGGCGTAGTGGTACCAGACTTCGAAATTTCGCGGCAAAGCGGGTTGGTGCAGCGCCCTAATCTGCTGAAGTGCGATCTCGGCAAAGGCGAGAGTGCGTTCGTGCTCGTCGCTGGGCACGGCCATCAAAGATCGCTCCGATCGCGCTGAAAAGCCTGATTAATTCGGGCGCGCAGCCGCGAATACGCAGTAAAACCTAGGAGAAAGCCGTGAAGGACCGGTAAACGGGAACTTTGCCCGAAAGCCCGGCGCCGCCGCGCAATTTAACCAAAATTGAAGCTAGGCCTTCACCGTCACCGGGCGCAGCAGGAAGGCCGGCAGATGAGAAGCGTCGTCATCTTCGCTCCGGTTCTTGGGCGGCTGCGGCGGGCGTTGCGGAATCCGTGCGATCGAGGCCGAACGGTGTGGCTGGCGATGGCCGTCGGCGCGGCCGCGGCGCGGCTGTTGCCGCTCCCTTTGGCCCTGCGGAGAGTGGGACGCTGCAGGCGCAGCCTCGCGTTGCGCAGTCGAAGCGGCAGCTGGCGGCGCGCCGTTCATCCACGGGATCGGCTGCCCGATCAGCTTTTCGATCGCCGCCACCGCTTTCTGATCGTTCGATCCCGCGACGATGGTGATCGCCGTGCCAGTTCTGCCGGCGCGGCCGGTGCGGCCGATCCGGTGCACGTAATCGTCGGCATGATGCGGGACGTCGAAATTGTAGATGTGACTCACATCAGGAATATCGAGACCGCGGGCCGCGACGTCGGACGCAACCAGGAGCGCCACTTCGCCCTTGCGAAATTCCTCAAGGGCGGCTGTCCGCGCAGACTGATCCATATCGCCATGCAGCGCCAGCACCGAAAAGCCGTGGCGCAGCAACGAGCGGTGCAGCGTCGCCACCTCGCGCTTGCGATTGCAGAAAATGATCGCGTTCTTCAAACCTTCAGCCGAACGGATCAGGCGGCGGAGCACGTCGCGCTTGTCATGGGGCTCATGGCCGGCTTTGACCAGGAGCTGCGTCGTGGTGGCGACAGTGGTGGCGGGGCGTGAAACTTCGACGCGGACCGGATTGCTGAGGAACTGTTCGGTGATGCGCCGGATTTCCGGCGGCATGGTCGCTGTGAAGAATAGGGTTTGGCGCGTGAACGGCACCAGCTTGCAGATGCGCTCGATGTCAGGAATGAAACCCATGTCGAGCATGCGATCGGCCTCGTCGATGACGAGAAGCTCGACGCCGGTGAGGAGGAGCCGGCCACGCTCGAAATGATCGAGCAGGCGGCCGGGCGTGGCGATCAAGACGTCGACGCCGCGCATGAGCTTTGCGTCTTGATCGCCGAACGAGACGCCGCCGATGATCAGCGCGACGTTGAGCTTGTGGTTGACGCCGTATTTGACGAAGCTTTCCTCCACCTGCGCTGCGAGTTCCCGCGTCGGCTCGACGATGAGCGTACGCGGCATCCGTGCGCGGGCGCGGCCTTGCTCCAGCATGGTCAGCATCGGCAGCGTGAACGCCGCCGTCTTGCCGGTGCCGGTCTGCGCGATGCCGAGCACGTCGCGTCGCGCCAGCACGTGGGGGATGGCTTGATCTTGGATCGGGGTGGGAGTTTGGTAACCGGCCGCCGCAACGGCGGCGAGAACTTTTTCGGACAAGCCGAGATGTGAAAAGGACATAAACCCTCAAATCAGGGTCCGCGCTGGGCGCGGGAACCGCTGGAATAAACGGAGGAAACGCGTTGCATGATCGAATCCGCCGTGCTTTCGGTGCCCGAAACATAGGATCGAACGTGTGAAAGTCAACCTAACATCGCCCTGTAAGTAAAAGGATTGCTTCACTTTTCTCGAAGTCCGCGAGCAAAAACCGATGCCTGACACTTCGTTGGACGATTTGCCTGTCGTCCTGGTCCCTGGGCTCAACTGTTCGGCGCGGCTTTACGCCGAGCAGATCCCGGTGCTGTGGCGGTTTGGTCCGGTGACCGTCGCCGACCACACCCGCGATGATACGATCGCCGCGATCGCCCGCCGGATCCTCGCCGCAGCGCCACCGCGTTTCGCCCTCGCCGGCCTCTCGATGGGTGGCTATATCGCCTTCGAGATCATGCGGCAGGCGCCGCAGCGGGTGGCGAGGCTGGCGCTGCTCGACACCGGGCCGGGAGCCGAAACACCGCAACAAACCGAAGGCCGCCGGCCGCGGATCGAGCTGGCGAAGGCGGGCCGCTTTGCCGAAGTCGAAGAGGCGCTGTTCCCGCTGCTCGTCCATCGCGATCGGCGCGGCGATGCCGCGCTCCGAAGCATCGTGCGTGCGATGGGAGAAGAGACCGGCGCCGAGGTGTTTTTGCGCCAGACCAAGGCGATCATGAGCCGGTCAGATTCCCGCCCGGCGCTCTCGAGCATTGCATGCCCGACACTGGCGCTTGTCGGCGACGGCGATCTGCTGACACCGCCGGCGCTGGCGCAGGAGATTGCTGAAGGCATCCGCGGCGCGCAGCTGGTTGTTGTTCCCGATTGCGGACACCTGTCCACTCTTGAGCGACCGCAGGCCGTGAACCAGGCGCTGGTCGAATGGATGGCGTCGTGACGAAAGCTGCACTTCGCACCCGTGCCGCTTGTTGGTTGCTGGTCGGGTTGGCCCAGACGATGGTGTTGGCGTCGGCGCTCACGGCGGCGCACGCGCAAAGCGACTATCCGAGCCGGCCCATCCATATCGTGGTTGGCTTCGCGGCCGGCGGCGGCAACGATATTTTCGCGCGCCTTGTCGGGCAGAGGCTCTCCGAGCTCATCGGTCAGGCGGTGGTGATCGAGAACCGCGCCGGCGCGGGGGGCCGGCTCGCCGCCGAGTATGTGTCGCACCAGCCGCCCGACGGCTACACCCTGCTGATTGGCGCGAGCGGCGCGACCTCGATCGCTTCCGCCATCTATCCCAATCTCCCCTACCGGCCGGCCGAGACCTTCATTCCGCTTGCCATGATCGCGCGCTTTCCGCTGTTCATGGTGATCGCCGCCGACCATCCGGCCAGCACCGTCAAGGAGGTGGTCGCATGGGCCAAGGCGCATCCCGACAAAGCCAATTACGCGACCACGTCGCCCGCCTTCACCATCGCAACCGAACTCCTGAAATTAAAATCCGGCATGCCCGGCATTGCCATTCCTTATCGCAGCAGCACCGACATGATCCTGAGCGTGATCAGCGGGCAAACCATGATGGCGATTGCCGATGGGCCGCCTGCGGTGCCGATGGTCAAAGCCGGCAAGGTCAAGGCCGTCGCCGTCACCGGCGCCGAGCGCTCTGCGGAACTGCCCGATGTGCCCAGCATGGCCGAGGCCGGATATCCGGACGTCGACATTCATCTGTTCAGCGGCATCTTCGCGCCGGCCGCAACGCCTTCGGCGATCGTCGCCAAGCTTGAAAAAGGACTTGGCGAAGCGATCCGCGATCCGGACGTATCGCAGAAGCTGCGCGCCATGGCGGTCGAGCCCGGCGGCGGCACGCCCGAAGATTTCAAGCGCATGATCGAGACCGACATCGTCAAATACAAAGACGTGGTCAAAGCCGCGAACCTGCACTTTGAGGAATAGCGGCCGCGTCACGACGCCTCTGCCTACGCTACGCTCCCCGTTGTAATCACGTCATAGAGTCGCGCAATATATCGGCTCGGTACAAAGAGGCAGGCCTCGGCGCGAACGCAACGCTGCGCCGAGGCCCCGTGGCCGGGGCGCCTTACGGCTTTGGGAGCGTGGGGCATTTGCCCTGGCCACAACGCTAACTTCGCAGGTCGCCGCCGTCACTCGCCGCGGTGACAACGTGGCAGGGGCGACCTGAATATGTGCTGAATTCCCCGCACCCCGATTGCTTAAGTGTTCATTGCGATCGTGGCGGCGAATTGGCGTCATCGCGTTGCAATCTTGGCGTTGCAATTTTGGCGTTGCAATTTTGGTGAGCTGAAACATCGCAGTACACAGCCGCAACGTGCGCAACGCCTCCTGCCGGGACCGGCGCAAAGCTTCGGGGCGACAAATCTTCGTGGCGACAAATCTTCGTGGCGAACAGACTGAGCGTCCGGCTTCGCTCTACAGTGCCGCGACCCATGGTCCCAGTTCGATCTGCGCGTTGTGGCCGGCAGGCAATTTAATTTTGGACATCAGGCCGATCAGAGCCGCGGCGCCGCGTTTGTCCCCGGTGCAATTGGCGTTCGCGATGGCGAGCGCGATTGCGCCTGCATAGTCTTCACCCGAACCGCCGATTGGAAGTTCTATTGTCACTCGTTTGCTGTCCATCTGCATGACCCGTACCACGCGCCGCCCAGCTTCAATTAATGCTCGGTAGCGACACACCGCTAGGTGATCGCCGCATAAATTATCTGTAATGCGGCGGTGCGCCTGAGTGCTGCGAGAACGCGCACCCGGCTCGATACTTCGATCGCGCTCCGCAAAGAAAAACCCGCGAACGGAGCCCTCTCCCCGTCGCGGGAGAGGGCTCCGCCGCAGATCGAACAAACACCGTTGGGTGAGGGGGCGCGGCCCGAGCCCTCACCCGTTCTTGTTGTTGGACGGCCTCGTAGCCCTCTCCCGAAAGGGAGAGGGCGCGACGACCGCGTCACAGCCTGGCTGAATGTCCGGCAAGGGGGCTTTGCCGCTCGCGTAACATTCCGGCGCTCAGAACCGCGGTGAGGCCCCATTTCATTTAGCACCTCACCCTGAGGTGCTCAGCGCAGAGCGCTGAGCCTCGAAGGGCGAGGCCCCGGCGCTGAAGCTGCATCCTTCGAGGCCCGCGCTGCGCGCGGGCACCTCAGGATGAGGTGGACAAGCGATGTCGTCCTCGCGATCTCGGCGCTTCTCCCTCTCCCCGCGTGCGGCGAGAGGCGTAGGCGGCCGCCGTCCTTCTAAACAAAGAACGCGATGCAAAGCATCGCTGTGGTGAGGGGGCTTCGCCGCTCGCGTAACGTCGCGGCGCTCAGAATCGCGGTGAGGCCCCCTCACCCTCGCTTTGCATAGCCGATGCATGGCATCGGCGTTCTTGCACTAAGGACGGCGTCCAGAGGACGCCTATGCTCTCCCCGCACGCGGGGAGAGGTGAAATGGAAATCATTCTCGCGGCGCGATCGCGCCCGAGTCATGCCGCACCACCACCACGCACCAAAAAAGACGCGCATGATCCCGAAAAGTGGTCACCGGTTTTTCGGATAAGATCATGCGCCACGAAAAAAGGGAGCGGAGCGCCGATAGGCGCACCATCTATTGAACGATCACACATCCGGCGCAGCTGCGATATTCGTAGTCTGCTGGCGCGGCGCCGGCGCAAAGTCGCCACCGTGGCGCTCGCCGTCAAATCCGCATCGCTTGGCTCGCCTCCGTCGTGGGCATTTACGTCTTAAAGCGCGAGTTAAATCAAAGACGCGGATGGCCGGAACGAGTTCGACCATGACGAAGCGTATGGGACACGTTTAACGCCGGTCGGCATTACACATCCAACAGCGCCTCATCCGCAAATTCGGCGCGCTCCTGGATGAAGGCAAAGCGCAATTCCGGCTTGGTGCCCATCAGCCGGTCGACGGACTTTTCGGTATCCTTGCGGTCGTCGGCGATGAGCGTGACGCGAAGAAGGGCGCGCTTCTTCGGGTCCATGGTGGTTTCTTTCAGTTGCGCCGCCATCATCTCGCCGAGCCCCTTGAAGCGGGACTTCCACCTTGGCGTTGCCGTGAGACTCTTTTTTGAGGATTTCGTCCGGTGCTTTTTGTCGCGAATGGCGCTGCAGTGCCGGTTCTTTTGTGGTATGTTGACGTCATGACCGTTGAAGACCTCGAAAAGGCCGTCGCCGAACTGCCGCCGGAGCTGCTTGCGCAGTTTCGCGCCTGGTTCGAAGAGTTCGACGCAGCGCGGTTCGATCAGAAGATTGAGCATGACGCCGGCAGCGGCAAGCTCGACCGGCTGGCCGGTCAGGCAATCGATGAATTCCGGAAGGGCCTCGCCCGCGAGCTATGAGACATTTTGCGAGCCGCGCCTTTTGGGAAGCTTACCGGAAGCTTCCCGAACCGGTGCGTAGCCTCGCCGACAGCAACTACGCGCTGCTTAAGGAGAACCCGCGTCATCCTTCGCTGCGGTTTAAAAAGGTCGGTCGTTTCTGGTCCGTCCGTGTCGGACTGCGCTATCGGGCGCTAGCCGTCGAGGCCGACGGCGATCTGGTGTGGTTCTGGATCGGCTCTCATGCCGATTATGACGCCATGATCGGCTGACCCGCCGCGCTGGCGTGCCGCAGGATCAACCGCCTCCCTAATCCTCTCCACAGAGTGCTCCACAGCAAGTAGCCCGCGGAGCGACATGCGAGGACCGCCTGGCGAGTCGAACAGGCCGATCCCGGATTTCGCTTCGCTCCATCCGGGCTTCGGCGTTACACGTCCAAAACCGCCTCATCCGCAAACTCGGCGCGCTCCTGGATAAACTCGAAGCGCAGCTCCGGCTTGTTGCCCATCAGCCGCTCCACCGACTTTTCGGTGTCCTTGCGGTCGGCCTCGATGATCTTGACCTGGAGGAGGGTGCGCCTCTTCGGGTCCATGGTGGTTTCCTTCAGCTGCGCGGCCATCATCTCGCCGAGGCCTTTGAAGCGGCTGACTTCGACCTTGGCGTTGGCGTGAAATTCTTTCTTCAGAATTTCGTCGCGGTGCTTTTCGTTGCGGGCGTAGAAATTCTTGCCGCCGTGGCTTAGGCGAAACAGCGGTGGGACCGCCAGATAGAGGTGGCCGTTGTCGATGAGCTGCGGCATTTGCCGGTAGAAGAAGGTGATCAGCAGCGAGGCGATGTGGGCGCCGTCGACGTCGGCGTCGGTCATGATGATGATACGGCCGTAGCGCAAATCCTCGTCGCGATAGTGTGCGCCGGTGCCGCAGCCGAGCGCCTGGGCGAGGTCGGCGAGCTGTTGGTTTTGCGCGAGCTTGTCCTTGCCGGCGGAGGCCACGTTGAGGATTTTTCCGCGCAGCGGCAGGATCGCCTGGCTTGAGCGATCGCGGGCCTGCTTGGCCGAGCCGCCGGCGCTGTCGCCTTCGACGACGAACAGCTCCGAGCCCTGGGCCGCCGAGTTGGTGCAGTCGGCAAGCTTGCCGGGGAGGCGAAGTTTCCGCACCGCGCTCTTGCGCGCGATGTCCTTTTCCTGACGGCGGCGGATGCGCTCGTCGGCGCGCTCGACAACGAACTCGAACAATTTATTGGCCTGGGTCGGGTTGCCGGCAAGCCAGTGGTCGAACGGGTCCTTGATGACCTGCTCGACGATCCTTTGCGCTTCGGCGGTGGCGAGCCGGTCCTTGGTCTGGCCCTGGAATTCCGGCTCGCGGATGAACACCGAGAGCATGGCGCCGGCGCCGGTCATGACGTCGTCAGAGGTGATCGAGGCGGCGCGCTTGCCTTGGCCGACGCGCTCGGCGTGATCCTTCAGCCCGCGGGTCAGCGCGGAGCGCAGCCCGGATTCGTGCGTGCCGCCATCGGGGGTCGGGATCGTGTTGCAGTAAGAGTTCAGGAAGCCGTCGGCGTCGGCGGTCCAGGCGACCGCCCATTGCGCGGCGCCATGGCTGCCGGTCTTGCCGGCGCTGCCGGTGAAAATGTCGGGATGGACGAGGGTGGCGTCCGTGAGTGTTTCCGACAAATAATCTTTTAAGCCATCGGCGAAATGAAACGTGGCCTGTTCCGGCACGTCGTCTACGCCGCGCAGCAATTCCTTGTCGCATGACCAGCGGATTTCGACGCCGCCGAACAGATAGGCCTTCGAGCGCGTCATCTTGAACACGCGCTCCGGCTTGAAATGCACCTTGGCGCCGAAGATTTCCGGGTCCGGGCGGAAGCGCACTTTGGTGCCGCGCCGGTTCGGCGCCTTGCCGGCGTCCAGTAACTTCGTCTTCGGCTTGCCGCGCTCGAACGCCATCCGGTAGAGCTTCTGGCCGCGCGCCACCTCCACCTCCATGCGTTCCGACAGCGCGTTGGTGACGGAAACGCCGACGCCGTGCAGGCCGCCGGAGGTTTCGTAAACTTCGGAATCGAATTTGCCGCCGGCGTGCAGTGTGCACATGATCACTTCGAGCGCCGACTTGTTCTTGAATTTCGGATGCGCATCGACCGGCATGCCGCGGCCGTTGTCGGTGACGGTGACAAAGCCGTCGGCCTCCATCTCGACCTCGATCCAGTCGGCATGGCCGGCCAGCGCCTCGTCCATGGAATTGTCGATCACCTCGGCGAACAGGTGGTGCAGCGCCTTCTCGTCGGTGCCGCCGATATACATGCCGGGGCGGCGGCGCACCGGCTCGAGCCCCTCCAGCACCTCGATATGCTTGGCGGTGTAGCCGGACTCGGCGGCGGTGCCCCGCGCCGACGCCGTGTCGCGCGCAGGGCGGCGTGAGCCGGTGCGGGGGGTCAGGCCGGCGAACAGATCGGGGCCGCCGGACGGTTTTGAAGTTTTAGCTGTTTTTCCCATGCGAAGCTTTTGATATTGCCGGAATATCGTGGCGGAATTAGCCCCTCATTTCGGGGCCGGGCCGAACGAATCAAGTGCCGAACTATGCCACGCCTTGGCGGTAAAGGATTCCGGACAATTGGCTGTACGTCGTTCCGCTCATTCCCGCGCAAGCGGGAATCCGAGCGGGCAAGGGTGCGCGAATGCATTGACGCTGCACGGCCCGGCCTTTATATCGCCGCCCATGATCCGCCCGTCCGACGCACTCTCGTCGCTGATTGCCGCTGCGCTGCGCCGCCGTCGTGGCACGGCATGGGTGCGCGCTTAGCGCGTAGCAAACTCGTGCCGCCGGTTTCCGCGGCACTTCCCTGATATCCTTTCCTGATATCTTGCCGCGGACGCTGGCTTACTCCCAAAAGCCAAAGGTTTCATCATGTCTGCGAAAGCAAAAATCGGCATCCTCGGCGCGTCTGGTTATACCGGCGCGGAATTGGTGCGGCTTCTTCTCCGGCATCCGCGCGTCGACATCGCGCTGCTCACGGCCGATCGCCGGGCGGGCAAGCCAATGTCGGACGTGTTCCCGCAGTTCTCGCCGTTTGCCTTGCCGACGCTGGTCGCGCTTGACGGTGTTGATTGGCCGACACTCGGCCTTGATCTCGTGTTCTGCGCGCTGCCGCATGGCACCACGCAGACGGTGATCAAGGATCTGCTGGCAAAGGCGCCGGCCGTAAAAGTCGTCGACCTCTCGGCCGATTTTCGCCTCACCGATCCTGACGCTTATGCGCGCTGGTACGGTCATGCACATGCCGCGGTCGAGTTGCAGAAGAAGGCGGTCTACGGGCTGACCGAAGTCTATCGGTCGCAGATCAAGACGGCGCAACTGGTCGCCAATCCGGGCTGCTACACGAGCTGCGCTGAGCTCGCGCTGATCCCGCTTCTCAAAGCCAACGCGATCGACCCCGACGAGATTGTCATCGACGCCAAGTCCGGCATGACCGGGGCGGGCAGGGCGGCGAAAGAGGAGATGCTGTTTTCCGAAGTGTCCGAAGGGTTTCATGCCTACGGCGTCGGCCACCACCGCCACATGGCCGAACTCGACCAGGAGTTTTCGCTGGCCGCGGGCCGCGCGGTGGTCGTGAGCTTCACGCCGCACCTCGTGCCGATGAATCGCGGCATCCTTTCAACGATTTACGTGCGCGGTCCAAAAGCGTCGCCGCAGGACCTTCATGCACTGCTTCTAAAGTCTTACGCGAACGAGCCGTTCGTCCACGTGCTGTCGTTCGGCACGCTACCGCAGACCCGGCATGTGCGCGGCTCCAACATGACCTTCATCGGCGTCGCCGCCGACCGCATTCCCGGCCGCGCCATCGTCGGCTCGGCGCTCGATAACCTGACCAAGGGCGCATCCGGTCAGGCGGTGCAGAACATGAACCTGATGCTTGGCTTTCCGGAAACGACGGGGCTCGAACAGGTCGCGCTGTTTCCTTGAGAAGTACGGCGGGGCGGACTCGGGCTCGCCCGAATCTCGTTACGCCTGTTCCTTCACGTAGCTTCCCGGCGCGTCCTCGATCGGCGTGAGCGCGCCGTCGCCCGGCAGGCGCGCGGGGGCTTCGGTTGAGTCGTGGCGCTTGAGCCAGGTCAGCCAGTCCGGCCACCACGAGCCGGGATTTTCCTTTGCTTTCTTGAGCCAGCCTTCGAGGTTGGCGCTGCGCGGCCGCCGCCCGGTCCAGTACTGGTATTTCTGCTTCGCCGGCGGATTGACCACGCCGGCGATATGGCCGGAGCCGGACAGCACGTAGCGCACCCGCCCGCCGAAATATTTGCAGCCGAGCAGAACCGATTTCGCCGGCGCAATGTGATCCTCGCGCGTCGCCAGATTGTAGATCGGCACTTTCACGGCTTTTAGATCGATCGGCGTGTTGCCGATCACCATCTTGCCTCTGGTGATGGTGTTATCGAGGTAGCAATTGCGCATATAGAACGAATGATTGGCGGCCGGCAGCCGCGTGGCATCGGAGTTCCAGTACAGCAGGTCGAACGGGAAGGGCGCCTTGCCTCGCAGATAATTGTTGATGACGTAAGGCCAGATCAGGTCGTTCGAGCGCAAGAGGTTGAAGACGGCGACCATCGAGCCACCCTCCAGATAGCCGCGCTCCGCCATCCGCTGCTCGATGGCCTCGACCTGTGCCTCGTCGATGAAGACCTTGAGGTCGCCGGCGTAGGTGAAATCCACTTGAGCGGCGAACAAGGTCGCCGATGCGATGCGATCGTCGCCGTCCGCCGCCATTTTTGCCAACGCCACCGACAGCATGGTGCCGCCGACGCAATAGCCGATGGCGTTGACCCTTTCTTCGCCGGTCGCCTGTTTGATCGCGTCCAGCGCCGCCAGCGGACCTTCGCGGATGTAGTCCTCAAAGGTTTTCCGCGCGAGGCGGCCGTCCGGGTTGACCCACGAGACGCAGAACACCGTGATGCCTTGATCGACGCACCATTTGATGAACGATTTTTCCGGCGTGAGATCGAGCACATAGTATTTGTTGATCCAGGGCGGCACGATCAGCAGCGGACGCTTGAGCACCTTCTCAGTCGACGGCGCGTACTGAAGGAGCTGCATGATGTCGTTCTGGTAGATCACCTTGCCGGGTGTCGTCGCCAGATTGCGTCCGACCGCGAACATCGAGGTATCGGACTGGCGTATTTTCAGATGACCGCCGCCGGCTTCGACATCCTCGGCGAGCATGTGCATGCCGCGCACCAAATTTTCGGCGTTGCTGGTGAGTGTCTCACGCAACAGTTCGGGATTGGTCAGAACGAAGTTGGACGGCGACAGCGCGTTGGCGATTTGCCGGATGTAGAACTCGGCCTTATGCCGGGTGTGTCGATCAAGCTTGTCGGCGTCGCTGACCAGCCGGTTGGCCCAGTCGACGGTAAGCAGATAGAGCTGCTTGAGGAAGTCGTAGAACTGATTGGTGCTCCATTCCGAATCGGAAAAACGCTTGTCGTTCGCCGCGGGCGTCACCACCGCCGGCGCCGCTTCTCCCGAAAGCCGCCTGACCGCGGTGCCCCACAGGTCAAGATACGACCGGCCCAGCCGGCTTTGCAGTTCGGCCGTGCGGTGCGGATCGGCCATCCAGTATTGCAGCACTTCGCCAAGAGTTTTGACGACGTCGCGCAGCTCGTCGGCCATTTCGCCGTTGCGGCCGTCCTCTCGCGGTTTCATGTAGGCGGCTAGCGCCCGGCCGCCTTCCTCGATGATGCGCGCGAGATTGCGTGAAAACGCCTCAACGTCGACCGGCCCGACTGTCGTCGGTTGTTGCGATGGAGCCCGCACGAGCGTTCCTCGATTCCCGCAGGGTCTTAGGATAGGCCCTTGCGGCACAGATGGCCTGCGCAAATTATGCGCGCAAGTCAGCCCAACAGCATTCCAGACAGGCGGTTGGCGTTCCGTTCACCCGGTGCTTCGGACCTTGTTTCCACCATATTACAAGGTTATCCGGCTGCTGGTGTCAGCTCTGGGTTGATAATTGTAAACCTTTGAGGCGGTAGGTTATTCGAGCGACGGGGTGCGCAAGACGCCGGTGGGGCAAATGATCGGCTTGATGGGGCATCGGGGAACAGCGTGACCAGGCACGAACTTAGTGCAAAGCTTGTGCTCGGAAGCTTGCTTGCCGCGGGCTTGGCCTGTCTCGTGGCCGGCTGCTCGGAAGTGGGCTTCCCAGCCGTGCATGATATGCCGGCGCCACGCGCGGACACGCCCTTGACCCCCGATCAAATCAAGCAGGCGACCGATGACCTGGTCTCGCAGCGCGAACACCTGCAGTCGATTCCGCCCATCCCGCCGCCCACGCCCGAACCCCAGAAAACGTCGTTGCAGGCCCCGGTCGCCCCGGCCGGGACGCGGACTGCTGGTACAAACGACAACGGGCAGTGATAAACTCTATAGAATCTCAAATCCGACCAGCCGGTTCGAGTTCATGGAAGAGTTTTACCGCATCCGCCGCTTGCCGCCCTACGTGTTCGAGGTGGTCAATCGGGCTAAGGCAACAGCGCGCAACGGCGGCGCCGATATCATCGATCTCGGCATGGGCAATCCCGATCTGCCGGCACCGGCCCACGTAGTCGAGAAGCTTAAAGAGACGGTCGGCAGATCGCGCACCGACCGCTATTCGGCGTCCAAAGGGATTCCGGGTCTACGGCGTGCCCAGGCCGCATACTACGCGCGCCGCTTCGGTGTGAAGCTCAATCCGGAAACGCAAATCGTCACCACGCTGGGCTCCAAGGAAGGCTTCGCCAACGTGGCGCAGGCCATCACCGCGCCAGGCGACGTCATCGTTGTCCCGAACCCGACCTATCCCATTCACGCATTCGGCTTCCTGATGGCCGGCGGCGCCATTCGCTCGGTTCCGGTCGAGGCCAACGCGGAGTTTTTCCGCGCGCTTGAGCGCGCGGTCAATCACACCATCCCCAAGCCGATTGCGGTCGTCACCTGCTATCCGTCGAATCCGACGGCATGCATCGCCGATCTCGACTTCTATCGCGATCTCGTAGCGTTTGCGAAAAAGCACTCGCTGATCGTCTTGTCCGATCTCGCTTACGGCGAAGTTTATTTCGACGACAATCCGCCGCCTTCGGTGCTTCAGGTTCCGGGCGCGATGGACGTAGCCGTCGAGTTCACGTCGATGTCGAAGACCTATTCAATGCCGGGCTGGCGCATTGGATTTGCCGTCGGCAACGAGCGCGTCATTGCAGCGCTGGCGCGGGTGAAATCCTATCTCGATTATGGCGCCTTCACGCCGATCCAGGTGGCGGCAACGGCGGCCTTGAATGGTCCAGACGATTGCATCCACGAGATGCGCGTGACCTACCGGCGTCGCCGCGACGCGTTGGTGGAATCGTTCGGCCGCGCCGGCTGGCAAGTGCCGGCGCCGCGGGCGTCAATGTTCGCCTGGGCGCCGATACCGGCGCCGTTTCAACCGATCGGCAGCGTCGAATTCTCGACGCTGCTGGTCGAGAAGGCGAGCGTTGCGGTTGCCCCTGGCGCCGGCTTCGGCGAGCATGGCGAGGGCCATGTGCGCATCGCGCTGGTCGAGAACGAGCAGCGCATCCGTCAGGCCGCCCGCAATATCCGGCGCTTTCTTGAAACCGGGCCGGAAATGCTGCACAACGTCGTACCCATGGCGACCCGGCGTTAGTCGAGATCGCCTATTCCAGGTTAGCGACGTTTATGGCCGAACCGTTGAAAGTCGGTCTTGCCGGACTGGGAACGGTCGGCACGGCTGTGGTGCAATTGTTGGAACGCGGGCGCGACAAGCTGGTCGCGCGCTGCGGTCGTGCGATTGACGTCGTCGCCGTCAGCGCGCGTTCCCGCAGCAAAAAACGCGATATCGATCTGAAGAAATTTCGCTGGGCGGCCGATCCGGCGGCGCTTGCGGCGGATCCCGCGATCGATGTTCTGGTCGAAGTCATTGGCGGGGAGGGCGATCCGGCCAAACGGGTGGTCGAGACCGCGCTTGCGGCGGGCAAAGCGGTGGTCACTGCCAACAAGGCGTTGCTCGCCCGGCACGGTCAAAAGCTCGCCGCGCTCGCCGAACGCCATCGTGTTGCGCTTAATTTCGAAGCTTCGGTCGCCGGCGGCATTCCGATCGTCAAGACGTTGCGCGAGGGGCTCAACGGCAATTCGTTCACGCGCATCTACGGCATCCTCAACGGCACCTGCAATTACATCCTCTCGCGGATGGAGGAGGATCGTCTTGCCTTCGACGAATGCCTGCGCGAAGCCCAGCGCCTCGGCTACGCGGAGGCCGATCCGTCATTCGACGTCGAGGGCCACGACACCGCACAAAAGCTTTCCATCCTGGCGAGCCTGGCGTTCGGAACCAAAGTTGATCCCGCTGCGGTTTATGTCGAGGGCATATCGTCGATCACGCTCGCCGATCTCGACGCCGCTGACGAGCTTGGCTATCGCGTCAAGCTTCTCGGCGTCGCGGTCAAAACCGAGGCCGGATTTGAGCAGCGTGTGCATCCGACCATGGTGCCGAAAGAATCCGCGATTGCGCAGGTAATGGGCGTGACCAACGCGGTGACAATGGATGCCGATGGGCTGGCGCCGATCACGCTGGTCGGACCGGGCGCCGGCGGCATGGCCACCGCTTCGTCGGTCGTGGCCGACCTTGCCGATATTGCGCGCGGCGTTCGCACGCCGCCGTTCGGACGCCCCGCTGCGCGCATGACTGCGATCGGCAAGGCGCCGATGCAACGCCACGAAGGCGGTTACTACATTCGTTTGTTGGCACGCGATCGGCCCGGCAGCGCCGCGACCATCGCACGCCGTCTGGCGCAGCGGCACATTTCGCTGGAGTCGATTGTCCAGCGCCACGACATCCGCGCTCAAGATGTCCGAGCTCAAGGTTTGGCGCAGCCCGGCCGTTCCGGCGAGCCCGTTCCGGTTATTCTGATCACTTACGCCACCAGCGAGGATGCCGTCCGCAAGGCGCTCGCCGCCGTGCGCCGCGACCGTGTAATCTCCGGACGGCCGCAAGTTATCCGCATTGAGAAGAACTAGAGCATGATCCCGAAAAGTGGCTACCGGTTTTCGGATAAGATCATGCTCGACTTGATCTAGTTGCACGCGCGGCGAATTGCAGGGGGGAAGATGTCGTCGTCGATTACCGTTCCGCACAGTCTGATGCTCGAGCGCATTCTGGCGATGGAGATTGTGCGCGTGACCGAGCGCGCGGCGGTCAATGCGGCGAGACTGCGGGGGCGCGGGGAAGAAAAGGCCGCTGACCAGGCCGCGGTCGATGCCATGCGGCGCGAACTCAATAAACTGCCGATCGACGGCACCGTCGTCATTGGCGAGGGCGAGCTCGACGAAGCGCCGATGTTGTTCATCGGGGAAAAGGTTGGCGCCAAAGGCGGCTTCAAGGTCGACATTGCCGTCGATCCGCTGGAAGGCACGACGTTGTGCGCCAAGAACATGCCGGGCTCGATTGCAACGATCGCGATCGCCGAGGAGGGCACGCTGCTGCACGCGCCCGACATTTATATGGACAAAATTGCGGTCGGCCCCGGCTATCCCAAAGGTGTCGTCGATCTTGACGCGCCGGCCGACGAAAACATCCGCAAACTGGCGAAGGCCAAAGGCGTCAAGCCGGAAGCCATCACCGCGATGATCCTCGACCGCCCGCGCCACGCGGACATCATTGCAGCAGTGCGCAAAGCCGGCGCGTCCGTCAGCCTGATCACCGACGGCGACGTGGCCGCGGCTATTCACACCGCGGAGCCTGACAAAACCGGCATCGACATTTTCCTCGGCATCGGCGGCGCGCCCGAGGGTGTGCTGGCGGCGGCGGCCTTGCGCTGCATTGGCGGCCAGATGCAATGCCGGCTCGTGGTCGATACCGAGCAGCGGCGCGAGCGCACTGCCAAGATGGGCATCAAAGATCCGCGCCGGAAATATCAGATCGAGGACATGGTGCGCGGCGATTGTTTGTTCGCGGCGACCGGCATCACCGATGGCCGCATGCTGGAAGGTGTCAAGTTCGGCAACGGCATCGTCGAGACACAGACGGTGGTTATGCGTTCAGTCACCGGCACCGTGCGCTGGATCAAAGCCGAGCATCGTCAGCTTGATAAATTTTAGGCTGCGCACTTTCAGATTGACATTCGCGGACCGAGTTGGTCCGCTCCGCTCCTAACATCCGAGATTGCTTTGGAACGAGAGCAACGGAGCACGGAATGAGTGTCGGCTCGCTGGTGCCGCAGCGACAATGTCCCTTGTATGAGTAAACGTTTCTCGGACATCGCGCCGGGCTTGCCGACGCTCATGCATTATCGCTTTGCCCGGGATTTTCCCCACGATCTCGTTGCCGGTATCTCGGTCGCGGCAGTCGCTTTACCTGTTGCGATGGCTTACGCGGAACTCGCCGGGTTCAGCCCTGTTGTCGGACTTTATTCGAGCATCTTGCCGCTGGTTGCGTACGCCATCTTCGGTACCTCGCGGCAACTGATGGTGAACCCCGATGCGGCGACCTGCGCTATGATCGCCGCCGCCATCACGCCGCTCGCGGCCGGAAACGGCGAATTGTATCTGTCGCTCTCGATCGCGCTGACTTTTTTCACCGGCCTGTTTTGCATTGCGGCGAGCTTCTTCCGTCTCGGCGCGTTGGCTGATTTTCTGTCGAAACCGATCCTGGTAGGTTTCCTGAACGGCATCGCGATAACAATTCTTCTTGGTCAGATCGGCAAGCTGTTGGGATTTTCGGTAAATTCGCACGCCGTCATCCCTGAACTGCTCGAAATCATCGGCAAGCTCCCTCAAACCAACTTGCCGACACTCGGCGTGGGAGCGGGCAGCTTTGCGGTATTGTACGTCTCGCTGCAATTCGTACCACGCATGCCCGCGGCTCTCATCGCGCTTGTCATTGCCGGCGCTGCTGCCGCGCTATGGACTCTCAACGCACATGGCGTGGCAATCCTGGGCCCAGTTCCAGCCGGACTGCCAGCTTTGCGCTGGCCGGTCTTTCCACTCGAACGGTTGCCGTCGCTGATCGGTGAAGCGGCCGGACTTACGCTTGTGCTCTTTACCAGTGGCACCTTAACGGCCCGAAGCTTTGCGTCGAAGGGTGGCTACGATATCGATGTCGATCGCGAATTGGCCGCTTACGGCGCAGCCAACGTTGCCTCAGCGCTGTCGCAGGGCTTTGCCGTCACCGGGGCCAACTCGCGCACCGCGATGGGCGCCGCTGCGGGCGGCCGCACCCAAGTGACCGGCTTGGTCGCAGCGGCCTCGATTGCACTGGTGCTGTTGTTCCTCACCGGCCCCCTGCGATACGTGCCGATCGCGGCGCTGGGAGCGGTGCTGGTGTTTGCGTCTTTCTCACTGTTGCATGTGAGTACGCTGAAAGAAATTTGGAAATTCGATCGCATCGCGTTCGGATTGGCAATGGCCACGATGCTGGGTGTCGTTGCCGTGGGCGCCATCAACGGTATTCTCATCGCCGTCGCTCTGGCGCTGGTGCGCTTCGTTAAGCAAACCGCCCGACCGCGTCACGAGGTTCTCGGTGTTGTGGATGGGTTACCTGGTTTCCATTCGATCGAGCGGCACGAGGCGGCGCGGACGTTCCCGGGCCTTACGCTTTTTCGCTTCAACGCGCCGCTGACCTTTTTCAATGCCGATTACTTTAAGCGGCGGGCGCTCGCCGCTGCCGCGGCCGCCGGGCCTGACCTGCAGTGGTTTGTCATTGACGCAATTCCGATCAGCGAACTGGACATCAACGGCCTGTATGCCTTGCGCGACTTGAACGAGTGGCTGAAGGCGCGTGGCGCCTCGCTGATCATTGCCGGGCGCCGGACTGAAGTTCTGGTTTGGCTCAGGAAGATTGGCCTCTACCGGGCGGAACATGAGAATCTCATCTTTCCAACCTTGCGTCAGGCGTTGAAGGCCTTTCAGCAGAAAGAGCGGCTGGCCGAGACGTCATCTGACGATGAATAGTTTTTTCGACCGCTCGCACCGGCGAGTTTCTTCGCGATCCCTGCGAGTGCGGGAGATCGAAGGCTAGTGCATCAAAAGCTAGTGCATCAGCGTGAAGTTGCCGTCTTTCACTTGCACCAGGACACGGGCGCGTGCGTCGACGCCGTTATGATCCTGCGGGGACATTGTGTAAACGGCCTGGGTCCCCACGACGTCCTTGAGGTTTTCGAGTGAGTCGCGCATCGCCTGGCGAAACTGTGATGTGCCTGGCGTCGCCTTGGCCACAGCGCCGGGGATCGCTGCCTGGATGAGCAGGAACACATCGTAGGCATAACCGGAAAAGCTGTTGCGGACCTCGGGATATGTCGGCTCGTACTGTTTGATAAATGCGAGGGTGATCTGCTTGGTCGGGCTGCCGTCGGGCAACTGATCGACGACGACAAGCGGGCCGCTCGGCGCGATGGCGCCTTCGACCGACTTGCCGCCGACACGGAGAAAGTCCGGCCCGATAATGCCGTGCGTGTGATAGATCGGCCCCTCGAAACCATGATCCCGCAGCGTGAAATGGGGCAGGGCTGCTGGTGAAACGGAAGCGCCGACAAAGACCGCATCGGGCCGGGCAGCCATGATCCTGAGCGCTTGTGCCGTCACCGATGTGTCTGCGCGATTGTATCGTTCGCGGGCGACAATCTTGATGCCCGCGTCGCCGGCGAGCTTCTCGATAGTCTGTAAACAAACATCGCCCCAGCCATCGGCAAACCCGATGTAGCCAATCGATTTTACGCCCTTTGCCTTCATGTCATCGATCACTGCGCCGAACATCACGGGCACCCGCTGCGGCACGGTGAAGACCCACGGCTGCTTTTGTTCGGGCACGACGATTGGCGCCATGCAGATTTGAGCAATTTTATTTTCGAGTGCCACATCAGCGACGGCGAGACACGTCGGCGTCGACGTCGAGGCGACCAGAAGGTCAACATTGTCCTCGGCGATCAGTTTGCGTGCATTCCTGGTCGCACTGGATGGGTCACCGGCGTCATCAAACATGATGTATTTGACCGATTGCCCGGCAACGACTTCGGGTAAATGCGCAAAGACTTTCCAGTAGGGTATCCCTGCCGACGCGGTTGGGCCTGTCGTTCCAAGACTCATTCCGATCCTGATTTCAGCCTGCGCAGACGAGACCGCTGTGATCGCGACCGCAATGGCTACCATCAATCTGATTGGAACCTGCATCGAGGACATCCTTCTGCGCCTGACTCGACATTGGACCCGCTTGGAGGCGGTAGCCCTATTTGACTTCACTCTATCGCAACCCAGAGATCAGAACGCCGTTTCTAGCGGTCGGTCAAAATCGAGGCTGTCGAACCGTGCAGATGCGCGATCCTCCAACCGTCAACAGTTTCTGCCAGGACCAAACTTCGCCGGCCGACCATGCCGCCGTTTTCGCTCTGCAAAATGAAGGTCGCGATCGCTGCGCCGGCAATTTTTTGAATAACGACGTCTTGGGGTTGCAAGTGCATGAATGGCGCCGCGGTCTTTCCGGAGGCTGCGCGGAGCAACTCGAATACCGCACTCCACGCCGCGTCGGTTTCCCGCCGTCCGGCGGCGCGGCCCACGCGATATTGCTGCGGAAAGAATATGGTTGCGTCGTCGCAGAACCGGGCACGGAAACTTGGCCAATCCAGGTTATTGAAGTCCGCGATGAACCCCATGAGGAATTCGGTTATCGCAGGGTGTGCGACGTTCAAATCCATTCATACCCTCGTGCGCGGTCCGGCGTTTCGCGTTGCGACCATGCCGCCTGGTGGAGGCGGCGGCGGTCACCAGCTGTAGCGCGCGCCTAACCTCCCGGCGACGCCGATCACCCCTTCGCGGCCGCGGATTTCGGCTTCGACAAAGGTGGAAAAGCCTCTGATGGCGTTGCTCCAGTCGAAGTTCAGCTTGCCGATCCCCTGTCCGACCAGATAGCCGACATCGCTTGGCACGAGCAGCGTTCCCGCCGTGGCAGCGGCAAGCGTTCCGCCGGTGATGATAACGTCGTCGTAAACCAGCGCCAGCAACGTCGCGTCCACCGAGGCCGGCCCCAAGGCGAAGGTCGTGCCGAAGCGACTTCCGCCCTGCAGGCGCAGATCATACCCGTTGCTCAAGCCCACCGCCTGGGCGGCGCTGTTCCAGTCTGAGATCACGTCGGATATTCCGATCGTTGGCTCGAACCACCAGTCCTTCATGTTCACTTTGTAGTTTATATCGCCGCCGAGCGTGTAATTGACCACACCGAGCGGCGTCACCAATCCGCTGGCGCTGGCTTGGCTGATGTTCAACATGTCGGCTTTGAAAGTCCCGTCAGTCGAAAAGCCGCCGTTGATGTAAATGGCATAGGTCCCGGCCGACGGACCGGTGATGCCTGCCGACGATCCATCGACGTTATAGGTCGAAGCGTCTGTCTGCCCTCCCAACAGCCCGATAACAAACGCCTGTTGTCCGACGATAAAGGTCTTATCGATGCCGCCGGTAACGCCGCGGATTAAGGTGTTGCTGTCTGTATTAAAGCCGTTCACAACTCCCCAGCGGTTTTCATAATCAACGTATGACTGGGCCCATGCCGTCAAACCGTTGTCGACCGGCTGTGACGGCCCTGGCGCCTTGACGAGCAGCGGCCACCGCGACGAATTTGGATCCGCATAGGCGAGGGGTTCTGCGGCCGGCTGGTCGGCGACAGCCTCGGCGTATCCGAGCGGCCGCGCGCTTCCCGGATTCATCAGCCGGCTCTGGATGGCATCGCGAATGTTTTGAAATTGGCTCTGAACAGCACTCAGACCGACGTGCGAAACTGTCCGGACACTGGTGGCGAGCACTTGAACCGAGCTCGGGACTGCGGTCGTGCTTGCGGAAGCAATGTTCGCGCACTTGCCGCCGTATTTGCCCGTAGCAATGTTGTAGGTGAGGGCGCCGGTACACGCGGGTCCGCTCACGTTGCAGGTTACGGTCCCAGCTGCGGCCGAGCAGCTGTAACTATAAGACTGTCCCTGATAGGTGCAGCTGCCGGAACCGGTGAGCGCCTCGGTGCAGGACTGTTGCGCCGAAGCGGGCCCGGCAGACAGCGCAGATATGCTCAGTGCCGTCGCAAGAACGGCCGGCAGGGCCGCAACGCCAACAAGAATCCGGAGCAAGTGCGGTTGCATCATTGCTCTCTTGCCGAGCAGACGTTGAGCACAGCCCAGTCCCCAAATGCCCTGCCTTCACGCGGCTAATTTTTGTAAGCCGAGCCGCATTCGGGGTCAATGTTGGCGGCCTGATTTGTCTGCGGGCCACACTACGCGGGCAGCGACTTTCACTCCCAGCCGAGGCCGTCGCTCAAGGCTTCAAGGCGGCTGCGAGTCCTGCTGCGTCATCCGTGCCTAGTCGACGCACTTCACCGCTGGTCAGGCGCAATTCCACTGCGTCCAGCCCGGAGACGTTGTAAAGACGAAAACCCGGCCGCATGCGAATTCCAAAACCGTTCAAGACGTTGTTGCGCACGATCTGCACGCCGGCGATGTCGGAGAGCGGCATGCGATACTTCCAGAGCCCCGGTCCGAAGTACCACTGCAATTGATTCTCGCTCACCACCACGGTCAGGGATGAGAAGAGCCATGCGAGGGCGACAAAACCAATCGTAACCATAAGCGCGGCCCACCGTCCTGCGCCCGCATTCATGTAAGCCGCCGCCCCAAACACGAGTGCGCCCAGCAGCAGGACGACGCACATCAACGTACCAGGCTGCGTATGTTCATACCGATCCGGCATGGTGCGCCTCCGAAATCTTGCGAAGGTCCGAACTGGTCGAACCCGTGCCGGTTAGTCTGCCGCGCTCCGGGAAAGGTTCAAATGGCCCGCAGGCTATTTCGGAGTCTTGGGGGAGCAAGCCGGAGCCGCGTCCTAAATCTGTCACGTGCGGCCAGTCTGGTTGATCCGCCCCATAACAAGATAAGCTTGTGGTCGCCGCATGCTAACAAAACGCGCGGCTTGGAGGAGACATTGGAAGTGACGAAAATGATGCGTCGTTCATTCTTGCAGGGCGTCGCAGCCGCTGCTTCGGCCTTGCCGTTCATGGAGTCTACCGCGCGGACGCAGCCTAACCCGCCGGGGCGCAAATTGCTGCTCAAGGGTGGCTACGTCGTGTCGTGCGACAAATCTATCGGCGAGTTCAAGTCCGGGGACGTGCTCATCGATGGCGCTAAAATTGAAAATGTTGGCGTCGATCTGCCGGGCGGTGACGCAGACGTGATCGACGCCAGGAACAAGCTTGTGCTCCCCGGCCTTATCGACACCCATCGCCACACTTGGGAAACGCAACTGCGGTCGATGATTCCCGAGGGCGATTTCTTCGTCTATCTCAAAGTCATTCTGCAGACGGTGGCGCCACGCTACCGGCCGGACGATGTTTACATCGGCAATCTTTTCGGCTCGCTCGGTGCGATCAATGCCGGCATCACCACTATGCTGGACTGGTCGCATATCATGCTGACGCCGGACCATGCCGATGCGGCGGTCAAGGGGTTGGTGGATTCCGGCATCAGAGGCGTGTTCGCGCATGGCGATCCGGTCGCTCCCTTTGTCGATTGGTGGAGCCCGAAAAGCGAGTTGCGCCACCCGGCCGACGCGCGGCGCGTGCGCCGGCAATATTTCAACGCGGACGACCAGCTGCTGACCATGGCGTTGGCGCTGCGCGGACCCGAATATTCGTCCTGGGATGCATCCGTCGACGACCTGAAACTGGCGCGCGATCTCGGCTTGCCCATCACCATCCACATGGGCGTCCCCGGCGCCAAACCCGGAGCGGTAAAGGCGCTCTATGACGCCAAGCTGCTCGGCCCCGATATCACGCATGTTCATACGCTGCGATGTTCGGACGAAGAACTGCAGATGATCGGCGATAGCGGCGGCTCGGTCTCGACGTCGTCGGCAACCGAGGTGATGTCCGGGCACGGTTTCCCGAGCCTGCAGCGCTGGCTGCGTCATGGCATTCGCCCGTCGCTCAGCATTGACAACGAGACGCGCATGCCGACCGATCTTTTCACGCAAATGCGCGCTCTGCTGATGATTGATCGCCTGCTCGAGACCCAGCGGGTGATCAAGGAGGGCGGCAAGCCGATCCTCGTTCCGGTACGTGACATTCTCGAGCTGGCGACCATCCAGGGTGCGCGGACGCTGGGGCTCGACCGCAAGACCGGCTCGCTCACACCCGGCAAGCGGGCGGACATCATCATGATTGATCTCGACGCTATCAACGTGATGCCGGTCAACGACGCGGTTTCATCGGCAGTGACGATCTGCAACGCGGGCAATGTCAGCTGGGTCATGATCGACGGTAAGGTGAGAAAGCGCGACGGCAAGCTGGTGGGCGTCGATGTCGAGCACTCGAGACAACTCATGGCGCAATCCCACGCCTTCCTGACCCGAGGTCTGGACCAGAGCGGCGGCGCGAAGGCGGAGTGACCGATCCAGGGAAAACTGCGAGATCTTGAAAAAGCATCTTTGGGAGGTGCGCGAGCACATGACATCAACAGCCACTTCTCAGTCATTCGGCGCATCCTCAAACGAAGACGCCAGCGCAATTGAGGCCGTCCTGCGCCGATACATATGTTTCCTCGACGCAGGTGATGCTGATTCAATCTCAACAAAGATGTACAAAGCACCGATCTTGTTTCTATCTCCCGACGGCACCCACACCACTTTTCCGGACACCCAGGCGGTGTCCAAATTTTTGAAAGCGTACTTCGATGCCGAGGCAAAGTCTGGTCGAACCGGCACCGAAATCGAGAAGGTCCAGATCGACTTACTATCGAACAGCGTTGCTCTGGCCTTCGTGGATTACCTAGTTAAGCGCACCGGCGGAAACACAAAGACTGGCTGGTTTTATATTTTCCGGAAGGAAGCGGGGACGTGGCGGGCCGCATCATTGGCGCCCCGTGAGGTGCAAACGACCGTGACGGGCTAAGCGCTTCGGCGACGTCAGCTTGGCCGCGAAGACGGGCTCAAGTCGGACATCTGGCTGTCTCACGCACCAAAGCACTCGACCTGATCGCATGCGAATCGGCTAGGCTCGGTCGATGGGTTTTGAACCGCGCGAGTTCGCCTTGACGGATGGCCTTTTCCTTGGCGTCGAAAGCTCGGCGACCGGGCGGCGCTGGCGCGACCGGCTCGACCAGCGTGGATCGGCGCGCGCCTTGGCCATTGCCCAGCGTCACGATCTTCCCGAACTGCTGGCCCGCATTCTCGCCGGCCGCAATATCGAGGTCGATGCCGTAGACGCCTTCCTCGACCCCACCGTCAAGCGATCGATGCCTGATCCCAACGTGCTCACCGCGATGCCCGAGGCGGCCGCGCGGATTGCGGACGCCATCGTCCGCGGCGAAACCGTCGCGATCTTCGGCGACTACGACGTTGATGGCGCGACTTCGGCGGCGCTCTTGGCGCGCTTCCTGCGCCGCGCCGGAATCGAGCCGCTGATTCACATTCCCGATCGGCTGTTTGAGGGCTACGGCCCAAACGTCGAGGCGGTGCGATCGCTCGCCGCCCGCGGCGCTACGCTCCTTGTAACCGTCGACTGTGGCACGACCAGCATCGAGCCGCTCGCCGAAGCGCGCGCGCTGGGCGTCGACGTGGTCGTCATCGATCATCATCAGGCCGACGAGGTGCTGCCGCCCGCTTTCGCCATCGTCAATCCGAACCGGCGCGACGATCTTTCCGGTCTCGGCTATCTCGCGGCGGTCGGGCTTGTCTTTATGACCGTGGTGGCGGTGAACCGCGAACTGCGCGCGCGCGGGTTCTGGACGGGCACGCGGCCCGAGCCCGATCTTCTTGCGTTTCTCGACGATGTCGCGCTCGGGACAGTGGCCGACGTGGTGCCGCTGATCGGGCTCAATCGCGCTTTCGTTGCGAAAGGCTTGATAGCGCTGCGCCGTCGCGAGCGCCCGGGCCATGTGAGCCTGATGGACGTGGCGCGGCTGTCCGGTCCCCCCGAAGCGTGGCACCTCGGATTTTTGTTGGGCCCGCGCATCAATGCCGGCGGGCGCATCGGCCGCGCCGATCTTGGCGTGCGGCTGTTGATGGAAGACGATCCGGACAAAGCCGCGCAAATTGCCGCCGAGCTTGATCGGCTCAACCGTGAACGCCAGGCCATTGAAATGGATACGCTGGCGCAAGCTGAAGCCGAGGCCATGGCGGCGCTTGGCATTGAGGAAAAAGGCGCCGTTGTCGTCACCGCAGCGGAGGGCTGGCATCCGGGCGTCGTCGGTATCGTCGCGGCGCGGCTTAAGGAAAAGTTCGGGCGCCCGGCGTTTGCGATTGCGCTCGAGCCCGGCGGCACCGGCACCGGATCAGGCCGCTCCATTGCCGGCGTCGATCTCGGCCGCGCGGTGCGCCGCGCGGTCGCCGAGGGTTTGCTGATCAAAGGCGGCGGGCATGCCATGGCTGCCGGTGTCACGCTGCGCAAGGATGCGCTGGCGCCGCTGCGGGCTTTCTTCGAAGCGGCGCTCAGCGCCGATGTGGAAGTGGCGCGCCGCTCGAACGGCCTTTCGATCGACGGCGCGGTGAGCGCGTCAGCGGCGGACGCCGGTCTGGTCGCGATGATTGAACGCGCTGGCCCGTTTGGTTCCGGCAATCCGGAACCAGTGATCGCGCTGCCGGCACACACCATCGCTTACGCTGAAGAAGTCGGCCAGGCGCATATACGGGTGCGGCTCAAATCCGCCGATGGCGCTGGCGTCAACGCCATCGCATTTCGCGCGGCCGGACAAAAACTCGGCTCTGCCCTGCTGCAAAATCGCGGCCGGCAAGTCCATGCCGCAGGTTCTTTCGCGCTCGACCGGTATCAAGGCGAGGAACGCGTGCAATTCCGCGTCACCGACATCGCGCCGGCGGAGCCGTTCGCCGGAAGGTGAGGGTGCAGCGTTCAGCTAGGCTGTAACGCCGCCATCCGCTAGGCTCGGCAATCACTCCGAGGGTTGCTAAGACCAAACACATGGACGTCAAAAAATCCGGCCTCGATATTCCAGCGTTGCGGCGTCTCGCGACGCGCATTCGCATGCGCGCGACCCACATGGTCGCGATCCAGGGCTTCGGCTATCTCGGGCAGGCCTTGTCGTCCGCCGAGATTTTCGCAGTGCTGTTCGGCGGTGGCTTGCGCTATGGCCACGACCGGTTCGTGCTCTCGCCCGGGCATTACGTGATCGCGCTGTACGCCGCGGCTGCTGAAACCGGACTGATCGATCCGGCAAAACTCGCCGCCTATGGCAGCGACGGAGCCGACCTCGAGGCCATCGGCAGCGAGCGCACGCCGCTGGGCGATCTGGTCTGCGGTTCGCTTGGGCAAGGTCTGTCGGGCGCAATCGGCTTTGCTCTGGCGGCGCGGCTTGCCGGCGAGGATCGCGATACTTTTGCTTTTCTCAGCGACGGCGAGATGGAAGAAGGCCAGGTGTGGGAAGCGGCGATGTTCGCCGCGCATCAGCGGCTCGACCGCCTGGTCGTTGTGATCGACGCCAACAATTCGCAGGTCGACGGTTCGGTAACGTCGGTCACGACGATCGATCCGCTGGCGGAAAAATGGCGCGCGTTCGGCTGGCGGGTTGCCGAAGTCGACGGCCACGACGTCGAAGCGCTCGCGCGCGCGTTTGCGTCTCGGCGTGAGGGTGCGGGGCCGCTGGTCGTCATTGCGCGCACTGAGATTCTCGGCCGCATGCGCGCAATTCCTCCTACGGTCGACGGACATTTCATTAAGCTCGACGGCGAGCTGCAGGCGGCGGTTCTGCGGGAACTTGAGGCCGCGCTTGCGTGAACCGCCTTATCAAACCGTGCTCAAGCCGTATGGCAGCGCGCTGGTGGCGCTGGCGCGGCAGCGGCGGGACATCATCTGTCTCGGCGCCGATCTCACCCGCCAGACCGAAACTGATCTGTTCCGCGACGCCATTCCCGATCGCTTCATCAACGTCGGCATGGCTGAGGCGAACATGCTCAGCATCGCCGGCGGCCTGGCCCGTGCCGGGCATACGGTCTTCGTCAATTCGTTCGGCGTGTTCACCACGCGGCGCTGCTTCGATCAGATCGCGATGTCGGTCGCGTATCCCAATTTGAACGTCAAGATTGTCGGCTTCATGCCCGGCCTCTCCAGTCCCGGTGGTCCGAGCCATCAGGCGATTGAGGACGTGGCACTGATGCGCGCGCTTCCCAACATGACAGTGGTCGAACCGGCCGATGCCATCGAGACGGAGCAGGTGGTCGCGGCGATCGCCGACCTTCCCGGCCCGGTTTATCTGCGCTTAAAGCGCGGCGAGATCCCCGTGATCTTCGAAGACGATCACCGGCTCGATTTGACCAAGGCGCAGCTGTTGATCGGCGGCGAGGGCTGCGATGTCTGTATCGTCGCCTCGGGCATGATGATACCCGCAGCGTTAGCCGCGGCCCGCACCCTGACCGAGAACGGTCTTACCGCCGCCGTTCTCAATGTTCCTGTAATCAAGCCCCTCGACAGCCCGAGCATCGTCGCCACTGCGCGCCGAAGCCGCATCGTCATCACAGCAGAGAACCACACCATTGTCGGCGGCCTGGGCTCGGCGGTGGCCGAAGCTTTATCGGAGGCTGGAACTGCCGTACCCTTGCGCCGCGTCGGCATCGCCGACACCTTCGCCGAAGCCGGCAGCCGCGAATATCTGTTCGCCAAATACGGACTGAGGACACAGAATATCGTCGATGCCGCCTGGCGCGGCCTCGGCATGAACCGGCCCGCGCCTGTCGCGCCGGTCATCGAAGCGAGCGCCGGCGCCTATGCGCCGGTTTGATTACGTTCCGGCGATCGTCCGGTATTTGCTCTACACTGAAATATGCCCTTCCAGATAAAGCACCGCGCGGCCGCCGATGTTGACCCGGTCGCCGTTGAGCGTGCAATGGAGCGCGCCGCCGCGGCGTGAGAGTTGGCGCGCTTCGAGTTCAGGCTTGTCGAGGCGTTTGGCCCAGTAGGGCGTGAGTGTGGTGTGTGATGAACCCGTCACCGGATCTTCCGGCACGCCTTGCGCCGGAGCAAAGAACCGCGAAACGAAATCCACCCCGTCCGTGCCAGGTGCCGTCACGATGGCGGCCCAGCAATCGACATTGGCGAGCGCGACAAGATCGGGCTTGAGCGCTGCGATTTCTGCCGCGCTGTCATAGACAATGAGATGATCGCGGGCGCGAAACACCTCGCGCGGCATGCCGCCGAGCGCGGCGAGAAGTCCCGGCGGGGGTTCGGCAGCGGCGGCGGGACGCGCCGGAAAATCCATGACCAGCATATCGGCGCGGCGCGCTACGTTCAGCATTCCGGCCTTCATCGTGCGAAAGCCTACGCTCTGGCGCTGCGGCTCAAGAAATTTCATGACCACATGGCCAGCAGCAAGCGTCGCATGTCCGCACAGATCGACTTCGACGGTGGGGGTGAACCAGCGCAGTGCATAGTCGCCGCCCTCGCGAACGAAGAATGCCGTCTCGGCCAAATTGTTCTCGGCGGCGATCGCCTGCATGGTCGCGTCCGGCAGCCAAGCGTCAAGCGGGCAAACCGCGGCCGGGTTGCCAGCGAACAGGCGGTCCGTGAACGCATCGACCTGATAGAGCGGCAGCCGCATCGTTCAATCTCCCGGTAGTTGCACCCTTGGCCTTATTGGCATAACCCGTCGCACGCGTCATGGCGTCTTGCTTGCGATGGCGTTGTTGCAATAAGGGAAATTTCAATGGCCAAGCTCGACCTCTCGGTCGCCGTCGGCGACTATGACCGCACGCGTCCGCTGATTGACGGCAGCGTGACAATCGACGGTGTCAATCCGATCTTTATGACGCTTGGCCCCGAGGAGATTTTCTTTCGTGCGTTCCGCGGCGCGGAGTTCGATGTCTGCGAGCTGTCATTGTCGAGCTTCACGTTGAAAACAGCGCAAGGCGATAGTCCCTATGTCGCAGTGCCGGCCTTTGTCTCGCGGGCGTTCCGGCACACCGCCATCTACGTCCGCACGGATCGGGTGAAGAAACCGGCCGATCTGAAAGGGCGCAAAGTCGGCGTGCCCGAATATCAGCTGACCGCCAACGTGTGGGCGCGCGCCTTGCTGGACGACGATTTCGGCGTCAAGCCCGCGGACATTCACTGGATCCGCGGCGGCATCGAGGAGGCGGGCCGGCCCGAGAAGCTGACCATCAACCTGCCGCCGGGCGTTCGCCTCGACAACGCGCCGGAGGGCGCCACAATCTCGGCACTGCTTGAGAACGGCGATATCGACGGGTTCATCGCGCCGCGCCCGCCCGCTTTGGTCGAAAAAGGCCATCCGAATATCGGCTGGCTGTTCAGCGATCCGGTCGCCGCAGCGAAGGACTATTTCAAGCGCACCGGATATTTTCCGATCATGCATGTGGTCGGCGTTCGGCGAACGCTGGCCGAGCGGCATCCTTGGCTCCCCGGCGCGGTCTACAAGGCGTTCGAGCAAGCCAAAGCGCTGTGCGTCAAGAAGCTCTCCGATACTTCGGCGACGAAGGTTACGCTGCCGTTCGTCGAAGAGGCGCTGCGAGATGCGCGCACGCTGATGGGCGACGATTATTGGCCGTATGGGATCGAGCGAAACCGCAAGGTGCTCGATTACTTCCTCGGCCAGCATCACGCGCAGGGACTTTCGCCGCGTCGCGTCAAGGTGGAGGAACTGTTCCATCCGGGAACGTTCGAGACGTTCAAGCTGTGATGCTGGGCGCGTTGCATCAGCATCGGTGTCGTGAGCAAGGGCGTTGCGCCTCGTTCACGCGATGCCGCATGAGCACGGTGTGGAGCGTGTTCGTTTTGCTGGTGCTGTCCGCGCCAACTGCAGCACAGGAGCCTGATGCGACCGCCGCGTGCAATAAACTGGCGACGATCGCCCAGTCCGGTTGCCTGGAAAAACTCGCCAACGCTGCGGATGCCAAGCTCAACGAAGTTTATCGCCGCGCCGTCAAGACGATCGAAAGCTCGGACCCTGAGCACGGCGCCGCGTGGAAGGCCGAACTGAAAAAGGCGCAGCAGGCCTGGATCGCGTTTCGCGATGCCGATTGCGACGCCCTCACGGCCTATGAGTGGAGTGACGGCACCGGCATGGGCGCCGCGACTGAGAACTGCATTCTGGAAAAGACTGAAGCGCGCAGCCGCGAACTAGCAAGCCGCTACAGCGGACGTTAGCAGCAGACCTGATTAGGGCGTGTAGTCGTTACTGCGGGAATGTCCGCTTCCGGGGGAGGCGGACATTCGGCAAAGCGGTCGCACTGTCCGTCGATGACGCAACACGGACATTGACCCAGCAGGTTCGTCGCGCGGCCGCTGGCGGGCCAAAGATGTTCATAATGTCGCTCCGGTTCCCGATCGTTGGCAAAAGTTCCGTTGTTATTTCGCCGCCGCAGGCGCAAGACTTTGGCCGACGAGCAGGTGGCGCGGTATGTCGGTGGGATTCAATAACGCCGTATTTACTGAGACCACCTATGCGGGCGCACTCTTGGTTCTCCGGCCTAATTCGGCTGATGGATCCGTTCCTAAGCGAGGCGGGCGATGGGCAGCCTTTTACGGCGTTGGGGTTGGAGAAACGGAGTCGCTCGAATTTTCCGCAGCCATCACCAATTGTAACGACGGAACTTTTATGACGGAACTTTTGTGACGAAAATTTTACACGACGCTTCGCTCCAACTTTCTCACGGAACTTTTTTGCTGGGCTTCTGCGCGGAACAATTTGACGCACCCTTTCTTGATTACATTTGGAAGATTCTCGATAAGCGCTCTAGCAATCACGTCGCGCCGATGATGTCATCGTATGCGGCAAAAGCGGGACAGGAAAAGGATGGGAGATAGATTCATGAAGCGCGGACTCTTGCCTTTTACCTTGTTTGCCTCATTCGTTGCCGCCGCGATGGCGTCCTCGCCCGCTGCGTTGGCGCAAACCGTCGAACTTCCCGGCGGCGCAACCGGGTCCAATGTGGCGTGCATCCAGGCCGGCGAACTCAACGGTGGCACATTCGTCGGAACGTTCCTGCAGACCGCGCCCGGCACCTGGGAGGAGCGATTAAAGGCTGGCACTTTCAAGCTGCAGGAGAAGGATCGCAATGATCTGACGGTGAATCTCGTCGATGACTTGCGCTCCGCGGCTATCGAATTCGATTTTGTCAATAAAACCATCAAGTACAAGCCGGCCAGCTCGCGCGAGAAAAGCGGCCGGGAGCGATACTACATATTGAACGCCACCGATAAGGAGCACTCCGGCGATTGTGCAGCTCTGGCGGAGCAAAGCGCTGCCGCCGGCTCCGGAAACGGCCCAGGGGGTGG
Source organism: uncultured Alphaproteobacteria bacterium (assembly GCA_963794225.1). GTDB lineage: Bacteria > Pseudomonadota > Alphaproteobacteria > Rhizobiales > Xanthobacteraceae > BOG-931. The sequence continues at coordinate 644,457 of CAWCCS010000001.1, forward strand.
TGGTCCGGGCGGCGGTGGAAATGCTCCGATCAGCGGCCCCGGCAGCAGCCCGGTGCAGATGATCCAGGTCCCGCCCCGGATCCAGATCGATATTCCGCCCGGCACGCAGTTCACGGCAATCGCGGGTCCGCCGTGTCCTAACCATCCCGGCTTCTTCATCTGTCCCAACCAGTTCGACTGCGCCCCCATCGGAGGGGTGTGCTGCCCGGGCGCGGGTACCTGTAATCCGGGGATGTTCTGCGATCACTTCCGGTCCGGCGCCTGCATAGGCCCCGGAAACCCGAGATTTTGCTTTGCCAACAACGACGGCACCGCCACGCACTGCGACCTCACAACCACGTGTGTCGGTAACAATCGCTGCCAGTGACGGCGGCGCGCGCGCAACGCGGCATCAGGAGGCTACGGTGAAGACACTTGGCATTCCAATTGCAGCTCTGCTGTTCGGCGCCAGCGTAGCGTTGCCCATAAGCGCGAACGCCGCCGCGATCGGCGGCCCCGGACTTCGCACTGCGGCGGTCGATGCGGGTCTCCCGCGGGATATGACTGCCAGTGGCGGTTCGCACACTCTCTCGGGCGGCACTGTACTTGTTCAATATAACGAAGGCGGTGGCGGCGGTGGCGGCGGCGGTGGCTACGCTCCGCAGGGCGGTGGTGGTGGTGGCTACGCACCGCAGGGCGGTGGCGGCTACAACCGGCCCTATAACGGCAACGGCGGCTACGCACCGCAGGGCGGTGGCGGCTACAACCGGCCCTATAACGGCAACGGCGGCAACTCATTCAATACCGGCGCTGCGATCCTTGGCATCATGAGCGCCATCGCCCGGCAACATCAATTGGAGGAGCAGCAGAAACAGCAGCGGCAATATAATATTCAGCTGTATAATAATCAGCTGCAAAAGCGGAGAGAGCAGGTAGAGCACCAGCGCAAGCTCGATATCGAAAAGGCCAAACTGGAAGAACAGCGGCAGGAACAACTGGACGACATCAAAAAGCAATTAAACGAAGAGAGAAAGGCCCGGCTTAATCAGCCGCAACCGAATACGCCCCAACCGAATCCGTCATATTCGCCGCAACCGAATACGCCCCTACCAAATCCGGCGTATTTGCCGCAACCGAATGGGCCGGCGCCGACGGTGGAAAATGACCCTTATCACGACGGCCCTCATCACGACCGTGTCGGCGACATTGTCATCAACATCATTCCTGCTCCGGACAATTGCCCCGACAATTTCCAGGAATTGAGAGTCGGCGCCACGGTGCTATATCCGCGCCGCACTGACTTCCCGGCTAACCCCAGCTTGTGCGCAGGCACGACGGGAAAAGGGTGCTACCTCAAGGTCGAGAGCACACCTGCGACGTGTGGAGGCAGCAGGCAGGTCTGCGTCGAGCGTTGTCCGACGCCGCTACCTCCCATGGTGGTCGACACCTGCAGCGGCGGCAATTGCGCGCCGCAGATTAACCGGGCCTGCACCGGCGGCAATTGCGAACCCCAGCCGCAGATCAACCGAGCGTGCACCGGCGGCAATTGCGAACCCCAGCCGCAGATTAACCGGGCCTGCACCGGTGGCAATTGCGGGCAACAATACGAGCCGAGCCAAAAGCCGACCAAACAAGCCAGCCTTACCGTCAAGTCAAACGATTACGTCGAACCCAATCATCCGAAGCCGACCAAGGAAGCCAGCCTCACCGTCAAGTCGCACGATTATTTCGAGCCCAATCATCCGAAGCCGACCAAGGAAGCCAGCCTCACCGTCAAGTCGCACGATTATTTCGAGCCCAATCATCCGAAGCCGACCAAGGAAGCCAGCCTCACCGTCAAGGCGGACGATTACGTCGAGCCCAATCATCCGAAGCCGACCAAAAAGCCCGAACTCACCGTCAAGGCGCACGACGACGAGGCGCATCACGCGACCAAGCCGGCGGGTAATACCGATATTGCGACACATTCCGGAGGCGAATTGGATACTGCCGAACCGTTCAATCCTCCGGCCGGCGGCGACCAGCAAACCTTCTTCAACCCGGTCCAGTGCCCAAATCTCAATCTCAGCGGGTGCGGCCGAGCATTTCAGGAGCAGGGGAGGAAGGAGGCGGAGCAAAAAAAGAAGGCCGAGGAGGAGAGAAAGCAAAAGGAGCAGGAGCAAGAGGCCCTCGACCAGGATTTGGACAGCAAGCACTGTAACAAACTAGGCGGAGTTTCGATGGCGTCGTTGCGGAACAGCACGAATTACAAGGGTTTGATCCAATGCCTTACCAGCGACTGCAAGGCGCCGATCGACATTCGCGCGACGTCATTCAACGCACCCCATACGGAGATCAGGGAAGGGGTGACGGGTTTAGCGGCGGCTGTTCCGGACGTCGGCGGTATGCTCAGCGGAGTGACCAAATTTCTGTGGAAAGACCCCACATCCGGCGCGGTGTTCGACCAGATGAAAAAATACGTCAACGACCTGGTGCCCCAGATGATCGAGGGCGCGGAGCTTACGCACCTGGATAATCGCGTGACAGGACTGAAGGACTTTTTCGCCAAATACAACAGGACCAAGAATTTAGTGCAGAAGGGCCAACAGCTCACGACGCTTGAGGGTACCCTTGACACGCTTGAGCGGGACTTCATCGATGCCGATCAGCCGGAAAAGGCGCTGGCGTATTTTGTCGCCTTTGCCACACTCAAGCTGGCTGTGCTGCGCGAGGAGTACCTGCACGCCACGGAGTATTATGGTAACGACGTCGACCACTGCGGAAAACGGCAGGACCTGAACGCGACAGTAGCCTGTTTCAAGGAAGACGCGAAGCAGATCAAGCAACGCGCTTTAGAATGGCGGCTGAATAAAATCCACGTATCACGCGATAAATATGTAATGGGTGCAGGACATATCTATTGGACGGGACATAAGGCCAGTGCCGGAGATGACTTTTGCGATTGGCATACTCCCACCTATGACCATCGTGATAGGGACCATGGCGATGACTCAACAAATATTGCTTTTACCCAGTACAACCAACGCAGGGATGACGTAGCGAAAGCGTTTGGTAATAATCTCGACCTCATCCTTGAGCCGCTCACCCATTGGGCTTATGTCACCGAGATGGCGCAAAGGGTCGTGGCCGGACATCCGTCCAAATCCGGAGATCAGTGCAAGCCCCAATCCGCAGATCAGTCCAAATGCAAACTTTGCGACTCGTCCTGCCTCAGCGGAGCATTTGACGCGAATGGGAGCGAGCCATGATCGGGCGTATGGTTTTTTGTTTGGCGCTGGTATGCGGCGCCGGAGCAGCGTCGGCGCAGGAATCGCATTGCACGCTCTATAAGGTCAACACCAGCATGCTCAACGTCAGCAAGGACGCTGGCGGCCAGATCTACAATGACGCGCTGTTTGACGGCGACGTCACCTGCGTCACCCGCCTGAAGAACGTCGCCGGCGTCGACTGGGCGTTTATTTCCTACAAGCTCGACAACGGCAACGCGCACACGCCGGTCGAGGGTTGGGCGGCGCTGCAATACCTCCAGCAAACCGATGCCGCCGCCGCGTCGGCGCCAGCCGCGGGCGCTGCGGCCGCTCCTCCCGCAGTGGGCGCACCATCGTCCGCCGCCGCGCCCCCGCCCGCGGCCGCACCTCCAGGCGCGCCGGTAACGCCCAGTGGCGCAAAAGCGACAGCCCGGCCGGAAGACGTGCTGCGCTTTAATCAGCCAATTCCGTTCGGCGCCTTCCCGGTCAATGGCCATTCAATCCAGGAAATGATCGACCAGATGCCGTTTTTTTCCCCGGTCGAGGGTCTCGACGAGTCCCTGTGGAAGAAAAAGTGTAGCTCCTGCCACAAGTGGGACCAGGAACGATTGTGCGAACAGGCAAAGACTTACGTGAAGCAGCCGCGATTTCGTGCTGCGGGTTCAGCACCCGTTCGGCGGCACGCTCAAGCTCGCTTTGATGCGATGGGCGATCAGCGGCTGCCAGTAATGGCCGGATTTTCTCATCGTCGGGCTGGGTAAGAGCGGCGCGAGCTGGAAAGAGTGGCATGCACATGGTCAAAGTCGCCGTCGTTATTCGCGTTTGTGCTCGCGTTTGCATTGTTCGCTGCTGGCAATGGGTTGGCGCAGCGCCGACGCCCAGGATTTCCTGAACGAGGACTGGCTGCTCAATCCGGCGCTCTCGCACGTGTACATGCAAACCGAGAAGCTTCAGGGCGTCATCGAGAAGCACGAATTCACTACGGTGCAAGGCAGCAGTCAGCAAGGACGGCGATGCAAATGTCAAAATCGATCTGAACTCGATCGAGACGCATATCGATCTGCGCAACGTACGCATGCGTTTCCTGCTGTTCGAGACTTTCAAGTTTCCCAATGCGGAAATCACCACCCGGCTCGACAAAAGCCGATTGCGGGACCTCGTCACCAAGGGTTCGGTGACCTACCCGCTTGCGCTCAACGTCAATCTGCACGGCATGACCAACCAGATCCAAACCACGGTTTTGATCAGGCGAGTCAGCGATACCAGCGTGTCGGTCGCGACCGCCGCGCCGATCGTCGTCACGGCGGAAAGCTTCGGGTTGATGCCGGGCATGGCCAAACTCGCTGATGCGGTGGGCGGTATCCGCATCGTTCCGGAAGCGTCGATAACCTTCGATCTGGTGTTTGGAACGGGCAGCCAGAAACCCGCGCTGGAAGCGGCCCAGGCCACGCGCGAAAAGCAGCGCGCCGAACAGGCGGCTGCGGCCATCACGACGGAAGGTTGTGAGACGCGGTTGACCGTGATTTCGGAAACCAACGCCATCTATTTCAAAACCGGGAGCGCCGAGCTCGACCGCGAAAGCGAGCCACTCCTTAATACCGGGGCCGATATCGCCAAACGCTGTCCATCGGTCAAATTTGACGTCGACGGCCATACCGACAGCACCGGCAGCAAGAGCTTCAATCAGAAACTCTCCGAAGAGCGGGCAAAATCCGTCGTCGACTATCTGACGGCCAAGGGCGTTGCGCCTGCGCGCATCCGGTCCGCCGGATACGGCGACACTCGTCCCGTTGCGCCAAATAATTCAGAAGCGAACCGGGCCAAGAACCGCCGGATCGAGTTTAGGGCTGAGAAGGAATAAGCGGCCCCTGAAGGGTGCTGCCGGCCGCAGAAAGGTAGCCCGTCCGAGTGTTGCGGCGGATAGTTCAGAGCCGAGACGGAGTCATGTCATGAACAGGCGCGAGACCTTCAAACTGGTGCTCGGTACGGCGGCGCTGGCGACCACGGCCGGCATTGTTGATGTTGCGCACGCCGAGGGCAAGCCGGCGGAGTTTACGTTGTCACCGCTCGGATACCCTTACGACGCGCTCGAGCCGAATATCGATGCCAAAACGATGCAAATTCATCACGACGTCCACCATGCCGGTTACGTCAAGAATCTCAACAGCCTCGCGGAGAAATGGCCGGAACTGGCAACCCGGCCGATGGAGGCGATTCTTTCCAATCTTTCCGTCGTCCCCGAAAACATACGCACAGCCGTCCGCAACAATCTCGGCGGTCACTGGAACCACACTTATTTCTGGGAGCTGATGACGCCGGGCGGCGCGACCAGCCCGACTCAGGATGTGAAAGCCGCAATCGACGCAACGTTCGGCGATCTCGACAAGATGAAGGCAGCGGTAAAGCAGGCCGGCCTCGGACGCTTCGGGTCAGGCTGGGCGTGGCTTGGCGTCGACAAGGACAAAAAGCTAACGGTCTTCAACACCGCCAATCAGGACACGCCGCATATTTATGCCGGGGCCAAGCCGATCCTTGCCGTCGACGTGTGGGAGCACGCCTATTACCTCAAGCACCAGGCCAAGCGAGGCGACTATATCGACATTTGGTGGAACACCGTGAACTGGGACAAAGTTGCCGCGAGTTTCAAGAAAGCGACGGCATAGAGACTTAGGCGCGGCCTGGTTACCTCCCCGGTTTCAGCCGCACGTGGATGTTCTTTTCCTGCGTGTAGGCGAGCATCTCCTCCATGCATTCCTCGCGGCCGATGCCGGATTGCTTGTAGCCGCCGAACGGCGCGCCGAGGAAATGCTTTGAGACTTCGTTGATCCAGACAAACCCGGCCTGCACCGCGGCGGCGGTGTTGTGCGCCGTCGACAGATCATTGGTCCAGATCGAAGCGGTGAGGCCGTATTCGACCGAGTTCACCTGCTCCAGCATTTTTGCCTGGTCGCTCCATTTGAAGATGGAGAGGACCGGGCCGAAGATTTCCTCGCGCGCGATCCGCATGTTCGGCTGCACGTCGGCGAATACGGTGGGCTCGATGAAAAATCCCTTGGCGAGCGCCGGATCGGAAGGCCGGCCGCCGCCGTGGAACAGCCGCGCGCCTTCCTGTTTGCCCGACTCGATGAAGCCGAGAATGCGCTCGTACTGCGACTTGGAGATGATCGAGCCCATGGTGGTCGAGCGGTCGGTGGCGATGCCCGGCTTGAAATGGGCGATCTTGGCTTTCACCTTCGCCAGCACCGCATCGTAAATCTTCTCATGGATAAAGGCGCGACTGGTGGAGCCGCAGGATTGGCCGCACCAGGTGAAGTTCATGCCGCCGACCACACCGCCCGCGACATCTTCGGGGTCGGCGTCGGGGTAGGCGATCAGCGCATTCTTGCCGCCGAGTTCGAGCATCACCGGCTTTAACGTATCGGCCGCGGCCTTCATCACCGCCCGGCCGGTCGGCACCGACCCGATCAGCGCGATCATGGCGACATCGGTGTGCGTCGTCAGCGCCGACCCCGCTTCGCGGCCGCCCGGCACGACGTTGAATACGCCAGGCGGCAGAATGCCACCGATCAGTTCAGCGAGCCGTAACGCGGAAAGGGGCGCCTGCTCCGGCGGCTTCATCACCACCGTGTTGCCGGTTGCGAGCGGCGCGCCGGCTTTGCCGGCGCAGAACATGAACGGATGATTGAACGGAATGATCCGGCCGACGACACCGCGCGGCTCGCGCACGGAGAAGTTGACCACGCCGGGCCCCATCGGGATCGAGGCGCCTTTCATTTCGGTGACGAGGCCGGCGTAGAAGTCGATCTGCGCCGCGGCGACGGTTGCGTCCATCACCATCTCATGGACCGGATTGCCGCAATCGGCAGCATCGATCATGGCGAGTTCGTCGGCGTTCTCGCGCAGCACATTGGCAATGCGCTTGAGCAGCCGCGCGCGCTCGAGCGGCGGCGTGTTGCGCCAGCCGTCGAAGGCTTTCTTCGCCGCGCCGACCGCGGCGTCGATATCGGCTGCGCCGCAATCGGCGACCGCGCCGAGGGCTTCCGCGGTGCCGGGATTGATCGAGTCCACATACCGTCCGGACTTCGGCTTGTGCCATTCGCCGCCGTAATACGCATCACGGTGGTCGGGCAGGCGAAGTGTTTCGGCCTTGGCCGATTTAAGCGGGACTGCGGTGTTCATGTTTCCTCTCCTTAGCTTTTGGCGCGCGTCATCGCGGCGGTCATGTTCGCGGTATAACCCGGGTCGACGCGGACATCGACAACGGCGACGCCGCCGGCATCGACAGCGGCAATCGCTTGCTTAAGCGCGGCGTTGAGATCGCCCGGCGTGGTGATCGGACCAAAACCGACCGCGCCCTGGGCGCGGCCCATGGCGGCGAGATCGATTTCGGGATCGGCCATGCGCTGGCCGATCCATTTGTTCTCGACCGGACGCGCGCGCATCCGCGCCATGCGTTCCTGATGCAGTTCGTCGTTATAGAATGAGCGGTTGTTGGCGATCACAAACAATAGCGGAATTTTGTAGTGCACCGCGGTCCAGACGGCCGTGACACCCATCAGAAAGTCACCGTCGCCGCAGACTGAGATCGGCAGCCGGCCGGAATTTTTCAAGGCGAGCGCCGCGCCGACTGAAATGCCCGGCCCGCCACCGACGCCGCCGCCGCCATCGGAGCCAAGGAAGTCGAGCGGATGACAGAAGGTCCACCAGCGATCTTCCCAGGAGATCGGCAGATGGGTCAGACTCGTCGGCCGCTCGCCCAAAACTTTGCGTAACGTGTAGGCGATGATTTCGTTGGTGAAGCCTGCCGGCTCCTGATCGCTCGCAGATGCGCGCGGGCTCGGCGCAACGTGCGGCCTGCTGCTTGGGCCAATCGCTTTGACGAGTTCGGGGACGACGAGATCGGGGTCGGCAGACAGCAAAAGATCAACAGGCGGCAGAGCCTGATAGTCCATGCTCCAGGCGCTGTGAATCCGGTAGTCGAGCGAGATCTGGATAATCTTGGCTGCAGGCGAGGGGCCAACGGCGCGCAGTGCGCCGGCAAGATCGACCCAATCGAGACTCAAGATCACGTCAGCATTGCGGATCGCGGGGACACTATCGGGTGTTACGTCGCGCGGCGCTCCGGCGTGAAGCGGATGATCGGTCGGGAAGCTCGCGCCGATTTTCAGATCGGTGACCACACTGGCGTTGAGCGCTTCGGCAAGTGCCACGCGGGCAGTCCAGGCTTCCTCACTGCGCGAAGCGCGGCCGGCAAGGATCACCACCTGTTTGGCGGACTTCAACATCGCCGCCGCCTTTTGCAACAAGTCGGCCGCTGCGCTGGTCGTCACCGGCGGCATGTAGCGTGCCGCATCGATGGGCGGCAGTGGCTCGGCGAGTTTGGCTTCCTGCATCTCGGCATCGAGATTGATGTAGACCGGGCCCATCGGCACGGTGTTGGCGATCCAGGTCCCACGCAGCAGCGCTTCGCGGGCGGCGCCCGCCGAAGCCGGTTGATCGTCCCACTTGGTGTAGCCGCGGATCAGCGCGCCCTGGTCGCGCGCCGTGTGAATCCAATCGATCCACGGGCGGCGCTTGACCGCGTCGACCGGACCGGTCGCACCGAGGACAAGGACCGGCATGCGATCGCACCAGGCATTGAACATCGCCATGGTCGCGTGCTGGAGGCCGACGTTGGAGTGCACGGCGGCGGCGATCGCCTTGCCGGTGACTTTTGCATAACCGTGCGCAATCGCGACCGCGGATTCCTCGTGCACGCAGAGCAGCATCTGCGGCGTGGAGTTGCCGAGATAATTGACGATGCTGTCGTGCAGCCCGCGATAACTCGCGCCCGGCGTCACCGCGATATACGGAATCGCAAGCGCGCTCAGCGTTTCCGCGACCACGTCGCTGCCGAAACCGGGCGCATTGGCGCCGGCCGGTGTTGGCCGCTCAAGCGCTGCGATCGAGGCGTCAGCCCCGGCCGGCTTGTCAGCTGCGCGCGCGGTCGCGGATTGGGGAGGGGTCATGTAGACATTTCCTTTGGGCGGCGTTCCTCGACTTTTGTCGGGCGGGATCGAACCGGATCGCGAGCCCCGACGCAAGCGGGCGAGCGGCTTGATGCCCGGTGTAGCCATCCACCGGCTGCATAGCGACCTTGCGCAGCAAGTCGTCAAAGCTACAGACGAAACTCAGGCCTGATTGCGGATCGCCTCAAGCCCGGTTGTGTCGGGGCCCACCGCGCGCGTGACGCGGGTGTGTGTCGCCTCCGTTATGCCAGGCGCCACGGCCTTCATCCGGAATCGGGCGATCCGCTGCGCGCATGACGCGTACCCGTCTTACGTGTGCGCGGCGTTCGGCAACATGAGGCCGGCAAATGGTCCGGCGATGGCCTTCAGCAACGAGCGCTCCGCAATGCTCGGCGTTACCGATGTCCAGCCCTTGTATTTTGGGGTCGATGGCGATCTCGGACGTGCCCGCGGCAATCGGCTCGCTTTGGGGCGTAGTCTCGGCCGATCGTTGCGGTGAGTTTTCGCCTTTGACAGCAGCGGCTTTAGCCGAAAGGTTAGCGTCGGTTGGCGGCGCCGAAGGGGCCGCCGAAGAATTGGGTCCCGGCGCACTATCGGTATTAGCTTTCGCAACAGCTTCGGGCTGCGCCGCTTTAGGTCCTTGCAGCTGCTGCATCAGCCCGTCGAGGCTGTTGGCGAAGCTTTGGACGTTGAAATTGAGCGGATCGTCGTGACCGTTGCGGATGTGGGCGTCGATCGCCGCATGAAATGCCGGCACCAGCCAACGCCCGGCCCGGACGCTTGCGATGGTGTAGATCAAAGCCAGCCGGTCGTACTGCGGAGTGGTGAAGCTTGGATCCGGAGACTGTGCGTCGCCGCCCCAACGGCCGGCGCTCCGCCGCGGCTGGATCATCTCGACGTGGATAAAAAGCCCCTTCAGGCCGCCGGCGAAATTGACCGCCCGTTCGAACTTGGTTTCGCGCCACGGCTCTGACAGGTCGTGATCCAACAGCATGCCGCCTTCGCGATTGACGACGACATGCGCCTTACCCCAGCCGTCGGTGCATTTGAAACCGGCGAGGCTGTTGACCTTTGGATTAACGTCGACGTCTGCTGGAAACGATCGATGGCCGTAATTCGGTCCGCTGGTATCGTGGATCACGAAATAACGCGCCATCGGCGCATGGGGATCGTCGTCTCCGGCGTGCGATAACGGCTGCCAAAGATGCGCGGCGAAATCCCATTCCAGATTTTGATTTGAGAGGAAAGCGCTCAACGTTTCTCGCGGCGGGAGCCCGCTGTCTTGTCCGACGCGGCTCGCCAGCGCCGGCGGCAGGGCGTCAAGCGGGCGACTGAGATTTCTGCTGGCGTCCATGCCGCGCATCAAACAGCGGGCTTGGTCCACCGGCGCGCCGGCAAAGCTCAAAGTCTGCGGATCGAACGCGCAGGCTCCCATGTCTTTGAGAATGATCAGAGGCCGGGGGTGATTTGGCTTGCAATTATTGCTCAGCGCTGTGCCGGCGGAGGCTGCCAGCACCGCGCATGACAGTCCGACCGCCACAAGGCGGTGGAACGAACGCGGCCCGCCAAAAGCGAACCGTGCGGCTTTTGTCCAGAAGGGCAAGCGCGGAAGGCCGTCGAATTTTGCCGTAAAGCGCACGGCTTCAATCCCAATCCTGAAAACAAGACCACTATTAGTAACAACGCCGGCTTTGCCAAGTGGTGCCATGTCGCCGATGAACAAAATCTGCGTAAAACTTTCTCCGGCGCGGTATGCCGGTAGAGGATTTCCGCACCGTGAACGAACGTTCAGACTGTCACCCTGGTCGGCACGCGCTTGCGACGCATGGCGGGTTTGAAACGGTAACCGGGCGGGCCCCCTTACCTGGCTTCAAACTCTTGTTTATCTTGCGTTGACGGGCATATCGCGGCTCGGCGCGAAGGAGTTGCCAATGGATCAGGTCCTGGAACGGCAGTCTGCTCCCGAAACGGTCCCGGAGATCGAAGCGACCCTTAATTACCTCGTTAACGATGGCGTGAAGATTTTTACCGAGGCGAGCGGGGGAGGCGCGCCCGACAAGCGCGGCGGTACCACCGATCCGCGTCGCGTCGTGGTTCGCAACGGCCGGCCGCACGCAGGCGAATTCGTGCTCGACCGCGGGGGCTTCCGATTCGTGCGCCACGACACAACAGTCAGCGATTTTTTCGACGAGGATGAAATACGGCGGGTCTACTACCCGGAAATGGAAGCGCTGGTGAAAGCCGAGAGCGGGGCCTCCCGCGTCGTCATTTTCGATCACACCTTGCGCACAGCGGACGATGCGGTCCGGGAAGCGCGTAAAATCCGCGAAGTCGTGCCGCGCGTGCACAACGACTATACGGAATGGTCGGGGCCGCAGCGGGTGCGGGATCTGCTGCCGAACGAAGCCGAAGCCCTGTTGCAGCGGCGGTTCGCCGTCATCCAGGTATGGCGGCCAATCCGCCTTCCGGTCGAAAGCTTTCCGCTGGGTATTTGCGACGCGCGCACGTTATCGTCCGACGATCTGGTGATTTCCGAGCGGCGCTATCCCAACCGGGTCGGCCAGACCTACGCGATCACGTACAATCCGCAACACAAATGGTTCTGGTTTCCGCGCATGCGGCGCGAAGAAGCGATCGTCTTCAAAGTGTATGATTCAGAGAAAGACGGCCGCGCCCGCTGGACCGCCCACACCGCGTTTGACGATCCAACTTCGCCGCCCCACGCGCGTCCGCGCGAAAGCATCGAAATCCGCACGCTGGCGTTTTTCTGAGAGCGTTGGGGCTTCGCCCTCTCCCCATGCGGGAGAGGGCTGCACGGCGCTTCAACAACAAGAATGGGTGAGGGGGCGGGGCCGCAACCCCGCACCCGACCGTGCTAGCTGAGAGTCCTGTGTTGCCCTCTCCCGCAAGGGGCGAGGGCACAACGATGCGGCTTCCGCAATGACGGGCTATTCCTTCGCCCGCTCGACATAAGAGCCGTCGGCGGTCATCACCACAATCCTGGTACCCGTGCTGACGAACGGCGGCACCATGGTGCGCACGCCATTGGACAGCACTGCCGGCTTATAGGAGGACGCGGCAGTCTGGCTTTTGATGCTCGGCTCGGTTTCCACCACTTCGAGCACGGCTTTCGGCGGCAGCTCAATGGCGACCGGGACGGCTTCGTGCATGCTGATCGTGACTTCCATCTCCGGCTGCAGATAGGCAGCCAAGTCGCCGATAATGTCGGCGGGCAGCGCGACCTGATCATAGCTTTCCATGTTCATGAAATGGAACCCCTCGCTGTCCTGGTACATGAACTGGTGCTTGCGATCCTCGACGAAGGCCCGTTCAACTTGCTCGGTGGTCTTAAACCGCAGCGAGAGCTTCACCCCGTCGGCGATCCGCCGCACGTCCATCTGGGTCACGGGGGTGCCCTTGCCGGGATGGATATTCTCGGTCGAGACGATGACGCCGAGCTTGCCGTCAATCTCAACGATATTGCCTTTTCGCAGCGAGCTGGCGATGACTTTCACAGTTTCCTCGACATTTCGGGTGTTGCGTCGGGGCGCAACATAGCGATCTTGAGCCGGATCGCCACATATTTCCTCAAGCCCCTGTTTCCTCAAGCATTTGCCTGCATGGACATGCCGGAAAGCCACCCCGCCGCTTCGCCGTTCTGGGCTCCGCATTTGCACGCCGATCGTCGGTCCTTTCTGCTGGCGCGGGGCCGGATCGTGGCCGCGTTGCGGGCCTGGTTTGCAGCCAACGGCTTCATTGAGGTGGAGACCGGGGCCTTGCAGGTTTCGCCCGGCAATGAGACCCATCTGCACGCGTTTGCCACCACGCTCGCGGCTCCGGATGGCGCCGCATCGCGCCGTTATTTGCGCACCTCGCCGGAATTCGCCTGCAAGAAGCTTCTCGCTGCCGGCGAGCGGCGGATCGTTGAGTTTGCCAGAGTGTTCCGCAATCGCGAGCGCGGGGCGCTACACCATCCGGAATTCACCCTTGTAGAATGGTATCGCGCCGGCGAGCCTTACGAGACGTTGATGGCGGATTGCGCGGCGATCCTGGCGCTCGCAGCAAAGGCAGCCGGGACACGGGAGCTGACCTTTCGCGGCCTGTCGGCCGATCCGTTTGCTGAGCCGGAACGGCTGACCGTTGCCGAGGCTTTTACGCGCTTTGCCGGCATCGATCTTTTGGCGACGCTTTCGGGCGGCGAGCCGGACCGTGATGGATTTTTGCGCGCGGCTCGCGCTGCGGATATTCGCGTCAGCGACGACGATACCTGGGGCGATGTCTTTAGCCGCGTACTGGTCGAAAAGATCGAGGGCCGACTTGGCGCGGGCCGCGCGACCATTCTTGATCGGTACCCGGCCGGTCAGGCCGCCTTGGCGCGTCCGGCAGACGACCGGCGCGTCGCCGAGCGCTTCGAGCTTTATGCTTGCGGCGTCGAACTCGCCAACGGCTTTGGCGAATTGACTGACGCCGCCGAGCAGCGCCGGCGGCTCGAACGGGAGATGGCTGAGAAGGAGCGCATTTATGGTGAGCGTTATCCGCTCGATGAGGATTTCCTTGCTGCGCTCGCGACGATGCCGCAGGCTTGCGGCATCGCGCTCGGCCTCGACCGCTTGGTCATGCTCGCAACCGGCGCGACGCGTATCGATCAGGTACTATGGAATCCGCTGCCATGAAATCCGCCTCGACGACTTTGCGGAGCGCTGACGAGCTTTGCGAACACGGGCTGGTCCCGCGCGAGCGTATCAATGAACTTGCCGAAGTCGCCGCCCGCTATGCGGTCGCCATCACGCCGGCGATGCTCGACATCATTGACACCAGCGATCCACTCGATCCGATCGCGCGGCAGTTCGTGCCGGACGCGCGCGAGCTTGAGCAAAGTCCGCAGGACCGCCGCGATCCGATCGGCGATGACGCATTCAGCCCCGTCGAGGGCATCGTCCACCGCTATCCGGATCGGGTGCTGCTGAAAGTCGTCAACGCCTGCGCGGTCTATTGCCGGTTCTGTTTCCGCCGCGAGATGGTGGGGCCGGGGAGGGGCGGATTGTCGCCGGCGGCGCTCGCTGCCGCGCTCGCTTACGTCCGCGCTCATCCGCAAATCTGGGAAGTCATTTTAAGTGGCGGCGATCCGCTAGTGCTTTCGGTGCGGCGGCTCAAGGATATCGTCGCGTCGCTCTCCGCCATCGACCACGTGAAGGTGATCCGCGTGCATACCCGCGTGCCGGCCGTCGCGCCGGAATGCATTTCCGGCGCGCTTGTCCACGCGCTGCGTGCGCGGGAGAAGGCGACCTTCGTCGTCCTACATGTCAATCATCCGCGCGAATTGACCAAAAAGGCCCGCGCGTCCTGCGCGCGCTTCATTGACGCCGGTATTCCGATGCTCTCGCAATCGGTGCTGTTGCGCGGCGTAAACGACGATGCGGAGACACTCGGCGCGTTGATGCGTTCATTGATCGAGTGCCGCATCAAACCCTATTATCTGCATCACGCCGATCTTGCGCCGGGCACCGCGCATCTGCGGACGACCATTGCCGAAGGCCAGGCGCTGATGCGCGCGCTACGCGGCCGTTACTCCGGCTTGTGCCAGCCGGCCTACGTGCTTGATATCCCCGATGGTCACGGCAAATCGCCGATTGGTCCCAATTACCTCGGCGAAGACGGCACGGTGATCGAAGATTTTCAGGGTCGGCGGCACCACTATCCGCCGCGCGCTTGAATCATCCAAACCATCCAAGAAAAGCTGGAGCGCTAAGCCGCCGCCTGCTCTGGCGCCGCGAAGAATACTGTGGTCTCGAATCCATAACCACAGCCATCGCATGACCAGTTGTGGCGCACTCTTCTTTCGTTGATGTGCTCCGACCAGTCAGGTGCAAGCAACCAGCCGCTACATTGCGGACAAATGTTTTTGTCGTAAGTGGCAAGACGTGCGCTCGCGGTCTCGTTTTGCACTGTTTTCTCCCTGCCTCACTCCTCCCGAAGCGTCACGCTAGGGAGCGTCTGTGGCATCTCCGTGACCCTCCTGAGTCACAAAGCGGATACTGCACTGCAAAAATCCTGGTGCACATTGGCGCGCTCGAAATACGTCAAGTTCGCTGACGCTTCCGCAAAACATGGCCAACAATTAATTAGCCGGCCACCGTGGGGAAAGTTTCCGCGGCTTAGCGTCTTAGTCGTGTTGGAAAGTTCCTTGGACCCTTCTCGGCCCTGAACAACAAAGAGGAGCGTGTCATGAAAACTTTAATCACCACTGGAATCTTGACTGTTTCGCTCGCGCTAGCCGGAACCACCGCAATGGCGGCTCCGTCTCCGGCCAACCCGGTTCCGCGGTACGCGCAGACATTTACGCAAGTTCGCCAAGCTCGCGCCCCGCTGCAGGTCGCGGCCCGAAGGCCGCTGGTTCGCGGCCGGCTCAACGTCGATGTTGCGCAGTTCGTCCGCGGTATGCTTGGCGGCGGCCCGATCCCGTACGCCAATCTGGTGCGGGATGTTCGTGGCCTGCGCGGCTCCGGCGGTGGCTCCTCCAACTATTCGTCGTCCTATGACTATTCGACATCGACCACGACCGATACGGGCTGCGCATCTTGCGATGCGCAGGCGGCATCCGATGCTGAAAATCAGGCGATTCAGCAAATGAACGATACAAATGCCCTGAATGCCTCAATGGCGGCGGCCGAACAGCAAAACGACGCGGCCAATGCTGCCACGCTGCAGACGGAGATCAACGCCGGCATATAAGCGTGCGACGAACCGGACCAGGGGTCGTGTAGTGCGTGCAACGAAGGGCGTCGGCGTCAAGCCGGCGCCTTTCTCTTTTTATGTCCCGGTGGGCCGGTGCAGCGCGGTCCGCGTGCGCTGCCGAATGAGCCATTTCGATCGGCCGGCAATTCCGAGCGCGACGGCACGAAACGCGGGCGGCCACGTCGTTGGCAGCCCGAGAAAATATGAGATGCGTTGGGTGTGCTCGGTGAGGGGACGCTCCTGACGCTCCCACGTTTCAAGCGCGGTCGAAACATCGTTCTCCCGCTCGAGATAAACGGCAAGCGACAGTGCGTTCATCATCGCGCAGCCGCCGCCCTGGCCGATATTTGGCGGCAGCGCGTGCGCCGCGTCGCCGATGACAGCAACGCCGCCGGCCGACCAGCGTTTGAGTTTGATGAATTCGAAGCGGTCATAGCGCCCCATTGCGCCAATCCGGTCAATCAACGTCTCGAGGTGCGGGAATGCCCGTTTCCACACATCCTTCCGCACCGGCACCGCCTTGGCGTCAGCATCGTCATCGAGCATGGTGAGCGCAATATAGATTTCAGTCTCGCTGCACGGCGTGTACAGCAGTCGCCGTGTGCCGGACCAGTATTCGATGGTTTTGGCGCCGTCCGCGGGCACGCGTTCCGCTTCGGTTTTATCAAGCAGAAGCCGCGTACAGCCATCGACCAGATATTTTCGTTTTGACAACAGGCCAAGTGCGTCGCGCAGCCGAGAATTGCTGCCGTCGGCCGCGACAATGAGATCGGCTTTGATACTTCGGCGATCGGCGAGCATCAGCGCGCCGTCGGATGTCGCGCTTGTGGCGGCCGAGTCGGTGCAGATTTCGACGCCGGCTTTTGTCGCCGCTGCAGCGAGCGCGTTGATGACATTCTGGCGCACAATGCTGAACACGCGACTGGCGGTCCAGCGGTGCTCTGAAATCAGCCGATCGTCGCCATCACGGACCTCGCGCGTATGCGCAAATGGCGCGCCCTTGACCGCGTCGTCGTAAGCGCCGACGGCTTCAAGCACGCGCAGTCCGTTCTCGTAGATGTAGATGCCGGCCCCGGTCGTGCGCAGTTGGTCCGCGCGCTCGTGCACGCGCACGCTCCAGCCGCGTTGCGCCAGCGCGCACGCCGCCGTTAGTCCGGCAAATCCAGCGCCGACAATCTCCGCGTGCCGCTGTTTCACGTCTGCTGTGATGCTAAACTCGCCGGGATCACGCTGCTACTTGATGAACTGATTGGTGTAGAGTTCGTCGAGCGGCGTCTTTCGCTGGATGATGCCCTTGGCCAAATAAAAATCTTGTAGCTTGGCAAGCCGCTCGGCATTGACCTCACCCAGTTGGCTTTGCCCCGGATAGACAAGTTTGTCGTAATACGTAAATGCAGCCTTGATCTGATCGGTCTTGCCTGTCCATTCCGGCACGAACTTGACGAAATCGTCGGCCGCGGCGCCGGGATCGTCCATTATGTCCCGCATGCCGTGCAGCGCCGCCTTGACGAAAGCATGGACCATATCCGGCTTGTCCTTGATGGTCTGATCGGACGCGCCGATGCCTTGCGCCATGTGCGGAAAAAATTCGTCGGTTGGAAGGACCTTCACCGCCACGCCGGTAGCTTGCAACGGCGCAATCCAATCCGGCACACCCGCCATTCCGGCCGACTTGCCGGAGGCAACCATTTGCCACACCCCCACCGGCCCGGCGGCTTGAATGTTGACGTCGTCCTGCGTGAGGCCCGCGCTCGCCAACAATCCGAGCAGCGCATAGAACGTCGTGTCCTGATAAGACATAACGGTTATGGTTTTACCCTTGAGGTCTGCCGGCTTCTGGATATTGGCATCGTCGCGGACGACAAGCTGCATGAACCCCTTGCCGCCGAACACCGCGACAAGTTTGATCGGCACGCCGTTCTGCCGGACAATGATCGGGCCGTCGGCGACGATGCCGCCCAGCGGGGCATTGCCGGCGCCGACTTCCTTGGCGACATCGACGCCGCCGCGGCCCACCGCATAATTCACGTCCAGTCCGGCTTGCGAGAAGTAGCCCTTACCCTTGGCGAGTTGGATCGGCCCGAACGCCGGAAGGAGCGGCGGCGCGGGAAATAAATATGTGAGCTTTTCGTCGGCGTGCGCCGGCGAAGTTGCCTGCATCGCACTGAGGCAAATTGCCAGAGCGGCGAGCGCCGAAACGGCCAAGCGGGTGGATCGCCTGCTCACGCGACCAGACATCATCGGCTCCTCTTGCGCGAAACGCCGAGGCATTGTTGCCGCAGCGTTCTCAGACACTATACTGAATTCACCGGACGCTGATACGCGGGCAATCGGCGCAGATACACCATCCTTGGCGGTCGATTTGCCGATGTCGGACGTTGTACGCCTCGAATACCGCAACGTGACGATGCGTTTTGCGGAGCGGACCGGCCGGGGCATGCTCACCGCGGTGCGCGGCGTGAGCTTTTCGGTCCGCGACGGCGAAGTGGTCTCCCTGATCGGGCCGAGCGGTTGTGGCAAAAGCACGCTCCTGAACATCGGTTCCGGGCTCACCGCGCCAAGCGACGGTGAAGCCTTCGTCGACGGCGAGGTTGTCGCAGGGCCGCAGGCTCACGTCGCTTTCATGCTGCAGAAAGACCTGCTGCTGCCATGGCGGACCGTCGCTGAAAACGTCATGTTCGGTGTCGAGATTCAGCGCTTGCCGGCTGCGGAGCGACGCGGGCGCGCCCAAAAGCTTCTTGCGAAATTCAATCTCGCGGAATTTTCCGGCCATTATCCACATCAATTATCGGGCGGGATGCGCCAGCGCGTGGCGCTTGCGCGCACGCTTGCGGTCGATCCGCATGTGTTGCTGCTCGACGAGCCGTTTTCGGCGGTGGACGCACAGACCCGCATGGTGCTCCAGCGCGATCTCGCGAAAACGCTCAAGGAGGCCGGCAAGACCGCGCTGCTCATTACGCATGATTTGATCGAGGCCGTGACGCTGTCCGACCGGGTGCTGGCCATGAGCCGGCGGCCGGGCACGATCATCGACGAAATCGCGATTGAGCTGCCGCGCCGTGATGATCCGATCGCGAGACGTCAAAATCCCAAGGTGAATGATTACGTCGCGCGACTGATGGACCGGTTGGGCATCGGTCACGAGGAGTTTGCGCGGCAAACTGCGGGGGACGCCGCATGAACGGCGCCGCGCGATCTTCTTTCGTACGTCAGGGGACCACCGCAAGCGTCGCCCTCCTCATCGTCTTTCTGGCTGCATGGCAGTGGGGACCGAGCCTGCTTGGCATCCCGCCTTACATTGTGCCGCCACTTTCGATGGTCGCCGCAGAATTTGTGCATGATTGGCAAACAAGCCACCTGCTGCTGCACACCGGCGTGACCACGGGCGAGGTGCTCGCGGGCTTTCTTCTCGGCAGCCTCCTTGGTGCCGTTGTCGGCTATCTGTTGGGGATGTCGCCGACAGCGGAGTTTGCGCTTTCGCCCTATATTCTGGCATTGCAGATCGCGCCGAAGGTTGCGTTCGCGCCGCTGTTCATTCTGTGGATGGGCTTTACGGTTTACCCGAAAATCCTGGTGGCGATCCTGATCGTGTTCTTCCCGGTCATGGTCAACGTCCTGACCGCGATCCGCGGGGTCGATCGGGATTTGATCAATCTCGCGCGCGCCTTCAAGGCAACCCGCGCGCAGATTTTCTGGAAGGTTGAATTTCCCGCCTCGCTGCCGCCGATGTTTGCCGGACTCCGCATCGGCTCGAACTCTCGCCGTCGTCGGCGTTGTCGTCGGCGAACTGGTCGGCGGCAATGTGGGGTTGGGTTATCTGCTCAGTTTCGGCGAAGGCCAGGCCAACACCCCGATGGTGTTCGTCTCGATCGTGATGCTGACCGTCGTCGGCGGCATCGCCTATCTCGCTGTCATCTTCGTTGAGCAGCGGGTGCTGCACTATCTGCCGGCGCGAAGCTTCGGCGGTAACCTCTGAACAGCAAGGAAATGCAATGAAGCCTGTCGGGATCAACCGGCACGATGCCACGACCGCCCGGAAAATGATCGCGGACGGCAGTTTCACCGCGACCGATTACCTCCGCGCCTGTCTGGACCGCATTGCCGAACGTGAGGCCGATGTCGGTGCCTGGACTTATCTGGCGAAAGAGGCGGCGTTGGCACAAGCCGCAACGGCTGACGCATCGCGAGGAGAGGGCGCGCTGCATGGCATCCCGATTGCGATCAAAGACATTATCGACACCCACGACATGCCGACCGAACACGGCTCGCCGATCTACAAAGGCGCAATTCCATTCTCGGATGCAGCCTGCGTGGCGATGCTGCGGCGGGCCGGCGCGATCATTCTCGGCAAGACCGTCACGCCGGAATTCGCCGCGGTAACGCCGGGCCGGACGGCGAACCCACACAATATCAAGCACACGCCCGGCGGCTCTTCCTCGGGATCGGCCGCTGCGGTCGCCGATTTCATGGTGCCGGCGGCGATCGGCACGCAGACTGTGGGTTCGACCATCCGGCCGGCCTCGTATTGCGGCGTGGTCGGCTTTATGCCGTCGCACCAGATTCTACCGGTGCAGGGTGTCAAGGTGCAGGCAGGATCGTTGGACAATCTCGGAATCTTGACGCGGTCGGTCGCCGATGTCGCGCTGGTTGCCAATGCGATCCTGGGATCTGAGGCGCTAAAGGCGGAGGCCTTGGCGCGTCCACCGCGTATCGGCTTTTGTCCATCACCGCATTGGCCGCAAGCGCAGGCCGCAACCCGGCAAGTGATGGACGATGCGACCAAGTTGCTGCGAGATGCCGGTGCTACTGTTGAGACGATTGAATTGCCGTCGAGCTTCGATGCTGCGCTGGATGCGCACTGGACAATTCTTGCCTTCGAGTTCGCCCTCGCAATGGCTTACGAGTTTTACAACCATGCCGACCAGCTCAGCCCTCGGCTCGCCGGCCTCCTCGAACGCGGCTTTGCGACCTCCTTCGCCGATTATGCAGCGGCCTGCGCGCTCGTCGTTGCGCGCCGCCGCGAGTTCGCGCCGATCATGGCCGGCTACGACGTGTTGCTGACGCCAGCCGCGGCGGGCGAAGCCCCGGAAGGACTCACCGGTCCGAGCGATTTATTGTTTCAGCGTTTTTGGACTGTGCTGCACGTGCCCGCGATCACGCTGCCCGGATTTGTCGGGCCGCAAAATCTCCCGGTCGGCATTCAACTCATCGGCGCGCATCTGGAAGACACCAAGTTGCTCGGCGCAGCAGCGTGGGTTGAGCGCGCGATCGTGGCCGATAAGCGCTCCTAAGATTTGGCGGAAAAGTATCAGGCCGTCTTCACACCACGCCGCGCGTGGCCGATGACAAGTGCCGCGATCGCGGCGATGTAGGGCAATATCACGAGAAACTGGTAGGGCAGCTCGGGATATTGCGTCTGCAATCGGATTTGCGTCGCCTCCGCGAGCCCGAACCCCAGCGCTGCCAGAAATGCAACCACGGGCCGTCGTCTGCCCAGCATCACACATGCGACCGCAAGAAAGCCGCGGCCCGCAACCATGTTCTCAACGAACGCATTGACCTGCACCACGGAAAGATAAGCGCCGCCGAGACCGGCGGTGATGCCGCCAAACAGAATACAGGCGGTCTGCCGCTGTTTGACCGGAATGGCCAATGTCTCTGCGACCTCGGCATTTTCGCCGCTGGCCCGGATTTCGAGACCCAACGCGGTGCGGTTTATGACCCAGCCGGTGGCGAAGGCGAGAGCAAGCGCGATGTACGCCAGCGGGCTTTGCGCGAACAGGACCGGTCCGATGATCGGAATATGCGAGATGGCGCCGAGATCGAGCGATGGAAGTCCATGCACCGAAGTTGGTTTGGCGCCGATCGTCAGACGGGCAACGAAGCTGGAAAAGCCGAGACCGAAAATGACCATGCCGATGCCGCTGACGAACTGGTCGATCCGCAGCGCAAGCACCATGAAAGCATGTATGCCGGCGAGTATGAGCCCGATGATCATGGCAAACAGCACACCGAGCCACGGCGAACCGGTGCGGACCGAGCCCCACGCGGCGGCAAACGCTCCGGACAACATGATGCCTTCGATGCCGATGTTGAAAATGCCGGAGCGTTCAGCGGCCGCTTCCCCGATTGCGGCAAGCCCGATTGCCATCCCGAGCCTGATGGTGGCCGCGAGCAAGGCGGTGATGAACAGCGCATCCATCACGCAATCGCCTTTCGGCTGGGCAACGCCCATTGCAGCGCGGCAACGGCGAAAATCACCGAGGCTTCGATGATCCAGACCAGCGGGAAGGGCAGCGCCAGTTCACGCTGCAGCGCGCCGGAGCCGGCAAAGAAAATTCCGAACAGGCAAGCGGCCAGCGGGATCGCCGCGGCCTCAAGCCGCGCGATCAGCGCGACCGCGATGGCGGCAAGGCCGAAACCTTCACTCATATTATCCTGCAGCCGCTGGTAGATGCCGCCGACTTCGACGGCCCCCGCAAGTCCGGCGAGCCCGCCCGAGATCGCCATGACGATGACTGTCAGTATTTTCACCCGGAAGCCGGCGTAGGTCGCGGCCCCCGGATTGGCGCCGAGCACGGAGGTCTCAAAGCCGAGCACGGTTCGCCTTTGCACGAAGGCGCCAACGATCACCATCAAGAGAGCGACGAACAAACCGGCATGAAGCCGCGTGCCCGGCACGATGACCGGCAGAATGCAGTCGTCGGGGATCAGATACGATTGCGGCCAGAACTTCGACGTTTCCTGCATCGGTCCGCGAATGAGATAGCTGATTATCTGGACCATGACGTAGTTCAGCATGATCGTGACGATGATCTCGCTGGCCCCGAACCATGCCCGCAGGTAGCCGACCAACGCTCCGAGTGCTGCTCCACCGATCGATCCGAGGATGAGAAAAACAATAAGGCCGGCGATACCCCAGCCGTCGAAATAAGGTGCGAAGAAAACAGCGAGCACGGCGCCCGCGATCAGTTGACCGTCGGCGCCGATGTTGAACAGGCCGGCTCGCAGCGCGAACGCAACGCCCAGTCCGATCAGGGTCAGCGGGATTGCATGGACAAGCACTTCGCTCCAGCCCTGCGGCCCAAACGCATAAAGCAGCAGGGTGGTGAGCACGCGCCAGGGATTGTGCCCGGCGATCAGCACGAACAGGCTGGGAACAAGTGCAGCAACAATGAGGACGATGCCGACGCGAACCAACCGCGTCATGCCCACGCTCATGGCGTCGTCATCCAATGACCGATCTCCGCCAGTGTGGTTTCCGCGACCGGCACCGGGCCGCGAAGCCGTCCCCGCGCCATCACCATGATGCGGTCGGCAACATCCCATACTTCGGCGAGGTCAGCGGAGAGAAGGAGGATTGCGACACCGAGCGCGCGCGCCGCGACCAGCCGGTTGCGGATCGCGACCACGGTGCGGATGTCGAGGCCGCGCGTCGGGTGTCCCGCAAGGATGACGGCAACGTCGCCGCTGAGTTCGCGAGCGATGACGAACTTCTGCTGATTGCCGCCGGAGAGATCGGCCATGCGCGCGCGCGGTCCCGAGGCCCGGACATCATTGTCCTTGATGGCGGCCGCCGTTGCCTTGGCCGCCGCTTGCCGGTGCAGCAGTCCCCACGTGACGAAGCGGGGGTTGCCCAACTTCCGCAGCAGCCAGTTCAAAGTCAGACTGAAGGCGGCAACAACCGCATAATGCAGCCGATCCTCGGGGATGTGAGCAACGCCAATCCGGCGAAGCAAGGCCGTGTCCGCATTGGTGACCGGTTCGTTGCCGATTGCGTAAGTGATCTTGCCTGATTGAATCGGCCGCATGCCCGCCAAAGCTTGCAGCAATTCGGTTTGGCCGTTGCCCTCGACGCCGCAGAGACCGACGATTTCACCGGCATGCAGGTTGAAACTGCCGTGATCGACCGCGACGGTGCCGTTGTCGCGATAAACGACAAGCTCCTGGACCGAAACAAGCGCCGCCCCGGGCGTGCCGTGCCGTGTATCCGGCTGAGGCAGCTCGGCGCCGACGATCAGGCGGATGAGCTCGGCGCGATCGTCCGGGCGAAGCGTGGAAGTGCCGACCACGCGGCCGGCGCGCATGACCACGGCGCGGTCGCAGCAATCGTACAGATCGTCAAGCTTGTGGCTGATGAGGATGGTCGCCGTTCCGCGCTCTTTCAGCAGGCGAATGAAGCGCAACAGCCGGTCGCGTTCATCCGGCGGCAGCACCGCCGTGGGCTCATCGAGGATAAGAAGCCGCGGGTCGTGAAACAGCGCCCGGATCAACTCGACCTGCTGACGGCCGCCGACTGACAGTGCCGAGATGCGGCTGTCGAACGCAATGTGCGTTCCAAGGTCCTCCGCAACGCTTGCAAACTCGGGGCGCAGTTCTTTGAAACGAAGAATGCCGTGGCGAAGTTCAGGGCGGCCGAGAACCAGGTTCTCCTCGACCGTGAGATCCTCGATCAGGTTGAAGTGCTGGTGGACGAGCGAGATGCCGGCCTTTTGCGCGTCGGCCGGAGAGTGCAGCGCCACTGGTGCGCCGGAGATCAGGATCTCGCCGGAATCAGGCCGTAGTGCACCGCCCAGCATCTTGACGAGCGTCGATTTGCCGGCGCCGTTCTCGCCGACAATGCCGACTATTTCACCGGGAAAGATTGAGAACGAAACGTCATCGTTGGCGCGCAGCTGACCGTAAGATTTGTTCAGTCCGCGCGCCTCAAGAAGCGGTGTCAACGTCGGTTCCGAGCCTCAGCGGATTTTCGGCAGGTCCGTGGTCTTCCCGGCCTTGATCTCGTCAATGATAGCCTGGACCTTGGCCTTGTCGGCAGCTGAAATCTTGCTGTCGAATTTGCCGTAGCCCGACCAGGCGATGCCGTTTTCCTTAAATCCCAGATTGTAGATTTCCGGCTTGATCGATCCGTCCAGGATCCGGCCAATCGCCAAATCGATATTGACGTCGAAATTGACGAGTGCTGTCGCGACGATCGTATCCGGCGCAAAGGCGGCGCTATCGAAGGCCGTGCCGATCATCAGTACGTGTTTCTCTTTCGCAGCCTCCAAAGTGCCGATCACGCTTTCGTTCCCGGTCGGAGAAACCACATCGGCGCCTTTTTCGATCAGCGCCAAGGTGACTTCCTTGCCCTTGGCGACGTCAGAGAACGAGCCCACGACCGCCGTAAGCATTTTCACGTCCGGGCGCGTGCGCTTGGCGCCGCGCTCAAGCCCTTCGTTGTATTCCAGGATCACCGGCACGGGAATGCCGCCGATGCCGCCAATGGTTCCGGTCTTGGTCATGACGCCGGCAAGCGCGCCGGCGACGTAGCCGATGTCGCCCCAGCGATTATCGAACGATGCGAGATTGGGTGCTTCCGCGACTTTCGCGGTGTTGATCACAAACCAGGTCTTCGGGAATTGCTTATGAATTTTTTTCGCCGGCTCGGCGAACTGAAAGCCGTGACCGATGACGACATCGTAGCCATTGCTCGCATATTCGAACAAGGCGGCTTCGCTCTGCGCCATTTGCGTATTTTCACGGATCGAGACCGTGATGTTGGGGTATTTGTCCTGGGCAGCCTTGATGCCTTTGGCGGCAGCCGAATTGAAGGTGCCGTCGCTGACCGGCCCCGGCAGAATGAGCGCGACCTTCAGCGGCCGTTTCGGATCGGCTTGCGCGAACGATGGAGCGATGTGAAACGAAACCAGTGCGAGACCGGCAACCAACAGCGCTACAAAAAACCTTGTCATTCTCTCTGCCAGCTTCATCGTGCTCTCCACTCTCTCCCGAAGTACTGAAAATCAGCTGATTCCTTGCTGCGATTTATCCGCGCCTACCGGCGGAGCAAACAGCTACTCGGCCGCCACCGCATCGTTGCGGCCAAGCTCGGTGCGCATCTCCTGCAGCAGATCGTCGGTGGTCATGACGCGGCCGAAGAACATGTCGATGGTCTTGAGCGACGCTTCGTGCATTCCCGGATCGAAGGTTGCGTTGCAATCGCTGGGAAAAGCGACCTGATAGTCACGAAAGAAGCCCGACCGCGCCGTCGACTCGCAGCAGACGTTGGTAGCCGTGCCGACAATGATAATGGTCCTGATCCGGTGGTTACGCAGGATCGAATCCAGGTCGGTCTCGAAAAACGCATCGTATTTGTGTTTGACCACCCGGTATTCGTGTTCCTCGGGCGGCGGCATGTTCTCGTAAAGCTCAAAGCTCGGCTGGCCCTTCCATAGATATTTGTCCTCACGGATGGTCGGGAATTTCTTCAGCATGACCCCGCCGAACGGGGCGCTGTGATCGGACTGGGTCCAGACGATCGGCATGCGCTGCTCGCGGGCAAAACCGATAAGCCGCTCAAGATTGGGCATCATCGTGCGGGCGCCCGGCGTTTCGTAGGTCGCGCCCTCGGCGACGAAGGCGTTTTGCATGTCGATGATGATCAGCGCGGTAGAGCGCGGATCGACCTCGAAAAACTCGCGGCCGAAAACAATGGGTGCTGCGGGCATGTTCGTCCCCTCGTAGCCAAGACCCGGCGACAGGATCGAAGTCTTTCAATGCAGTGACCACTCAACTCGGCAGTCATGCCAGTTGCGCGGCGCACGCGATTTTCCCGGAAGTGCTAACGCCTGAGTTGAAGTGAATTAGGCCGGACGATCCCCCTCACGCGATTGCGGCCGACACTTCCGCCAGGCAAGTGTTTTAAGTGTAAAGTGTTGGTCGAGGATTTGTCAATCGAGCGACAGCGCGACTAAGCTTTGAGTGCGAACTGTATTAGGGCTGGAATGTAAAATCATGGAACACGGAAGATTTGAATATTCAGCAATCGCGAAGCGTCCGAAGTGGGAGTTGCCCAATGGAGCGCGCATCGCAGTGTGGGTGACGCCGAATATCGAGCACTTCCACTACGACAAGCCGGCAATGTCACTGACCCCGATGACGATGGGGCTGCGGCCCGACGTGCTGAATTACGCGTGGCGCGACTACGGCGCGCGGGTCGGCGTCTGGCGGCTCATGGAAATCCTGGAGCGGCAAGGGTTTGTAGCGACCGCGGCACTTAATTCCGAAGTCTGTTCGCGCTATCCGGCGATCATTGAGGAAGGCAACCGGCTCGGCTGGGAATGGATGGCGCATGGCGAGAATAATTCCTCGCTGTTCACCGGTATGCCTGAGGATGCCGAGCGCGGCATCATCAACGCCGTGCTCGACACTATTACCAAAGCCACCGGCAAGAAGCCGCGCGGCTGGCTCGGCCCGGCGTTGACCGAGACCGACAACACGCTCGATCTCCTCGCCGAAGCGGGCATCGACTATGTCGCCGACTGGTGCAACGACGAGCAGCCCTACACCATGAAAACCCGCAAAGGGCCGATTGTCGCTATGCCCTACACCCTCGAAATTGGCGACATCCCGGTGTTTCTCCAGCACGGCGGCTCGGGCGAAGATTTTGAGCGCATGATCGTCGATCAGTTCGACACGCTGTACGAGGACGGCAAAAAGCAGCCGCGGGTCCTCTCGATGGCGCTGCATCCGTTTCTGGTCGGCCATCCGTTCCGTGCGCGCTATCTGGAACGGGCGCTGGCGCACATTCGCAAGCATGACGCGGTCTGGATCACAACCGGCAGCGCCATCGTCGACTGGTACCGGTCGAAAGCCCACTAGGCCGGGCTTTTCGACAGGGCGGCACCGTCACAATCGCCGTTGTCATTGGGATGAACGGTACGATACCCTGCAATACCGTCACATCAAACAAAGTTGGCGCTGGCCCCGCGTGTTTGGCTCCAGCCAGCTGACAACGCGAGCGTGCCGATGCGGCCCGAACTTCCAGAAGACGTAACGTCGCTGGTCAAGCCGGCGCCGGTCGGTGAGTGATCGATCGTGGCCTACACACAGATCCTGTACGAAGTTGCCGGACCCGTCGCGACCATTACGCTTAATCGACCGAAAGCATTCAACGCCATTCTGCCGCAGCTCGAACAGGAGCTGCATCAAGCGCTCGATGAGGCGGACGCGGACCGGAAAGTTCGCGCCATCATTCTTACCGGATCGGGCACCGCCTTCTGCGCCGGATACGACATGGCGACGGGAGACGAATCCAGCACCCGTCCAGCCGATCCGAGCGGCAAGTCAGTGGGCGATTACATCGAATATTGGTGGCATTTCGATAATCGCGTTGTCGAAAAGCTCATGCACATCTGGCAGCTGGCGAAGCCGGTCATCGCGGCCGTCAACGGCTATGCCATGGGCGGCGGTTTTTGGTATCAAATCGCCTGCGACATCACCATCGCTTCAGATCGCGCGGTGTTTGCTCAGCCCGAAGTGCGGCATATTTCGAATACGACATTTTTGTTCGCCGCCCTGTGCGGATGGAAGGCGGCGAACCGCTACGCGCTCACCGGCGACCACATCGACGCGCAGGAGGCATTGCGTATCGGCCTCGTCAACGAAGTGGTGCCGCACGATCAACTCATTCCCCATGCGCGCCGCCTGGCAGAGCGCATCGCGATGGTCCCGGAAGCCTCGGTGCGCATGAATAAAGCCATCACCATGCGGGGACTGCAGGCATCCGGCGTGTTGAGCGGCATGACTCTCAACGGCGCGTTGTCGGCCATGGCCCACACCTCACATGGACCGGAGCGCGACAAGCTGTTTGCCGCACAAAAGCAGGGCGGGATGCGCGCCTTTTTGGACGAGCGCGACACTCCGTTTTTACCCGAGCCTTTCGGTCCAAAATCCAAGCCAAAGGCTTAAGGCGACCGGGCCAAGGCGTTTCTAGAGATTTTCTTATCTAAAATTTGTGCGACGCGTCGGGGGAAAAGGGGCGGCAACGAGCCGGACGAACCCGGGCTGCCCTGGCCGTTTCCAGCTTGGTTCTAAATTAAAGGCATTGATCGGCCGCCGTTTCTCGGCATTTCCGACTTCGGCAACGAGATTGTTGCCCGCCTCAACTGCCATCCAACGCTCAAACCAGCGTTGAAGATCGTTTTATCACCCCAAGGTATCGCCAACACCAAGGTCTAATTGGATTACCGGTCCGCGCAAAACAAGTTGGGGTGTGGGCGTTGCTGGCCGGCGAGGCCAGTCGTGGCGTATCCAAGGTCAATGGAGGCGGTAGTCATGAACGTTCGGGTTCTCGCTGTCGCCGTCGCGTTGGTATTCACTTCTCCAATCTGGCCGAGTGCGGCTCACAGCGAAACGCCGACCAAGTCTGGCGTCGACAAACTATACATACTCGATTGCGCCGATGGTGAAGCCCCCGACGAATCTCATTGGACGCCGGGTAAGAATGTCGGCAAACGGGTGGAGTTTCCGGACCATTGCTATCTGATCCATCACACGCAGGGTTGGTTCTTGTGGGATACGGGGGTCGCTGACGCGGTCGCAAAGCTGCCGAACCACGAAATCGTCTTTCACGAATTCGGACCGGGCACCGGGCCGATCTGGCGCAAACCCGTGACGCTCGCCAGTCAACTGGAACAGCTGCAGGTGAAGCCATCGGACATCAAGCTAATCGGCCTCTCGCACACCCATCCGGACCATGCCGGCAACCTCGAGTTGTTTCCCAACGTTACGGTGTTGATTCAGAAAGCCGAATACGAGTGGAAGGGCAGACAGGATACGGTGCACGTCAACCCGAAGCACCCGGTAAAGGTGATCGAAGGCGACTACGACGTCTTCGGGGACGGAAGTCTGACGTTGTTCTTCACTCCGGGGCATACGCCCGGCCACCAGTCGCTGCTGGTGAGGCTTCCGAAAACGGGACCGGTGATCTTGAGTGGCGACGTGGCGCACTTCCAGCAAAGCTTCGACGAGCGGCTGGTGCCGGAGAACAACTATAGCAAAGAAGAGTTGCTTGCATCGATGCAGCGCATCGCGGATTTGATGGCAAAAGAGCATGCGCAGCTCTGGATCAATCACGACAAACCCCAGGACTTGAAGCTGAAGAAGGCGCCGGGATTCTATGAGTAATTCCCCAACGAAGACTACGCAGACCCGCACAATCATGAGTTCGACATCGAAGCCAGCCATGGTTTCGGATTCGATCTAGGTACAGGTCAGAATCATGGATTTGCTTACGATTGCGAAGAATGCAGCGGATCGCGTCGAGGCGGCTTCGATTGCAAACAAAGTGCCGGTCGCAGTCTGCGTCATCGACGTTCACGGAAACATGGTTCTCCAGCACCGCATGACCGGAGCGCCCGCGTTTTCGATCGAACTGTCCGAACGCAAGGCCTACACGTCTGCGCTCGTCGGAATGCGGACGGCGGACCTTGTTCCCATGGTGCAACCGGGACAGCCGCTCTATGCGCTCAGCACGGTCGGCGAGGGAAGATTTTGCGCGATGGGTGGTGGAGTGCCGCTCACCAGCGCAGGTCAGGTGGTTGCCGGGGTCGGCGTCAGCGGTGGCACCGTCGAGCAGGATACTGCCATCGTCGAAGCGGCGCTCCGAGAGGTCACCAAAGCGTGATCGGGGTTAAATGGAGATCGCGCTCGCGGAGCGAAATGACAAACTAGATACGCAACGGAACTTAGGTTGAAACGGAAGGTGGGTTGAAAGGTGAGCTAGGAATGCGTCGGCGACGCGATCGCCGATTGCCATTGGTGGAATGAAGAGGACACCATGAGCTTTACTCTTAACGTCAACGGCGAGACGCGCAGCGTCGACGTCGAGGGCGATACACCGCTGCTCTGGGCATTGCGCGACGTGCTGGGCATGACCGGCACGAAATTCGGCTGCGGCATTGCGCAATGCGGCGCTTGCACCGTGCATATCGACGGCAGTCCGGTGCGCTCCTGTTTGCTGCAGGTCGGTGCAATCGGCGGCCGCGCGATCACCACGATCGAGGGCGTTGGCGCCACGCCGGCGGGCGCCAAAGTCCAGAAAGCCTGGCTCGATCTCGAAGTGATCCAGTGCGGCTACTGCCAGTCGGGCCAGATCATGTCGGCGGCTGCACTGCTCGCCAGCACGCCGCACCCGGATGATTCCGATATCGACGCCGCGATGGCAGGAAATATCTGCCGCTGTGGGACCTATGTGCGCATCCGCGAGGCAATCAAGAAAGCAGCTGCCGATGCGTCGGCGATGGGAGCGCGCGATGCTTCTCGTTGAAGAACTGGTATCGAGGCCATCGCGCCGCGGCTTGCTAAAAGGCGGTTTGGCGACGGGATTGACGCTTGCCTTTCGTTTACCGCTGCGGGCGGCGCCGGTGAATGAACCGGACCAGGCGCCCGACAGCACGCAAGGAAAGTTTGCGCCCGATGCTTTTGTCCGCATCGACCATTCGGGCAAGACGACTTTGGTCATGCCGCAGGTGGAAATGGGTCAAGGCGTCTATACCGCGATTGCGATGATTCTGGCCGAAGAGCTTGACGTCGATTTTGCGCAAGTAGCGCTGGAGCATGCCCCGCCCAACGAGAAGCTCTACGCTAATCCGATGTTGGGAATTCAGGCCACTGGCAACTCAAATTCCATCCGCGCCTTTTGGACTCCGCTGCGCACTGCCGGCGCGGCCGCGCGCTCGATGCTGGTGCAGGCCGCGGCGCAACAATGGCAGGTCGATCCGGCAAGTTGTTCGACAGCCAACGGCAATGTCACCCACGCCGCCAGCGGGCGGACGCTCTCCTACGGCGACCTCGTCGATGCAGCGAGCAATTTTCCGATCCCGCCAAAGCCTTCACTTAAGGACCCGAAAGACTTTGTGCTGATCGGCAAGCCGATCAAGCGGCTCGACACGCCCAAGAAAACCAACGGCGAGGTCATCTACGGCATCGACGCGATGCTTCCAGGAATGAAGTTCGCAACGCTTGCCGCAAGTCCAGTGTTTGGTGGCAAAGTGGCTCATGTCGACGACAGCGCGGCCAAGACCGTTCCGGGGGTTCAGAAAGTCGTTGTGCTGGATGATCTGGTCGCCGTTGTCGGCGACCACATGTGGGCTGCCAAAAAAGGCCTCGACGCTCTGGTCGTGACTTGGAACGAAGGAGCAAACGCGCAGCTTAGCTCGCGTGACATCTGGGAAAAATTGCGCGCCGCGAGCAAGCAGGATGGCGTAATTGCGAAATCGATCGGCGACATCGGGAAAGGCTTGTTGCGGGGCGACAAGGTCGAATCCGACTACGAGGTGCCCTTCCTGGCCCACGCGCCGATGGAGCCGATGAATTGCACGGTTCGTCTGACCCCCGGTGGCTGTGAAATATGGATCGGTACGCAAGTCGCTGCCCGCGTGCAGGAAGCTGCCGCAGCAGCGGCCGGTGTCCCGATCGATAAGGTCACCGTGAACAACCACCTGCTCGGCGGCGGTTTCGGCCGGCGGCTCGAAACCGATATGGTGGCGAGCGCGGTGCGCATCGCCCGGCATGTCGACGCGCCCGTCAAAGTCGTATGGACGCGCGAAGAAGACATCCAGCACGATATCTACCGCCCGGTCTATCGCGACGTTATTTCCGCGAGTTTGTCAGGCGGCAAGATCGTCGCGTGGAAATACCGGATCAGCGGGTCGTCGATCATGGCACGCTGGCTGCCGGCCGCGTTCCAGAAGGGTATCGACATCGACGCAGTCGATAGCGCGGTCGACATTCCCTACGAGATTCCAAACCTTCAGGTCGAATATGTCCGCGACGAACCGCCCGCGGTGACGACCGGCTTCTGGCGCGGCGTCGGGCCAAACAACAATGTCTTTGCCGTTGAAAGCTTTATAGACGAACTAGCGCGCAAGGCCGGGATGGACCCGATTGCTTTCCGCCGCGGCATGCTGGAGACACAGCCACGTTTTAGAAATGTGCTCGATCTGGTCGCTGAAAAATCCGACTGGGGGAAGCCGCTGCCGGCCCGGGTCGGGCGCGGGGTTTGCCTGCAGCCGTCGTTTGCCAGCTTCATTGCCACCGTCGTCGAAGCCGAAGTCGACGAACAAGGCGAGGTCTATCTGCGCCGCGTAACGTCGGCGGTCGACACCGGCATTGCCGTCAATCCCGACACCGTCGTCGCCCAATTGCAGGGCGGGCTGATTTTCGGCCTCACCGCCGCGCTATACGGCGAGATCACCATCGAGAAGGGCCGCGTGCAACAATCCAACTTCAACGATTACCGTATGCTGCGCATCGACCAGGTGCCGAACATTGAGGTGCACATCGTCGAGAGCGGCGAGGCGCCAGGCGGCATCGGTGAAACCGGCTGCACGGCCGGGCCGCCGGCGTTGCGAAACGCGATCTATGCCGCGACCGGCGTCGCGTTACGCCGACTGCCGATCGACCGGAACGCCCTGGCGGTTGGGAAGAGGGTGTGAGCGGCATGCGTGCTTGGTTCCTCCATCTCGGCGCTCGCCACACGCAGCATTGTCGTTGCCGCTGCGGTCATCGCGGTCATTGCGCTGGCGGTATTTATTTGGCTGGTTTCGACGCCGGGCCCCACTGCGTTTGCGCGAGGCGCGAACGTGGCGCTCGCGGACTATCACGGCGGCAATCCAACCGGCGTTCCTCCCGAGCTGGAGAACGCGACCGTCATTAAGCGGGGCGAGTATCTTGCGCGCGCGGCCGATTGCCAAGTCTGTCACACCGCCCCCGGCGGCGCAGATTATGCCGGCGGGCTCGCGATTCCACTGCCATTCGGAACGATTTATACGACCAACATCACGCCCGACAAAGACACCGGCATCGGCGACTACAGCGATCGGGATTTTCTCGACGCCGTGCAACGCGGCATCCGCCGCGACGGCGCGCATCTCTATCCGGCCATGCTGTTTACCTCTTATACCTACATGACGGACGCCGACGCGCTCGCCATCAAGACCTATTTGTTCAGCCTCGCACCGGTGCGTTCCGCCGATCGCAAAGACACGCTGGTGTTTCCGTTCAATCAGCGCTGGGCGATGGGCATCTGGTCGTTGCTGTTCAGTAGAAATGCGCGCTTCGCGCCCAATACGGCACAGAGCCCGCAATGGAACAGAGGCGCGTATCTCGCCGAAGCGCTGGCGCATTGCGGCGAGTGCCACACGCCGCGCAATCTCGCATTCGCGCTGGACAATCGGAAAAAATTCGCAGGCGCCCTGACCGCGGGTTGGCGCGCCTTCAACATCACCTCTGACCGGGGTTCGGGCGTCGGCGCGTGGAGCGACGACGAGTTGTTCGCGTACCTCTCGACCGGGCATGCGTTGGGCCGCGGCACGGCGGCGGGACCGATGGGCGAGGCCGTCGACGAAAGCTTCAGCGCGCTGTCGCCCGCCGATGTCCACGCCTTGGTCGTCTATGTGCGCAGCGTTCCGGCAGTCGCATCATCGGATTTACCGGCGACCATCGCTCCACCGGCGCCCGCCTCTTTCAAGAGCGGGGGCGGGGCGGCCGATGTTCGAGGCCGAAAAGTATTTGAACAGGCTTGTGTCAGTTGCCACGGCTGGACAGGCGTGAGCGCGATTTCGCCGTTCGCGACAATTGCCGGTGCGCGCGCCGTCAACGATCCGACCGCAACAAACGTCGCGCAGGTCGTGATATCCGGGATGAAACGCGAGACCCCGCCGGGCATCGTCTCGATGCCGGCATTCGGCAGCAGCTATTCCGATTCGGAGATCGCCGCTGTCGCCAACTATGTTACCGGGCGCTTTGGCAGCGCGCCATCGAGGATCAGCGCGAGAGAAGTCGCTGAACTGCGGCAACAAACATCGCATTGACCGCCAATAGAAGCTTCAAAGCGCGAAATGCGGGAGTGTTAGCGATTGGTGCGGCGGCGAAGCCGCTCCAGCACTTCATCGCCGGTCATGACGTCGCCGAACTGCTGAATCATGTTCTCTAGTGCGGCGCGATGCTCGTCGTCAGACAAAGCCGCGCAGCAATCGGAGACCATCACCACCTTGAAATCGAGCATCATGGCGTCGCGCGCCGTTGCCTCACAGCAGATGTTGGTCTTGGTGCCGGCCACCAGCACGGTGTCGATGTCGAGGCTGCGCAGCAGTCGTTCGAGACCCGAAGAGCCGGGGATTAGCGCGCTGTAGCGGTTCTTGATGACTTTGGTGTCGGCCGCATCAACCGTCAGTCCCGACCAGACTTGCTGGCGGCCTGGCGCGAGACTCTGCTTGGTCTTTTCTCTCACGTCGTCGGCGACGATGTAGTTGAAGAACAGTTCCCAGTCGCTGCGGCCGCCGCTCTGCGAATTGGCATGCAGCACCCAGATGACGGGCACGCCGATCTTGCGCAATTGTTCGGTCAGCGTGTTGATCGGGTCGACGATGTCCCGCGAGCCCGGCACCTCCGCGGGTGCGCCGGGCGCGCAGAACAGTTCCTGCATGTCGATGATGACGAGCGCGGTGCGCCGGGGATCGAGTTCATCGAACCAGTGATAGCGGCCGCGCCGGGCGAGGACCCGATCGACGATTTCCTGACGAACATTGACTTTGTGCATCGTGTCCTCAACTCCCGTCTTTGGGTCTAGGCCGCAACGACGTCCTCAAGGAAGGGATCCTCGGGCAGCGCCGTCTCGGTATCCAGCAAATGCCCGCATTGCGGGCAGGCAAAGCGCCGCAGCACGACGCGCGGTTCAACGTTGCTGCCGGTGCCCGGTAATGCGCGGACCGGAACCGTCGAAAGCGCTGCACTCTTTTTCCAAGTAGCGCCGGCCGGCGCCAATGGATGCGAACACGACATGCAGCAAATCTTGCCGTTCTCGACAAACAGCGTTTCTGAGATGCGTTTTTTCATTGTGCCGACCCAGCAACAAGCCGGGCCCGTCGCAGCTCTTTGCGCCGCGTGTCGGTGGCGGCCTGGTCGAGTTTCCCCGCCAACTCTACCACGCCGTAGATTTCGGATGCCGCCACTTTCGAAATGTGTCCGGTCGTGACATCGGTCATCACCTTTTCGGCGGGCCGCTCAAGCGGATCGCCGATCCCGCCGCCGCCGTTCCAGCGGAGATAGAGCGCGTCATCGCCCATCAAGGGGAACACGCCCCACGAGATCGGCTCGTCTTCGCCGGGAATGGCATCGAGCGTTTGGGCAAAGCGGTCGGCATTGCGACCGTCCGCCGGCGCGTGCACCCAGACGTAATCGTTCACGCTGCCCGGATAGCCGCCGCACAGTCCATCGCTTTGCGGAAAGCGCGGACCCTTGCCTGACAGTACGTAATGAATGCCGCCATCGGGCGCGTCGTGGGCAACAATCGCCATCTCGCCGCCGGCGCCGCCGCGAAATTTGCCGGGGCCGCCCGAGTCGGTGAGCTTGCGCCGGAACAGGTAGCGGATCGGAAATTGCGCCTCGATGGTCTCGACATTGGCCATGCGCGAAATCGGATTTGGAATTTCGCCGCCGATATCGACGCCATCGCCGAATGTTCGGGCGCCACCGGCGCCGGCGAAGGTTTCGGTGAGGATGCCGATCGCCAAACGGCCGCGCTGATTGTTGCCGAACATGAAGATCGCGAAATGATTGGCGTGCCAGACCGCCGTGGCTTCGTCGGCGTACTTCTCGCTCGCCGCCAGCATCTTGCCGATGGTCGAACAAGCCGCGTTATTGACCGATTGGATCGCGCCGACTGTCGCCACCGAAACCGGGGCCGGGCGAGTGCAATTCACGATCGTGCCTTCCGGCGCGATCATTTTGATCGGCCGGATGGCGCCTTCGTTCCAGACGATGTCGTAGCAAAGGAGCGGAAACAGCGGCGCGAACAAGCCGCCGAGCGACGCCCATTTAGAGCAATTCACGCTGTATTTCGATTGCGGCGAGGAGCCGGTGAAGTCGAAGGTCAGCGTGTCGTCCTGCTTGGTCATGGTCAGGAGGACTTTGTAGATCTCGCCTTTGACTTCGAGATATTGGCGCGATTGCCAATGGCCGTTCGGCAGCTCGCGAAGCCGTTCGCGAAGCTTGACCTCGGATTGATTGATCAACGCGGCGCAGGCTTCGTCAACGGTTTTGGTGCCGTATTTGTCGATCAGCGCCAGCATCCGCTCTCTGGCGACGTTGTTGCAGGCGATCATCGAGCGCAGATCGAGCGCGACCATTTCCGGGTTGCGCACCATGTTGAGGATCGTGTCCCACAGGTCCTGCCGCAGCTCGCCACGATCGATAATCTTGATGCCGGGCGACGAGAAGCCTTCGGTGAAGATGTCTTGCGCGTCCGGCGCGAACCCGCCGGGATTCATCGCGCCGATATCTGAAACGTGAACGAAGCACGCGCTCCAAGCCACGAGTTTGCCGCCGTGGTGGATCGGCGAAACCAGATAAATGTCGGAGGTGTGCAGCGCCGCGGTGTAGGGGTCGTTGAGCAGGAACATATCGCCTTCGGCGATCTGGCCGCCAAATCTGCGGATGATCGCCTTGCACGCCTCGGCCGCGCTGGTCAGGTGATGGAGAAAGCCTACGCCGCCCATCAAGAGCGAGCCGTCGGCCTGATAGAGCGACACCATCAAGTCGTGGCCCTCATTGGTGATGGCGCTGCCGGAAACGTGCTTGAGCGTGATCACCGCTTCCTCGACCACGCGGAACAGGCGGTGGCGGATGATGGAGAACGTGATCGGGTCCATCTGCGATCCTTTTCCCTTTTCCGGCGCCTTATGCATCGAAATCGACCAGCACGTTGCGGTAGCCGTCCATGGTGCCGCGCTGGTTTGCCTGCAGCACGATGGTGGTGATCGGAGTATGGATGACGGCGGGTCCGGTGACCACGTTGCCGGGCTTGAGTTTCTCGAAGTCGTAGATGTCCGCCTCCGCCATACCGTTTTTGGCTTCCACAAAGATCGGACGGCGTCCGGTCTTCGCCGACGCGGAGTCCGCGCCCGCCAGCGGCAGTGGCTCGAGTCGCGGGCGATCGATCAGGCCGCGCGCGGTCAGCCGGAACATGGTCATTTCAATTCCGGCTTCGCGGAACGCGGAGCCTTTGCCGTACTTGCGTTCATACTGCGCCTCGAAATCGGCGACGAGCTGGTGCAGGCCTGCATCGTCGAGCGGGGTGGGGCTGCGCACGATCGTCGTCACTTCGTGAACCTGACGGGAGTATCGAAGATCGATCGACCACTCGAGCCTGATCGCGGCGTCGGCAAAGCCCTCGTCTTTCAACTGACGCTGCGCGCGCTCGATCATCGGTTTGTAGATGTCGTTGATCGCCTGCGGCGGCGACGGGACCGGCAACAAGGTGGTCTGCGAATACTCGTGGACGATGTCGGCCGACACGAGTCCGAACGCGCAATTCACCGAGGCGGTGTAGGGGATCACCATCCGCTTCACTTTAAGCTCGGCGCCGAACATGCCGGCGATGATGCCGCAGGAGCCGCCGAACGCATGCAGCACGAAATCGCGCGGATCGAGCCCGCGCTCGACGGTGATTTCGTGGATCAGATCGCTGATCTGGGCGGTCGCTACCCGATAGATGCCGAACGCGGCCGCTTCAACGCTCATGCCCAGCGGCTGCGCGATCTTCTCGGCAAAGATTTGACGTGCCCGCGCCGGGTCGAGCCGCATGGTGCCGCCGAGGAAGATGTTAGGGTCCATGTAGCCGATCAGCATAAAGACGTCGGTCAGGGTCGGCTCGGTGCCGCCGAGGCCGTAGCAGATCGGGCCCGGTCGCGCGCCCGCGGAGCGCGGACCGACGCGCGGCGTGTTGGTGCCCGGTTCGAGCCAAACGATCGAGCCGCCGCCGGAGCCGATCGAGACCACTTCGATTTTCGGCTGGCTGTAGTGAAAGCGATCCACCATCGGCTCGCGTGCATACTCGATCTCGCCGTTTTGAATGACGGCGACCTTGAAAGTCGTACCGCCCATGTCGGTGGCGATGACATCGGGCTGTTCGAGCAACTGCCCGAGCACGCGGCTGCCGATCACGCCGGCGGCGGGCCCGCATTCAAGCATGCCGATGGAGCGCTCCGCGGCGTCTTGCGCCGGAAGTAGTCCGCCGTAGCCCTGCATCACCATGACCGGGCCGCCATAGCCGGCTTTCGCCAGCAGCCCTTGGAGATTGCTCAAATAATTTTTGGTGATGTGGCCGGCATAGGCATTGATCACCGTAGTGGATGAGCGCTCGTACTCGCCGGGTAGCGGCGCGATCTCGCTCGACAGCGTGCAATAGATGCCCGGCGCGAGTCGTTCGACCAGTTTCTTGACCTTGCGCTCGTTGTCGGGGTTGTAGAACGACCACAGGAACGAGACCGCAATCGCTTCGACGTGCTTGTCGTCGATCAAAAACCGGATCGCCGCTTCGGCGGCCGCTTCATCGAGCTCCTGAAGAATTGCGCCCTTATAGTCGGCGCGCTCGGGAACGCCGACGATGCAGTCGGGCGCCACCAGCGCCGGCGCCCGATCGGTCTTGACCGGATGTTTGATGCGGTCCTCGGTGAGGCCGCCCCAGCGGCCGTAGGCGCCGCGTGTCATCAGGACGGTATCCTCGAAGCCTTGCGTCGTGATCAGGCCGGTCCGCGCGCCGTCGCGGGTCAGGATGACGTTATCGACTACCGTCGAGCCGTGCATGAACAGCGAGGTCTGCGCCAACAGGTCAGCGAGCGAAATACCCATCGCATCGGCGGCCGAGCGGATGGAATCGATGACGCCGACGGAAAAATCAGGCGGCGTCGACAGCGTCTTGCCGAGATGCGCGGGTTCGCCCGCGGCAAAAACAATGGTGTCGGTGCAGGTGCCGCCGACGTCGGTCGCGACCATGTATTTGCGTTTTGCTTCGCTCATCGGCAACTGCCACTATGCACGTAACGTAACCGCCAATTCGCAGGTGAGCCGATGAAAAGACCGCGCAAGAAGATCAGCAATCCGCGCACTGTCGCGCCGCCGCTCAAGCCCTACTATTCCAACGCCGTCCGCGTTTCGAGCGGTCCGCTGTTGTTCATCGCCGGGCAGCTCGCGATCGATAAAGCCGGCAAGGTGGTGGGGAAGGGGGATCTTCGCGCCCAAGCGGTCCAGGTTTTGGAGAATATCCGGGCCATCCTTGTCGCCAATAAAGCGGACATGAAGGACATCGTACAGGTCACGGTTTACGTCACCGACATGCGGGCCTTTCATGACATCGCCGACATCCGGATGCGATACTTCCCCAAGGACGGGCCGAGCAGCGTCATCGTGGAAGTCTCCAAGCTTGCCATTCCCGGCTTGCAAATCGAAATCTCCGCCATCGCCGCGGTCTGACCGCGAGCTCACAGCACCGGCCACCGTGATTGCGGCTTGACGTTGGCGCGCGCCGCAAGCTTTGGCGCCAGCTCCCGGCATCGCGCGTGCACTTCGGCAAGATCGAGCGTCGTGAGCTGCCGGTTTTCCATCAGGATACGGCCGTCGACGATGGTGGTGTCGACGCTGTCGCCGCTCGCCGTGTACACCAGGCTGTAGACGTAATTGTATGTCGGCACCCATTCGGGCCGGTCGGTGTTGACCAGGATGAGATCGGCCTTCATGCCCGGCTCGAGCGAACCGATATTTTTCTGCCAGCCGGTCGCGCGATGACCGGCGAGCGTCGCCATCTCGACGACTTCCTCGGCGGTGATGACCTCCGGGTCGATCTTGGCGTCCTTCGGCAGCGTCGCGGCCAGGTACATCGAGCGAAACATGTCCTTGTGGTCGCCCGAATTGACGCCGTCGCAGCCAAGGCAGACGGTCACGCCCTTGGCGCGCATCTCCAGAAAATGGCTCATCTGCGTCGTGCCCTTGGCGAGCTTCAGGGCCGCGGGCGGGTTCTGACAGACTTTGGTGTCGGTCTCCGCCAGCATGTCGACTTCGAACGGATCGACCGCGGTCATGTGGTTTAGATAGACGTTCGGTCCTAGTGCTCCGATCCGGTACATATGCTCGACCGGGCGGTGGCCGGTGACTTTGAGTTCGCTCGCGACTTCCTCACGCGAGCTTGCTTTGTGCATCAGCGTGAACGTGCCATAGCGGTCCGCCAGCGCCTTGGCGCCGAGCATCAGGTCGTCGGAGCAGGTGCCGACGCCCTCGATGGTAGCGAAGCACTTGATGCGGCCGTCAGCTATGCCGTCGAACGCTTTGATGTTGCTTTCGGTGAGGTCGAGCGCCTGCTGCAGCGTCATCTTTTTGAAGTATTCAGGGCACTTGTGACCGTCGGGCCCGGCGTGATCCCACACCCAGCTACCGGTCGTAGCGCGGATGCCACTTTCGTCGATCGCCTTGATCGTGGTGTTCAGCCACATGCAGCCGGGCTCGACAAAACAGGTCGTGCCCGAGCGGATCATTTCGGCGATCAAACACTTTGAATACCAGTACTCGTCTTCCTCGGTGATCGCCGCCATGTACGGATAGCACCAGAACTTCAGCCAGTCGCTGGTCCGCAGCGTGTCGGGAATGAGGCCGCGGGCGATCTCGCCAAGATGGGCGTGGCC
This sequence comes from uncultured Alphaproteobacteria bacterium, assembly GCA_963794225.1. Lineage (GTDB taxonomy): Bacteria > Pseudomonadota > Alphaproteobacteria > Rhizobiales > Xanthobacteraceae > BOG-931. Next base: position 685,707 of record CAWCCS010000001.1, read on the forward strand.
GTCGACCAGGCCCGGCATGACCAACCGCAACGATGCATCGATGGTCTTGGCGCCCTTGAAGCGGCTGCGCAAATCGGGCGTTTTGCCGACCGCGACGATGCGGTCTTTACGAATGGCGACCGCGCCGTCGGTGATGATGTGCCGATCTTTGTTCAGCGTGAGCACGATGCCGTGCTCGATCAGGATATCGACATTTTCCATCGCGGCCTCGTCTTGGGCTGCCTTAGCGCGGGAACGCGCCGGCTATTTGATCGGCGAAAACGGCGCCGGGATCAAAATTCGGGTTTCCATTTTCAAAATGATGTCCGGCGATTGCTTGAGATAGGCCTGCCAGTCCGTGCTCGCGGCCAGCAAGGCGCGGCGCCGCTCGCGCTCGGCGAGCAAGTCGTAGCCCCACAGGTGGACGATCTGATTGAGCTCGCCGATCTCGGTGTGAAAATAGCCGATCAGATTGCCGAGGATCGGTTGCTGGATTTTCAAGCCTTTCGCGCCGTAGTCCTGATAGTAGACGTGAACCGTTCCCGGCTTCAGCGTGTAGCAGCGTTCCTCGACAATCATAATAAGCCCTCTCTGTTGCCTTCGTTTTTGCTTGGTATCAAACCATGACGTCGCCGCCGGCCGGGCACAGTGTCTGGCCGGTGAAATAGTCGCCGTCCTTGGTGGCAAGAAACAGCGCGGTGGCGACAACGTCCTCGACTTCACCGACGCGGCCAAGCGGGTAGCCGCCGACGATGGAGTCGCGGACGTCCTCCGGCATGAAGTTGTAGAGGTCGGTGCGAATGATGGCCGGCGCGATGCAATTCACGTTGATGCCGTCGTGGCCGACTTCGCGCGCCAACGCCCGGGTAAAGCCGATCATGCCAGCCTTGGCCGCCGACATGTGAGTGAATTCCGCGCCGCCGGTCACGCCAAACGTGCCGCTCATATTGATGACCTTGCCGCTCTTCTGCTTGAGCATGTGCGGAATGGTAAAGCGCGTGCACAGGAACATGCCGCGCAGATGCACCTTGATCATATCGTCCCAAGTCTCCACCGACATGTCGGCGAGCTTGTGGGAATTGAGCATACCGGCATTGTTGACCAGAACGTCGATGGTGCCGAACTTTTTGACGGCGGCTTCGATCATGCGGGTCACGTCATCGACCTCGCCGATGTTGGCGCGAATGGCGATCGCATCGGTGCCGTGTTTCTTGATCGCCTCGACGACGGCATTCGCAGACTTCTCGTCCTTGAGATAGTTCACGACGATGTTGGCGCCTTCGGCGGCGAAGCCTTCGGCGATGCCGCGGCCAAGCCCACGGCTGCCGCCCGTGACCAGCGCGACTTTTCCCGCCAGTTTTCCCGTGCTGCTCATACTGTAGCTCCTTCTACTGCGGCGCGATTGTCCGTGCCGCCTTTCAGACGGCTCCAGTCGCCGCGATCGACGGCGGTGAGAAATTCGTACACGATGGTGTTGAAGAGCGCAGGGTCTTCGAGGTTCATCAGGTGGCCGGCGCGCGGCATGACGCAAAGCGCGGCGTCCGGCAGTGTCTCCTTAAGAAAAAGATTAGGCTCGATGCACGGGGTGTCTTCGTCGCCTGTGATGAGAAGTACCGGCACCTTAAGCGCGCGCAGCGCGTCCGCGAGGTGCCACAGTGATGGCCGCGCCGCCAGCACACCCCGCAGTGTCATCGCCATGCCGGCGATGGAGTGTTCGCCGAGCTGCTCGGCAAAGCGACGCCAGCCGGCTTCGTCCTTGGCGCGCAGGCATTGCGCATAGCTGCTGCCGGCAAGTTCGCTGGCGAACGCCGCCATGCCGATCGCCTCGGCATGCGCGGCCTCACGCTGCGTGGAGTTACGGTATTCAAGTTGCCGTTCGGGCTTGGCGCCATATCCGACACCGGCAATGGTCAGCGAGCGGACGAGCTGCGGGTGGCGAAGCCCGAAATGCAGCGCGGCAAAGCCGCCCATCGACAAACCGACGATGTGCGCCGGACCGTCCGCGACAGCGCGCACGACATCGGCCAGGTCTTCGGCCGCCCGGCTCTGGTTGTAGGCGTCGACGGTTGCCGGAACGTCGGACGGCGGATAGCCGCGTGCACAATAGGTGGTGCAACGATAATGCTGCGAGAAAAAGCTGATCTGTGCATCCCAACTGCGCGCGTCGCCGGAAAACTCATGCGCAAAGATCAGCGGCTCGCCGCTTCCCGCCGAGCGGACGTGAAGCCTAATTCCGTCGGAAGCAGTGATCATCGGACTTCTTAGCAGCCTCGCAGGGTGCGCGGAATGACTCTAGCTCGCCTGCAAAATCTTGGCCGCCGTGAGCGCATAAATCCGCGTCGCCGCTTCGATATCCGTCAGCGCGAGTGATTCATTCGGCTGATAAACCGGCTCGCCGCCGGGGCCGAAGATCACCGTCTCGCACAAGCTGCCGAAGCTGGCGGTGTCTCCAAGCCAGGAGCCGCCGCGGAAGGTGACCGGTTTGCCCATGACCGCTTCCCAGGCCAATTTCAGCGCGACGACGACCGGCGCTTGCGGATCGACCATAAAGGAATCTTTGACGTCGGCATCGACCATTTCCAGCACGATCTGCGGATCGCGCGCCTTGGCCCGTTCGAGCGCGCCGTTGATGATCGCCTTCACCTCTTCGATCGGAACGCCCGGTTGCGGCCGGGTATCGACGCGGATGGTGCAGCGATCCGGGATCATCGACGGGCCTCCGGGGAACAGCCCGCCGTAAATGCGGCCGACGGCCGTGTAAAGTTCCGGCCCGACCAGATCCTTCATTTCCTGCGAGATGTTCGGAAAATATTTGAGCTTCGAGATTTCCTCGACGACCGGAAGCATTTTCTCGATGGCGTTAATCGCTTTGTATTTGTGGCAGGTGTGGGCGGAACGCCCGATCGTGGAAATGTCGAAATAGTACCGCCCACGATGAGCGATGTAGATCTGCATATCGGTGAGTTCAGCCAGCACGCAGTGGTCGAATTTGTGCCGCCGAAACAAATCAATGCTGCCGGTTTGCTGTCCCATGTGATCGGCGACCGCGACGAAGGTGATCTTGCCTTTGAAATCGACGCCGCTGTCGATCATGGTCATGATGCCGCCGACCAGAGAACCGAGGCCGGCTTTCATATCCATGACGCCGTGCCCAAAGAGCCGCCCGTTTTCAATCGCGCCGTCGAACGGATCGCGTTGCCAGCCTTCACACACCGGCTTGGTATCGAGATGTCCGGTGAAGAGGAGACTCGGGCCGGACTTGCCGCTGTCGACCTCCCAGAGCGTATTGAGCCGGCCCTCGTAGGTCTTCTCGCACCAGACTTTGCCGACTTTAAGCGCTTTGAGTCGCCTTTCCAGATCGCGCGCCAGCGCATCTTCCTTGCCGTTGGTGCTGTCGATGCGCACCATCTCCTGGGTGAGACCAATCGCCGTTTCGGCCGCGGTCGAGGCGCCGATTTTATCCAGCGTTTGCGTGTTCATTGCTTTTCTCCCGTTGATCCGGTTGTATCAGACGATCAGAGTGCCCCGGCGACGACCCGGCCCGCGACCATGACCGTTCGATTGGCCGCGCCGCTGGCGACAAGATCGTCGGCGTCTTCGGCATCTGTGATCAACAAATCGGCGCGCGCCCCCGCGCGAATTCCCCAGTCGTTTCCGAGACCGAGAATCCCGGCCGGAATGGACGAAACCATGTCGAAGGCAGTGGCGAGATCGCCAAGGCCGAGTTGGCCGGCGACCAGCGTCCAGCGCGCGATCTCCAGAAGGTCGCCCGAGCCGATCGGAATGAACGGGTCCTGAATGTTGTCGGACGCAGCCGCAACGCGCACGCCGGCATCACGCAGCTCACGCACGCGGGTGAGCCCGCGCGGCGGCAGCTGATCGGCATCACGGCCTTGTAAGAACAGATTGGCGGCCGGCAGCGTGATCACGGCGATGCCGGCTTCGGCAAATCCCGCGATAATGCGTTTCGCCGCATCAGGCGTGGCGGCACTCAGCGCGCAGCAATGACCCGCGGTCACGCGCCCCTGCATGCCGTGGGCGAGCGTCCGCTCGATAATGGCGTCGAACAGGAGATGGCTGGCATCGAGGTGCTCGTCGATATGCATATCGAGCGGCAGTCCGCTTCGCTCCGCGAACTCGAACAGAAGATCGAGGAATGCGAGCGGCTCGTTGGCATATTGCGGAACGCCGCCGACAATGTCGGCGCCGGCGCCGATAGCTGCTTCGAGCCAACGGCGGGATGCATTGAGCCTTCGCGGCGCATCGCTCGTCAGGTGCGCGACGACTTGCAAAGTGAGGCGGTCGCGACAGCGCTGCTCGCAACTCGACTCAGCGCTTCGATGCCGCGAATGTCGCTTTCAGTTTCGATGTTGGTGTGGCTGCGGATCGCAACCGTTCCGTGCGCGAGACAACGGTCAAGCGTGCGTTCGGCCCGCGCCAGAATTTGTTCGCGCGTCGCAATTGCGGCGAGTGCCCGATACGCTGCTGATGCGCCATGCAAGTGTGGCGCTCGGGTTCTCAACGAGGCTCCGCGTGCGCGACTTATCGAGGTGCTGATGGGCATCAATCAGGCCCGGCACAACAAGCCGCCCGTTCAGATCGACAACTTTCTCGGCAGTGTCACCCGGTATCGCCTTTTCAAGCGCGGCAATGCGGCCATCCGTTCCGATCGCGATATCGAGCCGCACCGGCTGTTTGGCGCCCGGTTGCAGCACGCGTCCATTGCTGAGAAGAAGCGAAACGCCGCTCAAAGAGAAATCCTGAACCGCTGAAATGTGCCGCGTTCGCAAACTTTGCGGGCAAGCGGCGTGTCACGGGCGACTATTGTATACTAATCGGCCTTATGGGTATAATTTTTTGCCGAGACTGGTACCACATAACAGCCGGGCTGCTACGCGAACGTCGCAGGTGTACGTTCCCGATCCAAAACCCAGAGGGAACCATGATCTACAAACAGCATGTTCACCGGCGCGACGTCCTTCGCGGCACGGCTGCCCTCGCCGTATCCGGGCTCGTCGGCGCGCGGTCCAAGTCAGCGTTTGCGCAATCGGCGCAAGGTGTCAGCGACAATGAAATCTTGATCGGAGCGCTGGGCCAGCTCAACGGGCCGTTTGCATTCATCGGCGTGCCCGGCCGCGACAATATGCAGATGACGGTCGACAAGCTCAACGAAGCGGGCGGGATCAACGGGCGCAAGTTGAAATTGCTGTACGAACAGGCTTCAACTCCGGCGGAGTCAGTCGCCGCCGCCAAGAAGCTTGTCGAGGACGACAAGGTCTTCGTGCTTGTCATCGCCTCGGGCAGCACCGGCGCGGCCGCTGCGGCTGATTACGTTCGCGCGGCGAAAATTCCGACCTACAACACCGTCGGCGCAACGCCGATCATCCGCGAGCCGTTCGCGCGCAACGTTTTCCACGGCACTATTCCGCCGGCGAGCATAACCGGCCAGGCCTTGATCGACATCGGCTTTCAGGGCGCGCCGAACGCAAAGAAAGTCGGCGTACTTGCCGGCACTTACGCGTTTCCGCAGTCGCATCTGGCTGAAATCAAGCCGCGGCTGGAGAAGCGGGGCGGGCTTGAAGTCACCGTCGAACAGTTCGACGCCGCCGCAACGGACTATACGGCGCAGCTGGTATCGTTCGCGCGTCACCAGGTCGAAATGGTCATCATTCTCGGCAGCTTTAAAGAAGCCGGCTTTGCCATCAAACAGGCGCCGGAGAAGGGCCTTACCGATGTGACCTTTGTGGTCGATGGCTCCGCGGTGAATAACGCGATCGTGCCGATTATCGGAGCGGACAACACCAAAAACGTGCGCGGCTATTTCAATGCGCCGTACTTCACAACGCAGGACGATCCACCGATTAAAAACTATCGCAAACTCCTGGTCGCCAAGTACGGCGGCACGCTGCCGCAAGGCCGTCCCAACATTTACGATCTGATCGGCTACGGGTCGACCTACGTGCTGGCGCAGGTGCTCAAGAAAGCCGGGCGCGATCTGACCTGGAACGGCGTGATCGCCGCCTGGGAGACGCTCAAAGATGCCAAGCCCTCGGACCTCGGCGGCTATGACGTGACCTTTCCCGAGACCGTCACGCCGTCCGATCACCAGGGCAACAAGAAGGTGGCGTCGGCGAAGATCGTCAATGGGATGTGGCAGGTGGTCGGCCTGGCGTCCTAGCGCGGACCTCTGCCGTGCTTGCCGAGTTCGTGATGATCGTCGTGGGTGGCCTCAAGATCGGGGCCATCTATTCGCTCGCCGCGCTCGGCATTGTCGTCATTTATAAAGCTACGCGCATCGTCAATTTTGCTCACGGCGCGTTCGTCCTCGCCGGCGCTTACGCGACCTACGGCGTGGTCGAAGCGCTTGGTCTGGGTTATTGGCCGGCTTACGTGCTGGTTCCGATAGTGACCGGTTTGCTCGCGGCCGGCGTCGAATTGATCGCGCTCCGGCCAATCCGTCGGGCGGACATCTTCGCGCTGATCACCTCAACCATCTTCATCGGCATCGGCCTGTCGGAAATCTATCGGCTGGTCCAGAACACCGAAATGCTGGGCGTGCGCAATCCGGTATCGGGGCGGCCGATCTTCGTTGGCGACGTGATCATCACCAAGGAACAAATTTGGGTATTCGGCGGCGCCATCCTGAGTTCTCTGATCGGCTTGGCGATCTTCGGCTATGCGCCGCTGGGCCGGGGGCTTCGCGCCATCGCTTCCAATCCTCGCGGCGCCGTGCTTTGCGGCTACTCGATCGACGGCATGAACGCGATGGCGTGGTTTCTCGGCGGCGCGCTGGCGGGTCTTGCCGGAGTTTTTGCTGCGCCGAGCCAGGGTGTTTCGCCGGAACTGGCGATTTCAATGATTACTGCGGGCTTCGTCGCTGCGGTCATCGGCGGATTTGACTCGCTGCGCGGTGCGCTGTTCGGCGGCCTTATTCTCGGCGTCGCCCAGACCTTGACCGCAGCATACATCTCGAGCGCGACGGCGAATGCCGCGAGTTTCCTGCTGCTCTTTGTCGTCCTGATGTGGCGGCCCGAGGGTCTGTTCCCGGAAGCGAAGATCCGCGATGTCTAGCGGGCGGCTGCGCGCGCTGCGGCAGGTATTGGCGCCGAGCGGCACACTGTTGGCAGTGGCAATCGTCGGCCTCCTTCTCGGCAGCTATTGGCAATACGTGATGGCGATTTCGCTTGGCGCGGCAGTTGTTGGTGGCGCGCTGGCGATGTTGGTCGGTTATGCGCGCTGCATCACGCTTGCGACCGGGGCGATGCTCGCCATCGGCGCCTATGGCGCAACCTTGCCGGTGGTGCATCTGGGCGTGCCGTTCCTCGCAGCTTTGGTGTTCGCGACATTGCTCGGGGGAGCAGCCGGTCTGGTCCTGGCGATCCCGGGGGTGCGGTTTCGTAGCCACAATCTCGCGATGGTCACGTTCGTTTTCCAGGCGGTGGTGATCATCGTGCTACGCGAAAGCAAGGCGCTGACCGGCGGCGCCGAAGGCATCCACGTGCCGCCGCCGGTCATCTTCGGCTTCTCATTCGGCAACGATGCTAATTTCCTGCTGCTTTGCGCCGTACTGTTTGCGCTTGCCATTCTGCCGATTGCGGTTCTGCTGGCCGGGCCGTTCGGCAAGAACCTCCGGGCGATCGCCGCAAATGAAAATGCCGCACGGGCCTTCGGCATCGATGTGCGGAATTATCTGATTGCCGCTTTCACTTGGAGTTCGGCGGTGATCGCGTTTGCGGGCGCGGTCTCGGCGCCGCGCTTTCGCATCATCGACCCAGACAGCTACGGACTGATCACGTCGATCTTCACGCTGACCTATCCGATCATCGGCGGCATGGGCTCGATCTGGGGCGGACTGATTGGCGGCGGCGTGCTGCGGCTGTTTCCCGAATTGCTGCGGCCGCTTGCCGATTACATCGAGCTGGTTTTTTGCGTGCTTGTGGTTGGCACACTGACTTTCTTTCCGGACGGGCTCGCGTCGACAATCTTGACTTTTGGCCGGCGCCGCAAATCCAAAGAGTTCGCAACGGCTGCTGGCGTTCAAGACAAGCGTTTCGCGAACATTGCCGAACTCCTTTCGGTCACTGACGCGTTGCAGCCGACGCCAAGTGGTGCATCGTCCGCTGACACACCGGTGCTCTCGATTCAGTCGGTTTCACGATCCTACGGTGCGCTGCGCGCCGTCGATGGCGTGTCGCTGACCATTGCCCGCGGCGCTTTGCACGGCCTCATGGGACCGAACGGAGCCGGCAAGACGACGCTGTTCAATCTCGTCTCCGGTTTCATTCCGCCCGAGAGTGGCCGTGTGGTGCTTTCCGGCGTTCCGCTCGACAACCTGCCGATCGAGCGGCGCATCGGGCTTGGCATGACGCGTACGTTCCAGCACGCGGCGGTGTTTCAGCGCCTGTCCTGTCTCGACAATGTGATGATCGGACTGGGACGCAATAGCGTGCTCGACGGCACGCGCCGGAGCGTCGCCGCTGCGCTCGATGCCGCGAGCTTTCGCACCGAGCGGCAAGCCGCGCAGGCGGCGTTGGAGGCGGTGGGTCTGGACTCCCGCGCGCACGATACCGCCAGCGCGTTGTCGTTGGGCGATCAGCGCCGGCTGGAGATCGCCCGCGCCATCGTATCGCGCCCCAGGATCATTCTGCTGGACGAGCCGGTTTCGGGCGTCTCCGCCGACGAAGCCCAGCGCCTGCGCGAGCTGTTGCTCGCGGTCAATCGCGATCTCGGCATCGCCATGGTCGTCATTGAGCACAATATCCGTTTTTTGGTCTCGCTCTGTGAACGCATCTCGGTCATGAGCGACGGCAGGGTGATCGCCGAAGGCGCGGGCGCTGCGATGGTCGATGATCCGCGCGTGCGCAGCGTCTACTTCGGTGAGCGGGAAGCGGTGGCGTGATGCTGGACGTGTCGAACCTCCGGGTCGCCAGCGGCGCCATGATCCGCGTCGACGGGCTCGATCTGACGCTGCCGGAACGCGGCTGCATCGCGCTTTTGGGGCCGAACGGCGCTGGCAAGACGACGAGCGTCGAAGCGATCGCCGGACTCATTCCGAAGGCCGCGGGAAGGGTGCTGTTTGACGGCACCGACATTACCAGGCTCTCGCCGAGCAGCGTCGCGCGCTCCGGCCTGGCGCTGGTGCCGCAATGGCGCGAACTGTTTCCAAATTTTTCCGTCGAGGAGACATTGCTCGCCGGCAGTAATGCCGCGCGCGGCCGGCCCGCTATTTCGGCGGACGTCGTCTACGAGCTTTTTCCGCGGCTTGCGGAGCGGCGCAGACAGGTCGCCGGTTCGCTCTCTGGCGGCGAGCAACAAATGCTGGCGATCGGGCGCGCGCTGGTTACCAATCCGAAGGTGATGCTGCTTGACGAGCCGTCGGCGGGCCTCGCCGTCGGCATCGTCCGCGCCTTCGTCGATGCGGTGAAGCGCATTCGCGAACGCGGCGTTTCAATCCTTTTGGTGGAGCAAAATCTCGAAATCGCCGCCGCGCTCGCCGATACCTGTATCGTGCTTGCCGCCGGACGCGTGGTGTGGCGCGGCTCGGCGCACGCGGCGACGAGCAGTGAAGAAATCCGGCAGGCGTATTTTACCTAATGCCGGCGGCCACTTCGGCCGCGCACCGCACTCTCAGCCGCGAGCCGGCAAGCGGCGTAAATCCGCTCCGGCTTCAGCGGCAGGGTGAACAGTGGCAATTCGTGGCCGGTGTTGCTTGGATCGATCGCGCGGGCGAGCGCGTTCGTAAGCGCCGCGGCAACCGGAATGATGCCACCTTCGCCGACCGGACGGACGCCAAGCGCATTGGTGCTCGAAGGTGAATCGAGATGCACCACATTGATGCGCGGAATTTCGGTCGCCGTCGCCACCAGATAGTCGGCCAGTGAACCCGTCAGCGGTTGTCCGTCTTCATCGTAGACCATCTCCGACAACATCGCGCCCCCGATGCCGTCGGCCACCCCGCCGATAATTTGTCCATCGACGATCATGCGGTTCAGCGCGCGCCCGGCGTCATGAATGACGACATAATCCTCGATGCGGAATAGCCCGGTCTGCGGATCAAGCCGGACCTTTGCCACGTGAACCGAGAAGCCGCTGGTCAGGACCTGCTTCGCCTCATAGACCGTACTCACTTCCAATGCGTCGTCGCCGTCGTACAAGGCGCCGCCCGGCTGCACGGCTTGCGCAATCTGACCGATGGTCAGATCGGTGGCGCTGCCGTCCGCGCGCCGTATCGAGCCGTCCTCGATGTCGAGTTCGGCGGCGCAGCATTGCAGAAGCGTGGCTGCGTGCTCCAGCACTTTGGCGCGGAGGCTTTGCGTCGCACTGAACACGGCGTTGGCGCCGATGACCGCGCCGCGTGCGGCAAACGCGCCGCGGCCGAACGGCATCAGGCCGGTGTCGCCGAGGCGAACTGAAACGTTATCCAACGACACGCCGAGCGTCTCGGCGCAGACTTGCGCATAGGTGGTGAACTGGCCCTGGCCCTGCGACGACATTCCCGACTTTACTGCGACCGTGCCGTCGGGATTGATCTGCACCTGCGCGGACTCAAGGTTGACGAGGCCGCCGGTCTCGACGCCGCAACCGATGCCATAGGCGATCCGTTCGCCGCTTGGTGCAACCTCGACATGCTCGGAATACCCGCTTGTCGCCAGCGCGGTTAGGAGCGCCTGCGGGAAATCGGCGTTCTCCAAGACCATGTCATTGCCGAGGAGGGTGGTGCCGACCTGATACGGCATATCGGCCGGTCGTACGAGATTGTACGCGCGCAACTCGGCGGCGTTCCAACCGATCTCCTTGGCGAGTACGTCGAGCAGACACTCCATCGGAAACGTGACTTCCGGCTGTCCGGCGCCGCGATAGGTTCCGATCGGTGTTTTGTTGGTCCCGACGCAGCGGACGGTGATCGAGATATTGGGAAAGCGATAGCCGTTGGCGACGTGCGCCGCGGCAACCTGCGCGGTCGCGATCCCGCTGGTGAACACGTAGGCGCCAATATCGACCAGGATCTCCGCCTTCAGCGCCGCGAACTGGCCGGCCGCATTGCAACCGATCTCCAGGTCGACCTCGATCGCCCGGGAATGGGTTGTGGCCTGCAAATTCTCAAAGCGATCCTCGATCCACTTCACTGGCCGATCTAGAAGGCGGCTGGCGTGGGCGACGATCATCTCCTCGGCATAGGGCCGCGACTTCGAGCCGAAGCCGCCGCCGACGTCTTCGGCGATGACGCGAACCTGGTCCTCAGAGAGCCCCAGAAGGCTCGCGAGGTTCTGCCGCACATTATAATGTGGCTGCGTTGACAGCCACGCGCGCAACAATGGCCGTGCCGCGTCGAAGTCGGCAACGACCCCTCTGGTCTCCAATGGGACAGGGGCCTGCCGAACGAAATTAAATCGGCGTCGGGCGCGATGGGCGCAGTCCGCGAGTGCGCGCGCCGCGTTGCCGTGATGATGTTCAAATGCCGCCGCGACGTTGCCGGTCCATTCGTCGTGGAGTGTTGCCGCGTCCCCGGCGCTCGCGTCGCCGATGGTAGCGATGACAGGCAATGACCGGTACGCAACGTCTACGAGTTCGGCCAAGTCCTCGGCCTGATAGCGGTCTTCTGCTACGACGAAGGCGACCGGCTCGCCGACGAACCGCACGCGTCCGGTCGCGAGAAACTTCGGCAATCCGTTGCGGATGCTCGGATGCCAATAACGCACAATCCAGGGCTGATCGCTGAAGGGCAGGTCGCCCGCGGTCAGAACGGCAAGCGCCCCGGCGGCGAGGGCGCGCGACGGGTCGATCGCGACAATGTCCGCATGGGGCATCGGACTGCGCACGAACGCGCCGTGCGCCATGCGATCAAGATGAACGTCGTCGACGAACCTGGCTGCACCGCGCAGTAGCCGGCCATCCTCTTTGCGCAGAGGGGACCGCGCCTCAAGGTTCATGAACGCATCTTATTTCACAGCGGAAAGCGGCGCCCGTTGCCTGCCGCCTTCATCGAAATTCTCGCGCCGCAGCCACGCTTCAAATCTGGCCTTTCGCGCCGGCCATTCGTGATCGAGCATGGCAAACCACGCGGTGTCGCGGTTGCGGCCCTTTTGGATCATGTGCTGACGAAAAATGCCTTCAAAGGAAAATCCGAGGCGGAGTGCCGCGCGGCGTGACGGCGCGTTGAGCGCGTTACACTTCCATTCGTATCGCCGGTAGTTGAGGTGTTCGAAGACATGCCTGGCCATGAGATACATGGCCTCGGTGGCGGCAGCGGTACGGGCAAGCGAATTCGTGTAGAAGATATTGCCGACTTCGATCACGCGGTGTTCCGGCGCCATGCGCATATAGGATGCATGTCCGACCGCGTGTCCGCTGGCATTGTCGATGATGGTGAAGGAGAGCGGATCGTCCGAGACAGCGAGCTTTTCCAGATAGGCCCGGAATGCTGCGCGGTCGGCGAATGGCCCGGCACCCATGTAAAGCCAGAGCTTCTCGCGATCCGGGCCGTGGGTGCCTTCGAACAGCGTTTGTTCATGCGCCGCCGGGTGGAGCGGAGCCACTGTCGCCAAACGGCCGCGTAGCGTCGTACGGCTCGGCCGCCGCGCCGCGGATGCATCAATCTCCGGGCCGATCGGCAGTCCCGACTTTGCGTGGGCGACGCTGTCACTCTGAGTCATGTGCGCCGTACTAATCCGCGTTAGCCAGGGAAAAGACAGCTTCGGCGAGTACGCGCGTTCCGTCGAGCGCGTCCTGCTCGCGAATGCTTTCGGCCTCGTTATGGCTGATGCCGTCTTTGCAGGGGATGAAGATCATCGCGGTCGGGCAGATGTAATGAAGATAGCGGGAATCATGGCCGGCGAAGGACAGGATATCCATCCATGGAACGCCGAGAGTTGTGGCGGCCGACCTGATGGTATCGCGGATCGGGATCGGAAATTCGAGCGGAGGATCGTGCAGCAGCTCTTTCACTGAAACTTCGCACCTGCCGCGCGCCTTCGCACAGATCTCCGGGATGGCGTCGCCCAATTTGCGCAACGTTGCCGCATCCGGATGCCGAAGATCGAGCGAAAAGATCACGCGGCCGGGAACAACTGACGGTGCATTGGGCGTGACGGTGAACATGCCGATGGTAAATCGCACGATTTCGTCAGCGTCCCACATGGCGTCCTGCAGTGCGCGCACGATGTTGACCGCAGCGACCAGCGCGTCGCGCCGGACGCTGCGCGCTGAAGTTCCGGCGTGATTTTCCTCGCCGTCCACCTGAACCCGATAAGTCCGTTTTCCCTGCATGCCGGTAACGACGCCGATGGTCTTGTCGGCGGTTTCGACAATCGTGCCTTGTTCGATGTGCATTTCCAGAAAGGCCGCGGGCCTTCCGCCCAGCGGCCGACGCGGCAGGTGGGGCTCAGCGCCAAGGACTTTGTGAAGCTCGGTCTCGACGCTGACGCCGTTCCTGTCGCGAATGCCGAGAATGTCCTGAAGCTTGCGCGCGCCGGCGTACACGGCCGATCCCATCATTCCGGGGGCGAAGCGGGAGCCTTCCTCGTTCATCCACGAAACGACGTCGATGGAACGCCGCGGGCGCGCCCCATGCGCGATGATCGCCTGAACGCTTTCCAGTCCGGCCAAAACGCCGAGCGGCCCGTCAAATTTTCCACCGGTCGGCTGGCTGTCGATATGCGAGCCGACCATCACCGGAGGCAAACCGGGATCGGTCCCGGGATAGCGCAGGAAGAGATTGGCCACTTCGTCGGTGGATGCCTCAAGCCCGATCTCGTTTCCCCATTGGACAAGTTGCGCCCGCGCCCGAATTTCCTCATCGCAGAGCGCCTGACGATTGACGCCGCCCCTCGCCAGTGCACCGAACTGGGCAAGCGCCATCAGGCGATCCCACAGGCGGGTGATACTTATATGTCTGGCAATGTCGCCGACAATTTTGCCGCGCTCTGGCATTGGTCCAGTCATTTTGTGGCTCGCCCAACTGTATTACTGAGGGGCTCAGTTGTATACAATCGGCGTCGCGGCGCTTTGAGGGCGAAGGGGAGGGATGTTTGGATCTGCAATTATCCGGGAAAACTGCGCTGATAACAGGCGCTTCGAAAGGGATTGGCCGCGCCACTGCACTGACGTTCGCCCGCGAAGGGTGTTCGGTTTTCCTCGCGGCGCGCTCCGGCGATGAGCTTGAAAAGCTGCGCGAGGAAATCCTCGCCGAGCAGAAAGTCAAAGTCGATCTGCATCCCGGTGATCTCTCAACGACGGAAAGCATGGCGGCGCTCGCCGACGCGGCGGGCGATGTCGATATCCTGATCAACAACGCTGGCGACATCCCGGCGGGCACTGTCGAAGCGTTGACTGATGAGGATTGGCGGCGCGGCTTCGACCTGAAGGTCTTCGGTTACATCAACCTGACCCGCGCGGTTTACACACGGATGAAAAAACGCGGTGCTGGCGTCATCATCAACGACATCGGCAATTCCGGCGAAAACTGGGACTATAATTATGTCGCCGGCAGCACGGGAAATGCCGCGTTGATGTCATTCACCAGGGCAATCGGCGGCGTCAGCCTGGATTACGGTGTCCGTGTTGTCGGCGTGAATCCGGGACCGATCGCGACCGACCGCATGGTGCGGATGATGAAGCGGCGGGCGCGCGATAATTTCGGCGACGAGGCGCGCTGGCAGCATTACCTGAGCGATTATCCTGCCGGGCGCATGGGCACGGCTGAGGAGGTGGCCGATCTGATGGCCTTCCTCGCTTCGCCGCGCGCCGGCTATATCACCGGCACGATTGTCACGATCGACGGCGGGATTGCCGCCTACGGCTCGATCATCAAGCCGCGGCCGAAGCGGCAATGAGCAGCTTTGCCGAGCGCAACGCCCATTTTGATCGGCTCTTTGCGACCACCGGACTGTTCTGGCTCGGCCAGAACACCAATCACCTGCCGATGCACCCAGCGGTGCGCAAAGCGCTGATCGACGCCATTGATGCCGAAGAGTTTCACGCCTACGCGCCGCCCGGCGGATTCACGGCGCTGCTCGATGGCATTGTTACCGACCTCGGCCTGCCGCGCGAGACGACCACGGCGCTGGTGACCGACGGCGCCGTTGCGGCCCTGGCAACTGTGTGTCGCACGTACTGCCAACCGCGTACCAATTTTGTGACGACCGATCCTGGCTGGAAATGGCCGATGCAATTCGCTCGGCAGGCCGGCGCCGAAATTCGCGAAATCCCGATCTACAATCAGGCGGCAGGATATCGGCTGACGCCGCAACAATTAAGCGAGGTCGTCGACCAAAATACCCGCATCGTCTATTTGGTCGATCCCAACAACCCGTTGGGCATTTGCTACACGCCGGAGGAGATTGAGGCGTTTTGCACGATTGCGCGGAACGTGAATGCCTATTTCCTGCACGATTGCACCTATCGGGATTTCGCGGACGATCACACGCTTGCGGCGCGCTTCTATCCCGAACGCGCGATGACGATTTACAGTTTTTCCAAATGGCTCGGGCTTGCCGGCCTGCGCGTCGGGGCGGTCGTTGCCAATCGGCAGATCGTCGAAGAGCTCGCGGCTTACGCGACGGCGACACTCGGCGCCAGCGTGCTCGCTCAGCGCGCGGCGCAGGCTGGGCTCGCGGTAAAGGCGGAATGGATGCCGGCGGTCCAACGGACCCAGAGGCGCAACCAGGCTGCCATCAAGGAAGCCGTCGACAAGATCCCTGGTCTAACGGTGCCGATTTATCCCTCACAGGGCAATTTCGTCATCGTCGAATGCGCGGAACTCGGGTTGCGTCCGGAAGCGCTGGCCGCAGTTTTTTCCCAGCGCGGCATCATGATCCGCCAGGGCTCCTATCATACCCTGCGCTTTGGTTCGCGCTTCGTGAAGGTCAGCACGACGGTACCCACCGCGTGGGTCGATGCGTTCTGCCGGCAATTGCCCGATGCGATCGAGGCGGCACGCGGGCTGAACGAAGTGCCGGAGCTGTACTGACGCACTGCTAGCGGCGCGGTTCGGTTTCGAGCAACACCGCCGCCGATTCAGTTCGTTTGTCGCGAAGCATCCAGCGGCCGCTGTCGACCTGCGTAATGAAGTCCTGCACAGCGAAATTGAAAAGTGCGGGCTCTTCCAGGTTGATGGTGTGGCCGGTTTTCGGAAACACCATCAGGCCGGCCGAGGGAATGGTGCGTTTGAGAAATGCGCCGGTGCCGAGGCACGAGCGGTCCTCGTCGCCGTGAATGACCAATGTCGGCACGACCATCTTTTCGAGTTCGGCCACGAGTTCAAACGGAGAGGGACGCCGCGCTTGGACGCCGCGTAAGGTCAACGCGGCGCCCGTGGCCGAGTGCTCGGACAGTTGATCGATGAATTCCTTGAAGCCGCGCGGATCCTTCATTTCCAGCTGCTCGCGGCCAGGTCCTGACCCATAGATCGGCGCAAATTTTGCCGCGCCCTCGGTTTCCCAGCGCTGCGCAACAACCTCGACTTCCTGGCGAAACTGCGCGCTTTTGTCCGGCTCGGCGCCCATGCCGGCCGCACCCACCACGAGCGAGAAGGCCCGCTCGGGATAGTGAATGCCGAAATTGAGCGCGGCAAAGCCGCCCATCGAAAGGCCAACAATGTGCGTCTTCTCGATCTTGAGATGATCGAGGACGCCGACCGCGTCGTCGATAGCGCGGCGCTGTGAGTATTTATCGACGGAATTCGGCACGTCGGATGGCGGGTAACCGCGCGCATTGTAGGTGATGCAGCGATAGCGCCGCGCGAAATAACGCACCTGCAGCTCCCAGGCGCGATAGTCGCCGGAAAATTCGTGGATGAACAGGATCGGGCGGCCAGCGCCACTGTCCTCGTAGTACAATTTCACCTGGTCATTGGTCGTCAGATAGGGCATGCGTTCTTATGCTCCTTAGATCGCGCCTTCGGCCCGCATCGCCGCAATCTCCTCGGGCGAGTATCCGCACTCCGCCAGCACGGCTTCGGTGTGTTCGCCAAGCCGCGGCGGCAGTTGTTCAGGTATGTCCGCATAGGTCGAGAAGCGAACCGGCTGCTTGACGAAGGTGCGTTCGCCCAAGCGCCGCAGCATGCCGCGGGCCTCGACCTGCGGATCTTCGGCAACCGCGGCGATGTCGTTGAGAGGTCCCGCGGGCACCTTGCCGGCCTCAAGCGCCGCAAGCCAGTCAGTGCGGCTGCGCTTCGACAAGGCCGCCTGGAGTTCAGGTTCGAGGGCGGCGTGATGCTCGGTGCGTGCATTGCTGTCCGAGAACAACGGATTGGCACTGAGATCAGTGCGGCCGATGATTTCGCAAAGCCGACGCCACTGTGCTTCGGTGTCGACGCAAATGACGATTGGATCGTCTTTGGTGGCGAAGGCCTGAAACGGCGTAATGAGCGGATGGCGTGAGCCGCGCCGCTGCGGGCGATCGCCCGCATTCAGGTAACGAGCAAGCGCGTTTTCCAGAAGCGCGATTTGCGAATCGAACATCGCCACGTCGACGTGAGCGCCGCGTCCGGTGGCCGCGCGATCGGTGAGCGCGGCCAGAATGCCGATGCCGCCGAACAAGCTTGCGCCAATATCGCCGATCGAAGCGCCGACGCGGGCGGGGGGCCCGTCTTCTTCGCCAGTGATGCTCATCATTCCGGCCATCGCTTGGACCACGGCATCGAACGCGGGCCGCTCCCGATAAGGGCCGGTCTGGCCAAAGCCGGAAATGGACGCGTAGACGATGCGAGGATTGATGCGCGCGATGGTTTGGTAATCGAGCCCAAGGCGCTCCATGACGCCGGGCCGATTATTCTCAACGAACACGTCCGCCCGTGCGGCGAGCCGAAGCACGGCAGCGCGTCCGGCCGGCTGTTTGAGATTGAGCGTGATGCTGCGTTTGTTGCGGTTGACGCTCGAGAAATAGATGCTCGCCCCGGCGGCGAATGGCGCAATGCTGCGGGTAAAATCGCCTTCGCCGGGCATTTCTACCTTCGTGACCGCGGCGCCGAGCGCGCCAAGGAGCCAGGTGCAGTACGGGCCCGCGAGCATGTGCGTAAGATCGAGCACGACAAGGCCCGCGAGCGGTCCCGTGCGAGGCGCCTCCGCCCGTGCCGGTTCGGCTGCGGCCCGGCCGAGGTCGACTTTATTCACCTGTGAACTCCGGTTTACGCTTGGCAAAGAACGCGTCGAGCCCTTCTCGAAAATCGGCGCTGCGGAAGATTTCCGCGTACCAGGGCGCGCCCGACACGACGCTGTTGCTCGGAGCGCTAAAGGTCTCGATGATCTGCTTGGTGGCCTTGATCGTCAGCGGCGCGTTTGCCGCAAGCGTAGCTGTCAGCGCATCGACGGTTGTGTCGAGCTGCTCCGCATCGACGACTTGGTCGACGAGCCCGATCGCCTGCGCCGCGGGCGCTTCGATCAGCTGGCCGGTCATCAGCAACCACTTGGCCTTGGCGGTGCCGACTAACTGCACCAGGCGAAGGGTGTCGGGGACGGTGGCAAGGAAGCCGAACTTGGCGACTGGAATGCCGAACTTTGCCGTTCGCACCGCGATGCGAAAATCGCAGGAAGCGGCCACGATAGTGCCGCTTCCCACCGCGTGGCCCTGGATTCTCGCGATCACCGGCTGCGGTACCTCGCGCAGCGCCGATTGCAGCTGCTCAGTCGCGGCGTCGTAATTCAGGGCCTGTTCGGGCGTAGCGAGCTGTTCGCGGAATTCCGTCACGTCGGCCCCGGATACGAAGACGCGATCGCCGGCGCCGGTCAGAACGAAGACACGCACCGTGCGATCCCGCGACAGGTCGCGCAGCGTTTGCGCAATCCGCTGAGTAATGGCGATGCGGAGCGCGTTGCGCACTTCCGGCCGATTGACGGTTAGGCGCGCGACCGGTCCGTGCCGCTCGATGATCAGCTCGTTGTCCATTTAGTTGCCAGGTAACTTGCCAAGCGTTTCGGTCGTCATCGCGGTCAGCCCCCGGCATTCCCCTGCAGAGCGGCGAATGTTGCTTGCACCTCGCTCTCAAGCATCAAACCGATACGGCGTCTGGTCTCGTTGAAATCGGCGGATGTGACATCGCGCGGGCGGCGCAGATCGACCGCGACAATCTCCTTGATCCGGCCGGGACGGGCGGTCATCACGACAACGCGGTCGCCGAGCAGGATGGCTTCCTCGATATTGTGGGTGATGAATATCGCGGTTCGCCGCGCGGCGCTCCAGACTCGCAACAATTCCTGCTGCATCAGCGTGCGCGTCTGCGCATCGAGGGCCGCGAACGGTTCGTCGAGCAGCAAAATTTTTGGATCGTTGACCAGCGCCCGCGCAATGGCCACGCGCTGGCGCATGCCGCCAGACAGCTCCTGCGGATAACGGCGCTCGAATCCGGAAAGGCCCACCGAAGCGATCTGATCGCGGACGCGCGCGCGGCGCTGGGCCTTGGCGATGCGGCGTTCGCGCAGTCCGAATTCAATGTTCTGCTCGACCGTCAGCCAGGGAAACAGCGCATATTCCTGGAACACGACGCCGCGGTCGGGCCCGGGCTTGAGGATCGCCTCGCCGTCAAGGCGCACGTCACCGCTGGTTGCCCGGTCGAAGCCGGCAATAATGTTAAGCAGCGTCGTCTTCCCGCAACCGCTCGGACCCAGGATCGTGAGAAACTCATCGTCGCCGATTTCAAGATCGATGCCGTCGAGTGCAACGATCTGCTCCTGCCGAGAAATATCGACGAAGTGCTTTCGCACCCCGCGGACGGCAATGCGCGATTGCTGCTGCCGGAGTGCGGCAGGCGTGACGACCTGGTTCATAGACCGCGGCTCCAGCGCAGCACCCAGCGGCCGATAAACCGGATGATCAGATCGCTGAAAAAGCCGAGCGCGCCGACGCTCAGCATCGCCGCGATGATGATGTCGAGTCTGAGAAAATAATAGGCGTCCCACATCGCGAAGCCGAGGCCGGACTTGACGGCCATCATCTCGGCGACGATCACCAGCACCCAGGCAAGCCCGATGCCGAGCCGCAGGCCGGTGAAGATAAACGGCATGGCGGCGGGAATGACGACCCGCGGCAATAGCATGTGGGAACGCACGCCGAGCATGCGGGCGGCACGAACCAAAAGCTTCGGCGTCGCCGCAACTCCGGCTGCGGTATTGACGACGATGGGAAAAAACGCGCCCAGCGCAATCAGGAAAAAAGCCGAGCCGTCGCGGATGCCGAAAAAAATCACCGCGAACGGGACCCAGGCGGTGATCGGAATAGGGCGAACGATCTGAATGACCGGATCCAGGAGATCGGAAGCGACCTTGAACCAGCCAATTAGGCAGCCGATGATGACGCCGGCGGCCGCGGCGGCGAGAAAGCCGATCAGGACGCGGTAGGCACTGTTGCCGGCGTGCAGGAACCAGGTGCCGGAGTAGGGGCCCGCGCCCGCCGGACCAAACATCCAGATCCATAAAGAGTGCAATACCGTCAAAGGTGACGGCACGAACCTCGGGTCAACCCATTGCAGGGTCGACGCCAGATGCCACACCAGGAGTACGACGAGCGGTCCGACGATCCGCCGGCCGACCAGATTTGCGCCCGCGACAATACGAGCGCTGTCCCAGGAGTTTCTGCGGGCCGGAACCGAAGCGACGGATAGCATCGTCGCTTCGCTCACTCTCCGCCGAGTTGATTTTTGGGTTTGCCGGTCGCCTCTTCCAGGAGCGAATAGTCGAACTGCTTATTGACGGCCGGCGTTGCATCGACCTGGGTCAGCTTGGCCCGGTAGAGCATTCCCATCAGCGCTTTGGCTTCCTTGGAATAAAGCTTGTAGTCGGGCTTGCCGCGCGGAATCGCTTCTTTCACGACCTCAAGCGACGAGCCGGTGCCGTTCATCGCAACTTCGATGAATTTGCTGCGATCCTGATTTAACGCATTAGTCGCCTCGACAAGTGCGCGAACGACGCCAAGCACGGCGGCGCGGTGAGACTGCAGGAAGGCCGAATTGACGGTCAGCAGTCCGTTGACGTTACGCGTCGGATTGTCGCTGAGATCGAGAGAACTGTAGTAGCCGTCACCGGCGATAACAGCGCCGGCATTGTTGGGTTCCCAGGACGCAAAACCGTCGATCTGATGTTTCTTCAGGGCGTCGAGCAGCGGCGGTCCGCCAGCAGTAAAGCTGACGGTTTGGATTTTCGACAGGTCGGCGCCGCCAAGCGTGGCGCTCGCTTTGAACAACAGTTCAACGTAGCTGTTCGGCGCGGTGCCGATCTTGCGGCCCTCGAGATCCTTCCACGTCGCCGCCTTTACGTCCTTCGCCAGCGTCAGGCTTTGTCCGCCGGTGAAGACGCCGGCGATCGCCCGGTAGTCACGAAAGCCTTTTTCCTCCAACAGGCCGACATTGACGTAGCCCATCACCGCGACGTCGACTTGATTGGTCATCAGCGCCAATTGCTGATCGGCGTAGCGCCGCATTGGCACCGCTTCGATCTCGACGCCGTATTTCTTCGCATAGTCCGCGAGCACCATCATGTTGGGCTGATGCACTTGGACAGTATAAGTGAGCCGCACTTTCTCAGCCGCTTCGGCCTGCGTGACCCATCCCGCCGCCAGCATCATGACCGCTGCGATCGCTGCTTTCCGCATCGTTCAGTCTCCCGCTTCAGCCGCGCTCCCGGCTCGGATGGTTTGACTACGGCACCAGCGCGGTAAGGATGCCGTAGGTGTCGGGGCGCCTGTCCCGGTAAAACTGCCAGGCGCGCCGCCGTTGCGTGATCATATCGAGATCGCAGTCGACGATAAGGATTTGCTCATCAGTGCCGGCTTGCGCCACCATCTCGCCGGTGGGGTCGAAAGCGACGCTGTGACCGTAGTAGAAATAGTTGCCTTCCTGACCGGTCCGGTTCAGTCCGGCGACGAAATATTCGTTGAAGATAGCGTGCGCACAGAGCTCCTTTTCCCACACTTTGCGGGAGAGGCTCTTATCGGGCGTGGCGCTTGGGATCAAAACGATTTCCGCGCCATTGAGCGCGAGTGCGCGTGCGCCTTCCGGATAGTGGCGATCGTGGCAGATCAAAATCCCGACCTTTCCATGCCGCGTATTAAAGACCGGATAGCCGAGATTGCCGGGCTTGAAATAGAACTTCTCGTAGAAGATCGTATTCAGCGGAATGTGGTTTTTGCGATAGACACCCAACAATGCGCCGTCCGCATCGATGACTGCCGCAGAATTGTAATAGACGCTGCGGTCCACGCGCTCATAGATCGGCGCTACGATCACGATTTCCAGTTCGCGCGCGAGCTTGCGCATCGCCTCGGTGATCGGACCGGGTATCGGCTCGGACATATCGAAGTAGCGGGCGTTGAGGTCAGTAATGAAGAACAGCTCGTGAAAAACTTCGGGCAGCAGCACGATCTGCGCGTTCTTGGCAGCGGCCTCGCGGATCATCTGTTCGGCGCGGACCAGATTCTCTTCGCGTGCCCTCGAACAATTCATCTGTAGGAGAGCTAGACGAACCGCCATTTGAGAATGCCCGCTACTACGCCAATAGCATAATATACAATTTAGCCATTCGGGTATACAAGAGCGTCGCGTTTACGCGGGTAATTAATAATGACGGTCTTTCACTCCACATTACACACTAAACTGAACGCTTGAAAAGCAGTAAGTCCGCAACGATGTCGATCATAACCAAGCCTGATAGCCGGGCTTTCCTCGGCAAGGCCGAAAACAACGACGCGCCGGTCATCCGCTCTGACCGGGTGCGGCAGCAGATTGCCGATCGGATCATTTCCGGAGTGTTGCGGCCCGGCGAAGAGCTGGATGAGAAGAAACTCGCCGAGGCATTCAACGTCTCGCGCACGCCCGTTCGCGAAGCGCTTCGGCAATTGGCCGCCACGAGCCTCGTGGAATTGCGTCCGCACCAGAGCGCCATCGTCGTAAAAATAACGCCCTCAAAAATGGTCGAGATGTTCGAGGTCATGGCCGAACTTGAGGGGTTCTGCGGCCGGTTGGCGGCGCGCCGCATGACGCCGGTCGAGCACGCCGGTCTCGCTTCACTGCAGAAGAAAATCCGTCCCTGCGTCGACGCAAGAGATCGAGAGGGTTATCACGAACTGAACAAATCATTTCACGAAGCGATCTACGCGGGTTCGCACAATGACTATCTGAAACAACAAGCGGTCGCGCTTTATGGCCGACTTGCGCCATATCGCGCCTACCACCAAAACCGGCTCCGCGGCGCCTCCGAGGAACATGAAGCGATTGTTAAGGCGATCATTGCCGGCGATGGTGATGAGGCGCATAAACTCCTGGTCAATCACGTAAGCCTGAGCAACGAGCTCTTCTCCGACCTGGTTGCCGCATTGAGCAGCGCTGAATCGGCCCCGCCGCGCTAGTCGTTCAGACGGCCGCATGACATCGCGAGAGCAGCGGGGGGAATTTTATGCCTGACGCGCGGGTGAACGGGGTCCGTATCTGGTACAAGGAAACCGGCGAAGGCGAGCCCGTGATGCAGATCCATGGGGCTGGCTTCGGGCATTTCAATTTCGCCACCGCAACGCCGATCCTGTCTCAAACCTTCCGCTGCATTGATTTCGATATGCGGGGATACGGCCAGTCCGAGCGGCCATTCCAGCATTATGACATGGAGGTTTGGGCGGACGACATTGCCGGGTTGATGGACCACCTCGGTCTACCCTCCGCGCACATTCACGGTACGTCCATGGGCGGCATGGTGGCGCAGCAATTTGCCGCCAAATATCCGGAGCGCACTGAGCGACTGATCATCAACTGCTCCGCGGCTAAACTCGACTATGCCGGTGTTCTGACTTTTCGCGGCTGGATCGACATCGCCGAGCAGTACGGTGTCGGGTCGCGCACGCTGGCGGAGTTGATCGCCACTCAGGCGCTCTCGCGCCGCTTCCTGGATGCTCCGAACGGGCGCAGCGCTGTCGATATGATCCAAGAGATCCTCGGCAAGTGCAATCGCGTCGATATTTTCAAACTGGCTTGCCAGGCGATGATCGACATGGACCTGCGGTCGTTATTGCCAAAAATCACGGCGCCAACCCTCGTCATCGGCGGCGATGAAGACGTGATGACGCCGTGGCAGCAGGCAGACAGCGGCGCCGGCCAGGAATATCTCGCCCAACATATCAAAGGTGCGAAGAAATACGTGATCAAGGGATCGAGCCATTCGACGCTGTTTGACGGCACCGAAGAAAATTGCCGGGTCGTCGTCGCCTTTCTCAAAGGCGAGTTTTGACGAAAGCGCCCGTGTGTTTTCTCAGCGCTGGCATCGCTCAGGTATTCCGTCGTCCGGACGTCTCGATGTAGGCGAGCACTTCCTCGAGCGTGACGACATCGGCATAACGGCGCTGCACGTCACGCAAATTGTCCCGGTGCGGTCCTTCGTCGACATCGCCGCAACAGGGTTCCGGTACGATGACGCGAAAGCCGTAGGAAAATGCGTCGGTGATGCTGGCACGCACGCAACCCGACGTGTTGCAGCCGGACACGATCACGGTGTCGACGCCGTCCTTGATGAAATAAGACGCGACCGGTGTGTTGAAAAAGATCGACGCCGCGGTCTTGCACACTACCATGTCGTAGGCGCGATCGTAGATACGCTCGTCGAGCTCCGTGCAAGGCTGGCCATGATGGAATTCGTTGACCACGGTCGGAATCTTCCACAACGGCGCATCACGCGCGCTCGAATAGGCGGTATAGCAGCACGCGACCGGCAGGCCCGCATTGCGCGCCGCGGCGAGGAGCTTTGCTGTGTTGTTGACTGCACGCTCGACCATCGGACTGCCGCCGAGCTTAAAGCGACTCTCGGTAAAACCTTTCTGAAAATCGACGACTACAATCCCGGCCCGCCGCCCGAAACCGATGCGGTTGGAATCGAAGCCGATATCTTTATATGGGTCGCTCATTGCGTCGGCCGAACAATCAGGTTTTCAAGTTGATGTCGTAACGGGTCGAGAAAGCCCGCGCCAGACGATCGAAACAATGGCCGACCCGCACCACCTTAAAGTTGGTGAAGTCGATGATCGTGCTCGAAA
Organism: uncultured Alphaproteobacteria bacterium; assembly: GCA_963794225.1. Classification (GTDB taxonomy): domain Bacteria; phylum Pseudomonadota; class Alphaproteobacteria; order Rhizobiales; family Xanthobacteraceae; genus BOG-931. The sequence continues at coordinate 710,685 of CAWCCS010000001.1, forward strand.
GTCCGTCGGGATGCGCATATTTCGATTGGCCGTAATCGAAGGAAACCGCAGCGGCGTCGCGAACGGCCGGTTCGATATCCAGATAGCGGTATTTGCTTCCGGTGAGCGACAGGTTGGCGGACGAACCAAATACAGCGACGCTGCGAGCGGTCGCGCCGTCGGCGATGGCATCGTGAAACTGCCCGGCGTTGAGCAGCATATCCAGCGTGCCGCCCTTGGATGAGTTCTTCAGCACGAACGGATCGACTGTGGCAAGCAGCGGATGGTCCGCGCGGAACGGCGCCACCACTGAGAACGGGATCCGTTCCTGTTCGACGATGTCACGCACCATGGCGTGCCGCGTCTCGTCCATGAGATGGATGTCGCGGCTCATGCGCCAGTTGCCGAACATGCCGGAAGGTTTGTCATAGGATCGCTGCTTGGTTTCGAAAATGCGGCGGATACCGCCGGGCGTTGTTGCGACCACCGCATAGGCCACATCGAGCGGCACGATGCCAAAGCCGCCGCCGGCGAGGGTATCAAACAGCTCCGCGATGTCGGCGCGCAATCGTTCCGGCGCGACCGGATCCGACGTGAGCCTTGCCGTTGCGATTGTCTCTGTCGTCATAAGCGCTGCGCTATGTTCAATTATCTAAGACAAACGGCGCCCTGGCGAACCGAGCGAGGCGCGCGGTGCGAGCACGTCGCGCACCATATTGGCATGGGTGTTTGCGTATTGTCCGCCATAGGCCGTTCGTTTGACGAAGGCGCCATCGCCGGGCCGGCCGACATATTCGCCCTTCTCGATCACGACCTTGCCGCGGGAGACGACAGTCTCGGTGTAGCCTTTGACCTTGAAGCCCTCGTAAGCGCTGTAATCGATGTTCATGTGATGGGTGTGCGGATTGAAGGCGCTGATGGTCTCTTCGCGCGCGGGATCGAAGATCACGATGTCGGCGTCGCTGCCGACCGCAATCGTGCCCTTCTTGGGAAACAAGCCGAAGATTTTTGCCGGCGCGGTCGACGTCAGCTCGACAAAGCGGTTGAGCGAGATGTGACCCTTGCTGACGCCATAATGATAAATCAGGCTCATGCGGCTCTCGATGCCGGGGCCGCCGTTCGGAATCTTGCTGAAGTCGTTGCGCCCCAGTTCCTTCTGCTCTTTGAGGCAGAACGGGCAGTGATCGGTCGAAATGACATCGAGTGCGTGTGAGCGCAGGCCGCCCCAGAGTTCGTCATGGTTCCACTTTTCGCGTAGCGGCGGGGTCAACACGTATTTAGCGCCGTCGAAGCCCGGCTCGTCGTAGCGGTCGACGTCCAGCAGCAAATATTGCGGACAGGTTTCTGCGTGTGCCATCACGCCACGCGCCTGGGCCATGCGCAGCTCGTGCAGTGCGTCGTAACAGCTCAGGTGGACGATGTAGACCGGCGCGCGTGCGACCTCGGCAATAGCAAGCGCACGGTGCACGCCTTCTGCTTCCAGTCGGGTCGGCCGGGTTAACGCATGATACTTCGGTTCGACCTTGCGCTCCGCGAGCGCGATCTTGACCAGTTCGTCGATAACGATGCCGTTCTCGGCGTGCATGCACACCAGCGTGCCATCCTCGCCGGCTTTGCGCATGGCGCGAAAGATCGTGCCGTCGTCGGAGAGCAGCGCCCCCGGATACGCCATGAACAATTTGTAGCTGGTGATGCCGCTGTCCGCGAGGCTGCGCATCTCGCCGATCCGCTCCTGCGGCATGTCGGTCACGATCATGTGGAAGGCATAATCGATTGCGGTTTTGCTCTGGGCCTTGGCGTGCCAGTCGTCGAGCGCCTTCAGGGTCGATGTCCCGCGCGTCTGCACCGCGAAGTCGATGATGCAGGTGGTGCCGCCGTACGCCGCCGCGCGCGTGCCGGTTTCGAACGTATCCGACGTTGTCGTGCCACCGAATGGCAACTCAAGGTGCGTGTGCGGATCGATGCCGCCTGGAATGACAAGTTTGCCGGCTGCGTCGATTTGCTTGTCGGCGTCAATCACGAGATCCTTGCCGATGAGGGTTATCTGAGACCCGTTGACGAAGATGTCGGCGTGGTAGTCGTCGACGGCAGTTACGATGCGCCCGTTCTTGATCAATACGCTCACGTTTTGCCCCTCGACGGTTTGACAGGTCTCGACCCTGCTGTATCATTCGCAAATAACAGCGAGCGCACAAGAGGCTTGGCGTCGGCGATCGACGCACGAGCTTCAATAACAAACAAATCGGCGGCGGTTTGGGCCGCGACAAGACGGCGGCCGAGTTTAGTCGGCTTAGCGCGCCGATGCTGCTGGTGTTTGGAGCAATGGAGTCTACGAGATGAACAGCATTCCGGTCATCGACATCGGCCCGTTCTTGAATGGCACGGCAAAGGACCAAGAGACGGTGGCGCGCGAAGTCGACCACGCGTGTTCTTCGCTGGGCTTCCTGATCATCTCAGGACATGGGGTGCCCGACAGCCTGATCGATGACATGCGCAGCGTATCGCGTGCTTATTTCGATCGGCCGCTGGAGGAAAAACTGAAGCTGCGCATGCCTTCGGATCGCTACCGCGGCTATATTTCGCTCGGGAGCGAAGCGCTGTCGTATTCATTAGGCGAAGAGTCACCTCCCGACTTCAAGGAATCTTTCTCGATCGGACCGACCGACGCGCCCGACGACGACTATCATCGCGCTGCCAAGCCGGGAAAATTCTTCGCGCCGAACTTCTGGCCGGAAAAGCCGGCGGACTTTCGCCCGGTGTGGGAAGCTTATTATCATCAGATGGAGCGGGTCGCGACCGAGCTCATGCGCATCTTTGCCGTCGGGTTGGGCATGGACAAGCGTTCCTTCGACGACAAAGTCGATCGCCACATCACCAATTTCAGTGTGCTGCATTACCCCGACCAGCCGAAGGAGCCGCTGCCCGGTCAACTGCGCGCGGGTGCGCATACTGACTACGGCAGCCTCACCATCTTGAAGCCTGACAACGCGCCGGGCGGCCTTCAAGTGCTTAGCAAAGAGGGCGCGTGGATCGATGTGCCGACTTTGCCCGGAACTTTTGTCGTCAACCTCGGCGACCTGATGGCGGAGTGGACGAACGATCGCTGGGTCTCGACGCTCCACCGCGTCATCAACCCGCCGCGCGACAAAGCTTTGGGTAGCCGCCGGATATCAATGGCATTCTTTCATCAACCCAACTATGACGCGATAATCGAATGTCTGCCTACCTGCAGCAGCGCCGACCGGCCCGCACGCTACGGGCGGACCACGTCCGGCGAGCATGTGTGGATGAAGATCACCAAGCATCGGACGCCCGAACTTGCTCAGGCGAAGGCGTAACGTGCTGATCGAACAGATCACTTATGTGCTGCATCCCGGCAAAGCGCCCGTGCTCATTGCCGCATACGAGCAGGAAGGTGCGGCGATCATTAAGTCCAATCTGGGACACATGATTGCATTCCTGCAGGCCGAAGTCGGCGGCATGGACGAAGTGAGCCATCTCTGGCTTTTTGACGACGCCGCCGATCGCGAGACGCGTCATGCAAAACTGTTAGCCGATCCGGCCTGGCAGCGTTTCGCGCAGACCTACGGGCATCTTCTGGTCAGCCGCCGCAACCAGCTTTGGCGGCCGGCGTCGTTTTCGCGGGGCCTCGATCGCCCGGCGTGACCGCACGATAGCGCCATAAGAACTCCGGTTCCGCCGGTAATGTGACCTTGGCGCTTCGAGAATGGAGCAAGGTCGGAACAGGACCCTCGATAAAGTTTCGCTGCTAGATAGTGTTATTGCTGAAACAATAGCCTGATAAACCTCGTTATAGTGGTTTGACAGGCCTAGCCTCTAATGTAACATTCGGTCGATTGAAGCGGTGCACCAGAGCTTTGGCTGAACGCCGCAACCGGGCTTCAATACACAAAGCGACTTTTGGCTTCTTCAACAGAGGAGAGGGGCATGGCGTACGAAAGCCCAGGAAGTGTTCGGCAGGGAATGTTGTCACGCAGATCGTTGTTGAAAACCACGGCGGCCGGCGTGGCGGCCGGAGCCTTGGCTAGCACGAACTTCCGGATCGCCGAGGCGGCGGACGGCATACGAAGCATCGGTCTCGGCGTCAGCGAGATCAACGAAATCCAGGGTCAGGCGACCAAGGATCTGGGTTTCCCGGTCTCCGGTCAGGCGATGGGTTACGGCGAAATGTTCGGCAAAATGCTGAACCAGAACGATCAGTACGAGATCGCCGAGGGCTACTACAACGACATGCGGGTGATGGCTCCCGCGAAAGTATGGCAACCGCTCGACACCAAGAAGATCAAGGAATGGGACAAGGTCACCAATCTAACCAAGACCGGAAAGCTCACGCCTGAGTCGAGTGAAGGCCAGGGCGATGCACCGTTCCGACTGATGTGGTGTGACGCCGACGGCAAGATCGTAAAGGGCCCGTCCCAATACATCATCATGTGCCCGGCATGGCACAATGCCGACTCCCTCGGTTACAACCCGAAGGCGACGGGCCGAGCCATCGAAAGCTGGGGCGAACTCCTCAACAAGGACTTCAAGGGCAAGGTGGCGCTGCTCAACGTGCCGCAGATCGGCGTTATGGATGCCGCCTTGGCGATTGAGGCTCTTGGTCTGAAGAAGTTCGTTGACAAAGGCAACATGACCAAAGCCGAGATCGACTTCCTGATCGATTATCTCATCCCGCTCAAGAAAGCCGGGCACTTCCGCGCCTTCTGGGAAAATTTCGGCCAATCGGTCAATCTCATGGTCAACGGCGAAGTCGCGCTGGAGAGCATGTGGTCGCCGGCCGTCGCCGCGATCCAGGCCGAGGGCGTGCCCTGCGTCTATGCCTTCCCGAAAGAGGGCATGCGCGGCTGGCACGGCGGGCTTGCGATCTCCGCGAAGGTCAAGGGCAAGCAACTCGACCAAGCCTACGAGTACATCAACTGGTGGATGTCCGGCTGGGCGGGCGCGTTTGTTGCGCGCCAGGGCTACTATCACTCGATCCCCGAAAACGCCAAGAAGCACCTTGAGGCGGCGGAGTGGGATTATTGGTACGAAGGCAAGCCGGCGGCGAAGGATCTGTCGGATCCGTTCGGCACCGTCATCATCAAGAAGGGCGACGTTCGGTCCGGCGGTTCCTACTGGCACCGCTATTCGAAGATCAACGTCTGGAACTCGATCATGAAGGAGAACGACTACCTGGTGAAACGGTGGACGGAGTTCCTCACCGCGTAGGCAGAGCAAATCGTTTGCAATGCTAGCGAAACGATGCCGCCGGCCAGCAAAGCCGGCGGCACTTTTGCGTCCGACGGCGCTTTTGCGTAAGGTTCCATTGTGACGACGGTCGAAAATTACGCACGGCTGAGCAACGGCGACACCGCGCCGCGCGGCCTGATCGGCGGCGCGCCGGTCGTCGACGAAGCGCAGCGAAAATACAGCCGGGAGCCCAGCTTTCCCGTGCCCCTTCTGATCGCGCCGGCCACGATCTGGCTCGTCGTTTTTCTGTTTCTGCCGCTTCTGTCAATCTTCGTTTTCAGCTTCTGGAAGACCACCGGCCACGGCATGGCGCCGGGTTTCACGTTGGAGCACTATCAGGCGTTCTTTGTCACCGAAGGGTTTTTTGATCCCAAAAGCTCGGACTTCCTGACGCCGTCGGTCTTTATCCGCACCTTGTGGACCACGTTCCGCTTCACCATCACGGTGATGGCGATTTGCCTGCTCCTCGCCTACCCGATGGCCTATTTCCTGTCGATGCAGGTTGAGGATTTCAAGTGGCAGCTCGCCTTGTTCCTACTGGTCATGGTTCCGTTCTGGACCAGTTACCTCATTCGCGCGGTCGCGTGGCTCCCGATGCTCGGGCGTCACGGGTTGATCAATGAGTTCCTGATGGATATCGGCGCCATCGACGAGCCGGTGAGCTTTTTTCTCTATTCCGAGTTCAGCTACACCATGGCGCTGGTCCAGCTTTACGTCGTGCTGGCGGTCGGTCCGATATTTTTCTCGCTGGCCAAGATCGACAAGACCCTGATCGAGGCGGCGCGCGATATGGGCGCGACACCGTTTCAGATTTTCCGCGAGATCATAGCGCCGCTGTCGCTGCCGGGCGTCGCCATCGGCATGATTTTCGTGTTCGTCATGCTGATGGGAGAATTCGCAACGGCGGTGGTGGTTTACGGCGGCAAGACTTCGACGACCGGTACTGTGATCCTGAACTATTACGCCATCGCGAATTATCCGTTCGCCGCGGTCAACGCCTTCATGCTGATGCTGGCGATGATGATTGGCGTGATCGTCATTCTGCGCGTGGTCGATATCCGCAAGGAGCTTTAGCGTGGCCCGTTCTACGCCGGAACGCCGCCGCAAGGCTCGGGTGAAGGCCGGCTTCAGCGTTTACTACGCGATCTTCCTGGTCTTCGTTTACGGTCCGATGTTCGCGATGTTTACGCTGTCCTTCCAGGGTCGGCGTGGCGGCGTGACTTTTCCGATGCGCGGGCTGAGTTTCTTTTGGTGGGAAAAACTGACCGGGCCGTCTGCCGTCGGCGACATCAAGAGTTCGCTGGTGCGTTCGTTGATGCTCGCCGTAATCGTCATGGTGATCACCGCGATCTTCTCGACCATGTTGGCGATGGCGTTCCGCAAAAAATTCCGTGGATCGGGGGTCCTGTTCTACGCGGTCATGTCCGGCCTGATGGTGCCGGGCGTTCTGCTCAGCCTCGGTTTGGCGTCTTTGCTGCGGGTGGTCGGGATGTCGCCGGCGTGGTGGTATTCCGCCCTTGGCGTGCATGTGGTCTGGACACTTCCGTTCGGATTTCTCGTCATGATGGCCGTGTTCAACCGCTTCGATGCCCGTCTTGAGGAAGCCGCGCGCGACATGGGCGCCGACGAGTGGACGGTTTTCAAGGAGATCACGCTGCCGCTGATCACACCTGGCATCGTTGCAGCCGGGCTTTTCGGCTTCACACTGTCCTATGACGAATTTGCCCGTACTACGCTGCTTGCCGGCGCCCAAAACACGCTGCCGCTCGACATCAACGCAGCGATGACGCAACGCGTTCAGCCGACGATCTTCGCGCTCGGAACGGCGTCGACCATATTTTCACTGCTGATGATTGCGTCGTTTGTCGTAATTTATACGATCCTGTACCGGCGATCGCGCTAAAGCGCAGGCGCGGCGCTAGGCCGTGGCCGCCTGCCGGATCACCTTAAGCACCCCGTAAATCAGGCAAAAGATCACCGTCAAAATCAATAGCGCGACCACAGCGCCAAGACGCGAGCCGAACTCGGAGTCGAGCGTGTAGCTTGGCTGCAACAGATAGACGCACAGGATCTGCAGCGATTGCACGGTGGCGCCGGCGCAAAACAAGATGGCGATGAAGGCCGAGCCGCGCAACGAGGCGAGCACCATTCCATCGACGCTGTGCCGTTGCACGATATAGAGGCGATAGGCCCGCCAGTGATAGCCGCAAAAGCCGATGATCGCCGTGAGCAGTACGACCCAAAACATCGCGTTGTCGTAACCGAGCCCATTGATGACCAGGGTGAAGAAGTCTTCAAAGGGCTTATAGAAATAAAGAAAGATCAGAACGACGATGAAGGCCAGATAGCCCACCAGCGCCCAAAACAGTCGCCAACCCGCCATTGTCGATCAGCCCCCGATTATTTAAAGCGGTTTTACCCCGGCGCCCAACTGGAGCATGCCGCGCCGCCATCGGCAAGAGGTTGCACGCGCGCCGCGTGTCGAACCGTCGTCAAGCATAGGATTTCACGGCAACGATCAGCAGCACAGCATAGATCACGACGAACACCACATCCTTGACCGCCGGCAGCGTCTGCCGATCGCCGTCGGATGAGGCCAGCGTGACGGCCTCGAGAACGAAGAAGACGGCTGCGACGATGAGAAACGGCCATATCGTCGCCCACCACGACGCCTGCGTCGCTACCCCGAGAACCGAGTCCCAGATCAGGAGCAACACCGGCAGCACCACCAGATAGCCGTAGGCAAACAGAAAACGGCCGCGTGCGGCGGTGCGGTCGACAATCCAGAAAGCGGCAAAGAACAGCACGATGTTGAGAAGGTCCCAAAAGCTGACGGTGTACGTTTCGGGCGTTGCTATTCCGCGCAAGTGTAGAAATGCGAGCACCAGCAGAAACACCAAGAGATCGCAGAACAGCCATTCGCGGAACGTCTCGGCACCGCCTTTGGTGCCCCAGGTCCGGGTCGCTTTGTCGAACAGCAGGACCAGTGAGAGCCCGAGCGTGGCCGGATAAATCAGTTGAAGAATAAGGCCGTGCTGTTGCGCCGCTGGCAGGGCGATCCAGCACAACAGAATGATCGCGACCACCAGCAGAAGTAAGCCGAGAATCCGCAACGGCGACGGCGATGGCGCCTGCACGGCGCCGGGAGTGACCGCTTCTGCGCTGGCAGCAGTCGGACGGCGCACTGCCGGGGCCGTTGCTGATTGAACCAGCGCATAAATGAGCGAGACGCCGAGACCGATGACACCGAGCGCGACCATGATTGCGGCGAAGGCGATCGTGCGGGTGTCGGTTTGCCAGTTCTCAATGTTTTCTCCCCAGACCCACGGCTTGCCGGTGGAGATAATCCAGATCGCGAAAGCGGCGATGGCGGCGAGCAGCAGAAGCGCCAGCGTGAATTCGTACCAGCGCGGCGATTGTGACGGCTGGCCGGCGCCGCTCACGCCTGCCTGCTGTCGTTGCGGCGCGCGGATCAACAGCCCGATCAAGAACGCCAATACGCCGATCACGGCGATGACGAGCATCGCCTCGACGAAGATTGTTCCTCGCTGTTCCAAAGTTGGTCTGACCTTCCGCTAAATCAGTTGCATGACAGGCGCTAACGGCCGTTTCGCATCAGCGCTTCAGCGCATTTGCGAAGGCTATCGTCGGCCGCCTGTTGCAGCAACTCGCCGCGCGAGCGGCCCTGGACGCTCGAAACGACCGCGGTTTCGCGCGCGGTCGAGCCGTTGGCGCGCAATTGCCCGACGACTTCGATCCCGCCGTTGTAAGCGCCGTGCCGGACGATATCGAAGCTCCAGGCGTCGCCATAGGCGTCGCGCAGCCTGTGCAGCGCGTCGTTGAGCGGGCGCCCGTTGGCGGCGGTCGACTGCGCCGCTGCTGAAGAGGCAGCGGCGTGGATCGTTTGAGAGCTTGCAGGCGTGGCACCGCTGCCAGTCCGCGGAAGCCTCTGCGTTTCCGGTGCTTGCCGCGGCGGTTCGGCCGATGCAGTGGGCTTCGAGCGTGGCGCCCCCCGCATGCGCTCGCGAAGCGCCTTGGTGCCGGCCTCATCGACCGTCTCAGCGATCGGATCGACGACAACGCCATAGGCTAATCGGGCATGCTCGACAGTGCAGAAGCCGTCGAGAACGTCTTCAAGCACTTTTGCGGCCGGACGTTCCAACGGCTCGCCATAGCCGCCGCCGCACGGTCCGTAAAACACATGCACGTCGCCGGCGGCCACCCGCAGTCCGGAGAATTTGGCCGGCATATGCTTGATGTCATTCGGGCGGGCGACGTTATAAATGTCGACCTTGCCAACCTGACCGGAATCGCCGCCAAAAATGCCCCACGGCACGTCGTGGTGCCGCTCGTTCTCGTGGGTGATGAAAGCGTCAGTCAAGACCCGCTGCGCCTTGACCACGCCGATGCCGCCGCGAAAGCGCCCGGCGCCCGGCATCACGTCGTCGCGCAATTCGTAGCGGTCGCAGATCATCGGCAAATGCATCGCCAGATCTTCGATCGGATTGTTGCGCGTGTTGGCCATCAGATTGTCGATGCTGTCAGGACCGTCCGCGCGCGGGCGGCCGCCGTATGAGCCCTCGTTGACTTCGAGGAATACCCAATAATCTCCGGTGGGACGGATGCCGGCGTACGAACAAAACGAAAGGCTCGCTGAACTGCCGGCGATGATGTCGTTTGGCAGGACCGGCGCCAAGGCTTTGTAGATCAGATCGATCACCCGGTTGATTTGCGCAAAGCGCGCCTCGGCCGCCGCCGGATAAATCGGATTGTAGATCGAACCCTTCGGCGCCGTGACCTTCACCGGCCGGAACGAGCCCTGATTGGACGGGACCTTGACGTCCGAGGTTACCGCGTCGAGCAGCAGCGAGCGGATGGCGCAGAAGCAGGCGACCTTGGTCGAGCCTTCAAACGGTACGTTGAACGCGGTTTCGACCTGCTTGGACGAGCCGGTGAGATCGATCTCGATGCCGTCGCCCTCGACTCTGACGCACACCTTGATCGGTAGGCGGACGTCGCGGTTCTTGCCGTCGTCGTCGAGAAAGCCCTCGGCGCGATATTCGCCGTCGGGAATGGCGGCAATGCGCTGCCGCAACACCCGCTCGGTGTAGTCCATCAATTGCTGGGTCGCGTCGAGCACCATCTGCCGCCCGTAGCGATCCATCAGTTCGACGAACCGTTTGGCGCCGAGGCGCGCAGAGGCGATCTGCGCTTCAAGGTCGTCTTGCAACTGGCGCGCGGCGCGGCTGTTGCGGCGAATGAATTCCCACACCGCCTCGTTGCGTTTGCCGCGCTCGAAGAGCTTGGTGCCGGCAAAAAGCATGCCCTCAGCGAAGACGTCGGGGATATCGATGATCAGTCCCGGTGTTGCCGCACCGATGTCGAGATGGTGCGCAGTGTTGGCCGAATATCCGACCAGTATGCCCTCATGGAAAACCGGTACCACCACTGCGATATCCGGTGAGTGACTCTGAACCGTGGTAGGGGTGGTTGTGAATGACCAGGTCGCCCTCATGCCATTCGCCGCCCTGCAGCGTGTCGCGAATCCCGGCGAGATAGCCGGGAAGCGAGCCGATATGCAGCGGAGTCGATTCCGACTCGCACAGCGTGTTGAATTCGGTATCGAACAATCCGGCGCCGAGATCCTGCGACTCGCGGATGATGGAAGAGAACGACATGCGGTAGAGCACATGCCCCATCTCTTCGGCGATGGTTTGCAAGGCGCCGTTGATCACTTGCAGCGTAATCGGATCGATTGTTGCTCCGGCCATGATGCGTGTTCTCAGCCGCGATGAACGTGCAAATTGCCGAACTCGGTAACCTCGGCGACGTAACCGGGCGGCAACAACGTTGTCGAGTTGTGTTGAACCAATATCGCCGGACCCGGAATGCGGTGTCCGGCTTTGAGGTGGTCGCGGTTGTAGCGCGGGGTCTCAACGGTCTTGCCGTCGTCGAACGTCGTCGGACGGCTGTAGAGTAGCGCATCCGACACGCTGTGGCCGTTGGCTTTTTCGATCCGCGCAACCTTGAGCGGGACGACGTCTTCACGTCCGATCACGCGAACCGTTATCAGTTCCACCTCGCCATCCTCGAAGTGATAGCCGTAGTCGAGACGATGCTGCTGATGAAATGCCGCGACCACGTCGCTCAAATTAGCCGCTGTAATTTTTCCGTCTGGCAGCTGCGCGCGGAGCTCGAAGCCTTGGCCGTGATACCGGCATTCCGCCAACCTTTGAAACTTCTGGCGCTGCGCGGTCACGCCGTCCTTCTCCAGATCGCGCCGGCAACGCTCCACAAGTTCATCGATGACGGTGTTGATGCGTCCAATGCCGGTTTGATTCGCGTGTTTGAGGGACACGATCAGCGACCGCGCATGCTCGTATTGCATGTCGGTCTGTAGCAGCCCCATCGCCGCGGTGATGCCCGGAGCGACCGGCACGATGATCTCTTTCGCCGCGATGGCTTCGGCCAGCGCGATGCCGTGAAGCGGGCCGGCGCCGCCGAAAGGCACCAGCGCAAATTCGCGCGGATCGATGCCGCGCGCCACCGAATTGGACCGGATGGCCAGCGCCATGTTCGAGTTGATGACCTTGATGATGCCAAGCGCCGCGTCAGTGATTGACAGACCGAGCGGCTTTGCCACCTTGGCCTCGACCGCTTTGTGCGCGAGGTCGGGATTAAGCGGCAGGTCTCCGCCCAGCATCTTGTCGGCATCGAGACGACCAAGAACAACCTGCGCGTCGGTCACGGTGGGCTCTTCGCCGCCGCGGCCATAACAAGCCGGGCCCGGCTCCGCGCCGGCCGAGCGCGGCCCGACGTGAAAGCCGCCCGCGGAATCGATATAGGCGATCGATCCGCCGCCGGCGCCGATCGAAACGAGGTCGATCATCGGCACCAGAATCGGGTGGCCGTTCACATAGGAGTCGCGCGCATTCATGATTTTGATGCGCCCTTCCGGAATCGTGCTGATGTCGGCGGAGGTGCCACCGATATCGACGGTGATGAGGTTCGAGCGGCCGCACAACAGGCCCTCGGCACGGCCGCCAATCACGCCACCGGCTGGGCCCGACATCAGGATGCCGACCGCCTTTTGCGAACAGGTTTCGACTGTTGCGATGCCGCCATTCGATTGAATGACGCGCAGGTTGGCGCGAAACCCGCTCTGGCTCAGCTTGCTCTGCAGATTGTTGAGATAGAGCGACGTCTTGGGGCCGACAAAGCCATTCATCGCCGCGGTCGAGAAGCGTTCGTATTCGCGGATCACGTTGGCGACTTCCGAAGAGGTGCAGATGTAGGCATCCGGCATTTCGGCGCGAACCAGCTCCGCGGCGCGCCGCTCGTGGGCGTCATTGAGAAATGAAAACAGAAAGCCGATGACCACCGACTTGATGCCGCGACGCTTAAACAGCTTGATCGCCTCGGCGACCTCTTTCTCGTCGAGAGCGACTTCGACCGTTCCGTCCGGCGGCAGAATGCGCTCATTGATCGCGATGCGGTTTCGCCGCTTGACCAAAGGCTGCTGCTGCCACGGAACCTCAAAATGCAGCGAGAAATTGTAGGGTCGCTTGTGCCGGCCGATATGGAGGATGTCGCGGAAGTTGCGGGTCGTGAGCATCCCGACTTCGGCGCCGGTATGCTCAATGGTGATGTTGGTGGCGACCGTAGTCCCATGCACGATCAGCGACACGTCGTCGGGACGCACTTTCGAAAGCTCGCACAGCTCGCGGAGCCCCTTGAGCACGCCCTCCGACTGGTCGTGGGGAGTGCTGGCGACTTTGTGCACAAAAACGCCGTGCTCGGCCTCAAGCACGAGGTCCGTATTAGTGCCGCCGACGTCGACGCCTACGCGCGCCATGGATCGCTGATTATCCCTGCGCCGCCGTGCCAACCCGGGAGCACAACGCCTTGTTGTTCGATTTCGGGGCAAACATTGTCAGCATTGTTTCGCTCGTGCAACCCCCGCGGCGCTTTCGGGACCACACCGAAACGCCGAAGTAAATTGACCCGCAGTTGAGTGCGGTGAGCGTATAGTGGTTGAATGCGACCTTGAATTGAAGAGGAACACCAGGCGATGGCCTTAACCGCCAAATTTGTCTGCTCCGCGTGCCGGTGGTGGAACTATCATCCTACCGAAGGCGCCGACCCGGACTCGGATCAGGCGGTCGGATATTGCCGCCGGTTTCCGCCCGAGCGCCGTGAGAACGGGGTCGGCGCCTGGCCGATAACTTTCGGTAACGATTGGTGCGGCGAATACGCTGAGAAAAGCGAAGCCGCGAGGCAAACGGCGCGCAGCGTCACGGCGGCGCACTGAAAATTACGCAGGTGCTTTGCGCCTTGCCTCAGGCAAGTTCGGCGCAGCTGATCAGGGCGGCCTCGGTAGCGCGGCGAAAGGCATCGCGTTCATCGGTATTGCCCTCGGCACCAAGCTTGAATTTAAGCCCGGCGCTCGCGCCGGCCACAGCTTTTGCCCCGATGGTCGCGCGTCCAAATTGCGTTCTGACGGCGCCTTCTTTGCCAAAAATCAGCCGGCCCAAAACGATGGCTTCGTCGCCGTCGCGCTGTTGCTCAGCGATTTCAAAATGCCAGTTTCCAGCGCCAAAGCGTTCATTAAGCCGTTGAACGACGGGCGATTTTGGGTCGAGTGTACCAGTCGATGCTTTGCCGGTTGAGCCAAGCCGATCCCAGCTTTGAACGGAACGCGCTGGTGCGACGTCCAACGACGTGCGGGCCGCTGGCCGCTCACGATCATAAAGATCGTCAAAGCGCTTCTTGCTTTGCGCCAACATGTCATCAAATGCCGACGACAGTTGCGGCGGGCGTTCGGGAATAGCCATGGTTCTAGCGCTCACGCCCGCTTGGCTTGCTGCCACCAGGTGTCGAAATCATCTTGTGCCTTGGTGGCGAATTCTGCGGCCCCGGCGAACGATTTCAGATACTCGAGCGCTTCGGAGAGATCGACGACGTCGCCGTACTTGGCATCGATATCGAACAGGTTCGCCTGATGCGGGCCGTCGGCGCGATCGCCGACAGCCTGGCGGACGACGATCGTCTGAAAACCATATTGCAGGGAATTTATCGCCGAAGCCCGGATACAGCCGCTCGTCGTGCAACCTGCCATAATGACGGTATCAACGCCGAGCCCCCGGAGGTCTACGTCGAGGTTGGTGCCGAAGAACGAGCTCGCATATTTCTTTTCGACAATTCTCTCGCCAGGCAGCGGCGCTATTCTTTGATCGATCTCGACCAGCGGCGAGCCTTTTTGCAGGATCGCAAGCGAGGGGACCTTTTTAACGAATACGCCGGCGTCGTGCATGTCCTTGGCGTAGGCGGTCGTCGTATAAACAACTGGCAGATTGCCGGCGCGAAAAGCGTCCAGAAGCCGGCGCGTTGCGTTGATCTCCCAGGCGAAGTCGCCGCCCAGCGGTGTGGCGGGATCGGTAAAGCCGTTAATGAAATCAACGATCAGCAGGGCAGGGCTGCGGCCATAGCCCGACCGGGCGGCGAAGCCCTTCCGCTCGTAATCTGCTCGGGTGCTGTTTTGCCGATCGTTCATCGTCGTCCTCCGGGCGGCTCTGAGGAATGATTGAAGATGGCGTTGCTTTTGGCTTCTTGTCAACGACAGGCGCCGCACAGAAACGCGGTGATCTATCACGTTGGTGGGCGACCTCTTGCCGGTCGGCGCTCGACGTGGGACTGTTCGATCACATGCGTCCGTTCGTTGCCGATCGAATGGATGCGGATCGTTCAAACGAACCTTGGGTTGCGAACCTTTGGGTTGAGTGGGGCACTTATGACCGACGACAATCGCATCCATCCGTCTGTTAGCTCTGTCCGCGCCGGCTACGGCGCGGCGTCGGGACCGCGCTATCAGCCTCGGACGCTGGTCACGTCGCGCGGCGCGGAAGCCGCGAGAAGCGCCCGATCGATGCCGCGCTCCGGCGCCGGCGGAAAAAAAGAGATACTCTGCGCCATCGGCGTCGACGTCGATGCGGTTGCCGGCTGGCTCGGCTCCTATGGCGGCGAGAATTCGCCGTGCGATATTTCGCGCGGCCTGTTTGCCGGTGAAGTGGGCGTGCCGCGGCTGGTGAAGTTGTTCGACCGCCTCGGCATACCGACGAGCTGGTTCATTCCCGGGCACTCGATCGAAACCTTTCCCACCCAATGCAAGATGGTGGTCGATGCCGGGCATGAAATCGGCATGCACGGCTACTCGCACGAGAACCCGATCGCCATGACGCCCGAGCAGGAAGAGGCGGTCATGGACAAGTGCGTCGAACTGATCGAACGCCTCAGCGGCCGGCGCCCAAGCGGCTACGTTGCGCCATGGTGGGAGTTTTCCACCGTGACCAACCAGTTGCTGTTGAAGAAGGGCATCAAATACGACCACAGCCTGATGAACAACGATTTCCATCCGTTCTACGTGCGGGTAGGCGACAGCTGGACGCTGATCGATTACTCGAAGCAGCCGCACGAATGGATGAAGCCGCTGGTCCGCGGCGAGGAAACCGATCTGATCGACATCCCCGGCAGCTGGTATCTCGATGACCTGCCGCCGATGATGTTCATCAAGAGCGCGCCGAACAGCCACGGCTTTATCAAGCCGCGCGACATCGAGGAGCTGTGGTGCGATCAGTTCGATTGGGTCTATCGCGAATACGACTACGCCGTGTTCGCAATGACCATTCACCCCGACGTTTCCGGGCGTCCGCAAGTCCTGCTGATGCTGGAGCGGATGTATGATTATCTGTCAAAGCACGCCGGCGTGAAGTTTTGCACGTTTGACGAGATTGCCGATGATTTCCGCCGCCGCTATCCGCGGGAGACCGCGCCGGCGCATGCGGCAGGCGCGCGTTAGCAGCAGGACTTTAGCGGCAGGACTTTAGCGGCAGGACTTTAGCGGCAGGACTCATGTGCGCTTTATGCGGCATACTCGGCGGCAAAGGTCATTGGAGCGATAGCTCAAGCGCACCCGAAGTATTTGCCAGCCGGACCGAGCCGCAAACGCGGCTGCGCGAGCGGCAGGCGCGTGTACGCATTCTCAATGCGGCTCTCAAGCATCAAGGTGTTGTCGCCAAAGACTGGTCTGGCAACGCCTACTTGTTGACCAGCCGCACCGGACGAACGGCGATCGTCGACACCGTCGCTGACATTTGGCCTGCGGCGGAGCGGATCAGCGGCCGTGTCTGCGACCCGTTGGACGAGCAGTATCTGAGCGCGCTCGCCAGCGCGAAAGCGTAAGTCCGGCGCGATGACGAGCTACAGCGAGTTGACCCCGATCAACGTTATCACCGGCTTTCTCGGCAGCGGTAAAACAACCCTGCTGCAGCGCCTCCTGCATTCACCGGAATTGTCCGATGTCGCCGTTCTGGTCAACGAATTCGGCGAGGTCGGCCTCGATCACCATTTGCTGCAAGCGGTCGCGGAGAGCACGCTGCTTCTGGGAAATGGCTGCTTGTGCTGCGCCGTTCGCGGCGATTTGCAACAGGCGCTGCGAAATCTGTTGTCACAACGCACGCGCGGCGAGGTCCCGCATTTCCGCCGCGTCGTTATTGAAACCTCGGGATTGGCCGATCCGTCGCCGATCGCTTACACGCTGCTTTCGGAGCCGGTGCTGCGCCATCATTTTCGTCTGTCCGGCATCATCACGACGGTCGATGCGGTCAACGGTGCTTCGCAGCTCGGCGAGTTTGCCGAAGCGGTCAAACAAGTGTCGATGGCCGATCGTTTGGTTGTGACCAAGACGGATTTGTCGGACGCGCAATCGCTTGCGTCGCTACGCGCGCGGCTACGCGTGCTCAATGGTTCTGCGCAGATCCTGGAATCGACGGAAATCCGCGGCGCGGTGCATCAGGTTCTGACTGACGATATCTACGATGCTGCCGGTAAGTTTCGCGAGGCCCGACATTGGGTCGCCGAGGAAGTCGATGCCGGCGTGGCGGATCACACCGCGGGCATCGCGTCCTTCGTCGTGGTGTTCGATCGGCCGTTGGATTGGACCGCGTTCGGCGTCTGGGCGAGCATGCTGTTGCACCGTCATGGTGCCGACGTGCTTCGGCTTAAAGGTTTGCTCAATGTCGCGGGAGTGCCGACGCCGGTGCTGATCAACGGCGTTCAGCACATCGTCCATCCGCCGAGCCATCTCGAACAATGGCCGGACTCCGATCGGCGGTCGCGACTGATTTTCATTGTGCGCGGGCTGCACCGCGCACGCATCGAGCGTTCGCTCGCGGCCTTTAATGACCTGGTCAATACACAAGCGGCGGTACTGGCTTGAGCCAGATTGCGCTCAAATCGAAAATTACACGCCGTGGTGGAAATCAATCAGCGTGCGCGCGGCGGCGCGCTTCGCGGCCGCCAGCCGGTGCGCAACGCGCGCACCACGTAATGCAGCAGGAAGAAAATCACCGCCAAGACCACCAAAAGGAAGATCGAAAGCAGCTTCTCGCCAAAGCCTACGTCAAAGATCGGCCCGCGGTTGACGAAATATTCGCTCAAGACCTCAATGGCTTGCAGCGTTCCGCCGGCACAAAAGATCACCGCCACCAGGATCGCCGCCTGCAGCGTGTCGAACACCAGCGCATCGACATTCAAATCAGTGACATGGCGGAAAATTTCATTCCGGAACGACTGCCAGTGGGCAAACCCATAAACCACGATCCCAACCAGCGAGGCGAACCAGAAGATGACATTGCCAAAATGGATGAATGGGATGTGGGCAACCAGATAGGTTTCGAACGGACGATAAAAATAAAGGAAAATCAGGAGGATGATGAGGGCAATGAGCCCAATCCAGAATTGCTGCTGTTTGGTTGTCTCTTCCGCCATATCGCCGTCTCGATCCGCTTGCGTTCAGGATGGTAAATCATTCCAGTCCCTTGTCAAAATTCCATACAGGTCGCGGTGTTATCTCGATAACTTCCGCGATGGAATGAGTTGACAATGGGGCCGTCGCTTCGGGACTATTGAAGCGCCCCGGGAACCTTTGCCATAAATATGGGCGTGCATACAAACGCGCCATTTTCCGTGCGTGGACGGCGCGGATGCTTTAGGGAGAGACGGCGGAGTGGCTCTTTCGAGCTTCGGCGCAACATCGTCCCGAAGTGAGGCAATGTAGGGGGTGGTATGAGCAGCCGGCTCGGCATTGACGTCGGTGGGACGTTTACGGACCTGCTTTTGTTCGACGAGCGGTCCGGCGCGATGCGTCTGTTGAAAACACCGTCGACACCCAGCGATCAGTCAATCGGGATTCTCAACGGCATCCAGCAACTCATCGAAGAGACTGGTGTGCCTGCCTCCGAAATTTCTGCGCTGCTTCACGGCACGACGGTGTCGACCAACATCGTGCTGGAAGAAAAGGGCGCCAAGGTCGGCCTCTTGGTCACCGAGAATTTCGAGCAGGTGCTGCATCTGGCCCGCTCGCAGACGCCCGGACCGCTGGCCGGCTGGATCATCATGCAAAAGCCGGATCCGCTGGCCGATCTGGAACTGACACGCGGAATTCGCGAACGCGTCAGTGCGCGTGGCGACGTTATCACGCCGCTCGACGAGGCCTCTGCACGCAAGGCGGTGCGCGAACTGATTGAGCTTGGCGCCGAGGCCATCACCATTTCATTGTTGCACTCGTACGCCAATCCGCAGCACGAGCAGCGGCTCAAGGCCATCGTCGAGGAAATCGAACCCGACATGACGGTGTCGCTGTCTTCGGAAATCCTGCCGGAATTCCGCGAATACGAGCGCACCCTCGTCACCGTCATGAACGCCTATGTTCGTCCAAGCATGCGCCGCTATCTGAGCGGTTTCGCGGACAAGCTGAACAGCATCCAGTTTCAGCCCAGCGTCAATATCGTCCGCTCCGACGGCGGTCTGATGAGCGTCGAACGCGCCAGCCAGTCGCCGGTCCACACGATGTTGTCCGGTCCTGCAGGTGGAGTCTCGGGCGCCGCGTTCATGGCCTCGCTCGCCGGCTATCCGCAGGCGCTCGGCTTCGACATGGGCGGTACTTCCACCGACGTGTCGCTCATTCAGGACGGCATACCTACGATCTCGCGGCAGACCACGATCGGCTACTACCCGATCAAGGTGCCTTCGGTCGACGTGCACAGCGTTGGCGCCGGTGGCGGCTCGATTGCGCACGTGCCGATGACCGGCGCGTTGCGCGTCGGGCCGGAAAGCGCCGGCGCGGTGCCGGGTCCAGCCTGCTACGGCAAGGGCGGCGACCGGCCGACGGTGACCGACGCCAACGTGGTGCTGGGCCGTCTGCCGCCCCGACTGCTTGGCGGCAAAATGATGCTGGACACCAAGGCATCCGAAGAGGCGGTGGGAAAGATCGCCCGCGCGCTTAGTCTCGACCTGCATCAGGCGGCGCAGGGCATCCTCGACATCGTCAACGAGAACATGCTCGGCGCGTTCCGGCTGGTCACGGTGCAGAAGGGTCTGGATCCGAGGGACTTTGCACTGGTCGCATTCGGCGGCGCGGGCCCGCTCCATGGCAATGCCATGGCGACGCTCGCCGGTTGCTATCCGACTATCGTGCCGCCGACGCCCGGCGTGTTGTCGGCCTTGGGCTTTCTTTATTCCGACGTGAAGAACGAATTTGCCCAGACCTTCGTCCGCACCATCGATGAGGCTGATCCGAGCCAGATCGCCGACATTCTGACGAAGCTGGGCCGCGACGCCAGAGCGTGGCTGCGCGAGGAGGGTGTCGAGGAGTCACGGCAACGCATAAATTACGAGGCCGATGTCCGCTACTTCCGGCAGGGCTACGAATTTTCCATGGAAATCGATCCTGACCGGCTTGGAAGTGGTGCCCTCAACGATCTCGCCACGCGTTTCGGCTTGGCGCATGAGCGCGTCTACGGCTTCAAGCTCGATCACCCGGTGGAGCTGGTCAATCTCCGCGCGGGTGGTGTGGGCGCGGTGCAAAAGATGAACCTGCCGAAGTTTGAGAAGGAAGGCCCGGACGCTGCTCATGCGGTGGTGGAGCAGCATCGCGCCTATTTCGACGGCGCATTCGTTTCGGCGAATATTTATGACCGCAACTTGCTGCGTGCCGGCAATCGCGTCCGCGGTCCGGCTATCATCGTCCAGATGGACGCGACGACCGTCATCCATCCCAATCACACTGGCGAGGTCGACGAGTATTTGAGTATTCTAATCAAGCCCGACACGGCACACTAAGGCGCCGCGGAGAAGCAATGCAATGAGCAATTTCAATCCCTTGAGCAGTTCGGTGAGTTTTGACGACCTGCTCAAGGCCAACAAACAGCAGTTCGACAAGATTTTTTCAGATCAGGTCCAGGAGCTGGGCCTGCTTGGCTCGAGCCACCGCCCGGCGACGAACGCGGATTTGGCTTCCGCCAGTATGGCGTCCGAGGCGGCCGCGGCGCCTTCCGATGTCTACGCGATCCTCAATGACCGTTTCGGGTCGGATTGGTCCTCCGAAGTGGTCGAGCACAAGACCGAGCGCGGCTCGGTGACCGTGCTCTGCAAGCTGACGGTGAACGGCAGCTCAAAGATGCAGTTCGGCTCGGCCCGGGCGAACGGCGACGAGGGCGCGGCGCTGCGGCGAGCGACTGAGGCTGCGCTGCGCGGCTGTGCCGACATGTTTGGTGGCGCGCCGGCTTCGCCGGCGCGTGCAGAACGGCCAGCGGCGTCGCACTCTTCCGGCGCCGGCACCAACGGCGGCGGACGCGGCTACCAGGCCGGTTCGATGCCGGCATCGCAACCGCGGGAGGCCCGCCGGCTCGATACCGTTTCACTCGACTTGATCGAGAACGCGTTGCGCAATGCCCGCCACGAAATGGATGCAGTGCTGTTCCGCTCGGCGATGTCGCCGGTGATCCGCGAACAACACGACGAATTCCCGATGATTTGCGACGTGAAGGGCCGCATGATCGTCGGTCAGTTCGGATCGTACGTCTCCAATATGCTCAAGCAAAGCAACTTCGAGCTCGAGCCCGGCGACGTCATCCTGCAGAACGATCCGTACGCCTGCGCCGGCGCGATCAGCCATCTCAACGACTGGATGGTGCTGGTGCCGGTGTTTCACCAGGGCGACCTGGTCGGCTTCACCTCGATGTTCGGACATATGATGGACGTCGGCGGCTCGGTGCCAGGCAGCATGCCGACCGACGCCGCTTCGATTTTCGGCGAGGGCATCCGAATCCCGCCGATCAAGCTTTACGAGCGCGGCGAAATCAACAAGGCCGCGCTGAGCGTCATCATGAACAACACGCGCACGCCGGAGATGAACTACTCCGATCTCATGGCGATCATCGCCGGCTGCCGCGCCGGCGAGAAGCGCGTGATCGAGATTTGCGACCGTTTCGGCCGCGAGACCTACAAGCAGGCCTGCGAAGCGCTGCTCGATCGCACCAACCGCGCGATGCGCCAGCTGATCGTGAAGAACTTGCCGGAAGAGCCGAAATCGTTCGAGGACTACGTTGACGACGATGGCCGTGGCAACGGCCCATTCAAGATGAAGCTCACCGTGTGGCGTGAAGGCGACAACGCCTACTTCGATTGGACCGGGACCTCGGCGCAAGCCCCTGGACCGATCAACTTCTATCTGCACGAAGGCATGTTCAAGATGTTCATCGGGGTCTACATGATCATGGTCTTCGACCCCCAGATCTTGTTCAACGACGGCTTCTACGATGTCATTCACGTTACGCTCCCCAAAGGTTCGCTGGTGCATCCCGACTTCCCGGCTTCGCTGGGCTGCCGGACGCACACGCTGTCCCGGCAATTCGACGTGCTCGGCGGCGCGCTGAGCTACAACGCGCCGGAGATGGCGACCGCGGCGGGTTACGGCTCGAGCCCGCACTTCCTCTATTCCGGCACGGAAAAGTCAGGGCGATCGTTCCAGCTGATGGAAATCCTTTACGGCGGCATCCCCGGCCGTCCCGCCGGCGACGGCATGGACGGTCATTCGTGGTGGCCGCTGTTCCAGAACATCCCGAGCGAATACCTCGAGACTTATTACCCGCTGATCGTTGAGGCTTATTCGACCATCATGGACACTGGCGGCGCCGGCAAGCACCGCGGCGGCAACGGGGTCGAGAAGATCTTTTTGCTGCTCGAGGAAGGCGACATCTCGATCCACGACGACCGCCATCTGTCGCAGCCTTGGGGCATTCTCGGCGGCCGGCCGGGTGTGTGCTCCGAGAAGTGGCTGGTGCGAAAGGACGGTAGCCGTCAGCCGCTGCCGTCCAAAGTAGACAACGTCCGCGTTCGTCCCGGCGACCGCGTGATTTTCCGTACCGCAGGGGGTGGCGGCTGGGGCGATCCTCTTGAGCGCGATGCAACGCGCACCCGCAACGATGTGGCGCGCAAGCTGATGAGCGAAGCGAAGGCGCGCGAAGATTACGGTGTCGTACTGTCTGGCACCCGTCAGGAGCTCGATCATCGGGCCACCGATGAACTGCGCGACAGCATGCGGCGTAATCGCAAGACTCCCAAACTGTTCGATTTCGGCGAGCGCAAAACGGGCGCTACTGCACTTCGTGCCGTTCAGGCGGCGTGAGTTAACGTGGGCAATGGCAACGCAAGAACTTCGATAGGGGCGAATGCACGATGCTTGAAGTAGTAATCAGTCTCCTGATCGCCGCGATCATCCTTGTCGCGATCTTCTACATCATCTCGATTTGGATCTATAAGCGCGCGCCATCGAATATGGGCTTCATCCGCACCGGCTTTCTCGGCACCAAGGTGTGCCTGGGCCGCGGTGCGATCGTGCTGCCGGTTTTTCACGAGATAAGCTGGATATCGCTGGAGACCATCAAGTTTGCGGTCAGCAGGGCCCGCGAGCAGGCGGTCCTGACGTCCGACAACATCCGCATCGACGTGAATACCGAATTGTATGCCCACGTCGGCCATACTGAGCACGCCGTTCTGACTGCAAGCCGCACCCTCGGCGAAAAGACCTTCGACGCTGAAAAAGTTCGTAATCTTCTTGAGGCGAAAGTCGTCGGCGCGTTGCGCAGTTTCGCCGCGAAAAAAACGCTGCGGCAGTTGCACGAGAACCGCGACGGCTTTGCCAAGGAAATCAAGGAAAGCGTCAGCGAAAGCTTCACCGCCAACGGCCTGATGCTCGAAGAAGTGACCATCGTCGCGCTGGAACAGTCGACCAAAGAGTATTTCCGGTCTGACAACGTGTTCGATGCCGAGGGTCTCAAAGTCATTACCGAGATCACGTCGGAAGCCCGGCGCAAGGTGCACACCACCGAGAAGCAGACCACGGTGGCGATCCGCAACAAGGACCTGACGACGCAGCTCGAATTGCTGGAAATCGAGCGTCAGGAAGCCGTTGCGCGCGCCAGCCAGGACAAGGAAGTCGCCAACGAGCAGGCCAAGCAACTGCGCGAGAAGCAGACCTTTGTGCTCGATCAGCGCCTGGCGGTTGAGCAGCGTGAGCTCGAGAACGAAAAGACGCTCGAGCAGCTACGCACCGAGCGCGATATCGCTTACACGGCCGAGGCGAAGCGCCGCGAGATCGCACAGGTGCAGAAGGAACTGGCGCTGGAGCAGGAACGCCGTGACCGCGAGATCGCGCTGATCGACAAGGCGCGCGAAGCCGAGATTGCAGAAATCACCCGCAATCTCGCCCGCGAGCGGGCCGAGCGTGACAAGGCTATCGATCTTTCGACCAAGGAACAGCAACGACAAGAGGCGGAGATTACACGCGCCACAGCGGTTGCAGCCGCCGAGGAACGGGCGCGTAACGAACGGCATAAAGTGAGCGAGGAAACCGCGCTCTCGGTGCGTCAACGCAGTCTCGACACCCGCCTTGGCATCCTCCAGGTCGACCGCGACGAGGCTGTCGCAATGGCCAAGCAGGAAAAGGACATCTCCGACGAGCGGGCGCGGATCCTGAGCGAGCAGCAGCGCTTTGTGCTCGATCGGCGCTGGGAGGTCGAACAGGAGGAAATCCGTAAACAGCAGGCGCTGGAGACGGCACAGATTCAGAAGGACATCGCGATCATCGAGGAGGCCACGCAGCGCGAGGCTGCGGAAATCCGCCGCGAATTGGCACGCCAACAGGAGGAGATGAGCCGCGACATCGCCCTGATCAGCAAGGAAGGCGAACGCGAGCGCACCGATATCGAACGCTTCCTCGCGCGCGAGCAGGCGGAACGCGACCGCGAGATCGCGCTTGCCGCCAAAATGCGCGAACTCGAGATTGCCGAGACCAAGCGCCTTGCCAGCACGGCGGAGCGTGAACGCGCCGAGCACACGGTCGAATCCGTGCGCGTCGTGGCCGACGCCGAGCGGGCCCGCCAGGTCGAGGTGATCGAAGCCGGCAAGGAGGCCGAGGCGCGGCGCATCGAGGAGGAGAGCAAGGCTGCGGTGATGCGCATGCACATGATCACCCAGTCCGAGGCGCGCAAGCTCGCGGCGGAACTTGAGGCGGAGGCGACGCTAACGCGCGCCCGCGCCACGACCGAAGCGCAGAAGATCGGCGCGGAAGGCATCGAACGCGAAGCCGGCGCGCGCGGCCGGGCCGAAATGGAAGTCGACCAACTGCGGATCGCCAACACGCAGCGTCAGCTGGAAGCCGAGGCGACCGGTATTGAGGCCAAGGCTGAGGCGCTCAAGAAATACAACGAAGCCGCGACCTTCCTCGAACTGGCGCGGTTGCGGATTGAGGCAGAGCGCGACGTCCACATCGATCAGGCCAAGGCCATGGGCAGCGCGCTGTCCGGAGCGCAAATCCGTATGTACGGCAACGGCGAAGGCACCATGGACACGATCCGCGGGCTGTTCACGCAGGGCTTCGGGATCGGCGAAGTCATCGAAGGCCTGGCGCAATCGCTTCCAGAGGGACTCCGGCAGCGGCTCAGCGCCAATGGCATCCAGGGTCTTCTGGGCCGGCCATACAACGGCAGCTCCCTGAAGCAGACCTACGAGCATCTCAACGCCATGGTGCAGGAACACCTGCGAACCAAAAAGGCGCGCGAGGTCCCGTTCCCTCAGGCGCTGGTCCAGCTGGAAGGCTATGCTGGCGAAAACGAGGACCTGCGGCAGGCGGTCAAGGTGCTCACCGAATTCAATCGCGAAGGCGCGCTCGACAATGTGCCCTTCGAGTCGGTGTGGACCATGATCAACGCCGTGGCCAAATCGGCGGGCTGACGCGGCAGCGATGAGTGAGCCCGACGTCATCCTCGAAAACGTCTCCAAAACCTTTCCGGGCGGGGCCCGGGCGGTCATCGACTTCAACGCTGAAATAGAGCACGGCGAATTTGTCGCCATGCTCGGGCCGTCCGGCTGCGGCAAGACGACGACGCTGCGGATGATCGGCGGCCTGGAGGAAGTGAGCGAAGGCACCATCGTCATCGCCGGCAAGGACGTGACCGATCTGCCGCCGGCGCGCCGCGACACCTCGATGATGTTCCAGAGTTTCGCGCTGTTCCCTCATCGCACGGTTTTCCAGAACGTCGAATTCAGCCTGAAGATGAAGGGCATGGAAAGGATCGCGCGCGACAAACGCGTGTGGGAAATGCTGGACATGGTCGGGCTGACCACCTTTGCCGACCGCCGGCCGGGCGGTCTCTCCGGCGGCCAGCAGCAGCGCGTCGCCCTGGCGCGGGCGCTGATCAGCCGGCCTACCGTGCTCCTCCTCGACGAGCCGCTGGGATCGCTCGATTTTAATCTGCGCCAGGCGATGATGATCGAATTGAAGAAGGTGCAGCGCGAGCTGAACATCACCTTCATCATGGTCACCCACTCGCAGCAGGAAGCGATGTCGCTCGCCGACAAGGTCATTGTCATGAGCGATGCCGTCATCCAGCAGATCGGCACCTCGCGCGAGGTGCACGAGAATCCCAAGACTAAGTTCGTCGCTGAGTTCATCGGCAACAACAATCTGTTCCAGGGGCGCATCAAGTCGCGCAGCGGCTCGATCGTGTTCGTCGAATCGCTCGGTCAATTATTGTACGTCAGAGTCCCTCCGACATTCAGAAACGTACCGGTCGGAAAGGACATGTGGTTCTCTGTTCGCGCCGACTTGATGAGTACCGGCGACAAAGAGGACATGGCCAACCGTATCGAAGGCAAATACATCGCCAGCGAGTTTCTTGGCTCGCTTGAGACCGATGTGTTTGAAGTCGCGCCCGGCCACTATGTCCATGTCGAACAGCACCGGCATGCGCAGGACCACGTCTACAAGGTTGGCGAGCGCGTGATCCTGTGTTGGCATGCGGAGTCCGGCATCTTGCTGGAAGACTCGCGGCGGCGGCCTGAAGCGCCCGTCGCAGCCTGACAGTTTCCGAAACTGACTGCTTTTCCGCGCGATCGCCGGGCGTGACGGGTGTTAGCGCCAGCCGGGGCGTGACGCGCAGCAAAGTCCTCGACGTGATATAGTCAGAAAGCGATGCGGCTGGCAGACGAAGGAGGAAACCCATGAGGCGAAGGGAATTTTTAGCCCTTGTCGGCAGCGCAGCGATGGCCCTGCCGTTTGCCGCGCGCGCCCAGCAACCGGAACAAGGCAGACGTCGTCACACGTTAGCTCTCACGTCAACGCAACGCGCGCGGATTTGGCGCAGCGTGAGCAAAGAGGCGATGAACACGCAGGTGCCTGCCGGCTTGAGTGTGGGTGAGGCTGCTCCGGACACGATGCATGTGCTGCCGTTTGCCCGTGCTGTTCGCAAAAGAATTCCGGCAATTCGTTCCTATCGGTACGCCTTGGTGCACGGTCAGGTGCTGATTATCGATCCCGGCACGAGCAAGATCGTCGCTATCATCGGCGAATAGGCGAGGGCGCGCGTGAAGAGAACCGCGTCAAACGAGACCATTGATCTCATTGGCGCGCCCTACGGGAATCGAACCCGTGTTTCCGCCGTGAAAGGGCAATGATGCGGTGCACGCGTGTCCACAGATGTGCATGTCAGATTTTAAAAAAAAGCTATATTGTTCATATGTATACGGCATAAATGCTCGTCTCGTTGATTTATCGGCGTTTTTCGTTTGAGGCCGTTGTCTACGTACGTATATTGGACACGTGTTGGACACGTGTTGGATGGGCAAGGCCGACTATGGCGCGCACTATTCGAGATGCGTCCCTTGAGTCGAGGGCGGCGAGAAGTCGTCTGAGACCGCGCGGGAAGCCCTACTATCGTGCTGTTCAGGAGGGGCTCCACCTGGGCTATCGCAAGCCGAAAGGGCGTCTCCGTGCCGGCGGAAAGTGGGTCGTGCGTCTTTATACTGGCAATCAAACCTACGAAGTCGAAACGATCGCGGTGGCCGATGATTTTTCCGACGCGGATGGCCTTTGGGTTCTCGACTACGGACAAGCTCAGGTCAGGGCGCGGCAAATGGGCGTGGAACGCGCGAGGACGGCAGCCGGTATTCGTGGCCCGTACACCGTCGCAGATGCGATGGATGATTATTTTGCATATCTGGAAACCGAAGGTCGATCAGAAACGGCGATTGAGGATGCGCGAACGCGTGACCGGGCGTTCATCCGACCGGCCTTGGGGAGCGAAGAAGTCGCGTCATTAACATCTGAGCGTCTGAAAAGATGGCGTGACGCCTTGGCTAAGGCGCCTCCTCGCGTCCGTACACGGGCTGGCAAGCCACAGGAGCACCGGGCGAGCGCTCCGTCGGTAGGGGACAAATCGGCGGATCGTGCGGGACGAGCTCGCCGCGCCACGGCTAACAGGATCTGGACTCAGCTTCGCGCCGCGCTCAATAAAGCGTTCGAACACAACAAGGTCAATTCCGACAATGAATGGCGTAAAATTAAGCCCTTCAAAGGAGTCGACGCGACCCGTCCGGGCCATCTTTCGGTCGCGGAAGCAAAGCGTTTGATCAACGGTTGCGATGCGGAATTTCGGCCTTTGGTCCAGGCCGCGCTCTTGACAGGCGCACGCTATGGTCAGTTGGCCACGCTAATTGCGAGTGACTTCGACCCCGACGTGGGGACGCTGCGAGTACGGACGAGAAAAGGTGACGGCAGTGTTAAGGAGTATCACGTCCAACTCACCAGAGAGGGCGCACAGTTCTTCACGCGCCGGTGCGCTGGCCGGGCATCATCAGATCCAATATTTGCCAAGGATGACGGGACCGTCTGGGAGAAATCCCACCAGGCGCGCCCGATGCTTAGGGCTTGCACAAGGGGCAAGATCGTTCCGCCCATTGGCATCAATCAGCTCCGCCATACCTACGCCAGCCTATCGATCAAGAACGGCGTTGAGCTGCACTATCTCGCTAGAAACTTCGGCCATAGCGACACACGCATGGTCGAGAAACACTATGGGCATCTCTACGAATCCGACTTTGTGCGCGCCATTCGTGATGGCGCGCCACGTTTCGGGCTAAAAGCCGGCAATGTTGCGAGACTCTGATTGTGAGCGATCGAGAAGGCCGCCGAACGCGCGCATTGCTCGCGATTGAGGAAATGAAACGTGCACTGTTGCCGCCGCCGCCGAAAGGACGCGGTCGGCCCTTGGCGCTACCTCAAAATGACGTTGCCTGGGCTTGCATTGAGTTTTTCCGTGATTGGCAAAATCGCGCCGGTCGTGATTCTGTGCGAGGCGCCAGCGAGCGCCTCGCCAAAGAGCTTCGCACGTATTTCATAAAGGGTAGAGCGCCCAGCCCGTCGCATTTGAGAAACCTATATATGCAGGCCGCCAAGACGGCGGCCAAGGACGAAGCCTTTCGAGCGCAATGTGATCTTACCTTGGAAACGCTGCGGCAAGCCCGGAAGCGATTGGGTCCCGGTTTGACAATTCCTCAATATCGCGGCCTGCCGGTCTCGTAAGCAGATTTTGGCCTATTTATTCGGGGCTCTGTTCCCAATCCCGCGAATGTCATTTAGCTGCGTGTGCACTCGCCGGTGATTATGGGAGTGCACATTCACCATGGAAGTCGAACGCGCAACCTATTCGATTGACGATTTCTGCCGGGCGTACGCGATCTCGCGGGGCATGTTTTACAAACTTCTAAAGGTGGGACAAGCCCCGCGCATCATGTGCGTCGGCACGCACAAACGAATAAGCACAGAAGCCGCCGAAGAATGGCGGCGACAGCGCGAAGCGGTGAGCAGCGAAGCCGTGTCGGAGCGTCGGGGGTCGGTGGGATGAACCGAATCGTAAACGAGGAGAGAACCACATGAACATTGGCTTGTTACTGAAGCCGCGAGCGACTAGGCGGCAGCGACGGCTGAATTGGGCTCGGGGGGAGGGGATTAAAGGTTTCGCCCTGGGGTCCGCAACCGGTTGGGGGGGACCGGCGCATATCCGCGAAATTCCAAAAACTTTTTTTCATCTGGAGGGACGACAAAATGGGGCCAAGCCTGAATACGATTTCTCGATGGGGCACACCGCGTGCCTTGGGCCCAGTCGGGGCGCTATTTGTAAATGGGAGCTGCAACGCCGTTCACCCGCAGCTTGGCGAAGCGATCGAGCTTGGGGTGGCCGAACTCCTCGACCTTGATGCCAAGACGATCCTCAAGCCACTGAGCAGCAAGGTGCCGATGGCACCATAGCGATCCATCGTTGACGCCTGCCGCGCTTTCGTAGCAGAGCATGACGGGGATCCGTCCGTCGCCTGCTGCGATCAACTCGTCAGCGACGTGACGCGCATCGAGCTTCGCCAAGATCGCGTTGTACCGGTCCAGGTATTCGGAAATGCTGACGGATTTAAACCAAGGCCCCGGTTCGAGCGGGCGATAGCGCTTGTAGCCTCTGGGCATCCCTCGCGGAACGCCGCGGGAAATGCCGACCTTAATGTGGTCGGTTGGGAAATTTACGAACCAACTTGCAGTCTTTATTTTTATTAGTTTATCTGGTTGTTGGAATCTTCACCAGTGACGTTCGAAGGCATTTCTCAACGAGCGTAGAGCTACGCCCGTCGAAAAAGGGGCAGTGAGATGCAACTCCAGACGGTTGTTTTGAGCAGCTGAGTCAAAGTCATCGCTGGCTGAAACGAACGCCGGAGGGCAGAGAACTCCAGAGGCGTTGGCAGCAATGGGTTGCAGACTAGGTACGCAAATACGAATGGGATATTGAAGCCGACGACGCAGCCAACCCCACTATCCAGGGGTTGCCGTTTTCGGGGCGATCGGCATCCAATCGAGCCCCCCAAGGCTGAGGGTCCACATTGGCTTCCATGATTATAGGGGCCGAGGTTGCGATGCTGATTGTGGAGACCCGACCAGCTCCGACGGCGCGAGCGCTGATCGTTCAAAACGCAAAACGAGGGGGGTACCTTTTGGACGCCGATCCGGGGCTCCCGATCCAACGCCGATTGACACTGAGCGGTTGCACAAAGCCCGTTCAAGCGCCTTCCTGAGCGTCGGTCGAAGCCGATACGACGCTGCGTATAGAGCCTGGGGGAGGGCAATGGCCCTGCGCACCGGAGAGGCGGCGAACCAGCCAAAACGGGACGACGCAAAGCGGCAAGACGCCGAAATGTGCAGAAGGCTGCAGCCCGTCGCAGATTGTCTGCCTTCAGCCAAGAAACGAAGGTTGCGCCCCTCAGGAGTGCTATGGCCTGATGTCGTTGCGCCGTGCCGCTAGCGCCGTTCCTCGCGCACATGCGGGAGGCCGAGGGCGCCCGGCTCGTCCAGCCCGGCGCGCTTGCCGAGCGCGACCCAGATCATCACCGCGAGCGTCGCCAGGTAAGGCGTCATCAGCATGATGTATTGTGGCAGGCGAACGCCGGTCGCCGCAATGCGTGGTAGTAGGGCCTCAACGCCGCCGAACAGGAGCGCGCCGCCGAGCGCCCGCCACGGGCGCCAGCGCGCGAAGATGACGAGCGCGACAGCGATCCAGCCGCGCCCGCCGGTCATGTCCTGCACCCACATTCTGACCGCCCCCACGGACAGATAGGCGCCGGCGAGCCCGATCAGGGCCGATCCCGATACAACGGCGATAAAACGATAAAGCGGCACACTGATGCCGGCGGCGTCGGCCGCCTCCGGGTTTTCACCGACCGAGCGCAAGCGCAACCCGAAATGCGAGCGCGTCAAAATAATATGAACCATCAAGAAGATCGGGACGGTCACATAGACCACGATGTCCTGCGCGAAAAAAATCCGGCCGATGATCGGCAAATCGGAAAGCGGCCAGATCGGCAGGATGGTGAGGCCATCGATCGTGCGGTTCGTCCAGTTCGCCATGTTGCCGACCAGATCGGTCAGGCCCTGGCAGAAAAAAACAACGGCAAGGCCAGCGATCACCTGGTTCACGCGCAGCACGATGACCAGGAACGCGAACAGGAGCGACACAATGGACGCGCACAGCATGGCGATCACGAGCGAGAGATTCGGATAGCCGCCGAGCACAATGGAGGCGGCCGCGCCCGACAGTGCACCGACCAGCATCAGACCCTCGGCGGTGAGCGAGAGCACGCCCGCGCGCTCACCGATAATAAGGCCGAGCGCGGCGAGCGCGTAGGGCGTTGCCATGCCCAGCGAGTTCGCAATCCAATTGGCGATGAAATCGATCATCACGCGAACCTCCGAATCCGGTGGATGCGGTACCGGATGAAGAATTCGGAGGCGGCGACCGTTGTGACGATGACGGCTTGGATGAGCTGAACCATCGCGAACGGTATTTGGTAGAAAACCTGCAGGCTGCGGCCAGTATCGAATAGGAGCGCGACGAGAAAGGCGACGACCATGACGATCAGCGGATCGTTTTTGGCGAGAAACGCGATCAGAATGCCGGAAAACCCGTAGCCGCGATAAAAACCCTGCGTAAGCCGTCCCTCCAGCCCGGTCGCGATGACAAAGCCTCCGATAGCGGCGAGCGCGCCGGACAGGAGCACCATGCCGATGGTCACGGCAACGGTCGGAACGCCGACCGCGAGAGCCATGCGCGGGTTCGCGTGCACGAACTTCATATAAAGTCCGGCCCGGCTGACCCGGACCAGCCACCAGGTGAGGACTACGAACACGAGCCCGGACAGTAGCGCCGGGCTTACGCCCCAAAACAATTCAGGAAGGAGTTCGTAGCGGGCGAATTGCGCCGAATGGGGAAAGGAATCGACCGGATCGAGCCACGCGCCGTAGAGGAGGTGCAGCATGTAATCGGCAGCGACATAGTTGAGCAAGAGCGTCGAGATGATTTCGTTGACGCCAAGCCGCATTTTCAAAATGACCGGTATGAGCGCCCAGCCCATGCCCGCCGCCGCGGCGAACACAAACATCAACGGCAACCGCGTAGCTTCTGGGCCAAGGTGAAAAAACGAGACGGCGGTCGCTCCGATGCCGCCCCAGATCATCTGGCCTTCGAGCCCGAGATTCCAGAACCGGACCTGAAAGGCGAGCGCCGCTGCAAGACCGACGAGGAGGAGGGGGCCGGTCTGTCTCAAGACTGCGAGAAAGTTTTCCTTGATGAGCAAATTGTCGAGAACGACCTGTTGAAAGAGGTCGGACGGCTCGACACCGGCCCAGATCAGAATGCCCGCTGAAATGGCAAGCCCAAGCGCAACGCTGCCCGCGAGGATCGCAGCATGCTGCCATCCCGGCATGTGCTGACGCACTTCGAGCGTGAGCCGTCCAAAGCGCAGGCCCGTGGCCGGCGACGGCGCCATCGCACTTCGCTGCGGGGCCGGGTCAAGCATGGTTCACCATAGCGTTCCCAACCTGTTGGCGGTCCGCGGGCGCCGTGAACTCGGCCACGATCCGCCCGCGCGCCATCACGCCGATCCGGTCGGACATGCTGAGAATTTCGTCGAGATCTTCGCTGATGAGCAGCACCGCCGTGCCGGCATCGCGCGCCATCAAGAGGCGCTCATGGACCGCGGCGCAGGCGCGAATGTCGAGACCGCGGCTTGGGCTGTGGGCGACGATGACGCTCGGAACGCGTGTGAGCTCGCGCGCCAAGACGAGTTTCTGCGCATTGCCGCCCGACAGAAGCGCACTCTTTTGTCGCAGGCTGCGCACACCCTGCACGTCGAACTCCGCAATAGCCTTCGCGGTCTCCGCGCGAAGCGCGGCGCGGTCCAGTCGAAACCACGATCCGAAGCGGCCGCTGCGCACCTGTCCGATCGTAAAATTCTCGACGACTGACAGGTCGCCGGCAAGCCCGTAGGCATAACGATCGGAAGGAATCGCGCAAATTCCGGCGGCCCGCCGCCGCCGCGGCGACGCCGCCGTTACATCGCCTTCGCCGGTGACCTCGATCGATCCGGAAACCGGCGTGCGAACTCCAATGAGCGCTTCGGCAAGCTCGGTTTGCCCGTTCCCGCTCACGCCCGCCACGCCATAAATCTCGCCGGCATTGATCACAAAGCTCGTGCCGTGAAGGGTGATGTGACCGTCTTCCCGGGCGCACCGCAGGTTGGCGACGTAAAGCCGCGCCTGGCCGCTGCTGGCCTTCGCCAGACGCGAGGGCTCGGTGACGGCGGTGCCGATCACCAGTCGCGTCAATTCGGCGGTCGGCGTCGTGCGCGCGTCGACCGTCGCGACGGTGCGGCCGCTGCGCATCACCGTCACGCGATCCGCGAAACTTTTGACCTCGGCCAACTTGTGGGTAACGAAGACGACGGCGGCGCCATTGCCGGCAAGTGCGCGCACCGTGGTCAGGAGACCGCGTGCCTCCTCGTCGGTCAGTACGGCCGTTGGCTCGTCGAGGATCAGGATTTCCGCGCCCCCGATAAGCACCTTCAGGATTTCGGCTTGTTGCTGTTCGGCAACGGAAAGCGCGTCGATGCGGCTATGCGGGTCGATCGAGAAACCTAGAACGTCCGCCTGCTCACCGATTTTCGCCTCGATTTCCTTCAGCGCGGATTTGAAGGCGTGAAGGTGCGAGGTTGCGAGCAGAATATTTTCCGCGACCGTAAATCGCCTGACCAGCTTGAAGTGCTGGTGAACCATCCCGATCCGATGCGCACGCGCGGCGCGCGGGCCCGCGAGCGCGATCTCGGTGCCATCGACCTCGATCCGCCCCGAATCCGGGGTGTAGAGACCCGCGGCGACGTTCATCAACGAGGATTTGCCGGCGCCGTTCTCGCCGAGGAGCGCATGCACTTCGCCGCGCCGGACCTCGAAGTCGGCGCCGTCAAGCGCCTGGAAATCGCCGAACGCTTTGCGGATCTGAGAAAGCACAAGCGCCGGGACGATCAATGCCGGTCTCCCGTCGACGCTTGCTGAGGCGACAAGTCCGAACGTAGCATTCGCCCGTGTCGGGGCGGGGCCAGAGGAACAACCCGCCCCGGCTTTGTCCTGCGTGGTGCTATTTCTGCGTAATAACACCCTGCACGAACCAATCCATTTTCCAGAGATCGCCGTCGGAGAGGACCTGTCCGGAGGCGATCCGTTCTTTGCCGTCACGGTCCATTATTGGGCCGGCGAAAACCTGCTTCCCTCCGATGAGGGCGGTACGCTCGGCCATCACTTTTTCGACCACGGCCTTGGGAACGTTTGAACTGCAGCAGACGATATCCGTGCCGCCCTCCTTGATCGACATGAATGCGCCGTAGGGGTTCGGTTTCCAACCGCCGGCGGCGATTTTCTTGATTTCCGGAACGAGGAACTTGTCCCAGGTCCAGATCGCCGAGCAGATATTCGCTTTCGGCGCATACGACGTCTTATCGCGGTGGTGCGCCGTGCTCAGGAGGCCATGTTCCTGAGCAACGAGTTCAGGCGTCGGACCGTTGACGTGCTCGCCGATCACATCGACGCCTTGATCCACAAGCGCTTGTGCCGCCGCACGTTCCTTGACGGGATCGTCCCAAGAACCGGTAAAGATCGTCGTCAACGTGGCGTTGGGATTCATTTTCTTAATGCCGAGTTCGTAGCCGTTCACGACCCAATTGACCACGCCGAACGGGTGCGCCGCGACGAAGCCAATTTTGCCGGATTTTGACATCGCGCCGGCGACCATGCCGCAGAGGTAATGGCTCTCGTACGAACGACCGTAGTACGATTGGAGATTCGGCCCGTTGGTTGTCCCGGAAGCATTGAGGAAAGCGAGCTCCGGGTACTTTTCCGAGAGCGATTTGAATACTTGTGACTGGCCGAAAGACGTGCCGAGAATGATGTTGTAGCCGCGTTGGATATATCGCTCCACCGCCGGGCGCACCGTGGTGTCGTCGTCGCCGACACTCTCGACATACGGAATCTTTCATGTCGAGCGAGGCTTCCATCTTAACGCGGGCTTCTTCGAACGCCTGTTGCCAGCCGCCGTCGTTCTTCACCGAGTAATAAAGCCAGGCAGCCTTCGGCTTATCCTTCAGCGAGAAGCCGTCCGCCGCCAACAGCGTTCCGCTCGACAACGTCAGGCCGACAAGCGCTGCCTTAATCACTGTCCTGTACATGTTAGCTCCCCCTTTTCAGATCGTACGGTGAACTGACTTTGCCGGAACTTGAACGAGCGCCGACTGCATTCGTCGGCGCCTGCTCCATGTCAGCGGCTCTGAAATTCTCGCGATCATCTGCGCTTGTTGAAATCAGCAATTTCTATGCCACTTTGTCCGCCCGCGCTGCGCACTGACATTCGCGCGAACCAGACGGCGGCGATTAACTTTGGCGTCGCGACCAGCGACCTTATAACTGGCAATGTATGTACAACTTTGAACTCCGAGTACCGCGGCTGCGAGCCCTTGCATTGCTCACGCCCCAGCACCAGCAGGAGTTATGATCATTGACCTTTGGTTGCCCAATGATTGATCCGTACTTGCCTTCCAAATGAGCGCTTTCTGTCTGTACTTTCAAATTCAAAGTCGCCACCGCGTTCGCCGAGGGTCGAAAAAGCTTGTGCCAGCAGTTGCTCCTAAAACTCGACCATACTGGCATAGCGTTTGCATCATTGAGAGGGGATAACTCATCGAACAGGAGGCGCGCGCATGAGCGGCATTCCGACTGTCGACCTCGGTCCTTTTATTCATGGCGATGCTGCTGCTCGTTTGGCGGTCGCGCGCAGGGTCGACGAGATCTGCTCCGACATCGGTTTCCTGGTGATCTCAGGTCACGACGTGTCAGAAGCCTTGGTCGAGCGCATGCGTACGCTGTGCAAAGCCTATTTCGATCTCCCAACTGAAGAGAAGCTCCGCTTGAAGATGCCGGCCGACCGCTATCGCGGCTACAGTGCGTTGGGCGGCGAGGCGCTGGCGTCGAGCCTCGACAACCCGAGCCCGCCCGACCTCAAGGAGCTGTTTTCGATCGGCCCGGTCGGTCGCCCGGACGACAACTATCATCGGTTCAGCAAGCCACCGAACTGCTTCGCCGACAACATGTGGCCAGAGCGCCCCGCCGGCTTTCGCGAAGCCTGGGAAGCCTATTATCGCGAGATGGAGCGCGTAGCCGGCGTGTTGATGCGGATCTTCGCACTCGGGCTTGGCCTGCCCGAAACCTATTTCGACGACAAAGTCGACCGGCACATCACGCTGTTCAACGCCACCCATTATCCCGCGCTGACCGCACCGCCGCTGCCCGGTCAGCTGCGCGCCGGCGCCCATTCCGACTATGGATCACTCACTATACTGAAGACCGAAGACGCGCCCGGCGGACTGCAGGTGCAGGACAAGCAAGGGAGCTGGATCGACGTCACGCCAGTCCCCGGAACCTTCATCATCAATCTCGGCGACCTAATGGCAGAGTGGACCAACGACCGATGGGTTTCGACCATGCATCGGGTCGTTACGCCGCCGCTCGACGCGGCCGCGCGTAGCCGGCGCTTGTCGCTCGTGTTCTTCCACCAACCGAACTACGATGCCGTCGTCGAGTGCCTGCCGACCTGCGGCAACTCGAATCGTCCGCCTCGCTATGGCCGTATTACCTCGGGCGAGCACCTCTACGGCAAGATTGCCAAGCATCGTCAGGGCGCCGAAGCCGCCGCGAGCTAGGCTGCACCAGCTAACGGCTCCATTTTGGTGCGTCCATGCGCTGCCGAAGTCGTGGCAATTGCGACGGCGGAAGCAGTCAATCGCACTGGCCATTCATCCGATGGCCCCGGCGCGCACTGTGCAAAATGCCCCGCCGCCGCGGACAACTCGTAGCTTCGATCACGCCGCTGCCGATGAAACCGCCCGCCTTTTGCCCTGTGTTTTGAGTGGACCTCTGGGAAACAGTTCCTCGAGCAACGGTCGCGTCACCAGCAGATCTTGCAGCGTATATTCGCTTAGGGCATCGTGAAACGCCTTCAATGCCTTGCGCAACGCGGATCGAAGTAAGCACGCGGAACTGATACGGCAGTCCTCGCAGCGTGGCTCAAAGCACCCAACCAGTGAAAAGTCGTTCTCGATGCGACGAACGACTTCACCGATATTGATCTCTGAAGGCCGCTTGGCGAGCCGCAGGCCGCCGCCATTTCCCCGGACCGTTTTGACAAAGCCTTCCAGGCAGAGCCGGTGCGCGACCTTCATCATATGGTTTTTCGAGACTTGATAGGCCTGCGCCGTCTCGCTCACCGTCACAAGGCGCTCATTGTGGACCCCGAGCTGGATCAGCATTCGCAGCGCGTAATCAGTCTGCATAGTCAAGCGCATTGATTTCCCCCTTGCCGCTTCTAGTCGTCAGCCGCCCTTCAGGTCCGAGCCAGCATCGGCTCCTCTAGCAAATACTTCTCGGCGAACTTAAGCAACAAATGATCCGAACCTTCGGGTCCGATCAGAGATAGGCCGATCGGAGCTCCATCGATGCTCAGGCCGGGAAGACTGACCTGCGGCAAGCCCGCTAGACCGGCAATCGAGGTTAGACGCTGGATGCGTTGACGGAACGCTTCGATCTCGTCGGCAGCGGCCCGCAGTTTTGGTGCGACGCCGGGCGCCGAAGGCAGGACCAGGAACTCCATCTGGTCCAAGCAAGTGTCGAACGCGCCTTCGAATCTCCGAACGTTCTTTACGAGCGACCGCCGCCGCGGCGTCGGTAACACTCTTCGCAAATGCAAACCGCTCTGCAATGGTCGGACTGAGCCCGGTACCGTGCACATCAACCCATTGGCCATTGACCTGCCAAGCTTCATGCGCGGACCCGGTTCGATATATTTGCCTCCAGCTTTCAAGTCCCTCATCCTCGGCGACCATTACCGTTTCCACCAATTCGAATGCACTGTGCAACGCATCGATGCCCCGTTTGAGTACCGGGAGGACGTCGATATCGGCAACCGACATAGCATCGGCGGCAATCATCATGCGGCTGAGAGGACCGCGTTGTTCTCCCGCTTTGGCCGGAAGCAGTACATCTCCGACAGCCAAAAATATTTTCGGATCGCGTGCAAACCACCCCACCGTGTCGAAGCTCGGCGTAAGCGGTACGACACCGTCCACCGAGATCGCTCCGTGAGTTGTACGGATGCCGAGAATGCCACAATAGCTTGCCGGAATCCGGATCGATCCGCCGCTGTCGGTCGCGAGTGCAAAGTCACATAAATCGGCAGCCACTGCGGCCGCGGATCCGCTCGACGACCCGCCGGGCACCCGATCTGGCGCCTTGGTGTTTTTAGGGGTTCCGTAGTGAGCATTGTCGCCGTGGACGCTATACGCGAGTTCGTCTGTTATGGTCTTGCCGATCATCCGCGCGCCGGCACGACCCAGCGCCGTAACGCAGGGTGCGGTGTTGACGGCAGGCGAATGGGTTTCAAGCCAGCGCGGATTGCCGGCGCCCGTGACGTGACCTTCCACGTCGATCAAATCCTTAGCCGCAAATGTAAGGCCGCTAAGCAGTCCCCTGCCGATTGGGTCCAACTCAAAACGACCATGCGGGCAGAACGCCCCGATCGGGTCAATAAAACTCATTCGGTTCAGCTCGCGGCGAGCTTTGCGTCGGCCCCGCGCTTGACTTGGTATCCTCTCCGAGCGGCCTCGCTGCGGTACCGGATCGCAAGCCAGTGATTGAATTGGCTCAAGGTTTCCTCGAGCGGCGCCAAACGCCCGCGCGGCGCGAAGCGCGAGTATTTGGTGCGCTGCATGACGAGATTCACCGTCGTATCCTGTTCGCCCAGCTGCCGCGATCCTTCCATCATGCGGCCCGCTCGATCGGCGAAGTCCGGCAACGTCACCGTGGACTTCGGCATGCACCAGCCGCCAGCCGTGAATAGGCCGCCGCCAACCGTCAGGCTCGTCGGACTGAGCGGATAGATCAGACCGTAGCACAGCATGTCGGGCGTGAAGATGATGTTCATCGTCGGCGGCACCATACCGAACCCCACTCGATGACGCTGCTTGGCGCTCAACGTCTCGATCGGTGGAAAGCACGCCGGCGCGGCCCAGCCTTTTTCCGTCAGCCCGCCGTCGGGAGCAAGAAACGGCACATAACGGACAATGACGTTGTCGTCATCGCCGCGCCACGGATCGAATTCCACTCCGGTGCTCGGTGCGAAATCATGAATGACGGGATGCACGTATTCCGTATGATAGGGCTCGATGTAGTTCTCGAGCAGCATTTTCCAATTCCACGACACCGGCTCGTTGGAGAAGCTCGGCGGCAGCGTCACCATTGCATCCAAATCGTAACCCTGCATGTACGGCTCAAGCTTGCGCATTGTCGGCGCAAGCGCCGGCGCGTTGGTATCGAAGTTCACGAAGATGAAGCCGTACCAGATCTCGGTGCGCAGCTGCGGAAGCTGGGCCTCCTCGCGCAATCTCCTTATTTCTATCGCATCCTTCATGCGCGGCGCGCCGACGAGAGAGCCGTCGATCGCATAGGTCCAGCGGTGATAGGGACAAACGAACTTCTTCGCATTGCCGGTGCACTGCTCCGCCAGCGCATGGCCTCGATGGCGGCAGAGCGCCGACATGGCGCGGATCTTTTCGTCCTTGCCGCGAATGATGAGAAGCGGCTCATCCAGTAGCGTCACGGCCATGTAGTCGCCGACGTTCGGCAGTTGCTGGGCGCGGCCGACGCACAGCCACGAATGCATGAACACCGCCTCCTGCTCGAACGCGTGGAAGGCCGGGGACATGTACGCCTCTTTGGGCAGGACACGCGCGCCGGCGGGATGATTGATTGGGCGGTCGCTCACGTCGAGCCCGTCGAGGACGGTAAGGACGTCGGGGTGAAGCGAAGACGCTTGCGTCTGCATGGTCATTGACTCCATGACGTTAAACGCGGGCGGCGCTGAGCGCTGTGATGACTTTGGCGGATTGGGTGACGAAGCCATAGCACTTCTTCACATTCCAGACCGTCGCCTCGGTGCAGAAATCCGGCGAAGTCGTCGCGCAGCAATCTTCCAGCATGACGCACCCGTAGCCGAGGAAGTTCGCGTCGGTGAGCGTGCAGAACACGCATTGGTCGGTGTTCACGCCGGCAAATAAGATGCTGCGGGTGCCAAGATTACGCAGCACGCCGTCGAGCGGCGTGTCCCAGAAGCCGCTGATGCGATATTTGTCGATCATCACGTCGCCGGGGAGCGGCTTGAGCTCGTCGACTACGGCGGCCGCCCAACTGTCCTTCTCCAGCACGTGCGCCCCGCTGCCCGGCAGCGGCTCTCCCAACCCAATTCCGATCCCGTGCGGCTTGTAGAGGTGGATCTGGTTGGGCGGCATGTTCAGAAGATCCGAGCGATTACCCCAGTTCACCCAGATGATCGGCACGCCGGCCTTGCGCAGCAGGGGAAGAATTTTTTGCAACGGTCCGATAGGAGTGCGGTCCGGCGTGTAGTCGACTCCCAGATGATCGACCCAGCCGCCCTTGGCGCAAAAATCGTTCTGCATGTCGATGACGATCAGCGCCGTCCGGTTGAGATCGACCATGACCGATTGCGGTTGGCACGCGATCGTCAGCGCCCGCGGCTCAGGGAGCGGCATCGCCATGTCAACGAGCGTTTCGTTGACGTTCCAATGGTAGGTCGAACCCTTTCCCAGCCGGCGAAGCGCCGGCGCCGAACGAGCAAGAGGTTGTTCGGAGGTTCTGGCAGCGCGTGTCATACATCGACCCTCAGCCGCATGACATATACGCCATTGATGCAATCATCGTACCAGTTTGAGGAACTTCGCCGCGTGGCGGATCTCAGTTCAAAGCCGGGATAATCGACCGCGCCACCGCCGCCTAGCTGCGCGTGGTGCTTAGTCCGACCGCAGACAGCGATGGATTCTTGGGCAGCCTTCTTGGACAGCGGCTGTCGCCTTCGATCAACACCTGCGCGACGCGATTATGGGGCCGCCGTGGCCGCGGTCGGCGCGCCGGCATTGCACGGCGCGAACACTTCGACCTCGCCATGCTCCTCGAGCAGCCGGTTCAGGCGGCGGCGCATGATTACGCCGGTCCGGTCTTAAACATGTGCCCTTCGACCCGTCGCGACATGTCGATTGTCGGGATCGGTCGAACTCGATGATGTCCTTGTCGTCGGGTGTGATCTTGTAACGCCAGTCGATCAGCTCCTGCGCCGGGCAATCGAATCCAGTTCGCGATAATCCGGCGGACCTTCGGTCAACGGCCGGCCGCCGCGGATAACGAGACGAGGGCCGCCAGGACGCGCTAACAACTCGGACCATGACCGCGCGCGAAACAGGATAAAATCCGCGCTTCGCCCTTGCCCGAGCACGCCGACGTTACTGCCCATCACCGCCGCGGGCGTAGCCGTAATCGCGCGTGCCCATCCACCCAGCGGGTCATCGAGTTGCGCGATGCGGACCGCCTGCGCGAATACCTCGACGGGATCAAGATCACCGTATGCGTAGAAGGGATCGCGGGTATTGTCGCTTGCAACCGCAACCGGCACGCCGGCGGCCGCGAGCTCTTTCACAAGCGTGACGCCGCGCCAGTGCGGCGTCTGTCCGCCCGTCTGGCGATCCTGCAAGTACATGTTGCACATCGGCAGCGAAACCACGGCAACGCCGGCAGCCGCGACGCGGGCAATGGTGTGTTGCGCGCCCGCTTCCGGCCGGCGCGCGAGGCTGCAGCAATGGCCCGCGGTAACGCGGCCTTGCCGGCCGAAGCGGATCGTCGCCTCTGCGATCGCCTCAAGAGCGTTGGAGTCCGGATTGGCGGTCTCGTCGGCGTGAAAATCGAGATCGAGATTGCGGTCGCGCGCCAGCATGAAGATGCGCTCGAGGACCGGACCCGGATCGCGTTGGTCGATCACGGTAGCGCCGAGGATGCCGCCGTGATCGGCGACGAGATCCGCCAGCCGTTTGCCCTCATCGCCGACGTAATTTTCGGGCATCGTCAGCGAGACGGCCTGCAGGGTGATGCGCCCCGTCCAGCGCTCGCGCATCTTCGCAAGCACGCCCCAGCTGATCGCGCTTTGCTTGCTGTACAAATCAATGTGGGTGCGTACCGCGCCGGTGCCGTGCGCGTATGCGCAGCGAAGCGCGAAGTCCATCCGCGCGGCGACATCCTCGGCGTTCCAGTTATCCTCCCGGTCCCTGGC
The DNA here is from genome assembly GCA_963794225.1 of uncultured Alphaproteobacteria bacterium. Lineage (GTDB taxonomy): Bacteria > Pseudomonadota > Alphaproteobacteria > Rhizobiales > Xanthobacteraceae > BOG-931. Next base: position 753,170 of record CAWCCS010000001.1, read on the forward strand.
GACGATCGAGCGGGCGTCCTGCCACCGGCAGCTTGCATTGGGCGCGCGAAACCAGATGTGACCCTTGTCGAGATGCGTGTGCAAGTCGACGCAGACCGGCCAGATCATTCCGCCATCGAGGTCGATCGCCGGCAGGCTCTCGCCCGCGGCCGCGGCAGATTGTGTGCCCACGCGTATTTGCTGAATCTTTTCAGCGGAAATGATCAGGGTCGCCGGCGTGAGCACGTCCGACACCGCGTCGCCGCCGTCCCTGGCGTCGAGAAGACATCGTGGAATACTCGCATTGATCAGGCGATAGTCCGGGCTTGGAAAGCGATCAGCGTTTGGGAAGGGCGGCGATACCGGCATAGGGCGTCAGCTCACGCGATATTGAGGCGCAGCCGGGAAGCTTGCGCGCCGCCGTGGCGCACGCCAAGCGTAATGATGCGCGCCTCGGCGGAGGATGCGGAGGTCGGATTCTTTCCGGTGCCGGGATTGACCGGATAAGCCGGGAAGCAGGCGCCGGCGATCGAAAGGCGCAGGCGCTCACCCGGCCTGATGGTGACGCACGTGGCGCGCAGCGGAATTTCAATCGCTTCATTCAAATTCGTTCCCGCCTTTATTAGTCGATAGCCTTGGGCGAGCGGGATTGCTGTGCCGTTGGGCAACACACGCGAGAGTACGCAGCTCACGTCGAAGCTCGGCGCATCGGCGGACAGCCAGAGCTCCGCGGTGACATCTCCCGCGAGCGTCATCGCTTCACCCGCGGGTTCGCCCGCGAAGGTCAGCACATCAGGCCGCGCATCGAGCGCCGAACGATCGGGCGGGCCGGGCGGCGTACCATAGGCGCCGCCGACTGCGGGAACCGATCGCCAAGGGTCGTGCACGATGAAGTCTGTTGCTTCCCGCGGCGGCAAATCGACGCCAAGTCTGCCGTCGGTCTCGTCGACCGACGCGCGGCCGCTCCCGTCCAAATAAAAGCTTGCCGGCTTGTCGGGCCAGGACGGAAACTCGCGCCATGCATTTTCGGCCAAGTCGAACAATTTCACAGGCGGTTGGGACAGGAGACCCGTGTCCTTTCCTTTGAGCCAGTGATCGAACCAGCGGACCTGCAACTTGTCGATGTCGGTCACCGCCTGCGGGCCAAAATCATGGCCGCCGACGTGGCGGGTCCAAGGAAAATGCGTCCACGGGCCAATCGTGATGCGGGTCGCTGCCGGCGCTTTCGCCGCAAAATGTTTGAAGGCACTGATCGTTCCCGCCAGATGCAAATCGTACCAGCCGCCGACCAACAGGATCGGCACCTGCACCGCTTGTGCGTGGAAAACGGGCGAGATATCGCGCCAGTAGGCGCCGCCCGGCGGATTGTCGAGCCAGGCGTGGTAGTGCGTGTGCCGGCCGAACCGCTCCATGTAATCCGGCCGTGCTGCAATCGGCGAATGAAAGGGGAGCGCGCGGGAGGCGCGAAAGAAAGCATCGAAGGCCTCGTGGTCGGGGGCAAGTCGCGCGCTCTCCGCGCCCATCTGTGTAGCCCAACCAAGTCCGGCCGCCAGGCAAAAGGCGTCGTTTTCGTACGCCCAATCGTTGGCGATATCCCAACCGATCATCGCCGGCGCTAGCGCCTTCAACGACGGCGGCGCTGACGGCGCTGCCAGCAATTGGTTCGTGCCCTGGTAGGAAAAGCCGTACATGCCGACCGCACCTGACGCGCCCGGCAGCGAGGCTGCCCAGGCAATTGCATCTTTCCCGTCGGTGATATCGTCAGCGAACAGGCGGAACTTGCCTTCGGAAGTGCCGCGGCCGCGTACGTCCTGAATGACAACGATGTAGCCCTGACTGGCGTACCACGACGGATGGGCGTAGCAGACGGTGGACGCGATTTGCCGCCCGTAAGGCTGGCGCATCAGCAAAACAGGAAAGGGACCACCGCCGGCCGGCCGGTAGACGTCGGCATCAAGCCGCACTCCGTCGCGCGTGCGCATCGAGGCGGTCTGCGGCAGAACGGGCATCTGTAGGTCTCCCTCTCGACCGCGCTTTCGTGCCACACGACGACTTTGCCCGGCAAATCCCGCGGCCGCTGCTTGGCGTCCGACTGCCGGATCGAACGTGAGCTCCCGCCGGGGAGCCTCCGATTGAAGCAGACGCTGAACAGATCTTGAGCTGCCGCCTTAGGCCGCCGTTGTGCTGGCCATGCCCGTGTCCGTACAGCACAATAGGATCGTTTGCGAATACCGGCCGATGCTGTTCGTGGCATCGTTTCTGCTGACCGCCGTCATCGCAGGCAAGTGTGAAGGATGCTGCGATGTCTCGATTGCCGCGTAAGCGCTGGGAAGACATGACGACCGTGGACTTCGCCGCACTCGAGCCGGAGCGCGTCATCGCGGTGTTACCGGTCGGCGCCATCGAGCAGCACGGACCGCATCTGCCGGTGAGCGTCGATGCTGCGATCGTCAGCGGGCTCGTCGAGCGTGTCGCCGCGCTATTGCCGGATGATCTGCCCGTCACGTTCCTGCCGGTTATGCCGATCGGAAAGTCGAATGAACACATTTCGTTCCCCGGCACACTGACATTGTCCGCCGATACGCTGATCCGGCTCTGGACCGAGATCGGCCAGAGCGTTGCGCGCGCGGGCATCCGCAAGCTCGTCCTCCTGAACAGCCACGGCGGTCAGCCGCAGATTATGGACATCGTCGCTCGCGATTTGCGGGTGCGTCACAAAATGTTCGTCGTGGCTTTGAGCTATTGGGCCGTCGGCATGCCGCAAGGACTTTTTCCTTCGGGCGAAGCCGAGCACGGCATTCACGGTGGCTCGAGCGAGACCTCGATGATGCTGTATTTGCATCCGGACCTCGTGCGCAACGAGGAACGGCGCGATTTCGTCCCGGCTTCGGTCGCAATGGTCAAGCGTTACAAATATTTGCGTCCTGAAGGCAGCGGCGTCGGCTTCGGCTGGCAGACGCAGGATTTGCATGCGTCCGGCGCGCTCGGCAATGCGCTCGATGCCGACCTCGAGCGCGGTCGCAAAATCGTCGAGCATGTCGCTTCGTGCATTGTGGAATTGCTGCGCGAGATCGACGCATATCCGCTTTCCGCCCTCCGCGACGTCTGATCTGGCCGCCAACTCTTTCAGGCGGCGGAACAGCGGCATCCCCCGTCAAAGCGGCATGCTTCTTGCTAGTTTGCTGGCTGAGCATAAAGGGCAGGGAAGCAAACGATGACGCTCGTTTCAGAATCCCCGGTCAAGACTGGCTGTGCAGTTCCGGTTATCGACATCAGCGGCTATTTCACCGGTTCGCCGGCGGAAAAGAAGCGTATCGCGCGCGAGATCGGCGAGGCCTGCCGTACGATCGGATTTCTACTCGTCACCGGTCACGGTGTTTCCGACGAGCTTATTCGCCGAACCGAGGCGACGGGCCGCGCATTCTACGACCTTCCGGAGGCAGAGAAGCGGGGTTTTGTTTCCAAAGATCCGAACGTCTATCGGGGCTATTACGCCGTCGAGGCCAGCGCAGTCGCTTACAGCCGTGACGACCGCGTCGCTGCGCCCGACTATCGTGAGGTTTTCTCGATCAACCGTGTGACGATTGACCCGACCGATCCCTATTACACGTGCGCGCTGGGGCAGCGCATTTTCGCGCCGAATATCTGGCCGGATAGAATTCCCAGGCTGCGCGAAACGTGGACCGAATACTATCACGCGATGGAGAAGCTCGCGGGCGCGCTCATGCGCCTGTTCGCGCTGGCGCTTAATCTCGACGAGTATTGGTTCGACGACAAAGTCGACAAGCACATGACCAACTTCGTGGTCAGCAACTATCCGGATCAGCCGCGCCAACTGCCGGAAGGCCAGTTGCGGGCCGGCGCGCACACTGACTACGGCTCGATGACGATCATCAAGGCCGAAGACAAGCCGGGTGGCCTGGAAGTTCTGACGGCCGAAGGGGAGTGGCGCCCGGTGCCGGTTGTACCCGGGACGTTCATCGTCAACCTCGGCGACCTGATGGCGCAATGGACCAACGACCTCTGGGTCTCAACAATGCATCGGGTCGTCAACCCGCCGCGCGACAAGGCGATCGGCAGCCGCCGGCAGTCGCTAATTTTCTTCCATCAGCCAAATTACGACGCCATGATCGAATGTCTGCCAGGATGCCTGGAGAATGGTCGCGCGAAATACGCGCCCATCACTTCGGGCGAGCATTTGTTGATGAAGATGCAGAAGATGCAGGACGTGGGTAAACGCGCCTCTTAAGCATCGAGGCTCGGCACGCTGCGGGGATACACCGCGCCGCGGTCGGAAGCAGGTCGTCCGGGGCCGGTAAGACGTGTAAAGGGTGTCGCCTTGCTGCAACGTTCGTCCGGACGCGGTCGCTATGCGTCGATGGCTGCGCGCCTGCGGTCCCTCGACCTTCACCATTTAATGGTGTTGAACCTGCTGCTGCAGGAATTCAGCGTCATCAAGGTCGCCGCCAAAGTCAATCAATCCCAGCCGGCGATCAGCCGGATGCTGCGCCGTCTTCGCAACGTGCTCGGTGACGAGCTGCTTGTTCGCAGCGGATCAAAGCTGGTGCCGACCGAATGGGCGCTCGGAATCCGCATGCCGTTGCGGGAGATCATGGCGCACGTGCACCGAATGGAGGCTGATACCCACTTCGATCCGGACACGAGCGAACGCGAGTTCAAGATCGCCTGCGCGGATTGTATCGTGACTTCGCTCTTGCCGAACATCATCGCCAAGCTGATCGGCGCTGGGCCCCGCATCCGCGTCAAGCTGCGCCTGATCGATCCGGCCTACGATGCATCGCGCGCGCTCGAGGACGGCGACCTCGATCTGGCAATCGACAACAGCACGAAGCCGCCCGACCAGCTGAGGATCGGCAATCTCTATTCGGATGAGGTTGTTTGCCTGATGCGACGCGACCATCCGCTGGCGACAAGCGAGCGCATTTCGCTCGCCACCTATCTGGCCGTACCGCACCTCGCGCCGCATCCGAGCTCGATGCGCGATCTCGGGCCGATCGACGGCGAACTCGCAAAAGTCGGCTACCGGCGGACGATAGCTGCGACTGTGCCGGAATTTAACATGGCACCCTACGTGCTGACGCGTACCGATCTGATCTTCACTACCGGCCGCCTATTTGCCGAACATTACACGCGCCTGTTGCCGCTGCGAATTGTGCTGGCGCCATCGGAACTCCCGCCCATGAAGTTCTACCAATTGTGGCATGAACGCAGCCACATCAGCGCATCCCATCTATGGCTCCGTCAGCAGGTGCTCGAAGTCGCGCGCCAGCACCTGCATGTATCCGACCAACCCGGAAGGACGCCATGTGAAAAGCGTGCGACTTCGATAACGGGATTGGTATGACCCCTATAACAGATATCGGTCTTTCCGACCCTTGGCCGGCGGCTGATACTGGCAGCCAATGCGCCAGCGCAGACAGAGGCGCGAGCCTGCAACGCGCAATGGTGGATGCTCCGGGATGGGGTTTGCTTTGCGGGACGCGTAGCGCGTTTTGAATTCGCGTGTCAGGACTGCTCGGGACGGTCGTACCACACGCGCTGCAATGGGCAGATGAAGGTTGCAAAATTCTTGCAACGAAGCGCCTCTCAAGTGGAGACGACACATGCACGGTCTGAATGGCTCTGAAAAACATGCGCTGAAGTTGTCATCCTCTCGCGCCCGGATTGCCACCCTCGGCGGTCTCGCGGTCGCCGCCGGGATCGGGCTTAGCCTAGTAACCTCGCAGCCGGCCGCCGCCGACGGATTCAAGCTCGACGGGCCGCCCAAAATTGCGATGGTCTTTACCGGCTTGCACCGGGACGGCGGTTGGGACCAAGTGTTCGATGACGCCCGGGTCAAGCTGGAGAAGGCGATGAAGACGAACATCGCCTATGTCGAAAACGTCAAGGAAGAGACCGGGCAATTCCTGCCGCCGGTCGGCAAGCTGATCGAGCGCGGCTACAACGTCATCATCGCCACGTCCTTTGGATATTCGGACGCGGTGAAGGAAGCTGCGCAAAAATACCCGAAGGTGGCGTTCCTAAACGGCTCGGGCACGACCAACGGGCCAAACCTCATCTCCTTCTATCCACGCACCTATGAAGGTCACTATCTGTGCGGCATGGTCGCGGGCGCAATGACCAAAACGGGTAAGCTCGGCTTCGTCTCGCCGTTCCCGTTCGGCGTCGTCAATTGGACCGTCAACGCCTATTTGCTGGGCGCACGGACGATGAAGCCCGACGCGACCGTCACCGCCGTGGTCACCGGCGCGTGGGACGACCCTGCCAAGGAACGTGGGGTTGCCGCCGCCCTGATCGATCAGGGCGCCGATGTCATTGATCAGCACACCGTGTCGCCAACGCCGCAAATCGTGGCGCAGGAGCGGGGTGTGTATGGCGTCGGCTCGCAACTCGACATGCGCGAAGCCGCGCCGAAGGCGACCTTGTGCTCGACGATCTACACCTGGGATCGCTATCTCGAGCCGCAAATCCAGAAAATCATCGCAGGCAACTGGACACCGAGTGCCTGGGGGGATTTCGTGACCATGAAAGACGGCGGATCGGACATCGCCTGCTGCAATGCGGTCGTGCCGAAAGAGGCGGTTGCAAAAGTTGAGAAGGCGCGCGACGACATGATGGCCGGCAAGTTGCAGGTCTTCGCCGGCCCGATCAGCGACGCCTCCGGCACGGTTAGGGTTGCCGAGGGTAAGGTCATAGGCGACGGTGACCTGTGGAAGATGGATTGGTTCATTCCCGGCGTCACGATGCAGAAGTAGGCCCACGTGGAGTGTGGGGTGACAGTCGCACTCGCACTGTCACAAATTCGCAAGACCTTTGGCGACTTTGTCGCGCTGGATGACGCGAATTTCGAGCTGAAGCAAGGCGAGGTTCACGCCCTACTCGGCGAGAATGGCGCCGGCAAATCGTCGCTGATGAACATCGCCGCAGGACTGTACACCGCCGATGCGGGCAGTTGCTCGATCGGCGGCGAGGAAGTTCGTTTGTCGGGCCCACGCGACGCCCGCGCCCGCGGCGTGGCGATGGTGCAGCAGCACTTCCAGCTGTTGCAGACCTGCTCGGTCGTCGAGAACGTGCTGCTGGCCAATCCGGCCCGGCACTATCGGTCGGGGTTGCGCGACGCCATCGCCAAAATTCGCCGCTTCGCCGATGAGCTGGGCTTTGAAATCGACCCGCTGGCGCCGGTCCACGCCTTGTCGCTCGCCGAGCAGCAGCGGGTCGAGATCCTGAAAGTACTGATTGCCGGCGCGCGGGTCATTATTCTCGACGAGCCGACCGCGGTGCTGGCCGAGGAGGAGGCGGATCGGCTGCTCGATACGCTGCGCGCCCTCGCCAGGAGCGGTGCCGCCGTCGTGCTGGTGACCCACAAGCTGCGCGAGGTGACGCGTACCGCCGACCGGGTCACGATCATGCGGGGCGGCCGCACTATCGGCACCTTTGGCGCAACAGCGGTCGCGCCGGCCGACTTGGCGCGAATGATCGTTGGCGCGGATGTTGCTACGTCGGTGCGGCAATCCCGCCCGGCCGGCGAGCACTTGTTGAATGTCGTCGGCCTCAAATGTGCGCGCGCAGACGGGCATGAGACCGTGAACGATGTCAGCTTCCTGGTCCGGGGCTATGAAATGTTCGGCATTGCTGGGGTTAGCGGCAATGGCCAGTCGGAATTGATGGACGCATTGATGGGAGTGCGGCCGCCATTAGCCGGGCACGTGGAAGTGGTGGGCTTAGGCGAACTATCCGCTGTGCCGCCACACCGGCGCCGCGGCAGCGGCATTTCCATCGTTCCGGCCGACCGCTATCGTTACGCGCTCGCCTCCGGCCTGTCCGTCGAGGACAACTACGTCATCGGTCAGGTCGGCAGGGGTCACTATGGCGGCGTTGCGGCGATGCACTTTGCGCAGATGAAGCGCGCCACGAGGGCGGCATTGGCGGAGTTCGAGGTGCAAGGCGTGCGCAGCTTGCGCCAGAAAGCGGCGCTTCTTTCCGGCGGCAACGCACAGAAGCTCGTTCTTGCGCGCGAGCTGCGCGAGCTGCCGAAAGTCGTCATTGCGCACAACCCGAGCCGGGGATTGGATATCCGCGCCTGCGCCGCCGTGCATCGACGTTTGCTGGCGGCGCGCGACGAGGGGGCGGCCGTCGTGCTGATCAGCGAGGATCTGGACGAGATCATGCTCCTGTCCGACCGCATCGGCGTTCTGTCGCGCGGCCGCATCGTCCGTGAATTCACGAGCCCCGCGGATCGGCAGGCAATCGGACAAGCGATGACTGGTCATGCTTGATCAGTTGGCTTCCGACGTCATTGCCGGGCGCCCGCTCCGTAAGCTGCGTTTTGGGCGTCTGCTGCTCGAAATCCGTCTTGACGTATCGCCGGTGCGGCAGCTCCTGGTGATCGGCGGTTCGCTTGTGCTCGGAATTTTGATCTCCGCCACGATATTGATTGCGGTCGGCGTGCCGCCCTCGGGCCTCTGGGAAGAGTTTGTGCTCGACACTGTCTTCGACGCGCACAACCTGCACAGCGTGTGGTTTTTGGCCGGGCCGTTGACCTTCATCGGCTTGGCCGCGGCGATCGCGTTCCGCTGCGGCTTTTGGAACCTCGGGCTCGAAGGTCAGATGATCTGGGGCGGGATCGCCGGCACGTTCGTATCGCTCTACCATGTCGGCCCGGAATCGATCCGGCTCATGACGATGCTCGTCGCGGCGGCGCTGGCGGGCGGCTTATGGGTCATGGTGCCCCTCTTTCTGAAGAGCCGCTTCGCGGTGAACGAGATCATATCGACGCTGCTGCTCAACTACGTTGCTTCGTATTTTTTGATCTATCTCCTGTACGGGCCTTGGCTTGATCCGCGCGACGGCTTTCCCCATTCGCCGGTCTATGCGCCATTCGAGCGCCTGCCTGATCTGCCCGGGGGTTTTAGCAGCGCGGTGCTGTTGGCGTTCGCGGCGACCTTTTTGATCGCGTGGCTCGTGCTGGTTAGTCGTGCTGGCCTTTATATTCGCTTTGTCAACGACAACCCCATGGCGGCTTTAGCCGTCGGCGTCCCGATTGGAGCGGTCACCCTGGTGGCGATCGGGCTGTCGGGCGCGCTCGCCGGATTCGGCGGCGAAGTCATGCTGGCCGGAGCGGAGGGCCGGCTAACCTACACTTATTTTCCCGGATACGGCTTTTCCGGCGTGCTGATTGCCTTCTTGGCGCGCAACCATCCGTTTGGGGTACTCGCGGTCGCGATCCTCGTCGCTATCCTCTTCGTCGCCGGGCAGAATCTGCAAATCTTTTTCCAAATCCCCGGCTCGATGGTCCAGGTGATCGAAGCGATCATTGTGTTCAGCGTTGCGTCGGCCGAGTTCCTCCTGCGCCACCGTCTTCACTGGGTGCACTGAGCGCCATGCAGGTGCTGACCAATTGGCTTGCGACCACGCCGAGCTTCGCCGAGCCCTACATGCTGGCAGCGCTTGGGTTGATGATCGGCGAGCGGGCCGGTGTGCTCTCGCTCGGCGCCGAAGGCTTCATGCTGGTGGGTGCGCTGGCAGGGGTTGCGGCGTGCCTCAGCCTGCACGCTGACCCAGCGCTTGCGTTGCTGGTGGCCATGCTCGTGACCGGCGTCGCGGCCATCATATTCGCCGTTTTTGCGACGCTCCTTCGCATCAATCAGGTGATCGCCGGCCTCACCACAGTGTTCTTTTTTCAGGGTCTGACCGACCTGTTAGGTGCGCTTGGCGACTGGAACAATCATGCCATTGCGGGCCTTAATCACCTCCCCCTCGGGCCGCTCGCACGCATACCGGTCCTCGGCCCGATCTTCTTCAATCAGGACTTCGTGATCTACTTCACGGTGCCGATTGTTATCGCCATACACCTTTTCCTGTCGCGTTCTATGAACGGCTTGCGGCTGCGCGCGGTCGGCGACAGCCCGGAAACGGCCGATGCCGCCGGCGTCAGCGTTGGGTTCTATCGCTTCAGCGCCGTCGTGGTTGGCGCCGCGATCGTCGGATTGGCGGGCGCCTACCTTGCGCTGGCCGACGTTAAGGTCTGGACGCCGGGGCTGACCCATGGCCGCGGCTGGATTGCCGTTGCGCTCGTGATCTTCGCGCGCTGGCGGCCGTGGCGAGCGTTCTTCGGAGCGCTCTTGTTCGGCGGCATCGAGGCGCTCATCCCGCAGGTTGCCGCCGCCGGAATCCATGTGCCGCAATATTTCATGCTGATGACTCCTTACCTCGCGACGCTGATAGTCATGGTGCGGGCGGGCATCGGCAAAGGGACGCTGTCCGGCGCGCCGTTGGCGCTCGGGCGCCCCTTCGTCCGTGAGGAACGGCGATAGTCTTTAGGCCGTTTTGCCGTAGGTGCGATTAAACATGTCCTGGATGTGCTGGCCGAAGGTCCAGGGCTGGGGAACAAAGTCGTCCGGCTGGCACGTCGGCACCACGTCGAAGCGCGACGTGTAGTTCGGGTTGAAGAAGGTCGCGACCGAATAGCGATCGCGGCGGCTCACGTTGTTAAGCACCCGATGCATGGTCGAGTGATAGAGGCCGTTGGTGATCCGCGGCACCAGATCCGCCAGGTTGACGACGAACGTCCCATCGATCGGTTCGGCGCGCAGCCACCGGCCGGCAGCGTTGCGTACCTCGAGGCCGCCGACGTCGTCCTGCAGTAAGAGCGTGATCAGGCCCCAATCGGTGTGCGCGCCGGCGCCGAGTTGGTTGTCCCCCGCGTCAGACGGATGCGGCGGATAGTGCAAGAGCCGCACCGTGCAACTTGGCTCCGCGACGCCGCCTGCAAAGTAATCCTCCGGCAAATCGAGCGATAGCGCCAGGCTACGGCACAAATGACGCCCGAGATCGGCGACTTTTGCGTTGTAGTTGAGCACTTCCTCGCGGAATTTCGGCAGCGACGCAGGCCAGCGGTTGGCGCCCTCGTAGGGGATGCCGCCGCGGACGAACGGGTGATCGGGCCCGAGCTCGCGCGCCGACATGAAGCCTTCCTTGAGGTCGGGCGGCGATCCGGTGTCAAGCATCTGGATCGCCATCGGCTCGTAGCCTCGCATGATCGGCGAGTCTGCGATGTTGAGCGCCATTTTCTCCGCCATGGGAAGAGCAAAAAATTCACGGGAAGCTTCCAATATTCCGCGCAGCGCTTCGTTCGAGATGCCGTGATTCTTGATGTAGAAAAAGCCTGTGTCCCGCGCCGAGCGGTGGATCTCCCAGGCGACCGCGCGCTGTTTCTCGATGTCCGGCGAAAAGCTGTCGGCGATGTCGACGACCGGAATGTTCTCGGCCGGTCCTGGAGGGGTATAGATGATCATGGTGTCTCTCCTCTGATCGACGCGCTCACCAGTTCAGGAAATTTCTTTATCCGCCGAAGTTGCATATTCTATGCCACTTTCGCTAAAGCACCGTGTTGATCCGGAACCCGTTCACCTCCGGGTCGAGCAAGACGCCTTGATAGCAGTTGTAGGAAGTGCGGTACGCGGGCTTGACGAGTTTCGCGCCCAGTTCGACCGCGCGGTCGATAAAACGGTCGACCTCGGCGGCGCTGTCGACGTCGAATGTGAGCAAGAGTTTCGGCCCGTCCGCCGTCTCCAGCGGCAGCGGCAAATTGAGCAATGGATAGACCGAAGCTGCGTTAAAACCGATCGTCGTTTTTCCTGTCAGGAGAGCGCGAAAAATCGGAGTTTGCGCCTCGCGCACCTCCTCGAAACCGAACAGGTCCATGTAGAATTTCGGCAGCCGGTCGAGGTCATGCGTCGCAACATTCACGTACGACAGCGTCGCCACGCTCACATCCTTTCCGAGCCCTCCAGAATAATAAGTGGCACTGGCGTCGCCTCAACTATGCGCGGTGATATGCAGTCTATAACAAAGCTGACATGTACCGCGCTGCCTTCGCTAACTACAATCTGTCGCCGCCGAATTGGCGTCGCCGCAGCTGTTGGCGCAAACGGGTAGCGCGTATTCAGAGCAGAGGAGCGCGACGGTGAACAAACTCGCTAAGACCGACAAGCGCAGCGACGATTTGGAATTGTTCATCGGATCCTTGGGCGACGTGCCGGTCGAAAGCGATCCCAAGATCCTGCAGAAGAAGTCGCGCGATTTTTTCTGGTACAGCCCAGTGCTCAAGCGCGAGCTGCAGGACAAGCTCGCCGACATTGTAGTGGTGCCGCGCGACGAGGCCGACGTCGTTCGGGTTGCGAGCGCCGCGGCGCGCTATCGCGTGCCGATTACCGTTCGCGGCGGCGGTACGGGCAACTATGGGCAATGTGTTCCGGTCCGGGGCGGCGTTGTGCTCGACATGAGCAGTTTACGCGCCATCGAGTGGCAGAAAGGCGCGCTCGTGCGGGTCGGTTCCGGCTGCAAGATGCACCACATCGACGCCGAGACCCGCAAGCAGGGCTACGAGCAGCGCATGCACCCGTCGACAAAGCGGATGGCATCGATCGGCGGTTTCGCGGCCGGCGGCTCAGCCGGCGCCGGCTCGGTGACCTATGGCGGCCTGCGCGAGCTCGGTAACATCGCCGGCGCTCGTGTCATCAGCCTCGAGGAAAATCCGCGCGCGTTCGAGCTCAAGGGCGATGCGGCCCTCAAAATCTGCCACGGCTGGGGCACGACCGGCATCGTCACCGCGCTGGAAATGCCGCTAGCGCCGGCCTTCGACTGGGTCGACCTGATCGTCGCGTTCGATGATTTCATGGCCGCGGTCCGTTTCGGCTACGAGCTGGCGCTCGCCGACGGCGTGGTCAAAAAACTCGTGACGCCGCTTGGTTGGCCGATCCCGTCCTATTTTTCCGGTATCGAGCAGTATTTCCCCAAGGGGCGCGCCGCCGTTATCGCCATGGTGGCGGATCAATCGCTCGAGCCGTTCAAGTCGCTCGCCGGCGTTCACACCGGCACCATCACCTATCAGCGTCCGACTGACGAATCGATGGGCGCGCGACCGCTTTACGAATTCACCTGGGGCCATACCACGCTGCACGCGATCAATGCCGACAGGGAGATCACCTATCTGCAGGCCCTCTATCCGGCCTTGGGCTTCATGGAGAAGGTAGCCGAGATCGGTGCGCTGTTCCCGCCCGAGGAATTTCTGCGCCATCTCGAATTCACGCGCTACGCCGGGCAGGTCACGGCCTACGGCCTCGACCTCATCAGATACACCGCCGACGAGCGCCTGAACGAGATCATGGAAATTCACCGGCGCCACGGTGTGTTCATCGCTGATCCGCACATCTGGATGCTCGAGGACAGCGCCGGATACAAGAGTGCGGACGCCGATCTGATGGGCTTTAAGCGAGAAGTCGATCCGTTCGGCATCTGCAATCCGGGCAAAATGCGAACCTACATTCCGCTCCGATGACATAACGATCGCGCGAAGCCGAAGACGGGAGAGCCGGGCGGATGCACCGTCCGCCGAGTATGGATTGACCGAAAGGAAACCGCGCCGTGCTGATGCATCAATTATTGACCGATGGCGCCGCCCGGGAGCCGAACAAGGCGGCGTTTCGCTGGGTGGATCGCAACACGACGTTGACTTATGCACAATCGGTGGTGGCGACCGAGCACTTTGCCGGCGCGCTGCATCATCTGGGGGTTCGTGCCGGCGATCGCGTCACGATCTTCGCGCATAACGGCATGGATTATCTAATCGGGCTGTTCGCCTGCTGGCGTATCGGCGCGATCGCCGCGTTGGTGAACGTGCGGTTCGCCGATGAGCTCGAATATTACTTCAACGATCACACGCCGCGGCTCGTGATCTACACCCACGATATGGGGGACGCCGTGCGGCGGGCCGCGGCGCAGTCTCCCTCGGTCAAGACCCTCGTCTGCATGGATGGTCCGCAGGAGAAAGCGGAGAGTCTGCCCGATCTGCTGGCGGCCAAGTTCGCGGCGCCGCCCGATCCCGGCGACGAGGACGCCATGGCGCACCTGTCGTACACGTCGGGAACGTCCGGCCGCCCGAAGGGGGCGTGCCTCGCGCACGAACCGACGATGCGCGCCACGCGCTGCATCGCCGAGCGGCTGCGGCTCAGCCCGCACGACCAGTGCTTCGGTCCGACTGCACTGTCGAGTTCGTATCAGCTAGTGGCCAACCTACTGCCGGGCTTGCATCGCGTGACGACCGTCAGCGTCATGGGTCGCTGGACCCAGCAAACCGGCTGGGATGCGATGGAGGCGACCGGCGCGACCGCGTTGGCCGCCAATCCGACCTTGCTATCGGAAGTGCTGGTCGAGTCGCGAAAGCGCGGGCGCGTGCCGGGCAAACTTCGTTACGGCATGTCGGGCGGCGGACCAGTACCCGCGGCGCTCAAAACGGCCTGGCGCGACCAGCTCAACCTGCCGCTGGTTGAGAGTTATGGGCAGAGCGAGCTCGGTGGTTTCGTCGGACTAGGTTTTCCGGAGCTCGAGCCTGATCGGCGGCTGGGCGCGGTCGGGCCGCCGCTGCCCGACAAGGAGGTGCGCATTTTCGATGTCGACGGCAGCGAGCTCCCGATCGGCCAAGTGGGCGAGGTCTGCCTGCGCGGAGGCTTCATGAAAGAGTATTGGGGGCGCCCGGAAAAGACCGCGGAGACGCTGCGCGGCGGCTGGCTGCACACCGGCGACGCCGGCGTGGTGGACAGCGAAGGCTATGTCACCATGCGCGGGCGCTTCTCGGAGCTGATCAAGGTCGGCAGCATCATCTGGTTTCCGCGCGACGTCGAAGACGCGCTGTGCGAAATTTCCGGCGTGTTGCAGGCTTCCGTCATCGGACTACCCGATGCGAAGCTCGGCACCCGCCCGATCGGCTGCATCACAGTTGCTTCCGGCACCGAGATTGACGAAGCGTCGACGCGCGCGCGGCTGCAGACGAAGCTGATGCGCTACGATCTTTCACCCCTAACGTTGAAGATAGTGCCGGAGTTTCCGATGACGCCGACCGGCAAGATTTCAAAGGCGCAACTCGCCGAGCAATTATCCGCCGCGCACGCTTAAGATTTCGCGCCAATCGCCCGCTCGGGTCACAGAAGTCGCCGACCGCCGGCCTGAGACGTTGCGCACGGCGATCACAACCGCCTTCTTCTGTCTAACCAGATCAACAAGTCGCTTGAGGCGTGTGATGCCCGCATAACGCAAATTATGCTGCGGCATGGGCGCAATGCTGGGTCGTCAGTCGGCTGTCTACCTAGCGCCGGGCCGGAATTCGGAATTAGGAGCTCGGCGAGGAACTGTCCGGTTTACGACGGTTGAGGGGGTGCATTTCCGGGCGGATTTTGCCATTTGATTCAATCCTTGCTTAGCAACTACTGTCCGTAAACTGAGCGGTATACGGACAGACTAACAGCTAAATACCACTTGATCGCTTGCGGTGTGCTCGTCGCGCTGGGGGCGGCGAATGCGGTCCCACAATTCGACATGTCCACATAATGGACAAAAAGGGTCCGGCACTTTACGGCCCCGGCCGCCCGAGACAACTTCGGAAGACTGTGCGAGCAACGTCCGCTACTTAGTTCGGGGCAACGGCATGCGGGATCGGCGGAGGATTTTGACTACCCATGTCGGCAGCTTGATCCGTCCCCCGGAACTGATTGCGTACTATCAGGCGATCGAGCGGGCGTTGGATGGCGGGCCACCGGTAGACGAGGCGGCATTTGAGACTTGTGTCAGGGAATCGGTCGGCGCTGCGGTTGAGCGTCAGGCGCAACTCGGCATCGACATCATCAGCGACGGCGAGTTTGGCAAAAGCTGGCTCTGGGCGAACTACACGATCGACCGCATGTCCGGCTTGGAGCAGCGCGAGCTCTCCCCAGGCGAGAAGCCGTTCTCGCCCATTCACGGCAAGGATCGGCGCGATTTCGCGGAGTTCTACGCCGAGTACGATCAGACTCGCATCTTCTTTGGCCGTGAGCGCGGCCGCACGCGGCGTTGGACTGTGACCGGACCGATCAAATATGTCGGCCACGCCGCCGTGGCACGCGACATTGCCGGTCTCAAGCAAGCGCTCGCTGCCGTCACGGTTGCCGACGCATTTATCACCGCGGTTGCTCCGGGCAGCATGTTGCCCGAGCGCGATGATAGGTATTACCGCAGCGAAGAGGAGGCGCTGTTTGCCATCGCCGAGGCGCTGCAGGAGGAATATCGCGCGATCATAGACGCAGGCTTCATCCTCCAAGTGGACGATGCCTATCTGGCGAGCTGGTATGACATGATGCTGCCGAACGGCACGCTCGCGGACTATCGCAAATGGGTCGGGGTTCGCATCGCCGCGCTCAATCAGGCCTTGAAAGGTCTGCCGGAGGAGCGAACGCGGGTTCACGTATGCTGGGGAAGTTGGAGCGGCCCACATTCCACCGACGTGCCGCTGGAAGCGATCATCGATCTGATCCTGACTATCAAAACCGGGGGCTACGTCCTTGAGGCGGCGAACGTGCGCCACGAACACGAATGGCATGTATGGGAGAACGTCAAGTTGCCGGACGGGCGCTGCCTCGTGCCGGGCGTCGTGAGCCACCACACCAATCTGATCGAGCATCCGCGCTTAGTGGCTGATCGCATTGTTCGGTTGGCGCGTCTGGTCGGCCGCGACAACATGATCGCTGGCACCGACTGCGGCTTTTCGCCGGGACCGTTTCAGCGCCGCTTCCATCCTTCTATTATGTGGGCCAAGCTTGAGACATTGGTAGCCGGCGCGAAACTCGCGACCAAAGAGCTTTGGGGTGGCGGCTAAGCCGTCGCGTGGAGTCGTCGGTCTCGCGACAAATGTTGCAGCTCGGATTGTCATTGTCGTCGGATGCGAAAACGTATTCCCGGCAAAGGTTACGGAGTCGGATAATCCGCCTAAAGGGAGGACTTGGACGTGAAGCGAAGCATTAATCGCACACTCACTACACACGCTGGTAGTCTGCCGCGTCCGGAGGACTTATTGGCGCTCTATCGGGAAGATGCTCCTGATTTGAAGTTGCTGCCGGGCCTTCAGTCAGCGATTACCGATGTAGTGAGGAGGCAAGCCGATATCGGCATCGATATTGTCAATGACGGCGAATTCGGCAAGGCGATGCGCCGTGCAGTCGATTTCGCCGCGTGGTGGTCATACGTCTATGACCGTCTGGCGGGATTTGAGATCAGAAAGGAAAACGCGGCAAAAGGGCGAGGGGTGTATACGGTCGGCAGCAAGGAGCGCAAGGAATTCGCCGAATTCTATGCGCAGGACGGCGGAATGGGCGGTTCCAGCCCTTCTCCGATATTCGGGCTTATCTGCACCGGTCCCGTCAAGTACATCGGGCAGCAAGCGGTCCGCCGCGATATCGATCTCCTGACGTTGGCTACGCGTGACGTCCAGGCCGAAGACGCATTCATTACCGCGGTGTCGCCGGCGACGCTGCAGATTTTGCCTAATGAGCACTATAAGAGTCAGGAGGACTATACGTGGGCGTTGGCTGATGCGATCCGGGAAGAATACAAGACCATCGTCGATGCCGGATTTATCTTGCAGATTGACGATCCAGCCCTGGTGGATATCTGGGATTTGTGGTTCTCGCTAGGCGGCGACACGGCCGGCTACCGGAAGTGGGCGGAGTTTCAGGTTGAAGCAGTAAATCATGCCTTGCAAGGAATCCCCGAGGACCGCGTCCGCTTCCACATCTGCTGGGGCAGTTGGCACGGCCCGCATAGTGGGGACGTGCCGCTCAAGGAGATTACGGATCTTTTGCTCAGGGTGAAGGCGCAGGCTTACTCAGTAGAGGCCGGCAATGTGCGCCACGAGCTTGAGTGGAAGGTGTGGGAGCATACAAAGCTTCCGGACAGTAAGCTTCTGATTCCGGGTGTCGTCAGTCATGCGACCAACCTCATTGAGCCTCCCGAACTGGTAGCTGAACGAATTATCCGCTTTGCGAAGGTCGTTGGCCGCGAAAACGTCATTGCCGGCACTGATTGCGGCCTCGGCGGACGCGTCCACCAGCAGATCGCTTGGGCAAAGCTTGCTGCCTTGTCTGAGGGCGCCAGACTTGCCAGTAAAGAACTCTGGCAATAACGCGAGCTGTGCTGAGAAGGAGCGTCCGAACGTCGTCTCGCAATCTATAGGTTCGTCGCCGAGTCAGAGAGCGCTGAGAACAACATAAACGAGCCAGACAATGAGTAAGGCGGCGTGGTACTTCGACTTCATCTCACCGTTTTCCTACCTTCAGCTCGGTAGGTTTGAAGATCTGCCGCAGGATCTCGAGATCGCGCTCAAGCCGGTTCTGTTTTCCGGGCTGCTTAATCACTGGGGACAAATGGGCCCCGCGGAGATCCCGCCCAAGCGGCAGTTTGTCTATCGTTTTTTCAGATGGCAGGCGAACCAGCGCGGGATGCCATTCACAATGCCGCCGGTTCACCCTTTCAATCCTCTGCCTCCACTAAGGCTGGCTCTACTCGGCGGGTCGACTCCTGAAGTTGTTCGCGGAATTTTTCAATTCATCTACGGTGAGGGGCGAAATTTGGAGGATGAGGCCTCGATAACTGAACTTGGAACCTCGATGGGAATTGCAGACGCATACAAGCGGATATCGGAGCCGCGCATCAAGGAACAACTGAAAATCAATACCGACGAAGCGATTGCTGCAGGCGTCTTCGGCGTCCCTACTTTCGTCGCTGGCGGAACTCTTTTCTGGGGTGACGACGCAACCAACATGTTCCTCGACTATCTCCGCGATCCGTCGCTGTTCGAGGACAGCGAGATGTTGCGTATCTCAAGCTTACCAATGGGGATAACGAGGCCACGTTGACCAGCTCTGCGTAACGAAGCGGAACGGTGGAAGAGCGAAGTGTCACTCCACCCAACCGGTCTTCGAAGCATCTGCTAGAACTGAATGACGGGACATCACGCTCAGTGCGAGTGAGAAACACCGCGGTACCCGGCACATGCGGAATCCCGCCCTCGGCGATCTGGGCCATGAAGCTCGCGATCCGCGCGACGGTTTCCTGAAGCCGGGCCGAGACCGCATTGATGAAGCCGGCTCAATCCGAATCGGGCGGCTACACCCCTAAACTTCGATATTCATATCATTCGAGAAAGGGACGTGAGACGTCCGCTTCGCTTTAGACATGCTCACCTAATCCTGGCCCAGTGCTCGCGGAGATCGACCGACACCTCTAGGCGCGCGTCGATCGTCTGCCACGCGTCGACCGGTCGAATTCATTATTTCAGACCTAAGCACTTCATCCACTTGTGACCGGCACAGAGTTGCGTTGGGGTTACCGATTGCTCAGTGCGCAGAAATCGCTCGTCGTCGTCACCCAGCCGAAGAACCTCTCGACAGTGAAGACCGTCGCCGCCTGCATCTCCGGCGGCCCGGCATGGAGCGCCGCATCCTCAATGAGGATCGGGAAATATTCGAGGAAATAGGCATCGCGTAGGGTCGAACTCGAGGCAGACATTGGTGGCGATGCCTACGAACAGCAGGTTGCGGATGCGCCGCGCCCGCAGCATCGCGTCGAGCGGCGTTCCCCAGAAGCCACTGTAGCGGGTTTTGTTGAGTACGATATCCTCGGGCGCGGGCTTGAGCTCCGCCACCAGCTCGTAATCCCAGGTGCCGCGGGTGATGAGCGTGCCGTCGAGTTTGGGGTCGGCACGCATTAGTTTCAGCGCGTTCGATTTCCACCAATTGGGCGAGTCCTGCGTGCCCGCTTCGTGACGGGCCGGCTCCCAGCCGTTCTGGAAGAAGACGATCGGGGAACCAAGCGCCCGTGCCGTCGCAATCACCCGCAAGATCTGTTCGATAACACGCTTGGCGCCGGAGATGTCGAAGCCCTGAATGTCGATATAGCCGCCCGGCGAGGCATAGGCGTTCTGCATGTCGACGACGATGAGGGCGGTCTCGCGCGGCACAAGCGGAAACTCCTCGGGCCGCGCCCTGAGCGTTCGCGCATCGCGCGGCCGCGGCAATTGCTGTGGCAAAACCTTAAGCCTGCTGTCGTCGGTCATCATCTGTGCTCCCCTCCTGTTACTCGCCGGCCACGCGGGGGCTGATCGCCTGGTCGATGATGGCGATGCATCGCGCTAGGCCACCGCCGACTTTGGCGTGCGGCAGCGTAGGCGCGGCACGACCTCCTGGCCAAAGCGATCGAGGCCCTCACGGAAATCGTCGAGCGTCAGCAGAATGCCTTTGACACCGGGAACCGCCGCCAGCTCGTCGAGCATATGCGCGACCGTTGCCGGCGAGCCGATGAAAGTGCCGAAGTTGAGGTTGATGGCCCCTTCGCCGCCGACGATCTGCTTGACGTTGGCCGTGGGCGTGCTGTCCATCGCCGATTGCGCCGCGACATAGGCGAGCGCTTCCTCATCGGCCCCTGCCACATAGTGCCGCCATTTTGCCATCGCCGCCGCGTCGGTCTGATCGACGATGCAGGTGAGAAGGAGATAGGCTCCGACCTCGCGGCCGTTGCGCGCGCCGGCAGCGAGCAGCCGCTCGATCGTCGGCGCAACCGCGCCTGGCGTATTGATCCCCTTGGCGATGCAAAAATTCATGTCGGCGTAGCGAGTGGAGAAATCCATGCCGGCTTCGCTCTGTCCCGCGCAAATCAGTTTGACCTGCGCCTTCGGTCGCGGGCTCAGCACGCAATGGTCCATCTGGAAGAATTTGCCCTTGAAGTCACAATGCCCGGTGGCCCACAGTTCGCGCAGGATTTGCGTATATTCGGCCAGATATTCGTATCGATTATGAAAATGTGCCTCGCCCGGCCATAGCCCCATCTGGCTGTACTCGGCCTTTTGCCAGCCGGTCACCAGGTTGATGCCGAAGCGGCCGCCCGAAATATCGTCAATTGTCGCCGCCATGCGCGCCACGATGGCCGGCGGCAGCGTCAGCGTCGCCGCCGTCGCATAGATGCCGATGCGCTTTGTCAGAGGGGCAAGCGCCGCCATCAGCGTGAAGGATTCGAGATTGTGATCCCAGAACTGCGTCTTGCCGCCGAAGCCGTGTAGCTTGATCATCGACAGCGCAAAATCGAAGCCGTAGGCTTCAGCACGCAGCGTCACCGAGCGATTGAGCTCGAAGCTCGGCATGTATTGCGGCGAGTTCGTAGAGATGATCCAGCCGTTGTTGCCGATAGGAATGAAGATACCGAGTTCCATGGGGATACCTCGCATAGAGCCGCACGCGACCCGCTCCTGCCGCAGCGAGGAGCAACAGCCGTGCCAAGCCGCCGGCGCAGTCGCATGCGGTCCGGAGAGAGTGTGATAGCATCACTACCCGGAATTCGCAGGGCAGCACTGGTCATTCCGTCGCGCTGATTTCGGCGGCAAAGGCGAACTTTCGCGTGGCGCTGGCGGGCTGGTACCGAGCTTGCACTTCCGGTCGGGCAGCGCCGATGATGCGGGATCTCTCGAGGAGACAAGATATGCCCAAGAAGGCATTGCAGCCATCGGACCTGCCTAAGCCGGCGAGTTTCTCACAAGGCATCGAGGTCGCCGGCAGCCGGATGATCTTCGTCGCCGGCAACGTTGCGGTTGACGCCGCCGGCAAAACCGTCGCGCCGGGCGACATCAAGGGACAGACGCGGCAAGTACTCGCCAACATCGAAAAGGTCCTGGCCGAGGCCGGGGCGACTCGCGAAAACATCGTCAAGATCACGACGTTCCTGACCGACCTGAAGAACTACCCAGGCTTCGCCGAGGTACGGGGCGAATTCTTTAAGCCGCCCTATCCCGCCTCGACGGCGGTACAAGCGCAACTGATCAACCCGGAATGGCTGGTCGAGATCGAGGCGGTGGCGGTGCTGGCCGGAGCCGGAAAGCATGAGCAGTGAGCCGATCGCCGCCGTCTTCTGACGGCGGTCAGCCTCGCTTGGAATATCAACACGCCGAGTCATTTGGTCGGGCCGGTCAAGTCACGTAACAACCGATGCCCGGAATGGGTATATTCTCTGTTGGCATTGAAAGTCGTTTGTTGCGAAACAACAAGACGAGTGGAATTCGAGGGTAAACCGGAAATGGCTGGCTTTATAATCTTGCTTTAACTACACAATCGATTGGTTTCTGCACTCAACCTCCCGTTAGAACAAGCGATGTATCATTGTGCCAAATACAAGCAATGTTGTGGCGCAATGCCAGATTTATTCGTATTTGCTATCGACTTCCGAACTGGCGCATTGAAAGTTCAATACGCCCAGGGATGTAGTACACCTGCCGCACGGGAAGACGAGTTTGTGCGTCATTTCTTAGAACAAAACCCCCTCTGTTCCGGCGACTCCGTCCGATACGCTCAGCAGTACGTGAAGATGAAATTCGGCCGTTAGATTTCGGAGCCGCGCTCCCCGCCTACACTAAAAGTAAGTGCCGCAGAGATTTGTTTCGCCGGTTTGCCCTAGTCGGCGCTATCGCAAGCAGTGCTCGCCTGTACAGGCAGAGCTAGGAATTGGTTGCGCTCCTGAGCAGCCGGAATCAACTACCGCGACAGCGCCGTCGATCTCTGCCTCCCGTGGCAGTCATTTGCTGTACTGCACAAGAGGCTGCCGGGTGCTAGTTTTAGGCCTTCCGCCAGGGTGGGTTCGGTGAAACGGCCCAGCACGAGCGCCGATCTCGAACAACAGTTTAAGGACTCCTGTAACAGCAATGACCTCAGTTTGGCGCGTAAGAATGAAATCAGGAGCCGATGGTGTTGATCCGCCTTTTCTATTCAGGCCAGCCCCGTCAGCACCAACGAGCGCTTAAAGAACGGCGCAAGAGCGCTGGGAATTTGACCTTTTCAGTTAGCAATCGCGCAGGAATTGTGCGCCTGCCGAAGGGAGCAAGAGCCCTGGGCTGTTGTCAAAGTCTCTGGTTTTATAACGCACGATCCGACGTTTGGGGCGGGCCAGCATGCCGGTATTTGAATGACCGGGACCGTGTCGTGTTGTATCCTTCAAGCGTTCTGATCAAAAGGATCACCTGCGATGGATAAAAACGCCCACACAGAACCGCCCTCTGCGCCGACGCTGCGCATCAAGGCGCTGGAGTCGCTGCTCGTCGAGAAGGGCCTAGTCGACCCAGGCGCAGTCGATGAGATCATCGACCTTTTCGAAAAGCGCATCGGCCCGCGCAATGGCGCTAAAGTGGTGGCGCACGCGTGGGTCGATCCCGCCTACAAAAAACGCCTCCTGGAAGACGGTAGCAAGGCGATCGCCGAGTTGGGCTTTACCGGCCTCCAGGGCGAAGACATGGTGGTACTGGAGAACACACCGAAAGTGCATAACGTCGTCGTGTGCACGCTCTGCTCCTGCTATCCTTGGCCGACATTAGGTCTGCCGCCAAATTGGTACAAGGCGGCACCCTATCGCGCCCGTGTCGTTCTCGAGCCGCGCAAGGTGCTTGCCGAGTTTGGAGTCGACGTGCCGGCGGACGTCGAGGTCCGCGTTTGGGACAGCAATGCCGAGATCCGGTACATGGTTTTGCCGATGCGACCGGCCGGCACTGATGGCTGGAGCGAAGAAAAGCTCGCCGAGATTGTCACTCGCGATACGATAATCGGCACCGACGTACCCAAGGTCAAAGCCTGAGACGGGCGGGGGACAGAATGAACGGCATCCATGATCTCGGCGGGATGCAAGGCTTCGGCGCAGTGGTGCGCGAAGAGAACGAGCCGGTGTTCCACGATGATTGGGAACGGCACGTCTTCGCCGTGCTCAATTTAACGATTGCGGCAGGACAATACCATGTCGACGAGATCCGTCACTCAATCGAGCGGATGGCGCCGGCGGAATATTTGACCACGCCCTATTACGAGCACTGGCTCCACGCCGCTGAGGATCTACTCAATAAGAAAGGCGTAGTGACCCATGAGGAGCTAGAGCAGCGGATTGCCGACTTGGCAAAGAAAGAAGGCGAGTGATGCCTGCCTTGCCGAAGGATATGGTCGCGATCGCGATCAAGACTGGCGCTTCCGCCCGGGCCGAGGTGAAGACGCCGCCGCGCTTCAAGGCCGGCGACAAGGTGGTAGCCCGCAACATTAACCCAGCCACGCACACCCGGCTTCCGCGTTATGTCCGCGGCAAACATGGTGTGGTTCAAGGGAACCACGGCGGTTTCGTCTTCGCAGACACTCGTGCACACGGGCTAGGCGACCAACCTCATCATGTCTATAGCGTGCGCTTCGAGGCACGCGAGTTGTGGGGTGACGACGCCGAGCCCCACGATGCGGTCTATATCGACCTGTGGGAGCCCTACATCGAGCCGGCGACCTGAGCGGATGACGGCCGACGTCCCTTCCTACCTTTTCGAGGCCGAAGTGCTGCTCCGCGAAGCGGATGCTGCTCCGGCCTTCGCTGAACCCTGGATGGCGTATGCCTTCGCCTGCGCGGTTCAGCTTAGTCGACAGGGCCTCTTCACTTGGAGCGAATGGGTCGAGGTGTTTAGCATCGAGATTAAGGCGCGTCCGCCACAACCCGGCGAGACCTCAAATGCTGCCTACTACCGTCAGTGGCTGGCGGCGCTTGAGACCATCGTCGGCCTGAAAGGCGCGGCTTCGACCGCCGAGATCACTGAGCGTCAGCAGTCTTGGCGCCAAGCCTATCTCAACACGCCACACGGACAGCCGGTCGAACTGCGCCACGCGGCGATGCCGCAAGCGGCTGCGGCGCACGATCACCACCATCACCATCACCATCACGGCGCCCCGAAACCAGTCACGATCAGCCCCCCGCTCCGGTAGTGCCCGCGCGGATCTCGATGGGTGCGCAGCACCCGGACCTCATCGCAAGCTGCCAAGCGGTCGGTCGACGGCCTGCAAAACCAATTCGAGTGTGAAGCTGAGCTTTAACTCGCCAATGACTAGGCGGCTGAGGCTCGTACCTGGAGTTGGTCTGGCCGGGGCCGGTGGGCATAACGGTACTGTCACGACCGACGCAGCTGGGACAGCTGAGCAGCCGCTCCTGGCACATTCGCATCAGTAACGAATCTTGGGGTTCAGATTACTTCCGAGAAGAGCGGTTATCGGCGGTTAAGCGGACGTAACTCGCCAATGGCGGGCAAATGGCTGGAGAGTTGGCACAAATCACGCCGCCCGCGGCGCGGGTCGCGGTGTTATTTGATCCCGCGACAACGCCCTATACTTCGTGTTGTCCGGGTCAGTGCAGCATCATGGTGCCTTAACGAAAGCGGTCTTTTTGCTCGGTGTTATGTGCCGAACTGTACCGGCCGCGCGGTGCGCGAAAATTCCAGAGGAGATGCGCTGGCGATTTAAAACCGCAAATGCGCGCAATTTCAAGTAGTCGAAGTACGACGATCTGGTGATCGTCGAGCATATAGACGTAGCTGCCGCTTAGCAGCCATGTCCGAAATTAGCCTGAACGGACATCAGTTGTCTGATTTTCGGGGTCGGCGATGGACCGAGTTTGTTGAAAAAAAATCGGCGAGACCATGTCTGGCTGCAAGATGAAGCCGAAGGCCTTGGCGCAGCGGTGAAGATTGCCGATGACGCGCTCTCGGTAGCGTGTCTCGTAATAAGATGTGCCTGGGTCGACGTAATCCATCCCATGTCGAAGCGCGTTGTAGAACAGAACCGCGATTTTGCGTGCCCTCGCAGTCACGGCCCTTTGCCTCGCCGATACGAGCCGATAGCCGGCGGTAGAACGCGGCGAAGCACTTTACCTCGTGGCTTTGTCCGGCACCGACGCCGGCATGGCAGCGCGTGTCGCGCAATAACGCCAGAACTGTCGGGTCGCGTTCGCCCGCGATTGCAGATGATGCGCATTCCGGTCGCTCCCGTAATATCCGAGACGACATGATGAAGCTGAAGATTTATCTCAGTCAGGGCCTTCTGCTATGCTGAATATGCGAGGCCGCGTAGTCCAGCAGGCGTTCGCGTCGGCGCAGATACGCACGTAATTCTGCGATCTCACCCTTTGGTCGAAAGCTTGCCCGCCGCACACGGTGTGAGTGCAGTCGTTGTAGCCATTGTGCATCGCTTACGTGCGTCTTGCGTCCGGGCATATGCTTGGCGTCACGCGCGTTGACCAAGAATACCTCGACGCCACGTTCATCGAGTAATTCGAAGATCGGAATCCAGTAGACGCCGGTCGATTCCATGACGACAGTCTTGACGCCGCATTCCGCGAACCAATCGGCCAACGATGCAGGTCGCCTGTAAAGGTGCCGAAGCTGCGCACCGGATCGGACGTGCAATCCGCGCCCACCGCCACCATGTGCATAGTTGCACCGACATCGATAGCAGCCGCGTTTGGATGTACTGCCACCATCCCAGAATGCTTCTCCGCCGACGTTCTCTTGCCCTTCATCTCAACTCTCTTGGTTAAATCGGAAGGGCTAGGCTGCGCAGTAGATCAATTTCCTAACCGGGATCGTCCGAAGAGGTCGCCACTCTCAAGCTCGCAACAGCCCATGGACCATGTTTTTAACGGGGTCATTCGCCAACAAAAAGCTGATGGCCGCTCTCTCCGCGACAAAGATAGCCCTCGGCCGTTTCTCTGCCCACAGGCGGACGCAATCCGCGACGGTTTTTTAGGATGTCTCGCTCGGCCTTCAGCTTGATCATCTCGCGCTTGAGCCGCGCGATCTCCAGCCGCTCAGGCTTCATATGACCTTGGCTAGGGAATGCATGCTGCGGATCATCCGTAAACGCCTTCACCCAGCTACGCAGTTGTGTCGGATGCACCGTCAGGTCTTCGGACGCTTGCGCGTACGACACACCGCGATCTCTGATCAGCCGTACAGCCTCAAGCTTGAACTCCCGCGTAAACCTTCGTCTCTCCATGACTCACCTCCGTCCCATAAAAACACCTAACTCGGTGTCTTCGGAACCGGGTGCAGGCCAGACTCAGTGCTTGATTGGGATTGCCAAATATCCGGGCCGAACGCGCAGCAGTGCTACGTCTTCGCAACGCTGTAAAAAAGCCCAAACCGAGAAAGCGGCGACTAAAATCCCCTAAGGAGACTTCGGCCTCCTGTGCAGCTCGAGGGATTTGCTTGACGCCGCAGAATCCTTCCTGAGACTCACGTGTTATGAGAGCGCTCTCAATTCGTCAGCCTTGGGCCGCACTTATTGTGCTGGGCATCAAGGACATAGAAAACGACCATGGCGCACGCGATTTCGCGGACGGTTACTCGTACATGCGTCGCTGGCGCGATCTGGGAGTACGCTAAGGGACGTTGCGCAGTTTCACGACGTTCCGATCATCCCGAGCTGACGCGCAGCTCTGTGGGCTCACTGGCGGTATCCTCGGCGAAGTTGATATCGTCGATTGCGTGACCGCGAGCGCTAGCAGTTGGTTTGACGGATCGCTCAACAGAAAGGGTAAGCGCAATTACGGCTTGGTGTTGCGCCAGTCGCACACGTTACCCTTTCGACCGATGCCCGGCCGGCTGGGTCTGTTCAACGTGCTGGATATTGGACACGTATTGGACACCGATTTCGGCGGGCCATCTAAGCTATTGAAATCATTGGCGCGCCCTACGGGAATCGAACCCGTGTTTCCGCCGTGAAAGGGCGGCGTCCTGGACCGCTAGACGAAGGGCGCCACCCCGCGCGCCGGGCGCGCGGGGAAGGGCGCGACATATAAAGAGGATTGCTGGAGGCGGCAAGCGACCCCAAACTGCTCCTGCCGATGAGGCGGCCAAACCCCGCAAGCTCGCTCGCGCTCACCAGTGTCCGGTATTGGGCATCGAGCTCCAAGGCTCCTTTGGCGGCAACGCGGCACCCTTTTGCAGCAGCTCTATCGATTGCTTGTCGGGTGAGCGCACGAACGCCATCATGCCGTCGCGCGGCGGGCGGTTAATGGTGACGCCGGCCTTCATCAGCCGATCACACAGCGCATAGATGTCGTCGACCTCGTAGGCGAGATGGCCGAAATAGCGCGCATCGCCGTAGTCCTCGCCGCTATCCCAATTATAAGTGAGCTCAACCAGGGGCGCCGCCCGATTGTCCGGTCCCTTGGCAACGAGGTCGGCGTCGCCGGGCGCCGCCAGAAAGACCAGCGTGAACCTGCCCTTGTCGTCGACCCGCCGGCGGGTCTCCTTCAGCCCTAGCTTGTTGCAATAGAAATCGAGCGCCGCGTCGAGATTGCGCACGCGCAGCATTGTGTGCAGATAACGCATGATGGCTCCATGGGCTGGCGTTGAGAGGCTGGTGTCGAGAGTCTGGTGTTGGACTTGGGCCGGTAACTTGGGCTGGAATTAAACTGCCGTTCGTCGAAAGCCTTGAGGTATGTAGGATAACGCGATGCAGCTAGGAAGGATGTCCGCACCCGATCTAGACGAAAGCATCGCGAGCCTGCAGGACATGATCGGCGAGGCGAACGTGATCCTGCCTTTTACCGGCGCAGGAATCTCGACCGAGTGCGGCATTCCCGATTTTCGTTCGCCCGGCGGGATCTGGACCAAGAACCGGCCCATCATGTTTGACGATTTCCTCGCCAGCCAGGAGGCGCGCAACGAGTCCTGGCGCCGCCGCTTTGCCATGGGCGATGAGTTCGGCCAGGCCAAGCCGGGCCGCGGTCATCGCGCACTCGCGAGCCTCTACCGGGCCGGCAAAGTCCCGGCGGTGATCACGCAGAATATCGATAACCTGCACCAAGACTCTGGCATCGCGCCAGAACACGTTGTCGAGCTACATGGCAATACGACCTACGCTTTGTGCCTCGACTGCGTTCAGCGCTACGAATTGGGCTGGGTGCGGCAGCGGATGGATGCAGGCAACGGCTGCGCCCCCGATTGTCCGGCCTGCGGCGGCTTCATCAAGACCGCGACCATATCGTTCGGACAGGCCATGCCGGATTCCGCAATGCGGCGTGCCGAGGAGCTTGTGCGCTCGTGCGATCTGTTTCTGGCGATCGGTTCGTCACTTGTGGTTTGGCCTGCAGCGGGATTTCCGTTGATGGCCAAACGAAATGGCGCCCGATTGATCATCGTCAACCGCGACCCGACCGACTTCGACGATATCGCGGATCTCGTGGTGCACCACGATATTGGAACGGTGCTCGAACCGTTCGTCGATTGTTCGTCAGGCAAAGATGTTCACAGGTTGTGAGCTTTTGCACGTTCGCTGCATTTTTCGCTTTTCCCTATAACCGCCGGTGTTATGTTCAATTCAAGAGATTCGTGACGCGCCCGCGCCGGGCGTAACAACACAAGCTGCGGCGGCCACTGCCTCATGGCGTCGGACGGGATCGAACCAAAATCCACCAACACGGGACTCGGGCCGGACATTGATCTGTCCGATGAATCCGCAGCTCATGTCATCGAGGTGGCCGGCGTCATCAAATGGTTTGATGTTGCCAAAGGTTACGGTTTCCTGGTTCCAGACAACGGCATGGCCGACGTGCTCCTGCACGTAACGTGTCTGCGCCGCGACGGATATCAGACTGCCTATGAAGGTGCTCGCGTCGTATGCGAGGTGCTGGCGCGGCCAAGGGGTCTGCAAGCGTTCCGGGTCATTTCGATGGATGAATCGACGGCCATCCATCCGGCGCAGATGCCGCCGCCGCGAACCCATGTTACGGTAACCCCGACGAGTGGTCTCGAGCGGGCACAGGTAAAATGGTTCAATCGGCTTCGCGGATTCGGCTTCGTGACGCGGGGGGAGGGCACCCCGGACATTTTCGTCCACATGGAAACGTTGCGTCGCTTCGGCATCACCGAGCTCCGGCCGGGCCAGTTCGTGCTCGTCCGTTATGGGCCGGGGCCCAAGGGTATGATGGCGGCGGAAGTCCGTCCCGAAAGCGGCCCGCTCGGCCCGGCGTCCCACTAGCGGCATTTCCTGCCGGCTCGAGATTGCCGGCACAGCACTTCGCCCAGGCCATTGCCGCGTCGATCGTCGCCGTGTTCCTCGCGTTTGCTGGGTCGGCGCCGGCGCCCGCGGCGGAAGCTACCCTTGAGATTGTCGCCAAGAGCGGGGTCCATGCCTTCGCCGTTGAACTCGCGACCAACGACGCCGAGCGTTCCCGTGGCTTGATGTTCCGGAAGGAATTACCGGAAGGCCGCGGCATGCTGTTTGTTTTCGACCGTGAAGAGCCGGTGTCGTTCTGGATGCACAACACCTTCATTTCTCTCGACATGATCTTTATCCGCAAAGACGGCCGCATCCTGCACATCGCGGAAAGCACCGATCCGCTTTCCGACCGCCTCGTTCCTTCCGGTGGTTCGGTGCGCTCCGTCCTCGAAGTGATCGGCGGCACGGCACGCAAGCTTGGCATCGAGCCGGGTGACCGTGTCGAGAGCCCCGCCCTGACCAGCCATTGAACCGGCCCGTCGGCTTGCCCGGGGCCCCCGAAACATGTATCCAGCGGCGCGCCCCGGCGGGGTATAGCGCAGCCTGGTAGCGCGGCAGTTTTGGGTACTGCAGGTCGCAGGTTCAAATCCTGCTGCCCCGACCATCCGCCTCCGCTGCGCTTCGGCGGCTTCGATTGGTTGCTAGGATGAGATCATTCCATGACCGCTCGGATTTATAAGCCAGCCCGCACCGCGATGCAGTCCGGCCAAGCCAATGCCAAGGAATGGACGCTCGATTATGAGCCGGAGCGAGCGCCCACGATCGAGCCGCTCATGGGCTGGACCAGTACCACCGATATGAAGCAGGAAGTGCACCTGTTTTTCGACACCAAGGAGGAGGCAATCGCTTTTTGCGAGCGTCACGGCATCCCGCACCAGGTGTTCGAAACCAAGCCGCCGGTGCGCCAGCGCATGTCGTACGCCGACAATTTCGCGTATCCGCGCCGCGAGGCGTGGACGCACTAGGGCCTCATCCGTCCGCCCGGCGGAGCATACCCCGCCAGATGAAGTTTAGGCGTGCTGTTCGCCCGCCGCGCGCACAGCTTCGGCTTGTTCGGCGGCAAGCTGCCTCCCTTGCGAGGCGGCGCGCTGGCGCAGCAGCGAACTGAAACGTTCCTCGGGCATCGGCTGGCCGAGCAGAAATCCCTGGCCGTAGTCGCAGCCCATGCTGACCAGTGCAACCGCGTCGGAAGCTTTCTCGATTCCGATTCCCACAGCGACGCTGCCGAAGCTGTGGGCCAGACCGATGACCGTCTTGCAGAGTGGCGCATTCACCCGGTCGGAGGCGCAGTCGGCGACGAACGCGCGGTCGAGCTTTAACTCGGCAAACGGTGATTCTTTTAGTTGCGCCAGCGCCGAATAGGCGCGGCCGAAATTGTCGATCGCCAGATGGACGTTGAGGTGGCGCAACTTCTGCTTGATCTCAGTCGCCAGCGGCAAGTCGGTGATGATCTGTTCCTCGGCTATGTCGATGATGAGGCCCGGCCATTTCTCGAACTGGTCGCGATAAGTCTGCACGATATCTTCGACTGCGATCTGGACCAGCGCTTCGATAGGAACATTGACGGCAGGCCGCAGCGTAACGCCGAGATTGGCAAAGTTGACGCTCGCTTTCAGTGCTTGCGCGAGCGCCTGCTCGGACAGCGTGACCAGGCTCGACTCGGAGGCTCCGGGCATGAATGCGCTTGGCATCAGGATGCCGTGTTGCGGATGCCGCGCGCGGGCAAACGCCTCGGTCCCGATCAGCTGCTTTCTCCGGAGGTCGATTTTCGGCTGATACCAGAACTCGATCCAGCCGTGGCGCAGAGCCTCATCAAGATCGACGCGGGCCGCCAGCGATTGCGGGTGCCCAAGCTTGAGGTCGTGCAGAATTTTTAGCAGCACACTGGTGTCGAACGGCTTTTTTAGCGGCGCCAGCATTTGCAGCCGCTGCTGCATGCCGATGCTCTTGACGTGCTGGAGCACGGCGAGCCCGCGGTTACTCATGAGTTGGACGTAGCCGGCGTAACTCCGTGTGCCGAGCGCCATCACACACTCAATGGCTTCGGCAGATTCAAGCGCGACATTGAGAAAAACCAGGTCGGGAGCGCGGCGGACAAGCGCCAGACGAAACGTCTGGCCGTCAGCGAATTCTTCGGTGTCGACCCCGACGCCGTGCAGAACCAGCGACAGAAAACTCCGGATGCTGGCGTCCCCATCAACGATGAACGCCAGCGGCACCCGCGCCGCGGCGTGGCCGTTCTCCTCCGTTGTCTGCGCTTTCTCGGAAGCGGCGGATACCGGGGGCGCTGCTGTTGCGTTCTTTGCCAACCTTATGCCTGCCCGCGGCTGCGTTATAAGTACGATTTAAAATTGAGCGCGTTGGCGCAAACTGCATCATTAAAGCAAATTGTTAACCGACAGTTTCGGTGTGCTGGCGGCATCCCGGGATTTAGGCGCCCGGACCCCAGAGGCGGCGACATTGAACTGGCGGGAGTCTCGACGTAGCATTCCCGCAAATCAGACCGGCAGCGGGAGGAAAACCGTGAAAGTGTGCATGTTCCACCTAATGCCGTATCGCGATTTGCCGGAGGATTTCGGGCAGCGTTACAATTCGGCCTTTATCGAGCCGGTATGGTTCGATGTTGCCGATGCGGACAAGGTCGGTCAGTATTTCAACGCCACCCTCGATGAACTGCTTTATGCGGCCAATGCCGGGCTGCATGGGGTGTGCACCAATCAACATCACCAAAACGTCTACGGCTTCATGGCCAATCCAAGCCTGATGGGCTCGGTTCTTGCCAAGGCCACCAACGGGCAGAATGTCGCCATCATTCAGCTCGGCTCGACGCTGCCGTCTACCACGCCACCGACGCGCATCGCCGAGGAATACGCAATGCTCGATTGCATCAGTGGTGGACGGCTAGTTGCCGGCTTTCCAACCGGCCTGCCAACCGACGCCGCCATCTCCAACGCCGTGGTCCCGCTTGAGCAGCGCGAGCGATTCCGCGAGGCGCTCTCGCTGGTGATCAAAGCCTGGTCGGCGAAAGAAGTGTTCGCCTGGAACGGCAAACACTATCAGCTCGGCATGGTAAACCTGTGGCCGCGGCCGATCCAGCAGCCGCATCCGCCGATCTGGATTCCCGGCTCGGGCATTACCGCGACCGCGGAATATGTCGTCGGGCTCGATTACTGCTTCTGCCATCTGAGTTATTTCGGCGCCAAAAATGCCGCGCAGGTGGCCGACCGCTACTGGGAGCTGGTGGCGCGCAAGGGCCGGGACGATAATCCTTACCGTTTCAGTTTCCTGCAGCTGATCGGCGTTGCCGAGACCGATGCCGAAGCCGAAGATCTCTACGGTCCCCACGCCGAATATTTCTTCAACAAGCTCCTCTACACGCCGCCGCACTATGCGCAGATTCCGGGATGCCTCGAATATCCGTCGCTCGTGCAGGCGACGCGAAACAATCAGCGCGCGGCATTCAACCTGCGTGAACTCAAGGCCAAGGACCTCTATGAGCGCGGCTTCGTCATCGTCGGCAGTCCGCGGACTGTGCGCGAGCAACTGATGGACGGGATGAAGCGGCTTCGCGTCGGTCACCTCTTGGCGCTGCTGCATTTCGGGTCCATGCCGACCGATCTGTGCAAAAAGAATATCGATCTGTTCGCGCGCGACGTGCTGCCGCATCTCGAGGATCTGTGGGACGACCAGTATGAGGATCGCTGGTGGCCCGAGCGCCTGCGAGCCAAGCGCCCGGTCGCAGCCATGGCAGCGGCGTCGTAAGCGTGTGCCGTCGGCAGCACACGAAGTCGTGACTGCCGCAGGCTCAGGCTTCGCGCCAATTGTGATTGGCGCGGGATGCGTGCTTTGCCCTAAATGTTGTTTAGATCAACGCCGCGTTTAAGGCGCGGAAGTTTTCTTGGAGGAACCAAATGGCACTCAACGCGATCTTTTCACCTCGGGCAGTCGTGGGCGCGTTGTTGTTGCTTCCTCTGGCGGGGCTGGCGCTGAGTTCTGCTCATGCCGCAGAATCGGCCGTGGTTATACCGGCCCCGGCAGTTGATGCGACGGCCTCTGCCGCCGGGCCACAAACCATCGTTCTGGCGGGCGGCTGTTTTTGGGGGGTGCAAGCGGTATTTCAGCATACCAAAGGTGTGACGGCGGCCGTTTCCGGTTACGCCGGCGGAGAAAAGCAGACCGCGCATTACGAGATGGTCGGCAGCGGCCGGACCGGGCATGCCGAGTTGGTATCCGTGACCTTCGATCCGCAGCAGATCTCATATGGCAAGATCCTGCAGATCTATTTCTCGGTCGCGCACAATCCGACCGAGCTAAACCGGCAGGGACCTGACACCGGCACGCAATATCGCTCGGCAGTTTTCTTTGCCAACGATGAACAGAAGCGCGTCGCCGGCGCCTACATCGCCGAGCTTGACAAGGCGCATGCATTCCCGCGGCCGATCGTGACCCAGCTTGAGCCGCTGCACGGTTTCTATCCGGCGGAGGACTATCACCAGGACTTCGCTGTTCTGCACCCGTCCTATCCATACATCGTGTATAACGACGCGCCGAAGGTCGAAAACCTCAAGCGCCTGTTCACGGCCGAGTACCGCGACATGCCAGTCACGGTGATGGCGTCGAGCAAGCCTACTCAGTAATTATCCTCGTCGCCGAGGCGCGGTCGGGCGAGAGCCCAGGGCCTTCACAAACCCGTATACTTGCACCGCATCGTATCCATCTCCTGCAAAGGCAGGCGGCTACGATGGCGGACAATGCTGCGACTTCAAGCCTATAGCCATCCCCCTACGGCCTGCAGTATCGTTCTGTTTAGGAAGCGGGGCGCCAAAGGTCCGCTCCGCAAAGGGGTAATACGGGGAGGTAGCCATGGCCATGGCTTCGACTTATGTGCCGCTGCCGGAGGCCGAGCACAGCGCCCAATTGCGAAAAGCGGTTATCGCCTCGACAATCGGTACGGCGATAGAGTGGTACGACTTTTTCCTCTATGGCACCGCGGCCGGTCTCGTCTTTGGCAAGCTCTATTTCCCCAACCAGGCGCCGCTTGCGGCAACCCTCGCCGCTTTCGGTACGTATTTCATTGGCTTCGCCGCGCGACCGATCGGCGCCGCCATCTTCGGTCATTACGGCGATCGCATCGGCCGCAAGGCCACGCTGATCGCCACGCTGCTCTTCATGGGCATTGCGACATTTCTCGTCGCCTTTGTGCCGACCTATGAGTTGGTCGGCATCTGGGGTGCGGTGATGCTGACCGTCCTGCGGGCGCTGCAAGGTATTGGTGTCGGCGGCGAGTGGGGCGGATCGGTGCTGCTGGCGATGGAGTGGTCGCGGACCCACGGCCAACGTGGCCTTGTGGCCTCGTGGCCGCAATTCGGCGTGCCGTGTGGGCTTTTGTTATCAACTCTGGCGGTCGCCATATTCAGCGCATGGTCGGGCGATCAATTCATCGTATGGGGTTGGCGCATTCCATTCGCGCTTTCGATTGTCCTGGTCGGCATCGGTTTGTGGATTTGTCTTGGCATCCTTGAGACGCCGGTGTTCCAGAAGCTTTTGGACACCGATAAGATCGAAAAGACCCCGATTCTCGAGGTGATCAAGAAGCAGCCGAGGGAAATCATCCTGTCGGCATTGCTGCGGATGTCCGAGCAGGCGCCATTTTACATCTTCACCGCCTTTGTCTTTGCTTACACGGTGGGCACGCTGCATATGTCGCGGAATTTCATTCTCACCGCGGTGATGGTGGCGGCCTGCGTCTCCTTCATCACCATTCCGCTCTCCGGCCACATCTCCGACCGCATCGGGCGCCGGAAAATGTATCTGATCGGCGTGGTGATCACCGGCCTGTTCGGATTTCTGTATTTCGGCATGGTGGATACGGCGATCCCGTCGGCGGTGTTCATCGCCATCGTGTTGTCGCTCATTCCTCATGACATTCAGTACGGGCCGCAGGCCGCGCTGATTGCTGAATCCTTCACGCCGCGGCTGCGCTACAGCGGCGCCTCGCTTGGCTATCAGCTGGCGTCGATCATTGCCGGCGGACCTGCGCCGCTGATTGCTACCGCTTTGTTCGCCGCCTATCACACCGGCTATGCGATCGCCATCTACATCGCCGCTTGCGCCGTCATCAGCGCGGTATCGACGGCGTTCATGCCGGATTACACCGGGCAGGATATCACCGCCGAATATGACGCATGAAGTGTCTCCTCCCTCGCCCAGCGGGGGAGGAGAATTGCCCGCCGGGCCGGTAGCTGGCGCGCCGCGGGCGAGTTCATCGGCGCCGGCCCGGTCGTTCTTTTTTCAACTCTGGTTTTTGGTGCTCGTGGCGATGGTTGCGGGCATCGCGCTCGGCGCACTATTCCCGGACATCGCCGTGCGGATGGAGCCGCTCGGCAACGCTTTCATCAAAGCGATCCGCGTGCTCATCGCCCCGATCATTTTTTGTACGGTCGTGCACGGCATCGCCAGCATGGCCAATATGGCCAAGGTCGGCCGCGTCGCGCTCAAGGCCCTGATTTATTTCGAAGTGCTGACCACGATTGCTCTCATCATCGGGCTCGTCGCGGTCAACCTGTTCCAGCCCGGCACCGGCATGCATGTGGATTTATCGCATGTCGATACGTCGAGCGTTGCGCAGTATCTCGAACAAACCCAAAAGCGCACGACCGGGCAATTCCTCCTGAATATCATTCCCAACACCTTTGTCGGGGCATTCAGCGAGGGCAATGTCCTTCAGGTCCTTTATGTCTCGGTGTTGTGCGGATTTGCCTTGAGCTGGCTGGGTTCCACCGGCAAACCGCTTACCGATCTTATCGAAGTGGCGGCGCAAATGTTCTTTCGCGTTGTCGCGTTTATCATGTGGGCGGCGCCGATCGGCGCGTTTGGAGCGATTGCCTTTACCGTCGGCAAGTTCGGCGCGGGCTCGCTTTTATCCCTCGGAAAGCTGGTGTTCAGCTTCTACGTCACCTGTCTGTTTTTTATCTTCGCCGTGCTCTGGCCGATCTCGCATTGGTGCGGCATCAGCCTCCTGAAATTTATCCGCTATATCCGCGAAGAGCTTTTGATCGTGATCGCGACCACGTCGTCGGAAACGGTACTGCCGCGCATGATCGCCAAGCTCGAAGCGCTGGGCTGCGAGGAGAGCGTGGTCGGTCTGGTTATTCCCACCGGCTATTCGTTCAATCTCGACGGCACCTGCCTTTATCTCGCGACGGCGGCGGTGTTTCTGGCCCAAGCCAGCGACACGCCGCTGACGTTGGAGCATCAGATCGGCCTGCTGGTGATCTTACTGCTGGCTTCGAAGGGAGCGGCCGGCGTTGCCGGCGCCGCCTTCGTCGTGCTCGCGGCAACGCTTGCGGCGGTCGGAACGATACCGGTTGAGAGCGTGGCCATCATCCTCGGAGTGCACCGCCTGCTGTCGCAGGGGATGACGCCGACGAATCTGATCGGCAACGGGATCGCTACGCTGGTCGTCGCCAAATGGGAAGGCGCGCTCGACGAGCGCCGCCTGCGCGCGTCATTGTAGGTGATGACGCCGCTTATATTCGACGCGACGGGCATGCAGGATCGGCTCGGTGTAGCCGTTCGGCTGTTCGCGTCCTTTGAAAACCAGATCGCACGCCGCCGCGAACGCGACGGAGTTTTCAAAATTCGGCGCCATCGGCGAATAATTCGGATCGCCGCCGTTCTGCCGGTCGACCACGCCCGCCATGCGCTTGAGCGTTTCCATCACCTGCTTTTCTGTGGTGATGCCGTGGCGGAGCCAGTTGGCGATGTGCTGGCTTGATATGCGCAACGTCGCGCGGTCTTCCATCAACGCCACATTGTCGATGTCCGGCACCTTCGAGCAGCCGATGCCCTGTTCGACCCAGCGTACGACATAGCCGAGGATACCCTGCGCATTATTATCGAGCTCCTGCTGGACATCCTCGGGCGACCAATTCACGCCGCGCGCGATCGGGACTGTCAGAATGTCGTCGATGCTGGCGCGCGGGCGCGAGGCAAGCTCTTGCTGCCGCCGAAACACATTCACGAGGTGATAGTGCGTGGCGTGCAGCGTCGCCGCTATGGGCGAGGGGACCCACGCGGTGCTGGCGCCGGCCTCGGGTTGGGCGATTTTCTGCTTGAGCATCGCCGCCATCAGGTCCGGCATCGCCCACATGCCCTTGCCGATCTGGGCGTGCCCGGGAAGGCCGCAAGCCAACCCGATGTCGACATTCGAGTCCTCGTAGGCGTGGAGCCAGGGCTGGTTCCGCATCTCGCCTTTGCGGACCATCGGTCCGGCTTCCATGCCGGTGTGGATTTCATCGCCGGTGCGATCGAGGAAGCCGGTATTGATGAAGAACACCCGCGATTTCACGGCGCGAATGCATTCCTTGAGATTGACCGTGGTGCGGCGTTCCTCATCCATCAAGCCTAGCTTGATGGTGTTGAGCGGCAGACCGAGCATGGCCTCGACGGCCGCAAACAGATCGCTGGCGAATTTCACTTCATCCGGTCCGTGCATCTTCGGCTTGACGATATAGATCGAACCGGTCCGGCTGTTTCGCAGTTGAACTCTTGCTTTTGAGATCATGGAGCGCGATCAGGCTGGTGATCGCGGCATCAAGCACGCCTTCGGGAGCGGGCTTTCCGTCCCGGCCGATGACGCCTTCGTCCATCATGAGGTGGCCGACGTTGCGGATCAGCATCAGGCTCCGGCCGGGCAGCACCAGCGTGCTTCCGTCAGGCTGGGTGTAGCTGCGGTCGGGACTAAGGTGGCGGTTGACGGATTTGCCGTCTTTTTGAAAGGCCTCGACCAGCGTGCCTTGGCAAAGACCCAGCCAGTTACGATAAGCCGCGACTTTGTCGTGAGGGTCGACCGCTGCGATCGAGTCTTCCAGGTCCATGATGGTCGTGAGCGCGGCCTCAATGACGATATCAGCAACGCCCGCTGCATCGGTGCGGCCAACGGGACGCGCGCGATCGATGACCATTTCAATGTGCAGTCCGTTGTTGACCAGCAAGATGACTTCGGGAGCCTCCGGGCGGCCGCGATAGCCGCACAGCTTCTTTGGGTCCGCAAGTCCGGTTGTCTTGCCGTCACGGAGCGTGGCCGAGAGCACGCCAGCGTTGATCGCATAAGTGCTCACGTCGGCATGCGAGCCGGAAGCGAGCGGCACAGCTTCGTCCAGAAAGTGCCGCGCCCAGGCGATCACGCGCTTGCCGCGCTCCGGATCATACCCTTTGCTTTGAGTCTCGCCGTCTCTCGGGATGGCGTCGGAGCCGTAGAGCGCGTCGTACAGCGAGCCCCATCGCGCGTTGGCCGCGTTGAGCGCGTAGCGCGCATTGCTGATCGGCACCACGAGCTGCGGGCCGGCGACGGCGGCGATTTCAGCGTCGACGTTCGCGGTATCGATTTTGAAAGACGGCCCCTCGGGTACGAGATAGCCGATCTGCCCAAGAAATGCCTTGTCAGCGGCCTCGGCCATTTCGCGCCCGCGCCGTCCGCGGTACCAGTCGTCGATCTTTGCCTGCAGCTCATCGCGCCGCTGCAGCAGCGCGTGATTGAGCGGAGCGAACTTTTGAATGATGCCGTCGAGGCCCTGCCAAAACGCCGCCGCATCAATGCCGGTGCCAGGAATCACCTCGTGGACTACGAAATCGTAGAGCACTCTGGCGACCTTAAGGCCGGCAACGGATACGCGTTCGACTTCAGACATTCGACCGCTTCGTCCTTCCTGCCGGTTGCATGGCCTTCCAGATTTGCTCCGGCGTCAAAGGTAACTGAACATCGGTCACGCCGCATGGCCGGAGCGCGTCGAGTACAGCGCTGACGATCGCCGCCGGGGCGCCGATCGAGCCCGCTTCGCCGCAGCCTTTCGCGCCCAGCGGATTGTGGGTGCATGGCTGGCTTTCGTCCAGTTCCGAGACGATCGCCGGCATGTCGCTTGCCCGCGGCAACGCGTAGTCCATGAAAGAGCCGGACAGCAATTGGCCATTGGTCGGGTCGTAGACGCAACGCTCGCGCAGCGCCTGGCCGAGGCCCTGAGCGATGCCGCCCTGGATCTGTCCCTCGACGATCATCGGATTGATCACGGTGCCGACATCGTCGACGCCCCAATAGGCGATGACGCGAACGTCGCCGGTCTCGCGGTCGATCTCGACCTCGCAGGCATGCGCACCGTTGCTCCAGGCAAAGCCGGACGGATCGTAGAACGCGCTGTCCTGCAGCCCGAGTTCTTCGTCAGGCGGATAGAGGGTAGGGACGTGGGCGACCCGCGCGACCTCCCGCAGCGTGACGCTGCGATCGGTGCCGGCGATGGAAAATAGTCCGCCCGTGAAGCTGATATCGTCCGGCGCGGCTTCGAGGAGATGCGCCGCGATCCGCTTGCCCTTGTCGATGATTTTCCCGGCGGCGCGATCAAGTGCGGAGCCACCAACCGCGATCGACCGCGAACCGAACGTGCCTGATCCAAAAGGCACCTGATCGGTGTCGCCTTCAATGATCTCGACGGCGGATAGCGACACGCCAAGCCGCGACGAGATGATTTGCGCGAACGTCGTTGAGTGACCCTGGCCGTGATTGTGGGTGCCAAGCAAAGCTTGCACGCTGCCGTCAGGTTGAACGCGGATGGTGGCCGACTTAAAGAAACCCACACGGGCGCCCAGCGCGGCGGCAAAGCGCGACGGCGCTACGCCTGAGGATTCTACGTAGCAGGCGAGCCCGAAGCCGCGCAGTTTTTCCTCGCGCTGCGCATGCGTGCGCCGCTTGCCAAATCCGTCATAGTCAGCGACCTGCAAAAGCCGCGACAAAATCTTCGGAAAGTTGCCGCAGTCGTAGGTGGGGCCGATCGGCGTTTTGTACGGCATGGCATCGACGGGGACGAGATTGCGCCGCCGGATTTCGGCCCGGTCGACACCCAGCACATGCGCCGCCTCATCGGCGAGCCGCTCGAGCACATAGCAAGCCTCAGGGCGGCCGGCCCCACGATACGCATCAGTCGGCAATGTGTTGGTGAACACGCCAGTCGATTGCGTGGCGATCGCCGGCGTGCGGTACACGCCGGCGAGCAGCGCCGAATAGATCGCGCTCGGGATCGCAGCACCGAAGGTCGAGATATAGGCGCCAAGGTTGGCGACGGTGTCGACGCGGAGCGCGAGGAAATTTCCCTCGCGGTCGAGCGCAAGTTCGGCGCGGGTTTGGTGATCGCGCGCCTGATTGTCGGAAATGAAGCACTCGCTGCGCGTCGCGATCCATTTGACCGGGCGCCGCAACCGCCGTGCAGCCCAGGCGATGATGGTCTCTTCGGGATAGTGCTTACCCTTGTAGCCGAAGCCGCCGCCGACGTCGGGCGCGACCAGCCGGATCGCCGTCTGCGGCAGATTGAGCTGTTCGCTGACGACGCGGCGGATGTGATGCGGCACCTGTGTCGCGCAGTAGAGTGTCAGCTTGCCGCCTGCACTGCCGTCGGCGAGGAGCGCGCGCGGCTCCAGCGCCGCGCCGATCAGGCGATTGTTGACGAGATCAAGCCGCACCACGTGTGCCGCGCCGGCGAAGGCTTTGGCGACGGCGGCTTGATCGCCGCGCGCGAAGCGGAAGCAGATATTGCCCGGTGCTGCTTCGTGAAGCTGCGGCGCGCCCGCCGCGATGGCGGCCGTCGCGTCGGTCACCGAAGGCAGCGGCTCGTAATCCACATCGACGAGGTCGGCGCCATCGCGCGCCTGCGCCAGCGTTTCGGCAACGACCAGCGCGACAGGCTCGCCGACGTGGCGCACGGTCTCCCGTGCGAGCGCCCAACGCGGTGGTTCCGCCATCGGCTTGCCATCGGTTGACGTGATAGCCCAGAGCGGTGCCATCGGGCCGACCTTGTCGGCCGCCATGTCGGCGCCGGTGAAAACGGCGATGACGTTGGGTGCTCGGGCCGCGGCGTCGCTGTCGATCCCGCGGATGCGCGCATGCGCATGCGGCGAGCGCACCAGCACGCCGTGCAATTCGCCGGGCAGTGTAACGTCGGCAACGAAGCAGCCCTGACCGCGCAGGAATTTGTCGTCCTCGACGCGGCGAACCGGCGCGCCGATGCCTTGATGCGCCAATGTCGGGCGTGGATTTATTGGTATTCCTCGCGCAGGAGATCGAGGCGCTCGAATGCCACGCGATCCGAAACGACGAACAGATCGGCGTCGCCGCCCGTTGCGGTGTGGCTCGCGAAATTCCAGTGCGGGATCGAAAACACGTCGTGCTGTTC
This sequence comes from uncultured Alphaproteobacteria bacterium, assembly GCA_963794225.1. Classification (GTDB taxonomy): domain Bacteria; phylum Pseudomonadota; class Alphaproteobacteria; order Rhizobiales; family Xanthobacteraceae; genus BOG-931. The sequence continues at coordinate 795,081 of CAWCCS010000001.1, forward strand.
CCAATCGAACGTGTGCTCACCCACGGTCGAGCGGCCCGAGCCGGAGACCACGAGGCACATCATGTTGCAGGTCGTGCGTTTCGGCCGCGTGGCTTGACCCTTGGGAAGCCGCATTGCGTAGCAATCGAGCGCCGACATCACCGCGTCGCCGGTGGCGGGGTTGGTGTAGCGCACCGTGCGTGCGCCATCGTCACCGGCCGGCAGCGCGGCCAGCATACGGCGCGTGGCTGCGCCGGAATATTGGTACTTCGGCGAATGGCCGGGCGCGCGCTCAACACCGCTGCCGACCAGGCCGGACTCCGACCACAGTTTCTCGTCGCCTTCGTCCACCTGCCAGAACTGATTGGATTTCGGGTCGCCGGGCTCGAAGAAATTGGCATCAAGGTTGCGGATCAGCGGGATGTTGGCGGCATCGAACCAGATGATGCGGTGATCGCTGTCGTTGATGTGGCCGTGCCAGCACATCGGCGGTGTCAGAATGAGATCGCCGTCGTGCATGTCGAGGCGCCGGCCGTTGACGATTGTCGTTGCGCCCTCGGCCTGAGTGGCAAACCGGATCGCAGCAAAGGTATGGCGATGCGGGCGGGCGCGGTCGCCCGGATCGAGCACGGTAAAGGCGCCGATCAGGTTCGAGGTCGTAACCGTCTCGCCGCCGAACGCGGGATTGACCAGGATCAGGGCGCGGCGCTCGACGTCGTCGATCGCCACCTCCGCGCCCGCGCGCGCGGTGAACGGCTCGATGTCGCGCCACCGCCAGATCAGCGGTGGGTCCTTGGCTTGCGGCTTGACCGGCGTCAGCGTGCGGAAGCGGTCCCACAGCGGGTGCAGGTTGGCCGCCTCCAATTGAGCGACGAAGTCGCTTTGCTTGGCCGCGGTCGCGACAGTGGCCATGCGCCGGTATCCTTACTTCGGCAAGCTTCGCGTCGATGTTGGTCTTGTCGACGATGACGTGTTTGATGAAGACGCGCGGCTCGACTTTGTCTCCCTTGAGATATTGCGCGAGCACGTCGACACCCAGCCGCCCCCACAAATAGGGATTAAGCTCAACGGTCATGGCGATCTTGCCGTCCTTGAGCGCATGCAATGCCGGCGGCACGCCGTTCATGCCGGTCACGATGGTCTTGTCTGCGCGGCCGGCGGCGATGACCGCTTGCGCTGCGCCAAGAGCGACGTCGTCGTTGGCGGCATAAATCGCTTTGAGGTCCGGATTGGCGACCATCGCGTCCTCGGCTTGTTTGACGCCGCGCTCGCGCGTGAGTGGCCCGTCGTTGCGGAAGGCAATCTGAATTTTCGGATATTTCGCCATCACCTCGGTATAGCCCTCGGCCAGATTGCGGAAGGTAGGTGCGCCGCTCGGGCCAAGCAGCATGGCGACTTTGCCTTCGCCGCTGATTGCCTTCGCCGTCCATTCGGCGATGTCGCGGCCGATCTGCTTTTCGTCCATGGCGACGTGAATGGTTTGATTGGGCGAGGTCGAGCCGCGCGCGATTGATACGATCGGGATATTGGCGGCTTTGGCGGCGTCATAGGCGGCGTTGACGCCGACCGCGTCAATCGGCGAGATCAAAATACCTTTAACCCCACGCGCAACAAGGTCTTGTACGCCATTGATCTGTTTGACTTTATCTTCGTTAGCCGAGACCGTGGCGACATCCCAGCCGAGCTCCTCGGCGCGAGCGCGAATGCCTTTGAGCATCACGATGTAGAACGGGTTGTCGTCCTGCGCGAGCGAGACGCCGATGGTGATTTTCTGCTGCGCGGGGGCGGGAGCCATACCGAAGCCGAGGACGGTCGCGAGGGCCGCGATCGCCAAAGCGGCCGGACGGGGTTTCAACATGGGAAATCCTTCCTCTCAATGGCGCGAGCGTAGCCGATCTGCTGCGGCAGCGGCAATGATGACCGCCCCGACCGCAACCCGCTGCCAGTACGAATCGACGTTCAGCAGGTTGAGGCCGTTGCCGAGTACGACCATGATGAAGACGCCGATAATGCTCTTGTAAAGGGTGCCTTCGCCGCCCTGAAGACTGGCGCCGCCAAGTACCACGGCCGCGATCGCGGTGAGTTCATAGAACTCGCCGGCCGTCGGCTGGCCCGACTGCAAGCGTGCCGCGAGCATGACGCCTGCCAGGCCGGCAAGCCCGCCGCACCAAACATAGGTCGAAGCAATGATCCGCCCCACCGGTACGCCCGAAAGGTAAGCCGCCTCCCGATTGCCGCCGGTGGCGTAGATGCGCCGGCCATAAGGCGTGGCAGCCATCACCCAGGACAGAACCAGCACCAGCACGGCGGGAACCCACACCAGATAGTGGATCCCGAACAGCCGCGCCGATCCGAACGCAAGAAACGCGGCCGGCAAACGGTCGTCTCCGACGGGAGCGCCGCCGGTGATGAGATAGACGAGCCCGCGCACCAGCACCATCATGCCGAGCGTCGTGATGAACGGATTGATGCCGAGCTGGGCGATGATCAGGCCGTTTGCCAGTCCGACAACGATGCCGGTTGCGATGCCGGCGATGACGCCCGCGATCAAACCGAACTGCACCATCGCCATCGCGGCAATGCAGCCGGCGAGGGCCACCGTCGACCCGACCGATAGATCAAAACCGCCGCCAATGATCACAAACGTCATGCCGATGGCGATCACCGCCATGATCGACGACTGCACCAAAATGTTGGTGAGGTTGAGCGGCGAAAGAAACCGGTTGGTCAGGAGTGCAGTAATGAGGCACAGCACCAGCAGCGCGATCAGCGGCCCCTGGCCTGCCAGATTAAACCGTTTGAGCCACGGCGGCATGGTCATCCGCCGATTGCGGCATGCAATCGCTTCTCGTCGAAGCCATCGGAGCGCGGCACCCGATCGGTGATGCGCCCTTGGTGCAACGCCAGGATATCATCACAGATCAGCGTCAGCTCGGCGAGTTCGCTGGAACGGACCAGAACGCCGCCGCAGCGTTTGGCAAACGCGCGTATCAAGGCATGAATCTGCGCCTTGGCGGCGACATCGACGCCTTGGGTCGGCTCTTCAAGCAGAAGCACGCTCACTTCGCGCGCCAGCCACTTCGCCAGCATTACTTTCTGCTGGTTGCCGCCCGATAACGCCGACACCGCCAGGTCCGCTCGACGAGGACGGACGTCGAGCGCTTCCATCAATTGCGCGACCAGACGGTCGCCGCGCCCGCGATCGATTCCGCCGCGGCCGCCGCGCGCCAACCGGTCGAGGCTTGGAAGCAGAATATTGTCGCGGACCGAAAGATTCATGATCAGGCCGAGCCGGCGCTCGCCGGGCATGAAGCCGATACCGGTGCGAACGGCCGCAGCAGGACTTGCGATGCGCTGCACCACGCCATCGCGGCGAATGTCGATCGCCTCACCGCCGACGCCAAATAACCGCCGCAACACAGCACTGGCACCGCTGCCGAGAAGACCCGCAAGCCCGGTGACTTCGCGCGCGCGCAGGCGAATGGCGTCGGGACGATCGGCGACGTCTTCGAGAATTGCTTCGCCGGGCGTCGGTGCTTCCGCATCAATCTGTGCCGTGGCACTCCCGGTCATGGCCGCGACCAAGTCGACAACCTTGAAATCGCCACGGCGGCTCGTCGCCGCGATGCGGCCGTCGCGCAAGACTGTGCAGCGGTCGGCAAGCGCGACCACTTCATCGAGCCGGTGCGAGACATAAATGATCGCCGTGCCCTTGCTCTTCATGCGCGCGAGTACGGCAAACAGCCGCTCGATTTCGCGCGTCTCCAGCGCCGCCGTCGGCTCATCCAGAATGAGAACGCGGCACTCCCGGCGCAGCGCCTTGGCGATCGCGACAAGCTGGCGCTCGGCGAAGCTTAAGCGATCGACGCGGCTGTCTGGATTGGGCGCAAAGTCGAGTTGCGCCAGCTGCTCGCGCGTCTCGTTCCGCATCCGCGCGCGATCGACGACCGTAACGCCCAGAACGCGCCGCTGCGGCGGGTCGCCGAGCGTGACGTTCTCAGCGACCGACAGCGTGGCAACGAGCCGCAATTCCTGCGGAATGGTGACGACGCCTGCGGCAATGGCATCGCGCGGACCGCTGAAGCGGCAGGGGTGCCCATCGACGGCGATCTCGCCGCGGTCGGGCTGATGAACGCCGCCAAGAATGCGCACCAGCGTCGATTTTCCGGCGCCGTTCTCGCCAACCAGCGCATGCACCTCGCCGGGCAGCACATCGAAATCGACGGCGTCGAGCGCGCGGGTCGCCCCGAACTGCTTGACGATGCCGCGGGCACTGGCCGCCGCAATGGTCATGCCCGCAGCGTTTCCGTGTTACCGCGCCGCGCGGGCGACGCGCATCTTCTCGTCGGTGAAACGGCCGCGCTCGATGATCACGTCATTGTCGAGGCTGACCGTGCAATCGCGCATCGGGACATCGTAGTGGCCCTTGGTATTGCGCTTGCCGCCGCCTTGCGAGTTCGGGCCGGTGGAGAACAGGAAATTGCCCGCAAAGCAGCGCGCGCCGGCGTGGTGGCGCACGGGATCGGCGCCATTCAGTGCGATCGCGTCCCAGCGGCCCTGCGGATTCAAGCCCCAACCGAGATGCGAGATCGCATGACCGTCCATGTCGTCGGCGTCGGCGCGGTTGCCGTCGAGCCAGTCGCTCATGAGCTTGGCGTCGAGGCCGCCTTCGATCTTCCGGATAAAACCGTCGCGGATTTCGAGCCGCACCTCGTCCTGCACGTAACGGCAATAGGGCAAAATGATAATGTCGCCGGGCGTGAAAACGACTGTGCCGTTGGCCGAACCTTCATTCGGGAATGTATGAACATGCCCGGCGCCCCAATGGTCGAAACGGCCGGCTGTTTCCGAGTAGCCGTACTGGATCATGGTCGGGTATTCGCCGGTCTTGACGGACAGGTCGGTACCGCCGGGGCGGGTGATACGCATCGACTTGGCGCGCTTGAGCCGCTCGCCCGCGTGCGTGACCGCATCCTTCAGCCCGGGAGGCGCCATCAGCTGCTCGAGTTCGTCAGGGGCATCGATCACCATCAGCGCGCGTGTGCCGGCATCGCGGGCCTCTTTCAGCCAGCGCGTGAACAGCGGGATATGCAGGCAGACCAGCATGTCGGCCGACTTGATGGCCTCAAGCGTGCCCTTGCACCGGCCGACCGTCTCCACGCCCACTTTGGTCCACGACGGCATCGAGTTGACGCACATCTCATAAGCGTCGGCGCCAAGGTCTTCGGCGGCGGCGAAGGCCGCCGATACGTAGTCGCGCCGAGCCCCAAGATCGCTCAGGAGCACGATGGTCTCGCCCTTTTGCACGTTGCAAAGCTGAAACTCGTTGCGAAACAGCATCGCAAGTTTGGCGTGGTTGATGGCTTCGGACATGGCGCGGCACCTCGTGTTGGGGGTTCTGGTAGAAGCTTAGCAAGAGATTTTGGGCGATGACAGAGAGCGGCGTCTAGAAGTACCGCGCGAACATGGGTTCTGCGCAACCTATGCGGCCATACTGGTCTCGCGCCGGCGCGAGAACTCAAGCGCCTTGTCGTCGACGGGGCCGTAGCGCAGGCTGAGCATATCCCGCACGTAGTTCTGATAAAGCCGCCAGGGCTTTTTGGAGCCTTGGCGCGGGAATTGATCGATCGCGCGCTGAATGTAGCCGGACGAAAAATCGATCAGCGGTTCTGCTTCCACTGCGGGATCGCGGCGCGGCGTGCAGGTCACATAGCCGCGCCGGTCCATATAGTTGATGAGACGGCTGACGTAGGCGCAGGTCAGGTCGCACTTCAGCGTCCACGACGCGTTGGTGTAGCCGAAGGCGGCGGCAAGGTTCGGCACGCCGCTGAACATCACGCCCTTGAAATTCATGGTATCGGAGAATTTGACCGGCTTGCCGTCGATGAGGACCGCAATGCCGCCGAGGAGTTGCAGCCTCAGGCCCGTCGCAGTCACGACGATGTCGGCGGGCAGTTCACGGCCAGACTGCAGACGAATCCCGGTCTCGGTGAACGTCTCGATCTGATCAGTCACAACGTCCGCTTTGCCGGACTTGATGGCGCTGAAGAAATCGGCGTCGGGCGCAAGACACAGACGCTGGTCCCAAGGATTGTAGCGCGGCGTAAAATGCGTGCTGACGTCGTAGTCGGCGCCGAGCTGTTGACGCGCCTGGCCGACGATCCATTGTTTGACCGCTTCCGGCTTGCGGCGGGACAGATTGTACAAATAAAGCCCGAACAGCACATTGTACCAGCGCGCAAGGCTGTAGGCGGTGCGTACCGGTAGATGGCGGCGCAACCATCCGGCGATCGCATCCTGCGACGGCCGCGAGACGATGTAAGTGGGCGAGCGCTGCAGCATGGTGACCGACGCTGCGGTCTTCGCCATCGCGGGAATAATCGTGACTGCGGTGGCGCCGCTGCCGATCACCACCACCCGCTTGCCGCTGTAATCGAGATCCTCCGGCCAATGCTGCGGATGCACCATACGGCCGCGAAAGTTGTCGACGCCGGGGAATTCCGGCGTGTAGCCGGCTGCGTAGTCGTAATAGCCGGTACACGAGAACAAAAAATTGCAGGTGAAGCGCACGGGCTCCGGTTCGCCGGCGCGTTCCACTTCGATCGCCCACAACGCATCGGCAGATGACCACGACGCGCTCTTGACCCGATGCCGGAAGCGGATCTTGCGATCGATGCCATAAGCTGCAGCGGTTTCACGGATATATGCGCGGATCGAGTCACCGTCGGCGATGGCAGAGTCCGATTGCCAGGGGCGAAACGAATAGCCGAACGTATACATGTCGGAATCGGAGCGAATGCCTGGATAGCGGAATAAATCCCAGGTGCCGCCGATAGCGTCGCGGTTTTCAAGGATGACGTAGGACTTGCCCGGACAAAACGTTTGCAGGTGATACGCCGCATCGACGCCGGACAGCCCGCTGCCGACGATGACGACGTCAAAGTGTTCCGGCGTCATGGTTCGGCTGTTTCGAGATTAGGTACCCGCTGTCCGGTGTTGGCCGCGACACGCCGCGCGACGCGCGCGATGATGGCGACGGTGCGATCGACTGACGAAATCGGCACCATGTGACCGCCGCCTTCGATCAGTTCGAGATCAAGTCCGGCGACCTTTGCAGCCATCGCCGCGCCGTGTTTGACGTGATCAAGCAGGCGGTCCTGGGTTCCAAACAGCATGCCGACCGGAATCGTAAGCTGATGATAGCGCTCCTGCATGTGGGGCATGTCTTCGGTGGTCGCCATCAAATCGCGTGAAGCGTTGACGTAGCTATGCGGCCGCAGATTGAGCATGCCGCCGCCCAGCGTCCCGTAATCGGCCGCGACCGGCTGCGGACCGAACGCCTGATCGAGGACGAACGCGCGATTTCTGATCGACAGGGGAATTGCCGAGGTCCAGCCAATGAAGTGGCGCATAACGGACGACTTGACCGCGAGCCCGCGGAACAGCGGCGGTATCTCGTCCTGCGCGTGCGTCAGCGGTGCGAGCAAAGCCAGGCCGCCGACGCGATCGGGATGATCTAGCGCCAGCGAAAGCGCGATCGCGCCGCCTAGTGAATGACCAACGACGAGCGGGCGCTCGAGTCCCAGCTTTTCAATAAAGTGCGCGATCGTGCGCGCCTGGGCACTGATGGCAGCCGAGGCTTGTCGCGGGCGTGTGGAATAACCGCAACCAGGCCGATCCAGAATGACAACGCGGTATTCGCTTTTGAGTTTGTCGAGCAGCGAATGGGTAAACACGCGGGTCTGCCCGGCAAGTCCATGAATAAGCAGCAGCGTCGGGCCCGCGCCCTCATCGAGATAATGGATGCGCGCGCCGTCGACATCGATGAAGTGTCCATGCGGCGGCAATCGCTTTTCCACCTGCCGCGCCGTCCACGCTGAAAACAGTGCGAGGCCAGCCAGCGGCAGCAGCAAAAGGACGACGACGGCGACGGCGGCGATCCAGGCGACGGTCATCATCGGAGGATCTCTTGGCCTGGTACGGCCGCGGGCCTGCCGGCCAGCCTTGCGATAGCGCTCACTTCTTCAGCCTCCGCCCCAGCAAGTTCCAGTAATTGACCGGCGCGAGCCGCTCGATCAACGCCAGCATCTTAGCATCGGAACCGACCAGAATACGGGCTTTTCGGTTTTCGACGCCGCGGACGATGGTCTCGCCGGCAGTAGCGGGCGGCAGGGTGAGGAACGCCTCAAACGACTTGCGCCGCGCTTCGTCCTCTTCGGGTGAATTGGTCTTTGGCATCCGCGCGCTACGGACGATCGAGGTGGCTACGCCACCCGGATGAACGACCGTCACCCCGATGGGCGTTTTTCGAAGCTCGTGGCGGAGCGACTCGGAAAAACCACGTACCGCGAATTTGGCCGCCGAATAGGCCGCATTGCCCGGCGGCGCGATGATGCCGAAGATGCTCGAAAGGTTGACGATGCGGGCGTCGTCGCTCAAGTGCAGGAGCGGCAGAAAGGCGCGTGTCATCCGCACCACACCCCAGAAGTTGATGCCGAACAGCCATTCGAAATCGGTTTCGCTGACCTGCTCGAACGTGCCGGCAAGCGCGACGCCCGCATTGTTGACCAGCACATCAACGCCTCGGTGCTCGGCCGTCACCTGATCTGGAAACGCTGTGACCGCGTCGCGGTCGGAAACATCGAGATGATGCTTGCTGATGCGCACGCCTGGCGCGGCGATTTCAGCCGTGGTTCGCGCCAGCGCCTCGTCATTGATATCGGCCAGCGCTAGATTGCAGCCGCGGCGCGCCAACGACGTCGCGATTGCCCGGCCGATCCCGCTTGCCGCCCCGGTCACAACGGCCGTCCGGCCCTTGAGGTTCAGCAACTCTGTTGGCTCCTATCAAAAGGCTTTTCGGTCCGGCCTTAGTCGAGCACGGCTCCCTTATGTACCGGCTGCACCGCATGCTGGTAAGTCCGCAGCCAGCCTTTCAGGTTCTGCGCGCCAAACTGTTGCGGGAGTGAGCGGCGGCGCTCCATCTCCTCGGCAGGCACGTGCAGATCGACCACCTTGGCAGGAACGTCGATCGTGATGCGGTCGCCGTTCTCAACAAAAGCGAGCGGGCCGCCGGCGGCCGCTTCCGGTGAAGCTTCGCCGACAATCAGCCCTTTGTTGACCAGCCCCGACAGCTGTCCCTCGGTGATCATCGCAACATCGTCAATCAAGCCAGCGCCGTCGAGGGCGAACACGACCGCTGACGTCAGCGCCATGCCGGGTCCGCCGATGACACCGAGGCCACGCAGGATTACGACGTCGCCCGCGACTACGTCGCCCGCCGCGATCGCGGCAAGCGCTTCATCGCGCGAATGGTAGAGCTTGGCCGAACCGGTGAATTTCACTTTGCGTTCGCCGACCCCGCCGAGCCGCACGATGCCGCCGCCGGGTAGGAGGCTGCCGCGAACGATGTTGATTGACGCGCGCCGCGACAAGGGTTCCTCGATCGTGCGGATTACTTTTCCGTCGGGCTCAGGCGCCCCCTTCAGCGCTTCTCCGATCGTTCCGCCGCTGACTGAGCGCGCGCTGAGATCGAGTCCGCTCTGCAAGCGCTTCATGACGCCCCGCGCGCCGCCGGCCGCGTCGAGTTCTTCGATCAGGGTGTCGCCATTCGGGCGCACCGCCGCCAGCAGCGGGATTTTGTCGGCGAGCTCGGAGAAGAGGCCGTAAACGTCGACCTCGACTTCGGCTTCGTGCGCGATGGCTTGCAGATGCTTGACGCAATTGATCGAGCCGGAAAGCGCCAGCACCATCATGACGGCGTTGCGGATGGCGCCGGCGGTCATGATATCGCGCGGCTTCAAATCCTCCTGCACCATCTGGACAATGCGGCGACTCGAGGCGCGGGCGAAGGCCAGCATCGCCGGCGAATTGGCTTCGACCGGGGCGCTGCCCGGAAGCGTCATGCCGAGCGCCTCGCAAACCACATGCATGGAATTGGCGGTGCCCATGCCGGCGCAAACGCCCGGTCCCTGAACCGCCACATCGGCCATGCCGGAGAGGTCTTCGAGCGTGATTTGGCCGGAGGCGAGGTACCCAGCTTTGAGGAACACCTCCTCGATATCGACATGCTCGCCCTTGTAGGAGCCGCTGCGCTGATAGCCGCAAATCACTACAATGGTCGGAATGTTGATCCGGCCCGCCGCCATCAGCTGGCCGGGGAGGGTTTTGTCGCAGGAGGCGAGGCAAACCATTCCGTCGAGCAGCGCGCCCTCGACCTGCACTTCGATGTCGGCGGCGATGAGATCGCGCGCCGGCAGAATGTAGGCGCCGTACCGGCCGGCGCTGGTGATGAAGTCGCTCGGCGCGGCGGTACGAATTTCAAACGGCAATCCGCCGGCCTCGCGAATTTGGCGCTTCACCTCCACGGCAATGGCGTCGAGATGGGAAAAACAGCTCGCCAGCTCCGAGGAGGTGTTGACGACGGCGATCTTCGGCTTCGCCATATCCGCTTCGGAAATGCCGAGCGCGCGCCACTGCGCGCGACGCGCGGCCCACAGTGCCGTGCCCGGTTTCAGGTTGCTGCGCAGCGACCGGTTCATCCCTTACGCTCCCTCATAGTTTCGCAAGCGCTGCGCTTTTTAAAATCGCCGGCATTAAGAGCCGGTGCCGAGAACAGCAGTCGCTTTAATTTCGATCAGCGCGTCCTTGCGGATCAAACCCGCTACCAGCACGCCGGTTGCGGCAGGGTAGGGCGGCCCTTTGAAGAACGCGCGCCGCACCTCCGCCGTTCGCCGGTAATCGTCCAGAGTCAAAAAATATTCTGTCGTCTCGACCACATTGTCGAATGACGCGCCGGCTTTCTTCAACAACTGGTCGAACTTCTCAAAGATAAATTGTGTCTGTGCAACGATGTCGCCTTTACCGACGAGGTTCTGATTTTCGTCGACGGCGGTGGTGCCGGATATGAACAGGAGATTGCCCGCGCGAACCGCGGGCGAGAAAGTCATCTTGTCAGGCCAGGGGCCGACCTTGATCGTTTCGTAGACAGCCATGTTTTGCTCCCTCGATCGGTTTCTTTTGTCTAGCCCGAAGCGCGCAGCTTGAAACGCTGGATTTTGCCGGATTCGGTCTTCGGCAGCACATCCATAACAACAACTTCGCGCGGAAAAGCGTGGCTGCCGACGCGCTCTCGAACAACGTCCTGAATTTCTTGCTCGAAGTTTGGTGATTTTGCCTGCCCAGGCTTCAAGGTTACAAACGCCTTGACGATCTGGCCCTTCATCCCGTCCGGTTTGCCGATTGCCGCAGCCTCGGCGACCAGCGGATGATGCAGGATAGCGCTCTCGATCTCGAAGGGACCGACGCGGTAGCCAGAGGTTTTGATGAGATCGTCGGCGCGGCCTTCAAACCAGAAATAACCGTCCTCGTCGCGTCTCGCCAAATCGCCGACGACCATCCAGCCGTTGCGGAATAAAGAGTGGGTGCGCTCCATGTCGTCCCAATAGCCGACCGAATAATAGCCTTCCGCGCTTGGTCGGAGCGCAATGTAGCCGACGGTCCCGACGCCAACCTCTGCTCCATGTTCATCAACGACCGCCATGTCGTGGCCGGGCATCGGGTTTCCCATCGAGCCTGGCTTCACTGGCGCGTCAAGCCCGTTGAAGTTTCCAACCGGCAGACCGTTCTCGCTGGAGCCGTATTGATCGCAGGGCGTTACGCCCGTGGTCTTCTGAAAAAAGTGCACCACCTCGGCATTCAACGGTTCGCCGCAGCTGCTGATGCAACGAAGGCAAAGCTTGCGGTTTATAAGCTTCTCGGCGCCTTCGGCCATGACCGCGCGCAGGATGGTCGGGACTGTTGCGACATTGGTGATTTGCTGCCGTTCGAGCAAATCGACAAAAAGCCCCCCCGTAGGCGGGGCTTCATGGCTGACCACGGGCACGCCCATAGCGAGCGCGGCGTGATAGCAAACAAAGCCCCAACCCCAGCCCGGATCGCCGGTTGGCCAAAACATATCGCCAGGCCTGACATCGCCGCCGTACTTCATGAAGGGCCGCACAGCGGCGAGAAAATTACCGGAGATTTGCACGCCTTTGGGCTCGCCGGTCGAGCCCGATGTGTAGAGGATGACCGCCGGATCGCGCCTGCTCCGGGGAACGAGGTCGATCGCGTCGGATTGACGGTTCACCGCGTTCCAAAAATTGATGTCGCCCGACGGTGTCTTCCCGTCGCTTCCGGCCACTGTGACGACGGTCGCACCGGGCAACTCCGGAACACGGGCACGATATTGATCGTGGGTGCAAACAATCTTGGCTCCGCAGTGTCTGATGCGAAACGCGATGGCGTCGCGGCCGAAGCCGGAAAAGATCGGCACATAAACGCCACCGGCCTTCCAGGTGCCGATCATGATGGCGAGCGTCTCGGGAATGCGGGGCAACACGCCCGCGACGCGATCGCCCTTTGCGACGCCAAGTGAGAGCAACAAATTGGCGAACTTGTCGCTCATGATCTTGAGGTCGCGATAGGTCAGCGTGGCGGACGAGCCATCCCTCCCGAACCAATAAAGCGCGATCTGATCGGAGCCCGCACGGCGATCGATGATGGTATGTCCAAGATTGATCGACTGCTGAGCGCTATTCCAGCCGAGCTGGCGAAGAACCGATGTCCAGTCAAAGCTTCGACAGACGTCATGATAGTCCGGCTTGCCGCGCGCCATGACGTTCTCTTATTGGCCCGGTGCGTCCGGCCGACATCGCATCATGTAAAGATGATGGCCTTCGAGGACAGGCTCATTGCGCTCATTCAGTAATCGCACCTGGAAGCGCAGCTTCCCCGCATCCTTTTCCGCTTTGCGATCGATCGCTTTGACGATCAATTCGCAGCGCAGCACGTCGCCCGAAAAGACCGGTTTTAGAAACCGGCAACCTTGATCGAGCATAGCGACCATGGATTCTTCGACGCGGTCAGAAAGCGCCGTCGCACCGAGTGCGGTGAGAGCCATGAGATGCAGCCCGTGCGCGATCGGACGCCCAAACCGGGTGGTCTTGGCATAGACCGGGTCATAGTGAATCGGATGCCGGTCGCCGGTCAGGTTGCCGAACGAGCAAAAATCGGCTTCCGAAACTTTTCGTGGCTCGCCTTCGAACTGCTGCCCTTCGGCAAAGTCATCGAGGAACAGTTGACCGCCTGGCTGTGCCATTTCAAATGGGTCCTTTGAAAAGGCACAATAAGCGGATGACGGCGCGCAAGCGAGGGGGCTCTGAAACATGCTCACGCTCTATCACTGCTACAATGCCCGCTCTTTTCGTCCGTTGTGGACGCTCGAAGAAATGGGTCTATCGTATGAGCTGAAAATGCTGCCGTTTCCGCCGCGGGATCTGGCGCCGGATTATCTTGAGGTTAATCCGCTCGGTACCATCCCGACGTTTCTCGACGGGTCAACGCGGATGACCGAGTCCGCCGCGATTTGCCAATATCTGGTGACGCGGTACGGCCCGAGCTCTTTAGCCGTCGCGCCTACGGAGCCGGATTTCGGTCCCTATCTCAACTGGCTGTATTTTGGTGAGGCGACGCTGACATTTCCGCTCGCGGTCGTATTGCGCTATTCGCTATTTGCGCCGCCGGACCGACGCCTTGACCAAGTTGCGGCCGATTATTCCCGCTGGTTTCTCGCCCGGCTCCGCGGCATCGACGCGGTCGTCTCAAAGCAACCGACGATGTGCGCTGGGCGCTTCACGGCCGCCGACATCTCGGTCGGATATGCTTTGTTGCTCGCTGCGTTCACAAAGCTCGACGCCAAGTTCACGCCGGCGGTCGCCGGTTATTGGGCGTCGCTCCAAGAGCGGGACGGCTTTCGCCGGGCGATAGCCAAGCAAGAGGCTGCCGGACGCGAACAAGGTGTGGAGAACCGGCTAGGCTGACGTTGCTCAGCTAATGGACGCGGCGGCAGGCGGACGCCAGCCGTAGATCCAATCGTAGTTGTGCAAAAGGCGCTTGCCGCCGATCGTCCGCATGGCGAGGTTGCGCCCGAAGCCGCTGACGCCGCCGAGGTGATAGCGATTGCCATTTCGTGCGGCGAGTTGCTGCACTTTCCGCGTCCGTGCTTTCCGTAACGCATAATAGTTTTGCAGTGCCGTGACAGGATCGTCGGGTTGACGCGCCATGCATTGCGCGACCACAGCCGCATCCTCGATGGCCATCGCGGCGCCTTGCGCCAGGTACGGCAGCATAGGGTGGGCCGCGTCGCCGAGAAGTCCGACCGGTCCTCGGGACCAGCGTCCGATTGGCCGGCGGTCGTATAGCGCCCATTTCAGCCAGGCGTCGGGTAGGCCGATAAGCGCGCGCGCCGGCAGTGCCCAAGTCTCGGCGGGCAGGCGCGGCACAAGGTCTGCGCGGCTGGCCGGTTCGCTCCAGCCCGGGGCGTTCCAGGACTCGGCGGTGATAACAACCACATTGATCACTTGACCGGCTTTGACCGGATAGTGGACCAGATGGGCGTCTGGTCCGAGCCAGAGATAAACAAACGGTTCGCGAAATTCCGGCGCGACCTCACGTGCCGGAACCAGGCAGCGCCACGCCGCCCGCCCCGTAAAGCGCGGCGGTTCGTTGTAGCCGACGCGGCGGCGCACCTGCGACCACAGGCCGTCGGCACCCACGAGCGCAAGGCCCCGCTCATCAGTTGCGCGAGCGCCGCTGCGCACCGACACCGTGATGCCGTTCGGATGTGTGACGAAATCCTCGACACGAGCGCCGAGTCTCAGAGTGACTTCAAGGCTCCGGGAGACGGCTGCCAAAAGCGCCGCCTGAAGATCGCCGCGATGGACCACCCAATAGGGCGCGCCGTACCGCTTTTCGGCCTCACCGAGTGGCAGACGCACAATCTCGCGTCCGCTTGCTGCGTTCATGACCCGCAGCGCCGTTGGCGCGACGGCAAGCGGCCGCAAGCGGTTCTCGAGGCCGAGGTCAATCAAGGTACGCGATGCGTTGGGGGAGAGTTGAATCCCGGCGCCGGTTTCCTCGAGCCGTTCGGACTGTTCCAGCACGGTGACGCGAAAGCCGTTCCGCGCTAATGCCAACGCCACCGTCAGCCCGCCGATGCCGGCGCCGGCGACAATGACGTTGCGCGGGGACGTCAGCTGCGCGCTCCTACCGACAACGCAAATCTAGACGTCGTGCAACTCGCATTCCGCCGGTCGTGCGGCGTTCGGCTTGAGATTCGGGTCGTGGCGATAGAGCGTTGAGCAATAGGGGCAAACGTACTCGGCTTCTGCGCCCATGTCGCAGAATACATGCGGATGATCGAACGGCGGCATGGCGCCAACGCACATGAACTCCCTGGCGCCGATGTTGATCACGGCGACGCCCAAGTCATTGTGAAAATGAGGAACGATCGCGTCCGTCATGCTTGCTTCCGTTTTGCCAGCTGCACCATAGCGGCGCGGCGCGCGGATTTCCAGCATCCGTCCTCGATCGATAGTGCGCCAATGACGCGCTACTCCGTCGATCAGGGGTCGCGGCGGCTCTGTTCCGCCCTCCGAACAAGCATCACCGCTTGACCAGGGGGCAAGCCGGATTTGGCGGTCCGAACGCCTGGTCTCCCGGTATGTGCGCGAGGATCTTGTAGTAATCCCACGGATACTTCGATTCCTCCGGCGTTTTGACCTGGACCAGGACAAGATCGTGGACCATCAAATTGTCCTCCCGCAACTTTCCGTTGCGGGCGAAAAAGTCCTGGATCGGAGCTTCTCGCATTTTGGCCGCGACCTTCAGCGGATCGTCGGTGCCAGTCGCTTTGATGGCGTTCAGGTAGTTCATGACCGAGGAGTAAACGCCGGCCTGCCACATCGTTGGCATCCGGTTGATTTTGGCGAAGAACCGCTTTGACCATGCGCGGGTCTGATCGTCCATGTCCCAGTAGAATGAGGTGGTGAGCAGCAGGCCTTGTGCTGCCTTTAAACCGAGCGCGTTGATGTCGGTGATCAACACCAGCAAGCCGGCCATTTGCTGACCGCCCTGGAAGATGCCGAATTCGCCGCCGAGCTTGATGGCGTTGACGTTGTCGGGCGGGCCGCTGGCGATGCCGATGATTTTGGCCTTGGACGCCTGAGCCTGAAGAATGAACGATGACAGGTCCGGCGTTGCAAAGGGATGCGCCACCGAGCCCAGCACCTTACCGCCGTTTTGGGTAATAACCTGCGAAGCATCGCGCTCCAGCGCGTGTCCGAAGGCATAATCGGCGGTGAGGAAGAACCAGCTGCTGCCGCCCCGCTTGGTGACTTCTTGTGCGGTGCCGACGGCGAGCGCGTGGGTATCGAAGACCCATTGGATGGCGTAGGGCGTGCAAAACTTGCCGTGGAAATCCGCCGTGCCGGTCGAATGGGTGATGAAGAGCTTCTTGCGTTCGTTAGCGACGTTTTGCACCGCCAAGCCCACAGCGGACACTGGCACGTCGACAATCAGGTCGACCTGATCGCGGTCGTACCATTGCCGGGCGATACCAGCGGCGAGGTCCGGCTTGATCTGATGGTCGGCGGAGATCACCTGGATCGGTTTGCCCAAAACCGTGCCGCCGAAATCTTCGACCGCCATTTGCGCGGCTGCGACCGAACCGGGACCGGTCGCCGTCGCCGCTGGACCGGATAGGTCAGTGAGGACGCCGATCTTTACCACATCATCGGAAACCTGTGCCCGGGCGATCCCGCTCGAACAGGCGAACAGCGTGATGAGCAAAACGAGCCGCGTGCGTCGCATGAAAGTTCCTCCCCGATCTTCTATAACGGCGGACGTTTAGCTGCCGCCGGACCCCAAACCTAACCTTATCCGCCGCCGGCATCACCACTTTTGTGCATCGGCGCCAGCATCGATTATGGTCGCGGCATGCGGCGTTTTATGCATGACGACGTGGAGATCGCGTTCCTCGATGAGGGGGAGGGCGAGCCGATTGTGCTCGTCCACGGCTTTGCTTCCAACAAAGAGGTCAACTGGGTCTATCCGGGCTGGGTGACGACGCTCAAACGCGCTGGTCGTCGCGTCATTGCGCTCGATAATCGCGGCCACGGCGAGTCCTCCAAACTCTACGATCCGGCCGCCTATCACAGCGCCACAATGGCCGAGGATGTGCGGGCGCTGCTCGATCATCTCGGCCTCGCGCGCGCGGATGTCATGGGCTATTCCATGGGGGCGCGTAACACGGCTTTTCTTGTGGTCGCACACCCCGAGCGCGTGCGCTCCGCCGTCTTCGGCGGGCTCGGCATGGGGTTGATTGAAGGTGTCGGCGACCCCGAAAAGATTGCGCACGCGCTCGAGGCTCCGGCGCTTGCCGAGGTGTCCGATCCAACCGGCCAAATGTTTCGCGCCTTCGCCGAGAAGACGCGTTCCGATCTGCGCGCGCTTGCCGCGTGCATTCGCGGTGCGCGGCAAATCCTCAGTCGGGATGATGTCGCCGGCATCGGTGTCCCTGTGCTGGTTGCGGTCGGAAGTATGGACGTAGTTGGCGGCTCACCGGACCAACTCGCTGCACTCATTCCCGGTGCGCAAGCGTTGGTGATCCCCGGCCGCGATCACATGCTGGCGGTCGGCGACCGCGCCTTCAAAGCGCGCGTGGTCGACTTTTTGGCTGCCCAGCCATGCGGTTAAGTAGGTCATTGGCCTCGTCCAGTGACCCTATTAATCAGCCAATGGCCGTGTCGGAAACCAGCCCTCTGGTTTTTGTCTTGCGCCGCACCAATTATGCTAGAAGCATGGCCTCCGGGAGGAAGTTATGGCGCAGCATCAAGCGAAACCGGTCCTCGATAAGGTCGATCCGGTCTGGGCACGGATCCGGCGCGAAGCCGAGGAAATCGTACGGCGCGAGCCCGAACTCGCCACGTTCATCTATTCAACGATTTTGCACCACGACACGCTTGAAGCTGCGGTGGTGTACCGGCTCGCTGAGCGGCTCGATCACGGGGCGCTCTCGAGCGAAATGATCCGTCAGGCCTATACGGACGCGCTTAAGGAGGAGCCGGCGCTTGGCGATACTTTCCGTGCCGATATTGCCGCCACGGTCGACCGCGATCCGGCAACCCACCGCCTTTTGGAGCCGGTGCTCTATTACAAAGGCTTTCACGCCATTCAAACTCAGCGTCTGGCGCATTGGCTGTGGAACAAGGGCCGCCGCGACTTTGCGCTTTATCTGCAGAGCCGCAGCTCGGCGGTGTTCCAATGCGATATCCACCCTGCTGCGCGCGTCGGACGCGGCATCTTTCTCGATCACGCTACCGGCCTTGTCGTCGGTGAGACGGCTGTGATCGAAGACGACGTGTCGATGTTGCACGACGTGACGCTCGGCGGCACCGGCAAGGAAGCCGGCGATCGCCACCCAAAAATTCGTTACGGCGTGATGATCGGCGCGGGCGCCAAGATTCTCGGCAACATCGAGGTTGGGCATTGCGCACGCATTGCCGCCGGATCGGTTGTGCTAAAATCCATGCCGAACAACGTCACGATTGCCGGCGTGCCGGCGAGGGTGGTGGGGAAGGCTGGTTGTCCCGAGCCCGCGCGCCTGATGGATCAAATGATCTACGACGAGAGTTGATTGCGCCGATAGGCGCGCCAACACACTTCGCGACCCCATGATTTCGATGCGCGGCAGCAGGCGAGCTCGCGCTGAAACTGCGGCCGCATCATTGTTGTTGTCGTTGCGCTCGCATGCTATGCGGCTTGCGGCAGGAGAGACCGGTGGACGTCCAGGAAGTCAGAAAACTCGACGCTTATTTGAAGAAGCTGTTCGGCAATGCGCGGATTCGTGTTGTGCCCCGGCCGAAAAAGGACAATTCGGCGGAGGTCTATGTCGGCGATGAATTCGTCGGCGTTCTTTTCGTCGACGACGAGGACGACGAGCGCTCCTACAATTTCCAGATGGCCATCTTGGGCAGCGATCTCGATTAATCGCCGCCGCGCCGCGCTTCACCCGGCTTTGGGATGAATCTGCCCTAACAGCCGATCCAGGCCGCCCGCCACGCTCCGCCAATCCTGCAGCCATTGGCGCGGAAACCGCAGCGTGATCTCCGCTGTATCGAGCAGACGCTCGTAGACACAGGTGCCCGGCACGGTGCGGAGCGGCCGCGTGCAACGGGCGAAGAAGGCCTCGGGCTGTTCTGCGAAATAAATCAAGTCCTCGCCCTCGTAGGGCGTGCCGATTCGGAACGGTAGAACGGCTAATCCATCAGAACCGGCCGTCGCTTCGCTCGAGAAATAACGCGGATAAATGCTGCGTAATCGCTCGGCGGGAGGAAGCACGGCCCCGAGCCCGGCGATGGTGACAAACAGCCGATCTGTCGGACCAGCCGCCGGTAGTGCATCTTTTTCAATTGAAACGGCCGGCGTTGCCGCGGCACTTTCAGGCCCGGGCGGCGTCAGCGAGGGCCAAAGGAAGACAAGATCGATCCGCTCGTGGGCTCCCGGGTGACGCTGCACCGGCACGCGGATCGCCGCCGCCGGCAAATCGAAGAGCACCCCGGCAACCGTCACGGGGACTGCCGGCGCATCGAGCGTGACTGTTTTGCTCGGCCAAGACGGCCGCAGCTCCACGAAGACGAAGGTCGCAGCCGCAGCGATGACGACGATGAGCAGCGCGATCGTCACAAGCAAGCCATTTGACTTGCGGTGAAGCCTGAAGCGAGGGACCGCGTGCACCGTCATGCTTTGTTCGCCGTGCGATTTCGAATCGGCGGCGAGTATTGCATGGCCAAAGGCGGTCGCGGTGTTAACCGTTTCTTAATCAAGTTCTGGCGGCGCGGCGCTCAGTCTGCGATGCCTTTTGTTGAGAACCGGAGGCCTCCCGTATGTCGCAAGCCTTGATGCCGGCGATATCGCCCGATGCGATCGAGTCGATATTTGCGATCGCGTTTGGCTTTGCGATCGCGGGGATGTGCGCCAGCGGCTATCGCCTGTTCCGGTTGCGTTTCCCGAGCTTTCGGTTGCTTGAAGTGGGGCCGATGCCGACGCGTTTCGCGGTTGTTCCGGTGCTGGTGTTCTCCGCTCCGTTCCTGATCATGCGCAACACGTTGCGTGGGCGCCGCTTCGAGCGGCGCAGCGTCGGCTTCGTGATGATTGCCACCATCGTCGCCGCATTGTGGAGTTTGATGTCAGGAACGGTCGTCGTGATGGCGCTCCAGGCGCTCATTTAGCTTTCCATCGCCGTTGAGAAAGCTCCGCCCGCGATTGCTGCTGATCTGCCCTTTCTCTGACGCTCCACATCTTGCCATCGCGTTGTCGATTGCGGATGCTCCGTGCGTATGCGCTGCTGCCCCGCCTCACGCATGAGAAAAAGGACAATGATCTACGAACTCGGCGGCCAGAAGCCGGACTTGCCCGAAGCGGGCCGCTATTGGGTAGCGCCAAGTGCCTCGGTCATCGGTAAGGTGCGGCTGAAGACCGATTGCAGCATCTGGTTCGGCGCTGTGCTGCGCGGCGATAACGAATGGATCGAACTCGGCGAGCGCTCACAAATTCAGGACAATTCCACGCTCCATACCGATCTCGGGTTTCCGATCACGATTGGGCCGGATTGCGTGATCGGCCATAACGTCGTTCTGCACGGTTGCACCATCGGGGCGAACGCGCTCGTCGGGATGGGGGCGATCATTCTCAACGGCGCGCGAATCGGGGCCCACTGTCTCGTCGGCGCCGGGGCGCTGATCACCGAGGGGAAATCGTTTCCCGAAAGATCGCTGATCGTCGGCTCCCCGGCACGCGTTCTGCGCACGCTTGACGAAGCGGCCGAGGTTGGGATCGCCGCCGGTGCGGAGTTCTATGTGCGGAACTTCAAGCGCTACGCGAGCGGCTTAAAACCGATCGGCTGAGCGGCCACCACGCGCTATTTTGCTTCCGCGGTTTCGCCGGCGCCTGGCACTCCCGGCGCGCCGGCAATGCGGACCTTGTCGCCGGTCGCAATGCCATCGGGCGGGTTGGCGACTACGCGATCGTCCGCCGCGATTCCGGATCCAAGCTCAACCTCGTTGCCCAGGTCACGCGAGATGGTGACTTGCTTGAGCACGATGCGATCGTTAGTGCCGACGGTCGCAACCTGCAGGCCGCGTTGGTTGAAGATCAGCGCGCTTGCCGGGACGTTGATTGCGATTTCGGGATGAGCCAGGTCGAAAGTCACATTGGTGAAGTCGCCCGTCATCAGCTCCTTGTTGGAATTGTCGACAACGAGCTGTATCCGCGTGGTGCCCGACGCGATCTCGACTGACTGAGCTGACGCAACGACCACAGCCGGAAATGTGCGTCCGGGATATTCCGGCACAACGATGTGCGCCTTGGTGCCGACCGGAATGCTGGGCACATAGCTTTGCGGCACGCTGACATAGACGCGCAATTTGCTGATGTCCGAGACGATAAACATCGGTGGGCCGCCGCCGCCGGCATTGATCAGCTGGCCAACGTCCGTGGTGCGCGCAGTGACGAGCCCGTCAAACGGCGCGGTGAGCCGCTTGTACTGTTCCAGCACGCGCAGGCGATCGAGATTGGCTTGGGCTGCGCGGACCAGTCCCTGCTTGTTGGACGAGTCCGCTGCTCTCTGATCGAGATCCTGCTGCGAAATCGCAAGCGTTTTGATCAGTGACTGGCCGCGCGTCAGCGTCATGTCCGAGAGCGTGGAATTGGCTTTTGCGCTCGCCAGGTTGGCCTCGGCCTGCATGATCTGCTGGTCGAGATCAGGCGCGTCGATGACGGCGAGCAAGTCACCGGCTTTAACCGGCGTGCCGATATCGGCTTTCCACTCTTTCACATAGCCGGTAACGCGGGCGTAAATCTGCGCCTGGACATAGGCTTCGAGGCGGCCGGGAAGGCTGAAGGTTGACGTTTTACCGCGGGCGTCCGGCAGTGCTACCGCGACGACCGGTAGCGCTTGATTTTCCGTCCATTCCTGGAGCTTGGCGTCGGCAATCTTGCGGCTGGTGATGCCGAACACCACGATGACCGTGGCGATAATCGCCGCCGAAACCGCGCCAATGTAGAGCCCGCGGCGGGAGACGGGGGGCCGGGCGGAATCAGGCGGCATGCGGCTCTCCGATGACGCGGGCGCCCAGCGAGCCGCGGCGTTGGTGAATAATGCTGAAGACCACCGGCACAAATATCAGAGTTGCGATGGTTGCGAAACTTAAGCCGCCCACGACGGCACGGCCGAGCGGCGCATTTTGTTCGCCGCCTTCGCCAAGGCCAAGCGCCATCGGCAGCATGCCGATGATCATGGCGAGCGCCGTCATGACCACCGGGCGCAAGCGGACAAAGCCGGCTTCGATCGCGGCGGCTACCGCGTCGCCATGCTCCTCCAGCCGCTCCTTGGCGAAGCTGATGACAAGAACGCTGTTTGCGGTCGCGACCCCCATGCACATGATGGCGCCGGTCAGTGCCGGAACCGACAGGGTCGTGCCGGTGGCAAACAGCATCCACACGATGCCGGCAAGCGCCGACGGCAGCGCCGTGATGATCACGAACGGATCGGCCCAGGATTGGAAGTTTACGACAATCAGGAGATAGATCAGCACGACCGCCGCGGCGAGCCCGAAGATCAGGCCGGAGAACGAGCTGTTCATGGTCTTGACCTGACCGAGCATGGCTACGTACGCGGACTTAGGGGCGTCGTTCGCGGTCTCATCCAGGATCTTCTGTACATCGGCAGCGACGGCGCCGAGATCGCGGTCCTGGGTGGTGCCGTAAATCTGAACGAGCGGCTGCACGTTGTATTGAGAATAGACCCCTGCGGTCGATGTCCGCTTGATATCGGCGATCGCGCCCAGCGTTTGTGAGGGCGCCCCCGTTGCCGTGATCGGCAGATTACGCAGCGCATCGAGCGAATCCACCTGATACTGCGGCGTCTGCATGACGATCGAATAGTTCACGCCATTTTCCGGATTAAGCCAGTACGTCGGCTGGACTTGGCTCGATCCCGCGAGGTTAACGACCATACTGTTGGTGACATCGCGCTCGGTAATGCCGACGTATTGTGCGCGGGTGCGATCAACGTCGACATTGAACGCAGGCGCGCTGAGTGATTGCTGGATGCGCGCATCAACCAGGCCGGGCACATGGCGGAACCGCCGCAGCAAGTCTTGCGCGTAAGCAAAGTTCGCCGGCAAATCGGGTCCGCGAATTTGCACTTCCATCGGGGCCGGCGCGCCGAAATTGAGAATTTGGCTGATGATGTCCGCGGGGAGGAACGAGAACGTTGTTCCCGGGAAGCGCGCCGGCAATTCTTCCCGCATCGTGCGGATGAATTCCGCGGTCGGCCGGTGATTCTCATTCAAGCCGATCTGAATCTCGCCATCCTGGGAACCAATGGTGCCGGTGTTGTTGTAAGTATTGTTGATGCCGCTGACCGGGAAGCCGATGTTGTCGACCAGCGTTTCCAGTTCATTCGGCGGGATGATCTGACGGACGACTTTCTCGATTTCGGAAAATTGACGGGCGGTTTCCTCGACGCGGGTGCCGACCGGCACCCGCGCATGCATCAAAATGCGGCCGCCGTCGACTGATGGAAAGAAATCGCGTCCGAGATACGGCGCTAGCGCAAACGAGCCAACCACAAAGGCAAGGAAGCAGCTGACAAACACCAGCCGATTGCGCAGCGCCATTGTCAGAAGCTCGCGGTAGGCAAGACGGGTTCGCTCAAACCCCGCCTCGAAGCCGCGCTGGATGCGCACCAGCGGATTGCGCGAGCGCGGCAGCGGACTGTTTAGGCCGTGCATATCGGTGTGCGGCTCATGCTTGCGCAGCATGTACTTCGCCATCGTCGGCACCAGCGTGCGCGACAGGATGAACGACCACGCCATGGCCGACATGACTGCTTCCGCGAGCGGCACGAACAGGAAGCGCGACACGCCGGTCAGGAAGAACATCGGCACGAACACGATGCAGATGCATAACAGCGAAACGAACGCCGGCGTCACGATCTGCTCGGCGCCGTCAAGAATCGCAGTCTCGACCTCTTTGCCTTGTTCGAGGTGCCAATTGATATTCTCGATGGTCACCGTGGCTTCGTCGACGAGGATTCCGACCGCCAGCGCCAATCCGCCGAGCGTCATGATGTTGAGTGTTTCGCCGAGCGCCCACAGCGTCGCGATCGAGCCGAGCACGGAGAGCGGAATCGATGTGGCAATGATCAGGGTCGAGCGGAAACTGCCTAGAAAGAGCAGAATCATCAGGCTGGTGAGGGCGGCGGCAATGACCCCTTCGCGGATGACGCCGCCGATCGCCGCGTTGATGAAGATCGACTGATCCCCGATCGCCGTAAGCACGAGATTGCTCGGCAGCGTCCGCTTCATCTCCTGCACTTTTTTCTTCACGCCGTCGATGATGGCGAGCGTCGAAACAGCGCCGTTCTTGAGCACGAACATCAGCACCGAACGGTTGCCGTCGACGTGAACGATGTTCTGTTGCGGCGGACTGCCGTCGCGCACATGGGCGACATCATGGATGTAAACCATCGCGTTGTTGACGGCTTTGATTGGCAAGTCGCCGAGCGCCTTAATCGCCGTCGGCGAATTGTTGAGATTGATGGCGTACTCAAACGTTCCGACTTTTTCCGTGCCGACCGGGGTGATCAGATTCTGCGCGGCGAGCGCGTTGGCGACGTCTTGGCCCGAAAGGCCGCGCGCCCGCATCGCCGCGGGATCGACGTCGATCTGGACTTCGCGGAATTTCCCGCCGAATGGATACGGCATGGCCGCGCCGGGAACGGTAACGATCGGAACGCGCACAAAGTTCAGACCGAGGTCGAACAGCCTCTGCTCAGGCAGCCCCTTGCCTGACAAGGCGAGCTGGATGATCGGCACCGTCGAGGCGTTGTAGTTCAAAATGAGGGGAGGCAGCGTGCCGGGCGGCATTTGCCGCAGCAGCGTCTGCGAGATGGCAGTCACCTGCGCGTTGGCGGTGCGGATGTCCGCGCCTGGCTGGAAAAATACCTTAACGATGCCAAGGCCGGTAAAGGAGTTGGCCTCGATGTGTTCGATGTCGTTGACCGTCGTCGTCAGCGCGCGCTGGAACTGCGACACCATCCGCCCCGCCATCTCGTCCGGCGGCAGGCCAGTGTAACTCCAAATCGCTGCAATAATCGGGATTCGGATTTCCGGGAAAATATCGACCGGCGTGCGCAATGCCGCCAGCGGCCCGACGAGCAGCAGGAGGAGAGCGAGAACGACGAACGTGTAAGGACGCCGCAGGGCGATCCGGACGATCGCAGTCATTCGGTAGTACCGCTTCCCCAGTTCCAGCCGCGGTCGCCGCCGCGGTCGGTCCGTACGTCACCCCTGAGCGAGAAACTCTCGCTGTGCGTTGCACCATAACGGTCTCGTCGCGGGAAACAACTCACAAACGCGTTCAAACTGCCTCTCTGTTAGCCAGCTATGCGCCGATCAACAATGAGCTATGCGAATTTTGAGAACTTAGTTCATGGAGCCGCCGCCCCGGCTCTCCGGTCCAACCACGACGGCTACGCCCGGCCGCGACCGCACGGGTGAGGTCGTCATCACCTCGCCGGCGGCAGCGTGTTTGATTTCCCCACTATTCACCGAGCCTCACTTGCTTTCCCAAACTGTTGAGCGGGCTTTTAGCGTACCTGTAGGTGCGATCTGGTCTTGATGCCCGTCGAGGCTCTCGCGAGCGCTGGTTTCGTGTGCTGATCACTGCCCGCCGCGTGCCGCGTCGAAAGCCCGAACGATTTCCGCGTAACTCAGGAGGGAACCATGCAGACCGTCTACAAACTTGCGCTTTTTTTAGGTGTGGCTTTAACCACGTTTGCGGTCGTCCACCCGGCCCGTGCCGACTCGATCGACGACCAGATCTTGGCGCGGCTCAACGCGCTGGAGAAGGAAAATGCCGCTTTGCGCGCGCGCATCACGCGCATCGAGGCTTCCAAACCAGGAACCAAACAAACTCGTCGCGTGACCGTTCTGGACAGTGCGGCGCCACCGCCGGCGCTGCCGGCCCCGGCGGCGCTCGACGCCGACAACGCGGTTGTCGTCAAGACAGCCCCAACGAATCCGCACCCGCATTTCGAATTAAGCGGCTCGCTGCTGTTCTTGCAGCCAAGCGCCGGCAATTTCGAGCAGTACGCGACCCTCGTGAGCCCGTTCCCGGTACCGACGCCTAATTGGAGCAACCAATCGATCGATCCGAAGTACAGTCCGGCATTTCGGGTCGGGCTGCGTTACATGCCCACCGCGTTCGACGATCTCGGCCTTGACTGGACGCATCTGCGTGCGACCGACGGCGCCTCCGTCAGTGCCGCTCCCAACCAGTTCGTAGGGCCGCCTTATTCGGTTGGACCTCCGGCGGGCGCAGCGTTCACCGGCGGCAACGCGACCGGCAGCCTGCAATCGTCGTACGACGCGGTCAATCTGGATGCCGGACATACGTTCTGTGCCGATTGTCCGTTCCAGTTGCGCGTCTTTGGCGGCGTGGAATTTGCGCGCCTCGGCGAGAACCTGACAGGTGCGTTCCAGGCCGGCGCGACGTCCCATTCCGATACCACCAGTTCGTTGTTCACCGGCGCCGGGCCTCGTGTGGGCGCAAGAGGTCAGTACAATGTCGGCCAGTTTCAGTTCTTCGGCGAAGCCGCCGGCGCGGGCTTGATCGGCACGTCGCAGAGCGGCATCAACTTTACGACAGCGTCTCCGCTCCTCTCCGCGATCGGCATCACGACCAACAATCAGGCCTTGACCTCACCGAATGCGACGCAGGTCGTGCCCAGCTTCGACGCCAGATTGGGCGCCGCCTACGCTTTCCCGCTCAGCGACTACGGATTTTTCAAGGTCGAGCTTGGCTACCAGGTGGCCGTGTACTTCGACGCAGTGAACGAATATGCGCTGAGCAACGTGGCAGGAAGTCCGCTCGCTTCAGGTGTCTACCTGGCGACTGAGCAGCAGCTGAAAACCAACTTGACGGTGCAAGGTCCGTATTTGCAGGGCAGCTGGTTGTTCTGACCGAGCAAGAAATACATCAGGGTCGAGCCGGCTCAAGCCGCCGACCCCGTCCTAGGTCGGCGGCCTTTCCCAATAGGGCGGGGTACCGAAGGCCACGCGCAGATGCTGCGCCAAGGCTCGCAACTTAGCCGACGCGTGGCGCCCTTGGGGATGAGCGATGAAGATGCACTCTTCCTCGGCCTGAATGCCGATTTCGATGACGCGCAACTTTCCTGCTCTGATCGCGGGCCCCGCCACGAACATCGGCAAGTGGGCGATACCGAGCCCCGCGACCGCGGCGTCGTGGATCATATCGCCGTTATTCACGGCGAGCCGCGCGCGGGCACGTACCATCATGGCCTTCCCGCGGCTGACGAAGCGCCAGTCGGCAACGCCCCGATTTGTATAGAAGAGACCGTCGTGGTTCTCCAATTCCGCTCTGGTCCGTGGCGTGCCTCTGCGAGCCAGGTATTGTGGCGATGCGACGAGGACGCGTTGGCTTGGTGCCAGCCGCCACACCACCAAGCGTGACTCCTCAATGCCGCCATGCCGCACGACCGCGTCATAGCCATCCGCGGCGGCGTCCACGCGCCGGTCGTCGAGATCGAGCGTCAGACTGATCTCGGGATGTTTAACCAGAAATGGATAAAGAGCCGGGCCGAGATGCATGCGGCCGAACGTTACCGGAGCGGAGATACGTAGTGGGCCCGTGAGCTTGCCGCGCCGCTCGGCGAGGTCCGCCGCTGCATCTTCGATCTCGCGGATGATCCGCGAGGCCCGTTGGTGAAATGCCAAGCCGTCTTCAGTGAGGGAGAGTTTGCGGGTTGTGCGCTGAACGAGCTTGGTTCCCAGGCCGCGTTCGAGTTCAGCGAGCCGCTCACTGACCACCGATTTCGACAAGCGCAGTTTTCGCGCGGCCGCCGTGATTGATCCCGCTTCCACAGCGGCGACGAACGCCGCTATTCCGTCGACTTTCATTGTTCGGCATTTCCGAATTCGAAGTCCAGGATAGGAAGTCTAATCCGAACACCGCCGCAATGCTATGTTGCGTCAACGGCACATTGCACAGACGTTTGCTCTCGATCGGAGATCGCCATGCCGAGTCCCTACCTATCCATCGCGCTGGCGCTGGTCTGCCTCGGCTGCGTGGCGGATTATGTGTCCGCCGGCGAAAGCCGGATGCGTTTGACGCCTCAGGAGATTGCCGCATTGCCCTCGATCACGGCGGGCACCGGCACGTCCGGCGTAACCAGTATCCGCACCACGGTGCTGTCGGGCGATCCCAACAAGGCAGGCCTTTACACCATCAGACTCGTCATTGCTCCGCACACATTGATCAAGCCACATCATCATCGCGACGACCGTGTCGCGACGGTGGTGTCGGGCCTCTGGTACATCGGCTATGGCGCAAAACGCGACGCCGGCGCGCTGAAGGCGCTACCTCCCGGGAGCTTCTACACCGAGCCAGCCGGAGCAACCCATTTCGCTGGCACGGAAGACCAGCCCGCCGTCGTCGACATCACCGGCATTGGTCCGAGCGACACGATCTACGTCGATGCGGCTGACAGTCGTGCGGCTCGGGCCCCCAGGCACTGATCATGCTTTGATGATGACCAATGCGATCCAAAGGAGCGATTATGAAAAATCTTGCAGCCGTCCCGGTCAAAGCATTCTTGGGTTCGCTCGGAGCGCTGGCCCTGGCACTGTCCACGGCTTCCGCTGAAGTCACGCCCTTTCCGCAAAATTTTCGCGTTCAGGATGTCCAGGTGGAGGGCGCGACGATCCACGTCAGGGTTGGCGGCAAGGGCCCGGCGGTCGTGATGCTTCACGGCTTTGGCGATACCGGCGATATGTGGGCGCCCGTGGCGGCGGCGCTGGCAAACAATCACACCGTGCTGGTTCCCGATCTGCGCGGCATGGGCCTGTCGTCCCATCCGGAAGGCGGCTACGACAAGAAAACGCAGGCGCGCGACATCGCGCAGGTGATGGACAAACTGAATATCGACAAGGCCGCCTTCGTCACCCACGACATCGGCAACATGGTCGGCTACGCCTTCGCCGCACAGTTTCCCGCGCGCGTGACGCGCTGGGTGCTGATCGACGCGCCGCTGCCGGGGATCGGGCCTTGGGACGAGATCATCCGCAATCCACTGTTGTGGCATTTCAATTTCCGCGGGCCCGATGTCGAGCGGCTCGTCAAAGGCCGCGAACGAATCTATCTCGACCGCTTTTGGAACGAACTTTCCGCCAATCCCAAAGCAATCGACGAGGCTACACGACGGCACTACGCGGCGCTCTATGCGCGGCCCGGAGCAATGCATTCGGCGTTCAACCAATTCGCGGCATTCACGCAGGACGCGAACGACAACAAAGCCTTCGCCGCCAAGGGTAAGCTCGGCATGCCGATTTTGGCGCTCGGCGCGGATCATTCGTTCGGAACGAAGATGGCCGACGATGTGCGCTTCGTCGCCAGCGATGTAACGGCCGGCATCGTCAAGGATTCCGGCCATTGGATCATGGAAGAGCAGCCGAAGCAGACGACGGCCGCGATCGTCGATTTCATTGACAAGAACTGATGGACTGGGGCGAGAGGCGTGGCTGGCGCCGACGCAGCGGCTCTAATTTGTAATGTCCGTTTTGCCGCCGGAGACATTCGGGGCCAGTCCCGGAATCGGGTGGCTTCTCAGTTTTAATTATCGGTCTTTTTGCATTCGGCAAAGCCAGCGTCCGTCAGTTTGATGGTTGTCGCGGATGGCAGTTCAAGCCATCCGTGATCCACTCCGTTTTGCAGGCCCGAGGTGAAATCTGCGGCGTTCCCGCCGTTGACGGTGAACTGCAATTGTACCTGGTCTCTTTGGAGAATCGCGCCAGCTCTAAAGCCCATGACTTTGAAAATAGTGAGAATAACTTTCGCTGACGGTTGGGAAGTTGGTACCGCGGACATAATCATAACTCCTGGCGTTGAGAGATGATTATGCCCGAACGCCCCAAGGGCGAGTAGCACCCAGCCGAGTGATCGACAATGCCGCTCACTGGGGCGCGCGTCTGCCAGGCAATGTCATCCAAAAAAGGTGCGGCCGGCTCCTGGGGGAGAGCCGGCCGCGCGAACCCGGTCTGGGGACGGGGAGGGGTGGGGACGTGACCGGGGTCGCAAACTCCTTTGTTTGTTGCAATCAGCGCGACGAGGCCGTCGGCTGCGCCGGGCGCGGCTCGCCTAATCCGATCCACGCATTGGGATCGGCCTGCGATTGGCGCTTGACGAAACGGTAACCGGTGTCCGACCAGAGCAGAATCTGATCGTTCTGATTGTCGAGAATGAATTCGCCTTTGTCGGTTTTCACGGTGAGGATGGCGTGGCCATCGCCGTGCTTGTCACGCACCACCGTGATCAGCAAAGCCTCGCGCGGCCAGCCGGCCTGGATGAGCATTTTGCGCTTGAGCAACACATAGTCTTCGCAATCGCCGTAGCCGTCGTCCGGATAGTTCCAGCGCTCGACCACGCCCCAATGCTCCATATCGGTCATCGGTTTGACGTGGGCGTTGACCCAGAGATTGACTCGCTCGAGATCCTTCCAGGTTTGCGCGGAGAGCATCACGTCGCGCGGCTGCGACGCCTTGGTTTTGCATTCCGGATCGTACTCGATGCAAAACTCGACCCAGCCGATCGGAGCTTTTGTAGCGTCGCCGAGCGAAATGAACAGCGGGCGTTCATCGGCGTTGCCTGCAGTCGGCATCGCCAGCACGGCGAGCGCGATCACGCTCGCGGCGGCGCCGCGCCTTAGAAACGCCTTGGTGCGCGAACACTTGGTGCGCGAGCTTCTGGCACCCGAATTCATGTGACCCCTCTCCCGTCTTCTTGGGGTCACGTTTCTCACAAAGCTTTTTCGGCGCAGCTAAGTTGAGTGCTTCAATTTGAAGTAAAAACGCATCAACAATTGAGAAAATGACAGGCGATATTCGCGCGGAACTTTCGGTAAAATTTTAGCTGTTTAATTTTGCTTCGAATTGCGTGCGCGCCAGATGCCTGCGCCGCCAGTGTTTTGTTATCGGCCGGGCGCGCCTCTCAGTCTGTGCGCGCTGGTGATCGGCGTACTCCGGCGGTACCGCTCGAAGAAAATATCCCGGTTTTGTTTACCTGGCGCTTACGCTGCCTTGAGTAATGGCAGCGGTGAGCGCGCGGCCTCGCCTTGCGCGCTCATTCGCAGCTATGAAGCAACCGGGTCGTCGATGCTTTTCGGCGACGCGCTGATACGGTCACATCAACTTGCCGTTTCCAAAGGGCAGGGCTTCTTGTGTTCGATTTCCTCGGCGCGAACCAGGCACCCGAAAAATGTGAGCCGCGCGTGGCGATGTCCAATCAATCAATACACGGTTGCAGTCAGTGCACGGTTGCCGGTACGCGCAGTAGCGCTGCGTGATGCGTCCGATAAGCCAAGTTCGATTAGCGAACTAAAGTGTCGGGTTCGATTTGCGAACTAAATCGATCGCGACGGTCTTCACAACTCGCCAACTTGTCAGCACGTCCGTTCTATTGTTAGATCGCGTCAACCATAAAACGACGCGCACTGCTGACGGCGAGCCTGCCGACCGACAAAGGGAGGGATGACCATGAAGGTCACGATGTTTCATTTCATGCCTTATCGTGATCTGCCGGAGGATTTCCCCAAGGGCCTCGCGTCGGCCTGGGTAGATGCTCCCTGGTGGGAATACGGCGACGCCAACAAGGTCACCGACGTTTACAATTGGTCGATCGACGAATTGATGCTGGCGGCCAAGCTCGGCTTCGACGGCATCGGCACCAACGAGCATCACCAAAATCCTTACGGGTTCATGTGCAATCCGAACCTGTTTGGCGCTATCCTCGCCAAGATGACCCGCGATCAGGGTCTGGAGCAGGTCGCCTTGGTCCAGCTCGGCGCCACGCTTGCCGCTACATCACCACCTATTCGCATCGCCGAGGAATATGCAGTGCTCGATTGCATCAGCGGCGGGCGACTGGTCGCCGGCGTTCCGCTCGGCCTCGGCTGCGACGCCAATATCAGCTACGGCGTTCCGCCGATGGAACAGCGTGAGCGCTGGCGCGAGGCCATCGAGCTCATGCTCAAGGCCTGGACCGCGAAGGAATTCTTCGCCTGGAACGGGAAGTATTATCAGTTGCCGAAAGTCAATCTGTGGCCGCGCCCGGTGCAGGATCCGCATCCGCCGCTGCTGGTGCCCGGAGCAGCAAGCTCATCGACCTGGGATTATTGCCACGACCGCAATCTGCCCTACGCCTATCTGAGCTATTTCGGCGGCAAATCGGCCGACAACGTCATGGATCGGTTCTGGCAGCGCGCCGCTGCCAAGGGCAAGGACGCTAATCCGTATCGTGCTTCGTTTTTGCAGATCGTGGCGGTCGCTGAAACCGATCGGGCGGCGGAGGAACAGTACGCCAAGCACGTCGAATATTTCTATCACAAGCTGCTGCATCAGCCGACGTATCAAATCGCGCCGCCCGGCTATTCCGACTACAGCAGTCTGTTGAACATCCTCAAAGGCGGAAAGAACTTCCTGCAGTTCGGCGACCTTTCGATCGAGCTCAAACCGCTCAAAGCCAAAGACATGATCGACAAGGAATTCGTCGTGGTCGGCAGCCCGGCGACAGTGCGCGAGAAACTTGCCGACATGGCCAAACGTCTCAACGTCGGACATCTGATGGTGGCGCTGCAATTCGGATCGATGCCGCACGCGCTCGCGAAGAAGAACATCGAGTTGTTCGGGCGCGAAGTTCTCCCGCATCTGCAGAAAATCTGGGAGGATAAGCAGTGGGAAAACCATTGGTGGCCGAAGAAATTGCGAAAACGGCCGGTTCGCGATCGTGAAATGGCCACTGCCTGACGACTTGCACGAACTTCCCGCCGGCTCGCGCTATCGCCGCGAGCCAATGCCAGCAAAACGAGTTGGATGTAAAACATGGCTACGCCCAATATCCGAACCATCCCGATCCGGCATTGCGACTTCGAAGCCAAGGTGAGGGTCGGTGGCGGCGGTCCGCCGCTGGTTTATCTCCACGCCGCCGGCGGTCCAATCTGGGATCCGTTCATCGAGTGGCTGACCGAAAGCTTCACCGTCTACGCGCCGCATCATCCTGGCACCGGCGAAACCGCGCGCGATGCGATCTACAAGGTAGAAAGCCTCTGGGATCTGGTGCTGATCTACGATGAAATCTTCGATGCGCTCAATCTGCGTTCGGTGCCGGTGGTGGGGACTTCGTTCGGCGGCATGATGGCGTGCGAGATGGCCGCACATCGTCCCGATCGCGTCAGCAAGTTGATCCTGCTCGACCCAATCGGGCTCTGGCGCGAGGACATACCGGTGGCGCCCTACATGCTGATGCCGCCGGAGAAATTGGTCGCCACACTGTACAAGGATCTTTCCTCGGAGCCGGTGCAGAAGGCGCTGCAAATGCCGGACGATCCGGATCAGGTTGCGACGATCATCGCCGATCTGGTCTGGGCGCTCGGCGCCACCGGCAAGTTCGTCTGGCCGATACCGGACAAAGGCCTGAAGAAGCGCATCCATCGGATCAAAGCTGAGACGCTTATCGTCTGGGGCGAGGACGATGCCTTGGTGTCGTCGGCTTACGCGAAGGAATTCGCCGCACGGATTGCCAATTCGCGGGTCGAAATCATCAAGGACTGCGGGCACGTTCCGCAGGTCGAGCGGCTTGAAGTTCTCAAGCCCATCGTGGCGAAATTTCTCCAGATCCAGCGGGTCGCCGCGGCGGTCTGAGTGAGGAGTGCAGTATGTCGTTAAGTAACTTCGTTTCGCCGCCGAAATTCGAGGAATACAAGGAGCGGTTCAAGGACTTCTACAAGATGGAGCGGCGTCCCGACGGCGTCATTCTCGTTCAGGCCCACACCAAAGGCGGGCCGATCCAGCTCAGCGTCGAAAATCACCGTTCCGTCGGCCAAATGTTCAAGACAGTTGGCGCCGATCCCGAGAACGAGATCATGATCTTCACCGGCTCGGGTGACGAGTTCATGATGGATGCCGACCCGGAAGGCTTCAAGCTCGAGCAGGACGATTTGGCCTACTGGGCTTATGAATACGCCTACAAGGACGGGCGCATCAACGTCAGCTCACTGGTCAACGATCTGGAAATCCCGACCATCGGCATCATCAACGGCCCGGGTTTCCACACCGAAATGTGCCTGATGTGCGACATCACCATCGCCGCCGAGGACGCCATCATCTACGATCTGCACTATGACATCGGCTCCGTTCCCGGCGACGGCATCCACAGCTGCTTTCAGGAACTGCTCGGCGTCAAACGCGCAGCCTATGCTCTGCTGACCGGGCAAGCGATCGATGCCAAGACTGCGCTCGAATACGGCATGATCAACGAGATCTTGCCGCGCGAAAAGCTGATCGAGCGCGCTTACAAGATCGCCGATCACATCATGACCCAGCCGCGCACGACGCGACGCATGACAACGCAGATCGTCCGGCGTCCTTGGCGGCGGCAGATCACCGACAGTCTCGACGGCGGCTTTGCCATTCAGATGTTCGCCCACTTGGCGAAGAACGCGCCGGCGCACGGCCGCAAGCATATCAGCGACGTCGTCGCCTATGTGCGTAAAGGCAAGCGCAACAACTTCGATTAGCGTCAGTTGGGTAGACCGGCGCCGGCTAGCCAGGTCTCGAGCACTTCAATCGTGTGCCCGCGGAACGCGACCATGTCGGCGCGAAATCCCGGCGCGAGCTTGCCGAGCTTCTGGCCAAGACCCAGAAATTCGGCCGGGTTGGCGGATGCAAACCGCAACGCGTCGATCAGCGGCACGCCGAGCAACTGGACACAATTACGCACCGCGCCGGCCATGTCGAGACACGCTCCGGCCAACGCGCCATCCTTTTGTCTGGCACAGCGGCCGTCTTGGACAGCGATTGTCTCGCCCGCGAGAGTGAAAGAGGATCGCGCCCCGCCAACCGGCGGCATCGCATCGGTCACCAGGATCGGATGACCCACGCCGCGCAATGCGAGCCGCAACATCGCCGGCGCGACGTGAAAGCCATCAACGATTAGGCCATAGAAAGCTTGCGGCGATTCCAATGCCGCGGCGATCGGTCCCGGCTCGCGGCTCTCAAGCGGTCGCATGGCGTTGAAGAGATGCGTAAAGCCGGTGAGCCCCGCCGCAATCGCGGCTTGCGTCTGCGCATAGGTCGCCATTGAATGGCCGAGCGAAACGCGCACGCCGGCTGCGGCGAGCTTGGTGATGAAAGCCGCCGGCACTTCTTCAGGTGCCAAGGTCACAAGAGTTACGCCTTTGCGTGGTGCGGTAAGCAGCGCAAGGTCTTCTGGTATTGGCCGCCGCAACAGGCGGGAAATCGTGTACGCCAGGCTTTTCCGGCGACAGGAACGGACCTTCAAGGTGGATTCCGAGCACGCCGGGCTCAGATCCTGCAAGACATTCCGCCGCGTCGACCGCGGCTACCATTTTTTCCCTGCTGTCGCTGATCAATGTCGGCAGCAGCGCGGTGGTTCCGAACCGGCGGTGAGCCGCAGCAATCGCGCGAATGGTATCGGGTGTCGGTGCATCGTTGAACAACACATCGCCGCCGCCATTGACCTGGATGTCGATAAAGCCCGGTGCGAGCCACACGTTGTCGGGCAGTTCGCGAACTGGAATTGAGCCCGCGATATCTCCGTGCGGAATGACGGCGGCGATTTTGTCGCCGTCGATCAACACCGCAGCGTCCCGGTGCAGACCGACACCGTCGAAAACGCGCCGCGCTGCGACGGCGTGAACGCTGCCGTTCATCGGGTGCGCGTCACTTTTTGCAGATGCCGCGGCCGCTCGATGTCGGCGCCGCGCTGCGCGGCGAGGCCGACGAGGAACGCGTAGAAGCTCTGGATCAGACAGATCGCGTCGGCTTCGGCTTGATCGGGCGCAAGCGTCGGAAGCCGGCCGGGTATTTTCTCGCCGGGTTCCGCGACGAGCACAGAGGCACCCTTGCAACGCAAATCGGTCACGAAGTCACCGAACCCGAACGCTGCCTGGTCGGTTGGAGCAAATACCAGAAGGGGGTATGCGCTCGATACCAGCGCGATCGGACCATGCCGAAACTCGGCACTGCTGAATGCCTCGGCATGCAGCGCGCAAGTCTCCTTGAGCTTGAGCGCCGCCTCACGCGCGACGGCTAACGTCGGGCCGCGGCCAATGGCAACAAGACTGGTTGCTTTGGCCAATGGGCCGAGTGCTTCGCTCCAATCGAGTTGAGCGGCTTCATCCAGGCGGTCGGGCAACCGCTCGCTCGCTTTAAGCATTTTGCAGTCGCCAACCCATTGCGCGGTCAGCCGCAAGACGGCGGCGAGCGAAGCGACAAACGTTTTGGTAGCCGCGACGCTGAGTTCCGGTCCAGCAGCGATCGGCAACACAAATTCGGACGCGGATGCTAAAGCGCTGAACGGATCGTTGACGATCGCGACCGTCAGAGCTCCGCCCGTTCGCGCGGCGCTCGTTGCCTCTACAAGATCGTCGCTCGCTCCGGATTGTGAAATGGCGAGCAGCAATTGACCGCGGAGGCGGAGCGGCTGCCGATAGATGGTCGCGATGTTCGGCGCAGCGGCAGCCACCGGAATACCGAGATGGCGCTCGATCAGATGTTTGGCAAACGTTGCGGCATGCGCGGAGCTGCCTCTGGCACAGGTGACGACAACATCCGGTGGTCGGTGTGTAAGTCTCGCGACGAGCTCGGCGAGCGGGCCTGCCAGGATATCCATCTGGCGGCGCACGGCCGCGGGCGCCTCGCGCAACTCCACTGCCATGCCGAGGCCTGACTGTGTCATGTCTGATCGCATTCTCGGCGAGGGGCACTCACGCTACGCGCGCCAGCGACTGCGCGGCAGCGCGGGCCACCTGCAGTGCGCCCTCTAACGCGTCGCCAGCCGGTTCGATCAGATGTAATTTGGTCGTTGCGCCGACGAAGTTTCGCAGGAACGGCGCGCAGCCTCCAACCAGCGCCAGTCGCACCGCACCAACTCCGATGAGCCGCGCCGCGAGTGCATCGATGTGACGCGCAGCAAGCTCGGCCAATTCAACCGCGACTGGGTCGCCGCGCGTGGCGTAGTCAAAGATGCGCGGCGCAAGCGATCCGAAGTCGCGCGGGGAGGCGGTGTCGGCCCAGCGCACGATGAAATGCGGATCGTTGCCAAAGTCGGCCGCCAGCGTACGCAACAGCCCGGTCCAGGCGAGGCGGCCGTCGAGCGCCCACAGCACGCGGCGCAGTGCTTCAGACCCGAGCCAGGCGCCGCTGCCTTCGTCAGAAATCGGCAGGCCCCAGCCGCCGACCCGATAAGTTTGTCCTCGGACCACCGCCCAACCGACCGTGCCGGTGCCGGCAACGACGACGCCGCCGTCTCGCGGGCCGTGGGCTCCGAGGCAAGCAGCGTGGGCGTCTGTGACAACGACGGCTTTGCGAAACGGGTGCGGATAGTCGCGCGCGGCGGCCAAATAAGCCGGCTCGCTGGCGCCCGCCAACGCCAAGCAGGCTACGACTCGTGCTAGGTGTTGGCTGGACAGGCCGGCGTGGTTGAGCGCTTGCGTGGCGGCGTCCATGAGCGCGGAGAAGCTTTGCTCCAGCCCAAGTCTGAGATTTGCCGGACCGGTCGCCGCCTCGCCGAGAAGCTCGCCCGAAAGAGCACGCAATCGGGCCCGGCAGCTGGTGCCGCCACCATCGACGCCGAGCAGGAGTATGTGAGCGTCCACGTCAAAGTTCCTTCGTCGGTAGAACGCCCCCACTAAAGTTAAGAACCAATTGAGGTCGAAATGGTTTGCTTTTGGGTGTTTAGCCGGCTTTGCCGGCCTGGGTGACACGAATGGATACCGAGCGCGCCAGCCCCCGCTATACCGACATCGATCAGTGGGAACCTGCCGAAATTCTGCATGCCATGGTCGAAGGGCAAATGGCCGCTGTGGCCGCCGTTCGCGCTGGGCTTTCGGCGATCGAGGCGGCCGCGCGTGCGACGGAGGCGCGTCTCCGCGATGGCGGACGTTTGATCTACGCCGGAGCCGGGACGTCAGGCCGCCTTGCGGTCCAGGACGGCGCCGAACTTATTCCGACCTTTAACTGGCCGGCGGAACGGCTGCTGTTGCTCATGGCTGGTGGCAAGGATGCGCTATTGCGCTCAGTTGAAAACGCCGAAGATGAGACCGATGACGCAGCAAAGTTGGTCAAACAACACCGGATCGCGGCGCCTGACGTCCTGATCGCAGTCGCCGCTAGCGGAACAACACCGTTCACGCTTGCTTGCCTGCGCGAAGCCAAACAGCGCGGCGTACTGACGGTCGGCATCGCCAACAATCGCAACACGCCGCTGTTGCTCGAAGCGGATTGTCCGATTTGGCTCGACACCGGGCCCGAGCCGATTGCCGGCTCGACGCGAATGAAGGCCGGTACCGCGCAGCGCGTCGCGCTCAATCTTTTGTCGTCGTTGGCGATGATCCGCCTCGGCCATGTGCACGAAGGCCTCATGGTCGATGTCAAAGCCACCAATGCCAAGCTCGCCCGCCGAAGTGAGTCCATTCTGCGCCGCCTGACCGGCTGCGGCGATGGCGAAGTCGCAGATGCGCTTCGCCGGGCCAGTGGCAACGTGAAACTTGCGGTTCTGTTGCTGCAGGGGTGTGGTCTGGACGAAGCCGCGACCGTGCTTGAACAGGCGGGTGGCCGGCTACGCGTCGCTCTCAAAAACATCGGTCGTCACGACGCCGCGGCGGCCGCGCCTGACATGTTGACGATCATCGAGGAGCTTCCGCCGGCCGTCGGCCGCGACGAGTAAGACGGTGTCTGAACGCGGAGCCGCCTATGGTCCGCTGATCGCGTCTTCGAGAAAATCCGGGTGCTGCAATCGGGTGAACTCGATCGCGAAGCCTTCCTCAAGGTGACGTACGACGCGGCCCGGCACTGTGCCGAGAGTCACCAGCGAGCCAAGCTGCGGGCGCTGGTCGGTAGCAATACCGGCGCCTGATTGCGAGATATCAATGATGCGGCAGCTGACATTAAGGCCGTTCGGCAAGATCAGCCGCGCGATCGGTTTGCGCGGCGCCATACGGCCGTGACGGCGATCTTCAGGGAGACCAAGAATGTGACGATTGGCGAGCCAGGTGAGTTGCGCGGCGAGCTTGTCGCGCTTGCGGGTCGTCGCCGCGATCGTCATTGCGAAACCGTTCTGAAACAGCCGCGCAACATGACCTTCGAGCCGGCCTAAGTGGTCGACATAGGCGATGACTCGTTCGCCTGGCTGCGCGCTGACCGGCGCCAACACGGCCATGCCGCCTGGCGACATATTCACCACCTGGCAGGGGAATTCGCGCCGATCGGGCAGCATGTAGCGGCCCAACAGGTCGACGCGCACGCGCTGAAAACGGCGCCGCTCGTCGCCGAGTGCACGCAAGTCCAGCTTTTGTTCAGCAGCTAACGCCATCGCCCATCTGCTTGCCGTCGCGCTTACTAAGCCTAGGCGGGCGGTCTTAATGTCCCGTTAGCCCCGCGTTAACTCGCCATATCGGTTGCGTCTAAGCTGCGCTCGGCCCGTCTTCCTTGTTTGACGGGGCGGCGCCGCTCCGGCGCCCGCCGTCATAAACCATCAAACCGCGCCGTAGCCGCGGCGTCATAAAGCGCGGCAGCAAGCGCTTCTCAAGTTCCGCCCCGACATGGCGGCGTCCTCCGAGCGTCAGTGCGCGGATCGGGCTCACGCCTAACCACGATGGTATTTTGAGGGGAGCCAACACGCCGATCGCACGCGCAAAGCTTGGCCGTCGCGTGCCGAGCGGTAACAATAGCAGCTCGAGATCGATCGATTCGCCATCCGCATTTTCAGCAGTCACACCTGCAACGGTGCCGGTGCATTCGTCGGCGAGGATCGCCACCAGGCTGCCCACAATCGGTCGGGACGTGGAACTCCAGAGGCTGAGGAATGGTTCCCCTTTGAGCTCGCGGTCGAACAGTGCGCAGACGCGGGTGCCGGCGAGACGAATTGGATGACCGGTGCTTCGATCGAGCGCAAGAATGAACGCGTCGCTGAGCACACCGCGGATCGCACCAGGCTCGATTTCGGCGCGTTCGGGCGCTGGGCGGGTTCCGCGTTTTTCCTCCCAATAGGCGTAGAGTTCGCGGCTTGCGGCATGTTTCATGGACGGTCGCTCCCGCACGGGAGTCTTCCGCTGCGTCAGGCTGTCCCGGTTTGAGACACCCGGCGCGGAATTCGGCCGTGCGTTATCCGCTGGAGCAGGGGGTGTGCCGCGGGCCGTTTTCGGCGCCGCGTCGATCATGGTAACAATCAATTAATCCTAACAAAACGTTGACGTTGGCGGCGCGAAAGCGGCCGCCTAGGGTGTCTTAGAGAGTTGTTCACGCGCTGCCTGTCGCTCGGCGGCGTTTTCGATAAGGGGAGGCGAGGGATGTGACCACAGCCGGCGGCCCATTGTGAACCCGGGCTGTCGAAGCAATCTGGCGACTAAGTATCGTCCGATGCGAGCTGCGGAATCCCGCGCTAACTAGAAAGGGAGGACACACGTCCTCCCTTTTCTTTTTATCTGCGGTGTCTGTCCCAGCGGCCGCTGCTTGCCGTTGACCCGATCGCGGCCTATGTCGTCGGCACAGGCATATCTTGGTAACTCAGCGCTCAGAACCGATGTTCAATGTGCCGCCCGTCGTCGTAGCGACGATGGCGGTGCTTCTGCTTGTGCATGCGTTGCGCATGCTTGTGCTGACTGACGCCGAGGATCAGCAATTTCTGCTGACCTTTGCTTTCATTCCGGCGCGCTATGACGCAGATCTTTTGATCGGTGGCTCCTTTCCCGGCGGATTTGGCGCGGATCTCTGGACCTTCTTCAGTTACGCCTTCATCCACGCCGACCTGATGCATATTGGTCTCAATCTCGCGTGGCTTCTGCCGTTTGGCACGGCACTGGCGCGCCGCTTTGGGGCGTGGCGCTATATCGCTTTTATGATGGTGGTCGCCGCGGCCGGCGCATTCGCACATCTCATCACTCATCCGGCAGCGATGGTGCCGATGATCGGCGCGTCAGCCGCCATTTCCGGGGCGATGGCGGCGGCGCTGCGTTTTGTTTTTCAGAAAGGCGGTCCGCTCGGATTGTGGCGTGGCGAGCGCAGCGACGGCGATGCCTATCTCGTGCCGGCGGCGACGCTCCTGGCGACTTTGCGGGACCCGCGGTTTTTGATTTTCCTTGCCGTCTGGCTCGGGCTGAATGCGCTGTTCGGACTCGGGTCGGTGTCGATTGTTGATGAAGGCCAAGAGATCGCTTGGCAGGCACATATCGGCGGTTTTCTCGCGGGACTTTTCCTATTCACCGCGTTCGATCCGATCGCGCCGCGGCGGGAAATCGATACCGGGCGTGGGGGTTAACCCCTGATAGGGGATATCTCCCCTTGAACCAGGCCGCCGCCGTATTCATGTGATACAGTCAGTGAGAGTCGGCGCAGGTTTCATGGGCGACCCACGCGAAGGCTCGACGCTGCGCCGCAACATGACGCAGGCAGCCGAGGACGGGCTATCCACAGTGGATGATCCGCCGGTTTTAAATGCCCGCCGATGGAACTCCGCGCCGGCCCAAAACATAATCTTCACGTCATGCTGCACGCCGTTATTGCGGGCGCAAGCGGTGAGGAAGTTAGGGAGGCTACGATGACTGTCGGTATCATTCTCGCGGCCAAAGGCCGTGAAGTCGTCACCATAGAACCCGGAGTCAGCCTTGCTGAAGCGGTGCGGCTACTCGCCAGCAAGCGGATCGGCGCAGCGCTCATTCTTGGCGCCGACCATCGTCTCGTCGGCATCATCTCCGAGCGCGATATTGTGCGTGCTTTGGCCGAGGGTGGTGCTGCTGCGCTCAACGAACCGGTAAGCGGTACGATGACGCGCAAAGTCGAAACTTGCAATGAAAGCGAAGCGGTCGCGAGCATCATGGAGCGTATGACGGCTGGAAAGTTTCGCCACATGCCGGTCGTCGATCAGGGCCGCCTGGTCGGTGTCGTGTCGATCGGTGACATCGTCAAACACCGGCTCCAGGAGATGGAGCGCGAGTCGGTCGCGATGCGCGACTACATTATGACGGCATAACCGCGCAGAAGCTTGTCGCCGGTGATTTTGCCACGGCGATTGATCGTGGCATCATGGTCCTGCTTGCCCATCCAGGGAGACACGCATGCGGGCCTATACGATGCTTTTATTGGCAGCGGCGATCAGCACCGCCGCGCCGGCTGCAGTGTTCGCACAGGTACCGACGTCCAGCGTCCCATCCACATCGGCTCCGCCGGCGTCGTCGTCTAGTATCTCGTCGGCAGTCACCAACTGCATGATGACCTGCAATGCCTCCTCGGCGAGCTGCCAAAGTAGCTGCCTGGTGCCAGGCATGCCCGTGACGTCGCCTTCGGTGACCCCGAGTAACGTGACGCCGACGACCAACCCAACGGCAAATACCGCGTGTGTGTCGAATTGCACGACCGTACAGTTGTCGTGCCAGACGAATTGTTCTCGCCTTCCGCTACAATAGGTTTGTTTTCGCTCGATCGGCCGCGAGGCGTATCAGCCTAACGCTGCAATCGTATCGGCGATTGGCTCCAGGGCCTTCTCAGTCGCGACTCTGCCGGCTTCGATCGCCTCGGCGGCGCGATGGAAATCGAGCCACCCGATATTGCCGATGTGCGGCGTGATGTGGATGTCGGGCGGGTCGCCCGCGAGCCGCATGCGGGTCAGGCGATCTTGCATAATGTTGAAGGCTTCGATCATGACGGTAGAAAAACCCGGCCGGGCATCATTGGCGAGGATTTGACGCTTCAGCGCGCGCTCCGCGCCGAATATGCCGCCAAGACCGAGGAACGCTTTGCGCGGGGTTCCGGGCAGCGGCTCCATCGCCACGTCGTTTGCATCCGAGCCATGACTGGCGATGGTGGCCCCGCGCGCGAATCGATCGGCATCGAGATTGACTGCGATCACAACTCGCGAGCCGAACGCTCGCGCGGCAGAGACTGGCACCGGATTGACTAGCGCACCGTCGACCAGCCAGCGTCCACCGACGCGTACCGGGGGAAATATTCCCGGCAACGCATAGGAGGCCCGCATTGCCAGCGCCAATGAGCCTTTGGTCAGCCAGATTTCGTGTCCGGTCCCGACCTCGGTGGCGATCGCGGCGAAGCGGATTGGCAATTCCTCAATGGCGGTGTTGCCCATCGCTTCGGTCAGTTGTTTAGCCAACCGCCCGCCGCCGATCAGCCCCGAACTGCCAATTCTGACGTCGAGATAGCTGATGATGCGGCGGACCGTCAGCGAGCGCGCCCAGGCTTCCAATTCATTCAATTGGTTGTGGGCGTAACAGCCGCCAATTAAAGCGCCAATGGAAGTGCCGACGACGATGTCAGGCGTAATCCCGTGGTCGAGCAACGCGTGAATGACCCCGATATGGGCAAAGCCGCGCGCGGCGCCGCTGCCGAGAACCAGTCCGATCAGCGGCCTGGCCGGCTTCCCCTGAATAGGCTTCGATCCAATGTCTGCAATACTCACGGGATTCCTCGTTTCCCCGCGGCGCGAAAGCCATTGACGGCCGTGCATGATCGGCCACGGAACGCAAGGTAACAAGTTGCTAGCCATATTATGGTGAAGGAAGCCATCAATAGCATCGGTTGCAGAAGGGTCTGAAGTTTCAATGGCTTGAATTTGCCGTGATTAAGATCGAAAAATTCTGCATGCTTAGACGGGGTTCAAGGGGAAATAGGTGCTGCAGCGCGGCGACGATCGCGTCGGTTCTTGTCCTCGTTGCTGCGGTGCAAGCAAACGCCCAATCGCTGGTGTCGCCGCAAGTGACGGCGCCCATGCCGCTCACGCCGGGGACAGGCTCTCCGGGCGCCACGATCGTCCCGATCACGCCAGCGCCTACACCGTCCGGTCCCGCGTTAGTGCAGTCATTGCCAACACTACCGGCCGGGCAGGTGGCACTGGCGGTTTCCGCCCGTTATGGACGCGACGCGCCGTCGATTGCGGGCGGTTTGATCTGGCGTGTTTATTCAGCCAAGGCCGACGCGACCGGCGTATTTCGCCTGGTGAAAGAAGAGAAAGCGGCGGCGCCGACTTTCGTGTTGCCGGTCGGCAATTACGTTGTCTATGCGAGCCTTGGACTAGCCGGCACCGCCAAGGCGGTGCAACTGCGCGGCGAACCGGTTCGCGAAGTCTTTGAGATTCCCGCCGGAGCAATCCGCCTCGAGGGCCGTGTCGGCAATGTCCGCATCCCGACCGGGCAGATTTCGTTCGACATCTACACCGGCAGTCAATTCGATACCGCCGAACGTCGCCCGATCGCCCAGAGCGTGTTGACTGGCGACGTCGTGCTGCTGCCCGAGGGTACCTATTATGTCGTGTCGAATTACGGTGACGGCAATTCGGTGGTGCGCTCCGATCTGCGCGTTCAGGCGGCCAAGCTCACCGATACTGTCGTAACGCATCGCGCCGCGGTTATCACATTGAAACTCGTGAACGATCCGGCTGGTGAAGCGCTGGCGAATACGCAATGGACGGTGCTTACGCCGGGCGGTGACGTGATCAAGGAATCAATCGGCGCATTCCCGCGC
This sequence comes from uncultured Alphaproteobacteria bacterium, assembly GCA_963794225.1. GTDB lineage: Bacteria > Pseudomonadota > Alphaproteobacteria > Rhizobiales > Xanthobacteraceae > BOG-931. The sequence continues at coordinate 839,564 of CAWCCS010000001.1, forward strand.
GTGGTGCTTGCCGAGGGCGATTACCACGTCATCGCGCGCAACGAGGGCCGAACTTTCCAGCGCGACTTCAAGGTGATCACGGGCGTTGACGGCGAAGTGCAGGTGCTGGCGCGATAACTCCTCCGGCAACGCGGTCATCTCATCGGTGGCCAATTGAAAACGTAGTTCACTTCCAGCCGCACCAAATCCACGCCGGAATTCGCCGAGGTGTGAGTAGCCGTCGTGAACGGCAAGCCGACCACGGTACCGCTGAACACGTAATTTGTTGTCACGTCATTAAATCCGAGGTGCAGATATTCGAGCCGCAATGTCCAGTTTGGAAGGAAGCCCCATTCCGCACCGGCTCCCGCGGCCCAGCCGGGGAAGGTTGTCGACGTCGATGGACTGTTCGACACGAACGGCACCGAGGCTGCTGGACAGCCGGGACCAACGCAGGTGCCGGTATGCGTCGTTGAATTCTGGCCCCAGGCAAATCCGCCGGTGCCAAAGAGCAGCATATTATTCCAGGCATATCCCAGGCGGCCTCGCACCGTGCCGAAATCAGTCAGCTTGAGGGCGGCGGTGTCGCATCCAACGGCTACACCCGCCGTAGTCGCCGAGCAGGTATTCGTTGATCCGTTGATCCCGGCCCCATCAATGTCGGCTTCGATACCGGCGACCCAGTGCGGCGCGAACTGATAATTGAAGCCGATTTGGCCGCCGCCCAGGACTCCGCTCGAATTCAGGCCACCGGCGAAGGTCGATGGGGTCGCGACACCCAGAAGGACCGAGGAGGATGAGCCCGTGACGTCCGTGTGGCCCCATCCGTACCCGACATTGCCGCCGACATAGAATCCGGTCCAATCGTAAAGCGGTGCCGGTGGCGCTTTGGTCGGTAGCGGAAGATCTGCGGCTCTCGCCATCCCGGTTACGGCCGCCGTCGCTAAAATTCCAACAAACAAACGAAGTAGCATGCTCATTACACGAACTCACTTCGCGTGATCAAACAGACGACGATACCATGTTCACGACCGCAATGAGTGCTGCTCCGCGGTGACACTCCTCGGAAAAATGAGACGCGAACCGCCGTTACCGCCGCCACGCTTTTTAGAACGCCCGACCAAGACGTTTTGCCGCGTGCTGCGGAAGTTCGGCGTCTCTCACGCCGCCTTCTTGATACGGCGCACGTCCGGCGGCACGGCCTCTTGAGCGAGCGCCGCAAGCGCCGCATCGAGCGCCATCGTCTGCTGCTGGTCGCTGCCGAGGCGGCGGATCGAAACCGTGCGTTCCGCCGCTTCTTTTTTGCCGACGACAAGGAGTGCCGGGACTTTCGCCAGCGAGTGCTCGCGGACCTTGTAGTTGATCTTTTCGTTGTGCAGGTCGCCTTCGACGCGCAGGCCCAAGCGTCGGGCCGATGCGATCACGTCGCGCGCATAATCGTCGGCTTCGGAGGTGATGGTAGCAATCACCGCCTGCAGGGGCGACAGCCACAGCGGCAAATGCCCGGCGTAATGCTCGATCATGATGCCGGTAAAGCGCTCCAGCGATCCAAACATCGCGCGGTGCAGCATCACCGGCGTGACCTTGTTTGAATGCTCGTCGATGTAGAACGCGCCGAGCCGGCCCGGCATGTTGAGATCGACCTGCACCGTGCCGCATTGCCAGTCCCGGCCGATGGCGTCGCGCAAGACGTATTCGAGCTTGGGGCCATAGAAGGCGCCTTCGCCCTTGTTGAGCGTCCACGGCCGGCCGGAAGCTTCCAGCGCCTGCATCAAGGCTTCTTCGGCTTTGTCCCATACGGCATCTTCGCCGATCCGCTTGTCCGGCCGGTCGGAAAACTTGATGCGCACGTCGTCGAAGCCGAAATCGGCATAGATCGACAGGATCAGATCGTTGACCGCGAGCACTTCCGCCGCGATCTGCTCTTCGGTGACAAAAATGTGCGCGTCGTCCTGGGTAAAGGCGCGCACGCGCATCAACCCGTGCAAGGCGCCCGACGGCTCGAAGCGATGCACCTTGCCGAACTCGGCGATCTTGAACGGCAAATCGCGATAGGATTTCAAACCGTTCTTGAAAATCTGGATGTGGCCGGGGCAGTTCATCGGCTTGATGACGTACGTGCGCTCGTCCTCTTTGCGCGGCTCGACCAGAAACATGCCGTCGCGGAAGGTCGCCATGTGTCCGGAAGCGACCCACAGCGACGAATCGATCAGCTGCGGCGCGTTGACTTCGGCGTAACCGGCGTCGGTCTGGCGGCGGCGAATGTAGTTCTCCAGTGTCTGGAACAGGGTCCAGCCTTTGGGGTGCCAGAACACCGAGCCGGGAGCTTCCTCCTGGAAGTGAAACAGATCCATTTCGCGGCCGAGCCTGCGGTGGTCGCGCTTTTCCGCTTCCTCGATCTGCTTGAGGTAGGCGTCGAGCTCTTCCTGCTTGGCAAAGGCGGTGCCGTAGATGCGGGAAAGCATCTCGCGGGTTAAATCGCCGCGCCAATAGGCGCCGGCGACCTTCATCAGCTTGAACGCGTTGCCGATCTTGCCCGTCGATGTCATGTGCGGGCCGCGGCACAGATCGAACCAGTCGCCCTGTTTGTAGATTTTTAGCTGCTGGTCTTCGGGAATGGCGTCGACCAGTTCGATCTTGAACGTCTCGCCCTTGTCGCGAAACACCTTTTTTGCCTGATCGCGCGACCACACCTCCTTGGTGAACGGTTTGTCGCGAGCGATGATCTCGCGCATCTTTTTCTCGATGGCGTTGAAATCCTCCGGCGTGAACGGCTGATTGCGGAAAAAATCATAGTAGAAGCCGTTGTCGATCACCGGGCCGATAGTGACTTGCGTACCCGGCCATAGGCTCTGCACCGCTTCGGCGAGAACGTGCGCGGCATCGTGGCGGATGAGTTCGAGCGCGCGCGGGTCGTCTCGCGTCAAAAACTCGATCTTGGCGTCATGCTCAATCGCATCGGAAAGGTCGGCAAGCGTGCCGTTGAGCGCCATCGCCACCGTGCGCTTGGCAAGCGACGGCGAAATGCCTTTGGCAATGTCGAGGCCGGTGGTGTTGGGCGGGTATTCCCGGCGCGCGCCGTCGGGAAAGGTCAGTGCGACCATAGCTCACTCCTTTTGCTCACTCCTGCGAACGAGCGCAGGTAAGCGTCATGGCCGCTATTTAGCGCATGATACGGCGAAGGCAAGCCGTGCGCTCCCCGTAACGACAGGTCAAACGCCGTCGATCGCGTTGGTGCCGCGCCACCGCGCGTACCGCCAGGGGAGATACCACCGCGCGTTTGACGCTGGCACCTCGGGCACGAAATCGAGGCCGCTTGTGCCCCAGGGGTGGCAGCGCAACAGCCGCGCCAGCGTCATCCAGCCGCCGGCCCATAGCCCGTAGCGCTCGATCGCCTGCTCGCCATAATCCGAGCACGTCGGCAGATGCCGGCAATGAAAGCCGACCAGTGGCGACAGCGTGTAGCGATAGGCTTTGATTAATCCGCGGCCGGCGAGGCGAGGGGCGCGCCGGGATGTGTTGAGCAGCTGGTCAAGCGACATGGGCTATCAAGCGTTTCCCGGACGCGGTGCAGCGCGGAGCGATGCGCCGCTGATCCGGGATCGGTTCAAACTCAGCGTGCGCAACGGTCCCGGTTCTCCAGCGCACCACTTCGTGATGCGCTGCGCCCGGGAAACAGCGCTATTCCGCTGCGGCCTTAGCGCCGCGCTTGGCTTCGATCTGGCCGATAGCGTCAACCACGGCGTCGAACGTAAGTAGCGTCGAAGCGTGCCTCGCCTTGTAATCGCGCACCGGCTCAAGCACTGCGATATCGGCCCATTTGCCGGCCGCCGGGGGCTCGCCGTTTTCATTCAGCATCTTGCGAACGCCCTCGCGGAGCGCGCGCAGTTCGTTCGCGTTCGAGCCGATAACGTGGCTCGCCATAATCGAGGACGAGGCTTGCCCGAGCGCGCAAGCTTTCACTTCGTGGGCGAAATCGATGACTTTATCGCCGTCCATCTTCAGATCGACGGTCACAGTCGAGCCGCACAACCGCGAATGGGCGGTCGCGGTCGCATCCGGTTCGGCCAGCCGGCCGATCCGGGGAATCGTGCCGGCGAGTTCGATAATGCGGCGATTGTAGACGTCGTTGAGCATCGCAGATTTGAAGGGCGGACCTGTTTCAGGCCGTGTTCGTGTGCCAATCGTCTATATATGTAGCAGATACGTGGCGCCAAAGTCCCGCCATGCTGTCCGATGATGAAGTGTTATGGCTGACCAAACATCGTTTTACCCACCCGGCACGGCTGCCGAACTCGAAGAAGGCGCGGCGTTGACGCCGAAGTTCGACGCCGACGGTTTCGTGACTTGCGTCGCAACGGATGCCGCCTCGGGCGACGTGCTGATGGTGGCACACATGAATGCGGAAGCGCTGAAAAAGACCATCGCCACCGGCGAAGCCTGGTACTTCAGCCGCTCGCGCCAAGCGCTGTGGAAGAAGGGCGAGACCTCCGGCCACTCCCAGCGCGTCGTCGAAATGCGTATCGATTGCGATCAAGACGCAGTCTGGATCAAGGTCGAGCAGGCCGGCGGCGCCTGCCACACCGGCCGCCGGTCTTGTTTCTATCGCGCCGTGCCGCTCGGCAAATCGGGCACGGTCACGCTCGAATTCCGCGACGGGCGCGTGTTCGATCCGGCGGCGGTCTATCGCGGTTCGCTCAAGTCTGATCGCTGAAGCAGGATGCGGGCGCAGGAATCATCGCGCCTGATAGGGAGCTGATCGGCCGATGAAAAATCTGTTCGATTCGGGAAGACTGTTGCTCCTCGACCTGGCGTCAACGATCTTTTTCCTCATCGCGTATCTGCTGACCGGGAATGTGCCCCTGTCGGTGGCACTCGGCATGGCGCTGGGCATCGCCCAGATCGGCTGGCAGTTGGCGCGCAAGAGCCGCATCGAAACCATGCAGTGGCTGAGCCTTTCCCTGGTGGTGGGCTTGGGCGCGGTCACTTTGATCACCGACGATCCGCGCTTCGTCATGGCCAAGCCGAGCCTCATTTACTGCATCGTCGGTGCGGTGATGCTCAAGCCTGGTTGGATGAAACGCTATATGCCACCCGTGGTTCTGGAGGTCATGCCGGACGTCGTTGGTATCTTCGAATACGTCTGGTCGGGGTTGATGTTTTTTTCCGCCGCCCTGAACGTGATTGTGGTCCTGAACTTTAGTGTTTTGGCTTGGGCGTCGTTCATGTCGATCTATGGCATTGTCAGCAAGCTTGGGCTGTTCCTCATCCAGTATGCCATCATCCGTTATATCGGGTTTCGGCGGCGCCCTGACATGTTGCGGGCTTCGCCTTGACTGTCAGGGCACGACGCGACGCACAACGAAGGTCCTGTGATGGAATCCAATGTTCCGGCCGCGATCGAGGTGGGAGGCGAGGAACTGAGTTTCGACGGTCCGGTCGGCCGGCGCATCATTGACACCCATATCTGGGCAGTGCGCGAGGGACTGCGCAGCGCTACGGCGTACGATTTGTTTGATGGCTACTGCCAGCATCTGGTCGTTCAGGGTGTCCCGCTGTGGCGCGCGCATGTGGCGATGGAAACGCTGCATCCGCAATGGAGCGGCTACGGCTTTACCTGGCGGCGTGATCTCAACGCGATCCACCCCGAACAATATGCGCGGAGCGACATGGCCGGTGCGGACTGGCTGAGCAGTCCAATGTATCAACTGATCTGCCGGGCGCGCGCCGGGGAAGAGGATCCCCAGATCCGCCGGCGGCTCGAGGCAGGCCCGGAGCAGCGGGATTTTCCGGTGCTGGCCGAATTCTTCTCCCAGGGAGCAACCGACTATTTCAGCCAGCTCTTCACGTTCGGCGAGAAGGGCGATCCCTCGCAGGGGACCGGGGTCGTCTATTCTTTCGCGTCCGACCGGCAAGGTGGCTTTGACGACGACGATTCGACGCTCATGCTGGCGACGCTCCCAGCGCTTTCGCTGGCGATGAAGGCACATGCCGGGCATGTGATCGCTTCAGCGCTGCTGCGGACCTATCTGGGTGAGGGGACCGGCGGCCGGGTTCACGCCGGCGCCGTTGAGCGAGGTTCGGTCGAAAGCATCCATGCAGTGCTCTGGTACGCCGATATCCGGGGCTTCACCCCAATGAGCGATTCCTCACCCGGCCCGGCGATCATAGACCTCCTTAACGGAGTGTTCGAGGTTCTCACCGTGGCATTGCGGGCGTGCGGCGGCGAGGTGCTCAAATTTCTCGGGGACGGGATGCTGGCGACGCTATCCTTCGCCGAAGCGGATCGCGCGGCAAGCTGCCGCCGTGCGCTCGATGCCGCGTCGGAAGCGACGCGAGGGCTCGCGGAACTCAACGCAACACGCGCCGTGGCGGGCCTGCCGGCCGTGGCGGTCGATCTCGCGCTACACGTCGGCGAAGTGCTGTACGGCAATGTCGGCGCCGCCGACCGGCTCGACTTCACGGTGATTGGGCCCGCCGTCAACGAAGTCGCGCGCATCGAAGCGTTATGCGAGCCGCTTGGGCGCCCGGTGCTGATCTCGGCGGAATTTGCCGCGGCGGTGGACGACGCCGAAGGTCGCCTGATGTCGCTCGGCAGTTACAATTTGCGCGGGGTTCGCGAGGCAAAGGAAATCTTTGCGTTGGCGCGGACCTGAGCTTCCGGCTTGTCCTTTTAGGTATTGCACTCCGGTAATCGCTCGTCGGTTTTCTCAGGTTTGCATCGCGTGCGCCTTGCGGCCGCCCCGTTCGATCGACGATGGAGCTTCGTCGCTGGAGATCAGATGCGCCGCCAGATCGAGACAGCGTTTAACCAGCATAGCCGCGCCTTCCGCCAACTCTTTGGATTCGCGCACGATCTGGACGTTGCGTTCCATATCTTCGTGCGACCAGCCGCGGGAGTGGGCGATGTAAGGGAATTGCGGAAAAATAAATCCCAATTCGGCGAAGAAACCCAGCATCTGCCCGGCGACCGCCTGGATGTTGTCCTGGCCGCCGACGACGATGAAGCCCGCGACTTTGTTGCGGATGAGAACGCGATTGCGGATCGTCACGGCGTTCTGCACGCAGTTCAACCGTTCGGCCATCTTGAAATAAAGTGACGACGCGGCGCCCCATCGTATCGGCGTTGCGATCACGATGGCGTCAGCCCAGTGCACCATCGCCTCGTAGACCTGGTCCATCTGATCGGCCGCATCCATCTGCGTGATCGAGCAAGGCCAGGTACAGGCTTGCGCCGATTTTGAGTAGTAGCCCTCGCAGTTTCGGAAATGGAGATCGTTCAGCCTGATCAGCCGCGTTTCGGCGCTGGCATCATTGGCGGCTTTCAATGCATGATCGAGAAGATGGTCCGATCCTGAAAAGCGGTGGTTTGCGCCATCCATCGCCGTCGTCGAAATTCCGGCAACGCGCAATGGCCCCGGTGCGCGTTCGACCTGGCGGGACAGCGGATGCGGTTCATGGGGCTTTTTTTGCCGCTTGCTGGCGGCATCAAGATTTACAAAGACGCGGCCGCTCTCGATCCTCACCGGATATGCAGGGATACGATCCTCTTCGAAACCAGGCTCGCCGATCCCACTGCACCGGTGAAATTTCCAATTATGCCACGGACAGATGATGTAATCGCCATCCAGCCGGCCCTCGCCAAGTGGGCCGCCAACGTGGTTGCATGCGTTTGAAATTGCGCCGAACTTCCCGTGCTTGCACGAGATTGCGAGTTCCACGTTCACTGCCGTGACGCGTTTGAGCGGTGTCGTGGAGAAATCTTCGGCGTGGCCAACATCGACCCAGTTTTCGTCGTTTGGCATGATTTTTATTTCCCGGATTGCCTTAGCGGACTTGCAGGCCTAGCTTTTTGAAAATATTCGGTTTTACGCACCTGATGCTGCAATTCATCGGGTAGCCACGTACCAGACCACTCGGGCCGCGGCCGTGCAAGATCGGCGCAGAAATTGTTTGGCGTTCAGCAGGAACGGTGGCTGGCAATGAGCTTGGAAGCTTCAGATAAAACGGTATGGCGCCCGCTCGGCCGCGTCGACCTGCTCCAACTGAATGAGGCTCGCCTGCAAGCGCATCATGCGGTGCAATGGCTGGCGCGCGCGGCGCGCGCCTACGTCCCGCCGGAGCCGGACGACGGCCACACCAGTTTGCAATGGCAAGACGGGCTCAACGGATTTCTCACGCACCCGTTCGGAGACGGGGGCCGACTGGGCTTGTGCATAAGCTCTCTCACGCTTGGGCTGCAAGGCGGCGATAATCCGACAGAAGTGCGATCGCTTTCTTTGAACGGCCGTTCGGATGCACAAGCGCGCCAATGGCTCGGCGAACAACTCGGCGGGCGGGGGTTTGATGCGAAGGCTCTCGACGCACCATCGCCGTACGAAATACCACCGCACGCGATCGCTCAAGGCGCGAGCTACGACGCTGTCGGGTCGCCGGCGGCGCTAACTGAGCTGGCGGCGTGGTATGCCAATGCCGATGTTTTGCTTGATCGCGTTCGAATGAACATGGTCGGACAACGGTTGGCGGCGATGCCACTGTGCTGCTGGCCACACCACTTCGATCTCGCCACCCTGACGATGCTGCCGACAAAAGATCCAGACACGGCCGGTTATATCGGAGCCGGCTTTTCGCCGGGCGACGAATACTACGACGAGCCGTATTTCTACGTGTCGGTGTATCCCGAACCTGACCCGGTGGCGCTGCCAATGTTGCCGGAAATGGGACACTGGCACACTCACGAATTCACAGCGGGAGTGAAACTGGGCCACACGATTTTAGCCAGCAAGAATATGGCGGCTGAAACTGGCAATTTCCTTCAGCGCGCCGTCGGCTTGGCGCTCAAAATTGTAAGTGAGGCGTCCCGATAGCAGGGCGCAAATTGGTCTGCCCTTGTCAGCCTACCGGACCTTTGACTTGGCGCGCGCCAGCAACCGCTTCGCCCGCTCAAAATGCGGTTGATCGAACATGACGCCGCCGATGCCAACGACGCCGGCGCCCGGACTGGCGGCGAACGCGTCGACGATGGCTTGTGCGTGCGCCAAGGCTTCACGTGTTGGCGTGAACACCTCGTTGATGATCGGCACTTGCGCTGGGTGGATCGCCATCTTTGCGGTGAACCCGTCCCGGCGCGCTTCTTCGCATTCGCGGCGAAGGCCGTCACTGTCGCGGAAGTCGACGTAAACTGTGTCGAGCGCCGGTACCTCGGCGGCAGCCGCGGCGGCGAGGCACAGCGCGCGCGCCAGCCGGTAAGGGTCGAGAAAATGGCCCACCGCATCGCGGTTGGTTTCCGCGCCCAAATCGGCGGAAAGGTCCTCGGCGCCCCAGGTCAGCGCGCTGAGCCGCGTGCTGGCGCCGCGGTACGTGCCAGCGAGGAATAAAGCTGCAGCAGTTTCAGTGGCTAACGCGATGATCTTGACGTGACCATCAGGCAGGTCGCCCTGCGCCTCGCGGACCGCGAGCTTAGCGTCGGCGTGAATAACCGCGGCGCCGCCTTCCGCCTTCGGCAGCATGATGGCGTCTGGCTTCGCCTGGATGACGGCATCGAGGTCGGCGTCGGTCAGCCCGGTCTGCAGGCTGTTGACACGCACCACCAGATACGGCCGCGAAGTGACACCGGCGGCTTCTTTCAGAAACGCCGCCGCGCTTTGCCGCGCCTGCGCTTTGCCGTCGAGTGCGATCGAGTCTTCGAGGTCGACGATCACGGCATCGGCGCCGCTCGTCATGCCCTTGTCGAGCTTTTTGGGGCTGTCGGCGGGAACGAAGAGAAGCGAGCGCATGACGTTGGTGTTTCCTTCCCCCGGTCCTGCGAGGCGGGCCGGGAAGAATTCGGGTCGCTGGCGCGTGCCCGTCGATGGGAATAATGCGGCCGCGAGAAATCAGCGCGCCGTTAGTGCTTGTCCATTTGCATCATACCGCCGTGACCTTCCATCATCATGCTGCCGCCACCTGCAGAAGCTCCAGGCGCGGGAGCTCCGATGGCCGCGATGGGAAATTCGACCTTTACGGTTCCGGCCTTCTCAAATTGCAGCGTCACTTCGGCCATCTTGCCCGGTGCCAGCGGCTGTTTGAGGTCGACGAGCATGACATGCAGACCACCCGGCTTGAGCGTGACCGTTTCCCCGGGTTTGATTTCCAGGCCACCCTCGACCGGTCGCATTTTCATCACGCCGTTTTCCATGGTCATAGTGTGGATTTGGCAGTGAGCGCTGAGATCGCTCGACAAGCAACTGACGCGATCGGGTGCCTTGCCGTTGTTTGCAATCGTCAGGTACGCCGCGCCCGACGACGCGCCCTTTGGCGTCGCCCGAGCCCAGGGCTGACTGATGTGGATCGTGCCGACATCAATATCAGCGGCTCGCGCGGGCGACAGCTGAGCTAAAACGAGCGCACCAACGACAGCGAACGCGCGACCGATTTGCTCGAGTTGATATTTGTCATGGCTTCCTCCTTGCCCGACCGAGGTCGGAACGCTAACGGCAAACCTTCACCTGCACGCATATTTTCTTGAAGTTCTCCCAATGGCACTGCTGCTCCATGCGGCAATCTTTGGCATTCGCGCTCTGGGCCCACGCATCCGCGGAATTGTAGATTGAGACCAGCGCCAGGATGGCGCAGCCAAGAAGTAGAGATTGTGATCGCATCGCGTTTTCCTTCATCGGGGGGCCTCGCAGCGGCGAAGATCACCCACCATCGGTAAGTGTTGACGTCAGCGACAAGCCGACACGGGAACGCCGATGGAGGCCTTTCGTTGCCCCTGCAAGCAGCCGTCCTTCCAGCTGCCGCTCACGGTTTGGGTCCCGGCCGTTAGAGTCCCAACACCGTTAGGCTTGCCATTTCGAAACTCACCCTCGTATCGCAGTTTTTGTACGGTCAACTTGCCGTTACCATTTGGCTCGCCGTCCGCCAGCTCGCCTTCGTAGTGCCCGCTGGGCCAGGATTGCTTACCAACTTTGACTTGGCGGCCGTCGTGCCACTCGCCCTCATCGGTCTCGAACGGCACATCTGCTTTGGACCATTGCGCGATTCCAGGTCCTTCCGCGCGGCCGCTGGCACACGATCCCGACCATTTGACCGATTCCTCCAGTTGCGGATTGGGATCCCAGACCTGACATCCGGACTTACTGTCCGACACCCAGGCGCCAGCATACGCTGGCGCAGCAGCAATCACGGCGAAGGCGAATAGCATAGTCGCTGCTATGTGTTGCACGGCCTTTCGCGTGTTCAACATGAGTGCGTTTTCATGGCTTTCGGCCTTCGGTCAACGCGGCAACAGCGGAACGACGATGCCGTTGAGCAATTCATCGCGGACATCAATCATCCGGTCGCGCACCTTGCCATCGGCGTCGATGATCCAGGTGATGGGCACGCCGCCCGGCTTTCCGAACCCGTCATCCGAGATGTCCTTGGCGGCGGCTGTCGGGTAGGCGACCGATCGAGCGGCTTTGCGCATTTTCTCGTAGTCGCGCGGGAAGTCGATGCTGATGCCGATGATTTCCAGGCCCCGGTCGCGATAGTGCCGGTAGAACGCATCGAGCTTTGGCATTTCCTTGCGGCAGGGCGCACACCATGTCGCCCAATAGTTGACCAGGACGACCTTGCCGCGCAGCTTTGAGAGATCGAAAGTGGTTCCGTCGAGTGCGGTCACGACCAGCGGCGACGCCGCCTCGCCAATCTGCGGTACCGCAATGGCGGGAGCGGCCACAAGTCCGGACCACAACAGCGTGGCGACCGCGGCCCAAATTGGGTATCGCAACTGAGACCGTTGTCGGCCTTGGGCCGAGATGGAAGCTCGCGGCGCCATCACGCGAACCGAGAGGCAGCAACATGCTGAGAGAACTTGCCGTCGTCCTGCTCGCAGTTTCCACGTTTGCCGGCGTAGCGAGCGCCCACGGTGGCGGTCCGGCGGAGTCGATGCCCGGCACCAACTTCACCGATATGCCGAGCTATCCGAGCAGGCCAGCCGAGCAGCTCAAGCGGATCAAAAAACTGCACAAGAATGTCCGGTGGCACCAAGGCCCCGCGCGCGCTGACTGACATCGCTGTTCCTTTCGTCAGCTGGCGCGCCCAGTTCTCCAGGCGCGCCAGCCTTTAATGCGTCAAAAATTGTAGCTCGCCACGACCTTGACCAAGTAGGGAGCGACGAGTTGACCTTCGGTCCCGGCGTTTTCGGCGGCATTGGCCCGGTAATAGACCGGGACCTCAACATCGGCATAAAGCTTGACGACCCGGTTGTTAGCCTCGTCGACCACCTTAGTGAACTCAACGCCAGGCGAGAGCATCACCCGGTCGAAACCGCTGTTGTAAGGATCGGAACCGGTGCCGCTGTCAACGTCGCGGTGCGAGACGATGACTTGCGCTAGCGGCGTGATTTTATCGAGACCGAGCACATGGTACAGATTGTTGTAGACGATGCCGGCGGCGGCATCGATTTGTCTGCCTGGATAGTAGGTTTGCACGACGCCGGAATTACCGTCGAAGAAGCCCTGAGGGTCAGCCGTTGCCTGATAGAGGAACGGTTGTCGCAACATGATTTGGGAAAAATACTGCCAGACGTTGTCGCCGGTGAGCAGGCCGCGGTGGAACGCGCCGAGCAGAAGGTCGGTGCTGCCCGACCCGATCTGCGTATCCCGATCGAGTCCGGGAGCAGTGAACGTGCCGCTCGGCAGCTTGACACCAAAGATGACGCCGGTCGACATGTCCTTGAAGAAGCCGGTGTACATGCCCATGATTTCGATATCGCCGATGTCCTTGGTGTTGAATGGCACGATGCCGGCGTAGTCTCCCGTATCGGTCGTCAGAGTGCGATTGACTACGGGTATCCGCACCATAACTCCCCAGTCTCTGTTGAAGTTGTAGCTGAAACCGACATTGTACCACTGTGTATTGATTTGCTTATCTGAATTGAGGGCCGCGGGCGCTCTGGAGCTACCAACCCAGTTCTCTGTCTGATCACCGCTCCAAAATTCGAAGAAAACGCGGCCGCCGTGGTCCTGTTCCTGCGGCGTGTCGAGGCCGCCGACGTCGAATACGCTGCAGCCGCAGGCGCAGGCGAGCGCTGCCGTCGTTGTGAAGCTAAGAAACGCGACAATCGACAGAAGCGACGGCAGAGCGAAAGCAAAGAGCGCCACGAGACGCCGCATCGGGGGGCGACTCTGCGCAGTGTTGGTATTCGACATTTTATCACCGTTTGGATTTGCGCGCCCCAACGCAGCCGGAGAACGGCGCGCGTGCAGGCGGGCGATTGAGGTCAAGGGATGAATGGTTTCGAACATCGCGCGCTCGTGACGATCAGAACTTGAAGTTCACGCCCGCGCGGACGAGCTGGATGAAGAGGTCGGTAGAGCCGTGGAGGGTGTTGCTGGTTCCGCCAGGACCGGTGATCAGGCCAGTCGCGTTTGTTGTCGGAAAGCTCGCGAACAGATATTCGGCCTTGACTGTCCAATGGTCGGCAAAAGCGTATTCCCAGCCGGCGCCGGCGGTCCAGCCGACCAGCGATCGCGAAGCGGACGCGGCACCCGCGCCAGGGGGAGCGTTCGCATCAAGGTAGCTCTCAGTGTAACTGATGCTGGTGAATGCCGCGCCGCCGGTGAGGTAAGCGAGATTGCGGTCTGCGCCGATGCCGATCCGCGGACGCACCGTTGCCAGGTAATTGGTGCTCAGCGACTGGCCGATGGCGAAGGTGTTGCCGTTGGCCAGCGTGTTGGTGTTGTTGTTGAACTGCGGATTGCTGTGGAAGGAATCGAAATCGGCCTCAGCTCCGACGACTAGAAGTCCCGTCTGAAAGTTACAGCCCAGTTGCCCGCCGCCGAGAACGCCGTCGGCATTTTTGCCGCCGCCTCCGCTGCCGGCGACCGTCGCGGCGTCGCCCGCTGCGAGGTAGGTGCCGGGATCGACCGTGGCGCCGAAATTGGTTCCGCTTGTGCCGCCTCCGGCATTGAGGCCGACGTAACAACCCGACCATTGGTAGCCTGGTGCCGGCGGTGCTTTCAGCGGCATGTCGGCGGCGACGGCCGCCTTTGCGACAAGAGCGAGCGCAAGCGTTGCGGTGGCGAGACAGGCCGCCTTGATCAATCGACACGCAGGCAGCCGCATTTCAGTGTTCGGATTGGACATGGGTTTCCCCGGTGCAAGGGGTGGATGTTTGCGCTTTGACGCGCTGCCGTTCCTTCGCGCGCCGGCGCTCGGAGTACGAGCTGCTAGAGAGATGGAATGGCCTCGGCCGAAGGCCCTAAACGCGGCGGATGCAAATGCCCCGCCGGGCCGTCACCCGCGAGACGGAGGGCCTCGAGGACTCGCTATCGCACAATCAGAAAGACGGGGCAGGGCAGGCTGATCGGTTACCCACGCGACGTCGATAAATTCACTATCGATGCGATGAAACAGCGCAGGCGGTGCCGCAGCCACGACGTGATGCGATCCCGCAAAGCAGAAGATGCAATGCGTGCAGCCAGGATGATCGCTCGGTACGCCGTCCGATTGTCCGGGCGCAGCTTGGCCGTCGTGGAGGCAAAGTTCAAAGCCCGGCGCGCTAGTATCGCCAGGCGCAGCCAGCGCGAATCCGCCGAACGCGAGGAGGAGGCTTTGCGCTGCGACGGCATAGGCGACCACGATGCCGAGCAACGGCCGCCACAGCCGTTTCGACACCACGCGAGATTTGATTTTCCCCCTGCCCATAGTTCAAAGCCTATCACCATAGGGGCGCGCTCGGAAAGCCTGTTGAAACCTTGGTAGTGTCCTAATAGGACACTACCGAAACCTTGCAGCGCGTCGGCCTCCATTGAAAACGGGCTTGCGCCTTTCCTGCAGTCGTCCCATGCTTCGGAAACGCATTTTGCAGGCCACTGGTGCCGCAATGACGCTCGTGGGGCCCGCCATTTTTTCCGGGCATGTCTGATGCCAGGTCGGGCAACGCGCGCCGCGCGGAAAAATCGGGCTTACCGGGCGGTATGGCTTACAGCGCTGCTGTTGCTGCCGATCTCGGCACGCGCAGAAACGCCGGATGAATGGGTCGCGCTGGGCGCGCGCGTGCACGGCGGGTTTGGCGCCTTTATCCCGCTCGGAATCAAGATCGGCTTGGACGCAGTCAACCGGCTCAACGCGAAGCCGCGCGAGCTGAGTGTGCTCTATTACGACAGCGGCGCCGCGCCGTGCGCATGTTTTGCCGATGGTGTCGCGATTGCCACCTACGCTTCAGTCGGCCAGCGCACGCTGACGATTTCACCAGAGAAAGCACCGCCTGGGACGGCTGCGGTTATCGTTATCCGCCCTCGTCACGGTGGACGCGGCTTCAAGTACACGATCCCGATGGCGGCGTTGCCCAAGCTTGGCGAGATGAACAAATCGCTCGATCCGCGCGGCCGCTACGATGCGGTCATGGCGACCGACGGTCTATTTCAGGTCGAACCCGCTCCATAGCAACCATGGGGCGGAGCGGAGGTTACTTCGGCCGCATCCGCATAAACGCTTGGCGACGGCACTCGGCGACCAGTTTGTTGTCCTGGTTATAGGCGCGGTGATGCATCTCGACGATGCCAGCGCCCGGGCGCGATTTCGATTCGCGCTTGCCGATGATCTCGGTGGTGGCGTGCAGCGTATCGCCTTCGAACAACGGGTGCGGAAATTTTACATCGCTCATGCCGAGATTGGCGATGGTGGTGCCGACCGTGAGGTCGCTCACCGACATGCCGATCATCAGCCCGAGCGTGAACAAAGAGTTCATCAGCGGCTGCCCCCACTCCGTCTCCTGCTCGCAGAAATGCCGATCAATATGAAGCGGTTGCGGGTTAAGCGTCATGTTGGAGAACAACATATTGTCCATTTGCGTGACGGTGCGTGTATAGCGGTGCTCGACCATTTCGCCCGGCAGGAAATCCTCGAAATAGAGTCCACCGCGTTTGTGCCGAACGGCTGCCTGCTGGCTCATTTCCGCCTCCCTGAATGACCGCCTGTTAAGCTCATGTTTACCATAGTCGCTAATGCTTCCTAACGCCCGAACGGGCAGCCGGTGGGAGCCGGCAGGGGAGTTATCTTCATGCTGGTCGATTCCAGCAATTCCGCCGCAAACTCGGCGGTGACGGGTGCCATTCGTCAGGCGTCACAAAGCACCGGCACGAGCTTCAATTACCTCTTGGCAACCGCTCAGGTCGAGTCCGGTTTGAACGCGTTGGCTGGGGCTGCGACTTCGTCTGCGAAGGGTCTGTTCCAATTCATTCAACAAACCTGGCTCTCGACGATGAAGCAAGCCGGCCCGGCACTTGGCTACGGCCGCTATGCCGATGCCATTACCCAGACGGCGTCGGGTCAGTACCAGGTCAGCGATCCCGCGTTGCGCAACGAGATCCTCAATTTGCGCACCGATCCCGCCGCGAATGCGGCGATGGCCGGTGCGTTTACCCAATCGAATGCTGCGGCATTGAGCGATCGGCTTGGGCGTTCGCCGAGTGAAGGTGAACTCTACATCGCGCACTTTCTTGGCGCCGGAAACGCCGCGCGGCTGATCAATCTCGCCGCCAGCAACCCGAACGCCAAGGCCGCAGACATCTTTCCCGAAGCCGCGCAGGCCAATTCGCCAATCTTTTATGACCGCGCCACGGGTGCGGCTCGAACCGCTGCGCAAGTGCGCAACATCCTGACCGCCCGCTACGAAATGGCACTGAAGACCCAGGGGCTGCCCGCCGGGACGGCGCCGGTCACGACGGCGCAGGCCGCGACGCTACAAGCCACGACGAACGCCGCGACGGCGCAAACCGCTCCGGATACTGCAGGCATGACCAACGCCTTCGCCGCCGCAACTCCACCGCGCCCGGCGCGCGACGAACAGGTCTTTCACGGGCTGTTTTCCGATCGCAACCGAACCGCGCCGCTGGCGCCGGTTGTCAGCGCGCTGTGGGGCGCGCCGAGCACAAAGGCCGGCGGCAGTGCTTCGCCGACGCAGAAATTAGGCTCCGGGGGCATGCTCAATCTGTTTACGGACCTGCCGGCGAAGAGCTCATGAGCGCGAGGAAACGATGATCGTCCGTCATTTTCTCGATTGGGTGCGCACGGCGCCCGCCGGCCAGCGAGCCGAAGCAACCGGTGCTCTCGCCCGCGCCTATCTCTATTCCGATCTGTCGCCTGACGATGCCGCGGCGGCAGAAGGTGCGCTGCTGATGCTGCTGGATGACGCTTCGCCGCTCGTGCGGCGCGCGCTTGCGGATACCTTGGCGGCGAGCGAACATGCGCCGCCCGCGATCGTGCTGGCACTCGCCGCCGATCAGCCGCAGATCGCGGCACCGGTGCTGGCACTGTCGCCACTTTTTGTCGATGCCGACTTGGTCGATGCCATCGCGACCGGTGGCGATCTCGTCCAAGCCGCGATCGCAAGCCGTGCGGCGCTGCCACGTTCGGTGGCCGCCGCCATTGCCGAAGTTGGCTCCGCGGAATCGTGTCTGGTGCTACTGGAAAACAGCGACGCCGAGATTGCGCCGTTCTCGATCGATCGGATCGTCGAACGTCACGGTCATCTGGCCGCGATCCGCGAGCCGCTCCTGGAACGTGAAGATATTCCCGCGGCGACGCGGTTGACGCTGGTCGCCAAGCTGTCGGAGACATTGGCCGGTTTCGTTGCCGCGCGCCAATGGCTCGACGCCGACCACGCCCAGCGCGTCGCCCGCGAGGCCTGCGAGAAAGCCACGGTCGCACTTGCTGCCGATACGCCGACCACGCAGATGCATCCGTTGATCCGGCATTTGCGTGTCAGCGGACAACTGACGGCCGGTCTCATTTTGCGGGCTCTGTTGTCCGGTAACGTGGTGCTGTTCGAGGAGGCGTTGGCTGAACTCGCCGATGTGCCGGTTGGCCGTGTCTCCGGTCTGATCGGTGACGGCGGCAGTGCAAGTTTGCGAGCGCTGTTCGACCAAGCCAAGTTGCCCCCTTCGACTTATCCCGCTTTCAAGGAAGCGATCGAAGCCATGCGCGAGGGCGGGCTGAGCAGTGAGCCGGGGGGTGCCGCGCGGCTGAGGCGGCGGATGATCGAGCGCGTGCTTTCTCGCTGCAAGAGCGATGCTCTCGGAGAGCTCGCGCCGCTCAACACGCTGCTGCGCCGGTTCGCCACCGAAGCAGCGCGGGAGGAAGCGAGGTTGTTCTGCGACGAACTCGTTTCCGAATCGCCTGAAGGAGAAGAACGGTTTGAAGCGGCCTAGGCCGCCGTTTCTGCCTTGCTTCTTGTCGGCAATCCGGAACCGCGAAAAGTGTCAGGCGGCGCTTGGAGAGAGCGGCGGCGCGAAAATACTTTCCAGATAGTCCGGCCGGTCTCTGTTCTCGACCCGCAGAAACTCATCGGTCACTTCGCGCAGACGCCGTGTGAGCGTTTCGGCAACGTCGGCGATATCCGGCCGCGCGTTTTCGCGGACAATGGCGCGCACGGCATCGACGTGCTGGTCGATGAGCGCTTGCGGAATGCGTGTCATGTCCGGGGTGTGTTCCAGGAGGCGCCACAAGCTTTCGGCGGCCCCGCCAACGCTCGGAAAGCCAAAGGTGACGGCTTCGCCTTTGATATCATGACAGGCGCGAAACAGCTCGCCGTACGTCTGTTCGGTGACACCGATCCGCTTCATTTGTTGGCGCGCCGCCTCAAGCCGCTCGCATTCGGCATGCATCCAACCGGTGAATTCGTTGGACAGCTGCGCAAGCGCCGCTTCGGCGCGCGCAAGCGGATCGTCTTTCGGATCCGTCACCGGCGCCAGCGCCTTGCGCAGCTTGTTTGGCGGCGTGATCACTTCATGATCCGCGAATGTTGCGACCGACGGCGCACTGTTCTTGGGGGAGGGGGCCATGTTCGTCATCGCTCCTGACGTTCAGCTCACGACTTTGTCGAGTAGCGGCTGCTGGCGGATCACGTCCGTCTTGCCGCCCTTGCGCCGCTCCGGCCCGACGTAGTTCGGGTTCACGTTGCGGCGGCGGTCGGGACCGAAATAAGTCTTGGTTTTTATAAACGGACGCGGATTGGCGACGACGTTGAGGATGCGCTCGTAGAGCGCTTTGGCGGAAATTGGTTTGGCCAGAAATTCGGTGATGCCGGCATCGCGTGCGCTGACGACGCGCTTCTTCTCCGAATGGCCGCTGAGCATGATGATCGGCACGTAGGGATTGGAATTGGCGCCGGGTTGCCGAATCATCTGTGCCAATTCCAGGCCGTCAAAGATCGGCATCACCCAGTCGGTGAGCACGATGTCGGGCATGTAATGGGTGAACGCTTCAAGGCCTGCGGCGCCGTCCTCGGCCTCGTAAACCTCGCGGGTACCGAAGCCGTGCAGCAACGTGCGCAAGATTCGCCGCATATGGGCGTTGTCATCGATAACCAGAAACCGCAGGCGGTTGAAATTGATGCGAACCATAAAGCCTCCGAAGGCGGATGCGCAGCACCCGGCCTCGCGTCAATAAAGCTAAGGTTTTGCCGTTAAGGCCCGGTTAAGCATAGGGCGGTTGGGGAGGACGGCGTCGAAGACCAGCCGGCGATCCAATCAGCAATCCAATCAGTACCCGAACTGTTCGCGCAGGATGCGTTCGTCGAGGCTGTGGCCGGGATCAAACAGCATGTGCATGGCGACCTTGTGATCCATGCTGATCTCGACGGAGCGGACCGAGCGCACTTCGTTATGATCGGCGACGGCGGCGACCGGGCGCTTGTCTGCCTCGCGCACCTCAATGGTCACTTCGGCACGATCGGGCAGCAGCGCACCGCGCCAGCGCCGCGGCCGGAACGGACTGATTGGGGTCAGCGCAAGGAGCGGTGCGTCGATCGGAATGATCGGCCCTTGCACCGACAGATTGTAGGCAGTCGATCCAGCCGGAGTGGCGAGCAGAATGCCGTCAGCGACAAGTTCGGCAAGCCGCTCTTCGCCGTCGACCAGGACACGCAGCCGCGCCGCCTGGTAGCTCTGGCGAAATAGCGAGACTTCATTGATGGCGCGGTGGCGGTGCACGCGGCCGACAGCGTCGCGCGCACGCATGAGCAACGGATGGATCACGGTGACCTGCGCGGCGGCTAACCGCTCAATGAGGTTCTTTCCGGAGAACTCGTTCATCAGGAAGCCGACCGTGCCGCGATGCATGCCGTAGATCGGCTTGCCGGAATTCATGAACCGTTGCAGGGTCGACAGCATAAGGCCGTCGCCGCCGAGCGCGACGATGACATCGGCGGTTTCAGGCAGCGCGTCGCCGTAGCGCCGGATGAGGCTGCGCCGGGCCCGTTGCGCCGAGGGTGTATCGCTGGCGACAAAGGCAATATTCTTGTAGCGGGGTGCGGTACGGCGCTGGGGCATGGGCGGTTGGCGTCCCATCGAGGCGCCTTAAGTCCTTGCGAATCGGCGGCCGGATGCGGCGCCGCTGGAGTTCGGTATGGAACGCGCGGTGCTCGTGTATACGACGTATCCGTCCATTGTCGAGGCGGAGCGGACGGGGCGCGTATTGGTCGAGCGCCGCCTATGCGCCTGCGTCAACATTCTGCCCGGCATGGTCTCAATTTATTGGTGGCAAGGCACCGTCGAGCGCGGCGACGAAATCGTGATGATTATAAAAACCCGGGCCGGCCTTACCGAAGCCGTACGCGGCGCGGTGAAGGAAATGCACTCCTACGCCACGCCGGCCATTCTCGTTATTCCCCTGGAAGGCGTCGATCCGGACTATCACGCCTGGATTGTCGCGGAAACGCAAAAGGCTGGCTAGCGGCGCAGCTCTTAGTACGTCGCCGTGCCGTCAATGACGTCTTTGAGCTCCTTGTAGGGACGACAGTCGGTGTTGCCGCAAATCAACCGCACCTTCTCCAGATCGTCCTTGGCCTTGAGCACGTTGCCCTGCTCGGCCTGCCACATTCCGTAATACGCCCAGGTCAGGGCATGGTTTGGATCGGCGGCAAGGGCCCGCTCGTACCAGAATTTGGCGTCATCATAGCGTCCGAGCTTGCGGCTGGCGTAACCGATCAGCGTCGCTACGTCGGCGTTGTCGTCGTAGCCGAGCGTGTGTAGCGCGGCGATGCCGCCGACATAGTCGCTCTTGTTGTAGATCAGCGCGTAGGCCGCATGGTAGCCGCGAAGGAAATCCTCTGCCGAGCCGCTCTTATCGGTATTTGCCTTCGGCTGGCTGCTGTCCTTGGGTTTGTTCTTGGTTTGCGACGGCTTCTGCGGTGGCGGCGTCGGGCTTTCGTCGCCCGAGGCGGCCGCGATGTTGGGAGCCGCAAGAACGGCAGACAAAAGCAACGCGGGTAAAAGCGAAAGCGATAGCTTCATGGCGCTTCTCCGAGGGTCAATACGCGCACCTTAGCGCGTCGTCGGCGATTTGGCGCGACGCTTCGGCATCATCGAGAAAATGTGATCTACAAGTTAGGCTGCCACTCGACCGGCACGTGCTCGTAACCGCCCACAGTCTTGACCAGATGGCCGCAAGCGGGAAACGGGAAGTGATAGCCAGTCACCAGCATGCGATCGGCTGCAGCGCGGTCGAATAGTTTTTTGCGTGTGGCGACGGCGCCGCCGCCATCGATGTCGAAGGCGGCCTGCCAATCGGGGTGGCGCGCGAACACCGCGGGATGCTGTGCGGTGTCGCCGAGCACCAGGAGCGATTGATCACCGGAATGAATGGCAACGACGGTATGGCCCGGCGTGTGTCCCGGCGCCGCGAGCGCGACAATACCCGGAGCGACTTCGGCTCCGGGCTTAAAGCGTGTCACGTTGCGCGCGATATCGGCAAATATGCGCCGCTGATTGAGGAAGGTGCGCTTCAGATCCGCCGCCGCGGCGTTCATGTTGGCGTCATCCATCCAGAAAGTCCATTCCGCCTCGGGCACGGTGATCTCGGCATTTGGAAAGACGAGTTCGTTGTCTTTGTCCTTGATGCCGTTGATATGGTCGGGATGGAAATGCGAAACGACAATGAGGTCGACGGCTGTCGGATTGATGCCGGCAGCGGCGAGGTTGTCGCGTAGCGCGCCGGCGGAGGGCGCGATCTGACCGCCGGTCCCGGTGTCGATCAGCACAACCTTCCCGCCGGTATTGACGACGAGCGTCGTGAACGGCGTTGCCAGCTTATCCGCCGGCATGAATGCGTCGGCGAGTGCGGTCTCAACTTCGGCGAAAGGGGCATTGCGGATGAATTTGTCGGTGATCGGCCGATACCAGATGCCGTCGTAGAGTGCAGTCAGCTCGAACGTCCCAATCTGGTAGCGATAAATGCCTGGGGTCGGCTTGCCCGCGAACGGCGTCGCGGCTTCAGCCGGATCAGCATGGGCCGCGAGTACGGCAAGCGCCGGGCTGGCGAGAACAGCGCGGCGCGTGAGTAACGGCATCGCCTTCTCCGGCTGCCCCGATCCAGCGCACCATCATTTCCGGTGCAGCAGCGTCAGCTACGCCGAAGGTGACACCACTCGAGCGGGCAGGTCGCGATAGACAGTGTCACGGCCGGTATCGGCCAACCCTGACCGCCGAAGCCAGACGGCCCTCGACATCAGTCGATCGATGAAACGGCCCGGCCTGCAAATGAAATGAAAAGAGGCCGCCACTAGGGCGGCCTCGTGTTTGCATTAGCCGCAATGGACCCGGCCGGCTGGACCGCGCCAGCAACCGTTGTAAAAGCGCCAGCCGGCGCCCTGCCAGTAAGGCCTGCCTACAACGGCCGCATTTGGTACGCAGCCGCCGCCGGGGCCGCGATGAAAGCCTGCACCGCAACCACCGGCGACCAAAACAACCTCCGGTGAAGAGATACCGCTGACATTGCCTGAAAGCGGCATGGCTTGAGCCGCCGACGCGGCGAACGCTAGCATGGCGACCGCCGAAATAGACAGGATTGATTTACGCATCAGAATTCCTCCAACGTTTTTAGACATCGCGCCTCGTATATCGCATGGCAGATGAATAGGAGGCAACGACCAGGTTGTATGACGTTCACTGAGAGCATCGCCCGGGGTTGGCATCGCCTGATTGTGCCGTCGGGCCAGGGTTCGGGGGGCACGTTGGTAAGCACGCTGATGAACCTCCTTAGCCGGCGCTTTGGCCTCCCCGCCGTGTGGCGTTTTTTCTTTTTGCCGATGGGCAGCCCTGGTTGAAGCGAGCAGGGGCTTCATCATCCAAAGCGGAGCTTGAGCAACAGAATGACTCCGGCCAGGCACAGCGTGACGAAATTTGCCAGGATTAAGGGCAGGTCGCCGAGCATCGCGCCGTAGAGCAGCCACAAGCTTAGCCCGACTACCATAAGCACGAACATGCCGACCGAGATGTCCGCCGTCGACCGCGTTCGCCACGCTTTCAGGACCTGAGGAACAAAGGACACCGTTGTGCAGATCGCCGCGAGGAGTCCGACACTTTTGCTAAAGGCCATCATTGTCTCAAAAACCGGCAGCCGACGTGCGCGATCATGAGCGCTAGACGCAGCGCTATGATCGCGCCGGACATGCGTGATTTGATTATGGTGCCGGGTGAGAGGATTGAACTCCCGACCAACGGTTTACAAAACCGCTGCTCTACCGCTGAGCTAACCCGGCATTACGGGGCTTTTAGTGGGTCTGAGTCAGAATTGCCACCGGTTTGCCACCGGGGAAATCGTCCACGAGCCCCTCTATAGCTTACCGAGTACACCCTCTGTTCGGCAAATGTGCTCGACCAAATTGGTTGCAAGATCGCGGTGACCTTCGGTGTAATCGTCTTGGGCGGCAGCGATCGCCTCGACAGCGCACTGCCAATTGTTGGACGCGGCGCGATGACCAAGCTTCCGCGTAAGAAAGCTGATGGCATTACCGAGAGTGCGCAGCGATTGCTCGCGTCCTTCGACGATCACGATTAGCGGCCGGTTGACGGGCCGACGATCGTTATCGCGCCGCTCGTCAGTCAGGTCGTATAGAGCGCGGAGTTCTTGAGCGGCTCGTTCGGCCGCGACCTGCGCGTCGATCGCCTTTGCAGGCGCGGTAATGATGGTCGGATGCCATCCATAGACGGGATCGGCGTGCACCGCAGGAGAGCGCCGCCTGAAGACGGCCCGCGCCTGCGAATGCTTCATACTGGCCGTTGTCGGAGCTCGTCCTCAAATGCGAACATTGGTGTTTCAGCACCTTCCGGTGGAGCACGTCGGCGTCTTTGGACGCTTTTGGAGCGCAGGCGGCTGCGAACTGCATGTCGTCGAGTTCGACAAGCGCGATGTCATTCCCGCGCTGAGTGATTTTGATCTGCTCGTGGTCATGGGCGGCCCAATGGATGTCTGGCAAGAGGACATCTATCCCTGGCTTGCGTCGGAAAAGGCGGCGATCCGGCGCTGGGTGAGAGAACTCGAAAAGCCATATCTCGGTATTTGTCTCGGGCATCAGCTCCTTGCCGAAGCGCTCGGCGGCAAGGTGTCGTTGATGAAAAAGCCGGAGGTCGGCTTGGCGAAGGTCGAACTGTCCGGCGACGGTAGTGGCGACATGCTGTTCCGAGGCATCCGCCCGGTCATGGATACGTTTCAGTGGCACGGTGCGGAAGTATCCGTGGCGCCGGAAGGCGGCGAAGTGCTGGCCGCAAACGAGGCCTGCCCCGTTCAGGCGATGCGGTGGGGGAAGCGCGCCTACGGCCTCCAACATCCTATCGAGATTACGGATCAGACGGTCGGTGATTGGAAGCTTATTCCGGAATATGAAGCCAGTCTCATACGCGCATTCGGCGTCGAGAAAGCCGCTTCGCTCGCCACAGCCGTCGCGCCATGTGTCCCAGGTTTCGAACGCGTCGCGAGCACGATCAACACGAACCTGATGTCTCTTGTTCGTTCGTAAGACACCCGGTCGCGCTATTTGCGCCCCGGGCGGCGTAGTCTCTGCCCGGATCACAAGTTGAGCATGACGCTCGTCGTTGGCCGGGCGCAGCAGATCATGACTTCGCCCGCCGCTGGTGGCTCGATCGGCTCGACCTCATACGCCACCTCACCAGCGTCGAGGCGGCACACGCAGACGCTGCACAGTCCGGTGCGGCACGAATTCGCGAGTCGAAGGCCGCGCTGCTCGGCGAGCGAGAGTATACTGAACGCCCCCTTGGTCCACGGCACCGAGACACCGGAACGGGCGAAGGTGACGATGATCGGCTTGCCCTGGGCGTCCGTCGCCGGCTCAGAGGAATCTTCCATTGCGGCCGGATCGTCAAACAACGGCTCATTCTGCCCGAAAAATTCATACCGGATCCGGTCTTTCGGAACACCACGGTCGACCAGGCCGCGAATGATGTCGCGCATGAACGTCACCGGGCCGCAGACGTAGTAGTCTGCCTCCAGAGATGGGATGAGCGCCTCGATATCGTCGACCGTCACGCGGCCGGCGGCGTCGAAGTCACGTCCTTCCAAGTCGTCGGAAGACGGCTGGCTGTATTTGACGAACCGCCGCAACAGCTGCGACCCTGTCGTCAGCTCCCGAACGCGCGCATCGAGTACGTGCTCGCGTCCGGACCGCGCGCCGTGGATGAAATAGACTTGACGTCCAAGCGGGCAGGACTCCAGTTGCTCGAGCATCGCAGCCATCGGCGTCACGCCGATACCTGCGCTCAACAGCGCGATCGGCCGCGAGCCCGGTTCCACCATGAAGAGACCGCGTGGGGGCAGCGCCATCAGTGCGTCGCCTTCGCGTACCGTGCTGTTCACGTATGAGGAGCCGATACCAGTCATCGAGCCGTTGCGGTCGCCCCCGATGATGCGCTTGACCGCGATCGAATAGCCGCGCCCGGAGGCAGACCTTCCATTAATAGTGTAGGTCCGCACGACCGGGTCGGTCTCTCCTGGTACGTCAAGCCGCAACGTCACGAACTGTCCGGCCACAAAATCCGGCAGCGTCTCGCCAGCGGGATCCTCGAGATCCAAGGATACTGTGTCCAGGTTCTCAGCGTGGCGGCGCACAACGTCGAGCGGGCGATAGTCGGACCAGCCCTCCGCGCCGAGGGCGCGGCGCAGCGTCCGCTCGACCCTGATTCGCCATTCCGGAACGAGGACAGGACAGGCCAGCATCCGCCGAAGTCCTTCTGCGTCGCGTGGCTCCAGGAAGGTGACACGTGCGAATTCCGTGAGCGGGTAGGGGTCAGCTTCGCGATGAACCAGCTCTATCGGATCGCCGGCAGACATCGCGCCTTCGTCGATAACATTGCAGAAAAAGCCGAGGCGTCCGCTCTTGAGATAGCGCAGCGGAAAGTCGTCACCCTCTTGCATTCTCGCGGTCAGCTTGCGGCACGGGAATCGCGGTTGGGTGATGCGCAGCACGGTGCTCCCAATTCGCAGGATATCGCCAAGGAAGAAGTCTTTATCGTCCGGTCCGTTGAAGGTGACGTTCTCGCCGATGGTGCCGTAAGGCAGGTCGCGACCGAGCTCGGAACGCCATTGGTCGTAGTAGGAGGTCTGGTAGAAGAACACCGCTCGGTTCAGATCGGTGGCGCAGGCGACCCGCGCATCGCCTTCAATGCCGATCTGCGCGACCCGGACTTCGCCCTCGCATGGTCCCTTGTAAAAGCCGGTCTTTATCACTTCGCGCTGGACGGCGAGCGGTTGCAGTGGACCGGCATTGATAGACACGACGTGCATGGTGGTCTCCTCAATCGATCGCGGTGATTCGCGGTCAGCGCCCGTGCACCACACGCGCGGGCGGCAAAAGCTCAATGTTGGCCTGGTTGTCCGCAGTGTTTGCCTTCGATCCAACGACAAGGGGTTGATAGTGATTTGGCAGGCGCATCAGCACGAGGTCTTTGCGGCGCACGACATTCGTCGGATAGACCGCATGCTCGTTCGTCGTATCTATCTCGGCTGAGGCAACGCCTTCGCCGCCAACGACAAGTGACTCGCGGCGCGGAAATTCGAAGCTGTCCGGTCCGAAGACTCCGCTCGCTCCGTAGTACTCGTTGTCCGGGTCGATCACATTTGCGAACGCAACGAACGTGTTGTTCTCGCCGGCCCGCACCCGGAACAGATGCCAGTGAAAAGGGTCCGATCCGGTCGGGATCGGATAATTCTGCTCAACTTTCGAGCCGCCATGTGCCGCTGTGAACTTGCCCGCCTGTGCGGCCGGGCACGCAATCAGATCGCAACCCAACAGCGCCAGTGCCCGGCCTGCTTCAGGAAACAGCCCATCGTGGCCGATCAATAACCCGACGCGTCCCACGATGATGTCAAAGAATTTCCATTCCGAGCCGGCAGTGGCCCAGTCCGCATCGTTGGTGCTCAGATGAATCTTCCGATAGGTACCGATGAGACCACTCGGGCCGACAAGGACCGCCGTGTTGTAAACACAGCCGTCCGCGCGTTCAGCGATGCCGGCAACGATGTGGACGCGGTGCTGCATCGCAATCTGCACCAGCCGCTCACATGATGCTCCGGAAATCGCCTCGGCACGGCTTTGCGGATCGTTGAGTCCCGTCACCGAAAGTTCGGGAAAAACAATAACATCTGTCTTCTCTCGGGCGACCGCCGCTGCCGTTAAGGCTTCTATGCGCTGCAGATTTTCGCCGGGCTCCTCGCTGGGCAAGAATTGCGCAACGGTCGCACGCGATCGCCTGCCGGGTGGGAGCGGTCTATGTCCATAGAGGCTGAAGAAGTCGCGTGGATTCCATGCAAACGTATTGGTCGCCAGATTGACGTACAATTCGGGCCGTCTTTGGTCGAAGACCCGCTCGCCGAGGACCTTCCTCTGCCGGGCCCGCGCTAGATCGATATGGCCGATGGCAAGGCCATCACCTCTATCGATGACGGCCTCGACCGTTCCGTCGGGTCCGATGATGCAACTGCCGCCACTAAATTGAACCGTGCGCTCCAGACCCCAACGATTGCTTTCGATGACGTAACATGAGTTCTCGAATGCGCGATTGATCCAGTAGGGCGCCGGGGCGCGTTCCGCCAACCAATTGCTGATGTGGCAGATGACATCAGCGTTCTGCAGCGACGCGAGCCGCGCCGTCTCGACGTAGTGAATGTCCATGCAGATCAGGAGCGCGATGCGGCCAAGCGGCGTATCAAAGACCTGATGCCCCAGATTCCCCGGCGCCGACCATTTGGGCTCGGAAATATAAGGATGTGTCTTGCGGTGCTTGCCAAAAACGCCTTTCGGCCCAATCAGGACGGCGGTGTTGTAATAAAGGTTGGTTTCCGGATCGACCTCGGGAAGACCGATGACAATGTAGCAGTCGTAGCGGCGCGCGATCTCCGCGAAGCGGTCAGTCGTTTTTCCGGGAACAGTCTCAACGAAGGGCTGCACTTCCGCCCGGTCAAACCAGCAATAGCCGGTAATTCCCATTTCGGGAGTGACAATCAGGCGAGAGCCCTCATCAGCAGCTTGCGCAACAAGCTCCAGCAATTGCTCGATGTTCCTGTCCTTGGCGAACATCGTCGGTTCAAACTGAACACTCGCCGCCTTGTAAGCCATGGCTGACGTACCGCCTTCGAAAGAGCTGCCGTCTTTGCCATCGCCTGCCGTTGACTTCAGCTCCACGCGCGACGCGCCTCAGAAGGAGCAGAGCAACCGCGCAATTACGCTTGCAGGACTACCTGGCTTGTCAGCAGCAAAAAGCCTCCCCCGACCAATCAAGGCCGAGCGAGGCTGCGTTGACCGAGGCTACAAATCATCTTTTGTAAGCCGCTACGAACGTGACCAAGATGCGCACAGCAAAATGGAACGTCCCAGTGAAAGCTAAAAGTCCTGCTGGAAAGATGTCAACGCATCGCGCGCTCATATTTTTCGCAGCCGCGCTGTTTATTTAGGCGCGTTTGTTGTGCGCTTAGATCAGCGAGCTAGGCGATCGCGTTTGTTTTACTCAGATGCGCTCTGAGGTTCGTATTCGACGGTGTGATCGTTTGGATGCTGGCATGGCACCGATGAGCAAGAGTGGTATGCAGCCAGATTTTTGGCGCAATGCACGGCCGCGCGACGCTTGCGATGCATTCGTAGTCGAAGCAGGATGGCGTCGTACTCCAAACCGGGATCACAGGCAGGGATGGGCGCAAAGATGACCCGCGAGCGTGCGGAGGAATTTGGTGCGGCGTGGAATAAGCGGCAACGCGGAGCTGGTTGCGAGCTTCTTCACCGATGACGGCACATATCATGCTTCAGTCGGGCCGGATCCGCTCGGAAAGAGCTACGTTGGCAAGGACAATATCCGCCGCGGGGTGCAGGTGTTCTTTGACCGTTTTCCCGACGGCAAATTCGAAAACCTGAAAGTGGTCGTAGCTGGCGACATCGGTACCTTCGAATGGGATTTCGTCGCTACCGACGCCAGCGGAAACAAGGTGCAAACGGCAGGTTGTGATCTTTTGCAGTTCGTCGGCGACAAGGTGGCGACGAAGAACGCGTTTCGAAACAGCGCGGATAACAATCCGCATCTGTTAACGTCTGTCAGCCCAATCCCTACCAGGCCGCCCACCCGGCATCGACGAGGACAGTGGCGCCGTGCATTCCAGAGGAATCGTCCGATGCCAGGAAGACTGCGGCGCCGGTCATTTCATCCGGTGAGAGGAAATCGCGGCCGGTCGGGGTCATGGTCCGCATCAAGCTCAGATAAGTTTCGTTGCCGGGGCCGCGCAGATGGGCGTTGAGCGGCGTCGCGACGTTTCCGGGCGCCAGCGAATTGACGTTGATCTTGTGCCGGCCGAGTTCGGTCGCGAGCGCCTTGGTCAGGATTTCCAGCCCTCCCTTCGATGCGCAGTACGCTGGACAATTAGGGAAGGCACCGACGCCGGCGATCGATGTAATATTGATGACCTTGCCGCCGCCGTTTTTCATAAATTCGGGAAGCACGGCTTTCACGCAGAAGAACGCGCCCTTCAAATTCAGGTCGAGCTGCTCGTCCCAGATTGCTTCCGTGGTCTCGGTCACAGGCACCGTGCGAAATACGCCTGCGTTGTTGACCAGGATATGCACGGCCCCGAAGGTGTCGCGCACTTCGGCGACCATCCGTTCGATCTGTGGAATTTTCGAACAATCGGCCTTGACCGCGCGGGCAACCCCTCCCGCTGACGTTATCTTGTCCACGGCTTGTTTCGCCACCGCCTCGTTGGCATGATAAACGACCGCGACTTTGGCGCCCTCCTGCGCATAGCGCGCCGCGATTGCTTCGCCGATGCCTTGCGATCCTCCCGTGACGATCGCCACACGATCTTTTAGTTTCATCGCACCCCCCCTTAATTGCTCGTCGGATTTACTTGGCGGCGGATCAGGACATCGTCTGGCTGCGAGGCCGATAGGTCTCAGCCTACGCTTACAACAATCCGCGCTGCTTGATCTCGCCGTGGATCTGCTCAAGCGCGCGGTCGAGCCGATCGAACACCTCGTTAATCTCGGGCTTGGTGATGATGAGCGGCGGACAAAGCGCCAGGCTGTCGCCCATGGCCCGCAGGATCAGCCCCTCCCGCTGCGCAAGTTCCGCGCTTAATAGTCCGACGCCGGCTGCTGCTTCGAACGGTGCCTTGGTTGCCTTGTCGCGAACGAGTTCGATGGCACCGATCAAGCCGATGCCACGCGCTTCACCGACCAGCGGGTGTGACGCGAGATTGTGGAGCCGTCCCTGAAACACCGGCGTCAACGCGCGGACGTGGTCTAAAATCTTGCGCTCCTCATAGATTTTGAGCGTTTCGAGCGCGACCGCGCAGGCGACCGGATGAGCGGAGTAGGTAAAGCCATGAGCGAACACGCCGATCTTCTCGCTCTGGGTCACCAGCGCCCGATAGATATCCTCGCTGATCACGGTGGCTGAGATCGGCTGGTAGCCGGACGACATGGCTTTCGCCATGGTGATGATGTCCGGCTTGAGGTCGAAGGTCTCGATGCCGAACATGTTGCCGGTACGGCCGAAGCCGCAAATCACCTCATCGACAATGAACAGCACGTTGTATTTTTTGAGCACCTTCTGGATTTTGTCGAAATAGCCCTTCGGCGGCACGATCACGCCGCCCGCGCCCATCACCGGTTCGGCGATGAAAGCAGCGACGGTTTCAGGATCCTCGCGCACGATCTGCGCGTCGAGGCTATCCGCAAGCCGCGTGGAAAAATCTTCTTCGCTGTCGCCCGGCTTTGCGAACCGGTAATAATGCGGACAGTCGGCGTGCCGGATTTGCGCGATCGGCAGGTCAAAGTCGCGATGATTATTCGGAAGCCCGGTGAGGCTTGCGGCGGCGATGGTGACGCCGTGATAGCCCTTTACCCGCGAAATGATCTTCTTCTTGCGGTGACGCCCCCGCGCATTGTTGTAGTACCAGACCATCTTGACGGCGGTGTCATTGGCCTCCGATCCCGACGTATTGAAAAACACCTTCGACATCGGGACCGGAAGCATCGCCAGAATGCGATCGGCAAGGTCGATGTTCGGCTCGTGCGATTTATGCGCGAATGAGTGGTAGTAGGGCAGTGTCGCAAGCTGCCGCCGGGCCGCTTCGACAAGCCGCGGCTCGCTGAAGCCGAGCGAGACGCACCACAAGCCCGCCAACCCGTCGATGTACGATTTGCCGTCCTCATCGATGACGCGAATTCCCTCGCCGCGCGCGATGATGAGCGGGCCGTTCTGCTCGTGCTTCTTGAGATGCGTGTAGGGATGCAGAACACGGGCAATGTCACGGCTGAAAGCCGAATTGGCGGCAACGGTCACGATTGATCTCCGGATAGCCGAAGCGTGGGGTGCGATGCCGTCCGCATCCCGGGCGGTTCGGGAGCGCACCGCGTCTTTGGATAGTCGCACTGTGCCGGGGCATGTCAAGTTTCGTCGCCCTGGCCGTGCGGCTGCGATGTCTGACCGGCTTGTTGTTTGATCGCAGCGCTTTCGGCATTGCGCCTGCCGCCTTGTCAATGCTGGCGACCTATGAAAGGCTTTGCAGGCAAATTGCGAGCACGGAGATCGTTTCCGCCTCGGCCGGAGGGCGGCGTCGCGAGCGTCAAAAGACGGCGCACGCGAAAGGTGTGGCGGGCATGAGGCTGAAGGATCGCGTCGCTATCATTACCGGCGGTTCGCAGGGGATCGGCGAAGCATTCGCCCGGCGCTTCGCCGCGGAGGGCGCCAAGGTCGCGATTATCAACCGCGACCGAACAAAGGCCACGGCGGTCGTCGACTCCATTCGTGCTTCCGGCGGCGAGGCGATTGCGGTGCAAGCCGATGTCGGGCGCGCGGATCAGATCGCCGCTGCGGTGGCGCAAGTCGTCGATGCCTATGGCACCGTCCACGTCCTGCTCAACAACGCCGGCGTTTACCTGATGTCGCGGCTCGGCCAGACGACCGAGGCTGCGTTCGATGCCATGATCAACACTAATCTCAAGGGCGTATTCTTCCTCTGCCAGAGCGTGCTGCCGGTTTTCGAGCGCCAGGGGTATGGCAAGATCATCAACATCGGCTCGATCTTCGGACACGACGGTTATCCCGACGCCGCGATCTATTGCGGCACCAAAGGCGCGATCGTAATGGTGACCAAATCGCTTGCGCTCGAGCTGCGCGATCGAAACATCCAGGTCAATGCGATTGCCCCCGGCTGGATCGAGACGCCGATGAACGAGGAGGCGCGAAAGACCGATGCGGAATATTTGCGGCGCGTCGACGAGCGCTTTGGCGGCCCGGGCGGCTGGTTGAAGCCTGATGAACTAGCCGGCAGCGCGGTGTTCCTCGCGTCCCCCGATGCGGACTCGGTGACCGGCGCCGTTCTTTTTGTTGATCGCGGCTGGTCAGCCTACTGATCGCGCCGCCGACTGGGCAGAAAAACAACAATGCGTTTCGCGACCGATACCGGCGGCACCTTCACCGATCTCATTATTGAGGATGAAGCCGGGCACATTCAGATGTTCAAGGCGGCGACCGTGCCCAGCGAGCCCGTCAAGGGCGTGCTCAACGCGTTCGAGATTGCCGCCAAACAATTTCAGATCGATCGCCGCGCGCTGCTTGGCCGGGGCGATATGTTCATTCATGGCACCACCCACGCCATCAATGCGATCGTCACCAAAAAGACCGCGAAGACGGCGCTTGCTCGTCACCAGCGGCCACCCGGACATTTTGGTGCTGCGCGAAGGCGGGCGCCGCGAGCCGTTCAATCATGCGGTGCCTTATCCCGATCCCTACATCCCGCGCGCGCTTACATTTGAGGTGCCGGAGCGCGTGTTAGCGTCGGGCGAGATAAAACGGCCGCTCGATGAAGCCGCTGTCGAAGATATCGCCGATCAGCTTCGGCAGCGCGGGGTGGAGGCGGTGGCCGTTTGTCTGCTCTGGTCGGTGCTGCATCCGGCGCACGAGCGCCGCGTCGGTGAGATTCTCGCCGCGCGCCTGCCCGGCGTGCCGGTTACACTCTCGCATCAGTTGAATCCGGCGTTGCGCGAATACCGCCGCGCAATTTCGGCGGCGCTCGATGCGTCGCTCAAGCCGCTGATGAACCGCTACCTCACCGGCCTGACGCAATCGATGCGCGAAGCTGGATTTGGCGGGCGCATTCTGGTGCTGACATCGCAAGGCGGCATGGTGGATATCGATGAAGTTCAGCGTGCGCCGATCCTTGCGATCAATTCGGGACCGTCGATGGCGCCGATTGCGGGCGCGCGGCTTGCGGCTGCCGATACGCCGAACAAAGACGCCATCATCTTCGACACCGGCGGAACGACGTTCGATGTGTCGCTGGTGCGCCAGGGCCGCGTGCCATTTACCCACGAGACCTGGCTTGGCCGGCCGTTGCAGAGCGATCTCACCGGCTTTCCGTCCGTGGACGTGCGCAGCATCGGTGCCGGCGGCGGCAGCATCGCCTGGGTCGAAGAGGGCAGGGTGCTGCGTGTCGGCCCGCAAAGCGCCGGCGCTGTGCCGGGTCCGGCCTGCTATGCGGCAGGCGGCCAATACGCCACGGTGACCGACGCCGCTCTGGTACTCGGCTATATTGATCCGTCGTTCTTCCTTGGCGGACGCATCCGGCTCGATCGCGACGCCGCCATGGCGGCCGTTCAGCGCGACGTGGCTAGTCCGTTTGCCATGACCCTCGAAGCCGCCGCGAGCGCGATCATGTCGGTCTGGTCGGAGAACATGGTGCAGGCGATCTCCGACATCACCGTCAATCAGGGCATCGACCCGGCCCAGGCCGTCATTGTCGGCGGCGGAGGAGCGGCGGGTCTTAACGCGCTGACGATCGCGGAACGGCTCGGCTGTGGGCAGTTGATCATTCCCGAAGTCGGCGCGGCACTCAGCGCATTCGGTGCGGTGGTTTCGGATATCGCACGGGAATATCGCCGTGTGTTCGTGACCAGCACGGCGCAGTTCGATCGGAACGGCGCCGCGGCGATCGTCGCCGACCTGCGCCGGCAGGCTTTGGCGTTTGCCGATGCCGCGGGCGCGGCAGCGCACGGCGTGCACATCGATTTTCTGATCGAGGCGCGGTATCTGCATCAGGTGTGGGAGATCGATGTTGCGATCGAGCCGGATCGGTTGTTTGGCGTCGGCGGCGTTGAGGTCCTGTCGCAGGCGTTTCATCGCGCCCACGAGCATATCTTTGCTTTCTCCGATCCGCATTCGCCGATCGAAGTGATTGCGTGGCGCGCAGCGGTCCGCTGTCCGGTTGGTGTTCACCCCGACCTCAAATTGGCCCATGCAAAGACGCCGGCGGTGATGCCGCAATGGCGGCGGGCGTTCTTCCTCCAGAGTGGTTGGCTGGAAGTTCCGGTGCTGGCGTTCGGCGATATCGACCCAAACAGAAAAATTGACGGTCCGGCGATCGTTGAGTCGCCCTTTACTTCGATCGTGATCGATACCGGCGCAGCCTTTACCCGCAGCGTCAACGGCAACCTTGTCGTTACTCCCGGCAGCGCCCGCGTCGCCTCGGAGCAGGCCTACGCCGCGGCAAGAGGACGGCCATGACCGAAACATTGCTCGATGGCGCTGAGATGGCGATCCTGATCAATCGCTTCGAAGGCATCGTCCGCAAAATGAGCAACACGCTCTATCGGACCGGCCGATCCGGCGTGCTCAACCGCGCCCGCGATTTTTCCTGCTGCATCGTGACGGCCGATTGTGAATTGCTGGCGGCGGCTGACAGCTTGCCAATTCACACCTTGGTCGGGCCAAACCTGATGGCCCGGGCGGTGAAGGAATTCCACCCGGTGCTCAAACGCGGCGACGCCTTCCTGCACAATTCTCCGTATCACGGCAATTCGCACGCCGCCGATCACACCATCCTCATTCCGGTGATCGACGATGACGGCATCCACCGCTTCACCGTGCTGACCAAGGCGCATCAGGCCGACTGCGGCAACGCGTTGCCGACTACGTACATGGGCACCGCGGTCGACGTGTACGCCGAGGGTGCGCTGATCTTTCCGGCCGTCAAGGTGCAACAGGACTATCGCGACATCGAAGATATCGTCCGTATGTGCGAACTGCGCATTCGGGTGCCGGGTCAATGGAAGGGCGACTTTCTGGCGATGGTCGGTTCGGCGCGGATCGGCGAGCGAGAGGTGCTCGCGCTTGGCCGCGAGGCGGGATGGGACAGGCTCGAAGTGTTCGCCGGGCAGTGGTTCGATTTCAGCGAGCAACGGATGGCCACGCGCATCCGGCAGATGCCGGCGGGAAAGGCGACCGGCGTCAGCGTCCACGATGCGATCCCTGGAACGCCGAGCGACGGCGTCCGCGTCGTCGCGACGGTCGAGGTGCATCCCCAGGAGGGCAGGATCACCATCGATTTGCGCGACAACATCGATGCCTTGCCGTGCGGGCTCAACCTGACCGAGGCCTGCACCGGTACGGCCGCTCTGATCGGCGTGTTTAACAGCATCGGCGGCGACATTCCGCGTAACGCCGGGAGCTTCCGCCGTGTCGAAATCAAGCTGCGCGAGAACAGCGTGACCGGGATTCCCCGGCACCCGACCAGCTGCTCGGTTGCGACGACAAATGTGGCCGACCGGCTCACCCACGCGGTTTCCCTGGCGATTGGCCAGCTCGGCGACGGTTACGGCATCGCCGAATGCGGCGGCTGCCTGCCGCCATCCTCCTCGGTCATTTCCGGAGTCGATCCGCGTAGCGGCGAGCGCTTTGTGAATCAGCTGTTCCTCGGCTCGACTGCCGGGCCAGGTACGCCGTTCGGCGACTGCTGGCTCACCTATCTGCACGTCGGCAATGGCGGCATGTGCTTCATCGACAGCGTTGAACTGGATGAACTTTATCAGCCGATCTGGGTCGCCGAGCGCAGGATCATGCCCGATACCGAGGGCGCCGGGCGAGGTCGCGGCGCTCCCAGTCTGTTCGTCGAGTTTGGGCCGATCGGCTGCTCAGTCGATCTCGCCTATGTCAGCGATGGATCGGTGAACGCCGCCCTTGGCGTGCGCGGTGGCGGCGTCGGCGGCCCCGCGGGGCATCTGAAGCGCCGGGTGGATGGCGTGATCGAGCCGCTCTCGAACTGTGCGCAGGTCACTTTGACCGATGGCGAGACGATCCAGTCGATTTGTTGCGGCGGCGGCGGGTACGGCCCGCCACATGAACGCGCGCCCGCTCGCGTCCTCGCCGATGTTGCGGAGGGTTGGATCACCAAAGAGCGTGCCCGCGATGTCTACGCCGTGGTCATTGACGACACGATGCGTGTCGACGACGCGGCAACGCAGAAGCTGCGGGCCTCATCCAGTGCTGCCGCCGGCACGATCTGAGCGGCCATGGGCGGACCCTTCCATCCGGTCGGCACTATTGGCTAGGATGGCACGAGACAGATTGGGGACGGGCATGAGCGACAATCGAGCGGTGCCTACGGTGCAGATCGACAACGATCATCTGCGCGTGACGGAGTGGCGCTTTGCGCCGGGCGCGGCCACGGGTTGGCATCGTCATGCTTATGACTACGTCGTCGTGCCGGTCATCGACGGCGAGCTGGAACTTGTCGGCCCCGACGGCGGTCGCTCGCGTTCACGCTTGCAGCAGGGAAAATCGTACTTTCGAAGTGCCGGTGTTGAGCACGACGTCATCAATGCCGGCGCCGGCGTCATGACCTTCATCGAGATCGAACTTAAGGATACAGGTGAAGCGACCGCCTAGCGCGCCGCATTTTCCGCGTTGAAGCATGGCCGGGGCCATTATGAGGACGAAGGGGTAGCTAGGATGCCTGCGGCGAGAAACGCGACGGTCGCGATCAACTGCGACATGGGCGAGAGCTTCGGTCTGTATAAAATCGGTGATGACGAAGGCTTGATGCCTCATATCACCATCGCCAACGTTGCCTGCGGCTTCCATGCCTCGGATCCCACGGTCATGGCGAACACGGTGCGGCTGGCGAAGCTGCACAACGTCAAAGTCGGCGCGCACCCGTCCTTGCCCGATCTTCAAGGGTTCGGCCGGCGCGAAATGAAGATGCGGGCCGAAGAGCTGACCGATTGCATCGTCTATCAGGTCGGCGCGCTGAAGGGCTTTCTCGAACGTGAAGGCATGAAGCTGTTTCACGTCAAGCCGCATGGCTCGCTCTATGGGATGGCGACGAAATCGCAGGAGGTCGCCAAAGCGGTCGCCGACGCGGTCAAGGTGTTCAACGTGCCGGTTCTGGGCATGGCCGGCACGATGCATGAGAAGGTCTATCCGGCGGAAGGATTGGATTTCATTTCGGAATACTACGCCGACCTCGACTATGCCGACGACGGCTCGCTGATCATTACACGCGAGCACCACGCGGTGGATCCGAAGGAAGCGGCGCGGCGCGCATTGCGTGCAGTCAAGGAAAGCGTCGCGGAGACGGTCGGCGGCCGCGAGGTGCCGGTGCGCGCCGATTGCATTTGTGTTCATTCCGACACGCCCAATGCGGTCGCGGTCGCGCAAGCGGTGAAAACTGCCATTACGGACTATCTTGGTTAGGCGGCGGTTCGAGAGGGGGCTACACGCATGGCGCAGCACGAAATTCTGAGTCCGCTGCCTGGAATTTTCTATCGGCGGTCGGCGCCGGATAAGCCGCCTTACAAGGACGCCGGCGACCAGGTTGCCGAAGGCGACGTGGTCGGGCTGGTCGAGGTGATGAAGCAGTTCAGTGAAGTCACGGCGGACAAGAGCGGCAAAGTCGTGCGTTTTCTCGTCGATAACGAGGGACCGGTCGAACCGGGACAGGCCCTGGTGCTGATCGAGACCAGCTGAGTTCTCCCGCGTGTTCGACAAGCTCCTGATTGCCAATCGCGGCGAAATCGCCGTGCGGATCATCCGTGCGGCGAAGGAGCTGAACTTGCGGACCGTCGCGGTGTACAGCGAGGCCGACAAGGACAGCCTCGCGGTGCGCTATGCCGACGAAGCCATCTGCATCGGCCCGGCGCCCGCAGCCAAGAGTTACCTCAACATCGAGGCGATCATAGCTGCGGCGCGCGAAACCGAAGCTGGCGCGATCCATCCAGGCTACGGTTTCCTCGCTGAGAATGCGCGGTTTGCGGAAGCAGTCACCGCCGCAGGCCTAGTCTTCGTCGGCCCGACGGCGGACACCATCCGCATGATGGGCGACAAAGCCGCTGCGCGCGTCGCCGCGCAAGCCGCCGATGTGCCGATAGTGCCAGGCAGCGAAGGGGAGATCGCCGACGAGGCCGATGTCCTCGACGCGGCCCGCGCCATCGGGTTTCCGGTCATGTTGAAGGCGAGTGCCGGCGGCGGCGGCAGGGGCATTCGTGTCGCCACCGACGAAGCAAGTCTCAAGCACCACTTCCACACGGCGCAGGCCGAAGCATTGGCCGCCTTCGGCAGCGGCGCGATCTACCTGGAGCGATTTCTAAACCGCGCGCGACATCTTGAAGTGCAGGTGCTGGGCGACGGCAAGAATGTCGTGCATTGCTTCGAGCGCGAATGTTCGTTGCAACGCCGTCGCCAGAAGGTGTGGGAGGAGGCGCCATCGCCGGCGATCAACGACGCCACGCGGCAGAAGCTATGCGCCTCGGCAGTGCGGCTTGCCGAACGAGCAAACTATCGCGGGGCGGGAACGCTCGAATACCTCTACGACGACGACAATGACGAGTTCTTCTTCATCGAAATGAACACACGCATCCAGGTCGAGCATCCGGTGACCGAAATGGTCACGGGGATCGATCTCGTTCGCGCCACCATCTCGATCGCGCAGGGCCATCCGCTCGAATTCGCCCAGGCCGACATCACCATGCGCGGCGCGGCGATCGAGGTGCGGATCAATGCGGAGGATCCGGATAAGAATTTCCGGCCCTCGCCCGGGCGGATTGGCGCTCTCGTATGGCCCGCCGGCCCGGGCGTTCGCGTCGACACCATGATCTATCCGGGTTACGCAGTGCCGCCCTATTACGACTCCCTGCTTGCCAAAATCATCGTGCACGCGGAAACTCGGAATCTTGCGCTGGCACGCCTGCAACGGGCGCTGGATGAGTTCGAGATCGAAGGAGTTACTACGACCGCTTCGCTGCACAAGCGGCTTGCCAAGCTAAGCGAGGTGCGGGCGGCACAGTTCGACACCGGGTTTTTGGAGCGGCTGCTGACGGCCTGATCGCCGTAATGGCTGCTTGAGGGGAACCAAGACCGGAGATACGCATGAGCGGAATCCGTTATTCGTTTGGCGGGGACGAGCACGTCTTCGCCGAAATCGGTGAAGAAATGTCCCTTGAAGCGTTCTTCAAGGGCATGGCGATTTGCAGCGAGCTCGGCAAGCGGCGCATTGCCGGGGTGTCCGAGATTTGTCCGTCCAACGCTTCCTATCTTGTCCGTTTTGACCCGGATGTGATTCATCCGGATAAGATGATGCAGACTTTGAAAGAGATCGAAGCGCAAATCGGCGACGCCGATCTGGAATTGCCGACCCGCATTATCGAAGTTCCGGTGCTCTACAACGATCCCTGGACCAACGAGACGCAGCTTCGCTTTCGCGAGCGCCACCAGGATCCCAAAAGCACCGACATCGCATACGGCGCCCGCATCAACGGCTACAAGTCGATCGACGACTTCATTGCCGCCCATTCCGGCGCCCCCTGGTTCGTATCCATGGTCGGCTTTGTCGCCGGGCTGCCGTGGCTCTACCAGATCGTTGAGCGCTCGAAACAGATCGAAGCGCCGAAATATCTGCGGCCGCGCACCGATACGCCAAAGCTGACCATCGGCCACGGCGGCTGCTTTACGGCGATCTATTCCGTGCGCGGCGCGGGTGGTTATCAGATGTTCGGGATAACACCGGCGCCAATCTACGACCCGGCGCAGGCGCTGCCCTATTTCAAGAATTTCCTGGCGTTCTTCAAACCCGGCGACATCGTCAAGTTCAAAGCGATTACTCGCGATGAATATGATGGCGACATCAAAGCGGTGGAAGCTGGAACCTTCGATCTCGCTGTCCGGCCGGTAAATTTTTCCCTGAAAGCTTTTCACAGCGATCCCGGTGGCTACGCCCGGCATCTGGTGGAGGTGCTCCATGGCCATTGAGGTGATCAAGCCGGGGCTGGCCACCACCGTTCAGGATCTCGGCCGGCCAAGCTATTACAATATCGGCATTCCGCTCTCCGGCGCGCTCGACCAATACGCGTTGCGCGCGGCCAACTTATTGGTCGGTAACGAGGAAGGCGCAGCCGGCCTCGAAATCGCGCTGATGGGGCCGGAACTCGTGTTCGGCGCACCAGCCATCGTCGCCATCACCGGCGCTGAGGCTACGCCGAAGATCAACAGCGAGGCGCAGCCGCGCAACGAGTCGCTTGCCGTGCGGGCCGGCGACCGGCTGACGTTCGACTATATGAAAAGCGGCGCTCGCGCCTATCTCGCAATTGCCGGCGGGATCGATGTCCCGGTAGTGCTGGGCAGTCGCTCGACTTACGCGCTTGGGACACTGGGCGGCTTTTCCGGCCGGAAGCTCGCGCCCGGCGACAAGCTGCCGGTGGGAAGCGCGCGCCCAGGCGCACGTGCGGGCCGCGCGCTTGCCGCGGACCTGGTGCCTACCTATCCAAAGTCGCTTGAGCTGCGGGTGCTCACCGGCCTTTATTTCTATCGCCTGACCGACGAAGCCGCCAAATCGTTCTTCGAAGACACCTGGACCGTGGCGCCTGAGGCGGACCGCATTGGTTATCGTTACCGCAAAGGCAGGCCGCTCAGCTTTCGCGAGCGCAAGCAGCCATTCGGAGCGGGTTCTGATCCATCCAACATCGTTGACGCCGGATATCCCTATGGTTCGATCCAGGTGCCCGGCGGGCTTGAGCCGATCATCCTGCATCGTGACGCCGTATCGGGAGGCGGTTACGCCATGATCGGCACGGTGATCAGCGCCGACATGGATCGGATCGCGCAGATGCAACCGAACAACCAGGCGCGCTTCGTCGAGGTCGACATGGCCGCAGCCCTCAAGGCGCGCGCGGAATATAAGAGCCGGGTGGCGCGCCTAAGCGCGGCGTTGAGCTAAAGGCCGCGCCGCTCTCAGTGGCGCGCGGCGGCGCTTTTGGCCAGCGTCGCACGGCGTTGGCTGGTTGCAGCAAGATCGATGGCGAGCGTTTCGTCTTCCACGGTTCCGGTGAAAATCACCCCATAGACATCCGCGGCGCGTTGTACGGTCTCGAAGCCATCGAGTAAGTCTTTCAGAACCCGCTTGGGATCGCGCTCCAGCGGATTGCCGTACCCGCCGCCGCTGGTGGTGTTGCCGCGAACGATCTCGCCCTTCTTGATCGTTGTAATGACCACGTTCGGGAGTTCTTCCTCACTGCCGTTGGCGCTCACTTTCCAATGCCGCGCTGTCACGCCGTTGGCGCCGCCGCGGACGCCCTTGGGCGGATAGTGAGTGCCGTCGCATGGCCAAAGAGCTTCGACCGGCAGCTCTTTCGGGCCGAAAGCCGTTTCCACCGCAACCGAACCCCGGAACTTGCCCGCCCCGCCGGACCCAGGAACGATTTTCACGTAACGGAATTCCAGCGGGTGCTTGAGCTCGTCGATCTCGACCGAGTCCCGATACATCAACCCAGCCACGACCGGCAGACCGTAATTCGGCCAGCCGTCCGCGGAAGGGCCTCCCGGCCCCCCGGCCTCGGCGATGAACATCTGGTTGATGTACGGCTCGTCATTGCTGCGGTGGTCTTTTCCTGAAACGACGCTGAGGCCGGCACCCATTCCGATCCCGCCTTCTGCCAAGCCGAGCCCCTCG
This sequence comes from uncultured Alphaproteobacteria bacterium, assembly GCA_963794225.1. Classification (GTDB taxonomy): domain Bacteria; phylum Pseudomonadota; class Alphaproteobacteria; order Rhizobiales; family Xanthobacteraceae; genus BOG-931. Next base: position 881,567 of record CAWCCS010000001.1, read on the forward strand.
GCCATTTCGGCGAAGGCACGCTGGGTGAGATTGATCAGGCGATCGGCCACGTTGGTCGTCGCCACCGAGCAGCTGTGCGGAAACGTCGGATAGCCGCACACCGCGCCCTCCTTCAACAGCAGCTTTATGCGCCTGAAAGACCCGGCGTTCCGCGGCACCGAGGAATCGATCGAGTTGAACACGCCAGAGCAAACCGCCGCACTGGTGCAGGCGACGCTTTCATTAAAGCCGCACGGGACGTTCGGGATATTGTCGCGCAGATCAAGCTCGATAATGGCTTCCTCGGGGTCGACGCGCACCTTGACGTTCAGAGGAACGCCGTCAGGCAAAAGCTCGCCTAGGGGATCGTGCGCACCTTTGGTCGTGAGCTCGGCTTTCGGCAGTTTTCGAATGGCCTGAATCATCCGCTGCTCGGAATATTCCATCCAGTTGGCGATGAAAGACTTGATGGTCTCCTTGCCGTATTTCTGGCAAAGCTCTTTCAGGCGGCGCTCGGCGATACGGGCCGAGCCGATGCCGGCGAGAAAGTCGCCGTACCACTGCGTCGGGACACGAATGCGCGAACGGCACATCCGCACAATGTCTTCGTTCATCTTGTAGTCGCGCTGGATGCGGACCGCCGGGAAGATCAGCGCGCCTTCCTCGTATTGGTCTTTGGCGTGCGCCATGTAGGTGGTTGGCAGGCTGTTGCCGACGTCGGCCTGATGCGCTTTGGCGACCGAGGTGAACAGATGCTCGCCTTCGAAAAACACCGGCACCAGGAAGGCGTGGTCGGCGGCGTGGGTATTGCCCGAGTAAGGGTCATTGTGCAGGTAGCAATCGCCTTCGCGGATGTCGCCGGCGTGAAACTTCACCATCGCTTCGGTCAGGAGATGGCTGCCGAAAATATGGATCGGCAGACCTTCGGCCGAGGCCAGCAGTTCGTTGTCGGCGGTACAGACCGCGCAGCTGAAATCGCGCGCCGAATTGATCACCGCCGAGCGCGCCGCGCGCAGCAGCGTGTTGGTCATCTCGCGAATAATGCCGTCGATCCGGTTGGCGATGATCGCCGTCATGTAGGGATCGAATTTCGTCGTCGCAGCTTTTGCCATGGCCGTCGTCCTCATCCTACCCGCAGCAGATAATTTCCGAAGTCGCTCACCCGCGCGCTCATGCCCGGATAGATCACGAGCGTCGTGGTCGGTTCTTCGACAATCGCCGGTCCGGCGATGACGCTTCCGGGGCGGATGTCGCTCGGCTTGTAGACCGCGGTTTTGACTGGAGCCGAGCCCCCGAAGAAACAATTTCGCGATGAGGACGGCTTTGCGTCTGTCTTAGAAACTCCCGACATCGGGACCGGCCTGGAATGACTGATCTTTGCGGTCAACCGCGCCTTCCAGTTGACGATCTCGACTGCGCTGCCTTCATCGCGAACCGCAAAGACGCGCTCGTGGACTTCGTGGAAGGTGGCAACCAAAGCCGCTACATCCTCTGGGCCGTTGAAGCGCGCTTTGGGGAGAGGGGTTTCCAGCTCCCAGACCTGCGCGAGATACCGGGCCTCGGCAAAGTATTCGATGGTGTAGTCGCTGCCGCGTTCGCCCAAGCCGCGCCGGAATGTTTCAAGACGGCTGGTGAGCTCGGCGAGGAGCGCGTTGACCTTGTCGAAATCGAAGCGGTTCGAAACCGTCACCAGCGTCGCGGTCTCCTCAGCGACGATATTGGCGTGTTGCATGCCCGAGGCTGAAAGCGCGGCGGCGACCTTCGGCAGCACGACGCGGTCGCAGCCAAGTTCCGCGGCGATCATCATGATATTCAAACCGGCGGCGCCGCCGCCGGCCACGATGGTGCTCTCGCGCGGATTGAAGCCCTCGTTGATAGTGATGTCGCGGATCGCCCGCATCATGAAATCGCCGGCGAGCGTCAGTATCCGGTAGGCGGTTTCCTCCAGCGACGACCCGACCCGGTCGGCGATGTCTTTTACCGCACGTCGCGCCGCTCCGACGTCAAGCTTCATCCGGCCGCCGAGAAAATAGTCGGGATCGAAGTAGCCCAGCACGACGGCTGCGTCGGACACGGTCGGCAGCTTTCCACCGCGTCCGTAACAGGCCGGGCCGGGATCGGCGCCGGCGGATTGCGGGCCGACGCGCATCAGGCCACCATCGTCGATCCATGCGATCGAGCCGCCGCCGGCGCCGATTGAGCGCACATCGACCGCCGATATCGCCAGCAGATCGCCGATGAAGTGGGGGCCGAGCCAGGTGTCGCGCGTGTAGGTGAGATTGCCGTCGCGCACCAAGCCGACGTCAAAAGTCGTGCCGCCGGTGTCGCAGACGATGATGTTGTCGCCTAGGTCCTCAAGCCGCGAGAACGTCAAACCCGCGATCGGCGCCATCGCCGGGCCCGATCCGACCGTGTAGACCGGCTTCTCAATCAGCGCTTCGGCATAGTTGCAGCCGCCCGCGGTGGTGCTGATCAGGAGTTCGCCGGTGAAGCCTGCGCTGTGCAGGTCCTTTTCCAGGCCGCGGAGGTGGCGCTGCATCAGCGGTTTAAGGGACGCATCGATCGCCGTCGCCGAGGCTCGGCGATATTCGCGGACAATGGGAATGAGGCGGTGCGACAGCGTGTACGGAACATCGGGGAGAAGTTCGTCGAGCAGCCGGGCAAACCGCAATTCGTGATCGGGATTGGCAATCGACCACAGGAAACAGACCGCCACCGCTTCGAACGAGCCTTGCTTGATCTGCTCCACCACCTTGCGCGCTTGGGCCTCGCTGAACGCGACCGAAGCCGTCCCCTCCGAAGTCATCCGCTCTTCGACTTCGAATGTGTAGCGCCGGGGAATGTAGGGGTCCGGGTAGTCGTAGGAAAAATCGTGCGGGTTGGACTTGCCGCCTTCCTTAAGTAGCAAAGTGTCGGAAAATCCCGCTGTGGTTACAAAGGCGGTTTTCGCGACGGTCTTGGTTACGATCGCGTTGGTGGCGTAGGTGGTGCCGTAGATCAGCAATTTGGTTTCGGCCAACAGCGACGCGAACGGCACGTTGAGGCTCTCGGCGGCCGCCTGGATCGCCTCACGCATGCCGAGAAAGATGCGCTCCCGGGTCGTCAGCGCTTTGCCGATGGTCATCGTTCCGGACTTGTCGGAAACGATGACGTCGGTGAACGTACCGCCGGTGTCGACCGATATCGTATAGGCCATGCAAACTACCTCATCGACGCAACAGAGGCCCGGCAGGCAACTTGAGTGGGGGAAGTCTGGCGCCGACGAGCGAGGCGGGAAGGGTCGTAGAACTCAAGCGGCGACATAACTGAACGATAGCGGGCGGAATGTCGCGTGTTCAAGCAGAATTTGGGGGAATACCAGCAACATCCGCAGGACATCGCGCGAATATCCGCAGATGATGAGTTTGGCGCCGGGCTGATACTCCGTATTTCTTCATAGGAGCCGCGCATCCGTGCTGATTGGCGTTCCAAAAGAGATCAAAGATCACGAGGATCGAGTTGGGCTGGTCTCAGCTTCGGTCCACGAGCTCGTGGCGCACGGACATCAGGTCTTGGTTGAAACGGGGGCAGGGGAGGGCGCTGGCGTTCTCGACGCCGACTTTGAGCGCGCTGGCGCCGCCGTGGTCGACGGCGCCGCCAAGATTTGGTCGACCGCCGAACTGATCGTGAAGGTGAAGGAGCCATTGGCCGTCGAGCGCAAGCAATTGCGCGCCGGGCAAATTCTCTTCGCTTATCTGCATCTCGCTCCCGATCCCGAGCAGGCAAACGATCTGATCCGCTCGGGCGCCACCTGCATCGCCTACGAAACCGTGACCAGCGCCTCGGGCGCACTGCCGCTGTTGACGCCGATGTCCGAAGTGGCGGGGCGGATGTCGGTCCAGGTCGGCGCCTATTGCCTTGAAAACGCACAGGGCGGGCGCGGCATTTTGCTCGGCGGTGTAACGGGTGTGGCGCCGGGCACCGTACTGGTGCTGGGCGGCGGCGTCGCCGGCACTAATGCTGTACTGATGGCAATCGGCCTTGGCGCGGACGTCACCGTGGTCGATCGCTCGGCTGACGCTTTGCGGCGGCTGGTCGGTCAGTTCGGCACGCGCATCAAGACCATTTTCCCGACCCGGGAAGCGCTTGCGCATCTGGTGGCCGAGGCCGATCTCGTCATCGGCACGGTTCTCGTTCCCGGCGCGGCTGCGCCAAAATTGATCACGCGTGACATGGTCAGAACCATGAAGCGGGGCGCGGTGATTGTCGATGTCTCGATTGATCAGGGCGGCTGTGTCGAGACTTCGAAGCCGACGACCCATTCGCATCCGACCTACATCGTCGATGGCGTGGTCCACTATTGCGTCGCCAACATGCCGGGCGGCGTCGCCAGGACCTCAACCTTCGCCCTCAACAACGTCACGCTGCCGTTTGTGCAAGCCATCGCCGGCAAGGGTTGGCGACAGGCGATGCGCGACGATCCGCATCTGCGCGATGGGCTTAATGTCTACGCTGGCCGGATTACCCACCCGGTCGTGGCGGAAGCCTTGGGCCAGAAATTGCTGTCGTCCGAACTTGCGCTCGCCGGCTAGGCCGCTCTATACGGCCGCGGTGTAGTCGATCGGCGTGCCGTGCCAACCCGCCTCGCGCTTTTTCCAGAAAGTGGCTTTCAGCTGCGACGACAGCGGCCCCGGCCGGTCGTTGCCCATGATGTGACCGTCGATCCGCGAAACCGGCATCGGACCGCCGGCAGTCGTGGTGATGAAAATCTCGTCGGCCGCAAGGAGCTCCCTGACCAGAATCGGCCGTACCTGGCAGGGACTATTCAGCTCGGCGCAAAGCTCGATCACCGACCGCCGCGTCACACCCTCGAGCGCGCCGCGATCAGGCGTCGAGACTTCGCCGTTCGTGACGGAAAAGATGTTGTAGCCGGGGCCCTCGGTAACGAAGCCGGCTCGATCGACGAGGACCGCACCATCGGCGCCGGCATCGTGAGCTTCAAATAGTCCACGGGTCAGATCGCCCCAGTGGAAGTTCTTGACCGTTGGGTCAATCAACTCCTCTTGGATGCGGGGCGCCTTGGCAATAATGAGATGCGCGCCGCGGGCCTGCACTTCCGGCGACATCAGATTGACCCAGGGCCGCGCAAACGCGACCATGTAGTTGCGGGTGTTCGCCGGATGGTAGAGCTTGCCGATTACCGGGCGACCGCGCAGACAGTCGAACGCGACATAGGCGTCACGCAGTGCCGACAATTGGACGCAGCGGTGCAGAATGCGGCGGATGTCGTCGTCGGTTTCCGCGGGCGACAGCCGGAGTGCATTCATCGATCGCCGAAAGCGGGCGATATGGTCGTCGAGGCGGAAGAACAGTCCGTGCCAAACCGAGACGACGTCGTAGGTGACGTCGGAACGCCGGTAACCCCAGTCGGTGATCGGGATGGTCGCCTCTGCAAGCGGCATGTAGCGGCCGTCGACATAAGCCGCACCGTCGGAGATTTGGTCGCTCATCGCGTTCGTGCCCGCATAGGGATCAGCTGCCGCCGCTCGGCCGATATTCGTAAACCGTTTCGGCCTGTTCCCGGGTGATAAATCCGTCCAACAGATCCTCCGCGACCATCTTCGGGTCGCGTTCGGTTGGTGGTCCCCAGCCGCCACCGGCTGGTCCTGTTATCTTGATCCGGTCGCCGGGATGGATCGGCACATTGGCGAACTTGCTGGGTGATGCCTTGTTGAAGGCCTGCGCGACCGTAAGCCATTCGTTGGAGCCGTTTCGCTGCATCAACAGGCCGGCTTTCCCGCCCGCCATGCCGCCATGAATTCCCCACGGCGGAATTTTCTGGCGATCGGCCATGTAACTGTAAGTCATGTTGGTGTCGGTGCACCGAACTGTCTTCGACAGCGACAGTCCGCCGCGGAATTTGCCCGGTCCGCCGGAACCATCGACCAGCTTGAACTCCTCCATGTGCCACGGAAAACGGTTCTCGAACACTTCCACGGGAATGTGGGGACAATTACCGTTAATCCCGCAGACCGCGTCGTTGCCGTCGGCAAAGCTGCGCGCGCCCCAGCCGACCGGGGTCAGATCGTAGCAGCAGAAGAACTCGCCGGTCTTGTTGTCGGCACCGCCAAACAGGAAATTGCTGTGCGAGGCGCCGTCAGTCGCGGCCGAACGTTCCTTGAGGCCGGCCGCAAGCGCGCCCATCACCGTGTAGGCAATGCGGCAGTGCGTTTCGGTATTGCCGCCGACCGAAGGTCCCGGGAAATTGACGTTCACCACGGTGCCCGGCGGGGCGAGAACGCGGATCGGACGGAAGCACCCGGAATTTTTCGGGATAGAAAAGTCGGTCAGCTGCAGCACTGCGTCATAAGCCGCGCTCCATGCCACTCCGAGCGTCGCGTTGATCGGACCTTTCGCTTGCGACGACGAGCCGTGATAATCGACCACCATGTCGGAGCCGTCGACCACGACCTCGGCGTGAATTTTGTACGGTTTGTCCTCGATGCCGTCGTCTTCCATGTAATCCTCGAAGACATAACGGCCGTCAGGGATTTTGCTGATTTCGGCGCGCATTCGGCGCTCGGAATAGTCCATGAGCGCGCTCACGATCTCGCGGAAGTTTTTGGTTCCGTGTTTGCGGACGAGCTGGGTCATACGGCGCTCGCCGAGATCGGTGGCCGCGATCAAGGCGCGGAAATCGCCCATGTTGTAGCGGGGGGTGCGCACGTTCGCGAGCAGGATGCGCCAGATGTCGTCGACGTCCTTGCCGGCTTTTTTGATCTTGACCGGCGGAACGCGCAGGCCTTCGTGGAAAACCTCGGTGGCCTCGCCGGCAAAACCGGCCGGCGACATGCCTCCGACCTCGCAGACGTGGCCGATGGCGACCGAAAAACCGATGAGGTCGCCGTCGACGAACACCGGCTTGAAAAAAGTATGCTCCGGCGTGTGCAGTCCGCCGCGATAAGGGTCGTTGTGGAGGATAACGTCGCCTTCCTCGAGATCCTCGACGGCGATTTCATTGACGCAGGAGCGGATCAACAACGGCATGCCGCCGATCATCGCCGGACAGAAGTCCCCGGTCGCGATCATTTCGCCGTTGGGGAGCGCCAGGGCGCAGGTGAAATCGAGCGATTCCGAAAAGATCGTCGAATAGGACGTCCGCATCAGCGTCACGCCCATGTCGCGGCAAATCGAAGCCAGAATGCCGCCTACGATGTTCAGCGATACCATGTCCATTGGCGTGCCCTTTTTGCTACCGCTCAACTCGCGATCAACAGGTTGCCGTAGCGATCGACGGTCAGCTTTTTCCCCGGGTCCAACACCGTGACGGAGGCGCTTTCCTCGACCAATGCCGGTCCGGACAGTGCGTGACCCTCCAGCAGATTGGCCCGCGCGTACACCGGCGTATCGACCCACCCGTCGGCAAACCAGACCGGACGCTGCGACACCGGAACGGCGGGTCCCTTGGCGCTGCCGATTTCCGGAAATCCGAGCTGGCCGGTCTTGGCAATTCCGGTGACCAGAAAGTTCACGATCTCGATATGATCCGCCAGCCGAAATCCGAAGCGCGCCTCGTGCAGATCGTGAAACGCGGCGAGGAGCCGCGTCACTTCCGCGTCGCTGAAGGTCTCGACGTCCGCCGGGATTTCCAGTTCGTGGTTTTGTCCGAGGTAACGCATCTCGACGCTTCGGGCGATGACCACATCGGTGTGGCCTTGCGCCGCGAGATCGGCGATGCATTCCTTGACCAGCGCCGCCATGGTCGCGGCCGCCCGCTCGCGGTCGAAGAAGCGCGAGTTCAACTGCACGGTGCGATGCCGGTCGACTCGCGCGTCGGCCATGATGAAACCCAATGCGGAGAATTGGCCGGGAAAATTGGGCACCAGTCCACGCGGGATAGACGCGTCGGTCATGAGGTCGCTGACATGCGGCGGGCCGGCGCCGCCGAACGCCACTAGCACGAAGTCGCGCGGGTCGAGGCCCTGCTCGGTCAGCACGCTGTGCAGCGCGCCTACCATGTTGTTGTTGGCAATGTGGATGATCGACAGCGCCGCCTTTTCCAGCGGCAGGCCGAGATGATCCGCAATCGGCTGAACGGCAGCGCGCGCGGCGTCCGCATCGAGGCTCATTTTGCCGCCGAGGAAGTTGGCCGGACTGATCCTGCCGGTCACAACATTGGCGTCGGTCACCGTCGGCAGCTTGCCGCCGAGCCCATAGCAGGCGGGGCCGGGATTGGCGCCGGCGCTTTGCGGGCCGACGACCAGCATGCCGCCGGCATCGATGCGTGCGATCGAGCCGCCGCCGGCGCCGATCGAACGGATATCGAGCATCGGAATCTGGATCGGCCGGCCCCATTCGATCTCGAAATCGGTGGTGAACTTCTCCCGCCCGTCGACAATGGTTGAGACGTCGGTCGAGGTTCCGCCCATATCGAGCGTGACCAGGTTGGCGATGCCGAGCAGCTGCGCCATCTGCTTGGCGGCGATAACGCCGCCGGCCGGGCCCGAGACGGCGATCTGAATCGGCGCGTCCGCGGCAGCGTCGAGAGTCATTTCGCCGCCGTTTGAGCGCATGACGACGATCTTGGCGCCGACGTTCTCGCTTTTGAACCGGTCGCGGATGGAATGAAGCTGCCGGTTTACGACCGGCTTGATGAAGGCGTCGCAGATCGTGGTCGAGGAGCGGAAATGCTCCTTCCACTTCGGCAGCACCTCGTAAGAAATCGAGACCGGGATGTTGGGCGCGCGTTCGGCGAAGATCTTCTTGATCAGAAACTCGTGCTCCGGCGCCAGATAGGAGTGCATCAGCACCACGGCGACCGCTTCGATTTCGCCTTTGGCGACCATTTCGTCGGCTATCGCCCGGACCTGCGCCTCATCGAGTTTCTCGATGATTGCACCTGAGGGGCCAATTCTTTCGTTGACCTCCAACGCATTGCGGCGCCTGACGAATGGCTTCGGCTTCACCCAGGCGAGGTCGTAGTGGTTGCGGCGATTGCCGCGGCCGATGAAGGGAATGTCGCGGAAACCGCGCGTCGTCAGGTAAGCGACCACCGCGCCTTTGCCTTCGAGCAGCGCGTTGGTGGCGACCGTCGTCCCGAGACGGATTGAAGCGATGCTTTCAGTGTCGCCAAAAGTCTTCAGGCCGGTCATCACGCCTTCGATCGGATCGCGCGGCGTCGAAAGATTTTTCCAGGCCTTTAATTCACGGCTTGCTTCGTTGAAGGCGACAAAATCCGTGAAGGTCCCGCCGATATCAATGCCCAGACGGTACTGCATTCCTCTGACCCCAACCCTACGAACCGGCCGCCGAAACGTTTTTGGCTGCCTTGGCCGCTCTCGCTTCTTCCCAGTCGAGGCACCATTGTGAGCAATAAATTCTACTGGCCTTGGTGATTGTTCCGGGATTCTTGTCAGGCTCTTTGGCGCCACGCTTTTCGTAGATCAAGACGCCGCAATTCGCGCACTTCACATATTCTTCAATGTAGAGGTTATTGGGCGCAAATCTCATTTCACCAAACCCCTAGATGCCGATCCTGAACAAGGTCGAGGCGGAGACGATAATCGTAACAGACTTGGCACGGGCCTACCAAGGCAGCACATTGCCTTCATAGTCGACATAGGCTTCCTTGCCGCTGCCGCCCCATTTCTGCAGAGTGGAGTAGAGACCCTCAATGCTGGTTGTCAGATCGACCGGCGCGTCCTCGCCGCCCATGTCGGTCTTCACCCAGCCCGGATGCATGATCAACAACGTACGTCCCTGGTCGTGGTGACGCTGATAGAAGCAGCGCGCTAGCATGTTCAAAGCTGCCTTGCTTGCGCGATAAGTTTCCCACTCGCCGGCGGCGTATGTGGTGGCGAGCGTCACGCTGCCCATCCGCGACGACATGATCGCCAGCGTACCGTCCGGCTTCAATCGATCGAAGAACATTTCCGCGACATACATTGGGCTGTGCGCGTTGGTTATGAATAGACGCGCCGCCTCCGGCACCGGAACCTCATGGATCGGTTTCGTGGTGTCGTCGTGCACGCCGGCAACAATGAAAACGGTGTCGAACAGTTCGCCCGACAGTCGGCGATGAAGCTCTTTGACCTCGTCGTGATCGGTAATGTCGGCTTGCTCGACCCGGATGCGGCCGGCCGCACTCGCCGCGACGGCCTTGAGTCCGGCCGAGCTATTTCGCTCGGTGGCTACGACGTTCCACCCGCGGGCGGCGAACAATTTCGCCAGTCCCAGACCGAGTCCACGGGACGCGCCGATCAACAAAATCTTTCGAGTGTCGGATTGCCAACCGACCGCGCCGCCCGCTTCAGTTGTTTGAGCAATCATTCAGGGCTCCCTCCCGCTCTTGCGCCTCGACGAGGCTGGAGGATTTGGGCCTAAAAAGCGCAACGGACGGCGCCCCGGAGAGCGCCGTCCGCAACGAAACAAATAAGCTAGCCGACCGACGGCTACTTTTTACGGTATAACACGTCCGGCGGAACGGCTTCGCTGATCCGCCACTGGTCGATCACCTTGCCTTTTCGATTGCCGATCTCGACGATGTAATAAGGCGCACGATCCTGGATGTGCAGCGTGCTGCTGAAGCTGCGCGGACCGAGAATCGTCGGCTCATCTTTGAACGTGTTCATCACGGCTACGACCTTCGTTGCGTCGGTCGTGCCGGCTTTCTCTACGGCCCTGGCCCAAAGCTGCAGCCAGGCGTAGATCGGAAACGCGTATTGCGTGACCGGCGGCTCCTTGAACTTCTCAGTGTACCGTTTGATCAGCGCGTTGATTTCCGGGTGCGGGTCGTCGCCGTAGATCGACGCTTGTACCGGTACGTAGAAGTTGGACAAATTCGGCACCGCGTCGAGCCAGTAGGTGCCGTCCATTGAGCTGCCGTTGGCAATCGGTATATCAATGCCTGCAGCCCGGATCTGCCGCGTGGCGCTGCCGCCGCCGGGGAGGAACGTGCATGACATGATCACGTCGACCTTTTGAGCGGCGATCGCGTTGCGCAGCCTCGTCACCTGGGAGGCGATTGACGCGTCATTTTGTTTGAAGACGTCATGCTCGACGATCTTGCCGCCCTTTTTCGGGAACATCCAATCGAAGCCGGCGCAGACCGACTTGTCGTATTCGATGGCGTCATCAAGCAGCACGTAGGCCGTGCGCCAGCCCTTCTTCTCGTAACCCCACTCGCCGAACACCGCGCCTTGCACCTGCGCGGCTACCGAGGACGTGAAGGACAACGGTCCAATGCCGGCGATACCGGCCTTCGGATCTTCGGCGCACATGAAGACGGTGATCTTGCCGGCCTTCTGTCCCTGCAGCGCGGCCGGAGCGCCGTAATCATAGTCACAGGTGCCGTACACGACATCGGCACCCTGACGAAGCACTTCTTGACCAGCCTTGGCTCCTTCCGCGCGATCCGACTTGGTGTCTGCGAAGACGGCGCGCAACTTCCGGCCGAGTAGGCCACCCTTGGCGTTCACGTCGTCGATGAACACCTGGGTCATCTTGGCGCCGTTATCGTCATAGGCGGCCATGGGCCCCGACGAAGCCACTGACAATCCGAGAACGATGTCCTGTTCGGCGCGCACCTGCAGCGGCGATAACAGCATCAGCATACCTGCGGCGGCGATCCCGCCCACGACTAGATGACGTCTCATGCGACTACCCCTGTTCTGACCCCGGTAATGCCTGATTTGTTCTTGAGGCGAACGCGCCAGGCCCCTTAGCACGGTTCTTGCAAGTACGGCTCTTGCAAGCGAGTTGATCGACCTTCCAACAGGGCGGAACACCACCATTGGTTTTTTCGTGAACTCGCCAGCCCCAGCGTGGAGCAGTTTGCCATGAAGGCTAGGCCATGTAAACGTGTTAGGGTCCTGTGAGGGCGTCCGGTCGCATGCAATTTAACGTACTTCCGGTTGCTGCGTCAGCGCCGAGCGATGCTGCGCAGCTCTGTGCGGAAGCTGTCGTTGTTCAGTTCAGCGGACTGACTGCAATCGCTGACGTTTCCCTGCGCGTCGAGCGGCGTCAGGTGTTTGGTCTGATCGGCCCGAACGGCGCCGGCAAGACGACGCTGGTCAATTGCCTCACTGGTTTTCAGATCCCGACCAGCGGCCGCGCCGTGCTTGGCGGAACTGATAGCTCCGGATGGTCGCCGAGCCATTTCCGCAAGGCGGGCGTCGCGCGCACTTTCCAGAGCGGCCGGCTGTTCCGCGACATGACCATCCTGGAAAATGTCGAGGTGACGGCCGTCGGTCTGGGCCTTAATCGCCGGCAGTCGCACCGCTACGCCATGGATATGCTTGGGTGGGTAGGCCTCGCCGACAAGGCTCATGTCATCGCCGGTTCGTTGCCATATACCGACGAGCGACGGGTCGGTATCGCTCGCGCGATGGTTCTGCCTCCCGCCTTCGTCTTGCTGGATGAGCCCGCCGCGGGCATGTCGGACGCCGAGTGCGATGAGCTGATGCACCTGATCGCGGCTATTCCAAAAGAATTCGAGTGCGGCGTGTTGCTGATTGAACATAACATGCGGGTGATCATGGGGGTGTGCGACCGGATCCATGTTCTCGACACCGGACGCACCATCGCCGAGGGGACGCCGCAGGAGATTCAGCGCAATACCGCAGTCATCAACGCCTATCTCGGCGAACATGGTTGAACGTCAACGAATGGATACGCCGGCAATGCTCGAGGTCGAAGACATTCACGTCAGTTATGGCCGGCTGGTCGCGTTACGCGGCGTGTCGCTCAATGTCGGTGAAGGCGAGATCGTCTGCATCATCGGACCGAACGGAGCCGGCAAATCGACGATGCTCGCGGCCATTGCCGGCGGCGTACCGTTACAGGCGGGAACCGTACGCCTGGGCGGAAAAGTCATTGCCGGCATGGTGCCGGAAGCGATCTCGCGGCTTGGCGTCTCGCTGGTTCCCGAGGGGCGGCATGTCTTTGGCACGCTGACCGTTGCCGAGAATCTGCGCATCGGTACGTTTCAGCGCCGCGATCGCGCCAACGTCAACGACGACTTTCGCCGCATCCTCGAGCACTTTCCGCAGCTTCGCGAGCGCTTGGGACAGCCCGCGGGCAGGCTTTCCGGCGGCGAACAGCAGATGCTGGTGATTGCGCGCGCGCTGTTGACGCGGCCGCGCCTGGTTTTGGTCGACGAGCCGTCGCTCGGCCTGGCGCCCCGCCTCATCGATCAGGTCTACGAAATCTTGATTGATCTCCGCCGCCGCGAGGGGCTGACGCTGCTGATCAATGAGCAGTCCTCCGATCGCGTACTGAAATTTGCCGACCGCATCTACGTGCTGCGGAGCGGTCGTGTGCAGCTCCACGATCGCGCCGCCAATTTGCGTGAGGGCCACGCCATCATGAGCGCATATTTCGGCTTCCAAGACCGGCATGACGCGCCTGCAAGCCAGAGCGCGACATCATGATCGGCTTTCTGCAAAATCTTATTGATGCATTGAGCCTGGGCAGTCTTTACGCGCTGGCGGCACTGGGTATCGGTTTGCTGTTCGGCATCTTGCGTTTGGCCAACTTCGCCCACGGCGATTTCATCACTGTCGGCGCCTACGCGCTCATAGTGCCGTCACTCGATGTCACAGCGAAAATGTTCATCGGCCACTGGCCGGTAATACTCATGATCCCGACGGTCTGCATCGTTGTCGTCGTGCTGGCTTTGCTTGCCGATGCTCTGCTGTTCCGGCCGTTGCGGCGGGCGTCGGCGCCGACCTTGATGATCGCCTCGTTTGCGCTCGGCTACATCATTCAAAACGTTATTCTGATGTTTTATGGCGCGCGGCCCAAAGCGGCGGACCTGTGGTCCAATCTGAGCCGGCAGGTCGAGATCGGGCAGCTCCGCGTTCCGCAGTTGCAGCTCGTGACAATAGCGGTGACGATTGCGCTGATGATCCTGCTGACGCTGTTTTTGCGCCAGACATCGTTCGGCGTGCAAATGCGGGCTGCGGCTGAAGATTTCCGCATGGCGCGTTATCTCGGGGTGCGCGCCAATTTCGTGGTTGGATTGGCTTTCGCCATCTCCGGACTGCTGGCGGCCGCGGTATCGCTGCTCTTCCTTTCGCAGACTGGCCAATTGAGTAACACCATGGGCGTTCCCCTGATGCTGTTCGCATTCATCGCCACCGTCATCGGCGGGATGGGGAGTTTGACCGGTGCTGTGGTCGGCGGCTTCACCGTCGGCCTGATCTCCACCATGTTGCAGGCTTACTTGCCGGCTGAGCTGCGGCCGTTCCGTGATGCTTTCGTCTTCGCTGTCGTCATTCTCATTCTACTGTATCGGCCGGGCGGACTGATCCCAACAAAAGCGCTCGTGCAGCGCGTCTGAGCAGTACCATGGAAGAGTTCACGCCCCAGATCATGATGCGCAAATATTGGCCGCTGCTCGCTCTTTCGATCGGCGTGATTGTTCTCGTCGCGATCGGCCAGATCGCCGGTGGTGAACAGCTGCAAACGACCTTGATCGAAATGCTGACCCGCATGATCGTCGTCGTCGCCATGCAATTGTTCATTGGCAATTCCGGCGTCCTTTCCTTTGGCCATATCGGTTTTATGTGCATCGGCGCTTATGCGGCGGCCTGGGCCACCTGTGAGCCGAACTGGAAGCAGCTGATGCTGACGGGCCTGCCGAATTTCCTGCAGACCGCGCAGTGGCCGTTTCCGGTCGATGTCATCAGCGGCGGCGTTCTCGCCGCCTTGGTCGCGTTGCTCTATGGCGCCGTCGTGATCCGGCTTTCCGGCATCGCCGCCTCGATCGCGACGTTTGCCTTCCTGGCGATCATCAATAGCGTCTATTCGAACTGGGAAACGGTTACGGGGGGCACGAGCTCGATCATCGGCATTCCCACTTTAAATGGTCCTTGGCCGATCGTCGTTTTCGTAGTTCTCACCATATTCGCCGCGTTTCTGTTCCAGAATTCGCGGTTCGGACTGATGTTGCGCGCCTCGCGCGACGATGACGTCGCGGCAACGTCTTGCGCGGTGGATGTTATCCGCGTCCAACTCGTTGCTTTTGTCGTCAGCGCCTTTTTCGTCGGCGTGGGCGGCGGACTGTACGCGCATTTTCTCGGCGTGCTTACGGTCGATGTGTTTTTTCTCAACCTGACTTTCATCACGCTTTCCATGCTGGTGGTCGGCGGTCTGGGCAGCGTCAGCGGCGCAGTTGTCGAAGTCGTGGCCGTAACTATCGTGGTCGAAGGCCTGCGTATGCTCGAGGCGGGTTTCAATCTCGGTTCCGCTCACGTGGCCATGCCCGAGGGGTCGCAGGAAATCGGGCTGGGCCTGATCATGGCGTTGATCCTGATTTTCAGGCCGTCCGGGTTGACCCGCAGCCGCGAAATTCCATGGCCATTCGCTAGATCGCAGACGACCGTCCCGCCGCGCGCGTCGCTTCACCGCGGCGGGATAGCCGCTGCATCGCCGGCGCCGGCTGATACCGCCGCCGAGTAGAACAGCCGGTTCGCTGGGACCGGCAAGCAGGACGCAGGCGCTTCAGCCGGCGAATTTCATTCGCCTTCTTCAATCAGAAGCAGACCGAACCGGTCTATGGTTACCCGTTGTCCGGATAGCACCGCCGTCGTTGCCGTCGCTTCCTCGATGAGTGCCGGTCCTGAAAAACGTGCGCCCGCCGGCAATCGGTCGCGGTCGTAGACAATAGCCGGCGCGGGTTCGCGGTCACCGACGTGCAGTTCCCGGCGTCCGACGATGGCTTCCTCAATCGAGCCGCTTGTCGGAATTTCCGGCATCCCAATCCGCGGCGCATCGATTTCGGCGGTCAGATGAAATGTCACCTGTTCGACGCCGGTGTCGTCGAGCCTGAATGTGTAGGTCTTTTCATGCGCGGCGTGGAAAGCCGCCAGCGCCGCTTGCAGCCCGGCCCGAGGATCGAGCCGCGTCGAGACCGTGTGTTCCTGCCCGACATAGCGCATCTCGATCGCATGATCGAACACCACCACACTTTTAGAAACGCCGAACCGCTGCACCGCGTCGGCCTCCAGCTCGTCGAATATCTGCTGCGCGGCGCCAAATGACCCGGCATCAAGCGGTAACAGCCGCGTCCGGTGCAGATCGATGCGAGGCCGCGCCGTCAGCATGCCCCAAGCGGAAAACAATCCAGCGTAGCGCGGGATCACCACGCGCTTGACTTCGAGTTCGCGCCCGAGTTTGGCCGCATGCATCGGGCCGCCGCCGCCGCTGACCACCATGGTCAGATCGCGAGGATCGTGACCGCGCTGGATGGTGACGAGCTTCAGCGCATTGATCATGTTGGCTTCGGCAAGGGCGATGACCGCCTGCGCCGCGGCAATAACCGACAGCCCAAGCGTGGCGGCAATTGGCGCAAACGCCTCAACCGACAATTCGGGATCGAGCTTGATCCGGCCACCGGCAAATCGGTGCGGGTCGACAATTCCGGTCAGCACGGCCGCGTCGGTGACGGTCGGATCCTTGCCGCCGCGTCGGTAACAGGCCGGGCCGGGATCGGCGCCCGCGCTCTGCGGCCCGACTTTGATCCCGCCGGTTTCGTCGACCCGCACGATCGACCCGCCTCCGGCGCCGATTTCAACGATGTCGATGACGGGCACTTGCAGCGGATAGCCCGGATTGATCCGGCTCCATTCCAGCTTGTAGTCCGGCCGCAATATCGGCTGCCCATCGCGGACCAGCGAGCATTTCGCGGTGGTGCCGCCGACGTCGAGATACAGAACCTCGGTTTCGCCGAGCGCTTCGCCGACCCGGACCGACCCGGCAACTCCGCCAGCGGGCCCAGAACTCCACGAGCACCAGCGGCGACCCTTCCGCCGTTCCGAAGTCGGCCAGACCGCCGTTGGACTGGATGCAGTAGCACGGACAGGTCAACCCGGCGCCGTTGAGCGCGTTGCCGAGATTGCGGAGATAGCGCTCGATAATCGGCTTCACGTACGCCGACAGCACCGTCGTGTTTGAGCGCTCATACTCGCGCCACTGGCGCGATATCTCGTGGCTTACGGTGACGGCGACGCTTGGCAACAAATCGCGCAGCCTGGCGGCGGCAACAGCTTCGTGAGTTGGATTGATGTACGCGTGCAGGAACACGACGGCGACCGCTTCGACGCCGGCTGCTTCGATCAATTTGGCAACGGCATCGATCAAATCCCGGGAGAGCGGCGTCCTCACCTGGCCTCTCGCGTCAATTCGCTCGGCGGCCTCGAAACGCAAATGCCTCGGCACGAATGGCTCAGGCGACTTGGAGTGCAGATTGTAGAGGTCCGGGCGGTTGCCGCGGCCGATGGCGATGACGTCGCGAAATCCTTGGGTGGTTACGATCGCCGTCCGCACGCCTTTACGTTCGGTGATCGCGTTGATCACGGTAGTGCCGCCGTGAACGAAAAACGACACTTCGGCTGTTGAGAGTCCGGTGTCGCAACTCTGGATGATGGAATCGATGACGCCTTGCGACGGGTCTTTGGGCGTGGTCAGCGCCTTGCCGAGATAAATCTTGCCAGAGGTTTCATCGAAGGCGACGAGGTCGGTAAAGGTGCCGCCGGCATCGGTCGCGACTTTGATCATTGCCGCGCTTTCCGATGCACTTTCTCCCGAAGCCTTGCCGTCGCCGCGTCATCTACCCTGCGCGTCGCCGGATCGATCACGACGCCATAGCAAGTCGCGGCGACATCGATGCTGATGAGATCGTCGCCGACGTCTTGGGCGACGGCTGCCGGATCACGCGCATGAGGATCGCCCCAACCGCCGCCGCCCCCGGTGCGGACGACAATGCGATCGCCGCGTTCCAACAAGAAATGCGGCGGCCGGGCCAGTACGCGGCGGCTGTCGCCGCGGATCACGTCAATGCCGTTGAGACTGCCTTCAGCTCCGCCACCGACGCCCCACGGCCGGGTCGCGGTTCGGCCATAGCTGGCGTGCAGCGCGACGTCATCGCTTTCGACAACGTACTCGCGGACGAGGCCGAAGCCGCCGCGATACCGCCCGGCGCCGACGCCGGCTTCCACGTTATAAGCGTAGCGGCTCACCAGCAGCGGGAACTTCGCCTCTAGAAGCTCCACGGAATAATTATAAGTGTCGCCGTCGGTCACCGCGATCATACCGCTGGCGCCGTCGCGACTGTGCGTTGCACCCCAACCGCCGTTTTGCGGCTCGATATGAACAAACAGTCCATCCGGTCCCGAGCCGGAAAGATAAGTCGCGCACAGGCTCAAGTAAGAGCCTGCCGAGAATCGCTCGGGCACCAGCGGCGCCAGAGCTTTCCAGACGAGATCGGAAGCTTGCGCCACGCCCTCGTAATACCAGCCGGTAGGGTACGGCTTTTCCGCGGTGAAGATGGTGCCGGCGGGCGCCGTCACCGTCAGAGGCCGAAACCAGCCCTCGTTTGATGGCTCCTGCGGGCCGACCAATGCCTTGATGATGGTTTTCACCGCTGAGGCCAGCGCGCCCCGGCTGCAATTGATCGGCGCGTTGCGTGCGGGGCTTGAGCCGGTAAAGTCGACTTCAATCTCGCCGCCGCGGATGCGAACGGTCACCTGGATCGGGATGCCCGCCTCGGTTTGTCCGTCGCCGTCAATGACGTCGCTTGCGGTATAATCGCCATCAGGCAACGCGGCGATGACGGCGCGGGCGCGGGCTTCGCTTGTCGCAATGAGCGAAGCAAATGTCGCCTCAAGTGTTACAGCGCCGTACTTTGCCGCGGTCTCCTGGATTCGCTGCTCGGCGATACGCACCGCCGCAAGCTCGGCATTGACGTCGCCCAGAACCAGATGCGGCAGCCGTACATTCTCGGTGATGATCCGGATGACGTCGCCGATAAGGCGGTCGTCACGGGTCAGGCGCACACCGGACAGTCGCAGTCCTTCCTGAAATACCGAGGTCGCATTCGGCGGCAGACTGCCGGCAACCGCACCGCCGACGTCAAGCAGATGGGCAATGGCGATGCCGTAGGCGATGATCGCGCCGTCGACGAAGATCGGCCGGATAATGGCGAAATCGCAGGCATGCGTGCCGCCTTCGAACGGATCATTGGTCAGAAAGGTATCGCCGGGCATCATCTCGGCTGCAAAGCGGTTAATGATGAAGCGCACCTGCTGCGAAAACGTGCCGGTGAATACGGTGATGCCGTTGGTCTGCGCGACGAGGTCGCCGCGGCGGTCGCAGACGCCGCAAGCGAAGTCCAGGACTTCGTAGATGACCGAACTCATCGACGCGCGCGCCAGCACGATCGCCATTTCGTCGACGGTGGCCAGCAGCCTGCCGGCGATGACTTCCCGGGTTACAGCGTAAACGGCGGCTTCAGCTTTAGGAATCAAATGAGATACGCTCCACGCAACGGCGAAAGAAACTGGCACGGCATTTCAGCCGACTATGACTATCATTTTTCTGTGTGGCCGCTGCAAGGTCGAAAGCACAGAGAAGCACATGATGAATTTACCCTCAGGTTACCCCCGTTCAACCCGATCAAAATACAATTGAGCACCTGCCTCAGATGCAGTTGCCGGCTCGAAGACTCTGCCGCAGATCTATTCAAAACAATTTCGCTCCCTTGGCTCCAAGCAGGGTGATGAGACCTCAGGGCGCCGGCTTTCCCGTCTCTTTCGCGTAATGCGCTGTGACGTCGTTGAGCGCCTTTTCAAAGCGGGAGAACATTTCGTCGATTTCTTCCTCTGTGATGATCAGAGGCGGGGAGAATGCACAGCCGTCGCAGCCTGGAAGCGCGCGGCAGATCATCCTGTAGTGCTCTTCAGCGCAATTTCTCACCCGCGAAGCAAAAGAGCCGACCGGTTGGAATGGGGTTTTGGTCTTCTTATCGGATACAAACTCGATGGCTCCCATCAACCCGACGTTTCGCACGTCGCCTACGAACGGATGATCCCGGAAGGCATTGATCTTGGCGTGGAACCGTTTGGCGACGCGATCGACATGCGCGGCAATATTTCGTTCTTTGATGAGATCGAGGACCTTTAGAGCAACGGCGCAACCAACCGGATGGCCTGAATACGTTGTGCCGTGCCCGAAAAATCCGAGCGTCGTGCTTCCGAGTTCAAGTCCGCGATAAATTTCGTCGGATAAGACGACCGCCGAGAGCGGTTGATAGGCCGAGGTCAGCCCCTTGGCGATCGTCATCGCGTCCGGCCGGAATCCAAGTGTTTGGCACCCCCAGAACTCGCCGGTCCGATGAAAGCCTGTGATCACCTCATCATCGAGGAATAAGACCTCGTGGCGCGCCAATATCTGCTGAATTTTTTGGTAGTACGGTGCCGGAGGGATCGTGACGCCACCGCCGCCGGTTACCGGCTCGGCGATGAACGCCGCAACGGTTTCCGGACCTTCATGCAGTATGGTCTCTTCCAGCTCCCGGGCCAGCCGTTCGGCGAAGTCGACGGGCGTTTCGCCCGGCGACGCGTACCGGAAGTAATTCGGATCAGAGACATGAAGAATGCCGGGCAGCGGCAGATCGAAATTGCGATGATTTGACGGGATTCCGGTCAGACTCGCCGCCATGGCCGTTGCGCCATGATAACCATTGTATCGTGCGATGATTTTCTTCTTCTTTGGTCTTCCAATCGCATTGTTGTAATAGCGAATGAATTTGATCAGGAAGTCATTGGCTTCCGAGCCCGAGACAGCGAAATAGATTCTTGCCTTATCGATGGGAACAAGCGCCGTCAGACGTTCCGCCAGGTCGATTGCAGGATCGACGGATTTGTAGGCCAGCGTGTGATAGTAGGGCAGCTTGTGAAATTGTTCGGTGGCAGCGTCGATCAAAGCCTTTTCGCCGAAGCCAAATGCCGTACACCACATCCCGGCTGCGCCTTCGATGTACGGCGCGCCGTTTTCGTCCATGACGTAGATGCCCTTGCCGCCGGTGATGACGGTGGGCCCATTCTCACGTTGAGTTTTAAGTTCGACGTAGCCATGCAAAAGATTGCGAACGTCACGCGCCGCGGCCGAGTTGGTGGGCATCGACTGGCTTCTCCCGTTTGCTCGCGGCACAACGGCCGTCCCTAGCCTTACAAGAACGGACGAGTTGACTTCAGGCGAGGCCGCGCCTTTAGAAAGACCAACTGGGTCGCGTTGTGTTCCCAATCATCTCAAGTGGGAGGGCTCTTGTCGATGCGGATGCGTGCGTTGAGTACGGACTGTTCGGCCTTGCAGGTTCCTTGCAGACATGAGCTTTGAAAAAACGACACCACCGAGAGCTTATCTGCTGCTCGTCGCGGGCGCGATCATGTATGGAGCGGTCTTTACGGTCAATAAAATGGCGGCTGAGGCCGGCGTGATGCCTTTGGCCTACGGGTTCTGGCAATCCTTCGGGGCCGGACTCGTATTATGGATCATCCTGCTACTCAAGGGCGAAAGACTGCCGCTCGGCCGCATCCATTTGCTTAGCTATCTGGTCATCGGCGGTCTGGCGGTCGGCATCCCGATCTCGCTTCTGACCTATGCGGCTCCGCGATTGCCTGCCGGACTGTTGACCATTGTACTGGCATTGTCGCCGCCGCTGACGTTTCTGCTCAGCGTGCTTGCCGGGATTGATCGCTTCCGTGCGCTTGGCTTTCTGGGTGTTGGGTTCGGTCTCGTCGGCGTGCTGGTTATCGTAGGACCGGGTCTTGCCAAGAGCGCCCCCGATGCCTGGCTTTGGTTCTTACTTAGCCTGATCGCGCCGCTCCTCTTTGCCAGTTCAAATGTGGCCGCCGCGCTGTTGCGACCGCCGCTCTCATCGTCGCTCGCTATGGCATCGGGGATGCTTTTTGGCTCGTCGCTCGTCCTGCTCCCGATTATGCTGATTGCCGGACAGGCCGAACTTCCGATCGCGGAAGGCGCGGTCCCGATCGCCTTGGCAGGCGCCATTAACGCCGTCTTTTTTGTGTTTTTCTTTGAAATTATACGCCTTGCCGGCCCAACTTTCTTTGCGCAATTCAACTACCTTGCGGTTCTCGCGGGGGTCGGCTGGAGCATGCTGGCGCTGGGCGAGCGCTTGTCGGTTTATTTTTTCGTCGCCATGCTGCTGATGTTCGTCGGGGTGTTCCTCTCGGCGCACCGAGCGGTTGCTCAGCCGCCGGCACATCGGGCGTGAACGCCAGCCCGATCGCTGCTGCCGGCAAGCCGGTTTTGCGGGTCGGCGCCTAATCCCTCGCGGATATTGTCACGACGTGTTCGGCGCTCGCGGAGTCATAACGCAGCGGTCGGCGTCGGCTTCCCCGTCGTCCCTAGAGGCCGCGCCCGCGTCAGCAATATGGTCGCCGCCGAGCGCACCACCAATTTCTAGGAACGTCGCGCTCGCCACTTTTCGCGAAGTCGGCAACGGCTCGGCGTCATTTGATCCCATTGAGATCGCGGCTGACTTGCGGACCGCAGCAGCACGGCAGGTATGTTTGAGCGGGCGAAAGGAATCGAACACGATCGTAAACATGCACGCTGCTGCGACCGCACGGCGATTCTGAGAACGCGCCGACCTCCGTATGTATGGCTTTCGAGAAAGGCATTTGTCGGAAGCGTGATGTAAGGCAATTTTCTGGGTCAATGCGGGCACAAAAACATCATGCACGCTATTCGGTACGCCGAAATGGCGCCCGATCGGTTCAAGAATTTCTGGCAGGACTGACGCAGTTAAACCGCTTTGTCTACCAATCTGCCCGAGCCCGGCGGATGCGGTGACGGCAACCCACGTTCAGAGTTGACCGGGGGCTCGTGGGTCTTGCGATCATCCTCAGCGCGACGCCTCGCAGCCCGCTGCGACGTTCCCACCGTCGGCATGATCCTTTGGACGCTGATACTTGAGATACCTATCTGGTCTCGCGTCGACGACATAAATCGGAAGTTAGCGAGCCATATCTAAAGAGAGCGCAACTGATTGTTGCGGAATCTGAGGCAGCCGCGACAGGCTCCGGTAACTAAAAGCAATCCAATCAATTCATCGGGCCTGTTGCGCCGCAATTGACTTCTGCTGCTCCAACGTTTGGTACCGGGTTGGGTTCATTTGCGCGTGTTCGAGCACCGCCCGGTCGTGCGCAAATTGACCTTTGGTTTGATCGAGCTGCGCATGATAGATGTCGCGCTCGATGCCGAAGAGCTGCGTTCCCTTTGTGACCGCGGCGCCATCTTTTATAATCGATCGATTGCAGATAACCTTGGACACGCGCGACCAGAGTCACCGAAACACGATTGTGAGGCTCCCACAATTGTTTTGGCCATTTTGCGTTTGCTGTCTCTCCCGCTGGACTTAGCTGGCGAGCTTCTGATCAGTTTGAGGACGAGCCATGATGCTGAAGCGATCGGCAGTGTTTGGCGGCATATCGGCGATTTTCGTCGCGGCGCAGTTCGGTTGGCCGGCGGCGGCACAGACCGAGCAGCAGTTGACGACTTGGTGCGATAATGAAGATGGCAACGTCACACCCGACAACCGGATCACCGGTTGCACCGGACTGATTCGGCTGAACGCCAAGGATAAGGTCGCGTTCTTCAACCGCGGAATCGCCTACTACGACAAAAAGGACTTTGACCGCGCCATCGCCGACTATACCCGCGCGATCCAGCTTGATGCGAAGGTTGCAGATTATTTCAAGGAGCGCGCCAGCGCGTATGACGCAAAGAAGGATTACGCGCGCGCTATTGCTGACTATCTGCAAGCAAGCACTATTGATCCAGAAAACGCGGATGCATTGAACAGCCGCTGCTGGGATGAGGCGATTATCGGTCAATTGCAGCCCGCTTTGGCGGATTGCAACCGGGCACTTAAGCTTCAGTCCGCCGATGCCGACTATTTCGACACCCGCGGCTTCACCTACTTGAAACTCGGGCAATTCGACAGCGCGATAGCGGATTACAACGGCGCGCTGAAACTCAATCCAAAGCTGGCATCTTCGCTCTACGGTCGCGGCTTCGCTAAGCTCAAGAAGGGCGATCGCACCGGCGGCAATGCCGACATTGCAGCCGCCAAGGGGATTAAAGCCGATATTGCTGACGAGCTGGCCGGGTTCGGCGTCAAGTGAAACAACATCACCCTTTTCACGGGCGTCGGCAGCACTCACCAAAGGGCGCTCCGAAAACTCCTCAGGATTTGCGACTGCCCAATCTCCCCCCGGCCCAGAGCCGAAGCGGGCATCCGACACAACGAGATGTGCCGCCCCAAAAGACCGGGCCAACTGCACAATATTTGTGCACGCTTGAAGTTGTGTTTGCACGACGCTTGCATGGGATAGGCTGAGTTCAGGCCTTGGACCGTGGGGCGAACGGGAGCGTATGAACCTTCTCAGTCTTGATATTCGCATGCTTCGTTCGCTGATTTCGGTCGTCGACACCGGCAGTATCACCGAAACAGCACGGCGGCTGGGGCGGACTCAACCCGCAATCAGCCTGCAAATCCAACGGCTTGAGGACATCACCGGTAAGCCCTTGTTCAACCACGAAGGGCGCCGGATGCAGCTGACTCCAGATGGCGACATGGTGTTGGCTTATGCAAAATCGATTTTGAGGCTGCACGATGAGTTGTTGTCGCGGCTGTCCTCACCTGAAGTTCACGGTCACGTCGTATTGGGCACACCAGACCTCTATGCCGCCTACATGCTCCCGTCGATCCTGGCGATGTTCAAGGAAACGTTCCCGCGAATCCAAGTTGAATTGCGTTGCGCGCTTTCCACCCCGACGGTCGATCGCGTGCAACGAGGCGAAGTGGACATCGCACTCGTCACGCGCATGAACAACTTCACCGGCGGGCTCGTCGTGCGTCAGGAGCATTTGGTCTGGATCGTTGGCGAGCAATCGCAAGCGCAATTCGAGGACCCGCTGCGGCTGGCGTTGCTGCCGCCGGGTAACATCTATCGCGAGCACGCAATAGGACATTTGGAACGCGCCGGGCGTAAGTGGCAGATCGCGTGTGTCAGCGAAAGCGTGAGTGGATTGCAAGCCGCGGTATTCGCCGGCATGGCGGTGACGGTACTCGGGCGCTGTGCGCTCGTACCCGGTATGCGCGAGCTTACAGTGAGCGAAGGATTCCCGACCCTGCCCAAGATCGACCTGCTGCTTTACAAGGCGCCAGGCGCGTCTTCACCCGCGATCGACGCGCTGCACGATTATCTCGCGCATTACGTCGGATTGACCGCGGCCAGCGTCGCAGAAGAACCGAGGTCCGTACCAAGATCGCGGAACGAGCCGCTGCTCCAAACCGCCATTGCGCCCCGTAAGATACGGGGCGCCTTTCCGTCGTAATTTCAAGCGCGCTTTATCCTCGTCGCGCAATCCTCGTCGCGCAATCCTCAGTCGCGCAATCCTAGTCGCGTACGAATGCCGGCCACGTATCGGCCCAAGGGTGCGCCTCTTCAAACGCCGCCGCAATGCGCAGGACCAGATCCTCGGCGAGCCACGGAGCGACCACTTGCAATCCGATCGGCAGGCCGTCGCGATCGCAACCGCATGGCATTGTCGCGGCCGGCAGTCCGGCAAGGTTGATCGGCCAGGTAAACGGCGACCAACCCAGATGACTGTCGACTTTGCGCCCGTCGATCTCTCCGACGCCGATCGTTCCGGCCGCAAAGGCCGTCACCGAGACAGTGGGCGTCACCAGCGCGTCGACGCCCTGGAACAGTTCGGCGAAACGGCTGCGCAGAATCATGCGGCGATGAGTGGCACGCATATAGTCCACGCCACTGAAGGTCCGCCCTTCGGCGAGCACGTCACGATATTCTTGCTCGGAACGCGCCAGCTGTGACGGATCGCGCTCTGCAACGGCGGCTGCTTGTTCGGTGAAGGCGATCGGCTTGAGCACATGTTCCAGAATGTCCGCGTCGACGACCGGGCCAGGCGTGATCATTTCCGCGCCAAGATCGGCCAGTGCGTCGACTGCTTGCTTAAACGCCGTGCGAACGTCTCGCATTACGGGGGCGTGACCGAAGTCCGGCGTGAAGCCAATACGCAGACCGTCAAGCCGCGCGGCGTTCGCCGTGAACGAGCGCCGGTCGACCGGCAAGCTGGCGGGGTCGCGTCCGTCATGCCCAGCGATGACTCCCAGGAGCAGTGCCGCGTCGGCGACCGTGCGTGCGATCGGTCCGGTATGGGCGAGCGATGGCCATGACGGTGGAAAGAACCCGGGCGATCGCGGCACAAGCCCGTAGGTCGGCTTGAGGCCGAACACGCCACAGAACGAGGACGGGACGCGGATCGAACCGACGCCATCCGTCGCGAGTGCTAGCGGACCGCAGCCCGCAGCGATGGCAGCAGCCGCACCACCGCTGGAGCCGCCACTGGTGCGGTCGAGATGCCACGGATTGCGGGTCACGCCGGACACCGGACTGTCGGCGGTGAGCTTGTAGCCCGATTCACACGTCGTGGTCTTGCAGGTAATAATCGCGCCGGCGTCTTTGATGGCCGCCACCACAGCCGCATCGACGTCCGGAACGAATTCTTCGAGCATCGGAGCGCCGGCCTTGGCGGGCGTGCCGGCGACGTAGATCAGGTCCTTGACCGTGATCGGAACGCCGGTGAGGGCATTCGCTTCACCTGCCTTCCACGCCGCCGCAGCGCGGTCGGCAGCGGCTCGCGCCGACGCGAACATGTCGGTCGTCATCACTTTGCACAACGAATCGGTGCTTTCGAGCGCAACAATGACGTCGTCGATCACGTCGCGCGGGGAGAATCTCTTGGTGCGGTAGCCATCGAGGATTTGTTGCGCGGAAAGCCGCCCAAGATTTTGCGGGGCAGTCCGGGCAGCAGTCTGCGGAACGCTGTTCATCGGGATTCTCGGATCAACATCGTCAAGCAAGAGCGAGCGCGGCCGCGACTGCGCGCTTGCCCATGACCGTGATCAGATGTGCCCGAAACGCCGCCTCGGCGTGAATGTCCGAACTCAATCCGGATGCATCGATGCCATGCCCGTTCATCGCCTCCGGCTCAAAGCGTCGCGACAGCGCCATCTCGAATGCCGGCACGCGAAAAACAGCGGGGCTGGCGCCGGTGACGGCGACCCGTGTGCCGGTTTCGAATTTCGCCGCGAAAACGCCGACCAGGGCAAACCGCGAGGCCTCATTAGGGATTTTGGCGTAACCGGCCGCAAGAGGAATGGGAAATTTGATCGCGATAATCAACTCGCCCGGTTCGAGCGCTGTCTCAAACATGCCTCGAAAGAATTGGTCCGCCGCAATCTCCCGCTTGTCTGTTACGATGGTAGCGCCGAGCGCGAGCACAGCCGCCGGATAATCGGCGGCAGGATCATTGTTGGCGAGCGAGCCGCCGATGGTGCCCCGATTACGCACGGCCGGATCGCCGATACCGCCGGCGAGTTGCGCGAGTCCCGGAATTGATTTCGCAACCATCTGCGAAGTGGCGACGTCGAAATGCCGCGTCATGGCGCCGATGGCGAGCATCTTATCGCTCACGGCGATCCCTTTGAGCGCCGCGATGCCGGAGAGATCGATCAGCGCCGTCGGACTGGCGAGGCGTTGCTTCAATGCCGGCAGGAGCGACATGCCTCCCGCGATTGGCTGGCCTTCAGCGCCATTGGACATCAGCGTGACCGCTTCTGGAATGGAAGCCGGCTTGTGATACGCGAAAGCTCTCATTGCTCCCTCGCTATTCCGCCGCTTGCAACAGCGACGAACTCTTTATGACGCGCCAGAGGCGGTTTGCTGTTGCCGGCATGTCCACATGGTTCACACCGAGGTGAGCCAGTGCATCGACGACCGCGTTAGCGACCGCAGCCGGCGAGCCGATCGTTCCGACTTCTCCGCAACCCTTCACGCCCATCGGGGTATGCGCGCACGGTGTGCTGTGCGTCGCGACCGTCATCCGGGGCAGGTTGTCGGCCCGCGGCATGCAGTAGTCCATGAACGAACCGGACAGAAGCTGGCCGGACACATCGTCGTAGATGCAGTTCTCAAACAGCGCCTGGCCAATGCCCTGCACAATGCCGCCGTGCAGCTGACCTTCCACGATCATCGGATTGATCACCGTCCCGACGTCATCGACCGCGGTGTAGTTCAGGAGGCTGACAATGCAGGTCTCCGGGTCGATTTCCACTTCAGCCACGTGGGCGCCGCCCGGATAGGTGAAGTTGACCGGATCGTAATAGGCCTGCTCTTCAAGCCCTGGTTCCAGAACCTCGAGCGGGTAATCGTGCGGCACATAGGCCGCAAGCGCGATTTCGGCGAAGGCTTTCTTCCGATCGGTCCCGGCGACCTTGAACTCACCGGCCCCGAATTCGATATCCTCCTCGCTGCTTTCCAGAAGATGGGCCGCGATCTTCTTGCCCTTGACGATGATCTTGTCGCTCGCCTTCGATAGCGCCGCACCGCCGACAACGAGCGAGCGCGAGCCATAGGTCCCCATGCCGAACTGCACCTTATCGGTATCGCCGAACACGATGTCGATGTCATCGAACGGCACGCCGAGTTTCTCGCAGACGATCTGTGCGAATGTCGTCTCGTGACCCTGGCCGTGACAGTGCGTTCCGATGAGCACCGTAACTTGGCCGGTCGGGTGGACGCGCACCGTCGCGCTCTCATAAAGACCGCCGCGCGCACCGAGACGACCGGCAATGCGCGATGGGGCCAAGCCGCAAGCCTCCACGTAAGTGCTGAGACCGATGCCGCGCAGCTTGCCGTTACTCGCGGAGATCGACTTGCGTTTCGCGAAGCCGGCCCAATCTGAAACCACCAGCGCCTTATCCAGGCATCCTTTTGGATCACCGCTGTCGTATTCCACCATAACAGGCGTCTGGTACGGATACGCCTCTTTGGGAATCATGTTGCGGCGGCGAATCTCGGCGCGGTCTATTCCCATGTCGCTTGCTGCGACGTCGACCAGGCGCTCGAGCACGAACGTTGCCTCGGGACGGCCGGCGCCGCGATAGGCGTCGACCGGCACCGTATTGGTGAACACCACTTTCACTTCGCAATAGATCGCGGGCGTCGTGTAGACGCCTGCCAGTAGCGGCCCGTACAGATTGGTCGGGATATTGGGACCAAAGGTCGAGATATAGCCGCCGATGTTCGCAATCGTGTTGACGCGCAAGCCGAGGAATTTGCCGTTCTCGTCGAGCGCCAGTTCCGCCTCGGTGACGTGATCGCGGCCCTGAGCATCGGAAACGAAGCCTTCGCTTCGCTCACACACCCATTTGATCGGCCTTCCGACTTTCGGCGCGGTCCACGTGATCACCGCCTCTTCCGCATAGTGGAACTGCTTGACGCCGAAGCCGCCGCCGACATCGGGCGCAACCACCCGCAGCTTGTGCTGCGGAATGTTGAGCACGAAGGCGCCCATCAGCAGGCGGACGACATGCGGAAATTGGCTCGTCGACCACAGGGTATACTGGCCTGTCGCCGAATTGTATTCGGCGATTGCCGCTCGCGGCTCCATCGGATTGCCAACCAGCCGATTGTTGACGAGGCTGATACGGGCGACATGCGCCGCCTTACGAAAAGCGGCGTCGGTTGCAGCGAGATCGCCGAGGGCCCAATCGCAACACAGGTTGTTGGGCACGTCGTCGAACAAGAGCGGCGCATCGCGCTTGATCGCGTCAAGAACGCCGACCACGGCAGGGAGCACTTCATAGTCAACCACGACGGCCTCGGCGGCCGCGCGTGCTTTCTCTAACGTTTGGGCAACGACGAAGCAGACCGGATCGCCGACGTGACGCACTTTCCCTTGTGCCAGCGCCGGATGAGGCGGCTCCTTCATCGGCAGCCCGTCCTTTCCGGTGATACCCCAGCCGCACGGCAGACCGCCGACGCCGGCGGCCTTCAAATCCTCGCCAGTGACAACGGCGAGAACATCGAGCATCGCGAGCGCCGCGGCCGTATCGATCGACTTGATGTTTGCATGTGCATGCGGCGAACGAACAAACACACCCGCGACCATATCGGGCCGCTTGATATCGGCGACGTAATTACCGCGACCGGTAAGAAAACGACGATCCTCCTTACGTAGTGGCCGCGCGCCAATCCCGATGACGTTTGACATGCTTCAAGCCCCTTTTTCAGCGTGCATCGCGGCAGTTCCACGCAGCACCGACGTCACGATGTTCTGATACCCGGTGCAGCGGCAGAGATTGCCTTCTAGCCAATGCCGCACATCCGTTTCGATCGGGGCTGGATGACGGCGAGCGAATTCGATGGAGCTCATCAGCATGCCGGGCGTGCAAAAGCCGCACTGCAAACCGTGATTTTCGTGAAAGGCGAGCTGCATCGGATGCAACGCGTCCGGCTTACCCAAGCCTTCTACGGTCGTTACGCGCGCGCCGTCGACCGCGACAGCGAGCAAGGTGCAGCTTTTCACCGAGCTGTCGTCCACATGCACGACGCAGGCGCCGCACTGACTGGTGTCGCAACCGACGTGGGTGCCGGTCAGGCCCAGCGTCTCGCGCAACAGATCGCACAACAGCGTCGCAGGCTCGACGTCGATGCTGACCGGTTTGCCGTTCAGGACGAATTTGATGTGCATGAAACGACTGCCTCTCCAATTGTCAGCGAAGAAGACGCGCGACGTCGACCGGCCAGGTTGCAAGCACGGTGTCACCCACATTGACCGGATCACCGAAGAATTTCCGTTCCGACACGTAGACGACAAAGTCCTCTTTGCTGCCGGGGTCGAGCATGACTTTGACGAAGTAGCCCTGATACTCGATCGCGGTGACGCGGCTCGAGACCGCAGCCATGCCGTCAGCGGCCGGAGTACCGGGCCGCACCAGCTCGATATCGTCGCGGCGCACTGCAATCGCAATCGAGTCACCCGCGTCGACGCGGATGCCAGGCGTGAGTGGCACCGTGATGCCAGATCCGGCCGGAGGTGCTGCTACTACGGCGTGATGACCGTTTACGGTGCGAACTTGGCCGCTTAATACGTTCTGACCGCCAAGGAATTCCGCTACATAGCGATCCTTGGGGCTGGCGTAGACTTCGCGCGCCGGTCCGGCCTGGCGGATTTTACCCTTGTCCATCACCACCACGAGATCGGCGAGCGCGATCGCCTCAAGCTGCGTGTGGGTGACGTGAACGAAAGTAATGCCGAGCTCGCGCTGCATCTGATGCAGTTCCTGACGCATCTGGATGCGTAGGAATTCGTCGAGCGCCGAAAGCGGTTCGTCGAGCAACAGCACGCGCGGCTCAGTGATCGCCGCGCGCGCCAGCGCCACGCGCTGCTGCTGGCCGCCGGAAAGCTGGGCTGGCAGCCGGTCTGCAAAGTCGGACAGCCTGACCTTTTCCATCATGGCATCGGCTGCCCGATGGCGGTCGGCTTTGGACATTCCGCGCACGCGAAGCGAGAAGGCGATGTTGTCGCGCACGGTCAGGTGTGGAAACAGCGCATATGACTGGAACATCATGGCGGTGCGCCGCGCAACCGGCGGCAGGCCGACCACGTTCTCGCCGCCGATAAGGATTTCTCCGGCAGTCGGGTCATCGTGACCGGCAATCATGCGCAGAATGGTGGTCTTACCGCACCCGGATGGACCGAGCAGGCAGCAATAAGTGGCGTTCGGGATTTTGATGTTGACGCCGTCGACTGCGTTGACGAAGCCGTCGAAGGTTTTAACGACGCCGGCAAGTTCGATATGGCCCGGTCCCAATTCCATGCGGTGCTCCTTCAATGGGCCGGGACTCGGCTCGTGCGCCGCTTCTGCATAAGAGCAATGGAGCCGAGACAGATGGCGATGATCACAAACGAGATGATCGTCGTAACCGTGCCAAGCGCATAAAGCGACGGCGAGGTGACATTGAGCGTCATGGTCCAGATTTCGAGCGGCAACGTGTTGAGCGAGCCCGCCGTCTGCAGCGTGCGGGCAAACTCGTCGTATGAAAGAGTGAAACCAAACAACGCGACAGCGACGAGGCCGGGGGCGAGGATCGGAATGACGACCAAGCGGATCGCCTGCAAGCGCGTAGCGCCGAGGTCGTAGGCCGCTTCCTCCCAAGCGCGGTCGAAGCGCGACATAACCGCAAACATCACCAGCACGCCGAACGGCAGCGTCCAGGAGAGCTGAGCTCCGATTGCGGAAGTGTACCAGCGTCCCTCGATACCGATGAAGCTCATGAGCAGGCCGACGCCGATGCTCAGAACGAGTTCCGGCGCGACCAGGCTGCCAATCATCAGATAGAAAACGATGCCGTCGCCACGGAAACGGCGTCGGAACGCCAAGCCGGAGAGGAACGACACCACGACGGTAATTATGGTGACGATCACGGCGAGCTTGACGGAACGATCGAACGAGCCTTTCACGTCGCCGGTGCGCACCTGCGTGAACAGATCGACGAACCAGTGCAGCGACAGGCCCTTCATAGGAAACACAAGCCCGCCGCGAACGTCCTGGAATGAAAGGATGTAGATGCAGATCATCGGCCCGTAGAGCGCCAGAACGTAAAAGATGAAGACCGCCAGCAGGACGTAGAAGGTCCACGGCCGGCCGCTCGCCCGCGGCGCGATGGCGTGCGCCGCGACGGCTTCCGATACCACCGGAGCGTTTATGACATGGCCGGCCGCGCTCAACGGGCTAGCTCCTTGCGCACGTCGACCGAACGCAGGATCAGAGTCACCAGCATGGTCACCACGATGGTCAGCACGACAGCGCTGGCGGCTGCCGACGGATATTGCAGCACGCCGACGTCCTCATAGAGCGCGCCGACCACGGACGCCGAACCGCCGCCGCTCATGACCTTGATGACGAAGAAATCGCCCATGACGATCGACACGACAAAGATCGATCCAAGCGCAATGCCATTCTTGGAAAGCGGCAATATAATCATACGCATGATGTCGGAGCGGCTTGCACCGGCGTCGAGGGCGGCTTCCACCATGCGCTTGTCGATGCGCGCCATGGCGTTAAAGATCGGCACGATCATGAAAATCGTGAGCTGGTGTACGTAGGCGACGACCACCGCAAAACCAGAGAACAAAAGAAACTCGAGCGGTGCATGCACCAGGCCGACCCGGATCAAGGCCATGTTGATGAGGCCCTCCTTGCCGAGAAGCGGTATCCAAGAAATCATCCGGATGATGTTCGAGGTCCAGAACGGCACGGTGCACAGCAAGAACAGACCGATGGCAAGCAGCGGGCTGCGGACGTGAAAGACCAGAAAGTACGCAACCCAGAAGCCGATGATCAGCGAGAACAGCCAGGTCAGCAAAGTGAACTTGATCGTTTCGACATAGAGATTCAGCGTCAGACCCCGACTGAAAATATCGACGTAGTTTTGCAGCGTCGGACTGAAGATGAGACCGCCGAATCCGTCGCTCTGGAAGAAACTCGCGGCGAGTACGACCAAAATCGGCGCGACAAAAAACGGCACCAGCACCAGCATCAGCGGCGACACGTAGAACCAGCCGGAGATGCCGTCGCGTGCGGCCATGATGATCTCTCGTCAGAAAGTTCTGAGGGCGAAGCGAGTTTCAGGCTGCGAAGCAAGAAGCGGGCCGGTCACAGAGAAAACCGGCCCGCGCGCGCGTCAAGCGACTTTGAAGTCGTTCCAGCGCTTATTCATGTAGGCCGCTTCATCCATCAACGTGTTCCAGCATGAGATGTTGGTCACGCGCTTCACGAATGAGCCGCCGTCACGTACCGTGCCGGCTTTCTCCATCGGCACCCCATACGGGTCGCTGATCGGGCCGGGCGCCGGCTTGCCTTCGTACCAGTACGCCCACTCGGTATCGGTCATATGTTTCTTCGCCGTTGGCGGCACCGGGCTGTAATAGCCGTAGCGGCTGACGAAGGCGCCCTGCCACCCTGACAGATACCAATTGAGATATTCATAGGCGGCATCGAGCTTCTTGCCGCTGAGATGCTTCATCAATGCCATACCGTTGCACCAGCCGCGGTAGCCCTCTTTGCCGTTCTTCAAGTTCACCGGTGCGTAAACACAGGGGATGTCCTTGACGCGCACCGCGGCGACGGCTGGCGACCACATCGACTGGATAATGACTTCGCCGGCCGCCATGAGCTGCACCGACTGGTCGAACGTCGTCCAGGTCGCGCGGAAGTGGCCGCTTTTCTTCAGCTCAATCAACTTTTCAGAGGTGAAATCAATTTCCTTCTTGGTCATGTTGCCTTTGTTGCCGTACGTGATCAGTCCGGCGCTTTCAAAGCACAAAGCCGCGTCCATGATGCCAATGGCTGGCACGTCAAGGATCGCCGCCTTACCCTTGAACTTCGGATCGATCAGTTCCTTCCACTCGGTCACTTCATGACCGACGAGATCGGGGCGGTAGCCGATCGAGTCGGCGTTGTAGACCTGCGGCAGGAACGTCATCCAATCGGTCACTCCCTCGTGCAACTCGGTCGAATTCGGTTTCTCGATGTACATCGCCTCGTATGGCGAAATGCCCTGGCGGGGAATCTTGTGGCCTTCGAGTTCGCCCTTGGTGAAGATCGGCAGGATGTTGTCGAATTCCTTGATCTTCTTCACCTCGATGCCCTGTAAAATACCGCGCTTGGTCGCGAGCTTCGACTGCCAGCCTTCGACATCGGCAATGTCGACGGAGTCGGGCTGAGTGATGAAACGATTGATCGCGGCCGTGGTGTCGAGATTCTGCATCGTCACCTTAAAGCCGAGATCCTTGGAAGCCTGATCGCCAATCGCCTTGACGACCGAATAAGAGACGCCGACATGGCGAAGCTCGATGTCCTTGATTTCCTGCGCCCAGATCGTGGGAAATCCACCGATCGCGCCAGCTCCTGCGGCGCCACCCAGCAACGCGCCACCGGCCTTGAGCAGCGAGCGCCGTGATGGACCTTTCTTTGCGCCGGTGCGATCAGAAATTCGATTCGCATTCTTTGTTGGTTTCGGAAGTTCGCTATCTTTGGTCATGACTAGTCTCCCTGCGCGCAACGCTTCTATTGCGCGCACTGATGAATTTGAAAAGTTTTCCGGCAGCGGAGTGTTTTTACGTCTCTAAGACGTAGCACCGTTTCTCAGTGCAAAAAAATTGGTAATATAAATCGGCTCCATAAGATCGATTTATGTGCAAACAATATTGCCACTCGCTGCCGCAATTAGCGGCCATTGATGCCTGATCGCGCGGGCCACTCCGGCATCGGAATATTCAGACTATTTCTGCTTATGGCCCAAATGCGAAGTGCCGCAATGTCCATTTTGAGTCCGCTCTTAGGGTGTGAGCGGACTAAGAGCGGACATCGCGAAACGGACGTTGAACAAATTTTTATGAATTATTAGAGATCGCCTCGCGTCGCGAGGGGACTAAAATCCCCTTTGAGGGGACTTCGGTCTCCTGTGCACCGCGACGGATTTTCGTTGACGCCGTGCGGCCCTTCCCGAGACTGACGCGTATGCGAGCACTTTCAATTCGTCAGCCCTGGGCCGCATTTATCGCACTGGGGATCAAAGACATCGAAAATAGACCATGGCGAACGCAATATCGCGGGCGGTTGCTCGTGCACGCGTCGCTAGGGCGATCCGGAGGCGCGCTGAAGGACATGGCGCAGTTTTACGGCGTTCCAATCACGCCCGAGCTGGCCCAGCTCTGCGGGGTCGCAGGAGGCATCATAGGCGAGGTAGACCTCGTCGATTGCGTGAGCGTGAGCACAAGCCGCGGGTTTGAGCCGCTCAACAGCGAGGGGAGGCGCATTTACGGGCTTGTGCTCGCCAGGCGCACCCGTTGCTCTTTCGCCCAGTGCCGGGTCGGTTAGGTCTGTTCGCCGCGCCAAATATTGCCACCCAAATTGCCACCGCACTGCCCTTGATAGACCGGGATGAGCGGGGATGTATGTCCGGCGCTGACCTCGAAATCGTCAACGAAAGTGACCTGATCGAGACAGGTGCGAACTAGGAGGGATGATAGGAAGAGAATTACAAAACCGCTGCTCTACCGCTGAGCTAACCCGGCTGGTCGCAAGACTTAGCATTTCCGAATGCCGGAATACAATTTGCTATCCGCCGAGGATTCGTGCGCGGGTGCCGCAACCTTGCGATCCATCGCGATTGCGCGCGCCCGTAAAATTGCCAAGAGTGCGAATCTCGGGGGACGTCCAGTGACGGCGCAATGTCTTCGGCCGGCTTGAGGCGCGCTTGCGCTGCCGCGGTATTGAGCATTCTCGCCGGCGGCCCGGCCACCGCTCAATCGTTCAATCAGTTCTTCGCTTTCGGCGACAGCACCGTTGACAGCGGCTGGTACAAGAACGCTGCGCCCAATTCGACCAACGCGATTTTCAATCGGGATTTCGCCATTGCCGTGAACCAGGGCGCCGGCGCGGCGACGACCAGTCCGGGGTTGGTCAGTGCGCAATACCTCGCCGGCCGCTTCGGGATCACCGCAAATCCTGCCAACCAGCCCGGAGGCACTGACTATGCGACCGGCGGTGCGCGCGATGCCGCGTTCAACGTCGGCTTCGGCAATCAGGGAGCCGTGCCGACAATCACCCAGATCGGCAATTATCTCGGCGCGAACGGCGGCGTTGCCAGTGGAAACGCGCTTTACCTCATCAGCTCGGGCGGCAATGACGTCCTCTACGCGACCGGCAATCTGCCCGCCACCGCGCAATCCGCTTATGTCACGACGGCGGCCAACGCGCTCGTTGTGAGTATCACGCAGCTCGCGCAGGCCGGCGCGCGGTATATCCTGGTGCCCGATCAGCCGCAGTCGATTTTCGGTAATACGGCGAGCCAAGCTTTGGCCGCGGGCTATAACCGCGCGCTGTGGGGAGGGCTGGCGGCGGCCCACGTCAATTTTGTCCCCGTCGACGTCAACGCCATGTACCGGGCCATCACGTCGAATTTTTCCGAATTCGGTCTCGTTGCTGGCGCCGGGCCGGCTTGCACGCAGCCTGCCGGCGTTAGCAGCGGTTGGGCGTCGTTGTGCTCGGCGACGTCGACCATTTCGACCCTGGTTTCACCGAACGCGGCTCAGACCCACTTGCTCGCCGACGGTTTGCATCTGGCGACGGCGGGTCAACAAATTCTCTCCGACTACGAATACAGCTTGATCGTCGCGCCGAGCGAGATTTCGTTGCTGGCGGAAGCGCCGCTCAAGACGCGCGCGGCCCTGGTCGAGACCATCTTCAATCAGATCGCAATCTCGCAGCGGCAACGGGGCGTGGGCACCTACAATGTCTGGACGTCCGGAGATTTGTCTTCGCTCGCTATGCAGTCGGGCGCGACCGGATTTCCGAACGATCCGGGCGTGCCGGTCTCCGGCACGGTCGGCGTCGATTACGCGGTCGCCGCCGGCTGGCTGGTCGGCGGCGCCGTTGCGGTGGATACAACGACACAGACATTCAGCCTGGGCGGCAACTTTCTGCAAAACGAATTTGCGGCGAGTGGCTTTGCCGCCTTCAACAAGGGTCCGGTGTGGGCCGACATTGTCGGCAGTTTTGGCGCGCTACAGGACAACGTCGATCGCGTTGTCCCGATCGGTATCACGTCCCAAGCCAACACGGGGCAGACCTACGGGACCAACATCTCGCTCGCGGCCGAGGGCGGTTACAACTTCTTTGCCGGACAGATCACGCACGGACCCGTCGCCGGCATGGTGCTGCAACAGGTCCGCATCGACGGCTACACCGAAACCGATTTATTC
Source organism: uncultured Alphaproteobacteria bacterium (assembly GCA_963794225.1). Classification (GTDB taxonomy): domain Bacteria; phylum Pseudomonadota; class Alphaproteobacteria; order Rhizobiales; family Xanthobacteraceae; genus BOG-931. The sequence goes on from CAWCCS010000001.1 coordinate 919,034, forward strand.
AGCTCGATCGGCGGCTTTACCGCGTTGTCGTTCGGCTCCCAGGTCCGAAATTCCGCAGTCAGCGTGCTTGGCTATGAGGCGGGCGCGGATATCGGCATCTGGCATCCGTTCGCCAAGCTGACGTGGAATCACGAATTGGCCTCCACTGACCGGTCGGTGACAGCGTCGCTGACGAGCGTCAGTGTGCCCGCCTATTCCATGCCGGCCATCGCTCCCGGTGCGGATTGGGCGACCGCAACCGTGGGCGCAAGCGTTGCGATCCGCCGTGGTATTACCGCATATGCGACTTTCTACAGTGAGATCGGGCAGAGCAACGTCACCTACTATGGCGGCGAGTTGGGCTTAAATGTCTCGCTGAACACGCCGGCGCAGGCACCCAAGAGCTATTGAACTCGATCCACGCCGCCGCAGGAGCAGGTCTCGACAAGATTGACGATCGGCTGCACTAATACGCCGCTGAAGTGGCGCCCGGACCGGAGACCAGGCCATGAAACTCGTTCACGCCGATGAAGTGGAGTGGAAACGCGGCTTGCAGCATCGCGGCGGGACTTTTCATTACCGGCATTTGTTGGAAGGCGAGGCCGGTACGCCGGGCAATTTTCATCTCGGCATCGGGCAACAAGACGGTGATTTCGTCTCGCCGCGTCATCGGCACAATTTCGATCAGTTTCGTTTCCAGCTCGAAGGCACCAGCAATTTCGACCGCAATGGCAAGATGACGGCGGGCACATTCGGGTACTTCCCGGAAGGTGCCGCTTATGGTCCGCAAAGCTCGGAAGGCCGTTCGGTGACCGCGGTGCTGCAGTTCGGCGGCGCCAGCGGCAGCGGCTACTTGTCGCCGAAAGAAGTTGCGGCCGCGACCGAGGAGCTGAAAAAGTACGGCACCTTCGAGGCCGGCATTTTTCGCCGCAACGATGACAGCGAAGGCCGCCGCAACAGCGATGCTTATCAGGCGATCTGGGAGCACGTGAACGGCAGGCGGATGGATTATCCAAAGCCGCGCTACCGCGATCCGATTATGGTGGACCTCGAGCACTACGAATGGTTGCCAGTTGACGGCATGCCGGGCGGTACCAAAAGACTGCTCGGCACTTTCACTGAGCGCCAATGCGCGGCGGAAACGATAGGGCTTGTGCGCGGGGCGAGCTATCAAGCCGGCTCTCGTAGCGTCTATCTGGTGTTGTCGGGCTCGGGCATTGTTGGCGAACGGCCCTATCGACAATTGACTTCGTTCTACTTGGGCGAAGGCGAGACAGCCGACATTGTCGCGCGCGACCAAACCGAACTCTTGCGCTTGGTTCTGCCCGATCTTGCCGGCGTCGAAGCGCATCAACCGGCGCAGGTCGAGGCGGCCGAATAGGCGATGCCAATTCCGTCGCTCTATCTAGCAACCGACGGTGCGCGCCCCTGGAACGTCGCGCGCGCCGCCGCTTATGGCGCCGGCATCGGGGCCATCGCCGGTCTGTTCAAGACATTTCAAATGGGACACGCGGGCGATCCTGCTTCAGGATCGGTTTTGCAGGTGTTCGCCGCGTCGCTTGTGTTCGCGCTGCTGTGCGCCGGCGCCGCGGCCTTGCGCAATTTCATCGCCCGTCGGGTCGTCTGGCACGAATGAAATAACCACTCGTCGCAGCTTCCGTGTGAAGCGGTGCGCCATCCGGGACATAGCGCATGCAGCAAGTTGATGTCATTGTCGTGGGCGCGGGATCCGCCGGCGCAACTGTCGCGGCGCGGTTGTCGGAAAACTCATCGCGACGGGTGCTTTTGATCGAAGCCGGGCAGGACACGGCTCCCGGCGCTGTGCCGTCCGATATCCGCAGCATCTTTCCGGCGGCTTACATCAACCGCGATTATTTCTGGCCGGGCTTCGCCGCGAGCTTGCGCCAGGGCGAACCGCCGGTGCCGTTCCTGCAGCCGCGCGTCATGGGCGGTGGCTCGAGCGTCATGGGCATGATCGCGCTTCGCGGATTGCCAACCGACTATGACGGCTGGGAACGGATGGGCGCGCGCAATTGGGGTTGGCAGAACGTGCTGCCAACCTTTCAGGCGATGACCAACGATCTCGACGAACCGACGCCAAGCCGTAATGTGCGCGGGCCGAATGTCGTGCGGCGCTTGCCGCGTGAGCGCTGGCCGCTTTACATGCGTCATCTCGAACAGGCAGCAGCGGCGAGCGGTATCGCCTCCCACGCGAATATCTATGACACCGCGGATGACGGCTTCTTTGTTACGCCGCTCAGCCAGGACGACGAGCGCGCGACCAGCGCCCGCTGCTATCTCAACGCTGAGGCGAGGGCACGCGGCAACCTTGAAATCATGACCGAGACCCGCGTGCTGCGCATCACGTTTGACGGCACGCGTGTGTCCGGAATTGTGGCCGAGCGCGGGGGGGAAACCATCACAATCGGGGCGCGTGAGGTCGTCGTGTCGGCCGGCGCCGTGCATTCACCGGCTTTATTGTTACGCTCGGGCGTCGGCCCGGCGGAAGAGCTGCGCGCGCTCGGCATTGCGATCGCGGCTGATCGGCAAGGTGTGGGCCGCAACTATCAGAATCATCCGCAAATGCATTTTGCCATGACGCTCAAGGCAAACTCGCGTTTGCGCGCTGACGCCCAGCACTACATCATGACGAGCCAACGATTTTCCTCTGGGCTCGAAGGCTTCCCGAAGGGCGATCTGTTCCACTATTACTGCGGTCGGGTCAGCCCGAAGCGGTTCGGGCTGCGCATGGCGATGGTCGCTGCATGTCTTTACGCGCCAGTCTCACGCGGTGTGGTGGCGCTGCGCTCCGCGGATCCGAATGCACCGCTCCGGGTCGAACAGCGGCTTCTGTCCGATCCGCTGGACGCAAAACGGATGATCATGGCGGTGCGCCACGCCGAGCGATTGTTGCTCGATCCGGCGGTACGCGATTGTTTTGAGGAAATTTATCTGATGCCCCGGCAGGCACCGCTTCGTCTCATCAACGGTGTCGGTATGTCCGGCGCCGCGAAGGCCATCGGCGCCACCGCCGTGCTCGCCGCGCCGGCGCCGCTGCGCCGCGCCATGATCGGTGCCGCGATCAAACCGGGGCGGCTCGTCGCCGACAAGGCTGCGACCTCTGCGATGTCGGACGACGAAATTCTCGCTGCGAGCGGCGCGAGCTTTCATCCCAGCTCGACCTGCGCTATCGGTGCCGCGGATAATCCTTCGGCCGTTGTCGATCCGGAATGCCGCGTCTACGGCGTCCAAGGGCTGCGGGTGGCCGATGCCTCGGTCATGCCTCAAATCGTCAGCGCCAATACCAACATGCCGACCATCATGATCGCCGAACGTGTCGCTGAATTCTTGCGACAAGGCGCCTGAAATTGAGATGGGGGCAGTTTGGCGGGCAACCGTAAGTCGGCTAGACCGCGTACCCGCGAAACTATCGCGGCGGCGAGGCTGATTTTTCCGCCCCAAATCGCCATCTAACCAGAAGCCGCCTGCGACAAAGCGAGTGTTTTCATGTCGGATTGCCTGCACTGCGATATCAATGAGATCGTGCAAAAGCACATCGAAAAAACCGAGACTCCGGATGCGGCCGATCTTGCCGCGCGGATGGCCGAGAGTCTCGCGGATATGATTCTTACGTTCGTGCCGGAAGAGGACCAGGCCAACATTCTGGCCCACACTATCGCTCATCTCGGCGAAATGTTTCTGCAAAAGGGCGGCGCCGTCGAGGGCGACACCACGCATTGATGCTTGCGGCGGCAATAAAAAAGCGGGAGGGCAAATGCCCTCCCGCTGGCGTGTACGCTTGTCGTGTCAGATGCGGGTAATGTCGCGGTCCTTGGTCTCGGGCAAGAAGATGAGCCCAACGACAAAGCTCATGGCCGCAACCGCGATCGGATACCAGAGACCTGAATAGATATTTCCGGTTGCCGCCACGATGGCGAACACGGTGGCCGGCAGGAAGCCGCCGAACCAGCCGTTGCCGATGTGGTAGGGGAGCGACAGCCCGCTGTAGCGGATCCGGGTCGGGAACAGCTCGACCAGCCACGCGGCAATCGGCCCATACACCATGGTGACGTAGACGACGAGGATCGCGAGCAGGACCACCGTCATCACGTAGTTGATATCGTTCAGGTCGGCACTCGGCGGATAGCCGTGCGCCTTGATTGCCGCGGCGATCGCCTTGGCAGCGTCAGGAGCATTGCCCGCTATTGTCTGCTCGCCGATTTTGACGCTTGCCACGGTTCCCGCAGGTGCTGCGACGTTGTCGTAGTTCACCGACAGCCCGACTAGCGCGGCCTTGATGACGTCGCACGGCGTCGTGAACTTTTCAGTTCCCGTCGCCTTGAACTGGAACGAACACTGGTTCGGGTCGGCCGTAACAACGACGGGGGCCGCTGCCAATGCCTGTTCAAGCTTCGGATTGGCGAAGTGGGTGATGCCCTGGAAGATCGGGAAATAGGTCACGACCGCGAGCGCAAAGCCCGCGAGCATGATCGGCTTTCGTCCGATTTTATCCGACAGCCAGCCGAACAGGATGAAGCACGGTGTACCGATGGCCAGTCCGATCGCGACCATGATCTGCGCGGTGACACCCGGAACCTTGAGCGTCTGCGTCAGAAAGAACAGCGCATAGAATTGGCCGCCGTACCAAACAACGGCTTCGCCCGCGGTGGCGCCGAACAGCGCCAGGATGGCGATTTTGGCGTTGTTCCATTGCCCGAAGGCTTCCGCAAGAGGCCGCTTCGAGTTTTTGCCCTCTTCGACCATGCGACGGAACAACGGCAATTTATTGAGCTTAAGCCTGATCCACAGCGAGACCGCGAGCAGAATTGCCGACAGCAGGAACGGGATGCGCCAGCCCCAATCGCCGAAAGCGGTTTCGCCCATGCTGGTGCGAATGCCGAGGATCAACAACAGAGCGAGGAACAGGCCGAGGGTCGCCGTCGTCTGTATCCATGACGTGTAGAAGCCGCGCTTGTTCGCCGGCGCGTGCTCCGCGACGTAGATCGCGGCGCCGCCATATTCGCCGCCGAGTGCGAGGCCCTGAATGAGGCGGAGCGCGATCAGCAGGATCGGCGCCATGATGCCCCAACTGCCATAGCCGGGTATCACGCCGATGAAGAACGTACCGATGCCCATTAGCGTCATCGTAACAAGGAAGGTGTATTTGCGGCCGATCAAGTCGCCGAAATGACCGAAGATCAGCGCGCCGAACGGGCGCACTGCAAAGCCTGCCGCGAATGTGAGCAGCGCGAAGATGAAGCCGACATTGGCCGGGACATTCGAGAAGAAGTATTTCGCCAGGAACGCGCCGAGCGTGCCGTAGATATAGAAGTCGTACCATTCGAAGACGGTGCCGAGCGAGGAAGCAAAGATCACCAGGCGTTGTTCGCTCGTCATCCCGCCCGCGCGCGGTGTGTTGATAGCCATGGTCGTCATGGGCGTTTCCCCCAGCTCGTTGTGGTCGGGCCAGTGCGGCCAGGCGTTGCCGCCGAGCGCCGCTCTCTCATCTTACGCTATTCCGTGGCGGGGACCCTGTCTGTCAGCCAGAGGTCGTAAGCCAAAAGTCGTGGGTGCTCTACGCGGCTCCGACCAGCGGTTTTGCCACACATCGCATAAGTCCTATTCGACATTGCGGGTGGCGTAAGCGTTACCCACCGCCTAATCCGAGCGATGGACGCAATCTCCGGCGAGTCTCAGGCTTCCAATCGACCGCACGCGCGTAGGTGGCTTCGGGCCCTATTGCTCCAACACTCGAGTTGGACTGTCGCGGCGGTACTGCTGATCGCATTCAATTTGCGGCCGGCCATTACGCCTGTTGCGCTATTCCTGGCGGACATTCGGCGCGACCTTGGTCTTTCCGGCCTCGAGATTAGCGTGCTGACAATGACGCCGGTCATCTGTCTGGGTGCGTTCGGGCCGGCTGCGCCGCCTCTCGCCCGCCGCTTTGGAACTGAAACCGTCCTTTTGGCGTCGCTGCTGGCGCTCGCGATCGGATGCGTGGTGCGCAGCTTTGGCTTGGCGCCGCTGTTCGTCGGCACGGTGATTATCGGAGCGTCGATGTGCCTGTTGGGTGTCCTCACGCCAGTGATCGTTAAGCGGGACTTTCCAAACCACGTTGGCTCGATGATGGGCCTCTACACGATGTTGATCTGCCTTGGCCCTGCCGTTGCAACGGCAACCGCGGTGCCTTTGCAGCACGCGCTCGGCGGCAGTTGGGAGTGGGTGCTGCTGTTCTGGGGCCTGCCGGCGCTGATCGGTGCGATCGTGTTTCTACCGCAACTGTTCCGCAAAATGCAGGCGAGCGGTTTGACCGAAGGGCACGTCACCAGTGTGTTGCGCGACCCGCTGGCCTGGCAGGTCACCGGCTACTTCGGCTTCATCAGCTCGCTCGGCTACGACGTGTTCAATTGGGCGCCGAGTATGTTGGAAGCCCGTGGCCTCGACCCGACGGCAAGCGGCGTGGTGGTGTCGATCACCTACATCGCTCAAATGGTCACCGGCTTGCTGGCTCCGGTTGTTGCCGGCCGACAACGTGATCAGCGCCTCATTATCGCGATCGCAGTGATGCTGACGGCCGGCGGTCTCCTCGGTTTCGTCTTCGCACCAGTCTGGTCGCTCAGTCTTTTTTCCGTAGTGCTTGGATTGGGACAAGGAGCCGCTTTTGGCGTTGGACTGCTGCTGTTCGTTTTACGCGCCGGCGATCCACACGCGGCAGCCAAGCTGTCTGCGCTGGCACAGACCATCGGTTATTTGCTCGCCGGCCTTATTGGACCGTTTGCTGTCGGGGTCATTTACGATTGGTCCGGTTCGTGGCGGGTGGTGGCCGTGTTCTACACGGCGGTTGGCTTGGCATCGCTGATTTTCGGCCTCGGCGCCGGCCGCGCTCGCACTCTCAAGGTTCGGTGACGGCGGCGTTTCCACGTTTGAGGCGAGATGGCGCGCCCGCGGCGCTGTAGCGGGCAATTAATGTTACCGCGCAATTCACCGTTCCAATCCGCCGGCTTTAAACGAATTTGACGGAGCCGCTCGCCTAGGGTCCGGGCGCTCGAGGCGGTGCTCATGCGTATTCTCAATGCAGCCTTGCTGCTTGTTCTGAGTGGCTCACCAGCGTTCGCGCAGCGCGTGCCGGCGATCGTCATCCCGGGACGAGCAGATGTTCCGGTGATGATGAACGGGATCGACGTATCGTGGTCGGTTGTTGAAGGCGACTATGGCCTCGACCGGCCGATCGGCATGGTGCCGACGGTTATTTATCGGCCCTATGCGGTTATGATGCCCGGACCTGGCTACGGGCCACCTGTTCAGCGCCGGCGCCGGGGACTCGGTCCAGCATATTATCCACGCGACGGCAAACAGCCGGGTTATGGCCGGCTGGAAGTGGAACCGCCGCCGGACCGGCCGTTACCGCCCCCGGCCGAAAGTTTTTTCCAAGGTTGGGGAAGCCAATCGTCCCCTGGCCCCGTCACCCAATATCCGCCCTTCGCCGCGCCGCCGATTATCTGGAATGGCGGCGGCGGTTGGGGTCGTCGTCGATGATCGGAGCCAGCCATCTCGGAGAGCGCTTTCCATCGATTCCCATGCATCCCTAGCCCGCGACCGGTTTAGAAGGAGTACCCAAGTGTTTCATCGCGCAATTCTAGTGGCTTCGGCCATCTTCCTCGCCGCCGGCATGAGCCCGGCTCTCGCCGACTGCGGCGGTTGCGGCTTTCAGGCTCCGGCACAGTACGCGCCGCCGGTCTACGCGCAACCGGCACCGTACTATGCGCAACCGCTCGCTATCCCGGCGCCTGTTCCACCGCCCATGCCGGTCGCACCAGCACCAATCGCGGTCGATCACTGGGATACTGGCGGCTGCGGTACGCTGGGTGGCTGCTTCGGCGGTTGCGGCGCCTTTGGCGGGCCATCGTGCGGGGGCGGCTTCGGCGTCGGTTTCGGTTTCGGCGGCTGTAATTGCGGTCGCTCGGTCGCCTACGTCCCGTCACCCCTGTATGTCGTCGATCAGGGACCGGATTATTCCGGCCCGGGCATGATGGTGCCTTACGGTACTTACGCGCCCGGCGCGGCTTATGCGCCGGCGATCAACTATCCATACGTGGGTCCCCGCTATGGCTATCGTGGGCCCGGCTACTACGGGTCTCGGCTCTATCGCGGTCCACGGTACGCCTTCCGCGCGCACGTTTATGTCCGTCCGCGCTACCGCGCGCGGCCGTATTTGTACCGCTGACGTTCTACCGGGTGGCGACAGATCTACGAAGGCCCGCTACGTGCGGGCCTTCTTTTTTGGATTTTCTTCCGGCCGCGCAAAAGCATGGTGTGCTCTTGGCGACTTTCAGATCTGCGCGCGCGTCGCGACGTAAAGCGAAAGCGCCGCCGCGTTCGAGACATTCAGGCTTTTGATCGCGCCCGGAAGATCGAGCCGCGCCAGCCGGTCACACACCGCTTTCGTGCCTTGCCGCAGCCCCTTTCCCTCAGCTCCCAAAACCAGCGCCAGCGGCAAGGAAAGTTTGATCGCGGCGAGATCCTCCGGCGCCTCACTGTCGAGGCCGACAACGAGGACTCCTTGCTCTTTAAGTGTGCCGATTGCGCGCGCAAGATTTTGCACGATAACGATCGGTACGTGTTCGAGCGCGCCTGAGGCTGATTTGGCGAGCACGCCGGTCGCCTCCGGGCTGTGACGCGCGGTGGTCACGATGGCCGCAACAGCGAACGCTGCGGCGGTGCGCAAGATCGCTCCCACATTATGCGGATCGGTGATCTGATCGAGCACCAGAACAATTCCGGCGGCCGTCAATTCCTCCAAAGCCGGTGCGGGCAGGGGGTCCGCTTCAGCAAGCAGCCCCTGATGCACCGCGTCCGGCGAAAGCCGCGCGACGATGGCGTCGGGCCGCACCAGTTCCGGCTCAACCGTCAGCGCAATCCCCTCCTCGGCAAGGCGCCGTAGCGCATTCTCCGTCGCCCAAAGCTTGCGGATGCGGCGGGCCGGATTGGCAAGCGCCGCCGTTACGGTGTGCCACCCGTAGAGGATGACAGGGGCGTCGAACTCGAGCGGCGCGGTGGCTCGTCTCGTGTGAGGTTGATTGTGGTGCCGTCGCGCCCCAAAGCCGCGCTGCGTGCGCGGCTTGGCCGCCCATGGCCGATCGCGCATGTTCACCAGAGCCTCTTCTTTGCGAAAGCGTGACCGGAACCGGATTTCAGGTATTGCTCAAAGCTCTCAGCTTTGCGTTCGTCCGAAAATGCGACATACGTAACCAGCTTCCAGGGAACGTATTTGGACGTGTGCCGAGACTTTCCAGCGTTGTGGTCTGCCAATCGCTTCTTCAGGTCGGACGTAACGCCAACATATCTTTGACCTAACACGCCGGTGCTTTGCAGCAGAGACACATATCGCATTGGGCAGCCCTCCTGCGCCAAGGCTTCGGAGGGCATCCTGCTTCGCGGCTAACATCAGTGCAAATCCTGCGAAGCGCTCGGTGCGAAGCAGGATGGTGGGGGAGGTAGGACTCGAACCTACGAAGGCGTAAGCCAGCGGATTTACAGTCCGCCCCCTTTGCCACTCGGGACACTCCCCCGCTCGTCGCACTCAGTTGGGATGCGAGGAGACGCAAAATTGCCCGCCGAAGGACGAGAATTCCGCGGGCGGTGTTTAGCATGTCGGGAGGACGAAATGTCAATCGCGGGAAATCCGGCATTTCCAGTGGCAAGGGCCACGAAAGGCCCGCCTGGAGAAGGTGAACAAAACGTCGCGCAAAGCGTTGCAATTCAATGCTTAATCATAGCGCCAGCGCGGCAAATAAACCCTATTTTTAGCGTGTCTTTTAAACTGATCTTAGACCCTCCCGCTTAGGGTGACGCCATACGACGGGAAAAACAGGGCCCGTCGGAGACAAGATAAAATAGCACGGGAAAGGCGTCACTATGAAAGCCGTCGTCAAGACGGTCGAGCCCGCCGAACGCGAGGCGCGTTTCGACCATATCCGACCGCACTATCTGGAGGCGCTCACCTTGGTCGAGCGTCTGCACCGGCGTCTTCTCGACGTCATCAAGGATGAATTCGATCGCCGCGGCCGAGCCGACATCAACTCGGTGCAGGCTTTGCTCCTGTACAATATCGGCGACAAGGAGTTGACCGCCGGCGAGTTGCGCACGCGCGGCTATTATCTCGGCTCCAATGTCTCCTACAATCTCAAGAAGCTCGTCGAGATGGGCTTCCTCGATCATCAGCGCTCGCGCGTCGACCGGCGCTCGGTGCGCATCAAGCTTACGGAAAAAGGCCGCGACGTGCGCGACATCGTCGACTCGCTTTATCAGAAGCACGTGCGCACGGTCGAGCAGGTCGGCGGCATCAATGCCGACGAGTTCGGCGTACTCAACAAGGCGCTGCACCGGCTCGAGCGGTTCTGGACTGACCAGATTCTGTACCGGCTCTAACAGGGCCCGCCTTTCGCCAGACTCCCATCGTACTGGCATGTCTGAACCCCGGCGCAAATGCCGGGGTCTTTTTTTGCTTGGCCGATTTTCTTGGCTGGCCTTTGCTTTGCGAGCATCGGGGCTCAGCTCGGCAATAGTCCTGTCCATTTGCCGAGCCAGGTCAGGACCGGGAACGGCGTAAAAAGTTGCAGCAGAATGGCGGCAACGACGAGGACGGCCGCGTAGATGACGACCGCGCGCAGGATTCGCTGCGCCAGCGGCGGGTAGGGCGGCGAATTGTCCGCCGGCCAGGCAAACGTCTGTTCCCATTTTTCCAGCGGAATATGCGCCGGCCTGATGCGCTCCAGCGGCAGCCACGCACGGTACGCGGCAATGCCGCGCTCGTGGGCGATCGTGCTTCTTAGCCAGAGAAAATTGCTCCAGCCGACAAAATCCACTACCCACCCGATCGCGATGCGCACGAAAAATGCGATCACCAGACAGACCACATAGACATAAGCGATAATGAGACCGACCTGGAGCACCGGATCGGTCAGGATCCCGATCCGAAAATGTTCCGAGAAAAAGCGAACGGTGGCGTCGACCAGCGTCTTCACGCCGCCTGAGATCTCGCGCAGCGGCGCGTAGTCAAAGGAGTAGTAGTCCAGCAACAGAATAATCGCGAGGACCGCGGCGAACTGAAACAGCCACGATCGCACGATGCTCCGGATCGGCGCCACGATCAGCCTGATGATGCCCATGATTGCTCCTGCACGCTCCCTCGGACCGGCCGCCTAGCCGAGGGCTTGGTGACCGCTTATACCTTGGCCAAATTCGGCCTTCATCACGTGTTCGATAGACGCCGATGGACCAAGCTAACGACCGAAACGATAAATCTCCCCACCGGCGCTCCTTTCTGAAGGGGGCAGCTGGTGTGGCAGCCGCCACCGCAGCCGGATTGGCGACGCGCGCTTTCGCCGAAGATTCGGCATTGGACGCGCTGATGGGTGACGCCCAGCGCGGCGGGTTCGGGCAGGGTTTTGACGACGCGTCCCGCACCATCCATATGCCCAAGCAGTCCGAGCCCACAGTGTCTGTGGCGACAGCGCAGACCACGGAGCAGGCGATCGAACGCTATGCCGCAATCGTCGCGCGCGGCGGCTGGCCCCAAGTGACCGGCGTCAAAGTGCTCCGCCTCGGCGACCGGCATCCGAGCGTCATTGCATTACGCGCGCGTCTGGTTGCCTCCGGCGATATCGACCCGAACGCGGTGGGCAATGATGTCTACGATTCCTACGTCGAGGCCGCGGTGCGGCGCTTTCAGACCCGCCATGGCTTGACAGTCGACGGCGTCATTCGCGCCGAGACGCTGGCCGCGCTCAATGTGCCGGCGCCGGTGCGGCTCGCCCAGCTCAAGGTCAATGTCACGCGATTGCGTTCGCTCGGCACTAACCTCGCGGCCCGCTATGTGGTCTGCAACATTCCGGCTGCGCGCATCGAGGCGATCGAAAACGGTGTCGCCGTGTCGCGCCACACCGCCGTGGCCGGCAAACCGGATCGCCCTTCGCCGGAGATCAACAGCAAGATCATCCAGGTCAACTTCAACCCGTATTGGACGGTGCCGGCGTCGATCGTGCAAAAGGACCTGATTCCGAAAATGCAGGATCAGCCGGATTACCTGACCAGCAACCACATTCGCATCTTCGATGCGCGTCATAAGGAGCTCGAGCCGTCGCAGATCAATTGGTACTCGGAGGACGCGACCCATTACTCGTTCAAACAGGACCCGGGCAGCTTCAATTCGCTCGGTTCGATCCGTATCAATTTCCCGAGCCAGTACGGCGTCTATATGCACGATACGCCGCTGAAGAATTTGTTCGGCGATGACTTCCGCTTCCATTCATCTGGCTGCGTGCGCGTCCAGAATGTGCGTCAGCTGGTCGCCTGGCTGCTCGACGGAATGAAGGGCTGGTCGCTGGAGGACATCGACGCCGTTATTAAGTCCGGCGAACAGAAAACCGCCCAGCTGACGAAACAAGTGCCGCTGCATTGGGTCTACATCACCGGGTGGGCGACCCCCGACGGGGTGGTGCAGTTCCGCGAGGATATCTACGGCAAGGACGGCCTTCCCGGCGTCCAGGCGGCGACCAGCAACTTGTGACATCCGGTCGTTCACGGCTTGGATGATGCGGAAAGCGCGGTCCGCCAGGCGGCTGCTGCCGTGGCACGACGGCGCGCATATCCCCAAATATAGCGTGGCTAGCGGCGCCCAATCCTAGAGCTTGCGCGCGCCTGCCGGTATGGTATCGGCGAGCGTTCGGCTGCGGGATTATGGGTTTCCGCCGAGCCGCGCACAGGGCAGGGCAATTACATGTCAGTCTCGCACGGTACGGCTTTTTCGGCCGAGGCGTTCTTCTCCGCCACGCTCGGCGATAGCGATCCGGATATCGCTGCAGCCATTCGCAGCGAACTCGGCCGGCAACGCGACGAAATCGAGCTGATCGCATCGGAGAACATCGTCAGCCGTGCCGTACTGGAAGCGCAGGGCTCGGTGCTTACCAACAAATACGCCGAGGGTTTGCCCGGGAAACGCTACTACGGCGGCTGCGAATTTGTCGACGTGGTGGAGCAGATCGCGATCGACCGCGTCAAAAAACTGTTTGGCTGTTCGTTCGCCAACGTGCAGCCGCATTCCGGTGCATCCGCCAATGCCGAAGTGTTCATGGCGCTGATGCAGCCAGGCGATACCTTCATGGGGCTGAACCTTGCCGCCGGCGGCCATCTGACCCACGGGTCACCGGTCAATTTGTCCGGCCGCTGGTTCAAGCCGGTGCCCTACGGCGTGCGACGTGACGACCATCTCATCGACATGGAAGAGGTCGAGCAGTTGGCCAAGGAACACCGGCCGAAGGTGATCATCACCGGGGGCTCGGCCTATCCGCGCGTCATCGACTTCCGGCGGTTTCGCGAGATCGCGGACGAGGTGGGCGCCTACCTCATGGTCGACATGGCGCATTTCGCCGGCCTCGTGGCGGGCGGCGTGCATCCGAGCCCGTTTCCGCATGCGCACGTCGTGACAACGACCACGCACAAAACGCTGCGCGGGCCGCGCGGAGGAACGATCCTGACCAACAGCGAGGAGCTGGCGAAGAAGCTCAACTCTGCCGTATTCCCGGGTATGCAGGGCGGTCCGCTCATGCATGTGATCGCGGCGAAGGCCGTGGCTTTCGGCGAAGCGTTACGCCCGTCTTTCAGAGTTTACGCGAAGAACGTCGTTGAAAATGCCAAAGCGTTGGCCGAAACACTCAAATCGCGCGGGCTCGATATCATCTCTGGTGGTACGGACACCCACCTCATGCTGGTGGATGTACGCAAGAAGCGCCTGACCGGGAAAGTCGCCGAAGCGGCGCTCGGGCGCGCCCACATCACCTGCAACAAAAACGGAATCCCGTTCGATCCGGAAAAGCCGACGGTGACGTCCGGCGTCCGGCTTGGCACGCCCGCCGGCACGACCCGCGGTTTCGGCATCGCCGAATTTCGTCAAGTCGGCGACATGATTGTCGAAGTCCTGGACGTGCTCGCGGAAAAAGGAACCGACGAAGACGCTCAGGCCGAGGCAAACGTGCGCGACAAGGTCAAACGTCTGGTCAGCCGTTTCCCGATCTACGAGGGGTAGGACACCGCCATGCGCTGTCCGAGTTGCGGAAGCCTCGATACCCAGGTGAAGGATTCGCGGCCGACGGAGGATTCATCGGTTATCCGCCGCCGCCGCGTCTGCCTGTCCTGCAATTTCCGCTTCACCACTTTTGAGCGGGTGCAGCTGCGCGAGCTCATTGTGATTAAGCGTAACGGCCGCCGCGTGCCGTTCGATCGGGACAAACTGTTGCGATCGGTGCAGATCGCTTTACGCAAGCGTCCGGTCGAGCCCGAGCGGATCGACCAGATGGTTTCGAAGATCGTGCGCGAACTGGAGAGCCAGGGCGAAAGCGAAGTGTCCTCGGAGACGATCGGCGAAACGGTGATGGCCTATCTGCGCGACCTCGACGATGTCGCCTATGTCCGTTTCGCTTCGGTCTATCGCAATTTCCGCGAGGCGAAAGACTTCGAGGCAGCGCTCGCGGAATTATCCGGTGAAGAGGCGACGGAGATCGCACGCAAGTGAGCGCGGATGTTGCCGCGCGCGTCGAAGCGTTGACGGAAGATCAACGTTTTATGGGCCTCGCTTTAGCGCTTGGCCGGCGTGGCCGTGGTCGGACATGGCCGAACCCTGCCGTTGGCGCTGTGATTGTCAAGGACGGCATCATCCTGGGCCGAGGCTGGACACAACCGGGCGGCCGCCCCCACGCCGAAGTCGAGGCGTTGCGGCGCGCACGAGAAGCGGCGCGCGGCGCCACGCTCTACGTGACGCTTGAGCCTTGCTCGCATTACGGCAAATCCCCACCCTGCGCCGATGCCATCGTAGCCGCGGGTATCGCGCGCGTCGTCTCGGCGATCGAGGACCCTAATCCCGAGGTAGCGGGCGAGGGACATGCGCGGCTGCGTTCGGCCGGCATCGTGGTCGATGTCGGCGCCGGGGCTGACGAAGCGCGCCGCGACCACGCCGGTCACATCCGGCGCATGCGTGACGGTCGTCCCCACGTCATGCTCAAGCTCGCGATTTCAGCCGATGGCAAGGCCGGCCCGCCGGGCCGCAAGCCGATCGCTATCACCGGCGCGGAAACGCGGGATCGTGTCCATCTTCTGCGAGCCCAGAGCGATGCGATCATGGTCGGCATTGGCACTGCACTGGCCGACGATCCGCTGCTGACGTGCCGGCTACCCGGTATGGAGAAGCGTTCGCCGGTGCGCGTCGTGCTCGACACGGCACTACGCCTGCCGAAAACCTCGCGGCTGGTACTAACAGCAAGGGACGTACCGCTGTGGGTCGTTGCGGGGAGGGAGGCTTCTCCCGCGGCCGAGGACTCGTTGATCGTGGACGGCGTCGTGGTGCTGCGGGCGCCGAAGCTCGGCAACGGTCTCGATCTTGCGGCTGTGCTGAAGCTCCTCGCTGCCAGGGGTATTACCCGGTTAATGATCGAGGGCGGTCCAACGCTCGCCGCCGCCTTCGTTGCGGCCGATCTGGTCGATGAAGCGGTATTGTTTCATTCCCCCAAGATGGTCGGGCCGGATGGCATCGACGCGCTCAACGGCCTGCCGCTTGCGGCGATTACGCAGTCGGCGCACTTGGGCCACGTGGTGACCCAACCCGTTGGTGCCGACCGATGTGACCTTTTCGAGCGAAGGTGAAACAAGTGTTTACGGGTATTGTCAGTGACTTAGGCGAAGTTCTTGAGGTCAGCGAACGGGCTGAGGGCTTGCGGCGCATGGATATCGCCTGCGGCTATGACCCGGACTCGATCGATGTCGGCGCTTCGATTGCCTGCTCTGGCCCCTGCCTCACGGTCGTTGGGCGCGGACGGAAGGGCAATCGCGCCTTCTTCGCAGTCGACGTCGCTGCCGAAACACTGCGCGTGACCACAGCCGGCGCGTGGCGACGCGGCACCCGGCTCAATCTGGAGCGGTCCCTGAAGCTCGGCGACGAACTTGGCGGGCACCTGGTCAGCGGCCATGTCGACGGCATCGCCGAACTTCTTAGCCGCGAAGACTTGCCCGATATGGCGCGACTGTCGCTGCGAGTACCGGCCGATCTGTCACGCTTTATTGCGCCCAAAGGCTCTGTCGCTCTCGATGGCGTCTCGCTTACGGTGAACGAGGTCGCGGGCGACACATTTTCGGTGCTGATCATTCCGCACACGCTTCGAGTCACCACGTTTGGCACGCTGCGGGCGGGCGCCGGGCTCAATCTCGAAGTCGACCAGATGGCGCGCTACGCAGCGCGACTTCTTGAGACTGCCCGACCCCATTGAGGCCTGCTTGTTCGCGCCTCGTGCGCTTGCTACGACCGCGCTGCACAAGAGGGCGACAATGGCTGGACCACGGCGAAGCAAAAGCGAAAAGGGTGACGCCAAAGGTGCGCGCATTCTCATCGTTGAGGCGCGCTACTACGACGACATTGCCGATTTCCTTCTCGCCGGTGCCGTGAAGGTGCTCAAAGCCGCGGACGCCGAAGTGGATCGGATCACGGTCCCCGGTTCGCTTGAGATTCCCGCCGCGATCGTAATCGCGCTCGATGCCGCGCAGCGAAAGCGCCGGCCTTACGAAGGCGTCGTGGCGCTCGGATGCGTGATCCGCGGCGATACCATCCATTTCGAGATCGTCTCGCAGCTTTCAGCGCAGGGCCTGATGGAGCTTTCGGTCGCGCGCGCGATCCCGATCGGCAATGGCATTGTCACCGTCAATACCGTGACTCAGGCTATGGCTCGCGCGCGCATCGAGGAACAGGACAAGGGCGGTGACGCTGCCTCTGCCGCGCTGGCGCTGGTCCGGCTCAAGCGCCGCCTTGAGCGGGCTAAGTAAACCCATGGCGCATGCGGCCGCTGGCGAAACCCGAAAAGCCAACAAGCGCGGCGCGGCGCGCCTCGCCGCCGTGCAGGCGCTTTATCAGATGGATCTCGCCGGCACCGGGCTCAATGAGATTTTGGCCGAGTTCGAGAGCCATTGGCTGGGCGGTGAGGTCGAAGGCGCGCAATACCGGCCCGCCGAAGTCGCTTTCTTTCGCGATATTGTCGGGGGCGTTCTGCGCGAGCAGACCAAGCTCGATCCGCAAATCGACGCAGCGCTGACGCGAGGCTGGCCGCTCAAGCGCATCGAGGCGGTGCTGCGGGCGGTGTTGCGTGCCGGGGCTTACGAACTCGCGTGTCGCCGTGATGTGCCGGCGCAGGTGGTCATGTCCGAGTATGTCGACGTGGCCTCCGCGTTCGTCGACCGCGACGAGACCGGCATGATCAATGCCGTATTGAACGAGCTTGCCCGCCAGGTGCGTGCCGATGAATTTGGCATCTCCCCGGTTTCGCTGGAGGACGAAGGCAAATAGACGCTTAACCGCGCGCGAACGGCAGTGCGGTTGGGCTGCGGAAATTCGATGACGAATTCCAACCGATCTTGTCGACCGTCAGGTGATAATCCGGCAGGCGCTCCAGAAAGCGCCGCATCGAGATTTCGGTAACGAGCCGCGCCATCTGACTACCGAGACAAAAATGTTTGCCGGAGCCGAAGCCGAGATGGCCGAGCGGCCGACGGTCGATGTCGAAAATATCCGGCTCGGGAAATTTACGTCCGTCGCGGTTTCCTGATCCAAAGGCGAGTACCACCTTATCGCCGGGTTCGAGCGTCTCACCGTGCAGCTCGGTCTTGCGCATGACTGTGCGCTTGAAGCGCTGCGCGGAGGTATTGAAGCGCAGCAATTCCTCGATCGCCGGCGCGATCTGCTTCGGATCGGCGACCAGCCGGCGGCGCGCGTCGGGGTAGTCGTGCAGGTTGAGCGCGAACACGCTCATGAAGCTTGAGAGTGACTCGACGCCTGCCATAACGAAGGTCGCCGTCGTGAGCACGACCTCGCGCTCGGAGAGCCGGTCGCCGTCAATCTCGGCTTCGGCGAGATGGGTGATCAGGTCGTCGGTTGGGTTGGCCCGCCGGGCCGCGACCTCTGTCGTCAAGAACTCACTGATGTCCTTAAACGCGGCGATATGTTCTGGCGTGCGGCCCTTCACACTTTTGTCGGTGGAGATTGCCAGGATGACTTTGCGCCTGATGTCGGCGTGGTCGCGTTCGGGCAGGCCCATGGTGCGGAACAGGAGCCCGACGGTGATCTGGCTGGAAAAGTCGTTGATGAACTCGAATGTGCCTTGCTCGACGATATGGTCGAGCGAGCGATCGGCGATCTCCAGCGTCGGCTCAACCAGCCGATCGAGATTGCGCTTGAGAAACGCGGCCTGGCTCAAGGCGCGCAGCCGGTCGTGGCGCGGCGGGTCGGTTGTTCCCAAGGTCGCACCGGCGCGGCCGGGAAGCTCGTCGATCAGGTTGCCTTGTGTCGACGAGAAGGTTTCCCAATCCCGCGATGCTTCGACGATGTCGTCATAGCGCGAGAGAATCCAAAGGCCGGCATTGTCGCTCCAATAGCAGGGATATTTGTCACGCAGTTCCGCGTAGTAGGGAAACGGATCGGCATCGATCACGGGTGAGTAAAGGTCGAACGGTTCCACGGCATTTCCTTTGGCGCTCAGGCACTGTTACATGACTAGCATAATCTGCCGGTGCGCAGCCCGATGCCAGAGCCAACGGAATCCGCCGAGGAACGTCTGATCGCACGCTATTTGCGCCCGCTGGCGACCGATCCCGGCGCGTTGGGTCTTGTCGATGATGCGGCGGTGCTCACGCCACCGCCCGGATGCGATCTGGTCCTGACAACCGACGGCGTCATTGCCGGCGTGCATTTCTTTCCGAACGATCCGGCGAAAGACATCGGCCGCAAGGTGCTGCGGATGAACCTGTCTGATCTCGCGGCGAAGGGCGCAAAGCCGCTCGGCTTTTTGCTGTCGTTGGCGCTGCCGGAGGGGACCGATGAGGGGTGGATCGCAGCCTTCGCCTCAGGTCTCGGAGATGACGCTGAACGCTACGGCTGTCCGCTCCTCGGCGGCGACACCGATCACACACCCGGCCCAATTTCGGTCTCCATCACCGCCTTCGGAGCCGTGCCGCATGGGCGGATGGTGCTGCGCTCGACGGCGAAAGTCGGCGACTGCATCGTCGTCAGCGGCACGATCGGCGATGCAGCGCTGGGCGTGAAATTACGAAGTGATACCAGCCTGTCGGCACGCTGGCGGCTCAGCGACGCAATGGTTCGCCACCTCGAAGACCGCTATCTGTTGCCGCAGCCACGCAATGCGCTAGCCGAGGCGGTTCAGCGTTCCGCGGCGGCGGCGATGGACATCTCCGACGGACTTGCCGGCGATCTCGGCAAGCTGTGCCGCGCCTCAAAGGTTGCGGCTGAAATCGACGTCGCGCGCGTGCCGTTGTCCGACGCAACGCGGGTGGCGGTCGCCGCGGAGCCTGCGCTGACGGAGACGGCGCTCACCGGCGGCGATGACTACGAGATCATTCTGACGCTGGCGCCGGAAAAGCTTGCCGCTTTTCGCGAAGCGGCGGACGCGGCCGGTGTTCCAGTGACTGAAATCGGGCGGGTGGCGGGCGGCGAGGGTGCGCGCTTTGTACAAAACGGCAAGGCGCTCACGTTTGCACGACCTTCGTACAGTCATTTTTAGACAAGATCGTTATTACGAGCGCAGCAGAGCAATCCAGGCGCTGCGGCGAAGGCCTGGATTGCTTCGTCGCTTTGCTCCTCGCAATGACGAGGCAGTTACTTCCGTCGCGAAATCGGCTGATAATCGCGCAGTGGCGAGCCGGTGTAGAGCTGGCGGGGGCGGCCGAGCTTCTGGTGCGGGTCCTCGATCATTTCCTTCCACTGCGCAATCCAACCGACGGTACGCGCCAGCGCGAACAACACCGTGAACATGGTGGTGGGGAATCCCATCGCGCGCAGCGTGATGCCGGAATAGAAGTCGACGTTGGGATAGAGCTTCTTTTCGATGAAATACTCGTCGTGCAGCGCGATGCGCTCCAGCTCGATGGCGACATCAAGCAGCGGATCGTTGACGCCGAGCTCGTGCAGGACCTCGTGGCAGGTCTTCTGCATGATTTTCGCCCGCGGGTCGTAATTCTTGTAGACCCGGTGGCCGAAGCCCATCAGCCGGAACGAGTCGTTCGGGTCTTTGGCGCGTTTGACGTATTCGGGAATGTGTTCGACGCTGCCGATCTCGCCCAGCATCTTCAGCGCCGCTTCGTTTGCGCCGCCGTGCGCGGGCCCCCACAGGCAGGCAATGCCGGCGGCGATGCAGGCGAATGGATTGGCTCCGGTCGAGCCGGCGAGCCGCACCGTTGAGGTCGAGGCGTTCTGCTCGTGATCGGCGTGCAGGATCAAGATGCGATCCATGGCGCGCGCGAGCACCGGATTGGCGGTGTACTCCTCGCAGGGCACCGCGAAACACATCCGCAGGAAATTCGAGGCATAATCCAGTTCGTTCTTCGGGTACACGAACGGCTGGCCGATCGAATATTTGTAAGCCATCGCCGCCAGCGTCGGCATTTTCGCGATCATGCGGATCGACGCGACCATGCGCTGGGTGGGATCGGTGATGTCGGTCGAGTCGTGATAGAACGCCGACAGCGCGCCAACACAGCCTACCATCACCGCCATCGGATGGGCGTCGCGGCGGAAGCCTTGAAAAAACCGGCTCATCTGTTCGTGGACCATGGTGTGATGGACCACGCGATCGTCGAAGTTCTCCTTCTGCGCGGCGGTGGGCAGCTCGCCGTACAGCAGCAGATAACAGGTCTCGAGAAAGTCGCCGTGCTCGGCCAGGTCATCAATCGGGTAGCCGCGGTAGAGCAGCACACCTTTGTCGCCGTCGATAAACGTGATCTTGGACTCTGCAGCTTGCGGTCGAGGTGAAGCCCGGATCGTAAGTGAAGATTCCCGCCTGACTGTAAAGCTTGGCGATGTCCATCACTTCGGGGCCAAGCGTTCCGTCGTAAAGCGGAAACGAAAAGTTCTTGTCGCCGAGCGTCAGCTTGCCAGTTTTGGTATTCGCGCCGGTTTTCGCGTCCATAGTCGCATCCTCGCTGTCAGACAGCCTCAACAGTGCGGTGCACACGGCATTGGAGCCAAGGGAAGGCGTAGCCCTGCCGATCCGGCCGTGTTGGCGTAGCGCAACGAAGTGTGCACCGCAAGAAAATAGGCCTTCCATTGGGTTCGCACCAGCGGGGGCCTGCATACGTGTTCTGCCGGACCGCTGTGTGACGGCCACGCCAGGGTTCAAGCATTGGTCTGCTCCGCGCCGGCAAGTTTGGATTGATCCGCGATGCGCGCGAGGCTTTCGGCCTTGCCGAGCACGATCAGTACTTCAAAGATGCCCGGCGACGTCGTCCGGCCGGTGAGCGATGCCCGCAACGGCTGCGCGACAGCGCCAAGCTTGGCGCCTTTGCGCTCGGCGAACGCGCGCACCGCTTGCTCGGTTTCCGAGGCCGTCCACGGCTCGACGCGGGCGAGTTCGCGCCCGATGTCGTGCAAGAGGGCACGTGCTTGCGGTGTCAGTAATGTTTTCGCCGGGTCGTCCAAACCGATGGGTCTTTCCGCGAGCAAAAAATGAGCGCCGTCAATGAGATCAAGGAGGGTTTTGGCGCGCTCCTTGAGGCTCGGCATAGCCGCCAGCCATTGCTGGCGTAACTGGGGCGTCAACTTGGCGGATAGAGCGGCGCCATTTGCCAGATGCGGCAACAGCTGTTCGATCGCCTGGAGCAGCGTCTCGTCCGTGCTGGTGCGGATGTAGTGGCCGTTCAGGCTTTCGAGTTTGGCGAAATCGAATCGTGCCGGCGAGCGTCCGATCTGCGGTAGGTCGAAGGCAGCGATCATTTCCTCGGTGGAAAAGATTTCCTGGTCGCCGTGACTCCAGCCAAGCCGGACCAGGTAATTCCGCAACGCCGCCGGCAAGTAGCCCATGGCGCGGTAGGCGTCGACGCCAAGCGCGCCGTGACGCTTGGAAAGTTTCGAACCGTCTGGGCCATGGATCAGCGGAATGTGCGACATCACCGGCACCGCCCAGCCGAGCGCATCGTAAATTTGTTTCTGCCGCGCGGCATTGGTTAGGTGATCATCGCCGCGAATGATGTGAGTGACAGCCATGTCATGATCGTCGACGACGACCGCGAGCATGTACGTCGGGTTGCCGTCGGAGCGAAGCAGTACGAGGTCGTCGAGATTCTCGTTCTGCCAGACCACGCGGCCCTGCACCTGATCCTCGATGACGGTCTCGCCGGTCAGCGGCGCCTTAAGCCGGATTGCTGGTCTAACGTCAGGCGGCGCATCGCCGGGATCGCGGTCGCGCCAGCGGCCGTCATAGAGCCTGGCGCGGCCCTCGCGCCGCGCCGCCTCGCGCATCTCCTTCAGCTCTTCCGGGCTCGCGTAACAGCGATAGGCGTGCCCGGACGCGAGCAGCTGCTCGGCGACTTCCCGGTGCCGGGCGGCGCGTGAGAATTGATAGACGACGTCGCCATCCCAATCGATGCCGAGCCATGAGAGCCCGTCCAAAATTGCGTCGATAGCGGCTTGCGTCGAGCGCTCGCGATCGGTGTCCTCGATCCGCAACAGCATTTTGCCGCCGCGTCTGCGGGCATAGAGCCAGTTGAACAACGCCGTGCGCGCGCCGCCGATATGGAGGAATCCGGTCGGCGAGGGCGCAAAGCGGGTGATGACGCTCATGGTCCGTTCAAGTTCCTCGCCCAAGCGGGGCTCGTGTAGCACAGTCAAGTATGAATGGAAGTAAACGGTCTTCGGTTTCGCAGCCTGGGCTTGACCCCGCGGGCCAATTTGTCCAATCCGGGCCCGCCGCGAGCGTTGATGCGGCAAACGGAAGCGATCACGTCATGACGGCTGCGGAGACGGCGGTACGGGAAGCGGGTCAGGATTTCATCCGCGACATCGTTCGCGCCGATCTTGCCGCCGGCCGGCACAACACCATCGTCACCCGGTTTCCGCCGGAACCGAACGGCTATCTGCACATCGGCCACGCCAAATCGATCGCCTTGAATTTCGGCATCGCCGAAGAATTCGGCGGTCATTGCAATCTCCGCTACGACGACACCAATCCGACCAAAGAGTCGCAGGAATACATCGACGCGATCGAGCGCGACGTGCACTGGCTTGGCTTCGATTGGGGCAACAATCTCTTCCACGCGTCCGACTATTTCGAGCAGCTCTTCGCCTGGGCTGAGGATTTGATCCGCGCCGGCAAGGCCTATGTCGACGACCAGACTCAGGAGGAGATGCGGCTCACCCGCGGCACCTTGACTGAGGCCGGCACCGAAAGCCCATACCGCGGGCGGAGCGTTGAGGAAAATCTCGATCTGTTTCGCCGCATGCGCGCGGGCGAGTTTCCCAACGGCGCGCGCGTGCTGCGGGCCAAGATCGATATGGGCTCGGGCAATATCAACCTGCGCGATCCGGTGCTCTATCGGATCCTGCACGCTGAACATCCGCGCACCGGAAAAGCCTGGAGCATCTATCCCAGCTACGATTTCGCCCATGGCCAGTCAGACGCCATCGAGGGCGTGACCCACTCGATCTGCACGCTCGAATTCGAGGATCACCGGCCGCTCTACGACTGGTGCCTGGACAATTTGCCGGTGCCGTCGCGGCCGCATCAATACGAGTTCGCGCGGCTCAATCTGACCCACACGGTGCTGTCAAAGCGCGTGCTGACCGAGCTGGTGCGCGGCGGGCACGTGCACGGCTGGGACGATCCGCGCATGCCGACGCTCGCGGGCTTGCGCCGGCGCGGCGTGCCGCCGGCAGCGATCCGCGATTTCGTCAAGCGTATCGGTGTTGCCAAGGCAAACAGCATCGTCGACGTCGGCATGCTGGAGTTTTCGATCCGCGAGCATCTCAACAAGACGGCGCAGCGGCGCATGGCGGTGTTGCGGCCGCTGAAGGTCGTGATCGAGAATTATCCCGAAGGCCAAAGCGAGAAACTCGAGGCGGTCAATCATCCCGAGGATACGAGCGCTGGCACGCGGCGCATCCGCTTCGGCCGCGAACTTTTCATCGAACGTGACGATTTCATGGAGAACCCGCCGAAGAAATTCTTCCGGTTGTCGCCGGGCACAGAGGTCCGACTGCGGTACGCGTATTTCATTACCTGCCGCGAGGTGGTGAAGGATGCGGCCGGCGAGGTGATCGAGTTGCGCTGCACTTACGATCCCGCAACCAAGGGCGGCAACGCGCCCGACGGCCGCAAAGTCAAGGCGACGATGCATTGGGTTTCTGCAACTGACGCCGTGCCGGCCGAACTGCGGCTTTACAATCCGCTGTTCCTGCGCCCCGATCCGAATGCCGCCAATTTCGCCGCCGAGCTCAATCCGCAATCGCTCGAGGTCCTCGCCGACGCGCGCGTCGAGCCGGCATTGGCGGCCCAAACTTCAGACAGCCCGATGCAGTTCGAGCGGCAGGGTTATTTCTGCTTGGACCAGGGCTCAAAGCCCGGCCGGCTGGTGTTCAATCGAACCGTCGGCTTGCGCGATAGCTGGGCCAAGGTTTCCGGTACAAGCTGAACCGCATCTGCGAACTTCCTCGCATTACGTTGATCTTTCGGAAAGCCAGGGCGTCATCTTTTGGAGGTCCGCTTCGGCTGCTGCAGCGCTTTTGTAAAGCCCGGATTTCCATCCCGGCGACGTCAATGTTTGGGCCCCGTAAACTGGAACGTTGTCGGCGGCCTCAGAGAACTCCTGAAAATAGAACAATCCGTCGGGCTGCTGGCGCAATTCGATCCATCGCTTGCCGTCAGGGCTCGGATAGCTCTGGAGAAGCTTGTCGCCTTCCATGGCTGCCGCCTCCTGTCATTCAAACTCGGATTTTACCCGAACTTTTTCTGGTGCGCACTCGCCACGGCATGTGCGCGTCATGTAGCATAGACCGGGTTGTTAGCGCGCTGGGGGCGCGCCGTGGCACAAGACGGCAAGGTGGAGAACCGTCCGAGAACTGGCGCATCAACCTGGCCGGTTGGGCGCGCGCGCCAGGCGTGGGGCGCGGCTTGGCCGCATGCCGAGTTCGCTGTACCGGCGCAACTCCGCGAATGGGCTGTCGTCGAGGTCGGCGCCGGGCGTTTGCTGCCGTGGTTTGCGGTCGCCTTCGGTGCCGGGATCGTCCTTTATTTCACCGCCGACCATGAGCCGGCGATCTGGGCCGTGTCGGCGGCTGCAATCGTCACTATCACTGTCGCCGTGCTGCTGCGCCGTCGTCCGGTGGGCTTCGTTGTCAGCCTCGGATTCTTAGCCATCGCCACAGGCTTCGCCGTTGCCACGCTCAAGACCGCGCTGATCGATCATCCGATCCTGCGTTATCCGGCCTACAGTGTTTTGCTCTCCGGCTTTGTCGAGTTGCGCGAGGAGAGTCAAAAGACCGACCAATTCGTGCTGCGGGTCGATCGTCTCGACGGCAAGCGCGTCGTCGGGAAACCGGATCGCGTACGGCTCTCGGTGCGCCGGGGACAAACTCCGCCTGCCGGTGCATTTGTCGAAGTCAAGGCTCAGCTAAACCCGCCGCTGCAGCCGATGCGGCCCGGCAGCTATGACTTCGGCCGCGACCTTTATTTCCAGCGCATCGGCGCTTCCGGTTTCGTACACGGCGCCGTCAAGATCGTGACGCCGCCCAATGCTGCCGGCATGCGGCTGCAAGCTAACGCCTTCATTCAAGGAATGCGTGACGCCATCGACCAACGCATCCGCTCCGTCCTGTCGGGCGACGTCGGCTCCATCGCCTCGGCGTTGATCACAGGCAGGCGCGATGCGATTACGCCCAGCGTCTATGACGCGATGTTCGTGTCCGGCATAGGCCACGTGCTGTCGATTTCCGGCTATCACATGGCCGTGGTCGCCGGCATCGTGTTCTTCATCCTGCGCGCGGGGCTGGCGCTGATCCCGGGACTTCCTGATCGCGCACCGATCAAAAAGTGGTCGGCGTTCGCAGCCCTCCTGGTAACCTCCTTCTATCTGGTGCTGTCGGGCGCCGAGGTCGCAACCCAGCGCTCCTATATCATGATCGCCATCGTGCTGATCGGCGTCATGCTCGACCGTCCGATCCTGACGTTTCGCACGGTGACGATCGCTGCGCTGATCGTCCTGGTATTGGCGCCGGAGGCGGTGGTGCATCCAAGTTTTCAGATGTCATTTGCTGCAACGTTGGCACTGGTCGCGGGCTACGAGCGCGGCATGCCCTGGGCGCGCGCCGGCGCCGACACTTCGCTCGGCGCTCGCGCGGCGCTCTGGGGCGTGCGCGAAATGCTGAGCCTCATTCTCGCTTCGTTGCTTGCCGGTCTCGCGACCACGCCCTACGCCGCTTATCACTTTCACCGCATGGCGCCTTATGGCGTGCTCGCCAATCTCCTCGCTATGCCGATCGTGTCCGGCTGGGTGATGCCGATGGGTATTCTCGGCGTCGTCGCCATTCCTTTCGGTTTCGATGCCATCTTTTGGCGACAGATGGGTTTCGGCATCGAATGGATGGACGCGGTCGCGCTCTGGGTCGCGAGCCTGCCCGGCGCATTTGGCCGGGTCACTGCGTTCGGCACTGGGCCGCTGTTGCTTGCAACCGCGGGCTTGCTTTTGATCTGTCTGCTCAAAACGCCGCTGCGCTGGAGCGGCTTGGCGTTTGTCGTGCTGGCGATCATCGCGGCGGCGCGCACGCCGCGGCCGGACATCCTCGTTGCCGCCGACGGTCGAATCTTTGCGGTGCGTGAAGCGACCGGCAGGCTCGCGTTCCACCGCGCCGGTGGCGATACGTTTGCGATGAAGGAGTGGCTTGCCGCTGATGCCGATGGCCGCGATGTTCGCGATCCGGGATTGGGCGGCGGTATTGTCTGCGATCATTCCGGCTGTATTGGCAAGCTTCCCGACGGACGGCTCGTTTCGTACGCATTGACGCCGGACGCTTTCGAGGACGATTGCCAGCGCGCCGCAATCGTTGTGACGACACGCGAGGCGCCACCTGACTGCGCCGCTGCCGTCATCGGACGCAGCACATCGCGCGATCGCGGTGCGGTCGCGCTAAGCCGTGATAGCTCGGGCTTTATCATCGAGTCCGCGCGGCCGCCGAATTTCGATCGGCCGTGGGCGCCGCGGCAACCGCGCGCGGCCGTTGCCGCAAGCTCCGAGACTGCGACAAACTCGCCCGCAGTCACGCGAGCACCATCACGCGACGCAACACCGAAGGCAGAGGATCTGGAAGCGGACGACTAAGTCTCGGCGTCATTCCGAGGCGCGCCGCTTCGCGGCGCCCCGGAATGACAAAGGTCTCAGTACCGCCTGAACAAACTCACGAGCTTGCCCTGAATGCGCACCCGATTCGGCGGCAGGATGCGCACCTCATAGGCGGTGTTCGCAGGTTCGAGCGCAATCGATGCTCCGCGGCGTCGGAAGCGCTTCAGCGTGGCTTCCTCATCGTCAATCAAGGCAACGACAATGTCGCCGGTGTCGGCGGTGTCGGTGCGCTTAAGGAGTGCCATGTCGCCATCGAGAATCCCCGCCTCGATCATCGAGTCGCCGCGCACTTCGAGCGCAAAATGCTCGCCTGTGGTCAGAAGATCGGCCGGCATGTTGATGGTGTGACTACGAGTCTGGATCGCTTCGACCGGCGTACCGGCGGCGATCCGGCCCATCACCGGCACCGCAATTGGCCGGCCGCTTTCCTCTTCGGAAGCAGCCCGCACGCGGCCGAGATTG
Organism: uncultured Alphaproteobacteria bacterium; assembly: GCA_963794225.1. GTDB lineage: Bacteria > Pseudomonadota > Alphaproteobacteria > Rhizobiales > Xanthobacteraceae > BOG-931. The sequence goes on from CAWCCS010000001.1 coordinate 946,685, forward strand.
CCTTCAATCACACTCGGCGTGAAACCACGTGTACGATTCACCGCGATGCCGTGAGCCACCAACTCAGGAAGCTTGATAACCTCGATGGCGCGTGCCCGGTTGGGCAGGCGGCGAATGAAGCCGCGTTCCTCAAGCGCCGTAATCAACCGATGGATGCCTGACTTGGAACGCAGATCGAGCGCGTCTTTCATTTCGTCGAAGGACGGTGGAACTCCGGCCTCCTTCAGGCGCTCATGGATAAAACGCAAGAGCTCAGCTTGCTTGCGTGTAAGCATCGGCGCTTCCTCTCTGGCCACCCCGGCAGCCGAAACAAATCATGAACGGACACTATCCGTTCCATATGTGTTCTGCAACCATTTAATTTGAAGTGAAGAAGTCGGGGGTAGCGCAGAACCGGCGCTTAACGCTCGAACTTAACAATCTTGCACGGACTGCCGGCCTTGGCGGCCGGCTCGTAAGGCTCACGGATTAGAAGACAATCGGCCTTTGCCAGCGGCCCGATCATGGAACTGTCCTGGACCGGAAAAGGGGTTGCGACCGGACCATTCGGACCCGCTTGCAGCGTGGAGCGCAGATAGTCGGCACGTTCATCGTTCTCGGGCAGGTCGGATCCCAGCACAGCCAATTCGATTGGAGGCACGAGATCGTTGCGTCCGGTGAGGCGGCGGATGAGCGGCGCGAGAAACAGAAAGCTGCAGACGAACGCCGAGACCGGATTGCCGGGAACGCCGAGCACGTGCATCGCGCCGAGCCGACCGTGCATCAGCGGACGGCCGGGCCGCAGCGCCAATCGCCAGAACGACAGCGTCATGCCTTCGGCAGTAAATGCCTTCTGCACGAGATCATAATCGCCGACCGACGCTCCGCCGCTGGTGACGAGAATATCGGCGTTGAGTCCGCGTGCCCGACGGACCGCGTCGACCGTCGCGTCGAGCCGATCGCCGACAATGCCGAGGTCGGCGACTTCGGCGCCTTCCTTGCGCGCGAGCGCGGCAATCGCAAAAGTGTTGGACGAGACAATCTGTCCGGGCGCCGGTTGCGTGCCGGGCGGCACCAGCTCATCGCCGGTTGCGAACAACGCGACTTTCGGTCGCCGGTGCACTGGAACGAACGGATGATTCATGGCCGCGGCGAGCGCCAGGTCGCGCGCGGTGAGCCGGCGGCCCTCGGTCAACAAGACTTCGCCTGCGTTGAAGTCGAGCCCGTGCACGCGGATGTGCCGGCCTTTTGCCGATGGTTTTTCCACCTCGACATCGTCGCCCTGACGCTTGGTGTGCTCCTGAATGACGATCGTGTCGGCGCCCTCCGGCACCACGCCGCCGGTGAAAATACGCGCGGCCTCGCCGGGACGGAGCGGCCGGGAAAATGGCCGGCCGGCGGCGACTTCGCCGGTGACTTTCAAGTGAACCGGCACAGTCGCCACGTCGGCGGAACGCACGGCGTAGCCGTCCATGGCCGATACGTCGGCCGGCGGTTGGGTGCGCCGCGCTTTGAGCATACAAGCAAGGACGCGGCCATCGGCGTCGGCGAGCGGCGCCTCTTCAGCCGGCAACGGTGCTGCGTGTTCGAGCACGCGTTCGAGCGCGTCAGCGACCGACAGCAACGCCACGACCTACTCCTTCGCGCGATAGTGACCGCTGCGGCCGCCGCGCTTTTCCACGAGTTGGATGCCCTCGATGCGCATGCCGCGATCGACCGCTTTCACCATGTCATAGATTGTGAGGCAGGCGACAGCGACCGCGGTGAGCGCCTCCATCTCAACTCCGGTCGGCCCGGCGATTTTAACGCGCGCTGTGACGGCGACGCCCGGCAGCTTGGCGTCGGCGACGAGATCGACGTCGACTTGCGAGATGGCAAGCGGATGGCAGAGCGGGATCAATTCGTGGGTGCGTTTGGCTGCCATGATGCCGGCGATCCGCGCGGCGCCAAGCACGTCGCCCTTCTTTGCATCGCCCTTGCGCACGGTGTCGAGCGTCGAGCGCTGCATAACAACATGACCCTCGGCGACGGCTTCGCGCGCGGTAACGGGTTTGCCGGACACATCGACCATGCGGGCTTCGCCGCGCGTGCCGAGATGGCTGAGTTTCGGCCGAGCCAATTTATTCACCGCGCCCGAGCCAGCACATCGCTGCGTGCAAGCAACGTACGCGTGGCGGCGGCAACGTCGCCCTGGCGCATCAGGCTTTCGCCGACCAGGAACGTCGAAATGCCGACTTTGGCGAGTCTCGCGAGATCGCCCGGCACGAATATGCCGCTCTCGGCGACCACGACATAGCCGGGCGGAAGAAGCTGCGCCAAGCGTTCGGACGTCGCGAGCGTCGTTTCAAATGTTTTGAGGTTGCGGTTGTTGATGCCGATGAGTCGTGATTTGAGCCGCAGCGCTCGTTCAAGCTCGGCCTCATCATGGACCTCGACCAGAACGTCCATGCCGAGGCCAACCGCGACATCTTCGAGTTCCGCCGCGCAGCGATCGTCGACTGCGGCCATGATAACGAGAATGCAGTCGGCGCCCGCGGCGCGCGCCTCAACCACTTGATAAAGGTCGAACATGAAATCCTTGCGCAGCATGGGAAGCGCACACGCAGCGCGCGCCTGACGCAAATAGTCGAGCGAGCCTTGGAACGAAGGCGCGTCGGTCAGCACCGACAGGCAGGCCGCGCCGCCTGCCGCATAGGCTCCGGCCAGCGCCGGCGGATCAAAATTTTCCCGTATCAGGCCCTTCGACGGACTGGCCTTTTTGATTTCAGCGATGAGTGCATAATCGCCCGCCCCAAGCCGCCGTTCGATCGCAACTAAAAAACCGCGCGGCGGCTCGGCGACATTGGCCTCGTGCTCGATCATAGCAAGCGGGCGCTCGCGTTTTGCCGCCGCGATCTCCTCGCGCTTGTAGGCGCTGATCTTGGCGAGGATGTCAGACATGATTGGACACCGCGATCAGGCGGTCGAGCCGGCCTTCGGCTTCGCCGGAATCGACCGAATGGGCGGCGGCATGCAGCCCGTCTTTAAGGTCTTTCGCTTTACCGGCGACCACGAGTGCCGCGGCCGCGTTGAGCAGCGCCACGTCGCGGAACGCCGACGCCTTGCCCCTGAGCACGTTCAACACTGCTTCGGCGTTGGTCGCCGCGTCGCCGCCGCGGAGCGCTTCCGGCTTGACCTTTCGCAGACCAAGTTCTTCCGGCGAAATCTCGAAAGTCTTGACCTGGCCGTCTTCGAGGGCCGCTACGCTGGTTGGTCCCGACGTCGTGATTTCGTCCAGGCCATCGGAGCCGTGCACGACCCAGGCGCGTTCGGCGCCGAGATTTTTCAGCACCTGCGCCAGCGGCTGCGTCCATTGCTTGGAAAAGACGCCGACCATTTGCCGGCGCACGCCAGCCGGGTTGGAGAGCGGGCCAAGCAGGTTGAAGATCGTCCGGGTACCAAGTTCGACGCGGGTTGCGGCGACATTCTTGGTCGCCGGATGGTGCGCCGGGGCAAACATAAAGCCGATGCCGGCCTCCGTGATGCAATGCGCGATCGCCTCAGGTGCGAGATCGATCTTGACGCCGAGCGCGGTCAGCACATCGGCAGCTCCCGAGCGCGAGGAGAGTGCGCGGTTGCCGTGCTTGGCGACCGGAACGCCGGCGCCGGCGACGATGAGCGCGGCGCAGGTCGAGATGTTGAATGAGCCCGATGCATCGCCGCCGGTGCCGACGACGTCGATGGCGTTGGACGGTGCGGTCACGCGCAACATCTTGCCGCGCATAGCGGCGACAGCGCCGGTAATCTCGTCGACGGTCTCGCCGCGTATCCGCAGCGCCATCAGCATGGCGCCCATCTGCGAAGGCGTTGCTTCGCCCGACATCATCTGGTCGAACGCGCCGGAGGCTTCCTCGCGCGTCAGTGTCGCGCCGGTCGCGACCTTGCCGATGATTGCCCGGAATGAGTCGGTCACGATGAAGCCCTCAGTTCAGCCGCACGCGCGGCCTCAGCGAGATAGCGGCCGTCCGACGCCCGTTTGACTCATTCCACGACGCGGCGAGGTCGAGGAAATTCTTCAACATCAAGTGTCCATGTTCTGAAGCGATGCTCTCCGGGTGGAATTGTACGCCGTGCACGGGCAGGTGTCTGTGGGCCAGGCCCATGATCAGGCCATCGTCGGTGTCGGCTGTTATGGCGAGTTCGTCCGGCAAGCTTCCACGCTCAACCACCAGCGAATGGTAGCGCGTTGCCTGGAACGGAGCGTTGATGCCGTGAAAAATGCCCGCTCCACCATGGCGAATTTCCGAAAGCTTCCCATGCACCGGCGCCGGAGCGCGCACGACCTTGCCGCCGAAGGCGTCACCAATGGCCTGATGGCCGAGACAGACGCCGAGGACCGGAATTTTGCCGGAAGCTGCGGTGATCAGATCGAGGCAGATGCCGGCCTCCTTGGGCGTACAGGGGCCGGGCGAGAGCACAATGGCGTCGGGGTCGGCGGCGAGGACGGCGCTCGCCGAAATTTTGTCATTGCGATGCACACGCACCTCCGCCCCGAGATCCCCGAAGAAGTGGACCAGGTTGAAGGTGAAGCTGTCGTAGTTGTCGATTAGGACGATCATTCCGGCCGGCGCTTTCTGCTGCCGGCTGGCTCTTAGCGCATATTTGCCCTGGATGAAATCGAGGCGATCGGGGTGGTCGCCGGCGCGTTGCCGCTAGCGGGCAGGACTTCCGTCGAGGGACGCTAACCGATCGGTGGTGACGATCCGCACCTGGCGTGCCTGGCTGAACGGATTTCGCGTGTCGCGCAGACAATTGGCTTCGAAGTAGGGCCACGCATTCTGTGAGCACTTTCCGGCCAGCGGGCGGATGTCGGCGCGATCCGCTTTGACGCCTGGGACGGATCCGCGGGCTTCGACCTGTTCGGAGACACTAAGCGTGGCGACGAAGGCGGTTGCGACGATCGCAGCGGCGGCTATGGCGTAGACGGTCTTGAGCATGGCACCGATCCCTGTCTTCCAGTTTGGCGCCCGGTTCTTGTTCGTCGGGACGCCGTCTTTGAATGACAATTTGGATCAGGCAGGAAAAGCTTTCGTTGACGCGCATCACAGTTTTGCTGTCTTTGCGGTTACTGAACAATGACCGGATTGTTCAGGATTCCCGGGTATTTCGGGCCGATTTCTCGGGCCCATCCTGAAAAGACAAATCAGGCCGCGGCCAAGACCTGCGTTTCGCGGCGCAGGATCGAGGAATGAATACGTCCGACAATAAAAATGCACACGCACAAAGACGGCCGGGCAGATCGCGAGCACGGCGAAAATCAGGCGGACTGGCAGACTGGTCGAGAGGATCAGCCCGGCGGCGAACGGTCCGGCGATCGAGCCGATCTTTGCGACCGAGATCGCCCAGCCCGCGCCGTTGCCGCGATAGGCGCTCGGATAAAAAATCCCGGCGATGCTGTGCAGGCCAAAATGGCCGCCGATCAGAAACAGCGCGATCAGAGCGAACAGTGCAAAGAAACCGGCCTGACCGACGTCGACAAAGGCGGCAACGAGCAACAGCGGAACGGCGATAAGCGGCATCGCGGTGATGGCGATCGCCCCCTTGGTGTCGGTAAAGCGCATCAGCAGAAGCCCGCCCATCGCGCCTGCTACCGCATTCATGGAGCCCGCCAGCGCGGCCTGCGACCGCGTGAAATTGAGCGCCTCGAATACCAGCGGCGTCCAGGTGGCCAGGAAAAATACCGCCATCGAGCTTGCGATATAGGCGAGCCACAACAGCGGGGTGATAAAGCCAAGTTGACCGCGGAACAAAAGTGCGGGCTTAAAATCTTTCGCCTGACCCGCTTCGTCCGCAACAACGAACTGCGCGTCGGCCGAAATCTGTTCGCCCGTCAGCCGGCTCAACAATTGTGCGACGCGCTCCTTCTGCCAGCCCTTGCTGGCGAGAAAGCGTGCAGACTCCGGCAATACCAGAATGAGCGCGATCGCCGCGACCAGCGACAAAACTCCGCCGGCGGCGAACAACGACTGCCAGCCGTATTGCGGGATCAGCCAGTTTGCCGTCGGGCCGCCGACCGCGATGCCGACGGAATAGCCGATCATGATCACTGTCACGATCGTGGAACGAAAGCGCTTCGGCGCGTATTCGATATTCAGCGCCCAACTAAGCGGCAGCATCCCGCCGAGCGCGATACCATCGACCAGCCGTAGCACCAGCAACGATGCGTAGCCATCAGCCAGCACGAAGGCGAGCGTGAGCAGACCGAATGCCGCGGTCGCGAGAATGATGGCGGGGCGGCGGCCGATGCGGTCGCCGAGGTAGCCGAAAGCAAAGCCGCCGATCAGCGTGCCGACAAGCCCCATGCTGAACACATTGCCCATCATGATGCGGTCGAGATGATACTGCGCCGACAGGTAGGGCGCCGCGAACGCGATCGCTTGTTGGTCGAAGCCATCAAAGAACGTGATGATCCACGAGATCACCACGAGGCCGATGAGGAATCCTCCGAGCCTCTGCCGCTCGACAGTCTCGGAAACGTCAATCACGGCTCGCCCAGGCATTCCGGGTCCCTAGCGTTTGGTCACTTCGACGACGCCGCGATCCGCATCGACCTTGACCCAATCGCCGGTCGCGATCACCGCAAAGGGGTCCTGATCCAGGTCGGTGACCGCTGGCGCCCGCGTCACCACCGCCCCCAATGCGATCTTGGTAGTCATGCGGGTAAAGATCATCGCCGCAGGCGCAACCCCGTTCAGCCGCGTCATGTGGAAGTAAGCTGACCACCCTGACGAGCCCTTCGCGCCCGGAAAAACAAGCACCCGGCCAGCGAAACTTTGACCACGCAATTCGTGCCGGCGCTCGATGATGCTGCCGTCGCGCTCGTTGATGCCGCCCCAGCCGGAAATCGTCTGCCGGGTCACCAACGCTTCGCCTTCGGCACAGCCGCCAACGACGCAGCGGCCGTGCAGCACGATGGTGTGGGGCAACACCTGTTGAATGACCTCTTGCATCAGAGCGCTCCGTTCCAGGTACCGCTGATCGCGGCCTCGACGCAGTCGCGCACCGAGCCGAACCAGGCTTCGACGCCGGTGATCGCCGGGAGATAGTGCGCCTGTTTGGCGGAATCCGTCGCCACGGTGCGCACGCCTTTTGGCATATGCCGCGATATCGCCGGACAGGTATCGCTCATGACCACGCCGCCGGCGTCCTCGATCATGCGCACATAGCCGTTGCGCTCCGCCGTGTCGCGCAATGCCCGCGGCGTGTGCACCCAGAGCGCGGTGTCGGAATTGATGCGCCGGCCCTCGAGCAGCGATGCGATCAGCCAGACCTGATCGATCGAATTGTGCGGGCAACCGAGCATGACGAAGTCGATTTTCCGCTCACGCGCGCAATTGAGGTTCTCGTAAGCGCGCCGCCGTTCCGCGTTGCCATAGCGCAACGGGTCGGCGCTCGCGCGGCCGCCGAACACTTGCTCAACTGAGGCGGCTTCAGGCGTCGTTCCTGGCAGGTGATACATCTCGACGCCGCCCGACGATGACGCCGCCGCGCCGAAATGCTTGAGTTTGATGAGCGTCGGATTGACCAGCGCCCCGGTGAGCACCGGGATTTCGTCCTGCACAATCTCGCCGAGCCAGTAGCCGAGCAGGCCCCAATCCATGATGTCGTCGACCGGAATGCCGACTTCGACCAGATGCGTGCCGCGGCGGTTGGCATCAAGGTGGAGACCCCAATCGGGAATGCGGCCAGTCAGCGCTGCCGCGCCGGTGCTCTCCTTGCCCTCGGTATTGGTGCGCGCGCCGAGCACCGAATTGCAGTAGACCACGGCGGAGGATTCCATCCAGGCGCAATGCTCACCCTTCACCGGCACGTTGCCGACCTGATACGGCGTGCAGGTCGCGTGCATGTTGATGCCGCGTTGGCCAAAGAACGCCTCGCCGCGTTTTTGTTGCTCGGCCAGATCGTCCGGGATGCCTTGGGTCCGCCACTTCGCGTTGTCGATGCCGGTGATCAATTGGCAAGTGTTCACCGCCATGCGCGGGATTTCGACCACCTCATCGCTGTCCAGATTTAATTCGGAATAAACCGCATCGAAACCGCGCGCCGCCAAGGCGCGTACCGATGGCGTCGAGGCATTGAAAGCGCCGGCAACGTTGTTGGTCTCAATGAGCCGCTCCGCGCCCAGTGCCTCGCCGTAGCGAACCAACAGATCCATCGCCCGCGCTTTGGCTTGGCCATGTGCGCCATCCAGCATCGCCTTCTCGTGGTCGGTGAGGCGCATGTCAGTCGGTCCGCTCCACGTTATCGCGGACACGGGTCGCGAGCGCCCCCAGATCGATCTGGTGCACGCTGCCGGTGCCGGCGAGATCAAGCGCATGGGCTGCGGCTGCGCCCATGGCGATGCACGGGCCCATCACCCTTACGCTCGACAACGCCGCCGTGTCAGCGTCGATGCAGCGCCCGGCAGCAACGACATTGTCGGCCTCAGCCGGCGTGAGGCTTGCGAGCGGAATGTAATGCACGTGATCTTCCGGGAAGGTGTGCCAGCGGTAGCCGCTGCCGTGATCGTGCAATTCGATCGGCCAGGCGGTACGCCCGATCGCGTCGTGAAAGCGCCGGCCGGTCATGACATCATCCTCAGTCAGCTGCTGGCGCCCAACGATCCATCGCGTTTGCCGGATGCCGGGAAAGCCATAAGCGCGGACGCGGCACTTGCCGAAGCAATCCGGAAACTCGTGGCGCAGGAAGTCGACGGCGCGGTCGGCCTGATCGCGGCCATCGAGCGTGCGTGCGGAAGCTTCCAGCGGATCAAGCGGCGTCTCGACGTGGGTCATATTCATTGCCGCGACGCCACGCCCGGGAATGATGAAGGCAAGGCCATCGCGGCGAAGGAGGCCGTATTGGTCGCCTTTTTCCTTCATTCGCGCGGCGATCGCTTCGCGGGTCGGCTGCTTGGCTTCGTCGATATTTTCGAGCACGACCATCTGGGTCCCGAACACCTTGCGGTTCGCCGGCTCGCGGCAAGGAAAGCCCGCCTGCCAGACCAGCGCCGCGTCACCGCTTGAATCGACGAAGCCCGTTGCCTCGATGTGGACGTCGCCGTAGCGGGTCGCGAGTTCAAGGCGCTTCACGCGGCGGCCGTCGACTTCCACGCGTCGCAAAACGGCGCCAAGCACCACCGTTATCCCCGCCTTGCGGATGGCCTCTTCGATCCAGCGCGCCAGCGCGACTTCATCGTAATAAACAACCGTCGTCACGGGCCCGCGCCGGTAATGGAGCGTCTGCTCCTTGGCGCCGAGATCGCGCAAGATCTCGTCCGCGATACCGTGGGTGAATTGGTGGCCGTGGGTACCGTTGGCGAATAGGCCGCAGAACGTGCCGATGATTGAATTTACCGCCTGACCACCAAGCACCGGCAGGCCGTCGACCAGCACAACTTTGCGCCCGTTGCGCGCGGCGGTCAGCGCTGCGGAGGTCCCGGCGATGCCAGCTCCGACAATGCAGATATCAGCGACGACGCGCTTGGGGCCGGCATCCGCGTGACGCCGGACGATCTTGGTATCAGCCGCGGCCTGGGCGTCCATCGGCGATTTCACTCCCGCATTGGAAACTACGCGCTAAAAAGCGTTTGCATAGACGATATAGGGTCACGCACCAGCGATAAACCTCTAGCCTAACATTCGTGCCATCCGCCTTGCGGTTGGCTGGAACGCGGGCTAGACCCCCGGCCATGCCGCGCACAGCGCTTTTTGCCGGGTCGTTCGACCCCATCACCAACGGTCATCTCGACGTCGTCAAAAGCGCCGTACGGCTTGCCGACCGGCTGGTCCTTGCGGTGGGCATTCATCCCGGCAAGGCGCCGCTGTTTTCGGCGGAAGAACGCGTCGCGATGCTTGAGGAAATCTGTACGCCGCTTGGGCGCAGCGCGGGGTGCGAGATCGTCTGCACGACCTTCGGCGATCTCGTCGTGTCGGCGGCGCGGCGGGCCGCGGCGACGGTCCTCATCCGCGGGCTCCGCGATGCCGCGGACTTCGACTACGAGATGCAGATGGCCGGCATGAACGCGGCCATGGCGCCGGAAGTTCAGACGGTGTTTCTGCCGGCCTCGCCCGAAGTACGCCCGATCACCGCCACCTTGGTGCGCCAGATCGCCGGCATGGGTGGCGACGTTTCCGCCTTCGTGCCCGCTCTGGTCGCCGCGCATCTGAAAAAGAAGTTCGCGAAAGCCTAAATTCTTCTCATCCGGGAGACGACATGATCCGCATTTTCGCAGTGATGCTTGCGCTGGTGCTTACTGGGCCGGCCTGGAGCCAGGGCCTTAGCAACCCCGCCGCGCTGAACGAACCGGCGCCGGCGGTCTACAAAGCCAAGTTTGACACCAGCGCGGGTACATTTGTCGTTGAGGTTCATCGCGATTGGGCACCGAACGGCGCCGACCGCTTCTACAACCTCGTCAAAAACGGCTTCTTCGACAATGCCCGCTTCTTTCGCGTTATCAGTGGCTTCATGGTGCAATTCGGCATCAACGCCGATCCGAAGATCTCCAGGGTATGGCGCGAGGCGCGGATCAAGGACGATCCTGTGCGGCAGAGCAATAAGCGCGGCCTCATCACGTTTGCTACGGCCGGTCCCGATACCCGCACCACCCAGGTGTTCATCAATTTCGCTGACAACAATATGCTCGACCGGCAAGGTTTTGCCCCGTTCGGCCAAGTCGTGTCGGGTATGAATGTCGTGGATGCACTCTACAGCGGATACGGTGAAGGCGCGCCGCGCGGGCAGGGACCCGACCAAGGCCGCACTCAGCAGGAAGGCAACACTTACTTGGTCAGAGAGTTCGGCAAACTGGATTACATCAAGAAGGCCACAATCGAGCCGTAACACCACGTTGCGCGGTCGTGAGGCCAATCGTTGCGTCAATGGAGGAAGAGTACAAATGGATGAAGAGCTTCCCGCGGGTACCGATCCGCTAAACACGTTGATTGTCGAAACCACGCCTGGCCGCGTCATCATCAAGCTGCGCGACGACGTCGCCCCGCAGCACGCTGAACGCCTGAAGCTTCTGGCGCGCGAAGGCTTTTATGATGACGTGCCGTTCCACCGCGTAATCGACGGCTTTATGGCGCAGACTGGCGACGGCGAGAATGGGGATGGGACCGGCGGTTCGGACCATCCGGACCTGCCGGCGGAGTTCTCAAAAGTCCCGTTCGAGCGCGGAACGGTCGGCATGGCGCGAACCAGCAATCCCAATTCCGCAAACAGCCAGTTTTTCATCATGTTTGACGAAGGCTCGTTCCTCAACGGCCAATACACCGTGGTGGGCGAAGTCGTCGCCGGCATGGATGTCGTCGATAAGCTCAAACGCGGCGAGCCGCCGTCGAGACCTGACCGCATCGTCCAGATGCAGGTGGCCGCCGACCTGGTGGAATAGCCTCATGCGCACCTCCCGCACAGCGATCATGGTCGTCTGCGGGGCGATCTCTGTCGCTGGGCAAGGCGCAACCAGCCGAGCGACGCAGCTTAATCATGTGCCCCCGGCACGCGCGCCATGCAGCGTGCTCAGCGGGCATCCGTGCCATCCCTCGTTCTGCAGCGTGTTTCAACGCGGCCCGTGCTTTCCCGAATTCCTGCCGCCAATCGGCCAGGATTTGCGGCTGACTATTGTGTCGACCGACGAGAACGATCCGGCGAACAAAAAGACCGGCGATGCCGACAAGAGTACGGATGACGAAAAAGGCGGCGAAGCCCCTAGCAAGAAAAGCGAGGACGCGGAGAGCACGCCGGACGACCACACGCTGGATACGATCCGCGCGATGTTTGCCGCGTTGCGCGAATGCTGGGTGCCACCGCCGAAGGATGAGGCGCGGCACGGCATGGAATACACCGTCCGCTTCGCCTTCAAGCGCGACGGCGAAGTGATTGCGGCGCCGCGCATGACCTACGTGAGCCACGACGCGCCGGCCGATGTACGCACGCTCTACCGGGACGCGATCGACGCGGCGCTCAAGCGCTGTACGCCGCTGCATTTCAGCGAGGGTATGGGCGGTGCGGTCGCTGGCCGGCCAATCGCCATCCGATTTGTCGACGACCGGACCATCGAGAAAGAATCTGGCAAATAGCGCGCCCTTTCGCTCATTCCCGCGGAAGCGGGAATCCAGTACCGGTGGCGCGGCAAAGATTGGGTCCCCGCCTTCGTGGGGACGAGCGGAGAACACTCGCCGACCCGATGCGCACAGACCTCTTCGATTTTGCTCTTCCCGAGGACCGCATTGCGCTTCGGCCGGCGCACCCACGTGATTCCGCGCGGCTCCTGGTGGTGCGTCCGAATGCGGCGCTCGAAGACCGCACGATGCGCGATCTGCCGGAATTGCTGCAGGCAGGCGATGCGCTTGTTGTCAACGACACCAAGGTGATCCCGGCTGGCCTGCGCGGCCGCCGCATCGGGCGTGGCGATCTTGAACCGGCAATTGCGGCGACGCTGATCAAACGTATCGACGGCTCGCGGTGGCGGGCATTGGTGCGGCCCGCGAAGCGGCTTGCCATCGGTGATGTCGTCCGCTTCGGCAGCGAAGGCCGCGTCTGCTTTCTCGACCAGCTTGACGCAACGGTGGAGGCCAAAGGGGAGGGCGGCGAAGTGACTTTCGCCTTCGCTTTCCACGGCGCCGTGCTCGACCAGGCGCTTGACGAGCGCGGCGACATGCCGTTGCCGCCCTATATCGCCGGCCGCCGCGACACCGACGAGCAGGATCGCATCGATTACCAGACGATGTTTGCGCACGAAGAAGGTTCGGTGGCGGCGCCAACCGCGGGTCTGCATTTCACCGCGGGCGTTGTTGAGGCATTGCATGCTGCCGGCATCGCGCTTCACCGGGTGACGCTTCACGTCGGTGCGGGCACCTTTCTGCCAGTCAAAACAGACGATATTTCGGGTCATCGGATGCAGGCTGAAAGGGGTACCGTCAGCGCTGAGACGGCGGCGGGGCTCAATATGGCGCGGCGCGCTGGTGGCCGCATTGTCGCCGTCGGTTCGACTTCGCTGCGGCTTCTTGAAAGCGCGGCGGATGAAGCGGGTGCGCCTGCTGAATTCTCCGGCGAGACCGATTTGTTCATCACCCCGGGCTATCGTTTCCGCACCGTCGACGCGATGCTGACCAACTTCCACCTGCCGCGCTCGACCTTGTTTATGCTGGTCTGCGCCTTCTGCGGTCTTGAGGTGATGCAGCGCGCTTATGCGCACGCGATGGAAAAAGGCTATCGGTTTTATTCCTACGGCGACGCCTGTTTGCTGTTTCCTGCATCCTGAAAATCATGTCTGAGCCTTTTTCCTTCTACCTGAAAGCCACCGACGGCAGCGCGCGTACCGGCGAGATCACGACGGCGCACGGCGTCGTGCACACGCCGGCTTTCATGCCGGTCGGCACCCAGGCGGCGATCAAGGGCGTGCACCACGATGACGTGCGCGCGTCCGGCGCTGAAATTTTGCTCGGCAACACCTATCATCTGATGCTGCGGCCATCGGCGGAGCGCATCGCGGCGCTTGGCGGGCTCCATGCCTTCATGCGCTGGCCGCATCCGATCCTGACGGATTCCGGCGGTTTCCAGGTGATGTCACTCGCGCCGCTGCGGAAGATCACGGAAGAGGCCGTGACGTTTCGCTCGCACATTGACGGCGCGATGGTCGAGCTGACGCCCGAGCGCGCCACAGCGGTGCAGATTCTGCTCGGCTCCGATATCGCGATGCAGCTCGACGAATGCCACAAGCTCCCCGCCGAGCGGAGCGAGATCGAGCGCGCCATGACATTGTCGCTGCGTTGGGCCGAGCGCTGCAAACGTGCTTTCGAACGCGCGGCAGCCGGCCGCGCGCTGTTTGGCATTGTCCAAGGCGGCGACGACCTGACACTACGCCAACAAAGTGCGCGGGCCCTGGTCGATGTTGGTTTTCCTGGTTACGCGATCGGCGGGCTTGCCGTCGGCGAACCGCAGAGCGTCATGCTCGAAGTTGTCGCTGCGACCACAGCGGCGCTGCCGGCCGATCGGCCGCGTTATCTGATGGGCGTTGGCACGCCGGCGGACCTCCTCGAAGCCATCGCCCGCGGCGTCGACATGTTCGACTGTGTGATGCCGACCCGTAACGGCCGTCACGGCCTTGCTTTCACCCGCTTCGGTCCGATCAACATCAAGAACGCGCGTCATGCCGACGATCCTCGGCCACTCGATGCCGAAAGCCGTTGTCCGGCAGCGCGGGATTTTTCCCGTGCCTACCTGCATCATTTGTTCCGCTCGGGCGAGGCGCTGGGCGGCACGCTGCTCTCGGTGATCAATCTGTTCTACTACCAGGATCTGATGGCGGGAGCGCGCGCCACGATCTGCGCCGGCCGCTTTGCCGATTATGCGGCGGCGACCAACGAACAATGGATGGCGAAGGGCGATGTTCGCGCCAATGAGGCGTGATAAAAATGAACCCGCCGGTTCGCAATACGCCGAACCGGCGGGTCACTTGACTTTCGCACCTGCACTCAACGCAACGAGCAGGTACAAGCACAACTTTTTGGGACTGACGCACTCAACAAAGTAACGCGGCTAAAGCGGTCCGGTTCCTATTTCAGTTCTTGGCACCAAACGGTGGGGCGTTTCCTCCAGTCCGGAACGGCTTTTGACGCGACTCCCGAAAAAAGACGCAACAGCTAAAAAAGGGCCTAAACTTGGCTGGGCGCCGAATCTAACGCGGCCACAACGTAATCGAAGTGACGAACTCGTGGGCGCAATCGTCGCACGACCAAGTGTTGCGAATGCGGCCCTTGACGTTGAACTGTGATTCCTCCGCGATCAGAAGGATGCTTCCGCATCGGGGGCAGTTCGGTCGGCCGAACTTTTGGGTCGCAGCCGCTTCGGTGTTGCAGGCGCATTGCAAATTCATCGTCGATCTCCTCGACGTTTTGCTCACCGCACCCCAAACTGTCCCTATGCTGCGAATTTTGCACGGCGTCTGTGGCGCCGCTGCGACGCCTTTATGAAACTCTCATGGCCGCTGCAGTGCACCAAATCAGATAAATGAATATCGATTGCGGCTTATTCCGCGGCCTGGGCATGAATATGCTGATGGAACTTGGGCATGACCTCTTCCGCCATCAGTCGCATCGACTGGCGTTCCCAGGCCCCGTTGGGTCCAGTCCAATCAAGCCCGGTCAAAAGCAGCGTGCCGAAAGGTCCGACCTCTTCGCGGAAGGCGACAAGCTTGTCGAGCATGGTCTTCGGCGAGCCGTAAAGCGTACAGCCTTCGGTGATGACTTTAACGGTCGTTTCCTCGTCGGACATTTCGGGCCGCGGCTTGAGCACCGAAAGGATGCCAGCTCCTGCAAGCGCCGTGCGAATGTAGGTGAAGAAATAATTGTTGGACGCGGCATCGCCGTAGACGCGGTCGTGCGCCTCAGCATCGGTCGGCGCGACCATGATATTGCGCGACACGCGCCAATTTTCGCCCGACGGCTTTTTGCCGATCTCCGCGCAAGCTTTGCTGTAGATCGCCCAATGCGACGCCACCGAATAGGTCGGCACGATGTTGGCCGAAATCATGCCCCAGTTTTGCAACGCTGCGGTCCGCGCGGACGGCGAATTCGGGCTGGCGATCGAAAGCGTGATCGGCGGTCCACCCTTCTGATAGGGCTTGGGCATGTAACCGATGCCGAGTTCGGCGTTGACGGTGTCTTTCAACCGAAACTTCCGGAACTCACCGTTGAATTCGTATGGCGGACCCTGCGACCACACCATCTGCATGATCTTGACCGCTTCGATGACCTTGCGGTTACGCACCCCGACGTCGTTGTGACCAAACAGCTCGAAGTCCGACAACAGGCCGCCCGGTCCGATGCCGAGCTCGAACCTGCCGCGGCTCATGTGATCAAATTGCGCCACTTCGGCGGCCACCACGATCGGATCGTGATTGGGAATGCAGATGACACCGGTACCGAAGCGAAGGTTCTTGGTCTGCGGGACGAGGCCGGCCATAAACATCAGCGGTGAGGGGATCGGCTCGCTGGTCGCCGAAAAATGCTCCCCGAGCCACAATTCCTCATAGCCGAGCCGGTCTGCCAACAGCGATTTTTCGGTGTCCTCGGCGAGCGTCTCGGTAAAACTGCGGGCCGGCGGATGCACCGGCATCATGAAAAAACCGAGGCGCATATTCTTCCCCCGTGCTTCGACGCCCAACCGCATTTTACCGACGATCGGTGCGAGCTGGCCGTAACCATGATGACACCGGAAGGCGGAGCGGATCAAGGACGCCCGGCCCGGTGCTTGATTCCCTTTGGGTGCTGACGCAATGTCGCCGCCAACCGGAGGAAGCCGAATGAGTGTTGCCGAATTGCGGAGTGCTGCCACAGCAGACAAGATTCCGACCGCCGATGAGTTGATTGCTCGCGCCCGTGCGCTCGCCCCGAAGTTGCGCGAGCGCGCCGTCAAGGCCGAGCGCGATCGTGAAGTACCGCGGGAGTCCGTGGAAGAATATCTTGATTCCGGGCTGATCCACGTGTTGCAGCCGAAACGCTGGGGCGGCTACGAGCACGACCACGAGGTTGCGTTCGACATCTCAATCGAACTCGGCAGGTCGACCTGCGCCTCCTCGGCGTGGGTGCTGAACTATCTGGCCGACCATGCCTGTATCCTCGCGCATTTCCCCGAAGAGGCGCAGCACGACGTCTGGAGCGCGAACAACGCCGCCTGCATTGCCACGTCCGCGGCGCCGACCGGCAAGGTCACAGTGGTGCCCGGTGGCTACCGCCTCGACGGCCGCTGGTCATGGTGCAGCGGTTTGCGGCATTCGCAATGGATATTGATCGGCGGGCTCGCTTTCCGTGAGGGCGAGGATCATCCGGACATGCGGCTCTATCTCGTGCCGGTGTCGCAGGTAAAGCAGGACGACACCTGGTTTTGCGCAGGCCTGCGCGCGACTGGCTCGATTACTAGCGTGCTCGACAACGTGTTCGTACCGGAGCACCGCAGCGTTTCTTTCGCGACGCTGCGCGACGCCCAGTCGCCGGGATCGAAAATCAACACCAATCCGATCTACCGCGCCCCGTTCATCGCCGTGCACTCTTATGCACTGCTTGGGCCAGCGCTTGGTTCGGCGCGCGGCGCCTACGCCGATTTTGTGGAATGGACGCGGCAGCGCTACCTGACCTACACCCAGCTCGCCATCGCCCACCACGTACCGGTGCAGATGAAGGTCGCTGAGATCGGCGCGCAGATCGATGCAGCGGAATTGCTGGCGCGGCGGGCGCTCGCGACCGCGCGCAAGGATTATTCCGGCATGACGCTGGAGACGCGGACCCTGCTGCGGCGCGATTTCAGCTATGCGATGCGGATGCTGCGCGATGCAATGGATGAGTTGATCAACATCAGCGGCTCAAGCGGATTATTGGACAACAATTCGGCGCAACGCTGCTGGCGCGACGTGCACGCCATCGCCTCGCACGTAGTGATGAGCTGGGACGTGCCGGCGGAGAATTTCGGCCGCACCCAGTTCGGGTTGCCGCTTAACCCGGCCTATCCGATGTTCTAACGCCAAGCCGTCATGCCCGGCCACGACGATGGGTGCTAATTTGCCGGTCGGTTGTGGCCGACGGTCTTGAGATATTGCAGCGTCTCGTCGAGCGAAACGACGTCGGCGTATTTGGCGTTGAGGTCGAATAGGCTCTGCTCGTGCGCCGCGACCGAACGGTCCCCGACCGCCTCGCGCACCACCATCGGCCGAAAGCCGTTCTGCACCGCATCGACCGCGGTCGCGCGCACGCAGCCGCTCGTCGTGCAGCCGGTCAGGATGAGCGTATCGATATGGCGGCTGTTGAGCCGCGGCACGAGGTCGGTGCCGAAAAAGCACGAGGCGTATTTCTTGACCAGGAGTATATCCTTCGGCCGCCTCTCGAGACGGGTGTCGACTTTGACCGCTTCCGAGCCCGCGGTCAGCGTGCGCGCGCCCGACTGTTTCAGCGCCCAAATGCCCGCGTCCTTGATGTCGGGTTCCTCGTAGAGCACGGTCGAGAAAATCACCGGGATGTCGCGTTCGTGCGCGATGTCGAGCAGCGGTTTTTGCGCCTCGATCTGTTGGTCGAGGTTGGCCCCGAGCGGCATTGACGCGTCGGTAAAGCCGTTGATCATGTCGATCAGCATCAGCGCCGGCCGTTCGCCAAAGCCAATCTTGATGCCAAAGCCCCGCTGCCGGAAAAACTCCTCGTCGTCTTTACCGCTGGTCACAATCTGCACTCCTCTCCGCTCTCCGCAAGCTTTGCCCGGCGCTGTGACGGTGACGGTTTGCAACCTGCAGAACCCTTCACCCGTGGCCCCCTTATATGCGAACAATCGCACCACGAGAACGGGAGGATGAGGAATGGCGAAAAAACATGAGGGTAAGACCGCGGTTATTTCCGGCGCGGCCTCAGGGATCGGTCAGGCGTCGGCGGTCAGGTTAGCGGAGGAGGGGGCGCGCATTGTCATTGCCGATCGCGACAAAGCCGAGCAGACCTTGGAATTGATCCGCGGCGCCGGCGGGCACGCTGCGGCGTTTCAATGCGATATCAGCAATCCGACGAATGTCGCGGAGCTCAAGGCGGAGGTCGAGAAGAACGGTGGCCGTTGCGACATCCTCGTCAACAATGCCGGCATTTACCCAATGCAGCCGTTCGATGAGATCACGTTCGAAGACTGGCGGCGCGTGCTTTCGGTCAATCTCGATTCCATGTTCCTGATGACCAAAGCGCTGGGACTCGGAATGCGACAGCGGCGCTGGGGCCGGATCATCAATCTCGCTTCGGATACTGTCAGCCTTCTGGTCCCGAATTTCATTCACTACATCACCAGCAAGGCGGGCGTCGTCGGCTTCACCCGTTCGCTTGCCACCGAATTCGGCGAACATGGCGTCACCGTAAACGCCATTGCGCCGGGGCTAACCCGCACACCCGGCACCCTCAAGGACAACGAGATTCCGGGCGGAATGTCCAAGGAGGCGCTGTTCGATCTGATGGCCAACATGCAGTCGATCAAACGCAGCGAAAAGGTTTCCGACCTGGTCGGCGCCGTATCGTTTCTTGCCAGCGACGATGCCGCCTTCATCACCGGACAGACGCTTTACGTCAACGGCGGTCTTACGCGCACGACGTAAGGTCGTTCCCGGTAAAGCGCGTTCGCGCGGTCCGGAGCCCGCCCGTCCGCAAAACGGTTTGCGCATGACCTTCAGAATTATATCCAGGAGCGGCCAGGCCTTGATCATCGGACTGTCGGCTCGGTCGACGTTTCAAAAACAGGAGGAGGCAAGGCATGGAAACCAAAGTCCATGAATATTCGAGCGGCGACAAGACCTCGATCGGTTATCTGGCGCTGCCCGACGCGAGCGGCGCGCGCCCCGGCATTCTCGTCGTGCACGAGGCGCCCGGGCGCGACGATCATGTGAAGCGCCGCGCAGAGATGCTGGCCGGGCTCGGCTACGTGGCGCTGGCCGCCGATCTTTACGGAGGCGGCATCGTCGGTAGCAATCCCCAAGAGTTGTTCGCGCTCATGGGACCGTTGCGCGAGAATCCGGATCTCTTGCGCCAACGCGTCCGTGCCGGGCTCGATGCGCTAGCCGCATTGCCGGGCGTCGACCGCGGCCGGCTCGGCGCGATCGGCTATTGCTTCGGCGGCTATTCGGTTCTGGAACTCGCGCGCACGGGCGCGCCCGTCGCCTGCGTCGTCTCTTTCCACGGGCTGCTCGAGACCAAGCGGCCGGCTGCCGCGGGAACGATCAAGGCCAAGATCCTCGCCTGTACCGGCTCGGCCGATCCGATCGTGCCGCGCGACCAGGTTACCGCCTTCGAGAAGGAGATGATCGAGGCCGGCACCGACTGGCAGGTCATCAGCTATGGTGGCGCCAAGCACGCCTTCACCAACACGGCAGCGGATTCGATCCCAATGCCGGGTTTCGGTTATTCGCCGACGGCGGACGCGCGCTCGTGGACGGCGATGCGAAACCTGTTCGACGAGGTGTTCGCCGCCCGCTGAATGCGTCGCAGAAAGATGCGCCACAGAAGCGCTCCGCCCGGAGGAAACAATGATCAAGCCGTGGCTCTTCGAGTTCTTCGTCGCTCCCGGTCCGCCGGGCGTCGAGGTGACGCCGCAGGCGGCGACCGAGCATTACAACTGGTATCTCGACCTCTGGCAGAAGCTCGAAGGTTGGGGCTTCGAAGGCATCTTCTTCAGCGAGCATCATTTCGGCGCGGCGTACAGCCCGTCGCCTAATCTCATCATAGCGACCATGGCGCCGCGCACGCGCAGCTTGCGGCTCGGCGTCATGGGCATGGTCGTGCCCTACTACGAGCCATGGCGCGTGGTCGAGGAAATCGCCATGCTCGACCATCTGACGGGCGGCCGGCTGGAGATCGGAACTTCCGCCGGCATCCCCAACGAAATGGCGATGATCGGGCTCAGCGTCGCCGAAGCGCGCGCCCGAAATGACGAGGCGCTCGAGATCATCGATGCGGCGCTCCTCACCGGCAAAGTGACGCACAAGGGCAAGTACTGGTCATTCGAGAACCTGCCGATCGTGCCGCGCCCCTTGCAGCAGCCGTCGCCGACGCGGTGGACCACCGTGGTCAGCATCGAGTCCGCGCGAAAGGCAGCGCGGCGGGGTTCGCGCATCGCGACGTCATTCCATTCGGTTGAGCGTGTGAAGGAAATCTTCGATGCGTATCGTGAAGAGGCGGAACGCGTCGGCAACCCTTCGGGTCCGGAGCAGCTCGCGCTGCGCCGCACCGTGACGATTGCCGCTCGCGAAGCCGCCGCCCAGGAGGCGGGCGCCATCATGGCCAACGTCCTGCAGCACATCGTTGCCGCCGATCCGCGCGTGACGCGCGAGCCCGTTCCCGACGCGCCGGGGCCGTCGCACAGCTTCGCAGTGAGCGAAGAGGAGTTGATCACTGGCGACCCTGCCCATGTGACCGACCAGATTGTCGCGCAATGCCGCGCGGTCGGCGCCGGGCACTTTCTCGGCATCATCAACATGGTGGGGCCCAAACCCGCGATCCTCGAAGGTCATCGCCTGTTCGGGAGCGAGGTGATCCCGGCCCTGCGTCGGGCAGCAGTTTAAAAACGAAGGCGCTCTAGTCTGGCTCGAACATCAGCAGATTTGTTCCGTTCGCCAGCGGCGCCCAGAATGGCTTGACGCGCAGGCCGATCTTCAGCCGATCGCGTGCGCAATGCACGATATTGGCCATCACGTTCACACCTTCATCCAGCGTGACGAGGCCAATCACAAACGGCTCGTGACCCTGGAACGGCGGCCGCGCACGATCGGCGATCGTGTAGGAGAACAGCTCGCCTTTGCCGGAGACCTCGCGCCACTCGAGGTCCCGACGGCCGTCATAGATGCTCGTGGCGCGCGGGAAAAATTGATATTTCTCGCAGCGCTTGTCGTACTGGACAAGCAATCGTTTTTCGCGCGTGGCATCCCAATATGCTTTTGAGAACGTACGCGGCCGGGGCGGCTCGCGCGCGACGCTCAGTGTATCGTTCAACCCGGTCATCATCGCCTCTCACGCTTCGGGGGTCAGGATCATCACGACGCTGCTGCTCCAGTTGCGGCCGTAGGGAATGCCGCCAATTCCGGTGACCAGCGCGTTCCTCGTGTCCTTCACTTGCCGCTTGCCGCCTTCGCCAAAAAGCTGGCGCACCGCCTCTATGAGGTTGGTGCCGCCTCCGGCAAGCCCGCATTGACCTGCTGAAATTTGCCCGCCGCCAGTGTTGAGCGGAAGGTCGCCGGAATGGGTGAAATCGTGTTCGTTGACAAAATCGCAGCCTTGTCCCCGCTTGCAGAACCCGAGCATTTCCAGCTGCAACATGATTGCGATGATGAAATCGTCGTAAGGATGAAACGACGCGACGTCGGTCGGCTTGAGGCCGGATTGCGCGAAGGCGCGCTGACCGGCGACATAATGTCCGCTCTCGGTGACATCAACGATTGCCTCGCTGGCGCGATAATTGGTGCGCTCGCCATAGCCGATCGGCACGACGATTTTCGGCAGCCCTTTTTTCTCCGCCGCTTTGCGGCTGGTCACAAGCAGCCCGCTGGCACCGTCGCAGACCATCACGCTGTCGAGCAAGCGGATGGGATCGGCAATCATGCGCGAATTGAGATAGTCGTCGATGCTGATCGGCTTGCGCAACTTCTCGACCGCGAGCTCGTTGAGAAGGGCGTGGCCACGTTGCGTTACGGCAAGCTTGCCTAGCGCGGCGTAGTCGAGGCCGAATTGGTGTTCGTAACGGCGGCTCAGCAATCCGAAGGCCGCAGGCGGACCGATGTATCCCAGCGGCGCCGTCCACTCATTGTTGAACGATCGCATGCGCTGATTGTTTTCGGAAGCCTGGGTGTCGGCGTAGAGACACAGCACCGTGCTGCACAAGCCCGCATCGATCGCGGCCGCAGCGCGCGCGACTGCACCAAGCGGCGAACAGCCGCCAATATCCACCGTCTGGCAGAAATCGACCTCCAGCGCGAGCTGATCCGCCGTCGTCTGCGACCAGAAGCAATTGCCGGCGCCCGTCATGGAAGAAGATAAAATAAGTCCGTCGACCTCGCCTTTTTCCAAATCGGTCTTGACCAAAAGAGTCTCGAGGATTTCGGCCCCGAGCTCCCAAATGTCCCGGTCGCTTTTTTCGACAATCTTGGTCTCGGCGTAGCCAATGATCGCCGTGTCACTCAACGCCATACTCGCGCTCCTTTGACTTCACGCCGCGCCGGCGGAAGGCTGCGGCGGTCTCGCCGCAAGACATACGTCGTGGTGTCAGAGGTCGAGAGTCGCAAACAGGAACATTTGCACGCCTAAATCGTCGGGCGCGAAAATACGGCGGTCCGCTGCCGCGGCCTGTCCTTCCGCGGACGCGAAAGCCTTTTTGATCGCCGCCAGATCGTCAAAGTGCAGCGTCGCGATGAGATGGACATCGGCCGGTCCCGCCGGCGTCGCAATCGGCCCCCGGCTAACCTCATATTTTCTCAGACCCGGAAGTTTCTTCGCCAGAGGAACGTGGATTTCATAATAATGTTTGTCGAATGCGGCGATGTTGGCCGGAGTCTTGTAGATCACCACCATCTTGGCCATTTCGTTCCCCTTACCTATCGGTTCTTTCTTAGCCTTCTTTTTTCCGAAGATCGCATTCCAGTTATCCTTGTAGGCTGCGGTGACCGGTTTCTGGCCTTCGCCCCGGCTATAATGCGACGGTGCAGCGGCTCCTGAAGCGCTATCCGCGGCCTTGGCTGCGGGTTCGGCGGCGGGGCTTTTGTCCGTCGCCGCCGCCTCAGGCTTTGGAGCCGGGTCGGCTTTTGTTTTTTTGGTGTCGCTGGCCATCTTCTTTCCTGATGCTAAGAATGTTTCCCAATGCTAGGCAGGCAAAGTTTGCATCTTATATCGTTCCGTCAAGAGGGCGCCGGCTCGCTTACTTCCGGATTTTGCCGTGGTTCGACAAGGTTTACTCTTGTGTAGACTTCACGCGGTGCATTAACGCAATCGCGGAAGCATCGCGTTCAGGGAGGGTGCCGTGAAATCCATAGCCAAGGCTGTTCGGCTGGCGGGCTTGCTGGTCGCCGCAACGGCGCTTGCGGTCGGCGCGGGCAGCGCGCTGGTGAATGACCGTCAGATCCCCGCGCACGCCCTGCCGGTGCCGGAGACGGCCAGTCCCGCCTTGCAGGCGATGATCGGCTCCCCGTTTCCGCCGTTCTGGAACAGCCATCCGAAGTCAGCCCAGGAGTGGAAGGCGCTCATCCAGCAGCGCACCGATGTCGCGGTGAAGGCGCTCCCGGCACTGCGCGAGAAAATGGGCGTCAAAGTCGAGCCGGCGGTGATCGGCGGGGTGAAGGTGTTCATCGTCACGCCGAGCCAAATCGCGGAGGCAAACCGCAATCGCCTTCTGGTCCACGTTCACGGCGGCGGCTACGTCTTCGGTCCCGGCGAAGCCGGCACGACGGAAGCGATCATGATGGCGGGCCACGCCCACATCAAGGTGATCTCCGTCGACTATCGCATGCCGCCCGATTTCCCATACCCAGCAGCGATGGACGATGCGATGGCGGTTTACAAAGAAGTGGTGAAGACCACGGACGCCAAGAAGGTCGGAATCTTCGGTACCTCGACAGGCGGCGGCATGACGCTGGCGATGGTATTGCGGGCGAAGAAGGAAGGTCTGCCGCTTCCTGGTGCGATCGCGCCGGGCACGCCGTGGTCCGACATGACCAAGACCGGAGATACCTACTTTGCGAACGAGATGGTGGACAATGTCCTCGTCAGCAACGATGGCTGGCTTGGTGACGCCGCCGTCCTCTACGCCAACGGCCACGATCTCAAGGACCCGATGTTATCGCCGATTTACGGCGACCTGCAGGGCTTTCCGCCGACGATCCTGACCACGGGCACGCGCGATCTTTTTCTTAGCAACACGGTTCGGGTGCATCGCAAACTGCGCGACGCGGGCGTTACGGCTGACCTGCTGGTGTTTGAAGGGCTGTCACATGCCCAATACCTGTTTTCCGTGGATGCTCCAGAAAGCAAGCAGCACTTTGCCGAAGTTGGCGCGTTCTTGGATCAGCATCTCGAGAAATAGTTCGCCGCAGACGCACACCGTAAAGCGGAGAGCCGTCCGCCCGGGTATCAGGTTATGCTGCGAAAGGAATGCGAGGCCTAGTTCACCTGCGGCCCACGGCACTGGCACCAGGACCCTGTAATGATATCTTCATAGCGCATGGAATCGGACTTCACGCGGGGAAGATGGCTAAATCATCGCGGATAAACGAAGATACCCGCGCTGTGGTGCAGGAATGGCGTAAATCTCACATCGCAAGGAATCCGTCTAATGATTAAATTCGGAATTGGGCAGGCGGTGCGCCGCGTGGAAGATCAACGCTTCCTGACCGGCAGTGGGCGCTATGTCGACGATATCACGCTGCCCAGTATGTGCTACGGGGTGAACGTGCTTTCCCCGCATGCGCACGCGCGCATCAAGAAGGTTGACGCACAGAGGGCGAAGGCCGCACCGGGAGTGTCATTGGTGCTGACCGGCGCTGACGTTGCCCACGATCATCTGGGCGGGTTTACGGCCGCCATGATGCCGGAGGATCTCGGTGCGCCGAAGGGCCACCGCATTCATCAGCAGCTGCTGCAATCCGACAAGGCGCGCTTCGTAGGCGACCGCATCGCCTTCGTCATCGCCGAAACACGCGCGCAAGCGCGCGACGCAGCCGAGATGGTTGAGGTCGAGTACGAGCCGTTGCCGGCGGTGGCGATGCTCGAAGACGCCGCCAAGGATGGCGCGCCGAAAGTGTGGGATGACAATCCGAATGGCAACGTCGCGTTTCAATTGATGATCGGCGATCAGGCGGCGACCGATGCTGCGTTCGCTAAGGCGAAGCATCACGTGAAGCTGCGCATCGAGAACAACCGGCTCACACCGGTCTCGATGGAGCCGCGGACTGCGATCGGCGACTACAATAGGGCCGAAGACAGTTACACGCTCTACACCTCGTCGCAGAATCCGCATGGCGCGCGCACCGAGATCGCGCACATCCTCCACATCGCTGAAAATCAGTTGCGCGTGGTCTCGCCCGATGTCGGCGGCGGTTTCGGCCTCAAGGGCGGCGCTTTTCCGGACGATGCCCTGGTGCTCTGGGCGTCAAAGAAGCTCGGCCGTCCGGTGAAGTGGACTGCGACACGCTCCGAAGCGATGATGACGGATCACACCGGCCGCGATCTTGTCAGCTATGGGGAGCTCGCGCTCGACGAAAAGGGAAAAATCCTCGCGATCCGCTCGCAGGCGCTATTCCAGGTCGGCGCCTATTTCGTCGGCCCGGGCATGGTGAGCGGCCTATTTTCGATGCGGTTTATTCCGGAAGCCTATGACGTGCAGGCGATCCACGTCATGTGCAAAGGCCTGTTCACGAACACGCCGCAGGCGGGTCCGTATCGCGGCGCCGGGCGCCCCGAGGCTGCCTATTTTACCGAGCGCTTGGTTGAGCATGCGGCGAAGCAGATCGGCATGGATGTGGCGGAGATCCGCCGCGTCAATCTGATTTCTCCGGACAAATTCCCCTACAACACGCCGACTTGGTACAGCTACGATTCCGGCGAGTTCGTTCGCTTGCTCGACAAGTGCATCGATATGGCGGACTGGAAGGGTTACGCGAAGCGCAAGACGGCCTCGGAAAAGGCAGGCAAGCTGCGCGGCCGCTCGGTCTGCTATTACATCGAGTTTGGCGGCATCTTTAACGACCGCATGGATATCCGCTTCGATCCGGGCGGCACCGTCACGGTATTCGGCGGCACGCACTCGCACGGGCAGGGGCACGCGACGGTGTTCGCACAACTCGTCCATGAATTCCTCGGCGTACCGTTCACCCAAATCCGCTATGTGCAAGGCGATACCGCCCAGGTGCAATTCGGACGCGGCACCTACGGAGCGCGCAGCGCGGTGGTTGGTGGCAGTGCGCTGCGGCGAGCCGCAGACGCGATCATCGACAAGGCAAAGGCGATGGCGGCCGCGATGCTGGAGGCGGATGCGGGTGACATTGAATTCAAGGACGGCAACTTTACGGTTGCCGGCACCGACAAGGCCGTCCCGCTCGTCGAAGTAGCGAAGGCATCGTTCGCCCCGATGGGACCGATGACCCAATTCGGCATCGGGCTCGAAGGCTCCGGCAGTCATTCGCCGGAGCCGCCAAGCCATCCGAACGGCGCGCATGCGGTCGAGGTCGAGATCGACCCGGAGACCGGTGAGGTCGTGGTCGACCGCTACGTGATGGTCGATGATCTCGGGCAAGTGTTGAACCCGATGATCGTCAACGGCCAGCAGCATGGCGGCGTTGCGCAAGGCATCGGGCAGGCACTTTACGAGCATGCCGTCTATGACCGCTCGAGCGCGCAACTCGTCACTGGCAGTTTTATGGACTACGCGATGCCGCGCGCCGACATGCTGCCAAATTTCGAGATCGCGCTTGAGGAAGTGCGCTGCAAGACCAATCCGATCGGCGTGAAGGGCATCGGCAAATCCGGCACGATCGGGGCTCCGCCGGTCGTCATCAATGCGATCATCGATGCGCTCGGTCCGCTCGGCATCGACCGCATCGATATGCCCGCCACGCCGAGCCGGGTGTGGCAGGCGATACAGAACGCGAAGGGGGCGGCGCAATCATCCGCGGCATGAACGGGGTGCGCCAGCCGTCCGCTATCTAGTTCCAGCGCCAAACCCCGTAGGCGTGGCCGTTTTGCATTTGCGGCGCAATGTAGTTCGGCTTGTGATTGCCGATGGCGCCGAGCATGGCGATCCAGTTGAGTACTTCGCCGCCGACGTTGCCGGCTTTGAGAAGCTGATGCTCGGTGGCCTCGCTGATGAGCTTTTCGATCTGTTGCTCTTCCATAAGTTTGATGATCCGCCAGGCCCAATCCGGATCGGGCACGCCGTCGGTGCGGCCCGGCGCCATACGGGGGCCCGCGACCTCGAGCGAAAAGCTCCCGCTGCCCATGACGACCACACGCAACGGGGCGGGCCAAGATGCGATCGCGCGCCCGACGGCTTGACCGAGCGCATAGCAGCGCTGCGCCGAAGGCAGCGGCGGCAAATGTCCGCTGATAAAAAACGGAACGACCGGCACCTGCATATCCGGGGTGAGAAAGTGCAGCGGCACGGCAACCGAATGATCGACCGAAAAATGTTGGGTGAGGGCGACGTCGAAACCTGCTTCGACGCCGGTTTGGCGAATATGCGCCGCCAAATCGATTGCGGAGGGGATTTTGTACACCGGCATTTCCCGCGGTTCGTCATTCGGGCCGGTGAAACTCTTGTCCACGCCCACGGCAAAGATCGGCAGATTGTCCAGGAAGAACGTGTTGAGATGGTCGGTGTCGAACATCACGATCACGTCGGGACGCACTGCGGCGAGGTGCTCCTTTTGCGCCGCGAATAGCTTGGCGGTTTCGCTGTCGGGACCATCGCGCTTGACGAAGAACGGAAACACCGGGGTATGCGGCACGCCGAACCCGGCGACGACATTTGCCATTTCGCTAAACTCCTAAGCCATTCGCTTCCATGTGAGCTTGTGCGACATTAGCCGGAGCGGCGCGATGCCGCCAGATCAATACGCCGTTTGGGAATCCGGGGAGGGATTAAGTGGTACGCAGGCCGGCAAAGAAAATTGTGAAGCGATCCAAGACGACGAAGACGCTGCCGTCACCGGCCGTGCCGATGCAGCACGACCGCTTCGACTATTCTGCGATCATCGATCGTCCGCGGTTGTCGTGGCCGAACGGCGCCCGGGTCGCCGTCTGGGTTATCCCGAATATCGAGCACTTTCTGTTCGACCGGCCTTCGACCCGCATGACCACTTTGCCGGTCAATCCCGATGTCCTCAATTATTCGTGGCGCGACTACGGCGTGCGAGTCGGCATCTGGCGGATGATGGAGGTGATGGAGAAATACGGCGTCAAGGGCACCGTCGCGCTCAATTCTGACGTGTGCAAGCACTACCCGCGCATCATCGAAGAGGGCAAGAAGCTCGGCTGGGAATGGATGGGCCACGGCACCAACAATTCCACCCTGTTCGCCAATCAGACCGAACCGGAAGAGCGCGCTCTGATCAAGGAGGTGGTCGGGACCATCACCAAGAGCGTCGGCAAAGCTCCGCGTGGCTGGCTCAGCCCGGCATTAAGCGAAACCATGCGCACGCTCGATATCCTCGCCGAGAACGGCATCGAATATGTCGGCAACTGGGTCAACGACGATCAGCCTTATCCGATGCGGGTAAAAAAGGGCTCGATGATCTCGATGCCCTATTCGACCGAGATCAACGATATTCCTGCGCTTCTGGACCTGCACCAGAGTCCGGAAGTGTTCGGCCAGATGATTTGCGACCAGTTCGATGTGCTCTACGAGGACGGCGCCAAGACCGGCCGGGTGATGGCGATTTGCCTGCATCCGTTTCTGGTCGGTTATCCGCACCGAAGCAAATACTTCGCCAAGGCGCTCGCTCATGTGACCTCGCGCCAGGAGGTCTGGCTGACGACCGGGAGCGAAATCGTCGATTGGTACAGGCACAATTACCTCAAAGAGTGACAGACCGGCGGAGGCGAACGTGAGCGGCACCCGCGGCACCGATTGGCGCTCGGTTATTTTCGCAAGCCGTGCGCCCGGCTGGAGCATCCTGATCCGTCTGCTCGTCGGCCTCGTGGTGTTCTTTCCTGAAGGACTTCAGAAGCTCCTTTTTCCAGAAATCCTGGGTGCCGGACGCTTTGCCAATATCGGCATTCCTTTTTCCGAAGTGATGGGGCCGTTTGTCGGGTTGGTCGAGACCATTTGCGGCGCACTTATCATTCTCGGCCTCTTTACCAGGCTCGCCGCCATCCCGCTGATCGTCATCATGATCGTGGCGTTTGTTTCGACCAAAGTACCGATCCTGCTTGGGCACGAATTTTGGATTTTCCATCTGCCCAAACTGGCGCGGTACGGCTTCTGGAGCATGATGCACGAAGCCCGCGACGATTTCGGAATGTTGCTGGGCTCGCTCTACTTGCTCATCGAAGGCGGCGGAAAGTGGTCGCTCGATGCGCTGCTCTACCGGGATCGTCCCTGAGGATGATCGGAACAAATGAGTTCCACGCGAACATTGCTTCTTCTGGTGTCGGCCACGCTGCTCAGCGGCGTGTTGGCTGGAGGTATCATCGATCGTGTTATTGTTGGTGGACCGGCGTGGCACGAACTCGGCGCGGCAGCTTGGGCGCAGTACAGCAGGCAAGCTGATCTGCGAACTGGCCTCGTGGCATACCCCGTCGAAGGCATCGGCGCGACGCTGCTCATCCTTGCCGCAACGCTTAGCGATTACTTCGATCGCAATCGTCGTCGCGGCGTAGCACTTCCGCTTTACATTGCCGCAGCATGCTCTATCGCCGGATTGGTTCTGACCGCCAAGGCGGCGCCGATCATGCTGAGTTTTGCATCCCTGCAAAATGGAGCGCCGACCGAGCACGCCTTCGATGAATTTTTCGTGTGGGGACTTTATCTTCGGGGCTTCGTGGACACTTTGGCCTTTATTGCTGTGGTTTGTGCGCTGTCAAACCTGCATCGGCGAACCGGCTAGTCCATCGCAGAACGTTCCGCCCGGTTGCGCCGGAAAGAAGTGGATCATGACGATCAACCGCCGCTCGTTACTCAAATACGCCGCATCACTTCCCTTGGTAGGAACGGCGCTGCGGAATGGGTACGCAGCCGGCGATCCGCCCGCGGACAAAGCAGACTACACGCTGCGTATTGCGCCGATGTCGCTCGAACTCGGTCCGGGCAAAACGATCACGACCACTGGCTATAACAGTAAAGTTCCAGGCCCGGTATTGCGGCTTCGCGAAGGACAGCCGGTCACGATCAACGTCATCAATGACGCCGGCTATCCGGACATCGTGCATTGGCACGGACTTTACTTGCCGTCCTTTCAAGACGGTGCGACCGAGGAGGGATCGCCGATCATTCCGGCGGGCCAATCGCAGCTCTATTCGTTTACGCCCAAGCCCGCCGGCACACGGTGGTATCACAGCCATGCCATGGCGATGACCGACCTCACGCGCAGCACCTATTCGGGCGAATTCGGGTTTCTGATCATCAAGCCAGCGGCGGGAGACCCCGGCCGTTATGATCGTGAAGTGCTTTTGGCCGCGCGCCGCTGGGAAGGCGAATGGGTCAGCATGCAGGACCTGCACAAGGGACCGCCACCAAATAACGGTCTCGAAGTCATGTATCATGCCGCAACGCTTGGCGCGCGGATGTTGAGCCATGAAGAGCCGATCCGCGTACGGGAGGGTGAACGCATCCTGTTCCGCGTGCTCAATGCCAGCGCAACCATGGATGTGACGCTCGCATTGCCGGGACATCGCTTCACCGTCATTGCGCTCGACGGCAATCCGGTGCCGAAACAGGCTTCGGTCGAAGTGTTGAAACTTGATGTTGCCGAGCGCGCGGACGTGATCGTGGAAATGAACAATCCTGGAGTTTGGGTTTTCGGCTCGACCGATGACGACGATCGCAATATGGGAATGGGAGTCGTGATCGAATACGCAAACCGGCAAGGCGAGCCGCAATGGCTCGCGCCGAAGGCCTCCTGGAATTACGCCGCGTTCGCCTTGACGACACCGGCGAAAGCGCCGGACGAAACCATCAAATTGACGTTCGAGAAAGTGCCGGGTGGTCGCGGTGGTTACAACCGCTGGACCATCAACGGAAAATCCTGGCCTGATACCAATCCGTTGTTCACGGTTCAGGAAGGCAAAAGGTATCGGCTGGTGATGAACAACAACAGCGGCGATACTCATCCAGTCCACACCCACCGGCACACCTTCGAAGTGACCAGGATTGGCAACACTTCGATCTCGGGGCTGATGAAAGACACGCTGAGCATACCGCGATACTCGATGGCAGAGATCGATTTTATAGCCGACGATCCGGGGCCGACGTTCTTCCACTGTCACCATCAGGACCACATGGATGAAGGCTTCGCCGGACTGATCACTTATTCGTAAGCAGAGAGGCGTTATCAGGTGGGAGAGTCGTCGCCAGGCGCGGGGATAAGCGACGCAAAGGGCCGGCCGCCGGGCTCGCCGGTTGAAGTGTTGCGGGTATTTCTCAAGCTTGGCTTGAGTTCCTTTGGCGGTCCGATCGCGCACATCGGCTATTTCCGCGAGGAATTTGTGGTCCGTCGGCGCTGGCTCGACGAACAGGCCTTCGTCGACTTGGTGGCCTTGTGTCAGTTCTTGCCGGGACCGGCGAGCAGCCAGGTCGGTTTTTCGATTGGGCTTCTTCGCGCCGGCTATGCGGGCGCCGCTGCTGCATGGACCGGTTTCACACTGCCCTCGGCAATCATACTCGTGCTGTTTGCCTACGGCGCCGGCAGGCTCTCCGGGGCGGCCGGCGCCGGACTTTTGCACGGGTTGAAGTTAGTCGCAGTTGCAATTGTCGCCCAGGCAGTATTCGGCATGGCGCGTACGTTGTGCCCCGACCGCGAACGCGCCTCGATCGCGACTGTCGCCGCGCTGATTATTTTGCTGAGCGGCTCTTCGATCGCCCAAATCGCCTGCATTGTACTCGGCGGCCTCGCTGGGTTGTGGTTGTGCCGCGGTGCGCCGCCGGCCGCCGAAGGTCACATTGCAATGCGGGTCTCGCGCGGCGCGGCATTCGCGGCATTGTCCGCTTTCTTCGTCCTGCTGATCGGCCTACCGATCCTGCAAAGTTTGGCGCCATCATCGGGTCTCATGCTGTTCGACGCCTTCTACCGTTCGGGCGCGCTGGTGTTCGGCGGCGGTCATGTGGTGCTGCCGCTGCTGCGCGAGGCTTTTGTCGGCCCAGGCTGGGTCAGCGACGATGCGTTTCTCGCCGGCTATGGCGCGGCACAGGCGGTGCCGGGGCCGCTCTTCACCTTTGCCGCCTATCTCGGCACGGTCGTGGGCCCGCCGCCGCATGGCGTGCCCGGCGCGGTGCTCGGGCTAATCGGAATTTTTCTCCCGGGAATTTTGATCCTGCTCGGCACGCTGCCGTTCTGGGATACGTTTCGCAAACGCGCGGACGCGCAAGCGGTCATGCGCGGCATCAACGCCGCGGTCGTTGGCCTCCTTGCCGCTGCGCTGTACAATCCGGTCTGGACAAGCTCGGTCAAAACACCGGAAGATTTCGCTCTTGCGCTTGCCGGCTTTGTTTTGCTGACGGTCTGGCGCGCGCCGCCGCTGCTCGTCGTCATCGTCGGTGCGGTCGGCGGAACGCTGTTGGCACTGACCGGCCGGTGATCCGCGAGGCTTCCGCTAAGCGGCGGCGAACGCGCTTAGACCGGCTGGCCGATTTCGTCGACCTTCACTGCACGCATGCGCTCGTTATAATTCTGCACGTTCAGCCCGCAGACTTCGAAGCGGGCCAGATATCCCATCAGGAAGCCGTTGACGCCCAGGCGATAGAGCCCGCCGACGTCACCGGCAATCAGCGCTTTGCGCTCGTCGTCAGTGAGGTCGAGCGGTGCCAACGCCTTGACCGGATCGGCCTTCATCGCGGCGCGGAAGGCATGGTCACGCAGAACTTCGCGGCACAGATAATTCACGGCATAAGTGGACATGATGGCTCCCGACGGCGGCTCCGCAGGCTCGGCTCATGTTGCATAAACGCCCGCGCATTGCCAAGCGCGCGTAACATTGCGAGGCCGTGCTCCAGGATGCGCCCTATTGCCAAAACCATTGCGAAGTCGGAGCATTGCTCGGACTTCGTCGCCCAACGAGCAAACCATGTTCCTGCGGAATTTTTGGTACGTCGCCGCGGCGGATGATGAGATCGGCCGCACGCCTCTAGGCCGCACGATCCTTGGCGAACCTGTCGTCATGTTCCGCACCGAGGATGGACTCCCGGTTGCATTCGAAGACCGGTGTCCGCATCGCCATCTGCCGCTCTCGATGGGAAAGCTCGTCGCCGACACGCTGCAATGTCACTATCACGGACTTCGGTTCGGCGCCGACGGACGCTGCGTGCGCATTCCCGGTCAGGATCACATTCCGAAGGCGGCCAAGGCGAAAACCTATCCGCTGGCCGAGCATTACCACTGGGTCTGGATTTGGATGGGCGATCCTGCGCTTGCCGATCCGGCGGCCATCCCGGATTTCCATTGGCTCGACGATCCGGAATGGGGCGCCAAGAGTTCGTACTTGCACGTCGATGCGAACTGGCAGCTCATCGTCGACAATCTCCTCGACCTGACGCATCTCGCCTTCGTGCACGAAACCACGATCGGCAACTCCGCGATTGCGGAACACGCTCAGGTGAAGGTCGAACGGGCGCCCAACAATGTGGTCATGACGCGCTGGGTGATCGATCAGGATCCGCCACCGACCTACAAGAAGGTCGGCGGCTTTACCGGCAACGTCGATCGCTGGCAGATCATCGATTTCACGCCGCCGGCGTTCTTGCGTCTCGACGTCGGTGCGACGCCGACTGGTACCGGCGCGCCGCAAGGCAAACGGGTTGGCGGCATCAGCATGCGCAACCTCAACGCCATTACGCCGGAGACGGAAACCACGACGCACTATTTCTGGGGCCAGGCCCACAGTTTCGACGTCAAAAATCCGCAGACCACCAACAGGGTATTTGAACAGGTCCGCACCGCCTTCCTTGAGGATGTGGCTGTCTTCACCGCGCAACAGCGCGTCTTGGATCTGATGCCGGACCCGCCGCAGGTCGACATCGCGGCCGATGCCGGCGCGATTGCCGCCCGGCGTATCATCGAGCGGCTGGGCGATGTGGAACGGAGCGGAGCGCATGTAGCGGCAGCGGAATGAGATTATTGCTTCAATGCTGAATTGCCGGGTCTCGTTGGACGTTCCACAGGAATCAAATGATGCGAATTGGTGTTGCGCTGACTGTCAGCAGTTTTTTGTTTGCCGGATTTATCAACAACGCTTCGGCTCAAATCTCGGATGGCGTCATCAAGATCGGCGTGCTGAGCAATCAGTCGACGGTCGGAGCTGACGCGAGCGGCGTCGCCGCGGCGACCGCCGCGCGGCTTGCGGTCGAGGATTTCGGCGGCGCCATCAAGGGCGTGCCGATTTAAGTGATCGACGAGGACTTTGCCGAGAAGCCCGATATGGCCGCGCTGATCGCACGACGCTGGTTCGATACCGAGAAAGTAGATGTCATCGCCGACATGCCGGTCTCATCCGCTGCCCTCGCGGTGCAGGAGATCGCGCGCAGCGCTAGAAAGACCCTTCTGGTCGGCGGCGCGGTGACGGCGGATCTGACCGGCAAAGCATGCTCCCCCTTCACCACCCATTGGACCGACAATTCGCGCTCGCTGACGTCCGCTGTGGTCCAGGGCGTGACCGAAAAGCCGGGCGAAACCTGGTTTTTCATGTCGGTGGACTACGCCCTGGGTGCTTCGTTGCAGCGTGACGCCACGGCCGAAATCGAGCGCCTGGGCGGCAAGATCGTCGGCGGCGTGCGCTATCCATTGGGATCGCCCGACCTCGCTTCGTTTTTGCTGCAAGCGCAAGCCTCGCAAGCTCATTTTATCGGGCTCGCCAGCATCGGGAAGGATACCATCCACGCCATCAAAGAAGCGCAGGAATTCCGCATTCAGGAATTGGGACAGCAGCTGGCGGCATTTCTGGTCTTCATCAGTGACATCCACGGTCTTGGCCTTGCCGCGGCACAAGGCCTCAATGTCGCGTCGGGCTTTTATTGGGATCAAAACGAGCAGACCAGAAAGTTCGCGCAGCGGATGTTTGCTCGGCATCAAAAGATGCCAACCAAAGAACAGGCCGCGGTCTATGCCTCCGTGCGCCACTACCTCAAAGCCGTTGAGGCGACGGGCACCGACGACGGGCGTGTGGTCAATCGCAAGATGCGCGAAATGCCGGTCGACTATTTCGGCCAGACCGGCTCAATCCGACCCGACGGCCGGATCCTGTACGACCTGACGCTGTACAAAGTGAAGTCACCGTCGGCGAGCAAATATCCTTGGGATTACTACCAGCCGGTTCGCGTCATTCCCAAGGAAAGCGCATTTGGCGGTGCGACCACGAGCGCATGCAAACAGGAGAATCTGGAGCCCTAGAGGTCCAGGTCCGGTAGTCCGTAGCATCCGCTTAGACGTCAGGCGCCGCGCCGCGCCCTAAGATACGCTTTGCAAGCTCTCGACAATTGGGGTCGATGCGCTCTCAAGCATTGGATCCTCTGGCCCTCGCCTGGGGGAACGCTTGCGCAAAATTGCAGCAGGTCCGTTCGGCAAGCCTGCCGCAGTGGCTTTCCATTCGCGGGCCGACCCATGTTAGCGGGAGGCGGCATACCGCCTGGAGGAGGCGGCGGATACTCTGCCCGCGGCGGCGGGCCACCAGGCGGCGGTGGCGGGTATTCGGCTCCAGGGGGCGGAGGGGGAGGTGGTGGATACTCGGCCATCGGCGGCGGCGCTGGCGGTGGAGGCGCCCAGAATGGCTGTTGACCGGCACATGCTCCGAGCAAAAACGCGGATGTTCCGACCAGCACAAAGGTCCTGAAGGCGCCCAAGTTCATCGAAATCCCCGCGGAGTAAAATCACCCGGCATTTTTCAGATGTGTAAATGAGTCGGTCAATTGCCACAAACGCCGGACGAAGACATGCGGGAGACCCGTGGCGGAAGTTTGATGCAGACGTCGCATCGTCAAGCTATTCTAGTTTGCGACCAGACACGCGTAATCGTTTGGTTTCATTAGTAAGCGTGTGCAAACCCACCCAAAGACTTTGGGCCAAATATCACCGGCGGCGCGCTTGTCCAGTTGGCCAACTCCAGCCATCGCTGTCACTGCGAAGCTGGTGATGGATCCGGTTGCGGCTTCATTGGTCGGGAAGCGGGCCAAAAGTGGTCGGCCGGTTGGATCGGCTTGGGCGGCTGAGCCGGCTCGGGCGGTGGCGGGGCCACTTCGAGCACCACGCGGACCGGATTTGGTACCAAAATCGGCGGTGGCTTTTTCGAGAAAAAGGAGCGCTCCGCTGGCGGCTGCTCGATGTTGATCTGAACCGTGTGAGGCAGGAAGCCGGTCTTTGTAAACGTCACGGTTTGGCTTTCGATCGGCAAGGTCAGGGAGCACGGTGTTTGGCATGTTCGACCTTGCGTGTCGCGCACGTCGGCGCCCATAGGCACGGATTGGAATTGCAACGTCTCTGGCGCTGGAGTTGGCGGTTTTGCCTTTGGCCAATCGAGCATCAAAGCAGAGCATCCGGTGAGCGCGCAGCTGATGGCGGCGGCGACGACGAATCCCATGCGCGACATTGGGCCGTCTCCATCCCGCAAGGCGGCGGGCTCGCAATGGGCTGGCGCTGGTGCAACGCGGCCGCACGATCAGGAGCACAGCGTTCTCTCCGAGTCGGCAAGATACCGTCAAGTTTGGCGTGACGGAGAGGAGGCCTACCCCGGTAGAGCAGCATCATCTTCCGCCGTTCGCTGCGCCGTGGAAATGCCCGCGTCGCACGACATGACCGGGAGTCCCGGATCATTTTTTATTGCATCTCAATGTCACCAACTGCCCAATCACCGCGTGGCTGCATGATGTCGGATAATTTTGCGTGAGCCGGATGAGACCGGAAGCGTTGCAGAGCAGCGCGGTCTTGGAATATCGCAAACTCGACGATGTGCCAATTTTTCCGCTGATCGAGATTCCAGCCAGCCTGCCAAAATAAAATCCCTTCCCCTTGGCCGCCACACGCGGCGCCTACTTGTTTGTACTCCGCGAGGATTTGTTCGCGCTGTTCCGCGCTGACATTGTCACGGAAGGAAACCAGTACGGAATGCAAAACAACGCCGGGAGAAAAAAGCTCTGGTGCCACTTTCTGTGCCTCACCGCGAAGACATTCGACTCTGTTCAATATACCAAGACGGCTGTTCCAGCCCGGTCGTTTCCGACGGGCAGGCCATAGCTTCAGCGGTCAAAATCGTATATTGATCCGGGACGGTAGTCCTCATCGCGACGCGATCGGAGGACCCGGAACCAACCTACCAAGCCATGTGGCCGCTCCGCGAGCCAAGCCGCAGTTCGGGGAAAGTCGGATGAACACCAGCGGCCACATCGTCCATATCTAATCGCTTGGTCGATGATCACCCGCGCGGCGGTTCGACCGGCACCCCTAGCCTCAACGACCAAAGCGCGTATCTTGTTGGCACGTGGCCTTTGCTGCAAAGCGCTCGGAGCATTCGAAACACCTGCCAAGCCGTGTCGCCGTTCCGCGAGGCTAGCTGCCGCATAGAGAGAGTCGCATGAACACCGGCTTCGACCTCGACTTAAGACAACTCGATGGGCTTCTGCGGGCCGAAGGAATCGATCCATCGATTATCAACGCGATCAACAGCTACTTGATTGGTCTCGGTGACGCGAAGGGCCTTGCCGACGCACGCGACTTGATTTCCGGTCAATCGGGAATGCCGCCCTTTGCGGTTGCGGACGTTCTAAACGTCACATCATCCGGCGCCATTAAGATTCAAACCGCTGCCGGTGATCAGCTCATTGTCGTTCCGAACGGCGCCACAAACGTCCACGTCGCCGGCCACACTAAGGCGCTGGCGGTGACCGGTGACGCAGATGGCGTGTCACTGTCGGATGAATACCATGCCCGTTTCGATACGCTTCGGGCCGGCACCGGCGATGACGACATTTTGCGGACCCGCGCTGAATCGTCCTCGCTGAAGGGTGGCAGCGGGGATGGCGATTGGCTTTTTGCTCGGACCGCCAGTCTGGATACCCTGATAGCCGGTAGTGGCGGAGATCAGACCCTTGTAGCTGGTCGCGGCAACTACGATTACCTCAAAGGTGGTAGTGGCTACGGAGACGCCTTGGGTTCCGCCGGCGGCTCCGCAAGTCTTTATGCCGGTAGTGGGGGCGATCAGACGCTTTCAGCGGTTGGCGCATCTGCTCGGTTGCAAGGAGGCAGTGGCGGCGGTCTGACGATGGTCGCCAGGGGGGCCGACGCCACAATGTTGACCGGCACCGCGACCGGCGAGTTTCTTAGCTCCGCTGGCCACGATACCTCGATCTACGCTGGCGGCGCCGGCAGGTCCGGGGATGGTAGCGGGACGCTTTATTAGCGCCTACAACGCCAAGTATCATATCGGTGCATCTGGTAGCGATACGATCAGCGGCGGTAGCAACGGCGGTACGATCTTCTTCGACGCCCAGGCTTATGGGACTGGCAGCGGCATTTCGATTGCGACACAGAACTCTGTCACGACAGTACAATTCACCGACACCCAGCAGAGCTTCCAGATCTTTGATGTTGCGAGGTTGCACTTCTCCGACGGCCAAGTCGTTCACATCTAGTTCTGCAAACAAGCGTTGGAACGTCCATGCGCCGGCCCCGCCCGATAGAGCGCATCGGCCGCTGGCTCTGCCGAGCCGCTGGCTCGGGAATTCCGGCTAAGCCATTGATTTTGCTGGTGAGCGCGGTGGGGATCGAACCCACGACCCCGTGATTAAAAGTCACGTGCTCTACCGACTGAGCTACGCGCTCGTGCGCGCACTCCATACGCAAAAGCCCGGCCGGTTACCAGTGCCAGCTTGTCCGCTGGCGGGGGGAGCCTAGGCCGCAATGGCTTGCGGCAGGATCGGGGAGTCCGCGTCAAAACGCTTGCCGGCGCGCAGGCAGAATGCCGGGCGCAAGAGCCGCTCCGCGAATATCTCGGTATTCTCGTTGTCGCGAAGGTTGAAGCGGCCGCGATCGTCCCACAGCACCGTGACATCGGCGGCGAAACCGGGTGTCAGCGCGCCGAGACGGTCGGTCAGTCCGAGCATCTGCGCCGGATGCGACGTGACCATCGGGACCACGCTTTCGAGCGAGAGCCCGAGCGCCATCATCGAGCTCATGGCCTGGGTGAGACTGAAGCGGGCCTGGCCGCGGAACGGATGGTTCTCATCGTCGTAATGCTGTTTTGGCGTGCCAGCGGGAGCAGGCACTTCCGTGTTGTAGCCATGCATATCGGCGCCGAGCGTGTGCGGCACGACGCCGGCATCAAGCGCCTTGCGCGCGATGCGGTACGAGAAATGGCTGCCGTGACCGACGTCGATTTTTAGCCCGCGGTCGAGCGCAGCGCGGATGACTTTGTGGACTTCGCCCTGCCGATTGACGAAGCCGCCGGGGTGGCGTGTGAACGGGTGGGCAAGAATGTCGCCTTGGCGTAGACGCGGGATGACGCGCTCGAGGATGGTGTCGGCATCCTCACCGTTGGCGCCGCTCTCCGGAAGTTCCCACAGCGTGCCGAAATGGACGTAAAGCGGCAGGTCGGAGCGGCGGCCGATCTCGGCTGCCATTTCCAGAACCTTGATGCCCCAGCGTGCGAAGCCGCCGATCTCGGCGTGACCCTTGATGCCGCGTATGATGTCTTTGTTGGCGTTGGCGGCAGTGACCGTGGCGTCGATGTCGACGCAATCGGGGCTGTAGAGATTGGGGTAGTAATGGCCCTCAAGACCGCCAACGAGATAGGCGGACAGGAACGCGTAAACCTGCGTCGCCGCCTGCCCGACGATGAAATGGCGGAAGCCGGGCAGCGTCATGCATGAGGGACCGCCCTGGTCCACCACCGTGGTCACGCCGGAGCGCACGCCGACCATGTCGGGATTCAATCCAAAGCGTCCGGTCACATATTGGTAGACGTGGCCGTGGGTGTCGATCAGGCCGGGCAGCACCAGCTTGCGGGAAACGTCGATCGTCTCAGCAGCGCTCGACGGCAGGATCGTCTCGGCAACAGCAGCAATGCGGCGATCGCGGATTGCTACGTCGCGGATGCCGTCGATGCCGGACACCGGGCAGATGACACGGCCACCGCGGAGAAGGAGGTCGTATTTCGGGCTCTCGGCCATGATGAATGTATTCCTCGTTGCTTCCCGGCAACGCATTCAACCAAGCATACTTCAGGCGGCTCGCTACGGAAAAGGATCGCCTGTCGTTTCTGAGCGGTCGTTGCTAGACTGCATATCGGGACGGGTGTGCGCCGAACGAGGACCGACACGATGCCAATCGTAAACCGCATTGCCGACCTGCACTCGGAAATCACCGCCTGGCGTCGGGATTTCCATGCCCATCCGGAGCTGCTCTACGACGTGCACCGCACCGCGGCTTCCGTTGCGGAAAAACTCAAAAGCTTCGGCTGCGATGAAGTCGCGACCGGCATCGGCCGGACCGGTGTTGTTGGCGTCATCCGGGGACGCAAAGCGGGCGCCGGCAAGGTAGTTGGACTGCGCGCCGATATGGATGCGCTGCCGATCGAAGAGGCGACCAATCTTCCCTACAAATCGACGGTACCGGGCAAGATGCACGCCTGCGGCCATGACGGTCACACTGCGATGCTGCTCGGGGCTGCGAAGTATCTCGCCGACACGCGCAACTTCGCCGGAACTGCCGTCGTGATCTTCCAGCCGGCGGAGGAGGGCGGGGCCGGCGCGCGCGCCATGCTGGACGATGGCCTGCTCGACCGCTTCGGGATCGAGGAAGTGTACGGGATGCACAACGGACCCGGCCTGCCGCTCGGGCAATTTGCCATCCGCTCCGGACCGTCAATGGCGTCGACCGACACCATCGTCATCGATCTCGAAGGTGTCGGAACCCATGCGGGATTTCCGCACCGTGGGGTCGACACGATCCTGGTCGGCGCGCAGATCGTCAATCAGCTCCAATCGATCGTCGCGCGAAACGTGGATCCACTCGAAGCCGCGGTCATCTCGGTCTGCGTATTCCGCGCCGGCGACACCGAAAACGTCGTCCCGCAGCACGCTCAACTGCGCGGCACCGTGCGCAGCCTGTCGGCCGACGTGCGCAAGCTGCTTGAGAGCCGCATAAGGGAAGTCGTTGAGGGCACCGCGCAGCTCCACGGCGCCAAAGCCAATCTGACCTACAAGCCCGGCTATCCGGTTCTTGTGAACGAAGAACGCAAGACTGCGTTTGCCGCAAACGTTGCGGCGGAGATCGCCGGCAAGGACAAAGTCAATCAATACGCCAAGCCGATTATGGGCGCGGAGGACTTCGCCTATATGCTGCAGGAACGGCCGGGCGCCTTCATCTGGCTTGGCAACGGCGACAGCGCCGGCCTTCACCACCCGGCTTACAATTTCAACGACGAAGCGATCCCGGTCGGGACCTCATATTGGGTGCGGCTCGCGGAAACGGCGCTTGCCGGTTAACGCTTCGAGCCGCCGATTACTGCGCCGCCTCGACCCGATTCTCGGCCGGAAGCTTCGACGGTTCGGCGGTCGCCTTGGAGCGCGGCAGTAACTCGACGGCCCGGGCCTCAAGAGCACGCCAGTAGGCGAACGAGTTAAGCCGCGTTCCCTCAATGAAGGCAAGCGCTACCGCCGAAAGGAACGGCAGGCTTTGCACCACAAGAACAATCGCGAAGATGTTGATTTCGCGGACTTGTTTGAAATTGGTGGCGACCAGCGTTAGTGCGCCGATCAGGAGCAACGCTGCGATCACCCCCTCCCAAAAGGCTGGGAAGTCGCCCTTGCGTGTGGCGCCACCCTTTGCAGTGCGCAGAAACGGCAGCCGCTCCTTAAACACGCCCGCACCGACGGCAGACGCCACCGTCCATTGCATCGACATGGCGGCGAACACCGCACCGAACATTTGGCCGGGAGAGACCCGCACCCGCAGCCGATAGAGCGCGGCGAAATGAGCAACCGATACGACGAATGAGGCCAGGATCGGAACGGTCAGAATCCGGTCGGGCACAGCGATATTAGCGAACGCCACCACCGGCACCCAGAGGATGTTGAGCAGTGCCACAACCACGCCGACGCTTTCCGCTCCCAGCCAATTCAACCAGCCAAGGCCGTATTCGCGCTTTTGCTCCCGCGAAAGGCTATCCGCCCATGGCAGCAAATATCGCCAGTGTTTGCGCAAAAGCTGGATGCCGCCAAACGCCCAGCGTTGCCGCTGGCGCTTGTAGGCTTCGAAAGTGTCGGGCAGCAGTCCGTAGCCGTAACGATGATTGGTGTAGTGCGCGAGCCAGCCACGCTCGAGAAGCGCGAGACCGATATCGCTGTCCTCGACGATGGTGTCGCTCGACCAGCCTCCCGCGCCTTCGATCGCCGCGCGGCGGATCAGGCACATCGTGCCATGCACCACGAT
This sequence comes from uncultured Alphaproteobacteria bacterium, assembly GCA_963794225.1. Lineage (GTDB taxonomy): Bacteria > Pseudomonadota > Alphaproteobacteria > Rhizobiales > Xanthobacteraceae > BOG-931. The sequence continues at coordinate 989,295 of CAWCCS010000001.1, forward strand.
GGCGTTCACTTCGTTACGCTGCACCATGCCGATGTCGAAGAAGCCGGCATATTCAGCGTTCATCGCCCGATGCAGGACCGAGCGGTTGCCATCACGGTGGTCCTGCGGCGACTGCACGAGACCGACGCGCTGATCGGCGAACAGCGGCACCAATGCCTTGAGCCAGTCGGGCGTAACCTCGTAGTCAGCATCGATCACGCCGATGATCTCGGCGTCGCTTGCCGTGTGCTCCAGCGCCAGCCGCAGCGCGCCAGCCTTGTAGCCGGCCAGATTTTCAACCCTGATGAATTTGAAGCGATCGCCGAGCGTGCTGCAGTGGTCCTCAACCGGGCGCCACAGCGCCGGGTCAGGCGTGTTGTTGATGACCAAGACGCATTCGAGGTTGGGATAGTCGAGCCGCGCGACCGCATCGAGTGTGGCCTTCAACATCTCCGGCGGCTCGCGGTAGGCCGGAATGTGAATCGACACTTTCGGCGCGAACACTTCCGGCACCAGCGGCGGCGCATCGGCGAGGCGGCGCGGGGCGCGCCCAAAGGCGATCGCCGCGATCTCCTCGATGCGCGCAAGTGCAATAGCCACCAGCGGCACCAGCAGGATCAAGCCGAGCCCGAGCGCAAAGGCGGCCCCCCAGACGAAATAATGACCGGTCCAGAAGGCGGCGATTGCGGCAACCCAGGCGCCGACCAGATTGGCTGACCCTGAAAGCATCAACGCCTGCGGCGCGGTTACCCCTCTGATCGCGAGGATCGGTAATGACAGGAGGAGGCCGAACAGCACGGCAAGGCCAGCTCGCTTGATGTAGTCCGAATCCGTGATCGGGCCGGTCCACGAGAATTTCGGCTCACGGGACGCGTCGAGCAGGCCCCAGTACGGGCCGACGCCGCCTTCGGCGGTTTTCCAGGGCTGATCGATCGCTTCGATGACGTTGTAGTCGATGCCATAGGCTTCGGCGCGGGTGACAAAGTCACGGAGTATGACCGCCTGCTCAATCCGGCCGGGATTCGCATCGCGGAAGTTGTAGCCCGAGCTCGGCCAGCCGAATTCGGCGATCACGATGCGTTTGCCGGGGTGCAGGCGCCGCAATCGGTCATAGATCTCGATCGTATGATCGACTGCCGTGGAGGCGTCGAAACCGGCCCAGTAGGGCAGGATGTGAGCGGCAATGAAATCAACCGACGATGCGAGCTCCGGATGGTCGATCCACGCGGACCAGTTTTCGCCTGTTGTTACAGGAACAGGGCTCGATTTCTTTACACGCTGTATGAGCTTGATGAGATCGTCGACGCTGGTTTCGTTTCGCAGGATCGTTTCGTTGCCCACCCCGATGGCGTTCACGTTGCTGTTATGGCGCGCGAGGTCCAGCGCCGAGCGGATTTCCCGCTCATTGCGTTCCTGGTTCTTGTCGATCCAGGCCCCGACCGTAACCTTCAGGCCGAATTCGGCGGCGATCGGCGGAACCAGCTCAGCGCCGCCGGTCGATGAATAGGTGCGAATGGCGCGGGTGTAGGGCGCGATGGCTTTGAGGTCGGCGCGGATTTGTTCGACGGTCGGCCGCTCGCCCCAGTCCGGATGAGCGGAGGCGACAAACGGCGCATAAGAAACGCTGGCAAGCTGTCCAGTGAAATCCGGAGCCGCTTCTTTGGTACGTAGCGAAGCCCACAGGCCGGCATGCACGCACGCTACAAGCGCGAGCACGGCAGCTACGGTGCGCATTGGAATCTTAACCACCAGAGGGGCGTGAGGCTAACGGGCCGAACCTGTCCCCAAGGCTCGGCAGTCTTGAAAAAGGCGACCTGCGACCGGCGAATAAAAACTAACTGCGGGTGGTGGCAAATTCAAGACAACGACTTTGTATCTTGAAGTTTTTTTGTCTCGCGCGGCTTGTTCTGCCGGTAATGCTAACGGTTGGTCGTTGGGCTTGGGGCAGCGGCCGCCGGGACCGAAATGGCCGGCGTCGCCGGGTTAATCCAGCACGATTGAATCCGCGTGTTAAGGCTGTCGGCTGCCTTCGGATCGATGTTGTTTCCGTGCAGGATCAGGCACCGGAACGAAGCCTGGATGTGAGCGCTCGGACAGCCAAAACGGTCGTAAAGATCGAGATGGCGAAAAGCGGTATCGAGATCGTCCCGCCACAGCAGACTGACCACGCGGCGGCCCAGCCAGACGCATTCGGGATTGCCTGCGGGGCCGGTGACCGCACGCTGCGCTTCGGCAAACTCATCGACTTTCTGGGGCTCTTTCGCAGGCTCCTGACCTGCCGCCGGAGCTTTATCGGCAGGCTTGGCTTCGTTGCCTTCGGCAAAAACCGGGCCCGCAGAACTAAGCGCGGCCGTAGCAATCAAGAGGGCGGCACACAGTCCGCCGGCAACGCTGAACAAACGATGGGACATTGGTCTTCTTAAGATTTGGATCGAGAGGGGACGTTTCCCGAGCCACCCGACTGCACCGCCCGTGCGGCGTCTTCTAGGCGGACCCCGCGCGAGAACACCCCAACTCCTCCGGTTTGTCCAGCGCGTATCGCGATGCAGCCGCTGATCTCGGCACGAGTCTTGGCAGGACACGATTGCAAGGTTAATGGCAGTTCATGTCAGAGATGCGAGAACCTTCCGCGATCGGCTCGGCACTCGTATCCTTTGTGGTCACTGCGTTCGTGATTGGCGCGGTTTGGTGGTGGCTCGGCGCACCGATTGAGATCAGGTCGTCGGTCGCTGTCGGCAAGCCTTACTGCCTGTCGTATGCGCCGTTCCGCGGTAGCCAGGATCCGCTGGTGGAGGGAACCCGCGTCGAACCTTGGCAAATCGAGGAGGATCTCGCGCTCCTAGCCAAGTTTACCGGCTGCATTCGCACCTATTCAGTGGATGACGGGCGCGCCGATGTGCTCGAGAGCGCGAGGCGCCACGGACTGAAGGTGCTGCACGGAATTTGGGTGTCCGGCGATCCCGCCAAGACGCGCCAACAAATCGAGACCACCGTCGCGCTGGCCAAAGCATATCCCGATGTCATTGCCGCCGTGGTCGTCGGCAACGAAGTCCTGCTGCGCGGCGAAATGTCGTCGACCGACTTGGTCGGTTACATTCGCCAGGTCAAGGCGCAAGTGCCGATGCCGGTCACTTACGCGGACGTCTGGGAGTTTTGGCTGCGCTACCCCGACGTAGCGAGCGCAGTGGATTTCGTTACCATCCATATCCTGCCGTATTGGGAGGACTTTCCGATCCCGGCGGCGCGCGCTGCTGCTCACACGGCGGCTATCCGCCAGCGCGTGGCCGCCGCCTTTCCGGGAAAAGAAATCGTCATCGGCGAGTTCGGCTGGCCGAGTGCTGGCCGTATGCGCGAAGGCGCACGGCCGTCGCCCTCGAACCAGGCGCGCGCCATCATTGAAACGATGGCGCTGGCCGAGCGCGAACATTTCCGGATGAACGTCATCGAGGCCTTCGATCAGCCCTGGAAACGCGCGCTCGAGGGTGCGGTCGGCGGCTATTGGGGCATCATCGACCGTGCGACCGGTGCGCCGAAATTCAGTTTCGATGGAACGGTCTCAGATCATCCGCACTGGGTCGGCCAGGCACTGGCCGGCGTTCTGTTGGCCGCTTTGACATTCGGCGGCGCATTCGCGGCCTGGCGCAAAAACCGCGCTTCTGTATTTCTTTGGCCAAGGATTGCCGCACTAGCACTCGTGCCCGCTATTCTCTTCGGTTGGACGATCGAGACCGTCGCGATTGAAAGCTTCAGCCCCGGAAGCTGGCTGCGTTCGCTCGCCTTTGCCGCCGTTGCGGTCGCTGCTCCGATCGTTTGCGCCGCAGCGTGCGCTGCCGGCCGTCCGCCGGCGTCCTTCGCTTCGTTGCTCGGCGGCAGCGGCCGAAGTCGCGATGCCCTCGATTGGGCGCTTGGCGGCATCCTGATGGCGCTGATGCTTGTGAGCGTCGAGGCAGCGCTCGGGCTGGTGTTCGATCCGCGTTATCGCGATATTCCGTTTGCCCCGCTGACCGCCGCGACTGTGCCCTTTCTGGTGTTGCTGTTTGCAACGCCGCGTCCGGCTGGTCGGCGCGCCGCCGCCGAAACGGCAGCGGCCGCGGTCCTAGTCGTCCCCGCCATCTACATCGCGTTGAACGAAAGCTTTGCCAATTGGCAGGCGGTCTGGTTTTGCGGCGGTCTTATCGGCCTCGCCGTCATGCTGACGTTGGTGCGGGACGCGCGAAACTCAGGATGAGCAGGCCGGCAGCAAGTGCCGAAAGGTCGGCATTGTGCATCACCACGCCGAAAGCCGCTGCCGCGAGCGCGACGGCAAAAAGGATCAGCGACGGCCGCACGAGATTGAGCAACGCGGCCACGAGCGCGATTCCGCCAAAGACCTGATGATTGTAGAGGACGATCGCCAGTCGGAAAGTCGCGCACAACCAGGTGCCGAGCCCGCCTTGGCAGGCGAGTGATACGACGCTGTTCTCCATCGCCTGATAACGCAAATAAAGCGCCTCCCCGAGCGACAGACCGGTGATAATGAGAAGCCAGTTCGTCTGCCGTGCAGTCGGCAGGAAAAGTCGGCGCGGCGCGATCGGTTCAGCCATCGCAAATACTATAACGCGACGATCATTCCAGTGCGAGGTTATGACCGTCGAACATGGTCGGAAGGCAGGAAAGCTGAACCGCCATCAGCGTTGCGCACAATTGCGCAGCGGCCGCCGCATTGGCAAGCGGTCCGACCACGAGCCGCAACTCGGTCTTGTGCGATCGCGGATTTTCGCGAAGGGACACAACCGGCGTTAAGCCGTCAAGAAGTTGCAGATGAGCGGAACGGATCCCAGCCCAGCGCGCGTGTAGCGCCTTGATGGACGAAGCGCTGCCGATTTCAGCGCCGTAGGCGGCATTAGCCGCAGGCGCTATCGCGTCGAGCGGTTGTGCGGCCGCGGCTGGCGCGGTCGAAGACGGTCGCGGCGCCCCGTCCCAGCCTGAAGGAGGCAACGTTCCCGGCACGGTAATTAGCGGCGTGGCCGCCGTGGCGAGCCAAGACGCCACGGGCGGAGGTGGAGCGCTTGGAGCTTTAGCCGCCTCGATTTGCTGACTGATCGAACCAGTCATATCGTCGAGATTGCGCTCGACGGCGGCAAGCCGCTTTGCCATGCGGTCGCGGTCTTCAGCCAGAGCTCTAACACTCTGCGTTAGTTGCCGAACGATGAAATCCGAATCGAGCGAACGCGACACCGGTTGATTGGGTGGTTGCGCTTGAGCGGTTTGCGCCGGCGAAGCCGGCGCACCATTCAAAGAAGACAAGACCAGCGCCGCGCGCTGCGCTCCGGCGTTTGTGAAGCCCGCGACGACGGCAAGCAGCAGGGCCGCCGCCGCAACACAGCCCCACACCGCCTGGCGCCAGAGCCGCTGCATGGTGAACGCCGTCTGCGCGGCAGGTCTTTTCGAGGTCGCGTTCTTGATGCGCGCTCCCTCCAACATGCGTCTGCTCCGGGTGTTCTTGGCCGAATCAACTGTAAAATAGCAGATTGCGGTCATTGAACCGCTACCGGCGGTCGTTTCGGAACTCTGAATTGTTGGCGGGGTTGCGCGCATTCGTGCGAACGCTCGTCATCGCGACCTTGCTCGGCTATGAGAGCGCCGCGGAGACCTCTTGATGGCAGTGCGAACCAGTCTTGCGATCGTGCTTGCGGCCGGCGAGGGCACGCGGATGCGCTCGGCGTTGCCGAAGGTGCTGCATGCCATCGCCGGACGCTCGCTGCTTGCTCATGTGCTTGCGGCCGTCGCCGAGGCTCGCGTCACGGCAACGGCTATCGTTGTCGGCCCTGGGCAAGACGCGGTCGAAGCTGAAGCGCGGCGGGTTCTGCCGGACTCGGAGTGTTTTATGCAGCAGAAGCGCCGCGGAACGGCAGATGCGGTGCTGGCGGCGAAACGGGCGATCGAGCGGCGTCCCGATGATGTTCTGATTGTCTACGGCGACACGCCGCTTATTCAGGCGACAACGCTCGAGCGGCTGCGTGCGCCTTTGACCACGGGCGCCGCGGTTGCGGTGCTGGGATTCCGGCCCGCTGATCCGTCCGGCTACGGCAAACTCGTTGTGACCGGGGACGAGTTGATCGCTATTCGTGAAGAAGCAGAAGCCACCGACAGCGAACGCCGGATCGGTCTTTGCAACGGCGGGATCATGGCGCTTTCAGGCGCGCACGCGCTCGCCATTCTGGAGCGGATCGGCAACCAAAATCGCAAAGGTGAATTTTATTTGACCGATGCAGTCGAAATCGCGCGCGCCATGAAACTCGACGCGGTCGCGATTGAAGTTGAGGAGGACGAAGTGCGTGGCATCAACACCAAAAGCCAGCTCGCCGAAGCGGAAGCCGTTGCGCAGCAGCGCCTGCGCAAAGCGGCGCTCGATTCCGGCGTCACCTTGATCGCACCCGAGACGGTGTTTCTGTGCGCCGATACGAAATTCGGCAGGGACATTGTGATCGAGCCTTACGTCGTGTTCGGCGAGAAAGTAACGGTGGAGGATGGCGCCGTCATTCATTCGTTTTCGCACCTTGCTGGCGCTCACATCGGTAAGGGTGTCTCGGTGGGACCCTTTGCCCGGCTGCGACCGGGAACGCGGCTCGGCGAAGGCGCGCGCATTGGCAATTTCGTCGAGGTCAAAGAGGCCTCGATCGAAGCCGGCGCCAAGGCCAATCATCTGAGCTACATCGGTGACGCCATCGTCGGCGCGGGCGCGAACATCGGGGCCGGCACCATCACGTGCAATTATGACGGCAGTGGGAAGCACCGGACGACCATCGGCGACGGCGTTTTCATTGGCTCCAATTCCGCGCTTGTCGCCCCGATTCAAATTGGGGCTGGAGCGTATATCGGCTCCGGGTCGGTGATTACGAAGAACGTGCCGGCGGGGGCGCTGGCGCTGGGGCGCGGGCGTCAAGTCGTTAAGGAAAATGGCGCGGCGCGCTTGCGTGACCTCAAGTCGCTCGGCAAAAAGAAGGTGCAACCGCGCGATTGAGCGGCATTTTGCAGCGATTTGCTGCAACTTCTTGCCCGTTACCCGACGAAACTATTTTTTATTTGGCGTCGGCTAGGATCGCGCCCTAACGGTTAACAGCTCGGTGGGTTCAACCGCGACGGCGGCCGAGGAGGCCACCACAGGGATGTGCGGGATTGTTGGAATTATCGGTGGCGACCCGGTCGCGCCGTTACTGATCGATGCGCTCAAGCGCCTCGAATATCGCGGCTATGATTCAGCCGGCGTGGCCACGCTCGAACATGGCGTGCTGATGCGCCGGCGTGCCGAAGGCAAGCTCAAGAACCTCGAACGAAAGCTCGCGCGCGAGCCGTTGTCGGGAACCATCGGTATCGGTCACACCCGTTGGGCGACCCACGGGCGGCCGACCGAGAACAATGCCCATCCGCACGCCACCGAACGTCTCGCCGTCGTGCACAACGGTATCATCGAGAATTTCAGCGAATTGCGCCGGGAGCTGGAAAGCAATGGGGCGAAGTTCGCAACCGACACCGACAGCGAGGTGGTGGCGCATCTGGTCAGCGAGGAATTGAAGCGCGGTCTGTCGCCCGTGGATGCGGTGGCAGCGGCGTTGCCACGATTGCGCGGCGCGTTCGCGCTCGCGTTTTTGTTCGCGGGTGAGGAGAACCTCCTGATCGGCGCGCGCCGCGGCTCTCCGTTGGCGATCGGTTTCGGCGACGATGCGATGTTCGTCGGTTCCGACGCGATCGCGCTGGCGCCCTTTACCGATACCGTGAGCTATCTGGAGGACGGCGACTGCGCCATCCTTAATCGCGCCGGCGCCGAGATCCACGATGCCAAAGGCAAGCTCGTCCATCGCACCGTGCTCAAGTCCCAGGCCTCGATCTTGCTGCTCGACAAGGGCAACCATCGCCATTTCATGGCGAAGGAGATCTATGAGCAGCCGGAAGTCGTCGGTCATACCTTGGCGCATTATCTCGACATGGTGAGCGAGCGCGTCGCGCTGCCGATGGCGCTGCCGTTTGATTTCCGCGCGCTCAAGCGCATTTCGCTCGCCGCCTGCGGCACTGCTTATTACGCCGGCATGGTCGCGCGCTATTGGTTTGAGCGTTTGGCGCAATTGCCGGTCGAAGTCGATGTCGCTTCAGAATTCCGCTATCGCGACGTTCCGCTCGATCCCGGCGCGCTTGCGATCTTCGTTTCCCAGTCTGGCGAGACTGCCGATACGCTTGCATCGCTCCGCTACGCGCGCGAACGTGGCCAACACGTCCTCTCCATCGTCAACGTGCCGACGTCGACGATTGCCCGCGAAAGCGACATCGTCATGCCGACGCTTGCTGGCCCGGAAATCGGCGTCGCCTCGACCAAGGCCTTCACCTGTCAGCTCGCAGCGTTGGCAACGCTGGCGATTGCGGCGGGCCGCGCTCGCGGCGTACTTGCCGACAGCGACGAGAAAGCGCTGGTTCGCGCGCTCATTGAAATTCCGCGGCACCTGACCGAGGCGCTCGCGCTGGAATCGCAGATCGAACATCTTGCCCGCGATCTCGCCAAATCCCGAGACGTGCTCTACCTTGGCCGTGGCACGAGCTATCCGATCGCGCTCGAAGGCGCATTAAAGCTCAAGGAAATCTCGTACATCCACGCCGAAGGCTATGCGGCCGGCGAACTCAAGCACGGGCCGATCGCGCTGATCGATGAGACCACGCCCGTGGTGGTGATCGCGCCGCATGATCGGGTGTTCGACAAGACCGTTTCCAATATGCAGGAAGTTGCCGCGCGTGGCGGCCGGCTGATCTTGGTGACCGATGCCAAGGGCGCGGCCGCTGTGGCTGGACAACCGCTGGTGACGCTGACGATGCCGACAATGCCGGCAACAGTTTCACCGCTGGCCTATGCGGTGCCGGTGCAACTCCTAGCCTATCACACGGCCGTCAGCCTGGGTACCGACGTCGATCAGCCGCGTAATCTGGCTAAATCGGTAACGGTGGAATAACCGCGCCGCAGTAGCGCGCCGCAAACTCTGTGCGGCGCTGTCACATCCGTATATAAAAGCAGCCGCAGTATTGGCTGCCGGCGGCAAAAGCCATGACGAATGACAGCGAACAGAGCGCGGTATTATCCGCAGACGCGAACAAATCCGCGTCAACTACCGGTGTGGTCAGCCGCATTCGCAATTATTTTTTGACGGGCCTGGTCGTCGCTGGACCGGTAGCGGTGACGGCGTGGCTGATCTGGTGGTTCGTGACCTGGGTGGACAATCTGGTGCGGCCGGTCATTCCGGTCGCCTACCGCCCCGAGACCTATTTGCCGTTCAACATTCCCGGGCTGGGTCTGATCATCGTGTTGCTGGCGCTCACGCTGCTCGGCTTCCTCACCGCCAACCTGGTCGGCAGCCGGCTCGTCAGTTTCGGCGAGAACATCCTGAGCCGTATGCCGATCGTGCGGCCGATCTACCGCACCACCAAACAGATTTTCGAAACGCTGTTTTCCGCCTCGGAGTTGAGCTTCCGCAATGTCGGGCTGGTCGAATTCCCCGCGCCGGGGATGTGGTCGCTGGTGTTTTTGACCCAGCCGCCGAGCCCGCAGATTTCGGCGCACCTGCCCCAAAGCGAGCATGTGTCGGCGTTCCTGCCTTGCACGCCGAACCCTACGACCGGATTCTTCTTCTACGTGCCGCGGCGCGATGTGGTCGATCTCGACATCACGGTCGAGCAAGCCATGACGCTCCTGATCTCCGCCGGCATTATGCAGCCGGGCGTCGATCCACAAAACAGGCTGACCGCAATGGCCGAAACCGCCCGCGCTGCGCAGGCGGCGCGTAAAGTGGAACCGAGCCCAGCCGCCTAAGCCCGCAGCGAAAAGCGTCCGCGCGACTTGGTGTCGCACCCATGCTATGATGATTCCCGAGGAATCAAAGCTCAGGGAGCAGCATGAACTTCGTCCAAGCCATTTCGTCCGGATTTTCGAACTATGTGAAGTTTTCCGGCCGCGCCATCCGATCGGAGTATTGGTACTGGGTGCTGTTTACGACACTGGGCAACATCGTCGCCGGAATTATCGATGCCGTACTCGGCACGACGCTGATCGATCCGCTGTTCGGTCTCGCGATCATTCTGCCGAGCATCGCCGTTGCCATACGGCGATTGCACGATCTGGATCGCACAGGCTGGTGGATTCTGATCGGCCTTATTCCGCTGATCGGCTGGATCATCCTGATCATCTGGTACTGCTCGCGCGGCACGCTCGGTCCCAACCGCTTCGGTGCGGACCCGCTGGCGGCTGACGGCTGGGCGCGACCGGCGGCCTGATCGCGCGGCCTTTAAACTGGGGGCGGCAGCGCATCATCCCGCCCCCAACAGCCTGATCGCCTCGTCGCGCGCGAAGACGTACAGCAGCTGGCGCAGCGCCGCGCCGCGCGGCGAAGCAAGGCGCGGGTCGCGATTGAGCACCAGCGCCGCATCTTCTCGCGCCGCGTTCAACAGCTTGCCATGGACCTCGAGCCGGGCGAGGCGGAAGCCGGGCATGCCGCTCTGCCGCGTGCCGAGTACGTCGCCTTCGCCGCGCAACCGCAAATCCTCCTCGGCGATGCGGAAACCGTCGTCGGTCTCGCGCAGAATCGCCAGGCGCGCTTTGGCGGTTTCTCCGAGCGGGGCTTTGTAAAGCAGCAGACAGGTCGAGCGTTCGGCGCCCCGGCCGATGCGGCCGCGCAACTGATGGAGTTGCGCCAGCCCGAAGCGTTCGGCGTGCTCAATGACCATGACGCTTGCTTCCGGTACATCGACGCCGACCTCGATCACCGTGGTTGCAACAAGAATGCGGGCGGAGCCTTCGGCAAAGCGCGCCATCGCCCGGTCCTTTTCGGCACCGCGCATGCGGCCGTGGATCAATGCGACCGTGTCACCGAAGCGCTTGCGCAAGGCCTCATAGCGTTCCTCGGCGGCGGCAAGGTCGATGCTTTCGGATTCCCCGACCAGCGGACAGACCCAATAAACCCGGCGGCTGTCGTCGAGCGCACGTTTGACCGCATCGACCACTTCGCTGAGGCGTTCGAGCGGCAGCGCGCGGGTGTCGATCTTCTGCCGGCCGGCGGGTTTCTCGCGCAGTTCCGATATGTCCATGTCGCCGAAATAGGTGAGAACCAAGGTGCGCGGGATCGGCGTGGCGGTCAGCACCAGAAGATCAACCGCTTCGCCTTTGCGCGTCAGTGCCAGCCGCTGATGCACGCCGAAACGGTGCTGTTCGTCGACGACGGCGAGCGCGAGATCGTGAAACGCCACGTCGTCCTGGAACAGCGCGTGGGTGCCGACGATCAGATCGATATCGCCGGCCGCCAATGCCGACAAAATTTCAGCGCGTTCGCGGCCGCGCTCCCGGCCCGTGAGGATGGCAATGCGGAGGCCGGCGGCGGGCGCCAGCCGCGCGATGGTGGTAAAATGCTGGCGTGCCAGAATCTCGGTCGGCGCCATCAACGCCGCCTGGCGGCCGGCCTCGATCACGGTTGCGGCTGCAAGGAGTGCCACCACGGTCTTGCCGGAGCCGACGTCGCCGTGGAGCAAGCGCAACATGCGATTGGGTTGGGCGAGATCGGCAATAATGTCGGCGACCGCGCGTTGCTGTGACGGCGTGAGCGAATAGGGCAGGGCGGCCGCAATCTTCGCGCGTAAAAGTCCCTCAGCGGCGCTGCCGCGGCCGGCGCGCGTTCGCATGTGGCCGCGCAAGAGCGCAAGCGCGAGCTGGCCGGCGAGCAATTCATCGTACGCGAGCCGCGACCATGCCGCGCTTGCGGGCTCAAGATCAGCCGGAGTCGCCGGGTGATGCACGCTGCGCAGCGCCTCGGCAAAGCTTGGAAAGCCGTTGCGCTTGAGCCAGGCGGCATCCTGCCATTCCGCGAGATCGGGTAGTCGATCGAGCGCCAGTTCAAGCGCCTTGCGCACCTGGTTCGGGTGCAGCCCTTCGGTGAGTGGATAGACCGGGTCGATCAGCGGTAGCTTGGCAAAACCCGCGGCATCGACCACGCGGTCGGGATGCACCATTTGCAGGTGGCCGTCGTAGAGCGTCGTGACGCCCGACACGTAGCGGGTCTCACCCTCGGGGAAGAGCTTCTCCAGATAATCCTTGCGCGCGTTGAAATAGGTGATGGTCAGCGTGTTGGTGTCATCGCTGGCGTCGATGTTGTAGGGCGCGCGCGGACGGTTCGGCGGCGGCGGCCGGTGGCGATCGACGGTGACAGCCACCGTCACTACCGTCTCGGGCGACACGGCGGAAAGCTTCGGCTGATTGCGGCGATCAACGAAGCCGGTCGGCAGGTGAAACAGCAGGTCGATCAGGCGCGGCGGTTCATCGTCGCGCCCGATCAACCGGCCGAACAACTTCTCCAGCTTCGGCCCGATGCCGGGCAGCGCCGAGAGTGGCGCAAAGAGAGGATTGAGGACGGAAGGGCGCATTAAGATCTAATACCTAGTTCCGTCATCCTGAGGTGCGAGCGCAGCGAGCCTCGAAGGACGACGGCCCGGGCGCTTCGGCCGCATCCTTCGAGGGCCGCTTCGCGGCCGCCTCAGGATGAGGGTCGATAACCCCTGACATCGTCTGCCTCGCCCTCTATATAACGCCTCGCCCGGCCGCGTCCGGGCTTTTGGCGTTGAGCACAAGCATGACCGAACGATCGAGCGAAGGATTGGACTCGCGGCGGCGGCGGATTTTGTTCCGCGCGTGGCGGCGCGGCGTGCGCGAGATGGATTTGATCATCGGGCGTTTCGCCGACGTCCACATTGAGATGTTCGATGAATCCGGCCTGAACGATTTCGAGCACCTCATGGAAGCGCCGAACGCGGAGCTTTATGCCTGGGTGGTCGGCGCCGAGAACGTGCCGGCGGATTACGACACCGCCGTGCTCGCCAAACTGCGAAGCTTTCACACGCGCACGAAACAAATGACCGCCGGGGAGAAACCCTGACCGTGCAAGTGCGATCTCCCGCGCGTTCGCCTGCGGAGCAACTCAAGCCTGGCCGGCCGCTCCTTCTGGCCGGCGTCGCGGACGGTGCTGAAGGGCTGGTTCTCGCCGATCTCGCCCGCGCCGTTGCGGCGCGTCCCAATGCGCCGGCAATCAGCCTCCTCGTGGTCTGCCGCGACGGTCCGCGCATGGCGGCGCTGTCGCGCGCGCTCGGCTTCTTCGCGCCCGACATCGAGGTGCTCGAATTTCCGGCCTGGGACTGTCTGCCTTACGACCGCTCCTCGCCGCATGCGGGCGTGGTCGCGCAGCGCATGAAGACGCTGTCGCGCCTTGCCCACGTCACGGGGCGCGACAAACCGGCAATTGTGCTCACCACCGTGAACGCGGCGCTGCAGCGGGTGCCGCCGCGTGAGACGCTGGCGCGGCAGTCGTTGTCGGCGGCGCCGGGCAATTTGCTGCCGATGGCGGGCGTGACGCAGTGGCTCGAACTCAATGGCTTCAACCGCGCCTCGACCGTCCGTGAGCCCGGCGATTATGCAGTGCGCGGCGGCATCATTGATTTGTTCGCGCCGGGCATGAACGCGCCGGTGCGGCTCGATTTCTTCGGCGACACGCTGGAGTCCATTCGCAGCTTCGATCCGGAAACCCAGCGCACCATTGACGAATTGCGCGCGCTTGATTTGGTGCCGATGGCGGAGTTCCAGCTCACTGCCGACACGATCCGGCTGTTCCGCACCGGCTATGTCGCCGCCTTCGGCGCCGCCGCGCCCGACGACATGCTCTACGAAGCGGTGAGCGAAGGCCGCCGCGCTGCCGGAATCGAACATTGGCTGCCCCTCTTTCACACCCGGCTGGAGACGCTGTTCGATTACGTCGAAGGTACTCCGATCGCAATCGAGCCGCTCGCGGAAGAAGCCGCGCACGAACGGCTTGCGCAGATCGCCGACTACTATCAGGCACGCAAGGATGCGCTCGACCAGCCCGGCGGCGGCGCGCCCTACAAACCATTGCCGCCCGACCGGCTTTATCTTGCCGAGACCGAATGGCGCGAACGGCTCGACAATTCCACGCTCGCCCGCCTGTCGCCGTTCGCCGCGCCCGAGGGCGCCGCAGACGCCATCGAGACCGGCATGCATGCCGGCCACAACTTCACTGCCGAGAGGAACGAGTCCGCCGCCGGCGTCTTTGACGCGGTGACCAAACACGTCGAGGGCCTGCAGTCCGCCGGCAAGCGCGTGGTCATCGCCATGTGGAGCGAAGGGTCGCGCGAGCGCATGGCGCACGTGCTGGCCGAGCACCGGCTACTCAACCTCGCGCCGGTCGCATCGTGGCCGCAGGCGCTAGCCTTGTCCCGGCATCAGGTCGCGCTCGCCGTCCTCGGCCTCGATTCCGGTTTTGAGACGCGAGACGCGGCGCTGATCACCGAAGAAGACATTCTGGGCGAGCGCCTCGTTCGCCCGCGCCGGGCGTCAAAGCGCGCGGAAAATTTCATCGCCGAAGTCACGAGCCTCGCCGCTGGCGATATCGTGGTCCACGTCGATCACGGCATCGGCCGCTTTGTCGGTTTGCGCGCTATCGAGGCCGCGGGCGCGCCACACGATTGCCTCGAAATCCACTATGCCGGCGGCGACAAGCTGTTCGTGCCGGTCGAGAACATCGAGCTTCTGTCGCGTTACGGCTCGGAGGGCGCCGGCGTCGAGCTTGACCGGCTCGGTTCGACCGCGTGGCAGGCGCGCAAGTCGCGGATGAAGAACCGCATCCGCGAGATTGCCGAGCGAACTGATCAAGGTCGCCGCCGAGCGGCTCTTGCGCGAAGCGCCGCAGCTCACCGTCGAGACCGGCCTCTACGACGAATTTGCCGCCGGCTTTCCCTATGAGGAGACCGACGACCAGGACGCCGCGATTGCCGCCGTGCTTGGCGACCTCAGCTCCGGGCGGCCGATGGATCGCCTGATCTGCGGCGACGTCGGCTTTGGCAAGACCGAAGTGGCGCTGCGCGCCGCCTTCGTCACCGCGATGACCGGCCGGCAGGTCGCAATCGTGGTGCCGACCACGCTGCTCGCGCGCCAACACTTCAAGACATTCTCCGAGCGGATGCGCGGCTATCCGATGCAGATCGCGCAGGCCTCGCGGCTTGTCTCCGCAGCCGAACTCGCCCGGGTCAAGAAGGGCCTTGCCGACGGCACCATCGACATCGTCGTCGGCACCCACGCGCTGCTTGGCAAGACCATCAAGTTCAAGGACCTCGGCCTTATCGTCGTCGACGAGGAGCAGCATTTCGGCGTCGCCCACAAGGAGAAGCTCAAGCAGATGCGCGCCGAGGTTCACGTGCTGACGCTGACCGCAACGCCGATCCCGCGCACGCTGCAGCTCGCGCTCTCCGGCGTGCGCGACATGTCGATCATCGCCACCCCGCCGGTCGACCGCCTTGCGGTCCGCACCTTCGTCGCGCCGTTCGATCCGATCGTGGTGCGGGAAGCGTTGCTGCGCGAGCGCTATCGCGGCGGGCAATCGTTTTACGTCTGTCCGCGCATCGAAGATCTCGCCGAGACCAAAGCGTTCCTCGACAAGGCCGTGCCTGAAGTGCGCGTCGCGGTCGCCCACGGCCAGATGCCGTCGGCGGTGCTCGAAGACGTCATGGCGGCGTTCTATGACGGCAAGTTCGATGTGCTGCTGTCGACCACCATTATCGAGTCCGGCCTCGACATTCCGACCGCGAACACTTTGATTGTTCATCGCGCCGATATGTTCGGGCTGTCGCAAATCTATCAGCTCCGCGGCCGCGTCGGCCGGGCCAAGCTCCGCGCCTACGCGCTCCTGACGCTGCCGAGCGCGCGGAAGATCACGCCGCAGGCCGAGCGCCGGCTCAAGGTGCTGCAATCGCTCGACACGCTCGGCGCCGGCTTCCAGCTCGCCTCGCATGATCTCGATATCCGCGGTGCGGGCAATCTTCTCGGCGACGAGCAGTCCGGCCACATCAAGGAAGTCGGCTTCGAGCTTTACCAGCAAATGCTGGAAGAGGCGGTAATGAGTCTGAAAGCCGGCATCTCGGCGCCGGTCGCCGACCAATGGTCGCCCCAAATCACCATCGGCACTGCGGTGCTGATCCCGGAGGAGTACGTCGCCGATCTGCCGGTGCGGCTTGCGCTCTACCGGCGGCTGTCGGAAATCGAGGATGACCGCGCCATCGAAGGCTTCGCCGCCGAGCTGGTCGACCGCTTCGGCCCGCTGCCGCAGGAGGTGCAATACCTGCTGCAAGTCGTGGCCATCAAAGCCTTATGCCGGCGCGCCAATGTCGAGCGGATCGAAGTCGGCCCAAAAGGCGCCGTGCTCGCCTTCCGCGACAACACCTTCGCCAATCCCGAAGGCCTCATCGCCTATATCGGCAAGCACCCGGAAGGCGCCCGCGTGCGCCCGGATCAGAAAGTCGTGTTCTTCGACGAATGGGACGCACCCGCCGCGCGGCTGAAAGGCGCCGCCGGGATTTTGCGGACGCTGGTCGGGATTGCGGAGAAGGCCGCGAAGGCGGCGTGAGAGAACATTCGTGCCGTGGAAAGGCGAGGCCAGGTTAGCAAAAAGCCTGGCGCTAACTCGTAGGGTCCAACAAGAGCTTTGAGGGCCAGCTCGGCCTGATTATGATCAAATACTTCGATGTTATATTAGCTTCACCAGGAGGCCGGTTATATGGCCAACGTCCTTGAACCTTTGGCGAGGCACTCGGTCTTGTCGGCAATAAGCGAGCGTGATCGGGTTGGGAGGGACGTTTTTCTCAAAAAGTACAGAATTACTCGCGCAGCCCAAACAAACTTTATTGTGCATGATGGGGTTTATTACGACTTAAAAGCCGTTGCGTTAGCGGCATATCAAACGCAATTCCTGATCGCCATCTGAATACTGTCGATTTTAACACACGCGCAGCTCGTTCTGTACTTACTGCTCTGGGCTTCGAGATAGAAATTGGTGCCAAAGCGAATGATGGCGACACCGAAGTACCAAGGACGATGGAGCGATTTCAAACAAACCTGGACCGCGAAGTAGAGAGGTCGCAAAAAAATCCAGGCGCCAGAAAAGCGCGTCTGAAATCGGCTGCCACGAAGCCAGACACCTTTACTGTGATCACAACTGTTTTCAGAAGAAATGCAGATGTAATAGCGGAAGTACTTGAGCGCGCCGACGGTCGATGCGAGCACTGTCGACACAGTGCGCCTTTTCTTCGTCGAAACGATGACTCGCCGTACTTAGAGGTTCACCACAAATTGCCGCTCGCGGATGGAGGAGATGACACTGTGGCGAATGCATTAGCACTCTGCCCGAATTGCCATCGTGAAGCCCATTTTGGAAAAGCAATTATCGTTTTCAGATAAGGACAGTCTGTCAATTCATAAAATTACGAGAATTGCGAGAATTACGGAATTACGGTCACAGTGCACTCAATTGGCGTGCCGACGTATCTAATAAGCGAGCCAAACTTTCCCACGACGCTACAAGCTGTCCGGCCAACGCCGGGCGCTGTGATAGACGCGTAAAATCTCGATGGCTCCGCGCTGCACGCGGTAGGGAACGATGTAGGGCGTTTGTGGAATGACAAGTTCGCGCGTTCCGGACACGCGGCCTGGACGGCCCATATGCGGGTTGTCCGGCAGTAGCCGTTCGACGTCGTGCAATATTCGCAGTACGATCCGTCTCGCCCCCGCGGGACTTTCCTCGGCGATGTAAGCGCGGAGCGAGATCAGGTCTTCGATCGCCTCGGGCGACCAGATGATATTCATGTCGCCGAGCGTTTAGGCGCCGGCCGCTCGCGCTTGCGGCCCCAGGAATTGACCCAATCCTTGACCTCCTGGTGCGAGACGCCTTCGCCGCGGTCGAGCGAGGCAATAGCCCGCTTGACGCCGGCGACCTGCCATTCGTTGACGTCGAGGTATTCGTTCAGCGCCTCGGCGGCGAGAAACGACCGCGTCCGCCCGGTGCTCTTGGCGAGCTTCTCCAGACGTTTCTTGACCTCAGGCTCGACGCGGACGGTGAAGGTTGTCGAGGGCATGGCTACCTCTGTGCTCGATTGTGTACATACTAACACGCGCACTCGTCTGCACAACGGAAGATTGCCTTGCCGTCCAGGGGCGGTATCGTTCGAGGCTCGAGGAGCCTGTCGCGGCCCGGACCTGCTGGCTCAATTCAGGCAACCTCTTGCTCGTCACCGCCGGGCTTGACCCGGTGGTCCATGCTGACTCGTCGAAAGTGCGGCGCGGTCGCTTGGATTGCCGGATCAAGTCCGGCAATGACGAAGCGCGGTATCCTCAGCCGCGCGATCGCCTGACCCGTCGAGAGGTGAGACATGAAATATTGGCTCGACACCGAATTCATCGAGCGGCCTTACACCATCGATTTGATCAGCGTCGGGCTCGTGGCCGAGGACGGCCGCGAGTTTTATGCCGAGAGCAGTGAAGTCGACTGGACCAAGGCGCGGCTGTGGACCCTGCAAACCGTGCGGCCCCAACTGCAGGGCCCTGCCATGCCGCGGATCGAAATCGGCTACGCCGTCCGCCGCTTCGTCGAGCACGACGAGCACCCTGTGTTCTGGGGCTATTTCCCGGCTTACGACTGGGTCGCGTTCACCTGGTTGTTCGGCGACATGAACGAACTGCCGTTTCACTTCCCGCAGCTTTGTCTGGACGTCAAACAATGGGCCATCGAGCTGGGTGACCCGGAGCTGCCGCACCAGACCGGCGCGCGCCACCACGCGCTCGCCGACGCGCGCTGGACCAGGCAGGCCTGGGCTTTTCTCGCCGACCTGCATCCAGTCGGCGCCGAACGCGAGTGTGTCGGCTCCAAATTTCAGGATCAGCGCGCGGCGAAATCGGTGTGACGCGCGATCGTGGCGGCCGTGACCCGTTATCGCGGGGCAGGGCGCAGCGAGCGGAACGTGATCGAGTAGCGCTGTTCCTCGACGGCCGGAATGCTATGCTCCCAATCGTCGCGTGAAGGGCCGCGCAGCAGATAAACCGAGCGGCGGTCGAGCTGCATCGCGGCGCGCTCCCACGCCGTGCCGCGCTTTCTACGCATGCGGAAGGTGCAGGGTGACACAAGCGAGACGCCGATCACGTCGGAATAATCGGGCCGGTCGCGATGCCAGCCGATCGAGGTGCCCGGCCGGTATTCGGTGATCAGCGCGTGCTGCAGATCCTCGGGCGCAAGCCCCGCGAACGCCGCGGCGCGCTCGCGTACGGGCAAAAGAAATTGCGGCATCGGTTCGGCTGCCTTCAGACCACCGCCGTTGAAATCGTAGCGAAGGCCGAACGACACCACGCGGCGCTTGCCGAGGAAGCCGTGAAACTCGAATTCCTTGAATGGCAAATCGCCGAACGCCTCAGTGAGCCGCGCCTCATCCGCGGCGCCGATCAGGTCCGGCGCATAGCGGAAGCCCTCCGGCATCGGGGGCGCCGATTCAAAGAGGGCGAGCTGCTCGTGTTTCATTGCTGGCGCGGGCGCATCATGTCCGCTGGAGATAGGGGTCCGGCTCGCGTCGCGCAAATTGGCTGCGCGGTCTCGATGACAAACAAGTGAGCGCCGCGCCGGTCGGTCCGGCGCGGCCTCCGTCACACAACGTGGCGTTAGCGGCAGGGATGCCGCGCACCGTCCACGCCGAGATACGTTCCGGTCGCTCGGTCGTAGGACCGAAACCGGGCTTCGCAAGCGGCAGCCATCGCTGCTCTCGAACTTTGTGTCGGAGCAGCGGAAGTTTGCGGTACGTAATCGTAGATGGGCGCTCCCGGCCGCTCGACGTAATTGTCTGCTCCGCGCCGCATCGCGACCCAGGTGCCTGCGCACGCGCCGCTTGAGCCCTGACCTCTCCAAACTCCCGAGCCGCGATTTGCATCAAGACGACCGGAGCCGTCGGCCCATTGGTCGCCGGACTGCACCCGCACCCTGACTGCTCCGTTCGGCCTGACCCGCCCTTGCACCGACGCTGCCGCGCCGCCCGCATTGCCGACCTCGCCGTTCGAGATCGCGACGGGGTAGCGGAACGTCGCGTCGCAGGCGCCGGCGCTGGTCGCGATGACCACGCTCCACTCGCCATCAAATGCCGTGCCGGCAATTGCCGGGGCGCCAAGGGTGACGCAAAAGAGTACGAAGATTGATGCAGGCAGACGGGCCTTCAACCATCGGCTGCCTGGGAACTGGCTCCGCTGGATCGCGGGCACCTTCGCCCTGGTCGTGCTGAACATCGTGTTTTCTCCTGTACTTACGGTTGTTTTCTCGTTCAGGCGTGGAACCGCTGCGCGCGCACGGCGCGACCGCTCCATCAACCGCTCAGCGTTCCTGATGGTTCCCCGCCGCGTACGACCGCCACGGGTGGTGGTGTGCGGCTTTGCGGCGTGCTCGGATTGCGCACGATGATCAGGACTTTGCTGGCGATGCTGGTTGTTTACGGTGCGGCCTTTCCCGTTGCCGCGACGACGTTGCACAAAGTGTTGGCATCGCCGCTGGTGGAAGAAGGGTCCGATCCGGACGGCTGCACGCCGGCGATCAGCGGGCTTGGCGGGCCCTCGAACTGGCAAGTGCGCATTGAACGGCTCCTGCTCGACGGCAAAGCCTTGGTGGAAGTGAGCCGGCAGGCGGAGCCCAACCGCTTTCCGCTGTGCATTGCCGATCTTCCCGCGGGGAAGAACGCCGAAATCGAGCTGGCGTTCGTGCTGCATAACGGCGGCATCGCGCGAACGGCGGGCATCGTGTTCCGCTTCGTCGATCCGCAGGATTTTTACGTTGTCGAGGCCGATGCGGTCGCGGGCCACGTGCGGCTCGTGCGTGTCGTTAATGGCGAGCGCCGCGAACTTGCGCGCCGCGCCGCTGCGCTGTTCACCGGCAAAGCGCAGTCGCTCAAGGTGAAGGCGGTCGACGACAGCTTTGCCGTGTCGCTCGATGAGACTCTTCTGTTTGAAACGCGCGACGGTATTACCGCAACGTCGGGTCGCTTCGGCGTGCGGAGCCGAGCCGATAGCCAGACCAGCTTCGGCGATCTGTTTATTACCTTGTTGGATTGAGAACACGCGTCATTGGGGCCGGCCGCTTCGGGCCGGACCCGTCGGCTCGCGATGACGAGGAGCTACGCGCGCTTGCGTGCGTGCTGGCCGGCGCTGCGCTCGATGGCGCTGGCGAGATATTCCGGCGACTGGGCGCCGGTGACGATCACGCTGCCGCCGAAAATGAAACATGGCACGCCGTCGATGCCGGCCTCTTTGGCGCTATTAGCCTCGCCTTCGATGCGGTCGACGTCGGCGTCGCTGGCAAGAAGCCTGCGCACCAGATCGCCGTCCATGCCGCAATCGACAGCCGCCTGGATGAGCGTCTTCGGATCGGTCAGGTCAGCGCCTTCGGCGAAGTAAAGCTCCATCAGTCGCTGTTTCATCTGGCCCGGATCGGTCGCGCTACGCGACCACAGAATGAGCCGATGGCAGTCGAGCGTGTTCGGCTGCCGGCTCACCTTGTCCGGCGCATACACCAGGCCGTCCAGTGCGGCCGCAGCAGAGACCCGCTCGGCAATCATGCTGTAACGCTCGGCCGAGCCGAATTTGGTTTCCAGATAGGTCTGCCGGTCGATGCCCTCGCGCGGAATCCAAGGATTGAGAAAGTACGGTCGCCAGTGGATGTCGACGCTGATGTCGGGAACGAGCGCGAGCGCCATTTCGAGCCGGCGCTTGCCGATATAGCACCACGGGCAGACCACGTCGGAAACCACTTCGACGCGGACGGAGGCGGACGGATTGGGGGAGGCGTTCATCGGGGGATGTCCGATCGGCACGTGGGTGTTTGGCGTCGGGCTGAGCGTAGCCGATTTAGCGGCCCAACGGGAAACGATGTCTCCCAAAGTTCGTCGGCCGTACATGGTGCGGACCTCAACCGGCGGCAACCTCGTCCACAACGCGGGCGATGAGCGAATCGACGCTGTCAGTCGGCTTGAGTGTTGCCAGCGTCACCGCCGTGTCGACCCCGTTTTTGTTGCGATCCGACGCCAGCATGGTGTGCTTGAGCACGCTTGCGATCCGCCGCGCAATCACGTGGGCGGCGCGCAGATCGGTCTCGGTGAAGACGGCAAAGATCGAATCGTCGGCCTCGCGGCAGGCGAAATCGACCTGGCGCATCAGCCGGCTGACCAACCGCGCGGCGTCGAGACTGATGCGGCGGTCGCCGCGGGCAAAGGAGAAACGCGCGATCGAGAGCCCGACGCCGCGCTTCTCCGCATCGCCGACGGCGCGGTTGAGATCGCGCCAGAACGCGTCATGGGCGAGGAGGCCGGTATGCGGGTCGATCATGCCCTTGGCGTCGAGCGATTTGAGCATGCGCTTGAGGCGTTCGCCGAAGGCATGGACCCGCACGAACGGCAAAAAGCGCTCGAGCAGGCGCGCGGGGCCCCCAGTCAGGCGATCGAGATTGGCCAATTGCGGCAGAAATTCTTCGACCACGCCAGGATGACCACCCAGCACAGCAACCGGCAGGTCGCGAAAGCGCACGTCTTCGGCAAGCACCGTCAGCAGCGCCTCGATGATGCGAGGACCAAAGCCGTCGCCGATGATCATGCCGTCGATGTCGCGCGCGTTGAGCGCGCGCGCCGCGCTCTCGACGCTGAGCGCGCCGACGAGGCCGACCCGTTCGCCGACAGCGACGGCAAGCTCCGGATAATTCCTGCCGCGGCCGGCAACCAGAACCGTGGCCTCATCGAGCGCGTCATCAGTCGGCAATTCCGGCAGCGGTTCGCCGTGGGACGCAAGCGTCTCCATGCGGCGCAAAACCGTCCCATGCAAAGTGCGAATACGCGATGCTGCGCTCAGCCGCCGCGCGATCCGCTCCGCCGGCACATTTGCGGAAATCACCAGCGCGCCGGGCACCGGGGCAGGATCATCCTCGCGCAGGCGAGCAATGACCGGCGTGAACGGGCCGCCTGCCGCGTTCAGCCGATCGCTCAGCGCGCGGGCGTATTCCCCGGCACGTTCGCCGTCCGCGCAAGGCTCCGCGAGCACCACCGCTTCCGGCTCAACCGAGTCGATGGCGGCAACGGCGTCAGGCCAATTGGTTTCGATGATCGGAAAGGCGCCCGCTGCACGCAAAGCTTCGACGACATCCGGCGCCGGGCTGTCGGCAACAACGACGAACGGACCTTGCAACGCCATGGCCAGCCGCGGACTTTTTTCTCAGCGCAGCCGCCATCTTGTCAAAGTGCTGTTAATACAGCGTCAACGGCGGCCGTTAGATCGGGCGTGGGTTCGACAAGATCGCTCTCACTGCGGTCGCGAAAGGCTGCGACAACGATCGGGTTCGCGCCGGCGGCGCTGAGTGCCGTCCGTATCGCGCCATGATCGGAAGCGTGACCGATCAGGCGTTCTCCAAGAAGCGGATCGGGAACCGTCGTCAGTGTCGCGCTATCTTCGATGCGGCTTGCCTCATCCTGAAGCTGGTGAAGCGGGAAACGATATCCGCCAACCCCGGCAATGCCTGTCGGTGGGCCCGTAATGCTAATTGTCCGAGTGGCGGGCTCGACGCGGCAGGAATAGCCGGTGTCGACAAAACCTTCCGGCCCGATTTTGAAATGCGGCACATAGGAGCGTTCGATCCCAGGCGGAAACGTATGGTTCGGGACCATCGAACCGCGGATCGCGAGGGTGCCGGCCTCGGCTCGCGTCAATTCGCCGACAGCCAAACCGTCCGGTTGATCAAGCGGAACGGTCAGTCGACCGGAAGCAATTGAGCTTGGGTTACCATCGGGTCCGCGGCGCGCGGGAACGATCGCGATTTCGCCGAAAATGGAAACGTCAACGATTTCGGAATTGGACGTGCGCCAGACCGGGCTCGCTGCAAGCAGCTCAGGCGAACGCCACGCGGCGATCACTGATATTCGCTCGCCGCCGATAAAAATGCCGATCTCGGGTAACGTAAAGGCAACAGCAGCGGGCACGACGATGGCGCTGCATCGATGCTCCGCCCGTTGACGCGTCAGAGCATCAGGGTCGAACGGCTGATGCAGAATGAGCGCGCCGCCGCTCAATAACCAGGGCAAAAGGGTCACGCTGATGCCCGCAAGTGACGCGGGGGCAAGCGCAGAGAGGATGTTGGCTTCCGGTGACAAACGGCTTTCGAGCAGCACCGCAAGACCGCCGGCAAGCAGTTCGGAATGATTTCGTGCGACCGGGACAATGCCGCCTTCGCAGATGTCGAAAGTAACGGCTGCTACATGCGAAGAGGCATTGCCTATCCGCTCACAATCGTAGGGCGCCGCCGGATCTGACGTACAGGCGGCGATCAAATCATCAAACGGGACCACCCCGTCAGGCAGATTTTGTCCAAATGCGCACACATAGCGGACGGAAAATAGTTCGGCGGCGAGGTGCAGCGCCAAATCAGCATGATTGAAGGTGCCGACATGACTGCAAGTAATCAGCGCCTTCACGCCGATGCGCGCGAGCGCTCCGATCGTTTCAGCGCGTCGCCATAGTAGCGGCAGCGGCGCGGCGATCATTTCCGCTCGCATCACGCCAAGGATCGTCAGAATGTTCTCGACGATATTGGGTAACTGAATGCCAATGATTGCGTCGGTAGGCAGCCCCATGCCGCGCAGCCGCTGCGCGATTGCCGTAACGATGCGGTCAGCTTCGGCGTAGGTCAGTCGCCGCGGTTTCCCGCCGGTGAAGCGACCACGATCGTCGGGATCAACAAGGGCAAGCGCGTTCGGACGCTGCCTGGCGGCGTAGCGCAGGACCTCATCGATGGTGACGCGGCTCGAATTGAGCGGCGGTTGAGCTGTTTTATGCGCCGCATCGCCGAGGATCACTGCAGCGCTCGTTTCTGTTGATACCACCATGTTTCTGGCAGGTAGCCGGAAAGCGACGTGCGCTTGGGATGCGCGATCGACGTCCAGCGCGCCACCCATTGGTCGGACAGGTAAAACAGCGGTACGACGTAGAAACCGGAAATCAGCAACCGATCAAGTGCGCGCACCGCGGCGACGAAGTCGCCGCGCTCACGCGCAGCAAGAAGCGCTGCGATCATGGCGTCGATCCCGGCGCTGCGTACGCCCATGTAGTTGCGCGAACCCTGCTGATCGGCGGCAGCAGAGCCCCAGTAGAAGCTTTGTTCGTTGCCTGGCGAAAGTGACTGCTCCCAGCGGTACTGGATCATGTCGAAATCGAACGATACCCGGCGCTGATCGTATTGAACGGCATCGACGAGTTGCACTTGCGCTTCGATACCGGCGCGCGCGAGGTTGCTGGAAAAGGTCAGAGCGAGGCGCTCTTCATCACGGCTCATCACCATGATCTCAAAGCGGAACTGCTTGCCGCTCACGCGTTCGCGCAACGTCGTTCCTTTCAACGCGTAGCCGGCGGCGTCCAACAGTGCGAGCGCTTGCCGCAGCCGCGCGCGGTCCCGTCCGGAGCCATCGGCGACAGGAGGTGACCAGGTGCCGTCGAGTACGTCGGCGCGAACGGATTCGGTATACGGCTTCAGTAGGGCACGTTCGCGTTCGTCGGCCGGGCGATGGTACGCCGACAATTCTGAATCGTCGAAGAAGCTCGCGCTTCGCCGGTAGAGATCGTAGAAGAAATTGCGGTTGACCCATTCGGCATCGAACAAGAGTAAAATCGCCTCGCGCACACGGATGTCGGAAAAGATTGGCCGCCGGGTATTGAAGACAAAGTCCGAGGCGATCTTGGGCAAGCCTGAGGGAAACGATTCTTTGACGACACGACCGTCGCGCACCGCGGGAAAGTCGTAACCGGTTTGCCAGCGGTTCGGATCGCGCTCGGCACGCACTTCGTAGACACCGGCTTTGAATGCTTCGAAATAGGCATTGGCGTCGCGATAATAATCAAAACGCAATTCTGCGAAATTCCACAAGCCGCGATTGATCGGAAGGGCTTTGCCCCAATAGTTGGGATCGCGCTCGAATGTGACGCTCTTGCCCGGATCGATCGTGCTGACGACGTAGGGACCGCTGCCGACCGGTTTCGCCAGTGTCGTATCTTCGAAGGTGGCGACATTGATCGCATGCTCCGGCAACACCGGCATCAGTCCAAGGATGAGCGGTAGTTCGCGATCGTTGCTGTCGCTGAGATCAAAGCGCACCGTCCGCGCGTCGAGTGCCTCAGCCTTGACCACTTTGGAATAGTAGGTCCTGTAATTTGGACGGCCGTGATCGCGCAGGAGCTTCCAGGAAAACACCACGTCCGTTGCCGTTACCGGCGCACCGTCGGAAAACCGTGCCGCGGGATTAAGCCCAAAGGTCACGTAGGTGCGCGAGTCGTCAGTCTCGATTGTACACGCGAGCAGCCCATAAAGCGTGAATGGCTCATCGTATCCGCGGGCCATCAGGCTCTCGATCACGTAACCGCGGAGGTTCTGTACGGCGAGACCTTTGACGATGAACGGATTGAGGCTGTCGAAGGTACCGAGCACACCCTGCACCAATCGACCGCCTTGCGGGGCATCGGGATTGGCATAAGGAAGCTCGACGAAATCGTCCGCCATCGCCGGGACGCCATGCATGGCAATGGCATGAACGGCATCAGCAGCCGCTTGCGTTTCGCAAGCGAAGATCGTGCAAGCGGCGCATAAAGCGGCACGCACCGTGGCGGCAACGCGGGCGTTAAGCATAAAATACATCGGTGCGAACGGCGCTCGAGTACGATTCGATCTCCCGAGGATGTAACATAGCGGTATCAACCGGCTAAGCGCGCAACGCGCAACCGAGCAACCGGGGTCTTTCGCCCGAGCGCGGTCGCGCTTTATCTTTCGATAAAAGCGGGCTATTTGAGCGTCCTGTCGCCGGGTCGCGGTGTCACGCTGCTGCCGCAATCTGCGTCGAATGACCGTTGACCAGGGGGCGCCCGCTTAGTTTGCGTGGCAGCATAACGAGGGACTGCATCTCATGACCTATCGGACCGCGCTGGCCGCAGCGAGGCCGGCGAGCCTGGCGCGCGCTGCCATCGCCAACACGAATTCGTCGAATTTTGCCCGCAGCGCGACGCTGGCCGTCGCTCTGGCGTTTGCGATCGGGTCCCAAGCGTCGGCACAACAACCTCCGGCACCGCCAGCGGCACCTGCGGCGAAGCCGAAGCCCGCCAAGAAACCGGCGCAACCGGCGGCCCCTCCGGCGGCCGCCGAACCGCAGCGCGCGCAAGCCCCAGCCGCCCAGCCCCCCGGTGGACAGCAGGTGCAACTGGTGTTTTCACCGTGGACGAAATTCTGCCTGAAAGGCCAGCCCGGTCAGGCACCTGATCCGAATGCCAAAGAAGTCTGTTTCACCGGGAAGGATGCGAGAGTGGAGTCGGGACAACCCGTCGCCGCGGCGGTCCTTATCGAGCCGGAAGGGCAGGACAAGAAGCTGTTGCGCATCACTTTGCCGTTGGGCATGCAGCTGGTCCACGGCACGCGCCTGATTATCGACCAAAACCAGCCGATGACGGCGCCTTACGTGATCTGTTTCACCAATGGCTGCATGGCTGACTATGAGGCCAATGCCGATACGATCGGCAAGTTGAAGAAGGGTCAGGCGATGGCTCTTCAAGCGATCAACGCAACCGGGCAGCCGATCAGCGTCGTGATGCCGCTTGGCGATTTTGCCAAAGCCTATGAAGGGCCCCCGACCGATCCCAAGGTGTTCGAAGAGCAACAGAAGAAGTTGCAGGAAGAGCTGCAGCGGCGCGCCGACGAAGCGCGCAAGAGGCTCGAAAGTCAGCAGGGCGCGCCGAGTTCTTCGGCCGCACCACCCCCGGGCGGCAAGACGCAGTAGCAGGAGCTCGCCCTGCGCTGATCGTAGGACGGTCGCGCAGCGTTACGCGCTCTTGATTGTGGGACGCCTCAGCTGCTTGCCTCGTGGAAGCGCGCTTCATCGTCAGGTTTAGGAACTGAAAGTGCTGCGCCAGCGCGCTGCAGTTAATGGCGCATCGAGGAGCGTGGGCGGTAACTGCCCTTATCGTCGCGGACAAAAACCTCGGCCACCTGCGGATGCCGGATCGGCTCGCCGGTGTTGTCGGGCAACAAATTTTGCTCCGAGACGTAGGCGACGTATTCGGTTTCTTCGTTCTCCGCGAACAAATGATAAAATGGCTGATCTTTGTGCGGGCGAATTTCCACCGGAATCAACTCGTACCATTCCTCGGTGTTGCTGAAGGTCGGATCGATATCGAAGACGACGCCGCGGAATGGAAACAGTCGGTGCCGCACCACCTGTCCGATCTGATATTTGGCGTTGCAAATCTTGTTCATCGTAGCGGCAACTCTAAACCTGTTCGGCGACATGCGCGTCACGACAATCCAATGACACAATTGTGGCAGGCAACTGACCGAACCTTGAATGCTCGTTCATGCCACGATTTATGGTTTTTTTCATAGCCCGTAGCGCGCAGCCATTTCCGGATCCTTGGCGGCCACCAGCCGGGCGAGATCGACCAACACTTTAGCCTGCTTCCAGGTGGCGTCGTCCTGCATCTTGCCGTCGATCATGACCGCGCCGCTGCCGTCAGGCATGGCGGCGATGATCTTTTGCGCGAACGCCACTTCAGCCGGATCGGGCGAGAAGACTCGCTTTGCGATCGCGACCTGGCTCGGGTGCAACGTCCAGGCCCCGACGCAACCCATCAGGAAGCTGTTGCGGAACTGCGCTTCGCACGCAGCCGCATCGGCGAAATCTCCGAATGGGCCGTAGAACGGCTTGATCCCGGCCGCGGCGCAGGCGTCGACCATTTTTGCGGTCGTGTAGTGCCAGAGATCCTGCTGGTAGGTGATCCGCGAAGCATCCGGCGCGCTGCCGGAAGTTCGGTCAGCCAAAACCTTATAGTCGGGATGACCGCCGCCGACCCGCGTCGTCTTCATCGCGCGCGATGCGGCAAGGTCTGCCGGACCGAGGCTGATGCCGTGCATGCGCGGCGAAGCAGTGGCGATCGCGGCAACGTTGTCGACGCCCTCAGCGGTTTCCAGGATGGCGTGAATAAGGATCGGTTTTGTGACGGCGTGTTTGGCTTCGAGTTGGGCGAGCAACTGATCCAGGTAGTAAATGTCCCATGCGCCTTCGACCTTGGGCAGCATGATGACGTCGAGTTTCTGACCGATTGCGGCGACGATCTCGCAGATGTCGTCGAG
This sequence comes from uncultured Alphaproteobacteria bacterium, assembly GCA_963794225.1. Taxonomy (GTDB): domain Bacteria; phylum Pseudomonadota; class Alphaproteobacteria; order Rhizobiales; family Xanthobacteraceae; genus BOG-931. The sequence goes on from CAWCCS010000001.1 coordinate 1,018,331, forward strand.
CACCCATGGCGAATTGAGCGCGTTGACGCGGGTCCAAAGTCCGGTGCTGCCGAAATCGGATGCCTTGCCCATCGCGATGAAGCCTGCCCGGGCGGCTTCCTTGGCATCGGCGGGGATTGCGTCTTCGAGATTCCCCAACACGACGTCGACCTGATGAATGAGCTCCGGCACCTTTGCGCGCATCTTCTCCAGATGCGGCGGCACGAAATGGATCATACGCTCGAGCTTGAGCGGCAGCTCGCGCAGCGGCGCAGGCGCCCCGATCGCCAGCGGCTTAAAGAAGTTGCGCGGCAGCTTCATGCCAAATCCCTCAGCCCCGAACGGGACGGTAGGACGAACGGCACGGCACCGCCAAGCCGTTTTTGGCGGCAATCGTGCATACAAAATAAATACCAGTCGCCTTACACCATCTCGCCGCGCATTAAGCGCGGCTGTGCGGCTGCGGGGTTGACCCCTTCACGCATCAGCGCCCGCCGCAACGGTCCGATGCGGTCGACGAGATAAAGCGACAGGCCGCGCATGCCATGCGCCGGCAGAAAATCCGTCAGCAGACTGCGGTTGAGCAGATCGATTGCAATCCTGCGGCTGGTCGCATCGGCCCGTCTCGCCGCATCGTAGCGGCCAAGCACGCTGGGCGAACCGACATCGAGATTCTGCCGCCGCGCGTCGGCGATGACTTCCACAAGGGTCGCCGCATCGCGTAGTCCGAGATTGAGCCCTTGTGCGCCGATAGGCGGCACCACATGCGCTGCCTCCCCAACCAGCGCAATGCGTGATCGTGCGAAGGAATCCGCAGTCTCGACCGCGAGCGGAAACAGGCCGCGGCCCGGCTCGACTGTAATTTTGCCGAGCACCGAATGCGAGCGGCGCTCGACCTCGGCCGACAGATCCTGCGTCAGCCATTGCGGCGAGCGCGTCTGCGCGGGCAGGGTCAAGTACGCAGACGAGGCTCGAGCGCTGGCCGGGCAGGGGAACGAGCGTGAACGGACCGCTTTCGGTGTGAAATTCCGTCGCCGTTTCGTGATGGGGCCGCGTGTGCGCGAAGTTAAGTGTGAGCGCCGTCTGCGGATAAGCGTGGCGGCGCACGCCGATGCCGGCCGCCGGCCGGCAAAGTGAGCGCTGGCCGTCGGCGCCGATCACCAGCGGCACATGCGCCACACCGCCGGCAAAGTTGATAGTAACGCCTGACAGATCGCTCACGACCGCCAGCGCAGCCTCTTCAACGCGCGACAAACTTAGTTCCGCTGCACGGGCTGTCAGCGCGGCAACGAGATGACGGTTCTCGATATTGTAGCCAAAAGCGTCGAGGCCAATTTCCGCCGCGCCAAAGGCAACCTCCGGAGCGCGCAGGAGCCGCCGTGTATCGTCGACGATGCGTAAAGTGACAAGAGGCGCAGCGTGTGGCCGGCATGCCTCCCAACAGCCGATCGTTGCCAGTGCCGTAACCGAGCTCGCCAGCAGTGCCGTCGTGCGCTGGTCGTTCTGGGCCTGCGGCGCAATGAGGACGGTGTCGACGCCGGCGGTTTTCAGTGCGATCGCGCTGACCAGGCCCGCCGGCCCGCCGCCAATGACCGCCACTTCGGCGCTGATTTCTCCCGATATGCTACTCAAACCCGACGCCTCGCTGACTTCGCAGGCTCCTTGGGATTTATACCCGCAAGCTCATCAATCGTGGAGAGATTGCGTATGATCGCTATATGGACCAAAAGCCACTACTGACCCGAGCCACGCTTCACAAGGCCGCCGCGTTTTCCGTTCACATCTTCACCGCTAGCGGCGCCGGATGCGCGCTGCTGGCTTTGATGGCGGCCGTCGGCGCCGTCTGGACGGAGATGTTCGTTTGGCTCGGGGTTGCAGTCGTCATCGACGGCATTGATGGCACTTTTGCACGGCGCCTGCATGTTGCTGAGCTGCTGCCGCGTTGGTCGGGCGACCTGCTCGATTTCGTGGTCGACTTCACTACTTATGTATTCGTGCCGGCCTACGCCATGGTTGCGAGCGGGCTGTTGCCGCCATCGCTGGCGCTTGCGCTCGGGCTCATCGTGACGGTGACCGGCGCGCTTTATTTCGCCGACCGACGGATGAAGACCAGCGACAGCTACTTTCGCGGCTTTCCGGCGCTGTGGAACGTGGTGGCGTTCTATCTATTCGTACTCAAGCCCGCACCCTGGGCCGCAGCCGGCGCGATCGTCGCGCTGGCGGCCGCAACATTTGCGCCGATCCACTTTGTTCATCCTGTGCGTGTCCCGCAATGGCGCCAACTCAACATGGCAGCGTTAGTGCTGTGGGCATTGCTGTCGGTTTTCGCGCTTGCTGAAAAGCTCGAGCCGCCCTCTTGGGTCAAGGCGGCACTTGCCGTGATTGCCCTCTATTTCGTAATCGTCGGGCTGATGCGCCGCGCCGATTGATGCCTTGCGCGACGTTGACGACTACCTATGATCGCGCCCTCGCAAAAGACTGCGACAGGAGAGGAAGATGGTAGCTGCGGTTCGCGTCCACAAAGTCGGCGGCCCCGAGGTTTTGACATACGAGCAGGTTGAAGTGCCTGCACCCGGGCCAGGCCAACTTCGGGTCAAGCAGCACGCCTGCGGCGTCAATTTCGTCGACGTTTATTTCCGCATGGGCCTCTATCCTGCTCCAGGCGGCTTGCCATTCATCGCCGGCAATGAGGCCGCCGGCGAAGTCGTCGAAGTCGGCTCCGGCGTAAGCGAATTCAAGCGCGGCGACCGTGTCGCCTATGTGAATGGACCTGCCTGCTATACCGAGGAGCGGCTGGTACCGGCCGACCGCGCGGTCAAGCTACCGGCCAACATCAGCTATGAGCAGGCCGCCGCCATGATGCTCAAGGGCATGACGGTGGAGTACCTCATTCGTCGCACCTTCAAGGTCGAGAAGGGCATGAACGTATTGATGCATGCCGCGTCCGGCGGCGTCGGCTTAATTCTTTGCCAATGGGCAAACCATCTCGGCGCCAACGTCATCGGCACCGTGGGATCGAAGGACAAAGCGGAGCTTGCGCGGGCGAACGGCTGCCATCACACCATCCTTTACCGCGAGGAAAATTTTGCGACCCGCGTCAAAGAGATCACCGGCGGCAAGCTGTGCGACGTGGTCTATGACGGTATCGGCAAAGATACTTTTCCGGCTTCGCTCGACTGCATCCGACCGCTCGGGATGTTTGTAAGTTTTGGCAGCGCATCCGGGCCGATCGCAGCATTCGATATCAATCTGCTACAGTTCAAGGGGTCGCTGTTCGCCACCCGGCCGACGCTGAACACATACGCCGCCAAGCGCGAAGATTTGCTTTCGATTGCCAGTGACTTGTTCGCCGTCGTCGGCAGCGGCGCGGTGAAAATCCCGATCAACCAGAAGTACGCGCTACGCGATGCGGCCAAAGCGCACCGCGACCTCGAAGGCCGGGCAACCACCGGCGCCTCGATCCTCGTACCGTAGGGGATGGTCTTCGATAAATGAAAAGTTGGGGCTACTGGGCAACATTCGGTTGGGCGCTTCTGGCCTTTCTCGTTGGCCAATTTGTTGCGCTCGCCGTCCTGGTGTGGTGGCGGATTGGCGACGTCAATGCGGTCCTCGACGTGCCTTTCGACGGGATCGCGGTTGCGCTTTTCATTCTGGTCGCCAATCCAATCACGATCGCGATTTTGGCGGCTGCAGTTCGCCTCGCGAAAGCGTCACAAGTCGATTACCTCGCGCTGTTAGTGCCGCAGACGCGCGATCTCCAGATCGGGATCGTCTGCCTCGTCGGTCTAATCGCGCTGAGCGATGCTTTCCTCTATTTCAGCGGGCAACCGCTAGTGACGCCCTTTCAGCTTCAATCCTACAGCACTGCCGTGGCCGAGGGCTGGTTGGCGCCGTTTCTGATAGCGGCCGTTATCGTCGCGCCGGCGAGTGAAGAAATCATATTTCGGGGGTTTTTGTTTCGCGGCTGGGCACGTTCGGATCGTGCGGCGTGGCCGGCGATTGTCGTGATCTCGGTGTTATGGGCCGCGCTGCATGTTCAGTACGACTGGACCGGGATCGCGCAGATTTTCGTTATTGGCATTTTCCTCGGCTGGATGCGCTGGCGCAGCGGATCATTGTTGCTGACCATGTTGCTGCACGCTTTGTTCAACCTTGAAGGTATGGCCGAAACAGTTTTACAGATTCGATTTTTTAGTTAGTGCACGGTTTTTGTTCCACGCAAAAGCTCGTACGCTACGGTCAAGGCGCTGTCGGCGTTCGCATCGGGCGGGACGTAGGATTGCAATGTGGCGTGTTCCTTGTCTTTCGATTTGCTGTCGCTTCTAAATTGCTCCGGAATGTTCTGCTGCAGCGCTTCGACGTCCGGCAAGACGCCATTTCCCGTAATGACGCGGCCTGACGGCGTGAAATAGTGTCCGGTGGTCAGACGGAGCGCGCCGAGTTCCGGACCAGTTCTCGGACCGATCGGGACAACAGCGGAAGCCGATGCCTCGCCGAATGACCGCGTGCCGACGAGCGTGGCGCGATGATTGTCCTTCAATGCGCCAGCTACGACCTCGGCCGCGGAAGTCGAACCGGCGTTGATCAGCACGACAATGGGCTTGCCGCCGGCGAGATCGCCGGGCTTGGCGAAAAAGTGCCGGTTCGCCGAAGTTTTGCGTCCGCGGATCGATACGATCTCGCCCGCGTCAAGAAAAGCGTCGGCGACCGCGATGCCCTGATCGGGCAGTCCGCCCGGATTGTTGCGCAGATCGAGGACAAAGCCCTTCAGCCGTTCCGGCGCGACCTGCCCGGTGACCTCGGCGAGCGCCTTTTCAAGTTGCTCGGCGGTGTCTTCCTGAAATTGACTGATGCGGATATAGGCGACATCACCGCCGTCGGCCCGCGCCCGCACCGCCCGCGTCGACACGCCGTCCCGGTTAAATGCGATGTCGATTGGTTTGTCCTTACCGGCACGCATAATCTTCAAACGAATTTGTTCGCCGCGCTGGCCCTTCAGTTTGTCGTACACCTCATAGCTTGACATGTTTTGGATCGGCTCACCGTTGATTTCCTCAATGATGTCGCGTGCCATCACACCTGCCTTGGCAGCCGGGCTGTCGTCGAGTGGCGATACCACCTGGGCAAGACCGTCGGCCATGGTGATGTCGACGCCGGCTCCGCCATAAAGTGCGCAACCGGAACCGGTGCAAACGCTTTGCCGAAGGGCATCCGCGTCCATGAAGCTCGAATTTTCGAGACCGGAAAGCATGCCGTTGATCGCCGAATGCATCAGCTTGGCATCATCGGGCTTCTCGACATAGCTCGTACGCACACGCTCAAACGCGCCGACGAAGAACTCGAGCAGCTGATATTTTTTAGTTGCGGGCGCGGGCCGCGCATCCGCTCCTGTAAAGACGAGCTGCAAATCAGTCGCGGCAAGGGCGAGCATGACGCCGACCGCCGCGCCAAGAAGCACAAAAGAGCGATTGCGCATGTGTAGAAATTCCTCGTCGGCTCGACAGCAGCTTCCATTATCGTGCGCGGACCGGCCCGGCGTTCGCGCGTGCATTGGCGCTGCGCGGCCCCACAGACAGGCTGACTATGGTCTGTGCCAAAAGTGTGGTCGGAGCAGGGACGGGAATATCGCCCTAGCCCCGTGGACGCGGGAGCCCGATCACTGGTTCGGTGAAACGGCCGATGGACGCTACGACCTCATCCAGCGGCTCGGTGCTGTCCGGCGTCTCATTGACGATGGTCGCAAGCACGTTCATGTCGCGCCTGAAAAGCGAATCGAGCGCAGTAAGCGTGTGGCTGAGCGACCCCCGATAGGAGCCGGCGACCAGGATAAGCGGTAGGCGCAGCGCCATCATCACGTCGAGGATGGTACGGCTTTCATCAAGCGGCACCATGACGCCGCCAACACCTTCAATCAGGAGGGCGTCGCGGCGGCGCTCGATGGCGTTTTGGCAAAACGCCACGACGCCATCGACATCGATGGTTCGCCCTTCATACCGGGCCGCAAGGTCAGGCGACACCGCGGCACGAAAGCGCCACGGCGAAATGCGATCGATGGATTCCGGCGAGAACGGCAGACCGAGTGCGGCGATCAATGTCCCCGGATCGCTCGCTGCGGCGCGCGCGGTATCGTACCCACATACAATCGGCTTGATGGCCTCGACCGTGCGGCCAAACTGCCGCAAGTGCCGGATGAGCGAGGCAACGACCCGGGTTTTTCCCACATTGGTTCCGGTCGCGGTGATGAAGATCGCGGTCACGGTTCAGCGCCTCGCGCGGCATGAAAGCCCCGAACGTCGGGCAATACCAGCAAAAACAGGAAGCATTGCCGCGTTGGCCACAACGCGTGCGATGAAACGGTAGGCTCAGTACCCTACTGTCGTTCCATGGAGGTCGTAGGCTTCGGCGCGCTCAATCTTCACGGTCGCTATCTCGCCGACCCGCAATGGCCTCCGGCTCTGCACGAACACGGTGCCGTCGATCTGCGGTGCGTCACCCTTGCTCCGGCCTTTCGCGGTCACCGGGCCCGATCCGGGCTTGGCGGAGCCAACCTCATCGATGATGACGCGCTGGCGCGTGCCGACTTTGCGCTTTAGCCGTCTGCGCGAAATCTCTTGCTGGCGCTGCATCAGCCGATCGAAGCGCTCGGCTTTGACCGGCTCGGGCACCGGTGCGGCAAGGTCGTTCGCGGTGGCGCCGGCAACAGGCTCGTAGCGGAAGCAACCGACGCGATCGAGCTCGGCCTCACCGAGCCAGTCGAGCAGCAGCGAAAAGTCAGCGTCCGTCTCGCCCGGAAAACCGACAATGAAGGTCGACCGAATGGTGAGATCGGGGCAGGCCGCACGCCATTTTTTGATGCGTGACAGCGTTTCCTCCTGCGCGGCGGGCCGGCGCATGCGTTTGAGCACGGCGGGACTGGCGTGTTGAAACGGCACGTCGAGATAGGGCAGCACTTTGCCGTCCGACATCAGGGGGATGACGTCGTCAACGTGTGGATATGGATAGACGTAATGCAGCCGCACCCAGACGCCGAATTCGCCGAGTTCGCGCGCCAGATCGAGGAATTTCGCTCGTACCTCGCGGTCTTTCCATACAGTCGCGGCATACTTCACATCGACGCCGTACGCTGACGTATCCTGCGAGATGACCAGCAACTCCTTGACGCCGGCGGTGACCAACCGCTCAGCCTCGCGCAGCACGTCGGCGGCCGGACGCGAGACCAGATCGCCGCGCAATTTTGGAATGATGCAGAACGTGCAGCGATTATTGCAACCTTCTGAAATCTTTAGGTAAGCGTAATGCCGCGGCGTCAATTTTATGCCTTGGGGTGGGATCAGGTCGGCATAAGCATCGTGCTCTGGGGGTACCGCGCGATGCACCGCGTCCAGCACGCTCTCGTACTGCTGCGGCCCGGTCACTGCGAGCACGTTTGGATGCAAGGCAGTGATTTTCTCCGGCTCTGCGCCCATACAGCCGGTCACGACCACTTTGCCGTTTTCGGCAAGCGCCGCGCCGATAGCATGGAGCGATTCGGTCTGCGCGCTATCGAGGAAGCCGCAAGTATTAACAATGGCGAGGTCGGCATCGGCGTGGCCGCGCGACAGCTCATAACCTTCGGCGCGCAACCGCGTGATAATACGCTCCGAGTCGACCAGGGCCTTCGGACAGCCGAGCGAGACGAAGGAAATGCGGGGCGGGCGCTTCATGTCGGCTAGCTGGCCCGGCGTGCGGCCGATTGCAAGGCCGGCGCACGGCCGCTGCGCCGATTGGGCATTTGCCTGCGCACTACGGGCATGGCGCGTAAATAAAACCCAAGACCCAGCATTAGCGGGCGCGATAGGTGCTGACACCCTGGTCCGGGACCCACGTGTTGGCAGGAAGTTTTCCGGCTTGCCAGAACACATCGATCGGCATGCCGCCGCGCGGATGGAAATAACCGCCGATGCGCAGCCATTTCGGCTTTAGCAGCGCGACCAGCTTCTTCCCGATCGTGACGGTGCATTCTTCGTGGAAGGCACCATGATTGCGGAAGCTGTTGAGATAGAGCTTGAGCGATTTAAATTCTACCAGCCATGTCCGGGGGACGTAATCGATCACCAGTGTCGCAAAATCGGGCTGGCCAGTGACGGGGCACATCACGGTGAATTCAGGAAAAGTAAAGCGACCCACGTAATTAGTGTTTGGATGCGGATTACGCACACGGTCAAGCGCGGCCTCATCAGGCGAAGCCGGGATTGGCACGGAGCGGCCAAGTTGAATGGGTAATTTCGGCATTGGTAGGAGTGCGATAACACGGACGGTGCTGACGGTAAAACGCGTAGTGGCCGTCCGGCACAGAATGAATTTTGCCGATTGTTCTGCGTCAGTTATACTTAACGCGTCAGCTGTATTTAATTTGTAACGGCTAAGGAGGGGCCGCAAAGATCGGCCCCCGGGGAGGGAAGTGCAATGAACATCAAGCAGGTGGTCGTCAGCACGTTTGCCATCGGATCCATCTTAGCGTTCTCGCTGCTGATGCCGAGCATGGCTCAAGCGCAAGATCTTGAAAAAGTGAAAGCGTCGATGGCGCTGTTGAAATCGAAAGCCGAAAAGCTCGGGACGGTGAAAATCGAGGGTACGGATACCGTCACGGGCAAGACTGTTCCGGCGGTGTATTTCGGTTCGGCGAAGATGAATAACAACTTCGACCTGGTGGACGAAGTCGTGAAGGAAGCCGGCGGCACCGCTACGATCTTCGTCAAGAGCGGGAACGAATATGTCCGCGTCGCCACGAACGTCAAAAAAGACGACGGATCGCGCGCGATCGGCACCATTCTCGATCCTGCCGGCAAGGCCATCCAGGCGATCAACAAGAACGAAGCGTTCTACGGCGAGGTGACAATCCTCGGCAAACCTTACATCACCGGCTATGAGCCGATGCACGATGCGGCCGGCGGCGTGATCGGCATCTACTATGTCGGCTATATGAAGTGATGGCGCGCGCTCCGATTTTTCCGACACGAAGTACAATAAGTCCGACGTGGCATTGGGCGCGCTGATCCTGTAGAAGCCCGCTTTTCAGGTGAGGCGTTGAGCCCGGAGCGCGCATGACTGCCATTGTCGATATCGTCGGCCGCGAAATTCTTGACAGCCGCGGTAATCCGACCGTCGAGGTCGATGTTATTTTGGCTGACGGCTCGCGCGGCCGCGCCGGTGTCCCGTCGGGTGCTTCGACCGGGACGCATGAAGCGGTCGAATTGCGCGATGGCGGCCGGCGTTATCTCGGCAAAGGCGTGCGCAACGCCGTTGAAGCCGTCAACGGCGAACTGTTTGATGCGCTCAGCGGCATGGACGCCGAAGCTCAGGTCAAGATCGACGAGACCATGATCGCGCTCGACGGCACACCCAACAAGGGGCGGCTTGGCGCCAACGCCATCCTCGGTGTCTCGCTCGCCGTCGCCAAAGCGGCGGCGGTGGCAAACAACTTGCCGCTTTATCGCTACGTGGGTGGCACCGCAGCGAGGCTGCTGCCGGTGCCGATGATGAACATCATCAACGGCGGCGTGCATGCCGACAATCCGATCGACTTTCAGGAATTTATGATCGTGCCGCTCGGGGCAGACTCGTTTGCCGAAGCTTTGCGAACCGGCTCAGAGATTTTTCATACATTGCGCGCCGCGCTCAAAGCTGCCGGCCACAATACCAATGTCGGCGACGAAGGCGGCTTCGCGCCCAATCTGCCTTCCGCCGAAGCTGCGCTGGATCAGGTCGTCGCCGCGATTGAGAAAGCGGGATACCGGATCGGCCAGGACGTTATGATCGCGCTCGATCCTGCGGCGAGCGAGTTTTTCAAAGACCGCGCTTATCGCTATGAGGGCGAGGGCAAGACGCGGTCAGTCGAGCAGCAGGTCGAATATTTGGCCGCGCTGGTGCAACGCTATCCGATCGTCTCGATTGAAGACGGAATGGCCGAGGATGATTTCGCGGGCTGGAAACTGCTGACGCAGAAAATCGGGACGCGATGCCAGCTCGTCGGCGACGACGTCTTTGTTACCAACGTCACCCGGCTGGCCGAAGGGATCAAAAACGACATCGGCAATTCGATTCTGATCAAGGTCAATCAGATCGGCACGCTGACCGAGACGCTGGCCGCGGTCGAGATGGCACATAAAGCTGGCTACACCGCCGTGATGTCGCACCGCTCCGGCGAAACCGAGGATTCGACGATCGCCGATCTCGCGGTCGCTTGTAATTGCGGGCAGATCAAGACCGGCTCGCTGGCCCGTTCCGATCGCACCGCGAAATACAATCAGCTCCTGCGCATCGAGGAAGAACTTGGCGCCCAGGCGATCTACGCCGGGCGGGCGGCGTTCAAGGCTTTGATATAGCCTTTGGCCTTTTCCCCACCGGACTTGTCGCGCGGCGGCAATCGGGGCTACACCCTGTTGCTTCGGGATACCCAGGCGGGAGGCGCGCGTATTTGCCATGGACCAGTCGCTGGAGTTGAGATCAGGCGACCGCAGCCTTGCGATAGCGCGGCTGCGCGATTTCGTCGTCGCAGCGGTGGACAGGGCGGCCGCTTCCGAAACGCCGTTCTTCCATCTCGTGCTCAACGACGTGTTTCCGCAAGATATTTACGCGGCCATGCTCGAACACATGCCCGCGGCGACCGAATATCGGCCGATGCACGGACGCAGCAAGGGTCATGACCTTCCCGACGGGACGCACACCCGCGTCAAGATCGATTTGTTCCCGGAGTACATCCGGCACCTGGAGCCACAAAAGCGCACGGTTTGGAATGTAGTCGGGCGCGCGCTTTGCTCCGCGGCTGTTCGTGACGCATTTATTCGGCGTCTAGCGCCCTTGCTCGAGCGGCGCTTTGGCCCGGACTACGACAAGATCGGAATGTTTCCGATCCCGGTGCTCACGCGCGACATTCCCGGTTATCTGATCACGCCGCACACCGACACAAGGTGGAAGGGCATCACGGTGCAGCTCTACCTGCCGCGCGACCTTTCAACTTCGCATATTGGTACAATTTTTCACCGGAAGCTTCCGGATGGGACGCTGCCGAAGGAAAAACAAATGACCTTCGCGCCGAACAGCGGCTACGTCTTCGCTGTCGGCACCGACACGTGGCATTCGGCCGATCGGATCGGTGATGAAGTCACGACCCGGGACAGTATTCTCCTGACCTATTTCGTTGATGCAGGCCCGCTCCGCTATTTCCGCAACCGCGGCAAGCGGCTCGGAAATTTCGTGATCAACGAATTCCGCAATCATCTGCCCGGGCCGGCGCGCACCGGGCATTAAGGTCGCCTTAAGCCTGGTGCTTCCATGCTTGCGGCATGGTCACCCGCAAGCGTCTGCGTTCGGTCCTGACTGCCCTTGGCCTCTACGTCATGGCCGCCTTGCTCATCGGCTATTTTGGCGCCAACGCGTTTTCCGGGAATCACGGGCTCAAGGCCAAGCAGGATATCGACCAGCAAATCGCGCTGCTTTCGACCGAACTCTCCCGCCTGCAGATCGAGCGGGTGCAATGGGAGCGGCGTGTCGGCCTGCTCAAATCGAGAGGCCTTGATCCCGATATGCTCGACGAACGGACCCGGGCTCAGCTCGACTACGTACATCCCAACGATTTGACCCTGATGCTCGACAAGCCCCCACGTTCCACCGATAGCCGGCCTTGAACTCGTCGTCTCCGTTCCCGAAATAATTTTTGCGGCTAACGGTTTAGCCAGAACCAACCCCCGGGCGCCGACTTCCGCCGTAGGTCGATTTCGGCTATGGGATCAAGCCCGATGTCTCGAGGACGCTGATGGCCGTCGCCAGAACCAAAGAAGCGGACGAAATCGCCGACGAACGCCATGCAACTGTCCAGCCGGCCACACCACCGGGCCCGGTCGAGGATTTCAGCAAGGAGCAGGAGTTTTCGGCACTCCGGCTCATGCTGTTGATCCGGCGTTTCGAGGAAAAGGCCGGACAGATGTACGGGATGGGGCTGATTGGGGGGTTCTGTCACCTCTACATCGGGCAGGAAGCGGTCGTGGTCGGCATGCAAATGGCCAAACGCGACGACGACCAGACCATCACCGGTTATCGCGATCACGGTCACATGTTGGCCTGCGGAATGGACCCGAAAGGGGTAATGGCCGAGCTCACCGGCCGGCGCGGCGGCTATTCCAAGGGCAAAGGTGGCTCGATGCACATGTTCTCCCTCGAAAAGAATTTCTACGGGGGACACGGCATCGTCGGGGCCTCCGCGCCGCTCGGAACCGGACTAGCCTTCGCGAACAAGTACCGCGAGAACGATAGCGTCTGCCTGACCTATTTCGGGGACGGCGCCGCCAACCAGGGCCAAGTGTACGAGAGCTTCAACATGGCCGAGCTGTGGAAGCTGCCGGTGGTCTACGTCATCGAGAACAACCGGTACGCCATGGGCACGGCCGTGACACGTTCATCGGCACAGACCGACTTCTCCAAGCGCGGCGTTTCGTTCAACATTCCAGGCGTGCAGGTCGACGGCATGGACGTGCGTGCGGTCAAGGCCGCCGGCGAAACGGCGATGGCGTGGTGCCGTGCCGGCAAAGGGCCGACCATCATCGAAATGATGACTTACCGTTATCGCGGACACTCGATGTCCGACCCGGCCAAATATCGGACCAAAGAGGAAGTCGATAAAGTGCGCACCGAGCACGATCCGATCGAGCAGGTTCGGGCGCGGCTTGTTGCCAAGAATTGGGCGAGCGAAGACGAATTGAAAAAAATCGATGCTTCGGTACGGTCCGTCATCAACGAAGCCTCCGAATTTGCGACGCACGACCCCGAGCCCGACCCCGCGGAGCTTTACACTGACATCTACCGGTGAAAGCGATCATGCTTGCAGCCGCAACCCGCGGTCCGCTTAAGGCGTGACGATTGACCACGAGTTAGCCCGCTATGCCCGTCCAAATCCTCATGCCTGCGCTGTCGCCCACCATGGAGAAGGGCAACCTCGCCAAATGGCTCAAGAAAGAGGGTGACTCCGTCAAGACCGGCGATGTCATCGCTGAGATCGAAACGGACAAAGCGACCATGGAGGTCGAGGCCATCGACGACGGCACGCTGGGCAAAATTCTGGTGCCGGAAGGCACAACCGATATTGCAGTGAATACGCCGATTGCGACGATCCTCGCCGAAGGCGAGGACAAAGCCGCCCTTGGGGATGGCAAATCTGCGCCGCCGAACGCCGACGCAACGCAGCCCGCACGGCAGGCGAAGGACGCCGAAAAGGAACAGCCGGCCGAAAAAACCGAGACGCCGGCGCCCGCGAAAACCGCGACGGACAAGCCGCCTGCACCGGCATTAATGCCCGAACCCGAGGTGCCTGAAGGCACCGAGATGGTTACGATGACCATGCGCGAAGCGTTGCGTGATGCCATGGCCGAAGAGATGCGCCGCGATGCCGACGTGTTTGTCATCGGCGAGGAAGTCGCGGAGTACCAGGGTGCGTACAAAGTCACGCAAGGACTGCTGCAAGAATTCGGCGCTCGCCGCGTCATCGATACGCCAATCACCGAACTAGGCTTTACCGGCCTCGGCGTCGGCACCGCGCTCGCCGGGCTAAGGCCGATCGTCGAGTTTATGACGTTCAACTTCGCCATGCAGGCGATCGATCACATCATCAACTCGGCGGCAAAGACGCGCTACATGTCCGGCGGACAGGTTGATGTCGCGATGGTGTTCCGCGGACCGAACGGACCCGCCTCCCGCGTCGGCGCCCAGCACAGTCAGGATTATTCGGCGTGGTACTCGCATGTTCCCGGCCTGAAGGTGATCGCGCCGTCGAACGCGGCCGATGCCAAGGGCTTGCTCAAGGCCGCCATCCGCGATCGGAACCCGATCGTCTTTCTTGAGAACGAGCTCCTGTACGGTGTCTCTTCGCCGGTGCCGAAACTGGACGACTATGTGCTGCCGATCGGCCGCGCGCGCATCGTCCGTGCCGGCAACGATGTGACGCTGGTCTCCTGGTCAATGGGAATGACCTACGCGCTGAAGGCTGCAGACGAACTGGCAAGGGAGAATATCAGCGCCGAAGTGATTGATCTGCGCACGCTCAAGCCGATGGACACGGATACGATCATCGAGTTGGTGAAGAAGACCGGGCGTCTGGTGACCGTTGAAGAGGGCTGGAGGCAATCCGGCGTCGGCGCCGAGATTGCAGCGCGGATGATGGAGGAGGCGTTCGACTATCTCGATGCGCCGGTCACGCGCGTCACCGGCAAGGACGTGCCGATGCCTTACGCGGCAAATCTTGAAAAGCTCGCTCTCCCGTCGGTTGCCGACGTCGTCGAAGCGGCGAAGGCCGTTTGCTACCGCTGATGTTTCTTGTGAGATTGCTGCGCCATGCCCATTAACATCCTCATGCCGGCGCTGTCGCCCACGATGGAGAAGGGCAATCTTGCCAAATGGCTGAAGAAGGAAGGCGAAGCGGTCAAGACCGGTGATGTGATCGCCGAGATCGAAACCGACAAGGCGACGATGGAATACGAGGCCATCGAAGACGGCGTGATGGCAAAGATCGTGGTTCCCGAAGGCACAAACGATGTGCCGGTCAATCAGCTGATCGCAGTGCTGGCGCAAGAGGGCGAGGATCCGAAAGCTGCGGCTTCGGCGGCCGGCAAGGGGGCGCCTGCACCGAAAGCCCCTTCACCTCTACCCGCGCCAGCCACAGCACGATCGCCGGAAGCCACAGCGCCGCCGCCTTCAGCTCCTTCCGCCACCGAAAAGACCGCGCCGCAAGCCCAGGGCGCGACCCCTCAGGCCAATGGTCACGGAGCCAATCGCATCTTCTCGTCCCCACTCGCTCGTCGCCTTGCGAAGGAAGCGGGCATCGATCTCGGCCGCGTTTCCGGTTCAGGGCCGCACGGCCGTGTCATCGCCCGCGATGTGGCCGCGGCGAAGGAAGGCAAGGGGCTCCGCGCACCGGCCGGAGCACCTTCTCCTGCAGGAGCCGGTGCTCCGGCCATCGCACCGGCGATGTCGGACCAGCAGATCCGCGCGCTTTACGAAGAGGGCAGCTACGAACTCATTCCGCATGACGGCATGCGCCGCACCATCGCGCAGCGGCTCACGGCGTCGATACAGACCATCCCGCATTTTTATCTCACCGTCGACTGCGACATCGGGAAGCTTCTTGTGGCGCGCGAAGAGAGCAACGCGCAGGCGCCGAAGGACAAGGACGGCAAGCCCACTTACAAACTTTCAGTCAACGATTTCGTCATCAAGGCGCTGGCGCTGGCATTGCAGCGCGTGCCCGACGCCAATGTGAGCTGGAGCGAAGCCGGCATGCTCAAGCACAAGCACTCCGACGTCGGGGTTGCCGTGGCGCTGCCGGGCGGCCTGATCACGCCGATCATCCGCAAAGCGGAAACGAAGTCGCTGTCGGGAATTTCAAACGAGATGAAAGAACTTGCCGCGCGGGCCCGGGCTAAAAAACTTAAACCCCAGGAATATCAGGGCGGTGCAACCTCGGTGTCGAATCTCGGTATGTTCGGCATCAAAGACTTCACCGCCGTGATCAACCCGCCGCAATCAACCATCCTTGCCGTCGGCACCGGCGAGGAACGCGCCGTCGTCAGGAACGGCAAGATCGAAGCAGCGCAGCTGATGAGCGTGACGATGTCGTGCGATCACCGCGCCGTCGATGGTGCGCTCGGCGCGGTGCTGATCGGCGCGTTCAAAGCGCTGATCGAGAACCCGGTGATGATGCTGGTGTAGAGAATGCCGCTGGTTCGCATCGATCTGCGGCGAGGCAAATCACCGGCTTATAGGAAAGCGATTTGCGACGGCATTTATCGGGCGATGATCGAGACATTCGCGGTACCCGAGAACGACCGTTTCATGATCGTCAACGAGCACGATCCCGAGAATTTCGTTCACCCGGAAAGTTACCTCGGGATCTCCTACTCAGATGACTTCGTCATCATCCAAATAACGGCCAACGATACCCGCACGCTTGGGCAGAAGCAGGCGTTCTTTGCCCGTATCGCATCTTTGCTCGCGGACAATCCTGGTTTGCGCAAGGAAGACGTCTTCGTCAATCTCGTCGAATGCAAAAAAGAAAACTGGTCGTTCGGCAACGGTGTCGCGCAGTACGTTTGAAGTTTTCCGGCGAGGCGTCAGTCCGGATCGAACCCGACGGCCTTGAAGACTTTGGCGGCTTCGGACGATTGCAGGAACTTAAGCAGCGCTTTCGCCGCGTCGGTGTTCTTGCCGTTAGCCACGATGCCGGCAGCGAAGACCGTGACTTTGTTCAAATCGCTGGGCAACGGACCTGCAACATCGACGCCGGCGACATTCATGATTTCAGGCTTTTGCTGAATGGCGAGTTCGGCTTCGCCGGTGGCGACGAGACTGGCAGCGTTGCCCCCGGCTGGCGGGTACTTGGTTTTGCCTTTGAGCTTGTCAGCGATGCCCAGCCGCTCAAGCACTGCGGCAAAATGAACCCCGCTGGCGCCGCCCGCCGCTGGATCGCTGTAGGCGAGGGATTTGGCCTCCAGCAGCGCCTGTCTGAGTGCATCGGCACTCGAAATGTCGGGCTTGTGCGCGCCGGACTTGATCGCAACGGCGATATTGGACGCAGCGAGCGTACCCTCGCTGGCCGGCGCGATCTTCTCCTCCTTGGTCAGGGTGTCGATATTCGCACGCGTGAGAATCGCTACGTCAGCCGGCTCGCCGGCTTCGATGCGTTTGGTCAGCATGGCTGCGGTGCCCCAAGTAAGCGCGAGCGTTTTGCCGCTTTCCTTTTGGAACTGTGGAACGAGCTCCTCCAGCGCCCCGCGCATGGCGATGGTGCTGTACACGTTCAGGTCGGCGGCGTTGGCGAGCGCGGCTTGAGCAACCAGACATGTCGCTATGGCGATTCGCCCAATGATCCCGATCACGGCGTTCCTCCATTCCTGGTATGGCGGCATTACATACGTCAACGGGCAGGCCTTCAACTTGGTTCACGGCCCAACCGCGACAAGCGCGGGCGTGGCGGCTAAGGTGCCGAAGACGCGTGAGGTTTTGGAATGGCTGATACGAATTTCGACGTCATCATTATCGGTTCCGGCCCGGGCGGTTACGTCTGTGCCATCCGCGCGGCCCAGCTGGGATTCAAGACCGCGATCGTCGAGCGGGATTATCTGGGCGGCATCTGCCTGAACTGGGGCTGCATTCCGACCAAGGCGCTGCTCCGCTCGGCGGAGATCCTTCATTACCTGCGGCACGCCAAGGATTACGGGCTGTCGGCGGGTGAGGTCACCTATGATCCGTCGGCCGTGGTCAAGCGTTCCCGCGCCGTTGCCAAACGCCTCAACGAGGGTGTCGGCTTTCTAATGCGCAAGAACAAGGTCGCAGTGATCTGGGGCGAGGCCGCGATCGACGCGCCCGGCAAAATCACCGTGAAAGCCGGCAACAGCGAAGCGCCGAAAGGGGCGCTGGGTCCCGGCGCGTATCAGGCCAAGCACATCATCCTCGCCACCGGCGCGCGCCCGCGTGTTCTCCCCGACCTCGAACCCGACAAAAAGCTGATCTGGACTTACTTCGAGGCCATGGTGCCGGACGCCATACCGAAATCGCTTCTGGTCGTCGGTTCCGGCGCCATCGGCGTCGAATTCGCCTCGTTCTATCGCACGCTCGGCGCCGACGTGACCGTGGTCGAGGTGCTGCCGCAGATCTTGCCCGCCGAGGACGCCGAGATCGCCGCCTTCGCCCGCAAGAGTTTTGAGAAGCAAGGCATCAAAATCTTCACCAGCGCCAAAGTGACAAAGCTCGACAAGAAGGCCGACGGAGTCACTGCGACCATCGACGATGGCAAAGGCGGCACGCAAACTTTGTCAGTCGATCGCGTGATCGCGGCCGTCGGCGTGGTCGGCAATATCGAAAATCTCGGCCTGGAAAAGCTTGGCGTGAAGACCGAGCGCGGGGCGATCGTAACCGACGGTGCGTGCCGGACCAACGTGCCGGGAATTTACGCCATCGGCGACGTCGCCGGGCCGCCGCTGCTTGCGCATAAGGCCGAGCACGAAGGCGTTATCTGCGTGGAAGCCATCAAGGGTCTGCACCCGCATCCGATGGACAAGCAGCTTATTCCCGGCTGCACCTATTGCTCACCGCAGATTGCTTCGGTCGGGGTTACGGAACAGGCGGCGAAGGACAAGAAGCTCGACATTCGCGTCGGCCGGTTTCCGTTCGTCGGCAACGGCAAAGCTATCGCGCTGGGCGAGGATCAGGGGCTGGTCAAAGTCATCTTCGACAAGAAGACCGGGCAACTTCTCGGCGCGCACATGGTCGGCGCGGAAGTCACCGAGCTGATCCAGGGTTACGTGATCGCGATGAATCTCGAGACCACGGAAGAAGAACTTATGCACACCGTGTTCCCACATCCCACGTTGTCAGAGATGATGAAGGAAGCGGTGCTCGACGCCTATGGCCGAGTGCTGAATATGTGATGGCGTCGGGATGGGGGAGACTAGCCCACCAATCCCGCCATCGGTCGAACGTTCGCACTTGCCGGGAAAACATTTTCCGCGAGCGCCCGCTCGTCAGCACGCAGGTGATCCCTCAACAATCCCTTCAGCACGGCCCGCAGATCGGTCGTCGGTTTCAGATCGCGGTTCTCGTGGAGATCGGTGCTCTTCAGCCCCGGCCAGTCGGCAATCACACGACCACCTCTAAGCGCACCGCCGGCAAGCAGCGCCACCGTAGCGGTGCCGTGATCGGTGCCCTCGGTGCCGTTGATGCGCGCGGTGCGGCCAAACTCGGTCACGATTGCCACCACAGTCTCGCGCCACGCCGAGCCCATGTTGGTCTCGACGGCCGCGAGCGCGACATCAAGCGCGCCAAGGAGCTGCGACAACCGGCCCTGGGCGATACCTTCGTTGTAATGGGTATCCCAACCGTCGAGGGCGAGCGCACCGACGCGCGGACCGTCGGTTTGCGCCAGAAATTTCGCCGCGGTACCGGCTGCTTCGGCGAAATAAGCGCGCACTTGTCCGGCGCCGGGCCCGCCCGGCTTTTGACCCATACCGCCCATCTGCTCAATCGCCGTCAGCTTGGCATTGTCTTCGAGCACGGCCGCGAGTTTGAGATCGGAATGGCGATAAAGTTCGAGCAGGCGCTGCGCAGTATCGGCGTTTGCCGGCGGAACGCGCTGCGGCGCCCATGACAACACCGGCGCGGGGCCGCGCACGACCAGAGGTGTGACCGGCCCTACGCCGAACACTTTGCTCCCATGAGGATCAACTCTCCCGCTTGGCGCCAAGCTCGCCAGCGCGCGATTGAGCCAGCCGCTGTCGCTGGCGCCGGCCTTCGGCAGCCCGCTTTCGAGCACGTCTTGTCCGTCGAAATGAGAGCGCTCGCGATAAGGCGTTGCGGCCGCGTGTACGATAATCGCTTGTTTTGCCTCATACAGCCGCTGGAGATTGGGCATGGCCGGATTTAGCGCGAAAAAATCATCGAGCTTAAGGGCAGGGACTTTGCCATCGCGCGTCAGGGCACGCTCACCGCGCAATGCGACCCAGTTTGGGTCGCCAACGGGCGCAACAGCAGCGAGGCCATCAAGCGCGCCGCGCAGCACAATCGTCAGAAAGCGCGGGTCGCGACCTTCGGCGCGCGCGAGCTTTGGCAGATAAGCCCACGCAAATAACGCGCCGGAGGCTAACAGCACGTTCCGACGCGACGGCGCATGGAGGGGCGAGGGCATACTCATCTCCGCAGGAATTCTGGGGTCATCACCAGAAGCGCCAGCGCTTGATTGCGGCTCTCCGCACGCGCGATCGTGCCGCGCGTGTCGGCCGAAGCGAGCGGACCGAGGCTATTTTCGAGCAAGACCATGGGGTCGGTCGCGGCAGCAAGTCGGCCGGCGAACTCATTAGCGATGTCGAGCCGGCGCGGCACGCCGTCGATCCACGCCGCCTCGACATCGACGTAACCGTTCGGCGCCGGCGGCCGCCACAGCGGCTCGCCAAGCAAAGCCTGCGCGTTCAACAAACGGCCAATCGGGATGGAGCTCTGAGCACCGGTGGCGCGCAAAATCCCCACGATCCAGTCTGCTGGACGTTTGAGCTTAGTGCGTTGCGGCGTCCATGATTCTTCGGCGTTGAGCAGCGTTTTACTGAGCTCTTTCAGGTCGCCGTCGGTATCGGTGAAAGTCTTTGCCAGCTTGGCAACGAGCGTCGGCGGCGGGTCATCGGCGACGAAATGGCACGCCAGCTTTTGCGCGATGTGGCGAGCCGTCGCCGGATGCCGCGCGAGATCGGCGAGCACTTCACGGCCCTGCTCGGCGCCGCCGGCGGAGTAGCGTTTGCCGAGGACGATCTGATCGCCGGGCTCATGAAGGCGCTTGATGAAGACAAAGTCGCCGCCGTGTTCAGGCTCGGCGGGGGAAATCCAGGTCCAGCCGGTGAGCACTTTGGCAAAACTGGTGACGTCCGCCTGCGAATAGCCGCTGCGGACGCCGAGCGTGTGCAGCTCGAGAACCTCGCGCGCAAGATTTTCGTTTAAACCTTTGTCGCGGGTGATGCCGGCGATCGAGTCAGGTCCCATCAATTCGACGTTGTCGAGATAAAACAGCATCGCCGGGTGGCTTTCGACCGCTTCGAGCATATCGGCGAAGCGGCCGAGCACATGCGGCCGGATCGCTTCGCGCTCGTAGGGGCCGGCCGCCGCGTTGACCTTTTCCGCCGACACGCAGAAATGGTTCGACCAGAACCACACCAGCCGCTCGACAAATCCGACTTCCGCGTGGACGGCGGCAGCAAGACGCACCGACGCCTCGTGCTCAAGCAATTGTTGCGGCAGCGGCTGCTGCTTATTTTCCGGCTTCGCTAGGGGTGGTACGGAGGCGCCTTCGACATCGGACATCGTCGGAGCCGTGCCATCTGCGTCCGCAGCCTTCTTGTCGCGCTGAGCGAGCTTTTCTTGCGCTTGCCGCTCGGCGCGGAAGTCGAACAGTGCGCGCGCCGTTGCCGCGCTCGGCAGGAGGTTCGCCGCCGCGACCTGGCCCGCCCCCTGGCGTTCCAAATCGGCCAGCGTTGCGCCGCGCGGATCGGCGGAAATCGCTGCGATCGAATCATGCGCCGGTCCGAAACCAAACCGATGCAAAGCCAGCGCCGCTTCCCGCCTCCGATCAGCGGTCATGGTTCTCTCCGCGATGCCAACAATCGCGCGACATCAGGAAGCGCGTTTATTGTGGCAAAACTTAAATCTTTGGGCGTGGAACTATGCGGAATTTCGTTACAAATCGTTCATTGGCGGTCATTGAATGGATCGGATCGATCGGTACTGCGCCGAATCGTGCTTCCTCCGGGAGCCTTGCGAGTGCAGCACGCGCCTCGTAAGTATCGCGTGAGTGGGAACCTCCCCTTCGGAGCGATAATGGCCGTTCTGATCGATACTGTGTCGGGTGCCGCACCCCGCCACCCGGAAAAGGCGCATCGGCCCGACCAGCCTGCGTTGCGAAAGCCCGACTGGATCCGGGTCAAAGCACCGATCTCAGCCGGCTACATCGAAACCCGCGAGATCGTACGGGCCAACGGTCTGCACACGGTTTGCGAGGAGGCCGGCTGTCCCAATATCGGCGAGTGCTGGGAGAAAAAGCACGCGACCTTCATGATCATGGGGGACACTTGTACGCGTGCCTGTGCCTTCTGCAACGTCAAGACCGGATTACCCGATGCGCTCGACCCTGCCGAGCCGGCGCGGGTCGCTGATGCGACGGCGAAGCTCGGCCTCTCGCATGTCGTCGTCACGTCGGTCGATCGGGACGACCTTGACGACGGCGGTGCGGCGCATTTTGCCGCAGTGATCGGCGCCATCCGCGCCCGCTGCGCACAGACAACGATCGAGGTGCTGACGCCGGATTTTTTGCGCAAATCCCGTGCGGTCGAGACCGTGGTTGCGGCGCGGCCCGATGTGTTCAACCATAATCTTGAAACCGTGCCGTCGAAGTATCTCACAGTGCGCCCCGGCGCGCGCTACTTCGCCTCGGTCCAGCTCCTGCAGCGCGCCAAAGAACTCGATCCGCGCATCTTCACCAAATCGGGCATCATGGTTGGGCTCGGCGAGGAGCGAAACGAGGTGCTGCAGGTGATGGACGATCTGCGCGCCGCCGATGTGGATTTCCTTACCATCGGGCAATACCTGCAACCGTCGCGCAAACATCACCCGGTAATCCGTTTTGTGCCGCCGGATGAATTCAAGGCGCTGACAACAATCGCTTATGCCAAGGGATTCTCGTTTGTGTCGGCGAGCCCGCTCACGCGCTCGTCCCACCACGCCGGCGAGGATTTTGCGCGGCTCAAGGCACTGCGGGCGCCGCGCTGAGTCATGCCGGAACTTTCCACCACCAGACGCGTCAGGCATGGCGCCGCCAAGATGTTCGATCTCGTCGCCGACGTGGAGCACTACCCGGAGTTCGTCCCGCTCTGCCAATCGCTCAAAGTCCGGAAGCGCACCCAGGAAGGCGGCAAGGACGTCATCATCGCCGACATGACGGTCGCTTATAAAGTTCTCAGGGAGACCTTCACCAGCCGCGTGACGCTCGACCGCCCGAACCTGAAAATTCTGGTGGAATACCTCGAGGGTCCGTTTCGCCGTCTGAATAACACCTGGAAATTCCACGACGTGGACAACCGCATGAGCGATGTCGAGTTTTTCATCGCTTATGAATTCCGCAGCCGAACGCTCGGCATGCTGATGGGCGCGATGTTCGATGCAGCATTCCGGCGTTTTGCAGCCGCGTTCGAACGCCGCGCCGATCAGGTCTACGGCACCCAGGCGGCATAACGCGAGCTGTTTCGGCGCGCCAACGACTTTGCAACCATTTCTGTAGCAGGCTTGCGAACAACCCGACGTCGCGACGCTGGCTGATAATGTCCGAATTCATTGATGATCTCCTGAAGCGCATGGAGCTGGCCGACAAAATCGGCCAGCTCAACCACCCAAATGTCGACGGTGCGGAGACGACCGGCGCCGGCACCGCGGTTACAGAGATCGAACGCCGAATACGGCGAGGCGAGGTCGGCGGCCTTTCAGCCGGACTTGAGCTTGGCCGACTAAATGAGTTGCAGCGGATTGCGATCGAGCAGTCGCCGCAGCGGATTCCTGTGTTGTTCACCCTCGATGTCATACACGGTCACCGTACGATCTTTCCTCTCCCGCTGGGTCTTGCGTGCACTTGGGAGCCCGCTTTGGTTCGCCGAACCGCGCGCGCGGCTGCCGCTGAAGCTGCGGCTGAGGGCGTCGCGCTGGCGTGGGCGCCGATGCTCGACGTTACCCGCGACGCTCGCTGGGGGCGTTGTGCAGAAAGCCCTGGCGAAGATCCGCTGCTCTGCTCGGTATTCGGCGTGGCCATGGTTGAGGGCTTACAGGACGAAGATTTGTCGCGAGCAGATACAGTAATGGCAACCGCCAAGCACTTCGCCGGCTACGGTTTGGTGGAGGCGGGCCGAGACTACAATGCCGTCGATGCCAGCGCGTATCGCATGCACAACGTTGTCCTGCCGCCCTTTAAGGCGGCGGTCGATGCCGGCGTCGGCGCCATCATGGTCGGGTTTCACGATCTGGCGGGCATTCCGTGCACCGCGCACCGGAAACTGCTGACGGATCTGTTGCGCGGGCGGTGGGGCTTTGATGGTCTGATCGTCTCCGACTACACCGCGATCATGGAGCTGGTGCACCACGGCGTAGCCGCCAATTTAAAGGAGGCTGCGCTGATTGCTTTTTCGGCCGGTGTCGACATCGATATGGCGAGCGAGGGATACATTCGGTATTTGCCGGAACTCGTCGCCGAAGGCCGGATCGTCGAAACCGAAATCGACGCCGCTTGCCGGCGCGTGCTCCGCGCCAAAGAGCGGCTCGGGCTGTTTGCAGCTCCGTACCGTGGGCTGGATCAATCGCGACCGCAAGCAGTAACGCCCACACCGACGAGCCGTCGCTTAGCGCGCGAGGCAGCGGCAAAATCCTGCGTGCTGCTCAAAAACAACGGCGTTCTGCCGCTGGTACGCCGCGGGAGCATCGCTGTTATCGGGCCGTTAGCTGATAGTCGCGCCAACATGCAAGGCACCTGGGCGGTGGCGGCTCGGTCTACAGAAAGCGTTACCGTGCTTGAGGGAATGCGGAACGGAGCCGGCAGCAGTCAAATACTTTACGCCAAAGGCGCCAACATCGTTGATGATCCCAACGTTGCCGCACGACTTAATGTGTTCGGCGAGACTTTCGCGATCGAGGAGCGCTCACCGGATGAGATGATCGCCGAGGCCGTTGGTCTGGCAACCAAAGTAGACGTGATCGTCGCCTGCGTCGGCGAGGCGCGGGAGCATTCCGGGGAATCTTCGACGCGAAGCGAACTCAGCCTTCCCGGCAACCAATCACGGCTGCTGCAAGCGCTTCACAAAACCGGCAAGCCGCTGGTTGTGGTGATCATGAGCGGACGACCGCTTGCGCTCGAATGGGAAGATCAGCACGCGGATGCGATCTTGCAGGCCTGGTTCGGCGGCAGCGAAGCTGGAACTGCCATTGCCGACCTACTGTTCGGCGACGTCAATCCGTCCGGCAAACTGACCATGAGTTTCCCGCGCACCGTCGGGCAGTGCCCGATCACCTATGCCGAGTCGCCGACGGGGCGTCCGATCGACAAGATTGGAATTGATGTGCCCGGCGATGCCGAGATTGACCGAAGCGGCCGACATGTGTTCCGCAAGTTCACCACTGCCTGCCGTATCGAGGGCTCACACACGCCGCTCTACCGGTTCGGTCACGGCCTGAGTTACACCACGTTCGCTTACGGCGTTGTCGAGCTTGAAAAGACGCTACTGCGCGGCGAAGGCGACGTGCTCAATGCAAGCATTACGGTTCGAAACACCGGCCCGGCTGCGGGTGAAGAGATTGTTCAATTATACATCAACGACCCGGTCGCGAGCCGATCGCGACCGGTACGGGAGCTAAAAGGGTTCAAAAAAATTCCGCTGCAACCCGGCGAAGAGCAGCGGGTGCATTTCCGGATTACGGTCGATGACCTGCGCTTTTCCCTCGGCGATAGCCTGACTGCGCCTGAGCAGGTCTTTGAGCCAGGTACATTCCTCATTCAGATTGGTCGAAGCTCGGAGACCTTATCCGTAGCCGCCATAGAGTGGCGTGCGACCTGAAGTGCGGCGCCAGAAGACCGATTTCGACCTTCCAATGACCAATTGCCGTGACTTACAGTGCGGTTCACGGCCCCCAACGATGTGATTCGATTTGCGCGTTTCGACTTGAGGGGCAGATGAGGCGGTGCAGTTGAGGCGGCACAGTTTCTTTTCGTTGGCCGATGGAGCGGCGGCGTGGCCAATCACCCCGCTTGTGCGGCAGCTGGCGATGCGGTAACGGGATTCGTCAACCGCCAATCGCCATGATCAGTGAACACGACCGTCGGATTCTGGAAACGTTGCCGACTTGGAATCCGACCGGCGATATTGCCGCGCAGCGCGTGGCTTGGGAAAAACTGGCGGCGGTCTACAATCTCGATCTCCCGGCGATCGGTGCTCTCGAAGAAAAAATTGACCTGCGTCAGGGCCTCCGCGCTGACGTTGCGGTACCCAAGGGGACCGGACCGCATCCGGTGGTGATTTATCTGCACGGCGGTGGATGGTCGTTGGGCAGCCCGGCTTCGTTTCGAGAGCTCGGCATGCAGTTTGCCGCAGCGGGATATCTGACGATCAACCTCGATTATCGGCTCGCGCCCGAGCATCCGTTTCCGGCCGCTCTGGAAGATACGGCCTTCGCGATCGGATGGGCGGCCGCTAACGCTCGCCGATGGAACGGCGATGGCCGCCGGATCGCGATCGGCGGCGATTCCTCGGGAGCAAACCTGGCAGTCGGCGCCCTCGTCTCGATCGCTCCGGAGTTGCGCTCGGTTGTGCGAGGGGCATTGCTGTTTTACGGCGTCTACGATCTCAGGGCGACCGCGGCGCGCACGCGGGCGATTCCCGGACTGCAACAGCAGTTGAGCAGTTACCTGTCAGGCAGCGAAGATTTGTTCGATGATCCTCGCGCAAGTCCACTCAAAGCCGTGGCCCCGGGACTGCTTCCGCCGTGCTTCGTCATCGGCGCCGGCACCGATACGTGGTGTCTGCCCAACTCGCTGACGCTCGCGCAGGCGCTGTCAGCCGCCGACAGCTCCTACGAGCTGCACGTGATGGAAGGCATGCCGCACGGATTCATGCAGATGAGCGCGCTCGACGGGCGCCGCGCGGTCATGCGCCTGATGCGAGAGTTTTTGGCGCGCAATGTCTGAACAATGTCTAGTTGACGCCGCTTGCCGGTCGTCCAAGCAATGATCCTGCTTGACCTAAATCTGCTACAAGGTCATTTAGCTAACGGATAGGCCGCCTCAGTTGGCGGCATCGTCATTTCATCCGTTTGATTTTGAAGTCTAAGTAATCGCCGATAAATTCATCCCACAGCTTCTTGGACAAGACAGGAGCACAGGTCATGCGGAAAGTTCTTCGTGGTTACGCCGTAGATAAAAATCATAGGCTTAATCTCATTGGCACGATCCCCGTCCCGCATAGCAAGGATAAGCTCACTCCAGCCGAACGAAGAGATAAAAGACATTTGGTCAGGCAAGGAGCGACGATCTTTAAGAAAGAAAATATTCGTTAACGAACAGCCCAGAAACGCAGATCGTTCCGCTTTGAGGTGAAGGACGGAAGTGCGCGGGCCTTAGCGCGGGGTCCGGGTTTGGCCCATTGCATCATTTCGCTCCCGCGCAGCAATACGGTCGCTTTCGGAGTAAAGCGGACATTGATCTGCAGCAGGCGGTGTTCGCCAATCAATGTTCAAGTCATAGAAGCCGATAGCCGCCGCAAATGCTCAGATCGCGATTTCGCGCCCGATCTCGACAACCGCGTCGGGCGGCAGTTTGAAATAATCGCTGAGGTGGGTGGAATTGCGCTGCATTGCTGCGAACAGAGCCTCCACCCATCGCGGCAGCCCCGTGCGATCATCGCTCGCAACGACCGTCTCATGCCCAACGTAGTAAGTCACGTCCGACAGGTCGATCCCACAGCCGCGCGTGTGAGCCGTCCGGAGCAGAGCGGGAATGTCGGGTCGCTCCATGAAGCCAAATCGGGCCGTGGCTCGCCAGAAGCGGGGTGCGATCTCTTCGAACTTCAGGCGCGCGGTGTCGTCGATCCACGGCACGGATTCAGTCAGAACCGTGAGGACGAAAAGACGCTCATGCAGCGCGCGGTTTTGTTTCAGGTGCCACACCATGACCGGCGGGGCATCACGCTCTGTGCGCGTGAGAAACACCGCGGTACCCGGCACCCGCGGAACCTTGCGCTCTGCGATCTGGGCCATGAAGCGCGCGATCGGCACAACGGTTTGCTGCAGACGGGCCGAGACCGCCCGCGCACCCGTGTGCCAAATCAGCATCACCCCGTAGACCGCGACGGCGAGCAACAACGGCACATATCCGCCGTCGGCGATCTTGGCGAGGTTGGCCGCGAGGAAGGCCGCGTCGACAATGAAGAACGCGCCGGCAACGGCTGCAGCCGCCGGAAGGGCCCAGTGCCAAATCTCCCGCATCGCGATGAAAAGAAGCGCCGAAGTCATTAGCATTGTGGCCGAAACCGCAATGCCGTAAGCCGCCGCCAAGTTGTCAGACTTGCCAAAGCCGATTGTCAGACCGAGAGTTACGATCATCAATATCCAGTTGACCGCGCCGACATAGATCTGACCGTACCCCTGCTCGGATGTTTGTATGATCTGCAGCCGAGGCAGCCACCCCAATTGGATGGCTTGCCGCGTCATTGAGAAGGCGCCAGTAATAATGGACTGGCTGGCGATGATCGTGGCGATCGTCGCCAGGATCACTAACGGCACGAGCATCACCGGCGGACACAGCCGATAGAAAATGTTGTCCGCCGTGGGCGCACCTTCGAGAACGAGCGCCGCCTGACCGGCATAATTGAGGATGAGGCTCGGAAACACGAGCGCCGACCAGGCCAGGCGAATTGGCTTGGCGCCGAAATGGCCCATATCAGCATAAAGGGCTTCGGCGCCGGTCACGCACAAGAACACGCCGCCAAGCACCAGAAAGCCTGTCAGTCCGCCCGTGTGTAGATAGGTGAAGCCGGCACGTGGATCGATCGCGAGCAGGACAGTCGGATGCTGCGCGATACCCCAAAGTCCGAGCACGGCCATGACAAGAAACCATAACGCCATGATCGGGCCAAAGGCCGTGCCGATCCGCGCCGTCCCTAGCGGCTGGATGGCGAAGAGTGCGACCAGGATCACTACCGCCGCAGGCAAAATGTACGGCTGGAAAGTCGACGTCACGATGTTTAGCCCTTCGAGCGCGGAGAGCACCGAGATCGCCGGCGTGATGGCGCCATCGCCATAGATCAGCGCGGCCCCGAACAGTCCCACCGCCACAATCGCGGGACGATGCTGCCGCTTCACACCGAGAAGAGACATGAGAGCGAGAATTCCGCCCTCGCCGTCATTATCGATCCGCATCGCAAACGATACGTATTTGATTGAGGTCACGATGATGAGCGTCCAGATCACCAGCGACAAAGCTCCGAGCGTAGCCGTCGGATCGGGATGAGCGCCCGTAAGGCCGAGAACCGTCTTAAGCGTGTAGAGCGGGCTCGTGCCGATATCGCCAAATACGACGCCCAATGCAGAAAGGCTCAGAGCCGGCAGACTCGAGGCGATCGTTCTTTCTCCTGGGTTGACTAGCGCAGGCTTCGGCACGCACCACTCCTGCCCCAAACGTGTGTCTCCTCCGCAAGCAGTCCTAAAAGCTCGAGCGCTTCGGCGACGGAGCGCAATCGCACGCGGCGGCGTCCGATCTTGCCGTAGCGACGGCTCCGCGCGAGGAGGCTGCCGCCGCGGCTCGCTGCGGCGAAGTAAACCAGCCCGACCGGCTTTTTCTTTGAGCCCCCGCCGGGACCAGCGATGCCGGTAATTGCCACCGATAAATCCGCCCGCGAATTTTTCAGCGCGCCGGCGGCCATGGCCGCAGCGGTCTGTTCGCTCACTGCGCCATGTTGCTTCAAGGTTGCAGCCGGCACGCCGACCAAAGATTGTTTTGCCTCGTTCGAGTAGGTGACGAAGCCGCAGTCGACAACATCGGAGGAGCCTGCAATTTCGGTGAGCGCCGCTGCGACAAGGCCCCCGGTGCAGGATTCCGCTGTGACGATCTTGAGACCGCGCGCACGGCACAAATCGAGGAGGCGCGCTGCCGCCTTGCGCAATTCGTCATCGATCACGCCGCGCTCCAGGGCAGCCGCACTGTCGCGGTCGCCATCGCGACGATTCCTTCACCGCGGCCGGTAAATCCGAGCTTCTCGCTGGTCGTTGCCTTGACCGCGACGCGTTCCAAGGGGATCTCGGCAATGGCGGCAATCCGCGTACGCATCGCGTCGCGATGTGGTCCGATGCGCGGCGCCTCGCACACGACGGTCGCGTCGAGATGCGCGATAAACCCCGATCGCGCGCGTACACGCGCGCAGGCAAAAGCAAGAAACTGGTCGGACGATGCTCCGCGCCATTGTGGGTCGCTCGGCGGGAAGTGCGATCCGATGTCGCCATCAGCCAGCGCGCCCAAAAGCGCGTCAACCAATGCATGCAGCACAACATCGGCATCGGAGTGCCCGGTGAGCCCGCGCGCATGCGGAACGCGGATGCCTCCGAGCATCACGTGATCGCCGTCGCCGAAGGCGTGCACGTCGAAGCCGTTGCCGGTGCGAACATCGCCGAGAGCGGCCATGCGCAGTGCCTCGGCGCGAATAAAATCGTCGTTGGTCGTAAGCTTCACGTTGCTGGCCTCGCCGGGGAAAACGGTGACGGAGTGGCCGGCCCATTCTGCAAGCGCAGCATCGTCGGTAAAGTCGTCGCGGCCGGCCGCCGCCGCGCGCTGATGCGCCGCGATGATGAGATCAAAGCCGAAAGCCTGCGGGGTCTGCACCAGCCGCAGTCGGCTGCGATCAAGCGTTTCGGTGACAGTTTCGCGCTCGTCGACTTTCTTCACGGTGTCGGCGACCGGAACCGCGGGCACCGCTGCGCGGTGCTCAACCGCCGCGTCAATCGCGCGCGTAATCAGCGCGCTGGTCAGAAACGGTCGCGCCGCATCATGGATGAGGACAAAGTCCGGCCGTGCCGCGCGGAGCGCTTCCAGCCCGGCGTGAACCGAGGCCTGCCGCGTCACGCCGCCCCAAACCGGGGACAGGTTTTGGAGCCCGGCGGTCGCGGCGCGAAACGCTTCCGCGTCCTGCGCATGTATGACTGGTTGCACGGCGTCGATCCGAGGATGGTCAAGAAAGGCCGCCAGGGCGGGGCGGATCACCGGTTTGCCGGCGATACTCCGGTATTGCTTTGGAACGTCGCCGCCGACGCGTTGGCCACGTCCGGCCGCAACAACGACAGCCGCAACTCTGCCCGCCATGTGGTTCCACTCCGCTCGCGCTTGCAGCATTCGCTTTAGCCTATGTCTGCCGAAGGTGCGACATGGCGTAAGGTGCGGCCTTAGCCCCCGAAAGCGTTCACCGGCTTAATCCACAGCCGCCTGACCCCGCGGGCCTGCAAATTGACTATATTGCAGTGCAGCACTTGCACCCTATCTAGATTTGGCTAAACTATATGCAGAAACGAAGTGACGCCTAATTCGTGTGCAAAAACCGGCTTCGACCACATTGCCATAAGCAAGCGGACCGCCCCCGGTCCCTTCTGTCATGCCCGCTCGCCTGGCTGGGACCGGAGGCCCGCTATCTGCGGCAAAATCTGAGCATCATGACATGAGAACCGCGGAGCCATTGCTGACGGCGACGCCCGCCGATGCGGTTCTCAATGCGTTGCCACACCCCGTGATCGTCGTAAGTGCGGACGGCAGGGTGGCTGACGCCAACGTCGCGGCGGAATCTTTTTTTGAGGTTTCAGTGTCGCTGCTGCGACGCAATTTGCTGAGTGATCTTGTGCCGTTCGGCAGCCCTTTGCTCGCTCTGGTGGATCAGGTGCGTGAAAGCGGTGCTGCGGTCAACGAATACAAAGTGGACCTCGGCACCCCGAGAAATCCTGGCGACCGGCTCGTCGATCTGCACGTGGCGCCACTCGCCGAGCGGCCGGACTACGTGGTGGTGATGCTGCAGGAGCGCACCATCGCCGACAAGATGGACCGCCAGCTCACGCATCGCGGCGCCGCGCGTTCAGTGATCGCGCTCGCCGCCATGCTTGCGCACGAAATCAAGAATCCGCTCTCTGGCATCCGCGGCGCGGCGCAATTGCTGGAACAATCGGTTGGCGACGATGACCGCACCCTTACACGGCTGATCTGCGATGAAGCCGATCGCATTGTGAAGCTGGTCGATCGCATGGAGGTATTCTCGGACGAGCGTCCAATCGAACGCGAACCGATCAATATTCACGTGGTGCTCGATCACGTGAAGCGTTTGGCGCAGTCCGGCGTCGCTCGCCACGTCAAATTTGTCGAGGAGTACGATCCGTCGTTGCCGCCGGTGCTGGCGAACCGCGACCAGCTCGTTCAGGTGTTCTTGAATCTGGTGAAGAATGCCGCCGAGGCAATCGGCGATAATTCTGGCGGGGAGATCGTGTTGTCGACCGCCTTTCGTCCGGGCGTGAGGCTGTCAATTCCGGGAGCCAAGACCCGTATTTCGTTGCCGCTGGAATTCTGCGTGAAGGACAACGGGCCCGGGGTCCCCGACGAACTGATGCCGCACCTGTTCGATCCGTTCGTCACAACCAAGCCGACCGGATCGGGTCTCGGGTTGGCGCTGGTTGCCAAAATCGTCGGCGACCATGGCGGCATCATCGAATGCGAGTCGCAACCGCGCCGCACCATCTTTCGCGTGCTCACGCCGATGTACACCGGGGCAGGGGGCGATGGTGCCGCCTTCGCCAAGAACGATCGATCAGTAGGGGATCATTGATGCCGGCGGGAAATATTCTCGTTGCCGACGATGATGCGGCGATCCGGACCGTGCTTAACCAGGCGCTTTCGCGCGCCGGTTATGAGGTCCGATCGACCGGCAATGCCGCAACGATGTGGCGGTGGATCAGTCAGGGCGACGGCGACCTCATTATCAGCGACGTGGTGCTTCCGGACGAAAATGCCTTCGATCTCTTGGTGCGTATCAAGAAGGCGCGCCCGGATCTGCCGGTCATCATCATGAGTGCGCAGAACACTTTCATGACCGCGATCCGCGCCTCAGAACGCGGCGCTTACGAATATCTGCCCAAGCCGTTCGATCTGAAAGAACTGATCGCCATCGTTGGACGCGCTCTGTCCGAGCCGAAGGAGCGGCCGCGGCCCGCGGTCAAGGCGGAAGATTTTGATTCTATTCCGCTGGTTGGCCGTTCGCCGGCGATGCAGGAAATCTACCGGGTGCTGGCGCGGCTGATGCAGACGGATTTGACCGTCATGATCTCGGGCGAGTCCGGCACCGGCAAGGAACTGGTGGCGCGCGCACTGCACGACTATGGCAAACGGCGGACCGGGCCGTTCGTCGCCATCAACATGGCGGCGATCCCGCGCGACCTTATTGAGTCAGAGTTGTTCGGCCACGAGAAGGGGGCCTTTACCGGCGCCAATAGCCGCAGTGCCGGACGGTTCGAACAAGCCGAAGGCGGGACGCTGTTCCTCGATGAAATTGGCGACATGCCGATGGAGGCGCAGACGCGGCTTTTGCGCGTGTTGCAGCAGGGCGAATACACCACGGTCGGCGGCCGCACGCCGATCAAAGCCGATGTGCGGATTATCGCGGCGACCAACAAAGATCTCCGTCAGCTCATTCAGCAGGGACTGTTCCGCGAGGATTTGTTTTTCCGTCTCAATGTCGTGCCGTTGCGGCTGCCGCCGCTGCGCGAGCGCACAGAAGACATCGCCGATCTCATCAGGCACTTCTTTGCACAGGTGGAGCGCGAGGGTTTGCCGGCCAAGCAGCTCGATCAGGCCGCGCTCGATCGTCTGCGCCGGCATCGCTGGCCCGGCAACGTGCGCGAACTGGAAAATCTTGCCCGTCGCCTCGCCGCGCTTTATCCGCAAGAAACCATCACGGCCGCGGTCGTCGACACCGAATTGTCGCAGCCTGCGCTTACCGCGCCCGGGGACAGCTACCGCGGCGATGAAAACCTTGCGAACTCAGTCGAGCGCTATTTGGCGCGGTACTTCTCCGGATTCGACGAAGGTTTACCACCGCCTGGCCTGTATCACCGCATTTTGAGGGAAGTGGAGGCACCGCTTCTGTCTGCGGCGCTTGCGGCCACGCGAGGCAATCAGATCCGCGCCGCCGATCTCCTCGGCGTAAATCGTAATACGCTGCGCAAGAAAATCCGCGACCTCGAAATTCAGGTCTATCGGACGGGCGGCGGCTAATTCAACCGACCTGCGCCCAGGACCTGGGGGTGCCAGACGCCCAGGAAATGTCGCAATCGGGCAACATTGTTGTATAAAAGCATCACTCGTTTAGTGATATAAAAGTCACTGGCACGAATGGCCGGGCCCATTCGTTCGTTGCCGCATCAGTCCCGTGCTTAACGCTTCATGACAACAGCCGATCAGGTCGCTCCACTCGATCCGGCCGCTGCAGTACCGATGCTGGTCGGATCCCGGATGATCGGTGCGATCGCGGTGGGCGCGGCGCTCCTGTCTGCGACGGCAACCTTCCTGGTACTTTCGGACTTCACGCCGATCGCGCCGGTCCACGAAGTCGTCGTCGCGCTCCTGCTCGGAGATTTCGCGACCGGGCTCTTGCTGCTGGCCATCATCGGACGCGAAGTATGGATGGTGGTGCGGGCGCGCCGCCGCGGTTACGCGGGCTCACGGCTGCACGTCCAGATCGTCGGCCTGTTCGCCGTGATCGCGGCGGTGCCGACGATCCTGGTCGCCGTCGTCGCCTCAACGACGCTCGATCGCGCGCTCGACCGTTTCTTTTCAACGCGCACGCGCGCCATGATCGAACAGTCGGTGATCGTGGCCAACGCCTACGTCAACGAGCACGCCCAGGCGATCCGCGGTGAAATCATGGCGATGGCTTTCGATCTTGGCCGCGCCAAGCCGATGTTTGATTCCGATCGCGACCGGTTCCGCACATTCTTCACCGCGCAAGCCAATGCGCGCGGCCTCTCCGCGGCCATGATGATCCACAGCGACGGCTCCACGATCGAACGCGCCGACGTCAAAATGGACAAGGCCATCGTGCTGCCTTCGAAGGAGCTGTTCGCCAAAATCGGCGAGACGGAGCCCCAGGTCGCGCTTATTCCCGAAGGCGATCACGTCGCGGCCGCTGTGAAGTTGCACGGCTACGACGACACCTTCCTCTACGTTGCGCGGCTTTTAGATCCGGTCGTGGTCCGACAGTTGCGCGCGACGCAAGAGAGCGTCGGCGAATATGCCAATCTCGAAGCGCGCCGGCTCGGCATTCAGATTGCGTTTGCCCTGATGTTCGCCGTCATTGCGCTGATTGTACTTCTGTCATCAGCGTGGATCGGGCTCGATTTTGCCAATCGGTTGGTCGCTCCAATCCGCCGTCTGATTGGCGCCGCCAACCTCGTTTCTACCGGCAATCTCCAGGTTCAGGTGCCGATTCGCCGGTCCGAGGGCGATTTGGCCCGGCTCGGCGAGACTTTCAACACCATGACGCAGGAACTGCGCACCCAGCATGACGACATCGTGCGTGCGCGCGACCTGATCGACAGCCGGCGGCGATTTACGGAGGCCGTGCTTGCGGGCGCCAGCGCCGGCGTCATCGGCGTCAATGCAGACGGCCGCATTACCATCCTCAACCGCTCGGCCGAGCAACTGATCGCCCGCACCGAAGGCGAGTCGCTTGGGCATCTGCTCACCGAGATCGCTCCCGAGCTCGCAGAGATTTTTCAAGCGGCGCGCAACGGCAGTCAACGTCTGGTTCAGCGGCAGGTCACCGTCAGCCGCAATGGCCAGGAGCGAAACTTCTCGGTACGCGTGACCAGCGAACAGGCTGCGGAGTCCGAGCACGGCTACGTCATCACCATCGACGATGTGACCGAGCTGGTGCTGGCGCAACGCTCTTCGGCGTGGGCCGATATTGCTCGCCGCATCGCCCACGAGATCAAGAACCCGCTGACGCCGATCCAGCTGTCGGCCGAGCGCCTACGCCGCAAATACTCGAAGGTGATTGTTGAGGATGCAGCAGTGTTCGAGCAATGCACCTCGACCATCGTGCGTCAGGTCGACGACATCAAGCGCATGGTCGACGAATTCTCTCGGTTCGCGCGGATGCCGAAGGCGGTCATGGCAACCGAAGACGTGGCGGATACGGTGCGTCAGGTTGTCTTCCTGATGCGCGTCGGTCATCCCGATATTGATTTCGAGGTCGATCTGCCTGCGGAGGCGATGCCCGCGCGCTTCGATCGGCGGCTGATTTCGCAGGGACTAACCAACATCGTCAAGAATGCGACTGAAGCGATCGGGGCGGTGCCGTCGGATGTCCTCGGCCGCGGCCGTGTTGTGGTGAGCGTGCATCGGGAAGACAAGGACGTCGTCATCGACGTGATCGACAACGGCATTGGCCTGCCCAAGGAAAATCGCACGCGACTGCTGGAACCCTACGTGACGACGCGTGAGAAGGGCACCGGGTTGGGATTGGCTATTGTTGGCCGCATTCTTGAAGAGCACGGTGGGCGCATCGAGCTGCGCGATGCTTCAGAAAAAGTTGCCGGCGCGCGCGGCGCGTGGATGCAGTTGCGCTTCACCGCTGAGCCGATCGAAGCTCCCTCCACGCCAGTGGAAGTCCAGCGAGCGACGGTCTGATCATGGCATCCGATATCCTGATCGTCGACGACGAGGTCGATATCCGCGAACTGGTCGCCGGCATTTTGCAGGACGAAGGCTATGGCACCCGCACTGCCGGCGACAGTGAGGAGGCGGTCGCGGCGGTCATTGCCCGCAGGCCCAACCTCGTTTTCCTTGACATCTGGCTGCAAGGCAGCCGCCTCGACGGACTGCAGCTGCTCGACGTTCTCAGACAGGACCATCCCGAGCTGCCGGTGGTGATGATCTCCGGCCACGGCAACATCGAGACAGCGGTTTCGGCAATTAAGCGCGGCGCCTATGACTTCATCGAAAAGCCGTTCAAGGCCGATCGGCTCTTGCTGGTCGCCGAGAGGGCGCTGGAGAACTCGCGGCTCAAGCGGGAGGTCAAGGAACTCAAACAGCTTGGCCCGCTGGCCACGACCATCGTCGGCCATTCCCCGGCCGCCAATCAATTGCGACAAACCATCGAGAGAGTGGGGCCGACCAACAGCCGGGTCCTTGTCGTTGGGCCATCGGGTAGCGGCAAGGAGCTTGCGGCGCGTACCATTCATTCGCTGTCGGCGCGCGCCGGCGGACCTTTCGTCGTCATCAACGCTGCCGCCATCATGCCGGAGCAGATGGAGGTCGAACTGTTTGGCGTTGAAGCCGGCAACGGCGCGCAAGCCCGCAAAGTGGGCGCGCTCGAAGAGGCTCACGGCGGCACGCTGTTTATCGATGAGATCGCCGACATGCCGCGCGAGACGCAGAACAAGATTCTGCGCGTGCTCGTGGATCAAACCTTTCAGCGGGTTGGCGGCAGCACCAAAGTCACCGTCGATGTGCGGATCGTCTCCTCAACCAGCCGCAATATCGAAGCAGATATCGCGGCGGGAAAATTCCGCGAAGATCTTTTTCACAGGCTTTCGGTGGTGCCGATCCGCGTGCCGCCGCTCGCCGAACGCCGCGAGGACGTATCTGAACTGGTGGACTATTTCATGACCCAGATATCGCACATCACCGGCCTACCTAAACGCAATGTCGGCGGCGATGCGCTTGCCGTGCTGCAATCGCACGACTGGCCGGGCAACGTGCGGCAGCTCCGCAACAACGTCGAACGGCTGATGATCCTTGCCGGCGGCGAACCGGACGCGGTCATCACCGCTGCAATGCTGCCGCAGGACGTCGGCGCGATGATACCGTCGATGCCGAATGGCAATGGCGGAGAGCACCTGATGAGTTTGGCGTTGCGCGAAGCCCGCGAAGTATTCGAGCGCGAGTATCTCGTGGCCCAGATCAACCGCTTCGGCGGTAATATTTCGCGCACCGCCGAGTTTGTCGGCATGGAACGCTCGGCGCTCCACCGCAAGCTCAAGGCGCTCGGGATCGACTAACCTCTGAACGACCGATGTCCCGAATAGCCTATGTCAACGGGCGCTACCTGCCGATGCGCGCGGCAACGGTCCATGTCGAGGACCGCGGCTACCAGTTCGGCGACGGCGTATACGAGGTCTGCGAGGTTCGGGGAGGGCGGTTGATCGATGAGCGCCGCCACATCGCACGGCTCCTGCGCTCGCTCGATGAATTGCGCATCCGCGTGCCGATGTCTCTTGCGTCGCTCGGCGTCGTGCTGCGCGAGGTTGTTGCGCGCAATCGGGTTTCCTACGGCGTGGTGTACCTGCAAATCACGCGCGGCGTGGCGCGCCGGGACCATGCGTTTCCGGTTCCGGACGTACCGCCCAGCGTCGTGGTCACTGCGCGCGCGCTCAACAGGGCGCGCAATGAAACGCTGGCCTCAAAGGGCATTGCGGTGATCACTGTGCCGGATAACCGTTGGGGCCGGGTCGATATCAAGACGATCGGCCTCTTGCCAAACGTATTGGCGCGGCAAGCCGCTATCGAGCAGGGCGCCCGCGACGCCTGGTTTGTCGACGCAAGCGGCAATGTGACGGAAAGCGCGTCAGGTAACGCCTGGATTGTTACGCAAGCCGGCACGGTGGTGACGCGTCCGGCCGACAACGCCATCCTGCGCGGAATTACCCGCACTGTGTTGTTCGAAGTCATCAAAGCGCAAGGTCTTGCGGCAGAGGAACGGGCTTTCACGCTCAAGGAGGCCTATGCCGCTCGCGAAGCGTTTATTACGTCGGCGAGCCAGATCGTTATGCCGGTCGTAAAAATCGACGATCGGCCCGTCGGCAACGGCCAACCAGGTCCGATCGCGGCCGCGCTCCGCCGCGTGTTCCACGACTTTGCGGAGTGCGGATAACGTAAGAAAATAGCGCTTTGTGCTCCATAAAGCGGAGCGGCGAGCATATTCTCACCTTTCGGCCGCTCAAACTTAGGCTTGCATCCCCCGCCGCTGTACCGTCTAATAATTGGCTTGGACCGCTGGCGGGGGTGGGCCGGGCCGTCGAGAATCTGTAAGATGGGTCAAGCAAAGCACGGCCCGTAGTTGGACGGAGATGTCTAGGTGCGGTTTTCGCTTCGCTCGATCAACCCCATTACAGGGCGCAAGAAAAGACCCGCAGGGTAGGGGCCTGCGGTACAAGAACGGAAACAACGGCCATGGCAGCCGACCGCTCACAAAACCTGCAAGACACTTTCCTTAATCACGTCCGCAAGGCCAAAATTCCGCTCACTATTTTTCTGGTGAACGGGGTCAAGCTGCAAGGCGTGGTCACTTGGTTCGACAATTTCTGCGTGCTCTTGCGTCGGGATGGTCATTCGCAATTGGTCTACAAGCACGCCATCTCAACCATCATGCCGGGTCATCCTGTCCAGCTGTTCGAGGGCGCCGAGGACGCGCCGGCTGGGGAAAAGGTCTGATTGGAGCCGCGCCATCGCGACACGCGCTCTGATCAGCTAAGCCTTGGGCGGCAAAGCTCTGGGCGGCTAAGCTCTGGCAGCTCGGCGACCGGCCATGCGTTGGTCATCGAACCGGCGCTGCGGCGCGCAGCGGCACATGCAACTTTTGCCGATCGCACGCCGGCGGCGCGGCTTGACGAGGCGGTCGGACTTGCCCGCGCCATCGATCTCGACGTTGAACAATCCGGCATCGTGATGCTCAACGCGGTGAGGCCGGCGACTTATCTCGGCAAGGGCAAGGTCGAGGAAATCGCCGGGCTGATAAAGACGCACGAAGCCGGCATCGTGGTGATGGATTGCGCGCTCTCGCCGGTGCAGCAGCGCAATCTGGAACAGCGCCTGGGGCGCGAAGGTCCTCGATCGGACCGGGCTTATTCTGGAGATTTTCGGCAGGCGCGCGCGAACGCGGGAAGGCGCGCTTCAGGTCGAGCATGCGCATCTGACCTATCAGAAAAGCCGTCTGGTGCGCACGTGGACCCATCTCGAACGGCAGCGCGGCGGCTTCGGCTTTCTTGGTGGGCCCGGCGAAACGCAACTCGAAGCCGACCGGCGCATGATCGAGGAGCGGCTCGCCAAGATCGAGGCCGAATTGGTTAAGGTCAAACGCACGCGCGAACTGCATCGCGAGAGCCGCCGCCGCGTGCCATATCCGATCGTCGCATTGGTCGGATACACCAACGCCGGCAAGTCGACGTTGTTCAACACTATGACGAAGGCGCGCGTCCTTTCAGCCGACATGCTGTTCTCGACGCTCGATCCGACGCTACGCGCCGTTGACCTGCCGCACGGCGCCCGCGTCATTATCTCCGATACGGTCGGCTTTATTTCCGATCTGCCGACCATGCTGATCGCCGCGTTCCGCGCTACGCTCGAAGAGGTGATCGAGGCCGACGTGATCATGCACGTCCGCGACATCTCACACGAGGATGCCGCTGCGCAATTGCAGGACGTGGAGAATATCTTGCGGCAGCTGGGCATTGCTTCGCGGCGCGGCGCCCACGAAAAACCAGCCCTGATCGAGGTGTGGAATAAGATCGATGTGCTCGACGCTGACGGCCGTGCACGCGTGGAAAACCTGGTCGAGCGCCGCCCAGCGGACGACCGGCCGGTGTTGGTGTCGGCGGCGACCGGGGAGGGGCTCGAAGCCCTTGGAACTGCCATCGAAGCGCGGCTTGCCGCCGGTCGCGTTCTAATCGAACTTGTGGTCGATGGCGCCGACGGCGCGGGCACGAGTTGGCTTCATCGCCACACCGAAGTGATCCGAA
Source organism: uncultured Alphaproteobacteria bacterium (assembly GCA_963794225.1). Classification (GTDB taxonomy): domain Bacteria; phylum Pseudomonadota; class Alphaproteobacteria; order Rhizobiales; family Xanthobacteraceae; genus BOG-931. The sequence continues at coordinate 1,058,213 of CAWCCS010000001.1, forward strand.
AAGACGTCGACGAAAAATCGGGCCGCATCAACATGACTGTGCGGGTCGATCCCGACCGGGCCGACGCCGTGCGGGAACGGTTCGCCGTTATGGAGCATCATCTCCGAACTTGATCTTGTTCAGAGCGACCGAAAGCGCCTACTCCTGCGCTTTGGCCTCGTCCCACAGTGCGTCCATCTCGGCGAGCGTCGATTGCTGCGGCGACTTCCCTTGCGCCGCCAGCGCTTGTTCGATTGCGGAAAAGCGGCGTTCGAATTTTTGGTTGGACAGCCGCAACAGCGCTTCCGGATCGGCATGCAGATGGCGGGCGAGATTGACTGCGGCGAACAGAAGATCGCCGACTTCGGCTGCGGCGCCCGCTTCATTGTTATCAATCTCGGCTTCAATCTCGTCAGCCTCTTCGCGGATTTTGCGCAGGACGGCGCGCGGATCGTTCCAGTCGAAACCGACCCGGCTTGCCTTGGCTTGAAGCTTCAGAGCGCGGGTGAGGGCGGGTAACGCCACCGGTACGCCGGCCAGCGCGCCATCTTCGGCCAGCCGCCCGTTGGCAGCCTTTTCGCGTTTTTCCTCCGCCTTAATGTCCTCCCACAAGCCTTTGACAGCCTGCGGATTCTCAGCTTTTTCTTCGCCGAACACATGGGGGTGCCGGCGAATGAGTTTCGTGGTAATCGCCTCGACCACGTCGCCAAAGTCGAACGCGCTTTGCTCCTGCGCCATTCGGGCATGAAACACCACCTGCAGCAGCAGATCGCCGAGCTCGTCCTCAAGGTCGTCCAGATTGTTACGCGCGACCGCGTCTGTAACCTCGTAGGCTTCCTCGAGCGTGTAAGGCGCAATGCTCGCGAAGTCTTGCTCCAGGTCCCACGGGCAGCCGGTCTTCGGCGTCCGCAACGCCGCCATGATTTCGATGAGCCTGCCGATGTCGCGGGAAGGAGTCATGACAAAGTCTCAAGGTGAATGTGCGACCCTATACGTGCGTCTCAGCCAGTCTCAAGGCACGAGATGGTTGGGATTACCGGTGAAGCCGAATCCGGCGCCCAGGGCCGCGATTCGCATAAGACATATTATGGAATATCTCCGGTTAGCCCATCAAAAGCTGGCTCGACATGCGTCGGCACTTCCTTGCGCACCGTTTCATAGTCGAGATCGGAATGCAGGTTGGTGAGGATCCCGCGCCGCGGCTTTAGCCGCTCGATCCACGCCAGCGCCTCGGCAAGCGACAGATGGCTTGGGTGCGGCCGGTAGCGAAGCGCATCCACGACCCAGATTTCGAGGCCCGCCAGGGCCGCGACACTGTCAGGCGGCAAACCGCTGAGGTCGCAGGAATATGCAAACGATCCAAACCGGAATCCGAGCGACGCGATGTCGCCGTGCTCCTGCAAGATCGGCAATGCCGTGATCGGTCCGCCCGGCCCGTCGACGGTGACCGGCTGGCCCGCCGCCAGACGATGTTCGCGCAGGATCGGCGGATATTCGCTGCCAGGCGGCGTCGCGAAGCAATAGCCAAACCGCGTGCGCGCGACGGTCGAGGTATGTTCATCGAGGTAGACGTCGATCAGCTGGCGCTGCTTGATGAAGAACGCGCGCAGGTCGTCGATGCCGTGGATATGGTCAGCGTGCTCATGCGTATAGAACACACCGTCGAGACGATCGACGTTGGCATCGAGAAGCTGCTCGCGCAGATCGGGCGGCGTATCAACCAGCACCCGTGTCACGCCGCCGTTGTCGTGGCGCTCAACGAGCAGCGACGTGCGCCGGCGACGGTTTTTCGGATTGGCCGGATCGCAGACGCCCCAGCCCAGCGCCGGCCGCGGCACGCCGCCAGACGATCCGCAGCCAAGGATCGTGAACTTCAGCGTCATGCAGCAACCGCCGCGGGCCGCGGCACTTTGCTGAATAGGGCAAAAAAGTTTTCCGTCGTCTGTCGCGCGATGTCGTCAAACGAGACACCGCGCGCTTCCGCGAGCACTTTGGCGGTCTCGACCACGTAAGCCGGCTCATTGCGTTTGCCGCGAAACGGGTTGGGCGCGAGATAAGGCGCGTCGGTTTCGACCAGGATACGGTCTGGTGGAAGTTCGGCGGCAATCGCCCGCAGCGCGGTCGAATTCTTGAAACTCAGGATGCCCGTGAACGAGATGAAAAGCCCGAGCGCAATTGCGCGGCGGGCAAGGTTGGGACCGCCGGTGAAACAATGCAGCACGGCAGGGAAGGCGCCCTGCCCGGTTTCTTCTTCCAGAATGCGCGCGGTGTCTTCGTCGGCTTGCCGAGAATAAATCACCAGCGGCAGCCCAGTCTCGCGCGCTGCCTGGATGTGGGTGCGAAAGCCGCGCTCCTGATCTTGCCGCGGGCTTCGGTCATAGTGGTAGTCGAGGCCAGCTTCGCCGATCGCGACCACCTTCGGGTGCCGCGTGCGCGCGACCAGATCGGCCGCGGTCACGTCCAACTCCTCGTGCGCGTAATGCGGATGGGTGCCGATTGAGCAGAAGACATCGGTGAAGCGATCTGCGATCGCCAGCAATTCATTCTGACGGCGAACGCGCGTCGAGATCGTGACCATCCGCCCGATGCCGGCGGCGCGCGCGCGGGCAATTACGGCCTCGAGCTCGTCGGCAAAATCGGGAAAATCGAGATGGCAGTGGCTGTCAACCAACATGTCTTTGGCTATTGCGCCGCGCTTGCCGCCGGCTCGACGTAACGGGGAAAAACCGGAACCGGCGCGGGAAGCGTGGCACCGGCCGCGAGGCGATGCTTACCGCCAAGGAACGAAAAGTCGCGTTCCGCCACGGACACCGCCAGGAGATCGAGTAATTTCGCCGCGGAGGCCGGCACGAACGGCTGCGCCAGGATCGCGATCTGCCGCAACACTTCAGCGGTCACATAGAGCACGGTGCCCTGCCGCACCGGATCGGTCTTGGCCAGCGCCCAAGGCGCTTCGCCGGCGAAATAGCGGTTGGCGTCGGCGACGACCGCCCACACCGCATTGAGCACCTGATGGAGTTGTTGCGTCGCCATCACCTCGCGCGCTTTGCCGATCATGGCATCGGCGGCGGCCAGGATCGCCTGGTCGGCCGCGCTGAATGCCGCAGGCGCCGGCAACGTGCCGCCGAAGTTCCGCGCCACCATGGTCAGCGAGCGCTGCGCCAGATTGCCGAGATCGTTGGCGAGGTCGGCGTTGATGCGGTTGACGATCGCTTCGTGGCTGTAATTGCCGTCCTGCCCGAACGGCACCTCGCGCAGAAAGAAATACCGCAGCGGATCGACCCCATAGGCCTCCGCGAGAGCGAACGGATCGATGACGTTGCCGACCGACTTCGACATTTTCTCGCCGCGGTTGAACAGAAAGCCGTGGGAAAAAATGTGCTGCGGAACTTCGACACCCGCCGACATCAGAAAGGCCGGCCAGTAGACGGCGTGAAAGCGAACGATGTCCTTGCCGATCACATGCAAGTTGGCCGGCCAATAGCGACGGAACATCTCGCTATCGGTGTCGGGATATCCGACCGCGGTGATGTAGTTGGTCAGCGCATCGACCCAGACATACATCACGTGCTTTGAATTAGCCGGCACCTTCACGCCCCAGTCGAAGGTGGTGCGCGAGATCGAAAGATCCTGCAGGCCGCCTTTGACGAAGCTCATGACTTCGTTCAGCCGCTCGCGCGGCAGTACATAATTCGGCCGCTCATAGAGCTTCAGCAGCTTGTCCTGATAGGCCGAGAGGCGGAAAAAATAACTCTCCTCCTCCACCCACTCGACCAGCGTGCCGTTGGGTCCGAGCCGTTGTCCCTTGTCGTCGAGGCGCGTTTCGCTTTCGTCGTAATAGGCCTCGTCGCGCACCGAGTACCAGCCGGCGTATTTGTCGAGATAAATGTCGCCGTTCGCTTCCATACGCTCCCAGATCGCTTCCGAGGCGCGGTGATGACGCGGCTCGGTGGTGCGGATGAAGGCGTCGTTGGAGCAATTGAGCATCTTCACCATGGCCTGGAAGCGCGGCACGTTGCGCTCGACCAGCTGGCGCGGCGTCAGATTCTCCTTGTTCGCGGTCTGCAGCATTTTGCTGCCGTGCTCGTCGGTGCCAGTGAGGAAGAACACATCACGGCCGTCGAGCCGCATAAAGCGCGCGATTGCATCAGTGGCAATCGCTTCGTAGGCGTGGCCGATATGCGGCGGGCCGTTCGGATAGGCGATCGCAGTGGTGATGTAATAGGGTTTGCCGGGCATTGATGTCTTTGTTCAAAAACGTGGATGGCCGGGACGAACCCGGCCATGACGTGGCGGATAGGTATCAACCGCCCGTGGCCTCCGCAAGCAAGCCGAAGACACTGAAAACCAGTGATTTTCGCTCCAGATTGTACTCGGCCGCATCCTGTGCCGCCTGATTGATGCGCTCCCAGGCTCCGGCTAATTGGGCGAGCCGGCCGAGATCTTTGCTGCCGTCGTCAATGCGCTGCGACAGCCAGGCATTGACGGTATCGATGAAGGTCGCGAGCGGCTGCTGGTCGACGCCGGCAAGTGCATCGCCGAGCGCATGCAGGGCGCCGGCGTTGAGCGCGGGCAGGCGATCGAGTTCGCCGAGCGCCCGCTGGCGAAGCGCCAGTGCGTCCTCGTCGAGGAAGGCTAAAGCGCGCGCGACACTGCCGTCGGCAGCGGCCGCCGCCGCTTCAATCTCCGGATCGCTCGCCGATTTGTTAACGGCTGCGGCAAGCGCCGCCGCGACCCCCACCTGCTCTAACGGCCGCATGGTCATGACGCAGCAACGTGAGCGCAATGTCGGCAGCACCCGCGCCGCGGAATGACAGACCAGCAATAACAGCGTGCGCTTGGGGGGTTCTTCAAGAACCTTTAGGAGTGCGTTGGCGCCAAAGCGGTTGAGTTCATCGACCGCATCGACAATGGCGATGCGCCATCCGCCCTCGCCGGCCGTCGAGCCGAAAAACGAAATGGTGCGGCGAATATCATCCACGGCAATCTGCTGGCGCAGGACGCCCTTTTCGTTTGGCGTTCGCTCAAGGATCAGGAGATCGCCTTGAGCGCGCGCCGCCATCCGGCGAGCAACCGCGTGCCCGGCATCGACAGCGAGCGATGTCGCCGCCTGCACCTCAGGGGCCGTCGGGTTCGGGTGAGCAAGCACGAAGCGCGCGAACCGATAGGCCAAAGTCGCCTTGCCGATGCCTTTTTGACCGATCAGCAGGAAGGCGTGCGGCACGCGGTGACTGCGATAGGCTGCCAGCAGCGCGGCTTCAGTGCCGGAATTGCCGTAAAAGGCAGTGGTTACGAATGGAGGCGTTGCTTCGTCGGTGTCAGAAGCGCGCGTACTCATGAGGCGGCGGTCCGCAATTCCGCAGACGCCCTTCCCGGCTCAAATTTCTCCTGTACAATCTCCCAAATACTCTGCGCCGCCGTCTTCTTGGGCGCTTTCGCGTCGATGATGACGCAGCGATCATTCTCTGCTTTTGCCAGCCCCAAATAGGCCTCGCGCAGCTTCTTGTGAAAAGCGATGTCCTCGGCCTCGAAGCGATCAACCGTGCCGCCGCGGCGCCGTCCTGCCGCGCGCTTCATTCCTACTTCGGCCGGCACGTCGAGCACGAGCGTGAGGTCGGGCTTCAGATCGCCAATCGACACGCGCTCCAGCGCTCTGATGAGGCGCAGATCGACCGAGCCGAGTACCCCCTGATAGATACGCGTTGAATTGGCGAAGCGGTCGCAAATCACCCACTTGCCGGCGTCGAGTGCCGGCAGGATTGTTTGTTGCACGTGATCGTCACGCGCGGCGGCAAACAGCATCGCTTCGGCTTCCGGTCCCAGCGGCTTTGCGGCACCGGACAGGAGAACGTGGCGGACGATTTCAGCGCCGGGCGACCCCCCGGGCTCGCGCGTGAGCTGCACGCGGATGCCAACCGACGCCAGCCGAAGCGCCAGCAGCGAAGCTTGCGTGGACTTGCCGGTCCCCTCGCCGCCTTCAAATGTAATGAATTTGCCTCTCATCCCAGCTGTCTCATTTCACCGAATTGCGGCGCCCCGATGGATGTATGCGCTGGGCGGCTTTAGCGCGAGAAATTCTTATTAAACTGAATTCGTTCCAATGAGTTAGAGTGCAATCTTCTACCGATGCGCCAAAGGTGCGCGATGACACGCCGCGCTGCCCCAAAACGGCCTGTCAATATTATAGCTTATTCACGCCGGCGCGAAACAGACCGATCATGAGTTCGGTCGCCGCGTCCATCGCACGATGCGACATGCTGCCGGTGCCAACGTCGTCCGCGGCCTGGAGCGGCACTTCAAGGGCAAGGCTATCGCCACGCCAGACCTTGAGCTTGCCGATATTCTGGCCTCTGTGAACCGGCGCCGGCACGGGCCCGGAATAGACAATCCGCGCCAGCAGGTGCTCACCGCCATTCTTGGGCATCATCACACGGATCGTGCCGGGCGCGACCAAAGGGACGTACCGCGTATCGCCGCCGAAGACTCTCGCTTCGCCGACAGTCTGTCCTTCAGCGAACAGCACGCGCGCCTCAAAGCCGTGGAATCCCCACTCCATCATCTTGCGCGCCTCTTCGCCCCGCTCCTTGTCGGATCGCGCGCCGGTGACCACGACAATGAGGCGCAGGGTATCCTGCACCGCCGATCCGACCAGATTGAAACCCGCCTCGGAGGTCTCGCCGGTTTTAAGCCCGTCGGCGCCGATACCCATCGCCAGCAGCGGATTGCGGTTGCCCTGGCGAATGTTGTTCCAGGTAAATTCGCGTTCAGAGAAATACCGGTAGAACTCCGGATAAGTCTGCATGATATGGCGCGCCAAAAAAGCGAGTTCACGCGGCGTCGCGCGCAGGTTCGGCTCCGAGTAGCCTGTCGCATTGGTAAAGGTCGATTTCTCGAGCCCGATCTCGCGCGCTCGTTTGGTCAGCATCGCGCCGAATGCGGCCTCGTTACCGGCGACGCCCTCGGCAATCGCAATGCACGCATCATTGGCAGAGTTGACAATGATGCCATGCAGGAGATCGTCCAGCGGTATCCGGCTGTGAATGGCCGCAAACATGGTGGAGCCATGCGAGGGCGCTCCGCCCTTCCGCCAGGCGTTCTCGCTGATTATGAATTCCTGGTCGAGCTTGAGGCGGCCTTGCTTGATTTCGTTGAACACGAATTCGAGCGTCATGAGTTTGGCGAGGCTCGCCGGCGCGATCAGCTGATCACCGCCCTTCTCGAACAGGACGCTGTCGCTGTTGACGTCCAGAAGCAGCGCATTGGGCACGCTGGTCTGGAAAGCATCGTCCTTTTTGACATTCATATTTGAGGCCGCATGGGCCGCAAGGACGGTCGCGATCAACAAAGTCGCGGCTGCAGTCCCAAATACCGGTCTCGGTGAGAAAACTTGACGACACACGGCAGCCAATGCCGCCTCCACTTCTCGCGAAATAACGGCCAACCCCTTCTCATGCGAAATTGGCGCGCGCAAGGCCGCAACGCGCAGCCGCGTAAATGCCGCACGACAGCGTTAAATCAGTAAAGGCCGCGCCCGTTAAGCAACTGATCGGCGGCGCTTATAGCGCCTGGCGGGGGGGTATAGGCTATCGGCCGCACACTCGCTCCAACGGGCGCGGGCGAGCCGTCACCGTCAGTTGCGCTGGCGAGCCGGGTTGTTCGTAACGGTACCGGCGCGCGCGAGACTGGTACGATTGATGTAGCGGCGAGCCTGACTCCGTTCGGGGCCGGAGCTGGCTCATCCTGCCGCAACGTCGCCATCAGCATCCTGTCGTCGGAGCCCTCGACCGGCGCGCGCCCGACGTATTCGACCCGCACCCAGGCGGTGCCATTGGCGCGGAAGCCCAGGAGCTCCGCGGTCCTTCCCGACACATCGATAATGCGGTTGCCGTGAAATGGTCCGCGATCGTTGATGCGCACGATGATGGAACGGCCATTCGAGAGATTGCTCACGCGGACATAGCTCGGCAGCGGCAGGGTGGGATGCGCCGCCGAGATGCCGTTGAGATCGAAGACCTCCCCGTTCGCGGTCATGCGGCCGTGGAACTCATCGCCGTACCATGAGGCGAGGCCGACGGCCTGGTAGTTGGGATCTTCCATCGGAACGTAGGTGCGCCCGGCGACGACATAAGGCGCGCCGACCCGGTAGACGCCGCCGCCCTTGGGCACCGGCTGGCCATCCTCGACAACGCGGGGACTTGGCGAAACACCGTATTGCGGATCGACATTGCTGGAGCAGTTAGCCAGCGAAAGGACGATTGCGGCGCAAGCACCGACCGGCACAAACCGGCTGAACGCCACCCGCAGTCGAAGCCGCATCGTCCCGATCCCCGCCGGCAAGGTATTGAATGCGAGCGTGGTCAGATTGTGGCGAAATTGCGCGGCGGGACGCTGATAGTGAATGGAGCGTTGCGGGTGCCCGAATAGGGTCAGCGTCCCTATTCGGGCGTGATCGCGAGCGCGATCTATAGCCCGACGATTGGCACGTTGGCGTACAGCAGGATCAGCAGCACGACGAGACTGCCGAGAAAAGCCCCAAAGGTGACGCGTACGAATATCTGCGAGTGGTCGACCAGTTTCTCTTGAACGTACCCAACAACTTTCGTTCCACGTTTCAACATTTCGCAGCGGTGCCTTTGCTTGATTGTTACGCGAATTTTTTTGGGGGTCGATAGCGACACGAACGGCCGCTAAGGCGGGAATAACCATAGGCTGGTTAAAAAGTCCATACTAACCGGCAAGATCAAATTTGGTTTTCTGACTTTCGAGGTTCGCCGCGTCCCCGTTGCCGTGCCATCAAAGCGACACAAACAACGCAGGCCGAGGGAGTAGCTTCAAGGTGCCGGTGTTCGGAATTCTCAAATTGCGCCGCGCGGCAACGCGCGGCCGAAGGCGAATACAAAAAGCGGATGGCTTTGCTGGCGGCACGCTTCTTGTCGGCAATTCGCGCCAACATAAGCCGTTTCAATTTCAGACAAATGCAAAACAAATCCGAGCCCGGGCGTTAGAGCCGTCGCAATTGCTGTCCGGTAAGTGTTTCTCCTAACAGGGGCCGGGCTCAGCGCGACGCCAAACAACGTCGCAACAGGAGCGGGCTATGAAGATCACTACGCTTGCGCTCGGGCTCTTTACTCTGGCCGTCGCACCGGTCGCCGCCACGGCCGGCGCGCAGGAAGACCGGCAAGCCTGCATGAACGACGCGTTAACGGTCTGCGGGCAGTTCATCCCCGACCGCGGGCGTATCGAGGCGTGTCTGTACGCCAATCGCAGCCGCATCTCGCAGGCGTGTCAGGCGGTGCTGGCGCGCAGCCAGCCAACCGTGATGCCCGCCACGTTGACCAACGCCCACTGAATTTCCCGCAGGTTTGCGCGGGTGGCGCTGGCGTTGCTGTTCAGCACTTCGGTGACATGCGGGCGGTTGCGGCTTTCATTCGTCCGCGAACCAATGTTTGCCTTTGACGACGATTTCCGTCAGCTGGTCGTCGTGATCGACGACGTCGACGCTCATCCCCTTCTTGAGCCAAATGCAGCCCTTCCAGCGCACCGGATAGGGCGGCCGTCCATTGTTGAGGCTTGCCAGCGTACGCTCGTGCGCCTCCGCCCAGCTCGGACAAAACCTGGTGTCCTTGGTCAGGCTTTGCGGTGCGGCACTCGCGCACGGCACGCCTATCGCAAGAGCGGTCGTTACGAAAATAAAGCGTCGCATCGAAAGCGAGTGCATTGTCGTGGCGGCCATTCATGATGCGTCCGCATCCCTGAACTCTGGCCTGAACTCTTGGCGTTTCGGAGCTTCGCAATCGCGTTATGCGCAACGCGCGCTCTTGACCTTGGTCTCTTGCCTATTCCGATTGAGAGAGACCGTCGCATGATCGATTTTCTCAAAAGCGTAAGACATCATACCCTCATGTGTGCCTCCTGATCTGATGATGAAATAGCCCTTCACGGCCCACTTTCCGTGAACAAGAGCATATGTTCCGTCGGGAAACAGAAACTCGGCTTCTTTATTCCAGAACACCAAACGCTTGAGGTCCTTGGTCTCCGCCGCTGTCTTGTCGCGTGGCCAATTAATAGACAGATCGACGTGCACGATGCGATCCAAATTCCGGCACGCCAGCCCCGCAAGCCACTGCCCGTTTACCGGCGCGATTTTGGCCTGAAGAAATTCGACATTGATGGGTTGCGCTTCTCCGACATTGCCCGAAAGCGCGAGAAACATCGCTGCCGAGATCGCATAGCGCAAGAACCGTGTCAGCATCACCACCTCCGCTTGCCGCCAAAGTGGAAGGGCATCTGACAGGAGATTGATTGCAGCGACGTTTCTAATCACCTCGATCCGGCTCGGAATTTGAAACGCTGGTACAACCATGATTGGCGACGGCCGCCCGCTCGGCAAGCCTTTGCCATTCTTGAGCCATTTCGATGAAAAGCGATTTTTGCTTTGAGTCCGACGTTTTGCGCGCTTCTTCAAGGCATCGCGTCGCGAATCGCTGATAGGATTTTAAGGCCGGCATACGATCTCCCAATTTGAGAAATCGCCTGATCCTATCATAACGGATCGGTCGGAGCGATATGTGAGCTACCCCTCGCGTCCGCGGACCTTTAGTGGCCGGCTATTGAAGTGCGTGAACCTGGCCGTGATGGATTGTTGAGTTCCGTGCGCGCCCGGCCGCCAGGCATCGTGTCGAAGCGTTGCGCGCGGGGGCGTCACCTTGCGGGTCTCCGCGTAACCAAGTCGGCACGATAAGAACCGACGCCCTTAAGGACCTGCTCGGGATCGGGGTCACTCAGACGCTCGAGAGAGGCGCCGACGCGTAAGATACCTCTCCTTGCCCCGCCCCAACTGGTCCCGCCCCCTGTCGCGCCCGCTTCTGATCCCCCGACGTCATGATCCTTGCGACGCTCGGCGACGTGCGCGAGCAAATACGGCACTTGCCGGCCGATCGCCGCGAGCGGCGGACGTGGCGCCAAGTCGCAACCGACATTGAAGCTGCGGCTGCCTGCGGCCGAACTCTGCCGCGCGACTTTTTGACGAATTGAGGAAGAATGCCGGCGCGGTCCTGACGAACCGCGTTGGTCTTGACTCCGTGAATACGGTTCCCGAGTCTGGACCCGGCGGAGCGGGCTTATCTCCTTTGACCGCTCCGCTGGGCGCCGGCATTGGCGTTCCAATCGGCGAGATGGAAATCGGAAAATGGTACGAAACGAACGATCGCGGCGTGCGCGTTGGTGGCGTGGGCGCTCGGAGTTTCAAGAGAGATGAGCATGATGCGAACACTTGCGCTGACGCTGGCGGTCATTGCGGCTGCGACAACTCATGCCTGGCCGGCCGGCTATCCGCAAGGGGCGATTGTCGCCGATCCAAATACGCCTGGGCTTTATTGGTTCAGTCAAGTCGACAACAATACGACCAACCCGACGACTGGCGGCGCCAATTGGTTGCCTTTTAATCCGAGCGCTACATTGGTCACCGGGCAAGCGTATTTTGAATTTTCGACAGCGACGTCCGTCGCCCTCATGCCGTTCGGCGGGTCAAGCATCGTTGTCAACAAGATTGTCTATCATATTCCATCGGTCGGTATCTTTTGCTCGAATACCAACACTTATGTCGGTGGCGTTTCCGGTCAGAGCCTTGCCAACGACTCAGTCTATGATGTGTTTCTGTTCAATGATGCCGGGACGACGCCTACCTGCGATTATTATCTGATCTCCGGTGGAACCGGTACCTTGCATGAACCAGACACGACCCCCGGCAATGTCGGAATTGAAGTCAGGAATAATTCTGGATCTCCGGATTCGACGCGCAGCTTTATCGGAATGATCCTGACAAATTCATCTGGGCAATTCCAAGAGCAGGGCACCGGAACCATTTCGTGGTTCAATCAGCAGCCGATCGTGCTTGGCGGCACTGACATAGATGGCCCAATCAACATCTCTAGCCCAGGCGATGTTCAAGAGTTGACTTCTTCGGCCCGTATCTCATTCTTATGTTTTGGCTCCTCCGCAAACGGTGTCTGTCCAGCGCAAATCAGCCTGGGCGGAAATGTATCGGTATCGGCCGAGACTGCTTTGGCGAGCTTCGGGATACTTTTGAACAACGGGGTTAGCTACACCTGGGTGACGCAATCGCTGAATAGACAGGGTATGACGCCGGCGATCACTGCTACCTTCTCCGAGGGGAGCAATTGGGCAAGTCCTGGCGGCACGCTTTCTGGCAGCGGCACCGCATCATTCGGTGATTTCCAACTTTATGTGATGATACGGGGCTGAAATGCACCGGGTAATTTTTGCTGCATAATTTTGTCTGATCAGCGATCTCGCATTGGCGCACTCGTCGCCGGGATTTTTTTGGTCAGGTTCCGCACGAACGTCGCTACCCAAGCGGGCTACGGTCTGGTAGTTGCAACGCAGCTGCCGCCGACCTTTCGAAACTCGTGGGCATCGGAAACGAGCCGGTGGCAATCGGGTGGCAAAATCTCGATTTGTTCCAACGCTGAGCGTACTAAGTGGTTTGAGCGTAAACGATGGAAGGGTGGCCGAGTGGTTTAAGGCACCGGTCTTGAAAACCGGCAGGCCCGCAAGGGTCTCGTGGGTTCGAATCCCACCCCTTCCGCCAATTGCGCGCCGCCCGGTTCAGCCGCGCTTGCCGCCGGTTGCGAGCCATTCAGCGTAGGTCTGACGCACCATCGTGAATGGCTTACCGAGCGGCGCATAGAGATTGGCGAATAAACGCGCCACCGGCTTATAGGCATTGAGGTCCACGTACATGCGCGCCGGATCGACGATGCCGGCGCGTGCGTGCAGATAAACGACCTCGCCGATGCACAAGCGGCGGCCGTTCTTCACTTCGAGCGTCTGATAGTGGCGGCATTCCAGTGAGGCGACAGCCTCGGCAATGCGCGGCACCGGAATTGCGTTGCTCGGTAATGTGGTGAGACCCGCCGCATCTAGCTCGCTCGTCTCGGCCGGAAAGTCCACCGCGCAAATATTCATACGCTCGGCCAGTGCCTCGTCGACCAGGTTCACGACAAACGAGCCGGCGTCGCGGATGTGCGCGGCAGTGTCTTTGAGCGAACCGTCGGGGCGCGCTTGTAAACCGAGGACGACCAGCGCCGGGTCTTCCGCAAAGACGTTGAAGAACGAGAACGGAGCGGCGTTGACGACGCCGCCCGGACCGATGGTTGTGACCAGCGCAATCGGCCGCGGCACCACCAGCCCGCAGAGAAGCTTGTAGCGATCCTGCACCGGCAGCGTCGCGAAGTCTGCTTCGAATGGCGTCGCCATATCAAAGCTCCGGCGGCAGGACGACGCCGGTCTGGCTGGTGATGCGGCCATAGTGCTCGATGCGGCGGTGACGCTGGAAGTCGAAGATCGTCGCCTTGCCAAAAACGGTCGCGTCGAGATCGCAGTCGGCGACCATCAATTCGTCATCCTCCGTCTTGGCCTCGGCGACGATTTCGCCGTCCGGACTGACGATCATGCTGCCGGCAATCATGGGAAAGCCATCCTCGGCGCCGCCTTTAGCAACAGCGACCACCCAAGTCGAGTTTTGATAGGCGCCGGCCTGCAGCGTCAGGCGGTTGTGGAACAGCCGCTTCGCCGGCCCCTCGTCTGCGTTCTGTGAGTTCACCGAAGGCGTGTTGTAACCGAGTACGATCAGCTCGACACCCTGCAGGCCCATCACCCGATAAGTCTCTGGCCATCGCCGGTCGTTGCAGATGCACATGCCGAGAATGCCGCCCATGGTGCGCCAGACCGGGAAGCCAAGGTCGCCCGGTTCGAAATAGCGCTTCTCCAGGTGTTGGAAGGCACGTTGCGGATCGAATTCGGAATGGCCGGGCAGATGCACCTTGCGGTATTTGCCAACGATCTTGCCGTCGCGGTCGACCAGGATCGCGGTGTTGAAGTGATGACCGTCGCTCGTCAGCTCGGCGTAGCCAAACGACAGCCCGATCCGGCACGCGGCAGCTTTCTCGAACAGCGGCTGCGTTGCGGCATTAGGCATCTCGCGCTCGAACCAGGAGTCGACCTCGGCCTGATCGGTCATGTACCAGCGCGGAAAGAACGTCGTCAGCGCCAGCTCCGGATAGACCACGAAATCGCAGCTTTGCGCCTTGGCCTGATCGAGCAGATCGAGCATCCGCCCGACCGCAGCCTGACGGCCGTCGGCCTTTTGGATCGGCCCCATTTGTGCGCCGCCAATCCGCAGCACCCGGCTCACGAAAGTCTCCAGCAATTCATGTAGCGATCCGCCGCTCCAGCCGGCTGATCAGCCGCACCACAGGCCACAACATAGCAAGGTAGATCGCCGCGGCCAGCACGATCGGCGACGAGTTGAAGGTGACCGAGCGCGCCATGTCGGCCGAATACAGCAATTCCGGCAGCGCTACGACGCTCGCGATCGAGGTGAGCTTCACCACTTCCACCGTATTCGACACCAGATCCGGCAGCACGTTTCGCACCGCTTGCGGCAGGACGACGTAGGCGAGGGTCTGATAGGCGCGCAAACCGGTCGAGCGCGCCGCGTCCCATTGGCCAAGCCCGACACTTTCGATCCCGGCACGATAGATTTCGCCGTAATAGCTTGACGTATTGAGGAAAAAAGCGATGGCGACGGCTGCCATCGGCGAAAGCCGCAGCCCCGCAAACGGCAGCCCGGCATAGACGAAAATCAACAGCACCAGCGGCGGGATCGAACGGAAGGAATCGATCCAGGCGACTACCGCCCAACGCACCGCCCGCAATCGCGAGAGCGAGATCAGCGCCACCGCAAGGCCTCCGATCAGGCCGAGCGGAATGACGATCAAACAGACGATGATGGTTTGCCTAAGGCCCGTAAGGATCAAAGGCAGCGCCTGCTCCATGATCGCGAGGTTGAAGAATTGCTGGATGATCGCTTCCATCACACTCTCCGCCAGGCGAAGCGGGACTCAAGAAAACGGCCGAGCACGACCACCGGGACAAATAAAATCAGATAGGCAATCGCGCCCATCATCAGCGGCGTCGCGCTGCCGGAGAATGATTGCGCCGTGGTAGCCTGATTAAGGATTTCCGCGACGCCGATCACGGTGCCGAGCGCGGTATTTTTAGTAATGGCGATGGTGCGGTTGGTCAGCGGTGGGACGGTCAGGCGGATTGCTTGTGGCAATATCACGTAAGTGAGTGTTCCGAGAAAACTCAAGCCTGTCGAACGCGCGGCCTCCCATTGGCCTTTCGGGACCGAGAGAATGCCGGCCCAGAAGATTTCCTCGGCAAAAGCCGCGAGCACCAGCGCCAGGACAAGCCACAGCACCAAAAAGGACGGCAAATTGACGCCGAGATTCGGCAGACCGAAATAGACCAGGAGAATGAGAACCAGCGGCGGCAGGGCCCGGAACACATCGACGAAAACGACGATCAGCGCATTAAGCACGCGCGCGCGGAACGATCGCAGCACGGCGAGCGCAAGCCCAAGCAGAATGCCTGTAACGACGACCGCCAGAGCGACTTCGATCGTCACCACCATGCCCTTTGCGATGGCGGGGAAGTAGCGCTCGATCACGTCCCACTTGAAAAACGTATCTCCGAAGCGCGACCAGGCGCCCATTTCAAGTCCCCTGCCCGATCATCGCGTAAGCTCGGCGATGAAAGCGCGGGTGCGCGTTTCGCTTGGGGCTGAAAATATCTGCTGTGGTGGCCCCTCCTCGACGATCATTCCGTGGTCCATGAAGATCACGCGATCCGCCGCATCGCGCGCGAAGCGCATTTCGTGACTGACCACCAGCATCGTCATCCCGCCGCGTTTAAGCTCGCGCATGACGTTGAGCACACTGCCGACCAGCTCCGGATCGAGCGCGGAGGTCGGTTCGTCAAACAACATGATCTTTGGTTCGAGCGCGAGCGCCCGCGCAATGGCGACCCGCTGCTGCTGGCCGCCGGAAAGCTCGCCGGGATGCGAACGGCCCTTGTCGGCAAGGCCGACGCGATCGAGCGCGGCCATGCCGATGCGGTCTGCGTCAGCGCGCGATTTGCCCAGCACCTTGACCAGCGCGAGCGTGACGTTGCGGAGCGCGGTCATGTGCGGATAGAGGTTGAAGGACTGGAACACCATCCCGATCTGCCGCCGCATGGCGTTGACGTTGGTTGTCGGCGCCATGATGTCGGCGCCATCGATGCGGATCGACCCGACAGAAGGCTCTTCCAGGCGGTTGCAACAGCGCAGCAGCGTGCTTTTGCCCGATCCGGAGGGTCCGATGACGAAAACGAGCTCTTGCGCCTGGACCGAGAGATCGATGCCGCGCAACACCTCTACATCGCCGAATTTCTTGCGCAGGCCGCGGATTTCCAGAATCGGCGACCGCGTCTCGTACATCAGCGACCAGTTCTTGGGCCAATGCGCGCGCTGCGGCCCAAGCAAAACATCACGAGAGCACCTTTAGCTGCACGACGGCGTGTGCGGCGTCGGGTCATATCCCGGCATGCCAGGAACGCCGTAACCGGGAAACACGGTGACTGCCGCGGAGCCGGCCGCCGGCGCAGAGCCAAGCCATTTTTCATGCAGCTTCGCGATCGTGCCGTTGATCTTCAGGCATTCGATGGCGACGTCGAGCGTCTTGCGCAATTCGGCGGAATCTTTTCGGAGCGGCGCCGCGAAGACGAGACCGGTTGGATGCAAGTACGAGAGTTCAAGCTGCGGATTGATCTTGGCCGCCCACGCCACCGCGGTATTGCCGGCGACATTGGCGTCGGCACGGCCGACTAACACCGCCTGCACCGCGTCGGTCTGGGTACCAAAGGACTCGACCTTCCAGCCGATCTTGTCTTCAAGACCGCGGGCCCATGAATCGTAGGCCGACCCTTTGTTCACGGAAACAATCTTGCCCTTGAGGTCTTCGAGCTTTTCGATTTTCGGCGCGCCTTTCTTGATCAGGAACTGAAAGTCGGTGTTGAGATAGCCCTCCGTGAACAACATGTTTTCGGCGCGTTCCTTGGTCACCGTCGTCGGCGCGATCAGAAAGTCATAGGTTCCAGCCTGCATCGCCGGGACCAATCCGGAGAATTGCGCGTAATCAATAACGATCTTGCGCTTGAGGAGATTGGAAAGAGCGTCGGCCAAGTCGATATTGAATCCCTGATAGCCGCCACCGGAGAGGTTTGGAAAGGCGTGCGGGGCGAAGGTGGCATCGATCGCGGTGCGAAGCGGCGGCAGCTCTTCCGCACCGGCTGGTGCGACAAGAAACAGCACGACGGTGGCCGCACACAGCAAATATCGCTTCATGGAAGCTTTCCTCAATCAACGCACTCCGCAAGCGTGCTTCGGACTATAGCAACGAAGCCTCTGTGAACAAGGCGATTGCTTAGGCACGCACGCGCTAAATCCGGCCTCGCAAAGCGGCATTTTGAAGCTACGCTTGGTAATTGCCGCGGCGCAAAAATCGCGCGTGACGCTCCTGTTATTAATGGCAGTTGTCAATCGTCGCACGCAGCTTCACTGATCGCCGGGCGTCCGCTGGCATCAGTCGCCCCCGCTGGCGGAACGCCATGTGGGGGACGGACCGCGAGGTCCGTCCCCCCGGCGGCGTTGGGCCAGCGCCGACGCGTCGGCGGCTTCCGCGCCAATTACGTCCAGCAACGTCTCGACCCAGCGCTGCGGGATGCCGCGGGTGATGAAAACCATGCGGCTGCGGCGATCGGACGACGGCCAGCGATCGAGCCATGCCGGGGCGTGAAAGACGTGCTGCACCCCGTGGATAACAGCTGGCCGGCTTGGCTCCTCGGCGATGTTCACAACGCCTTTAAGGCGCAGCAGATCGGCGCCACAGTGTTCGGCAAGCGCTTCCAGAAAGAGCGTCAGTGCGACAGCCTGAATCGGCGCGGCGCGCACGACCGCATACGTCGTGATCTCGGTATCGTGGTTGTGGTGGTCCTGTCCGCGGGTATCACCCAGCCAAGCATTGAATTCGCGGGCTCCAGTCTTCCGATTGCACAGAGCGATATCGAACAGACCACCGGGTTCAATGCAGCCATGCGCAGCACGCAAGGTTGGCGCGCTAGCGTTGAGCTGGCCGATCTGGCCGCGCAGCGCCGTCTCGGTATCACCATCCGTCAGATCAAGCTTGGTCAGAACAATGCGGTCGGCGACGGCAATCTGCTTTCGCGAAACGGCTTCCCGTTCGAGCGTGGCGCAGCCGTTGACGGCATCGACTGCCGTCACCACGCCGCCAAGCGTCAGGCGGGCCGCGATGGTCTGATCCGTCATCAGCGCCTGGAGGATCGGGGCCGGGTCGGCAAGTCCGCTTGTTTCGATCACGATCCGATCGAACCGGGAGCATGAGCCCTCATCGCGCCGACGCAACAGGTCTTGCAGCGTTTGCGACAGATCGGTGCGGACCTTGCAGCAGAGACAGCCGGTCGTGAGCGTAACGATGCTGTCTTCGCTGGTTTCGATCAGCTCGTGATCAAGCCCGATTTCCCCGAATTCGTTGATGATGACTGCCGTGTGTGAGAACTCCGGCTGGCGCAGTAGATGACCAAGCATCGTGGTCTTGCCGCTGCCGAGAAAGCCAGTGAGAACCGAAACTGGTATTGCGTCCGCTCCATTCATTGCGGCACCAGCGGCGCAATGGCAACGCGGATCTTGTTGGCGGCGAAGTCAGGATCGAGCGCGACGCGGACCTGGCGAAGCACGGCCAAGATCGACAGCGCTGGGCGCGTACGGCCATCGATGGTAACCATCCAGCGAAACGTCGAATCCCGCGGCGCCGGTTCGATCCTGATCTTCTTGTCGCCGCCGATCGCAATGCCGCCGTCGCCCGTACGCTCAATGCTGCCGGCCACGCGCCAGGCGGCAAGACTCTCCGTCAACAGGCCCGACACAAGCTCGACCGGCGCGCCGCTCACAGCGGCGCTCCTTTCAAGGTTTGTGGTGAGACTTTGCGCTTGAGGTAGCGCCCGTCCCGCGGTGTTCCGAAATACTTGCCCTGCTCCACCATCACCTTGCCGCGCAGGATGGTCGTTACCGGCCACGCGAAAATGTCGTGTCCCTCCCACGGCGTGTAATCGGTCTCGTGCAAATCGGCGGCACGAACCTTGCCGCGCCGGGTCGGATCAAGAATCGCAATGTCGGCGTCGCTGCCGGGAGCAAGCACGCCCTTCCGCGGATAAAGCCCCATGATCTTGGCGGCATTAGTCGACACCAGATCGACGTACTGCGAAAGCGAATAGCCGCGCCGCGTGACCATTTCGGTGTACATGACGCCGAGCCGCGGTTCGACGCCGGAATTGCCGCCGGTGGTGTTGTCGATGCGATCCCCGACCAGCTTGTCCTTGAGCGTGCAGCACAGCTCGTCGGTGGCGACACAGTGAATCAGGTCGTTGGCGGTGCCGAGCCACAACGCATTCTGATCGTCAGCCGATTTCAGCGACGGGTAGGTGTGATAAATCTGGCCATTGGGGCGTTTGTAGTCTTCCGCCGAATAGAGCAGATATTGGTGCAGCGTCTCGCCGTAAACCGGCAGACCCTTGCTGCGAGCCTCGGCGATGGCTGCGACCCCGGTGCCGGCCGAAACGTGCATCATGTAGAGCGCGGTGCCTGGCACGCTTTCGGCCAGACGCAGAATGCGGCGGAAGCTCAAATCCTCCGAGAGCTGGTTGTGGACCTCGGCGAGATGTTCAAAGCCGACGCGGCCCTCGCGGATCAGCTTGGCGTACATGTGCATCACGATATCATTATCCTCCGCGTGGATAACGCCGAGCCCGCCTTCCTTCGCCAAGACCTGAAATGCTTCCCAGATATCGCCGAAATCGATCATGCGGCCGGCGCGCGACGGCAGGATATTGGTGGTGAATATTTTCAGCGTCGGATAGCCGGCCTGAATGGCTTCCGCGAGCTGGCCCGAAAATTCCGGCGGCGGCTCGGAATGCAGCATGATGTGGTAGGCCCAATCGCACGGACTTTTTCCGACAAAGTCTTTGTCGCGGGTTTCAATGGCCTGCAGGGCTGAGACGCCACCGCGCCAATAAGCAAAATCGATAAGGGTGGTGGTGCCGCCATACAGCGCCGCTGGGCCGACCTGTTCCGGACCGGCGGTGACGAGCGGCGTGCCGTCGGGCTTGGTCCATTCATGATGCAGATGCACATGGGGATCGATGCCGCCGGGTATGACGACGTGGCCGGTTGCATCAATCACGCGCGCCGCAGGTTCTGCCGAAAGCGCGCCCACGGCCGCAATCGCCGCGATGGTTTCGCCGGCGACTGCAACGTCGCCCTGCACGACGCCATGAGGCGTCACGACATCGCCGCCACGAATGATGAGATCGAGCATCGCTTGGTCTCTCGTTTAACCGAGAGGATCGCACAGGACGGCAAAGCCGAGCGGCACGACGCCCCGGCACATCACACCAGATCAAATGCCGGCGCGAAAGCGCGTCATGATGACGATGATGGCGATCTGCATCACGCCCTGTAACGCAACCGCGTAGAAATAGCGCTGCATCCAGGCGCCGATCCTTTTCATATCCGGATTGAGTTTCTGCAGTTCGAGGCAGACGAAGACGTTGACCGGCGCGATAAAGCCGAGACCCTGGATCGTCATCAATGTGACCAGCGCCAGCGCCGCAGCCACCCAGCCATATTCCGGCCAAGGCAGCGCGGTGTAACCGAGCCTGACGGCGAGAAACCAGCCGGTCGTGCCGGCGATGATGGCGAGCGCCGGCATCAGAAACAGGGTCCGCGGGACGAGCCGCCGGACGACTTCGCGGCGGACCGAAAGGTCCATGCGGCGCAGAACCGGCCCCAGCACAAAGCCCATGAAAAGATCGATCCCGGTCCAGAGCAGCCCGGTAAACACGTGAATGAAGTCGAGGAGCCAGAAATTTTCCGCCGCGATGGCGGCGATCATGACGGCGATGGCCGCCAGCGCCCACCAAAGATAGCGCCATACGATAAGGCTTGGAGGTGCTTCAATGGCAACGACGGTCATCAGCTCATTGTCCTGGCTGCGCGTGCAGCGGGCATCATAGCATTCCCTCGTCGCTCTACCCCGCCGTGCGAACGACTTTGTAGCCGGCTTTGTCCCGGTCCCAGGTCGCGGCAGTAACGCCGCGCTCGCGGAGTTTGTACTTGGTCACCTTGCCATTTTCAGTCACCGGCAGCGCGTCGACGAATTCCACAAACCGCGGCACCGCGAAATAGGGCATGCGCGGCTGGCAAAAATCGAGCAGCGCCGCGTGGTTGAGTTGCGCGCCGGCTCGCAGCACCACCGCGGCCATGACCTCATCCTCAGCAAGCTCTGAGCGCACTGGAAAGACGGCGGCGTTTTCGACCTCAGGATGGCTCACGATCACCTGTTCGACTTCGTACGAGGAAATGTTCTCGCCGCGCCGGCGAATGGCATCCTTCATGCGGTCGATGAAGCGATAATAACCGTCGTTGTCGCGCACCACGCGATCGCCGGTGTGGAACCAGAGATTGCGCCATGCCTCCACGGTTTTGTCCGCCATGCCGAAATAGCCGGTGGCGAAGGCGAATGGTTCATCCGCTCGGAGGGTGAGTTCGCCGGCCTCGCCGTCCGGGACCTCATTGTCATGGGTGTCGACCACGCGCGCGCTGAAGCCTGACAGGAGGCGCCCCATGCTGCCTGGCCGCTGCTCGGCAACCGACGCGCCGATGATACAGTTCGTTTCCGTCGAACCGTAGCCGTCGATCAGCCCGATGCCGAAGCGCTGCGTGAACTGCCGATGAAAATGGGCAGGCACGGCGGGAGCGAGCACCACGCGGACCCTGTGCTCGCGGTCGGTGCTGCGCGGCTCCTGCGCTAAGAGGATCGGCACCATGGCGCCAAGCACAAAAGTGACCGTCGCTTTTTGCTGGGCCAGACCAGCGATGAATCCGGACGCCGAAAATCGCGGTTCGACGATGAGCGTCGCGCCGTGCAGCAGCGCCTGATAGAAACTGGTGAGCGCATTGGTATGGAACATCGGCAGCGTCGTCATCAGGACGTCGCCCTCGCCGACCCCGAGCAGGTGCGCCGCATAGAAGCCCCACCAGAAATATTGGGCGTGCGGGCAGCACACGCCCTTCGACAGGCCGGTAGTGCCGGACGTGTAGAGGATCGCCAGCATATCGCTCGGTTCGACGGGGTGCGGTGGAAGGCCTTTCGCCGGTTCGGGAAACGGACCCGACTTCAGATGCGGCAAGTCAGGCCCCTCCCCGTCGCCGACGAGCCACAGCGCTTCAAGAGCGATCCGCTCGCGCGCCAAGGACACCAGCACCGGCGTTAATCCGCACTCGATGACCATAAGGCGCGCGCCGCAATTGCCGAGGATGTGTTCGAGCTGGGCTCCGCGCGAGGCAGTGTTGATCGGGACGGCAACCGCACCCAACCAGCCGCAGCCAAGAATTGTGAGCAGCAATTCGACCCGATTGCCGCACATGATGGCGACCCGATCGCCGGCCTTGACGCCCGCTTGCGCGAGTGCGCCTGCATAACCTGCGGCTGCGGCGAGCGTCCCGGCGTGGGTCAGGGTCTTGCCGCTGATGGTTACGAGGCGGCGGTCACCATACCGCTCCGCCTGACGCATCAACATTTTTGGCAAGGTGCGCTCAAGCGGAGCGAACTGCTCGGGAAGGTTAGCCAAAGACATCTGCCGCCGATCTCCTAAACACCGCAAGTTGCGACGAAAAAGCCGCGAATTGCATTAGCACAAAGGCCCCAGTGACATTATTTTAGGCTTAAAGTATCAGACCTGCCTGGGCCGATCGAGCGGCGCATGCAGCAAGGAGACCGCGATGGCCGAAGATACCGCGATTGAGGTCGTGCTCAAGCGCTCCGGCCTGACCTTCATCGTTCCACCCGACAAGAGCATTCTCCAGGTGCTGATAGAGGAAGCCATCGATCCGATGTACGATTGCCAGCGCGGCGAGTGCAGCATCTGCCAGGTTGCGGTCCTCGAAGGCATCCCCGATCACCGGGACCACGTCTTGAGTGAGGCCGAACGAGCCGAGAACAAGGTGATGCAGATTTGCGTGTCGAGAGCCAAGACCCCGCGCCTGGTTCTTGATCTTTAGCGAACAGGAATGGGAGACCGCTTGTGAACAAATACAACGCTGACGCGGCAGCAGTTCATGGCCTGGTGCACGAGACCGAAGTGCACCGTGACGTCTACGTCGACCAGGAGATTTTCGACCTGGAGATGGAGCACCTGTTCGCCAACACCTGGGTTTACGTCGGCCACGACAGCCAGGTGCCCAATGCCGGCGACTATTACGGCACCACCATCGGCAAGCAGCCGGTGATGATGGTGCGGCACACCGACGGCGTAGTCCACGTCCTCTATAATCGCTGCCCTCATAAAGGCACCCGCATCACCATCGATACTTGCGGCAATGCCGGCAAGTTCTTCCGCTGCCCCTACCATGCGTGGTCATTCAAGACCGACGGCTCGCTGCTCGCGATCCCGCTGCGCAAAGGTTACGAGCACACCGGCCTGGAGGAGAGCAATGCGATCAAGGGCATCGCCCCGGTCAAGCATGTGACGAATTATCGCGGCTTCGTCTTCGCCAAGATGAACGATGCAGGCGAGGACTTTGCGGAGTACTTCGGCGAAAGCCTTTCGACCATCGACAACATGGTCGATCGGTCGCCGGCCGGGCGGCTGGCAGTGGCCGGCGGCGTGCTGCGCTACATGCATAATTGCAACTGGAAAATGTTGGTCGAGAACCTGACCGACACCTGCCACCCGATGGTTGCACACGAAGCGTCCGCCGGCACTGCGGTCGAGGTGTGGAAGAAGATGTTTCCGGGCAGCAACAAGAAACCGCCCGCCGTCGAAATTTATGCGCCGTTCATTTCGCCGTACGAGTTCTTCGAAAAGATGGGTATCCGCGTGTGGCGCAACGGTCACGGTCATACCGGCGTGCACCATTCGATCCATTCCGATTATTCGGCGATCCCGGGTTATTTTGAAAAGATGGTCGCCGCGTACGGTGAACAGCGGGCAAAGGCGATCCTCGATGAGAACCGCCACAACACGTCGTATTTTCCAAACTTCACCGTGAAGGGGCCGATCCAGTCAATCCGCCTGTTCAAACCGATCGCGCCTGACCGGACACTGGCAGAATCCTGGACCTTCCGTCTGGTCGACGCGCCGGACCAGCTTCTTGAGCGTACGCTGATTTACAACCGGCTCGTCAACGCGCCGACCTCGATCGTCGGACACGACGACCTCGAAATGTACGAGCGCGCCCAGGAGGGGCTGCACGTCGACGCCAATCCGTGGGTCAACATTCAGCGCCTCTATGATCCGGCGGAATTGCAGCAGGAAACCGCGGTCATGAACGGCACGTCGGAATGGCAGATGCGCAATCAGTTCCGCGCCTGGTCGAAATTCATGACCATGACGATGTAGCTTGCTCAAACGCGATGGCTGCGCCGACCGACCAGGACCTGATCGGCTTCGTCGTGCACGAAGCTCGCCTCATCGACCAGCACCGGTTCGAGGAGTGGCTCGATCTGTTCGCGGACGGCGGCTATTACTGGATGCCGCTGGAGTGGGGTCAGACAGATCCGCGCCTCGCCACCTCGCTGATGTATGAGGACAAGCTCCTCCTGCGCATCCGGGTCGAGCGACTGAAAGGTAACCGGACGTTCTCGCAAAAGCCGAAGAGCCGATGCCATCACGTGTTGCAGGTGCCGCAGATCGACAAGCGTGACGAAGCCGCCAATGAATACATCACCTGGACGCCGATGCATTACGTCGAAACCCGGCTTGATGAGCAGGATCTCTATGCCGCATGGGCGACCCACACTTTGGCGATGGTCGACGGCAAGCTGAAGATCAAATTAAAGCGCGTCGATCTGGTCAATTGCGACGCGGCCTTGCGCAGCATCCAGCTTTTCATGTGAGACCGAGATGAGCGAACGACCGGTCGCTATTGTTACCGGCGGTAGCGCCGGTATTGGCGCTACGATTTGCCGGGAGATGCTTGATGCCGGTTATGAAGTGGTGTCGTTGGCGCGCCGCGTGCCCGATTGGTCGCACAAATCGCTGCACGCGGTTGAGGTCGACTTGATTGATGCGCGCGCGACGGAAGCCGCCGCCGCCGATGTCGCCAGGCAATTCGACGTCGGCACAGTAGTCCACAACGCCGGCGTCATTCGGCCAAATCTCATCGCCGACGTGCAACAACGCGATTTGCACGATCTGGCGCAGCTTCACCTCGGCGCGGCGCTTCTGGTCGTGCAGGCGGTGCTGCCGGGCATGCGGGAGCGTAAATTCGGCCGCATCGTGCTGATGTCGTCGCGGGCCGCGCTCGGCCTGCAAACCCGCACCGCCTATTCAGCGACCAAGGCCGGCATGATCGGCATGGCGCGCACCTGGGCGCTTGAATTGGCGCCGTCCGGCATCACTGTGAATGTCGTGGCGCCGGGACCCATCGGCGACACCGAAATGTTCCGGGAGGTGATCCCCTCCGGCGACCCCCGCGAGGCGGCTATCGGTAAATCAATTCCGGTTGGCCGTTTGGGGCGCAGCGAAGACGTCGCCCGCGCCGTGATGTTCTTCGCCGATCCGCAAAATTCGTTCGTCACCGGCCAGGTGCTGTACGTCTGCGGCGGCGCCAGCATCGCCAGCATCAGCCTTTAGCCAAGGCATCAGGACAAAACCGATGGATCCGATTCGCATCTGGTATCAGAGTTTCGTCGATGAGGAGCACGGCAAGCTTTATTGGGATCGGCTGCGCGCGCATCTTGCCGCCGTCGCTGACACCGGAACGACGGTCGACATCAAAGGCATTACCCCGCACGACAATTACGCCCATCCGATCGTCGAATTCCGCTGCGCGCGGGAAGTCATCTGCAATGCGGTGAAGGCCGAACGAGAAGGCTATGACGCTTTCATCGTCGGGCACTTCCAGGATGCCGGGCTCTACGAAGCGCGCTCAGTCGTCGACATTCCGGTGGTGGCGCTCGGCGAGGCTTCGATGCTTTACGCCTGCCAGC
Source organism: uncultured Alphaproteobacteria bacterium (assembly GCA_963794225.1). GTDB lineage: Bacteria > Pseudomonadota > Alphaproteobacteria > Rhizobiales > Xanthobacteraceae > BOG-931. The sequence continues at coordinate 1,084,165 of CAWCCS010000001.1, forward strand.
TGGGCCAGCGGACCGGCATCGTTACTATCAATCCCCGCTACATCACGTGGTTTCACCACCAAATCGGCAAATACGGGCTGCATAAGCGCGTCACCGGCGTGCACGCGATGACGTTCGAGCCGGGACAAATCCTAAAGGCTTACGAATCCGAAGCCCTCGCTGCAGACGTGGCGGAGTTATTTGCCGAGCAAGCGCGCCCGCTGGTCGCGGCCGGCTGCGACGTGCTGATCCCTGGCGGCGGAATCCCGATGCTGCTGTTTGCGGCGATCAAGGGGCACGCGGTCGACGACGCTCCTGTCATCAACGGCATTCCGATCGTGGTCAAAATGGCGGAGCTCGCCGTCAAACTCAAACGACTGACCGGTCTCGGCGTCAGCCGTGTTTCGGATTACGTCAAAGCCCCGCCCGAGATCATCGAGGAGTTCCTGGCCAATCCGAAGGGGCTTTAGGACATGCCATCGTCGTTGCGAGGAGCGTAGCGACGAAGCAATCCGGCGCGGCATTGCCACTGGATTGCTTGGCGGAGCCTGTCATCGGGCCGGCCACGTCGGGCGGATACGTTGGCTCGCAATGACGCGGCGTCACTGCACCAGCTTCCACTTGCCGTCGACGAGCTTCACCAGCACCAGCGCGCGCTTGTCGACCCCGAAGCTTTCACCCGGCTTGAAGTTGTAGATGCCGTGGGTGCCGACCACGTCCTTGGCGGTGACCATCGCATCGCGCAAGGCGGTGCGGAATTCCGGCGTTCCGGGCTTGGCGCCGGTGGCGAGCGCCCGCTTGGCCGAATCCAAGAGCACCAGCCAGCCGTCGAACGCGTAGGGACCAAACGCGCCGCGCGCCGGCTCGTTGTTGGCTTTCTGGTAGGCCGCCTGGTACTCCAGCGCGATCTTTTTGGTCGGATACGAGTCAGGGAGTTGATCCGCCACCACGACCGGTCCGGTGGACGCGATCACACCCTCGACGGCGGCACCGCCGACGCGGATGAAATCCGGGTTGATGATTGCCGGAGTGCCGTAGATTTCCTTGGTGTAGCCGCGCTCGCGAAGCGCGATGAAGGGCAGCGCGCCGGGCGTGCCCGATCCGCCGGTCATGACCGCGTCCGGTGCAGCCGAGACGATGTGCAGTGCTTGCGCTGTCACTGAAGTATCGGCACGGGCATAGCGCTCGTTGGTCAGGATTTTGATGCCGTCCGGTGCCGCGGATTTTTCCAGACCGCCCCAGACAAGATCGCCCCAGCCGTCGCTGTAACCGATATAGCCAACGGTCTTGACGCCGGCCGCCTTCATGTAATCGACCACGACCGCGACCATGAGATTGGGCGGCTGCGGCATCGAGATCATCCAGGACCCGGGCGCGCCGGGCATGTTGACCGGCGCGAGCGTAATGCACGGAACCTTTAGCTCGTGGCAAACCGCGGTAATGGCAATCGAGCTTGGCGTGCTCCCGGAGCCCATAAGAACATCGATCTTGTCCTGCTCGATCAGTTTGCGGGCATTGCGTGTGGCGTTGGACGGATCGGTGGCGTCATCGAGCTGGATCACATTGAGTTTGATGCCCTCGACCTCGTCCTTATAGGCGACGCCGGCCGCGGTGCCCTTGGCATACGGAATGCCGATCGAAGCGCCCGGTCCGGTCATGGCAGTGATGAGGCCCACATTAATTTCGGCACCCTTGGCCGGCAGGGCGAGAACGGCGGCCATCGCCGCGAGTCCCACAAGACGCAGAAAATTGTTCACAGGAGCCTCCCGAATTGGCGGATGCAAATGAAGCCGTCACCGCTGCGTTGTGCGGATGAATGCCGCTCAGAGACTTTTTAAGCTTGAAACAATTGCCTCGCAATGGCTTTGTTGGAACTCAAGCTGCGACACCGAGGCGTTTGGGGCGCGACGAATGACACTGGACATCGCCGTCATCCTCGGGATCGACGGCATTGCCACCGGATCGATTTACGTCCTCGTCGGGCTTGGCCTGGTGCTCATTTTCTCGGTGACGCGCGTCGTCTTTGTCCCGTTCGGCGATATTGTCGCGTTCTCTGCGCTCACGCTCGCGGCCATGCAGCTCAATCGCATGCCTGGCACGGTCTATCTGATCGCGACACTCGCGGTGCTGGCATGTCTGGTCGACGCCGGCCACCATGCGCGGCGCGGTCAGTACAACCGCATTGCCCCGGGGCTCCTCGGCTATGGCGTGCTGCCGCTCATTCCCGCCGCGATCGCCTGGCTGACCGCGGGCATGAGCTTGCCAGCCGCAGTACAAATTCCGCTGGCCATTGCGCTCGTCGTGCCGATTGGGCCGTTGCTCGAACGCATCGCGTTGCGGCCGCTCGCGGACGCATCGGTCCTGCTCCTGCTGATCGTTTCAGTTGCGTTGACCTTCGGCCTGTCCGGCCTTGGTCTTTTGTTTTTCGGCGCTGAAGGGTTCCGCACCAAACCGCTGACCAGCGAGATCTACCGGTTCGGCACCGTGATCGTAACGTCGCAGACGCTGTTAATGGTTGCGAGCGCCGCGGTCTTTAGTCTGCTGCTGTTTTTGTTCTTTGAACGGACGTTCTCGGGTAAGGCGCTGCGCGCCACGTCCATCAACCGCACTGGCGCGCGCATCGTCGGTATTCGGCCGGCAAGCACCGCCACGCTCGCCTTCTTTCTCGCTTCGCTGCTCGCTGCCATTTCCGGAATTCTCATCAGCCCGGTGACGACGCTCTACTACGATTCCGGTTTTCTGATTGGACTAAAGGCTTTTGTCGGCGCGATCATCGGCGGCCTGTTAAGCTATCCCGGCACCGCGATTGGCGCGCTTGCCGTCGGCCTTCTCGAAAGCTTCGCTTCGTTCTGGAACAGCTCACTGAAAGAGGTGATTGTCTTTGGCGCGCTGATTCCCGTTCTGTTGTGGCGATCGCTGTCACTCACACAAGTCGACGAGGAAGACGAAGAGGTCCAGGGATGAACCGCTGGATCGTCTATCTCCTGACGATCGCCGTGATCGCCATTTTGGCTATGGCGCCGTTCTGGGCGGCTGAGTTCACCATCACTTTGCTCAACTACATCGGAATCTACGCTCTTGTCGTGCTCGGCCTCGTGCTGTTGACCGGCGTCGGCGGGCTTACATCGTTTGGCCAGGCCGCGTTCGTCGGCATCGGCGCCTATGCTACCGCTTGGCTGACAACGGTTTACGGCGTCTCGCCGTGGCTCGGGCTTCTCTTCGCGCTGGCTGTGACCGGAGCCATCGCGGCGTCACTCGGTGCAGTCACACTCCGGCTCGGCGGACATTACCTGCCGCTCGGCACCATCGCCTGGGGGCTGTCGATCTACTTTCTGTTCGGCAATATCGATGCACTCGGCGGCCACAACGGCCTGACCGACGTACCACCAATTTCGATCGGCCCGATTTCCTTCGAACGAACCGCGGCGATCTATTATTTGATCTGGATCATGCTGGCGTTAGCCATGCTGGTCGTCGCCAATCTGTTGGAGTCGCGCGAAGGGCGCGCCATTCGCAGCCTGCGCGGCGGTGCCGTAATGGTCGAAAGCCTCGGCATCAACGTCTTTCGCGTTCGGCTCATAACGTTCGTGATCGCCGCGCTCTTGGCCGCAATCTCCGGCTGGCTTTATGCGCATATGAGCCGCGTTGTCAGCCCCTCGCCTTTCGATGTCCGCATGGGCATCGAGTATCTGTTCATGGCGATACTTGGCGGATCGGGGCAAATCCTGGGTGCGGTGGTGGGCTCGGTCGTGCTGACGATGTTGACCAATGCGCTGCAGGACATCCTGCCGCATTTCTCCAGCAATGGCGAACAATTGCAAGCAATCGTGTTCGCGGTGCTGTACGTGCTGGCGCTGCAATTCGCCCGCGGCGGGGTGATGCCGTTGGTTCTAAAATTTCTGCCCGGGCGTTCGAAGCCGCCGCTTGCGGCTGCTGCGGAGCCTCTGCCGCGACGGCAGATGCCAGAGGCTGGAACCCCGCTGTTGGTGGTCGACCGCCTGATCAAGCGTTTCGGCGGCCTTGAAGCCGTCAGTCAGGTCGGATTTGCGGTTGCGGCCGGCGAGATCGTCGGCCTGATTGGTCCTAACGGAGCGGGCAAAAGCACTGTCTTCAATCTCATCACCGGCGCGCTTCGAAGTGATGGCGGGACGGTCTCGTTCTTGGGACAGGACATTACCCGCTCCAATCAGCGGCGCATTGCCAAAGCGGGCATTGCGCGCACCTTTCAGCACGTGAAGCTGCGGTCAAGCATGTCGCTGATCGACAATGTGCTGCTCGGCGAATATCTGCGCACCCGCGCGGGCTTTCTCGGCGGCGCTTTGCGGCTTGATCGGGCCGAGGAAGGCCGTGCGCGTTTCGAAGCTTTGCGGCAGCTCAAGCGCGTGGGCCTTGGTGCCAACCCCTACGATCTTGCCGGCAACCTGCCGCTCGGCCGCCAGCGTGTTCTTGAAGTTGCCCGCGCGCTTGCGGCCGATCCCGCCCTGATCATCCTTGACGAACCGGCCGCCGGTTTAAGCCGCCCTGACAAACAGGCGCTCGGCGAACTCCTGCGCGCCCTACGCGCAGAAGGCGTCACCGTCCTCCTGGTTGAACATGACGTGGAGTTCGTTATGGGTCTGGTTGACCGGATCGTGGTGATGGATTTCGGCTCGAAGCTCGTCGAGGGAACGCCGGCGTCGGTGCGTGCAGATCCCCGAGTTCAGGAAGCCTATCTCGGCAGTGTGGCATGAGCGCCCTTCTCGAGATCAAGGATTTGCATGTTGCATATGGCAAGGTCGAAGCCGTCCGCGGCGTCGCGCTAACAATGCAATCCGGTCAGATCGTGACCGTCATCGGCCCGAACGGCGCCGGCAAGACTACGTTGCTCGCCGCTGCTGCGGGGCTGCTTCGTTCGCGTGGCACCGTGACTTACGACGGGATCGATATGGCATGCCTCGACGTCGAGGAACGCGTCGAACACGGTTTTTGCCTGGTGCCGGAGCGGCGCGAATTGTTCGGCGACATGGCCGTCGCCGACAATCTGTTGCTCGGCGCATATGTCCGGCGCCGCAATGGCGCCGAAGTAAAGCAAAGTTTGCAGGAAGTTTACGGCCGCTTTCCGCGCCTTGCCGAGCGGCGCGGCCAAAAGGCGCAAACATTATCGGGAGGCGAGCGCCAAATGCTGGCGCTTGGCCGCGCCCTGATGGCGCGGCCGCGGTTGCTCATGCTCGACGAGCCAAGCCTCGGCCTTGCGCCGCTGATTGTTCGCGAAATCTTCCGCATTGTTGCTTCGCTTCGGGATGCCGGCGTGTCGATCTTGCTGGTCGAGCAGAACGCGCGCGCGGCGCTTGAGACGGCCGATTACGGCTATGTGCTCGAAACCGGCCACGTCACGCACCACGGTCCTGCCGCCGAGCTTGCCAGCGACCCGCGCGTGGTCGCCACCTATCTGGGCGGATCGATCTGATGAGCCGCGCTCGTTATGACGATGTCGTGTTGGCCGCACCGGTGACGGTACCTTACGTCCGCTATTCGATCCGGAGCGCGCACTGGTTTCTCGGCCGCGCCGTCGCGGAATTGCTCGCCGCAGCAAAAATTCCGAAAGCGCGCATCGACGGCCTTGCTGTTGCGAGCTTCACGCTCGCCCCTGACACCGCGGTCGGCCTGACCCAGCATCTTGGGATGACTTTGCGATGGCTCGATCACGTGCCGATGGGCGGCGCGTCGGGCATTGTCTCGATCCGCCGCGCGGCGCGCGCGGTGCAGAGTGGTGACGCCGAGATCGTTGCCTGCATTTCCGGCGACACCAACCACACCGACAGCTTTCGGCGCAATACTGCATCGTTCAGCCAATTTTCCCAAGATGCGGTTTATCCGTATGGGTCGGGCGGCCCCAACACGAGCTTCGCGTTTCTAACGTCTTATTACATGCGTCGTTACGGGGCGCAGCGCGATGACTTCGGCAAGCTCTGCGTCGCGCAGCGAAACAACGCCCTGAAAAATCCGCTGGCGTTGTTCAAGCAACCGCTCACGCTCGATCAATATCTCAACGCGCGACCGATTGCCGATCCCCTGCGGTTATTTGACTGCGTAATGCCTTGCGCCGGCGCTGAAGGCTTTCTGGTCATGCAGCGTCGCACCGCCGAGAGCCTGGGTCTGCGGTTTGCGCGGCTGCTTGGCGCGATCGAACGGCACAATGCCTTTCCTGACGATCCGATCCAGTATCGCGGCGGTTGGGCCCTGGACCGCGATGAACTCTACGAACAAGCCGGCATAGGGCCTGACGACATCGATTTTCTCGAAACCTATGACGACTACCCGGTGATCAATGTGCTGCAACTTGAGGATCTTGGCTTCTGCGGCAAGGGAGAGGGCCCGGACTTTATCCGGGCCAACACCTTTGAGGCCGAAGGCACGTTTCCGTTCAATACTTCCGGCGGCCAATTGTCGGTGGGGCAAGCGGGCGCCGCCGGCGGCTCGCTCGGTCTTGTCGAAGCGATCCGTCAGCTGACCGGGCAGGCGCTCGGCGCCCGCGTCGCCGAAGCGCGGCACGGCCTGGTGTCGGGCTTCGGCATGATCAACTACGATCGCGGTATTTGCTGTGGCGCAGTCGCGCTCGGCGCGGCCCAAGCTTAAAGCTGGTAGGACGGGAACAGTGGTTGCGCCTTTCAAACGGCCGAAACGAAAAAACCCGATCGTTCGCACGCGGCAGCCGACATTACCGCCGCAGATGCGCAGCCGTGTCGCGCTCGGACTCACCGCGGCCGCGGCGCGCGGAAAGCTGGAACTGCAAGTCTGTAAGGACTGCGATGCGGTGCAGTATCCGCCGCGAGAAATCTGCCGCACCTGCCTCTCGCACCGGTTGGTGTGGCGGACCAACGATGGCCGGGGCGAACTTTTGACCGACACCGTGCTGCGCATTCCGCAGGAGTTGTTCTTTCGCGAGCGCGGCCCGTGGCGCATCGGCATGGTTCGCCTCGACGGCGGCGTCAATGTCGTCGCTTATGTGCACCAAACTGTCGGCGTAGCACCTTGCCGCGTGCGCATCGAAGCCTCGCTCGATCGCGTTGGGCAGGCCGCCCTCGTCGCAATGCCGGAACATGGGAGGCCCGATTTGTCCGACGATCCGAAATTGCGCGAGATGACGTGCGATCCGCGCATGCGCAAAGTCCTTGTCACCGACGGCAAATCGGCCGCCGGCCAGGCGATTGTTCGGGCGCTTGCGGCCGCAGGTGCGGATTTGATCTGGATCGGGCAGGCCGAGCCCTGGAAGAAGGTTGGCGGAGTCGAAGCGTTGCGCGATTTGCCGCAAACGATCATCGTCCCGCTCGACGTCACGGACGCCCGCTCGGTGCGCGAGCTGGCCGGCGAGATCGGCGGCAAAGTCGATATTCTGATCAACACGGCCGAGTGTCATCGCACCGTCGGCATTTCATCGCGCCGCGGCGTTGAAACCGCACAGCTTGAAATGGACGTGAACTATTTCGGCCTGTTGCGGCTCGCCCAGGAATTTGCACCGGCTCTAAAAGCGCGCGCCGCGGACGGGCCGATGAGCGCCATCGCCTGGGTCAACTTGCTTTCGATCTTCGCGCTCGCCAATTATCCGGCGCACGGGACGTTTTCGGCATCAAAAGCGGCGGCTTTCTCATTGTCGCAAGCGCTGCGCGCCGACCTGCGACATTCCGGCGTGCGCGTCATCAATGTGTTTCCCGGCCCCATCGATGACGAATGGGACCAGTTGGAACTGCCGCCGAAGCTTTCGCCCAACGCCCTGGCGGGCGCTGTGGTGCAAGCCCTCAACGGTTCGGTGGAGGACGTCTATCCGGGCGACGTGGCCCAGGACTGGCTCGCACGATATCTTGACGACAAAAAAGCGCTCGAGCGCGAAATCAGCGATGGCGGCCGATGAAAGCCCCGAGGAAGAACAAAGTCCCCGCCAAGAAGCCGCGGGCCAAGGCAGCGGCCAAAAGACCATCGCATAAAGCTGCGACCGATCTGCACGTTCACCTGAGCAGCCTTGTCGCGTCAGGCGGGGTGCGGCTCGTGGACCTGACGCAAACGCTGTCACCAGATTTTCCGCCGATCGTGCTGCCCCCAGAGCTGGGACAGTCGCGTCCCTTCAGGATGGAGACAATCTCGCGCTACGACGAAGGCGGACCCGGCTGGTATTGGAACAATCTAAGCTTCGGCGAACACACCGGTACGCACTTCGACGCGCCCATTCATTGGATCTCCGGCCGCGATCTGCCGAACAATGCGCTCGACACATTACCGATTGTAAATTTCATCGCGCCGGCCTGCGTGATCGACTGCAGTGCGCAAGCGAGCGCCGACGCGGATTTCGTCCTTACCGTCGCCCACATCGCGGCATGGGAAAGGCGGCATGGCCGTATCGCCAGCGGTTCCTGGGTGCTGATGCGAACCGATTGGTCGAAGCGGACTGATCCCGTCGCCTATCAGAATTTAGACGAGTCCGGGCAGCATACGCCGGGGCCCGATCCCGATTGCGTGCGCTTTCTGGTGAAAGAGCGTGACGTGCTTGGCTTCGGCACCGAGACGATCGGTACCGATGCCGGCCAGGCGGCTCACTTCACCCCGCCCTACCCGTGTCATTACTACATGCACGGCGCCGGCAAATATGGATTGCAATGCCTGTGCAACCTCGATGTGTTGCCGCCGACCGGCGCGCTCGTTGTCGCCGCGCCACTGAAAATCCTCGAAGGTAGCGGCAGTCCGTTGCGGGTGTTCGCCTTGGTTCCGGAGCGGGCGCGCGGCTGAGAAAAGCTACGCCGAGCGCTGGGCGCGATCTTTCTCGTTCTGCGCCTTGATGGCCTCGCGGGCGGCCTGCCATTGCGCGTCGGTCCAGTCGCGCAACTCGTAGAAGTTGGAGCCGGTGGCGTGGCTCTGCCCACCGTCGAGCGTGATGGTTTCGCCGGTGAGCCATTCACAACCATCTGCGATCAAGAACGTCGCCAGATTTTGCAACTCCTCCATGGTGCCGACCCGGCCCATCGGATTGGCGCGTTGGGTGCGGTCGGTTGGCCCGTCCCCCGGACTGAGCCGCTTGCTCGCACCCTCGGTCGGAATGACGCCTGGCGCAATGGCGTTGAGCCTGATGCCGTGCTTGGCCCATTCGGTGGCAAGCGACATGGTCATGGTGTTGATCGCCGACTTGCTCATCGCCGACGGCACCACGTAGGGGCTGCCGTTATAGACCCAGGTCACGACGATCGAGACCACGTTGCCGCGGTGCCCGCCCGCGATCCACCGGCGGCCGACCGCGTGCGTAACGTAGAACGTTCCGTGCATCACGATGTTGGCGATGGCGTCAAAGCCGCGCGGGCTCAAATCTTCGGTGCGGGAGATAAAGTTGCCGGCCGCATTGTTGATCAGATCGGTGAGCGGGCCCGAAGCGAAGATGTCGGCGACCATGGCGTCGACCGCCGCGGCGTCGCGGATATCGACGCCATAAACTCCGACCTTGCCGCCGTGCTTGGCGATCAGCTCGGCGGCGGTCGCCTCGCAAACGGATTTGCGGCGGCCGCAAATAATGATCTCGGCGCCGAGCTCGAGAAACCTTTCGGCCATCCCCTTGCCGAGTCCGGTACCACCGCCGGTTATGAGGACGCGCCGCCCGCGCAACAATGCATCCTTGAACATGACCCATTCCCTCACGACGTTTTTTGAAACACGCTTTCGCTACTGACGACGTCCGCCAACATCTCAAGAGTGTGCAGTGACGCGCGATGCGCCGCCATGTCGCCCGAAGCGCAACAATCCGCGAACAGCCTGACGCGATAACCCATGTCCGCGCAATCGCGCACCGTGTGCTCGACCGAAAACTGCGTCGCCAGTCCCATGACGTTGACCCGGCTGACCGCACGATCGCGCAATTGCACCTCCAGACCGGTACGCCGGAACGCGCTGTTGGCATTACCGGTAACGAAGATCTCGCCTGCGGCCGGCTCAAAACCCGCAAACGCGGCCGCACCCCATGAACCGCGCTTGAGCGCGCCGAGCGTTTCGGTCTTCAGGAACAGCCTGCAATTGCGCAACAGATTTGAATAGTCCTCGGCGAACACGATGTGCATATGCGCAATCGTCCACCCGGCGCGCCGGGCGGCGCCGAGCGCACTCCTACTGGCTTCGAGGAAGCGCGCCGCCTCGCCCGTCGTGCGATCCAGCGAAAACGGAATGCACCCTTTGGGGTGGCAAATGTCGTTTTGGAAATGGAGCGCGATAAGCGCATCGCTGCCGGGTGAATAGCTGCTCGTTGCTTCCGCCATAGACGCCCTTCCCGCCGCCTCAGCTTGACGTTTTAAGCTTAAAATGTCCAATTGCGACGCCGCATTCGCGGCAAGATCCAAACGGAAGCGCCGTCAATGAGCGATACGTCGTCGAGTGCCGCACCGCCGGCGCCTGTTGTCGACCCAAACGCGATCAAGGAAATCGCCGCCGGCGTTTTTGTCATTTGCGACGACCGCGTCCCGCTCGTGCCGAACATCGGAATCATTCTCGGCAACCACACGGCGCTCGTCGTCGACACCGGCATGGGACCCGCCAACGGCAAGAAGGTGCTCGAAGCGGCGAAGCGAATTGCCGGTCAGCGTCGGTTGGTGCTGACGCTCACCCATTTTCATCCCGAGCATGGCTTCGGCGCGCAAGCGTTTAAAGGCGCGGCGAAGATTCACTACAACCGGTCGCAACGCGACGAACTGAAGGCAAAGGGCGAAGGCTATATCGGCATGTTCAAGACCTTCGGCCCGCATATTGCCGCGGCGCTTGAAGGCACCGAACTGGTGCAACCGGACGAGGTCTATGAAGGCACGTCAAGCTCAATCGATCTCGGTGGCCGAACCGTCGAGCTGCGAACCTGGGGATTGGCGCACACTGCGGGAGATCAAATTGTTTGGCTCCCCCAAGAGCGCATCCTGTTTACCGGCGATCTCGTCGAGGAACGCATGTTTCCGATTTTCCCGTGGTTCCCCCCGGACGATGCTCACATCGACGGCGCGCGCTGGGCGCAAATCCTGACCGAACTTGTTAGCTGGAATCCCGCCATCGTCGTACCCGGTCACGGCGATATCGGCGGCACCGAAATTATCGTCGCGGTGCGCGATTACATGCTTGATTTGAGCAAGCGGGTCGCCGCGGAACGAACAACCGGCAAGAACGCCGACGCCATCGTAGCATCGCTGGCGCCAAAAATCCGCGCCGAGCATCCCGACTGGTCGGCACCGGAATGGATCGATTTCGCCATCAAATATTACGCGTCGCTTAATTAGCCGCATGTGCTGTCAATTCATTCATCCCTTGCAGTAACCTGCTTTGCGGTAACCTGTATGTGTTTTGACGCTTGGGTCGCGCCCGTGCAGGATTGCCGATGGATTGTTCATACAATTGATTGATCTAACGCCCCGAGAACGTCGCGGAAGCATTGGAGTTGGTCATGTCGCACGCAAAGCAAACTTCAAAGCGAAAACGCAGCAGAAAGACTGTTCCAGCCTTGGGGGCTGCCGGGCTGGCTCTGTCGCTCGCGAGCGCGGCGTCCGCAGCGACCGGCGGGCCGTTGGCTGATCCGCCGGCGGCGCGAGCCGCGGTGAATCAGAGCGTTGCTCTGGCGGAGGAGGAAATCTCCGACGTCAGCTTGGGGACATTCTACGTGTCCGACAAGGAACACGGCGGAAAACCCCGCGTACGGCTCGCCATGGGCGGTTCTGGCTGTGGTTGTTCTGGCTGCACTGGCTGCGGCGGCTGCTGGACGGGTACGTATTACGACAACTCGGTGTTTGGAAACGATGCCAATCCGCCGCGTCATCCGGTCAAACCTGCACGTAAGTCCGCGCACGTCGCCAAGGCCAAGCACGCTCTGAAAAATCCGTGACGTTCAGGATTGTTCGCTTCGAGCGCTGTTGATGCTGGCGGGGCTGCGGCGTAGGCGTTAGTTTACGACGTCAGTGGAAACCGAAGGCAAATCCGGCACTCGCGATGCGGAGCGGCGGTTAGGGCGTGCGTGCTCACTGTCATGACAGACGATCGGGTGACTGGCTTCGCATCTGACGACAACGAAGGCATTTTACAGTTCGCACTGAATTTCAGCGTCTATGTACTGCCACCCAATGCGGTGTGCCTCTATTCCGAGGACCGCAAATTCTTTCTCCACGGCGAACTCTATTGCGCACTTGCCGACGCTATCGGAAAGGGTGGCAAGACCTTTCGGCAGCTTGCTCGCCAGCTGTCGGGCGATTTTCCGTCCGATAAAATTCAAGAAGCGCTGGAGCGGCTTGTCGATCGCAATTTTGTGGTGACGGGGTCGCCGATTAACGCCGGCGCTGGAGCGGCCTATTGGGCGAGCCTCGGGCTGACGGCGGAAACCGCCGAGAAAAATCTTCGAAATTGCCGGGTGCGCATTCAGTCGATCAAAGCAGAGGGTGCAGCGGAACTTGGCGCTGCGCTGACTGAGTTCGGCGTCCGCGTCGCAAAGCGTTCGGCCAATCTCACAATCACGCTAGTGAGCGACTATCTCGATGGCCCGCTGGCGGAACTGAACCGGCAGCATTTGTCGGACCATGCGCCCTGGCTGCTCGTCCAACCCTCGGGCATTTTTCCGCTGGTCGGACCGCTGTTCAGCCCCGGTAAGAGCGCTTGCTGGGCCTGTCTCGCCGAACGGATGAGACGGAACCGGGAGGTCAAGGCGTTTCTCGATCGGAGTTCGGCGCGGCGCATCGCCGTTTCGCCGCTGGCCGCGCATATGCTTGGACAAAGCGGCATCGCCCTTGCGGCTGTCGAGATCGCGAAAGCGATCGCGACCGGTTTCCGTACTGCATTGCGCGATCACATCGTCAGCCTTGATCTGTTGGGCTCGACCACCGCGAAGCATTACGTCGCGGCTCGTCCGCAATGCCCCGCGTGTGGGCGAAAGAAGCTGCGAGACCCGCGACGCCCCGCGGTGCCAATAGAACTTGCGATCGGCGGCAAGTTGCTCATGACCAGTGGCGGCTATCGGACCGTCTCACCGCGACAAACACTAGAACGTTTTCGCAAACATGTGAGTCCGCTAACAGGCGTCGTCTCGCATCTCGAGCGCATCGATGCCGATTTGCCTCTCAACACCAACTACTATGCCACCCATAATTTTTCCGTGCCCGCCGAGACGGTCAATGAACTCCGAGCCGGCTTGAGCGCGGGAAGCTTCGGCAAGGGCAGCACCGCGGAGCAGGGCGAGGTCAGCGCGCTCATGGAAGCCATCGAGCGCTATTCCGGCGTTTTTCGCGGCGACGAGATCCGCGTGACACGGCGCTTCACCGACTTCCCGTCCTGCAATGTCATTCTCCCAAACAAAGTGCTGCTGTTCAGCAACGCGCAATCCCGGAGCAGCCGAGGGGCAACGACTACCTCGGACAATTCGAAAATGGCGCCACCGTTCGACCGTTCGGCCGAAATCGAATGGTCGCCGGTTTGGTCCCTCCGCGACCAACGCTTCACGCACCTTCCGACCAGCCTACTATATTTTTTCTATCGCGGTCCCGCGGCGTACCACGCGGATTCCAACGGCTGTGCGGCTGGCAATACGCTGGAGGAGGCAATCGTCCAGGGGTTCCTCGAACTGGTGGAGCGCGATGCCTACGCGATCTGGTGGTACAATCGATTGCAGCGCGCGGAAATAGACCTCGACACGTTCGGCGACTCCTACGTCTGTGATCTGAAAAACCAGCTTGCCGAAACCGGCCGCCGGCTTTGGGTGCTCGACGTCACCAGCGATTTTGGGATTCCAAGTTTCGTGGCGGTCACGCACTGGATGGACGACGACGGCCGGGAAAATATCGAATTCGGTTCCGGTGCGCATTTCGATGCGCGGATCGCGTTGCTGCGGGCGCTGACGGAGTTGAATCAGTTTTTGTCGATCGGCCTGATCGGCGGCCGCCAGAGCACCAAATTGAGCCGCGACGCGGCAGCTCCGCTGCGCTTAAAGGATCATCCGTTTTTGACACCGACGCATAAACTAACGCTCGAGCCAAATTCCGGTTCGGAATTTGGTCGTCTCGACACGCGCGCACAGGTGACTCGCTGCGTGCGTGTCGCCCGGCGCAACGGCTTCGATTTCTTGGTCCTGGATCAAACGCGTCCCGACATCGGCGTCCCGGTTGTCCGCGTAATCGTTCCAGGCATGCGTCACTTCTATCGCCGCTTCGCGCCGGGACGGCTTTACGATGTGCCAGTGAAACTCGGATTACGCGACCGGCCGCTGGCGGAAAGCGAGCTCAATCCGTTCCACCCCCGTACCTGAGGGTCATCCAGGCTTGCGCGCGCGGAGTAACAAGGAGCGACGCGAAACGCCGCCAAGCGTTTCCGCCCGGCTGGGCCCTGACGTCACACTTAAAGCCCACGCGAACGGCAAAATCGTCGCCTGCTTCGATCGCCATTCGATCGGCTTAGGAACTTTCAGCACGAGGGTCGCCGACTGCGCTCACAAGCTGCACGCGGGTCTGCCATTCAGTTCATTTGCCGGCGGCGGCAAGATTGCCAAAGAGATTGACTCATTGGTCCGGCGATTGGCCCGGCACGGTCTATTGGAATACGGCCTCGCCCGCTCACCCAAGAGCGCGGACCTGGTCGTTATCGAACCCCAAGTCGCCGATTATTGGCCACGAACGCCGCCGCTTGGCGCCGCCGACGTCCTGGTGCTGTCGCGGTTTGCTTATATGCGCCGTCGCGGCAACGAGATAGTGCTGGAATCGCCTCGCGCCGGCGCGCTGTTTCGAATTCGTGATCCGAAACTCGCGGCCACGCTTGCCCTGCTCGCTACGCCGCAACCAATCAAAACCCTCGGCAGGCGGGACGCTTTTCCAGGCAGGGAGCTTCTCGCCTTGCTGGTCGACAGCCAAATCCTTTTCAAGGTCAACACAGCCGTCGACACCGATCTCCGGCTTGCGGAGGGCGATGGCAACCTTGCGCTGTGGGACTTTCACGATCTGGTATTCCACGCGCGCAGCACCGCGGGCCGACACGCCAACCCGTCGGGCGGGGTTTTTCCATACGCCGGTGTCGTACCTCCGCTACCAGCAGTGCGGCGGCGCTGGCCCGGAAAGAAGATCGATCTCCGCAAATTCGCAGCCGCCGGTTTGGCGGCCATGCCACGGGTCGCGAAGCTGCTGCGGCAACGTCACTCGACCCGCAGGTTCGATGATCAGCGACCAATCACGCTCGGCGAGCTTTCGATGTTTCTCGACGGTACCGCGCGCATCTTGTCGAGCTTTAAAAGCCGGCTCGATTCCGCCAGTGGGCACAGTCCGCTGATCACGTACACCGCCAGGCCGTATCCTTCAGCGGGCCGCGGTTATGAGCTTGAGCTCTACTTGGCCGTGGACAAATGCGAAGGACTTGCACGCGGGTTCTATCATTACGACGCCGGCGCTCACGCGCTGGCGCCGATCGGCGTTGCCGCGAATGAGCTTGAAGCGCTCTTGACGGGCGCAAAATATGCGATGGGCGCATCCGCCGCGCCGCAGATCCTGCTTACGATTGCCGCTCGCTTCGGCCGCGTTTCGTGGAAGTACAGCTCAATCGCATATGCGCTCATCCTCAAGGACGTCGGCATTCTGATGCAAACGCTGTACTTGATGGCCACCGACATGAGGCTCGGCGGATGCGCGATCGGAACCGCCAACATCGACCTGTTCGCCAAAATGACCGGTATCGAATTCCACATTGAAGGGCCGGTCGGTCAATTTGCGCTTGGCCGCGAGGGTACATCAGCCGCCTAGCTCTTAACGGCCGAAAGGCCAGGTCAGCTCCCGCCCCGCGGCAATACCGTCAGGACGAAAAAGAATAATCAGCAGCATGATGAGCGCGAGAACGACATCGCCGATGCCGGCCGGTGCAGCGATATTTGTTGTTCCGACCTGAACACCGATTTCGCTCTGGCGCAGCAACTCGGTGAGCGCGGCGATGACGACGGCGCCGGCAACAGCGCCGGTCAGGCTGCCGCGGCCGCCGATGATCAGCATGGCTACGATTAGGAACGTCAGGTCCAGATAGAAGTTCTCGACCCTCACGATGCCGAGAAAATGCGCGAGTAAAACGCCAGAAATACCTGACAAAAAACCGGAAATGACGAAGGCGATCAGGCGATGAAGCACCACATTGACACCCGACGCCTGCGCAGCCGCCTCATCCTCGCGTGAGGCGCGCAAGAGAAGAGCTGAACGGGTCTCCTGATAGACGAAGGCGATCACGATGGTCGCAATCGCCCATCCAAGGGCCGTCCACAGATCGACGTAGGCGGGCAGGCCCATCAGCGAGTTTTGACCGCCGGTGACGGCTGTCCAGTTGCCGAACACGACATTGGCGACCACCAAGATGGCGAAGGTCGCAATGCTTGCGGAGACGCCGGTGAGGCGCATCAACGGCCAGCCAACCACAAGCGCCACGATGGCAGCCGCAACGCCTCCCGCAAGCGCACCGGGTAAGCTCGACCACTCGGCGCTGGCGATCAACGCCGGCAGGTCCGGCAGAAACACCGATTTTGCCGCGGGCTTCATGGTGAGAAGCGCCGAAACGTAAGCGCCAACCGCCATGAACGCGACGTTGCCGAAGGAGAGGACTCCGGAATTTCCGGCGAACACATAGAGTCCGACAACTGCGATCAGATCGATCAAGCCCTGGGTCGCCCGGCGCTGCAGCACGGCGGGAGCGAAGGATGCGGCGAACGCGATGACAGCGATCATCACGATCAGAGCGGCGAGCGGCCAAAGCCGCGGCAGCATATCGCCGATGCGGCCACTCAAACGCGCGCCGTCCGACATCAAATCCTCTCTTTCAGGCCGCGGGCCGGGATCAGCCCTTGCGGTCGGAAGAGAAGAACCAGCGCCACAGCCGCAAAGACGAAGGCCTCGCGAAAGGCGCGCAGATCAGGCGGCAACAAAGCTTGCAGCAGGATCGAAGCCGCTCCAACCAGAAACCCGCCGAGGGCGGCGCCGGGCAGGCTGCCCAACCCTCCGATCACGGTGCCGACGAAGGCGATGATGACCAGTTGTACACCCATGCGTGGCTGCACGACCCCGGTCTGCACCACGACCAGACACGAGACCGCGGCAGCAAGCACGCCGCTGAGCGCAAAGGCCATGGCGATCACGCTGTTGGCGCGAACGCCCAGGACCCTCGCCATACGGAAATCCTCAGCCGCCGCCCGCATGTGCAAGCCGAGCCGCGTCCCTTTGAGGAACCACGTCAAAGCGACAAGCAGTACTACACTGACGATGATGGTGGCGATCTGCAGCATTTGCAGACGGATACCGGCGAACTCGATCTGGTGGCCGAGCACGGGGAGGAAATCGAGGCCCTTCAGCCGCGAGCCAACCACAAGGATCAGAAGCTTCTGCAAGAAGAAGCTGACGGCGAACGAGGAGATCAGCAGCGTCGTTGGGTCAGCCCGGCGCAGTGGACGGAAAGCGGCGCGCTCGGTCACCAGCGCCAGAATAATCGCCACCGCGAGCGCGCCGAACAGCATCACCGGGATTGGCAAGCCGAACAGCGCGAGCAAAGTGTAGGCGGCCATGGTGATCAGTTCGCCGTGGGCGAAATTGATGAGCCGCATGACTCCGAAAATCAGCCCGATGCCGAGCGCGGTCAGAGCGTAAAGACTTCCTACGCTCAGCGCATCGACAACGGTCTGGACCAGACGCTCCATCAGAAACGGCTCGCCGCCTCCCCGGTCCCGCGCATATGCACCCCGAAATACGCGGCATCGAACTGCGGGTCGTTTTTGATCGCGGCGGCATCGCCGCTCAGACCGAACTCGCCGCCGCTCATCACGTAGACGCGACTGGCTATGCCAAACACTCGCTCGGCGTTCTGCTCGACCAGGAGGATGGTGACGCCCTGCTCGCGGATCGTCCGGAGCAGTTCGTAGACGCGATCGACAATAGTCGGGGCAAGACCGAGCGACGGCTCGTCGAGCATAACGAGCCGCGGTCGCGACAACAGCGCGCGCGCAATGGCAAGCTGCTGTTGTTCGCCACCGGACAGCAGCCCTGCGGGTTGACGTCGCCGCTCGGCAAGAATTGGAAACATGGCGAACAGTCGATCGATGTCCGCCGGCACCGCTTTAGTGTCGCGCCGGGTCGTCGCTCCGAGCGAGAGATTTTCGGCCACCGTCAGACTGGCGAAAATGTGCCGGCCCTCCGGCACCAGCGCGATGCCGTGCGCGACCACATCCTCGAGCGCGATTCCGCGGAGTGGCTGGCCGCCGAACGTTATGGTCCCCGCGGCGGGCGTTACGATCCCGGCGATTGCGGACATCAGCGAGCTTTTGCCGGCGCCGTTCGGGCCGACGATGCTGACGATCTCGCCTTCATCGACTTGCAGATCAATGCCGCGCACGGCGGTGACGGCGCCGTACTGCACGACCAGACCGGAGACGGCGAGAAGCGGCGTTCGTGAGTTCATTGCAACGTGTTGGGCCCAAGATAAGCGCGGCGGACGCCTACGTCTGCCCGTATTTCCAGCGGCGTGCCTGCCGCAATCGTTCGCCCGCTGTCGAGCACATGGATGCGCTCGCAGAGATTCATCACCAGCGCCATGTTGTGCTCGATGACGAGCACACCGCAATTGTATTTAGATCGGATGTCGACGATGAGCTTGCGCAAGTCGTCCGCCTCGGCCGCGGCGAGCCCGGCCGCCGGCTCGTCGAGCAACAGAAACTGCGGATTGATCGCGAGCGCCCGCGCCAGCCCAACCCGGCGCTCCTCGCCGTAGCTTAAGCCCGCGGCGAGACGATGGGCCTTTTCGGCAAGCTTGAGGTCGCCGAGAATTTCCAGCGCGCGACGCCGCGCCGGCGCGCGTCCGAGGCCTTGCGCGACGTAGCCGATCTCGACGTTCTCGCTGACGCTTAAGCCACGGAACAGGCGCACGGCCTGAAAGGTCCGCACTACGCCGGCATGTGGAAAGCGGTGGCGTGGCAGCCCGGTACAGTCGCGGTCGCCCACAACGATCGCGCCGGCGAGCGGCCGCTGAAAGCCGGAGAGAACGTTGACCAGGGTCGTCTTGCCGGCACCGTTCGGGCCGATCAAGCCGACGATCTCGTCGCGTTCGAGCCGGATACTGACCTCATCGACCGCCACGAGGCCGCCGAACCGGACGGTCACACCTTGCGCCTGAAGGGGCATGGCTGAGCGCCCGCCTGGCGGCGGATCGTTATTACAATGGTGGAATTTTCTCTACGGAGAAACGGCCGACACAGGAGAACTTGCCCTTGGTGGCGTTCAGGATCGCCATCGGCCGCGTCGTCTGAATGTGCAGTGTCTTGGTATAGGTCGTGGGCCCTATCACCAGCGGCTGCTTGTCGAATGTATCGAGGACGGCCGCGACCTTCGCGCCCTCCAACGAGTTGGCCTTGTTGGCGGCCATCGCCCAGCCCTGAACGATCGAATAGCCGCGAAGCCCGTAGGACACGTCGGCCTTTCGGCCGAACTTGGCTTCGAAGCGTTTGAAGAACGCATTCACTTCGGGGTCGGGATCGTCGCCGTATTTGGAGCCGTAGCTGGTGACGTAAAAGTTGCTGAGATCCGGCACCGCGCCGATCCAGTAATCGCCGTCGAGTGACTCTCCGGTCAGGATCGCGGCTTCGATGCCGGCGGCGCGCAATTGCCGGATGGCACTGGGGCCACCGGGCGCGTACGAGCAAAAGAAGATCACATCGGGCTTTTTGGCGAGGCTGGTGATGCGCGTGATCTGGGCTGCGATCGTGGCATCGTTGTTGAGGAAAGTGTCCTGGCCAAGGAGATTGTCCTTGCCGGCCACCTCGGTCCAGCGCGTCGCAAAACTGCCGCACAGCGACTTGGTGAAGGCGATAGTGTTATCCAACAGCACATAGGCCGTCTTCCAGCCCTTCGTTTTGTGGGCCCACTCCGCCATCATGTAGCCTTGGGCCTGGCTCGCATTGGAACCAGAATAGGCGAGCGAGCCGATGCCCTGGACGCCAAACTTCGGATCGGACGCGCCAGAGAAGGCCACCACGTCCTTCTGCTGCGCAACGTAAGCACCGGGTGCACCGAAATCGAAATCGCTCGGGAACAGGATCGCCTTGGCACCTTTGCCGATGACGTCGACGGCACCGTCGGCGCCAAGCGGCGGTTCGGACTTATTGTCAAACTCGACGATCTGGATCGGCTGACCGAGCACGCCGCCCTTGGCGTTGATGTCGTCGACGGCGAGTTTGGCGCCGGCAATGGTGTCGGCGTCGATCGGCGCGAACCAACCGCTAAATGACATGACCAAGCCAAACACCGGCTTGTCGGCGCTCCAGGCTGTTCTGGTGGCAAGCGTTGTGGTGGCGAGCGCAGCCATGGCACAAGCCGCCAAAGCGGCCATTGCGGATTTTCTGATCATGCGACGAACTCCCCCTGCTTCCGTGGTTTCGGACAGGCAAACGCTCGATCATCTTAGGTGCAGACTGGGATACTTCAAGCTTAAAGTTTTAAGCTTAAAGGGTTTCACCGAAACGTCTTATTCGTTTGGGTAGTCGCTTCGCAGGCGCTGGCTCATCAGAAAACGCTCGCGATCATACGCCGAGATAACGATGTTGGATGTCGGGAGCATTCGCCAAGTCCGGCGAACTACCCGACCACACGACACGGCCACGCTCGATAATGTAATGCCGGTCGGCGATCCGGGTGAGCGCATCAACGTTCTTGTCGATCACGAGGATCGACTGCCCGGCCGCGCGTAACAATTCGAGGCAGCGCCAGATCTCGTCACGGATCAGCGGTGCGAGCCCCTCGGTCGCTTCGTCGAGGATCAGCAAACGAGGATTCGTCATCAGCGCACGACCAACTGCCAGCATTTGTTGCTCGCCGCCGGAGAGTAGATTCGCCATACTACCCGCGCGTGCGGCGAGGCGTGGAAACAAGGCGAACACCTTCTCCAGAGTCCATGGATCGGCAGACCCGTTGCGGTTCGCGGCGGTGGCAACGAGATTTTCACGCGCGGTGAGATTGGGAAAGACTTGCCGCCCTTCGGGCACGAGTCCGAGACCAAGCTTGGCGATGCGATAAGCCGGAAGCGCACGGATTTCGCCGCCGGCGAAACGGATCGAGCCTGCAGCGGAGGGCGTGAGCCCCATGATCGAGCGGACGGTCGTGGTTTTGCCCATGCCGTTCCGGCCCATGAGCGAAACCATTTCGCCTGCTGCGACCGCGAGCGAAATGCCGAACAGCACGCGGCTTAAACCGTAGCTCGTTTCGATACCGGCAACTTCAAGAAGCGGCGCGTCAGCCATGACGGCCCTGGGCGCTGACCTTTTCGCCGAGATAGGCCTGGCGAACGGCAGCATCGGCTCGCACGGTCGCGGGATCGCCGCTGGCGATGATGCGCCCGTACACCAGCACGGTGAGGCGATCGGCCAGGGCGAACACGGCTTCCATGTCGTGCTCGATCAGGAGAATGGCGATGCTGCCTTTGATCTGGCGAAGCATTTGCACCATACGCACAAACTCGTCGGGCCCCATGCCGGCCATCGGCTCATCGAGCAGGAGAAGACGCGGCTCGGTCGCGAGCGCCATGGCAATCTCAAGCTGCCGATGTTCGCCGTGGCTCAGCTTCGCCACCCGTAACGCCGCGCGTTCGGCAAGCCCGACGCGCGCGAGCGCTGCCAACGCCGGTTTGCGCAATTCGTCCGCGCGCCGTGCATCACGCCAAAAACGGAACGAATGGCCACGATGCGCCTGCACCGCCAGCGCGACATTTTCAAGCGCAGTCAAATCCGAAAACAGCGAGGTGATCTGAAACGAACGCGCAAGACCTAACCGGTTGCGGCGGTAGACCGGCAGCCTTGTGATGTCGCTGCCGTTGAACCGGACGGTGCCGCTTTGCGGGGTGATCTCGCCGGCAACAAGACTGACCAGAGTGGTTTTGCCGGCTCCGTTTGGTCCGATGACCGCATTGACCTCGCCGGGCCGGATATCGAGCGAGATCGCGTCCGCCGCCAGAACGCCGCCGAAACGCTTGGTTAGACCTGCAATTTGCAAAAGCGGTTCAGCCACGGCGCCGGCCTTCGAGCAGAGCTTCAATCCCGCCGTTTAAATAGATTGCAACGACAAGCAGAATCGGTCCGAGGATCAGATCGGGATATTGCGTGAGCCGCGACAGCCCCTCTTCCAGCAGCAGAAACGTCACCGCACCGATAACAGGCCCGAACAATGAGCCCAGGCCGCCCAGGGCCACCATGACGATCAGGTCGCCGGAGCGGGTCCAGTGCATCAGCGCCGGACTGATGAAATTGGTGTGATTGGCAAGGAGTGCGCCGGCAAGTCCGCACATGGCGCCGGCGATCACGAAGCAGACCAGCTTGTAGCGAAAGGTAGGAAAGCCAATCGCGCGCATGCGCCGGTCGTTGGAACGCGCCCCGCGGATCACCTGGCCAAAGCGGGAATTGACGAGGCGCGCGACCAGATAGATGCTGCCAAGCAAAAGCGCGAAACACAAATAATAAAACAGCGTCTTGTTGCTGAGATCGATAAAGCCGAACTGGCTGCGCTTGTAGATGGTGAGGCCGTCGTCGCCGCCGTAGCGGTCAAGCCCGATCGCCACGTAATAGATCATCTGCGCAAAGGCGAGCGTGATCATGATGAAATAGACGCCGCGCGTTCGCAGGCTGAGCGCGCCGACCACCAGGGCGTAAAGCGCCGAGACCGCAACCGCGACGGGCCATTGCACAAATCCTGAGCTGATCCCTTCCTTGGCCAGGATGCCGACGGCGTAACCGCCGATGCCGAGATAAACGGCGTGGCCGAAGCTCACCATGCCGCCATAGCCCATGATCAGATTGAGGCTCACGGCGCCTATCGAGAGGATCAGCACGCGCGTGAACAGGGTGACCAGGAAAGTATCGCCGCTCAGCGATGAATAGACCGGCAGCAGCGCGAGAAGCACCAGCAAGACAATCGTAAACGCATTGCGCGGCGTAACCGGCCCGGCTGAAACAGTATCGAGCGCAGGGTCAACCGACGCGGTCATCGGCTCGCCGCCGGGAACAGTCCTTCGGGCCGAAACACCAGGATCACCGCCATCAACACGTAGATCGACATCGAAGACAGCGCCGGTCCGAGCGTCGCCGCAGCATTGGTGCTGATCAGAGCCTGGAGCATATCGGGCAGGAACGCCCGCCCGACGGTGTCGATGAGGCCGACGATGATGGCGGCCACGAACGCGCCGCGGATCGAACCGATGCCGCCGATGATAATCACCACAAAGGCCAGGATGAGGATGTTTTCGCCCATACCGATCTGTACCGTGAGGATCGGGGCCTGCATCACGCCGGCAAAGCCCGCGAGCGCGGCGCCGAGCCCGAACACCAGCGTGTAGAGGAGCTTGATGTTGATGCCCAGCGCGCCAACCATTTCGCGGTTGGAGGCGCCGGCGCGGATCAGCATGCCGAGCCGGGTGCGCATGACCACGAAATAGAGCAAGGCGGCAACCGCAAGCGTAGCGAGGATGATCACCAGCCGGTAGGCCGGATAATAGACGCCGGGAATGATCTGGATCGCGGTCAGCATTTGCGGCGGCAGTGAAAGCGTCATGCCGGACGGCCCCCAGATCAGCCGTACCAGTTCGTTGAAAAATAGAATGAGGCCGAAGGTACCGAGCACGTGGTCGAGGTGGCTGCGTTCATAGAGCCGCCTGATGGCGACGACTTCGAGGACCATGCCGACGAGGAGCGAGCCGGCCACTGCCAGAATGACGGCGATCACAAAGCTGCCGGTAACGACCGCTAGCGTGGCGGCAAAATAGGCGCCAAGCATGTACAGCGAGCCGTGCGCCAGATTGACCAGATCCATAATGCCAAAGACCAGCGTCAGGCCAGCCGCCAGCAGGAACAGCAACATGCCCAGTTGCACGCCGTTCAGGCATTGCTCGAAAAAATACAGCATATCGTCCGAAAATAACGCGCCGCCGTTATCCTAAGACGCTAGCCGCAAAAGCAGCCAGCGCAAAGGATTACGGTCTCATCGGCCGATCAGGCAAATATGATGCCGACCGCTATTTCATCGGACATTTGTCGTGGAAGCGGTCCTGGTCGTTCTCGACGATGGTCGACACCGTCTTGAGCAGGAACTCGTCGCCCTGTTTCACGGTGTTGGTGAGATAATAGTTCTGGATCGGGATGTGATTGTTGCCGAATTTGAAGTTGCCGCGCACGGATTTGAAATCGGCCTTCTCCATTTCCTTGCGCATCTCGTCCTTTTTCGACAGGTCGCCTTTGACCGCCGTGACGGCACTATTGAGCAGGGGAACGGCGTCATAGGTCTGGGCGGCGTAGTTCGAAGGCCATTTCTTGTATTTCTCGTGATAGTCGGCGACAAATTTCTTATTGGTCTCGTTGGGCAGATCGCCGACCCAATTCGAGGAACCGAGAATGCCGACCGCCAGATCCTTCAGCCGGGGCAGCGACAGTTCGTCAATGATGTAGTTCTGGTAGAGCGGGATCTGTCCCTTGAGGCCCGACTGGACGTATTGGGTGATGAACTGAACGCCCGCGCCGCCCGGATAGAATGCGTAGAGCGCATCCGGCTGCGCTGCGCGAGCCTTCGACAGTTCGGCCGAGAAATCGAGCTGATCCGGCCAGCGGGTCATCTCCTGGCCGACGAATTCGCCCTTATAGGTGTTGCGCAAGCCTTGCAGCATATCGCGGCCGGCCGCGTAATTCGGCCCCATCATAAAGACCTTCTTGATGCCCTTTTGATTGAGGTAAAGGCCGAGCGACTGCGGCGCTTGATCGTTGTTGAACGAGGTCGAGAACACATAGGGCGAACACATCTCGCCGGCGAGTTGCGACGCGCCAGCATTGGTGATCACCGTGATGGTCTTGGTCTCGATCAGCGGCTTCAGCGAGCCCAGCATGACGTTCGACCAGATGTAACCGACGACAAAGTCGACGTGATCGGATTCGAGCAGTTTTTGCGTCTTTTGCACGCCGACTTCAGGCTTTTGCTGGTCGTCCTCGTAAATGACCTCAACCGGCAACCCGCCGAGCTTGCGGCCGAGATGATCGAGCCCAAGCTCGAACGCGTTTTTCATGTCGGTGCCGATCGCGCCGGCGGGCCCGCTGAACGTACTGATGAAACCGATCTTGATAGTCTTATCCTGAGCCGTGGCCGGCCCCGCCAGCAGCGCTAGTCCGGCCGCCGCTACAACTGCAATGCTCTTCATGGGGCTATACCCTCTCGTTACCGCACACGCCGGTGCGACGTCCCGCTGATCGTTTGATGCATCACTTTAAGCCTTCCCGCCACCGATATGACCGCGCTGCGGCCCGCTAATCAAGCTGCTCGTGAGGTTTGGTGAATCGCGCAAACCGGCGAATTGGGTCCTAGCGGCACTTAACACAGCAAACAGCGCGCCAATTGCCGGTCCGGCATGCCGGTTGCGACGTTGCGCCGCTCCGCCATGCACCCTACCTGTCGCGGATTGCGCAAGCGCACCGCTTGGGCGCGAAGGACAAATTTACAGAAACCATTAACGGAAACCATGGCAGCAGACTTCCAGTTTGGTCTCGATACTTTCGGCGACGTCACCAGCGGCTCCGATGGCAACCTTCTCAGCCACGCCCAAGTCATCCGCAACGTGGTCGATGAGGCGGTGCTGGCGGATGAACTCGGCGTCAACGCCTTTGGCGTCGGCGAGCATCACCGTCCGGATTTCTCCGTATCCGCACCCGAAGTGGTGCTTGCGGCGATCGTCGGCCGCACCAAACAGATCCACCTCGGCTCAGCCGTCACGGTGCTGAGTACGGATGATCCGATCCGCGTCTTTGAGCGCTTCTCGACGCTCAACGCCGCGTCGAGTGGGCGCGCCGAGGTCACGCTGGGCCGCGGTTCGTTCACCGAGTCATTTCCGCTGTTTGGCTACGACCTCTCCCAATACGAGGTGTTATTCGAAGAGAAGCTTGATTTGTTCGTGGCGCTGTTGCGGTCGGCGAAAGTAACCTGGGAGGGGCGGTTGCGCCCGCCGCTGAAAGACCAAGGCATCTATCCGCCAATCGAAAACCCGCCGCTCAAGGCCTGGATCGGTGTCGGCGGCAGCCCGGAATCTGTGGTCCGCGCTGCGCACTATGACCTGCCGTTGTCGCTCGCCATCATCGGCGGCGACCCGAAGCAATTCCACCCGTTCGTCGATCTCTACAAGCGGGCGTTTGCGCAACTCGGCCAACCGGTGAAAGAGATTGCCGTGCACTCGCCCGGCCATGTCGCCGACACCGACGCGCAGGCGCGCGAGGAATACTGGGTCGGCTACAAAGGCATGCACGACCGGATTGGCGGCGAGCGCGGCTGGCCGCCGATCGGACGCGCGCAATTCGAGCAGGAAGTCGAACGCGGCTCGCTCTATGTCGGCGCGCCAGAAACCGTCGCGCGCAAGATCGCTGCGACCGCAAAGGCGCTTGGGCTTGTGCGCTTTGACATGAAATACTCGGCCGGCACGCTGGCGCACGACAAGATGATGCGCAGCATCGAACTTTACGGCAGCAAGGTCATGCCGCTGGTGCGCGATATGCTGGCGTAACGGGCAGGCCGATTTAGTAGCATTGAATTCGTCATCAAATGATGATATATTCGTGCCTCCGATGGAGACATTCGGATGCGCACGACGATAGCGCTTGATGACGATCTGTTGGCCAAAGCTCAGGCCTACACTGGATTAAGCGAGAAATCGGCGCTGGTGCGCGAGGCACTCAAGGCGCTGATCGAGCGGGAAGCCGCGCGCCGGCTGGCGCGCCTTGGCGGTAGTGAGCCGGGCCTGGTCGCGCCGCGACGGCGGCGGTCGGCAAGGAAGTGATTCTGATCGACACGTCGGTGTGGATCGATCACCTTCGCTCCGGCGACCGGGCCTTGATGCAGCTCCTCAATAGAGGACAAGTCCTGACGCACCCCTTCGTGATCGGCGAGCTTGCTCTTGGCAATCTCAGGCAGCGTCAGGTTATTCGGGATACCTTAGTCGATCTGCCCCGAGCTAGCGTCGCCTCGGACGAGGAAGTTCTCGGCTTCATTGGCCAAGGTACATTGTTCGAGTCCGGCATTGGCTACATCGATGCCCATTTACTGGCAGCCACGCGGTTAACAGCTGACGCCTCCTTGTGGACGCGCGATAAGCACCTTCGCGCCGCCGCTGATCGACTGGGCTTGGCGCCGAAGCAGCCCTTGTAGTTTGTAATTTCGGTTATGACTTCGCCAGCACATCGAACTCCATTAACCGCGCAAGAAGCGGCTCCAGGGCCTTGAGCGGCATCATGTTTGGGCCGTCAGACGGGGCCTTGTCGGGGTTCTGATGGGTCTCGATGAAAACGCCGGCGACACCGACTGCCACTGCCGCCCGGGCCAGCACTGGCACGAACTCGCGCTCACCACCGGATGAGGTGCCCCTCCCGCCCGGCTGCTGCACCGAATGGGTCGCGTCGAAGATCACCGGCGCGCCGAGCTTCGCCAGCACTGGCAGCGCCCGCATATCGGACACAAGGGCGTTGTAACCGAACGACACGCCCCGCTCGGTGACCAGCACGTTGCGATTGCCGGCGCCGGTGATTTTTTCAACGACATTCTTCATGTCCAGCGGCGCGAGGAATTGGCCCTTCTTCACATTGACAATTCGGCCGGTTTTGGCAGCCGCGATCAACAAGTCGGTCTGCCGGCACAGAAAGGCCGGGATTTGCAGAATATCGACGGCCTCGGCCACTGCAGCGCATTGGTCAGTTTCGTGGACGTCGGTCAGTATCGGCACGCCGAGTTTGGCGCGCAGATCAGCAAATATGGAAAGCGCTTTATCGAGACCAATCCCGCGCACACTTTTGGCGCTGGTGCGGTTGGCTTTGTCGAACGACGTTTTGTAGATGAAGCCGATGCCGCGCCGCGCAGCGATCTCCTTGAGCGCTGACGCCATCTCAAATGCGTGCGCGCGGCTCTCAAGCACACACGGCCCCGCGATCAAGGCGAGTGGCAGCGTATTGCCGAAGCGCACTTTGCCGACGGCAACGGCGGGGTTGGGTTTTGCGGTCATCGGCTCTCTGCGGCGGACCATGATCGCCGCGCCCCACCCGGTCAACCGGAGGCGCGCTTACTTCAGCGCCGAGAAGGCCGTCGGCCGCAAGAAGGAGCTTTTGATGTTGGCGATGATCGGCCCGTCCATCTCGCTCTCTTCACGAACCTTAAGCCAGGCCGGATCGGCGGCGAACGTGTTCCATTTCTTCTCGCGCTCGGCAAGCAATTCCCAGGCGAGCAGATAATGCAAATCGTTGTTGCCGTCGCCGACCAGCACGGTCCAAAAGCCGATCTGCTTGATGCCGTGCTTTTCCCAGATTTTCAGGGTGTGGTCTTCGAACCGCTTGAGCAGCGCCGGCAGCCGGTTCGGTATGCAGGCGTAGATGCGTAGTTCGTAGATCATAGGATTTCCTCCGAACGCGTCATTGCGAGGAGTGAAGCGACGAAGCAATCCAGACTTCATGCGCGGACTGGATTGCTTCGCTTCGCTCGCAATGACGCGAAAAACTATACCAAGCGGCTCTGCTCCACTGCGGCGCCGATGAACGAAGAAAACAGCGGATGCGGCGCGAACGGCCGCGATTTCAGTTCGGGATGGAATTGAACACCGATAAACCACGGATGATCGTCGTATTCGACGATTTCCGGTAGTAAGCCGTCGGGCGACATGCCGGAAAAGCGCATGCCGTGTTGCGCCAGGCGGTCCTTGTAGGCGGTGTTGACCTCGTAGCGGTGGCGGTGGCGCTCCGAAATCTCGGTCGTCTGATAAATATCGGCGACGTGGCTGCCGCGCTGAAGCAAGGCCGGATAGGCGCCGAGCCGCATGGTGCCGCCGAGATCGCCGCTGAGCCCGCGCTTTTGCAGCTCGTTGCCCTTCATCCACTCAGTCATCAGGCCAACGACGGGCTCCCGCGTGGCGCCGAATTCGCTCGAGTTCGCGTCCTCGATGCCGCACAGGTTCCGCGCCGCCTCGATCACCGCCATCTGCATGCCGAAGCAGATGCCGAAATACGGCACCTGGCGTTCCCGCGCGAACTGCGCAGCCCGGATCTTTCCGCCAGTGCCGCGTTGACCGAAGCCGCCCGGGACAAGGATGCCGTCGACATGTTCGAGATACGGCGCTGGATCCTCGTGCTCGAACACCTCGCTCTCGATCCAGTCGAGATTGACCTTGACCTTGTTGGCAATACCGCCATGCGAGAGCGCCTCGATCAGCGATTTATAGGCATCCTTCATGCCGGTGTATTTGCCGACAATGGCGATGGTCACATCGCCTTCGGGATTGCGGATGCGGGCGTCGATGTAATCCCAGGTCGCGAGATCGGGCGGCAGCGGCGCTTCAATGCCGAACGCCGCCAGCACTTCGCCGTCGAGACCGCCGGCATGATAGGCCTGCGGCACGGCGTAGATATTGTCGACGTCGAGCGCCTCGATCACGGCGCTCTCACGGACGTTGCAGAACAGCGCGAGCTTACGCCGCTCGCTCTCCGGGATCGGCCGATCTGAACGGCACAAAAGAATATCGGGCTGAATGCCGATGGCGCGAAGTTCACGCACCGAGTGCTGGGTCGGCTTGGTCTTCAATTCGCCCGCGCTCGGAATGAACGGCATCAGCGTCAGGTGGATATAGATGGCGTGATTTCGCGGCAGGTCATTGCCGAGCTGACGGATGGCCTCGAAATACGGCAGGCCCTCAATGTCACCCACAGTGCCGCCGATCTCGCAGAGCACGAAATCGAAACCGTCATTGCCGTCGCGAATGAAATCCTTGATGGCATTGGTGACGTGGGGAATGACCTGGATGGTGGCGCCGAGATAGTCGCCGCGCCGTTCCTTGGCGAGGATGTCCTGATAGATCCGGCCGGTGGTGATGTTGTCGGTGCGCGTCGCCGGGCGTCCGGTAAATCGCTCGTAGTGGCCGAGGTCGAGGTCGGTCTCGGCGCCGTCGTCGGTGACAAATACCTCGCCGTGCTGGTAGGGCGACATCGTGCCCGGATCGACGTTGAGATAGGGGTCGAGCTTCCGCAGCCGAACCTTGTAGCCGCGGGCCTGCAACAAAGCGCCGAGCGCCGCAGAAGCGAGACCCTTGCCCAAGGATGAAACCACGCCGCCGGTGATGAAAATGTACCGCGCCATGGGATTCAACCTCTAGCGACCATCACCCAATTCGACGAGCGATATTCGGGAATGGCAGCCGCGCGGCCGGTACCAAGAGTGGAAAAAACCCTGCGTTCCCGTACAGCTCTGGCGAAATCCTCATGCCGCGCTGAAGCTTTCCCCCGTGCGGTCCTGATCGGCATCGGGGGAAGTGATCGCGGCATATTGGGCACCTATTTCGATTGCGGGACTTGCGGCCCACTCGGCGCGGCTGGAGGGGCCTCGTGGGCTCCTCTCGACTGCAATTGGTCCAGCACGCCACGGCCGCCTCCGAGCGGCGCCGGCGCACCAGCGGGCGCTTCCTGAGTCGGCGCGCCGCCGCCGGTGTTGATGATCGATGCGGGGTGTCGGCCGAGACCGGCGAGCCACGACAACGCGAGACTGGTAATGAAGAATCCAACGGCCAAAAGAGCCGTCGTCCGGGTCAGAACGTTGGCTGTGCCGCGGCCGGTCATGAAGCCGCTGGTCGAGCTGACGAGGCCGCCGCCCTCGGATTTCTGCAGCAGCACCACCCCGATCAAACCCAGGACAAGCATAAGGTGGATAACGATAATAACAGTCAGCATCGATAATGTCCGCTCACGACCGGCAGGCCTTGTGGCCGGGATATAGGAAGTCGCGCGGGTCTCTACATGATCCGGCGCGGATTTTCTATGGCAGCCGGTGCCTAGCGGTAAACGCCGGCGATAGCCAGGAACTCGTCGGCTTTGAGACTGGCACCGCCGACGAGTGCTCCGTCGACATTCTCGACTGTCAGCAATTCCTGCGCGTTCACCGGGTTAACCGAACCGCCGTAAAGAATCCGGACCCCTTCGCTTCCCAACCCGAAGCGCGCTCCGAGCCGTTCGCGGATCAGCCCGTGCATCTCGGCGACATCTTCAGGCGTCGGGGTCAGCCCGGTGCCGATAGCCCAGACCGGCTCATAGGCAATCACAAAACCTGTGGAGTCGTCGGAAAGCGACCCTTCGAGTTGTGTGCTTACGACCGCTCGCGCGTGTCCTTGCTTGCGCTCGGCCTGAGTTTCGCCAACACACACGATCGCGACAATGCCGGCGCGTCGCGCGGCTTCCGCCTTTGCCCTCACATCCGCATCGGTCTCGCCGTGGTATCGCCGCCGCTCGGAATGGCCGACAATCACGGCCACGGCGCCAGCGTCCTTGAGCATTTCGGCCGAGATGTCACCAGTGTAGGGCCCCGACGCGAGCGCGTGGCAGTCCTGGCCGCCGATTTCAACGCCCGATCCGTCCGCCAGCGCGGCAAAATCCGCAATTAACGTCGCGGGCGGGCACACCATCAACTCGACCTCGGGAAGGCTGCGCGCGCCGGCAATGATTTTTTGCAATTCGCCGGTCGCGCTTTTCAGCCCGTGCATTTTCCAGTTGCCGGCAACCAACGGGCGGCGCGCCATCGGTTATTGTCCCAATGCGTTGGCCGCAAAAACCTGCGGCAAACAGCCGTTAGCAGACGACTTGAATACGGAAAAGAGGCGTTTTACTCAGAAAACCCGTCAGTTGCGGGTCCGCGCACTGCTCCCTATGATGCGCCCCCTTAGCCGATAGCAACACTCCAGCAACGGACCTTTATGCTTCGAGGGATTCGCAAAGCCTCCGCTAATTGGCTCGGCCGCGCAGTCATGGGCGTGGTGTTGGGGCTACTGGCGCTCAGCTTTGCTGTCTGGGGCATCAACGACATTTTTCATGGTTACGGCCGCTCGTCGCTCGCAAAGATCGGCGGCACGGAAATCTCGATCGAGCAGTTCCGGCAAATCTACAACGAGCGCCTGCAGCAAGTCGCACGCCAGTTTGGCCGCCCACTGACGCCCGAACAGGCGAGCGCGTTCGGTCTCGATCGGCAGGTGCTGGGCGAAATGGTTGCCGAAGCCGGCCTCGACCAGCGCGCACGGCAAATGGGGCTCGGCCTGTCCGATGCCGACGTGGTGCAGCACGTCACCGCAGATCCAGTGTTTCAGAACAATGGTAAATTTGACCGCGTGAGATTCGAGCTGCTTCTTCGCAACGTCGGCTACAGCGAACAGCGCTTTCTCAGCGAGCAACGGCGAATCATGCTGCGGCGGCAGATCGTCGATTCTTTGGCCGGCGACCTTCCGGTGCCGAAGGCTTGGCTTGAAGCCATCAATCAATTCCAGAATCAAGAACGCAGCATCGAATACGTGACACTTGGACCGGCGCAAGCCGGCGACATCCCCGAACCGACGGCCGATGAACTCAGCAAGTATTTCGAGGCGCGCAAAATCCTGTTCCGTGCGCCGGAATATCGCAAGATCGCGATCGTGCAGGCTACGCCCGCGGAGGTCGCCAAATCGATGGAGATCTCCGACGCGGACCTGAAGAGCTATTTCGACGACCACCGTAATCGCTACACGACGCCGGAGCGGCGGCACGTCGAGCAGATTGTTTTCCCTAACGCACAGGAGGCCGACGCCGCAGCAGCCAAGCTCAAGGAGGGCTTGAGTTTCGCGGCGCTTGCCGCCGAGCGTGGCTTGAAAGATCAGGACATCGATCTCGGTACCGTGCCGAAAACCGAGATCATCGACCCTGCCGTCGCCGACGCCGCATTCTCACTCAAGGAAGACGAAGTCAGCCAGCCAATTAAAGGTCGCTTCGGTACGGACATTGTTACCATACTCAAGATCGATCCCGCGGTGGAGAAAACGCTCGCCGAGGTCACGCCGCAAATCCGCAGCGATATCTCGGCGGAACGTGCCAAGGCCGAGGTGCAGAGCCTGCACGACAAAATCGAAGACATTCGCGCCGGCGGCAGCACGCTCGAAGACGCGGCGCAGAAGGCGAAGCTGCCGGTGATAACCTACGACGTGGACCGCTCCGGCCGCGGCCCCAACGGCAATCCTGTGGCCAATCTTCCCCACGCCGCGGAAGTGATCAACGCCGCCTTTGCTTCTGACGTCGGCGTCGACAATGACCCGATCACGGCCGACGGCGGCTATATCTGGTACGACGTCGCCGGGATCACGCCTGCGCGCGAACGGACGCTCGATGAGGTCAAGAGCCAGGTTGAGCAGCGCGTACGCGAAGACGCGATTGCGTCGCGTCTGCAGACCAAGGCAAGGGATCTCGTCGACAAGCTCAAGAACGGTAACGCATTCGACGCCGTCGCCAAGTCTGACGGTCTCACCGTGCAAACCGCCGACAAAGTCAAACGCGACCGGGCGACCGGTTTTGTGTCCGCGAAAGTCGCGCGCGCTATCTTTCATACCGCCAAGGACGGCTTCGGCAGCACGGAGGGCGATAAGCCGAGCGAATGGGTTGTGTTCCGCGTCACCGACGTGACCACGCCCAAACTCGACGCCAATTCTCCCGAGAGCAAGCGCATCGAGCAAACGGTGCAAAGCCAGGAAACCAACGACATTTTTGGCGAGTATGTCGCGTGGCTCCAGGACGATCTCGGCACCAGCATCAATCAAGCGGCGCTCGCCCAAGCGCTCGGCGGCAGCGCGCCGGAGCCGGATATCAACTGACATGAATGTCGAGCCTTCGGCTGCCGCGTTCGCCGCGCGCTATGCCGCGGGCGAACCGCAGGTGGTGTGGACGACGCTCGTCGCCGACCTCGAAACGCCGGTCTCGGCGTTTCTCAAAGTTACCGCAGCCAGGCCCAACAGTTCTTCCGCAATGAGCTTTTTGCTCGAGTTCGGTCGAAGGCGGCGAAGTACGAGGACGCTATTCCATCATCGGTCTGGACCCCGATGTCATTTTCCGCGCCAACGGCCAAGACGCTGAGGTCAACCGGAGCCCACACAACAATCCCGAGGCATTTGCGCCGGCCGGCGCACTGCCGCTGCAGGCCGCGCGCGCCCTCATCGCCGAAAGCCGGATCGCCTTGCCGGACGCTTTGCCGCCGATGGCGGCAGGTGTGTTCGGCTATCTCGGCTACGACATGGTCCGGCAGATGGAAGACTCACTTGCCGCACCACGTTCCGATCCGATCGGCATTCCGGATGCCGTTCTGGTCCGGCCGACTTTGGTTATCGTTTTCGATGCGGTCGAAGATGCGATCACCGTGGTCACGCCGGTGCGTCCCCACGCAGCCATGACAGCGGAGGCGGCGCACGGCCGTGCCGTCGAACGGCTCTCGGCAATTGTTCATGCGCTTGATCGACCGCTCAGCAAGTCGGCCACTCCCCCTCCCGGTGGGGAGGGGGCCGTAAGTCCGCGCTCAAACACCAGCGCCGCGGATTTCCAACGCATGGTGCTGCGCGCGAAAGAATACATTTTCGCGGGCGACATCTTTCAGGTCGTGCTGTCGCAGCGTTTCGAAGTCACCTTCCCGCTGCCGCCCTTTGCGCTTTATCGCGCGCTGCGCCGGGTCAATCCCTCGCCGTATCTGTTTTTCCTGGACTTCGGCAGCTTTGCAGTCGCGGGCTCTAGTCCCGAAGTCCTGGTCAAAACCCGCCGCGGCACCGTAACCATTCGTCCGCTCGCCGGCACCCGCAGGCGCGGCGCGACGCCCCACGAAGACAAGGCGCTGGAGGACGAACTGCTGGCCGATCCAAAGGAACGCGCAGAGCATTTGATGCTGCTCGACCTTGGCCGCAACGACGTCGGCCGTGTCGCTGAAATCGGCAGCGTGAAAGTCACCGATCAGTTCTTCGTCGAGCGTTACAGCCAGGTGATGCACATTGTCTCCAACGTCGAGGGAAAGCTGCGCGACGACTGCGATCCGCTCGACGCGTTGACCGCAGGCTTTCCCGCCGGCACGGTATCCGGCGCGCCCAAGGTGCGGGCCATGCAGATCATCGACGAACTTGAGAAAGAAAAGCGAGGGCTTTATGCCGGCTGCGTCGGTTATTTTTCCGCTGGCGCCGACATGGACACCTGCATCGCACTGCGGACCGCGCTGATCAAGGACGGCACAATGTACGTTCAAGCCGGCGCCGGCATTGTTGCCGATTCCGATCCGGAGTTCGAGCAGCAGGAATGCATCAACAAGGCGAAGGCCTTGTTTCGTGCCGCCGAGGAGGCCAAGCGCTTCGCCAATGCCGCAAGCCGCGAGAAGTAGCATGAGCACTGTTGCGCCCGCGCAGATTGTTTCGTTCTGGCGCGACGCCGGGCCAGCGAAATGGTTCGAGCACGACGATGCATTCGACTTGGCGATCAAATCGCGGTTTCTGGAGACTCACGAGGCAGCGGCGCGAGGCGACCTCGCGGCATTCGAAGACAGTGCCGAAGGGGCGCTTGCGCTGGTCATTTTGCTCGATCAGTTTTCCCGCAACATGTTTCGTGGCAGCGCGCGTGCGTTCGTGACTGATCCGCTGGCGCGAGGCGTGGCGGAGCGCGCGATCGCGCGTGGCTTCGATCAGGCGGCCGACAAAACGATGCGGCAATTCTTCTGTCTGCCGTTTATGCATTCCGAGCTGATCGCCGATCAGCATCGGTCGGTGCAGCTATACGAGGCGCTCGGCGACGCCGATTTATCGAGCTACGCGATCGCCCATCGCGACATCGTCGCAAAATTCGGACGATTTCCGCATCGAAACCGCTTGCTGGGACGCGAGACGACGCCTGCCGAACAGGAATTCCTCGACGGCGGCGGGTTCGCCGGATAAGCGCACATACTCCCTTAGGCCGCCGCTGTCGGCTTCGCCGCCAGCGGCGAACCGGGCGATTCCTCGCGCAGGAAATCCTCCAATAACCCGGCATTGACGGCGATAGTGCCGTTGTAGTCGATGTAACCGAGCCGGCGAAATTTGTTCATGAAATAATTTACCCGTGATCGCGTGGTGCCGACCATTTGCGCCAGCGCCTCCTGATCAATGGCTTTTATGGTGGTTCCCTTGTGGCCTTCCTTGCCGTAGTTCGCCAAACGCAGCAGGATCCGCGCCAGACGCACTTCGCTGGAATCAAACAAGTGGCTGAGCAGGCTTTCTCTCAGTCCAAAGGCGCGAAACAGGACACGAACGAGGAAAAACTCGGCAAATGCCGCGTCCTGCCGAATGGCGCGAATGAGACTCGCGCGGTCAAATTTCGCTATCACGCTATCGGCGAGGCAGGTCGCGGTTGCCGACCGGACGCGCCCGGCGACGAGGCAGCTCTCGCCGCAAAAATCGCCCGGGCCGAGAATGCTCAGGATCGCTTCCTTGCCTTGCGCGGAAACCACCGTCAGCTGAACTTGGCCTTCCTGGATGTAGAACAGCCGACTGGACGGCTCTGCCTGGACGAACAATTGTTCGGCGGTCTTGAACGCGCATCGCGTCGTCCCGCCGTACCGCGCCACGAACGCGTCGACGTCAAAGACTTGTTTGGCCTCGAACGCCCCGCTGGCAACGGCGGGGCGTCCTTCAAACGTTGAATTCATGGCGTGCTCCCCCACAAGCTAGCCACGGCGCGGGTCGAGCAATCGTTGGCAGCTACGCAGCGTGCTGCCCGGTTGGATGCGCTTTTCGCGCTTGAGAGTAACCGAGCAGATTCGTCCCCCTTGCGACCGTTCCTTAGAATTGACTGCTCAACAGGACCTATATTTGCAGAAATTCATGCCCAGTCGTCATTTAGATTCTTTGTAGTTTGCACAGCTTTCGCTGTGCAATTTCGCACACACCCAATGCGGTATTTGGTCTCAACACCGAAGCCCACGCAAGAAATGCGGCCAGTCACTCGTGGGCTGCCACCGCCGCCTCGGCGAGCTGGCGCTTGGCCGCTTCCTCAGCCACCAACTCTTTCTTCGATAATTTCCCGACCGGGGTCTTTGGCAAGCTCGCCCGAAGTTCCATTTCGGTCGGCATTTCGTATTTGGCGAGCTTGTCGGCCAAAAAGGCCTTTAGCTCGTCGATCCCGAACGGCGGGTGTCCCGGCTTAAGCGCGATGAAGGCCTTGGCCGACTGGCCGCGGTAAGTATCCGGGATGCCGATGACAGTGACCTCGGCAACCCCGGGATGTTCGTAGATCGCCTCCTCGATGTTGCGTGGAAACACGTTGAAGCCGCCAGACAGGATCATGTCCTTCTTGCGGTCGACAAGTGTGAGAAAGCCGTCCTGGTCGAGGTAACCAATATCGCCGGTATGGAAGCGGCCGCCCTGAAACGCTTCCGCGGTTTCCGCGGGCTTTTTCCAGTAGCCTTTCATCACTTGCGGCCCCCGGAAGCAGACTTCGCCCCTTTCGCCGGCCGGCAGCGCCTGCGCGCCGGTCGCTAAATCGACCACATCCAAAATGGTGTGCGGCGCCGGCACGCCAACACTGCCTTGGCGTACCGGCGCATCCTTGATCTGCAGCGTTCCCAGCGGCGCGACTTCGGTAAGGCCATAGCCTTCCTTCGGACAAACGCCGGTGAGCGCCTCGAAGCGTTGCTGCACTTCCAGCGGCAGCGGTGCGCCGCCGGAGCCCCATGTTGCAACGGAAGAGAGGTCGAACTCTTTGACCTTGGGATGATTGACGAGTGCGGTGTACATGGTCGGCACTGCCGGGAACACGGTGATCTTCTTTCGCGCGATGTCGGCGAGCACCCGATCCGGATCGAACCTGATGTGCAGCACCATCTGCGAGCCGGTGGCGACCACAAGCAACAAGACATAAGTCAAGCCGTAGATGTGGAACAGCGGCAGCACCGCAAGCGCCTTTTCCGGTTCCTGGTCAGGCCCGAGTCCGTTCCAATAGGAGTAGATGTTCAACACCGCGCAAAAATTGGCATGGGTAAGCATGGCGCCCTTGGGCTGGCCGGTGGTGCCGCCGGTATATTGCAACACTGCGATTTCGTCTTGCAGCGGGCCACGAGGATGCGGCGCGAACGCGCCGTCATTTGCGATCAGCGCGGCGAAATCGACTTCGCGGCCGGCGCCCCCCACCCGCTCCGCAGCCGGGCCAAAAAAAGCAGCGGCCGACGCCGGCAGGAAATCGCCGATGCTGCAGACGATCAGGGTCTCGAATTTGGCCGTACCTTTCAAAGCCGCGATCTGCGGATAGAGCATCGGCAAACCGAGCGTAATCATCACCGCCGTTTCGGCGTCAGTGATCTGATATTTGAGCTCGCGCGGCGCCGCGAGCGGGCTGAAGTTGACCACGCGGCCGCCAGCCATCAGCACGGCGAAGAACGCAATCGCGAAATGCGGCGTGTTCGGCAGGTGCAGCCCAACATGGACACCTGGCCCGACGCCGAGCGCTTGCAATCCCTTGGCCGCGTGCGCCGCGAGATTATGGAGCTCGCGAAAAGTGAAGGTACGATCATAAAAGTCGATCGCAATCCGCTCCGGCCATCGCCTCGCTGCGGTTTCAAGCAGGCTTTCGAGCGGCACGGCCGGTGGCAGCGGCGCATCCCATTTTACGTCGGGCGGATAGGATTTTTCCCATAGGTACGCCATCACGTCTCCCTGGCCGGGGCCCCGCCGCACAAGCAGGCACCACCGGGTTGTTATTTTTCACGCATAGAATTAGCGGGCAGCGGGCGCGCGGTCGATGGCGTCGTAAACTACCGAAGGAGGCTCGTTTTCGCTTCGCACACGCGGCGGAGGTCACTTCACTGAATTACTAGACTCGCTCCAATCCAGCGACACCCAGAACATGATCAAAAACAACGGAATGGCGATGATCGAAAACGTCCAGGCGATCTGATAGTACACGGTCCGCCAATCGACCAAGCTCGCGAGGCGATGTATCTCATCAGCATAGTCCAACTTGTCGGGCCCGGTGCATTCCACATAGTGCAGGAATGAGTAAGAAACTTCGGAAACGCCGAGACACAAAGCGGCAGCCGAGAGCGCGAGGATGATCACCAGGATGGCCAACCATCGGGCCGTTCCGCGCTTGCGGAAGACGTCGCCTTTTTCCGCGGCGAAGGTCGTGGCGGCAACGATGATGCCGTCGAAGGCAAGCAGCGCCAAGCCCTTGCCGTCAAGGATGGTCAGAATTTCGTAGAGGGTTTTGACAAGTTCGGTCGCGTGGACCGGAGTGATTTGAGTGCCGGCCGCGTGCAAAAGCTCAAGCTTTTGTAATAAGTCGCACACGCGATGGCTCCGGGCCTCTGAGAACGGCTGACCAACTCATGGTCCGGATGCGAGCAAAACTCGATTCTCGCCTCACTTGCCATAGCTCACTCGCCGTTTTCCTCGCCTTCTTCAGAGAGCCGCTCGACCGAGGCGACACGCTCGCCTTCGGCGGTCGAGAACACGATGACGCCCTGGGTGGCGCGGCCGGCGATGCGAATGCCGTCGACCGGACAGCGGATCAGCTGCCCGCCGTCCGTCACCAGCATGATCTGGTCGCTCTCTTCGATCGGGAACGAGGCCACCAGCCGGCCGTTCTTTTCCGTGATCGCCATGGCGACGATGCCTTTGCCGCCGCGATTGGTGGTCCGATATTCGTAAGACGAGGTGCGCTTGCCGAATCCTTTTTCAGAGATCGTGAGCACAAACTGTTCCGCGGCAGACAATTCCACGTAGCGCGGCTGGCCAAGCTCGATAGCGCCAGTGGCCTCCTCGGTCTCGGCGACGTTCTCTTCGCCCTCCCCGTTAGTTCCTCGCCGTACCGCATTGGCCCGCTTGAGATAAGCAACTCTTTCGTCCGCCGAAGCCTCGACGTGCCGCAGGATCGACAGCGAGATCAGCTTGTCGCCATCGGCCAAATTAATACCGCGCACGCCCATCGAGGTGCGGCCCTGGAACACCCGCACGTCATTGACGGCAAAGCGGATGCATTGGCCGGCCGCGGACGTTAGCAGCACATCGTCGTTCTCGGTGCAGATCTGGACGTCGACAAAGCCTTCGCCGTCGTCGAGCTTCATGGCGATGATGCCGGAGCGCCGCACGTCGGCAAAATCCGACAGCTTGTTCCTGCGCACCGTGCCCCGGGTGGTGGCGAACATCACGTCCAGTTTGTCCCAGCTCGAACTCGTCTTCCGGCAGCGGCATGATCGTGGTGATGGTCTCGCCCTGCTCGAGCGGCAGGATGTTGATCAAAGCCTTGCCGCGGGCCTGCGGCGCCGCTTGCGGCAGCCGCCAGACCTTTTCCTTGTAGACTTGGCCGCGCGAGGAGAAGAACAGCACCGGCGTATGCGTCGAGGCGACGAACAGGCGGGTGACAAAATCCTCCTCGCGGGTCTGCATGCCGGAGCGGCCTTTGCCACCGCGTTTTTGCGCCCGATAGGTCGAGAGCGGCACCCGCTTGACGTAGCCGGCATGCGAAACGGTGACGACCATATCCTCACGCTGGATCAGGTCCTCATCTTCCATCTCGCCTTCCTGGTCGATGATGACCGTGCGGCGGGGCGTGGCGAAATCGCGTTTGATTGCGGCAAGCTCGTCCTTGACGATCGCCTGAATGCGAGCCCGCGAGCGCAGGATATCGAGATAGTCGGCGATCTCGTCGGCGAGCTTGTCGAGCTCGGCCTTGATCTCGTCGCGGCCGAGCGCCGTCAGCCGTTGCAGCCGTAGATCAAGGATCGCTTTCGCCTGTTCGGCGGACAGTTTGGTCGTACCCGCCTCAGAGACGCTGTGACGCGGGTCGTCGATCAAGGTGACCATGGTTGCGACATCGCGTGCCGGCCAGTCGCGCGCCATCAATTGTTCGCGCGCTTCGTTGGCATCCTTCGCGGCGCGGATGAGCTTGATCACCTCGTCGATATTGGCGACTGCGATGGCAAGTCCAACCAGCACATGGGCGCGGTCGCGCGCCTTGGTCAGGAGATGTTTGGTGCGCCGGTAGATGACCTCTTCCCGGAATGCCAGGAACAGCGTGAGCAGGTCCTTTAAGTTCATCACCAGCGGGCGGCCGTTATCGAGCGCCACCATGTTGGCGCCGAACGACGACTGCAGCGCGGTGAAGCGGTAAAGCTGGTTGAGCACGACGTCCGGCACCGCATCGCGGCGTAATTCGATCACCACGCGATAACCGTCGCGGTCGGATTCGTCGCGCAACGCCGAAATGCCTTCGAGCTTCTTCTCGCGCACCAATTCGCCGATGCGCTCGACCATGTGCGCCTTGTTCACCTGATAGGGAATTTCGGAGATGACGATGGCCTCGCGTTCGCCGCGCAAGGTCTCGAATTCGACCTTGCCGCGCATGACGATGCCGCCACGGCCCAGGTGATAGGCGGCGCGGATCCCCTGCCGGCCGAGAATAATGCCGCCGGTCGGAAAATCGGGGCCCGGCACGATGCCGATCAGGTCGTCGATCGAAAGCCCGGGATTGTCGATCAGCGCCACACAGGCGTCGATCACCTCGCCGAGATTGTGCGGCGGAATGTTGGTCGCCATGCCGACCGCGATGCCGCCGGCACCATTGACGAGGAGATTGGGAAAGCGCGCCGGCATGACCACCGGCTCGCGTTCGGAATTATCGTAATTGGCCTGAAAGTCGACGGTATCCTTGTCGAGATCCTCGACCAGCGACCCCGCCACGCGCTCGAGCCGCACCTCGGTGTAGCGCATCGCCGCCGGCGCATCGCCATCGACCGAACCGAAGTTCCCTTGCCCGTCGATCAGCGGCAGGCGCATGGAAAAATCCTGCGCCATGCGCACCAGTGCGTCGTACACCGCCTGATCGCCGTGCGGATGATATTTGCCGATCACGTCGCCGACCACGCGCGCGGACTTGCGATACGGTTTGTTCCACTCGTAGCCGTTCTCGTGCATCGAGAAGAGAATGCGGCGATGCACGGGCTTCAGCCCGTCGCGCGCATCGGGCAATGCGCGCGCCACGATCACGCTCATGGCGTAATCGAGGTAGCTCTTCTTCATCTCCTCGGTGATCGAAACCGGGCGAATATCGGAGGCGCGGCCGTCGGACGGCGGGGGATTGTCTTGGTCGGCCAAAGCTTAGAATCCTAACGCGAATCTGCTGTGATTTCATAGCCGATTGGGCTCTGACCCGCTAGTTTTATCGGCACGTTGCAGATAGGAGTTTCCTTTTAGATTTCAATGTTTTATTGGCACGATGAAGGCTGCGACACCGCCGCACCGGCCGACGCCGGCAAACGGTGTGACACAAGACGCGTCTAAGGTCCGCGCCGCCGAAGGACGGGGCCGAAAATGTTACTCGATTTTGCAATTTCGAGCCTGCTGACGCTCTTTGTCGTGGTCGATCCGATCGCCATGGCGCCGACCTTCCTGGTGGTGACGACGGGAATGCCGCGCGTCTCCCGCGAGAGCGTCGCCGTGCGCGCCAGCATCATCGCCGGTGCGATCCTGATCGGCACAGCACTGGCCGGCGACCGCCTCCTCAATGTCCTCGAAATTTCGCTGCCCGCCTTTCGCATCTCCGGCGGCCTGCTGCTGTTTTGGATTGCGGCCGAGATGGTGTTCGGTGTCCGCAGCCGCAACGAAGGCGAAGCCGCCGAGCAGGCAATCGAGGAACGCGTCCGCAACGTCGCGGCCTTTCCGCTGGCGGTGCCGCTGCTCGCCGGACCGGGCGCGATCACCGCGACGATCCTTCTTGCCGGCCAAGCCAGCGGCAATCTGCTGCAGCTTTTGGTGCTCGTCGCAGTCGCAGCGCTGGTCGCCGCTTCGTGTCTCGTCACCTTCATTTTCGCCGAGCGGATCAGCGGGCTTCTCGGCATGACCGGCAATATCGTGCTGTCGCGGCTGCTCGGCGTGCTGCTCGCGGCGCTCGCAGTGCAATATGTCGTCGATGGAGTTCGGGCAGCTTTGTCCGGCTAGCGCTTGGCCTCCGCGCCGTGTGCTGCCTGCCGGCTCCGTTGCGAGGCGCCGTCGCTCATTGATTGTTAACTATAAAAGCTCAGCTTCTCCTGATGTTGCGTAGAGTCGGAACCGTAATCACTCGCGGCAGGAGATCGCCTCATGGCCATTTCTGGAATAACGCCCGGCAGCATCTACGCAACGAATTCCCAGCCGTTGCAGTCGATGAGCCAGCACAAGCAAAACGCTCATCACTCGATTTCGATGAGCGACATCGACGCGCAAGGATCGAGCGTGGCGTCGGCACCCAGCTCCACGGGCAAAGTAGGCAGCAAGGTCAATTTCACCGTCTAGAGCGCGGTCCCGAAAAGTCGAAACCGATTTTCGGAAAAGCCTTTGCTGCCGGCAAAGCACCAAGCAAGCCGCATGGAAAGTAAGCAAAAGCCTTCGGCCGCTTTCCGCGTGCGTGCAGCTCGGCCCGCCGATGTTCCGGCGCTGATGCGATTGAAGCGCTTGTTGGCGGAGGGCGAAAATTCTCTGCACGCGGTACGCGCGAATGCTGCCGATTGGCTGCGTGACGGCTTCGGTCCCGGCGCCGGGTTTTCCGCCTTTGTTGCCGAACAGGAGCATGCCGAGAACATTATCGGTATGGCGACGTGCAGCCGCCGCACGATCACCGGCTGGAGCGGGCCAGTCGTTTTTTTACAGGATCTGTTCGTCGAGCCGCAGCACCGCAAATACGGCGTCGCGAGCGCGCTAGTTGCGCGCGTCGCCGCCTACGCACGCGAGCTTGGCAGCCCGATCGTCGAATTGACCGTGCATGCGGACAATCCCGCGCAGGCTTTTTATCAGCGCAGCGGTTTCCGACATCTGCCGCACTGCCTGACCTATGTGCTGGCCGGCCCGGCGCTTGACACACTGGCCGAACAAATCGATCGGAAGCTTCCGCTCGCCGGCTAAGCATCGCGGCCAGGATATTGATGCGTCGTGACTAATGCGGCTGCCAGATCATCAAAACGAAAATGACGAGGACGCCGATGAAAGCCGGCCAACCGAGCCAAAACCAGATCCGGAACAGACGCCGATATTCGTCCGGCAGCGGCTCTGAGTTGACGGCCGCGTCCTGCGCCAGATTGCGCATCCTGATCTGGATGAAAACCACCGGCAGCCAGCACAACCCGACCAGCACGTAAAGCACGAGCGACCATACGATCCACAACTCTTCGAAAGGCGACAAGCCGATCGCCGATGCGAGCGCAAAACCGCTGAGCGGCTGTACGACGACTGCCGTCGCGGTGAAAATGAAATCGGCAACCACCACAAAACGGGACGTGATCGCGATGACGCCGGCATGACCGGTGCGGTTCGCCATGAACATGAAAAAAGCGATGCCGAGACCGGTGCCGAACAACACCGAAGCCCCGATCAGATGCACGAATTTGAAAATAAAAATTAGTTCCATCAGCGATCATCCAGTATCGCCAGCGTCAACAGCATGGCCAGCACGATCGGAAGCTCATAGGTCAGGACCCCGTAGGGGAAGAATTTGAATTGCCATGCCGTCCAAGCATCACCGGCAGTCTGTAACAGCGCCAGTACAATCAGGGCGATCAGGGCGAACCGTGCGGTCGCGCGAAAAATGAGGCCGCACCCCAAAACCAACGCCACGCCGCCGTAAAACAGAACCGGGAGGAGATAGACCACCAAGACAACGGCGGGAACACCTGCCGTCATCGCCGCCGCAATTTTCCATCCTGAAACAAATTGCAGCGCCGCGGTCGTGAACGTCGCAGCGGCCATCGTGAGGATGGCGAGCGGCTTCAGCAGATAAAGCCGCGCAAACCATCGATCCTGAACATGAGCCGGCCGCGCGGCAAGTAACTGGTCCAGACTTTTTGGCTCGATGCAGGTCGCCGCCATCCACGGCGCGGGATCGCCAACAACGCCATCGGCAAGTTGAGCAAACGACGTCGCCCGCACCGGACTTCGCCAGCCCAGCCAACCGGCCGCGTCACCGGCAAATCCGATGACCTTCGCAAACGCATCCGGCAG
The DNA here is from genome assembly GCA_963794225.1 of uncultured Alphaproteobacteria bacterium. Lineage (GTDB taxonomy): Bacteria > Pseudomonadota > Alphaproteobacteria > Rhizobiales > Xanthobacteraceae > BOG-931. Next base: position 1,128,949 of record CAWCCS010000001.1, read on the forward strand.
CCGCAGCACGCGGCGCGGCGGAAAGCCGAGCCAGCCACGGATGGCAGTGACGATATTGGCAAGTTTATGCACCTGGGGATGCGCCACGTCCCACAAGACCCGGACCGGCGCTTGCGGCGAGACCAGCCGTACGACCGTCTCGGCCAGGTCATCGAGACTGATGATTTGAATGCGCGCACCGGCATGAACGACGGGAACAACAAACGGAAACGCCGCAATGCCGCGGAGCATTGCGGTCCCGCCGTAAACTCCCGGCCCAAGAACCAGCGCCGGCCGCAAGATCACCCAATCAAGCGGAAGCGTCTGCAAATGTGCTTCAGCCGCGGCTTTGGTGCGAGAAAACCGCGAGGGACCTGTGGCTTCGGCGCCCAGTGCTGAAATGTGAACGACACGCCGGACGCCGGCGCGTTGACAGGCATCGAACAACGCGACCGTTCCGGCTTGCTGGATGCGCTGCACATCGTCGCGCCAACCGTCCTGCAACACGCCGACGCAATTGACTACAGCGTCGATGCTGCCCAGGAGCGGCTGCCAGGCCTCGGCGTTCTGCAGCTGCAAAAAATCGGCTTCGACCCATTGCGCATAAGGAAAACGCCGACGCGCCGCGCCGATCGATCGGCCGCTACCGACCACATCGTGCCCGGCATTATACAAGCGTGCGAGACACGCCGAACCGATCAGGCCATAGGCGCCGGTCACCAGGACTCGCATCGCGTTGCTCAACCGCCAAACAAGACAGCATGCATGATGCGGCCGGGCACGAGCGTAAACAGGCCCGCGATAACGAGCGCGCCGCAAAAAATACCGATCATCGTCCAGCGGTGCAGCGCGACGCTATGACGCCGGGCATGCAGTACGCCGAGCGGCAGCATGATCAAAGTGAAAATCGCCAACAGATGGATCGGGCTCCACGGGCCCCACAGCCGGATCTTATGAATCCAAAATGCGCTGATGCTCACGCCGAGCATCAGCAACACCCACACCCAGCCGATGGTGCGATGCGGCAGCGTTCCTTTGGGCGCGCTGAGTTGAACAATACCGAGAGCGAACGCCGCCATGGCCGCGAACGCATGGAGCTGGATCGCGGAAGTCGCCGCCCACAACGGAGCGAGGGTCATGGCTCCCCGGCGATCTCCAATCCGGCGCAGACGACGATGATCACGCCAGAAACTCGACGCGGCCGTCGTTGAGGTCGTAACGGGCCGCAACGACTTTTACTTTGGTGGCTTTGACGAGATGCGACACAATATGGCTCTTGCCCGAAATCTTCTTTGCTGTACGCACCGCGCTCTCGCGGATCGCATTGTCGACGAAATCGCCGGGTTTGCCGTAGACGGCTTTGGCGGCGGGAACGATAGCATTGACCATCGGGCCGATAGAGCCCGGAAATTTTGCGTGCTTTTCCACAACGGCGCACGCCGCCGCGACGGCGCCACAGCTTCCGTGACCCATAACAACAATCAGCGGAACGCCAAGCTCTGCGGCGCCGTATTCGATCGTTCCCATTGTCGCCGTGTCGGCCATGTTGCCCGCGTTGCGGGCGACAAAGAGTTCGCCGACGCCGACGCCGCCAAACAACAGCTCAGGCGGGACACGGCTGTCGGAGCACGTCAGAATGGTCGCCCATGGCATTTGGCCTTTTGCAACTTGATTACGCTGCGCCAGAAGATCGGCCGCGCAAACCTGCGGCGCGCCCACATATTTTTCGTTGCCAGCTTTCAGTTTAGCGAGCGCTTCGTCGGCGGTGACGCTCGTCGTCGCGCCTGCCGCTGACGCGCGAGGCGCGCTGAAGAGCCAGGTTGCGGCGACGCCCGCCGCGGACAACGAAAGAAACTTGCGCCGATCGGGCCCGGCGTCCCAGCATGCTCTGCACATATCTCGCTCCCAAGTGTGATTAAGCGATCGAGCTACGCTACCCGTGACCCGTTGTCTGGTTCCTAAAAACTAGCAGTCAATTAAAACGGAATTTCGTCATCCATGTCGCCACGGGAGCCTCTGGCGCCGGCTCCTGCAGTGGCCGTAGCCGCAACCTTGCGCGACGGCCCGGGCGATCCAAAATCGCCACCCGTGTCGTCAGCTCCGAAATCGCCGCCGCTGCCGGCGCCGCCCGCGCGATCGAGCAAGGTGAGCTCGCCGCGGAAACCCTGCAGCACCACCTCGGTCGAATAGCGATCCTGGCCGGATTGATCCTGCCATTTGCGCGTCTGCAATTGACCTTCGAGGTAAACCTTCGAGCCTTTTTTGAGGTACTGCTCGGCGATCCGGCAGAGGTTTTCGTTGAAGATCACCACCCGGTGCCATTCGGTCTTTTCTTTGCGCTCGCCCGTCGCCTTGTCGCGCCAGGACTCGGATGTGGCGAGGCGCAAGTTCGCCACGGGACGCCCGTCCTGGGTGCGGCGGATTTCGGGATCTGCACCCAAATTACCGACCAAAATGACCTTATTGACGCTTCCCGCCATGACCTACCTCGCTCGATGACGCGTTCCGCTCACAGCCCGCGCCCATCACCCTAGTGCCGGACCAGACCCCTGCAAGGACGATCCAGGCGCCATGACCGTTATCCACACAAACGGCGTCCAGCATGCCGACTGCTGCTATGTTCTTAATTTGTTCTCGGCCCTGACGCAAGGCGGAAAATTCGATCTGATGGGCGGGCTGGGCGCAATCGAATCGCTCGGCACACCGCTCAGGCCGCAACCATTGGTTAACCAACCTTTGAAGTGCATTCGGCCAAACGCGCCGCGAGGTCGGGCAAAACCAGTCGGCTGCGTTAACCGGCATCTTGCGGAATGCTCACAGGAAATTTTCGCGGCGCGGGCTGACGTTAATCCGATTGCGACATTTTATTGGCGCTTTTGGTGTGTTGATTGTCGCCTGATGTGGCCTTTCGGTAACATCTTTATCAAGCGCAATCAGTTAGTTATTGCGCAGTGGTGGGGCTTGAGTGAGTCACGCAGGCGATCGGGACGATGGGACGCCGCGGGACCGATAAGGAGAGTCGTATGAAGCGAATGTTGATTGCCGGCGCGTTGGCTTTCGTAGCCGGAGGGCAAGCGCTGGCCGCGGATCTTCCCCCGCCCATGGCGCCTCCGCCGCGCGCCCCTGCAACCTACGTTCCCGCTCCGGTGCCGTTCTACAACTGGGGCGGCATCTATTTCGGTATCAACGGCGGCTATGGCTTCGGCTCCAGCAATTGGACCGCGACAGGCGGCGCGCCGTCCACCGGCAGTTTCAACACCACCGGCTTCCTCGGCGGCGGCACGGTCGGATTCAATTATCAGTGGGCCGCAATCGTCGCCGGTCTGGAAGGCGATCTTGACTGGACCAATCTCAAAGGCAGTTCCAGCGCCACGGGTCCGTGCCCGGCGGGGACAAGTTGCCAGACATCTGCATCCTATCTCGGCACGGCCCGCGGCCGTCTCGGTTATGCTTGGGATCGCGTTCTCTTGTTTGCCACCGGCGGCGCAGCCTTCACCAATGACATGGCGAAAGCGACGATTCCTGGCGGTGCCAGCACCACCACGACCGCCTCTAACATTGGTTGGACTGCTGGCGCCGGTGTCGAAGTCGCATTGGCGCCGAACTGGACCGCGAAGGCAGAATACCTTTACGTGATGATGCCCAACGGATCCTTCAGCATACCGCCGGCCTCAGCAACCACCGGCTCAGTCAAATTCCAGGAAAACGTCATCCGCGCCGGCGTGAATTTCAAGTTCGTGCTGTAACGCCGCCGACGAACCGAGCTCCACTAAGCATACCAAGCCCCGGGTCTTTACCCGGGGCTTTCGTTTGCCGATAGTCGCCCGGGGCTTTGGATGCCGGTATCGCGCCGATCATGACGTCGCTCGCCGCCACGCTGCACACCTCTGCGCTCCCGGCGCGGATCGTCGCGGCATGGAACGCCGCAGCCACGCGGTGGAATCCGATCGCGGTCATCACTTTCGCGTGGGCGGTGCTGGCGGTGCCGCTGGTTTTCTTTCGCGGCTACACGGCTCATGAAGGTCTCGCCGTCTCGATCGCGCGCACAGCGCTTGAGACCGGCGACTGGCTCACGCCGCACTTGTACAACGTTCGCTTTGTCGAACGCCCGACATTGCAGTCGTGGATCATCGAGGCCATCAGCGCGCCGTTCGGCGATGTCAACCAGATCGCGGCACGGCTGCCGAGCGTGCTGTTTTTGTTGTTCGGCTGCGGGCTGATCTACGGGCTGCTGCGAAGGGTCGCCGCCAGCGTACCGGCGGCGCTGCTCGGCGTCGCCTTGTTCCTGGCCTGCCCGCTGGTGATGCGTTCTTATGTGATGGTCACTGCGGATTTGCCGCTGGCGGTGCTGTTGTTCTTCGCCTTCATGCTGTGGTGGGACGGCTATGCGCGGGAATCCGTCAGCGTCAGCCGCTGGCTGGTGATTGGCATCGTGCTGGCTCTCGCCGGCCTGCTGAAAGGACCGCAGCCGATTGGGTATTTCGTGCTCGGCGTCGGCGTCTTTATTGTCGGCAGCCGCTCGTGGCGGCAAATTCCGGGCCTGGTGCTGGCCGGTTTGATCTGCGCTGTCCCGCTCGTGGTCTGGTACGCCTCGATCTACACCCCGGGCGACGAAGCGACCTGGCGGGCCTTTATGCGGTTAGGGCCGGGGCACGAAGACTTTCCCGGTCCGATCGTTGCCAGTTTCAGGGTGATCGTCGACACGCTGCCGGCGACGCTGCTCGCCGCGGCGTTCCTGGTTGCTTACGGGTTTCGCGAAAAGCGCTTTGTCCGCCCGCAATTCATGGCGGCGCTTGCCTGCTACGCTTTTGTTGCTGCGGCGTTGATCCTGTTTTGGCCGTCGGGTTCGACCCCGCGGTACTATTTGCCGATGGTGCTGCCGCTGTGCGTGTTCGGCGGGCTTGGCTACGATCAGCTCAGCGTGAGGCGGCCGCAGCTGGTGGCGCCGATCCTCGTCGTGACGGCGGTGCTGCTCATTTACGCCTTGGCTTACTCGCTCGCTTCGCCGCTATTGCCCCAGCGCTTCCGCCAAGGTGCGGTCGAGGGCGCAGAGGTGACCACACTGATCGAGGCCGCGCCGGGACCGATCTACTGGTCGGGCGATGTGGCGCTCAACCTCCTGCCCTATCTGCCGCGGCCCATTGCGTATGGTTCACTGGAGGAGCTCGGCGCGGTTCCGGGCCCAGCCTGGATGATCATGACCACCGCCGACGCCGAAACCTTGGTGGCGCGTCATCCCGGTAAACTGCATATCGTGCGGCCATTGGGCGAGACCCAACAATGGCGTCTGGTGCGCCTCGACCCGTAAAGCCAGCGTCATTGCGAGCGAAGCGAAGCAATCCAGTCCTGTGGCGAGGCCGCGCTGGTTTGCTTCGTCGCGGAGCTTGTCATCGGGCCGGCCACTTCGGGCCGGACCCGTTGGCTCCTCGCAATGACGAGGACAGCTTTTTCCGGGCATAAGCCACTGACGCTCTCTGGCAAACCTGCCGCGTTCTCACTATGTTCGGCCTGAAGTCCTGATCGCAGTTGGTGGGCTCGCACCGCTCATTCCCGTGCAAGCGGGAATCCAGATTGCTTCAGGACGGCCTTACCCAAAGTCTGGGTCCCGGCGCAGGCGGGGACGAGCGGGTGAATGAATGAGCGATCTGTTCGACAGCTCGGATCGAAATTCCAGCCGCCACAGCGGCCGCTTCAGTGACCGTCGCCTCATCTCGATCCGCGGCGCCCGCGAGCATAACCTCAAGAACGTCGATCTCGACATTCCGCGCGATCAGCTCGTGGTGTTCACCGGCCTGTCGGGCTCGGGCAAATCCTCGCTCGCCTTCGACACCATCTATGCCGAAGGCCAGCGCCGCTACGTCGAGAGCCTGTCCGCCTACGCGCGCCAGTTCCTGGAAATGATGCAGAAGCCGGACGTCGACCAGATCGACGGCCTGTCGCCAGCCATTTCCATCGAACAGAAAACCACCTCGCGCAATCCGCGCTCGACCGTCGGCACCGTGACCGAAATTCACGATTACATGCGGCTCCTGTGGGCACGGGTCGGCGTGCCGTATTCGCCGGCGACCGGGTTGCCGATCGAGAGCCAGACTGTCTCGCAGATGGTCGACCGCATCATGGCGCTGCCGGAAGGCACCCGGCTTTATCTGCTGGCGCCGGTCGTGCGCGGCCGCAAGGGCGAGTACCGCAAGGAACTCGCCGAGTTCATGCGCAAGGGTTTTCAGCGCGTCAAAGTCGATGGCAATTTCTACGAAATCGCCGAAGTGCCGGCGCTCGACAAAAAGTTCACCCACGACATCGACGTGGTGGTCGACCGCCTGGTGGTGCGGCCGGATATTTCCACGCGGCTGGCGGACTCGCTCGAACAGGCGCTCAAGCTCGCCGATGGCCTCGCGGTGGCGGAGCTTGCGGACGATCCTTCTCCCTCCCCCCTTGCGGGGGAGGGTCGGGGTGGGGGGTCGGGAGGTCGCGCGACAGCGGCGACGCGTGACGGGCCGCCCTCCTCGTCCGGGCGTCGCCTCTCGACCCCCACCCCCAACCCCTCCCCGCAAGGGGGAGGGGAGCAAACCGAGCGAGCGAAAGCTAATCGGCAACGCAACGAGACCAGCGAACGCCTGGTGTTCTCCGAAAAATTCGCCTGTCCGGTCTCCGGCTTCACCATTTCCGAGATCGAGCCGCGGCTGTTCTCGTTCAACAACCCGTTCGGCGCCTGCCCCAAATGCGGGGGGCTTGGCGTCGAGCAGCACATCGACGCCGAGCTGGTGATCCCCGACAAGGAGCGCACGCTGCGCAAGGGCGCGATCGCGCCGTGGGCAAAATCGTCGTCGCCATATTACGTGCAGACGCTGTCCGCGCTGGGCAAGCACTACAAGTTCACGCTCGACACCAAGTGGAAGGACCTGCCGAAGAAGACGCAGGACGCCATCTTGTACGGCTCCGGCGACACCGAGATCCGCTTTGCCTACGACGACGGCATGCGCGCCTACGAGACCAAGCGGCCGTTCGAGGGCGTCATCACCAACCTGGAGCGGCGCTTCAAGGAGACCGACAGCGAGTGGGCCCGCGAGGAGATCGCGCGCTATTTCACCGACGTGCCGTGCGAAGCCTGCAACGGTTATCGCCTGAAGCCGGAAGCGCTGTGCGTCAAAGTCGCGGGCAAACACATCGGCGAGGTCTCTGACCTATCGGTCAGAGGCGCAGCAGAATGGTTCAATGACCTACCGGATAAACTCAACGCCAAACAGAACGAAATCGCCGGCCGCATCCTCAAGGAAATCCGCGCTCGGCTGAAATTTCTGGTCGATGTCGGCCTCGATTATCTGACGCTCGCCCGCGCCTCCGGCACTTTGTCCGGCGGCGAGAGCCAGCGCATCCGGCTCGCTTCGCAGATCGGCTCCGGCCTGACCGGCGTGCTCTACGTGCTCGACGAGCCCTCGATCGGGCTGCACCAGCGCGACAACGCGCGGCTTCTGGAAACGCTGAAGCGGCTGCGCGACCTCGGCAACACCGTGATCGTGGTCGAGCACGACGAGGACGCGATCCGCGCCGCCGACTACGTCGTCGATGTCGGCCCCGGCGCCGGCGTGCACGGCGGACGCATCGTCGCCGAGGGCCTGCCCGCCGACATCATGGCCAACCCGAACTCGCTCACCGGCGAATATCTCAACGGCGTGCGCGAAATTCCTATCCCCGAGCGGCGGGTGAAGAATCCGTCCCGCGTGCTGAAGATCGTCGGCGCCCGCGGCCACAATCTGAAAAACGTCACCGCCGAAATTCCGCTCGGCCTGTTCACCGCCGTCACCGGCGTGTCCGGCGGCGGCAAGTCGACGCTGCTCGTCGACACGCTCTACAAGGCGCTGGCGCGGCGCTTGAACGGCGCCAACGAAGCTCCTGCCCGCTTCGATCGCATCGAAGGCATCGAGCACCTCGACAAGATCATCGACATCGACCAGTCGCCGATCGGCCGCACGCCGCGCAGCAATCCCGCCACCTATACCGGCGCGTTCACGCCCATTCGTGAGTGGTTTGCCGGCTTGCCCGAGTCGAAGGCGCGCGGCTACGAGCCCGGCCGCTTCTCGTTCAACGTCAAGGGCGGGCGCTGCGAGGCCTGCCAGGGCGACGGCGTGATCAAGATCGAGATGCATTTTCTGCCGGACGTCTACGTCACCTGCGACGTCTGCAAGGGCAAGCGCTACAACCGCGAGACGCTCGAGGTTCTGTTCAAGGGCAAATCCATCGCCGACGTGCTCGACATGACCGTCGAGGAGGCGCTGGAATTCTTCAAGGTGGTGCCGCGGGTGCGCGACGTGCTGACGCTGCTCCGCCGCGTCGGCCTCGACTACATCCACGTCGGCCAGCAGGCGACCACGCTGTCCGGCGGCGAGGCGCAACGCGTCAAACTCGCCAAGGAATTATCCAAGCGCGCCACCGGCCGCACGCTCTACATTTTGGATGAACCAACCACGGGGCTGCACTTCCACGACGTGGCGAAGCTTCTGGAAGTGCTGCACGAGCTGGTCGAGAGCGGCAACACGGTGGTGGTGATCGAGCACAATCTGGAGGTCATCAAAACCGCCGACTGGATCATCGACCTCGGCCCCGAAGGCGGCGACGGCGGCGGCGAAATCGTCGCCTCCGGCACGCCCGAAGACGTGGTGCGCGAGAAGCGGAGCTACACCGGCGCGTTCCTCAAGCCGGTGCTGGCGCGCGGCTCGGGCCGCGGTAAGCCGAGGAAGCGCGTCGAGGCGGCGGAGTAATTCCCCTCTCCCCTCGCGGGAGAGGCGCCCGCGCAACGCGCGGGCGGTGAGGGCCGGGGGGCAGTATTGAGCGAGACGTTGCGCCGCGTGCAAACGCTCGTGTTGAGCGGACAGGTTCGCGTTTCCGATCACGGTTACGGTGAACTCGAAAAGGACCAAATCTCGATCGAAGATATCATCGAGGGTATTGTTTCGGCCGAAGCGATCGAGGATTATCGAGAGCGAGCGCGCGGCCCGAGCGTGTTGACGCTTCAGCGCGACAGACAAGGCCGTCCGGTGCATGTCGTTTGGGCGCTTCCAGCCGGTCAGCGCCAACCGGCAGTTCTGGTGACGGCCTATCGCCCTGACCCGAGACTATGGGACAGCGAGTTCAGAAAACGAAAATGAGCGAGACACGGAAGAGAGCCAGGTTCGTCCACGAAGGCAAATATGCCGCCGAAGTGGAGATAGAGCTTCAATACAGCGACGAGAGTTGGTCGCCGACAATGTCGCTCGACGACGCAAGGAAACTCGACGCCGTCCGTCTCGCCTTACGCCGCGGCGATGTCGCTGAAGCATCCAAATACGGCCGTGTGTTCGAGCTGACGCCTGTGGCAGCGAAATGAAAGAAGTCCTCAAGGGCTAAGGAGTGATGACCGCAAACTAAAACACGTTCCGCAAGGGCACAGTACTGTTTATCCCAGTATTTGAATATTATAAAAGGTGAACTCTTACATTTCGGTCGTCAGATGCCGCTTCTTGCGTTTTGGGAATCCAATCCAGACGAAGTCGGAAAGTCCTCGATCGAACAGATCGTGGCTATGGCAGGCGATGGAAATCTGAAAGACGGCAGTCCTTGCTCGATCGAATTACGCAAGTATCTTAGTGAAGCCGATTCAGCGAAATTAGGATCGTATGTAGAACACTGCTTATCGGCAGGCTTTTCAAAAAGCGGGTTAGTGTTTCAAGACGTAATCAATGAACTCGGCCGACGCTTGGATTATAAGGTTGTGAATGGCCGATACCAAGGCACGGTCAACGCCATTGGGTTTGATGGAATTTGGGTATCCCCTGAAGGTCATACTGTTATCGCAGAAGTTAAGACCACCGATGCTTATCGAATTCCGCTCGATACAATCGCCGGATATCGTCAAAAACTTTTGGGTACTAAAGAAATATCGAATCCGTCATCAGTTTTGATCCTTGTCGGCCGACAAGATACCGGCGAACTGGAAGCGCAAATTCGCGGATCACGGCATGCCTGGGACATACGTCTGATTAGCGCGGACGCTCTCCTAAAGCTCGTGCAAATAAAGGAGAAGTCCGACGATCCTGAAACCGGCCTTAAGATTCGAAGTCTGCTTACTCCGATGGAATTCACTCGTTTAGATGGTCTCGTCGACGTAATGTTCACGACCATTACAGATGTTGATAGCGCCATTGCTGAGGCCGTTGAGGACAAAATTGATGCTAATGACGGTAAGGCCTTGGACGAATCCACAGTTGCACCCGGCGGCTGGGAATTCACGGACACTGCACTCCTTGATCAAAAAAGGGCCGAGATAATCGATGCACTAGGTAAGAAAATCGGAGCCAAACTTATCAAAAAAAGCCGCGCCTTGTTTTGGGACGCGATGCACGAGAAGCGAGTCGCGTGTTCGATTTCTAAGTGGTACACGAAGGGATCATACCCATACTGGTACGCGTACCATCCCGAATGGCATGAGTTTTTAAAGGAAGGAAAAGATTGTTACTTTGTCCTAGGTTGCATGGACTTAGAAGTGGCTTTCGCAATTCCGTTCAAGACAATGGCTGAAAACCTTGACGCGCTAAATACGACGACGACGAGCAAAAAGACGTACTGGCACATTCATATTGTGGAAGATCAGAGCGGCTCCTACGCTATGCTCCTTCCGCATCGTGCGACGCAGCTCCCGATGGAGCAATACAAAATCTCAATTAAACAATAGCCCGTGAGGCGAATTAGCTTAAACAATAGCCCGTAGGGCGAATTAGCTGAAAGCGTAATCCGTCCTTTTGCGATTTGCCGATAACCGAATTGGCGGGTTACGGCGTCGCCTAACCAGCCCTACCCGATGCACGCCGCATCCGCCGGCCGAACGCGGCGGGTGGTCTCTGGCCCGCGCTCGCGTTCTACCAACGCGATGTCGTACTGACTTTGCAGGTGCAGCCAGAATTGCGCGCTGTTGCCGAAGTAGCGCCCGAGGCGGACGGCCGTATCGGCGGTGATGGACGGCCGACCATTCAAAATGTCAGTGATCCGGCCGGACGGGACGCCGATGTCGAGCGCAAGACGATTGGCGCTCAATTCGCGGGCGTTCAACTCTCGTTTCTGGAGACGGCCAGGATGTGCGGCAGAGTTTTGGTCATGCGCAAATACCATCACATTCGTCACCACCGGGCTTGACCCGGTGGTCCATGGCGACGTGACGGTCGCATGGATTGCCGGATCAAGTCCGGCAATGACGAAGGCCCTTCAGCACCGTCAGAGCAGCATCCTTCGAGGGCCGCTGTAACGCGTCGAAGACGAGCGTGAAGGCGCTTATGGGGGCTGCCTCAGGATGAGACGTCTTTCGTCCGCTGGTCGCCGTTCCTCCTTTGCGAGCCCCCTTCCGCCCGTAGCGGCCGGCGCGGCGGCAGCGTAGTCTGGCGACGGCGCAGCGGGCGCCGATATGAGGCGTTTCATGATTTTGGGATTGTCGATCGGCGCTTTCACGCTTTTGCATGTTGCGATCACGCTGGTGGCCATCGGCAGCGGGCTCATTGCCGTCGGCGGAATGTTTGCTTCGCGCCGGCTGCCGGTCACGACCGCGCTGTTTCTGCTGACGACGGTGCTCACGAGCGTGACCGGGTTTTTCTTCCCGATTCACGGCTTTACGCCGGCGCTCGGCGTCGGCGGGGTGTCCTGCGTGATCCTGGCGATCGCGCTGTTTGCGTATTACGGCAAAGGTCTCGCGGGCGCGTGGCGCTGGATTTACGTGATCACCGCAATTGCGGCACTTTACCTGAATGTCTTCGTCGTGGTCGTGCAGAGCTTCGTCAAAGTGGCGGCGCTGAATGCGCTGGCGCCGACGCAATCCGAGCCGCCGTTTGCAATTACGCAGGCCGCAGTTCTGGCGATTTTCGTCCTGATCGGGATTGCTGCCCTGATTACGTTCCGGCCAAACACATCCGCCTGAATCCTCACCCTGAGGTGCGAGCCAACGGGTCCGGCCCGAAGTGGCCGGCCCGATGATAAACTCCGCGAGCCTCGAAGGGTGCCAGACGGCAAGACCGGAGCGGCATCCTTCGAGGGCCGCTGTCGCGGCCGCCTCAGGATGAGGAGGCTGAAAAAGCCCCTTCCACCATTCTTCGCGCTGTCGCGCTTCGGATGGTCCATGGTGACGCGACGATCGTATGGATTGCCGGATCAAGTCCGGCAATGACGAAATCTCGTCATTGCGAGCGTCAGCGAAGCAATCCAGCCTTCCCTCATTCGTTTCTGGATTGCTTCGTCGCGTTCGCTCCTCGCAATGACGAACGGGGTGCCCCAAAGAATCAAGCGCGGTGCGCGCTCATTGACGAAAAACCGCGGTACGCGAAAGGTGCTGATACATCGGCACAAATGCAAAGCCTTTGACTTTGCCGCCGCGATGACCATAACCGCGCCGTCTCGCTCACGTCAGGGACGTCGACCGGTGACAGCCAGTTGATGGAGCGAGTGCGGTTCCTGCGGGCGGGGCTTGTAACCCCGCTCCCGGGCGGTCCGGGCATCACAAACAGTGGAGGCAGTTTGCGCAAATGCAACTGCTATGCCCCTCCGGCATCACGACCGGGGTGCCAGGTGCTTGGCTTAAGCGCGATTCTAAGCGGAGGTAACGCCTTCGCATCGTGTTTCGCGTGAAGCGCGGCCTGGGCTGAGTTCTGGCGTTCGCTCGCCGGGGCAAGCGCCGCAGCGGAGCGCCGGAAGGCGAGCGGTCCCCGCAAGCAGATAAGTTGCGCAGACTGCGCAAGCTTGTCTGCGATGGATCGCTTCCGCACCCCCTCCCAACGGGAGGAACGGTGCGGACATTGGATGGCATGCGTCTTTCGGCGCTTCGCCTCCCTTTTTCTCATCGTGGTGAAGGACCCTGTCGTTAGTGACCGCAACTCGGATGCACCGCATCGCGAGAACGATTGCTGTTGACCTCATCCTGAGGTGCTCAGCGCGCAGCGCTGAGCCTCGAAGGATGCAGCCAAGGCGCCTCGCCCTCATCCTTCGAGGCTCGCTCCGCTCGCACCTCAGGATGAGGCGATGAAGAACGCGCCGCGAGAACGATCGGACGCGTGCCGCTGTTTGATATTTTGAATGGAACGAACAAACGCAGGGTTGGCCAAGCCAACGGGTCCGGCCGCGCCGCGCTTCGTCAAACCGTCCCGCCGCCGGTACCGCCGACGATATCAATCCCGTGATTGCTGCCATCGGGCTTGAGCATCATTTTTCTGATCGACCACACGCCGTCCCGCTTGATCGCCTCCAGAAAAACCCGACCGGAGCCTTTCGGGCCGGTGGCCGAAAAGTTGAGGACGGCGTTGCCAGATGCGCCGTTGACGCTGATGTTGCCGAACGGAAAGCCGGTGGTGATCGGGGCGCCGAGAACATTAGCCGCCACGGAACTCGCCCGCAGCTTCTCGGCCCCTAATTGATAGGCGGCCGAATGTTTGAAACCGTAGAAAATGCCGCCGAATAGTCCGCCGAACAGCACCAGGAAGCAGATCAGGATGACCACGCCCCAGATCGCCCACAGGCGCTGGACGCGCTTGAAATGCTCGACGCTGTCCCAGCGCCCATTGCGCCAGGCCCAGCGGCTGCCCTTGGCGCCGAGCACGAATGGCATGACGAGGCCGACAAATGGAACGAACATCAGCAGCGCGATGTAGGTGTTGTTGCCGACGCCCCAGATCCAGTTGAGCAGGAACGCGCCCCAGTTCCAGCGGTCGAGTTCGGGAGGGATGTCTTGCGGTTCGATGCGAACGGGTGCGTCGGTCATGTTTTGAATGATAGCACGGCGCAGTAATCCCCAGCAGGCGCAAGTGCGCCTTCAGTCAGCCCCGAAGCCGTCACATTGTCATCCAGACTGTGTTGGGATCGTTCGGTGTCGGATCGTCGCCCGGTTACGGGCGCACGAAAAGTGAAGGGGGATGGCGTCATGAGCATGATCAGGCAGCGCGGCTCCGCCGGCGGGGAGAGAACGGCCGAAGCCGAGCTTGAAGGAAACATTCATGAGCTGGTGCGGCGCGAAACCAACGCTGCTCGCCACACCGATGGCGAAAGCGAGGCCGCGACCCGCAATCTGGCCGATTTGCTGCGCCGGGTGTCGGCAAACTCAACCGGCGAAATCGATGCCCTGATCAGCGAGTTGCGCCTGCTGCGCGAAAAGCTTGTGGCCGACAGCCAGCGCCTCGAACGCGACGTCGTCGACTATGCATCGCTCAGCCAGTCGGTGATCGAGATGACAAAGATCATCACCGACAGCATGGTGCAGGTGAAAAAGCTGCCGTCGGCGGCGATGCTGACGTCGTAAGCTTTTTTTGCCGAGCGGCCAGGCAGATCGCCTAGGCAAACAAACCCGCGTGCTCGTGGCGTAGTTCGCGCTTGAGCAATTTGCCGCTCGGGTTCTTTGGCAAAGCGTCCGCGAACACGATATCCTTCGGCACCTTGAAGTGCGCGAGATGCGCGGCGCAGTGCGCGTGGACGGCCTCCTTCGACAGCGACTGCCCGGCCTTGACCACGACCACCGCGACTACTGCCTCGACCCAGCGCGGATGCGGCACGCCGATCACCGCCACCTCGGAGACTTGCGGCAGCTTGTAGATCATCTCTTCGACCTCGCGGCTCGCGACATTCTCGCCGCCGGTCTTGACCATGTCCTTCTTGCGGTCGACGACGTAGACGTAGCCGTCGGCGTCGATGGTGGCGAGATCGCCGGAATGAAACCAGCCGCCTTCGAAAGCGGCCTTGGTGCGCGCGTCGTCGTGGAAATAGCCGAGCATCAGGTGCGGCGAGCGATGCACGATCTCGCCGATTGCGCCCGGCGCAACGTCGCGCATGCGATCGTCGACGACGCGGGTCTCGACATTGAGCGCGGCGCGGCCGCAGGAGCCCGGCTTGCGCAGCTGATCTTCGGGACCGAGCATGGTGGCGAGCGGCGCGATTTCGGTCTGGCCGTAGAGATTCCACAGCCGCACCTTCGGCATGCGCTCGGCCATTTCGCGCATCACCTCCACCGGCATGATCGAGGCGCCGTAATAACCCTTCTGCAGGCTCGACAAATCGGTCGAGTCAAACAGCGGCGAGCGCAGCAGCGAAATCCACACCGTCGGCGGCGCAAAGAACGAGGTGACGCGGTGGCGCTCGATCAGCGGCAACAAATTGTCAGGCGTTGGCTTCGCGGTGATGACGTTGGTCGAGCCGACATAGATGGCCGGGCCGAGGAACACGTCAAGCTGGGCGCAGTGGTAAAGCGGCAACGCATGCAAGGCGAGATCATCGGTGGCGATGCTGGCGTCGGCGACGCAGCTCACATACTGCCAGATGACGGCATCATGCGTGAGCATCGCGCCCTTCGGCAGCGATTCCGTGCCGCTGGTGTACACGATCTGTGCGATGTCGCCACCGGTGAGATCAACTTCCGGCGGCGCGGCGTTGGACAACAGCTCCTCGAAAGCGATCATGCCGGGCGCGGTCGCGGTCTTTTCCTCCGACGGCAGCCAGATCAGCTCGCGGACCTTGGTGTCGAGTGCAGCTGCTGTTCGAGCCACCTCGGCGAGGCCGGTATCGGTCGCCAACATTTCGGCGCCGGCGTGCTTGAGGATGAAGCCGGCTTCCTCGGGCTTGAGCATGAAATTGATCGGCACCAGCACGGCGCCGAGCCGCGCCAGCGCAAACCGCAGCGCCGCAAAGGCGTGCGAATTGCGCGACAGGATGGCAACGCGCGCACCCTTGCCGACGCCGCGCGCGGCAAGCCCGGCCGCGAGAGCATCGCACACTGCATCGAATTCGGCGTAGCTCCACCTTGTGTCGCCGCAAATGATCGCGGTCTTGTTTGGAAAACGCTTGGCAGTGCGGCGCAACAGATCGGCAAGCGTCTGGCGGCGAAGCGCTGCGTGCATGAAGTCCTCCCGCGTTTGTTCCCTCGGCCGGGATCGTTGGTTTGTTCTCGCAGATTATGGCCAACCCCCGGGCGTTTGCCTATGCAGTGGAAACGCGATGCAGTCCGCAAATGCACCGGATAAAGCGGACGATAGACCCGGACCTGACCACGAAATTTTAAGCAATCCGGTGTAAGGCTCGCGCCTGATCGCGCGCGGCGCGGCGCGCCGTCTCGCAAAGGATTCGCCCATGCCCCCGCTCTCTTTCATTGCCGCCAATTGGCAGAAAGCCCTGCCGGCGCTCAGCGCCATCGGCATTGCCACCTGGATCGCGTTTTTCCGCGATAACCCGCTGAGCGAGCGCTCGTTGTTCGCGGCGCTGCTGGTGATCTATTTCCTCCACCAGATCGAGGAGCACCTGTGGCCGGGCGGCTTTCGGCAGTTCGCCGACGCCCATATCTTTCGCAGCGGCAATGCCAACTGGCCGGTCGACATGGGCGGGGTCGCGCTGGTCAATGTCGGCTTTGTCTGGCTGCCGATGGCGCTTGCCATCGCGTTCCCCGAGGCGCTGCGCTGGGTCGGCCTCGGCTGGATCGGGCTCACGCTGATCAACGGCCTCACTCACATCGCCCCTGCGATCAAACTGCGCATGTACAATCCGGGGCTGGTCACCGGCGTCGTGCTGTTCCTGCCCTTCACCATCTTCGTGCTCGCGCACGAAGTCGGGCGCGGCGCGCTGACCGGCGCCGATGTCGGGCTGATCGCGCTTCTTGGCGTCCTGCTCCACCTGCCGGTCGCGGCGTTGTTCGTGATCCCGTTCCTGCGCCGGCGCTGGGCCTCGGCTTAAGCGAGCGCGGCAGCCTCTCGAAATTCGAGACCACATGCGGCGCCGGCCCAATCGTTTGGCGTCGCTTGGCCTCGCGTTGGCCATAGGCTGCCTCGTTGCGGCGTGTGGCACGAACCAAAAGAAGCAGTTGCCTGACTCGACGACACCGGAGGAAGGGCTCGCTGCTTCCACGCGCGTCGCTGCCTGCGAATGGAAAGCGGCCAATCAATATGACGACGGCCGCTACACAGTCCCCGAGATCGCGCACCAGGTCGTCGCCGTATGTGCCGTCGACTTGAATAACGCCAGGTCGGCCTTTGGCGTTTCACTGCACGACTCGCAAGCCGATGCGGACGAATTTAAGCAGGCAGTCGAGACGGTAGAAAACGCGAGAAAAAGCCGCCGAACCGGGAAGCAAAACTCAAACTGAGACACGACCGGGTTTCCGCATCGGCACTGCGGACTACGAGCGATGAGGCGTTGACGGCATCGCCGCGCACGAGCCTTCACGAGAGGTCCGGCGGGATTCTCCCTTTTAAACAACAGATCGTGTCTTCGTTTTGAACGGCGGATTGTGTGTGATCTGCCAGGCGCGCGGCGGAACTACTGTCGTTGCACCCGCTTGTCTCTGTGCCGCGTATTCAAAAAGCCATATGGACGATCAGACCAAACCGCAGCTTTCGGCCAAAACCATCCTCGCACAGGGATATGCGGCCCATGAGCCGGTCCCGAGCGCGCTGGTTCCCCCCATCCATATGTCGGCGACGTATCTGCGCGATGCCGACAACGGATATTCCTCAGGTTACATCTATGGCCGCACCGACAACCCCTCGGTGCAGCAGGCCGAAAACCTGATCGCCGAACTCGAGCGCGCCGACGAGGCGCTGCTCTTCGGCTCAGGCATGGCGGCCGCCACCAGCGTCCTGCTGGCGCTCGACAGACCGACCCACATCATCGCCTCGCAGGTGATGTATTGGGGCTTCCGCTCCTGGCTGCGCGAAATCGGCCGCTACGGCCATAGCCTAAGCTTCGTCGAAACCTCCGACCTCGATGCGGTCCGCGCCGCGGTGCGGCCAGGCGAGACCGGCCTGTTCTGGATCGAGACCCCGAGCAATCCGCTATGGACTATCACCGACATCGCCGCACTGGCCCAGATCGCGCATGCCGCCCGCGCCGTCCTGTGTGTCGATTTCGACCATCGCCACGCCGATCTTCACGCGGCCGCTTTCGCTCGGCGCCGACATCGTGATGCACTCGGCGACCAAATATCTTAACGGCCATTCGGATGTTGTTGCCGGCGCGCTCGCCAGCGCACGCGAGACTGCGTTGTGGGCGCGCATTCGCAAAGTCCGCCAGCAGCTCGGCAGCGCGCTCGGCTCGTTCGACGCCTGGCTGTTGATGCGCGGCATGCGCACGCTTGACGTGAGAGTGCGCGCGCAAGCCAAGACCGCAGCGACACTGGCAAGCCGTCTCGACAATCATCCGGCGCTCTCGGCGGTGCTCTATCCGGGACTTCCGCGCCACGCCGGCCACGAAGTAGCCCTGCGACAGATGACCGGCGGCTTCGGCGGTATGCTCTCGATCCGGATCAAACACGGCGAACGCGCCGCGATCGCGGTGGCGGGCCAGGTCGAACTGTGGAAGCGCGCCACCTCGCTCGGCGGCATCGAAAGCCTGATCGAACACCGCGCCTCGATCGAAGGTGAAGGCTCGCCCTGCCCCGGCGACCTGCTCCGGCTGTCTGCAGGCCTCGAAGACGCCGATGAGCTTTATCTTGATCTGATGCGAGCACTTGCGGCGGTGGATTGAATTCGGAGTATCCGGGCTTGCGCGTCCAGACTGACGGATCGAGGTCCAGCAATGACGCGATCGTCATTGCTCGTCGCGGTGATATACTGACCCCGCATCGGGCCGCCGGAGCAGGACATGTGCTTTTCCGCAACCGCGAGTTTTTCCGCCGCCGCGGTTTGCGGGGCGATCGGCGTTCTGACAGTACGGCGGGCCAGCAAGCCAGACCTGATGCTGGCGTTCATTCCGGTTATCTTTGCCCTGCATCAGGCGCTTGAGGGTGTCGTCTGGTTGACGGGTGCCGAAGGCTGGTGGGGGCGGTGCGCGGGTTATGATTTCGCGATTATAGCGTTTTGCCTGTGGCCGATTTACGTGCCTGTGGCGGCGTGGCTGTCCGAGACCGATCCGCGCCGGCGCCGGTTCATGCTTGGCTTTCTGGTGCTGGGCGCCGTGGTGGTCGCGGGCGCCGCCTGGGTGCTGCGCGCAGGCCTCACCATCGATTTCGCCAGCAATCAAATCCGCTATCTGCCGACCAAGCGCTATCCGCTGATCTTCGATTACATCTACGCCGCCACGGTGACGGGGCCGTTGCTGCTGCATCGGAACAATTATCTTCGCGTCTTCGGCTGTCTGATCCTGGTGTTCTTCGGCGCGTCGATCCTGCTGTTCAACCCGGCGCGCTATTCGGTGTGGTGTTTCTTCGCCGCCGTGAGTTCGATCGTTTTGTATTTATTTGTCGCGTCCCGGAGCGCGTCCTCGCGGGACCGCCCGCCACATGAGCAGAGCGCGCCGATCGCCAGCGTGTCGGACACTCTGTCGCCGTGACGCTGCGCGACAACACCGCCCTGTCGCGCTTTGAGCTGGATGCGCCCGGCGCAACTGTAGTGCTCAATTACAAGCTCGCGGATGGGGTGATGAAACTCGTCCATACCGAAACCCCGCCGGCGGCGCGTGGCCGCGGCCTCGCCTCGCAACTCGTGCAAGGCGCGCTCGACAACGCGCGGGCGCGCGGGCTGAAGGTGGTGCCGGTCTGCTGGTTCGTGCGCAGCTATCTGGTCAAGCATCCGGAGTACCGCGATCTCGTCGCGGTGTGAGCCGCGAGGACTTTCCGCTCCCGCGTAGCGGGGAGGGACGATGCTCACAGCACCGCAATCGCCTCGATAGCCACGAGCACGCCGGGAATGTCGGCGCCGAAGCGCGCCATTGCGCGCGCGGGCTTCGGGCCGGGAAAGAAATCTGCGTAGGCCTCGTTCATATCCTGATAGAGTTCAGGCCGCGCCAACAGCACGGTGACTTTCGCCACGCGGTCGAGCGAGGTTCCCGCCGCCTTGAGAATGGTCTCGAGGTTGCGCAGGCATTGCCGCGTCTGCTCCTGCATCGTGGTGCCCGCGACCTCGGTCGGGCCGC
This sequence comes from uncultured Alphaproteobacteria bacterium, assembly GCA_963794225.1. Taxonomy (GTDB): domain Bacteria; phylum Pseudomonadota; class Alphaproteobacteria; order Rhizobiales; family Xanthobacteraceae; genus BOG-931. Next base: position 1,148,815 of record CAWCCS010000001.1, read on the forward strand.
CGCCGGGCCGCACCGGGATCTGCGCCGAGACGAATACGAAACCGTTGGCAGCGACCGCATGCGAATAGGGCGAATGCGGCTGCGGATAGCCGGGGACGTTGATGTACTCAATGGCGGACATAGTTTGCAGCTCCGTTAGCGCCGGCCATTGTAGCTGCGCTTTGAACCAAATACGCGATGCGGCGACCTATGGCATACTTGGGCGGAACCACGCTGAAGCCGCTTTAACTTCGGACCGGATAGAGCCCGTCATGCGCGCCAGAATGCGCCCCGTGTCCAACCTGCCGCGCGCTCTCGCATTGCTCTCCGCCGGCCTCGTGCTCGTGATGACATCGGGGCTAGCGTGCGCCGACGACGATGCGCGGATGAAGCAGTTGCGGCTTCTATGTGCGCGATTGAGCGGCGACCTCACCGATCCCGGCGGGATCGCCGCGTTCCGCCGCTGCCTGACCACTCACAATCCGCTCAACGAAATCCGGCGCGACAACAACATCGCGGCGCCGGCGGCGGCGCCGAACGCGGAGGCGCCCGACGGCTACGGACGCAACAGTCGCTTCCACGTCGCCGACGGGATCGAGCGCTTTCAGGTCGCAGACGCGAACCTGGTCTATGTCATCAACAGCGCCGGAAAACTCTGGCGCGCGACCATCGAAGGCAAAGATGCGCACCAGCTCGACGAGAAAATCGCAGGCTTCCAGATCTCCGACGGGCATCTGTTCCTGCACAGCGCCGACGGCACGCTGTGGCGCACCAAGCTCGACGGCAGTGAAAAAAGTATGATCGATCTGGCCGTCGCCGCGTTCCAGCCGATCAATGCTGGTTTGATTTACGTGCTCGGCACCGACCATACGCTGTGGCGCGAAAGCGGCGGCGCCGGCAAGCGCGGCGAGGTCGATCATACGGTGAAAGACTTTCAGGCGATCGACGCCACGCTCGTTTACGTGCTCGGCGCTGACGGCCAGCTCTGGCGCGAAGCCGGCAGTGCGCAAGCGCGCACGCTGGTCGCCAAAGATGTCGCGGCCTTCCAGTATTTTCCGAACAGCGACACGGTCTATGTGCTGGCCGGTGACGGCACGTTGTGGCGCAAAAGCGGAAACGCCAATGCCGACCAGGTCGACCAGGCGGTGGCCGCCTTCCACGCCATGGACGCGCAGCTGGTGTTCGTGCTCGGCAAAAACGGGCGGCTGTGGCGGGAGATCGGCGGCCGCGCCCAAGCTGCGCTGGTGGACCACGACGTGCTCCTCAGTATCGGCAAGGCCGCATTTCAAGCGGCCGACCCCGGACATGTCTTCGTGCTCGGCAGCGATCACAGGCTCTGGGCCGAGTTCGATGCCGTGACCGCTCCTGCCCGCGATCAACTAAAGCCTTTATGACCAAATCGCGGCGAGGCTCGCGGCTTTTTATCCGAATTTCTTGCTAGAGCGGCGTTAGCCGCCCCCTGTCGCGCCGCACTGTGCACCCCACATAAGCGGCGGTTTGCGCACTCAGGGAGAGCCGCAATGACCCCCCAGGAAAACGAACTCGTCAACGGGCTGTTCGATCGTTTGGCCAAGCTCGAAGCCATGCCGCGTGACCCCGAAGCCGAACGCCTGATCGCCGATGGCACCCGGCGCGCGCCGCACGCCATCTACGCGCTGGTCCAGACGACGCTGCTGCAGGATGAAGCGCTCATGCGCGCCAATGCGCGGATCGAAGAATTGCAGGCGCAGGTCGACGAGCCGCCGCAGCCGGAACAACGGCAAGGCAGCTTTCTCGAACTCCATGCGTTCGGCATTCGGCGGCAGCGAGCCGCGCGGCTCAGTGCCGAGCGTGCGCGCGCAAAGCGTTCCGCCGCCACCACCGGGCTATCCGTCACAGAGCGACCCATCGCAGCCCCTCTCTCCGCCGCCCCCGGGCTATCCCGGTGGGCCGGCTTTCGGCACCGGAGGCTCGTTCCTCGGCACGGCGGCCTCGGCAGCAGCGGGCGTGATCGGCGGCTCGCTGTTGCTCGACGGCGTCCGCTCGATGTTCGGCCATCACCTCGGCGGAAGCGCGTTCGGAAATGTTGCCGGCCAACCCGCTGCGCCGTGGGGCGGCAATACCAGTGGCAGCGCCGCCGACAGCCAGCTCGCCCGCGATGCCGGCATCAATCACATCGGCGATCGCACCAAGAATCCCGTTGCCGATGCAGGCAACGACCAATCCGCGTCAGCCGATGACGATGCGGCGGATGACGACGGCTTATCGGACGACAATGATTTCGACGATGACGATTTCGCCGAAGACGACACCTCGTCGGACGACAGCTTGGACGTGTGAGGGCGTTTTCGGAAAACAACGCGTCATTGCGAGGAGCCAACGGGTCCGGCCCAAAGTGGCCGACCCGATGACAAACTCCGCGACAAAGCAATCCAGAACAGCAAGGCTGCACTGGATTGCTTCGCTCTGCTCGCAATGACGAGAGGCGGAGCGCTCAGCTATTTCGCCGCTGATCGGCCTGGATGGCTTCGTCGTGATACCAGCCGCTGCCGCAGGCGATCTTTACCGAAGGGAGCGTCTGCGTGTTGGTCGCCGGCGCCTGGCCAGCAACGACAAACCGGCCCCGGGGCGGGAACGCGAGGATCTGCGCTGAGCTCGAAGCGTGCGGCGATCCTGAAAGATTTGCTGTCATTGTTCGGCTCCTTCGCCGTGCGCGCAAACAACGAGCGCGCGTCGTTCGGGTGAGTTTGTTGGCCTCAATATAATGCTTTGCTCGCGTTTTGTTCGACATGCCTCACAGAAAATCAGCGCACGCCTACAATATGTGCATTTAGGTATTTGCTCATTGCGACCGCATTCGCGCGCGGCGAGTTTGCTGCACTGCCGTTGCGTCTGCCTAGCCAACGGTCACGCAAATCAACTGGCATACAAAATGCTTAAAAATTCTGCGGAAGGCGCTCGCCGGACGCCGTTGGCGGCTCTGCCCTCCTGCAAGTCTTACTAACTTTCTCGCGACAGACGCCAAAGAGAGATCAGCATGACCAAATACAAACTCGAGTACATCTGGCTTGACGGTTACAAGCCGACGCCGAACCTGCGCGGCAAGACCCAGCTCAAAGACTTCGAAACATTTCCGACCCTGGACCAACTTCCATTGTGGGGCTTCGACGGCTCGTCGACCATGCAGGCGGAGGGGCACAGTTCGGATTGCGTTCTGAAACCCGTCGCGCTCTATCCCGACGCCGCGCGCACCAACGGCGTGCTGGTGATGTGCGAAGTGATGATGCCGGACGGCAAGACGCCGCATCCGACGAACATGCGCGCCACTATTTTGGACGATCCAGGTGCCTGGTTCGGCTTCGAGCAAGAATATTTCTTCTACAAAGACGGCCGGCCGCTCGGCTTTCCGCCGACCGGCTATCCGGCGCCGCAAGGTCCCTACTACACCGGCGTCGGCTACAAGAACGTCGGCGACATCGCTCGCAAGATGGTCGATGAGCATCTCGATCTTTGTCTCGCCGCCGGCATCAACCACGAAGGCATCAACGCCGAGGTCGCAAAGGGCCAGTGGGAATTCCAGATTTTCGGCAAGGGCTCCAAAAAGGCCGCCGATGAAATGTGGATGGCCCGTTATCTGATGTTGCGGCTCACCGAGGCCTACGGCGTCGATATCGAATTTCACTGCAAGCCGCTCGGCGATACCGACTGGAACGGCTCCGGCATGCACTGCAATTTCTCGACCACGTATCTGCGCGAAACCGGAGGCAAGGAATACTTTGAAGCGCTGATGAAGGCGTTTGCCGACCACCGCGAAGAGCACATCGCGGTGTACGGCCCGGATAACCAGATGCGGCTGACGGGCAAGCACGAGACTGCCGCGATCGGCGATTTCACCTATGGCGTCGCCGACCGCGGCGCGTCGATCCGCGTCCCGCACAGTTTCGTCAACAACGGCTACAAGGGCTATCTGGAAGACCGCCGCCCGAATTCGCAAGGCGACCCGTACCAGATCGCCTCACGCGTGCTGAAGACGGTCGCGTCGGTGCCGACGAGCGGCGCTGTCAGCGCCGCGGCGTAAGAGCCGGAAGCAATCGGCGTCGGCTTCAAGGAGCTCATTGGGGACGATGCTGCGGGGGGAGGTGATCGGCGTCCCTCCCCCCGGTCCTTTTTTCACCAGCGTTTTTAATCTTTCCGGCCTGGCATCTTTCTATGTGCCGTCCTTGGTTGCGGCTTATCCGTCAAACGTGTGTAGCAGTCGCGCGCGCTTGCCCTATACTCGCGCTAGAAGCAAAAACGGCCGGGACTTGTAAAATGTCAGTTCGCTATGCGCTATCGGCTCGCACCGTTGCGGGCTTCTTTGGGCTTGGAAGTTTGCTGTTACTGGCGGCTCTGGCCACCGCACAGGAAGGCGGTGGCAAGTTTCTCGACGCCAAATATTGCAGCGACGCGCTCAACCTTAATCCGGGCTCGGATTTCGACAACGGCTCATGCCAATTATGGAAGCTCGTTCCGGAGGCGGATGGCTGGTCGAAGCTGCAACTCAAGCGTAACGGCAAGTTTCTCGACGCCAAATATTGCAGCGACGAGCTGAACATGAATCCGGGCTCGACGTTCGACGGCGGCTCTTGCCAGTTATGGAAGCTAGTGCCGGACGCCGATGGCTGGTCGCGGTTGCAGATCAAGCGCAACGGCAAATACCTGGATGCTGATCAGTGCTCGGACAACGTCAAGCTGAGCGAACTGTCGACTTTTGCAGACGGCGCCTGTCAGCTCTGGCGCTTCGTTCCCGCCGACGACGGCTGGGCTCGACTGCAAATCAAGTTCACCGGCGCACCGCCGGCCGGGGAAGCTACGGAAGAGTTTGGCTTTGGCGGCAATACCTACGGCTGGTACGACGACGGCTGGAATGGGCCCGGCTGGTACATCGTCGGATTGGAGCGTGTACGCGGCCGCGGCTTTGGCGGCCGCGAAGGCTGGCATGGCTGGCGCCATCACGGCAGTCATCCGCACGGTCACGGCGGAGAGCCTCACCCCAGGGACGGACATCCGGGCGGCGGTGGTCATCCTGGTGGCGGTCATTCGCATCCTGGCGGCGGCCGTCCAGGCGGACATCCCGGTGGCGGTCACCCGGGCGGCGGCCATCCGAAACCGCCTCCGCCCCCACCGAAAAAACACCACTGAACGCCAAAAGGCCCGGCACGGACCTCGGGCGTCGGTATGGGCTGCGGGCAAGAACGGTAGTGCGGCTGGCGCAATCGCCTCTACATCGGGCAATCGCGATCGACTGCCTCGAGGCTCGCTTGATCCACGCTGGCGCGAGAGAGCCACTCTTCGGCGGCGGCGTGATCCGCGGTCATGTGCGATAGGAGCTTTTCCATCGTTATCAGCATGCCGCGAGCCTCGGCGCTCATGGCCGCATGACGGTCGCTTTCGAGGCGCACAATCAGTTCGCGTTGCTGCGCGATCCGGGCCTGCTGATCGAGAATGTGCTGTTGAGCCATATCGACCGAATGTTTGGCCGCATGAGCTGTATCGTTCATGAGGTGACAACCGCTTAAGAGCTGTGAAGTTCGGACCATCGCACCACGGCATCGTAAAGCGCACTAAAAGGAAGGTCCGGTCACCCCGACCTTCCTTTTATCAGAAGCCGCGCTTTGGTTAGTCGCGATGGATAATGACTTTCTTTTCTTCGACCGGCGGAGCAACGACCGCCGGGCGGTCCACATCGCGTTTGATGACTGTAGTGTGGTCAACAACAGGACCATCCCTCTTGATCACGGTTTCTTCTGCCTTGACCGTGGTGGCGAGCGGCAGGCCGGCAATGGTAGCTACCGCCGTCATAAAAATAAGTTTGCGCACTGGTGTCTCCTCTCTGTGAAGCGTACGTAACCAATGCATCTGACGTGGCGGCGTTCCGCAAAATTTGTTTGGAACGTGTCGGCCGGAACCGCGTTAGAACTGCTTCGAGCGTCGGTTAACGGGCCAACTCATCAAGCCGCCCGGCTAGTTGTTTAAGCTCCCAGACGCGTGCGAGCGCGGCGGCTTTTGGCCACGTCGGCTTTTGATCGGGGATCTTCGGCAGCGGCGATTTACGGTTCATCGTGGCGATCGATCGATAAAGCCGCAATTCGTCGGCCTGTTTGGCGAAACGGCCGGCTTTGAGGATCGCATCGAGGTTGCCGTATTGTCGCAACAGCGCCGCCGCGCCGCCCGCGCCGACGCCGGGAGCGCCGGGCAGCTTGTCCGACGGATCACCGCGCAGCGCAATAAAATCCGGCACCTGAGCGGGCTCGACGCCGTAGCGTTGGCGGACTTCCGCCGGGCTGATGCGCTCAACTCCGCCACCCCGGATTGGGTAGAGAATTGTGGTTTTCGCCGACGCCAGCTGGAACGTGTCGCGATCGCCGCTGGCAACCAGCACAGTGCCGCCCCGTCGCTCTTCAGCCGCTGACGCGGCAGCGAGAAAATCATCGGCCTCGTAACCGGCCTTCTTGGCGTTGGTGAAGCCGCAGGCGGCGACGAACTTTGGGATAACGGCAAGCTGTTCAATGATCTCGTCATCGAATTCGCGGCCGCTCTGATAAGCCGCAAATGCTTCGTGGCGGTAGGTCGGCTGCTCGTAGGTGTCCCAGCCGACCAGCACGGCGCGAGGCCTTTCCTCGCGGTAGAGCCGCAGCAGCAAGTTGGCGAAACCGAGAATGGCGCCGGCAGGCTGGTCGCCCTTTCGGCGAATGTTCTTCGGCAACGCGTGATAGGCGCGATGTGCAAACAAGTCGCCGTCGATCACCAGCAACGGCCCTCGGCGCGCTTTCGACTTGGCGCCGACAGGCTGATCGTCTTTGCTTTGGCGCCGCCTCGCTCGCAATACCGTGGGAGAGGAACCTGACGAAGCCAGATCGCGCAACTCAACCCACGCAGGCGCGTGATCGCTGGCGTTATCTTTGCCACGCACCGCCCGATCCACGCCAGCTGCGAGCAAGCGCTTGGCGGCTTCCTTACTCAGCAGCAAATGGTCGATGCGCAGCCCGGCATCGCGCGGCCAGCGGTTTCGCAGGTAGCTCCAATAGGTGTACATCGGCGCGTCGGGATGGACTGAGCGAATGGCGTCGCGCCAGCCGCAGTCAAGAAGGCGCTCGAACCGGGTGCGAGCTTCCGGCGCAAGAAGCGCGTCCTTGGCGTAGGAGTTCCTCGGATAGATATCGAGATCGGTCGGCACGACATTGAAGTCGCCGGCGAGGACGACCGGAACGTTGGCAGCAAGGAGTTCAGTCGCGTGCACCCCGAGCCGATCCATCCAATCGAGCTTGTATTTGAATTTCGGCCCAGGCTGCGGATTGCCGTTCGGCGCATAGAGCGAGGTGATAAGCACACCATTGACGGCGGCCTCGATGTAGCGGGCCTGCGGGTCGTCCGGATTTCCTGGGAGCTCGGTGCGCGTCACGATCGGTTCGCCGCCGCGTGCCAGAATGGCGACGCCGTTCCACAATTTCTGTCCCCGCCAGACGGCACCGTAGCCGGCTTTTTCGATCGCAGCCGTGGGGAATTCGCGGTCCGTCGCTTTAAGCTCTTGCAGGCAGACCACATCGGGCTTTGCGGCGCGCAGCCAAGCCAAAAGATTGGCAAGCCTCTTGTTGACGTTGTTGATGTTGAAGGTGGCGATTTTCATCGAGGGCGCCGCAGATCGTCGCGACCGGATCAAAGCTTTCACGTTTAAGTCAGCCGGATTTCCAAGCTTATTTTGCCCCGAAACGAAAATGCCCGGCGCGCGGCCGGGCATGATGGACCGTGACAGGTTCGTCAGCCTCGCGCGCTCCGGGGAGGACGAGTCACGCCGCCGGCTTCGCGACAGTCAGGTTACCGTCGTCATCGACCGAAAGTCCGGTCTTGCGCGCCTCGGTGACCACCGACGGATGCCAGTCGACCTTACCCGCCTCAGGACCGCCAACGATGGCAATCAGCAATGCGTCCGGATTATCGGAGACATTGCGGAAACCGCGATAGATGCCGATCGGTACATTGCACATATCGCCTTCGTCGAGATCGAGCGTGCGTTCCTGATCGCCTTCGAGCCAGAACACCTGCCAGCGGCCATGGATGGGAAGGAACACTTCCTCGGTCGCGTGCCGATGCAGCGCTGCGCCCTTGCCTTTCGGCGCGCGGATATAGGTGACCGAGAAGCCGTCGGCGCCCGCCTTTACATGCGGTCGTAACTCGGCGTTCTCGGTGACGCCCATGCCGACCATGTTGATGATTTCACGCTCATAGGCGGGAAGGCGCTGGTCAAGGAAAGCGAGATTCGAGCCTTTGGCGCTTGCGCGCGCGACATAGCTGCGCTCCATTTCCTCGCGCGATATGCGGGGTACCGGTTTGCCGGCAAGCCTGAAATCAACAACTGCCATAGATATCCTCCCTTTCTTACTGGGCCGGGTGACACGGGGCCCTTCCACAAAATTGTAGCATGTAGAATCGGGAGCGCCTACGGATCCGCCATGCGGAAAATGGCGGCTGCACATTCGCCACGGGCGCTTGCCTTCAGGAAGGGTCGGCGGAAGATAATCAAAAATTGAGTTAGAGGAGGATTGCCATGATCGTCACCACCCTTGCGCGCGGGCTAACATGTCTTGTTGGTCTTGGCTTATTCGGCATCGTGACTACCGCGGACGTGTCCCCTGCCCGCGCGCAATCGCTCGACGACGTCTACGCCAAGGCGAAAGACGAGGGTGCGCTGGCGTTTTATGCGGGCGGCCCAACGGCACCCTGGGACGCGCGCGCTAAAGCGTTTGGAGAGCTTTTTCCCGGGATAAAAATCTCTATCGGTGGCGGATTTTCCAATGTGCTCGACAGGCAAATCGACCAGCAAATCGCCGCGGGAAAACTGGAGGTCGACGCAGCGATCCTGCAGACGATTGCCGATTTTACGCGATGGAAGGCTGACGGCCGGCTGCTCGTTTTCAGGCCGGGTGGCTTCGATGCGATGGATGCAAGCTTCAAGGATCCCGATGGCGCGTTCTGGGCGACGATGGTGAACGTCGTGCCCTACATGTACAACACCGCGAAGGTCGGCGCCGCCGACGTACCCAACTCGGCGCTGGATTTCCTCAAGCCTGCATTCCACGGCAAGATGGTCACGCCCTATCCAGCGGACGACGACGTGACGCTGTGGGTATTCCATCACATCGTGCAAAAGTACGGTTGGGATTACATGGACAAATACATGGCCGCAAAGCCGAATCTGATCCAGGGCCATCTCGGTGAGCAGCGCAGCATAGCGACCGGCCAGAACTGGGTAACGTTTGACTCGATCTACGACTTAACCAACGAATTGAAACAACACGGCATGCCGGTGGAGTCACATTTCCCCACGGTCGATGCGCTGCCGATCTGGCCGCTGACCGCGGCGATCTTCAAGGATGCACCGCATCCGAACGCCGCCAAGTTGTTCTTCTCGTGGCTTCTTGCGCCCGAACAGCAAATCAAGCTCGGCACCTGGTCGCCGCGCAGCGACGTCGCTCCGCCGGCAGGGTTCAAGCCTATTCTCACCTACAACGTCGCCAATGATTATCGCGCTTTCCTGACCAATCAACCGCAAGTCGCAGATTTGCGGAAACGTTTCGAGAGTTACACCGGTCCGATCGTCAATGCCGGCGGGGTGCGATAGTGACGGCGACAAACCGCCATCACGCGCAAACCTGCCGCACTTACGTCTCTATCTTGCTCAGCACTTCCTGCATTTTTTGCAGCACGTCACGCGTCTTTTCCGCATAAAACGCGTTCACGACCTCGCAGATCGCCTGGACCTTCGGATCGAGCGGGTTAATTCCGGCCGCGGTCAGGCGACTATGCAGCGCCTGCAGCACCTCATCCCGTTCAAACATCATCGCCTCTCTTTCAGCTTTTGGCTTTCGGTTCACAGCCGCATGACGGGCCGTTTGCCTTTTGCCTTCTCGCTCGGCACTTTGACGAGCGCCTCGCCGTCCAGCACCACCTCGCCGTTTACCTCGCAAAGACACGAGAGCCGCGCCCGCGATTTTTCGGGGACGAGCTCCGCGACCGTCACTGTGACCAGGACCGTATCGCCGATCTTGACCGGCGCACGGAAATTCAGCGTTTGCGAAATGTAGACCGCGCCGGGGCCAGGAAGCCGGGTCCCGAGAACAGCCGAAATAAGGCTCGCCGTGTACAACCCATGTGCGATCCGGGTTCGGAATGAAGTTTTGGCGGCGAAGTGTTCCGACAGGTGGATCGGATTGCGGTCGCCGGTTAGCTGGGCGAAGCCGACAACATCGGAAGAGGCAACGGTCTTCGTAAACCTCTCGGTCATTCCGACTGTGAGGTCTTCAAAGAACAAGGCGCGTAGCGGGGGCAGGTTCATCGAGGCATATTGGATCGCGGCGCGCTTCCGGCCGCAAGCTGGACATTAGCAGCAGGATTGGCCAAGGAGCGCGTTGACCGCTTATCAGAGCCCATCATGGTTGACCTCACCCGCGTCACTGCCGGTCTCGTCGGAACTGAGCACCTATTGGTCGGACCCGAACATACCGCGCCGTTTGTCGGTTCCGGCCGCATCGCAGTTCTGGCTACCCCGGTCATGATCAACGTCATCGAGGCCGCGGCATTAAAAGCCGTTGAACACCTTCTCCCTGATGGCCATCAGAGCCTAGGCATCCATCTCGACGTTGGCCACGTGGCAGCCACACCGGTTGGCCTGCGGGTCACCGCGACCGCCGAGGTTTTGCGCGTTGAAGGCCGAACCATCACCTTCCGCGTCGAGGCGCGTGACGAGATCGAAGTAATCGGCGGCGGCACCCATCAGCGCGTCGTGGTCAGCGTCGCGCGCTTCGATGAGCGCGTGCAGCGCAAAGTACGCCTGGAGAAATAGCGGCTTGGGGCGTAGCAGTCATCGACGACCGACGAACCAGCCGACCAGAAACAGAACTACCGCGGCGACCAACGCGATGACGGCGTGTTTGACGTGAACGTGCGCGGAACCGACTTCGTACCCGGGCATAAATGCCGGCAACTGGCCGGCCGGCATGACGAAATACATGACCGCGGCAATGATGCAGATGATGGCAAGTATATAGGCAATCATTCTCATACGGCGTTTTCCTTCTTCATGTGATCAGCATCGGTGCTGAACGACCGACAAGCGACATGGAAGCTTGGCGATGTTGCAACACCCGGCGGCAGAATTCAGTTCTGTCCGATCAGTGCTGTGGTGGCGGCGTGCCGGCAGCCGGCGGAGCACTGACAGCGGTGCCGCGCGGATCGTTCTTGTTGGCCATGCATTTTTTCATGAATTTATCGCGCGCCGCACCCTTCAGCTTTTGATCGTCCGCGCCGAACTTGCACGTCTCCATTTTTGCTTTTGAGGTTATCGCAAACGATGGCGAGCTTGGCAGGACGAATGCCAAACTCGCCGCAGCAATGACGTATCGAAGCATGGCGGGACCCCCCGGATGCAGAGAATCAATCTTAGCACCGATCCTCACGGGGGTTGAGCCCCCATTCGGCGCCGCTACTTCGGGCAACGATAGAGGGTAGCGTTGTATGTCTTGTCACGATCAATGAAATCGATCGTATTGTTGGGCTTCTGTGTGAACGTGATTTCGCCCATGAGCGGCCCGGCGGGAAATTGGCACTCGACGTGCAGCTTGACGCTTTTGCTGTCTTCCTTCGTATCCAAAAACGTGCAGACCCCGATCTTGGACTCGATCTGCTGCGGCGATATCTCCACCTTAGCCTCGACAGGGTCAGTGCCGTCGCCTTTGCAGGGAACGTTCTGGGTAAAGTTTCCAAGCAGCCAAAAATCGTCTGAGAGGGAAGTCGCGGCGTTTGCGCTTACTGTAAGGGCAAGAATGATACAGCCGATTGTTGGATAGACGATCTTCATCAGCACCCGCCATTTTTGTAGCCCATCCCCATTTCGATAGTAGCCAATGCGGCACTGCGCGCCAACCGGCTGGATGGAATTTCGTGCTGCTGTGTCCCGCCGAACACGCGAACCCCGCCTCATTTCGCTGCATAATAAAAACGGCGCCTGAAAGGCGCCGTTTTCTTAGAGCTTTGGCGCTGCCACATTTTGTGGCGCACACGAAGCGCAGATTAGTGCGCGGTCAAACCGGAAGCGTCCTCTTCGATCGTCTCGGGAACATCCACAGGTTTAGCCGTGGCTTCCTCCCACACGATCGGCTCCGGATGGCGCACCAACGCACGCGCGAGCACTTCGTCCATGCGCGAGACCGGAATGATATCGAGGCCGCTCTTGATGCTGTCGTTGATCTCGACAAGATCCTTGGCGTTCTCTTCCGGAATGACCACGGTCTTGATGCCGCCGCGATGCGCGGCGAGCAGCTTCTCCTTGAGGCCGCCGATCGGCAGAACGCGGCCGCGTAACGTGATCTCGCCGGTCATGGCGACATCGCGGTGCACGGGGATACCGGTCATAACCGAGACGATCGCAGTGACCATGGCGACACCGGCAGACGGTCCGTCTTTCGGCGTGGCGCCCTCCGGGACGTGCACGTGGATGTCGCGCTTGTCGAACGCCGGCGGCTCGATGCCGAAAGCGGCCGAGCGCATGCGCACATAGGATGCCGCCGCCGAGATCGATTCCTTCATCACGTCGCGCAGATTGCCGGTGACGGTCATTTTGCCTTTTCCAGGCATCATGGCCGCCTCGATCGTCAGAAGCTCACCGCCGACATCGGTCCAGGCCAGGCCGGTAACAACGCCAATCTGGTCCTCTGCCTCTACCTCGCCGTAGCGGAATTTCGGCACGCCGAGATAGTCGGACACATTCTGGCCGGTAACCTGCACGGACTGCGTCTTCTTGATCGTGAGCTCCTTCACCGCCTTCCGAATCAGCGTTGAAAGCTCACGCTCGAGGTTGCGGACGCCGGCTTCCCGCGTGTAGCGGCGGATCAGCGTCAGCAGCGCCTCGTCGTCGATCGACCATTCCTTCGGTTCAAGACCATGCTTGACGGTCGCATGCGGGATCAAGTGCTTGCGCGCGATCTCGACTTTCTCATCCTCGGTGTAGCCCGCGATCCGGATGATCTCCATGCGGTCCATCAGGGGCGGCGGAATGTTGAGCGTGTTTGCCGTGGTGATGAACATGACGTTGGACAGATCGTAATCGACCTCAAGATAGTGGTCGTTGAACGCGTGGTTCTGTTCCGGATCGAGCACTTCAAGCAAGGCCGAGGACGGATCGCCGCGGAAATCGGCGCCCATCTTGTCGACCTCGTCGAGCAGGAACAGCGGATTCGACGTTTTCGCCTTGCGCATCGACTGAATGATCTTGCCCGGCATAGAGCCGATGTAAGTCCGACGATGGCCGCGAATCTCCGCCTCGTCACGCACGCCGCCGAGCGACACGCGCACGAACTCGCGCCCGGTCGCCTTGGCGATCGATTTGCCAAGCGATGTCTTGCCGACGCCAGGAGGGCCGACCAGACACAGGATCGGTCCGGTCAGCTTGTTGGCGCGCTGCTGCACTGCGAGGTACTCGACGATGCGCTCCTTGACCTTCTCAAGGCCGAAGTGGTCGGCTTCGAGAATCTGTTCGGCCAGCGCGAGATCCTTCTTCACCTTGGACTTCTTGTTCCATGGTATCGCGAGCAGCCAATCGAGATAATTGCGCACGACGGTGGCCTCGGCCGACATCGGCGACATCTGCCGCAGCTTCTTCAGCTCGTGCTGCGCCTTCTCGCGCGCCTCCTTGGAGAGCTTGGTGCGCTTGATCTTCTCTTCGATCTCGGCAAGCTCATCCTTGCCGTCCTCGTCGCCGAGCTCCTTCTGGATCGCCTTCATTTGCTCGTTGAGGTAATACTCGCGCTGGGTCTTCTCCATCTGGCGCTTGACGCGCGTACGGATGCGCTTCTCGACTTGCAGCACCGAGATCTCGCTCTCCATCAGGCCGAGCACTTTCTCCAGCCGCTCGGTGACGACGGGCGTCTCCAGGATCAATTGCTTGTCGGGAATCTTGACCGCGAGGTGCGAAGCAACGGTGTCCGCGAGCTTGGCGTAATCGTCGATCTGCTGGACCACGCCGACGACTTCGGGTGACACCTTCTTGTTGAGCTTCACATAGCCTTCGAACTCGTTGATGACCGAGCGGGCGAGTGCCTCGGCCTCGACTTGATCGCCGGACGTATCCGCAAGCACGATCCCATCGGCCTCGAAATAATCTTCGCGGTCGGTGTATTGTTTGACCTGAGCGCGAGCGGCGCCTTCGACCAGCACCTTGACGGTGCCGTCGGGCAGCTTGAGTAATTGTAGAACACTCGCAAGCGTACCGACGCCATAGATGGCGTCTGTCGCTGGATCATCATCAGAGGCGTTCTTTTGCGTCGCCAGTAGAATGAAGGTGTCCGAGCGCATCACCTCTTCGAGCGCCTTGATTGATTTTTCGCGACCGACGAAGAGCGGGACGATCATGTGCGGGAAGACAACGATGTCCCGCAGAGGTAGCACCGGATAGGCTCGGCTTTCGCCGGTCGTCAGCGGTGGCTTTGGCTTGGCGGCACTTGTCATGGCCCCATGTCCTTATTGTTGTGCACGTCGGTCGAAACCCGCAGGATGCGCTGTTACAACGGACTGCCGATTGCGCGTTGCTCCGTACTGATTTTCGCGCGTTCACTATAGGTGGCGTCGCCGCGCGGGCGTGTCAAGAAAGCCGAATTTTTCGAACAAAATGCCGGGCAAAGAAACCGCGGCAATGTCCCGCGTTGCGAATTGAAGATGCCTGAGAACGGTGCCACTCAGGCGCTCGCTCCGCCGGTCTCGCCGGCCCGATCCGAGCGGTCCGCATAGATGTAAAGCGGGCGGGCGCTGCCCTCGACCACCTCGCGCGAAATGACCACCTCTTCGACGCCTTCAAGGCTCGGTAGGTCGAACATGGTGTCGAGCAGAATGGTCTCCATGATCGAGCGCAGTCCGCGCGCGCCGGTCTTGCGATCAATGGCCTTGCGTGCGATGGCCGAAAGCGCCTCGTCGGCGAGTGTCAGGTCCACGGTCTCCATCTCGAACATGCGCTGGTATTGTTTCACCAGCGCGTTCTTCGGCTCGACGAGGATGCGCTTGAGCGAGGGCTCGTCGAGGTCTTCCAGCGTGGCGACGACCGGAAGCCGGCCGACAAACTCCGGAATGAGCCCGTACTTCAACAAATCCTCGGGCTCGACGTCGCGGAAGATTTCGCCCTGCTTGCGGTCCTCCGGTGCCATCACTTTAGCACCGAAACCGATCGACGTTGACCGGCCGCGGGATGAGATGATTTTTTCGAGGCCGGAGAAAGCGCCGCCGCAGACAAACAGAATGTTCGTCGTATCAACCTGCAGGAATTCCTGTTGCGGATGCTTGCGGCCACCTTGCGGCGGCACGCTCGCGATCGTGCCTTCCATGATCTTGAGAAGCGCCTGCTGCACGCCTTCGCCCGACACGTCGCGCGTGATCGACGGATTGTCGGACTTGCGCGAAATCTTGTCGATTTCGTCGATATAGACGATGCCGCGTTGCGCGCGCTCGACATTGTAGTCGGCCGACTGCAGCAACTTCAAAATGATGTTCTCGACGTCCTCACCGACATAGCCGGCTTCGGTCAGCGTGGTCGCATCCGCCATGGTGAAGGGTACGTCAAGGATGCGCGCCAGCGTCTGTGCCAGCAGCGTCTTGCCGGAGCCGGTTGGTCCGATCAGCAAAATGTTCGATTTCGCCAGCTCGACGTCGTTGTGTTTGCTCTGGTGATTGAGCCGCTTGTAGTGATTGTGGACGGCAACCGAGAGCACCTTCTTGGCGTGATCCTGGCCGATCACATAATCGTCGAGAACTTTTCGGATTTCCCGCGGCGTCGGAATGCCATCGCGCGATTTCACCAGCGAGGACTTGTTCTCCTCGCGGATGATGTCCATGCAAAGTTCAACGCATTCATCGCAGATGAAAACCGTCGGCCCGGCGATGAGCTTGCGCACTTCATGCTGGCTCTTGCCGCAGAACGAGCAATAGAGCGTGTTCTTTGAATCGCCGCTGCCAACCTTGCTCATTCCCGTCTCCGTATTCGCCGCGAGGGACGCCGCATGGCCCTCGATACCTTACCGGGCCCCGCGCTAAAAAACCGTAATACCTTCCGCGCGCTGTACCCGAACAAGACGCTACCGTGACAATACCTAGTCACCCAGCACAAGCCCGTATGCTAATGGCGTGCCAATCAAGAATCCATTAACGATAACGCGAGTTTGGACCGGTGTGCTTTCCAGAACACAGTGGCAAAATTCAGCTTGACGCCGCCTATAGCCGCGCTTTCGCCGCCGATTCGGCCAATCAAGTGCGTCAAACCTTGGATAGCACCGGTTGATCGAGCTTGAGGCCCGGCTCTTCAGGCCGTTTCTCGAGCACCTTGTCGATAAGGCCGAAATCCTTGGCCATTTCAGAGGTCAAGAACATATCGCGTTCCAGCGCGTCCTCAATCTTCTTCAACGGCTGCCCGGTGTGCTTGACGTAGATTTCGTTCAACCGCCGCTTCAGATTCAGGATCTCCTGGGCGTGAAGCATGATGTCGGTGGCCTGGCCTTGGAACCCGCCGGAAGGCTGATGCACCATGATGCGCGCGTTGGGGAGCGCAAAGCGCAAATCCTTAGCTCCGGCAGCAAGCAGCAACGACCCCATCGAGGCCGCCTGCCCTGTGCACAGCGTCGAGACTGGCGGACGGATGAACTGCATGGTGTCGTAGATCGCAAGGCCCGACGTCACAATGCCGCCAGGCGAATTGATATACATCGAGACTTCTTTTTTCGGGTTCTCCGCCTCAAGGAACAGCAACTGCGCCACGACCAACGACGCCACGCCATCCTCGATCGGCCCGGTGATGAAGATGATGCGCTCCTTCAAGAGCCGGGAAAAAATGTCGTAAGCTCGCTCGCCGCGGTTGGTCTGCTCGACCACCATGGGGACGAGGTTTTGCATGTAAGTGTCCATCGGGTCGCGCATCTGGGTCACCTGTCCGGCTAAGGCTTAACGTACCAGCATAGTGTGGCTTGAGTTGGGACGGTTTGTCGAAACCGCAGCTAACCTATGACCCAATCGACTATGCGACTGTGGCAGATATGTGCAGAAGTTCCGACCACAAGACCGGGGAACGGCCAAAGGACTGCGCCGAATCCTCACGCCCCATCTTCTTCTTTGAACAACTCTTCCCGCGACACTGGCTTATCGGTGACCTCGGCCAGTTCGACCAGGAAGTCGACGACCTTGTCCTCGAATAACGGTGCGCGCATCGCGGCAAGTGCGCTGGGATTCTTCTGGTAATAGTCCCAGATTTGCCGCTCCTGCCCCGGGAATTGCCGCACCTGTTCCATAAGAGCGGCCCGCAATTGCTCGTCGCTAACCTTGATATTGTTACGCTCGCCGATTTCGGCAATGACCAACCCTAGCCGCACGCGCCGCTCTGCGATACCGCGGTATTCTTCCCGCGCCTTTTCCTCCGTGGTTCCCTCATCGGCGAAGGTCTTGCCCTGGTCCTTGAGATCCTTCTCGATCTGAGCCCAGACACTGTTGAACTCCTGCTCGACGAGGCTCGGTGGCGGCTCGAACTTGTGGCGCTCATCGAGTTGATCGAGCAAAGCGCGCTTGAGCTTCTGGCGCGACGCCCCGGCGTGTTCGCGGGCCAAGCGGTCTTTCACTGCGTCTTTAAATTTGGCAAGCAACTCAAGTCCCAAAGTCTTGGCGAAATCGTCATCGATCTTGACCTCGCCGGGCGCCTCCACCGCTTTCACCGTCACAGCAAAGGTCGCCTCCTTACCGGCGAGGTGGGTAGCCCGGTAATCGTCCGGGAACTTGACATTGAAGGTTTTGCTGTCACCGGCTTTAAGGCCAACGAGATGATCTTCAAACCCCGGAATAAACTGACCGGCGCCCATGAGCAGCGGGACATCCTCGCCTGCTCCGCCCTCGAACGGCGTCCCATCCATCGACCCCTGGAACGAAATTGTGACGCGGTCGCCATTTTCCGCGCCCTCGGTCTTGGCTACGAACGGCCAATTCTGCTCGGCGATCGTCTGTAGCGTTTGATCGATTTCAGCCTCGGTCACTTCGGCGCTAAGTCGAGTAAGTTTGAGCGTCTTGAAATCGGCCAACGTGATCGGCGGTACGATCTCCATTTCCACCGTGTAGGCAAGGTCGGACTTGCCTTCGATCACTTCCTCAACCGCTTCCTTTTCCGAAGGCAGAACGACCTTCGGCTCGATCGCCAGCTTAAATTTGTTGTCGTTGATGATCTTATTGTTGGCTTCGCTGACCGCCGCTTCGATCACCTCGGCCATGGCGGATTTGCCATAGAGCCGTTTGAGGTGAGCGACCGGAACCTTGCCCGGTCGAAAGCCGCGCAGTTGCACGCGGCCTTTCAAATCGTCGAGCCGTTCATTGACCCGGGCCTCAAGGTCGCTCGCGGGGAAGACCACGCGGTACTCGCGCTTTAAGCCGGCGGCGGAGGTTTCTGTCACTTGCATCGACATTACTCTTTGAGCTCAAGCTCTTTGCGGCCCAACCTATCGCAGTCTGGCCGGTAGCGTCCTTGCCGCTGGTGAAAAAAACATCCGCCCTCTTGGTGCGGGCGGAGGGGCTCGAACCCCCACGACTTTCGTCACGGGAACCTAAATCCCGCGCGTCTACCAATTCCGCCACGCCCGCGACAGGAGGGCGGCCCGGCGGCGCGGCTTATATCACGCGTAATCGACGGGACACCAATAAAAATAGCCACGGAGCCGCGGCTTTCAACCTGACCATCACGAAAGGAGCCCGCGATAAATGCGTGGCAGCACATCCGGCAAGTCTTCCGAAATCAGCCCAGGGCCAAAAGCAGCGGCCGCTTCGCCGTGCAACCAGACGGCGGCGGCAGCGGCTTCGAAGGCCGGCATGCCCTGCGCCAAGAGCGCCGCCGCCATTCCGGTCAGCACGTCGCCTGAACCCGCGGTGGCAAGATACGGTGGCGCGTTGACGGCAATAGCGGCCCGCCCGTCGGGCGAGGTAACAACCGTATCGGCGCCCTTAAGGACGATTACAGCGCCTGTCAATTCCGCAGCAAGGCGCGCCCTTTCGAGTTTCGAACCAAGCTTAGTTTTCTCCTCTAACACTTCGAAATAGCGGGAGAATTCGCCTTCATGAGGGGTTAGGATAGTCGGGTTGGAACGCCGTAACAGCGCTCGGGCAAGATCCTTGGGATGACCGGCAAAGCTCGTTATGGCATCAGCATCGAGCACCACTGCGCGCTCGCCGGAAAGTGCCGCGAGAACCATTTCAGCGGTAGCATCGCCCACACCTATTCCGGGACCGATCGCGAGCGCATTCAGACGGCGATCGGCCAGAAAATTGGTCAGTTCGTCAGCGCCATCGACTGGCCGGACCATAACCGCGAGGTTTGCCGCTGCGTTCACTGACAGCGCCTCGCGAGGGCTCGCTATTGTTACCAACCCGGCGCCTGCGCGTAGCGCACCGCGCGCTGCAAGGCGCGCTGCTCCGGTTGACCATACCGCGCCGGAAGCGACAACGACGTGTCCGCGGTCGTATTTGTGGCCAGCCTCACGCGGATGGGGAAAATGGCTGAGCCAGAGTTCGGGGGTATTTTCGAAGGTCTTTGTCGCGATCGGGCCGAGGACGGAATTAGGGATGCCGATATCTGCGACCCCTACCGTTCCGCAGTATAGCCGTCCCGGCAGAAGCAGATGACCGGGTTTCTTGCGAAAAAAGGTCACCGTCTGAGCGGCCTTGACGGCACTTCCCATCATGGCCCCGGATGTGCCGTTGATGCCGCTTGGAAGATCAACGGCGACGACCGGCGCGCGCTGGGCATTCATTCCTTCGATCAAAGATCGGGTCGGTCCTTCGATCGGTCGGTCCAGCCCGGCCCCGAAAAGCGCATCAATTATGGCATCCGCCTCGGCAAACCCGCTCAGTTCGGCTTGTTCGATCCCGCCCGTCCATTGTCCCGCGGCAATCGCAGCATCACCCCGGAGGCGCGCGGATTCGCCCACAAACATCAACCGAACCTTGAAACCGCGTTGAGCGAGGAGGCGAGCCGCAACGAATCCATCACCGCCGTTGTTTCCTGGTCCGGCTATGACGACGACACGACTTCCGGCGCGGTGCCGCGCAGAGACCGCAGCCGCGACAGCACCGCCCGCTCGCTCCATGAGCTTAATCCCGGGCACCCCGCCGGCAATCGCCATGCGGTCGGCCTGTGCCATCTCGCTGGTCGTTAGGAGCTCAATCATGTCGCTTGGAGGATAACGATTGGGATCCAAGGCGAACATCCATGAAAGCCTTGTGGTTCAGCGCGACGCGGTATTGACGTGACAATAGGCAATATGCCCACTTTAGCAGCGGCGCCATGTCTCAAGGCATTGCAGGTGGGTGTCGACCACCCCATACGACCCTGATCTGCCTGTGCTTTTGATAATTTCGGGGCTTGGCACGGGACCTGCTAACCAACGCTCGGCTCCAACTGTGGTCGTACCCCCCACACCGGAGTCGGGAGATGAAACGCGATGAAGAAAATCGAGGCCATCATCAAGCCGTTCAAACTCGATGAGGTGAAGGAGGCGTTGCAGGAAGTTGGCCTACAAGGCATCACCGTCACCGAAGCCAAGGGCTTCGGGCGCCAAAAGGGACATACCGAGTTATATCGGGGCGCCGAGTACGTGGTGGATTTCCTACCCAAGGTGAAGATCGAGATTGTGCTCGGTGATGACATGGTCGAAAAGGCTATCGACGCGATCCGTCGTGCCGCCCAAACCGGGCGGATTGGCGATGGGAAAATTTTCGTGTCGACGATTGAAGAAGCCATCCGGATCAGGACGGGGGAATCCGGAATTGACGCCATTTGATTGTCGCGATTGACTGCCTGCGCCTGCCCGCAGCCGGCGGAAGTCAATTAGCACGACGCGCCATTCACCAGCATCACGAAAGGGTACGCCTGCCATGACGACGCCGAAGAATGTCATGAAGACGATCAAAGACAACGACGTGAAATACGTCGATTTCCGTTTCACCGATCCGCGCGGCAAGTGGCAGCACGTCACGTTCGACGTTTCCATGATCGAGGAGGATACCTTCGCCGAGGGCCAGATGTTCGATGGCTCGTCGATCGCCGGGTGGAAGGCGATCCACGAGTCCGATATGTGCCTGATGCCCGACCCGTCATCGGCTTGCATCGATCCGTTCTTTGCCGAGACGACGCTGGTGTTGGTGTGCGATGTGCTCGAGCCGACAACCGGCGAGCCTTATTCGCGCGATCCCCGCGGCATCGCCAAGAAAGCGGAGGGCATGGTCAAGTCGCTGGGCGTCGGCGACACGATCTACTTCGGTCCCGAGGCCGAGTTCTTCGTGTTCGACGACGTCAAGTACAAGGCTGACCCTTACAACACCGGCTTCAAGCTCGAACTCGACCGAGTTTCCCTCGAATTCCGACACCGCATACGAGGGCGGCAATCTCGGCCACCATATCCCGGTCAAGAAGGGCTATTTCCCAGTTCCGCCGCAGGATTCGGCGCAGGATATGCGCTCGGAAATGCTTGCGGCTATGGCTCGCATGGGCGTGAAAGTCGAAAAGCATCACCATGAGGTGGCCTCTGCCCAACACGAACTCGGCTTGAAGTTCTCGCCGATGGTGCAGATGGCTGACCATCTGCAGATCTACAAATACTGCATCCAGCAGGTCGCGCAGGTTTACGGCAAGACGGCGTGCTTCATGCCGAAGCCGATCTACGGCGACAATGGTTCGGGCATGCACTGCCACCAATCGATCTGGAAGGGCGGCAAGCCGGTTTTCGCCGGCAATAAATACGCCGATCTTTCCGAGACCTGCCTGCAATACATCGCCGGCATCATTAAGCACGCCAAGGCGATCAACGCTTTTACCAATCCGACAACGAACTCGTATAAGCGGCTGGTCCCGGGCTTCGAGGCGCCGGTGCTGCTCGCCTATTCAGCGCGCAACCGCTCCGCGTCCTGCCGCATCCCCTATACCACCAACCCGAAGGCCAAACGCGTCGAGGTGCGTTTCCCCGATCCGCTTGCGAATCCCTATCTCGGATTTGCGGCCATGCTGATGGCCGGTCTCGACGGCATCAAGAGCAAGCTCGATCCGGGCGAGGCGATCGACAAGGATCTCTACGATTTACCGCCGAAGGAGCTGAAAAAAATTCCGACCGTCTGCGGTTCGCTGCGTCAGGCGCTCGAGGAGCTCAACAAGGACCGCGGCTTTCTAAAGGTCGGCGGCGTCTTCGACGACGACTTTATTGACGCTTACATCGACCTGAAGATGGGCGAAGTCATCCGCTTCGAACACACGCCGCATCCCGTGGAATTTGAAATGTACTACTCGGCGTAAGGTGTGTCGCAGAAGCAAATCAAAGTCTGTCCGCGTACGCGTGCTGTTCAACCATCCTCCTAGGCAATGCAACCTTCCAGGGCGTCGTATAGAGCGGCGCCCTCTTCTTTTACTCGTCCAGTCGAACGTACGTTGCCGGCAGCGTGGGTTTCCGCTGGCGCGTCGATGAACTCGTATGTCGTCTCGACGCGGTTGCGTCCTCCGGTTTTGGCCCGATAAAGCGCCTCATCGGCTCGTGTGATCAGCGAATCGACCGCGCACGATGGCGAGCCCGACGCGACCCCGATACTGACGGTCGCCGCGATGTGTTGTCCATTTCGCACGATGCTTGCAGCCGCAAGCGCCGACCGCACGCGTTCACCGGCTGCGGCCGCATCCTTCAGCGCGCCCGGAAGAACGGCAACAAATTCCTCACCGCCCAGGCGGCCGATGACGTCATCAGCACGCATCGTCTCGCGAACGACGCGAGCAAACAATTGCAGGACTGCGTCGCCGACCGCATGCCCGTAGCGATCGTTGACCGATTTGAAATGATCGAGGTCGAACGCGAGCACGCTGACCGGTGCCATGCTCTTGCGATTACGCCCCATGACGAGACCCGCAGCCTCGAAAAATCCGCGGCGGTTCAACAAACCCGTAAGCGGGTCGGTCGTCGCCGCAGTCTTATAAAGATGAACGGTGCGATCCTTCGCCAGAATCAGTACGATAAATGCCGTGCCAACAATGTAGAGCAGGATCTCGATCGCAAACACTGCAATCCAGCCTCGGGCAATACTATGGATGCCGTCGTCAGGCGAAATTGTCGCGAGCGCTACCGGAAACAGGAAGATCGCCCCGTGCAGCATCGGTACGAAAACCGCAGGCCAGCGCCGAATCAGCGATTTGCGCCGCTCCCGCCGCAGTTCCGCCGCGGTCAGGAATGTGTATCCGGCCACAATAATCGCGCACACGACAATGCGTGACGCAGCCGACAGAGCGAACGCCGGGACGAAGCAGGCGAGCAACCAAAACGCCGCGCCGAAGAACATGGCGATCCACTGAACCGGCAGGCCGTGGAACTGCCGCGCGCCGCTCCAAATCATGCCAACGGCGACGAACAGCAAAATCGTGGAAAGATTTGCAGGTACGGCGGGTGGGACCAGATGCCCGAACCGCCACAGCGCACCAGACGCACCGCCCATCAAATAGGCCAAGCCCCACCACGCGAGCGCTCGCATGTGTTCCTGCATCCAGGCGAACATCAGAAACAGGCCGAGCAGCGATGCGACGCAGATGGCGATCAGGAATAGGGTTCCGACATCGAGCGATACCGATGCGGGTGCCAAGTCCGTCAACATGCAGCGGTGCTCCAATCCGGTCTATACGCTCAAATACGTATCACCGATCAGCGCACCGGATAGGACGTTTGCTTTTCAAGCTTTGCCAAGGGTGAGGTATATGGCGCGGCTTTTCCGAAAAAAGATTTGCAAAAAGATCACAAAAACACCATCGACGTTTACAAGTGTAAACCGATCATGGTTGTTTTGGCGCGCCGAGCATCGACGATAATGGCTTGATCGATGGCGCAGCGAAGAGAGGGCGAAACACAATCGCCCCGTGCATCGCTTTGCTCGCGGCCAATTGTTGGCCGCTGCGACGTTAGCGCTTGGAGAACTGGAAGCTGCGGCGCGCCTTGGCCTTGCCGTACTTTTTGCGCTCGACGACACGCGGATCGCGCGTGAGGAAGCCCCCGCGCTTGAGCACCGCGCGCAAATCGGGCTCGTGGCGCATCAGCGCCTTGGACAAGCCGTGACGGACCGCGCCGGCCTGACCTGAAAGTCCCCCGCCGGAGACAGTGCACACGACGTCGAATTGGCCCTGCCGGTTGGCGGCGACCAGCGGTTGCTGGATCAGCATGCGCAGAACGGGACGAGCAAAGTAGGTTTCCACCGGCCGATCGTTGATGACGATCGCGCCGGCGCCCATTTTTATCCACACCCGCGCGACGGCGTCTTTGCGCTTGCCGGTGGCGTAGGCGCGGCCCTGCTTGTCAAGTTTTTGTACGTATTTGGGTGGCTGCGGCGCTGCCGCGGGCTTCAGTGTCGACAATTCCTCAAGCGTCTGCATGGTCTCGGCCATTACGCGACCCTCTTGTTCTTGCGGTTCATGGCGGCAACGTCGAGTGGCTGCGGTTGCTGCGCTTCGTGCGGGTGCGCGGCGTGCGGATAAACGCGCAAATTACCGAGCTGGCGACGACCGAGGGGCCCGCGTGGCAGCATCCGCTCGACGGCCTTTTCGACGATGCGCTCCGGAAAGCGCCCGGCCAAGATCGACTTCGCTGAACGCTCCTTGATGCCGCCAATATAGCCGGTGTGCTTGTAATAGACTTTTTGCTCGACCTTGCGTCCGGTCAACACCACTTTGGCGGCATTGATGACGATGACATTGTCGCCACAATCGACATGGGGGGTGAAGCTTGGCTTGTGCTTACCGCGAAGTCGCATCGCCACGATCGACGCGAGGCGGCCGACGACCAGCCCATCGGCGTCGATCATGACCCACTTCTTCTCAACCTCGGCGGGTTTTGCCGAAAAAGTCTTCATGGTTGAATCCATCCGGAAGGCGAGCCGCGCTTGGGGGGCTCTTTTTACGCGCGGGTATCTAACCGCTGCACTTGGCGCGGTCAATACGATTGCCAGGTTATTTCGCCAATATCTCAATAATTTGGCTAAGTGGTATTATATCACCTCTGGGCGGGAATGGAGTAGGTTGCCGTGGCGTGGGCAACGAGATCGTCTTCGCCGTCCGAGCGGATCGAGACGTCGCCAACGGCCAGGCGCTTGCCCAGCTTCAGGAGCTTAGCCTCGCCGAGGAGATCTCGCGGCGCCGGTTTTTTGAGAAAATTGATGTTGAGATTGGTGGTCACGGTGAGCGGCACCCAGCCAATCGTTGCTAGTATCGCCACATACGTCGCGAAATCAGCAAGTGCCATCATGGTCGTACCAGCGATCGTGCCGCCAGGCCGCAACGACTGGGCGCCGAACTGCTTCCGCACGCGACAACCGCCGTGCCAGACGGCCTCGATGGCATAACCGCTTCGCGTATTGAACATTTCCGGAAATTCGGCGCCGAGCAGGCCCTCAAGCTCCTTGACCGAAAGTTTCGGCGCCGCCATGTCCCTCATGCCCCTGCTCCGTGCCGGGCGATCGGATACAGTGGAGGACGCGCGTTGCCAATCCGCAAGACGAACGGCACCCTAAAGGACTGAAGGCTCATGAACGCCCAATCCGCCGCCGCCAAAGCCTCGGACTCATCGCTGATCCTCTTGCGGGAGGATGTCGCCAACGTCGCGGTGCTGACGCTCAATCGACCGCATGCGCTCAACAGCCTGTCAGAAGCCATGCTTGAGGCGCTCGGCGATGCACTGACCGCGATCGCGCACGACAACTCGGTGCGGGTGGTCGTGCTCGCTGCGAACGGGCCTGCCTTTTCCGCCGGCCACGATCTCAAAGAGCTTTATCAGCGCCGCTCGAATGAAGACGGCGGCCGCGCCTACTTCAAGCACATCATGAGCATGTGCAGCACGATGATGCAGCAAATCGTCAGGCTGCCGCAGCCGGTCATCGCTGCCGTTCAGGCGACCGCAACCGCTGCGGGCTGCCAGCTGGTAGCCACCTGCGACCTCGCCGTCGCAGCGCGCACCGCCAGATTTGCGACCTCCGGCATCAACGTCGGCCTGTTCTGTTCGACGCCGATGGTCGCGCTTTCCCGGAACGTCGCGCACAAGCCGGCGATGGAGATGCTGGTCACCGGCGAAATGATCTCAGCCGAACATGCCGAGCGCATTGGCCTGATCAACCACGTGGTCGCGCCGGGCACCGAACGTGAAGAAGCTCTCAAGCTTGCGAGAAAGATCACACAAAAGTCGGCAAGTGCGATCAGGATGGGGAAAGAGGCGTTCTATCGCCAGCTCGAAATGCCGCTTGCTGAAGCCTACAACTATACCGCGGAAGTCATGGTGGAAAATCTGCTCACGCCGGACGCCAACGAAGGCATCGGAGCCTTCATCGAGAAACGCAAGCCGAAATGGGAAGACCGCTGACCTTCAACCTTCAATGAACCACGACTCCTACTCCGATACCTACGTCCGCGGCATTCTCAACACCGTCAAGTCGATCGCTATGGTCGGCGCTTCGGAGAAGCAGAACAGACCGAGCTATTTTGCCTTCAAATATTTGCTCGAGCGTGGCTACAATATGATCCCGGTCAACCCGGGTCATGACGGGCAAAGCATGCTCGGGCGCCGGTTTTATGCCCGACTCGCCGAGGTGCCTGAGCCGATCGACATGGTCGATATTTTCCGGGCGTCGCGTTACGCGCTCTCTATCGTCCAGGAAGTGCTTGCGTTGAAGCCACGACCGCAGGCGATCTGGATGCAGCTGGGCGTGCGTAACGATGAAGCCGCCGCACTTGCGGAAGCTGCAGGTTTGAAAGTCGTGATGAACCGTTGTCCGAAGATCGAATATGGGCGTCTTTCCTCTGAAATCGGGTGGATGGGCGTCAATACGCGCACGATCACATCCAAGAAAGCAATGACTACCGGCGGTATCCAGCGCTTGTCGCTCAATCGCACGTCGGCACGCGGCGGCGCCACCGAAGCAGCCGCTGCCGCTGAGCGCGGACAGAGCGAAGCCGAGGGGAGCCCGTCGTGACCCGGCAGCCAAGAACAGCGTCACAATTTACCCACAGCAAACGCCGAAATCATGCTCCGCGGGCTGGAACTTTTCGCATCATTTTCACATTATATTGAGGGATTTTCCGGCCCAAGGTTTGAGTCGACAGCTCGGCCCGACGGCATAACGTGGAGTAGGAGCAGCGAGTCATGAAAATTCGCTCGGCATTGACGCTGGCCCTGTTGAGCACCGCCGTCGCGACAACGGGAGCAATGGCGCAAGACTGGCAAAATCAACGTCACCAGCGCGACCCACAACAAGAACAACAAAATCAGGACGCCTGCATGAATGACGCAATGACGATCTGCGGGCAATTCGTGCCGGATCGCGAAAAGGTCGCCGCCTGTCTTCTCTCCAACAAACACCGGATTTCGGTCGCCTGCCGTACGATGTTGTCGCATTGGCACGGCTGACGAGCGCGCTGGCATTCAAACCGCCGCCTGCCGCATTGGCTCGCGTGACCGACCGCCCAATTAACGCAAACGCCATTTCGGCGCCTTGACGCCCTCGGCTCGTTCTATAAACCGGACGCGCTTCTTTCAGCCCGAGCAGCGTTAAGGATTGGCCGATGAGCGAACGCATTCCCGGTTTCTCAACGCTCGCGGTCCACGCCGGCGCCCAACCTGATCCCACGACCGGCGCACGTGCGACGCCGATTTATCAGACAACTTCCTATGTCTTCGAAAGCGTCGATCATGCGGCGTCACTGTTCGGCCTGCAGACGTTCGGCAACATCTATACGCGCATTGGCAATCCGACTACCGCGGTGCTGGAGGAGCGCGTCGCGGCACTCGAAGGCGGTACGGCGGGGCTTGCGGCAGCATCAGGACACGCGGCGCAAGTGCTTGCGTTTCATTGCCTGCTGCAGCCGGGCGATGAATTCGTCGCCTCGAAAAAGCTATATGGCGGCTCGATCAATCAGTTCAATCACGCATTCAAAAATTTCGGCTGGAATGTGGTTTGGGCCGACCCGGACGACATCACGTCATTCGAGCGCGCGATCTCGCCAAAGACCAAAGCGATCTTCACCGAATCGATTGCCAATCCCGGCGGCGTCATCACCGACATGGATGCGGTCGCGCAGATCGCACGGCGCGCGCGCGTGCCTTACATCGTCGACAATACTTTGGCGACGCCGTATCTGTGCAAGCCGATCGATCACGGCGCGGATATTGTGATTTATTCGCTGACCAAATTTCTTGGCGGCCACGGCAATTCGATCGGCGGCATGATCGTCGACGCCGGCACATTCAACTGGTCGCGCGAGCGCCGCTATCCGATGCTGTGCGAGCCGCGGCCGGAATATCACGGCATCGTGCTGCACGAGACGTTCGGCAATTTCGCCTTCGCGATCGCCTGCCGCGTGCTCGCGCTGCGCGATATCGGGCCGGCGTTGTCGCCGTTTAACGCCTTCCTCATTCTCACCGGCATCGAGACGCTGCCACTGCGGATGCGCCAGCACTGCGACAATGCGGTTGCGGTCGCCGAATGGATCGCGGCGAACCCGAAGGTCGCGTGGGTGAGCTATCCGGGCTTGCCCGGCGACCGCTATTACAACCTCGCCAAGAAATACTGTCCGAGCGGTGCCGGTGCGGTCTTCACCTTCGGTCTCAAAGGCGGTTACGACGCCGGCGTCAAGCTTGTGTCCAACGTGAAGCTGTTTTCGCATCTCGCCAATATCGGCGACACGCGCTCGCTGATCATTCATCCGGCTTCGACCACGCACCGGCAATTGTCCGACGAGCAGAAGACGCAGGCCGGCGCCGGACCCGACGTGGTGCGGCTCTCAATCGGCATCGAGGACAAAGAAGACATCATCGCCGACCTCGACCAGGCGCTGGCTGAATAGCCTCGTCATTGCGAGGAGCGGAACGACGAAGCAATCCAGACTTCGCGGCCGGGCTGGATTGCTTCGCTTCGCTCGCAATGACGCCTTGCGGTAACTCCGCGCTTGTACGTTCGCTAACGACATTCGCCGCGTGCAATGTTGCAGCCGTCAAGATCAGCATCGCCATCGCCTGATGCAAGAGCGCGAGCGGCAGTGGCACGACCAATAACAGCACAGTGATGCCGAGCGCGACTTGCAGCACGACTGCAGCGAACAGCACGAAAGCGCCGGTGCGCGCGGACCCCGCTTTCACCGTGCGCGCGACATCAAGCGCATGCAGCAACGAGCAGAGAAAGATCAAATAGGCGAGCATGCGGTGGTCGAACTGGACGGTCAGAACGTTCTCGAAGAAATTCCGCCACGGCGGCGTAGCAAAGAACAATTGTGAGGCGTCCGGAATGAACGCGCCGTCGATCAGCGGCCAGGTATTGTAAATGTAACCGGCGCGTAGCCCGGCAACGAGTGCGCCGAGATAGATCTGCAACAGCACGAGAACCAGAAGGCCGATGGCGCCAGCTTTGATGCGCGCCCCCGCCCTGCCCGCAACGGCAAGCAAACGCGGCGAAGACTCTTCACCAAGCCGGCGCGCGGTCCAGAGCAGCGCCACATAGATCGCGCAGGCGAGGATCAGATGCGTCGCCAGCCGATACTGTGAGACTTCGGTGCGCCCGGCGAGGCCGGAGGCGACCATCCACCAGCCGACCGCGCCCTGCAGCGCGCCCAGCCCGAAAATGAACCACAAACGGGGCCGCAGCGACGGCGCGACCCAGCCGCGCCACAGAAACCAGACAAACGGCAACAAAAACGCCGCGCCGATCACCCGGCCGAGCAGACGATGCGTCCATTCCCACCAATAGATCGTCTTGAACTCATCAAGACTCATGCCGGCGTTGAACGCGCGATATTGAGGAACGGCCTGATACTTTTCGAACGCGTCCTGCCAGTCGCGCGCCGACAGCGGCGGCAGCGTGCCCATCACCGGCTGCCACTCGGTAATCGAAAGGCCGGATTCCGTCAGCCGCGTCGCGCCGCCGACCAGAACCATCGCCAGCACCAGCGCCGCGACCGCATAAAGCCACAGCCGTATCGCGCGCGCGTGCGTGTCAGCGGCTGAAGTGCCGGTCATCACTGCTCCGCTTGTCGTCAGCGCGCGGACCATATAGTGCTGCCGGCAAAGCTTGCAACGTATGTGAATGTCGCTGCGATGATCTCTCCCGCATCGTTTGTTTCCCGTCATCCTGAGGCGGCCGCAAGGCGGCCCTCGAAGGATGCGGCCGCGGCGCCTGGGCCGTCGTCCTTCGAGGCTCGCTATAGCGTGTCGAAGACGCGCGTAAACGCGCTTGTGACTCGCACCTCAGGATGACGGAACAAAAGGATGTCGCCTCGGCTCCGCAAATTCATCGGTGCGATCGGGTTGTTCGTGCTCGTTATCGTCTGGGCGCTCGTCGCGATGGCATTGGCGCAGATGCCGGCGATCCGCGACCATTCCATCATCTCGGTCGCCTACTACGTGATCGCCGGCCTCGGCTGGATCGTGCCGGCGATGCCGCTCATCGCCTGGATGAGCCGATCAGGCGTCAGTAATCAGTAATCAGAAGAGCGGCCGGACCCGGCGAGTTCTGATTACTGACCACTGATTACTGACTACTGGCTACTGGCTTACGCCGCCTCCAGGCGGCGGAAGCCATTCCACATCGCGGTCGCCGCGCCAGACAGAAGCACCCGCACATAGCGCAATTGCTGATACTCGCCGTTGAGCGAGATGCGCGGCAGCGCGGTCAAGTGATCCATGTGCCCGTAGGTGACGACGCCTGGCCGCGTCGTCACCGCGGTCTTAAAGCCAAGCGCGGCGGCAAGCGCAAATTCGCGCGGCCCCGCCGCGGTCGCGTCGCCGTACGGATA
Source organism: uncultured Alphaproteobacteria bacterium (assembly GCA_963794225.1). Lineage (GTDB taxonomy): Bacteria > Pseudomonadota > Alphaproteobacteria > Rhizobiales > Xanthobacteraceae > BOG-931. Next base: position 1,179,656 of record CAWCCS010000001.1, read on the forward strand.
CGACAAATGCTGCGGCCGCTTGCCGAGCCCCGCCTCAATGATCGAGCGGCTCAGCTCCATTTCCGAGCGCGCCACCTTATCCGAAAGCTTCGCCAGCATCAGATGATTGACGGTGTGCGCCCCGATCGTCACCAGCGGATCGTCGGCGAGCTGCGAAAGCTCCTGCCAGTCCATGCACAGATCCTTGCAGAACGCCGAAAGGTCGACGGAATAGCAGGCCGCGAGATTGCGAACGGCGTCGCGCAGCTCCGTCTCGGTCGGCCGCCGCCGCAGCCACCAGTAAATCTCCTCGTAAAGCGCGCGCTTCTCATCGAGCGTCCCGCAGTCGAAGGTGCGGTTCTTGCCGTCGAGCACCAGCCCGATGCGGGCGTTGCGCGCGATCACCGCTTCAAGTGCGAGCCACCACAATTCGCCGAGCCGGTCGGCAAAGCTCGTCGCCACATAGACCGCAAACGGCATCTCGGCTTTCTTGAGGATCGGATAGGCGTATTTGAGCGTGTCGCGATAGCCGTCGTCGAACGTCAGACACACGAAGCGGCGCTTGAAATCATGCTCGATCAAACGGCGATGCATCTCGTCGAGGCTGATGACATCGACATTCGAGCGGCGCAACAGCTTCACCACGCGGGTAAGAAAGCGCGGCGTGATCTCAAGGAGGCGATTGGGCTGGAACAAATCGAGCCGCGCCGGGCGCACGTGATGGAACGTCAGGATCACGCCGAGCCCGCCGACAAACGGCTTGAGCGCATAATGCGCACCGGTGAAGAACAGCGATTCCAGTCCGCCGCGGATGATCGTCTGCTTGAGGCCCACGAAATTTCCTTGGGTAACACCAGTTTCATCGAAGCCGGCAACATGACCCAGCCCCACACGATCGGACCGCAATACTATCCGCCGCTATGTTGACAATTCTTTGCCGGGACTGTGTTTTTTGTCCCTTCATCCAGCCCCGCGAAGCGGGGAAGGGGGACCATCCTGCGGAGCGGGATGGTGGAAGGGGCGTCGGCCCCACCGCTAGCTCAATCGCCGCACGCCCCCTCCACCGCGCAAACGCCGTAGCCGACGCTTTGCGTCGGCGTTCTTTGCGTAAAGTGCGGCGGCGAAGCCGCCTGTGCCCCCTCCCCCGCTCCGTTGCACTGCGCGGGGGCGGTTCGCCTTATCGGGTCACACCGCGCGCCACGCGGGCTTACTCGGATCGACGAGCTTTAGGTCAATCGGCGCGATGCCGATGATGCCGATGACGGCCGGCTCCTTCTCGCCTTTCTTCACGCCGTCATAGTGCGGCGTGTGCGCGACACGGCGGACGAAGCCGCCGGCCGGCACTGGAACGGTGGCCTCCGGGTCGAAATGCTCGCCGGAGTTCACCCACCAGGTGCCCGAGAGCACAAAGCAGAGCCGGTCGGTAACGTAAGAGTGCGGCGCGCTCATATAGCCGGGATGCCATTTTATCAGCACCGCATATTGCCCGGGCTCGTCGGTGGCGCCGAAGACCGGCACCGTCTCGACCGAACGCGGCGGCGTGCCGGCAAGCGCCGGCTTCCATTGGTATTGGTCGGGCAGCGTGACTTGGGTCTCGTTCGGGTCGATCGCCGCCGCGGGACTGCTGAGGAGAGATGCCGGCAGCGCGGCAAGAAGCGGTGCGAACAATAGCCCACGGCGGCTTGCGGCGAGGTTTTGCAGAAGCGGCGCGAGGCGCATGAGTTCGTCGGCCTGATCTTGCGGCTTTGCTGTGGGTGGTAAGTGCGCAGCCATGTTCGTTCTCCCGTTGCGTCGTTACCGATATGATGCGGGACCACGGAATTTGTTCGGGGCTTGCCGTGAAACGCTGAGCGCACCTTCCCCCCGCGTGCAGGGAGAAGGTGGGGATGAGGGGGCCTCTCCGCTGGGCGCGGAAGTGCGGCGCTCAGAATCGCGGTGAGGCCCCCTCACCCTCGCTGCGCATAGCCGATCCTCCGTATCGGCGTTCTTCAACTCAAGAACGGCGTCCGAAGGACGCCTACGCTCTCCCCGCGCAGCGGGGAGAGGTGAAGCGAGATGGTTCGCAGCACCCCCCCTCCACCACCCTTCGGGTGGTTCCCCTCCCCCGCTTCGCGGGGGCGGATGAAGAGAAACTACGCCGCGGCGGTGGCAGGGTTGGTGGCGGAGGCGGTAGCGCCGGGGGCGGCGGCGTCGGGCCGGCCGGCGACCAGAATGGTGACGTCGTTGAAGCCGGCGGCCTCTAGGCGATCGCGCGTCTTGTCGGTGCCGAGGTTCGACAGCGTTTCGACCAACAAGATCGCGTGCGAGGCAAGCTGCGCGATGCTCGGCAGATCGATGCCGTCGAGCGTGCCGACATCGACGACGACGTGGCCATAGGTGTAGGCAAGCGCCTTGAAGTTTTTGATCATGCCGGGCGCGGCGACGAGCTCGCCCGGTGTTGCTGGTGCGCGGCCGGAAAGGATCAGATTGAGGCCGGACATCCGGTCCTTGGTGATGATGTCGCCGAAGCTTGCTTCGCCGTCGGCAAGCTCGGCCAATCCGGGCGCGGACGGATCACCTGAAATCGCGCGGATCGCGGCGTCGCCTGCGCCCAGGCCAACCAGCACGACGCGCGATTCCTGCGCCAGCGCGCGGGCGAATTTGATCGCGATGCCGCTGGTGCCGAGATGCGGCGCGACGCCGAAGAACGCGATCTGGCTGCCGTTGGCCTCGGCGCTGTTGAGATTGTGCGCGAATTCGCCGAGCGCGCTCACCGGAACGCCCGACGGCCGGCGGCCTTTCACCACCGCGGCAAGCCGCGCTGCGAGGCGGCTTGCGACGGCGGGCGGCACCTCGTGCGCCCGCGCGGTTGCAGCCGCAGCCGCTGCGGCGGGCGTGGCGCGAGCATCTGGAGTGCGCGCGACCGGACGCGCGACGCGAACGGGCCGCACCACCGCATCGCTTGCCGGATTAGCGAGAAACTCGCGCGTCACCACGACACCGCAGCAGACCACGAAGGTCGCGAAGGTGGCGATCAGCACGGTCGGGAGTTTTTTCGGATAGGCCGGCACATTCGACACCGAGGCGCGCGAAATGATGCGGGCGTCCGGCGGCGCCGACGCAATGTTGTCGCGGGCGTTGGCTTCGCGATATTTGGCGAGATAGGATTCAAGGAGATCGCGCTGCGACTTCGCTTCCCGCTCCAGCGCGCGCAACTGCACGTCCTGCTCGTTGGTCGAGGACGCCTGGTTCTTGAACTGGTCGAGCATCGCGGTTTGCGAATCGACCCGGGCGCTGGCGAGCTTGGCGTCGTTTTCGAGCGAGCGCGCAACAGACTCCGCTTCGTGCCTGATCTGCTGGTCGAGGTCGGCGACCTGCGCGCGCAGTTCCTTGATGCGCGGATGATTGTCGAGGAGCGACACCGATTGCTCGGCCAGCTGCGCCCGCAAGGTCACGCGCTGCTCGGACAGCCGGCGGATCAGCTCGGAATTGAGCACGTCGGAGGATTGGATCTCCTCGCCGTTCTTGAGCATTTGGCGGATGAGTTTGGCCTTGGCTTCGGCGTCGGCCTTGAGCGTGCGCGCGGCGCCGAGTTGCGCGTTCATCTCGCCGAGCTGCTGGGCCGACAAGGTGGTGCCGTTCGGGCCGACCAGGAGGTTGGTCTTGCCGCGGAACGCCTCGACCTTGGCCTCGTCGGCCTCGACCGTCTTGCGCAGCTTTTCGATCTCGCCCGCGAGCCAGGTGCCGGCGCCGCGCACCTGCTCCTGCTTGGCGAGCTGCTGGCGCTCAAGATACGCGTCGGCGATGGCGTTGGCGACGCGCGCGGCGAGCTCGGGATTTTCCGACAGGAAATCGATGACGATGACGCGCGACTTCTCTACCGGGTAGACATTGAGCCGGTCGTAATAAGCGTCGAGCACGCGCTCTTCCGGCGTCATGGTCAGCGGGTTCTTGGTGAACCCGATGAAGCCCAGCAGCGACTTGAACAGCGACACGCCGCCAAGCGCCGGATCGAATTCGGGCCGCTCGTTGAGTTTGAGCTTGTTGATCACTTCGACGGCGAGATCGCGCGACAGGATGAGCTGCGCCTGGCTCGTCACCGCTTCGAGATCGACCGTGCCGCGGTCGCCGGTGTCGCGGTCAACGTCGGGGCGGAGAAATACGTTGTCGCGGCCGACCACCAGCACCCGCGATTCGCCGAGATATTTCGGCGGGATCAGCATCACCACGGCAAAGGTAATGAGCGCGACCGCAATCGTCGGGCGGAGAATCTTGCCGCGGTTGCGCCAAAGCGCGGCGCCGAGCATGGACAAGTCGAAGTCCGCGTCCATCAACGAACCGCGCGCCGGCGGCCGGGGCGATTGCGGGGCCAAACTCATGTCGCGGCTCCTACTGACGGACTCTTGTGCGCACTAGCGCAGGCTTTGTCCGCACGCTGCATCACAGTCGATTATGGTTTCCATCTGGTTAAACGCCCGCGGAACTGGCGGTTTGCCGGTACGCGGCAGCGCGGCTGCAAGGCTTTGTTAACGCGGAAGTCTGCTCTATCGGGCTTAACCGGTTACGGCGACTTTTAAGGATTCGCTGTCTTCAAGGATTCGCTTTCATGAGCGACGGTCGGCCCGCGCTGTCGATGCAAGCTGCCGCCGCATCTGCAATTGTCGGCGGGTCGCACGCGCGCAGCGTCGAGCCGCAAGCCGCGGTCGCGTCGTCGCTGAAGATCATGCACATCCTCCGCGCGCCGCTCGGCGGCCTGTTCCGCCACGTGCTCGACATTGCCAGCGGCCAGGCGGCGCGCGGCCATCGCGTCGGCCTGATTGTTGATTCCATGACCGGCGGCGCGCGGGCCGACGCCGTCCTCGCGGAACTTGAGCCGCAACTTGCGCTCGGCTTGCAGCGCGTCGCCATCGCCCGCGAGCTCGGGCCGTCCGATTTTCACGCGCTTTCCGCCATCGCCGGACGCATCAAGCGTGCCGCGCCCGACGTGCTTCACGGCCACGGCGCCAAGGGCGCGGCGCTGGCGCGGCTTGCGCCAACTGCGCCTGACGCGATCCGCGTCTACACGCCCCATGGCGGCTCATTGGTTTATCGCCCCGGCACCATCGGCGGCGGCTTTTATCGCTCGCTGGAATGGCTTTTGAAGTGGCGCACCGATCTTTTCCTGTTCGAGAGCCACTACGTCGCCGGCCTGTTCCGCGTGCAGATCGGCCGCACCCCGGCGCTGACGCGGGTCGTGCACAACGGCGTCGCCGATGGCGAGTTCGCTCTGATTGCGCCCGCAGCCGACGCGACCGATCTGGTCGGGCTCGGCGAATTGCGGCCGGTCAAGGCGTTCGACGTGCTGATCACGGCAGTGGCAAAGCTGAAAGCGCACGGCCGGCGCGTGACCGCCACCATCGCCGGCGAAGGACCGCTGGAGGCGGACCTCAAAGCCCAGGCGCAGCACCTGCAAGTCGCCGATCAGGTCCGCTTTGTCGGCCATCGCCCGGCGCGCACGGCATTCGCCATGGGGCGAACGATGGTCATCCCCTCCCGCGCGGAATCCCTGCCCTACGTGGTGCTCGAAGCCGCCGCCGCCGGCGTGCCGATGATCGCAACCCGCGTTGGTGGCACTCCTGAGATCTTCGGTCCGGACGATGTTCACCTGATCCCATCGGATGACGTCGACGCACTTGCCGGCGCGATCGGCGATGCCCTTGACACCCCGGAGCACGCCCGACAGATCGCGCAGGCGGTCAGAAACCGCGTCCGCAGCGAGTTTTCGCTCGCCGCCATGGTTGATGACGGGTTAGCAGCCTATCGCGAAGCGCTGACAATGCGAAAATTGAAACAATTCGCCTAACTAATTTTTGAAATTTCTTCACTATTTATATCCCCGGATTGCTCGGGGGCGAGCCTGCGTTTGCGCGCGGGCATCAAAAGTAGCGTGCACACAGTGTCAGTGATGTCCAAGCCTGAGCCCGGCGCAATTTTTGATACGGCGTCTGCAATCCGTTCCGCAATGACGGCGATGCCGCGCGTAACCCTGCCGGCAGGAGAAGCGCCGCCGCTTTCGCCCGAGGCGCTTGCTGTTGCCGCAAAGCCGTATCGCGCCGCCTATTCGCCGATCGTGCTCGCCGGCACGGTTCGCGCGATCGAATTCATACTGGTCGCCACGATCGGCTTCGCCATCTATGTCTGCTACGTGGTGCCGAGTCACGGCTTTGCCTGGTACTATTTCGGCGTCATTCTCGGCATTTCGCTACTCGCCATGCTGGCGTTCCAGGCCGCCGACATCTATCAGGTCCAGGCGTTTCGCGGCCATGAAAAGCAGTACATGCGGCTCGCCTCGGCGTGGTCGGTGGTTTTTCTGATCGCGATCTGCGCATCGTTCTTCGCCAAAGTTGGCGACCAGTTCTCCCGCGCCTGGCTCGGCAGCTTCTATGTGATCGGCCTGTTCGCCTTGATCGCGTTTCGCCGCGGGCTGTTTCTTCTGGTGCGGCGCTGGACCCGGGAAGGCCGGCTCGACCGCCGCACCGTCGTCGTCGGCGCCGACCTTAACGGCGAGACGCTGATCGATTCACTGGCCGCGCAGCGCGATTCCGATGTTCGCGTGATCGGCGTGTTTGACGATCGCGGCGACGAGCGCAGCCCGTCAAGCTGCGCCGGTGTCGCCAAACTCGGCACGGTCGGCGATCTCGTGGCGTTCGCGCGCAACACCCGCGTCGATCTCGTTATCTTCTCGCTGCCGATCTCGGCCGAAAGCCGCATCCTGCAGATGCTCAAGAAGCTCTGGGTGCTGCCGGTCGATATCCGCCTCTCGGCGCACACCAACAAACTGCGCTACCGCCCGCGTTCCTATTCCTATGTCGGCAGCGTCCCGGTGCTTGACATTTTCGACAAGCCGATCGCCGACTGGGACGTCGTGATGAAATGGCTGTTCGACAAGATCGTCGGCTCGCTGGCGCTGATCTGTGCGCTGCCGATCATGGCGATCGTCGCCATCGCCATCAAGCTCGACAGCCGCGGTCCGGTATTCTTCAAGCAGAAACGCTATGGCTTCAACAACGAGTTGATCGAAATCTACAAATTCCGTTCGATGTATGCCGATCAAACCGACGCCGCCGCGAGCAAGCTCGTCACCGTCGGCGATCCGCGCGTGACCCGCGTCGGCCGCATCATCCGCAAGACCAGCCTCGACGAACTGCCGCAGCTGTTCAACGTCGTGTTCGCCGGCAATCTGTCGCTGGTCGGTCCGCGCCCGCATGCGGTGCAGGCCAAGGCCGCGAACCGGCTCTACGACGAGGCCGTCGACGGCTATTTTGCCCGGCACCGCGTCAAACCGGGCCTGACCGGCTGGGCCCAGATCCACGGCTGGCGCGGCGAAACCAACAGCCAGGAAAAAATCCAGCGCCGCGTCGAGCACGACCTCTATTACATCGAGAACTGGTCGATCCCGCTCGACCTCTACATCGTCGCACAGACGCCGTTCGCACTGATCCGCACCGAGAACGCGTATTGATCCCTGACTTCGCGCAGCGGCGAGAGTTGCCTTGCATATCCTGATCAACGACTTCATCGGCGGCGTGCTGGATCGCGGAATCCCACTCTATGTCCGCAACCTCATCGGCGGTCTGCGCGAGGAAGGATTTGAAGTCAGCGTCATCCGCGCGCCGTCGATCTGCCGGGTGTTGCCGCGCAATCTGTTTTACATGATCGCGGTTCTGGTCGAGCAGATCGCATTGCCGATTGCCGGCTATTTGCTGCGCGCCGACCTCACCCTTTATCCCTACAATTCCGTGGCGATTGCCGATCTGTTCACGCGGCGCGGTCGGATTGTTGTGCACGATCTCGAGCAACTCAATCGCGGCATGTCGTTGTCCAAGATTTACTATCTCGCCTGCTACCGTTTTCTGAAAAAATACGACAGTCCGATTTTCACGATTTCCGAGTTGACGCGGCAGCGGATCGGTGAGAGCGAACTGTTTGGACGCTGCCCAGTGGTGATGCTGCCTAACACCTTCTACACGTTCGAACGCTACCTGCGCGCCTTGAAGCGCAAGCCCGGGCTCACCGAGTCTCCGAAGTCACTGCTTCTGTGCACCGGTTCGACCGCGAACAAGGACATTGAAACCCTCGTCACCGCCTATCTACCGAAAGTCCTGGCCGCCGGGTTTCAGGTCTCGATCCTTGGCCTGCACAAGGCCAGCGATGCGCCGCGCCTGAGCACGCTGCAAAGCTTCATCAATTCCGGGCAATTGCATATCTGCGGACGGCTCACCGATCGCGCGGTCGCGCGCGAGTACCGTTCGCACGGCATTGTGTGGGTCCATTCGCTCCGCGAAGGCTTCGGCCGCTGCCTGGTGGAAGGCCGGCTCGCCGGCGCACGCGTCATCTGCTCGGACATTCCAGAGTTTGAAGGCCTCCGCGACGACGCCGTGCATTTCTACAAGGATGCCGATCAATTCACGGCAACGCTGGATCGCGTAGTCCACCTTGAGGCACCAGCCGCGCCTTACAACGGCTATCCCTACCGGGAGTTGCTGCGCAGCGGAATAGAGCGCGGCTTTCGCGAGATCGCCGCAGGCCGCACCGCACCGCAGATTCGACCGGCTGGATAGTCGGCGGCCAACAGTCGATTTCCCATTTCCGGAAAAAAGCGCGGATGGAAGCCGAGCTTACGTTAGCTGCAGTCGTTTTTTAGCCTCAAGGCAACTCCTGTCCCTCCCGCCCAGCCTCATCTCCGCTTTCGTGAGGAAAGCAGACATATCTCGGACATCGCCGATTGTAGCGTCTGACCCCATTCCAGACGTTGCACTCAGCCGCGATGCAGCGCGCAAATCTTGTTGCCCGATGGGTCACGCAGGTAGGCAAGATAGAGTTTGCCTGACGCGCCTTCGCGCCAGCCAGGCGCCTCCTCGATGCTCTTGCCGCCGGAAGCAACGCCGGCGTCGTGGAAGGCTCTCGCCTGCTCGGGGCTGGCGCAGGCGAAGCCGATGGTGGCGCCATTGGCGTGCGTGGCTGGCTGACCGTCGATGGGCTCGGTGATGCCGAAAACGCCCGTTTTCGTACGATAAAAGATGCGGCCCCTCGCGTCGGCTTGGCCCGCCGGGACCCCAAGGGCGCCTAACACGGCGTCGTAAAACCTCTTGGAGGCAGCGAGATCGTCGGCGCCGACCATTACATGCGAGAACATACCGTCTGACCTTCGAGATGAGTTAATGAGTGAAGACGAAGTCGTGATTTTTAGCCGACGCACGGCCGGGAAAACAGGGTGCTATAGACTTGCCGAGCGGTCGGTGTCCCGCGAAGTAAACGTTTGTGATCGCCGCATTGTGGCGCGCTGTCATTGCAGAGACTGCGAGCGCGCAAGCGGGGGCGCCTTTGTCACCGTTGCATTGGAACCTGAGACAAAGACGACCTCTGTTCGTCGATCCGTCGCGGTGCCACGCTGTTTCAGCCTTTGCCCTCGTGCCCATGCGGCTCGCCGATCATGTCAGCGCAGCCGGCGCGGTGCGCCCAATATTCCCAGGCGCGCCAGGTTTCGGCCGACGTCGGCTGGTAGCCGCGGAACCGCGCGGCGATTTCGCCCTTGGACAGCGGCTTCGGCCGCCCGCCCATGCGCAGCGCGTTCATCTGCACCCGCGCGTTGCGCGGCAGATACACCGACAGCCGTACTACCTCAATGATCGAGGCCGCTGCGGCGGCAAAGCCGTGGCCGCGCATTAGGGCGACATGGCCGCGGCCGAGACACTTCGCAAGATCGCCGCCCTGCGCCAGGTTGGTAACCAGCATATTGGTGTCGCCGAATTTCTTGCGGATGTCCCATACCGGCACTTTGCCGCCGATGAAGCTGCCGGAGTGGATCATTGGCTCGAGCGGCTCATCGATCAGCCCGAACGGCAGCGTGTCCTCCGCATGTGCATGGACAACCGACATGACATCGGGCCGCGCCTCGTAGATCGCTGCATGGATGTAGCGCTCCAGATAAGGCTTACGCTTGTCGCTCACCGGCTCGCCGCCTGCGTCAAACTCTATTAGGTCGTGGCGCTCGACGAGTTCCGGCGCGCGCGAGCGGGACATAAAGAAGCGCTTGGAATTGTCGGGATGGCGCACGCTGATATGACCGTAGGCGTCGACCACATTCTCATTGGAGAGAATGCGGTTGGCGACAACAAGGTCGCGCAGGAGATCGTCGAGATGGCTCATTTTGCCCTCTTTAAGTTCCTCATCCTCCGAGCCAGCGGACGCCGGCTCGCGTGCAGCCGCAAGGCCCGCGCCAATGCCGGCAGCAGCCAAGGAGCGAAGAATACCGCGGCGGTCCATAACAATTCCTCCCTTGTTTAGGTCATCATTTGCTTCTGCCACCGCGTGGTCAAACCAGCCAATCGCAGTGCGACAGCTTGAAATAGGATGGACGGCCCGACCGAGCTAGGACACCGTCATTTCGATCCGGTCAATCAAAGTCGCATAACCTCGAGAAATCGATCATCCACTCAAAGGCCACTTGCACTGGGCCTTCATGGAAGGGGACCGAAGGGTACGATTTTGTTATTAGCGTCATGCCCGATGTCGGCGCGTCCCAACCAGGGAATTCCGGCCCGCCGGCACCAGTATTGGGCGATCTCCTCTTCGTTCATTCCAAAGTCCGGTTCATTCGGTGTGATGTTGCTGCAACGGCCGAGCATGATGCCCTGCACACGTCGAATGTTAGCGTTGCTGGTGATGTGAAACAGCGATCGATCCATTCTGTACATCGCCTCCCCCACCTCCTCCAACATGAGCACATGTGCCTCGAGGTCGGGTTCCAGCGCCGTGCCGAGCAGATGACTGAGCACCGTCATGTTGAACGCGGCGGTCTTTTTCGCACCATCAACAGCCAACTCAAGCGCGTCCGGCGCCCGATCAATCATCCAGGCGAGCGCCCGTTCAACCGCCGCATCCCCGCCGTGCCGAAGGATGTCCTGGGCAACGGGGCCGTGCGCCACGGCGGTAAATCCGGCCCGGTACAATGCGGCAAGCAGCATGCCAGCATCACTGTACCCCACATAGGCCTTGTGCCGGGACGGCTGCGTCAACCGGGACATGATCAACTCGACCACCCGGCACGATCCGTATCCGCCGCGCGCGAACCAAACAGCGTCGTAGCTTCCGTCGTTGGCGATGTCGAGGAACGCCTGCGCACGCGCTTCGTCATCGCCCGCGAAATGTCCGTGCGACGCAAAGCACTGCGGGTGGAAGACGATCTCGGGCGTCCGTTCCGGATAGAGACGCTTGGCCAACGCCGGCACGCTCGTGGCGACGTCTGGAGACACGCGTGAGGCGGGCGCGACGACGCCAATCTTGCATCTCTCCCTGCTCATGTGAGCGCCCCGATCAAGTTGTCCCTCATCGGCAATGCTTATAGATTTCTGCAATGTCCCAGCATGGAGATTACTTTTTCTGTGGCATCGGCGGTAGCGGCATGACTCCCCTGGCATTGATCATCCAGGCGAGGGGTGGACGCGTCGAGGGTTCTGACCGCGCGCTGGACCAGGGACGCAACGGCGAAAGATTTGATTTCCTGCGCGCGCGCGGCGTGCCGCTGCACCCACAAGATGGCAGCGGCATTCGCAGCGACAGTCAGATCCTGGTCACCTCCGCCGCAGTCGAGGAGACGATCCCCGACGTACAGTCTGCGCGTCGCGTCGGCGCCGCCGTCATAACTCGCGCAAAGCTTCTCGCCGAACTCTTCAACCACGCCGCCCTTGGCGTTGGCGTCGCCGGCACGAGCGGCAAATCTACTACCGTCGGCATGATCGGGTGGATTCTGCACCGAGCTGGAAAAAGCCCGACGATTGTGAACGGCGCCGATATGAAAAACTTCATCGGACCGGGTTCGCCGTTTGCCAGCGCCCTGGTCGGCGACGGCGATATTTTCGTCAGCGAAGTCGACGAGAGCGACGGCTCGATTGCACATTTTGAGCCCCACGTCGCAGTCGTGAACAATATCTCGCTTGACCACAAGTCGCTTGCCGAGCTGCGTACCCTGTTCCGGGACTTCATCGCCAGTGCGCAAACGGCGGTACTGAACCTGGATAATGCGGAAACTGCGACGCTTGCTGCCGGCCTGAAGCCGGGACAGACAATGACTTACAGTTTACGCGCGGCGTCATCCGATCTTCTCGCGTCAGCGCTGATCCCTTCGCCAACCGGTATCGCGTTCAACGTGACGGCCCGCGATAGCGGTGAAACTGTGATGGTGAAACTAAAAGTTCCGGGGCCACACAACGTCTCCAATGCCCTTGCCGCATTGTGTGTCGCGAAGTTTTATGGCGTTGGCCTTGCGGAGGCCGCGTCCCACCTGAGCGAGTTCAGCGGCATCCGCCGACGATTGGAGGTCGTAGGCACTGCGAACGAAATCACGGTCATCGACGACTTTGCTCATAACCCCGACAAGATTGCGGCTACGATCCAGACTCTGCACGCGTTTCCCGGCCGCCTGCTGCTGATGTTTCAACCTCATGGCTACGGCCCGATTCGTCTATTGAGAAACGCCTTGGTGGATTGCTTTGTAGGCGGGTTGAACGATGGGGACGTTCTGGTTATGCCGGAGCCGGTATATTTCGGCGGTACCGTCGACCGCAGTGTAGGAAGTAGTGAACTTATTTCCGAAATTGAACGGCGTGGTCGCCATGCCTTTGCTTTTCCAGATCGTGGCGGCTGCGGCGACGCTCTGGTTAAGCTAGCCCGTCCTGGCGATCGAATCGTCATTATGGGAGCGCGCGACGATTCGCTTTCGCACTTCGCAAATGAAGTCCTTCGACGGTTGAACAAGAACTAGAAGTCTAGTTGTCCCTGCTCATGCCCTGCCGCACGGAGCCAAGAAATAAAGGTTATGGAAGGCGTTGTCGTTGGGGCCGTCACCATTGCAAATGACACGGGAGGTACTAAACGGACGTGCCCACCAACGGCGGCGGTAAAGCCGGCTTTACCGCCTCTAACGCCTTCACGCGGTCTCATTATTCGGCGCTTCGACACCGTATGTCGCGACGAGCGGCGCTAACTAAGCCGTCTTGCTTGAAGTGCAGCTTGATGAGCCAACCTAGTCACCGGCAGTCTGGCGCCAAGGGCAAGCACAATCATTCGCGCGTGTATTGTTCCGCCTCTCGCCGATAACGCTCCAATGTGAAACGGTGAAACGGCGACAGCACCACGGCCAGCGCTTCGGCGACGAGAGCGCCGCGAAACAGGAAATGGTATCGCCAGCGATCGCCGTCATGCCAGGCCCGCCGCCGCCCGGTCTCGTCGACGCGCGGATCGACGCGATAATCGCCGAGAAAGCGCTGCCGCGCGACCATCGGAAACAGCGCGTACATCCCCGGCAAGTTGACCATCGCACCATCGATCGAACCGGGAATTCGCCGCCATGTGGCAACGTCGGCGCCCAATGGCTCGGTGTCGGCCAACCATGCCAGCAGGCGTGGGCTCGCGACGTAAGCATGGGCACAGCCCGAGCGCACGCGCAGAATGTTTGAGCGGAAAAAATGCGCTTGCAGGGGAACGTGGCCGAGATAAAAACACCACCAGTCAGGCGGCAGCGCAGTGATGGCTCGACCGATCCGGGGTGCAAGCTGCTTCCATGGTTGGCGAAAGAACACGTCATCTTCGAGCATGAGTGCGTGGGAGCGGCCGTTCGCCAAAGCGTGACGCGCCAGCGCCTGGTGCAACTCCCAAATGGCGCGCTCGCCGTTCTCGCCCCGCCTGGGGCGATAGAACGTCACGTGCCGGCACATTCCCAAACTGTGAAAATGGGCCTCCGCCTCACGGGTGCGGTGCGGCTGCTCCTGCAGCGAAATGCAGTAGATCGCATCGAGCGGATACGGCAACGGGTCCGCCAAGCGGCGCCCAGTGCAATAGGCGCAGCATTCATCATGCGAGACCGACTCGAAATAGGGCAGCATGTCAGGGATGTTCGCTAATGGCGGTTTATCCGCCGGATCGCAACGCGGCGAAACCCGGCATCCCGGTACCGATCGCATTCCGGTATGAAATCAAGCCCCAACCTCTCGGTTAGCCGTTTTGTCGACGGCACTTACCCCGATTCGGATGTTAACCATCGAGCCGACGCGGTCAATTCCCCCTTCGGCATAAGCTCAGAATAATCGGCCAAATCCGCGGTCCCGTGTTGCCTTTGTCACACAACGTCAGATACAAATTGCGAAGGAGCGTGCCGAGAAAACGACCCATGAAATTCTCCCGCAGCGGTCAATTGTCGCGACCCTCCCGGATCATCCCGGCGCTTAGCGCGCCGCGATTATGCTTCGCCGTACCCGCGCTGATTATCGGGATGTGTGTCGCCTTATTTTCCAGCGGCGTTCCGGCAGAGCCCCTTGCTGGCTCACCCCCGCCTTCGCGCGCTCATGTTTATTTGTTTCGCGGGCTGTTCCCCATATTTTCGTCAGGCATGGTGGAAATTGCGGCCCGCCTGCACAAGCACGGCATCAGCGCCAGCGTTTACAATCACACGGAGTGGCCGCAAGTAACGGAAAAAATTACCGCCGGATACAAGACCGGACACCTGCGCAGGATCGTTCTGGTTGGCTACTCGGCCGGCGCCGGTGCGATGACAAAAACAACGGCTCAGCTGGGCCAGCGTGGCATCCCGGTAAAATTGGCGATCAGTTTGGATCCGGTGTGGCCGATCACGGCTGCCGGTCAGGTTGACCGTTATGTGAACTACTACAGTTCCTACGGCAGTCATTCGGTCCGCCGCGGCCAGCAATTCAAGGGTTCGGTGCAAAACATCGATGTGGGCGGCACTCCGGGCATGGGCCACCTCAATCTCGATACCGACGTCATGGTCCAAGGCAAAGTGGTCAACGAAATTCGCGCCGCATTACAGGCTGATCACCACACAACTTCTTCCTCCCAAACAGCGGCTCCCTCAGCCGATCGGCAAGCTAACAAAACTTCGCTTCCCGGAAGTTGACTTGGGCAGCAGGCGATGGCTCATGCCGTCCGCGCTGCACTCTGATAGTGGCTCCTGTTTGGGCTCTTGCCCGCCTTGGCGCCCAACGCCGCTGCACTCTCTAACGCTGCCGTCGATCGCTACGGCCCGAGTCCTTGCCGACGGCTCGCCGTTGTGAGTAAATTTGCTGACAACCGCACGGCTGGCGGGCTTTCGCGCGCACATCCGGCATAAACGTTCAAAAGCGTAGGGAGGAAAAAATCATGGCTAACCGGATTCTGACGACACATGTGGGGAGCTTGCCGCGCCCGGCGAAACTTCTTGAATTGAGCCAGAAGAAGACGCTCGGCGAGAAGTTCGACGAGGCCGCCTTTGATCGCGAACTCAAGAATTCAGTGGCCGAAGTCGTGCAGAAGCAGAAAGAGGCCGGCGTCGATCTCATCAACGACGGCGAACTCGGTCACACCGTGGGGTGGGCTTACGATTACGGCGCCTGGTGGTCGTACATCATCCCGCGGCTCGCCGGCGTTGAGGTCGTCAAGCAAGGGCTCTGGTTCACGAAGCTCTCGGCGCATACCAAGACGCCGATGGCGCCAAAGGATTTCATCGTCGGCGACTGGGGCGAGCGCCGCGATATGTCCAAGTTCCACGAGGCGTATATGGACCCACAGTCCGGCTGCGGCTTGCCTGTGCAGTTCATGACCGAGCACAGCCCGCTGGTCACAGGCCCGGTCAAGTACAAGGGTCAGGATTTGATCCACCGCGACATTGCCAACTTCAAGGCCGGCCTCAAAGCCGCCGGGCTTTCGACCGAAGGCGCGTGGATGAATGCAATCGCGCCGGCAAGCTGCGCGCGGATGCCGAACGAGTATTACAAAACTGAAGAGGAATTGTTGTACGCCTGCGCCGACGCGATGCACGACGAGTACAAGGCGATCATCGACGCCGGCCTGACCGTACAGCTCGACGATCCAGCGATCGGCGAGAACTGGGATCAGCAGAAAATCGAACCGAGCATCGAGGGCTATCGGCGCTACACGAAGATGCAAATCGACGCCCTCAACCATTCGATCAAGGGATTGCCTCCCAGCAAAATCCGCTTCCACCTGTGCTGGGGAAGCTGGCACGGCCCGCACACCACCGATATTCCGATGAAACACCTCGTCGATCTGATGCTGGCGGTCAACTGCGACTATTACTCGTTCGAGGCCGCCAATGCGCGCCACGAGCACGAGTGGAAACTGTGGAAGAACATCAAGCTGCCCCCAGGCAAAAAGATTCTGCCCGGCATTGTCAGCCACTCCACCAACCTGATCGAGGACCCAGAACTGGTCGCTGACCGGATCATTCGGTTTGCCGAAGCGGTCGGTCCCGAAAACGTTATCGCCTCGACCGATTGCGGGCTCGGCGGCCGCGTCCACCCCCAGATCGCCTGGGCCAAGCTCAAGGCGCTTTCAGAAGGCGCGGCCCTCGCCAGCAAACAGCTTTTTCAGGGGCGAGCGGCAGCGTAACCGTCCAATTGGAGCAGGCCGACGCATGCGCCGGCCTGCTTGCTGCTCTGACGTTGACGCGTTGCGGAACTTCGGCCGGACCGAATAATCTCGGTCCGGGGCGGCGCGCTCTATTCTCTCGCGTGTCATCGCCGCCTGGAGCACCGCATGAAGGCTTCCACCGAGCGGATCCTGACAACCCATTCCGGCAGCCTGCCTCGTCCGAAGCCGCTGATTGACCTTATTCTGCGGCGAGAGAGCGGCGCGGCCGTCGATGCGCAAGCGTTCGAGGCCGAGGCGGCGAAGGCGGTCGACGAGGTTGTCGCGGCGCAAGTCGCGGCCGGCATCGACGTCATCAGCGATGGCGAAATGAGCAAGCCGTCCTACACGACCTACATTCGGCACCGCGTCAGCGGTATCGAGCCCGATCCGCGCGCCGCTGAAAAGGGCCGCGACATTATGCTGGGGCGCGATCTTTTAGCGCATCCGGATTTCACCAGCCAACAACGAAATTTCGGCAGCATGCCGTTCCCGGGCTGCGTCGGCGAATTGCGCTACAAGGATCGGAGCGGTCTGGACCGCGATATCGCCCATCTCAAGGCCGCCGCGGCAAAATCGCGGCCGGCCCAAATTTTCATGACCGCGCCATCGCCGGGGATTTTGACCCGCTTCATCATCAACCTGCATTACCGGACCGAGGAAGCCTACGTCGCTGCTTTAGCCGACGTGATGCGACACGAATATCGTGCGATCGTCGAAGCGGGCTTCCTGCTGCAGATTGACGCTCCCGACCTCGGCTCGGCCCGCAACAATCAGTACCGGCATCTCACCGACAACGAATTCCGCCGGCAAATCGCCGAGCGCAATGTCGCGGCGCTCAATGCGGCGACCGCCGGTCTGCCGGCCGACCGCATGCGGCTGCACATTTGCTGGGGCAATTACGAGGGCCCACACACCCACGATCTCCCGCTCCTGAAAATCATCGACATTGCATTTAAGGCGCGGCCGCAGGCGATCAGTATCGAGGCCGCCAACCCGCGACACGATCACGAATGGGAGGACCTGAAAGAGATCAAAATTCCCGACGACAAAATTCTCATTCCTGGCGTGATCAACTCGACCACGAATTTCGTCGAGCATCCGCGGCTGGTGGCGCAACGCATTGCACGCTATGCAAGTGTCATCGATCGCGAACGCCTGATTGCCGGCGTCGACTGCGGCTTCGGGACAGCGGTGCGCACTGAACCCGCAGTGGCCGACAGCATCGTCTGGGCGAAGTTGCGCGCGTTGAGCGAGGGCGCGGCCATTGCCAGCAAGCAGCTCTGGGGGCGCTGATCCGTCCCTCAGGCGGCAGTTGCTGCCGCTTTGGAGCATGGCGCGGCACTGCCGAGCTCCGGCAAGCGCGCATCGCCGCCGTGCTCGACCAGAAACAGCGATGCCACCAGACCCAGCGCGGCGCCGAAAACGACGTAAAACGACGGCGCTATCGGCGAGCCGGTCGCCTCGATCAGCCAGGTCACGAACAACTGCGCAAAACCGCCAAAGATCATAACCGCCAGATTGTAGGCGATGCCAAGACCGGTCGAGCGCAACTGCACCCCAAACTGCTCCGCGATAGCCGTCGAACTCGGACCAAAAAAAGCCCCGAGCAGGCAACAGAGCACTATTTGTACAATCGTCAAATTGCCGAACGAAGGATTGTGATGGAGCCAGCTGAACAGCGGATATGTGAGGATCAGATAAAGAGCCAGCGAAGCGATGATAATCGGCTTGCGTCCAATGCGGTCGGACAACAGGCCCGCCAGCGGTATCACTGCGATCATGCAAACCAGGCTGATCGACTGAGCGAAGAACGCCTGATCCAGGGGCAAATTCAGCTGTGTGCGAGCAAAGGTCGGCATGTAAAGCAAGACAACGTAAAACGAGATGGTTCCGGAAGTGACGAGCCCCGTGCTCACCAGAGTTTCCCTGGTGTGAGTTGCGAGCGTAGTCAAGAAAGTTTGCCTGGGCGGCCCGGCGCGCCGCGCCGCAAGAAATGCTTCAGTCTCGTCCAGATACCTGCGGATGAACAATCCCGCCGGACCAATGACCAAACCAAACAAAAACGGTATGCGCCAGCCCCAAGAAGTGAGCGCCTCCGGCGAAAGGCCGCGCGTTATCAGCACCCCGGCCAACGCCCCGATCAGACCCGCCAGGCCCTGCCCCGCCATCTGCCAGGAGCCGTAAAACCCGCGGCGGTGCGGTGGTGCGCTTTCGATCAGGAAGGCCGTCGCGATGGCAAACTCGCCGCCGGTGGCAAAACCTTGCAGCAGTCGCGCCGTCACAATAAGGATCGGCGCTGCTATGCCAATGGCTGCATAGGTCGGCGCAAAGCCGATCATGGCGATGGCCACGGTCATCAGAACAATAATCAGAAGCAGCGCAGCCTTGCGGCCGTAACGATCGGCATAGACCCCCAGCAGAATGCCGCCGACCGGCCGCATGAAGAAGCCGACGCCGAAGGTCGCCGTGGCCAGCAACAGCGACGCATACTGACTGTGTGCCGGAAAAAACAGGTGGGAGACAATCACCGTCAGCAAACCGAACACGATGAAATCATACCACTCGAGTGCGTTTCCGATGACAGCTGCAACGACCTGGACGGCTTTTGGCGCATTGCCGTTGTCGAGTGTTGATGCCGCGGCCATAAACGATGCCCCTCAGAGGCTGCCGGCGCCAGTGCAGTTTTGACGCATCGAACGCGGCGCTAACGGGGCGCGCGCGTCAAATTGCTGCGATGTCGCAAGCTGAGGACAAATGTTGCGGCTGGTTTGCCGCACAACTTCCGCAAGTAACGCGCCGGCAGTTGCTAGACCGTCGAGTACAAGAATTCTATCGATGGCGCAAATTTGATTTAGCTCTCGCAAAAGTTGCACAGCGACTTCTGCCGCATAAACACAGGGTCACCTCGCCTATACAACACAAATACTTCTGCAAAACCTTAAGCGAGTGCGCAGCCGGGAAGCATGTTCGCGGTCAACTCGAAGACGCCGTGAAACCGGGCCTGACCATTCCCGAACTCGCGCAATTCTACTCAGCAGTGTTCGGTTTCGCGACGACAATTCGCGGCGGCGGCGGCGATATCTTCGTGTCGCAGCGCTTGGATTTGCTCGTGGCTCGCGCACGGTGCAAAGACGATTTGGCCTATCCACACGTGGATACGCATATTCCCTTATTGAAGAGCTGGCCCCAGGCACGCGCCTCGCGCATCAGATCAGCCCGAGGCGAGCCCGAGCCGCACCGCAATCGCCGCCAGCCAAACGAGGCCCGCCAGGCAGATAGCGCAGAACACCGCCGCCGAACCGAAATCCTTGATCCTGCGGATAGCGATGTGGCGCTCGCGCGTGACGTAGTCGGAGAGCTTCTCGATCCCGGTGTTGAGGGACTCGACCGCCAGCAGAACCAGCAATGATCCAACCATAGCAACATACCAGGCAACGCTCGGCGCAACGACAAGGCCGAACAAAACACCCGCAGCCAGCAGCAGCATCTCTTCGCGGAGTGCAGCTTCGCTCTGAAAGCCATAACCCAGGCCGCGCAGCGAATTGATAGTGGCGCTGAAAAGCCGTTTCACGATGGATCCATTGGTGCGGGCTGGCGAACCGGAAAAACCGATACTCTATACGGCGTCGCGGCGCGATGAGCGAGCGCAACTTGAGGCTTTGTCGGCTTGTGCCATGCAGAGCCGCTAACTATAGTCCCGCGATCATCGGAGCGTAGCGCAGCCCGGTTAGCGCACCAGTCTGGGGGACTGGGGGTCCCGAGTTCAAATCTCGGCGCTCCGACCAATTAACCCAATAAAACTGGGTCAAGATGGAGGCTAGTCCAGCTGCGCACACCCACCCGTCTGCAGACCGTTTGCAAAATTTGTTCCCCTGCGGTTCGAAAAACAGGCAAGAAACGAGATTGCCCTACCCTGCCATCGTCGGCCTCCTTGGGAACCAAATGAAGTGCAAACCCGCTCGAAGAATCCGAACGATAAATGTGGTCCTCAGACGCAATGACCTTTAGGAATGTTCGGAGAATTTATCCGCTTTTCACGTCCGCTCTCGCCCCGATTGTGTTGTTAAACTTGGGCACATTTTTCTGGTCCCATGCGGAAGGTGTCTGCCTGGGATGAAGACCATGTCAGACGTTATTTCGCGAGCTAAGGATTGTCGCCCCATGCAAGTCATCCTCGTGATGCTCACTAGAAATGCTGGCCGTCGTATGGAGAGCAGAACAAGAGTCCCCGCCGATCCGTCAGGCGTCGGTTGTCCGCCGGACGAATGTCCATAATATAGTCAGGATCGGCAAAAGATCGGGACCGCCTATCGGACAAGGGACGAAACCATGCGCGCAGTTGGACTAATCACTCACGGCGGTCCTGAAGTTCTCCAAATCGTTGAAGTGCCCGAAGTTCATGCCGGCTCGGGACAGGTGCGGATTCGCGTCCATTCCGCGACGGTCAACCCAACCGACGTCATGGTCCGCAACGGTATGCGAGCCGAACAGCAAAAGGCCGATCCGCCGCCCTACGTGCCAGGAATGGAGGCGGCCGGGATCGTCGATGAGGTTGGAAGCGGCGTTCCCGACAGACTGAAGGTAGGCGACGCCGTCATGGCAATCGTGGTGCCGAAGGGCAGCCATGGCGCATATCGCGAGCAAATTGTGCTCGATGCCGTTTCCGTCGTGCGAGCTCCTACGGGAAAGACCTACCCAGAGGCGGCTAGCTTGCCGATGAATGGGCTGACGGCGCGCTTGTCGCTCGATCTGCTCAAGCTGTCTCCGGGTCAGGTTATCGCAGTGACCGGCGCGGCGGGCGCTTACGGCGGCTATGTTGTCCAGCTCGCCAAAGCCGAAGGACTGACAGTCATCGCCGATGCTTCCGAGAAAGACGAAAAGCTGGTTGCGTCGCTTGGCGCCGACGTCGTCGTTCGAAGGGGCGATGATGTCGCCTCGCGCATTCGCAAACACTTCCCTGAAGGAGTCGATGGCCTCGCTGACGGAGCGGTGCTCAACGAGCTTGTCATTCCCGCCGTCCGTGACGGCGGGGCCTTCACGTCCGTCCGCGGATTCCAGGGCATCCCGCAGCGGGATATCCACTTCACGACAACCTTCGTGCGCAACTACGCGCAGGAATTCGAGAAGCTCGATCGGCTCCGGCAGCAGGTCGATGCCGGCAAAATCACGCTTCGCGTGGCCGAGGTCTATCCGCCGGAAAAGGCGGCCGACGCCCATCGTCGGCTTGAGGCTGGTGGCACGAGAGGACGGCTCGTTATCCAGTTCTACCCATAAACTCCGATCTCCCAATTCGTCGGGATGCCGGATCGTATCGAGCAGGCCAAGCGCGAGCGCAACGCTGATGCGCTGCTTGAGCAGAGCAATCAAATTGTCGCGTCGCAAACCTCGCCCCGACTACCTTCGACGTATTGCGGCTGGCTCGGCGACACTTTGAATTGCGCCAGTCTGCGTCAGAGCGAAGCCGGCGGGCCATCGCGTTAACATTTCATTCACCATGGTCTTCTAAAGCCAATGGGGCCGGGGTGTCGTCACGCTTACCCGCAATTCCGCGCGCTGATAGGACAACACCGTGGCGAAAAGCCTGGCGGCTGAGCCGACCCGACATCCGATAACGTTTGCGGCCGGCACGTACGCCGCCAAATTGTCGGCGCTATGCACACGGGCCCTCGCAAGCCACCAAGCCGGGAAATTCGCCGAGGCTATCGCGTTTTACGAACAAATTCTTGCGTTGCAGCCGAACTTCTCGGAGGTCCACAATAATCGCGGCTTGGCGCTCGCCGAACTGGACTGGCCTGAAGAGGCCGTCGCTTCGTACGCGCGAGCGCTTGCCATCAAGCCGGACAACCCGGAAACGCTTTGCAACTGGGGCGTCGCTCTGGCGCAGCTTGAACAGTGGGATGAGGCAGAGGCAGCATTCCGCCGCGCCATCGCGACCCATCCGGGTTTTGCCGCCGCGCACAACAACCTCGGGCTGATCTTGAAGGACCGGGGGCGGATGGCTCAGGCGATCTGCGCCGTCGAAGAAGCCATCCGGCTGTCACCTCAAGATGCTTCCTATTATGACAATCTCGCCGGCATGCGGCCGTTTATCGCTGGCGACCGCTATCTCACCGCACTCGAGGGGCTGGCCGCAAACTCCGCTTCGCTGTCCGCCGTAAACCGGATGCATCTGCATTTTGCGCTCGCCAAGGCCAACGAACACCTCGGTAAACCGGACAACGCCTTTCGCCACTTGCTAGCCGCCAATGCGCTGAAACGTCAGCAGGCTTCGTACGACGAAGCTGCTGCACTCGCGCAAATCAACCGTACGCGAGAACTGTTCACGCCGGAGTTTGTGAGAACGCGCGAAGGCGCGGGCGTGCGCTCCGCGGTTCCAATTTTCATCATCGGAATGCCTCGTTCGGGCACAACCTTGATCGAGCAGATATTGGCCAGCCACCCCCAGATATCCGCGGCCGGAGAACTTACCCTGTTCCAGCAAAGCGCCGCCGCCGTCGGCCGTGCGACGCCACGCTCGCAGTCGTTTCCAGACTTCATGCCGCGCATGTCGGCCTCCCAATTGCGAGAGCTGGGTGTGCTCTATCTCGAGAAACTGTTGCTGCGGGCACCAGGCGCGGCACGCATCGTCGACAAGATGCCGGCGAACTTTCTCTATGCCGGTCTCATCCATCTGGCGTTGCCGGACGCCGTCATCATTCACGCAATCCGCAATCCGGTAGACACTTGCGTCTCCTGCTTCTCCGTGCATTTCACCAAGGGCCAGCTTCACACCTACGATCTCGCGGAGCTCGGTCGCTACTATCGGCACTATCAGGAACTCATCGCGCATTGGCACAATGTGCTGCCGCCTGGCCGCGTCATCGACGTGAGCTACGAGGACGTCGTCGACGATCTGGAAAGCGTCGCGCGACGCATCATCGTCCGTTGCGGTCTGCCTTGGGATCCGCGCTGCCTCGCGTTTCACCGCAACGAGCGGCCGGTCCGCACAGCAAGCGTTATGCAAGTGCGCCAGCCTGTTTATCGGAGCTCGGTGGGACGCTGGCGCCGTTACCAGAACTTCCTCGGGCCGTTGTTTGCTGCGCTTGCTCCCATTCACGATGCTGATGCGTTTACGCTGCGCAAAGCGGGTTAGTCATGCGCAGACGGATGGCAGCGCTCATCTTCGACTCTTTACATACTGGAATGTGTTGCACGTGCGTACGCCGAACGACCCAGATCGCTTCCCACATCATGAGGACATCCATGCGAACGACCTTGCTCTCGACATTGGCTGCCGCGGCCATTCTCTTCGGCGGATTCCTTGGCAACCAGGCTGAGGCCTTCACAGCAACCGCACCGTCAACGCTCGGCGTTGCGCTGTCGTCTTTCGTCCAGCCCGTTGCCAATCTCTGCGGGACCGTTGGATGCATGCCGGTACAAACGAAAAAAATACGCCACTTTAAGAATGGCACTGCGGTCGGGCAGCATATCTAGCCGCTGGAACGAGCGATGCAGAGCTGCGAACATAAAAAACTCGCAGCTCTTCGCGAGCATCATCACATCAATCGTGAGAGACCGGCGTTTCTGACATCGCGGCGTCGAGCAAACGGCGGCAGGCGATGAGATCATCGAGCGTCGTCTGCAATTTGCGCCGTTGTTCGGCGCCCAGCCCTTGCGGTGCTGCGGCGGTGCCGACCGGCGACATCAGTTTCGGTTCACGTCGTTCATTTGGACGTTCGTCTGCCGCAAGGCTCGGCGCGGTTTCGCCCAGTGACGTATCAACGCCTGAGCGCATAACCGCCTGATCTTCGAGATCGCTACCGCTATTGTCATCCAAATCGGGAGGCGGAGTCTCGGCGCCGGCGCGCCAAACGTTTTGCACGTACGACTGGCCTTGTTCGCGCAACAGACGCTGCACGCCACGAATGGTGTAGCCTTCGCCGTACAGCAGGTGGCGCACGCCGCGAAGCAAATCGACGTCGTTCGGGCGGTAATAGCGCCGGCCGCCGCCGCGCTTTAGCGGCCGGATCTGCGCGAAGCGGCTTTCCCAGAATCGCAGGACATGCTGCGGAACGTTGATCTCTTCGGCGACTTCGCTGATCGTGCGGAATGCGTCTGGCGCTTTTTCCACTGCCCTGCCCCGTCGGTCGTCAGTCGTCGTATTCGGTGGCGGCGCCGTCTGACTCGGAATTGATCCGCTGCTTGAGGATTGCGGAAGGCTTAAACACCATGACCCGGCGCGGCGAGATCGGCACTTCCTTGCCGGTCTTCGGATTACGACCGATGCGCTGACCTTTCTTGCGCACCACGAAAGAGCCGAACGACGACAACTTCACAGTTTCGCCGCGTTCCAGACAATCAGTAATCTCTTTCAGAACCAGTTCGACGAGCGTGGCGGATTCAGTGCGTGACAGGCCGACCTTCTGGTAGACGGCCTCGCATAGATCAGCCCGCGTGATCGTCTTTCTCGCCATAGCCAGCCCCGCTCTCGGCGATCAATACTAACCGATCATGGTATCGTACTGAATTATCAAGATTATCAACGATATTAACTTCTCGCCGAACGGTCAACGGCTTTGGCGGCTCTCCGCCTCACCATCGCACCAGCGCGGCGCCCCAGGTAAAGCCCCCACCCATCGCCTCAAGCAGCAGCAGATCGCCGCGCTTGATGCGGCGGTCGGCGACGGCGTCGGACAGGGCCAACGGTATCGAGGCCGCTGAGGTGTTGCCATGCCGATCGACGGTGCTGACGACCTTGGTTGGAGCGATACCGAGCTTGTGCGCCGATCCGTCAATGATGCGTTTATTCGCCTGGTGCGGAATAAACCAGTCGATATCGGCTACGGACAAGCCCGTCGCTGCAAAGGCATCGTGGACCACGTCGGTGATCATCGCCACCGCGTGCCGGAACACTTCCCGGCCTTCCATCCGCAAGTGACCGACGGTGCCGGTCGATGACGGGCCGCCATCCACGTAGAGTTTCGATTTGTGACGGCCGTCGGACCGCAGCCGCACAGTTAGAATGCCGCGGTCCTCGCGTGTGCCCGGCAGATCCTGCGCTTCGAGCACCACCGCACCGGCGCCGTCGCCAAAGAGTACGCAGGTCGTGCGGTCGGTCCAATCGAGCAGACGCGAGAAGGTTTCGGCGCCGATCACCAGCGCGCGCGAGAATGCGCCCGATCTGAGCAGAGCGTCGGCGGTCGCGAGCGCGTAGACGAATCCGGAACACACTGCCTGAAGATCGAAAGCGGCGCCCTGGGTGATGCCGAGTTCGGCTTGCACCGATACGGCGCTGGCCGGAAAGGTATTGTCGGGCGTCGAGGTCGCGAGCACGATGAGATCGATCGCCTGCGCTTCAACGTGCGCGTGGGCAAGCGCGGCGCGCGCGGCAAGCGTCGCCATCTGCGAGGTCAATTCGCCGGGTCCGGCGATCCGGCGCTCATGAATGCCGGTACGCTGCACGATCCATTCGTCGGACGTGTCGACCTTCATCGCCAAATCGGCATTGGTGAGAACCTGGTTCGGCAGATAACTGCCGCAGCCCAGAACAACGGAGCGGCGAACCATCACACGGCTACTCCGCCGGCCGATTGGGACGCCGCTTGACCCGTGTCATGGCCATGCCGTCCGAGCGCGGCCGTGATCTTGGCCAGAAGCTCATCGCGCACGATGCCGTAGCCAAGGTCGATGGCAGCGGCGAAACCCGCGGCATCGGTCCCGCCGTGGCTTTTGATGACGATACCGTTGAGCCCGAGAAATACGCCGCCGTTGGAGCGCCCGGGATCCATACGATGTCGCAGCTGCCGGAACGCAGAGCGCGCAAACAGATACCCGATCCGGGCGCTGAGCGATTGGTTCATTGCCGCTCGGAGATATTCGGCGAGCTGGCGTGCAGTTCCCTCGGCGGTTTTGAGCGCAATGTTACCGGCAAAACCTTCAGTGACGACGACGTCAACCGTACCCTTGCCGATATCGTCGCCCTCGACGAAACCCAGGTAGTCGAGGTCGGCGCGCGGCGTCTCGCGCAAGATTCGTCCCGCCTCACGCACCTGCTCCAAACCTTTGACCTCCTCCACGCCGATGTTGAGCAACCCAACTGTCGCGCGTTCAAGCCGAAACAGAATGCGCGCCATGGCCGCACCCATCACCGCAAGGTCGACGAGGTGTTCAGCATCTGCGCCGATCGAGGCGCCAACGTCGAGCACGATCAATTCACCACGCAGCGTCGGCCATAACGCCGCAATCGCCGGCCGCTCGATCCCCGCCAGCGTTTTCAGTTCGAACCGCGACATCGCCATCAGCGCGCCGGTATTGCCCGCCGAAACCGCCATATCGGCCTCGCGCTTCTTGACCGCATCGATAGCGAGCCACATCGAGGACTTGCGCCGGCCGTGGCGAAGCGCCTGGCTTGGCTTATCTTCCATGCGCACGGCGACCTCGGCGTGGACGAGCCGCGAGACCGATTTCAACGCCGGGCGTCCCGCAACGAGCGGCTCGACCTGCGCTTTATTGCCAAAGAACAGAAATTCGCTCTCCGGGTGACGGGCTAACGCCAGCTCGGCCCCGGCGACAACCACGGCCGGACCGTGGTCACCCCCCATCGCGTCGAGAGCAATGCGGACCATCTGCGACATGAAGTGCCCGCGGTCCTAGATCACGATCCAACTTAACGCAATCGGGTCACGGTTCATGTCGGCGCATGATCCTCAGGCAATGACCGGTTTCCACATTCGGGATTACGATTTGGGATCACGCGCCTCGTTCGCGCAAGGCGAGACGAGACCGGAGCGGACAATAACGGTTCGGCCATCGGACACAACTCCGATTAGCGGGCATCCTGGTCCTTCTTGAGCGCCCCCAAAGCTGCGAAAGGGCCGTCATCGGGGGTTGCATCCTGCGGTGGCTGGAACACTGCTCCGGGCGTGCGCGGGTATGGATCGAGACCGACAATAAGAAACTCGGTGGCGAGCGCGCCGAGATCGATCTGTCCGCCGATCAGCGGTTCGGTAACGTTCCCGCTCCCAATAAGCGCGCCGGCCCCTTCACCGTCCTTCCCCGCAAGAGACGGCGGCGCGAACAGGAGATCGATCTCCTCGTCTACCTCATTGGCGAGCGGCTCGAGTGTGACGACGCAGTTTTGACCGACGGTTGCAGATACCCGGCCGGTCACGCGGAAGCCGCCCACTCCCTGACGGCGTACCTCGAAACTTGCGTCAAGGCGGGGCAGATCGCGCAATTCCGCGGTCCGCGCGATCGCTGCGCGTGTGTCCGGATTGGCGACGAGTTCAAAGCGCTTGCCGGTTTCCGGCACCTCTTCGAGCATCACGGGAAAGTGCCAGGGTGTGGTTGCGTCTTTCTCAGGTCGATGCATGGGCAAAACCCTCTGGGCCGGGAAAGACGGCCTTGCCAGCTGCGAGAATGTCCTTCTCCTCCTCACCTTCCAGCCAGCGTGCCGCAACGCGCGCGTAGTGCGCAAGCCGCTCGGCCCTGCTGTCTACCGTGGCTGACCCAAAGATATTGCGTGCGAGCGCCTTCTCAAGCTCCCCTTCATCCTCGCCACTCAGCGCCGTGTTATAGGCGGTCTGCCGGCCATAAAAGGCCTCGCCGAACTGCCGCATTTTACGCGGCACCGCCGTGTCGCCGACGCCCATTTCGCGCAAATTATCATCGAGGTCGCGGCAAAACGCATCGAATAGCTGCTGCCCATAGCCGTTGCCTCGACCGCTGGCTTGGTCCGTCCGAGCAAGGCGGCGCAGCAACAGCACCAAATGCAGAACAATCAATTCGAAACGGCCTTCAACAGTATCCGGCACCCCGTAATCGGCGTAAAAGGCGCGCGAGCGCGCCTGCGCCACGATCATGCCATAGAGCGCGTGGATGTTGCGATTGTGGAGCCTCCGTCGAAACGCCGCTAATATCATAGGGATAGACTACTCAATCGGCGCCAAAACGTCCGGACCGGGCGCGCGGTAACCTGCTGCTTGGAATCTTGGGGTAAGGCAGGCGGCAGTCAGACACAAGGTGGGACGACGGCATGCGGAGTGATTTTGTGCTGAGCGGGCGGAAGCGCGCCGCGGCTTATGTCCTGACCTTCGCGTTCTTGCTGGTGTTAGGCGGCTGCGTTGGCGAGTTGTTTCAGCGCGGCTATGTGCTGCCGGACGGGGCGCTAGAGCAAATTCGGCTTGGCGCGTCCCAGGAGCAGGTACTGATCGTCCTCGGCACGCCCTCGACTGTCGCCACCGTCTCGGGCGAGGCATTCTATTATATCTCGCAGCGCGCCGAGCGCGCGGTGTCGTTCCTGGCGACCAAGATTACCGATCAGCGCGTGATCGCCATTTACTTCGATCGAGACCGAAGGGTGCAACGGGTCGCGTCTTACGGAATCAAGGACGGCAAGGTGTTCGATTTCATCAGCCGCACCACGCCGACCGCTGGATCGGATATGACCATAGTCCAGTCCATATTGGACTCGGTGACGCACGCCAAGTTGGGCCTGCCGTTGTAGGGCACTCATCGTTGCCGCAAGCGGATTGCAGCCAGGGAGCCCTCGGCTGCAACGCCTCTGCCTGCCATCGGGCCGGCCCTTTCGGGCAATCGCGCGCCCACGAGCGTGCACGCGCGACTGCGCGCGTCGGCTGTCTGGCCCTACGAATTAGTGTGCGAGCACCGCGAGCAGAAGTAGCGCGACGATGTTGGTGATCTTGATCATCGGATTGACCGCAGGTCCCGCCGTATCCTTGTAGGGATCGCCAACCGTGTCACCGGTCACGGCTGCCTTGTGGGCGTCCGAGCCCTTGCCGCCGTAGTGACCGTCCTCGATGTACTTCTTGGCGTTGTCCCAGGCGCCGCCGCCCGATGTCATCGAAATCGCCACAAAGAGGCCGGTGACGATCACGCCCAACAACATCGCGCCAAGCGCCGAGAAGGCCGCCGACTTGCCGGGGGCGCCGCCGCCGGCGACGAAGTAGATGATGAAGTAGCCGACGATCGGCGACAGCACCGGCAACAGTGACGGCACGATCATTTCTTTGATCGCGGCACGCGTCAGCATGTCAACAGCACGACCGTAATCGGGCTTGTCCCTGCCCTGCATGATGCCGGGCTTCTCGCGAAATTGCCGCCGCACCTCCTCGACGATCGAAGAGGCCGCCCGGCCAACCGCGGTCATGCCCATCGCGGCGAACAGATACGGCAACATCCCGCCGAACAGGAGACCGGCGACGACATAGGGATTGCTGAGAGAGAAATCGGGCGAAACACCCTGAAAGTAGGGATGCGAGCTCGCGCCGGCGATGAAGAACTTGAGATCCTGGTTGTAGGCGGCAAACAACACCAGCGCGCCTAGCCCGGCCGAACCGATGGCGTAGCCCTTGGTTACCGCTTTGGTGGTGTTGCCGACGGCGTCGAGAGCATCCGTCGATTTGCGCACTTCTTTCGGCAGGCCGGCCATTTCGGCAATGCCGCCGGCGTTGTCGGTGACCGGGCCGAAAGCATCGAGCGCGACGACGATGCCGGCGAGCGCGAGCATAGTCGTCACCGCAATCGCAATGCCGAACAGGCCCGCAAGATTATAGCTGACCAAAATGCCGGCGATGATGACGATCGCCGGAAGGGCCGTCGACTCCAGCGAGATCGCCAGGCCCTGAATGACGTTGGTGCCGTGGCCGGTCACCGAGGCTTGTGCGATCGAGTGCACCGGCCGGTAGTCGGTCCCGGTGTAGTATTCGGTGATGACGATGATCAGCGCGGTGACGGCGAGACCGGTGATGCCGCAATAAAATAGCTCCGCTCCCGAATAGTCGACACCCGCGAGCGGACCAAAGCCGATCAGATAGTGCGTCACGCCGGCAATGCCGATGAGCGAAAGGACAGCGGTCGCGATCATGCCTTTGTAGAGCGCGCCCATGATCGACTGGCTGGCGCCGAGCCGTACGAAGAACGTGCCGATGATTGAGGCGATAATGCAAACGCCGCCGATGGCAAGCGGAAACGTCATCATCCGCATGACCATCTCGGTCGAGACGCCACTGAAGAAGATCGCAGCCAGAATCATAGTCGCGACCGTCGTTACCGCGTACGTCTCGAACAGGTCCGCAGCCATTCCAGCGCAATCGCCAACGTTGTCGCCGACATTGTCGGCGATGGTTGCGGGATTGCGCGGATCGTCTTCGGGAATGCCGGCCTCGACCTTGCCGACGAGGTCGCCGCCGACGTCGGCACCCTTGGTGAAGATGCCGCCCCCCAATCGGGCGAAGATCGAAATCAGCGAGGCGCCGAAGCCGAGTGCCACCATCGAATCAACAACCGTCCGGTCGTTCGGCGCCAGATGCAGCGTGCCGACGAGGAAGCCGAAATAAAGTGTAACGCCCAGCAATGCCAAGCCGGCAACCAGCAGGCCCGTGATCGCACCGGCGCGGAACGCAAGCTCAAGACCGCCAGCGAGCGAACCGATGGCGGCCTGCGCAGTACGCACGTTGGCGCGCACAGACACGTTCATGCCGATGAAGCCGGCGGCGCCGGACAAGATCGCGCCGACAGCAAAGCCAACTCCGACCAGCCAGCCGAGGAAATAACCGACGATCAGGAAGATCACGATGCCGACAATTGCGATCGTGGTGTATTGCCGCCGGAGATAAGCTTGTGCGCCTTCGCGAATAGCCGCGGCGATCTCCTGCATTTTTTCGCTGCCGGGACTGGCGCGCATCACGGCGGTGGTGGCCCAGATGGCGTACACGAGCGCGAGAACGCCGCAGAGAACAATGAGCCACAAAGTCGTCATGGAAGGTCCCCGGTTGATGGGGGCCAGCGTCAAAGCCCGGCCCGAAAGGAAGATTCCTCGCGCGATGCTCTAGAGCATGATCTGCAAAAGTGGAAGCCGTTTTCCAAGAAGATCACGGCCTTACTGAAATCCCGGCGCGGCAACGAACCCGCGCAAAAGGTAACGCTTCAACCGCGCCCGGTAAATGACTGTGCCAATTGCTGAAAAAGCCTATCCACCGCTTAGTAAAGCTTGTTCTGATAGCCATCCTCTACGGCGGCGTCCGCCTCTTCGACGGTCAGCCGCGGCGGCCTGGTCTGTTCGACGATGATCCGCCCCAGCGAGGGAAACGACTTCTTCTCGACGCGATAATCGTCGTGCCAGAGCCGCGATCGCTTGAGCGCCTTGCCGCAATGGAGAAAGGCCTCGTGCACGGTCACTAGAATTACCAAACGGGGCTCGCGCCCATTGACTGCGGCCGCGGTGAGGAGCGTCGGATCCCGGGACAGCCGCGCTGTGCCGTTGATACGCAGCGTCTCGTCAATCCCGGGAATAAAGAACAACAGTCCGACTTCGGCGTCGGCGACAATGTTGGACATGGTGTCGAGGCGATTGTTCCCCGGCCGATCCGGAATAGCGATGGTGTGATCATCCAGCACCCGGGCAAAACCCGGCGCATCGCCGCGCGGGCTTACGTCGGTGCCGCGCCCCGGCCGCGTCGAGCCGATCACCGCAAACGGCGAGTGGGCGAGGAAGTTACGGCAATGACCGTCGAGATGATCCAGCTGTTTGAGGACCGCAAGCTCCATCGGCGGCTCATACAATCCGCGCAACGCCGCTTCTTCACTGACTGAATCCAGCCCTGCGGTTTGATCGTCCATCTTCGATTCCATCTTTCCGAAAACCAGCGGCGCACTTTACACCGGATTAAGCCGCCGCGCGAATGTGCCCCAGGCAAGCAGCGCTGCGGCAAGTATGACGACCGGGAATACCACATCGTTGACCGCCGACCAGCCGTAACGTGACAGCAGCGCGCCCGAAGATAGCGACCCAATCGCGGTTGAGCCGAATACCAGAAAATCATTGAACGATTGCACTTTATGGCGCTCGCGCGGACCGTAGGATTCGGTGACCAGGGTGGTCGCGCCGATAAATGAGAGGTTCCAGCCGACGCCAAGGAGCGCCAGCGCGATCCAGAAATTCCACAATCCGACGCCGAGCAAGCCGACCGAGGCAGACACGACGAGCAACAACAGGCCGCTCGCGATCATCGCACGCACGCCGAACCAGGCAATCAGCGTTCCGGTGAAGAAGCTTGGTGCATACATGCCGATCACGTGCCATTGGATGGCAAGCGCCGCTTGGCCGACCGAGTGATTGCACATCACCATGGCGAGCGGCGCCGCAGTCATCATCAGGTTCATCAGGCCAAAGCTTGCGACCCCGCAGGCGGCCGCAACAATGAACCGCGGCTGGCGGACAATCTCGATCAGCGGCCGCCCGTCGGAGAAGTTGCGGGCGGCGGCGTGTGCGGCCGGCAAGCGGAGCAGAGTTAACACCGCCGCGGCACCGACCGCACAGGCCGATTGCGCCAAATATGTTCCGGCGAACAAATACGGCGGCCAAAGATCTTTGGTCAGGATCACGAGCTGTGGGCCGATCACCGCGGCACCGATGCCGCCGGCAAGGACCCAGGCGACTGCTTTGGCGCGAAAGTGCACGCTCGCGGTATCGGCGGCGGCGAAACGATAGGATTGATGCGCGGCCGCGTAGAGGCCGGCGCACAGAGCGCCCGCAAGCAGCAATACGAACGATCCCGACAACACAGCAACGCATGAAATCACGCCCGATGCAGCGCCAAAGACCGATCCGGCTTGCAGCGCGAAACGGCGACCGAACGCTTTAGCCAGCATGCCGACCGGCAAAGTCCCGATCCACATACCTACCGCCATGACACTGATCGGCAGTGTCGCCAGCGCCGGATCGGGCGCCAGCATCGAACCAACGATACCGCCAGTCGCCACGATGACGGTGGTATTGCCGCCGGCCAGCGCTTGTGCGGCGGCGAGCACCACTGCGTTACGGGCCGCAAGGCGGTCGTCGGTGACTTCGATTGTCGCGTCGGTTAGCGTGACCATGGGCGTGTTCCGTCGGAGGCTTTTCTTCTAGCCTTCGAAGCGGAGCGGTTCTAGGGCTGCGTGGTAACGACGCCGTTGTTGGCGGCATGGTCTTTGTCTGACGGTGGCGATGTTTCGGTGGCTTCTAACCGGGCCGGTCGAACGACCGTGATCGTGCAGGTACCTCCGCTGGCGTTGATATCTGTCAAACGGCGCGTCGGTTCAGGGGCGGCCGGCCGCTCGCCGCGGATTTCAGATACTCTCCGCCTTTAGAACTGCAGCGCACCCGGATGGCGGACCACCACGGTTCGGACCTCCTGCAGGGTGCGCGCTCCGAGTTGGCCAAGCGCCGCTTGCGTCTCATCGATCAGAAGGTCGATGACGTAGTCGGGACCATCGGTCCCGAGCGCGCCGAGGCCCCAGAGAAAAGCTTTGCCGGCGAAAGCCGCGGCAGCGCCGAGCGCGCACGCACGCACCACGTCGCTGCCGCTGCGCACGCCGGAATCCATCATCACGGTCGCGCGTGCTCCGACCTGGCGCACGATCGCCGGAAGTACGTCGATCGCCGCCGGGAGTGCCTCGATCTGTCGTCCGCCGTGATTGGAAACGATGATGCCATCGACGCCAAGCGAAACCGCTGTTTCGGCGTCCTGTGGATGAAGGATGCCTTTGACAATCAGTGTCCCTTTCCAGCGGTCGCGATACTTCTTCACTTCGTCCCAGGTAAAAGCGCCCCGCTGTTCGCGCAGCGCAAACGCGATGACCTCGTTGAGCGCGGCGTTCTCGCCAACATAGGACCGCAGATTAGCGAAGCGAGGGATGCCATGGGTCCAAAGCGCCATTGTCCAGCCCGGCGCTCGCGCGATCTGCATCATGATGCGGGGATTAATGTTGAAGGCGCCGGCGATGCCCGTTGCCACTTCACGCGGCCGGGTGGTGCGGACCGGCACATCAAGCGTCAGGACCAGGGTTTGGCAGCCGACGGCCTCGGCGCGACGAACCAGATCGAGACCGATGGCATGATCGTTGTTGGCCAAGCGATAGAGCTGGAACCAGAACACATCCGGCGCGATCGCGGCGATCTCTTCGATCGTGGCGCCCCCCGCGGTGCTGAGCACGTAAGGAACACCGGCACGTTGCGCAGCGCGCGCCAGATGCTTGTCGCCGCCCGGCCAAATGATCGACGGCCCGCCCATGGGGGACACCCCGATCGGCGCTGAATAGCGGCGGCCGAACAGTCTGACCTCACAGGGCGGCAGCGTCGGCATAACGCCGTACCGAGGCACCAGCTCCACCGCATCAAGCGCCGCCCAATTGCGCCGGATCCCGGCATCATCCTTGCCCGAACCGCCGTCCGAATATTCGAACGCGAAGTAAGGAATATGATGGCGTGCGCGGCGGCGCAGATAATCCGTGGTTGGGTAGCGGCGGTGCAGGTCCGTATAGCGCGGGGCGCGGCTGTAGTTGACGATCCGCTGTTCCTGCGGCGCGGCTATGGCGGTCGTATCGTGCATCGGCGTTCCTCCGGGAACGCCAATATAGCCGGTTCCACCGGTGACCATCACCTTCCCTGGCCGCGGAAGAAAAATAGCGCTCAGCGCGAGCCGTAGGCCCAGGTCAGATAGATACCGCCCCAAGTGAAGCCGCCGCCAAAGGCCGCAAGGATGAGCCGGTCACCGGTCTCGAGCTTCTTCTCGTAGTCCCACAGGCAGAGTGGAATCGTTGCAGCGGTCGTATTGCCGTATTTGTGGATCGTTACCATCACGCGATCGGCCGAAAGCCCCATGCGCTCCGCCGTCGCTTCAATAATGCGCATGTTGGCCTGATGCGGCACCAGCCAGTCGATCATCTCGCTGGTGAGCTTGTTACGCCGCATCAGCTCGGCACCCACCTCCGCCATGCGCGCAACTGCATGTTTGTAAACTGCCGCACCCTCCTGGTGCACATAGTGCAGACGCTTGGCGACGGTTTCCGCCGTTGGCGGCATGCGGCTACCGCCGGCCTTTTGGTGCAGATGCTTCATACCGGCGCCGTCCGAACAGATCAGCGTGTCCAGAATGCCGTAATGACGGTTCGGCTCCACCAAGACAGCGCCAGCGCCGTCGCCAAACAGTACGCAGGTGGCGCGATCGGTGTAGTCCATGATCGCCGACATCTTGTCGGCGCCGACGACCACGATCTTGCGATACTTCCCGGTCTCGATGAATTGTGCCGCGATGCTCAGCGCATAGATAAAGCCTGAGCAGGCGGCCTGCACATCGAAACTGCCGATGTTGCGGATATCAGCCATGTCGCAGATGAGGTTGGCGGTCGATGGAAACACCAGATCGGGAGTCGTGGTCGCGCAAATCAGCAAGTCCACATCGCCTGCCGCCGTGCCGGTTTTTTTCAGAAGGCCAAGAACGGCCTCGGCGCCCATATGGGACGTTCCCAGGCCTTTGCCCTTCAGGATTCGGCGCGTTTTGATTCCGGTGCGCTCTACGATCCAGTTGTCGTTGGTATCCACCATGCGGGCGAGTTCGGCATTGGTGAGGATGTCGGGCGGCACATAGCCGTGCACGCCGGTGATCGCGGCGCGCAATGATGTTTTCCGGGTCTTGGTCATGCGCGCGCAAATCGTGGGTGGCACCTAAGCATTTGCCTCTCGCGTTAGCAGGCAGTTAACGTCGCTGTACGGCGGCAAGATCGCGGCGGCCCTGCCGCGCAACCTCGACAACAATAGCACCGGCCTTGACGCTCGGCGCAGCGTCGACAGCCATAATCTGATCAAGCCGCCCAAAGGCCTCGACCTGCCGCGCCCGCTCCGAGGTATCGGATAGAAGTGGCACCAGCGCACCGGCGAGAATTCCCGGCGTGCAATCCCGTTGCAGGAATTCCGGAACCACGTTTTCGCCGATCACGAGATTAGCAAGGATTACGCTGGCTAGTCTCGCCCGCAGCCCGACCAGGTGGGCAATGACCTCCTCGATCAGCGGAACGCGATAGGCGGCAACGGTTGGAACGCCGGCGAGCGCAAGCTCGAGCGTGACCGTACCGGAAGCCGCGAGCGCGGCACGCGCGGTGCGAAAGGCGGCCCATTTCTCCTCTGGCTCGGTAATGATGCGCGGCTTAACCGCCCAACTGGCCACACCTTCACGTACTGCTGACGCGAGATGCGGGAGCGTCGGCAGGATTAGCTCCATCGGCCCGGCGCTCGCCGCGACCTGTGCGATCGCGTCACCGAAGATCGCGAGCAGTCGCCGGATCTCACTCGATCGGCTGCCCGGCAAAACCAGCACCCGCGGCGGATCAGCCCGGCGTATTTGTAATTCTTCGACGTTCGGCCGCAGGCGCGCCAGCCGCTCGATCAGCGGATGACCGATGTAGATGCAGGGCGGGCCGCCAAGCCGCACGTGCGTCGCCGGCTCAAACGGAAGGATCGCGAGCACGCAATCGACATAGCCGCGCATGGCGCGGGCGCGCCCGGGCCGCCAGGCCCAAACCGACGGCGAGACGTAATCGATGATCGGTATTGCTGGCGCTGTGGCACGAACCCGCCGCGCCACACGGTGGGTGAAATCCGGGCTGTCGACGATGACCAGAACATCAGGGCGCGCGGCGATGATGGTGTCGGCAGTTTCACGAATGCGGCGCAATATCAATGGCAAGCGGCGTGGGATAGCGATGAACCCGATGATCGAAAGGTCGTCTATCGCAAATGGGCTTGGAATCCCGGCCGCCGCCATGGCTCGTCCGCCCACGCCCGCGAGTTTGAAGGTCTCGCCCCTGTTCGCGCGTAGTGTATCCGCTAACGAAGCCCCCAGCGCGTCACCGGATTCCTCCCCGGCGACGATGTAGATTGACAGAGGTTTCGGATGCGCAGGCTCCGTTGCGGAAAGCTTTGTTGGCGAAAGCTTGGGCTGCGGAACGTAATTCATTGTCCGGAGCCTTCGCCGACGCCAACCAGAAAAACCTTGGCATGGTCTGCGGCTGCAATGACTTCGGCTATCTCGGCGATAATCGTGCTTCCGGCGGCGACAGCCAGGCCGGCCAAACCGGCGCGCGCCACATTTTCCACGGTTTGCCGGCCAATCGCCGGCAGATCGAAACGGCGATCCTGCCCCGGCTTTGGCGCCTTGACCAGAACGCCCCTGCCCTCGGGGCTCGTCACCCGCCGCTGTTTGCGCAGCTCGGCTACCCGCATGAGCATATTGTCGGTGCCTTCTGCTGCCTCAACCGCGAGCACATGATTGTTTGCGACGATCACCGCCTGCCCCACATCAAACGGCCCCATCGCAGCGATCACCTTTAGCGCGCAGGCAATGTCATCATTGTCGCGCGCCGTCGGCTGGCAGCGGCCGAGCACACCTTTGGGAACGAGGATCTCGGGCGCAACGTCGTCGAGCCCGATGATCCGCAACCCTTCTTCCTCGAACAAGCTCGCCACGCCGGACAACAGCCGATCGTCACCGCCACGGAAGAACCGCACGACGCGCGGCATAAGCCGCAGTGTCTGCCAGTCAAGCCGAATTTGCCACAGCGGCGGCCGCAGCAGAGTGCCGATAAACAATGCCTCGCGGCAATGCTCGGCGCGCGCAAGACGGAACAGTCGCCCGGCTTGCCCAATCGCGATCCAATGGTGCGCGTAGCGCTCCACCACCTTGGGATCGGCCCAGCCCTTCAATCCGAACATCACTGGCCGGCGGCCGCGCCGCACGATCGCCTCTGCGACCGCGCCGGGAAAACTTCCGCCACCACAAATGATCGCCAGCGGCTCGTGTTCAGAAGCGGTCCAAGCCGTGTTCGGCGTATCAGGACGCATCGTCCCCATGCTCTTCGGAGTGACGTTTCGCCGGCGGATGAATCAAGGGTCGCTTGCCGCCAGCGGCGATGAACTCGATGATTTTTGTCACCAGCGGATCGCCGGAAAATTCGCCGGCAACGGAGCTTACTCTTTGGGCGAACACACCTGAACCCAAGAAGAGCCGGCGATACGCCTGCCGCAGCCGATGCAGCTCATCGCGTTTCGCGCCGCGGCGCCGCAGTCCGACGACGTTCAGTCCCACCAGATCCGCGATCTGGCCGAGCACATAGCCGAAAGGAATGATGTCGCCGGAGGCGCCCGAAAGTCCGGCCATCATGGCGCCCTCGCCGATGCGGACGAACTGATGCACCGCGGCGTGACCGCCGAGAAAACAGTGATCACCAACGTTGACATGGCCGCCGAGCACCACGTTGTTGGCGAAGATCACGGA
Organism: uncultured Alphaproteobacteria bacterium; assembly: GCA_963794225.1. Taxonomy (GTDB): domain Bacteria; phylum Pseudomonadota; class Alphaproteobacteria; order Rhizobiales; family Xanthobacteraceae; genus BOG-931. The sequence goes on from CAWCCS010000001.1 coordinate 1,218,163, forward strand.
ATTGCCCACATCACAATCGTGGCCTACGTGGCATCCAACCATCAACAGACAGCGTTCGCCGACGCGAGTTATTCCGCCGCCGTCTTCGGTGCCGGTATTGATGGTCACGCTTTCGCGCAACTCACAGCGTGGCCCTACAATCAATTGGGTCGCGCCGCCACGATAGTGCACCGATTGCGGCGGCGTTCCCAGCGATGTGAACGGATAGACGATCGTACCGTCACCGATAGTGGTCACGCCGGTGACGTGAACATGGGCGATGAGGCGCACACCTGCGCCAAGCGTAACGCCGGGTCCGACAACGCAATAAGGCCCAATCTCCACGCCGTCACCCAGGCGCGCGGCATCGGCCACGCGCGCGGTCGGATCGATTGCCGCCATCTACTCCTCAGCCATGTAGGCGCCGAGTTCCGCCTCGGCGATCAACACGCTGCCCACCTTGGCCTCGCACCGGTACCACCAAATGTTTCGGCGGTGCGCGATTTTGTCGACGTGGTATTCGAGCGTATCGCCGGGCAGCGCCGGTTTGCGAAACTTGGCTTTATCGATGGTCATGAAGAACATTTTGCGACGCTTGTCGCTCGGCGCCAGCAACCTCACACAAAGTACGCACGCCGTCTGCGCCATGCCCTCGATCATCAGCACGCCGGGCATGACCGGGTTGTCTGGAAAATGCCCGGTAAACTGCGGCTCGTTCATCGTGATATTCTTGATGCCGACGCCGTGTTCGTCGCCGCGGATGTCCTTGACGCGATCGACCAGCAAAAACGGATATCGATGCGGCAACAGCCGCAGAATTTCATGGATATCAGCAGTGCCGAGCGACTCTTCAGTCATTCGGTTTCTCCTCGCGCTTGCCGTGCGCAAGCCGTCGCAAGGCCGCGACACCCTTCATAAAATCGCGCACCGGCTGGGCCGGTGAGCCGAGCCAGCGCGCGCCCGCGGGCACGTCAGTCATGACGCCACTCTGGGCGCCCAGGCTCGCGCCGTTGCCAATCGTGACATGGTCGGCGATGCCGACTTTTCCGCCCAACATCACGAAATCTCCCAAGCGCGCGCTGCCGGAAATGCCGACTTGCCCGGCGATCAGACAGTGCCGCCCGATTGTCACGTTGTGCGCGATTTGCACCAGATTGTCGATCTTGGTGCCCTCGCCGATGACCGTATCGCGGGTCGAGCCGCGATCAATCGTCACGTTGGCGCCAATTTCCACGTCGTCCTGAATGATCACCCGGCGGCTCTGCGGGATTTTCACATGGCCGTTCCGCGACGGTAGGAAGCCGAACCCGTCCTGGCCGACGCGCACGCCAGGATGAATGATCACACGGTCGCCGATGAGCGCATGAAGCACAGTCGCGCCGGCGCCGATACTGCAATCGCGTCCGACCGCGACACCGGGGCCGATGATGGCGCCTGCGGCGATCACGGTGCCAGCACCAACCTCGGCGCCGGGTCCAATCACGACCATCGGGTCGATGGTGACGCCGGCCTCCAATCTCGCAGTGGCATGCACGTGTGCGCCCTCGGCGCGTCCACGTACGCCAAACAACGACGACGGCCGAAGCGAGCCGGGAAAAAGGGCGCGCGCTACCGCGACAAAGGCACGGTACGGTTCCGCGGTTACCAGGACCGGGACCCGCGCCGGGGCTGCCGCCGCGAACCGCGGCGCCAACAGGCACGCTCCGGCGCGGGTCGTCGCCAGTTCGCCGAGATATTTTTGATTGTCGAGGAAAGTAATGTCAGACGCCTGCGCCGCATCGAGTGGCGCAATGTTTGCAATACACCGATCCAGCGGCACGTCTGGGCGTGGCTCGGCGCTCGTCAGCGCCACGATCTCAGCGATCGTCATTTCATGCCTGGTTGGTAAGGCGTTTGGGAAGACGTGTGGCATAGGCCCGGCCTCGACGGGGCAACAGGCCCCAATCAGAAGCGCGCTCCACCGCCGAATTGGAAAAATTGCGTACGGTCGTACGGCTGTTTCAGGAGTGGATAGGCCAGATCGAAACGTAGCGGACCGAATGGCGAATCCCAGATGATACTGGCGCCGGCGGAAACGCGCGGAGCCGCGGTATCGCCGTATTGCAGCGCGCAATTACCACAAAAGTAATTTGCGCCGGCGCTGGTGGTGATGTTGCCGTTGATTTCACCGGTCGCGGGATAGGACGTCTCTCCCTGGTAGCCCCATTCCGCGCCAGAATCGATGAACACAGCGCCACGAAGGCCGGCGTCCTTGGGCAGGAAATAGAACGGATATTGAAACTCGAGGCTGGCGCCCCAGTACCTCGTGCCGCCGATCGCGTCGTCCGCGGCCAGCGGCGTGAGATCGCGCGGCCCTAGACCGGCTGGCTGAAACCCGCGGACGAGATTTGGGCCCAGCTTGAAGTCATCGAGCATGCGTACGTAGCCGTCGTTGGAAACGCAGGCGCCTGACACTGGGCACTTGTTTAGGCCGATCATGTCTCCACCTTGCAAATGCAGAATGCCAACAAGGTCGGAGAGAACTTCATAGTAGGCGCGTAAGTCGGCAACGGTGCGAATGTAGGCGACGGCGCCGCCGAGACCGGCGATGTCTTGACCCAGGTTGACCAAGAGACCGTTGGTCGGACGCTTGTTGTTGTCGAGCGAGTTGTAGGTCAGTCCATAGCCAGGCATCGAAGTCAGATAAGGTCCGTAGGAAAGCTCCTCGCGGATCGGCAGCGAAGCCTGGAAGGTTGGCCCGCCGTTGGCCCACATGCAGGTCGGCTGGATATTGCCGGCACCGTTCGCGACCGCGGTGGCATTCGCGTAAGCCGGGTACGCTGCCGCAAGACCACTGGCAGATAAGGCCGCGGCCGCAACCCCGTTCGCGGTCGGAAAGGTGTTCTGAAAATCCGGGTTGATATTGTTGCAATCGTCCAGGTTCGACTCCAGCGTGATCCGCTGGTCATATATCGAATAGCGCAGCTGCAGTGACAGGTCCTCACGCAGCGGAATACCCAATTTCAGATTGGTGCCGTATGTCGTGGTGCCATACGACAGGTAGGGGCTGGCTAGGGTTTCTCGCGCGAACAAATCGGTGCCAAAAGAAACTCTGTTGTCGAGGAAATAAGGCTCGACGAAGTTGAGCTCTACGCCGCGAATGTATTGGCCGTAGGTGAGCGAAGCCCTGGCGAAGCGGCCGGTTCCTAAAAGATTGCGCTCAGAGATCGACACCTGGCCCATGAAGCCGTCGGCGGTGGAGTAACCGCCCATGACCGAAAAGTCGCCGGTTGATTGTTCCTCGACGTCGACATTCACGACCACCCGATCAGGCGCCGAGCCCGGCTCGTTGGTGATCTTCACGTTTTTGAAGTAGTTCAAGTTTTTGATGCGCCGCTCGGCTCGGTCGATCAGGGCGCGGTTGTAGGGATCGCCCTCCGAGATATCGAACTCGCGCCGGATAACGTACTCCCGGGTTCGGGTATTGCCGCGGATATTGATCCGCTCGATGTAGGCGCGCACGCCCTCGTCAACGACAAATGCGACACTAACGGTTCTGGTCTGTGCGTTACGGTCACCGCGCGGGCGCACGGTGGCGAATGGATAGCCGTGCTTGGTGATTTCGATAGTCAAATCTTCCACGGTTTTTTCGATCGCATCACCGTTGTAAACATCGCCCTGCTTCATCCGGAGCGTCGGCCGCAGCGATTGTGGCTCGACGGCACGGATATTGGACTGAATGTCTATCGTGCCGAAATGGTAGAGCGGTCCTTCTTCGATCGTGAAGGTGATGATGAAGCCCTTCTGGGCTGGATCGTATTCGCCGGTCGCCGAGACGACTTGTACGTCGGCGTAACCGTGGGAAAGATAAAAGCGCCGGATCAGATCCCGGTCGGCTTCGATCCGATCAGGGTCGTAGACGTCGGTCGTCTGCAGAAAGCTCAAGAAATTCGACGTCGACGTCTTGACCACTTCCTTGAGGCGAAAATCGGAGTAGGCGTGATTGCCGACAAATACGAGGGTCTTGATGCCAGTCTTTTCTCCTTCTTTGACCTCGAAAATCAGGTCGACGCGATTGTTCGGCCGGGAGATGATTTTTGGCACCACTGTGATGTCGAAACGCCCGCTGCGATGGTAGATTTCAAGGATGCGCTGAACGTCCGCCTGCACGATCGCGCGCGATAGCGTGCCGCGCGCTTTCGATTGGATCTCCCCCTGCAGCTGTTCGTCCTTGACCTTGTTGTTCCCTTCAAAAACAAGCCGATCGATGACGGGAGCTTCAACCACCGTCACCACAAGCCGGCCGCCCGATTGGGAAAGCCGGATATCCTGAAATAGACCGGAGGCGTAAAGCGCTTTCAATGCGGCATCGATCTTCGCCGCATCGAGACGTTCACCGGGAGCAAGCTTGAAGTACGAGCGAATCGTGTCGGCTTCGACGCGGCGATTGCCCTCGACGACAATGGACGTAGCCGTCGTGGCGGATTCCGCCGGCGCGGCAAATGCCGTTCCAGACGCAACGCCAAACAACACACCGGCGAGGAGCAAGCCGGCCACGGCAAGCCCTCGTCTTACCCGCACACACATGTCCATGCGTAAAGCGCCCTAATCCCCCTTGTGGCCGCCCCCAGTTGGCGGGTTACTCGCGATCTCCTTCAGTTCGAAGGTCTCAGTTCGGCGCTACCTCTCCACTTGATTTGACACAGATTTCCACAGCCAGTGTGACACACACTCCCCCAGTATGCCCACCAGCTCTAGGACGTCGTCAGATGAACGATGTCATTGAAAGTTGCAAATATCATCAACATCAGCACGATCGCGAGGCCAATGCGAAACCCGACTTCCTGGGCCCTCTCCGACAACGGACGCCCGCGAACACCCTCGATTAAGTAGAACAAAAGGTGACCCCCATCGAGTAGCGGTATCGGGAACAAATTCAATAGTCCGATCGAAACCGACAGCATTCCGGCGAAGTGCAGCAGCACGACAAAACCCAAACTTGCCACTTGCCCGGACATTTGCGCGATCCGAATCGGACCACCAAGCTGATCAGCCGATTTGCGCCCAATTATGACCCCGCCGACATAACTCAGCGTCTGATCGACCACGTCCCACAATTCCTGCACGCCCAGCCAGACCGCTTGCGGCAGCGCCACGGGTTGCGATTTTAAATCCTCAGGGGCGGGTGACCGCTGAATGCCGAGAATCCCTATGCGTCGGACGTTGCCGAACACATCCTTCTTCTCTTGAAGCGCAGGGGTAGCCTTCAGGATTTTCGTCGCCCCGGCCCGCTCAACGGTGATTTCTAGCGTCTCTCCGGCGCTCTCGCCGACGACCCGTTGCATCTGAGCGAAGTTGTCGACCGCATGACCATCAATGGAAACAACGAGGTCGCCGGGCTCGAAGCCTGCCGCAGCCGCCGCGCTGCCCGGCTGCACCGCGTCGACACGCGCGCTCATCGTCTGCTTGCCGTAGACCATGAACACCGCGGCAAAAATCACGATGGCCAGTATGAAGTTTGCGACCGGCCCGGCCACCACGATGGCTGCCCGCTTGGCAACCGACTGAAACATGAAACTATGCGCACGCTCGTTCGAATCCATCTTTGCGAGCGCCGCGTTGTCGGGCGTGCTTGCCGCACTGTCATCGCCGAGAAACTTGACGAAGCCGCCAAGCGGAATGGCCGAGATCTTCCAGCGCGTACCGCGTCGGTCATTGAAGCCGACGATCTCCGGCCCAAAGCCGATCGAGAACACCATAACCCGCACGCCGCACCAGCGAGCGACCAGAAAATGGCCGAGCTCGTGGAAAAATACGACCAGGCTGAGGACGAAGATAAAGGGAATGAGGTACCCGACAACGCCGCCGCCGAGCAGGTGCAAATGCGACAAAAAATATGACCCCATGACGCTTTTCTACCCCCGGCCCTGCATTATCCAGCCCCAATCTTAACGCTTACGATGCCATTGCGGCAATTTCGGGCAATAGGTCGGCGGCAAGCCTTCTTGCATTATGGTCAATTGCGAGCGCGTCTTCGACAGATTGTGGCTCCGCCATAGTCCCGCGCCGTTCCGTCGCATCGAGTGTCGCCTCGACTAACGCCGGAATTTCGCTAAATCCGAGCCGCCGGTTCAAAAATTCACGCACCGCGATCTCGTTCGCGGCGTTGAGGATGGTCGGAGCGGCACCACCGGTCGCGAGCGCGCGGCGCGCCAGCGCCAACGCGGGGAAGCGTACGGGATCGGGGTCTTCAAACGTGAGTGTGGCAAGGCGCGCCAGATCGAGCCGCGCCGCGGGCGTACGCATCCGCACCGGCCAGGCCAGACAATGAGCGATCGGGATACGCATGTCCGGCGATCCAAGTTGCGCAACCACGGAACCGTCTCGGTATTCCACGAGGCCATGGATGACGGATTGCGGGTGCACCACCACATCAAGTGCGTCGGGCCCCAACGCGAACAGGTGATGCGCCTCGATAAGTTCGAGGCCTTTGTTCATCAGCGTTGCGGAATCAATCGTGACTTTCGGCCCCATCGACCAGGTCGGGTGCTTGAGCGCCTGCTCAACCGTAACCTTGCGAATTGCTTCCAACGACCAGGTGCGGAACGGCCCGCCCGAAGCTGTCAGCACGATGCGGCGCACGTCTTCACGCCGGCCGGCGCCGAGCGCCTGGAAGATCGCATTGTGCTCGGAGTCAACGGGCAGCACGGTGGCGCCGGCGGCCGCGGCCCGCCGCATGAATAGCGCACCAGCGCAGACGAGACATTCCTTGTTGGCAAGCGCCACGCTGGCACCACGTTCGGCGGCCGCGAGCGTAGGCTTGAGACTGGTCGCGCCGGTAATCGCCGCCATCACCCAGTCGGCGGGGCGTTGTGCGGCCTCAACGACTGCGTCGCCACCTGCCGCGGCCTCGATGCCGGAGCCGGAAAGCTCGGCTTTGAGCTCACCGTAAGCATCCGGATCGGCCACGGCAGCAAAACGTGCACCGAGTTCGCGCGCAAGCTGCGCCAGCGCCTTGGCGTTGCGATGCGCAGTTACGGCTTCGACCCGATAGCGACCAGCTTCTTGCCTGAGCAGATCGATGGTGCTCGACCCGATCGATCCGGTGGCTCCAAGCAGCGTCACCGAGCGCGGTACGGGCGCCAACTCTACCCTCGCCAGCGGCTGTTTCTTTTTCATCGCCCTACCACCATACCAGCAAGCCACGGGCTGGTGCAGCAGTTCCCGCACGAACAACGCCGATGAGGAGAGCGACGATAGCGGCGACGAGGAACCCGTCGAGGCGATCCATGAGGCCCCCGTGACCGGGAATGAGGTGGCTTGCGTCCTTAGCGCCAAAACGCCGCTTGACGGCGGACTCAGCCAAGTCGCCAGCCTGCGCCAGGACGGACAGCAGCAACCCCATTACGCCTACAATCCCCAACCTGCCGACACCGCTCGCATAGGCGACCCCGACGCCTGCGGCAACCCCCGCAACGAGCCCCCCGAGCGCGCCCGACCAAGTCTTTTTCGGACTGATGCGCGGCCACAATAGCGGCCCGCCGATTGCCCGCCCGCAAAGGTAGGCAAAAATATCAGTTATCCAGACGGTTGCGAAGAGAAATAAAAGTGCCGTCAAACCCCATTCGGGATCACGGCGCAACAACGCCGGTCCGAGCAGAGCAACTGCGGCATAGGCGACACCACCGATCGCCCACCCCGGACTAGCCGCAGGCCGAGAAACACCGCGCCAAGCGCCCGTTGCCAAGCCGGCCGACGCTGCGCCGATCGCCATCACACCGACCGCGGTCGCCGGCCGGTCGAACCCTACAAGCACGGCGCCGGCCGCCAGCGCCGTCAATCCGGGAACGAGAATGCGAAGATCGCCGCCGCGGGCAACCATCGCCGTCCATTCCCAAAGGATGACACCCGCTGCGATTGCGCAGACGGCCAAAAAAAGCCAACCGCCGGCGTACGCGCAGGCCAGCGCCGCGGGTGCGAGTACTGCTGCCGAAATGACGCGCAGCGTCAAGTTGCCGACAGCGCCCGTGGAAACACGGCTTTCGGTGCTGTCACCACGCTGGTCAGGTGCGGTCACGATCCGGTCTTACGAACCGGCACTGGCGAGCAATCCGCCGAAGCGTCGTTCGCGGCGACGATATTCCGCGATCGCACCCTCGAGCGCGGCGCGATCGAAATCCGGCCAATTGATCGGCACGAAAACCAGCTCGCTGTATGCGGCCTGCCATAACAGAAAGTTGGAAAGCCGCTGCTCGCCGCTGGTGCGAATGATCACATCGGGATCGGGAATATCGGGCGCGTGGAGATAGCTGCCGAGCCGTTCGGGCGTCACCTCATCGGCAGTGAGGCGTCCCGCCGCCACTTCGATTGCGAGGCGACGCGCGGCTTGTGCGATTTCGTGTCGCGCACCGTAGTTGAAGGCGACCACAAGCGTGAGGCCGGTATTGCCGCGCGTGAGGTCCTCGGCTTCCTGCAGCAAAAGACAGATGTCGCGATCGAGGCCTTCACGCTCACCGATAACGCGCACGCGGACATTGCTCTTGTGCAGATCGGCGAGGTCATTGCGGATGAAGCGGCGAAGCAGGCCCATCAGGTCGCTGATCTCCGACAGCGGACGCGACCAGTTCTCCGAACTGAAAGAAAATATTGTCAGCACCGCGATGCCGAGATCGCCCGCCGCGCGCACCGTCCGGCGCAACGCTTCCACACCGCGCCGGTGGCCCTCAATCCGCGGCAGACCGCGCGCTGCCGCCCAGCGCCCGTTGCCATCCATGATGATGGCGACGTGCCGCGGCGCGTCGAAACTGTCGCCGCCCGACGGCTGCAGTTCGCTTTCTCTTGTTCGTGCGGCGTCGCTCAAACGGTCATAATCTCCTTTTCCTTGGCGGAAAGCAGCTTATCGACCTCGACGATACTCGCGTCAGTCGCCTTCTGCACCTCGCCGGAGTGCCACTCGTGTTCGTCTTCGCTGATCTTGTGCTCCTTCTCCAGCTTTTTGAGAAGATCGAGGCCGTCGCGTCGGACGTGCCGCACAGCGACGCGCGCTGCTTCGGTATATTTGTGCGCGACTTTCACGATCTCCTTGCGGCGCTCCTCGTTGAGTTCCGGGATTCTCAGCTTGAGGACCTGGCCCTCGCTCGACGGGGTCAGGCCGAGATTGGCCTCGGAAATCGCCTTCTCGATCGGGTAAATCATCGACCGATCCCAAACCTGGACGTGAAGAAGTCGCGGCTCCGGAACGCTCACCGTCGCCAGCTGATTGAGCGGCATATGACTGCCGTAAGCCTCGACCTGAATGTGTTCGAGCAGCCCAGGCGATGCACGCCCCGTCCGCAGGCCTGAAAGCTCGTGCTTAAGCGAGGCGATGGCACCCGCCATCCGGCGCTTGAGGTCGTTCATGTCGAATGCCGTTGTTGCCATGGCGCCCTCCTTCTCCGCAGTCCGACGGTCGTCTTGGTTCGTTAAAGCAATTTCTTAGCCGACAGTCGTAAAGTGACCCTTCCCCTGCAAAACGGTCTCGATCGCCCCGTTCTGTCTGATCGAAAAGACAATGATAGGCATACGGTTCTCGCGGGCAAGCGCGAAGGCCGTCGCGTCCATGATCTTCAGATTGCGGTCGAGGGCCTCCTGATGACCCAGCCGCTCGTAGCGCGTCGCCTTGGGATCCCGTTTCGGATCGGCAGTATAGACGCCGTCAACGTCGGTCGCCTTGAAAACCGCGTCGCAGCCCATCTCAGCGGCGCGCAAAATGGCCGTGGTGTCGGTGGTAAAATACGGGTTTCCGGTCCCACCCGCGAACACAATAATGCGGCCGTCTTCCAGGTGCCGGAGCGCGCGCTGGCGTTCGTAAGTTTCGCAAACCTGCGGCATCGCCAGCGCCGACATGGTGCGGGCACCGGCGCCGGCGCGTTCGATCGCCGCTTCAAGCACTAATCCGTTCATGACGGTCGCGAGCATTCCCATTGCATCGGCCGTCGGCCGTGACAGCCCGTCCTCGGAAATCTGCGCCCCACGAAGAATATTGCCGCCACCGACCACCACGCCAAGATCGATTCCGAGTTTGTGAGCCGCGACGAGTTCGGCAGCAAAGCGATCGACCGTCGGCTGATGGATTCCGAAATTCTCCGGGCCGCTCAGCGCCTCGCCGGAGAGCTTGACGATTACGCGTCGGTAATTCGAGTTCGGCATCGCCGCGATGATCCGCCCCTGTCGGATGGGTTGAGCCCAGCGAAACCCATCGCACCAGATTTTCCGGTGGGTTACGCTTCGCTCAGCCCACCCTACGCGCGATTATTGCTAGACGCAATTCAGCGCGCACCCGCAAGGGCCGCTACTTCGCCGCCGAAATCGTCGCTCGGCCGGTCGATGCCTTCACCGAGCGCATAGCGAACGAAACCGGTGACTTTGATCGGCGCGCCCACTTTGCCCTCGGCTTCCTTCACCGCCTGCGCCACGCTCTTCTTGTCGTCGAAAATAAATCCCTGATCGAGCAGGCAGACCTCCTTGTAGAAGGTCTTGAGCCCCGAACTCGACGATCTTCTCGATGACGTTTGCCGGTTTGCCCTGGGCCTTGAACTTCTCGCCAAGGATGTTTTTCTCGCGTTCAACGGTCGCCGCGTCCAGTCCCGACGGCTCGATCGCCTGCGGATTGGCCGAGGCGATATGCATCGCGACCATGCGGCCGAACGCCTTCAGCTCGTCCGCATCGCCGGTCAATTCGAGCGCGACAATCACGCCAATCCGGCCCAATCCGTCGATGACCGAATTGTGCACGTAGCTTGCAACGACGCCTTTGCCGACAGACACGGAAGCCGCCCGCCGCAACGTCATGTTCTCGCCAACTTTGGCAATTGTCTCGGTGATCGCATCGGCGACGGTGCGATCGCCGACGCGGCCGGCGAGGATTTTGTCCACATCGGTACCTGTGGTCAGCGCGACATCGGCAATCATCTTCACCAGGCCCTGGAACAGGTCATTGCGCGCGACAAAGTCGGTTTCGGAATTGACCTCAACCACAATGCCCTTGTTCGGCGCGATCGCGATGCCGATCAGACCTTCGGCGGCGACCCGTCCGGCTTTCTTCGCGGCCTTGGCAAGCCCCTTTTTGCGCAGCCAGTCGACTGCGGATTCGAGGTCGCCGCCGGTTTCCCCGAGCGCCGCCTTGCAATCCATCATGCCGGCTCCGGTTTTGTCGCGGAGCTCTTTCACCATGCTTGCGCTGATGTTCGCCATTGCTGTTTCCTTCGTCATTCCGGGGCCGGGCGAAGCGAGGAGGCCGGAATCCATAATCGCCGCACTGGAAATAGGTACTCGGAGCTTGAAAACCACGTTTCGTGGATATCAATTCCGGGCTCGCCGCTGCCTGGCGAGCCGGAACGATAATTATTCGGCTTCGGTCGCCATCTGCTCCTTGGCGCGTGCAATCCAGCCCTCGACACGACCGGGAAGGCCTACCTCCTCGCCGATGTTATGAGCGGCAACGGGAGAGAGTTCGGCGATCTGCCAGACGTGAAAGACGCCGAGATCGTTGAGTTGCTTTTCGATCGCCGGCGACACACCAGGAAACTTCTTGAGATCGTCAGCCACACCACGCGGCCCGGACAACGCCTGGAAGCCAAGCTTGTCGGTCTCCGGCGGCAATTCCTCGACAATGACGGGCTCGGCGAGAGCGCCCACGTCGACACGCTCGCCCTGCGCGCGTGAGATGCCGTCGATCACAGCTCTCGCGATCAGGTCGCAGTAGAGCGTGATGGCGCGGCTTGCGTCATCGTTGCCTGGCACGACGTAGGTGATGCCTTCGGGGTCGCAATTGGTATCGACCACAGCGGCAACCGGCACATTGAGACGCCGTGCTTCCTTGATCGCGATGTCTTCTTTGTTGGTGTCGATTACGAAGACAAGGTCGGGCAGTCCGCCCATGTCCTTGATCCCGCCAAGCGCGCGGTCAAGCTTGTCGCGCTCGCGCTGCAAGGTCAGCCGTTCCTTCTTGGTGTAACCCTGCGCCTCGTTGGACGACAGCATCTCTTCCAGCGTCCGCAGCCGCTTGATCGAGTTGGAAACGGTTTTCCAGTTGGTCAGCGTGCCGCCGAGCCAGCGCGAATTGACGTAGTATTGTGCGGACTTTTTGGCCGCCTCGGCGATGGCGTCCTGCGCCTGCCGCTTGGTACCGACGAATAGAATTCGCCCGCCGCGCGCCACGGTATCGCTCACGGCCTGCAACGCCCGATGCAGCATCGGCACGGTTTGGGTCAGGTCGATAATGTGGATGTTGTTGCGGGTGCCGAAGATGTACTCAGCCATCTTCGGATTCCAACGATGGGCCTGATGGCCGAAATGAACGCCAGCTTCCAAAAGCTGACGCATGCTGTAGTCGGGCAGCGCCATATCCGTTCTCCGGTTGATCCGCCGCGGACCGATGAGCCAAACCTTGCGGTCGGGCACCGGACGGCTTTTTAAGGCCAGGGTCCGCGTGTGAAGTTGGCGCCTTATATAGGGATATGGCCCGGCAACGCAACTTGAACGTTGTCGCCGCCTAATAACCCCTGCGCCGCCGCTTTTTAGCGGCTTTTTTCGCCGCGAGGCGGGCCGCGGCCGCGGCGTCAAATTGCTCGGGCGGCGCCGCCTGATCGTTCGCGATTGGCTGAGCGGGCGCCGAGCCCACTTTCGCCCGATCGAGGACGAAGCGCGGCATAGTCGTCCAAATCGCCTGCGAATGGCTTGATATGGCCGTTCGCTGTCAGCCACAGCCGGTCGGCCACGAGTTCGATCAACGAGCGGTCGTGGGTGATGAGGATGACGGCGCCTTCGTAATCGTTGAGCGCATCCAGCAGCGCCCGGCGGCTGTCGATATCGAGATGGTTGGTCGGCTCGTCCAGAATGAGAAGGTGCGGCGCCGCCATCGCGACGAGATTGAGCAACAGCCGCGCGCGCTCGCCGCCCGACAGGTTGGCGATGGTGGTCTCCTGCTTGTCGAATGAGAGACCGAACTGCGCCAGCCGCGAGCGGCGCGAGGACTCGCTGTCATCCGGCCGCTCGCGCCGCATGATTTCGAGCGGCGTATCCTCCGGGTCGAGCGCTTCGATCTGATGTTGATGAAACCAGCCGACCCTGATGCGCTGCTCACGCTTCATCTCGCCGGATTGAAGCGGCAGCGCGCCCGCAATCATCTTGGCGAACGTCGACTTACCCGCGCCGTTGACGCCCAATAGGCCGATCCGATCGTCGACATCAAGCCGCAGATTAAGATTTCGCAGCACCGCCGTGCCATTGTAGCCGACCGCCGCGCTTTCGAGCTGGATCAATGGCGGCGCCAGCGGCCGCGTCGGCGACGGCAGCGTGAACGGCGCGACCCGCTCCTCGACCGTCTCCGCGATCGGCTCAAGTTTGGCGAGCCGTTTGATGCGAGACTGCGCCTGCGTCGCCTTGCTGGCCTTGGCCCGGAAGCGATCGATGAAGCGCTGCAGATGCGCGCGTTCGGCGTCCTGCTTGGCCTTGGTCGCGGCTTGCAGGCGCGATTTCTCCGCGCGCCGGGTCTCGAAATCGTTGTAGCCGCCGGTGTAAAGCTCGAGCTTGCCCTGGCTCAGATGCAGGATGGCGTCGACCGAATTGTTGAGAAGCTCGCGGTCGTGACTGACGATCAAAGCGGTATGCGGATATTTCTTCAGCCGCGCTTCCAGCCAAAGCGCGCCTTCAAGGTCGAGATAGTTGGTCGGTTCGTCGAGCAGCAGCAAATCCGGCTCCGCGAACAGCGCCGCCGCCAGTGCCACCCGCATCCGCCAGCCGCCGGAAAATTCAGCCATCGGGCGGTCGAGATCGGCATTGGCAAAGCCAAGCCCGCTGAGGATTTCGGCGGCGCGTGCCGGCGCCCGATCGGCATCGATCGCGTTGAGCTGCTGGTAGATGTCCGCAAGCTCTTCCGGCGCGGCTGTTTCCAGTGCCGCGTTGAGCGCTTCGCGCCGGGTATCGGCGGCGAGGATGGTGTCGAGCAGGCTCGTCGGCGTTGCCGGATGTTCCTGGTCGACCGATCCGATCCGCGCCGCCTTTGGCAACAGAATCTCGCCGCTGAGTGGAATGAGGTCGCCGACCACGAGCTTAAACAGCGTCGACTTACCGACCCCATTGCGTCCGATCAGCCCGACCTTGGCGCCAGGCGGAATCGCCACGCTTGCCGAATTGAAAAATCGCCGGCCCCAGGCGTCAAAGATAAGGTTCTCGATCCGAAGCATATCGCTGGTGCCGAATTAACGATGAATTGTGAAGAAAGGGGCGCTCTCTTACCGCGCCGCGCATCAGATAGCGAGGGTAGACGCCAATTTCAAATTATTTGCGTTAAGCGCGTCATTGCGAGCGAAGCGAAGCAATCCAGTCCGGCCGCGGGGCCTGGATTGCTTCGTCGCAAGTGCTCCTCGCAATGACGACTTTGAGTCTAAAGCGCCTCGACTGTCACCACGCCGGTCACCGCCTTGATGGCGCCGGCAATCTGCGGCGAGACCTTGAAGCGGCCGGGAAGCTTGACCTCGACCTCATTGCCGTTTTGGAGCATGAGCACCATGCTCACTTCGCCGTCGCCATGATCCGCACCGTTGCGCGCGGACGGAAGCTTGATCGGCTCAAGCCGCTTCGCCACGCCTTCGATCGGCCCATCGTTGCGCAAGAATACGCGCAAGCCCTTCTGCATTTTCGCCGCCGCCTGATCGAGCGGCTCGACCGATTGGATGCGGGCGCGGACTTCGTCGCCTTGAACCTCGGCGCTCAGCAACATCAGCACCGCCGATCCCGGATCGAGCAGATCGCGATATTGCGCGAGACCCTCCGCGAACAGCACCGCCTCGTAATGACCGCTTGGATCAGACAGGCCGATGATGCCCATTTTGGTGCCGTTACGGGTGCGCCGCTCGGTGCGTGACACTACCGTGCCGGCGACACGGCCGGCGCTGGCGCCGGCTTTGACGGCGCGGGCAAATTCGGACCAGGGCTGCACCCGAAGCCGCTTGAGCGCCGCGGCATAATCGTCGAGCGGATGACCGCTCAGAAAAAAGCCGACCGCATCATATTCCCGCTGCAACCGCTGCGCCGGCAGCCAGGGCTCAACTGCCGGCAAAACAACCCGCTCCGGCGCCGCCGGTCCCGCGAACAGCTCGGACTGCCCGATCGCGGCATCCTCGTGCGAGCGCTGTGCGGTACCAAGGATCGCGTCGACGGCGGCGAACACGCTGGCGCGGTTCGGCTCGATGGCATCGAACGCACCGGCGGCGACAAGACTTTCCAGCACGCGTTTGTTGATCGCGCGCGGATTGATGCGGCGGGCGAAATCGGCAAGATCGGTGAAAGGCGCGTCGCCGCGCGCCGCGACGATGCTCTCGACGGCTTGGCGGCCGACGCCGCGCAGCGCCGACAGCGCATAATGGATGGTGTTGCCGGCGGGCTCGAATTCAAGGCCCGAACGGTTGATCGAGGGCGACTCGACTTTGCTGCCAAGCCGTTCCACCTCGGCGCGGAATTCGGCAAGCTTGTCGGTGTTGCCCATGGCAAGCGTCATCGACGCAGCCAAAAACTCGACCGGGTAGTTCGCCTTCATGTAGGCGGTTTGATAGGTCAACAGCGCATACGGCGCGGAGTGCGATTTGTTGAAACCGTATTCGGCGAACTTCGCGCAGCTGTCGAAAATCGCTTCGGCGTCGGCGCGCCCGATGCCGCGCTCGACAGCGCCGGAGATGAAACTGCCGCGCTGCGACGCCATCTCCTTGCGGTCTTTCTTGCCCATGGCGCGGCGCAGGATGTCGGCCTTGCCGAGGCTGTAGCCGGCGAGATCGCGCGCGATCTGCTGGACCTGCTCCTGATAGGTGATGACGCCGTAGGTCGCCTGCAGGATCGGCTCAAGCTTGGGATGCAGATAGTCGGTTTGCTCGTGGCCGAGTTTGCGCGCGCAATAGGTCGGGATGTTCGCCATCGGGCCCGGTCGGTACAGCGCGACCAACACGATCAGATCTTCAAACCGGTCCGGGCGCATATCGATCAGCGCGCGGCGCATGCCCGCGCTTTCCACCTGGAACACGCCGACCGTCTCGCCGCGCGCCAGCATCGCGTAGGATTTGGCATCATCGAGCGGCAGACTGGAGAGATCGATGTCGACGCCGCGCTGCTTCACTAGCTTGACCGCGAGATCGAGTACGGTGAGCGTGGTCAGGCCGAGAAAGTCGAACTTCACGAGGCCGGCCGGCTCGACCCATTTCATGTTGAACTGCGTCACCGGCATCGGCGATTTCGGATCGCGATAGAGCGGGACGAGTTCGGTCAGCGAGCGCTCGGCGATGACGATGCCGGCGGCGTGCGTGGAAGCGTGCCGGGTGAGCCCCTCGAGCTTCTGCGCGATGTCGAAGGCGCGCCGCACCACCGGATCGCGGTCGCGCTCGGCCTGCAGCCGCGGCTCATCGTCGATCGCGCGCGCGAGTGTGACCGGGTTGGCCGGATTCTGCGGCACGAGCTTGCAAAGTTTGTCGACCTGGCCATACGGCATTTGCAGCACACGGCCGACGTCGCGCAAAACGCCGCGCGCCTGCAAGGTGCCGAAGGTGATAATCTGCGCCACCCGGTCGCGGCCGTAGCGCTCCTGCACGTAGCGGATCACCTCGTCGCGCCGGTTCTGGCAAAAGTCGATATCGAAATCCGGCATTGAGACGCGTTCGGGATTAAGAAAGCGCTCGAACAGGAGCCCGAACCGGATCGGGTCGAGATCAGTGATCGTCAGCGCGTAGGCAACCAGCGAGCCCGCGCCGGAGCCGCGGCCCGGTCCGACCGGAATGCCGTGCGACTTCGCCCATTGGATGAAGTCGGCGACGATCAGGAAATACCCGGCGTATTTCATCTTGACGATGACGCCGAGCTCGAAGGAAAGACGCTCGCGATAATCTTCGACGCTTTGCCCCGGCGCCATCGGGTGCCGCGCCAGGCGGTCTTCGAGTCCGGCGAAAGCGGCGCGGCGCAACTCCTCGGCCTCTTTCTCCTGCTGCGCTTCCTTCACCGCGGCCTTGGTCTCAGCGGTTTCCAATACCTGCTCCGCTTCGGCGGTCTTCGCATCGGCAGAGAAACGCGGCAGGATCGGCGCCAGTGTGCGCGGGCGGAAAGTGCAGCGTTCAGCGATCTCGACGCTTGCCGCCAGCGCCTCCGGCAGATCGGCGAACAGCGCCATCATCTCGGCGCGGCTTTTGAAACGATGCTCAGTGGTGAGGTGGCGACGCTCGCCGTCGGCGACGAGCCTGCCCTCGGCGATGCACAAAAGCGCGTCGTGCGCCTCATAGTCTTCACGCGCGGCGAAGAACGGCTCGTTCGTGGCAACGAGCGAAATGCCGCGCGCATAGGCCAGCTCGATCAGTGCCGGCTCCGTCACCCGTTCGCCCGCCACGCCGTGACGCTGCAATTCGATGTAAAGGCGGTCGCCAAACAGCCGCTGCAAGTGTTCGCAGCGCGAGACAAGAACTGGACTTTGTCCGGCTCCAATCGCCGCGTTGAGTGGCCCATGGGTGCCACCGCTGAGTGCAATCAATCCGCCCGTCTCGCCGGCAAGCCAGTCGAGTTTGAGGTGCGGCCGCTCGGTCGGTTCGGTGTCGAGATACGCACGCGAGCAAAGCCGCATCAGACTGCGGTAGCCATCCTCCCGCGCGGCAAGGAGCACGATCCGCGGCCAGCCCTCGCCCATCGGCGTTGCGCGCTGGTCGTTGTCGCCGAAGTCGATGCCGAGCGCAGAGCCGATGATCGGCTGGATGCCCGCGCTCGCGATCTTTTCGGAGAATTCCAGCGCACCGAACATGTTGTCAGTGTCGGTGAGCGCCAGCGCCGGCTGCCGGTCTTTCTTGGCAAGCTCCGCCAGCCGCGCGATCGGCAGCGCGCCTTCAAGCAGCGAATAAGACGAGTGCACATGCAGGTGCACGAAACCGGGGGTCGCGGCGGGCATATCGCTCAAGTGGTTCGCGGATGAACGATTCGGGCGTGGACCGAAGATGCGGACCGCGCGCCGGACTGTCCACAACCGCGCGCGGCAACGCCGGCGCCGCGCACAGAAAGTTTCATTTCACCGAGGGGCGAGCGCCACGAAGTCGCGAAAATCACACGACCGCAAGTACTTCACACGACCCCAAGTACTTGTGCCCAAACGGCGACCATAGCCAGGAACAACGCGACCGAGGCGAGTGCCAACGCCTCCTCCGCAACAGCGCGAACCATGACTTGCTCCCCTTTATAGAACGAACAGGGAACATTGTTCCCTAATCGTTCCAGGAGTTAAGCGGCGAGAGACGGCTCCGTTCAGTTGTGGCCGAAAGAGTTAATTCGCCTTCTTTGAGCGTTGCTCAGCGCGAATTGGAACGCTTGCAAACGGCCGCATCTGGTTCCGAACACCGTGCGTCACAGGGCCCGCGTCGCCATCAATGATTCCCAGCCAGCCAGTTCAAGGACGCATCGAAGGCATCCGGGAAGGCCAGAAAATAGATCACGGCGGCCAGCGGTACCAGGAGGAGAAGAGCCTCGGCGCTGTATCTGACGATTTTCCGGGCTTCAGGCATGCCGTCACCGTAGGGACCTAGGCCGGTCTGCCCGGCTGTGTCACTTCGCGTAACCCTGCGATCTCAGCCAATCGATGCGGCGGCTGCCCTGTAGCCATTCGTCGACTTCGGCTTTGCTCTTGAGCCCTTTGATGTATCTCGGCTCGGCGCCGGGATACTCGGCGATGATCTCCCAATCGCCCTCGGCTATCCGCTTCATTTTGAAGGTGACACGAATCTTTGCCATGCACGCAGATATGCGCGCTCCGGCCAAACTGGCAAGCCATTTGAGGCTGCTTTTTTGACTGCCCGAGCGCCTCCCGCCTGCTGGCCCAAGCGATGGAGAGGCTTCGGCCTCAAGGATGGCCGGCTTTGATCCGCATCAATGTTTATGTCGCGCCGTGACATAAGCTCCAACTTGCCTCTAGGGGAGACGGAGTGCAGGCGGTTCTAACCGAGCCCTCAGTGTTGAGGTTGAGGTACAGGACCGCCCTCTCTTTTTGCCCGCATTCGGCCCGCAGGCGCGCGAGTTATCGCGAGCGCGCGCGACACGCCGCACCAGGCCCGCAATTGATCCTCATCAAAGATGGAACCGCAAGAATCCCGTCAGTCGCACATGCAACTAATGGAGCGCGAGATGGCTGAGATGACTTTCTGCTGTCCAAAGACCGGCAAAGATTTTCGCAGCGGATTTTGCGCGTTGCCGGCCCAGCTGAAATTTCTGCCCAAAGACGCAAAAATAAATCTGCGCTGCCAGGCTTGCGGCGACCATCACGAGTTCAGAATCGCCGAGGCGCGCGAAATCAGCCTTGCGCTAAGTCAAAACATTGAATGGACGCGAGGGACTTTTTTCATCTCGCGTACGCGCTTCTTGATTCTGCGACGGTGCCTGAGTACGCACCCGCTCGGCCGATAGACACCATCCGGGCTGGGGATATCCGGACGCAGAAGTTTGGCCGGAGACTTGGCAGGGAACTAAAATCAAGGGTATCGTCGTTGCGCTTCGTTTCACCCTTAAGCCAGCGTTTTCCCATCAACGGAGGAAGTTCTCGATGCTCAAGCTCTCGATCACGCTTGCGGCTGCAACCCTTATTGTTGGCTCGCTTGCCCTGACCGCCGGCGCCCAAACCCAGGCGCCTGGCGCGGCGACCCTGCGCTCTCAGGCGCGCAACGCGACGTCGATCCAACACGTCGCTTGCGGACCGCGCCTGTTTGCCGGCTGCCCGTGGGGCATGCGCCGCTGGCGCGGCCAATGCGTCCCCTGCTGAGCAAACAGCAATTACGTATTTAACTTGAAGCAAGGCCGCCTCCGGGCGGCCTTGTTTTTTTCTGCCCGGAGGGCATTTGGTTGTTGAAGCTCTGGTTGCTGGAAGATGAGCCAACAATCGGAAGGGAGGTCTTTATGGGCAAGATCGCGGCCACTTTGGCAACCGCTGCGCTGATGCTGGGATCGCTCGCGATGATGACCGCGGCGCAAAGCCAGCAGCCGGGTGCTTTTAGTCTGCGCAGCCAGGCGCAAAACGCCGGTCCAGTCAGGCCGGCGGGTTGTCGCGCTTGGAGCGCCGGGTGCCTACCGGGAACGCGCAGAGTTTGCGGCCCCTATCACTGCTGGTGCCACATCTGCTGACCGGACCGTTTTAGGTCAGGTCAGCTCAACCACCAGGCCATCGCGAATGGTCACGCGGCGGTCCATTTGCGCGGCAATGTCGAGGTTGTGAGTAGCGACAACAGCCGCGAGGCCCGAAGCGTGCACCAATTGATCGAGTGCAGCAAAGACCCGCTCTGAGGTGCGCAGATCAAGATTTCCGGTTGGCTCGTCGGCCAAGAGGATACGCGGCGCGTTCGCAACCGCGCGCGCAATGGCGACGCGCTGCTGCTCGCCGCCCGAAAGCTCCGCAGGCCGGTGCGTCAGGCGCTCCTTGAGACCGAGATAGGTCAACAGCTCGGCGGCGCGCTTCTCTGCCTCCGCACGCTGCAGCCCGCGGATCATTTGCGGCATCATGACGTTCTCCACGGCGGAGAATTCCGGCAGCAGATGGTGAAACTGATAGACGAAGCCGACGTCGGCGCGCCGGATGCGCGTGCGCGCGGCGTCGCTCATGTGCGAGGTCGCAACCAAGTCCAGGTAGACTTCGCCGCCGTCGGCATGTTCAAGGAGTCCGGCGATATGCAGAAGCGTCGATTTGCCGGCGCCGGAAGGTGCAACTAGCGCCACGGTTTGACCCGGCCAGACAGCAAGCTTGGCGCTTTTGAGAATATCAAGCGTGGAATCGCCCTGGCGAAACCGGCGGCTGACCTCGTGCAGCAATACGATCGGACGCTCTTCGCTGCTGGTCGATGGCGGTGCCTCGACAATCGTTGTGTCCGTTGTGGTGTCGTCCATCGCCCGATCACTCGTAACGCAGCGCTTCGACAGGATCGAGCCGCGCCGCCCGCCAGGACGGATAAAGCGTCGCGAGCAGCGACAGGCCCAGCGCCATGACCACTACGGCCGTGGTTTCGCCGGCATTCATGTCGGCGGGAAGCCGCGACAGGAAATAGAGCTCGGGAGAAAACAGTTCGGTGTTGGTCAGCCACGACAAGAAGTGGCGGATCAATTCAATGTTCAGGCAGATGATCGTGCCGAGGAGGAAGCCGACCAGAGTGCCAACCACGCCGATCGAAGCGCCGGTAATGAGAAAGATGCGCATGATTGCGCCTTGTGTCGCGCCCATGGTGCGCAGGATGGCAATGTCGCTGCCTTTGTCCTTCACCAGCATGATCATGCCGGAGACGATGTTGAGCGCGGCCACCAGCACAATCAAAGTCAGGATCAGAAACATCACGTTGCGCTCGACCTGGAGCGCGTTGAAGAAAGTAGCGTTGCGCTGGCGCCAGTCGATCATGTAGATCGGCCGCGCCGCGGCCTCGGTGATGAGCGCGCGGTAGCGGTCGATCCGATCAGGGTCGTCGGTATAGACCTCGATCGCGGTCACATCGCCGGCACGATTGAAATAGGCCTGCGCTTCCGTCAGCGGCATGAACACAAAGGCGGCGTCGTATTCCGACATGCCGATCTCGAAGACGGCCGCGATCTTGTAGGCCTTGATGCGCGGCGTGGTGCCCATCGGGGTCACCGCCCCGCGCGGCGCCACCAGCGTCAGATTATCTCCGGCCCGCACCGAAAGCTGTTCGGCAAGCCGGCTGCCAATGGCGACGCCCTGCCCTTCGTCGAAGCCTTCAAGCGTTCCCTGCTTGATATTTTTGGCGATCGAGGAAAGCTTCGTCAGCTCGCCTGAACGGATGCCGCGCACGAGCACACCCGAGGCGTTGAACGGCGATGACGCCAGCGCCTGCCCCTCGACGAGGGGCGCTGCAAACCGCACGCCCGGGACTTTGGCGATGCGAGCAGCGACCGCTTGCCAATCGGTCAGCGGGGATTCGAGCGGCTGGATCAGCAGATGGCCGTTGAGGCCGAGGATCTTCGCGAGCAGCTCTTGGCGGAATCCGTTCATCACCGCCATGACGATGATCAGGGTCGCCACGCCGAGCATGATGCCCAGAAAGGAGAACCCGGCGATGACCGAGATGAATCCTTCCTTCCGCCGCGCACGCAGATAGCGCAGTGAAAGCATCCACTCAAAGGGCGCGAACGGATGAGTGCCGGTCGGCTCTCGCATCAATGTGTAGTCCCCACGAGGAACCGAAGTTTCACATGATTCTGGCGGATTCAAGCCTCGAAACATCGCCCCGCGGCGTAACCGCGCACAGCTTCAGGCAGTGAGACGGGCGACCGCGTCCGCGGGGCTCATGAGTTCCCGCGATCCATCGGACCGGCGCTTTACTTCGACCTTGCCCTCGGCCAGGCCCCGCGGCCCGACGAGGAGCTGCCAAGGGATGCCGATCAGGTCGGCGGTGGCGAATTTCGCACCCGGCCGCTCGTCGAGATCGTCGTAGAGCGTGTCGATCCCCTTCGCGGTCAGGGCGGCGTAAAGGTGTTCACAGGCCGCATCGGTTTCACTGGCGCCCTGCTTGAGGTTGAGGATGGCGACCGTGAACGGTGCGACCGCTTCCGGCCATTTGATGCCGGCGTCGTCGTGAAAGACCTCGATCAAGGCGGCAACCAGCCTGGTCGGCCCAATGCCGTACGATCCCATATGCACCGGCCGTTCGGCGCCATCGGGACCGGTGACCAAGGCCTTCATCGGTTCGGAATATTTGGTGCCAAAATAGAACACCTGACCGACTTCGATGCCGCGGGCCGAGATCTGCTTTTCAGCCGGCAATTTTGCAAACGCCGCTGCGTCATGCTTGTCGGATGTCGCCGCATAGAGCTCGGTCCACTTGTCGACCGCCGTTTGCAAGCCCGGCACATTGTCGAAATCAACGTCCTGGCCGGGGACTTTGAAATCGAGATAGTCGCGATGGCAAAACACCTCGCTCTCGCCGGTATCGGCCAGCACGATAAATTCGTGCGAAAGATTGCCGCCGATCGGCCCACTCTCGGCCACCATTGGAATCGACTGCAATCCCATGCGCGCGAACGTCCGCAGATAGGCAACGAACATGCGGTTGTAGGAGTGCCTGGCGCCGGCAAAGTCGATATCGAACGAATAGGCGTCCTTCATCAGGAATTCGCGGCCGCGCATCAGTCCGAAGCGCGGCCGCACCTCGTCGCGGAACTTCCACTGCAGATGATAAAGATTGAGCGGCAGACTTTTGTAGGAACGGACATAAGCGCGGAAGATTTCGGTGATCATCTCCTCATTGGTTGGCCCGTAGAGCATCTCACGTTCATGGCGATCAGCGATGCGCAGCATCTCCTTGCCGTAGGCGTCGTAGCGGCCGCTTTCCCGCCAGAGTTCTGCCGACTGGATCGTCGGCATGAGTAATTCGATGGCGCCGGAGCGGTTCTGCTCCTCGCGGACGATCCGGCACACCTTATCGAGCACGCGCAGCCCCAGCGGCAGGAAGGCATAAATGCCGGCCGCCTCCTGGCGGATCATGCCGGCGCGCAGCATCAAGCGGTGCGAGACGATGTCCGCTTCTTTCGGGGTTTCACGCAGGATAGGCAGGAAGTAACGGGAAAGGCGCATCAAATGTCGTTGTACCAACAGTGCCGGAATTACAAGAGGGCCGTTCGGCGGAGCATTGCTTCCCAAAAGTGGGCAGGCGGTTAAATTTTTTTGTCACCGACATCCGGTAAGATGATGACATTGGACAAAAGATCGGCTACGACGGTCGCGCAATCCCGACGTGCATAAAAATCTTGGCATGCGGGATGGCGGTCCAAGTCTAGGGAGGATGGTCCGAGGGCGCGAGTTCAACGCTGCCGCCGAGCCGAAGCAATAGAAAATCCGGGGCTGAAAGCGCGGATCAGGGATCGGATAAGGATTTCTAAGCAGGGCTTTGGCCCTGCTATTTTTTTGGGCGGAGCCCCCTCAATGCATTCCAAATGGGCGTGTAAGTCCTTCAAGCGTCACCAGCCGGTTAACGTAAACGACGTAACATCCTGCAAAAATCACTACTGAAACGATCGTCGTCCACAGCAGCTTGAGTCCCAGGCGCGGGATCGCAGGCGCGCCGGGGTCGGTCCCGGGTGCGATTTGCCCATCCTCGCGCTGGCTGCGAACACCCCAGGGCAGAACAGCGAACAGCACCACCCACCAGATCAGGAAGAAAACAGAGACGGCGGTCAAGACCAGCATGTTGCCTCTAGCGAAGCGCTATCTTTTCGGAAAATCGGCGGCCACTTTTCCGGATCACGCTCTATCGCTGCTCCAGTTCGACCAAGGTGCCAGAAAAATCTTTTGGATGCAGGAACAGCACCGGTTTGCCGTGGGCGCCGATCTTGGGCTCGCCGTCACCGAGGACCCGCGCGCCTGAAGCTTTGAGGGTGTCGCGCGCGGCGCGAATGTCGTCAACCTCGTAGCAGACGTGGTGCATGCCGCCATCGGGACTGCGCTCGAGGAACTTTGCGATCGGCGAGTTCTCGCCGAGCGGCTCAAGCAGCTCGATCTTGGTGTTTGGCAGGTTGATGAAGACCGTGGTCACGCCGTGATCCGGCTGGGGCACCGCCGCGGAAACGTCAGCGCCGAGAACATCTCGGTACAACGCAGCCGCCTTGCCGATATCGCGCACGGCAATGGCAACATGGTTGAGCCTGCCGATCATGTTTAGGTCTCCTCGCTGCCAACCATCCTACACCACGAGAACGTGGAC
Organism: uncultured Alphaproteobacteria bacterium; assembly: GCA_963794225.1. Classification (GTDB taxonomy): domain Bacteria; phylum Pseudomonadota; class Alphaproteobacteria; order Rhizobiales; family Xanthobacteraceae; genus BOG-931. The sequence continues at coordinate 1,242,858 of CAWCCS010000001.1, forward strand.
GTGGCAGATCGGCTTTTTGCGCCACGCTTGGGCGATAGCGCCGCGCACCGCGCGCCGGACCGCCTCGGCAACCTCGTCGGGATCGCGCAGCCGCGGCTTTGGCAGCGCTGCGAACGCTTCATCGATCGCTTCGCGTGCAATCTCCTCCATCGGCCGGCCGCCGGCATCGGTTTCCGGAACGCCAATCAGCTCGATCTCCGGATCAGTCATGAGCTGGCCCTTTTCGCTGAGCGCGAGCGCGACGGAGACCACGCCGGCGAAGGACAGCCGCCGACGCGCCGCTACGGTGCGCGCTTCGGCGCTGAGGAGGAGCGCACCGTCTTTGTAGAGTCGCCCGGACGGTACTTCATCGATGATTTCCGGAGGCCCCGGCGCGAGTCGCACCAGATCGCCGTTGCGGCAAACGAGCACTTGAGGGACTCCGGCGCCGCGCGCGAGTTCAGCGTGTTCGGCCAAATGCAGCGCTTCGCCATGCGCCGGAATGAGGATTTGCGGCCGCACCCAGCCGATCATGTCGCGCAGCTCGTCGCGCCGGGGATGCCCGGAGACGTGCACCAGGTGGGTGCGGTCGGTGATGACCTCCACGCCCTGCCCAACCAGACCGTTGATCACGCGGGCCACCGCCTTCTCGTTGCCGGGGATGGTGCGGGCGGAAAAAATCACGCGGTCGCCCCGCGTCAGCGTAACCTCCGGGTGCTCGTCTTCCGCAATGCGCGAAAGCGCCGCGCGCGCTTCGCCCTGGCTGCCGGTGCAAAGCGCGATAACCTTGTCGGGCGGCAGGTAGCCGTAGCTTTCCGCCGGGCGGAAATCTTGCACCCCATCGAAATAGCCGGTCTCGCGCGCAACCTGGACCACACGCTCCATGGCGCGGCCGACCACCACGACCTCGCGATCAGCGAGCCGCGCGGCATCGGCGACCGCCCGGAGGCGCCCAACGTGGGAAGCGAAGGTGGTTACCGCGACGCGCGCCGGCGCTGTCCGAATCAGTTCGGTCAGGGTTTTCGCTACATCCATTTCGGACGGCGAACGGCCGTCGCGGACCGCATTTGTGGAATCGCCGACAAGGGCGAGCACACCCGCGTCGCCAAGAGCGGTAAGTTTCGCTTGATCGGTCGGCGCACCGATCAGCGGCGTCGGATCAATCTTCCAGTCGCCGGTATGGAGCACGGTACCGAGCGAGGTGCGGATCGCGAGGGCGTTGGATTCCGGGATCGAGTGGGCGACATTGATGAAGTCGATCTGGAACGGCCCAAGCGTCAGGTGTCCGCCGACCGGCACCGCGTTCACCGGAATTTTCGGCGCGCCGGGCTCGGACAGGCGGCGGGCTTCAAACAAAGCAGCGGCAAACGGCGAGGCGTAGAGCGGCACGTTCAAGCGGGGCCACAAATCCAGGAGGGCGCCCATGTGGTCTTCGTGAGCATGCGTGAGCACGAGGCCAACGAGGTTGCGGCGCTCCTCGATCAGAAAGCGGATATCCGGCAAAATTAGATCGACGCCGGGCAGGTGCTCTTCAGACGCGAAGGAAACACCACAATCGACGATCAGCCACTGCCGGCGCCGCCCGTCACCGACGCCGTAGATCGAGAGATTCATCCCGATCTCGCCGATGCCGCCGAGCGGCGCAAAAACAAGCTCGTTGTTGGGCATCAGCCGTAGCGTCCGGTAGTCGACTTGCCGGCAGGCGCAGCCGCTAGCGGAAAGACCTCGCCGGCGGCGATTGCCTGCACGCTGCCATCGGGGAGGCGCAGCAGCAGCCGGCCGTGTTCATCGAGCGCTTCGCCGCGGCCGAGAAGCTCACGATCGGGCAAGCGTACCCGCATGTCGCCGCCTATTCCGGCGGCGCGGGCGATCCAATCGGCTCGAATGGCCGCAAAGCCCGCACCGCGATGCCATTCCCTCAGACGTTCCACCATCGTGCCGGACAACGCGGCAAACAGGCCTTCGGCGGAAATGTCGGCGCCGGCCGACGCAAGATTGGTCGCTGGAAAGTGGGTGTCCGCCGGATGGTGCCGGCAGTTCACACCAATTCCGATGACAACAGTGAGCTTCTCGTCGACGCGCTCGCTTTCGATCAGAATGCCGGCGATCTTGGCGCCGCCGACGAGAAGATCATTCGGCCATTTCAGTTTGAGCGCGCTCTGCAATACCGGCGCGCTTTGCGCGATCGCGTCATACAAGGCCAACGCGGTGACGAACGACAATTCGGGCGCATGTTCCGCCGGCGCCGGATCGTGCAGCAGCAGCGTGGCGTAAAGATTACCGGGCGGCGAGATCCAGGCGTTGCCGCGCCGGCCGCGGCCAGCGCTCTGCTGCCGCGCCGTAATCCACAGCGGCCCACGCTCGCCGCCCCGCGCGAGCGCCAACGCTTCCGCGTTGGTCGACGCCACCGTTTCGTGATCGAGAAGGCGATAACCCGCCGCGGCAGCCGCGGAGTGGAGTTGCATCAGAACAGCGAATGGGCGGCGGCGCTGGCGACGCCGACCAGAGGTCCCGGATAGAGGAAGAACAAAATGTTGAACAAGCCGCACACCGCAAGGACCACTTTTAGCTCGTATGGCATGCCGGCAAAACCTTCCACCGGCTCGTCGAAATACATCAGCTTCACGATCGCTAGATAATAATAGGCGCCAATGACGCTCGCCAACACGCCGATTACGGAAAGCAGGTAAAGCCCGGCTTTGATCGCAGCGAGGAAGACGTAGAACTTCGCGAAAAAGCCGGCGAGCGGCGGCACGCCCGCCATCGAGAACAACAGCATCGCCAGAAAAAACGCCATGGTGGGGCTTGTCCGCGCGAGCCCGGCGAGTTGATCGATCAACTCGACCATGCGCTCGCCGCGCCGCATCGAGAGGATTACGGCGAACACGCCGAGCGTCATGGTCAGATAGATCGCCATATAGACCAGCACGCCCTGCACGCCTTCCGACGTTCCGGCGGCAAGCCCGATCAGCGCAAAGCCCATATGGCCGATCGAGGAATAGGCCATCAGCCGTTTGATGTTGCGTTGGCCGATTGCGGCGAACGAACCAAGCAGCATCGAGGCAATCGAAACAAAGGCGACGATTTCCTGCCATTGCCCAGTGATGCCCGGAAAGGCGGCGACCGCAACGCGGACGAACATGGCGATGCCCGCTATCTTGGGCGCGGCGGCGAAAAAAGCCGTCACCGGCGTTGGCGCGCCTTCGTAGACGTCGGGCGTCCACATATGGAACGGAACCGCCGACACCTTGAAGCAGAAGCCGGCGAACAGAAACACCAGCCCGAAGATCAATCCCGAACCTGCATCCGCCGCCGAATGAGCGATGCCAGCGAAACTCACAGTGCCGGTGAAGCCGTAAACGAGCGAGGCTCCGTAAAGCAGCATTCCCGACGACAGCGCACCGAGCACAAAATATTTGAGACCCGCCTCGGTCGAGCGCAGCGAAGTGCGATGGCTTGCGGCCACCACATAGAGCGGTAGGCTCATCAGTTCGAGGCCGAGATAGAGAGCGATCAGATCGGCGGCCGAGATCAGCATCAGCATGCCCAGCGTCGACAATACGATCAGCACGGAATATTCGAACCGCTGCTGCTTTTGCCGCTTGTCGTAATCGATCGACATCAGAATAGCGGCGGCCGAGCCGAGGATGGCGAGGATTTTGAGGAACCGGGCAAAGCCATCGACCACGAAGCTGCCGTCGAAGGTGACAAGCTTGCCCTCCGGAAGCAGGACTACGATCACGCCGGCGGCGACGAGCAATACAATCGAAGCGGCGTCGATCAGAACGACATGACGCTCATAGCTGTAAACGCCTAGCATCAACAGCGCCAAAGCGCCGATGCCGAGCACTATTTCCGGCAGCAGCGGAACGAGGCTTGTGATGGTCAGAGCCGTATTCATCGCCTACCTCAGCCCCGCCGATTGCACGCTGCTGACGGCATGCTGGAAATTGTCGATCAGCTGCGTCACCGACACCGCCGAAACGTCGAGCACCGGCTTCGGATAGATGCCGAACACGATGGTAAGGATCACAAGTGGCGCCAGCACCACCATTTCGCGCCAGCCGATATCCTTGATGTGGAAGAGGCTCGGTTTGGTGAGCCTGCCAAAGATCATCTTGCGATAAAGCCACAGCGCGTAGGCGGCCGAGAGGATGGTGCCGAGCGTCGCCAGCGTTGCGACCCAATTGTTGACGCGGAAGGTGCCGAGCAGCGTCAGAAATTCGCCGATGAATCCGGACGTGCCCGGCAGTCCGACATTGGCGAGCGTGAACACCATGAAGGCGAAGGCGTAGACCGGCATGCGGTTGACCAAGCCGCCATAAGCCGCGATTTCGCGGGTGTGCATGCGATCGTAGACGACGCCGACGCAAAGGAACAAAGCCGCGGACACGATGCCGTGGGAGATCATTTGGAAAATACCGCCGGCAACGCCCTGCGCGGTCATCGCGAACAGGCCCATGGTGACAAAGCCCATATGCGCCACCGAAGAATAGGCGATGAGCTTTTTCACGTCCTCCTGCACGAGCGCAACCAGAGAGGTGTAAATAATGGCGACGACCGAGAGCACGTAAATCAGCGGCGCGAGGTCGAGCGAAGCTTGCGGGAACATCGGCAGCGAGAAGCGCAGGAAGCCGTAGCCGCCCATCTTCAACAGGATTGCGGCGAGAATGACGGAGCCCGCGGTCGGCGCTTCGACGTGCGCGTCTGGCAGCCAGGTATGGACCGGCCACATCGGCATCTTGACGGCGAACGAAGCGAGGAATGCGAACCACGCCCAGGTCTGCAGCGAGCGCGGGAACGCATGGTGCAGCAGCGTCGGGATATCGGTCGTGCCGGCCTGCCAGTACATCGCCATGATGGCGAGCAGCATCAGCACCGAGCCGAGCAGCGTGTAGAGAAAGAACTTGAAGCTCGCATAGACCCGGCGCGGTCCGCCCCACACGCCGATGATCAGGAACATCGGGATCAGGCCGCCTTCGAAGAACACATAGAACAGCACCAGGTCGAGCGCGCAGAAGGTGCCGACCATGAGCGTTTCGAGGACCAGAAACGCGATCATGTATTCGCGTACGCGGCTCTGGATCGAGGTCCAGCTCGCCAGGATCGTGATCGGCATCAGCGCGGTGGTCAGGATCACGAACGGCAGCGAGATGCCGTCAACGCCCATGGAATAAGTGATGGTCCCGCCGAGCCAGGGGCCCTTTTCAAGAAACTGGAATTCGGCCGAGCCCAGATCGAAGCGCCAGACCAGAATGAGCGAGATGGCAAAGGTGATGAGCGTCGTCCACAACGCCACCCAGCGCGCATTGCCCGCGCCCGCTTCGTCATCGCGCAAAAATGCGATGAACACCGCGCCGAGGATCGGCAGAAACGTGACGACGGACAGGATCGGCCAACTGGTCATGGATGCAGTCCCCCCGCAAACATGAACCAGGTGACGAAGGCGGCGACGCCGATCAGCATGGCAAAGGCGTAATGGTAGAGGTACCCGGTCTGCAGGCGGACCACATTACGGGTGACATCGAGCACGCGCGTCGAGACGCCGTCGGGCCCGAAACCATCGATGACGAAACCGTCACCGCCCTTCCAGAACAGCCGCCCAAGCCACAGCGCCGGACGCACGAAAATGAAATCGTAGATCTGGTCGAAGTACCAGGCGTTGAGCAAGAACCGGTACAGCACGTTTTGGTCGCGAGCGAGCGCGACCGGGATATCCGGCCGGCGGATATAGAATTGCCACGCCACCAGGAATCCACCGACCATCATTACCGTCGGCGCCAGGCTGACGTAGAGCGGAAGTTCCTCCATCGCCTCGAGCACGTGGTTCGCCGGACCAAACTTCAGCGACTCGCGGAAGAATTCTTCGGCACCGTGACCTTCGAACAGATGCAGGAACGGCCAGCCTGCTGCGATCGAACCAAACGCCAGAACCGCGAGCGGAATGAGCATCACCAGCGGGCTCTCATGCGCCGCCTCGTAGTGATGATGATCGTGCGGTTCGCCGTGAAAGGTCTTAAAGATCAGCCGCCACGAATAGAACGAGGTGAGCGCTGCCGCGGCGACCGTCATGATGAAGCCGTAACTTGCGACGGTGCCCTGGATGACGTCATCGGCTTCGATGATCGCGTCCTTGGAAAAGAAGCCGGCCGTGAACGGAAATCCGGTAAGCGCCAACGTGCCGATCAGCATCATCGCGTAAGTGAAGGGAATCTTGCGCCACAGGCCGCCCATTTTGCGCATGTCCTGCTCGTGATGCATGGCGAGGATCACCGAGCCCGAACCGAGGAACAAAAGCGCCTTGAAGAAGGCATGCGTGAACAGATGAAACATGCCGATCGAATAGGCGCCGGAGCCCATGGCGACGAACATGTAACCGAGCTGCGAGCAGGTCGAATAAGCAACGACGCGCTTGATGTCGTTTTGCACGAGGCCGATGGTCGCAGCGAAGATCGCGGTGGTGGCGCCGATAAAAATCACGAACGTCTTGGCGTAGGGCGCGAGCTCGAACAGCGGCGACAGCCGCGCCACCATGAACACGCCGGCGGTCACCATAGTGGCGGCGTGGATCAGCGCCGACACCGGGGTCGGCCCTTCCATGGCGTCGGGCAGCCAGGTGTGCAGCAGAAATTGCGCCGATTTGCCCATGGCGCCCATGAACAGCAGCAGACAGATCAGCGTCAGCGCGTCGACGTTGAAGCTCAGATAATGGAAGGTTTTGCCGACCAGGTCCGGCGCCTGGGCAAAGACAGTGTCGAAGTTGATCGAGCCGGTCAGCAGAAACACCGCGAAAATGCCGAGCGCGAAACCGAAGTCGCCGACGCGGTTGACGAGAAAGGCCTTGATCGCCGCCGCATTGGCTTCCGGCTTGTGGTACCAGAAGCCGATCAAGAGATAGCTCGCGAGCCCGACGCCTTCCCAGCCGACGAACAATTGAGCGAGATTGTCGGCCGTCACCAACAACAGCATGGCGAAGGTGAAGAACGAAAGGTACGAGAAAAAGCGCGGCTTGTGCGGATCGTCGGCCATGTAGCCGATCGAATAGAGGTGTACGAGGGCTGACACCGTCGTCACCACGATCAGCATCACCGCGGTGAGCGGGTCGATTCGGAGCGCCCAATCGACTTTGAGATCGCCGGAAGTGATGAAATTGAAGAGCGGCACGCGCGCGTCGTGTCCGCGCAAACCAACATCGACGAAAGCCAAACACGACAGCACCCACGAAATTCCCAACAGTGTCGTCGTGATCAACTCGGCCGCGCGCGATCCGGCATCCGGCTCGGCAATGTCTTCCGGCTCATGCGTCGAATGGGCGAATTCCGCGTGGGCGGCTATCGGGTTCGGCGCGGCATGAATGCCGTGCGCCGGCACGAGCGGAGCAGCGTGGTCGTCGTGCGGAGGCGGCGGATCCTCGCCCGGAAACCGATTGCGCGCGCCAATTAACGAGATGGCGCCGGCGACGACGGCGCCAATCAGCGGCAACAGGACGATGGCTTCGTACATGCCGCCTCAGCCTTTCATCAAATTCACATCCTCAACCGCGATCGAACCGCGGTTGCGGTAATAGGCAACGAGAATCGCCAGCCCGATCGCAGCTTCGGCCGCCGCGACCGTGAGCACGATCAGCGCGTAAACCTGGCCGACGATGTCGCCGAGAAACGACGAGAACGCCACCAGGTTGATGTTGACCGCGAGCAGGATGAGTTCGACCGACATCAGAATGATGATGACGTTCTTGCGGTTGAGAAAGATGCCGAAGATCCCGATGGTGAACAGGATGGCCCCGACCGAGAGATAGTGCCCCAGCCCGACGATCATGGCAGTCCCTGCCCCGATTTCACTTCCACCACTTCGATCGCGCTCGACCGGTGGCGGGCCAGCTGTTGGCCGATGCTCTGCCGCTTCACGTTCGGCTTGTGCTGCAGTGTGAGCACGATCGCGCCGATCATGGCGACCAGGAGGATCACGCCAGCGGCCTCGAAAAAGTAGACGTAGCGGGTGTAGAGCACGAGGCCAAGCGCCTGCGTGTTGTTGATGTCGCTTGAGATCGGCGCAGTGATGATCTTGGTCAGGCCCGGCGCAATCACCCAGCCGATCACGCCGAACACGAGTTCGATCAGCAAAATGATGCCGACCGCAGCCCCAACCGGCAGATAGTTGAGCACGCCGTGGCGCAGCTCGGCAAAGTCCACGTCGAGCATCATCACCACGAACAGGAACAGCACCGCGACCGCACCGACATAAACGACGATCAAAATCATCGCCAGGAATTCGGCACCCAACAGCATGAATAGGCCAGCGGCGTTGACGAACGCCAGAATGAGAAACAACACCGAATGCACGGGATTTCGCCCGGCAATCACCATGAACGCCGAGGCGATGCACACGGCGGCAAAGAGATAAAAGAAGATGGCTTGCAGGATCATGGCCGCGCCGTGTCAGCGATAGGGTGCGTCGAGTTCGATGGCCTTGGCGAGCTCGCGCTCCCAGCGGTCGCCGTTCGCAAGCAGACGCTCCTTGTCGTAGTAAAGCTCTTCGCGCGTCTCGGTGGCGTATTCGAAGTTCGGGCCTTCGACGATGGCATCGACCGGACAGGCCTCCTGGCACAGCCCGCAATAGATGCATTTGACCATGTCGATGTCGTAGCGGGTGGTGCGGCGGGTGCCGTCGTTTCGTCGCGGACCGGCCTCGATGGTGATCGCCTGTGCCGGGCAGATTGCTTCGCAAAGCTTGCAGGCGATGCAACGCTCCTCGCCGTTCGGATAACGCCGCAGCGCATGCTCGCCACGGAAGCGCGGCGACAGCGAACCCTTCTCGAACGGGTAATTGAGCGTCGCCTTCGGCTTGAAGAAATAGCGCATCGACAGGAAAAATGCCTGCACGAACTCCTTGAGAAAAATCGAACGGGCGCCCTGATCCAAGCTCATGTCAGCCTCTGATGACTTCAAGGACGCCGGCGACGATCGCGACCATGGCGAGCGAGATCGGCAGAAACACCTTCCAGCCGAGCCGCATCAGCTGGTCGTAGCGATAGCGCGGGACGAACGCTTTCACCATCGCAAACATGAAGAATACGAACGTCGCTTTGAGCACGAACCACACCAACCCCGGTATCCACGTGAACGGCGCAACCGGGAACGGCGGGAGCCAGCCGCCCAGGAACAGGATCGTCGCCATGGCACACATCGTGGCGATGGCGACATATTCGCCGAGCATGAACATCATGTACGGCGTCGAGCCATATTCGACCATGTAACCGGCGACCAGTTCGGATTCGGCCTCGACCAAGTCGAACGGCGGGCGGTTGGTCTCGGCGAGTGCCGAAACGAAGAAAATCACGAACATCGGCAACAGCGGCAGCCAATACCAATTCAAGACCGTGAACCACGGAACGCCGATCAGGGTTGCCACACCATGATCGCGCTGCGCCTCAACGATGGCCGACAGGTTGAGCGAGCCGACACAGAGCAGCACGGTGATAAACACAAACCCGATCGAGACTTCGTACGACACCATCTGCGCCGCGGAGCGCAGGGCAGCCAGGAACGGATATTTCGAGTTCGACGACCAGCCGGCCATGATCACGCCGTAGACCATCAGTGAGGAGATCGCGAAAATATAGAGGACGCCGACATTGATGTTGGCGATGACGATGCCGGCGCCGACGGGAATCACCGCCCAGGCGGCAAGCGCCAGCGTGCAGGTGACGAGCGGCGCGAGCAGAAACACGCCCTTGTTGGCGCCGGAGGGAATAACCGGCTCCTTGAGCACGAATTTCAAGAGATCAGCGAATGACTGAAACAGTCCCCACGGCCCGACCACGTTCGGCCCGCGCCTGATCTGCACCGCGGCCCAGATTTTGCGGTCAGCCAACAGCACGTAAGCGATGGCGACGAGCAGGATGACGAGCAGCAGCACGCTCTCGGCGATCATGATCACCAAAGGCCAGATGTAATCGGACCAGAACGCTTCCATCGCCTGGTCCCTATTCCGCCGCCGTCATGGCCGCGCGCCCGAGCGAGATCGCCGAGCATTCCGCCATCACCGCGGAGCAGCGAGCGATCGGATTGGTGAAATAAAAATCGGTGATGCTGGACTGGAACGGCGCCTTGTCCGTTGTGCCGCCTAGCGCCGCGAGCTTGTGCACGTCGGCGGCATCGCCCGGCGCGATCTGTCCGATCCGGATGAACTGCGGGTAAGCCTGGTACAGCGCGCGTCGAAGCGCGGCGAGCAAGTCATAGGGCAACCGCTTGCCGAGCACGTCCGACAGCGCGCGCAGGATCGCCCAATCCTCGCGCGCATCGCCGGGCGGAAAGGAAGCCCGCGTCGCCATCTGCACCCGGCCTTCGGTGTTTACATGGGTCGCCGATTTTTCCGGATACGCGGCGCCCGGCAGCACCACATCCGCGCGCGCGGCGCCGCGGTCGCCGTGGGTGCCGATGTAGATGACAAAGGCGCCCGGCGCGATGTCGATCTCGTCAACTCCGAGCAGGAACAGAATATCGAGCGCACCCGCTGGCGCCATCTGCCGCGCGGTCAAACCGCCCTCGCCCGGCACGAAACCGAGATCGAGCGCACCGACGCGCGAGGCGGCGTGATGCAGAACGCTGAACCCGTTCCAGCCATCCTTGACGGCGCCAAGCTCGATCGCTGCCTTGGCCGCAAACGAAGCCACCGCTGCACCGTCCGCTCGCGCCAGGGCGTCTGCCCCGACGATAACAAGCGGGTGCTCTGCCTTCCGCAGCACCTCGGCGAAGCTGTGACGGGTTATCGAGGCAAGCGTTTCCGGGCCGGCGCCGAGATAATCGTAAGGATAGGTCAGTGGCGCCTTTTGGCCGATCAGACCGACGGCAAAGCTTTTGGCCAAGCGCCAGCGCTTGCGAATGCGCGCGTTGAGCACCGCCGCCTCCCGGCGCGGGTTCGTGCCGACAAGGAGCAGCGCATCCGCCGTCTCGACGCCTGCGATGGTCGCGTTGAACAAATAGCCCGCCCGGCCCCATTTCGGATCGATCGCCGAGCCGTCCTGACGGCAGTCGAGATTGGTGACGTCAAGCCGCGTCATCAAATCCTTGAGCGCAAAAGTCTCCTCGACCGCGGCAAGATCGCCGACCAGCGCCCCTACCCGTTTGGCATTCGCACCCGCGAGCTTTTTGGCAATCGCCCCAAACGCTTCGCTCCATGTTGCCGGGCGCAAACGCCCGTTCTCGCGGACATATGGCTGATCGAGCCGCTGGGCGCTCAAGCCGTCGACGATGTGGCGCGTCTTGTCGGAAATCCACTCCTCGTTCACATCGTCGTTGGTGCGCGGCAGGATGCGCATCACCTCGCGCCCGCGGGTGTCGATGCGGATGGCGGAGCCGAGCGCGTCCATCACGTCGATCAATTCGGTCTTGTTGAGCTCCCAGGGCCGCGCTGCAAACTCATAAGGCTTTGAGGTCAACGCGCCGACCGGACAGAGATCGACGACGTTGCCTTGCAACTCCGATGTCATCGCCTCTTCAAGATAGGTGGTGATCTCCATGTCCTCGCCGCGGCCGATGGCGCCAAGCTCGGGGACGCCGGCAACCTCGGTGGCGAAACGAATGCATCGCGTGCACTGGATGCAGCGGTTCATCGAAGTCTTGACCAGCGCGCCCAGATATTTGTCTTCGACCGCGCGCTTGTTCTCGCGGAAACGGCTCTGATCGACCCCGTAGGCCATTGCCTGGTCCTGCAGATCGCATTCGCCCCCCTGATCGCAGATCGGGCAGTCGAGCGGATGATTGATCAGCAGGAATTCCATCACGCCTTCACGCGCCTTGCGCACCATCGGCGAACGGGTCAAGAGCACCTTCGGCGAGCCGTCCTTGTTGGGCTGCAAATCCTTCACAGCCATCGCACAAGAGGCTTGCGGTTTCGGCACGCCGGCAACTTCGATCAGACACATCCGGCAATTGCCGGCGATCGACAGCCGCTCCTGAAAACAGAAGCGCGGAATCTCGGCGCCGCCGGCCTCGCAAGCCTGCAGCAGCGTGTATTCCGGCGGAACGTCGATCTCTCTGCCGTCGACGATGAGCTTGGTCATGCCACCTGTCCGTTCGGCGCGGCGCATTGCGCCGTCTTCCACAATTGCGCGGCTGGAACGCTCTCCCAGCCGAATGCGTGATCGGATGGACCCTGCGCGGCCAGGTGCGCAAGCCGCTCCTTCGCTTCCGCCATCGTCGGTTCGTGCCCGACCGGAATCCACCACATCACGAAATGCGGCCCTTCCATTTTGTCGAACCAGTCGGGGCGCCGGCCATAGAAACGCTTGTGAACGGTCTGCCAGACAAATCGCTCCAACGCCTCAACACTTTCCCAGACCGACATGTTGACCGCCATGTTGGGATCGTCGAACGGGCGGATCGCGGTCGCGTTGTTGCTGTCGTCCTTGAGCCGCCAGACAAAACCATTGCTCCGCTCGGCGAGCGCGTTGACGAGATCGAGATTGTTCATGAAATCCGCCATGCGCGGATCGTCCGTCGGGTAGCGGAACCGCCCGATGTTGAGCTGTGCAAGATATCGGTCTTCGCTCATCGCACTCGTTCCTATTCGGCCGCCTCGGTGACCGGCGGCGGATCGAGCACGCCTTCGGTGTCGGGATTGGCGGTGTATTCGGCGATGCGCTGCTCGATCACGGGCCGGAAATGCCGCAGCAGGCCCTGCACCGGCCAGGCGGCGCCGTCGCCGAAAGCGCAAATAGTGTGGCCCTCGATCTGGGTCGTGACCTGCCAGAGCATGTCGATCTCGCGCTTGAACGCGCGGCCTTCGGCCATGCGCGTCAGCACGCGCCACATCCAACCCATTCCCTCGCGGCAGGGTGTGCATTGGCCGCAGCTCTCGTGCTTGTAGAAATAGGAGATGCGCGCCATGGCGCGGATGATATCGGTTGACTTGTCCATGACGATGACGGCCGCCGTGCCGAGCGCCGATTTCTTGTCGCGGCAACCGTCGAAATCCATCAGCAGCGCATCGGCCTGATCCGGTCCCGCCGGCACGAGCGGCATCGACGAGCCGCCCGGAATGACCGCGAGCAGATTGCTCCAGCCGCCGCGCACGCCGCCGGCGTGCTTGTCGATCAACTCCCGCAGCGGAATTCCCATTTGCTCTTCCACGTTGCAGGGCCGCTCGACGTGGCCGGAAATGCAGAACAGCTTGGTGCCGGTGTTATTGGCCCGGCCGATGCCGGCGAACCAGGCAGCGCCGCGCCGCATGATGTCGGGCACCTGCGCGATAGTCTCGACATTGTTCACCGTGGTCGGACAGCCGTACAGGCCCATATTGGCCGGGAACGGCGGCTTTAGCCGCGGCATTCCCTTTTTGCCTTCGAGGCTTTCGAGGAGCGCCGTCTCTTCGCCGCAGATATACGCGCCGGCGCCATGGTGCACGACGATGTCGAAATCGTAGCCGTTAATATTGTTCTTCCCGATCAGCCTGGCGTCGTAGGCCTGATCGACGGCGGCCTGCAGCCGCTCGCGCTCGCGGATAAATTCGCCGCGGATGTAGATGTAGCACTGGTGCACGCCCATGGCGCAGCCGGCGATCAGGCATCCCTCGATCAACAGATGCGGATCGTGGCGCATGACCTCGCGGTCCTTGCAGGTGCCGGGCTCGGACTCATCGGCATTGATGACGAGATAGCTTGGCCGCCCGTCCGACTGTTTGGGCATGAACGACCATTTCAGCCCGGTCGGGAAGCCAGCGCCGCCGCGGCCGCGCTGACCGGAAGCCTTCATCTCGTTGACGATGGTGTCGCGGCCTCTATCCAGGATCGCTTTGGTTCCGTCCCAGCCGCCGCGTGCGCGCGCCCCATCAAGGCCCCAGCCATGGTGGCCATAGAGATTTTTGAAAATGCGGTCCTTGTCGGCGAGCATGTCGCTGTCTGTGTCGTTAGTTGCGCTGTTGGCCGGTCGAATCGGTGATCGGCGGTTTCGGCATCGGCGCTTCCTGGAGATTGGCGGCTTCGCCGGGTTTCTTGGCTTCGCTGTCTTGCAGAGCGGCACCCGGCGCGGCTGACGGCGCTGTGATCTTATAGATCGCCGGATCAGTCAGCGTGTCGGCGCCTCCGATCGGCGCAGAATTCTGCCGATCGACTTGCGGACCAGGTTTGGGGGTCTTTCCCGCCGCCAGATCATTGAGAATCCGCGTCAGCGTCTCTGCGGTAAGGTCCTCGTAGTAGTCAGCATTGATTTGCACCATCGGCGCGTTGACACACGCACCGAGGCATTCGACCTCGACCCAGGAGAACGTGCCGTCGACCGTAATCTCGTTCTCGTGACCGATCGCGCGATGCAGAACTTTTTTCAGCGCGTCGGCGCCGCGCAGCAGGCATGGCGTGGTGCCGCAGAATTGCACGTGGAAGCGGCCGACCGGAGCAAGATTGAACATGGTGTAGAAAGTCGCGACTTCGAGCACGCGGATTTTCGCCATGCCGAGCATTTCCGCGACCGCCTCGATCGCCTTCTGCGGCAGCCAGCCGTCCGATTGCTCTTGCGCCCGCCACAACAGCGGGATCACCGCGGAGGCCTGACGGCCCTGCGGATATTTGGCGATCTGCGCTTTCGCCCATTCGAGATTATCCGGCGTAAACGCGAAGCTCGGCGGCTGCTTTTCTGCGAGGCGACGCACGCTCATCGATCGACCTCGCCGAACACGATGTCGATCGAGCCCAGGATTGCCGAAACGTCGGCGAGCATGTGACCCCGGGATAGAAAATCCATCGCCTGCAAGTGCGCGAAGCTCGGCGCGCGGATTTTGCATTTGTACGGCTTGTTGCTGCCGTCGGCGATCAGATAGACGCCGAACTCGCCCTTGGGTGCTTCGACTGCGGCGTACACTTCGCCGGCCGGCACGTGGAAGCCTTCGGTGTAGAGTTTGAAATGATGGATCAGCGATTCCATCGATCGCTTCATCTGTCCGCGGCGCGGCGGCGCGATCTTGTTGTCGTCAACCACGACCGGACCTTGCGCGTCGGCCGCGTGCAATTTTTCCACGCATTGCTTCATGATGCGGACCGACTGGCGCATTTCTTCCATACGGATGCAATAGCGATCGTAACAGTCGCCGTTCTTGCCCACGGGAATGTCGAACTCGAGCTCGGAATAGCACTCGTACGGCTGCGCCTTGCGCAAATCCCACACTGCGCCGGAGCCGCGCACCATCACGCCGGAAAAGCCCCACGCCCAGGCGTCTGCAAGCTTCACAACGCCGATGTCGACATTGCGCTGCTTGAAGATGCGGTTCTCCGTGAGCAATTCCTCGAGATCGTCGCACACTTTCAGGAACGGATCACAGAAAGCGTAAATATCATCGATCAGTTTCGGCGGCAGATCCTGATGCACGCCGCCGACGCGGAAATAGGCCGCGTGCATGCGCGAGCCGGAAGCGCGCTCGTAGAAACCCATCAGTTTCTCGCGCTCCTCAAAGCCCCACAACGGCGGCGTCAGCGCGCCCACGTCCATAGCCTGTGTCGTGACATTGAGGAGGTGCGAGAGGAGCCTGCCGATTTCGCAATAGAGCACGCGGATTACCTGCGCGCGTTTCGGCAGCTTGAGGTCGAGCAGCTTTTCCGCGGCGAGGCAGAACGCGTGCTCCTGATTCATCGGGGCCACATAATCGAGGCGGTCGAAATACGGAATCGCCTGCAGATAGGTCTTGTGCTCGATCAGCTTTTCGGTGCCGCGATGCAGCAGCCCGATGTGCGGGTCCACCCTTGCGACGACTTCGCCGTCAAGCTCGAGCACGAGCCGCAGCACGCCATGCGCCGCCGGGTGTTGCGGCCCGAAGTTGATGGTGAAATTTCGTTCGGACAATCCAGTCTCAGTCATCACGCTACCCGAGCGAATTTCGCGGCCTTGGCCGCCACGCGTGCATTGAATTTGTCCCACGCAACGACGAACCGTTCGTGGCGGCCTTCGCCGATGAGATCGACGCCGTCGTGCGCCTTCACCTTGAAAGCGACGCGCTGACCAGTGACTTCGATGCACTCGGCTTCCGCCGTCACCGTCATGCCGGGAGGCGTTGCCGCGAGATGGCTCACATCGACGTGCACGCCGACGCTGCCCTCGCCCGGATCGAGATGCTGCTTGATAAGATCGGTGCACGCCCATTCCATCAGTACGATCATAAAGCCAGTCGCGAACACCTTCGGCATCGAGGCGATCTCGGGCGATTCCGGATAGGTGTAGGGAACGGTCTTTTCTTCCGCCACTTTATAAGTGATGCGATGGGTCAGCCCGGGCTTGAGCGAAGGCTTCATCGTCGCGAACCTCTCAAGACCCCTGCCCGCCAATCTTCCCGGCCTTCTCGTCGCCCGGCAGCACATAGTCCGTGCCTTCCCACGGCGACAAAAAATCGAAGTTGCGGAATTCCTGTGCCAGCCGCACCGGCGAATAGACGACGCGTTTGACTTCGTCGTCATAGCGCACCTCGACAAAGCCGGTGAGCGGGAAATCTTTGCGCAGCGGATGGCCGTCAAAGCCGTAGTCGGTCAGCAGCCGCCGCATATCCGGATGCCCGGTGATCATGATGCCGTAGAGATCGTAGATTTCCCGTTCGAACCAGTCAGTTCCGGGAAATACGTCGATGATCGAACTGATCGGTGTCGTCTCGTCGGCTTCGATTTTCACCCGAATGCGCACATTGTGCTTGGGCGAAAGCAGGTGATAGACCACATCGAAACGCCGCTCGCGGCCCGGCCAATCGACCGCGGTCACATCGACGATATTCCAGAACAGGCAGCGCGGATCGTCGCGCAGGAAACGCATCACCGCCACGATATCGGCGGCCTGCGCCGCGACCGTCAGTTCGTGATGCGCGACCACGTAACCTTTGACCGCAGGCGAAAGCGCCTCGGTTACGGTTTTGCCGAGCGTGTCGAGTGTCTCATCCATGTTCAGCGTTCGATCGTCGAGGTGCGACGAATTTTCTTTTGCAGGAGGAGCACGCCGTACAAAAGCGCCTCGGCAGTTGGCGGACAGCCGGGCACATAGATGTCGACGGGCACGATGCGATCGCAACCGCGCACGACCGAGTAGGAATAGTGATAGTAGCCGCCCCCGTTCGCGCACGATCCCATGGAGATCACGTAGCGGGGCTCGGGCATCTGGTCGTAAACCTTTCGCAGCGCCGGAGCCATTTTGTTGGTGAGCGTGCCGGCCACGATCATGACGTCCGATTGCCGGGGCGAAGCGCGCGGCGCAAACCCGAAGCGCTCGGCGTCGTAACGCGGCATCGACATCTGCATCATCTCGACCGCGCAGCAGGCTAGTCCAAAGGTCATCCACATCAGCGAACCGGCGCGCGCCCAGGCGATCAGGTCGTCGGCCGCAGCGACCAGGAATCCCTTGTCGGACAGTTCGCTGTTGAGTCCGGTGAAAAACGGATCGTTGGCGCTTGCGGCGCCGACCAAGCCCTGGCGCGGAGCGCGGATCTTGGGTTCGCTCAGCTCCATTCGAGCGCTCCCTTCTTCCACTCATAGATAAAGCCAACCGTCAGCACGGCGAGGAACAACATCATGGACCAGAAACCGAACAGGCCGAGCTTGCCGAACGCTACCGCCCACGGAAACAGGAAGCTGACTTCGAGGTCGAAAATGATGAAGAGAATGGCGACCAGGTAGAAGCGGACATCGAATTTCATGCGCGCGTCGTCGAAGGCATTGAAGCCGCATTCGTAAGCCGAGAGCTTCTCCGGATCGGGTTGTTTGTAAGCGAGAACGAAGGCGGAGAGCAGGAGCGCCGATCCGATCACCGCAGCGACCCCGATGAAAACCACAAGCGGCAGATAGCCGAGCAGCAGTTGATTCAGCGACTGGGTCATTGGGTGCCCCTCTGGCCGGCTATCATGGACAGCCCTCTCCTTACCGTTGGAACATGCCCGCCATGCGACGGTTCCGCGCAAGCCGGGACCGCGCCGATTTGCCCCAAAATCTAAAGCGGATTCGCGCTGGGAAACTTGACTTTCGACCCTTAGCGCAGTGCACAAAGAGGCGCAAGACGGCGCCGCCGCGACTAAACGCGTACGCACAATTACCTGCATACACTCGGCTTAAACGGCCCGTGGAAGCGATCAATTTGAGGGCGGCAGAAAGCAGCTAAGTGCTTGAAAATGTGGCGGGAGCGACGGGACTCGAACCCGCGACCTTCGGCGTGACAGGCCGACGCTCTAACCAACTGAGCTACGCCCCCGCGGGCGCGTCCGCAATTAAGGCCCATGCTTTCGCAAGTCAAGGATTCCGGCCCGGAACCGGCGTTTTCCCGCTGCCTTGCACGCGCCACGAAGCGAGTCCAATACCGCAATTATCCCCGAAAACATCGGTGGAATCGGCAAAACAGCGTAGTCATTCGAAATCGAATCGTCTAACTGCATCGTGTTGACGGGCACTTTTCGCCGGTCATCGCTTCATCGAGGAGGGTCTAATGGCGACCAAACCAGCCACAACGGTTACATTGAAGCATCTCGCGGCGAGCCTCGCCGAAGACAATGAACTTACGAAGAAACAGGCGGAAGCGATTCTCGGCGGTTTTATCGGCCAGATCGTCAAGCATCTGAAAAAGGGCGAGCGCATCCGGATCGGCGGGCTAGGAATCCTGCAGGTACGCAAGCGCGCAGCACGCATGGGCCGTAATCCGGCTACGGGCGAAGCGATCCAAATCAAAGCAAGCAAAAAGGTTGCCTTCCGCGCGTCAAAAGAGCTGAAGGAAGCCATTTGATAGCGCACGACCGAGAGCAGATGACTGGCGACGGCGGAAGGACAGCACCTTCCGTCCGTCATCTGGTCTCAAAGTTGTCTCGGTCTCTAAGGCCCGCCTTAGCCCGCGATCGGCCTTGGCGCGGCAGTCTGCGCAGCTTTTGCCTGCGGAGATTGGTGGGCGGTGACGGACTCGAACCGCCGACATTCTGCGTGTAAAGCAGACGCTCTACCAGCTGAGCTAACCGCCCTGCGCGAGATTTATCTCCCCGGCGCGTTTGTGTGCAAGCACCGCGCGCCGCCGCGGCGGTAATTGTCGGGACCTAGCTTTGACGCGCGTAGTCCGTCGACCCGATTCCGCCATCCTCACCGCCGGCATCGGCGCGGCGCAGTAATTCGCTGGCCCCCGCGACATGTTCGGCAAGCCGAACCCACGACAACGCCAGCGTCAGCCACAACACCTTGCCGTTATCGTCGGCGGCAGCCTGCGCCATCGCTACGCATTCTTCCGCACATTTTCGATGATCCTGAGTAGTACTCATGACACGACCCCGACTTGCTACACTGCCGTTCAGTATGGGTCGCGAAGTTTGGCGCGCGAACGGTCAGACAATGGCTGAACGCGGGCTTGTGCACCGCCAATAAAGGCGGCAGAACGCCTCGCGATCGAGCCCCGCCGAGCGGGCCATTACGTTAAATATCTCTTAAGCATCAACAGCCTGACATGCGCTGAAGTCTTAGCTGCACTGCACCAAAATCTATGGTGCATCGCACACTTATCCTTATGTTCACGTCACGATTCCGGTGAAGGCCGGAACCACCGGGGAAAGGATTTGAGACATGTTTACATCCCTTACCCGCCTCTTCCAGGAGTGGAAGCGCTACGGCGCTGTCAGGCGGGAGCTTTCGCATCTGAGCGACCGCGAGCTCGCGGATATCGGCATCACGCGGTCTGATATCGACCGGATCGCGACCGATCACACCGATCGCTGAACACGCGACGCAATCATCCGCAATCAGCGCCCGCCTCCTCAGGCGGGCGCTGCTTTTTTTGGTCGAGGCCGCGGCGGCTGATCTAGACGCTGAACGGCTGGCCCTTTTCCGGCACGATAACTTTGGTGCCGTGGCCTTTCATGGCGGCGACGAACTTGTCCGGCGTCTGATCCAGGAAAGGAAACGTGCCGTAATGGCAGGGAATGACGGCGTCGAGCTTGAAGTAACGTTTCACCGCTAACGCCGCGGTTGCGGCGCCCATGGTGAAGCGGTCGCCGATCGGCACGATGGCGACCCTCGGCTGATGGATTTCCGCAATCAGCTCCATGTCCGAGAAAATATCGGTATCGCCGAAATGATAGACTGTCGGCTCGCCCGGCGCCTTGATGATCGCGCCCAGCGGATTGCCGAGATAGATCGGCGTGCCGTCGACCATGTCCCCTGATGAATGATCCGCGCGCACCATCGACACGGTGAAGCCGCCGAGATCTGTGGTGCCGCCGGTGTTCATCGGATTGAGCTTCTCCAGACCCTTTGAGACCAGCCACATCCCGAGGTCGTAATTGGTCGTGACGGTGGCACCGTTGGTCTTGGCAATATCGAGCGCGTCGCCGACGTGATCGCCGTGGCCATGGGTGAGCACGATGTGCGCCACGTCCCTAATGGCCTGCGCTTTGTCGGAAACAAAAACCGGATTGCCGGTGAAGAAAGGATCGATCAGGACCGCCTTACCTGCAAAGTCGAGGCGAAAGGCGGCATGGCCATACCAGGTAATCTTCATGATGTGCCTGCCGGGTGTAAAGTCGCCGCGGATGCGCGACGCCGCAACCATAGTGGGGACGGCTCACGCGAGGAAGGTGGCGTTGGCCGGCGCAGGACCAGCATGCTAACGAGGCGCCATGCCCGTCCTGACGCTGATGGAGGCGGCTCCGCTGTTGCCGGTGCGCGGCGCGCTGATCGGTCTTGATCTCGGCACCAAAACCATCGGCGTCGCCGCGAGCGATCCGGACCGGCGCCTTGCCACGCCGGTCGAAACGATTGCGCGCAAACGCTTCAGCCTCGACGCCGGGCGTCTTTTTGAGCTTGCCGCCGAGCGGCAGGCCGCAGGCTTTGTACTCGGACTACCCGTCAACATGGACGGCACCGAAGGTCCGCGCGCGCAATCGACCCGCGCGTTCGCGCGCAATCTGGCCGCGGTCACCAAGCTTCCCATCGCACTCTGGGATGAGCGCCTATCGACTGCGGCGGTCGAGCGCGCGTTGATTGCCGCCGACGCAAGCCGCGCCAAACGAAAGGCGGTAATTGACCAGCACGCCGCCGCCTACATCCTGCAGGGCGCACTCGACCGGCTGGCGCGTTAGGCCGCCCACACGAACGCCGTGCGACGCGCTCAGTTTCGCGGCGTCAGGTGTTCGGTGCCGTTGCCGTTATGGCCGCGGATCGCCCAGAGCCCGTCGAGACCGTCGCCCTGGACCTTGTAGATGACGAGCCCGGGTTCGCCGTTGATTGCGTAGGTGGCAGCAAGCGCGTCGTTCATGCGCATGCCGAACCCTTTAATGGTTGACCCTCCGACTGACCACACGATGGTAAAGGTTGCGTCGGAAATGACTTCGACGCTGGCCGTGCCTTTGTATTTGGAGCCGTCGGGATTGGTACCGGCAACATCATATTTGGACGCCATCCTGAGCGTCTCAGCTCCGGCGGGAAGCGTGATGACGAGGAATGCGAGAGTGCAAAAAAACAGTCGCCGCATTGGTAAGGGTCCTTCTCCTGATTGGTGGTTGTTTAACTCCAACAAATACTCACAATCAATTCTCCGGCAGCGCGCGTTCCAAGATAAGCTCGGCGGACCGCGCGTCGATACCGCTGGCACCGTAAAGGTTGCCGTGCGGCTTTGAGAGTCGGGTGCGCTGGAACATCTCGGCCACTTCAGGCGGCGCGCTGGCCTGAAGTGCGGCAGCGCTGCGCCAGCGTTGCAAGCCTGCCGACGATAATCCGCGCGGCGGCTTCGTTTTCAAACTCGTCGCGCGCTTCGAGCGTCGCCACCTTCTCCCCGGTCATCGCCGAAGCTTCTCGCGCCATTCCATCGAAAATGTCGGCAGCTTCCCGATCGCGCTTAAGCGCGCGCAAAACATCGAGGCACATGACGTTGCCCGAGCCTTCCCAGATCGCATTGACCGGCGCCTCGCGATAGAGCCGCGGCAGCATGCTCTCCTCAACGTAACCGTTGCCACCGAGGCATTCCATCGCTTCGTAAATAAAGCCCGGCGCCGTTTTGCAGATCCAATATTTTGCCGCCGGCGTGACCAGCCGCGCATAAGCCGCCTCGCGCGGATCCGTTGCCGCGCGATCGAATGCGCGCGAGAGCCGCATCACTAGCGCGACCGCGCCTTCTACTTCGAGCGCAAGATCAGCCAAAACCGTGCGCATCATCGGCTGGTCGTACAAATGCTTCTGGAATACCGAGCGGTAGCGGCAATGGTGCACCGCCTGCGCCAACGCCATGCGCATAAAGCCGGCCGACGCCAGCGCACAATCGAGCCGTGTCAGCTGCACCATCTGGATGATGGTGCGCACACCGG
This sequence comes from uncultured Alphaproteobacteria bacterium, assembly GCA_963794225.1. Classification (GTDB taxonomy): domain Bacteria; phylum Pseudomonadota; class Alphaproteobacteria; order Rhizobiales; family Xanthobacteraceae; genus BOG-931. The sequence goes on from CAWCCS010000001.1 coordinate 1,265,121, forward strand.
CGCCCTCGTCCCCGACCCGCATGCCGTAAGCACCGGCGAACTCGACTTCGCTCGATGCATTGGAACGATTGCCAAGCTTGTCTTTGAGTTGCTGCAGCCGCAGCGCATTGACCGCACCATCGGGACGAAAGCGCGGCACAAAGAAACAGGTGAGGCCGCCCGGCGCCTGCGCCAGCACCAGAAAAGCATCGCACATCGGGGCCGAGAGAAACCATTTGTGGCCGGTGATCGAATAGGAATCCAGCATCGGCGTCGCGGTCGTGGAATTGGCCCGCACGTCGGTGCCGCCCTGTTTTTCGGTCATGCCCATACCGAGCGTTATGCCCGGCTTTTCCCACCACGGCCTGAAGGTCCCGTCGTAGCTTGCGGTGACGACTTTGGGCGCGACTTCGGCCAAAAGCTTGGGCTCCGCGGCAAGCGGTGCGAGCGCGGCGCGGGTCATTGTGATGGGACACAGATGCCCGCTTTCGACTTGCGCGGTCATGTAGTAGCGCGCTGAGCGCACCACTTCGGCCGGCGGCGCGGCGCGCTGGCCCGACGACGTCCAGGTCGAGGCATGCAACCCCGCGGCGACACTCGCGCGCATCAGATCATGATAGCCCGGATAAAACTCGACCACGTCGCGACGAAAGCCCTTGGGGTCGAAGGCGTGAAGCTTCGGCGGGTTCTCGTTGGCGCGGCGCCCAAGCGAAAACATCTCCGCGGCGCCCCACTGACGCCCATGGGCCGACAGCGACGACACTTCACCACCCGCGCCATTGGCCTGCACCGCCTCCATCAGCGGCACATCGCTCGAATACAGGTCGATGTTTTCGTAAGGCGGTGACTGGTTGAAAACCTCTTGGGTATCGAAGCGCGGGACCGTGGTCATGACCATTTGCCTCCCGGTGGTGCACCATCTTACCACGTTTTCAGTGCATGCCTGTCGAAGGCCGCGGAAGCGGGCTTGCCGGGCCGCTCGAATTGGGCCTATAGCACCGCTTTGATGACGAAACCCCAGCCGCTGACGCGCCACATCGTTTCCATCAACGATCTCACCAATGGAGAGATCGAGACCGTCTTCCAGGTCGCCCACGGGTTTTTGAAAGAACTCATCGACAAGAATGTCCCCTACCGGATCGGCCGCGGCACCAGCATCGCGTCCAAGTACATTCTGGCGAGCTTGTTCTACGAGCCGTCGACCCGCACGCGGCTATCATTCGAGAGCGCAATGCTGCGGCTCGGCGGCGCCAACATCACCAGCGCCGATCCGGCGGTGAGCTCCGCGGCCAAGGGCGAAAGCCTCGCCGACACCATTCGGGTGATCGCCAACTACGCCGACATTATCGTGATCCGCCATCCGCGCGACGGCGCCGCGCGGCTCGCCGCCGAATATTCGCCGATCCCGGTGATCAACGGCGGCGACGGCAGCCACGAGCACCCGACGCAAACGCTGTGCGACCTATTCACGCTGCGTTCAAAGAACAAAGGCCTCAAGAACATGAAGATCGCAATTTCGGGCGATCTCAAGGGCAGCCGCACGGTTCATTCGTTCGTCTATGCCTTGGCGCGTTTCGGCGCGACCATCGATCCCCTCCCCGCGCCCGGCATGGAATTGCCGCCGCACGTCGACCGGCGTTTGCGCGAAGAATTTCACTGCCGGATGATCTCAAAGGCTCCCGGACAGCCGGGCAGCGACGCGATTGATGCGCTCTACGTGACTGCTGATCAGCCGCACCAGCTGTCGCTCTATGCCGAGCCGGAAGTCGATTACGGTCTCGTTCTGCAGAAAAAAATCGACGCCGTGTACGTCACCCGCTTTCAAAAAGAGCGATGGACCGAAAAAGAGCGGCCGTATCCGAAGATTGACGCCAAGTTTTTGCGCGAGGCCAAATACTCGCAAGCCAGCGTCATGCATCCGCTGCCGCGCGTCAACGAGCTCGACGCCTCGCTCGACACCGACCGCCGCGCAATCTACTTCCGCCAAGCTGCCTACGGCGTTCCCGTCCGCATGGCGCTGATCGCACTGCTGTTACGGCTGCACGGGAAAAAATCTCTGCACACGTTTGCCGGCGGCTTTGCCCAACCCGACTATCCGATTTATGTGCAGCCGATCGGAACCGGCGTCCAATGCGGCAACAAAAACTGCATCACCGGCGATCCGGCCGAGCGCCAATACGCCGCCAATAAATTCTATGTAGTGGAAGAGAACTCACCGCAGCGCTGCAAGCTTCGCTGCCTCTATTGCGAGACCGACATCGAAGCGGAGGCCGCCGCGCATTTTGTGGTTGGCGATACGACGCGAAAGACGTTTTCGCCTGGACTTGCTTCGCTGGTGCACGCGCCCGCGGAGAAGCTCAAGCACCTCGTTGTCTATAATACCGAGGCCGACGCGGAAGCGGCCGGCTTCCATGCGCGGGAAGGCCGGAAAAAGGCGCGCGCCGGCTAGCGCCGGAATGAATTGCGGCTTTCGCGGCAGCGCGCGGAAAAGTACGCTGTCGCCATGGACGCGCTGCCAGCTTTCTTCGCGGCTCTGGTCTTCGGCTATCTCTGCGGCTCGATCCCGTTCGGCATTCTGCTGACGCGGCTGACCGGCGGGCCCGACCTTCGCGCCATGGGATCGGGCAACATTGGCGCCACCAACGTCTTGCGCACCGGGCGCAAGGGGCTGGCCGCCGCGACGCTCGTCGGCGACGTACTCAAGGGTACTGCGGCTGTCCTGATCACCGGGTATTTTCTTGGTCATGATTTTGCAATCGCAGCAGCGGCCGGCGCTTTTCTCGGCCACCTGTTTCCGGTCTGGCTGCGATTTCGCGGCGGCAAGGGCGTTGCGACTTACATCGGTGTCCTGATCGGCCTCGCATGGCCCGCGGCGATCGTCTTTTGCGTGGTCTGGCTCGCGGTTGCGGCGCTCAGCCGGTACTCGTCGCTCGCGGCGCTCGTCGCGAGCGCTGCGACGCCCATATTTCTTTGGTGGCGCGGAGACCTGAAGACCGCCGGGCTATTTTTGGTGCTGTCGGTCGTGTTATGGGTCACGCACCGCGCCAACATCGCGCGGCTTCTCCAAGGGACGGAAGGCAAAATCGCAGCCGACTCAAAAGTCGCCAGCGGCTAATTTAGGCTATTGCCGGCACATACCGTCAGAGTGGCAATAGTGGCCGGCATGACAAAAGTGATAATGGCCGGTCGTCCCGATGTGACATTCGCATGTCTTGGCGCTGACCAGCCCTTGCCCACAGTGCGGAAAGCGCTTGTACTTGACGGCGGCGAAAGCATCTTGCGCCAGAAAGTACGTTAAAACGAGCGAGAGTACGAAAATCGATTTTCTCATGATCTGCCTTTGCGTAAGCGCCGCTTTCATCCGGCGACGGTGACCATCCCGAACCATAGCGTGCTTCTGCCGTGTTCGATACCGCCTTTAGCTGCGTACTCGTTTGGGCGTATGCTCCCCACAAGTCAGAGTAAGTCGAGCGCATTGGGGGCGTGGTGAGCGAGCGGAGTGAGGGCGTCCAGCTCACGGACGAGCAGCGGCTCGATTGGTTGCGGCTGATCCGCAGCCAGAATATTGGGCCCCGCACGTTTCGGGCCCTGGTGAATCATTTTGGCGGCGCGCACGCCGCCATCGATGCGTTGCCTTCGCTGGCACGTCGCGGCGGCGCCACCTCAACCACGCAGATTTGCTCGCGGGCCGATGCCGAGCGTGAAATGGCGGCTGCGGACAAACTCAGCGTCACCTTTGTCGCGCTGGGCGAAGCCGCATATCCGCTACGGCTGCAGATGATCGATGACGCGCCGCCTTTGCTCGCGATCCGTGGCCACATTCAGGCGCTAGCGCTGCCGATGGTGGCGATTGTCGGCTCGCGTAACGCGTCGGGTGCCGGATTGAAATTCACCCAGCGGATTGCGCATGAACTTGGCGTGGCCGGTTTTGCCGTCGTCTCCGGTTTGGCCCGCGGCATCGATGCCGCGGCGCATAGAGCAAGTCTGACGACAGGGACGATTGCTGTGCTCGCCGGCGGCCACGATCAACTCTATCCGCCCGAGCATGCGGATTTGCTCCAAGCCATTCTTCCCGCCGGCGCTGTATTGTCGGAAATGCCGTTCGGCTGGGAACCGCGCGCTAGGGATTTTCCGCGCCGCAATCGGCTGATTTCCGGGCTGTCGCTCGGCGTCGTTGTCGTAGAGGCTGCCAAGCGTTCCGGCTCGCTCATCACCGCGCGCTTTGCGGGCGAGCAAGGCCGTGAGGTCTTTGCAGTTCCCGGTTCTCCACTCGATCCGCGAGCGGAAGGGACCAACGGTCTGATCAAACAAGGCGCGACACCCGTGACCGAGAAGGCCGATATTGTTTCCGCGCTCCAGCCGATTATGGAGGAGAAAAAAATCCCGGTCCAAGAACCGGCGTCGGAGCAACCAGCCGGTGAGGACACTGAACCCGCCGCCGACGAACGCACGCGCATCGTCTCCCTGCTCGGCCCCGCCCCCGTTCAAATCGACGACCTCGTGAGACTGTCAAAAAGCTCACCGGCCGTGGTGCGGATGGTACTGCTCGAGCTTGAGATCGCCGGGCGTCTCGAACGCCATGGCGCCGGCCTGGTGTCGCTTGCTTAGAAGACTTCTCAGCGTTACCCGCGCGCCGGCAGCAGTCCAAGCCGGCCGCCGATCATGCGATCGACAAAACGCCGGGGAAAAGTGCGCGCTACGAAGTCTTGCAGCGGCTGCGGCGACACCGCGTAGCGCACTTTTGGTTTCGGCGCGGTCAGCGCGAGCAGCACCGCCTCGCCGATCCGTTCCGGCGGCAGGCCCTTCTTGCCCATCCCCAGCATGTAATTGCGCAGCCGCTCCAACGGCACCGCATAGGGTGTGTCGCGATACGGCGTGACATCGATCTGTTCGGCCTTGCCCCAGATTGGCGTTGCCACAGCGCCCGGTCCGATGACGATGACGTCGACCCCGAACGGCAGCAATTCGCGCCGCAGGCTTTCGGAGAGGCCTTCCATGGCGAACTTCGAGGCGTTGTACGGCGACAGGAACGGTACGGCGTTGCGCCCGCCAACCGAGCCGATGTTAACAATCCGGCCGGAGCTGCCGGTGAGCTTGCGGTCAACGCCAAGAAGTGGCGCGAACGCTTGAGTTGTAATCACGACACCGATCAGATTGATCTCGATCTGGCGACGAAATTCTTTGATCGGCAGTTCGAGGAGCGGGCCGGCGACGGCGACGCCGGCATTGTTCACCAACCCGAACAGCTTCTCGCCGGCGAGAGCGGCCCGCACTTGATCCGCGGCTGCCTTCACCGCGGCTTCATCGGTCACATCGAACACGAGTGGTACGAAGTTGGGCCCGAACTCGGCCGCCAGGCGTTCCGCGTCGGTCACTTTGCGGACGCTGCCGAAAACGCGGAAGCCGTTGCCGATGAGCACTTTTGCCGTGCCCCAGCCAATGCCGGTCGAAGTTCCCGTGATCACCACGCTGCGCATTGACCCCTCCTCAGGCAGGCGGACGAATTGACCTAATCGGTCGCATCACCAATGGTCCCCCGCGTTACATTATGTGGTGACGTTTCGGGGCGAAGACGATGGTGCGATGGGCATTGCTGGTTCTGGCACTTCTATTCGCGAGCGCCTCCGCCGAATGCGAGCCAGCTAGCTCTTTCAATGCGTTCTTGACGACGCTTTGGCCGGATGCCGAGAAGGCTGGGATTACTCGCGCGACCTTCGACTTGGCACTTTCAGGCCTCACACCCGACGCTGGCGTGATCGCGGCGCGGCGGCGGCAGCCGGAATACGGCAAGCCCTTCGGCGCTTATCTCGCAAGCTTGGTCTCACCCTCTCGCGTCGCGACCGGCGCGCGCAAGGCTGCGCAATGGGCCGCTACACTGCGGTCCATTGAGGGTAAGTATCGTGTCGATCCCGACATTCTCGTCAGCATCTGGGGCATCGAGTTGTCGTATGGCAGCGGCGAACAACGTTGGGACGTCTTCCGATCGCTTGCAACGCTCGCCCAGGCGCGTTTTCATCATCCGCTTTTCCGCGACGAACTATTGAGTGCGCTGAAGATCTTGCAGGACGGTCATATCCCGCGCCGGGAATTCGTCGGTTCATGGGCGGGCGCGATGGGGCAACCGCAGTTCTTGCCATCGAGTTTTTTGCGCTACGCCGTTGATTTCGACGGCGACGGCAAAGCCGATATCTGGCGCAACGTGCCGGACGTGCTGGCTTCGATTGCGAACTACCTGCAGCAGACCGGCTGGCAGAAGGCGCTGCCCTGGGGTTTTGAGGTGCGTGTACCGGTAGACTTCGATTATCGCTTCAGCCGCGGCACGTTCTCAGACTGGGCGCAACGTGGCTTCGCCCGCGCCGACGGTAGTCCGCTGCCAACGAATGACGCCGCCGCGGCGATTCTCTTCTTTCCCAGCGGCGCCGCGGGACCGGCGTTTCTCGTGACTGACAATTTCGTCGTACTCAAGCGATTCAATAATTCGGACGCCTACGCCCTTGCCGCGGGGACGCTTTCGGACTTGCTGCGCGGTCTTCCCGCGATACGCGCTCATTGGCCGGCTGATGACTTCCAGCCTTCGCGCGATGAACGCATCGCGCTGCAACACCGGCTCGCCGACCTTGGCTACAAGATTGCGGAATTTGAGGGCCACTTCGATTTCGATTTGCGAGACGCGGTGCGGGCCGAGCAGCGGCGTTTTGGCATGATCCCGGACGGCTATCCGAGCCGGGCTTTCCTAAGCCGCATCGGCGTTCGTGCGCCGTAACGGGTTCGCGGGTCAGTCGCGACACGATGGCGCGGAATTCGGAGCGCCCGTTGTAGCGCCTGGAGACCTGATCAGCCTCAAGCCGCGCCATGTCCAGAATATAAGCGAGCGCGTCGAACTCGTGGTTCTTTGCCAGTCGCGACAATTCTTCAGCTAACGAACCAATATAAAGTGCCACGTCCGATCTATCGTCTTTATCGGAGGCCATCCGGTCCCTTGCCCTGCATCAGCTGGACGCCTTAAACGTACCCAATGCGTCGTTCTAGATGTATTTCTGGGAAAAGCAACTTTAAGAGGTGTCTTCGAGGATCGAAAATTTTTCCGCCAGGCCAGGAATCTCGCCATTTGACGGCCCTCACAGCCCTATTCCCGCCTTCGTTTGCGGCGCTAACGATTTGACAGGCAGAACTGCATTACCCATGTTCCCGGCGGCCCAGAGGCGTCAGGACATACCGTAGATACGCAAAAAGGCCAATAAATCAAAAGGTTACCATGAACCTTGTGGTTGTGGAATCGCCCGCCAAGGCGAAAACGATCAATAAGTATCTGGGCAGAGGCTATGAAGTCTTGGCCTCGTACGGGCACGTGCGCGATCTGCCGCCCAAGAATGGCTCGGTTGATCCCGACGCCGACTTCCGCATGATTTGGGAGGTCGATGCCAAGGCGCAGAAACGTCTTAATGACATTGCCCGTGCCGCCAAAGATGCCGATCGGGTGATCCTGGCAACCGACCCTGACCGTGAGGGCGAGGCCATCTCCTGGCACGTGCTCGAGGTGCTTAAGCAAAAGAAGGCATTGAACGGGCAGCCGATTGATCGGGTGGTGTTCAACGCTATCACCAAGCAAGCGGTGACCGAGGCGATGGCGCATCCGCGCCGGATCGATCAGGCGCTGGTAGATGCCTATCTCGCCCGCCGGGCGCTCGATTACCTGGTTGGCTTCACGATTTCACCGGTTCTGTGGCGCAAGCTGCCGGGCGCGCGTTCGGCCGGTCGGGTCCAGTCGGTGGCGCTGCGGCTGGTCTGCGACCGCGAACTGGAAATCGAAAAGTTTGTCCGGCGGGAATATTGGTCGCTGATCGCCACGTTGGCGACGCCGCGCAACGACACCTTTGAAGCGCGTCTCGTCGGCGCTGACGGCAAAAGGCTGCAGCGGCTCGACATCGGGTCGGGTGCCGAGGCGGAAGCTTTCAAGCAAGCGCTCGAAACAGCCGCCTTTACGGTCGCTTCGGTGGAAGCAAAGCCCGTCAAACGGCATCCGCAACCGCCCTTCACCACGTCGACTTTGCAGCAGGAAGCGAGCCGCAAGCTCGGCTTTGCGCCGGCGCACACGATGCGCGTAGCGCAGCGTCTGTACGAGGGCATCGAAATCGGCGGCGAAGCGGTCGGCTTGATCACTTATATGCGCACCGATGGGGTGCAGATTGCCGACGAAGCCATCGGCGCCGTGCGCCGCGTGATCGAGGCCGATTACGGCGCCAAATACGTGCCGCATGCGCCGCGGCGTTACGAGGCCAAGGCGAAAAACGCTCAGGAAGCCCACGAGGCGATCCGCCCAACTGAGCTCACCCGCAGGCCGAGCGAGGCCAAAGGGTTTCTCGATGCGGATCAGGCCAGACTTTACGAGCTGATCTGGCTGCGCGCCGTCGCAAGCCAGATGGAATCCGCCGAACTCGAGCGCACTACCATCGACATCACCGCCAAGGTCGCCAGTCGGCTCCTCGAACTGCGGGCGACTGGAACGGTGGTGAAGTTCGATGGCTTCCTCACCCTCTATCAGGAGGGGCAGGACGAAGATCCGGACGACGAGGAGGCGCGCCGACTGCCGCCGATGAGCGCCGGCGAACCGCTGACCAAGCGCTCGATCGCCGCGACCCAGCATTTTACCGAGCCGCCGCCCCGCTATTCCGAGGCGTCGCTGATCAAGCGCATGGAAGAACTCGGCATCGGCCGGCCGTCGACCTATGCCTCGATCATGCAGGTGCTCAAGGACCGCAAATATGTGCGGCTCGACAAGAGGCGGCTGTATCCCGAGGACCGCGGGCGCATTGTCGTCGCTTTCCTCGAAAGCTTTTTCACTAAATACGTCGAGTATGATTTCACGGCAGGCCTCGAAGAGAAGCTCGATCTCATCTCCAACAATGAGGTGGCATGGCGCGACGTGCTGCGCGATTTCTGGCGTGACTTCATCGGCACGGTTGATGAGATCAAGGATCTGAAAATCTCGCAGGTGATCGATGCGCTCGACGAACTGCTCGCACCGCATCTGTTCCCGCCGAACGCCGACGGTAGCGACCCGCGGCAATGTCCGGGCTGCAGCGGCGGCCGGCTGACGCTGAAACTCTCCAAGTTCGGAGCCTTCATCGGCTGCTCGAACTATCCCGAATGCCGCTACACCCGCCCGCTGACGACACCAGCCGACGGTTCAGGACTCATCGGCACCAAGAAGCTCGGCGAAGATCCCAAGACCGGACTTGAAGTCACGCTGCGCGCTGGGCGCTTCGGCCCCTATGTGCAACTCGGCGAAGCCGTCGAGGGCGAAAAGCCAAAGCGGGCCGGACTTCCGAAAGGCACAGCGCCCGAGGACGTCGACCTTGAGCGGGCGCTGATGCTGTTGTCGCTGCCGCGCGAAGTCGGCCGCCATCCTGAAGACGGCGAGCCGATCCGCGCGGCCAACGGCCGGTTCGGACCTTACGTGCACCACGGTAAAACCTACGCCAATCTCGAGCCCGGCGACGATGTCTTCCACATTGGCCTCAACCGCGCGGTTACCCTGATCGCGGAAAAGGTTGCCAAGGGCCCCCGTCGCCGTTTCGGCGCCGACCCGGGGCGCCCGCTCGGCGACCATCCGACCAGAGGCGGCCCGATCACGGCCAAGAACGGCCGCTACGGGCCTTACGTCAGCCACAACGGCGTCAACGCCACACTGCCGGCCGACAAAACCCCGGAGAGCATTACGCTTGAAGAGGCGGCCGCTCTCATCGATGCCAGAGCCGACCGCAACGGCCCTGCTCCCCACGCGCGGCCGCGCAAGGCGAAACGCCCTTCGCCAGGCACCGCGCGGCACATCAAAGCTTCGTCCAAACGACCGGGCGCGCGAGCCGCGAAGCGACCCGCAACCAGAAAACCACCACGGAAATCCACCCAAGCTGCCGAATAAGCCAAAGCGACGGGCCCGGCCACGGATACGGCCAATGAGCGGCCCATGAAAACCACCTCCCTTCCTTCGCGCGAAGAGCTTTTGAATTTTATTCGCGAGCATGCCGGCAAGGTCGGCACGCGCGAGATCGCCCGCGCGTTCGGCGCCAAGAATGCCGACCGCGCGGCGCTCAAGCAGATGCTGCGCGAACTCGCCGACGGCGGGCACATCGAAAAGCGCAGAAAGCGCCTGCATCACGCCGGCACGTTGCCTTCCGTCGTCCTCGCCGACATCACCGGTCGCGACAGCGACGGTGAATTGTTGGCGCGGCCGACGGAATGGGACGAAGACGCGCACGGGACGCCGCCAGTCATCCATCTTGCCGTGCCTCGCCGCGCGCGACCCGGAGAAATTCCGGGTGTCGGCGATCGTGCGCTGTTGCGCATCGAACAAACAAACAAAGAGGAGACGAGCGGCCGCGTCATAAAACTCATCGACCGCGCCAAGCATCGCATGCTCGGTATTTTTCGCGGCTTGCCGAACGGCGGCGGGCGGCTCGTTCCGATCGACAAGAAGCAGCTTGGCCGCGAGACCGCCATCGCTCCCGCCGACGCCGGCGGCGCCGAAGACGGCGATCTTGTCGCGGTCGAAGTCGCTCGCCACGGCAAGTTCGGCCTGCCGGCCGGCAAGGTCGTGGAGCGGCTTGGTTCGCTTAAGAACGAGCGGGCGGTCAGCCTGATCGCCATCCACGCTCACGGCATCCCGAATGTCTTCAGCGGCGCGGTGGTCGCCGAAGCGGAAGCAGCACGTCCCGCGACGCTCGAAGGCCGCGAGGATTGGCGCGAACTGCCATTCGTGACCATCGATCCGGCTGATGCCAAAGATCACGACGACGCGGTGCACGCCGTGCCTGACTTAGACCCGCGCAATAGCGGCGGGTATATTGTCAGCGTTGCGATCGCCGACGTCGCCTGCTACGTGCGGCCGGGCTCGGCGCTCGACCGTACCGCCGCCGAGCGCGGCAATTCGGTCTACTTTCCCGACCGCGTGGTGCCGATGCTGCCCGAGCGCATATCCAACGATCTTTGCTCGCTGCGGCCGCACCAGGATCGCCCATCGCTCGCCGTACGCATGGTCATCGGTGCGGACGGACGCAAGCGTTCGCACACCTTCCACCGCGTGCTGATCCGTTCGGCCGCCCGGCTGCATTATGAGCAGGCGCAGCTCGCCGTGTCGGGACGGACGGACGAAATCACCGAACCGATCGCGCAAAAAATCCTTGCGCCGCTTTATGCAGCGTATCGGGCGGTGCGCCATGCCCGCGACGAGCGCGGTCCGCTTGATCTCGAACTCCCCGAGCGCAAGATCGTGCTCAAGTCCGATGGCACCGTCGATCGCGTGATCATGCCGCAACGGCTGGAATCGCACCGGCTGATCGAGGAATTCATGATCCTCGCGAATGTCGCAACGGCCGAAACCTGCGAGCGGGCGCGCGTGCCGCTGATCTATCGCGTGCACGATGAGCCGACGCCCGAAAAGCTCAACGCGTTGCGTGAGTTTTTGATGACGCTCGATATTTCGCTGCCTAAAGGCGGTGCGCTGCGGCCGGACGCGTTCAACGGCATCCTGCAGCGGGTGAAGGGTCGCGATATGGAGCGGCTCGTCAACGAAGTGGTGCTGCGCAGCCAGGCGCAGGCGGAATATTCGGCCGAAAATTTTGGCCATTTCGGTCTTAATCTGCGCCGCTACGCACACTTCACATCGCCGATCCGCCGCTATGCCGATCTCATCGTGCATCGCGCGCTGATCCGCGCGCTTAAACTCGGTTCTGACGGCCTTCCAGACAGCACCAACTCGCGCGTGCTGTCTGAAGTTGCCGCCAATATCTCCGCGACCGAGCGGCGCGCCATGAAGGCCGAACGCGAGACCACCGACCGGCTGATCGCGCACTTTCTGGCGGACCGCGTCGGTGCAACCTTTGACGGACACATTTCCGGCGTGACCCGCGCCGGTCTGTTCGTCGAACTCGACGAGACTGGCGCCGATGGTTTGATCCCGGCGCGTTACATCGGCGACGAATATTTCCGTTATAACGACACGACGCACTCTTTCGTCGGCAACGCGGCCACGTATCGGCTTGGCGATCCGGTGACGGTCGAACTGGTCGAGGCGGCGCCGGTGGCCGGCGCGTTGCGTTTCCGGCTGGTGCGCGCAACGCAAAACGCAGGAGAACGAGCTAGACACCGGCCGCAGCAGCAGCGAAAAGTCGGGCGGCGAGCAGAACGGCGCGGAGGTCGCGGCAAACATTCATGAGTGATGACAGTCCGAGTGCGACGGCGGGGGACAAGAAGGGAGACCGCACCGATCGATTGACTCGTGCCGCGCGCGATCGTTCCTTCGCCAACCTGCGGCCGCGGGATTCGGCGACGCTCATTTTGATCGATCGCGCCGAAAGCGTGCCGAAGGTGCTGCTCGGGCGCCGCCACGACAGTCACAAGTTCCTCCCCGGCAAATTCGTCTTTCCCGGCGGGCGCGTTGAGCCCACCGATCGGTTGATGCCGACGGTGGCACCTCTGCACGCGCGCGACACCGAACGCCTGATGCTGAACGTACAACGGCCGAGCGAAGTCAAAGCTGCCGGCTATGCACTCGCCGCCATCCGCGAAACCTACGAGGAAACCGGGCTGATGCTGGGCGCCCGCACACGCGCCGTCGATGCGCCGGCTGGTCCCTGGCAAGCGTTTGCGCAAGCCGGAATCGTCCCCGATCTCAGCGCCGTGCATTTTATTGCGCGAGCCATCACACCGCCTGGCCGGCCGCGGCGTTTCGACAGCCGCTTTTTTGCCGCGGATGTGACAGCGATTGCCGTTCGCGCCGATGGTTTCGTCGGTCCCAACGCCGAGCTTGTCGAACTCGTCTGGCTGCCGATCACCGAGGCGCGGCGTCTGGACATGCCCACCATCACGGCGGTGACGCTGGAAGAGCTGCAGGAACGCATCGCAACCGGCATGAGCCACGACCATCCGGTGCCGTTCTACCGGATGCGGCGCAATCGCTTTGAACGCGAAAACCTTTAACCGCAAGCTTCCTTGACATTCGGGGGCCGGCGACTAGGTTGATGGCCAACAACGAGGGATTTGCAGGGTTCTGCCATGGCCAAAGCCACAACGATCAAAGTTAAGCTGGTTTCGAGCGCCGACACCGGTTTCTATTACGTGACGCGCAAGAATTCCCGCACCATGACCGACAAGATCGTCAAAAAGAAATACGATCCGGTCGCCAAAAAGCACGTCGAGTTTCGCGAAAGCAAAATCAAATAAGCGTTCAACGGCGCTTCGTAAACGTCGTGCCCGGCCCAGTGCCGGGCATTTGCATTTTGGTCAGGGTGACGAACGAGCCGTAATGGTCGCCGGCATACGGCGGCGGAGGAAATAGGTCGGCTGACCCTACAGGTTAGCGAAATACAGCCTGACAACTCTCACGCCGCATCCGGAACAACCCGGTTCCGTCCATCGCGTTTGGCGCGATACAGCGCCTGATCCGCGCGCTTGAGCAGGCCGGCGGGCGTGTCGTCGCGTTCGCGCAGCGTAGCGATGCCGATCGACAGCGTGACCGGAATCGTGTGCGTCCCCTCGCTGATGGCAAATGGCTCGGTGGCGATGCGCCGGCGCAACCGTTCGGCGACGCTCGCGGCCACTGCCATATCGGTTTCCGGCATGACGATAATAAACTCCTCGCCGCCGCAGCGGCAGGCAAGGTCGATACCGCGGATCGAGCGCTTTATGCGCAAGGCGAAATCGCGCAGCACGTCGTCGCCGGCATCATGGCCGTGGGTATCGTTGATCGATTTGAAGTGGTCGATATCGAGCGCAAGCAGCGCCAGCGGCTTGCCGCGGGCGCTGGCCTGTTCGACCAGCGTGCCAAGGTGATTTTCCATGTAACGGCGATTGAACAGACCGGTGAGCGCGTCAGTGATCGCCATCTCGATCGAGATCTGGACATTATCGCGCAGCCGCTCGGTGTAGCGGCGCTTGCGCACCTGGCTGCGCGCGCGCGCCAGCAGTTCGTTCTTGTCGATCGGCCGCATCAGATAATCGTTCACGCCGATTTCCAGACCGCGGAGCATGCGCGCGCTGTTGTCGGGCTCGGTGATCGCAAGAACCGGCACGCTGCGCGTGCGGTCGAGCGAGCGAAGCTGGCTGCATAGCCGCAGCGCATCGAAACTTTCGAGCCCCAAAGAGATTATAAGCAGTTCGTAGTTGCCCTCGGAGGCGCGAAACAATGCTTCGCTTGGATCTCTCTCGATTTCGACGCTGTGCTCCTTCGACAGCACGGCGGCTACCCGCTCATACGAGGCCGGCCGATCGTCGACAATAAGAATGCGCCCGCCGCGGCCGGTATCCGCAACCGCTTCGCGTTCCGGCGACGCGATGCCGATATCGCGCGAGGTCAGTGCGCGCATCCGCAACTCGTCCGTGACCATCTTGAGCCGGGTCAGCGACCGCACGCGTGCGATCAGCGCCAGTTCGGGTATCGGCTTGGTCAGAAAGTCGTCCGCGCCAGCTTCAAGGCCGCGCACGCGGTCGGCTGGCTGGTCGAGCGCAGTGACCATGACCACCGGTATGTGATGCGTCAGCGTGTTGGTTTTCAGCCGACGGCACACTTCGAAGCCGTCCATATCGGGCATCATCACGTCGAGCAGAACGAGATCGCATTCGGCGCGTTCGCAAATCGCCAGCGCTTCGGCGCCGCTCATTGCGGTGACCACGTCGAAATATTCGGCTGACAGCCGCGCTTCGAGCAGCTTCACATTGGCGGGAATGTCGTCGACGACAAGAACGCGTGCGGTCATCGGTTGCTCTTAAGGATTCCCCAGGAAATGGCGGATGGTCTCGATGAACTTGCCGACTGAGATCGGCTTCGACAGATAGGCCTCGCAACCGCCTTCGCGAATGCGTTCCTCGTCACCCTTCATGGCGAACGCGGTGACGGCGACGACCGGAATGGGTCGCAAATCCTGATCGTCCTTCAGCCACTTCGTGACTTCCAGTCCGGAAACTTCGGGAAGCTGGATGTCCATCAGAATCAAATCCGGCCGATGCTTGCGGGCAAGGTCGAGCGCCTCGATGCCATTGCGCGTGCCAACGGTATGGTAGCCGTGGGCTTCCAGCAGATCGTGGAAGAGCTTCATATTGAGCTCGTTGTCCTCCACGATGAGGACGGTCTTGGCCATCCGAAGCCCTCGTGTGTTTCTGAACGCCCGGCATCCCCGGCGACGCCCGCATCGATCGCCCCATCGATGCGTGCGCTGAACACGTTCAAGCTAGTCCCGATATGTTACGGAAAGGCAAATGGAACCCAATGAAGACGCCATTGCGACCGACGCGAGAACGGGCGGAAATGCTGGCGATTCAGGCGCTTGGCTTTATCGCCGAAGAGCCCGAGCGATTAGGTCGTTTCCTCGACTTGACGGGCATTCCCATCGAGCAAATCCGCGCCGCGGCAAGGCAGCGCGGCTTTCTCGCCGGCGTGCTTGAGCATATGCTGGGTGACGAGAATCTCCTGACCGCGTTTGCCGACAGTGCGGGAGTGAACCCGGCCGAAATCGCAGGGGCCCGCAGCGCGCTCGGCAGGCTTTAGGCGACGGAAACCCGCCGTGACGGCCTCGTTTTGCCGCGACTGCCTTGCCGATGCTGCTGCACAAGCTGCGCGCTGCCGCAGTTGCGGTTCGCCGCGGTTGCTGCGCCACGGCGAGCTCGATGAGCTCGCCATTGCGCATGTCGATTGCGACGCGTTTTATGCAACGATTGAAAAGCGTGACGATCCTTCTCTTGCGGCCGAACCGGTCATCGTCGGCGGCGGTAAACGCGGCGTAGTCGCGGCGGCCTGTTACGTCGCCCGCACCTTCGGCGTGCGATCCGCGATGCCGATGTTCGAGGCGCTGCGGCTTTGCCCGCACGCCCGCGTCGTCCGGCCGAATATGGACAAATACGTGCGCGCCGGTCGCGAAGTGCGCCAGATGATGTTTGCGCTCACGCCGCTGGTCGAGCCGTTGTCGATCGACGAAGCGTTCCTCGATCTGACCGGCACGGAGCGGCTGCACGGACTGCCCGCGGCAAAGGTGCTGGCTCGCTTTGCAATCGAGGTGGAGAAGAAGCTCTCGATCACCGTCTCGATCGGACTTTCATGCAACAAGTTTCTGGCCAAGATCGCCTCCGATCTTGACAAGCCGCGCGGATTTGCGGTGCTGGGCGCCAGCGAAGCGCAAAAATTTCTGGCGCCGAAGCCCGTCAGCTTCATCTTCGGGGTCGGCAAAGTCAGCGCAGCACGGCTCGCCCGCGACGGCTATCATTGTATTGCCGATTTGCAGCGGATGAGCGAAGTCGAAATGGCGCGGCGCTACGGCGATGAAGGCCGCCGGCTGGCGCGGCTCTCGCGCGGCATCGACGAGCGCAAAGTCAGCGCCGATCGCGAAACCAAAAGCGTCTCATCGGAGACGACGTTCGATCGCGATATCTCCGACTACCGGGCGCTCGAACGCATCCTGTGGGCGCAGACCGAAGAAGTCTCCGCCCGCTTGAAAGAAAAAGCCCTGGCCGGCGCCACCGTGACGCTCAAGCTCAAAACCGCCGACTTCAGGATTCGCACGCGCGCCCATTCGTTTGATTCCTCGACGCAGCTGGCGGCAAAAATCTTTGCCGCGGCACGTCCTTTGCTCAAGCGCGAAAGTGACGGCACCAAATACCGCCTGCTCGGTGTCGGCCTGAGTGCGCTCACCGGCGCCGATCAGGCGGATCCAGCGGATTTCGTCGATGGCCGTGCCGCCGAGGCCGAGCATGCGGTCGATCGTGTGCGCGCCCGGTTCGGCGAAGACGCCGTCGTCAGGGGACTCGCGTTCGAGCCGCCCGAGAAACGATGAATTAAACGGCCGGCCGCCAGTTGCCGTGAAAGCCGAACGGCACGCGATGCGACAGTTCGGCGACCGCGATCGGCCCCTGGTCAAGCCCGGCTGCGTCAAAAACCGCGAGGTCGCTCCGCTTGTCCGCCCCCCGATAGACCGTAGCGAGCAGATAACCGTCACCCTCGGAGGCGGACTCACTACGCGGAACAAAGATGGGCTCCGACACGAAATCGCCTTTCGGCAATTGATACATCATTCGCTTCCCAGCCTTGAAATCGACGTGCGTAAGGGTGTCGAAGGCATCAAGCGCCTTGCGGTCGCTGCTCGCCGCGAAATATCCGTGGCGGTAATCAAGGCCGGCGAAGCGTTCGTCGAACCGCGGAAATTCGCCGGCAAGATCGTCGATCTGCTCGCGTTTGAAGCCGTCGGTATTCGAGGCGAGATCAAAGGTCCAGCGCGTCAGACGCGCAGTCGCTTTTGCGGGATCGCCGGCACGGCCGTGCGGATCGGGAAACAGCGGCGCCGCGTCGTATTGCATGACGTCGCCAACGATTTTGTCGCCATCCTCATAGGCATTCATGGGATGGAAAACGTAGCAAGGATCGCATTCGAACCAGCGTACCGACGAGACATCGGCGTTGCGCTTCATGACGCCAACATAGGAGCGCTTGTCGGCTTCCCAGGCGTAGGCCGGTTTACCCGACATCGCGCGTTGCATGCTGCCGGTCAGCGGCAATACCGGGAACAGCACATAATTCCGCGTCACCATAAAGTCGTGCACCATGCTGGCATAAGGCGCCTCGAACGTGTCGAAACGCGTGAGCTTGCCGGTCCGGTCGATCACTCCGTAAGCGAGCGTCGGCGAGAAAAAGCCGGTGGCGGAATAGGCGAAGAAAACCATTTCGCCGGTCTCTGGATCGATCTTCGGATGCGCGGTGAAGCGCGCACCCTTGAACGCACCGCCAAAATCCCAATAGCCCTGCGCTGCCAAAGTCTCCGGATCGAGCGCAAACGGACGATGCGCCTCCTCCAGGGCGAACAGCTTGCCGGCGTGCCAGACAATGTTGGTGTTGGCGACGCCGCCGTCCTTACCCTGCGCTGAAGGATCGGTGGTGGCCGGATTTCCCCACGCGCCAAATAGCGACTTGTGTGCCGCGTTTTCCAACTCCCATTTCGGCGTTCGCACCCAGCGATTGCGATACGACACCCGGCCATCGGCGATGTGAAACGCGTGGATCATGCCGTCACCAATGAACCAATGATGATTTGGATCGCGCGGCGCGAATTGGGGATTGGGGCCGTTGCGATAGAGCGTCCCGGCAAGCGTCTTCGGCAATTCGCCGCGCAACGGCAGATCAGGCGCGTCGGCTTCAAAAGAAACCGGTCCATAATTTCCTGAGAAGAACGGCTGAGATGGGAATGGCTCACTCATGAGGCTCTCCTTTTGGCCGTTTGAACGGAAGCGCCGGCACCGCGCGCCAGCATGCGCATGGCGGTCTGGTGCAGCGTGGCGAAATCGGGCTTGGGATCGAGTTTGCCCATCAGGTGCAGCATGACGAGGCCATGCACCATGGCCCAAAAGATCTTGCCCAATGTTTCGGGGTCGCCGGTGAGATAGCCCTCGGCAACAAGTTGCTTCGTATACGCGGCCATCGTCTGCCGCGCGCGCCAACCGGCGCGAACGAGTTCCGGAAAACGCTCCGAGTCCGGCTGGTTCACGTCGAACATCAGCTTGTAAGCGTTGCGTTCGTTGAACGCGAAATCGAGATAAGCGCACCCGACGGCGCTCGCGCGCGCGAGCGCGTTTCCTTTGACCGATGCCGCCCGCTCTAGCGCTGTAGCAAAACGATCGAACGCGGCAGCACGCACTGCAGCCAGAATCTCGTCCTTGTCCTGAAAATAGCGGTACGGAGTCATCGCGCTGACGTCGAGTTCCCGCGCCAGCTCCCGTATCGTCACCGCCTGCGCTCCCCGCTCGGCGAACAACCTCTCGGCTACCGCGCAGAGCCGCTCGCGAAAGGCTTTGATATCCGTGGTCGAGAGGTTGCGGGGCATAAATTACAGTGTAAATTTACACCGTAAGTCAGTCAAGTATTTTCTTATTTCATTGCGCCCGACAGCGCGAATGCGGGGCCTTAGGGGCAGGGCTTTGAGTCTTTGATTTCCACCGAGGTGAGTTTGCCGGTCACGACAAAGTCGTTGTAATCGAGCGACAAAGCCCGCGATATGCCGTTCTCGTAAAGCTCGAAGCCGAGCGCATAAACCGGCGTTTGCTCACTGCTTTTTTTGGCCGCGCCCTTTTCAAAATAACTGATTGTGACTGGCCAGCGCGGGACCGCGGCAAGCTTGGCAGCATCATCGGCGGCGTCGCCATGCTTGCGCTCGTCAGCGGACAGTTTGCTTCCGACCACCGTAAGCGTGTCATAGACCTTCTGGCCGGTATCCGATCCGTCAAACACGGGAAACTCGAGAATGGTCTTGCCGGCATGCGCCGCCGCGATCACCCGCGCCATGTGCTCGGTCGGAAACACCACACCCGCGTCAGCTTCGAACTTCTTCTGCTCGGGCTTGGTGAGATCGATGACCGTCGCATCGGCGCCGTGCTCGGCACGGCCGTCGACCGTATCGACGAGGTTGTCGTTCACATAATTCTCAGAGGCAAATTTGAAACTCTTGGCGTCGCCGGCTTCCCAGGTCGTGGAACGAAGATCGCTCGTGGAAACTTTGCCCTCCCCGGAGTTGAGCTGCGATACCTGGCGGAATTTCAGCGAGTAGCCTTCGCAGGAACTGCCATCGAAATCATAGACAATGCGCCCCCGCACGCCGACGACCTGGGAATTGCCGCGGGTCTTACCCAGCGAGAGATCGTAGACCGCCCGGTGCGCCACCAGTTTGAGCGGGATTTCTTGCGCGTTACCGCCAGATACCGGCGCAAAAAGTATCAGTGTGCAGGCAATAATGATGCCGCGCGATGCGAAGGCGTGAGCCACAGTAATGAATCTCCCGTCTGCTCAATTCTTAGTCCCCGCCCCGCCGGTTCCCCAATAAACCTATAGTTTTGGTCTTGCGGACGGCCGCGAAGATAAGGGGCTTGGGTACCCGCCGCAACCGCGAACCTGCGTTGACGCAGCCTCCCTTGCATGACCGGCTGCGATAAGCGAATAAATCTTGCCCTTAGTGTGATTTGGAGGACGGCAAAATGGCCGGTGCAGTTGAGAAAAAATTAAACGAACTCGGCATTGCGCTGACCGAGCCGGCCGCACCCGCGGCCAATTACGTCCCATTCGTGCGCACCGGCAATCTGCTGTCGGTCTCCGGCCAGATTTGCCACGTCAGTGGCAAGCTCGTCGCCAAGGGAAAACTCGGCGCCGACGTTTCGATCGAAGACGGCCAGAAAGCGGCGCGGGCCTGCGCCGTCAATGTGCTTGCTCATGTCAAAGTCGCGCTGGGCGATCTCGACAAAGTGGTGCGTGTCGTGAAGCTAAGCGGTTTCGTCAATTCCGCCCCCGACTTCGCCGAGGCTCCGAAGGTCATGAATGGCGCGTCCGACCTTATGGTCGCGGTGTTTGGCGACAAGGGCCGACACTCGCGCACAACGATCGGTGTCGCGGCCTTACCGCAGAATGCCGCCATCGAAGTCGAGGCGCTGTTCGAGGTGTCTTGACGTTGGCAGGCACGATCGACTGGTTCACGGCGCGGCCCATCGCCCATCGCGGGCTACACGACGCGGCGAGCGGCATCATCGAAAATACCGCCGGCGCGGTTCGCGCGGCGATCGCCAACGATTATGGCATCGAGGTCGACCTGCAAATCAGTGCCGACGGCGAGGCAATGGTGCACCATGATGCTGTCCTCGGCCGCATAACCGAGGGCGAAGGCCGGCTCGATTCGCTCACCGCCGCCGAACTCAAGCGCGTCGCCTTCCGCGGCACCGACGAGCCGATGATGACGCTCGGCGACCTCTGTGATCTGGTCGGCGGGCGCGTCACAATGCTGCTGGAATTGAAAAGCCGCTTCGACGGCGATCCGGTTCTACCGGCCCGGGTTGCGGCGGTTCTTGCCGGCTATCGCGGACCGGTCGCACCGATGTCGTTCGATCCGGTGCAGCTCAACGTGCTGCGGCAAAAGGCCCCTCGCCTGCTGCGCGGGATTATTGCGGCGAAATACCGGCCACATCCCTATTGGGATCAGATGCGGCCATGGCTGCGCTATGGCATGGGCTCGCTGCTGCCGGCCTTGACGGCGCGGCCGCAGTTCGTGGCCTATGCGGTCGACAATCTGCCCGCATTTGCGGCCACCTTCGCGCGGCACATTTTGTGCCTGCCACTTCTGACGTGGGTGGTGCGATCGGAGAGCGAACGCGCACGGGTCGCACGCTTTGCCGACCAGATCATTTTCGAAGGCTTTCGACCATGAGCAACGAGAGGCAGACCCAACAAGACCGCGCCCGAGCAAGCGCCGGCGAGTTGCAAGTCGTCGCGGTGCCCGCCATTGCCGAGGTCGACGTCGCGGCATGGGACGCCTGTGCCAATCCACCGCTTCATCCGGTTTGTGAAAAGGCCGGTAAAACGGCTCCGGACCTGGATCAGGAAACGCAAATTAACCCCTTTTTGTCACACCATTTTCTTTCCGCACTCGAGACCTCCAAATCGGTAGGCGGTCATTCCGGCTGGCAGGTTCAGCACTTGTTGGTCAAGACTGCAGGCGGCGAGCTTGTTGCCGCCGCGCCTTGCTACCTCAAGAGCCACTCACGCGGCGAATACGTGTTCGACGCCGGCTGGGCCGAGGCCTATGCGCACGCCGGCGGAAACTACTACCCGAAATTGCAGGTGGCGGTGCCGTTTACACCCGCGACCGGACGCCGGCTGTTGGTGCAGCCTGGTCCGCGCGCCGACGAGTTTCGCCGGGTTCTGGCCGGCGGTCTGGTCAAATTGTGCGAGATCGATGACGCCTCCGGCGTTCATGTGACGTTCGCAACCGAGCCCGAATATCGTTTCCTGGGTGAACTCGGATTCCTGCAGCGCACCGACCAGCAATTCCATTGGGAGAATCCGGGATATCAGAACTTTGACGATTTCCTTGCGGCGCTCGCCGCGCGCAAGCGCAAGACTATTCGCCGCGAGCGTCAAGACGCGCTGGCCAACGGCATCAGCGTCCACTGGCTGACCGGCAGCGATCTGACCGAAGATGTTTGGGATCATTTTTTCCACTTCTACATGGACACCGGTTCGCGCAAATGGGGCCGGCCGTATTTGACCCGGCCGTTCTTTTCGCTGGCCGGTGAATCGATGCGCGACCGCATCGTGTTGGTGATGGCCAAGCGCAACGGACGCTGGATTGCCGGCGCCATCAATTTCATCGGCTCACACACGCTGTTCGGCCGCCATTGGGGAGCGGTCGAGCACCACCCGTTCCTGCATTTCGAGCTGTGCTACTATCAGGCGATCGAGTACGCGATCGCCCACAAGCTTCCACGCGTCGAAGCCGGCGCCCAGGGCGAGCACAAGATCGCTCGCGGTTACATGCCCGTGACCACCTATTCGGCGCATTTCATCGCCGATCCAGCGCTACGCCGCGCTATCGCCGATTACCTCAAGCGCGAACGGGCCTATGTCGCGGCCGTCGGCACTGAGCTTGCGGCGGCCGGACCTTACCGCCAGAACCTTACGGTCGAGGCCGATTGACGCCGAGGGTACGATGGAAAGCTACGATCCGAACAACGTGTTCGCCAAAATCCTGCGCGGCGAATTACCCGCGCACAAGGTTTACGAGGACGCCAAGGCTTTTGCGTTTCTCGATATCATGCCGCGGGCGCCGGGCCACACGCTGGTGATCTCAAAAGCGGCGGCGCGCAACATTCTCGACATTGAGCCCGACGATCTCGCACATGTTATCAAGGTGACGCAAACAATTGCACGCGCCGCGGTGACCGCCTTCGCCGCCGACGGCATCACCCTCCAGCAATTCAACGAGCCGGCTGGCGGCCAGGTGGTCTTTCACCTGCATTTCCATGTCATTCCGCGCAAGATCGGGATAGCGCTCAAGCCGCCGGCAAGCTTCAAGGAAGACACCGCCGTGCTGGCTGATCACGCCAACAAACTCGCCGCCGCGCTGAAAGGTGCGTGATTTCCGCCGATCGGAAATGAGAACTAGCTTGCGCGCCCGCGCGCGACCCGCTCGATCTCGGCGCGGACCAGCCGCTCCACCATGCTGGGAAGATTGTCGTCGAGCCAGGTCTTGAGCATCGGCCGCAGCATTTCGCGCACCAGATCCTCGAGCGTGCGCGCGTTCTGCACCAGGACCGTGTGGGCAAGCGTGTTGAAGGCGGAATCAACCGCCGCGCTGGTCGCGCTCGACAGTAGCTGGCCGGCGCCGGGCTCATCACGCGCAACAGTCGGCTTTTGTTCCGATTCATCGAAGCTCACATCGGAGATGCCTTCGATCTTGCGAAACTGCGGCGCAGGACTTGGCTCGGGCTCGGGATCGGGCTCGCTAAAACTGGGAGCCGCCATCGATTCGGTGAGATCAAGAATGTCCGCGGCCTCGTTCGCCACATCCACCCTTGCGGCGACCGGCTCAGGCTCCTCGACTTCGGGTTCGACCGGCGCGGGAGGCGGCGGCGCGGCGGGCCGGGGCGCCGCCTTCGGCGGCTCGGGGGCCCTCTGCGGCGTTTTGGTCGCATCATCATCCGCAATAATGCGACGAATGGAGGCGAGAATTTCCTCCATTGACGGTTCCTGCGCTTTCGCTGCCTGCGTCATGCGCGCACCCTTGTCTTCATCCCTGCATGTCCCCCGCCGCAACGCCCGTCAGCAGCCAAACACTGCCGGCGGACATACCGACCGCGAATCACGAAGTGCAACTATGCAACGCCGCGCGTAAGTATGTCATAGCGAAAATCGAAGGCAAATCCGGTCTGTCAACAGACGATCCCGGAGGCGTTTCGTCTTACCGGCCGTCGGGGATGCGTACACCGATCCAGGCGTCGCGGACTTGCTGATAGTGCACCATCGGATCGTAGACCGCGACGTTAAGGCCAAGCTTCGGCATCGAGAGGGCGCCGACGGCGGCAAGGAGCGTGTACGAGGCAACCACGCGATCATGCTGCGCGGTTACGAACGCGACCCGCGCATTCACCAGTTCCTGCTGGGCGTTGAGGACGTCGAGCGTCGTGCGCTGGCCGACTTGCGCTTCCTCGCGCACGCCGTTGAGCGCGATCTCGGCCGAATTGACTTGTGCCGTTGTTGATTCGATTTGCGCCTTGGCGGCATCAAGCTGCCCCCAGCTCTGCACCACGGTCGCCCGCGCCTGGTCCCGGTTGGTATCGAGGGTGAGCCGTTGCTGGCCGACGGTTTCTTTGGACTGGCGGATGGTGGAGTACTCGGCACCCCCCTGATAGATCGGGATCGTCAATTGCCCCAAAACCGAAGCTTGGGTTTCCTTGACGGTTTCAAATGCTGGCTGGACGCCATAAGACGCGCTCGCCACAAGCGCCAGATTCGGATAGAGCGCGCCTTCGCTGATCTTCACGGCAAGCTCGGCGACATCAACGCCGTACATGGCGGCAAGGACCGAAGGATTGAGCGCTTGGCCCTGGGTTATCGCTTTGGGGAGCGTATTTGGCGACAGCCGGTCGACCGACGTCGCCGGCGCGAGCTTGCCCGGATCGACGCCAATGACACGCCGATAATTGGCCTGTGAGGTCACATAATTCGACTGGGCTCCCAAGAGCGCCGAACGCCCTGCTGCCAACCGCGATTCGGACTGGGCAACGTCCGTACGGGTCACCTCGCCGACGTTGAAGCGGTCGCGCGTCTGCTTGAGCTGTTCGGTAAGAACCTGGACGTTGCTCTGGTTGAGCTCGAGGATCGCACCGTCGCGCAGCAAATTCATGTAGGCGGTCGCGGCGTCGAGCAGCACTTGCTGCTCGGTCACCCGCAGCGTCTCGCGCGCCGCGTCGACCTGGCTTTCCGCCTGGCGAGTCTTGTTGGCGTTCTGAAAACCGTTAAAGAGCGTCTGGCTCGCAGTCGCCCCGAAGGTGCGCGAGTAGAACGTTTCACCGAAGTGGACCTGGCCCGCGGTCGGGAACAACTGCGTGGCGTTGGTGAAATTATATCCGCCATTCCCAGTAAGACTGAGCTTCGGGCGATAACCCGACAAAGCCTGCGGCACGTTTTCATCGACAACGCGTAACGCGGCCCGCTGGGAGTTGAGCGACGGGTTGTTTTGGTAAGCCTGTACGATCGCCCATTCGAGTGTGTCGGCGCTTGCTCCCGAACAGCCCATACCAAGGATGGCGCCGCCCAGAAGGCCTGCAACGGCCCAAATGTACGCTCGCACCCACATGTGACGCGCGCAGCCCTCGCCCTTCCCGCATCGCCCCAAACGATGCAAACCCCCGGCCAACCGAGCCGGCCGACGCCAAACAGGTCCCAACATTATGCGGGCGGCGAATGCCGTGAAACCCCCACGATTGAATTTATACGAAAATTTCTGGGAGTTGGCACATATGCGCCACAGGTTACGACCGCGGCTCTCGCGCTGCAATTGCACCGGATTTTCACGAAAGCCCTAGAAAACGAAGGCTGGCGGCGCCGCGAAGCCCGGAAGCAGCTGGGCCGTCGCATCGAAAATGGGACGCCCGACGAGATGGCCCTCGATCACATGGTTGATTGTCGCCTTCGCCGCCGGGGGGCGGCCATAAACGCCAACCAGACGCCCGCCGGGTTTGAGCTGGCCACCCAGAGCCTCGGGAAGGATTTCGGCGGCGCCGTTGAGCAAAATGACGTCATAAGGAGCACCGGCCGGCCATCCCGCAGTGAGAGGGCCGGTGACGACATCAACTTGCGCCGCGCCGACCGCCGCAAGCAATTCTTTCGCCTGCCGTGCCAGTCCCGGATCCTCCTCCAGCGCCACAACCGTGCCGGCAAGGCGCGCGAGCACGGCTGAGGAATAGCCGGTCCCGCACCCGAGATCGAGGACGCGATCCTCTGGCGTGATCCGCGCCGCCTGGATGAGCTTCGCGAGCACCATCGGCCTAAGCAAAGCACGGCCCGGCGCAATCTCGATGTCGCCGTCGAGATAAGCGAGTGGTGCGAGCGCCGGCGGCAAGAACCGTTCGCGCGGCACAGCCAGCATTGCGTCGAGCAAGGCAGCATCGGTGACGTCCGCGGTGCGGACCTGCCCGTCCACCATCAGCCGCCGCGCGGCAACGGCGTCAAACATACACCAGCTTCCTGCGTTGTGCGCCCGCCTTGTGCGGCACGGTCCGGCAAATTGCAAGCACAGACACCCACCAGCTCATAGTGCGCCCGCCGCCGCCGCAATAACCATTTGCATAACAATTCCGACGCGCGATTGTCTGCACGGCAGACTTATTTTACAAGTTTTATGGTGAGGTCACGGGCATCTGGCAGACCCACGCCGCACCCGAGCTCGCGGCCCCCATGCAGTCAATTGGCCCGATACTTACGAGAGTCCAAGCGTATGATCATGTTGCTCGAACCGCCTGCTCAATATGATCATGCTTACCACGGTCACGTAATCGAGCGGCGCCTGTCGCAACTTGAAATCTTCTTCCTGTGCCATGGCCCTGCGCCCGCCTGCTCATGGGTGAGCAAGGGCGTATGCCACATTGTGTTTCCAAATCATGAGAAGGACGAGCGCACAATCGCCCTGATACGCCAGCATGAGATCGGGCATTGCAACGGCTGGCCCGGACACCACCCTGGCGCCCATTGGGTCGAAGTCAAGTCTGGAAAAACAGTCCCGCCGCCGAAGAACGCTCGCCTCTATTTCAGACTGTTTTGAGCCACACGACCCCGGCGAAACGAGCACGCGGAAGTTATAGCCAGCTTGCGGCCCCGGTGACGCAGCCATTGCCTAATCGGCTGCGGCCATTTAGGTATCTGCCCGTCGAGGCCACGTGGCGGAGTGGTTACGCAGCGGTCTGCAAAACCGTTTACCCCGGTTCAATTCCGGGCGTGGCCTCCAGCCTTCGCTCGCGCCGCGAGTGAAAGCGCGTCATAGCAGGGCCCATTATCGGATTTCGTCGGTGTTATGCTTTCAAAGCCGCCGCGGCTTTGTTATAGGCACTTTCACTTCGCGAGCACCGCATTGTTCCCCGGTAGCTCAGTGGTAGAGCAACCGGCAACGCGCATTCTGAAAAATTCGCGGAAATCGCTCCCCTTCCCAATCAATGGCTTAGTCGGCAGTTCAGAACGCAAGCGATGGCGGCCGAAGCTGCGGCGTGGTCACTGGTCACCGTCTCAGCTAGATGAGACAGAGGGCCAGCAAACGAGAACCGGAGCAATTGCAGTTGCCATTGGAAATTCCTTCCCGCTACCGGCTTGGCCTGAAAAAACTGATGTAAATTGCAAGACAGAAATGACTAAAGGCGACAATAGAAAGCAAAACGACGGTCGCGATGTCCATTTTTGACCAATGGGACATTGCTAAATTCATGTTTGGCGCACTTATCGCTGTTTGTAATTTTTTCGTCTGGCGCGGCGTTAAATTGGAAAAGTCGTTTATCCCTTGGGAAAAGGAGACAGGCAAAAGATGGCTAGCAAATGCTCTTGCATGGGAATTCGCGTTTGCGATGGCACTCCTTGTGGTTGATACGGTAGGTAGCATCCGGCAAAAATATGAAATCGCAGCGTTAAATGCGCAAATCGCCCCGCGAAGATTGTTGCCGGACCAAATCGACGAAATTGGAAAATCGTTATCCGAATTTGGCAGCAAGTCTGTCGATATTGCCTCGTATGCGCTCGATGTGGAGGGCGCACTATTGGGATTCCAGGTGGTTGAGGCTTTTAAGAAAGCGCACTTCTCGACCAATGGTGGATGGCTAATGGCGGTGCAAGGTGGTGGCCCCATCGCGCTCGGCATCCACGTAGCAGGCAAGGACACCCATTTGGTCGAAGCCATAATCAAAGCTGTAGGGAAGTACCAAGTTACAGTTGCGCATGATCCGTTCTCCAATGGGTTCATCACCACTGGCCCTAATGCCGCGCATCCGATCGGACCACCGCCCGACGCCACCATTTTTGTTGGTGTTAAACCGCTGGCCGAATAAGTCGTCATCAGTGCAGCAGCGCCGCAACACCTTGCAAAAACAGCCCTAGCTAGGCCACTGAGCACCGCGCCAGCGGCTATTGCGTTGCGGCTTGTTCTAAGCTGGAAGGCGTCGAATGCCGGCCACAGTGAGGCCGTGCCACGCGGCATAGCCGCCCTGCAAATGTTCATAGCAATAAGGGCACCGAATCGCGTCAGAATTTCTGCATGGAGGGCAAATACTCGATCGAGTTATTCCGCGAAGGCGGTGAAGGTGCTGGCGTCGACCAGGTACTCGCTCGTTACGAGAATCTCACCATTGCGCGAGCGTGTTTTCGAGCGAACCTCAAGAGATATCCCGATCGGCTCATCTTGCTTTGCGACCGCGCTCGCGTGCTCGCTCGGAGTGACCGGCCGGAAACGATGCCGGTGTGACGGTCGAACGATCGTGCCCTGGCGGCTACAGTCGTCCTTTAGTGATTGCCGCAATCGTTTAGCAACTTATCTCAGCCTATGATGATCCAACCGGCGCGAATAGAGCTGCGTCGGCCCCTCTGGAAAGGCCCCGGCGCCGAGACATCGCCGGGGCTTATCTTCTTTCTCATTTCAGCGCCTTCCCGATGCGGCCGAGGATTACCGCACTCGCACGCCGACGCCGAGCGTCTTGTGGGGAACGAATTTTAATTCGCCGCTTTGTAGGGAAGGACAGTGCCGCTTTCCCGCCCCCAAGCCCTTAAGCGGCCTGTTTGTTGCGTTAGCGAGTAAGGCTCCGACCTCCCCCCGGTCGGGGGGCTTTCTGCCGGGGTCAAAATTTTTTGTGTTCTGTACGCTACCGTTCTTGATTGGCAAAATGAAGATGCCGAACCTCGCCCGAGATTACGCGCGTGGAGTGTCCCATGGCGACGATTTTACCCTTCACCCCGACTACCAACGTATTTTATGATGAGACAACTCGGCTTCTAGGCGACGCCTACGATGCCGCCTGCGCCGAACTTGGCCAATTGACACCAGAGGCGCGCGAGATAATCGCCATGCGGATTATGGCTGCCGCGGAAACCGGCGAGCGCGATCCTACGCGGCTGCGAAATGCTGCGCTGGACGGGCTTGGCATCAGAAAAGCGAGTTACACCGCCTCGGTTGGCAGCCTCATCCTTTCCTAGTTTTGAGGTGTCCTAATTCGCGAAAGGGGCAGAAAATTTCACCTGGTCCGCGTCTGTCGTGAAATTCAAAGAACTCGTCGCGTGGAACGCTGCCGTGTGCGCGCGATGTGGCGAAGAAAATCCATTCGGTCGGAATCCCGGCAATTTCGCTATCTTGGCATTGCTTGGAATTTCTTCGGCTGGTTTTTTGGCGTTTACCATCAAGTTACTGCTGGCCAGCGTCGCCACCAGCGGGCTTCGTGGCCTCAATTAAACAAAACCGCGGACACACCACTCGGGTAACAAAAGAAAGCGCCCCAGCCTGATCAAAGGCCGAGGCTAAGGGAAGTTTTCGCGATCCTTTGCCGGGCTCGGCAACAGAAATAGACCCGACTCACCTTGGGAACATCACATTCTACCGCGGTGACGCGGGCAGACAATCGCCGCCTCGTGCAGTACGAGCCGCCGGGTTTTTCATTTCAGCGACCCCTAGATTGCGGACAGGGACCGCCAATCCAATTCTGGATTGGCGGCAATAGTGTGGATAGCTCGCGTTCCGCCGCATACCTCCCGCTTTGCTTTGAGCGTGCTGTTGGCGGCGCCGCGGTTGCAGCGTCAAAATATCAACTGGATCAACGATAAATTCTAACCTGGCGGACTGGTCTTCTGCGAACGGCACCGTGAGCAAAGCCGCTATTTAATTGGTTCGCCGCGCATTTCCGCCAATGCACGTTCTCAAGCAAACATCGTTGCTCTGAGCGACACGCATCAAAAACAGCGGCTTTTCCGCAGACACGACTTTTCGTTTTTGCCTTGCAAATTCACCGAGCCTGCTTAGGTCACAACGCCATGAACCTAAAACGTGGCCGGCTTTGTTCGCTGGCCGCTTTTTCTTTGACCACCCTGAAAGCAATTAGAGGTTTTGAAATGAGCTACTACGCTGCTTCCCGAGATGGACTGAAATTGGTCGTCACCCCCGTCGAGCCGTCATTGCATAAGCGGCTAAAAGTATCGCGGCGGAAACGGATCGTACTCTTGAGGCAACCTGCAGGCTCGCGTTCGAGCAATTCCTGACCGCGCAAACGAGTGCGCCGAGGTTGGCATGAACGTAAGAGGGCGTTCCGCACCTTGCTCGATCAGATCGAGGCAAACGATCAAGGGCTCAGGAAGCCCGCCGGTAAGGCTTGCACGCCGCCGGCCGCGTATGCTCCGGCGCCCCACGAAACGCACCCACGGCCCGCGACACCCGCTGCAACAGCAAGAAACGTTCACGTCCCGGACCGCGCACCGGGTAACGCCTAGTCATTTTCATTTCAGCGTCGATTTTTAGAGAGAGCCACACCAATGACAATTAGCCCAGCGAGGCAAATTCGCCTTTTGCCGTTCGACGAAGTCCAACTAAAGACTGAACCAAGCTACTTAGTGAAAGGGCTCATCCCGCGCGTGGGTACAACGTTGGTGTGGGGACCGCCCAAGTCGTGGAAGACATTTTGGACCTTCGACGTGATGGCTCACGTCGCCCTTGATCGCGCTTACCGAGGCCGCAAGGTTAGCGGTGGCCCGGTGGTCTATTGCGCCTTTGAGGGCCTCGACGGCTACGGCCCGCGGATTGCCGCGGTCAAGAAGCGTTACCTTCCTGACGGCGGTAACATGCCACTATATCTCGTTGGCGCTCGAATTGATTTCGCGGCCGATCACCCAGCCCTCATTAACGCGATCCGGGAAACCCTGGCCGACCGAAATCCTGCCCGCCGTTGTGCTCGACACGCTCAATCGGTCGCTCAGCGGCTCTAAATCTAGCGACGCAGATATGGCGGCGTACATTCGCGCAGCCGATGTAGTGAAAGACGAGTTTTCGTCCAGCGTCATCATTGTCCACCATTCCGGTCACGACACGTCACGACCACGCGGGCATTCGTCATTGACTGGCGCCGTTGACGCGCAACTCGCAGTCAAGCGTCACGCCGACAAGATGACTGTGGAAGTCGAATGGATGAGAGACGGGCCGGAAGGCGCGCGCGAATATAGCCTGTAGCAAGTTGAAGTCGGCACGGATGCGGCCGGCAACGCGATCACATCATGCGTCGTTGTCGCGGTCGATGAAGTCCAAGACACCCCACGTTCAGGACTACTGTCGTCCAGAAACAAGCGTGCGCTAGAAGTCCTGGACGATTGTCTGGTTGATGGCTTCGTGAGCAAAGATGTTTGGCGGACGAAGCTTTCGGAGCTCGGCGTCATTAAGCAGAACGCAGGCAATCCGCGAATGGCATTCAGCCGAAATGATGGGTTACACCAAGCGCACCAAATCAGTGAACACGACGGCATAGTGCAGCGACTAGGCTTAAACTCAAACGTCATC
>CAWCCS010000002.1:0-1069885 GCA_963794225.1 uncultured Alphaproteobacteria bacterium
CGCGCGTAACGCCCGGATCGTCCAGCAGTTCGTGCGTGAGCTCGACGGTCAGCATGACGCCCGGTGAGTAGCGCGCAAAAGCCTCGTCGTAGGCGATCTTCCAGAACCAGGCGCAACGCCCGCTCCGCAGGACGATAGCCGCTGCAATCGCGCGGCCGTCGACCATGATGCGGTTAATCGCGGCGTTGCCTTCCGCGGCGAGGTTGCGAACCGCCGTGGCGATAAAACGCCGAAGCTCTTCATGATCGGCAATGGCAGTACCGGCTCTGCCTTTCCAGCCGCCCGCTTCGAGCGCGAAGAAGTCGTCGAGCGCGCGGCCGACGGCAGCGGATTCGGTAGCGGCCGCGATCAAGACAGCGCCGGTCTCCGCCAGGCGTCGCCACTTGCGCCTGAGTTCCTTTTGCTGGTGACGGCCGAGTCTGCGTTCGAAGTAGAACGACCGCTCGCCGCTCGGCGCCAGCAACGCCCGCTGGTGGCGATTGAAATCGGCGGCGGGCATCCGCGCGCGCCGCAGAATTGGAGCGAGCGCTGCCGCGAATGGACCATCTTCCGGCAGGAATGGCAATAACGCCAATCCCGGCAGCGTGGCATCCGCGGCAAGGTGAGCAAAGAAGGCGGCGATAACCTGTTCAGCAGCTTCTCGATCGACCAGCGGCACGCCAAGTGGGCCATAGGGATGCGTCAAGCCGACCAACACCGGTAGTTTAAGACCATAACGGTGCTGTTCGATTCGCGCCGGAAACAAGCCGAGCAAATGGCGCGGCTCTCCGCCGGACCACACCAGCACGGCGCCGGCATCGCGGCCGAAAACCTGCGCCGCGGCAAGCAGGAACGCCGGCTCGTAGAACACATTTGGCTCAAGCGCGTGCGCGGCGAGTTCGCGCCATTCGGCGAGGATCGGCTCAAGTGCCGTCAGCGCGCGCCACTCGATAGTGAAGGAATTGGCTGCGTAGCGATCCGCAACCGTAGCCCGGCGGGCTTTGGCAATCGCGCCGGCGGCGTCTTCGAGCGCAACGACCAGCGCCGGATTGGCTGCGGCTCCGCTCGTCACAGCCGTGCTCTCAAGTATCCCTTGGGCCACCGAACACAAAGCAGTGGAAGCCCAAGCGATATTTCGCGACCACGAACAGACTGGCGGATTCAAACACCAGCGCGACCGAACTTGCGATCGCAGCGCCGGCAAGTCCGATCCGGGGGATGAGGACGACGCAGAGCACGAGATCGAGCGCGAACGAAGTTCCATAAACCAGCGCACAGGAGCGCCGCTCGCCGAGCATGTTGAGGAGCCGCTCCGATGGGCCGACCGAAGCGCGCGCCAGTAGCCCGACGGCGATAATGAACATCAGATAATAGCCGGAGACGAAGTCGGCGCCGTACAGGCGCAGCAGCGGCCGCCCGAACACGAGCAACAGAACAATCGCGGCGAGCGACGGCCAGAACGTCAGCCGCACCGACTGTTTGACGAAAGCGGTGAGCCGCTTGTGGTCGCCGGAGACGTGATACTCGGCGAACTTGTGCGCGATCGTCTGCGCTACCGAGTAATAGATGAAGGCGACCAGAGCGAGCGTCTTGACCGCGGCGTAATAGATCGCGACCTCGTTCGCCGGGCGGTACTGTTGCAGGATGATGATGTCCGAATAGCTGAGCAGCAGATAGAAGGCTTCGACCACAAAGATCGGCGTTGACACAGCGAGCCACGCGCGCGGCGCGTAAGCGCGCGGTCCGCTCTCGACCGCGCCGGCGAGCCTGCGGTTGAGGATGCCGAGTTGGCCGACGCCGACAGTGAACAGCGTGATGACGCCGACGATTGTCGCGGTCACCGCGTCGGTCGGAAAACCGAACGCGTAGGCAAGCCCCATCAGCACCAGCAGCATGAGCTGGCGCAGCACGTAAACCGGAGACAATCCGAGATTGACCCAATTGTACGAGCGGGCAATGCCGCCCTGCACCTGCCAGAGCGCGAACATCGCCAGCATCGGGCAGGACAGATAAAGCGGAACGATCGTCTCCGGCGCAAGATGCGGCGATAGCAGCCAGATCGCGAGCGCGCCCGCGCCCGCAACGGCACTCGAAATGATCAGGGCGAGCCAGCGGCTGCCGCGGAGAAATCCGCGCAGCAATGCGAATTTCTTATGTTCGGTGTATTCGGGGATGAAGCGCTGCGCCGCCGACGCAAGCCCGAGATCGGCCATGCCGCCGATCAGCAACACCCAGGTCCAGGCATAAATGTAGATGCCGAATTCGAAGCTGCCCATCCAGCGCGCGAGCAGAATTTGCGAGACAAAGGCGATCGCCGCCGAGGCCACACGGATGATGAAAGCGGCGCCGGCAAGACGCCGCACCAGGGAAAAGTCGCTCCCGTCGGCGAACAGCGCATGGGCCCGCGCCACAGCGCTGTTGATCTGTTCGCCCCACGGGACGGAAGACGACAGACGCCAGGACGAGCGCCAGACCGGACGCGGCGCGTGCTCAGAACCAATCGATGCCACAGATACCTCTGCGCCGCCGCCAGCTGGAGCGCGCGACGCAGCGATCGTTAGCAAGGAACCGTTAACATTCGGTTGGAAGAAATTAACAATTACGCAAGCAACGCGGCGCGTTTGCGGACCGGGCTTATGTCTTCTTGGCTGCCCTTGGCGCGCGCGCTGCGGAGTTGGCCGCCACCGCGGCGCGGATGAGCGCCTTCAACGCCTTCTCGTTGATGTTTTCGCCCTCATGAATATCGATCGCGCGCCGCACGTTGCCTTCGAGGCTGGAGTTGAACAGGCCCGAGGGATCCTCCAGCGCCGCGCCTCTGGCGAAGGTGAGCTTCACGACGGATTTATACGTCTCACCGGTGCAAATGATTCCCTCGTGCTCCCACACCGGAACGCCTCGCCACTTCCACTCCTCGACCACATCGGGGCAGGCCTCTTTGATAAGACTGCGAACCCGCGCAAGCGTCTCGCCCCGCCAATCGCCGAGTTCCTTTATTCGGGCATCGATCAGCCGGGAGGGAGCGGTTCCCTCTTTAGCTTTCGTCGCGGCGCTCTTCGTCTTCTTCATGGTGGTTGTCGCTTCCTTCATCGGTGTCGTTGCCCGCCAGTCTTTGAGGGTCTTTCAGCGTGTGCGCGCCGTCAATGCGTTCCAGGCTGCAAGAGAGTCCATGTAATCTCTCCAGTGCGCGATTTTCCGGTTTTCAATTTTGATGATTGAGCAAAACCGGTTGTTGTACTTCACGCCGGTCGCGAGGATGGTCCCATCGACTTCATATTCGATGACGACGACACGGCCGTCGTCCGTCCTATGGATAATCAACTTGTCGGCAGATTGCAGCTCGATGTTGTCGCAATAGCCCCTGAACTGAGCCATCAGATCGGCCCGCCCTTGGATAATCCGAGGCCAGCCGGACACCTCGTAGCGGACCTCGTAGACGATATCGTCACTGACGATGTCGAAGAAGTGCTCACCATCAACGAGGTCGCCTAGCGCCCCCCGGACCAGATCGAAGTAAGGTCTGGCGGCATCGTAGGCGGCGTATTTGGAACTCGGCATTCTGGGCTTCTTTCATGATGGGTGTGGCTTTCTTCGTCGTTGGTGTCGCACCCCCTCCACCAAATTTTCGGCGTTGATGTCACACTGGCGGCTTCTCGCTCGTCATGATGTCGGAACCCAACAGGAGGAACCGAACCATGAACGCCAACGAACTCTTTGCCGCGGCCCCGGAACTTATGAAGAAGTGGACCGCCACATCGCTCGCCATCGCTTCGAGCCTGGAACCGGCCCTGGTCCGGCTCGTGGAAATCCGGGCCTCCCAGATCAATGGCTGCGCCAACTGCATCAATATGCATGCGGCGGAAGCGCGTGAGAAGGGCGAGACGGAGCAGCGCATCTACCTCCTCTCGGCCTGGCGCGAGGCCCCCTGCTATAACGACCGCGAACGCGCCGCGCTCGGCTGGACCGAGGCCCTGACGCGGCTCTCCGAAGGCCACAAGCTGGAAGGCGTCCGAGAAACCTTGCAGGCTCAGTTCACCAGGGAAGAGCAGGTCAAGCTGACCTTGATGATCAACGTCATCAACGGCTGGAACCGTATCGCCGTCGGCTTCCGCCAGTTTGTCGATCCGGCTGAAGCAAAGTCCGTGGCGGCCCAAGCCGTCGACAAAGCCACCAACACGGCCACCAATTTGGCCGCCGACAAGGCCGCCGCATGACGGCGGGCGCCGGCCAAGGAGACGCAGCGGCCGCGGCGGCGAGTTTCGACCCGCTGCGTCCGAAGCTCATGCGGGTCGCTTACCGCATGCTCGGCTCCGTGGCCGACGCCGAGGATATCGTGCAGGAGGCCTTCATCCGCTGGATGGGGGCCGACCGCAGCGAGGTGCGTGAACCGGAAGCGTTCCTGCGCCGCACGGTCACGCGGCTCTGTCTCGATCAGCTCAAATCAGCACGGCGCCAGCGCGAGACCTATCTCGGCCCGTGGCTTCCCGATCCCGTCGTCGAAGCCGACGCCGACGAGGACGTCACCTTGCCGCTGATGCTGGCGCTCGAACGGCTGTCTCCGCTCGAGCGCGCGGCGTTTCTGCTGCACGACGTGTTCGGCGTGGAATTCGAGGAAGTCGCCGCCACCATCGGCCGCGATGCGGCGGCCTGCCGCCAGCTCGCGGCCCGCGCCCGCAGCAATGTCCGCGAGGCGAGACCGCGCTTTGCGGTCGACAAACAACACAGCCTGGAGCTTGCCGAGGCGTTCTTCACCGCCTCGCGCAACGGCGACATGAAAACGCTCGGCGAGATGCTCGCGGCCGACGTCAGCGTCCACGCCGACGGCGGCGGCAAGCGCCCGGCATCGCTGGAGCCCGTCGTCGGCTTCGACGCCGTCATGAAGGCCAGCGAATTTCTGGCCGCGCTCTTCCGGCAGAACCCCTCGAAACTTGTGCGCACCGGCTTCGTCAACGGCTTGCCCGGCTTCATCACGCTGGAGGCCGACGGCGAACTCCAGACGACCGCGCTGGACATCGAGGACGGCAAGATCGCCGCAATCTATGTGGTGCGAAATCCCGATAAGCTGAGGCATCTGCATTAGATGGCTGTGGCCCAGATGGAGCGAAGCGAAATCCACGAACGCTCGAAAGGCTGCCCCGGGCTTTGGTGCGCTTCGCCTACTTGCGGCATCCTCTCGTGCGGCACCGGGATTGCGCTGCGCTTCACCCGCACTACTCGCTCGCTTGCATTAAGAACAAAATAGGAACATACTACGGTGGCTCTTTCTTTTCCGGAGACACCGATGAGCCGAGCCGCTGGCTACGCTAGAGCCCTCAAAATTCTTGATCGTCTTGGGGCTGTGGATGACAGCCGTGCGGGTACCGATGATGATCTTACTCACACGAATCCGTGCTACATGGCAGATATGGATGATCGAACGTCGGCTAAGGTGTCGGTCACTGAGAAGGTCGTCCAGCTTCCGCAATATCGACCGCTAGGTTCGGTTTGGCACGGTGAGGACGACGCCGAGCTGCTGGAACAGCTGCTCCGGTTTTATCCGCGCAAGCGTCCACGCAATATCCTCGGCGCGACCGTAAATGGCGGCCGGTTCTGGCGCGGTAGCAAACGGAAGGTCATTGGCCTAGACATTGATCTCAAGCACCGGCCAACTATAGTCGCCGACAACACGGCCATGCCATTCGGTCAGGAAACGATTGATGTGGTGGTGTACGACCCGCCGCACATTCCAAATCAAGGCCGCGATCGGTCCAAAGACTTCAATAAACGGTTCGGCCTCGGCGAGCGCTCCCCCAAAGAGTACGGCTACACGTTCGCACATACGTACCCGCCGTTCATGCGTGAAGCCTATCGCGTGTTGCGCGATGAAGGCATCTTGCTCGCGAAGATCGCTGACTACGTACATAACCATCGCTACCAGTGGGCTCACGTCGAGTTGATAAAAGCTGGGCAGGAAGTCGGCTTCACCGCTTGCGATTGTGTCATCAAGGTCCGTAAGGGACCAATCATCGATCCGAAGTGGAAAGTCGCGCATCATACTCGCCGGCAGCATTGCTATTGGATTATCTTTCGCAAGTCGCACAAATGCGAGTAACGTGCGATGCCAATCCGTATACCTCCGCCCGATTTGCAGATTGAGTTTTCAGTCGCGCTCGCAGAGATTCGCCGTCTCTATTTGATTGGGGCTTTGGCCGACACCGTTCGCACGATTAAGATTGTGGAACTGGACAAAGAGATTGGTCAGCTTGTGCCGGCCGATGCGCTTGCGAAGATGGCTGGCCACAGCTTGCGCGCGGAGCTAATGTTTCCGGTGCCAATGATCTTGAAGGCGAATCCGCACCTCCTCGGTTACTATCGTTTGCTATACGGAAACAGTCAGAAGATCTTCTATACCGCCGAGACTGGCGTGGGCCCGTTTAAGGCGATGGAAACGCGCGGCGCATTATCGGGGGTTATCGAGCCGCATCTTGAAGCGTTGTGCAGGGCGCTTATCGGCTGCGGCGTTG
Organism: uncultured Alphaproteobacteria bacterium; assembly: GCA_963794225.1. GTDB lineage: Bacteria > Pseudomonadota > Alphaproteobacteria > Rhizobiales > Xanthobacteraceae > BOG-931. Next base: position 6,480 of record CAWCCS010000002.1, read on the forward strand.
TGCTGTTGGATGGCATCGGTCCGACCCGCATCAGTCGCGAGTTATTGGACGATCTGACGTTGCTGACAGTCGGGCCGCAGCTTCGAGGTGGGGCGAACGTTAAACGCGGCGCGGTCGGCATCGTCAAGGTGTTCGAGGCTATCCACAAGATCGTCAAGGCCAAGACGATCGCGTTTAATGAGACACAAATTACTGTCAAGAACGCCGCCGGACGGACGGTGTTTGTCGAGTTTGCACCGGACCCCGACATCGTGATTTGGGAGGAAATAGCCCCCACGTCCTTTGCTGAGAAGATCGCAATCGAAGTGAAGGCGGGAGAGGACTTCTCAAACATCCATAATCGGATCGGTGAAGCTGAGAAATCGCATCAAAAGGCACGCGCTCGCGGCTTCGTCGAATGTTGGACGGTCGTCAACGTTGATCGCCTCGACGAGAAGATGGCCCGCCGCGAATCGCCCTCGACGAACCGCTTCTACCGGCTGTCGGCTATCACGAGCGGCAAGGGTGCCGAATACACGGATTTTCGCGACCGCGTCACTTCGCTGATCGGCGTTTGAGCAAGTAGCCCGGGTTGAGCCAACGGGCCCGCGCTAAGCCGCGCGGCCCGATGACAGGCTCAGCGAAACCCGGGAATCCATCGACGACCTCCCCCGGATTTCACTTCGTTCAATCCAAACTACTTGCTCGATACGGGGTCACGGCCGCCGAGGTCATTGTCTTCGCGCACGGGTTGCTATACATGTATAGCAATCGGAGGTACCCCCATGCTCGCCTTTCGCTTGCCGCCTGAGATCGAGGCAAGGCTCGACGCGCTCGCCAGGAAAACCGGCCGCAGCAAGAGCTACTACGCGCGCGAGGCGATCCTGCGCCAGATCGAGGATATCGAAGACGATTACCTGGCGCGGCGGCGCCTTGCGCGTGGCGGATCGCGGGTGACGCTCGAAAGTCTGGAGCGGGCGCTCAAGAGACGCACTAAAGGCTGATGGCTGCGCCGGCCTGGCGGGTCGAATTTGATCGCGCCGCGGCGCGCGATCTGCAAAAGCTCGGGGTCGACGCCGAGCGCCGCGTGCTGCGCTACTTGCGCGAACGCATCGCCGGCAGTGCAGACCCGCGCCGTCTCGGCCACGCGCTGACCGGCGACCGTCGGGGGCTCTGGCGCTACCGCGTCGGCGACTACCGCATCGTTGCTGTGATCGAAGACGGCCGGTTTGTAGTGCTGGTGGTGACCGTCGGCCACCGGCGCGAGGTCTATCGCTGAACCCATCCAACGCAGCGGTTCCGCCGCTGGCTTGCTCACTTCACTGGTGATCACGCGTCACCAGCTGCGCGCTTCGGGGCATACGGCAGCGCGAACATGTAGAGGCCAGAGAACATCAGCAGGAACAGAAACGGCAGCGGCGAATAGACCAGCCATGAGGGTGGCGTCCCCAGCGCCATGGCGATGAAGTTGGCGGCGACGGTGAGCGTAAAGATGATCGACAGCCAGCGGTGGATTTGCCGAATCCGTGCGTTCCAGTTCAATGGGACCTCCTGTGAAAACGTTCCCTCATCCTGAGGTGCCCGCGCAAAAAAGCGCGGGCCTCGAAGGATGCTGCTCAGGCACACGGGCCACATCCTTCGAGGCTCGCTAGCGCTCGCGCCTCAGGATGAGGAATCCAGGACCGGTCTTACTCAACGCGCGCCAGGACCTGCTCCAGATTGGCGAAGAACTTCTGCCAGCCGTACTTGGCGCCCTGGTAGTTCTGCGGCTGGTCGGGCCGGAAGCCGGTCTGCTCCATGCGCAGATGCGTGCCCGTCGGCGTCGGGGTAAGCATGAACGTCACGGCGCTCTCAAGACCGAGCGCGCCCCAGGTGTAGGACAGCGTCTTGTTTGGCTCGACGACGAGCACCTGACAGTCGATGACGCCGTTCCAGTTCGGTTGCGGGTCCATGCGCAGGCTGAAGTGGTGGCCGACGGCGGGCTTGAAGTCGTTCTGCGTCAGCCACTCCGCGATCAGGTGCGGCTGCGTCAGCGCGCGCCAGATTTTTTCCGGCGGATGAGGCAGGTCGCGTTCGACGACGACGGAGAGCGTTTCGGCCGCTGTTTGGTTCATTGGTCCATCCTCTTGAGCAAATCTTCGAGGCGATCAAACCGGTCGCGCCAGAACGCGCCGTAGAGGCCCATCCAACCGACCAGCGGGGCGAGACCGTTTGGTTCGGCGCTGTAATGGGTCTCGCGGCCGTGGCGGCGGTCGCGCACCAAGCCGGCGAGCTTGAGCGCGCCCAAATGTTTCGACACCGCCGGCTGCGAGACGCCGGCAAAGTCGGTCAAGGCATGGACGGTCTGCTCGCCTTCGCGGCTCAGCCGCTGGAAGATCGCGCGGCGGGTCGGATCGCCGAGTGCTTTGAAAACGATGTCAGGATTGGTTTTCATTCCAGACAACCATAACTCATCGGTTATTAAATAACCCATTGGTTATGGGTTTGTCAAACGTTGACGTTCGTTCGCTTTTCGCAAGCGAACGGGCTTTGCGCTCGACGGCGCAAAGCAATACTTGGAAAGCAATACTTGGCTCGCTGGAAACAAATTCGCCGGCCCGAACGGGCTCAGTAGTCCTTCAGCAACCGCTCGATGTAATCGAGTTCTTCCTGCGGGCGCAGGATGTCGCCGAAGCGGCGGCGCAATTCCTCAATGATGCGGCGGGCGCGCTGCACGTCGATCTCGCCCGGCACTTTCACCGTGACGTCATCGCCGTAATCGCGGCCGCGTAGCGGCCGGCCGAGCGGATCGGTGTCGCGCTGCGCCCGCGGAAGTCCCAAACGCCCGTTCTGGCCGGGACCGGGACCTTGTCCCATTTGCTGCTGCATCGATTGCGCGAGACCTTGCGCGCCCTTGCGCAGCGCATCGAGCGCGCGCCCCTGCAAGTCGACGGCGCTGTCGGTATTGCCGTCGCCGAGATTGCCCTCGGCTTCGCCCATGGCTTCGCCGGCGCGCCCAAGCTGGTCCAGTCCGTTCTGTCCCTGACCCTGCTGGCCTTGCTTGCCCTGCTGGTTCTGGCCGAAGCCGCGGTTCTTCATGTCTTCAAGGAGCTTCTTGAGCCGATCGCGGAGCGCCTGCTGATTCTGCCGCAGCTCGTCCATCGATTGGCCTTGCTGCCCCTCCTGCCCCTGCTTGCCTTGCTGACCACGCTGGCGGCGCTGATCCTGGCCCTGACGATAAGTGCGGTCGCGCAAGTCCTGCTGCTGATGAATCATGTCGCCGAGATCGTCGAGCTCCGACATCATGTCGCCGAGGTCGTCGTCGCCGTTCATGTCCGGCGTCGCCATCTGCAGGTTTTCCATCATCTGCTCGAGCTGCTGCAGAAGTTGCCGGGCCGCATCCTTGGCGCCGTTGCGCGCCAGATTCTCGAGCCGGTCGAGCATGCTCTTGAGGTCCTGCGAGCGTAGTGCGCGGGTATTGCGGTCGAGCGGGCGCGCAAGCTGCTGCTTGTTTTTCAGCTGCTCCTGCATGGCCTGCAAATAGCGATCCATGGCGGCGCGCAACTGATCCATCAGCTGTTTGATTTCCTGATCGGTGGCGCCGCGTTCCAGCGCCTGGCGGAGCGCCTCCTCGGCGTTACGCAAAGCGGCCCGGGCGTCGGACACGCCGCCGTCTTCGATACCGACCGCCATTTGCCACAGCCGCGCGGCGACGCCGCGCAAATCATCGTCGGTCTTGGCGCGAACCAGCGACCAGAAGATCGAGCGCAGCCCAAGATAGATTCCGGCGTCAGGCGTGAACTTTTCCGGCGCCATGGCGAGCGCATCGAGCGCCGTGGTGACCAGCGGACGGGCGCCCGCGTCGAGCGCGAGATTGCGGCGCTGTTCGACCAGCGCCCGCGCGAGCGGCTTTGAGAAGACGCGTTCGGGCAGGCGGAACGTAAACGGCTCGCTCTTGCCCTCGTTGCCGCCTTCGTCGCGGGCAACCAGCGTCATCACCACTTCGGCCCCGGCCCAGGCATGATCAGTCAGATCCTTGATGGTTTGGCCGATACCGTTTTTGGTGCGCGCCTGCGGCAGCACCAGCGCGAAATCCGGCGGCCCGTAGAGCGGACGCGCCGCTTCACCGGCCGCGCCCGGCGCATCTTTGCGCGCGAATGTCGCTTGCGCTTCGGTCACGCCATAATCGTCCTCAAGCCGGTAGGACAAAAGCAGCGAGCCGCGATTTTGCTGCTCGGGATCCTTGGCGAGCGCAATCGTCGGCGGCTTGTCGGGAATGACATTGAAGGCCCAGGTGAGATCGTCGCCGGCGCCGCGCAGCGTTGCAGTGCCGATTGAAGCGATCTTGAACCGGTACTCCTGCGCACCCGCGGGCGCGTGGACGTCTTCTTTGGCCGCGGCGACGCCGCCGGTGCCGGCAACGTCGAGATCGAGTTTGCCGGTCGCGCGCACGGTGAGCATACTGCCGGCCGGCACCGCGACAGGTTCGTTGGTCTCGATTTGCCGCGCGGTTTCGCCGGGATGAATGCCGGCGAGAATGATCGGCGGTTTGCCGGTATAGCCGGGCGGTGTCACCCAGGCGTCGACGCGGAAATTCACCGGCAGCACCACGCCGCGCCAGTCGAACGCCGCGGCGATGCGTCTCCAGTGTTCGCCGCCAGTGGCGAGGAAGGCGGCGATGACGGCAATAAGAACCAGACCGCGCAGTGCATACGGGTCGCGCACCGCGGTGCGCGGCGACGGCCAGCCCGCCTTGAAGGCACGCGCCGCGGCCAGCGTGCGTTCGACGTGCGCGCGCCACAGCGCCAGCGAATAAGGGTCTTGCGGCGTGACCACGAGTTCGTCGGCGATCGTGGTCGCCGGGCGATGACGCAGACCGCTGCGCTTGTCCAGCCGGCTCAAGGCATCAGCGGCAGTAGGAATGCGCAGGCGGACGAACGGAACGAGCGCCGCGAACGTCAGTAACGCGAACACCACCACGCCGGCGGCGCGTCCGAGCGGCGGCAGCCAGAGCCAGAGGCCAAGCCACGAGACCGTCAGGAACAGACCGATGACCGTCGCGACCGTCACGAGCGCCGGCCACAGCCGCTCCCAGAAAATCGTCCAGCGGGCGCGCCGCAATGCCGGGGCAAGTTGCCCTCTCGCGACCGGCTCAGTGCTCCGATGCGGCGGCGCGGGTTTGCTCGTAGGTGTATCCGTCACCAAAGTCTCCGCGGAGAAACTCCGCATGACAACAGGCTAACATGAGGGCGGGTTCAAGGCACCCGCTGCGCCTGATGCAAGATCAAAGCCATGCCGGCAGGCGATCGAGCGCGATCAATTCTTCGGCACTCACGCGGGGCCGCACCAGCGCCCATTCGTGAGCTTTGACAAGCACTTCCGGGACCAGCGCGCGGGTGTTGTAAGTGCCGGCCTCGACCGCGCCGTAAGCGCCTGCGGTCATGATGGCGAGAAGATCGCCCGGCTTCGGCTCGACCATGGAACGATCGAGCGCGAGAAAATCGCCTAATTCGCAGACCGGCCCGACCACGTCGGCAGTGATTCTCGGCGCGCCGACTTCGGCCTCGCGAACCGGCCGAATGTCATGGTGCGCGTCGTAGAGCGTCGGGCGCACCAGATCGTTCATGCCGGCGTCGACGATGACAAAAGTCTTTGCCTCGCCGCGCTTCATATACAGCACGCAGGTGACCAGAATCCCGGCGTTGCCGACGATGAGCCGGCCAGGTTCAAAGATGAGTTGGCAGCCAAGATCGCGCGTCGCGCGTTTGACCACCGCGGCGTAGGCGTTCGGATCGGGCGGTGGCTCGTTGTCCTCGCGGTATGGAATGCCGAGGCCACCGCCGAGGTCGACGTGATCGATGGTGTGGCCGTCGACGCGCAGCTGCCGCACGAAGTCCGCCAACAGCGCAAACGCATCGTTGAACGGATCAAGCTCGACGATCTGGCTGCCGATGTGCATGTCGACGCCGACAACACGCACGCCTTCGAGCTTGGCGGCGCGCGCGTACACTTCGCGGGCGCGGCTGATCGGAATGCCGAATTTGTTCTCGGCCTTGCCAGTCGCGATCTTGGCGTGAGTCCTGGGATCAACGTCGGGATTGACGCGGATCGAGATGTCGGCGGTACGGCCTTTGCCGGCTGCGATTTCGGCGAGCAGTTCCAGTTCGGGTTCGGATTCGACATTGACGCAGAGGATGCGCTGCTCAACCGCAAGCGACAGTTCATGCGCGGTTTTGCCGACGCCGGAGAACATGATCTTGTCCGGCGCGATACCGGCGGCACGGGCGCGAAGGAGCTCGCCCCCGGATACGACGTCGGCGCCGGCGCCGAGCCGCGCCAGCGTTGCGATCACGGCCTGATTGGAATTGGCCTTCATCGCGTAGCAAACCAGCGCATCGACGTCGGCGAAGGCCCCCGCGAACACCCGATAATGCCGCTCGAGCGTCGCGCTTGAATAGCAATAGAACGGCGTGCCGACGGCATCCGCCAGCTCAATAAGGTCAACGCCCTCGGCGTACAGCACGCCGCCGCGATAGTCGAAGTGATGCATGCGCAGTATTTAGAGCATCATCCGGCAGGGATGAAGCATTTTGCTCGCTGGACGCCTATTGCAGCAGGGGGTCGAGCAAGAACGACTTCTTCTGACCCGGTGGAGCCACCGGATTGCCGAACATATCGAAGCCGTTTTTCTGCGCCGTTTGCTGCGGCGAGGGCCCATTCGTACCAGGAGCGCCGGTCGGCGATATTCCGACAGGGGGCGTCGCGCTGGCGCTCGGAGCCGGCGTAGAATTTGGCGGCGGTAATGGCATCCCATTGCGCCCGCAAGCTGCCAGCGCAAACGCAGCGGCCATCAGCACAATCAGTGCAAAAACGACGCTTAGGCGGTTACAGGCCAAAAGACTGGTCCCCAAGAAGCTCCCGCAACATAGCAGATCGCACTGCAGCGGCGACATTTTGGCAATAACACCTTGACGCCGCGTTTATTGCCGTTAATGCCGCAATTCACCCTTTGCCTTTCAGCCGCTTGAGCCAACGTTTGGCTTGGGCGCGCACGGCGTTTGGCGCGGTGCCGCCATAAACCTTCCGGCTCTTCACGGAAGCCTCGACCGGGAGCACACCGAAAACCGCTTTGGTGATGCGCGGCTCGATCGCCTGCATGGTGGCGAGCGGCAATTTATCGAGGGCGACACCGGCGGCAGCCGCCTTGGCGACGATCTGGCCGGTCACATGGTGCGCCTCGCGAAACGGCAGCTTGAGCGCACGCGTGAGCCAATCGGCAAGATCGGTGGCGGTCGCATACCCCTCGCCGGCGGCTTGCCGCATGCGGGCCACGTCCGGCTCCATGTCGCGCACCATCCCGGTCATGGCGTTGATCGAAAGCGTGAGCGCATCGAACGCATCGATCGTGCCTTCCTTGTCCTCTTGCATGTCCTTCTGATAGGCGAGCGGCAGTCCCTTCATCACCATCAACAATGCCGTGAGCGCGCCGACGATGCGGCCTGCCCGGGCCCGAACCAGTTCCGCCGCGTCAGGATTGCGCTTCTGTGGCATCATCGATGAGCCGGTGGTGAACTTGTCCGAAAGCCGAACCAGACCGACCAGCGGCGACGACCACAGCACGATCTCTTCAGCGAACCGCGAAAGGTGTACGGCCGCAATCGCGCACGCCGACAATGTCTCAAGCACGAAATCGCGGTCGGCGACGGCGTCGAGCGAGTTGGCCGTCGGGCGCGCAAAGCCGAGAGCCTTGGCTGTCATCGACCGATCGATCGGAAACGACGTGCCGGCTAGCGCCGCCGCGCCGAGCGGACTTTCGTTCAGCCGCGTCCGCGCGTCGGCAAACCGGCTGCGGTCGCGTGCCGCCATCTCGACATAGGCGAGCAGGTGATGTCCAAAGGTCACCGGCTGCGCGGTTTGCAGGTGCGTAAATCCCGGCATCACGGTCGCGGCGTGTTCGAGGGCCTTCTCGGCGAGTGCCTTCTGATAGGCGGCGAGCGCGGCATCGATGCCGTCAATCGAGTCACGAACGAACAACCGGAAGTCGGTCGCGACCTGATCGTTGCGCGAGCGCGCCGTGTGCAAGCGCCCGGCGGCCGGCCCGATCAGCTCGCCAAGCCGACCCTCGACATTCATATGAATGTCCTCGAGCGCACGCTTGAACTTGAACTTGCCGGCTTCGATCTCTGACAGGATCGTGTCTAGACCGTGAACGATCTGCTTTGCATCCTGCGTCGTGATGATGCCGGTTTTGGCCAACATTGTCGCATGGGCCTTGCTTGCGGCGATGTCCTGCCGGTACAGGTGGCGGTCGAAATCGATCGAGGCGTTGATCTCCTCCATGAGGGGATCGGGACCTGAACTGAAACGTCCGCCCCACATCTTGTTGCTCATAATCGAGTCCGCCGAGGTTTTCTTAGATGTCCGAGCGATCCGTTCCGCCGCATCCCTTCGCGCGCCGCTACCGTGCGCTTGTCGCGGCGGCTATCGCAATTCTCATCGTCCTGGCGGGGGTATACGGGATGGGACGCCTGCGAAGCAATCCGGCCGTCGCGGCCTGTGAGCCGGCGGTCCATATTGCAGCCCGGATCGCGCCGCTGGCGCATGGCGAAGTCGCGGCGCTCGCCGTGGCGCACACTCCCTTTCGCGTTCCCGATCTGAGCTTCAAAGATGCCGAAGGCCACGAGAAAACCCTTGCGGACTGGCGCGGCCGCACCGTGCTGCTCAATCTCTGGGCCACCTGGTGCGTACCATGCCGCAAGGAGATGCCGGCGCTCGACGCCTTGCAGGCCGACCTCGGCGGTCGGGGTTTCGAGGTGATCGCGGTCAACATCGACACCCGCGACGCGGAAAAGCCGCTTACTTTTCTGAAAGACGCCGGCGTCAAGCACCTGGCCTATTATTCAGATCAAAGCGCCAAGGTGTTTCAGAGCCTGAAAAGCGCCGGCAAGGCCTTTGGCATGCCGACGACGCTGATCATTGACCGGTCCGGTTGCGAGATCGGCGAAATGGCGGGACCCGCCGAATGGGCGAGCGCCGATGGTATCAAGCTTGTGAGTGCAGCGCTTGGCAGTGCGGATTGAACGTCGGCAAAAACTGGAAATTCCGACTATCGGCGAGCAGCCATTCTTTGACGACAACTCACGCACTGACGTCGAGGTTCGTTCCTAAACCTGTCGCAACGTTGGCGAGCGGGTTGAAATTCTGCTGCGCGGCATCGACCAATTGCGCAACCGACGATCCACTGTCCGGATTCGACTGTGCCAGCAATGCGGCAGTGACGAGCTGCATTTGGCCGGCCTGAGCCGCGAGCAATGCGGAAATGAGACCCATCCCACCCATGATGCGCGCGATAGTGCCACACACATCGGCCGGTGTCGCGCGCGAGCGAAGGCTAGAGTTTACGATGCATTAACGCTGCGGCTGGGGCCGGGCGCAGGTTCACCCGCCATAGAGCTTGTGCGGCAGCAGCGTCGCGAGCCCGGGCAGAAACCAAAGCGCCGCCAGCATGGCGAGCTGGATGACCACATAGGGAATGATACCGACGTAGATGTCGCGCGTCGTCACCTCGGGTGGCGCGACGCCGCGGAGATAGAACAAGGTCGGCCCAAGCGGTGGATGTATGTACGAGGTCTGCAAGTTCACCGCGATCATGATGCCGAGCCAAACCGGATCGACACCCGGCATTTTCAAGAGTACCGGCGCCACGATCGGCACCACCACGAAAATGATCTCGAAGGCGTCCATCACGAAGCCGAGCACAAACAATGCGGCCATGACCGCGAGCGTCGCGCCGCCGACACCTCCCGGCAGGTTGGTGAGCGCACGCTCGATCAGCACGTCGCCACCGAGGCCACGGAAAACCAGGCTGAACAGCGTTGCGCCGATCAGGATCAAAAAGATCATGCTGGTGATCTCCGTTGTCCGCGCCAGCACCGGCTTCAAAAGGCCCGCGGCGCCGGATTTGCGCGCCGCGAGCAGGATCGAGCCGACGGCGCCGACCGAGGCCGCCTCCGTCGGCGTCGCGACGCCGCCAAGAATTGAACCAAGCACGGCAAGAATGAGCAGCAGCGGCGCTATCAGGACTGCGATCAGCCGTCGCGCCAAAGCAAAACCGCGCGGGGCCCGGGGGTCCGGCGCGATCGCGGGTGATCGCTTCGGGAAAAAGATCGCAATGCCGATCAAATAAAGGACGTACAGCAGCACGAGAATAATTCCAGGGACGATGGCGCCGGCGAACAGGTCGGCCACCGAAACCGTTTGTGGCGCAAAATTGCCCTCCGCCAATTGCGCCGCCTGATAGGAGTTGCTGAGCTGGTCGCCGAGCAAGATCAGGACGGTCGCCGGTGGAAAAATCTGCGCCAGCGTCGCGGTAGCCGCGACTGTGCCTGCCGCCAACGCCTTGTCATATCCGTGGCGCAACATCGTCGGCAGCACGATCAATCCCATCGTCACTGTCGTTGCACCAACGATCCCCTTCGCCGCCGCCAGCAGCACCCCGACGATGGTAACCGCGATGCCAAGGCCGCCCGGTACTGAGCCGAACAGCCGCCCCATGGTTTCCAGAAGGTCCTCGGCAATGTGCGAGCGCTCCAGCATAACCCCCATAAAGACGAACAGCGGGATCGCCAGCAGCACGTCGTTGTTCATGATGCCGAAAATACGTTGCGGCAGCGCGCCGAGGAGTGAGAGATCCATCGTCCCGGCCGCGGCGCCGATGACGGCAAAGATCAGCGACACACCGCCGAGCGTGAGCGCCACCGGATAGCCGACCAGCAGCACCGCGCAGACCGCGACCACCATCGCGATGGCGAGCGCCTCTCCCATGATTCAGCCCGGCCTCATCCTCGCCCGCGAACCGGGGAGGATAAAGGCTGGTCTTCAGCTGGCTCAATCAGAACCGTCGCCGCACGGAACGCCTGCGACACGCCCTGCAGACCGATCATGACAGCAAACAACGGAATGAGCGACTTGAGCAAATAAACGAACGGCAAACCGCTCGCCTCACGGGAGTGTTCGAGAATGCTCCACGAACGCGCAGCATAGGGTATTGAGAGAACGGCGAGCGCGACGGCAAACGGTATCAGAAAGCCCAGCGCACCGCAGAGATCGACCAGAGCCCGCCGGCGCGGCCGCGCCTGCGCATAAAAAACGTCGATACGCACGTGGCCGCCGATTTGCAGCGTCCAGGCGGCGCTGAGCAGAAACAGAGCGGCCTGCGCATAGAGCACCGTTTCCTGAAGGGCGATCGAGCCGGCGCCGAACGCATAGCGCATCACCACGGTGGCAAACTCGGCGACCACCATAAACAGGGCGCACCACATCGCCGCACCGGCGATCGCGGCATTGATGCGGTCGATGCCATCAGCGATGCGTTTCAACAATGTCTGCATGGCCCTAAGGGAATGAATGCGTTTGCGTGATGTGACATCGTATCCGCCTGCACTATAATGATCATTCTGGAACGCCGATATGGAGAGGCGGGCGATGCCGCACGATCATGATGACGACGATCATCACGCCCACGGCTCGGAACTGTCCGAGATGCAGCTGCGGGTGCGGGCGCTCGAAACCGTGTTGACCGAGAAGGGCTACATCGATCCGGCTGCGCTCGACGCGATCGTCGAGGCTTATGAGACCAAGGTTGGGCCCCATACCGGCGCCCGTGTTGTTGCCAAGGCCTGGACCGATCCGGCATTCAAGCGGGCGCTGCTCGAGGATGCGACCAAGGCAGTGCAATCCTTCGGCTTGCTCAACCGCGTCGGCGACCACCTCATTGCGGTCGAGAACACGGCGAAACTCCACAACATGATCGTGTGCACCTTGTGCTCCTGCTATCCGTGGGAAGTGCTCGGCCTACCGCCGGTCTGGTACAAATCGGCGCCCTATCGCGCGCGCTCGGTCAATGATCCGCGCGGCGTGCTGGCCGACTTCGACGTTACGCTGCCGGCGGACACGCAGATCCGGGTGTGGGATTCGACCGCCGAGACGCGCTTTATCGTCTTGCCGATGCGGCCCCCGGGCACGGACGGCTGGAGCGAGGAAAAACTCGCGATGCTGGTGACGCGCGACAGCATGATCGGCACCGGCCTGCCGAAGCATCCCGGCGAGGTCGCGTGATGGACGGCATCCACGACATGGGCGGCATGCACGGCTTCGGTAAAGTCGAGCCCGAGCCCGGCGAACCGGTCTTTCACGAAAAATGGGAAGGCCGCGTGTTCGCGCTGACGCGGGCCATCAGCTACACCGGAGTTTGGCCAATCGACCGGTCGCGCAGTGCGCAGGAGAAGCTGCCCCCGGAAGTTTATTTGTCGTGTTCCTACTACAAGAGATGGGAGCTCGGACTCGAAAGTAACCTTGCCGCGTTTGGCCTCGCAGCCCCTGACGAGATTGCGAATGGTCATGCGCTGCGCCCGGGTAAACCGCTTGGAAGCAAGCTTGGCGCCGCCGACGTGCCCGGCTCGCTGACCCGAGGTTCTTTCGCGCGACCGGCAAACGCCCCCGCCCGCTTTAAACCCGGCGACCGGGTGCGCATGAAAAATATTCATCCGGCCACGCATACCCGCCTGCCACGCTACGCACGCGGCCGGGCCGGCGTGATCGAAGCAGTGCGCGGCTGTCATGTCTTCCCCGATACGGTCGCGATCGGCGCGGGTGAAGATCCGCAATGGCTCTACACGGTGCTGTTCGACGGCCGCGAATTATGGGGCGAGGCAACCGATCCGACGCTCAAAGTTTCGATCGAGGCGTTCGAGCCGTATCTGGAGGCGGTCTAGCCATGCCGACTGACGCCGCCGTACAGCGCGCGACGCAAGCGGTGCAAACCATTCCGCGCGATGATCATGGCCCGGTATTCCGTGAGCCGTGGCAAGCGCAAGCTTTTGCGCTTGCCGTCTCGCTCCACGAGCGCGGTCTGTTTACCTGGGGCGAATGGGCAACCACGCTCGGCGAAGAAATCAAAAAGGCGCAGGCTGCCGGCGATCCCGACACCGGCGAGACGTACTATCACCATTGGCTAGCCGCACTCGAACGCATCCTCACTAACAAAGGACTGGCCGACGCACAGACGCTCGCCCGCACTCGCAATGCGTGGCAACAGGCGTGCGTGCGCACGCCGCACGGTGCACCGATCGAGCTACGGCCCGGCGACTTCCGCGATTGAAGGCCAGAGCGGCGGATCGGTGCCGAGCGGAACCGACGGCCGGGTCCACGCCGCGGATGTGTCGGACAATTGCGCCGCGTGCCGAACGCCGCGCATCACGCCGAACGGCGACTGGCTGCTCTCCAGCAAATCCGCGACGTCATCGCGGGAGGGCAGCGAACAGGAAAATCCGCCGTCGATCCGGCCCAGATTCGAAATCCACCGTCCGGTCGTCGCGAGGGAGACGCGCACCAGCCAACTGCCGCCCTCGCGCGCCTGGCGGATGCGCGCCATGATCGCGCCGAATGCCAGCAAATAGCCGGAGGCGTGATCGAGCGCCTGGCAAGGCAATTCCTTCGGACCTTCCACGCCGGCGGCACGCGCTTCGGCAGAATTAAAACCGGTTGCGGTCTGCACCAGCGAGTCGAAGCCGCGGCGGGATGCCCATGGTCCGGCATCGCCATAGGCCGACAACGAGGCATAGACGATGCCGGGACGAAGTGCTGCGACGTCCTTCGGACCAAAGGCGCGTGCCGCAAGCGCGCCCGGCCGGAACCCTTGCACGAAGATATCGGCGTCTTTGATCAGATGCCGCAACGCCGCCTGGCCGTCCGGCGTCGTAATGTCGGCGTAAGCAGAGAGCTTGCCGCGGCCAGTGTCTTTCGCCAGCCAGTCGATGAACGGCAGATCGGGCGCGGAGATCAGCATCACATCCGCTCCGTGCGCGGCGAGCACGCGTCCCGCGACCGGACCGGCGATGATGCGGGTGAGGTCGAGGACGCGAAGACCCGACAGCGGCCGCGAGCCGCGTGGCAATGGCCGCGCCGGCGCTTCGCCGATCTTTTCAATCCGCACCGCCGCTGTGGTGGCAATTGCCGCCGCGTGCGGATGCTTCGCCCATTCCTCCGGCGTGCGCATCGCGGCGACGACGCAGCCGTGCTGGTAAGCTTCGGTCTCGAAGGCGACGGCGTCCCATTTGCCGAGCGCGTTCTCGATGGCCTCGCGCGCCGGCGCACAACCGAGCAGCTTGAGAACGGCGTCGCGATGATGCGGAAAATTCATATGCAGCCGCACAAAGCCGCCGTCGCCGGTGCGGTAGGAGCGAAACAGCGGATCGCCATAGTTCGCCAGCGCTTCGCCATTGATCGTCAAATAATGTTCGCTGCGAAACTCGGCCGCGGCATGGCGCATGTCGACGCTGACGTGTTGCCGTGGTGCGCCCGCGCAATATCCCAGCTCGGCTGCGGCAAGAGCCGCGGCTGCAATGCTCGCCTGAGCCGCCGTGCCGGCACGGAACGAAGAAGGCAGCGCTGGGTCGCTGCCGGAAAGTCTCAGGTAGTCAAGCGCGGAGGCATCGGCGCCGGCGAGCCGCCAGAGGTCGGCAACGATATCGATGGGCGGGAGAAGTTTGGTCACGGCGTGCGGGCGTTGTTTCGGCGCGCGCGGCCGATGCCTTGTCGCCCCGGTGAAAAATTGTCAGGTTGCGCGGGCAGTTTCAACAACGGGGAGGAGACCATGATCCGCGGAATCTCATTTGTACTCGCCGCTACTCTTGCGGCTTGCGGGGTGAGCCACGCCAGCGAAATCCACCGCGTCGTGACCGGCCTCGATGCCAATGACCGATCGACCACGCTGGTCGACAATGTCGAGACGCTCCGCTCGGGGGCATCCGGCATCCCGTCATTCAATCTCTGGATAACAGACTCCGCGCCGCCTAGCCTGTCGTTCAAAGAGGACATGGGGCTCAGAAAGATTGGCCTCACTCCGCCGGAAAACGGCACGTCGTTTCGCGTCATCGAATTTCCGCCGGTCAACGACGCCAATTTGGCCAAGATGGACCCCAATTTCATGATGAAAATTGTCGGCGACAAGGCGCCGGCGCGCGGCGTTGCGGTCAGCAATCCTTTGATGCACCGGACGCGCACCCTCGACTATGCCATTATCATGTCCGGCGAGATCGACATGATGCTTGACGACAAGACCGTTCACCTCAAGGCCGGCGACGTCGTCGTGCAGCAGGCTACCAACCACGCCTGGCTCAATCACGGTACCGAGCCGTGCCGCGTCATTTTTATTTTGATGGACTCCAAGCAGCCGTAAGAACAACACAGCGGTCGAGGCATCCGCAAAGATCACAACATCCCCAACAGATGCGGCAGCCATAGCGAAAGCGCCGGGATATATGTCACCATGACCAGGAAAATCAGCATGGTGGCGAGCCACGGCAGCACCGCCACCGTCAGTTCGGCGATGCCCATGCCGGTGATGCCGGAGGCCACGTAGAGGTTCAGTCCGACCGGCGGGTGGCAAAGGCCGACTTCCATATTGACCACCATCAGGATGCCGAGATGTACGGCGTTGACGCCCAGCGCGGCCGCCATCGGAAACAGGATTGGCGCCATAATGAGGACGATCGCGGCCGGATCCATGAAGTTGCCGGCGGCCAGCAGCACGATGTTGGTGACGAGAAGAAACACCACCGTGCCGAAACCCTGCGCGGTCATCCATCCGGCCATGGATTGCGGGATTTGCTCGGAGGTCAAAAGCCAGGAGAACACCGCCGCGTTGGTGATGATGTAGAGGATCATCGCACTCATTGACGCCGCTTTGAGCAACACGGCGGGTACTTCGCGAACCTTCAATCCCTTGTAGACAAACACCGCGATGAAGAACGCATAGACCGCCGCCACGGCCGCGGCTTCAGTCGGCGTGAACATCCCGGAATAGATGCCGCCCAGCACCAGGACGATCAGGAACAAGCCCCAAAAGCTTTCGCGGAACGCGCGCCAGCATTGCGGCCAGTTCGAGCGCCGCATGCGCGGATAGTCGTTGCGCCAGGCGCGAAACCACGTCGTCGCACCGAGCATCGTCGCCAGGATCAGGCCGGGCACGACGCCGGCCATGAACAACTGACCGACCGAGGCGGAATCGACGACGGCGCCGTCCGGTCCGTGCGGCTGCATGCCGCTGGTCGCGACCGCGTAGATGACCAGGTTGATCGAGGGCGGGAACAGAATGCCGAGCGCGCCGGAGGTGGTGATCACCCCGGCGCCGAAGCGCGGCGGATAGCCGTTTTGCAAAAGCGCCGGCAGCATGATCGAGCCGATACCGACCACCGTAGCCACCGAGGAGCCCGAGATCGCGGCAAACAGGGCGCAGGCGACGACGCCGGCCAAGCCGAGGCCGCCATACCAATGCCCAATCAGCGAGGTGGCGAAATCGATCATGCGGCGGGCGACGCCGCCGGTGGTGAGAAAATTTCCGGCCAGGATGAAGAACGGGATCGCCATGATCTCGAAGCGGTCAAGGCTGGTAAACAGCTTCAAGCCGACCATCTTCGGATCGACATCGGAGAGGATGAACAAATAGGTGAGGACCGAAAGGCCCAGCGCAATCGAGATCGGCATGCCGGTCGCCATCAAAGCAATCAGCAGCGCGAACAAGAGTTCGGCGCGCACGGTGTGCGACAGCTCGATGATGTGCAGCCGGGCGGCGAAACACAGCAGCGCCAGCGCGATCGGAATGACCACGATGAGCGTCGCGGTAACGGCCGAGGCAAACGGCCGCGGCGCCGACGATGTGTCCGTCTGCGACAGGCTGATCATTCCGCAGCCTCGCCGACCAGGGTGTCCGCGTGCGGCGCCTCGTACTCGAGGCCAAGCGCCTGATGCGGCTCGCTGCCGGTGCGCAGGAAACGCCACATCACCTGCAGGAAGCGGTAGCACATCAGATAGGAGCCGAGCGGAATGCACAGATAGATGATCCAACTCGGCCATTCGAGCTCGGGCGACACTTGATCCGGATCGAGCTCGTGGACGTAGACCGCGCCGAGCGTGCCGATGACGCCGGTGAAAAGCGCGCCGCAAATGAGCGCGAACACGATCACCGGCCTGCGCGCCGCCGGGGTCAATCGTTTGACCAAGATGTCGACGCCGACGTGGATGCCGGTGCGTACGCCAAGCGCGGCGCCGAATTTCGCCATCCACACGAACATGTAGGTGGCAAGCTCTTGCGCCCAGGACAGATCGATCGCGGCCAGCGAAATGTAGACCCAGTCAGCGGCATGGGCGAGAACAACAAACCCGTGCGTCGCCGCCCAGCGGGTCAGCACGGCCGAATTGCTGGCGCCATAACGATGCACGACCGCAACGAAGGTCAGGATGGTCGCCGCCGCGATGAGGGAAGCGATAATCCACTCTTCGAGCCGGTCAAGGATCCGATTGAGCACCGCCTCGGCCCCGTACGCTGACGCTACCGACGAAAGCGGGTCGACGGCTCAGGATTGCGGCGGTGTGAAGCCCGAGGCCTTGTAAATCCGTTCAATAAAGTCCTTGCCGAAACGGGCCTGCATCTCGGTATGAACCGGCATCAGTTTGGCGATCCAGGCCTTCCGCTCCGTTTCGGTCAATACGTGCACCTCGGTCTTGCCGGACGCTTTGATTTTTACCATCGCGTCGGCATTGTCCTTCTCGGCCGTAGCGTTGAAGAACTCGGTGGTCTCCTTCACGGCGCGATCGAGTTGTTCGCGCACGTCCGGCGGCAGCGAATTCCAGAACTTCTTGTTGGTCACGAGCGCATAGGTGAGCCGGCCGTGGTGGGACACCGTGAGATAGCGCTGCACCTCGTAGAATTTTTGCGTCAGGATGTTGGACGGCACATTGTCCTCACCATCGACGACGCCGGTTTGCAGCGATTGATAGACCGCCGAGAACGGCAGGATCTGCGGCAGAGCGCCGAGTTCTCGGGCGACCGCTTCCAGCACCTTGCTGCCCTGGATTCGCATCTTCAGGCCGCGAAAATCGTCCGGCATGAGCAGCGGTTTGTTGCAGGTGTAAACGTGCGCGCCGTTATCCCAGTAAGCCAGCGGTGAGACGCCCTTGGCCTCAAGCTTTTTGTCGAGGTCCGCCATCATCGGGCTCGCCATCATCTGCCGTGCATGGACGTCGTCGCTCATCAAGAACGGCAGATCGAAAATGTCGAATTCCTTGACCCCGAGCGGGCCGAATTTGGAGATTGACGGCGCCAGGAGCTGCACCGACCCGAGCTGCAACGCTTCCAGCTCCTCTTTGTCCTTATAGAGCGAGGAGTTCGGATACACTTCGACCTTGACCCGGCCGTTGGTGTACTTCTCCGCCAGCTGCTGGAACAGAATCGCGGCCTTGCCCTTGGGCGCATCGGGCGCCACGACGTGACTGAATTTGATGATAATTGGCTCGTCGGCAAAGGCCGGGGTCCCGAACGCAAGCGCAAAGATGGCGGCGACCGCAATGACGAAGCGTTGCATGGACTTTCCTCCCAGAAGATCGCGGCCAGCAGTCACGGGGAACGGCGAAGCCTGGCGCACGAAACTTGGTCTTTATCTGATTGCCGGATTATCTGCTTTCCGCCGCATCCTGTCATCCGTCTTTAGTCTGCCCCTTCAATGCAGCGCAACGGCGACGCGCGGAACGAGCGCACCGTGATGGCGGATGACGTCGCCGGCAAGCCGATGCGCAGCGCTCACCGCTTGCGCCGCATCTGCGCCCGAGAGCCGCGCCGCCAGAAAGCCGGCGTTGAAACCGTCACCCGCTGCCGTTGCATCAACCGGCACCGTTACTTCCGGTACCGGGACGAATTCCTGCGTGCCGCCGGCGGCGACGAGCGCGCTGTTCGGCCCGTTTTTCACGACGATTTCCCCGATCCCGAACGCCTGCAGCCGCGCCACCGTTGCTTCCGGCGATGGGTCGCCCCACAGCACCGCTTCATCATCGAAGGTCGGCAGCGCGATATCGACGCGCTTGAGCGCTTCGATGAACACGGTCCGCGTGCGAGCGAGGTCGCCTTGCCAGCCGCGCGGACGAAAATTGCCGTCGAATGCCACTTTGGCGCCCTGCTGGCGCGCGGCTTCGAGCAAAGCGAGAAAGCGGCCGATACCGTTATTCGAATAGAGCGACAGCGTGATGCCGGAGAAATAGATCAGACGCGCCGCCATGAGCCCCTGCGCAACCTGCATCCATTCCGGCAGCTCGAACAGCTCGCGCGCCGGCGCGTTCTCGCGCCAATAGCAAACGCTACGCTCGCCATCGGAACCATCCTCGGCCAAACATAGTCCCGGTAGCCGGCCCGGCACGCGTAGCATCAGGTTCGCAGCAACGCCTTCGGCGGCGGCAAGCGCCACGATGCTGTCCGAATAGGCATCGTCGCCGAGCGCGCTGGCGAACGCCACATCGACGCCGGCGCGGGCGAGATAAACCGCCGTATTGAAGGCGTCGCCGCCACACGACAGTCCGAACCTGCCATCGGTCCCGCGCGCCAGTTCGATCAGCACCTCACCGACGCAGACAGCGCGGCCTTTTTGCTCGCTCATCGATCGCTCACTGTCCCGCCCGGGCGCACGCTTGGATCGCCGCCATGAATACGTCATTGCGGACCGAGGCGCGACGGCGACGCTATCGCCTGAGCCGCCCAGAGGTGCCGGTTGGCAAAAGCAGACGTAATGTTATATTGTTACATTATGACCCACCACCATCACGGCGGCGTGACCCATCCGGCGCCGACGATTGCACCCTCGCTGTTGCGGCTTTCCGCGCCACAACGGATCGCCGTTGCGGGCGTACTGATCGTGCTGATCTGGGCGTCAGCGCTGTGGGCGATCTCCTGAAAGCCCGGCCCGCTGATATCCCAGCCTACTGAGAACAGATGACCATGCCGGAACTTCTCTTTCACAATCTCACGCTCGGCTATGAGCGGCACCCAGCGGTGCATCACCTCAGCGGCGCCGTGGAGAAAGGCGCGCTGGTTGCGGTCGTCGGTCCAAACGGGGCCGGCAAGTCGACCCTGTTCAAGGGCATCGTCGGCTTCATCAAGCCGCTGGCCGGCAGCATCGAGCGCAATGGTCTCGACACCCACGACATCGCCTACCTGCCGCAAATCGCCGACATCGACCGCTCGTTTCCGATCAGCGTCTACGACATGGTCGCAATGGGGCTGTGGCGGCGCAGAGGACTCTTCGGCGGCATCGGCAACAACGACCACACCGCGATCGAAGCCGCCATCGCCGCCGTAGGCCTGACCGGCTTCGAGCAGCGCACCATCGGTACGCTCTCCGGCGGCCAGATGCAGCGCATGCTGTTCGCCCGCTTGCTGCTGCAGGATGCGAAGCTGATCGTGCTCGACGAGCCGTTCACCGCAATCGACGCCAAAACCTCGGCGGACCTTCTAAGTCTGGTGCAGCGCTGGCACAGCGAGCAGCGCACCGTGCTTGCCGCCCTTCACGACATCGATCTGGTGAAAGCGTCGTTTCCGCAAAGCCTGCTGCTCGCCCGCGAGCCGGTCGCCTGGGGCGCGACGAGAGACGTTTTGACGGCGGAGAACCTCAACAAGGCGCGCCGCATGTGCGAGGCCTTCGACGAGCACGCCGAGGCCTGCGCCGTCGAAGCGGCGTGAGTCTGCACATGATCTACGACACCCTCATCGCGCCGTTCGCCGATTTCGAATTCATGCGCCGTGCGCTGGTCGGCTCGCTCGCACTGGCGCTGGGCGCGCCTCCGGTCGGTGTGTTCCTGATGCTGCGGCGGATGAGCCTGATCGGCGACGCCATGGCGCACGCTATTTTGCCGGGCGCAGCGATCGGCTTTCTGCTCGCGGGCTTAAGCCTGTATGCCATGGCGGGCGGCGGTCTGATTGCCGGCCTCTTGATCGCCTTCGGCGCCGGCCTGATCGCGCGGGCGACGCTCCTCAAAGAAGACGCCTCGCTCGCCGCGTTCTTTCTGATCTCGCTTGCACTCGGCGTCACCATCGTCTCGGTCAAGGGCAGCAATGTCGATCTGCTGCACTTTTTGTTCGGCTCGGTGCTGGCAATCGACAATCCGACGCTGATGCTGATTGTCGGCATCACCAGCGTGTCGCTCCTCGTGCTTGCTCTGATCTGGCGGCCGCTGGTGCTCGAATGCGTCGATCCCGGATATTTGCGCTCGGTGAGCCGGGCCGGCGGACCTGCGCATATTGCATTCCTTGCGCTCGTCGTCCTGAACCTGGTCGGCGGCTTTCAAGCGCTCGGCACGCTGCTTGCCGTCGGCATCATGATGCTGCCGGCGGTGATCTCGCGGTTTTGGGCGCGCGACATCACGACGATGATCGGGGTGGCGATCGTCTGCGCGGCGATTTCCGGCTACGCCGGCTTGCTCGTTTCCTATCACGCCAATTTGCCATCGGGGCCGGCCATCATCCTGGTCGCCGGCGTCCTTTATGCGCTGTCGGTCGTGTTCGGTCCCGTCGGCGGTTTGCTCTGGCTCGCTTTACCGCAGCGCCATCTCGAAGCCTAAGCGACGGCGCGAGCGAAATTGGTGTTCGCGATGATCGCACGACGAAGGTTTCTGCTGGCTGGCGCCGCCGTGCTGGCCGCAGGGCGAGCAAAAGCCGAGAACGCCCGGCAAAGCAAAATCAAAGCTGTAGCCAGCTTCTCGATCCTTGGGGATCTGGTGCGCAACGTCGGCGGCGACCGTGCCGAAGTCGAAAACCTTGTCGGGCCGAATGGCGACGTCCACGTTTATTCGCCGACGCCGGGCGATGCCAGAAAGCTCGCGGCCGCCAATGTCGTGTTCGTCAACGGTCTTGGACTCGAAGGCTGGATGACGCGGCTGGCCGCCGCTTCAAACGCCAAATCGCCGGTGGTCGTCGTTAGCAAAGGTATCACGCCGCGCCGAATGGAGGAGGAAGAGAAGTCCAGCCGCCGCATCGCGATCGATCCGCATGCGTGGCAATCTGTTGCCGACGCCAAGATCTATGTTGCGAACATTCGCGACGGCCTGATCGCCGTCGATCCCGCGGGCAAAGCGACCTACGGCGCCAATGCCGACGCTTATCTCGTCAAACTCGACGAACTGGAAAACGAGGTCAGAGCGGCAATCGCCAGTATTCCCGCCGACCGCCGCAAGATCATCACCACCCACGATGCTTTCGGCTATTTCGGCGCCGCCTACGGCATGGCCTTCATTGCGCCGGAGGGAATTTCGACCGAAGCCGAGCCTTCGGCAAAAGACGTCGCCAGGATCATTACCCAGATCAAGAAACAAAAGATTCCCGCGGTGTTTTTGGAGAACATCAGCGATCCGCGCTTGATGGATCAGATCGCCCACGAAACCGGCGCGGCCATCGGCGGCACGCTCTATTCCGACGCCTTATCAGAACCAGGCGGCCCGGCAGCGACCTACATCGAGATGATGCGCCACAACGTCCGCCAGTTCACCAAAGCGCTCGTTGGCTGAGACAATAAAGAAAAATCAGTTGCGGCCGCGGATCACGTCGGCGAGATAGGCGAAGGACGCCTTGGGCGTGCGCTTTAGCGTCTTGAAATCGACGTGAACAATGCCAAAGCGCCGGCTGTAACCTTCCGACCATTCGAAATTATCGAGCAGCGACCAGACGAAATATCCGCGCAATTTGACGCCGGCTGTGAGCGCTGCGCTCGCTGCCGCCAGATGCTCCCGCAGATACGTCACGCGATCCTCATCGTGCACCGTTCCATCTGACCCGAGCGGATCGTTGTAGCAGGCGCCGTTCTCGGTCACGTAAAGTTCCGGGTCGCCGTACCGGTCACGCAGGCTGATCAAAATCTCGGTCAGTCCGCCGGCATCGATGGGCCAGCCCATGGCGGTAAAGCGCGTACCGGAAGGCACAGCGCCAAACCAGGCGCCGAACAGACTCTGCGGGGCGTCGGCGACATACGCCGGTGCGTAATAGTTGACGCCGAGAAAGTCGACCGGTTGTTTGATCGTCTCCAGATCGCCGTTAACGACCAGAGGCGCCATGTCCCCGGCAATCGCGAGCGGGTAAAAACCCTTAAACAGCGGATCGAGGAAAGCGCCGTTCCAGAACGCATCAAATCGCGCGACCGCGGTCTTGTCTGCTTCGTGACCCGGCGACGGCCGGGTCGGCTGCAGCGAAATAACAGTACCGAGCCGAAAATCTCCGCGCTCAGCGCGCAGCGCCTGTAGCGCGCGGCCTTGCGCGAGGTTCTGATGATGTACTGCGGCCAGCATGTTGGGCAGGCCGGTCAGGCCGGGCGCGTGGCCACCCATGCCGTAGCCAAACAACGCGTGCACATTGGGCTCGTTGAACATCGCCCAATGCTTGACCCGATCGCCGAGGCGGCGCGCCACGACGCTCCCGTAGTCGGCAAATTTTTCGGCGATGTCGCGGTTGACCCAGCCGCCCCGCTCCTGCAGCGCTTGCGGCAAGTCCCAGTGATAAAGGCACAGCCACGGCGTGATGCCGCGCGCCACCAGGCCGTCTACCAGCCGGTCGTAAAAATCGAGACCACGCGCCTCCACTGTGCCGCTCCCCGCCGGCAAGATCCGCGGCCACGCGGTCGAGAAGCGATACGCGTTGAAGCCGCCGCGTGCGAGCAGTTCGATATCTTGCGGCCAACGGTGGTAATGGTCGCAGGCGATTTCGCCGGTGTCACCGTTTTTCACTCTGCCCGGCGTGTCGCAGAAAATGTCCCAGATGCTCTTGCCGCGGCCGTCCACATCGACCGCGCCTTCGATCTGATAGCTCGACGTCGAAGCGCCCCACGCAAAGCCGTCGGGAAACGCATTTTCTGCAGCCATCACGGGACCGGAACGAAGCGCGAGCGGTGCGGCAAAGGCGCCGGCGAGCATTGGTATAATCCGGCGCCGTGACGTCAGCATGTTATCGCCGCTTTTTTTTGGCGGCGGAACGTGACGCCGGGCCGGACTTTGGTTTGGCGCGCACCGCCTTCGCGGTGGCCTTGGGCGGCCAGTCGCCGCTCTTCTTGAGCCGTGCGCAATAATATTCCCACGCCCTGTCCACTCCGGCCCGTTGTTGATGCAGCACGTCGGCCCGCCTGATCTCGCCGGGGTACAATGGCGACGCCGCGCCGAGCATATGCGCGCGCAGCTGATACTCGGCGTTTTGGCAAATGAAGATCGAGCGCAACACCAGATCCTTCAACGAGTGGCCGACGACGGTGGCGCCGTGACGCAACATCAGCACCGCCGAGTGCTTGCCAAGCGCCCGCGCCAGCGATCGGCCTTCTTCCGGTTTCACCACCAGAAGATTGGTATCGCCGAACTCGTCACGCTGGTCCCACATCGGAGTTTCGTCACCAATCACGGCGCCGAGATGGAACACCGGCTTGATTGGCATGCCGGCGATGCAAAATGGCAGTACCGCGGCGGCGTGATGATGGCACACCGCCATGACTTCGCTACGCGCCTGATAAATGCAGCCGTGAATGACCCGCTCCGAGTAGGGCCGCGCGATGGGCGGCTTCACCGGCTCTGAATCCAGCGTGTATTCGAGAATATCGTCGGGCTCGACCAGGGCCGGCGCCCGCGAGCGCGATAGCAGGTAGCGGTTTGGATCGTGCGGATGGCGCACGCTGACATGGCCGAAAGCGTCAAGCACGCCTTCGTGTTCAAGAATGCGGTTGGCAACCGCGAGATCGGTGAGCAGATCGGTCAAGCTGTCCGGCACGATAAAAGCCCTCATTGTTGGCAGCGACCGCCGGCTGCCTTCGGCGCGGCCGTAGCAAATCGGTAAGCGGGGACCGGCGCAAGCCGCCCTGCCTGATCAAACGCCGCACCCGGAATGACACGCCCGGTACCCGATGCTATCAATCCGTTGGTTAAGCGGCCGCCGGGACTCCGCATGAGCGCGCGCCACCTCGATATTGATATCCGCGTGAACGGGGAGGATGTTTCCGCCCGCGTCGAGGCGCGCAAGACTTTGGTCGATTTTCTGCGCGACGATCTTTCGCTGACCGGCACCCATATCGGCTGCGAGCATGGCGTCTGCGGCGCTTGCACGGTGCGGCTCGACGGCGACGTGGTCCGCGGCTGTCTCGTCCTCGCCGTGCAATGCGACGGCGCGGACGTAGAAACCATCGAGGGCCTGTCGGATAGCGGAATCATCGCCGATTTGCAGACGGCGTTCCAGCGCCGCAATGCCTTGCAGTGCGGCTACTGCACGCCGGGCATGCTGATCGGCGCACAGGAACTTCTGGCACAGGGCGGCGTGCCGAGCCGCGACACCATCCGCGAACACATTTCCGGGAATTATTGCCGCTGCACCGGCTACCAGGCGATCGTCGATGCCATCGAGTCGGTCGCGCTGACGCGAGCAAAAAAGGCCAGCTGACTATGAACGAACATGCCCGACCGCTGACGGTTTCCGAACGCGCCGACGAGCTTGAAGAGCAGATGATGCACGACTTGAGCGAGCGCATCGCCACCCGATCGACGCTGTTTTATCTCGGTGACGGCAAGGTCCAGATGGACTCAGGCGACAAGCTCCTCGCCGCCAATCCCGGACGGCATTTTCTGATGGGCGCCGATCCGCGGCTGCCGAAAATGCCGGCAAAGCCGACGCTGATCGACTTCTTCAAAGCGCGCTTCGCCACGACCAGCCATTTGTTGCAGAGCGCCGCGCACGCACTCAAGGGCGGGCATCCTGAGAAAGTCGTGCTCGCCTGCCTCCTCCACGACATCGGCGTCGCGAGTTTCATCCGCTGCGATCACGGCTATTGGGGCGCACAGATGATTGAGCCCTATGTCGATGAGGAAGTAGCCTGGGCAGTGCGCATGCACCAGGCGCTGCGGTTTTTCCCCGATCCTTCGGTCGGCTACGAATATCCGGAGATGTACATCAAGCTGTTCGGCGCCGACTACGAGCCCGAGCCTTACGTCGTTGCCGAGTACGAGCGCGCGCGGAACCACAAATGGTACATGACCTCGCGGCTGATCACCATGAACGACATTTATTCGTTCGATCCCAACGCCAAGGTCAATCTCGACGACTTCGCCGACATCGTCGGACGCCACTTCAAGCAGCCGAAGGAAGGGCTGGGCTTCGACAATTCGCCGTCGTCGCACATGTGGCGCACACTGATGTGGCCGACGCGGTTTTTGTAGTTCCCCTCGCCCCGTCTGCTCGGCTGCCTCTCCGGTGAGGCCACTCCAAGCGAGGCCGCGTTGTCGCTAAAAGCAGAACGCGCGATCAAACAAAGAAAACCGCGATGCGATGGCGTGCACTGCGGCATGGGCGAAATGAAACTCGCCCACAACGTCGTCTCCGGCCTCGCCGCAGCCTTCAGTTCGCGGCGCGTGTCAAGCTGTCAGCCCGCGCCCGGAAAATATGCGACGCCGCTGCGGCGAACGCGCTTATCGTGGGAATGCCGACGACCGGACCGATCAATAAAAACAGGACCCGCCAAGCGACGCCGCTATTAAATTCCGGAAGCAGTACAAGCAACACCCCAATCAAAGCGCTGACCACAAGATTCGGCAGCGCCGTACAGACAAAAATAAAGAGCACGCGCCAGGAGCTTCCCTTGGTGTCGCGCCGCGCGTTGTTCCAGGTCGCGCCGGGCGCGTCGATCGCGATCGCAGGAAACAGTATGATGCGCCGAACAGTCACAATGGACACGGCGACGGTCAAGACGATGGTTGCCACACTGAACACCGCTATCGTTATCGGACTTTGCGACACTTGGGATTGCAAACTCATCAGTGTGTTCGGAAGCACCAGCGCGAGTTTGAACAGAATGGCAAAGCCAACGAACCGGACATAGCGGGCACTGAACGGATCAAGCGGGTAGCGGTCCGTCGTTTCGCCCAATAGGACGAAGCGGTGCGTCACGATCGCCAGTGGAGCAAACAGTACGGCGCTAAAAACGGCGGAAACGATGACGATTGAAGCGGTGTACAGCCGCCCGCTCGCGGCTAACGCCACCGGGTCGGGCACTATCGCAAAAGTAATGAGCGAAAGCGCCAGATCGATCGCGAGCGGGATGCCGAAGATGACCGGCATGGCGCCAATCATCCGGAATGTGTCGGCCCACGCGGCCAGTGCAGTGCGGACAATCCTTGGTTTTGTCGTCGCCATGGTCGTTTCCGTTTCGGGGCCGCCGCGCAGGGACGGGTTTGCGCGCACGACAGCACCAAGTTTGTCGCTACTGCGTCCTGCAAGGTTCAAACGCTCATCGGGGCGCCCCTAAAATCCCGCTTGCGCGGGATTGAGCGGATTGTACCATCGGCCAAATGAAAATCGTGGACGACGTCGTTCCCGGCCTCTCAGCCCTCGACAGGCCGAACTCCTATATCGGCCGCTCGGTGCCGCGGCCCAATCTGGCCCGGCTGACGCAAGGCCGCGGCCAATACGTCAGCGACGTTACTCTGCCGCGCATGGCGCACGTGGCTTTTCTGCGCTCGCCGCACGCGCACGCCCGCATCAAAAATATCGACACAGCGGAAGCCAAAAAAACACCAGGCGTGGTTGCGGTCGTCACCGGCGCCGAGCTTGCCAAGGTGATCACGCCCTGGGTTGGGGTGCTGACGCACCTGAAAGGGATCAAATCTGCGCCGCAGCACGCCATCGCGGTCGATCGCGCTTGCTGGCAGGGTGAGGCGCTGTGCGCCGTCGTCGCCCGCACCCGCGCCGAAGCCGAGGACGCCTGCGGGCTCGTGCAGATTGACTATGAGCCGCTTCCCGCCGTAACCGACGCCGAAACGGCACTCGACAAGGCGACGCCGGTCATACATCCCGACCTCGGCGACAATCTGACTTTCGAGCGCGCGCTGGTTGCCGGCGATCCCGACAAAGGCTTCGCTGAAGCCGATGCGATTGCCGAGACGACTTTTGTGTTCGGACGCCACACCGGCGTGACCAACGAACCGCGCGCCATCGTCGCCGACTGGAATCCGGGCGAGGAGCGGTTGACCGTGTATCACGGCACCCAGGCGCCGCACATGACGCAGGACATTTTCGCCAAGCATCTCACGCTCGAAGCGCACCAGGTGCGCGTCATCACCAAAGACGTCGGCGGCTCGTTCGGCATCAAGGTGCACATCTATGCCGACGAGATGGCGACGGTTGCGCTGTCGAAACTGCTGCGACGGCCGGTCAAATTTGTCGCCGACCGGCTGGAGAGCTTCATCACCGACATTCACGCCCGCGATCATCGCGTCAAGGCCAAGATCGGCGTCAAGCGCGACGGCACCATCACCGCGTTCGAGATCGACGATCTGACCGGGATCGGTCCGTATTCAGTTTATCCGCGCACCAGTGGCATCGAGGCCAACCAGGTCGTCAATCTGGTCGGCGGGCCCTACACCTGCCCGAACTATCGTGCCCGCGCGCGCGTGGTTTTTCAGAACAAGAACGTCATGTGCCAGTACCGCGCCGTCGGCCATCCGATAGCAACGGCGGTGACTGAGGGCCTGATTGACCTTGCGGCCGCGAAGATCGGAATGGACCCGGCCGAACTACGGCGGCGCAATCTGTTCGCGGATGATGCCTATCCCGCGACCGGCGCGTCGGGCATCAAATTCGAAAAGCTTTCGCACCACGCCTCGCTCGACAAAATTTTGAAAATGTTGGACTACGAAGCGCTGCGCGCCGAACAAGCGGAGTTGCGCAAACGCGGCGTTCATCGCGGCATCGGCTTTGCCTCGTTCATCGAGGTGACCAATCCGTCGGCGGCGTTCTACGGCGTCGGCGGCGCGCGCATCTCCTCGCAGGACGGCGCCACGTTGCGGCTCGACGCCGCCGGCGCGGTGTTCGTCCACACCGGGGTCACCGAGCAGGGCCAGGGCGCCGAGTCGGTCGTGGCGCAATGCGTCGCAACCTCGTTCGGCGTGCCGATCGAGCGTGTCCGCGTCATCACCGGCGACACCGACAACACCCCGTATGGCGGCGGCACCTGGGCGTCGCGAGCGGCCGGTATCGGCGGCGAAGCCGCGTGGCAGGCGGGCAAAGCGCTGCGCGCCAACGTGCTGGCGGCTGCCGCCTCGATGCTCCAAGCCGATCCGAAAACCCTCGATATCCGCGCCGGCATCGTCGTCGATGCCGACACCGGCCGCGAACGCCTGCCGCTCGATGAAGTCGCCCGCGTCGTCTATTTCCGTCCCGACACGCTACCGCCCGGTTTTCAGGCCGAGTTCGTGGTGACGCGGCATTACGTGCCGCGCGCCTGGCCGTTCGCGTTCACCAACGGCGTGCAGGCGTCCTATCTCGAAGTCGACACCAAAACCGGCCAGGTGAAATTGCTGAAGCACTGGTGCGTCGAGGACTGCGGCACCCTGATCAATCCGCAACTCGTTGATGAGCAAATCCGCGGCGGCATTGTGCAAGGGATCGGCGGCGTGCTGTACGAGCATTGCCTCTATGACGAAGCCGGGCAACTCCTCAATGGCAACATGATGGATTATCTGGTGCCGATGGCCGGTGAAATGCCGGACATCGATATCGGTCACGTGGTAACGCCGACCACCAATTCCGAACTCGGCGCCAAGGGTGCCGGCGAAGCCGGCACCGCCGGCGCGCCAGCCTGCATCATGAATGCGATCAACGATGCGTTGCGCCCGCTCAACGCGGCGCCGATCGCGGAGATGCCGATCACGCCGGAGCGGGTGCTTCGGGCGCTGGGCCGGATTTGATCTCACCTCCCCCGTATGCGGGGGAGGTGGCGAGCAAAGCTCGCCGGTTGGGGCAGGTGTTACGCGCACCGCGCAAACCAGCCCCCTCCACCATGCTTCGCATGGTCCCCCTCCCCCGCTTCGCGGGGGCGGAAACACTCCCTACAATGCCCACCCGGAGGGAACGAACGTATGAACGATTGGAGAGATCGCGAAGTCCTGATCGTCGGCGGCGGCATTGGCGGGCTCGCCGCGGCGCTCGCGCTGGCGCGTCACGGCATCGCTTCGCGGATCATCGAGCAGGCGCTCGAGTTTAAGGAGATCGGAGCCGGCATCCAGCTTGGGCCGAACGTGTTCTGGATGTTCGAGCTGCTCGGATTGATCGAGCCGGTCAGTGCGCTCGCGGTGTTTCCAAACAATCTGATCATGATGGATTCGATCACCGGCGAGGAGGTCACGCGGGTCTCGCTCGGCGAAGCGTTCCGCAAGAAGTTCAAATATCCCTACGCGCTCATCCATCGCGCCGATCTGCACAAGGTCTTGCTCGAAGCCTGCCGCAAATCGGATCGCATCGGTCTCGATGCCGGCGAGAAAGTCGTCAAGGTCGACGAGACCAGCGACGGCATCACGGTGAAAACCGAAAGCGGCAAGGAGTATCACGGCGCGGCGTTGATCGGCGCCGACGGCATCTGGTCGATGATCCGCCAAATCGTGGTCGGCGATGGCGAGCCGCGGCCGGCCGGTCACATCACCTATCGCGCCGTGCTGCCGACCTCGGAAATGCCGGAAAAATTCCGCTGGCGCGACATGGTGGTCTGGGCCGGCGAGAAGGTGCATCTGGTGCACTATCCGCTGCGCACCGGGGATTTGTTCAACCTCGTCGCCGTGTTTCATTCCAACCGATACGAAGAAGGCTGGGACAGCTATGGCGATCCCGCCGAATTATACGAACGCTTCGCGAAAACCTGCGAGCCGGTGCGGACACTGCTGGCCAAGATCGAAAGCTGGCGGATGTGGGTGGTGTGCGACCGGCCGCCGATCAAGGAATGGAGCCGCGGCCGCATCACGCTCCTCGGCGACGCCGCGCATCCGATGCTGCAATACCTCGCGCAAGGCGCCAACATGGCGATCGAAGACGCAGTCTGCCTCGCCAATAAAATCGTGGAATGCGGCGGCGACTATGAGGTGGCATTTCGCGCCTATCCGCAAGCGCGTTATCTGCGCACCGGGCGGGTGCAGATCATGGCGCGGGTTTACGGCGAATTCTTTCACGCCGGCGGCGTCGCCAAGGAATTACGCAACATGATGCTCGGCGCCCGCACGCCGGAGGAGCACATCGCCGGCGTGGAATGGCTTTACGGCAAACAGGCGGAGCTGACGCGCGGCAGTGCCGCGGCCGCGCCAGCAATGGCCTCGTGACGTATTCCTCTTAGCCTTCCATCCCTGGCAAAGCCGCTGCGCCGCGGTGAAAGTCCGGCAGCGGCGGTGGCCCCCAAATATGGGTGTCGGGGCCAGTCTTCCAGGTCTTCGGCCGCTGCGGTGTGTCGCGATGCCAGGGGCGCGGTTCGAAATAGCCGAGCTCCTCGTCGAGCATCCGATCAAGCTCGCAGAACAGTTCGACGAGCTGATCGTCCGGCGTGCGGTGATAGATGGCGATGTTGTGTCCGGGGCCGTGCCGCACCGGTCCCCACAGGATCGGGATATTCCGCTGGGCGAGCAGGTCGCACGCGTTCCGCATATGGCTGAAGTCCCTCAACTCGAACGCCATGTGATGCATTTTTGTTTCAGTGCCGCGGACAAAGTTCACCGCGTGATGATCCGCATTGCAGCGCATGAACACGAACCAGTCGTCGATCCAGTCGGAGACCTTGAAGCCAAGGACCTTCTGGTAGAAATCGGCGGCCTGCTGCGGGCTATCCACCACCCACGCAACATGGCCGAGCTTGAGTGGCCCGACGCCGTGATGCGCCATATGCTTGCCGAGATAGTTCCAGTCGCGGAACAGCGCGATGCCGGTCCCCTTGTTGTCGCGAAACGTCAGCACCGGTCCCATGCCGGGGACAGAATCGTTGCGCAGTTCGCATTTGACACCGTCCTTTTCCAGTTCGCGCGTCAGCGCGCCAAAATCGGCATCGGGCGCAACTTCAAATGACAACGTGGTGCAGCGCTCGGTATCGCTTTTTTGGAGCTGGACGGCGAGCTGTCCGACCCTGGTGGCGAGAAAGGCGTGATCCTTCTCGCGCTCAACCAGCACCAGGCCCACGACTTCGGTGTAATAGTCGATCATGCGTGGCAGATCGGGCGTCTCGAAAGTGGCGTGTCCGATCCGTCTGAGCTTGACCATGGCGTTCTCCCAACCGGCCCGTCTGCGCTGCGGGCTAGAGCTTCAATACCACGACCACGACCGCCCAAGGGTTGCGCTGGACGCAGAGCGGGACTTTTGCTCAAGACTTGTCCAAGACCCGCACAAGACTTGCCAATCCCACGGGATCGGGGTTTGGTCCCGCCGAGGCTACCAGGGGAGTAAACGCACATGGCCGGCAATAAGCGGGCGGGTTTCAAGCTCGCGACGTATCAATCCGGTGACGGCCCGCGCGCGGGCTTGATCGTCGGCGAAGAGGTATTCGACGCCGCAAAAATCACCGGCAAACCGGCCTACGCGACAGTCGCCGGCATCCTCGCCGACTGGAAGACGGCCGAAGGCGCGCTGAAGAAGGCCGCCATGGGTGCAGCCAAGAGCCGCGCCAAACGCCAGCCGCTGCGCAAGACCAAATTGCTGGCGCCGGTGCCGTTCCCGCCGACCATCTTTTGCGCCGGCGCCAATTACGCCGATCATGCCGCGGCGATGGCGCGGAGACAGGGCCACCCAGAGCCGGCCGATCCGCATGAGCTGGGCTTAAAGCCGTGGCACTTCATCAAGGCCGGCCGCACCATCACCGCTCCAGGCGCCACCGTCAAAGCTTCGCATTACGCCAAGGACCTGGATTGGGAAATCGAACTTGCCGCGGTCATCGGCCGGCCGGCCAAAGACGTGCCGCTGAACAAGGCGCTGAGCTATGTTGCCGGCTACACGGTCGCCAACGACTTCTCAGCTCGGGATCGCGGCCGCCGGCCCGGTGTCGAAGAGACTTCGTTTTTCAAGATGGACTGGACCAAGCACAAGAGCTTCGACGGCTCCTGCCCGATCGGCCCCTGGATCACGCCGGCAAGCGACATCGCCGATCCGCAAAAGCTTGCGCTTAAGCTTTGGGTCAACGACGCGCTCAAACAGGATTCCAACTCGAGCAAGATGCTGTTCACGCTCGCCGAGCAGATCGCGCAACTTTCCATCAATATGACACTGCATCCCGGCGATCTGATCCTGACCGGTACGCCGTCCGGCACGGGCGCCGAAAGCGGCGAGTTCCTCAAGGCTGGCGACGTCGTCAAGGTCTGGATCGAAGGGATCGGCGAATTCAGCAACAAGATTGCGTAACTTTCCTCCCCCGCTCCTCTGCGCTGCGTGGGGGCGGATAATCGAGTAACAACAATGCCCGAAAAATTTGTCGCCAAAGCCGCCGAGTTCAAGGATGGGGAACGCCGCATCGTCTTTGTCGGCGACAACGAGATCGGCGTATTCCGGCACGAAGGCGAGTTCTACGCCTACTCGAATTTCTGCCTGCATCAGGGCGGTCCGGCCTGCGAGGGTCTGACCATCGCCAAGGTGGAAGAACGGCTGCGGCCGGACAAGACCTCCATGGGGCTATTCTTCTCCGAAACCGAAATGCACTTCGTGTGCCCGTGGCACGGCATGGAATACGACATCAAGACTGGCGAATGCGCCAGCGATCGCCGCATGAAGCTGAAGAAATATCCGGTCGTGAAAAAGGGAGACGAGATTTATGTCGTCGCCTAAGCGCACGGCGAAGCACGCCATTCGCCGCGCGGCGAATTCGGCCAGCCGCGCCGGCGCCGTCCCGCCTGCCGCTCAAGCGAGCCTCAAACCCGCCGGCGGCGACGTGGCGGACGCCAAACACCTCACCATGGCAATCGAACGCGGCATCGCCGACGGGCGGCTCGACGTGCTCACGGCTGAATCGTTGCAGAAATTGATCGCGGCCGCGTGCCGGCTTTACGCCGCGCGCCGCGAAGCCGGCGAGCAACTGACGCCGGTGCCGAAAAATTCACTGGCCGCTACCGACGTGATGATCACGGCGAGCGGATTGTTACAGGCTGCCAACCTCGCTGTGTTCGAGCTCGGCATGTGGCAAGGCTGGACGGGGCGGTGAAGACTGAATCTGGAGAATAATTATGGACCTGATAGCCGATCGCGGCCGCCGCGTAACCGTCGAGGAGCTCAACACCACGCGCCTGCTTGCGCACGCGCGCAAGCAGGCGCATCAGCGCAAATTCGACGACATCCTGATCGTCGATGTCGATGCGCACCATTACGAGAATGAGCACTACGACGAATTCCTGCCGTTCATGGAGAACGACGTGTTGCGCCAGCTCACCATGGTCGGCCGCGGCACCAAACAACGGCCAGGCGTCGTGCCGATCCCAACCGGCTACCAGGACATGGGCGGCCGGGTCACGCGCTATCCGATGCGCGGCACTGAAAAGACCGAGGACGGCCAGCTCCGCGACGTGCAGCTCGGCCATCGCTGGATGGACGCTATGGGCGTCGACTATTCCTGCCTGTTCCCGACCGGCATGCTCAACATCGGACTTCATCCGCAGGCAGAAATGGAGGTCGAGCTGTGCTGGGCCTATAATCGGTGGCTCACCGAGAAAGTGATGCCAGAAGCCGGCGGTCGCTTTTTTTCTTTGCTGTGTCTGCCGTTCTCCGATCCCGAGGCGGCATTGCGCCACGTCGAAACCTTCGGCGGGCGCAAACATGTCGGCGGCTTCATGGTAACCACCGTGCGCTCAGACATGGGCGTGCACAACAACGCCTACATGAAAGTCTATCGGGCGATGGAGGAGCGCGGCCTGTCTATTGCGTTCCACTCCGGCGTCAACTGGAGCGACACCGCGTTCAAAAGCTGTAACCGCTTCATCTCCGTCCATGCGCTCGGCTTCACCTGGTATAACATCGTCAACTGCACCAACTGGGTGGTCAACGGCATCGGCGAGCGATTTCCCAAGCTGCCGGTGATCTGGATGGAGTCCGGCCTCGCCTGGATTCCATTCCTGATGCAGCGGCTCGACCACGAATACATGCTGCGGCCGTCGGAATGTCCGCTCCTGAAGAAGAAGCCGTCGGATTATATGCGCGACATGTTTTACTCGTCGCAGCCGATGGAGATTCAGGATTACGACGCGATGGAAACCACGTTCCGCATGATCAACGCGGAAACCCAGTTGCTGTACTCATCCGACTATCCGCACTGGGACTTTGACCTGCCGGCGACGATCTGGGACCTGCCGTTCCTTTCCGAGAAAGCCAAGCACAACATTCTGGGCGGGACCGCCGCGCGCCTGTTCAAGCTGTCGCCGCGCAACGACAAGCAGAAAGAGAATTTGAGAAAGTTCGGTAATCTCGCTGTTGCGGCTTGAGAGGATTTCGCATGCACACACATAAGCACGCCGTCCGCATCGACCGGTCAAAGCCGCTTTCCGCCGAACCGCGCTGCGGCCACAACCGCTATCACCCCGACATCCCGCCGGCCGTGGAAGTCGCCGAGGGTGAGGAAATCATCCTGGAAACCCGTGACGCGGTGGACGGGCAGATCGGTCCGGATACCACCGTCGCCGATCTGGCGAACCTCGACGCCGGCCGCATCCATCCACTGACCGGCCCCGTTTTTGTTAAAGGCGCCGAACCCGGCGACATGATCGAAGTCGAGTTCCTCGACATCGAGCCGCAGCCGACCGCGTTCAGTTCGATCGTGCCGGGCCTTGGCTTTTTGCGCGACGTGATGACAACGCCGTTCGTAGTGCATTGGAAGATTAGCGACGGCTGGGCGACTGCTCCTGAAATCCCCGGCGTGCGCATACCCGGAGCGCCGTTCATGGGCATCTCCGGTACAGCCCCATCCGCGCAAAAGCTCAAAGAGTGGACCGAACGCGAGCAGCGCGCACTCGATGCCGGCGGCTTTGTGATGCCGCCGAGCCCGGACGGCGCGGTGCCGGGCGGACGCTGCGGCCTCGAAGGGCTGCGCACACTGCCGCCGCGCGAGAACGGCGGCAATTTCGACGTCAAACAGTTGACCAAAGGCTCGAAGCTTTTACTGCCAGTATTCGCCAAGGGCGCACTGTTCTCGACCGGCGACGGGCATTTCGCGCAAGGCGACGGCGAAGTCTGCGTCACGGCAGTCGAGATGGGCGCAACGGTGGCGGTTCGTTTCAAGATCCATAAGGGCCTGGCGAAGAAGCGCACCTTCGCCGGACCGGTATTTTCGCATAAAGGCTATTTCGCCGACCCCAAATTCGCCATGCCGGAGAATTTCCTCGGCGTCATGGGCATGCCGATCAACGCCAAGGGCGAGATCGAAAGCGAAAACCTGACGCTCGCCGCCCGCAACGCGATCCTGAACATGATCACCCTGCTGCAAGAGCGCGGCTATTCCCGCGAGCAGGCTTATGTCATCTGCAGCGTTGCAGTCGACCTGCGCATCTCCAACGTGGTCGACGTGCCGAACTACGTCGCGTCAGCGCTGCTGCCGGAGATCATCTTTGGCTGACGGCTTGCGGGCGCGCGACCAGATAAAGCGTCGACGGCCGCTCCACCACGGCCTATGTGGAGCATTAGCGATGAACCGGAGCGTGCGAGCCGGACGATGAAGCTTCCATACACGGGCGCAATCGACTGCGACCTTCATCCTGCCGCGCCGAGCATGGCGGCATTGATGCCGTATCTCGGTGATTTCTGGCGCGAGCATCTCGCCGAGCGCTATATCGACCATTCGCCATTCACGCTTGGGAGCTACGCGCCGGGCCTGCCGCAATCCGCGCGGCAGGATTGGCGGCCGGCCACAGGATTGCCGGGCGCTGATCTCGACACATTACGCACCCAGGCCCTCGATGCGTTCGGCACGCGCTTTGCCATCGCCAACGTGCTGCACGGCGCAGTCGCGCTGTTTAACGCCGACATGGCGGCAGCGATATGCAAGGCGGTGAACGATTGGACTGTGCGTGAATGGCTCGATCGCGAACCGCGGCTGCGCGCGTCGATTCTCGTTCCGCCACAAGACGCCGAACTCGCTGCCGCCGAGATCGAGCGTTGCGCGCCCGATCAGCGCTTCGTCCAGGTGCTGCTATTGGTGATGGGCGACCGACCGCTCGGCCACCGTACCTATTGGCCGATTTATCGCGCCGCGGAACGGCACGGGCTGCCGATCGGCGTGCACGCCGGTTCCACTTTTCGCCATGCGCCGACCGGCTCCGGCTGGCCGTCCTTCCACGTTGAGGACAGCATTCTGCAAAGCGCCGCCTTCGAGGATACGGTGGTCAGTTTCCTCGCCGAGGGCGTTTTCCAGAAATTCCCCGGCACCAAATTGGTGTTGATGGAATCCGGCTTCACCTGGCTGCCGACGCTCCTGTGGCGGACCAATCGTGGCTGGCGTGGCATGCGCACAGAAACGCCTTGGATCGATCGACCCCCGGCGGAAATCGTGCGTGACCACGTGCGCTTTACGCTACAGCCGCTGGATGTCCCGAACGGCGACGTGCTCAATCGCGTTATGGATCACGTGCAGTCGGATGAATTGATCCTATTTTCGACCGATTATCCGCACTGGCAGTTCGACGGCGAGGACGCGTTGCCGGACGGGCTATCCGATGCGATAATCCGCAAAATTCTGATCGACAATCCGCTCGCGACTTATCCGCGCCTGCGCGCTTTTTACGGCCCGGCAGAGAGTCCGGACCAAGATGCTCCCCTGCGCAAGGAGATGACGCCATGAACAAGCCGGTAGCCGACCGCGAAGTAAATGCCGCGCAGAAGCTTAGTTTCGTCGATTGCGACATTCATCCGGTACAGCGGACGCCGAAGGACTTGCATCCTTATCTTTCGGCGCAATGGCGCGAGCACAGCGAAACTTTTGGCACTCATCTCTGCCAGGGCCTGATCGGTCAACTGCCGTTTCCGCGGATGATGGCTGCGCGGCATGCGCGCCGACGCGTATCCTTCCAATGGAGGTCCGCCCGGCAGCGATCTCGAACTGATGCAGCGCCAGCATCTCGACCTCAACGGCTGCGAGACCGGCATGCTGATCGTGCTGTCCCGCTCCGGCATGGACGAGCGCAACCTCGAATTTGGCGCGGCGCTGGCCCACGCGGCCAATGACTGGCAACTTCATGAGTGGGTGGCAAAGGACGGCCGCCTGAAGGCCGGCATCGTCGTGCCACAGGAGCATCCTGAATTTGCCGAACGCGAGATCGATGCCCGCGCCGCCGAGCACGAAACCTTCCGGCAGGTCATTATCTCACCGCGGTCGAGCGAGCCGCTCGGCCGGCGCAAATATTGGCCGATCTACGAAGCCATCGCGCGCAACAATCTCGTGCTCGGACTGCATCCAGCGGGCAGCTCGGGCGGCCATGCTACGAGCGGCACCGGCTGGGGGACGTACTATATGCAGGAGCATTATGGCTTCGGCACAGGAATGGTCGGCAACGTCGTCAGCCTGATCATCGAAGGCGTGTTCGAGCAGTTCCCGGCGCTCAAGGTGGCCATGATTGAATCCGGTTTCTCATGGGCGCCCTCGCTCGGCTGGCGCATGGACAAGCAATGGGAGCGCAATCGCAGGGAAACGCCACATCTCAAGCGCCCGCCCTCAGAATATCTGCGCGAGCACTTCTGGTTTTGCACGCAGCCCATGGAAGAGCCGGAAAACGTGGCGCATCTGCAGGACATTGTTGGTTGGATCGGCTGGGACAAGCTGATGTATTCGAGCGACTATCCGCACTGGGACTACGATGATCCGCGGGTTGCGCTGAACTTCCGGATGACGCTGGCGCAACGCGCAGGCATCCTGCGCGACAACGCCAAGGCGTTGTACCGCCTGCCTTGATTTAGAACCCGACGCGATGAGAGCGAATCGGCTGGCGTTGTCCGTTCGTCCCAGCAAGGGCGGGGACCCAGTTGCTTCACCGTGCTGTCAGCGCGTTCCGCTCGGTTTCCCGCTTGCGCGGGAATGAGCGGAAGTGCGTCAACCCGACAGGATCATGCCCGTATGAGCCGTCACGTCGTCGGGCGCGTCGCCGACGTAGCACCTGGAACCTGCAAGCTCGTCACCGCCAAGGGCCGCGACATTGGCGTCTTCAATGTCGGCGGCAAATTCTATGCACTAGCCAATCGATGCCCGCACAAGGGCGGCCCGCTTTGCGATGGCCGCATCACCGGGCTGACGCAATCGGGCGGCCCCGGCGACTATCGTCTCATCCGCAACGGCGAGTTCCTGCGGTGCCCCTGGCACGGCTGGGAGTTTGAGATCGCGACCGGTCAGAGCTATTGCGATCCAAAAACCATGCGCATTCGCCAGTTCGAGGTAGCGGTGACGCCCGGCGAGGAGCTGGTCAAAGGTCCTTACATCGCCGAGAATTTTCCCGTCGCTGTCGAGGAAGATTATCTTGTTGTCGAGATCTAGGGCGCGCCCGTACTTCAGCGCCGCAACATCCAGGCGATTGCTGCCGGGACCCATGGCCCATCCGCCTCGCCGCCGGCATAGCTCGCGGTGAAA
Source organism: uncultured Alphaproteobacteria bacterium (assembly GCA_963794225.1). Taxonomy (GTDB): domain Bacteria; phylum Pseudomonadota; class Alphaproteobacteria; order Rhizobiales; family Xanthobacteraceae; genus BOG-931. The sequence continues at coordinate 45,656 of CAWCCS010000002.1, forward strand.
TGATTCCGGCCCGCTAGCACCAGACGTTCAACGTCGCCGCCAGCGGCGCGCAAAGCGGCTTCCATGCATTCGGCCTGCTTCATCAAATGCGGAAAGTCCTGCTCGCCGTAAGCGAGCAGGAACGGCGGCGGCCGGCCTTCGATATTGTCGATCGGGCTGGCTGGTCTTTCATTGCCCGCGGCGCCGAGAAAGCGCGGCCGATTGCTGAGTCCGGATTGCGCTCCGAAATCATAGACACCCGAAATCGGCAGACAGCCGCGGATGACGTCTTGAGGCAAGCCAGCTTGGGCCTGCCAATCGCGGCGCACCGCGAGCAAGGCGGCGTAATGCCCGCCGGCAGAATGGCCGCCAAGGAAAATCCGCGCCGGATCGTAACCAAACTCGGCCGCATTCCGGTACAGCAAAGCGATCGCAGCGATCACGTCGTCCGCGCCGGCCGGGAAAACGTGCGCCGGCGCCAGCCGATAACCGATCGTGGCGAAGCTCACCCCGGCAGCCGTGAAAGCCGGCGCCATGAATGCCATCCATTCCTTGTAACCGTTGGTCCAGCCGCCGCCATGCATGAAAGCGAGCAGCGTGCCGTTCGGCGTGGGCGCGCGGAAAACTGCAAGGCTTTGGTATGGATTGGCGCCATAACGCCGGTCGATCCCCTCGTGCCCAGCGCCAAGCCGCATGACCTCATTGCCGTAGCTGCGAGCGTTGTCGGAGGGCGGCTCCTGCGGCGGATACTCCTCAAGCCTCATATCGGTTCGTCCGATTTGGCCGCCGTTGCGCGTTATTGTTTGACATAAGGACAGCCGCCTTCGGACATCGGCCGAAACGCTTGCTCGCCTGGGACCGTGTCCAGGTATTCGTACAGGTCCCACTTGCTCTTGGATTCTTCCGGCTTCTTGATCCGCATCAGATACATGTCGTGCACCATGCGGCCGTCTTCGCGCACTTTGCCGCCTTGCGCGAAGAAATCGTTGACCGGATTCTCCCGCATCCACTTGATGACCGTCGCGGTATCGGTCGAGTTGGTCGCCGCGACCGCCTTGAAGTAATGGCGCAACGCCGAATTGACGCCGGCCTGATACGATGTCGGCATCGCGCCGTGGCGCTTGAAGAAGGCTTGCGCAAAGGCGCGCGTTTCCGGCGTGCGATCCCAGTAGAACGAATCCGTAAACAGGAGATCGTGCGCATGCTCGAGCCCGAGCGCCGGCACGTCGGTCAGCGTCACCTGCAGCGCCACGATCTGGGCGCCGCCGCTGCGAACGCCAAACTCGTCGGCCTGCGCCACCGCATTGCGGAAATCGGCGCCGGCATTGGCAAGCCCAACGATGTCCGGCTTCGCGGCCTGCGCCTGCAACAGAAACGACGACATGTCCGAGGTACCGAACGGGTGGCGGACCGAGCCAAGCACTTTGCCGCCGGCCGCGATCACCATTTTGCTGGCGTCACGCTCAAGCGCGTGGCCGAAGGCATAGTCTGCCGTCAGGAAGAACCAGGATTTTCCGCCGCGCTTGACGATCGCCTTAGCGGTGGCGTTCGAGGAGGCGTAGGTGTCGTAAGTCCAATGAATACTGGTGGGCGTACAATTCTTGCCGGTGATGTCGGAGGAGCCGGCGCCGGAAATCAGAAACGGCTTGTTGCGCTCGGCCGTGACGTTCATGATCGCGAGCGCAACGGCGGAGTTGACGCCCTCGGCAACCACGTCGACATGCTGGTTGTCGATCCATTCGCGCACGATGGAGCTGGCGATATCCGCTTTGTTCTGGTGATCGCCGGAAATAATTTCGATCTTGCGGCCGGCCACAGTGCCGCCGATTTCCTCGGCCGCCATTTGCGCGGCAATAACCGAACCCGGCCCGTTGCCATCCTTATACTGGCCGCTCATGTCGGTGATGATGCCAACGCGCAGCACTTTGTCCTGCGCGCCGGCGGACGCCGTCGCCAAAATGAGCGCGCATAGAAGCGCGCCCGCAATCACTGTTGCTGATCTCATCTTTTACCTTAGCCGGCGGGGAGTCCCCGCTTCCGCGAAGGAAGAGGGGAAATGTCGCCTAGAGGGTGGTCTTGAGCAGATCGCTGAGCGCCTGCCAGGAACGCTTGTCGGCTTCGGCGTTGTATTTGATGCCATGGTCCGGCGCCTGGACGTGAACGTGATCGGTAAAGGCGTGCATCACGCCGTTGCCGTAGAGGACGACCTGCCAATCCACGCCGGCATCGGTGAGTTCCTTCTCGAACTTCGCGACCGCTTCGGCATTCACGATCGGATCGGCCGCGCCGTGCAACGCCAGCACATGACCCTTGATGTTCTTGTCACTTTCAGGATTCGGCGTGCCGAGCGAGCCGTGAAAGGTCACGACATCGACGAGCGCCGCGCCGCTTCGCGCCAGATCGAGTGCCGGCATGCCGCCGAAGCAATAGCCGATGGCTGCGAGCTTGGTCGTGTCCACCATCAGTGACTGCCGCAATTGATCGAAACCGGCCTGGGCGCGCGCCAGTACCAGCGGCCGGTCCTTGTAATATTTGCCGGATTCCGCAGCAGCCGCGGGGATCGTGTCAGGCCGCACGCCTTTGCCGTACATATCGGCGACGAAGGCGACGTAGCCCATTTTCGCCAGCCGTTCGGCGACATCCTTGTCCTGGGCGGACGGTCCCCACCAGGCCGGATAGACGATAACGCCCGGCCGCTTGCCGGTGACAGCGTCATCATAGACCAGCCAGCCTTCAAGCGCCGTGTCGCCGGCTTTGTAGTTGATGGTTTCGAACTTGACCGCAGCCTGCGCCGAGCCCGCAGTGACGGCCAGGCCAAACAGCGCGGCCACGAAAAATTTCGTTCGCATGAATAACCTCCCAAGACTGACAAGCGGATGCTTCGCACCCGGCTTTGCCGGCGGGATAATAAAAGGCAAACTCGCCCATAGCCACTAGCAAAAGCCAAGGTGCGCCCACGCATGGTCTCTGGGAAGAAAAGATCACCCGAACAATTGCGCAGCTACCGCTGGCTTGGCCGCGACGATCTGCGCTCGTTCGGCCACCGCTCGCGGCTCAAGCAGCTTGGCTACGACCGTGCCGATTGGGCCGGCAAGCCGGTGATCGGCATCCTCAATACCTGGAGCGACATCAACGCCTGTCACGGTCATTTGCGCGAGCGCGCCGAGGAGATCAAACGCGGCGTCTGGCAGGCGGGCGGCTTTCCGATCGAACTGCCAGCGATGTCGCTGGCCGAACCGTTCGTCAAACCATCGACCATGCTCTACCGCAATTTCCTCGCCATGGAATGCGAGGAACTGTTGCGCAGCCATCCGATCGACGGCGCGGTGCTGATGGGTGGCTGCGACAAGACCACGCCTGGCCTCGTCATGGGCGCGATCTCGATGGGGCTGCCCGCGATCTATGTGCCCGCGGGACCGATGCTGCGCGGCAATTGGCGCGGCCACACGCTCGGCTCCGGCTCCGATGTCTGGAAATACTGGGACGAGAAACGCGCCGGCAATATCGGCGAGCCGGAATGGAACGAGATTGAAGGCGGCATCGCACGCTCGTTCGGCACTTGCATGGTGATGGGGACCGCCGCGACCATGATGGCCATCACCGAAGCGTTGGGGTTGTCGCTGCCCGGCGCCTCGTCGATCCCGGCGCCTGACGCCAATCATCCGCGCATGTGTTCGGCCGCAGGCCGCCGCATCGTCGACATGGTGTGGGAGGATCTGACCCCGGAGCAGATATTGACCCCGGCCGCGTTCGACAACGCTATTCGCGTACATATGGCGCTCGGCGGCTCGACCAACGCCATCATCCACGTCATCGCCATGGCGCGCCGCGCCGGGATTGCGCTCGACATGCTGCGGTTCGACGAGATTTCGCGGCAAGTGCCGGTGATTGCCAACATCACACCCTCCGGCAAATATCTGATGGAGGATTTTTTCTACGCTGGCGGATTGCCCGCGCTGATGAGCGAGATGCGAAGCCTGCTCGATCTCTCCTGTCTCACCGTTACCGGCCGCACACTCGGCGACAACATCGAAGGCCACAAGGTGCACCTGCCCGACGTGATCCATCCGCTTTCGGCGCCGCTTTATCCTGAAGGCGCCACCGCAGTCCTGACCGGCAATCTGGCGCCGCGCGGCTGTGTGATGAAACCTTCGGCCGCCGATCAGCGCTTCCTGGCGCATCGCGGCAAGGTCATCGCGTTTGAGAATTACGAGCAGATGGCGCGCGAGATCGAGCGCGACGATCTTGAGGTGACGCCGGACCATATTCTGGTCCTGAAGAACGCCGGTCCCAAGGGCGGCCCGGGCATGCCGGAATGGGGCATGCTGCCAATCCCGAAGAAGCTTCTCAAAGCCGGGGTGCGCGACATGGTGCGAATTTCGGACGCGCGCATGAGTGGCACCAGCTACGGCGCCTGCATCCTGCATGTGGCGCCGGAGAGTTTTGTCGGCGGCCCGCTCGCTCTGGTGCAAACCGGCGACGAGATCGAGATCGACGTTGCCGCGCGGCGCATTCATCTCCACGTCGGCGACGACGAACTGTCACGCCGGCAGGCTTCGTGGAAAGCGCCGCCGCCGCGTTACACGCGCGGCTACGGCGCGATGTACTCACAACATATCGGCCAGGCCGACGAAGGCTGCGACTTCGACTTTCTCGAAGGCCGCGCGGCAGTAGCGGAGCCGGAGATTCATTGAGCTTGCATAAGCCGTCATACCCGACGGCTATGCCTGGCCATGACGAGACAGGAAGGCCTCCAATGATTTATTTGCGGTCGATCACGTGCACGCTCGCGGTGACGTTCGCGGCAATAGTGTCAGCCCACGCCCAGGGCCCGGCGTTCCGCATCGATTCATATTGGCCGAAACCGCTCCCCAACAACTGGATCATCGGGCAGGTCGGCGGCATCTCGATCGATGCGCAGGACAACATCTGGGTGTTTCAGCGGCCACGCTCGCTGACCGACGATGAGAAAGGCGCCACGCTTAATCCGCCACGCTCGAAATGCTGCGTGCCGGCGCCGTCGGTGCTGGTGTTCAACCAGTCGGGCGATATCGTGAAATCGTGGGGCGGTCCGGGCGAAAACCTCGGCTACGACTGGCCGCTGCAGGAGCACGGTATTCTGGCCGACAACAAGGGCTTTGTTTGGCTTAGCGGCAACGGCAAGGGCGACAATATGGTGCTGAAGTTCAGCACCGATGGCAAATTCATCAAACAGATCGGCAAGAGCGGGCCGTTGACCAGCAGCATGGACATGAGCCAGTTCGGCATGGTTGCCGCGCTCGAAGTCGACCCCCGGGCTAATGAAATCTACGCCGCCGACGGCTATGGCAACCACCGCGTCGCCGTGCTCGACGGCGACAGCGGCGAAATCAAACGCATCTGGGGCGCTTACGGCAAGCCGCCCACCGACGAGAACCTGCCGCCGTACAATCCCGAGGCGCCCCAGTTCTCCAACCCGGTGCATTGCATCGCGCTCGCGAAAGACGGACTGGTCTATGTTTGCGACCGCAGCAACAACCGCGTGCAAGTCTTCCGCAAGGACGGCACGTTCGTGCAGCAGTTTGTGATCAATCCGAACACGCGAGGGCCCGGCTCCGCCTGGGGCCTGACGTTTTCACCACTCGACCGGAAACAGAAATATTTCGTCCTGATCGATGGCACCAACAATGTCATCGAGACCGTGCGTCGCAACGACGGCGGCATCGTCAGCAGCTACGGCCGGCCCGGCCGCAACGCGGGTGAGTTTCACTGGCTTCACGCCGCCAAATTCGATTCCCGGGGAAACCTTTACACCGGCGAAGTCGATACCGGGAAACGGCTGCAGCGATGGGTACCGGCGGAGTAACTTCGCCGCTTCAATTGGCCGGCAGCAGTACCGCGCGGCATTCGCCGAATCCGACGCGCGGATAGCCTGATTTCTCCGCAAAGCCGCGAAAGATGATCTCATCGCCGTCTTCGATGAAGCCGCGCTGTTCGCCACTTTGCAGCTCAATCGGCTCGCGACCGCGCGCGGTGAGTTCGAGGAGACTCCCCCAGCTGGATTTCTCCGGGCCAGAAACAGTGCCCGAGCCGATCAGGTCACCGGTCGCGAGATCGCAGCCGTTGGAGGTGTGATGTGCGACCATCTGCGCGAACGTCCAGTAGGTGGTCGCGAACGAGGTCTGCGTCAGGCGCTTCGGCGGCATGCCGGCACTCCGCATCGCCTCGGTCGCCAGATACGCTTCAAGCGTAATGTCGAAACCGCCATGCGCGCGATCTTCCGCGTCGCTCAGATGCGGCAGCGGCTCAGGATCGCCCTTTGGTCGGGTGAACGCCGGAACGCGGAACGGCGCCAGCGCTTCCTGTGTCACCACCCACGGCGATACGGTGGTGGCAAAATTTTTGCCGAGAAAAGGGCCGAGCGGCTGATATTCCCAAGCCTGCACGTCACGCGCCGACCAGTCGTTGAGCAGGCAGTATCCAAATATATGCTCCGCCGCTTTGCCAACCGGCACGGTTTTGCCAAGCTCGTTCGGGGCACCGATATACATGCCGAGCTCAAGTTCGAAATCCATATTTCGCGAAGGACCGTACGTTGGCACAGTTTCGTCAGGGGGTTTGCGCTGGCCCTTTGGGCGCGTCACTGGCGTGCCGCTGACGCGCACCGATGAGCTGCGGCCGTGATACGCGACCGGCAGGAACTTGTAGTTCGGCAGCAGCGGATTATCTGGTCGAAAAAAACGGCCGGCATTGGTGGCGTGGAAGACCGAAGCATAAAAATCGGTGAAGTCGCCAATCGCGGCGGGCAACAACAGCTCCGCTTGCGCCGCCGCCGTGAGATGGCGACGCAGGCCTGTATTGCCGCCTTGAGCGCTGAGCGCGCGCGACAATGCCAGGCGGAGCGCGGACGATGCGGCCGGGCCAAGCGACATCAGATGATTGAGCGACGACTCTGCGCAGGCTTGCACTGCCGCTTCGGCCGCCAGCCCCGTGAACGAAGGTCCGGCTGCGGCAACGTCGAGAATCTGATCGCCGATCGCCACACCGACGCGGGGTGCCTGACCCGGCGCCGGCCGAAACACGCCGAACGGAAGATTCTGAATCGGAAAATCGTTGCCCGGTGCGTTGGCGCTTTCGACCAAGCTTCGCCGCGTCGGATCGTGCGTTTCGTTGAGAGCGATTGTCATTTTTCCTTCATCTACCTGATGTTCACACTGGCGCCGTGTCGCCATGCAGATGCAACTCGCGCCGACGCTGGATGTCGCCAAGTCGTCTTTTCGCTTCGGCATCGATCGCGCGGGCAAGCTCGGTATGGTGCGCCATCAAAGTACGAAAATCAGCGAGGTCCAGCACCAGCAGTGTCGACGCCTTGATCGTGGAAACATTCGCGGTGCGAATCATATCGCCAAGCAAGGCGAGCTCGCCAAAGAAGGCGCCTTCGCCGAGGCGAACCGGGTTAGGCGGCACGTCGACCTCCACTTCGCCGGCGGCAATAAAGTACATGCAATCGCCGACCCTGCCGCGCCGGATGACGGCAGTCCGCTCCGGTACCTCGACGCGACGCAGCATATGAGTAATCTCGGTGATCGCGGAGGGGTCGAGCGACTGAAAAAACGGCACCTTACTGACGACGTCCCAGGTTTCGATGAAGTTGCGCCGGCGCCGTTCGGCGGCGAAGCCGGTTGCAAGCACGCCGGTCCACAAACCGAACGTGGCGATGCCGCAGATCATAACGCCTGCGCCAAGCAATCGGCCGAGCGCGGTATGCGGAACCTCGTCGCCGTAACCGGTCGTTGTCAGCGTGACCACCGCCCACCACAGCGACGACGGCAACGTGCCGAACAACAACGGCTGCTCGCCGCGTTCAACAACGTGCATGGCGGCCGACGCCAGAAAAAGAACAATCAGGAACAGCACCAGTACGCTCGCCAGCGGCTTTGCCTCGAGCACAAAAACTCGTCCGAGCTGGGCGAATCCGGGCGAATTCTGCGCGAGCTTGAGTACCCACAATGAGGCAAACAACCACGCCGTTTCCGGCGCCACCCCGCAAAGCAGTGCAACCGGAACCGGGGACACGCCGAGCAGATCGACGATTCCCGACGGCGAGAACAGATAACGCAACGCCGCCGCGTTCCGCTTGGCGCGGCCGAATCGTACCGCCGCTTCGGCCGCAAAATAGGCCAAGCAACCCCATAAGCAGATATCCAGTATGACGCCCAAAGACGCACGAACGTCGGGCACAGTGAGCGCCGCCATCGCCATAAGACCGGCAGCGAGCACCAGCAGGCGCGCCAGGGTCGAGACGCCGAAGCGACGAAACGGCGCGCTATAATAGCCGAGACTAGAGAATGCGCCTTGCGACATTACAAACGCCTTGCGGCCGCCGGTGGTAACGTCTCGAAGCCAGCGGGGCCGCAAAATTACGCCGTCGGAGTTCACATCACCAGTCGAAATTACACCTCGGCCGGACGACTAGCCGCGGAGAGCTACCATGCACTGGACTGACCTGGTCAATACCGGCGCGTCGCTGTTCATCGTAGCGACGGCATCAACCAAAACGATGGTGCCGCTGCGTATTCTCGCTATCGTTACGAATTGCATTCTGATCGCCTTCTACGGGGCAACCCACGCCTGGCTTCCGCTGGTGTTTCAAGCCTTCGCTTTGCCGCTCAACTCTTATCGCCTCTATCAGATGATCGTGCTGATCGGAAACGTTCGCGAAGCGATCCGTGACCGGACCTCGATGGACTGGCTCAAGCCATTCATGGGGGAGCGCCATTACCGTCAGGGCGACATCCTGTTCGCGAAGGGCGAGATCGCAGACGAGATGTTTTGCACTGTCAGCGGACGCTATCTCCTGGTCGAGCTTGGCATCGAACTCGAAATCGGGCAGGTCGTTGGCGAGCTTGGCTTCCTCGCACCCGACAACCGCCGAACCGCGACCCTCGAATGCATCGAGGGGGGCAAGGTTCTGTCGATAACCTACGAGCAGGTCGAGCAACTCTATTATCAGAACCCGACATTCGGCTTTTACTTCCTGCGCCTCTCCACCGAGCGGCTGTTTGACAACATCAGTCGGCTTGAAGGCGAGCTGGAGCGGCGGCGCGCGCAGGCGTAGAGCAGATTGCGAAACCGTGCTGATCTCCCATCAGATGCTGTTGAGATCGAGCAGCTTGAACGCGCCGGTTGGGTCAATACGACGGCAGCAGCGCCGCGCGATCCCGCTACGAAGCGGACACGACCTAAACAGAAACTTTCTGCTGATCAGCAGTTACACCTTCGCCACGAGTGATGGACTGCTCTGCGTTCAGAGAAATTCCGAAGACGTCCATGAACCCGCGCTCGCCCTCCGCGGAAATCTTCAGCGCGCGTGAGTCGCGGATGCGCGCGATCCAGCCCAGCTCGAAACACCGGTCGGCCAGGGCTGCGCCCAAAGCTCCGGCGAGATGCGGCCGGCGCTCGCTCCAGTCGAGGCACGGCCGGCAGAAGGTGCGGCGGCCTTCTTTGGCGGCATCGAGGCTTAGGCCGAGTTCGCCAAGGAATTTGTCGCCGGCGCGGGTGACCATGCCGCCGTCTTCGGTCAGCACGATGTGCTTGCGATGCGTGAGCGCATCAGCGAGGCCCACGCCGAGGCGGCCGGCGATGTGGTCATAGCAAGTTCGCGCCGTGCGCAACCGGTCGTCGCCGTTCCAGCGCGGCCTGTAGCGCTGCGGCCCGTCAGCCGCCACGACCATGATGCTTTCGATCATGCGGGCAATCTTTGGCGACGAAAGCCGGAAGTAGGAATGCCGGCCTTGTTTGGTCAGCGCAAGCAGGTTCGCCTGCCTCAGCCTGGCAAGATGTTCGCTGGTCGTCTGTGGCGACACGCGTGCCGCGTAAGCTAGCTCGGTTGCGGTCAACGCACGCCCATCGGCCAGCGCGAGCAGGATGTTCGCGCGCGCCGGATTTCCGACCAGCGCCGCGATTTCAGAAATGGACGGATGGCTCTCGGTCATGCGCAACACATAAGCTTGTCGGCGAGCGAGTTCCAGCGACGACGGTTCGGAAGTTCCCGAAGTAATGCCGCGCGCATTGACGGCGGCGGGGCGTTATCAACTTGCAAAACCGGGAGCGCCACCAATGAACATCGCCACCCTGACAGACACGGCTGCCAAGTTCCACGAACACGACCAATGCCTCGACGCAAGCACTCGTGAGCCGCGGTTTGCCAAATCGCTGACCCTTGCAGCGATGAGCTTGGGCTACGTCGTCGTTCAACTCGATGTGACAATCGTCAACGTGGCGATCAACAGCATTGGCGCGTCGTACGACGGGTCGCTCGCGGACTTGCAGTGGATCGTCAATGCCTACACCGTCACCTTCGCCGCGTTCATTCTGACGGCTGGCGCGCTCGGGGATCGAATCGGCGCCAGAAGAGTGTTCATTGCGGGCTTTGCGATCTTCGTGCTCGCCTCGCTTGCGTGCGCGTTGGCGCCGGCGCTCTCAGTCCTGATTGTCGCGCGCTTGTGCCAAGGCATTGGCGCCGCGGTTTTGGTGCCGAATTCGCTGGCGCTTCTCAACCATGCTTACCCGGACGAGGCGGAGCGCCACTGGGCGGTCGGCATCTGGGCCGCAGGCGCAAGCTTCTCCCTGACCGCAGGGCCGCTGGTCGGCGGCGCCCTCATTGCGCCAGTCGGCTGGCGGAGCATTTTTCTGATCAATCTGCCGATCGGTCTCGCCGGGATGTGGCTGACCTGGCGTTATGTGAGCGAAACGATGCGCACGCCCGCGCGCCAGCTCGATCTGCCGGGCCAGGTCGTCGCCGTGCTGGCGCTGGGTTGCCTTGCCACTTCAACGATCGAGGGCGGACAGCGCGGCTGGACCGATTTGTTGGTCGTCGTCGGCTTTGCCACCTTTGCAGTGCTGACTGCATTGTTCCTGGCGATCGAATTCAGGTCGAAAGCTCCAATGCTGCCGCTGTCGCTGTTCCGCGCGCCTGCGTTCAGCGCCACGTCGTTTGCCGGCCTTCTGGTCAACATCGGAGCCTATGGCCTGATCTTCGTGTTCAGCCTCTACTTTCAGCGGCTCAATCATTGGTCTCCGTTTTGGACCGGTATGGCGTTTGTGCCGATGATGGCGGCCATTTTGGTGACCAATCTGCTCGCGGCACGGGTTATCCGGAAGATCGGCGCGCGGCTGACGATCGCCATGGGTCTCGCGATTATGGCTGCGAGCTGCGTCGGTTTGTTATGGATTGAACAAGGCTCAAGTTACGCAGCATTGGTGACGCAGTTGGTCGCGCTGGGCGCCGGCGTCGGCCTTCTGGTGCCGCCACTGACCTCAACGCTTCTCGGCAGCGTTGCCAAGCAACATTCCGGCGTCGCCTCGGGCGTTCTCAACGCCATGCGCCAGACCGGTAGTGTGCTCGGTGTAGCACTGTTCGGCTCGCTGCTGGGCGGATCGTCCGGCTTCCTGCCAGGAGCGAGAATCGCGTTACTGACCTCAGCGGGATTGGCGATCTGCGCTTTGGCCGCGGTCATGGTCGGCGTTCCGCGCAAAGCGAATTAGCGGATCTACGCCGCCACGATCGGCTGCGCCGCAAGCGCAGGTTCGCGCGGCACCACGCCGGAAAACGCCGAGCCTTCGTTGAACCACGACGCCGGCGCCGGATGGCCCCACAAGGTTTGCCGCCGCGGATCGGTCAATGACCAGCGGATCGGCGCGTGATCGGGATCGACGGTCAGATAGTCGGAGGTGAACAGTTCGACGCGGTGGCCGTCTGGGTCGCGCACGTACAGAAAGAACGCATTGGAGATGCCGTGCCGGCCGGGCCCGCGTTCCATGTTGTCGAGATAGCCACTGGTCGCCATGACATCGCAGATGTGAATGATATCGAGCACGCCTGGAGTCCACATCCCAATATGATGCAGCCGCGGGCCGCGGCCGTTGGTGAAGGCGAGGTCGTGCACGTTGCCCTTACGATGCATCCACACCGCCCAGAGTCTTTGATCGGCCCCGTCAGTCTCGGTGTACTCGGTGAGGCGAAAGCCAAGCTCGCTGTAAAAATCGTAGCTCGCCTGCACGTCCGGCGTAAAACAGTTGAGATGATCGATGCGCTGTATCCGCGCACCCTGATGCGCGGCGTATTTCTGCAGCATGGACTCGGCCTGATCCATATGCGCGTAGAGGTCGAGTGGCATGCCGAAAATGTCAGCGGTGCGGAGCGTTCGTCCCTGATGCGGCAGATCCGGGAACGCGGTCGGCAGGTTGCGGCGGCGAAACCAGAAAGCGGCGCGGTCGAGGTCGTCCTCGCTCGCAAGCTTGTAGCCGAGCGCATACACCTCGGGCGTGCGCGAGCGGCGCAGCACGATCGAGTGATGGTTGCGTTCCTCAACGCCGCGCAGGTAGAGCGCGTCATCGGATTCGTCGCTGACCAGGAGCCCGAGACAATCGACATAGAAGGCGCGCGAGCGGGCGAGGTCGCGCACGCCGAGTTCAACGTGGCTCGCGCGCACGATGTTGAAGGGCGGGTCGAAAACCGGGTCGTGAACAGGCATGGACGGTCGCCGTTGACGGGTGCTGCGCCGACTTCTAACACATCGCGCCAAGGAGATGCGATATGCAGTTTGCAAGCTACAATTTGCGCGGACGGCCGAGCTTCGGCGCTGTCGTCGGCGACGGCATCGTCGATCTGCGCGGGCGGCTAAGCCGTTTTGGCAGCCTGCTCGAAGTGTTTCGCGCTCAGGCGCTCGATGAGGCGACAACCGCGGCCGCTGGCGTGCGCCCCGACGTTCCGCTCGCCGAAGTCGAGCTGCTGCCGCCGCTCACCGCGCCGGAGAAAATTCTATGCATCGGCATCAATTATGCCGACCGCATCCACGATTACGATTTTGCCGACCGTCCGAAATATCCAAGCATGTTCTATCGCGCGCCGAACTCGCTGGTCGGCCACGGCCAGAGCCTGATCCGGCCGAAGATTTCCGCCGAACTCGATTACGAGGGCGAGATCGCCATGGTGATCGGCCGGGAATGCAAGCACGTGTCCAAGGAAAACGCGCCGGCGGTGATCGCCGGACTGACATTGTGCAACGAAGGCACTATCCGCGACTGGATCCGCCACGGCAAATTCAACGTCACCCAGGGCAAGAATTTCGATGCGACCGGCAGCATCGGGCCGTGGATTACGACCAAAGTCGATTTGACCAAGCCGCTGCGCCTCACCGTGCGCAAGAACGGTGAAGTCACGCAGGACGACACCACCGACAGCATGATCTTTTCGTTCGCCGATCTGATCGCTTACGTCACCACGTTCATGACGCTCAAGCCCGGCGACATCATCTCGACCGGGACGCCGGTCAAGAAGGACCCAAAAGCCGAACCGCCGGTCTGGCTCAAACCCGGCGACACCATTGAGCTCGAGTGTCCCGAAATCGGGGTGCTGCGCAATCCGGTGGCGGACGAGGCGTGACGACGGCGAACCGCGCGGCCTGTGTCATCGGCTGGCCGGTCGAACATTCGCGCTCGCCGCTCATTCACAATTATTGGCTCAGGCAATACGGCATCGCCGGCGAATATCGGCGCGAGCTGGTGCCGCGCGAAGAATTCGCATCGTTCGTCAAATCGCTCGCCGCGCGCGGCTATGTCGGCGCCAACGTTACCGTGCCGCACAAGGAGGCGGCGCTCGCTCTGTCCGAGCCCGACGATCGGGCGCGCGCGGTCGGCGCCGTCAATACGCTGTGGCTCGATGCTGGTGAGCTCCGTTCGACCAACACAGACGTCGAGGGGTTTCTGGATAATCTCGATGCCTGCGCACCCGGCTGGGATCGCCACGCAAAGACGGCGGTCGTGCTCGGCGCCGGCGGTGCTGCGCGCGCGGTGATCTACGGGTTGCTGGAGCGCGGTGTGGAGCGCCTCGTTGTCGTCAATCGCACCCCCGCGCGAGCTGAGTCTGTTCAGCGACAGTTCGGCGAGCGCGTGAGCGCGGCTCGCTGGGACGAACTGGACGCCGCGCTCGGCGATGCAGCGCTTCTCGTCAACACCACGACGCTCGGCATGCAAGGGCAGCCCGCTCTCACCGTCGACGTAGCCCGGCTTCCCGGACATACGGTCGTCGCCGATCTGGTTTATGCGCCGGTGCGCACGCCACTCCTTGCGGCAGCGCAAGCGCGCGGGCTGCGTACCGCGGACGGGCTCGGCATGCTGTTGCATCAGGCGGTGCGCGGCTTTTCGCTGTGGTTCGGGAAAACCCCCGCAGTAACTCCCGAACTGCGCGCCTTGGTCGAAGCCGATCTTGGTTCACCGCCCGCCAAGGCCGCAAGATAACGCAGTTGTGTTTGCGCCAACGTAGTTGTGTTTATCGCCGGCAAATTGCATCCGATAACGTCCCCGCCCGGGCAAATGGTCTTGGCAACCTAGTCTTGGTCGGAGGATGAGAAAGATGAAACGCTGGACAATCGGTGCGAGCGCTGCTGCGCTTGTGTTCTCTGCTTCATTGGCCGATGCGCAACAGCCGCAGATCGTGCGGCTGCGCGGCGCGATCGAAAGCGTCGACGGCCAGACCCTGACGATGAAGGGCCGCGATGGCATGAGCATGTCGATGAAACTGCCGGACGGCGTCCCGATCAGGGGTTTGGAGAAAAAGACGGTCGCCGACGTAAAACAGGGCGGCTTTGTCGGCATCACGGCCATGCCGCTGCCCGATGGCACGCAGAAGGCCGTGGAAATTCACATATTCCCCGAGTCGATGCGCGGCACCGGCGAAGGCCACCGGCCGTGGGACCTAGTGCCGAACTCAACCATGACGAACGGCAACATCGACAGTGCGGTCGCCTCTACCGACGGCAAAGAGCTGGTGTTGAAATACAAGGACGGCGAGAAGAAATTTATCATGCCGGCGAATATCGAAGTCGTGATGTTTATTCCCGGGTCCACGGCCGACCTCAAGCCGGGTGAGAAAGTATTCGTCGTCGCAAAAAAGCTGCCCGACGGCACGCTGGAGCCGCAATTCATCACGGTCGGGCATAAGGGCGTCAATCCGCCGATGTAAGTTCAGCCGATCGGCTGCGACCTTCTAGCCGGTCCTCTGGCACGGCACTTGCTCTCCTGTCGCTAAGTGCAAAGAAAGCACGAATGCACCCAAGCGACAGGAGGTTGTCCATGACGCGTGCTGAACTCACCGAGAAAATGCTCGACGTCAAGCGCGAGAAGGGCTGGAGCTGGAAACATATTTGCAGCGAGATCGGCGGCATGTCGCCGGTCTTGGTCACCGGCGCAGTGCTGGGCCAGATGAAGCTGACCAAGCCGCAGGCGGCAAAGGCCGCCGAGATGTTTGGGCTGAGCAAAAGCGAGGAAGCGCTGCTGAACGAGGTGCCGTACCGCGGCGCCCAAATGCCACCGACCGATCCCCTCATTTATCGCTTCTACGAACTGGTGATGGTCAACGGTCCGGCCTTGAAAGCACTGATCGAAGAGGAGTTCGGCGACGGCATCATGTCGGCGATCGACTTCGACCTGCTGATGGAGCGGCAGCCCGACCCCAAGGGCGACCGCGTGCGGCTCACCATGTCGGGGAAATTTCTGCCCTACAAATATTATGGCGCCACCGGCAACGCACCGGGTTACGGCTACAAGGAGGAATGAGACGCGGCATCAAGTTAGAACAACGCTGCGATCAATTTCTTTGATGTTGGTCACGCCGGTCAAAGCCATGCTGACGCTGAGCTCGTTGCGCATGATCTCAATGGCGCGCGCAACGCCGGCCTGACCGGCGGCGCCAAGCCCGTAGAGGTAAGCGCGGCCGGAGAGACAGGCGCGGGCGCCGAGCGCGACGGCGCGCATGATGTCCTGGCCAGAGCGGATGCCGCCGTCGAACAGCACTTCGATCGACGATCCGACCGCGTCGGCAATCCGCGGCAACGCCGAGATCGTGGATGGCGCGCCGTCAAGCTGGCGTCCGCCGTGATTCGAAACCACCAACGCCGCGGCGCCGGTCTTCGCTGCCGTGCGGGCGTCTTCGGCATCGAGGATGCCCTTGAGGATCAGTTTTCCGGGCCAGATGCCGGCAATCCATTCGACGTCCTTCCAGTTCATGGTCGGATCGAACTGCTCGGCGGTCCAGCGCGACAAATACTGCACGTCCTTGGTGCCGCGCACATAGCCGGCAAGATTCCCGAATGTCTTGCGCTTGCCGCGCGCAATGCTCAACGCCCAGGCCGGCTTGGTCGCGATGTCGATGAGATTGCTGATGCGCAGTTCCGGTGGAACGCTTAGGCCATTTTTGATATCGCGGTGGCGCTGGCCGAGGATTTGCAGATCGACGGTAAGCACGAGAGCGCTGCACTTGGCCGCCGCCGCTCGCTCGATCAGCGAACGCACGAAGCCGCGATCTTTCATGACGTAGAGCTGGAACCAGAACGGCTTGTCGACCGCTCCCGCGACGTCTTCGATCGAGCAGATCGACATGGTCGAGAGCGTGAATGGAATTCCCGCATTCTGGGCGGCCCGGCAAGCCAGTATCTCGCCGTCGCCGTGCTGCATGCCACACATCCCAATGGGCGCCAACGCGAGCGGCAGCGAAACCGGTTCGCCGAGGATCGTCGTCTGCATGCTGCGCGATGACACGTCGACGAGGATGCGCTGGCGCAGCTTGATCGCCTCAAGGTCGGCCCGGTTCGCGTGGAGCGTCTGTTCGGAATAGGAGCCGGACTCGGCATATTCGAAAAACGAGCGTGGGACCCGGCGGCGCGCAGTCTGCCGTAGGTCCTCGATGCAGGTCATGGTTTTCATGGCGGGTCCCGGCCCAGGTGCATACTTACTGACCGCTTACCCGATATCATAGACCAGGCCGAGGTTCCCAACCGGCGGAACTCAGGCGTTAGCGTGTGCGTTAGTGGGGCAAGCTTCGCATACCAAGGATCACCGGCATGATGGACGAGTGGACAAGCTACCGGCCGCTTCAGGCCGATCGCGGCAATGTTGTGCGGGACGACAGGGACCCGGCCGCGAGGCGCCGCGAGAGACAGGACAGGCGGAAGGAAGAACTCGACGAGGCACTCGATCGCGGGCTTGAGGAGACATTTCCGGGTTCCGACCCCGTCGCGATCACCCAGCCACCCCATAGCGCCCGCGATAAACGCAGTTCGTAGGGTCTGCCCGCTTCGAATTTCTAATGGAATACAGATCGGGTATGAGCGCCAGAGCGTTGATCGGCAACAAGAATTGGCGACGGTATGCTGAATAAAGCGTTTTGCGCGCCGGTAAGATTATTGAATATTTTTTGAGGCGGACAACAGCGCGAAGGGGGTAGTATCGCCGCCGGAAATGGCAGGCGATGGGGATTATGGCCCGAAAGTATTTTGGCACCGACGGCATACGTGGCCGCGCCAATGGCGTGATCACGCCCGAACTTGCTCTCAAAACCGGACAGGCGACGGGGCTCGTTTTCCGCCGCGGTGAGCATCGCCATCGGGTGGTGATCGGCAAGGACACCCGGCTGTCCGGTTATATGATCGAAACCGCGCTGGTCGCCGGCTTCACCTCGGTCGGCATGGACGTGCTGCTGCTCGGACCAATGCCAACTCCTGCCGTTGCCATGCTGACCCGCTCGATGCGCGCCGACCTCGGCGTCATGATTTCGGCGTCGCATAACCAGTTCGACGACAATGGCATCAAGCTTTTTGGACCCGACGGCTACAAGCTTTCCGACGAGGTCGAGCAAAACATCGAACGTCTGATCGACACCGACATCACCAAGCGCCTCGCCAAAGGACGCGAACTCGGCCGCGCCAAGCGGATCGACGGCGTCCACGACCGCTACATCGAATTCGCCAAGCGCACGCTGCCGCGCAATCTCTCGCTTGAAGGTCTGCGGGTGGTGATCGATTGCGCGCATGGCGCCGGCTACCGGGTTGCGCCCGATGCGCTCTGGGAGCTCGGCGCTGATGTCATCCCGATCGGAGTCGAGCCCGACGGCTTCAACATCAACCGCGAATGCGGTTCGACGGCGCCCGACGCGCTGTGCCGCAAAGTCCGCGAGATGCGCGCTGATATCGGCATTGCGCTTGATGGCGACGGCGACCGCGTCGTTATCGTTGACGAGCAGGGACATATTGTCGATGGCGACCAGCTGCTCGCAGTGATCGCGGAGAGCTGGCGGGACGACGGGCTGCTTGCCAGACCGGGCGTCGTTGCCACCGTCATGTCCAATCTGGCGCTGGAGCGTCACTTGCAATCGCTCAAACTTTCGATGGTTCGCACTCCGGTGGGTGACCGCTACGTGCTCGAATGCATGCGCGAACAAGGCTACAACGTCGGCGGCGAACCCTCGGGCCACATCATCCTGTCCGACTATACGACCACCGGCGACGGCTTTGTCGCCGCGCTCCAGGTATTGGCGGTGGTAAAGAAGCAAGACAAGCCGGTGTCGCAGGTCTGCCACCGCTTTGCCGCCCTGCCCCAGGTGCTCAAGAACGTGCGCTATCGCGGCGGTAAACCGCTGGAGAATTCCAAGGTGCGCTCCGTGATCGAAGATGCAGAGCAGCGGCTCAACGGCCACGGCCGGCTGGTGATACGGCCCTCGGGAACGGAGCCGGTGATCCGCGTCATGGGCGAAGGCGACGACAAGGTGCTGGTCGAGGAAGTCGTCGACGGCATTGTCGACGCGCTCACCGACCACGCGGCCTAAGTCAGCCCCGCGACTTCAAAAAGTGTGCGAACGCCTTCAGCGTCGTCTCGGAAACGTAATGCTCTATCCCTTCAGCATCTGCCTCGGCCGCTTCGGTCGGCACTCCCAACGCTGAAAGCACATCGACAACCAGCCGGTGGCGGACGCGGACGCGATCTGCCAGCGCCTCGCCCTTCTCGGTGAGAAACACCCCGCGATAGGGGCGCGCGGTTGCCAAACCGGCGCGTTTCAGGCGCGAGATCGTCTTGACGGCGGTTGCATGCGACACGCCGAGGCGCCGGGCGATGTCGGTCGGCCGCGCCTCGCCCGCGCTTTTGAGCAGATCTGCGATCAGCTCGACATAGTCTTCCAGCAATGCGGTGGATTGCGCCGAACGGGTCTTGCCGAACCGGCGCGCCTGCGTTCCCTCCGCGGGCAGCTTTTCCGCAGCGCGTTCGCCCTTGCGTCTCGTCGTCTCCGCCATCGCCATGTTTTCGCAACGATCCATCGTCCCCTCACTGCCGTGAACACACTTTTCTTGTCGTGTCAAAATGTAGCTTTGGCTACAACTTGTAACCATTGACGCCAATGGGTCGCATCATTACTATGTAACCGATGCTACACTTTCCGGTATGTGCTCCATGTCCGCCGATATGGCCAATGTGACAGGTCAAAGTCGGGGTTCGCTGTCCGAACGCACGGTTGCGGTCGCGCGCCAGGTGCTTGCCGGAGAGCGGGGCGGGTGGCGGGGCTATTCGGCTTTTGCCGGTCCCGCTGTTATCGCCTCGATCGCTTATGTCGACCCGGGCAACTTCGCCACCAACATCCAGGCCGGCGCGAGGTACGGCTACGGGCTGCTTTGGGTCGTCGTGCTCGCCAATCTGATCGCAATGCTGTTCCAGGCACTATCGGCCAAGCTCGGGATCGTGACCGGGCGCAATCTGGCGGAGATGTGCCGCGACTACTTTCCCCAGCCGATTGTGCTGGCGATGTGGGGCGTCAGCGAGATTGCCGCCATGGCGACGGATCTCGCCGAGTTCCTTGGCGGCGCCATCGGACTTTCTCTCCTGTTTCACATCCCCCTCTTGGTCGGAATGGTTGCCACCGCGATCGCAACCTACGGCCTGTTGATGTTTGAGCGCTTCGGCTTCCGGCCGATCGAACTGATCATCGGTGGAATGGTGAGCGTCATCGCGCTCTGTTACGTCGTCGAGATGTTTATTGCACCGATCGACTGGGCCTCGGCGGGCATGCACATGGTAGTGCCGCAACTCGCCGACGCGCACGCGCTGCTGGTTGCGGTCGGCATCATCGGCGCGACCGTGATGCCGCACGCGGTTTATCTGCATTCCGGCTTGACGCAAACACGCATGCCGGTGCGCGACAACATCGAACGCCGCAAAGTGCTGCGTTTCTCCAATCGGGAAGTCATCGTGGCGCTCACGCTTGCCGGCCTCGTCAACATCGCGATGGTGATGATGGCGTCGAGCGCGTTCCATGCCGGACATCCCGACGTCGCCGAGATCGAGACCGCCTATCACACGCTGACGCCGCTGTTGGGGGCCGGAGCCGCGGCGGTGTTTTTGCTGTCGCTTATTGTCTCCGGCATATCGGCCTCGACGGTGGGCACGATGGCCGGGCAGATGATCATGCAGGGCTTCGTCGGTTTTCGGATCCCGATCTGGATCCGCCGGCTAGTCACGATGATACCGGCCTTCGTTGTCGTTGCGCTTGGCGTCAATGCAACGAATGCGCTCGTCCTCAGTCAGGTCGTTCTCAGTATCGCGCTGCCGCTGCCGATGATCGCGCTTCTGATTTTCACCGGCAGGCGCGACATCATGGGTGACTTTGCCAACAACCGCCTCACTCGCATCGCAGCTCTAGTGGGCACCGCTATCGTGCTGGTACTTAATTTGTTTCTTATCCTCCAAGCCTTCGATGTCGGGACGCCGGCCTGATGGGCGTTGCCGGACGCGATCTCAACTCAATCGTCCGAGTGCGACCGGCTCCGTCATCGATCCGTCACTGTAGCAAAAACGTAGACTTTCGGATGAGAGACGAAACGCTCGAATTCGCCGATGACGTGTGAGGACGAAAGCCGGGCATTCAAACCGGTCCGTCATCGGGGGAGAACGCTATGAACAGGAATTTGTTTGTATCGGCGTTTGCCGCATTAACGCTGACATTGGGCGTGGCAACGGCGAACGCCCAGCAATCCGGCACGGCTGCAGAAGCGAAAGCCATGCTGGAAAAGGCCGTTACCGCGCTCAAGGCCAACGAGGCCACGGCGCTCGCCGGATTCAACGACAAGGGCAACAAAGATTTCCACGATCGCGATCTCTATGTCTTCTGCTACGACATGACCAACGGCCATTTCATGGCGCACCCGAATCCAGCCTTGATGGGCACCGATGTCCGCGCTCTGAAGGTCAAGGATGATCCGCTGGGCCAAAAGATTTTTGATACAGTCAAAAGCTCCGGCGCCAACGTCGGTACCGTTGACTATAACTTCCCGAAGCCGGGAACGACGGATCCCGTCCCCAAGCAATCCTATGTGACAATGGTTGGCAATGAGAGTTGCGGCGTCGGCTATTACAAATAGCCCGCTTTGCAGCGATCGCAGCGCGTTCTAACAGATAAAGGCGAGACCGCCGCTGCCGGCGGCCTCGCCGTATTCATCAGACAGTTTTCAGATTTTCAGCGGCCGATTTGCCGGTCTTGCGATCCACCACAACCTCAAACGCGACGCTTTGGCCCTCTCTCAGCTCACGCAGGCCGGCGCGCTCGACAGCACTGATGTGGACGAACACGTCCTTGCCGCCACCTTCGGGCTGGATAAATCCATAGCCCTTTTGCGCGTTGAACCATTTGACGGTTCCGTTGCTCACGAGACACTCCTCTTTCGAATCAAGATATGAGCCGCGCGATCATGCACGGCCCGGTTCGCTCGAGATTTTGGTGAAAGATCGTCAGTCAGGCGCGTTATCGTCGCTGCGTGGCCTAGTCATTCGGCCCGAAAACTCGATGCGCTTATTTAGCCAGAACTCGCCTTTTTCGCAAGAGCGGGACAGCCGGTGCAGCGCACTGCCGAATGTAATGTCATCATCCGTTCACATTTTACGGCCTGATGATTTCGCCGATCATGCCGACATCATGTTGCGTGAAAAACAGGCGGCCATCCGACATCGCTGTGATACATCGCGCACCACTGGCAGGTGCCGGAATACCATACTCGCCGACCATGACGCCGCTCGAGTTCATTCGACCGATCTTGTTAGCAAAATTTTCAGTAAACCAAAGCTCGCCATCGGCGGTGACCGCGACGCTGCGCGCCGACGCATCCGGCGTCGCGATCGCAAACTCCTCAATTGTACCGTTGCGCGCAATACGACCGAGCGCGTTGGCGCCAGTCTCAACGAACCAGATGCTGCCGTCATGATGCAGCGCCATGGCGCGCGGCTGACTGTTCGGGGTCGGGATCTGAAATTCGGTGACTGTGCCGTCGACCGTCATGCAACCGATTCGGTTGCCCCCAGCTTCACTGAACCACAGCGCCCCGTCGCGGACGACTATGGAAAGCGGCCGGCTCCCCGGCGTAATGCCGGCGCGGAATTCAGTGACGCGGCCATCGGGCGCAATGCGCGCAATGCAATCGGCGTCGCCCTCGGAGAACCAGATATTGTTATCAGGTCCGAGAACAATGCCGTCCGGACCTGACTCGGCGGTCGGAAGCACATATTCCACGATGGCGCCGGATAAGCTGATGCATCCGATGCGATTGCCGGCTTTCTCGGTGAACCAAAGATTGCCATCGGCGCCGGCCGTAATGCCGACCGGCATGCTGTCGGCGGAAGGCAGCGCGAATTCGCGAAAGGCCCCGGTACGCGGGTCGAAGCAGCCGATCTTCGACGCACGATTCTCGCAGAACCACAAATTTCCGTCCGGCCCTTCAACGGCAATGTATGGCCCGCTGTCGGAGGTCGGAATCCTGTGCTCGCGAATGGCGGGTTTGACGTGCGCGGCCGACATGCCTGGTCCTACCACTGGACTGCTGCGTGCCATGAGCGAATTCAGTCCTTTGCGCGCTTTCCGTTCGCGCCGTTGGCGGCATTCGCAACCTGCCAGATGCGCGACGGGGTGAGCGGCATGTCGAGATGTTCGACGCCGAGCTCGCGCAACGCATCGAGCACTGCATTCACCACGGTTGGCGGCGCGGCAATCGTTCCCGCCTCGCCGATGCCTTTGACGCCAAGCGGATTGGTCTTTGCCGGAACCTCGACCAGCTCGGAGACGAAGTTCGGGAAGTCGCCCGCCCGCGGCATGCCGTAGTCGAGAAAACTCCCAGTCATCAGCTGACCGGACGCTTCGTCATAGACAATGTTTTCGAACAACGCCTGCCCGACGCCCTGCGCTATACCACCGTGAATCTGTCCCTCGCAGATCATCGGGTTGATCGCCATGCCGAGGTCGTCAACGGCAAAAAACCGGTCGATGCGGACGACGCCAGTGTCCGGGTCGACTTCAACTTCGCAGACCTGGCATCCATTCGGATAATTTGGCGCGCCGCCGGGCACGCCTGAATAGGTGCCAACTCCGTCGAGCCCAAGGCCAAGTTTGAGGACCGGCCCCGCCGGCGCAAAGAATGCCCGGGCCACATCACCTATCGACATGTGCTTGTCGGTCCCGATCACGGTGTAGGTTCCCGCATTGAACTCGATGTCGGCGGGCGCAGCTTCCAGCAACGCGCTGGCCATGTCCTTGCCGCGGGCAATGACTACGTCGGCGGCGTTGCGCAACGCATTGCCTCCGACCAAAGAACTTCGCGCCGCAAACGTGCCGCGGCCGAACATCACTTTCTCGGTGTCGCCCTGGATGTAATTGATCGCCTCGAACGGCACGCCAAGCCATTCGGCAACAAGCTGGGCGAAGGCGGTGGCGTGTCCTTGGCCGTGCGAATGCGTGCCGGCAACGATCGACACCATGCCGCCCGGATCGAAACGGATTTCCATGCGCTCGTTGAACACGCCGCCGAGCTCGATGTACGGCGTGACCGCTCGCCCGCGCAGCTTGCCGCGGCGCGCGCTTTCCTTCTGCCGCGCTTCAAAGCCCTTCCAGTCGGCGAGCGTCAGACATTGATCCATCAGCTTCTCGAATTCGCCGCTGTCGTAGGTGTGATGGGTCGGCGTGTGATACGGCAGCGCCTCGGGCTTGATGAGATTGCGTCGCCGCAACTCGACCCGGTCGATGCCGGTGATCTGCGCGGCCCGATCGACCAGGCGCTCGATCAAATAAATCGCCTCCGGCCGGCCGGCGCCGCGGTAGACTGAGGTCGGCGTGGTGTTGGTGAAGACGGCATTGGTTTTGATGTCGATCGTCTGCACGTCGTACAGGCTCGGAACGAACATCAGCGACCAGAACAGCGGCGCCGTCGCCGCCGCCCACCAATAGGCGCCCAACGCCTGGTAGGCGGTGGACCTGATGGCGAGGAATTTGCCGTTCCCGTCGAGCGCCAGCTCGGCATAGACGATCTGATCGCGGGCATGGTTGTCGCACAGCAGGCTTTCGCTTCGGGTTGCCGTCCACTTCACCGGCCGGCCGCAGCGTTTTGAAGCCCACAGCACCAGAATGTCGTCGGGATACAGATTAGCTTTCATACCGAAACCGCCGCCGACGTCGGGCGACAGCACTCTGACCTTCAATTCCGGCAAGTGCAGCGCGGCCGATATTGCGGCGCGCACGCTGTGAGGATCCTGCGACGTGGTGTGAAGCGTGTATCTGCCGTCCGCGGCGTCATAGACGCCGAGCGCGCAGCGCGGCTCGATCGGATTGGCAGTTACCCGGTTGTTGACGAGGCGGACCTTGGCAACATGCCTAGCGGCGGCGAAAGCGGCATCGGTCGCGGCCTTGTCGCCGAACGCAATCGTCACCGCGACATTGCCGTTCGGGCAATCGTTCCAGATTTTCGGTGCGTGGCCCTTTGCCGCCTCTTCGAGATCGATCAGCGCCGGCAGCGGGTCGTAGTCGATATCCACAAGTTCGGCAGCATCGCGCGCCTGCGCCTCGGTCTCGGCAACGACGAAAGCGACATAATCGCCGACGCGGCGAACCCGGTCGGCGAGCAGAACTGGACGCGTGGTCGGAAATCCCTTTGGGCCGCCCCACGATTCCGGCATGAAGAACGGCGGGATGCCGCTGACTTTGTCGGCAGCCGCGTCCGTGCCGATGAGCACACAAACAACACCAGGCGCGGCTTTGGCGGCAGCCGCATCGATCCGCTTGATCTCCGCGTGCGCGTGCGGTGAAAAAACCGCCACGCCATAGCATTGCCGCGGCAGCACGACATCGCCGACATATTGACCGGCGCCGGTGGTGAAGCGCTGATCTTCGACCCGGCGGACGGCCTGTCCGATGCCGAACTTCGTCATCGCGACCCCGCTCAAGCGCAGTAGCCGCCGTCGACCATCAGCGCGGTACCGCTGGTATAGCTGCTGCGGTCGGAGGCGAGGAAACACACCGCCTGCGCGATCTCGTCCGGCACGGCGTGGCGGCCGAGCGGTATCTGCTCATCGAACCATTCGCCGGCATCGCGGCCGAGCATGTCGCTCATGGTCTTCTCGGCCGTGCGCATGAACACGTTATCGACCGGTCCGGGATTGACACTGTTGACGCGGATGCGGCGCGGCGCGACCTCCTTCGAAAGGCCGCGCATTATGCCCATCAGCGCGTGCTTGGCGGCAACATAGGAACAGTTGAACGGAACACCCTTCACCCCGACGGTACTCGCGGTGATAATGATACTGCCGCCGTCATTCATCTGTGGGATGGTGTATTTGCAGGCGAGGAAACAGCCACGAACATGCGTGGCGATAATCCGGTCGAACAGATCTTCAGGGTATTCGGTGATCGGCATCAGCGGGCCGTCGTTGCCCGCGTTGCTGAACAGCACGTCGATCTTGCCCCAGCGCGCAACGGTTTCGCCGACATAGCTGCGGGTCTGCCCCGCATTGGTGACATCGGCGGCGACAAAGGCCGCCTTGTCGGTACCGAGCTCGCGGACCGTGCGCGCGAGCTTGTCGGCATCGAGATCAACCAGCATGACTCTCGCGCCTTCGGCGAGCAGCGCCCGCGCGCTGGCCAGTCCGAGACTGCCGGCGCCGCCGGTGACAATGCAGGTTTTCCCATCGACCAGTCCCAAAACTTCCTCCCTCGCTCGGATGGCGTGAGCGCCATCTCGTTTTAGGACGCCGCCTGGTAGGCATCAATGCAACGGCCGCCCCGACGCAACAATACCAAAAGAAAATCCCTTGTAATAATTGAGCATGTTCAATTTTATGTCAAGCGCCCGTATTGTGGAGTCACACTCGCCGCCGCAATGACTCGAAATAGGCACGACGGATTTCTCTGGCTGCGCTTTGCACCAGCCCGCTTCACTTCCCTCACAATCGCAGCTAAAGGAAACCGAATCGCCATCCAGGAAAGAAACCGGCTCAGCTCCGCCAGGAGACGCATTTTGTCCGAACTAATACAGCAAAAAGTCTCCGGACTGCGCGAGCGCAACAAGCTCGACAAGCTGCGTCGTATCAAGAAAGCGGCGTCCGAACTGTTCGTCTTGAAGGGCTTCGACGATACCACGACGCGAGAGATCGCTATCCGTGCCGGTGTCGGCCTCGGTACGGTCTTTGTCTATGCGACGACCAAACGCGATCTGCTATTCCTGCTTATCAATGACGACTTGCAGCGCGTCGTGGAACAAGCGGCCACATTGACGGAGCCAGCTGAATCGATGCTGGAAAACCTGCTTCGGGTGTTTAAGGCGCATTATCTGTACTTCAAACGTCAACCTGAATTGTCGCGCCTGGGGCTGCGTGAGATGAGCTTTTACGCCGGCGGGCCCGAGGCGCAGAAGTTTCTCAAAACGCGGCAACGCTTGATCGCCTTGATAAAAGGGGCCATCGATACCGCGATTGACAGAAAAGCAATTTCCCCGAAAGCAAATTCAAGTCTCATCGCTGACGTTGTCTTTTCGATCTATCAAGTCGAGGTTCGCCGTTGGCTGTCCCTTGACGAGCTCAATGTCACCCACGGTCTTAAGCGTTTGCGCCAACAGCTCGTGTTGCTGGTGGACGGGCTGTCTCCGCGCGACGGCCGCTAAAGCCTGATTTTCCTTATCGACTACCAACCGGGCCAGCTTCCTTCGCAATTGTCGCGGCGGGAAGGTCGCGCGCGTCTTGACAAAAATGATCATACTCAATTATGAACATACTCAATAAAGTCCGCAAAAGGACTGATCAGCACGTAGGGAGGAGCAAGTGAGCGATTTCACTCAATCTCGGAAAGTGCGTGGTAGCGGAAAAAGCCGACGCGACGTGTTGCGCTTAGGCGGAGCCGCCGGCGTTGCTGCCGTAACCGGATTTCCGCTCGTCAACGTGGCGCGCGCCGACAATGCGACCTTGAAGATCGGATATATCGGCTGCATGTCGGGGCCGCGCACGGATTTCGGCGCCGCAGACCCCTGGGTTCTCGACCGCGTCAAGGCAGCGATAAAGAGCGGCCTAAAGATCGGCGGTAAGAACTATGCCGTCGAATTCATTCTGAAGGACAATCAATCCGACCCAAATCAAACCAACGTGGTCGCAAAAGAGCTCATTCTGAGCGAGAAGTGCGACCTCGTCTTGACCAATGATGGCGAAAACATCGCCGGTGCGGCAGACGAGCTTGCGGATGCTCGCGGTGTTCCCCTGATATCCACGCTGTCGCCTTGGGAAGCTTGGTTCTTCGGCCGCCACGGATCGCCGGACAAAGGATTTCCCTTTACGTTCCACTACTGCATCGGCGCCGGCGACGTCTTCAATCTGTATGCCACGATGTGGAATACCGTGAAGACCAACAAGGTCGTCGGCAGCATCTACATGGATTCGCCGGCTGGGCGCGGATTTTCCGATCCGCAACATGGCTTGCCGCCTGTATTGAAAAAGTACGAGTATAAGGAAGTTCCCACCGGGTACTTTCAGCTCACCAACGACGACTTTTCAAACCAGATCGCAACCCTGAAGTCCGGCGATGCTCAGATCGTTACCGGAACCTGCTATCCGAGCCATTTCACGACGTTCTGGAACCAAGCGGCGCAGGCAGGATACAAGCCAGACGTGGTCACCGTGGCAGGCCCGTTCTTGTTCCCGTCCGGCGTTGAAGCGCTCGGAGATCGCGGCGACGGCGTATCGACCGAAGTGCTGTGGAATCCTCACCTTCCGTTCCACTCTTCGCTGACCGGACAGAGCGCACAGCAGCTTGCCGACGAATACGAGAAATCGACGGGGAAGCAATGGACGGCCCCGGTCGGTATTTCGCATTCACTTTGGGAAGTCGGTATCGCGTCACTCAAGGCCGCGGCTGAACCAAAGAACAACAAGTCCGTCCGTGACAGCATTGCGAAGCTGAATATTGATACGGTGCTCGGGCCGCTCTATTTCGGCAAATCGCCGATTAAGAACGTTGCCGTGCAACAACTGACCGGCGGTCAATGGCGCAGAACAAAGTCGGGCAAATACAAATATGAGCTCCTGATCGTCAACGGCGGAACCGCCAACATCAAGACCGACGCGGAGTTCAAGCTACTCTCGCAACTTGCTTGATCAGTGTCACTCCCTGACTGCGTTCCGATCAATTGCGTCGGAACGCAATTTGCTTGTACTTTTTTCGCGCCCGCTCGCTTATGAAGCGTGAGGCCGTTGACCGCGGGGAGCAATGGCTACGCTGTTGGAAGTTAGTCACCTGCGCAAGCGATACGGCGCCATCGTCGTCGCCGACGACATTTCCATCGATCTCGATCCGTGCGGTTGCCTCGGACTGATAGGGCCGAACGGCGCGGGTAAAAGCTCGCTCTTCAATATGCTGACGGGAATCATAGCGCCCGATAGCGGTTCCATCCGGTTCAATGGCCGCGACATTGGCGGTATCGCTGCGCATCTGCGGGCGCGCATGGGCATCGTGCGAGCGTTTCAAATTCCGCGCCCGTTCACGCAATTGACCGTTTATGAGAACGTCTTGACAGCGGCCCTGTACGGCGCCTCGTTGCCGCTCGCTGCGGCGCAGCGACATGCAGCCGACGTGCTCAATAGTACTGGTCTGTTGGGTTACGCGGATCAACCGGCCGGTCAACTCAGGCTTCTTGACCGCAAGCGGTTGGAACTCGCCAAGGCTATTGCTTCCAAAGCGAAGCTGCTGCTGCTCGA
Source organism: uncultured Alphaproteobacteria bacterium (assembly GCA_963794225.1). Classification (GTDB taxonomy): domain Bacteria; phylum Pseudomonadota; class Alphaproteobacteria; order Rhizobiales; family Xanthobacteraceae; genus BOG-931. The sequence goes on from CAWCCS010000002.1 coordinate 74,486, forward strand.
CGAGATCGCCAGCGGACTTACCGAGCACGAGGTCGCAGAACTCGTCGAACTGATCAGGTCTTTGAAATCTGAACACGCGATCATTTGGATAGAGCACATTCCGCACGCGCTGCGTGCTGTTGCCGACCGAATGATCGTTCTGCACTTCGGGCGCAAGCTCCTCGACGGTCCTCCGGGCGTCGTACTGTCTAGTCATGTCGTGCGTGAAATTTATATGGGACTTCCCGCCGATGCTGCTTGAAGTATCACTCCTGGACGCTTTCTACGGCGACCTCCAGGCATTGCACGGCGTCAGTATAGAGGTCGACAGTGGCGAGAGCGTTGCCCTCGTAGGCGCGAATGGCGCAGGTAAAACGACATTTTTGCGAAGCGTCGCGGGTTTGATCGATCAAAAGCGGGGTGCTGTAAACTTCGAGGGTGCGAGCATAGCAGGGCTACCTGCTGAGACGATTGCTCGACTGGGCGTAGTGCTGGCGCCCGAAGGGCGGATGCTCTTCCCCTCGCTTACCGTCGAAGAAAACCTTCTTATGGGCGGGCTGACCCGTCGTCCCGGACACTGGGATTTGCAGCGTGTGTACGACCTTTTCCCGCTCTTGGCCGAGCGGCGTTTTCAAATGCCGAATACCCTGTCTGGTGGTCAACAAGGAATGGTCGCTATTGGCCGAGCGCTCATGGCCAATCCCAGGCTCCTCCTTTGCGACGAGATATCGCTGGGCCTCGCGCCCGTTGCCGTAGATCAAATCTATGGGTCGTTTTCTCGCATTCGTGCAGAAGGAACCGCGATTGTGCTGGTTGAGCAGGACGTGAAACGCGCGTCGTCCGCCTCCGACCGCATTTATTGCTTGCTGGAAGGACGAGTGACGCTTCAGGGCCAAAGCCAGCGCCTCGATGCAGAGGCACTTGTTCAGGCCTATTTCGGGAAATGAGGCCGCCAACAGCGATGCAGGAGTATCGACTTGGTCTGGATTGAGACCATTATCAATGGCGTCCTGCTAGGTGGCCTCTATGGGCTGTTCGGGGTCGGGCTCGCGCTTGTCTTCGGCGTGACCCGAATCGTCAACATCATGCATGGAGAGTTTATCGCTCTCTCGGCATTCATTGCGCTCGGCATCTCCGCGCTTTTTCCCAATATCCATCCACTACTCCTCATCGCGCCGGTCGTCGTCGTTTCATTTGCACTGGGCTACATCTTGCAGGCAGTTTTGATAAACCGTTCTATGCGGTTTCCAGATCCGCTCGCGCCGTTACTCCTGACCTTTGGCTTATCCGTCATTATCCGCAATTTGATGATTGAAGGAGTCGGCGTAAGTCCGCGCACCATTCATCAAGGTAACTTTGGGCAGCTCAGCGTCGATGTGTTCGGCATTCACATCGGCGTGCTGCCCCTCGTTACGCTCGCACTTTCTATTGTTTTATTCGCGGCTCTTCAAGTTGTGCTGCGGCGAACGGAAATCGGCCGCATCGTTCGCGCGACGGCAGACAACAGCGAAGTGGTACGCCTTATGGGTGTCCGACCGTCGTCCGTTTACAATATCGTCATGGGCTTGTCGTTTGCGCTTGCCGGCATCGCCGGTCTGATGCTGGCGCTGCGTACAACCTTCACGCCTTTTTCCGGTGTCGAGCGGCTCCTGATCTCGTTTGAGGTCGTCGTGATGGGTGGGCTCGGATCATTTTGGGGCGCTATGCTTGCCGGAATAGCCCTTGGCGTCGCACAACTGGTGGGACTTCGCATCAATCCTAATTCGGGCTTCCTGTATGCCAACCTCGTCTTTCTCGCGTTTGTCATGCTAAGGCCGAACGGGCTGTTTGGAGCCCGCATATGACGCGACTGGCGCCAACGCTGACCATTGTAGTGTTCATCGCCCTCGCAGCTGCCGCGCCTTGGCTGTTTGGAGACGGCGGCGTCGCATCGCTGTTCGAAGTCCTTTTGATGGTGGCCATGGCGCAACTTTGGAATTTGCTCGCCGGCTACACCGGCCTCGTCTCGATGGGAATGCAGTGTTTTGTCGGCCTCGGCGGATATACGACGATATTTGCAGCGAACAGCCTCGGGCTTTCGCCCTATTGGGTATTACCGCTTGCACCGATCGTATGCGGAGTGGTCGCTGCTTTCAGCACCGTTTTTCTCTTCCGGCTGCGCGATGCGTATTTCTCGATCAGCACCTGGGTATTCGCCGAGGTGGTTGCCATGCTGGTTTTCATTTCGCCGGGGCTTGGGCACGTAACGGGAATGACGTTGGAGACTGCGCGGGACATCGACTACGAGACATTTCTTCTCGTCAATTTTTGGATCGCGGCGGCGCTCGCCGGAGGCGTCGTGCTTGGAATGTACCTCCTTCTCCACTCCCCGCTAGGATTGGGCATGCTCAGTGTGCGCGATGATGACGTTGCGGCGACGAGCATCGGCGTCAACGTATGGCGCAATCGCTTTATTGCCTATGTAGCGTCAGCCGCCGGGTGCGGACTCGCTGGCGGCATCAGTTTTATAGGCGCTTTGTTTATCACCGTCAGGACAGGTTTCGATCTCAACTGGGTCGTTGCGATGATCTTCATTGTGATCATCGGCGGCATTGGAACTCTGGAAGGCCCGATCATCGGAACGCTCATCTACTATGGCGCTCGCGAACTTCTGACCAACGTCTTTGCGCTGTCCGGGAGCTGGTACTTGATAACACTCGGGGCTGTCGCCGTAACAGCGATGCTCGTTGCGCCCCGCGGCATTTGGCCGTTTCTCCGCGACTATCTCGGAATCGATTGGTTGGGCATTTCTCAAAAACTACCACGCGACCGACCTGACAGCGCGATCGCGGCGGGTTGAGACACTCATTCCAACAAGGAAATAGTGCATGAACGATGCGGTACAGTATCGAAAGTCGTTGACTTCTTCGGGAGATCGCCCGCCGGTAAGTTACGACCGCGCGCCGATTTATACCAGCTTAGTTGCCGAGAGGGACGTCGCCGTTCCTATGCGAGACGGCGTCAATCTATCCATCGACATCTACCGACCCGACGATCCTGGAAGATTTCCAGCACTGCTGGCATTTTCGATCTACAACAAAGATCTGCAAGGACCGGAGATTTCCAAGGCGCTACCGCCGCAGCCTGCATGGTCCTCCCTTTGGGCAGGCCTTCTGGAGGCAGGAGATACAAAATTTTTCGTGTCACGCGGATATGTACACGTTATCGGGTCACCGAGGGGAATTGGTAAGTCCGATGGGGGTGGCTCGCGCCAGTGGGATAGCTATGATCTGATTGAGTGGATTGCGGCGCAACCGTGGTGCGACGGCAATGTCGGCATGGTTGGCATATCCGGCTTCGGTGCCGAGCAGCTCTTCGTCGCGCGGCAAAATCCTCCACACCTGAAAGCAATCTTCCCGCTCGATCCTCGCGGCGCCTACGGGACGATGGGCAGTTTCAGAGAGGAATACCCCGGCGGCGTGCTTCATCTCTTTCGTTACTACATCATGCATTTTGCCGCGCTTCACGGCGCCAAAGGCAAGCCTGCGCCCCTACCTCCCGACAAGGAACTCCTTTGGCAGGAGGCGATGAACAACGCCGACTTCAAGATGTATCCTCACATCTACAACGTGCTGACCCAGAAAGGTCAGCACATGCCGCCGTATTTTCAACTTCTCATCGATCCCTACGACAGCGAAGCCGCTGTCAAGGAGGCCGAAGATAGCTTCGAAAAGATCAAAGTCCCCACCTATACGGGCTCGGGTTGGTACGCGTACACCTACAAGACCCATCTCAACGGCGCGCAGAACTATTTCGAGAATATCTCAGCGCCCAAAAAGCTTTTATTTGCCGGCCCCTCGCACCTTGAGCGTCCGTTTCACACCTTGCACGGCGAAATCCTGCGGTGGCATGACCATTGGTTGAAGAATATCGACACCGGAGTGATGGATGAGCCCCCGGTTCGCTATTGGGTGATGGGCGCGAACGAATGGCGTAGCGGCAACGCCTGGCCGTTACCCGAAACACAGTGGACCAAATTTTATCTCAACGGCTGGGAAAGATTGCAGGCTGAATCGTTTACCCCGTCGAGCGCGGAGGACGAACTGCCTGGGGACGCGTTCGTACAAATGCCGCCCACGCAAACCAATCATGTGCAACGCCTTCGCTACTTGACGGATCCGCTACCCGCCGACGTCCTCGTGGTGGGACCGGCTGTCCTTTATCTTTTCGCCGAAATCGATCAGGACGACACAAATTGGTTTGTTACCTTGAAGGACGTAGGCCCCGATGTATCGGTGCGGACCGTACGGGAAGGTGAACGCGAAATACCGGCAGACCTGCGCGAGCGTGAGCTGACGCGCGGGTGGCTTAAGGCCTCTCTTCGAGCGCTCGATCCCAAACGTTCGAGGCCTTGGCGGCCGTGGCACTCGTTGACCCGCGCCGCCCAGCAAAAAGTAACGCCCGGTAAGATAACTGAGTATGCGATTGAAATCCTCGCGACCGCCAACTTATTTCGTCGCGGGCATCGCATCTGTCTAGAAATCGCGGCCGCTGACATGCCGACGGGAGTTGGCGGCGCCACCAATGCTGAGTACGTCCCAAATCACGTCGTGAGTAGCCGCACCACGCTCCATAAAATCTATCACGACGCGAAACGGCCTTCGCATCTCCTTTTGCCCATCATCCCGCAAAACTGACGACTTTAAATTAAGAACAGGAGGTCAAGTTGGAATCCAAACCGGTTCGGCGCGTGGTCGTAGGACACGATCACCAAGGTAAGGCCATCGCTCTTTTCGATGGTCCAAAGACTCCGATGGCGCGAAGCCCTGGAGGGAATGCTGTCCTCAACCTCTGGATTACCAGCGAAACTCCGGTCGATCTAACAGGCGAAGAGGATAGAGCGGAACGAAAAGTCGGCGTTCCCCCGCCCGCGCAGGGTACGATTTTTCGTGTGGTAGATTTTCCAGCGTATTCGAAGCAAGCGCAAGTTTCTCATGCCGAGCATGAGAAGTCTCTAGCGGGCATGGGTATAGACCCAGCGACACAAGGTTACGCGCGCCATCCCAATACACACAGAACAAAAAGCATCGACTACGCGATCGTGCTTGATGGCGAAATCGATATGCTTATGGACGACAGTGAGGTGCATTTGAAGTCTGGCGACGTTTTAGTCCAAATGGGAACGAACCACGCTTGGGTCAATAATAGCGGAAAGAACTGCCGCATCGCGTTTGTCCTGATCGATGCCAAATCTCCGCCCGCTTGGCGGCAAAACTGGAAGGCATAGCGGGTCTGTCCAATCGGCGAGACCAAAAACCCTCAAGCCGCGCTCATAGCTCCGCTTCGTTGCGGTCGACCCGCAAAGTGCCGTACGCTTATGCAAGCGAGGACGCGTAACATCCAAAGCTGCGTTCTCAAGTCAAGAATCGCGATGTGTGGGAGGAGCCTATCAATGCGGATGATTGATCTTTCGGTTGCGCTCAAAGCGGGGATTGCCTCGGACCCGCCCAACATGCTGCCCAGCATCGAGTACCGAAATCATAAGCAGGGCGCCGAGGAATTTGCGACCACGTTTCCTGGATTAAAGCCTGAGCAGCTTCCGGACGGTGAAGGCGCCGCGATCGAACAGGTCAATATCACCACTCACAATGGGACCCATCTCGACGCACCCTGGCATTTTGCGAGCACGATGGATGGCGGCAAACCGGCGCTGAAAATCGATCAGGTTCCGCTGGAATGGTTTTTCTCCGCCGGCGTGAAGCTCGATTTTCGCAACAAGCCGGACGGCCATTTGTGCAAAGCCGATGACGTCAAGCGCGAGCTCGACCGCATCGGTTATACGCTCAAGCCGCTCGACATTGTTCTGGTGAATACCGCTGCAGGAACCGTTTACGGCCAGCCAAACTTCATCGACAAAGGCTGCGGCATGGGCCGCGAGGCGACTTTATACCTGACCAGACAGGGTGTGCGGGTGACCGGCACCGACGGCTGGAGCTGGGACGCACCGTTCTCGTTCACCCGCAAACGGTTCGCGGAAACCGGCGACGCAAGCCTCATTTGGGAAGGGCATAAAGCCGGCCGCGAGATCGGCTATTGCCACATGGAGAAGCTCGCCAATCTCGACCAGCTGCCGCCGTTCGGTTTTAAGGTCTGCTGCTTCCCGGTGAAGATCGAGGCCGCCTCGGCCGGCTGGACCCGCTGCGTCGCGCTGCTCGATTAGCCGCCTGCAAGATTTATTGATTGCCAGTCAGGACTAATAACAAGCACGGGAGGAGGATTCATGGACCGGTTCAGTTTCGGGCCAGCAAACAACAGCATCATGCAGATCGCCTACAGCGTCGCCGATATCGAGGCGGAGATGCGCCGGTACTCGGAACTTCTACATGTCGGTCCGTGGTTCCTGATCGGACCATTTGTGCCGCCGAAAGGCGTTTATCGCGGTAAGCCTACCAAAATGCGCGTCAGCCTCGCGTTGGCTTACACCGGTGAGATGATGATCGAACTGATCCAGCAGCATGATCAGGAGCCGTCAGTTTTTCAGGAGACGCTAAAGGCGAGAGGAACGCACGGATTTCACCACTGGGCGATCGGTGCTCGCGATTTCGAGAAGACCACCGCGCAATACCGATCCCGCGGATACCAGGAAGCATTCTCCGATACCGCGCCCGATCCGCTCGGCTGCCGCGTCATCTATTTCGACACCGGGCGCGATCTTCCGGGCATGCTTGAAATCATCGAGATCAACGCCGCAACCGAACAGGCCTTTCACAAGGCCTACCAGGCGGCGCAAGAATGGAACGGGAAAGACCACATCGTGCATCGCAGCTAGCGCGGTGCTGGGCACCCGGCGCTTATGAACGACGTGTCCGAAATCCACGCCCGGCCGAAGATCGTCGGCGCGCGCATCAAGCGCACCGAGGACCCGCGCCTCCTCACCGGGTGCGGCGCGTATACGGACGACTGGCGGGTAGATCGCGTTCTGCATGTCGCGTTCCGCCGCAGCGATCAATCGCATGCGCGGATCGCTGCCATCGACTGCACAGCGGCCAGCGCCGCGCCGGGCATTGTCGCGGTGTTCAGCGCGGAGGACTTGAGCGATCTGGTCAAACCCATTGTCGCGACCTCCCGCATGCCCGGTTACTACGCCACGCCGATATTGCCGCTTGCACTTGCCAAGGTACGTTACGTCGGGGAACCGATCGTCGGCGTCATTGCCGACACTCGCTACCACGCCGAGGATGCACTCGAACGCATCACCCTCGCGTTCGAACCGCTGCCGACAATCATCGACCCGGAACAAGCGGTTCGGCCGGGAGCGCCACTGCTGCACGATGAGGCCGGCACTAACGTGCTGGTGAGCCGCGAGTTCAAGCGCGGCGAGGTCGATGCCGCCTTCCAAACGGCGGCGGTCCAAGTCGGTAGCCGCTTCCGCATGCGCCGAAAGACCGCGGCCGCAATGGAGCCGCGCTCGTGCCTCGCCGAATGCGGGCTTGGCGGCTATGCGCTCACTGTGCATTCGGCCACTCAAATACCCGGCATCGTCCGCGATGGACTGGCGTTGGCGTTCGGCATTCCAGCCGCGCAGATCCGCGTGATCGCGCCGGACGTGGGTGGTGGCTTCGGCGGCAAGGGTTCGCTTTATCCGGAAGAGATTTTCGTTTGCGCCGCGGCGCTGCGGCTGCGACGAGCGATCAAATGGACCAGCGACCGCCTGGAAGACTTCACCGGCAACAGCCAGGCGTTCGACGAGATCGTCGATGCCGAACTGGCGCTGGACAGCGACGGCCGTATCCTCGGCTTGCGTGCAGACGTCATCGGCGATGTCGGCGCGTACTCGATCTATCCGTGGACGGCGGCACTCGAGCCGGTGCAGGTGGTCAGTTTCCTGCCGGGTCCTTATCGGGTTCCGCATTATCGCGGCCGGGTGCAGGCGGTGGCGACCTCCAAGCCCCCGACCGGGCCCTATCGCGGCGTTGGCCGCCCGATTTCGACCTTCGTCATGGAGCGCCTGATCGATATGGCGGCGGCAAAAATCGGGATCGACGCCAAGGAAATCAGGCTGCGCAACCTCGTTGCCAGCACCGAGCTTCCCTACAAAGTCGCGTCCGGCATCGTCTGGGACCAATCCGGCTTTCAGGAAGGTCTGAACGCTGCGTGCGCTGCCGTCGGCTATGACAAACTACGCAGCAAGCAACGAGATGCGCGCGCTGCGGGCCGCTGGTTCGGCATCGGCATCGCCTCATATGCCGAGCTGACCGGCATCGGATCGCGGATCTCCGTCGCCCCGGGCATGCCGATCCAGACCGGCACTGAGACCTCGATCGTTCGGCTCCATGCGGACGGCGGCGTCAGTGCGGCGTTCGGCATTGCCTCGCATGGCCAGGGGTTGGAAACGACGCTTGCCCAGATTGTCGCCGAACATCTCGGCGCGCGCTTCGAAGATGTGCGCGTCGTGCACGGCGACAGCGCCGCCGTCCCGGGTGCGACCGGCACTTATGCCAGCCGCAGCCTCGTGCTGGCCGGTGGCGCCGGGACATTGGCGGCGCAAGCCGTACGCGAGAAAATTCTTAATGCCGCTTCGCATCTTTTGGAAGCATCTGCCGCCGATCTGATTGCCGAGGACGGCCGTGTGACCGTCGCCGGCACCGATCGTTCGATCACATTCCGTGAGATTGCCCGCGCAGTCTATGCGGAAGCAGCCGAACTGCCGCCGGATGCGCGCGAGGAACTCACGGCGACAAAAACCTATGATCCGGTGTTCGGTACGACGACGTCGGCTACTCACGTCGCCGCAATCGAGATCGATCCGGAAACCTATGAGATCCACGTCGATCGTTACGCCGTTGCCGAGGATTGCGGCAGGCTGGTGAACCCATTGATCGTCGACGGCCAGGTTCACGGCGGCGTTGCGCAAGGCATTGGGGCGGCGCTCTACGAGGAAATCGTCTACGACGAGCAAGGTCAAATCACGACCGCGAGTTTCGTGGATTACCTGGTGCCGTCGGCCTGTGAAATTCCATCGATACAAGTCGTGCATCTCGAAACCGTTTCGCCGACGACACTCGGCGGCTTTCGCGGCATGGGCGAAGGCGGCACCATCGGAGCGCCGGCCGCGATCGCCAACGCAGTCACCGACGCGCTGTCGCCGCTTGGCATTGAGATCAACGAGCTTCCGGTAACGCCCGAACGTCTATTTCGCCTCCTTGAGGCGGCAAGACAGAAGGCCAACGCGTGAAAGAGCAAACATGGATCTGGGGCTGACAGGAAAAATCGCTTTGGTGACAGGTGCGACCAGCGGCGTCGGCCGCGAGATCGCGCTCAGTCTGGCCGCCGAAGGCGCAACAATTGCCGTCAATTATCGCTCTTCCGCGGAGGATGCGGGCGCTCTCGTCGGCGAGATCACTGCAAAGGGCGGCAAGGCCAAAGCATACGAGGCGGACGTCGCCGATTTTGCCGCAGTCAAGACCATGGTCGAGCAAATTGTCAAAGATTTCGGCGGCCTCAACATCCTGATCAACAATGCCGGCCTCGCGCTACGCCAGCGCTTCATGGAAACCAAGCCCGAGGATTGGCATCGCCAGATCGACGCCTGCCTTTACGGCGCGATTCACTGCTGCCATGCGGCCGCGCCGCATCTTGATGCAGCCAAGAACGGTCGCATCGTCAGCGTGATCGGCGATTCGTCGCGGGTCGGCGAGTTGGGCCTCGCGATTGTCGCCGCCGCGCGCGCCGCTGTCGCCGCATTGATGAAATCGCTGGCGCGGGAATTCGGCCGCTCCGGCACGACCGCAAACACCGTCTCGCTCGGACTGGTGGAAACGCCGCACGACAAGGAATGGGTCGACGCTAACCGCGAAAAACTAATCAAGCTCTATCCGCTGCGCCGCCTTGGCGTGCCGGGCGATGTCGCGCCGATGGTGACCTTGCTGGCCTCGCCGCACAGCGGCTGGATCACCGGGCAGGTGCTGAGCATCAGCGGCGGGTTCAGCATGGTTTGAGGATAGCCGGCATGCTGCGCACCGATCTGATAGCCCCTGTTCCGGAACTGTTGCACCGGCACGCAGCCGCGCATGGCGGCAAGTGCGCTTATCGCGATGCTCACACGTCGGTGAGCTACGCCGCGCTGCTTGAGCGAACCGGCAGGCTTGCTAGCCACCTGGCCGACAACGGCATTGCCGCCAACGATACGGTCGCAATCCTTCTGCCCAATTCGGTGCCTTGGGTGGAAAGCTGTTTCGCGATCGCCCGCGCCGGCGCGATCAGCGTGCCGATCAGCTACGACTCGACCGAAACCGAAATCGCCTATCGGCTCGCGGATGCCAACTGCAAGGCGGTGTTTACGACGGCGGAACGCGGCGATCTCCTCGCGCGCCTCCAAGCATCCGCACCCAATCTCAAAACACTGATCGTGACCGATCGCGGCGCCTGCGCCGCGACGGCATTGCGTTATACGAACCTGCTCAAGGCTTCACCGAAGTCAGCGCCGCGCGACACCGCTTCGCTGCACGACACCGCGTTCATTCTTTACACGTCCGGCACGACCGGCCGCGCCAAGGGCGTGGCGCTGACCGTACACGGCATGCTGTGGGTGAATGCCGCCTGCTGGGCGCCGATCACGGGTCTGTCCGAGCGAGACACCGTGCTTTCGCCGCTGCCGCTGTTTCACTCCTACGCGCTCAATCTGTCGGCGCTGAGCATCCTCGCGACCGGCGCGACGTGTCACATCATGGAGAAGTTCTCGACCGGCGAAGCGGTGCGGCTCCTGAAGACCGGCGAATTCAGTTTCTTTCCCGGCGTGCCGACGATGTTTCACTATTTGCTGCAAGCGACGCGGGGCGAAGCGAACCTGAAATTTCCCAATCTGCGGCTGTGCGTGTCGGCCGGCGCCATCATGCCGGCGACGCTCAACCGCGAGTTCGAAGACCAGCTCGGCGTCAAATTGCTCGACGGTTACGGTATCACCGAGACCTCGACCATGGTGACGATGAACTGGCCGACCGGCGGCCGCGTGCTCGGCTCGTGCGGCATCCCGCTGCCTGGGCTCGCCGTGCGCATCGTCGACCCGGCCGGCCACGATGTCGCGTCGAACCAGGAAGGCGAATTGATCGTCCGCGGCCCCAACGTCATGCCGGGCTACCACAACAAGCCCGAGGAGTCCCGCAACGCGCTGCGCGAAGGCTGGTATCACACCGGCGATCTGGCCCGCAGCGACGACGACGGCTTCCTGACCATTACCGGGCGGCTCAAGGAGCTGATCATTCGCGGCGGCCAGAACATTGCGCCGGCCGAGATCGAGGAAGTGGTGAACGCTTATCCGGCCGTGCTCGACTGCGCGGTGGTGGGAATGATTTACGAGCATCTGGGCGAGGTGCCGGCGCTTTTTATCGTGACGCGCCCCGGCCATGTCATCGAGAGCGAAGCCTTGCTCGTCCATTGCCGCACGCATCTGTCGGCCTACAAGGTGCCGCACACCGTGCAAACGATCGCCGAAATCCCGCGCACCGGATCGGGCAAGATTATCCGCTACAAGCTGCGCGAGCTTCTGCAGGGATAAAGTGTGAGAAAGCGGCGGGGGAGGTTTGGCGGTCAGTACCGCGACTTCACGCGCGTCTTGTCAGCTAACCGCCGGAATCGGACTCGGTGCCAGTCCTAACGCTGAAAGATCGAGCCGCTGCGCGGGCGCACTTCCATTCGCCGCTTTGGCGGCTTCCTTGCGCTCGGGTTTAGCGGGCGCCTGAGCGCTTTGCTGTCCGGCTCCGGAGATGCCGCCGGTGATGTTGGCGCCCTGCTCGATTTGCAAGGTGCCGAAACTGACATTGCCGTCGACGCGGCAGCCTGAGCGTAGGACTAAAAGACCCTTGACGTTCAGCCGTTCAAACACATCGCCTAAAATCTCGGCCTTTTGAGCGACATCGATTTTCCCCTTGATCGTGCCGCTCTCACCGATGAACAACGTGCCTACTGAAATGTCGCCTTCCAGAGCGCCATACACGACGAGCGAATCAGCACTCAGGACGGCGCCCTTAATAGTGACGCCCTCCCCGACAAAGAGCTTATTCGCTTCCGGCGATTCGTTAGCCGCATCTGACATTTGTTGCCCTTTCGGTCCAGCCTGACCGTGCGCAACGCGATTCGCATTAATGACTTAATAGACCGCAGAATCTACGGCGATGGCACTCGATTGGCCCACCGTCGGAGGTTCCGCGATGGTTTTCCACAGAATAACCGCTGGTTGCCCTCCGGTCACGCAACGCGGCAAGGCAGGCGCGCAGCACAATCGCCCGAGCCATGGCGGCCTGCCGGCAAACATCGGCAGGCGCGACCGCGGCCCCCGATTATCGCTCCTTGGGGCGTGGATTTTCCCAAATCGGTGCTTACGTTCATGGGCGAGCACACGGGTCAGGGTTCGGGAATTCATGGCCGAAGAACGCGTCAACCGTAAGCTTGCGGCCATCCTTGCCGCCGACGTGGTCGGCTATTCGAAGCTGATGGGCGCTGACGAAGCCGGCACGCTCAACGCGCTAAAGCGGCACCGGGAAACCGTCTTCGACCCGTCGGTCGCCGCCCACAACGGTCGCATCGTCAAGCTGATCGGCGATGGCACCATCGTCGAGTTCGGCAGCGTCGTCGACGCGGTCAGTTGCGCCCTGTCGATCCAGCGCGCCGCTTCGCTGCCGCCGGATCAGAACGGCGCTCCGTCGGTCATCGTGCTGCGCATCGGCATCAACCTCGGCGATGTCATCATCGAAGCCGACGACATTTACGGCGACGGCGTCAACATCGCGGCGCGGCTCGAGCCGCTCGCCGAGCCGGGCGGCATCTGCATCTCCTCGATCGTCAATGAAAGCATCGGCAACCGCGTCGACGTCCAGTTTCAGGACAGCGGCGACATCCAGGTCAAAAACATCGACCGCCCGATTCGCGTCTGGCGATGGCATCCGAGCATGCCGGCCGTGTCCGGAGCGGCGCCAAAACCTGCCGCTGCAAAACCCGCCGCCAACGGAGCACACAAGGCCGCGACCGCCTCGATCGCCATACTGCCGTTCACCAACATGTCGGGCGATCCCGAGCAGGAATATTTCTCTGACGGCATCAGCGAAGATATTATTACCGACCTTTCGAAGATCGCGGGCCTCACCGTCATCGCGCGCAATTCGAGCTTCACCTACAAGGGGCGCGCGGTCGACGTGCGCACCGTTGGCCGCGAGCTCGGCGTCGGCTCGGTGCTCGAAGGTTCGATCCGCCGCGCCGGGCAGCGGGTGCGGATCACCGCCCAGCTCATCGACGCGGATAACGGGGCGCATCTTTGGGCGGATCGCTACGACCGCGATCTGACCGATATTTTTGAAGTCCAGGACGACGTCACCCACCGCATCGTCGACGCGCTCAAAGTGACGCTGAGCCCAGCCGAGAAGGCACAGCGGAGTGAGCCAAAAGCATCCGATCTGGAAGCCTATGAAGTGTCGCTGCGCGCCCGCGAAGTGCTGCTCGGGCCGACCAAGAATTGCGAAACCTTCGAGCAGGCCAGGAAGCTGTTCCTTCGCGCCCTCGAACTCGATCCCAACTTTGCCAAGGCCTATGCCGGATTGGCCTTCGCCTACATGTTCGATTACCAGAACCGATGGAGCGACAATCCCGATGCCTCGCTCGGGCTCGCCAAGGAATATGCCGAGCGCGCCATCGAGAACGATCCGAAGGAAGCGCTGGCGCATGCCGTCGCCGCCGTGGTCGCAACCTTCAGCCGGAATATCGAGCGGGCCCAGTCCGAGATCGACACCGCGCTGTCGCTCAACCCCAACATGGCGATGGCCTACAACATCAAGGGCGGCACCCGCATTTATCTGGGACGGCCGGAAGAGGCCATTCCGCTGATCGAACGCGCCATGCGGCTTGATCCCGCCACCAACCAGCAATTCCTGCACTTCCTCGGCATGGCGAACCTCCTCGCCGGCAGGTATGAGACCGCCGCGGCCGCGCTGCGCGAGCGCATTCGGCTTGTGCCCAACACGGATTTCTCCCGTTCGCTGCTTGCGTCCGCTCTCGGCCATCTTGGTCAAACCGAGGAAGCCCGCCGCGTGTGGCAGGAACTGATAGAGATCAATCCGAAATATTCGTTCGAAGAGCATCTGAGCCGTCTGCCGTTCAAACATGAAGCGGATGCGCAACGCCTCACCGAAGGCCTCAAGAAGGCCGGCGTGCTGAACTGAGCGCTTTTCTCGAAGCATTCACTGCCTCGTCACCACATTCACTGCCTCGTCACCACATTCACTGCCTCGTCACCACATTCACTGCCTCGTCACCACCGGGCTTGACCCGGTGGTCCATCCGGGAGTGCAGCAAACCGAACCTCAAGTAGATACGAACCGCATCGCCGCATGGATTGCCTGGTCGAGCCCGGCAATGACGAAAACAGGAAATCGCTCCCGCGTCTCATCGCCAACCTCTCTTACTCAAAGCACGAAATTCGTTGGCGCATATCCGCGCAGGCCCCATTCGCTGTGCGTCGCTGGCGGCAGCCGGCGCGGGCCGCCGCGCGTCACTTCCTGGTACGCGCGCAGTTGGACGTCCGCCGGCAGCAGCGGCCAGCCGCGCTTGAGGCAGCTTCGCGTTTTCTCAAGACAGCACTGATGCCGGCGGCAAGACCCGCGCGGGCAGACGCGCCACAGCGGCAATGATTCGATGTAGAGCTGCCGGATCGCCGCGAACGCGACGTCTCGCGCCGCCCGTTCGTCGTCCGGCGTCCGGCGCTTCCAGAACAGCCCGCGCCGGCTCGATTTTCCCTTCCGCCGCTTTTTTGGCATTCGCCGTTTCTCCGTTCGCGCCGCTCGCTGCTCCTTCTCCCCGCGTGCGGGGAGAAGGTTGGGATGAGGGGGCGTAGACGGGCGCTCGGATTTGCGGCGCTCAGAATCGCCGCGAGGCCCCCTCACCGCTTCACCACATCGCGGCACATCCGCCGCCTCGTCATTGCGAGAAGCGAAGCGACGAAGCAACCCATAGCCGGCCGCAGAGCTGGATTGCTTCGCTTCGCTCGCAATGACGAATTCAAATACGTCCTCGCGATGCATCCGCATCCGAGCTTTACCCAAAACTGGAAAAACGAAGCGGCCTCTGCGAGGCCATTCACCGAAGCCCATCTAAAAGGCGGGCTTCCGGCACAAAAGAGGGAAGCGGAGCGCCGAGAGGCGCATCCAGCCATGGCCGCATCTTGCGACGCGGCGCGCGCCTCGCAGACAAGTGTACGCAGTCTGCGCCACCTAATCTGCTCGAAGGCGCGCTCGCCTTTCGGCGCTCCACTGCGGCGCTTGCCGGAACGAGCGAACGCTCCAGCTCAGCCCAGGCCGCGCTTCACGCGAACAAGAGGATGCGGGCGTTACCCGCACCGTCATTCGCGCTTAAGCAAGGCACCTTGCGCGCCGGTCGTAATGCCGGCGGGGCATAGCAGTTTGGGCGCAAACTGCGTCCACTGCTTGTGATGCCCGGACCGCCCGGGAGCGAAGTTACGAGCTTCGCCCGCAGGAACCGCACCCGCTCCGCTTCAGGGATCGTCTCGAGAAGCGTCCCTCATGATTCGATAAGCGTGATGGTGACTGGGTAGCAGATTTAGGGACGGATGTCAATAGAAGAGGGACGGCCTTGATTATAGAACACAACGGGAACATAATGGCGCCAATTTTAGGGCCTGACCTAGATGTCCCGCAACGTCGGATTAGCGCGAGCGCAACAAATCCTTGAACGCTTTAGGACTGTGGATGATTCAGGCGAAAACAACTCGCACAAGGGGCCTGGCGTTTCCAATTCGTGCTACATGCCGGACATGAATGTCGTTTTTCGCCGCGAGGCTTTCGACCCGGTTGAGTGGGTGCCCTCAGAGGCTGGGAATATCTCAAATCATCAAACCGATCTTCCGCGAATTGCAAAGGACAAAAAGGCAATCGCAGCTATAGAGGCTAAGATTGCGCAGATACCTACCGTCCACGATTTACATCGAGCCGATGCAAGAAAACTCGCATTTCTTGCGGAGGACAGCGTGCATCTCGTGGTTACTTCCCCACCCTATTGGACATTAAAAAGATACAGAGAGTCCGACGAACAACTCGGACATATAGCCGACTACGACGAGTTTGTTCAGCAGCTAAATCAGGTTTGGAAGGAATGCTATCGCGTGCTTGTGCCGGGAGGTCGACTGGTCTGTGTCGTTGGAGACGTTTGCCTCTCCCGTCGAAAGAATAAGGGTGAGCACACCGTAGTTCCGCTACACGCGAGCATTCAAGATCAATGTCGCAAGATTGGATTTCGAAATCTGGCACCAATTATTTGGCATAAAATCGCCAACGCAGTTTACGAGGCTTCAGGAAATGGTGGCGGCTTTCTTGGAAAGCCCTACGAGCCAAATGCAGTAATCAAGAACGACATTGAATTTATTTTGATGCTTCGAAAACCTGGCGGCTACCGTAGTCCAACATTGTCCACGCGAATTCTGTCAGTGATCCCAGAAGATAAACACAAAGTTTGGTTTCAGCAGATATGGAACGGCGTTACCGGCGCCTCGACCAAAAATCATCCGGCACCCTTCCCGCTCGAATTAGCTGAACGGCTGATTAGGATGTTCAGTTTTGTGGGCGACACCGTACTCGATCCATTTATGGGAACTGGAACTGCAAATGTGGCTGCTGCAAAATGGGGCCGAAACAGCGTTGGATTGGAAATCGATTCTGAGTATTTCAAATATGCAGGAAGCAGAATTGATAGAGACGTGCAGCGGCTTTTTTCTAAGGCACTGATTCGAAATCACCCAGGATGATCGACGTCGAAAACGAGCTAAGTGCGGCCGTCAGACATTTTTGGCGCATTCGCGCCGCTCAACATAAGAAACAAGGCTCAAAGACTGGACGTAGAGATGCGGGGGATCGAGCTGCTGTCACAGGCGGGAAACACGCCGATGGCTTCGTAAAACTGATAGCCGATATTGTAAGAGATGCCGAACTTCCAAACATAAGCGTCCTGATTCATACCACCGTCAAGAACCAACGTACACTTCCTGGATTTTTTCGGCCCTGCAAAGAGTGGGACGTTGTTGTAATGAGCGAGTTTGATTTGATCGCTGTTGTTGAAGTGAAGAGCCAAGTAGGTAGCTTCGGGAACAATTTCAATAATCGCGTCGAAGAGGCTCTGGGAAATGCTACGGATTTTTGGGCTGCCTATAAAAGCGGAATATTTAAGCCGACGTCAAAACCGTGGTTAGGATATCTTTTTATGTTAGAGGAAAAGCCAAAGAGCCTCACACCTACCAAACGAATAAATTTGAAGCCATATCCGGTGGACGAAAAGTTTCAGCAATTGAGCTACGCGGAGAGATACGAACTCGTCTGTCAGCGAATGGTGCGCGAAAACTCTACGATGGAGCCTGCTTCATTACCAGTAACGCCACTGAAGGACTACGAGGCAAGTTTAAGCAGCCTGACCCTGAACTTGGTATTAGAAACTTTGCAATTTCATTACATGCGCGAGCAGCCGCATTTGCGAAACTCAAATAATTGACTGCGGGCATCCACGTCTTTCCTACTAACAAACGAAAAACAAGACGTGGATGGCCGGAACAAGTCCGGCCATGACCGCTGCCGTTACGGCCGCTGCTCCGCCATCGTCCGCCGCACCGCGGCTTCGATCTTGGCTGCGTCTGGCGTGACGAATTTCTCCAGCGGCGGGCTGTAGGGCACGGGCGTATCGGCGCGGGCGACGCGCGCAATGGGCGCTTTGAGCGACCAGAAGCCGCGCTCGGCGACGAGGCCCGCGATCGATGAGGCGAGCCCGCCGGTCAGCGGCGCTTCGTCGGCCACCACGAGCCGTCCGGTTTTGGCGACGGATTGCAGCAGCGTCGCCTCGTCGAACGGCGCCAGCGAGCGCGGATCGATGACCTCGACCTCGATGCCGTCGCGCGCCAGGCGCTCGGCGGCGGCGAGTGCGTAGTGCACCATCAGTGAAATGGCGAGGACCGTCACGTCGCGGCCACGCCGCTTGATGTCGGCGCGGCCGAGCGGCAGCGGTGCGCGGTGGTCGGGAAGCGGACCTTCGATGCCGAGCAGCCGCGCGTGATTGACCACGAGCGTCGGGTTCGGGCTTGCCATCGCCGCGCGCACGAGGCCGTAGGCATCGGCCGGCATCGATGGCGCGACGATTTCGAGGCCCGGCACGTTGGTCAGCATGGCGTGCGGCGAGTGGCTGTGCTGCGCGGCGCCGGCACCCCGCACGCCGTGCAGGAAATGAAACGTCACCGGCACGTTGAGGCGGCCGCCGGTCATGTAATGCGCCACCGCCGCTTCGTTCGCGATCTGCGACCACGCCAGATAGGAAAAGCTCGCGGTGCCGAGATCGACGAACGGATGCGCGCCCGCCATCGCCGCGCCGGTGCCGAGCGCGGCAATGGCGGCTTCCGAGGTCGGCGGATCGATCACCCGGTCCGGGAAATCCGCGCGGATGCGGTCCATCAATTGCCGCTCGGGGCCGAGCCCCAGCACATAGCCGCCGACGATGCTGGCGCGCGGATCGGCGCTTAGTCCGTCGTGCAGCGCTTCGACGAACGCCGCCGCGAATGTTGTTGTGTTGGTCATGACGCTTTGTTCAGAAATTGGCCCGCGTACACATCGAGAAGCGCCGTCGCGGGTTCCGGCAGCGGGCTTTCCAGCGCCTCCTGCATCGCGCGCTTCATGTCCTCGCGAATTTCGGCATCGTAGAAATGGATGCGGCCGACGGCGTCGGTGCCTTGTGCGGCAAGCGATCGCGCGAGCCGCAGCACCGGATCGTGAAAGCGGTACCAGTCGGCGTGCTCGCCTTCGATCGGCGCCTCGCCGGTCGCCATGCGGATGTCGGTTTCGCCGGTCGAGCAGCGCCGGCCACAGCGGATTGCTGCCGGCCCATCTCTTGGTGACGCTTTCGATGAACACCGGGCCGCCGCCGTCGCGGCATTTGGCGATGGCAGGGATCGCCACCGCGGAAATCTCGTCGCTGTCGGCGCCGTTGACGCGGACGGACTCGATGCCGAGCGCTCGCGGGATTTGCAGGAGATCGGCGCCGCCGGCGTGAACCAGGCTCGGGAACCCGCCGCGCGCCGCACCCCAGGCGTCGACGCTGTTGTTCTCGCAGACGAACAGCACCGGCAGCCGCATCAGCGCCGCGATGTTCAAGGCCTCGTAGCTGACGCCCTCTTCGAGCGCGCCGTCGCCAAAGAACGCGGCCGCCACCGCGCCGTCGTCGGCCTGCTTGCAGGCGTAGCCAGCGCCGACCGCGAGCGAGATGCAGCCGCCGACTACCGCGGACGTTGAGATAAAGCCGAGCGACGGATCGCAGAGATGCAGCGTGCCGCTGCGCCCGCCGTTCAGCCCGCCGGCGCGCCCCAGAATTTCCGCCAGCGCTTTCGCCGGATCGGCGCCGCGGGCGATGATGTGGCCGTGATTGCGATGCGTGGTGGCGAGCCGGTCGCGCGGCTCGAGCGCGGCGATGATCGCTGCGCCCGCCGCCTCCTGGCCGATATAGATGTGAAAGTGCCCGGCGAACTTTCGCTCGCCCGCGAGCGCAAACACCGCCTCTTCGAAGCGGCGCATGCGCAGCATGGTGCGCAGCAGCTGCCAGCGGCGCCCCGCGGTTACGTCCTCTGGCATGTTTCCTCCCGTTTCGCGAATGCTGTCACGTTTGTATGGGGCCAGCCAAATGGCAGTGGAAAGCGACGCTTGAGTTGTCAGCACACTAAACGAAGCGAAACTCGGGAACTCCGCCAATGGAGATCAGGCGGCCCACCGACGGCGCCGGGAAATGTCCGGTCATCAGCAGGATGTCGCTGTCGGTGAACGTCTGGATGATGTGCCTCCGGGTGGCTTCTGCCGTAGTGCGATCGCGATCGCCGGATGTGCTCCACTCCGGATGCAGAAACTGGATCGGCGAGTGCAACGCGTCGGCGGTGAGCAGCGCGCGGCTGTTACCGCTTTCGACGAACAGCCCGGTATGGCCGGGCGTGTGTCCGGCGAGCGGATAAAATCGGAATTCGTCGCCAAGCAGCGATGGGCCGTCCTTGGCGTCAACGACCACGACTTGGCCGGCCGCAATCACCGGCGCGACACTGTCCTGGTACGCCGTGACGCCCAACGAAACTTCTTTGCTGTTTTTGACGGTGGTTTCCCAATAGGCCAGTTCATCGCGGCTGATGAGATATTTCGCGTTGGGAAAGGTCGGCACCCACTTGCCATCCTGCAGCCGCGTGTTCCAGCCGATGTGATCGGCGTGCAAATGCGAGCACATCACATAGTCGATGTCCTCCGGCTTGCAGCCCATGGCGGCGAGATTTTCCAGATACGGCGTATCGACCATGTGGAACGGATAGACGCCGCCGCGCTCCTTGTGATTGCCGCAGCAGGTGTCCAACAGGATGGTGTGGTGCCTGGTGCGGATCACGTAGGTGTGGATGCTCAGCAGCACCTTGCGCTTTTCCGGATCGAAGAAGCGCGGCACCATCCAGTCGCGCTGCTCCATGAATTGCTCGAAGGTGTTTTTCGGAAACAGCCATTCGAGACCGAATTCCGCGCGCGGCTGCTCGACCAGAACGTCGATTGTCACGGCATTGAGCGCATACGGAGCCATGTTGCCACCCGGTGTCTTCTTCCCGTCGCCGAGACTACCACCGTTTTCACCGATGGGCTCTCGGTTAACCCGCCAGCAAATGCGGCAGCCGGAGCGCGATGGCCGGGAACGCCACCAGCAAACTCATCAACACGAAATCGGCGATCTTTTTGTTGCTTCAAATAGCCACGATGCCAACCTAACGGCGACGAGTGCGCCGGCAAGCTGAGCGGCGATGAATGCAAGAACTCCCGCCGGGGCAATCCCCGCATAGGTGTCTGATAGCGAGCGGGCGATAGTCACTGCCGGGTTCGCAAACGACGTGGACGCGGTGAACCAATAGGCCGATGTGATGTAGAGCCCTACGGCATAGGGCACAGCCGATGGCGTCCGTACACTGCATCCGAAGATCGTCAATAGCAGTCCGAACGTGGCGACGGCTTCGGCAAGCCATTGACCCGGCCCACTACGCACCGTCACGGACACTTGCCACAGCGGAAGCTCGAACATCGCGTGCGCGGCGAGCACGCCGACAATCGCTCCGATCGCTTGCGCGCCAACGTAGATGACAGTTGCGCTTGCGGACAGTTCGCGACGCAGCGCCATTGCGATGCTGACGGCCGGATTGAAGTGCGCGCCAGATACCGGGCCAAATGTCAGAATGAGCACCGCGAGAATAGCGCCGGTCGGCAGCGTGTTGCAGAGAAGCGCGAGCGCACCGTTACCGCCCGCGAGCTTCGCGGCCATGATTCCTGAGCCGACCACACCGCCGAGCAGAAAAGCCGTTCCCAAAAACTCGGCAACGGCGCGCCGCGTCATCGTTGACATCAAGAGCGGCCGATATCTTTGAGCTTGTTTTGGAGCGTCAGCTGGTCAAGCGACCGGATCGGCAATGCTGTGAAGATTCCAATCCGTTGATTGAGCATGCGATATGCGTCCTTGAACGCGAGCGCTATTTCAGCGTCATTGCCCTTGGCCTCTGCGGGATCGGGCACACCCCAATGCGCGGTCATCGGCTGACCGGGCCACAGTGGACATGTCTCGCCCGCCGCGTTGTCACAGACTGTGAAAACAAAATTGAGCGGCGGCGCGCCGGGCTTCGCAAATTCATGCCACGACTTCGAACGAAAACCTGACGTATCAAACCCGAGCCCTTGCAAGAGCCGCAGCGTTTCAGGATGTACTTTCCCTTTGGGATTGCTTCCCGCGCTGTAGGCGCGGAATTTTCCGGCGCCGAGCTTGCTCAAGATCGCTTCCGCCATGATCGAACGAGCGGAATTGCCGGTGCAAAGAAACAGTACATTGAATGGCTGATCGGCCATGGCATGGCTTAAGCCGAACAACCACACGCGGCCGGAGATTCGGCGGCTTGCGGTGCGCAGCAAGATTCTTCGTGCGCTACGCGCGCCACGCGCTCGCCGGTGCCGTCGCCGTAGTCGATATTCTCCCCCGTGGTATGGAAGGTCTCCCACGAGATACCGGCCGGATCGTCAATCCACGACTTTTCCGACTTGGCGTAGCAGCACGCGGTTTGACCTTGCTCGACAACGTTGCCGCCCGCCTTGTGCAACCGCGAATAAATTTCTTTCAGTTCGTCGCCGCTGTCCGCTTGAATGCCGAGATGATCGAGTCCGGGTTGCCGTCCACGTGTCGACACGGCGAAATTCACGCGCGGATCGTCCAACATCCACTTGGCGTAATCGGTCTTGATGATTGATGGCTCTGCAGCAAACAACGCCGAATAGAAACCAATGGATCGCTTTAGATCGTCAACAGCGACGTGCACGTGAAACCGCTTCATCAGGGACACTCCTATGCTGAGACCTTGGCGCGCTTGGTCCGCGCGGGTTTGCATGCGGCTTCCGGCGCACACGGCGCGCCTTGGCAGCAATTTTCAGTCAGGAAAGCGATTAAGTTGTTCATCGTCTCGTAGCGCGCCGCGTAGATCATTGAGCGGCCGTCGCGGCGGACCGTGACCAATCCCGCGCCTTTGAGGCGGTCGAAATGAAAGGTTAGCGTGTTGGGGGCGAGACCGAGCTTTTCCGCCACTTGACCGGCGGCCATCCCGTCAGGTCCGGCTTGGACCAACAAACGGAACACCTCTAGTCTGTTGTCTTGGGCGAGCGCGGCCAAGGCCGCCACGGCATTTGATGTTTCCATATTTCAACTAATATCGAAATATAAGCCAATGTCAACCCGCCTGACTGCCGCGATTTCAAAGCAAACGACCGTCCCTAAAATCTGTCCCGAATGTCCCCGAGAGACCAACTAAACGCTGACCGTCCGGCAGGATTACAATCTGCCTATCGCCTTCGCGATGGTATTGGATCATTTCGAGCAACCCGGCAGGTGTGTTTCCGTGGTGAGCCCTTCTCCAACTGACGCGCCCGTGCCGCCTGTGGCCGATCCGACAGACTGTTTTTACGAATCCCAGGGCCTGCGGCTGCACTATGCCGATTGGGGCAATGAGGCGGCGCCGCCGTTGATCCTCGTCCATGGCGGACGCGACCACTGCCGCAGTTGGGACGCGGTGGCCCTGGCATTGCGAACGCACTTTCACATCATGGCCCCCGATCTTCGCGGCCACGGCGACTCCGATTGGGCCAAGGGCAGCAGCTACAGCCTCTCCGACTATTTGTACGACCTGACGCGATTGCTGCGGGCGGCGGCACTAAAGCAAGCAGCAATTGTCGGTCATTCGATGGGCGGCATGATCGCGCTTATGTATGCAGGAGCTTATCCCGATCAGGTATCGCGTCTTGCCGTCCTGGATGGTGTGACAGTCGCGCCTGGCTCGCCGCGCAAACCGATCCACAAACGGATCACGGAGTGGGTTTCGCAGCTTGATAAAATCGCGGAACGAAAGACTCACGTTTTCAACAGCGTTGCCGAGGCGGCCGAGCGAATTTCCGCGCACAACATGCGGCTGACCTCCGCGCAGGCGCTACACCTCGCCAGCCACGGTGTCAGACAGAATACCGACGGGAGCTATAGCTGGAAGTTCGACCAATATCAGAGCGTCAGGGCGCCCTACCGGCTTTCGCCGAATGAGCATGCAGTGCTTTGGTCACGAATCAGTTGTCCCACGCTTTTGCTGCGCGGTGACGAAAGTTTTCTTCCTGACCCGGAAGCGGCGGGTGTCCTCGCGCATTTCAGACAGGCCCGTTTGGCGACGGTTACCGGGGCAGGACACTGGCTTCATCACGACAAACTTGATGAGGTCCTCGGGGCGCTCCTTCCGTTCCTGACGGTCTAACGCCCAGCAGTTGCTGCACTCCCTGCCAGCGTGCTGGCGGTTCGGCGTCGGATTGGGACGACTTTTTAATCGCGGCACGACATGGAGCTGGTCGCGCCACACTAGGCATGTGATCCGTCGCCTTAGTTCAAATCAAGAACGTGAAGGTGTCCCACCACGTCAGAAAGCGGGGCACTTTTCACAAATTCCAAAAGAGATTCAAAGCGGAATTCTTCGGATGGCGCTCCCTACGGGAATCGAACCCGTGTTTCAGCCTTGAGAGGGCCGCGTCCTAGACCGCTAGACGAAGGGAGCCTCGCTTTCGAATAAACCCGATGCGGCAAGCGCGCAAGCAGACCGCGGTCATTCGAAAAGCGCCTGGCGTGTACCCTCGTCGTTCGGGGGAAAGGCATTCCGGCGACGCGTTCAAGGCTCGGTGGCGAATCTGATCCGTCCGGTTTGCTTCAGGGTTTTGAGGTCGAAGATGCGGATTTCGGTTGCGCCGGCGATATCGAGCGTCACCGCCAGACGGTCGTCGGAAACGCTGCTGGCGACGACCCGCGCACCTTTCGGCAGCATGATGATCCCGTCGGCGGTCGGAGCGCTGTTCCCGCCGGTGCGGGAAATACGGTAACTAATAACGCCTATCACCGCGGCGATGGCGACCAGCGTGGTAAATCCGGAAATGATCATCAGCCAGCGCACGCGCGAGACCATGCGGGACGCAACGGCATCGGCCTCGGTCGCCGCGCCGGTTTCGGACCATTCGTTCTGCGCTTCATCGGCGGCTAATTTGTCCATTGAGTACCTAAATAAGAGCGGATGACAGCCACCCAGAAATCGATCGGCGTTGCGCCCGACGAGGCCGGCGGTCGCCTCGACCGTTTGCTTGCTCTACACGTCGGCGAACTGTCACGCACGCGGCTTAAGGCGCTGATCGAAGCCGGCGCCGTCGCCATCGACGGACGAACGATTCGCGATCCCGGTCATCGCGTCAATTCGGGCGCATCGATCCTCATCGACATTCCGCCGCCGGCGCCGGCAAAACCTGCTGCCGAGCCAATTCCGCTCAACGTGGTCTACGAGGATGCCGATATCATCGTGATCGACAAGCCCAAAGGGCTGGTCGTGCATCCCGCAGCCGGACACGCCTCCGGCACTTTAGTGAATGCGCTGATCGCGCATTGCGGCGACAGTCTTTCCGGCATCGGCGGCGAGCGCCGGCCCGGCATCGTGCACCGACTCGACAAGGACACCACCGGCCTGATGGTGGTCGCGAAGAACGATCGCGCCCATCAGGCGCTGGCGGCGCAGTTCGCCAGCCATGGCCGGGACGGCGGGCCGTTCGAGCGCAGTTACCTCGCGTTCGTGTGGGGCGCGCCCGACAGACCTCGCGGGGTGATCGACAAGCCGATCGATCGCCACCAGGCCGCCCGCGACCGGATGGCGGTCCGCGAAGGCGGCCGTGAGGCCGTGACCCATTGGCAGGTTTTGGAGCGGTATGAGGCTGAAACGGGCACCCGGCGGGCCAGGAAATCCCCAGAATCCGTGGCCAGTTGGCTTGCCTGCCGCCTCGAAACCGGCCGAACCCACCAGATTCGTGTCCATCTGGCCTCGATCGGCCATCCCCTCCTCGGCGACGAGATCTACGGGGCGGGGTTTCGAACCAAGGCGGCGCTGCTGCCGAAGCCCGCCCAAGAGGCGCTTTCAGCCCTTGGCAGACAGGCCCTTCATTCCCATATACTCGTCATCTCGCACCCAATTACCGATCAAATCCTGAGGTTCCGCTCGGAACTACCATCCGATCTCGTCCGTTTGCATGATATGCTGGCGGCTATTCGGGCTGATTTTAGCGATAAATAGAGGCTTAACCGGCTCGGGCGAAATACCGCCTATCGAGCCAGATCAACGCAGCGTCGCGCTGTTGTGATGCCTCTTTACTACCGCTCGCCGGGTTGGACCGTGTATGTTGCAGGTGCGAGATAAGGAGCTTGCGCCGTCGGCTCGGGAAGCGACGACGTAAATCGCCTGCCGCGTAGCGGGGGTGTCAACGAAGGAAAGGGCGCTGTGATGGCCCAAACTGCAGCCTTGCCGGTTCTGTCGGGTGAAACCGGCCTTACCAGGTATCTGGAAGAAATACGGCGGTTTCCGATGCTGGAACCGCAGGAAGAATTCATGTTGGCGAAGCGCTGGCGCGAGCACGAAGATCGCGAAGCGGCGCATCGGCTCGTCACCAGCCATCTGCGGCTGGTGGCCAAAATCGCCATGGGATATCGCGGCTACGGCCTGCCGATCTCCGAAGTCATTTCCGAAGGTAACGTCGGCCTGATGCAGGCGGTGAAGCGCTTCGAGCCCGATAAAGGGTTTCGGCTCGCGACCTACGCCATGTGGTGGATCAAGGCCGCGATCCAGGAATACATCCTGCGCTCGTGGTCGCTCGTTAAGATGGGCACCACCGCGAACCAGAAGAAGCTGTTCTTCAACCTGCGCAAGGCCAAGAGCCGGATTTCCGCGCTTGAAGAAGGCGACATGCGGCCCGATCAGGTCAAGCTCATCGCCAAGCGGCTGGGCGTGACCGAGCAGGACGTGATCGACATGAACCGCCGGCTTGGCGGCGATGCTTCGCTGAACGCGCCGATCCGCGAGGATGGCGATTCCGGCGAGTGGATGGATTGGCTGGTCGACGACGGTGTCAGCCAGGAGAGCCGTCTCGCCGAGTCGGAGCAGTCGAACAACCGGCATCAGGCGCTGGGTGCGGCGCTCGGCGTGCTCAACGATCGCGAACGGCGCATCTTTGAAGCGCGCCGGCTTGCCGATGAGCCGATCACGCTGGAGGAACTCGCCGACGAATTTGGCGTGTCGCGCGAGCGCGTCCGCCAGATCGAGGTCCGCGCGTTCGAGAAAGTGCAGAAGGCGGTGAAGAATACCATCGCCGCCATGGAAACTCCCGCGATGGCGACTGCCGCCGTCGCGGCTGCGCACTAAGCTCCGTCAGCCGGAAAGCTCTGCAAGCGACGCTTCGGCGCGGCGCTCGAAAATAATCGCGCCTTGACGATTGGCGATGTCGCGAGCTATCGCAAAGGCCCGCCTCGCCGCGTCTTTGTCGGTGCGATCGAGCGCCAGCAGACCTTCGCCGCGCAGCCGATAAATTTCCGGCAGATAGAGACCGACGCCGGGTTCGTCGATCGCGGCGATTGCCCGGTCAAGATGACCAAGAGCATCCACCGGACGACCGGCGGCGAGCATCACTTCGGCCGCCAGGCCGAGGTACAGTTGCGGCACCGGACCAGCAGACGTTGCGCTGCCGATCTGTGAGTCGATCAGGCGTGCCGCCTCGATAGCACCCGGCCCAACCGCGCTGGCCCAACCCATGATGACCAGGCTGCTGGCGAGCCAGGGCAGCAGACCAAATTTCTCCGCAAGCGCCGCCGCGCGCTGGGCAACCAGGAACGTGCGTTCGCGATCGCCGCCAAACTGGTGGCCCATCGCGGCATTGTGGAGGGCGTGCGCAAGGCTGTTGCGATGGTCGAGCGCCTCGGCCAACGCGATCCCGCGCGCGAGGATATCGTCCGCTCCTTCACGATCATCCGACATTTGCCGCGCCAACCCGCTCACGACGTGAGCGCAAACGCCCGGATCATGACCACCAAATGCAGCGCCAAGGTGCCGGTGCCGCAGCATGTCATAGGTATCGAGACCGATGCGGCCATCGGCTATCGCGGAGGCGACATCGCCGCGAAAGATGGCAGTGGACCACCGGCAATGATGGGCTTCGAGCAACAGATGTTCGTCGCCGGATCGTTGCGCGAATGCCACCAGTTCTCCGGCACGTTCGCGCGCCAGCGCTGTCTTGCGCCCGAGATTGGCCCTGAGCCAGAGTCCCCATTTCGCTTTGAACGATGCGGCCGCGTCGCCCAAACGCTCGCTGATTTCACTGGCGCGCTGGTAGACATCCTCGAGCTCCGCGCTTTGCATGCCGCGGGCGATGCCAAGCGTCGGACCAAGCTTCAACAAAAAGTCCAGTTGCCGGCGCATGCGGTCCGCCGGTTCAGGCAGCGTGTCGGCCAATCTCACGCCGGCCGAGAAATGCGCGAGCGCTTCCTGGTAGGCCGAACGGCCGAGCGCCCGATCTCCGGCGCGCATCCGGTAGTCACAGGCAAGATCGATCAACCCTGCCTCGGCGAAATGATGGGCCAGCAGGTCCGGCTCGTTCGCCGCCAATTCAGGGAACCGTTGTTCGAGCGCGCGGGCGATGCGCTCATGCCATTCGCGCCGGCGTCCCAACAGCAAACTCTCATAGGCAGCGTCACGCAGCAGCGCGTGCTTGAAATTAAAATTCCGTTCCTGACCGCGGCCCTCGGGAAAAACGATGCCCGCCGTGACCAGTTTCGACAACGCGGACTCAAGCTCGCCGCCGTGCCTGGGCGCAATTGCATCGAGCAGCGCGAAGGAGAACTGCCGGCCAATGACGGCGGCGATCTGCGCCACCTCACGTGCTTCGCCGAGGCGGTCGAGCCGCGCCATCAGCGAATCCTTCAGTGTCGCCGGTACGGCGGCGCTGTCTTCGGTCGCCGATTCCATCACGCTTTTGGTCAATTCTTCGGCGAACAGCGGTACGCCATCGGTCTTGGCGACGATTGTCGCCACGGTCTCCGCCGAGAGCCCGTGTGAAGCCGCGACACCGGCAATCAACTCCGCGCATTCCGCGCGGCCGAGGCGCCCGAGTGTCAGCATCGTTGAATGCGGCCGCGCCAGCCAGGGCGCTGCAAAATCTGGACGCGCCGTCACCAACACAAGCAAGCGCGCCTGAGCAATGCTGTCGGATATGCGCGTCAGCATTTCGAGCGTCGTGGCATCGATCCAGTGCGCGTCCTCGACGATGAGCAGCATCGGCTTGGCCTCGCCGAGGCGCACGATCTCGTCGACCAGGAGAGCGATCGTGGCTGCCTTTCGTTGTGCCGGCGTCAGCGGGGCCGGTGCGGGCGGCGCATCCGGAATCGACAGGAGTTCCGCCAGCAACGGAATTGCAGCGGCGTCCGATGCCGCCCGCTGTGAGAACAAGGCGCTGAGTTTTTCAATTCGTGTGCCAGGTGAGTCGGCGGTGACGAAGCCCGCGGTGCGCGAGATGTGTTGCATCACCGGATAAAGCGCGCTGTCGCTGTGATAGGGCGAGCATTGCAAATGAATGAGGCCGTGCGGTTCGCCTGCAATAGCTTCCTGCAACGCCTCGAGCGAACGCGACTTGCCGATCCCGGCTTCGCCGATCAGCGTGACAATTTGGCCCTCGCCGTGAGCTGCCAGGCGCCAGCGCTCGAGCATCAGTCCCATTTCGTGGGCGCGACCGATGAGCGGCGTGCCGCCACCGGTGCGGCCCGCGGCGAAGCGGGTCACGATGGCTGCTTCGCCGACGACGCGCCAGGCTGGCACCGGGCGCGCAAATCCTTTCAATTCGTGTTCGCCGGTCCGTTCCAACTCAAACAATCCGCCGAGCAGATTGTGTGTCGTCTCGCTGATGAGGATCGTGTCGGGCGCTGCAAGCGCCTGCAGCCGTGCGGCGAGGTTCGGGGTCTCGCCGACAATGGTGCGCTCCTGTGCGGTGCCGGTGCCGACGATTTCGCCGACGACGACAAGTCCGGTCGCGATACCGACCCGCGCCTGAACGCGCGCGCCGTCCGGGCGCTCGATGCCGCCGACTTCCGCAAGGATGCCGATCGCGGCGTGCACGGCGCGTTCGGCTGCATCCTCGTATGCGCGCGGGAAACCGAAATAGGCGAGCACACCGTCGCCCATGAACTTGGCGACGAAGCCGCCGAACCGACCGATGGCGCCGGCGGCGGCGTCCTGATAGCGCCGAATCAAGTTTCCGAGCAATTCGGGATCGACTTCGCCAGATAGCGCCGTCGAACCGACCATATCGCAGAACAGCACCGTGACCTGACGCCGCTCGGCGTCCACCGACGCCTCCGCGTCGGCAGGCTTTGGCGCGGCCGGTTCGGAACCGCGCTCGGCGATTGCCTTCAAGAGCCGCCGGCGGTTGCCGAGCGATACGCCGAGCTGTTCGAGGTCGCGCTCGCTCAGTTCCGGCAGGATATCGAGGCCGATGTCGTTCGCCTCGAACGCATCCGCGTATTGCTCAAAATTGTTCCCGCGCAACCAGTCGCGAAGACCACTCATGCCGATCAGATTCTCCCACGCGGCCGGACAACCTTACAACTGCACTCAATAGCAGATTTAGGTCGATCGTGGCTTACTCGGTGAGCATTCCGCGTAACAGCCAGCGGCAGGCGAAGATCGCCGCACCTGCGAACGCGGCGATTGCCGCGATCAGCAGAAAAAACTCCGGCTTCTCCATCCGACTCCAGAAGCTACCGAGCCATCCAGCGAGAAAACCGCCGACGAAACTCGTGGCCAGCCACACACCCATCATCATCGACAACATGCGCAACGGAGCTATCTTGGTCACCAGCGAAAGCCCCACCGGTGAGAGGTAAAGCTCGCCGATGGTCACAACGACGAAAAAAGCGAACAGCCACAACCAGCTCGCTTTCTCTTCACCGGCGTGCCACGCAGCCCCCGCCATGATGCAATAGGAGAGCGCGACGCCGAAGCATCCGAGCGACATTTTGGTGATGGTCGAAGGCTCCGACCCGCGCGCCGCCTGCCGCGTCCACAGCGCGACCACGAACGGCGTGAAGGCAAAGATCATGAACGGATTAAAGGCCTGAAACCAGGTAGTCGGGATTTCGGCATTCGAGCCGAACAGGCCAACGGTGCGATCCGTATTCGCGTCGGCCCACAAGGCAATCGTGTTGCCCTGCTGCTCGTAGGTGCCCCAGAACAGCGCGACCGGAATGAACAGCACGAGGATAGCGATGATGGACCGCCATTCCTGGCGTCCGAGTCGCGTTTTCGCTGCAGCCGTAGCTTTGGCCTTTTGCAGTTCATCCGCCGGCAGGAGCGGCAAGGCGTACAGATAAATGGCAAGCCCGATCAGCATACCGACGCCAGCCGCGGCAAAGCCGTAGTGCCATCCCGCCTTTTCGCCGAGCGTGCCGCAGACCAGCGGCGCCAGGAACGCGCCGACATTGATGCCGACATAGAAGATCGAATAAGCGCGGTCACGGCGATGGTCGCCCGGCGCATAAAGGCCGCCGACCTGGGTCGAGATATTGGGTTTGAACGCGCCATTGCCGAGAATCAACGCCAGCAGCGCCAACAGAAAAAGCTGCTCGACCGCCATCATGAAATGGCCGATCGCCATTAGGGTGGCGCCGATGACGACGGTGCGACGCTGGCCGAGTACCCGGTCGGCAAGTAGCCCGCCGAAAATCGGGGTCAGATAAACCAGCGCCGTGTAGAAGCCGTAGATCTGCGATGACAGCGGCTGCACGTCGAGCGGACCGAATACTGCCTCCAGTGCGCTTTTGATGCCGGCGAGGCCGAGCACCGTGCCGGTATAGTCTGACGTCAGCAGATATTTCGTCATGTAAAGGACGAGCAGCGCGCGCATCCCGTAATAGGAAAAGCGCTCCCACATCTCGGTGGTGAACAGAAAAGCCAGACCCTTGGGGTGACCGAACAAGTCGCCCGTGGCGTCAACACGGCCATGATGCGTGGGCGCAGAGGCAGTGGAACGACGTTCGACCATAGGCTCCGCCAAAGGCGGCGCCGGCCGCCACTCTTATCTCGCCGGAAATCGGCAGTATAATTGTAAGTCTGCCATGTTCGGCGACGGCTTGCGCGCCTTGGCGCTGCAAAAGAGGTGGCGGAATAAAAAGGCCCGGATTGCGCGAGGCAATCCGGGTTGTTTTCGTTGAAGCGCCCAGAGAGCGTTGGGACTCGTTACTCGGCAGCCTCCGGTATCGCCTCATGTGGCGCCATACGATCCAGCAAACTCACCGGAGCGCGGCTCAGCCCGAACAGGAAGACCGCCACGATCAGATACGCGATCGAAACGATTGGAGTCACTGCGATGCCGACCTGTTCGCCGTGCATGAAGCCAAAGAAGGTGAGGATGGCACCGGCAAGTGCGAACGCCGAGGCGTTGACGAACTTCTTGTCGATGACGAAGGCGCCGATCGCGGCAAGGACAAGTCCGGTCAAGATAGAGCCGCCGCCCATGACCTTGAGACCCGCATAGAGAACCCCGTTGTTGGCCATTTTGTCCAAACCGACCGTCGCCGCGTCGGTGCCCGCCGCATGCAGCACCCCGTCCAGCTGCACGGAGCCCCAAGCGGCGAGATGCGGCGTCAGCGCCAAGATGATGGCGGGGGCGTGGACCTTCGGCGTGCTTTGGAACGCTTGCGCGCCGATCAGCATGCCGATGTAGAGGAGGATCGGGTAAATCGCCACGACCGGTATGATGGCCAGGAGCAGCGAGATCACGCCGAACCACGACAACACGATCACCATGATGCCGGTCGCCGCTGAGTAGCCGATGCGGCCGCCCATCGCCTTCCAGCCGGGATGACCGATGTAGACGGCATTGATGAATGGATTGCCCATGAGGCAGCCAATCAAGCTGATGACGCCATCGGCGGTCAGTACGCGCGTCGTCGGAAACGCATCGCCGGCGGCCTCCGCGCTTTCGACGTTGTCCATCGCTTCGACCAGATCGTAAATGCCGAACGGGATGGCGGTAATGAGAATGACGCCGAGATATTCAAAGCCGGAGAAGATGTGGTTCACAGCAGGCAGCGGCACCGAGAAGCCGAAATTCGTGAACGCGCTGGTAACGCCCGCGGTGCTCAGCCCGCCGTAGTTGAGGCCGAAGAGGTTGGAGCCCCACGCAATGATCATTCCCACAGCGATGGCGACCAGTCCGGCGGGAATGCCTTTAGGATATCGGAAGCCGCCGAACCAGCTCACCAGGATGACGGCAAAGCAGCTCAGGCCGATCACCGGCGTCATGTACATTTCCAACGCCGGACGCATGGAGATGAAAGTGATCGATACGCCGGCCAGTGTGCCGAGCAAGGCCGCGCGTGGCGTGATCTTGCGGATCAGCGGCGCGATGAAGCCGCCGATCATCAGGATGAAGCTCTGGAAGAACACCCATGTCAGTCCAGCTTCCCAACCCTTGATCGGATCTTTGGTCGTCAGCGCGATCGGCAGCATGATCACGAAGGTGACGATGAACATGTGCGGCACGCTGATGCCGGACGGCAGCGCGCAAACGTCGCTGCGGCCGGTCTGCTTGGCGAGCCGGTAAGCCAGGTACGCATAGTAAAACGTCGAGAGGCACAGCATCAGCCCGACCGCCGGCAGGATGCGGCCGAATACGATCGAGTCCGGCATCTTGATCACGAACCGCAGCAGGATCGTGAGCGTCAGCATATTGGTGAGGATGTTGGTGCCGAAACCAAAGAAGGCATTCCAGTCGCCGGGCGTAAACAGGCGTGGGCGAAACGCCGAAGTCGACGTCATGGTCATCGCAGGCTCCTCTTCATGGCGAGCCGCATCCAAAAGCGCCAGTCAATGCCCACGGGCCCGGCACCCGCGCCGTTGCATCGGCAAGAGTTTTTGGCGTGAAGCGCCCCGCCCCCCAAATAGACGTTGTCCGCAATCGTCCCTGATTGCGTTCTCAACCTCGCAAGCCGCGTGCCAACCGTGGCGGGAGCGTTACGGACGACGACTGCAGTCGAGAAGCCGATGAGTGCGCAGAAGAATTAGCGCTGGTGCGCTTGGCCTGCATCATTGTCAATCGCTTGCTGCATCGCAAACGTGCAAATTGCGAATCCACGGCGGCGATCAAATAACGATCATTGCTGTCAAAAAAACAGCAGCTACGATTGCGCACCAAAGCGCTTCAGAGAAATTCGCTCGACGGCAAAACTAGACGGCGGCTCGAACCGGATAGCCGATTGACGCCAGCGAGTTCAGGAGCGGCGTCGACGCGGCGACCGAGCCGAAAATGCCGCCTTGCGCCTTGATCATGGCAAGACCGGCGGCGTGGAATTCGGGGAAGTACGAGCCACAACAATCCGACAGCACGATGCACCGGAAGCCGCGGTCGTTGGCTTCGCGCACAGTAGTGTTCACGCACACTTCTGTCGTCACGCCACAGACAAACAAAGTGTCGATGTCGCTGTTGCGCAACATGAGTTCGAGGTCGGTTTGATAGAACGCGCCTTTACCGGGCTTGTCGATGACCGGCTCGTCTTTCAACGGATAAAGCTCGGGAATGATGTCGTGACCCGGCTCACCGCGCACCAGAATCCGGCCCATCGGACCGGGCGCGCCGATCCGCGTCGACGGGTCGCCGCGCTCGACTTTGTGCGGGGGCGCATCGGAAAGATCCGGCCGGTGACCTTCCCGCGTATGGATGACCAGCATGTCATGTTCGCGAGCGGCTTCGAGAACCTGACGAAGCGGTGCGACGGCCGCCTGCAACCGCGAAACATCGTTGCCAAGCGCTTCGCCGAAGCCGCCGGGCTCTAGAAAATCCCGCTGCATATCGATGATTACGAGCGCGGCGCGGTCGAGATCGACGGACAGCGGCGTGGGCTCGGCATCAAAGGTCACTTTCGGCATCTCGGGCCTCCCTGCAATCGGATTGGCGAAGGATATGCTTTTACTGTGCAAGATTGAGGCCAGTGCCGGCCGGTGCTCAATTTTTGAGCTTATTTGGCTTCCGACCACTTCCCTGTTGGCAGGCTTTGCTTTGATCCAGCAGCAAGCCCCATGGATTCAATGACTTAACCTGCGACGCGCCGGCGTTGCAGTGTGGCACGCGGCTTGCGGAAACAAACTCGACACAACACTGCGCCAGCCGGGTGGGAGGCTTTTGCATGAAGCGCCGCGAATTTCTGAAGTCGATGACAGCGCTCACCGCGGCCAGCGCCGTTTCGGCGCCGGCGATCTGGTCCCCGGCGAAATCGCAAGCGCGCAACGAGACGCTGTTGTTGATCACCGAGAACGGGCCCAACAATCTCGACATCCATGGAGTGGGCACCAATCGGCCGGGCTACGAAGCGTCGTGGAATTGCTATGACCGGCTCATCACGCACGAGAAGAAGACGCTCCCCGACGGCACGCAATCGTACGACCGCGACAAGCTCAAACCCGAACTCGCCGAAGACATGAACGCGGGCGATATGTCGGTGACGTTCAAGCTGCGCAAGGATGCGAAATTTCAGGACGGCACGCCGGTCACGGCCAAGGACGTGAAATGGTCGTTCGACCGCGCCGTCACCGTTGGCGGATTTCCGACCGTGCAGATGAAAGCCGGCTCACTTCTCAAGCCGGAGCAGTTCGTAGCCGTCGATGACAACACGTTTCGCGTCGACTTCATCAAAAAGGATCGACTGACCCTTCCCGATCTCGCGGTGATCGTGCCGGGCGTTTACAACTCGGAGCTACTCAAGAAGCATGCGACTGAGAAGGACCCTTGGGCGCTCGATTACACCAAGAGCAACACCGCCGGCAGCGGCGCTTACAAAGTAACGAGCTGGAAGCCTGGCGTCGAAACCGTTTACGAGCGTTTTGACGGCTGGGTTGGCGGCAAGCTCCCGCAGCTCAAAAAAGTCATCTGGCGCACGATTCCCGCGGCCGGCAACCGACGCGCGCTGATGGAGCGCGGCGACGCCGACATCTCCTTCGATCTGCCGGCGAAGGATTTTTCCGAGATGAAGAAGGAGACCAAGCTCAAGCTGATCGCCAATCCGATCACCAACGGCATGTACAGCGTCGATCTCAACGTGGCGAACCCGCCGTTCAACAACGAAAAGGTCCGCCAAGCCGTCGCCTACGCGATCCCTTATCAGAAGATCATCGATGCGGCGATGTTCGGCATCGCCAATCCGCTGTTTGGCGGCAAATCGAATGACGTATCGACGACCGACTGGCCGCAACCCACCGCTTATGTCACCGACATGGAAAAGGCCAAGGCGCTGATGCAGGAATCAGGCGCCGGCAGCATCGACACCACCATCTCATTCGATCTCGGCGATGCGGTAAATTCCGAACCGACCGCGACGCTCATTCAGGAGAGCCTCGCTCAGATCGGCATCAAGACCACAATCAACAAAATACCGGGCTCCAATTGGCGGAGCGAAATGGCCAAGAAATCGATGCCGATGATGGTGAACTTCTTTTCAGGGTGGCTGGACTATCCGGAATATTTCTTTTTCTGGTGCTACTCCGGGCAGAACGCCATCTTCAACACGCCGAGCTACGTCAACAAAGATATGGATGCGTTGATCGATGGTGCCCGCGAGGCCGCTGCCGCCGACGCCAAGAGCAAATACGCAACCGATGTCGAGGGCTTCATCTCAAAGGCCTGGCATGAGGTGCCGCGCATCCCGCTGTTCCAGCCGCACCTGAAAGTCGCGACCCAGCAGAATATCTCGGGCTACTGCTACTGGTTTCACCGTCAGGTCGACTATCGCTCGCTGGTCAAGGCGTGACGATTAAGCCTCACTAGAGCAACGCATGTTCGTCAGTATCCTGCGCCGCTTCGTGACCGTTATTCCGACGCTGATCGGCGTGATCATCGTGACGTTCCTGCTCACCCGTGTGTTGCCCGGCGATCCGGCGGTGTATTTCGCCGGGCCCGCGGCAACGCCAGAATCGATTGCGGACATCCGCAAATCGCTCGGCCTCGACCAGCCGCTGCCGGTGCAGTTCCTGCGCTATGTCGACGATTTGGCGCACGGCAATCTCGGCAACTCGCTCGCGACCGGCCAGCCTGTAGTGACCGAGATCGTCTCGAGGCTGCCGGCCTCGGCAGAACTCACGCTGTTCGGTCTGATCGTTTCGGTTTTGATCGCCATTCCGCTCGGCATTCTCGCCGCCGTGAAGCAGGGCTCGTGGATCGACCATACCTGCCGCGTGGTTGCGACCGCGGGCGTTTCGCTGCCGGTGTTCTTCACCGGGCTGCTGCTCGTTTACGTATTCTACTTTCTGCTTGGATGGGCACCGGCGCCGCTCGGCCGGCTCGACGTATTCTCTACGGCACCGCCGCAGGTTACCGGCTTTTATCTGATCGACAGCCTGATCGCCGGCGACTTTCAGACCTTTCGCGCTGCGCTGAGCCAGCTGATCCTGCCTGGTACGACGCTCGCGATCTTTTCGATCGCGCCGATTGCACGCATGACCCGTGCTTCGATGCTGGCCGTGCTCGCTTCCGACTATGTGCGAACCGCCCGCGCCAGCGGATTGTCGGCCTACACCGTGATCATCACTTACGCGTTCCGCAACGCCATGCTGCCGGTCATTACCACGCTCGGCATGGTGTTCTCGTTTCTCCTCGGCGCCAACGTGCTGGTGGAGAAGGTGTTCGCCTGGCCCGGCATCGGCTCGTTTGCGGTCGAGGCCCTGATCGCTTCGGATTTCGCGCCGGTACAGGGCTTCGTGCTGACGATGGCCGTGCTCTACGTGCTGCTCAATCTCATGATCGACATCAGCTACGGCATCATCGACCCGCGGGCGAGGCTCGAGGCATGACCGATATTGCTGCAACGACCCGGCCGGCGACCGGCGCAGCGGCGCTCATCCGTCATGCGCGCTACGTGATCGGTGAGAATCCGGTTACGGGCCTCGCCTTCGGCCTGTTTGTGCTGATCCTGATCGCGGCGCTGATCGGGCCGTGGATCGTGCCGCACGATCCGCTTGCAAGCGACACCGCCGCGGCGCTCAAGCCGCCCTCGGCCGGACACTGGTTCGGCACCGATCAACTCGGCCGCGATATTTTCAGCCGCGTGGTGGTCGCGACGCAGCTCGATTTCACCATCGCGATTGCCTCGGTGGTGCTGGTGTTCCTGATGGGCGGCCTGGCCGGCGTCGCCGCCGGCTATTTCGGCGGCTGGACCGATCGCATTGTCGGCCGCATCGCAGACACCATCATGGCGTTTCCGCTGTTCGTGCTCGCCATGGGAATCGTCGCCGCGCTCGGCAACACGGTGCAGAACATCGTGCTGGCGACGGCGATCATCAACTTTCCGCTCTACGCGCGGGTCGCCCGCGCCGAGGCGAACGTCCGCCGTGAAGCCGGTTTTGTTGAAGCCGCCCGGCTGTCGGGCAACAGCGAATGGCGCATCGTCACGCTCCAGATCTTGCCGAACGTGTTTCCGATCCTGGTGGTGCAAATGTCGCTGACCATGGGCTACGCCATCCTCAACGCGGCCGGATTGTCGTTCATCGGGCTCGGCGTGCGACCGCCAACGCCGGAATGGGGCATCATGGTGGCGGAAGGCGCCGCCAATATCATCTCCGGCGAATGGTGGATCGCTTTATTTCCTGGCCTTGCGCTGATGGTCGCGGTGTTCTGCTTCAATCTGCTCGGTGACGGGCTGCGCGACATCGTCGATCCGCGGAGGCGCACGTGATCCTCGCACCGGCGCTCAGCGTGGAAGGCTTGTCGGTCGAATTCCGCACCCGTTCCGGCACCGTGCGCGCTTTGGACAACGTCAGTTTTTCGATCGCCAAGGGCGAGACGATGGCGCTGGTCGGCAAATCCGGATCGGGCAAATCCGTCACCGCCTATGCAATGCTTGGCATTCTCGATCCCGCGGCGCGGATCACCGCCGGCAAAGCGATGTTCGGCGGCCTCGATCTTCTCGCGGCAAAACCGAACCAGCTTGCCGACGTGCGCGGCCGCGAAATCGCGATGATCTTTCAGAATCCGCGCACCGCACTTAATCCGATCCGCCCAGTCGGACGTCAGATCGCAGACGTGCTCATCCGTCACGGCAATGTGCCGGGCCGCGAGGCACCCACGCAGGCCATCGAAATGCTGCGCGCCGTCGGCATCACCGATCCGGTGCGGCGCGCCAAGGCTTACCCGTTCGAAATGTCCGGCGGCATGTGCCAGCGCGTCATGATCGCCATCGCACTTGCCGCCAAGCCGTCATTGTTGATCGCCGACGAGCCAACCACGGGGCTCGATGTGACGACCCAGGCGGTCATCATGGATCTGATTTCCGATCTCGCCAGCGAACTCGGCATGGCGACGATCTTCATTACCCACGATCTCGCCCTTGCCGGGCAGCGCGCGGCGCGCATCGTCGTGATGCATGCGGGTCATGTGGTCGAAAGCGCGCCGACGCGCGAACTGTTCGCACGGCCACGTCATCCCTATACGGCGGAGTTGATCGCCGCGACGCCCAACTCGGCCGCAAGCCTCGATGAGTTGGCGTCCATTCCCGGTTCGTTGCCCGATCTGCGCCGCACCGATCTGCCGTCGTGCCGCTATTCCGAACGCTGCCCGCGCAAGCTCGATGCCTGCGCCCGGCCGCTGCCTCAGACGGAAACCAGCATCGCGCATCAGGTCGCGTGCTGGAATCCGCTGCCGATGAGTGCGTCATGACCGCCCTCCTCGACGTCGTCGAATTCTCCAAACTCTTTCCGGTCGGCGGAACACTGGGACTGTGGACGTCGCTGCGGCGCCGCTTTACCGGCGGGGCGGAGAGGCTGCCGAAAGTGCACGCGGTCGACGATGTCAGCTTCTTCATCAACAAGGGCGAGACAGTCGGTCTCGTCGGCAAGTCCGGCTGCGGTAAGTCGACATTGGTGCGCGCCCTCACCCGGCTGATCGACGCCAGCGACGGCAGCGTGAAACTCGGGACGCGCGAATTGTCGCTCACGCCGGCGCGCGAGTTCGCCCGCGATCCCGATCGCGCGCGTATTCAGATGGTGTTCCAGGATGCCGGCGATAGCGTCAATCCGCGCTTCACCGCGTTTGACGCCATCGCCGATCCGTTGCGCCGCCTGCGCAAATTGCGCGGCGAGGCACTCACTAGAAAAGTCGAAGCCGTGGCCGGCCAATGCGGA
This sequence comes from uncultured Alphaproteobacteria bacterium, assembly GCA_963794225.1. Taxonomy (GTDB): domain Bacteria; phylum Pseudomonadota; class Alphaproteobacteria; order Rhizobiales; family Xanthobacteraceae; genus BOG-931. Next base: position 114,057 of record CAWCCS010000002.1, read on the forward strand.
TTGCCGTTGCAGCTCTTGTACCGATTCCCGCATCAGCTCTCGGGCGGCCAGCGTGCCCGCGTCGGCATCGCCCGCGCCATCGCCGTTGAACCCGAACTCCTCGTGCTCGATGAGCCGACGGCGGCGCTCGACGTCTCCGTTCAGGTGGTCATTCTTCAGCTGCTGCAGCGGCTGAAGCAAGAATTCGGCATGAGCTATCTGTTCGTCTCTCACGACCTGTCGGTCGTGCGGCTGATTTGCGATCGGGTGCTGGTGATGTATCTCGGCAAGATCGTCGAGTCCGGGCCGGCTGCGGATGTTTTCGAGCACCCGTTGCATCCCTATACCCAGGCGCTGGTCGCCGCCGTGCCGCGTGCCGACGGAAACGGCAAGGAGCGGTTGCGACTGACCGGCGAGCCGATGAGCCCGATCGATCCCGATCCGAATGTCTGCCGCTTCTACAGCCGCTGTTCGCGGAGGACCGAAACGTGCGAGACTGTCATGCCGGCCTTGCGCCGGTTCGGTGATCACCAGGTCGCTTGCCATTTCGCCGAAGAATTCCTGCCGCAGCACAAGTTAGAGCATGGCCAAAACGACAAGACCCAAGCGGAAAAAGAACCGGTCGGCAAAACCGGCTAAGCGTCCGCGGCGCGCCACGGCGTCCGCCGGCACGAAAAGCGTAGCTAAAGCAAACCGCAAAAGCCGTGCGAGCATCGCGCCGAAACCGGCCGATGTCATCGATACGCTGGTCGCTGCCAGCACTCAGGCACTCTCGCTCCGAATCGATCCCGCGTGGCGCGCGAGCGTGAAACGCAACCTGCATGTGATCCTTACTCACGCGGCGCTGGTCGATCAGTTTCCGCTGCCAGACGATATCGAGCCGGCGCCGGTGTTCCGTGCTTGAGACGACGGCGCGCGATTTCACCTGGAACACGGCCGGCGAAATCGCCGCGGCCGTCGAAGCCGGCCGTACCAGCGCGCTCAGTATTATCGAAGCGACGCTTGCACGGATCCGGTCACGCGACCCGTTGCTCAATTCGTTCACTGCGATTACCGAGCAGCGCGCCCTCGTTCGCGCCCAGGCAATCGATGAGGCGGTCGCGCGCGGCGAGCCGGCTCCTCCTCTCGCAGGCGTGCCGTTCGCGGTAAAAAATTTGTTCGATATTGCCGGCCTCACCACGATCGCCGGATCGAAGATCAATCGCGACGCCAAACCCGCAACCCGTGATGCGACATTGATCGAGCGCCTCGAAGCGGCCGGCGCCATCCTGGTCGGCGCGCTGAACATGGGCGAATACGCCTACGATTTCACCGGCGAAAACGCCCACGACGGCCCTTCGCGCAATCCGCACGATCTCAACCGCATGAGCGGCGGATCGTCCGGCGGATCCGCGGCAGCGGTCGCCGGCGGCCTCGTCCCTTTGGCGCTTGCTTCCGACACTAACGGCTCGATCCGGGTGCCAGCCTCGCTCTGCGGCTTGTTCGAACTCAAGCCGACTTACGGCCGGCTCTCGTGTGCGGGCGCCTTTCCATTTGTGACAAGCCTCGATCATGTCGGGCCGCTGGCGCGTTCGGCGCACGACCTCGCGCTCGCGTACGACGCCATGCAGGGTTACGACCCGCGCGATCCGGTCTGCGCCGAGCGCTCGGCGGAGGCTGTCACTAGCCACCTCGATCGCGGCACGGACAGACTCCGTATCGCCGTCGCCGGCGGATATTTCAAAGGTCTGGACGCGGAGCCGGTCTACGCCATCGATCGCGTGGCAGTCGCGCTCGGCGCCAATCGTGACATTGAGCTTCCGGAAGTCGAGCGGGCCCGCGCGGCGGCGTTCGTGATCACCGCAAGCGAAGGCGCGGCCTTGCATCTGGAGCGTCTGCGCACCCGGGCCAAAGACTTCGATCCCGCCGTGCGCGACCGGCTGATCGCCGGCGCCATGGTGCCCGGCTCTTTGGTGGTGAAGGCGCAAAAATTCCGCCGCTGGTATCGCGGCGAGGTGCTCAAACTGTTCGACGAAGTCGATGCAATTCTGGCGCCAGCGACACCGTGCACCGCACCGATGATCGGGCAGCAGACTTTTATGTTCGGCGAGACGGAGATGGCGGTGCGGCCAAATATCGGTCTCTATACTCAGCCGATTTCCTTCATTGGACTCCCGGTCGTTGCCGTGCCGGTGCCACTGACGCCGCTGCCAATCGCGGTGCAGATCATTGCAGCGCCGTGGCGCGAGGATGTGGCGTTGCGTATTGCCCATGCGCTGGAAACCCAGGGCGTCGCCGCCGCGATGCGGCCGCCGGAATTTTGATCGCAAGCTTCCGCACCACCTGCTACGTACCTCGCCCCGCACGCCCCAGGAGAAAACCATGGAGATCGACCTGCCGGAGGTCGTCGCCGAAGTCAAAGCCGCGTTCGATCGCTACGAGAAGGCGCTCGGCGATAACGACGTCGCAACGCTGAATTCCACATTCCGCAAAGATCCGCGCACCATTCGATACGGTGGGGCGGAGAATCTTTACGGTTACGCGGAGATCGAATCGTTTCGTGTCGCCCGCGCACCTCCGGGTGCACGGACAATCTCAAAAACCGTCATCAGTACTTACGGCCGCGACCACGCCGTCGCCTCGACGCTGTTTCATCGCGCCAGCGCGCCGGGCAAAGTTGGACGCCAGATGCAGACCTGGGCGCGCTTTCCGGAAGGCTGGCGCATCGTCGCCGCGCACGTGAGCTTTATCGACGAGCCGAAGTGAATGCACCGGCACCGCCCATCATGTGTTCGCGACGTAATTGAACGTGTCTGGAATTGAGTCGAAAAGGACCGAGCCGCTCAATATTCCGCGACCAATAAATCCAGGTAATACTCGCGGAGGGCGTGCAGCGCACGAGTCAGTTTTTCGCGACGATTATCCAGGCCAATCGATTTTGTAGTTCAGCCCAAGCTTAATGATATCGATTGATTGCCGGATGACGATGGTATTGGCTTTGATGACCGCGACCGTCGGAAATGGCACAGTCACACTGTCGAGACCGATGTGGTCGTACTCGAAACTCGTCGTCCAATGATTGGTGAGCGCGTATTCGACGCCGCCGCCCGCGACCCAGCCCGATGCGGTCGCATTGCTGCTGCCTGTGCCGAGCGCAAGTGAACCAGTATTGCCGTTGAGATTGTACGTCGTCTCTGCCCAGGCGGCGCCGCCGTTGGCATAGAGCAGCGAACGATTCCACGCATAGCCGAGGCAGCCGGTGACTGTCTCAAGATTGTCGACGATATGCTCGCAATTGATGCCGCCGATCCCCGAGAAACAGGTATTGTCGCCGCGCAAGTCCGCCGCGCTGGCGTCGACCTCGGCGCCGAGGACCCACTGGCCGATTTGCCAATTGGCGCCGATCTGGCCGCCACCCAGTGGGCCCGTCGCGTGCGTCGCATCGCCGAAGCCCGGTATATTCGGCGCCCCGCTGGTGCTGATCTTCGTGCCGAATGGATCCGACCATTGCGCGTCGCTCCCGCCACCGCCGAGGTGCCCGCCAACGTAGAAGCCGGTCCAATTCATCGGGCCGGCGACGACGATCGGCGCCTTGACCGGCATCGCTACGTTGCCCGCAGCGGCCGGATCCGTGTCGCCCCAGTGATAACCCGCCTGCAGGAAGGCGCCATAACGCTCCGTCGAAAAGCGGGCAGGGAATGTGACGGGTGGTCCGGCTCCATTAGTATTGTCTATCTGTGTTACGGAGCCGGTGCGCGTGTTCATAGCCCAATAGCGCCCACCGACGCCCACATTCCAGGCGTCGGTGATATTGTAACTGAGCAGTCCTTCAAGCATGGCGCCGTCGCCGTCGGACCCCGATTCAGGGATGAGGAGTGCGCGAGCGTTGTGATTGTTACACCGTTGGAAACCGCCCACGGCAGGTACGCCGCGTCGGCCACGAACTTCAATTTGTCGGTCAGCATGAATTCTGCTGAGAGACCGACGCGCAGCGAGTTGAAGCTAACATCCTCCGAAATGATGAGGTAGTTCGGAACAGTACCGGTACAGGAGGTGCCCGCCGCGATTTGCGTACAGCCGAACCCATTGGCGTGCTGGGTGAAATAGTTGTAGCCGACGAAGGGGCCGAATTTGGCGCCTGGCGATCTCAATAACGAATAGCCGAGATCGATCGTGGCATAGCCGATGCTTCCTGTATTGGACGAAACCGTATTGGAATACGCGGACCCTGGGGTGGCCGGAAAATCCTCGTCGTTCAATTTTCCATTGTAGATACCGCCAGCACCCAAAAATCCCTTCACGAACCAGCCGCTAACATGATCGACGCGGCCGTAGGTTTCGCCGGACAGGGCGTCGAGATCGGCCCAGATGAGCCTCGACTTCAGGTTTTGCGTATCGCTCAAAAGCGGGTTCGTTGCACCCATGACCCCGCCGCTCCACCAGGTCCGCGTCCCGACATCAAATTCCCAGTCGGATTTGTTCCAGAGCGGTGCGAACGGCGGCGCCTTGACCGCAATGGGAAACGCCATGGGTGATCCAGCATTGGCGTATGCCGAAGTCGCATCGGGAACGCCCCAGCGATAGTTGAGGCCCACGCGCGCCAGATTGACCTTCAGGTCAGCGCTTTGCGTCGGCATCAGGACCGGGACGTTGGTCGCCGTCTGCGTCGCGGTGGACCGACCGAAATCGACATAAAGGTACTCCGCCTTGACACTCCACCTTTCATTGATCGCCGCCTCGACGCCGCCGCCGACCGCGTAACCGAGCGGGATGTTATTAAGGTGGCTCGATTGCTGGTAAAATGACCCGTTCGGGAGCGGGTTGGGGGGTGGCGGATCAACGCCGGTCAATGCGAAATCGTCCTTGAAATTGGTGACGGCAACACCGCCGGTCGCGTAGAGCAACCAATTATTGACAGCCCAGCCGATGCGCGGACGCACCGTGGCCACCCAATTGGCATTGCCGTAGGCACTGATCACTGCCGTCGAGATGCTTGGCGGCGCGAAAGGAACGAAGGTCGTGGCGGCCCCGCTCAAGTGGAGATAGCTAAAATCTCCCTCGATGCCGGCGACCCAATTGCCGACCTGCCAATTGTAGCCAGCTTGCGCGCCGCCGCCGAAGCCGAGGGGCTTGATGCTCTGGTTGCCGAACGAATTGATGACGGCGGCGGAGGCGGCGTCGATTTTACCCTTGTCAGAGTTGGTCGCCGTTTGCGGATCGTAGGAGCCCCATGCCGCCCCTGCATTAAGTCCAGTGTAGAAACCGCTCCAGTTGTAAATCGCGGGCGGAGGCGTTTCGACCGGCAAATCGCCGGCGCGAGCAATCCCTCCATATCCCGAAGCAACGACCAGGGCCGAGACGGCAACTCCGCCAAAGAAAAAGTACTTCACCGCCGCCCCCCAAGGCCCGAGCAGTCAAGCGCCGTTGCGAGTATCCGAATTCCACCTGGCTGGGGCAAGCCTATGTTGATTGTAGAAATGACAACTGGGTGGTCCAAATTGCGAGGGTATAAAAGGGGATTTCAGGGCAACAGTCGTGGCGATCATCTACCGTCCAATCGTGAGGCCCCTTTGGCGGGGCCTTCTTTCTTGGTCGCCTCAGTTGGCGGCCTCTTTCATGTCTGAAAGTGGCCCCTTAGCAGACATCACAATGGAACTCGGCGATGTCCGGTCTTAGAAGCGGACATTACACAAAGCAGTCGCGACGTCCGCCAGTGAGCCAACTCGGAAGTCCGGCGGTGCCGATTTGCTGTGACGCACGACGTAGCGTACACTCGGCCTCTATGCCGGCCAAATCCTCAAAGGGGCCAAGCCCACCGATCTGCCGGTTGTACAAGCAACAAACTTCGAGCTGGTCATCAATCTAAAGACCGCCAAGGCGCTCGGTCTTGAAATTCCTGCCAAAGTGCTCGCGCTCGCCGACGAAGTGATCGAATGATTAAATTCTGGCCGAAGAGGAACCCTTCGGTTATCTAGTTCGGGCACACCGCTCCGGTTTTCACCCACGCCTCGACGAGCGCGCCCGCTTGCTTCTGCGTGCCGGGAGCCGGTTGCCGCCCGCGTCCGGGCGCCCAAGCCCAACCGACCAGATGGTCCTCGCCGATATGCTCAACGAGCGCGTCGACAGATCGGTTTCCATTGCGCGCCGGATCCTTAATCTGGGCGCAAATCTCGGCGAGCGTCTTGTCTTCCCATCCCATTTCGCGTGGCGCGAGATGCCAGATCGGGTTGCCCGGCACACCGCTGGGGTCGGAGTTGGCGATCTGATGGCAGATTGGACAGCGTAGCGCCGGGAGCCCAAAGCCATCGGCTCCACGCTCGACCGGCGGCTGGTGCAGTCGGCTCGTATCGCCCTGATGCGGACGGTCGCCGGCGGGATGGCAGTTCAGACAGCGCGGATGCGTCAGCACCTTGCCCAGTTCTGTGAATATTGCCGCCGACCGGGCCGCCGTATCGCTGATGGATGAAAAGCTCTCGACGTTCGCAAGATGGTCCGATCGGCTGTCGAGGACGGCATCCGCAGCCAGCACGCTCGCCGGCAAAAACAGGACCATGACAAAGATTTGAACGCGTAAGTCGAACTGCATTCTCGGCTGCCTCCTCGGCTTGGGAACTTTCGACGCCGGCTCCGTGAGTCACGATCGCCGCGCACAATCGTTGCCAGCCACAAAGACTTAAGACAGATAGCGGCCCGGATCCGCCAGGATCACGTCGCGTACGGCCTCGTGGTATTTGATGTACCCGGTGCAGCGGCACAGATGGCCATCGAGCGCCTCGGCAATGGTCTTCTCAAGGACGGCGCGCACCACCGGCTTCTTCGCCAAACGTTCGAGCAGAACCTGGCTCTCGTTTAGGAAGCCGGCCGTACAGTAGCCGCATTGAAAGGAAAAGTGCTCGATGAACGCTTTCTGCAAAACCGACAGCTCGCCGTTCTTGGCAAGGCCTTCCACCGTGCGGATCGACTTGCCGTTGAAGCTTGTCGCCGGAACGATGCAGGTGGGGCTCGTGTAGCTCGCCCCGTCAGGATCATCGATGATGACCGCGCAGCTCAGGCACTGCGCGGCGCCGCAACCGAACTTGGTGCCGGTCATCCCGAGATACTCGCGCAGAAAATCATTCATCGTTAATTCGTCGCGTACCTCCCGCGGGCCGTAAGCTTTGCCGTTGATGGTCACAGACAGCATCGTCACTTGAGCGCTCCCTTGATCATGGCTTGGGTCACCGGCAAGGACCGGAAGCGTTGACCGGTCGCGTCATAGATGGCGTTGAGCAACGCAGGAACGACCGGGATCATCACGACTTCCGCCATGCCTTTGGGTCGCTCCTGCGCATCAACTGGCGATAACACCTCAATCTCAAGTCTGTTCAGCGGGAGATCCGACGCCCGTGCAACAAGGTATTGACCAAGGTTCCATCTCCCGTTGCCTGGTCCGTCCTCATAAAGCGGCAGCGCCTCGAGCAATGCATAACCAACGCCCATGGCAAAGCCGCCCTGCGCCTGTCCCAGAACGACCTCCGGGACTAACGCCTGGCCGCACTCCAGCACGCTGTATGCCTTGGCGATACGCAAGGCCCCGGTTGCGCGATCGATCTCGATGCGGACCACCGTGCCGCATAACGCGGTATAGGTAGGTCCGCTCCGGTTGAGGTTGGTTGGCGGAAACTTCACGTTGGAACGATTGACACGAACAAATTTGCCCGCGCCCCGGCGCACGGCCAGGGCGTCGATGTCGGCCGTCCACTCCTGCCCGGCCATCGGGAAGCTCGCTTGCGACCATGCCCAGCGGCTGAAGCAGTGCGCCATCGCCCCGGTAACGCCATTGCGCGCATGCGCTTTCGCGGCAATCGACGGCAGGGAAAGTGGCGCCAGTCCCGTCATGACCAGTTGCCGGTCTTTCCACTGCGCCTTCTTCCACGCGTTGGCCTTGGGATCGTTTGGCGCGATGCCCCACAATTCGAGCGCCGCCGGCCACAGACCAAAACGGAATACGACGCGCGCGGCCTCGGCTGCCGCGTGTGTCCCAACATGCGTGCCGCTCGAGGCTGCGGTCGCTGAGCTGATCGCAGGCACCCAGCGCGGATTGCGCGCCACCGCGTCCTGCGTCTTCTGATCAATGGCGTAGGGGTCGCCGGAGGTCACAAGATCTAGCGGGCCGAATTTGTCGACTTGCTCGAGCGCGACCTCGTCAGCGACGCCACCCAGGTGCGTTGCCACCCGATTGGCCACCGCTGTCCCGATGCCGTTGCCCATCTCGGCGCCGTCGCAATAGATGGCAATCTGGCCGCTGGGAGCGATTTCGACAGATCCCAACGAACAATCGGCTCCAGTGCCGTAGTTCTTGGTGACACACGCGACGCCGGTACCGACAAGAATTCCCGCCTGCTGTGCGCCGGCTTTCTCCTTGGCACGCTGCTTCCAAATCGGATGCCTCTCCAGCTTATTGAGGATTTCCGGGGTTCGGATCGACACGCTGTAAGTGTTTCCTGCCAGGATCCGGCCGCCGGTCGCGAGCGCATTGCGGCGCCGGAACTCGATTGGGTCGAGCGGCAGTGCTGTGCAAATCTCATCGACCATCACTTCGAGCGCGGTCATCGACTGCAGGGTTCCGTACCCGCGCATCGAGCCTGCCGTTACGCCGCGCGAGTGGAACGCATACGTCGTCACATCGACTTTCGGGACGTAGTAAATGCCGAGCGCGCCGTTGGCGGCGACGGTCGCCACACTGGGCGAAAAATTGACGAGGCCTCCGCCATCCAACGCATGGTCAGCCGCGAATCCAACGATCTTGCCGGTCGCGCGATCAACTCCGACCTGCGTTTTGATCTTGAAGGCGTGCCGCTTGATTCCCGATTGAAACTGCTCGAACCGGTTGTTAGCGAGCCGGACCGGACGATTCGGGAAGAACATCGCCGCCAACGCGACGTAAAGTGGGAACGGCGTATGATCGCGACCGCCGAATCCGCCGCCACAAGAGGCGAAATTGGTGTTGATGTGCGCCGGCCTGAAGGCGGTCTGGGCATTGCCGAGCAGATACGCGATCGCCGTCGCGATCTCAGCGGGCGACTGGACGCTGACAACGAGATCGAGGTTCTTACGTCCGGCGTCATACCAGGCGAGGCCGCTTTCCGGCTCAAGAGCCATTGGGTCGACTGATTGCGTCTCGAATTCGCTGTCCAGCACCAGAAGTGCTGGATTGTTTGCTGCAAGCTCGGCCCGGATCTTTTCCCCATAGGCGGCGGCTTCGGCATAGGCCTGCCCGGTCGGAACCGGGAGGCGTGCCCAGATCGGACGTCCCGAGCTCTCGAAGAATCCCGGACTAACCCAGCCGTTCTCGGCTGGCGAGTAGACATCGGGCGCGTCGGGGGTCGGGCCTGCCACGCGTGTGAAACGAAATGCACCGTAGTCGGCTGCTTTAACCGGTCCGGTCCATTCGCCGAATTTCAAAACAACTGCGTCACGCAGCGCGAGCCGCGCCTGATCGAACGCATCGAAATCCTCGAAGATCAACAGCGCCACGGGTTGCCCTAGATAGAGCGGCGTTTTGCCGACCAGGCACAAGAGATCGCCGGCATAGAACTCGGGAACGCGAATGCCGGTTCGTTCGAGGTCGGCGGCGGTAATCACCACCGAGGGCTTCAACGGACCGCTCAGTGACGACAGGTCGATGCCAGTCAAGACGTGCGTCGCATCCGCGGCACGGATGAGCATGGCGTGCGACGTTTTTTGGGGCCAACCCGGCAGATCGGCTGCGCGGAAATCGGACGCGTAGAGTTTGGCGCCCGTGACCTTGGCGACCCCGTCGATGCGACCGACGCCAGTAGCGGCCGGGTTCCAGGCTTGCCGTCCCGGCAAGGTTTCGCGCGCTGCAAACCCGACTTCCTCGGCGATTGCTAGGCGCGACATGCTAAGCGCGATGCCGCTCGCCGTGACCGAACTGATGAACGCACGTCGCGAAATGCCCATTTCCTACTACCTTTTTTGCTCGGGCCTCTGAAACGCATCCTCTGACAGTCGCACGTCGAAACACTTGCTCGCGGTCTTCGCCGCCCGGTTCAATGAAGGTCGGCGATGGACGCGGGTCCGGGCCCTGAGGTGATCAGGGTAGGCCATTGCTTGGAGCCGAACGGCACGGGCGGTGGCAGGAACGGGGTCATTCCGTGCTTGGCGTCTTCCGCGATGATTGCAGCGCGTGCATCGCCCCCCATCAGCTCGTAGTCCATCAGATGGTAGTTGCCGAAGAACATCGAGCCAACGGAGCGATCCGCGATGATGCGGGTCAAGGAGTCCAGCATGTCTGCGGGCGTGGTCGTGAATGAAACCGTTTCGATCAGGAGCAATCGATCGTTGACGGCGTCCGGACCGAAGAACTGGGCCAATACACTGAACAGGACGTTGTTTTGGCGCGTGACATAAATGGTATTGCTGGCGGCATAGGTCTTGTCCCAATCGCTGCCGAGCATCTTCTTCCAGTCCGAGATCACGGTCATCCAATGCGCGACTTGGGTCTGCGCCGCCCATGCGACATTCAGCTTCAAATAGGGCCCCTGTTTCTGGGCAAACGCCTGCAACGAGCTAAAAGACACGGCGCCCTTGGTAACGCACTCGTCCATAAACGCGACATTGTTCGTAAGGATGATCCGGTTGTTTTCCCGCCAGTCCGGCCGCATCGGCACTGCGTCCAGGCTGTCCAGGGCCGACTTCATCCGGCTGCGATAGGCGAGCATCGGGCCACGCCACGACTGGTTGTCTGGATTATCCAAATAAGGCCCCACCACTTCGGCCATGGCCATCGTGCTGTGGCCGACGGATTTGAGCAGTTGATAGACAATCGGCACCGACGGCGCTTCGAGCGGTGCTTGGCCGGGCCGATAAAGAATGAACCTTCCGCCAGCGCCGGAGAACAGAGCAAGGATGACAGGGTGCCGTGCGAGTATGTTGCGTTGAAAGATCTTTGCCGCAACGTCGTAAAGATCAAACATGCCGGTATTGAGCGCCAGCACTTCTTTGGTTGCGGTTTCGGCGGGACTGGAGGCGGTGCGGCCGGCAATCGGTTCCATGTAGGAGGGTAGATCATCCGCCATCGTGCTCGCAGTCGTCGCGGCGAGCGCAATCGCCGTCAAACTCATGCAGACGAAATGTTCCAGAAGCCAATCACGTCGCATGGCTTGCTCCACGAAGGCATCTGGACATCGAAACATTAACATTCAACAGTGAAAGCTGCGGAGCAGGAGTTGCATAGCGCCGTTGGTTGCTGGACGCTTGACGAAACGCGTCAAACCCGACGGGTAACGATCCAAATCTGCAAAAAACCCGCAAGCGATGTCGCCTCCTGGCAGGGAAATGCAAACATTATGAAGGCTGCGGCGAACGGCCCAATTTGTGAGTGCACATCCCGGGTGAGGGTGCCGTCAGGCCGACGCCTTTTCCTACGCCGTAAAAGCGCGCCACCCGCCGAAGCTCGAAATATCGCGCGCGCCTGCAACTGCTTCGGCCTCGACCAAAAATCCTTTGACGCTACGCTCATCTTTGAGTTCGAGCGTGCCAATCGAGAGCGGTGGCGGTACGGCGGCGACGAAGCGGCCGAAGGCGCTTTCCGACAGCGCCCAGACTTCCACTTCGATACTGGCGCCGGCGCCGTTTTTCACTCGCAGCAAACCGGGTTTGGCCGGTTTTGTGCCGGACAACGCATAGAGACGGTAATGCGGCGCGGTCGCCGTGCGCTCAAGCAGACGGCCACCGACTGCGCGCAATTCGCCGTTGAGCGGCATACCGGAGAGATGCGCGCCGACTACGGCGATCGCGACCTCCGCCTCCGCCGGTTCTGCGGGTGTCGGCGGCAGCGGCGGCTGCGGTTGTTTGAGTGCGCCGAGCGGTAAACCACTCGCATGATGGAATTCGCGGCCGATCGCCGCCAGCGCTGCGTCCTCACCCGCTGGCGCCAAGAGCGTCACACCAAATGGGATGCCATCGGGCCGCATACTCGCCGGGACGGCAAGGCCGCACATGTCGAGCAAATTGACAAAGTTGGTGTAAGTGCCAAGCCGGCTGTTGAGACCAATCGGATCGGCAAGCACCTGCTCGACCGTGTAGATCGTCGGCGCCGTCGGCAGCACCATCGCATCGATCGCGCGGAAGGTGTGATCGCGAACGCCCCGCAACGCCTCAAGCTGATAAAAGGCAGCGAACGCTTCCGCCGCCGTGCCATGCGCGCCGGCGAGCAACACTTGCCGCGTCACCGGATGGAGTGATTCCGGCGAAGAGGCAATGAGCGCGCGCACAGTCAGGTAACGCTCTGCGACCCAAGGCCCTTCGTAGAGGAGCCGGGCTGCGGCGTAGAACGGCTCGATGTCGAACTCCACGATCTTCGCGCCGAGCGCGGCGAATTTTTCCAGAGCCGCCTGATAAGCAGCTTCCGAAGCGCGATCGCCAAAGAACAGGCGGTGACCCGGCATCGGTACGCCGAGCCTGACACCGCTCGGCATCGGGCCGACCGCGGGCAACGGCCGCGCACGTGAAAAAGCATCGGCAACATCGGGGCCGGCTACCACGTTCAACGTCGCCATCGCGTCATCGACCGTCAGCGCGAAGACGGAAACACAGTCCAGTGTGCGGCATGCCGGCACCACACCCGCCGCGGAAACGAGGCCGCGGCTCGGCTTCAATCCGACAATATTGTTGAAGCCGGCCGGCACGCGGCCAGACCCTGCCGTGTCAGTGCCGAGCGCAAGCGGCGTCAATCCGGCAGCGACCGCGATTGCCGAGCCCGTGCTTGATCCACCCGGGATAAGCTTTTCATCAAACAAATTACGGCAGATGCCGTAGGGCGTGCGCACACCGACGAGGCCGGTCGCGAACTGATCGAGATTGGTCTTGCCGATAATGAGCGCTCCGGCCTCTCGCAGTCGTGCGACACAAGCGGCGTCCCGGTTCGGCCGATAGCTGTAATCCGGGCACGCCGCCGTCGTCGGCAGGCCCTTGACGTCAATATTGTCCTTGACGGCGACCGGAATGCCGAACAGCGGCAGCGCCCTATCGCCATTCTGCGCAAGCGCACGCGCCTCGGCGATCACCTCGGCTTCATCGCGCAGCGCAATGAAAATCGCCGGATCGTCGTGCGCCCGGATGCGCGCAAAACTCCTGGCGACAATGTCCTCGGGAGTAGCGGTTCCGTCGCGATAAGCGTTAAGGATTTCGGCGGCCGTCTCGGCCACAGGGAGCTCCGTTTGAGCGCGGGAACCGCGTCTTGCCGCTCCTTTTGTGACAAATCGGACCGGTTCTGCAAGTCACGCCGGTTGCACGGGACTATTGGCCCGCCTATATTCCGTGCGCTTTTCCAGTCATCGTTGATGACTTAAGTGGCTTCGCCCGGACGGGCGGGCGGAGCGCAAAGGAGATTTGCCCATGGGTATCGCGCCCCTGATGCCGAAAGCAACGGCAGTGTGGCTGGTCGAGAACACCGCCTTGTCGTTCGACCAGATCGCCGATTTCTGCAAGCTGCATCCGCTGGAGGTGAAAGCCATCGCCGATGGCGACGCTGCGCAAGGCATCAAGGGATTGGACCCGGTGCTGACCGGGCAATTGACCCGCGAAGAAATCGCCGACGCCGAGGCGCATCCCGACCACCACCTGCACATCGCCGATCCCAAAGTCCGCTTGCCTGAAGCGCCGCAGAAGAAAGGTCCGCGCTATACGCCGGTGTCACGCCGGCAGGACCGGCCGAACGCCATTCTCTGGCTGGTGCGTAACCATCCGGAGCTGAAGGACAGCCAGATCATGCGGCTGGTCGGGACCACCAAATCGACCATCCAGGCGATCCGCGATCGCACCCACTGGAATTCGGCAAATCTCTCGCCGCTCGACCCGGTAACGCTCGGGCTGTGCTCGCAGATCGATCTCGACCTCGAAGTTCAGCGCGCTGCCAAGGAAAAGCCGGCTCCAGCCGAAACGCAAGGCGCAACGTTGCTGCCGGCGTCGGTCACCACGGCGCCCAAAGAAGAGCCTGAGCCGGCGCCTGCCGTCGCGGCGGCTGCCGCGAAGAAATCCGAGGACCTCAACGTCGAGGCGGTGTTTGCCAAGCTCAAGCAGCTCGGCGGCAAAGGCGAGTGAAGCGATCGACGATCTATTCCTGCGCTCCGGCGTAGGGATAGACGAAATCGCCGGTCTTGTATTCCGGCGGCCAGACGATCGGTTGCACCTTGCCGGCGGCGAATTGATCGAACTCGTTCGGCGCCACGTTCCGGAACTGCGTGAACACGGTGCGCCCTTTCGTCCACTCGCCGTCGGCGCCGTATTGGACATCACCGACTACAGTCGTGAATTTGTGGCTGTGGATGTATTCGGCGAGCTTGTTTTGATCGAGCGTTTGCGCGCCTTCCACCGCCTGGGCCAGCACTTGCCCGGCGGCGTATCCGAACGGCACAAATCCAACGCCGAGCGGGTCGATTTTTTCGCCGGTGGCGACGGCGCGGTAACGCTTGAGGACGTCGGCAACGCCGGGAAAATTGAAAGTTGGCGCCGGTACGAAGCTTTCCATGATGACGATGCCGTCGAGGATCGGGCCAAGCTGCATTTTGATCGGGGTGATCAGAAGTCCGATCATCGTGCCGCCGAACATTTTCGGCTTGAGGCCGATCTCGTGCGCGGCCCGCACAATGCCGACGGTGTCCGGCGGATAAGCGGCCACGAACACAATGTCGGGGTTTGCCGCCTGGATGGCCCGCACGGTCGGCGCAAAGTCCGTGGTCGCCGGCGGATAGCTTTTGTCATAGATAATTTTGAGCCCGACCGCAGTCGCATTCTCACGCGCGCCGTCGGCGGACGTTCTCGAAAATTCCGCGTCGCCCGACAGCAGCGCAACCGTTTGCGGCTTGGGCTTCTGCTCCGCCGCAAGATCGAAAAAGCCCTTTGTGAACGCCCGCACCCCGTCGGGGCCAGTCGAGAGCATCGAGAAATATCTCGGGTAGTTGAAATGACGGTTGACGGTCACCGCCATCATGCTGATGGTGAGCTTGTTGTTTTCAATGATAACCGGCATTGCCGCAGCGACCATATTGGTGGCGTACGGCCCGAGCAGCAAATCGACTTTGTCGACGTTGATCAGCTTGTTGTAGATGCCCGGCACATTCGATGGATTGCTTTGGTCGTCGTAGACGACCAGCGCGATCGGGCGGCCGAGAAGACCGCCCTTGGCGTTGACATCGTCGCGCCAGAGCTGGAGCGCAATCAAAAGCTGCTTGCCGTTCTGCGCCACCCCGCCCGTCATCGCCAGGCTGAGGCCGACCTTGATCGGTTCAGCCGCCGAAGCGGGCGTTTGCGCCACGAGCAGCAGACGCTGCGACGGCTGCGAAAGCCGCACGCCAAATGGCTCGCATGGACGCTCTCCCGGGTCTTTGCTCCCCGCCTGGCGCGAAGCCTTTTACTGCATCATCTCGTCGCCCGGCATGACGCCCCACAGATTAGAAGCCGACGGGTCCTTCTCCCACACCTTCGGCCGCTGCGGATTGTCGCGGTGCCACGGCCGCGGCTCGAAATAGCCAAGCTCCTCGTTCATGCGGTCGAGCTCGGCAAAAGTTTCGGTAATCAGCCCATTCGGCGCGCGGTGATAGGCAAATAGATTGTGGCCGATGCCGTGACGGCCCGGTCCCCACAAGAGCTTGTAGCCCTTGAGGCTGAGGAGGTCGCAGGCGTCGTGCATGTGACCCCAATCGCGCAGCTCAAAGGCGGTGTGAAAGTGGCGATTCGAGCCGGTTTGCATCAGATTGATGGTGTGATGGTCAGGCCCGCAACGCAGGAACGAGAAAAAATCGCCCATCCAGTCGGACTCGCGAAAACCGAGCACGTCGCAATAGAACTTGGTGACCTGCTTGACGTCAGTGACGTGGAACGCGACGTGCCCGAGCTTAAACGGCACGATGCCCTTTTGCTGGAATTTCTGATGTGAAAAAGCGTCGCGTTTAAAAACTTCTATGATCGTACCCTTCGGATCGGTGAAGGTGACCATGTCGGAAATCGACGGCTCCGGGTCCTTCTTGCGCGTTGTCTTGGTGCCGTGGGCGGCGACCTGTTTCTCGAACTCGCCGAGATCGGCGTCGGTGGCGATCTGGAAGGCGAGACGCACGCACTCTGCTTTCGGGCCGCGCTGCAGCACCACGGAATGGTGATCGACGGTGGAAGCGAGATACGCCTTGTCCTTCTCCTTGGCGACCGGCGTCAACCCGATAATGTCAGTATAGTATTCGATCTGCTGGTCGAGATCTGGCGTCTCATAGCTGGCGTGAGCGATCTTGCTGACGCGGATCATGCTTATTCTCCTTTGTTAGTTCGAAGGCCCGGCGGGCCGTTTGATATTTTGTGTTTCTCGCGGCAGCGAGCTGATGACGTCGATCATGGCGGCGCCATCGCAGTCGGCAAGTCCCATCGCCACGAAGCGATCGAACAGTTCGGCTGTGCGGTCAAGCAGCGGCGTTGCCACGCCGAATTCGTCGGCAAAATTGCCGATCATCTCCACGTAGTGCTGCAGCCCCGGTATCGTCCCCTGCGGCGGCTTGAAACGGCGCTCCGCCATCCACGGCGCGCGGATACCGAACTGGGTCGAGCCGCCGCTGCCGGTCGCGATCGCCTTGATCATCAACGGCACGTCAACTCCGGCCTTGAGACCGAGCGCCATGGCTTCAGCGGTCGCCGCGATGTTGATCGCCACCAAGAGATTGTTGATGAGCTTGACCCGGCTCGCGGCGCCGAACGCGCCAAAATAAATGCAGAAAATCGGCAAAGCCGGCGACCACCGGCTCGACCCGCCTGCAAGCTTGTTCGTCGCCGGCGAGATAGACCACGCCTTTGCGGGCCGCAACCATGCCCGGCGTACCGGAGACTTCGCCGTCGATGAAGACGGCACCCTTGTGCGCCAGCGGCTCGATCTGCCGCGCTTTGACCGGAACCGGATATGAACCGAGCTCGACCACGATCTGACCGGGCCGCGCTGTCTGCACGAGCCCGGCCGGGCCTTGTACCGCTTCTTCGAGCGCCTCGTCCGACGGCAGGCAGGAAAAGACAACGTCCGCTTGCGCGCCGACTTCGGCCGCCGACCGCGCCGGGATACCGCCGATCTTCTCGAACTCGGCAAGCGAACTGCGCCGATAGCCGACGACGCGATACCCGCTCTTGATCAGATTCTGCGAGATCGGCATTCCGATTTTGCCAACCCCAACAAAGCCAACCGTTTCCATCCCCAAATCCTTTTTACGCGACCACGTCCTTTATTACGCGACCTCTACCGACTGATCGGAGAGATTGACACGCAGTCCCAATGTCCCCTCCATGAGGGTCCATTCCTTAAGCTCGAAGGTCCGCAGCCGGTTAGTAACGAACGGATCGGCTTCCGCCAGCGCGCGCGCTTCTTCTGCACTCGAGGTTCGCAAAATAGTTAACCCGGCTCCGGTCGGCGGCCCGGCTCGATCAGTCAGGGGCCCCGAAGCAAACAAGACGCCGCGCTTCTCCAGCCCGATCATGTATTCGAGATGCGCCGGCAGGAGCGCCTTCAATTTCTCGGGCGTCGGCGATGGCTGCGACAGAACTACATACAATTTTCGCCGCAACATTTTCGCGGTAAGCGCAGCAATGCGCTCGTCCACATTCATGCCGGCAACTCCTCCCTCATAGAGAAACTTGTTTCATGCATGGTCAGCCGTTCCGATACGATCTGTCAACATCCGCCCGCTTTGGTAGCGGCGGCGAATGCTCAGGCGGCGCGGCCGGTATATTGCCCGTCCAGGTAGATCAGCGGATCCACATCGCCGCTCGTGGATATGGAAACGATGCGCCCCATGAAGACCGTATGCGTGCCGTAGTCCAGCGCTTTATCCTTCCGGCAGACGATGGCGGCCTGGGCGTCGATGAGAACCGGCGCGGCTGCGCGCGTGTCCCAGTCGCCGACATTGAACCGGCCTTCCGGTCTCGCCCCGCCGCTGCACAACCGGGAAATATCGACGTGGGCGCGGCTTAGGACGTTGATCGCGAATTCGTTTGCCCGATTGAGCGCCCTGTGGAACGCCGCGGATCGATTGACGCACACCAGCATGGATGGCGGCTCCATGCTCAGTGCGCTGACCGAGGTTGCAGTCATTGCATAGTTTTGTGCGTCGTCACGACAGGTCACAACGCTCACCGAGCTTGCCAAACGCCGCAAGGCGAGCTTCGCGTCGGCGATGAGTTGCTCGCCTTGACGATTGTCTACCACGATACCGCCCGCCGAACACGTGGCCCGAACTTGAGTGTCGATCATCCTCGGAACCTCAGTAGAGCCCAACGGGATCGAGTCCGAGCTTTTGCTGACCGTACATCGCGGCGATCGCCTCCCAATCGAGACTGAGGTGCAGCGCTGCTGCGTTGACGTCACGCCAGAAGCGCTGCAACGGCGCCGCGAGGTCGCTGCCGGCCGCGCCTTCCTTCGCAAACAGATCGTTGACCACCGCGACCGACTGCTTGGCGGCAAAGCCCTGATTGCGGCGTATGGCAACGCGCTCACCAATCTCCAACGGGACGCCGCGCCGCACTTTATCTTCAGCGGCGGTGACGCTCGCCAGCAGCAGCGCAAGCGCCAACTCGATCGTGGCCGAAGCAGCACCGATCTTGTTCTGGACCATGGGTGAGTTCGCCATCGGAACGATCATTCCCGGTTTTGCCGCGCGCACCTTGGTTCGCGCCAGGTGAATAAAGGCATCGAGCGCGCCCTGGGCCATGCCCAGGATCGGCGCCACCAGCGCGGTCGGGCCGAACGTGGTGAAGCCGAACCGGCTCATGTCGTTGTTTTCGATGTTCCTTCCCGGAACCGTCCCGGCAACAATATCGGCAAAGCGCATCATCCGATGGTCGGGAACAAACACCGGCTTATCGATGCGCACGGTCTTACTGCCGGTGCCCTGCAGGCCGCTGGTAAACCAGGTGTCCTGATCCACCACCGTGTCGGCCATCGGCACAAGGCACCACATCACGTCGGGCGGGCCCTTGGCACTCTGCAAAAGCGCGCCGAGCATGATCCATTGGCTGTTCTCGCAGTTGCTCGCGTACGGCCAGGTACCGGCGAGCTTGATGCCGCCGGGAACGATCTCGCACTCTTTGCTCGGATTGTAGGACCCGGCGATCAGATTGTCGGGATCGCTCCACACGTCACGCTGTCCTTCGAGCGGAAAGAATGACGTCATCCATTGATAGCACATCGCCAGCGAGCCACACCAACCGGTGCTGCCGCAAACCGAGCCGAGCTCGAATGCAATTTGCGCCAGTTCGGTCAGGCCATACTCGAAGCCACCGAACCTGGCCGGCCGCACCAGCTTGGTGAGCTCGGCATCGCGCAACAGGTCCATGGTCTTCTTCGACACCCGCCGATTGGTCTCGGTATCGCGCGCGCCATCGCGGAAGATAGGCTTGAGCTCGCGGACCCGATCGAGCAAAACCGGAAACTCGGTTCGTGTCTGCTTGGCGGCAAAAGGCACAGTTTTGGCAACCTGCTGCACGCTTTCCTCCATCAAGTTATTTCGTCGTTGGAGGAACGCTGACACCCGACCCCAATGTTGACAAATCGAGTTTTCCGACCTGAAGTATCGGCCAGACCGATACCTCGGTGCGGCTGCTAATACTCTGAATTATATGCAGAATTTTGATCTCAATCTCCTGGCATCGCTCGATGCGCTACTCGCGGAAAAGAACGTCACCCGCGCAGCGAAAAAGATGCACGTCACCCAGTCGACGATGAGCGGTATCCTGCGCCGATTGCGCGATCAGTTTGACGATGAACTGCTGATCCGCAACGGCCGCCAGTACGACCTCTCGCCGTTCGCGCAATCGCTCGCTATATCCGTGCGGCAAACAATTCTGCAAATCAATTCGACGATTTCCGCCAAGCCGCTGTTCGATCCTAAAACGGATCGGCGGTGCTTCCACATCATGGCGTCGGACTACAGCACGATGGTTTATCTGTCGGCGGTGTTTCGGCGTATTGAAAAACAGGCGCCTCATCTCAGCTACGAGATCGTGCCGATCAATTCGCCGCTCGACCACGTGCGCAGCGGCACGGTCGATCTGTGCATAACGGGCAATCCATACAGTCAGGCCGCAGCAGCCGCGGACCATTTACTGCGCGCGGACACCCTGTTTTCAGAAACCTATTGTTGCGTTGTGGACGATGATCATCCGCTGCGCGGCATCGTCACCCTGGAGCAATTGTTCGAATACCCGCACATCATCGCCCAGTTTACCGGCGTCACGATGCAGACCAGCGAATTGCGAATTGGCGACGCCCGAAGTCGCGCCAACCCGGTTATGAAGGTGCCGAGCTTCAATGTGATTCCGGCATTGGTCCGCGGCACGCGTGCGGTCGGGGTCCTGCCGTCCCGCATGGTGGACGTGGCGCCGAGTTTGTCGGGTATGCGCACGCTCGCGGTTGCGTTCGAAATGCCGTCGTTCACCGAGCATTTGATCTGGCATTCGCGCTTTGCCTACGACCCCGCGTTCTGCTGGCTGCGCAGCATCATGCTGGGCACGACGTAGGGACAACCGTCTACCCGCGCCAATTCTTGGTCGCTTCGTGAATTTCGTATCCGGCGTCCTCAAGCACTGCGACACCGAAATAACCGAAAATAGCACGCACCGGGCGATCGTTCCTGTTGCGAAAGCCGTGCCATTCGCCACGCGGCGCGAAAACGACGTCGCCGGTTTTCATGGCGATCTCTCCGCCTTCAACAAGGTGAGCCCCCTCGCCTTCGAACACGTAGAAAAATTCGTCGGCGTGGTCGTGCTTATGCAAGAGATGGGCGGCGTCGCGAACAAAGGTGCTTTGTCCGATCACGAGCGAATTTGATTTCGATGCAGCCGCACTGACCAGCCACCGGGCAGCGACGTGCAGGAATCCAAGCTCGGGGTTATGCACGGCCCCGTTTTCTACTTGGTCCAGATGCGTGATCAGCGGTTTGGCAATCGGTCGGGCGGCTACGGCAGGCGAGGCGCGTCCTCCGCCGAGATCGGCAACATTCCCGGAGCCACCATGGACAAGCAAAAGCTGCAAGCCGTCGTCGCGCGCCTGCAGCTCGAGCGAATTTCCGGCTGGTATGAAGATGACCTGTTCGTCGCGGATGTCGGCCGGGCGCCCCTCTGGGCGCACGACGCCGTGTCCGCGCAGGACGAACACCATGTCTTCGTCATTTGCTTCCGGCATCAGGCTCGCGGTGCCGCCCGCTCGGATCTCGATCAGGCCGATTTTGCCGTGGCCGGCGCCACCGCGATCGCGATCAATCAACCAATGCGCCTCGACATCGCCGGAGCTGATACGTTCGGCAAAGCTGGAACGGGCGGATCGCTCTGTCGTGGCGAGGTACATTGTCTGTCTCGTCGGTGCGTCGGAGCTTCGATCGGAGCAGCCGCCTAAACCATCCGCACGCCGCCATCCACCATGAGATTCTGGCCGGTAATGTAATTGGACCTTTCGGAAGCGAGAAATGTCGTTGCTCCGATCAAATCGTCTGGCGTCGACACGCGACCCAGAATCGCTTTGTTCCTGGCAAGCTCTTCAACCGCGTTGGGCTCGTCTCTATAGCCAGCTTGAATGAGGTCCTTGTCCAAACCATCCCAGAGCGGGGTTTTGACGAAGCCCGGACTAAAACAGTTCACCGTGATGTTGTATTTACCCAGCGCTTCGGCACCTGCCTGAGAGAGCGAGATGACGCAGGCTTTGCTCGCGCAGTAAATCGTAGCGATCTGCTCGCCGACCTTTCCCGCGATCGAAGCCGTATTGATGATCTTGCCGCCGCTGTTCTGTGCGATCATCTGTTTCGCAGCTTCCTGCATGCCGATCAGGACGCCCATCGCATTGATACCCATGATACGGTTGAAGTCGGCCTCGGTCGCTTCCAGAAACAGGCCGGCTTTGCTGATACCGGCGTTGTTGAACATGACATCGAGCCTGCCGTAGGCGCGGACGGCCGCCTTGATCATCGCCTGGACGCTCGCTCTACCCACCACATCGACCTGAACCGCCGTCGCTACACCGCCATCCTTGCGGATCGCGGCGGCGACGCGTTCGGCGGCCGCAAGATCGATGTCGGCGATGACGACACGCGCGCCCTCAGCCGCGAGATCGCGCGCGATTGCCTCGCCGATGCCGCTCCCGGCGCCGGTCACGATGATCGATTTTTGCTCGACGAGTCCTGGCAAAGCTTCCTCCTGAAGTTCACTTGTCCGGTTAATCAATGAATAGGCCTGCCGATCCCGGAGTTGGCGAGTGCCCGCCAATACGGTTCGCGCAGAGCTTCCGCAATCGCCTCAGCCGACGACGCGTCAAGCTTCGCCGAGAAGACCTCGGGGCCTATTCTCTGTGTGCCCCCGATCTCGCAAAGAATGTCCAGAAGCTCTTTCACCGGTAAACCACCCTCGCCCGGCTGAAGACGATGCAACAAACAATCGTCATGCAGCGATCGCCCGGGCGGCACAGCAGCTTCGGCGTCCGTCACCTGAACATACGAAATCTTGCTTCCGGGAATCGAGCGGAGCAGCGCGTCGTCTCGTCCGCCCCGCATGTAATGCCAAAAGTCGAAGGCAAGCCCGGTGTTTGGACGGTCGGCGATCTGCAGGATTTGCCACGCCATTGCCAAATCCGCGATACCCCACAGCGGAATGAATTCCAACACGCAATATAAGCCGTGCGATGAAGCTCTATCGGCCAATATTGCGAAGCTTTCGGCGATTTCCGGTACAGAAGCGAGACCGGCCTGAAGCGTTCCGATGACGGTTATTGTCGAAACGCCCAATTGCTCCGCAATACGAAAGAAGTCGTCCGCCGAGTAGCCGAGAAATTCCATCCAGTCAGGGTCGGATATTCCGGAACGCCAATGTGGCGCCCAGCTTGCCATCGGATCGAGGATCGGAAGGTTTACGCCGGCGTCCGCGGCCATCATCCGCATGTCCCGCGGCGAGATGCCCTTCGCCCGGTTGCGATCGACGTCGAGCGGCGTCATGCTCATTTCATTGAGACCGACCGCAGCCGTCGCCTTCAGTTGATCCTGAAAGGATAGATTGCGGACATTGCCGATCCACATCGTGTGATTTTTTGTTTCAATGTGCCGTGTTTCGCCGCTCATTGTCGCACTCACGCTTTTCAAATTTCAATCTGCGTGGTGGGACCTCAGTCCATCACCATGCCGCCGTCGACGTGATAGGTGCCGCCGGTCAAATTCCGCCCGAAATCGGACGCGAGATAAGCGACCATGTTCGCGACATCGACCGGCTCCTGCGGCCGCTTCAGCGGCACCCAGCTGACGAAGTCATCCTTTGCCTGATTGAACGAGACGCCGCGTTGCGCGGCCATGTCCTCGACGAGGCCGTCGTGAAGCGGAGTCATCACGATCCCCGGACATACGGTATTGACCGTGATATCGAACGGAGCGAGTTCCGCGGCAAGGCCCTGCGTGAGCCCCATCACGCCAAATTTCGAAATGCAGTAGGGGATGGCGTTGGCGTATCCCTTCTTCGACGTCACCGATCCGAGATTGATGATCCGGCCGCGGCGGCGTCCAACCATGCCCGGCACGACCGCGCGCGCGGCAAGAAACTGTCCCTTCAAATTGATATCAAGCACCCGGTCCCAATCGGCTTCGGTTATTTCGACGAACGGCTGCCATTTCGTGACGCCGGCATTGTTCACCAGGATGTCGATCGGGCCGAATTCTTTCTCGACGGCATCGACAAGCGCGAACGACGATTTCCAGCTCGTCACATCATGCTGAAAAATCTTGGCCTGGTTGCCCGCATCGGCAATTCGTTTGATCGTGGCGGCGGCAGTTGCAGGATTGATATCGGCGACGGCGACCTTGGCGCCTGCCGCTGCCAGCACTTCCGAAATGGCAGCGCCGATTCCGAGCCCGCCACCAGTGACGATCGCCACTTTTCCACGCAGATCCCACATTTTACCGGCCTTCTCTCTGTGTTGTTGTCCGAACAGCAGCCTCTGGGACTGCGGCGTTGTCAGATGTCAGCTACTGTCGCCTACACGTCAGGCAGCCGGTTTGACGGCGGGTTTCACGCCCGTGTTTATCGCTGTCACCAATTCCTGCTCGGTGAGAGTGTCGCCATCGAGTTCTTGCGTGAGCACGCCATCGACAAAAACGATGACGCGGTCCGACACCGCTACGATTTCGCCCGGGTCACTCGAGTAGAACAAAACAACCCGTCCCGACCGGGCGAGACGCCGCATCAGGCGGTGCATTTCCTGCTTTGCGCCAATGTCAATGCCGCGCGTTGGATCGTCGAGCACCAGCAACGACGGCGCCGCCTCGATCCACTTGGCAAAGACAATCTTCTGCTGATTGCCGCCCGACAGTGCGCCAACGGGCTGCTCCATCGATCCGGCGACCACGCCGAGCTGGCGGCAGCGCTCACCGGCGGCTTTTCGGAGACGCTCGGCGTGCAGCACAAATCCGTCCCGCCCGAGCGTGAGCGCCCGGACGCTGACCACGTTTTCGGCGACGCTCTGCCGCAACATCAGGCCATATTGCTTGCGGTCCGCCGGCGTGTAGGCGATGCCTGCCTTAACAGCGCCCGCTGTGTTCGTCGGCAACGGCGCTCCGGTCGGAAGCGTCACCGTGCCCGATTTCGGCCTGGCAACGCCGAACAGCACCGCGAACAACTCCTCGACCCCTGATCCGGCCAAGCCGGCGACGCCGACGATCGCTCCCGGTTGGACTTCGAGGCTATCAATGACCAAGTCGGTCGGCCCTTTCAGACCGTTGACGCGGAGCGGACCGACCTTGATCTCGGGAATCTGATCACTCGCGTCGCGCCGGTCATCGGCTCGTTGTGCACGAGCCGCGGCAGACTCCGGCGACTCGCCCAGCATGGCAGCAACAACCGCCTTCAACTGGTCGGCTGCGGGCGCGATATCCCCCGGGACCCGTCTGCCGTTGCGCAGAACCACCAGATTGTCTGATATCTCCAGAAGCTCTTCGAGAAAATGGCTGACGTAAACGATACCGATACCGGCGTCGCGCAAGCCGCGGATGATATCGTGCAGACGTTCCACCTCGGCGATGTGCAGAGACGATGTCGGCTCATCGAGAATAAGGACGCGCGGCTTTTGCAGGAGCGCCCGTGCAATTTCCACCAACTGGCGGTCCGCCAGCGATAGCCGATAAAGCGGCTCTTTCAGGCCGACGCTTACGCCGAGCTGTTCCAGAACGTCGTAGGCCCGGCGACTAAATGCCCGGCGCGCTTTCCAGTCGCCACCGGTCGGCGTCAGCAAAAGATTTTCCTCGACGCTGAGCGCCGGAAACAGGCTCAACTCTTGCGAGACAATAGCGACGCCCGCGCGTGCGGCATCCGTGATCGACGCCATCGCCAGCGGCCGGCCATCCAACTTCAACTCGCCGGAGTCAGGCGGCAACGCGCCGGCAACGATCTTCAACAATGTTGACTTGCCGGCACCGTTGGCGCCGACCAGCCCATTGACCTTGCCTTCGATGACGTCGAAATCGACCTCGCTCAGAGCATGCACCGCCCCGAAGCGCTTGTTGATGCCTCTGGCGGAATAAATGACTGACACGGTCGCTCTCGATTGTCGCTAGTCGATCGGCGCGAAGACGGAAAGACGCGGGTACGGCTCGTTAGCCGAGCGGTACCCGCGGACAATTATTGCTTCGGATGAACGTATAAGTCCGGATCCGGCAAGGTGGCGGGCAGATGATCCCGCGTCGCCTCGATCTGCGCACTGTAGAAGCTGCGGAGGCCGGCTTCCGGTTTCTCCCAGGCTTTTTGATAGGCCGCGATGTTGGCTTTATTGATGGTGACATGCGGCACCTTCACCCAGCCGACTGGCAGCGGCTTGCCCTCCAGCAGGGCCTGCGCCGTGACGTAGACGGCGACATAGGCCTGCGTGAAGAAATTCGCCGGCACTGCCGCCGTGATCAGACCTTGCGCAATGTCGTCGCGCACTTCTTCCGGCGTGTCGTACGACACGAAGGGACGTTTGGCTTTGTCGGTATCCAGGATTTTCGGAATATTCTCTTCACCCTCTTCGCCGGTGTCCAAATAAACCAGCGCATTCGGCGACTTGCGGATGGCCTGATCCCACAGGGCAAAATTCTGCTGGCGATCCGGCTTGGAGTTCGAACTCCGGAAGTATGTTGATCTTCGGCATTTTCTTCTTCAGGTAGCTGACTTGGCCCGCCATGCGATTTTCCAGGACCGACAGGCCAGGTACTTCGACGGCGCCAACGACGTCACCGGAAATTTCAGCCGCCGGCTTTTTGAGGCTTTTCTCAAGCTCGGAGACAATGATTTCGCCGCCGGTCTGTCCCATGCCGAAAGCGTCGGACGCGACAAACAGCGCGTTTTTGACGTCGGGCATCGGTGGAACGTTGATCCAGACAACGTGGGCGCCTCTGGCTTGTGCATCGAGCGCGGGCTGCGTGAACAGAGGCGGCGCCACGTTCACGACCACCAGGGCATCAGGCTTGGTTTCCAGCTCAGCCTGAAACATCTGAACCTGCCGCTGCGGATCGAATGTTGTCGGACCGCTTGTCCGGATGCGGACTTTGCCGCCAAGATCCTTGGCGGCGGCATTGGCGCCTGCGATGATCTCCGTGCTCCATTCTCCAGCCGCCAATGCCTGCACGACGGAGATCGTCACCTTGTCCTTTGGCGCGGCATCGGCCGGCAGGATTGCGGCCGCCATCATCGCGGTGCCGCCTAACAACGTTAATTTGGATAGCCGCAGCAAATAGCTCCCCACTGCTTTCGATTTCATATCTTTCCTCCCTTTGTTGCACATCGACGATTTGGATTGTTGTGTAGCCAGATCCGCCGCGGACACATCCGCTTTGTTGCAAGCGCACATCACCTGCGCCACTGCTCATCTCATTGCGCCCGCCGACGTTTGAGGACACGATCGAGAGCGATTGCGCCAATGATCACGACGCCGGTGACGAACTCGGAGTAGTTGAGATTAACGCCGTAGAATACGAGACCGCTGTCTATGGTGGTAATGATCAGAACCCCCAGCGCCGCTCCCACGATCGTTCCGGAGCCGCCGGCGAGCGACGTTCCTCCAATTACGACTGCTGCAATGACCTGAAGCCCCAGGCTTCGACCCGACGACGTATCGACCGCCTTGAAATAGGCGAGTGTCATGACGCCCGACAACGCCGCGAGGAAGCCGACCAACGCCGTTGTGTAGATGCGGATCAGGCCGGTCCGCACGCCGATGAATTCGGCTGCGGCAGGATTTGAACCGATAGCGCGAACGGTCGCGCCGAACCGCGTATGTCCGAATACAAAATACAGCACGATCGCGCAGACGACCGCCGTCCAGACCGACGCCGGAAGTTCCAGAAAGTCACTGCCAAATATCCGGAAAAAGAGATGATCTTTTGGCAGCCCGTAAATCGCCTTACCGTCGGACAGGATCAGATGGAGACCGAAATAGGCGGACAACGTTCCAAGCGACACGATGATCAGCGGCACCTTCAGCAGGCTGGTCAGAACGCCGTTCACACCGCCGAGAACTATTCCGGATGCGAGCGCGGCTATTACCGCGATCCACGGATCGACATGATAGAACTTGATCAGCAATGCCGGCAGAGAACCTGCCACGGCGAAAATTCCCCCGACGGAGAGATCAATCTCAACCATCGCGACCAGATAGACCATGCCAAAGGCGATGATGCCGACCAGCGCTGACTGGCGCAAAATTGTCTTCATCGAGCCGAAGCTGAAAAAATCCGGATACGGAATGCCGATGGCGAGAAGCATCAGCAAGAACACGACAATCAGCCCGGTATCTTCTGACAAGCGCCAGCGAAAACCGGGCACATAGCGCCCGATCAGCGTCACCTTGGGGTCATGAGCAGCATTCGACGCGGTCATGACATTGTCCAAGCTGAAGGCTGGCAAATTGTGGGGACTTGCGCCGTAACCCCCTCCTAGAATGTTTGCGCTTTGATGCTGGCGAACATGCCGCGCGTATTCGCATCGAGGTAGACGATCTCGGTCAGCGTGCCGGGATCGTCGGCGGTCTCGAAATAGCCGAACTTGGTGTCGCCGAAGGTGCCGCGTTGCACGGCGCGATAGCCGCGCGCCAAAAGGTCCGCCGTAGCGGTGTCGTAATCGTCGACCGAATAACCGAGGTGGTGCACGCCGCCTTCAGGCACGCGCTCCAGGAACTCCGAATAGGTGCTCTTCCCGGAAACGTTTTCGATGATCTCAAATTGCATGTCGCCGACGTAACCGAACGCCATGCTGTGATTGATTGGGGCGTTGGAGCCCCGAAACCATCCGTTCTCGACCACGATCTCACGCAGCATCATAAAGCGCGGCGCGCCGAGTTTTGCGTTCAGATGTGCGAGCGCGGCGTCCAGATTTGGCACGACATAGCCGATCTGAAAAAGTGTTCCGGGCAATGGACGGGCCACGAGTTGACCGCTCCTTCGCGTTGCGCCTGAAGCTTGAGCGGCTTACTGCGGCGGCGCGAACAGCGGCGTCGCGTCGCCATAAATCTTTATATCGGCGATCTGGTTGCCGCGGCGGCGGAGCGTCGTGCAGAACTTGATCGCGCACAGGCTGTCGTCCATGCGCGTGTATTGCACGATGGCCTCGGCGACGCCGACTTGCCCGTCGTGCATCGACCATGCACCCACCATGCTGTGAGAGAGCCCCTTGATGCTGCCCCACAGATGACCGATCGCGGCCTTGTAGCCTTCCTTGCCGTGCACGGTCGGATGGTTGGCAAAGGTCAGTGTCGTGTCGTCAGTGTGCTGCGCAAGCGTGCGATCCATGTCCATCGCATCGACGGCGCGGTAATAATCGTAAATCCACTTGGTGTCGCCCGCCGTATCGGTCGGATGTTTGGGCGCGAGGTGTTCGCGGCCTTTCTCGTCGACCGTGCGCCTGACCGCAGCGAGGGTTGAAGCGACCGCGCTGAGATAGGCGCCTTCCATCGGCGCAAAGTGGGCTTTTTCGGCGTCGCTGCCTTCGGGCACGCCGTCCTTCTTCAGACTGAAGGCAAAGGTCAGCGTGAGATTTCCTTTGTCATCTTCGCCGATGATGTTTTCAATCTGGCCGAGTTCGGAGCCGCGCGTTCGCTCGAAGATCACGCGCTGCTCCGGTTCGAACGTGACTTTCTCGCGGAGCGGAACGTCTTTGAGCATGATGTCGCGGATGAGCCAGCCGTTGCCCTGTTCCACGACCTCGCACTTCTTCATCTCCGGCACGTAAGGCAACGCGTTGTTCGCCTTCATCAGCAGGCCATTCCACACGTCGTGCCGACTCAGAAAGGATTTTTTGGGTTCGTTGACGGGAACGGTTCTGCTCAGCTGGTACATAACGCTCTCCCTAAGTGCGCGCGGCAGCATCGACAACCTGCACGCTGGCCAGCCATCGTGCTGGTTATCCAATGTATTTTTATTTTCCAAAGTTTTTAATTTGTGGATACGGCACTGTCAAGCCGCAGCAAAACCGGCGTCGCCTCAGCCGCGCTTGGCGACTATTCTCGGGACTCTGGACAACACCGAGACGACCTGTTCGGCCGTCGCCTGGTAATGTTTTCCGAGCGCCCGGACCGCGGTTTTGACATCGCGCGACAACGCCGCGTCGAAAATCTGCTTGTGCTCTCGCACCGTGTCCCGCTTCAGTACTTTTTGCGGTCCAAATTTTGACCGCAAGATCCGGTGCCGTTCCGCCTGATCAAACAAAAGGCCGGCAAGATCCATATGCCAGCGCGAGCCGCAGGCAGAGAGCAGCGCCATGTGGAACTGGCGGTGATGGACCGCCCAAACCTCCGTCGATGGACCGGGCCCCTTGGGGATGGGATGGCGCGACAGCGCGTGAAATGCCGCTACGACCGAGGTTTCCCACGCTATATCGCCGCGTTCCATCGAGCGGGCCAACGCTTCGCCTTCAATCACCAGACGCGTCGCCATGGTATCTTCCACGTCGTAGGCGGTCAGCGGCGCGACCCGAAAACCGCGCTGTCCGACCGTGGTAACGAGACGCTCCGAGGCGAGCCGCGTCAGCGCCTCGCGCAGCGGGCTGATGCCGACGTCATATCGCGCGCGTAATTCGTCCGAACGCAGCGGCGATCCCGGTACGAAGCGACCCCATAAGATATCCTGCCGGAGGCGGCGATAGATCAACTCGGCGATCGTGCGAGGGACGCCGTCACGGTCAGGCTCCGGAAGGGACGCCTCGGCGACTGAACGTTTCATAACGGCCCTCGATCCGGAAACGATATGATCTGGATATTTTGGAAATTATAGCATGCTCGTGAAAAACACCATCAAAATCAGATAAGACTTTCAGACCTCAGTCGCCGCCGGCAAACTCCTTGCGCCGCCGCTCCAGCTCGGCCGCATAGCGGCGGAGCGCATAGGCTTCGGTCAGGAGGCCGATGACGCGGCGGTCAGCGTAGGAATCGACCACGGCCAGCGCCTCAGCCTCGGCACGATCGAAGGCCAGCACCGCTTCCTTGATCGCCATGCCAGGCAGCAAAATGCCTTCTGGATATCGCAGGATCGCCTTGATGGAGCTATCAGGCGGCATCTCGGCTGCGTGCGCGTCCGCTACCAGCACCATGCCGAGGTAGCGGCCTTGTTCGTCCACAGCAGTAATCGCGGCTGGTGAGCCGATGGGAAAGGCTTCGCGAAACGCGGCGACCGTCGTCGTCGCCGGCACCGTCCGCACGTCGTGGCGCATCATCTTGCCGACAGTGAGATCGCGCATCCAGCCGACGTCGGCAGCGCTGCGAATGGTCTCGCCGCGCAAATGGAAGCGCCAGGTCGCAAACGAATATCCAAACACTTCGCGCGTCAGCTGCGAGGCGACGATGACAGCGATGAGCACCGCGGTCGTCAGCCAGAGGTCACCGGTGGTTTCGAGCGCGATGAAGGTCATGGTCAGCGGTCCGCCGATCACCGCCGCCGCAAGCGCGCCCATGCTGATCACCGCGTAGGCATTCGCATCGAAATGCCACTCCGGCCAGAGCGCTGTCAGCGCAACCGCCAGCAGCTGACCGCCGAGCGCCCCGATTAGGAGCGACGAGAAAAACATTCCGCCGCGGAAGCCGGAGCCGAGCGAAATGACGGACGCAACGATCTTGAGCACGAAAAGCAGCGCCACGGTCGTGAGCGACAGCCGCAGCATTCCGGCGAAATGGAGCGCGCCATGGCCGGACGACATCACTTGCGGCGCAACGATCGCCAACAGCCCGACCAGAAACCCGCCGATCGCCGTGCGCAGCAGAAGCCGCATGCTGATGCGAACAAACAAGACTTCGCACAATGCCACGCCGCGCATCATGAAAATTCCGGCCGCAGCGCAAAGCAGACCGATCAGCGCGGCGATGAGGAGATCATGCGCGGCGATTGTCATCGGATCGGGCGCAACGAGCCCGACCTCGCCCGGCCCCAGCGCATGCGCCACGAGGTAGCCGAGCAGCGCCGCTACGGCGACGGGCGCCAGACTGTTCGGCGAGTAACCGCCGATGATCAGCTCGAAGGCGTAAAACGCGCCGGCGAGCGGCGCGCCGAACGCACCGGCAATTCCTCCAGCGGCGCCACAGCCGACCAGGATCCGCAGATCGGCACGCCGCAGCCGGAACGCCATGCCGATGCGCGAGGCGATGCCGCCGGCCAATTGCGTATACCCGGCCTCGATGCCGACCGACGCGCCTACTCCGCTCGACCAGACAGTCTCCGCAGCGACGATGATGCTGCCGAGAAGCGACATGCGGCCGCCGTGCAGCGCGTTCGCCTCAATTGGATCGATCTCGCGTTCCGGCCGCCAGCGCACGATCAATTCGCGCGCGATGCCGAAGACGATCCCGCCGGCAAGCGGCACCGAGATCGCGATCAACGGATCGAGTCGCAACAGTCCAGACAGCCGAACGCCGTCCTCAAGATGAAAAAGCACGCGATGCAGAAAATCGACGCCCGCGCCCATCGCCGCCACGACCACTCCGGCGGCAGCGCCGACTAGCGCCGCAAGCGCGATCAGGCTCGATTCCCGCGCCCGCACGAAGGCGCGCAAGCGCCGCGGTATCTCGAATTGACTGGTAATTTTATCGATCAAGACGGATCACGACCGGCATGGCCTTTTGACAGTGGCGCCATACATGGAACTGCGACGACCTTGGCTTGTTCAGGTCCCGGACCGGCCGGGAGTTTAATCCAGGAGTTCGCCATGCCTCATCCCGCCTCGACGATCGTTGCGGCTGCTGTCACAGCGGTTGTTCTCGCCGGCGCCCGACCGCTGTTGGCCCAGACCGCTGGCCCACTTCTTCAAGGTAAGGCAGCATTTGGCGATTGGCAGACTGACAGTCCGGGAACGCGCCGTCTTATCACGCCAAAGGACCTCCCTGCTCCCGAACCCGCCGCGTCGGCGCAAAATTTTGTCAAAAGTGTCGCGCGTACCGACACGCAAAAACCGACGGTGCCGAAGGGCTTTGAGGTCAGCCTGTTCGCCTCCGGACTGAAATCACCTCGACTGATCCGCGTGGCGCCGAACGGCGACGTGTTCGCCGCCGAGAGCGGGGCCGGGCGCATCCGGGTTCTGCGGCCCAATGGCCAGCGGGTATCCGAGGCGACGTTTTTCGCCGAAGGTCTCTTCAGTCCGTTTGGTATTGCGTTCTATCCGCCGGGACCGAACCCGGAATGGGTCTATGTCGGCAACACCAATTCCGTGGTGCGTTTCCCCTACCGCAACGGCGATCTGCAAGCACGCGGCCCGGCCGAAACAATCGTACCGCATCTGCCTTCAGGCGGCGGCCATCGCACGCGCGACGTGGCGTTCTCACCGGACGGACAGACCATGTATGTCTCGGTCGGCTCAAGCTCCAACGTCGGCGACTCGATGGGAAAGCTGAGCGCTGCTGAACTACAGAAGTGGCAGTCGGATCGTCCGCTGGGCGCCGCCTGGGGCGATGAGACAGATCGCGCCGACGTGCTCGCCTTCGACCCGCAGGGCAAGAACAAACGAATCTTCGCTACCGGAATTCGTAATTGCGTCGGCCTTGCGATCGATCCGTCGAACGGCACGCTGTGGTGCTCGACCAACGAACGCGACCGGATCGGCGACAATCTTCCGCCCGATTACATCACCCGCGTGCACGAGGGCGCGTTCTACGGCTGGCCCTGGTATTACATTGGGGCGAACGAAGACCCGCGACTGAAGAATGAGCGGCCGGACCTCAAAGACAAAGTCACCGTCCCTGACGTGCTTATCCAGGCACATTCCGCTTCGCTAGGAATTACGTTTTACGAGGCGACGCAATTCCCGCCCGACTATCGCGGCAACATTTTCGCCGCCGAACACGGCTCCTGGAACCGCAGCAAACGAACCGGCTACAAGGTCATCCGCGTCATGGTGAAAGACGGCGTGCCGACCGGCGAGTACGACGATTTTGCCACCGGCTTCGTGATCAGCGATACCGAAGTCTGGGGCCGCCCGGTCGGGGTCGCCGTCGACAAGGACGGCGCCCTGCTCGTCTCCGAGGACGCGAGCGGCACCATCTGGCGCATCAGCTATTCGGGCAAGGCCGCGCAGGCTCGCTAAGCGCGGTGCCGAACGGGAACACTTGATCGCACGTCGGCGTTGCCGGAGGGGCAGCGCTGGAGCGATCCATATGAGCCGATCCGCTCCCGGGCGCTCCGTGCACGAAGCTGCAGAGGCAAAATTCCGACAATCCGAAACGGTCGAAACCGATATCCCGGCGCGCCTCGACGCGCTGCCGTTTGGGCGTTTTCATTTGCTGGTCATCGGCGCGCTGGGCATCACCTGGATTCTTGATGGTCTCGAAGTGACGCTCGCTGGCGCACTGTCCGGCGAACTCAAGGCAAGCTCCGGGCTGAGTTTGAGCGACACGCTCATCGGCGTAGCCGGCAGCTCCTATTTGTGCGGCGCGGTTGTGGGGGCCTTTTTCTTTGGTTGGCTGACCGATCGCCTGGGGCGAAAGAAATTATTCTCGATCACGCTGGCGGTTTATCTCGCCGCCACCGCTGCAACCGGACTGTCGTGGGACGCCTGGAGCTTTATCCTCTTCCGTTTTTTGACCGGCGCCGGCATCGGCGGCGAGTACGCCGCGATCAATTCAGCCATCCAGGAATTGATCCCCGCACGGATGCGGGGCTGGACCGATCTTCTCATCAACGGCAGCTTCTGGATCGGCGCGGCGATGGGCGCCGGCGGCTCGATCATCCTGCTCAATCCGAACGTGATCGACCCGGAATACGGATGGCGGCTTGCTTTCCTGCTCGGCACGATCATCGGGTTAAGCATTCTGGTCATGCGCCATTGGGTTCCGGAAAGTCCACGCTGGCTGATGACCCACGGCTTCATCAAAGAAGCTGACGCGGTCGTTACGGACATCGAGAAGCGAATTCAGCCGGCGGGCCACGCGGACACACGTAAAGCACCGCGCGTGCGGCTGCGCATGCGCCACCACACGCCATTGGCTGAAGTCGCGCGTGCCCTGTTCAAGACTTACCGGTCGCGCACGCTGGTGGGGCTTGCGCTGATGACCGCGCAGGCCTTCTTCTACAATGCGATTTTTTTCACTTACGCGCTCGTCCTAGGCAATTTTTACCACACGCCGCCGGACCAGATCGGCTGGTACATTTTGCCGTTTGCCGGCGGCAACGTGCTCGGTCCCATCTTCCTCGGCCGGCTGTTCGACACCGTCGGCCGCAAAGTGATGATCGCTCTGACGTATGGGATATCGGGTTTGCTGCTTGCTGGAACGGCGTTTCTGTTCAGCCAAAATGTCCTCTCCGCACAAACGTTGACTGTCGCCTGGATGATCGTTTTTTTCTTCGCTTCGGCGGCCGCCAGTTCCGCCTACCTCACCGTGAGCGAGATTTTTCCCTTGGAAATTCGGGCGCTGGCCATTGCGTTCTTCTATGCGATCGGCACCGGCGTTGGCGGCGTCATCGGACCGATCCTGTTGGGCGTTCTGATTAGCACCGGATCGCGCGGCAGCGTCGCCATCGGCTATTGCATCGGGGCAGCCCTCATGATTGGCGCCGCCGCGGTTGAGGCACTTTGGGGCATCGCCGCCGAACGCAAGCCGCTCGAAGAAGTCAGCCGGCCGTTGTCGTTTGTCGATTCGTGACGGACAAACGGCAAACATCGCCGCGTCAGCTTGCGACGCATGGGTGACTAGCCCGATCGACGCTGGCAAACGCAGCCGGCCTCCTTCACATTCCGCCGCGACGACAAGCTCGGAACTTATGGACGCATCGGCCACCACTGCCCCACCGGAACGCGGCGTTCTGCTGCGGATCGCGCCGTTCACGCTCATTATCTTTCTTGTCTACTTGACGGTCGGCATGCCGCTCGCCGCGCTTCCGCTGCAGATTCACGACGTTCTCGGCTTCGGCAATCTCACTGTCGGCATCACCATCGGCCTGCAGGCCCTTGTCACGTTGCTGACGCGGCAGTTCGCCGGCGGCTTGTGCGACCGCCGCGGCGCGAAGTTCGGGGTCATGCTCGGCAGCGGCGTGTCGATCCTGGCCAGCGCGATCTATTTGGTTTCGGCGGCCACCTCGCTCCGACCTGCGGCGTCGCTGGCGCTTCTCCTCGCCGCACGGGTGATATCCGGGCTTGCCGAGAGCCTGGTGATGACCGGCGCGCTCGCATGGGGGATCGGCGCGGTCGGCCCAAAGAATACCGGAAAGGTCATGGTGTGGGTCGGCATCGGCCTCTACACCGCGATCGCCGCCGGCGCCCCGATCGGCATCGAACTGATGAAGTTGCAGAGCGTAGCCGGCGGCTTCGCGGCGGTTTCGCTCGGCATGATCGCGATTTCTGTTCTCGCCACCGCGATAACGGGCTTTATTCCGGCGGTCGCGCCGCTTGGCGGAGAGCGCTTGCCGTTTACGCAAGTGATCGGCCGGATCGCGCCGTTCGGCGCCGGTCTGGCGCTGGCGACGCTCGCATTCGGCGCGATCGGCGCCTTCGCTGCGCTCGACTTTCAGGACAAAGGTTGGCCCGGCGCCGGATTCGCTCTGACAGGTTACGGTGCGGCCTATGTGCTGACCCGGCTCTGCTTCGGCGGCTGGCCCGACCGCTTCGGCGGCGCGCGTGTCGCGGCGTGGTCGCTGGTCGTCGAATGCCTTGGCCAGATCTTGCTCTGGCTTGCGCCGCATCCTGCCGTGGCGTTTGCCGGGACCGTGTTCACCGGCATCGGCAATGCCCTGGTGTTCCCGTCGTTGGGTATCGAAGTGGTCAAGCGCGTACCGCCAGCCAGCCGCGGCGCCGCGCTCGGCGCCTATGTCGCGTGCTTCGATGTCGGCTTCGGACTCGCTGGACCAACAACCGGATTGATGGCCGGCGCCTTCGGCTATCCTTCCGTCTTTGCTCTCGGCGCGTTCGGCGCAGCAGCCGCCATTCTGGTGGCGCGACGCTCGCGCGGCGACGCGCGCGTACCATCAAACTGATCGCGGCGGCGTGGCGACACAACACTCGCCTAACCATTTCTGATCGCGCGCGCGAAAAAAATCGTCGCGAACACAAAAAACTCTTGCATCACTCGGCCAACACGCTTATGTCGCGCTCGCCCAATTTCGCACGTGCCTGTGGCCGCGTGTCGGTTGGTGGGCATCCGGACAAGAGGCCGGACAGCCGCCCGGAGTGAGGTCAAGACTTAAAGCCAAGGGACTCCAACCCCGACGGCGAGAGTGTTGACCGACTGAGCTCCGAACCACTTAACCGGCAGCCGGAGGCGAAACCGGCGCACCCCGCGCTCAACGGGGGACGCGGCTTAAAGCAACGACGGAGCGGGCTTCTCTGGTCTCGTCGGCCCTCCAAAGGTCGACACCATTAGAGGCTTGTCCATCTTTGCCGGCCGTGCGGAGCGGGTCTTTCCACTCCAAGCCAAGGCAGCATCTCGGGTGCAGAGCCCGTCGCACTTGTCCGTGTCTCCACCGCATGGCATGCGCGCCGACCCTCACCCGCTGACGCCGGGCGGATCTCGCTTTTCCGCCTGAATTTCAATCCGAGCCGCAAGGCTCATTGAACCTGGGTAAGGAGAGCGCCAATGACCACGCGCATCCGCGATTTCTTGCGCAACCGCCAAGAAAACCGTCAAGACGAAGGCCCGTGCCTCGTCGTCGATCTCGACGTCATCCGCGAGAACTACCTCGGCTTCGCCAAGGCTTTGCCCGACACGCGCGTGTTCTACGCGGTGAAGGCAAACCCCGCGCCCGAGGTGTTGTCGCTCCTTGCCGGCCTCGGCTCCTGCTTCGACACCGCCTCGGTTCCTGAGATCGAGATGGTGCTCGCCGCCGGCGCCTCAGCCGACCGCATCTCCTATGGCAACACGATCAAGAAGGAGCGCGACGTCGCGCGAGCCTATGCGCTCGGCGTGCGCCTGTTCGCGGTCGATTGCCAGGCCGAGGTGGAGAAGATCGCGCGCGCAGCGCCGGGCAGCCGGGTGTTCTGCCGCATCCTCTCCGACTGTGTCGGAGCGGAGTGGCCGCTGTCGCGCAAGTTCGGCTGCGAGCCGGCGATGGCGGCTGACGTGCTCGAGCACGCGCACAAACTGGGACTGGAAGCCTATGGCATCTCGTTCCACGTCGGCTCCCAGCAGCGCAATCCGCATGCCTGGGACCGGGCGCTGGCTTCGGCGGCGGCGGTATTCCGCGACTGCGGCGACCGCGGCATGACGTTGTCGATGGTGAATTTGGGCGGGGGCTTCCCGACCAAATACCTCAAGAACGTGCCAACGGTGAAAGCCTACGGCGCGGCGATCTTCCGCGCGCTGCGGCGGCATTTCGGCAACCGTATCCCCGAGACGATCGTCGAACCGGGCCGCGGCATGGTCGGCAATGCCGGCGTGATCGAGACCGAGGTCGTGCTGGTCTCGAAGAAGAGCGAGAACGACGACGTGCGTTGGGTCTACCTCGACATCGGCAAGTTCGGCGGACTCGCCGAAACCATGGACGAGTCGATCCGTTACCCGATCCGCACGCCGCGCGACGGCGAACTCGGTCCTTGCGTGCTAGCAGGGCCGACCTGCGACTCGGCGGACGTGATGTACGAGAAGGTGCCGTACCCGCTGCCGGTAAGCCTCGAGATCGGCGACAAGCTGCTGATCGAAGGCACCGGCGCCTACACGGCGACCTACTCGGCCGTCGCCTTCAACGGCTTCGCGCCGCTGAAGACGTTTCACATCTAAGGTTGCCACATCTAACCTCGCCGGGAGCCGGCATTACCGGCTCCCCTTCCTCAACGCCTAGACTGATCACGCCCGTTCAAGGGCAGGAAGGAAATTGGCCATGGTGACGATCCGCAATGAAATGCATGGCGATATCGCCGCGCGCGAGGATTTGCTCGACCGCGTCTGGGGCGCCGCGCGCTTCGAAAAGACCGCCGAGCGGCTGCGCGAAGGCCGCAGCCCCGCTGCGGGACTGTCGCTCATCGCCGAGCAAGACGAACAGCTCGCCGGCACGGTGCGGCTTTGGCACGTCTGCGCCGGTCCGGGACGGCCGGCTCTGCTGCTCGGTCCACTCGCCGTCGATGCGGCGGAGCGTCGCCGCGGCGTCGGCGCTGCATTGATGCAGCGCGCCATGGCGGTAGCCCGGCGGCGCGCACATCGCGCGGTCATTCTGATCGGCGACGCTCCCTATTATGGGAGGTTCGGCTTTTCGGCCGAGAAGATGGGCGCGCTGTGGCTGCCCGGGCCCTGCGAGCGGCATCGGCTGCTTGGCTGCGAGCTGATATCAGGCGCGCTCGACGGCGCCCGCGGACTGATCGGCGCAACCGGCCGCGCAATGCCGAAGCCGAGCTTCGATGCCCTCATGGCCGGCCTCGCGCGGGAAAGCTCCCGCGCGCAGCGCGCCGCTTAGTGTCTTCCAATTGTAAGAGGAACAATGAATATGAACGCGATGACCAAAACCGACACCGCCTGGCCGCTCCATGCAACGTTCGACGGTCCGATCGTGATGATCGGCTTCGGCTCGATCGGCAGAGGAACGCTGCCGCTCCTGGAGCGGCATATCGGCTTCGACCGGAAGAAATTCGTCGTCATAGCCCCGGAAGACGAGGACCGTCGTCTGGTCGACGATCGGCACCTTCGTTTCGTCCACGCGGCGATCACCCGGGAAAACTATCGCGATGTGCTGAAGCCGCTTCTCACCGCGGGACCCGGCCGCGGCATGATCGTCAACCTCTCGGTGGATACCTCCTCGGTCGATCTGATGGCGTTCGCCAAGGACATCGACGCGTTCTACATCGACACCGTGGTCGAGCCCTGGCCGGGGCTTTACACCGACCGCAAGCTCTCCATCTCGCAGCGCTCGAACTACGCGCTGCGCGAAGGGCTTCTGGATCTGCGCCGGCGCCGCCCCGGCGGCGTGACGGCAGTGAACTGCTGCGGCGCCAATCCCGGAATGGTCTCGTGGCTCGTCAAGCATGCGCTGCTTGACGTCGCCGCCGAGGTCGGCCTGAAGGTCGAGGAGCCCAAGACCCGCGACGACTGGGCGCGGTTGATGCAACGCGTCGGCGTCAAGGGCATCCACATCGCCGAACGCGACACCCAGCGCGCGCGCGAGCCAAAGCCACGCGGCATGTTCGTCAACACCTGGTCGGTCGAAGGGTTTTGCTCCGAAGGCCTGCAGCCGGCGGAGCTTGGCTGGGGCACGCATGAGAAGCTGATGCCGGCCAACGCCCGCCGGCACGACTTCGGCTGCGATGCCGCGATCTATCTCACCCAGCCGGGCGCCGGGACGCGTGTACGATCCTGGACGCCA
The DNA here is from genome assembly GCA_963794225.1 of uncultured Alphaproteobacteria bacterium. Lineage (GTDB taxonomy): Bacteria > Pseudomonadota > Alphaproteobacteria > Rhizobiales > Xanthobacteraceae > BOG-931. The sequence continues at coordinate 153,791 of CAWCCS010000002.1, forward strand.
ACCGCACAGGCGCAACACGCCTTCATGATCACCCACAACGAATCGATTTCGATCGCGGACTATTTCACGCTGCGCGAGGACGGCAACGTCGTCTACCGGCCGACTTGCCACTACGCCTATCACCCTTGCGATGACGCGGTGCTGTCGCTGCACGAGATGGCGGGTGCGGCTTGGCAGCAGCAGCCAGAGTGGAAGATCCTCGACGAGCACGAAATCGTCGATGGCGTCGACGAACTGGGCGTGCTGCTCTACGGCCACGCGAAAAATGCCTACTGGTACGGCTCGCAGCTCTCCGTCGAGGAGACGCGGCAGCTCGCGCCGTATCAGAACGCCACAGGATTGCAGGTTACCTCGGCGGTGCTCGCCGGCATTGTCTGGATGCTGGAAAATCCCGATCGCGGCATCGTCGAGGCCGACGAGATGGATTTCCGCCGCTGCCTGGAAATTCAGCGGCCTTATCTTGGACCGGTGATCGGCCGTTACACCGACTGGACACCGCTCCACGGCCGTGACGGACTGTTCCCGGAGAGCACGGATCAGGACGACCCCTGGCAGTTCACCAACGTCCTGGTGCGCTAATCATCCGCCGGACGGGCGGTCAACGCTCGTCCGGCATTTGCGCAAGGCCGTGGTCTTACTCGCGATGGACCACGTTCGCGATGCGCCGATCAGGCACGAGCCACATGACCGCGACCGACGCGTAAAGCGCAATCGATACCCAGGGACTAACAAACGCCATGGCGATTCCGGTGAGATAAAGTATCGGCGAAATCTTGCCCTTGACGTCGCTGCCCAGCGCCCTGGCCAGCACGGAATGCGGTCCCTGTTTGTGGATGATCGCGCGTTGCAGCAGATAATAGGCGATTGCCGGTAGCAATAAGACCACGCCGTAGATGGCGGTCGGCAATGGCGCCGAAAGATTTTGGCCCATCCAGGCCGTCGCCGCCGGGATCAGCGACAGCCAGAACAGCAAGTTAGAATTGGCCCACAGGATGAGGCCGTCGACGTGAACGACAGTGTGCAGCAGGTGGTGATGATTGTTCCAGTAGATCGCCAGATAGACGAAGCTCAGGAGGTAGCTGAGCAAGCTCGGCGCCAGTCCCTGCAAAGCCGCCCAATCGGCGCCGTTCGGGATCTTCAGCTCCAGCACCATAATGGTGATCAGGATGGCGATGACGCCATCACTGAACGCGGCCAGACGATCTTTCCCCATGAGAAGCTTATTGCGCGGCGGTTCGCGCTTTGATGCTGTCCCACCACGGACACACGCCCGGCATCATCTCGTAATTGCCTTCCATCACCTGCACCGGCCGGCGAAAGCCGTTCGCGGCGTTGGTAAACCGCAGCTCCCGCGCCTTGGCCTGATCCTCGGCCGAGAGCCACTTGCGGTCATGGCCCCACATGCTTGGCCCCTCCTTACGCTCATGGGGCTGCCAGGTGTCGACGTCGATCAGGCGTCCGCCCCAGCCGTACTCGACCATAAAGGCCGATGGCGTGAAGCTGTAAAATGACGTGAGAAAATCGCTGGTGTGACGGCCAAGCGTCACCGCGACGCGCTCCTCGTTCAACGCGTGATCGTAGCCCTGGCCGACATCATCGAAGCTGAAAAGCTCCATCATCAGATGATGCACGGCGTTCTTGCCGGACTGCACGAAGGCGATGCTGTGATGACGCGGATTGAGATGCATGAAGCGGGCAATGAACGGATGCGAGTAATAGTCGGTCAGCCGGAAGCCGAGCATGTCGCGATAGAACGCGGTCATCCGTTCGATCGTGTCTGCAGTGTCGACGTTCAGCACCGCATGCCCGATCCCCAACGGGCCGGTACGAAAGCCCGAAATCGAGCGTCCCGGCTTGAAAGGCTCGGCCGTCGTCTCAGCGCCGTGAAAAAATTCCAGCCGATTGCCTTGCGGGTCGTTGAGCACGACCAGGTCTTTCACATGCCGCTCATCGGCAAGCGCGCGCGCGCCATGCGCGACTTTGATCCCCGCGGTTTCAAGGCGCGCGGCGAGACCGTCGAGTGCTGCGGCGTCGGCCATTTCCCAGCCGAAAAAGCCGATGCCCTCGCCGCCGTCGGCATCAACGATGATGCGCTGCTTGCGGTCGTCCATCCGGAAGGCCAGCGTCGAGCGTGACTTGTCGACGCGCTGCAAGCCGAGAAGACCCGAGCCGTAGCTTGCCCAATCGCCCAGATCCTTGGCGCGCACGCCGACGTAACCGAGAGCTTGCGGAACACTGTCTGCGACCATGGCAAACCTCATGTGCGATTTCGCTATTTGCCATCCTTTTACACCGATGGCATGACCGTTTAAACCACACAAAAAGGCAAATGACCCATGCTTGCGCGCTCCAAGCCGCCATTCCGCGCCGACCACGTCGGCAGTCTCATCCGGCCCGATCAGCTTATCAAAGCCCGGGAAGCCGCGGAAAAGGGCGAGATCGCAGCGCCAGAGCTCGAGCGAATCCAACACGACGCGATTAAGGACGTGGTGCGCCTGCAGGAGGACATCGGCTTTAAGCTCGTGACCGATGGCGAATATAATCGCACGTTCTGGCAGCGCGACTTTCTGCTGAAGTTCCAGAATGTGCAGCAGGTCGCGGCCAAACTCACGGTGCGCTTTCACTCTGCAGCAGGCTCGCGCGACCACTCGCCGCCGTCGCTGCAAGTGACCGGGAAGCTTGCGCGGCCGGCCGGCATTTTTGTCGAGGATTTCAAGTTTCTCAAATCGGTCGCTCACGCCCAACCGAAGATCACCATTCCATCACCGACCACGATGCATTTCCGCGGCGGCCGCGAAGCGGTCGACGCCAAGGCTTATCCGCATCTGGAAGAATTTTACGCCGATCTCGCCCGTGTCTATCGCGAAGAAATCCATGATCTTGCCGCAGCGGGCTGCCGGTACTTGCAGATCGACGAAGTCAATCTCGCCTATTTGTGCGACCCCGAGCTGCGCGCACAGGTGCGCAATATCGGCGAGGATCCAGATACGCTGCCGAAAACCTATGCCCGGCTGCTCAACGAAACCATCGCCGGCCGGCCCTCCGACATGGTGGTCTGTATGCATCTGTGCCGCGGTAATTTCGCCGGCGCCTGGGTAGCCGAAGGCGGCTACGATCCGATCGCCGAGCTTCTGTTCAACGAAATTGCAGTCGACGGCTATTTCCTCGAATACGACTCACCGCGCGCCGGCAGCTTTGCGCCGCTGCGTTTCCTGCCGAAAGGCAAGACTGCGGTGCTCGGCCTCGTGACCACCAAAAGCGCGGCGCTCGAAACCAAAGACGAGATCAAGCGGCGGATCGACGAGGCAAGCCGCTACGCGCCGCTGGACCAGCTTGCCTTATCGCCGCAATGCGGATTCTCCAGCGGCATCGGCGGCCAAGCGATGACCGTCGAACGCGAGACCGAGAAGCTCAAGCTTGTAGTCGACACGGCGCGCGAGGTGTGGGCGTCAGCCTGACGATGCGCTGATTTGCGGAAGCCGCGAGTCAACGGGAACAAATGGAGGAACGACGTGAAAGCAGCAATTGCAGGTGACAACGGAGCCGAAATCCGTGATTTGCCGAAGCCCGAGCCCGGCCCGAACGAAGTCGTGATCCGCGCGCGCGCATCGAGCCTCAACCGCGCCGATCTGCTGGCGGCCTCACGCGGCGGCGGGGCCCGGCTCGGGCTGGAATGTGCCGGTGAAGTGGAAGCCGTCGGCAGTGCGGTGACCAACGTGAAACCAGGCGACCGGGTGCTGGCTTCGGCCGCGGGCGGATTTGCCGAGTACGTCGTCACCGATGCGCGCCGCGTGCATCGCATCCCGGCCAACAACATGACCTACGAGCAGGCGGCCTGCCTGCCGGTCGCGCTGCAGACCATGCACAACGCCGTCGTCACCGCCGGACGGCTCAAGCGCGGCGACACACTCCTGATGCAAGGCGCAAGCTCCGGCGTCGGCCTTATGGGCATGCAGATCGGCAAGCTGATGGGCGCGTCGCTTGTCATCGGTACGTCGACCAATCCGCAACGCCGCGCGCGGCTGAGGGAATTCGGCTGCGACCTCGCGCTCGATTCGAGCGATCCGAAATGGCCGCAGGAGGTGAAGAAGGCGACCGGCGACAAGGGCGTCGATGTCATCGTCGACATGATTTCGGGCAACGTCGTCAATCAGAATCTCGAGGCTGCGGCGGTGCTTGGGCGCATCGTCAATGTCGGACGTCTCGGCGGCAATAAGGGCGAATTCAACTTCGACGTCCATGCGCTCAAGCGCATCGACTATATCGGCGTGACTTTTCGCACGCGATCGCTTGACGAAATAGGCGAGATCAATCGCCTGCTCCGCGCCGATCTGTGGCCGTCGGTCGAAGCCGGGAAGCTCAGTTGCTGCCGATCTACAAGACCTTTCTGCTGGACGATATCGCCGACGCGCTTGCGGCCATGAAGGCCAATCAGCACTTCGGCAAGATCGCAATTTCGATCGCGTGAGCTTTACGGCTCGCCGGGCTTGAACGGCTCTTCCTTTCCGGGAGGCACGGTTTGCTCGGCAATCGCCAGCTGCATCGCAACCGCGATGTAAGTGCCGGCGACCGCCGCCAGGTCGACCACCTGCTGTTCGCCGAGCAGTTCCTTGGCGCGATTAAAGGTCTCGTCCGCGAGCTGGTGCTTGGTGGTCAGTTCGGTCACGAAATCGTACACCACCGCTTCCTGCGGCGGCATATTCGACGGCCGCTTGTTGGCCTTGAGTTCGGCGACGATGTCCGGCGACAGCCCGGCTTTGATGGCTAGCGGCGCATGCGCGTACCACTCCACCTGCGATCGCCACTGCCGCCCGATGATCAAGATCGCAAATTCATTCAGCTTTAATGGCACGGACGTTTCCCAGCGCAGATAGTGCAGGAGATCAAACATCCGCTGGCCGAAGACTGGGCTGCGCAACATCGGATTGTAAGGACCGCCAAGGCCGACGCTGGAAATCTTCATGATCTGCCCGCCGAGCGGTTTCTGCTTGTCGGTGAGCTGATCCATGGTCAGCTGCGGGAAGCGCGGCTCTTTGCTCATGGAATGAGATCCTGTCAGTGTTCCCGCGATCAACCCGCCAAATGCCGTCACGACGGTCAACGCGATCAAAGCCAAGCGCTTCATCATTTCCTCCCAGCTGTCGCAGAGGATGTCGCCTTGACCAAAGTTTATCTGAGCAGATCGGCCGGTGCCACGCCCGCCGGAAGGTAACGGGACTAGGGCGTGAACGCACCGGCTGTGTTAGTGATGGTTTGTCAGGCGTCATGCTACCGTTATAGGGAACTTGATGTTCTCCTTTAAGTTGTTTGAAATCCATTTGTGTTAGAAGCCGGCCGGTATGGCACATTCGGTTGTTACGCTCATCATCATCATCGCTTTCGCCGGAATAGGCGCTGGCTATTTAAGACTTGCTACCGCCCGCGCCGCCCGCGCTCGCGAACGCGCTGGCCTACCAGCACGGGTTCGAGTTAAGTTGCCGCTTTATATTTGGGCTCTCTTGATTTTTCTGCTGTGCATAAACACGGCGTTTTTGTTCTCACATTCTCACGGCGCTCCATAGGTGGCAGGTTTTGGTCCCTCTTTGTAATAAACACAGCGGCTGTTGAGATAATCGCCGGTCGCCTGATAAATGCGACGATCTTCCCTCCCTGTCGCTTCATGGCCCTTTTCGTCACCTAGTGCGATGCAATGGAATGACCGCTTCCGGGCGCAAAGCGGACGTTGGCCAGCCGCAGCTGACCGACGTCGATTTATGAGTACCCTAAGCTCCAGCGCTGCGATCGCGCGGATCGGCGATTTCGCCGCGATTTTCGGCGAAGGCGTTGATGCCGAGTGCGGCGCGAAAATCGGCCGTCATCTCTGCCTTGTTGTCCTCAATCGGGATGCCGGTCGCGTCTGCAACGCGGTCGATCGCGTTGAAGGTGGCGGCGATTGCGGCGGCATCGACCAGGGCCGCATCGCCCAATTTGGCGCGAATTTCGGATTGGATAGTCGCGAGCTGTTGATCGTCGTTGCCAAGCACTGCCTCGGCAAATTGGACGAGCAAAGCGCCATGCGGGATGTTGCCATCGCCGCTCGTTCCGGTCAGGAGCGTCAGATCGTAGTTCTCGCCCTTTTTTCTGCTGCTCTCACGGAGCAAGACCGCATGCGAGGTGGTTCAATAGAAACATTGATTGAGGACTGAGACACGGCCCGCAATCAATTCGATCTGTGCATGCGTAATGGCGCGATATTCGTTGGCGAAGTCGCGCATCCACTTGCCGGGTAAGTACTGGGTTTCGACCAGCTGGAACCAGGCATACGCTTCTTCTGGGACCAGCGAGAGCGCGCGTCTGATGTTGGCAAGAACACCGCCCCAATATTTGGCGAGCGCGCGTTCTTCGTCGGTGTCGAGCTGACCCTCCAAATCCTTCGGGTGAATCATAGGCACCCAGGCTTCGCCGCGCTGGTGTGCAGTACGCGGCCGCCTGCGATGCGGCGCGCCCGCGACCGGATGCGGCAAGGGATGAAGTGGCACGCCAATCGCCCGGCAGAATGTGTCGATCGAGACGATGGTCGCGACCACACCGACAACCTCAACGTATTCGGCGTCGGATGTGCCCGAGGCGATGATCCCGTCGAACCATGTCCGCGTCAGGCGGCCTGGATCGCTGACGATGCGATGAATTTGCTCAACAACACGTTCCGGCAAGATTCCGAGGTTGTCGTGTTGCCCGGCGATGGCGTACGGCGACAGCGCTTCCTTTCGTCGCCCGCACAAGGCGCACGACGGCGCCTGACGGGTTTCCGCCGCGATCGCAACGCGGGTCACGCCGTCAAACCATGTGCCGGCCCGCGCAATCCGACCCCACGCGACGTTGTGCGCCTCAACAATGTCGGCGCGAACGGCAATCGCTGCACTGGAATAAGTAATCATCGGCCAGGAGGGTAAAGGTCTGTTGCCAGCAGCGTCAACCGCCGCCGGCTGTCTTGCGTCGGGCGCGCTTACGACCGGGGCTAGCCTCGAGCGCCCGCAGCCCCGCGCTGACGAATGGAACCATCTCGCGCAATGCACCCTCAATATCGTGCGATCGGCACAGCCCGTTCGAGAGCCGTTCAATGCGGCCAGTCGCAGACATGACCTGAACCATTGCGCCGAGCAAAAACATATAACCCCAATAGATCGACCGCGACGGCGCCTCCGGCAGCGCCACGCGCAAGGCATTGATGAAATGCAGCGCCGTGGGATCGAGCACTTTGGTGAGACCGATAAACTGTGGCAGCACGTCGAGCTGCGAGACGAGGCTCGCGTAATAACGCCAGCCACGGTCGCCGCCGTTCAATCGGCGAAGCAGCGGTTCGAGAAACGCGGTCACGATCGCTTCAATCGACGGTGAGCGGACGCCCGCGTCATGTCGCGCCGCTTCCAGCGCGCGAACCCGGTCGTCATGGACGATGCGCGCCCGCCGCGCGATCACTTCGCGCAGTAAATTATCCTTGCTGCCGAAGTGATAATTGGCGAGCGCGAGATCGACACCGGCGACTTCGGTGATCGTGCGCAGCGACACGCCGTCAAAGCCGGCTTCGCCGAAGCAGCGTTCCGCTGCGTTGAGGATCGCGAGCCGCGTCGTGTCGCCGCGCCGGGAAGCCGCCGGGCGAAGGCCACGAGTTCCGCGCAGCGCCGGCTTGCTTCTCGGCGAAACGGCCCGCGCAACTTTTCGCGCAGACGCAGTCTTGGTCTTCATGTCGCGTCAAACCTCAACGGCTGCATGGACCGGTCGCAGCTCGCGGCCGGTGTCCTTGACACTACCTGAATTTCAACATTCAATGAAATGTAATAATACGAGCGATCAAGATCGTGCGACTGGAACCGGGAGGATCATGCAATGAGGCTCGTCACCTTTATCGCCTCGGGGAATGAGCGCATCGGCGCGCTGATCGAGGGCGACCGGCGCATTGTCGATTTTTTGGCAGCACGACCTGACGCCGGTCCCGCCTTCGCAAGCATGCAGGCACTGATTGAAGCCGCTCCCGCCGCCCTTGATCGCACCCGCGACATCATCGCCGATGCGCAGCGCACCGGCCGCGGCACGATCGACGCCGCGTCAATCAAATTGCTGGCGCCGCTGCCGACACCGCCGCAGATGCGCGATTTTCTGTGCTTCGAGAAGCATCTGATCCAGGCCTTTACCAGCATGCACCGAATGCGGGCTGCCTCGGGACCAGATCCGGAAAAAGCCCTGCGCGACCTTGAAAAACAGGGAGCCTTCAAGCCGCCGAAAATCTGGTACGAGCGGCCAAGCTTCTACAAACCGAGCCGCTTCGCCGTCTGCGGCACCGGCCAGGAAGTGACCTGGCCCGACTATTCAAAGACGATCGATTACGAGCTGGAATTTGCCTGCGTGATCGGCACGCCCGGCCACGACATCCCCAAAGAGAAGGCCCGCGCCCACATTTTTGGTTACACCATCTTCAACGATCTGTCGGCCCGTGATGAGCAAAGCCTGGAGATGCTGAGTAATCTCGGACCGGGCAAGGGCAAGGACTTCGACAATTCAAATCCGGTTGGGCCGTGCATCGTCACCGCAGACGAAATCCCCGATCCCTACGCACTGGAAATGATCGTCCGCGTCAACGGCGAGGAGCGCGGCCGCGGCAATACGCGAGAGATGCACTGGAAATACGAGGATTGCATCGCCTTCGTCTCCCGCGGCGAGACGATCCGTCCGGGCGAATTGTTTTGTTCGGGCACCGTCGGCAACGGCTCCGGGCTCGAGACCGGACGTTATGTCGAGCCCGGCGAAGTCGTCGAGCTTGAAGTCGAGAAAATCGGCGTGCTGCGCAATCGTATCGTGCGCGCCTGAAACAACCAACAAGCCCGGGAGGACATCATGCTGCAAAAAATCCGCCGGTTCGTCACCGGCCATAACGCCGCCGGCAAGGCGATTGTGATGATCGACGATCACGCGCCCAACGCCACCGAGATCAAAGGCTGGCCGGGTCTTGGCGTGACCGAGCTCTGGGTCACAGACGAAATGCCCGTCAGCAACGACGGTTCGAAAGATCGGTCGCTGCGGCCGATGCGTCACGATCCGACGCCGTCGGGCACCATCTTCCGCGTCGTCGAAATTCCACCGGAGAGCGCCAGCATCAAAATCGACCCCGACGCAGCTTTCGGCCATCTCGGCAGCACGAATAAGCCCAGCGCCGCGGACTCAGCCAAGCATCCGACCATGCACAAGACCGACTCGATCGACTATCTGGTGGTAATCTCGGGCTCGATGCATATGCTCATGGAAGAAGGCGAGGTCGAACTGCATGCCGGCGATTGCATCGTTCAGCGCGGCACCAATCATGCGTGGGTCAACCGGAGCGGCAAGCCCTGCCTGCTCGCAGCGGTACTCATCGACGCCAAGTCTGCGCCCTGATTCAAGACCGCGCCCTGATCCAAAATCGCTCCGAGGCAGCTGATGAACCTCGCGGGCTGGGTCGAAAAATGGGGCCGTGCGGCGCCTGACCGCCCGGCGATTACGCTCGGCGGTTCGACTTACGCGACCTACCGGCAATGGGCGGCGCGTTCACGCGCGCTGGCCGGCAATCTGCGCGCCTTGTGTGGACCGAACGAACGCGTGGCAATCGCCATGACCAACCGTCCGGAATTCCTCGAAGCAATGTTTGCAATCTGGCACGCCGGACTGGTTGTGGTGCCGATGAACGCCAAGCTTCACAGTGCGGAATTTGGTTACATCATCGGCGATACCGAAGCGTCGCTGGTTCTGGCGAGCCCCGACCGCGCCGACGACGTCGCGCCCCACTGCCTCACCATCTCGACCGACAGCGGCGCCTGGCGCAGCCTCTATCAAGGTGACGGCATCGACATGACGCCGCGTGCACCCGACGATCTGGCGTTTCTGTTTTATACCAGCGGCACCACCGGCCGCCCGAAGGGCGCGATGCTGACGCATCGCAATCTGATGGAGCAAACGCTCGCCTACTTTGCCGAGATCGAGCCGGTCGGCGTCGGCGATTGCGTCCTGCACGCAGCGCCGATGTCGCACGGTTCGGGTTGTTACGGCCTGCCCTACGTCGCCATGGGCGCCAAAACCATTGTGCCGGAAAGCGCGGGCTTCGACCCGAAGGAAATCGCGACGCTGCTCCCGCTTCACGGCAATGTCAGCTTTTTCGCCGCCCCGACGATGGTGAGCCGTCTGATCAACGACGCAGGCTTCGCCGCGGCCGATCATCGCGGTTTGCGTACTATTATCTACGGCGGCGCGCCGATGCATTTCGAAACGCTGTCAGGCGCGATGGATTTGCTGGGGCCAAAATTGGCGCAAATCTACGGTCAGGGCGAAGTGCCGATGACGATCACCGCCCTGACCAAAGCGATGCATGCCGACCGCTCGCGGCCGCGCTGGCGCGAGATCATGGGCTCCGTCGGACTTCCACGCGCTAACGTTGAAGTGTGCGTTGCCGACGACGAAGATCGCCCACTACCCGCCGGCGACATCGGCGAAGTGCTGGTCCGCGGCGAAGTTGTGATGAAAGGCTATTGGAAAAATCCGCAAGCGACCGCGGAAAGCTTGCGCGGCGGCTGGCTGCACACCGGCGACATGGGCGCATTCGACGAGGAAGGTTTCCTCACGCTGAAGGATCGCTCGAAAGATATGATCATCAGCGGCGGCAGCAACATCTATCCCCGCGAGGTCGAGGAAGTGCTGCTGCGCCATCCGGGCGTGCTCGAAGTCTCGGTCATCGGCCGACCGCATGCCGACTGGGGCGAGGAAGTGGTTGCCTGCGTCGTGGCGCGAGCCGACCAGCCGGTATCATCCGAAGAACTGGATCAACTGTGCTTATCCGCCATCGCGCGGTTCAAACGGCCGCGCGGCTATGTCTTCCTCGACGCCTTACCCAAGAACAATTACGGCAAGGTGTTGAAGACCGAGTTGCGCAAGCTGCACGGTTAAGCGCCGCGAATCTGATCCATCACGATCAAATCGGAACACGGCATGCGCGCCGGCCGGACCGGCTGGAACTGTGCGAGCAATTGAAGCGCCCGCAAATCGATGAACTCAACGCGCCGTTCGTTCACGGCGATCATGCCTTCTGCCCGAAGTTTCGTCAGCATGCGGTTGAGGTGCGGAACGCTCAAGCCGAGTGCGTCACTCATCATCTCCTGCGTGAACGGCAGCGTGAACGCAAATTCCTCGCCTTTGCCGACCGCGGTCAGCCGGGAATGCAGTTCGAGCAGCAGATGAGCCAGCCGTTCGCTCGGCGTGCGGCGGCCGATATCGATGACGCGCTCAACGCAATTGGCCGCCTCCTGGGCCGCCAGCCAGCTCAACACCAGACCGAACTTCGGCCGCCGGTAGCAGAGCGCGACGAAGGCTTCGAGCGAACACACCTGCAACGTCATCTCGGTGACCGCGATCACCGAGTTGGCGGCGCGGTCGAGAAAACTGCCGGGCAAGCCGACAATGTCTCCAGGCAGCACGAAGTTGACAATCTGCCGCTTGCCGTTGCGCAACAGCTTATAGCGCGCAGCAAAGCCGTCCTTGACGAAGCACAGTTTGCAGAATTCGTACCCGTCCATCACCAGATCGCGCCGCTTGCCGACCGTCAGTTCGGTCTCGATCACGGCGCGGAGGCTCTGCAGGTCGGGAAGCGTCAAGTCGGCAAAGTTTCGGACCCGCGTGACAAACGGATCGTCGCGCCAAATGTCTTTGGCCGCGTGACCTTGGCGATGCGCGGGAACGGGCCTGACGGTGACGTTCATGTTTGTAATCTGGATCAATAAGAGCGATTAAAGCCACCCCTACTAAAGACGGTCACACTCCCGACCCGAGAATTCACAAACACGGGAGCCCGTTATGACTACGGACAAAAAGCGTTTTTCCATTCCGATTTCCCGCCGCCGCCTCCTGCGTCAAGCGGTCGCAACCGGCGCCGGCGTCGGAGCCCTTTCCGCCGGCATTTCCCCGCCGTTCGGGTTTATGCCTGCCGCCTTCGCGGCCGACGAGCCCCCGATCGGCACCTGGCCTGCCGGCTCACAGGGCTCCACCGTTACCATCGGGGCCACCGTGCCGCTCACTGGTTCTTATGCTCAGTCGGGAGCGGATGAACTCAAGGGCGTAGAGCTGGCGGTCGAGCACATCAACGAAGGGCACCCCTTGATCAAGGCAATTGCACCCAAAATCACCAAAGGCGTGCTCGGCAAGCAGGTGAAAGTCGTTTCTGCCGACTCAGGCGCCAAGCCGAACAATGCTGTGCAAGAGCAACAGACCTTCATCAACGACAACAAAGTCATCCTGCTGTTTGGATCGACCTCGTCGGCGGTGGCCGTCGCGCTCAACCATTTCGCCGAGCGCGAGAAGATCCTCTACGTCTGCGGCATATCCGGCAGCAACGACACCACCGGCAAGGATTGCGTGCGTTACGGTTTCCGCCAGAACTTCTACGGCGAGACCGCGGCAAATGCGATCGGCCCCGTGCTGCTAAAGCAGTTCGGCAAGAACAAAAAGGCGGCGTTCATGACGCCGGACTACACCTACGGTCACACCGTCACCAAGTCGGTGAACGACTATCTGACCGCGAACGGCGGCTGGACCATGGTGACCAACCAGGTCTCGCCGCTCGGCACCCAGGATTTCAGCCAATACCTCACCAACATCGCCAATTCCGGTGCCGAGTTCCTGATCAACGTGAACTGGGGCCGCGACGCGGTGTTGTCGACCCAGCAGGCCAAGCAATTCGGGGTCATCCCAAAAATGACTCTGGTGATCCCCTATCAGATCCCCTTCCTCGCCAAGGAGGTCGGCCCCGAGATCATGCAGGGCGTGTACGCAGCCACCGACTTCTGGTGGACGCTTGAGGACAAGTACCCGCTGGCCAAGATGTTCGTCGAGGCCTTCAACAAGAAACACGGCTACCGACCCGAATGGGGCGCCGAGAACGCCTATATGCAAATCGCCATCTGGGGGCGCATGGTTTCGGAAGCCGGCACCTTCTACCCGCCAACCGTCATCAAGACCTACGAGAAGGGCGAGACTTTCCCGTCCATGGTGGGTGACGTGCATTTCCGCCCCGAGGATCATCAGTTGGTGCGTCCCGTCGTCATCGTCCGCGGCAAGAAGCCGGGCGAGATGAAAAACAGCGAGGACTTCTGGGAGGTTATGGAAGTCGTTCCGGGCGCACCGTTGATGCAGAAGCCGGACGCATTCGGCTGCCATCTCGGCGACTACTCCTGACGACGACGGACGCCTTCTCCGTATGAATAATGCGGAGAAGGCCCGTCATCCCGCCGCGTCCCTCCGGTACTGGCCGGGCCCAAGGCGCGAAGCGCCGCCTTCGCTTCTTGCGGTCCGGCCACTTGCTTGTTGCAACGGGGCGTGGATGCCCGGCATAAAAGCCACGAGAACGACGGCGGGTCTGCCGGGAATGCAGCACAACAGACTGCGGACCACAGCGTGATCAACTGGGCGAATTTTGTCTCGCAGGTGTTCAACGGGCTGGTGCTCGGCGCGCTTCTGGCGCTGATCTCGTCCGGCCTGACGATCATCTACGGCACGCTCGGAGTGCTCAATCTCGCGCACGGCGCGATGTTCATGCTCGGCGGCTACGCCGGTTGGGTTGCCTATACCTATACGGATTCTTTCATCGTCGCCGTAATTGCGGGCTCCTTGTTCGTCATGCTGGTCGGCGTAGTGATGGAGCGGGTGGTCATCCGCTACTTCTACAAAAGGCCGCATGAGGATCAACTCCTCGTCACCTTCGGTCTCGGTATCGTGTTCGTCGAGACCGTTCGTTTTTTCTTCGGCAGCCTCTCGCAGACTGTCCCCGCTCCATCTCTGTTGGAGGGGATCACCCCGTTAGGCTTCATGTTCTACCCAACTTACCGATTGGCCCTGCTCGGGATCGTCGCAGTCGCTCTGATCGCGCTCTACATCGTGCTCTATCGCACCCGTATCGGCATGATCGTGCGCGCCGGTATTGAGGATTTGGTGATGGTCGATTCGCTCGGCATCGATGTCTACAAGGTCTTCATGGTGGTGTTCGGCATTGGCGCCATGGCCGCAGGCTTCGCCGGCATCGTCAATGCCCCTGTGGTCTCGATCGCGCCGGACGTAGGTGAGACAATTTTGGTGCAGACCTTCGTGGTTGTCGTCATCGGCGGCGTCGGATCGTTCCCGGGGGCTGTGCTGGGCGGCTTTATCGCCGGCGAAATCATCAGCGTCACGTCCATGTTCAATCCCGGCTATTCCTACGTCATGCTGTTCGTAGCGATGACGCTGGTGCTGGTGCTTCGTCCATACGGCCTTCTCGGCACGGCCGGGCGCGAATGAGCGCGATCGCTTGATGCGCAGCCGAAGTCCCTTTTTGATCGAGACGCTCACCGCGATCGGCCTGATCGCCGCGCCGTTCATCCTGCCACATCTCGGCTTTGCGCCAACGACCATGAGCCGCATCATCGTGTGGGGCCTGTTCGGCATCGGCTTCGACATATTGTTCGGCTACACCGGCCTTTTGTCGTTCGGCCAATCTGCGTTCTACGGCACCGGCGGCATGGTCGCCGCCTATCTGCTTACGATCGCCGGCTTTCCGTACGTCCTCACCTCGGTGATCATCGGCACGATCGTGGCGGCGATTGTCGGCTACCTGGTCGGGCTGATCGCGCTGCGGCGCACCGGCATCTATTTCGCGATGATCACGGTCGCGATCGCTGAAGTGTTCTATTTCGTCGAATTCAATCCACTCTCGGACTATACCGGCGGCGAGAACGGCCTGCCCGGTGTGCCGACACCGACGCTTCCGCTCGGCTTCACCACCATTCACTTCAACACCGATTGGTCGCTCTACGCGTTCTTCGCGTTCTGGTATTTCGTTGGCATCGTGATCGCGCTGCGCATCGTACGCTCGCCGGTCGGCGCCATCTTGAGCGCCATCCGCGACAACCCGCTGCGCGCCGCCGCCGTCGGCCACAACATCCACAACTACAAGCTCACCGCCTTCGTCATCGCCGCGGCCTACGCCGGGTTTGCCGGCGGGTTGCTTGGCGTGATGCAAGGCTTCATGCCGCCGGAGGCCTTCACGTTCGATACCTCGGGCCAGCTCGTCATGCAGACCGCGATCGGCGGCACTGGCACGCTGTTCGGGCCGTTGGTCGGCGCCACGGTGTGGCTGTATCTGAGCGACTTCCTCCAGACGACGCTGCATCTTGGCGCCGCCTGGAAGCTGGTGTTGGGCGTCGTCTTTGTGCTGCTGGTCTGCTTCCTCCGCCGTGGCTTGATCGGCGGGATCAGGGATCTGTTCACGCTGGCTACGAGGCGGAGCGCGGGCATGGAAGAGCTGCAAGCCCCGCCCCCCGCCGCGATGGCAGACGAGCCAAAAGCCGCAGCAGCCGCGGCCGCCACAACGGTTGCGGCGCCAATGCCGGCCCGCCGCCGCAACAGCGATAAATCCTCTGGCCCCATTCTTGAGGCGAGCGGTCTGACCAAACGCTACGGCGGCCTTCTCGCCAACAGCGACATCGATTTCGCCGTGAACCACGGCGAGTTGCGCGGCATTATCGGCCCTAACGGCGCCGGGAAAACGACGTTCTTCAAAATGCTGACCTCCGAAGTGCCGCCGACCTCTGGCAAAATCATATTTGAGGGTCGCGACATCACCGGGTTGGACGTGACCGATGTCTGCCAGCTCGGTCTCACCAAGAGCTATCAGGTCAATCAACTGTTCACGCGGCTGACGGTGCGCGAGAATCTGACGATCTCCGCGCTGGCGGAATTGCGGGGCAAATTCCGCCTCGACATGTTGCGCTCACTGCCGGCGATTCCGGGATTGGCCGAGCAGGTCGCGCATACGCTGGGGCTGGTTGATCTCACTGCCCGCGCCGATACCCCGGTGGCGCAACTTGCGTACGGCGAGAAGCGTCGGCTTGAGGTCGGCCTCGCCCTTGCGAGCTCGCCGTCGCTGCTTCTGCTCGACGAACCGCTCGCCGGCATGAGTTCGCGGGAGCGGCTGGAAATGGTCAAACTGCTCAAATCGATCGCGGCCGGTCGCACCATGATCATCATCGATCACGACATGGACTCGCTGTTCGAGCTGGTCGAGCGCGTCACCGTGCTGCAGGAAGGCCGCGTGCTGGTCGAAGGCACACCCGGTGAGATCAAAGGAAGCGCGGCCGTTCAAGAAGCCTATCTTGGCGGAGTCCGCGCAGCATGAGCCTGCTCGAAGTCAACGGACTGAACACCTATTATGGCGATTCCCACATCCTCTTCGATGTAGCGCTGAACGTGGAGCGCAATGAGGTGGTGGCGCTGCTCGGCCGCAACGGCGCCGGCAAGAGCACGACGTTGAAAAGCCTGATGGGCGTCGTAGCACCGCGCGCCGGCTCCATCCGGCTCGACGGCGTCGAGATCGCCGGAAAAAAGAGCCACGCCATTGCACAAGCTGGCATGCAGCTCGTCCATGAGGAGCGCCGCATTTTCGGCAGCTTGAACGTAGAGGAAAATCTCGTTCTTGCTGGGCTGACGGCACCCGATCGGTGGCCGCTTGAGCGGGTCTATGACCTATTCCCACGGCTCAAGGAACGGCGCACCAGCCGCGGCACCGACCTGTCCGGCGGCGAGCAGCAAATGCTGGCGATCGCACGAGCGTTGATCCGCGAGCCGAAAATCCTGCTGCTCGACGAGCCGTTCGAGGGGCTCGCTCCGATCATCGTGCGCGATCTGCTCGCCACCTGCCGCGCGCTCGCGGAGGCGGGACAGACCATCCTGATTGTGGAACAAAATATCTCGGCGGCGATGATGTTGGCCGACCGCGTCTACATCATCAACAACGGCCACATCGTCGAATTGCTCGCTGCCGAGACCGTGCGCAAACAGCCGGAGGTCTTGCACCGCTATCTCGGCGTGTAATCAGCAAGTCAGAGACCGCGTCGCAGTACCAAGGCGACGCAATTTCAGTGTCGCGCCGAACCACGGATTTTTATCTTTTTTATATTATTGCGACCTCCTTCCAATATCGAATTTATACCCTGTAGAAGGGCATATTCGCTGCTGAGCACCAGCTTTGGAAATAATCCAAGGGCGAAGGTCCGGCGGCGTCATGAATTGCGGATTTGAAAAATCGATCGTCATGTTCGCGTCCGCAACGTTTGCGGCCGGCGCGCTGATGAGTGGTTTAGCCCGCGCCGAAAATAGCGACGTCACTATTCGGCGTGCGGCCGAACGGACAACTTTCAGCAACGACGAAATCAAGGACGGCTTCTTTAAGACTGCGTTTCACGGCGAGCTGCAATTCGATCGGCGGGTCGATCGCATCCGTAAGTTTGACGAGCCGGTCCGCGTTTTTGTCGACAACCGCGGCTCGCCCGATCGCGGCGCTGAAATTGCAACGATCGTGGCGGAAATCCACGCCCGCATCGATCATCTCGATCTGGCGATAACGGACGATCGGGAAAAAACGAATTTCCTGGTGATACTCGTACCCGAGCGTGAATTCGCGAAGACCATTCGCTCGCGCTATGGAGAAGCCGAAGCGAGGCAGATTCAACACGCGCTCCGCCCGCAATGCCTGTCCGGCATCGGCAAGGATCGAAGCTTCCGCATCCGACGCGCTGAAGTCATCCTGCCGGTCGATGCCGGGGAATTCACGTTTTACGATTGCGCCTACGAAGAACTGCTGCAGGGGTTGGGACTAATCAACGATGACAATTCGGTGCCCTGGACCATGTTCAACGACGATGTCCAAATGGGCTTTTTCGACGTCTACGACCAATATCTGGTCAACACTCTCTACGACCCACGGATTCGGCCGGGAATGACCAAAGACCAAGTCAGCAAGCTCCTGCCTGATGTCTTACTGGAGGTCCGGAACTGGGTTGCGCATGTGGCGAAAGTGGCAGACCCTCGCGCCGGAGCCATGTCCGACCGGCCGTAATACGAAAATCCAGCAACTGCTTATTCGCAGTTCAACGCTTCGGAGCGGAACTCCTCGCCGAAGACGAAGAGAATTCCGTAATTCTCACATCCGCCGCATGTATCAGCAAGTCGCGCCGAACTTGGGCCTGCTTCACAGTAACAGTTGTGTAGTTGTACTTGGAAGGAGCACTGGTCGCTCCGCCAGCTTGGGCGCGATCGGTGATCAGTGAACCCAATGAAGCGACTGCGAGCGTGGCCGCAATTGCAATGAAACCTTTGCGCATTGATTCCTCCGCGGGAGTTTGAACAACGCTTCCTCTCAACAAAGTTTCTTGACGGTCAATATGATCCTCGTTCGTAAACAGCGCAAGAAACAAACAGCCTCGCTCAAAAGATTGGCAGATAACGCCACGACTCGCCCCGGCCGTTTTGTGCGCTGCGAAAGGATGCCGGCACAGAGCAGATGCGCCGCACAGCATTAAATTGACAACGCAGTGTGATGGATCGACGTTACTCCGGCTTGCCCGCTGTCGCGCAGGCTTCCGGGGCTTGGATCATGACGCTCACCGACACGTTGCGTCCAACCGCCATGCCGCAGTCTTTGGCGTTAGCGGACATGTCCGCCAGTGAGATCGCGCGGCGTATCGCCGCCCGCGATCTTTCTTCCGCCGAAGCCGTGGAACACTTCGTTGCCCGGCTCGAAGCCGTCAATCCCAAGCTCAACGCCGTGACCGTCGCGTTGTACGACCGCGCGCGAAAGAAAGCCGGTGAAGTCGACCACGCGCTTTCACGCGACGAAAAGGTGGGATCGCTCGCCGGCCTCCCGGTCACGATCAAGGAGTGTTTCGACCTCGTCGGCACCGCGTCAACATATGGCCTGTCGTCGCGCCGTGACGAGATCGAGGCCATCAACGATCCCCATGTCGCAGCGCTGCTCGCGGCCGGCGCTATTCCGATTGCCAAGACGAACCTGCCGGAGCTCATGATCTTCACCGAGACCGACAACCCGCTCTATGGACGGACCAACAATCCTTGGGACCTCGAGCGGTCATGCGGCGGCAGCAGCGGCGGTGAAGGAGCGGTCATCGCCGCCGGCGCTTCGCCATTTGGCCTCGGCAACGACATCGGCGGCTCGTTACGGATCCCCGCAGCGTTCTGCGGCATCGCGTCGATCAAGCCGACCGCCGGACGCGTTCCCGATCACTGCAGTCATGGCCTGCCGATCGGCCAGCAAGGGATCACGGCCCAGGCCGGGCCGATGGCGAAGTACGTTGCCGACGTGGCGATGGGGCTTCGCGTGCTGGACCGCGCGCGCGATCCGTTCGTCCACCCAGGACCGGAATTGGGCGATCCGGCCACAGTCGACCTTAGCCGCTTGCGTTTTGCGGTCTTCACCGACGATGGCGAGTTTCCGGTCGCACCGGCGGTGCGTCGCGCCGTCGCCGAGGCCACACAAATTC
The DNA here is from genome assembly GCA_963794225.1 of uncultured Alphaproteobacteria bacterium. Lineage (GTDB taxonomy): Bacteria > Pseudomonadota > Alphaproteobacteria > Rhizobiales > Xanthobacteraceae > BOG-931. Next base: position 173,149 of record CAWCCS010000002.1, read on the forward strand.
TGACGTCCGCAGGCGCTAAACTGGTCGCGTGGCAGCGCCCGTCGCTCAGCCGCGTGAACGATCTGTTCTTTGCTTGCCTTTCCGCCGACAACGCCAAAGCGTTTCGCCGGCTTCTGCGCGGCAACAAAATCGACCGCCGCATTCGTCCGCTGCTCCTGACGGCCGGGTTGCCGCGCGCGCTGCGCAGCGTTTTAAGTTCTACGCTCCAAGCCATCGGGCAGCGGCGCTCTGCCGCCGACATGCGGCGCTTCGCGTCAGGGAGCGCCGACGAATACTGGCAGACCGTTGAGGCGATCGGAGATTTTCGTCGCGAATTGCTGAGTTCGCTCGAACACGCCGAAGGCGGGCCGATCGATTGCGTCATTTGCCCCGCTTATCCCGTACCGGCAGTGCGGCACGGCGCCACCGAGATGATGCCGATGCCAGGCTCCTATGCGCCGCTCGCCAATGTCAGCGGGTTTCCCGCCGGGATCGTACCGGTGACGCGGGTCCGCCAAGGCGAAGAGAGCGATCGCCCGGCAAGCCGCGATCTGGTCGATCGCGTTGCCCGCGAAACCGAGCGCGGCAGCGCCGGTCTGCCGATCGCGGTGCAGGTGCTCGCGCGGCCATGGCGCGACCACGTCGTACTTGCCGCCATGGCGACAATCGAAGCAGCCGCCCGACAACACCCGGACTATCCGGCGAGAGCGCCACTATGAACGACGTCATGAGCCAAGTGCGGCCCCAAACCTCCTCGACGATGCGCGATATCTTTGACGCGCAGCGCGCAGCGTTCCTGCGCGCAGGAGCGCCATCATTGCAGGAACGGCGCACCGATTTGACCCGGTTTGCCGACGCGATCAGCAGCAACGTCGCCCGTCTCGCTGAAGCGATCTCCGCGGATTTCGGCAATCGCTCGCGTCACGAAACCGAGCTGGGCGAGATCGTTCCGGCGCAGTCGGCGATCCGTCACACGCTCCGCCACCTGGCGCGCTGGATGCAGCCGAAGCGGGTCTCGGTCGGACTTGAACTGATGCCGGCCACTGCGCGCATACTTTATCAGCCGGTTGGCGTCGTCGGCATTATCAGCCCGTGGAACTATCCGTTCAATCTCGCGATCGTGCCGCTGGTCGCAGCGCTCGCCGCCGGCAATCGCGTGATGTTAAAGCCGTCGGAACTTACGCCGCGCACGTCGGATTTTCTGGCCGAGTTTCTGGCCGGCCTGTTTCCGTCCGACAAGGTCGCAACAATCGTCGGCGGACCAGACATCGGCCAAGCCTTTGCGCGGCTGCCGTTCGATCATCTGCTCTATACCGGTTCAACAAAAGTGGGGCGGCTGGTGATGCAGGCCGCTGCCGAGAATCTGACCCCGGTGACGCTCGAGCTCGGCGGCAAATCCCCGTGCATCCTTGGCGAGGACGCGGCACTACCGAGCGCGGTTGAGAGCATCGTGTATGGCAAGCTCCTCAACGCCGGACAGACCTGCATTGCCCCCGATTATGTATTGGTGCCGGAGCGCAATCTCGACGCGTTCGTCAAGCTTGCCATCGACACAACGGAGAAATTCTATCCAAAACTCGCCGGCAATCCCGACTACACCTCGATCATCAACGATCGGCACTATCACCGCGTCGCGCAGTATGTCGCCGAAGCAAAAGCGAGCGGGACCCGCGTGGTCGAGATCAATCCGCGGCAGGAAACGCTACCGGCCGAAACGCGCAAGATGCCGCCAACGCTGGTGATCGAACCGGGCGAGGACCTGGCTCTCATGCGCGAGGAAATCTTTGGCCCCGTCCTGCCGATCAAGACCTACCGCGGGCTCGACCAGGCCATCGATTACGTCAACAGTCACCCGCGCCCGCTCGCGCTTTATTATTTTGGCGCCGATGCCGCGAGCCGCGACACGGTTTTGCGCAAAACAATTTCCGGCGGCGCCTCGGTCAATACGACACTTTTTCACTTCGTCGCTGAAAATCTGCCATTCGGCGGCATCGGCCCTTCAGGGATCGGCGCCTACCACGGCGAGTTTGGCTTCCAGACATTCTCGCATCGCAAGGGCGTTTTCCTCCAGAGCCGCCTCAGTGGCGCGCGCTTTCTCTACCCGCCATTCGGACGCATCACCAATTTGATGTTGAAATTTCTCAGGCGCGGCTGAAGGCCGCGAAGCTCTGTGTTGCATCGTCGCCATGCGTATTGCGCGCAGGAGTGGCGCTGAAATCGATGCAATTTTCCTACCCAACATTGCTGTAATAGACTACGCCATGCCCCTCTCTCCCTCTTTCTCCCGCAAGTCACAGCCAGAATACCGGGCATGAGTGGTTCACCGACCTTCATTGAAAAGCACGGACTATGGAGCGGCGAGCAAATGCGGCTCGCCGCCGAGGTCGCGCGGCAGGTCGAGGCGGGAAAACTCCGTTTTGTCAGGCTGGCCTGGAGCGACACCCATGGCTATTCGCGGGCAAAGGCTCTGACAGCGCCGGCATTCGTCTCGGCCCTGACCGGCGGCTACAACATCGGCGTCGCCACCACGACGCTCGATTCCGCGGGTGCTCGCGTTTTCTCCTCGTTTACGCGCGGCGGCGGCATGGGGCTCGATGAGATGACGGGGTCGCCGAATCTCACTCTGGTCGCCGACCCGGCGACTTTTCGCACGCTACCGTGGGCGCCGGGCGTGGCATGGATTCTCGGTGATGAATATTTCAATGACGGCCGGCCGTTTCACTTCTCGCCACGCCAGCTATTGCGCCGCACGCTCGCCCGGCTGAATGAATATGGCTTCACGAGCATCGTCGGCCCTGAGATCGAGTGGTACCTGCTGCGCGTCGCCGACGCGCACTTAAGCGATGACAATATCGGCAGTCCCGGGTTTCGCGGCCGTCCGATCGCGACTTCGCCGGTCGAGCCCGGTTATCATTATCACTCCGAATCCAACATGGATCTGATGCAGCCGGCGTTCGATGCGCTGGGCGATGCTTTCGAGCAGCTCGGGCTCGGATTGCGCTCGATCGAAAACGAGTGGGGCCCCGGTCAGGTCGAGTGCACGTTCGCTCCGCGCACGGCGCTGGAGGCCGCCGACAACGTTCTTTTATTCCGCACCGCCACGCGTCAAATCTGCCGGAGGCTTGGCTACTTCGCCACGTTCATGGCCCGGCCCGCCCTCAAGGGTTTTTATTCGAGCGGATGGCACCTGCATCAATCGCTCATCGATGCGTCGACCGGGGCGAACGCGTTTGTGCCGCAAGAGCCCGGCGAAGTTCTGTCTCCGCTGGGGCAGTCGTATCTCGCGGGTCTGTTGCAATACGCGGTGCCCGGCACTGTCTTTGCCGCGCCGACGGTAAACGGTTATCGCCGTTTCCGCCCCAATTCGCTGGCGCCGGATCGTGCGACCTGGGCTTACGATCATCGCGGCGCCATGATCCGGGTCCTCGGCGGCCCCGGCGATCCGGCGACGCGGCTGGAAAACCGCATCGGCGAACCCGCGGCCAATCCTTATCTTTATATTCTGTCGCAAATTGTCGCCGGGCTTGCCGGGATTGAAAACAACGCCGCGCTGCCACCGCCGACCGATGAACCTTATGCAGCCGAACGTCCCTTGCTGCCAAAGAGCCTGCCGGAAGCACTTCATGCCCTCGATAGAGAGCCGTTGTTCCGGCACGCGCTCGGCGATACCTTCATCGACTATTTCGTCAAGCTCAAGCGAAGCGAAGCCGGCCGGTATTTGCGCTCGCTCGAGGAGGACGGAACATCCGCACCAAGCGACGAGCCGAGCGCATGGGAGCAGAATGAGTATTTCGATTTCTTCTGAGGCCCGCTTAGGCGGGCCCGGAGTGAACGGCAGAAAAGGAGCTCTTCATGACCGCGCTGGAGAAGATCGGATCGCCGCCGACCCGGCTTGGCAGCACAGCGCTGTACGATTGGGATTATCTGGTCCAGGAAGATCGCGCGCATCGGCTGATTTACACCGATCCCGCCATTTTTGAAGCCGAGATGACGCACATCTTCGGCGGCACCTGGACGTACCTCGCTCACGAAAGCGAAATTCCCAAAGCGAATGACTTCATCACGCGGCGCATGGGCTTGCGTCCGCTGATCATCGTGCGCGACAGCGAAGGAAAAATCCGGGCGCTGTACAACCGCTGCACCCATCGCGGCACGACCTTGTGCCGTTGGGAGAAAGGCAACAGCAAATCATTCCAGTGCCCGTATCACGGCTGGAATTTTCTCAATACTGGCAAACTGCGCGGCGTGCCATGGCCGGAAGGTTATGCCGCCGACCTGCGCGACCCGAAATACAACCTCGCCCAGGTGCCGCGCGTGGAATCCTACCGCGGCTTCATTTTCGGCACGCTCAATCTCGACGCGCTCCCTCTGGTCGAACATCTCGGCACCATCAGCACCGTGATCGACGAGTGGCTTGACCGCAATCCCGGCGGCAAAGTCGTGGTCTGTGAAGCCAACCGCTTCCGGTACAAGGGCAACTGGAAACTCGCCTACGACAATTCGTGCGACGGCTATCACGTCGCCTATTCGCATCGCTCGTTGCTGGAGACTGAAAATCGCTTCGCCGGCGAGAATGCCAAAGGCATGGCGTATTACCGCAACTCGCCAGATACCCAGCCGATGTATATGCGCTACACCGGCCGCGGCAATCACTTCAAGGACAAGCGGCCGAATCTGGAACAGCGTCCGGGCGGTCTCTGGGCGCAAGAGAGCGCGCATCCGGGCATGGAGCATTACGAATCCGAATTCATCAAACGTTACGGCGACCGGGCCTTTTCGTTGCTCGACCTCGCGGGCTCCGAACCGGTCAACATCAACGTGTTTCCGAACTTCTCTCTTCTCGGCAACCACATCCAGGTGTTCGAGCCGGTCGGTGTCGAGGAAACGAATGCGATCTGGTACGGCACCATGATCGTGGACGAGGACGGCAAGCTTGGCGCGGATGCCACGACCGACATCAACGCGCTGCGCATGCGAACGCAGGAGGGCTTTCCGAATTTCGGCGAAGTCGACGACATCGCCAATTTCGAGCAGATCCAACGCGGCCTGATGGCGGTCGAGGATGAGTGGGTCTACATGAACCGCGGCCTTGGCATTCCCGATCGGGTCAAGACGCATGCGGACGGCTCGATCACGGCGCCGGCGACCGACGAGGCGTTCATGCGTGAGCACTTCAAGGAATGGAAGCGGCTCATGAAGACCCGCGCCAACTTCGCCATCCAGCGGGAGCCGTAGCGTGAACGCACCTGCACCACCGCCCGATCCGGGGCGCAGCTCATATTATGTCACCGACGCACTCTACGGCGAACTGGTCGCGAATTTTTCCGATTGGCAGGATGACGACCGTGCCCTGACCGATGTCGCCATTCGCGATGAATTTCGCCGGCTGCTGGAGCGCGAGGCGCGCGTGCTCGATCAGTTGCGCTATGACGATTGGCTCGCGATGTACGCGCCCGAGTGCGTCTATTGGGTGCCGTCGACGCCGAACGCCGGCGACCCGCGACGCGAGATTGCGATCATGTTCGACGATCGCCGCCGCCTTGAGGACCGCATTTATCGCATGCGCACTGGCTTCGCCTGGTCGCAGGCGCCGGCCTCGCGCACGGTGCGCTTCGTCAGCAACGTCGAGGTGTTCTCGACCGCCCGCGACGATGCGCGGATGCTGCGCTCGAATTTCCTGATCAGCGAATTCTGGGGCGATGAGACCCGGCAGCTGACGGGTTGGGCAGGCCATCGCGTGCTGCGCGGCGACGATGGGTGGAAAATCCAGGCCAAGCAGGTGAACCTGATCGAATGCGATCAGTCGATCCGCAATCCGAGCATTATTCTATAGCTTTTCATTTCGCCGGTGCTACTTCCGCCGGCGTGTACTCGGGCTGTGCCCGCTGCTCGACCGGCTTTTCCACGCGCGTCACATTATAAGCGCTGTTAACCAGCGCCATATGTGAAAAGGCCTGTGGGAAGTTGCCGACGAGCCGTTGGACGCGCGGATCGTATTCTTCGCTCAGCAACCCAACGTCGTTGCGAAGCCCGATCAGCCGGGTGAACAATCGCTCGGCATCGGCCATGCGGCCCTGTAGCGTATAGGCGTCGACAAGCCAAAAACTGCACGCGAGGAACGCGCCCTCGCCGGGTGACAGACCGTCATCCGTCTGCGCCGTATCGTAGCGCATAACGAAGCCGTCGCGGAGCAAGCGCCGCTCGATCGCCGTGATGGTGGTTTCGACGCGCGGATCCGAAACCGGCAAGAAGCCGACGCTTGGCAGCAGCAACAGGCTGGCGTCGAGCTGTTTCGAACCGAAAGATTGCACGAACGTGCCAAGCGCCTTATCGAAGCCCTTGGCACACACCTCGTCGAATATTTCCGCGCGCAATTTGCGCCATTCTTCGATCGGGCCCGTCAGTCCGAAAGTTTCCGCGCTCTTGATCGAGCGGTCAAAGGCCACCCAGGCCATGACCTTGGAATGGGTGAAATGCTGGGGGGCGCCGCGGACCTCCCAGATCCCCTGGTCGGGCTCGTTCCAGATCGTCTTCAAGTGTTCGAGAAACTTAAGTTGCAGCTCCCAGCCCGAGTCATTGGTCGTCAGACCGCTGCGGCGGGCCTGGTGGTGCACGTCCATGACCTCGCCGAACACGTCGAGCTGGAGTTGACTGTATGCGGCATTGCCGATGCGCACCGGCGCGGACTTTTCGTACCCGGGCAACCACGGCGCAATCCATTCGGTCAGCCGGCGCTCGCCGGCAATGCCATACATGATTTGCAATTGTTCAGGGCTGCCGGCGACGGCGCGCAACAGCCAATCGCGCCAGGCAAGGGCCTCTTCGTAGAAACCGGCATTCATCGCGCCGAGCAAAACCAGCGTGGCATCGCGCAACCAGCAGAAGCGATAATCCCAGTTGCGCTCACCGCCAATCTGCTCGGGCAACGAGGTCGTGGGAGCCGCAACCATCCCGCCAGTCGGTGCATAAGTCAGCGCCTTGATCGTTATCATCGAGCGAAGGACGGCGTCCGACCATTGTCCGGCTGGCCGGCATTTCGCCGACCAGTCGTGCCAGAATGTTTCGGTGTCATGGAGCGCCGTCGTTGGATCAAGCGGCGGAGGCAGCGGCCGGTGCGACGGCAAATAGATCAAAACGAAGGGGACCGTATCGTCCTTGTTGATGGTAAACTCGCCAACTGTGGTCATATCTTTGCCCTGCAAATGTACCGGCGAACGCAGGATCACCATGTCGGGCCCCGCGATGGCGCGTAGCGCGCCGTCTTCGAGCCGCGTCACCCACGGAACGATCGCGCCATAACCGAAGCGCAGAATCAATTCAGTGCTCATCTCAAGCTTGCCGCGCGTGCCAACCAAAAGACGCACGATGGTCGAATGCCGTCCTGCCGCCGGCATGAAATCGATCAGGGTGGCGGCACCGTCATCGGTCTCGAAATGGGTTTCGAGCACCAAAGTGTTCGGCCGGTACCGGCGCGTGATGCGGGCTTCGCGGCGCGGTGCAATTGACCATCGCCCGTGTTCGTTGGTGCCGAGCAGCGCCGCAAAGCACGCCTCTGAATCAAACCGCGGGCAGCAGAACCAATCGATCGAGCCATCGCGAGAGACGAGCGCCGCGGTGCGGCAATCGCCGATGATCGCATAGTCTTCGATACGGGCGGCCATTGGGCTTTAGGAGAACTCTACGATGACTTTGATGTCGTCGGGCCGCCGATCAAGCGATTGCGTCCACTGCTCGACCGGCTCGCGCCGCGTGATCAGGCTCATGAGCCAGGCCTTGTCCGCCCGCGCCAGCGCTTCACCCGCCATTTCGTAGTGCATGCGGTTGGCATTGACTGTGCCGAACACGGTGTCGTTGTCGAGCACCATTGTGCGATTGAGAGCGCCGATATCGATATCGAAGTCGTGGCCCGGAGCGGTGACGCCGACCAGACAGACGATGCCGCCGCAGGCCGTTCGTCCGAGCACGTCGCGCACCACGCTCGGCGCGCCGCTACATTCCATCAGAATGTCAGGCTCGAAGCCGTTCAGGTTCTTGAGAACTCTCGGCGTGATAGGTAGCTCCAAGCGCGTCCAACAGGCGACGCTTTTTTAGATTGTCGTGGTGATCGAGCACATGGACCTCGAGCCCGCGTTGCGCGCCCATCAACGCGGCAAGAAGACCGACCGGACCGGCGCCGGTCACCAGCAGGGTTTTCGGTTGCCAGGACCGCGAGCGATGACCGATGCGCTCAGTATGATCCCACGCCTTGGCGACCACGCTCATCGGTTCGAGCAACACGCCGGCTATCCCGAGCGCGGAATCAACCTTGACCAGGAAATCCGGCTCGATCCGGAAGAACTCTGAGCCAAAGCCATTTCGCTCCTTGATGCCGCGCTCCGTATAGAGGCCGTTGCGGCACATATCCCACTCGCCGACGGCACAGGCCGAACAGGGGATGGGATCGGGCCGGCGCACAATACCGACGACAGCGTCACCTGCTTTCACGCCGCAACCGGCAGGCGCATTCTCCACTTTGCCGAGGGACTCATGACCGAGCACCAGCCTCTGTGCGCCCGGCGGCGCCCAGCCGTAATGACCCGAGACGATGTCGCGGTCGGTGCCGCAGACCCCGAGCGCCAGCGTGCGCACCAGCACCGCACCATCGGAGGCGGGTGGGTCGGGAACGTCTTCGACTCGCGCCGAGTTGGCAACGCCCGGCGCGACGGTAAGAGCGCGCATTCCTGATCCGTTGATTCTGACTGGTTTTAGGCGAGCGCCGGAAGCGCGCACCCTACCGACGGAGTAAGCGCCCGATCGCAGGAAAAGTTCCATTTCGCGGAACCAAGGGTACAGTTACGCGGTTTCACGGTGCCTATTGCCAAAAGAAGCGCTCTTTTCGGGCCAGCGGGGACGAGGTCAGATATGCAACCCATTGGACGCAAACGATGGTCTATCGCCGAAGGATATATTCCTTCACAAAGCTCGTTTTCAAATCGGGCTTTAATCTCCCACGAGACGGCGTGTATTCTCAACGCCGGCGATAAGGACGCCCAGCTCACCGTCACAGTGTTCTTCGCCGACCGCGAGCCGGTCGCGTATCGTGTCATGGTTCCGGCGCGACGTACCTTGCACTTGCGCTTCAACGATCTGGAAGACCCCGCTCCGATTCCACGCGATACCGATTTCTCGTCGGTCTTTGAATCAGATGTGCCGATCATCGTTCAGCACACGCGGCTCGATTCCCGGCACGCCGAAGTCTCGCTGATGTCGACAACGGCTTACGCGGACGCCTGAAGAACGGAGGGTCTACGCTGCGCCCTGTATCTTTTGCGTCTTCGCTTTGACCGAGTGAATGCTACCCCGTCCTGCCTGGTGCGCGGCGTCCTGCAATGCATGGCGGATCTCGTCGCGCTTTTCGTGAATCGAAGCGATCGCCAGACCCGTCGCCACGCCGAGGCCGACCAGCGCGGCTTCAGAGAGCTGCAGGCTCGCTTCGGTCGTCTCCGGCACGGCATCCGTTGCGCCGAGGCTGTAAAGATGGCGGGCGTGCCCCTCGTCTCTTGCGCGCGAAACGATCAGAACGTCAGGCCGCAGCGCGCGGACATGCTCGACAATGTCGTCGATAATGCGCGCGGTGTGGATGGTGATGATGACTCCCGCTGCATTGGCGAGACCGCAGGTCTCGAGAAAGCGCGGATCGGCCGCGTCGCCATAAAAAACATCGTGGTTGTCGCGGCGATCGTGGGTGACCGTCAAAGCGTCGGAATCGACGGCAATATAGGGAATGCCGTGCTGCTTTAAGAGCGCGCAAACGACTTTACCGACGCGCCCATAGCCGACCACGATGGCATGCCGCTGTCCGCTCGCCGGTCGAGCCGTAAGTTCGGGATCGATGGCTTTGCCCGAAGTAAGCCGCGCCGCAAGCTGCCGCGCGCCGATCGAAAGAAGCGGCGTCAGCGCCATCGTGACTGAAGTCACTGCGAGCGTAAAACTCGCCAGCCGCGGCTCCACGAGCCCCGCAGCCGCCGCCATGCCAATGCCGACGAAAGCGAATTCGCCGCCCGGACCCAGCAGCAGACCGGTCTCGGTGGCGACCGGCCATGACAGCCGGAAAAGCTTGCCGAGCGCGGTGAGCACCAGCGCCTTCAGCGCAATCAAGCCGACGACGCTGCCAAGGAGCAAAAGCGGTTCGCGCACAAGTTCGCGAAAATCAATGTTCATGCCGACGGTGAAGAAGAAGATGCCAAGCAACAAACCCTTAAATGGCGCCATAGTGGCTTCAATCGCCTTGCGGTACTCCGTCTCCGCCAACAACAGCCCGGCAACAAACGCGCCCAGCGCCATCGATAAGCGAGCCTGTTCGGCAATCACGCCGGCGGCGACGATAACGAACAGCACCGCTGCGATGAAAAGTTCGGTGGAGCGTGCGGTCGCGACCAGCCGAAACAACGGCCGTAACAGCACACGGCCGAACAGAACAATGACCATTAGCGCCATTGCCGCCTGCAACAACGCGCTGGCAAGACTGGCGTAGACCGAGCGGCCGGACTGGGTGGTGACGATGGAGACGAACAACAGGACCGGAATAACCGCAAGGTCTTGCGCGAGCAAAACGGAAAAGCTCGCGCGGCCAACGCCGGTGGTGAGACGCTCCTGGTTGGAAAGAAGCTCAAGCACAATCGCAGTCGACGACAGCGACAGGCCTGCTCCGAGCACAATCGCTTCTGAGGGGCTTTTTCCGGCTGCAAGCGCGGCGCCGGCGATCAAGGCGCTGGTCAGTATGACTTGCGAGCCGCCAAGCCCGATGACCAGACGGCGCATCGCCGACAACCGCGGCAGTGAAAGTTCGAGACCGATCAGGAACAGCAGAAAGACAATTCCCAGTTCGGCGATGCCGGCAACGTTCTGGGCGTCGCTGATCGTGAACCAGGAAAGGACCGGCACTCCTTTGCTGATCGAGCCTAGTCCCAGCGGTCCAAGAACGGCGCCGGCCCCCAGGTAACCGAGGACTGGGCTTAACCCCCATCGCCGCACCATCGGCACCACAACACCGGCGGTGCCGAGGACGACCAGCGCATCGCTGTAGCCGACCATGTCGCTCGGAGAGACCACGAAATTCTCCAATTCCGTGCCGGTGTCCGGCCGTTGTACCCGGTTCAAACCGTCGCTGCGACTCAGGCGGAAGATGCGGCGACTGGCTCAATATTGAACCCTTCCGCTATATCCTCGTTAGGTGATTCGCTGTCCTGTCATTGCGTATCGGCGCGCGGCGCCAGCGAGAATTTAATGAAGCTGTTTGAGTGCCAAAACTGCGGCCAGCCGCTCTATTTCGAGAACACGCGGTGCGAACACTGCGGGCTGTCGCTCGGCTATCTGCCAGAGCGGGCAACAATCACCGCGCTTAAACCCGATGGCAGCGCGCCCAACGCGCCGCAGCAGGACTGGCGGGCGCTCGCCGACAACAAAGCCTATCGCTATTGCGCTAACGGCACGTACGGCGTCTGCAACTGGCTCGTCCCGGCATCAAGCCCCGACGCCTATTGCGTCGCCTGTCGCCACAATCTGATGATTCCCGACCTTTCATTAGCTGAAAACGTCGAGAAATGGCGCGCGCTTGAGGGCGCCAAGCATCGACTGTTTTACACGCTGGTTCAGCTGCGGTTGCCTGTAGAGACCCAGGCGGAGAGCCCAACCGGCCTGGCGTTTCAATTTCTCGCTGATGTTGCGCGCTCAGCCTCGCCGGTCATGACCGGTCACGCCGACGGGGTGATCACCATCAATCTTGCCGAAGCCGATGATGCGGAGCGCGAACGGCGCCGGCACCAGATGGGCGAATTGTACCGCACGCTGCTCGGTCATTTTCGTCACGAGATCGGGCATTATTACTGGGACCGGCTCATTGCAAATACCCCGCACCTCGACGAGTTTCGCCGTATCTTCGGTGACGAACGCCAGGACTACGATCAGGCGCTGCAGAACTACTATGCGAACGGACCGGTTCCCGATTGGTCGGAGCATTTCATTTCGCCGTATGCGAGCGCACATCCGTGGGAGGATTTCGCCGAGACCTGGGCGCACTATTTTCACATGATCGACACACTCGAAACCGCCTACGTCGCGGGTCTCGCGGTTAGCCCGAAGCTGCCGCAAAGTCCCGGCGCGGTGTTCGATTTCCACCCGCTCAACACCGGCATGGACCGCCTTGTCGAGGCGTGGCTCGCGCTTTCGTTTGCCGTGAATTCAATCAATCGCAGCATGGGCTTGCACGATCTTTATCCTTTCGTGCTCGGCGCTTTGGCGGTAGAAAAATTGACATTTGTTCAGAAACAAATTCGGGTCGCGGCCAAGCCCGTCACCGAAGGCGGGCACAATGCCGGGTTACGAAACAGCGCATTGGGTCGTCTGGTGCGATCCGAAACGGCCTAACTGATTATGTTTTACGCCGCGGGGCCGCGGCAGTTACACCAATGTTGCGAAAATCGCTGTTCCGGAGACACAGGCTTGCCACAGAAGCATTGTCACTGCTCAATTTCTTGTGCTTAACGAAGAACCAAAACGCTCCTTGAATTTTAACCACCTCCCCCCTGTAATAGCGCCAGACGGGGCGAAGAAAGTTCATTTATGACCGATTCCACATCGGGCGGTGCGACCGCAGGCACTGTGTCGTGGGTAACTGCAACGGCCATTGTCGTTGCCGACATGGTAGGCGTCGGGGTTTTCACCAGCCTCGGATTTCAGGTCATCGACATCCCGTCGGGCTTCTCCCTGATGTTGCTGTGGGTCGTCGGCGGCATCGTCGCGATATGCGGGGCATTTTGTTACGCTGAACTGGCGACAATGTTTCCCCGTTCGAGCGGTGAGTACAATTTTCTCCGTCGCATCTATCATCCTGCATTCGGCTTTGTGGCCGGCTGGCTGTCCGCGACCGTCGGATTTGCGGCGCCGATCGCGCTTGCGGCGATGGCGTTCGGAATTTACTTCAAATCGATCATTCCGGGTGCGCCGCCCCTGCTGCTCGGGTTTTGCGTAACCTGGCTTGCTGCGCTCGTGCACCTCGGCGGCGTTCGCTTCGGCGGCGCGTACCACAACATCTGGACTGCGCTCAAACTCGCGTTGATCGTTGTTTTTATCGTCGCCGGTTTTGCGCTCGGCGACGTGCAGTCGATTTCATTCGCACCGAGCGCAGCCGATCTCGGCTATATCGCCGGTGCGCCCTTCGCCATCAGCCTCGTCTTCGTGATGTATTCCTACTCCGGCTGGAATGCCGCGACCTACGTCGTCGGCGAAGTGCGCGAGCCCGCTCGCAACCTGCCGCGCGCGCTGTTTACCGGAACGGCGATCGTCATCGTTCTCTATGTGCTGCTCAACGCCGTCTTTTTGATCACCGCGCCGATGAAGGAATTAGCCGGCCAGATCGATGTCGCTATCGTCGCGGGCAAACATGTATTCGGCGACATCGGCGGCCGCGTTGTCGGCGCCGTCATCGCTCTTGGCCTCGTGTCATCGATCAGCGCCATGACCTGGATTGGCCCTCGCGTGACCATGACGATGGGCGAGGACATGCCTTTGCTGCGGCTGTTCTCGCGCAAATCAAAGCGCGACGCTCCGGCTGTCGCCATCATCTTTCAGCTTGCGGTCTCGAACCTTCTGCTGCTGACCCAGAGTTTCGAAGCGGTATTGGACTTCATCCAGTTCAGTCTAACCTTTTGCTCGTTCTTCACGGTGCTGGGCCTGATCAAAATGCGGATTACCCATCCGAATTTGGCGCGGCCTTATCGGGCTTGGGGTTACCCGGTGACACCGCTCATTTTCCTCGGCGTGACGTTGTTCATTATGTATTATCTTGTGGTCAATCGGCCGCTGCAATCTCTCGCCGGCTTCGCTATGATGTCCGCCGGACTCGTCATTTATTATGCTTCCCGCCTGTCTTCGAATCTCACTTCGTCCGATGTTTCACAACCGGTGGCCTAGAGTGATGCCTGCGATGATGCCTAAAATGATGGCGGCTGCCCTGATGGCGGTCGCGTTGAGCCTGAGCGCACCGCCGGCGTACAGCGTCGATTCCGCAACGGCCAATGATACTGCGCGATTCCTGGCCGGCATGCCGCCGGCTCCGGCGTCCCCACTATCCGGACTCACCTCGGACCCGCTCTGGCAGCAGCACGCCCGTCGTTTTGATGCGCTGTTTGGACGCGAGGAAAGCACCAAGCTTTCGAGAATTCGCGCATTTTCCCGGCAGCGGCTGACCGAGAAGCATGACACCATGCTTTATATGTTCGGCGGTCCGGATTTTCTCTACGCCACCACGTTTTTCCCGAACGCCTCAACGTACGTTCTGGCCGGTCTTGAGCAGATCGGTGACGTTCCCCCGCTGACCAGCCTGAGCCACGGAACGGTCGATCAGACGCTCCAGGGGCTGGAGGGTTCGTTGGGAACCATCCTCAACTTCAGCTTCTTCATAACCAAGAAGATGAAGACAGAACTTTACAACGGCCCGGTGACCGGGACGCTGCCGATCCTTTATGTCTTCCTGGCGCGCACCGGCAAGACAATTCACGAGGTCAGCTTCGTTGGTCTCGACCAAGCTGGAAATTTTGTGTCGCCAGGCGCCAGGTCGGCCAGCAGGGGCGTGAAGATCGTTTTTTCGGACGGGTTCGGAGCGAAAAAGACGCTGTATTACTTCAGCACCAATCTTGCCGACGACAGTATTGGCCAGACCGGCTTTTTACAGTTCTGCGCCAGCCTCGGTCCCGCCGACAGCTTCATCAAGAGCGCGTCCTATCTGCTGCAAACCGGCCGGTTCAACAAACTACGCAATTTCTTGCTCGACCGGAGCGCGACGATCTTGCAGGACGACACCGGCATTCCGATCGCCTATTTCGATCCGAAAATGTGGCGGTTCCAGGCGTTCGGCCACTACTCCGGTCCCCTCAACATTTCCGGCGCTACCTACCAGGCTCGTATGGGGGAACTGTTTCGCAACGCCATTCCGATTGATTTCGGCGTCGGCTACCGATGGCGGATCAATGAATCTAACCTCGTGCTGGCCCAAAAGGTCGCCTACGGGTCCAACAACAGCGCGTTAGCTCCTCCTTTACCGTCGGACCAATACGCTCACAAAAAGATCGAGCGGCCTCACAACAAGGTCGGATTGCAGCAGCAGCCGTCCAAAAAGCCGGTGGAAAGCGAGCCAAGGATAGAGCAAAGAGGAGTGCTGGGCTGTGGGATTCCCGGTATCTTCTCGTTTTGTTCTAATTCCGAGTCCAAAGTTACCCAGTAACGCGCCAAAATGGGGACATAGTCGGCGCAGAGACTGGGCACTCGTTGGGGAACGGGGACATTGCCTACTACGGTCCGGGGACCAAATCTGCAGGCGCTGCGCAAGCCGCCCGTTGGGCCGGTCGTTGTCGTGCGCGCGCGGCACTTCGCTTCGGACTCTAAGGCACGGCGGCTCGAACACCCAGCGCCGCGAGTCGCGCCAGCGCCTAAGGTTCCGCCGAGGTTCTTCGAGACCCCACGTACCCCCGCAGGGTCCAGCAGCGAATTCGAGCGGCGTATCGCCCTGCTGCGCCGCCGGGTGCAGCACAATCTGCTTCACATCTCCGCCGCGCTGTTCTTCGTCGGCTGCGCCGGGTGGTGTTGGCTCATCTACAACCACTTTGCGTCGCCGGTTTTGGTCGATCCTGCCGGCGCGGCTTACACGGTAGCGTCCAAGGCCGATACTGAACTGGGCAAATCCAACTCGTACGGCATGTCGAGTTACGTGCGTATCGACCATCCGCCAGTCCCGATAGCCGGCAATTATCTCGGCAGCGGTGAAAGTCCGGCGAACGTTGTGGCCAGGGAATGGAAGCTCTTCAATCATCCGAAGATCGCCGACCGTGGCAGCATGCCGGTAAAGCACGCAACAAAAGAGTCGCATCTGAAACCGGGGGTGCACCTCGCCTCGCTCGAAAGCGCGTCACCATCTGTTCCTGCTTTCCGGGCGCCCTCTGAAGCCCTGCCATTGCACATCCGGCCGCCGATTGGCGAGCAGACAACGCTCGTGGACTTCGAAACTGCGCCGTTCCCGTATCACGGCATGATGGGGGAATCAGGCCGACCGTTTCTGAATGCCGGCGAAGAGGGTCACCTCGGCCACGTCAATTTCCGCGGCCACGTGCTTTGGGAGTCGGAGACGTTCAGCGACGATCGCGTGCTGCTGCACATTCCGCCGGGTTTCGATCCCACGCTTCCCGCCGTCATGGTGGTGTTCTTCCACGGCCACGGCGCCAATCTCGCGCGCGACGTGCGCGATCGCCAGCAGGTTCCCGAGCAAATCACCGCGGCTGGTATGAACGCCGTGCTCGTAGCGCCGCAATTTGCGTTCGACGCCGCCAATTCAAGCGCCGGCAAATTCTGGGAGCCAAACGGCTTCAAGCGCTTTCTTGATGAAGCGGCCGTCAAGCTGGCGCGGCTTTACGGCGATCCGCGGCGCGCCGCCGCGTTCGCCAAGATGCCGATCGTAATCGTCGCTTACAGCGGCGGTTTCGGACCGACTTTGTCGGTCCTGGATCGCGGCGGCGTCGGGTCGCGCGTGCGTGGCATCGTGCTCCTCGACGCGCTCTATGCCGGTATCGACAAGTTCGCCGACTGGATCGCAGACAACAGGTCCGCGTTCTTTGTCAGCTCCTACACGCCGCACACCGCGGGGCACAATGCCGACCTCGAAGAGCTCCTGAGCGAACGATCAGTGCCTTACGGTTCAGCACTCAGGAATAGCCACCTGCAAGGCACGGTTACGTTCCTGCCGACGGGAGATGTCTCTCACCGTGATTTCGTGAATCGCGCGTGGGCCGACTATCCGATCGCGGATATTTTGGCGAGAATGGACAACGCCCGAATCGAAACTGCCGGCGCAACGTCGTCAAGACCGCAGAGCACGCTGGCGTCGAATCGCAACTAAGACGCGTCCGAGCCGATAAAGCTGCACAGCCCGCGGGATAAAGCCGCCACGCTCGCGGCTCATACGCTCAGGTAATTGCGCAGCACAAACTCGTTGCCCTCTAGCTCAGCCGAACTCCCGGTGAAGCAGATTTGCCCCTTGTTGATGACGTGATGGCGGTCGCCAACCGCGAGCGCGGCGCGAAGATTCTGCTCGACGAGCAGGATTGCCAACCCCGAGCTCTTCAGAGACATAATGGCCTCGATGATCGTCTGCACGATCATCGGCGCCAAGCCTTCCGACGGCTCGTCAAGCAGCAGCAGGCGCGGGTTCAACATCAGCGCCCGCGCGATCGAAAGCATTTGTTGTTCGCCGCCCGACAACTGAAAACCGAGATTGCGGGCTCGCGCCTGGAGGCTCGGAAACATCGCGAAGACGCGATCGAGCGTCCACGGCCCGCTGGCGGCCGAGCGCGCGAATACAGTGAGATTCTCGCGCACCGTCAGGCTCGGGAAGATGCCGCGCTCCTGCGGGACGAAACCAATTCCGAGCCGCGCCACGGCATAGGGCGGCAGCGCCGAGATATCGCGGCCGCGAAAAACGATCCGGCCGGGGCGCGGCCGCAAGTAACCCATGACCGTCAGGATCGTCGTCGTCTTGCCGGCGCCATTGCGGCCGAGGAGAGAGACGACTTCGCCTTCGCCGACCGACAGCGACACCCCGTGCAGGATGTGACTGTCGCCGTAAAAGGCGTTGACATCGTGAAGGTCGAGCATGGTCAGGCTGCGGTCCCGAGATAGACCTCGCGCACACGAGCATTCGCCTGGATTTCCGAAGGAGTGCCGGTGGCGAGAACTTCGCCGTAACAGAGCACCGTGATGCGGTCCGCCACCGAGAACACTACGTCCATGTCATGCTCGATCATCAGGATCGCCAGCGTCCGCGGCAGGCTCCCGATCAGATCGATCATCCGTGAAGTTTCAGCGGGCGACATGCCCGAGGTCGGCTCATCGAGCAACAACAACTTGGGCTCGCCGGCGAGCGCAATCCCGATCTCGAGCTGGCGCTGCTCGCCATAGGAAAGACTGCGCGCCGGCCGCGCGCCGTCGCCGCCGAGATGCACGCGCTGCATCAATTCCTCGGCCCGCTCGATCAAGGGGCGAAAGCGCTCGATCGGCCAAAAGAACTGCAACGCGTTGCCGCGCCGCGCCTCGACGGCGAGCCGAAGGTTTTCGAGCACGCTTAGATTCACGAACAGATTGTTGCGCTGGAAGGTGCGGGCAATCCCGGCGCGGCAAATGCGGTCGGGCGTCCAGCCGGTGATGTCGGTCTCGTCCAGCAGGATGCGGCCCTCGGTCGGCGGCAACTGACCGCCGATCTGATTGATCAGGCTGGTCTTGCCGGCGCCGTTTGGACCGATGATGACATGACGCTCGCCGGGGGCGATGCTGAGGTTGATATTATTGGTGACAACGAGGCTGCCGAACGACCGGTACAGCCGATCCGTGCGCAACAGGCTCACGACGCAGCCTTTCCGAGGCGAAGCCCGCGGAGCGTTCCCCAGATCCCGCCGGGAAAGAACAGCACGCAGGCGATGAATATCACGCCGATGATCATGAGCCAGTGATCGCTGTAAGAACTCACGACGTTCTTCATCAGGAGAAAAAGGCCCGCGCCGATCGCAGGCCCAATCAGCGTTCCCGCGCCTCCAAGGATCGTCATGATCAAAATGTCGCCCGATGCAGTCCAGTACACCGCATCCGGCGAGATAAAGCTGTTGAAGATGGCGTAGAGGCCACCGGCGAAACCGGCCAGCGCGCCGGCGATGGTAAAGGCCAATAGCTTGTAGGCACGCGTCGGATAGCCGATCGCCAGCATGCGCGGCTCGTTTTCGCGGATTCCAACGAAGACGTGGCCAAGCGGCGCGTTGAGCAGCCGCCGCAAACCCCAGTAGCTCAGCAGAAAGAAAATCAACGCCATAAAATACATCGGCAGCGTGTTCGACAGATCGAAGCCGAAAAAGCCCGGCTTGTCGGCGATCGCCATGCCGTCCGATCCGCCGGTCAGGTCGCGCCACTTGAACGCGACGGAAAAGATCAGCTGCGCGAACGCGAGCGTGAGCATCAGGAACGGAATTCCGGACGTGCGGATACAGAAAAAGCCAATGACCAGCGCGGCGGACCCGGCGAACAGCACTCCCGCCACGACGCCCAGCCACGCATTGAGGCCGAGGAACGCACTGAGAATTGCGACCGCATAGGCGCCACAGCCGAAAAACGCCGCATGTCCGAGCGACATGAGCCCGGTGAAGCCGAGCAGCAGATCGAGGCTCATGGCAAAGATGGCGAAGATATAAATCTCCGTAAGCAGCGCGCGAGGATAGTTCGGCACCAGGAAGGGAAAGATCAGCATCGCCGCCAGCACCAAAACCCCGGCGATCCATGCCCGTGTTGTCGCCGGGGCGCTGGTCGTGGTGACCGCAGGTGGGGCTGAGACGCCCGAATATTTGATGCCGAACAAGCCTTGCGGCCGAACCAGCAGCACGACCGCCATCACCAGATAGACCAGAAACATCGCCATGCTCGGCAGGTAGGCTCTGCCGAACGTGTCCGCCTCGCCGATCAACATGCTGCCGATGAAGGCCCCGCGCAGGCTGCCCATGCCGCCGATGACGATAACGATGAAAGCCGGAATCATGATCTCGGCATCCATGCCGGGATAGAGGCCGATAACTGGCGCCGCCGCCATACCGCCGAGCGCGGCGAGCGCGACGCCGGCACCGAAGACACCGGTAAACAGCGCCGGGACGTTGGCGCCGAGCCCGGCAGCCATCGCGGCATCGTCAACGCCGGCGCGCACCATGGCGCCGAGCCGGCTGCGTTCGAGAACCAGCCACAGCATGAGCGCTAACGCAATTCCGAGCGCGATAAGAAACAGCCGATACGCCGAGAACACGCCGTCGCCGATTTGAATTGCGTGCTGCAGGCCCGGCGGCGCCGAGAGGTTCAAGACCGTGCGGCCCCAGATCGATTGCACGACATCGAAGAAGACGAAGGTGAAGCCGAACGTCAGCAGCACCTGATCCATGTGACCGCGCCGGTAGAGCGGCCGCATAAACAGGCGTTCCATGACGATGCCAATGACCGCCACCGCGACCGGCGCGATCACCATTGCCAGCCAGAAACTATGCGTCACCTGAAAAATGCTCAGCCCGAAAAAGGCGCCGAGCATGAAAAACGATCCGTGCGCCAGGCTGACGACGTTCATCAAGCCAAAAATGAGCGACAAGCCGGCGGCCATGAGAAACAGCAGCACGCCGAAAACCAGCCCGTTGAGGAGCTGGGCAAGGATTAGTTCCATAAACGATCCACCCGCGGCGCGATGACCGCGGCAATCAATATATCTTCTTCCCGGGGTCCTGCACTTGTTTGGCGGTGTAAAGAACCGTGCCGGCAACTTTTCCGTCGCGCTCGATCACCTTGCAGATATGGATGTCCTGGATCGGATTGTGCGTTTCCGGATCGAACCGGAATGGGCCACGCGGCGCGTTGAATTTGACCTTAACCATCGCCTCGGCCAATTTGTCTTTCGCGGTGTCGCCGTTGGTCGCCTTCAACGCCTCCGCAATTGCCTGACCCGCAACGTAGCCATAGTCGGAAAAATTGTCCGGTAGCGCGTTGAATTTCGCCTGATACGCGGCGACGAAGCGCTTGCTTTCCGGATTGTCCACGGCCGGGACATAGGTCGTGGCGGAGACGACACCGATCATCGCCTTGCCAAGCGTATTCAGCATCAGGGAATCGATGATGGTAAAACCCGTCAACGGCATTTTTTGCATCAAACCGTATTCGCCGTATTGCTGGATAAAGCGCACCGCGTCAGTGCCGGGCATGAAATCGTAGGTCACCGGCGGATTGAGCGACTTGATGTCGGTGAGATAGGCGCTGAAATCCGTCGTACCCAATGGCGGGAATATCTCTTTCAGGACCTTACCGCCCTTTTTGAGGTAAGCGCCCTTGAATTCCGCGATCACGTCCCTGCCGCCGGCATAGTCGGAGCCGGTCAACACAATTTCCTTGCCGAGATTGTCGTAGACCCACTCCGCCGTCGGCGCGCTGAGCTGATAAGCCGAGATCGAGGTGCGAAACAGATAGGGATAGCGATCCCAGGTGAGTGCATCCGCGCCTGCACCGGAGACGATGTAAAACGCCTTCTGCTGTTTTGCGTAATTCAACACCGCCAGCGCCACGTTGCTCGCTTGGACGCCGACCAGCATGTCGACGTTGTCGCTTTCGACGAGCTTCTTTGCCTTTTGCAGACCAATCTGCGGATTGAACTGATCGTCTTCCTTGATCACCTCGATTTTTCGCCCGGCGACGGTCCAGTTGATGCTGTCGAAATAAAGCGACATGCCGTCGAGATTATTCTGGCCCGCGTAGGCGATGCCGCCGGTGAAGGAATTGAGAACGCCGATGCGGATCGGTTTGTCGGTCTGCGCCAAAAGGGACGGCGCCGCGAAATTGGAGCTGAGAACCGCGCCGGCGCCGACGGTGCGGGCCATAAAGGATCGGCGTGAAA
Source organism: uncultured Alphaproteobacteria bacterium (assembly GCA_963794225.1). Lineage (GTDB taxonomy): Bacteria > Pseudomonadota > Alphaproteobacteria > Rhizobiales > Xanthobacteraceae > BOG-931. Next base: position 194,609 of record CAWCCS010000002.1, read on the forward strand.
TTCCAGCGGTTTTTGACATGTTTTCCTCCCTTTATTTCGTCCATGCGACTGCATTCGGCGGTAGGTGTCAATGCGGCGCGACGGCCGCTCGCCGGTGATTCAGACCTCGTCCACGAGACCGAAGCGGCTCCAGACCTGATCAGCCGCCATCCCGGCCAATTCGCGGCCGCATTCGCGCAGGATCAGCGGATGCGCGTGCAGATGCTGCGATCCCGGCGTGAATGTCGCGAAAGCAGCGCTGGAGCGGTCCGTCGCGCAATGCAACACCACCGCCGGCGCGATAAGCGAAATTGCAGATCTCCGCCACGGTCGAGGTGATGTGACTCATCGACAGCCGGGCAAGCGTGATCTGGCGGGTAGACATGACCTCGCCGCGAGCGAGCGATATTTCGATGTCCGCCCAGGTTTCGTAGATGAACGCACGCGCTGCGCGAAACTGCGCCTCGGCCGCGCCGTAATGCTCGCGGAAGCTTTCGCTGTCGCGCAGGCGGCCGGTCGGACCTGACTGCTCCCGCGCAAAGGCCGCGATCTCGTCGAGTGCCCGGCGTCCGACGCCGAGCGCAAAACCGGTGTGTCCGATGACGGCAAAGCCGAGGAGCCCGATCAGGTAGAGGTTGCCGCCGCGCTTCGGCTGCAGAACGCCGACCGGGTGCGAAAATTCCTCCGACACAAACAGATCGGCAATCGTGTAATCAACGCTGCCGGTCGCGCGCAGGCCGAGCACGTTCCAGTCGCTGGCGAGAACCGCGTCGCGGCGCGGCGTGACGAAAGCGCGGACTTCGGGCTGTCCATCCGGGCTGCGGCGCGGAACACCATTTTCGATCACGACAGCGCCCGAGTGGATAAAGTCGGCATGCTTGGTGCCGCTGCCGTAGCGCCAATTGCCGCTGAGCCGAAAGCCATCGCCTTCGACGACCGCGGTACCGTTCGGACCGCCATGCCCGGCGATAATCGGAACGGTGTCGCCGCCGAAAATTTCCTCGGCCGCACTTTCACCGAGGAAAGCCGCGCCGGTCCCGATGCAAAGTCCGGCGGCCATAAATACCCAACCGGTCGAACCGTCGGCGCGGCTCAATTCCTCGAACACGCGCAGCGCCGCGACCGGGTTAGCCTCAACGCCACCAAAACATTTGGGCAACACCAGCGCGAAAAAATCGTCGTTGCGCAGCGCCGCGATGGTGCGATCGGTCAATGCGCCGCGTTCGTCGCCTGCGGCTGCTTCATTGCTGAGCGGATCGAATAGCGACCGCGCCTTTTGCAGGAGAGCGTCGGCGTCGCTTGCCGATGCCAAATTTCCGCGGGTCATGCCCGATGCCCCTGCGAAACCGCTAGCGGCCGATCGCGGATACGGTTTGCTTTTCCGGTTCGACGTTGGGTGGAGCGATCCCGAACTCGGCCTTAAGCCGCGGATAGACTTCGCGCGCGAAAGTCTTGATCCCCAGAACGGTCTCTTGATGATCGAGAAAGCCGGCCTGTCCCATCAGCAAAATATGGCCGAAACCGCCAACGTAGTCATAGATTTTTCTGATCTGCTTGACGACCTGGTCCGGCGTTCCCGCCATCATCAGGCCGGTTTTGACAGCGTTTTCGACGGTCGGGCTTTCGCCAAAATGGCTGAGCGGGTTCATCCTGCCGCGCATGACGTCGACCGCGGCGCGGATCGGAACGTAGCCCGGCGGATAAGTGAACTGCGGCACGATCTTGTTAGCGGTGATGTACCACATCAGCTTTTCGGCGCCGTTGCGGGCTTCGGCTTCGCTCGGCGCGGTATAGACGAGCGCGGCGTAAGCCAGCCGATCAAGCGGCACGGTGTCGCCGCGGCCCGCTTCGCGCCAACCCTTCCGATAGGCATCGAAAACCCCGCGGGTGCCATCGTAGCCGGTGAGGAAAGTCGCCTGCACGAAGCCTCGCTCGCCGACGCGTGCCGCGCCGCTCGGACTGGTGGTGCTCACCCAAATCGGCGGATGCGGCTGCTGATACGGCCGCGGCCAGATGTTGATCATGCGGTGATGGAAGAACCGACCCTCGTGACTTACCGGACCGTCATGCGCCGTCCAGGCCTTGATGATGAGATCGAGCGCTTCCCAGTGCCGCTCGTTCATGCGTACCGGATTGCTGTTCGCGGCTGCGACCTCCCAAGGCACACCGCGCACGAAGCCCACTTCCACACGGCCGCGCGATAGCACGTCGGCCATAGCCATTTCTTCGGCGACCCGCACCGGCTGGCGCCGATTAGCGATCGGATTACCGAGGATCAAAAGGCGCGCCTTCTTGGTCACACGCGCCAAAGCGGCAAGCACGAGTGGCGCTGCCGGATCGACGCAGGTCGCCGTCTGATGATGCTCATTGAGCATCACCTCGACGCCCTCGTCATCGGCGATACACCATTCGTCGAGGTAGCGGTCCCAGAGCGCGGCGCCCTTTTCCGGATCGTAATGCCGGTTCGGAAGCGTCACCCGGATGGAGGAATAAGTGTCGACCGGCGGCAGGTATGGATATGCCGTCTCGCTAAAATGCCAGGCTTTCATTCCAATTTGCTCCTCACAAACATCGGGTCCAACGTTTGTGCCTGCTCAGTTGCCGAGGAAGGCGAGGGCCGCGGCGGCGAACGCCTCCGGCTGTTCAAGATGCGGCACGTGGCCGGCGTCGCTGATGGTCGCAACCCGCGCCTTCGGCAGCAGGCGCGCGTAGGCGCGCAGATACTCATCCGAAATAAGACCGTCGCTGTCGCCGCGCAGAAACAGAGCCGGCGCAGCCACCCGATGCAACCGGTGCTTCAGCTTGGGATTGTGCATGTACGGCTCCCAGGCAATCAACGCCAGCGTTTCCCGATTGCGCACGATAATCGTCAGTTCGTCATCGCTCAGCGAAGCCGGATCGCGCACCATCTTTTTTGAGTTGCGATAAATCAGCGTGTTGAGCTGTTCTGCCGGCAGGGCGAAGATATCCGGCACATCAAGTCGATCCGGCGTGCCGGTCTTGACGCCGACCGGACCGACAAACACCAGCTTGGTGAAGCGCTCGGGCGACTTCGTCGCCATTTCGGCGGCGATCCAGCCGCCGACTGAGCAGCCGATCAGATCAACCGTGGAAAGACCGAGCTGGTCCATCAGTTCAAGATACACGTGCGCAATGTCGTCGACACTGTCGAGCCAGTCGGGAAGCGCGGATTTTCCGAAGCCGGGATGGGACGGGCAGATCAGCCGGCGTTGCCGGGCCAGAAGTGCGTTGACGGGCTGCCGTGCATCGAAGCCGCCCGCGCCGTGGAGCATCAACAATGGCGGGCCGCTGCCGATTTCGGTCAGCTCGAGATCGATGCCTGCGACATTAATCATACCAGTCGACATGTCCGCCCCTTGGACTCTCCCCGTAGAAATATTGTAACACATGGTCTTACGCGGCAGTCTTCCATGGGCGGACTGTTCTAAGAAGTGTTCGCCGCACATAACAACCATGACAATCAGGGAGGATAAAATGGACCGGCGCAGGTTTCTGGCCACTGCCGCGGCGATGCCGGCGGGCGCGTTGCTTGGCAGCAAGCTCGCCCGCGCCGAAGACCATCTCAAATGGGCGGTGTTCACTCCCGACAGCGAGGTGACCTTCCGAACGGTGATGAAGCCGTTTGCGGAGACGGTCCAGCGCGAAACCAACAATGCCGTGGTGTTCGATCTGTTTCCGAACGGGGCGCTCGGCCGCAATCCCGGGCAGCAGCCGCAAATGGTGCTCGACGGCGTTGCCGATCTGGCCTGGGTCGTTCAATCCTATTCACCCGGTCGGTTTCCCGACACCGAGGTTCTCGAGCTTCCGGGAATGTTCAAAAACATACGCGAAGCGTCGCTGGTGGCAATGGGACTTGCCAAAGGCAACGTGCTCAAGGATTACGGCGATTTCTACATCGTCGGATTGTGGGGCACGGCGCCTTATTCCATACACACCAATTTCCCTGTCAATTCGATCGCCGATCTCAAGGGCAAGACGATCCGCGCATCGAGCAAGAACGAGAGCGCGGCATTGCGCGCGTTCGGCGCGGTGCCGATCGGGATGCCGGTCACCGAAATTCCCGAGGCGATCAGCCGCGGTACCATCAGCGGCACGACGTCGCACATGTCGCCATTTTTTGATTTCGGCCTGGACCGAGTGACCAACAATCACTTCTTCATCGGGCTTGGCGTCGTTCCGCTCGCGGTTCTCATGAATAAGAAAAAATTCGACGCCCTGCCGGAAGCTTCACGCGCGGCGATCAAACGGAATAGCGGAGATACGATCACCAAGGTGTGGATCGAATCGATCACCGCGTACAACGCCGCCAATCTCGAGAAGCTGAAGAATAACCCAAAGAACAAGGTGGTCTTTCCGTCACAGGCCGAACTTGACGAAGCGCAAAAGCTCCTGACACCGGTCCGCGATGAATGGGTGGCCGCAAGCCCACGCCACAAGGAGTTGAAGACCGCGCTGGACGCCGAACTTGCCAAGGTTCGGGCGGAACACAAGGGGTAAGGCAGCCAGCGGGCTTCGGCCGCGTCATCCGAAACGATGCGGCTGACCGTTGTCTCAGCTCGTAGAGGTTAGAGACAGCCGGCACAGCCTTGCGCGAAGCCGGCATTTTCTGTGCATGATCGTGCCTCCGAATGGCGGGTACGGCTGGAGCGGTCACTGCGATGGCGCGAATCGATCGGGCGACTAAGGTGCTGGCGCAAGCTCTTGTTGTCCTCGGTCTCGGGGCATTGTTGTGCTTTGCCGTCATGACGATGGCAGACGGCTTGCTGCGATTCTTCTTCGCGCGCCCCATCGATGCCGTGCGTGACGTTGGCGGATTGGTCGCAGCCTTCGCGGTTGCCTGCTGCATTCCGGTTGCGATCGTCGAGCGCAGCAACATCACGATTCGCTTCGTTTCCAGCGTCGTCGGTCCGCGGGCGGGACGGGTTGCCGACGCGGCGGCCGCGGTCCTGGTTGAGATCATCCTCGTCCTGATGACGTGGCAGTTCGTGCTGTTCGCCATGCAGGCGCAGGCCACCGGGGCGGCAACCTGGATGCTGCGCATTCCCGCCGCGCCGGTATGGAGCGCCGTTGCGGTGATCCTCGGGATCAGCGCACTCCTCCAGATCGTCGTCGGCATCAAAGTCTTTCAGGGCGACTATGCCAACGGAAACCAGGAAATATCCGGCTGAAAACTAGGGGGACGATTTGGCACCGGCGGTGATCGGCGCATTGGGGATCGCCGCACTGTTTGCGTTGATCCTGCTTCAGGTTCCGATCGGCTTCGCCATGATGACGGTCGGCGTGGTCGGCTTCGCGTTGCAGGGCGGCGGCTGGATACCGGCGTTTTCGTTTCTCGCCCAGGAGCCCTCTTACGTACTCGCCAGCACGGACCTCGCCGCCGTGCCGCTGTTTTTGCTGATGGGCGTGTTTGCGAGCATGGCCGGATTCTCGGAAGACGTTTACCGCGCCGCGGCGGCGTTCCTGGGCCATCGCCGCGGCGGTCTCGCCTACGCGACGATCAGCGGTTCGGCGGCGTTCGGCGCCATCTGTGGTTCAAGTACCGCAACCGCTGCCACCTTCGCCAAGGTCGCTCTGCCGCAAATGCTGGATCGCGGCTATTCGCCGGCTTTCTCGACCGGCGTGATCGCCGCGGGCGGAACGCTGAAATCGCTGATCCCGCCGTCGCTGGTGATGATCATCTATTGCGTGGTCGCGAAGACATTCATCCTCGATATGTTTGTAGCGGCCATCGTGCCCGCGTTGATCACGATCACGTTCAACCTGATCGCCATCGGTATCGTGGTGCGCCGCTGGCCGCAGATTGCGCCGGTCAGTGCGCGGATGTCATGGCCGGAGCGCTTCGATGCGGCGCGGCAAGCGGCGCCGTCGCTCGCGCTGTTGCTCGGGGTGTTTGTCGGCATCTACAGCGGCGTATTCACCGTCAACGAGGCGGCTTCCGCCGCGGCGATCCTGGCGCTGCTGTTTGCGCTCGCGCGGCGCCGCTTGAGCTGGCATGGGCTCGTTCGCGGCATGTATGAGGCCGGCTCGGTGACCGCGATGCTTTATCTGATTCTGATGGCCGCGCCGATCTTCACTTATTTCATCAATCTGGCGCACGTCCCCGAGACGCTGGTCCACTGGATCGACGGCCATCAATTTCCGCCGCTAGGCGTGATCTTCACGCTGACGGCCGTTTACATTCTGCTCGGAACATTCTTCGAGGAAATGTCATCGATCCTCATCACCCTGCCGCTGGTGCTGCCGATTGTCGTCAACCTCGGTTACGACCCGCTGTGGTGGGGCGTGATCTGTCTGATCCAGGTCGAAATGGCGCTGATCCATCCGCCGCTCGGGATCATCGTGTTCCTGCTGCACGCAATCGCGCCGAAGATTTCGATGGGAACGATCTATCGCGGAGTCGCGCCGTTTCTGGTCGCCGACTTCGCCGTGCTGATTATTTTGATCCTATTGCCCGGGATCGTGCTCTGGTTGCCGCACGCGCTGCATTGAGCGCCCTTCGCGTCGGCGCGGATTTAAGCATGATCCCGAAGTGGAACCGGCTTTCGGAAAACGGTCACGCGGCCAACTAAGGAATCTAGACGCCGCCCGCAGCCAACGAATTTGCCTGTGCCAGTGCACGATTCCGGATGGCGCCGGCAATGCGAGCCGCGGTTGCTGCCAAGGGCGGGTAAAGTTCAGCTTCGGCTTTCTCGATTGTCATCGCCGACGATATCCAGATCGACGACATGCATCCGAGCAGGCGCGTCCCGAGACGAATCGGAACCGCAATACCCGTCGCCTTGGGGTTTATCTCGCGGTCCTGGATGGCATGGCCCCTCGCCGCGATCGCATTCAGGAGTTTCGCCAGCCGTTGCGGTTCGCGCGCCCAGCGATCCTCCGGCGCTTTCGACCGCGACAGCATTTCAACGATCGCGCGCCGCTCCTTGGCAGGGCAAAAGGCGAGATAGCAGCGCCCCGCGGCTGTCCGCAACATCGGCATGCTCCGCCCAACCATACCGTGATCGATCGACAAAGTGCTGGCCTCATGCGTCGTCTCGCGCACCAGCATGCAGCCTTCCTCGAAGGTCAGCAGCGCGACTGGCCAAACCAGATCGCGCGTGAACTCCTTCATCAGCGGAGCTGCGATATCCGCGATCCAGTCGTCCTCGACAAAACCATCGCTTAACGTTCGCACACCGCGCGCAAGGCAATAACGGTCATGTGGGCTCGTGCGCGTCACAAAGCCGGCGCGGCTTAGCGTTTCCAGCAGACGATAAACAGTCGGGCGCGGCAGACGTGTGTCCCGTGCAAGCTCGACGACCGAAGGAAGCTTACGGCAATTCATCGCCGCCAGGACGGCCAAACCGCGCTCAAGCGAACGCACGCTTCCGTGCCGTGCCTTGTTCCCGTTTTGCGGCATTGTTTGCAGTCCCGGTCGCCCGGATTGTCCACTCTGCGGACACTGAGTGAAGACTGCTGGCCGCCCCCACCGGGCGGTTCTAACGTTGTGAAAACGATACAATGGGGACTCGCCATGTCGACGCGGCTTTACCGCCTCGCGCTTTCTTTTCGTTTTGCGGCATTATTTGCAGTCCCGGTTGGCCGGATTGTCCACTGTGCGGACACTGTGTCAAGACCGCTGGCCGCCTTGGATCGGTGGTGCGCCGAACAAGATATCCTGAGATTGAGCTTGCGCGCTTGCGATATCGACGCCTCCGACTATGATCGAAGTGTTGGGCCGCCGGCGTTCAACAGCTCCGCGTTAACGCCACAGCTCTTTGCTCGCGAGCCTTGCGCCCTCAGATAACGCAGCAAGCTTTGCCCAGGCGATCTGGTGGTGGACGCGTCCGCCGAGGCCGCAATCAGTGCCGGCGATGACGTTTTCGCGGCCGACAACCTTGGCAAAGCGGACAATTCGTTCAGCTACCAGTTCGGGAGGCTCGATGAGGTTGGTCGCGTGACTGACTACGCCCGGAATCAAAAGCTTGCCGTTCGGTAGCTTCGTGTGCTCCCACACCTTCCACTCAAGCTCGTGGCGCACATTGCCAGCTTCTACTGAGTACGCCTGCGCCTTCACCCTGAGCAAAAGATCGGCAATCTCCTTGAGCGGTACGTCCCCGCTATGCGGGCCGTGCCAGCTGCCCCAGCAGATGTGGAAACGGACGCGGTCTTCTGGGATTCCTTGCAAGGCGTGATTGACCGCCTCAACCTGAAACTCGGCCCACTTCCGGTAGCCGGCCATGTCGCCCTTCAGCGAGAACCACAAATCCCAGATATCAACCAAGGCTGGATCGTCGATCTGCAGAATGAACCCGGCGTCGACGATGGTCTTGTATTCCTCCCGGATCGCCTCCGCTAAGGCCCATGTATAATCTTCCTGAGTCTGGTAGTGTTCGTTAGCCAGGATCTGCAGCGTCGCCGGCGATACCGCGGTAATGAACGCGTCTTCGGTCTGGACGCCGCTGACGGCTGATCTCAGAAGATCGATATCGCGGCGAACCGCCCGCTGCCCGAGGTACTTGACCGGTCCGGTGCAGACGAGCCCGAATATCGGGGAAGGGCTGGAACCCCTCATGCCGCCGTCCTGCGCATAGAATTCGGCGAATTCCTTGCGGTCCTTGCTGCCGAAGGAATACACCGCTCGCCCAATTTTGGCGTTTTCTTTTCTGATCTCAAAGCCCGCCAGACGGTCATAGACGTATGACCACCAGGCGGCGAAATCGACCGCGCGGCGCATTGCCTTCCCGAATTCGCCGTCATTGACGATATCGATGCCGATATCAGCTTGCCTCCTCACCACATCGGTAATCGCCGACTGAAGGCGCGGCAGCAATTTGGCGTCGGGAGCATCCTCCTGGTAGAGCTCCATCAAGTCTTCGGGACGCGGCAGACTACCTGCGTGGGTGGTGAGTGTGCGATTGGCGCTTCGCTTCACGTCTCAGTCCTCCCCATAGGCGGATTGTTTGCCCGGTAACTCCGACGACGGTTAGGCACTACCCCAAAGCTCTTTGGTCGCAAGCTTCGCGCCGGCTACCAATGTCTCAAGCTTGGCCCACATAATCGACGGATGGAAGCGGCGCTGGAAAGGTCCCGGCGAAAAGCCGCAATCGGTACCGGCGATCACGTTGTCCCGGCCGACCAGGCGAGCTAACCGGACAATGCGTTCCGCTACCAAGCGCGGATGCTCGATCAGATTGGTGTGGTGGCTGACGACGCCCGGCACCAGGTAGCGTCCATCCGGTAACTTGACGTCCTCCCACACATGCCATTCGTGTTCATGGCGCACGTTCGCCGCCTCCAGAACGTAGCCCCCGGTTTTGATGGTCAGGATCAGATCGATGATCGCTTCCAACGGCACGTCAGTGGAATGCGGGCCACTCCAGCTGCCCCAGCATATGTGCACCCGCGTCCGCTCCTCCGGCAAACCTTTCAAGGCCAGATTGAGCGCGGCAATGCGGACCTCGATCCATTTGCGATAATCTGCGAGCGTGCCGCCATTCGCCAGTATCATATCGTACCAGCTCGCCATATAGGCATCGTCCACTTGGAGGATGAAGCCCGCGTCTACGATCGCGCGGTATTCCTCGTGCAGCGCCTCGGCAATGGCGAACAGTGCCGCTTCCTCGCTGCGGTAATACCTGTCGTCGCGTTCAGGCAACATGCTGCCTGGCGCAACCGCGGTGATGAATGCGTCGGCAACTGTAACGCCGGCGAGCGCTCGCTTGAGACCGGCAAGGTCGCGGGCGACGGCGGCGTGGCCGACATATTTGATCGGTCCGGTCACGGTCCAGCGCCGCGCGCGCCCACGCTCGCGGCCGAAGAAGATGCGAGTCTGATCGTATTCGGCGTAGAATTCGGCGAAATCGCGCCGGTCCTTGCCGTGAATGGGTGAGAACGGTTTTTCTCCTGGGGAAAGTTCACGCTGCTCCAGGCCGGACATGCGGTCGATCGTGTAGTTCGCCCAGAGCCAGCTTTTGCCGAACTCGCCGTCGCTGACGATGTCGATGCCGAGTTGCGCTTGATGCTTGACAGCAGCCGCAACCGATTCCCTGACGCAATTTTCGAATGCCGCCTGGTCCACGGGTGGTCCGCCGTCCAAGGCCTGCTCGACTGTCATATAGAACCCTATCAGCTCCGGGGGACGGATCAGGCTGCCAACATGAGTGGTCAAAATGCGCTGTCGATCACGCATGCCGTGGCACCCAAAATTTCGTAGCGGACCTCACTTGTTCCGTCTGCCGAACCTGCTCAGCGCGGCCGGAAGTGTAAAGCACCAAGCCACTTTTGTCCGTTATGCGGACATGCAGGCGTCGGACAGAGGCGCGCCATAGATGGAGAAAACGATTGAGCGGGCCGTTAAAGACGAAACTCTGCTAATCGACCCTGCGGTTGTTGCAGCCGAGCAATTCTTTGCTCTTGTCAGAGGCGAACCACACTTTCATTTCCATGGGCGACCAAGTTTCTGGCCGTCGCGTGCGGAGCAACCGGCACCTCGACGCCGCCTATCGATTGCTTCACGGCCAATATAGCGCGTCGCCGGCATGGTGAGTTTAGACCGAGCGGATTGAGTGAGGCGTGCGATCGAATTATCGCCACCGTCCGTTTGTGGTGCAACACCACTGGAATGTCCACTCTGCGGACATCGAGTAAAGACTGCTGGCCGCCCCCACCGGGCGGTTCTAACGTTGTGAAAACGATACAATGGAGGAACTCGCCATGTCCGACGCGGCTTTAGCGGCCCGCAGCGCCACCGCCCGGCGGGTGCCGTTAAGCATGAGCCATATCGGGCTCTACGTTTACGATCTTCCAAAGATGGAAGACTTTTACACCCGCGTCCTCGGCTTCACGGTCACCGACCGCGGCAAAGTCCGTGACGCCGATATCGTCTTCACCAGCTGGGATCCAAAGGACCATCATCAGGTCGCGTTGGTCAGCGGACGGCCGAAGGACCTCGCATTCAATCATATCAACCAGATCTCGTTCCGGGTTGCGGCGGTCGAAGACCTGCAAGCGATCTGGCGGCGTGTGAAAGATGAGCCAGGCGTCACCGACATGCGGCCGATGGACCACGGCAATGCCTGGTCGCTTTATTTTCGCGATCCCGAAGGCAATCGCCTCGAAGTGTTCTGCGACACGCAATGGTATATCGAGCAACCGTGCCTCGAAGATCTCGATCTGTCACTGCCGGCTGATCAAATCCGCGCCAAATCCGACGCCTTCTGCCGCACAGCCCCCGGCTTTCGTCCGATCGCCGAATACCAGGCCGAAATCGCCGCCAAAATGGGTCTGAAAAAATCCTGACGACGACGTGAGCCGGATCATGGCGTCGCCAGACTTCGATGTTGCCATTATCGGCTACGGGCCGGTGGGTGCAACGCTGGCGAATTTGCTTGGGCAGAGCGGCCTCAAGACTGTCGCGCTCGAACGCGAGCCGTCGGCTTATCACCTGCCGCGTGCGGTATCGCTCGACGGCGAGGGTATGCGTCTGTTTCAGACCATGGGGCTTGCCGAAGAATTGCTGCCGAAGCTCAATGTCAGCCGCAACATCCGCCACGTCAGCGCCGACGGCAAATTGTTGCTGCTGATCGCCCGCAGTGGCACCGGCCCCGAAGGCTGGCATAACGCTTACCGTTTCTATCAGCCGGAACTCGAAACCATTCTGCGCGAAGGCGTATCGCGGTTTCCGTCGGTTGACGTGCGGCTTCGCTGCGAAGCGTTCGCGCTCGACGACACGCGCGACCACGTCCGTATTCGTTATGAAGACCTCAAATCCGGCACCCTTTCCGAAGTCACGGCCCGCTACGTCGTTGGTTGCGACGGCGCCCGCTCGACGGTGCGGCGCTTCATGGGCGCGGAGCTGCAGGACTTGCGCTCGCATGAGCGCTGGATCGTGCTCGATATGATTCTCGACAAGCCGCCTGATGGCGTGCCGGAAGCCGCCGATGAGACCGGCCGTGTCGTCGACGCGATCCAGTATTGCGATCCGGCTCGGCCGACGACCTTCGTACCGATGCCGGGCAAGCGCCACCGCTGGGAATTCATGCTGATGCCGCAGGACGACCCGGCGACGATCACGTATCCGGAGTCCATTTACGAGATGCTCGAGCCGTGGAGCATCGATCCCGCCAAATCGAAGATCGAACGCGCCGTGGTTTACACGTTCCACTCCGCGCTCTCGACGCGATGGCGGAGCGCGCGACTGCTGCTTGCCGGCGACGCGGCGCACCAGATGCCGCCGTTCCTTGGCCAGGGCATGTGCTCAGGGCTGCGCGACGCCGCCAATCTGGCCTGGAAGCTGCGCGACGTGATCGCGGGCAACGCGCCTGACGGCCTGCTCGATACTTATGAAACGGAACGCATGGAGCACGTGCGCGCATTCATCGAGCTTGCCGTCGAACTGGCTGGCGTGATCCAGACCACCGATCCCGCAAGGGCGCGTCAACGCGATCGCGACCTGATTGCCAATCCGACAATGCTGCGGCCAATCACACCACGTCTTGGCCCCGGTCTCCACGGCGATGCTTCGCGACCCGCGGCAACGCGCGCCTCGCAACCGCGATTGGCCGACGGCACGTTGCTCGACGATCTCGTGGGTTATCGGTTTGCGGTGCTGGCGACGCCCAGCCTGATCGACCAGCTGCCGCCGATGCTGCGCGCCGAACTCGATGGTGGCGATGTCGTTCTTGTCGTCGCGGCGGGCGAAGCCGCCGCCTATCTCGCGGAGCTTCAAACCGAAGCCGTCGTGATCCGTCCGGATCGGCACATTTTGGGAATCGCCTCGACGCCGAGCGAACTCGATGCGGTGCTCGGACGCAGGATGCGGCAGATCCAATCAAAAGACATTCCAACGCGGACGCGCAAAACCGCCGCCGCGGTCTAAACCGGGAGATTCGCCATGGCTTCGTCTCGCGTTCCATCCAACGCCGTCGATCACGTCGGCAGCCTGAAACGGCCGCCGGAGCTCGTTACCGCATGGCGCGAGTGGGAAGCCGGCAAGCTGCCGCCAGAAAAACTTCACAATGTCCAGGACAAGACGATCCGCGAGGCCGTCGCGATGCAAGAAAGACTGGGCTTACCGATCGTCACCGACGGCGAGTTTCGGCGTGGCGGCTGGTCGCGCGGCTTTCTGAACGCCGTCGAGGGCTTCGAGTTCCGCGCCTCGAAGCTTACGTTCCGAAACGACGAGGGAGTTTCGACGCCATCGCCGGCGCCGCTCGCAAACAAGAAAGTGCGCCGCGCCAGGCCGATCGTCACCGAGGACTTCAAATTCCTGCAATCTGTAGCGAAGAATCCTGTGAAGGTGACGATGCCGACGCCCTCGCACATGCATTTTGGCCAGTTCAAAGACGCGGTGGACCGCACCGTGTACCCGGACGTCGAAGCCTACTGGGACGACATGGTCGCGGTGTTTCAAGAGGAGATCAAAGAGCTTTACGGTGCGGGTTGCCGCTATTTGCAGCTCGACGAGGTACCGCTCGCGCTTCTGTGCGACAACAACATTCGCGCGCTGGCAAAAAGCGAAGGCGACGACCCGGACAAATTGGCGGCGCTCTATATCGACGTGCTCAACCGCGCCGTTGCCGGCCGGCCGGCCGATCTGACCATCGGTATGCACCTGTGCCGTGGCAACATGGAAAGCATGTGGATGGGCGACGGCGGCTACGCGCCGATCGGCGAAGCATTGTTCACGCGCTGCGACGTCGATGCGTTTTTGCTGGAGTATGACTCCCGGCGCGCCGGAGATTTTGCGCCGCTGCGGCATCTGCCGGCCGGCAAACGCGCCTATCTCGGCATTATCAGCACCAAGAATCCGGCGCTGGAAACCGTCGACGCGCTGCTAAAACGGATTGATGAGGCTTCGCGGTACGCGCCGATGGACCGGCTCGGCATCTGCCCGCAGTGCGGCTTCGCGAGCGCGGCGATGTCCAAGTTTGCCGTGCTGCCGAGCAAAGTGACGACCGATATTCAGACGCTCAAGATCGAGCTTCTGGTCGAAACCGGCCGGCGCGCCTGGGGCCACGTATGATGGCGGAGCTTGCGGAACTGGACAGCTACGGTCTGTTCACCGCTGAAGCTGTCCAAGACCCTTACCCGCACTACAAGGCGATGCGTGAACGGGAGCCGGTGCATTGGTCGGATAGGGCGAAGGCTTGGTACTTCACCCGCTACCGCGACGTTTACGAGCTGCAAGACCGGCCGGACTTGAGCGTCGATCGTATCGAGACGCTTTATTCCTATCTGCCGCGCACCAATCCGGAACGGTTCAGCGATATCGTCGAGCACTACCACCGCTGGCTGCTCTATCGAGACGACGCTTATCATGACCGACTGAAGGGCCTGTTCCTGAAAGCGATGACGCCGAGCGCAGTCGAACGCCTGCGGCCGATGCTGAAGCGTCGCGTCGATAAGCTGCTCGACGAACTGCAAGCGCATGAAACATTCGACGCCTATCTCGATTTTGCGGCGCGGATCCCGACCCAGGTCATGCTTGATTTGTTGGGACTGCCGGATTCCGATGAAAAGCTGATGCGGCATTGGAGCGATCGCTGCTCGAATTTTCTGTTTCAACCGGTTGCGCCGGACAAGGACGCGATGGCGCAAGAGCAGCGCGAGATTCTGGACGCCCAGCAGGCTTATTTCATGCCGCGGATCGAGGAGCGCCGGCGTAAACCCGGCGAAGACATGATCTCCGCGATGGCGCAGGCCAACGTCAACGGCGAACGTTTGACCGACCTCGAAATATTGGCCACCTGCAATATGATGGCGACGGCCGGCGGCGGCACCTCGCGCAGCGCCATTGCCATGTCGCTATGGTGGCTGCATCAATTTCCCGATCAGCTCGCCAAGCTCAAAGCCGATCCGGGCCTGATCGACCTCGCCGCCGAGGAATTCCTGCGCCACGACGCGCCAACTCAGCGCGGCATTCGCACTGCGCGCGAAGACTTTGAGATCGGCGGCAGGCAAATCCGGAAGGGCCAAATTCTCCATATCATGATCGGCGCCGCTAATCGCGATCCTGACCAGTTTGCCGACCCGGACCGGATCGACATCACGCGCAATCCCAACCGCCACGTTACGCTTGGCCACGGCGTGCATTACTGCCTGGGAGCCGCGCTCGCGCGTCTTGAGTTACGAGTCGCCGTTGCAGGTTTCCTGGCGCGTTTTCCAGACTATCGCTTGGTCAGCGAAAAGATCGTCTATATGGATCGCACAGCGAGCCGGCGCCCGACCAGCGTGCCTGTGTACCCGTGGGGCTGAGGAACTCAGCCCCACGCAAATCTGCGCCTGGCCGCTGATTTCTCAGCCGCAAACCCAGACATACCCGATGGGTGACCACCTCCAGCATCGGCCGATGCCGTAGGCCCACCAGCGACCGCCGTACCACCGCCGGCCGGTCCCATACCAAGTGCCGCCGTAATAGCGTCCGCCGAACCGACGCCCGCCAATGCCGACACCAACGCCTCGGCCGCGCACACCAACATGAACGCCGCCACGCACACCGACGTGAACATTTACGTGTGTGCCGCCGTGTGCACCATGCCCGCCGTGCCCGGCGTGACCGCCGCCATGACCACCGTGGCCACCACCGCCATGACCCTTCGCTTCCGCCGGCGTGGTTGCACCCAACATCACAACCGATGCAGCGACCGTGGCAATGCCATAGGCCCCGGCAAGGGCGCCGATTGCCAACACACCTGTCAACAGCTTACCCGCTCTCATGACCATCCCCTTCCTGGAATTGATCCGGTTACAAAACTTTCAGCCACGTGCGCTGGGGTGGATTTTCTCCCGCGCCATCGCCAAAGATTGCATTTGCAGCAGCCACCATGCTCCTTTTCCATATGCGCTAATGTGACGGGCGGCACAATTGATCGATTTCCGCCGCCCGAGATCCGGCGCGCGCGATGGGGCGCGGCGGCGCTGGCGAATTTCGAAAGGCGTTCTTGCCTGAGACGTTCACTTGCTTTCAGGCGGTTCGCGCGCCATCCGAACCATGGAACCTGTCAGCATAGCTGACCTTTTGTGGCGCGTTGCCACCGAAGCGCTGCCGCGCAATGGCAGCGAAGGGCAACGGGCCAATCGTGTCCGGCGAGGCGCCACTGCCTGCGGCGTCCATCGGACAGGCCAAAGCACGGCAAATCTCGGCCGGGTCACCCGCAAAGGCTTGTCGTGACGGATTATTGAAAAGCAGAGCCGCGCGGCGCGCCACTGCTCATTCGATACAAGTCAGCCGTTTGTTAAACGGGAAAGCCAACAATTGCAGAAAACTTCAGCGCTGAACCTTCAGATTCTCTGCCGAGGTTTTGCCCTTGTTTGCAACTTCTTCGTATTCGACGACCTGCCCCTCATTCAGACTGCTGAGGCCAGCCTTCTCGACCGCCGAAATATGAACAAACACATCCCTGCCGCCGCCGCCCTGCGGTTGGATAAATCCATAACCCTTTTGGGCATTGAACCACTTCACGGTGCCCTTAGCCATTCCTGATCTCCGATGCTGACATATAAAGGATAGCGCTTTTGCGCGGCATTTCCAATGGCCTTCGAACTCACCTTGCCGTCACAACGTTTTTTGTTTCTCGCCGCATTCCTTACACGTATACGGCACCCGAAGCTGTCCTGGCGCTGCAGAGACGCGATTCGGCGCTCCGCACTTTCCGCATTTGGTCTCTATACGAGTTTGGCCCTGCTTGACGGTGACGGTTTTACGTTCCAACGCCTCTTTCACCAGACGTTCGGTCTCGTCGCGCATTGCTTGTTTCGACATTTCGGAGTTTCCGATTTTCTGCTGCTATGGAGTTACGTGCGGTCCGCGACCGACGCAACGAGGTTCTTTGCGTTCAACAATGGCGCTCGCCTCTTGACTTCGAGTTGGAACATTTATCGCGGGCAATCCATCCAAAGCGAGAGCATGTCCATCGCGCGCCGAAATTGGATGTTCTCCCTATCGTCAATGTGACGCCAACTGCAACCCTCGACCGGCGACTTAATTGTTGGTAGCGGAGGACGGATTTGAACCGCCGACACGCGGATTATGATTCCGCTGCTCTAACCAACTGAGCTACTCCGCCAAACCGTCGAATATATGCGAGCCAGTCGGGGCGAGATTTAGGCTAGTTCTCAATCGTTTCCAAGAGGGTTCTTGGGCGGATTTAAGCCTGCACCGCGCCTCTTGCCGCCATCGCTGGCTCACTTGCAAGGCCGCTTAGCCTTGAGAAGCGGATCAGCGAGAAATGGCCGAGCGGCGGCACGGCGCGCCGCTCGACAACGCGCACGCCACCGTGTCGCGCGGCCCATTGCGCCAGGCGCCCCCAACGGAATTCCGGGCGCCATCCGAGTCGGCGCGCGAACGGCGCGAACCCCTGTTCAAACAAAGAGCGCAAACCGCTGTCGGCACCCAGATGATTCACCAGAATAATCTCGCCGCCCGGCTTAACGACGCGGACAAACTCGTCGAGCGTCGCCTCGGGATCCGGCACCGTGGTGATGACGTATTGCGCGACAACGACATCAAATACGCCGTCGCAGAAGCCGAGATGCTGCGCATCCATCACTGCGAGGCCGTCGACGTTGGTCAGCCGCTGCTCCGCAGCGCGCGCCTTGGCCCGGCCCAGCATCGCCGCAGAAAGATCAACGCCGGTCAGGCGGTTGGTCCGCGAATAGTCAGGCAACGATAACCCAGTGCCGACGCCGACTTCCAGGATACGGCCGCCGGTGCGCTCGGCGGCCGCGATCGAAGCCTTACGGCCTCGATCGAATATCGCGCCGAACACCAGATCGTAGATCGGCGCCCAGCGGGCGTAGGCTTTGGCGACCGTAACCTTGTCGAGTTCCGCCGCCATCACACCTGCCGTCGCAGCGCCCTGGCCGCACGATCATCAATGCGCCGCGGCCAGATTCGCCCGAAGCGCATCCTTCGCCCTCGGCGCCGCTACCGTGCTGGCAATAATGCCGCCGCCCAGAACGCGCGCTTGACCTTCGGGAGCGTCATAGAAGGCGCAAGCCTGACCGGGCGACACGCCGTCTTCGCCCGCGATCAACTCAATCTCGATGCCGCCATCAAGGCCCTCGCGCAGCCATGCGGCTTGCGGCGGCCGCGTCGATCGAACTTTTACAAAAATCTCAGGATGGCTTTGGAGCGTCTGTTGGATCGTGCCATCACCGAGCCAATTGATGTCGCGCAACCGAATCCGGCTGGTGCGCAACGCGTCCCGCCGCCCCACCACGACGCGGCGCGAGGCAGCGTCGAGACGCACAACATAAAGCGGCGCGCCGGTTGCAATACCGAGACCGCGCCGCTGTCCGACGGTGAAATGAATGATGCCGTCATGCCGGCCGATGACGCGCCCATCGAGATCGACGATTTCACCCGGCGCGGCGGCTCCCGGCCGAAGCCGCTCGATCACATCAGCATAGTGTCCGCTCGGCACAAAGCAGATATCCTGGCTGTCCTCTTTATCCGCGACCGACAAGCCGAAGCGCCGCGCCAGCTCCCGCGTCTCTGCCTTGGTCTGCTCGCCAAGCGGGAAGCGCAGTAAATCGAGCTGAGCCGCCGTGGTCGCCGACAGAAAATAGCTTTGATCGCGCTCGGCCTCGCGCGCGCGATAAAGCGCACGGCCACCACCCGGCAACGCGCGTGACGCCACGTAATGGCCCGTGGCCAGAACTTGGGCGCCAAGCTCGCGTGCAGTGCCCAACAGGTCGCGAAATTTGATCGATTGGTTGCATTCAAGGCAAGGCACCGGGGTCTCGCCTGCAACGTAGCTCTCTGCAAAGCGGTCGATCACCGCCTCCTTGAAGCGGCTCTCGTAGTCGAGCACGTAATGGGGAATACCGATGCGTTCGGCGACCGCGCGCGCATCGTGAATATCGCGGCCCGCGCAACAGGCACCTTTGCGGTGGGTGGCGGCGCCGTGGTCGTAGAGTTGCAGCGTGATTCCAACCACGTCATAGCCGGCATCGGCCAAGAGCGCCGCAGTTACCGAAGAGTCTACCCCGCCCGACATGGCGACCACCACGCGGGTAGCGGACGGCTGACCTGCAATGTCGAGACTGTTCAGCATGGCAACGCGGCCAACTCCTTCCCCGGCGACCGCTCGCACGGCCGCTTTGGTACCCCGAGCGCCTTGGGTTGGTCTCTACTATAAGCGCCGGCGGGCTGGTCCGCCACGGTGACCACACCGGAGGTTCTGCTTCGATCACGCGGCAAAACTTGCCTAGCGGGCGCAGAGGCTGCCGTATGCCGACCCCGCCATATTTTCTTATCTATTTGAACTTAAACGGTTTTACAGACCGAATGCCGTGGCCCAGTGGTTGCAGGAGGGTGCTCGGGTCATTTCGACGGCAGGGGTTCCGCAGTGCCGAGTACAGTGTCAGATGTCGGTGCCACACTCTCAGTCGCATCGTCGCAGTGGCAGCAGGGGCCAACCCAAGCGCAGCAAAACGACGGCCAGCCGTTTGCGGCTTTGCTTGACGCAACGACTGCCGCGCCAACTCCAGCGGCGACACCACCCACAACGCCACCGACAAATCCACCTCCGCAACCGGCCAACCAGGCGCAGGCATCCAACCAAGCGCAGCCGGGGGCACAGGGAACATCTCAGAGCGCCAGTCCTTCCGCTCCCCTGCCAAACAACAGCACGACCACACCGTCCAACTCGAATTCCGCGAGTTCGCCCCCTAACACGCAGGGCCCTTCTTCAGCCAAGTCGAACGTGAACGCTGGCTTCAATGCTCAAGCAGTAACGAAGGGCAGCAATCCCAAGGCAAGCACGAATTCGGGCTCCAACACTGCGACCACACCAGGCGGTCACGCGGCGGCGAAGACCACACAAAACGTCACGCCGAATACAACCGCAACCAGCGGCCAGAAGAGCCCTGCTCCTGTGCCAGCGGCGGCCACGACAAACAACAGCGATGCTGCTGCTACGGCGAATAGCGATCCTGCCGCGGACCAACAGATTGACCAACCCGCTTCGGCGCCAAAAACATCGTCAAACAGTGTCAAAGCTCCAAACGCAGCCAAAGGTGATGACACCAAAGACAACAATGTCACCGCTACCAGCGCGCCGGCCGGTCCATCGACAACGGGCGGCGCTGCGATCGCTACACCGACGACGGTCGGCCAAACGCAGGCAGCGGCCGATCCAGCACAACCGGTGGCAGCAGCCATCACCACCAACGTTTCCGAAAACATTGCGCCGGCGACGGTGAACGGGCCTTCCGCAAGCCTGACCGTCGGGGACCAAACCAAGGCGCGCGGAAAACTCGCCACTGCGACTGCGGCCGCCGGCAAGGATACGTCCGCGAGCGACGATGCGTCCGCGGCCGCGGACACGGCAGACGCCACTGCCGCCAAGGAAGCACCGTCGACCACACAAGCCAACAATACGGGCAGTATCGCAACGGGCTCGGCTGAAGATGCGGCCAAAGCCCAATCCGCCCAGGCTCGTTCCGCGCAACCGACATCCACACAAGCGTCGAATGACGCGACCACAGCGGCGCAGACCGCCGGGCCGGCGCCGACGAATTCCGACCATGCGGCGGTCCAGTCTGCACAGCCCTCACCTGCCTCGGCATCTGAAAACACCGCCAACGCACCGGCTGGTCAGGGCGCGGAGACTACCAAGCCTGGCGGCATCGATGGTTTGCCGAATTTCGGCGTTCTCACATCGCCTGCAGCAGCATCGTCGACGGCCACGACCGTGGCGCCTTCGAGCGCCGCTTCCACCAGCGGCGTCACGATCGCGGGCCTCGCGGTTGCGATCTCCGCCCGCGCGCAGGCGGGTTCCAACCAATTCGATATCAGTCTCTCTCCTCCCGAGCTTGGCCGCATCGACGTCCAGCTCACTGTCGACGGCAATGGCCAGGCCACGACGCATATGACCGTCGATCGCCCGGAAACGCTGCAATTGCTGCAGAGCCAGCAGCCGCAACTGCAAAACGCGCTCGAACAGGCTGGCCTGACGACGGCCGATAACGGTCTGCAGTTCAGCCTGCGCGATCAGTCTTTCACCGGGCAGAACAATGGCTCGGGTTCACAGTCAGCATCTACCCAAGTTGTCATTCCCGAGCCGCAACTCGCCCCCGTCGCCGCAACCCAGATTTACACACGTATCGGCCTCGGTAGCGGGATCGATATCCGGGTTTGACGGCATCGCATAACAAAGGACCAGGGTCATGAGCATCCTCTCTAACGCGGTCAATTCCGTCTCTAGCGCGGTCAATTCCGCCGCAACGAATGCGGCAACGACGGCGGCATCCCAGATCGGGACGACGGCTTCGAATGCGTTGTCCTCGCTCACCGGCACGACGGCAAGCACGACGTCGACCGGCTCGACCTCCTCTACCGGCTCGACCTCGACCACCGGGGCGCAGAGCATTGCCGGCAACTTCAATACTTTTCTTCAGCTTCTGACCACCCAGCTACAGAATCAGGACCCGCTGTCCCCGCTCGACACCACCCAATTCACCCAACAGCTCGTCGAGTTCGCGTCAGTAGAACAGCAGGTCAACATGAACACCAACCTGCAAACACTGATTTCGATGCAGCAGACCTCCGAGGCAACGTCGGCACTTCAACTGGTCGGTAACACCGTCACGGTGAGTGGCAACGCCGCGGCACTCTCCAACGCGACGAACACGCCGGCCTCGTGGAGCATTAACGCTTCTGCTCCGGCCACGGGGACAGTCACGATCACAAGCTCAGCGGGAACGACGGCCTACACCGGAACGGTGGCGCTCAACGCCGGGACGCAGAGCTACAGCTGGAACGGTGTAGGCAGCAGCGGCCAGACCTGGCCGGACGGCACCTATACCATGACGATTAACGCGACCAGCGCCAACGGCCAGCCTGTCACGACATCAACGCAGGTGCAGGGCGTGGTCACCGCCGTCAATATCAACCAGAACCCGCCGACACTCACGGTCAGCGGACAAAACGTCCCGATGAGCCAGATCCAATCGCTCAGCAACGGCACGCTCAGCAGTCTCAGCAGTGGCATCAGCAATCTCAACACCAGTATCAGCAGTCTGATCCAGAAGCTGTAACGACGCCTCAATGATTGGACGGCACTCGCCGCGTATTGCCGGTGGCCGCCCGTGACCGCGCCGATCTCACCACGGCCGGCGCCGGTTGCCGGTTCCGGACGCTAAAGCAAATTGTCCGTTTGCTTAGGCAAATTTTAAGCCACCATGGGTAAGGTCCAGGCCTGTTGTGTTGAGTTCGCGAGAGAGTTGCTATGACCGAACCTCATCGCCCGAGGGTCAAGTATGTCATCGGGCCGGACGGTTCGCCCCTGACGATAGCTGATTTGCCGGCGCCGGGCACGAAGCGTTGGGTGATTCGCCGAAAGGCCGAAGTGGTCGCTGCGGTTCGCGGCGGACTTCTTTCGCTCGAGGAGGCGTGCAGCCGCTACACGCTGACCGTCGAAGAATTTCTCTCCTGGCAGTACTCGATAGACCAACACGGCCTCGCCGGGCTGCGCACCACGCGCATCCAGCAGTACCGCCAGTAACGTCCGGTTAATCCGTCTTACCGATCTGTGAACGCCGGCATGCTGCGGCGTATTGATTTGCGCACGCCCAAGTGACGTGACGCTAAGTTTATACGCGCTCAACCGGTTCCTATTAACCCGCCGCTAACCATCAACCGGGCAAATCTTGCCGGGTGAGACGCGAAAGCGTCGCTCGCCCGGAGATCAAGCGCGGTGCAAGGTCTGCTCGAGTTCGTCAAGACAATTGGCGCAACACGCATTGCCGCCATGGGCGCCGTCACGATCGCGCTCGTCGGCTTTTTCGCCTTCCTCATCCTGCGGGTGACGTCGCCGCAGATGACGCCGCTCTTCACCGACCTCAATTACGATGACTCCTCCGCCATCGTGAAGGAGCTCGAACGGCAAGGTGTCCCATACGAGCTGCGTAACGATGGCAACATCGTCATGGTGCCGAATGATCGCGTCGCACGGCTGCGCATGGCGCTCGCGGGCAACGGCCTGCCCAAAGGCGGCGGCGTCGGTTACGAGATTTTCGACAAATCGGACGTGCTCGGCACCACGAGCTTCGTTCAGAATGTCAACAATCTGCGCGCCCTTGAGGGTGAACTGTCGCGCACCATTCGCGCGCTTGACCGGGTTCAGGCAGCCCGCGTCCACCTGGTTATGCCCGAGCGGCCGCTATTCTCGCGCGACAAGGTCGAACCGTCCGCTTCCATCGTGCTGAAGGTCCGCGGCACGCTCGAGCCGCAGCAGGTGCGCGCCATCCGTCATCTGGTGGCTTCCGCTGTTAACGGGTTGAAGCCGCAGCGGGTCTCGATTGTCGACGAGGCGGGCCATCTCCTGGCCGACGGCGCCGGCGACGATGCCAACGGCGGTGAAGTAACCGCCGATGAACGACGCATGGCGTTCGAGAAGCGGCTGCGCGACCAGATCGAGACGATCGTCTCTTCCGTCGTGGGCCCCGGGCGCGCGCGCGTCGAAGTGAGCGCCGATTTCGACTTCAACCGCATCACGCAAACTTCCGACAAATACGATCCCGAGGGCCGTGTCGTCCGTTCGAGCCAGACGCGTGAAGAGAGCTCGGCCACCAACGACAACCGGGAAAACCAAGTGACGGTCGGCAATGAGATACCCGGCGGCGGCAATCAACAGCGCCAGCAACCGGGGGCCGGACCCGAGGCCAATGCCACGCCGCGCGACCAAAGCAAGAAAACAGAGGAAATCGTCAACTACGAGATTTCGAAGACGACCAAGACGGAGGTGATTGAGGGCGGCCGCGTCAATCGCATTTCGCTGGCCGTCCTCGTCGACGGCACCTACGCCAAGAATGACAAAGGCGAAGTCACCTACCAGCCGCGAAGCAAGGAAGAAATCGATCAGATCACCGCGCTGGTACGCACCGCAATCGGCTTCGACCAAAAGCGCGGCGATCAGGTTGAGGTCGTCAATTTGCGCTTCGCCGAGATGCCGGCCAATCCGATTACCGAGCCCAGCGGCTGGCTTGCGGCGCTGCAGTTCACCAAAGACGACATCATGCGCGCAATCGAAATGGCGGTCATGGGGCTGCTGGGCCTGGTCGTCCTGCTGATGGTCGTGCGTCCGCTCGTCCGCCGCATGCTGACGCCGGAGGAGCGAGCGCCGCTGGCGCTGCCTGCGGGTATCGTCGGCGGGGGTCAGGAAGCAAGTCCGGCGACTGCCGCGATGGCCAGCGACACGCCGGTACCTGAAAGCCAGACCGCCAAGATGATCGACATCGCCCAGGTCCAGGGCCAGGTGCACGCGCAATCGGTGCAAAAGGTCGGCGAACTCGCCGACAAGAATCCAAATGAAGCCGTCTCCATCATCCGCCAGTGGATGAACGATAACGCCGCAGCCTGATCGATTGAGCCATGCCCTCCAACTATGAACACCACGAGTCCGGCCGCCGCGAGCTGACCAGCCCGCTGAGCAGTCTCGGCAACAATCCCGGCGCAGCGCACGAGAAACGTAAGCTCACCGGCCCGCAGCGCGCGGCCGTGCTTATGCTGGCGCTCGGCGAACATTTTGGCGCCAAGATCTGGAGCCTGCTGGACGACGACGAACTGCGCGAGATTTCGATCGTAATGTCCACGATCGGCATCATCGAGGCCGAACAGGTCGAGAATCTGCTGCTCGACTTTGTGTCACGGATGTCCGCCTCAGGCGCCCTGATGGGCACCTACGATGCGACCGAGCGCCTGCTGCAGCAATACCTGCCGCCCGAGCGCGTCGGCAACATCATGGACGAAATCCGCGGCCCCGCCGGCCGCAACATGTGGGAGAAGCTCTCCAACGTCCAGGAGGAAGTGCTCGCCAACTATCTGAAGAACGAATACCCGCAGACCGTCGCCGTCGTACTTTCGAAGATCGGACCTGACCACGCGGCGCGCGTGCTTGCGATCCTGCCCGAGGACCTGGCGCTAGACGTCGTCAATCGCATGCTGCGGATGGAGGCTGTCCAGAAAGAGGTTCTGGAACGCGTCGAAACGACGCTGCGCACGGAATTCATGTCGAACCTCTCGCAAACCCGCCGGCGCGACGCTCATGAGGTGATGGCCGAGATTTTCAACAACTTCGACCGGCAAACCGAGACTCGATTCCTTACCGCGCTGGAGGAGGACAACCGCGAGAGCGCCGAGCGTATCAAGACGTTGATGTTCACGTTCGACGATTTGATAAAACTCGACCCTGCGTCGGCGCAAACCCTGATGCGCCACATTGAAAAGGACAAGCTCGCAATCGCACTCAAGGGCGCGGCCGAGCCGGTGCGCCAGTTCTTCCTGTCCAATATGTCCACACGCGCCGCCAAGATGCTGGTGGACGACATGACGGCGATGGGGCCGGTGCGATTGCGCGAAGTCGATGATGCTCAAGTCCTTCTCGTCAATCTAGCCAAGGATCTGGCGGCCAAGGGCGAGATCGTCATCTCCAAGACGCGCGGCGAAGAAGAACTGATTTACTGAGAAACCAACAATGAGCGCGCCAGCCAAGTTCCTGTTCGATGTCGATTTCGCGGCCGGCCCCGAGCGGGCGCCGATGGTCGCGCTGGACGAACATCAGGTGAAGCTCGCCGAAGCGGAAACCGCTGCACACCGCAGAGGTTATGCCGAGGCGCAGAACGACGCTGCGGCTGCTGCCGGCCGCCGGATCGCCGAAGCGCTTGAGCGCATCGCCGCAAGCCTCGGCCAAGCGACCGGTGCGCTGCAGACGGTGGAAGCGCGGCTCGAAAGCGAAGCCGTCGAAGTCGCGGTGGCGGTCGCCCGCAAGCTCGCGCCGGCCTTGATTGGACGTGAGCCGTTCGCCGAAATCGCAGCGCTTGCGAGCGGCTGCTTCCGCGAGCTGGTGGCTTCCCCACATATTGTGGTCCGCGTCAACGACGCGCTCTACGCGGAAGCCCACCAGAAGCTCGACGATATTGCCCGGGCGCACGGCTTCGAAGGTCGCCTGGTCGTGCTCGGTGAGCCCAGCGTCGCCATGAGCGACTGCAGGATCGAATGGGCGGACGGCGGCATCAACCGCGATAAAGCCGCAACTGATACCGCAATCGGCGAGGCCGTTGCGCGTTACGTGAGCGCGCGACGCGGATTAGCCGACGGCACGCGCAATGCTCAGGAGGTGCGACCGTGAGTGAAGAAAGCAAGGTGCAGTTGCCCAATCTCGAAGACCGCGTCCCGGAAGCCGACGTGGCGTTGGCGCCGGAGCCAGAGGGATCGACGACGCGCATCGCCGGCGATCTCGAAGCGGTGTTCGACGTTCCGGTCCAGGTCTCGGCGGTACTCGGACGCGCGCGAATGGAAATCAACGATCTGCTCAAGCTCGGCCCCGGTACGGTGCTGGAACTCGACCGCAAGGTCGGCGAAGCGATCGACATCTACGTCAACAATCGCCTGGTCGCCCGCGGCGAGGTAGTTCTGGTCGAAGAAAAGCTCGGCGTAACGATGACGGAAATCATCAAGGCGGAACGGTCGTGATGCAGGCGGCGGATAAAGAAGGAATAACACTATGCGGCTTCTGATCGTCGGCACGCTCAACGGCCAGCTCACGACCGCGACCAAGCTCGCGATGGATAAGGGCGCAACGGTTACGCACGCGGCCGATATCGCCCAGGCGCTCGCCGTGCTGCGATCCGGTCGCGGCGCCGATCTTCTGATGGTGGATGTCGCCATCGCCATTCGCGATCTGGTCACCGCACTCGAAGCCGAGCACATCCATGCGCCGATCGTTGCCTGCGGCACCGCTACCGACGCGCGCGCCGCGGTCGCCGCGATCCACGCCGGCGCCAAGGAATACATCCCGCTGCCGCCCGACCCCGAATTGATTGCCGCGGTGCTCGCCGCCGTAGCCGATGACCGGCGCGAACTGATCTACCGCGATGAAGCCATGGCACGGGTCGTCAAACTGGCGCTGCAAGTCGCACCGAGCGACGCGTCCGTGCTAATCACCGGCGAATCCGGGACCGGCAAGGAAGTTCTTGCGCGTTACGTCCACGCACGGTCGAGCCGGGCAAAGAAACCGTTCATCAGCGTGAATTGCGCCGCCATTCCGGAAACTCTGCTGGAATCCGAGCTGTTCGGCCATGAAAAGGGCTCCTTCACCGGCGCGGTTGCGCGCCGCATCGGCAAGTTCGAGGAGGCTAACGGCGGCACACTGCTGCTCGACGAGATTTCCGAGATGGACGTCCGGCTGCAAGCGAAGCTTCTACGAGCGATTCAAGAGCGCGTCATCGATCGCGTCGGCGGCACTAGGCCGGTGCCGATCGACATCCGAATTCTCGCCACCTCCAACCGCAATCTCGCCGAAGCGGTGCGCGAAAACACCTTTCGCGAGGATTTGCTGTTCCGGCTGAATGTCGTCAATCTCAAAATCCCGCCGTTGCGTGAACGGCCGGCCGATGTGACCGAGCTGGCCCAGTATTTCGTGAGGAAATACGCTGCGGTGAACGGTGTACCGGTGCGGCAATTGTCTGCGGAAGCCCGCCGCACCCTGAACGTCAATTACTGGCCCGGGAACGTGCGTGAGCTTGAGAACACCATGCACCGCGCGGTGCTGATGGCGACCGGAGCCGAGATCGGGCCGGAGGCGATCCTTGCTCCCGACGGCGGCCGCCTCGACCAGCAGCGCGGCCCGCCTTCGGTAATTCACGCCGCGCTCGCCGCCGAACAGGTCTCGCGGGCTCTGGTCGGCCGCACCGTTGCCGAGGTCGAGCGAGATCTGATCCTGGAGACGCTGAAGCATTGTCTCGGCAACCGTACCCACGCCGCCAACGTGCTCGGCATCTCGATCCGGACGCTGCGCAACAAGCTCAATGAATATGCGGCCGACGGTGCGCCGGTGCCGCCGCCCGGCGGCGGCGAGCCGCGGGTGGCGGCGTAGCCGTCAGAGAGCTATTTTGCGGACTAAGCAATACTCACTTAATTCGTGACCGAAGTCCGGCTTCAGAGACAAGCCGAACATCTTTGTGACGAGCCGCTTTCGGATGGGACGCTTCGGAATTGTTAAGTCGAACGTACCGTCGCCGCACGCCGTCTCGATGCAGTTCTCATGTCGACTGCGCCACTAACTGTGCCTCGATAGCGTCGAGCGCCTTTTTTGGATCGACCCACGTAAAACCCGGAAGCTGGTTGCGGAACCAGGTCGCCTGCCGCTTGGTGTATTGGCGGGTGTCGCGCTGACTGCCTTCGATCGCTTCCGCCAGCGTCTGTTCGCCTTTAAGATGGCGAATGAGCCACGGCACGCCGTGCGCCTTCATCGCCGGCAAGTCGGCATTGAGGCCGCGCGCCGCGAGCGCCCGCACCTCCTCGATCGCGCCCGCGGTGATCATCGCCTCAAAGCGCGCATCGATACGACGAAAAAGCTCGTCGCGGTCGGGCGAGAGAAAGATCTTCGCCGCATGCGACGGATCGAGACTCGCCGGCATACCCTCTTCATGCCATGCGATCAGCGAGCGCCCGGTCGCCAGCACCACCTCAAGCGCGCGGGAGATGCGGGATCGGTCGCCCGGCATCAGCCGCGCGGCCATCGCCGGATCATGCCGCGTAAGCTCCGCATGCAGCGCAGTGACGCCGTCGCTTTTAAGCCGCGCCCGCACCGTGGCGCGGATGTCCGCCGGAATCGGCGGCACAGCGGCAAGCCCGCGCGTCAGTGCGTTGAAATAAAGGCCGGTACCGCCGACCACGATCGTGGTGCGGCACTCGGCTTTCGCCGCGGCCAATGTCGCGGCAGCCTCCGTGCACCAGCGGCCGACCGAGAAATTCTCCGCAGCGTCGATGTGCCCGTAGAGGACGTGCGGCGCGCGTTTTTCCTCCTCCGGGCTTGGGCGAGCGGTGATGATCCGCAGATCGCGGTAGACCTGCATGGAATCGGCATTGATGATCGTACCGTCGAATTTCTCCGCGAGCGCCAAGGCCAACGCGGATTTGCCGCTCGCCGTCGGGCCCGCGATGAGGATTATTTGGCCTTTGTTCATGGGATTGACGTAATGCGAATTTGCGCGAATTGAAATCCTGAAAGGCTGGCCCAGAGCACCGCATGTTTTACGTCGCAACGCTGATCTCGCATCCGGACCGGCCGGCGGTGAACGCCGTGTTGGCTGAAAAAATCGCGCGTTATCTGCCGCACGGCCGCCCGGTCGATTGGCTGGCGCCGGGGATCGCGGTCGACGTGGCGTTTCTGATCGACGATACGGATGCAGAAGCTTCCGCCGCCTACAACGAGAAGCTGCTGCGCGAACTCTCAACCGACATCCGCGAGATGATGGCCGGAGAATCGGTCGACGTCGTGATCCAGCCGCACGACGGCCGGCGCAAGAAGCTGCTGCTCGCCGATATGGATTCGACGATGATTGCTCAGGAATGCATCGACGAGCTGGCGGACTATGCCGGCTTCAAAACCCGCGTCGCGGCGATCACCGAACGCGCGATGCGCGGCGAAATCGCCTTTGAGCCGGCGTTGCGCGAACGCGTTGCTTTGCTGAGAGGCCTGCCGGCGACGGTGATTGACGAAGTGATCGCCGAGCGCATCAGACTCATGCCTGGCGGACCGACGTTGGTCGCGACCATGCGGGCCAACGGCGCTTATACGTGCGTGGTGTCAGGAGGCTTTACCGCTTTTACAACAAGCATCGCCGCGGCGATCGGCTTCGACGAACAACGCGCCAACACGCTCCTGACCGACGCAGCCGGAAAACTGACCGGCCAGGTTGCGGAGCCGATTGTCGGCCGCAAAGCCAAGTTGGACACTCTGATCGCGCTGCGCGAGCGTTTGCATCTTGGCCCGGACGAAACGCTTGCCGTCGGCGATGGCGCCAACGACATCCCGATGGTCAAGGCCGCGGGCCTCGGCGTGGCCTTTCACGGCAAGCCAGCCATCCGGGAGGTTGCGCCGACGGCTTGCATCGACTACGGCGACCTGACCGCCCTTCTCTATGCGCAGGGCTATCGGCGCGAGGAATTCGTCGAACGTTTGCCGCGTGGCAACAACGTTTGAAGTTCGACGCGAATCAAAAGCGAGAGGCAGGTTAGCGATCTGCCTCTCGCGTCGACGCCCAGATCAATTTTACCGCGCCGAGCGGAGGCGAAGTTCGGAAACGCCCGCTGCGAGATTGACGCCGGTATTTGCTTCAATCGAAAGCGGCTGTAGCGCGATCGACCGATGCGAGCCGCCGACGAGCGCGTTGGCGCCGAGCCCGACGCCAAGGGTGACATCAGCGCTAGCGCCAACATAGTTGCCTGCAAGCGCGCCGCGGCCGTAGCCGCTGGTCGGTGCGAATACTGCCCAGATCATGCGTCCACCGCCCTTGACCCCGATATCGAGGCCGGCGGTCGTCAACGAACCGACATAGACTTCGGGCGGCGCCGCCACGTTAGGCGTATAGCGGCAGGACAATCGCTGCTTTGAGCCAACGATAAAGCCGACGGTCGGCGCCAGATTGCAGGTCAGGGTCCCAACTTTAGCGCGGCCTTGCGCCGAAGCCTCGGTCGCCAATCCCAGCATCCCCACGGCGGCCGCTAATGCCAAGATACGAAAGAGCTTAGTATTCACACGTGTCTCCCTGCAGGCGCGCCCGCGGCGCCGGATGATGAAGGGCCACACGTCTATTTGCTGGCGGTAAAATGAGCAACCCCAGGACGTGTCTCCACAATCCTGGGGTTGATTGACCGGACACGGGGGCGACGGTGTGCCCGAACAATGGCGCTAAATTACTCCCGGATTCTTTCCCGACCGAATTACAAATCGGTAAGGAAGGGGCACAGTTCCGTGATGTTGTGCCGCCAAACACAAGCGAGATGGTTGCACGATTGTGACTGGCCAATTTCGATGAAACTTCTCTCCGGCGGACAAAGCGGCGTTGACCGTGCCGTGCTCGATGTCGCGATTGCGCGCGGCATCGCCTACGGCGGCTGGTGTCCGCAAGGCGGCTGGGCCGAGGATTTTCCGCAGCCGCCAGGATTGTTGGCCAAATACCCTGACCTCAAGGAAACACCGCGCGCCGATCCGAATCAGAGAACAGAACGGAATGTGCGCGATGCCGATGCGTGCATGATTATCGTTGACGCCGGCGGACTGGAAATCTCAGCCGGTACCACGCTCGCCAGCGAACTCGCGCATCGCTATCGCAAGCCGCTGATGGTCGTGAACTTGCAGCAGCGGGATATTCTCAAGCCCGCCACGCTGTGGCTGCGCGTGCAGCAAGCAAGACTTGACCAAACAAGACTTGACCAAGAGAGACCTGGCGCCGATCTCAAGCTTGCCGTCGGCGGTCCGCGCGAGAGCGAAGCGCCGGGCATTTATGAACGTGCGGCGGCGTTCCTCGAAGAGTTGCTGGAGTGATGCCGCGAAGTGTGAGCCGCAATCGGCGCCAAATAAGATCAACTTAGGGCGAATTTGTTTGGCGCGCATACATCGCGAATGCCTACGCTCGCCGAGGCCACAGCTCGGTTCGCCGAGAAGCGAAACGTATCGGAGAGCAAAATCATGTTGAAACGAAGAGCCATTTACGGCTCGCTCGCGGCGGCGGGCGTCGTTCTTGCCGCCTCGCAAATCGCTGACGCCTGTACGCGCGTCCTATGGAATGACAACAAGCTTGGCGTCGTTTCCGGGCGAACGATGGACTGGCCGGAATCGACCGATCCGATCCTCACCACATTGCCGCGCGGGATGAGCCGCGACGGTGGCCGTGCCGGCCCGTCGAGGGTCGTCGCCGACAACCCGGCCAAGTGGACATCAAAGTATGGAAGCCTGGTGACATCGATTTACGGCATCGGAAGCGCTGACGGATTGAACGAACGCGGCCTCGGCGCTCACATGCTCTTTCTGACTGCGACCGATTTCGGCCCGCGCGATACTGGCAAACCGGGTGTGCAGGCGGGACTGTGGGCTCAGTACGCACTGGATAACGCGGCGACCGTCACCGAAGCGCTGGCACTCTTCGACAAAATCCAGGTGGTGATGGTCGAAGCCCACGGACACAAAGCGACCGTTCATCTGGCGATCGAAGATGCCAGCGGCGATTCCGCCATTATCGAGTACATCGGCGGCAAGGCTGTCGTGCATCACGGCCGCGATTATCGGATCATGACCAACGATCCGCCCTATGACGAGCAACTCGCGCTGCTGAAGAAGTTGGATTTCTCCAAGCCTTCGAGCGACATGCCGCTACCGGGCAATGTCAACCCGCGGGACCGCTTTCAGCGTGCGGCGTACTACATGGCGATGCTGCCGGCGCCCGAGGACGAGCGTGAGGCGATCGCCAGCGTGTTTGCCATCGCCCGCAATGTCTCGGTGCCATTCGGCGCGCCTTATAAGGATTTCGGCATCTACAACACCGAATACCGCACGGTGATGAATCTCACCGACAGGCGCTATTACTTCGAATTGACTACCGCGCCGAACGTCATCTGGGCCGATCTCACCAAGATGAACCTCGCCGCCGGCGCGCCTGCGCTGGTTCTTAACCCGAACGATATTGCGCTATCGGGAGACGTCACGGACAAGTTCAAGGCGGTGAAGGCGCCGTTCTGAAGTTATTGGGCTTTCCCGTCGCGGGCTTTATTCCACGGGACGGCATGCGTAGGCCGAACCCGGTCGGGTTCCGCACTATCCACGGTATCCTTGCGCGCGCTTCGCCCGCTCCTCATTTGGCGTTAAGCTTGCTCGGCGACTCAAAGCCCAAGCCGCGAAGACCAAGAGCCGATGCGCCAATATCTCGATCTGATGGAACGAGTGCTCGCCGAAGGCGTGGAAAAGCGCGACCGGACCGGCGTCGGCACGCTATCGATTTTCGGCCATCAGATGCGGTTCGATCTGGCGCGGGGTTTTCCGCTGCTCACCACCAAGAAGCTGCACCTCAAATCCATCATCTACGAGCTGCTGTGGTTCCTGCGCGGCGACACCAACGTCAAATATCTCGACGAGCACGGCGTCACCATCTGGGACGAATGGGCGAACGCCGACGGCGATCTCGGCCCGGTCTACGGCCGGCAATGGCGCTCATGGCCGACGCCCGACGGCGGCCACATCGACCAGATCGCGAATGTGCTTGCCGAAATCCGGAAGAACCCCTCCTCGCGCCGGCTGATCGTCACCGCATGGAATCCGGGCGAGAACGATCTGATGGCGCTGTCGCCGTGCCACTGCCTGTTCCAGTTCAACGTCGCGGACGGCGCACTGTCATGTCAGCTTTACCAGCGCTCTGCCGATGTCTTTCTCGGCGTGCCGTTCAACATCGCGTCCTACGCGCTGCTGACTTTGATGGTCGCGCAGGTGTCCGGGCTTAAGCCCGGCGAATTCATCCATAGCTTCGGCGACACCCACCTTTATCTCAACCACATCGAACAGGCCCGGCAGCAATTGGCGCGCAGCCCGCGGCTGCTGCCGGCGCTGCGGCTTAATCCGGCGGTGAAAGATTTATTCGCTTTCCGCTACGAGGATTTCGTCCTCGAAGGCTACGAGCCGCACCCGCACATCAAAGCCGCGGTCGCGGTGTGAATGTCCATCTGATGCCTGACATCGTCTTCGTTGCCGCCATTGCCGAGAACGGCGTGATCGGCCGCGGCAATGCGCTGCCGTGGCGGCTTAAGTCGGATATGCTTCATTTTCGCGCCATCACTATGGGCAAGCCGGTGATCATTGGGCGCAAGACCTACCACTCGATCGGCAAGCCGCTCGCGGGCCGCACCACGATTGTCGTCAGCCGCGATCGCGCATTCGCCGCGCCGGGTGTTTTGGTCGCGCCGACCCTCGGCGACGCCTTCGCGGCCGCGCGCGGCGACGCATTGCGCCGCGGTGCGGATTCAATCGTCGTCGCCGGCGGCGCCGAGATCTATGCACAGGCTATGCCCCAAGCGACGCATCTTGCGATCACCTACGTGCGCAAGCGGGTCGAGGGCGACGCACGCTTTCCGGCAATCGATCCGAATATTTGGCGCGAAACCTCCCGCGAGGAGCACCGACCGCAAGCCGAGGATGAGGCGGCGTTCGCTTTCGCAAGCTACGAACGGACAAACTGACGCTGTTTGGGTCTCCAGCCGCGGCCAGCCGCGCGTTGCAAGGGGCTTCGCACTCCCCTATATCCCCCGCTACCAAGCCGGCTGGTCCACCCGGCGTTTCAGGAGACATTTGATGCCGTGGAACAACCAATCCGGTGGCCCCTGGGGATCGGGGCCCCGGGGACCATGGGGCTCGGGACCGCAGCAACCGGGCGGCGGCTCACGGCCGCCGGACCTGGAGGAGTTTTTGCGCCGCAGCCAGGATCGGCTGCGCGGCTTCCTGCCCGGCAATTTCGGCGGCCGCGGCATCGCCCTGATTGCGCTGATCGCTGTCGTGCTTTGGGGCTTTTCCGGCTTCTTTCGCGTCGAGCCTGATGAGCTCGGCGTGGTGCTCCGCTTCGGCAAGTTCACCCGCGAAGTTCAGCCGGGACTGAACTATCACCTGCCTTATCCGATCGAGACCGCGCTGACCCCGCCGGCGCTGCGCATCAACAAGATCGATATCGGCATGCGCCCGGTGGAAGACATGCGCCGCGGCACGTCGGTGCGTGAGGTGCCGGAGGAAAGCTTGATGCTGACCGGCGATGAGAACATCGTCGACGTCGATTTCTCGGTGCTGTGGAAAATCAAGCCGACCGGCGTCGGCGACTATCTGTTCAACATCCAAAATCCCGAAGGAACGGTGAAAGCGGTCGCCGAAGCCGCCATGCGCGAGGTGATCGGTCGCGGCACCATCCAGCCGATCCTCACCGGCGCGCGTCAGAACATCGAGACCGGGGTTCAGGAACTGATGCAGAAGACCCTCGACAAGTACAGCGCCGGCATACAAGTGCAACAGGTCCAGCTGCAGAAGGTCGATCCGCCCACGCAGGTCATCGACGCCTTCCGTGACGTGCAGGCAGCCCGATCGGATCTCGAGCGCGCGCAGAACGAGGCCCAGACTTACGCCAACCGGGTGGTGCCGGAGGCGCGCGGGCGCGCCGCCAAGATCACCCAGGATGCTGAAGCCTATCGCGAACAGACCGTCGCCCAAGCCACGGGCGAGACCTCGCGCTTCCTGCAAATCTACGACCAGTACAAAAAAGCGCCCGACGTAACCCGTGAGCGCATGTATCTGGAGACCATGGAGCGCGTTCTTGGCGGCAGCGACAAGACCATCATCGATACTGGGTCGCAGCCTGGTCCGGGCGTCGTGCCCTACCTGCCGCTGACCGAGCTGCCGCGGCCGCGCTCTTCGACCTCGCCGGGAGGCTCGTCCTCGTCCGGCGGAGCGGGAGGCGGCCAATGAGACTCGGTCTCGCCGGCGGCGCCATCGCCATTTTGCTGCTGATCGCCGTCATCGTCGGCTACAGCACATTCTTCACCGTCAACCAGACCAAGCAAGCGCTGGTGGTTCGGCTCGGGCAGCCCGTCCGCGTCATCACCGAGCCGGGTCTCAATGTGAAGGTGCCGTTCATCGATAGCGTCATCTACATCGACAAACGCATTCTCGACCTCGAGTCGCCGTCGCAGGAGGTCATTGCCTCCGATCAGAAACGGCTCGTCGTCGACGCCTTCGCGCGCTATCGCATCATGGACCCGCTGAAGTTCTACCAGACGGTTGGAGAGAACGGCGCCAATTCGCAGCTTGCGATTTTGCTCAACTCGGCGCTGCGGAGCGTGCTCGGCGGCGCCACCCTGGTGGACGTTGTCCGCAACATGCGCGAGCAACTCATGTCGCAGGTGCGCCAGCAGCTCGAGCATGAGGCGCAGCAGTTTGGCATCCAGGTGGTCGACGTGCGTATCCGTCGCGCTGATTTGCCGGAGCAGAACAGCCAGGCCGTTTACCAGCGCATGCAAACCGAGCGGCAGCGTGAGGCAGCCGAATTCCGTGCCCAAGGCAGCCAGAAGAGCCAGGAAATTCGGGCCAAGGCCGACCGCGACGTAACCGTGTTGTTGGCGGACGCAACATCGCAGTCCGAGCAAGTTCGCGGCCAGGGTGACAGCGAAAGAAACCGCATCTTTGCTGACGCTTACAATCGCGATCCCGACTTCTTCGCCTTCTATCGCTCCATGCAGGCCTATGAAAAGAGCATGCAGCACGGCGATACGCGGC
The DNA here is from genome assembly GCA_963794225.1 of uncultured Alphaproteobacteria bacterium. Lineage (GTDB taxonomy): Bacteria > Pseudomonadota > Alphaproteobacteria > Rhizobiales > Xanthobacteraceae > BOG-931. The sequence goes on from CAWCCS010000002.1 coordinate 230,680, forward strand.
TGGTCTTGAAGCCGGATACGGACTTCTTCCGGTTTTTCTCCAACCCTTCTGGTCAGATGGAATCGCCGACCGCACCTAATTCGGCGGCGGCGACGTCACCTAAACCGGCAAACCCGAAGTAGAGCTTCCGACACGATCACCCAACGACGCCAAAGCGGATCGGCCCTCGCGTTCATGACCGACTTTCTCGCCGCGCTTGGCCTCGTCTTGGCGATCGAGGGTATTCTTCTGGCCGCGTTCCCGATTGGCACCAAACGCGCCATGGCTGCCGCGCTCGAGACGCCGGTTGGCCGATTGAGAATTGCCGGGCTGGTTTCCGCTTTGATCGGTGTGGTTATCGTCTGGCTGGTGCGCCACTGAACTGCCACCGAGTTGCTTTTCTGCCCCAATCGGGTTCGTAATAGCGCTGGACGGCATGGCTACCGGCTTGTGTGTCAAGCCTTGTTTCTGAGGCCTTGCGTCCCAACCCGGACGGGGCCACCTTTCCGTCACTTATTCCTCAGGAGCAGCGACGTCCATGCTTAGGCATTTCTCCCGGCTCGTGCGCCACGGTGCGGCCATCGCCGCGATATCCGCAGCGATCATCGTCCTGCCGGCGTGGAGTGCCGCGGCGCGTGGGCCTGAGAATATCGCCGACGTCGCCGAACAGGTGATCGACGCGGTGGTCAACATCTCGACGTCGCAGCGGGTGGACGCAAAGCTTGGCAACATGCCCGATTTGCCGCCGGGTTCACCGATGGAGGAGTTTTTCGAGGAGTTCTTTAAGAACCGACGCGGTCAGGGTGGACCGGGCGACGCGGATCGCACACCGCGGCGGGTTAACTCGCTGGGCTCCGGCTTTATCATCGATCCATCCGGCGTCGTGGTCACCAACAACCATGTGATCGCCGATGCCGACGAGATCCACATCATCCTCAACGACGGCACCAAGCTTCCCGCCGAGCTGATCGGCAAAGACACCAAGAGCGATCTTGCCTTGCTGCGTGTTCATCCGGACAAGCCACTCAAGGCAGTGAAGTTCGGCGACAGCGACAAGCTTCGGCTCGGCGAATGGGTGATCGCGATCGGCAATCCATTCAGCCTCGGCGGCACAGTAACCGCCGGCATCGTCTCGGCGCGCAACCGCGACATCAATTCGGGCCCGTACGACAATTACATTCAGACCGATGCCGCCATCAATCGCGGCAATTCGGGCGGCCCGCTGTTCAACCTCAACGGCGATGTCATCGGCGTCAACACGGCGATCATCTCGCCGTCCGGCGGTTCGATCGGCATCGGCTTTGCGGTGCCATCAAACTCTGCAACCGCCGTCATCAATCAGCTCCGCCAGTTCGGCGAGACCCGCCGCGGCTGGCTTGGCGTGCGCATCCAGCAAGTCACCGACGACATTGCCGAAAGCCTCTCGATCAAGCCGGCGCGCGGCGCGCTTGTTGCCGGCATCGACGACCGCGGACCGGCGAAGCCCGGCGGCATCGAGCCGGGTGACGTCGTCGTCAAATTCGATGGCCGCGACATCAAGGAGATGCACGATCTGCCGCGCATCGTTGCCGATACGCCGGTCGGCAAGGAGGTCGAAGTCATCGTCATCCGCAAGGGCAAGGAAGAAACCCACACCATCAAGATCGGACGGCTCGAGGACGGCGAAAAGCTCGCCGCGGCGGATGCCAAGAAGAACGCCGCGCCGGAGCAGAAATCCGTCGTACAAAAGACACTGGGGCTCGAGCTTTCCAGCCTCTCCGATGACCTCCGCAAGAAGTTCAAGGTCAGAGACACCGTCAAGGGCGTGCTCGTCACCGCTGTTGACGCGAACGTGGCGTCATCTGCGACCGACAAGCGGCTTTCGCCGGGGGACGTTATCGTCGAGGTGCAATACGAAGCGGTCGGCAATCCGAGCGACTTGCAGACCCGGCTGGAAGCTTTGAAGACCCAGGGCAAGAAGGTAGCCGTGCTGCTGGTCTCCAACGGCGACGGCGAAACGCGTTTCGTGGCGTTGAGCCTGCAATAGGAAAGCGAATGGCAGGCTGCTGAATTGGCCTCATCTTCCGCAACTCGCCGTTTCGCTATTTGCTCCAAGCCTCTTTTTTCGTCAACTTTTTGCGCCTATATTCCTGGTGCCGGCGCAAGCCGGCTATGGCGATAAATGGCCGTCGTAATAAACCTTTCGGACCCGGGGGCGGTACCCGGCGACTTCACCAATTCCAGGAGTTGGTCATCAGATGTCAGTAATCAGAAGTACCTCTGATTACTGAAAACTGATCACTGATTCCTGATCACGGGGTCGAAATAGGATCGACGAGGGCGTAAAGGACGTTCTTTTGCTCGGCATGGTTCCGCCGTTATCGGGCCAATTCATAGTTGCAAACGACAACTATGCTCCGGTTGCTCTGGCCGCGTAAGCGGCTCGAAAGACCGACTTAAAGCCCTAGCGGGTTAAGCTCCGTTAGGCGGGGTTCGGAGGCACCTGGCAACAGAAGCCTCCACTTTCCAGACGCCAGGAATTCAGTGGTCAGGAATCAGAACGTGAAGGACAGGCACAGTCTGGACCACTATGATTCGACTGCTTATGTGATTACTGACCACTGATTCCTGATCCCTCTTCTTGATCTCTGACTTGATCTCTGACATGGCCACCGATCACATTCGCTACGACATTCTCGCGCAAGCGGCTTTGCGCGGCGTCGTACGTACAGTGCTCGCGGATGCGGCGAAAAAAGGTTTGCCGGGCGAGCATCATTTCAAGATCACCTTCAACACGACGGCGCCGGGCGTGAAGCTCTCCGAGCGCATGCGCAGCCGCTATCCACAGGAAATGACGGTCGTCCTCCAACATCAATTCTGGGACCTGATCGTGACCGAGCCTGCCTTCGAGGTCGGCTTGTCGTTCGGCGGCGTTCCCGAGCGGATCGGCATCCCGTTCGACGCGATAACCGCCTTTTTCGATCCGGCCGTGCAATTCGGCTTTCAGTTCGAGATCATCGAAACCGCGACCGAAGGCGACGGTGCGAAGACGGTCGAAAATGACGCAGGCTCGTCGGAGGCAAAGCCGGAAAGCTTGCCCGGTCCTGCTCCCGCGCCGACAGCGGCGCCGGCCCCTGAAAGCGGCGCGGGCGGCGAAGTCGTACGGCTCGACCGGTTCAGAAAAAAGTAATCTTGCAGCCTTCGAGGACCGCGGAGCTTGTCTTTCGGCCGGTCACTCTGGACCGGGCCTGTTGGCGGCCGCCTCGGGACAAAGGCAAAATTCGATGAAAACCCGCACCGAAACCGACAGCTTCGGACCCATCGAAGTGCCGGCCGAGCGCTACTGGGGCGCCCAGACCGAACGCTCCCGCAACAACTTCCGCATCGGCGATGAACGCATGCCGCGCCCGCTCATCGAGGCGCTGGCGATCGTCAAGCGCGCTGCGGCGCAAACCAATCGCCAGCTTGGATCGCTCGACGCACGGCGCGCCAAAGCGATCGAGGAGGCCGCGAAGGAAATCATCGACGGCAAGCTGGACGATCAATTCCCTTTGGTCGTGTGGCAAACCGGATCCGGCACGCAGACCAACATGAATGTGAACGAGGTGATTGCCAACCGCGCCAATGAGCGCCTTGGCAGCAAGCTCGGAGCGAAATCACCGATCCATCCCAACGATCACGTCAACATGAGCCAGTCGTCCAACGATAGTTTCCCGACCGCGATGCACATCGCGGCCACGCGGGAAATCGCGGAGCGGCTCATTCCGGCGCTGACGCATTTACAGGCGGCGCTTGCGGCCAAGGCCAAAGCGTTCGCGTCGATCGTCAAGATCGGCCGTACTCATACGCAGGACGCAACCCCGTTGACGCTCGGGCAGGAATTTTCCGGCTACGCGGCGCAAGTCAAATCGGGCATCGCGCGCGTCCGCGCAGGGCTGAAGGAGCTTTATCCGCTCGCACAAGGCGGCACCGCCGTTGGGACCGGGCTAAATGCCAAGCGTCAATTCGCCAAGCTGTTCGCCAAGAAAGTTGCCGCCGATACCGGCCTACCGTTCGTCACGGCGCCCAACAAATTCGAGGCCCTCGCTTCGCACGGCGCGCTGGTGTTCGCTCATGGCGCACTTAACGCGCTCGCCACTGACTTGTTCAAGATCGCCAACGACATTCGCCTGCTCGGCTCCGGGCCGCGCTCAGGCTTCGGCGAATTGATTCTGCCGGAGAATGAGCCGGGGTCGTCGATCATGCCGGGCAAGGTCAATCCAACCCAGGTTGAAGCGCTGACCATGGTTTGTTGCCGCGTGTTCGGCAACGAAACCACAATCACCGTGGCGGCGAGCCAGGGTCATTTCGAGCTTAATGTCTATAAGCCCGTCATTGCCGACGCCATGCTGCAATCGATCCGGTTGCTGACGGACGCGGCCACCTCATTCACCGATCATTGCGTGACCGGCATCCGCGCCAACGAGCCGCGCATCCATGAATTAATGGAGCGGTCGCTTATGCTCGTGACCGCGCTCACTCCGAAAATCGGCTACGACAAAGCGGCCCAAATCGCCAAGGCCGCGCTCGCCAACGGCACCACGCTCCGCGAGGAAGCGATCAAGTTCGGCTACGTCTCGGGCGAGGACTTCGATCGGCTGGTGCGGCCGGAACGGATGACCAGGCCGGATGCTTGATTAACGATCCCTTCTGTAATCCGATCCGTGAGGTCAAGTCATCTTTTCACCGGACGCCGGGATGTCTGGTGTTGAGGTAAAAGGCGTCATCCCCAAATCATGTGCCGAGGTCGCATTTTGACCCCATCAGCGACATCGGCCGTGCACCGCGGCAACGGTTTTGATGCCGGTTTCAACCCCTAGAAAAGCACTCGTTCAAACCGATACAATCCCGCCTCGTGAGTTGGGGGCGGACATGAGGCGGCGCGAGTTCATCACGGTCGTGGGCGGCGGACTCGCGACGTGGCCGCTTGCGGCGCGGGCGGAGCAGCCGAAGATCCCGCTGGTCGGGTTTCTCGGCACCGGGTCACCGCAATCGGATGCTTTTCGTGTGGCCGCAGTTCGAAGGGGCCTGATAGAAGCAGGCTACGCAGAGGGACGGAATGTCGCGTTCGAATACCGCCCGGCGGAGGATCATTACGAGCGACTTCCGGCGCTTGCGGCCGAGTTGGTTCATCGTAAGGTCGCTGTGATCGTCGCAATTGGCGGGGTTACATCGGCCGTGGCGGCTAAGTCGGCAAGTGCAACCACCCCAATCGTCTTTGAAATTGGCGGAGATCCGGTCGGGTTGGGTCTTGTCGCCAGCCTCAACCGGCCCGGCGGCAATATCACCGGCGTAAGCTTCTTAATCAGTACGTTGGTCGAGAAAGCGCTTGAGGTTTTGCACGAGACAGTTCCGGAGGCAGCGTTAATCGGCTACCTTGAGAACCCGACCAATGCCGATGCCGAAATCAACACGAAAAATGTGCTGGCAGCAGCGGAGTTTGTTGGGCAGAAACTTCTGGTCGTGAAGGCCAGCACGGACAGCGAGCTAGAGGCGGCCTTTGTTACCCTAGCTCAACAGCGTGCAGGTGCACTCGTGGTCGGCGCCGAACCCTTCTTCATCAACCGGCGCGTCAAACTCGTTGAACTTGCAGCACGTCAAGAATTACCGGCGATCTATACTCTTCGCGAGTTTGTGGCGGCCGGTGGTTTGATGAGTTATGGCACCAGCATCACTGAAGCCCTTCGCCTCGCCGGTCTCTATGCTGGACGGATACTTAAGGGCGAAAAACCAGCCGATCTGCCGGTTCAGCAGTCCACGAAAGTCGAACTGGTCATCAACCTCAAGACAGCCAAGGCGCTTGGCATAAAAATCCCCTACACGATCATGGGCCGTGCCGACGAAGTGATCGAATAGAAATCCTGTTTGCTGCGGCGCGTTGGTCGGTATTGGCCCATCTCGACTGTCCGGTCCTTCACGCCGTACGGCTCCTTATGGGGTAAAAGGAGACATGCTGATTAGCGGCGCCACGGGTGCAGTATTTCAACGCGGATAAGGCTTTCGGCCCGGCCGGCGTTGACGATCCTGACGAAGTTCGCGCGCTGCGAACCTTGGGATCGTCGGCGTCGCCGCGGGAAACGCGCTATTGATGGACGACGCAACGTAGCGCCTCGGTCGGCGCGGGCTCGATCGGCTGTTTGGCGAGGTCGAGTTTCGTCTCGGCCTCGAACGCCGGCGTCAGCCGCTGTTTCTCGACCTTGCCGAATTCGGGGCAATTGGTCACGTCCATCTTCTTCTTTATCGCTAGCCAGACGGTCAGAACGGAACCGGAAAGGTGGATCGGCTCGCCATAGAAACCGAAGAAAATCTGTTTATTCGCGGCAGCGTCGTAGAGCCTCAGTTTGCGCCGCGGCCCCGTGTTTTCGTTGATCAGCAGAACATTGTGCCATTTGCCGATGAAATAATTCGCCGTCTTCTCGTCGGTCACCTTCCACGCCCGCGCGGAGATGGCGCATTTTTGCGCCGGATTCGCCTCGACGTAGATTTCGTTTCCGCCCTCTTCCTTCATCGGCGTGACGAGAATTTGCATATCGGCGTAAGCGAAACACTTCGTCAGCGTGTAATTTGATTCCGAGCCCTCGATCAAGCCGTCCTCATTGTTGGGATGCGCTTCGCCGCCAAGGGAAGCCTCAAGCGCGGCGCAGGCCAGAAGCAGGATTAAAAACAATTTGGAAGAGACCGAAATCCCAGGTTTCGGCAAGGCTGGCCCCTTGTGGAGAAGGATCGATTTGAGTGTCTCGAGAAATTCGGGCAAGAAGACGGCTCCCGACCCGGGTGAAAGTTCCTCCAACTGGGTGTTTTTGACAACGCGCAGCCATGGCGGAAGCTCCATATAGGCGCCTGACAACAGGCGAGCAGGGTTCTCAGAAAAGCGCGCCCGGCGGAAGGTCCTCGCTGGCACCGTCGTAGATCGTAAAACCTGTGACTGCCGTCACTGTGAGTTAGCACGATCCACGTCATCCTCGGTGGTGCTCCTCCGGACTGGAAGCGTCAGGGGGACCAAGGGTGAGTGCAGATCTCATGGGTGATCTCGTCAATCTCCGCACGGCGCGTAAACGGGCTAAACATCGCCAGGCTGAGCAAACGGCCGCGTCGAACCGGCTTGAGCACGGGCGCTCAAAGGCCAAGCGCGCGCTGGAGCGATCACGCAGCGAGCAAACCCTTAAGCATCTTGAACAACACCGCATCAAAACGGGAGATGGGCAATGAAATCGCCAGTCGTGAAGCGCTCCATCGTCATTGCCGGTCACAAGACCAGCGTCAGCCTTGAAGACGCATTCTGGAGCGCGCTGAAGGAAATCGCGATAACCCGGCGTATCACCTTGTCGGACCTGGTCGGCTCGATCGATTCCGAGCGCCAACACGGCAACCTGTCGTCCGCCATACGGCTGTTCGTCCTCGACCACTACCAATGCCGGGCGAACAACGATATTGAAACGACGAGCCCGCCGGCCGGTGACATCATATTGGCGCCGAGAATGGCGTCAGTTCTGCGAGCCGAATAGCAAATCGAGCGGCGAGTAAATCGCGGGCGGCGGGGCCTTGGCACGGCGGCGATCCGGTTGCGGCGTTGCCGCAGCCGCTGTCGCGTTCTCTGTAGCCGGCCGTGGCACCGCGATAGCGGATGGCGGCGCAGCGAGCGTCCCACTGTCGGATTGAACCGGCGGCACAGCGCTCGAGCCTTCCGGGCGCAGCCTCTCGAAAGCGCGGAACCCCGGCATCGTTCCAGCGAGAGCGTCGGCGCGCTCTGTCGTTTCGAGCGCCCTTCCCATCGGGATGAATCGGATAGCTGACGGTATCGGACGGAAGACCGGACCTGGAACCTCATCGCGCCGCGTAGCTTCGATCAGCTCGAGACGCCGGGTTTGCAACTCAGCGGCGCGAAGCGTGAGCCACGCCACCAACGTCGACACGTCAAGCTTTCTCTCGGGCGCCGCTATCGGACCTTTCACAGTGATGGCGAATTCCGGCCGGGTTGGGATCAAGGCCTTGGGCGCCGGCTGTCCCGACAGCGTCATATGCGAGTCAAGCGCCAAGCTGCTGAGATCGACAATGCCATCAAGTGAAAGCCTGGTCCCGTCCTGGGCATCGACGGTCGTATTAGCGAGATGAATTTGCCCGGCGGCGATCGTGACGTTCGCGTTCGCTTGCGGCACGACGAGCCGGCCGTTGTCCACCGCTGCGCTGACTGCGGCGCGGATTTTCGGCAGATCGATCGCGCTACTGAGGTCGGCCGCACGGATGGCGGCATCGAACGCCGCCGCGTCGATCCCGGCAAATCTTCCGTCGACGAGCGAGATCGTGCCGCCGCCGTGGAGTGCGCCGACAAGCGCGTCGGGCGACGCTCCCAGGCCTTCGCCTTGCAGCTTCACCGTGAGAAGGCCGTCGACGCTCTTGCCGGGGCCGAGAACCTTCGCCGCATTCGCACCGGCAAGTTCAACATGGCCTCGGAGCGCAAAGTCTTCCGCATCGTGGCTCACTGCGATGTCGCCGGTGACGCGTCCGCCGGCGAAATTGCCGTCGAGGTCGCTCAATGCAATCTGCGCCGGCTGAAGCCGTACGACGCCCTTGAGGTCCCGCACCATCCACGCCGGCGTCAATACGGCACGTTCGACCTTGAACGCCACGGTCCCGTTCGCCGCGCCAAACGCGCCCGTGCCAATCGGCTCATGCGGCCACGCCGCGTTCGAACCGGCTGGGACACTCGGCAGCCCGAACAACATCGCCGAAGCCACCGCGACATCCACGTCATCGGCGGCGATGTCGCCACTAATGCCCAGCGGATTCGCCAATTTGAGATCAAGTCGGCCGCGCGCCGACGATTTGCCGGCGCCGATAACGAGATCTGTGAGTGACACCTCCGTACCGGCAAAACCGACAATGGCGGTTGCCGTGATCGCCGTCGCCATACCTGGCTGCCCGGTCATCGCACGATGCAGAGGGCGGAGGTCGGCGGCCGAGGCTTTTATTTGCAGGCTGCCGGTCGGCGCCTGTTCACCACTCAAATGCAGAGTGCCATCGACCGCTGCGGAAAATCCGCCGGCGGCGGCAAGGCCGTTGACGCGCACGGCTCCACTAAGCGGTCCGTTGGCCGAAAGCGTCAACTGGCCCGGCAGCTGATCGACCGCCAGCACACGGTCGATATTGAACAGCTGCACCAGTGCTCCGCCGTCGTCGGCATCGAGCCGGCCGCTCATGCGCAAGACGGCAGCACTCAGATGCGCCGGATCGCCCGTTGCGTCGCCGTTAAGTGAAAGACGCGTCGCGCCGAGGTCGCCGCTGAGTTCGAATTTGGCGACCGAACTGCCGCCGCTGGCGCGATCAACTGTCAAAACCGCGTGCACTTTCGCCGGCGCGAGACGATCGTTGAACGGCCGGAACGCGTCGGCAATCTGCGGCGCCAAACGGCCGACAATATTGGTCAGACCAGCGAGCGTCCTGGCGTCAAGGTCGAGCGTAATACGCCCGCGCGGCTGCGACGAAAGTTCGTCGATCCGTCCGCTGATATCGAGTGCGCCGCCGCCCAGATCGCCGATCGACAGCCGGTCGATATGCACGATGCCCGCATCGAATTTGACTTTGGCATTGACCATTCGCGCATCGACGCCGGCGAATGTCGCCTTACCGACATTGAGAACGAGAGCGGCCTGATGCGGCGTCTGAAGGGCACTGTCCGATAGCGCCGCTTTTGCGAACGCCGTCAACGCATCGATGTTGAGCGTCGCCGCCTGAAGGTCACCGTCCACGGTCGCAGGCCGGTTGGCAGTCGCCCAAGTGTAGGCGAGCCGACCTTGCATGCTCTCCTGGTCAAGCGTAGCCGACAGCCGATCGAGCATGAAGCGATCGCTCGCAATCGTGATGTCGCCGCGCGCGCTCAATGTCTCGATTGGACCGGATGGCGCATCGTTGCGGCCCTCGAGCCAGGCCATCAGCATTTTCAGATCGGCAGATTCAAGTTTCGCGGGGCCGGTGAAGGCAAGACCCTGCGGCCCGTTGTCGAGCTGACCGCTGAGATTGACCTCCGTGAAGCCCGGCGCACGGAACGCAAAATCCTTGAAGCCCCAGTTCTTGCCGTCGAAGCGCACGGTGCCATGCAGCGATTGCAGCGTGGTGCCGCCGACCGTCGCCGCGTCGACGGCGATGCCGACCGTCCCTGGCAGCGAAGGCTTGACAGTCGCAACGAACGTTTCGAGGAAGCTCTTGATCATGACCAGCGGCGGCCGGTGGGTCACGTCGGGATTGGCCAGCGCGCGATCAACGTCCACGTGCCGCGCCGAGAGGGTGCCGTCGACGCGCGGATGCTGACCGAATGTCAGCTCGGCCTTGCCGCTGACATTGACCGCCCGTTCTTCCGGCCCGTATTGCAGAGCGAGGTCCTGCAGCGATGCGGATGCCGGCGTCGCGTGAAACTTTCCAGTCAGCTGCCAAGGATCGCTCATCACCCGCTCACCGCGCGCGAGCGTTACTCCGACCGGCCGCGTCAACGCCAACGTGCCATCGAATTGCGGAAGACTGTGATCGAAGCTGAGTGTGCCTTCGATCTCGGTAGTCAGCGGATGATTCGACGGGTCGATGCCAAGCTTGAGCTTGAGACCGCCGTCCTCGAACCGGCCGCCTGAAATCCGATAGCCGTAAAGCTCGTCGCCGACGACGAAGGCTCCTTCACCGCGGAACGGTCCGATGAAGGAGCGGATGTCGCCGTTAAACCAGAGCTTTTGCAGCGTAACGCGCGCGCCGGACGCCGCATCAGCGAGAATGACGCGGCCGTCCTCAACATTCAGCCGCGATATGGTGAGCGCGTCTGGACGGAATGACGACGATAGCGCTGGCCAGTCGATCGCTCCGGAGCGGTCGAGCGCGACAGTGATCTGCGGCGTGACGAGATGCAGCTCGGTGACCCGCACTTGCCCGCGCAGCAGCGAACCGAGCCCAAGTTCAAGCTCAACCGTGGCGGCCCGCACCTGCGGGGGCCTGCCGGCTTGGCCGACTTCAACGTCGTGCAGCTCGATGCGGGGACTCGGCAGAATGCGTGCATCGATTGCGCCGTTGACATGCACCGGCAGGCCAACCAAACGGGCGGCCTCCTGCTCGAACGCCGAGCGGTAATGACTCCAATCGACGACAAGCGGGGCGACCAGCGCCGAAACCAGCGCCAGAATGATAGCAAGTCCCAATCCGAGCAGCGTCGTCTGCACGGTAAGCTGTCCGATCGCTTGAATTACGCACCGCGCGCGCCTTCACGAGCCTAGAGCAAGGCCGGCGGGAATGCACGCTTTCGCCAAAGGCTTAGGCCCTATTGCCGGCGATTCTGTGTCGATTTTTCAGACGCTTGCGCCGGGCTTGGCCGCTTAAAGGTTAACGATCTTTCCAGGGTTCATGATGTCGAGCGGATCGAGCGCGCGCTTGATGGCGCGCATGGCTTCGAGCGCGGGTTCCCCATGTTCAGCCGCCAGGTATTTCATCTTGCCCTGACCGACGCCGTGCTCGCCGGTGCAGGTTCCGCCCATCGCCAGCGCGCGATCGACCAGCCGCTCAAGGAACGCTTCGATACGGGCGACCTCTTGCTCGTCATTACGATCGACCAACAGCCCAACGTGGAAATTGCCGTCGCCGACATGACCGACGATCGGAGCGAGCAGCTTGCTCTCGGCAATATCGCGCTGCGTCTCGGTCAGGCATTCGGCGAGCCGCGAAATCGGAACGCAAACATCGGACGCGAGCGCCTCGGCGCCGGGACGAAGGCCGCGCTGCGCCCAATAGGCATCGTGCCGCGCCTGCCACAGCCGCGTTCGATCCTCGGCCTTGGTCGCCCAGTCGAACGGACCACCGCCGAATTCCTGCGCGATTTCGCCAAAGCGCTGCGATTGCTCGGCGACACCGGCCTCGGTGCCGTGAAATTCCAGAAACAGCATCGGCGTCTCCGGCAAAGTGAGCTTCGAGTACAAGTTGGCGGCGCGCACCTGCAACGCATCGAACAGCTCGATCCGCGCCACCGGAATGCCGGACTGGATGGTCATGATCGTGGCCTTGCAGGCGGCCTCGACCGAAGGAAACGGACAAACTCCGCCGGCGATCGTCTCCGGGATGCCGGACAGCCGCAACGTGAGTTCGGTGATGATGCCCAACGTGCCTTCGGCGCCGACGATCAAACGAGTAAGGTCGTAGCCTGACGATGATTTTTTTGCGCGCGTCGCGGTAGTCATCACCTCGCCATTGGCGAGCACGACTTTGAGCGACAGCACATTGTCCTTCATCGTGCCGTAGCGGACGGCGTTGGTGCCGGAGGCCCGCGTCGAGGCCATGCCGCCAAGCGAAGCGTCAGCGCCCGGATCGATCGGGAAGAACAGGCCCTGGTCGCGCAGATATTCGTTGAGCTGCTTGCGCGTGATACCCGGTTCGACCACGCAATCGAGATCCTCGGCGTGGACGGCAAGCACGCGATTCATGTCGCGGAAATCGAGCGAGACGCCGCCTTGCGGCGCGTTGATCTGGCCTTCGAGCGAGGTACCGGCGCCGAAGCCGATCACCGGCACGCGCTCGGCCGCGCACAGCCGCACGGTCTGCTGCACGTCCTCGGTCGACTGCGGAAACACCACCGCGTCCGGCGGCTGGTTGCCGATCCAGGTGAGCGTGTTGCCGTGCTGCTCGCGAACCGCCTGCGAGGTGACCAGCCGATTGCCGAACATCGCCGCGAGCGCAGCAATCACGCGCTCGACCGCCTTGCGGTCTTGTTTCAGTTCCGCCCGCGCCTCAGTCATAACCATCGTCGTATTCCCGTTTACGGCAAGTTGGCCACCGCGCGAAGACGGGTCAAGTGGGGCGCGCTTGCATCCGGCGTGGAATGCGCCACATTTGCCGCCTCCCGATCCGTCGCAGTGAACGCAAAACGAATGCTCGATCGCCCCGACTCCGAACCGGCCTTTTTCGCACCTTTCGTCTCTTCGGTGATGCGGGTCGAGCCGGCCTGGATCGACTACAACGGCCATCTCAACATGGCCTATTACAACGTGCTGTTCGACCGCTGCGTCGATGAGGCCTACGAGCTCATTGGCTGCGGCCTCGCCTATCTGGAACAGACCCGGCACTCGACGTTCACCGCCGAAGTGCACATCCGCTACTTGCGCGAACTCCACGCCGACGACCCGGTGCGGGTGACCTTTCAGCTGCTCGACTACGACGCCAAGCGCATCCACTACTTCGAGGAACTACACCACGCCGAGGAAGGCTGGCTGTCGGCGACCTCCGAGAACATGACGCTGCACGTCGACATGACCGCCAAGAAGACCACGCCGTTTCCCGATTTCATCACCGCGCGGCTCGCCCGCATGAAGGCCGCCCACGCGCACTTGCCGGTGCCCGACGGCGTCGGCCGCCGTATCGCCATGCCGGGGAAGTAGACGCGTTTCCCGGGCGCAGCGCAGCATGAAATGGTGCGCTGCAGACCCGGGATCGTCATGCACGCTGCGTTTGGAACGATCCCGGATCAGCGGCGCATCGCTGCCGCGCTGCGCCACGTCCGGGAAACGTCGCCTCGCAAAAGCCGCCGGCAAGTGCCATCTTCCACCCGTGAGAATCATCGGAAAATCCGCGACCGGGCTGACCTTTGGCTGACCCTTTGCGACACACCGATCCGCTCGAACCGCCGGCGCCGACGCCCGGCGGTATCGCTGCGCGCGCCCGCGCCGGGCGGATCGAACGCGTCCTATCTCGCCGGGCTCAACGCGGAGCAGCGGCTCGCGGTCGAGACGCTTGACGGGCCGGTGCTGGTGCTGGCCGGCGCCGGCACCGGCAAGACCCGCGTGCTGACCGTGCGCATCGCCCACATTCTCGCCACCGGCCGCGCGAGGCCGAGCGAAATTCTGGCGGTGACCTTCACCAACAAGGCGGCGCGCGAGATGAAGCACCGCGTCGGCGAAATCGTCGGCCACGTAGTCGAAGGCATGCCGTGGCTGGGCACCTTCCATTCGATCGGCGTGAAAATTCTACGCCGCCACGCCGAGCTGGTCGGGCTCAAGACCGATTTCACCATTCTCGACGTCGACGATCAGGTCCGGCTGATGAAGCAGCTGCTCGAAGCCGAAAACATCGACGAGAAGCGCTGGCCGGCCCGGGTTCTTGCGATGATGATCGACGGCTGGAAGAATCGCGGCCTGACGCCCGAACAGGTGCCGCCGGGCGAAGCTTCAGCCTTTGCCAACGGCAAGGGCCTCAAACTCTACAAGGCCTATCAGGAGCGGCTGAAAATCCTCAACGCCGCCGATTTCGGCGACTTGCTGTTGGAGAACATCCGGCTGTTCCGCCAACACGCCGAAGTGCTGCGCCAGTACCAGGTGCGCTTTCGTTACATTTTGGTCGACGAATATCAGGACACCAACGTCGCGCAGTATTTGTGGCTGCGGCTGTTGGCGCAGCGGACAAGTACCACCTCTCCCCGCTTGCGGGGAGAGGTCGAGCGAAGCGAGGGTGAGGGGGCGCTCCAGCTGCCTGAGCGAGCGGAGAGGCCCCCTCACCCCAACCCTCTCCCAGTAAACGGGGAGAGGGAGGAGAGCGCGCTTCCGCTGCCTGAGCGAGCGGAGAGGCCCCCTCACCCCAACCCTCTCCCCGCAAGCGGGGAGAGGGAGCCCGCCGCGGCAAGCGGCGCGAAAAACATCTGCTGTGTCGGCGACGACGATCAGTCGATCTATGGCTGGCGCGGCGCCGAGGTCGACAACATCCTGCGCTTCGAGCACGATTTTCCCGGCGCCATTGTGATCCGGCTGGAAAGGAATTACCGCTCGACCGGCCACATCCTCGCCGCCGCTTCGCATCTGATCGCGCACAACGAAGGCCGGCTCGGCAAGACGCTGCGCACCGACGACGTGCCGGGCGAGAAAGTTTCCGTGACCGGCGCCTGGGATTCCGAAGAGGAAGCCCGCGCCGTCGGTGAAGAGATCGAGCAATTCCAGCGCCAAGATGAAGGCCACGCCCTCAACGACATCGCGATCCTGGTGCGCGCCTCGTTCCAGATGCGCGAATTCGAAGATCGCTTTGTCACGCTCGGCCTGCCCTATCGCGTGATCGGCGGCCCGCGTTTCTACGAGCGTGCCGAAATCCGCGACGCGCTGGCCTATCTGCGCGTGATCAATTCGCCGGCCGACGATCTCGCCTTCGAGCGCATCGTCAATGTGCCGAAGCGCGGGCTCGGCGACGCCACCGTCCAGCTCCTGCACGACCACGCCCGCAAGCGGCGGGTGCCGATGACCGAAGCTGCGCGCGCCGTCGTCGAAACCGACGAGCTCAAGCCGAAACCGCGCGGCTCGCTGCGCGGGCTGCTCGAAGCGCTCGACCGCTGGCGCAAGCAGCGCGACGACATTCCGCACACCCAACTCGCCGAAATCGTGCTCGACGAATCCGGCTACACCGAGATGTGGCAGAAGGACCGCTCCGCCGACGCCGCCGGCCGGCTGGAGAACCTGAAAGAGCTGGTTCGCTCGATGGACGAGTTCGAGAACCTGCAGGGCTTTCTGGAGCACATCTCGCTGGTCATGGACAACGAGAAGGGCGCCGCCGAAGACGCCGTCAACATCATGACGCTGCATTCGGCCAAGGGCCTCGAATTCAACACCGTGTTCCTGCCTGGCTGGGAAGAAGGCGTGTTCCCGAACCAGCGCACGCTCGACGACCAGGGCCGCGCCGGGCTGGAAGAGGAGCGCCGGCTGGCGCACGTCGGCATTACCCGGGCGCGCCGGCGGGCGAAGATTTATTTCGCCACCAACCGGCGCATGCACGGTCTGTGGCAGACCAACATTCCGTCGCGGTTTCTGGACGAACTGCCGGAAGGCAATGTCGAGGTCACCGAGTCCAAAGGCGGCTTCGGCGGTTATGGCGGCTACGGCGCCTCGCGCTTCGACGCCGCAACCTCGTTCGGCTCCAGCTACAACACACCGGGCTGGCAGCGCGCACAGGCGAAAAAAGGCGGGGGCTTTTCAGATGTTGAGGCAGACTACGACGCAGCCGACGAAGACCTGTCTCACCTCTCCCCTCGCGGGAGAGGTCGCCCCCACCCTAACCCTGCCCCGCGTGCGGGGGAGGGTCGGGAGGGGGCCGGTGAGGGGCCGGGCTCCAGCAGAACCGCAACCAACGACGGCCCGTCCCCATCGCCGTGGCGGGCCCGCGACGAACGCCGCCCCGCCCGCCGCCTGCCGCTCACCATCGAAGGCGAGCTGGTGGCGAAATCGACCGGCACCATCTCCGACTTCACGCTGGGCGACCGCGTCTTCCACCAGAAATTCGGCAACGGCAACGTCACCGCCATCGACGGCAACAAGCTGACGATCGCGTTCGACAAGGCCGGGGAGAAGCGCGTGGTGGATAGTTTTGTGGAGAGGGTGTGACGAACTTGGCGCAAGCTCGCACTGGCTTGGTCGCTGAACCGGCTAAAGCGCGGCGCATTTCGCTCGCTGACCTTGAGGAAACGCGGCGCAACTTCCCTGACGAAGTCCGCACGGATAAGGCCCGCGAAACGTTCACGACGGCCGTAACTATCGTTCGCCATTTCTTCGGTCACGATTGGTACACGGACCACATTTTTCAGGACGCGGAAGGCTCGCGGCCTAGTGGTTTCATGCGCATCGATTACACGCCGGGACCTACGGGCGAGATGAAAACGTCGCGCCTGCTCGATTTCGCCGAAAACCTATTCAACCTTCAGCATATCGAGGGCTTTGACGATCGCGTGGAACAAATGCGCACTGGCTCGATCGAGGCGACATTCGCCGAATTCGACTTCGGGCGCTTCCTCTACATCCACGATATCGATTTCAAGTTCGTCACCGCCTGCGGTGTAGCAGGCAAGGATTACGATTACAGGATTCGATGCGCGGACGGCCGCGAGGTCTGCGCCGACGCAAAATGCCGACTAGAAGGCACCGCGATGCGTGCGGAAACCATCATGAACGCTCTGCGGAAGGCAAGGACCAATAACTTGCCGCCGGATCAACCCGGTGCGGTCTTCGTCAAGGTGCCGCAAAGTTGGCTGGAAGATGAGGCGATGCGTCGCGGCATCTACGCGACCGTTCGCGAATTCCTGCGGAACACCAAGCGCGTGGTGACCGTCGTCATCTACGCTGTCGTGGTAAAAGAGCTGAAGGAAGAAAAGATGATGCTCATGCGTCATCGCTTCCACGAATTCGAGAACGCGGGCCATCGGTTCGACCTGAGTCAGAATTGGGTGTTATTCCGCGACTATGAGGTGCCGGAGGAATGGGGCGGTATGCCGCCGAAATGGCACCGGATTCTCTCGAAGGGACTTCTAATGCGGACCAAATGAGCCGTCATTTTCTCAAGCGCGTAGCCCGGATGAGCGGAGCAAAAGCCGGGGCAATCGTTCAGCGACGCGCACCACCCACGTCCTCACCCTGAGGTGCGAGCGCAGCGAGCCTCGAAGGGCGAGGCCGCGGCGCTGCGGCTTGCATCCTTCGAGGGCCGCTCCGCGGCCACCTCAGGATGAGGGAGTAAGGCGGTGCGCTTTCTCTCAGGACGACGGTTTTGATTTTCCGGCGCGCCGTCGCGCCAACCGCTTGATCTCGGTCCAATTACCCTTGATCAGAGCTTCCTTCTTGGCGCGGCCCCAACCTTTAATTTTTCGCTCCGCCTCAATTGCATCGGTGATTCGGTCAAAGTGTTCGGACCAAACCAGGCGAACCGGTCGACGTGTTGACGTGTAGCCTTGATATTCGCCCGCCTCATGCTCCGCGACGCGTTGGCCCAAGTCGTTGTTTCGGGCGCTTCCCACATAATAAGAACCGTCCGCGCACCGAAGCATGTACACGAATGCACCCACTTATCGGACCTCTTCCCATCACGCGCCGCGTACGCAGTGGAGGGGAATGCGATAACGCGCCCAGGTCAAGCGGGCCATGACGACCGTTTTTCTCACCCTGGGGCGCTCGGCGAGTCAGCGCCGAGTGGCGCTGCGGCTTGCATCCTTGTTTGCGTGGCAGACCATTGCGATGCACATATCGGCTCCGGGTCGCTGAGATGATCGCCATTTACATCGACGCCGACGCCTGTCCGGTGAAGCAGGAAATCTATCGCGTTGCCGAGCGGCACGCGCTCAAGGGCGTCGCGCTGAAAGTCTTCGTCGTCAGCAACGCACCGATCGCCGTGCCACGCGATGAGATGATCGAGCGCGTCGTGGTCGGCGGCGGCATGGATGAGGCGGATAACTGGATCGCGGAGCGTGCCCACGCGGGCGACATCGTGATCACGGCGGATGTACCGCTCGCCAGCCGCTGCGTGAAGGCGGGCGCCGAGGCGATTGCGCCGAACGGCCGGGCGTTCACCACCAACTCGATCGGGATGACGCTGGCGACACGCAATCTGATGGATTCGTTGCGCAGTGCCGGCGAAATCACCAGCGGCCCGAAGCCGTTTTCGCCGCGCGACCGTTCCAGCTTTCTCTCCGCGCTCGATGCGGCCATCGTGCGGCTCACGCGCGCAGGATTTGGGCGGACGGCGTAAGCAGGCAAAGAATCAAGTGCGCGGATTGCGCTGTCGGCAAAAACAAACTGCGCGAAACGTGCTGTTTCATCGGCACAAATCGAAACCCTTTGACTTTGGCGCTGCGATGACAATAACCGCGGCCCATCTCGCTCACTTCAGGGACGTCTACCGGTGACAGCCGTTGGATGGAGCGAGTGCGGTTCCTGCGGGCGGGGCTTGTAACCCCGCTCCCGGGCGGCTCGGGCATCGACCCTTCCGGCATTATGACCGGGGCGCCAGGTGTTTGGCTTAAGCGCGATTGATGGTGTGGGTAACTCCTGCATCATCTTGATCGCGTGAAGCGCGGCCTGGGCTGAGCTGGAGCGTTCGCTCGCTCTAGCAAGCGCCGCTGCGAAGCGCCGGAAGGCGAGCGGCTCCCGCACGAGCCGCTGCCGCGCCCGACGCAATCGGCAAACGGCAACGTTTGTCGGTGCGGCGCGGACAATGGATGGTGCGCCTTTCGGCGCTTCGCTTCCATTTCTTGTGGGGGCGAATCTAAAACAGTGGCGTCGTTCTTGATTAGTCGTGATGCAAAACTCGGACGCAGCCGCGCCGCGAGAGCGAGATCGTTTTTTCCCCACCTCTCCCCGCGTGCGGGGAGAGGTCGAGCGGAGCGAGGGTGAGGGGGCCTCTCCGCGATTCTGAGCGCCGCAAATCCGAGCGCCCGTCCACGCCCCCTCATCCCAACCTTCTCCCCGCGCGCGGGGAGAAGGAGTCGCATGGATCGCAGCAACGAATTTTGGCGGAAGGCGGAGCACCGAGATGAAGGAGCCGGGAACCAGCAGCCGAACCGGCGCTTGATGAAACGAGGATGACTCCGCAGGAGACCCGGCAATGATCCGCAAGCTGCCTTCGGGCAAATACCGGCTGTATTCACGCAAGACGAACCCAAAGATCGGCCGGCGTCGCAACCTCGGCACCTTTGCAAGCCGCACGGCCGCCGAAAAGCACGAGCGCGCCGTGCAGTACTTCAAGCGGCATTAGCGGGATCCGGCGGGCACGCGGAGATGGACCAGGCGCTCGGACCTCCGTCTCGCGTCATCATTGCGCAACAGGCAACGCGTTAACATATTCGGTAGGCGTTTTAGTCTATTCCTGGGGGCTATTTAGCGCTTGCCTTGAACCAAACGGCCGCGGGACACTTGAACAATTACGCGGCTTCAACGTCATCCGATCGGGTAGCTCAATGCGCTTCAATGCGCTTCTTTCCGTCTCGCTCGCCGCTGGTGCGCTCGTGGTCGCGTTTGCCGCTCCCGCCGCCGCGGCCATTCTCGTCAACATCGACAAAGACACCCAGAGCATGACCGTCACGGTCGACGGGGCGCCGCGCTATATCTGGCCGGTCTCGACCGGAAGGGCCGGCTACGACACGCCGAACGGCACGTTCAGGCCCAATCGCATGGACGCCGATCATCTGTCCCAGGAATGGGACAACGCGCCGATGCCGCACACGATTTTCTTCGATTTGCACGGCCACGCCATCCACGGCTTCAACGATACGCGCCGCATCGGCAGCCCGGCCTCGCACGGCTGCGTGCGGCTGGCGCCGCAAAACGCCGCCGCGCTGTACGCGCTGGTCGAAGCCCAAGGCATGAAGGATACAACGGTCGTCGTCAGCGGCCGCACGCCGACGGGTGCGGAGATCGCGCGGCGCGGTGGCGCGCCCGTTGAGGCCGCCGCCGGTCAACCGGTACAGATCGCCCCCGGCAACCCGCCGTATGGCCAGCCGCCCGCGCCCGACCAGCAGCAGGCCGTGCCTTACGGACAACAGCAGCCCCCCGCGCCGCCGCTGTTTAGCCAACCGCTGTTCGGCGGCCCGCAGCAAGCTGCAGCTTCGCCCCCGCCACCACCGCCGCAGCCGACCGGGTTTTTTGGACAGCCGCCGCAGCCGCCGCAGCCGCCGCCCTACGGACAACAGCCCGGCTATGTACGATCTTCAAACGGCCAGCTTTATTACGCGCAGCCGGGCGCCCAGCAACCATACTACCGGCAATTTTGAGAGACGCCGCGGGACATCACATCGGCTTCTGAAACTTGAGCACGAAATTGTCGACCGGCATGGTCGGCTTGAAGGTGACGAAGTCGCGGGTGTCCTCCGGGTGGCGCCAGAAGCCGCCTTCGGCAATGAGCCGGAAACCGGCCGCCTCGATCTCCTTGCGCAAAGCGCTTTCTTCGATGCGATGCAGCGTCTTGCCGACCGAGGTGCCGTCACCGTCCTTGGCGAAATGATCGGCGATCACCAGAACGCCGCCGGGTTTCAGCGCCGCGAACATCTTGCGGTCCATCTCGGCGCGATCGACGGGCATGTACGTGGTGTCGTGGTAGTAGAACAGAAACGTGATCAGATCGAGATCGTGCATATCGGGCGGAACCGGATCGTCGAACGGCCGCGACAGCAGCACGACGTTTTTCATCGCCGGATTTTTCATGCGCGCCGCGAAGTTGGTCCTGGCGCGCTCATTGCCGTCGGCCGGATATTGCGCATAGACGACGCCGCTTGGCGCCACCGCGCGCGCCATCAGCTCGGTCGAGTAGCCGCCGCCGGCGCCCATATCGAGCACCTTCATGCCGGGCCGCGCGGCGGTGAAGACGAGAAACGGCGTCGGCTCGCGGCGCTGGTCGGCTTGGCGGTCGGCGTCGCTGCGGTCCGGCGCGGCGACCACGGCGGCGTAATCCGGCGCCGGCTGCGCGGATGCACCGGCCGCGATCAGGAGCGCGGCACAACCGGCGACGAAGCCGGCCACCAAAGCCGCGGATTTAGTGCGTGCCGCGTTCTCGATCATTGTTTTCCTCCTGCAACCGCTGGTCCGCTGTGGGCTTGTTGTGGAGAACTATACGGGATCATCGTGGATAACTCACAGACAAACCCGGTATTGCGTGCGAACAATTGCGCGTGAAGAGCGCGCCGGGATGGCCGCTTTGATCGTGTGAATTGCGGGGATCAGTTCGGAAACGATCGCTCAGTCAATGTCATCCAAACTTCCTCCCACACCGGTTGCGATGCTGATAACCGATGAACAATCCGCCCGCCGGGTTGCCGCGGTCGTTTCCGAGACCTACGACGGAGATAATGTCGCGGTCGCGCTGGTGGATGCGGGCGCCGGGCGATGGCGCGTCGCGATACATCTTCGCGACCTGCCCGATGAAAATTCGTTGCGCGCGTTGACGGCGTCCGCGGCCGGCGCCGCGGCGGCCAAGGCGCTCCGTTTCGATTTCGTCGAAGCTGCGGACTGGGTGCGCGACAGCCTGGCCGGACTGGTGCCGGTCAGCGCCGGCCGCTTCATCGTGCACGGCGCACATGACCGCGCCGGCATTCCGGCAAACCGCATCGGCATCGAAATCGAGGCGGCGCTCGCGTTCGGCACCGGCCATCACGGCACCACCCGCGGCTGTCTTGTTGCCCTCGACCGGCTCTGCAAGGCGCGGAATGAGCGGCGGCATGTTTTGCGCATCCTCGACCTCGGGACCGGCAGCGGCGTGCTTGCCATCGCCGCAGCGCGCGCGCTCCGCCGAGGCGTGCTTGCAACGGATATCGACCTCAGCGCGGTGCATGTCGCGCGCGCCAATGCGCGGCTTAACCGCGTTGGTGCAATGGTCGAAGTCGTCAAGGCGGATGGGGTGGCGGCCGCGTGCTTGCACCGGCTGGCGCCGTTCGACCTGGTCTTCGCCAATATCCTGCTGCGACCGCTGTTGCGGCTGGCTACGCCGCTGCGATCGCTCGTAGCCCGCGGCGGCCACATCGTGCTTTCCGGTATCGTGCCGGCCCAAGCCAACGCCGTGATCGCGGCCTATCGGCCGCTCGCGCTTGAACGGCGCCTCGATCTTGATGGCTGGACCACGCTGGTCTTCATCCGCCGGGCGACGAACCGCCTCGGCGTTGCCGGGCGCGTTCGAGCCTCATAGATTGCCGCGCATGTTCGAAGCCAAATTTCAGTCGTTCGACGATCGCAGTGACCCCGGCGAGAGCGCACCGCGCGTGGTAGCGCTGCGCGCGGAACTCGTGCACCGTGGCCTCGACGGCTTCATCGTGCCGCGCGCCGACCGCTTTCAGAACGAATACGTGCCGCCCAGCGCCGAGCGGCTCGCGTGGCTCACGGGTTTCAACGGCTCCGCGGGCCTCGCCATCGTGCTCGCCGATCGCGCCGTGCTGTTCGTCGACGGCCGTTATCAGGTGCAGGTCCGCGATGAAGTCGACAGCGCGATTTTTACCATCGCGCATCTCGTCGATAGTCCACCGCCGGCCTGGATCGAGGCCAATCTGCGCGCCGGTATGAAGCTCGGCTATTCGCCGTGGCTGCACACCGTCGACGGCGCCGAACGGCTCGGCAAAGCTTGCGCCGCGGCGGGCGCGAGCCTCGTTGCGGTCGAAGACAATCCGATCGACGCCATCTGGACCGATCGGCCACAGCCACCGCTCGGCGCGGTGGTGCCGCACAGTCTGCGCTATGCCGGTGAAGACGCGCAAAGCAAGCTCGAGCGCGTGCGTGCGGAGCTGCGGAAGTCGGCGGCCGACACGCTCCTGGTTGCGGATCCGCATGCGGTTTCGTGGCTGTTCAACATCCGCGGCAGCGACATTCCGCACACGCCGGTCGTGCTCGCCTTCGCCACCGTGCCCAAAGAGGGCCGGCCCGCTGTGTTCATCGATCTGCGCAAGCTGAGCAACGAAATCCGCTCACACCTGGAAGAGATCGCCGACGTGCGTCCGAACGCCGCCTTCGAACGCGATCTGGCCGCGCTCGGCATCGAGCATCGCCGCCTGCAGCTCGATCCTGCTACATCGCCGGAGGCGATTGCGCGGCTCGTCATCGACAATGGCGGCGAGATCGTGCGCGCCGCCGATCCCATTGCGCCGATGAAGGCGGTCAAGAACGCGACCGAGATTGCCGGCGCCCGCGCGGCGCAGCAGCGCGATGGCGCGGCCGTGACGCGCTTCCTTGCCTGGTTCGATCACAACGCGCCGCGCGGCGAATTGACCGAGATCGACGCCGTCGAGGCAATCGAAAGCTTTCGCCGCGAGACCGGCCTGCTCAAGGACGTTTCGTTTCCAACCATCGCCGGCACCGGCGGCAACGGCGCCATCGTCCACTACCGCGTCACGCGCAAAACCAACCGCCGCATCGCGCCCGATGAGCTTTTTCTGATCAACTCCGGCGGACAGTATGAAGATGGCACCACCGACATCACGCGGACCATCGCGGTGGGATCGCCAAGCGCCGAGATGCGCCGCAACTTCACGCTCGTGCTCAAGGGTCACATCGCGATCGTACGCGCGGTTTTTCCCGAAGGCACCAGCGGCGCACAGCTCGATTCGTTCGCACGGCAGTTCCTGTG
Source organism: uncultured Alphaproteobacteria bacterium (assembly GCA_963794225.1). Classification (GTDB taxonomy): domain Bacteria; phylum Pseudomonadota; class Alphaproteobacteria; order Rhizobiales; family Xanthobacteraceae; genus BOG-931. The sequence continues at coordinate 254,530 of CAWCCS010000002.1, forward strand.
GCAGGCCGGTCTCGATTTCGACCACGGCACCGGCCACGGCGTCGGCAGCTATCTCTCGGTGCACGAAGGACCCGCGCGCATCTCCAAGCTCGGCGGCGCTGTGCTCAAGCGCGGCATGATCCTCTCCAACGAGCCCGGCTATTACCGCACCGGCGACTATGGCATCCGTATTGAGAATTTGATTCTGGTGAAAGAGGCGGCTGCCGTTCCAGGCGCGGAAAAGCCGCTCAACGCATTCGAGACGCTGACACTGGTGCCGATCAATCAACGCCTGATCGAGCCTTCGCTGCTGACCGCGGACGAAGCGGCTTGGATCGACGGCTATCACGCCCGCGTGCACGAAACGATTGCGCCGCTGGTTGATGTGACGACGCGCGCATGGCTGCTCGCGGCAACCGGTCCGCTGGCGCGCAGCGGCTAGCACGGTTCCTTTTGTTGGAACTTTTGTTTGTTGGCGACGTTTCTCGCAGGGTTGGGTATGAGCGAGGAAACGTCATGCTCGGGACTATTCTGATCGTTATTCTGATTTTGTTGCTGGTCGGCGCATTGCCGGCGTGGCCGTACAGTAACGGCTGGGGCTACTATCCCGGCGGCGGGCTCGGCCTCATTCTGATCATCGTCATTGTCTTGGTGCTAGCCGGACGAATATAGCCCGATTGCGGGCCAGCGGGTCCGGCCCGCAGTGGCCGGCGGGATGACAGGCTCCGCGAAGCAATCCGGGTCTTTACCAGGTTCCGGATTGCTCCGCTGCTTCCCTCGTAACAACCTCAGCGTATCAGCTTCAGCCACTCGTCCTCGGTCAGCGTCGCAACGCCGAGCTTTTTTGCTTCGGCCAGCTTCGAGCCCGCGCCGGGACCGGCAACAACGTAATCGGTCTTTCTGGAAACCGAGCCGGACACTTTGGCGCCGAGACGTTCCGCCGAGGCCTTGGCTTCATCGCGGGTCATCTTTTCCAGCGTGCCGGTAAAGACCACCGTCTTCCCGGCGACGGCCGAATCGGCGCGCGGCTTTTCCGCGTCGCGGATGTGCACCTGCTCCGCGAGGCGCTCGACCTGCTTGCGGTTGTGGGCCTCGCCGAAATACTCGCTGAGACTCTCGATCACGGTGTCGCCGATCTGATCGAGCGCATCCATTTCCTGTTTGGTCTCCTCGTCGCCCTTCACAACCTTGAGGCACGCCGCGTGAAAGGCGTCCCAGGTGCCGTAGCCACGCGCGAGTGCGACAGCGGTGGTTTCGCCAACGTGGCGGATGCCGAGCGCATAGATAAAACGCTCTAGCGGAATTTCGCGCCGCGCCGCGATAGCAGCGAACAGATTGCGCACCGAGGTTTCGCCGAAACCTTCCACATCTTCGAGATGAATCTTGTTGTTGCGCTGTTCGAGCGTGAAGATATCGGCCGGCTCCTTCACCCATCCCTGCCCGTAGAACAATTCGATCTGCTTTTCGCCGAGCCCGTCGATATCGAAGGCGCGGCGGGACACGAAGTGCTTGAGGTGCTCCATCGCCTGATACGGGCAGGCGAATTCGCCGGTGCAATGCGCACGCGCGCCCTCCTCGCCGCCGGCGATGACCTCGCGGACAACGTCCGTTTTCAGCGGACAAGGGCATTTCTTGGGAAACGCGAAATCTTTTTCGCCGCGCGGCTTACCTGCCACAACGCCCAGGATTTGCGGAATCACGTCGCCAGCACGCTGGATCGTCACGGTATCGCCGATGCGAGCGCCAAGCCGCTTGATTTCTTCTTCGTTGTGCAGCGTCGCGTTCTGCACCACCACGCCGCCGACCGTCACCGGTTCGAGCTTTGCGACCGGCGTCAGCGCGCCGGTGCGGCCGACCTGAATCTCAATGTCCTTGATGACGGTTGTTGCCTTCTCGGCGGGAAATTTGTGCGCGATCGCCCAGCGCGGATTGCGCGAGACGTAGCCGAGCCGTTCCTGCCAATCGAGGCGGTCGACCTTGTAGACCACGCCGTCGATATCGTAGTCGAGGCTCGCGCGCTCTTCTTCGATTTCGCGGTGGAATTTCAGCAGCGCCTCGACCGACCGGCACATTTTGGTGAGCGGATTGGTCTTGAAGCCGCACGACCCGAACCACTTGATCACGCCCGACTGAGAATCGGCCGGCATCTCGCTCATCTCGCCCCAAGCGTACGCAAAAAAACCAAGCGGCCGCGACGCCGTGATCGACGCATCGAGCTGGCGCAACGAGCCGGCCGCAGTGTTGCGCGGATTGACATAGAGCGGCTTGCCGGCCTCGGCCTGTTTACGGTTGAGGTCGAGAAACGCCGCCTTGGTCATGTAGATTTCGCCGCGGACCTCGGTCACCGCCGGCACGTTTTTTCCCTTGAGACGGTGCGGAATGTCTTTCAGCGTCTTGACGTTGGCAGTGACGTCCTCGCCCTCGCTGCCATCGCCGCGCGTAGCGCCTGTGACCAGTTCGCCATTCTCGTACCGGAGCGACATCGACAGGCCGTCAATCTTCGGCTCGGCGGAAAAGACGATCTCCTCGTCTTCGGGAAGACGCAAAAACTTGCGGATACGGCCGACGAAATCAACGACGTCCTGCTCAGCGAATGCGTTGTCGAGCGACAGCATTGGAACGGCATGACGGACCTTAGCGAAACGCCCTAACGGCTTAGCGCCAACCTGCTCTATCTTTTTGAAATAGTTCGCCCATAGCTTTTTTTGCTTAAGGGTAATTCGGAGTAATTTTGTGAGGGTGTCGTACTGGGCATCACTTAGATGTGGGGCATCCGCATTATAATATTCGTCGTTTGCTTTTTGTATTTCGCTTGAATATGCATCAAGCATCCGCTCGATTTCGGCAGTGTACTCCTTGGGTAATTCCTGGAGTATTTGTTTCTTCCTAGCTCTATCAAGTTCCTTTATCCGATCGTGAAACGAATAAATCTCATCTATGGAATGACCATCCAACTCGGACAGCGCCGATGTTAGGCTCGCTTTGTAAGTGTTGGGATATACGAGCAGCCAATCGTCCGCAATCCGGTTAACTGCTGCGTTCTTGCTAATGTGCATCTGACAATAGTTAGTCCGTTATTTTGAATTTTCGTCAGCCCGCCGCGCGGATCAAGCGCTCGGCAGCGGCGCGGGCTTCGGCGGTGATCTCGGCGCCGGCAAGCATGCGCGCAACCTCCTCACGGCGGTGTTCGGCTTCAAGTTCGACCACCCGAGTGGCGACCCGCTTGCCCTTGGCCAGCGCATCCTTGGTGATGAGGTAATGCCGGTCGGCGCGTGCCGCCACCTGCGGCGCGTGCGTGACTGCGATCACCTGCACGCCGGAGGAAAGCCGCGCCAGGCGCACGCCGATCGCGTCGGCGGTGGCGCCGCCAACGCCGGTATCGACTTCATCAAACACAAGCGTCGGCGCCGATCCCCGGTCGGCCAGCACCACCTTGAGAGCGAGCAGGAACCGCGCCAACTCGCCGCCGGAGGCAACTTTCATCAGCGGGCCAGGTCGGGTGCCTGGATTGGTGCGCACCCAGAACTCAATTCGATCCAACCCCTCAGGTCCTTCATCCTCGGAGTCAATCTGGGTCGAAAATTGCGCGCGCTCGAGCTTTAGCGGCTTGAGCTCGGCGTTGACGGCCTTATCGATCTTTTGCGCAGCGCGGCGCCGGCCGGCCGAAAGCGCCTGCGCCCCCTCGCGATAGCGGGCGGCCGTCGCCTGCGCCTCGGCCTCGAGCCCCGCGAGCCGCTCCGCGCCGGCGTCGATCAGCGCCAGATCGCCGGCGTATCGCCTCTTCAGCGCGGCGAGCTCGTCGACCGGCGCATTGTATTTGCGTCCCGCGGCGCGAAGCGCAAACAGCCGTTCCTCGATGCGTTCAAGCTCTAGTGGATCGTAGTGCGCCATGCGCAAGGCATGTTCGAGATGCAGGCGCGCTTCGTCCAAAGCGTTGAGCGCGGAGTCAATCGCTCTAACGATCGGCTCGATCAGCGCCGGCGCCTGGGTGGCGCGGCGTTCCAGCCGCCGCATCGCGGTCGCGAGCGGCGGCACCGCAGATTGCGGCCCGGAAACGGATTCCTGGGTCGCGCGCAGATCCTCGGCGGCCTTTTCCGCCTGCATCATGGCCGCGCGCCGATCCGCGAGCGAAGTCTCCTCGCCTGCTTCGGGAGCGAGCTTGCCGAGTTCGTCGACCGCGTGCCGCAGCCATTCTGCTTCGCGGCGGGCGCGCTCGACTTCGGCGCGATGCGTCGCGACGGCGGCCTCGCGTTCGCGCCGCTCGTTCCACAAACCGCGCACCGCTGCGGCGTCAGCTTCGATGCCGCCAAAGGCATCGATGAGCGCGCGGTGGGTTGAAGCTTCGACAAACGCCCGGTCGTCGTGCTGGCCATGGATTTCAACCAGCGCCACACCGAGCGCCCGAAGTATCTGAACGCTGACGGGCTGATCGTTGACGAAGGCGCGCGTGCGGCCGTCGGCGAACTGGACGCGCCGCACGATCACATCGTCCTCCGAAGCCAGATCATTCTCGGCCAACACCCGGCGCGCAGGATGATCTTTGGCGATCTCGAAGGTCGCAATCACCTGCCCCTGCTCGGCGCTCTCGCGTACCAGCGCCGCATCGCCGCGCGCGCCAAGGGCGAGCGCGAACGCATCGAGAAGGATCGATTTGCCGGCCCCGGTTTCGCCGGTCAGCGCGGCGAGGCCAGAACCGAAATCGATGTCGAGGCGTTCGATCAGAACGATATCGCGAATGGAAAGACGGGCGAGCATGGAGTTGGCCGGCAAATGGCGAAAACAGACGGTGGATGATACTCGATTCCCAGTCCCGCCGTATGTCGTCTCGTCAGGCGCTCAGCCTAGCCGCCCCTGCAGGGCGCGGCTCATCCAGGAGTTCTTGTTCTCGTTGGGCTCCCCGCCGGCGGATCGCACCAGTTTGTAAGCGTCCTGATACCAGGGGCTGTCCGGAAAATTGTGGCCGAGCAAGGCGGCCGCAGTCTGCGCCTCATCCAGGATGCCGAGCGAAACGTAGGCTTCGGTCAGCCGCTCCAGCGCCTCCTCGACCTCGCGCGTGGTCTGGTATTGCGTCACCACGACCTTGAAGCGGTTGATCGCGCCGGTGAAGTCGCGCCGTTTCATGTAAAACCGGCCGATCTCCATCTCCTTGCCGGCGAGCTGGTCGCGCGCCAGATTGATTTTCTTCTTGGCGTTGATCGCGTATTCGGTCTCCGGATATTTGCGCACGACTTCTTCGAGCGCGCTGATGGCTTTGTCTGCCCGCGCCTGATCGTGCATGACGTCCAGAATCTGATCGTAATACAATTCGCCGATCAGGTACTGCGCGTAGGCTGCATCTGAACTGCCGGGATGCAGCGTCACGTAGCGTTTGGCGGCGTTGATGCACTCGTCAAATTTACCGCCCTGATAATAGGCGTAGGCCGACATCAACAATGCCTTACGCGCCCAGTCGGAATAAGGATTCTGGCGATCGACTTCGTCGAATTTCTTCGCCGCGTCGTCATACTGCTGCTTGTTGTTCAGGAGGAAGAGGCCTTCATTGTAAAGCTTATCGGCCGGATCCTCCGGGACGATGTCTTCTTCCTTCTTGAACATATCGAGCATGCTGCAGCCCATGCTCGGCGCAGCCAACAGCAAGAGCGCCACGACGCCGACCACTGTGCGCAGTTTGCGGCCGGACCGCTGCGATCCTCGTAGATGCGGCATCATGAAACTGATGAGAACCCCGCCCCGCCGATTTTGGAATGTCCCGCCGCGCTTGCGCGCGCATTGCGTAAAACTGCTTGGCGGCACGAGCCAAGATAACCTGACAATCGGCCCGGATTAAGGCCAAAAATCCAGATAAATCAAGCAGGGTGAATCAGGAAATATCCGGGCCGTAGGCCGGCGCCGCCAACCCTGCGACATCGGCATGACCGCGCAGACGGCGCACCGGCTCTTCGAGATCGCTGTAGGTCCACGCACTTTGATCCGCCATCAGCGCTGTGACGACGGCATGGTTAAGCTTGTGGCCACCGCGCACCGACCGATACGCGCCAATCAGCGGCGCACCCGCGAGCGCCAAATCGCCGATCGCATCAACTGCCTTGTGCCGAACGAATTCGTCCGGAAAGCGTGTGCCTTCGGTGTTGAGGATACGGTTCTCGGCGATGACGACGGTATTTTCGAACGACGCGCCGAGCGCGTAGCCGGCGCTCCACAGTTTGGTCACGTCACGCATGAAACCGAAGGTGCGCGCCCGTGCGAGTTCGCGGCGGAATACATTAGGCTCCACGTCGACCGCGTAAGTCTGACGACCGATCAGCGGATGATCGAACTCGATCTCGGTTTCGACCCGCAGCCCATACGCATGCGGCCGCAATTCGCCGGAGCAACCGTTGGCGTTGACGCGAACTGGTTTTAGCACCTTGATGCAGCGGCGGGGCGCTGGAAGTTTCACAAGCCCGGCCTGATCGATCGCTGTCACGAAGGCCGCGGCGCTGCCGTCCATAATCGGCACTTCAGGACCATCGACTTCGATGACGACGTTATCAACACCAAGACCATAAACCGCCGCTAGAACATGCTCGGTCGTTGATATTGCCGGACCATTGCGGTCGCCGAGCACGGTGGCAAATTCTGTCGCTGTGACCGAACGGTAATTGGCGGTAAGTTCGCGATCCATCTGCGAAGCGATTCCGGTGCGCCAAAATACAATGCCGGTGTCGGCTTCGGCCGGATGAAGCGTGACGGTAACGGGTGAACCAGAATGGATGCCGATCCCGGAAACGGCCACTTGCTCGCGCAGTGTCGTCTGCCTGCCGGATTGCATGCCCCTGGTCATGCGCTCGCCCCACAGCAGAGGTCCGAACCGAACTGATCCAGACCAGGCCAATCCGAAGAACGGCAGGGTTCGCAAACCGCGAACAACGTCAGTGAGATCGCTGCCCCCAAGCCCATGCCCCGATACCGTTCCCCTCGTCCGAACAAAAACATACCGGCGACGCCGTTGCGGGCCAAGACACGGTTTCTTACCGAGTGTTACCTTGGTCCGGCCCCATTTCCTGCCCAAAGCCGCCACATGAACCGGCCGAGCGAGTCTGCACGGATACCGGCGTACCACGCCGCAATCGGGCAAGCGGTCCGATACTTAATATTATACTATAATATTCAATAACTTAACTAAGAGCTACCGGTACTGGAAGCGGCGATATAGCAGGTTACTCGCCGGTCTGGATTATGGCCGACTCCGGTCAATTTGCCTGCCGACGCAGGAAGGCCGGGATGTCGAGCTGATCCTCTTCGGATCGGTTATGCACAGGAGCCTGCCGGCCGTGCTGATCCAAACCCTGAGGCGCCGAGCGCTTGGCGTATTCGGAAACCGGCTCCTGGCGCGAATCAACCCGAGGCGACGGCCGTCCCGGAAGCCGTTCGGTCCCCGGTTGCGGACCCCCGGGCGCTCTGCGTACCGCCGGAGGTGGTGGCGGCTCCTCCTCGTCGTGGCGGCCAAGGCCCACAGACGCCAACCGCTGCAGGAGTGACATGCGGCGTTTTTCGGGGTGCTGCTCTGGCGGCAATTCCCCGCGTTGCGCGCGAATTTCGTTCTGCGCCGGTATCGGCAGTTCATCGATCCGTGGCATTCGCGTCGCGCGCTGCGGCGCTCGTTCCGGTGCTGGCGGGATAAACGCCTCCGGCTCCTCAGGCTCGGGTCCGCTCGCGGCCGCATCGATAAAAAGTGAAGGCTTTGGACCGAGCGGACGGATGGTGACGTCCTGACCGGCGCCCTGCGGCAGGATGGCCGCGGCGACCGCCGCCTTGGCTGATTCGATGGATTCGTTAACCGGCCCGCCCGGCGGATAAGCCGATAAGGAGGTCGCGGACCGGGTTGGCTCCCCATGTTCAGCACGCTCAGTCAGCCGCGCGTTGTCGGCGCGCAAACGCTGCGCAACTTCGGCTATGCGCGCCTCAGCCGCCGATACAGACGGCCGTTGCGTGAGCGCTTGATCGATTCCGGTCGCGACAACCGAGACGCGGATGATGCCGTCGAGGCCTTCGTCAAAGGTCGCGCCGACGATGATGTTGGCCTCCTGATCGACTTCTTCCCGAATCCGCGTCGCTGCCTCGTCGACCTCGTAAAGCGTCAGATCGCGGCCGCCGGTGATGGAGATGAGGAGACCTCTGGCTCCCTTCATTGAGGCGTCATCGATGAGCGGGTTGGAGATCGCCGCTTCCGCTGCTGTGAGCGCCCGCTTATCGCCTTCGGCTTCGCCGGTGCCCATCATCGCCTTGCCCATCTCGCGCATGACCGCGCGCACGTCGGCGAAATCGAGATTGATCAGGCCCTCTTTGACCATGAGGTCGGTGATGCAGGCGACGCCCGAGTACAGCACCTGGTCGGCCATAGCGAACGCGTCGGCAAATGTCGTCTTCTCATTCGCCACCCGGAATAAATTCTGATTGGGAATGATGAGGAGCGTATCAACGCATTTGTGAAGCTCGGTGATGCCGCTTTCGGCCGTGCGCATGCGGCGCTGACCTTCGAAATGGAACGGCTTGGTGACGACGCCGACGGTAAGAATGCCCATTTCCTGAGCCACCTTAGCGATCACCGGCGCAGCCCCGGTGCCGGTGCCGCCGCCCATGCCGGCGGTGACGAACACCATGTGGGCGCCGGAAAGGTGATCGCGAATCTCATCCATCACTTCTTCAGCGGCGGCGCGGCCGATGTCGGGTTGCGACCCGGCGCCGAGCCCTTCGGTCACTTGCGCGCCCATCTGGATGATGCGCTCGGCTTTCGACATGGTCAGCGCCTGCGCGTCGGTGTTGGCGACGACAAAGTCGACACCTTGCAGACCCGCGCTGATCATATTGTTGACGGCATTGCCGCCGGCGCCGCCGACTCCGAACACGGTAATGCGCGGCTTGAGCTCACGGATGTCGGGGATTTTCAGATTGATGGTCATGGTTGCCTCTTCTTTCATGCGCAGGCGTCAGGAGCGCCTTAGCCCCGACCGGTCCGCCACCGGCTGTGTTGATCCGACTCGCAACATTTTGGTTTCGCGCCTGGGGGCCATCAGAAGCTCTCGCGAAGCCATTGTCCGACGCGGGCGAAATAGCCGTCCGTGCCATTCATTCGGTACCGCCTGCTGCCGCGTGATTCGAAGTATTCGAGATGTGCTGCCTGCGGATAGACGAGAAGCCCGGTGGCGGCGGCGAATGCCCCGCCCTTTGCCGCGTCCGGCAGCCCGGCGATGCCCAGCGGCCGGCCGATGCGCACCGGGCGGCCAAGAATGCGGGCGGCGAGTTCGGACAATCCGGTCATCTGGCTTGCGCCGCCGGTGAGGATGACACGGCCACGTGCCTCTGCGGCGAATGAAGTCGCCGCGAGCCGGTCTCGCACCATCTCCAGAATCTCCTCGACGCGCGGCTTGATAATTTCCACGAGTGTCAACCGCGGAACAAATTGCGCTTGTTCGCGCTCATCTGCACCGACCGGCGGCACCGTGATCATATCGCGTTCGTCCGATCCACCGACCAGGACACTGCCATAAAACGTTTTGATTCGCTCGGCGTCGGCGACGCTGGCATTGAGCCCGCGTGCAATATCGAGGGTCACGTTGAGGCCGCCCAACGCGAAACCTTCGGCGTGAACAAATCGGCCGTCAAGAAACACCGCCATCGTGGTCGTGCCGGCGCCCATATCGACGACCGCGGCGCCGAGATCGGCTTCATCGTCAGCAAGAACGGACAGGCCGGCAACATAAGGGCTTGCGACCATCGCCTCGACGGAAAGGTGGCACCGCTCGACTGCCAGCATCAGGTTCCGCGCCGCTGCGGTTTCGGTCGTTGCGACATGCATGTCGACGCCGAATTGTTCACCCAGCATCCCGCGCGGATCGCGGATGCCGTTGCTGCCATCGATCGAATAACCGATCGGCAGCGAATGCAGCACCGCGCGGCCCTCGCGCATCGAGTGCCGATTGCCGGCAGCCAAAACGCGCGCAATATCGCCCTCCGACACGGCAGAGCCGGGGATCTCCACCTCCGCTTCAAACGATTCGCTCGCGAGCCGGCCGGCCGAAATCGAGAGCACGACCGATTTAATTTCGACCGATGCCATGCGCTCGGCGCCATCGACCGCCTGGCGGATAGCTTCTTCGGCTTCCGCCAGATTGGCGACGCCGCCGGCCTTGGTGCCGCGCGCGGCGGCATGTCCAAAGCCGACCACCTCGATAGTGTGGCTTCTTCGGGTCAGAACTTGTTGCGGCGGATGCGGCCGCAGCCGCGCAATCACGCAGGCAATCTTGCTTGAGCCGATGTCGAGCGCGGCGACGAGAGCGCTGCGCCGCGGCGGGATCGGCTTCATCTTTGGCGTCAGGTCATAGTGCAGGACGCTCATGCGTCGCCCGCCTTTTTCTTCTTCTTGTCTTTGGCGGCGTCTTCGCGGGCCTGCGCGGCCGCATCGGACAGTCGCACGCTCACGCGATCGGGGAGCCGCAGATCGACCGCAACGATGTCGCGCGACAGAAGTTTCTTGTCGCGATCGAGAGCAACCAAACGGTCAAGCGCTGCCTCGATATCGCCCTCCGGCAGACGCACATCGATGCCGTTGTTGAGCCGAAGGTTCCAGCGGCGTTCGGCGACAAAAATCGATGCGCGTAACTGCGTTTGGACGTCGGGATGCCGTGCCATGACGGCAAGGAAATCCTTAGCCTGCTGCGCGGCGCCGCGGCCCACGACCATCGGCAGGCTGCGATAGCGATCCTCGACGAACGGCTCGAGGACGGTGCCGTCTTGGGCAATAACGCTGACGCGTCCATCCTTTTGCCAAAGCGCAAAGGCTAGACGCTCGGTGACGGTGATCTGCAAACGATCGGGATAAAGCTTGAGCACTGCTGCATCGGCGATCCAGGGATTCGCCAACAGCCGTGTCCGTGCGGCGTCCGCATCGAGAAATAAAAGCGACGCCTGGCCGGTCACGCCGGCTGTGGTCAGGATCTCCTCGCGGCTGACTTCCTTCGATCCGGTCAACGAAACCGCGGCGATGCGGAATCCGATGGTATTGGCGGCGCCATCGCGGGCGTCCTTAAGCCAACTGACGACATCGGCGACGTGACCGCCGGCGATAGCGCCGTAACCAAGCGTCCCGGCGAGCAACAGAATCGAGGCCGCAATGCCGACACCAGGCCGCGGCGGCAACCGCACCAGGCGCAAACCCAAACGTCCGATGAGACCATAGCCGAACACCCGGCGATAAGGCACCGACCAGGCAAAGCGATGTGTGCCAGACTCGCGAGAACGATTTTTGGCGCGCGAACGGCGTGGCTCGTCAACGAGCAGACCAGCTTCTCCCGCCGCTTTCGGCCCCGACCGCCTCAGCGGTTGATCGAGGCGTCCTCCACCATCCATCGCACCAGCTCATCGAAAGTAATGCCCGCATAAGCGGCGAGCTCGGGCACGAGCGAGGTTTCAGTCATGCCGGGCTGTGTATTGATCTCAAGGCAGACCAGATTTCCCGTCCCCCGATCGTCGTAGCGAAAGTCAGCGCGGCTCACGCCGCGGCAGCCAAGAGCGCTGTGGGCAGCCAAAGTGAGTTTGCGGACCTCCTGGTAAACATTTGGTAAAATTTGCGCCGGCAGCACGTGCCGGGAACCGCCGGAGGCGTATTTGGCCTCGTAATCGTAGAACCGCGTCGCCGGCTCGATTTCGATGACGTCCAGAACGCGGTCACCGAGGACGGCACAGGTTAATTCCTTTCCCGGGATGTAGCGCTCGATCAAAACCTGTTCGCCGAATGCCCAATCATCGCGATAAAGCTCCTGGGGCGGGTGCGGATGATCTTCCGTGACAACGAAAACCCCAACGCTGGAGCCTTCCGCAATCGGCTTGACCACATAAGGCGGCGGCATGAGGTGGCGTTGCGCGGCTTCAAACCGCGACGCCACGATGTCGTCCGCAACCGGAATATCGGCGGCACGAAACAGCGCCTTGGCATAGACCTTGTGCATCGCGACCGCCGAGGCGAGCACACCGGAATGGCTGTAAGGAATGCCGAGAATCTCCAGCACGCCTTGCAGCGTGCCGTCCTCGCCGGGACGGCCGTGGAGAACGTTGAGCGCGGCGTCAGGCTTTGTCGCGGCGAGCACGGTCGCGACGTCACGCGCCGCGTCGATTGGGGTGACTCGATAACCGCCGCGCGTGAGCGCGTCGGCGCACGCTTGGCCCGAGCGCAACGAGACCTCGCGCTCGGCCGACCAACCTCCCATCAGAACGGCGACGTGCTTGGCCATCGTTCAGCCAGATGCCCCACCCGGCGCTCAGGCCGGATCGCTGATTCGCTGGCACAGCAATAGAATCGACAATTGGCGAAAGGTCGAGAGTCTCAATGACCGGTAGCTGGCGGAACAGAAGCGCCGTCGTAGAGCCAGGATAGGCATTCATACAGATGCCCCTCGTCCCAATCGACCACGGTCGCATTACGAACGTCCCGGGCGATGCCTTCATCGAGGTGGTAGAAATCCCACAGGGAACGGGACTCCAGCTGCACGCGCGCCGTCCGCAGCAACCGCGCAGCTTCGAAACGCCGGAACGCTGCCGGAAAGTCCCCGTCCGTGGCCTCGATCAATTCGCCAAGACAAAGGCCATCCTCGATCGCCATACAGGCGCCCTGGGCGAGCGATTGCAGCGGCGGATGCGCGGCGTCACCGAGCAGAACGACGCGGCCTTTGTGCCAATGCCGCACCGGAGCACGGTCACCGACCTGCCAACGGCGGTCGAGGTCCATCATCGCCAGGAGCCCGCGCATGGAAGGATGCATATCGCGGTAGGTGTGCTCCAGCTCGGCGCGATACGATGCGACATCGCCTTTGTCGCCATGGGTCGCGGTGCGGAATACGGCGACGATGTTGAACAACGTGTTGTGCCGCAACGGATATTGCACGACGTGCAGTCCCGGCCCGCCCCACAACGCGACGCAATCGCGTGGCACGTCGACTTTGAGTTCGCCCATCGGCACGATGGTGCGATGCGCCACGTAGCCGATCGGACGCGGATCACCGTCATCGATGAGTTTTTGCCGAAATAGCGAACGAACGCCGTCCGCGGCAACGATGGCGGCACCGGAGAATGATCTGCCGTCCGCCGTCGTTACAGCGACGGTTTCGCCACGATCCTCGAAGCCGGTCACCATGGCATCGGACACCAGCTCGACGTTATCCTCGTGCCGGCATGCATCGAGCAGAACGTTATGCAGATCGATGCGATGAACGACGATGTAGGGATATTTGAATCGGGCGCGAAACGAGGCTCCGGTCGGGACGCGGATCAGCTCCTTGCCGGTGAGCGCATCGATCATCAAAACCGCAGGCGGTGAATCGGAGACCGCCAGAACCTGGTCCACCAGGCCCAAGCGATCCAAAACGTGAAAAACATTTGGTCCGAACTGGATGCCATAGCCGATGGCGCCGAATTGCGGCGCGCCTTCGAGCACGCGTGCCGATCTGCCATGACGCGCTAGCGCAAGCGCTGTCGTGAGCCCGCCGAGCCCGCCGCCGACAATGAGGATTGGGTCGCTTTTCGACACCGCCCAAAACTAGCACTGTGCAGCGCTATTTCGCCACGCCGATACGCTTGATTTCCCATTCAAGCTCGACGCCGGAATTCTCTTGCACGCGTTTGCGCACGGTCTCACCGAGCGTCTCGATGTCGGCCGCGGTTGCGTTGCCGAGATTGAGCAGAAAATTGGTGTGCATCTCCGAGACCTGGGCGCCACCGAGCCGCAAACCGCGGCAGCCGGCACCGTCGATCAGCTCCCACGCCTTTTTCCCCGCCGGATTCTTGAAGGTGGAGCCGCCGGTGCGGGTCTTGATCGGTTGGGTCGCTTCGCGCAATTCGGTGATCTTTTCCATCTCGGCCGCGATGGTAGCTGGATCGCCGCGCTCACCGCGGAAGACAGCCTCCGTGAAAATGTAGTCGTCCGGCGCACTGCTGTAGCGGTAGGCAAAGCCCATGTCGCTGTTGCCGAACACATGGAGGCGGCCCACCCGATCGACCGCGCGAGCTTCGACAAGAGCATCCTTGGTTTCTCGGCCATACGCACCGCCATTCATGCGCAGCGCGCCGCCGATGCCGCCGGGAATGCCGCGCAGAAACGATAACCCCGCGATGCCGGCCTCCTGCGCCGCGCGCGCGACCTTAACGTCAGGCACCGCGGCCCCGACGCGCAGATTGAGCGCCTCGATCGCGATGTCGTTGAAACCGCGCCCAAGCCGGACGACGACGCCCGGCACGCCGCCATCACGTACGATCAGGTTCGAACCAAGACCGATGACGGTCACCGGGATTTCCGCCGGTAGACGCGACAACAGATAGGCCAGATCGTTCTCGTCCTCCGGCATGAATAAAACCTGCGCCGGCCCTCCGACTCGAAACCATGTCAGCTCGGCCAACGACTGGTTTGTCAGCAGCCTGCCCCGAAGAGCCGGCACTTTCGAGCGCACATCGGCGGTGATGTCGGGAAAGCTCAAACGGCCGCCCCCACCGCCTGGTCGAGCCACGCCGCAAGCACTTTTTTTCCGAGTTCGCGTGTTACCGGTCCCTGAGTGCGCGCTTGCGTGCGCAGCTCGCGTGGATCGAGCCCCGCTTTAGCGAGTTCCACGGCGTGGCCGACGAGCCAACTTTCAAACCGTGCCGGCTCAGTTTCGAGATGAAATTGCAAAGCGAGTTGCTGTGGCGTGCGCAGAAACGCCTGCACCGGGCAATGCTGCGTAGAGGCAAGCTTCGTGCAGCCTGCGGGTAATTCGCAGTTGTCGCCGTGCCAGTGCAGCACCGGAGCGGCGCCGAGCAACGCGAGTGCCGATTTTTGACCGGCGGAGGACAGCGTCAACGGCGCCCATCCGATCTCCTTAACCGGCCCGGGCGCAACGCGCGCGCCAAGCGCCGCTGCCATCATCTGCGCGCCGAGGCAAACGCCCAGCATCGGCTTGCCTGCCGCAAGGCGGGCCGCAATTGCCGCGACCTCATCGGCGATGAACGGGTAGGCATTCTGCTCATAGACGCCGATCGGGCCGCCAAGCACGATCAAAAGATCGGGTGCCAGGAGCGTTCCCGGATCGAAGGGCTCAATCCCGGCGTCATGATACCGAACACCGTAACCGCGCGACGCGACCAGCGAACCCAACACGCCGAGGTCCTCGAAAGCGACGTGACGAACCGCCAGACAGGTTTTGGTCATCGCGCGACTGCCTCGTCGAACGTGATCCGCTCGGAAAGCCCGATTTTCCCGATCATGTTTTTGTAGCCGCCAGTTCTCCCGGCAGCGCGTAGGCCCATTGCGTGATCGAACCGGCCCCAAGGCAGACGACAAAGTCCCCGGTCTTCGCCATTCCCGCGACCAGCGCGGCAAGCTTCTCCGGACTATCAAGCGCAACGACCCGGCGATGTCCGTGCGTGCGCAAACCCTGCACCAGCGCGTCGCGGTCGGCGCCTTTAATTGGCGCTTCGCCGGCGGGATAGACATGCGCAACAATCACCGCATCGGCATCGTTAAAGCAGGTGCAGAACTGCTCGAACAGATCGACGAGCCGCGTGTAGCGATGCGGCTGCACCACGGCGATCACCTGCCCCTTGGTCAATTCACGTGCCGCCCTTAGCACTGCCGCGATCTCAACCGGGTGGTGGGCGTAATCATCGACGATAGTGACGCCGTTCCACATTCCGGTCCGGGTGAAACGCCGCCGCACGCCGCCGAAATTGGCCAACGCTTCCTTGATCACAGCGCCGCTCACGCCGAGTTCATGGGCTGCGGCGATCGCCGCCGTGGCATTGAGTGCATTGTGCCGACCCGGCATGGGCAGCGCGATGTTTTTGATCTCATGGATCGAGTGGCCGGTCCGGTCGCGGAACAAAACGCTGAACAGCGAAGTCCCGCCGGCATGCGAGATATCGACCAGTCGCACGTCGGCTTGCGGATTCTCACCGTAGGTGATGACGCGGCGATCCTCGATGTGGCCGACAAGCTTTTGCACCACGGGGTGGTCCGTGCACATCACCGCAAAACCGTAGAACGGCACGTTCTCGACGAAGGCACGAAACGCTTCCTGCACCGCCTCGAACGTCTTGAAGTGATCGAGGTGCTCGGGGTCGATGTTGGTGACAATGGCGATGTCGGCGGGGAGTTTGAGAAACGTGCCGTCGGATTCGTCGGCCTCGACGAGCATCCATTCGCCGGCACCCAGCCGCGCGTTGGTGCCGTAGGCGTTGATGATGCCGCCGTTGATCACGGTCGGGTCAAAGCCACCGGCGTCGAACAGTGCGGCCACCATCGACGTGGTCGTGGTCTTGCCGTGCGTGCCGGCAATGGCGACGCAGCTTTTCAACCGCATCAGCTCCGCCAGCATCTCAGCGCGACGAACGACCGGCAGCCGCTGCGCGCGCGCCGCGACCAGTTCCGAATTATCGGGCTTAATGGCCGAAGAAACGACCACGACCTTGGCGCCATTCAAATTCTCGGCCGCATGCCCGATTGCGATCTGCACGCCTTTCTCGCGCAGCCTTTTGACGTTGGCGCTTTCAGACAGGTCGGAACCCTGCACGGTATAGCCGAGGTTCACCATCACCTCGGCTATACCGCTCATGCCAATGCCGCCGATGCCGACGAAATGGATCGGGCTGATATCGCGCGGCAGCTTCATGAGTTCTCCCTGTTTGTCACGCCCAGATAAGAGCGTCCAGTAAGCCGCCTCGCGTCGATCGCCTATGCCGTTATCCCCGTGCCGCTTTCATTGATGCAAGACGTGGATGGCCGGAACAAGCCGGAAATGGCAAATGATAATGACGAAGCTACTTCTTTGAATCGAGGGCCGCTACCTTCAGGACCAGATCGGCGAGCCGGTCGGCGGCGTCGAGCCTGCCCAAAGATTGCGCCGCCACCGCCATGGCGGTTAGGCGCTGGCGGGCCGCAACTATTGTCGCGATTTCGTCGGCAAGCCGCCGGGGTGTAAATTGATCCTGCCCCAGTCGTACGGCGCCGCCGGCTTTCTCCAGCACGCCGGCATTGGCGAATTGGTCCTGATCGAGCGCATGCGGCAGCGGCACTAGGATCGATGGCCGGCCGATAGCCGAAAGCTCCGCGACAGTGGAGGCGCCGGAGCGCGCAATAACGAGATGGCTTGCGGCGATGCGCGCGGGCAGATCGGAGAAGAACGACGCAACTTCGAAAGGCAGAGTCAGGTTGCTGTAGACGCTCCGCACGCGGTCCAAATCCTCCGCGCGAGCTTGCTGAACGATGGCAAGCCGCGCACGCAATTCCGGGGCAAGCAATTTGATCGCGGCGGGAACGACGTCCGCCATGATCCGCGCACCTTGGCTGCCGCCGAAGATGAGGAGCCGCACCGGATCGGCGAGAGCCGGATAGGGCGTTGCCGCCACGGCCACGACTGTCGGCCGCACCGGGTTGCCGGTGAGTGTGGCTTTCGCTGCGAGCGCCGGGTCATTGCGAAATAAATCGGGAAACGAAGTAGCGATCGCGGTGACACGTGGCGCCAACAGGCGATTGGCACGCCCAATGACTGCGTTGGCCTCATGGATCAGCGTCGGGACGCCGCGCCAAGTTGCGGCCATGACCGGCGGAATAGTCGGATAGCCGCCGAAGCCGATCACTGCCGCGGGCTTGAGGCGACCAATCAGCGTCCAACCTTGCAAGAGACCGAGGCCGAGCATGGCGGCGGTTCTCGTTGCAGCAAGCGGATTGCGCCCGCGCAGCGTGGCGCTGGCAACAACGTGAACAGCATCATCGGCAAACGTCCCACCGCCGTAGCTTGCCGCGCGCCGGTCGGTGGCGAGGTGCACCGGAATACCGCGGCCGATTAGCGCCGCGGCCAGCGCCTCGGCCGGGAACAAATGACCGCCCGTCCCGCCGGCCGCGACGAGGACGGGCGCCCGGTCCGACGCGTTCATCACACCGGACTCGCGGCGAACACCATCTCGCCGGCAAGCCGCGCCTGCGGCCGTTCGCGCGTCAGCGCGATCAGCATGCCCATGCCGTAGGCGAGCGAGACGAGCGACGAGCCGCCGTAGGAAATGAATGGCAGAGTCATTCCCTTGGCCGGCATCAAATGCAGATTGACGGCCATGTTGATGGTCGATTGCAGCCCAAACAAGATCGCGAGCCCGGCGCCGGCGAACCGGATGAACGGGTCGTCGTTGCGCATCGCTTTGATCAACGCCCGGATCACGATGAACGCGAACAAAGCCACAAGAATAAGACAGAGCGCAACACCGAATTCCTCTCCAGCCACGGCAAAGACGAAATCGGTATGACCTTCGGGCAGAATGCGCTTGATCGTGCCCTCTCCCGGACCACGCCCGAACCAGCCACCGCGGATAAACAACTCGGTGGCGATGTCGATGTTGAAGGTGTCGCCAGAAGCGGGATCAAGAAATCGATTGATCCGCTGCGCCACGTGCGGAACCGTGTAGAACGCCGTGACCAGGCCGGCCGTCGCGGTGACAGCGAGTCCGAGCATCCAGATGAATCTCATGCCGGCCATATAAAACAGCGCGCCCCAAACCAGCGTGACGAGCATGGTCTGGCCGAAATCCGGCTGCAGCACCAAAAGTGCAACTACGACGACAAGCAGCACCAGCGCGACGGTGTTGGCCGGCATATCGGGGCGCTTGCCGGATTCGCCAAACAGCCACGCGATCAGGATCACGAAGGCGGGTTTCAGAAACTCCGACGGCTGAATGTTCACGCCGAGAATCACCAGCCAACGGCGGGCGCCTTTAATTTCGGCACCGAAATATGGCGTGGCAGCAACGAGGACGAGGCTGACAAAGAAGACAATGAGCGCAAGCTTGCGGATTTCCCGCGGTGACAGAAACGAAGTTGCGATCAACACGGCTGTCGCCGGGACAAGGAAGAATACCTGCCGATTGACGAAGTGGAACGGGTCGAGGCCGATGCGTGCGGCCACTGGCGGGCTCGCTGCAAGGCACAGGATGATGCCGCCAAGCATCAGTGCGCCGAGCGCTGCCAGCGTCAACCGGTCGATCGTCCGCCACCATTCGCTTAAAGGCGTGGGCTGTGCGCGCGAAGCCATCGTGTCCCCAATGGCGTACCGAAAGGAGTCCCCGCCTAAAGTCGTGACACCGGGTGGTTTAAAGGGGATTAAGAACGCCCTGATTTCACTCCCGGCAGCGCGCGCACTAGCGCCCGGAACGCGTCGCCCCGGATCTCGAAATTCCGGTATTGATCGAACGACGCACACGCGGGCGAAAGCAGCACGACCGGTTCGGCTGCCGTCGATTTTTCCGCCTCGCTCGCTGCGGCCGCGAGCGCCTTGTCGAGCGTACCCGTGATCTCGTGGGGTACGTCGGCGCCCAAGGCGGCCGCGAACTCCGCCGCCGCCTCGCCGATCAGATACGCCTTGCGGATGCGCGGAAAGAACTTGCGCAGCAACTCGATACCTCCGGTCTTCGCCTTGCCGCCCGCGATCCAGAAAATGTCGCTGAAGCACGCGAGCGCTTGAGCCGCCGAATCGGCGTTGGTCGCCTTGGAATCGTTGACGAACAGCACCGCGCCTCGCCGGCCGACTTCCTCCATGCGATGCGCGAGCCCGGGAAATGAGCGCAGTCCCGCCTGGATCGCCGCAGGCGAAAGTCCGAGCGCCAGTGCGGCCACCGCAGCGCAGGCGGCGTTTTGCGCATTGTGCAGTCCGCGCAGCGAGCCGATACCGCCGATCTCTGCAATCAAGGAGGTCTTCCCATCAGCTGCGTGCATGATGCGTTGCCGCTCGACGTAGACTCCCTTACTCAGCGCACGCCGCACAGAAATTCGTACGACGGGCTTGCCGGACCGCTCGAGCCGATCGGCAATTTCCCGGCACCATTCATCGTCGACGCCAATAATCGCCGTCCCCCGCTCCGGCACTCCGGCGATGAGGCGTCCCTTCACCTCCGCGTAATGCTGCATCGTGCCGTGACGATCGAGATGATCTTCGCTGAGATTGATGAGGACGCCGACTGAAGGATCGAGCGTTGGCGCGAGATCGATCTGATAGGACGAACATTCGATGACATAAACGCGCTCCGCCGCTGGCGGCTCAAGTGACAGGATCGCGGTCCCGATATTGCCGCCAAGTTGCACGTTCATGCCGGCCGATGCAGCAAGGTGCCCAACCAGCGCCGTCGTCGTCGACTTGCCGTTGGTCCCGGTGATCGCGACGAAGGGTGCATCGGGCGCAATGCGGCGGCGCTCGCGGCAGAACAACTCGATGTCGCCGATTACTTCAACGCCGGCTTTTTGGGCCAGCTGGACGGTCCAATGCGGAGCCGGATGTGTCAGCGGAACTCCGGGTGCCAGCACCAGAGCCGCAAACTTCGACCAGTCAGCGCCGCGCAAATCGACGATCGCAATACCGGCGGCTTTGGCCTTCTCCGCGCTCTGCGCATCGTCGTCGTAGGCCAAGACGTCGGCGCCGCCGGCCACGAGGGCCTTCGCGCTCGCCAGCCCCGAGCCGCCAAGACCAAACACGGCGACCTTTTTGCCGGCAAAGGTCGTGACTGCAATCACGACAAAGCTACCGCAGCTTCAGGGTCGACAGCCCCGCCAGCGCGAGCACAACCGAAACGATCCAGAATCGAATGACAATCTGCGGCTCGGTCCAGCCGAGCTGCTCGAAGTGATGATGGATCGGCGCCATCTTGAACACCCGTTTGCCGGTCAGCTTGAATGAAACAACTTGCACGATAACGGACACGGCTTCGAGAACAAACAACCCACCGATCACGGCGAGCACGATCTCGTGCTTGGTCGCGACCGCAATCGCGCCAATCATGCCGCCGAGCGCAAGCGAGCCGGTATCTCCCATAAAGATCGAAGCCGGCGGCGCGTTGAACCAGAGAAAGCCAAGCCCGGCACCGAGCACCGCGCCGCACAGCACCGCCAGTTCGCCGGTGCCCGCGACATAATGGATTTGCAGATAATCCGCGAACACCGCGTTGCCGCAGAGATACGCGATCATGCCGAAGCTTGCCGCGGCGATCATCACCGGAACGATGGCGAGGCCATCAAGGCCGTCGGTCAGATTTACGGCGTTGCCGCTGCCGACGATGATGAAAGCCGCAAACAGTACGTAAAACCAGCCGAAGTTAAGCACGAGCTCCTTGAAAAAGGGAAATACGAGCGAGGTCGAAAACGGCAAATGCCCCAACTGGACCATCGCCAGGCATGCCGCCGCTGCGATGATCGCTTCGATGAAAACTCGCGTGCGGCCGGGAAACGCGTTATGCGTCTGCTTCGTGATTTTCAGATAATCATCGTAGAAGCCGACCATGCCGAAGCCCAGCGTGATGCCAAGCACCACCCAAACGTAGGGGTTGGCGGGGTTTGCCCACAACAAAGTCGACACCAGCATGCCGGAAAGAATCATCAGACCGCCCATCGTCGGCGTGCCGGCCTTGGTGATGAGGTGCGATTTCGGGCCGTCGGCCCGGATCGGCTGGCCTTTCCCCTGCAACCGCCGCAAACGATCGATGATGACCTGGCCGAACAGAAAGACGAATAGCAGTGCGGTGATGACGGCGCCGCCGGTACGGAACGTGATGTAGCGAAACACGTTGAGGACCGACAGCTTGTCGGAAAATTCAATCAGCCAATAAAGCATTACGACATCAACCTCGTGCGCCGGCCGTTTCGAGAACGTCTGCCCCCGAACTTTCTTGGCGCACGGAGAGCCGTTGCAGCGCCTTGACGATCGGGGCCATGCGCGAGCCCAGCGAGCCCTTGACCATGATGACGTCACCGGCGCGAATCGCGGCCAGCACTTGCGCTTCGAGCGCGGCAGAGTTCTCTGCATAGCCGCCGCGGCGGCCGGCGGGAAGGGCTTGCCACAGTGCGCGCATCAGCGGACCGCAGCAAAAAACCAGATCGATCGAATTAGTGTTAACGTCCGCGACGAGACCGCGGTGCAGCGCGCGCCCGCGCGACCCAAGTTCGAGCATGTCACCGAGGACGGCGATGCGCCGCCCGTGCGGACCGACCGGGGTCTGACCGAGCAACGCAAGCGCGGCGCCGACCGAAGCCGGGTTGGCGTTGTAGCTATCGTCGATGATGAACGCCGAACCGCCGGGCAATTCGAGCTCGATTTGCGCACCGCGCCCGGATGCCGGCTTGAATTCCGAGAGCGCCAGCGCGGCCAGCGCCAAGTCGGCGCCAACGAGCACCACCGTCGCGAGGACCGCCAGCGAGTTGAGCACAAGATGGCGACCCGGCGCGCCGATTTTATAAGTGATCTCGGTACCGAGGATTTCGGCCTGTACTGTCGAGCAATCGTGACGCAGCGCGCATTTGATCAGGCGGGCATCCGCCGTTTTGTGTTCGCCAAAAGACACGATGCGCGTGACGTCCGCCTCCTTCGCCCGCCGTTTCAGATAAGCAAATTGCGAATTGTCGCGATTGAGAACCGCAGCGCCGTCGGGTTCTAGCCCGAGAAAGATTTCCGCCTTGGCGTCGGCGATCTTGGCGAGCGAGCCGAAGAATTCGATATGCACCGGTGCAACCGTCGTGATCACCGCTACGTGCGGGCGCGCGAGCCGCGACAGCGGCGCGATCTCGCCGGGATGATTCATACCCATTTCCAGCACGGCGTAATGCGCGTTCGCCGGACAGCGGGCGAGCGAGAGCGGCACGCCCCAATGATTGTTGTAAGAGGCGACGGACGCATGAGTTTCGCCATCTTTGGAAAGCGCGAGCCGCAACGCTTCTTTGGTCCCGGTCTTGCCGACCGAACCAGTCACGCCGATGACCTTGGCTTGCGTGCGCGTCCGCGCCGCCGCGGCAAGCACTCGCAAGCCCGCGAGCACGTCTGGCACCACAAGCAACGGAGCGTCCGGCGGCAGCTTTACCGGAGAATCATCGGCGACGACTGCGAGTCCCGCTTGGGCCGCCAGCGCGGACGCAACGAATTCATGTCCGTCCCGGCGATCGGCGATCGCGAAAAACGCTTCACCGTGACCGATAGTACGGCTATCGATAGAGATACCGTCAACGCTCTGCGGCAGCGGACCGCGCCGCTCGGCGCCCATGGCGGCCGCCATTTCGTCGACGGTCCACAGCGCGGACGCGCTCATGCGGCCAACTCCTTGAGCGCCGCGGCGACCGCCTCGTGATCGCTGAACGGCACTACCCGGTCGCCGATGATTTGGCCGGTTTCATGGCCCTTGCCCGCGATCAGGAGCACGTCACCAGCGCGGAGTGCGGAAATCGCGAAGTGGATCGCTTCGCGCCGATCGGCAATCTCGGTGGCGTCCAGCACCGCCGCCATGATTGCCGCACGGATCGACGCCGCATTTTCGCTACGTGGATTATCGTCCGTCACGATCACACGGTCAGCCTTGGCAGCGGCAACGGCGCCCATCAACGGCCGCTTGCCGCGGTCGCGGTCGCCGCCAGCGCCGAATACCACCACGAGTTTTCCGGTTGCCGTGGACCGCAGCGCGTCGAGCGCTTTCGCAAGGGCATCGGGCTTGTGTGCATAATCGATGAAGATTGGCGCGCCGTGATTTGCACCGACCAATTCAAGCCGGCCCTTCGCTCCGGCGAGATGTTCCAGTGCCGGAAACACCGATGCCGCATCGCTGCCGGTTGCGATCGCAAGGCCGGCGGAAATCAGCGCGTTTTCGACCTGGAATTCACCGACCAGCGGCAAGCGCACGCGAAAAGTTTTTCCCTCGTGTTCGATATGCAAAGTTTGCGCGAACCCGTCGACGATCGATTCAATGAGCCGGATTACCGTTGCCTTACGTCCGACACTGATGATTGAAAGACCTCGCGTTCTGGCCGCCCGGACAACGAGCTCCGCGTGTTCATGATCGACCTCGATGACCGCGGTGCCGTCCGGTTCTACAAGCTCCTCAAACAACCGCAGCTTGGCGGCTAAATACGTTTCGAAGCTCGGATGATAATCAAGATGATCGCGTGTGATGTTGGTGAAAGCCCCGGCCGCGATGCGCAAACCATCGAGCCGGTACTGGTCGAGCCCGTGCGAGGACGCCTCGATGGCGAGGTGTGTGACGCCGTCGGCCGCCAGTTCGTCCAACGAGCGGTGCAACGCCACGGGATCCGGCGTCGTCAGCGAACCGTAAGTCTCGCCACGAGGCGAGACGATGCCAATGGTGCCGATGCTGGCCGCGCGATGTCCTAGTGCCGCCCAGATTTGACGCGTGAACGCTGCGACAGACGTTTTGCCGCTGGTGCCGGTGACGGCGGCGATGGTCTGCGGTTGACGGGAAAAAAACCGGGCCGCCATGACCGCGAGCGCGCGCCGGGCGTTGCCAACTTGTACGAAACTTATCTCTGCGGGTAACTGCGTGTCTGGACGCCGTTGCGCCACCACGGCAACCGCACCGCCGGCGACCGCGTTGCCGATAAAATTTAGTCCGTCGGTCTTGCCGCCTTCGATTGCAACGAAAACGTCGCCGCGCTTGATGGCGCGCGAGTTTGCCGACACGCCGCCGACTTCGACGTCGGCATCAGGTGTCGCGACTTTGGCATCTGCGGGCAGAATTTCGCTAAGCTTCATGGCGGTCGCTCGTGCGGCCCCCGCCTTACCGGCTTTCCTTCATCGAAGCCAGTATCAGGTGATCGGCATCCGGCAGATCGAGACGCGGCTCGATACCGAGCAGCGGCGCGATGCGGGCGACGACTGCGCCGCCGACCGGAACCGCGTTCCAACCTGAGGTTTTGAAACCGTGAGTTTCCGGGAGCGCCTTCGGGTCGTCGAGCATGATCAGGAGGATATAGCGCGGCTGGTCGGCCGGTATCACGGCCATAAAATCGGTGAGCACACTCACTTTCGAATAGTGTCCATTGACGACCTTGTCCGCAGTGCCGGTCTTACCGCCAATGTAGTACCCCGGCACGTCGGCTTTCCGCGCGGTGCCCTTTTCGACGTTGAGGCGCATGAGGTAGCGCATCATCGCGCTGGTCTGAGGTTTGATGACGCGTTTACCGAGTGATCGCGCTTCCTCTTCGGTGCGCCTGAGGAACGTCGGCGGAATCAAAAAACCGCCGTTCATTAGCGCCGCCACTCCCGACAAAGCCTGCAGCGGCGCTACCGAAAGACCGTGGCCGAAGGCGATGGTAATCGTGTTCAAATCGCCCCAATGCCGCGGCACGATCGGCTCGGCGCTCTCCGGCAATTCGGTGCGCAGCCGGTCGAGCTGGCCAAGTTTTTTCAGGAACGCCTTATGCGCATCGACGCCCATGGCCAGCGCGGCACGGGCGGCCCCGATGTTTGACGAGTAGGTAAAGATTTCCGGGATGGTCAGCATCCGGTTCTCAGGCTCGAAATCGTGAATCTGGAACCTGCCAACATGCATCGGCCCGTGACCATCGAATGACGATTTGAGCGTGAATTTTCCGGAATCGAGCGCCATCGCGATGGTGAAAGCCTTAAACGTCGACCCCATCTCGAAGACGCCGGTGGTCAATCGATTGATGCGCGTCGGATCGAGCGCCTCATGCGGATTGTTCGGGTCGTAATCCGGCTCCGAAACCAGGGCGACGATTTCGCCGGTGCGCACGTCAAGAACCAGGCCGGCGGCAGCAAGCGTCTTGAACTTGGTGTGCGCGGCGATGAGCTCATCGCGCAACGCGTGCTGCACGCGAAGATCGATGGCAAGCTGCACCGGAATTTGCAGCCGGTCGGTGGCGAGCCCAGCCATATGCAGCGCCGCGAGCCCGTGGCCGTCGAGCCACTTCTCCATGCCGGCGATACCCTGGTTGTCGATGTTGACGTGGCCGATGACGTGCGAAACCTCGGGACCGTTGGGGTAGGTGCGCTTGTTCTCGTTCAGGAAGCCGATGCCAGGCAGGCCTTGGCGATAGATCTCGTGCTGTTGCTCCGGCGTGATGTCGCGCTTAAGCCAAACGAAGCCGCGCTTGGAGGAGAGCCGCTCGCGCAGTTCGGTGGCGTCGAGGTCGGTCAGATCGGCGGTCAGCAACTCCGCCGCCTCATCGACGTCGATAAGGCGCCGAGGTTCGGCATAGAGCGATGGCACGCGCACGTCGGTCGCCAGGATTTCGCCATTGCGATCGAGAATATCCGGCCGCGCGGTTGCGATCGCGTCGGTGACGGCGCGATGCGGAGTGCGGCCATCAGAGGCGGCTGCGAACATGACCAGTCGCAGCGCAATGATCGCATAGACCGCTCCGAACAGCAGAATCGCTAGTCCGATACGGGCCCGCGCCTTCGCGGTCCGGTCGATCTCGTTGTCGTAAAGCAGCCGGAGCATAAGGCGCCGCCAGCGCGTCATTGGCTTGTTACCCCCGTGTGACGCAACCGCGCTCATGGCTTCACTGATCCGGATTCGGGGCGGGCGACGAGACATGTGCCGGGCTTGAATCGTCAAGCGACGGCGCCGCGGGAGCGCCGAGACCGCCTTTCGTATTTAGGCTTCCGGTCGTATCGGGCTCTTCCAGCTTCTGGATCGCGGCGCCAATCGGATCGGGAGTGTCGAGCTTGAAGAATTGCGGCGGTCGCTCCGGCAGTTTGTCGAGCGAATCGAACTGCGTGGGCGCAATGGGCTTGAGCTGCAAATAGCGCTTGGCAAGCCCTTCGATGCGCGCGGGATTGTCGAGTTGGCTCCACTCGGCGCGCAGTTCGGCGATTGCGTCCCGCGCGCGCCGCACCTCGCCGCGAATTTTCGCGAGGCGTTCTGCCTGTAGGGTCGAGTCGAACTTGATTCGGTAAACGTCGGCGGCGGCGAGTATCAGCGCGCCGATGACAACGAGATTAAGGATGCGCAGCGTCATGCTCGCCCTCGCATGACGTCGTTGAGCGAAGGTAGCCGCGGCAGCAGCATCTCCACCGTCCCAGGACGGGCCGCAGCGTCGGTACGTTCCGCTGCGCGGAGCTTCGCCGAACGGGCGCGCGGATTAGCGGCGATCTCGACTTCGTCAGGGGGCTCCGGCTTTTTTGTCAGGACGCGGAACGTAGGCGGTTCTGACACGATCTCGGGACGGTGCCTGGAGAACGCCGGTGCGCGGCTTCGCTCGGCAAGGAAGTTTTTGACGATGCGATCCTCGAGCGAGTGGAAAGCCACCACAACCAGACGTCCTTCGGGCTTCAGGATGCGCTCCGCCGCTGCGAGCCCGCGGGCCAATTCGGCAAGCTCGTCGTTGACGAAAATCCGTAGCGCCTGGAAGGTCCGGGTGGCGGGATGGATCGTGCCTTCCCGCGCATGCACCACGCGGCCAACCACGTCTGCGAGCGCTTGCGTCGTTGCAAGTGGTTGCGCTTCGCGCGCCTTCACGATCGCGCGCGCAATCGCACGCGCGAAACGTTCTTCGCCGAGGGTGCCGATGATGGCAGCGAGGTCGCGCGCGCCCGCATGAGCAACGACATCAGCTGCGCTCGGACCGGTGTGTCCCATCCGCATGTCGAGCGGTCCGTCGAGCCGGAATGAAAAGCCCCGGCGAGCCTCGTCAAGCTGCATCGAGGAGACGCCGAGGTCGAACACCAACCCGTCCGCCGCAGCGATACCGCAACTTTCGACAACTGTTTCAAGGTCGGAAAAGCGATCCTCGATCAAATCCAGCCGGCCGGCCGCCGCGCTGACGAGGGAGGCGCCCCCGGCGACAGCGTTTTGATCGCGATCGATGCCGATCACCCGTGCGCCCGGCGTCGCAAGGATCATGCGGGAGTAACCGCCGGCGCCGAACGTCGCGTCGATGTAGACTCCGCCTTCGTGCACGCCGAGCCATTCGACGGCGCGGCGGGCAAGTACGGGAATGTGACGAGCGGGTCCGCCAGCGACAGCGTTGCTGCCGCCGCCCGCCGTCATTTCTGGACTCCCGGCGGTTTTGGTCCCGCCGTCTCGAATCCCAACTGCTGTTTGAACACGCGAACCTTCTCGGTGGCTTCCGTCAATTCTGCGCGAAACCGGCCGGGCTCCCAAATCCGGAATTTGTGGCCGAGACCGACAAACACGGCAGCGTCGCTGATGCCCGCGTGACTCTTGTGAGCATCCGAGAGCACCACGCGGCCCTCGCCATCGATCTTTAGGGTTTCGCTTGATCCGTAGAGGGCGAGTGAGAACTGCTCGCGCTGCTCCGAAAAGTGTGAAAGTCCCGCAGTCAGGGTCTCGATTTCGGCAAGCAGCGCGTTGCCCCCGGCATCGAGCGCGGGCCGATCGAACGCTGGATAGCAATACAGACCATCGAAGCCGTCGCGCGCCAGCACGGCACGGAACGGAGCGGGCACCGATACGCGTCCCTTGGCATCCAGACGGAGCACGTGGTGGGACACAAACCGATCCATCTTGCCCTTCGCCGAGCGGCCGGCTCAGCGGCCGTAGCGCTTGTAGTCGACAATCGCCTGCTGAGCCCGCCGCCACAGCGGCTCTGCCGGGCCTTGATCCAGGCCACGCAGGCTCATTTGGGAACAATTGGGCTACCATGGGACTATATGGGCGTCAACGGAGCGACCCTCGTCGCAAAGTCGGTCCGTTCCAATGTGATTAGTGACGGGTAAGCTTAAGGAAAGGTTGAAGTTTGCGGCCTGCTGCTAACCTAAATTAGCGAGGCATCGGCGACACGTAGAAATCGTGTTTCTGCGGGTAACCGCCGGGCTTAGAGTCCGCCCATGTTGAACCGCGCATTCGAAGCTAACTCCTCAGTCGTCGCTGAAGTCAGGCCTTCGCCCAATCACGACGAGCGGGCCGGCGGCCGAAGCCCCGATATGATTGTGCTTCACTACACGGGGATGCTGGACGCCACGGCTGCACTCGATCGCCTGTGCGATCCGCTTAGCCGGGTGTCGGCGCACTACTTGGTTTTCGAGGATGGGCGCATCGTGCAGATGGTCCAGGAAAGCCGCCGCGCCTGGCATGCCGGTCAATCATTCTGGTCCGGCGAAACTGACCTCAACTCCTGCTCGATCGGAATTGAGATCGTCAATCCCGGCCACGATTACGACTATCCCGATTTTCCGAAGCGCCAGATCGCTGCCGTAACTGCGCTTTGCCGCGGCATCTCGACCCGCAACACCATCGCGCCGATGCGCATTCTGGCGCATTCCGATATTGCGCCATCGCGCAAACGCGATCCGGGCGAGAAATTTCCCTGGCGCACGCTCTACGATTCCGGGATCGGGCATTGGGTCAATCCCACTCCGATCACTGAAGACGATGGCGTGCTTGCGCTGGGTGACCGCGGCGAAAGCGTTACGGCGCTACAGGATCTACTTGGCAAATACGGGTACGGCGTGACCGCGAACGGGACCTATGATTCCGCCACGCATGATGTCGTGGCCGCCTTCCAGCGTCATTTCAGACCGGACCGAGTCGATGGCGTCGGCGATCAATCAACGTTCAGGACGCTGCGCGACTTGCTTGGTCAGCAGATTCATGCACGAACCATGGCCGCTCACGCCCCACGTGGCTCTTGAACGCTTAAGCACGCGAACTCTCGCCGCTTGACGGCCGCGGCCAATATTCCCATCCCTAGAGCGTCAGTCGGTCGGACGGCCGCTCCGGCCCCCATTCTTCCCCACCCCGCGAGCGCGGGAGGGTCACGGAGGGGGTGCCGGGGAGGAAAGTCCGGGCTCCATGGACAAGCGGTGCCGGATAACGTCCGGCGGGCGCGAGCCTAGGGAAAGTGCCACAGAGAACATACCGCCATCCCCACCCTACCCTCTCCCCGCTTGCGGGCGGGGGAAATGGAGGCGGTGGTAAGGGTGAAAAGGTGCGGTAAGAGCGCACCGCGCTGGCGGCAACGCCAGCGGCATGGCAAACCCCACCGGGAGCAAGACCGAATAGGGACGGCACGAGTTTTTGCCGCGCGCGAGCGCAGCCAATGCTCAGGTCTGTGTCTGGACTCGCCGTCCGGGTAGGTTGCTGGAGGCGCCGGGCAACCGGCGTCCAAGAGGAATGGCCGTCACGTATGCAGACCACTTGTCTGCATGCCATCCAGAACCCGGCTTACAGACTGGCTGATAACGTTAGGGCGCCCGGCGGAAAATCCGTCGGGCGCCCGCCAAGTTTCATGGATCCAGGCGTTGGCACGCCAATTGAATGAAAATGATCCGGCTTTCGCCGGCGGAGCGCGGGCAGGGTCGGTCGCGTGACTGGGGCGTACTCTCTGGATTAAATATGCTAAGGAACCCGCTTGGTATGCCATTTCATCCTAAAGTATGCGGGGACGATTGCCGTTCCAGGTAGAAAATTCTATCTACCTGTTGTGGCGAGGATGCCAAGATGAAACGTAAACCCACAGAAGTTCAGACCGCCAGGATCGGCGCTTTGGCGCGGCTCCCCGTGTTCTTTGCGCTGGAGGGAAAACGCGTTGTCGTCGCTGGCAACGGCCAGGCAGCAATCTGGAAAGCCGAGCTTCTGTCCGCCGCGGGTGCCACCGTTGATATCTTTGCGTCCGATCGGTCTGAAGGCATGGAGGCACTCGCCGCCGCGCCGCCCGTCGGCGCGGTCATCGTTCACGAGCGGTCGTGGACACCAGCCGACATCGTCGACACGGCGATCGCTGTCGCCGAATGCGCCAATGATACCGAAGCAGCGCTGTTCGCCGCCGCAGCCCGCGAAGCTGGTGTGCCCGTCAACGTCATCGACCGGCCCGCCTTTTGCGATTTTTCTTTCGGTGCGATTGTCAATCGTTCACCCCTCGTTATCGGCATTTCAACCGACGGCGCTGCCCCGGTGTTTGGTCAAGCGATACGCTCGAAGATCGAAACTTTGATCCCGAAAGGATTCGCGCGCTGGGCTGATGCTGCCCGCAATGTACGTCCTCGCGTCCAGGCACTCGCGCTGTCGTTCCGCGGCCGGCGAACGTTCTGGGAGAAGTTCACCGACCGGGCTGTTGCCGCTCCCGATCACGCCCCGGTCGACGCCGATCTCGAAGCGCTGCTCAAACCAACATCGGCGCCAGAGACCGGCTCGGTAGCGCTCGTCGGCGCCGGCCCGGGCGATCCGGAGCTGTTGACGCTCCGCGCGGTGCGGGCGCTGCAATCCGCCGACGTGATCCTGTTCGATAGTCTGGTGTCGGCGGAGGTTCTCGATTTCGCCCGGCGTGAAGCAAAGAAAATGCTGGTCGGTAAAACCGGCTACGGGCCGTCGTGCCGTCAGGACGATATCAACGCGCTGATGGTATCGTTGGCCAAAGCCGGGCGTCGGGTGGTGCGGCTTAAGGGCGGCGACCCGATGATCTTCGGGCGGGCCGATGAGGAGCTTGCCGCGTGCCGGGCCGCCGGAATTGCCATCGAAGTCGTGCCGGGTGTGACTGCTGCACAGGCCGCCGCAGGCCGGCTAAAGGTTTCGCTGACACGCCGCGCGGAAGCTCGCCGCGTTCAGTACATCACGGGTCACGGCCGTGACGGCAAGTTGCCGGACGACATCGACTGGGCGAGCCTAGCTGATCCGGCAGTGACGACGATCGTCTACATGCCGACGCGGACGCTGCCAGACCTTGTCGCCAGAGCACTCGACGCCGGCCTTGATCGGGCGACGCCCGCGGTAGCGGTCGCGAATGCAACCCGTCCCGACGAGCGCGTTATCGGCGGCACGATCTCCGAGCTGCCGGCGCTCCTGGCCGCTGAACCATCGATGGGACCTGTCGTGGTCATGATCGGCCAGGTATTTTCAGACTACGCCGCCGCGAATAAGGCTCAGGCGGAGCCGCGCCGGGCCCACGGAGAAGGATAGCCGCCGCGTTCGGACGCTTCAAAAATCCTTCATATCCGCCGTTACGCGGCTTGAAAGAAGCTGTTGCGAAAGGCCACCTGGGCTGCCTATTTAGGATCGTATGGACACCGTGACTGCACCCTCTGCCCCGTCAGCAAGCGCGCCCGAAACGGCGCGCGGCGGAACTTTGATCGACGTGCAACTTGCCGGTATCGAGCCGGTTGCGCGCGACACCAACGTGTACACGTTCCGGCGTCCGGACGGCGGGCGACTGCCACCCTATAAGCCCGGCGCTCACATCGACATTCATCTGCCTAACGGGCTGATCCGTCAGTTTTCGCTGCTCAACCCCGCCGACAATCCCGAGAGTTACGTGGTCGCCATCAAGCTTGACGCCGCAAGCCGCGGCGGCTCGCGCTACATTTTCGATGAGCTGCGCGCCGGACACGCGCTGAAGATCAGCGCGCCACGCAACAATTTCCCGCTGGTCGAGGAGGCCCCCGAGGTCGTTCTGTTTGCCGGCGGCATCGGCATCACGCCGATCTGGTGCATGGCGCAGCAGCTCCAGGCACAGAGCCGTTCGTGGAAACTCTACTATGCTGCCCAATCGCGCGCCGATATGGCCTTTCTGGCGCTGCTCGAGACGTTCGGCCCGGAGCGGGTGCATCTGCATTTCGACAACGAAGCCGATGGCAAGTTTCTCGACCTGGCGGCCGCAATTGGCGCCGGATCTGCGAACGCGCACTTTTATTGCTGCGGCCCCAATCCGATGCTGAAGGCATTCGAAGCCGCTGCCGCAAGCCGCCCCCGCAATCAGGTGCACGTCGAATATTTCACACCCAAAGACGATGCGTCGGCGGGGTCGTTGGGTGGCTTCTGGGTTGAACTCGCGAAATCGGGCGAGGAATATTTTATCCCGGAGGGCAGGAAGATCCTCGAAGTGCTCTACGACGCCGGCGTCGACGTCGACTATTCGTGCGAACTCGGCATCTGCGGCGAATGCGTCACGCGCGTGATCTCCGGCATTCCCGAGCACCACAATTCGGTGCTCAGCGAGGAAGAGCAGGCGTCGAACGAGACGGTCATGATCTGCTGCGCCGGCTGCAAAAGCGAGCGCCTCGTTCTGGATATGTAGACGTCGCGTTGCTGTGTGCAGGCCACGTTTGTAACGAGACCTCGTTGCTCTTGGCGCACAATTACGCTAAGTCCGCGGCCGACCGGGTGAGGGTTGGAGGAATGCGATGGCCGACCATGGTGAGGTCGAATACGCGACTGCGGAAGGCATGGACTATGCCGCGCACGAACAGACGTACCGGAATTTCATCACGCTGGTGAAAGGTAGTCTCGCCGCTGTCGTTGTTATTGTGATCCTGATGGCGATTTTTCTCGCCTGATTCGGATTGTTTTGCCGAAAATTCGGCATGTGCTTAGCCCGCAGCTGGTAACGTACTGTCTCAAAGCCGACCGCACTCACAGGCGGGTGTCGGAGGAATCATGAAGGTCGCGATTGCTGCCGAGGTCGACGCCAATGAGCCGCGGGTGGCGGCAACGCCCGAAACCGTCAAGAAGATGCTCGGTCTCGGCGCAGAAGTCGCTGTCGAACCGGGCGCCGGGCTGAAATCGGGAATCCTCGACGCGGATTTTTCCGCTGCCGGCGCCACCGTGACCAAGGACGCCGTGAACGGCGCCGACATCGTGCTCAAGGTGCGGCGGCCTCAAGCTTCCGAGCTGTCACACTTGAAGAAAGGCGCCATGGTCATCGCGATCATGGACCCCTACGGCCATGAAGAAGCGCTGCAAACAATCGCCGGTGCTGGAATCATTGCTTTCGCCATGGAGCTGCTGCCGCGCATCACCCGCGCGCAGGTGATGGATGTGCTCTCAAGCCAAGCCAACCTCGCCGGTTACCGCGCCGTCATCGACGCTGCCGCCGAATACGGCCGGGCGTTGCCGATGATGATGACCGCGGCCGGCACCGTGCCGGCGACCAAGGTTTTCATCATGGGTGCCGGCGTTGCCGGTCTGCAAGCTATCGCGACCGCACGCCGGCTTGGCGCCATCGTCACCGCAACCGACGTGCGGCCCGCGGCCAAGGAGCAGGTTGAAAGCCTCGGCGCCAAATTCATCGCGGTGGATGACGAGGAGTTCAAGGCGGCGGAGACAGCAGGCGGCTACGCCAAGGAAATGTCGAAGGAGTATCAGGCGAAGCAGGCGGCGCTGGTCGCCGACCACATCAAGAAGCAGGACATTGTCATAACCACCGCGCTCATTCCCGGCCGGCCGGCGCCACGACTGGTGTCGAAAGAAATGGTGGCGTCGATGCGACCGGGCTCGGTGGTGGTCGATCTCGCCGTCGAGCGCGGCGGCAACGTCGAAGGCGTCAAGGCCGACGCGGTCGCCGAGGCCGGCGGCGTCAAGATCATGGGTTACACCAATGTGCCCGGCCGGCTCGCGGCGACAGCATCGAGCCTTTACGCCAAGAACCTTTATGCATTTCTCGAAATCCTGATCGACAAAAAGACCAAAGCGCTTGCCGTCAATTGGGACGACGACATCGTCAAGGCAACAGCGCTCACCCGCGACGGCGCAATTGTGCACCCGAACTTCAAGCCCAAAACTGCTGCCTAGAAGACTGCGGTTTACCGAAAGAGGAGGCTCGGCATGGTGACGCTCTCGGTGCTCGCTCAGCTCGATATTTTGTCGGCGGCGAGCGGCGGCGCGATGCACGCTGTGAGCGACGTTGTCGACCCATTCGTGTTTCGCCTCTCGATCTTCGTGCTCGCGGTCTTTGTCGGCTATTACGTGGTGTGGTCGGTGACGCCGGCGCTGCATACGCCGCTGATGTCGGTGACGAACGCGATCTCTTCGGTCATCGTCGTCGGCGCTCTGCTCGCCGTCGGCGTCTCGCTTGTTGCAGACGATGCCGGCCCGATCTGGGCGCGCGCCTTCGGCTTCGTCGCGCTCACGTTCGCCTGCGTCAATATCTTCGGCGGCTTTATGGTGACGCAGCGGATGCTTGCCATGTTTCAACGGAAACAGAAATAATCATGAGCGCCAACCTCGCCGCACTGGCCTATCTGGTCGCGGGCGTCCTTTTTATTCTGGCGTTGCGCGGGCTTTCGCACCCCGACTCTAGCCGCCGCGGCAATCTTTTCGGCATGATCGGCATGCTGATCTCAGTCGCAACCACGCTTGCTGCCCATCCGCCGGCCGGAATTGGCGCCTGGGGGCTTGTTGTTGTGGCGGTCGCGATCGGCGGCGGAACTGGTGCGGTTATCGCGCGACGCGTGCCGATGACGTCGATGCCGGAGCTCGTCGCCGCTTTTCACTCGCTGGTCGGTATGGCGGCGGTGCTGGTCGCGGCCGGCGCGCTCTATGCGCCGGCAGCTTTCGATATCGGTGTGGAAGGCGCCATTCACGGCCAGAGCCTGATCGAAATGTCGCTTGGCGTTGCGATCGGCGCCATCACCTTCACCGGCTCGGTGATTGCCTTCCTGAAACTCTCCGGCCGCATGAGCGGCAAGCCGATCACGCTGCCAGGACGGCATGTCATCAACATCGCGCTGGCGATCGCGCTCGTTGCGTTCATCGTCTGGTTCTTCGAGACGCAGCAGCATCTCACCTTCTGGCTGATTACATTAGTTTCATTCCTGCTCGGCATTTTGATCATCATCCCGATCGGCGGCGCCGACATGCCGGTCGTGATCTCGATGCTCAATTCCTATTCAGGATGGGCGGCGGCCGGCATCGGTTTCACGCTTGGAAATTCAGCGTTGATCATCACCGGCGCGCTGGTAGGTTCCTCGGGCGCGATCCTGTCCTACATCATGTGCAAGGGTATGAACCGGTCGTTCATCTCCGTCATCCTCGGCGGTTTCGGCGGCGAGGTGGCGGGGCCGGCCGCGGGCGCCGAGCAGCGCCCGGTCAAGCTCGGGTCGGCGGAAGATGCTGCTTACCTTCTGAAAAATTCCTCGCGCGTCATCATCGTTCCCGGATACGGCATGGCGGTGGCGCAGGCGCAACATGCGCTTCGCGAGATGGGGGCCAAGCTGAAAGCCGCCGGCGTCGACGTCGCTTACGCGATCCATCCGGTCGCCGGCCGCATGCCCGGCCACATGAACGTGCTGCTCGCTGAAGCGAATGTGCCGTACGACGAAGTGTTCGAGCTTGAGAACATCAATTCGGAATTCGCGCAGGCCGACGTCGCCTACGTGATCGGCGCCAACGATGTCACTAATCCGGCCGCCGAGGACGATCCGAAGTCGCCGATCTATGGCATGCCGGTGCTGCAGGTGTGGAAAGCGGGCACGGTGATGTTCAACAAGCGCTCGCTCGCCTCGGGCTACGCCGGCATCGACAACCCGCTGTTCTATCGCGACAACACCATGATGCTTCTTGGCGACGCCAAGAAGATGACTGAAGAGATCGCTAAAGCTTTGTAGGTGCGAGGGCGAATGGCCAACGACGATCCTTCGCCCAAGCCGCCAACCAGATCACGCGTTTCGCGGTGGTCCCCGCCACCGCGAACGGCTCCGGCCAACTCCAACCGTTTGCTGTTCCGGTTTATCGGCATTCCCGCCGTCGCTTTTGCCGGCGTACTGATCTATCGCGGCCTCGTTGACCGCCTGACACTGCCGGAATGCGATTCATCGCGCGCCAAATCGACACTGTCCGACGTACTTAATCAGCTCAAGGTCGAGCCGCTTCGCGACGAGCCGCTCAAAACGATTGCGAGCAGGAAGGATCAGGTCGAATGCAGCGTCGCGCTGCCGCTATCCGACGGCGGCACGTTGAACATCGACTATAATTTCTTCTGGCAAGGCAGCACGGCGCAGATGAAGTATTCGATATCCCGCCGGCCGGCGCGGAATTCTCCGGTCGCTCCGCCGCGTTCGGAGTAACCGTTCAGCTAAATCTTCGCTGGAGCGCGATAGGCGGCAAGAAACGTCTTCACCGCAATCCGCACGACGCGCTCGATTTGCTCCAAACTGGGCACCGGCGCGAAATTAAACACCATCGGTTTGAACAGCTTCGCCTGATAGGATTCCATCAACTGCGCCGCGGCTATTTCGACATCGTCAACGACAAGCACGCGTGCCTCGATCTGTGACTTCAGATAATCTGAAAGCTGCGCCATGCCGCGCTCGGGGCCGCTCTCGTAAAATTTGCGCCCGACCTCAGGCATACGGTCGGCGATGGCGATCACGGTACAAATCGCCGAGGCCTTTTCCGGCCGGCACAGGAATTTCACGTAAGCGATGCCGAGACGCGTCAGCACCGCTTCGACGTCGCGGTCTTCCGGATTGAAATCGAAAATCCCTTCCGCTTGCGCGTCGCATTCCCGCTCGACGATGGCTTCGAACAATTCCTCTTTGTGCTTGAAGTACACATAGAGCGTCCCCTTGGAGACACCGGCGGCGCGGGCAATATCGTTCATGCTGGCGGCGTCGAAGCCTTGGGCGAGGAACACGTCTCGGGCGCCGTCGACGATCTGCCGTCGCTTGGCGCTGTCATCGTCGGCCGGCGCAGCTGTGGCACGCTCCAACGTGGCTGTTTCACCCATTTTCCTAGGCCTTTTCCCGTATTAGCCTGTTTTAGAGGCGCTAACCGTCGCCGATTACCAAGTGTCGCACTACCATATGTCATGTATATTGACCGAACGGTTCGGTCAATATTGACTTCTGACCTATAACTGCCTATTGATGACCGAACGGTTCGGTCACCCGAGGCTTCACTCGGAGCCCCTAGAGGAATGCGAGACATGTATCGCAGCCAAGAGAGCCTTTCTCGCCTTCAGGTCATCAGTGCGGAAACCCAACGCGACGAGGCAACCGGGGCTCCAGAGCCCTTGGGCTTGGCCCCGGCTCGCGAGCCCGCGCCATCATCGCCCGCTTCGACGGACGTTCCGGCGATGCCGGTTGGCAAGGAGCGCAAGAAGCGGCCGAGCCGCCGCAGGATCGCAATGGCCTTGGTAGCCATCCTCGCGGTCGCGGCTGCTGGTTGGTACGGGTATGACTATCTGACGATCGGCCGGTTCACGGTTTCGACCGATGACGCCTATGTGCAAGCCTACAACACGACGCTGGCCGCCAAGGTGGCCGGTTATCTGGCCAGCGTTCCGGTAACTGACAACACTTACGTTCACATCGGTGACGTGATCGCCACCATTGACGATGGCGACTATCGGCTTGCGGTCGATGCGGCCCGTGAAAAAGTCGCGACCCAGGAAGCGACGATTGCGCGGATGGTTCATCAGATTACGGCACAAGAGGCCGCCGTTGAGCAATCGAGGACTCAGCTCGTTTCCGCCCAGGCGGCAGCAACGCGTACGGAGCTGGAACTGACTCGGCAGAATCAGTTGGTGGCGCGCGACGCTTCGAGCCGGCAACTGCTGGAGCAGGCACAAGCCAACAGGGACCAAGCGGTAGCCGGCGTGCAAGGCGCCAGAGCGGCCATCAATTCGGCCGCGGCCAATGTCGATGTGCTCAAGGGGCAGCGGCAAGAGGCAATTTCCACGCTCAACGAACTCAAGACTGCGCTGGCCAAGGCGGAACGCGATCTATCCTTCACCGTGATCCGCGCGCCGCTGGATGGCGTCATTGGCAATCGCGCGGTCCAGACCGGCGATTACGTGCAGACCGGCCAGCGGCTGGCGAGCCTCGTCCCGCTCGACGACGTTTATGTCACGGCCAATTTCAAAGAAACGCAACTGGCACATTTGAGGCCCGGCCAGACCGTTTTGATCGCCGTCGATGCGCTCCCCGAACATTCGATCCAGGGCACGGTGGAGAGTTTCTCACCGGCGTCCGGTTCGGTGTTCTCACTGCTGCCGCCGGACAACGCGACGGGGAATTTCACCAAGATCGTGCAGCGGCTGCCGGTGCGCATTCATGTGCCGGCTGAAATCGCGCGCGAGGGATTGCTCCGGCCCGGCATGTCGGTCGTCGTCCGCGTGAACACCAAGGCGACTACGGTCGCAGAGAGCGCCGCGGCCACCAAAAACGCTGCGCGCTGACAACACGCCGAGGTCTTGTCGGGGCCCAGCCATGACACAAGCCACGACCGCGACGTTCGGCGCTAGACACGGCCTTGCAGCCGCGGACCCCGAGCGCGTCGATCCGCTGCGCCTGATCGCGTTCCTCGCGATGTGTTTCGGCATGTTCATGGCATTCCTCGACATCCAGGTGGTGTCGGCGTCGCTGTCGGAAATCCAGGCCGGACTTGCCGCTTCCAGCGACGAGATCACCTGGGTGCAAACTTCGTATCTTATGGCCGAAGTGGTTGCCATTCCCCTGTCAGGTTTTCTGTCGCGCGCACTCGGCACCCGCATCATGTTTGCGAGCGCTGCCGCCGGCTTCACCCTTGCAAGCCTGATGTGCGGGCTGTCGTCGTCGATGAGCGAGATGATTGTTTGGCGTGCGCTGCAAGGCTTCATCGGCGGCGGCATGGTGCCGACGGTTTTTGCTTCGGCTTACGCTATCTTTCCCCGCTCGCGTCAGCCGGTGATCACCCCGCTGATCGGGCTTGTCGCCACGCTCGCGCCGACTATCGGCCCAACGGTCGGCGGCTACCTTACCGATGCCCTATCGTGGCACTGGCTCTTCTTCATCAATATCATTCCCGGCATTATCGTGACCACTGCAGCGATCACATTGATCGATTTTGACAAGCCAAATCTGGGGTTGTTCGAGCGATTCGATTACATCGGGCTCATCTTTATGGCGCTATTTCTCGGCGCGCTCGAATATGTGCTTGAGGATGGCCCGCGCTACGATTGGTTTGAGGATCCAACCATCGCCCTCGCGGCGGTCGTATCGGCAAGCTCGGCAGTCATCTTTTTCATGCGCGTGCTCATAGCGCGTCAGCCGATCGTGGATCTGCGCTCCTTTACCGACCGCAATTTCGGGCTTGGCAGCATGTTTTCGTTCGTGCTCGGCATCGGCCTCTATGGCCTGACCTATCTCTATCCGGTTTTTCTCGGCGAGATCCGCGGCTTCAATGCGCTGTTGGTCGGCAAGACCATGTTCGTGTCCGGCGTTACGATGTTCGTCTGCGCCCCGATCGTTGGCCGGCTGATGGGCAAGATCGATCCCCGCCTGATGCTGGCGGCCGGTTTCACCATCGTTGCAATCAGCAACTGGCAGGCGACCTATATCACCAGCAACTGGGATTTTTGGGAGCTGTTCTTCCCGCAAGTGCTGCGCGGCTTCGGCATGATGTTTGCCATCGTGCCGATTACCAGCATCTCGCTCGGCACACTATCTCCGGACATGCTGAAAAACGGCTCCGGGCTGTTCAACCTCACGCGCAATCTCGGCGGCGCGGTTGGTCTCGCCGGGCTGAACACCGTGCTCGACAAGCGCATCGATCTGCATTTGGCGCGCCTGCATGATTCCATCACCTGGTCGCGACAGCCGGTCATGGAGGCGCTGAACAATTTCGCTGCGCGCATGCCGGGCTCCGACGCTCACAACATGGCGCTCAAATATCTGTTCCTGTTCGCCCGGCAGCAAGGAACAGTGATGGCTTTTGCCGACGTGTTCCTGCTGTTGGGTCTACTGTTCCTGGTGTTTGCTCCGCTGGTGTGGCTCATGCGCCGTCCGCCGCCGGTCTCCGGCCCCGCGCCTGTCGACGCACATTAACGGCGCATAGCCGCCGCCAGCTGACGTCGGCTTTGCCGGGCGTTGCGCGACCCAATTGGGGCACTCGCGATCTCCGGGGCGTGCCAGAACTGAAAATCCCGGCTCAATTGACGCCTTGATGGGCGGTCATGTCGTTGTCACCAAAAAACGCAAATCATTGACGCGGTGAACGCCACTTTGGTCTGCGACCAAGTTGGTATCGGACGCCGATCGTATGTTGGAGACGTGAGATGCAGACTGACCTGTCCGAACTCGATCGAATGCAAGCCGCGTATAAAGCGGCCGTCGAAGAATGGATAAGCGCGATCAAAAACGAAGAAGCGCTTGCCTCCGTCAATCATACTGTCGCCGAGGTCGACAAATGGGAGGGAGCGCATTTTAAGGAGGATGAGGTTCGGAACAAAGTGAAGACTGCAAAAAAGCAATACGAGGACGCGCTCCGGCGTAAGTTCTTTAATTTTTAGACTCTCACTCATTAGACTCACTCACCAGGCGTATCGGAGCGTTCCCGATCCGGCATAGGTCTGCGAGCCCGGTGCGAATTCACCGTCGAATTTGGCGACCAATGTGAGCCGCGGCGTGATGTAGAACTCGGCGCCGGCCGAGGTGAGCGCCGAGTTCTGCGGCAGCGGTGCGCCGTTGACCACGAAGTTGGTCCCGGGAAGCGATTCAAATGCCGCGCTCAACAACGGATTGCTCACCCAATCGTGCGCCCAGGCCAGCCGGGCGCGCAGCAGAAATCGGGATGCCGGCGATCACTTCCGGGTTGTCGAAACGCGCGCCGAGTTCGCTGCGAACGTCCGTTGCATTCATCGCGGCGTAGGAGAGCCCAACGCTACCGCCGTTGAGATCGGTCTCGCTGTAACCCGGGGTATGAAAGTCTTGCGCCTGCAATGCGGCATAGGGGGTCAGCCCCAACGTCGGCAATACTGCGTAACGATAGCCGCCTTCGACGCGCCCGCCATAGCTCTGCGCATCGAAGTTTGCCGTCAATGCATCGCCGAGCGCGCCACGGTTGGTAGTCATCCAGTGATTGGCGAAGGAAACCGCTGCGGCGAGATAGGCGGGACCGGAGCGGGTAATGCCGTAGACGCCGCTCTGGAATGCGTCGCTTCGTCCGGTACCGCCGGTGCTAAGACCCCAATTGGTGCCGCCGCCGCCGAGCGCGAAGCCGAAGATCGTGTCCGGCGAATAATGGTAGTCCATGCCAGCAGCTACGCCATAGGTTTGTGCGGCGACATTGCTCGAGCCGACGGCCGCGTTGCCGTTGGTCCAATTGCCGCCGCCATAGCTGGCGCCCCAAGTGGTCCAGCGCTGTTCAAACGGCGCCGGCGGCGGCGCCTTGAGCACGCCGGCATAAGCCAGCGCGATATCGGGAGGCAGGCTAGCCTGCTCATCCGGAGCAAACCCCATCGCGCGTCCCCCGCCGATGCCGTTGCCAAGACGGCCGTCGACAAATGGGTCGAGCATCAGGTTGAGGAACTGATCCATCATCTGGAACGCGGCGATCCGGCCGTCGGCGCCGACCTCACCGTCCAATTGCGTGAGTCCGCCTGGAGTAACAGTAACGAACTGAGATGGAATGCCTCCAGTTGTGTTGAAGAAGTTGGTCAGTGTGTTGGCTACATTCTGTTGATTGGTCGTCAGGCCGGTGAAGGAGGTAAAACCGGGAGCTAGATTCAGATAAACGTCGTTGGCGCTATAGCTGAGGCTTTCGGCGAAGCTCGCGGGCAGGTTTATGCTGGTGAGGCCCGCGAAGGTCGTCCCTCCCAATCCGCCCGCGGTTGTCAGGATCGTGTACGTCTTGGGCATATAGCTGCCGAGCGTAAATTGGGAGTCCACGATGGCGCCGGTCAGCGATGCGGCGCCCGTCACCTTGGCGAAAGTGGACGCGGCCGGATCGAGATTGACGGCATAGATCGCGCCCGGCCCGAACTTGAGATTGCCAACGATGGCCGTAGATGTCCCGGGCACACTCGGCGTTCCGGGCGCGAACGTTGCGCCGGGGCCGATCATAACCGTCAGCCGGACGTGATCATGCCGTCGTTGGTCAGCGTATTCTTTGGTCCTGTAGCTTCGAGGCCGAAACCGCCCTTACCGACGTCAATGCTGCCGTTGTTGGTGGCACTGGAGCGGCTCCCAACGCCAATACCTATGGTCGGGCCGTGCTTAGCGTCACCCAGCACGATCGTGCCATTGTTGACGGCGGCCGAATTGTTCGTGACACCGAGACCGAGTGTCTGCGTGCCGCCGTTGATTGCGCCGGAATTGGTAACGGAATTGTTGTTACCAAGATCGATGGCTGCTGCATTATTGCCCAGGTTGATCGTCCCGATGTTGCGGACGTTATTGAGATCGTTAGCGAGAACTCCGAAGCCTCCCGCACCAATCTGCATGTTGCCGAAATTAGAAATCGCATTGTTGTTGAAAGCTTCGACGCCCGTTGCACCGGGACGGCTGATGATCTGACCGTGGTTATCGACAGTGTTTGCGTTGTTGAGCCCGAGCACAACGCCTCCGTTGTCGCTCACTGTCGCGCCCGTTGTAACGTCGACTTTGAGCTTGTCGACGCCTCCGCCGGCATGAAAGCCGCTGTGATCTGTTCCGGTGCAGGTGACGGTGTCGCCGCTGACAGCGGGATCGGGATGACAATCGGCCAATGCCGGAGCGACCGGCACAAGCATAATAACGGTCGCGACGATTGCGACGGCCACGGACGACGCCGGCCAAATTGCTCGGCGACGCCAGCCTACGCTGCCGACGCCGCGTCGTTGCCGGATTAACACTACGCCCATGCCCCCGCCGGTATCTGAATGCTTAGTATCGCTGCAGTCCAACGCGGAACAGGGGAACGGCGCCCACAGCGCGGAAATGGCTGTTATTTGCTGCGCTTTCCTGTTCCCTGTGGCGATGGCGCAACGTCCTGGAGGTAATCCAGGGCGCATCCATGCAATGGCCGCGCTTTTCCCAGCAGCAGACATCGATTGCCGGCCGCCGCGTTAAGGCCTCCCGTAGCCGCCGGCGGTCGGCGTCTGGATGATAATCGCCTCGCCGGCGTCGATGGTCGTCGCGTCACAGGCCGCGAGTTTCTCGATGCGACCATCGCGGCGGC
Organism: uncultured Alphaproteobacteria bacterium; assembly: GCA_963794225.1. Taxonomy (GTDB): domain Bacteria; phylum Pseudomonadota; class Alphaproteobacteria; order Rhizobiales; family Xanthobacteraceae; genus BOG-931. Next base: position 297,934 of record CAWCCS010000002.1, read on the forward strand.
GCACCGAATTCTCGCCAACCTGACCGTCGCCAGCGCCCGCAAGTCCGAACGGCGGCACGCGGCGGTGGCCGGACAGGATGGTGCATTCCATTTTTTCCAGAAAACGAATAGTGCGGATGATGCCGTCGCCGGCGTTCCAGCGGCCTCGCCCGCCTGAGTCTTTGCGGATGTGGAAATCCTCGAGCAAGACCGGATAGCGGAATTCAAGAATTTCCGGATCGGTGAGCCGCGTGTTGGTCATATGGGTGTGCACGGCGTCGGTGCCGGGAAAGCCCGGACCTGCTGGCGAGCCGGAGCAGATCGTCTCGTAGTACTGGTAGTGCGCGTTGCCGAAATTGAGATTGTTCATGGTGCCCTGCGCCGCCGCCATCGCACCCAGCGCGCCGAACAGGCAATTGGTCACCTCCTGCGAGGTTTCGACATTGCCTGCGACCACCGCGGCAGGAAATTCCGGCGACAGCAGCGATTTCTTCGGAATGATGATGCGGATCGGGCGCAAGCAGCCGGCATTCATCGGAATATCGTCGTCGACCATGACACGGAAAACGTAGAGCACCGCGGCGCGAGTCACCGGCTCCGGCGCGTTGAAATTATTGGGCTGCTGCGGGCTGGTGCCGGTGAAATCGACGGTCGCTTCGCGGCGCTCCTTGTCGACGCTGATGCGCACCTTGATGACGGTGCCTTGGTCCATCTCGACCGCAAATTCGCTGTCATGCAGACGGTCGATAACGCGGCGCACGCTTTCTGCGGCATTGTCCTGGACGTGGTTCATGTACGCCTTGACCACCGGCAAGGTGAAATGCTGCACCATCTTGCGCAGCTCCTGCACGCCCATCTCGTTGGCGGCGACCTGCGCTTTCAGATCGTTGATGTTATGGATCGGGTTTCGTGCCGGATATTCCGCGCCAGTCAGCAGCGCAGTCGTTTCCGCTTCGCGAAACAGACCGCCTTCGACCAGCTTGAAATTGTCGATGTAGACGCCCTCTTGCTCGATCGTCGTGGCATTGGGAGACATTGAACCGGGCGCGATGCCGCCGACATCGGCGTGGTGCCCGCGCGAAGCCACCCAGAACAAAATTTCTCCGGCCTTTTGCGCAGTGGAACCCGGAGCAAAGACCGGCGTGCAGACCGTGATGTCGGGCAGATGCGTACCGCCGTTATAGGGCGCGTTAATGGCATAGACATCGCCAGGGCGGATAGCGTCGGCATTTTCGCGGATGACGGTCTCGACCGCACGGTCCATTGAACCGAGGTGCACCGGCATGTGCGGCGCATTGGCCACAAGCGAGCCGGCGCCATCGAAGACCGCGCAAGAAAAATCAAGCCGCTCCTTGATGTTGACGGATGACGCGGTGTTCTGCAGCGCGACGCCCATCTGCTCCGCGATCGACATGAACAGATTGTTGAAGACTTCGAGCATCACCGGATCGGCGTCGGTGCCGACGGCGTGCATAGGCGGACGCGGCACGATGCGGGTCAGCACCAGATGGTCCTTGGCAGTGATCTCGGCCTGCCAACCGTCTTCGATCACCACGGTCTGGTGCGGTTCGACGATAATTGCGGGGCCCGCAACCTTATGGCCGGGACCGAGCTGTTCGCGCGTGTACACGGCCGCCTCATGCCAGCTTCCGTTGGAAAAGAAGCGCGTTCGCCGCGCCGGTACCGGCAAGGCCACGGCTGCGCACGCGTGCTCAATTTCGCTGAATTTCGCACCACCACCGATCGCTTCGACCGAGATGGCTTCCAGAATCACCTGGCGCTTGGGATCGCGAAATCCAAAACGCTGGCGGTGATGGGCGTGAAACCACAGCTGCATGCTGTCGGCTTCCTGGAGATAGCCAAAAATGTGCCCATCCAGTCGTAGCGGCAGCGAGGGTGGGAAGTCCTGGTAGGTCTGGGATGGTTTGTATTTGGCGCTCAGCTCCTCGAAGTGCTGCACGCGCGCCGCGTAGTCGGCGTCGGAGCCGCTCCATCCTCCGTCGTAGATTAAAGCTGTGTCAGTGCCGCTATAGCGAGCGTGTACTTTGATGGCGAAGCGGATGTCACCTTGCGGGACGTTCTGACGCAGCAACTCATCCCGCGCCTCCCGCGCCAGATCTTCAACGACAGGAACGAGCCGCTTCTCGAGTTCATGCTCATACGATTCGTCCGGCAACGGTTCCTCGATCGTACGCTGGCGGACGGCGCGAATATCGGCGAGCCCCATCCCGTAGGCTGAGAGCAACGAGGAAAATGGGTGAATGAGCACCGTGGTCATGCCCAGCGCATCGGCAACCAGGCAGGCGTGCTGACCACCGGCGCCGCCGAAGCAGTTGAGCGCATAGCCGGTCACGTCGTAGCCCCGCTGCACCGAGATTTTTTTGATCGCGTTGCCCATGTTCTCGACCGCGATCTTGATAAAGCCATCAGCGATCTGTTCCGGCGTGCGGCCGTCGCCGATGTCTCTTGCCAGCGCAGCGAAGCCTTCGCGCACCGCCTCAGCGTCAAGCGGTCGGTTTTGTTGCGGTCCGAAAATCTTGGGAAAGAAATCGGGAATGAGCTTGCCAACCATGACGTTGGCGTCGGTCACGGCGAGCGGACCGCCGCGCCGGTAGCATTTCGGGCCGGGATTGGCGCCGGCCGAATCCGGGCCGACGCGGAAACGCGCGCCATCGAAGTGCAGAATTGAGCCGCCGCCGGCCGCCACCGTGTGAATGAGCATCATCGGCGCGCGCATGCGCACGCCGGCCACTTCGGTCTCGAAGGTGCGCTCGTACTCGCTGGCAAAATGCGACACATCGGTCGACGTGCCGCCCATATCGAAACCGATGAGCTCTTTAAAGCCGGCCTCGCGACCGGTCTCGGCCATGCCGACAACGCCGCCGGCCGGGCCGGACAGGATTGCGTCCTTGCCCCGGAACAAGTCCGCGGCAGTCAATCCGCCCGACGACATCATGAACATCAGGCGCGGCTGCCCTCCCCCTTCCCCTACAAGGGGGGAGGGATTTAAGTCCTCCGCAACTTGCGCCACATAGCGCCGCAAGATCGGCGACAGATAACTGTCGACCACGGTGGTGTCGCCGCGCCCGACAAGCTTGATGAGTGGCGAGACCTCGTGACTGGCGGACACTTGCGGAAAGCCGAGTTCACGGGCGAGCGCCGCAAGCTGCCGTTCGTGGTCGCTGTAGCGATAGCCGTGCATGAGCACGACGGCGACCGCGCCGATCCCATCCGCGTGCGCGTGAAGAAGTTCGGCCCGCACTGCGTCAAGGTCCACCGCGCGCTCGACCGTGCCGTCGGCGCGCACGCGCTCATCCACCTCGACGACCCGCTCGTAAAGCATGTCCGGCTTGACGATGTGGCGCGCGAAGATCTTCGGCCGCGCCTGGTAGCCGATGCGCAGCGCGTCGCGGAACCCCCTGGTGATGAGCAGGAGCGCGCGCTCGCCCTTGCGTTCAAGGAGCGCATTGGTCGCGACCGTCGTCCCCATCTTCACGGCGCCGACGCGCGACGCCGGAATTGCCTCACCCGGCGCAAGCCCAAGCAAGTGGCGAATGCCCGCTACTGCGGCATCGGTATAGGCCTCGGGGTTTTCCGAAAGGAGCTTGAGCGTGACGAGTTTGCCGTCCGGGCGCCGGCCGATCACGTCAGTGAAAGTGCCGCCGCGGTCGATCCAGAACTCCCAGTTTCGGGGCGATTGATCCATGGCTTGTGACTGCGGTTAAGGTAGGTGAAGATATGCGGAAGGAAAACCGGGGCTAAACGTATTTGAAACCCAGGATCAGGAACGAACATGCACAAGACCACGCTGTCCGAAGTTGCCCTAGCCCGTGGCAAGCGCCTTTTCGGCAAATCGCACCCCTTCGACACGATCGATCCGCGCCGCACGGCGCTCCTTGTGATCGACATGCAAAATTATTTCGTCAAGGCCGGACACCAAGCTGAGACGCCGATGGCGCGCGAGATCGTTCCGAATGTCAATCGTCTCGCTGCCGAATTGCGGCGGCGTCGCGGCCATGTCTTCTGGATCCGCAACGGCACGAACGATACGCGCCAGAGCTGGTCGACCTACCACGAACATCTGCTGACGCCAGAGCGCATGCGGCGCCGCTATGAAGCGATGGGAGAAGGCCATGACGGTTTCGAATTCTGGCACCTCAACGACATCCGGGCCGAGGACACCTGTCTTACGAAGAAGCGTTACAGCGCTTTTATCCAAGGCTCCTCCGACGTCGAGCGGTATTTGCGCGAGCGCGATATCGACACCGTGCTGATCACCGGCACCGCGACCCATATCTGCTGCGAGAGCACCGCGCGCGATGCGATGATGCTGAATTTCAAGACCGTCATGGTGGCAGATGGCCTCGCCGCCAATACCGACGAGGAACACAACGCCTCGTTATCTGGGCTTTACGGCCAGTTCGCCGACGTCCAGACCGTCGATGAAGTGATGCAGTCGTTGGAACGCGGCGATCAGGCACGCGCGGCGGCATAATCTCGGCGTTACTTGTCGGCCGCCAAAAGCCCGGCGACCATCCTGATCTCATTGCGGGCATATTTAGGCAAGCCTGCGCTAATTAAATCGCCGGAATTAAACGACGACTGGCCCATCAACACCTGCGCCGGAACCAGGTTGCGCAGCACCGGCACGTTTTCGAATTCTTTTTGCTTGTCGAGCACGCTGGTCTCGACCGCCAGCGTCATATAGGCGGTAACCACAGTCTTGCCGGCGTCGGCGGGATGATTCTGAAACACACCGAAGAATTTTCCGAACTTCATGATCTGATTGACGTAGAAAATGTTCTGCTCGAGGACACCGGTGACCGCTGCGTCGATACCCGTCAAATCTTTCAGTCCCGCCTGATCGAGATCCGCAGTCGCGGGCTGCGACAGCTCGCTTTCAAAATCGATGTGATCGGAAAGCTTCTTGGGGCTGTCGCGCAGCTTGTTGACGAGCATGATCCCCATGGGAATCTTGCCTTCGAGCTGGTAGCTCGACGCGATGCAGACCAGCGTCGGCCGCCCGGTGCACCATTTACGGTCGGGATTGGCGTTGCCTATTCCCTGTCGATCTTTGAGGGAATTGATGTCGGTGGCCGCAATCTCCTTGTGTTTGACTGCCGGATCGATCTTCTCAAGAAAGGCCAGCGTCACATAGCGCGAAAGATCGATTGCGCTGGGTGGCCGATTGACGAGAAAGCGCGCCCGCGCCACGTACATGGTCAGTTTCTCGGTAACGGGCGCACTCGCAGCGCCGGCGCTTGCCACCTTGGTTACCGTCGGCTCGGTATAACCGGGAAATGGCGACAGGAATTTCCTCTGGGCAGGCTGGGTGCGTGCCCATTCCTGAAAACTGATCAGTTTGGTTGCGTCGCCGCCAGCAGTGCCGCTCTTCTGAGCGTCGCTGAACGCGATCGTTCCAGGTGTCAGCTGCGCCGCTTCCAAACTCCGCAGGCCGGAAACGTCTTCAACGCGAAAGTCCTGCGCACCGGCGATGGAAAAAGAGCCAATCGAGATCAAGCCGAATAGCGCGATCAGACACGGAAACCGCATTTGAACTTTCTTTGTAAGCGGCTGAAAAATCAGTTGGTGCGTTTGCCCCAAAAATAATCCGGGTCGCGGCGAATGCCGTTAGGCGCGCTTTCTGCAGAATCACCAAACAAGGGTGCAAACAGGCCCCGCAATGGCTGTGGCAACAAAGGCTGGGGAACCGATGGCTGAGGCGACCCTTGCTGCCAGCTCTGGGCTGGATAATAGGATCGTCCGGGCACGAAGCTGTTGTCTCCCTGGGCGGCCCAATAGCCTTCGCTCGCCGTGTTCCCGTCCGAGCCGTAGGCGTCCTCGCGGGAAACCAGCTGGTACTGCGTTTCCTCGAAGCGGCCGGCGGCATCAAGGCGGAAATGCTCGATGAAGCCGCGACCATTGGTCATCCGATTACCGGTGGCATAATCGATCGGCAGATCGATCAGGTGAAGCTTGGCCTCGTTTGACGGTCCGTTCAGCGGCGTCTTAGGCGCGATGCCTTGCGCCCAAATCGCGTCCATGATCGGCCGGAAAATCGGCAACGCTACCTTTGCGCCGGTTTCGTTACTGCCGAGCGAGCGCCGCTTGCCATCACCATTGTCGTAGCCGACCCACACGGCCACAGTCACGTCGTTGGTAAAGCCGATGAACCAGCCGTCGACGGCATCCTCGGTCGTCCCGGTCTTGCCGGCGACGTAAGGCGACAACGAACTGATCGCCCGCGCCGTGCCACGTTCGACAACGCCCTGCAGGATGGTCTTGAGCTGATAGAACGAAGTCCGGTCGGCGGCGCCGATCCAGGGCGCCGGAGCAGTCGGGTACTGATAAATTGTCCGGCCATCCGCTTCGATCGAGTCGATGCTGTGAGGCTGTGGCCGTTCGCCCTCATTGGCGACAGCCGCATAGAAGGCGGCCAGATCAATCATACGCACCGGCTGCGCGCCGAGCACAAATGGATAATAGCGAACGCATTCGTTGTAGATCCGTGCCGCGACCGCAGTCGCGCAGACTTCGTCCAGGCTTCTTTCAGGATCCGCGTCGATACCGCCGTCAAGCAGGTGCGCCGTCACCATGTTGACCGAGTTTTCAAGACCACGACGCAACGTCAGAGCGCCACCGGAGCCATTGTCGGCGTTGCGCGGCGACCAGAAATCTTCTTCGCGTACTCTTCCGTTAAACTCGCGGGCAATGATGCCGCCACGCACGCCAGCGGCGCCGATCGGCGGCAGCGTAATCGGATCGTCCGGTATCAGGGTGTTCGGCTGGAGGCCTTTTTGCAAAGCCGTGAGGTAAGTCAGTGGCTTGATCGCCGAACCGGGCTGGCGCTGCGTCTGTACCGTGCGATTGAGCTGACTCAACGGGTATGAAAAGCCGCCGGCCATGGCGAGAATGCGGCCGGTCTTGTTTTCCAGCACCAGCGCCGCACCTTGAACCGTCGGCCGCACGCGCAATTGCGCCTGGGCTGAGGCGCCCCTGCCCTTGCCCTCAATAACGTGGACATAAATCACGTCGTAGGGGTTCACGGCTCGCCAGTTCACACGGCTGATCAGCGGCACGACGCGACCATCGGTAAGTCCGACGTGGACGGCGCCTTTCTTGTCCAAAACAACCGCCGCCTGCCAATGCACGTCGTAGAGCGGAAGATGCACGGCACTGAGTGCCTGTTGCCAGATGGGCGCCGTGGCTGGCGCAATTCTCGGCGGAATGCCCGGCGCGCCGGTCTGCATCGAACCGCCGGGCCTTTGGACCGCGTCCGCAATGTTCGTTTCAGCCCCCTGAAACTGAGTGCGCCCGGACTCCATTTCGTAGAGCGCCAAGCCTTCCTGCAAGGCGGTTTCTGTCTCGCGCTGCAAGGCTGCGTTGATCGTCGAATGCACGATGTAGGATTGAGCGGTCAGGCTCTCGACACCATCCGTCTTCGCTTCCCGGCCGACATAATCGACAAAGTCAAAGCCTGAGTCGCGACGCGGCCGATCGAAGGCGACGAGCTTGGGCAGATCGGCGGACCCCTGTTCCTTTTGCGCTGTGCTGATAGCGCCGTCTTCCTGCATCCGGCCGAGGACATAGCCAAGGCGTTCCTTGGCGCGGTCCGGATGACGGTCGGGATTGAAATAGTTCGGCCCCTTAAGCAGTCCCGCCAGCATCGCGCCCTGGGCGAGCGTCAGATTCTTGGCGGTCACGCCGAAATAGCTGCGTGCAGCCATGTCTACGCCCCAGGAGCCGCGGCCCAAGTAGGCGGTGTTGAGATAGAGCTCGAGAATTTCGTTTTTACTGAGCGTGCTCTCGAGCCGCGAGGCCACGATCATCTCGCGAATTTTGCGTTCGTAAGTCACGTCCTCGCCGACCAGGAGGTTCTTGACGACCTGCTGGGTGATGGTTGAGCCGCCCTGTGGCCGGCCCGGATCGGCGAGATTGCCGATGAAGGCGCGGATGATGCCGCGCTCGTCGATGCCATGGTGCTGAAAGAAGCGCCGGTCCTCGGCGGCGGTGAATGCTTTTTGCACAAAGTCCGGCACGTCAGAGAGCGACACCCACATGCGCCGGTTGCCGGGCTCGAACACTTCGGCAAAGCTTCCGCCCTTACCGTCCAGTACGGTGCTCATGCTCGGAAGCTTGCGGCCCTTCAGTTGCGCCGCGTCGGGCAGATCGGCCGCCGCGCTGTTGAAGAAATCGATCACCTCACCGAGGTCGACGACCGGCTGAGGCACGCTTTCGTTTTTGCAGAACTGGCGATAAGCGGTGTTGAGCTCGCCGAAATTGATGCCATGGAAGGCCTTGACGTCGCCGACCAGCGCCTTCGGATCGTCAAGCGCGGTCGAAATCAGCTCGTCAAGGTTGATCGATTCGATATCGAAGGCCTTGCGCATGTGGGCACAGCCATTGCGCAAAATCTGCACGACCTCGGCTTGATCTTGCACCCGATCAAAATGCGTTTTGACCGCCTGCGGCTGGGTCATCACCTCGCTCAACGCCAGCGCAGTCGCAAAAATCTTGACCAGAATCATGCCTACACCGGGGAACGGAACACAGCCGAACTCGACAGACACCGATACCAACAACGTCGAGTATAGCGATGTGATCCTTACAAAAGGACTTTTTTGCGGACCTATTGTGCCGTCATCCGGTTGCGTTCTCGTGACGCATTCATTTCGCGGCAAGGCGGCTGGTCAATGCCGAGGTCGTTATCTACTTGACCATCCAACCCAAAACGTTCGCTGGCGAGTTTATTTTTTGTTCGCCGGCTCCAAATCGTCGAAATGTTGGCGCTTCTGCAACCATGCCAGCAGAATGAGCGCCGGCGCGCCTGCGAACGCACAAATAACGAAGAACCACGCCCAGCCGGCCGCCGCGGCAATAAATCCGGCTCCCGACGACAGGTAGGTCCGCCCGACTGCGGCCAGCGCCGTGAGGAGCGCGTATTGGGTCGCCGTATGCAGCGGATTGCGGCATAGCGCCGAGAGATAGGCGACGAAGACAACGGTGCCGATGGCGCTGGTGAAATTCTCAGTGATGATCGCCACCGTGAGCCACGCGATGTCGTGGCCCACAACGGCCTGCCAGGAAAACGTCAGGTTCGCCGCCCCTTGCAAGAGGCCGCCGATCAAGAGGCTCATTGGGAGCGAATAGGCGCGGGCCAAAAAGCCGCCGGCAAAACCGCCGATCAGCGTCGCCGCAAGGCCAACGCCCTTGATGACGGCCGCGTATTCATTACGCGAAAACCCGAGATCGATCACGAATGGCGCCGTCATCGCGCCGGACAAGGCATCGGTGAATTTGTAGAGGACGACGAAAGCGAGCGCGACGAATGCCATGTCGCGCGTCAAAAACTCGGAAAACGCGCCGACCGCGGCTTCGGTGACGCGTTGCAGCGTATTTTCCCGTGCGTATGCCGCGTTAGCGGCCTTCGATTTTTCCGGTTCTATTGCGACGAGCGTCGTCGCAATACCGATCAACACGAGCGCCGCCATCAAAGCGTAGCCCGCGGTCCATGCGCCATGGAAGCTGAGGCCGGAGCCTTGCAAGGCGCTCACCAAAAATAGAGCACCCGCGGTCGAGGCGAGCATACCGATACGGTAGGCGGCAACATAAGACGCCATGCCGGCGGCCTGTTCACTTTCGTCGAGGCTCTCAACCCGGAAAGCATCGACGACGATGTCCTGCGTCGCGGACGCCGTGGCGACCAGCAACGCCCCAACGGCAACGAACAGCGGCGAAACCGCCGGATCGCAGGCGCCGAGCAGCACGATCGCTGCGATCAGCAGAAATTGCGACAGCAGCAGCCAGCCGCGGCGCCGGCCAAATCGCCGCGACAACACCGGCACGTCGAGCGCATCAATCAGCGGCGCCCACAAGAACTTTATGGTGTAAGGCGTGCCGACCAGGGCAAACAGGCCGATGGTACCGAGATTGACCCCTGCCTCGCGCATCCAGACCAGCAGCGTCGATCCCGAAAGCGCCAGCGGCAGACCCGACGAAAAGCCGAGAAACATCACGATCAGCACCCGCCGCTGCAGATAAACGGCGAACGTGTCGGCGAGGGAGGTACGGGCCGGGGCGTCGGTCATTAACGGACGCCAATATCACAATCCGCAATTTCAGGGTGGCTCAAAGGAGCCAGCCCCAGCAATCGGCTACTCGCCCGCCTCAAGCTTGAAGACAGGCGCGGCGATGACGTTGGAATTGGCCGATGCTTGCGCGCCGAGTTCGACCTGCTGAATACGCTCGCCATGCGCTTCGATCTTATCGATCGAGATGATGGCCTGGCGGATATCTTCGTTCGACTGGTTGAAATGGATTTGCAGCTTGCGGACGCGATCGCCGAGCAAACTCACGTCTTTCACCAAGCGCCCGACCTCGTCGCGAATCTGGTCGGCCGCTTCCCGCATGCGGGCATCCTTCTGGATCTGCTGCACCACCTGAATCGCCAGCATGAGGATCGACGGCGACACCACGACGACGTGCGCGCGATAAGCCTTCTGCACAAGATCGTCAAAGCCGTCGTGCAGATCGGCGTAGACCAACTCCGACGGCACGAACATAAACGCGATCTCCTGGGTTTCCCCCGGGATCAGGTATTTGCCGGCAATATCGGTGACGTGTTTGCCCACGTCCGCGCGCAACCGCTGCGCCGCGGCTTTACGCTCGTCGTCCGACTTGGCGTCGCGATAGGCGGTAATGCCTTCGAGCGGAAACTTGGCGTCGATCACCAGTGGGCGTCTGTCAGGCAGGAAGATGCAGCAGTCGGGACGGGTCTTGTTGGCGAGCGTGTACTGAAAGGCATAAGCACCTTTCGGCAGGCCGTCCTGAATGATCGTCTCCATTCGCCACTGCCCAAACGCGCCGCGCGATTGCTTGTTGGCAAGCACGCCCTGCAGCGACGTCACCTGGGTAGCGAGATCGGTAATGTTCTTCTGCGCGCGATCGATAACCGCGAGCCGCTCGGCGAGTTTTTGCAGATTCTCCGACGTACTTTGCTTGGTCTTTTCAAGCGAATCGCCAAGTCGATGCGAGACCGAATCAAGCCGTTCGTTGACGGTGCGCTGCAATTGCGATTGGCCATTTGCCAGCAGTCTGATCGCGCCTTCCAAGCGTGCGGCCGCATCTGCCTGCGCGCGGGTCAGCTCGACCATCCCGGTGTCCTCTGTTGGCGCAGGATTGCGGGATCGCCAAAGCACGATGGCCAGCATCACGAGCGCGGCAATCGCAACAATGACGGCGACAATTGCGATAATCACGGAGGCGTCGGTCATGGTTCGCTTCTACGCAATTCGTCCCGGCGCGCGCCGGACTCTTCAAGAACAACACCTAGAACAAAAAAGGAACATTTACAACCCGGCCATGGTCGCTAACACAACAAATCGCCTGCATTGACCGCGCTTTGTGCACCCCTTACATCGCCGACATGGTGTGGTGACCCATGGCTGTGCGCGAGATCCTCAAGCTTCCCGATAAGCGGCTGCGGCTTCGTTCCGAACTGGTGAAGCGCGCGGATGCGAGCATCCGCGCTTTGGTCGATGACATGTTTGAGACCATGTATGCCGCGCCGGGCATTGGGCTTGCTGCCATCCAGGTTGGCGTGCCCAAACGCGTTGTGGTCATGGACCTGTCGAAAAAGGAAGACGCACATAAGCCGCAGGTTTTCATCAATCCGGAAATCACCTGGGCGTCGGACGAAAAATCGACCCACGAGGAAGGCTGTCTGTCGATTCCGGAATTCTATGAGGAGGTCGAGCGGCCGACCGAAATCAAGGTCAAGTATCTCGACCTCAATGGCAAGACCCACGAAATTACAGCAAAGGGACTGTTCGCGACCTGTTTCCAGCATGAGATCGACCATACCGACGGGGTGCTGTTCATCGACCACATCTCGAAACTCAAGCGCGATCGCATCACGAAGAAATTCGCCAAGGCAGCCAAAGCAGCGGGCAAGACGACGAAGAGCAAGGTGGAGGCCTAGTTGCCGCTCCGCCTCGTGTTCATGGGCACGCCCGATTTCGCCGTGCCCACCCTTCTGGAAATCGTCGGCGCGGGACACGAAGTCGTGGCGGTCTACACGCGTGCGCCGCAGCCTGCCGGACGCGGCATGGAGCTGCGGCCGAGCCCGGTTGCGCGCGAAGCGGAGCGTTTCGGGCTGCCGGTTTTGACACCGAAAGTTCTCAAGGGCGCCGACGCCGCATCGACGATGCGTGTCCACGGCGCCGATGCGGCGGTGGTCGTGGCTTACGGGCTGATCCTACCCAAGCCGATCCTGGAAGCCTTTCCGTTGGGCTGTTTTAATCTGCACGCTTCGCTGTTGCCGCGCTGGCGCGGCGCCGCGCCGATCCAGCGGGCCATCATCGCTGGCGACAGCGAGACCGGCGTGATGGTGATGAAGATGGAAGAAGGGCTCGACACCGGCCCGATAGCGATGGCGGAGCGCGTGCCGATCGGCCCGGATGTGACCGCAGGCAACATACACGACACGCTGGCACGGCTTGGCGCCGACCTGATGCTGCGCGCGCTCGCGGCGCTGGAAAAAGATGCTCTGCAACTGACACCGCAATCCACGGACGGCGTGACCTACGCCAAAAAGATCGAAAAGAACGAGACGCATATCGACTGGACCAAGCCTTGGCAGCAGGTCCACGACCATTGCCGCGGACTGTCGCCGTTTCCCGGCGCCTGGTTCGCGTTTTCGGGCAACGGCGGCGCGGGCCGCGTCAAGGTATTGCGCACGACCAAGGGCGAAGGTTACGGAGGACCCGGGCATGTGCTCGACGACCGTCTGACCATTGCTTGCGGCGAAGGCGCGGTGCGGCTGATCGAACTGCAGCGCGCCGGCCGGCAGCCGATGCCTGCCGCGGAATTTTTGCGTGGAACGCCGATCGGGCGCGAAAGCGTGCTGGTTTGACGCGCCGCGCTTTTCCGCCGAGGTAACGCGGCCATGCCTCGCTACAAGCTCACCATCGAATATGACGGCACGCCGTTCGTTGGCTGGCAGGTGCAGGACAACGGCGCTTCGGTACAGGGCACGATCACCGAGGCAATCGCTGCGTTCACCGGTGAACGCGTCCTGCTACAGGGTGCCGGGCGCACCGATGCCGGTGTGCACGCGCTCGGCCAGGTCGCCCACGTCGATCTCGCCAAGGACTGGGACGTCGACACCGTCCGCGACGCCATCAACTTTCACCTGCGCCCGCAGCCGATCGCGGTGCTCACGGTAAAGAGCGTCGCCGAGACCTTCGAAGCGCGTTTCTCGGCGATCAAGCGGCACTATCTCTACCGCATCATCAATCGCCGTGCCGATCTCGCGCTTGAGCAAAATCGCGCATGGCGCATGCCGCGGCCGCTCGACACCGCAGCAATGCACGCGGCGGCGCAGAAGCTCATCGGCCGGCACGACTTCACCACCTTCCGCGCCACCGAATGTCAGGCCAAATCGCCGGTAAAGACACTCGACCAGCTTGATGTTGCACGCGATGGCGACGAAGTACGGATCACGGCGGCGGCACGCTCCTTCCTGCATCATCAGGTGCGTTCGATGGTGGGCTCGCTTGTGCATGTCGGCGAGGGCAAGTGGAGCGCCGACGATCTTGGTGCGGCGGTCGCCGCCCGCGACCGCACCGCCTGCGGCCAGGTCGCACCGCCGCACGGACTTTATCTGGTGCGGGTGGATTATTAGCGCGTAGCTGCGAAATACTTCTCGATAATGCGCCGGTAGATCGCAGTCAGCGCCCGAAGGTCCGCGACCGGAGCGCATTCATCGACCTGGTGCATGGTCTGTCCAACCAGACCGAATTCGAGCACGGGACAGTAATCTTTGATGAAGCGCGCGTCGGACGTGCCGCCGGAGGTCGAGAGTTTCGGCTTACGGCCGGTCACCTCGGCGATAGCGGCGATAGCGAGATCGGTAAACGGTCCCGGTTTGGTGAGAAAGACCTCGGCATTCGACGGCTGCCAGTCGAACGCATAATGCACGCGGCCGGCAGCCGCGGCTTGCGCGCGGCGCTCTAACAGAGTCGTCAGCGCGATCGGGCTGTGGCAGTCGTTGTAGCGGATGTTGAAACGCGCCCGCGCCTGTCCCGGGATGAGGTTGACGGTTTCGTTGCCGACATCGACCGAAGTGAATTCCAGATGCGACGGATCGAAATGCTCGCTGCCGTCGTCGAGCGGCGCCTGCAGCGCGGCAATGAGCGTCACCAGCCCGCGAATCGGATTGTCGGCGCGATGCGGGTAAGCGACGTGCCCCTGACGGCCGTTGACGATGAGCGTACCGCTAAGCGAGCCGCGCCGGCCGGCCTTGATGGTGTCGCCGAGCACCTCGACGTTACTCGGCTCGCCGAGGATGCAATGGTCATAGGTCTCGCCGCGTTCCGCCGCCCACTTCAGCAGCTTGATGGTGCCGTTGACCGCGACACCCTCTTCGTCGCCGGTGATCAGAAGCGAAATCGAGCCATGCTTCGGCTCGCCGCCGTCACCGAGATAGTCCAGCGCCGCTGCGACAAAGCAGGCGATGCCGCCCTTCATGTCGACCGCGCCGCGGCCGTAAATCTTGTCGTCGACCAATTCGCCGCCAAAGGGTGAATGATGCCAGGTTGCCTCGTCCCCCGGAGGCACGACATCGGTGTGCCCGGCGAACATCAGATTGGGCTTTTCGCTACCGATGCGTGCGTAAAGGTTTTCGACCGGCGCGGTGCCGGGTTCGGCAAAGGTCGTGCGATGCACAGCAAAACCTGCTTGCGCCAACACGCCTTCCAAGTAACCGAGCGCCCCACCCTCCTGCGGCGTTATCGAGCGGCAACGAATGAGATCGCGCGCAATGGCGACAGGATCGGCAGGCATCACGCCTAAACCTTAGCCAGCGGATCGGGACCGTTCGGGTTCGGACCGACCGTGCCCCTGCGGAAACCAAGCTCGACGAGCAAAGCCAAACCAAACACCGTGAACGGCACCGCGATCACCAGCGACAGCATGCTCGGCGCCTCGTCGTTGCCGGCTAGACCAAGCACAGTGAAAAGGTCCAGCAAAGCGCCGGCGCCGAAGAAAATGATCAGCAGCCAAATCGGCAAGTTGCGATCGTTCGCACGCTTCGCCGCGACGGCAAATTCCGGATAGGTGAAGGCAAGATCGACAATCGCGCTCAGCCGGTCGCCCTGAACCTGCTCAGCGATGAGATGACCGAAGATCTCGGCAATCGCGAGTACGCCCATTGCAAACCAGAACGTCTGGCGGCCGATACGGCCGTGAAAGCCGTTGAGAAGGTAAGCCCAATTCATCGTTTGCAACGCGAACTTTCAGTCCCGCAGCAATTCGTTGATGCTGGTCTTGGCCCGCGTCTTTTCGTCGACGCGCTTAACGATGACGGCACAGGAGAGGTTCGGGGTCACGCCGCCGCCCGCGCGCGGCACGCCCGGCAGGCTGCCCGGTACCACCACCGCATAAGGCGGCACTTCGCCCTGAAAGATTTCGCCGCTGTCGCGGTCGACGATCTTGGTCGAAGCGCCGATGAAGACACCCATCGACAGCACCGCGCCTTCGCGAACGATCACGCCCTCGGCGATTTCCGAACGCGCGCCAATAAAGCAATTATCCTCGACGATCACCGGCTCCGCCTGCAACGGCTCGAGCACACCGCCGATGCCGGCGCCGCCGGAGATGTGACAGTTTTTGCCAATCTGCGCGCATGAACCCACCGTCGCCCAGGTATCAATCATCGTGCCCCGATCGACGTAGGCTCCGAGATTGACAAAGGACGGCATCAGCACGACGCCGGGCGCGACATAGGCAGAACGCCGTACCACGCAGCCAGGCACCGCGCGAAATCCGGCGGCGCGAAAATCCTTTTCATCCCATGCGTCGAATTTCGACGGGACTTTGTCCCACCATACGGCGCGGCCGGGCCCGCCCGGGATCACGCTCATGTCGTTTAAGCGAAACGACAGCAGCACCGCCTTCTTGAGCCATTGGTTGACGTGCCACGTGCCGTCGGCCGCTTTTTCCGCCACCCGCGCCTCGCCGCGGTCGAGCAGATCGAGCGCGTCCTCGACGGCCTCGCGAACTCCGCCGGCTGTCGTGGGGCCGATCTCGTCACGCCGCTCAAACGCGGTCTCGACGGCCTCGGCCAGCGATTTTGTGTCGGATTTCGTTTGAGTCTCGGCGAATTCGGCGGCTGGCATGAAGAAAATCCCCAGGTGCGGCGGTTTTGTCGGAGTGCGCTTGATCGATGTCAAGCACCGCAAGTCGCTTTGCGCCCTAAATTGGAACTTTTCTTGCATGGCTCACTTAGAACCGACGCGACCGAAGGGTGTCCAATGATCACGATGGGAATAGCAGTCTTTGCCGGCGTGTTTTATTGGCTGGGCTGGTACCAACTGGCGTTCTGGATTCTGACCTATGCGATTGTCTATGGCGGATTGAATGTATTGCGTGGCGACAATCAGGCACGATGGCTGTTTCGTCGCGATTCCGCGTTCACCGTCGCGATTCTCATTCCGGTCACCTGGCATATTGGCGGGCTTGCCGGCTACTTCTGAGCGACGCCAAGACTTCTTTCACTGGCGATATCACGCAAAAAGCCGGTGAGATCATCGGTGACGTGATCGACATACGGAGCGTCGCGTCCCGCAAGTTCCCACTCCTCGCGAAAGACTTCGCGAGTGCCACTCGGCACCACCAGCACTGTGGTCATGCCGAGCGCGTGCGGCGCTTCAAGGTTGCGCGATAGATCCTCAAAAATCGCCGCCTTGCGCGGATCGACATCGTGCCGGGAAAGGAATCGATCATAAACAGCCCGCCGCGGCTTCGGCTCGAATTCGGCGGCTGCGACGTCGAACACGTCGTCGAAATGTTCGGCGATTTCCAATCGCGCCATGACCGCTTCTGCATGCCGGCGCGTACCGTTGGTGAGAATGAGCTTGCGCCCCTGAAGCTGGGCAATAGCGGCGCCAAGGGCAGGATTGGGTGTTAGCGGCGAATGATCGACCTGGTGCACGACTTCCAGAAACTCGTCCGGATTAAGGCCATGCTCCTCCATTAAGCCGCGCATGCTGGTGCCATAGCGGCGGTAGTAATCCTTTTGCACCCGGAACGCTTCGTCGGGCGTGACGCGCAAAAAGTTGGCGATGTAGTCGCGAATGCGCTCATCGACCTGCTGCCAGAGGTTGATGTGGTGCGGATAGAGCGTGTTATCGAGATCGAACACCCAGGTCTCGACCGCGCCAAAGCCGCGAACGTGAGCCCTGGTCCGCTCTTCAATCTGACGCTCGATCATGCCCGGCAACTCGTTGTTGCCACACTTCCCGGCGACGACGCCATGAAGTGCGCCGAATCAGTAATAGCAGTCGGTCAGCCGGGAGCAATGATGCAAAGGGCGTTGCGCAGATCGGTTCCGTTTGTGCAAGCAGCACTCATCGGCACGCTGGCCGCAGCCGCGCTGGCCGGCCTGGCGATCTTGATTTCCCATTCCTGACAGACGCTCTACCGAGGTTCAGACCGCTTCTCGCCACGCCGTCGCCGGCACCAGTCCTCGGAGCGCCCCATCGTGCAGTCGCACCGGATCGCGCTCGCCCTCCATGGCCAGCCGCAGCACCGAGCGCGCCAGCTCGTCCGGCCGTACCGTGCTGTTGCCGACGGCCTTGAGCGTCAGCCAAGCCTCGTCGAAGGCGGTCTCGAGGATCACCAGCGTCTGAGGATCAAACGAAGAGCTTTGGAACCCGCGCATTGTCCGTTCCTCACCGCGATTGTACGGACATCAGATTTACTGAATGGTGAACCATCCGCCCGAACTTGGCCGAGTTTGTGACCACTGTTTGTGACAATTGGCTCCATAGCGTGTCGCAGCGCGTCGCACTATGACATTATCTGGCGATTTGAACGCATACACCCCTTCGATTGATTTCGCTATTTCCATAACTGAAAGCCGATCAGCGCCGCCAGCATGATCGCGCTGCCGGCCGCTTGCAGCGGCGTGATGACCTCACCAAGGGCGACTGCGCTTAGCACCACAGCAATCATCGGCTCGAAATTTGTGAGCAAAGCAGTGCGGAACGGCCCGATGCGCACCGTCGACACGAAGACGAAAAGAATGGCGACCGTGGTGGCGACGCTTAACGCGATCAGTGCTACCCACCCGCCGTCTGTTTGCGGCGGCGCCAAGGTCTGAGTGAACAGCGATACAGCGGCGAATATCACAAGCTGCGCTATCACCGAGTACCACGTCGTCAACCGTGCGTCGGCGCCGACGAGGAACGCGCGTGTGAGAATCAGCACACCGGTCCGGCAGCACGCCGCGCCGATCGCAAAGGCAATGCCGCCGAGCATGAGGCCCGACGGATGGGCACCGATCATGATTGCGAGCCCGACGAAGGCGGCAAGTGCGCACAGCACTCCTTGCCAGCGCAAGCGCTCGAGGCCGGTTGCCGCAGCGACCAGCCCGGTCAGCAACGGATAGACAAAATAAGTCAGGACCGCCGTCGGCACGTCATTGGCTTCAATCGCCTTGAACAGACAAAAGATCAGGACTGAGAACAGCACGCCAATGCCGACTGATATCAGGCGCACGCGCGCGTCCATCGGCGATGGCTTCGGCCCGAGCCGCAGCCATGTTGTCATCAAGACGAGCCCGAGCACGCTGCGAAACAACAGCATGGTGAGCACGTCGCAGTGCGACGTGATGATGATCTTGGCGAGCACGTCGGCCGCGCCGAGCGAGAAGGCGGCGGCGAGACCGGGCGCCACGGAAAAAACGAAGCGGGAAGCCAAGCGGAACGACTCGTGTGGGATTCCGCCTGACGCAATACGCGGCAGTGGCCTGCACGGCAACCTGCATTGTGGACTGGCGCAAGACGCGAAATAAAGACTAAGCGCGCTCGATAAAGACGCGTTCCTGTTCAGGCGCCGGACCAGCGACCGCCCCGGCCGGTCGTCGGAATAGGTCCTTGACGATAAGGGCTGCGCGCACGAATGGCGCGATCAGTTCGCCCCTTATCGTGTGGGCGTGCTCACGATCCGGCTCAACTCCGAACTCGAGTGCTTCGCGCTCCGCGCCCGGGATGTATAGCGTACCGAACATCCAATCCCACAGCGCCAGACAGCTGCCCAGATTTTTATTGAAGTGAAGCGGATTCCTCGAGTGATGGATCTGATGGTGGGCCGGGCTCATCAACAGATGACCGAGCCACCCGGTGAATGAGATCCACAATTGCGAATGCTGCAGGTGAACGTAGAGATAGACAAAGAACACGAGAATGACGTTGGTCTCGGACAGACCATATTGCGAGGCGGGCTGACCAAGCAGATAATCGCTAACCCCGTTCGCAAGTCCCATCGAGACCGCGAGAATATTGATGAAGATGCACATGTAAATCGGGTGCACACGAAAATTCGTCAGCGGCGTAAGCGCCGTCGCCGAGTGGTGAACCTTATGGAATTCCCAGAGGAACGGTATGCGATGGGACAGATAGTGATTGAGCCAATAGCCGAGTTCGTAAGCCAGGAACAGCATCACCGTGATGATCGATCGCGAAACAAATGCGGGGAACGGAGCGGGCGGCATCGCGCCGAACGCACTTGTCAGCAGATCGGCGATACTACGGCTCAGCGCGTCGTACGATAGCAGCGCCCAGCCGAAGATGATGCCGAAGACGAACACGTTGAAATAAAAATATCCCACATCCGCCAGGCTCGACTTGCTCAAGACGATATGTTTCGGGAACAGCGCCCGGAGCAGCGATCCTAAACGAATGCGCCGGCCTTTTTTGTGCTGACGGGCGGCAAGGACGGCGAACGCGACGCAGAGCGCGCTGAATAGCGAAAACAGCGAAATATGCGAACCGGGCGACAGCAACGCTTTGCTGAGCTGGCCAAAAAAATACGAGATGCCTGGGGACAGATCCAAGCGCGCCTCCGCAACGAGCGAGAAGCGCCAGTGTTACGCGGCCATTGGTAAAGGCGGCGTTGTACGCCTCCGGCGCGCGCGGTTAATGGCGGGTAAACTCACCGTCGTCGGACGGATTTAGTTATGAATCAGCGTGCCGGCACCGAGCTCAGTGAAGAGTTCGAGCAGCACGGCGTGCGGTACCTTGCCGTCGAGGATGACGACCCCCTCGACGCCGCGCTCCAGCGCATCAATGCAAGTCTCCACTTTGGGAATCATGCCGGCGGAGATGGTGCCGTCGGCGATCAGCCGGCGCGCGTCATCGGCGGAGAGCTGCTTGATCAGGTTCTTCGATTTGTCGAGCACGCCCGGCACATCGGTCAGTAGCAGAAGCCGCTTGGCCTTAAGCGCACCTGCGATAGCGCCGGCGAACGTGTCGGCATTGACGTTGAAGGTGCCCCCGTTGACGGCGGCCGCGACCGGCGCCAGTACCGGAATGAGTTCGCGGCCGAGTATCTGATTGAGCACGGTAACGTCGACCTTATCCGGCTCGCCGACGAAACCGAGATCAACCACCTTCTCGATGTGGGAATCGGGGTCGACCACGGTACGGGTCAGCTTGCGCGCGACCACCATGTTGCCGTCTTTGCCGCACAGGCCCATCGCCCTGCCGCCGGCTTCGTTGATGTAGCCGACCAGTTCCTTGTTGATCGAGCCGGCCAGCACCATTTCGACAATTTCGAGAGTCTTTTCGTCGGTGATGCGCAACCCCGCTGCGTACTGCGACTGGACGCCGACCCGTTTGAGCATGGCCTCGATTTGCGGCCCGCCGCCGTGCACCACGACCGGATTGATCGCGGTCTGCTCCAGCAGCACGATGTCGCGGGCGAATTCACGGGCCATGCTTTCCTGGCCCATGGCGTGGCCGCCGTATTTGATGACGATGGTCTCTTCGTCGTAGCGCTGCATGTAGGGCAGCGCTTCCGATAGAATACGGGCCTGCACCGCGGGGCTGATGGAATCGCTCTGGCTCATTGCCTCAATCTTCCGGCGTTCGACAGGGTGCATTTGGCGCAGTGTATGTAGCCGCGTGACGGCGTGACGACAATGCGCTTACGGACGACGTTCCGCGAGCAACCGTGCGATCGCCGCACGCAGCTGCGGGATGCCGGCCCCGGTGCGCGCCGCGGTGGCGATCAGGTCGGGAAACGCCGCCGGCCGCTTTCGCACAGCTGTTTTCACCGACTCGCAGCGTCCTTCCAGTTCGGCCTCGCTGACCTGGTCGCATTTCGTCAGCACGATCTCATAACTGACCGCGGCCTCGCCGAGCATATCGAGAACGGTCTCGTCGACGCTCTTCAAACCGTGGCGCGCGTCGATCAGTACATAGGCACGCCCGAGCGCGGCACGTCCGTGGAGGTAATCGTGAATGAGACGCGTCCAGGCCGCTACCTTGCTCTTGGCCGCAGCGGCGTAGCCGTAGCCCGGCAGATCGACCAGCACTAGCCGATCAGCTCCGCCAAAAAAAATCAGTTCCTGAGTGCGGCCGGGTGTGTTCGAGGTGCGCGCCAGCGCGCGGCGGCCTGTGAGCGCGTTGATCAAACTGGACTTGCCGACATTTGACCGCCCGGCGAAGGCGATTTCCAGGCCGCCGGGGCGCGGCAGCGAATCGACCGAACTGGCTGCCGACAGAAAGCTCCAATCGCCCGCAAACAGGCGCCGGCCACGTTCAATTTCGGCGTTGGAAAAAACGGCCACGGGGCTCATGGATCGGCCGATTTATGGAGATGTCTTCGGCCGGCTATGCTTTAGCGCATTCGTCAACCCTCCCGCTACGGAGGGTAAAAATCAAAAGGGGGGCATCCCTTTCCTCTAGTTTTACCAGGTTGTGGCCATCGTTCCGACTAAACGCCGACGGACTAGGCAACCCCTTCGTCTTCGTATGATCCAGCGGGCACCGGCGCATAAGCCGGATTCTTGGCGCCGCCCTGATAGCGCGCGGCAGCCGCAACGGCCGAAATTCCGATTTGGCCGTAGCAGAGATGAAGCGCGATGCGTTGATCGGAAAGTTTCACCGGCTGATTTGCCGTATCGGCAGAGACTTGTTTCATCGTCGAACCCCGTTCCCATTCTCGCGAGAGATCATGCCGCCGTAAGCGGCAAGTCGGGCGGAGATCGGCGGCACCTCGTCCACCGGCATCCGTCTGCCGCCCGCATTCGCCTGCCCTCTAGCTGACAGCCATCCCGGTAAACCGCTGGTTAACGAGTCCGAAACATATTGCTTGCGCCGCATTAGGCGTGGCGTAACCAGTGGAACAGTGCGACATTCCTGCAACACATCGCATTGACATGGATCAATAGACGCTTGCGCCGCTGGCATGATGGGGGCGATTTCGCTATGGGGATTTGCGGGGAAATAGTGAGGCAGATTCTGGGCTGGGTGGGGGAAGAAGAGCAGGTAAGCTTATGATGATGCGTGCGCTTGCATTCGTAATTGCCGCCGTTGCGCTCGGCGGCTGCATTCCAGACATCGGGACTCTCGAGCCCTCGACGCAGGTTGGCTGGAAGCAGAAGGACAAGGACCTGATGTCCAACCTGCCGTACAGTCAGGCGGCAGTCCCGGAAGCTTACCGTCGGCGCCTTGTCGACTATCATCGCAAGGAAGCGCCCGGCACTGTGCTCGTGGATAGCGACGCTAAGTATCTCTACTACGTGCTGCCTCAGGGCAAAGCCATTCGCTACGGCATCGCCGTCGGCGAAGAGGCACAGGCCTGGAGCGGCATTGCCAAAGTCGGCCGTATGGAAGAGTGGCCGCCATGGATTCCCACCCCCAGCGAACAGACGCGGCTCGGCCCGCTGCCTACCTATGTCACGGGCGGCCCACACAACCCAATGGGCGCGCGCGGCATGTATCTCTACTCGAACAACAAAGATACGCTCTACCGCATCCACGGCACCAACCAGCCGGAGCTGATCGGCAGCGCGGTTTCGTCGGGCTGCATCCGCATGACCAATGAGGATGCCATTGACCTGTACAATCACGTCAAGGTCGGAAACATGGTCATCGTTCTTGGACCGCACCAAGGGGACGCGCCATTTAGTCCGCGTCTGGCGCTCGCGCCTTCCGGTAGCAACTGAGCGCATCTTCTGAAACGCGGCTGATAATGCCCGGCCTTGCGCCGGGCATTATGCTTTTTAGAGCCCTCAAACGCCGAGCTGGATATGCACAATTTCCGGCGGCACCCCGAGACGGGCCGGAATGAGGCTCGTGCCGAGCCCTCCGGAGACGATCAGGTGGCGGGCTTCTTCAACCACGTGCCCATAGGCGAAGCGCGCGCCGTATTTGGAAGGAACAAAGACCGGCCAGATCAGCGGCACCCGGATTTGTCCACCGTGGGTGTGACCGGATAGCGTCAGGGCGACGCGCGCGGGCACGCGCGGAAATATGTCGGGCTCGTGCGCCAACAGCAGGACGGGATCGTCAGTCTCGACCTGGGCCAATGTTCCAGGCAAATCGTCGACGCCGCGAAAACGGTGTGGCCCGAGCCGGTAGGCAAGCTGGTCGCCGAGTCCCGCAAGCCAGAAGCGTTGACCCTTTGCGCCGAGCATCACCGCAAGATTTTCGAGCACGGGAATGCGAACGTCAGCGAGCGCCTGGCGGATATCCGAAACGTTGTTCCACCAATCGTGGTTGCCGAGGATTGCCCAGGTGCCAAGAGGAGCCTGGAGCCGCGCCAGCTCGGCCGCCCATACCGCGTAAGCAACAGGTTTGTCCACGAACAGGTAACTGGTCGTATAGTCGCCGAGCAGCACCACAATATCGGATTTCAGCCCGTTAGCGGTTTCGACGATCTGTCGGATGTGCGGCAGAGTCATATCCGGACCGCCAGCATGCAGATCGGCAATTACGGTGATCGAAAGCTTGCGGCCCGCAGGCCAAGCTGCCGGACGCGGCTGGTAGCGCGTGACCACGAGACCATGCGGCTCGATAGCGCTAGCGTAGACGCTGGTCGCGATCGCCGAGAGACCGAGCAATCCGGCGGTCCCGGCCAGCATGCGGCGCCGCGTTACGCGGGCCCCGCCAATGGGTTCGGCGCCTTGTTCAATTTTCGCTTTTGGCACGATTTTCATGATGCGGGTCTTAGCGTGCGCAAGCTAACGCGGCACGCTGTTCCGGCGATATTTCCGTGCCTTTTGTGGTTATGGTTTCCGCGTTCGTCCTCGGCTGCAATGCGAGCGGTAAATATCACGCCGGCGTGATGTGTTCGCGCGTAATCCAATCGAGCGTCTTGTCGAGCGCGCGCGTGAGCCGGTCAAACAGCTCTTCGATTTGCGGCGCGTTGATAATGAGTGGGGGCGACAGCGTCAGTATGTCGCCTGCGACCGAACGCACAATCAGCCCTTCATCTTCGGCAAAACGCACCACGCGAGCGCCGATGCCGTGTTGCGGATCGAATGAACGCTTGCTTGCCTTATCCGCGACAAGCTCTACGCCGCCGATCAAGCCTAGTCCGCGCGCTTCGCCGACCAGCGGGTGCTGATTAAGGAGCTTGAGGCGCGCCTGAAACAATGGAGCGCGTTTGGCGGCCTTTTCGATGATGCGGTCCCGCGCGTAAATTTCGATCGCCTTCAGCGCGACCGCCGCCGAAACCGGGTGACCGCCATAGGTGAAGCCATGACCGAACACGCCGATCTTTTTGCTCTCGGCGAGCAACGCCTCGTACATCAGTTCCGGGATCATCACCGCCGCGATTGGCAGATACGCCGACGATAGTGCTTTTGCGACCGAGATCGACTGCGGACGGAATCCGAGCTTCTCACAACCGAACATCGTGCCGAGCCGACCGAAGCCGCAAATCACCTCGTCGCTGATGACGAACACGTCGTGTTTGGCGCACACGGCATTGATCTTCTGGAAATAGGTCTGCGGCGGCACGATGACGCCGCCGGCGCCCATCACCGGCTCGGCGATGAACGCCGCTACCGTCTCCGGGCCTTCCTTGACGATCATCGCATCAAGTTCGTCGGCAAGCCGCGAGGCAAATTCCTCCTCGCTCTCGCCGTGATGCGCGAATCGGTAGTGGTGCGGACAGCCGGTGTGCAGGAAGCCAGGCAGCGGCAAGTCAAAATCGCGGTGGTTGCCGACCAGGCCGGTGAGCGAGGCGGCCGCGATGGTGACGCCGTGGTAAGCCTTCACCCGGCTGATGATCTTCTTTTTCCGCGGCAGGGCGCGCGCATTGTTCAGATACCAGACCAGCTTGACCTGGGTGTCATTGGCCTCCGAACCGGAATTGCAAAAGAACACCTTCGAGATTGGCACCGGTGCGATCTCTTTGAGCTTTTCCGCAAGCTCGATCGCCGGATCGTGGCTCCGGCCGGTGAAGAGATGCGCAAAGGAGAGCTTGCGCATCTGCGAGGCGGCGGCCTCGACTAATTCCTCGTTGCCGTAGCCAAGCGCGGTGCACCAAAGGCCCGCCATTCCCTCAATATAACCCTTGCCCTCGGTATCGTAGACATGGACGCCTTCGGCGCGTTCGATGATGAGCGGTCCGGTTTCGCGGAAACTCGCGAGATTGATGTAGGGATGCACCAATGTTTCGACGTCGCGGGTCGCAAGATTGCTCAGCGGGGGCATGGAGTTTCTCTGAAAAAGTCTCTTGAACGTCGTTTGGCGCCAACGGCCGGGTTTGCAGGTCTATTGTGGCTGGAGCGGGCCGTCAAAGCCCATCGGGACACAAAAACCCGCACTTGAACCCCGAGATGGCACCCCGTAAGCAAGCGCCCCATCAAGTGAGGAATGCCGCTTGTCTGAGAGCGCAACGCTAGAACAGATCGTCGCCAGCAAAGCCGCGGCGGACGGCTTCGTACGCACGCGCTGGTGGTGGATTCGTCATGCCCCGGTCCATGCGGACAACGGTCGGATCTACGGTCAGACGGATTTGCCATGCGACTGCAGCGACACGCGCGTCTTTTCCTGTCTGGCGACGCTATTGCCGCGCCAGGCGATCTGGATCACGAGCCATCTGTCACGCACCCATCAGACCGCGCAGGCGATCTGGACGGCCGGAGACTTCGATCCATCGCCCGAATTTCAGCAAGACAAAGATCTTGCTGAACAGCACCTCGGTGACTGGCAAGGACTCGATCGCCGCGCGTTTCTGATGGACCGCACGCAGGAACCGGATTCCTTCTGGTATGCCACCGCGGAAGAGCGCGCACCAAACGGCGAGAGTTTCGTCGATCTCTTGGCGCGCGTCCGCACGGCGATTGAGCGTGCGACCGAGACCCACCGCGGCAACGACATCGTCGCGGTTGCCCACGGCGGAACGATCCGCGCCGCCATTACTATCGCGCTTGGCCTGCCGCCGCGCGGCGGCTTTGCTTTCATGATCGACAATTGTTCGGTCACGCGGCTGGACCACTATCAGGGCAAGCGAAGCTCCGGATGGCGAGTCAAAATGATCAATCACCAGCCATGAGCAAGGCCAGACGAGAGCACATTCATTGTCTCATCTGATCTGCGAGTCGATTTTGCCGGATTGCGATGTCGCTTTGTCTCCAGGCACCAGCGGACGAGGACGCGGCAGTGGGACCGGGTCTTCTATCCGTGCCGCGACTTGCTCGGACGAGGGCGCGGGCGTCTGCGCCTGCACGATCGGCTCACGCACGTCCCACTGACACATTTTAAAGCCCTTTCGGTGCTCGGCGAGATCGACGTGGATGTGCTCTTCGTGAAAGCCGTCAGAACCGGGACCCAGCACAGTCGAAAAGCGCGCGCAGGCGCTGGTCCGTAGAGCCTCCCGCCAGGTTTTTGCGACCTTGACGTCGGTCAAGGCAAGCACCCTTCCGTCCGATACTCGAAAGTCGCCGACATCGAATGCGTTGGCGCGACCATGCTCGCTCAGCCTGGCACCGCGGATTCGATTTTGGGTGCGGCACTCATACGAATCCAGATTGTCGATCCTGCGCAGAGTGACGCCTTCAATGGTTTTAGCGGCGAAAGCAACATCTTCGCGAACCCACCGTGAGACCTGATCGGCCATCGTGCAGCGCAGCGTCGCCGCCGGGACCACTGCAACCTTGGTGCTATCGCGCAGGATCACGCCCTGCAACAGCACCACGTCCGCGGCTGCACAGTCCCCGGCGGCGGCGATCGGCGGCAACGGTTGGAACTGCGCCAGTTGCGCCAGTCCAATCTGACAGGCGGTTGGAATGCGCGGCAACGGTGACAAGGCATATTGCGCTGCGGCACTCCCCGCCGCGCCCAAAAGCAAGGCGAGTACAATGAAGCCTTTCACGCGACAGCCCCTCCGGCGGTAATTGCACTCACTACAAGTTGGCGGTCCCTACAGGTTAACGCCGCGCGTGACCTTAGTTGGGGCCTGATCGTAGCCGGTAATGCCAGGAGCGGCTCGGTCACTCTGAAACGAAGCACCATTTTCATCTTCACGTCATCCGGCTAAATTGGCACAGCGTCCGCAGCCCTGCGCGGCGGCGCAACGAGAACAACACGGCGCTGGGAGGAATACCATGCTCGGTCTTATGCAGGATTGGCCGCTCCTGTGCCACCGCATCATTGATCACGCCGCGCGCAATCACGGCAATCGCCGGGTTATCTCGCGCTCGATCGAAGGGCCAATCCACAGCACGACCTATTCCGAAATCCGCGCTCGCGCCTTGCGCGTTGCGCAACGGCTCGACCGCGACGGCATCAAGCTTGGCGACCGGGTGGCAACGCTCGCCTGGAACACCTGGCGTCACCTGGAAAGCTGGTACGGCATTCTTGGCATTGGCGCTGTCTATCACACCATCAATCCGCGACTGTTCCCGGAGCAGATCGTGTGGATCATCAATCATGCGGAGGACCGCGTGATGATGGTCGACCTCACCTTCGTGCCCCTTCTGGAAAAAATCGCCGACAAACTACCGACGATTGAGCGCTACATCGTCTTCACAGATCGCGCCCACATGCCGGCGACCACACTGCGCAACGCGGTGGCCTACGAAGATTGGATCGCCGAGGTCGACGGTGACTTTGCCTGGAAGGAGTTCGACGAAAGCACGGCTGCCGGCATGTGCTACACGTCCGGCACGACGGGCAATCCCAAGGGCGTGGTCTACTCGCATCGCTCGAACGTCTTGCACACCATGTTGTCGCTGCAACCCGACGCGATCGGCATCTCATCGCGCGACGTCATTATGCCGATCGTCCCGATGTTCCACGCCAACAGTTGGGGGCTTGCATTTTCCGCGCCCATGGCAGGCGCGGAGATGGTCATGCCGGGGGCCAAGCTCGATGGCGCGTCGGTCTACGAGCTGCTGAACGACTACAAGGTGACCTGCACCGGCGCAGTTCCGACTGTGTGGTTGCTGCTGCTGCAGCAGCTGGAAAAGACAGGCGACAAATTGCCCTATCTTGAGCGCGTCGTTATTGGCGGCTCGGCTTGCCCGCGCGCCATGATCAAAGCTTTCGAGGAAAATTACGGCGTGCAAGTCTTCCACGCCTGGGGCATGACCGAAATGAGCCCGCTTGGCACCGTCGGCACCATGAAACCGGAATATGCCGATCTCAAAGGTGACGCGCTTTTGGATATCAAGCAGAAGCAAGGCTACACGCCGTTCGGCGTCGAGATGAAGATCACCGACGATGCCAACCGTTCGTTACCGTGGGACGGCAAGACTTTCGGCCGGATCAAGGTGCGCGGGTTTGCGGTATCCAAGAGCTACTTCAAGGAACCTGGCAGCATCCTCGATGACAACGGCTTCTTTGATACTGGCGACGTCGGCACCATGGATCCGCTGGGCTACATGCAGATCACCGACCGTTCCAAAGACGTAATCAAGTCGGGCGGCGAGTGGATTTCATCGATCGATCTGGAGAATCTTGCAGTCGGTCACCCAAAAGTCGCTGAAGCAGCGGTGATCGGCGTCCACCATCCCAAATGGGACGAGCGGCCGTTGCTTGTTATCGTCCTCAAGGAGGGGCAGTCCGCCACCAAAGAGGAAATACTCGCCTTCTTCAAAGGCAAGATCGCCTCGTGGTGGATGCCGGACGATATCGCCTTTGTTGCTGCGATTCCGCACACCGCGACGGGCAAGATTCAGAAGACCACACTGCGCGAGCAATTTAAGGACTATGTACTGCCGACCTCCGTCGCAGCGGAGTGAATCGCGAGGGTTCGTTTGTCCGGACTCGCTCCTGACTGTTTTTAGGTGCGCCGCAACACGATTAATCGCTGAGGTCGACCGCGGCCACCGCTGTCCTCACGAATTATTACGATTGATATTGGGAAAGTTCGCATCGGGGCACCAAGCGTCCCAGCAAATAGCCTTTTGTGCGCCGCAATATTTTCACAATATGCCGTCACTAGACGGCGCGGCTCCGTGAATTGAGCCGATCAACCGTTCCCATCAACAGAGCAATAGGACAGATATGGCTGGTCATAGCCTGGCTAAACTTGTGCTTGCCGCAACTCTTGTCAGCGTCGATCGTAGGTGCGCCGATGGCGGCGTCGGCGCAAAGCGGAATTGCTTCGATTTACTGGGGAGGCAGGACCGCCACGGGCGAACGGGTGCGGTCTTCCGAATTGACGGCAGCGCATCGCACCTTGCCGTTCGGAACCATGGTGCGGGTCACTAACCGGGGAACCGGCCGTTCGGTCGTTGTCCGCATCAACGACCGCGGTCCGTTCAAGCGCGGGCGCGTCATCGACGTTACGGTCGCGGCCGCGCGAGCGCTGGGCTTTTCCGTCAACGGCGGGCTCGCCCGGGTAACGCTCGCGGTGCTCAACACGCCCTGACGCAGGATTGGTCCGGGGCAGGGCCCTCCAGCTCGATTTGTAAACAACAAAGCGGGTGGTCTGTCCTCCCGCTTTGGTTCATCGGCGCTGAACTCCTGCGCCATTCATACTCAAGCAACCATTGTCGGCGACCATGCCCGTTCCGGCTGATGGTTTGATTTTGCCGCCATGGAACCGCTCGACCCGATTCCTGTTTACGAAGCTCGCCTCGCGATGCACAGGATCGACGAGCGGACCCGCTCGAACTCTTGCCGAGACCTGGCCACTTCTGGCGCCTCATATCGAGAAGACAATCGATGCGGTCATCGTCGCGATCGCGGGTTTACCGGGGATCGGCAAAGTAGTCGCGCAGAACAAGGAGACAATCAAACGACTCGAAGTGGCGCACCTCCAGGCCCTGCTGGGCGGGCAGCTTGATCGGAACTATGCCGAGTCCTGCCGGCAGACGGTGGAAAAGGAAGCCGAGCTGGGGCTCGACGCCCGCATCCGCAGCACCACGGGAAGCTTCGTCATCCAGATGTCGATCGAGGTACTGTCGCGCAAGCACCGCTTTGCGCCTGCGAGAATGGCCGAACGCGGCAAAACCATCGCGCAAGTCATCAGCTTCGACGTGTCCAACGCCATGACGCTGCACCGG
The DNA here is from genome assembly GCA_963794225.1 of uncultured Alphaproteobacteria bacterium. Classification (GTDB taxonomy): domain Bacteria; phylum Pseudomonadota; class Alphaproteobacteria; order Rhizobiales; family Xanthobacteraceae; genus BOG-931. The sequence goes on from CAWCCS010000002.1 coordinate 328,226, forward strand.
CAAGCGGCCGAGCGGGCGGCGCTGGCACGCCGGGGCGCGATTGATGCGGCGATCACCGATTTCGACGCCGCCATCGGTGCGGTGATTGAGGCGATCAAAGAAGCATCGGCTTCGCTGACAATGACCGGTGAGACCCTGAAGCAGGTCGCGGACGACACGCTCAGCCGCATGGCCTTAGCCTCATCTGCATCCCACGAGACCGCGCAACGCATGGACGCGACGGTCACCGCAACCGAGGAACTCTCCGGATCGATCCAGGAGATCGGTCAACAAGCCACCAACGGACTGGAAATGGCGCAATCCGCCGTCGCCGACACCGAGCGCACACAGCACGTCATCAGCTCGCTGAACGACGCCGCCGAACGGATCGGTTCGGTCGTCGGCACAATTTCCGCAATCGCGGCGCAGACCAATCTGCTGGCGCTGAACGCGACCATCGAGGCGGCCCGCGCGGGAGAAGCTGGCAAAGGCTTTGCCGTGGTCGCAGCCGAAGTCAAAACGCTTGCCAATCAAACTTCGCGCGCCACCGGCGACATCTCGCAGCAGGTCACCGCCATCCAGGAATCGACTAAGCGGTCAGTAGATGAAATCTCCTCAATCGCGCGCGCCATCGGAAAATTGACGACGGTGTCCACCAGCATTGCATCGGCGGTTCAGCAACAGAGCATGACCACCCGCGGGATTGCAGAAAGCATTCACAATGCCGCCGGGCATACCGCGCGCGCATCGGTCGAGATCAATTCCGTCGATGAAGCCGTCACGCGCAGCGTCGCCGCGGTCGGCGACATCACCACATGGACGGCGCGGCTGTCGGCGCGCGCCGACGACCTGGAAACCAAGGTCGCGACCTTCTTTACCCGCGTTCGCGCAGCCTAGAAGATCTTTGGCCGTCCAGCTCCTTCCCGCGTTTATTCTGCAGCGCTCTGCGCTAGAGTGCCGTATTGCCTCGTTGGGAGAAAAGCATGAGTGAGCCCACGGTGAAACAAATCGTGCTGGCGTCGCGGCCAAAGGGGCCGCCGACGGCGGAAAACTTCCGTCTGGAGACGGTCCCTATGCCGACCTTGCCGACGGGCGGACTGCTGCTGCGGGTACTCTATCTGTCGCTCGATCCTTACATGCGCGGACGGATGGATGACGCGAAGTCGTACGCCAAGCCGGTCGGCGTCGGCGAGGTGATGAGCGGCGAGAGCGTGTGTGAAGTCACCGCATCCGACCGACCGGGCTACGCCGTAGGCGATATCGTTCTGGCACACACCGGCTGGCGCACGCACGCGGCCTGGAGCGGCCCAGCGCTGCGCAAACTCGACCCGAAACAGGCGCCGATCACCACTGGCATTGGCGTGCTCGGCATGCCGGGATTCACCGCCTATTCCGGTTTATACGTCATCGGCAAACCAAAGGCCGGCGAGACGGTCGTTGTTGCTGCCGCGAGCGGACCGGTTGGTGCGCTCGTCGGGCAACTCGCCAAGATGGTCGGTGCGCGTGCGGTTGGCATTGCCGGCGGCGCGGATAAGTGCCGCTACCTCATCGAGGAATTGCGCTTCGACGCGGCCATTGACCATAAAGCGGCGGACTTTCCCGAAAAGCTCGCAGCAGCCTGCCCAAAAGGCATTGACGTCTATTTTGAAAACGTCGGCGGCGCCGTCTGGCAGGCGGTACTGCCTTTGCTCAATACCTACGCACGCGTGCCGGTGTGCGGTCTGATCGCGCAGTATAGCGCCACCGGACAATCTGCCGGACCCAACCTCCTCCCCGCAACCATGCGCGCGGTGCTGACGCGAAGCCTTACCCTGCGTGGCTTCATCAACACCGAATTCGTTGCCGAGTATTACGCCGATTTCCTCAAGACCGTGTCGGCAGGGCTTGCCGATGGCCGTATCCGCTACCGCGAGGACATCACCGAGGGCTTGGAAAACGCCCCGGCTGCTTTCATGGGCCTGCTGCAGGGGAAGAACTTCGGCAAGGCGCTAGTTCACGTCGGCCGTTCGTGACGGCTCTGCTACTTGAGGCGCTTCCGGCGAAAGCCAACCGCCGTAGTGAATGACGTGCCCGACGAGCGGGAATGCAACGTCAATATCGAACAAGAAACGCTGCTCGTCGGCACGTTCGACGCATTCGATCCTGGGGCACGCCCACTGCGGCAGGCGGAGGCCGAACAGCCTGCAGTCGACAAGCGACCAATTAAGACTGACTGCTTGCGCCTTAAGGCGGTATTTGAAAGCAAACGGGCCGAAGTGTTCAACCAACAGACCGGGCGCGCGCGGATCGCCAATCCGCAATGTGCTGACATAGCGCCGTTTGCCAAACCGTCGTTCCCAGAATTCCTGCAAATGTCCATCGGGGTGGAATGCGACCGCAACCGAGATGTTCTGGCCAGGCCGCGGCAACCCGGAAAACCAGCAAATGAGTCCGGGAAGCAATCCCTTCGCGACTGAAACGTCAGCGCGCCCGGCGGCATGGAGTGAGCGATCGAGTCCGTGCACGCGGCGGACAGCTTCCGGCAATTGTGCGAAATCGTTGCCGAGCAAAACCTGAAACGGCGATAACCGGTCGGCGAACGCCGGCGTTTGGCTCGCCGCCTCGATGTCGTCCTCGAATACAAAGCACGCATTCGTTTCCGGTGCCGGTACCATGCAGCTCTCGGCACGCCCGAACAGGCGATAGCGGTTCCGCGCTACGCCATCATAGATGAAGTCGCGCAACGTCCGCGGCACCAGCGAAAAACCCCGCGCCCACGATCGGCGCGGCAATCGCCGCAGAACCTCGATCGCGGAATCTGCCTTGAAATACGCGCGGCCGCGCGCAACGACGGCATTCGTTTCGGGCGCTTCAAAGGAAATACCAAGACGCTGGGCCAGCGCGCGGCCATAAGGGCTTTAAATCGGTGTGAAGCGGAACCAATGATCGCGGTCGTGTTGGAGCACGAACTGCACCGAACGCGAACACAGAACGCACACGCCATCGAACAGGATCAGACCGTTGGGAAGATCGTGAGCGTCCTTCGACTGCCAGGATTTCTTCATGGCGCCTCGCGGCGTCCCGGAGAACGCGGCGCAGAGCAGCCTTATTCCGCCGGCTGCTTAGGCTTCGGTTTGAGGAAGGTGCGCTTGAGGTTACCCCAGAGTTCGATCTTGGCGCCGTGCCTGTGCATGATGGCGCTTTGCTGCATGACCGAGAGCGTGTTGTTCCAGGCCCAATAGATCACCAATCCCACCGGGAAGCTCCCCAGCATGAAGGTGAAGATGATCGGCATGTAATTGAAGATCATCTGCTGGGTGGGGTCTGGCGGCGCCGGATTGAGCTTCATCTGCACCCACATGGTGACGCCCATGATCAACGGCCAAATGCCGAGGTGCATGAAGCTGCCGATCATCGGCAGCACGGTCGGATCGAAAGGAATGAGCCCGAACAGAGTAAAGATGTTGGTCGGATCCTGGGCCGAAAGGTCGTGAATCCAGCCGTAGAACGGCGCGTGGCGCATCTCGATGGTGATGAACAACACCTTGTAGAGCGAGAAGAACACCGGAATCTGAATTGCGATCGGCAGGCAGCCGGCCACCGGGTTGATCTTCTCCTTCTTGTACAACTCCATCATCGCCTGCTGCTGCTTGACCTTGTCGTCAGCATAGCGCTCGCGGATCATGGTCAGTTCCGGCTGCACCGCCTTCATCTTCGCCATCGAGGCATAGGATTTGTTGGCGAGCGGAAAGAACAGGAGCTTGACCAGCACCGTGACGATCAGAATGGCGATGCCGAAATTGCCGACCAGATGAAAGAAGAAGTCTATGGCAAGAAACATCGGCTTGGTGATGAAGTAGAACCAGCCCCAGTCGATCAACAGATCGAAATGATTGAGGTGAAGTGCCTGATTGTAACCGCCGGCGCTGGCAAGCGGGAAATTCACGCCGACGACCGACACTTCCTTGGCGCCGGCGAACAGCCGCGCATCGACGCCGCCGGTGGTGCCGGGCGCGATGCTGATCGGATCGAGCAGATAATCGGTCTGGTAGGTCGGCTGTCCGCCAATTTCGCTCGCAGAGAAGCGCGCGTGCACTTTGGCGTCGGTATCGGGTAATAACGCCGATGCCCAGTATTTGTCAGTGAAGCCGAGCCATGCATTGGTGACGTCCCAGTGCACTTCCTTCTTGTCGGCGATTTTCTTGTAGGTCTCTTCCTGCTCGCCATCGCTGCCCATCACACCGATGAGGCCTTCATGGAGGATGTAGTACCCAAGCGTCTTCGGCGTACCGTGACGTGAAATCAGCGCATACGGAAACAGCGTGACCGCGGCCGCACTCTTGTTTTGCACATCATCGCGGATGGTGAAGAGATAATGGTCGTCGACCGCGATGGTGCGGCGGAACGATAATCCAGTGCCGTTGTCGTAAGTGAGCGTGATCGGGTGGTCGACGCCGAGCGCGCCGCTGCCTTGCTGGGCCCACACCGTATCCGGCCCGGGCATTTTTTCAGTGGTGCCGGAAGCAGGCACCCAGCCAAATTCCGCGTAGTAAGCCTCACGAGCGCCAGATGGTGAGAACAACACGATCGGCGGCGAATTGGGATCGACGGTCTCCCGGTATTGCTCAAGCGCAAGATTGTCGATGCGCGCGCCTTTGAGATCGATGCTGCCCTTGAGCCGCGGCGTGGACAACGCGACATGCGGTGAGGCTGCGATCAGCGACTCGCGCGAGTTCACGAGCCCTTGAGCTGACGTTGCCCCCGCGCCCGGTATCGCCGGAGCGCCGGCAACCGGTGCCGGCATAGCGGGGTTGGCGGGTTGGACGGTTCCCGGCTGGACTTGCGCCTGTTCCTGTTGCTGCTGTTTGAGGAGAGCGTCGTGGCGCTGCTTTTCCATCTGCGGATAGCCGATGAAATACTGCCAGCCGACCACGACGATCAGCGAGAGCACAATGGCGAGGATGGTATTCTTATGTTCGATCATTCAGCGCTCATGCGGCAGGGAGCCGATCGGCTTTGAAGACGGAGTAGTCGGCAGCTTCCGATTGCGGCCCCGCCGTGGCGGCCGAGACGGCGAACCCGTTTCATGTAGGGGGTCCGGGCTCGCCCTACCAGTTCCCCTCGCGATCTGAGTTTGGATCCTGCCGAGCGCGGCGTCCAAATCCTGCATTATCTCCCTGAAAGGCGCGGCCAGCGCGGCCCGCCGGCCGATCAAGACATAATCATGCCCGGGATTTAGGCCTTCGATCCCAACCGCCGCCGATAGTCGGATGACTTCGCGCAGGCGGCGGCGCACCCGGTTACGTTCGACGGCGTCACCCACCTGTCGCGATACGGTGAAACCAACGCGGATCGCCCCGTCCTCGGCACGCCGGCGCGCCTGCAACACGAAGGCTTTGCCAGACACCCGCGCCCCACTCGCTACCGCCCGAAAATCGCTCCGGCGTTTCAGCCGTTCAATGACGACAAAGGAACGAGCGTCTCCAATCACGCACTGAGCCGCTTGCGCCCATGCGCACGCCGCGCCGCGACCACCTTGCGGCCGCCGTTCGTCGCCATGCGCGCGCGAAAACCGTGCCGGCGCTTACGCACCAATTTGCTCGGCTGGTATGTCCTTTTCACGAGATTTCTCCGCTGCACGCGCAATTGGCGCGGCTTATACGAGACCCCTCCCGGCCCGTCAATGCGACGCTGTAGCGGGCATCTGCAAGCGGTTTGCTCAGCGAATCGGAGGTATAGGATATGTGTGACAGGGCTGAGAGCTTACTCCCCGTCAACGTTTGGCCGTTTGGCTTTGCTTTTTCAATGCCGCGGCGGGATTTTCGCGCCGGGTTATTTGAACCAAGACTTACGCCCCCAACCGACTCGTATTATGTGCGGGCCTGAGGATTCGCCGCCGAGATTGCGCGCATTGCAATGAGCTTAGCGGGCTGATGACGCCAGAGACCAAAGAGCTTAAACCGGCGATCTGCGTGATCGGCTCGGGTCCCGGAGGCCTCGCCGTCGCAGCGGCCGCTGGAGCGCGCGACGTACCGACGGTGCTGATCGAAAAAGGCCGCATGGGCGGCGAAAGCCTCAACCGCAGCAGCATACCGGCGCAAGCGCTCATCGCTGCAGCCGAACGAATCAATGCGTTCCGTGGCGGCGAGCCCTTCGGCATCAAGACACAGCGCGTCACCGTCGATTTTGGCGCAGTCCACGCGCACGTGCGCGACGTCGTCGACACGCTGGCGCCGAATGCCGCGCGCGAGCGCATGACGGGCCTCGGCGTTCACGTGATCGAAGGCACCGCCCGGTTCACCGATCCCCAGACCGTCGCCGTCGGTGACCTTACCGTGAAAGCACGCAGGTTCGTGATCTCCACCGGCTCCATACCCGTTATCCCGGCGATTCCCGGCCTGTTCAACACCCCGTACCTCACTGAAGAATCTGTTTTCAATCTTGCAGAAATTCCGCGGCATCTCATCGTCATTGGCGCTGGCGCGACCGGACTAGAACTGGCTCAAGTGTTTCGCCGCCTCGGTTCCGAGGTCACCGTGCTCGACGCGGCGACACCCTTGCGAAGCGATGACCCCGAAGGCGCTGCCGTTGTGCTCGATGTGCTCACGCGCGAGGGCATCAAGCTGCGAACCGGCATTGAGATCGCGAAAGTCAGCCGCGCGTTGGCGAAGGTGCGGGTCGTGCTTGGCACGGATGGCGGCGCAGAAACGATCGAAGGTTCGCATCTGTTGATCACTACAGGACGGCAGCCAAATCTGGAGGATCTCAATCTGGACGTCGCCGGCATTCGGACCGCGAGCCATGGCATCATCCTCGACAAGTCGCTGCGCACCACCAACAAGTCGGTTTATGCCGTGGGCGACGCCGCCGGAGGCCCCAAATACGCTCACGTCGCGGACTACCACGCCAGCCTGGTCATCCGGCACGCACTGTTCCGTGTGCCGGTACGCGTTAACCACGAAACCATCCCGTGGGTGACCTATACCGATCCGGAACTGGCCCAGGTCGGTCTCCTGGAGGAGGAGGCGCGCGCGCATTCCGGCGCCATCCGCGTCCTGCGCTGGCCGTATCGCGAGAACGATCGTGCGCAAGTGGAGCGCATGACCGGGGGCCATATCAAAGTCATTACCGACCGCGCCGGCGAGATCCTCGGGGTAACGATTGTCGGCCCGAACGCCGGAGAAGCCATTGCCGCCTGGACGCTGGCGATCAGGGAAAAGCTTAATATCCGGGCCATGGCCAGCGTCGTTGTTCCCTATCCGAGCTATGCCGAGGTGGGAAAACGAGCGGCCATGACCTATTTCATTGACGGTTTGACGGTTCCGCGGGCGCGTCGCATCATGCGATGGCTGCGTCGTTGAAATAGCTTTGACGGTAGATAGGCTTGGATAGCGCAGCGAGGCTCCATCGATGAGCGATGAAACCGCCGCGCGGCCGGAGCCGGTTCGCGCGGCGCGCTTTGGACTTTCAGGCAAGCTTCTCGTTCTCACGATCCTGTTCGTGATGCTCGGGGAGGTGCTGATCTATGTTCCGGCGGTCGCAAACTTTCGCGTCAACTGGCTCAAAGACCGCCTGGCCAGTGCCTATACCGCCGCACTTGTGCTGGAAGCCGCTCCGAACGGCATGGTCTCCGACAGTCTCGCCAAGCAGATCCTCAACTCGATCGGTGCGCGCGCAGTGGCGATGAAGATGGGCAAGCAACGCCGCCTACTCGTCGTCGGCGACATGCCGCCGCCGATCAATCATGACTTCGATATGCGCAACTTCATGACCTTCGATTCGATCACTGATGCGTTCATGTTGATGTTCGACGCGCGCAAGAACGTCATGCGCGTCGTCGGCCCCGCTCCGATGGGCGGCGACTATATCGAAATCGTCATGGACGAGCCGCCGCTGCGCAAGGCGCTGCTCCGCTATTCCGTCGACCTGTTGCTGATATCGTTATTGATCTCAGGTATTACCGCGGCGCTGCTGTATCTGACGCTGCATTATACTTTCGTACGCCCGATGCGGCGGATCACTGCCAATATGATGGCGTTCCGCGTCGACCCGGAGAATTCCGCACACATTATTGCGCCGTCGGCGCGCGCCGACGAAATCGGCGTCGCCGAGCGCGAGCTCGCGAGCATGCAGAGCGAACTCGTTTCGATGCTGCATCAGAAGAACCGGCTCGCGGCGCTCGGCCTCGCGGTCTCCAAGATCAACCATGATTTGCGCAACTTGCTCGGCTCGGCGCAGCTCATCTCTGACCGGCTTGCAAGCCTGCCGGATCCGGGTGTGCAGCGTTTCGCCCCAAAGCTGATGCGTGCGCTCGAGCGCGCCATAGCCTTCTGCCAGTCGACATTGTCCTACGGGCGGCTGCAGGAGCCGCCGCCGGAGCGAAAACCGATCCCGCTCGAGCCCCTGGTCGAAGAGGTGCACGAAACGCTCGGCCTTGGTCCCGATGGGCCGATCCGCTGGATTGGTGCGGTTGAGCGGGAGCTGGTGGTTGATGCCGACTACGACCAGCTTTTCCGCGTACTGCTCAATCTTGCCCGCAATGCCTTGCAGGCCCTGGAAAGCCGCGCGGCTCGCGATCCGGGTAGCGACCAGATTCGCATCACCGGCCGGCGCGAGGGTGCGGTGGTGGTGATCGAAGTGTCCGATACCGGGCCGGGCTTTTCCGATAAGGCGCAGGCCCATCTCTTCGAGGCGTTCCAGGGTTCGACCCGCACCGGCGGCACCGGACTTGGCCTCGCCATTGCCGCCGAACTGGTGCGCGCCCATGGCGGCGAGATCCGCCTGGTCGAGGGCACGATTGGGGCGACACTTCGCTTGACTATTCCGGACCGAGCGGTGGAATTGAGCGCCCGGCGCGGCGCCCGCGCACAAGGCTAACAGACCGCACGGCGTAACGTCGCAAGGAGCCAGGCGAACGATGGCGGAGTCCTCTATCAGCGATCTCGGCGCCCAGTCGCATCTCGATGCATTGCTGGCAACGGTCGGGCCGGTTGATGGCCTCGATATTATTGATGTCGGCTGCGGCGAAGGGCAGTTGGCGCGCGCTCTCGCTAATCGCGGTGCGCGGGTCACCGGCTGCGACCCGTTCATAGCCGGAACCGCGTGGACGACGCACGGCGGTGGCAGCTACCGCCTCGTCAAGGCTGCAGCAGACGCGCTGCCTGAGCCTGATCAGTCGACCGATCTCGTGCTGTTTGTTTTCTCGCTCCATCACGTCCCCGAGGCAAAACTCAAGGGCGCGCTAACCGAGGCACGCCGGGTGTTGCGCCCTTCGGGCCGGCTCTATGTCGCCGAACCGCTCGCCGAAGGACCGCACCAATACGTCATGGAGTTGTTTCACGATGAGACTGCCGTGCGCAAAGTCGCAGCAACGGGCCTCACCAACTTTGCCAAGCCCTATTTCGCAACAGACCGCGTCTCGAGCTACACCGACGCGCGAAGCTATTCCGACTTCGACACGTTCGCAGGGCGCATGATCGCCAACATGCGCTTTAACGGCTACACCGAGGAGGCGGTGTTGGCGCCGGATGTCCGTCGCCGCTTCGCGGAAGCCCACGCTACGCACAGCGGCAAATTCGATCAACCGGTTCGCATCGATTGTTTTTGCCCTTGATCCCTTACACCTCGATTTGATCGATGCGCGATCCCAGCTAGATTGCGGATCGCAATTTTATTGGGGGGTTCAATGAACGTCGCAACAGACGACGCGGGAACATTCACTTACGACGACTTCGCGGCGGCCCGCGCGTGGCCGAGCGACAAGTGGTACCGGCACCTGCCGACGCCTGACCTTTGGGATCCGGCGGCGATTGCGTCCTGCGGCAGCGGCACGCTTGCGGTCGAAGCGCGCCGTTTCACGCTGACAAGGCGCGACGGACACGACAACGTCAAGGCGCTGATCTATTCGACCGCGGAGTTCAGCCCCGGCGAGCGCGGCCTGCTGACCGCCGAGGCCGACATGCGGGTCGAGACCTTCGGCACCGAGGGCAATCCGTTTGGCGTCGATGGCGGCGACGTGCGTCTTGGCTGCGGCGCCTTCAACACCATCGATCCGAAGACATTTCTGGTCTTCGACTTTTTCGTCAGCAACAGCTGCATCGTGCCGCTTTACGAGCGGCTGCCGTTCGGTCAGGGCAAAGACAATCCATATCCGGCCTTTACGGAATTGATTCCGATTGCTCTGCCGACATCACCGGGTCGTTGGCATCACTACGCGATCGCTTATGACCGCGCGAATGACCGCGCCGCGTGGCTGGTCGACGGCGAGGTCGTGGCCGAGCGTGCATTCGTCGGCGCTCCGCCCGGCGAGCGCGGACCGATCGTAAAAATCGACAGCATCAAGGTCGGCGGCGGCCTTTTCACGCTGTTCGGCGATCTGCTCAACGATCGCGCCAAGGGTGGCGATCGCGAAAAAATTCCGGGCCTCGATCCGGGTTACGACCGAACTTTATTCGGCCAGGGAGCGAAGGTAGAATTCAAGCCGTTCAAGATTACGCAACGATAAGCCGTCTCGGGCCAACAAAGGGAACGAAGGGAATCACATGGTGCACGCGTCCCGAACCATCAAAGTCAACGCCGATCCGAAAGAGCCGAAACTGACGCGGAACCTGGTTTGGCGTGGCCTCGTCATGAAGGCTGAAAACCCGTTACCGTTCGTTCCGGTCATCACCGCGTGCCGGATCGTCGAGCGGCAGGGCGACGATCGATTTGTGCGCGAAATCGTCGACAAGGGCGACACCATCACCGAGGTCGTCACGCTGCAGCCGCAGCGCACGGTCAAGTTCGAACGCACTTCGGGCCGCGTTCTCGGCACCATCCTCAACGAAATCGTCGAAGACGGTGACGGCGATCTGGCGCTTAAGTTCACCTTCCGGCTCAGCGTCGAGGGGATCGAGCCTGGCAGTACCGCGGAACGCGACTTCGCGGGTCAGATGGAAGAAGGTTACCTGATGGCGGTCGCTGCGACGCTGAAAGCGATGCGCAAGCTTGCCAGGGAGAACGCGCTACCCGCCGTGTAGGAAGGCGTCAAGTTATCGGTGCAACGGCTTTGGGCAACATCATGATGGTCATTGCCAACGTTCTCGTCGCGCTGGTCGCTGTTCTGCATCTTTATTTTCTGGTGCTGGAAATGTTCCTGTGGACCAAGCCGCTAGGCCTCAAGACCTTCAACCAGACCCAACAGAAAGCTGACGACTCCGCCGTGCTCGCCGCCAATCAGGGCTTATACAATGGCTTTCTGGCTGCCGGACTGATCTGGGGACTTTTTCACCCAGTTGCCGGCGTCGGCTTCGAGATCAAACTGTTCTTCTTGCTCTGCGTGATCGTAGCCGGACTCTATGGCGGCTACTCGGTCAACACCAGAATTATCCTGGTCCAAGCAGTTCCTGCCGCGTTGGCGCTGGTGCTATTGTTGATCTCCTGACGCCACCTGCCGAGCAGCAGAAATCCGCCTCAGCGTAACCCCGCCTGCTGCAGCAGCGGGAACGTCTCCACCTGGAAGCGTTTCATGTCGTCGACGTAGCGTGGCCAGGTGAGCACGATGCCGTCGAAGCCTGCGCGCTCCAGAATAGAAAGCCCGTCGACCACTTGCTCCTTGGTGCCGATCAGCGGATAGCCGACCCAGCCGGCGATGAAGTGCTCCTTCAGGGTTTGCAGGATCGGCGCCGGAATCGATTGCGAATTGATGCCCATGGTGTTGACCAGATTCTCAACGCCCTCCCAGTCGCCTTTCTCGAACACGCACTCTTTGTACAAGGCCCGCGCGTCGGCCTCGGTGTCGCCCTGGAAAATGTACGCGTTGGTCCAGACCTGGATTTCACGCTTGCATTCATCCCACGCGGTCTTGCGCGACGACTCGACGCGGGCGCGCATGCTGTCGAGATCGTGCGCTTCGAGATTGACAAAGTTGACGTCGGCATGGTGCGCGGCGAACTGCCGGCCTTTGGGCGAAACGCCGGCGGCCATGATCGCCGGATGCGGCTTCTGGATTGGCTTCGGCGCCATGATCGCGCCTTTGACGTTGTAAAACTTGCCGTCGAAATCGAACTCGTCCTCGCTGGTCCACAGCCGTTTGATGATCTCGATCCACTCGGCCGCCATGTCGTAACGGGTGTCGTGTTCGAGCAGCGGCGCACCGAACATCTCGATTTCCGGCCGGTACCAACCGGTGACGACGTTGAGCACGAACCGGCCGCCGCTAACGTGGTCGATGGTGCCGGCCTGCTTGGCCGCCATGACCGGATGCATCGTCGGCACGTGCGAGGTGGCGAACACCGCGGGATTTTTGGTCAGCGCAGCCATAGCGGCGGCCCAAGTGAAGCACTCAAAACCTTCGCCGTTGAAATTGGTGCTGCCCCCGAAGCCCTTCCAGCGACCGACGGGAACAACGGCTTCGAGCTGCATCTCGTCCGCCATCATCGAGATCGCCGCAGTGCTCGGCCAATGGGCCTGCAAGACGCCGTCGATCGACGACATGGTAGCGCCGCCGGAAAGGTTGCTGCAGAAAGTCCCCAGTTTCAGTTTGCGGTTGTTGAAAAGCGGATTGCTCGCTTCACGCAACTGGTCCGCTCTGTTCCGCATGTCCATGCCTTAACTTCCCGTCTTGTGTTGTCATTTCTTGTTGCGCCGACGTGAGGACCCTAAGATGCTGTCCTTCTTGTCGCAAGTCGCGGCCGCGATTGCTGTCATGCGGGTTTGTTAAGGCCGGAGAAAGCAATGATCACGCTGTACCATCACGGATCGTCGGTTTGCGCGGCCAAGGTTCGTATTGTGCTCGCCGAGAAGTCGGTGCCATGGGAGGGCGTCTACGTCGACATTCTGCGCGGCGACCAATTCGATCCGGCTTACGTCAAGCTCAATCCCAAAGCCGTCGTCCCGACGCTGGTCCACGACGGCAAGATCATCATCGAGTTGACGGTCATCTGCGAATATCTGGACGAGTGCTTTCCCGATCCGGCGCTGAAACCCACTGATCCCGAATATCGCGCCGCAATGCGATTGTGGACCAAGGCGGTCGACGAGTTTCTGCACCCGGCTTGCGGTGAGATCACCTTCGCGAGTTGCCATCGCCACATCATCAAGCGTTTGTCGCCGGAAAAATTCGCGCAATTTCTCGACAGCACACCATCGATTTCGGTGACGGCGGACTGGCATTCGCGCAAGAAGGAAATCGTGCGTCAGGGCATGGCGGCACCGCGGATCGACCGAACATTCCGCTTGTACGACAGCTATCTACAAAAGATGGAAAACACACTGGCGGGACAGCCTTGGCTTGCCGGCAATACCTACTCGCTCGCCGATATCGCCGTGACGCCGTATGTCAATCGGCTCGACATGCTGGGCATGTCGGAAATGTGGACCGGCACGCGGCCGCGTCTGAGGGATTGGTTCGAACGGACAAAATCGCGGTCAAGTTTCAAGCCGGCGTTGCTCGATATGTGCCCGCCCGATCTGACTGCCGATCTCAAGACGTTCGGCACGCAGAGCTGGCCGGACGTGAAACGCCTGTTGGCGGCGTAGATACTCTCGTGAGCGAGGAGAAGCTGCTCGTGGGGCGTGTCGCGATCGTCACCGGCGCCGGACGCGGGCTCGGGCGCGCCATGACGTTGGGGCTTGCGCGCGCCGGTGCCGCGGTGGTGGCGACGGCGGCGCGCGAACTCGGCGAAGTCGAGCGTGTTGCCGGCGAGGCGGCGAAAGCCGGCGCGCCGGACCGCGTCGTGCCGATCCTCGCAGATGTTACCAACGAGGCGGACTGCGCGCGTGTTGTGGCGACGGCGCTCGAACGCTTCGGCCGCCTCGATGTTCTAGTCAACAACGCCGGCCGCGGCATGAAGTACGTCAGCGAAAATTTCATGACCGAGCCGACGCGCTTTTGGGAAACGTCACCCGACGCATGGCGCCTGGTCATCGAGACCAATGTCGTCGGCCCGTTCCTGATGGCGCGCGCCGCAGTGCCGCCGATGCTGGCCGCCGGATGGGGACGTATCGTCAACGTATCGATGAATGCTGAGACCATGCGCCGGCGCGGCTTTTCGCCTTACGGGCCGTCCAAGGCGGCGCTGGAATCAGAGACCATCATCTGGGCTCAGGATCTCGGCGACACCGGTGTCACCGTCAACGCGCTCCTTCCCGGCGGCGCGACGTTGACGGGCATGATTCCCGCGGGCTTCCCCGATCACTTACGCTCGACACTACTCGACCCGGCGATCATGGTGCCGCCATTGATCTATCTGGCGAGCAACAAGTCCGACGGCGTCACCGGCCGACGCTTCATCGCCGTCAACTGGCGCGCGGACAATCCTGAAGCGGCGGCGGCCGGCGCAGGCTGGTAACGAACCTAACCCGCCGCGTGAAACGCGGCGCGTTCCGCACCATCGTGGCGCGGCATCAGCAGAAGCGTTGGCGACGCTTTATTCCGGTGGCTGCCAAACTGGCGCGGTGAGGCGGCGTTTACCGTCCGACGCGCGACGCTCGCCGGCTTCCAGGTGGAAGCTTGTCCCAGAGCTGGCAAGTGACCTGTTTGTGTTTCTGGTCCAGGCCCTCGCAGTAATTGGTGTATTCGCAAACGCGCACGTCCTTGCCGAAGCCAAGCTGGAGTTTGCGAAACCAATCCGGATCGGCCAGCGATTGACGCGCTGCGCCGACAATGTCGCAGACGCCGCGCGCCAAGTAGTCTTCTGCCATCTCGAAGTTATGGATGCCGCCGGCGCACACCACTGGCACTTCCATGCCAGCCTCGCGCACCGCCTTACGAACCGCCGCGGTGGCTGCGGCGTTGCGGCCGAACGGTCCACGTTCGTCGGAAATGAATTGCGGCATGCACTCGTAGCCGCTCGGGCCGGTGTATGGATACACCGCGCCGCCAATACCCGGCTGCTTGGCGTCGTCGAATTTGCCGCCCCGCGAAAGCGAGATGAAGTGCGCGCCGGCGCGCGCGAAGGCAACGCCAAAATACGTCGCATCCTCGACGGTGCTGCCGCCGTCGATGCACTCTTCCGCCAAAAAGCGGACGCCAACAGCAAGCTTTTTGCTAGCGCGGCCGTGTATCTCGGCCAGAACTTCAAGTGGTAACCGGGCGCGATTTTCGAGCGAACCGCCATACTCATCGGGTCGCGTGTTGGTGCGTGAGAGAAAAGATGACATTGTATAAGCGTGCGCATAATGCAGTTCGACGCCGTCGAATCCGGCCTCCTCCGCACGAAGAGCTGCGTCGGCGAACAAGCCCGGGAGCACCTGCGGCAGGCTCTTGATGTGCGGGCGATCCATGTCGGTGACGCGCTCCCGATAACCGAATTGCAACGCTTCCAATTCACCTGACGTCAGTACACGCGCGAGATCACCTTCGCTCATAGCGCCCAGGCGATCACGAACTTCGATGTCGGATAGGTGCGTTTCGCCAAGCGCCGCGCGGTGACGGTCGGTGATGTCCAGGAAACGCTCGAAGAATTTCTTCGGTTCGGGCCGGCGGCGAACCGCAAGGAAATCGATCAGTTGAATAAGCAGCCGCGTACGGCCGCCGCTAGCGCGCCGCACCGTCTCAACGAGCCGCCGCAAGCCCGGCAGGAAACGGTCGTGGCCGATACGCAAGAGCGGCCCGCTCGGCACATCGCGGATGCCGGTCGCCTCGACGACAATCGCTCCGGGCATGCCGCGGGCGAAGCGCTCATACCACTCGATGACTTCCTCGGTGACGTAACCGTCTTCGGTCGCCCGCCACGGCACCATGGCGGGAACCCAGGTTCGCTGGGCCAGAGTAACTGGGCCGATGTCGACATGAGAGAACACGCGCGAGGCGGCCGCCTCCGCTGCAGACGGCACGCGTCCGGCTGAGGCTTCGTATCGGATTCGCTGCGGGGGTCGCCACACGGCCTTTTTCCGCCTTGTTCATCATCCAAGCCCCGCCTTATATCACGGCGGCAGAGCTACTTTGGGTTAACTTGTGCCGTTCGCTGGCGCTTGCCAATAGGCGACGGAGCCGATAGCTATGGCCCGCGCCGCAAACGGCAATTTTTCCGTGCGGCGCGCCGCGCCCGTAGCTCAGCTGGATAGAGCACCAGACTACGAATTTGGGGGTCAGGAGTTCGAATCTCTTCGGGCGCGCCAATTTTCAATCCCTCTAGCGCGTATCGGAAAGATCCGAGGCTCCCGTAGGGCTCGGGATTTCTGAGGCAAAAGCTTTCCTGCGTGCGCCCCGTACGTGTGTGCCGGAACCCGAGATGTTTTGGTGGGCGAGCAACCTGAAGCCCGTGACCGGGGTACAGATTTCGCTTCGAGTGGCTGGGCAGCATGACTAATCCCGCACCAAGACCATGCGACGAAGCAACGATCCGATCAATTCATTCGTCGCCGGCATGCGCGCCGAGTGCCAAACCGTGGGTGTTGCTGGCGACGATCCTCGGATCGGGCATCGCCAATATCGACGGGTCCATCGTGAATGTCGCCTTGCCGGCGATCGAGACTGACCTCGCGACTTCCGTTGTGGTCATTCAGTGGCTCGTCAATGCTTACACGCTTTGCCTTTCCGCATTTCTATTAACCGGCGGTGCCGCAGGCGACCTTTTTGGGCGCCGCCGGATCTTTCTCGTCGGCATCGCGATCTTCACCACGGCGTCACTTTGGTGCGGCCTCTCACCGAACATCACCCAACTGATCTTGGCGCGGGCGATCCAGGGAACGGGTGCAGCGATGTTGATCCCGTGCTCGTTGGCGCTCATCGGCGCAACCTTCGACGAATCCGAACGCGGCAAAGCGATCGGAACCTGGGCGGGTTTCTCAGCCCTTGCGACGGCGGTTGGACCGCTGCTGGGTGGATGGATCGTCGACCATTTCACCTGGCGCTGGATTTTCTTCATTGCTCCGTTGCTCGCGCTGCCGTCAATCTGGATCGCGCTCTACAAATTGCCGGAGAGCCGCGATGACGAAGCCAAGGGCGGTCTGGATTGGCGCGGGTCGTTGCTCGCCTTTGTTTCGCTGGGAAGCCTTGCTCTTGGCCTGATGTTCGCGCCGGTTTTTGGCTGGAGCAATGTGCTGGTCATCCTCGCGCTGCTCGGCGGCGTGTTGTTGCTGGCCGCATTTGTTTGGGTGGAGGGGCACATCAAATTTCCGATGTTGCCGCTACGACTGTTTCGGTCGCGCACCTTCAGCGCCGTCAATCTATTGACGCTCTTCCTCTATGCCGGGCTCGCGGGCACATTCTTCCTTTTTCCCTTTGCGCTCATTCAAGTGCAGGGGTTTTCGGCCACCTTGACCGGCGCGGCTTTTCTACCCTTCACGTTGATCATGGGAGCGCTGTCGCGATGGTCGGGTGGGTTGCTCAACCGCTTCAGCGCCAAATGGCTTCTGACTGTCGGTCCCGCGATTGCCGCCCTTGGCATCGGGCTGTTGGCATTTTCCATTGACGCCGGATCATATTTGGTCGTTGTGGCGCCAACCGCGATATTTGCGCTTGGCATGGTCGTAACCGTCGCGCCGTTGACGACCACGGTGATCGACGCCGTCCCGACCCATCAGACCGGGATAGCGTCTGGAATAAACAATGCCGTTTCGTCGGTAGCAAACCTTCTCGCGATCGCCATTCTCGGCGCGGTGGCGCTCGGCATTTACGATCACGCACTCGACCAGAACCTTCAGAAGAGGAACGTGTCCGCTGAAGTGACGCATGCGGTACAACTCGCAAAAGGGCAATTCGTAGTCGCGCCGGCATTGTCGACCGTTCACAGAGGCGACCGGCAAACCGCTGAGATCATTATCAAGGGATCGCTGGCGGAGAGCATCCAATTCACCATGCTCGGTTGTGCGTTGCTGGCGCTGGCGGGAGCCGCCTGCGGCGCACTACTTCCAGGGGCTCGCACGAGGCAAACAAATTCGGGACGGGTCAAAACGTGAGCCGGTCAGCTTGCGTCTTTCACTGCGAAGATTGTCGCGCGGCCGGACTGGCAAGCGCGAGTTTTTGACACTATATTACCGTAGTCGTTTGTCGATCTGCATCCAGACGATGTTTGATCTTTGTTCGTGAGGCTCGGCCGATGGCTGATTTCGATTACGACGCTGCAGCTGAACTATTTCCGACGCGAAGGCGGCTGCCTCGGCGTGAACCGTTTGGCTACAAGCGGTTTGAACAAGCTGCAGAGGCCATCCGCTTCGCTATGGAGGACCTGCCTCCGGAATGTCTTGTCGGCGCATTTCTCGAAGTCGATGAGCAGAGATACGGCAGTAACGATATCCGCCGATTGTACGAGAGCGCCGAATATCCTCTGGCCCGCCGCGGAACACGATCGTGACCGATAAGACGATCGATCTCGATCAGCATCGCGGGATGATTGCACAGAAGGCGACTGAGCTTCGCCGGCTGTTGGCCGATGTCGAGACCAATGAGAAGACATTGCGCCTGCGACAGGACGAGCTGGAAGCTCATTTACTGGCGGCACCGGCAGCGAATTGGTATGAAGCTGCGGAAAAGGCCCGCTATCTTCTCAATCTCTTCGGCGCGACGCTCGCCGCACAAGACCCGCGGCGACAAAAGCTGATCACCGCCGTTCTCGCCGACTTCAAGCGGCTCGCCGACGAAAGCTGACGAGCGGTCGCTCAAGGTCTTCGTCCGAAGCGTCATTAGATCGGCGATATCCGCCCGACGTGATCGTCAGCCACGCTCCCGAAGCGCCGCACGATTGATCTTTCCGGTTTGCGTCTTCGGCAATGCGTCGACAAATTCGACAGCGCGCGGATATTTGTAGGGTGCGATCGACTGCTTTACGAATTCCTGGAGCGCGCGAGACCGATCGTCGCCGGCCTCCGCGGCATCGCGCAGCACGATGAATGCCTTGACGATTTGCCCACGAGCGGTATCGGCGACGCCGACAACGGCGCACTCGCTGACGCTGACATGCTCAAGCAAGACTTCCTCGATTTCCTGCCCGGAAATGTTGTAGCCAGCGCTGACGATCATATCATCGGTGCGCGAGTGGTACCAAAAGAACCCGTCCGCATCGGCGTGAAAGGCGTCGCCGGTTAAATTCCATCCGTTTACGACGTAGCCCTTCTGTCGATCCGGATCGTTGAGGTAGCGGCAGCCAATCGGACCGCGTACGGCAAGCCGCCCGACCACGCCAGGCGGCAGGGGATTCATCGCCTCGTCCACGACCATGACCTGATAGCCGGGCAAGGCGATTCCGGTTGAGCCCGGACGAATGTCGCGGCGCGGTACACCGATGAAGGCGTGCAGCATCTCTGTCGAACCCATGAAATCGAGGACGCGAATGCCGGTCCGCCGCAGCCACTCATCGAAAACTGCGACCGGCAAATGCTCGCCGGCGGAGCAGCAGGTGTGCAGCGTGGAAAGATCGAACCGTGCGGTATGGGGGGACATGCTGCGATACATCGTCGGCCCGAGCAGTAAGGTCGTCACGCCGAAATCCTGCACGGCTTGCAACATGAGTTCCGGGTTAACGTGCTCAAGCAGAACCGTAGAACTGCCGCGGCGCATTGGAAACAGCAGCAGCGAACCCAAGCCGTAGGTGAAACCGAGCGGCGCGCTTCCGCTGAAAATATCATCCGGTCCCGATCGCAACGTTTCGGCCGGATAGGTGTCGCACATGGCGAGCACGTCGCGGTGAAAATGCAGGGTGGCTTTCGGCGGTCCGGTCGTGCCGGATGTGAAGGCGATTAGGGCAACGTCGTCGTGAGACGGCACGACGTTCGGGAAGCCGTCGCTCCGATCTTGCATTAACCGCTCCAGACCGCTGGCGGAGTCCGAATTGAAGTACCGGACCTGTTTGAGCGACGGACACAGCGGCAAGGTCGCTTCGAGTTCGGCGGCCAACCGCGCGTCACAAAGCACGAGCTGCGCTTCAGTCTTGTTGCAAATTTGGGCGAGCTCGCGCGAGCGCAGAAGCGGCATGGTCGTGACCGCTATGCCGCCCGCCTTGAGAACACCAAACCAGCACGCAGCGAGCATCGGGTTGTTCGCCGAACGCAACAGCACACGGTTGCCGGGAACCAGTCCCATATCGTTGACCAGGACATCGGCAATGCGGTTGGCCTTTTCGAGAAGCTCGGCGTAAGTCCACGCCGCCTGCGGTGAACGCACGCATAAACGCGGTCCGAGTCCTTCAGCCACGGCGCGATCGAGCAACTCGACCGCAGCATTCACTCGCTTCGGATAGTTGAGCCGCGCGAGAGCCTCGTGGTCGATCACCGGCCACAGTTCGGCCGGCGGAAGGCCACGGCGCGCAAAGTCATCCGGATAGACGCTTTCATCCAGCACGACAGGTGTTCCGCAGCTTCGCAATCATTTACAAGTCAAATGTTTATATCTAAGGTATTGGCAAGTCAAACAGTCGCAACTGCGCGAGGATCCATGAACGGCAAGCCGCCTTTTCGCGCCGACCACGTCGGCAGCCTGTTGCGGCCGCAGGAGCTCATCGACGCGCGCCACAAGCTTCGGAATGGCGAAATCGGCGAGACCGCGCTGCGCGAAATCGAGGATCGGGCGATCCGCGAAGTCGTCAAATTCCAGGAAGATATCGGCCTGCAAGCCGTGACTGACGGCGAGTTTCGCCGCGGCGCGTTCTTCAGCCATTTCGTGAAAAGTGTCGCCGGGATGACGGTGAAAATCACGCCGTTCACGTTCTCGAACGACGCGGGCGACAGCGTGCAGGCGTACGGGCCCTATGCTGCCGGAAAGCTCAAGCGCAGCAAGGGCATCACGACAAACGAGTTTAGATTCGTCAAGAGCGTGACGGATCGAACCGTCAAGGTGACGATGCCGGCGCCGTCATATGTAAATTTCCTGGGCGGCCGCGAGCGCATCGATCAGACCGCTTATCCCGATATTGCTGAATACTTTGCCGACCTCGCGGCGGTTTATCGCGAGGAGCTTGCGGATTTGCACGCGCTTGGCTGCACCTTTGTTCAGCTCGACGAAGTGCCGCTGGCGATGATGGAGGACCCGCACGTCAACGACCAAATTCGCAGGCTGGGAGAGGACCCTGATCGCCTCATCGAGGTCTATATCGACGCGATTGCCTCCGCCGTCAGCGGCAAGCCGCGGGACATGGTCATCGGCATGCATCTGTGCCGTGGAAATTATCGTGGCCGCTGGCTCGCAACGGGCGGCTATGAACGGGTGGCTGAGCGCCTTTTCAACATTCCGGGCATCGATGCCTTTTTCCTGGAGTACGATTCACCGCGCGCCGGAGACTTTTCGCCGCTGCGCCTACTCCCCCGCGGCAAATGGGCCGTCCTCGGTTTGATCAGCAGCAAGACCGCCGCGCTGGAAGACAGAAATGGGATTTTGAAAAGGATCGATGAAGCCGCGAAGTCCGCGCCACTCGATCAGCTTGGAGTAAGCCCGCAATGCGGATTTGCGACGAATTTGACCGGCAGTCCGCTGACGCCTGCTGACGAAAAGGCGAAATTACAGCTGGTCGTCGATATCGCCCGGGAAGTGTGGAACTGACAATGGCGCGAGCGCGTGACAACAGCGCCATCAGGCTGATCGACGACATCGAGACCTGGGGTGCCACGAGCGGCCACGAAGATTTACGACTCTGGCTGCGGATGATGGCCATCCACAAGCTGGTGACCAACGAAGCCCGCCGGCGCTTGCGCGCTGCTTTCAACATGAGCCTGTCCCGGTTCGACCTGCTGGCACAACTCGACTCGAATAGCGCCGGCCTGCGCATGGGCGAGATCTCAAATCGGCTCATGGTCACGACTGGTAATATCACCGGCCTGACCGACGAACTGGAAGCCGAAGGTTTGGTTGAGCGTTCGGCCGACCCGCACAGCCGCCGCGCGCTTCTGGTGCGCCTCACACCCAAAGGCAGAAAAGCGTTTCGCGCGGCGGCAAAAGCGAATGAAATCTGGATCGCCGAGTTCTTTTCCGTCCTGTCCGCCAAAAACAAGAAGGCGATGTTCGAAATCCTCGGCGCGCAAAAGGCCTTTCTGCAGACACGGTTGCAACACGCGGGAAGGCCGTCAGCAAATTAGGCGTCAATAGGCAAGTGCACGGAACTCTGCCGACCTCGTTGTCGCGGGAATCGCTGCAATGAGCGGCCGATACTTTCCTTGATCTGCCAATTGGCAAATGGTCCTATGCGCACGTAGCTTTGTTCGTAGTGGTTAGATGCTACTGCTCTTTCGATCGCAAAGAGCATTCGACAGCGGTGTTCGTCCAATGCGCGTCATTCGCGGCAAGAAGGCGATGGTAACCGGCGCGGCGTCGGGGATCGGCCGCGCAATCGCGCTGGAACTCGCCAAAGAGGGCGCGGATTTATTTCTTGTCGACGTCAAAGCAAACGCGCTCGCGACTGTTGCGCGGGAGGCGCAAGACCACGGCGTTAAGGTGACGACCGCCATCACGGATCTAGCCGACCCCGCCCAGATCAGCAGTACCGTCACGCAACTGCGCAACACCTGGAAGCGGCTCAACATCCTCGTCAACAACGCCGGTACCACTTATTACGGCCAAACGCATCTGATGACCGGCGAGCAATGGAAGCGGATAATGGCCGTCAATTTGATGGCGCCGATCCAGCTGGTCCACGAATTGCTGCCGACGCTACTCGCGGCCGATGACGCTCATATACTCAATGTCTGCAGCATTTTCGGATTGGTCACCTGGCGCAAGACGACCGCGTACCAGACGAGCAAATTCGGGCTGGTCGGATTCAGCAGTGCGCTGCGCGCGGAATATTCCAGCGAAACATTCGGCGTGACCGCACTTTGTCCGGGCTTCGTGCAATCGTCCCTCCTCGACGATTGCGAGACCGATACAGCCGATCGAAAGGTGACGGTGCCGGCATGGATTTGCGCCACTCCCGAACAGACCGCGGTCAAAGCCGTTCGCGCCATTCAAAAGAATAAGGGGTTGGTTCTGGTCACGCCTGCCGCGCATTTCTATTGGCGATTGATGCGCTTCTCTCCAGCGCTGGTCGATTGGCTGACGCGCGAAGGCTGGCGCCGCCGCGGTAAAACCGCCGCTCCTCCTCATGCGGAAAACAGCGACGGTAAGCCGGGCTTGCCGCCGCGGGTAACTAAGCAGGCGCGTGGTTCAATTTCCGGCTAGATACGGCTTCTGCTCATTGTGCAACGCACATTCGCTTGCCTTGATCCCACACGGGGCAAATGGTCTATTTGAAAAGCGCTATTGCGATTTCTCATCGATGTGCCGGGTGAACAACGATGAATGAGGCTCTCAATCTGCCGCGTCCGGCCTGGATGACCGAGGATGTCGTCCTGCTGGAAGAACAGGCGCGGCGCTTTCTTGCCGCCGAGTTCGGTCCGCATCTCGAGAAATGGCACGAGGATCACGCTTATCCGCGCGAAGTCTGGACCAAGGCCGGCGCGGCGGGTCTCCTGTGCGCGTCAATGCCGGAGGAATATGGCGGCGCCGGCGGCAGCTTCGCGCATGAGGCAGTGATCGACCGCGAATATTCGCTGGCCGGCTTCGATACGTTCGGCGCATCGCTGCATTCCGGCATCGTCGCTCCGTACATCCTTCGCTATGGCACCGAGGAACAGAAGCGGCGCTGGCTGCCGAAACTGGCGACCGGCGAGATGGTCGGCGCCATCGCCATGAGCGAGCCCGGCACCGGGTCCGACCTGCAGGGCGTGCGCACCACCGCAAAGCGCTCCGGCAACGGCTATGTGCTCAACGGCTCAAAAACCTTCATCACCAACGGCCAGCACGCCAACCTGATTATCGTTGTCGCCAAGACCGATCCTAAGGAGGGCTCCAAAGGCATCTCGCTGATGGTGGTCGAAACCGATGATGCGCAGGGTTTCCGCCGCGGCCGCAAGCTGAAGAAGCTCGGCATGGACTCCGCTGATACCTCGGAGTTGTTTTTCGAGGAGGTATCGCTGCCGGCGGAAAGTCTGCTCGGCACCGAGGAAGGCCAGGGTTTTTATCAGCTGATGAAGGACTTGCCGCAGGAGCGGTTGATCGTTTCGGTTCACGCCGTGTCCATGATCGAGCGCGCGCTTGGTCTGACCATCGACTACGTCAAGCAGCGCCAGGCGTTCGGCAAAAAGATCATCGACTTCCAGAACACCCAGTTTGTATTGGCGGAATGCAAGAGCGAAGCGACTGTTGCCAAGGTCTTCCTCGATCACTGCATCGAACGCCACGTCAAGGGCGAGCTCGACACCGTCACCGCTTCAATGGCGAAATACTGGCTCACCGATCTCCTCGGCAAAATCGTGGATCGCTGCCTGCAAATGTTCGGCGGCTACGGCTACATGGACGAATATCCGATTTCGCGGCTTTATCGCGATGCGCGGGTGCTGCGCATCTATGCCGGAACCAATGAGATCATGAAACTGCTCATTGCCAGAAGCCTGTGAGGAGGAATTGGTGAAAAAGAAAAAGACTGTGAAACGCGCAAAAGCAACCAAGAGTGCAAAGGCGACCACACGCACGACAGCCGCCAAAAGCGCGAGAGCCATCAAGATCCCGGTGTTCCATCACGCGCTTTTAAAGACCGCGCGAATGCAGGAGATGATCGACTGGTACGCGGCGGTGGTCGGCATCGAGCCGGTGTTTCAAGCGCCCGGAATTGCGTTCCTGAGCAACGACGGCGCCAATCATCGGATTTCGCTCGCCGGCGGTCCGCAATTTCGCGACAACCCGCAGTTTCGCACCTTCGCCGGCCTGCATCATCTCGCGTTCGAATACGCCTCGGTCGACGATCTCCTCGATTCCTGGCAGCGACTGCGTGACCAGTACGGCTACGAGCCGCATGTCGCGGTCCATCATGGCATGACGTTGTCGTTCTATTACGTCGATCCCGACGGCAACAGCGTCGAGTTACAGGCCGATGTTTTCGGCGATTGGAAGAAATCAAAAAAATGGATGCACACGTCGCCGCAATTCAAAGCCGATCCGATCGGCAAGTTTGTCGTTCCGGCCAAGATGGTCGCGGCACGCTCTGCCGGCGTAAAGCAAAAGGAATTGTTGCGGCGCGCCTATGCCGGCGAATACGAACCGTCAGCTCCCTACGACTTCCGCGTCGACTTTTAGTTCTTTCGCGACCCAATCCATCAGGCCGCGATCCGCGCCGCGCGGCGCAATGAGCGAGACTCCGAGAGGGCAACCCTCCATCGCACCGAGCGGCAAAGAGATTTGCGGCAAGCGCGCGAGGCCTGCGACGCACAGCAACGCAAGCGCCCGCGCTCGAAAAACTTCGAGCTCGGCGACAGGCGTCGCAAGCTTCGGCGCAATGCCTGGCGCCGTTGGCAGGCAGAGCAGCGCGTCGTCACCGAGAAGCGCGTCCATGCGTCGGGCCACGTCCTCGCGCAGCGACCGCATTTTCTCAACTTCAGAAGGATCGATGGTGCGGGTCCAGCGAAACCGCTCGGCGATGCCGGGACCGAAGTGCGGATTGTGCGTCTCGATCCAGGCGCTATGGCGCTTGCGGATTTCGTCGCCCTGCAGGATGCGGAATATTTCAAGCCAAGCGGCCGGATCGCCAGTATAGACGCAGACCTCACAATGACGCGCGAACGCTTCCTTGAGCCGAGAGATCGGGGAAGCCAGCGCTTCAGCAACTTCCGCTCCGGCAAAAGCGAACGCGTCTTGCGCGATCAACAACCGCCTCGGCTTGAAATCCGACGCCGGTAATAAAACTTCGCCGAAGCGCCGCATGGTCTGCGGATCGCGCGCAAACCAGCCAACGGTGTCGAAGCTCGCGGCGAGGTCGACGATGCCGTCGGCCGGAACAAGACCGTGCGTCGTGCGTATCCCGTAAATGCCGCAATAACTCGCCGGCAACCGGACCGACCCGCCGCAATCGGTGCCGAGCGCGAAATCGACGAGGCCGCCGGAAACCGCGGCGGCCGATCCGCTCGACGAGCCACCGGGTATTCGCCCCGGTGCCTTGGGATTGATCGGCGTACCGTAATGCGCATTCTCGCCATTGAGGCTGTAAGCCAGCTCATCAGTGTGGGTCTTGCCGATCATCCGTGCGCCGGCAGTAAGCAGCCGCTCGACCGACGATGCGGTTCGCGACGCCGGCGCGTGGGTTTCGAGCCAGACCGGGTTGCCGTTGCCGGTCCGATGGCCGGCGATGTCGAATACATCTTTGACGGCGAAGCTCAGGCCGTGCAGCGGGCCAGCGGGCGCTCCGTCCAGTGCGACGTGAGTGTGACGGCAGAACGCGCCGAACGGATCGTGCACAATCATTGCGGCCGATGCAGCGTCGCCGGCTGCCGCGACAAGGTCTTGCGGCCTCGTTTGAAGGCGTAGAGCACCGGGGTCAGTTCGGCGACCGCCAACTCCGGGCTCACTGAATCGAGCACCACGAGATCGGCGGACTTGCCGACATCGAGTCCGTAATTGGCAAGCCGCATCATCTTGGCTGGCCGCTGCGTCACCATGTTGAAGCACTCGCGCATGTCGGCTTGCTTCCCGACCTGACAGATGTTGGCATAGAGGTTCGCCATGCGCATCTGCGAACAGTCGCCGAACGGCGTGAAGGGGTTGAGGATGTTGTTGCTCGACAGCGAGCAATTGACGCCATGGTGCAGCAGCTTGTGCGCCGGCACTACGCCGCGAGTGACATTGTAATCGTGCTTGTGGTGGCGCCCCATCAGATAAAGATCGGTCGAAGGCAGCACAGTCAGCGCCACACCGGCGTCGGCGAGCCGCTTCGCCATGGCCTCGAACGCCGGCGCCGGCAGGCTCGTTGCCTTGGTAACATGGCCGATGGCAACACGGCCGCCATATTGAAACTCTTCGGTCCGCTTGCAGACATGGTCGAGCGTCATCCCGTCCGCGGTCGGGCCGAAATCGAGGTGCATGTCGATATCGACGTCGTAGTCGCGCGCCAGTTCGAAGATACGGTCGATCTGGCCCGGCGGATCAGAGTCGACGTAGGGCGCGCCGCCGATCACGCGGCAGCCACGCTCAAGCCCTTCCACCAGAAGCTCGTCGGTTCCGGGATTGTTGAGCAGGCCTTCCTGCGGGAACACGCATAGCTGCAAGTCGATCGCCCAGGCATATTCCTTGATGAGCGGCAGCACGCCTTCAAGTCCACGCAAGCCGACGCCCGGATCGACCTCGACATGGGTGCGCATGTGCGTGGTGCCTTGCAGGATGGCCTTCTCCAGCGTGCGCACGGCGCGGGCGTGGACATCCTCCGGCGTGAAATTGGCCTTGGCCTTGGCGGCTTCGGCAATGGCTTCTTCCAGGTCGCCTTTGTCGGATTTAACGCGATCAAGGATGCAGGATTTGTCGAGATGAATATGCGTCTCGACGAAACCGGGCGACACAAGCCTGCCGCCGAGATCGATGGTCTCGCCATCGGCGGCGAGGCCAGGTTCGATGGCGGCGATCCGTCCATCGGCGATGCCGATGTCAGTCAGCGCATGCTCGGCGCCAATGCGGCGCGCGTTTCTAAGAATGAGATCCATGGTCCCTCGCGTTACGAATTCACTCTAGCAATCACGCCGCGGTACCGCGATTGCCTAAATAGGCATGCACCAGCGCCGGGTCTTGAGCGACCTCGTGCGCAACCCCTGAATGGGTGATGGTGCCGGATTGCAGCACGTAGGCTCGATCGGCGACAGATAGCGCCAGCACGGCCGCCTGATCGACCAGCAGCATCGTGGTCCCCTCCTCTACGCCGCGGCTGCGAGCATCATTTCCGCACCCTTTTCAGCGATCATGATCACTGGCGCGTTGGTGTTGCCGGAGACGACGGTCGGCATGATCGAAGCGTCGATGACGCGCAGGCCTTCGAAGCCGCGCACGCGCAGCTTTTCGTCGACTACAGCCATCGGATCGCTGCCCATTTTGCACGTGCCGACCGGATGGTATTCGGTCTCCGCACTGGCACGGATGAATTCCGTGAGTTCGGCATCCGATTGTTGCGCCGCGCCCGGAAAACGCTCTTCGCGAAGGAAAGACTTGAACGCCGGCGCCGCCAAAATCTCGCGCCCGCGCCGGATGCCGTCGATCAGGATTTTCAGATCGTAGTCCGAGGCAAGATAATTTGGATCGATCACCGCGGGCCGCAGCGGATCGCCTGAAGCCAACCGGATTTCGCCGCGGCTTTGCGGCCGCAAGCAGCACCCGTGCAGGGTAATACCGTCACCATCGAGCTGGGTACGGGCGTGGTCGAAGACCTGCGCCGGGATGAAGTGGTACTGAATGTCGGGGGTCGCGGCGCCAAGCGCGCTGATAATGAAAGCGCCCGCTTCGGCGACATTGCTGGTGCCCGGCCCGGTACGCCGGAACAGGAATTCCAGCGTCGGCATGATCGGGCCAAGGCCGCGGCCTTTGCTGTCGAGCGTAATGCCGGGCGTCGCGCGCTGCAGGATGTTGACGTTGAGATGATCCTGTAAATTCTTGCCGACACCGGGAAGGTCGAACTTAACCGGCACGCCGACCGCCCCGAGCTCCTGTGCCGGACCGATACCGGTGAGAAGCAAAAGCTGTGGCGAGTTGATCGAGCCGCCGGCGAGTACCACCTCTTGTGTGGCGCGTGCCGTCTTCAGCTTGCCGCCGTGGACGTATTCGATCCCGACAGCGCGGCTGTTGGTGATCGCGATACGCGTCGCCTGCGCCTTCGTGAGAATGGTCAAATTCTTGCGTCCAGCCGCCGGGCGAAGATAAGCCGCGGCCGCGCTGCAGCGCTCTCCGTTCTTCTGCGTCACCTGAAACAGGCCGCATCCTAACTGTACGGCGCCATTGAAATCGGGATTGAGCGGAATCCCGGCCTGCTGCGCCGCTTCAACAAAGACATGGCTCAGCGGATTGGTGTACGGCCGTTCGGCGACGTTAAGCGGTCCGTCGCCGCCATGGAATTCGTCGTGCAGGCGCTCATTGCGCTCGGC
The DNA here is from genome assembly GCA_963794225.1 of uncultured Alphaproteobacteria bacterium. Classification (GTDB taxonomy): domain Bacteria; phylum Pseudomonadota; class Alphaproteobacteria; order Rhizobiales; family Xanthobacteraceae; genus BOG-931. The sequence continues at coordinate 357,017 of CAWCCS010000002.1, forward strand.
TTTCTTGAAGAATGGCAGCACATCGGCATAGCTCCAGCCGGTATTGCCGAGCTGACGCCAATGATCGTAATCGGCCGCCTGACCGCGCATATAGACCATGGCGTTGACCGAACTCGATCCGCCCAAAATCCGACCGCGCGGCTGGTACATCCGCCGGCCGTTCATAGCCTTTTGCGGCGCGGTCTCGTACATCCAGCCAAACCGCGGCGTACCAAGCCTCGCGATGCCGGCCGGCATGCGCACGAACAGCGATTTATCGGAGCCGCCTGCTTCCAGCAGCAACACCTTAACTTCAGGCTTTGCCGACAGCCGGTTGGCCAAAACCGAGCCGGCCGATCCCGAGCCGACAATAATGTAATCGTAACCCATCTCCGCCACGACGCGTGCTCTTTAAGCGAGCGGATCGGCCGCGAGGCCGAGCCGGAATTTGCCGTGATTTTCATAAGCCGTATCGCTCATCACCTGATGCAGGCCGGCGGTGTTGAGATCGCGCACGAGGCGACCGAGAACGTGAGGATGATGGAGCCCGGTATTGCCGCCGAAATGAAACGCCGCCGTCACCGTCTCGATTGCGATGTCGGTCGCGTACACCGCCGCCGCGCGCACGTCGGCGATGGCGGCGCCGTCCGGGATCGTTCCGGCGCTCGCGATCTCGTACAATTGTTCGTAGCGCTGGTGCAAAAGCGCGCGCGCCGCCCGCAATTTCAGATCGGCCTCGCCGATGAAGCGATGCACCACCTGGCGCTCGTCGAGCTTTGATGACCGAAAGGCTCCGCGCGTGGTGGTGGCGAGCTTGATCAGTTCGTCGAGTGCCCGGCGGGCGCCGCCGATCGCGACGCTGCCATGCTCCTTCGCGACATAAGCAAACGGCGGAAACAGGTACGAAGCGCCGCCACGCCGCGGCTTCGGTTGCAGCAGGTCCCACACGAAAGTCTGATCTTCCGGCAGCACGAGGTTTTCGACCGAGCAGTCGCACGAGCCGGTGCCACGTAAGCCAACGACGCCGCGCCAATTGTCGTAGAGCGTCGCTTGGCTCTTCGGAAACGCCGAGAACATCACAATCGGACGGCCGCCGTTTTCGGCTTCGCTGCCTTCGACGATCGTGCCGCCGACGACCCATTCGCTGTGTTGGATGCCGCTGTTGAAGCGCCAGCGGCCGCTCAATCGAAAATTCTTGCCGTCGCGGACGGCGCGGCCGGCGGGAAAGAACGAAATCGACGCCGTCGGGATGTGACCGTTGGCAAAGACCTTATCAAGCCCAGCCTGCGTCAGAAACGTTCCGAGCGAAGCGACGCCGGTGGCGCCGACCATGGTGCACCAGCCGCTGGTCAGATCGTTGTAAGCGAGGCCCTCCAGCACCAGCATTTCCGTCACCGGATCGGCTTCAGCGCCGCCCATTTCCGCGGCGAGCTTCAACCGGAACATGCCGGCCTCGCCTAGCGCGGCGACAGCTTCCGGCGCGAGCGTGCCGAGCTCTTCGCTCTTGGGGCCGGAAGCGCGCAACGTCTCGGCGATACGCTCGACGCCGTCGAGCAGCATTTTGCGCTTTTCCAGGCGGTCCTTTGGGAATGCCTTGATCATCGTCCCCCCGTTTTGCGTCTCGTCATTGCGAGCGAAGCGAAGCAATCCAGTGCTGCGGTTTCGTTTAGTCGGACAACGAAGCGACAGTGCATTGCCCCGCTGGATTGCTTCGTCACTTCGCTCCTCGCAATGACGCAGGCGCTTACCGCCCGCTCATTGGCTCGTCTGCGCCTTCGCCCGCGCGCGGGCGGCGGCGGTACGCGTCGCCACCCGGTCGAGCAGCGCGATCATATCCTCGACTTCGGCGCGGTCGAAGCCCTGCGTTATAAACACGATCTTGCTGCGGCGGTCGGCGTCCGGCCAGCGTTCGAGCCACGACAGGTTGTGCAGGAGCTGCTGCGCGCCCTGGATCACCGCCGGACGGTCGGGCTCTTCGGCAACATTGACGATGCCTTTCACCCGCAGAAGATTGGGCCCGAGATTTTGCTGCAAAGCGTCCAGCAATAATCGCAGCGCCTCGCGCGGAATCGGCTTGTCGCGGGTAAAGCAGAACGATGCGATATCGCGGTCGTGCAGGTGGTGATGATCGTGGTCGTTGTCGCCGTCGTGCCCGTGATGATGATCGTGTCCGTCATGCTGTTGGTAGGCGGCGGCATTAAGCCAGGCGCGCGCGTCGGCGTTTGCATCGGCGGGATTGAAGCCGTCGCCGCGTAATACGCTCAGGCTAAACGACGGATCGTCGATCCTTGAAATCTTCGCCGCCGGGTTGAGGCGATGCAGCCGTGCGGTCAGCGATGCCTCGGCGTCCTTCGCCTTGTCCGGCTCCACCAGATCGAGCTTTGTGATCAGAATCTGGTCGGCGAGCGCGACCTGCCGCACCGACTCGATATGCTCATCGAGCGTGTGCGGGCCGTTGACCGCATCGACGGTCGCGACCACCGCGCCGATGCGATAAAGCCCGGCGAGCGTCGGATCGGACAAAAAAGCCTGTATCAGCGGCGACGGATCGGCGAGACCCGACGTTTCGATCACCACGTGGTCGAACCGCGGAATCGCGCCGTCCTCGCGCTGGTGATAGAGATTGTTCAGCGTGGTGACGAGATCGCCGAACACGGTACAGCACAGACAGCCGTTCTCCAGCACCATGATGGTGTCATCGCTCTGCGCCGCCAGCATGTGATCGAGGCCGACCTCGCCGAACTCGTTGATCACCACCGCGGTGTTCGTCATCGATGGATCGCGCATGGCCCGATTGAGCAGCGTGGTCTTGCCGCTGCCGAGAAAACCGGTGAGGATGGTGACGGGCGTGTGGGACACGTTTGCTGTTCTCGCGGCGGGGCCGATCCGACCTTCCCATATATAGGAAATTCGCGCCGCCACTTTCATCCCGCCCCGCGAAGCGGGCGCGGACCACACGGACCGATCATGCCACCAGCTGCGCCGGCGCGGCGAATAGCTGTGGCACTTGCGCTGCCGGGACTGCTTTGCCGAACAGAAAGCCCTGAGCCTGATCGACGCCGTGATCGAGCACCGCCTTGGCCTGGGCCTCGGTCTCGACCCCTTCGGCGGTGACCGACAAATTCAAACCGCGGCACAGCCCGACCATGGCGCGGATAAACACCGCGCTTTCGCCGGTGATGACCAGTTCCTGAATAAAGCGGCGGTCGATCTTCAGCTTGTCGAACCGCAGTTCGTAGAGGTGATAGAGGCTCGAATAGCCGGTGCCAAAATCGTCGATCACGATGCGGACGCCGGCATTGCGCAGCGTCTGGATGGCGTGCCGCGTCGCTTCCAGATCCTCGACCAGCGCGCTTTCGGTAATTTCCGCTTCCAGGCGATGCGGCGGAAAGCCGGTGTCGTGCATGACGGTGAGGATGGCATCGGCGAAGGAGCGGTCGCTGAGCTGCGACGGCGAGAAATTGAAGGTCAGCGAGATGTCCTCGGGCCAGTGCACGGCGTCGCGGCAGGCGTCGCCGAACAGCTGTCCCGACACGACGTCAAGGAGACCGAGCTCTTCGGCCAGCGGAATAAAAGTATCGGGCAGGATCAGGCCGCTGACCGGATTGTGCCAGCGGGCCAGACTCTCAAAACTGACGATGCGCCGCGTTTTCAGGTCGACGATCGGCTGGTAGTACGGCCGCAGCCCGTCGCCGCCGATCGCCGCGCGCAAATCCTTTTCCAGCAGCGACCGCTCGCGGATGTGCGCGTCCATTTTCGGATCGAAGAAACAAAACTCGGTGTGCAACGCGCGGGCGCGCGACAGCGCGACGTGGGCGCAGCGGAGCAATTCGTCGACGGTCGCGTGGCCGCGGCCGGCTTGAGCAATCCCGACGCTTGCGCCGATACTGTGCTGCTCGATGCCGATCTGCACCGGCGCCCTGACGATTTCGACCAGCGTGCAGGCAATCCGGCGCGCGTGTTCGGGATCGCCACCGGCCAGGCACAGCGCAAACTCGTCATCGCCGATCCGCGCGAAGAAATCGCCGGCACCGGCGCGCTCGCGGATGCGCGAACCGATCTGCAGCAGCGCCTCGTCGCAGCCAAGGTGCCCATACACCTCATTGAGTTTCTTGAACTGCTCAAGGCCCAACAGCAACACGCTCATTTTGTGGTCGGCGTCTTTGAGGACATCGCCAACGTCGTTCTGGAACTGGCGCCGGTTGGGCAATTGCGTCAGCGGATCGCGCATCGACGCGGTTTGCGCCTGTCGCTCGGCGGCAAGGCGCTTCGCCCGTTCGCCGCGCTGGTCGCTGATGCGGCGGAGCGTGAACACCACCAGCGCTACGCCGAAAAAATATGTGAACGACGGCGTTTCGATCTGGGTGCCGAGCAGCTTCTGGAGAAGCAGCATCCCGCCCCAATCGGTGACGGCCATATAAACCACGAGGCAGATCGAGAAAATCACCAAAACGTCGATGATTTCCCGCCCGGACGATGCAGTGAGCGCGAACGGAATGAAGCGTCTGGGGGATGTGCTCAACGGGGCCTCTGCGCCATGACCTTGTCCGAAAGGCTTCACTTTTTCATGAATCGATAGCGCAGCATCGCGGTTTCGTTTGCTGTTTATTTACCAAGCGGTCGCGCCAGTTTGCCGGCCGCGAAGCGCTGCGCACTCCCTCTCCCCGCGTGCGGGGAGAGGGTTGGGGTGAGGGGGCGCGGCCGCTGGGCGCGGAATTGCGGCGCTCAGAATCGCGGAGAGGCCCCCTCACCCTCGCTCGCTTCGCTCACTCCACCTCTCCCCGCACGCGGGGAGAGGTCGCATACGAAATCGTTCTCGCGGCGCGAATGTGCACCCGAGCTTTGCCAACAACGACGCGTAAGAAAACGTAACAAGCAAATAAGAAAGGGAGGCGAAGCGCCGAAAGGCGCATGCCAGCCATTGCCATGCCTTCCGGCACGGCAGCGCGCCATTGCAGACAGGGCGCATAGCCGACACCCGTCTGCTTTTCGGGGCGCGCTCGCCTTCCGGCGCTCCGCAGCGGCTCTTGCCCCGGCGAGCGAACGCCAGGACTCAGCCCAGGCCGCGCTTCACGCGAGCGGGAGGATGCAGGCGTTACCCGCACCATCGATCGCGCTTAAGCGAGGCACCTCGCGCTCCGGTCCTAATGCCGGAAGGGCATAGCAGTTTGCATTTGCGCAAACTGCGTACACTTGTTTGCGATGCCCGGACCGCCCGGGAGCAGGGTTACAAGCCCCGCCCGCAGGAACCGCACTCGCTCCGCGATCAGGTGTGTCTCGAGATCACGTCCCTTTAGCGAGCGAGATGGGGCGCGGTTATTGTCATCGCGGCGGCAAAGTCAAAGGGTTTCGATTTGTGCCGGTAAATCAGCAGGTTTTGTCCCGCGCGTTTTTTCCGCGAGAGCGCGGCACGCGCTTGATTCTTTGGCGCTGCCGGCAATTCCATTCCCGCCCGGTTGGAGCAAGTCAAAGGCGTAGCCCCCATCAGCGCAGCAATACGCGGGATTTCGTGAATTAAACTCCGGATGTCGCCACGCTCATCCGGCTACGCTTACTGGTCCGCCGGCCATAGGAAAGTCCCGGAACAGACAGCCAAGACTGGGAATTGTCGTCCCTGATGGTGCCCAATAATTCCGTCAAAGGGTATCGACGATATCAACGCGTCGATCTTGATGGACTATCCACTGACGGCTGTCCGGCAGAATTTCAATCTCTTTGCCATTCATGCGGGGCAGTTCAACGTGAGCCGGAAGCGACGGCTGCAACTGCGGCGACTCCACCACCAGCGTGTCGAATTCGCAAAGCATGGGAATGCTAATGACAGGCTCGCTGGGAACGCGCTCCGTTGGATCGTACCACGTGCGCCGCATCGCGGCCTTTTGCTTGAGCGCATCGGCAACGTACTTGCCCATCTCCTCCCCCGTCAGCGGCGCGAGGCGGTTGTGACGGTCGTATTGGAATAATTGCGGACAGAAAAACAGCACGTGAATGCGCGGATCGTAGTCCTCGATGACAAGGAAATGCCGCCGCCGCAGCGAGCGCCATCGCTTCACGATTTTCCGCTCCTGCGTCACCAACGCCACCCGCAGCCGTTCAGCACGCGGGCCGACCACGGTGCCCCCCTCCAGCAGAATAATCCAGTCCCGGCTCGCCACGTTGTCCGGGTGGATTGGTATGTAACGATAGGGATTGCGTTTTCGAAGCAAGGCCATGTTGCGGGTCCTGTCACGAGCGTTCGCAGGCGCACGCGAGCGCGGATCACGTAAGATAAGCGGGTTGATGGCCCCGCGATTACTGTACGGCTTGCAATTTAATTTTCTTTAAATCCAAGCTTACGCCCCTCGCAGCATCGCCGTGGTTTTTTCCGCGATCATGATCACGGCAGAAAGTAAGTAGCTCGCTCCTCCTTCTCCCCGCGTGCGGGGAGAAGGTCGGGATGAGGGGGCGAAGACGGGCGTTCAGATTTGCAGCGCTCAGAATCGCGGAGAGGCCCCCTCACCCTCGCTGCGCTCGACCTCTCCCCGCGCGCGGGGGAGAGGTGACTCAAAACACCTCGCAGCCCGGCAGGCCGCAAGAGATCAGCCGGTCGGACGGGAAGTTGGGATGATCTGGCAGCCCGTCCTTGGTGACCACGACTTCTTCCTCGATGCGGGCGGCGCCGGAGCCGTCTTCGGCGCCTTTCCAAGTTTCGAGCGCAAACACGGGTACCTGCTCTCAGTGACGTGTCGTGGCCGCGATTAACCCATCGGCGTGTTCGCCGTTATGCGGCGGCCAAGACGGCTTTCCTGACCGCCTGCGGCAACGCAATCGAGCGAAAGAAAGCCTTAGGATATAGATAATCCTCACCGGACTCATCAACGACCCGCAGCAGGTTATGCTTCTCGGCGTCGCGTCGCGCAGCGCGACATAGATTTTCCGCTTCTCCAGCGACGCGGCGTAGCCGTCATTATCGACGCATACCACGAGCTGTCTTACCTGTTTTCTCGCCATGATTCCGCTTCTTAAAGCAGGTGCTTGATCTTGAATTCCTTGCGCTCGATTCCCGCGGCTTCGTACCAGTGTATCTCACCGTCGCAGATTGAACTATCGATCAGGTCGAACGCGCGCTACACCTCTGCGTTTGCGCCACGGCCGTGTCCATAGATACGTCGCAGCCGGGCAATTTCGCGGATTCCAGACCCGGTGGCGAAAGTCTCGACCTGTGAAATCTCGCCCAGAATCTCAAAGCGCATTAGCTGATCGTGTCAAGACGACCAGACACCGTCAACAACGCCGAACTCCGTCGCAATGGCGTGCGGGCGCAGAAGACAATCAAAACACCTCGCACCCCGGCAACCCGCACGAGATCAGCCGGTCGGAGGGGAAGTTGGTGATGATCTGGCAGCCGTCCTTGGTGACCACGACTTCTTCCTCGATGCGGGCGGCGCCGGAGCCGTCTTCGGCGCCCTTCCAGGTTTCGAGCGCGAACACCATGCCTTCCTTGAGCGGCGTGTTCTGGCCGGTGTAGCGCTTTGAGATGATCGGCCGCTCCCACAGCGACAGGCCGACGCCGTGGCCGTACTGCAGCAGGAACGCTTCGGCTTCGTCGCGGTAGCCGAATTCCTGCGCGTCGGGCCACACCTGCGCCACCTGGTCGGGCGTGATGCCGGGGCGGATCAGGTCGATCGAGGCGGAAATCCATTTCGACGCGGTCTCGTAGGCGTCGATCTGATATTTGTTCGGCTCGCCGCAGATGAAGGTGCGGTAGTAGCAGGTGCGGTAGCCGTTAAACGAATGCATGATGTCGAGGAACACCATGTCGCCCGGCTGGATGATGCGGTCGGAGAAGGTGTGCGAGTGCGGCCGGCCGCGCTGGCCCGACACCGAGTTGACGCACTCGACCCGCTCGGAGCCCAAGCGAAACAGCCGGTCATTGGCGATGGCGACCAGTTCGTTCTCGCGGGTGCCGGGACGGATGGCGCGGGCGATGTCGACGTAAGTGGCGTCGACCATCGAGCAGGCGAGTTTCAGAAGCTCGATTTCGTCGGGCGTTTTCACTTCGCGGGCGTCGAGCATCGCCTGCTGGCCGTCGACCACCTCGATGCCTTCCTTCTCCAGCGCGCGCAGCATCGGCAGTTCCATCAGGTCGATGCCGATCGGCTCCTTGTCGATGTTAAGCTTCATCAGCACTTTCTTGATCTGCTTGGCGAAGTCGCCCTGGATGTTCAATTGCAAGGGAAGCCCGCCCTGCATGGTCGAGATCGGGGCGGCGACGTTGTCGGCGATCCACGGCGAGGAAATGCGCTTCGCCGGCGGAGCCGGGTCCCACAGCATCGGCTCGCCGACCACCGGACATAAAGCGTAACGCATGAACTTGTCGCGCGCCCATTCGCCGATATGGGTGCCGGTGATGTAGCGGATGTTGTCGAAGTTGAACGCCAGCACGGCGCCGAGGCCGGCGTGGCGGATTGCCGCCTGCGCGCGCTTGACCCGCTCCTTGTGCAGGCGAGCGTAGTCGATCCCCTGCTCCCAGTCCTTGGCCATGGTGCCCCAGGACGCGGTCGCCTGCTTGCGGTTGTATTTCATGTCGTTTCCTCACGTTTCTCGCGGCAAAGGGCACACTGAAAAATTCACGGCGCGCCAATCGGCAAACCATTAGCGCATGCGGCAGAGGGCGCAACGGGATTTTCAAGCTTGCGCGAAAGCTGATAGGGCTTACGCCGAAACCAACCAACATTCATGGGACGGGACACGAAGATGACGATTGCTGTAGTCGGAGCGACCGGAAACACCGGCCGGGCGGTGGTCAAGGAACTCAAAGCTTTGGGCCAAAATCCAATCAGCGTCGTGCGCAATGCCGACAAGGCGCGAGAAGTGCTGGGCGCCGACGCCAAAGTCGCGGTTGCGGAGTTGACCGACAAGCCGGCACTGGAAAAGGCATTGGCCGGCGTCGACAGCGTGTTTGTGGTGACCGGGCACAATCCGGGCATGGTCGAGCAGCAGAACAATGTGCTCGAGGCAGCGCAGAAAGGCGGCGCCAAACATCTGGTGCGGGTGGCCGGCGGCCGCTCCGTTGCCGGGGCGGATTCGCCTTCGGTGGTCGGCCGCGGCCACACCGCGATCGAGGAAAGGCTCAAGGGCAGCGGCATCAAGTGGACCATCCTGCGTCCAGGCCTGTTCATGCAGAACCTGGTCGGCCAGGCGGCATCGATCAAGGATGCTGGCAAGATCGTCGGTGCGGCGGCGAAGGATTTGAAAATCGCCTTCATCGACGTGCGCGACACCGGCGCAGTCGGCGCGCGCATCCTGATCGATCCGGAGCCGCACGCCGGCAAGACCTATGAATTTACCGGCAAGCTGATCAGCTTCGGTGAGGTCGCCGACACGTTCTCTTCAGTTCTGGGCAAGACCGTCAGCTACGTGCCGGTGACGATCGAGCAGACCGAACAGGCGCTGAAAGCGCGCAACCTGCCGGACTGGCTGTTCACGCACATGCTGCTGATCGCGAAGCTCATGGCGAACGGCAGCTTCTCGACAGAGAACACCAAACCGATCGAGGACATCGCCAAGCATCCGCCGATCACGTTCAAAAAGTTCATCGAGGACTTCAAAGGGGCGTTTAGCTGACGGTCGTTCCGGGGCGCGCGAAGCGCGAGCCCGAAATCCATAATCAGCTGACGCCGGGATTATGCGATTCTCGGACTTGCAGCTGCGCTGCAATCCGGAATGACGCATGATGGAGCCAATTCATGGCCGAAAATCTCGAAGGCGGATGCGCCTGCGGCGCGGTGCGCTATCGGCTCACGTCAGCGCCGATGTTCGTGCATTGCTGTCATTGCCGCGACTGCCAGCGGCAAACCGGCAGCGCGTTCGTCCTCAACGCGCTGATCGAGGCAGACCGGGTTTCGAACTCCTGTCCGGCAATGTGGAGGGAACGCAGTGCCGACCGACAGCGGCCGCGAACATAAAATCTATCGCTGCCCGTCCTGCAAGATCGCGGTGTGGAGCAATTATGGCGGCGTCGAAAAGTTGCGCTTCGTTCGCATCGGGACGCTCGACGAGCCGGCGGCGCTCACGCCCGACGTCCACATCTATGTCCGCTCGAAGCTGCCCTGGATCACTTTGCCTGAAGGCGTTCCCGCTTTTGACGGCTACTACAATTCCAAGAAGCTTTGGCCGCCCGCGAGCCTCGAGCGCCGCCGCGCGATTTTCGGATGATCGTCGTTGCGAGCGCGGGGTGTGCGCCCTCTCCCGCCCCGGGAGAGGGCAACGCCGGACTCTTAGCAAGCAAGGTCGGGTGAGGGCCTGCGGCCCGAGCCCTCACCCATCCTTGTTGTTGAAATGCTTGAGGGGCCCTCTCCCGGAACGGGAGAGGGCCCAACACTTGCGCCGCGCTAGGTAAGCCCGCTGGCGCGCGCCTGATCCTTCGCCATCACTGCCCAGTCGTGCTCGCCTTCGCCGTGGGCGACAGCGCCGATCAAGCGGTCCCGCCAGACATTGCCGCTGGGCAGCGGCACGCCGACCGCTTCGCCGGCGGCGAGCGCGAGGTTGGCGTCTTTTAATCCGGTGACGGCGCGCTGACCCGCGGGAAGATATTTTTCGTCGGCGATGAACTTGCCGTAGGTTTTGTAGGCCCAGCAGTTGAACAGGCCTTCGGCCAGCACATTGTAAAACACGTCGGGCGCGACGCCGTATTTGCGGGTCAACGCAAACCCTTCGCCGAGCGCTTCAATGGCGCAGCCGAGCACAAAATTGTTGGCGATCTTGATGGCAGCCGCGGTGACCGGCTCGGCGCCGGATTCGATGACGCGCCCCGCAATAGCATCGAACAGCGGCCGCAGACGTTTGACGTTTTGTTGCGGCCCGCCGACCAGCATGCTGGCATTGCCCGCGGCGACGACTTCAGGACGGCCCAGCACAGGCGAGGCGATCAAAATCTGCCCGGCCTCTTTATGGATGGAAGCAAGCTTCTGAATGCCGGCAACGCTGTGCGTCCCGGCGCAAATGTGCACGCCGCCTTTCGGTAGTGACTCCCTGATGCCGCCGGGCTGCTGCACGACGTCGAGAACTGCCGCGTCATCGGTGAGCATGGTGAAGACAGCGTCGCCGAAAGTCGCAGCTGCTTTGATCGAGGTCATCGGCTTCCCGCCATGATCGGTCAGCGGCTTTAGTTTGTCAGGCGTACGGTTATAGACGCCGACCTCGTGACCGCCGTCGATGAGCCGGCGCGCCATGACCTGGCCCATCCGGCCAAGCCCGATAAATCCGACCTTCATGAACTCTCCCAAGTGTTCCCCTCCCCCTTGTGGGGAGGGGTTAGGGGTGGGGGTCGTGAGGCGGCACGCGGACGTCGACGCCGAAGCTCACCTCACGACCCCCCTCCCCACCCTCCCCCACAAGGGGGGGAGGGAAAAGAATCGCTAGACCAGCTGGCCGCGCACCCAGTCAAGCTCGCGGTAGATATAGTCGACGATGTCGTTCGACTTGAGGCTGTCGGGCAGCATGTCCCAAGTATAGGTCTCGACTTCCAGATGGCGCGACAGCGGCTTCTGCTTATGAAAGCGCAGCGCATCCTCGATGGCAAAGCGCGTGGTGCGGAACTGCCCGAGATCGTCGAGGAAGACCGGGACGTGGATGTGGGTGCGCCACTCGCGGGGCCCGGGATTTTTCTCGAACGCGGCGATGGCATCGTCGACATTGAGGTAGCGATTGATCTTGCCGTCCTTCTTTTCCAGCGTCTGGGTCAGATAAATGGTCTTGGCGAAGCGCTTGAGCGTATCCACCACCGGCTGGGTGACTTCCGGCATGTGCAACGCAGCGGCTTCCTGCAGCTTGAACACTGGGACGCCGGCGTCGACCAGCTTCTGCAGCGACTGTGCAATGTCCTCGTATTCGACCGCCTGATGGCAGATGTCGTAGACGATGCCGAGGTGCCGGCGCAGCGCTTCATTGGCTTCCGCGATCGGCACATGCGCCAGCTTGGCGAGTTTTTCGACCGCCGCGCCGGCGTAAAGATGCTTGGTGAAATAATAGATGGTCTCGTCGGTGGTTTCGAGAAAGCAGAATGGCTCGGGCTCGAGCGCCAATCGCACCGTTCGCCCGGTCTTGGCCTCAAGCGCGATCAAATGGGCGACGACGCGCAGCACATTGTTGGTGTAGCTTTCGACCACATCGGGACCAGTCACGCGGGCTTTGAAGCCGAGCGGCGCGGTCTGGATCGACGGCGCGGTTCCCAGCGGGCAGACGTCGGCGAGAATGTTGGCGACATTGATGGTGTACTGGGTGCGCTCCTCCGAGCGCCAGTCCGGCTCGTACACCTGTTCCTTGACCAACTCATTTTTGAAGTGGCCGTAAACAAAGGCATTGGCGGTGTAGATATACATATCGTTGTCGCCGAGAAATTTTTTGAGCTTCTCGCGCTCGGCGGGGCTGTTGGCGAGAGTCTCCGCGGTCTTTGCCGCGAGCCGGATGCACACACCGAACGAGTTGTTGCCGGCAAAGCGCGCCTTCACCTTGGGCAAATAGGTGTTGAGCGAGTTCCACAATTGCGGCCAGTCGTCGGCGGGATGAACCAGCGTCGAATAAGTCAGATGGCCGAGGCCGTTGCCGAGATCCATTTTTGTTTGTTCCTGTTGCTGTCTTTTTCCGTCATCCTGAGGTGCGAGCGGAGCGAGCCTCGAAGGGCGACGGCCCGGGCGCCTCGGCCGCATCCTTCGAGGCCCACACTACGTGCGGGCACCTCAGGATGAGGTTCACGGCTGGGTGACGGATCATTACTGCACGTGCTCGACTTTGCCCGAGCCCGCCGAGCGGATGATAGTTTCGGTGGCGGCGACGCCCGCGATCACCTGATCGAGCGGGATCGGATAGGCCGGTCCGCCGGCAGCCGCCTTAGCGAAGGCTTCAAGCGCAACGCGCGATATATCCATGGTCGCCGCCTGCCACACCTTCGCTTCGCCCTTCACCGGCTGGAATTTGCAGGTGCCGAACAGCCGCATCCGCCGCTCTTCCGACGACGCGCCCGCGACATGCGTGAGACCCTCGAGCCGCACCCAGCCCTTGGAGCCGAACACCTGGAAGCTGAATCCGGGGCCGGTCGTGGTCATAGTGCCGAGGTAGCCCGACATGCCTTCTTTCATGCGCACCAGGATCGAGGTCGTGTCGTCGGCCTCGATCGGCGCGGCCCGGCGGAAGCTCTGGGCGAAGGCGTGGTCGATCGGTCCGCACAAATCGATCATGCCGTCGATGGCGTGGACGCCCATCGGCATCAGGCCGCCGAGCGGCGTCTCGGATTTGTCGGCGCGCCAGTGGCCCGGATTGATGAACAACACATTGGGAAACGTCATGGTCGCTTCGACGTGCAGAACGGTGCCGAGCTCGCCGCCGCGGATCATGTCGCGGAGCTTCATCATTTCCGGATGAAAACGCCGGTTGTAGCCGACCGCGAGCGTGACGCCGGCCTTGCGCACGGCGGCGATCGCATCTTCGGCTTCGCGCTTGGTCAGCGTAAACGGCTTCTCGCAATAGACGTGCTTGCCGGCGGCGGCGGCGGCCATCACCTGCGTCGCATGCATGGAGTGCGGCGTCGCCAGCACCACGGCATCGACCCCCGCATGATGCAGCATGCCGTCGTATTCGGCCGTGAGATGCAGGCCTTTTTGCTTGGCGAACGCCTCGACCTCGGGCGTGATCGTGCGCGTCGTTGCCGACGTGAAGCGGATCACATCGCTGTTCTCCGCCGCCTCGACCAGGGTCTTGCCCCACCATCCCAGTCCGACGATGCCCGCTTTGATCACCTGCTACTCCCGCAACGCTCGACGCTTTCGATTTTCGTTTCGTGTCCTATCGCGGCCACGTCAGCATGGCCAGCACGACGCAGCTCAACATCCAGAACACGCAATACTCGACGCCGCCGATCACCCAGATCCATTTTTTGGTCACCTTGTAGGTGGCAGCACCGGCGACCAGGAGATGCAGAGCGGCGACGGCGGCGACATAAGGCGTGTAGATGGCGAACACCAGCCCAATGGTCAGCAGCGTCTCGACGCCGCCGGCAAAATACATCCAGGTGGCCGGCGGATTAAACTTTGCGGCTTTGAAGAAGTTCAGTGTCGCGGGCTCGGTGAATTTGCCGACGATATGCGGGATAAAGAACAGCCCGCAGATCAGCCGCAGCACGTTGACGCCATTGGTGAGATCGAAACTCTGTGCCAGACTCGACATCGCACCCCCCGTTTCCCGATTGTAGGGCGGGTTAGCCGAAGGCGTAACCCGCCGTCTATAGCAAAAGCGCCCGCTTTGCCCGCTCGCTCACTGCAGCGGGCAAAGGCCCAATGGCGGACCGTCTATATCCCTTCGACGATGAACACGCGGTAGTCAGCGCCGAGCAAACGATGCTTCAGCGCGTCTTGATAGCCGGGACTGTGATAGTAGTTCTTGGCGGCCTCGACCGTCGGAAACTCCAGGATAACCGCGCCCTCCATCGCCGGACCTTCAAGGACTTCATATTTGCCGTAAAGCGCCAGCGGTTTCAAAGGATGGCCGGCGTTGACTGGCCGCGATTTTTCCCGGTAGCGCTCGTACTCCTCGCGATTTCGCATGCGTTCGCGGGTGAAGACCACATAGGCCACCATTGGCGGATTCCCTTCGGCCTAAGATCCCGCCCTACAGCACCTCGAACATCTGATAAATCGGGCCCTCCGGCAGCCGGTGGCCGATGCCGATGCTGAGGATGTTGTTGAGCCAGCCGTACTTCTCCGATGCGGTCTCGTACGACGCCGAGATACGCAGATAATAGTCGGTCGCCTTAACCACCTCGCCGCGGGCGATGCGGTCGAGCACCTCTTTCGGGCCATGGCGGATGCCCGGGTAGCTCATGCTGATGATCGCGTCATCGTCGGTCTTGAGGCAGATGCGCACGTTGAGCATGAAGGCGCCGTCACCGGGCCGCACGGCCTGCCAGTCGCTGCCGCCCGGCAGCAGCGTGCCGCGCAGCTTTTCGCCCTCGAACCGGCCGCCGGTAATGACGCCAATGCGCCTGTCAACGCCGGGCGCCTTGCCGACATTGATCGGCGGCGCCACGTCGAGCAACAGCGTAAACAGCGGCCGCGTACGAAGCTCGGTCATCTCCTTCGGCAAAATTTCCGACAGCGGACGTGTAGCAGCCACCGGCGATCCTCCCTTTATTTGAACGCACGCCGGATATTGAGCCGGCGCGCGGCACACTAACTAAACTCCGCCGAGCGGTCGAGCCGCCGTTAGCTATCGCGGAGAACCGAGGATAGGACATCGCCGCGCGCCAAGCAAAATAATCGGCGCGATCAGACCGCGCCCACGGGTCAGAGCGAAAGGCAAATGTCTGAGCGTCGACCGATTCAACGGCTTAGTGGAAGGAGCGCTCTGATGCGGGAATCCCGCATCCATAATCCGCCCCAGACAAACAGCCCCAGATAGACGCCGAAAAGATCATGAGTGAGCAAAGGACTACCGATGCGCGCGTGCGATGCAATGGCCCCGCCGAGATACCCGGTCAAGATGATTGCCCCGAGTACAGCCGTGCGAGGGAAGAGATAGAGCGCCGTAGACGCCAGCAGCAGGCAACCGAGAACCGCAAGCGTCATTGCATCCGCCGGCCATCCGATTCCGCGCGTCGAGTCGATGACGACCTGAGGCTGGATCAATTTCATTGCTGCGTCCATCACGAAGAAGGCGCTCACCAGCACGCTTAAGACGCGGCCGACCCAGATCATTGTTGCGCCGCCTCGATATGCGGCGGTGCCGCCGAGAGCTTCTTTGCTCATGCGTTACTCCTGATCGACGCATCCGATAATCCGCTCGGTGCGAGAGGATTGGTCCGCGTGTATTGCATCAGGAAACGCACCGACTCGCTCCTTGCCATTTTTCATACTAGACGGTACAGTACCCAAAATACCATGCTGGTACGGGACT
Source organism: uncultured Alphaproteobacteria bacterium (assembly GCA_963794225.1). Classification (GTDB taxonomy): domain Bacteria; phylum Pseudomonadota; class Alphaproteobacteria; order Rhizobiales; family Xanthobacteraceae; genus BOG-931. The sequence goes on from CAWCCS010000002.1 coordinate 372,923, forward strand.
GTCTAGTACTAATTTGGAGGCCCATTCATGCAACCCCATACAGAGAAGCGCTCCGATCGTAAGCACCGTCAGATTATGAAGGCGGCCACAGCTGTGTTTGTCGCCAAAGGCTACGACGGCACCAGCATGGACGAGATTGCGGTCAAAGCGTCCGTGTCGAAGCAGACGATTTACAGGCACTTCTCGGACAAGGACCATCTATTCAGCGAGATCGTCCTCGCTACCACGCAACAAGTTGATCATATCGTCGCAATGGTCGCCGATGCGCTCAAAGACACGCAGGATTTGGCTCAAGACCTTGGCAGACTTGGCCGTACTTTTCTTGACGTGTTGATGAATGAAGAATTGTTGCAAATCCGGCGATTGGTTATCGCAAATGCCGATCGAATGCCGAGTCTTGGCCGCGACTGGTATGAGCAAGGATTTGGCCGCGTTCTGGCCATGCTTGCTTCCTGTTTTCGGACACTTGCGGAGAAGAAGCTTTTGCAGATCAAAGACCCGCTTCTCGCCGCCAATCACTTCGCCGGCTTGTTGCTCTGGATTCCTGTGAACGAGGCCATGTTCACAGGGAACAACAAACTCCGCACAAAACCGGAGCTGGATAGCCTGGCTGCCGCGGCGGTAAGGACTTTCCTCGCCGTCTATGGGGAAAGACCGTTAGCTTCGTCGGCAAACACGCGATCGCGGCGCGACCAAACTCGTCAGCTTCCCCGATAGGTCGAATAGGACCACGGCGTGACCAGGAGCGGCACGTGGTATTTGCCTTCGGGCTCGGCGACGCCAAACCGCACCGGCACAATGCCGAAAAACGGCGGACCGCCGCTCTGCCGGCATAATAATCCGCGACGGTGAAACAGAGTTTGTAAGTGGCGGTCCGATCAGCGTACGGCAATAGCGGCGATCAGGGTGCCGGCTATTTCAACTGCGTCGAGATTGAAGAAAAAGTGGTGTTGAGCTTCGTGCCGAGGCCCTTCACCACCGGTATAATCACGAGCGCGATGCCGGCGGCGATGAGCGCATATTCAATGGAGGTAGCACCGGAATCGTCCTTGAGAAATGCGCGCAATTGACTCCACATTTTGCACCTCGGCTGGACGTCCCGAAAAGTTTAGAGGCGGCACGCGCCGCGCGTACGGATTGGCCGTCAGTTGGTGGCTTGGGGTGCGACGTTTCTTGCCGAGTTTCTTGCGGACTGCCAAAGCACCGCCACCAGCACAGTCAAACCGCCAACTGCACCAGCAATGACACCGAGAAGGACTTCACGGTCGGTCAAGCCGAAGATTTGCGCGGCGATAAAGAAGGTGGCGTCAAAAGACGCGATCGAAATGGCGGTTGGGAGCGCGAGCGAATTCAGTTGCTGCAACATATTGACGCTCCAGATGGCGGTCTCGCCTAGCCTTGTCTGAACGGAGGCGCCGGCGAAAGACAGCTGCGAACTGCGACAGACGGTCACCAATGTACCAAACATTTCTTACGTAGAAACTGTTGCCACAGCCAAATTTCTAGCCGGGAAAATCAGAAAATTTTAACGTAGTTGACCGCAATGCCGCGGCGGCCCCCCCCAAGTGGCAGTGTCAGCGCAAGCTCGATTGCTGCCCAAGCTCGATTGCAGCCCGAAGCGCGCTAGCTGCCGCGATAGGTGGAGTAGGACCACGGCGTGACCAGAAGCGGCACGTGATATTTGCCCTCTGGTTCCGCGACTGCAAAACGCACCGGCACCAGGCCGAGAAACGGCGGATCGGACATCGGCGCCTTCTGCCGCGCAAAATACTGGGCGACTTCGAAGCGCAGTTCGTACGTGGCGATCGGGATTGGCGTGCCGGTAAACAGCGGCTGGTCGGTTCGGCCATCGGAATTGGTCACGGTGCGTTTCAGCGTGCGCGCAGTGCCGCCGGCGCCGATCTCGCAGAGCTCGATCGCGACGCCTTGCGCCGGACGACCGCCGTGAGCGTCGAGCACGTGGGTCGAGAGATGACCGTGCACCTTCAGACGGTCACCCGCGGTGACGCGCTGGTCGAGCCGCAAAGCGGCGATGCGAAAAATTTCGCCGAGTGCGGCTTCCTGTTCGCCTGCGGCGTCGTTCTGCAATCGCCGCTCGAACTCGCGAAGGATCGATTCCCTGCCGTGACGGCGCACGCAGACGATGAACGGCATGTCAAACTTGGCGCGGTAGGCGTCGTTGAGGCGATGAAAATTGGCGAACGCCGCCTCGTTCAGGCGGTCAAGCCCGGCTCCGGCCTGCTCGGCGGTGGAGTCGGCGGTGAGTTTACCCTCACGCGCCGCCTTGCCGGCGAGATCGGGATGGCCGTTGATGAGCGCGCGCTGCTGTTCCGCGCCAGCGTTGCGCACGGCATCCGTCATCGTCTGATAAAGCGCCGCCAGACTCGCGAACGGCCGCGCGGTGAAAGCCTCGTCCGCCACCCACGGCGCAAGCTCCATCACTTCGCCAAGCGCGGCATTGAAGGTTTCACGATCGGCGGCGTTCAACGCATCGAGCGTTATTTGTTCCATGGAGCCGCCGCGGGCGCTCACGTCATCACGGGCGCATCGGCGGCGAGATCGCGATGCTCGCGATGCCAGTGCCGCGCGATGTCGAGCCGCGTCGCGATCCAGACCCGATCGAACCGCGCGATGTAGTCGAGAAAGCGCATCAGCCCCGCGCTCCGGCCTGGACGGCCGGCGAGCCGGCAGTGCAGGCCGACCGACATCATTTTCGGCGCCCGCTCGCCCTCGCTGTAAAGAACGTCGAAGCTATCGCGCAAATAGACAAAAAACTCCTCGCTGTTGGCAAAGCCCTGCGGGTTGATGAAACGCATGTCATTGGCATCGAGCGTGTAGGGAATGATCAGGTGCGGCGCCTGCGGGCCTTTCACCCAATAGGGCAGATCGTCGGCGTACGAATCCGACGAATAGAGAAAGCCGCCGTCGGCGAGCACGAGTTTGAGCGTGTGCTCCGAGGTCCGCCCTGTGTACCAGCCGAACGGCCGTTCGCCGGTTGCCTCGGTGTGCAGCCGGATCGCTTCCCGCATGTGGGCGGCTTCGTCGTCGTACGAAAAGTCTTTGTAGTCGGTCCATTTGAGACCGTGGCTGGCGATCTCCCAGCCTGCTTCGCGCATCGCGGCGACGATCTGCGGATTGCGCGCCAGCGCGGTCGCGACCCCATACACGGTCACCGGAACGTTGCGCGATGTGAACAGCCGCCACAGCCGCCAGAAGCCTGCGCGCGAGCCGTACTCGAACATCGATTCAATATTCATGTGACGCTGGCCGGGCCATGGCTGCGCACCCAGCACGTCGGTGAGAAATGCTTCCGACGCTTTGTCGCCGTGAAAGATCGCGTTCTCGCCACCCTCCTCGAAGTTGATCACGAACTGGACCGCGACGCGGGCGCCGCCCGGCCATCGGGGATCGGGAGTCTCGCGGGCGTAGCCTGCGAGATTGCGGGGATAAGGCGACGAGGATGGCGGAGACATTGCGGCTTTCGTTGCGGTTTTCAGGAGCCGGCCAAGCCACCATGGCAGAGGCGCCGCCGCCTCTTCAAGTGTCCACAGGGCGCCGGTGGCGCAGTCGAAAGCCGACATTGACCAAGCCGGACGATGCCGCCATTAAGGCGCAACTCAAGGTGAGACCATGCACGCGGTGCAGGCGGCGGAACAGGGCACGTTCGGCCAGGCGATTGCGGATCGTTTGGTCGAACTGGCGGCCGTTAGTGACGACCCCGGCGCTCTCACGCGGCTTTACCTCGGGCCTGCACACCGGACCGCAGCCGATCTGGTCACCAAGTGGATGCGCGAGGCGGGCATGACGACCCGCACCGATGCGCTCGGCAGCGTCGTCGGCCGTTATCGCGGGCGCGACAGTGGACCGCTCACCTTAATCCTTGGCTCCCACATCGATACCGTGCGCGATGCCGGCCGGTTTGACGGCGCGCTTGGGGTCATCGTCGGCATCGAAGTGGTGAAGGCAGCGCACAAATCCGGTAAGCGCTATCCGTTCGCCATCGAGGTCGTGGCGTTCGGCGATGAAGAGGGCGTGCGCTTTGCCTCTACGCTCGGCGGCTCCAAGGCGCTGGCCGGCCGGTTCGATTTCAAGGCCCTCGACGAAACCGGCGACGACGGCGTGTCGCGCCGTCAGGCCTTAAAGGCGTTCGGCACCGATCCGTCCCGTTTGTCGGAAGAAAAGCTCTCGCCCGATCAGGCGCTCGGTTACGTCGAAGTTCACATCGAACAAGGCCCAGTGCTCGAGCTGGAAGGACTTCCGGTCGGCATCGTCACCGCGATCGACGGGGTCACGCGCGGCACCGTGGAGGTTGACGGCGTTGCCGGTCATGCCGGCACCGTGCCGATGCCGATGCGCAAGGACGCGCTGGCCGCAGCCGCGGAGATGTTGCTCGCCATCGAAGCGCGGGCAAAATCGCAATCCAATCTGGTAGCGACCGCCGGCAGGATCGAAGTGCCGGGATCGGCCGCCAACACCATACCCGGGCGTGCCCGCTTTACCCTCGATGTCCGTAGTCCCTCCGATCCGGAACGGATCAACGCGGTCAACGACATCGAGAAAGCCATCGCAGCAATTGCAGAGCGCCGCGGCGTGACCGCACGGCTTGCCGTCGGTCACGAAGTGCCCGCCGCGATTTGCGACGGCCGGCTTTCAGATCAGCTGGCGAAAGTGATCGAGGCCATGGGGATCAAACCGCGGCGGCTGCCCAGCGGCGCCGGGCACGATGCCATGGCGTTCGACAAGGTCATTCCCTTCGCCATGCTTTTCGTGCGCTGCCGTGGCGGCGTCAGCCACAACCCCGCGGAGTTTGCTTCGGCGGACGATATCGATATTGCCGCGCGCGCGCTTGCCACTTTTCTCGATGGGATCAGACCATAATGACCACGCTACGCATCAAGGCCGGACCGTACGAATTCGAAGCTCAGATGGAGGAGACGCTGGCGCCGAAAACCTGCGCCAAGTTTTCAACCCTCCTGCCCTACCGCCAGCAGATCATTCACGTGCGCTGGAGCGGCGAGGGCTGCTGGATCCCGCTCGGCGAATTCGATTTCGGCTTGGGCTACGAGAACCACACCAGCCATCCGGCGCCGGGCGACATTATTCTGTACCCGGGCGGCATCAGCGAAACCGAAATTCTGCTGGCTTACGGCGCCGTGGCATTTTCTTCAAAGGTCGGACAGCTCGCCGGCAATCATTTTCTGACCATCAGCAAGGGCCGCGAAAATCTCACCGCGCTGGGCAAGCTGTGTTTGTGGAAGGGCGCGCAAGATATTTTATTTGAGCTTAAAAATTGAAACGCGATGTCCACCGGATGCGCTAAACAACAGCAATAGCGATCAACCGAGATCGTTGGCAATCTGGACGTCGCAGGGCTTGCTTCGAGGCGCCGGCGCAAACGATCGCCCATAAAACCGACACGGACTTGGGGTAGCCGGTATGATGGCAGCAGGGCGCGGGGACGTTGGCTCGACCTAGTATGATCGAATTGAAGCGCTTCATTCGCAATGGATTGGCAATTTCGGCAATCGGCCATGTCGGGATCCTGGCGCTGGGTCTGGTGTATTTCCGCGCAAGCTCTCTCGAGTCGGTGCCGCCCGATGCGATGGTCGTCGATATCGTGCCGCCGGATGAAGCTCCACGGCTTTCGGGCACCCCGTCCGATTTGAGGTCGTCGGGGTCCGAGCGGGGGTCCAATAGCGCTGCCGCGCGACCTCCTCCGCCCCAACCGAAGGCGCCGACGCAGCAACAGCCGCAACCGCAAGCAAAGCTGCAGCGTGACGCTCGCCCGGCGATGGCGCAACCTCAAACTGCGCAGGCCGAGATGGCGCGTGCGGAGGCCGCTCAGCGCGACACGGCGCAGAGTGAGACTTCGCAGCCATCGCCCGACGCCCCCCAGCAGCCGCCTCAGGAAGCGCCGAATCAACCGAACCCAGCCGAGACGATGGCGCAGCTCGCGCTCGTTGGCGGACCGCTCGGCGGTGGCTTCAATGCCCCACCCATCAACGCCATGCAGGCAGCCTACGACTTCACTGTTGCGTTCCGTGAACACGTCAGTTCGTGCTCGGTCCTGCCGCCGGGGCTTAACTCCACCGAAAGGATCAAGGTCTCGCTGCGCGTCTTCCTCAACCGCGACGGCACGCTGGCACAGCCGCCGCAATTGTTGGACCCGATCCCAACAGAGAAGCAGCTGATACTGATGCAAAGTTCAATTAGCGCTCTGCAAAAATGCCAACCCTACACGATGCTCCCGGCCGACAAGTACAAGCTGTGGAGGAAGCTCGACCTTGTCTTCTATCCGCTGAATTTCTTCGGCCAGTGATGAACACATTTTTCCGTTTGCGCGCCAGAAACTGGAACGCCGGCGAAGTTCCAATTGCTCCCAGTCCCGCAAGCACGACGCGCCACGAATGACACACGCAATTTGGAGCGCCACCGAACCTTCGGCCGCGCTAACGCAGAACAGCTAAGCGGTCGCGACCGTCTGCGTTGTCGCGGAACTTAGCAATTGAGCCTGCATCTCGATCAACTGTTCAAACAGATTGTTGCTAGCTGCGTTCGTGCTGCTCGACGAGCTCGCGCCGTCCGACGAAGCAGAGCCGGTGGATGAGGCGGCTGTCGTCATCGTCACGGTCGAACCGTCGGCATAAGTGATGGTGTAAGTTGTCGAGCCGTTGGCGTTGCTCGTGGTTTGGCTGGTGGCGCCGCTGTCGGCCGAGCCCAGCAGACCAGCAATGCCGCCGAGGGGCGGTGGCGGGGGAGGACCAAATTGATCCTGCTGAGTTTGCTGACCGGACGAAGAGCCGCTAGCGCTCTGTGTCGTGAGCGAATTCAGCAATTGCGCCTGCAGCTGTATCATTTGTTCGATGAAATTGCTGTTCGCTGTGCTCGTGCCGCTTGAACTGCTTGCACTGTCGGACGACGTGGAGCTGTCGGACGCAGTGGAGCTGTCGGACGAGGCGGGAGTCGTCACCGTGACGGTCGAACCGTCGCCATAGGTGATGGTGTAAGTTGTTGAGCCATTGGCGTTGCTCGTGGTCTGGCCGGTAGCGCCACTGTCGCCGATGGCCGTCGGACCTCCGGGACCACCGAACGGCGGTGGTGTAATGCCATTCTGCCCTTGCGGCGTTTGCGATCCCGAAGTGGCGTCGCTTGCGCTCTGCGCCGTTGCCGAGCTGAGCGATTGCGCCTGCATCTGTATCAACTGCTCGAGAATATTGTTGTTCGCCGGGTTGGCGTCGCCCGAGGCGCTGGCACTATCAGAGGAGCTGGAAGCAGCCGATGACGGGGCCGTCGTAAACGTCGCCGTCGCGCCGTCGGCGTAAGCGACACTATAAGTCGTCGAGCCATTGGCGTTGGCGGCGACCTGACCGGTAGCCCCGATGTCAGCCGACGCCAGCGCGGCGAACGGGTTTTGACCGCCGGCGCTCGCACCGGTCGAGCCGTCCGCCCCGGATTGCGACCATGGCGAGAAGCCGGAGGTGCCGCCATCGGACGTCTGCAGACCCAGCAGCGCCCCGAATGTCTGCGGCCCAAACTGCAGCGAAGAGTTGCCCGACAAGGCGGCCGGATTGGTTCCGGCTGAAACGCCCGTACTTTGCTGCCCGCTGCCCGTGACCGGAAAGCTTTGTCCGGTTGTCCCACTCGACGATTGATTTTGTTGCAGGAGGAATTGCAGATAGGCGTAGGGATTGTAGTTACTTGAACCGACTGACATGGACATAGCACGCTCCTCGAACCATCAACGCAACGCCGATACAACGGCACCCGAACCCGCCGTTGCAAAACCGGGGCCGTCGACCAAGTGCTTATGAAACAAACACTATCTGCATGCAGCCGGATTTGGCCGATGAACAATCTGCCGCGCCGTGGGCGTAAATCGGCAAAATTTGCCGACGCGTTCCGGGCGGCTCGGCTTCGACTTGCGCGAACGTCAAATGCCTTACACAAATCGCTCGCGGTGCTTTTGCGTCAGAGGAGCGTTCGAGTATGAGCAGCGGTACGCTGCGGATCGGCATCGATACCGGCGGCACCTTTACCGACATCGTCTGTGTCGATGATGCTTCCGGTGCGATGCGCGTGACGAAAGTGTCGTCGACGCCGCAAAATCCCGCCATCGCGCTGGTGCGCGGCGTTCACGCCATTCTCGGTGAGAGCGGCGCCAGCATCGACGATCTGGCGGTGCTGGCCCACGGCACCACGGTTGCAACCAACGCGCTCCTGCAAGGCGAGATCGCGGGCCTCGGTCTGATCGTCACCGACGGCTTCCGGCATATTCTGGAAATCGCACGGCAAGCGGTGCCGGAGGGTTACGGCAATTCGTATTTCTGGGTGAAGCCGGAGCGCATCGTGCCGCTGCGCTATGTCCGTGAGATTGGCGGCCGCCTGAATTTTCTCGGCGAAGAATTACGGCCGCTCGACGAGGACAGCGTTCGCGCCGCCGCGCGGTTCTTCCGCAGTTCCGGCATCAGCGCCGTCGGCATTTGTCTCTTGCACTCGTACGCCAACCCTGCGCACGAACGCCGTGCCGCCGCGATCGTTCGCGAAGAATATCCGGATTGCACGCTGTCGGTGTCGAGCGACGTGCTGCCGGAATATCGCGAATATGAGCGCGCGGTGACGACGCTGGTGGACGCGTTCATCAAGCCGCATATGAGCCGCTATCTCGATCGCATCCGCGACGAGCTTGGGCCGGAGCTGAACAAGAAGCCGTTCCTGGTGATGCAGTCGTCGGGCGGCGTCGCCAGCCCCGATCAGGTGATGCGGAAGCCAATCACCACCGCACTATCAGGCCCTGCCGCCGGCGCGCTTGGCAGCGCGGTGATCGCCGAGATCGCGGGCTTTCCCGATCTGGTCACGCTCGACGGCGGCGGCACCTCGACCGATCTCTGCCTCATTGAAGCGGCGAAGCCGAAGATCACCAATGGCGGCCACGTCGGCCGTTTCCCCGTGCGCATTCCGATGCTTGACGTGCGCACCATCGGCACCGGCGGCGGCTCGATCGCCTGGATTACGCGCGAAGGCAAGCTGCGCGTTGGCCCACGCAGCGCCGGCGCTGTGCCGGGGCCGATGTGCTATCCGAACGGCGGCAACGAGCCGACGCTGACCGACGCCAATCTCGTTCTCGGCCGCATTCCGCCGGCGCTGATCGGCGGCGGCATTCCGCTCGATGTCGAACGCGCCCGCGAAGGGCTCAAGGCGCTGGCGGCGCGGCTTCCCGGCAACCTGAGCGTCGAACAACTCGCCAGCGGCATTGTCGAAATCGCCAACTGGGATGACGCCAACGCCATCCGGCAGATGACCATCCAGCGCGGCATCGATCCGGCGGCGTTTGCGCTCCTTGCCTTCGGCGGCTCCGGACCGGCGCAGTCGCTCGCGGTGATGGAATTGATGGGCATGAAGACCTGCATCGTGCCGCCGAACCCCGGCAATCTGTCCGCGTTCGGCCTGCTCGCCGTCGACTGGCGCACCGACCACATCGTCACCAAAGTGATGCACGAAGACGCAACCGATCTGCCCGCCATCGCCGCGATCTACGCCTCGCTTGAAAGCGAGGCCACGGCGTCGCTAGAGAAAGACGGCATCGCGCCGGCCCGCATTGCACGCACGCGCGAAGCCGACGTCCGTTACGCCGGTCAGTCGATGGAGGTGCGCGTGCCGGCGCCCGCGGGCAAGATCGACGCGGCCTTCGTCACCGGACTGATCGACGCGTTCCACGCCGTACATCGCAAGACCTTCGGCTACAATTATGCCGGCCAGCAGAAAGTCGAGCTGGTGAATTTCTGCGTGTCCGGTTTCGGCATGATCGATCGACCGCGAATCCCTAAGGTCAAACAAACCGGGACGCCGCAGCAAAGCGTCCGACCCGTCTATTTCGACGGCCAATTCCGCGACACGCCGGTGCTCGCTCGTGCTTCACTCCCGGCGGGGTTCAAACTTGGAGGACCCGCGATCGTCGAAGAGTTCGGTTCAACAAGTGTGGTGTTTCCAGGCCAGCATCTCACCGTCGATCCGCATGGCATTCTGATTATCGAGGCCGCAGGCAAAGCCGGCGGCACGCGGACCTGACCAGCGGCGCGCCGACCGTTACGACTTCAGCCGCGGAAGTTCGGGTCTTGCGACCGGAACGGGCCGCACTTCGCCTGCTCGGCAAAACGATGATCGAAATCCACGGTTCCTCCCTCCACCGGAATGCGCGTCGGAGGCAGGCCGCGCGTGTACTGGTTGACGATGACGGTCTTGCCGTCCGCCGTCATCGACACTTTGACCGGCTCAAGCGACTTCCCCTTATTGATACCGCTGAGATCGAGCGTGTAGTAGCCGACAACCGGCCGCGCCAACGCCTCGCGAAGGGGCCTTTTCCCGGATAAGATGGATTGCGAGAGGTAGACCTCCATCGGCGCGTCCTCGCTCTCGCAGACCAGCATGCGCACCATCCAGGCCTCCTGCCCCGGATCTTTGGCGTAGCTCGCGTTGGCGAACGCGCCGGTCAGAGCCAAGGCTAATGCCGCCGCACGGATCATGACGAAACCGTCTTTTCTGCCGCCACATCGGAAATCACCTTATCGGCGCGGCGGAAACCTTCCGAGGCGATCGGGATGCCCGCGTAAACGGCGGTATGGAGTAGAATTTCGGCAATCTCCTCGGCAGTGACGCCGTTGTTGAGCGCGCCGCGGATGTGCACCTCGAATTCATGCCAGCGCGCGAGCGCCGCCAGCATGCAGACGTTGAGCATGCTGCGGGTCTTGTGCGAAAGGCCGTCGCGCAGCCAGACGTTGCCCCAGCACTGGGTTTGGGTGAATTCGGTGAAGTGCTGTGTGAACGGGTTGGCCTGCTGATTGCGCGCGTCCACGTAGGCTGCGCCGAGCACGTCGCGCCGGACCTTGGCGCCTTGTCGCGCTCGTTCTGCGATTGAATCTGGCAATGCCATGAGAACCTCCGTTTTGCATTAAAATCACGCTGGTGTCCCGTTTCTGAAGTTCGCAAGATATTGCGGCATGTTCGTATGCGAACTTCAGAAACAAAGGGGACACCAGCAAGTATATGATTCCAGTGCCCCTTTTGAACCCGAAGTTCGCAATCGAACTCGCCGCAACGGTGTGCGAACTTCGGGTTCGGGGCACTGGAAATTATGCAGGATTGACCGCATAAAACGAAGCCCACCGAGGCTTAAGTGATGATGAACGTGCACGCCAAAGAATGGCCCTGGCCGACCGCGCCGGTGTTGCCGAAGCGCGAGGTCGATCCGATCGTGCTACAGATCGTCGAGGGCACGCTCAATTCCATCGAGGCCGAGATCGAGTACGCCATCGAGCGCACTGCACGCTCACCGATGATCCGCGAAGCCCACGATTACCGCGTCGGCCTGTTCGACCGCTATTGCCGCAAGCTGACCGGCCGCTCTTATTCGGCGATGCCGAATGCCGTGGTGCGCGATTTTCCGCCGGCCACCATGCAGCCCGGCGATGTGTTCCTGATGAACGACACGTACCTGACGGAGGGCTCGATCGGCCATCTGCCGGATTTGTGCTCGACCGTGCCGGTGTTTGATCGGGGCGAAGTCGTCGCCTACATCCAGGCGTTCGGCCATCACGACGATATCGGCGGGCGCGTACCGGGCTCGATGCCCGGCACCGCCACGACGGTGTTCGAGGAAGGCCTCGCCATACCACCGGTCAAATTTTACGACCGCGGCGTGCGCAACGAGGCGGTCTTCACCATCGTCAAGCGCAACACCCGCGTGCCGGAGACGCTTGCCGCCGATCTCGATAGCGAGGTCCAGGCCTGCCTGATGGGCGCGCGCCGGATGGCGGAGCTGTTCGAACGTTTCGGCCGCGAAACGGTCGAAGCCTGCTTCCAGGCCATCCTCGACACTTGCCGCGACATTTTCAGGAACGAATTGCTGCCGAAGATCGCCGACGGCGAATACCACTGGGAAGATTACGTCGAGCACGACGGCGTCACCGATCCAAAGCTGCACAAGCTCGCGCTGACGCTGATCAAAAAAGGCGACCGTCTCACGCTCGATTTCACCGGCACCGATCCGCAATCGACCGGGCCGATCAACTGGCCGGCTGACTACGCCGGCGGCGCGTTCCTGATCAAATGGATTGCGCCGATCCTGCGCAATCTCGCCGACACGCCGGAACGCGCGGCGGAGATTCACGTCAACGAAGGCGTCTGCGAAGTCTTCGACGTGGTATTTCCGCCGAAAGGCACGCTGATCACGCCGGAATGGCCCGCCGCCACCAACGCGCGCTCGTTCGTGTTGTTGCGCTGTCTCGGCCTTCTCGCCGGCGTGGTCGCGCAAGCCGCGCAAGGCCGCATGCCGGCCGATCAGGAAACTATCCGTTACACCGGCTTCTACGGCGCCGACCGCAACGGCGAGGCGTTTCTGTCCCGCGAAGTTTTGGGCGGTGGCTCCGGCGGCCGCTATTACGGCGACGGCAACGACGCGATTCATATCGTACCCGACTCGCGCAATCAGCCGGCCGAATTCACCGAGACGCGGTTTCCGCTGCTGGTCGAGAAACTCGCGCTGCGCACCGATTCCGGCGGCGCCGGCAAACGCCGCGGTGGACTTGGCTACGACAAGCATTACCGCGCGCTGGTCGATTGCCGCACTATCGTCACCGCCGACCGGGTGCGGCTCGGCTGCTACGGGCTCAACGGCGGCAAAGCGGGCGCGCCGTTTTGCGTGACGGTCGATGCCGACGGGAAGCCGCACGATCTCGGCGGCCTGGTCGACGGCGAGCCGGTTCGCGCCGGCGAAATCGTCCGCGTCGTCACCACCGGCGGCGGCGGGTGGGGCGATCCGCTCGAGCGCGAGCCCGAACTGGTCCAACGCGACGTGGTCGAGGGCAAGGTCTCGGGTGCGGCAGCGCGCGACGATTACGGCGTCGTGCTGACGCTCAGCGAAACTGGAGCGTCGCTGATCGTCGATCCGGACGCAACCGGCGCTCTGCGCGCAAGACTGAAGGCCGCGCGGACCAATAAGCCACCGATGATCGACCGCGGCGCCGGCTTTGAAAAAATGCTCCGCGGTGAAATAAAACCGTGGATACGGACGGCGTAAGAACTCCCTCTCCCCGCGCGCGGGGAGAGGGTCGGGGTGAGGGGGCCTCGACGCATGCGTAGCGCAAACGTTACGAAAACACTATTGGCCCGACGACTACGAAAGAACTCGACCCGCGCGGAACAGAAACTTTGGCGGTATCTTCGTTCCCGATCGTTGGGCGGGTTCAAATTCGTTCGGCAAGAGGCGATCGGGCCGTATATCGTCGATTTTGGCTGTAGAGAGAAACGGCTCGTGATCGAAGTCGATGGCGGACAACATGCCGAAAATAACCGCGACAGCGAGCGCGATCGCTGGCTCATAGAGCACCGATATCGCGTCCTCCGCTTCTGGAACAATGAAGTGCTGGAAAATATCGAAGGAGTTTGGGAGACGATCTTCACAGCAGCGTCGGCGGCAAAGCCCCCTCACCCCAACCCTCTCCCCGCGCGCGGGGAGAGGGAGTTGCCAAGCCGGCGCGCAGTAAACTTCCCGTAGGCTTAAGAAGAAACTCGACAGCAAGGATTAAGCGTAATGGCCATTGAAGTCGCCAAGGTCGAACTCAAGAACGTGCAGGACGCCTCCGGCATGGAGGCCGCCATTAAAAAGGGGCAGTTCAAAGCCGACGAAGTGATCGCCGTGATCGGCAAGACCGAAGGCAACGGCGGCGTCAACGATTTCACCCGCATTCTTGCCGACCAGGCGTTTCGCGCTGTGCTGAAAAAACTCGGCAGCCGCTCGGTCGAAGAAATCGCGACGATACCGATGGTCTGGTCGGGCGGCTGCGACGGCGTCATTACTCCGCACGCCACCGTATTCGCGCGCAACAGCAAGACCGGCCCCGCGGACAAATCGCGGCTTGTGATCGGTACGGCGATGAGCGCCGAGATTTTCCCTGAGGATATCGGCCGGCCGGCGATGGTGGAGAAAGTCGCCGAAGGCGTGCGCGCCGCGATGCGCAATGCCGGCATCGACGATCCTGCGGATGTGCACTACGTGCAGACCAAGACGCCGCTGCTGACCGTGGATTCAGTGATCGACGCGCACTCGCGCGGCAAGGAAGTCGCCTGCGAGGTCCATGATTCCATGGGCGTATCGAACGGCACCACCGGGCTCGGCATCGCCGTCGGCTTGCACGAGATCAAAATGCCGAAGGCCGAGGAAATCTGCCATAACCTCAACCTCTATTCCTCGGTCGCCTCATGCTCGTCGGGCGTGGAACTGACGCAGGCGCAGATCGTGCTCCTCGGCAACAAGAAAGGCGCCGGCGGACGCTACCGCATCGGCCACGCAGTGATGAAGGACGCGCTCGACATCGACGGCATCTACGAATCGATCCGCAACGCCGGGCTCGATCTGCCGGAACGGCCGCGCGCCGAAGATCTGAAAGGCCGGCTGGTGAACTGCTTCATGAAATGCGAGGCCGACCGCACCGGCAAGCTGCGCGGGCGCCGCCAGATCATGCTCGACGATTCCGATGTGCCGTGGCATCGCCACGCCAAGGGTGCGGTCGGCGGCGTTGCCGCGGCGGCAATCGGCGATCCGGCGGTGTTTGTTTCGGTCGATGCGATGCACCAGGGGCCGCAGGGCGGCGGACCCTGCATCGCCATCATCGACGCCGGCGAGTAACACGTGTCGACGGCGACCTCCGGGAAGCAATTGGCAGCACGCACGGGCGGTGGCTCGCCGCTGACAGGAAAGACCGCACGCGAGCTCACGACGCTGATCCGTACCAAACAGGTGAGCCCGATCGAGGTGCTTGACGCCTATCTCGCTGCGATCGAAGCGCTGAACCCGAAGATCAATGCCATTGTCACACTCGCCGCCGATCAGGCGCGCGAGGCCGCCAAGCGCGCCGAAGCCGCCGTGATGAAAGGCGGGAAGCTTGGGCTTCTCCACGGCCTGCCGATCGGCGTGAAGGATGTGACGCCGACAGCGGGCATCCGCACCACCTGGGC
This sequence comes from uncultured Alphaproteobacteria bacterium, assembly GCA_963794225.1. Taxonomy (GTDB): domain Bacteria; phylum Pseudomonadota; class Alphaproteobacteria; order Rhizobiales; family Xanthobacteraceae; genus BOG-931. The sequence goes on from CAWCCS010000002.1 coordinate 387,932, forward strand.
GTCGCCGCTCTACAAGGACTACGTGCCGACCGAGGACGCCGAAGCGGTGCGCCGCCTGAAAGCTGCCGGCGCCATCGTGCTCGCCAAGACCAACACGCCGGAATTCGCCGCCGGCGCCAACACCAACAACACGCTTTTCGGCCCGACCCGCAATCCGTGGAATCCGGCACTTAGTCCCGCCGGCTCATCCGGTGGCTCCGCTGCAGCCGTCGCCGCTCGTATGCTGCCGATCGCGCACGGCACCGATTTCGGCTGCTCGATCCGCATTCCGGCGGCGTTCTGTGGCATCGTCGGCATCCGCGCAACACCCGGCCTGACGCCGAGCTATCCGTTGCTGCTTCCCTGGGATCCGGGCCAGGTGCCCGGCCCGCTGGCGCAAGATGCCGAGGATGCGGCTCTCTATCTCGACGCCAGCATCGGGTTTTCCCGTATTTCGCCGATTTCCGTCGCGCCGCCGTGGCAGAGCGCGCTCGCCGAACTCGATCGGCGCGACGACATCAAGGGGCTGCGCGTCGCTTACGTCTCCGACATCGCCGGCATCGGCATCGAAGCCGAGATCGACGTCATCTGCCGTGACGCCGCGGCGGCGCTCGGCAAGGAAGGCGCCAGCGTCGAACATATCGCGTTCGACGCCGGTGAAGGACGCGCCGCTTACAACACCTGGCGCGGCTTCTGGATGGTCGGCCAACAAGTTCAGCGACTCGGCCAGATCGATCAATTCGGCAAGAATTTGCGCGGCAATGTCGAAGCGGGATTGAAAGTTCGGCGCGCTTGATTTTGCCAACGCGGAACTGACGCGCGCGCAACTATTCCAGCGTTTCCGCGAATTGTTCGAACGATTCGACGTGCTGCTGACGCCAGCCGCTCCGGTGCAGCCCTATCCGATCGAATTGAACTTCCCCGACCAGATCAACGGCCGAAAATTCGACAATTACATCGACTGGATCGCGGTCGCTTATCTGATCACGCTCATGAGCCTGCCCGCGGCGACCGCGCCGGCAGGTCTGTCGAAGGCGAAGTTGCCGGTCGGCATGCAGATCGTGGCGCCGCGATTTGAAGAGCCGCTGATCCTGAATGTCGCGCGCCAAATCCACCGCGCCAGCGGCGTCGGCTGGCCGCCGGTGTCCGTGTCTATCTAAAAGATGATCAATTCGAGGGTATGCGGTCTGCCCGATATTTTTTTCTGCCGTAATTATGATTATTTTTCAATATCTTATGTCGTTTTATACGCCGCTTGCAATGTGCGTATAAAAATCCTTGCGCTCAATCAGCTATTCGATTATACGCAACTAGCAGATTGCGTATAAATCGGGAATATTCTGTGCCTCCCCCATCCCTCCTTATGCAGACGACATATGCGGAACTCCTGGACCGCTGTAGAGCAACCGCGTTCAACGAGGCGTTTTCGGAAGACGGCACATTTGTTCCGAAGACAATCAACGACAGGCGCTATTGGTACTTTCAACAGTCGTCGACCGCCGGTCGCGAACAAAAGTATGTCGGTCCCGAAACACCCGATCTCCTGGAACAAATTTCGCAACACAAGCAAACACGAGACGACGAACGCGAACGTCGGGCACTCGTCTCGGCTCTTATCCGCACATATGGGCTTCAGCGACCGCTCAAGGAAATTGGCGATATCGTTGCGGCCTTAGCGCAAGCTGGCGTATTTCGCCTTCGTGGAGTCTTAGTCGGAACTGTCGCATATCAAACGTATGCACCAATGCTCGGCGCGAGACTTCCGCACTCAATTTTACAAACGGGCGACGTTGACGTAGCCCAATTCAAAAACGTATCAGTAGCCGTCGGCGACCATATACCTCCCGTCCTCGACGTGCTCAGGGATGTGGACAAAACATTCCGAGCCGTTCCGCACATTCACCAACGCAGCGTCACTAGCTATGTCGCCAAAGGAGGTCTGCGAGTTGACTTCCTTACTCCAAATGAGGGTCCCGATACCGATGTTCCTATGCACCTTCCCGCGCTTCAAACCGACGCGGAACCTCTCCGGTTCCTAGACTTCCTAATTCACGATCCCGAACCCGCAGTAGTCCTACACAATGCTGGAATTTATGTGCTTGTTCCTTCACCACAGCGATACGCAATTCACAAATTGATAATTTCGCGACACCGTCAGGAAGGGGCCGCCAAACGCGACAAAGACATTCGACAATCAGTGGCACTGCTCGAAACACTAAATGAAAAGAGACCGTACGAGCTTGCATCATCTTGGAATGAAGCATTCAATCGCGGTCCTATTTGGCGCCAGGCTCTTGTCGAAGGCTTAAGTCAAGTTTCGTCGAGGACGCGGGATAGGCTGCTAAAGACCATCGGCGCACCGCGCGGCATATTGCCTAGGATAGATCTGACCTTTAGCGACGCTCCGCCGCGTTACGATTTCGAGCGGGACATCGTCACATTTATCGGAGAAGCGCTTGGACACGCCGTGCGCTGCGCGATCAGCCGGGGAGCGCTGGACGACAATTTCGGGGCGACAACCGGCCTTAGCAATAAAGAGCGTCTACATAAATTTCGCCAGAACAGACCAATCGTTGAGCGAATGGCCAGGGAAAAATATCTGAACTGGCCGGTCGAAGAGCCTGAAGCTGTTTTGATCAAAACGCTCGAAGTGCCAAAATTGCAGCGGGCCATTACCAAAAATGAAAAAGCCTGAACGGCCGCCATTCAGCCGCTCCATCATTCAGCAACACGGCCAAAATGACCAACAACAAACGACGAGCACTTTGGATCAAGGACCCGCTTGCGATTTTCGCTGACGGCGGCGAGCGCGGCGTCGTGGTCAAGGACGGCCGTATCGCCGAACTGGTGCCCGCCGGGCGCGAACCGGGCACGCCCGACGTCAAAACCTTTGAAGCGGGCGAACACGTCGTGCTGCCTGGCCTCATCAACACCCATCATCATTTTTATCAGACGCTCACCCGCGCCGTGCCGGCCGCGCTCGAACGCGAATTGTTTCCCTGGCTCCAGGCGCTTTATCCGATCTGGGCGCGGCTGACGCCGGAAGCACTCGACCTCGCCATGACTCTCGCGATGGCCGAACTGGTCCTGTCCGGCTGCACCACGACGACGGACCATCACTATGTTTTTCCGGCCGGAACCGAGGACGGCATCGATATCGAAGTCGCCGCGGCGCGGCGGCTGGGCCTGCGGGTTTTGTTGACGCGGGGCTCGATGAACCTGTCGCAGCGCGATGGCGGCCTGCCGCCGGACTCGGTGGTGCAGGACGAGAATACCATCCTCGCCGATAGCGAGCGCGTGGTGGCGCGCTATCACGAAGCCGGCGATGGCGCGATGGTGCAGATCGCGCTTGCGCCTTGCTCGCCGTTTTCGGTTACCACCTCGCTGATGCGCGCGACCGCGGATTTGGCAAAACGGCTCGACGTGCGCATGCACACCCATCTCTCCGAAACCGAGGACGAGAACAGCTTTTGCCTTGAGCTCTACAAATGCCGCCCGCTGGATTACCTGGAAGATTGCGGCTGGCTCAATGAGCGGACCTGGCTCGCACACGGCGTTCATTTCAACGACGCCGAGATTAAACGGCTGGCGCGCGCCGGCACCGCCGTGGCGCATTGCGCCTGCAGCAATCAGACGCTGGCCTCCGGCACCTGTCCGGTCTGCGCGATGGAAGAGGCCGGCATGCACATCGGTCTCGGCGTCGACGGCTCGGCGTCGAACGATTCCTCGAATTTGATGCAGGAGGTGCGCGCCGCGTTCCTGCTGCAACGAAGCCGTTACGGCGTGAAGAAAGTCAGCCATAAGGACGCGCTGCGCTGGGCCACCAAAGGCTCGGCCGCCTGCGTCGGCCGCAGCGATATCGGCGAGATCGCGGCCGGCAAGATGGCCGATCTGGCGCTCTTCAAGCTCGACGAACCGCGCTTTTCCGGCAGCGGCGATCCGCTGGCCGCGCTCGTTCTCTGCGGCGCGCATCGCGCCGACCGCGTCATGGTCGGCGGACGCTGGATCGTCGAACACGGCCAAATTCCGGAACTTGATCTCGCCGATCTGATACGCCGACATTCCGCGGTGGCGCGAAAGTTGCAAGCCGCGAGCTGACGCACTCCCGCCGCCGGCGCATAGCAAGCATACAGAATCGCGCCACTCTTGATCGAGTCACGCTTGGCCGAAGTAAAATTATCGCGAGGCGCCGTCGATGACGCGTTCTTGCCGACGAACTGCAACAAGTTTCGTGTAGCGTTACGTCGACTTGGACCCGAGCGCAGTATTGCTGTGTTATCCGCCGATGTCTTTGCCGGCGTCGGTCCTGTGAAATGATCGATCGCGGAGATGAACATGAAGCAGCGGGGCGCGCCCCTCACCAGCAAGGCCGGCAGATTTTTCGTTTGGCTTGTCGCCTTGATCGTCGGAAGCTCGGTGTTTTTCCACGCGAATGCGCAGCAAAAACGATCGCCAGCGCCGAACACGAACGCCAACGATGCAGCGAGCAACTTTCTGATCCAGCATGAGATCGGCCGGCGCTTTCATATCGATCCGGCAAATCTACCCGCGCCGAAGACCGGCCTGATCGTTACCAACCGGCCGCTGACCGTCCCCTACAGTGGACAGATACCGCAGGTGCCGCTCGGGTTTACGGCAACACCGTTCGCGACCGGTCTCGCCAATCCACGACGCCTGCTGGTTTTGCCGAACGGCGATATTCTCGTGGCCGAGCAGGGCGCCGGCTATCTGACGTTGTTACGCGACGACGGCACTGGGCACGCCGTGTGGATCGACCGCCACGTCGAAGATCTCAACCGACCCTATGGCCTCGCCTGGCAAGGCGACCACGTGCTGGTGACCGATCAGGACGGCATCTGGAGCGTGCCGCACGTTCTTGGCGCGCTGCGCGCCGGCAGAAGCGAAAATCTGCGCGCCGACCAGGTACCCGCCAGCGAGCGCAAGCCGATTGCCGGCGCCTACGGCGCCAAGATGATCACCAGCAAAGGCGTTTTCGGCATTGTCCAGGGGCATCAGAATCGCGCCCTCGTCATCGACCCCAAGACCGGCGCTTTGTTTGTTGGCGTCGGCTCATCGGGCAATCTCGGGGTCGAGCCTGAACCGAAGGCAAGCATTCAACGCTTCAACGCGGACGGTTCCAATCAAACAACGTTCGCTTCCGGCATGCGCAATCCGACGGCGCTGGCGTTCCATCCGCAGACCGGCGAGCTTTATGCGCTGGTCCAGGAGCGCGACGGCCTTGGCGACCGGCTGCCATCCGATTTTCTCACGCATGTTCAGCAGGGCGGATTTTACGGCTGGCCGTACGCCTATCTTGGCAAGCACCCGCAGGCTGGCTTCGCCAACCTCGCCCCCGATAAGGTGGACGCGACCATCGTTCCCGACCTGTTGTTCGAAGCGCACTCGTCGGCCCTGGACCTCGTGTTCTACGAAGGCGAGCAATTTCCGTCGGAATACAAAGGCCACGCTTTCGTAGCGCTGAAGGGTTCGTGGAACCGCTCCGAACCCACAGGTTACAAAGTCGTGCGCGTGCCGTTCAAGGACGGCAAGCCGGAAGGCTATTACGAGAATTTCGCCACGGGGTTCTGGATATCGGGCGAGCAGCGCGCTGAAGTCTGGGGACGTCCGGCGGCGCTCGCGGTGGCCAAGGACGGCTCGTTGTTGGTCGCCGATGATACCGGTGGCACGATCTGGCGGATCAGCTATACGGGCAAGCGCGACCACGCTGACGCCGGCTCAGTCTCGCCCCACCCTGCGCAATAAGCCGCCTTGCCCGCGCCGGTAACGCCCAAACTGCGGTGCAGCCAGTGAGGGTAGTGTCTCAGTTCGAAATATCCACCTTGGCTGTAAAACGGACATCCGGTTATTGGTCACACCGACAATGCGACGAGCAGATCGTGTCCAAATTCACTTCCGTGCAACCGCCGGCCCAAGCTGTTCTGAAGAACCTGGAAATTCTGTAACATGGCAAAGCTCGTTTTCGAAATGAACCAGTCCCTGGACGGCTACGTCGACCACGAGAAAATTGGGCCACCCCGTCCCGAGCTCTTTCGTCACTACATAGAGCTGGTGAGAGGCCTGACGGGCATGGTGTACGGTCGCCGCATGTACGAGGTAATGCGCTATTGGGACGATGACCAGTCGGGTTGGGACGCGGAGGAACACGAGTACGCGGCGGTATGGCGGAGCAAGCGGAAATGGGTTGTGTCGCGCTCGTTAAAGTCGGTCGGGCCCAACGCCACACTCGTCGAGAATGACATCGAGGCGGTGCTACGTGGGCTGAAGGCTCAGCTGGTTGGGGAGATTGAAGTTGCCGGGCCAAACTTGGTAGGAAGCCTAACCGACATTGGTCTCGTTGATGAGTATCGACTTTACCTCCTCCCCATCGTGCTTGGTCGTGGCAAGCCATTCTTTGCCGGCCCCCGGCCGTCGCTCCGTCTCGCGGCCAGCGATCTAATTGTCGAGGACGTGATTAGGTTGACCTACGTTCCCGCTTAATCGCGCGACTCGCCCGACGGACTGTGCCGACTCGTCAGATCCGCTTTGGTCGAAACCCGAATCTCAAACAGAGACACTATCCTAGTGAGTGTAAAAACACGACTTGGCGTGACATTTGCTGATTGATAGCGTTGCCGCTGCAGGGGAGCGATCAAGGATGCAAAACTACACCGTCGACATCGCCGGCGAGCCGGTGACGCTGCCGATCGTGGCTATCAACGACAAGCTCGCGATTTCGCTCTTGATGGTGATCGACATGGGCGTGGGGTTCGGCGAGCGCATCGGCAAGGCGCTGGCCGCAAAGCTTGGCCCGCTGAAGCCGGACATCGTCGTCGGCGCAGCGACGCTCGGCATCCCCGTGGTCATCGAGGTTTCGCGCGCGCTCGGGCTCGACCAGTATGTCATCGCTCAGAAGTCGCCGAAGATTCATTTGGCCGACGCACTGGTGCAGGAGGTGCAGTCGGTGACGACGGCAAGCAAACAGCGCCTGATGCTCGACCGCCGTTCGGTGCCTCTGCTTGCCGGTCGGCGGGTTGTGGTGGTCGATGACGTCGTAGCGACCGGCTCCAGTCTAGCGGCGACGCTGGCGCTCACGCGCTCGGCCGGTGCCAACGTCGTCGGCGCCGGCGTGATTCTGACCGAAGGCCACGATTGGGAGAAGGCGCTCGGCGCCGATGCGCGGCTAGTTCAGGGTCTCGGGCACATCCCGCAATTCGCGCTGGCCGGCGGCAAGGCCGTGCCGATGCCGGAGACGCTGTAGGCGTTATTTCCGAGCGCTGACGACGCCGCAAACCAACAGACACGCGGTCGAAGTCTGCATTCCGGATCAAATGGACGTCACAGATGGACCGCAGCGATGCCTGTTGCTGTCCCATAGCCGACGTCGGCGGCAAAGTAGCCGATACAACTCGGACCCCATTCCGTCAGTCTGAATTTTTTGCTTTGCTCTTCAGTTGAACAGGCTGGCTGACGTGGCCTTGAGCCTTTGGGGGGAACCCCTTGCCCGCTAGGCGATAGCCTTGGATCATGCCCCCCGACCGTCGGCGGGTCGGGTTCTTTCGGGGGCTGCACAAATGTCAGAGCGTGAAGGACGCAAGTTCTTTTTTTTGCTTCAGGCGATCCTAGCGGCGTTGTTCCTCATCGTCGGCGTCGCCCTTGCCATCGAAGCTGCGTCCGGTGGGTACGGCATAGGGCTCGTCATTGTTGTGGTGATGGCCAATGGATCCGGCTTGGTGTTCTTTATTTTGGCGGCGCTGTCCGCTGCGACAGCGATGTATTTGCGGCCGTGAAGCCAGTGACCCGAGACACGGCATGATGTCTCCAATTGGTCCCTTAGCGGACATGCGAGCTTGCTTGCGAGTGTCGGCTTCCGGGGTGTGAAGCGGACGTCAGATATCAAAGCTGCCATGCCTGCGTGTGACCCTTGCCGATGTTGACGCACAGACGAGGGTGGTTTCGCAGAGACCCGTAAACGAAAGGCGCACGTAAGGCGCCAGGAGCGGGACTTTTGTCATGCGAGAAGGAGGAAAAGGCGCAATTGCGTTTTGCGCCTTTCCTTTCTTCAAGGTCGCTTGCTTCGGCCGAAAAAATCTCAGTTCAGGGCCAATCCCGTCGTCCATTGTCCGGTCTTGAGCGGATACGGAGAATTCGCTTCCGGCATTTCTTTAGGCAAGCCGTCCTTCCCGAGGGTGAAAATTGAAATCTTTTTGGCAAGGGGGCCGACAAGGTAGAGGAACTTGCCATCGGGCGAGATTTCCAGATCCTTGCTGTCCGGGTGATCCGCCATGCGCTTCGGGGCGCTGCCCGCCAGCGTGAGCTTGCCGTCGGCTGCCACGGAGTATGCGCTCACGCTGTTGCTGACAAAGTTTGCCGTGTAGAGCGCCTTGCCGTTTGGCGAGAAAGCGGTCCAGCAGGAAGCACCTTGGTTGTTTGGATATGGCACGCCCTCGGGCGTTACCGCCGCGGTCGCCGCATCGACCGAGAACACCGCAACGGCGCTGCCGCGGAAGTTCGAGACCATCACGTGGCGCCCATCTTTGGCCCAGGAGAAGCCGACCGTGCCGCTCACTCCATTGGCCCTGGACGGTGAACCCGGACCTTCCTTCAGAAGACCGTTACTCTGGACCGCATAGGTGTGCAGATCGCCGGTACTCTGAAATCCCGCAGTGGCTGCAAGGACTGTTCCGCTGGAATTGAACTCAACGTCGCCGGGGCCTTGGCCAGCAGGAAACTCGACCGTCGACCCTGCTATCGGCGTCAGACGGCCGTCCTTACCCAAGCGAAACGCCGTGATGTTCGGCGAATTCGCCGGATTGGCGAACGGAACGGCCTGGTTGGCGACGTAGACGAGGTCGCCATGCACGGCGATGCTCAACGGCGTCGACCCACCTGAGGCAAAGGGCGAGCCGGGCACGGCTTTCAGTTTTCCCCCTTTGGCAATGTCGAAGACGGCGATCGAATTGCTGCCGGGATTCACGGCGAGCAGATGGCCGCCGGCGATGCGCACGGCGCCCTGCGCGTCGAAATCGCCGCCTGACGGCACGACGAGGCCCTTTCCGCCAGTTGCCACCGGCGATGCGCTCTCATTAAGTGAGCCGTCCGCCCGGCGATCGAGCACAACGACGGCGTTGGTCTGGCCGTCGTTGTTGAGTGTGTAGAGATGGCCGACAATCCGCGCAGCGGTACTGCCGGGCACGCTGCCGGCAATCAAGGCCGCAATCGCAACGGTGGCGGTCAAGACAGATTTGGATCGCGTGTTCATGGTACCCTCCTTGTGAGTTCCTATGAACGGCATCGTAGGACGCGGAGTGGTGGGATTTGAAATGCCGAAACACTATCGTCTTAATGTCGCGTATCTATCGTGAGGGATGCAGAATTATCAACGTGAGAAGGGTCCGGAGACGTCGGTGCAAACGCACCACTGGCGCAACGCGTCCTCCCCGTGTGAGAAGGACCAATCTTAGCGTGCGCTCTTCGTGTTGCTAAGGTTCTTACTGAGATAGCGTTTTTGGCGTAGCGGCCGCCCGAGGTTCTTCAGGGTCTTGCCGTCCATTTAACGCGGGTTCGCGGTCCGCTCAGACGACCGCGCCCCAAAATCAAAATCTGCTCAGCCAGGTTGCGCGAGCGGCCTCCCGGGAGTGGTTGGGATACCGCTCGCTGGAAAAATCGACCATTACATTCGTTTGGTGCGGTGTTAGTCTGGAACGCTTTCGCGCCGCGCAGCACGGGAGCGCTTCACATGTGATGGTCGGATTTATCGTGTCGGACGTCGGCCACGAGCAGGATCACGGTCGTGTCGCCGAGATTCTTCCACCAGTGGGACGTGCCGTGGACCTCGCGACGAAGGTCTCCGGTCTTATGAACGATCGGCACTGTGCAGTTGCTGGCGTATTCGACGATCTCGCCCTGGGCGACGTAAATCAAAGCCGGACGGTCTTCATGGCTGTGCCACGGCACCACGCCGCCCGGCTCGATCGTCAGTTTGCGAAACCGGAGCTCACGATCTTGGATCATGGCCGGCTCTTTGCTCAGATCGATCGAACCAAGCGTCGTATCGACGAGGCCGACGGCCGCCGCGGAGACCGGCTCGCGCGCGCCGGCTTTCATCTTGTCAGCCGGGCACTCGCCCGCGAACGCACTACCGGCGATACACGTTCCAATGGCAAGCAGACCGCCGAAAAGTACGGTGCGGCTGATAGTGCGGGATGGTCCAAGGATCGTCATGGCGATGTTCTCCTCTCATGGCCGAGCCTGGGGAAATCTGGCCTCGGCTCTGGGCGAAACATCGTCGAGCCCGTTGCACATTAGAAATGCCAAATGGCTTTCGTGTTGATACTTGGCCGCTATGGTGCGCGGTGCGATAAAAGCCGGCTGTCAAACGGCTATCGTGGCGGAGCAAAGACAAACGGCTATCGTGGCGGAGCGAAGAAACGAAGTGAACCGTACCGTAGCTTCACTTTAGACTTTGCCGCTCTGCGGCTGCATTGCCGATCAAAAGAAGCAGACAGCAACGCCAATCATTCGATACCCAACAAAGAGGGCACTCCGCAGAAGGCGGCGGCGCTTTGAGGCATCCTCACGTTTTCAGTTGCTCGTAATGTTCAGGGTGACGGTACGTTTGCAAACGGTTTGCACAGAACCTGGGCACCATCGACGTACAGACCCGCGATTTTAGCTGCCGCAGCCGACCAGGTTGGCGGGCTGACCGACCTCACCGGCGCGGGGACTTGAGGCGGAAGGTCAGGACGGCGGCAACGCCCAGCGATAGCGCGATCCCTGCTACGCAGGCCGACCACCCGAGCCGATCAAACATCTGGCCGAGCAACGCCGTACCGACCAGGCCACCCGCGAAGTAGCTTGAGAGATACATGCCGCTGGCCGATCCGCGATCGCCAGTAGCCGCTCGGCTGACGAAGCTTGTTGCGGTCGCCTGGGCAAAGAACGTCCCGACTCCGACGAGTACCATGCCGAGCAGCACTGCGGTCAGATGGGGCGAGAGAAGAAGCGGCAAGCCGGCGGCCGCCACGCCCAATCCGGTCCACAGCGTGAACCGTGTGCCGATAAACCGGACGAGCGATCCTGCAAGCAACGTCGTCACGATGGACGGCAAGAACACGAAAGACGCCAACCCGAGCTGCATCGGGCCACGCGACAGCGGCGGCCGCGCCAGGACGAAATTCACGAAGGTGAAGGTCCCGATGAAGGCGAACAGAATGCAAAATCCAATGCCGAAAGCCGCACGCAGCCTTGGATTGCGCAGATGCTCAATCCACGCATCGAAGAGGGAGTTCGCCGCGGCTCCCATCTGCATCATCGGAGTCGTCTGGGCGACCGTGAAGTAAACGAGCGCAGCGCCAGCCAAATTCACAGCGGCGAAGAAGTAGAAGTTGGATGCCAGACCGAAGTGGTCGGCGACCGCGGCCGAGATCAGGCGGCCGATGAGGTTGCTCGCGACGTTTCCGGTTATGTAGGCCGCGAAAGCACCATCCGAATCGCCGTCGCTGCACTCCTCCCCGAGGTAAGCGAGCATGAGAGTGAATGCGGACGCCATGCACAGCCCCTGCGTGACGCGGAGCATCGTGAACACGGTCAAATTAGGAGCAATCGCCAAGAGCGCGGTCGGAATCGAGAGTGCAACGAGGCTGATAAAAATACCGCGTCGCCGATCTATATGCCGGCTCAGCAGCGATACGACCAGCCCCGAGACCGCCATGCCCATGGTGCTGGCGTTCACCGCAAAGCCCATTGCGGCGGGGGTCACACCGTAGGCGCGGGCAAGCGATGGGAGAATGGCTTGGGTGGCGAAGAGGTCGACGAGCGTGAGAAATGCGGTCAGACCGATGACGACCGTGCGCAGCAACGCTCCCGGGGAGTGATGCTGCATTTGCATCTGAGCAGCTTCGACGGTGGGTGCTGTCGATGACATGTCGCGAATTCCTTCTACTGCGCAAAATGCGTGAACAAACATCGGCCGGAGGGCAGGTAAAGGGAAATACCGAATGGCTTTTGAGTCCATGCGCGGCCGCTATTGCGGTCAATACCGCCCTGCAACAGATAGGTCACCTCGTGCAGTGACTGGCGCGCCGTTCTACTTCGACCCTACACTTGACGTGATTGAAGCGATGACATTCGAGGCCATCTTGAACTGATCCTGGCGGTTGGTAATTCCGTGACGCCGCGCTATCCACGCAAAGTCGGTATAGGCGAGCCACACGTCGCCCTTTTCATTTTCGAACACCAAAAGGCGAACCGGCCAGTCGAGGCCCGCAGCCGCGTTCGCGGTAATGAACTGCGTGCCGAGGAGCGGATTGCCGAAGACAAGGAGCACGGACGGCCGCAGCTTGACGCCGGCATCAGCGGCAAGTTCCGATTGATCGATTTCAGCGAAAAACTTTATGCCCTTGCCGGCGATGTCGGTTTTCAAACGCGCGACGGTCTCCATCATCGGAAAAAGACTTTTGACTTTAACGACCCCATCGTCGGCCGCGAGAGCGGGTGACGAAACGGCGAAAACGAACGCAACGACGGTGCTCGAACAAAGTTGGATGAGGCGCGCTAACATGGCTTGATCTCCCTCCTAGCGGATGATGCAGACTGGTACGCGTCGCAGCATGAGCCGGTAGCCCGCCGGAGTTAAATGCTGACTGGCTTCGATGGTGATAGCGCGGCGCTATAGGCCTCCCGCCGACCCCCAGTGAGGTGCGGCGCCCGATCGCGGCTGCGAATTGTTCGGCATCGGGATTCCATAGCGAGACACTATCGAGCCGTTAGCCAATTGGCATTGGCGGCGCGGCGATCCTGCCCGCATATTGGCCCCGAAAATCAGCGTCGAGACCCAGCGACAGGATTTCTCTCGTCACGAAGAGGCTTCACCATGAACATCGCCGTCAAGTCTGAAAACCTCCCAACGACAAAAGCACTCGCCGGTCGCGTGTCCCTGGTGACGGGATCCACCAGCGGGATTGGGCTCGGCATCGCCCGCGCTCTCGCCGCGGCCGGTTCGGAAATCGTCCTCAACGGATTCGGCGAGCCAAAAAGCATCGCCGAGGTGCAGGGACAGATCGGATCGGATTTCAACGTCCGCACCTCTTATTCCCCTGCGGATATGTCGAATCCGGTTTCCATTCAGGAGATGATCGAAGAGACGCTCGCCTCCTTCGGACGGATCGACGTGCTCGTCAACAACGCCGGTATCCAATATGTGGCGCCGCTTCAGGACTTCCCGCCGGAAAAGTGGAATGCGATCCTTGCGATCAATTTGTCGTCCGCCTTTCACACCAGCCGGCTGGCGCTGCCGTCGATGCTTGAGAACAAGTGGGGCAGGATCATCAACATCGCGTCTGCCCACGGCCTGGTGGGTTCGCCTTTCAAGGCCGCTTATGTTGCCGCCAAGCACGGCATCCTCGGCCTCACCAAAGTGATCGCGCTCGAAACCGCCGAGCAAGGCATCACTTGCAACTCCATCTGCCCCGGCTACGTCTATACCGCGCTGGTGGAGGCGCAGATCGACGGACAAGCCAAATCGCACGGCATTCCGCGCGAGCAAGTCATCCGTGACGTGCTGCTGGCGCAGCAGCCGAGCAAGCGGTTTGCGACGGTCGAGGAGCTGGGCGCGCTCGCAGTGTTCCTTGCGAGCGACGCTGCGGCATCCATCACCGGCGCAGCGTTACCGGTCGATGGCGGCTGGACCGCACACTGACCCGCGGGCGGCTGGCCTAAAGCCGCATATTCTGTTCTGTCGATCATTTGGAAACGGAAAACGTCATGTCCAACGCAACCATCAAACAAACGGTCGACGAGTTTCGGCAAAGGACGAATGGACAGGTGGTCCTCGTGCTCCAGGGCGGTGGAGCGCTTGGCGCCTACCAGGTCGGGGTCTATCAGGCGCTGCACGAGGCCAACGTCGAGCCGGACTGGGTCATCGGCACTTCGATTGGGGCCATCAATGCTGGCCTCATCGCCGGCAACAGGTTCGAGGATCGCCTTTCCAGGCTCGACGAATTCTGGAAACGCGTCCAGCGGCCGTCTATCTGGCCGTTGGCGAGCGCCATACCGGGCTTCGCGGGGTTTTTCGACACGTGGTCGTCTTGGCCGACGCTCGTCGACGGCATCCCCGGATTCTTCAAGCCCAACTTGGCGTTCTGGGGCGCAAATCTTTCGCCGGGAGTAAATAACGCGGCTTTCTATTCAACGGCAGCACTGCGCGAAACGCTCACCGAGCTTGTGGACTTCTCGATCGTCAACAAAGGCTCGCCGCGGCTCACGATCGGCGCCGCGAACGTCGAAACCAGCACGATGCGCTATTTTGACAGCCGGGAAACTCCCATCACGACCGAGCAGATCATGGCTTCCGGAGCGTTGCCGCCGGCGTTCCCGGCCATCAATATCGACGGCCAGTTTTTCTGGGATGGCGGCATTCTATCCAACACGCCGACCGAGGTAATTTTCGACGACATTCCTCGCCGCAACTCGCTGATTTTCGCGGTTCACCTGTGGAACGCCAATGGTCCTGTACCGACGTCGATATGGGAAGTCCTGGACCGCCAGAAAGATGTTCAATACTCAAGCCGGATCGCCAGCCACATCGCTCGGCAACAGCAAGCCCATCGCCTTCGCCACGTTGTCAGCCAGCTCGTTCAGCAGATTCCGGCCGATCTACGGAACAGCGAAACGGTGCGTGAACTTGGCGGATACGGTTGCATGACCCAAATGCACGTCGTTCGCCTGCTCGCACCGCGGATCGCAAACGAAAACCACACGAAGGACATAGACTTCAGCTCGTCCGGCATCGGCGCGCGCCGCGAGGCGGGATACGCAGCTACCAGGAAAGCGCTCGAACAGGCGCCGTGGCAGGGCGAATTTGACCCGGTCGAGGGGGTGATCCTTCACGAGGCAATCCCGGACCTTCCGATCGCCGCGGAATAATGAAGGCACGCGTTCGATGACGAAGTTTCTTGTTGATGTTGAGGACACGCCAATCTGGCCGGTGGCGAGTTTGCGGGAATTTGCAATGACCCCGTCATTGCTACGAATTGATGACAGAATTACAGTGCCCCGGCACGGTCAAAGTACACTCATGCCGCCTGGGTTTGTTGACCGTCGAGACAAAGGGCGCCGCGGCGCGCGAAGTTGATTTTCATGTCCTCAGCCTCGCTCACTACTCTGCGTGAAGTCTTCGTGAAGTGTCGCGAGATGGACGGTTCGCTTGGCGAAAGGCTCGAGCTTTATTCCCAAGCGGTACGAGACCTCATTCCGTCCTATGCGGACGCGGTTGATAGTCTCATCGACCGCCTGCACAGCACCGGGGCGGGCGCCGGCGCGCCGCAGCCGGGCGCGCCTATGCCGCCTTTTCTTTTACCGGACGAAACGGGGCGGCTGGCGAGTCTGGAGGAATTTCTCGCGAATGGTCCCGTCGCCATCACCTTTCATCGCGGCCACTGGTGCCCGTGGTGCCGGATCAGCATCAACGCACTTGTTCGCGTCCACGACCAAATAGCCGAGGCTGGCGGGCAGGTTGTGGCGATCATGCCCGACCGTCAGCGTTTCGCCGCCGAGTTCAAACGCGACGCACAGTCGCCGTTTCCTGTGCTCACCGACATGGACAACGGCTATGCGCTATCCCTTAACCTCGCGATCTGGCTTGGGTCCGATCTCGAGCGTCTGTTGTCGTCCTACGGTCGAACATTGCCCGAATATCACGGCAATGATGCCTGGACGCTGCCAATTCCTGCAACTTTCATCGTTGGCCAGGACGGAATTGTCCGTGAGCGATTTGTCGATCCAGATTTTCGCCAGCGCATGGCTGTCAAGCAATTGATTGACGCTCTGAGAATGGGGCAGTGAAGGCGAAGGTATTTGCCTGAACAATGCAAAGCCTTCGCCGGCAGAAATCTAAACGGCGTATTGCGACCAATCGGCGCCGCGCAGCATCTTCATGATCATGTTGGCGACAGGCGTCCGTTGACGGCCAGCGACCCCGTACAGAAATACAGTACGGCGAAAATCCAAACCGACAACGGAAGCGCGAAAATACGAGTCGGCGAAGGCCGCGGTACGCGGCGCAAAGGCAACGCCGAGACCCTGCTCGATGAGCACCGCTAGGTCACCCGCCGACGCCACCTCATGGGCATGATCGATGTCGAGAGATTCGCCCCGTAACAGTTTCGCAAGGTCCTCAAATTGCTCGCAATAGGTCCGCATCAGGATCGGCTCTTCGCGCAGATCGGAAAAATTGATCGCGTCGTGAACGGCCAGCCGATGTCCGCCGCGTGCGACGAGCGTAAAGCCTTCGGTAAACAGTGGCCATTCGTCAAGCCGATCCCAGGCATCGCCGAGCGCAGAAGCGACGGCGAGTTCCGCCTCGCCGTTTTTCATGAAATCGGCAACCTGGGCGCCCGTCCCGCGGAACAGCTTGAGCTGCAATCGGCTGAAGTGCTTGCGTAGCTCAAGGATGTGCGGCATCAGCAGCGCCAACTCGACCGTCGCCGACAATGCAATTCGTAGTGACCCCACTTCACCGCTTTTGATCGACGAGGCCAGCGACCGCGCTCCAAGAGCGCTATCGTAACACTGCCGCAGCAGCGGCAGCATGCGCTCTCCGAGCTCGGTGAGCCGGGCGTGGGGACGTTCACGACGGAACAGGTCGCCGCCCAGCTCTCCCTCTAGCTGTTGGATGGCGCGCGTCAGCGACGGCTGCGCGACGTTACATTCATCCGCCGCCCGGGTGAAATTCAGCGTCCGGGCGACCGCGAGGAAGTAACGAACCTGATGCATCTCCATCGATGACGACCCACACACCCGCGGCACCACCGCCGCCGCTCCGGCTAACGTTAGAGAAAATGCAGGCTGATTGGCTTCAATGGCTGTTGCCCCGGCGTTCGCCGCCGGTTTTCGGCCATAGGAATACAACGCCCTCGTAATTCCGCCAAGCAAGCGCTTTTATGCGCCGTAGCCCGAAGCGGACATTCCAACTGGCTCAATAATTATCCGCGTTCGAGGCCAAGCCGACATTGACAATCGCCACCATTCGACTTCGATTTATGCGTAAACGCCGCCACCGGAGCTTGACAGGAGACTGCCATGGACGATCTGCGCGACTTCATTGCCGGCATGCCCAAGTGCGAGCTGCACGTCCATCTGGAAGGCACGCTCGAACCGGAAATGAAGTTCGAGCTGGCGAAACGAAACGGCATGACGCTACCCTACAAGGACGTCGCCGAACTGCGGGCGGCGTATAACTTCCACGACCTGCCGTCGTTTCTCAAAATCTATTACGAGGGCATGAGGGTGCTGGTTCACGAGCCGGATTTTTACGACCTGACCTTCGCCTACCTCGCCAAGGCGCATTCGCAGAATGTGCGCTACGTCGAGATGTTTTTCGATCCGCAACCGCACACCGGGCGCGGCGTGGCGTTCGACGTCGTCATCCGCGGCATCCGGCGGGCCCAGCTTGACGCCGAGCGCATCCTCGGCATCAAGAGCCAGCTGATCATGTGCTTTCTGCGCGACTGGAGCGCTGAATTCGCCATGACCACCCTGGTGCAGTCGCTGCCCTACCGCGAATGGATCATCGGCGTCGGCCTCGATTCCGACGAGAAGAACAATCCGCCGGTGAAGTTCAAGGACGTGTTCGCGCGCGCCCGCCGCGAGGGCTACTTCCTCACCATGCATTGCGACGTCGATCAGCAGAACTCGACCGAGCACATCCGGCAGGTTCTGGAGGAGATCGGCGTCAATCGCATCGATCATGGCGTTAACGTCCTGGATTCCAACGCGCTGATCGACGAGGTGGCGCGGCGGCAAATCGCGCTCACCGTCTGTCCGGTTTCAAACGCCTTTGTCACCAACGGCAGCAAGGCCAAGGAGATCAAGCGGATGCTCGATCTCGGCATCCGCGCCACGGTGCACTCGGACGATCCTGCCTATTTCCGCGGCTACATGAACGAGAATTTCGTCTGCACCCAGGAAGAGGCCGATCTTGGTCCCAAGGATTTGGTGCAGCTGACGCGCAACGCCTTCGAGAGCACGTGGCTGCCGCGCGCAGCCAAGGACCGCTACCTCGGGGAACTTGAGGCTTACGCGGCGCGCTGACGTGCCTTCGGCAAAGACGACGGGCCTCGCCATTCCGTGGTAGACCGATCCAACCGGGAGCGCCGTCACGCCGCCGGCTGTTTCGCGTGACAAATAATCACTCATATTTCGGCGTGAGGCCGGGGAGGAAACGGTGGCAAAATTTGAACAGAAGAAACCGCGGATCACGCGGCGCGAAATCCTGAAAGCCGGCGCCGCCACATCAGTTGCGCTTGCGAGCGCAGTGTCGGCTCCCGCGATCCTCGCCGCCTCACGTGCACCGCTTAAAATCGGAGTGCTCAATACGTTCAGCGGTCCAGCGGCGTCGACCGGCGACTGGAACTGGTCGGGCATAAACGTCTACCTCGACGAGGTGAGGAGCACGTTCGCGGGCCGCAAAGTCGAACTCGTGAAAGAGGATGATCAGTTCAATCCGCAGATCGGTCTCGAGAAAGTACGGAAATTCGTCCAGAACGACGGCGTCGATCTGATTGTCGGTCCCCAGGGCAGCAATGTAGCGCTCGCAGTCCTGAACTACGTCAAGCAGAACAAGATCTTCCTTGTGATCTCCGGGGCCGGGACCGATGCCATCACGTGGGAGCGAGTGCCGTACATGTTCCGGTCCTCGCTTGCTGCGTGGCAGCTGTGCCATCCCTTGGCGGAGTGGATTTACGACAACATCGCCAAGGAAATGGTTGTGATCAGCGAGGACTACGCCGCCGGCCACGATATCGCGGCAGAGGTTATGACGCCCTTCATCGCCAAGGGGGGCAAGATCATCAAGGAGATGTATGTTCCAACAACCGTCACCGACTACAGCCCTTACCTGACTGACATCCGCTCTCTCAACCCGCCGGTCGTCTATAATTTCTCAACCGGCGGCGCGCATGCCATCCGTTTCGTCCAGCAATGGGCACAGGCCGGCATCAAGGCTCGGCTTGCCGGTTTCGCCGGATTCGTCGATGCGACGACGATCGAACAACAGGGCCGGGCGGCGCTCGGCGTGTTGTCCTCGACCATCTACACCGAGGCGCTGGACAATCCGGTAAATAAAAAATTCGTCACCGCCTATCGCGAGAAGACCAAAGAATATCCGAATCTGTTTTCCGATTATGGCTATGTGTCGATGCAGCTCATTGACGCAACCTTAAGCGCGACCGACGGCGACGCTTCCAACAAGGACAAGTTTGCCGAAGCGATGGCGAAGGTGGCGTTCGTCGCACCTCGCGGGCCCTTCCGTTTCGATCCGGTGACGCACAACCCTATCCAGAGTGTCTATATCTGCGAGGAGGAGGAAAAGGACGGACGTCTGGTGACAGCGATTATCGACACGAGGAAAGATGTTAAGGCTCCACCCACTAAAAATGGATGAGCGCGTGGGGCTGATGCCACGAGACTGTCGACCGATCCAATTTATGAGGATACGCCGAAGACGAACATGGCCGGGACGAGCCCGGCCATGTTGTTGTTGAATGCTTGAAGTCGGAGAATCACTTCCCTGGAATCT
Source organism: uncultured Alphaproteobacteria bacterium (assembly GCA_963794225.1). Classification (GTDB taxonomy): domain Bacteria; phylum Pseudomonadota; class Alphaproteobacteria; order Rhizobiales; family Xanthobacteraceae; genus BOG-931. The sequence continues at coordinate 407,484 of CAWCCS010000002.1, forward strand.
TGTCGTCGACCCCTTTGACGTAGAAGTTCATGCTCAGGATCTGACCGGCGTCGAGTTTGTCGCCACCCTTGCATTCCACGGTCTTGCCGTCCTGATCGGTGATCGGGCACTTGAAGGGGTGGAACTTGCCGGACTTGATGCTGGCTTCGGTAGCCATCGCCATCTTCTTCACATCGTCGGGCATGTTGGTATAGGGCGACATCACGACCATGCCTGAATCCAGTCCACCCCAGGTGTCTTCGGACTTCCACTTGCCGTCGAGCACATCCTGGGCGCGTTTGGTGTAGTAGCCGCCCCAGTAGTCGGTGTCGGCGGTGAGCTGCGCCTTCGGTCCGAATTTGATCATGTCGGACAATTCGCCGAACGAGTGGACGCCGCGCTGCTCAGCAACTTGGGTCGCGGCCGGCGAGTCGGTGTGTTGGGTCAGGATGTCGGCGCCCTGGTCGATCAGCGCCTTGGCAGCGTCAGCTTCCTTGCCCGGATCGAACCAGGAATTCACCCAGACGATCTTCACTTTCATGTTCGGATTGATCGACTGTGCGCCCAGCATCGTCGCGTTGATGTTGGAGATGACTTCGGGAATTGGGAACGATACGATGTAGCCGATGATCCCGCTCTTCGACATTTTGGCCGCGATCTGGCCCTGGATGTAACGGCCTTCATAGAAGCGCGCGGCATAGGTGCTCATGTTCTTGGCGCGCTTGAAGCCGGTGGCGTGCTCGAACATTACATTCGGATATTTGTTCGCCACCTTCAGCGTCGCGTCCATGAAGCCGAACGAGGTCGTGAAGATGAGCTTGTGGCCGGTACGCGCCAGCTGCTCGATCGAACGTTCGGCGTCGGCACCCTCGGGCACGTTCTCGAGGAAGGTCGTCTCGACCTTGCCGGCAAGCGCCTTTTCCATGGCCTTGCGGCCGACGTCATGCTGGTAGCTCCAGCCAAGGTCGCCGATCGGCCCGACATAGATGAATCCGATTTTCAGCTTCTCAGCGGCATACACGCCGCCAAACGTTCCGACCGCGGTCGCAAGGACCGCAGCCATAGCGACGATGTTCCATTTCCTCATGACTTCACTCCGGGTTGGAAAGACGGGCGTTTTTTCATTCCCCTCAACTTTTTCAGTCCCCCTACGTGCGAAGCGCCCAACGCCCCCGCAGGACATTTCACCGATCAGGCACGAACACCATACCTAGTGACGCAGGCGCAGCGGACCCGGCAGTGCCACGCGTCCTCGAAATCAACACGAGAACGATGACCGTGGCAAGATAGGGCAGCGACGACATCAACTGGGACGGAATGCCGAAACCGAGTGCCTGGGTGTGCAGTTGAAGGATGCTCACCGCCCCAAACAGATAGGCGCCGGCCACCAGCCGTCCCGGCCGCCAGGAGGCGAACACAACCAGTGCAAGCGCGATCCAGCCGCGTCCCGCGGTCATGCCCGGAATGAAGAATGGGGTATAGGCGAGCGGCAAATATGCGCCGGCGAGGCCGGCACAGGCCCCGCCGAACAACACCGCCAACATGCGTATCCCGAGCACCGGATAGCCGAGCGCATGCGCCGAAGCGTGATTGTCGCCAACGGCGCGCAACACGAGGCCGGCGCGGGTGCGATAGAGGAATAGCCAGATACCGATGATCAGCGCGATCGAGAAGTAAATAAACAAATCCTCGCCGAACAGGATGCGCCCGATGAATGGAATATCGGTCAGATACGGCAGGTAGAGATGCGGCGCGGCGACAATCTTCTGGCCGACAAAACCTGCGCCGATCAGCCCGGATAGGCCGACGCCGAGGATAGTGAGCGCCAGGCCGGCCGCTACCTGGTTGACCGCGAGTCCGAGCGTGAGGATGCCGAACACCGCGGACAGCGCGGCGCCGGCTAGGATGCCGCACACGGCGCCGACCAAAGTCGACCCCGACAGGTAGGCGCCGGCAAAGCCGCAAGCCGCGCCGACGATCATCATGCCTTCGATGCCGAGGTTGAGCACTCCCGATCGCTCGACGACAAGCTCGCCGGACGACGCCAGCAGCAGCGGCGTCGCAGCCGAGATGACCGAGAGGATAATCGCCTCAAGCAGCAGCATGAGCGGGCTTTCGCAGCGTGCTGATGTAACGGACGCGGTAGACGATTAGCGAGTCACAGGCCAGCACGTAGAACAACAGAATGCCCTGGAACACCTTGGTAAGGTCGAGCGGCACCTTCAGAGAGATTTGCGCACCCTCGCCGCCGATGAAGGTCAGCGCCAGGAAAAGGCCGGCGACCAAAATGCCTACAGGATTGAGCCGGCCGAGGAAGGCGACGATGATAGCGGTGAAGCCGTAGCCCGACGATACGCCGGGATCGAGATGCCCGATCGGTCCCGCCACCTCGATGATGCCGGCCAGCCCGGCGAGCGCGCCGGAAACCGCGAAGGTAAAGAGGACCAGGCGATCGGTGCTGAAGCCTGAAAAACGCGCCGCCTTCGGCGCTGCTCCAACCACCCGGATTTGGAAGCCCATGATCATCCGTCCGAGCAGCACCGTCGCAAGCATCACGACAATGAGCGCGATAACCGACCCGGCATGCAGGCGGCCGGCGCCTTCAAACAGCGTCGGCACGCTCGCCGCCGGATCGAATGCCGCCGTGGTCGGAAAGTTCAGGCCCTGCGGATCCCGCCAGGGTCCGCGCACCAGATAATCCATCCCATAATTGGCGACATAAACCAGCATCAAGCTGGTGAGGATTTCGCTGGCGCCAAAATACACGCGGCAGATCGCCGGGATCAGCGCATAAAGCGCACCACCGAGCGCGCCGAGAATGAGCATGACCGGAAGCAGCCAAGGCCCGACGTCGGTGCCGTTGGTGCGTACCGCAAGCCAGCTTCCGCACACCGCGCCGACGATGAACTGGCCTTCAGCGCCGATGTTCCAGACGTTGGCGATGTAGCAGAGCGAAAGACCGACCGCGATCATCACCAAAGGTGTCGCCTTGACGGCAATTTCCTGAAGCGAGAAACCGTCGGTCAACGGCTCGACGAAATACACCCAGAGCGCCTCGAACGGGTTCTTGCCCAGGATCGCAAACACGATCGCGATCGTAACCAAAGAGAGCGCGATAGCGATCAGCGGTGAAGCGACCGCGATCGTAGCCGAACGTTCGGCGCGCTTTTCAAGCACCAACGGCATGCTTGACCTCTTGATCGGCGGATTGTTGCTCGGTGTTTGCACCGCCCATCAGCAATCCTAGTTTTTCGCGCGTCGCCTCAGCCGCCGCGAGTGGCGCCGACAGCCGCCCGTGGAACATCACCGCGATGCGATCGGCGATTTCGGCCAATTCGTCGAGATCCTGACTGATGACGAGGACTGCGGCCCCGCGGCCTGCGAGATCGATCAGCGCCTGGCGAATGACCGCCGCCGCGCCGGCATCGACACCCCAGGTCGGCTGGCTGACAATCAGGACACCCGGCTCGCGCAGAATTTCGCGGCCGACGATAAATTTCTGCAGATTGCCGCCGGAGAGGCTGACCGCTTCCGGATCACGCTTGGCCTTGCGGACGTCAAAGGTTTTGGTGGTGCGGTCAACATGGGCGAGCGTCGCCAGCTTGTTGACGAAACCGCGCTTGACCATGCCGCTGGCGGCATGGCCGGTGAGCAAAGCGTTCTCCGAAAGCTTCATGCGCGGCGCAGTGCCGTGGCCAAGCCGCTCCTCGGGCACGAAAGCCGCGCCCATGCACCGGCGTTTGGTTACATCGAGCAAGCCGGCGGCCTCACCATCGATGACGACGGCGCCTTCACCAGGCGACAGGCGCTCGCCGGAAAGCGCGGCAAACAATTCATCCTGACCGTTGCCGGAGACGCCGGCGATGCCGAAGATCTCGCCACCGCGCACCTCGAGCGACACTTCTTGTAGCCGTGTGCCGTGCGGATCGTCGGGCTCCAGCGAAAGCTTATGGATGACGAGCCGCGGCACGGTTGCGCTACGGCCGGAGGCGGCCTTCACCTCGCCGATCTCGCCGCCGACCATCATGCGCGCGAGCGATGCGGCGGTTTCTCGGCGCGGGTTGCAAGTCGCCACCTTTTTGCCGCCGCGCAGGATCGTCGCCGTATCGCAGAGCCGCTTAACCTCTTCCAGTTTGTGACTGATGTACAGGATCGCGCGGCCTTCGCCCTTAAGGCGTTCGAGCACCACAAAGAGCAGGTCCGCCTCCTGCGGCGTGAGCACCGATGTCGGCTCGTCGAGAATCAGAAGCTTGGGGTTTTGCAACAGCGCGCGCACGATTTCGATGCGCTGCCGCTCTCCTACCGATAGCCGCCAGACTTCGCGCTTTGGATCGAGCGGCAGGCCGTAGACCCGCGCGGTTTCCACCAGCCGTTCGGTGATGGCGCCAAAGGACTCGGTCGGCGGCAAACCAAGCGCGACGTTCTCTGCGACCGTGAGATTTTCGAACAACGTGAAATGCTGGAACACCATGCCGATACCAAGATCGCGCGCCTCGGAAGGACCGGTGAGCACGATCTTTTGGCCCATCCAGCGCAATTCGCCACCGCTCGGCTGGATCAGCCCGTACATCACTTTCACCAGCGTCGATTTGCCTGCGCCATTCTCGCCGAGCAGCGCGTGAATTTCGGCCGGGAAAAGATCAAGATCGATGCAATCGTTGGCGAGAAAGTCGCCGTACCGTTTGCTGATGGAAACGGCGCTCAACAGTGGCTCGGACCGTCCAGGACCGGCCTGTGGCGATGGATCAAGCATGGAAAACGCTGCGGATACCCTGTTTTTTCAAGCTTCTTGAAAGCTTTCTGCAAATGAGCGTTGCAAGGATCATTCCATAATCGGCAGACGTAGAGCCCCTTCCCGCCACTATCATCCGACAAAAACCGGCAGGTGTAAAAGGAGGCAATTAGGAATAATCATGCTCAAGCAGGCGCCACCGCGGCAGCTTGCGTAGGTTACGCCGGTTCTGTCATTGTGGTTTTTGCCGGGATCGCAGGAGGGGGAACCCGACACTGTGGAGCTAGTACTCACTGAGGCCGTAAGTGCCGTCCTCCGCTGGCTGCACGTGATTGCCGGCATCGCCTGGATCGGCAGCTCATTTTACTTCATTCACCTCGACCTCAGTCTCAAGCCGCGCCCCGGGCTGCCGCCCGGCGTCAAGGGTGACGAGTGGCAGGTTCACGGCGGCGGCTTCTATCACATGATGAAGTACATGGTCGCGCCGGCGAAGATGCCGGACAGCCTGACCTGGTTCAAATGGGAAGCTTACACCACCTGGCTGTCAGGCTTCGCGCTTCTGGTGCTGGTCTATTATCTCGGCGCCGATCTGTTCCTGATCGACAAGTCAGTGCTCGATCTTACCGTCGTCCAAGCCGCCGGGATTGCCTTCGGCACCCTGGTGATCGCGTGGCTTATTTATGAAGGGCTTTGCCGATCGCCGCTCGGCGAGCACGAAGTGGCGCTGGCGCTGGTCGGATATGTCTTTCTGGTCGCGCTGACTTACGGGTTCACGCATGTATTCAGCGGCCGCGGCGCCTTCAACCAGATCGGCGCGGTGATCGGCACTATCATGGTCGCCAACGTCTTCGTCATCATCATTCCGTATCAGAAGAAGACAGTCGCCGCGATGATTGCCGGCAAGGAGCCGGATCCGCGCTGGGGTCAGCTCGGCAAACAGCGCTCAGTCCATAACAATTATCTGACGCTGCCGGTCATCTTTCTGATGCTGAGCAATCATTACCCGCTGTTCTTCGCGACCCGCTTCAATTGGCTGATTGTCGCCATCGTGCTCGTTATCGGCCCGGTGATCCGGCACTTCTTCAATTCGCGGCACGAAGGCAAGGGCAGTCCGTGGTGGACCTGGGGTGTGGCCGCAGCGGGCATGATTGCGATCGCGTGGCTGTCGGCGGCCGGGCCGCGAACGGTGACAACGGGAGCGTTGCCGCCGACGCCGAAATTCGCCGATGTTTCCAACATCGTGATGTCCCGTTGCAGCATGTGCCACGCCGCGGAGCCGGTTTGGGACGGCATCCCCGCGGCGCCGAAGGGCGTGCTGCTCGATACCGACGAGCACATCAAACTGCATGCCTCGCTGATCGACATCGTCGCCGTGCGCTCGAACTTCATGCCGCCGGGCAACATCACCGAAATGACCAACGACGAGCGCCTCGTGCTGGCATCCTGGCTCGCAGCCGGTGCGACGGCGAAATGACGCTCGGCCGCACCTACAGATTATATCAATAGCGACCTGAAGGGATGGCGGAGTTGAGTTCGCGTGCAATTCGCGGCCGGCTTTTGAGCTTCGTACGCGCGCCGCAGGGCGCCGGCGATGCACAAAGCTATCGTTACTTCGACGACGGCATTATCGTGGTGCAAAATGGCCGCATCGAAGCTGCGGGGCCGGCGGACCAATTGATCGCGCAATTACCGGCGGGGATGCCGGTAGAGCATCATGCCGACGCACTGATCCTGCCCGGCTTCATCGACCCGCATATCCATTTTCCACAAACGCAGGTGATTGCGTCTTACGGCGCCCAGTTGCTCGAATGGCTGGAGAAATACACCTTCGTCGAGGAGCAGAAATTCGCCGATCCGGCGCACGCCGCCCGCAACGCCGCATTCTTTCTCGACGAACTGGCGCGCAACGGTACGACCACGGCAGTCGCCTATTGCACGGCCCACCCGGCTTCAGCCGAAGCTTTGTTCACGGCGGCCCATCAGCGCAACGTCGGCATGATCGCCGGTAATTCGGTCATGAACCGCAATGCTCCGCCCGGACTGCTCGCGCCGGCTTTGACCGCCATGGCCGACAGCCGCGATCTGATCCGGCGCTGGCACGGCACCGGTCGGCAGCGCTACGCGGTGACCCCGCGCTTTGCCATTACCTCGACGGACGAACAGCTCGCTGAGCTTGGCGCGCTGTTGAAGGAATTCCCGACCGTCCTGATGCAAACCCATCTTGACGAGAATCTGGACGAGATCGCGACTATCAAGCGGCTGTTTCCAAACGATCCGAGCTACACCGCGGTGTACGACCGCTTCGGCCTGCTCGGCCCACGTTCGCTCATGGGCCATTGCATCCATCTCGAGGACAGTGAAGTCGCGCTGTTGCGCGATACCGAATCGGTCGCGGTGTTCTGCCCCACGTCGAACCTTTTCATCGGCAGTGGGCTGTTCGACTATGAACGCCTCAACACGGCGGGGGTGCGCATCGCGCTTGCGACGGACGTCGGCGGCGGCACCTCGTATTCGATGCTGCGCACGGCCGCCGAGGCGTACAAGGTGATGCAGTTGCAGGGACAGAACCTGCCGGCGCTCGCGGCATTCGATCTGATGACGCGAAGGAACGCCACAGCACTTGGCCTCGAAAACGAGATCGGCACCATTGCGCCCGGCGCTTTCGCCGATCTCGTCGTGCTTGACGCGCGCGCCACTCCGGCGATGGCGCATCGCATGGAAGTCGCGCTCAATCTCGAAGAGGAATTGTTCGTGCTGATGACTCTCGGCGACGACCGCGGGGTGCGCCAGACCTACATTGCCGGCGAACCGGCCCTCAAGCCGCGCCGTTAGGCGATAGCCGGACGACGGCGGCGAACGTAAATCTTCCTGCTCTGCGCGTATTGGTTACCGGGCGTTAACGATCTTCAGGTTTTCTGGCTTTTCAACCGGGAGCTGGGGAGCGCCATGCATGACGCGGGGTCGTAGCATGGCCGTCAGTACGCCATGACAGAATTCGTCACCGCCTCTTCCTTTAACGCTGCAACGCCCTCGATCTGGCTATGGCTACGCAAACTCATGGCCCGTCCAGACATCGTATCGCGGCAGACTACCCGCCGATCGGCGAGCAAGACGTGGAAGGCCACCGGGCGCAGCGGCCAAGTGGTTGCCAGAACGGCCGAGGCCATGGGCAAGATCGAGGCCTCATCAGGCGGGACGTCCAATATCATCGAAATCATCGACGAGATCGCGCGGCAGACAAGTCTGCTCGCGCTCAATGCGGCAGTGGAGGCGGCGCGTGCCGGCGAAGCCGGCCGCGGTTTCGCTGTCGTAGCATCCGAGGTACGCGACCTTGCCGAGCGGTCATCACGGGCCGCCAAGGACGTCAAGGACATCATCATGAGCAACACCCAGGTGCTGGAAGGCGTTGAATTCATCCATCAAGCCGGCCAGTCGCTCGGCGAGATCGTGCGGTCGACGAAGAACGCAGCCGACAGCGTGACCGAAATCGCGTCTATCGGCGCCGAACGATGCGGCAGCATTGAGCACGTCAACAAAGCGCTGAGCCAACTGGATAAGATCATCGAGCAGAACTCGACGTTCGTGGAGCAGAGCGCGGCGACTGCAAAAATCCTGGAGACTCGCGTTGCGGCCCTGAGTGCGGACGCTGCTACGTTCCGAATCGCAACGCACGACGCGCGGCCCGAGCAGATCTCAACGGCCGCCTGAAGCGCTATTCTAACGTAAACCGCTATCGCCGGTGAGCCGGCGACGGAAGCGCGCTTCTAGGAAACGCGCTGCGCAGCCGCGCGGCCGTCTCCGCTCGCCGTCTCAGTTCACTTGACGATCGCGGTCGTTTTGTCGGTGTCCCGATCGTATTTCAGCGTGATTTCGTCAATGCTGCAAAGATCGATGTTCTGCCACAGCACACCAGGGTAACCGGGATCGGCCCATTCGATCTTGAAGTTCCACTTACAGCCTTTGTCCGACGTATTAAACTTGACGTAGATGTTCCCGCCATTGGCGAGAACGCCGCCGAGCTCGTTGTCGGACCAGTCGTTGTCTCCGGGATTGTTGAAGCCCAGGAATTTAATTCCGTAACCGGTGCCATTGACGACGGTTACGTTTCGCTCATCGGCCGCAAACGAGGGCGACCCGCCCGACGCTGCAACCAGAATAGCGAAGGCGACCAATAAACCTCTCATGCGAATTCCCCTCAGCGATGGATCATCGGCGCGGCACTAACCGCGGTCACGACCGCACTGTCAAGTTCACATTTGGGATCAGAAATTGACCGACAATTTGATGCCGGGACGTTTCCCCGTCATCCACCGGGTCTTCTGTCTATTCTGATATTGCAGAAGCTTCCCATGCCGATTGCCATCGCTCGCTGCAGCATCAGCGCGCAGTCCGGTCTTGGGGAGCGGTCCCTGCGTCTTCGCGAGCGGCAATCAAGCCAAGACCCACCCCGCCCAGCATCCCGCCGACAATGATGCCGATCGGCATGAATGTGAAAAATATCAGCATGCCCGAATAGCCTTCGAATGAAGTGGTGTGAAACAGCGCCGTCCAGGCAAAGCCAAGCCCGATGCCGATCGCGCCTCCGGCGATTGCCCCTAATATCAGGCCGAGACACCCCAGCGTCGCGACTTTCATAGTTCCCCCCCTCGCTTCTTATTGTTCGATCATCTTGACCAGCGCGCCCTTGATGATCTTGCGCGTCGGCGTCATCGGCATTGCCTCGATGGGCACCAGCCGCTCCGGCCATTTGAGCTTGGCGACGCCCTGCCCCTCTAGCCACGCGCACAACACTTCGAGGCTTAACATCTTGCCGGGCTTGAGCACCACGCAGCAGCAGGCGCGCTCACCAAGGATGGGATCCGGCATCGGTACGATCGCGCTCTGCAGAACGGCCTCGTGCTGATCGATCAATGCTTCCACGTCCGATGGATTGAGCTTCACGCCGCCGCGATTGACGATGTCCTTGATCCGCCCGGTCATGCGAACGTGACCGGCCGCACCCATGACCCCAAGATCGCCGGTGCGCAACCAGCCGTCGGCGGTGAAGATGCCGTCGTTGGCCGCCACGTTATCGAAATAACCGGCGAACACCGAGCAGCCGCGCACCTGCAACTCGCCCTCAGTGTCGGTCGGCATCGGCTTGCCGTCGGCATCAGCAATGCGGACCTCGCTGCCGGATGACGGCTTGCCAATCCAGTCATGGCGCTCCTTCGCGGACTCGCGCGGATCGCCCAGCAACACCGCGAAGGTTTCGGTCATACCCCACAACTCGATCACGCGGCCCCCGCCAAGCTTTTCTTCGAGCGAGCGCTTTAGTTCCGGTGCGCAATAAGAACCCGACACGATAACCTGCCGCAGGCTTGTAAAATCGCGGCCGTCAAGCAACCCGGCTTTGAGCAACGCTGCGATATGCGGGGGCGCGACGAAGGCGTGCGTCGGCCTGTCATGTTCCAGTGCCGCAGCAAGCGCCGGCGGCGTGAACGCCGGAAGCGGCATGAAGGTCGCCCCAGCCATCAACGCCGCATTGGCGATAAAAATTCCAAAGGCATGCGTGAGCGGCGGGACGCTTAAAACCCGATCGCCAGGTTTCAGATCAAACACCGGCAGGCCTTGCCGCGGATTGGCGAGCAGTGATTGAAAACTGTGCGGCACTGCTTTCGGGGCATCCGACGTGCCCGAGGTGTAGCACATCAGCGCCGCGTCGGTTGCGACCGGCGGCGACGGCAGCAGCGCCGAATCAGCGGCGGCGATCAGGGCTTCGAAAGAAAGTACGCCCGGCTGCGGCGGACCAACCGAGATGACGTGTTGAAGATGAGGCAGCCGCTCTGCCAGCGCCGCAAACAGCGCGGGCGGATCGGCTTTGTCGGTCGCCGCGCCACAAAAAACCGCTCGCGCCCGCGAGTGACGCAGCAGTGGTTCGACCTCACCAGCGCCATACGGCGTGTGCAGGGTCGAGAGCACGCCGCCGAGCCGCGCAACAGCATAATAGATGACAACAAACTCGGGCGTGCTTGGTAGCTGGACGGTGACGACGTCACCCCGGCGTACGCCAAGCCCTGCCAGTGCGGCAGCGAGCCGTTCGGCCCGGTCGAGCGCTGCACGGTATGTGACCGGCGGGTGACCGGGCGCGGCAATGGCGGTCGCGTCCGGGGTCTGTGTCGCCCAGCGCCGCAGATAGCTGGCGACGGTGTCGGCGGTCCAACGGCCGCTTTCCACTTCGCGACGGACGTGATCGGGGCGAAAGCGCAACGCGTCGCGAATCGCGCGCGCATCGGTGCTGAACTGCGGCTCGTTATAAGGATCGCGTTCCATGCCTCGCTCGGCCCTGAAGCGCCGCCCGCCGCCAAGCTGGAACAGGCGATAATAGCGATCGGGCTTGAAGCGCCGCTGCTCAAGCAGCACGCGGATGAAGGTGACCTGGTCGGTGGCGAGGCCAAGCCGCGCCGCGATTTCGGGATCGGACAAACCAGTGCCGGCGCGCTGCCGCTCGATCTCGTCGAACTGCAACAGCCGAACCGGATCGCCACGGCGATCCTGAACATTAGTGCTGAGATCAAAGACGATCGGGCCGAACGCCTCGATCATCTCCTGGGTAACGCCGAGCCGCTCACGCCGCGTCGCCGCCGCCATTTTGCACCTTTCGCGACGAAGCGGCGCGATGCGCTACGCCGCGCTTCAACGGATCCGCAAGTGGCGCGTTGGTCGCAACGGGGCAGACGCGCATGCATTCGAAACACTGCGCAAACAGCCCGCCGTTACCGACCGTCATCTTGTACCACAGCACCTTGTTGCGTTCGCCGAGCAGCAACGCCTCGCGCTCCTCGGGATCATCGGTGGCAATGGCATCGCGCAGCAATTGCGGAACGGTCTCGAACTGTTGGGTGAGCTCGGCGCAGGCGGCCATGTCGTAATGCATCGACGCCTGTTTGCCCTCGGCGTCGATCTCGCCCGACAAACACTGCGCCGGACAAAACTTCATGCACGGCGTCCGGCCTTCGCGCCGAAACATGTTGACGCAGCTCGGCGCCGGGCACGGATTGTCGGCGAGCGGCTTGTCGGGCGGCAGCGCCAGCTCGGTAAAGCACGATGCGTAGTACATGTAGCCGTACTCGGGATGCAGCAGGATATCGCCGGCGAGACTGCGGGCGCCGAGACCGGCAAGCTCAGCATGCAGTTTCAAGCTTTGCAGCGGATAGCGCGCACCCAGCTCCGGATCCATGTCGGGCGGGCAGTAGATCGACGGCACGCCGAATTTTTGCTCGATGAAGAAGGCGAGCCCATAGACGATCTTATAGGCGCGGCTCTCGGTGCTGCCGAAATAGCTCAGCGCCTTGGCCGGCACGCGCCAGGCGCCTGCGGTCGAGCCGCCGACACCAACGGCGATCACCGATTTTACACGGGGCATCAGGTCTTTTGGCCGATGACCCGCCGGCGCGATGCGTTCGATCGCGTCGAGATCGGCAATGCCGGCGACCAGCGCCCCTTTGCGTAAGCAATACTCGAGGATGGCCTGCTTGGCCGCCGCTGGATCGATATCGGAAGCCCGGCTCACTCTGCCTGCCAGACGGGCGCGCGTTCGTACAGATTACCGATATGCGCCAGCATTGCTGCCCCGCTTCTTTCGACGATACGAGCCTATCGCTCGGGTGAGCCTAAGTCACCCCGTGTCACGGTTGAATTGAGAGCTCGACCGATCCGACACCAACAAGATCGAAGCGATAGATGCATGGGCGCTCGGGAAACTTGGTGGTCACCAGGTTTCCCGTCATCACGATATCTCCGGCGCGCAACGGCGTTTCGCTTCGGGCGAGGTGGCTTGCGAGCCAAGCCACCGGGTGAAACGGGTGGCCCAGAACATCACGGCCGAAACCGCGGTCGGCCTCCTGTCCATCCACGGCGACAACACCAGCAATCGCCGCAAGGTCAGGCCAGGAGCGCACGAAATCTCCAAGCACGATGCCTGCGTTCCATGCATTGTCCGCGATCACCGAAAGCACCTCGAGATTGCGATAGTCGGCGTGACGGTCATCGATGATCTCGATCGCCGGGCAGATTGCGTCGACCGCTTCCGCGACTTGCTCAAATCCAAGCTCACGCCCGCCGGGTTGAAGATCGCGCCCGAGGCGAACCGCGATCTCAAACTCAAGGCCGATGCGGCCATACGACGATGCGCGCACGGCGGCGCCCGACTTGTGCACGCGGTCCTTAAGCACGACGCCGGCAATCGGGCTGTCGATGCCGCACATCTCCTGCATGCGCTTTGAAGTAAGCCCGATTTTGTGGCCTGCAACGCTGGTACGGCGCGCCTGCATTTGCGACCGCACATATTCGCGCTGCACCCCGTAGGCGTCACCGGCGCTGGCAATACCGAACGCGGTCGCGAAAGGTTGAAATCTGGCGCCACTACGGTGCTCGTTGACGAGCGCTTCCGCCGCCCCGATTAGATTGCCCTTTGTCATCCTGCGGCCTGGTTGTGTCTTCAGCTTGAGTATAGTTGCGCACACCAAGGTCGCGCCACTGGTACGGTTGTGCTGATGCGCGTGTGATGAATCCAAAAGGCTCACTGGCCGCGACCTTGGGCGCGATCTTGGGCGCGATCTTGGGCGCGACCTTGGGCTTGGGGCGTGCCCCAAGTGGGGCTATACGATGCGGATTAAAGCGACCCGCAACTCATCCCGGCACGTGACGCAATGATGCGTATCATTATTTGTTCATTCCTGTTTGTACTTTTGGGAACGGCCCATGGCGTCGCCGGCGACTGTCCGGGAAATCCCAACGCACTCGGTACCAGCCGCGTGATTGCGGTCGATCCCGCCGAATACCCGCTGGTCGGAACCTGGCAATATCCGCAGACGCTACCGCTTGCGGATCATGAAGTCGTTCTGACTTTCGACGACGGCCCGTTGCCGCCACGCACCACGCGCGTTCTCGACACCCTGAAGTCAAATTGCGTGAAAGCGACCTTCTTCATCGTCGGGCGCATGGCCAAAAGCTTCCCAGGCCTGGTGCGGCGGGCCTACGCGGAAGGACACACCATCGGCACCCATACCGAAGACCATCCGATGAATATGCCCAAGCTTCCTCTCGAGCGGAGCGAACAGGAAATTCAGGACGGCATTGCCTCGGTGACCAAGGCTCTTGGCAGTTCCGCCGCACCGGCGCCGTTTTTCAGGCTTCCGGGCTTTGCGCGCTCTGAGCCGATCGAGAAATATCTGGCTGCTTCAGGGATCATGGTTTGGAGTACCGACGTTATCGCCGGCGACTGGAAGCCGATTTCATCGGACGAAGTCATCGACCACAGCGTCGACCGGCTCATTCAAAAAGGTAAGGGAATATTGCTGCTGCACGACATCCACGAGCGCACGGTGCAAGCCTTGCCGGCGTTGCTCGACAAACTCCGATCGGCCGGATTTCATGTCGTCCATGTCGTGCCGGCCGGGCGGGGCCGGCCGAAGACCGTCGCGGCGCCAGTTCAATAGAACATCCGGCGCTGCGGCACGACAGCGAACGAGCAGGCGATGCACGATACGAATAATTTGATCCAACGACTGCCGAAATGCGAACTGCACATCCACATCGAAGGGAGTCTGGAACCGGAGCTGATGTTCGCGCTGGCGAACCGCAATGGCGTCCGCCTGCCCTACGCCTCGGTTGAAGCGCTGCGCCGGGCCTACCAGTTTCGCAATCTGCAGGATTTTCTCGACATCTATTATCAGGGCATGTCCGTGCTGATCACGGAGCGGGATTTTTACGACCTCGCCTTCGCCTATCTGCAACGCGCGCGTGCCGACAATGTGCGGCACGTCGAGATGTTCTTCGACCCGCAGGGTCACACCTCGCGCGGCATTCCCTTCGCCACGGTCATCAATGGCCTGCACCGCGCCATCGCTGATGCTGACCGCGAGCTTGGCGTGCAGGCAAGCCTGATCATGTGCTTTCTGCGCCACCTCGACGAAGCCGACGCCGAACAGACGCTCGATAGCGCGCTTAATTTTCGCGACAAGATCGTGGGCGTCGGGCTCGATTCTTCCGAAGCCGGGCACCCGCCGAGCAAATTCAAGCATGTGTTCGGCCGTGCGCGCGACGCGGGCTTCTTTCTAACCGCGCATGCCGGCGAGGAAGGACCGCCGAGCTACGTCTGGGAGGCGCTCGACCTCCTTGGCGTCGGCCGCATCGATCACGGCAATCGCTCGCTCGACGATGAGGCGCTGGTCGGAAGGCTGGCGCGCGAGCGCATGGCGCTGACCGTGTGTCCGCTGTCCAATCTGCGGCTGCGGGTGATCGATCAGATGATCCATCACCCGCTGCGGCGGATGATGGACAAGGGCCTCGTGGTCACCGTCAATTCCGACGACCCGGCTTATTTCGGCGGCTACGTCAACGACAATTACCGGGCCGTTTCGGGTGCCTTATCGCTGACGACCCAGGAGATCACCGCGATCGTCCGCAACGGCATCCAGGCTTCGCTGATGACCGCAGCCGAGAAGAACGACACGCTGGCTGAAGTCGATCGCATCGTCGCTGAGAGCCCGTAACAGGACCCTCAAGTCCGCAATCGGTTACCGCCCCCTGGCAACTTCTGCATTATAGTGTGCAGAGCGGCAGGGCGAACACGGGGGGCGAAGTCAATGAGCAAGGGAGTGCCCGGTTTATCCCACGTCGACCACGTGGCGCTGACCGTGCCCAGTCTCGACGCGGCCGTGCGTTTCTATTGCGATGTGTTCGGCGGACATGAGCTTTATCGGCTCGGACCGTTCGATTCGGCGGAAATACCGCGCATGGACGACGGACGCGACTGGTCGGAGGCACATATCAACGTCGCTGGGGCAAAACTCACCATCGCCATGCTCAGCATCGGGCCCAACCTGATGCTCGAACTGTTTCAATACGACCTGCCGGCCCAGCGAAACACCCATCCGCCGCGCAACTGCGATTTCGGCGGCCATCACATCGCGTTCAAGGTCGAGAACCTCGAGGCCGCAAAAAGCTATCTCGCGGAGCATGGCTGCAAAGTGATGGCCGGACCGATCGTGCTCGACCAGGGCCCGTGCGCGACCACCCGTGTCAACTATGTGCTCGATCCGTTCGGCAATCAGCTCGAACTGGTGGAATACGCCACGCAGGCCTTCGAAGCGGCGGCGCCGGTCAAGATTTACCGGCCGTGACGCCGGCTGCTGGAGCGAACAATGCGCAACATCGCCATTATCGGCTCGGGGCAAGCGGCCCTCCTCGCGGCGCACGGTCTGCTGGGTGCCGGATACCAGGTGACGCTCTATTCCGACCGGACGGCGTCGCAATGGCTTAATGAGAGCCGGCCAACCGGCACCGCGGCGCGCTTCCATATCTCGCTCGAATATGAGCGCGAACTCGGGTTGAACCACTGGGAGAAGGAAGCGCCCAAAGGCGAAGGCGTCCACCTCACCTTCTGTCCGGCGAAGGACAACCGGCTGCTCACGCTTGCCGGCCGGCTGAAAGACTATTTCCTCGCCATCGATCTGCGCTTGCAGAGCCACCGCTGGATGAACGATTTCGCGGCCAAGGGCGGCAAGATCGAGATTGAGAACGTCACCGTGGCGCGGCTCGACGAGATTGCCGCCGCGCACGAGCTGACCATCGTCGCCGCCGGGCGCACGGATCTGTGCAATCTGTTCGAGCGCGACGCCGTGCGCAGCGTCTACGACAAGCCGCAGCGCAATCTCACCATGATCATCACCACCGGCGGCAAGATGGGCTTTGCCGGCGTGCCGTTCGTCCCGGTCAAATTCAATTTCTTCGCGCCGTTCGGCGAAGCGTTCTACGTGCCCTACTACCACAAGGACCACGGGCCGACCTGGAACATGCTGATCGAAGCAAAGCCGGGCGGTCCGCTCGATCGGTTCGGCGACTGCAAAAGCGGCGAGCAAGCGGTCGAGCTCTACAAACAGATCATCAAAGAGATCATCCCGTGGGACTACGATTGGGCCAAGGACATGCAGCTTGCCGATCCAAATGGCTGGCTGGTCGGCAAGTTTGCGCCGACCGTGCGTAAGCCAGTCGGCACGTTGCCGTCGGGCCGGATCGTCACGCCGCTTGGCGACACCGCCATGGTGCTCGATCCGGTTGGCGGCCAGGGCGCCAACAACGGCAACAAGATGGCGCGCAACCTGGTCGAGTCGATCATCGCGCGCAAAGAGCAGCCGTTCGACGCAGCATGGATGACCGAGACGTTTGAGCGCTTCTACGCTCGCTCTGGCCACATCACCTACACGTTCAACAACATTCTGCTCGAGCCGATCACCAACGCCGGCAAGATGATGCTGATGGCGCAATACGGCAGCGACGGCCGCGCCAGAGGTTTGTCCGGCCAGCAGCGGATCGCCGACGCTTTCATCGAGAATTTCAACGACGCCAACGGCCTGACGCCGGCATTCCTCGACGCCCGCAAGGCGCGCGCCGTGATCGGCGAAAAAACCGGCATGGCCTGGCCGCTTGCGGTCGCGCGCGGCGCGCTCGGCGTCGCCAGAGGTCAACTGCGCCAGAAACTCGGCCGCGCGCCCGGCCATCCGCTGGTCAATTGACCGGGACGTAGACTCGAGGGCGCACTGCCAGCGGGGTCCGCTGTCGGCACATTTTCGGACATGGAGCGATTTTCGGCACGCGCCGAATCCGTAGCTAATGACCCCAGACCTGATATAGTTGCGCGATAGACACCCAACCTTCTGCCGGTCACAATACGTTCGAGCGACGAGCGAGGGTAAGCTTACAATCGTTTCCCAGGAGCGAACCATGAGAGCGACGGGCTTGAGTGAATCAGCCGTTCATCGGGTGGCAGTAATTGGAGGGGCTACACTTATCGTTATGATGGCCCTGCTATTTGCCAAACCATTTTTTTCCGCAATGACTAATGCAGCCACCCCTAACGAGAGCCGACCCGTTGCAATCCAAGAACCGGCAATTGAAGAGGTATCTTTTGTGGTGTCACCCACCGTGGAGACCAATCCAAAATTCTTCTTTGGCAGCGGTGACGGCAGCAATGGATATTACGCCGAAAGACCACAACCCAGGCCGGACCCAGTTCGCTGATGTGGTACGGCTACGCAGTTGAAGCGATCTACATCATCATCGGCACGGTGTTGATCGTAACCGTCGCCGGCATACTGGTCTATCACTGACGAAAGCGCGGTGCTGAGATTTGCCGACCGGCAGCGGCGCAGTACGGTATGATGCAGACGCCACCCGGAGCCGCAAATTTTGACGTCGTTGGTATTCCGCCGGCAGATCACAGTCGAATTTGGGCACTGCGATCCAACCGGCGCGGTGCACGTCGCGCGCTTTTTTCAGTATTTCGATACCAACACGTGGATGCTGTTCGAAACGGCGACCGGTGTGGCCAAGGGTGACTTCTCAGCGACTTACGGCATCCTGCCACTGGTCGACGTCAACGCCGAGGTCCGCAGGCCGGTGCGGTTCGGCGACGTGATCGAGATTGCCTCGCGCGTAACCGAATTCCGCCGCTCAAGCTTTCACGTCGAACACCGGATCACGGCTGGCGGCGAACTCGCGGTCGAGGGCGGCGAGATGCGGGTCTGGGCGACGCGCCAGAAGGACGACCCCAGCAAGATTTCCGCGCAATCGATCCCGGAAGCGGTGATCGCCCGGTTCGCATAGCGCTTCCAGACTGGGACCGGCCAAGATCGGGTGCGATCGGGCCGGCAGCGGGCGCGTGTCGGGGTCAGAATCCCGCTAGTCGGCCGTTAACGGCCGCGCTACACTTCATGTTGGGGACAGGAGCACCAATCATAGCAGCACCGGTCAACGGTGCGCATGGTTTGTGCGTTGGTACCTTCAGTGTGTCGGTACCGCGTGGGGGGCGTAACGATGAAAAGCACCGTGATCTTTGTCGCGGCTGGGCTCGCGCTGTCGGTGGCGCTGGCGACCGCCGCAAGCGCCTATGTCAGGCATCATCGCCACGCTGGGGGCGCAGCCGGCAGACACGTGCAGACGGCGTTGGCTCGGGTCCATCACGCCGCGCACCGGCCGCGACACCGGGTGCACTACGCGAACCGCCATTTGCGGCGTCAAGTGCGCCAAGTGCACTACGGTGCCTCGCCGTTCGGCTGCCTTCCGGCTGAGCTGCGCGCCAAGGTCTTCGAAATCATCGACGCGTGCGGCACCCATGTGCTGCGCACCTTCACGCCCGGCGCAGTGATCGCAGGCACCCATCACCTGTCCGAGCACGCGTTCTGCCGTGCCGCCGATCTTGCCGGCAATCCGGCGTGCATCTATGCGCACCTGCGCGGTTTCCGTGGCGGCGTCTCGACCGACTACGCCCGTATGCAGCACGTCCATGTGTCGTGGCATCTGGGCGGCTTTGAGCAAGGCGTGCGCTTTGTGCACGGCGGCGGGTATCGCGCCACGCTTGTCGCTGCGGTGCACGGCTTCTTCGGCAACGGCAACTGACAAAGAAACGGCACGCATCGCGGCGGCTGCTTTCGGGCGCGCCGCGCCTCCGGCTGCCCTCGGCGGCAATCGCGATGGACGCGCTGCAGGTCCGTCAGTGAAGAGAGCAGCCTTTACCCGAGCCGGCTGGAGCGAAGCTCCGCCAAGGCAATTTTACCGGCTCGGGTCGCATCAGACATGGTCTCGAACAGGTCGGACTGCTGCACCGGTTTGCTTTTGCCCGCGGCGTAAATCTCCCACCGCCAGCACCTGGGCGGACGTCCCCTGTTCTTGATCGCAAGGGTATATTCGGCGGGATTGAAGGGTTGGGGCTTTTCCATACCAGCACCTTATCGAAGCCCCGGTGTGCCGACGACGGATTCGGACAAGACACGGCGCAACATCAGCTCGCACTCTTCCGCGCGCTGCCGTGCCGCCTCGGTGCCCCAGCACAACAGGATTTCGCGTAAGTCCCTAATCGCAGCATCTACCGCCGTTTCCAGGCCAATCTCATCGTCCGCGACGTGGTCGGAATGATAGTCGCGAAACCTCAATATATCGGCACTCATCCCGTCACTCCACGAATCACGCTAACGGCAAGATGGCGGTCAGCCGTTAACGAGCCGTGATCTCGCGGCCGGTTCGGCTGGCCGCGGCCAGCAAGCCAGCCCTGAAGGCGATGGCGTCGGCGCAACCGCGGAGAAGTCGCCTCACTATATAAGAAGCGATTCGGGACGCCCTCACCCGCCGCCGTTCCGTACTGAATTCGGACATCACGGATGACCATTGATGGCGCATGATCTGCCTATTCAATTCCCGAATTATTTCTCGGGCGGTAGAATTTCCTGAACGCACACCTGATCGATGAGGTGCTCGCGGCGCAGGTCGATCAGATGAGCTCGCTTTTCGTCGTTTGTCAGATGCGCACCAATCCCATTGACCATTGCCATCACGAGACTGCGGTCGTTCATGTCCAACCAGTAGCTGCGACGGACAAGCTTCTTGGCCGCGTCCCGCGCGAAAGGACTATCTGGATTGGCGCCGAGGTCCGGTTCGTAAAAGCGGGTCATAGGCGAATTTGCCAAAAACGTCGCTCAGTCAGGGGGACGGATTGAAGGGCTTTTGGTCTTCATCGCATCCGCTACCGCCTTGGTCGATGCCTCGCCGATATCCTTTGCCTGTTCGCCGAACGACTGCAATTGCGTCTGCATAAACTCGGATTGAATCCGCACCAGGTCTTGAAAATCCTTCGCTTGGCTAAGTTTCTGCACAAACTCAAAAGTGGCGGAGATATTTCGCTCCGCGTAACTCATCAGCTTTTTGCCCAACTCCGCATCGCCCCAAGGGGAGGATGACATGCTCTTTTGAAGCCAGCCGAGATAGTTCCCGGCCGCACCTTGAGCCTGCTCCATGGTCCGCTTCGCCATCATATTGAAATCTTCAATGGGCTTCTGATCGTTTGCCATTGCTGTGTCCTCGTTATAGGACGCAGTCATAACACGTCGGCGCGAGAGACGCAGCCCTCAACCGGGCCGCGCGCAGTTCACGGGTCGCTTTTGCGCCTTGTTCGCCTCTGCCTCGAAAGCCATCCGGCAGGTCGCGGATTAATCATTACGGTCGCCGGAGCCTTTCGCCTACGGCGACGCGTTGACGAGGACCCGCTACTGGCGCCGATCAGCAAAGCGCGGCATCTTCACGCTCGCTTCAAACTCCCTCGCGAGCGTTCCGGTTTCCACCACCGCGATCTGTGGCGTCAGCCCGAACTTGTCGCGCACCGCGGCTTTCAGTGCGTCGGCCGTCGCAACAGCATTGACGCCGCGTTTCACTTCGATCGACACGCGGATGACGTCGAGGTCCTGCTCGGTAACCGCTTCGGCCTTGAAGTCGCTGATCGCAACGTCGCGGAAGATGAAGTCCTCGAAGTCGGCGTGATTGATGTTGATGCCGCGGATCTTGAAAAAGCCGGAGGTGCGGTGCGCGTGTTTGACCAGTGGAAAGACCGAGAACGGACCGGACCCGTCGTCGCCGCGCTGCCAAGTTACGAGATCGCCCGAGTTCCAGCGTAGAAACGGCGTGATGTTGTTGGTCGACAGGGGGGTGACCACAAGGCTGCCGACTGTGCCCTCCTCGACGGGCGCGAAGCTCTCCGGATCGAGCACCTCAATGAAGAACATATCGGTCCAGATGCGAAAGCCGCGTCCAGCCGCGTCTTCCGCCCCCATCAGACCGGCTTCGGTCATGCCGAACGTGTCGCGCACTTGCGCGCCCCATTGCCGGGAAAGCTTTTCGCGCTTGGCATCGGAGAGCGGCTCGGCCGAGCATAGCACGGTCTCGACCGAGCACGCGGCGAGATCGAGGCCGCGCGTTTCAGCGAGATTGGCGAGGTGCAGCCCGTAGCTGCTCATGCCCATCCAGATCGTCGGCCGCAGCCGATCGATCAATTCAATCTGCATCGCCGAGGGTGTCGTGGTCCCGGAGCCGGCCCAATTGACGGCGATGCCGCGGCTCGAAGCGGCGCGCGCGAACATCTGGCCGACCGGATGGATACCGAGCGGAAACGACACGTGCAAGCGGCCACCGCGGCGGCAACTGGTGCAATCGTAACCTCGTGCGAAACCGATCATTGCCGCTTCGATGTCGCGATAACTGCGCGGATAAAACAGCGGCGTTCCGGTCGAGCCGCCGGAGCGCCAGTATTCGGCAATGCCGTCGTCCGGCGTGATGCAGAAACGCTCGTAGAACTCCCGGTCCGCGAGCTTGCGCAGTATCTCCTTGTCCAGGATCGGAACCTTGCGCCATTCATCGGGATCATCGAGCCGATCCAAATTCACGTGATCGAGCTTGCCCCGGTAGAATGACGCGCGGCGCGCCTGCGCGACCGCCCGCTTCTTGCCTTCGGATTGAATGCGCTCGATTGCGGCCCGCGTTTTCGGCAGTTCAGCGAGCGGCGTCATGACGTCAAAAGCATATCAAGAGCCGCGCGGCGGCAACGCGCCGATCCAGCGGCGCTGATCGTCGAAGGCGTCCGGCAGGTGTCCGGATTTTTCCTCCGCCGCCATGGCGGCAGCCCGCGCCTCTTTCTCCGGCGTATTCTCTGGGATCGCTTCGAGTGCGTCGCTGAGCATCGCGGCGTAGTCGGCGCCCACCGGGCAGACATCGGCGCAGCGCCGGCAACCGGTGATCACGCCGGCGCCGCGCAGAATGCTCTGCCAAAGGTCGAAGCTTTGCTCGGAGCGGACCAGGTCCTTTTGCCGCGAAGCGTCCGGCTCGGCGATAATGCGGGTAATATGTTCGCTTAATTGCGCGAAACCATGCGGCGAACGAAAGCGGTCGCAGGCCGGCCAGTCACGCGTCCAATGCCCGACCGCATCGGCTGGACAAGTCTTCAGACAGCGCCCGCAGCTTGGCCCGAGGCACAGCGCGGTTTCCATCTTGCTGTCGCACACCACATCGACCGAACAAAGAACAGCGGTGAGCAGCACGCGCGGTCCGAATTCCGGTGTCAGCAATTGCAGATTCAAGCCGAGCGTGCCGAGGCCGGCCTCGACGGCAGCATGCGGCAGCGACAACAGCGTGGTGAGGTGCCGTTCCGGGTCGCCGTCATAAGTCCACGGGTCGACATGTGTCGGCGGCACGATGATCGAGGGATAGCCGTTGTCTTCGAGCCAATAAACCAACTCTAGCGAAGCTTCCTCGAGCCGCGAGAGCGTCAATTCGTCGTTGTAATATTTGTGACGATCGTTCCAGGCGGCGATGCGTGCAGTGCCGCGGCTGACGCGCTTCGCCAACACGATGACGCGGCCGCCGTCGAGGTCAGTGATGTCGGACGGCCGGCGCGGATTTCGTGGATCCGGCGGATAGTGTTCCAGATTGGCGCCGTCGGCGATACCGACCAGGTCGGCGCCGAGCGCGCGCGCCTTGGCTTTGATGTCGTCCGCGGTGAGCGGCTGCTTGAACGCTGCGACCATTCTCTATTCTCGGCCGTTGTCGTCGGCCGTCGCCAGCGCCGCTTGCTTTCGCTCCTGCTGCAGCTTTTTGAATTCCTGCAGCTGCCGCGCCACCATGCCCTGATAGCCATCGGGCCCGACCCAGCGCCTGTTCCAGTCGTTGAGGCCGGGAATGTCGGCACCCTGCGCGCGATCGTCGCGATAGCGTTTGCCGAGCGCGACTTTTTCCGGGGTTTTTTCCGGGATCGCTTTCTGTACGTCGGCGAGATGGGCGTGATAATCGTTGCCGACCGGGCAGACAGCAAGACAACGCGGACAATCGCCGAACGAGCCGACGACGCGAAGAAGCCCCTGCCAGAAGCCATAAATGTCGCGCGATGCTGCGAGCTTTTCCTTTTCCGCCAAAGGCTGGTCGATGAAGCGCTCGAAGAATTGCAGGATGGTGGAAAAGCCAAACTCCTGCGCTTCCGTTGCGCAAGCGCGCTTGTCGATGCCGAAATGCAGCACCGCATCGACGGGACACGCGTGCAGGCAGCGGCTGCAGGACTCGCCGATACAGACCTGCTCGGTCAGCGGGCGGTCCGATTCGAGTTCTAGCTCGGTGAGAAGACCGGTGAGATAAACCCGCGGACCAAACTCCGGTGTCAGGATGTTGACCTCAAGGCCCAGCGTGCCGAGGCCTGCTTCGACGCCGAGATGCCGGGTCGACAGCCGGCCGTAGCTGGCGCGCTTGAGCTTCCAATCGGTCTCTTGTGCCGCGACGACGAAGCTCGGGTGACCTGAGTCTTCCAGTTCGTCGGCGAGCCGATAGGCGATCTTGTCCATCTTCCGCAGCACCAGCATGTCGATGTATTGCACCGGGACATTGCTCTTGCAGCGGAAGGCGCCGGCCGGGATGCGCTGCGCCAGCACGATCACGCTCTTGCAATAGGGCGAGATGCGCTCGGGCGTCTGCGGCCAGCGCGGATCGGGCGGGAACGCGTTCAGGGTCGCCGCGCTGGCAATGCCAACGAGATCGGCGCCCAGTTCCTTGGCGCGTTTTTTGACGAACGCTGCGTTCAGCTCTCGCTCAGCCATTCCAGACATGCACCGTTTTTGCGATCGATTACGCGGGTTGGGTGGCGGGGCTCGGTAGTGGCACCGACGCTCGTTCACGCACGATGAGAAGTTGCGCGGCGAGGCCGGCGGCGATCGTCGCGGGCTCTTTGCCGCGAATTTCCAGAATGCCGATCGGACACACCAGGCGGCTGATCTGACTGCTGGTCACACCCATCTGGCGCGCCCAGTGTACGAACCGCGACCGCTTGGTGTCCGAGCCGATCAGACCGACATATTCGAACGTCTCGCGTTGCAACGCCGCCGCGGTGATGTCGAAATCGAGCGGATGGGAGTGGGTCATGACAATGATCATGGCGTCACGCGACGCCTGGTCCAATTCGCTCGTGACATCGCCGGTGCGGACGGTGACGACATTCTGCGGCACAAATTGCGGAAACTGATCCAGCCGGCTGTCGATCCAGCGGACCGCGAAAGGCAATGGCGCAAGTGCCAGCACGACGGCGCGGCCGACGTGACCGGCGCCGAACAACAGCACCGGCGTAGTCACTTCGCCGAAGCTTTCGTGAAATGATGTTTTGTCAAATGGCTCGGACGTCGCTCCGGCTTCGCTTGCCGTTCCCTGTGGAGCGCGTGCGCGAACAATCCGACCGTCCTCGCCGCGGCGAGCCAGGACATCGAAGGCTCCGGCCTTTTCGACCTCCTCGAAGCGGCGCACCATCCAAAGATCATTGTGGTCGAACGTTTCGGTCAGCGTTTTCACCATACCGCCGCAGCACTGGCCGAGGTTGGGCCCCAGCGGCCAGTCGCGAAATTGCGCCTTGCCGCGTCCGGCCGCGAGCACGGAGCGCGCCGCCGCGATCGCCTCATATTCCAGGCGCCCACCGCCGATGGTGCCGAAAAATCCGCCGTCCGGCTGCAGCATGATGCGGGCGCCAGACTCGCGCGGCACCGAACCGGCAGCGCCGATCACGCTGATCAGCCCGGCAGCCCCCTGCTGCTCGATCGTTTGCCTAATCCGGGCCCAAACCTTCGCCATCATACGCCTATCTCAAGCGTCGGAGGCCATCATGGCACACCACATATTACCGCGGCGCCAGCAACGCCACTGCGTCAACCGGGCCGACCGCCTTGAGGATCGCTTCCGGAGTCGCGGGGGCATCGAGTTCGACCGCACTGCCCGGATGCACCGAATGTATCGCATCGGCAATGGCCGCGAATACTGAAATCGGCAGCATCAGCGGAGGTTCACCGACCGCCTTCGACCGATAGACCGTCTCCTCGCGATTACTGTTGTCGAACAGGCGCACCCGGAAATCCGCCGGAACGTCGGCGGCGACGGGAATTTTGTAGGTCGATGGCGCGTGGGTCAAAAGCCGGCCCTGGTCGTCGTAGACCAGTTCCTCGGTCGTCAGCCAGCCCATCCCCTGAACGAAACCGCCTTCGATCTGGCCGATATCAATGGCGGGGTTGAGGGAACGGCCGACGTCGTGGAGCACATCCGCGCGCCGGACCTTCATCTCGCCGGTGAGAATGTCGATCTCGACTTCGCTGCACGCAGCGCCGTAGGCATAATAGAAAAACGGCCGGCCTTTGCCCTTGTCGCGATCCCAATGCAGCTTCGGGGTTTGGTAGAATCCGGCGGCGGACAGATGCACGCGCGCGCCGTAGGCTTTCTTGACCAAGTCGCCAAACGGAATGCTCTCATTGCCGATGAACACGCGATCATCGCGGTATGAGATAAGGTCCTCGGCGACACCGTAGGTTTCGCTGGCGAAACGGGTCAACCTTCCCTTGATGGTCCGCACCGCCCGTTGCACGGCCATTCCGTTCAGGTCGGTTCCAGACGATGCCGCGGTCGCCGACGTGTTGGGCACCTTGTCGGTCGAGGTCGCCGTGATGTGCACGCGCTCGAGCCCGATGCCGAACTCCTCCGCCGCCACCTGGGCGATCTTCTGAAACAGGCCCTGGCCCATTTCCGTGCCGCCGTGGTTGAGATGGACCGAGCCATCCTGATAGACGTGAATCAGTGAGCCAGCCTGATTGAGATGGGTGAGCGTAAATGAAATGCCGAACTTGACCGGCGTCAGCGCGATCCCTCTTTTCAGAATCGGGGAACGTGCGTTGAACTCCTGGATTTCCTTTCGCCGTGAACGATAGCTCGACGAATCTTCCAGCTCTTCGATCAGCTGCTGCGCGACGTCGTAGTCTTCGACGGTTTGGCCATAAGGCGTGACGTCGCCGCCGGCGCGGTAGAGATTGGCTTTGCGGACGTCGAGCGGATCGACGCCGAGCCGCCAGGCGATGACGTCGATCACTCGCTCGATCGCCATCATGCCCTGCGGGCCGCCGAACCCGCGGAACGCCGTATTCGACACGGTGTTGGTCTTGACCCGGCGCGAATGGATACGAAATTCGGGAAGGAAATAGGCATTGTCGGCGTGAAACATGGCGCGATCGACGACACCGATGCTGCAATCGGCCGAGCAGCCACACCGCGCATCCAGATCGAGATTGATGCCGCGGATCCGGCCGTCGGCATCGTAGCCGACCGCGTATTCAACCGCGAAATCGTGGCGCTTGCCGGTCATCGCCATGTCGGCATCCCGGTCGAGCCGGAACTTGCACGCCCGTCCGGTCACGCGCGCCGCCAAGGCCGCGATGACCGCCCATTGGGTCGCCTGCGTTTCCTTACCGCCGAAACCGCCGCCCATGCGGCGCACCTGGCAGACCACGAACGAATCCGGAATGCCGAGAACCCGCGCCACCACGTGCTGAACTTCGCTCGGGTGCTGGGTCGAGGAATGGACCAGAACAGCGTCGTCCTCGCCGGGAATGGCAAGCGCGATTTGGCCTTCCAGATAAAAATGCTCCTGGCCGCCGATTTGGACGGTTCCGGCGCTGCGCAGTGGCGCCGCGGCAATCGCTTTTCCGAAATCGCCGTTGACGAACGCGTAGTCGGGAAGAACGACCTCGCCGGAGGCGCGACCTTGTTCGACCGATACGTTGGGCTTTTCCGCATCGACCTCAATCTTGCCCAGCAGCGCCGCGCGCCGCGCAGCGTCGCGTGTGACGGCGACGACGGCGAAGACCGGCTGGCTATGGAAGAGGATGCCGCTCTCGGCAAAGACCGGCTCGTCCGCGGTCCCCGGCGAAACGTCGTTTTTGCCGGGAATGTCGGCCGCCGTCAAAACCGCGACTACACCGGGAAATTTTCGCACGTCTTCCAGGTCGATCCGGCGAATAGTTCCGCGCGCCACCGGCGAGCCGCCGACGGCGATGTGAAGCGTCCCGACCGGTTCGGTAATGTCGTCGATATACTCGGCCGCGCCCTGCACGTGCTTGGCGCCGCTGTCATGCGGCAGCGGCTTGTAGACGTGGCGCAGCGGCGCTTCCAAACCGGCGTCACTCGGCGGCATCGGCAACCATCCGGCGCTCGGCGATACGCGTCATGCCACTGCTTACGCCCGCAAACTCGGCCAGAGCCTTGATCACAAGATTGCTGGCGACGCGGCTGCGATAGGCCGCACTGGCGCGCAGATCGCTCAGCGGCGTGAAGTCCGTGCCGACCGCCTCGGCCGCCAAGCGCCAGCGTTGCGTGTCGGCGAGCGACAGCCCGCGCAAATTCTCTTCGACGGCATTGGCGCGTTTCGGAATCCCCGCCATGCCGCCGAACGCAACCCGGGCATCGGTGATGTGGCCGCGCTCGACCTTCAGGCAAAACGCGGCCAGCACCGCGGAAATATCCTCGTCGGTGCGCTTGGTGATCTTGTAGGCGCGAAAGTGCGTAGCGGCCGGAAGCTTCGGCACGAGAAGGCGGCGCACGAATTCCCCCGGCGCCCGATCCTGTTTGCCGTAGGCGAGGAAGAAGTTTTCCAGCGGCAGCTGACGGATTTTGTCGCCGCGGCGCAATTCCACGCTGGCGCCGAGCGCGATGAGCATCGGCGCCAGGTCGCCGATTGGCGAACCGTTGGCGATGTTGCCGCCGACTGTGCCGCAGGCGCGGACCTGAATGGAGCCGAAACGCCGCAGCACCTCGGCAATGTCGGGATCGATCGCGCCCAGGACCGGCGCAGCCCGCGCCAACGACACGACCGCGCCGATTTCGTAGCCGTCGGCAGTCTCTTTAATCGTCGACAGGCCGGCGACACGACCGACGTGAATAATTTTTTGCAGCGGGGCGAGCTTTTTGCTGATCCACAGCCCGACGTCGGTCGACCCGGCGACAATCGTCGCGTCCGGATACTTCGTATAAAGTTCCGCCAGCGATTGTTCGCTCGCAGGCGCGGCAAAGAACGTAGCGTCATCGCCGGCAAACAGATCGACATTATCGTCGAGCTTTCGCAACGCGTGCAACCGCGCAGCGGCGTTCCTGCTAAAGCGATCATCGGCGCCGTTGCAAATTTCAATTGCGGCATCCACGATCGGCCGGTAACCGGTGCAGCGGCACAAATTTCCCGCCAGCACGTCGTTGATTTCTTGCCGGCTCGTGGTTCCGTCGCACTCATGATAGTGCGCGAACAGGCTCATGACGATTCCAGGTGTACAAAAGCCGCACTGCGAACCGTGTTGCCGGGCCATCGCTTCCTGAACTGGATGCAGCACGCCACCTTCGGCAAGATCATCGACCGTGATCAGCTCGGCGCCATCGAGCTGACCCAGTAGCGTGATGCAGGAATTTACCGGCTCGTAAATCATCCGGCCGCCACGTTCCCGCACCACGACGACGGCACAGGCACCGCAATCGCCTTCGGCGCAGCCTTCCTTCGTGCCGGTCGACCGTTCCCGCAAGCGCAACCAGTCGAGTACGGTCCCGCGCGGCGAAAATTCATCAATACGGATGTCGCGACCGTTGCGCCGAAATTGCACAAAATTTCTTGCCATAATCACAGTGCCGCGAACTTTGCCTAGCGAGCGCATTTGCGCACAACAAACAAACCAAGGCAAGTAATGTGCCAGTGACCTGATACACTTAGCTCATATACTGCGCTGCGTCAGACAGCCCATGCGGGCGTGTTACCAATGAACGCGGAGAGGCCATTGCCGACACTCAACCACGAGAAGTTTCTGCGCCGGAGTTTCGACGTTGCCAAGCGGGCGCACGTAAACGGCAATCACCCGTTCGGCTGCATTCTGGTCAATGCGACCGGTGACGTGCTGCTGGAAGTCGAAAACGGCTATCTGCCGGACCGGGATATGACCGGCCACGCCGAGCGGCTTCTGGCCACCCAGGCCTCAAAGCAATTCGATTCCAAATTTCTCGCCGGTTGTACGATGTACACATCGGCCGAGCCCTGCGCGATGTGCGCGGGCGCGATCTACTGGGCCGGCATCGGACGGGTGGTCTACGGATTATCAGAACGGCGCCTGAAATCCATGACCGGCGACCATGCCGAGAACCCGACGCTGGACTTGCCGTGCCGAACGGTGTTCGCGGCCGGGCAACGCGCCGTCGAAGTCATCGGTCCACTGCTGGAAGATGAAGCCGCGTCACTCCATGCCCGCGTTTGGCAGGCCGCGAGTCAGTAGCCTCGCGGCCGTGGAGCTGGCCGCTCCATGCCAGCACCGAACCGTTCTCAGGCACCCGCCTGAGAAAACGAACCGGAACTGGCGCCGGCCATCGGAGCGGGATTGGCCGCAGCAACTGAGAACGGCCTCGCGCCATTGGCCGGGGCGCTCGATCCGGCTTGAGGCATCGTCATGTGCCCACTTGAGACAGCTTGCGCGCTCGACTGCAATTCGATCGCCTTATCGAGCCGGCGCGACATGCCTTCAAACTGGACGTTTTCCTCGACTGTCAGCGATTTGCTGAAAATCTCGCCCTCGATTTGGGCGGAGCCTTTCAGTTTGACGTTATGAGCGCGGACTGTTCCCTTGAAGGAACCGCTGATGGTGACGTCGTGAGCGGTGAGATTGCCTTCGACCTGGGCGCCGTCGCCGACATGAATTTGCGCGGCCTGGGTATCGCCCATCACCCGACCGAAAATCTGCATGGCGCCATCACAGACAATGTTGCCGGTAATGAGCGTGCCGGGTCCGAAGGTGGACACCGAGTTGTTGGCCGCTTGCCTGACTGCGGCGGGCGCTGCCGCGCGAGGGCTAGCTTCAGTTACCGTCCCCGCCACGTCCTTTTCGCGCCCAGTTTTCGGTTGAGAAAAGTAGCTCACGCGCTTCTCCTGTTTTCACCCTACTGCTTTTCACTTTTACCGCCAGTTTGACGCCCGCAGGGCGTCCAACGCCACTAACTATAAAACGTACGCCAAACCGGCCGCGGTGGAAAGAGAAACCGTCGGACATCGATAACAGCATTAAGGCGATTTGGCTCTTAAGGATTTTTGCCTACCGGAGCGCATGGGCAATTGTCTCGTCATTATTTGACAGCTTTAAGACGTTAACTAACTTATTCTCTTGCGCGCATACATCGTTTCTCGTTCCATCGACCAAATCTGTCGGGGTGGAAGGCGACCATGAACGACGAGGCCATAGCGGCGGCGGTGCAGCAGTTCGTCAAAAGGATCAGTTTCTCCACCCAGCGCGAAGTCGAAAAAGTCATCCGCAAGGCTGTCGCCAGCGGAAAGATACGCGGCGACGAGACACTGACGGCCGCAGTGACGGTGACCAACGAGAAGCTCGGGCTGAATACGACAATCTACAGTAAGATCGAGCTTTGACGGCCGCTATTGCTCGCCGCGGCGGCCCCACTGGACGCGCCTGTCTCGTTTGAGCCCTTCGGAGAGCAGTCACCCCGCGGGCATGCGATCGCGCCAGGGATCGCGGCCCGGGTCGCGCCCGGCTCCGACCTCGGCCAGGCGGCTGAGGTAATGGGCCCAGCCTTCAGCATGGCCGTCGCATTGGTCGGCATTGGGCAGGCCCGTATGGGTCAGGCGCACCAGCGTTCCGTCCGGCTGCTCGACCAGATCGATCTCGACCAGACTCGATCCCGGCGGCACCGCTTCGCTACCATCATAGCCGAAGCTGTAGGCGAGGCGGTGCACCGGCACCACCTCGCGGAAGGAGCCGCGGGCGAACCGGGCCCCAGTGATGTTGACGAGATAGAGTCCGCCGGGCTGCGGCTCGAGCTGCGCCTCCGTTCCCATCCAGCGCAGGATTAGCTCTGGATCGGTTAAAAGCGCGAACACAGCGGCAGGCGGCGCCGAGACGTGCGTCTCGCGGCGGACGACAAGAGCCTCTTGCATCGATGCCTCCTCACTATTGCGGTGGGTATCAGTGGCAGCAATCGCCTTCGTGGCTGTCGCGTCCGTTAAGCGTGACATCCCGCAGCTCATCCTCGCTCAGCCGGCTGTGACCGTCGTCGAATTCGTGGCGGCCCTTGGGCGTGAGATCGAGCCACATGAAGGCGCCCATCAGATTCTCGATCCCGCGGGCGTGGGTGGAGTAGGTGTGAAAGACTTCACCATCTTCGTTTCGGGCAAAGATGCTGGCGCCCATCATATCTTCGCTGCTCCTGATCACCGTGCCGTAATTGAAGATGGCGCGGCCGGCGGCGATGTCCTCCTTTTTGAACGACACGCCGAAGTCGAAGTTAAAGTCGCTCCCGAACGAGGAAACCCAGGGAAAGGTCCAGCCCAAACGCCGTTTGATATGATCGATACGTTCGATGGGCGCACGTGAGATCGCGGCAAATGACAGGTCGGCGGCCGCAAAGTGCTGCCGGGCCGCATCGATATGATCGGCGACGAAGGAGCACCCTTTACAGACGTGATCGGACCCTGGCGTCAGCATGAAGTGATAGACAGCGAGCTGGCTGCGGCCCTGGAACAGATCTGCAAGCGTGCATTTGCCTTGCGGCCCTTCGAACTCATAGCGCTTTTCGACTTTGACCCAAGGCAATCGGCGACGTTCCGCGCGAAGGGCATCGAGCTCGTGGGTCATGGCTTTCTCCTTGAGGAACAGCGCCTTTCGAGCAGAAAGCCATTCGTCCCGCGATACGACCTTCGGCGAGGACAAATTGCTGGTTGCCATACGGTCGGTCATCGTTTGTCTCCTTTGGTCGGTGCCGTTTTATTCCCAACTGTCGAGTTTGATCTCGTTCGGCCAAGCCGCGCCCTTGCCGGTTTCAAGAAGCGACTTGAGGCTCAGCAGGAAGACACCCCACTTGGTGCTGCAATGGTGCATGAACTCCACCGGTTCCTTCCAGCCCTGGTGCTTGAAGAGCACAATGGTCCAATCGCCATTCTGTTTGAGATCGAAACTTATTTTGGTGCCGAGCCACTCTTCGGGCCCGTCGACCACCTGCCACAAGACTTGCTTGGCAGGCTGAAGCTCAAGAACCTTCATGTCGAAACCGCCGGTGCCAAAGCGGAACTGGATCACGCCGCCGACCTTGGTTTCCCCTCGGGTGTCGCTCGTCCACCAGCCGGAAAGGCCTTCGAGCGTTGTCAATGCCTTATAGACATCATCGAGCGATGACGATCTGATTCCGACTTTATGCAGGATATCGGGCATGTCCGGTTTCTCCTTTTCATGGCGTTTGTTGTTGGTCACGAGATAGACTTAGGGCTGGAGATGACCCCGCTGGGAGTGACAAGTGTGTCGGGATTTCGATGGACTCGCTGATCACGGCAGCGGCGCGCGCACTCGCAACGGGTGACATCCTCGGCGCACTGAAGCGGGTCGCGCTGCGCGACGACGCGCCGGCGCTCGCGATTCGCGGCATTGCGATGGCGCAACTCGGCGATCTCGTTCGAGCGAAGGCTCTCTTGCGAAGGGCGGCACGCGCCTTCGGTCCGAAAGAGGCGATTGCCTGTGCGCGATGCGTCGTCGCAGAGGCGGAGATTGCACTCGTCTCACGTGACCTGGGCTGGCCTGCGAAGGCGCTCGACGCCGCGCGGGCAACGCTCGAAGCGCGTGGCGACCATATCAACGCCGCACATGCGCGGAATCTCGAAGCGCGGCGCCTGCTTCTGATCGGTCGCCTTGACGAGGCGGAGCGGGCACTTGCCGAGATCGACCCCACGCCGCTCCCGCCTGCATCGCGGACCACCTACGAGCTGGTGGTTGCGGGAATTGCAATTCGGCGCCTGCAAACGAAGGTGGCACGCGCTGCGCTGACTCGGGCCGCGCATGCCGCACGCAAGGCGAACATTTCCGCGCTGACGGCGGAGGTCGAAAGCGCATCGCTGGCGATGAACACGCCCGTGGCGCGTCTGATCGCGCGTGGCGAGGAACGACTCCTCCTGCTCGAGGATGTTGAAGCGCTGCTGGCGTCGAAGGCGCTCATCGTCGATGCGTGCCGCCATGTCGTGCGGGAGGCAGGCGTGGTGGTCTCGCTCGCGACACGCCCGGTCTTGTTCGTGCTTGCACGCGCGCTCGGCGAAGCCTGGCCAGCAGACGTGTCGAGGAGCGCGCTCCTCGCACGCGCCTTCAGGGCGAAGCACGCCGACGAGTCGCATCGCGCGCGGTTGCGGGTCGAAATCGGGCGGCTTCGCACGGCGCTACGGAAACTCGCAGACGTGAGCGCGACGAAGCACGGCTTTGCCCTTACGCCGCGCCGCGCGCGCGAGGTGGTCGTGCTGGCGCCGCCCGTCGAAGAGCAGCATGCCGTAGTGCTCGCCTTCCTCGCCGACGGGGAAGCGTGGTCGAGCTCGGCGCTCGCGATTGCGCTCGGCGCCAGTCCGCGTACCGTGCAGCGTTCGCTCGACTCGCTTGCGACAGCGGGCAAAGCCCAATCGTTGGGTCGCGGCCGCGCGCGGCGTTGGATCACGCCGCCCGTGCCGGGTTTCCCGACAACCTTGTTACTCCCAGGTCCGCTACCGAGTGAATAGAATGGGGATATGAAACGATCTGCAGCCGAAATCCTCCGTGAATATGGACCGTTTCCGGGCGTCGACCGCGTGAATGGGGTTACGTTTGACGGTCAAAGTGTCTGGTTTGGATCGGGAGACAAGCTGAACGCCTTTGATCCGGCGAGCGGAAAGGCACTGCGCTCGATCGATGTCGCCGCGCATGCGGGAACAGCCTTCGACGGCCGGCATCTGTTTCAGCTCGCCGATGATCGCATTCAGAAAATCGATCCGAAGACCGGCCGGGTGCTCTCCACAATCCCGGTGCCCGGCGGCGCCGGCTCGGGACTCGCGTGGGCTGAAGGGACGCTCTGGGTGGGGCAGTATCGAAATCGGCAGATCCATCAAATCGATCCCGACACTGGAGCGGTCCTTCGCACCATCGAGTCCAATCGTTTTGTCACCGGGGTCACTTGGGTCGACAGCGAACTCTGGCACGCCACCTGGGAAGGTGACGCGTGCGATTTGCGGCGGATCGATCCTCAAACGGGAAAGGTTCTTGAAAAGCTCGATATGCCCCCCGGAGTGACCGTGTCGGGACTGGAGTCCGATGGCGGCGATCAGTTTTTCTGTGGAGGAGCCACCAGCGGGAAAGTCAGAGCCGTTCGCCGGCCCAGGCCAAACTCCGCGGCGCGCAGCGGTCGTTAAACCCCCGACGGTTCTGCGAGCAAATAATTGAAACGGGCTTTGCTGGTGTCGACAGCGTACCTGCGGTCCACGCCGACTTGTCACCATCAT
The DNA here is from genome assembly GCA_963794225.1 of uncultured Alphaproteobacteria bacterium. Classification (GTDB taxonomy): domain Bacteria; phylum Pseudomonadota; class Alphaproteobacteria; order Rhizobiales; family Xanthobacteraceae; genus BOG-931. The sequence goes on from CAWCCS010000002.1 coordinate 442,157, forward strand.
CACGCCATGTGGCCTGGATCGGGTCCTGGATCACCGCCCGCGGCGGCCACGGCCAGCCTCGTGAGGTAGTGCGTCCAGCCGCGCTCATGGACGGCGCAAAGCTCGGCGTCGGGCAGACCGCTGTGGGTTACGCGCAGCAGCGTTCCGTCCTCTTGCTCAAGCAGGTCGATCTCGATCAAGCTCGACCCTGGCGGCATCTTATCTAGCTCTTTCCAGCCGAAGCTGTAAGCGAGCCGGTGGACCGGGATCACTTCCGTGAATCGGCCTTGAGCCGTGGCGTTGGCGCCGACGTTGACCAGGTAGAGGCCGTCGAGATGCGGCTCCACCTTCGCCTCCGTACCCATCCAGCGCAGGATCTTTTCCGGATCGGTGAGGAAGGCGAAGACAGCCGCCTGAGGTGCTGCGATCTTGATCTCACGCCGGACCGTAAACGCCTCAGCCACGGACAACCTCCATCCGCAAGAGTGCGGCGGGACGCGTCTATTTCAAGTGAAATCATATTCGCATGCAAGAGTTGCGGCTCTATGATCGCGCCGATGCGGCTGCCCTCTACCCTCGCGTGGCTGGTCGACGAGGCCGGCACGGTGCGTGGCGCCGACCACTTCCTGGCCACTCTCGGCGTGAAACTGATCGCCGATGGCCTGCCGCTTGCTGGCGGCGCTCTGACGTTGACAGCGGCTCACCCGATCATCGCCCGCCGTACCTGGTTATGGCACGCGGAGACCGGAGCGGTGATCGAGGCACTGGGTTTCGGGTCGATTGGTTCGGCCGGGCCTAGAAGCGACACGGAACAGGGCAAGGTCGGGCGTGACTGGCTCGCTGCACTCGGTACCGGGCTGGTGCTGGAGAATGTTGCCGGCACGACAGCAGATAGTCCGGTGCTCGCCTGGGCGGTGTCACGGCCGCTCGACGAACCTCAGTCCGCGCTGCTGCATCAGGCGGCGCGCTTTGCCGCTGCGCCGCTTGCCAGCCTTAACGCGCGGGCGGCGCTGGCAGCTTTGCTCGACGCCTATCTTGGCCGGCGCGGCGCCGCGCAGGTGCTAGCGGGGCGGTCGCGGCGTGAGACCGGCGAGACAATTCGCGCGGTCCTGCTTGTTGCCGATTTGCGCGGTTTCACCGAGCTGTCAGAAAGCGTCGCAGCCGAGGTGATCGTCGCAACGCTGGACGCCTGGTTCGACCGTATCGCCGGCGCCGTTCATGCGTTCGGCGGCGAGGTACTGAAATTCATCGGCGATGGCGTGCTGGCGATTTTCCCGATCGGCGAACGGCCGGCTTCGGTTGCCTGCGACGCCGCCCTCAGCGCGGTCCGCGCTGCCCAGGCTGGCATGGCCCATCTCAACGAGGCGCGCGGCCGGCAAGGCCAGCCGCCCCTGGACTTCGGCCTGGCGCTCCATCTCGGCGAAATGCTGTGGGGCAATGTCGGTACCGCCGACCGGTTGGACTTCACCGCGATCGGCCCCGCCGTCAATCTGGTCAGCCGACTAGAAGGTTTGTGCCGCCCGCTCGGCCGCACCGTACTAATCACCGGCGCGGTTGCGGCAGAAACAACGACGCCGCTTGCCCCGCTGGGCGAACACCTCCTGCGCGGCATCGCCGCGCCCTGCGCGGTGTTCTCGCTGCCGGAAGCAAATTGATCGTGCCTACACGTCGTGCGGCTCGCGACAGAGGCTCGCAGATTGCAGCGCATTGAGCACGCTCAAAATCACCGGTCCCATTTCTGCGTGATGGACGATCCCATCTTCGTCCAGTTCAGTTCCAAGGATGGGAATCGTAACACAAGCTGCTGCAACGATGCGTGCGGACATCGTGACGAGCGTTTCTCGAAGCGCTGCTTGCGCAATCGTAGCTCGCGGCGAGGCGTTCAAAAGCCCCACCGGTTTGTCGACGAAGGATTCATTCCCCACCATCCAGTCAAGCGCGTTCTTGATCACGCCGGTAACGCCACGAGCGTACTCCGGGCTCGCGATCAGCACGGCGTCAGATGCGATGATCCGCCGGCGGAACTCGGCTACGGGCTGGGGATCCGCCACCTCAAGATCGGGGTTGAAGAGCGGCAAGTTTCCGAGGCCGCGATAGAGCTCTACGGAGATTCCCGGGGGAGCGAGCCGCGCCGCCGCACGCAGCAGCATGCTGTTCAGCGAGCCAGCCCGTAGGCTTCCGGATATTGCAAATATCGTCACCGAGCTCACGAGGTGCTGCGCCAAATCCGGAGCCGCATCATTTCCAGACGCTCGCCGACAAAATACGCGCCGCATTTTTGCGCGCGGCAAGCACCTGATCGGCGGCGGCGACGCCGGTCTGCCAGGCGCCATGCGCGGTCGAAAAATCGCCTACCGAACAGGCCTCGCCGGCAAAGAACAGGCGATCGTCGACCGGCTCTGCGAGGGCCTGCCGGCAGTCCGCAAATCCGGGCAGCGCATACGAGTACGAGCCGCGCGAAAAAGGATCCAAGCCCCAGCGATGGATTTAAATCGGCTTCACCCGAGATCTGAAATCGCTTCCCAACAAACCGGTCAATTCGGACACGGCGAAATCAAAAAATGCGCCGTCGCCGCCAGCTTCGAGCTCCGCGGCCAACTTGCCGCCGAAATAGGCCTCGATCTGCGGCCTGCCCAGCGGCCTGAATTGATAGGCGCCGGTCGCCGCGCGATCGGTATGACCAAACAAGCGTACATCAGCGTCGAACTCATCCGCGCGGTCGAGCGCCATGAAGAGCTTGTCGTCCAACCCCAGCGGTAGGCCCTGCGCGGCTTCGATTTTTTTCGGAAGGCCCGGCGTGAAGCCGAGATGTTCCCTGGCGAGCAGCGAAGTCGGGAATCGCGATGATAACCTGATCGGCGGCGATCACGCCTTTCTCGGTCTCCACTCTTAAACGCTTGCCGCGATGATCGATCCGCATCACACGACAGCCGAGCGTGACCGGCAGACCCGCGCCATAGTCGCGGATCACCCTGCCTAGCCCTTCGATCACCCGCCAGTTCACGCCGCTATCTGCGTAACGGTCGAAATCCTTGGCCGAGACTTGATCCCATTCGGCGCCGCTGATGTAGGTGCTCACCGCATTAATCAGGCCGTTCCAGCGACAGCCGGGTTCGAGCGCCGCCGACGACGGCACGTCGGCCTGGTTTTGCGCGACGTGCTCCAGACGAGCAAAAAACGATCCCATCGCTTCGCCGAACTCGTCTTGTTCCGCGCGCGAGAAGCCGAATTCAAGCGATGGCCGCATCCACGCCGGCAGCGACTTGTCGATCGACGCTCCCTGCGCCTTGGCAATATCGCACCATGGATTGCGGTTGGCGGAATGCAGCCACCCGCAGCCAAGATCGAGCGCAAAACCGGACTCGTCGATAAAGGTCAGCGCGCGCCCGCCAAGCCGCTGACGCGCTTCAACAAGCAGGCAGCTGACGCCGGCATCGTGCAGGCGGCGCGCGGCAGCGATCCCTGCCGCTCCGGCTCCGACCACCACAACTTCGACATTACCGCTTGCCATAACAAACTCCGACAGGCTTGGTCTGCGCGAGCGAAGCGCCCATGCTCGCGACTATTGAGATAGGTCTTGCAGTTGATTTTCGCCCGATGCGATGAGGGTAGATTATGGACGACACACAATTTGCCGACATTGCGACATGGATTAGCGACGCTGGCTTAAGTGGCCAGGACGAAACCGCGATGGTCACCGAATTCTGCAATCGCCTCGTCGCGCTCGGGCTGCCATTAGCACGCGCACAGGTCTTCATCGATACGTTGCATCCGGTCTATGCCGGGTTGGGCTACTACTGGCAAAACGCCGCCTTGGGTGGCGCGGCCAACGGCGAAACCGTCGCTACCGAATACGGTCTCGCCGTCGAGGGTGAAGCGCTGGAGCGATGGCGGCGCAGCGCGTTCTACCACATGATCGAAACCGGCTCCGAAACGTTGCGCCGGCGGCTCACAAGCGAAAGCGGCGCCGAGTTCCCGTTTTTGGGTGAACTCTACGCGGCCGGCATGACGGATTACATCGCAATTATCGATCGCTTCGGCGCCGACGCTATCATTGGCGAAATGGACGGCGTCTATTCTTCCTGGGTCAGCAATACGCAGCAAGGCTTTACGGAACAACAAATCGCGACGTTGCGCCGGCTTACGCCCTGTTTTGCGCTCGCCATCAAGTCGGCGACGCTGGGGCGGATCGCAAAGACGCTGGTCGAAACCTATCTCGGACGCGACCCCGGCAAGCGAGTCCTGAAAGGAAGTATCACGCGCGGAAAATCAACATCGATCGAAGCCGTCCTTTGGTTCAGCGACCTGCACAGTTACACGCGCATTTGCGACCGGGTGCAGCCCGACGAAATCATCCCGTTTTTGAACGACTACGCGGAAACGGTGATATCCGCGATCCACGACGGGGGCGGTGACGTGCTGAAGCTGATCGGCGATGGCACGCTGGCAATGTTCACCGGAGAGGATCGCAGTTCCGCCTGCCGCGCGGCGCTGGCCGCGGCGCGACATACTCTCGATCGCGTCGATGAACTCAAGCAACGCCGCCTTGCTGGCGGATTGCCGGCGACCGACATCTATCTCAGCCTTCACCCCGGCGAAGTCGTCTACGGCAATTTCGGCAGCCGCGAACGGCTCGATTTCACGGTGGTTGGGCCGGCGGTAAACGAAGTCAGCCGTATCGCCGCCATGTGCCGCCTGGTCGACCAGCCGATCCTGGTATCTTCTGCTTTCCACGCGGCGCTCGGTCGGGAGGGGGACGATCTCGTTTCAGTCGGACGTTACGCGCTGCGCGGTGTGGACCGGCCACAGGATCTCTTTACGCTCGCTCGGCCGCGACAATCAGTTTGATGTCGCTATGCAATACGCGCGTCAGATTTGCCTGCCGTGGGAACGCGACCGAGAAAGCGCGCCAAATCGTTCGGCGCGCGACCAAGCAGCCAACGCAGCGTGTTTGAATTCCCCACAAGGCCGTGAACGGCGTAATAGCCGAACATCGCGGCGAGGGTTTTGCGCTCATGCTCGCCCATGCCGGCGGCCCGGGCGCGCGACTCCCAAGCCGCGAGGCTCTCCGCCTCCGCGCGGACGTCGCGCTTGAGCGCCGCACCGATGGCGCTGGCAACTTCAAGCTGGCTGAGCGGACCGGTACCGACGAGTTCGTAGGTCGCGCCGGCGTGACCATCTTGCGTGAGCACCACAGCTGCCGCCGCGGCGATGTCGTCCAGGTCGACGAGGCAGAGTTGCGTCTCAACCGGATAAGGCACGCGGAACACGCCGTCTGTGGTGATCCCCTGCCACGCGCCGAGAATGTTTTGCATGTAAGCGGTCGGCTGCAGAATGGTCAGGTCGAAGCCTGAGGCGAACAGCATCTCTTCGGTGTGCATCTTCGCCCAATGATGCGGCATCGCTTCAATCTGGGGGTGCAGCACCGAGTGATAGACGAAGCGTTTTACGCCGCGCGCTTTCGCTGCCGCCGCAACGGCGCGCGCATAGACCACCTCATCGCGGCTCATATTGGGGCAGATGTGATAAATCGCCTGAACCCCGGCTGCGGCGAACCTGAGCGCTATACTGTCGGCGAAATGACCAACCGCAATGTCGGCGGCGCCGAGCGCCGTCAGCGCAGCGGCGTGTTCGGGATTGCGCACCAAAGCGCGCACCGGTGCGGCTCTTGCGGCCAAGGCCTTGATGACTGCCTGACCGGTCTTGCCGGCGGCGCCGGTGACCAGGATCATTTCGGGCCGGGAGGCTTGTTGATCAGCTCAAACAAACGCGATGGACTGAGCGGAATCTCGTTGAGCTCGATTTTTCGATCTAAAAGTCCGAGCGCATTTTCGATCGCTTGCGCAAACAACGGGCCGACCGGGATGGCTCCGGCCTCACCTGCACCTTTGATGCCGAGCGGATTGAGCGGCGACGTGGTCACGGTGTGGGCGATCTCCATGCGTGGCACTTCCAGCGCCGTCGGCAGCAAATAGTCGGCGAGCGAAGCGTTCAGCAATTGCCCTTCCTCGTCGAACACGAGCTGCTCGTAAAAAGCATTGCCAACGCCCTGCGCGACGCCGCCGTGGATCTGGCCGGCGAGGATCAGCGGATTAATGACGGTGCCGCAATCGTGCACGACGACATATTTAAGTACGTCGAGCGTAAAGGTTTGAGGATCGACTTCGACGATCATGGCGTGCACGCCGCTTGCGGTCGCGCCGCCGGGCGGCCCGAAATATTGCGTCGATTCCAGGCCCGGCTCGGCGCCGGGACGCACCGCGCCACGCATCGGATTGGCCTTGACCGCGAGCGCACCGAGCTTGACCGACTGGCCCGGCACCCCGACCACCGAGACTTCGCCATTGGCGATTTCAAGATCCTCCTCGGCGCATTCGAAATGTTCGGCGGCAAGCTTCAGGATTTTCTGCCGCACCACTTTGGCGGCTTCGTTGACGGCGTTGCCGGCCACCACCGCGCCGCGGCTGGCAAACGTGCCGGCGCCCCAATAGAACTGGTCGGTATCGCCGGTCACCACGTCGACATCGCGCACCGAGACCCCGAGCTGATCGGCGACGATCTGGGCGAACACGGTGAAATGCCCCTGCCCCTGAGTACCGATGCCGGTGGCGAGACCGACCTTGCCGTTGGCCTGGACCTGGACTCTCGCGCCTTCGTAGGGACCGATGCCGGTGCCCTCGACGTAACAGGCGACGCCGACGCCGACATGCCGGCCTTGCGCCCTAAGGCGCTGCTGCTCTTCAGCAAGAAAATTGCCGGTAGCCGATCATCTCCAGCGCCTTGCCGAGGATCGGCTCGTAATTGCCGCTGTCGTAAGAGAGCGGCGCGAAGTCCTGATAGATGATCTCGTTGTTGTAGGGAAACGCATCCGGCGGAATGAGATTGCGCCGGCGGATTTCGGCGCGGTCGATCTTGAGTTCGTGCGCGGCGATGTCGAGCAGCCGCTCAATGACAAAGACGCCGTGCTGCCGCCCGGCGCCGCGATAAGGCGTGACGATCGGTTTATTGGTGAAGATCGCGGTAAAGGTGCTGTCGTAGTTTGGGACCACGTAGGGGCCCAGCAGCGTGCATTGCGAATTGATCGGTACCGTCAGTCCGTAGGGATTGTAGGCGCCGGTATCGTGGAAGAACACGTCCTTGATGCCGAGGATGCGGCCGTCGGCAGCGAGCGCAATTTCGGCATCGTGCGTCTGCCCGCGCTCCTGGGTCGTGGCGAAGAAGTGTTCGAGCCGGTCCTCGATCCATTTGACCGGACGATTGAGTTTCCTCGCCGCCCACGGGATCACGACCTCTTCGGGATAGAACAGCATGATCTTCGGCCCGAAGCCGCCGCCAACAAATGGAGCGATCACCCGTACCTGCCGCTCGCTCAAACCGAGCATGCCTGCTAGCCCATTGCGCAGAAACACCGGCGCCTGCGTGGTATCCCAGATAGTGAGATGATCGGCCCGGGCATCCCAATGGGCGACGATGCCGCGGGTCTCGATCGGCGAAGAACAGCCATGATCGTAGAGAAAGCGGCGGGCAATAACATGATCGGCACGAGCGCACGCTGTGGCGTAGTTGCCGCGGCTTTGCCGCACGCGAGCGGCGACATTGCCGCGCACGTCGTCATGCACGCGCGCCGATTCGTCCGTCAGCGCATTTTCCAGATCGACGACAGCCGGCAGCGGCTCGAGCTCGACGGCGATGTCGGCAAGCGCATCCTCGGCGAGATAACGGCTTTCCGCGAAGACCACGGCCAACGGCTCGCCGACATGGCGGACCTTGCCTTTGGCGAGCGGCACCTGGGTTCGCTGATTGAAGGTGATACCCTTGATCGGCGGCGGCGGGACCAACAAAGGCCCCGGCGCCCAATACTCACCGAGATCTTCGGCGGTATAGACCGCAACGACGCCGGCACGCGCCCGCGCCGCGGAGACATCGATCGAAGTAATGCGTGCGTGCGCGACGTTGCTGCGCAGGAAGGCGGCGTACAGCATTCCAGGAAGCTCGACGTCGTCGACGAACAGCGCCTGGCCGCTTAAGAGACGGGCGTCCTCGTTGCGGGTGATCGGCGCGCCGAAATTGCGCGTGGCCACAACGTTCACTTCTGCTTCTGCTGCCGCTCGGCGGCAAGCTGGACGGCCTCAACGATATGCTGATAGCCGGTGCAACGGCACAGATTGCCGGACAGCGCTTCGCGGATCTGCGCCTCGTCCGGCGCCGGCGTCTCCTCAAGAAAGACTTTCATGGTCATCAGAATGCCGGGCGTGCAATAGCCGCATTGCAGCCCGTGACATTCGTGCATGGCTTGCTGCAGCGGATGCAGATGCTCGCGATCCGGCGCGAGCCCCTCGACCGTCATGATCTCGTGGCCGTCAACCTGGGCGGCGAACATCAAACAGGAGCGGACGGCTGCGCCGTCAAAGATGATCGTACACGCGCCGCAGACCCCGTGCTCACAACCGACATGGGTGCCGGCGAGCAAAAGATCGTGGCGCAGGAAATCGCTCAGCAACAGCCGCCCCTCGACCTGACGCCGATACGGCGTGCCGTTCACCGTGACAGTAATGTCGTGGGTCTCAGTGCTCACGCCGGACCCGCTCGTTCGCTTTGGTCAAGGCGCGCCCGGTCAGGACGCCCGCGAGGTGGCGCTGAAATTCTTTGCTGGCGTGGATGCTGCCACCGGGATCGATGGCGCGCTGGATGAGTTCGACCGCCGCCTCGATTGCGGGCTTGTCGATCATCGTGCCGACCAGCGAGCCGCTTGCTTCAGTGGCAAACACCGGCCCATCACCGGCATTGCAAAGCCCGATCCGCGCCGCGCTGCAACGCCCCCGTTCATCAATTTGCACCATGCAAGCCACGCCAATCATGGCGAAGTCGCCACGGCGGCGCGACACTTCCATAAAGCACGCCGCCGAGCGCGGCGGCGCTATCGGAAGTTCGATCTCGGTCAGCATCTCGTCGGACTCAAGCGCCGTGGTGAGCGCGCCGACGAAGAAATCCGCGGCATCGATCCAGCGTTCGCCGCGCACCGATTGCGCGCGCAGTTTTCCGCCGAGCGTCAACACGATGGCGGGCATTTCCGAGGCCGGATCGGCATGCGCCAGATTGCCGCCAATGGTTCCGCGATTGCGGATTTGCGGGTGCGCGATGTGCGGGAGGGCTTCCTCCATCAGCGGCACGTGACGAGCGATGACGGGATCGCGCTCCAGCGCCCGGTAGCGCGTGAGTGCGCCGATGCGCAGATGCTCTGAAGCGCCGGTTTCGATACCGGCAAGGCCGATGATCGGGTTGATATCGATCAGTGCAGCCGGCTGCGTCAGCCGGAAATTCATAGTGGGAACAAGACTTTGACCGCCGGCGAGAAACCGGGCTTCATCGCCGTGTTCGGCCTTCAGCTGCAAGGCTTGCTCGAGAGTCCGGGCAGCGAAGTACCGAAAGGGCGCGGGTTTCATATCGTTAGAAGACTACCAGAGCGGCGGCAGGCCGGCTTGCCAAAGTATGGAAAATCACGCCGATGAGTCAAAATATTCTCCAAGTAGCCAAGCCCCTTGGAAAACCTTAACAATGGAGACCAATGGCCGGCCTCGCGCCGCCGGCCATGTCGTTTTATGACGCCGCGCGTTTTTCAAGTTCGACCGCAGCGAGAACGTCTTCGCAGCACAGCGGCCTAAAGCCCGGATGAAATCTCTCGCGGCCCAGCCGGTAGATGGCCCGATTGTATGGAGCGGCCACGCCGTGCTCACCGGCAAGCCGCACGATATAGCCGGTGATCGATTCCAGCTCGGTGTCCTGCGCACCGCGCAGCGCCACGTCCTGAGTCATGCTGGACATCGCCATGGCACTTATCCTGCGCTTGAACACCGGGCGAATAATCCAGCCCGGAATCAGCGCCGTCAGCCGCAACAAGCTAAAAGACGGCATCCCGGGGATGCAATATTCGTGGTAGCCGGCGGCGCGAATGATGCGCACGCCCTCCCACAACGTCTGCGAAAGAAGCTGCTGATAGATCGCGAGGTTCGACAATGGCCGCCAGCCGCGGCCGACCAGCGCATCAAGTGCGTTGGTGAGATTGATCACGATCTTGGTGTGCACGGCGTCCTGCAGGCGATCGACGATCTGCGTCGGGCAGCCGCGGGCGAGGATCGATTGCACCAGCTGCGATTCCGCGCCCAGGCCATTGTCGGGCGTGCCGATCAGCAACGGCCCCTTGTGCTGATAGCCAATGACCGTCGGCCCGTCGCGCCAGGCGTTATAGGCAACGACGCAATAAATCACCCTGCTGAAAAACTTCGGCAGAATCCGCTGGTTGTCGATGCCGTTCGCCATCGACACGATGATCGGCCGGTCGCCCAGGTCGTCGCGAACCTGCCGCGCTACCGCCTCCAGACTGTAGTTCTTCACCGCCAGCACAACGATATCGGCGCCATCGACATCGCCCGGCCGGTCGACGGTGGCGACGCGCACGGTGTGGCGCGTTTGCTCCGGCGCCGCGGACTGAAACGTCGTGATGCCGTCTGTCCGCAGCGCCGCCTGGGTCGCGCCGTGACCCATGATGAATACCGCGGGATAACTTTCCGCCACCCAGGCCGCCACCGAAGCGCCAATGGCGCCTGGGCCGATGAACAGGATCTTGGCGTCGCTCATGAACCGATTTGATCCTGTCGGAAGGTCCTCTCACCAATCAAGGCCGACGCGTTCAATCGGTCTGCCGCCTTGATCGTGATGATCATGTCGTACTCATTTCTATACTGAGCGGCGAAGGAACCAAAACGATCCTCCTCTCGTTTCGCGAAAGACCTGGTCAACGGCACCATCGAAACGTTGGTCGTCAAGGCCCCGAACTATTCTTCCTCGACCCCGGTGATCATGCGGCACGTCGGTAACCGCCCGGGGAGGCGTGGGTCAAAGCGCTTTAGTTCCGCGCTATCGGCTGTCATTGAAATGAAAAGCGGCGGGATGAGGCTTCATAAACGGAGAGAAAAATTAAGGAGGATTCGCCCGCGGCCGTTGCAATATCGGCGCGTCGCGATTAATTCCGCTTCGTAAAGGTTATGGCAACTCGTCAGCAACGATTGGATGACTTCAATGGCTCCGGCAAACCGCGCGGCGGCGAGGCGTGCGAATTGCTATGCGAAGATCATTGTGGCACTTACGTCGTCCCTTTCCCCTGCAGTTGGGTGAACGGCGGGTGGCGCAGCATGAAATCCGGGGCAGCCATCGAAGCCACCGTAATCGGCTGGCGAAAGGCAGACGCCTCCGCCGGGAAGCAAACAAGTCATCAAGGACCGTGGAATTGAATGAATTACTACAAAGATCCTGATTTGCAGACGCGTAAGGATGCGGCCGCAACGGCGAAGAAGGCGTTGCTGGAAAAGTTCAAGGCGGCGGCAGAAGATCCCAAAGTTGCACAGCGTCAGGCGGAGCGCGTAGCTATCAATGAGGCGCGTCTGGGCCGTCAGGCCGAGCGCGAGGCCGCGCGCCTGAAACGCGAGGCCGAACTGGCCGCGGAATTGGCTGCGGCCGCCAAACGCGAAGAAGAGGCCCGGATCGAGGCCGAAAAGCTCGCAGCTCTTCACGCCGCCGAACAGGCCGAGCGTGAGGCCGCGATTGCGGCGGAGAAAAAGGCCGAGCGGGATGCGCGCTACGCCGCTCGCAAGGCTGCCAAGAAGGTGCGTCGGCGCGGCTACTGACGGATTGGGCCGACGGTATCGGTACCCTCAGTTCGCCAAAGGATCCGGCCGGATCTGCACCTTAAACACCCTTGGCCGGGCATCCTTGCCGCCCTCGCTGCGGAAATAGGCGCGCGTGCCCGTCGTGGTCCAGAGACCGCGCCACTTCCAGCCAGCGTTTGGATCATCAATACGGCCGTCGACATTTTTGCTGAATTTCTTTCCTCCCGAAATGGCTCTGCGGCCGTGGAACAAATTACGATGAGTGACGCGAATATTACCAGAGAACAGCACTCGGTTGAAGGATCAGCGCCGACGCTGGTCTCGCCAAAGGCGGCCATGCAAAAAACCGGCTTCTCAGACCGAGAATTTTAGTGTCCCCTCGACGTTAGAAAAATCTTCGGGAGGAACTGCGTGACCAAGGCGCTGGAAAAGAGCTACGACGGCATCATCATTGGTGCCGGGCATCACGGCCTCGTTCTCGGCAGCTATCTCGCCAAAGCGGGCTTGAGCGTTTTGCTGGTCGACCGCCGCCTCGAATACGGCGGCGGCCTGATGACCAAAGAGGCGACCGCGCCCGGCTTCTATCACAACTTCCATTCGATCAATCATTTCCACATTTCCGAGACGCCGTGGTTCAAGGATCTCGGCCTCGAAGACCGCGTCACCTACATCACACCGCGCTACGAGTTCGGCCAGGCGCATCGCGACGGCACCGCTTTGGTGTTCGGACGCGACCGCGAAGAGACCATCGCCAACGTCGCGCGATTCTCGAAGAAAGACGCCGAGACGTTTCGCGACTGGAACCGGCGGGCCGAGGAAATCACCGCGCGCATTCTGATCCCGGAGCGTTACGCCGAGCCGCTGCCGCAGGCGGAGCGCGACGCACTGCTGGCAAAGACCGCGATCGGGCGCGACTTCCTCGCTGTCAGCCGCCGGCAACCGCTGGACGTTGTACAGGAGCTGTTCGAGAACGATCACGTCAAGCTTCTGTTCCTGTTCAAGGTCTCGCTGTTCGGGACCTGGCTCACCGATACGCTGTCGAAGACGAGCCCGATGGGATCGGTGATCCGCGCTTTTGACCTCGAGACCGGCTATCAGCTTTGCCAGGGCGGCTCGTTCAATCTGGCGCGCGGCTTGATGGAAACCTTCATCGCCGCGGGCGGCGCCTTCCAGCCGCAAGTCGCGATCGACCGCATCCTGATCGAAGGCGGGCGCGCCCGCGGCATCGTGCTCGCCGACGGCAAGACGGTGCGGGCGCGGCAATTCGTTGCCTCGACCATCGACGTGCATCAGACCTTCGAGAACATGGTCGGGCGCTCCCAACTGCCGGCGGCATTCGCCGAAAAGCTCGATCGTTTCCAGGGCACCAACTGGACGCTGTTCGGATTGCATCTCGCGTTGCATGAAGCGCCGCAGTTTTCTGCTGCGGCGTTCGATCCGAACATCAACCGGACACTCAAATGGAGCATCGGCGCCGAGACGATGGAGGACCTCAACGCGGCGTTCGAGGACGTCAAAGCCAACCGGCCACCGCGCATCGTCCAGTTCGGCTCGGGGCCGCTCAGCGTGATCGACCCGACCCAGGCGCCCCCCGGCAAGCACACCACCTATTGCTGGCACGTCATGCCGTTCGAGCCCGATATCGGCGAACAAGACTACGAAGATTTCAAGCGCGAATTTGCCGAGAAGATCATCGAGACGTTTGCGCGCTATTGCCCCAACATGACCCGCCGCAACATCATCGGCCAGTACGTCTATACCGCGAAGGAATATGCCGCCGAGCTGATCAATATGCGTCGCGGCGACATTTTCATGGGCGCGTTCAATGCCGAACAGGTGATGTACAACCATTTCGGCTACCGGACGCCGATACCGAATCTTTACATGGCGGGCTCGGCCGGTCATCCGGGCGGCGCCATCTCCGGCGGCTCGGGCTACATCGCCGCCGGGATCATTGCCCGCGATCTGGGCGCGAAGCTATGGTGGCGGCCGGCCGACGCTGGCGCAGCGCTGGGTGAACTTGCCGCGGCGGCGTAAGGTGTGAACCTAATCGGCGTCATTGCGAGGAGCGAAGCGACGAAGCAATCCAGACCCCACGGCCGGAATGGATTGCTTCGCTGCGCTCGCAATGACGACGCCCTGGCGCACCAATAAATATCTTCTCCGGGAGTAACGGCGATCGACTTCGCCCTTTCCGAACTTCAGCAATCGCTACGCGGCGCGATCGAGAAGATTTGCACGCGCTTTCCCGACGATTATTGGCTGGAGCGCGACCGCGACGGAAAATTTCCCGAGCAACTGCACCGCGCGCTCGCCGCCGACGGCTGGCTCGGCGTGTGCATACCAGAAGCCTATGGCGGCTCGGGGCTCGGCATCACCGAAGCCGCGATCATGATGGAGACCATTGCTCAGTCCGGCGCCGGCTTTTCCGGCGCATCGGCCGTGCACATGAACATCTTCGGCCTCAACCCGGTCGTGGTGTACGGCACCGAGGAACAGAAACGGCGCATGCTGCCGCCGATCGCCGCCGGCAAGGAGAAAGCCTGCTTCGCCGTCACCGAGCCGAACGCCGGTCTCGAAACCGGCAAGTTGCAGACCCGCGCCGAGCGCCGCGGCGACCGCTACGTGATCAACGGCGCGAAAATCTGGATTTCGACCGCGCAGGTCGCCGACAAAATGCTGATCCTCACGCGCACCACGCCGGTCGATGAGGTCCGCAAGCCGACCGGGGGTTTAACGCTCTTCTATACCGCGCTCGATCGCCGCCACGTTGAAGTGCGCGTGATCGACAAAATGGGGCGCAAGGCAGTCAACTCCAACCAGGTTTTCATCGACGGGCTTGAAGTGCCACTCGAAGACCGCGTCGGCGAGGAGGGCCGCGGCTTCGAATACATTTTGCACGGCATGAACCCCGAGCGCATCCTGATCGCCGCCGAAGCGATCGGGCTCGGCCGCGCCGCGCTGCGGCGGGCAACGTCTTACGCAAAGGAGCGCGTCGTATTCGGCCGGCCGATCGGGCAAAACCAGGCCATCCAGCATCCGCTCGCCGAGTGCTGGATGGAGCTGGAAGCCGCCGAGCTGACGATGCTCAAGGCCGCCTGGCAATACGACCAGAACATTCCCTGCGGACCCGCTGCCAATGCCGCCAAATACCTCGCCGCCGAGGCCGGCTTCAAAGCCTGCCAGACCGCGATCATGACTCACGGCGGTTACGGCTACGCCAAGGAGTATCACGTCGAGCGCTATCTGCGCGAAAGCATGATCCCGCGGATCGCGCCGGTCACGCCGCATCTCATTCTCTGCTTCATCGCCGAGAAGGTTTTGGGCCTGCCGAAATCGTATTGATTTGGAATTTCCGCTTATGAGGCATACCGGACTCGGACGGTCAACATTTTGTAGCGATAGACCCAAAGCGGTCCTCGCGGTGTCGTCAATATCAGACGGCCGCTAGTTCCACTGGACAGTCGGGCAGGCCAGCGCGAACCAGGAATTCGATAAGGGTCCGCTTAATCCCAGCGTCGCGATACCACTCGTGATTTTCCACAAAGTCAGTTGTCAGGTCAGGGGCACTAGCGATTGCCTCGGCGACAACCTCGCGTGCGCGGGCAGTCTCGCCAACCGCCGCATGCGCGGCCGCGCGGTATAATCGCGATCGGCGAGTCTGAAAAGTCAGTCGGAGCGCCAACTCGATCGCTTCGCGAAATCGACCGAGGTGGTACAGCACAGCCACGCGCTCCTCGATGCACCAGACATGCAGAAAGGGGTCCAGCTCTCCTGCCGCGTCGAGCAGCGCTAGAGCACGCTCCGGTTCTCCCGAGAAGTTGTAGAACGCGGCCGAGCGGCCTTTAACGTAGGCGTCCGACGGGCTGAGTTCCATTGCCTTCTCATGGTATGTCCGCGAAGCGTCAAAGGCGCCGCGGTGCATAAGTATCGAGCCCATGATTCGATTGGCCTCCGGATCGTTGGGGTCGAGTTCGAGCGCGCGCTGGGTGCGCCGCTCGCCATCATCCCAATCGATTTCCGGCAGACCGGAGCGGGCACAGACCCACATGGCGCGCGGACGGGCGAAGTTCGCGTCCGCTTCGATGGCGCGCTCGAACCAGCCGGTCGCTTGCCGCAAGTTCTCGTCGACGACCCCGCCGAGGCGATGATACTCGAGCCCGCGCAGGTAAAACTCGTAGGCGGTCATCAACTCGGGCTTGAGCCGTCGCGCAGCCACAATGTCGCTCTCCTCGATGCGGCCAAGCACCGTCGAGGCGACGCGAGAGACCACCTCGTCGAGCCGGTCGACCAGGCTTTCAAAGCTTTCGTTGCGCCGATCGCTCCAGACCACTCCGCCGGTGTCAGTCTCTGAGAGCGATAGGCTCAAGCGGATTTGCGATCCGAATTGGCGTATCGTGCCAGTGAGCAACTAGCGCACGCCGAACCGATCGCCTACAGTCTGCGGATCACAGGCGGTGGCGGCGAGGGCCCGCGTCGCCGAGCGTGAAGTAACAAACAGTTTCTTAAATCGACCGAGTTCGAAAATTAGCTCCTCGGTGACGCCCTCGGCCAAATACCGCTGATCCTCGTTACCGGAGGCAACCTCGATCGGCATGACAGCCAGCGAATAAGGTCGCTTGGCCTGCATTGGCGTCGGCTGAGTCGGAGCTATCTGGTAGATGTGGCGGGTTATCTCGCCGCGCACGCGGTAAACGCGAATCGGCTGGACGATGTTGCGGAACGTCTGCTCGCCGCGGTCGTCGAAGGCGAACGGCGAGTTGCGACGAATCTGCTCGAAAAGCGTAGCGCTAACGTCAATGGCATCCGGGTCGGCCGCCTGCTGAATACGGGCGGCGAGATTGACGCCATCGCCGATCAGATCGTCGTTTTCTACGAGCACATCAGCAAGGTGCAAACCAAAGCGCATGTGTAATGGGCGCTCGTCGCCTTGCCCAGCCAGTAGCAGCCCAGCCCGAATACCCGCGGCGCATCGCACTGCGTTTATCGGGCTCCCAAATTCGACGAGCACCGCGTCGCCCATTGCCTTGAACAGGCGGCCATCGCATTTGGCAATTTCGGCGTCGATCAAGTTGCGGCAGTTGGCAAGCCGCCGAGCGGTGCCGTCCTCATCGGCCTCCATCAAACCCGAATAGCCTACTACATCAGCGACCAATAACGCCGCCATTCGCCGTTTCATCGGAGCAGGCCTCCTGAGGAAGGGCTACCTTGCAACGTGATCCCAGCGAGGTTCGCGACCGGCGGTTACACGACGAATTGTCTTTTTGGGTGCGTCAATCGGCGATTTCTACGGCATTTGAAACCAACACGTGATGTCTCCCTTTGGCCTTCGGACCGTCAGCAAAAGGTCCGTTGTCGGGGAGGATTAGACTTACAGACGCTAGATAAGGCGCACTCATTCACCGCCGTCTTTGATAGATATCCCCTAAACGGGAGGAGATAGATAGAGTGGCGTCTCGCAAACTCGCTGAACCCAACGTCGCTGAGCGTTGAAAATGGTGCCGTCCGGAACAGAGCAAAACAGTCAAGCCCCGCTCCAAGGCCTGCGCATCATCGATCTGACCTCGATGGTGCTTGGCCCTTACGCCACGCAAATTCTGGCGGACTACGGCGCCGACGTGATCAAGGTCGAACCGCCGCAGGGCGATCTGATGCGCAAGGGCAGCGCCAGTAAGAACGCGGGCATGAGTGCGATGTATCTTCAGCTCAACCGCAACAAGCGCAGCATCGTGCTCGACCTCAAACAGCCGGCGGCGCGGGCGGCGTTGCTGCGGCTGTGCGAGGGAGCCGATGTCCTGGTTCACAATACGCGTCTGGCGGCCATGCGCAGGCTCAAGCTGGGCGACGGCGATGTCCGCAAAGTCAACCCGCGGCTGGTCTACGTCAGCCTGATCGGCTACGGCGACAACGGACCCTACGCCGGCAAGCCGGCTTACGACGATCTCATTCAGGGCATCAGCGCGCTGCCGGCAACCGCGGCGCAAGCCGGCGCGCGGGAGCCGCGCTATGTACCGCTAACGCTTACCGATCGCATCGTCGGCATCAACGCGGCGCACGCCATTCTCGCCGCCATCGTTTGCCGTGACCGCTCGGGCGAAGGTCAGTCGGTCGAGTTGCCAATGTTCGAGACCATGGCGCAGTTCGTCCTCGGCGATCATCTCGGCGGCCGAACCTTCGATCCGCCGATCGGCAAGCCGGGCTACGAACGGCTGCTAACGCCCAACCGCCGCCCTTACGCAACCCGCGACGGTTATGTCTGCGCGCTGATCTACACCGACAAGCATTGGCAGGCATTCTTTGCGGCGCTCGGCCGCCTCGATGAGTTCAACACCAATCCGCGCGTGTCGGACTACACCAAGCGCGCGCAGCATTACAACGAACTCTACGGCATGGTCGCCGACATCCTGCAAACCCGAACGACTGCCGACTGGCTCGCGTTCTTTGAGGACTGCGACATTCCCTGCGCGCCGATGCACGATCTCGATGCCTTGATCGACGATCCACACCTCGCAGCCGTTGGCTTCTTCCAGACGCAGGCGCATCCGACCGAGGGACCGGTCCGCTACACCGGCATTCCCAGCCGATGGAACGGCGCCGCGCTGCCGATCACCCGCCACGCCCCCTGTTTGGGCGAGCACAGTCTCCCGATCTTGAAGGAAGCAGGTGTTTCGACTGCCGATATCGAGGCATTGCTGAAAAGCGGAGCTACCATCGACGGCGAGCCGGACGCCGGCGCCGCACCGCCGCATCGGGCCGCATTGCCCTGAAAAGTGCGATGCCCTAGCCTGCTGCGAAATTTTGGGGAGAACGCTTATGGTCCGGCTGTCGATTTTTGCGGCCTTGCTCGCCTCTGTAACAGCCACCGCACAGGCCGCCGACGCGCCCGCGGAAATCAAGCTCGGCACGCTGTATGCGTCCGCCGGACGCTACGCCAGCATTTCGCTGCCAGTGCACTATGGTCTCAAGCTGTGGATCGACCAAAAGAATGCCGAAGGCGGCGTTTACGTCAAAGCGTTCGACAAGAAGATCCCGCTCAAGCTCGTCGCCTACGACGACCAGAGCAATACCGCGACCGCGGCGACGCTCTACAATCAGCTCATCACCCAGGACAAGGTCGACATTCTGACCTCGGATTCAGGCTCGGTGCTGACGTCGGTCGCGGTGCCGATCGCCCGCGATCACAAGATGTTTCTGTTCGACCAGACCGGCACCGGCGCGACATTCTTCACGCCGGATAATCCGTACATCGCATTGATGGCTGATCCGGTTTCCAGCATCTGGCCAAAACCGCTGGCGGATTTTCTGACCCACGACGGTCCCGGTCTCGGCATCAAACGGGTCGCCATCCTCTATGCCACCAACGACTTCACCGGCACGCAGGCCGCCGCGGTGCGCAAGTTCATCAAGGAATCCAATTCCGGCGTGGAGATCGTTTACGACCAGGGCGTGCCGACCGAGACCTCGAACTACACGGTGCTGCTCAACAACATCCGGGCGAGCAATCCAGACGCGGTCGTTCACCTCGGCTATGCGGCGAACGACATCGCCTTCCTGCGCAACGTTCAGGACAGCGGCATCAAATTTAAATTTCTGTTTTGCATTTATCCCGGCACCGAAAACGAGCTACTGGAAAAGAACCTCGGCAACGGGCCGCTGAATTACGTCTTCACCTACGTCACGTCATCGCAAATGTCCTACCAAACCAATTTCGGCATGCCGCTGAAGGAATTTAGAGAGGCTTGGGACAAGAAGTACGGCGATACCAAGGTCGAGTTCGGCTTCAATTCCGTGGCCGGCTATACCACCGCTTTGGTGCTCGAAAAGGCGCTGGCGACCGCCACGAGCCTCGATCAACTCGAATTACGCAAGGCGGTCTTCGCCCAATCGGGCAACCTGAAAACCCTCGACGGCACATTCGAGCTTGATCCAACCGGTGCGCAGATCGGGGAAAGCACGCCGCTCGGTCAACTGGTCCTCGACGGCGACCATCTGAAGCTCGTGACGATCTGGCCGCACGAACTCGCCAACGGCAAGCCGATCTACCCGCGCCCCTGAACTGTGGCATCATCGGCTGAAGCAGAAGCCGGTCGCAGCGGAGCGCGCTGAATGTTTGTCTACAGCCTGCTGGCCGGCCTCCTGTTCGGCCTCTACTTCTCTTTGATCGGGCTCGGGCTCAACCTCGTGTTCGGCGTCATGCGCATCGTCAATCTCGCGCACGGCGATTTTCTGATGCTCGGCGCCTTCCTCGCATTCTGGCTGTTTACGCTGTTTGCGCTCAATCCGGTTGTGACGGTCGCGATCGCGTTTGCCGGATTCATGATCGTCGGCCTGCCGCTCTACTATTTGCTGGTGCCGCGGCTGCTTCGTGCCAGGGATCCGGAAATGCTGTCGTTCATTTTGTTCTTCGGCCTGTCGCAGGTGATCGAAGCGGTGACGACGATCGCGTTCGGCACCAGCGAGCGGTCGATACCCGGCGACCAGCTCGGACGCGCGGTCGCCGCGGTCGCAGGCGTGTTTGCCGGCCACCCGGTCGAACCGGGCCCGGTGGAATTGTTCGGGCAAACCTTCCCGGCGGCCTGGGTGGCGAGCAGCATTGCCAGCGGCTGCGCGGTGCTGCTGGTCTATCTCTATCTGTATCAGACCAGGCTCGGCTATCTGACCCGCGCGGTGATGGACAACCGCGACGAGGCAATCGCCACCGGCATCGACGTGCACCGCGTGTCCGCCATCGCGTTCGGCATCGGCATCGGACTGGCGGCGGTCGCCGGCGTGTTCGCCCCCTTCATCCTCGGCAGCATTACGCCTGCGATGGGCGCCGAAGTGACGATCACGGCCTTCGCAGTCATCGTCATCGGCTCGCTCGGCAATCCGCTCGGCACCGTGCTCGGCGGTATCATCTACGGCGTGTCCTACATGCTGATGCAGAGCTATTACAGCTCGTGGGCCAATCTGCTGCCCTACGTTTTGCTGGTTGCGATCCTTTTGGTGCGCCCAAGCGGGCTTCTCGGCCGGCGGGTGCGGAATGCCTAGGTTCGTCCGCCACCTGCTGATCACTCTGGTGCCGGTCGTTGTTGTTTTCGCGATCTTGCCGAGCGTCTACAGCAATCATCTGCTGCTGTTTAACTTCATCATTTGCATGACGCTGGCGCAGGGCCTCAACGTCATTTACGGGTTTACTGGTTATCTGCCGTTCGGTTATGTCGGCTTCTTCGGCGCCGGCGCCTACGGCTTCTCGCTGACTGTCATGCACCTGCATGCGCCGCCGCTTGTAGCGCTTGCGGTCGCTGCTGCCGCCGCGATTGTGCTCGCTCTGCTGTTGACGCCGCTGTTTCGTCTCTCCGGCGCTTATTTCTCCATCGCCAATCTCGCCGCAGCGCTTGCCCTGTTGCAGGTGGTGTCAAACCCCAATCTGGAAGGCATCACCAAGGGGCCTTATGGCATAAGCCTCAGCGGCGTATTTGATCCGACGCTCAGCTACGCCACCGCGCTCGCTGTTCTTGCGGCGACGCTCGCGCTTGTCATTTATCTGCGCAATTCGCATTTCGGCATGGCGCTGAAAGCCATTCGCGAAGACCCGATCAGCGCCGGCATGGCCGGCATCAACGTGGTACGCGAGCGCATCATCGCCTGGCTGTTAAGCGCACTGATCGCCGGTCTCGCCGGCGGTGTATTCGCCTGGTACGTATCGGTGTTTTATCCCGAGACCGTTTTCAGCGTCGAGTTCACAATTTTCGCCATCGTATTTGTGCTGTTCGGCGGCAGCGCAACAGTGACCGGTCCGATCCTCGGCGCCGTCATTCTCTACGGCATCTACAACGCCGTCGGCATTTCCACGCCGCAATATTTTCAGCTCATTTACGGCGCGCTGATCATGGGCCTGGTGATGTTTTTGCCGAACGGCATCGTCTCGCTGCTGCAGAGATGGGGCATCGATGTCCCCTGACGCTCCGCCGCTATTGACCGTCGACGGGCTGGTGAAGCGCTTCGGCGGCTTTCGCGCGCTCGATGTCCTGAGCTTTTCCGTCGGCGCCGGCGAAATTCTCGGCCTGGTCGGGCCCAACGGATCGGGCAAGACCACCTGCATCAACGTCATTTCCGGTCTCTATCGGCCGGACGGCGGCGCCATCCATTTTGAAGGCCGCCCGATCGGCGGCCTGCCGTCGCATCGGCTGGTGCATGCCGGCATCAACCGCACGTTTCAGATACCGCGACCCTTTCTCACTCTGACGGTGCGCGAGAACGTCGAGATCGCTTTGGCTTATGGCCGCAATCGCGAGCGCCTCGATGCCGGTACGCTGTTGGCGTCGCTCGACCTCGCCGGATTTGCCGATCAGCCTGCGGCCGAACTCAACAGCGCGCATCAGAAAATGCTCGACCTTGCCCGCGCACTTGCGACCGGCCCGCGGCTGTTGCTGGTCGATGAGCTTGCCGCCGGTCTCAATCCCACCGAACTGGAGCATGTTGCAGCAAAGCTGAAGGAGTTGGCGCGCTCCGGCATCGCGCTTCTCGTCGTCGAGCATCTGATGGGGTTCATCGATCAGATCACCGACCGCATCATCGTCATGAATGCCGGCAAGGAAATATTCGAGGGCCGGCTGGCGGACGCCGCCAGGGATGCGCAGGTCGTCGAGGTTTTTCTTGGAGCTGAACATGCCGCCTGACCCGTCGCGGCCTCTGCTGGCGGTTTCCGGCGCCACCGCGGGTTATCGGCGCATGCAGGTGCTGTGGGGCGTCGACCTGTTGGTTCATGAGCACGAGGCGGTCGTACTCCTTGGCGCCAACGGCGCCGGCAAGACGACCTTGCTGAAGGCACTCATGAGTTTAATCGCGCTGTGGGCGGGTCGCATCGATTTTGACGGCGAGGACATCACCCGGCTGCGCACCGATCAGCGGGTAAAGCGCGGCATTGTCTTCATGTCGGAGACGTCAGGATTTCCGGGCCTCACCATCGAAGAAAATATCCTGATCGGCGCCCAGTTCCTGCCGAAACACAGGGCGCGTGAACGGATCGACGAACTCTACACGGTATTTCCGGCACTCGCCGAACGGCGTCGCGCCCGCGCCGGGAGTCTGTCAGGCGGCCAACGCAAAATGCTCGGCGTCGCCAAGGCCCTGGTCGGCGATCCGCGGCTTCTGGTCATGGACGAGCCGTCGGCTGGCCTGTCGCCGCTCTACGTCAAGGAAGTGATCGCGCTGTTGGCGCGATTCCGGGAAAAGCGGCTGGCGCTGCTGATTGCCGAGCAGAACGTGAACTTTCTGGTGCTGGCCGATCGCGTCTACACGCTCGACAACGGCCGCATTGGCTTTGCCGGCACGGTCAGCGCGATGCAAGAGAACGACGCATTGCGCCGCGCTTATTTCGGCTTGAAGTAGATTGGGAGCCCGTGCCGGCCACCGCCATCAACGGGCGCGCTAACACCCACAGCGCCAGAGCGGCAGAGCGGCGGCGGCAATAGCACGCGACGATCAGATCGGGGCACGAAAGATGAAGAAAGCGCCCCCCGCGATCAACGCAAATCCTATCAACTGGTTCCAGGTAACCGGCTGGTTCAAATAGAACGTCGAGAACACGGCAAATACCGACAACGTGACGACTTCCTGAATCGTCTTCAGTTGCGCGGCGTTGTAGACGTAGCTGCCATAGCGGTTTGCCGGCACCGCGAGACAATACTCGATGAAGGCGAGGCCCCAGCTGATGAGGATAACCTGCCAGAGCGACACTTCCCGAAAGCGGAGGTGCCAGTACCAGGCTGTTGTCATGAAAGCGTTGGAGCCGATCAGCAACAGGACGGTAAGCACATAAGGCGAGATTGACAGGGAGGACATAGGTGATCCATTTCGGTAATATCGTTGTCGGTCTTTAACGCCCAACCGTGCGATCCGTAGCACCGGGAATGGTGGTGGAAATCGCCGCACGGCGGTCGTATTTTATCCGTACCGATTGCGCCTTTAACGTTCCTGATTGAGCCGAAGCCTAACCGGAGACCAAAGCCATGCGCCGCCTGCTTAACGCCACGACTGCTATTCTCGCCATCGTCGCGGTGGTGACACTGATGCCCGACCTCGGACTTGCGCAAAATCCGCAGCAGGTGCCGATGCCGCCCGGCGGCTTCAAACCGCCTCCCGCGGCCCCGGTGAAGTCCTACAAGCCGATTGCAATCACCCCGCCGGCTCCGTACGACGACCAAAGCTTCGTCGCCTTCCGCAAGCAGCTCACCGAAGTCGCCCAGCACAAGGATCGCGCCGGGCTTGCCAAGCTGGTGGCGCCGCAGGGCTTCTTCTGGATGCAGGACAAGGATCTCGCGGACAAACGCAAACCCGCGATCGACAATCTCGCCGCGGCAATCCATCTTAACGCCAAGGACGATTCCGGCTGGGCGGCCATCGCCGGTTACGCCAGCGATCCAACCGCTTCCCCGTTGCCGGACCGGCAGGGTGTGGTTTGTGCGCCGGCTGATCCGACGATCGATCAGAAGGCGTTTCAGGAACTCACGCAAAGCACGAAGACCGAGCCGCCGGACTGGGGCTATCCGACCAAGGAAGGCGTTGACGTGCACAGCACGGCGAAACCGAATTCACCGGTCACTGAAAAGCTCGGCCTTAATCTGGTGCGCGTGCTGCCCGACAGCACGCCGGGAGACGACCCCGATCAGCCGCAGTTCCTGCATATTGCGCTACCGTCGGGGAAAACCGGCTACGTCCCCGAGGACGCCATCTCCGGGCTGGGCGGCGACGCCATGTGCTACAGCAAGGGACCAAGCGGCTGGATGATCACCGGCTTTTTCGGCGGCGCGCCCAATCAGTAAAGTCTTACCGCCTCGACGACTTGGAAGCGAAAAGATTAGAAACGACTGTTGAACGGGAGCCGCGCCGGACCGAAGATAGCGTTATGGCGCGGCTGGGGCGAGGAAGGATGTGACAAAGCGCTTGGGTAACGCAGCGCGTATTGCCGCCGCGCTCGCTTGTCTGTTTGCGGCGCCGATTTCGGCTCAACAACGGTTGTTAGCCGCCGACAATTTTCAGCCGACTGCAGCGGATGTCCCGCCCGGCGTGGACCACGGCAACGTCAATGACGACCTCCCGGAAACGTTGCAGCGCCGCGCGGTGTTCTATCGTTCGCAACACCCGGTCGGCACCATCATCATCGAGGCCGGCGAGCGTCATCTCTATCTGATCGAAAGCGAGACGCGCGCGCTTCGTTACGGCATCGGCATTGGGCGGCAAGGGTTCGCCGCGGCCGGCCTGTTGCGCATCACGCGCAAGGCCGAGTGGCCGGACTGGATTGCGCCGCCGGATGTCATCGCGCTCCAGCCTTATCTTCCGCGCGTCATGGCGGGCGGCCCCGGCAACCCGCTCGGCGCCCGCGCCATGGATCTCGGCAACCTGTACCGCATCCACGGCACCAACGCGCCGGAAACGATCGGCCAGGCGCTGCTGATCGGCTGCTTTCGCCTCGTCAACGATGACGTCGTCGACGTTTACGACCGGGTGGCGGTCGGCACCCGCGTCATCGTGCGGCAGAATTAGGGCCGGTGCCGCCGACACTAAAACTTTATGTTAAGCCGGGCGACCATTTTGAAATCATAGACCGGGTAGTCGTTGATGATCGGAAAACCTATTTCCAGCGACGTGACGATGCTCTTTGTGACCTCGCGCCCTACCAGAAAATCCACCGGCAGAAACAACCGGCCGGTCTGACCGGTGATCGGATTACCAAAATTCCAGCGGATATCGGGATCCGGATACAAGGTGACAAACCAGCGACCCGGCAAATCGATGTTCAGCGTGGGAGCGAATTGCAGATTGTTGACGTTCGTTGCCGAAGCCACTGCTTTCGCGAAACTCACGTCATAACGCACCAGCCCGGTAAAGAAGCTGCCCTCGGTTAGTTCAGGCAGCATGTAACGCGCCCCGACAACCGGCAGCGCCTGCCACGTTCCGCCGGTCAGGTCGTTGGTGCCTGTTGGCGCGACCATGCGCAGGCCGGCGCCAGCAGCCCATCGTGGGCTGAGCGTATCGATGAGCGCCGCTTGGGTGAAGGCGTCGCCAAGACCGTATATGTAGCCTCCGGCCGGATCGTCGGTCGTAATCGCGTTCTTGGCGGCGAAGGGCAGATCGCCCCGCAACGCCAGTGTCCATTGCGGGGCGACATCGATCTTGAGGTCGGAACGCAGCACCGCGGAATCGGTGGTGACGGTGCGGATCGTACCGGGCATGCTGCCGCTTCCCGGGGCGGTCTGGTAGATGTAACGCAACTGAAAAAGCGTCTCGGGGCGGGTAAAATCCTGACCGTAGTTGTCAACCGCCGTGCCGGCGCCTTGCTGGGAAACCGACGTTGCCTGCTGCGCCTGGGCGTCATTCAACGCAATCAAGCAAAGCGCGGCCCCGATCGCGAGACGAACCGCGACCGCAAGCCTAATCGGTTGAAAACCCACGATGCTGCCCGGTCGTTTCGCCGACTATTTGACAAGAAGACGGCTGCTGCGATCCGCAAGTTTCATGGATCTGCCTTCCCGTGAACACTAGCCTGGGACATCATTTCTGGAACGGGTAGATGACCTTCCAATCGTCTTTCATGTCGACGATCGTCCAGCCCTTCGCCCGGCCTTCATCGAGGGCCTTGTCGAGTTTGCCGAATTTGGAATGCCGGTCGTAGGCATATTCGCGCTCTGCGTCGGTGTGGTGCACGAGGCCCATGAAGCGTGCGCCGCCGCCGGCCGCGGTCCATTGCAGCATCTGCAGATCGCCATCCGAATTGCCGAACGCGAAGATCGGCTGGCGACCGATGAAACGGTTGATGCCGACGGGTTTGCCGGGACCGTTGTCGACGAACACAATCTTCGGGAGTTTGATCAGTACCGGCCTGCCGTCAGCGCGGATCTGAAACTCGACTTCACTGGATGAACCGACGACCTGTTCGGGCGGAATACCATAGACCTTCTCCGTCCACGGTCGCATGAATTCGATGCCGCCGCCGGAAACGATGAAGGTCTTGAAACCATTCGCGCGCAAGTAAGCCAGCAATTCAAGCATCGGCTGATAAACCAGATCGGTATAGGGCCGCTTGAACCGTGGATGCCGGGCGGTGGCGATCCAATCCAGCACCGACTTGGCGAACGCGTCCGTCGTCATCCCGCTGTGAGTGGCCGCGATAATCTTCAGCAGACCTTTCTCGCCGGATGCGGTGAGCGCCGCCATGTCTTTGTCCAGCAGCGCCTTGAACGGCTGCCTGGACTTCCACTCCGGATGCTGTGGCGCCATCGCCTTGACGCGGTCAAATGCGAAGGCAAGCTGAAAATAGAACGGCTGCTCGGTCCAAAGCGTACCGTCGTTGTCGAACGTCGCGATACGCTGGTCGGCCGACACGAAGTCCGGCCCGCCCGGCGTCGTGACGCGCGCGACGAAGTCGGTGATCGACTTTTTGACAGCCCCGTCATTCCACGAGGACAGTGGATCGGACGTCGGCGTTTGCGCCGAAGCGTTGGCGCAAACGCCGACAACAAAAAAGCAAGCCAGCAAGCTTCGACGATTAAGCATCGTACAGCATCCCCGTGTGTTCGATCAGGAAGCACGCGGCGCATAAGGGAAGAGCGGGCCGGCGCGCCCGCGTCTCGACGATTACTTCAGGCCTCGATCCTGAAGCTGCTTGTCGATCATGCGGTTCAATCCGGCCCGAATCCGATCGAGGTCCAGCCCCTCCGTCATTGCCTTCTTCTGTTTTATCGTATCGAGAGTGCTTTCCATAATGTTCGCAGGATTGAAGCTCGGCGGGAACGAGCGCGGCGGAAACTCCTTGAACGTCGCCACGAACTGAAAGATTTCGTCCATTATCCCGTACATCCCGCCGATGTGGTCAAGCTGCCAGTCCCAGAAGGTGTTGGAAGTGATATCGGCCCGCTCGAATGGGTCCTGCATCAGGTTGTATATCTTCTGCAGCCGAAGCGTCGTAAACGGCTCGGCCCAAACGCCGAGCGTGCCTTCCTTGCGCTGTTCGGAGAAGACATATTTGTAATCACCGTGCCGGAATCCCACGAGCAGACCGTCGTCATCAGAGTAGAAGAATCTGTCGCGGCCGCTCTTTGTACCGTTATTGTTCGCTGCGGTGCCGCTGATATTGCGTAGGAACGCGGACTGATCGTAGCCGTCAAGGTGAACCTTGTAGTTGATGCCGTTGGCCGTATAGCCCGCCTTCAGCTTGTTGACGATATCTGGCTCGCCGGCGACAGCACAGAGAGTAGGGATCCAGTCATTGTGGCTCATGATTTCGTTGGTCACGGTGCCGGGTTTGATTGTCCCCGGCCAGCGGACCAGGCACGGCACCCGGAACGCGCCTTCCCAGTTGGTGTTCTTCTCTGAGCGGAACCAGGTCATGGCGCCGTCAGGCCAGGTGTTCATGTGCGGCCCGTTGTCGCTCGAATAGACGACGATGGTGTTGTTGGCGATACCCATATCATCGAGCGCTTTGAGCAAGCTACCGACAGTGTCGTCGTGCTCCTCCATGCCGTCGATGTACTCGCTGTCGCCGTGCTGGTAGCGGCCGCGATGCGAGGCGCGAACGTGGGTCCGCAGATGCATGCGTGTCGCGTTGAACCAGACAAAGAACGGCTTGCTGGCGGTGTGCTGCCGTTTCATGTAATCGATGGCCGCGGCTGACGTTTCGTCATCGATCGTCTCCATGCGCTTCTTGGTGAGCGCGCCGGTGTCTTCGATCGTCTGCTTGCCGATCTTGCCAAAGCGCGGATCGACCGTGGGATCGTCGCGGTCACTCGCCTTGCATCGCAGAACGCCCCGCGGACCGAATTTGGCAAGGTATGCTGGGTCCTTTGGATAATCGGGCAGCTCCGGCTCTTCCTCGGCATTGAGATGATAAAGGTTGCCGAAGAACTCATCGAAGCCGTTCACCGTCGGCAGCGATTCATTGCGATCGCCGACGTGGTTCTTACCGAATTGGCCGGTGCCATAGCCGAGGTTCTTGAGCAGACCGCCGATCGAAGGATCCAACTGGCTCATCCCCATCGGCGCGCCGGGGAAACCCACCTTGCTCAGTCCGGAGCGAATGATGTGCTGGCCGGTGAGGAATGCCGAGCGGCCTGCGGTGCACGATTGCTCGCCATAATAGTGGAGGAACCTGATGCCTTCGCGGCCGATGCGGTCGATGTTCGGGGTCTCATAGCCCATCAGACCGCTGGAGTAGGCGCTGATGTTAGCGATGCCGATATCGTCGCCCCAGATGACGAGGATATTCGGTTTGCCCGCCGCTTGCGCTGTCGCCGACCGGATGGGTGCCGTGGCGCTCAGCGCCGACGCGGCCGCGACAGTCGTGCCGGCAAGCAGGAGATTGCGGCGATTTAGATTGGAGGTTCGATCGTCTTTACAATCCTTCTTGGTCATCACTTCCTCGCTGGCGGATTCGGAACTCGGTGCGTTCAAAGCACCGTCTGCTTTAATTGTTGAGGTTCCGCGCGTCTTTCGCCATTTCGAGACAGGTGGCGAGGTCGGTATAGCTGGCGAAGCCGCCCATCTCCGAGCCGACGCAATTGGCTTTTTCGTCCGGCGTATATCTGGCCCATCGTCGGCCGAGCCGGTTGCGCATTGCCATCTCACTCGCGACGCAGCGGCGGAAGCTCAAATCCGGTCCGCCGCGTTCACCGGGCGTGCCCGCCTGCTGCGCGATGCCGCGGCACACTGGATCGACGTTCAGTTTTGGAACGCTGTCCGATTGTGCAAGGACGCCGCCCGTTACCGAAAGACACAGAGCCAATGCCACGCAACTACCGATGAGAATCGTTTTGATCATGGAAAACCGCCTTCCTCGTTCGGCGCGGCGGGCGCTCGAACCGCGCGCGCCCCTCGTTTCGTTCAACCCTATTGCCCTTCGTGCATCTTCATCATTTGCTCGACCTTTTCTTTAACTGCTTGAAGATTGAAGGATGCGGCCTGCTGCATCGGCGGGAACGCGACAAAAGATTGCGCTGCGGCCGCCACGGTTTGCTGGACCTGGACGAAGCGCCAGAACTCCCTTGCCATGAAGTCGTTCATATAGCCGCCGCCCTGATCGTTGAGGGTCTGTCCCCGGATCGATGGAGTGCGCTCGAACGGATCTTGCCGCAGATTAACTATCGTCGGCATGTCGGTCGCGACCTTCTCGCCTGGCCAGCCGAACGGCTGCTGGTAGAACTGGAACTTGAAGTCGTCGATGCGGATGGCGCCCAATTGCGACTCGCCGAAGTAAAAAAGTTCGTGCCGCGCGGAGGGCCCCTTACCGGTCAAGAGGTCCATCTGGTTGTAGCCGTCGAGATGATTCTTGTAGCTTTGTCCGCCCATCTGCACGCCCTGCAAAAGCTGCCGGGTGATGTTCGGATTGCCCGCCGCCGCAACCAGCGTTGGCAGCCAGTCAAGCCCCGAGAAGATGCCGTTTTCCGCCGTGCCCGGCTTGATCTTGCCCGGCCAGCGCGCGATGCACGGCACGCGGAAGCCGCCTTCGAACACCGTGCCTTTGGTGGCGCGGAACGGAGTCATGCCACCGTCCGGCCAGGTAAAGACTTCAGCGCCGTTGTCGGTGGTGAAGATGACGATGGTGTTGTCGGCGACGCCGATGTCGTCCAGGTGTTTGAGTAGATCGCCGACGTCATCGTCCATTTGCGCCATACCGGCCTCTTCCAAGCCATAGTTGCTCTGGAAGTTCATCTTCGCCTGATATTTCTGCGCGAGGTAAGTGAAGACGTGCATGCGCGTGGTGTTGTGCCAAATGAAAAACGGCTTCCCGGCCGCTTTGGCCCGATCCATGAATCCCTTGGTCTGCTCGACGAGCACTTCGTCGAAGGTCTCCATGTCATATTTGGCGTCACGTCCCTTTTGCCACATCTGGTGGTCCGCGCTCATGTCCTTGAACGGCTTGAGTGGCCCTTCGTCGACGATGCGCTGCTTGCCGACCTTGCCCCAGCGCGGCATCACCGTCTGATCGTCGGTGTCGGTCGCCCAAGAATGCACGAGATTGCGTGGGCCGTATTTGTCGATCCAGTCCTGCGGATAGTCGAACCAGTACGGGTCGGACATCGCGTCGAGGTGATAGAGGTAGCCGAAAAATTCGTCAAAGCCGTGCACAGTCGGCAGGTATTTGTTCAGGTCGCCGAGATGGTTCTTGCCGAACTGTCCGGTGGCGTAGCCCATCGACTTCAGGATGAGCGCCGTCGTCACAGATTGTTCCGGCATGCCGACATCGGCGCCGGCCTGACCGACAGTTGTCAGGCCGGTGCGCAACGGGATTTGGCCGGTAATGAAGTTCGCGCGACCGGCCGTGCAGCTGGCTTCCGCGTAGTAGTCGGTGAACCGCATTCCGTCGGCGGCGAGCTTGTCGAGATTTGGCGTCTTGCCGGACATGATGCCCTGGTGGTACGCGCCGATGTTGAACCAGCCGACATCGTCGCCCATGATGACGAGGATATTCGGCTGCTTGCCCGACGGCGATGTCTGCGCTTGCGCCATGCGCACCGGCGTTGCCGACCCTATGACCGAGGCGGCGGCAACGGTGGTGCCGGCAAGCAAGATATTGCGTCGGTTCAGATCACGTTTGCGATCCTTTTCATCGGTGGCGCTCATGCTTCTCTCCCGGCTCGAATGACACACCGGAATCCGATGTGACTTGTTGATGAATTGATCGGCTGCGCGTGGCGCGCAGCCGGGCGATAGCGGCGACAATAATTCGGGGCGCAAAGATGCGAGCCGCCCTTGAGCACCTTGCGCGGGATTTTGATCTCGGGCTGGAGCGGATCGCGGCTTTCTTCCTCACGGCCGCCGCGCGGATTTTCCGGACCGCAGCAAGCCTTCGCTGCTTCGGCGTCATGCTTCTGCGAATACCAATCGGTCGTCCATTCCCAGACGTTGCCGATCATGTCGTGGACGCCGTAGCCGTTGGGCGGAAACGCCGTCACCGGCGAGGTGCGGGCGAAGCCGTCGTCGCACAGATTCTGGCTTGGAAACTCACCCTGCCAGGTGTTCGCCATATGCTTGCCACCGGGCGTGAGTTCATCGCCCCAGGCGAATGCGGCGCCGTCCAATCCGCCGCGGCCGGCAAATTCCCATTGCGCTTCAGTTGGCAATTCTTTGCCGGCCCATTTTGCGTAAGCCAACGCATCAGAGAAGGCGACGTGCACGACCGGATGCTGGTCGAGGTTGTTGATGCTGCTGTTGCGTCCGTAAGGGTGCCGCCAATCTGCCGCCATGACGAAAGTCCACCACTGACTCCAGTCGCGCAGATCGGTGACGCGCGCAGGCGGTGTAAAGACCAGCGAACCGGCTTGGAGCATGTGCGGCAGCGCACCGGGATAGTCTTTGGGATCGGGCGGAATTTCGGCAAAGGTCACATGGCCGGTAGCCTTGACGAATTCCTTGAACTGCCGGTTTGTCACCGGGGCGCGGTCAATCCAGAAGCCGTCAACGGCGACGCGATGGACCGGCGCCTCTTCCGGATAATACTTATCCGACCCCATGCGGAAGGTGCCGCCGGGGATAAAGACCATATCAAGAATGGTTTCGCGGTCTAAGACGCGGTCTAAGAAATGTCGCCCCATGCGAGTCATCCTCGCGACGCTGGGTGATACAGCACATCACACAACGCGCCGAAGCAACATCACTCTATCAATCACGATTGCGCGAACGTCAGCGTCAGCTATGCTGACAAATATCAAAATATATAAACTCGCTTTTCAGAAATTGCTGATAAAGGTTTGGCTTCTGCTCGTTGACGGCGCGGATGACTTGACGCTAGCGCGATCACGAAAATCACAACATTGAATTTGCAAACTGATCTGATCTCGATCGCCGCCATCGCCGCAGCCAGTGCGCAAGAAAGCTATGCGTGGAAAATTCGCCGGCCAGGTGTTGCCCCGGCGCCAGGCCTGCGGCCGCGGAACAGGCCCAATTCCCGCACGCCCAGCCAAACGCGACATGGCAGGCAATCTTCAATTGGTGCGGCAGGTCTAATGCGAACTGCTGCCGGCAGCATCCTGGATTTGTCGAAGCACCTCATCCAAATTGAATGAGGCGGGCTTCTGGCGTGGTGGAAACTGCATGAAATCCTGGCTTTGCTGTGCCACCAGCGCCTGCATCTCGTACAGGAGATAGGCATGGGAAATCACCCAGTCCCAATAGGTGTTTGAGTTTTCATCCGCGCGCTCGAACGGATCACGGCGCAGGTTGAACATCTTCGGCGCTCGCAGCTTCACGAATGGCTCAAACCAGCACATCAGTTGCCTGGCTCTTTGCTCCATGAGCACCATTTTCCAATCGCCCATGCGAATCGCCAAGATGTCACCAGCGTCACTGATGTAGAAAAAGAACCTGCGGGGACTCTGTTTTGTCTCGCCGGTCAAATACGGCAGCAGATTGTAACCATCGATATGGACCTTGTAGGTCTTATCGCCAATCTTGTGGCCATTAAGAAGTTTCTCCGTGATGCCCGGTTCCCCCGCCGCAGCCAGCAGTGTCGGCAACCAGTCCTGGTGCGAAGCAACGTCGTTCAAAACCGAGTTGGCTTTGATCTTGGCCGGCCAACGCACAAAGATCGGCACACGCCAACCACCTTCCCAGTTGGTATTTTTCTCACTGCGATACGGAGTGATTCCGGCGTCCGGCCAGCTGTTGTAGTGCGGACCATTGTCGGTCGAGTACATGACGATGGTATCTTCGGCGATGCCCAGTTCATCAAGTTTGGCCAGCATCCTGCCGATGTTCTCGTCGTGGGCGACCATGACATCGTTATAGTCGCCCTGGCCGCCGCTCTTGCCTTTGTGTTTCTGCGCGCAGTGTGTTCGAAAATGCATCGCGGTCGTGTTGTACCAAACGAAAAACGGCTTTCCTTCCTTCTGGCTCTTGTCGATGAAATTAAGAGCATGCTCGGTGGTTTCGTCGTCGATGGTTTCCATCCGCTTGCGCGTGAGCGGACCGGTATCCTCAATTTTCTGTCCGCCTTTGCCGTCGGCCCAGCAATGCATCACGCCGCGCGGTCCGAACCTCTTCTTGAACGCCGGATCCTTCGGATAGTCGGGGTCCTCGGGCTCTTCTTCGGCATTGAGGTGGTAGAGGTTTCCGAAAAACTCGTCGAAACCGTGAGCGGTCGGGAGGAACTCATCCTTGTCGCCCAAATGGTTCTTACCGAACTGACCGGTGACATAGCCAAGCGGCTTCAATAATTCGGCGATCGTCGGGTCGTCCTTCCTGATGCCGACATCCGCGCCCGGCATCCCCACCTTGGTCAAGCCGGTCCGGATCGGGTTCTGTCCGGTGATGAACGCCGCGCGACCGGCGGTGCAGCTTTGTTGACCGTAATAATCGGTGAACGTCACACCCTCGTGTCCGATGCGATCGATGTTCGGGGTCCGGTATCCCATCTGGCCCCGGTTATTGTAGCTGATGTTCCACCACCCGATGTCGTCACCCCAAAGGATAAGGATATTCGACTTACCGTTTTTTGCCATTGTCACCTCCCTTGAATTGTTTGTCGGCGCCTTAAGCTGCGTTGGGTACCGCCCGAGGCCGCGCGATTACACGATGCGCAGCAGCACGGCGAAGAATGCGAATAAACCGATCAGGATGAGGAGAACGGCGACCGCAATGACCGGCGATTGTTTGCCTTCCCTGGTCATTCCCGCGATTGGGGCAAAGCTGCCGCCCCACAGATATCGGACCGTCCACCAGTACTGCCAAATCGAGATGACCAGCGAGGCAATGCCGCAAGCAATCAGCGACAGACCCAAATACCGCGGCGCGCCCGGCAGGATTGCTGATCGTGCCTCGGGCGTCTGCTGCAAGCGATCAAAAAACTGGACGATCGCAAAACCGAAGCCGATCAGGGAGACAGCCGTTCGAACCCACGACATCATTGTGCGTTCGATACTAAGACGCGTGCGTATCCAGCCGAAATGAGTATCTGCTGTCACTCTCACTTCAAATCTGGGCCGGCCTGTCATGCTATCGGTATTCGTCATACCCGGTATCCCTTGTTGACGTTTCCTGATCCTATATTTGCGCACTACCGAATTTGCTGTGGGAATACATTGCCGCGCCATCGGCGCGCTATGCGCGTCACCAAGCCGCGGACCATCACATACGGAACAAACGCAAGCACCACCGCAATTATGAGTGCCTCAGCCGGATAGAATGTCTTTAGGACAGTGATCTGATAGACGACGTCCATCGCAAGCGCGATAAGGATAATCCTGGCGGTGGCGTTCAGGCCTTCACGCAGCCGTGCAGTCCGCTCTTGCGGCTCGCGCAGCATGGTCCAGAAGTACGGTGAGCGTCCAGTCCGGGCGTCTTTGAAGCCGTGAGCGGTCGCGACGGCCGCGGCCATCAACGGCTGGAGGATGAATCGGAACGCCATTGGCGCGCTCGGTCGATCCGCCAAATCATGCCAGATGCGCTGAAACGTTTCGAACGTGACGCCGTGCCAGATTACACCGGCAATGATCAGCAATACGCCGATCAGAATGACCAGCTTCGCCAAGCCGCCGAGTTCATGGCGCTGGGCGTCGGCTTTCACGAGATACTCCCCGTTCGGCCGTAAATGGCGGGCGCATTATCCATTGTCAGTAAGCCACATCCGTCTCGACCATCCTACGACGCTGTCTTCACAGTCGCACGATGGCACGGTTGAAGTATTCCGCAAGGTCCGCTCGTAGTAGTCATCAGGTAGCCTCACATGGTACGGACATGCCAAAAATGACAAGCCAGCGTGTTACCTCCCGCCAAAGTATTGCGGCGATTGACCGAGTGCTTCTCTACGTTCAACTCCTCTCCGCCGCGGCCGTTGCAGATTTGTCGATCTCGGTTCGAACGACACATCGGAATCCGATGTGACTTGTTGATGAATCGATCGGCTGCGCGTGCCGCGCGGCCGGGCGATAGCGGCGGCAATAGTTCGGCGCACATAGATGCGAACCGCCCTTGAGTACCTTCCGCGGAATCTTGATCTCGGGCTGCAGCGGGTCGCGGCTGCCTTCCTCCCGGCCGCCCCGCGGATTTTCCGGAATGCAGCATGCCTTCGCCGCGTCGGCGTCGTGTTTTGGCGAATACCAATCGGTCGTCCATTCCCAGACGTTGCCGATCATGTCGTGAACGCCATAGGTGTTGGGCGGAAATGCCGTCACCGGTGAGGTGCGAGCGAAGCCGTCGTCGCACAGATTCTGGCGCGGGAATTCCCCCTGCCAGGTGTTCGCCATGTGCTTGCCGCCGGGCGTGAGTTCATCGCCCCAGGCGAACGCGGCGCCATCAAGCCCGCCTCGGGCAGCGAATTCCCATTCCGCCTCGGTCGGCAATTCCTTGCCGGCCCATTCAGCGTAGGCCAGCGCATCGCCGAAGGTGACGTGCACGACCGGATGCTGATCGAGATTGTTGATGCTGCTCCTGCGTCCGTAAGGGTGCCGCCAATCTGCCGCCATCAGGAACGTCCACCACTGACTCCAGTCGCGCAGATCCGCGACGCGGAGGGGCGGCGTAAAGACCAGCGAGCCGGCGTGGAGCATGTGCGGCAGCGCACCAGGATAGTCTTTTGGATCGGGGGGAATTTCTGCGAAGGTCACATGGCCGGTGGCCTTGACGAATTCTTTGAACTGCCGGTTTGTCACCGGGGTGCGGTCGATCCAGAATCCGTCAACGGTCACGCGATGGACCGGCGCCTCTTCCGGATAATGCGAGTCCGATCCCATGCGGAAGGTGCCGCCTGGGATGAAAACCACGTCGGACGTCGTTTCGCGGGCCAAGAATTGTCGCCCCATGCGAACCATCCTCGTGACGCTCAGTAACGTAGCACATCACACAGCGCGCCGAAGCAATACCGACTTCGTCGATGACGATTGCGCGAACGACCGGGGCAGCATAAGCCAGCAACTATAGCACATATTATGACGGCTCGCCCACCGGAAGGGTTGTGGTTGCGCAGAAAATTCGCCAATTGCCGACAAATCGACTTCAGCTAGAAGTCTCGTTTGAACGAATGGCGCCCTCGTTGGTTGTTATTGCCCACAAGATTACGGTTGCTAGATTAGCGGTTGCTGAGGCGTTGCGCCGCATATAACGATGCCAAAGGTTGTTGGCGCGCCAAGAGGGGAAAGCCATGAGGAAGCAGCAGATTCTCAAGATACTTTGCTTTTTGGGTTTGGCGATGGCGGCACTGCCGTCCGTCGCCCGGGCGCAAGTAACAATCAATATGTCGCGCGTGACTTGCGCTGACTATCTGGCCATGACGCCGGAACAATCCGACGTCTTCGGAGCCTGGGTCGGCGGCTATTTCAATCAAAGGAGCGGCTACACCTGGATCGACATGGGCGCCCAGGCTCGCAATGCCGCCAGCGTCAGAGCGTGGTGCGCCACATATCCGGCAGAATTCGTCATGACCGGCCTCGCGCGCGCGACCGGCACCGCCGCATTCCAGGGCGACCCGAACAGGGCTGCGGTGAAAGTCGAAATGTCCAGGATCACGTGTCAGGAGTTCATGAACTACGCCTACGACAAACAAATCCTGATCGGCGCCTGGATGAGCGGCTATTACAATGCGTCGGTCGGTCGCCAGGACCTGGATATCGCCAGATACCAGGCGAACAGCAAACGCGTCAGCAATTATTGCAAAAGAAAGAAAAACAGAAACGACTCGCTGATGAACGCGATCCAAAGGGTCGCGATCTAAATCGTCGCCAGAAAAATGCCCGGCGGTCTGCCGCCGAGCATTGACCTGACGTTCCAGACAGGTGTTATCGGGTCGCCATCCGATCGACCGACTGCGCGGTCTGACCAAACAGGATGGCGCGTTCCTCGGCGGTGCGAATACCGCCGGGGTTTGGATTGACTTCCGTTGCTTTGGCATACGCACGCTTGACTGCATCGCGGCCGGCGATGGCCTCCAGCCAGCGTTTCAGGTGCGGGAAGTCGTTGATGTTCTGGCCTTGCCGCTCCCAGGGAACGACCCATGGATAACTCGCCATGTCGGCAATCGAATAATCGCCGGCAAGATAGTCGCGGTCGGCGAGTCTCTTATTCATGACGCCATACAGCCGGTTGACCTCGTTGCGATAGCGGTCGATCGCGTAAGGAAGCTTCTCCGGCGCATAATTGCCGAAATGGTTGTACTGGCCGGCCATCGGCCCCAGTCCGCCCATCTGCCAGAACAGCCATTGGTTGGTTTCGGTGCGCGCGCGCAAATCCTTGCCGCTGAACTTGCCGGTCTTCTCGGCGAGGTAAAGCAGGATGGCGCCGGACTCGAAAATCGAGATCGGCTTGCCGCCGCCGGGCGGATCATGATCGACGATAGCGGGAATGCGGTTGTTCGGCGCGACTGCCAGAAACTCCGGCTTGAATTGCTCGGCCTTGCCAATATTGACGGGAATAATTTTGTACTGCAGCCCGGTTTCTTCGAGGAAAATCGTAACTTTGTGGCCGTTCGGCGTAGTCCAATAATGCAAATCGATCATGACGAACTCGCATCCGATTGCTGT
Organism: uncultured Alphaproteobacteria bacterium; assembly: GCA_963794225.1. Lineage (GTDB taxonomy): Bacteria > Pseudomonadota > Alphaproteobacteria > Rhizobiales > Xanthobacteraceae > BOG-931. Next base: position 480,285 of record CAWCCS010000002.1, read on the forward strand.
TGAGATTGGTATGTGGGCCCTCACTGTAACCCTTCAAGGCGGCTTTGCGAAACTTCCGGGTAAGGAAATGACAACGCGGCGGCGTCATAGTCCTGCTGACGCAACTATCGTTTTCCAGTCAGGACGGCGGCCAGGACCGAAGCGATGGCTACGACAGAAATCGCCCCAGCAAGCTTGGCAGCGAATGAGTCCACAACAGCCGGAAACGGCCGTCAGGCGATCCGGGTGCTCACAATCGCGAGCGCCATTTTCGCTGCTTTGACCGCCATTGCTTATGTCTGGAAAATTTCCTGGATCGGACCGATCCCGCGGGATGCGACCTCGCTTGTGGTCGGACGCGATTTCCTGAATTTTTGGATGTACGGGCGCGAAGCCTGGCTGGCTGACCCGAGCCGGTTCTACGATCCGCAAATCTACAACGACATGCTGACGGCGTTCCTGGGGCCTAACTATCCGGGGCAGAACTGGTCCTACCCGCCGAGCATCCTGCTCATCGCCGCTCCGTTCGGGCGCTTGAGCTATTTCGCGGCGCTGGCGATCTGGACGGCGCTGGGCCCCGGCGTTTTTGTTTGGATCGCGCGGCAGCGCATCGGCGATCACCGGCTGCTGATTCCAATTCTGCTCTCGCCGGCGGCGATTTTCTGCCTGATGTCGGGCCAGAGCTCGTTTCTGACAACGGCGATGCTGTTGACGATCGTCTATAGCCTCGATCGCCGGCCGCTGCTCGCCGGCATGCTGATTGGCCTGCTGACGCTGAAACCGCAAGTCGGCCTGCTGTTTCCGGTTCTGCTCGCGGCGTCAGGCCGCTGGCGGGTGTTTGCTGTCGCGGCCGGCACCACAGCCGTCATCATGGGACTGACGGCGGCTTTGTTCGGACCGCAGGTTTGGATCGATTTCGTGCTGAAGGGAATCCCGGTGCAGAACCTGGTTCTGGTCGATCCGGAGCGCGTCGGCACGCCGTTCTATCCGACCATCTTCATGAATGTGCGCGGCGCCGACGCGAGCTACGCGGTCGCCATGGCGGTACAGGCCTGCTTCTCGGCGTTCGCGGCCGGCGCCGTATTCTACGCCTATCGTTTCCGCAGAAATGCCGATCCGCAGCTCCTCAGTGCTTTGTTCTTTGCCTGCACGATTTGCGGTGTACCGTATCTTCTTTCTTACGACACTTTGGCGCTGACGTGCCTCGCCGTTATGTTGCTCGCCTCGGGAAAACTCAATTCGCTCGGCCAAACACTTGCCAAGCTTTGCTATTGGTTGCCGGCCATCCAGATCGCTTTGGGCCAATTCCATATTCCCGGCCCGGCTCTGATTCCGGCGGCTTTTGCGCTCTACGCGCTGACGCGGTTGAACGATCGCCGTTACCCGGTTCACGCCGCGGCGCAAGCCGCTTCCGTGCCGGCAATGCAGCCGCACTGACACAGGCGCGACCGGCTGAATTTCTGCGCAGGCAAGGCCGCCAATACCTTAAGGCAATGTTAAAGCTAGCCGCCGACGATGGGCGCCGAAGCAATCAATTCCGGCGCGCATGTCGACGATAGATCCATCCTTAGATTCATCCTTGCACGTCGACACTCTCTCGCCATTCAAGGGGACGGTATCGGTAACGCAATCGCGGCTTGAGTTTTATTTGCTTCGCGTCGCGCAGGCGCTGGCCTTGGCGGCGTTCTTGAGCTTCTGCATTCTGTGGGTGCAATGGCAGGCATCATCGCCGGGCGTGAGCAAACTATCCGGCGACTTCGTCAGCTTCTGGACTGCGGGCCAACTGGCGCTGCACGGGCACGCAGCGGCGGCTTATAGCAAGCTGCCGCACTTTGCGTTGCAGATCGGCCTGCATCACGATCCCGGCGGCTGGGGCTATCTGGCGTTCTTCTATCCGCCGTTCTTTTTGTTGCTGTGCGCCGTCTTCGCGCTGCTCGGTTATTTTCCCGCATTGTGCGTCTGGCTGGTGACGACCTTTGCCTGCTACGTCGCTGCGCTGCGCGCGCTGCTGCCGAAAGGTCTGCGGGAAGGCATGCCGGTCTGGGTGGTCTTCCTCGGCTATCCCGCGGTGATGATCAATGCCGGCTTTGGCCAGAACGGATTTCTGAGCGCCGGACTCTTCGGCGGCGCCGCAGTGTGGCTCGATCGCCGCCCGGCACTGGCGGGCATCTGCCTGGGTTGCCTCGCCTACAAGCCGCAGCTTGGCATCATCGTGCCACTGGCGTTGGTGGTCGCGCGGCGATGGCGCTGCTTCGCGTTTGCCGCTGCCACTGTTCTGGCCCTGGCCGCCGCAGCCACGCTCACTTTCGGCGCGGACATCTGGCCCGCATTCATGGCGGGCATGGCGGACGCACGGCGCGATTGGATGGAGCCGCCAAATCCGCTCTACCTGATTTATTGGGTCACGGTTTTTGGCGCGATACGTCTGCACGGCGGCTCGCTGGTGCTGGCCTACGGCGCGCAAGCGGCGGTGACTGTCGCGGCAGCATTCATGTTGCTGCGCGCGCTGTCGCGGCGGCCGCCGGGAGCGCGATCGGGCCGCGCGGAAATCGCGGCGATTGCAGCCTGCGTGCCATTCTGCTCGCCGTTCATGCTGGAATACGACCTGATCATTCTCGCCGTGCCGATGGCATGGCTTCTGGGCGAAGCGCTACGCGACGGCTTCCGGCGCGGTGAGCTCGCGGCGTTGGTCGCTGCCTATCTCGCGCCGGCCTTGTTCAAAGTCACCGCATTCGACAACGCGCTGAAGCTTGGCGTCATCGTCGCCGGGGCGTTGCTGCTCGTCATGGTGCTGCGGCGAATGACGACGCCGTCCGCGCAAGCTTCGGCACTGGACCGCGCGGTGCTGGCTGCGTAAACCCTTGGCGCAGGGAGCACAAAGGACCGACATGATCACCGAAATCGCACAAATCGAAGTCAAGCCCGGCATGGAAACCGAGTTCGAAGCCGGCGTGAAAAATGCCGCGCCGGTTTTCAAACGCGCCAAGGGCTGCCGCGGTATGGAACTGCGCCGCTCGATCGAACATCCAAGCCGCTATCGTCTGTTCGTCGAGTGGGAAACGGTCGAGAACCACACCGTCGATTTCCGAGGGTCCGCTGACTTCCAGGAATGGCGCAAGCTGGTCGGCCATTGCTTCGCCTCGCCGCCCGAGGTCGAGCACGTGCGGCAGGTGATGCAGGGATTCTAACTCACGTCATTCCCGCGAAAGCGGGAATCCATACACGCGACCAAAGCGGTTGTTGCTCTGACAGGGGTTATGGGTCCCCGCTTTCGCGGGGACGACTGCCACCTTTCCCAGCCAACAGACTCGGCCCATATTGGGCTCATGGCGAAAAGTCCCGATCGGCCGGGCGCGCGGCAGGGGCGCGATCCGGCCAAGCATTCGAAAAAGGATCCGGCGAAGCCCACCCGCGCCAAGGCATCGCGGCCGGATTCGGCGCCGCTCGATCCGGCGCTGGCGGACTTGCTCAATCCCGCCATCGGTCAGGGCCGCGCCGGCGTCGGATCGCAGACTGGCATCGATCTAAATCCTTCCCCCCTTGCGGGGGAGGGTGGGGTGGGGGGTCGGGAGGCGACGCGCCATCCGTCGATGAGTGCAAAAAGCCCGTCAACGCATAGACAAAACCTCCCGACCCCCACCCCTAACCCCTCCCCACAGGGGGGAGGGGAAGAGCGAGCTTCCAAGATCGCGCCTGCGCCGGACAACTCGTTCGACCGCCGTGCTGACTTCGCCAATGCGCACCGCGCGAGGGCTTCGGTGGCGCGCGGTTTCGGCGAAGCGCCGCAGCAGGGTTATGTGGGCAAAACGCCGGTGCCGCCGGGCGAGCTTGATCCTGATCTCGCGCGCGCGCTTGGCATCGATGAGCAAGAGGGTGAGAGCGAAAACGCGCGCAATGTGATCACGCCGGACATGGGCCCGGCGCACTTGCGGCTCGCGCGCTCGGCTTCGCGCGAAATCGGAACGGTCGCCGGCCTCGCTAGCCAGCAATCGCTCGACCAGCTGCTGCGCGAAGGCCGCGCGGAATTTCGCGAGCACGACGGCGCCAACAAAATCTGGGTGCCGCACCGGCCGCCGCGGCCGGAAAAATCCGAAGGCGGACGGCCACTCGTCATCAAATCCGACTTCGACCCGAAGGGCGATCAGCCGCAGGCCATTGCCGATCTGGTCGAAGGCGTGCGCCGCAATGATCGCAGCCAGGTGCTACTCGGCGTCACCGGCTCGGGCAAAACTTTCACCATGGCGAAGGTGATCGAAGAGACCCAGCGTCCCGCGCTCATCCTCGCGCCCAACAAGACGCTGGCGGCGCAGCTCTACGGCGAGTTCAGGAATTTCTTTCCCGGCAACGCCGTGGAGTATTTCGTCTCTTATTACGATTACTACCAGCCCGAAGCCTACATCCCGCGCACCGATACCTACATCGAGAAGGATTCCTCGATCAACGAGCAGATCGACCGCATGCGCCATTCGGCGACGCGGGCGCTGCTTGAGCGCGACGACGTCGTCATCGTCGCTTCGGTGTCGTGCATCTACGGTATCGGTTCGGTCGAGACTTATTCCGCGATGACATTCTCGCTGAAAAAGGGCGAGCGGATTGACCAGCGGGCGCTGCTCGCCGATCTGGTCGCGCTGCAATACAAGCGCTCGGGCGGCGACTTTTATCGCGGCTCGTTCCGCGTGCACGGCGATGTCATCGAGATTTTTCCCGCTCACTATGAAGACCGCGCCTGGCGGGTGTCGCTGTTCGGCGACGAAGTGGAATTCGATCCACGAATTCGATCCGCTTACCGGGCAGAAGACTGACGAGCTGGAATTCGTTAAGGTCTACGCCAATTCGCACTACGTGACGCCGCGACCGACCCTGCTGCAGGCGATCGCCGGCATCAAGTTCGAGCTGAAGCAACGGCTCGATCAGCTTAACGCCGCCGGCCGGCTCCTTGAAGCGCAGCGGCTCGAACAGCGCACGCTCTACGATTTGGAAATGATGGAGGCGACCGGCGCCTGCGCCGGCATCGAGAATTACTCGCGCTACCTCACCGGCCGCAAGCCTGGCGAACCGCCGCCGACTTTGTTTGAATACGTGCCCGACAACGCGCTGGTGTTCGTCGACGAAAGCCACGTCACCGTCCCGCAGCTCGGCGGCATGTATCGCGGTGACTTCCGGAGGAAGGCGACGCTCGCGGAGTACGGCTTCCGCCTGCCATCGTGCATGGACAACCGGCCGCTGCGCTTTGAGGAATGGGACGCGATGCGGCCGCAGACGACCTGCGTCTCCGCCACGCCCGGGCCGTGGGAACTTAACGAATCCGGCGGCGTATTCACCGAGCAGGTGATCCGCCCGACTGGGCTGATCGATCCGCCGGTCGACATCCGCCCGGCGCGCACCCAGGTCGACGACCTGGTCGGCGAAGTACGTCAGGTCGCTCAGAACGGCTACCGCGCGCTGATCACGGTGCTGACCAAGCGCATGGCCGAAGATTTGACCGAATACCTGCACGAGCAGGGCATCCGCGTGCGCTATATGCACTCCGACATCGACACCATCGAGCGTATCGAAATCATCCGCGATCTGCGGCTTGGCGCGTTCGATGCGCTGGTCGGCATCAATCTGTTGCGCGAGGGCCTCGATATTCCCGAATGCGCGCTGGTCGCGATCCTTGACGCCGACAAGGAAGGTTTTCTGCGCAGCGAAACCAGTCTCGTTCAAACCATCGGCCGCGCCGCGCGCAACATCGACGGTCGCGTCATTCTTTATGCCGACAGCGTCACCGGCTCGATGGAACGCGCCATGGCCGAGACCAATCGCCGGCGCGAGAAGCAGGAAGCTTACAACATCGAGAATGGAATCACGCCGGAAAGCGTGCGCAAAGGTATCTCCGACATTTTGCAGAGCGTTTACGAGCGCGACCACGTGCTGGTCGCGACCGGCGACGGCGCCGGCGAGTTCGAGGAGGTCGCCACGATCGGCCACAACTTCCAGGCCGTGGTCGCCGACCTGGAAACCCGCATGCGCGCCGCCGCCGCCGATCTCGACTTCGAGGAAGCCGCCCGGCTGCGCGACGAGATCAAACGGCTGCGCTCGACCGAACTTGCCGTGACGGACGACCCGACGGCGAAGTTTCTCCCTTCTCCTTCTCCCCGCACGCGGGGAGAAGGTCGGGATGAGGGGGCCTCGCCGCTGGGCTCAGAATTGCGGAGAGGCCCCCTCACCCTCGCTCGCTCCGCTCGTTCGACCTCTCCCCGCGCGGCGGGGAGAGGTGAAAAGAGCAAAGTCCACAAGCCGGCGCTCGACGAAATGGGCATTGCGCTCCACCACGAAGTCGCCCCCCTGCGCCCCGGCGGCGGCGAGCGCCAAGAGGCGAGGAGCGCCGGAGGCGCGACGGGGACGCAAAGAAGCGCCCCGCGCAAACCCTCGCTCGACGAAATGGGTCCCGGCGTTGAGTCTGTGCCGGCTAAAGGGCAAGAGGCGGGGAGCGCCGGAGGCGCGACAGGGACGCGAAAATCTGGGCCACGTTCGACACTCGGCCGGCCGGGCATGCGCGGCGGCTGGAAGCCGCGCGGAAGGCATTAAGTCACATAAGCTTTTTAGTGGCGCTTTAGATTTTCCAGATTCTCAATTTTGCATCGGGTGGGGTCACGATGAATCCGCCGCTCAACATCCTCGCGCCGGGTCCCTGGGATGCATTCGTTCCCTATGGCGGCCTGCACGCGGTCGCTTTTGCAGTCTGCGCGTTGCTGATCGCTGCGCCCAGTCTGATCGGCCGCACGCTGTCGGAGGGCAAAGAGCTGCACCTGCGCCGCGCACTTGCCGCCTTCGCCGTCTGCTACTGGCTGACGTACAATATTTGGTGGAACTGGCACGGCCTAGACCCGCGCACCGGGCTGCCGCTGCAAATCTGCGACGTCAACGGGCTGTTGGCGCCGCTGGTGCTGCTGACGCGGTGGCGCTGGGCGCAGGCCACATTGTATTTCTGGACCGCGGCGCTGACGCTGCAGGCCTTTGTTCAACCGGCGCTCAGAGCCGGACCGGCCTCGCCGATCTTCTGGGCGTTCTGGATCGCGCACACCATTATTTTCGCCAGCGCCGTTTACGACATTGTCGTGCTGGGCTTCCGCCCGACCTGGCGCGACCTCGGCCGCGCCATCATCGCCAGCGCCGTCTACGTCGCGGTGGTGATGCCCATCGACGTCGGGCTCGGCGCCAATTACGGCTTCCTCGGGAATCCGGCGGACCCGAGCGAAGTGCCGCCCTTCATCGACGCGCTCGGCCCGTGGCCGCTGCGCGCGATCATCGTCATCGCGCTGGCGCCGCTCGGCTTTGTCATCGTGTTGTTGCCGTGGCTTTTTTGGTCGAAGGCCGCACAGCTAGACCCCGCCGCGTGTGAAGCGGCGAGGCCTTCTGAGAGCGAACCGCCATAAGCGCAGCGGCTACCGGGTAATCACCTCCGCGATTTTCTTGTCGCTCGGGTTCACGATCACGAGTTTATTCTGCAGCATGGCGAAGTGGTACGGCTTCAGTGCCGGAACGTCGCTGGCGGCCTTGCTCGTGATCGGCGCCGTAGTCACGGTGTTCGGCACCACCGCGCCAGTGACGGCGTTAAATCCCGCGGGCGCCTTCTGATTCAGTGAGCCGGTGTAAAGGTCCTTCCACGCGGCCTTCTGCTGCGAACTGGACAGGCTGAGCGTATCGCCCGCCGCCGGCGCCATGTTCGATCCCGCGTTCGACGGCTGCATACCGGCAGCCGAGGCCGCCGATACGCCGGCCAGCAATGCCGCCGCGGCTAACGCGATTGAGGTTCGTGCTTTCATTTGGCGATCTCCATTTTTCCGGAATGATCGCCCCGTGGAAAGAACGCGGGGCGGATCGCGACGGTTTCGTTACAAGCCGTTCATGACCCGCGTAAAACGCCGCGCGGCGGGGTGTCGCGGACGCGGCGACGGCTCAACCCGGGCCGGCGTAGCCGGAGCGGGCGAGCTCGCCGTTAGCGTCGGGCACTACAACTGGGCTACGGTACAGCCTTCCCCGGGCGAATCGCCCGTCAACGATTTGGAGGCCGCCATGGCGAAAGGTCAGATGCGAAGCAATAAGGAAAAGAAAAAACCGAAGCAGGACAAAAACAAGAAAAATGCACCCGCCGCCCCGTCCCCGTTCGCCAATATGCATAGCCAGTCAAAGCCCGGTACGAACCCTTACGGGAAGAAGTCCTAGAATAGTAGACAGCGCGGCCGGACATCGCTGGCGACGCTCAGATTGCGGTTACTCTCCGTCAGCCGATAGTGGTGCGCCGCTTCGTCTTTGCGCTCCGCGCCAGCGTTGTTTCCTTAGAAGCAGTCCATCAAGTGGTACGAAGAGAGACGCGACGTAGCGTCGCGCCGAAGCTTTTTTTGACCATGTAATGGCCGCCAGTACATTCTTTCCGGCTGAAAAATACGTTGATAAGGTAACCGTGCTGCTTTGGTGATGAGAGGGCAAGATGACCGAAGCTGAAAGCATTCAGAAAATATCTGTAATCGTACCAAAGAACCCCTTTGTTCCGTCATCATTACGCGATGTAAAGCGATGCTTGGCGGCCCTTGATGTCGTCAAGCTGATGGAATGGTGGCCTGGTAAACCTCACGTCCCACATAGAGACGCTCAAAGGGTTCGCAATATTCAGCGATCCCTTGATTGGAAGCGGGTCGCTCAAATCGCCGCCTATTTATTGCAAAAAGAAATCATGGAGCCTGCTGATTTGATCGCAAGTATTTTGGAGAAATCTATGAGCCGAAAAAGTTAGAGCCGGGCAGGCAATGGCCCCCAAAGGTGCCGCGGATGGTTGGCTTTGAAAGAAGCGAATATCCAACATTTTCGAACGTTCTTCTCCACGTTAACGGCGCGCGGGTCGAACCATTGGAGACGGAAGGGCCGCAAGATCATCGTCTAGACGAGGCTGCTACTCTAATTTTTGACGAGAATGACAGGGATTTGCGCTTTTCGGTCATCGATGGTCAGCACCGTATCAATGGTGCTTACTTTGCCGTGCGGATCCTGCGAGAAAACGATCCCGCAATCGAATGGCAAATTCCTACCGAAATCTTCTTAAATCTGGATAAGCTTGGCGCCACTCCACGACATCAGGCGCAGATTTTTATTGATGTAAATTTTAATCAGAAAAAAGTGGACCGCTCACTGGTGGCCGATCTGTTTCCAACCGCGCGCGGCAAGCGCAGCCCCCTTGATGATAAGGAACGCGCACAGGATATTGGCCGCCGCCTAATGCTAGATGTTGGGCCGCTAAAGGGCATGATTCAAATTCCTGGCATCAAGTATGGCGTTGCCGACGTAATCACGCTTGCAACCTTAAATTCGGCAGACGAGGACATCCTTGGCGTGTTGAACGCGGCGGACATCACCAAGCCTCGACGAACAATCAGAGTTTCTTGCTCAATGCCTGGACGCATGGTTGGAAGCATCGGGGCGTCGTCACGATATTGCGGCTTCGGACAAATTGGACCCCGAGAATGTTGCATATCAGGGGAGAGTACTCGTCTCTGTCATCGCCCTCATTCCAGCCTGTATTTGGACCCTGACGAACAAACGGATTGACCCAGTTTCTGACCAAGCCTTTGAGGTGCTGACCAAATGGTTTGAGCGCTTAATTGAACACGCCGGGCTGCAAAGGAATGGCAAATTTATCCCGAAAGGAGAGTTTGGCACGAAAGGTTTTCTTGGCAGCGGAGGAATTGGGCGTTTCAGAGAAACGTTATGGGCCGCTGCACTCAGCAACAAGAAGATCTCCGGAAGAAGTACCGCGGGGAAATCCAAACTAGCGGAAGAAAACAAGGCTAGGGTTCTGTCAGAGTTGCAAAATGTTAGTCGATAACAATTTACGGGACATTCTCTCCGCTACGTTTGGGCCCTTGGCTGCTACGAAGGATGATGATCCGCTACCTGGCCCCCGTTCACTCACAACTTTACTTGAAAGGATAGCGCCGAACGAGGCTGGCGATAAACTTGTAGATACCGCGGCAGCGTCCCACTTCGCCACCGCTGCCATCGACATATGGCTTCGGAGTGTTCACAGCTTCCTCGTTTCTATTTCGCTGACAGGGAGTAGTCCTATTTGGGCATCAATATCAGGGTATTACGCCAGCCATTATTCAGTCCGCGCTATCGCCCACGTGCTAGGTTATTTTCAGCTGTTTCGAAAGAAGAAGCTTGTTCAATTGAAGGTCGACAATGGCCGCTATGTTTGCGCGTTCAGGAAGAAGGCGGCGCGCAGCGGCGAACATCAGATTTATTGGCGCCTTGTCAAGCGATCGACAGCGTGCGAGGGGGATGACATCTTTACTGAGAATGACACGGAAGCTGAAAATTCTGACGCCCGTCACAGAAACCACGCTAACTATTCAGACCATCTCTTTCAGTACCCCGATTTTGTCATCGCTGAAAATAATGAGCTGAAGGAACGGATTGATTACATCTCTAAAATTGTTTTCGATGCGGCTCCACTTCCAAGAATTAGTAAGTTTCCGGACATTGGCCTGCACCCGGTTCCGAGGACACCGAGTTAGGTGTTTTGATGGAACCGGAGGTGTGTCATGGAGCGACGGAAGTTTACGCGAGAGTTCAAGCTTGAGGCTGTGCGGCTGATCAAGGAGCGGGGCGTCTCGTATACGCAGGCCTCGCACGACCTCAGTGTGCACCAATCTCAGCTACGCAGTTGGGTGAAGGCGCTTGCGGCTGATCCGCAGCAAGCATTTCCCGGCCAAGGTCAGATGAAGCCGGAGCAGCTGGAGATCGCGCAGCTCAAGCGCGAGGTGCTCAAGCTGAAGGCCGAGCGAGACATCCTAAAAAAAGCCGCGGCCTACTTCGCGAAGGAATCGACGTGAAGTTCGGTTTTGTTGTGAAGCACCGGGGGATCTGGCCGGCGGGATGGTTGTGCGGGGCGCTCGGTGTCTCGCGGGGTGGGTTCTATGCCTGGCTGACACGACCGCGCAGTCGGCGCAGCCGGAGCGATGAAGAGTTGAGCGCGAAGGTTCGCGCCAGCTTCCTTGCGAGCGACCGAACCTACGGCGCCAGGCGGGTCTGGCACGACATGCTGGCGGAAGGGATATCGTGTGGATTGCATCGGATCGAGCGATTGATGCGGCTACAGGCTCTGCGAGCCCGTCCGCGACGGCGCCGCCTGCCGCCCGATCTGGGTGAGCGGCAGATCGCTGCCGTCGCTGCCAACGTGCTCGACCGCAGCTTCGACGCGCCCGCTCCCAACCGCAAATGGATTGCCGACTTCACGTATGTGTGGACGGCAGAAGGCTGGCTCTATGTGGCTGCCGTCGTCGATCTGTTCTCTCGCCGCGTGGTCGGCTGGTCGATGAGCACAGCGATGACGGCGCAGTTCGTCACCGACGCGCTGGTGATGGCAATCTGGCGACGAGGTAAGCCCGATGCGCTGTTGCATCACTCCGATCGTGGCAGCCAGTACACCAGCGAGCAGTTCCAGAAGCTGATGGCCGACCACGGCGTCGTCTGCTCGATGAGCCGTTCCGGCAATGTCTGGGACAATGCTGCGATGGAGAGCTTCTTCTCCTCGCTGAAGACCGAACGCACAGCTCGCAAGACTTATCGGACGAGAGATGAAGCCAAGGCTGATGTGTTCGACTACATTGAGTGCTTCTACAATCCGAAACGTCGGCACTCGACGATCGGATATCTGAGTCCCGTGGAGTTCGAAATGCAGGCGGGATTAGCTTAGGAGCGTGTCAACAGAACCGGGTGCAGGCCACATAGAGTTTGTTCAACTCATTGCCTATCATCGCATCGTCTCGTTCAGGCGCCTTCTAGACGAGACTTTGGGTACTGAGAACAAGTTTTGGATGATCCATCGTAATCCGCGGTTCGCCGCCGGTTTTATGGATTTCCAACTGACAGACGGCGCGGGGCTTTCTCAGCTTGGTACTTGATGCATTTATGCCAAATGTTCGGCGCGCGCGGGAACCTTGGTTTGATCTTTAGCAGAGACGTAAGTATTCCAAGTGGGGTGATAGTTTTCGTCTGCTTGATTGCCCCACGTTGCCCAATTCCATCTCGTGCCTCTCGCAAACAATTCAAGAAACGGTCCGGGACTGCAAGCTTCCATAATTTCGTATTGCTCGTCAGGTTTCCGCGAGTGCTCCCGTTTCCGCGTGGCTACCAAATTGACCTGCCGCCTCCCCGGCGCGAGCGTTCGTGCATTCTTTCCGCGTACACCAAACAAAATTATTTCGGTAACATTGCGGAAATAAAAACCAACACCGCGACCATCGGAGCCGCCGTCCTTTCTGACTTTGTGCCAGATAAGATTGGATTTATACGTGAAACCCCACGCCTTCATCACTGCCAATCCTTCGGGCAACAGCGCGTTCGGTACACCACAAATAGAGATGAGCCCTTTGAGCAGCGACTTGCGCGACCGGAAGCTCTATAATTTCGTCTAACACGAGGGTGCGGTAGCGAGAGAGCCGACGGTGCTCTGGCGCAACTTTTCCAGTCTTGTTCGTAAACTGCCACGGCGGGTCCGCAAGAATTGTTGCGAACCGCCGCTCACCCGCAAATCCGAGTAAATCAATGCCCACGCCATCGATAGAGTCAGAAAACATTCCGCAAAACTACGCTTTTGGTGTGAACGAACAGTGAACATACACAGTATTGCCGCGACCGTCTAGCCTCACCACCACCAGCGATTGGGCCAGTAGTGGCCGTAGCCGCTGTAGGGCCCATAATAGTGGGCGCTGTTGGGGCCGAACTCGAACCCCGGGTAATCGTCGACCGGCGGCGGGACGTAAGCCGGCGGGTAGGTGCCGGGCGGCGGGCCCCCGGCGCCAACGAAGCTCACGGCCGTCGCGTAGCCGCTGCCACCCTGCCATGCGATCGCGCACCAGCGGCCGCGGCAGCCCGAGACCTCGACCGTAGCGCCGCGCGGAATGACGCCGACGATCCGGTAATTCGTTCCAGGTCCCTGCCGCACCTTGACGTCGTTGACGGCGAGCGCCGGCAGCGCCTGCGCGTACGACGCTGACAGTGCAATCAGCGCGGCCGCGCCCGCCGCGATCGGTATGAAATTCATTGCGGTCCTCGTGTTGTGTGAAACCGCCCGGATAAGTCGCAAGCGCAGTTCGTGAACGCAGGGCCAATTCGTCAAGCCTCCGCCTGCTTCGCGGTAAGATTGCGGCCAGGCCGCAAACTACCGCGACAGCTTTTCAAGTTCGGGAAACGCCGCGTAGGTCATGCCCGCGCACTGGTCATTCGGCGTGTCGTGGGCGGTCTCGGCGAAGCGGTCGAACCGCCCGGCGACGAATACCGCCGCTACCTCCTTCGCGGCGAAATATTCATTGCGAGCCTTCTTCGCGGTGTAACGCACGCAGACCACGTAGCGTTTCGAGGCGCCGAAGGGTTTCAGCGCCGGCTCGGAGATGCCGGCGTCGCGAATGCCGGTCGGATCGTTCAGGTAAGCATGCATGGCGCGGAGAATGTCGGGCTTGTAGTCGGCGGGGCGGGTGTTGATCTCATCATCGTCGCGGCCGCCGCTCGCCATGATATTGAGGCCCTGGTCATGCGAACAACCGCCGAGGGCAAGCGCCGAGGCGATGAACAAAGCGAAAAACAAACCGGGAATCAGGCCGGCCGGGCGCCGGCAAATGTTGTCTTGCATAAAGTCTTGCATCAGGTTGTTTTGCGCCAAGCCGTCTCGCATCAATCCGCGCACCTTTCGCCGCACGCGCAGCTATTTAAGGCCAAATTGATAGTCGCAGAGTAGCGTGAGCGCCATTGCGCTGTCACCAAAGGCAACGCAAGGTGGCCCCGCCCGGGAACACCCTTATATGGATCGGAATGCTTTCCCACCGCGTTGCCACAGTAGCGTTGCCATAGTCCCGGTCATTTGAGTCTTGTGATTTGTTCGACCTGATCCCCTCCATCGGCCATCTGGTTCACGCCTACGGTCTCGTCGTAGTCGCCGCGGTTATTGGGCTCGAAAGTCTTGGCTTTCCCTTCCCTGGTGAGACCGCGCTGATCCTGGCCGGGATTTTTGCCGGCACCAAACACGATCTCAATATTTTCGCCGTCGTCTTCACCGCAGCCGGCGCGGCGATCGTCGGGCAAATGATCGGCTACATTATCGGCCGCGAATACGGCTATTGGTTGCTGCTGCGCTACGGTCCGTATGTCCGAATAACCGAAAGCCGGATCAAGCTTGGGGAGTATCTGTTTCTGCGTTACGGCAGCAAGATCATCTTCATTGGCCGTTTCGTACCGCTGCTGCGCAGCCTCGCCGGCATTCTCGCCGGCGCCAATCGCATGCCGTGGCGGCAGTTCATGCTCGCCAATATCGTGGGCTCGCTGGCCTGGGCATCGTTCTTCGGGTTCGCCGCTTACGTTTTCGGGCATCAGATCCACAAATTCGCCGGGCCGATGGTGATCGCAATCGCGGTTGCCGCGGTGATTGCACTGGTCGCCGGCGCCGTTTTTATCAGACGACATGAGGCGCAGCTGTCGGCGGAAGCCGAGCGCGCGCTGCCGGGACCGCTGACGCCGGTGTGAGCCGGTTTTTCGCCGCCTTGCGACTCTGATCCGGTGACGCCATATTGGGAGTGTTCCGGGGATGCCGTAAGGGCCCCGCAAAGTCGCTTGGCAAAGGGCTTTGAGATCATGTCCAGGGTTTCGTCACTTTCGAGCCCATTTCTGCTTGGCTTCGATGAGATCGAGCGGGTTCTCGATCGGGTGTCGAAGGCGGCCGACGGCTATCCGCCCTACAACATTGAGCGCATCGCTCGCGATACCGGCGGCCCGGAGCGGTTGCGTATCACGCTTGCCGTTGCAGGCTTCACCCGCGATCAGCTGGATGTGACTCTGGAAGAGAACCAGCTCGTCATCCGCGGCCGGCAGCAGGACGACAAGACCCGGCAGTTTTTGCACCGCGGCATTGCGGCGCGTCAGTTTCAGCGCAGCTTCGTGCTGGCGGAAGGTATGGAAGTTCTCAACGCCGACTTAAAAAACGGTTTGCTGTCGATTGATCTGGTGCGTCCGCAACCCGAGCGTGTTGTTAAGTCAATCTCCATCAAGGAATCCGAATAAGAAACCCGACGCCGGTCGTTCGTGTTATAATAAGAAGGAGCAAGGCCATGGAATCGAGTCGCAGCGAAGTGAAAGACATCGCAATCACGCCGGAAGCGCTTGCCCATATGGGCGACGGCGAGATTGCCTACGTGAAGACGATCCGTTCCGACGAAGTCCGCGCGCTATTCCCACAGGTGGCCGAGATGGGTATCGAACCGGGGATGAAGCTGTTTGCCTTGCACGCCGCCGACGGCACGCCGATCATGCTGACCGACAGCCGTGAGGCTGCCGTCGCCAATGCCGTGAGCCAGCAGCTCGAGATGGTGAGCGTACACTGATCAGGAGTTCAGTAATCAGCGATCAGTAATCAGAAAGGGCTGCACTTGCGGCCCTTTTTCGTACTGCATCTGATTACTGATTACTGACCTACTGATACCTGGCTAGCGCCGCTATGCGGCGCTAGCCGACGGCATCGCCAGAACGGCGTAAAGCGCTTCGGCGTCCCGCGAGGCCCGCAGCTTGTGGGCAATGGAAGAGTCACGCAGCAGCCGCGCCACCCGCGCCAACGCTTTCAAATGATCGGCTCCCGCGCCTTCCGGCGCCAGCAACAGAAAAACGAGATCGACCGGCTGACCATCGAGCGCCTCGAAATCGATCGGCCGGTCAAGCCGCGCAAACAATCCGAACAGCCGCGTCAGGTTCGGCATCTTGCCGTGGGGAATTGCGATGCCGTTGCCGACCGCGGTGGAGCCGAGCTTCTCGCGCTGCATCAGAATATCAAAAATCGCCCGTTCGTTCTGGCCGGTGAGCACCGCTCCGCGCGCGGCAAGCTCAAGAAGCACCTGCTTCTTGTTGTTGACTTTGAGTGCGGGAATGATCGCGTTCGGAGCGACGAGATCGGTGAGCGCCATGAGCAGGACCTGGAGAGCGAGGCCTTAAGCCTAGCGCGCTGTGAATTCGCGCATGATCTTCCCCGGAAGCCGGTGGCCGTTTCTTGAGATCATGTGCAAAGCGCGGCGGAACATAGGGAGCGCGGACAATGGCGTCAATGGGCACCGGGCGGTATGGTTGAAAGCATACCTGTCGGTGAAATTCGCGTTCACCGATCAGCGCACTAACTTCCGGTTTTCAATCGGGTTCCGGTCGCTGCGGTTTGGCGTGGTGCTCTTTGAGACGGCGGTGATAACGGCGCAGCCGCTTCTCCACCCGGAGCACCGCCTGGTCGGCGCTGGTATAGGCGTCCGGCGCACTACCCTCGGCGCGCAGTATGACCTTGGAGTCGAGGTGGAAGGCGCAATCGGTGTGGAATCCGGAGCCTTCTCTCGCCACCGTCACGTGCCCGGAATAACCGCCGTCGAAATATTTGCTCATCGCCTCGTCGATGCGCCCGCTGATCCGCTCGCGCAGCGCCTCGCCGAGGTCCAGGTTTTTTCCCGAAACGCGAAATGACATGACAGCCTCCGTGCTTGGTGGCGCATGAACCGCAAACTCGACGTAGGCATCGCCCGACGACGATTCAATGCGGCGTACTAATACTTACTCGGCTAACGCGTTGCGGAGGATAACGTTTCAGGCGAGTGCCACCGCTTGCTTCTCGCGGCGCCGCTGCACCGAGGATGGAATGCGCATCGCTTCACGATATTTCGCAACCGTTCGCCGCGCGATGTCGATGCCGGCGTCGCGCAACTTGTCCACGATGGTGTCGTCGGAGAGAATGTCGGCCGTCGTCTCGGCATCGATCAATTGCCTGATCCGGTGACGCACTGCTTCGGCGGAATGCGCCGCGCCGCCGTGGGACGCGGCGATCGCCGAGGTGAAGAAATATTTTAGCTCAAAAATGCCGCGGCTCGTAGCGATGTATTTGTTGGCCGTCACGCGGGAGACGGTCGATTCGTGCATGCTGATGGCTTCGGCAACGGTTTTCAGATTGAGCGGGCGCAGATGCTCGACGCCATGGGCAAAGAAACCATCCTGCTGGCGCACGATTTCGTTTGAGACTTTGAGAATGGTGCGCGCCCGCTGATCGAGCGCGCGCACGAGCCAGGTGGCGCTTTGCAGGCATTCGGCGAGATAAGACTTGTCGGTGTCGCGCTTTGCCGTTGCCGAGACCTCGGCATAGTAGGTCTGATTGACCAAAACCTTCGGCAAGGTGTCGGAATTCAGTTCGACGATCCAGCCGCCATCCGGACCCGGCCGCACGAAAACATCCGGCACGATCGGCTGCACGACGGCCGATCCGAACGCCAGACCGGGCTTGGGATTAAGCCGCCGGATTTCCGCGATCATGTCGGCGAGATCCTCGTCGCCAATACCGCACACTTTCTTGAGCGTGTTGAAATCGCGCTTGGCCAGCAGATCGAGGCGCCCGATCAAGGCTTGCATCGCCGGATCGAACCGGTCGCGTTCCTTGAGTTGCAACGTCAGGCATTCGGCAAGATCGCGTGCGCAAATTCCGGGCGGATCAAAACCCTGTAGAATCCCGATCACCGCCTCCACTTCCTTGACGCTGGTGCCAAGCTTTTCCGCCACCGAATCCGAATCACTGGCGAGGTAGCCAGCCTCGTCGACCAGATCGATCAAATATTGCCCAATGATCCGCCGCCGCGGATCGCCGATGGCGAGTGTGAGTTGCTCGCGCAGCCAATCGGCCAATGTGGTCTCGGCGGGGACAAACGCTTCGAGATTGTATTCGCTGTCGTCATGACCGCCGGCGCCGACGGCAGCCCATTCGGAATATCCGGCAGGACCGTCGGCGGTGCGCAGGCGGGGTGGCTCGGCGTCGTCTGGAAAGACGTCTTCGACAGGTGAGTCGAGCCGTTCCTCGATGGCGCTACCGTTAGGCTCAGCCCCGTTTGCGTTCCAGCCCTCGCCATCGGCTGGCGGACCATCAGGCGATGACCCGCCATTGGCCTCGGCCGCTATCGGCCCGTCTTCGGCGGTCTGGTCGAGCAGCGGATTACGCTCGAGTTCCGCATCCACATAGGCGACCAGATCAAGATTCGACAACTGCAACAGCTTGATCGCCTGCATCAGCTGCGGCGTCATCACCAGCGCTTGGCTATGGCGGAGCTGAAGTCGTTGCGAAAGCGCCATTGAACCCCGGGAGGACCAAATTGGTCCGATTCTTGCTTGTAGATAGTTCTCTACAGCAATTCAGGGCCGCTGTCGTCAACCGATTTCGCGAATTTCGCGTAGGCTTAAAATCAGAGCTGGAACTGCTCGCCAAGATAAAGGCGGCGCACCTCAGGGTTGTTGACGATATCGCTGGCGTCACCCTCCATCAGCACTTCGCCGGAATAGATGATGTAGGCGCGGTCGGTTAGACCGAGCGTCTCGCGCACGTTGTGATCGGTGATGAGGACGCCGATGCCGCGATTGGTCAAATGGCGCACCAGCGCCTGGATGTCGCCGACGGCGATCGGATCGATGCCGGCGAACGGTTCGTCGAGCAGCATGTAATTCGGCCGCGTGGCCAATGAGCGCGCGATCTCGACACGGCGGCGCTCGCCGCCCGAGAGCGCAATCGCCGGCGTCTTGCGCAGCCGCGCGATGTTGAATTCCTCCAAGAGCCCGTTGAGATCGCGCTCGCGCCGCCTGGCGTCCGGCTCGACCACTTCAAGCACGGCACGGATGTTCTGCTCGACCGTAAGGCCGCGAAAGATCGAGGCTTCTTGCGGCAGATAGCCGATGCCGAGACGCGCCCGCTGATACATCGGCAGCGCCGTGACGTTGTGACCGTCGAGCTCGACCCGGCCTTTGTCGGCCTTGATGAGGCCGGTCACCATATAAAACACCGTGGTTTTGCCGGCGCCGTTGGGGCCGAGCAGACCAACGGCTTCACCCTTGCGCACGTAAAGACTGACGCCTTTGACCACCTTGCGTCCGACGAAGCTCTTCTCGACGCCATGGACCGAGAGCACGCCTTTGCGGTCAGGCGGCGCTGAGCCATTGCCATCGGCGCGGCGGCGCACCCGCGCCTGCTGGGGCCGGTTTTCGGGAGGCGGTTGACGTTGCGGGCGATTTTCTGGCGGCGGGGCCCGGCGCTGCCGCTGCTGCGGACGCGCGCTTCGGGCTTTCTCGGCGTTTACCGGAACGCTGGCGATATCGACATAGGTACCATTGATGTCACCGCCCATGCTGGCGAGGTCGATGACTTCACCAGCCACCGGTGCAGGTTGCCGCGATGCCGGACGTCGGCGCCGGCGAAAGTATGAGAAGATGTCAGCCACGCTACCTCGTCAGGCCCGTCTCGAGCGACGGAAATCCCGGATTATGAACCGGGACTTTACCCGATTTTTCGTAGCCATGCTGTTAGCCGCCGGTCGCTATCTCTGGCGATGGCATGACCTTTCCGACCCTCCTTCGCCCGCCGCAGCGGGCTTCGCCGAGGCGGGAAACTGGGCACCACCCCTCAGATCGAGTCGGAGGGCAGGCTTTTTCGGAATCATGCTCTAATTCGCCTTGTTTGAACCCGGCCCGATCGACAGGAAATTCGACGGCGAACCATCTTCATTCTTGCTCGGCTGGATCAGGGCGCGGACGCGCGTTTGGCTGGTCGCACCCAACTCGATGTGGGCGTTTCCTGTCGTGGTATCGACGATGACGCGATCACCGTGGAGTACATTCTTGCCCTGGCTGACGATGACGTTACCGGTCAGCGTGATGGTCTTTTTCTTCACGTCGTAGACACCGAGATCGCCACTGGCATTCTGATCCTTGGAAATGACGGTGACGCCGCCACGCGCTTCAATCCTGCGGATGTCGTTGGCGCCCTGCGGCACAACCGGTCCCGGCTTCGGCGCGCCCGGCACGGCTCCCGGGGCAGAATGCGTGATGCCGGAAACGGACGAACCTGCGCCGGGCCCGCCGGCGCCGTAGAAAACAACGAGCGTCTGGCACTTGATTGTCATATCGCCCTGGACCACCTGCACATCGCCGGAGAAGGTCGCCATTTTGCTTTTATCGCGCACCTCAAGCGTTGCCGATTCGATCTGGATCGGCTGATCCTGATTCTGCTCCTTTTGCTCCTGTAGTGCAGCCGGGCCCGGCGCTGCCGCGGCGGCGCGCGGACCTTGCGCACCCGCCGATCCCGGCGCCGCCATAGCGACGACGATGACCCAGAACCAAAACCAGCGTTTCATGGCTTGACTGCCTCGGTCGAATCCTGATCCGGGGTTACCGTCATGGAAACGCCGTTACCGAATCGAATGAGATCGCCGCCGTCGACGACTTCGATACGGTGAGCGGTGAGAACGCCGTTGGTGAGCTTTACCCAAACGGGCTTCTCCGACACGACGTTGCCCTTGTGGATGTCGATCACTGCGTCGGTCAGGCGCACTTCGTAGCCGGTCGAGGAGACGACGTGAACACTTTCGTTGAGCGTCAGCATTTCGGCCTTCATGTCGTATGTCCCGGAATTCGACGTGACGGTGACCGCACTCTTGTCCTGCATCTCTATTTTGGCGTCGATCTGATGCAGCTCCATCACATCGGGTTTGGTGATGTCCTGCTCAGCGGATTGGGCGGTAAATTCATAGGGCCGGGAATCGACGGTGAACCCGCTCAAGCGTGGCTGCTGCATCGTCACCTTGGTTCCTTTGATCACAAGCTTGCCCAAGTCGCCGGGCAACCGAAGGCCGCCGACAGTCGGCAGATAATTGACCGCCACAACCATGATCAAAGCCGCGGCTATGATTGCTGGCACGCCGATGCGAAGCCAGTGCACATGGCGGCTGTGCCGCAGTGCTGCGCGATAGACTTGGTCGGCATCGCCGCGAGCGGTCGCGGTAAATCCGGCCCGTCTCGCTGTGTCGCCAGGATAAGCGCTCGTCAGCTTGGTCCTCTCGGCCAGTAGCCCCGATCACTGCCACGATTCGGGTCGCCCGATTTAGCAGTTCCTGCGCGAAATTATCGCTCGCGAATGTGGCTTCGACCGGGCGGAAAGGCTTTCGGAGGGCGCGGGGATTAAGTGCGATCTCTTTGAAATCACTGCAAATCTACGAATGAGCAAAAATATCCTCGGCAGCGAACCCAGCCAAATCGAGCCGCGCACGTTCCGGCAGAAATCGGAAGCAGGCTGCCGCCAATTGATCGCGGCCCTCGCGGAGCAGCATCGCGTCGAGCCGGTCCTTGAGCGCGTGCAGGTAGATCACGTCGCTGGCCGCATACGACACCTGAGCGTCGCTCAATTCCGCCCCGCCCCAATCGGACGATTGCTGCTGCTTTGAGAGCTCATGGCCCAGCACTTCGCGCACCAGGTCTTTCAGGCCGTGCTTGTCGGTGTAGGTGCGGGCGAGCCGCGAAGCGATCTTGGTGCAGTAGACCGGCTCCGGCATGACGCCAAAGGCATTGCAAAGCATACCGAGGTCGAACCGCGCGAAGTGAAAAATCTTGATAAGGCGTGGATCGGCGAGCAACCGCTTCAGATTGGGCGCATCAGTCGCGTTTGGTGGAATTTGCACCACGTCGGCGGAGCCGTCGCCGGGCGAAAGCTGCACGACGCATAGGCGGTCGCGGCCGAGATTCAGTCCCATAGTTTCAGTATCGATCGCCACTGCGCCGGTGTAGCGCGAAAGGTCGGGCAGGTCGCCGCGATGGAGCCGAATGGTCATGTGGAAACGCGTTGTGGCAGGGACGCTATTTACCTGAATAACGCAACCGCCGGATCAAGACTAGCGGGCTTTTGCCGGGACCAGACCGGCCAGTTCCAGACTGAGCGCCTTGAGCTTCCGTCTGGCCTCTGGCTCATAGGCTTGCGCGTTCGCCTGCGCTTCGCCCTGCCCATTGAAAAACAACCCGGTCCGTCCTTCCAGCTCCGGGGCGATCGCCAGTTTGAGGATCGCATCGGCGCCCTCCTCGACAGTGGTCATCGGCGTGCCGAACTCACGCACCATCTTGGTGTTCATGAACGTCGCCGGATGCAAGGCATTGACCGTCACGCTGCTGCCCGCGAGCTCCGGTGCGATGTCAATGGTGAACAAAATCTGCGCCAGCTTGCTCTGCCGGTAAGCGCGCATGCCGCTGTAATTATTCGCCATCATCACGTCCTTGAAGTCGATGGCTTCCTGACCGAGTGACGAGACGTTGACGATCCGCGCCGGCACGCTTTTCCTCAGCAGCGGCAGCAGCAAATGCGTGAGCAAAAATCCGGAAAGATAATTGACGGCAAAACGCAACTCGAAGCCGTCGGGGCTGAGCTCACGCCCGCCCTGCGGGTCGCCTCGACCGATACCGGCATTGTTGATGAGAAGATCGAGCCGCTTCGTGGTTTGTTGCACAGCATCAGCAAGACGCCGCACCTCGGCCAGGGATGACAGGTCCGTCTGCAGAAATTCCGCCGCACCACCTGCGGACTTGATCTCGGCGACGACCCGCTCGCCGCGCGTACGATCGCGGCCATGCACCAGAACGCGCCAGCCGGCCGCGCCCAATCTCTCCGCCACGACGCGGCCAACGCCATCGGTCGAGCCGGTGACCAGTGCCGTTTTTCCGTTCAGTTTTGCCATAACCGCACCTCGCTAACACAAAGCCTAAGTACACGCCGCTTGTTGGGCTAGGCGCGACATCGGCCAAAAATTCCGCCGCAACTCGCTCATTTCTGCTCAAGGCGCCAGGAGCCGTCCCATTCGTCGCGCGGCGGTGCCGCCGCCAGGATGTCGATGCGTTTAAGCAGGGTCAAAGACGGTCCATCGTCGGGAACGGCTTCGAGCGCCGCGGTGAAGCCGCCTCTTGCATCCTCCCAGCGCTGCGCTCGATAGGCAACGAGCGCCGCCGCATAGCGGCTCCGCAGCTCCATCTGCGCCGTAGTCAGAGCGCCGCGGCGGCCCATGATTTCGTAGATTGGCTGCGCACGAGTCTGCCCAAACAAGGCGACGCGATCGATCTCGCGCGTTTCGATCGCGGCGCCCGCCGCCGCGATCGTCGCCTCCGACACCAGGATGTGGCTATTGTACAGTTTGTTGGCGCCTTCCAGACGCGACGCCAAATTTACCGTCTCGCCCATCACCGTATAGCTCATCATCACTTCGGAGCCGACGCTGCCAACCAGTGCCTCGCCGGTTGCAATGCCGACGCGGATGTCGAACGAGATCGGCACGTTCCTCAATCCGAGCAGCTCAGGCAATTCAGCGCGAAACGGCGCGACGCGATCGAGCATGTCGAGCGCGGCAAAAGCGGCAAAGCGCGCCTGATCGGCATCTGCCGTGAAGGGCGGTCCCCAATAGGCCATGATGGCATCGCCGACATATTTGTCGATGATGCCGTCATGCTCGCGGATCGGCGCGGACATCGTCGAGAAATACCGGTTCATGACCTTGACGAGTCCCTGCGGCGTCATTTCCTCACTGACGCCGACAAATCCCCGCACGTCGCAGAACAAGACGGTCATGACGCGACGCTCTCCGGCAGTCGCCAGCGCCGGTCCGCTGATCAAGCCTTCCACGATGCGGGGATCGACGTATTTGCCGAAGGTTTCGCGGATGCGTTCCTTCAGCCGCAACTGCTCGACCATCCGGTTGAAGGCCATCGTCAAATACCCGATCTCGTCATGCGACGTGACCGCCAAAGTCTGATCGAGTCTGCCCGCTTCAACCGCGCGCGCGCCTTCCAGGAGTTGGCGCACCGGACGCGTCATTCCCGTGCTGACCAGGATGGAAAAGACCAGGCCCAGCGTTGCGGCAAGCGCCGTCAACAGGACGGCGGTCGCGATAACCACATGCTGCTTGTGCGCCGTCACCGCGGAGTTGGCGCGCAAGAGGTCGAGCATGTCCGCACGGATTGTATCGAGCCCGCGGTCAAGATCGTCGCGCAGTGCGTCGATCCGATCGAGACTGTCGGCGATTGCCTTCTGGTCTTCGCCGTCGAGCAGGTGCAACAGCCGCCCGATCTCGTCATTGAGCTGACTGCGTGTACCGGTGATCAGGTCGGCCAGCCGGGTTTCAAGCCGCACCAGTGCCGTCGCATCGCCGAACGTGCTGCCTTTTGCGATCAGACCGTCAAACAGTTTGCGCGCCGCTTCGGTTTCCTTGTCGAACTCGGCACCGCTGGCATCGAAGCCGTTGCGCGACGCGGCGAGCCGCCCGTCGTCTGTTGGCGACTGAATTTTGTCGATGACCATGCGGCGCAATGCCAGCGCGCGCTGAAGGGAACGGATGTCGGCGCGGGCGAGCGCGCCGTAGGCGGGAACGTAGCTCTGGGTCAGGTCTTCCAGGCGGCTGCCGACTTGCAGCACCAGCGCCGTTGAAACCAGCGCCGTAATCGCCATCAGGACGATAAGAACGACCGCGATGCCGATGATTTTGCGCTTGATCGAAAATCGGATCATCCAGCGATCCTCGTTCGCCCGCGCCGAAAAAGTCAGGAAACTTTTAATGCTTCGCTAAATTCAATGCGAGTTCGTCATTGGTGCCCAGGAGAGGACTCGAACCTCCACGCCTCTCGGCGCTAGTACCTGAAACTAGTGCGTCTACCAATTCCGCCACCTGGGCTTAAGCGGCGATAGGTACGGAGCCGTATTCTGGTTGTCAATCGAACGCGCTATCCCTCTATACAGCGCGGAATCGATCCTGTATTGCCGCGAGCCGGGATGTTTCGGACATGGCCATGAAAAGCAGATCTGACACGCTGGTCACCGTGTTCGGCGGCTCGGGTTTCCTCGGCCGCCATGTGGTGCGCGCGCTTGCTAATCGGGGCTATCGCATCCGCGTCGCCGTTCGCCGCCCGGAACTGACAGGTTACTTGCAGCCGCTCGGCCGGGTCGGACAAATTCATGCCGTGCAGGCGAATGTGCGCGCTCCGCAGTCGATCGAGGCGGCGTTGCGCGATGCCGACGTCGTGATCAATCTGGTCGGCATTCTGTTTGAACGGGGCCGACAGCGCTTCGATGCGGTGCAGGCGGAAGGCGCCGGAGCGGTGGCTCAAGCCGCGCACGCTGCCGGCGCGCCCCTCGTCCACGTCTCGGCCATCGGCGCCGACGAGAACTCGGTCTCGGACTACGCGCGCACGAAAGCTTCTGGCGAGCGGCTGGTGCTGGCGGCTCAACCGCGGGCGATCATCGTGCGACCGTCGATCATCTTCGGTCCCGAGGACGACTTCTTCAACCGTTTTGGCGCACTGGCGACTATCGCGCCGGCGCTGCCGCTTCCCGGCGGCGGCCACACCCGCTTTCAGCCAGTGTTTGCCGGCGACGTGGCCGAAGGCATCGCCAAGGCCGTCGACGGCGAAGCGAAGCCAGGCACGGTCTACGAATTCGGCGGGCCTGACATACGCACCTTCAAGGAACTGATGGAATTTACGCTCGCAACCATCGAGCGCCGCCGCTTCCTGGCGCCGGTGCCGTTCGCGATACTGAAGCTGCAAGCGGCGTTGCTGCAATTTCTGCCGAAGCCGCCGCTGACACCCGATCAGGTCGAGCTGCTCAAGAGCGACAACGTGGTCTCTGCGGCCGCACATGAGCAGAACCGCACGCTCGAGGGGCTCGGCATCGTGCCCAATTCGGTTGCCTCGATTGTGCCCGACTATCTCTGGCGGTTCCGTACGGCCGGCCAATTTCATGGCCGCACTGCGTAATGGCAGCGCGCACCTTGGAGCGACAATCGCTTCAGCATGAACCGATTGCCGCTTCAAACTTTGGTGGAGCATCCTCAAAGTTCGAGTTTTAGATCACGCCTCGTATTTGAACGAGAGCGCGACGCGGGTGCGAAAGGCCGTGACCTTTCCGTTATCCACTTTCATATCCATTTTTGTAACCTCGGCGACGCGGAGATCGCGCAAGGAACTGGAGGCCGTTGCAACCGCGATGCGGCCGGCGTCCTCCCATGATTTTTCGCTGACGCCGACGACATCAATAATCCGATAGACGCTGTCCGATTGTTTCTTCGCCATTGGATCTGTCCCTTCGTGGCTAACGCGACGCGCGGCCAATACGCCGCGCGCCGAGCTCAAGCTTAGATCAAGGCGGACCATCGCGTCGATGCTGTCTTTCTTTGTTCGGTACTGGACTTCGGCGACCGAAACATAGAAGCTTGAAAAGGCCGCGCCGTCGTGGCGCGCGCAAAGGCGCAACGATGCCTGGCAAACGCGTGCAGTTCGACGAAGAATCATGGCGGCAGCTTGACCTGCTCGGCCGTGACCAAATGAAGGACTTCCAGGAACTGGCCGACGAGGCGTTCCGCGATCTGCTGAAGAAATACGACCGTCCCGTCGATCTGAAAGACGCGCTGCGCCGCAGCGCCGGCGTCTCCGCAACGATCCATCAGTTAAAACCCGGTCAAGGCAAGAAGCCGCGGCGGAAGTAACCCTGCGGTAGGTGCAGGCGTTATTTCACTCGATCTGCAGGTCTGTTTCGCTGCCCGTCTTTCGGCGCGGAGGGTACCCGGCGCGGCCGAACACGGTTTACGAACCATGAAAATCTGTAACTGTTGCAAGCAGATAAACCGAATTTTCAGGTCTCATAGGTAGAACTGCATAACCTGCGCCGACGCTCTATCGACCGTTAAGTGACCACCATGCGCGTGGCTCAACTGTCTTGGAACGAGAACGCCGGCTGGACCGCCGGTGCCGGCGATCGCGCCAACGCTGACCTGGTTTTCTTTTTCGGTGCGCGACAGACACTGGCGTGTGGCGCGCGTTATCGCGAACTGCGCGCAATGTTTCCGGCCGCTCACATTCTCGGCTGCAGCACCGGCGGGCAAATCAATAACGACGACGTCAGTGACAACGAGATCGCCGCAGCAGCAATCGGCTTCGACGCGACCAAACTCCGCGTCACCTGCGAACCGGCATGCTCACCGGAAAGTTCCCGCGCCTGCGGCGACGCGATCGGCCGCGCCTTGGCCGCAACCGACCTGGTCGGCGTTTTTGTTCTGTCGGACGGCCTCAACGTCAATGGCAGCGAGCTTGTGGGCGGGATCACCGGCGCGGTCGGCAAAGAGGTCGCCGTCACCGGCGGGCTTGCCGGCGATGGCGCCGAATTTCGCGAAACGCTGGTTGGCGCCGATTGCGCGCCACGCACACACATGGTCGCGGCGGTCGGCTTCTATGGTCCGGCGATCCGGATCGGCCACGGCAGCGCCGGTGGCTGGGACGAGTTTGGACCCCGCCGTCGAATTACCCGATCACGCGGCAACATCCTGTTCGAATTCGATGGCCAACCGGCGCTCGACCTTTATGAGCTTTATCTGGGCGAGGAGGAAGCCAGAGGCTTGCCCGGCTCCGGACTTCTGTTTCCGTTGCGCGTTTTCGATCCCGAGCGGCCGGATCATGACATCGTCCGCACCATCCTCGCGGTGGATCATGAAGCCCGCTCCATGACGTTCGCAGGCGACGTTCCCGAAGGGTGGACCGCGCAACTGATGCGCGGCAATTTCGACCGGCTGGCCGCCGGCGCCGCCTCGGCCGCGCGTCAGGCCGCCGACGGCATCGGCCAAACCCGGAGCGGCGATCAACTCGCGATCCTGGTGAGCTGCATCGGCCGGCGGTTGCTCATGGGCCAGCATATTGCCGACGAACTCGAAGCCGCGAGCACCGAATTCGGACCGAACATTCCGCAGCTCGGGTTCTACTCGTACGGCGAGATCTCCCCGCATCGCGTGTCAGGCGTCTGCGAACTGCATAATCAGACAATGACTGTCACCACGATTGCAGAGGTGCCGGAACACGCCGGTGCATAAACTCCTCGCCAGACAACTTGCAAAAGCAACCACCTCGGGGGCAGTAGACCTCCAGGCGCTGCTGGCGCTCGTCGCCGAGGCCTACGCGCAGTCGGACAACGATCGTCAGCGCACCGATCGCTCGATCGCACTGATGATCAAGGAGCTCGAGCAACTCAACCGCGGGCTCGACCAACTCGTGCAGGAGCGCACTGCAGCGTTACGCGAGCGCGAGGCCGAGCTCCAGGCGCAGAATCTTCGTTTCGACGCAGCGCTCAAGAACATGGCCCACGGACTGTGCATGTTCGACCGCAACGAGCAGCTGATTGTTTGCAACGAACGCTACGGCGAGATCTACGGTCTGACACCCGATTTGGCCAAACCCGGTGTGACGCTGCGCGCCATTCTCGAAGCCCGCGTCGCGGGTCCCAACAGTCCCTTGCACGCCGATGGATACGTGGAAGAGCGCCTGGCAGAAGTCCGCAAGGGCCGGCCGTATTACATTGAAACCGACATGCGCGACGGCCGCGTTCTCGCCATCAATCACCGGCCGATGCCTGACGGCGGCTGGGTTGCCATCCATCACGATATTACGGCGCAAAAGCGCGCCGAGTCGCAAATCGCTTACATGGCCCGTCATGACGACCTGACGAGCCTCGCCAACCGCGCGGTGCTGCTGAAAAAAATGGAGGACGCGCTCGCGCGCGTGC
The DNA here is from genome assembly GCA_963794225.1 of uncultured Alphaproteobacteria bacterium. GTDB lineage: Bacteria > Pseudomonadota > Alphaproteobacteria > Rhizobiales > Xanthobacteraceae > BOG-931. Next base: position 508,693 of record CAWCCS010000002.1, read on the forward strand.
GGCGCCAGGGCGGCCAGTTCACGCTGTTCATGCTCGATCTCGATCTCTTCAAAATGGTCAACGATTCACTTGGGCATCCGGTGGGCGACGAGCTGCTCAAGCTGGTGGCCGGCCGCCTGCGCACATGCATGAGCCAAACCGACACGGTGGCGCGGCTCGGGGGCGATGAATTTGCGATTTTGGCGTGGGGTTATGATGACCAGCGGAACGCCGCTGTCACCACCGCCAACAAACTTCTTTCAGTGGTCGCCGAGCCATACGATCTCGACGGACACCAGCTCAATATCGGCACCAGCATCGGCATTGCGCTCGCGCCCGAACACGGTATCACCGTCGAGCACCTGGTTAAGAATGCAGATCTCGCGCTATATAAAGCAAAGGCCGAAGGGCGCGATGCCTACCGCTTTTACGACGAAACGATGGGCGTTGAAGCGCGCCGACGCCGCGCCTACCAAAACGACTTGCGTCACGCGCTGACGAACAACGAGTTCGAGCTGCACTATCATCCAATCGTCGACATTCAGACCCGGCAAATCGCCAGCGTCGAAGCGCTCATTCGCTGGCGACACCCAGAGCGCGGGCTGATCGCGCCCGCCGAGTTCATTCAGGTGGCGGAGGAAACCGGCCTGATCAATCCGATCGGCGACTGGGTTTTACGCAAGGCGTGCAGCGACGCCATGAGCTGGCCGTCGCACGTCAAGGTCAGCGTCAATCTGTCGGCGGTCCAGTTCCGCAAGGCCTATCCGATCGACAATTTTTGCGACGCGATCACCGAGACCGGCCTGGCGCCGGAGCGCCTGGAGCTGGAGATCACCGAGTCGGTGCTGCTGCAAGGCAGCGCGGAGAATGTTGAAACGCTGCATCAGCTGAGACTGATGGGCATTGCCATCGTGCTGGACGATTTCGGCACCGGATATTCGTCGCTGAGCTATCTGCGGATGTTTCCGTTCGACAAGATCAAGATCGACCGTTCGTTCGTGCATGAGCTGGCGATGAATGCCGACTGCGCCGCGATCGTTTCCGCGGTGGCGGGGCTGGGAAGAAGCCTGCGCATCGGCACTGTTGCTGAGGGAATCGAGACCGAAGACCAGCTGCTGCTCGTGCGCGCCGCCGGCTGTACCCACGCTCAAGGCTACCTGTTTGGCCGGCCATGTCCGGCTCAGGCGCTTAACCTTCCGGGTATTTGGCAAAAGAACCCGAAGATCGAAGCAGCGTGAGAATTCGTTCGCTACGCAAATCGCTCACGCGCCCTGGCCCGGGCTTTCATCGCTTCAATTTCGCGGTTTTTAGCGGGGCTTGCTGTTTCCAGCGAGGTCAGGAGCCGCCGGGCTACGTCCACCACCTCCTCGACCGCGCGATTAAATGCCGCTTCATTGGCGTGTGACGGATGGGTGAACCCACTCAGCTTGCGAACGAACTGTAGCGCGGACGCGCGGATTTCCTCCTCGGTCGCCGGGGGCTCGAAATTAAACAAGGTGCGGATGTTGCGGCACATCGGTGTCTCCTTATGAGGCTTTGGCTGCCCGCTCGGCCATCATACAATTGACTGCTCGCCGCGGTAAATTGATGGACGCGGCCACCCTCATGCTGGAGCGCTTCGTGTCAGCGATCACCGCCGAGCCTGTCTCCATTACCGATGACAAAGGCGTTGATGTTTCGGGCTTGTTGCAAACATCTTCGCACGCGCGAGCCTGTTATGTGCTCGCTCACGGCGCCGGAGCGGGCATGAAACATCCGTTTCTGGCGGTTGTCGCGGCGGAGCTTTCGCAGCGCGGCATCGCCACGTTGCGCTACCAGTTTCCCTACATGGAGCGCGGCAGCAAACGGCCGGACCCGCCCGCCGTCGCACACGCCACCGTCCGCGCCGCAATAGACGCAGCGCGGCGGTCGTTGCCCGGCCTTCCTCTCATCGCCGGCGGCAAATCGTTTGGCGGACGAATGACGTCGCAGGCGCAGGCGAAAACCGCACTGCCGGGCGTCGATGGCCTGGCATTCCTCGGCTTTCCACTACACCCGGCAGGCAAGCCTTCGCAGGATCGAGCCGGACATTTGTTTGATGTGCAAATCCCCATGCTATTCCTGCAAGGTACCCGCGATACGCTTGCAGAAATCGATCAGCTCGAGCCGCTATGCCGGGCGCTCGGTTCGCGAGCCACCTTGAAACTGTTCCAGGACGCCGATCATTCGTTCCACGTGCCGGTGCGGACCGGCCGCAAGGACGCGGACGTTCGCGCGGAAATGCTGGACGCATTCGCAGGCTGGATCGACGAGGTGATCAAAGGCCGAGCGAAAGCGCGATAAGTCCGGCCACGCCGACCACGAGCCGCCAACCCACGAACAATGTGAAGCCGTGCCGTGAGACGTAGCCGAGGAAGCTCTTGACCACGAACCAGGCGCAGACGAACGACACGATAAATCCCACCGCGATGATCACAACGTTGCTGTGGCTCAGCTGGTTGTGGTTCTTGTAGAGATCGTAGGCGAAGGCGCCGGCCATGGTTGGCATGGCGAGCCAGAACGAGAACTCGGCCGCGGCGCGGCGCTCGGCGCCAAGCAGCATCGCCGAGACGATGGTCGCTCCCGAACGCGATACGCCCGGAATCATCGAGAGGCACTGCGCAAGCCCAATGGTGAAATACATCGGCAGCGTGAACTTTGTGGCGTCCTGATAACGTGGCTTCAGATCGAGCCGATCGACCCACAACAGCACCAGACCGCCGACGATCAGCGAGACGCAGACGATCCAGGGGTTAAATAAAACCTCCTTGATAAATTTATACGCCGTCGCGCCGACGATCGCCGCCGGTAAAAAAGCCACAAGGACGCCGATGATGAAGCGGCGCGCCTGCGGATCATTGAACATGCCGAGGAACAAATCCCACAACCGCACGGCGTAGATCGACAGCAGGGCCAATATCGCGCCGAACTGAATGAGAACCGCAAAGCTTTTGCCGAAATCGTCGTCGCTGAATCCAAAAAACTGCTGCATGAGCAGGAGATGTCCGGTTGACGATACCGGAATGAATTCGGTCAACCCCTCGACCACCCCAAGGATGATGGCCTTGATGAAATCGAGCGTCATAAGCGAGAGCTCCGCGGAGGAAGGCGCAGCCTGCGCCCGAGTCAATGGAACTGGCACAAATCGACGGCAGACTTGTGACCGAGCGCCAGCGCCCTTGCAAGGCGCAGAATACGCCTTCAACAAGCGTTACGGTGCAGGGTACGTCGCGGTGGTTGCCCGCGGAATTGCTTTGCCTATAAGGAAGCGCCTCGACGCCGCGCGCCTCGACGCCGCGCGCCACTCCGCTCACTCAAATTGCTCATGCCCGACAGTATGCTGACATTGTTTCATCATTTCTCCTGCCCGCATTCCCGTTTCGTACGGCTGATCCTCGAGGAGCTCGGCACGCCGCCGCGCCTGGTCGAAGAGCGAACGTGGGAGCGGCGCGAGGAATTCCTCAGGCTTAACCCCGCGGGAACCACGCCGGTTCTGGTGGAAGAAGGCGTGCCGCCAATACCGGGAGCCGCGATCATCGCCGAATACCTCGACGAGACACGAGCGACCGCCAGCCCCCAGCCCCGGATGATGCCGCGCGAACCGGCGCAACGGATCGAGATCCGCCGGCTGATGAGCTGGTTCAACGACAAGTTTTTCGCCGAGGTCAGCGGCGTTTTGGTGACGGAGCGCATTTACAAGCGCTTTATACCAGCGAACGGCGGCGGCGGCCCGCCGGACACCGAGATCATGCGGGCGGCGCGCGGCAATATTAAGTACCATCTGTCGTATATCGGCTGGCTCGTTCGCAAGCGCGACTGGCTTGCCGGCGACAGCCTGAGTTACGCCGATCTTGCCGCGGCGGCGCATTTGTCCACCGTCGATTATCTGGGCGATGTACCATGGCACGAAGACGAGACCGCCAAAGCCTGGTACGCGAGGATCAAGTCGCGACCCTCGTTCCGCACGCTGCTCGGCGAGGCGCTGCCCGGCGTGCCGCCGTCCGCAACCTACGCCAATCTCGACTTCTGACACCTGCGGCCGTTGCTGCCTTCAAGCGCGAACTCGCCGACGCTGCCCGCGCCCAAGGCTTTGACTCCGTCGGCTTCGCACGGCCGGACTCGATCCCGCAAGCCGCCACGCATCTGCGGGAATTCCTCGCGGCTGGCGCGCACGGCGACATGGAGTGGATGGCGCGGCACGCCGACCGCCGCGCCGAGCCTCAAGCTTTGTGGCCCGAAGTTCGCACTGTCATCATGCTCGGCATCAATTACGGCCCGGCCGGCGACCCGCTCGCGATCTTGAAGGAGCGGGCCCGTGGAGGCATCTCGGTCTACGCCCAGGGCGACGATTATCACGACGTGATCAAGCCACGGCTGAAACATCTCGGGCGCTGGCTGATCGAGCAAACTGGCGGCGACATTAAAGTTTTTGTCGACACTGCGCCGGTGATGGAAAAACCACTGGCGCAAGCGGCCGGGCTGGGCTGGCAGGGTAAACATACCAACCTGGTGTCACGCCAGCATGGCTCATGGCTTTTTCTCGGTGCTCTTTTCACCACGGTCGAGCTGCCGCCCGACACCGCCGACGAAGATCATTGCGGCAGTTGCCGCGCCTGCCTCGATGTCTGCCCCACCAACGCATTTCCCGCGCCCTATCGTCTCGATGCGCGGCGCTGCATTTCTTATCTCACCATCGAGCACAGGGGGCCGATCCCGCGCGAATTGCGCCCGCTTCTCGGCAACCGCATCTACGGCTGCGACGATTGTCTGGCGGTTTGTCCGTGGAATAAATTCGCGGAAGCCGGGCGTGAAGCGAAGCTCGCGGCGCGCGCCGCGTTGCGCGCACCGCAGCTTGCCGAATTGGCAAGGCTCGACGATGCCGCGTTCCGCGCTTTGTTCACCAAGAGCGCGGTCAAGCGCATCGGCCGCGTCCGGTTCGTGCGCAATGTGCTGATCGCCATCGGCAATTCGGGCGAGCTTGCGTTGGCCGGTGAAGCAGAGCGTTTGCTCGACAATTCATCGCCGCTGGTGCGAGGTGCCGCGATTTGGGCGCTCAGCCGGTTAGACCAGTCACGGTTTGGAAGCTGCGCTGTCGCGCGGCGCGCCGCCGAAACGGACGCCGACGTGATCGACGAATGGAACGCCGCGCTGCTGTGAGGCTCCGATGTCCAAGCTGCTCTGTTTCGGGCTCGGTTATTCGGCGGAACATTACATCGCCAGGTTCGGCGACCGCTTCGAGCGTATTGTCGGCACCGTCCGCGACGCCGAACGGGCGGCCGTGCTGAATGCGCGCTTCGCTGGCCGGCTGAAAGTCCTGGCCTTCGATGGCGCCTCTGCAACGCCGGACCTGACGAACGCAATCGGCGAAGCCGATGTCGCGCTGGTTTCAATACCCCAGACCGCGAAGGGCGATCCGGTGCTTGCGGCTTTCGGCGCAGAATTGACGCACGCGAGCCGTCTGCGGTCCGTTGTCTATCTGTCCACCATCGGAGTGTACGGCGACCATTCCGGTGCGTGGGTGGATGAGGAGACACCGCCGCGACCGGATTCAGAGCGCGCAGGCGAACGGCTTGCGGTCGAACAGGCGTGGCAGACGTTCGGCCGGCGATCTCACAAAGCAATTGCCATTCTGCGGCTCGCCGGCATCTACGGGCCTGGGCGCAACGCATTGGTGCAAATCGCGCGCGGCGAGGCGCGACGCATCGTCAAGCCGGGTCAGGTGTTCAATCGCATCCACGTCGCTGATATCGCACAGGCGATCGATGCGGCCTTCGCGCGCGACGCCAACGGAATTTTCAACGTCACCGACGATGAGCCGACCCCGCCGGCCGATCCGACCGTGTTCGCCGCGCAACTTCTCGGCCGCGATCCGCCGCCGGAAATCCAGTTCGAAGACGTCGTTTCCTTGATGTCGCCGATGGCGTTGAGCTTTTGGCAGGATTGCCGGCGGGTCCGTAACAGCAAGCTTAAGCGCAAGCTTGGAGTCACACTTGATTACCCCACCTATCGTGAGGGTTTGCGTGGACTGTTTGAGACGCTGTAGCACGTGGTCTGCTCTGCCTTTGAGTCCGCTTTCGAGACATTAAAGACATTGAGGGATTTTCTGCGGGTCGTGAACGTGTAGCGAATGACCCCAGACCGGACCTAAAGTCCCGCCAATGGGTCAGCCTGCGCTACCCGCGGGCAAGTCAAAGCTGAACCGCGCTCCGCCCAGCGCGGAATTGTTGTCCCCGAGAATGCTGCCTTCATGCGCCTCGATGATCGACCGACAGATCGACAAGCCCAGTCCCATGCCGGTCTCTTTGGTCGTGAAGAAGCTGTCAAAGAGGCGAGGAAGATGCGTAGGATCGATCCCCGGACCGCTGTCCTCGATCGCACAACGCACGGTATCTTGATCTCGAAGGACGGCACGAATGGAGATACTGCGGCGTGTGCTTCCCGCCATCGCGTGCATCGCATTGATGCAAAGATTGACTACCACCTGCTGAAGCTGGATGCGGTCGCCGACGACAGGCGGCAGTGTCGGGGACAGATCGAGCGACATCGAAACGCCCTTCGATAAGAGTTCCGGGCGGAGAAACTGCAGCGATTCCTCGATGACCTCTTGCAGCACCAGCGCAACATGCTGCGGCGTCTGCCCCGTTGCCATCATCCGTATCCGCGCGATGATATCGGTGGCGCGACCCACGTCGCGGAGTAAGCGCTGCATCAATTCGCGGGTTTTCGGCACGCTCAATTCGGATCGGTCGAGCCAGCGTATGGCCGTTTCGCTGTTTATCCGTATTGCGGTAAGGGGCTGGCTGACTTCATGAGCGATCGACGCCGTCAACTCGCCGAGCATCGCAAGCCGAGCCGCGTGAGCGAAGTCCGACTGAGCCTGTTGCAGCCGTTCCTCGGCGCGCTTGCGGTCGTCTACATCGGTTATGACGCCGTACCAGCCGCTGATTTCGTCGTCTGGGTGTCGCCGCACAGGACGGATACTGCACCGAAACCATCGATGGGCGCCGTCGGCCCCAAGATAACGAAATTCCCTGTCGAAGGTAGTTCCGGCTGTCATCGACGCCGTAAAGGCATCGATCACCGAAGGGCGATCATCTGGATGAACAGTATCGTTGATCCTCCAAGCGTTCAGTTCCCCCATCGTCTTGCCGAAGTATTCGAGGAGTTGCCGATTAACAAGTTCAAGCTTACCGGCCGGACTCAAGACAGCCACGAGGCCTGGAATGTTGTCGATAAGCTCGCGGAGATTGGTTTCGCTCGCCCTTAGCGCCACTTCGGCCCGCTTGCGATCATCGATGTCGTGTAACAAGTAGAGCCAGTGCAGGATGCGTCCGTGGGTATCTTGCAAGGGCAAGCCAAGGGCATTGAACCACCGGGTAAACCCCATCAGCGCGGCGGTGGCGGCTCTCGATGGAATATGCAGACCCCCATTTCATGTGCGCTCCGCTGCGCGGCGATCACATGCGGCAGGTCATCAGGATGAACGGTGTCAGAGCTTTTCCAGCCTTTCAGCTCTTCAAACGACTTGCCGAAGTGTTGGAGGGCTGGTCGATTGAGGGCTTCGAGTTCACCGTCCGGCGTCGTCACCGCGGCAGGAACCGGAACGGCATCCACGATCAGGCGAAAATTGCCGAACGTCTCCCCATTCCCCTCGATATCGCCGGTGGGCTGCACGGGCATTGCAAGCTCTGTCCAAGCGGCTTCTGGCGCCCGGTTTTCCCAGTCGTCTAAAGCCACAAAGTTACCATTGTGATCAGCGTGATCAACTGGGACCAAGGTCGCCCTCGGGGCCCGAGCAGGCGTTCGGTTCAGAGCGGCATGTCAGCTCGTGGCCTAGGCTGTATAAAAACGTCCGCGGGCGAGGAACGCGCAGAATTGTTTTCTCAATTATCTTCTCCCGGCAGTCTTCGCAGGTGTTTGCGTTTTTCAAATTGATGAAGTCGAGACGAACTTTCTATCGGAAATTTCAATTTCGGAGTTTTCACACAGCCAAGGACCATCGCGACAGATGCAACTGCCCCGAACGTGCGTCCGCTTTCGAGCGAAGCGGACTCTCGCAAACCGTCCGCTCGCACGCGCTTATGAGTTCGTGCACCCGTTGTCACTGCGATGAGCCAGCGGGTTTGGTCCGGTGACAATCCAGAACCGTGAGGCTGCGCTGGAGTGCTTCGCTTTCGTTCGCAATGACGAGCGTCAATGCAAGCTCGGGCCCTTGAGAAAGCGATCGCGTTCGCCTGATTTGATGCGCAGGTCCATGGTGTCGCCGTCGCGGTAGATGGTGATCGGCACTTCAACGCCGGCCTGCCCTTGCGCCCAGATGCGGCGGAACATACCCGCCAGATCATGAACCTCGGCGCCGGCGACCGACAGCACGACGTCGCCGGTCTGCAGATCGGCGCGTTTCGCCGGTCCGCGATCGGCGAGCCCGACGACAACGAGCCGGTTCTCCACCTCGGTCGCGTAAAAGCCGAGCCATGGCCGCGGCGGAGCATTGCGCCGGCCAAATTTGTGCAGGTCGTCGAAGATCGGCTTGAAGAGATCGATCGGCACCATCATGTTGATGTTCTGTGCCTTACCTTTCTCGACGGCGTTCTGCAGCTGCAATGAACCGATGCCGAGCAGATCCCCGGCGGGTCCGATCAGCGCGGTTCCGCCCCAGTTCGGATGCGCTGGCGACGTGAAGATCGCTTCGTCGAGCACGTACTCCCAATAGCCGGCGAATTCCTGCTTCGCGACGACCCGCGCTGCGACCGAATGGGTCCGCCCGCCGGCGCCGGCAACAACGACACGCTCGTTGAGCGAAACGGACGCCGACTGACCGATCTCAAGCGCCGGCATTTCGAGCTTGGCGAGCGCTTGCACCAGCCCGAACCCGGTCTCCTGGTCGTAGCCAAGGACGTGACCGGGCACCGAACGGCCATCGCTCAGCGTCAGCCAGATCGTGTCCGCTTCGGTGATCAGATAACCGATCGTCAGAATGAGGCCGCTGCTGCGAATGATGACGCCATTGCCGGCCCGTTCGGTTCCGAGCGTTTCCGCGGTAAAGGCGTCCGTTGGCACGATCGCGCGAAGCGCCACCACGCAGGACAGCGCAAGTTCGAGATCGTACGAGTAATCCTCCGGCTTCGGCTGTACCGAGGTCGGCACTTTCCAATCGCTCAACGACGCCATCTCATTCCTTTTGGTCTTTGTCAGATTTGTCCGACGCCGCGGCGCGCTGTTGCAGTTCCTCGAGACGCTTCTCCAGTTCCGGCAGGCTGCGTATCAGTTCGCACTTCTGCTTGTCTTCCTGCGCCTGTTTCTTCACCTCTTCCCAGCGTTCCTTGGCATCTTCCAAGGTCCAAGGCCGCTTCTTTGCCGGATTGAAAACCTGTGCTTTGACCAGGCCCTCCATCGAATGCGCGAACTCTTCCAGATTGAGAATGCGATTGCGCACCTGGTAGTAAAAGCTTTTGCCGTCCAGCTCGTTGCAGTATTTCAGCCCGCCCGCAAACATCTGTTGAGCCATGTGGGCATCAAATATCTTTCCCTTGATGTCATCGATCGCAGGGTTTTGGGCGTGCAGCGCAGACCCCGGAAATAAGAACAGCGTAATCACGCCGAAGGCAAGCCGCCTCACGTCCAGTCTCCCTTAAGTCCAGCGGCCACCGTCCTGGAGTCACAAATGGTGCAAAGACGGTGCCAATGTACTGATTGGGCGATAGCGTACCACAATACCATATTGGCGTTGTTAATTGCTCATTATCCATGAACACCTTGACGCAGCCATCGCGCCTCCCAGCTGTCGTATAGTTAGCGCGTTGATTCGAAACTGCCTTGTTCCCGCCAAATCTTCTTTGCAGAACAAAGCAATGTTGCGTGACCGAGGCCCTGCCTTGCGCATCACAGTAAGTGTTTTAGCGATCGTGTTTACCCTCGCCGCTGCAGCGGGCGAGGCAGCGGCGCAAACCTATCCCCCGCTGATGCCGGGCGACTACTACGCCGCACCTCCGCCGCCTTATTATCCGCCCCCTCCGCCGCGGGCCTATGCGAACCCTCCAATTCCGCCCGCGAACGTTGGCGCACCCGGTGACCCGTATTACGGGCAACGGTCGGCTTATGCCTATCGCGACGCCAATGGGATGCTCGTACAGCCGTTTGGTCCGGGCTACGGAGAGCAAATCTACGACGATCAACCGAGCCCCTATCCGCCGCCCGGCCGCCCCTTTTTCGGATCGGCGGACCGGCCAAACTTTGGCGGCCCCGCCGGCGCGCAGCAGGCGTCGGGCGGATCGACGACAATCGCGGCGCTTCCGCCCGACGAACAGCCCGAAAGTGGGCCGCCACGGGAACTGCCACCGCAACTTCGCCGCCAGTTGGTCGACTACGTGACTCCGGAGCCCGCCGGGACGGTCATCATCGATACGCCGCACACTTACCTCTACCTCGTGCTCGGCAACGGTAAGGCCATGCGTTACGGCATCGGCGTCGGTCGTGAAGGTTACACCTGGTCGGGCACCGAGCGCATCAGCCGGATGACCGAATGGCCGGACTGGCATCCGCCGAAAGAGATGATCGAGCGGCAACCTTATCTGCCGCGGTTCATGGCCGGCGGCAACGGCAACCCGCTGGGCGCACGCGCGCTCTATCTTGGCAACACGCTCTATCGCATTCACGGAACCAATCAGCCGTCGACCATCGGACACTTCGTTTCGTCGGGCTGCATTCGCCTGACCAACGAAGACATCGAAGATCTCTACAATCGAGTGAACCTCGGCTCGCGCATCGTGGTCCTGTCGGGATCGCCGCCGGCATCGGTCGCCGCGAGACGCGTTCCCCAAGCCCGTTAGCGGCGGCGCCCGCCCACCGTCTGCGTTCGATTGAATTGCGCGGCGCCGGATCGTTAAATTTCTCTATTGGTTTTTTTCACGACTCACCTAATGTCGCCACTGTCGACCTGAATAAGGTGAGTGGTCGACTGGATATCGGCCGCAGAGTCGCGGCCGCTGCGAGTGCAACTGCCTCGCGCTGATCTCTCGCCCTATGTGACGCGTGTTTTTCGGAGTCGCGCACGGCGTTCAGCGAGGTCCAATGCTTCCCAATGTCCGACTAATGATCGCGGCGACATTTGCGGCGGTCCTGATGCTGATCTTCGGATTCGGTATGTTCGCCACATTCCGCGTCAGCCACGCTCCGCTCGAGCGGGCCGCATCGGCTTCACCGTTGCGTGTTTTTACCGCGCACAACACGGCGCCTCGCCTGGTTACGGCGGCGGCGCCATTCAACAATCGCTTCGAGACCGCCGGACCGGGGAGCAGAAGCGTTGCAGCCTTGGCATACGCAGCCCCGGAACAAGCCGAACAGCCGGAGATGAAAGTCGCCGCACCGGCTGCGGAGCATCCCGACCAAACCGCGACGCAAGGGACGCCTGAGCCGGCGACTCCGACGCGGGAGAGCGCGGACGTTTTGCAGTCCTCGCAGCAAGTTGAATCAGCCGAAGCTGGGCCTGAAACGAAGCCCGACGAAACGCCTGCTGCAGGAACGCCGTCGGCTGCTTCGGCCGGTCCACAGACCATCGCCCTTGCCGAGCCATCGATTGCTGCGCCGGTGCCCGAGCCGGCGCAGCCGTCCCCGCTGACAGAAGAGCCTGAGGTCGTCGCGTTGGCCGCTCCGACAATGGAGCCGGCGCCAGCCTTGCCTGACCTCGCCACAAACGCTGCCGAGACGGCAGAGAAGAAAGCCAAACACGCTCACGCAGGCGCACGAACACACCGCATCCGCAAGCAACGCGCTGTCGCGGAGGCCTCGGCTTTCGGAACGCAGACTACCTTCCAAACCGGCCTCGGATGGTGGACGCCTCAGGAGCCGCAAAAAGCTTCGGCAAAAATCCTGCGATCCAAAATCACTGTGAAAGCACCTGAAGACACGACGTCCGGTACAGGCGGCCCGTTCGTCAGCGCACCCAAACAGTAACGGTTGCGGGATTGACGGGAGGCCCGCTCGTGACCACGTTTGCACAGGCTTAACCGGAATTTTCCCGCCGTGTGCGCGTGACCCCGCTTTCCGTCCTCGACCTGTCGCCCGTCTCCACTGATACGCCTGGGTCAGTTGCGCTGCGCAATTCGCTCGATCTGGCGCGGCTTGCGGATGCTCTTGGTTACAAGCGCTATTGGCTCGCCGAGCATCATAACCTGGCAAGCATCGCCAGTTCCGCGCCCGAGATCATGATCGGGCAAGTGGCGGCGGCGACGAAGCACATTCGTGTCGGCTCGGGTGGCGTCATGCTGGTGAACCATGCGCCGCTGATGGTCGCGGAGCGCTTCAAGGTGCTGGAGGCTTTGTTTCCCGGCCGCATTGATCTTGGGCTTGGCCGCGCCCCTGGGACCGATCAGGTAACTTCATATGCATTGCGGCGCCGACAGGACCCGCGCGAAGGCGATGAATTTCTCGAACGCTTTCAAGAACTGATCCTGCTCGAACGCGGCGGTTTTCCCGAAGGCCACCCGTTCCGCAACGTCCATGCCGTGCCCGCCGACGTCGCGCTGCCGCCGATTTGGCTGCTTGGCTCCAGCGGCTATAGCGCCGAGCTTGCCGCCGCTGCCGGCATGGGATTCGCGTTCGCGCACCACTTCGCCGAGCACGACGCAGAGAGCGCGATGTTGACCTATCGCGAACATTTCAAGCCATCGGAAACCCTGCGCGAGCCTTACGCCATTCTTGCGACTGCGGCGATTGCCGCTGACAGCGATGCGGAGGCCGAGCGGATCGCAGGCAGCGCCGACCTCCATTTCGCGCGCCGCGCCATCGGCGAATATCTGCCGCTTGCTTCGCCAGAGGAGGCCGCCGCCTATCCCTATACGCCGATTGATCGCAGCCGCATCGCCCGCCACCGCGAGCGCCTCATAGTCGGCAGCATCGATACAGTTAAGAGTCGGTTGCTCGCACTGGTCGAAGCGACACGCGCGGATGAACTGATGATTACCACCATGACCTATGATCATACCGCGCGACGGCACTCTTACGAAGAGCTGGCGAAAGCTTTCGCTATCGTCCCGACCCATTGACGCGTAGGATAAGATGCAACTTGCGCGGCTTCACTGCGTTATTGCTGCATCCTGACGACCTTCCAAAACCGGAGGGAGCAACTTCACCTTACCGCGGTGCCAACCGGTGTTCCGACGAAGATTCCCCGCCTTGAAGCGCGTCTTGGCTCTCAATGAGGGGTGGACCGATTGCGCGCGACACGCCATGAAGCCTTCTGATCGCTTCCAGTTGAGACCCGTCCTCCTCGGCGCCGCCTGTACGATCTTGTTCGTGGGCCCACTGGCCAGCATCACTTCAGCCGCGGTGGCTGACGTCAACACCAAGACTGCGAACTCCAAGACTGCGCCGGGACTGCATCATCCGGGACCCGGCCGGAACGAAATTCCGAAGGGCCCGCTGCAAATCATCATTTCCGTCGACCAGCAGAAGCTGCATCTCTACAGCGACGGCACGCACGTAGCCGATGCGCCGATTGCAACCGGAGTACCGGAGCATCCGACGCCGCTCGGCATTTTCAATATCGTCCAGAAACAGCGCGAGCATCGCTCCAACATCTATAGCAATGCACCGATGCCGTTCATGGAGCGCCTCACCTGGTCGGGTGTGGCTCTTCATGAAGGCTTTAATCTGGGCCATCCGGCTTCGCACGGCTGTGTTCGCATGTCGCATGAGTTCGCAGTATACTTGTGGGCGCTGACCAAGCTTGGCACCGGCGTGGTGATCGCGCGCCCCGAACTTCGGCCGGAGGAAATTTCCGACCCGCATCTGTTCGTGCACAAAGACCAAGCAACGCCGATCGCTGCAGAGCCGGCCACGTCTCGCACTCCTGCAGCTTCCGCATCGCCGCCGGCGGCCGAATTTCTCAAGACCGCCGAAACTATCGAAAATAACGAAACAACGGATGCGACCAGCGCCGCTGCACTGCCCGCGATCCCGCCGGAGGAGCCGGCTGATGCGGCGCCGGACAGCGTGCCACTCCCGCTGTCCAAGCCGGCTGACATTGCGCATTTGTCAAACAACCTGCCGATCGCAATTTTTATCAGTGGCAAAGACAAACGGATTTACGTGCGGCAGGATTTCTCGCCGGTGTTCGACGCCGCCGTCGAGATCGGAGACCCGGAGCAGAAATTCGCAAACCGGAAGCTCGGGACCCATGTCTTCACGGCAATGGGGTATACCGACGATGGATCGAGCTTCCGCTGGAACGTGATCTCGCTGCCGGCCGAGCCAGTGGATCGGCGAGCCGAATACGACAGGAAATTCGACACGTTTCGCTTCGGCAGGTTCCGCCATGTCTTGGACCGACCCTCCGTCGAGACGCCCCAGCAGGCGTTTGCCCGCATCGAAATTCCGCAAGACGTGATCGCCCGGATTTCTGAACTGATTGTCCCCGGCTCTTCGCTCATCGTCTCCGACGAGGGGTTGGGCGAAGAAACCGGCGAGGGCACGAATTTCATCGTCGTCACCCATTGAGGCAATGGGCTGCAGCGCCATTCCAACCAACATCGTCGCCGGTATATGCTAGGCTCGCCCGCGGGTAGGGCATTTCAGTTGAATGGAGGATCGTCTTGGGTAAGCATTTCTCACTTGTCGCGTCGGATAGTTTTAAGCTCGGCGCTTACCGCGCGGAGCCGGTTGGACCGGTCAAGGGCGGCGTCGTCGTCATCCAGGAAATTTTTGGCGTCAATCATCACATTCAGGCGGTGTGCGATCGGCTTGCCGCTGAGGGCTATGGCGCCATCGCGCCGGCGCTGTTCGATCGCCAGGAGCCGAATTTCGAGTGCGGTTATACGCCTGACGAAATCGCCAATGCCCGCAAGTTCGTTGCCAACCCCGATTGGGGCGCGATGATGCGCGATACGCAAGCGGCCATCGATGAGGCGAAGAAATACGGTCCGGCCGCCATCGTCGGCTTCTGCATGGGAGGCACCATCGCGTTCCTCGCTGCCTGCAAGCTGAACGGTTTATCGGCCGCCATCGGTTATTACGGCGGCCAGATCGCGAAGAACGCCGATGAAAAGCCAAAGGTACCGACGCAGCTGCATTTTGGGGAGAAGGATGCTGGCATTCCGATGAGCGATGTCGAGCTGATCAAGCAAAAGCGGGGCGGCGATTGCGAGATCTATGTCTACCCCGACGCGCAGCACGGCTTTAATTGCGAAGAACGCGGCAGCTACAACGAGGCGGCGGCGATGCTCGCGCGGGACCGCTCACGCGCTTTTCTCGCAAAGCATATGAAGAAATAACTCGGCCAACCGACACATAGGCCGAGCGCACACCGACTCAAGCAATCCAGCAAAGCCGGCTTGCTTGGTCACATCCACTCATTGCGATGTTGACCGCGTGCTATTGTGAGGCAGTTCAACAAGCGCGCCTTGTGGTCTGGCATCGTTTTTGTGTCACAATAGCCCCGGGCGATATAATTCGCGGGGGCTAACCAAATGGCGCAGGACGTTCATCCGGTCGACGAGTTCTTGCCGGTTCCCAAGCTGCTGACGCTTGGACTCCAGCATGTCTTGGTGATGTATGCAGGCGCGGTTGCCGTGCCGCTTATTCTTGGCCGCGCTCTCAAGCTGCCTCCCGAGGACGTGGCCTTTCTGATCAGCGCCGACCTGTTCGCCTGCGGATTGGCGACGCTGGTGCAGTGCGTCGGTTTTCCCGGCGTCGGCATCCGCCTTCCGGTGATGATGGGGGTCACCTTCGCCTCGGTCGGCCCGATGCTGTCGATGGCCCATGCCCCCGATGTCGGACTGCTCGGCATCTACGGTGCGGTGATTTCGGCTGGCGTTTTCGCCGTCATCGTTGCTCCGTTCATGGGCCGGCTGTTGCCGTTATTTCCTCCCGTGGTCACCGGCACGATCATTTTGGTCATCGGCATTTCTCTGATGCGCGTCGGCATCAACTGGGCCGGCGGCGGCTTGCCGACGTTGACCAAGGTGGTCGACGGCGTGCCGGGGGCCTTTCCCAATCCCGGCTACGGCCAGCTCGCAGGACTAGGCATCGCGCTGTTCGTGCTTGCCGTTATTCTCGGACTGCTGCGCTGGTTCACCGGCTTCCTCGCCAACGTGGCGGTGCTGCTCGGCATCATTGCCGGCGCGGTGCTCGCATCGCTGCTCGGGGTGATGCATTTCGATCGGGTGTTATCCGCTGCGTGGGTGGATGTGGTGGTCCCGTTCCGGTTCGGTGTGCCAAAATTTTATCTGGTCCCGATCGTCACCATGTGCATCGTCATGGTGGTGGTGATGATCGAATCGACCGGAATGTTTCTGGCGCTGGGCGAAATGACCGGCCGGAAGATCGATCAGGCCGCGATCACCCGCGGACTTCGCGCCGACGGCGTCGGCACGATTCTCGGCGGTATCTTCAACACCTTTCCGTACACGTCGTTCTCGCAGAACGTCGGGCTCGTCGGCGTGACCGGAATCAGATCGCGATGGGTTACCGCAACCGGCGGCGTCATCATGCTCGCGCTCGGCCTGCTGCCGAAGATGTCGGCGCTGGTGGAGGCGGTTCCTGTCGTGGTTCTGGGCGGCGCCGGCGTTGTCATGTTCGGCATGGTCGCCGCGACCGGCGCCCGGATCCTGACGGGTGTCGATTTCAAGGCCAACCGCTACAATCTGTTTGTTGTCGCCATCTCGGTCGGCTTCGGCATGATCCCGCTGGTCGCGCCCAACTTCTTCGGCCACACGCCCGATGTACTTCACCCACTCCTGGAATCGGGCATCCTGCTGGCCGCGATCGTTTCGGTGTTGCTCAACGTTTTCTTCAACGGGCTGGGCAGCGTCGAAGCCGCACGGCACGATGCCTCTGTGGCCGCTTCAAATGCCGAGCACGCATAAGGGTCAGGTATCAGGGGATCAGGATTGCGTGGCGATGATCGTTGTTGCCTGAATTCCTGTTGGCTGATCCTCGTCAGAACCAGCGCTCTTGCACGTTGACTGTGTCACCCGGACGAAGCGGGAAGGTCAACGGTACCGACATGCGGACCTGACGGCCCATGTAATTGCGGTTCAGGATGACGGTTTTACGGAATGCTCGCGGGGTAAATCCGCCAGAGATCGCCACCGCTGTTTCCGCCGTCATGTTTGCAACATAGGGATACTGCCCAGGCTGGGTGACTTCGCCGAGAATGAAGAACGGGCGGTAGCTTTCAATCTCGACGGCGACATGCGGCTCGCGAATGAACCCGTCGCGCAGCTTCTCGGAGATGCGACTGGCCAGTTGATCAGGGGTCATTCCCCGCGCCGCCACCGAGCCGATCAGCGGCATGTCGATGAAGCCGCCGGCGCTAACCACGTATGAGTTGGTCAATCCGTCCTGACCGAACACCACGATGCGCAGCCGGTCGCCTGCATCGAGTGTGTAAGGTCCGCCCCCTTCTCCGG
Organism: uncultured Alphaproteobacteria bacterium; assembly: GCA_963794225.1. Lineage (GTDB taxonomy): Bacteria > Pseudomonadota > Alphaproteobacteria > Rhizobiales > Xanthobacteraceae > BOG-931. The sequence goes on from CAWCCS010000002.1 coordinate 526,098, forward strand.
CCTGAGGCGCATAAACTTGAGACATATAGGCTTGAGGCGCGGCAACTTGAGGCGCGTATCCAAAAAGAGCCGGCGCGGCCGGCGCGGCGGCGTAAGGCGGCGGCGCGTAGGGTGTCGCCGTCCGGTACGGCGATGCAGCAGCATATTGCGCCGGGGCCGCGTAACGAGGTGCTGCATAGGAAGCCGCTGAACCCGGCACCATGGCGTATGTCCCGCCGGCCATCATGGCCGGTGCTGACGGCGCGGGCGCTCCATACACGACGTTGTCGATGCCGGACATCGCCGGCGCGGGCGAATAGGCGAAGTAGGCGACAGGCTCGCGGGCACATCCCGCCGCCACGGCTACACCTAGCAACAGGAAGAGAAAGCGGATGACCCGCATACGCGCGTTCCGGCCCAGCGTGAGCAAAACGTTGAGGCCCGATTAACGCCCGGTATGGTTAACAATCCCTCACCGCGCTGCGGCGGGATTTGGAAATCTGAGGGTTCCGCCGGTTTCCCGCGTTAGCGTGTTGCTGCGAGAAATCCAGGCATCACACCTGTGAATTATTGCGCGTAAGCCGATCGGCGGCTGCGAGCATCAGCAAGGCCAGGACCAGCATCAGCGGGAAGGCCAGCGCCCAGGACAGCTTCGAAGTGTCGGTGTATTTTTCGAGGTCGAGATACCAGGCCAGTGCATCGACCGCGGCGATGACGACGACCGAACCAAGAAGTTTCTGTTTCAGCGCGCTGAAATCGACATCAGTCAATCCCCCCGGCAATGCGTCACGGTGCGGCTGTTCGATCTTATGGACGAAGTTTTCGTATCCCGAAAAGATCACGATCAGCACGAGATTTGCCGTCAACGTCAGATCGACGAGATTGAGTACATCGACGACCAGATCGTGCCAACTCAAAGTCTGAACATTGCTCGCAGCGTCGTAGAAATCGGCGAAGAAGCGATAGATCAAGAGGATGACACAACAGACGAGGCCGACCAGAAACGGCGCCATCAGCCAACGGGAGAACAACAGCGCCGCCTGAAAGGTACGTTCGATTTTCCGCATGTCACCCCCGCCTGCTGCCTGACGGCTAGCTAGCACAAGCGGCGAATGGCGAACAGCGAGTGGCGGATAGCCAGATAGGGATGCGCGATCGACCCGTCTCGCTACGCGCATGCATCACGCGGCAACGCCGGTCCCGATCGGGCAGCTCACGCCGGTGCCGCCGAGCCCGCAATAGCCATGCGGATTCTTCGCCAGGTATTGCTGGTGATAATCTTCGGCGAAATAGAACGGTGGGGCGTCCAGGATTTCCGTGGTGATCGCGTCCATGCCTCCGAGCCGTGAGCGCCTTGGCATAGCTCGCCCGCGATGCCTCTGCTGCCGCGCGCTGCGCCGGAGAAAACACATAGATACCGGAGCGGTATTGGGTGCCGACATCGTTGCCCTGCCGCATCCCCTGGGTCGGGTCGTGAGTTTCCCAAAAGATCTTGAGCAGCTGCTCGTAGGAAATTTTCTTCGGATCATAGACCACGAGGACGACTTCGTTGTGGCCGGTCCGGCCGCTGCACACCTCCTCATAGGTGGGATTGGGCGTGAGGCCGCCCGCATAGCCGACCGCTGTCACGTAGACTCCGTCGCCGAGCTCCCAAAACTTGCGCTCGGCGCCCCAGAAGCAGCCGAGCCCAAACATCGCCATGGCAAGCCCTTCGGGATATGGACCCTTCAGCGCGTGGCCGTTGACAAAGTGCTGCCGGGCGGTGGGGATCGGTGTCGAACGCCCCCGCAAGGCGTCTTGGGGGGAAGGCATTTCGATCTTCTTTCCGAAGCTAAACATGGCGCCGTCTCCTCACGTGTTGGCTGCAATATAGTCTCGGCATGAACTGGGCGCAGCGCTTATCGCGATCACATTCGCTCAAGCGCGAGCGGTGCTTCCACCGGCCGCTTTTGCCGCTTATTGTGCCGCCGCGCGCCGCGCCGGAGCGGCGAGGGAGGTAGTCACGATGTCTCGGATGCTCGCGCTCATCTGTGCGTTGGCCGCGTTTCTTGCAGTTGCCGGAACAACCGGCGGTTCGGCGCTGGCGCAGCCGGCGTCGCCGCCGTATGGACCGGCAATTACGCTCGATGACGCCAAACGCGCAATGGCTGCGGCCGAACTCGAAGCCGCCAAGAATTTCTGGCAGGTCGCGATCACGATCCTCGACAGCGGCGGCAATCTGGTGATGTTTCATAAGGTCGACAACACCCAGCTCGCGTCCATTGGCGCGTCCGAAGGCAAAGCGCGCACGGCGCTTACTTTCAAGCGCCCTAGCAAGGCTCTCGACGACGCTATTGCCGCGGGCGGCGCGGGGCTTCGCCTGCTCGCTGTGAAAGACATCACCCCGCTCGAAGGCGGGCTGCCGATCGTGGTCGACGGCAAAATCGTCGGCGCCATCGGCGTCTCCGGCGCGCTGTCATCCCAGGACGCGCAAGTCGCCAAGGCCGGCGCCGACGCGCTGGCGAAGTAACCGTCCAGATTTCTGATTTTGGGCGGGAGCAGCCTGCCGGCGGCCCTTTCACACTGACCCCACGCGATCCGTCTACGGCCGCCTGAAAGCTCACGGCCAGTTACTTGCATAATGATAGTAACTGGCGTATATCCACGTCATGAAACACAAGAACCTAGCCGGCATGCCCTGCCCGATCGCCCGCGGCCTGGAGCGGGTCGGCGAGTGGTGGTCGATACTGATCATGCGCGACGCGCTGCACGGCTTTACGCGTTTCGATCAATTTCAGAAGAGTCTCGGCATCGCGCCCAACATGCTGACCCGCCGCCTCGAGTCGCTGGTTGAAGCCGGCCTTCTGGAGCGCCGCCGCTACAACGAGCATCCGCCGCGTTATGAATATGTACCGACGGTGCGAGGCCGCGATTTTCGCCCGGTGCTGATCGCGCTCTTGGCATGGGGCAACAAGCATTTTGCCTCAGAAGGCGAGAGTGTTCTGCTGGTCGATCGCCAGAGCGGAAAACCGGCTGACCCGATCCTCGTCGACCGGGTCACCAAGCGGCCGATCACCGAAGCCGAGCATGGCTTCACCGCCGGACCGGCGGCGCCGGCAAGCACCCGCCAGCGCTTCGGTCTGCCGGCGCGCTCTGGACGATCAAAGGCAAAGTCGTGAGTGCTGTGACCCTGGAAACATCGGACGTCCTGCCCAGCGCGCTGGCACAACGCCCGGCGCCGATGGCAACGCGCACCGGGCAGTTACTGCACGGGCCCGTCGTATTGACCCTGCTGCGGCTCGCCACACCGAACATTCTGGTGATGCTGGCGCAGGCGGCGACCGGTTTGATCGAAACCTATTTTGTTGCGCGTCTCGGCACCGACGCGCTCGCCGGCATGGCGCTGGTGTTTCCTCCGGTGATGCTGATGCAGATGATTTCCGCGGGGGCTATGGGCGGCGGCATCTCGTCGGCGATCGCGCGCGCGATTGGCGGCGGGCGGCGCGACGAGGCCGATGCGCTGGTTCTTCATGGCATCGTCATCCATGTCGCGCTCGGGCTGTTGTTCACGGCAATCATGTTGCCATTCGGGCTGCCGATCTATCGCGCGCTCGGCGGCAGCGGCGGCGAGTTGCAGGCGGCGTTGATCTATTCGAACGTCGTGTTCGCCGGCAACGTCGTGATCTGGACCCTCAATGCACTGTCGAGCGCGATCCGCGGCACGGGCAACATGCTGGTGCCGGCGGTCGTGATTTGTGCCGGCGTGGTCGTGCTGGTGCCGCTGTCGCCTTGTCTGATTTTCGGCATCGGGCCGTTCCCGGCGCTCGGGATCGCCGGCGGGGCGTTGGCATTTCTCCTGTACAATGCCGCGGGCACCGTCGTTCTTGGCTGGTACGTCCTGTCCGGCCGCAACGCCGCGCGGCTGCGGCTTGTGCCGCTGCGCTGGCGCCTGATCAGCAGGATTTTCGGCGTTGGCGCCTGGTCGTCGATTTCCTCGGTGCAGACCAACGTGATCATCGCGTCGGCGACCGCGCTGGTGGCGAGCGTCGCCGGCGCTGACGCGGTCGCCGGCTACGGCACCGGCGCGCGCCTCGAATATCTGCTGATCCCGTTGGTGTTCGGACTTGGCGCGCCACTGGTGGCACTGGTCGGCACCAACATCGGCTCCGGTCAGTATCAACGCGCGCTGCGCATCGGACTGTACGGCGGAGCGATTGCCTTCGCGATCACTGAAGCGATCGGATTGGCGACCGCCCTGTGGCCGCGTGCGTGGCTTGAGCTGTTCAGCGCCGATCCGCACGTGATTGCCGCCGGCAGCGACTACCTTCGCGCCGTCGGGCCGTTCTACGGCTTCTTCGGCCTCGGGCTTGCACTCTATTTCGCCTCGCAGGGCGCTGGACGCGTGGGCTGGCCGCTGCTCGCGGGCTTCATCCGGATGGCCGTCGCGATCGGCGGCGGCTACATCGCGCTACACCTTTCTGGATCGCTGAGCTGGCTGTTCGCCGCGCTTGCCGCGGGGCTGGTTTTACACGGCACGATCGTGCTTGCAGCGGTGTTCGGTGGCGCGTGGCGACGGCGTAAGCCAGCACCTGCCAGCTAGCATGCGCCGCTACGAACGGCGCTTACCAACGCGATACGGGGCTTCAGGGCTCAGGAAGACCGCCTTGGCGCTGCTTTGATCGCCGCTGGCCGCTTCAGGCATTCGGCCAGCCATCGGTCCACATGCGGGAAGCCCGACAAAGCGACCCCACCCATGCGCGCCCAGGACAGCACAGAAGCGACATTGAGGTCCGCGACAGTAAAAGCCGGGCCGACCAAATAACCGGTCGTCGCCAAGTGTTGATCGAGCACCTCCAGCGGTTTCTGTAACTGCTGCTCGCCATCATCCGCCAGCTTCGAATCGCGTTGATCCTTCGGCAAAAAGAATCGATGGAGCAGCACCGCCAGCGCCGGTTTTTCCACCTCGGTCATCACCCAAAAACTCCACTGGATCGCCTGCGCCTCGCCTTCCATCGTCTTCGGCAACAAGACGCTGCCATGCTTTTTGGCGAGATAGAGATTGATGGCCATGGATTCCCAGAGCTTGAACCCATTATCGTCGATGGCCGGGATCCGACCGTTCGGATTCACCGCGAGATATTGCGGCGTCTTGGCGCTGCCATCGGCGAAATGGATCGGGACATTTTCGTAATCGAGCCCCAGCTCGTTGACCATCCAAAGCGCGCGGTAGGCCCGTGATAGAGGAATCCCATATATCTTCAAATTGCTCACAGCGGCCTCCCCGGCGGCTTTCGGCGTTTCACTTTCTCGATTGAACGGTCAGGATACTGAGCTTTAACGCCAGAGTCTTGCTGGGCACTCCCCGCCGCGGAATTTACAATCGCGCTACCCAGCTCGTTTGGAGCACGGTCCGCGAAGTTGAAAGCTGGCAGGTCTGATGCGCGGAAGCGTCGCTATTTCTATCGCCGCACAATGCGGGTCCGCGGAGTCCCGCAGCCCGTTACGCTTTCGTCGACTTGGGCGTGGCCATAATCCGAATTGCACCAGCGGCCGCCTTCGAACAGTCCGTGCGAAGCGGCGATTTTGCCAAGGGCTGCGCGACCTGGCAGATGGCAGCCCGGGTCCACCACGCCGCGCCGGTGCTGGCACACATCCAGCGCTTTCCCGCACGGGTGTTCGCTCGAGGTCGAGCATCGCCCGCGGCGAATACCGCCCATAAACAGAACGCGTGCGCCGTAGTTATTTTCCAGGTCGTCGATGTAAGCCTGGAAGCGCGCCGCATAGGCGACGCCAACGAGAGCGCGCGCACCTGTCTTGGAAGACACGACGACGGCCACCGTTTTGCTCTTTGTATCCGGCGCCTCGACTACTGTGTCTCGGGCCTTTGATCGGCGCCGAACAGAATTCGGCATCGATGCCGATGCATTGCGAGCTGCGCAACGGCTGCCATTGTTGCAGCCGTAAACCATCGAACCGATTCGGCGATGTGTCTGCCCGGCGTCTGCCGGCAGTATGATGAGCGTGCTGAGGGCGGCGACAGCGGCGAGCGTTTTCATTTGCTCGCCCAGCGCCGTTGCGAGGATTGCTTTTTGCCATCGCTGATGATCGTCGAGACAGACGCGATGCGCTTGTCGTTATCAATGCGTCCAGAATATTTCTTAATGCGCGACATTGTGGGCCCGCCCAATCGGGCCGCACGTTAAGCGCCGCTGGTTCCACCTCAACTCGATTTTGAATTAACCGTGAGGAAACAACCTTAACGCCACCCGGCGATCTGAAAAACAGATAGCCCTGCGCTAGTTCGGCCATCCGAGCCGATGCGAAATCCGCTTTCCGGTCGCCTTTAACTCGTCCAGAACTGCATTTGGAAATTCCACCAGCGACGCCTGATTGCTGACCAGAGAAATCGTCGCCTGTAATTCCCCCTGGGAGTCGAAGATCGGGACCGCGATAGCTCGTATGCTGTGGAACACGTGGCCATCGATCCAGGCATAACCCTCGCGTCGCACGAATTGAGTGATCTCTTCGATGTCCTTGGCGGACGGTTTTCCCTGCCCGGACTTGGACGCTTCGGCTTTCAAGATCGGGCGCGTCGTGCGCGCGCTCAGATAGGTCAGGAAGATTCGGCCCGCCGCCAAATCCAAGAGCGGCAAAACATCACCAAGCCGAAAGTTCGAAAGAATTGGCGCATGCCGGTTGTGATACCGCACAGTGGTAACGCCGTAGCTGCCCCAGACCGAGATGTGGCCGTCGATGTCGACCCGCTCGACCAATTTCCGGAATTCGTCGTCGGCAACCTGCATACAATCGGTACGGCTCAGAGCGGCTAGCCCGAGCTTTAGCGCGAGAGCACCTAAATCATAGTGAGTGCTGACCGGGTCCTGCTCCACAAGCCCGGTGCGGATGAAGCTGGTGAGATATCGGTGCGCCATGCTGGCAGACATGCCGGCCATGGCCGCCAACGTTTTTAACGGCATCGCCTTTCTGGATTTGACCAGAGCTTCCAACAGCCTGGCGCCGTGCTCCAGTGACTGGATACCCTTCCGCTGGCCGGCCATTAAAGGCTCCATTTGCTATTGGACAAATAATTTGCCAATGAGAAACGAGCCCCGAGCATACGACAGTCGGCGTCGATCAGTAAAATCCCTGGCGACCGGCAAATCGTAGCGCGGGAAGAGTTCGGAAGTCGTTCTGCCAGATGCCGGATCAAACGCCTCAAGCCAATGTTCCCAGTTTACGCCTTGCCGCCGATATCGGTGGCACCTTCACCGATGTTGCGGCGTTCGATCCGGCGAGCAAGCGGCTCCTTCTCGGCAAAAGCCTCTCGACGCCCGCGGCGATGGTGGAAGGTATTGAAGCCGGCGTCACCAGGGCAGGCACCAGATTTTCAGAAGCCGGCCTGTTCCTGCACGGCTCGACTGTCGCCATCAACGCCATGCTCGAGCGCACCGGCGCAAAAACGGCGCTGGTGACGACGCGCGGATTTCGCGACGTCTACGAGATCGGCCGGATCAATCGACCCGACGCCTATAATCTGTTCTTCCAAAAGCATTTGCCGTTGGTGCCGCGGCGGCATTGCTACGAGGTGACAGAGCGGCTCTATGCGGACGGCCGCGTTTGCAAACCTTTGGACGAAGCCGAGCTGTTTGCGCTTGCCGACACTTTTGAGCGCGAGAAGATCGAAGCGATCGCGATATTGTTTCTGCATTGCTACCGCAACCCGGAACACGAACTGCGCGCAAAGGAAATCCTTCAGCGGCGCCTTCCCGGCGTCTTCATTTCGGCTTCCCATGAACTGTCGCAGGAATATCGCGAGTTCGAGCGCTGCTCGACGGTTGTTGCCAATGCTTTTATCGGTCCGCGGGTGCAGCGTTATCTCACCGACATCGGCGAACGCATCAGCGGACAGGGGTTCAGGGGCACATTCCTCGTCGTCCAATCGACCGGCGGTCTGTTCCAGCTCGACACAGCGAGCCGGGAATGCATCCGCATCCTGGAATCCGGCCCGGCTTCCGGCGTGATCGGTACACAGGCGCTGTGTCATGCAATCGGCATGGACAACGCGATCGCCTTCGATATGGGAGGCACCACTGCCAAGGCCGGCGTCATTCTCGATGGCCGGGCGCTGACGACCGGTCGCGCCTTGATCGGCAGCTACGATCGCGCATTGCCGATCCAGGTAGCCACCGTCGATATTTTCGAAGTCGGCACCGGTGGCGGGTCGATCGCCCGCGTCGAACACGGCGGCGCTTTGCATGTCGGACCAAAGAGTGCCGGCGCCATGCCGGGACCCGCGTGCTATGGCCGCGGCGGCGCCGAGCCGACAATTACCGACGCCAATCTATTGCTCGGCCGCCTCGGTGGCGACCGCTTCCTCGGCGGAGAGATGAAGCTCGACGTCGAGGCCGCGGAACGCGCCATAGCGGCGCATGTCGCCGAGCCGCTTGGTTTGAACACGACCGAAGCGGCCAATGGCATATTGCGCATTGCCGCGACCAAGATGTCGTATGCCGTAAAAGGCGTCACAACGGAGCGGGGTCTCGATGCGGGACGTTTCGCGCTTGTCGCCTACGGCGGCGCCGGTCCGTTGCACGCGACCGCGGTCGCGCGCGAGATCGGAATTCGGAAAGTCATTGTTCCGCGCGCACCGGGACATTTTTCGGCGTTCGGCATGCTGTTTTCCGATCTGCGCTACGATTTTGTAAGAACCTGGTTCCTTTCAGTCGAAGATATGGACTTCGCGGCATGCGAGAACGTCTTCGCCGAGCTGGAAAACGAGGGCCGCGCCGCGATCGCCAGCTCAACCATCTCGCCGCGAGAGATCACCGTTCAGCGCGCGCTCGATATGCGGTATGTCGGACAAGAGCATCTCGTCACGGTCGAGGTCCCGCGTCGTCATTTTGACGACGCCGATCGCAAGGCGATCAAGGAATTGTTTGATGCGGTGCACGAGCAGCGGTATGGCACGTCCGCTCCGGCCGAGGCAGCCGAGATTGCAAGTTTGCGGACCACGATAACGGGCGTTGTTGAAAAGCCGAAGCTGGAACGCATCGAGACCGGCGATGCGACGCCGCCGAAACGGGCACGCACCGGTGCGCGCCGGGCCTTTTTCGAGGAGACCGGCTTCGCCGATACGCCAACATTCGCCCGCATGGCGCTACGCGCGGGCAATCGCATTGCGGGCCCGGCGCTGATCGAAGAGTACGCATCGACAACGGTCGTGCTGCCCGGCGACGGCGTGGAGGTTGATGGGCTCGGCAATCTCATCATGATCATTTCAGGAGGCCGAGCGTGAACAGCCGTGAACGCGCCGCCGATCCGGTGCTCGTCGAGATCGTGCGCAACGGTGTCATGGCGGTGACCGAGGAAATGAAGGTCAACCTCATGCGCACCGCCTACAACATGATCATCTATGAGGCGCTCGACTTCACGGTCGGCATCTTCACCAAGGACGGCGATACGGTATCGATCGGGCTCGGCCTGCCGATGTTCATTCGCGGTATGTCCGAGACGGTGAAGGCAAAAATCAGGCATTTCGGCTTCGACGATTTGCAGCCGGGCGACATCCTGCTCACCAACGACAGTTACATAACCGGCAGTCATCTGAATCATCTCACGTTCACGGCTCCGATCTTCCACGAAGACGAGCTTGTCGGTTTCTCCTGCTGCATGGCGCATTGGCCTGACGTCGGCGGAACACTGGGCGGAGTTACGACCGACATTTATTCCGAAGGGCTGCAGATCCCGATCGTGAAATATGCGCGCGCGGGTAAGGTCAACGAAGAGATCCGCGAAATCATTCGCATCAATGTGCGGCTGCCCGAGCGCGCGATGGGCGACCTGCGTGCGCAGATCACAGCCGTAAAAACCGGTGAGAGACGATTTCTTGAACTGCTCGACCGCTACGGCCGCCGACCTGTTCTGGACTGCATCCAGGTGATCATGGATCACGCCGAAACCGCGGCGCGCGAGCGCACCCGCGCGATTCCCGACGGGGTGTACGAAGCCGAGAGCTTCATGGATGACGACGCAGTGGACGTTGCAAAGCGCATTCCCATTCGCGTGAAGGTCATTGTTTCCGGCGACGAGATGACGGTGGATTTGACCGATGTCGCCAAGCAGGTCCGCGGCTTCTACAATTCAGGCCCGACAACGGGGATCGCCTGCGCCCAAGTCGCGTTCAAATGCGTTACTTCACCGACCGACTATCCGGTCAACGACGGTTCGTTCCGAAACCTGAAAGTCATATTGCCAGCGGGCAGCATCATCAGCGCCGTGCGCCCGGCGCCAATGCGGTGGTGGATGACGTTTCCAATGACCGTGGTCGACACGATTTTTAAGGCGCTGTCCAAAGCCATTCCTGATCAGACCATCGCCGGCCATCATGCCGATCTCTGCGTTGCGCTGCTCGATGGCCATTATCCGGATAGTGGCAAGCTGTTTATCACGAGCTTCGGTCCACTCGGTGGGGGTTGGGGCGCCAAACGCGGCGAGGATGGTGTGTCGGCGACCGTTTGCATTAACGACGGCGATACCCACAACAGCCCCAACGAGCAGTTCGAAGCGAAATACCCGGTCATGGTGGAGAGCCTGTCGCTGATTACGGATTCAGGCGGCCCGGGACACCATCGCGGCGGGCTCGGCGTGGAGACCGTTGTCCAGGCTGTTTCCGATTTCAACGTCAACACAAGCATCGAGCGTGCCGTCTGTCTGCCTTGGGGCCTGCAAGGTGGACTTGAAGGCACCGGCAATGAGATGCTGTTGCGACGCGATAATGTGGTTCACGCCGACGTGCCAAATGCGAAGGTGTTTCGTGCAAAGGTCAAAGCAGGCGACGCCTATATCCTGCGCTCGGGTGGTGGCGGCGGCTTTGGCTCGCCGCTGCAGCGGCCGTCCGAGTTCGTGCAACACGACGTTCGCGAGGGCTATGTGTCGATCGGCGCCGCGCGGGACTATTACGGCGTCATTCTCGATACCGAAACGCTCGCGATCGACCAAGCCGCAACCGAAGAGCAACGTGGACGATTGGTCGAAGTGCATCGCGAGCGCGTGACCAAACAGGGCGAGTCGCCGCGGCGCATCGAACGCAAGGAGCTCGACACCATGCCGCCAGGACACCTGCCCGTTCGCTGCCTGCTGCCGTCCTGCTGCGGCCGCTGGCACGTCCCAAGCGGTCTTTTTGAAGCCGTGGAAGTGTCGCCTTGAAATCAAGCGTCGGCCGGCCGTTGGCGGCACGGACGTGGGGAAACGATTGATGCCGGTTCAGGCACAAGCTGTCAGCGCTGAAGAAATCATCGCCCGCGTCGAGCGCCTCCCGATTTCCTGGTGGCACGTCAAGACCCGCATTATTATCGGCGTCGCAACTTTTTTTGACGCATTCGACGCGCTGGCGATCGCTTCGATACTTCCGGCGATTGTGCCGATCTGGAAGCTGACACCGCCGCAAATCGGATTTCTCATTTCGTCGGGCTTTCTCGGGCAGTTGCTCGGCGCCTTGTTCTTTGGCTGGATTGCCGAGAAATACGGTCGCATGACCGGCATGATCTGGTCGATCGCCACGTTTGCCGTCATGAGTTTTGTGTGCGCTTTCTCATGGAATTATGAGTCCCTCCTGGTCTTCAGACTGATCCAGGGTTTTGGTCTCGGCGGCGAAGTACCGATCGCGGCGGTCTATATCAGCGAGCTGTCGCGCAGCAACGTGCGCGGCCGATTCGTGATGGTGTACGAGTTGCTTTTCCCGGTCGGAATTGTGGCCGCGAGCGTGCTTGGTCTTTGGGTCGTCCCGACGCTCGGTTGGCACTACATGTTTCTGGTTGGGGCAATCCCGGCCGTGCTGGTGTTGTTCCTTCGCCGGGTCTTGCCGGAATCCCCTCGGTGGCTGGCGAGTGCCGGACGGTTGAAAGAAGCGGAGCTGGCGATTGAGCAGATCGAACGCGAGACCGAGAAGGCGACCGGACAGCAATTGCCTGCGCCTCAACTCGCCGTAAAGATTGCGGAGAGGCGAGCGTCACTTGGCGATCTTTTTGGACCGCTTTATTTGCGCCGGACTTTGGTCGTCTGGCTGATCTGGTTTACCGCCTACCTGGTGAACTACGGTCTCTCGATCTGGATGCCGACGGTTTTCCGCACGATATTCAAGCTGCCGCTCGACGTCGCGCTGCGTTATGGCTTGATAACAACGGCATTTGGGCTGATCGGCGCAGCCATTGCAGCGTTCATTATCGATCGCGTGGGACGCAAGCTCCTGTTCGCGGTATCTTTCGCGGGCGCAGCCGCCGCATTGATCATTTTATCGCAGATCGCGAACCCGTCGCCGGAGGAGGTGCTCGCCTTCATCACGATCTCGTATTTCTTCGTCAGCGCGATCAATCTGGGTGTCTATCTTTACACGCCGGAGCTTTACCCGACACGTGTGCGCGCCCTTGGCGTTGGGACGGCAACGGCATGGCTGCGATTGGCATCCATGATCGGTCCGGCGGCTGTCGGATTCATGGTTGGACGCGGTTTGAACTCGGTTTTTCTCGCGTTCGGCGGAGTGGCGCTCGTGACGGCGATCGTGACCGCCGTGTTTGCGATCGAGACCAAGCAGCGTGTGCTCGAAGAAATCTCGCCGTGACCGTAGGCCGGCGACTCAGCGATGCGCTCTGAGCCGACCGACGATTCCGAATGGAAAGAAATAAACGCTGAGCACGAACAGCACGCCGAGCCAGAGCAGCCAGCGATCCGGATCGAACACCAGCGGCAAGAGCGGCACGCCCGCAGTGGCGTGACTGATCATCGCCATCACGGCCTGCAAATAGGTTTCGGCGAGGACGAAGATCGCGGCGCCGAGCACCGCGCCGTAGAGCGTGCCCATGCCGCCGATCACCACCATCAGCAGAATGTCGAGCATGATATCGAATGACAGCGTCACCGCCGGCCCGGTGTAACGCAGCCACAGCGCGCACAGCACGCCTGCGAGCGCTGCCGCGCCGGCCGCCAGGCAATTGCCGATTGAGCGATAAACCACGGTTCGATAGCCGAGCGCCTCCGCGCGGAATTCGTTGTCGCGGATCGCCTGCAGCACGCGGCCGAACGGCGAATTGACGACGCGCAGCATCAACAGAAACAAAATCAGCGCGGCAAAGAAGATCAGGTAATAGGCGATGATGCGGCCGTTGATCGCGAACGGGCCGATGCCGAAGTGGAAGCCCGGCCGCAATGCTTCCGGCAGGCGGAAGTTGCGGCCGTCCTCGCCGCCGGTCAGCGTGCTTAATTGCGAGGCAAGGATCGAAAAGGCGCTGGCTACCGCTAACGTGATCATGGCGAAGAAAATCGCGCGCACCCGCAGCGAGAACAGCCCGATGATCAGTGCCAGCAAGACCGCAAACACCAGCGCCGCGCCAGTACCGATGAAGATCGACGTCCAGGAGGGCCCGAGACTATAGAGCGCCAGCCCGGCACCATAACCGCCGATGCCGAAGAACATGGTGTGCGCAAACGACACAATGCCGGTGTAGCCGAGCAAGAGATCATAGCTCGCGGCGAGAACCACGAAATAACAGATCTTGGCGGCAACATTGAGCGACGCCGTCCCCGGAAACAACAGTGGCGCAAACGCAAGACTGATAAAAATGACCAGCAGCAAAAACGTCAGCGCACGGCCGCGCGGCGGATCGCCCGACAAGATTGCTCCGAGCAGCCTCATCGCTTCGCCACCGGATAAAGGCCGCGCGAGCGCCACAGCAGAATGAGCGCCATCAACAGGATGTTCGAGCCGAGCGCGAGCTTCGGCGCCAGAAAGCCGGTGTAGTTGGCGGTGACGGCCACCAGGAGCGCCCCAATGAAGCAGCCGCCGACCGAGCCGAGGCCGCCGATGACGACGACGATGAACACCAGCACCATCACGTCCATGCCCATGCCGGGCGTCAGCGCCTCGCGGTAAAATCCCCACATCACGCCGCCGAGACCGGCAAGCGCGGAGCCCGCCATGAACACGCCGACGAACAGCCGGCGGATGTGATAACCGAGCGCCTCGACCATCTCACCGTTCTCGACTCCGGCGCGGATCAGAAGCCCGATCCTGGTGCGGTTGAGAATGAGCAGCATGGCCGCGAAGATCACGAGGCCGACGACGACCGCAATCAACCGATAGCGCTCGATGGCGACATCGCCGATGATCACCGAGCCGCGAAAAGCCGTCGGTACCGGCAGCGCGATCTGCACCGGTCCATACACCGCGATAATGAGTTGCTCGGCGACGATCAGGCCGCCGACGGTGACCAGGATCTGTTTCAGATGCTGGCCGTAGACCGGCATGATGATGACGCGCTCAAACGCGTAGCCAAGGACGGCAGTCACCGCCATGGCGAACGCGATCAGCGCCAACAGCGCGAGCAGATTTAACAGCATCGAATCGGCGCGCAGCGACGACGCCAATAGCGGCGCCAGCGCCCCGGCTGCGTAGGCGCCAACCGTGATGAACGCGCCGTGGCCGAAATTGAGCACGTCCATCAGGCCGAACACCAGCGTAAGGCCGGAAGCGACGATGAAGATGATCATACCCATTGCGAGCCCGGCCACCGTCAACGTCACCCATGTCGACGGCGAGCCGATAAGCGGCAATGCGATCAGCGCCACGAGCGGAACCAACAGCACCGGCACGAAGTCGCGGCGCTGCGCGGGAAGGGACAACTCGCCGCGCGCCGTCATTGATGCTGATCCAGATGAAGGCCAAGGAGCCGATGTTGCAGATCGCGATCCTCTGCAAGCTCCGCCATAGCGCCCGCGTGCACCACCCGGCCGTTGTCCATGACCGCGACCGCGTCGCCGAGCGATTTCGCGAACAGGAAATTCTGCTCGACGACGAGGATCGTGGCGCCGGAGGATTTTTTCAGCTCCTGGAACGCGGCAATCATGTTGCCGATGATCGCGGGCGCGAGACCTTTGGTCGGCTCATCGATCAAAAACAACTTGCGCGGTTCGATGATAGCGCGCGCGATCGAGAGCATCTGCTTCTGTCCGCCGGACAGGACGCCCGCCGCCAGCGACCAGAATTTCTCCAATGCCGGGAACAAGCCGAAGATCCAGCGCAGCCGCGCTTCGTCGATCGGTCCGGAACGCGCCGCCAGCAGCAGATTTTCACGCACGGTGAGATCGGCGAAGATGCCCATGTTCTCGGGCACGTAGGCGATGCCCGCTTGAGCGATGTCGGGGGTCGCCCACGCCGTGATGTCGTCGCCGTCAAAGCGCACCGCCCCGGCGGAGGCGTGCCACAGTCCCATGATGGTGCGAAGCGTCGTGGTCTTGCCCGCGCCGTTGCGGCCCAGCAGCATGGTCAGCGCGCCACGGGGCACCGCAAGGTCGACGCCCTGCAAAATGTGATAGGGGCCGATATGAGTGTTGACGCCGGACAAAGTCAGCAGCGGCGCGCTGTCAGACATTCGCCGCTCCGAGATAGGCTTCCTGTACGACCGGTAGCGCGATGACGCTCGCCGGGTCGCCGTCAGCCACGAGCTGGCCGTTGTGCAGGACGATGATGCGGTCGGCGAGCGAACGCACCACGTCCATCTTGTGCTCGACCAGAAGGATGGTGCGATCGCTTGCAGCTTTGATCGAATGAATGAGGTCGAGCACGATCGGTACCTCGTCGACGCTCATGCCGGCGGTCGGTTCGTCGAACAGAAAGACCTGCGGCTGAAGCGCGATCAGGATGGCGACTTCGAGCTTGCGCTGATCGCCGTGCGGCAGCAGGCCGGCGCGCACATCACGGCGGGTGGTCAGGCCGACTTGACGAAGGACGTCGTCGGCTTCCTCGATCAGCTCGCTGTGCTGTCTCCAGGTGCGGACCAGATCAAGACCGGCCCCGCGGCGGCATTGCACGGCAAGCCGCGCATTCTCGTGGACGCTGAGATAAGGAAACAGATTGGTGAGCTGGAAGGCGCGGCCGAGCCCGCGGCGCGCGCGCTCGGATGGCGCCATCCTCGTGATATCCGCGCCCTTAAATATGACCTGACCGGCGGTTGCTCTGAGCTGTCCCGAGATCAGGTTGAAATAAGTAGTCTTGCCGGCGCCATTGGGGCCGACGATTGCGGTGAGCGTGCCCGGATGGAACGCGCAGCTCACGGCGTCGACGGCGAGATGGCCCCCGAAGCGAATGCTGAGTTCGCGCGTTTCGAGGACGTTCGCCGGACCGGTTTGCATCTCACCGTTTGTTGCGGATCGGAACCGGAATCTCCGAAGCCGGGATTTCGCGGACGAGATCCAGCAAATCCCAGTCGTTTTTACGGTCGGCTTTGATACTGAAGACGTACATCGACTGCATCGCCTGATGATCTTCCTTTCGGAACGTCATCTTGCCCTTCGGAGTGTCGAACTCCATGCCCTCCATGGCCGCGATCAGCTTCTCGGTATCGGTGCCGCCAGCCTTTTTGATCGCGGCGACAACCGCGCTTGCCGCCGCCATGCCGCCGCAGGTGAAAAAGTCGGGCGGCATGTGGAAGCGCTTCTCGTGCTCGGCCACAAGCCAGTCGTTCATCGGGTTCTTGGGGAAGCCATAGTAATAGTAGATCGTCCCCTGGGCGCCGGCCAATTGCTTCCACTGCTGCATGACCGGAAGAATATTGCCGCCCGGCGCCAGCGCGATGCCATAGCGTTCCGGCTTCATGTCGGCGAGTTTGACCGCGGGATTGGGGCCGGCCCAGATCACCGCGATGATCTTGCGGCCGGGCCGGTCCTTCAGCGCATCAAACAACCGTTGCGCCGAGGCGGTAAAGTCGGTGGTCATGAATGGTGCATATTCCTCAAACACCACCTTACTTTCGCTGTGCGACGCCGTCAGCGCCGCCTTGAACGCGGCGACGCCGTCGTGGCCGAAGGCGTAATCCTGCGCAAGTGTCGCAATCGCGACGTCGCCCTTGCCGAGGGCAAGCGCGCCGGAGAGCGCATCCTGGGACGAATTGCGGGCGCTGCGGAAAATGTAGCGGTTCCATTTGTCGCCGGTGATGGAGTCGGCGACCGCAGGTTCGACCAGCAGGATCTTCTTGGCATCTTCAGCGACCGGCAGCATCGCAATGGTCGCGCCCGACGACGAGGTGCCGATGGCAAGATCGACGCCGTCATCGGTGTAGGCCTGCTCCAGCAGCGATTTGGCCACGTCCGGCTTGCCTTGATCGTCCTTGGGCAGGACAACGATCTTGCGGCCGTCCAGCATCATGGTACCGCCAGTAAGGTATTCCAAACCGAGCATGAGCCCGGCCTCGGTCTGCTTGGCATAGGCCTCAAGCGGGCCGGTCTTGCTGTAGATCAGCGCGATTTTCAGGTCGGCGGCTTCAGCCGCGATAACCGCCGTGCCAATCCAAACACCCGCCGCCAAACATACGCCGGCAAGAATTTTCTTCACGCTTCCCTCCCGATGACGCTACAGACCATTTGCGACAAAGAACTTCCCCAGAACAAAAGCCCTATCACTTCTCTGCAGCGACTGCCACTGCGGCAATCTTGAACAACCGGCCGTGGAATAGCGCTGGTCGCTCGTGCGGCTGCCCCTGACTCACTGCCCTTGAAGTTTGCTCCCGTCGTCAACATTAATTGCATATTCGGGGCTAAAGAGAAGCCAGAACTGAGAGAAGGCAGCGATGGGCGGCTCACGGCAACTCCACCTCGGCGCCTTCATGCGCCCGACGACCATTCATACCGGCGCCTGGCGCTATCCCGGCGCGTTTCCCGACTCCAATTTCAATCTGGCCCATATCAAGCGCTTTGCGCAAACACTGGAGCGGGCCAAGTTCGATGCCTTCTTCATGGCCGACCATCTCGCCGTGCTCAATATGCCGCTCGATGCGCTCAAGCACAGCCATACGGTGACCTCGTTCGAGCCGTTCACGCTCCTCTCGGCGCTGGCGATGGTGACCGATCATCTCGGGCTCGTCGCCACCGGCTCGACCACGTTTGATGCGCCCTATCACGTCGCCCGGCGCTTTGCCTCGCTCGATCATCTCAGCGGCGGCCGCGCCGGCTGGAATATCGTCACCACATCCAATCCCGACGCGGCGCTGAACTTCGGCATGACCGATCACATGGAGCACGGCGAGCGCTATCGCCGCGCCCGCGAATTCTATGACGTCGTCACCGGGCTTTGGGATTCGTGGGCCGACGACGCCTTCATCCGCGATGTCGAGCACGGGCTGTTTTTTGATCCCGACAAACTGCACGTCCTCAATCACAAGGGCAAATATCTTTCCGTGCGCGGGCCGCTCAACATCGCGCGCCCGGTCCAGGGCTGGCCGGTGATCGTGCAGGCCGGCGCGTCGGATTCCGGCCGGCAGCTTGCAGCCGAAACCGCGGAAGCGGTGTTCACGCCGCCCAGCACCATCGCCGCCGGCCGCGAATTCTACGCCGACGTGAAGGGGCGGATGGTCAAGGCCGGCCGATCGCCCGATCACATGAAGATCATGCCGGCCTGTTTCGTCGTCGTCGCCGATTCGGTGGAGGCAGCGCGGGCCAAGCGCGCCAAGCTCGACAGCCTCGTGCATTACGACAGCGCGATTGCTTCGCTGTCGATCGCGCTCGGCCACGATGCCTCGCGCTTCGATCCCGACAAGCCGCTACCGGACATTCCTGAAAGCAACGCCAGCAAGAGCGCCCGCGACCGCGTGGTCGCCATGGCGGCGCGGGAACAGCTGACCGTGCGCCAGCTCGCCCAGCGCCTTGGCGGCTATTCCGGCCTCGCTATGGTCGGCACGCCAAAAACCGTCGCCGACGAAATGCAGGAATGGCTAGAGACGGAAGCGAGCGACGGCTTTACCATCATGTTCCCCTATCTGCCTGGCGGCCTCGACGACTTCGTCGAACAGGTGGTGCCGGAACTGCAGCGCCGCGGTATCTTCCGACGCGAATACGAGGGCAAGACCTTGCGCGAAAATCTCGGCCTGCCGCGGCCCGAGAACCGCTACTTCGAAACGCGCAAGGCGGCGGAGTGACGGAGACGGTTTTGCCGACCGCTGCAAGTCTAAGCGGCTAGCAGCTCCTTCACGCGCGGCCAAGCCTCGCCGCCTTTCTCGTCCATCAGTGGCAGATATTTAGGATTGAACCAGTCGGCGAGCGCACTCTGGTAGGGCTTTCGCGCGCGCATCCGATCGTACCACGCGGCAACCCGCGGACGCTGCGCGATCATTCCGCCGAGGAATTTGAGATGATCGAGCCGCGTGACGTAAGGCGCGTAGCCGATGTCGGCGAGCGAGTAGGTTTCGCCCGCCAGCCACGGGCCTTCCGCAAGTGCCCGGTCCATGTCCGCGATCATCTTGTCGAGACGTTTGATCGCGGCGGGGAACGCCGGGTTCTCGGTGCCTTTCTGCAGCTGGCGCAGATTGGCGAGCCATCCTGGCCGGGCTTTTTCCATCGTGTCGTACATCTCCGGTCTATATTGATGATGGAACGCGATCGACATCGACACCGTTCCGGTGGCCGGGAAGATTGCCGCATCGATAAACTTGGTGAAGCCGCGCATCCGCGCACGGCCTTTGGCGTCGGCCGGCTTGAGCGGCGGATCGGGAAACGCGTCGTCAAGGTATTCGCAGATGACAGTCAACTCGCAGACCACAAAGTCGTCATGCACCAGGGTCGGCACGTAACCGTTCGGGTTTAGCGCGAGGTATTCGGGGCGTTTCTGGTCGCCCTCGCGCAGGTTGAGATGCTTGGCCTCGTAGGCCAGATCCTTCTCGGCAAGGCATAGCCGGACCTTCTGCGCACAGACCGACATATCGTTGTGATAGAGCGTCAGCGCCATGATTTCTCCCCCGCATATGCCGCCTTGTTCTCGACCTTTAGTACAAAAGTGCGATAACGTTGAGCAACCTGCAAATACGCGGGGGAACTGTTCGGAATGTGCAGGGCGGCGGACTAGACTGGCATGAGAATGCTCCTGGCTATTGCGCCACCAAGGGCGCTTCGATTTTTGCTGGCGGGAATCGCGATGATTGCGGCCGACAGCGCGAGCGCTGCGCCAATTGCCACGGCCGACACCTGCCGGCTCTACGGTTATGTGCCGCACACCCGCGATTACGCCGCGTGCCGCATGAATGTGAGACACTACTGGTCCGCGGGGCCGTGCAGCGACGCCCGCTTTGCCTCCATCCATCGCCGATATTGCCACCTAACCCCGACGATCGATTTTTAGTTAGCAGCCCGCGCAAATCCCAAATCGTCATTCCGGGGCGCGGGCTTTTGCCCGCGAGCCCGGAATCCATATTCACAGTCGGTGGTTATGGATTCCGGACAGCTGCGCTTCGCGCGCTTCCGGAATGACGCATTGCGAAGTTTGGTATAGGCCTTCACCGTTGGTAAAACCCCCGGAGTAACGTCATGGACACCATCAAACCGCTGTTCACTGCTACGGCGACCGCAACCGGCGGACGCAACGGCCACACCGAAGCGAGCGACGGATCGGTGCGCGCCGACCTGTCGGTGCCGAAAGCCATGGGTGGACCGGGCAAGCCTGGCACCACCACGCCCGAGCATCTGTTCGCGGCCGGCTATGCCGCCTGCTTCGGCGGCGCGCTCGATTTCGTCGCCAAGCAGCAGAAGAAAGACGCGACCAAGGCGGTGATCACGGCCGATGTGTCAATCGGTCCGCGCGACGGTGGCGGCTTTGGACTTGCGGTGAAACTTCACGTCGTCGATCCAAGCTTGCCGCAAGCCGAACTCGCGGCGCTCGCTAAGGAGGCGCACGAGAAAATCTGCCCTTATTCCAACGCCACCCGCGGCAACGTCGACGTGCAGCTCGAGGTCCAAGGCGCCTAGCGAACGCGGCGCCGCAAAACAATCGGAATAGACTGGAACAATTCCATGCACCTGATTTTCGCTGTTGCCGCCGCCATCGCGCTTGCCACTCTGTCACCGGCAGCGGCGCAGAACGCGGACTGGCAGGCGTTCCAGCCGCCGGGCGGCGGCTTTCGCATCGAGATGCCGGGCAAGCCGCTGATCAAGAGCGAAGAGAGAGATGGCCACAAGGTCGACACTGCGCTCGTCGCCATCGACAAGGCAGTCGCCGGCAGCGACCTCGTTTTCATGGTGAAATACCAGGCGCAAGCGGAAGCCGCCCGGGCCGGAAGCGGCGGGCATTCTCGACAACGTCGTCAAGGCAATGTCCGAAGGCAACACCACCATTTCGAGCGCGGCCGACGACATCGGCGACTTTCCGGCGCGGACCTTCGTCATGCAGGACAAGGACAAAGACTTCTACAACGTCCGCGTCGTCATCACCGACCGCTATTTCGTCACTGTGATGTTTCTCGGTCCACCCGACAATCAGCTCGGCAAGCGCTTCCTCGATTCGTTTTCGGTGAAGTAAGCGCGAAGCGGCCAAGGGGGACGAGCAACCGACGGCGCCGATGAGGACGCGAAAAGGCTGTCTGGGCTTAACGATTGTTGATGGCGGTCCCGGCAAAACTCGAACTTGCGACCTTCGGTTTAGGAAACCGCTGCTCTATCCGGCTGAGCTACGGGACCATTTCGGCTAGCGGAGCGATTTATAGCAGGCTGCGGAATCGCGTCGAGCGTCCGGTCGGAAACCACCGGTCACGGTGCGCTCAGTTTACCAGCCGACTCGGGTGACCCATCCGCATGATGCCGACTGGCCGGCCACCGATTTACCAACAGTCGCAGTGCCTGTAACCGCGGGCGTCCGGCGGGCAGGCATAGTGGTAGCCGATTGGGCAGACGGGATGATCGCCGCCGGGCCAACAGCCGCAATACCGGCCGCCGTATGGCTCGTAGTGGCAGGCATAGAACAGGCCGGGTGAACAGGCGGGAAGATAGCCGTCGCCGGTATAACGGTAGACGCCCTGCGCCAATTGCGTGAGCGGGGTGAAGTTCTGTTGCGCCGCCGTTCTGGCCGGCGCCGCTTGCGCTTGGGCCGCACCTAGACCGATCGCACACAGACCGATCGCGGCGGCTGTAACCGTGACCTTCACAAAGGCACGCATGAATATTGCCTCTAGAGGTTTATCCGGACCGGATATCGGCAGCAACCGTAACAGCGAAACGTTACCTGGCCATTGATCGCGATTTTGAAATCAGGTTCACGACTATTGCGCCAGACTGCTTTATTGAGAAAGTTGCTTTATTGCTAAAGTTTCCTTGCTTCGCGGGCCATCCGCAGGCACGTGAACAGATCGGTGTAACTCTGAAATCCCCCGGCGCTCGCTTCACCGATGCAGTTGGCCTTTTCAGTAGCCGTAAAGCTTGGCCACTGCCGGACCACCCGGCCCCGTATCGCCATCTCGCTCTACATGCAGTGCTTGAAATCCTGGCGAGCGCTCCGGTTCGGTTTCCCAGCGCCAAGCCGCCTTGCACCACGTTGACATCTCGGAATTTTGATCAAAAATCAAGGCCGAGCAGATGAGATCAACATTTTGGAAATTTGAGAACTTCACATAGCGAAAAACAGGGGACCCAAACGACAAACCGGCAAGCCGCAATGCTTCGATCATCGATCCGAACAAAAATCCTTGGCATCGCTGTCGGGTTGATCGTGCTCATGGTCGGCACGGCAGCCCTGTCGTTCGTAGCCGCGATGCGGGTCAGCAATCGTCTCGAACAACTTTCAGCAGATTATTTTCCGGCTTACCACGACTTAGCGGACGCAACGATCGATTCGCTGGGCAGGGCGATCGCAATCCGAAAGATGATCATCGCCAAGACCGCGACGCCGCCCGATTACATTCACTATGCCGAAAGCATAGCCGTGGCAGAAGCAAAGCTCGCCGATATCGATCGGGAGGAGCTTGCGGCCGGGGCGCTGATTCAGACCATGATCGAGAAAACCGAATTTTCGGATACGATTGCGCTCACGCACATCAAGACTCTCCTTGACACGATACTTACCGACGATCGCCGTTATCTCGCCAACGAAACCAAGCGCCTGCTGCCTATACTCGACACCGGTAACTCAGAGGAGATCGCTGCCGAGCTCGAGCGCGTTGAGGGATTGCGCGACGAACTTACCCGGAAGATGAACGCCATTCGATCCGAAATGCTCACTCTTGTTCAAGCCAGCACCGCGACAACGCTGCGTAAGCAACGCGAGCTGATGATCGGCGCTGCGGCCCTGACGGCGCTCGCGACAATCTTGGGCTTGGCGGTTTCACTGCTAGTCAGTGCCGGAATGATGCGGCCAGTGCGGCGGCTGCTGGAAGGCACGCGCGCGATAGAGGCAGGCCATCTCGACCAAATGCTTCAGGTCACCTCGAAGGATGAGATCGGAGTTCTGACCGGCGCCTTCAATCGCATGGTTGAGCAGTTGCGTCTCAAAGAGCGCATTCGCGAAACATTCGGAAAATACATCGATCCGCAGGTCGTCGAGGGGCTAATCGACCGTCCCGCGCTCGCGACCTCCGGGCAGCGGCGTATAATGACGACGTTGTTCTGCGATCTTGTGGGCTTCACCAGCATCAGCGAGGGGATGACTCCGCAGGGTCTGGTGAAAATCATGAACCGCTATTTGTCGACGATGTCGGGACCGATCAGGACCCAGCATGGTGTGATCGACAAGTATATCGGCGACGCCATCATGGCCTACTGGGGACCGCCCTTTAATGATGATGCGGACCAGGCGCGGCTCGCTTGCCTTGCCGCGCTCGATATGGTCGAGCGGGTTGCTCCGCTATGCGCCGAGCTGCCGGAAATCCTGGGCGTTCGCAACCTGCCTCCGTTGGACATCCGTATCGGCATAGCTACCGGCGAGGCGCTGGTCGGAACCATCGGCTCGGAGCTGATGATGAGTTACACGATCATGGGCGACTCGGTAAATCTTGCCTCGCGACTGGAAGGAGCCAACAAGGTCTATGCGACACGGGTTCTGGCCTCTGAGGCGACCGCCAAAGCTGCCGCCTCAGACGTTGAGGTACGCGAGATCGACCGTGTCGTCGTACTCGGTCAAAAAGAACCGCAGGCAGTGTTTGAGGTCATGGCCCGCAAGGGCGAGCTGACGACTACACAAGCGGAGCTCTGTGCACGATTTACCGAAGCGCTAGCGGCATATCGGGCCAGGCAATGGGAAGCTGCGCGCCGCGGCTTTGTTGCGGCGCTTGCAGTCGTTCC
Source organism: uncultured Alphaproteobacteria bacterium (assembly GCA_963794225.1). GTDB lineage: Bacteria > Pseudomonadota > Alphaproteobacteria > Rhizobiales > Xanthobacteraceae > BOG-931. Next base: position 550,134 of record CAWCCS010000002.1, read on the forward strand.
GAATGACGGACCGTCGTTGACGCTACTGAAACGCCTGGATGCGTTGCAGGCATCGAACCTGGCGGAAGACTGGGACGGGGCCTGGCACCTGGACCAGAAATAACCTTCGAAATACCAGGCAAACGCCCAGCCAGGCTTCGATACCCGCTACCGCGCAGCAACGGCTTCCTCCCGCACCTCGTCGGTGTGAACCTTGAAGCCGGCGAGCGTATTCGGGCCGAACGAGGTGGTCATCGCCACATCGGTGGCGTCGCGGCCGCGCGCCATCAGGATGCGGCCGATGCGCGGAGTGTTGTGGCGGGCGTCGAAGGTGTACCAGCGGCCGCCGAGATAGACTTCGAACCAGGCGGAGAAATCCATCGGCGAAGGGTCGGGCGGCACGCCAATGTCGCCGAGATAGCCGGTGCAATAGCGTGCCGGCACGTTCATGCAGCGGCACAGCGTGATGGCGAGATGGGCGAAGTCGCGGCAGACGCCGCGGCGCTGCGCATGCGCGTCCCACGCGGTTTTGGTCGGGCTGGCGTGCTCGTAGCCGAACGTGATGCGGTCGTGGACGTAATTGCAGATCGCCTGCACCAGCGGCCAGCCCTTCGGGACATTGCCGAACTCGGCCCACGCGATCTGGATGAAGCGATCGGTTTCGCAATAGCGGCTGCCGAGCAGATAGACCAGCGTATCGACCGGGAGGTACTCCAGGGCATGCTGCTCGGCGCCCGACGCCACGTCATCCGGTGCTCCACTGTCATTGATCAGAAAATCGGTGGACAGCGTGAGCCGGCCCTTGGGTGCGTGGATCACGTGGCAGGTGTTGCCGAAACCGTCGCGATACCAGTTGGCGGGAATGAAAGGATCGAGCTGCATGCGATCCTGGGTCAGCAAGTCGGGAATACGCGACGGATGGACGCTCAGCGTCAGGATCATGGGCGTCGGCTGCTGACACTCGTAGGCGATTTCATAGCCGGCGCGAATCTTCATTGACGGACTCGACGGCAGCGACCGGCGGTGATTTTGCGATTGAGTACGGGCATTTCCGAATTCTACGTCTTGTGAATCGACAGCGCTGTTCTACAATAGCGTGCATATTACATGCATTTCTCGGGCCAAAAGCGCTCCAAGAATTTCCCGATGCATCACCCTTATTTGCTTTGCGAATGTGAGCTCCGATGAAGGAGCCGGCGCGACATCTGCTGGCAGCCGGCGAACCATCGCCCGTTACGGTCTACAACCCCAATGGCGGCTCGCCGTTCCTTCTGGTCGCCGATCACGCCGGTAACGTTATTCCGCGCGCGCTCGGCCGGCTCGGCGTCGCGCCGCAGGAGCTGCGGCGGCATATCGCCTGGGACATCGGTATCGCCGGTGTCGGCCGCATCCTGGCGGACGCGCTCGGCGCCGTGTTGATTCAGCAAAATTATTCGCGCCTGGTCATCGACTGCAATCGGCCGCCCGGCATGCCCTCGTCGACGCCGGAAGTCAGCGAGCTCACGCGCATACCTGGCAATTCCGCATTGAGCGATGAAGACAAGGCGCTGCGCGTCAAGGAAATTTTTTCGCCTTATCACGAGCGCATCGACACCGAGATCAAACGGCGCTGGCGCGTGCGCATGCCGGCGGTGCTGATTTCACTGCACAGTTTTACGCCGATCTTCAAGGGCGTCCCGCGACCATGGCACGTCTCCGTTTTGTATAACCGCGACCCGCGGTTGCCACGGCACCTCTTGGCGATGCTCAAGGCCGAAACCGGCCTCGCCGTCGGCAACAACGAGCCCTACGTCGTGAGCGACTCAACGGACTACACCATTCCGGTGCACGGTGAACGCATGGGGCTGCCGCACGCTTTGATCGAAATCCGCCAGGATTTGATCGCCGAAGAACGCGGGCAGCACACCTGGGCGCTGCGGCTCGCGCGCTTGTTGCCCAAGGCCCATGCGGGCATGGCGGCCACTTGACGCATGGTTTGATGGCGCGTGCAGACGCGGCCGGCGATCGCTAGATATAAGCGAAGCTGCCGATGTAATTCTTGAACCAAACACGGCGGCACGGGAGCGAGCGTCCTGGAGGAAACATCATGGCCAAACTCACTCAAAGTTACGTTCATGGCGTTTCCGAAACCCCTCTGATCGGCGATACCATCGGGGGGCATTTCGACAAGGCGGCAGCGCGATGGGGCGAGCGCGATGCGCTCATCGTGCGGCACCAGAACGTGCGCTGGACTTACGGCGAGCTGAAGACAAAAGTCGACGCGTTTGCTGCGGGCTTGCTTGCACTCGGACTCGTGCCGGGCGACCGCGTCGGCATCTGGTCGCCGAATAATTCCGAGTGGGTGATCGCCCAATTTGCCACCGCCAAAGCCGGCCTCATCCTCGTCAACATCAATCCGGCGTACCGGCTGACCGAGCTCGACTACGCGCTCAACAAGGTCGGCTGCAAGGCACTGATCACCGCCAACTCGTTCAAGACCAGCGATTATGTCGGCATGCTGCGCGAACTTGCGCCGGAGATCGACCGCAGCACGCCCGGCCAGTTACAGTCAAAGCGCCTGCCGGCACTGACGACGCTCATTCGCATCGGCGACGACGAGAAGCGCGGCTTTCTGCGCTTTGCCGACGTGCTCGGCATGGGCGGCGACCGCCATCGCGCGCAGCTCGCCGAGCTTGCCGGAAAGCTGCAATTCGACGATCCCATCAACATTCAGTTCACCAGCGGCACCACCGGCACGCCGAAGGGCGCGACGCTCACCCACCACAACATCCTCAACAACGGCTACTTCATCGGCGAGGCGCAGCGGCTGACGGATCGCGACCGGGTCTGCATTCCGGTGCCGCTTTATCACTGCTTCGGCATGGTGCTCGGCAACCTCGCCTGCGTGACCCACGGCGCCGCCATGGTTTATCCGTCGGAAGGTTTTGATCCGCTGGCGAGCTTGCAAGCCGTCGAGGCCGAGCGCTGCACCGCGCTCTACGGCGTGCCCACGATGTTCATTGCCGAGCTGGATCATCCCGACTTCCAGCGCTTCGATCTGTCGTCGTTGCGCACCGGCATCATGGCCGGTTCGCCCTGCCCGATCGAAGTGATGAAACGCTGCGTCAGCGAAATGCACATGAGCGAAGTCACCATCGCCTACGGCATGACTGAAACGAGCCCCGTCAGCACGCAGACCTCGTACGACGATCCGCTCGAGCGCCGCGTCGGCACCGTCGGCCGCATACATCCGCATGTCGAGATCAAGATCGTCGACGGCGATGGCCGCATCGTGCCGCCGGGCACGGCCGGCGAATTGTGCACGCGCGGCTATTCGGTGATGCTCGGCTATTGGGACGATGAGGAGCGAACCGCGGAAGCCATCGATCGCGCACGCTGGATGCATACCGGCGACCTCGCCACGCTTGACGAGGACGGCTACTGCAACATCGTCGGGCGCATCAAGGACATGGTGATCCGCGGCGGCGAGAATGTTTATCCGCGCGAAATCGAGGAGTATTTGTTCCGCCACCCCAAGATCGCGGCCGTCCAGGTCGTGGGCGTGCCGGATCAGAAATACGGCGAAGAGCTATGTGCCTGGGTGCAGCTCAAGCCCGGCGTGAGCGCGAACGCCGAAGAGGTCCAAAGCTTCTGCAAGGGCCAGATCGCGCACTACAAGATTCCGCGCTACATCAAGTTCGTCGAAGCTTTTCCGATGACGGTGACCGGGAAGGTGCAGAAGTTCATCATGCGCGAAGCGATGATGAAGGAATTAGGCTTGAACGAGCAAAAGACAGCGTAACGACCTTCTCGCCGTGGGTGGGAAGAGGCACGTCCTCGGCAAAGTCTCAGCGATTGGCAGGAAATTTTCGGAAAACCATTTCGTCAGCTCTGATCCCACTCCACCCGCGCGGCGCCCGGTGTCACGGGGTCGTAGTACCACTTCAACCCCAGCGGCTCCTCGCTCAGCACGTCGGTCTTGAAACTCCGCCAGGCCTGAAGTTCGAAATAGTCGAGAGGACCGCCATGGGCACGAAGACGGTGCGGTATGCCCGGAGGGAAGTAGACCAACGTGCCGGGCTCGAGTTCCTGCGTCGTGTCGCCGACTTCGACCACGCCACGGCCCTTAAAGGTGATGTAGCAGTGGGATGCGCCGCCGGGGTTGGCGGCAGTGCCAACGTGCCGATGATAGGGCGACGATCCGCCTTCGTGATAGTGCATCTCGCCCGCCTGGATTGCATTGGTCGGTGTGAGCCGCGCGCCATCGAGAAGTCTGACCGTGGACTCGGCGCAAAAGCGGCGCACACGGCCGCCGCTCGCATCACTGAGTGGACGCAGCGTCTTGCGATTGAAGAAATATCCCGGCCCGCCCAGCAATCCACTTTCCACGGCGGCGGGAGGCTTCGGCGTTACCATGTGAAGCAGCTCAAGCGCCGCGCCGGACGCCTCAAATCGCGCCGCTTCGCCTGGCGCGAGCAGCACGCCGGCGCCCTCCTCCGCTGCATGCGACGTTCCATTGAAGCTGATGGTGCCCGCTTTCGCCGCCTCGATGACGTAGACAAGGTGGTAGTCGTCGCGCGCGTTCACGTCCAAGTGGCGACCTGACAGCACCGTCCGCTGATAGACGTTCAGCGTCTTCGAACCGCACAGACCTTCGCTGCAAAGCGTCCGTTCCAGCCCGGACGCGACCGGTTTGGCTTCGGCGGTGTTCCAATTAATGATGGAAATGTCGCTGATTGTCGGGCCGCTACTTGTTGACATCGGTATTCCTCCAGCGGGCCGGTACCAATCCGGCACCTCAATGAAGAAGATAACGCCGCGACTGCGCTGCTGTACATGCGCGCTTTTCGTGTGCGGATGAGCCCCGGGTATGCCCCGCGATGCCGAAGCTCGATCGTGGTAGTGTTTTTCCAGACCCCGTGGCCCCTGCGCGGCGCGATTATCGACCTCGGGAGTTGAGCGCGTGGCGATCTGAAATCGATTACCTACAGCGGCGTCCGGGGTCTTCCGAACGCAACGGGAGAATTGCTTCAGTGCGGTCAACCTCTGCCATTCCAAAGATTATCAAGATCGTCGGGCGCTTGATGATCGTCATCGTCCTGGCGGCGTCGTCCCGCTCTTTTGCCGTCGAGCAACCTCCTGACATTCCATCTTGGCTGCAGGCCCATGTCGGCGAAGACCAAGGGCAAATCGCGCGGATGGTGTTGCAGAGGGCGCGCGCACTCTATTTCCAGAAAATGCGCGCAGGCGTGGTTAAAAATCGCTGCTACTTTGCAATGGACGCCACGCGTCCCCACGATTTAGGCGATGGCAGAGTGGGAACCCGGTTTTACGTTATCTGCAAATCCGATCGGTTTTTTCATGCGATTTCGGCGGGTCACGGCGGCGGCCGCGATCTGAAAGGCATCGCCAACTTCGCCAATGGAAAGCGGTGCGCGAAGAACTTTGGTAATGCGCTGGACTCGTTCCTGATGGCCGGCGGGGCCTATGTAACCGGTGAGACGAAAACGTCTTTCAAAGGCTACTACCGCACCTCGGCGAACCATGACGCCGTTTTAGTGCGCTCGTTCGTTCAGTTTGATGGCGAAGGCGAGACCGCAAATTCCAAACAGCGCGAGATCGGCGGACACGCAGCCGCATTGTTGCGGCACGTTTGTCTTCGAAAAGATCCGCATAGCGTCTACGCGGATCAAAACGGCTACGTTCCATTCGGGGAGCTGGAAGTGTACGCCGATGGCCGCAGCGACGGCTGCACCAGTTGGTCGCCGTCGGACGCCGGGCAGATCGTCGCCATCATGAAGGACAATCCGACGACGCTGTACATCTACCCACAAGCAGCCGACATCGACGCTGTTGCGCAAGCGGTGAAGGCCGGCCGGTCGTTGTCGCCCGACGGACTATATTGGAACGCTTCCTGTTTAAAAGAAATTGGCTCTCCGAAATTTTGGCCAAAGGAAACCCTTGAGCCCGTCCTCGCCCAATACAACAAGGACCATCCGAAACCGCCGCAAGGACCACCATCGATTTGCAAGGGGCAGTAAAATCGTTTCTCGCTCGTGATGGAGCGGTGTTCCCGCAAGGGGAGAAGGCCGCCGCCGCACGCGTTCTTTTCCGAAAGCGTCCTACTCCGCGCCTTCGTGCAGCCGCTCCAGTTCGACATGGACGCACGCGCCGGACGCCGAGCGGTGGCCCTCGCCGGCGGCGAACAATGTCCGCGCCTCCTCGGCGCTCTCGGCTTCGACGAACCATTCCTCAAGCCGCGTCACCAGCATCGCCGCAAGGAAGGTCTTGCGCCGGGGCTTTGACGGCGGCTTGCGCTCCGGCCCGCGCTCAGGCTTGCGCGAAGCCTCGGGCTCCAGCTGAGATGCGAACTTTCGGGCAAGGGCTGGCATTTAGCGGTTCCCGGGGCGGCGAATCGGATGTGTGCAAATACTTTACCGTAAAACGGCCCCGCAGAACAAACCATAAACACGACCGCCGCTGCAAGTCGGTTTTAGGCCCGGAACGCGGTATCATTCATCGTGTTGTCAGTATGCTGGTCAGCAGGAGTTAACCGTGGCACCGCGCGCTTATTGGAAAGGTTATTTGAGGCTTTCGCTGGTTTCCTGTCCGATCGCGATCTTTCCGGCGACCTCCGAGCGCGAAAAGATCAGCTTCAATCAGATCAACAAGGAAACAGGTCACCGCATCCGCTACCGCAAGGTTGATGCCGAAACGGGCGAAGAAGTCGCCTCGGACCAGATCGTCAAAGGCTACGAGGTCGCCAAGGGCGAATACATCGAGATTACCGACGAAGAGCTTGAGGCGGTCACGCTTGACAGCACCAAGACCATCGACATCGACGAGTTTGTGCCGAAGGACGAGATCGACGAGCTCTACAACATCCGGCCGTACTACATCGCGCCCGACGGCAATGTCGGCCAGGATGCCTTCGTCGTCATCCGCGACGCCATCGAACAGATGAAGATGGTCGCGATCGGCCGGGTGGTGCTGACCAGCCGTGAGCATGTCATCGCCATCGCGCCGCGCGGCAAGGGCCTGATGGGCACGCTGTTGCGCTATCCCTATGAGGTGCGCGATTCCGGCGAGTATTTCGACGACATCGCGAACGTGAAGCTGACCAAGGACATGATGGATTTGGCGCGGCACATCGTCGAGACCAAGCGCGGCCATTTCAAGCCGCAGGAATTCGAAGACCATTACGAGCACGCACTGAAGGATCTGATCGAAAAGAAGGCCAAGGGCCTGAAGATCGAAGTGCCGAAGCACGAGCCGACCGGCAAGGTCATCAATCTGATGGATGCGCTGCGCCGCTCGGTGCAAGCCGAAAGCGGCCGGGCGCCGCGCGCCGCAGCAGCGCCTCGCGCGACGACCGCGAAAAAGGGCCGCAAGAAGGTCGAGGGCCAAAAAGAAATGCTGCTGCCGATCGCCGGCAAAAAAGCCGCCCGCGAAGCCGGGCGCGACGAGCATCGCAAACCGGCGCGCTCGAGCGGCCGCCAGCGCAAGGCCGGGTAACCGGCGGACTCACCCAGTCTCCCGTTACCCTGAGATGCACGCCGAACAAAGTCGGTGTGCCTCGAAGGGCGGCGACGGCCCAGACAGCGTCGCCACCTCGGCCGCATCCTTCGAGGCTCGTGGAGCCTGTCATCGGGCCGGCCACTTCGGGCCGGACCCGTTGGCTCGCGCCTCAGGATGACGGACCAAACGCCATTCAGTGTTTGGGATAGGCCGTGTAGATGTAATCGTGTGCCGCTACGACCGTGTGGCAAGCGTAGCCGCATTTGGCGTCGGTCCCGTCAGCGGTGAAGGTGTCGGACGCGGCGTTATAGCTGAAATTGCCGTATGCCCATCCGTGCGTGTCCGGGAATCTCTGGAATCTTTTTCTATGGTCGCAACCGCTTTCAGGGTGTCCGGCACCATCACGTAATAGGGCGCTACCGTGTTCTTTTTGAAGGTCCACTCGATCTTCACAATCTTGGACCCCTCGGGAAAAAGTTTGCCGTCGGCGGGAAGCCCTTTCCGATACGCAGCCATCATCACGTCATTGGCCAGGATCACTTTCAACAAAGTTTCGGTCTGACTGACCGCGACATTCTTCCAGTTCTCATAGCCTTTGAAATCGCCAAACGAGAGCTTGCCCAGTTTCAGCGTGTACCTGTCCTGCGCTGCGAGGGCGATGTTGCCCAACAGGGCGACGAAGCCGGCGAACAATACTGCGACGATCACGATCGCTCGGGGGCGCGACATGATTGAACCTCCACATCTGCGGCCGGGAATCCTCCCGGCCTCGCAAAGTTGTTTGAGTTGACGAACAATCAGTTCGATAAAAGTCGGTAGGATCCAGGTGAGCTAGGCTTCTTGGTCCGGCTCTGTGCCGATAACTCTGGACTGACGACATTGTAGCAAAATGACGGGGTAACGCAAAAGCTCCGCGGGCGGCGCGTGCCATGTCTTTCGTCGTTGCCCGATATTTGGGGTTTAGGAGTCGACGTGGACAATACGTGCACGTTCTTTCGCGCCGTAGGGGAGAATACCCACATCAAACGACCGGCGCCAAACCTCGGATGCGAGGGTGATTTGATGGTATTCATTGGAATACTGCTCCCAAAGTATGATTGGGTCGCCCACCATAGCCCGTCGCTCATTCTGCAGCGTGCGCTTACAATAATCGGCAAATCTCCGTATTTCCTCGCTATGGACGTTGTGAGTTCGGCTAAGAACAAGGTAGTCTTTACGGCCTATTTTAAACGACAGAGCATTTAATCGCATTTCTTTCAAGTAAGCTGGGCTTTTTGCTAAGGAGAGAAGATCATCAAAAATCTCTTTTTCGAAAACAAGGTACTTACTCGAGAAATATGGGGCTGACCAAGTTCGCGCAAAACTCAGGTGATACCCCCGACCGAAAGAGCTCCCTTTGTGTGCGCGCGAAACGAGACGGAGCGAGGGGGCATGGCCGGTCGACTTGCCTCGCCTCAATGAGCAGAAATGGCAAGCGTGCCGGGGTTGACTAAAACAAAGTACCCGAAGTTTCCGGCCCCACACCCTTCGTCCAGGCTCGGAGCGCCGTCATTTTTTCATTGACATTTGTCGCCATTTCAGGTACAAGCTTAAAGAATCTCGCTCAGTAAAGGACGCCTTCGGCCGAGGGTACTCCTGAAGGTGGAGCGAGTGCGGTGCCCGCGGGCGGAACGATACACTCCGCTTCCGGGCAGCTTCGGGCATCATCTGGCCGGCACTACGACCGGTCCGGGAGGTGCATTCCCTGGACTGGGACAGGCGGGCGCGGGTAACGCCCGTGTAAGAGCGCAAGATCTTTGCTCTCCGGTTGGAGCGACCGTACCGGATCGAACGTCCTGCCGCGTCCCAGGAAGCCTGGCCTGGAGTTGCGCCCAAGGGCCGAAAGCCCTGACGGTAAGAGCCGTAGTGGAACGCCGATAGGCGAGCGCGCTGCGCTTCAGCGCGCGCCGCGCTGGCAGATGGTTTGCGCAGACTGCGTAAACTTGTCTGCGATAGGCGCGGAGGTTGGCTGAACACGTCTGTCGGCGTTCCGCTTCCTTTTTTCCTTGGTCGTCATTGCGAGCGAAGCGAAGCAATCCAGTGCTGCGGTTTTGTTACTCAGGTCAACGAAGCGAGCACGCATTGCCCCGCTGGATTGCTTCGTCGCTTTGCTCCTCGCAATGACGATGCAAAACTCGGGCGCGGATCGCGTCGCGAGAATGATTTTGTTTGTCCACCGCCCTAGTGAAACAAGCGGGGAGGGGAAAATAGGGACATGAGCAAACAAACGCCCGAGGCATCGGACGCCGCGGAATTTTCGGCGCGTCTCAGGGCCGAGAAGGCGGCGCTGCTGCTTCACTATTGCAATGCTTTCAAGTTTTGGCGGATGTGCCCGCTGCGGCGGTGCCGCAGAGCGCGAAGCTGCAGCGGCGACGCGGGGGCCTGCCTTAGGCGCCGCGAGCGCGAGATACCACGGGAGATCCAGTGGCAAGCGCGCCAGCAGATCCTCGTGGCAACGGCGGCCGACGCCGGACCCGCAGAACGAATGGTGCGGGCGTTTCTGCCGACCGCTCTGCTATAGTGCGGTGATCTTTAGCGCGGTGGCCAACCGCATCGCCTCGGTCGGAGCCGCTAAGTCGCGCTCCCACAATGCGTTTTACGAAGTTGGGAACCGCCCCAGTGCCGCCGCATTCCGGCCCTTCGCTTGGCAACCGATGGGTGTGTGGCGGGACGGGGTTATCGTGGCAGCTTTCGCGGCCGCTGTTGCTTTCGGCGGAGGTTCTGGCGCGGTTGCGGAGGACCGGCAGCAGCCGGCGAGCGCGTGCTCGGGCGAGATCATCGCGCGTGGCACCGCCGGCCGGGTCGTCGACGGCCGCAACTTTGTTTTTGATGACGGCCGCGAGGTGCAGTTGGCCGCGATCGAGGCGCCGCCGCCGTCGCAAGACTCCGGCGTGGCGCCCGGCAGCGCGGCGGCAAGAGATGGCCTTGCCGCATTGCTCGCCGGCGCGGAAATCGTGCTCAAGCAGGCCGAACCGCAGAAGACCGATCGCTACGGCCGGATCGTCGCCTACGCTTTTGTCACGGGCGACGGCAGTGAGCGGTTAATCCAGGGGGAGCTGCTCGCCGCCGGATTTGTTCGCGTGGCGCCGCGCGTTGGCAGCCGCGCCTGTGCCCTGGAACTCTTGAGCCGGGAGAACACGGCACGCCACGGCAAGCTTGGCCTGTGGGCCGGTTCGTATTATGACTCCCTTGACGCCGAGAACCCCGCCGCGGTGCTGGCCAGCCGAGGCCGTTTTGCGCTGGTTGAGGGTAAGGTGGTTTCGGTCCGCGAAAGCGGGGCCACCATTTACGTGAACTTCGGGCGGCGGTGGAGCACGGACTTCACCGTTACGATCCTGAAGAGAAATGAGCGTAGTTTTACGGCGGCGGGACTTGAACCGAAGAAGCTTTCCGGACGCCGTATCCGCGTGCGCGGATGGATTGAGGAGCGCGGCGGCCCGTGGATCGAAGCGGCGCGGCCGGAGCAGATCGAGCTTACCGACCGCGAGTAGGGTGCGAAAGGTTTGCACGCGAGGTGATGGACAGCGCTGTGACCAATTGGCGGTTCGAAAGATTGGGCCGGCTCCGGCTACCCCAAGCCGGCATTGCCGTGCTTGCGCTTGTCCTCGCCGCGCTTGCACTCGCCGCCTGTACCGCGTCGCCTCCCGCGATCGAGCCGCAAGCGTCGCTGCCGCCGGCGGCCAAGCCCGCCGAAACCAGCGACATGACGCCCGCGGTGCTGCGCGAGCATCAGCGCATCCTCGCCGCTTATGGCGGCGTCTACAACGATCCGCGATTGCAGAGCATGCTTGAGCAGACCGTCGAGCGCCTGGTCGCGGCGTCGGAGCGGCCCGATCTGCACTACAAAGTGACCATGCTCAATTCGCAGTCGATCAACGCCTTTGCGTTGCCGACCGGACAACTCTACGCGACGCGTGGCCTGGTTGCGCTCGCCAACGACGAATCCGAACTCGCATCCGTGCTCGCCCACGAGATGGGACACGTGGTCGCGCGGCACGCCGCTATCCGTGAGGAGCAGGCCAAGCAGGCGGCGCTCGTCGGCCGCGTCGTCACCGACGTCATCACCGATCCGGAACGAGGCGCGCTGGCGCTGGCCAAGTCGAAACTCGCGCTGGCAAGCTTCTCGCGGTCGCAGGAATTCGAGGCCGACGCGATCGGTATCGGCATGGCTTCGCGCGCCGGCTACGATCCATACGGCGCGGTGCGCTTTCTCACCTCGATGGAGCACAATTCTGAGCTCAAGCCGCAGCAGAGCGGCGACATCGACCCGCGTGCGCCGGACTTCCTGTCTTCGCATCCGGCGACGCCGGAGCGGATCACCAACGCGCGCGCCAACGCGCGGCAGTACACCATACCGTCCCCCACCGTCGGACTGGACAAGCAGGCCTATCTCGGCAGCATCGACGGCATCGTGTTCGGCGAGGATCCAAGCGAAGGCTTCGTCCGCGGCCGCCGCTTTCTGCACCCACGGCTTGGCTTCACCTTCACCGCGCCTGATGGCTTCACGTTGGAAAACACCGCCGAAGCCGTGCTCGGCGTGAAGCATGGCGGCGGCCAGGCGCTGCGGCTCGACGTCGTGCGGGTGCCCTCGGAGCAGACGCTCGCCGGATATCTCACCTCGGGCTGGATCGAGAATATCGATCCTGCCACGGTCGAGGACATCAACATCAATGGCTTCGCCGGCGCGACGGCTGCCGCCAAAGGCGATCAGTGGGACTTCCGCCTGTACGCGGTTCGATTCGGCAGCGACGTCTATCGCTTCATTTTCGCTTCCAAGCATCGCACACCCGAGACCGACCGCGTGTTCCGCGAGTCGGTCGGAACGTTTCGGCGCATGAGTTCTCGCGGAAATCGAAGATGCAAAGCCGCTGCGGCTTCAGGTGGTGACGGTTGGTCCCAACGACACGGTCGACAAGCTCGCCACCCGGATGGCCGTCGCCGATCGCCAGGTCGAGCGCTTCCGCGTGCTCAATGGCCTCGAACCGGGCGAGCGGCTGAAGTCCGGCAGTGAAGTCAAGATCGTGGTTGAATAACGCGGCCGGCCTCAACTCCGAGCAAGCTCCGTCGCCGTTTTGCGCAGCGGAAGCGACGGCGCGGCGGACAAAGTCTCTTCAGTCCAGGTTTCGCCGACAAGCTTGTCAATCGCGTCATCGGCAGAAAGAAGGCTTCGGATCGGAAAAAACGCGGCAACGTACCGATCGGGCCGCAACAGATAGAGGCCCTCCGGGCAGCCGGTGAGCAGCGCGGCGAGATCGCCGCGCAGATCGCGCGCAGCGACGATCGGCGGAACGACTGCGGACGCATCTTCCTTGTCCAGCACCGCGACCCGGCGGATCGAAAGCCGGTTCGTTTTTTCGAGGCAGACGCTTTCGAACGTTTGCGGCGTTGTTCCTGGCGGCGCGAGAAGCGCAAAGCCGTCGCCGAGAACGTCATCGAGCAGCGCAAAGCCTGTAACGGTCATGACCAGCGCTTGCGGAAACAGCTTGCCGACCAAAGATCGTTTGGACGCAGAAACGGATTTGGGAGCCAGCAAAAAACCGCGATGGAATTTCGGTTTCGGCTTGTACTTCATCTCGGCGAAGTAGGAACGAGCGGCGGGAAACAGCGCCAGCGCCCGGAAGAATGTGCGTACCGCAAGGCCCTGGAGGCGGCCGCGCGGCATCATCACGTAGCCCATGCGAATCGCGAGCTGAATCATCTCCGCCGCGTGGTCGCGCCGCTCGATTTCGTAAGTGTCGAGCAGCCGGTCGCCAAGCTCCCCCGCTACGACTGCGGCAAGCTTCCAGGCGAGATTATGCGCATCGCGCACGCCGCTGTTCATGCCCTGACCTGCAAACGGCGGCATGAGATGCGCCGCATCGCCGGCCAGAAACACCCGATCCGTGCGCCAGCGGTCGGCCATGCGCGCATGAAAAGTGTAGACCACCTTGCGGCGCAGCACCGCCTTATCGTCGGTACCGTACATCCGCAGCAACGCGGAAACGTTGTCCTCCGCCAACACGTCGGCATCCTCCTCGCCGTCGTGGAGCATCAGCTCGAAACGCCGCGTGCCGTTCGGACCAGGCAGCGAGAGACAGGGCCGCGCCGGATTACAATAAACCTTGGTGTCACGAGTTGGATCGGTGGTCTGTTCGAGATCGACAATGAGCCACCGTTCCCTGAACGTCGAGCCGTGCATTTCGATGCCGAGTTTTTGGCGAACAAAACTGCGGCTGCCGTCGCAGCCGACGAGGTAATTGCAGGACAGATCGATCGTCTCGCCGCCGTCGCGAACCCGCGCTGTTACGGATTCTGCTGACTGCGAGAATTCGATCAGCTCCGTCTCGAACACGATGGTCGCGTTGTGCAGGTCATCGAGATGTTCGCGCAACAGCCGCTCCAGCACCGGCTGGCGAAACGCGTTGCGGCGCGGATACCCATATTCGAGCGTCTTCGGTTTGACCTTGAGAAAGCGCCGGCCGCCCGGCGAGAAATATTCCGAGCCGTAACCAAGAACGATTTGCGGCACCAAGGCGTTGATGATGCCGGCGGCTTGCATGGTGCGCAGCGATTCATCGTCGATCGAAACCGCACGCGGTTCCTGCACGGTCTGCGCATTGCGCTCGATGACGAGAACGTCGATGCCGTAGCGGGCCAGAAGACAGGCGAGCGTCAGTCCCGTCGGGCCCGCGCCAACGACGATGACGGGCCAATGCTTGCGTGTGATCATCGCCGCAAGAGTAACCACAAACTTCAGGAATCAGAAATTGATGGCGCGCTTGGCGACCGCGAGCGCCGCCTCCTTCATCGCCTCGCTCAGGGTCGGATGGGCGTGACAGGTGCGGGCGATGTCTTCCGAGGAAGCGCCGAACTCCATCGCAATCGCAGCTTCTGCGATCATGGTTTCGGCGTCGGGCCCGAGGATGTGCACGCCGAGCACGCGATCGGTTTTGGCATCGGCGAGGATTTTGACAAAGCCGTCGGTCGCGAGATTGGCGCGAGCGCGGGCGTTGGCGCTGAACGGAAATTTGCCGACCTGATAGGCGACGTTGGCCGCTTTCAGTTCCTCCTCGGTCTTGCCAACCGTGGCAATTTCCGGGTTGGTGTAGACGACGTTCGGAATCACATCGTAGTTCACATGCCCGGCCTGACCGGCGATGATCTCGGCCGCGGCAACACCTTCTTCTTCGGCTTTATGAGCAAGCATCGGGCCGGCGATGGCGTCGCCGATGGCGTAAATGCCGGCGGCACCAGTGCGAAGATGCCCATCGACGACAATGCGGCCGCGATTATCCTTCTTCACACCGACGGCTTCGAGGCCAAGTCCTTCAGTGAATGGCACGCGGCCGATTGCCACGAGCACCACGTCGGTCTCCATCGTCTCGGCTGCCCCACCGCCGGCCGCAGGCTCGACTTTGACCTTCAGTGTTTTGCCGGCTGTGTCGATCGCCGTGACTTTCGAGGAGAGCTTGAACGCTACGCCCTGCTTCTGCAGCAAGCGGTGAAATTGTCGCGCCACCTCGCCATCGATGCCCGGCAGGATGTGATCGAGGAACTCAACAATCGTCACCTGCGCGCCAAGCCGTCGCCAGACGGAGCCCAGCTCCAGACCGATAATGCCAGCGCCAACGACGAGAAGCTTCTCGGGCACCTTCGCAAGGTCGAGCGCACCGGTCGAAGACACAACGCGTTTTTCGTCGATGTCGATGCCATTGAGGCGGGCCACGTCGGAACCGGTCGCGATGACGATATTCTTGGTTTCCAACGTCCGGGTCTTGCCGTCGTCGCCTGTCACTTCCACCTTGCCCGGGCCGACGATGCGTCCAGCGCCGTGAAACGCTTCGATCTTGTTTTTCTTGAACAGGAAGTCGACGCCCTTGACGTTGCTGTCGACGTTCTGCTGCTTGTATTTGAGCAATGCGCCAAGATCGACGCTCGGCTTGCCCACTTTGATCCCCATCTGCGCGAAATCGTGCCCGGCCTCCTCATACAGCTCCGAGGCGTGCAGCATCGCCTTCGAAGGAATGCAGCCGACGTTAAGGCAGGTGCCGCCAAAGGTGGCGTTTTTTTCGACTACCGCGGTTTTCAGTCCGAGCTGCGCCGCACGAATCGCGCAAACATAACCGCCGGGACCGGTACCGATGACAATGAGGTCGTAGGGCATGACGGATGCACTTCTCGTCGTGAGAAACTACAAATCCAGCACCAGACGCGCCGGCTCTTCCAGGGATTCCTTCACCCGTACCAGGAACGTCACTGCTTCGCGGCCATCGACGATGCGGTGGTCGTAGGAAAGCGCCAGATACATCATCGGCCGCGCCTCGATCTTGCCGGCGACGACCATCGGCCGCTCCTGGATCTTGTGCATGCCGAGAATGCCGGATTGCGGCGCGTTGAGGATCGGCGTCGACATCAGCGAGCCGTAGATGCCGCCGTTGGTGATGGTGAAGGTGCCGCCCTGCATCTCATCGATCTTGAGCGTTCCGTCGCGGGCACGGCGGCCAAATTCGGCGATTGTCTTCTCGATCTCGGCAATCGACTTCACGTCGCAGTCGCGCACCACCGGCACTACCAGCCCGCGCTCGGTGCCGACGGCGATGCCGATATGGTAGTAGTTCTTGTAGATGATATCGGTGCCGTCGATCTCGGCGTTGACGGCGGGGATTTCCTTGAGCGCCTGCACGCAAGCCTTCACGAAGAAGCCCATGAAGCCGAGCTTGACGCCGTGCTTCTTCTCGAACAGATCGCGATACTGATTGCGCAACGCCATGACGTGCGTCATGTCGACCTCGTTGAAGGTCGTCAGCATGGCGGCGGTGTTTTGCGCGTCCTTCAGCCGCCGCGCGATGGTCTGGCGCAGCCGCGTCATCCGCACGCGCTCCTCGCGCGCGACATCGTCGGCCGGCGAAGGCGCGCGGACCTGCACCGCTGCCGCGGGCGTAGCGATCGGCGTCGGCTGCGCGGCGGCGCGCTCGATTGCCGCAAGCATGTCGCCCTTGGTGACGCGGCCATCCTTGCCGGTGCCCGGCACCGCCGACGCATCCATGCCGGTCTCGGCCGCGATCTTGCGCACTGAGGGCGCCAACGGCACGTCGGCTGCGGGCGCTTTGGGTGCAGGCGCGGACTTCGGAGGGGGAGCGGCTTGCGGCGCCGCTTCAGCAGCCTTCGCCGCAGGCTTTGCGGGCGTGGCGCCGGCGCCTTCTTTGATGGCGCCAAGGAGCGCGCCGACAGCGACTGTATCGCCGTCCTTGACGGCAACATCGGTGAGCACGCCGGCTGCGGGCGCCGGCACTTCGATCGTGACCTTGTCGGTCTCAAGCTCGACCAGCGGCTCGTCGACAGCGACAGAATCGCCGGCCTTCTTGAACCACTTGCCGATGGTCGCTTCGGTCACCGACTCGCCGAGCGTTGGCACGCGAATCTCAGCCATGGTCTCTGCCTTCCGGTTCGCCGACTCGGCATAACGTTGAGAAGCTACCCCAGCGCGTCTTCAAGGAAATTCTTGAGCTGGGTCAGATGCAGCGACATTTGCCCAACCGCCGTCGATGCCGCGGCTGGCCGGCCGGTGTAACGCGCGCGGCGGTGCTTGGCGCCAATCTGATTGAGCACCCACTCGAGGAAGATATCGACGAACACCCAAGCGCCCATGTTGCGCGGCTCTTCCTGGCACCAGACGATCTCCGCCTGCTTGAATCGCGAAAGCTCCAGCATCAGCGCCTTGGTCGGGAACGGATAAAGCTGCTCGATGCGCAGGATGTAAATATCGTCGATGCCGCGCTTTTCGCGCTCGTCGTAGAGATCGTAATAGACTTTGCCGGAGCAGATGACGACGCGGCGGATCTTGTCGTCGGCGACGAGCTTGATCTTCTCGTCCGGCAACAGCTGCGCATCATCCCAAAGGAGCCGATGGAACGAGGTATCCGGCCCCATCTCATCGAGCCGCGACACCGCGCGGCGATGGCGGAGCAGTGATTTCGGCGTCATCAGGATCAGCGGCTTGCGGAAATCGCGTTTGAGCTGACGGCGCAGGATGTGGAAGTAGTTTGCCGGCGTGGTGCAATTGGCGACCTGCATATTGTCCTCGGCGCACATCTGCAGGAAGCGCTCGAGCCGCGCCGACGAGTGTTCCGGACCCTGCCCTTCATAGCCATGCGGCAGAAGACAAACGAGCCCGGACATGCGAAGCCATTTGCGTTCGCCCGAAGAGATGAACTGGTCGAACAAAACCTGCGCACCGTTGGCGAAGTCGCCGAACTGCGCTTCCCACATGGTCAGCCCATTGGGTTCGGCAAGCGAATAGCCATACTCGAAGCCCAGCACCGCCTCTTCCGATAGCATCGAGTTGATGACTTCATAGCGCGCCTGGTCCTCGCGCAGATGATTGAACGGTGTGTAGCGCTGCTCGGTCTCCTGGTCGATGAACACCGAATGGCGCTGCGAAAATGTACCGCGTTCACTGTCCTGACCGGAGAGCCGCACTTTGTTGCCGTCGAGCAGCAGGGAGCAGATCGCAAGCGCCTCGCCGGTCGTCCAGTCGACGTTCGCGCCGGTCTCGATCGATTTGCGGCGGTTCTCAAGGAAACGGTTGAGCGTGCGATGCAGATGAAAGCCCGCCGGCAGCGTCGTGATCTTCTCGCCAATATCCTTGAGCGTGGCAACGTTCACGCCGGTCTTGCCGCGGCGCGGATCGTCGGCGTCGCCCGCGGTCGTGAACCCGGCCCAGCGGCCGTCGAGCCAGTCGGCCTTATTGGCGCGATAACCGAGCGCGGCTTCAAGTTCGGCGTCGAGCCGGGCGCGCCAATCGGCCCTGATCTTCTCGACTTCGCCGGCGGTGACCACACCCTCGTCGATCAGCTTGTTGCTATAGATTTCCAGCGTCGTTGGATGCGCCGCGATCGCCTTGTACATCAAGGGCTGGGTGAACTGCGGCTCGTCACCCTCGTTGTGGCCGTGGCGGCGATAGCAGAACATATCGATGACGACCGGCTTCTGAAACTTCTGCCGGAATTCGGTCGCAACCTTGGCGGCAAACACCACCGCTTCGGGATCGTCGCCGTTGACGTGGAAAATCGGCGCCTCGATCATTTTGGCCACATCAGACGGATATGGCGACGACCGCGAAAACCGCGGATTGGTGGTGAAGCCGATCTGATTGTTGACGATGAAGTGAACCGACCCGCCAGTGCGGTGACCGCGCAAGCCGGACAGCCCGAAGCATTCCGCAATCACGCCTTGACCGGCGAACGAGGCGTCGCCGTGGATCAGGAGCGGCATGACCATTGTGCGATCTTCACGCGTAGCACCGTTCTGATCCTGTTTGGCGCGGACCTTGCCGAGCACAACGGGATCCACGATCTCGAGGTGAGAGGGATTGGCGGTGAGCGACAGATGAACTTTGTTGTCGTCGAACTCGCGATCCGATGAGGCGCCGAGATGATATTTGACGTCGCCCGAGCCCTCGATTTCGTTTGGCGTCGAGGAGCCGCCCTTGAATTCGTGGAAGATGGCGCGATGCGGCTTGGCCATCACCTGCGAAAGGACATTGAGCCGGCCGCGATGGGCCATGCCGATAACTATCTCGCGTACGCCGAGCGCGCCGCCGCGTTTGATGATCTGCTCCAGCGCCGGGATCATCGACTCGCCGCCGTCAAGACCAAAGCGCTTGGTGCCGGTAAATTTCACATCGCAGAATTTCTCGAATCCCTCGGCTTCGACCAGCTTGGTAAGGATCGCGCGCTTGCCTTCGCGCGTGAAACTGATTTCCTTGTGCGGCCCCTCGATGCGTTCCTGAATCCAGCCCTTCTGCGCGCCGTCGGAGATGTGCAGGAATTCAACGCCGAGTGTCTGGCAATAGGTTCGCCGCAAAATGGCGACGATCTGACGGATGGTGCCGAATTCGAGACCGAGCACCTTGTCGAGGAAAATCGGCCGGTCGAGATCGCCTTCACCAAAGCCGTAGGTGCCCGGATTGAGTTCCTCTTCGTCATTCGGCGGCTGCAAACCGAGCGGATCGAGGTTGGCGTGAAAATGTCCCCGCGCGCGATAGGCGCGAATGAGCATCAGCGCGCGTATCGAATCACGCGTCGCGCGCTCCACATCGGCCGTCGAGAGTTCGACGCCGCTCGTTTGCGCTTTCGTCTTTACTTTCGTCGAGATCGCTTTGCTGGTCTCGGTCCAATCGCTGTCGAGCGCCGCGGTCAAGTCGGTGCGTTCCGGCCGCGGCCAATCTGACCGCCGCCATGAAGGGCCGCGGGCATTTTCGGCGACATCGGCGGCATCGTCCTTCAAGCTCTGAAAGAACGATTGCCACTCGGTATCAACCGCCTTCGGGTCGGCTTCGTAACGCGCGTAAAGATCGTCGATGTACGACGCATTGGCGCCGTACAGAAACGAAGTGAGAGCAAAGGTGGCGTTTGCGTCCTGGCGAGACATCGGCAAATCCCGAGCTTGGGGTGTGGGAACTGACGGCAGATCCGACAAGTACGTAGCAGTACCGAATCAGCCCGGCCCGGCGCGGGGCGATCCCTTTTTACCCTATTTAACGATTGGATGCGGCAACCGAAAGACGTAAGGAGTGAATCAAGATTTTAATACTTCAGCAAGCGTCTTTCCAAGACGCGCCGGCGACGGCGACACCGTAATGCCGGCGGCTTCCATGGCAGCGATCTTTGATTCGGCGTCGCCTTTGCCGCCGGCGATAATCGCGCCGGCATGGCCCATTCGCCGCCCCGGCGGCGCCGTGCGGCCGGCGATAAAACCCACCGTTGGTTTCTTCCGACCTTTTTTGGCTTCGTCTTTGAGGAACTGAGCCGCGTCCTCCTCGGACGAACCGCCGATTTCGCCGATCATAACCAGCGCCTCGGTCTCTTTGTCCGCGAGAAACATCTCGAGGATCGCAATGAAATCGGTGCCTTTGACCGGATCGCCGCCGATGCCGACCGCTGTTGTCTGGCCGAGGCCCTCCTGGGTGGTCTGGAAGACCGCCTCATAGGTCAGCGTGCCGGAGCGCGAGACGATGCCGACCTTGCCGCGCTTGAAAATATTGCCGGGCATGATGCCGATCTTGCATTCGCCCGCTGTCATCACGCCCGGACAGTTCGGTCCGATCAGCTGCGATTTCGAACCGCACAACGCGCGCTTGACCTTGACCATGTCGAGCACCGGGATGCCCTCGGTGATGCACACGATCAGCGGAATCTCGGCGTCGATCGCTTCACAGATCGCGTCCGCGGCACCGGCGGGCGGCACATAGATCACGCTTGCATCGCAGCCGGTTTTTTCATGCGCCTCGGCCACCGTATCGAACACCGGCAAATTGAGATGGGCTGAACCGCCTTTCCCGGGTGAAGTTCCGCCGACCATTTTGGTGCCGTAGGCGATCGCCTGCTCGGAATGAAAAGTGCCGTTCCGGCCGGTAAAGCCCTGGCAGATGACCGTGGTGTTCTTGTCAATGAGAATCGGCATTGGCTCAACGGCTCTTGTTCATTGAGTGCAACCACGTGAGGTAAATGCCGGGAATCCTCGCGGCCGTTCCGTCGGCAAGGAATAGCTCATCGTCGTCGGCATATTTCCACGTTGTCAGCCGCTGCATGCCGTCGACCGACACGGTTTGACGAAGCGGTGCGCCAAGATTCATCGCCTTGATCAGCTCCTGCCTTAGGTCTTCGCCGTCAACGTCCTCGGCGCCGATGCCGCAGGAGTTGAGATTGCCCTTGGGACTACGCGCCTCGGTAGCGACGAGTTCATGACGGCCGCTCGCGAGCAACACAATCCAGGATTTCACATGCCCGTGTTCGTCCGGTCGCGGCGGCGACGTCACATCCTTGCGAACAGAAAGATTCATGCCTGTTGCCTTGGCATCCAGCGCGGCAAAATCCGGCGGCTCCGGCGTGCAAAAATTTTGAAAGAAGCTCACCAGCTCCGCAGCTCGCTCATTGGCGTGGACCACGCCAACTGCGCACGCCGCACCCGCGAAGATCAGACCAAACCGTATCGCGAGCCGGAGCACCTTCACGCTGCTTTCCTCACCGCCTTGACGATCTTCTGCGCTGCATCGTCGAGATCGTCAGCGGAAATAACGTTGAGGCCCGATTTGCTGATGATTTCCTTGCCGAGTGCGACGTTGGTGCCTTCGAGCCGCACCACCAGCGGCACGCGCAAGCCTACTTCTTTGACGGCCGCGACGACGCCCTCGGCGATGATATCGCAGCGCATGATGCCGCCGAAGATGTTGATCAAAATTCCCTTCACGTTCGGATCGGACGTAATGATCTTGAACGCCGCAGTCACTTTGTCCTTGCTGGCGCCGCCGCCGACATCGAGAAAGTTTGCCGGCGTTTCACCATAGAGCTTGATGATGTCCATCGTCGCCATGGCGAGGCCTGCGCCATTGACCATGCAGCCGATGGTGCCATCGAGCGCCACGTAGTTGAGGTCGTAATGCGAAGCCTCGATTTCCTTGGCGTCCTCTTCGGTCGGATCACGCAAGGCGGCGATCTCGGGATGACGGTAAAGCGCGCTGTCGTCGAAGCCGATCTTGGCGTCGAGGCAGATGAGCTGACCCGACTTGGTCACGACCAGCGGGTTGATCTCGAGGAGGCTCATATCCTTGGCCAGGAATGCCTGGAAAAGCTTTGGCAGCACGCTCGCGGCCTGCTTGGCGACTTCGCGGTCAAGTCCGAGCGCGTGAGCGACCTCGAGGGTGTGATGCGCCATGAAGCCAGTCGCCGGGTCGACCGAAAAGCTCAGGATTTTGTCGGGGTGGGTGCGCGCAACCTCCTCGATGTCCATCCCGCCTTCGGTCGAGGCGACGAAGGCGATGCGGGATGTCGCGCGGTCAACCAGCGCCGAGAGATAATATTCGCGATCGATGCTTGAGCCTTCTTCGATGTAAAGGCGGCGCACCTCTTTGCCGTGCGGCCCCGTCTGATGAGTGACGAGCGTCGAGCCGAGCAAACGCTCCGCCTCACGTTTGACGTCATCGACCGATTTCACGACTTTCACGCCGCCGGCCTTGCCGCGGCCACCGGCGTGGATCTGCGCTTTCACCACCCACACCGGGCCGCCAAGCTCGTTGGCGGCTTTTACTGCTTCGTCGACGCTCATCGCCGGAATGCCGCGCGGCACTGGAACGCCGAACTCGCGCAGCACGGCCTTGGCCTGGTATTCATGGATGTTCATGCGGAAACGCTCGGGCCCACGTCCGTCATCCCTGAGGTGCGAGCAGAGCGAGCCTCGAAGGATGCGGCCGAGGTGCCCGGGCCGTCGCCCTTCGAGAGCCGCTTCGCGGCCGCCTCAGGATGACGGATCATTCTATTTGCCAAGATCGGGAGCAATCTTCTTGCAGGCGTCGACCAAGCCTTCTACCGCCTGAGCCGACTTCTCGAACATGCTTCGCTCGGCGCTGTTGAGTTCGATCTCGACCACCCGCTCAACGCCCTTGCTGCCGATCACGACCGGCACCCCGACATAGAGGTCCTTCACGCCGTATTCGCCGTTGAGCCAGGCGGCGGCGGGCAAGACCCGCTTCTTGTCGCGCAGATAGCTTTCCGCCATCGCGATCGCCGAAGCAGCCGGCGCGTAGAAGGCGGAGCCGGTCTTGAGCAGGCTGACAATCTCGCCACCGCCATTGCGCGTGCGGTCGACGATCGCGTCAAGCCGCGCGGCCGTGGTCCAACCCATCTTCACGAGATCGGGGAGCGGGATGCCCGCGACCGCGGAGTAGCGGGTCAACGGCACCATCGAATCGCCGTGGCCGCCAAGCACGAAGGCGGTGACGTCTTCAACTGAGACGTTAAACTCGTCGGCGAGGAAATAGCGAAAGCGCGCCGAGTCCAGCACGCCGGCCATGCCAACAACCATGTGCTTGGGCAGGCCGCAGCACTTCTGTAGCGCCCAGACCATCGCGTCGAGCGGGTTGGTGATGCAGATGATAAACGCGCCCGGAGCATATTTTTTGATGCCGGCGCCGACCTGCTCCATCACCTTGAGGTTGATGCCGAGGAGGTCGTCGCGGCTCATGCCCGGCTTGCGCGGCACGCCGGCGGTGACGATGCATACGGCCGCGCCGTCGAGCGCCTCGTAGGAATTGGTGCCGGTGAAACGGGCATCAAAGCCCTCCACCGGGGACGCTTGAACGAGATCGAGCGCTTTACCTTGCGGAATCCCCTCCATAATGTCGAAGAGGACGACGTCGCCAAGCTCCTTAAGCCCCACCAGGTGCGCCAGCGTACCGCCGATTTGCCCCGCGCCGATCAATGCAATCTTGTTCCGCGCCATCGGAGAAAAATCCTTGATTGGCCAATAATGCCCCGGCCGCGGTCATTAACCTTTTCGGCCCGCGCATTCAAGCCGCTGCCGCGATGTGCTCACCGGAACCGGTATGACCTTTTGAACATTCACCCTGCGGGCTGAGGCGGTTTCCAGGCCGCGGCGAGAATTCAAATGACGAGCCGGCGCGCGCCATTGGTGACAAGAATATTACGCGCGCTCGGGCCCGGGCTGATGGCGGGCGCCGCCGACGACGACCCAAGCGGGATCGCAACCTATTCGCAAAGCGGTGCCGAACTTGGCTATGCGCAGTGCTGGACAATGTTTCTCACCACGCCGTTTATGGTTGCGGTGCAGGTCGTCAGTGCGAGGATCGGTTCGGTCACGGGCCGGGGACTTGCAGCCAATTTGCAACAGGCGCTGCCATCGCATTTGCTTTATGGCGTCATCGCCGTTTTTGTCGCCGCCAATATCTTCAATATCGCAGCCGATATCGCGGCTATGGGCGAAGCCGTGCGCCTTCTCGTCGGCGGACCGGCCACCATCTATGCGCTTACTCTCGGATTGGCCTGTCTCATCGCCCAGGTTTTCATCCCATATCGTTCCTACGCGCGATACATGAAATTGCTGACGCTGGTGTTGTTCGCTTATGTGGCTACGGCGTTTAGCATCGGTGTCAATTGGAATCAGGTGCTGCTCTCCACATTCATCCCCCACGCATCCTGGGATCGAAGGTATATTTTGATGCTGGTAGCCGTGCTGGGCACGACCATCAGTCCTTATCTGTTTTTCTGGCAGGCCTCGCTCGAAGTCGAGGAGAGGCGGCTGATGGAGAAAAAGAAGGAAGCGCCGCTGCGCGACAGAAATTCGGTCGTTCGGCGCTTTAACCCCATCGTGACCGACACATGGGTCGGCATGGGACTTTCAAACGTTGTTGGCTTCTTCATCATTGTCGCTACCGCAGCAACTTTGCACGCGCACGGGAAAACCGATATCGGCACCGCTGCGGACGCGGCAGAGGCGTTGCGTCCGCTTGCGGGCCCTTTCGCTTTTCTTTTGTTCTCACTCGGAATTATCGGCACCGGGCTCCTTGCCATACCGGCGCTGGCCGGCTCGGCCGCCTATGCGGTGGCAGAAATCTTCGGCTGGAAGAGCAGTCTCGGTTTGCGGGTCGCGCGGGCGCGCGAGTTTTATTTTTTGATCGGAGTGGCGACCCTGCTCGGCGGGCTTGGCGCAATGAGCCCGATCAATCCGATCACCATGCTGGTGTGGAGCGCCGTGTTCAACGGCATCGTGGCTGTGCCGTTGATGGTCGGCATGATGATCGTCGTTACCAATCCCAAGATCATGGGCAGCTTCGCGGCTTCGCGGCTTCTGGCGATCTTCGGCTGGCTGGCGACGCTGCTCATGGGCGTCGTCGTCGCTGCGTTTTTCCTGACCAGCGCGATGGGCTGAGAGCAAACCTTCGCCGCAATTTCAGGTTTCCACGATGCCGGTAGATACGCCCGAGAGCTGCGAATGGGCGGTGCCGTGAGGGCGCGCCAGATAAGCCTCCGACCGCATTTCGATAAGCCGCGAGGCGGTACGTTTGAACTCCTGCGCCTCATGACCTTCATCGCCGCGATAAAGCGCTTCCGGCTCCGTCTCGGCCGAGGCGATCAGTTTCACGTTCATGTCGTAAAGAGTGTCGATCAGGATGATGAAGCGCTTGGCGGCATTGCGGGTGTCGAACGTCATCACCGGCACCCGGTCGAGAATGATGGTGTGATATTCGCGCACGATGCGCAGATAGTCGGCGGCGGCGAGCGGTCGCTCGCAAAGATCGTGGAACGAAAAACGCGCGACCCCCATGGCGGCGCGCGGAACATGCACGGTGCGCCCCTTGACGGGAAGCTCCTGCGGCTCCCCGCTCTGACCAGGCGCGAGCCGCCGCCACGCGTCGTCGAGTGCGGCGTCCGCGGCAGCATCGGCCGGCACGTACCACACTGGCATGCCTGCGAGCTTCTCAAGGCGGAAGTCGGTGCGCGCATCAAGCCGCACGATCTCCATGTGCTGTTCGAGCATACGAATGAATGGAACGAACAGCGCGCGGTTCAAGCCGTCCTTGTAAAGATCATCGGGCGCTACATTCGAGGTCGCGACCACGATGACACCGCGCTCGAACAATTGCGCGAACAGCCGACCGAGGATCATGGCATCGGCAATGTCGGTGACATGGAATTCATCAAAACAAAGGAGCCACGCCTCCTGCGCCAGCTCGATTGCCGTGTGTTCGATCGGATCTTCGCCGGCGTGCTCGCCGAGTTTCATCTCTTGCCGGAACGCATGTACGCGTTCGTGGACGTCGATCATGAATTCGTGAAAATGGGCACGACGCTTTCGCACCACCGGGCTCGCCTCGAAGAACAAATCCATCAGCATGGTCTTGCCGCGGCCGACCTCGCCGTAGATGTAGAGACCCTTGACCGGCGGCTGTTTTTTTTCGCGACTGCCGAATAGCCAACCCAGCGATGACGACTTGCGCGCCAAGCGATATTCCACAATGCGCGTCTCCAGCCGCCCCAGCATGTCGACGACGGTCCGCTGCGCGAGATCATGCTCGACTCGTCCGCCGGCCACGCCGGCGGCGTATCGCGCTGTGATTGAGCTCGCCATGATGCGGTTAACCGGTGCGGGCGAAACGTGGCGGGAACGGCATACGTTTAACGGCGTTGCACTTCGTATGCCAAATGCGCGGTCGCTAAACGGTCAAAGAGTCACTTTAATAGTCAATTAGTCATGCGTATACGGAATGCGGCTATGTTGCTCAATGCTTCGGCTTGCTAAAATTGGACCGCCCACAACATGATGATTTGATTCGCGACGCACGCGAAAGACGCGCGTCTCGATTGGATGGTTAAGCGGAGGACGCGATCAGGGGGTTGTTTGACGACAAGGTCAGGAGACCCCTGGAATGCAAGACGTTCTTCCCGAAGGCGGCGTGGTCCGCAAACTGTGGATCGGTGAGGCCGACAAATACCGCGAACATTTGCTGCGGCTCGATCCATCAAGCCGGCATAACCGGTTCGGCGGCGGCGTATCGGACGATTTTGTCAGCAACTTCGTCGATCTGTCGATTTCACTTGAGGCGGTCGTGCACGGTTTTTTCCTCGACGGCGTGATGCGCGGCGCCGCTGAGCTGCGGCAGCTCGGTGTGCGTTTTCCGGGGCAGGCGGAGGCCGCGATCAGCGTCGAGAAGCCGTGGCAGAGCCACGGCGTCGGCTCGGCGCTGTTGCGCCGAACGCTGCTGGCCGCCCGTAACCGCGGCTTTCGGCAGTTGCATATGGCATGCCTTGCCGACAACCGCCGCATGCAGCAACTCGCCCGTAAATTCGACGCCGAGCTGTCGTTCGATTTCGGCAGCGTCGTCGGCGAAGTTAAATCTTCGCGCGCGAACCCTCTATCTGTTATGCAGGAGCTGATGGCGGATCAGTACGGTTTTGCGACCGCCATGCTTGATCTGCAATCAAGGATGTTGCGGGCGTAATCCCTACGATCATAGAACCACCGCCGTTTTAATTGCGCCCTCTCCCCTTGCGGGAGAGGGCCACTCGACGGATCAGCAAACAAAGAACTGGTGAGGGGTCGGGCCACGCCCCCTCACCCAACCGCGTTTGTTGAGAGGCCTGCGTCGCCCTCTCCCGCAAGGGGAGAGGGCACTGATATGCGCTCACCGTTTCATCGCCGGGATTATCCGGAGCTCTGGGCGAGCCTGAGTTCTGGCACGCTGAGTGGATAAGCGGCCTCGACCAGATAAGGCCCGCCACCGACCGACGAGCGCGACGAGAACAGCACGAAGCGGGATACCTCGAACGACGCCGAGCGATAATGCGCGCGCGCATGCAGATAATCGGCGACCTGGCGGCTCGATGATTCGCGCAACCGCGCCAGCGTCACATGAGGGATATATTTCCGCCCTTCGGGTTCTAATCCCATCCGCTGCAGGAGCCGCTCCTGTTCGGCCTGCAATTCGATCAGCGCGGCGATTGGCGTGGCTGTTGCCACAAGCGCTCGCGGCTTGCGGCCGCCGAACGACGTAAGCCCATCCAGGCGCAACTCGAATGGCCGCCGCTGGACGCGGCCAAGCAGGCCGGCAATGTCGCGCGCCAGCGCATCGTCGATGTCGCCGATAAAGCGCAGCGTTAGATGATAATTTTCCGGATCGATCCAGCGTGCGCCGGGCAAACCGCCGCGCATGATGGCGAGCGATTCACCGACGTGCCGCGGTATTTCAAGACCTGTGAACAGACGGGGCATGACACAAGCGATGATCGGGCGGGCAAATCGCAGCAGCCGCAGCATGCGGAGATCGCACGCGGCGCGCAACCCTTAAGACGGATGCGACGCGCGACGGCGACCGATGAGTTCCTCCACTTTTGGCAGAATAGCTGCAACGATCACGTCCACCCCCGCCGCGGTAGGATGCAGACCATCGTGCTGATTGAGACTGCGGTCGCCGGCGACGCCATCAAGAAAGAACGGGTAGAGCAAAGCGCCGTATTTGGCCGCAAGCTCGGGATAGATCGGTTCAAAGGATCGCCCGAAGTCAGCGCCAAGATTGGGCGCCGCGCGCATACCGCAAAGGAGCACGGCGATATGGCGGTCCTTCAGGCGTTGCAAAATCTTATCGAGCGCGTCGCGCGTGACCTCCGGCTTAAATCCCCGCAGCATGTCATTGGCGCCGAGTTCGAGGATCACGGCGTCGGTGCCGTCGGGCACCGACCAATCAAGGCGCGCCAGGCCGCCGGCGGACGTATCGCCGGACACACCGGCATTCACGATCGCCGCGGCGATCCCTTTGGCGTTGAGCGCCGCCTGCAGCCGCGGCACGAAGCCATCCTTCTCGGACAGGCCCAAACCTGCGGTCAGCGAATCGCCAAGCGCCACGATCTTGACCGGCGTCTCGGCAATTGCGGCCGGATTGGCAGCGGTGGCCACGAATGCCGCGGTACAAACCACCGCACAGAAGATTTGGCGCAAACTTCTTCGGACCCCATATGAACGGATCAGTAGTGCGGGGAAGCGATCAGCCAGAAACATGAATGACACGTCGGGGCATCCTTTCGCCGGCCACGCTATCGCGCTGACCGGGGTCAACCTCTCGCTCGGCAGCGGCGCCGCCCGCGTTCATATCCTGCGGGACATCGATCTGAATATAGGACGCGGTGAAGCGATCGGCCTCCTCGGCCCGTCGGGCTCGGGCAAATCGACGCTGCTCATGGTCATGACCGGGCTGGAGCGCCCCGCGAGCGGGGCGGTCGTCGTTGCCGGAAAGAACCTGCAGACGCTCGGTGAGGACCAGCTCGCCCGCTTCCGGGGCAGTCACATCGGCATTGTCTTCCAGGCCTTCCACTTGATTCCGACTATGACGGCACTGGAGAATGTCGCCGTTCCACTTGAGCTTGCCGGCGTACGCGATGCTTTTTTACGCGCCGAGCGCGAGCTGACTGCAGTAGGGCTGAAGCATCGCCTCAACCATTACCCGGCCGAACTGTCCGGCGGCGAGCAGCAGCGCGTCGCACTCGCCCGCGCGCTTGTTCCCAATCCCGCGATCGTCGTCGCCGACGAACCGACTGGCAATCTCGACGAAGCGACTGGAACTGAAATCATCGAGCTTTTATTCCGCGGCCACCGTGAGCACGGCAACACGCTGGTGCTGGTCACGCACGACACGGCGCTCGCGGCGCGGTGCGACCGGGTGCTGCACATGCATTCCGGACGGCTCGAAAGCCATATGAGCGCCAACGCAGCATCATGACGCAGACCGCCTCGCGCGTACCGTTGCCGCTGAAGGTCGCGTACACCGCGTTCATGGCGGTGCTGATTCCGATTTACTGGCATCATTACGGGCCAACCAACTTCCTCTACTTCTGTGACGTCGCGCTGATCCTCACACTGATCGCGATCTGGCCGGAAAACGCGCTGCTGATCTCCATGTGCGCGATCGGCATTGTGGTGCCACAGGCGCTGTGGGTGGCCGACTTCCTTGGTCATGCGGCGGGCTTCTCGCCGCTCGGGATGACGGATTATATGTTCGACGCCAACCGCTCGCTGTTCCTGCGCCTGCTTTCGCTGTTTCACGGCTGGCTGCCGTTTCTGCTGATTTTTCTGGTCTGGAAAATCGGATATGACCGGCGCGCGTTTTGGTCATGGACCGCGCTCGCCTGGGTGTTGTTGCTGATCTCGTTTTTTTTGTTGCCGCCGCCCACGCCTAATGCCGGATTGGTGCCAGTCAATGTCAACTATGTCTGGGGCATGAGCGACGACGCCGCGCAAATCTGGGTGCCGCCGTATGTTTGGTTTGCCGGGCAGCTGATCGGATTGCCGCTTATCGCTTACGCGCCGACACATTTTGTGCTGGCGCGCGTCATGCCCAAAGCTTCGTGATGCTTGCACCGGCCACCAAGCCAAGTCCGCTGCTGCCGCTGCATTTTGCCTGGCGCGAATTGCGCGGCGGCCTGCGCGGCTTCGGTGTCTTTATCGCCTGCATCGCGCTGGGCGTGCTGGCGATTGCCGGCGTCGGCTCGGTCGCCAAAGGCCTTGCCGACGGCCTTGCCAGCGCCGGCAGCGTGATCCTCGGCGGCGACCTCGCCTTTTCGCTGGTCCAGCGCGAAGCGGATGAAGGCGAGCGCGCCTATCTCGGCACCAACGGCACGCTGTCAGCAATCGCCACACTTCCGACCATGGCGCGCACCGGCGACGGACGAACAACTTTGGTCGAGGTCAAAGCGGTCGACGACGCCTACCCTCTGTTGGGGACCGTCGTAACCGATCCCCCGATGACGCTCTCGGCGCTCTTGGCGCGACGAGGCGACGCGTTCGGCGCTGCCGCCGATCCGGCTCTGCTCACGCGATTCGATCTCAAGCCCGGCGACCACATCACCATCGGCAACGCCGCGATCGAACTTCGCGCGGCGCTGACCGCCGAACCCGACAAACTCGCAGGCGGGATCGGCTTTGGGCCGCGCGTCCTGATGAGCGACGCCGCGCTGCGCGCCACCGGCCTCATCCAGCCCGGCAGCCTGGTGCGCTGGCAATATCGGCTGCGCCTGCCCGCGACTGCATCGAGCGATGCCGCGGTGGCGTCGATCGAAAAACAGGCGCAGACAAAATTTCCCGATGCCGGCTGGGATATCCGCACCCGTAACAAGGCGACGCCGCAACTCGAGCGCAACGTCGAGAGGTTCAGCCAATTCTTGACGCTGGTGGCTTTGACCGCGCTCCTCGTCGGTGGCGTCGGCGTTGCGAACGCAGTCGCGTGCCATCTTGCGCGCAAACGCGAAGCGATTGCGACCATGAAGACGCTTGGCGCTACCGGCGCCGCCGCGTTCGCCGTCTACTGCACACAGATCATGATCGTCGCGCTATTCGCCACGCTCATCGGCACCGGCCTCGGTGCGGCGTTGCCGTTTGCCATCACATCGATCTTTGGATCGATGATCCCGCTTCCGGTCGAGCCGTCGTTAAGCCCCGCGGTGCTGGTGCTGTCGATCGCCTATGGTCTGTTGACGGCGCTCGCCTTCGCGTTGTGGCCGCTCGGGCGCGCGCACGATATTTCGGTGTCGAGTTTGTTCCGCGATCAGATCGCCGCGGAACGAAGTTGGCCGCGGACGCGCTACGTCGTCGCTACCGCGCTCATCGTCGCTGCTCTCGCTGGACTGGCGATCCTGTTCGCCTACGACCGCCGCCTCGCCGCGATCTTCATCGGCGCCGCCGCCGTCGTCTTCGCCGCGCTTTGGCTGATCGCGATGCTGACCATGGCGATCGCGCGCCGTCTGCCGCGGGTTCGTTCGACCGTGCTGCGGCTTGCGATTGCCAACGTTCACCGGCGCGGCGCGTTGACGCCGAGTGTCGTGCTCTCGCTTGGTCTCGGGTTGTCCTTGTTGGTGACGGTGATCGAGATCGACGGCAATTTGCATCGTCAATTCGCATCGGCGCTGCCAGAGCATGCGCCGTCGTTCTTCTTCCTCGATATTCCGTCGGCCGACGCCGACCGCTTTGACGCGTTTGTGCACCAACACGCGCCGCACGGTGCGATCGAGCGTGTGCCAATGCTGCGCGGCCGCATCGTCGCAGCAAACGGCATCAAGGCCGAGGATCTGAAGCCCGGCGAAAGCTCGGCCTGGGTGCTGCGCGGCGACCGCGGAATCACTTATGCAGCGACCGTTCCGCAAGGCTCCCGTCTTGTCGCCGGCGAATGGTGGGCGCCGGACTATGCCGGGACGCCACTCGTCTCGCTTGAAAACCGGACTGCCACGGATCTGAATTTGAAGATCGGCGACAGTGTCACGGTCAACGTGCTTGGCCGTAACGTAACTGCACGTATCGCCAATCTGCGCGCCGTCGATTGGCAAAGTCTCGGCATCAATTTCGTGATGGTGTTCTCACCGGGTACCTTCGCCGGCGCCCCACACACCGACATCGCTACGCTGACTTTCGCGGACGGCGGCAGCACGACAGAGGAAACGGCGCTCATCAAGGCGCTGGCCGACATTTTCCCAACTGTCTCCGCCGTGCGTGTGAAAGAGGCGCTCGATGCGGTCGATCGCCTTGTCAGCAATCTTCTAGCTGCACTACGCGGCGCAAGCGCAGTGACGCTGATCGCGGCGGCGCTGGTGTTGGGCGGCGCACTCGCAGCCGGCCAGCGGTTTCGGATTTATGATGCCGTGATCCTGAAAACGTTGGGCGCGACACGGCTTCGGCTGCTCGGCGCCTACGCGCTCGAATATCTCTTCATCGGTCTTGCCGCGGTTATATTCGCCATCGCCGCCGGAACGCTTGCGGCCGCGCTCGTCATCACGCGCGTTATGGAATTTCCGTTCGCGTGGGCGCCGGCCCAGGCAGCAGGGGCGGCGCTCGGCGCGCTTCTTGTTACCGTCATCCTGGGGCTCGCCGGGACTTTTGCCGCGCTGGGCCACAAGCCCGCGGAGGTATTGAGGAATCTCTAGGCCGCCGGAATTATGAACACCCGGTAACCTGTCATAAATATCGCGAACCGGCCATCTGGCGTGCAAGGCCCTTTGGCATTAGATTCGTTGTGCATCTGCTGCCGGTGCTTCCGGCCGCAGCGACCCGGCGGGTGCCGGGATAACTCAGGGGTAATTTTCATGTCGGACTTCGACCGGAATGTCGCGAGCGCCCGGACTGGCTACCGTACGGATCAGGTAGCAATCGACGCGGGCCTGCGCGCGCATATGATCCGCGTCTACAACTACATGGCTGCCGGCGTGGCGCTGACCGGACTGGTCGCCTGGTTCACGTACTCGGCGGCCGTCGTTCAGACCGGCGCCGGACTGCAACTCACATCGTTCGGCCAGCAGATCTTTCATGGCCCGCTGATGTGGATTCTGGTGCTTGCTCCGCTTGGCCTGGTGATGCTGCTCAGCTTCGGCATCAACCGCCTGTCGGCGGGAACGGCTCTAACGCTATTCTTTGTCTATGCTGGTCTGCTTGGACTGTCGTTGGCGTCGATCTTACTTGTCTATACTCATGAATCGATCGCTCGCGTGTTCTTCATCTCGGCGGCGACATTCGGCGCGATGAGCCTCTACGGCTACACCACGCAGCGCGATCTGACCGGCGTCGGCTCGTTTATGTTCATGGGCCTGATCGGCATCATCATCGCGAGTCTGGTCAACGTGTTCCTGCAATCGAACGGGCTTGGCTGGGCGATCTCGGTGATCGGTGTTCTCATCTTCGTCGGCCTTACGGCCTACGACACGCAGAACATCAAAGAGATGTACTCATCGATGGATGACGGCACCATCGCCGGCCGCAAGGCGGTGATGGGCGCGCTGCGGCTCTATCTCGACTTTATCAACCTGTTCCTGATGCTGCTTCGCCTGTTTGGCGATCGCCGAAGTTAAAGACGACGGAATGTGCCAACGCCCCGGCCAAGGCCGGGGCGTTTTGTTTTGCGAGACTGGCGAGCGATGAGCGACGTTCGCACCCGGCCGGCGGAACCCGGCGACATTGCAGCGATCACCCGTATCTATACCGACGCTGTCCGTCACGGCACGGCAACGTTCGAAATCGAGCCTCCGGATGAAACGGAAATGGCGCGCCGCCAGCGCGCGCTGCTGGCGAAGAATTATCCCTATGTCGTTGCCGAACGCGCCGGCGTGATCGCCGGCTACGCCTATGGCAGCGCGTACCATATCCGGCCGGGGTACCTGTGGAGCGTCGAGGATTCGATCTACATCGCTCCAGATTTCCATCGTCAGGGCTTGGGCCGGCTTCTCCTTGCGCGTCTTATCGCCGATGCCGAGACGGGCGGTTTCCGGCAGATGATCAGCGTGATCGGTGATTCAGCAAACACCGCCTCGATCGCGTTGCACGCCGCGGCCGGTTTTCGCTTCGTTGGCACCCTGCAATCCGTCGGCTTCAAGCACGACCGCTGGCTCGATACCGTCGTGATGCAACGTTCACTCGGCAGCGCTGATGCAACGTCGCCCTGACCCACGGCAACTTGCCGGTGCGCTAGTCGGAGCGTGCCGCGGGCAGACAGAGCAATGCGGCAAAGGCCGCGAGACAGAGCGCGACTGAAACGATAATGACCGAAGCTCCCATAGCGTCGAGCAAAAGACCAAACAGCAGCGGAGCAAGCGCCTGTGCCGCGCGCGCCGGTGCGCCGAGAAGGCCGGTGCGCTCGCCGTAACCGTGCGGACCAAACACTGCCAGCGGGACCGTGCCGCGCGCAATCGTCAGAAGCCCGTTACCGGCACCGTAGAAAATCGTAAACGCCACAGCGGCCGCCGGCCCGACGACAGCGAACACGGCTGCGCCTAGCGGATGCAACAGCGCGGCGATCCGCGCTGAAATCAGCGGATGGGCCCGGCGCAAGATGAAAAACTCAACCAGCCGTGCAGCGACTTGCGCCGGTCCGACCAAAGCCGCAGCGGCGATTGCTTGCACCGGCGTGGCGCCGGCCCGTTCGAGCAATCCCGGCAGGTGCGCCGCCATCGAGCCGGTAACGAACCAAACAGCGGCGAACACGAAAGCAAGCAGAAACATCTCCTTGTACGGCTTCCAGCCAATCGCGTGTTCGAGCGCGTGCCGAATTTCCGCTGGCCGCGCGGCAACCGGCAACAGCAGATTAAGCGGAATGCCGATGACAACGTTGAGCGCCGCCCAGACCAGCAAAGTCTCCCGCCAGCCAAACGCACCGTTCAGCACCGTCGTTAGCGGCCAGCTCACCGTCGAGGCAAAACCGGCGAACAGCGTAATGCCAGTGATCGGTCCGCGGGCGTTGTGACCGTAGAGCGCCGCGAGTGCGGCGAAGCCTGCGTCGTAAAGTCCAAGGGCCATGCCGATGCCGAGAACGGCCCAGGCAACGGCGAGCAGCACAACGCCGTTTGCCGCTGCGAGCACAACGAGGCCGCCGGCCAATACGACGTTTGAAAGCACCAGCACGCCGCGCCCGCCGCGGCGGTCGATGGCACGCCCCACAGCCGGGCCGGCGAATGCGGCGATCAGCAAGGCCCCGGAAAACGCGCCAAACACCCACGATCGCGGCACACCGATGCTGGCGCCGATCGGCTCAGCAAGGATTGCGGGCAAGTAATAGCTGGAAGCCCAGGCCAGGGTCTGGGCGATCCCAAGCGCCGTGACAACGGCCGTCCGTGATCGGACGGAATCAGTCGTGGGGTTCAACCGGCGACGACGCGGAGCGAGCGATCAAGCGCGCTCAGCACCCGATCGAGCTCATGGCCCCGGCGCAGGATGTGGCCCGTTGCCGAAATCACGCTGTAGGCGCCCTGGCGGCGCGCCAGCCGTGGGTCCTTCTCGATCCGATAAATGGGGAATTCGCTGGCCCTGCGGAAAACCGAAAACACCGCGCGGTCTTTAAGGAAATCGATGGCGTAATCGCGCCACTCGCCGGCTGCGACCTTGCGCCCGTAAAGACTGAGAATGCGGTCAAGCTCTCGCCGGCTGAAGGTAACCTTGCTTGCGGGGGCGGGCGCCCGAAGCTCGCCCCCGCGCCACGCGCTCGGTTCGGTTTCGCCGAAGTCCATGCGGCGCCTCCTTGTCACTGAAGGTTCACGGTCACTTCATGATCGCGCCGGAGGGATGCGCGGGCAAGGGGCTTAACGGGGTTGAAACGAAGCTGAGGCGGTAATCGGGGCGAGCGAGAATGAGGAATTTTACGGGCCTGCGGCATTTTTGCCCGCCGGAATCACGCTTTCGTTAAGCGAATCATAATGCGGCCCCATTTCGGCCAATCACGCGCCAAGCTGGGCTGCGAAATAGTGGACCGTTGCCTCAGGGCCCGGTCTGGATCGCATTCCGGATTCCTCAGCCCCCCAGCCCCCCGGGGTGTGGACGGACCGGGCCAGAGTTTTCAGTAGCGTTAGTCTGAGTTGCGTAATGGCCGGCTGTTCGCCGGCCTTTTTATTTGCGCGGCGTTATTTGAACGTGCGCGCCGAGAACGCCGTCATTCTCTCTTCAACTGATCTTCGGACGCGGGCGGCCTGACTTCGGTCGTGTGCGCATCGAGCGTCACAAAGGCTGCGCCGAGGATCATGCCCGGCTTTTCCTTGGAGCCTTGCTGGATCATGACGGCAGCGGCGTCGACCTTGTCGGTCATGAAATCTGAAGTCGGCACTTTCAACGTGGCGTCATTCCCGGTCCAATCTGCGAGCTTCAGCCAGCGCCGCACGACATTGTAGTAGGTCACCGTGTGCCCGCTGTTTTCACCGCGGCCGATCGCGATCGGAACCGACTTCGAGAGCGGGCAAAGCCAGACTTCACCGCCGAGATGCTCCTTGTCGGCCGCGATCTTGACATTCAGATTGCCGCCACCGACCGACACCAGCACGTGCGCCGACATGATCGCGGCGTTGCGATCGGTCAGTGCAATGGCACGCTCGATGGCAGGGCGATCGCTGCCAAGGACGTGAGTCATGCCATTGACGACGATCTGTGGCGTATAGACCTGCCGGTCGCCGCGCACCCGCGAATAGGCACGCTGCCGCGACGAGTGCCCCGGGATGGCGAGCGTGTCCTTCCAACCCAGATAGTCCCAGTAATCGATCGGGAGGCTGATGACGACGAGCGATGGATCCTCCGCAAGCTCGCCAAGCAATTTGTCCGCCGGCGGGCAGGAGGAGCAGCCCTGACTGGTGAAGAGTTCGAGCAGTGCGCGCGGCTCGCTCGCGGTTGCGAGCGCGCAACTGGCCGCCAGCAAGCCTGCGACGAGAGGTGCCGACATATAGCCGCGACGCAGCATTCCGTTCTCCACCCGGCTGGCCCCCTCAGCGTCGATTTAGCGCGTATGCATTGATATCGGGCGCATTGCTCACCCGCTACTCACTTCGCGGTGAGCCATGGATAACGGCGAAGCATGAACTTTTCGGAAAACACGCAAACCTTTCAGGTCATGCTCTAGGCCGCGAGATGGCGCAGGACGTACTGCAGGATGCCGCCGTTGCGGTAGTATTCAAGCTCATCGACGGTATCGATGCGGCAGATCAATGGAACGCGCTTGAGGCCGCCGTCAGCGGCGATGATCTCGGCGATCAGCCGCTGGTGCGGCTTGAGATCATTGTGCAGCCCGCGGATCGTGACCTGCTCATCGCCTTTCAACCCGAGCGTTTGCCAGGTCGTGCCTTCTTCGAACACCAGTGGAACCACGCCCATCCCCACCAGATTGGAGCGATGGATACGCTCGAACGACTGCGCGACCACCGCACGCACGCCAAGCAGAACCGTGCCCTTGGCGGCCCAGTCGCGCGAGGAGCCGGTGCCGTATTCCTTGCCGGCAAAAACCACCAGCGGCACGCGCTCGCTCTTGTAGCGCATTGCCGCGTCGTAGATCGTCATGCGCTGGCGCGAGGGATAGTGGACGGTGTAGCCGCCCTCGACGCCCGGCACCATCTGGTTCTTGAGCCGGATGTTGGCGAAGGTGCCGCGCATCATCACCTCGTGATTGCCGCGGCGCGTGCCGTACTGGTTGAAATCGACCGGCTTGACCCTGTGATCGACCAGATATTTTCCCGCCGGCGAATCGACCTTGATCGAACCGGCCGGCGAGATGTGGTCGGTGGTGATGGAATCGAGGAACAATCCCAGCACCCGCGCATCGATGATGTCGGTCGGCGGCTCCGGCCGCCGCGACATGTGCACGAAATACGGCGGGTTCTGCACGTAGGTTGATTTGCCTTCCCACGGGAACGTCAGCGCGCCCTTCACGCTGATCTTGCGCCAGTTGGCATCGCCCTTGAACACGTCGCCGTATTTGCGCGTGAACATCCTTTTGTTGATGTTCTTGCGGATGAACTCGTTGACCTCACGGCTCGAGGGCCAGAGGTCGCGCAGATAGACCTTCTTGCCCTTTTGGTCGGTGCCAAGCGGGCTCTTGGCGACATCGATCTGCATCGAGCCCGCGATCGCGTAGGCTACGACCAGCGGCGGCGAAGCCAGGTAATTGGCGCGCACATCTGCGTTGACGCGGCCCTCAAAGTTGCGATTGCCCGAAAGCACGGCGGCGGCAACCAGATCGCTGTCGTTGACGGCCTTGGAAATCTCCGCGGGCAACGGACCGGAATTGCCGATGCAGGTGGTGCAGCCAAAGCCGACCAGATTGAAGCCGAGCGTATCCAGATCCTTTTGCAGGCCCGACTTGGCCAGATATTCACCGACCACCTGCGAACCGGGTGCGAGCGAGGTTTTGACCCACGGCTTCACCGTGAGGCCTTTTGCGACTGCCTTGCGCGCAAGAAGTCCCGCCGCGATCATCACGCTCGGGTTCGACGTGTTGGTGCACGACGTGATCGCAGAGATCACAACGTCGCCGTGACCTAGAGTGTGGGCGCGCCCCTCGACCGAAACGCGCTTGTCCATCTCGGCTCCCTTGCCGAATTCCTTGTCCATCGAATAAGCAAAACCGCTCTTGACCTCTTTGAGCGGCACCCGGTCCTGTGGGCGCTTCGGCCCGGCAAGCGAAGGTTCGACCGACGCCAACTCGAGCTTGAGCACTTCGGTGAAGAGCGGATCCGGCGTCGTCTTGGTGTGATACATCCCTTGCGCCTTGGCGTAGGCCAGCACCAGCGCAACGCGATCGGCGGCGCGGCCGGTGTCGCGCAGATAGCGGATGGTATCGTCGTCGATCGGGAAGAAACCGCAAGTCGCGCCGTATTCCGGCGCCATGTTGCCGAGCGTGGCCCGGTCTGCGATCGACAGATTCGCCATGCCTGGACCGAAATACTCGACGAACTTGCCGACCACGCCGCGCTTCCGCAGCATCTGCGTGACGGTCAGGACGAGATCGGTCGCGGTGACGCCTTCCTTGAGCTTGCCGTTGAAGCGAACGCCGATCACTTCGGGCAGCAGCATCGAATAAGGCTGACCGAGCATCGCGGCTTCAGCCTCGATGCCGCCGACGCCCCAGCCGAGCACCGACAAGCCGTTGACCATGGTGGTGTGCGAATCCGTACCCACCAGCGTGTCCGGATAGGCAAGCTCGGTGGCGACCGACTTGTCGGCGAATTTCAATTTGGTCTTCGCGGTCCAGACAGTCTGTGAAAGATATTCGAGATTGACCTGATGACAGATGCCGGTGCCGGGCGGCACCACGCGGAAGTCTTCGAACGAGCGCTGCGCCCATTTCAGGAACCGGTAGCGCTCCTGATTTTGTTTGTACTCTTCGTCGACGTTCTTTTTGAACGCAGTGTTGGAGCCGAAATAATTGACCACCACTGAATGATCGATGACGAGGTCCACCGGCACCAGCGGATTGATCTTCTTTGGATCGCCGCCGAGCATCTTCATAGCGTCACGCATGGCGGCGAGATCGACCACCGCGGGCACGCCGGTGAAATCCTGCATCAATACGCGCGCCGGGCGGAAAGCGATTTCACGGTCGGAGGTCTTGGTCTTGAGCCAAAGCGCTACCGCCTGGATGTCCTCTTTGCTGACCGAGCGGCCGTCCTCATTGCGCAGCAAATTCTCCAGCAGCACCTTTAGCGAGAATGGTAGCCGCGAAATCCCTTTCAGGCCGTTCTTTTCCGCCACCGGAAGGCTGTAATAGGCATAGGTCTTGGACCCGACCTTGAGCGGCCGCAGGCATTTAAAGCTATCGAGGGAGGTCATGGATTATTTTCCCATCCTGCCGGCCGCCGACCGGCGCAAGTAGAGGCCATTAATGCCGGAACAGGCTCCAACAGACCGTTGGTGGCCGGGCGCGGCAGGCGTCCCGAACGCGCCGTTTACCCGTCGTGCGGCTTATAGGGCGTTTACAAGATTTGTTCCAGTTCGACAAAGGAATAGCCGATATGATCCGCGAAATTGTTGGATTGTTTGGAAACGTCAATGCGGCTTTCGGCCTTTGATCTCGCGTGCCGGCGCGGCGGCCGCGATGTTTTTAGCGGGATCAGCTTTTCACTGGCCGGTGGCGAGGGCCTGATTGTCGCGGGCCGCAACGGCGCAGGGAAATCATCGCTGCTACGCATGGTGGCCGGGCTTCTCCGCGTCGCCGGCGGCCGCCTTGTTTTGGAGGGGGGCGATTCGGAATTGACGGTCGGCGAGCAGACGCACTACCTCGGGCACCAGGATGCGCTGAAGCCTGCCCTATCGGTCAGCGAGAATCTTCGATTCTGGTCGGGCTTTCTCGGGGCGAATTCTGCCAATATCGGCCGACCGCTGGCGGCGGTCGGGCTTGATTCGCTTGCCGATCTGCCGGCCGCCTATCTCTCCGCCGGACAGCGGCGCCGCCTGTCGATCGCGCGGCTTCTAGCCGTCAAACGTCCGATCTGGCTGCTCGATGAGCCGACCAGCGCGCTGGACGTTCCAGCTCAGCAACGCCTGCGTGACATCATGGCCGCCCACCTGGCCGGCGGCGGATTGATCCTCGCCGCCACCCACGGGCCGATCGGGCTCGACGGCGCGCCTGAGCTGCGACTCGATGGCATCGTCATTGCGCAGGGCGAAATGACGGAGCAGCAATGACCGCGCTCGCCGCCGTGCTTGTCCGCGATATGCGTATTGCCGTCCGTGTCGGCGGCGGCGCGCTGATGGGCGTACTGTTCTTTCTGGTCGTCGCCACGCTGGTGCCGTTCGCGCTTGGACCGGACCTCGCGCTGCTGCAGCGGATCGGCCCGGCCATCCTCTGGCTGGCGGCGCTGCTCGCAAGCCTGCTTGCGCTGGATCGGTTGTTCGCCGCCGACCACGACGACGGCTCGCTCGATCTCATTCTCACCGGCCGCACACCGCTCGAACTCGTTGTTTTGGTCAAAGGCATTGCCCATTGGCTGACGACCGGCGTGCCGCTGATCGTCGCCGCCCCGTTGATCGGACTGATGCTCAATCTCGATGCGCGGGCGGCGGGCGCTTTGGTATTGACGCTGCTCGTCGGCACGCCGGCACTGACCTTCATTGGCCTCATTGGCGCCGCGCTTGCCGTGACACTGCGTCGCGGCGGATTGCTGCTCGCTGTGCTGGTATTGCCGTTGGCCGTTCCGATCCTCATTTTCGGCGTCGCCGCGGCTAATGCGGCCGTGACCGGACCGGTGCCCTTTGGCACTCCGTTTACGATTCTCTGCGCACTGACACTTGCAAGCCTGGTGATCGGACCGTTCGCAGCCGCAGCTGCGCTACGGCAAGAAATTGAATAGTGAAATGGAATGGTCATTCTGCTCATGCAAAGTTGAAGCGCGCATGCACCCGCGACATTGTGCCCGCCCGGCGAACTAACTAGGAAAACTGCGATGGCCATCGCCGATCTCGCCAACCCGTCGCGCTTTCTGACCTTTGCCAACCGCACGCTGCCGTGGCTCGGCGGCCTGACGGTGATCGCTTTTGCGTTCGGCATCAATCAGGCGGCAATCGCGCCCGACGACTATCAGCAAGGCGCCACCGTCAAGATCATGTTTCTCCATGTCCCCGGCGCCTGGCTCGGCATGCTGGCGTGGGGCGTCATGACCATTGCCGCGCTCGGCACGCTGGTCTGGCGTCACCCGCTGGCCGATGTCACCGCCAAGGCGGCGGCGCCGATCGGCGCCGCCTTCACTTTGATGTGCCTCATCACCGGATCCCTGTGGGGACGCCCGATGTGGGGTACCTACTGGGTGTGGGATGCACGGCTCACGTCGGTGCTTCTGTTGTTTCTTCTGTATCTCGGCGTGATCGCGCTGTGGCGTACGGTCGAGGATCCGTCGCGCGCGGCCCGCGCCGCTGCGATCCTCACGTTGGTCGGCGCGATCGATCTGCCGATCATCAAATTCTCGGTTGACTGGTGGAATACTCTGCATCAGCCGGCGTCGGTGTTTCGCTTCGGCGCGCCGACCATCGATCGCTCGATCCTGATTCCGCTGTTGATCATGGCGGTCGCATTCACATTGTTGTTCTTCACGCTCCTTCTCGCCGCCATGCGCAACGAAATCCTGCGCCGGCGGGTGCGGACTTTGCGGCTCATGCAAGCCAACGCGGCGAGCTGACGATGCAGGCGACCGCTCACATGGACTTCATCGTCGCCGCCTACGCAGCCGCCATTGTGATCGTTGGCGTCTTGATCGGTTGGGTCTTGCTCGACTATCGCACGCAGCTGCGCAGACTGGCGGACATGGAGAAGCGGGGTTTTACGCGCCGTCCAGCGACGGAACGCACTGGGCCGACGGCGGAAAAGGCAAAGGCGGACACGTGACCGACGTCGCCAAAGAAAACAACAAGGAAAACAACAATGTCACGCGCCGGCGTCTCCTCGTGCTGGTGCCGCTCATCGTTTTCCTCGGGTTGGTCTCGCTGTTTCTGATCCGGCTCTATGCCGGCGATCCCTCGCGCATTCCCTCAGCGCTCATCGGTCATCCGGCGCCGGAAACCGATTTGCCGCCGGTCGCGGGGCTCGATCGCAACGGCGCGGCCGTGCCCGGGATCGATCCGGCAAATTTTAAAGGCGCGGTGACCGTCGTGAATGTCTGGGCGTCCTGGTGCGTACCGTGCCACGACGAAGCGCCGCTGCTGATGCAGTTGGCGGGCGACAACCGCCTGCGCATTATCGGCATCAATTACAAGGACGACCCGGAGAATGCCCGCCGCTTCCTCGGCCGCTACGGCAATCCGTTCGCGGCGGCAGGCGCCGACCGCTCCGGCCGCGCCGCGATCGAATGGGGCGTTTACGGCGTGCCGGAGACTTTTGTTGTCGGCCGCGACGCCCGCATTGCCTACAAGCTCGTGGGGCCGATCACGCCGGACAATTTGAACGCGGTGCTTAAGCCCGAGATCGAGAAAGCGTTGGCGGCGGGTTCCTAAACCCCGTCATTCCGGGGCCGAGCGGCAGCGAGGAGCCCGGAATCCATAACCACCGTTTGTGAATATGGATTCCGGACTCGCCGCTTCGCGGCGATCCGGAATGACGGCTTACTCCGCCGGCTCGACGGCGTATTTTCGTAACAGCGGATATTGCAGCGCGCCGAACAGGAAGGTGAGCGGCAGAAAGCCGAACACTTTGAAGTTCACCCAAACGTCGGTCGACGTATTGCGCCACACGATCTCGTTGAGCACCGCGAGCGCGAAAAAGAAAATCGCCCAGCGCAGTGTCAGTTTGCGCCAGCCTTCGTCGGTCAGATGGAACAGCGAATCGAAGATGATGCCAAGAAACGATTTGCCGAAAAAAAGTCCGCCGAGCAGCACTGCACCAAATAGCGCATAGAGGATGGTCGGTTTGATCTTGATGAACAGATCGTTGTGCAGGATCAGCGTCAAGCCGCCGAATACCAGCACAATGACCGCGGTCACCACCGGCATGATCGGAAGGTGACGCGTCAGCACATAGGAAGCCGCCAGCGCCGCGAGCACCGCAACCATGAACGTGCCGGTCGCAACAAAAATGCCGTAGCGCGAATTGGCGAAGAAGAACAGCACCAGCGGCCCAAGGTCGAAAGCGAGCTTGAGAAGCGGATTGAGTTGCGATTTTGTCGTAGCCGCCATGTTCGCCTGCGCCTTCAATATTGCGTCTTCGATTATGAATTGAGCCCGGCGACGGCGCAGGCGAAATCCCGCGCCGAGAACGGCGCCAGATCGTCAACGCTTTCGCCGACGCCGATGAAGTGCACCGGCACCGGAAATTTCGCTGCGATGGCGACCAGGATGCCGCCGCGGGCGGTACCGTCAAGCTTGGTCATGACGAGACCGGTGACACCAACCGCTTTGCGAAACAGCTCGACCTGCGACAGCGCGTTTTGTCCGACGGTGGCGTCAAGCACGAGCAGCACTGCATGCGGCGCGGACGGATCGACTTTCTTGATCACGCGCACGATTTTTTCCAGCTCGTTCATCAATTCGGTACGGTTCTGCAAACGGCCGGCGGTATCGATCAGCAGTACATCGACGCCGCCCTCCTTCGCGGTGCGCACCGCATCGAACGCAAGTCCGGCGGCGTCGGCTCCGGCTTCACGTGTAATTACCGGCGCGCCGGTTCGCTCGCCCCAGATTTTCAGTTGCTCGATGGCGGCGGCGCGAAATGTATCGCCGGCCGCGAGCATAACGCTGCGGCCTTCGGCGCGGAACTTTGCCGCCAGCTTGCCGATCGTCGTGGTCTTGCCGGAACCGTTGACGCCGGCGACGAGAATGACGAAGGGCTTTTTTGCAACATCGATCACCAGCGGCAGTGCGATAGGTGTAAGCGCAGCCTCGATTTCCGTGGCGACCACTGCTTTGACTTCTTCGGGCGAAATCTCCGCCGCATGGCGGC
The DNA here is from genome assembly GCA_963794225.1 of uncultured Alphaproteobacteria bacterium. Lineage (GTDB taxonomy): Bacteria > Pseudomonadota > Alphaproteobacteria > Rhizobiales > Xanthobacteraceae > BOG-931. Next base: position 594,619 of record CAWCCS010000002.1, read on the forward strand.
TCTGCCCGAGTGCGGCGCCGATGCGCTCGGCGGTTTCGAGGCCGAGATCGGCCCGGATCAGCACGTCCTTGATCCCAGCGATGGTCTCGGCGTCGAGTTTACGTTTGACGACGAGGTCCGAGATCGCGCTGCCCAGCGCCGACGACGTGCGCTTGAGCCCGCCGGTGAGGCGCTGCCACCAATTGCGCTTCGTTTGCGTCGTCGCGTCGTTCATTTCACTATAGCTGTCGCTCTTGCAGCGCTCGTGATAGCGGTTCCGTCAGGGTACGCAACCATGACCCCCGAAGAGATGGTGTCGCGGCTTCTGTATCGCGACGGGCTGATGCTGGTGCTCGACAAGCCGCCAGGCTTCGCCGTGCATCGCGGCCCCAAAGGCGGCGAAAGCCTGGAGGATCATTTCGACGCGTTGCGCTTCGGGCTGCCACGCGCTCCGGCGCTGGCGCATCGGCTTGACCGCGACACCTCCGGCTGTCTCGTGCTCGGCCGCCATCGCAAGGCGCTCGCGCAGCTCGGCAAGCTGTTCAAATCCGGCGCCATCGACAAGACTTACTGGGCGGTGGTCGAGGGATCGCCCGAGACTGACGAAGGCACAATCGAGCTTCCGCTCGGCCGCCTCGATGCGACGCGCGGCTGGTGGATGAAGCACGATCCTCAAGAAGGCCAGCCTGCAGTGACGCGATGGAAGGTGCTGGGGCGTGATTCCCCTCCCATTTGTGGGGAGAGGTTAGGGGTGGCGGTCGAGAGGCCGCACACTCCCGTCGACGGCGCGCATCACCTCGCGATCGCCCATCCTACCCTGCCGCACAAGGGGGGAGGGAAAAGGACGTGGCTTACGCTCGAGCCGCTGACGGGACGCACCCATCAGCTCCGCGTCCATTGTGCGGAAATGGGCTGGCCGATCTTGGGCGACGCGATCTACGGTAACGCGCCGCGCGCTGGCGGCCCGATGCTGCATCTGCATGCCCGCGAAATCGTCGTGCCGCTCTACAAGAACCGCGCGCCGATCCGCGTCACCGCACCGGTCCCGCCGCACTTGCGCGCCGCTTTGGCGGAGTGCGGATGGACCGGTGAGTCTGATACCCAGGCCGCCGAATGAGGCAACCGTCACGACGCCAGCAATTGCTTGCCGTCGTGCCCGATCATTTTTAGTTCGGCGATGACGCCGGGTTCGGCCAGCGTACCCAGCGAAACTTGCGTGAACTGCTCGGTGCGCCCCTGCGTCCGCGACTCCACCAACACACGCCGCGTCCCGCCAATCTCGGCATCGAGGTGCCGCCGCAGCGCCACAGCGCCGCGCTCGCGCAAACGCCGCGCGCGCTCCTTAACGGTGGCGCGTGAAACCTGCGGCATGCGCGCCGCCGGCGTCCCTGTTCGCGCCGAGAATGGAAACACATGCAGGTGCGTCAGCCCGCAATCGTCGACCAGATCGAGCGAGTTCTTGAACATCGCCTCAGTCTCGGTCGGAAAGCCGGCGATGACATCGGCGCCGAACACAATGTCCGGGCGCAACCGGCGCAAGGAGTCGCAGAACGCGATCGCGTCCTTGCGCGCATGGCGGCGCTTCATCCGCTTGAGGATCAAATCGTCTCCAGCCTGCAGCGACAGATGCAGGTGCGGCATCAACCGCCCGTCCTGCGCAAACGCATCGATCAGACCGCGGTCCGCTTCAACCGAGTCGATCGACGATAGCCGCAGCCGTTTCAGTTCCGGCACATGCTTGAGAATTTGTTTGACCAGCGTGCCGAGCTTCGGTGCACCCGGCAGATCGGCGCCGTAGCTGGTGATATCAACACCGGTCAGCACGACTTCGCCATAGCCGTTGGCGGCCAGACGCTGCACATCGGCGACGACCGCACCCATCGGCACCGACCGCGAGTTGCCGCGGCCGTAAGGGATGATGCAAAAGGTGCAACGATGGTCGCAGCCGTTTTGCACCTGAACGAAGGCCCGAGCGCGGCCAGAGAAACTTTCAATCAAATGCGGTGCGGTTTCTTTGACCGCCATGATGTCGTTGACGACCGCCTTCGGCATGTCGCCGACATCGAAAGCGGTGCGCGCATCGTCCCACGCAATAGCGTTGAGTTTCTCGATATTGCCGAGCACGCGATCGGCCATGCCGACAAAAGTCTGCGGTTCGGTTTGCGCCGCGCAGCCGGTAACGACGATTTTTGCTTGCGGGCGATCGCGGCGCAGCGCCCGGATAGTTTGCCGCGCTTGACGGACCGCTTCCGCGGTGACAGCGCAGGTATTGACCACCACCGTGTCGCTTAAGCCGGCGCGCTCCGCCTCACGGCGGATCACTTCCGATTCGGCTGCGTTGAGACGGCAGCCGAAGGTGACGACATCGACGCTCATCGCCTCACGCTGCGCCTGCGCGGGCGAACAACGCCGCATCGAAACGTCCGGCGTATTCGTATTCGACCGGACCGGTCATCAATACGTGGTCGTCGCTCTCGCGCCATTCGACCGAAAGATCGCCACCGGGCAAAGTGACGGTAAGCTTGCGGCCGGTGCGGCCAAGCCGCGCCGCGGCAACGGCGGCGGCGCAGGCCGCAGACCCGCAGGCCTTGGTAAGACCGGCGCCGCGCTCCCAGGTGCGGATCACCGCGCGATCACGTGAAGGCGTCGCGGCGAGCGTGATGTTGGCGCGCTCCGGAAACAGCGGATCATGCTCGATCTGCGGACCGATCTTCGAAAGGTCATAGGCCTGCGGCCTCTCCACCCAGAAGATCGCATGCGGATTACCCATGTTCACGACTGAAGGCGAGGTCAGAATCGGCGCACCGGGCGGTCCGAACTGAAAGTCGATCGCGCGCGTATCGGGCATTTCCTTCGCCAGCGGAATTTCATTCCAGCGAAAGCGAGGCGCACCCATATCGACGGTGAACAAACCTTCATCTTCGCGCCAACAGGAGACGAGGCCTGATGTGGTGTGGAAGTTGAGATGGGATTTGCCAGTCTCGGCGCCAACCAGCGAAGCAACGCAACGCATGCCGTTGCCGCAGGCGCCGGCTTCCGACCCGTCGCTGTTATAAATCCGTATTGACGCATCCGCATCGCCGCGCGACGGATAAAGCGCCATCAGCTGGTCGAACGGCTCCTGGCGCGCCGCAGCGCGCGCCTCGCCCGCTTCGATCGGGTTTGGCGCTCGCCGCAGATCGACGATCACAATCTCGTTGCCGAGACCGTTCATTTTGACGAAATCGCAGTTCGCCAGCGCGCTCATGATTATGCCCGAATGTAGGGGACTTATATGAGGACTTGGGTGTTGGACGCCAGTGGCAGGATTTGGTTTGGGGCGGTGGCCGCCGGGTGTCGTGGTAAAATTATCGGTAATGGAAAACGCAGAGACGGCGCCTGTTCGGGATCGCCGCCTCGCATACGGGAGTATTTGATGTTCCTCCGTTTTGCTCTTTGCATCGGTGTGGCAGCCACGGCCATTTCCTTTGCCGAGCCGCAGCTCTCTCAAGCGCAAACATCGACGCCGGCGGCGCCCGCCGCTCCGGCCAAGCCCGATGCCGCTCCGGCTACCGCGGCACCCGGCGATCCATTCGGCGAGGAAACAACGCTTACCGCCAAGCCAATCGTTTACGTGAAGGGCACCGGAAACTGGGATACCGCGTACCAGACCATCACCAGCTCGCTGAAGACTCTCAAAGCTTACATCGCCAAGGAAAATCTCAAAGCCGACGGCGAGCCGATGACCATCTTCACATCGACTGACGACACCGGCTTTCAGTTTCAGGCGGCTATTCCGCTCACCGAGGCGCCGAAGACGCCGCCGCGCGGCGACGTCGGCATCGGCACGTCGCCGGAGGGTCACGCGCTGAAATTCGTCCATCACGGATCGTACGACGGATTGGACAACACCTATGAGGCGATCACCAATTACCTCGACGAACGGCGCCTTGAAGCCAAGGACATGTTCATCGAACAATATGTCACCGATCCGCTCTCCACCAACGAAGATCACCTCGTCGTCAACGTCCTGGTGTTGATCAAATAGCCAAGATAGTCATTGCGAGGAGCAGAGCGACGAAGCAATCCAGACTTCGCGGCCAAACTGGATTGCTTCGCTTCGCTCGCAATGACGGAGTTAAAGCTCCCACACCTCGCCTGGCTGCAGCGTACGGAATCGCTCGGGAGGAATCGCGGCAGCCTCCAAAGCCTCATCGAGGGCGATGAGCGGCGCATCGATCGCTTCGTCGGTCAATTGAAACGTGCCGAAGTGGTGCGCGAGCGCGAGCTCGGCGCCGCAATCGATCAACGCCTGCACCAACTCCGCCGGATTCATGTGTTGGTCACGCATGAACCAGCGCGGCTCGTAGGCCCCGATCGGCAAAATCGCGAGCCTGAACGGTCCGTGGCGCTCGCGGGCCTCGCGGAAATGCCGGCCGTCGTCATAGCCGGAATCGGCAACGAAATAGATCCGCCCGGCCGGCGTTTCGATCACGATTGACGCCCACAGCGACATGTTGCGATCGGACAGACTGCGCGCCGACCAATGCCGCGACGGCAACAGCGTCACCGCGACGCCCGAGCCAAGCTCCACCCGATCGCCCCAGTCATAGGACTCGGCGGCGATGGCGGGATCGTGATTGCGCATGATGGTGTCATTGCCGAGCGGCGTGATGACCCGCGGACGATGGGCGGCGGCTAGCCGCGACAAGGTCGCAACATCGAGGTGATCATAGTGGCCGTGCGACACCAGCACGGCGTGAATGGGCGGCAATTTTACGAAGGCAACGCCGGGATCGTTAACCCGTTTGGGACCGACCAAACGAAACGGCGAAGCGCGCTTCGACCAGACCGGGTCAAGCAACAGATTGAGACCCGCGGTTTGAATGAGGAAGCTTGCGTGCCCAATATAGGAAATCCGCCAGCCTGTGCCTTCGACGCTTGCGGGCGGTTGGTCGGCATAGGGCGACGGCGCCCAGGCTGGCCACTTGGCCCTCTTGCCGCGCCAGTAGCGGTCGACCATCCAGCGCAGCACATCGGGCTGGCCGCGCGGCGGCGCGCCGCGCCGGTCGAAGAACCGCTCGCCGTCGAAATGATCGGAGCTTGGACCGTTGTAATAGCGCGACATTCTGGGCGTTTATACAGCCTGGGTGGTGGCGGCGGCGGAGCCATATGCCACGGTTGACGAAAGCTTGGCGTGCACCTATTTTCCGGCCGCTCTCGCAAGAGAACCAAAGTTAATAACCGCCGACCGGCCCGTGAGACCGGAGGCTACCGTCCGACAGCGCGATGCGCTCTCGGGCGTGTTTGTGTTTGGGTCTTACGCGTAAGCACCTACTTTCGTCATGCCCGGGCTTGACCCGGGTATCCATACGGCCAAATCGCTGGATGGACTGCCGGGTCGAGCCCGGCAATGACAATGAAAAGGACGGCGAATGTTCGACAGTCTTTCCGAACGACTAAATGCGGTCCTCGACCGGCTGACCCGGCGCGGCGCGCTGTCGGAAGCGGACGTTGGCGCGGCCCTGCAGGAGGTGCAGCGTGCGCTGATCGAGGCCGATGTGGCGCTCGATGTGGCACGCGCCTTCACCGAGGAAGCAAAGAAGGCCGCGGTCGGGGTTGCGATCGTCAAGTCGGTGACGCCCGGCCAGATGGTCGTGAAGATCGTGCACGATCAGCTGATCGAAACGTTGGGCTCGCAGGCGCAGCCGATCGATCTCAATGCGCCGGCTCCGGTCGCCATCATGATGGTGGGATTGCAGGGCTCCGGCAAAACCACGACCACCGCGAAAGTCGCAAAACGCCTCGCCGAAACGCAGAAGCGCAAAGTGCTGATGGCTTCGCTCGACACCCGCCGCCCGGCGGCGATGGAGCAGCTTGCGATCCTCGGCCGCCAGGTCGACGTCGACACTTTGCCAGTCGTCGCCGGACAGACGCCGGTTCAGATCGCGACACGCGCTCTGCAGGCGGGACGGCTGGGCGGCTATGACGTGGTGCTGCTCGACACCGCCGGCCGCATCACGCTCGACGAAGCGATGATGAACGAAGCCGCGGAAGTGCGCCGCGCCGCTTCTCCGCACGAGGTGCTGTTGGTCGCCGATGCGCTGACCGGACAGGACGCTGTCAATCTCGCGCGCAGCTTCAACGAACGGGTCGGCCTCACCGGCATCGTGCTCACACGGGTCGACGGCGACGGCCGCGGCGGCGCCGCGCTATCGATGCGCGCGGTCACCGGCCAGCCGATCAAGCTGATCGGCACCGGCGAAAAACTCGACGCTCTGGAAGATTTCGATCCCGCCCGGATCGCCGGTCGCATCCTCGGTATGGGTGACATTGTCGCGCTGGTCGAAAAAGCCCGTGCGACCATCGACGCGGAGAAAGCAGCGCGCGCGGTCGAGCGAATGCGCAAGGGCGCCTTCGATCTCTCCGATCTGCGCGAACAGCTCACGCAGATGCAGAACATGGGCGGGATGAGCGGCCTGATGGCGATGCTGCCCGGCGTCGCCAAGATCAAAAACCAGATCGCCGAGCGCAATCTCGACGAGAAGCTGCTCAAGCGGCAAATGGCGATCATCGATTCCATGACGCCGCAGGAGCGGCGCAATCCGGACGTGTTGAAAGCCAGCCGCAAGCGCCGCATCGCCTCAGGCTCCGGCACCAAGCCCGAGGACATCAACCGGCTCCTGAAAATGCATCGCACCATGGCCGACGTGATGAAGGCGATGGGCGGCGCCAAGCGCGGTCCGATGGCTGGGCTTGCGGGCATGCTCGGTCTTGGTGGTGGTCCTGGCGGCGGCATGCCGAGCGCGGAAGAGATGGCGAAGCTTGCGGCGAAAATGCCGGGCGGCCTGCCGGCGGGAATGCCCGGCGCCGGTGTGGGGCGGCTTGCCGCCGAATTTTCCCGGTCTACCGGGCGCGATGCCTGGCGGATTTCCCGGACTTGGTCCGAAACTTCCCGGCGGACTGCCGCCGGGTTTTCCCGGCTTCGGAAAAAAGAAATGATGCACACCCGTCCGCACGAGCGTTTTTCTGCTCAGGTTTCGTTGGATCCGGCCACGGTCAGCGCTTTTGCCAGCGCGGTCGGCGACACCAACCCGGTGCATCACGACGCTGAGCTTGCGGCGCAATCACGCTATGGCCGTTTGATCGCAAGCGGGCCGCAGACGACGGCGCATTTGCTTGCTCTCACCGCCTCACATTTTTCCAAGCGCGGCGCGATGCTCGGGCTGGAATTCTGGGTTCGCTTCCGGCGACCGATCTACGCCGACGAAACGATCACGCTCGAATGGCTCGTCGTATCAGTCAGACATAACGAACGCCTCAATGGCGACGTCGTCGATTTGCGCGGCCGCATCCGCAAGGAGAACGGCGAAACCGCAGTCGGCGCCAAGGGCCGCGTTTTGCTCACCCAAACTCACTAACTCTCAACAAAGGAAAGAACCAAAATGTCAGTTGTTATCCGCATGGCTCGCGCAGGAACAAAGAAGCGGCCGTTCTATCACGTCGTCGTCGCCGACAGCCGCGCACCGCGCGACGGCCGCTTCATCGAGCGCCTCGGCTTTTTCAATCCGCTGTTGCCCAAGGACAATACCGAGCGGCTGAAGCTGGACATGGACAAGGTCAAAGCCTGGGTCGCCAAGGGCGCGCAGCCCTCCGACCGCGTGATGCGCTTTCTCGACGCCGCCGGCATCATGAAGCGGGAGAAGCGCAACAATCCCGAGAAGGCTGTTCCGCGCAAGGAGCGCAAGGCCAAGGAAGAAGCTGCCAAGGCCGCGCCGGCTGCTGCTCCGGCCGCTGCAGCTCCGCCGGCCGCCTAGCCGTCTCGCGCAATGGCAGGCGGCGCGCGCATTTGTGGTGCTCGGGTTTGTCTTGGGCAAATCGGCGCCGCCCACGGCGTCCGGGGCGAAGTTCGGCTCCATTCGTTCACGTCCGACCCGCAAGCCATCGCCGGCTACGGCCCGCTCGAAACCGAGGACGGCCGCATCTTCGAAATCGAAGCCATGCGGCCGACGAAGGATCATTTCGTGGCGAGGCTGTCGGGGATCTGCGATCGCAACGCCGCCGAACAACTGAGCAAGGTCAAGCTCTACGTACCGCGCGAACGCCTGCCGGAGCCGCAGGAGCCCGATGAGTTCTATCACGCCGACCTGATTGGCCTCGCGGTGCTCGATCAAGCGGGCAAAAGTCTCGGCAGCGTGATCGCCATCCATAATTTTGGCGCCGGTGATCTGATCGAGGTGCAACCCGATACTGGTGGAAAGACCGAACTGATCCCGTTCGACGAGGCGCATGTGCCGTTCGTCGACATTGCCGCAGGGCGGATTGTGATTTCGCCGCGAGGATAAGATGTGGCGAGCCAGCGTACTGACCATCTTCCCGGATGTTTTTCCCGGCCCTTTGGGCGCAAGCCTTGCTGGCAAGGCACTGGCGTCAGGCGCCTGGTCGCTCGACGTCGTCGATATCCGCGCTTTCGCCGCTGACAAGCATCGCACCGTTGACGACACCCCGGCCGGCGGCGGTCCCGGCATGGTGATGAAGGCCGACGTCCTTGGCCGCGCCATCGACGCGACGGCGGCGGATCAACGCCCGCGGCTCCTCCTTTCACCCCGCGGAGCGCCGTTAACCCAAGCGCGGGTGGAAGCGCTGGCCCGCGGCGCGGGCGTGGTGCTGGTTTCCGGCCAATTCGAAGGCGTCGATGAGCGTGTCATCACGGCGCGCGCCCTCGACGAAGTTTCGATCGGTGACTATGTCCTGTCCGGCGGCGAGATCGCGGCGATGGTGCTGATTGACGCCTGCGTGCGGCTCCTTCCCGGCGTCATGGGCGCGGCTGCCTCAAGTGCCGAGGAGAGCTTTACCGAAGGGCTTTTGGAGTATCCGCACTACACCCGGCCGCAGACTTGGGAAGGCCGGGCGATCCCCGAGGTCTTGCTGTCGGGCGACCACGGCAAGATCGCTGCCTGGCGGCGCGCCGAGGCCGAACGGCTGACCCGCGAGCGCCGGCCGGACCTTTGGGCGAGCTATTTACGGCGCTTTCAGTCCGGGTCGCATACGGGGTGACGAGAAGGTGACAAATCCGGCGCGGTAGCGTAGAAGCTGCGCCAACCCGTTTAACCCCGGCCGAAATCGCGCCGCAGCGCAGCCGATGCGCAGCCGTTGGAGACTTGCCATGAACTTGATCAAAGAAATCGAACACGAGCAGATGGCGAAGCTTTCCGCCGGCAAGGAAATCCCCGAATTTCAGCCGGGCGACACGCTGGTGGTGAACGTCAAGATCGTCGAAGGCGAGCGCTCCCGCGTGCAGGCCTATGAGGGCGTCTGTATCGGCCGCTCCGGCTCAGGCCTCAACGAGAACTTCACCGTGCGGAAGATTTCGTACGGCGAAGGCGTCGAGCGCGTGTTCCCGCTCTATTCGCCGATGATCAACTCGATCAAGGTGGTGCGCCGCGGTCAGGTGCGCCGCGCCAAGCTTTATTATCTCCGCGGCCGCCGCGGCAAGTCGGCACGCATCGTCGAGCGGCAGGACCACAGCGCGCAAAACCAAGCCGCTGCCGAGGCCAAAGCTGCGAAGTAATATCAAGCTCGCATCGTGACTATATGCTCCACATCGTTGCTGGAGTTTCTTGACCATGGCCAATCCGCGCACGCTCTACGATAAAATCTGGAACGACCACCTCGTCGACGAAGGCGCCGACGGGACCAGTCTCATCTACATCGACCGGCATCTCGTGCACGAGGTGACGAGCCCGCAGGCGTTCGAAGGATTGCGGCTCGCCGGCCGCAAGGTGCGCGCGCCGGAGAAGACGCTGTGCGTCGTCGACCACAACGTGCCGACCACCGACCGGCGGCAGAAAAATCCCGACCCGGAGAGCGAAGCGCAGATCGCCTACCTCGCCGAGAACGCCAAGTTGTTTGGGCTCGAATATTTCAATGAGTTCGATAAGCGCCAGGGCATCGTTCACATTATCGGTCCGGAGCAAGGCTTTACGCTGCCGGGCGTGACGCTGGTTTGCGGCGACAGCCACACCGGCACGCACGGCGCCTTCGGCACGCTGTCGATCGGCATCGGCACCTCCGAGGTCGAGCACGTGCTGGCGACGCAGACGCTGATCCAGAAAAAATCGAAGAACATGCGCGCGGTGGTCGACGGCAAGCTGCCGGAAGGCGTCACCGCAAAAGACATCATCCTCGCCATCATCGGCGAGATCGGCACCGCCGGCGGCACCGGCTACGCGCTCGAATATGCTGGCGAAGCCATCCGCGCGCTGTCGATGGAAGGCCGCATGACCGTCTGCAACATGTCGGTCGAGGGCGGCGCCAAGTCCGGCTTCATCGCACCGGATGAAAAGGCCTATGAATATCTGAAAGATCGGCCGCGGACGCCGAAGGGCAAAGCCTGGGACGAGGCGATGCACTATTGGGAGACGCTCCGCTCCGACGATGGCGCACATTTCGATCGCGAGATCAGACTCGACGCCGCCATGCTGCCGCCGCTGGTGACGTGGGGGACAAGCCCGGAGCAGGTCGTCTCCATAACCGGCCGCGTGCCGCGCCTGGAAGACATCGTCGACGCCAACAAGCGCGAGGCCGCGGAACGCTCGCTGGCCTATATGGGATTGCAGGGCGGCGAGAAGATCGCCGAGATCGCCATCGATCGCGTCTTCATCGGCTCCTGCACCAACGGACGGATCGAGGATTTGCGTGCCGCAGCGCGCGTCGTCGATGGCAAGAAGGTCAGCGCCAACGTCGGCGCCATGATCGTTCCCGGCTCCGGCCTGGTGAAGGAACAGGCCGAAGCGGAGGGGCTGGACAAGATTTTCGTCAAGGCCGGCTTCGAATGGCGCGAGCCGGGCTGCTCGATGTGTCTGGCGATGAACCCCGACAAATTGGCGCCGGGCCAGCGATGCGCCTCGACCTCGAACCGCAATTTCGAGGGCCGGCAAGGCTACAAGGGCCGCACTCATCTCGTCTCGCCCGCAATGGCCGCTGCTGCCGCGGTCGCCGGGCATTTCGTCGACGTGCGCGAGTGGCACTAACTCCACGCCGCTCGCGCTTAAGCTACATCCGCTGCTCGAAGAAATGGCGATAGGCAAGAGAAAGCATACCGACGGTAATCATGCCGGCGGGAATCCAGAGTAAGCCGATCGCTACGGACACCAGCATAACGACGACCCGGTCGTGTCCGGGCTGGACCACCCAGTACGACATCGCTCCGCCGACCACCATCCACGGCAGGATGCAGAACGAGTAAGCCCAAACCATCCGCCAAGTGTTGCGCTTGCTGACACGCCATGCCGCGCCAATCGTGACGTCGGTACGGCCGAGCGCTATCCCTGGCAGCGCCAGCGACAGTCTTGGCACTATAAAAATTGCGACGATCGTTACGATACTGGCGAGAGCCTTGACGATGATCACCGTACCGGTCTCGCTCGCGGGGCCGGCTTGCGGGAGCAGGAAAGTCATGCTGCTTGGCGCCGTGACGATCATTCCGATCAGGAATGCCAGGATCGCATAGCTGCGAACCGTCCCATCGAGGCGCAGGTAGGTGCCGTCGGGATGTTCATCTCGCAGCAGCAGCCGGTGCCAGGCCACCGCGGCTGACGCGAGTGGCGGCAACATGACCAGCTTACCGGCCAAAACTTGCAGCGCTGTGAGCACAGGGTTCGGATCGACGAACGGCCGGCCGGAGTTGAACGCATTTACGATTTCCGCAAGGTGGGCCGATTGCATCCAGTTCCAGATCAGCAAAACCGGCGCCATCAGGACCATCCACGGGCCGCAGATGCGGGCGAGCTCGGAGAAATTTCGGCCCCACAACGCATAAGCTTGGCCGACGGTGCGAAACAACGGAAGCTTCGCAGGCCGCTCAAATGCTACGGCGGTCATGGTCTTTCTCCTCTCATGCGCTTCATTTCCGTTGGTCGCGGCGTCGCGCTGAAAGGTTCACGGTCTTTTGCGAGCGCTGGCAGTTGCCGGCAGACGGCGGGCGGGAGAGCTTGCAACGACAGGCGGGCGCGCTCAGCCGCGCACCCACCAGCAATGCTTTTCCGGGAACAGTACCGTCCCGCTCGGCCGGTATTGGATCACGTAGCGATCGGCGCAGCGCCGGTAGAGCAGCCGCTGCGGATTGACCTCGATGCGCGGCGGGCCGCCGGCTGGCGCGGCCGAGGGGCCGGTTCCAGTCGGCGCTGCCGTTTGCGCCGATGCCGGCGATGCCACCGATAACAGCAGCGCTAGACCGGCGACGGCGTTGAGCGATCTTGCAAACATAATCGTTGCGCTCCCTTCCCCGCCTCCGCCCGCTGTGAGGGTCCCGCATGGCGCTCCGTCCGTCAATCATGGCCGAGACACATTTGCCGCTCGTTCCCGCGCACGCGGGAATCCAGATCGCTTGCTGGCTGAACGGGGGCCGCGGGGACGAGCGGAAGAGCGTGATCTGCGCTACAACACCTGCATGCCCGATCCGTTATCCGATCCGCTGGCCTGGCGGCAGTTGAAGGCACCTTCGCTCGTCGAGATCGAAGTTCTCGCCGGCGAAATCTTTCGGCATTTGCCGCGGCGGTTTCGCGATTTGTGCGTCGATCTGGTTATTCAGGTCGACGATTTTCCGACCGACGAAGTCCTCGATCAGATGGAGGCCGAAAGCGAGTTCGATCTGCTCGGCCTGTTCCAGGGCGTCGGCCTGCCGTTCCGCACCGAGAGCGCGCCGATGCAAATGCCGAATATGATCTGGCTTTATCGCCGCCCGATCCTCGATTACTGGGCCGAACATGACGAAACGCTGGGCGCGATCGTGCGGCACGTTCTGGTGCACGAGATCGGTCATCATTTCGGCCTTTCCGACGACGACATGGCCGCCATCGAAGAAATGGCGGAAGAAACCAAGGGAGCTGTCTCATGAAAGTCGACGGTCGTTGCCATTGCGGCTTCATTACAATCGAAGCCGAGGTTGATCCCGCGAAAGTCACGATCTGCAACTGCACCGACTGTCAGTCAGGCACCGGCTCGGCGTTTCGCATCTCGGTTCCGACGCCGGGCACCGCTTTCAAGATGACCGGGCAGCCAACGCTCTACGAAAAAGTAGCGGAAAGCGGCAACCGGCGGGCGCAGGCGTTCTGTCCAAAATGCGGATCGCCGATCTACTCGACCACGCCCGGCGATGGCCCGAAGGATTCATACATGCTGCGGATCGGCATTTTGCGCCAGCGCGATCAACTACCGCCCAAGCAGCAGATCTGGGCGCGCTCGGCGCAGTCCTGGGTCAACGGACTCGGCAGTTTGCCAAAGAGCGAGACGCAGCAGGGCACAGCCCACTTGCGGTAACCCCGGTGTCCGAATCGCTGTCCTGGATTATGTGGTTTGCCGCCATTGGCGGCGGCATCGGCAGGCGGCCTCCTCGACAAAAACGAATCTGCCTCGTCAACGCAAACGACACGACCCGGACTAACGGCTATCAGCCAAGGCTCGATGGATGTCGGCTATTGCCCCAAATGTGGAGTGCGCCCCTGATGGTGGACAGGTTCAGGCGGCGGTTTTGACAGGCATCTGGGCGTGGCGATCCTCGTATTGCTCCGGGCTCAGATAGCCGAGCGCGGAGTGGAGTTGCGAGTATTGTAGATCTCATTGATGAAGCGTGGAAGGTGCGCTGCAACGTCGTCTAACTTTTCGTAATCCATCAGATACACAGCTTCGACCTTGAGGGTCTTCATGAAGCTCTCGGCCTTGGCGTTATCATAGGGATTGCCGCGCCGGCTCATGGAGCCCACGAAGCCATGCTCTCGTAAGATGGTGCGATAGATTTCGGAGGCGTATTGCGACCCGCGGTCGGAATGATGCACGCAACCCCGCGGGGGATTGCGGGCGTTGATGGCGGCCTTGAGTGCAGCAGCAGCCAGACGTGCATCGATCGAGCGACTGATGGCGTAGCCGACAACGCGGCGGGACCAGGCATCAAGAATGACGGCCAAGTACACAAAGCTAGCCGTGGTGGCGACATAGGTGATGTCGGCTACCCAAAGTTGGTTGGGACCATTCAACGTCATGCTGGTCGCAAGATTCGGACAGATCGGATCATTGTGATCGCTGTCCGTCGTCGCGATGAAGCGCCTGCGCCGCTTCGGATTTAGCGCGTGCTCGCGCATCAGCCGGCGCACCTTCTTGGCGTTCACTACAATGCCACGATGGCGGAGTTCGGCGTCAACGCGCCGATAGCCATAGGTTTCGAACTCGTCGCAAATCGCTTTCATCTGCGCAACGACGGTCGCATCGTCCACGCCGGTATCAGGCATATCGTAAAAGGTCGAACGGGCGATCCCCATTAGCCGGCATCCTTCGGCGATGGAGACGCCGTCGGGCCGGCAAAGACGGATGTACTCGCGCTTCGCGGCCGTGGTGCGTTTTTCAGCGCCCCCTTTAAGAACTCGATTTCCAGAGCCTGCCGGCCAACCATGCGCTCTAACGCCACGATCTTCGTTTCGTATTCTTGCAGCAGGTCGGCAGCCTGAGCGTCTTCGTCCAAGCCGCCAGCTTCATACTTCTGAATCCAGACCCGGATCAGTTGGCGCGAGAGATCATGCCGCTTGGCGAGCCCGTAAAGCGTCTCCCCGGCAACGTACTCTTGCACCACCTGTCGCTTGAATTCGATGCTGTGCGAACGATGTCTGGCCATGGCTTTTCATCTTTCGAAAGCCCAGAACACCCTGTCAAATCCCTGACTTCAACCCGTCCGGCTCCAGGGGCGCACTCCATTCATATGGCTGAAAGTGGCCCACAGCAGACCTCCATCGATGTCAGCCTGACGCGCACTTTGGGGCAAAGAAGATTTACGAGTGGCGCGCCGCAATCCGCCGCGGTTGTGCTAGACGGAAAGCGAGCCGCTTGGGCTCAAACAAGCGGAGCAATGCTATGATCGTGACGGTGTTTCGCTCGCGCCTGAGGCCGGGAATCCGAGATGAATATGTTGCGTTGGTCGATCGCATGGCCGCGATCGCCGCAACCATGCCAGGCTATATTTCGCACAAAGGCTTTTTTGCCGACGACGGCGAGCGGGTAACGATTGTCGAGTTCGAGCACGAGGAGGGCATGCGCGCCTGGCGGACCGACCCGGAGCATCTCGCGGCGCAGAGAACGGCGCGCCAGAAGTATTACACGGAGTATCATATCCAGGTCTGCACGCTCGACCGCGAGTCGAAGTTCAAGGCGCAAGAAAGTGCGGAAGAACGCGCGAAATCGGCCGCTGCGGCGCGGGGTTGACCTGCGCGCGGCGCCGCGCCATCTAGCGGTCAGGGCAGACTATTTCACCCAGGCTGGCGAAAATGGAAAAGTTCACCGTGCTCGAAGGCGTCGCGGCGCCGCTGAAGATGATCAATGTCGACACCGACATGATCATTCCCAAGCAATTTCTGAAAACCATCAAGCGCACCGGACTCGGCAGCGGCCTGTTTTCCGAAAAGCGCTATCGCGATGACGGCAGCGAAAACCCGGATTTCGTGCTCAACAAGCCGGCCTACCGCAAGGCGAAGATACTGGTCGCCGGCGACAATTTCGGCTGCGGCTCCTCACGCGAGCACGCGCCGTGGGCGCTCAAGGATTTCGGCATCACCTGCGTGATTTCGACTTCGTTCGGCGACATCTTCTACAATAATTGTTTCAAGAATGGCTTGCTGCCGGTGCAGGTCTCGCCGGAAGACCTGGAGAAGCTGTTCGATGATGCCGAGCGCGGCGCCAACGCGACGCTGACGATCGACCTCGCCAAACAGGAAATCCGCGGCCCCGACGGCGGCGTCGTAAAGTTCGAGATCGACCCGCATCGCAAAGACTGCCTGCTCAACGGGCTCGACGACATCGGACTCACCATGGCGAAGGACCAAAAGATCGGCAGCTTCGAGCAGAAATCCAGGGCCGCACGGCCCTGGTTGTGACGAAACCGTCAACGATCCTCTGCCTCGTCATTGCCGGACTTGATCCGGCAATCCGTTTTTCGCCCCGCACAAGTCAAGATGGATCACCGGGTCAAGCCCGGTGATGACGCCGAGACAGCGTTATGACCGCCGCCATTTCCGTTTCACATCTCGACAAAACCTACGCTTCGGGCTTCCACGCGCTCAAGGATATCAACCTTGAGATTAGCCACGGCGAGATTTTCGCGCTGCTCGGACCTAACGGCGCCGGCAAAACCACGCTGATCGGCATCATTTGCGGCATCGTCAAAGCGTCGGGCGGCAGCGTCCTGGTCGACGGCCACGATATCATCGCCGACTACCGCATTACCCGCTCGCTGATCGGCCTCGTGCCGCAGGAAATCTCAACCGACATGTTTTCGACGGTGTGGTCGACGGTGTCGTTCAGCCGCGGCCTGTTCGGCAAGGCGCCGCATCCGGCCTACATTCAAAAAGTGCTGAAGGACCTGTCGCTGTGGGACAAAAAGGACAACAGGATCGCAACGCTTTCCGGCGGCATGAAGCGCCGCCTGATGATCGCCAAAGCGTTGTCGCACGAGCCGCGTATCCTGTTCCTCGATGAGCCGACCGCGGGCGTCGATGTCGAATTGCGCAAGGACATGTGGGAAATGGTGCGCGCGCTGCGGGCATCCGGCGTGACCATCATTCTGACCACGCATTACATCGAGGAAGCCGAACTGATGGCCGACCGCGTCGGCGTGATCAATAAAGGCGAGATCATCCTGGTCGAAGACAAGGCCGAGCTGATGCGCAAGCTCGGCCAGAAGACGCTGATGCTGGAGCTGCGTGAGCCGATCGCAGCAGTCCCGCCGGAGCTTGCCAAGCATCATCTGACGCTTTCCGGTGATGGCAGCAGGCTGATCTACAGCTACGACACCCAGCGGCAACAGACTGGCGTCACGGACCTCCTGGACGATCTGCGCAGCGCCGGTTTGCACTTCAAGGATTTGGCGACGGCCGAACGCTCGCTGGAAGAGATTTTCGTCGGCCTGGTGAGGCAGCAGCAATGAACCTACATGCGGTCGGTGCGATTTACCGGTTCGAGATGGCGCGCACCCGGCGCACCTGGCTGCAAAGCATCGTCGCGCCGGTGATTTCGACCTCGCTCTACTTCGTGGTGTTTGGCGCCGCCTTCGGCTCGCGCATCAGCGCGATCGAGGGCGTCAGTTACGGCGCCTTCATCGTGCCGGGCCTGATGATGTTGATGCTGCTCACCCAAAGCGTCAGCAATGCCGCGATCGGCATCTACTTTCCCCGCTTTTCCGGGACGATCTATGAACTCCTGTCCGCGCCGGCTTCCGCATTCGAGATCGTGCTCGGCTACGTCGGCGCCGCCGCGAGCAAATCGATCCTGCTCGGCGCCATTATTCTCGCGACCTCGGCCTTGTTCGTGCCGATGCACATCGAGCACCCGCTGTGGATGCTCACCTTCCTGGTTCTGACGGCGCTCAGCTTCAGTCTGCTCGGCTTTATTCTCGGCATCTGGGCCGACAGCATCGACAAGCTGCAAATCGTGCCGCTCCTCATCATCACGCCGCTGACGTTCCTCGGCGGCACCTTCTATCCGACGAGCGTTTTGCCGCCGTTCTGGCACACGGTGACGCTGTTCAACCCGATCGTTTATCTGATCTCAGGATTCCGCTGGAGCTTCTTCGGCATCTCAGACGTTTACGTCGGCATCAGCGCGGGAGCGATCCTGGTCTTTCTCGCCGTCTGCCTGACCATCGTGTGGTGGATCTTCAAGACCGGATACCGTTTGAAGACTTGAGGCAGAGTCCCGAAAGTCGCGCCGTTACTTTTCGAGCAACGTATTGGGCAACTTGAACCGCTGGGGCTCGTTCGGACGAGGATGGAACACCTTTGGGGTGCCCGAACCGACACACTTAGCCGTGGCGGCGTAGTGCACGCCAAATCGTGACCCCTCATACAATGAGCGCGCGTGCGCTATGGCGTGCCGGCGGCCGGCTTGGTCGACGTGAAGGCGAACCATCTGCTGGCAGATCGGGCATTGGGCGACCAAGGGATGAAGCCGCCGCCCGCCGAGAAGCTTAAGGAATTCCAGACCCCATACGACCAAGTGCCGCATAGCCGCCGCCTCGCATTTCAACCGCTACACCACGCCTTTGGCACTTTATTGAGGCAGCGGTGCTGCCTGTCCCCACCAGATTAGCGCCCCGACCCATCGGGTGCTTGGACTTCACGCGGGATTGAATGCGAAAGCCTAACCAGGCTGGCTCTGCACGATGGCGTCGGCAATCGCCACCGTCCGTCGCGCCATCTCGGCGTGCAGCATCTCGACCATGCGGCCATCGACTTGAATGACCCCCTTGCCTTGGTTTTCCGGCAGCTCGAACGCAGCGATGATCTTGCGCGCCCACGACACCTCGTCCGCACCCGGCGAGAACGCTTCATTGCAGGGCGCGATCTGCTGCGGGTGAATGAGCGTCTTGCCGTCGAATCCGAGATCGCGTGCCTGCCGGCATTCGGCGGCAAAACCTTCGGCATTGCCGAGCTCATTGTAGACGCCGTCGAGAATATCGATGCCATAGGCGCGCGCCGCAGCAACGCAGTTCATCAGCCACGGCACCATCGGCGCACGGCCCGGCAGCAGCCGGGCACGGGTGTCCTTGGCGAGATCGTTGGTGCCCATGACAAAGCCGGAGAGGCGCGTTTCCGGATCGAGCGCCGCCGCTGCGATCTCACGGGCATTGAGCATCGCCAGCGGCGTTTCCATCATGGCCCAGATGCGAACGTTTTTCTCCTTGCTGACCCCAACGAGATGCTTGCCGAGGTCGCGGAGCTGTTGCGGCGTCGAGATCTTCGGCACCAGAATCGCGTCCGGGTTCGCCTCGGCGACGGCGAGATCGTCCAGCCACCACGCGGTATCGAGCCCGTTGATGCGCACCAGAACCTCGCGGCTGCCGAACCCGCCCTGCCGTAGCGCCTGGACGATCAGTTCGCGCGCCCTGGCCTTGGCGTCGGGCGCCACCGCATCCTCGAGATCGAAGATCACGGCGTCGGCGGGAAGCTCGCGCGCCTTCTCCATAGCGCGCGCGTTAGATCCGGGCATGTAGAGCACGCTGCGCCGCGGACGGATATTCATGGCTCGTTCCTTTCTCGATCTGGCCTCAAATTAGCTGCCCGGCAGGCTGCGTGCCAATGCCTCGCCGGCGCTGGTTGCCAAATGCAAACGTGACGTGATTGAGTGCGCCGCATGCCGTTTCCCGAGCGTTTGATCGACGGATATCGCACGTTTCGCGACGGCCGGTTGGCGCGCGAACAGGACCGCTATCGCGAACTCGCCGAAGCCGGGCAATCGCCGGAAGTGATGGTGATCGGCTGCTCGGACTCGCGCGTCTCACCGGAAGTCATCTTCGATGCACGCCCGGGCGAACTGTTCGTGGTGCGCAACGTGGCGAACATCGTGCCGCCTTACGCGCCTGACGGGCAGGCGCACGGCGTCTCCGCCGCGCTCGAATTCGGCGTCGCCGCACTGAAGGTCAAGCACATTGTCGTGCTCGGCCATGCCCATTGTGGCGGTGTCAAAGCCTTTGCCGAGAAAGCCGAACCGCTGTCGCCGGGCGATTTCATCGGCAGATGGATGCGGCTCATGGCGCCGGCGGCCGAAAAGGTCGGCGGGCCAGATGGCATTCCGTGGCCGGACTATCTCACGCGGCTCGAACAGGCCAACGTCACCAACAGCCTCGAGAATCTCATGACCTTTCCGAGGCTGGGGAAATTAGTGGAACGTCGCCAGGTCGCCATCCACGGCGCCTATTTCGGCGTCGCCACCGGACAATTGTCGGTGCGCGACGACGCGACCGGGATATTTGTGGCGGTAACAGCGGAGAATCGCGGACAGCTTTCTCTGCCGCCAAAGCGTTCCTCATCCTGAGGTGCCCGCGCTACAGCGCGGGCCTCGAAGGACGCTGCTCAGGCACCCGGGCCGTCGCCCTTCGAGGCTCGCTTCGCTCGCACCCCAGGGTGACGGTTTAGGTGTCACGCCGCCTTCTGCTTGGCGGTAATCAGTTTGCGTTTGATCAGACACTCGGCGATCTGAATGGCATTGAGCGCAGCGCCCTTGCGCAGATTGTCGGAGACAATCCACATCGCCAGCCCGTTCTCGACGGTCACGTCCTCGCGGATGCGGCTGATATAGGTCGCGTCCTCGCCTGCGCACTCGTAGGGGGTCACGTAGCCGCCCGGCTCGTGCTTGTCGATGACAATGCAGCCCGGCGCGTTGCGCAGGACATCGCGGGCCTCGTCGACCGTGATCGGGTTCTCGAACTCGACATTGACCGCTTCCGAATGCCCGATGAAAACCGGCACGCGCACGCAGGTGGCGACGAGCTTGATCTTCAGGTCGAGAATTTTCTTGGTCTCGACCACCATCTTCCACTCTTCCCGCGTGTAGCCATCCTCCATGAAGGTGTCGATCTGGGGGATGACGTTGAAGGCGATGCGCTTGGGGAACTGCTTCGAATTCGACCTCGTTGATCTGAAACACCGCCTTGGTCTGCGCGAACAATTCGTCCATCGCGTCCTTGCCGGCGCCCGAGACCGACTGATAGGTGGCGACCACGACGCGCGTGATCCTGGCGCGGTCGTGCAGCGGCTTGAGCGCGACGACGAGTTGCGCGGTCGAACAATTTGGATTGGCGATGATGCCGCGCTTGCGAAAGCCGGCGACCGCGTCGGCATTGACCTCGGGCACGATCAGCGGCACGTCGGAATCGTAACGCCAGCACGAGGAATTATCGATCACCACCGCGCCGGCAGCGGCGATCTTCGGCGACCATTCCTTGGACACCGCCGAGCCCGCCGACATCAGGCAGATATCGACGCCGGAGAAATCATAATGCTCGAGCGCTTTGACCTTCAGCGTCCGGTCGCCATACGACACTTCGACGCCCATGCTGCGGCGCGAGGCGAGCACAACGACCTCATCGGCCGGAAAAGACCGCTCCGCCAGAATGTCGAGCATTTGACGGCCCACATTGCCGGTCGCCCCGACGACTGCGACGGTGAAACCCATCGTCAAACTCCATCCAGATTTGGCTCGCGCCCGCTCGCGGTGCGCCAAGCTGGGGCGCTTGTAGGCGAGAAATGCTGTCAGCACAACGCCGGTCTAGAATAGCCGAGATCGCTTTACGGCCCGTAATTCCTCGCCAGATAGTCGGCGATGGCCTTGGCGTCGGCCTCGCTGATCGGAGCGCCGAAAGCCTTGATCATCTTGGTGACTTCGGCGTTCCACCCCGCCGCGTTAAGGAACGGCGAGTTCATCTCGATGTAGTCGAGGCTGTGGCAGGCGCCGCAATTGCCTTCGACCTGTTCGACGCCCGGAGCGGCTCTAAGATTGACGGGCTGTTCCTCGGCCGCGACCGCGGTTGCGCCGGCGAACAGAAGCAACGAGATGACGAGCGCGCGCATCGGCTTTCGTCCTCAGCCTGCAGTCATCGTCACGCTCTGCATGACGTTGTTGTGGTAGCCGGCCGGATTGAACAGTAACGTCGCCGTCTGGGTCTGGCCGATCTTGTTGGTGGCATTGACCATTACGGTGTTCTTGCCGCGTTTGGTGGTCAGCGCGAAGCTCCAGGGCCGAAAGGCGTAGCGGCCGAGATCGTCACCCAGCGTGGCACTGGACCAGGTGAGTCCGCCGTCAGTCGAGGCGTCGACGCTGCGCATCCCGTAGCCGCCGTCCCAGGCGAGACCGCTCACTTTGACCTGGCCGACTTTCACATGAGCGCCATCGGCGTGGCTGGTGATCAGCGAGTTGATCACCATCTCGGTGATCGGCGTGTTAGTCCCGGTTTCCTGGCTGGTGAACCGCGCCACCATCGGGAATTGGCCGAGTGGAATGCGATAGGCCGAACGCATCCAGAAATCGCCCAGAGGACGCGTCAACACGTCGATGCTGACGAGGTGCTTCATCCAATACGTGCCGGTCCAGCCAGGCACCATCAGGCGGGCCGGATAGCCGTTGAAATGCGGTAATTGCTCACCGTTCATCTCGTAGGCGACGAGCGTCGACTCATCGATCGCCTTCCACAGCGGCAGGCTCTTGATGAAATCCGGCGTCTTGTCGAAGACCGGGCCGTCGGCGCCGTTGAAGGCAACTTCGATAGCTTCTTTTTTGATGCCGACCTTGTCGAGCAGATCCTTGAGTCTCGCGCCCTTCCAGCGCGCACAGCCCATCGCGCCATAGCCCCATTGCACGCCGGGCACATGCGGGTTCGAAAAACCGCGCCGGTTGCCCGAGCATTGGTTGACGGCAACGATTTCGTAGGCGGGAAGCTTTTTGAGATCGTCCAGCGTGAGCTCAAATTTCCCGTTGGCTCCCTCCCCGCCGATCGCGATCCTGTAAGTCGCGGCGTCGATGTCCGGGATATCGGCGAGATGATACCGCACGTAAAACCGGTCGTTAGGCGTAATCGGCGTACTGAAATAATCCAGCGGCGCTTCGTAGTTCGGCGGCCGATAAGCGAGTTTGATCAG
Organism: uncultured Alphaproteobacteria bacterium; assembly: GCA_963794225.1. Lineage (GTDB taxonomy): Bacteria > Pseudomonadota > Alphaproteobacteria > Rhizobiales > Xanthobacteraceae > BOG-931. Next base: position 617,028 of record CAWCCS010000002.1, read on the forward strand.
AGGCTGCTTGCCGGGCAGCGTCTCCATCGTCGCCTCGGTGTCGAGGCCACTTGGCAAACCCGGCGGCAACGGAACGCCGGCGAGCGCGGTTGTAAGCGGCGGCGGCAAGCTAAACCCGGCGCCTGCGACGGCAAGACCCGTAGCTGCGGCTTCCAAGAGCCTTCGTCGTGTGATCATGGCAGCGCCTCGCCGGCTCTCAGATTCGGCTGACCTCGATACCCAATTATATAGTCAAATGGTAGAGTATATGAGGTTTCTTACCGAACGCTGTTAGGGACCGGTGAACCGGCGGGATTAATCCGCCGGAACCTAAGACAACGCTCTCGGTTGCCAAACGGGCTATCGCCGTCAGCGCAAAACGGCTATGTTCTGCGTCGGCGAAAAGCGAGGAGTCATGCGCGGATTTGTATTTTGCGTCGGTGTTGTCGCTCTAGCCTTGGTTTCGGCCGTCCCGATGGCCGCTTTCGCGCAAACGCCGACCTACGCCCAGACCCACCCCAAGAAAAAGCCTGCGCCGGTCGTGCTTCGATCCGCCAGCGGCACGCTGATTCAGCCGACCCGCACGATCATCCATAATCCGGACGGGACCACGACAATCATTGTGGTGCCCCGGCGCTCCTTCCTCGACGTCGGTAACGAAGTCCCGGTGGGCTATCCGCGGACCAACGACTATGCCTTCCCGCCCGGCGGCGATCCGGGACGGCCTTATTGGTATTTCGGACCCGATACCGCGGGAGTCGGCGGCACCCCACTCGCGCAACCGTGGCTGATACCCGGATTTAGCCCCGGTTATCCGACGCCGTACTGACCTTCAGCCTTATCGTGTAGTCGGGGGCGCGCTCTGAAGCTCCGCTAATGCTTGGCAGTGAGCTTTTCCAACTCGCCAACAATCGCCTCGCCCATTTCGGAGGTGCTGACGACCTTGGTGCCTTCCGACTTAATGTCGGCGGTCCGTAAGCCCTTCGCCAGCGCGGCAGCGATTGCCGCGTCGATGAGGTCAGCTTCCTTGCCAAGGTTGAACGAATAGCGGAGCGCCATGCCGAACGAGGCCAGCATGGCGATCGGATTCGCGATCCCCTTGCCGGCGATATCGGGCGCGGAGCCGTGCACCGGCTCATAGAGCGCCTTGCGCCGCTTGGTCTTGGCATCGACCTCGCCCAGCGACGCGGACGGCAGCATGCCGAGCGAGCCGGTCAGCATGGCGGCGATATCCGACAGCATATCGCCGAACAGATTATCGGTAACAATGACGTCGAACTGCTTCGGCCAGCGCACCAGCTGCATGCCGCCGGCATCCGCGAGCATGTGCTCAAGTTCGACGTCCTTGTATTCGCGCGCATGCACATCGGCGACGACTTCGCGCCATAACACGCCGGTCTTCATCACGTTGCGCTTTTCCATGGACGTGACTTTGTTGCGCCGCTTGCGGGCAAGCTCGAAACCGACCCGCGCGATGCGCTCAATCTCGTAGGTGTCATAGACTTGCGTATCGATCGCGCGCTTCTGGCCGTTGCCAAGATCGGTGATGGTTTTGGGCTCACCAAAATAAACGCCGCCGGTGAGCTCGCGCAGGATGATGATGTCGAGGCCTTCCACCACGTCGCGCTTGAGGCTCGAAGCGTCGGCGAGTGCCGGATAGGAGATCGCCGGCCGGATGTTGGCGAAGAGGGCAAGCTCCTTGCGCAGCCGCAGCAGTCCTGCTTCCGGGCGCACATCGTATCCAACATTGTCCCAATTCGGACCGCCGACCGCGCCAAAAATGACGGCATCAGCGGCGTGCGCCTTCGCCATGGTCGCTTCGGTAATGGCGACTTTGTGCGCGTCGTAGCAACTGCCGCCGACCAGCCCTTCCTCGGTTTGGAACGTGGCAATTCCCGCCTTGGCGAGGAAGCCAAGAAGCCGCTTTACTTCGGCCATCACCTCGGGACCGATGCCGTCGCCGGCGAGGAGAAGAAGCTTGTAACTGGCCATAAATCACGCCTCCGCAATAACAGCGCAGGATTGCTAAAGCGCGCTGGGCGCCTTGGCAAGCTTAGGCCCCCCGCTCGAGAACATGATACAATGCGCCATCACGGAGACAGTCCGATCATGCGAATTTTTGGCTTGCTCATTGCGCTCGTGCTCGTGGCCGCTTCCGGTGAGCGCGCGCGCGCTGACGACACCCCTTCGCCCGAAGCTTTGCAAGCGGCCAACCAGCTTTTCACGATCGTGTCAGGCGACATGCTGCAGCAGCTCACCACCCAGATCACCGGCGCCTTCTGGCCCGCCGTCGAACAAGGTGCGCGCGCCGAAAAAATCGACGATGCGACCATTGCCGAATTGCGCAAGGAGTTCGATCGGGTCGAACTCGCCTTCGTCACCGACGCCTTGAAGCAGGCGCCTCCAATTTATGCGCGGCATTTCACCGTGGCCGAACTCAACGAGCTGTCGACATTTTATAAGACGCCGGTCGGCGCCAAAGCGCTGCGCGAAATGCCTCAGGTGATGGGAGAATTCACCGCTACGCTGGTGCCGCGGCTCCAGGACGTGCAGCAAGAAGCGTCGGCAGCGTTCGACAAGATTCTGCGCGAGCACGGCTACAAGAAGTGACGCGCGCCGCGGCAGCGACGGCCGCGCAAACAAACAGTCAGAGCCCGCTGAACCAGTTGTAGCCCTGGTTCTCCCAATAACCGCCGGCGTCGTTGTTCTGTACCCACATCGCCGTGACGTATTTCGGGTTTTTGAAGCCGAGCTTGGTGGGAATGCGAATCTTCATCGGGAAGCCGTAGGCGCGCGGCAGCACCTTATGATCGAACTTTAGCGTCAGTTGCGTCTGAGGATGTAGCGCGGTCGGCATGTCGATGGTGTTCGAATAGCCTTCCGCACACTGGAACCAGACATACTTGGCGCTGGTATCGGCACCGATCAGCTTGAGAAAATCGGAAAGTTTTACGCCTTGCCATGAGCCGATCGCGCTCCAGCCCTCGACGCAAACGTGGCGGGTGATCTGTGAAACCTCTGGCAGCTTGTTGAGCTCCGGCAGCGTCCAGGACTTCTTGTTCTCGACGAGCCCGCCGATTTCGAGTTGCCATTGATCGGCGTCGATGTCGGGCGCCTCGTCCTCGCTGTAATAGGCGTTAAACGGGAATGGTCGGGTGATGGCCGTCTCCGGATATTCCGGCGCCAGCGTATTCGGGTTGAACAGCAGAGCCTGAACGCGGTCGTTGAAGGTCGAGATGACGCGGAGGGCTTTGTCCGAGGTTTCGCCGTCGACGATATCGCAGCCCGACAGCACCGCGAGCGCGCCGAGACTTGCCGCGCCGCGCAGAAACAGCCGCCGCGACGGCTCGGGCAACAGCTTCGCCGCATCCTTGATCAGGAGTTTCGGATCGACGCCGGGGGGATGCTTGCGGGAACGGGGCACAGTTGGCTCCTCGTCGCTCAGCGGCCAACAATCATCGCCCGCAGGCTCTTCGGTACCAGGACGGCGAGCGCGACGTGCACGACCAGAAAGGCCACAATGGCGGTCATGGCGACAAAGTGCACATACCGCGCAGTGTCGTAACCGCCAAAGAAGCTGGTGAAGTAGTGGAACTGCACCGGCTTCCAGATCGACAGGCCCGACACTACGATCACCACGCCGGTGAGCAGAATGCCGAGATAAAGGAGCTTCTGCACGGCGTTATAGACTGAGAGATCGTCGTGCGCGAGCCGGCCGCGCAGGGCGGCAAACAGGTCGTGAATAACGTCGCGCGGATACAGTGGAAAGAGCTTGCGGCGGAAGCGGCCGGTCAAAATGCCGAGCGCGATGTAGACCACGCCGTTGACGATGAGCAGCCACATCGCCGCGAAATGCCATAGCAAAGCGCCCGCGAGCCAATTACCGAGCGCTATTTGCCTGGGAAAGACAAAACCGAACAGGGGCGAGGCGTCGTAAATCTGCCAGCCGGACCCGATCATCATCAGCATCGCCAGCGCATTGATCCAATGCGTTACCCGTACCCAGCGCGGGTGGATGACGAGACGCGTTGTAGTGCGCGGCGCAAGTGATGAACCAACTGTGGCTTCGATCGTCATGGCATTTGTGGCCTTGGCATCTGTCCGATGTCGCTCGAGCTTATAACAAACACGCTGTCACTCAGGCGCTCACATTCGTGTCACGTGGAGATCAAAGCTGCAACACAGCGGCGTGAATTGCTTAGTGCATAAAATCCCTCTCCCCGCGCCGGGGAGAGGGCAGTTCATACGCAGGAGCCTTAGGGAAGCAGCACGGTGTCGATGACGTGAATGACGCCGTTTGACTGCAGCACGTCGGCGATCGTGACCATGGCGACATCGCCCTTGGAGTCGGTGATGGTGAGCTTGCCGGGGCCAGCTTGCTTCACCCAAATGTCCTCGCCGGCAACGGTCTTGAGCTTGGCCGTGCCTTCACCTTCCTTGACAGCCTTCATCAGGTTCACGGCGGTCATGCGACCCGGGACCACGTGATAGGTCAATACTTTGACCAGCATGGCCTTGTTTTCCGGCTTGAGGAGATTGTCGACCGTGCCGGCCGGCAGTTTGGCGAATGCGGCGTTGGTCGGCGCGAACACGGTGAACGGGCCGGGGCTGGAGAGCGTGTCGACCAGTCCGGCGGCCTTCACCGCCGCGACCAACGTGGTGTGATCCTTCGAATTCACCGCATTCTGGACGATGTTCTTCGACGGATACATCGGCGCACCGCCGACATTCACCGTCTTCTCCGACATCGCGTCGGCGGCGAGCGGTGCGGTCACGCTGGCAGTGAGCACGAGAGCCGCCGCAGCGGCGAGCAAAGTGAAACGCTTGGACATGAGGAGCTCCATCCTTGGAATCTGAGAGGGTTGCGATCGAGATTGCCGGTGAGACCCGGCAAGACGCGCAGCATTTTTGCGTCTCAGAGCCAGATACGGGGGCGCTTTGGACCGGTTTCACCCAAATCGTCACGGCTGCGTGAACGAGCACAATCTCTAACCTCGCTCGGTCTGAAGCTCGCGGCTTGCGCCGGACTGCCGTTCGGGTATGAAACGCGAACACCGTGCCGGGTGGTGATGCAGAGGGTTTGTTGATGCCTAAAACCAGTCCCGGCAATTTCTTTGAGGATTTCCGCATCGGTCAGGTGATCCGCCATGCGACGCCGCGTACCGTCACCACCGGCGACGTTGCGCTTTATAACGGGCTGTTCGGGCCACGCTTTGCGGTGCAGTCGTCCGACGTGTTCGCTGAGGCGATCGGCTATCCCCGCGCGCCGGTGGACGATCTGCTCGTGTTTCACATCGTCTTCGGCAAGACCGTGCCCGACGTGTCGCTCAATGCGGTGGCCAATCTCGGCTATGCCGGCTGCTATTTTCGCGCGCCGGTATTTCCCGGCGACACGCTCAGCGCGCTGTCCGAGGTCATCGGGCTTAAAGAAAATTCAAGCCGCAAGACCGGCATCGTCTACGTGCGCACGACAGGCTCCAATCAAGAAGGCACGTCGGTGCTCGAATATGTCCGTTGGGTGATGGTGCGCAAACGTGACGAAGCCGCGCCCGCACCCGGCGATCACGTGCCGCGTTTACCGACCGTGCTCGATCCCAAGGTCTTGAGCGAAGCCTGCCCGCCGATCGACGTATCGGCTTACGATATGACGCTATCCGGCAGCCCTTATCGCTACGCCGACTATGAAGTCGGCGAACGCATCGATCATGTCGACGGCGTTACTGTCGAAGAGGCGGAGCACATGATCGCCACCCGCCTCTACCAAAACACCGCCCGCATTCACTTCAACCAATACAACGAAGGCAAAGGCCGCTTCGGCCGGCGGCTGATTTACGGCGGCCATGTGATCTCGATCGCCCGCGCGCTCTCCTTCAACGGTTTTGCCAACGCGTTTCATCTCGCCGCCATCAATGGCGGCCGACACGTTGCACCGCTGTTTGCCGGGGGTACCGTATTCGCCTGGTCGGAGGTACTCGCCAAGTCGGAACTGCCGGGGCGGGACGACGTCGGCGCGTTGCGGCTGCGCACCGTCGCTACCCGCGACCGTCCCTGCGAAGATTTTCCGCTCAAGTCGGGTGACGATTACGATCCGGCGGTTTTACTCGATCTGGACTATTGGGTGCTGATACCGCGGTGACGCCTCAAGGACGGGCGCTTTTGACCTCGTCGCTGGTCACCGTATCCTGATATGCGTTGCCGAAGTGGGTACGCACATAGTTGATGACCGCGGCGACCTGATCGTCGGTCATCAACTGGCCGATCGGCGGCATTGCGCGTTGGCCGTTGACGACGACCAGAATCGGATAGCCCCGAGCTGCGAGATTTTGGTCGCCGGCGAGCGAGGGATAGGTTCCGGCGCCACGTGCGCCTTTGCCATCCGGCATGTGGCATGCTTGGCAGACATTGGCGTACAACGCCTCACCGCTCTTCTCAGCAAATCTGAAGCCCGTGCTGAGCGTGGCTTCGGCCGAACCTGGCGCCGCACCATCTGTTGCGGATCGCCCGGGTGGCGTGGGGGGGACAACCGACAACAGCACAGCGAGTGCGACTGTGGCAAATGCGCCGGGAAAAAGTGATCTGGATATGGAACGCATCGGCTCGCCTTGTTGAAGACTGCTTTAGCAAACTCTTGCAAGGTGCGCATGCCATCGACATTGCAACGCCGCCGGCGTTCGTAACGTGCGTCTTTGCTCGAAGTTTAATAATCAGGCGTCCCGACACCGGGGCGGCGACGTCTGCGTCGCGTTCGGACGGGAACGCGGCGCAGACAGCAGAACGGGTCAGCGGGTCATTTCGCCTCTTTGGCCGCTTGCTCGATCAGCTTGGCGACGATAGCGGGCTGCGATGCATAAATCGCGTGGCTACCCTTCACCTCAATCGTGGTGCTGCCGGCACGCTTAGCCATGAAGCGTTCCAGGTCAGGATTGATCTGGCGATCCTCGGTCGCGACCGCATACCAGCTCGGCTTGTTGTGCCACGCCGCATTGGTGATGGGCGCGCCAATGGCGCTGGCGGCGATCGGCACCTGCGAGATCGCCATGAAGGCTGCGTCCTTTGCGGGCAGGTCTGCCGCGAAATCGGCATGGAAGGCCTTCGGATCGATGAACACGTAGCCTTCGCCTGCGGGGATGATGCTGTTGGATGCCGGCGGCATCTGGTGCAGCAGACTGCCGAGCGACTCGCCCACATCCGGCTGGAAGGCCGCGATATAGACCAGGCCGCGCACCTGGGGTTCGTTGCCCGCCTCGGTGATGACGGCGCCGCCATAGCTGTGACCGACCAGAATCAGTGGCGCCTTCACACCGTCGATCACGCGCTTGGTGGCCGCAACGTCGTCCGCGAACGAGGTTTCGGGTTGCTGCACGATCGACACCGAATATCCATCGCGCTGCAGAATATCGGTTACGGCGCGCCAGCCGGAGCCGTCGGCAAACGCGCCATGGACCAAGACAATGTTCTTGACCGGCTCGGCCCGCGCCGGGGCGACGCCAGCTGACAGAAGGGCGACCCCCGTGGCCGCAGCGGCAATAACTTTATTTGGCATCGAACTCTCCATCATCAAATTCGTTCAACCATAAGGTTGAATAAAGCGACTTGAGAAATTGTCAACCTTTGGGTAGAATATTTTTAGAATCGAGAATTGAGCGGGCAGATCGCCATGATTGAGATCGAAGCCCGGAAGGACGGCGCTTCGCGCACCGCGCGCCTCGACGCGGTATTCGCCGCGTTAGCCGATCCGACGCGGCGGGCGATTATCGAACGGCTCTCGCGCAGCGAGGCGCGCGTAACCGAGGTGGCCGAACCCTTCCATATGTCTTTGAATGCGGTGTCGAAACACATCCGTGTGCTGGAAGCAAGCGGCGTGGTGGAGCGGCACAGGAAGGGGCGCGACCACATTCTCTCGATCAATACCCGTTCGCTGGATGAGGTCGATGGCTGGATCGAGCGGATGCGCCGCTATTGGGTGGAGCGGCTAGACGCCATGGAGCGCCTCTTGGGCGAGCTCAAGAAGGACCACAAGTTGGGGCCAAAGGATCGCAAGCGTGGTTCGCGGTGATACGACGGGCCCGATCGTGCAGATACGCCGGCGCGTGAGGGCCACGGCGGATCAGATCTTCGACCTGTGGACCAAACCCGATTTGATGGTTCGGTGGATGAGTCCCTATCCGGGCGCGGTCGATTGCAAGGCGACCTGCGACCTCCGTCCTGGTGGAGCCTTCAGCCTTGTCATGTCATCGGAGGAATCAAGCCGCGAAGTATCCGGCACCTATGTGCAAGTCGACCGGCCGCACAAGCTTGTGTTCACGTGGATTGGCCCGCTGACGAACAACGTGGAGACGTTGGTGACCGTCGAACTTCATCCGCTCGGGGATGAAACCGACCTCGTGCTGACCCACGAGCGTCTACCGACGCGGGCAATTTGTGAAGGTCATACGAAGGGCTGGGGAAATATTTTGGACCACCTGGCGGACGCGGTTTCAAAAGACTTTTAGTTGTAGGGGCGCCGCGTATGCGGGTCGCGCGGCAACGCCACCTTAAGTCTTCACGATGCGATCGTGCAGCCGCGTGATGGCGTTGAGCGACGAAAGGATCGCGCCCTCCTGCCACGCCGGGAGGTACGACGCATGCTCGCCGGCGAGCACGATTCTGCCGTCGATTTGGCAAAGATCGTCGTAGTGCTCGGCTCTTGTCTTCTCGGTCCAATAGCCCGCGCATCCGAGCGTGAATGGCACCCGATGCCATGCCACGGCGACGCCATTCTCGAATTCGGCCGGGTATTGCGGATGAATGCGGGAGCCCAAAGCCACGGCGCGGGCGACGCGTTCCGCCGGCGGCATCGACGCGAACTCATACGCGTTCGATCCCTCGAAGATGTAAGCTCCGAGCAAGATTTCCCGGCCGCCACGATTGAGGTCCGTGCTTGGATAGGCGATCTGCCGGATCGGCAGATCAGTGAAGCTGATCCCGCCATAAATCCCCTCGTCTTCCTCCCAGAACCGTCGCTTGAACTGCAAACCAATCTTGACGGCCGACGCGTAAGGAACCGCTTCGATCGCCGCTTTCAGGCGCGGGCTGACGTTGATCGGGATTTGACTGAGAATGGATAGCGGAATGGTGCAAACACACCAGTCGGCCTGCGCCGTCTTCACCGCCGCGGGGGCTTTTGCATCTGCATAGGTTACGGTGACGCCGCGATTGTCCTGTGCAATCTGTACGACTTTGGCGTCGTAGCGAATGAGGTCGCCCATTTCGCGTGCGAACGCCTTGCCGATCATGTCCATGCCGCCGACCGGCTCGAACATGGTGGTCTGGAATAAGTGCATCGAAAAATTCTGCAGGTATCGCCACAACCGTGACTTCAGAATCTCCGACAAATCGATCGGTTCGCCGGGAAGTGGCGCGGCGCCGAGCCCGCCGCCGGGCCCCTTCGCATAGCCGCGAACCTCGGCTGAGATCAGATTGGCCTTGTAGGCGTAGTTTTGATCGAGCGCGCCCCACGACCGCAACGCTTGCAGCAAGATCTCTTTGTCCTCCGCCGAAACCGCTTCGTCGAGTTTGCCCTGCGCGGTTGCCTTGCTCAAAAGTTCGGCGACCTGGCCCTGAAAATCCGCCTGGACCTCACGGATGCGTTGCGGCTTGCCGCCGAACGCTCCCGACGAATGCAGCAGCGCATTGTGATTGAGTTCGACGAAAGGCTCGAGCGCAACATTCAGGCGCTTGCAGTAATCAAGGAGCGCGCGATGGTGATACGGGATCCGCCACGGTCCCGGATTAAGATAAAGTCCCCGCTCGAATGCGCAGGTCTGCGTGAAGCCGCCGAGCTCGGTATATTTGTCGCCGCCGCGAAGCGTCCAGTTGCGGCCGCCGGCCCGGCTGTTGAATTCCAGGACCTGAACCTTGTAGCCCGCTTTGCGCAGCTCCAGCGCCGCCGTCATCCCGGCAAGGCCGGCGCCGAGAACCAGGACAGAAGCGCCTTTGACATCGCCGCCAAGCTTGATCGGACCGCGGTAGGCGGAGTCCGCCGCAAAGCCGAGGCTCGCCATGGCGTGATACATGGCCGCGCTGCCAGCCACCGTACCGATCAGCGACAGAAGATCGCGACGGCTCATAGCGGTGCCGCGGCCATCCTGCATCACGCTTCTATCCTTGGCTTTTGCATCAAACGTCCACTCCTGAAAAATGTAGTCTCGCAGAAGCCTGATAAAAAAATCTCCTTTGAGAATGTCAATCGCGGTCAAATCTTAGATGATGCTGTCGAGCAAGATCAAATAAAACGCCCGCCGCGCTATTGGACCACGGCCTTGGTGACGAGAACATAGCCGCGCGTTTTGTTGTTATTGGAGGCGTCAGTCGTGTTCATGGCAGCAAAAAGGTCCGAGGCCGTGACCCAGACCGGCGGATATTTGTACCGCGCAACGTCAAGGATCAGAAACCGATCCGACTTTGCGTCGTAAGCCGCGAGCGGCGAGATATGGCCGCCGCGCTCCTGTCCGATCGATTTTCGCAGATAGTTCACGATCACGAAATGATCTTTGCCGGCGAGATAGTCGCGCGCGCTTGAACGAAACGCGTCAAGACCGCCGTCTTCGGCATGATGAACCTCGATGGTCGCGGGATGCAGACTGAGCAGCGCGCCGAGCTGATCGAGCGTCATGCCCTGCCGCGCGAGAACCTCGCGCGGCAGGATCGCGTCGGTGTGTTCGTCGAGCAGGTTGTCCTGCGTGAACGTGTGGTACGGCTGATATTCCGGCGTCGTAGGCGCCGGCGTGTGGAGCGCATTAAGCACCATCACGATGCTTGCCACGCCGCAATAGGCCTGGGTCTTCTGCGTGACAAAATTGTCAGCGACGGCGAAATAGCTTTGCAGTCCGCCGCTTTCAAAGAAATATTTTTCGCCCTGCTCCGAACTGAGATCGGTCAAATTGTCGGGCAGTGGGAGAGTTTGGGCGCTTAAGCCCGTGGTCCAGAGGCAAAGCGCGAGCGCAAGCAGTCGAACAAAGCGGCCGGACATCATAGACCCTTGGTTAAGACCAAAAATTGCAATGGCATTGTCGTTCTAGCAAGTTTCGAGCCGCCAGATCGACTGTGCAAAAAAGATAAGGTTCAGCCTCGCGCGCGCAAGTGCTCGACCAGTTGCCGGGCGTAGAGTGGCAGTTCCCTCGTGTTGCGGATGCAGATCGTCAAATCGCGCACCGCCCAGGAATCCGTCAGCGGCACGATAGCAATCGCCATGGTCTTGGCGACGCGGCGGGCGGTTGTCTCCGGCACGATGCCGATGCCCACACTGCATTCGACGAGTCGGCACACGGCATCGAAACTGCGCAATTGCACGCGCAGACGCAGCGGCCGGCCAATGCGCACCGCCTTGGTGGCAAGAAACCGCTGCAACGCGCTGGCGCGGTCGAGCCCGACCAGATCGTGCTCGAGCACATCGTCAAAGCCGATCTTGGCACGCTTCGCCAATTGGTGGTTGCGCGCAACAACAAGCACGAAACGGTCACGGCGGAACGGATAGGTCTCCAGCGTGCCGGCATCGACCGTACCGGCAACGATGCCGAGATCGGCGACGCCTTCAGCGATCAGGCCGACGATCTCGTCGCTCAGGCGCTCTTCCAGATCGACGCTGACGGTCGGGTGCGCGGCAAGGAACGAGCTAAGCGCCTCCGGCAAAAACTCGGTCAGCGCGTTGGTGTTCGACAATACCCTGATCTGGCCGGCGAGGCCGCCGCCGTAAGCGCCGAGGTCTTCGTGCAGGCGCTCGGCCTGACGAAGGATCGTGCGCGCGTGCTGCAACAGCGTGCGACCGGCCTGCGTTGGCGTGACACCCTGGCGGCCGCGCGTAACCAAGGCAACGCCAAGCGCGTCCTCCATATTGCGAATGCGGGTCGAAGCTGCCGCCAAGGCCAGATGCGCACGCTCGGCGCCATGGGTGATGCTGCCAGCCTCGACGACATGGCGAAATAGGCTGAGATCAGCAAGATCGAACCGCATATCGGCCTCTTCCTTCGGATTTGGCGAAGTCTGACTTTGCGTAACGTCAATTGCGCTTACAGGATTTAACACTATTCTTTCGCGTTGCGCGAAGCAAAGGCCGTGAAAGCACGTGGACAGGGGTTATCGTTCCGTTGCGGCCTGCGCGGAGATTAGCTAGGAACAGCTTCAAGCTTGGCATCCCCGTCGAGCGAATTCGGATGAGTTCAATGGCCGAAACCAAGGCCCCAGCCGCACGGCCACTGTCGCCGCACCTGCAAATCTACCGGCTGACGCTGACGATGATGATGTCGGTCGCGCATCGCATCACCGGCGCCGGCCTCTACTTCGGCACGCTGCTGTTGGCGTGGTGGTTTTTGGCCGCGGCGTCCGGCCCGACTGGTTACGCGAAGTTCGAATGGTTCGCCGGCTCGATCATTGGGCGGCTGATCCTGTTCGGATATACGTGGGCGCTGATCCATCACATGCTCGGCGGCGTCCGTCATTTGATCTGGGACACCGGGCGCGGCTTGGGACCGAGCGAGCGTGAATGGCTTGCCGCGGCCAACCTGGCTGGCTCGATTGCGATTACGATCCTGCTCTGGGTCGTCGGCCTCCTGGCGATGGGAGGACCGCGATGAGCGAGACTTCCCTCAAACATATTCGGACGCCACTCGGGCGCGTGCGCGGCCATGGCGCGGCGCATTCCGGCACCGGTCACTTCTGGCGGCAGCGCCTGACCGCGGTCGCCAACATTCCGCTGACCATCGCAGTTGTGATCATCATGGTCATGCTGCTCGGCCGCAATCAGGCGGCCGCGGCCCAGATTCTTGGCTCGCCGCTCGTTGCCATCATCATGCTTTTGTTCATCGCCTCGATCTGCGCCCACATGCGCATCGGCATGCAGGTGATCATCGAGGATTACGTCCACGACGAAATCGCGAAATTCATTCTGATCATGGGCAATACGTTCTTCACGATCGCCGTGGGCCTGGCCGCGGCCTACGGCATCTTCAAGCTTTCGTTCGGGGTGTAGGCATGGCGGCGAATGGAAGCAACGGAGCAAGCACGGCGCCCAGCATCAACGGCCGCGCCTATCCGATTGAGGACCACGCCTACGACGTCGTCATCGTCGGCGCCGGCGGCGCCGGCTTACGCGCCGTGGTGGGCTGCAGCGAAGCGGGCTTGCGCACCGCCTGCATCACCAAAGTGTTCCCGACGCGCTCGCACACGGTAGCCGCCCAGGGCGGCATTGCCGCAGCCCTTGGCAACATGGGCGAGGACGACTGGCGCTGGCACATGTACGACACCGTCAAGGGCTCCGACTGGCTCGGCGACCAGGATGCGATCGAATATATGTGCCGCAACGCGCCGGAGGCGGTCTACGAGCTGGAGCACTGGGGCCTGCCGTTTTCGCGGCGCGAAGAGGATGGCAAGATCTACCAGCGCCCGTTCGGCGGCATGACCACGCATTACGGCAAGGGCACCGCGCAGCGGACTTGCGCTGCCGCCGACCGCACCGGCCACGCCATGCTGCACACCATGTACGGGCAGGCCCTGCGCCATTCGGCCCAGTTCTTTATCGAATATTTCGCCATCGACCTGATCATGGATGAGGACGGCCGCTGCCGGGGCGTCGTCGCGATCAATCTCGACGACGGAACGATCCATCGTTTCAGTGCACAGATGACCATACTGGCGACCGGCGGCTATGGCCGCGCCTATGCGTCGTGCACCGGCGCACATACCCAGACCGGCGACGGCAACGCCATGGCGCTGCGCGCCGGGTTGCCGCTTGAAGACATGGAATTCGTGCAGTTTCATCCGACCGGCGTTTACGGCGCCGGCGTGCTGATCACTGAAGGCGCCCGCGGCGAAGGCGCTTACCTCGTCAATGCGGAAGGCGAGCGCTTCATGGAGCGCTATGCGCCCTCCGCCAAGGACCTCGCCTCGCGCGACGTGGTTTCTCGCGCGATGACCATCGAAATCCGCGAAGGCCGCGGCGTCGGGCCGAAGAAGGATCACATCTTCCTTCACCTCGACCATCTCGATCCGAAGATCCTGGCCGAACGGCTGCCAGGCATCACCGAGTTGGCGCGCATTTTTGCGGGAGTCGATCTGACCCATGAGCCGGTGCCGATCGTACCGACGGTGCATTACAACATGGGCGGCATCGCCACGAACTACCACGGCGAAGCGCTGAGCAAGAAAGACGGCAACCCGGACCACGTCATACCCGGCATGATGGCGCTCGGCGAAGCCGCCTGCGTCTCCGTTCACGGCGCCAACCGGCTCGGCTCGAACTCGCTGATCGATCTGGTGGTATTCGGCCGCGCCGCGGCGCTGCGCTGCGCCGAAATCCTCACGCCGGGCGACAAGCAGCCGGAACTGCCGAAGAACTCAGCCGAACGCGCGCTGTCGCGCCTCGACAAATATCGCTACGCCTCGGGCTCAACGCCGACGGCGCAGCTTCGCACCAAAATGCAGCAGGTCATGCAGACGTACTGCGCGGTGTTCCGCACCGGCGAGGTGCTGCAGCAGGGATCGAAACTGATCCACGAGGTATTCGGCGGCGCGACCGACATCAAGGTCAGCGATCGCTCGCTGATCTGGAACTCCGACCTGATCGAGACGCTCGAATTCGTCAATCTGATCGAACAGGCCTTGGTCACCGTCAATTCAGCGCTCAACCGCACCGAAAGCCGCGGCGCGCATGCGCGCGAAGATTTTCCCGATCGCGACGACAAGGATTGGATGAAGCACACGCTGTCGTGGCTCGACACCGTTACCGGAAAAGTCACGATCGATTACCGGCCGGTGCACACCTACACGCTCACCAACGATGTGTCCTACATCGAGCCCAAGAAGCGGGTTTATTGAGGTTTCAATGGTCCAGTTCACGCTGCCAAAAAACTCCAAAGTCGGCGAAGGCAAGACCTGGCCGCATCCGGCAAAAGCCAAAGCCGAGCAGGAGTTCCGCATCTATCGCTGGAACCCGGACGAGGGCGCCAATCCGCGCATCGACACCTATTACGTCGACACCGGCGATTGCGGACCGATGGTGCTCGACGCGATCATCTGGATCAAAAACAACATTGACCCGACGCTGACCTTCCGCCGCTCCTGCCGCGAAGGCATTTGCGGCTCCTGCGCGATGAATATCGACGGCATCAACACGCTCGCCTGCACCAAAGCGTTGAGCGACATGTCGGGTGCCGTCCGCATCTATCCGCTGCCGCACATGCCGGTGGTCAAGGATCTGGTGCCCGACCTCACCAATTTCTATGCCCAGCACGCCTCGATCAAGCCGTGGCTGCAAACGGTTTCGCCGACGCCGCAGAAGGAATGGAAGCAGAGCCACGACGATCGCGCGAAGCTCGACGGCCTCTACGAATGCATTCTCTGCGCCTGCTGCTCGACCTCATGCCCGAGCTATTGGTGGAACTCGGATCGCTATCTCGGTCCGGCGGCGCTGTTGCAGGCACAGCGCTGGATCGTGGACTCGCGCGACGAGGCCGGCGGCGAGCGGCTCGACGACCTTGAGGACCCGTTCCGGCTCTATCGTTGTCACACCATCATGAACTGCGCCAAGGCCTGCCCGAAGCACCTTAATCCGGCGAAGGCCATCGCCGAGATCAAGCGGGCGCTGGTCGAGCGGCAGGTTTGAGAAACGCCGTCGCCTCGCCTGCCGTTAGCTGGCATGGCGGGGAGAGCGATACCTGCGGTGACTCCGAGCGACAATTACCGGACAATTTGGCTTGCGGTTCGCGAGCGCAAGCAGATTACCTGTATATTTGAAGAACGCTACCGTGAGGCGTGCCCGATAATCCTCGGCTACTCGGCTGATGGCCGTGAACGTGTACTCGTCTTCCAAATTGGCGGGCAAACGAGCCCGCGATCCAAATTGCCTGGCTGGCGCAGCTTTTATGTTGCGGAGGTCCGCGATCTGAGACTGAGCAGCGGACCGTGGACTGAGGGAAGCAGCCACACCCAGACGCAATCCCATATTCAATTCGTCGACTTAGATGTGAATATTCCGGAAACCCTGACGCGCCCCGCGCCACTGCCGTTTGGCTCGCCCCAATTGCGCCCGGCGAGAGCGACCTCGCACGGGAACAATTCAGCCCTGTGAACGCTTATTTCGGCAGCCGTTATCCGGTAACGGTTCCTTTGGGAGCATGCGATGTCCGAGCCGGTGCGAAGAAACCGAAGGCACATGTGATGATTGATCCGCAGCCGAAACCGCCGCCGGAGGGTCCGCAGCTCGGACCTCAGGGTCGGCGGACACCGTATCCGGTCGATGAGCCGATTGATCCCAAAGGAGCCGGCTCCGAACCCGATTACTTCCCGGGAAGGCCAGGCAACGATCTGCCGAAATTCCGGATTGCGACGCGTCGGCCGCGGCTGATGGTCGGCCGGCTGCAAGCGAACTAGTCGAGTTTCAGCTTCCTTTTGCGCTGCCCGAGCGTGCGCAGCCGCAGCGCGTTGAGGCGAATAAAGCCTTCGGCGTCGCGCTGGTCGTAGGCGACCTTGCCTTCGTCGAAGGTCACCAAATCCTGGTCGTAGAGCGAATATTTGCTCTCGCGTCCGACCACGCCGACATTGCCCTTGTAAAGCTTCAGCCGCACGCTGCCGGAAACGAATTGCTGGCTCCGGTCGATCGCCGCCTGCAGCATTTCGCGTTCCGGCGCAAACCAGAAGCCGTAGTAGATGAGCTCGGCATATTTCGGCATCAGCTCGTCTTTCAGATGCGCCGCGCCGCGGTCGAGCGTGATCGATTCAATGCCGCGATGCGCGGCAAGCAGAATGGTGCCGCCCGGCGTCTCGTACATGCCGCGCGATTTCATGCCGACGAAGCGGTTTTCCACGAGATCGAGCCGGCCGATGCCGTGTTTGCGGCCGAGCGCATTGAGGCGCGTCAGCAGTTCAGCCGGCGACATTTTTTTGCCGTCGATCGCGACCGGATCGCCGCGCTCGAATTCGACCGTCACATAAGCGGGCTCGTTCGGCGCATGTTCCGGATCGTCGGTGCGCGAATAGACGTAGTCCGGCACTTCGGCGCCCGGATTTTCCAGAACCTTTCCCTCTGATGAGGTGTGCAACAAATTGGCGTCGGTCGAAAACGGCGCCTCGCCCCGCTTGTCTTTGGCGATCGGAATCTGGTTCTGCTCGGCGAATGCGATCAGCGCCTCGCGCGATTTGAACTCCCATTCGCGCCACGGCGCGACGACTTTCACGTCGGGCTTGAGCGCGTAATAAGCCAGCTCGAAGCGCACCTGGTCGTTGCCTTTGCCGGTGGCGCCGTGGGCGACGGCATCGGCGCCGACCTTTTCGGCGATCTCGATCTGCTTCTTGGCGATCAGTGGCCGCGCGATCGAGGTGCCGAGCAGATATTGGCCCTCGTAGAGCGCATTGGCGCGGAACATCGGAAACACGTAATCGCGCACGAATTCTTCGCGCAAATCTTCGATGAAGATATTTTCCGGCTTGATGCCGAGCATCATCGCCTTGGCCCGCGCCGGCTCAAGCTCCTCGCCCTGGCCGAGATCGGCGGTGAAGGTCACCACCTCGCAGCCATAAGTGGTCTGCAGCCACTTGAGGATGATCGAAGTGTCGAGTCCCCCGGAATAGGCCAGTACGACTTTCTTCACATCGCTTTTAGGCATCGGATAATCCTAACGTGGGGCGAAACGGCCGCCCAAAAATGCGCGCGGACTATAGGCGGGCTTCCCGGCCGCGCAAGCAGTCCGCCGCTGCGCGCCCACCTTGATGCATTGGCAAATCAGGGGCTTTGGCTTTTGCGTCCGGTCAGCCGCGCCACCGCCGCGCGAAGCCAGTTGCCTGCCCGTTCGAGCGGGCGTTCGGCGGCTTCGTCGGTCAACCGCGTCGGCCGCCAGCGGTAGATCAGCCCGTGCAGCGTCCACACCACCAAAAACATGCATACGCCGGCAAAGACCACATCGCTGAAGAAGTGTGCGCCACCGGCCATGCGCAATACACCCATCGCGGCGCCGAATATCAGCACGCCGGCGTAAGCGAGCGGTCGCCATTGCGGCGGCGCAAAGGAGGCCGGCGCGAACGTCCAGAACGCTGCCGAGGGCTCACCGGCGATGAACGAGCAATTATCCGGGCACGGGCCAGTCGGGTCCCACCATGCCGTGAGCTTTTCTGCCCCGCCAAACTGAACCATGTCCGCCGGCCTCATGCGCGCCCAATGATCCTTCAAGATCACGTTGGCCAGGAGGAACGGTCCGACCGCGAGCGACACACTGAGAAACAGCGCCGCGCGGCCGGGAATGAGCATGCGCCGCCGCGGCATAATGAGTTTGCCGACGATTGCAAAGACCGCCGGTGCGACCAGAAACGTGATCAGCAACGTCGCCGCATCCCGAACGTAAATCACCCAATCCCCAACGGCGATGAAGCTGTGCGTTGCCGGATCGTAAAACAGCGCCGCAAGCTTCAGGTCGAGCTGCGGATAAACGCCGAAGATGACGCCGACAACGATGCCGACGCCAAGCACGACGGCGAGCGCGATGCGATTCATGCCGATCGCTCGCGCCGCGTCAGTCCGTCATCGCCATTGCCCGCAGCGCCAGGCGCTCGCGGGCCGAGAGCTGTTCCGTCGCGCTCTTGAGCTGGCCGCAAGCCGCCAGGATGTCGCGCCCGCGCGGCGTCCGGACCGGTGAGGCATAGCCGGCATCGAAGACGATCTCGGAGAATTTCTCGATCTGGGCCCAGTCCGAGCATTCGTATTTGCTCCCCGGCCACGGATTGAACGGGATCAGGTTGATCTTGGCGGGAATGCCTTTGACCAGACGCACCAGCGCGCGCGCTTCTGCAAGCGAGTCGTTGACATCCTTGAGCATGACATACTCAAAGGTAATGCGCCGGGCATTGGACAGCCCCGGATAGTTGCGGCAGGCGTCGAGCAGTTCGCGCAGCGGATATTTTCGGTTCAGTGGTACCAGCTTGTCGCGTAATTCGTCGGTCACGGCGTGCAGCGAAATCGCCAGCATCGAGCCGATCTCCGCACCGGCGCGGACGATGTTGGGGACGACGCCAGACGTGGAAAGGGTGATGCGCCGCTTGGAAATGCTCAAGCCCTCGCCGTCGGCGACGACATCGAGGGCATCGCGCACGGCTTCGAAATTGTAGAGCGGCTCGCCCATCCCCATCATGACGACGTTCGAGACCAGCCGTTTCTCGGGGTCTGCGCCGGAAGGCGCCGCCGCGCGCTGCCAATCGTTGAGGCGATCGCGCGCGAGCACGACCTGGCCCGCGATCTCGCCGGGCGTGAGATTGCGCACCAGCCGCTGCGTGCCGGTATGGCAGAAGGTGCAGTTGAGCGTGCAGCCGACCTGGCTGGAAATACAAAGCGTGCCGCGCCCGGTTTCCGGAATATAGACGCATTCGACCTCGTGCGGCCGATCGGCGAATTCGCCCGGAAGCCGCAACAGCCACTTGCGCGTGCCGTCGACGGAAATTTGTTCTGCGACAATCTCTGGCCGGGCGAGCGTGAAATGCTCCGCGAGTTGTGTACGCAGCTCCCTCGACAACGTGGTCATTGCGTCGAAGTCGAGGACGCCGCGCACATAGAGCCAGTGCCAAATCTGCTGTACACGCATGCGACGCTGCCGCTCGGGCACGCCGGCTTCGCCGAGAGCCTCGGCGAGTGCATCACGCGAAAGCCCGACCAGCGAGGGCTTCGACGGCGCGACGTAACGCTCCAGCGGCCGCTTCTCAATGAGAGCGGGAGAGGCAACATCCTCCGGCTGGGTGGCGGCATGCGGGGTGGTCATTGTCAATCCAAGTGAATGCGCTGACGCGGCTTAGAGATAAATGGGGCTAACACCCCGGTGCCGATAGGAGAAGACCGAAATCTTCCATGCGGCCGCGTTTGGGCGGCACCAAGCCTACTGACCAAGCCTACCGACCAGGCCTACTTGCAGTCCCGGTCAGTGCGATCGAGCGCCTGGGCGAGGCCTTTCAGGGAGAACGTGTCGGTCGTCTTCGTGCCCTTGGTCGAAGTACCCTTAACAATCGCGCTCTGGCCGCCGCGCATGGCCTCGACCAGCCGGGCTTCCTCTGTCCCGTTCTTGATCCAGGCGCCGTCCTGCTGGGTATACAGCGCAAACGACGTCGCGCCGACCTCCACCGTCGCGTCTGCACTCGACTTGAACGGGTAGCCGATGATGATCGACACCTCGTTGTTCACCTTGTCGGCGGGCCGCGACGAAATGAATATGTAGGTCGGATTACGCGGCCGGCCGGGCGGGGTGGTTTCCGAGGTCGCGGGCTTGGCGATAGCAAAGCAAATCTTCTTGCCGCCGGGCGTCGCCGCGTAAGCACCCCACTCGCCATATTGACCCAGCAACGTCGGCTTGGCTCCAGCGGCAACGGCTGCGGGCAGCGCTGCGGCCGCTGCCGCGGCAGGCTTTGGCTTGGGGGGCTTTTTGGCCGCAGCCGGTGCGCCGGGTTCGGCAGCAGGCGCTGGCGGCGTGATCGCGGGCCGCTCTGTTGTCGCTACGGGCTTGGGCTTGGGCTTTTTCTTCGGAGCCGGAGGGGTTGTCGGCGCAACCGAAGGCGCCGGAGCCTGATCCGTCGCAGGCGGCTGTTGCGCAAGCGCCGGCGCGACAAAAACCGCCGCCGCTAGCAGCAGCAAAACAAACTGCTTTACCCGATTGATGCGCATCCGGCCCCGGGGGGTAACCACGCGAAGATTGAACCCAAGCCTTTAAAGTTTAACCCATATTGGGGGCATAGGGAACGAATTCGGCAGCGAAGGGGCAGCCCGAAAAAGCACGCGCCGCAGCCGCCGTCGGGCAGCCATCTTCCCTCGCCCGGACTTTTCGTGGTTATGAGTGGCTATCCAGTCCCGCCACGCGAAGCGAACAGCCAAGGCCACCATGAAAGCCATCCTCTGCACCCATTTCGGCACGCCGGACGACCTTCAGCTTGCCGACATTGCCCCGCCGACCGCCGGGCCCGGCCAGGCGGTGGTGCGGATCAAGGCGGCGGCTCTTAATTTCTTTGATCTCCTGATTATCGCCGGCAAGTACCAGCACAAGCCGCCGTTCCCGTTCTCGCCGGCCTCGGAATTCGCCGGCATCGTCGAAAGCGTCGGCCCCGGCGTGACCGACTTCGCGCCCGGCGACCGGGTGATGGGCTCGACCGGCTGGGGCGCGGCGCGCGAGGTTCTCGCCGCCAGCACCAAACAACTCGTCAAGATTCCCGACAATGTTGATTTCGATCGCGCCGCCGGTCTGACCGTAACTTACGCGACGACGCTTTATGGATTGCGCGAGCGCGGCAAACTTAAATCCGGTGAAACCCTGGTCGTGCTTGGTGCCTCGGGCGGCGTCGGTCTTGCAGCGATCGAGATCGGCAAGATCATGGGCGCGCGCGTCATCGCCTGCGCGTCATCGGACGAAAAACTCACCTTCGCGCGCAAGCACGGCGCCGACGAAACCGTGAACTACGCCAGCGAAGACCTGCGCGGCGCCTTGAAGCGGCTCGGCGGCGAGCGCGGCGTCGACGTGGTTTACGATCCGGTCGGCGGCTCTTATGCCGAGCCAGCCGTGCGAGCGCTGGGCTGGGAGGGCCGCTATCTCGTCGTCGGTTTTGCCGCCGGTGAGATTCCGAAGCTGCCGCTCAACCTCGTGCTGCTCAAGAGCTGCGACATCCGTGGCGTGCTCTGGGGAGCGTGGGCGCTGCGCGAACCGGACGGCCAGCGCGCGCTCATGACCGACATCGTCCGCTGGTGCGCCGAAGGCAAGCTCAGCGCGCACGTGCATGCAGCCTATCCGCTGGCGGAGATTGCGACAGCGCTGAAGGCCATCGCCGACCGCAAGGTCATGGGCAAAATCGTGCTGAAGCCGTAAGCGCCGATTACCCGCGCATGCGCGCAAGCGCACGCTGCGCCGCTTCACGGTGATCGGGTGTAATGTGGGATGAGACGAGCTTGATTGCAGCCGCAAGCACCGCCGCATCGTCGGTGTAACCAATCACCGGCAGCACGTCGGGAATGAAGTCCGTCGGCAGCACGAAATAGGCGAGCGCGCCAACGAGCACAGCCTTCACATGGATCGGTGTCTGGCGATCGAAGGCGCAATAATGGGCGGCGAGCAAATCTTCCGCAAACGGCAACCGCGCGGCGAGGCCGCGGAGCTTCTTCCAGAAGCTACGCCGCAGCCCGGCCTCATCGGCGGCGATGCGGCGCGTGAGTGCTTCGACGTCGGCCCAAGACGGAGCCCAAGACGGAACCCAAGACGGCGACCATGACGCGGAGGCGTATCTGAACGGCATCGCATATCCTCAACAGCGCTGCGAAATCGCGATCAAAAGATGGTGGCGAATGGCGGCAATCGCAAGGCAGATCGGATCGTCCGTGGCGCTATCGCTGCGGCGCCAGATCAGCCGGCGAACTTGTCCATCGCCTCGGCGAGCTTGATATCGAGCTCGGTCAACCCGCCGGCATCGTGAGTCGACAACGTCACATCCACCGTCTTGTAGACGTTGAACCATTCGGGGTGATGGTCGAGCTTCTCCGCCATCAAAGCGGCGCGGGCCATAAAGCCAAACGCCTCGTTGAAATCTGCGAACACGAATTTCTTGCTGATGGCGTCGCGACCCTTGACCTCACTCCAGCCCTTGAGCTTGGCGAGCGCGCGGCCGCGAGCCTCTCCGGAAAGCTTCTGCGCCATGTGCGAACCCCGTCTGTGAAACCGATCGTGTCATTATCCGGATCAGCGCCGGCGGCAGCGATCAGCGCATCAAGCCGATTTGCGCAGCAAAGGCACGGCTTCACCCACCGGCTCAGGGCTGCGCTTGTGTTCCTTGGTGGAATAGAATGACGCGTTCTGATCGCCGCGTAATGCTTCGCGCGTGAAATGGATCATGTGGTAGGCCATAAAGCCCATGGAGAGCATCGCGTCGATTCGGCCGCGGCGCAAAGCGTAACGCGCCGCTTGCCAGAATGCCCGCCGATAGTCGGATTTCAAGCCGACCTTTACCAGCACATTGTACAGCAGCACCAGGCCACGCCGCAGATTCGGCCAAGTGAGCTGGCCGCGAGCCGGCGGCTTGATCCGGTTCGCATATGTTGCATCGATCTGATAGCGGAAGCGTTCAAACAGCCGTTCGGGTTCATTGGCGTGCGCGAGCGCCCGGCGCCAGGTCGCAACCACTTCGTCATAAGGCCGCAGGAAGGCAACGTTGCTTTCGCGCTGCGAGTCTTCGTGCAGCCGTCCCGCCTTCTTTAGCCGATCCCACAAGGGCGTCTTCGGCAACGCCTGCAACAGGTTGATGGTCAGCATCGGGATGTTGGAGAGATCGATGAAATCTTTGACCCGCGATTCGGTATCGTCGCTGTCGGTATCAAGTCCGAGGATGATGCCGGAAATAACCTCCAGGCCGTATTGGTTGAGCGTCTTGATTGCGTCCATCATCGGCAGCGAATTGTTCTGCGTCTTGCGCATGGCCTTGAGGGCGTCGGCCTCCGGCGTCTCGATGCCGACGAAAATGCCAACGAACAAAGCCTCGCGCATCAGCGAGAGGATTTCGTCCTGCTTGGCGATATTGAGCGTCGCCTCGCAGGCAAACTGCATCGGATAGCCGCGCTCTTTCTGCCACGCGACCAAATCCGGCAGCATGTCGCGCGCGGCTTTGCGATTGCCGATGAAATTGTCGTCGACAAAGTAGACGCTCGGCGGATGGTCAGTCTGCGCGCAAATGGCGTCCAGTTCTGCCCGGATCTGCTCCGCGGTCTTGTACCGCGGTTGACGACCATAAAGGTTGGGGATGTCGCAGAATTCGCAGAGATACGGGCAGCCACTGGAAAACTGCAGCGTGCACATCAAATAACGCGCCAACGGAACCAGATGATAGGCCGGAATTGGAAATTCGGAGAGCGGCAATCGTTCTTTTGTTTGGAGGCGCAGTTGCGCCGGCGGCGGCACGCAACTGTCATCGAGGCAGGCGATGAGCCGGTCGGTGCTGTCGCCGATCTCGCCGATATGGAGGTAGTCGTAATCCGGGTACATTTCCGGCGCGCTCGACACCGATGGACCGCCCAGCGCTGTGACTTTCCCTGCAGCCTTGGCGCGGCGGGCAATGTCGTGCATCTGCTGCGCCTGAATATGCATGCCGCTGGCAAAGACGACGTCGGCCCATTCAAAATCCGCCGCAGTCGCCGGCGCGATATTCTCGTCGACGAAGCGGACCGGCCACTCTTCCGGCATATAGGCCGCGATCAGCAGTAAGCCTTGCGGCGGCATGAAGGCGCGCACGTCGTACATCAAAGGATAGGCGTGGGAAAATGTGCCGAACGAGGGTGTATAAGCCGGAAAAACGCAAAGGATCCGGCGGACGTTCCTGGTGGATTGCGAGAAACGCAAGCGACCTCTCAGTCTGCCCCGCCACAATCCTCACTGCCCGGGGTAAGCAGCGGCGTTAAGGAGACTTCACACTAACACATTCATCGTCGTTAGCAGCGCATTGCGAACCGCGTGCGGCTGACTATATTGCACAGCAACATGCGGGCCCCTTGGGGCCCGTCGCAATTTAACACCGCCCCCATGAACCTGCGCAACATTGCCATTATCGCCCATGTCGACCATGGGAAAACCACCCTGGTCGACCGCTTGCTCCAGCAATCGGGCGCTTTCCGCGAGAATCAGCGCGTCGCCGAGCGCGCGATGGATTCAAACGATCTCGAGCGCGAGCGCGGCATCACCATCCTCGCCAAGGCCACCTCGCTGGTCTGGGAAGATACGCGAATCAACATCGTCGATACGCCCGGCCACGCCGACTTCGGCGGTGAGGTCGAACGCATCCTCAATATGGTGGACGGTGCCCTGGTGCTGGTCGACGCCGCCGAAGGCCCGTTGCCGCAGACAAAATTCGTAGTCACGAAGGCCCTGAAGATGGGGCTCAAGCCGATTGTCGTTATCAACAAGGTCGATCGGCCTGACGCACGCCCGATCGAGGTTGCCAACGAGGTTTTCGACCTGTTTGCCGCGCTCGATGCGAGCGAGGATCAGCTCGATTTCCCGATCCTCTACGGTTCGGCCAAGCAGGGCTGGATGGCTGATAAGCCGGAAGGTCCGAAAGATCGCGGCATGGCGCCGTTGTTCGAGCTGGTGGTCCGCCACGTCGCGCCTCCGCAAGTGGAGGATGGCCCGTTCCGGATGCTCGGAACGATTCTCGAAGCCAACCCGTATCTGGGCCGCGTCGTTACCGGCCGCATTTTCTCGGGCAGCGTAAAGCCAAATCAGCCCGCCAAAGTGCTCGACCGTCACGGGACCGTGGTCGAAGTCGGCCGCGTGACCAAGGTTCTGGCCTTCCGCGGCCTCGAACGCATGCCGATCGAAGAAGGCTTTGCCGGGGACATCGTCTCCATCGCCGGCCTGCCCGAAGCATTCGTGTCGCACACCGTGTGCGCACCCGAAGTCACCGAACCGCTCCCGGCGCAGCCGATCGATCCACCCACTCTGGCGATGACTTTTCGCATCAATGATTTGCCGCTGGCGGGCACTGAGGGTGACAAGGTGCAAAGCCGCATCATCCGCGAACGCCTGTTGCGCGAGGCAGAAGGCAATGTCGCGCTTCGGATATCCGAATCGACCGAGAAAGATTTGATGGAAGTCGCCGGTCGCGGCGAACTGCAACTCGGCATCCTGATCGAGACCATGCGGCGCGAAGGGTTCGAACTTTCGGTGTCGCGGCCGAAGGTGCTTTTTCAGTTCGGCGCAGCGAATGAACTCCTTGAACCGATCGAGGAAGTCGTCATCGACGTCGACGAAGGGCATGCCGGCGTGGTCGTGCAAAAGATGGCCGAGCGCAAAGGCGAGATGGTCGAGATGCGGCCGTCAGGCGGCGGACGGGTCCGGCTGATCTTCTACGCGCCGACGCGGGGACTGATCGGCTACCACGGCGAGCTTTTGACCGACACGCGCGGTACCGCAATCATGAACCGCCTGTTCCATGCTTATGGCCCGCATCGCGGAGACATCACTGGACGGCGCAACGGCGTGCTGATCTCGACCGACCAGGGCGATGCCATCGCCTATGCCATGTGGAATCTCGAGGACCGGGGCCCGATGATGATCGAGCCGGGCTGGAAGGTCTATCGTGGCATGATCGTCGGCGAGCACACGCGGGGCAATGACCTCGAAGTCAACGTCCTCAAGGGCAAGAAGCTCACCAACATCCGCACCCATTCCAAGGATGAAGCGGTCCGGCTTACGCCGCCGATTCGCATGACGCTGGAAAAGGCGTTGGCCTATATCGAAGATGACGAACTGGTCGAAGTGACGCCGAAATCGATTCGGCTGCGCAAGAAGCTGCTCGATCCCAACGAGCGGAAAAAGGACGAAAAGCGCAAAGAAGCGGAGCGGGTTTAACCGCTCCGGCCGCATGGCCAACCAAGGGGAAACCTTCGATCCCGACGTTGCAGCTCATAATGCGCGAAAACCGCGCAAAATAGCCGGTGACCGTGTCGCTCTTGCAACAGCCCCGCAGATTATGAGCTGGCTTGGGTTTTTTTGACCGCGCCGATAGCGCGCGAGCCGCCGTTCCGCTAATAATCCACATCGTTAACGAAGTATGAATCTAGGCACTTGAAGCCCGCAGAGTCGCTTGCTTTGATTGCACCATGAGCACAGTCCTCATCGAAATCCGCCGCGCCAAGGCGCATGACGCCGGAGCGGTTGCTGACGCCCATGATGAGGCTTGGCGGACGGCGTACCAGGGCATCATCCCTGGCACCGAGCTAGACCGACTGATCAATCGCCGCGGCCCGGCATGGTGGGACAGCGCCATCCGCAAAGGTAGCCGCGTCGCGCTGCTGCAGTTCGGCGACAAGGTTGCGGGCTACGCCAATTACGGGCGCAATCGCGCACGCAGCCTGCATTATGACGGCGAGATCTACGAACTCTATCTGCGGCCTGAATTTCAGGGGCTAGGTTTCGGCCGGCGGCTCTTCACCGCCGCGCGTCGCGATCTGGCGCAGAGCGGACTAAAATCGCTGATCGTGTGGGCGCTGTCGGAGAACGATACCGCGGTCGAATTCTACCGCGCGCTCAGCGGCAAAACCGTCGCCCGTTCATCGGAAAAGTTCGGCACGCGCGTGCTCGATAAGGTCGCCTTCGGCTGGAATAGCTAAAGTCTCCTAACGAGAGCCGACAACACGCGTGCGTTTACGCAGGCTCGGTGAGTCGCCGCCGCAGCGCGGCGACCAGAACGCCCGGTTCGCCGATAATCCGAACGCGTTTCACCCGCGACGTCGTACCGCCCGCAACAGTCACATCGCGTGGAGCGACGTCGAGCACTTTGGCGATAAGCCGGCACAGTGCGGTGTTGGCCGCACCTTCGAATGCTGCGGCATGGACGCGCGCTTTGAAGACGCTGCGTCCATCGGCACGCCGCTCGATCCCTTCAATCGCGTCATGGCCGCCGCGCGGCGTCAATCGTACGTCGATGACGACGCCATCCATCGTTGTCGTCCATGGCTCCGCAACCACGGCAGATCAGTACACGTTCGGCAGGATGTAGAGCGCGATCACGTAGCGAATGAAGATGATGATCAGAAACAGAACCACCGGCGAAATGTCGATACCGCCGAGATTCGGCAGAAAATTGCGAATCGGGCGTAGCGCCGGTTCGGTAATCCGGTAGAGGAATTCGCCGATCATGCCGACGACCTGGTTGCGCGTGTTCACGACATGGAATGCCACCAGCCATGAAAAGATGGCCGCGATGATCACGATCCAGATGTAAAGCTCGAGGGCCAGATCGATGACGAGAAAGAGAGCGCGCATGGGTAGCTTTCGCGAGTGACGACGGCGGAACCTAGCGATTTGCCACCGCACTCACAAGCCGATGCGGACGCGTCGAGATGCCCGAACGGCCGTCTCCTTGACACTATTCAGGCGCGGCCCTAAATGGCCCGAACTCGCCAAAAGTCGGCACTTTTCGGCCGATTGTGCCCGCGGCGGGGGCCGTAGCTCAGTTGGGAGAGCGCCGCAATCGCACTGCGGAGGTCAGGGGTTCAAATCCCCTCGGCTCCACCAGCCTTCGCTCGCCGCGCGAGCTACGGCTCGGCCGGCCATCCTTTGTCCCAATGCGGCAGGGTCACCAGGCGACGGAAACCATAATGGCGTTTAGCGCGCCGTGGCTCTAGAATGTCTCTCGCTACCGCAGCATCATCTCAGCGACTCGATCGACTGAACTTAGCGTTCGCAGCAGGGTCCGACACGGCATGAGACCGATCGTCCTCCGACTGGCCTGTGTGCTCTTGCTGGGTTGCGTTTCGGCGCCGGCGCTTGCGGCTGCTCCTTGCGGCGGCGACTTCGCCGCCTGGCTTGAAGCCTTCGAACAGGAGGCGGCGGCCGACGGCATCTCGCAGCAGACGATCCAATCCGCGCTCGCCGGCGCGACCTCCGATCCCACCATCATCGCGCGCGATCATGCGCAGGGCGTGTTTCGCCAAACCTTCGAACAATTCTCCGGCCGCATGGTGCCGCCGCGGCTGGCGCGCGCTAAAAAGCTCCTTACGCAGAACAGCGCGCTCTTCAGCCGGATCGAGCAGCAGTTCGGCGTGCCCGGTCCGGTGATTGTTGCCATCTGGGGTTTGGAAACCGACTTCGGCGCCGTTGACGGCAAGTTTCCGACCATCCGTGCGCTGGCGACGCTCGCTTATGACTGCCGGCGCCCGGACAAATTTCGCGGCGAATTGCTTGCCGCCTTGCGCATCGTCGAGCGCGGCGACATGACGCCTAACGAAATGCGTGGCGCCTGGGCGGGCGAGATTGGACAGACGCAGTTTCTGCCGTCGTCGTACCTGAAATACGCCGTCGACTACGATGGCAATGGCCGCCGCGATCTCATTCACAGCGTACCCGACGCGCTCGCCTCGACCGCCAACTATCTCAAAGGCTACGGCTGGCAGCGCGGCCAGCCGTGGGGCGAAGGCACGCCTAACTTCCAGGTGTTGTTGCAGTGGAATGCGTCGCAGGTTTATACGCGGACCGTCGCCTATTTCGCCGAGCAGCTTGCAGCCGGCCAGTAAGGCGATTTCGCGCCAGCAATCAAATCGGGTAGCAGCACGACTGGCGTTACGCCGCTTAAGATCAAGCACGACGGCTTGACTTGAAGCTTTATCAGCCGATCCAGCGATCGAGAAAGTGGCTGAGCCAGGTGCGCGCGCTGAAATCGTACACCGCACGATCGGCGAAGTGCGCGGCGTAGGGCTTTGCTCCCGGCATCGCCAGGCGCTGGTGGCCGCGCGCCGTCCATTTGTGCATCATCAGACGCGTCACGTCCGGATGAAATTGCAGCGCGTAGCTTCGCCCATAGCGGAACGCTTGCACCTCGAACATGTCGCCTGAAGCCAGAAGGTCGGCGCCGCTTGGCAAATCGAAGCCTTCGCGGTGCCACTGATAGACTTGCTCGGGCCACGGATTGACCACGGCGAGACCGGCAGACGTGGGCCGGATCGGGTAATAGCCGATCTCGGCGTGACCATCGGGATGTGGAAAGACTTTGCCGCCCAGCGCCCGCGCGCACATCTGCGCCCCGAGACAAATGCCGAGGAACGGCTTCTGCTCCTTGAGTGGGATGGCGATCCAATCAATTTCACGGCGGATGAAATCGTCCTGGTCGTTAGCGCTCATCGGGCCGCCGAAAATAACCGCGCCGCTATGCTTGGAGAGCGTCGCAGGCAATGGCTCGCCAAAGCGCGGCCGGCGCACATCCAGCGTAAACCCGAGTTGCTGCAAGGCGTAGCCGACCCGGCCCGGGGTCGAGTGCTCCTGGTGGAGGACGATTAGAATCGGCTGTCGCATGACGAACGAGAATCGGAGGGCGCCCGCCTAAGCTTGGTATTGCTTTCGCCGCTAAATTCAAGGCGGCAGGATACGTGGCCGCTATGAATGGCGCTCCGCCCAGCGCGTACCGACATACATCAGTGGCAGCAGCAGCGCGTTGGGTATGATTCGCAACAGGAACACCGCGACGCGGTTGCCAAAGCCGGCAACGACCACACGCTTGCCCCGCATGAACCCATCGTAGCCGATCCGTGCGACGCGCCCCGCCGAAAGCGACAGCAGCGCGGTCTGGGACCGCTCGTCACGAAGCCCGGCACGCTGCTGAAACTCGGTCGGGACCGGTCCCGGGCATAGCGCCGTCACTCTGATGCCGCGGCGGCCGTATTCCTGGTGCAATGCTTCACTGAGCGAAAGCACATAGGCCTTGCTGGCGTAATAGACCGCCATGCCGGGTCCCGGCGAGAACGCCGCGACCGAAGCGACATTGAGAATTCCGCCGCGATGACGCGCCAGGCTGTCCACGAAGGTGAGCGACAGCTCCGTCAGCGCGCGGACATTGAGATCGATCATCGCCAGCTGTTCGTCGCGGTTGAGTCTCGCCGCGCGGCCGACGAGTCCAAAACCGGCATTGTTGACGATGATCTCGGGCTCAAGACCGCGCGCCGCCAGTTCTGTGGCGAGCGCAGGGATCGCATCCCGGCGCGCGAGATCCATGCTCAGCACGGTCGGCCGTTGCCCTCCGGCGGCCGCGATCTCATCGGCAAGGACCGTGAGCTTACCTTCGCGTCGCGCCACCAGAACAAGTTCGTGGCCGTGGCCGGCGAAAACCCGGGCCAGTTCCGCACCAATCCCGGCTGAAGCGCCGGTGACAAGGGTGATGGGTTTCATGCGCCACCATAGTTCTCGCCAGACTTTGTGGCGATACGCCGACGCAACTCAATCCGTTGGCGCTGCGATACGCCGAGGAGGTCGGCCGCCCGCCACAGCAAATTATCTTCAAGTTCGTCCCGCTGGCCATCGGCATAAACAATTTCCCACATCATTTCGATGATGCGGGTGCGTCCTTCTTCGTCGAGCACACGGTTGAGGAGGCTCGTGAAGTGATAGAGGTCGACCGATTCATGCTCGGCCTCCGTCGCCTTGTCGATTAGTTCATCGGCCGTGGCATCGTCGAGGCTGAAACGCTGCTTGACCACAGCATGGAGTTTATCGCGTTCGCTTGGCGAGATGTCGCCATCGATCGTCGCAGCGTGCACGAGCAGCGCCACCGCCGCGAGGCGATAATCATCTTCGGCAAATTGGCTCGGATGTTTCCCGCCGTCGACGAATTCGGCGACAAAATTCCGAAAGGCTTCGAGCATGCGCCCGTCCCGTATGTAAGGACCTTCAACTCTATGCTCATATGCGAGATGGCGCAGGCCATTCAAGCCCGCGTCTGCGGCTACTGCGCTGCAGAAGGCCTACTGAATAGACTTGCCTTCGCGATAGCTTTCCTGGAGCAAGCGCAGATTGGCCGCTACGTACGGATTGGCTGGATCTTTGGCAGCCGCCTCTTCCAGCTTCTTGTGGGCGCGCGCGTAGTCGCCGCGCAGCATGTACGAGAACCCCTGGTTGTTAAGGATCACAACGGTCGGACCGACGATGCGAATAGCCTCCTGATAGGCGCGGTCGGCAAGATCAAAGCGGTGTAGACGGTCGTAGGAAGCCGCAAGCCCCACCCATGCTTCTGCATCGCGCGGATGCTGCTCGACAGCAGTGCGGAAGGCCCTTTCGGCGAGGCCGTAGCTGTTGCTGCGGAAGTACTTTTTGGCGAGCTGCAGATCGTCGTGGGGATCGTCGCCAAGAAGCCCGGGCTTCGCACCCGGTGCGATCGGCTCGCCGCGCGGGCCCGGCTCGGCCGGCGTTATGGCGACAGATCCTGTGGTCTCGGCGGATTTGTTGTCGGCGGGTTTGCCAGTGATCCAGTTCGAGCCGTCGGCGCTTTTGGGCGCCCACAGATCATTCAGCTTAAACCCGGTGTCGGATGCGGAGGCGTCCGAGCTGGTGGCCGTATTCGACGCATCGCTGGTCTTCGGGGTCCACAGGTCGCTGAGTTTGGTCGATGAGGCGCAGCCCCCGAGGCACGTCAGGCAAGCGGCCATGACGATCAACGCCCGAGTTACTCGGATTCTCATCAACGCGCTCCGGACCACGACGCGTCCGGCCGATTCCGTCGCCCCAAATTTGCGCTGGCGCGCCGGCGGATCGGACAGCCCCGGACACGCAAAACTAGGCGACGATGGTTAAGGAATCCCTCGCCCGGCGGTGGCCGCCCTGGTTCGGCCGAAGCGACGTTTTGGTTTGCGCGCTTGAGAAACGAAGGCCATCAGCTCAGGACCATCATTGACAGCAAGAGCAAGACTGCCACCGCGACCAAACCCTGGAGCAAGGTCCCGACCGTCAATGCGGCCAGCCCGCGCAGCGGCCGAAGCCCCGAGCTCGTTGAAACCAGCCAAAAAAATTCGTCGTTGATGTGAGCCATGGTCATGGCGCCCGCGCCGACGGCAAGAGTGGCGAGCGCCTTGCCATTCTCGCCGCCCAGTCCAAGTGGCATCAAAATCGGCTGCACCATGCCGGCGGCGGCGATGGCCGCAACCAGCGACGAACCCTGCAGGGTCTTGATCACCGCCGCGATCAGGAACGGGATCAGCAAGCCGAGGGATCCGCCCATGCGCCAGTCAAGCAGGCGCTCGCCGAGCAGCTCTGCCATGCCGGTTTCCTGACATAGCCGTTGCAGGCCGCCTGCTGCGCCTACGGTCAGGATGATGCCCCCGACATTGCCGAAGATGCGACTGGTCCAATCGGAATCGGCAAGACGCTGCAAGCTCGGGCGCCACAGTCCGACGACCATAATGCCGACACCGGCGATAAAAAGGATCAGCGGGCGGCCTATTCCGAGTACCAGTTCTCGTGCGGTGCCCCCGCCGAGCGGCTCGCTCGGCACGGCGCCGATGGATTGCTCCATCAGCATCAGAAGCGGAATCGTTGTCGCGAGGAGCAGCACAATCGCAGCCCATCCGCCGCGTTTTTGCGCGAGCGGGAGCGGCCTTTGAGCCGATGACAGCGCCGCCGAAGTGGTAACTGGATGCCAGCGCGCCCATCCCGCACCGATTGCGACAAGCAAAAGCGCGAGCGGCAGCCCGAACAGAACAACGCGCCCGCAGGCAGCACCAAGAATGGCAGCCGCCGCGATCGGCACCGGCGAAAACAGGAGCCCATGGCTCGCCGAAATCGCCAGCCCCAGCGTGATCGCGACCGGCCCGCGCGTCTGAGCATCCGCGCCGCTCATCGGCCGAATGAGTGGCGTCAGCAGCGCAAACGCAGAAGCGGGCGAGGCGCCGATGCCGGCGATCAAGCCCAAAAGCGCCGCAATCCTGGTGCGTCCAAACCATCGCCAACGGCCGATCGTCATCTCGATCCGATCGGCCGCTCCGGTGCCCTCCGCCAGACCGGAAACGAGGCCCGCGGCGACAACCACCAATCCCGGCGAGTAGAGCGCTTGAGAAAACCCGGTGCCGAAAGCCCTGCCCACAAGGCTAATTGAGAGCCCGGCCGTCAAACCGAAAGCCGAGGCTACGAACACAAGCACAAGGAACGGATGCAAATGACGCCGTTGAGTCGCCAAGATGATAACGACGACTGATACGAGCAAAAGGAGACAATGGAGCAGCGGCATTCCAGACATCGAGCAGACTAGCCTTTATTTCATCGCACGAATCGCCGTGCTCATTTTGCCAGTGATTCATTGGTGGCAGGACTTTTCCATCTTAATATGATTTGTCCGATGTCACGCTTGGCAACAGCATTCAAGAAGGGCGGTCGCGGCTTGATGATCCGGCTTTGCTCTCGTCGGCTTAGCGCACTGGTGCTCGTCACCGCGCTCATCATCGCGAATGGGATTGCAACCGCTGCATCAGGCGGTTTCATCCACGTGGAGGGGACGCGCCTTGTCGATAGCAGCGGCGCTCGCTTTGCCATCAGGGGAATCAATCTCGGCAATTGGCTGGTCCCCGAAGGTTACATGTTCAAGTTCAAGCGTGCCCGGTCGCCAGGAGAGATTTCCGATGTAATCGAGGCCCTGATCGGTCCGCAGGACGCCGCGCGCTTCTGGACTGAATTTCGCGACGTTTACATTACCGAACAGGATATCCGTTTCATCAGAGCCGCAGGCTTCAACACGGTGCGGGTCCCGTTGCACTGGCGGCTGTTCGTCGAACCTGGCGACGGCGGCGCCGACCGTTTCGAAGGACCCGGCTGGGCTCTGATCGACCGGCTCGTCGGCTGGTGCCGGGAAGCTGGCCTGCACGTCATCCTCGACCTGCACGCCGCACCCGGTGGCCAGACCGGAGTCAATCACGATGACGGCCCGGGTTTCCCACTGGTTTTCTACGTGCCGCACTATCGGCGGCTTACGGTCGCGTTGTGGCGCGAACTCGCAAATCGGTATCGCGATGACCCGACCATACTCGGATACGATCTTTTGAACGAACCGATCTCGCCCTACAACGACATGGATTATCTCAATCCGCGATTGGAGCCGCTCTATCGCGAGATCGTGGCTGCCGTCCGCACCGTCGACAAAAACCACGTGGTGCTGCTCGCCGGTGCGCAATGGAGCATAAGCTTCGCCGCATTCAGCCGGCCGTTCGACGCCAACACCGTTTACACGTATCACAAGTTCTGGGCCAGACCGACGCGCGACGCAGTGCAAAGCTATCTGGATTTCAGCAATCGCTGGAAGGTGCCTTTGCTGATCGGCGAGACTGGCGAATACAACGACGAGTGGAATCAAACTTTTCGCGAGCTCAATGAGCGGTTCGGCATCGGCTGGTGCTTCTGGCCCTACAAGAGCCTCGACACCGACACCGCGGTGGTTTCCATACCAAAGCCGGAGGGTTGGGATTTGATCGCCGAAGTCGGCAGCAGAGACATTACAGCGTTGAACGCGACCCCGTTGCCGCCGCGCGCGCAGGCCAAAGCCATCCTCGACGCTTATCTCGAAGCCGCGAAGTTCAAAAACGATCGCGTCAACGGCGGCTATCTCAAGTCCCTTGGTCTTGCAGCGCCGTAGCCATCGTCACCAGTTGCCGGTCGCCATCCGCACGATGACCGGGCACAGGATAACGACGAACAGCACTGGGAAGATGCACACCATCATCGGTACCGACAGTTTAGCCGGCAAGGCGTAAGCCTTCTCTTCGGCGCGCGATAATCTCTTGTGGCGCATGTCGTCGGAATAAACTCGCAGCGCGTCGCTGATGCTGGAACCAAGCTCGTCCGATTGTTGGATCAGCGTGGCGAAGGAGCGTGCTTCTTCAAGGCCGAGACGGTCGCCAAGGTGTTCGAGCGCCTCGGTCACGGTGCGGCCGGCGCGGATTTCCAGATTGGCCATGTGGATGTTGGCGGCGAGCGACGGGTAAGAATCGCCGAGTTCGCGTCCGATCCGGTCGAGCGAAGCTTCCATCGCCAGGCCCGCATCGGCGCAAACAACCATGAGGTCCATGAGGTCGGGGAATCCGGAGCGATGCTCCTGACGCTTTTTCTTGATGATCTGGTCCAGGTAGAACGTCGGCACGAGGTAGCCGCACACGCCGCCCGCCAGCACCAGCAGCCAAAATGTCGACTGACTGCTAAAGTGGAACATCGGCACCACAAAGAACGCCACAACCGCCAGGCCCAAGGCGAGCGTCAGCCGGGCGAAAAAGAAATAAGATGCGGCTCGTGGATTATAGATACCGGCTTGAATGAGCCGGTGTTGCAGCATCTTGAGATCTTTGCTGTCGGAGGCCGAGTAATGCTTGGTCGCGTAGTCGATCAGTTTGTGCGCGACGTCGACGCCTGAATATCGTAGTGAGCGCCGTCCTGCATTTTCCTCGTCGTCGATACCGACGCGGACAGCACGGCGGCGCACCGCCTCGCGCGCCCGCACGCCAATCATCACTGCAAACGCCAGCGTGCCGGTGGCGAGGAAGACGAGGATGCTGAGCATCATCGTCTCATCGCCAAACATGGCAAAGGTCGATCTTGCGTCCATCTGTCAGATCTTGAAGTTGACCATCTTGAACATGATGAGATTGCCGAGCAGCATCCACCCGGCCGCGGAGCCCAACAGGACAGTGGTGAGGTGCTCATGCCAGACCGCCGCGTAGAACGTCGGCGCCACCACCTGGACAACGATAAACATGCCGATCGGCAGCGATGAGAGAATCATTGCCGAGGCGCGGCCTTCCGAGGCCAGCGCGCGGATTTTTCGCCGCATCTTGAAACGCTCGCGGATGACGCCGGAGAGGTTTTCGAGGATTTCGCCAAGGTTGCCGCCGGTCGAACCCTGGATACCGACGGCAGTGATGAAGAGCGGCAGATCGTCCGAGCCGATGCGGGCGTAAAGATTGCGCATCGCGGTTTCAAGGTCGGCGCCGTAGGTGATTTCATCCGAAACCATGCCGAATTCGCTGCCGATCGGATCGGCCATTTCACGCGCCACCATGCTGATGGCAATCGGCACCGGATGTCCGGCGCGCAGGCTGCGCACGATCATATCGAGCGCATCCGGAAACTGGGCGCCGAACCTCTTCTGCCGGCGGGAGCGCAGCAAACGCAGCACGAGATAAGGCAGCGCCGTCGCGCTGAACAATGCGGCCGCAGCCGTATAAAGGACATTCGTGGTGAGCACGAAAGTCGCGACGGCGGCGAAGACTGTCGTCATCGCAATGACCAAAACGAGCCGCGCGAACCCGATGGTGAGGCCCGATTGCAGGATCAGGCGATTGAGAGCGAGGAAGTTGAGCCGATAATTGCCGGCGCTGGTCAGCCCGCGCTCGCGCCGCAGCTCGACAAGGACGCTCTCGCGATCCTTCCGGTCTTTCGACAGCATGAGCCGCCGGTTGATTGTGCTGCGATACGAACCCGCCTTGAAGCAGAGCAGATAGACGGCCTCGAAAATCAACGCCGCCGAGGCCGCGACCAGGACCCAGATCAGATAGATGGGATCGAAGTCAGCGGACATCGGTCGGTCCGATCACAGCGGTTGCGACGGATCGAAGTAGGAACCCGGAACCTTGATTCCCAAGGCGACGAGATCGGCTAGAAAGCGCGGACGGATACCGGTGGCCTGGAAATGACCCTGCACAGAACCATCGGCCGCGGTGCCGGTGCGGACGTATTTGTAGATTTCCTGCATCTGGATGATGTCGCCTTCGAGCCCGGTGATCTCGGCGATGCTCATGACCCGCCGCTTGCCGTCGGACAGCCGTGACAGTTGCACGATGACCCGAATGGCTGCTGCAATCTGGCCGCGGATGCTCGCGACCGTCATCGGCATGCCGGCCATACCGATCATCTGCTCCAAACGGGAGACGGCATCGCGCGGCGTATTGGCGTGCACCGTCGCCATCGAGCCTTCGTGACCGGTGTTCATCGCCTGCAGCATGTCGAAGGCTTCTTCGCCGCGGCACTCGCCGAGGATCACGCGATCGGGCCGCATGCGGAGCGCGTTCTTGACCAGGTCGCGCTGGCGGATTTCGCCTTTGCCTTCGATGCTTGGCGGCCGCGTTTCCATGCGGCCAACGTGCGGCTGCTGTAGTTGCAGTTCGGCCGCGTCCTCAATGGTGAGGAGCCGTTCTTTCTCCGAAATGAAGGACGAGAGCGCGTTCAGCATCGTCGTCTTGCCGGAGCCGGTGCCGCCGGAAATGATGAGAGTAACGCGCGCCTTCACGGCGGCCGCGAGCAATTCCGCCATTTGCGGCCGCAGCGCACCGACCTCGACCAGCTTGTTCAGATTGAAAGGCTTCTTGGAAAATTTACGGATCGACACCAATGGCCCGTCGATCGCCACCGGACGCACCGCGACGTTGACGCGCGAGCCGTCAAGCAGCCGCGCGTCGCACATCGGGTGCGATTCATCGACACGACGGCCGACTGCCGATACGATCTTGTTGATGATGCGAAGCAGATGCGCCTCGTCCTTGAAGCGCACGCTGGTCGGTTCGAGGATGCCGGCGCGCTCGACGTAAACGCACTCGTGGCCGTTGATCAGGATGTCGTTGACGGTCGGGTCCTTGAGCAGCGGCTCAAGCGGCCCAAGACCGGTCATCTCATCGAGAATTTCCAATACGAAATCGTTGAGTTCCTGGGTGTTGAGAGCAAGCCGCTCGGTCAGGACATATTGCGACACCAGCTCTTGAATGTGACCGCGGATTTCCTCTTCGGGAAGCTTTTCCAGCGCCGACAGATTGATCTCCTCGATGAGCCGGCGGTGCAGCCGCACCTTGGCGTCAAGGAGCTTGTCGGTGAGCAACGGATTTGGGGCCGCGGGCGCCGCCGCTTCGGATGCGGCCTCCGCGGGCGTTTCAGGGAATACCGTCCAGGATACGCCCTCAAGCGGACTATCATCGGCAGCCGGAGCAAGCTCCGGAGCAACAACGCGATGTGTGGAGAAACGACCTGCCATAACTCTCGTCCTACGCCGCCAGCGCGCGTGTTACTTTGGCCCCCGGCACCATCGTTCCTACGATCGCGCCCAGGAGAGCTTGACTTTTTTGCCGTCCGCCGCGCTCCCCTTGGCGGCTTTGCCGCCGCCCTGTGGAAGGATGATTTTTTTGAGCTGGAGGGTGATCTTGTTACCGGGCCTGATCTCGTCCAGCGGTACGCCGCGATCGATGGCCTCGCGAACGAGGCCATAGTCGTTGGGCACGCAGGTCAGAAATGTGTCGCCGATCGCCTGTTCGATGTCAGCTCTGCGCAAGCCGGAAGAGAACATCTTCTGCGCGAAACGATTGATGATGACCTGCGGCTGCGGGCCGTCACCCATTCGCTCGCGGATGGCTTCGACCAATTGCTTGGCGTGGCGCAGTCCCGGGACTGTTGTCTCGCTGACGATAAAAAGTCTGTTGGAACCAAGGAGCACGCTGTCGGTCCAGGAGAACCAGGTGCGCGGCATGTCGAAGACCACATAATCGAAATTCGAAGACACGAGATCGAGGAGCCGCGTCACCACGTCCGGATCGAACGAGCGCATCTCAGCCGGGCGATTCGGCGCTGCGACCACGGCGAGCCCGGACGAGTGATGCGACAACATGACTTCGAGCAATTGCCGATCGAGCCGCTCCGGGCGCGGCTCGATTTCGCCCAGATTGAGACGAGGCTCGATGTCGAGGTAGTCGGCGCAGGCGCCGTGCTGGAAATCGAGATCGACCAGGCACGTCGCGGTTTTCGCGCGCGTGCCGCTGGTGAGAAGAAGCATCGCCGTCTGTACCGCGAGCGTGGTTACGCCGGCGCCGCCGACCGCGGGCAGGAACGTGAAGATCTGCGACTCTTTCGCATCCGCACTTGCCGGAGGTTTGGCGACGCGCGCGCAGGTCTGGACCAGATCGACCGGCGGCACCGGTTTGACCAAAAGGTCAGCCACCCGCATCTGCATGAGGCGCCGCGCGACATTGCCCTCGAAGCTTCGCGTTACAGCAACGACCGGCGGCCAGCTGCCGATGCGGGTCATGAATCGTTCGAGGGCTTGCAGCTCCAATTCGTCGCCGGGATCGAGATCTACGACGATGACGCTGGCGCCATCGACGTCGATGTGGTCCTGATCCGACAATGTCCCCTTGACGACGTCGAGTTCAATTTGCGTGCTGGCGCCGAAGGTCGTGCGCACGCTGCCGTGGAATGCGGCATCGGCGGTCACGACGACCACGCGGGTCTGAACCCCGGGGGATGCTGATCGGCCGATGCGCATCACTCAAACTCGCATGACGCGTACGCGACTCATTGAGTCGGTTGTACTGTTGGTGGCGGACTTGGCGGTTGCGACACGTTCACCGTCGTCGACGCCGCCGGTCCTGCTTGCAGGATATCGAGGGTGAGGGGATCGGTCGGCGGAGTGACCTTATCGTTGCGATACCGCTCGATCGCCGTCTGCATTTTTTGGCCGTTGAAGGCGATGTTGGGGTTACCGCTATACGGGGGCCACGGATCGTACATCTGTTGCGCCGCGTTCGCGGCGACCGAGTCGCCGCCTGAGAGCGCGATGGTGTCGCGTCGCGCGTAGTAGATGTCGGAGCAGCCGGCAAGCGCGGCGGCCAGCATCGTGCTGACCGCCAGCGTGCGCGCGACGTGTTGCGTCATCTGCTTAGTTTCTGGCTGAGACATAAACCTCTCCCGTCCTCGGCAAATCGAGGATGTGGCCGACAAACGGCCGGTTTGTTGCACCGATGGCGAGCCGCGCCAGCGCTGGACTAACCTCAGCCTGCCCCATCAGGAAAAAGTCGATGTCATTCGCCGGCAGGCTTGAGTCGAGCGGCGTGTGGATGGGAGCGCTCGGCGGCAGCGGATGAACAATGTGCGGCGTCACCAGGATCACCAGATCGGTCTCATTCTTCTGGTACTGGCTGGAGCGGAACAAAGCACCGATCACCGGCGCGTCTCCGACCCATGGCAATTGGTCCTGTGCGGTGTTGCTGGTGTTCTGCAACAGGCCGCCGAGCATGAAGCTTTGACCGTCGCGTAATTCGACTGTGGTCGAGGCCTTGCGGACGATGAGGGCCGGCACCGAAGTGCCGGCGATCGTGACGGTGTTGTTGGTATCGAGCGTGCTCACCTCCGGTTTGATCACAAGATTGATCAGACCGTCCCTCAGCACGGTCGGGGTGAAGGACAGCCCGACGCCGTAGGATTGTGGGGCGAAGGTGACAACGCCAAGCGCGCCAGGCACGGGAACATAAAATTGGCCGCCGGCGAGGAAGCTGGCGGTGTCACCCGAAAGCGCCACCAGATTAGGTTCTGCGAGACTGCGCGCTAAGCCTTTCTGCTCCAGCGCATTGACCGCCACATTGAGCTTATTCTGACCGCCGGTCAGTTGGCTGACGAGAAAGCCGAACGGCGCCGCGCCCGACAGCACGCCGGCCGCAACCGTTGGCGAAATAGTGGCGACGGTCGGACTAACGTTGGGACCGCCCGCAGTCACCGGCAGCTGACTGGCGCCGACCTGGTTGCCGACATTGACGGTGGTGTTGCCGCCGAACAGATTCCACTGCAGGCCAAGCTCGCGGCTCGCCTGGCGGTCGGCTTCAACGAAGCGAACCTCCAGCATGATCTGCTGCGCCTGCAACACCTGCACGGTGTTGACGACGTCGGGCACGAACTGGCGGGCAATCTGCACCGTCTTGTCGAGGGTGACGGCATCCGCCACCGTGCCGCTCAGCAAGATGCGGCCATTGACCGAGGACACCCTGATGCCGCCGCCGGCAACGCGCGCGATCTCCGCGTTGAGCCGCGAAACGTCGTAGGCGACCTCGACGTCAAAGATGCCAATGACCCTCTTGCCCTCGCCGTAGGCCGTGACGCGGGTAGTGCCGATTTTTTTGCCGAGAATCGATACCGTGTGGTCGGTGAGCGGATTGACGTCGGCGATATCCGGATCGCCGACGGTAATATCGACGAGCGGCTGGTCGGTATGCACGTCCTCCGACTTTCCGACCAAAACCATGACTGTCGCCGTGTGCGCCGCGTTTGCGAATGCGACCCGCTGTTGCGCCTGCGACCTGCCGGCCGTGAACGCCAGCGCCGCGGCAATCACCATGACCGGCACCGCTGCAAAGCGACACATCCGCAACATTGCGCCGGTGTTGCCTCTCCCCCCGAACCGGAGAGCGCCGGCGGAATCATTTTTGCTGTTGTACTGGTTTCTCACGCTGGCCTCCCCGCCGCTGCTCACTGTCCCCAAACTCATGTCAACGCCCCAATCTTTTGTTTGATCGCCATTTCCGTCAGTCGTGCGCCGGCTCCCGTTCCGGACGCATCGCCGTTTGCGCTCCCGCCGGCTCGACCGGAACGGTGTAAGTGTCGCGCCTGAAAGTATCGTGCTCGTGCTTGAAGCCGCGCGTCACGCTGACGGTAACGGCATGTGGATCGCGCCACGACGTGAATGCCTTGCTCAGATCGGACAGCGTCACGCGCCGGGAATTATCCGCGGACATTTCGCCGGCCTTGCGCAGCAGCAGCGACAGGGTTCCGACCTGCGACGCCAGCGACAGCTTTTGCGCGTCGGCGACTTCGACTTCCAGCGTCACCGCCTTGACCACGGAGGGCTTTAACGACATCGCATCCGCGGACTGATCGACGGCGAGCACGCGCGCGTTCTCGATGACGACGTCGTTGGTCGCATTCTCTTTGTCGGTCTGGCGCGTCAGCACAACGTCGACGTGATCGCCGGGGAACACGAAGCCGGCAACGCCCTCGACATCGTTGACGCGAATGGTGACGGCTTTCATGCCTTCCTGAAGCACGGCCGAAAGCGTCGCCCGCTGGCCCGGTCCGGTGATCTTGGAAGCCAGCACCGCTTCGTTCTCATGCATCGGCAGAACTACGGCGCGCTTTGCCGTGGCCAGGTCTGCGATCTTGCTGAAAGCGCCGGCCGGCAAAGCACCTTCCGGCCACGGCACTTCACGCAGCGACGCAGCGACGATCTCGTCGCCGAAACGCATTGGCTTGCTCGCGACCACGATCGTGCGAGCCGGCGCCGCCGGCTTCTTATTCGCCTCGAGGCTCCGCATGCGCATCTCGGCCTGATTGTTCAGCCAAGTCTGCGCCAGGAATACCGCAAGCAGCCCGAACAGGACTGCAAAGGCGATCATCACGATAGTGCTCGTGCGCACGTCTGTCCCCTAATGACGCGTCCGTTATTCTTGGTATCGCGTTCGCAGTAATGGGATGCCGGTAGTGTTGAATTGGTGAAGCAGACCCTGAGTCTTCGGCCTATGCTGGGCCTATGCTGAAGATTGCTTGAAGCGGTATTCTTTACGAGGTGTGTATCGCTTTGCTTTAAGCGAACAGATAACCTTTACGAAAATTCAGCCTTCGCAATAATTCCAGCGATCCCGCAACGAGGTTCTGCGCGCATGCCCGCCACCGCAATCAACTCCGCCGTGTTCCGCAACATCTTCTCCACCGAAGCCATGCGGCGGGTGTTTTCTGATGAAAACCGCGTGCAAAAGTACCTCGATTTCGAGGCGGCGCTGGCGCGGGCGCAGGCGCGGCTCGGCATCATTCCGCAAAACGCCGCCGAAGAAATCGTTCACCATTGCAATGCCGGTGAGATCGATTTCGTTAAGCTTGAAAGACAAACCGCACGGATCGGCTATCCGGTATTGCCGGTGGTGCAACAACTCGTCGCGTTATGCCGCGACGGGCTCGGCGAGTGGTGTCACTGGGGCGCCACCACTCAGGACGTGACCGACACCGCAACTGTGCTGCAGCTCCGCGAAGCGCTGACGCTGGTTGAAGCCGACATCGAAGCAATTGCCGACGCGCTCGCCGGATTGGCCCGCAAATACCGCGACACGCCGATGGCCGGACGCAGCAATCTTCAGCAGGCGGTGCCGATCACCTTCGGTTACAAGATGGCAACTGTCCTCGCCGCATTCGAACGCCACAAACAACGGCTGCGGGAATTGCGCGTCCGCGTACTAGTCGGCGAGTTCGGCGGCGCCGCCGGTACCCTCGCCTCACTGGGCGACCGCGGCCTCGAAGTGCAGGCCGAACTGATGAAGGAGCTGAAGCTCGGCGTCCCGGCGATCGCCTGGCACACCGTGCGCGATACCATCGCCGAGGCCGGCTGTTTTCTCGGCCTCGTCGCCGGCACCTGCGGGAAGATCGCGCTTGACGTGAAGCTCCTGATGCAGACTGAGGTGGAGGAGGTTTATGAGCCGTTCGCGGAAGGCCGCGGGTCCTCCAGCACGATGCCGCAGAAGCGCAACCCGATTTCGTCGGTCTATATCACCGCGCTCAATTCCGTCGTGCGCCAACAGGTCGCCGCGCTGCTCGACGCCATGGTCGAAGACCACGAACGCGCGACCGGTCCATGGGAAATCGAATGGATCGTGCTGCCGGAAATCTTTTGTCTCACCGCGGGCGCGCTGGCGCAGACGCTGTTCGTGCTGACCGGATTGCAGGTCGATGAAAAGAAAATGCGGACCAATCTCGATTTGACCAAGGGATTGATCGTGTCCGAGGCGGTGATGATGGGTCTCGGCCCCTATCTCGGCCGGCAATACGCGCACGATCTCGTCTACGACATCTGCCGCAACGTCATCGCGAGCGGCCGGCCGCTCGTCGATCTCTTGGCCGAAAATGAGGAAGTCTCCAAATATCTCAACCGCGAGGCGCTAGAGAAACTCTGCGATCCGGCGAACTATCTCGGCGAAGCCGGCGCGATGGTGGACCGGGTGCTGGCGATGCGCCGGGAATAAGACTTATTGCGACGAGCCGGCGCGTAACTTCGCCCCGTACATTTCGGGAAATGCGCGTGACGATAACTCGGCGGCGGAGGCCGGGGTGCCGATCAACAGC
Organism: uncultured Alphaproteobacteria bacterium; assembly: GCA_963794225.1. Taxonomy (GTDB): domain Bacteria; phylum Pseudomonadota; class Alphaproteobacteria; order Rhizobiales; family Xanthobacteraceae; genus BOG-931. Next base: position 661,184 of record CAWCCS010000002.1, read on the forward strand.
GCGTCGACGGCGTCGGATCGCGGGTCATGCACCCACGGCCTGCGCGCAAGCTCGCGGTCGTTGAGCCAAAAGCGGCTCCAGCCGTCGGTGGTTTCAAGAATCTCGCGGGCGAAATCGGGGCCGTATTCCAGTCCGCCTTCGACCACCACGTCGATATAGGACTGCAGCAGCGGAAACGACGCGTCCGGCGGGGGCAGCCCTTGGCCCGGAACGCCGGTCCCGCCGTGCGCGACGGACAGGGCCGGAATGTAGGTCCAGACATGACCAGCTTCCGGCAACCGCTGCCAGCCGACCGCTTCGATCTGGCCGATCGGCACCTCGACGCGGACATAACCTTTCTCGCGTGCGTCGAAGCTCGACATGTCCGCGCCGTCGGCGGGATAGAGCACGCCGTTGATCGTATGACCCGTCTCGCCCGGGCGGAGCCTGCGCAAGCCGAGCGCGGTGAAACCCGATACCGAGCGGTCATTCCAGGTCCGCACGTAACCGAAGGCCGCGGAGACGCGCACCGGGATTGCCGGAATAGGCACCGTCACCGACGAATTGCGCGAAGCAGTATTGATAAGCGATCCGTAGCCGAAAATGAAATTCGCCGGGATGTTGGGAAGCTGGCGGCCCTGCCACTCCGTGGCTGTTGCCCGCGGTGTTATTCCCGCACCAAGCACGACGCCAACAAGAACGGCGCCGAACAGCAGACTTTTCAAATAGCTCCTCACGAATCTTTCCTTATCGACTTATCTGCGGACGAATACCTTCCCATCTCGCACTTCGACACTGAACTGTTGCGGCGGATTTGGCGCCGGTCCCGAGAGTACTTTTCCGCCGTTCGCGACGTCGAAGACGCTGAAATGACATGGACACCCAAGCACCGGATTTTTGGCTGCGACATCGAAAGTATCTTGCGCGACGGTCACATCGCGAAAATATTTCGCGACGCACTTTGCGTGAGGACAAATCAAACTGGAGGCATACCAGCGCTCGCCCGGCAGTTTGACGACGATGCCTGGCACACGCTCGCCCTCAAGTTCAAAACCGAACTCCGCGGCCGTCCAAGGTTCCGCCAACGCCTTTTGATCGATGACCGCCAGTGGCGGCTCATCGGCCGCCGTCGCCCGGCCGGCAGCGACCAATACCGGCAAAGCGACCACGCCGAGCAGCACTCGCCGCCTGTCCTGCGAGATCTGCTTCGTCAAAGGGGCGCTACCCGAATTGGAAATAGCGGTCGCCGGCGGCGTCAGCGCGTGGCCTCGCCACGGTCAAGCATGGCAAGCCAATCGTCGTTGCCGATCACTTTCGACCACATCGGATAAGTATTTTTGAGCATCAGCTCAGACTGCTCCGGAAAGTAACCAGCCATCGCGTCGCGCAGCGCATAGACGTGGTAACCCAGATCGTAGGCGTTGGTGACGGCGGCATAGACGCATACGTCGGTGGTGAAGCCGCCGATGCCGACGTTTTTGATGCCTTTGGCGCGCAAGATCTCGTTGAGGCCAGTGCCGCCGAACACGCTGATTTGATTCCGCGGCGCGGGGAAAAGATCTTTGTCGCCTTCGCCCGGCAACAGCGGCGGAAAGTAAGACACCTCCTTGGTGCCGATCTTCCAGGCCTGGCGCAAAATTTGACCGCGATGGAAGCCGCCGGGATTGGTGGCATCAACCTCGCGGTAATCGGCGGTATAGCCTTCGGTGACGTGCACCACCAACACGCCGAGACTGCGGGCTTTTTTCACCAGCTCCACCGTTCGGTCGAGCAAGTGCTTTTCCTCAAGCTCTTTTTTGACGGCGCGATAATTTCCGCCTTCCGGATTGGTGAAGGGATATTGAAAGTCGATGAGGATCAAGGCCGTTTGCGCGGGCACCAGCTCCTTCGCAAGCGGTGGCAGTCCCTGCGCCGTCGCGTTTGGTGCGCCGAGCACAGTTACGCAAGCCAACGCTACCGCCGCAGCAACAAAACGTGCCGGAAAGTTGCAAAGGATAGAACGCGCAGTGGTGGAGGGCATGGTCCGATTCCTTGTGACTGGCGGCGAATACTACTCTCCCCGTGAAGAGCCATTCTCCATATTCAGTGAGCAGCCGCAACACGCCGTGCGCGCATCGACCGGTAGCTCAGCGAGATTCTCCGTCACGCAGCGTTTTCAGCATCGCGCTGCCCTGGTTGGCAGGCCCGAGCGCGCCAGTTGCCGAGGCGAGCTCAACGACTTTATGCAGCTCTTCCCAAGTCGCACCGGCGCGGCGGGCCGCTAGCGCGTGCATCTGCGCTGCGGGATTGTGCTCAACAAGCAGCATGCCGAACAGGATCAGGTTCGTGGTCTTGACGTCGAACACGTCCGAATAGAACGCGTGCGCGCGGAGCGCCTCAGCACGGCGCAAGAATTCCGGATTGATTTTTCCGGAAAACGCGAACCGCGCCGCGGGCAATGGCGGCAACGATCCGAACAGCTTGACGTAGCTGTCGCGAAACTCGACGAGATCGGCTGACATGTCGTCTTTGTCTGGCATGGCGAGAACCTTGTTGCGTTACCCATCACCGGCGCGGGAGCGCCGCTCAATCGAGCTTAACATTCGCGACCCGGATCACGCGCTGCCATTTCTCCGCGTCAGTCTTGATGAAGGCGGCGAAGTCTTGCGGCGAACCGGGCATCGGCTCGAAGAACTGCGGATCGAGAATCGCGGCACGAAATCCCGGTTCGCTCAAAACCCGTTGCGTCTGCGCGTTGAGCTGACCGACGATTGCAGGCGGCGTATTGGCCGGAGCGAATAGCCCGAACCATGAAACCGCCTCGAAACCCGCCAGGCCACTCTCGGCGATCGTCGGAATGTCGGGAAGGCCCGCCAACCGTTCCTTGCTGCCGACCGCCAGCACATTCAGATCACCGGCCTTCCACGGCTGGACCGCGCTGCCGACGCTGATGAACATTGCCTGGATGTGGCCGGCGATGACATCGGTCAACGCCGGAGTCGCGCCCTTGTAGTGTATGGCCACCATCTGCACGCCGGCCATCGCCTGGAACATCTCCATGTTCAGGTGTCCGGTCGAACCGACGCCATAGGTCCCGTAGTTGAGCGCGCCCGGTTGCTTTTTTGCGAGCGCAATCAGTTCGGCGATACTGTGCGCCGGCACCGACCGGCTGGTGACAAGCGCCTGATGAATTTTGACGAGGCCGGCAACAGGTACGAAGTCCTTGGCGGGATCGTAATGAAGCTTGCCGAACAAATACGGATTGATGGCGACGGTCGCTTCGGGGCTGACCAGGAGGGTGTAGCCGTCGGCGGAAGAGCGCGCGACATATTCGGCGGCAATCTGGTTGCTCGCCCCAGGCTTGTTTTCGACCACAACCGGCTGGCCGAAACTTTCGCTGAAGCGCTGACCGAGCGCGCGGGCGATCAGGTCAGTGACACCGCCGGGCGCAGCCGGCACGACGAGTGTGATCGTCTTCGCTGGAAATTGCTGGCCATTGGCGGATGCGAGGCTAGCGATAATGACCCCAAGCACCAACAAATACCGCGATAAGGCAAACATCATTCACCTGACTGGAACTATTCCGCTGGCCGCACCGGGGCATGCTGACGCGTCAGTTCGATGGCAGCGATATCCGAAGCAGTGGCGGTCCCGGCAGCAGGCACCAAATCCGCCTTCGCCCCCCGCAGCCGGAAATAAATCTGCATGCCGACCAGCCCAATGCACAGCGCAACGAATACCGCGCTGATCGGACGCTCAACGAATACGCCGAGATCGCCGCGCGAGATCAGCATGGCGCGGCGGAAGTTTTCCTCGAACCGCGGTCCGAGCACGAAGCCCAGCAGGATCGGCGCCGGGTGAAAGCCGAGGCGGAGCAGCAGATAGCCGAAGGCGCCGATGACGATCACCTCACCGACCTGGAACATGTCGTTGTTGGCGGCATAGACGCCGATGCACACGAAGAACAGCGCACTCGGGTAAAGGTAACGGTACGGGATCGCCAGCATCTTCACCCAGATGCCGATCAGCGGCACGTTCAACAGCACCAGCAGGATGTTGCCGATCCAGAAACTCGCCACCAGGCCCCAGAAGATGTCCGGGTGCTGCGAGATCAGTTGCGGGCCGGGCACAATGCCATGGATCATCAGTGCGCCGAGAAGAAGCGCCATCACCGCGTCGCCGGGAATACCGAGGCTCATGGTCGGGATGAAATCGCCCTGCACCGATGAGTGGGTCGCGGCCTCGGGACAGGCGACGCCCTCGAGCGCTCCGGTGCCAAACCGCTCGGGCGTCTTTGAGACGCGCTTCTCGGTCGCGTAAGCAACAAACGACGCGATGGTCGGGCCGGTGCCGGGGATCAGCGAACAAAGACTGCCGACCAGCGTGCCGCGCAGCATCGGGAAAATCGACAGTTTCAGATCGGCTTTGGTCGGCCGCAAGTCACGCAAGCGGACCTTGGTATATTTGGTGCTGATCGGCGCAACCTGATTGATGCTGTTCATGAACTCGGCGATGCCGAACAGGCCGAGCGCCAGCGCGACAAGCGCGATACCATCGTCGAGCTCGGTCAGTCCGAACGTGTAGCGCTCGGAGCCGAGTTCAAGATCGGTACCGACACAGCCGAGAATGAGCCCAAGCACCGTCATCGCCACGCCCTTCAGCGGCGAGCCACGCGCCAACGTCGAGCCGGCGAGCAAGCCGAGCAGCATCAGCGAGCAGACCTCGGCCGGCCCAAATTCCAATGCCACCCTCACCAGCACCGGCGACAGGAAGATCATTTCAGTGATCCCCCACGACGCGCCGACAAATGAAGCAAGAACCGTGATGCCGAGCGCCACGCCGCCGCGGCCTTGCTGGGTCAGCGGAAAACCGTCGAGGCACGTCACCGCGTGCGGTGGATGGCACGGCAGGTTGAGCAGGATCGAGCAGATCGCTCCGCCGTATTGGGCGCCGTACATCACGCCGGCCAGCATCAGGACGGCGCCGACCGGCGGGATGCCGAATGTCAGCGGCAACAGGATCGAAATCGTCGCGAGCGGACCCATGCCCGGCAACACGCCGACCATGTTGCCGACCAGCACGCCGATGAAGCACCACATCAAATTGTGCGGCTCGAGCGCGACGCCGAAGCCGTACCAGAGGTCGGTGAGCGCGGTCGCGATCACAGGCCGCCCCTCCACGTCAGCACCGGCATCGGAATCTGCAGGAAATAAGAGAACAGCCCAACGCCAAACACGGTCACGATCAGCGCCAAGACAAACGATCGCTTCAATGTCGCGGTTCGGTCACCCAGCGCGGCCACGAACACGCAGGCGAAAGTTCCGGGCATAAGTCCGAAGTAGCGGCCGAAGAGGATAAAGAGCGCCGGCCCGGCGAGGATGCAGAACCAGCCCCACCACTGCGGGTGGTCGGGCAGGATGCGTTCATTGGCCTCGCCTGGCGGCCCGCTCGCCGAAGCCGCCGCACCGGCAATCGCGATCCCGATCAGGGCCAGGATCGCGCCGAGCGCAGTCGGCAAAAAACCCGGGCCCATGTGCATCAGCGTCCCGAGCCGGTAGGACGACCAGCCTTTGAGCGCGACGCCAAGACCGATGAGCAACATCAGTCCGCCCGCGTAGAAGTCGCGCTTGCGCGTCAGCTCGCGGAAAGGACCAGCGATGGATTGCAAAATTCCTCCCGGCTCGTCAGGCCCGCCAGTATTCAAGAGCCTAACGCTTGTCGGCGTCCGGTGTCCATGCGACGCCGTGCCAACGCGAGGGTGCGCTCACTCGGCGGCAGCGACCTTGGCCTCCAAATAGTCGCGCACCAATTTCTGCAACGCCTGCAGATCGGGCTTGCCCGATCCCAGCAGCGGCAGCTTGTCGAGGATGATGATCTGGGCGGGCGACATCAGCTCGGACGCATGCTTGCTGCGCGCATACGCCTGAAAATCGGCGCGCGTGGCGCCGTGCTTGTCGGTCACGAGAATGAGACGTTCGCCCTTGCGCTCGTCGGGCACCGCAACCACTGCCGAGACGTAGTTCGGCCACAGCTCAGCCGCGAGCATCTCGACCGCGGCGAGCGAAACCATTTCGCCGCCGATCTTGGCGAAGCGCTTGGCGCGGCCCTTGATAGCGATGTAGCCTTGCTCGTCGATCGCGACGATATCGCCGGTGTCATACCAGCCGTCCGGCGGCGGTTCGAGCACACCCGGTTTGTCGGCGCGCAGATAGCCGAGCATGACGTTCGGCCCCTTGACCCAGAGCCGTCCGCCATCCTCGACGCCCTCGACCTTGTCCAGCCGCGCCTGCATGCCGGGCAGGACGCGGCCGACGGTGCCGAACTTGTTGAACATCGGCGTGTTGAGCGCCAGCACCGGCGAGGTCTCGGTCACACCGTAACCTTCGAGAATGCGCATGCCGAACTTTTCCAGATAAATCCGGCGGGTCAATTCCTTGATCGGCTCGCCGCCGGAAACGATGTAGCGCAGCGAGCGGAAGTCGTACGGATTGGCCATGCGCGCATAGCCGGCAAGGAACGTATCGGTGCCGAAAATGTAAGTCGCGCAGATGCCGTAGACCAATTCGGGCACGGTGCGATAATGCAACGGCGACGGATACAAATAGGTCGGAACGCCGGAGATCAGCGGCAGCACGATGCCGCCCATGAATCCGAATGAGTGAAACGCCGGCAGCGCCATGAACAGCCGGTCCTCACGTCCGAAGTCGATGCGGGCTTCCACCTGCGCCACATTCGCCAGCACGTTGCGGTGGGAGAGAACGACGCCCTTGGGCACACCCTCGGTGCCCGAGGTAAACAGGATGACGCACCAGTCGTCCGGCTTGCGCTCAACCAGCGGCTTCTTCGCGCGCAGCGCGCCACGCAGCTTGTCGGAGAACGTCACCGTCTTGCGGATGTCCTCCAGGTAAATGATCCGCACTTGCTTCTCGATCGCGGCGACGAGCTTTTCGAGCCTCGCCCTCTCCACAAACGCATGCGCGGTGAGGATGGTATCGACCTGCGCCGCACGGCAGGCGCCCAGAATATTCGCGGCTCCGGACGTGAAGTTGATCATCGCCGGAACGCGTCCGCCGGACATCAGCGCCAGCACGGTCACGGCGCCGCCATTGGAGGTCGGCAGCATGACGCCGATGGCGCGCCCTTCGGGCGCCAGCGGCATCAGCTTGTCACCCAGGATCCGCGTGGCCTGAAGGAGCCGCTTGTAAGTCAGCTGTCCGCTGGTCGGATCTTCGATGGCGAGCCATTTGCCGCCGTGCTCCTCGGCCGCCTCGATGACCGCTTCGACGACAGTGCGGTCGGTCGACGTGGTGGTGAAGATCAGGTTGGACATGATGTCGTAGAGCGCCGCACCGGCCGCGAGCCGGCGCTTTCGGCCCTTGAGTGCGGGATCGACGTTGAGCTTCACCGGTTCGAGGATGGTCACCTTGATCTTCGGGAACAGCCGGCGGCGCACCTGCGTGCTTTTCAAACGGCTGAACATCGTGCTTTCCGGCCCGTCGATGCGGACCGGTACCACCATGGCGTCCGACTTGTCGGCGATCATGGCGGCGCCGTCGTAGACCTTCATCAGGCTGCCGGTGATGGTGATGCGGCCTTCGGGAAAGATCACCAGCATGTTGCCGTCTTTCACGGCGTTGATGATGGTGCGCAGCGCCATCGGCTTGAGCGGATCGAGCGCCATGGTCTCCACGAACGGCAGGAACGGCTGAATCCACCATTGCTGCGCTATGCCGGTGTCTACCGCGAACACCGGGCGCTTGGGCAGGATCGCCATCGCCACCGGCGGGTCGAGGAAGCTCACATGGTTCATCGCAATGATGGCGTTGTGACCCGCCTTGGCGACGTTCTCCAATCCGGTCACTTCGAGGCGATAGAGCGTGCGGAAAACGATCGAGAGGAGATCATTCAGCCAGCTCGACGGCATGGTGCGGGCGATGACGACGGCGACGATCAGGTTGGCGGCACCGATGAGCGCGAACAGAAGCGGCGTGGAGAGACCGAGCTTTTGCAACACCGCAAGAACGATCGCGCCGGCCACCATGAAGACGGCATTGAGGACATTGACGGCAGCGACGACACGCGCCCGCTGGTCGGCGTCGGCCCAGGCCTGCACTGCGCTAAACGTCGGCACGATGAACAGGCCGCCCGAAATCGCGAGCCCAGCAAGGTCGATCGCGACATGGATACTGTGCGGCGCCGCGAAGAACTCGCCGATGCTCAGCGGGCTCGTCGCAGCCACGATGACTGAGGATGTCCAGGCAAGATCGAGCGAGAACAGGCCAAGCAGCACACCGCCGACAAGCGTCGGCAAGAGCACGATGCGCCCGTGGGCGAGCCATGCGGCCAGACCCGAGCCGAGCGCCACCGCGATCGAGAAGATGGTGAGGAAGATGGTGACGACGCCTTCGCTGCCGCCGATGTTGAAGGTCGCGAGCGGCGGCAGCAGTGAGAGCACCAAGGCGCCGACGAGCCAGAACCAGCTCGACACCATCGCGCCCCACCACAAGCGGGGTTCGCCGCGGATGTATTTGATGAGCGCCCAGGTCGAAGCAAAAATGTTGCGCCTGACGACAAGGTTCGGCGCGCCCTCTCCGGTCGGCGGAATGAACCGGCTGGCAATCCAGCACGCCACCGATGTCACCATCATCAGCCAGGCGAAGTGGATCGGGTCGCCGCCGTCCCTTGCCGCGATTCCGGCGACGATGGTGCCGATGAGAATCGCAAGGAAGGTCCCGCCCTCGACCAGCGCGTTAGCCGACGGCAATTCGGAACGCGGGAGGTGGTCGGGCAGGATGCCGTATTTGATCGGTCCGAACAGCGACGCGATCGTGCCGTACAATCCCACCGAGATAAACAGGAGCACGATGGAATGAATGGCGAAGCCCAACACTGCGATCGCCGCGACGGCGATCTCGAACAGCTTCAGCCGCTGTGCCACCATCGCCTTGTCGTAACGGTCGGCGAGTTCGCCGCCGAGCCCTGAAAGCAAAAAGAACGGGAAGATCAGCGTGGCGCCCGCAAGCGTGATCAACACTGCGGAATCTGGGCCGCCGATCTGAAACAGAATGAGGAAAACGAGCGCCGTCTTGAGGAAGTTATCGCCGAATGCCGAGAAGAACTGGCACCAGAACAGTGGCGCGAAACGTCGCGTCGTCATCAGGGACGTGGACATGGTTCTCTTGCTGGCTCTTGCCGTTGTTTGCGGATCAGCTTGCGCGCCGGGGAGTTTAGACGGCTGCGTGCGCCTTGGCGACGCGGGATTTGATCACTACTCCGATACCCGAACCGGAGACGATTCCAAAGTCAAATCAGCATTTTAATAGGCCAGAAGCCGGCCCAATTCGTCTTTAAGCCGCACGCCCGACAGACGGCGCATCCGCATGGTCTGCAAGAGGTAGACGAGCCTCGCGCTCGCGACGGCATAGTCAACACCTTGCGGCCGGATATTGGAAATGCAGTTGCGCTCCGCGTCGGTCGTTTGTGCATGTGGTCCGAAGGTCAGGTAGGCCCCCATACTGTCGGGCGCCGAAAGCCCTGGGCGTTCGCCGATCAGCACTGCGACACTGGCGGCGCCGAGCGTGGTCGCGACGATATCTCCGATGGCGACGCGGCCGTGGCGAACGATAACCAGCGGAGCCAGCTTCCAGCCTTCAGCCCGCAACGAATTTATTGCCTGCGACAGAACCGGTCGCGCGTGCAGCGCAACGGCGCGCGCCGACAGTCCGTCGGCGACAACGAACACGACGTCGTAATGACCCTTATGCTCAGCCAATGTGGCGTCGGCATTCGCCGCCAGCCGGCGGCCGAGGTCCGGGCGCATCAGATAGGTCTGCCGATCGTCCGCGGCGCTGGCGATCGAAACCACCGGCAGCCCAAGTCCCGCCAATTCAGCCGCAAGCTTTGGCTGGTCCAGCGCCTCATGCACGGCATCTCGCGCGCGGGCGTGTGCCAGCTGGAAATCGAGCAGCGGCCCGGTCGCGACCGAGGCGCCGGCGCGCTTTAATCCGATGCGCGCTGCGGTCAGCCGGCGCAAGCCTGTCCAGAATTCTTCCTCACGCTCCATGAACGCTTCCGACACGCGGTTCGGCCTTTTCGGAATCGTCAGTCAACAGTGTACGGAAACGGTCCGGCAAACCGCGCGCACGAATGCGATCGGCGGCATCGATCAAACCTTGTCGCGCCAGCCATGCCTCGAATTCCGGGGCCGGACGGCGGCCGAACAAATCGCGCATGGCAAGGACGTCGTGGAATGAGGTGCTCTGATAACCCAGCATGATGTCGTCGGCTCCCGGCACGCCCATCACGAAGTTCACGCCCGCCATCACCAGCAGCGCGAGCAGCGCATCCATGTCATCCTGATCGGCGTCGGCGTGATTGGTGTAACAGACATCGACGCCCATCGGTACGCCCATGAGCTTGGCGCAGAAATGATCTTCCAAGCCGGCCCGGATGATCTGTTTGCCGTTGAACAGATACTCGGGGCCGATAAAGCCGACAACGCTGTTGACCAGCAGCGGTTTGAATGCGCGCGCCACGGAATAGCTGCGCGCCTCAAGCGTCTGTTGGTCCGCGCCGTGATGGGCGTTGGCGGAGAGCGCACTGCCCTGCCCGGTCTCGAAATACATCACGTTGTCGCCGACACTGCCGCGGCGCAGCGACAGCGCGGCATCGCGCGCCTCGTTGAGCAAAGCGAGGTTGATGCCGAAGCTTTTGTTGGCCGCCTCGGTTCCGGCAATCGACTGGAACACCAGATCGACCGGCGCACCTTTGCCAATCAGATCGAGCGTCGTGGTGACATGCGCCAACACGGAGCTTTGGGTCGGGATGTCGAGTTTGGTGCGGATTTCATCCAGCATCACGAGCAGCGCGTGGGCATTGTCCGGGCTGTCGGTCGCCGGATTGATCCCGATCACGGCATCGCCGGCGCCGAGAATGCAGCCCGTCGAAAATGCTCGCCGCGATGCCACGCGCATCGTCGGTCGGGTGATTGGGCTGGAGCCGTACCGACAGGCGGCCCGGCAGGCCCAATGTGTCGCGGAACGCCGTCACAACGCTGCATTTCGCGGCTATGACGATCAGATCCTGCTGGCGGCTGATCTTGCTCACGGCAGCCGCCATTTCCGGCGTGACGCCGGGCGCGAGCGCGGCCAGGACCACCGTCGTCGTTGCATCCGACAACAGCCAGTCGCGAAAGCCGCCAACGGTCAGATGTGAAACCGGCGCAAACGCCGCGCGGTCGTGGGTATCGACAATGAGCCGCGTGACTTCGTCGGTCTCATAGGGAACAACTGCTTCGTTGAGGAACGCGGCAAGCGGCAAGTCAGCGAGCGCATATTGCGCCGCGACGCGCTCCTCGCCGGTCGCCGCCGCTACGCCCGCGAGCTGGTCGCCGCTGCGCAACGGCGACGCCTTGGCCAACAGGGACTTGAGATCGGCGAAGACATAGCGGCGTGCTCCGATCGTGGCGCTGTACATTGCAAGACCCTGCGGACGGCTTCGCGACTATAGGCCATCGGACCATCCGACGCAGCCGCACTCCCATTCAGGAGCCGGTGAAAGGATTGAGCGAATCGCCAATCAGGCCGAACACCTGCTTGACGCCGATCTGTTCAAGCGTACCGACAAGAACGCCCGCGACCGCCTGCGCCGTGGTTCCTTCTTCGCCGCACCGCCGGTTCCTGTTGATGGCGGGCCGCCAGAAGAGATGGGAAGCGATGGAAGGATTGGGAAGCGATGAATGCGGACAAAGCCCGATGCGTTGCGAAAATAAGGAGTCGTCGAAGGACCGCGCCATTCGGGATCAGAATGCGTTATCTGTTCCCCAATTAAAAATGCTTACATAAACGGCTGAAATTTACTTGCTAACATTCTGCCTGAACGGCTTTTGCTGCTGGAACTTTATTACGCAAGCGTCCGCGCCCCCGGAAACGCATCCCACGTACGGCCGCGGTATTCTCGACCCGTTGCCTTTTTATTAGTGCCTCCCCACTGCTTAAAGAAAAACTCGACCTTCTTCTGCTTACATTGTCGACGAATTTCATCCACCCAACAGATTTCCATAGGCCGCGCGCGTGGCCCAGATTCCCCGCCGACGATTGCCCAATGAATTCCTGACAAACTTATTTCGCCGACCGAGCCCACTAATGGCTCAAACGAGATAAATCTTACGCGCGCTGGAATTTTCCGAAGGGATTCTATGCGGTCCTTATATTTCTCAGACTCTACGGAAGTCCCTAGCCAGACATTGGGCAAGGAAGCCCGTCCTAAGTGATGCAAGACCCTCAACATATTCTCCGGACGTTTCGTTAGAATTTGGTACGTATGCCAGTGCGCGTGTTCCATCGCATCCCATACACGTCGAATAAACTCGATCGGGACACCGTCTTGAAACAAATCAGACATTGAGTTGACGAATATTTTCCGAGGCTTTCGCCAGGACAAGGGGATTGCCAATGACTTTTCGATCAGATGGACTTTTCCCGTCCAGATAGGTCGGCCGCCGCTCTTTCTAACAGTTCCTTGGTAGGCGGGATGACCCATTGCCTGTAGTCGCGCTGCCATCCGCATCGCGTAACAATTGGTGCACCCGGGAGAAATTATTGTGCAACCTGAGATTGGATTCCAAGTCGCGTCGGTCCATTCAATTTCTGATAAACCCGCCATTTCACTTCCGTTTCATCACAGCGCGAGCCACACGTTCAGCAATTCGAGTGGCTGCAGGACTTGGATTTGAGCACGCGAACAAAAGCGAATACCAGTGGCTACCTCCGCGACCGAGCGGCAACCACTCGTCGAGCACGACGCCTTTAAACACTCCCTTCATGCGCCCGATCATGAATCGCGTAATTGAGTCTACTGTTGCCTGCTTAACCAATCTTTCCCGTTCCCCACTCAGAAGGTCGCCAGCTTTTATTGTAGTCAAAAACTCTGCACGCCATTCGTTTGTACCAAACACAAAGTCGAGTGAAGCAGCCTTGGCCACATCAAGCTCCGCTGCAGATGAAATTTGACGATTTATGCCCAAATGGGCCGGAAAAAGGTACCAAACGTCTATAGCCCTCGTATTCGCAATGGCTTCCAGTGTGCCCCATCCAACTTGATTTCCAAACGGATCAAGAAACAGAACCGCCCGGTTCTTCTTCCAGTTTGTCCGTCCGCAAAATTCTTGGATCGCGGCATTCGCGTCTGCGCGCTCAATCTGGATCCGGTCAGCGAGGTTCGGAAAGTCGGCCCTTAGCCGTTCGAGTTGGCCTGCCTTCCGTCTGCTCTTCTCAACAAACACGTATCGGCTGAAGGGCGGATCGACCGCCAGAGCTCTACGTGCCGAACCTTCGATAAAGGGGTCAGCCTCTTCCACGTCCTGGAACAGACCGCCAAGCTGCTCCAAAGGAATTTCGCCGGTGCCAGCGAACGCGTCGAAGAATGTTGTCGTAAAGCCAGTGTTTTTCAGAACTCTTTGATACGCCGACAGATACTTCTCCAAGACGTTCAACTTCTCCTCAGTGTGCATTCCTCCAAAAGACATCTGGGACATAAAGCACCCACCGAGAACATACCAAGAACATGGTACTGCAACCTATGGTCTATTGCAAGCTAATCGTCGCCCGCGCTTTCTTCGCTCAACTCGACTTCGTTTTCACCGCCTGGCTTGGCCCGTTGGTTCGTGCTGACGCGTCGATGTCGCATAGATTGCCAGCTCGAGCCCGGCAATTACAATTCTCTCTCGTCATTGCGAGGAGCGTAAGCGACGAAGCAATCCAGGGCGGCTTATTGGATTGCTTCGCTTCGCTCGCAATGACGAACACCCTCCAGCGTCACCCTGAGGTGCTCGGTGCGCAGCACCGAGCCTCGAAGGGTGCAAGCCGCGACCGGCAGAGCCGTCGTCCTTCGAGGCTCGCTACGCTCGCACCTCAGGATGACGGAATGGAAAAGGTCCCCTTACCTACCGTGCTTCATTGATTCGTCACCACCGGGCTTGACCCGGTGGTCCATGCTGACTCGTCGATGTCGCATGGATTGCCGGATCAAGTCCGGCAATGACGAAAATGGCGCGCCAAAGAATCAAGCGCGGTGCAATCTCCCTTCGGAAAAGCCCACAGCGCAAAATGCCCCGATTTCATCGGCGCAAATACAACCCCTTTGACTTCGCCGCCGCGATGACCATAACCGCGCCGTCTCGCTCACGTCAGGGACGTCGACCGGTGACAGCCAGTTGATGGAGCGAGTGCGGTTCCTGCGGGCGGGGCTTGTAACCCCGCTCCCGGGCGGCTTGGGTATCGACCCCTCCGGCATCACGACCGGGGTGCCAGGTGCTTGGCTTAAGCGCGATTCTAAGCGGAGGTAACGCCTTCGCATCGTGTTTCGCGTGAAGCGCGGCCTGGGCTGAGTCCTGGCGTTCGCTCGCCGGGGCAAGCGCCGCAGCGGAGCGCCGGAAGGCGAGCGGTCCCCGCAAGCAGATAAGTTGCGCAGACTGCGCAAGTTGTCTGCGATGGACCGCTTCCGCACCCCTCTTACGGGAGGAACGGTGCGGAAACGGATGGCATGCGTCTTTCGGCGCTTCGCCTCCCTTTTTCTACGTAGTCGTGGTGAGGAGCCCTGTCGTTCGTGACCGCAACTCGGATGCACCTGCATCGCGAGAACGATTGCTGTTGACCTCATCCTGAGGTGCTCGGCGCGCAGCGCCGAGCCTCGAAGGATGCAGCTAAGGCGCCTCGCCCTCGTCCTTCGAGGCTCGCTTCGCTCACACCTCAGGATGAGGCGATGAAGAATGCGCCGCGAGAACGATCGGATGCGTGCCGCTGTTTGACATTGTTGATCGCAACGAGAGCCGTGCTCGGCGTGCCACCCTCAGCCGGTTTTGCGCCCGAAACGCCGGGGGCCGGTGTCGGTGACGCCGAGATGGATTTCGAGCGCGCCGCGGTCGTCGAGCAATGTTGCGCTTTCGGCTGCGTGCACCACGGCGCCGCGTTCGATGATGATGGCGTGGTCGGTGACGCCGAGAATTTTCTTGGCGTTTTGCTCGACCAGAATGGCCGACATGCCTTCGTCACGGATGATCCGGCGCAACGCCGCGAGCAATTCGTCGACGATGATCGGCGCCAGGCCCTCAAGCGGCTCGTCGAGCAGCAGAACGCGCGGGTTAAGCACCAGCGCGCGCGCGACCGCGAGCATCTGCTGCTCGCCGCCGGAGAGTTGATTGCCGAGGTTTTGCCGCCGCTCGTTGAGCCGCGGAAACAAAGCGTAGATTTTGTCCGTGGTCCAGCGTCCGGGTATCGCGACCGCGGTCAGGTTCTCGTGCACGGTCAGCGATTTGAAAATGTTGCGTTCCTGCGGCACCCAGCCAATTCCGGCATGCGCGCGCTGATCCGGACGCAGGCGTGTGATGTCGACACCGTCCAGCGCGATCTTGCCCGAGAAATAATGGGTGACGCCGACGATGGTATTGATGAGCGTGGTCTTGCCCATGCCGTTGCGGCCAAGGAGCGCGAGCGCCTGCCCTTCGGCCAGCGACAGCGAGATGTCGGAGAGAACCACGGCCTCGCCATAGCCCGCCGACAGATGTTCGATGCTGAGCAGTTCAGGCATCGAGTTCCTCGCCGAGATAGACCGACTTGACCCGCGGATCGCGCGCGACCTCTTCCGGCGGGCCGTCAACCAGCAATCCGCCGTTGACCAGAACGGTGATGCGATCGGCAAACGAGAACACCAGATCCATGTCGTGCTCGATCAGAAGCACAGTGACCTCCGCCGGCAGCGCTTCGATGGTGGCAAGAAGTTCGTGGCGCTCCACGTCCGGCACCCCGGCAGCCGGTTCGTCGAGCAACAGCACCTGCGGCCGGCACGCAAACGCAAGCGCAATTTCCAGAAGACGCTGTTTGCCATAGGGCAGGATCGCGGTGCGCTCATGCATCACGTCGACCAGACGAAACCGCTCGAGAATTTCGACGATCTCGTCAGTCACCGCGGCTTTGCTGCCGATGACCCGCCACCATTGGGCGCCGGTGCCCACGCGCTCGGATATTGCCTGGCCGATCAATTCCAGCGGGGTGAGATCCGGGAACAGCTGATTGATCTGGAAGGTCCGCGCCATCCCAAGCCGGACGCGCTGATGTGGCGCAAGCGCGGTGATGTCCTTGCCATCGAGAATGATGCGGCCGTCGGTCGGTTTCAGCACGCCGGTGAGGAGGTTGATGACCGTGGTCTTGCCGGCGCCGTTCGGTCCGATCAGCGCATGGCGCGCCCCCTTCTCGATCGAGAGTGAAAGGTCATGGGCGGCGACAATGCCGCCGAAGCGCTTTTCGAGGTCGATGGTCTCAAGGATCGGCATGATCTTAAGGTCCGTCGGGCGCAGCGCCGCCGATTGCGGCGGGACGCGCCACGAGGCGAGCGCCGAAGCGGACGATTGTTGCACGCACCGCCGCCGTCCATTCCTCGACACGCTCGCGGCCGACCAGAACGATCACCACCAGCATGAAGCCGATCCAGAACTGCCAGTATTGCGGGGTGAGACTTGCGACCCAGTCCTGCAGAAATTTGTAGATCACCGCGCCGATCAGGCCGCCGTAGAGATAGCCGGAGCCGCCGATGATGAGGACGAGGAGCAGATCGGCGGAGCGATCGAACGAGAAAACGTCAAGCGAACAGAACGCGGTCGTCTGCGTCAGCAGCCCACCGGCGATGCCGGCAATGCCGGCGGAAAGCGTATAGATCGCGACCATGCGGCGCTTGACCGGAATGCCGATCGCGGATGCGCGCAAGGCGTTGCCCTTGAGTGCGCGCAGCGAAAGCCCGAACGGCGAATAAACAACGCGACGCGCCAGCAGAAAACAGATGAACAGGACGATGAGGCAGTAGATGTAGCCGGTGTGACCGTAGAGATCGAACCGGAACAGGCCCAGCACCGGTGCGATATCAACACCCTGAAGCCCGTCGGCGCCGCCGGTGAGACCAGAGAAGCGGTTGGCGATCTCGCCCAACATCAGCGACACGCCAAGCGTGACCATGAGCCGGGTCAGGTCCGAGCCGCGCAATACGAGAAAGCTCGTGACAAAGCCGAGCGCCGCCGCGACGAGGCCGGAACAAATCAGCGCAATGACAGGCTCGTTGATAAAGCCGTATTTGGCGACCAGGCCGGAAAAGTATCCGGCCAGACCGAAGAACGCCGCCTGTCCGAGCGAGATGATGCCGGCGTAGCCAAGGATGAGATCGAGCGACAGCGCAAACAGCGCAAGGATCGCCGCATCCTTCATGATCAGATATTTGCCCGGAAACAACCAGATGGTCGCGAAAGCGAAGACCCAGAAAGCGACTTCTGCCGGCGACCAGCGCGCGCGGCGAACCAAATAACCAGACACCGCGTCGAAGACGGGCCCCACCGCGTTCACCGCGCCGCGCTGCGGGCGAACAGGCCCTGCGGCCGCCAAATCAGCACCACGATCATGATCGTATAGATGACGAACGCGCCGAGCGTCGGCACGTAATATTTGCCGGCGACATCGGCGATGCCGAGCAAGATCGAGGCAAGAAACGGCCCGGTGATGCTGGTGGTGCCGCCGACCGTCACCACGATCAAAAAGTAGATCATGTATTTCAGCGGAAAGGTCGGATCGAGGCCGAGAATTTCAGCGCCGAGCGCGCCGCCAAGTCCGGCGAGGCCGGAGCCGAAGGCGAAGGTTACTCCGAAAACCGCGCCGACATTGATGCCAAGGCCGCGCGCCACGCGCTGGTCGTCAACCGCGGCGCGCAGCCGGCTGCCAAAGCGCGTCCTGGCGACCGTCAATTGAAGGCCGAGCGTCAACAGGCCGCAAATCAGAATGATGAGCAGCCGATATTTGCTCATCCCGATTCCGAACACGATGAACTGGCCTTGCAGTGCTTCGGGAATCTGGACGAATTGCTGCGACGAGCCCATCACATAATCGACGGCCGCAACCGACATGAAAACGAGACCGATCGTGAACAGCACCTGGTCGAGATGGCTCCGCCGATAAACGTGGACGTAGAGCGTGCGCTCGAACAAACCGCCGATCGCCGCAGTCACTACAAAAGCAAGCGGCAGTCCGAGTGCGAACGGAACGCCGAGGCGATTGACCAGGATCACCGTGCAATAGCCGCCAGCCATGGCGAAGGCGCCGTGCGCAAGATTGATGAAATTCATTAGGCCGAGCGTGACCGAAAGGCCGCATGCCAGCACAAACAGCAGCATGCCGTATGCGATCCCGTCGAACAGAATGGTCAGCATGATCGCCCCGTCGCCCCGGCGTCATTCCGGAATCCGCCAACGAGCCTGGCTGGAAGTGACCAGCGCGATGACATGCTCCACGGATATCCGGAATCCATTAGCACCACCCGGCATTATTGCACGAATTGGGGGTTATGGATTCCGGGTTCGCGGGCTCGCGCCCGCTCCGAAATGACGAGCTGGACAGCAGAAGTCCTGGATCGCCCTTTACTTCGCCGCCATCGCAGCCTTAACCGGGTCCTTGACGGCCGGGAAGGTGGCGAATTCGACATTGTAAAGCTGGCCGTTCTTCTTCCCGACCTTGCGGATGTAGACGTTTTGCACGATGTCGCGCGTCTGCGGGTCGATCGAAATCGGGCCGCGCGGGCTTTCCCAGGCCATCCCCTTCATGGCGGCGATCAGCGAATCGCCATCGGTCTTGCCGCCGGTCTTCTTCAGCGCCTCGTAGATCAGGTGCATGCCGTCATAGCCGCCGACCGCCATGAAGTTCGGCCGCATGTTGTTGGCCTTTTCAAAAGCGGCGACGAACGCTTTGTTGGTCGGGGAATCGTGATCGGCCGAATAAATGTGAGCCGTGACGGTGCCAATCACCGAGTCGCCCATGCCGTTGAGCAGATCGTCATCCACCACGTCGCCCGGGCCGATGATCTTGATGCCGGCTTTGTCGAGGCCGCGCTCGAC
Organism: uncultured Alphaproteobacteria bacterium; assembly: GCA_963794225.1. GTDB lineage: Bacteria > Pseudomonadota > Alphaproteobacteria > Rhizobiales > Xanthobacteraceae > BOG-931. Next base: position 680,064 of record CAWCCS010000002.1, read on the forward strand.
GAATTGTTTGACGAAGGTGGCGCCCTGCCCGGAGGGAACAAAGACGAAGATAGCGCCGGGCTTCTGATCGGCCGCGCGTTGCAGGAACGGCGCGAAATCGGGACTGGCAAGGGGAAAGCGGATGCTCTCAAGTATCTGCCCGCCCTTCTTGGTGAACTCGCCGGTAAACGATTTCTCGGCATCGACGCCCGGCGCATAGTCGGAGATCATCGTCACGACTTTTTTGATCCCGTTGTCCGCCGCCCAGTCCGCCATCGGCACTGTCGATTGCGCCAGTGTGAAACTCGTGCGCGCGATGTAGGGCGATTTCTCGGTGATGATGGATGTGCCGGCCGCTGTAACGATCTCGGGTGTCTTTGATTCCGCCGACAACGGAGCAACCGAGAGAGCCGCCGGCGTGACGCCGAAACCGGCCAGGAAATTGACCTTGTCGTTGACGATCAGTTCCTGCGCGATGCGCTTGGTATTGTCCGGAACCGCCGCGTCATCGCGAATGATCAACTCGACCTTCTTGCCGGCGACCGTGTCGCCATGCTGCGCCATGTAAAGTTTGATCGCGGCGGATTCCTGCTTGCCGGTCGATTGCTGCTGGCCGGTCATCGGCAGGATGACCCCGATTTTGACCGTCTCTTGGGCCGACGCCGCGCCGCCCACGGAAAATCCCAGTGTGGCGACGGCGGCAATGAAAAAACAGTTGCGGACCATGAGTTACCTCCCCGGACTACGCTGATTTTGAACAACTAAAAATTGGCATAGCGACTCAAAGAGGTTGTTGTCCAGATCGCAGATTGCCTCAGCAGCTCTGCCTCCCGCTTTTAGGCCTGACGCCAGCCGATTACCCGGCGCAAATAGCTTTCGCCCGACAACGATGGCGCAGACAAAAAAGAGGCCCCGGCTGATGCCAGGGCCTCCAACGGTTAGCTGTGCCGGGTCTTCGCCCGGCCATCATCCGATGATTACTGGATGGTCTCTCCATGCAGAGCGAGGTCGAGCCCCTCGCGCTCGACGTCCTCGCTGACGCGCAGCCCGATCACCATGTCGACGACTTTCAGGATGATCAGGGTCACGACCACGTCGTAGACGAACACCGTTGCGACGCCGATCAGCTGCGTCAGCACCTGACCGGGGTTACCCTCGATAAGCCCGGCCGTGCCACCGTAAGCCGCCACCGCGAACACACCGGTGAGGATGGCGCCCGTCGCACCGCCGACCGCATGAACGCCGAAGGCGTCGAGGGCATCGTCATAGCCGAAGAAGTGCTTCAGCCCGGTACAGCCCCAGTAGCAGACGATGCCGGCCGCGATGCCAATGGCGAACGCACCCATCGGACCGACGAAACCTGACGCTGGCGTAATAGCGACCAGCCCGGCAACCGCGCCAGAGCAAATACCGATGACGGTCGGTTTACCGCGGATGATCCATTCGAGGATCATCCAGGTGAAACCTGCCGTCGCGGTGGCGAGATGGGTGACAGCCATCGCCATGCCGGCCTGCATGCCGGCGCTGACCGCCGAACCGGCATTGAAGCCGAACCAACCTACCCACAGCAGTGAGGCGCCGATCATCGTCAGCACCATGTTGTTCGCCGGTGCGGTGTCCTTGCGCTTGCCGAGCATCAGCGCGGCCATCAGGCCTGCGGTACCCGAATTCACGTGCACCACGGTGCCGCCGGCGAAGTCGAGGACGTGGAATTTAGCGTCGGGATTGGTGCTGTTGAAGATGCCATCCGGCCCCCACACCCAGTGCGCGACCGGCGAATAGACGAAAATCGCCCACAAGCCGATGAACCAGAGCATCGCGGAAAACTTCATCCGCTCCGCAAACGAGCCCGCGATCAGCGCCGCGGTGATGATCGCGAACGTCAATTGGAACATCGAATAGACGGTCTCAGGGATTGTCGGCGCCAGCGGATTGGGTGTGCCGATGTTCAAACCGACCCCGTCGGCATTGAACGTATTGCTGACGATGCCTTGTAGGAAAGCGCGATCGAGGCCGCCGATAAATGGAGTGCCGGAGCGGAAGGCGAGGCTATAGGTGAACAACAGCCAGAGAATGCTGACGAGACAGGTAATGGCAAAGCTCGTCATCACAGTGTCGCCGATGTTCTTCTTGCGCACCATGCCGCCATAGAACAGCGCGAGGCCGGGGATGGTCATCATCAACACGATGGCCATCGAAGTCAGCATCCAGGCAGTATCGCCAGAATTTGGCGTGCAGTTTTCGAGCACCGGCGGCTTGGCGTTGCCGTCGCAAGCAGGCGGCGGCGCGGCTGGTGCTGCCGCCGCAGGTGCGGCCGCTGCTGCGTCTTCCGCGTAGGACGCGTGCCACGTCGGCAGGCTCAGCATGATCGCCAGCAAAATCGCTCCGGCGAGAGCGAGCAGCCCCGCACGGGAAATCTTCATCGCATTCATCGTTCACTCCTGTCCGTCGAAATGGCGGTGCGGGGTTGCTAAAGGGCCGCGGCGTCGGTTTCGCCGGTGCGGATACGTACAGCGTGGTCGAGGCCGAACACGAAGATCTTGCCGTCGCCGATCTGGCCGGTCTTTGCCGCCGACGAGATCGTCTCGATCACCTTGTCGACCTGTTCGCTCGCGCAGGCGATTTCGAGCTTGATCTTCGGCAGAAAGCTCACGGCATATTCGGCGCCGCGGTAGATTTCGGTATGGCCCTTCTGACGGCCGTAACCTTTCACCTCGGTGACAGTCAGCCCCTGGACCCCGATTTTTGTCAGCGCGTCGCGGACCTCGTCCAGCTTAAAAGGCTTGATGATGGCCATGACAATTTTCATTGAATCACTCTCCCCCTCGCCGTCCTCGTGCACGACTTCGACGAGGCGACCACAAGCTGGCCCGGACCGCTGGAAATTGGCGCCTCGCGGTGTGGCCGTGCGGAAGCAATCAAAGGCCGTGCCAGTTCACTGAAAGTGACGACAAACGACTGATATCCAACGTTGATTCAACCCTTTGCCGGTCCCACGCCTCGGCCGTGACCGGCGGTGCCCCAGACCCGGGTCGACCTATGCCTAAGAAATAGGCGAATTGCTATGCGAACTTTGGAAGCTTGTGACTAACCAGCCGAATACTCGCACCAATTCGCCAGGAGCGGGCCGTTGCGGAGCCTCACAAAGCGTCGGCATCCGTCTCGCCGGTGCGGATGCGCACTGCGCGCTCAATGGGCGTTACGAAAATCTTGCCGTCGCCAATCTGTCCCGTCTTCGCCGCAACGCTGAGCGTTTCCACGACCTTATCGGCGCGATCCTCGGCGACCGCGACTTCGATGCGGATTTTCGGCAAAAAGTTCACGACGTATTCCGCGCCGCGATAAATCTCGGTGTGTCCCTTTTGCCGGCCGTAGCCCTTCACCTCGCTCACGGTCATGCCGTGCACACCAATGGCGAGGAGCGCGTCGCGAACCTCCTCGAGCTTGAACGGCTTGATGATCGCGGTAATGAGCTTCATGAGGACACTCGGTTCAAAGTGGTCTGCACACCATATCGGCATTGCCGCCGAGAATTAAGTCACTTGTCGCTTCGGCGCTGTCGCAGCAGACCTTCCTGAGCGACCGAAGCGACCAAAGTGCCATCGCTTGCGAAGATCAAGCCGCGCGCGAGACCGCGCGAGCCACCGAGATACGGGCTGTCCTGGGCATAGAGAAGCCATTCATCGGCGCGGAACGGCCGGTGAAACCACAAAGCGTGGTCAAGGCTCGCGGCCATAACGTCTTCGTTGAAAACGGTCTTGCCGAGCGGGACAAGCGCGGTATCGAGCAACGTCATGTCTGAGGCGTAAGCCAGCACGCATTGATGAATGGCCGGCTCGTCCGGCAGGCGTCCAGTGGCCCTGATCCAGATATGGAAGCGATCGCCTTCGAGCTTCTCCCCAAGATAACGTCCGTATTCGACCGGCCGCAGCTCGATCGGCCGCTCGCGCTCGTAGTAACGGCGAACCGCGTCGGGCATGAGCGGCAGCAACTTGTCGCGGACTTCAGTTTCGCTCGGTAGCTGATCCGGCTTCGGCACATCCGGCATCGCAAACTGGTGCGTCCAGCCTTCTTCGACGGCGTGGAACGAAACCTCCATGGAAAAGATCGCATGGCCGTGCTGGATCGCTATCACCCGCCGCGTCGTGAAGCTTTTGCCGTCACGGATGCGATCAACCTCGTAGATGATCGGCACCTTGGGATCGCCACCAAGCAGGAAATAAGCATGCAGGGAATGCGGCGGCCGCGCCGTCACATCGTCGACTGTTCGGCAGGCCGCGACCAGAGCCTGACCGATGACTTGTCCGCCGAACACGCGCTGCCAGCGCGATTGCGGCGAGCGGCCGCGAAAGAGATTCACCTCCAGCGGCTCAAGATCGAGGATCGCGACAACGTCCTGGATGGCGGAGGCCATGAATTCAATTCCAATCTGCATCCCGGGAGAGAAAGGCGGTCGGGCGGGCCGTGCTAACGGATTCGCACCTTCTTCGCCCAGTGCTATGCTGCCCGGAACAGGCGTACCTGTACAGGGATGCGTGTTCCATGCGCCGGGATGGTCAAATTGACGTGCTGATTGCAGGCGGCGGCTTCGCCGGCCTCTCGCTTGCGATCGCGTTGCGCCAAGGGCTCGGGCCCTCGTTTTCCATAACCGTCGCCGATCCGATGCTCGGCAAAAGCCATTCCGATGACGAGCGCGCATCCGCAATCGTTGCAGCCGCGCGGCGGCTGTTCGCGACGCTCGGCGTTTGGCAGGCCGTCTCCGACCAGGCGCAGCCGATCCTTGACATGGTGGTGACCGACAGTCGGCTCGACGACACGATGCGGCCGGTGTTTCTCACCTTCGGCGGCGAAGTCGAGGAAGGTGAACCATTCGCTCACATGATCGAGAACCGATTCCTGATTGCTGCGCTGGAGGCCAAAGCGCGGGAGGCCGGCGTTGACCTTCGAGGAAGCGCAGTTGCCAAATTTTCGCCGGAGCAAGCCACGACCTTCGGTCATTTCGACGTTGCGCTTGCAGACGGAACCACCGTCACGACGGGTTTGTTGATTGCCGCCGACGGCGGTCGCTCGTCGATCCGCGAGCGTGCCGGTATCGCCCTACACGGCTGGGACTACGGTCAGTCAGCGATTGTCATTGATGTCGGTCACGAGCGCGATCACGAAAGCCGCGCGGAGGAGCACTTTCTGCCATCCGGACCGTTCGCCATCCTGCCGCTCAAGGGCCGGCGCTCCTCGATCGTCTGGACCGAGACAAGCCGCGAGGCCGAGCGCATCGTCGCTTTGCCGGCCCACGAATTCCATGCCGAACTCGAGAAGCGTTTCAAGCTGCACCTCGGCGACATTACATCGGTTGGCGCGCGGCGCGTTCACCCGCTAGGATTCTATGTGGCGCGTTCGTTCATCGCCGAGCGCGTCGCGCTGATCGGCGACGCCGCTCACGTCATCCATCCGATTGCCGGCCAAGGGCTGAATATGGGACTGAAGGACGTCGCAGCGCTCGCCGAGGTGATCGTCGATGCTGCGCGGCTCGGCCTCGACCCAGGCGCGACGGATGTGCTCGAGCGTTATCAGCGCTGGCGGCGTTTCGATACGATGACGATGGGGCTTGCCACGGATGGGCTCAATCGCCTGTTCTCCAACAACTCCGCTGCATTGCGGCTCTTTCGGGACGTCGGCCTCGGCATGGTGGACCGCGTGCCCGGCCTCAAGCGGCTGTTTATCCGCGAGGCAGCAGGACTGGTCGGCGAGGTCCCGAAATTGCTCCGCGGCGAACTGCTATAGTCGCGGCGAAATCGATTCCGCGCGCTCTATAAGGACATGACGTTCAACCACATCGCGGTCATCGGCGCCGGCGCCTGGGGCACGGCACTGGCGCTCACATGTGCGCGCGCCGGACGCGAGGTGACGCTCTGGGAACCCGACGCTGCTCAGGCGGAGCAACTGACCAAAAAGCGTGAAAGCCAATTCCTGCCCGGGGTGCGGATCGACGACGGCATCGCAATCGCCTCTGGTGCCGCGGAAGCCGCACGAGCGCCGGCGATCCTTGTCGTGGTACCAGCGCAAGCAGTGCGCGCCGTGACAAAATTACTCGCTCCACTGATCGCGCCGCGCACATCGCTGATCGTCTGCGCCAAGGGCATCGAGCGCGGCACCGAAAAGTTCATGACCGAGGTGATCGCAGAATGCGCGCCCGATGCGGTGCCGGCGATACTGTCGGGACCGAGCTTTGCCGCCGACGTGGCGCGCGGCATGCCGACAGCAGTCACACTCGCGTCGAACGACGAAAAAATCGCCAGCGAACTCGCGCAGGCGATCGGCTCGGCAAGCTTTCGTCCCTACCACTCCACCGATGTGCGCGGCGTCGAGATCGGCGGCGCCGCCAAGAACGTGCTCGCCATTGCCGCCGGCATCGTTGCCGGCCGCGGGCTTGGCGCGAGCGCCGCCGCCGCTCTGACGACGCGCGGCTTTGCCGAGTTGGTGCGCTTCGGGAGAGCTTATGGGGCAAAGCCGGAGACGATGATGGGGCTTTCCGGCCTCGGCGATCTGATCCTGACGTGCTCGAGCGCGCAATCACGAAACTTCAGCTTCGGGGTCAATCTCGCCCGCGGCATAAGACCCGAAGCAATCCACTCAGGCCTTGCCGAAGGCGCGTTCACAGCATCGGTGCTGGTTCAGATGGCGCGAGAACGCGACATCGACATGCCCATCTCGTTTGCCGTCGCCGCGCTCCTTGACGGTAAGATGAGCGTCGATGCGGCGATCGAGTCATTACTGTCGCGGCCGTTCAAAGCGGAGGAGTGATCATGGCGTACTGGCTGTTGAAGACCGAGCCGGAGGAATTTTCCTGGGACGATCAGGTCAAGCGCGGCGCCAAGGGCGAGACTTGGAGCGGCGTGCGGAATTTCACCGCGCGGGGACATCTCAAGGAGATGAAGAACGGCGACAAGTTTTTCTTCTATCACACCGGCGATGAGAAGCAGGTGGTCGGCATCGGCGAAATCATCAAGGAACACTATCCCGACCCGACCGCGGCAAAGGGCGAGCCGTGGGTCGCCGTGACAACTGCCGCGGTTGAGCCTCTGCCCAAGCCGGTGACGCTCGCGGCAGTCAAAGCGGAGCCGAAACTGAAAGACATGGCGCTGGTGAAATATTCACGCCTGTCGGTACAGCCGGTATCGGCCGAGCAGTGGAAGCTCATCTGCAAGATGGGCGGCATCGCGGCGCGGTAATCGTCGTCAAACCTTTCGCGCCCCCCATTCGCCTTTAGTCGCATTGCCGGCGTTGATTCATATCAAAGCCGCCGCCGCGCCAATTTATTCTTAATCGATGCCGCAATTTGGGCGGCCGGGACGGCTTCGCCCGCTTGTTCGCAACGGCAGGGGTGACAATAATGGGCGTTCAGAGAGCGAGTGCGCGCGCGGTGCGCGTGGAGGATGTAATGCCGGACAAGATTTACGATGTTCCCGCAGCGTGGGCGAAGCGCGCGTACATCGACGACGCAAAATATCACGCGACGTACCAACGTTCGATCAAGGACCCCAATGCATTCTGGGCCGAAGCAGGCAAGCGCATTCACTGGTACAGACACTTTACCAAAGTCAAAGACACGTCGTTTGATCCGCATAACGTTTCGATCAAATGGTTCGAGGACGGCACGACCAACGCCGCCTACAACTGCATCGACCGTCACCTTCACACCCGCGGCGATCAGGTCGCGATCATCTGGGAAGGCGACGATCCCAAGAACTCAAAGAAGATCACCTATCGGGAGTTGCACGACGAGGTTTGCCGCCTCGCCAACATTCTGCGCAACCGCAACGTCGAAAAGGGCGACCGCGTCACCATCTACCTGCCGATGATTCCCGAGGCGGTTTACGCGATCCTCGCCTGCGCGCGCATTGGCGCTATTCATTCCGTGGTGTTTGGCGGCTTCTCTCCGGAGTCACTCGCCGGCCGGATCGAAGACTGCCAATCGAAGATGGTGATTACCGCCGACGAAGGTTTGCGCGCCGGCCGCAAGGTGCCGCTGAAAGCCAACACCGATGCGGCGATCGACAAGGTCGGCGGCGTCGATCACGTCATCGTGGTCAAACGCACCGGCGCACCCGTCAACATGCTGCCAGGACGTGACGTTTGGTACAACGACGCCGCCGACATGGTGACGGCGGAGTGCCCGTGCGCCGAGATGAATGCGGAGGACCCGCTGTTCATTCTCTATACATCGGGCTCGACCGGAAAACCGAAGGGCGTGCTGCACACCACCGGCGGCTATCTGGTCTACGTCTCGATGACGCACCAGGACGTGTTCGATTATCACGACGGCGACATCTACTGGTGCACCGCCGACGTGGGCTGGGTCACCGGCCATAGCTACATCGTTTACGGACCGCTCGCCAACGGCGCGACCACGCTGATGTTTGAAGGCGTGCCGAACTATCCGAGCAATTCGCGGTTCTGGGACATCATCGACAAGCACCAGGTCAACATCTTCTACACCGCGCCGACCGCGATCCGCGCGCTGATGCAGGCGGGCGACGGGCCGGTGCAGAAAACCTCCCGCGCGTCGTTGCGGCTGCTCGGTTCGGTCGGAGAGCCGATCAATCCGGAAGCGTGGGAGTGGTATTACCATGTCGTTGGCGACAGCCGCTGCCCGATCGTCGATACCTGGTGGCAGACCGAGACTGGCGGCATTCTGATCTCGCCGCTGCCGGGCGCGACGCGGCTAAAACCCGGCTCGGCAACGCTGCCGTTCTTTGGCGTTATCCCCGAGATCGTCGACGCCGAAGGCAAAGTGCTCACCGGCGCAGTGACCGGCAACCTCTGCATCGCGGATTCGTGGCCCGGCCAGATGCGCACGGTCTACGGCGACCATCAGCGCTTCGTCGACACTTATTTCCGCGCCTATCCCGGCAAGTATTTTACCGGCGACGGCTGCCGCCGCGACGACGACGGCTATTACTGGATCACCGGCCGCGTTGACGACGTCATCAACGTCGCCGGCCATCGTATGGGCACCGCCGAGGTGGAGTCGGCGCTGGTCGCGCATCCGAAAGTGTCGGAAGCAGCCGTGGTCGGCTATCCCCACAACATCAAAGGCCAAGGTATCTACGCCTATGTCACGCTGATGGACAAAGTGCAGCCGACCGAAGAGTTGCGCAAGGAACTCACCAACTGGGTCCGCAAGGAAATCGGTCCGATCGCCTCACCCGATCTGATCCAGTTCGCACCGAACCTGCCGAAAACGCGCTCCGGCAAAATCATGCGCCGCATTCTGCGCAAGATCGCCGAGGACAAGTCCGGCAATCTCGGCGATACCTCGACGCTCGCCGATCCGGCGGTGGTCGACGATCTGGTCACCAACCGGCAAAACAAGAAAAGCGCTTAAACGCTGGCCTTACCAGGCCCGAACGCCGATCCCGATAGTCGCGGCGTGCGCCGCTGGTGCACGCCGGCCACACCCGTGGAAAATCTTTAGAAAGCATGCCGTGCTACTTGGTCAGGGCTGGGCGAAACCGCGCAATGACGTAGAATGTTGGTACAGTGCGGGTGACGGTCGCGGCCGTCACCGGTGGCGTTTGGTCGTTGTTGGTAGTGGGATTGTGACCGTGAAGCGAAGCGTCCTGTTTGCAGCGGTATGTGCTGCCGTCGCGTCTTTATTCGCAGTCGCGCCGGATTCCGCCCGCGCCCACGGCGCCATGGTGATGATGAATGCGACATTCATGCCGGGCACCATCGTCGTGCGCACCAACGAACGGCGGCTCTACCTGGTGATCGGCGGCGGACAGGCGATCGCCTATCCGGTCGGAGTCGGCAGGGCCGGCAAGCAATGGGCGGGCGAGTCGTACATCGACGGCATGTATATTCGCCCGGCGTGGTCGCCGCCGGCGGTCGTCAGGCAGGACCACCCCAATCTGCCGAACGTGGTCCCCGGCGGCTCACCGCATAACCCGATGGGCGTTGCAGCGATGTCGATAGCGGGCGGCGAATACGCCATTCACGGCACCAACCAGCCCGGCTCGGTCGGACATTTCGTGTCCTACGGCTGTATCCGCATGTTCAACGAGGACATCACCGATTTGTTTGGCCGCGTCAGCGTCGGCACCCGGGTGGTGGTCCAATAATTGGGGAGGTATCGGCAAAGCCGGTACTTTTACGGGGGACGGGGTCGGGCATCAGGAATTCGAAACGAACCTGATGCCCGATACCCGAGCCAGGAATCAGTAATCGGGCATCAGTAATCAGATGATCGGCACCAAGCCCGTGTTTTCTTTCTGATTACTGATTACTAGATAGCCACTGACCACTGACTACTGATCCCTGATATCAGCACCAGCTGCCGCGGCGCCCGCCGTCGTAGCTGCGTGCAAAGCCGCCGCTGAGCAGCGCCGCGGATACGTCTGGGATATCGCGCGTGGCGACGAGCGCATCGATGCGGCCGCCATACTTGTCGATGCCCACCCGAGACACCGTGACGCCGCCCGCGGCCAGCATCGTTTCCAGCGCGGCTCGCGAAGCCTGCGCTCTGGTAAGCTCGTCGGCGCAGCGCGCGTGCAGTTCCGGCGCGTCGATATTGCGCAACCGCACCTTGGTGCTGACATCGAGCCCCGGCCACACCCGCACGCGCGCCTCAAATGTATCGCCGTCGATGACGTGGATGACTTCTGCGGGATAAGCGAGCAGCGTGTTGAACCGCGGCAGGTTCGCGTTGGCCGGCGGCACTGACTGTTCGGCCTCGCGGGAGATCGCTGATCCAATCGACTCCACATGTTGCAGCTGGCCGGGCCTTACGATCGCGCCACTCGCAAATCCGAGCGCAAAAATTCCGACCGCTACAGCGAGCATGCCGCCATATCGTTTCGGCGCCAGCGGTGCGAAGGACAGGTGCGCCATGCTGAACGATTGTATTATTTGCAGAGTCTAGCAATGCGTGTATAGGATTATATTCTAAAGATCGGAATAAAGTCAATATTGCCGTCAGAAATCCGACGTCAGTCCGTTCACTTCCCAGTCGCCGTAGCGGGTCGGTTCGGGTCCGTCGCGGCCCGCGATTTCCTTGGGCCGCTCGGCTGCATTGCGATCCCGTTCGGCGCGTCGTGCGGCGGCTTCCGCGAGCGCGCGCTCAGCCGCGGGCGTCAGGGGCGGTTTTCCCGGCACCTGATTGTCTGCCACGTTGCCTTCGGCAGGCTTTGGCGGTTTTGGTTCGGTTGGCATCGCGTCTGACTTGGCGTAGCCGTGCCAAATCCACAAGTGGTTGCCGCAGGGAGGCAATTTGGAATGAAGGATCCGCGCCGGCAAACGGCCCGTTCCGCCGGTCGCGACGACGTACCCGGTCTTGCCGCCCGGCGCGCGGCCGCCGACATTCTCGATGGTGTGCTGCGGCAGCGTCGCCCGCTCGATGAGCAATTCGACGGCGCCGGCGCCAATGCCGGGCTTACCGGCCTTGCCGACCGCGATCGGGCGCTCGTCCGCGCGCTGGTCGCAACCACGCTGCGCCGGCTGGGCACGCTGCGCCATCTGATCGGGCTGTTTCTCGACAGCGGCCTGCCCGCGCAGGCGCGACGGGTCGAGGTCGTGTTGCTGATCGGCGCAGCGCAGATCCTGTTCCTCGATGTGCCCGACCACGCCGCCGTCGATCTCTCGGTGCGGCTGGCGCGGGCCGATCGCGACGCCGTTCATTTCTCCGGTCTGGTCAACGCCGTGCTGCGGCGTGTGGCCCGCGAAGGCGCCGAGCGTCTCGCGACGCTCGATACAGTCGCGCTCGATACCCCGGAGTGGCTGCTGACACGTTGGACTGGAGCGTACGGCGAGACCACCGCCCGCGCGATCGCTGCTGCCAATGGCAAAGAACCCGCGCTCGATCTGACGGTCAAAAGTGATCCCGAAAGCCTTGCGTCGCAGCTTGGCGGCCGCGTATTGCCGACCGGCACGGTGCGAACGATTGCGCACGGCACAGTGACGGCGCTGCCCGGCTTCGCCGAAGGCGCGTGGTGGGTGCAGGATGCTGCGGCGGCGCTACCGGCGCGCCTTCTTGGCGCGGTCGCTGGCCTGCGCGTCGCCGATCTGTGTGCCGCGCCCGGCGGCAAGACCGCCCAACTCGTCACTGCAGGCGCGCTTGTCACGGCGGTCGATCGCGCGCCGGCGCGGCTTCATCGGCTGCGCGAAAATCTGGCGCGCTTGTCGCTTGCGGCCGAGCTCGTCTGCGCCGATGTTGAGGAGTGGCAAGCCGAGCCGTTCGACGCCGTTCTGCTCGATGCACCATGTTCCTCAACCGGCACCATCCGCCGCCACCCGGACATCCCGTGGCTTAAGAAAGCGGCGGACGTCACCAAGCTCGCGGCCTTTCAAAACCGGCTGATCGATCGCGCCGTGGCGCTGACGAAACCTGGCGGCACTTTGGTCTATTGCACCTGTTCGCTCGAACCGGAGGAAGGCGAAAACATCATCGCCGGCCTCTTGGCGCGCGAACCTGGCATCCGGCGGGCGCCGATCGCAGCCGGTGAGGTATTCGGTTGCAGCGAGTTCGTGACCAAAGACGGCGACTTGCGCACGCTGCCGTGCCATTTCCCCGATCCCGATACGCGGTTCGCCGGCCTCGACGGCTTTTACGCCGCAAGACTCGTCAGGCACTAGGCTTTTAACGATAAAACCCGGCGGTTAGCCGCTGATCCGCCATTCCGTTATGGTCCGAATCGGTGGGAGATTCCTACTTCCGCCAAGGAGGGGCGAACGCGACGATGGCGCGCGCTTTGGTCGCGAACCGTGGAAAGCTGTCCTTGAAGCTCTGGTGGCTTGTACTGCGTGGCGGGCTGCGGCGGCTGCGCGAACTTCTCATCGGCCATCCCTTGTTGCGCTGGCGATTAGGGCCGATCAAGGCCGACCGCCTGCTGATTGCTCCGCAAGAACTGCGCACCGCCGACGCCACCCGCGCGACGGAAATCTACTCGGGCCGCTTCGCGTTCGCCGGCAAGGTCGTGGTCTGCGACCAACGCTCGATCTTCGCGATGGCGCCACCGTCCGAGGAATGGGAGTCGGCGCTTCTCGGCTTTACCTGGCTCCGTCACCTGCGCGCCGCCAAATCCGGCATCACCCGCGCCAACGCGCGAGCGCTGGTCGACGAGTGGATGACGCTGCAAGGGTCCTGGCATCCGCCGGCGTGGCGCGCCGACGTGCTGTCGCGGCGCATCATCTCGTGGCTCAGCCAGGCGCCACTGGTTTTGCAGGAGGCCGACGTCCGGTTCTATCGGCGTTTTCTGCGCAGCCTGGTTCGGCAGGTCCGCTACTTGCGCCATACTGCGGGCCATGCCGGCCGCGGTGTTGCCCGCATGCAGGCGACCATTGCGCTCACCTACGCCGCGCTCTGCATCGCGGGCCAGGCCCGGTACATCAAATCCGCGACCGAGCGGCTGAACAGTGAGATCGAGCAGCAAATTCTTCCCGACGGCGGTCATGCCAGCCGCGATCCCGGCGCAATCATCGAACTTCTGCTGGAATTTTTGCCGCTGCGGCAGGCTTTCAAAATACGCAACATTCCGCCGCCGCAGCCGCTCCTTAACGCCATCGACCGCATGATGCCGATGCTGCGCTTCTTCCGGCATTCGGATGGAACGTTCGCGCACTTCAACGGCATGGCGGCGACCCCCGCCGATCTTTTGCTCACGCTCATGGCTTATGACGAAGCACACGGTGCGCCGCTGTCGAACGCACCCTATTCCGCTTATCAGCGGCTCGAAGCCGGGGGCGGCGTGCTGATCATGGATACCGGCCGCGCGCCGCCGATCGAAATGAGTCTCGAGGCTCACGCCGGTTTTCTCTCGTTCGAATTCTCCTCGCCGAAGCAAAGTCTCATCGTGGTCAATTGCGGCATCTCGGCCAATACGCGCGCGGAATGGCGGCCGGTGGCGCGGGCCACCGCGTCGCATTCGACGGTCACGTTTAACGAGGTCTCCTCCGCCCAGTTCGTCGAAACCGCCGCCTTCCGCAATCTGCTGGGTGGTTCACCGATGCTCGGTGGACCAAGCCAGGTCTCGGTATCGCGCGAGGAGCTGCCAGACGGCACGCTGATCCGGGCAGCCCATGACGGCTACGCCAGGCGTTTTGGCGTTGTGCACGAGCGCACAGTGACGCTCGCCGCCGACGGTGCCAAATTCGAAGGTGAGGATTTGTTCCTTGCCGCCGACGGCGGCACGCAAATCCGCACCGAGCGGGACCGCTATGCCGTACGCTTTCATCTGCATCCGACAATCAAGGCGACGCGGCTGACGGACGGCCATGGCGTCCTGTTGATGACGCCGACTAAGGAGGCGTGGACCTTCAGTGCTGGCGAGGATCAGGTGCAACTCGAAGACAGTGTTTATCTCGCCAGCAACGAAAGCCCGCGCCGCACCGTTCAACTGGTCATCCACGGGCACGCGCGCACCGCACCTCGCGTGGTCTGGCGCTTCCAGCAGGCAACCGCCGCCGCGCTTGCAACCGCCGGCAGCACGCGCCGCACACGGGAGGAGGAGCCGCGGCTGCCGCTGTGATGGTACAATTTAGCGCCGCGTGCGCCTTATTCTTCCTGCCCCGCTTCGCTTGCACTGTGCGGCGCGGGATGAAACATAAAGCCCGACCATGACCGAACATCTCCGCCGCGCAACGCGGGCCCTGCTCGCCGTCTCCGACAAATCCGGGATCGTTGAATTCGCCCGCGCTCTTTCCGGTTACGGGATTGAACTCGTTTCGACCGGCGGTACGCGCAAGACGTTGAGCGAAGCCGGCCTTGCCGTGCGCGAGGTGTCGGAGCTCACCGGCTTTCCGGAAATGATGGACGGCCGGGTCAAAACGCTGCATCCGGCCGTGCACGGCGGGCTCCTCGCCATCCGCAATAATCCCGCGCACGCTGAAGCGATGCGCGCCCATCACATCGACCCAATCGATCTTCTGGTCGTCAATCTCTATCCGTTCGAAGGAACTGTCGCGCGCGGCGCGCGCTTTGACGATTGCATCGAGAATATCGATATCGGCGGACCGGCCATGATCCGCGCGGCGGCGAAGAACCACGCTGACGTTGCCGTCGTTATCGAGCCGGCCGACTACGCTCTGGTACTCGATGAGTTTGCCCGGCACGGCGGCATGACGACGCTTGCGCTCCGCCGCCGGCTTGCCGCCAAGGCTTACGCGCGCACCGCGGCCTACGACGCAGCGATCGCCAACTGGTTCGCCAATGAGCTCGGCCAACGCGCGCCCGACTACCGAGCTTTCGGCGGCCGGCTGATCGAAGAATTGCGCTACGGCGAGAACCCGCACCAATCGGCGGCGTTCTACGGCACGCCGGACCGGCGCTTCGGCGTCGCCACCGCGCGGCAGGCGCAGGGTAAGCAACTCTCCTACAACAATATCAACGACACCGATGCTGCGTTCGAATGTGTCGCCGAGTTCGATCCGGCGCGCACGGCCGCCTGCGCCATCATCAAGCACGCCAATCCGTGCGGAGTCGCCGAAGGTGACAGCCTCGCCGAGGCCTACCGCAAGGCGCTTGCGTGCGATCCGGTTTCGGCGTTCGGCGGCATTGTCGCGCTCAACCGCACGCTCGACGCCGGCGCGGCGCGCGCCATCACCGAGATTTTTACCGAGGTCATCATCGCGCCGGACGCAACCGAAGAGGCAATCGCCATTGTCGGCGCCAAGAAGAACCTGCGGCTGCTGCTGGCCGGCGGTCTGCCCGATCCGCGCGCCAACGGTTTGACCGCGAAGACCGTCGCCGGCGGGCTTCTGGTGCAGACTCGCGACAATGCCGTCGTGGACGATATGAATTTAAAGCCGGTGACCAAACGCGCGCCGACCAACGCCGAATTGCGCGATTTGCGTTTCGCCTTCCGCGTCGCCAAGCACGTGAAATCGAACACCATTGTCTATGCCAAGGATTCCGCGACGGTCGGCATCGGCGCCGGCCAGATGAGCCGTGTCGATGCCGCACGCATTGCCGCGCGGAAGGCTGAAGACGCCGCGAAGGAAGCGGGACAAAAAGAGCCGGCAACCAAGGGGTCGGTGGTCGCGTCCGATGCGTTCTTCCCGTTTGCCGACGGCCTGCTCGTTGCCATCGACGCGGGCGCGACCGCTGTCATTCAGCCCGGGGGCTCGGTGCGCGACGATGAAGTCATCAAAGCCGCGGACGATCACGGCATCGCCATGCTGTTTACCGCCACGCGCCATTTCCGGCATTAGGCGAGCATCCGCAAACTCCAGCGAAGGGCCCGCGTCAAGCGCGGCGTCCGTTGCCGCCCAATTCGTCGTCAATAATACTTAAACTAATTGCGACTTAATTTCCTTTTAGCGATTTTTTTCGTCTTTTCACCCGTTGCGAATTGAGCCTCATTGATGGCCGATACTGAAGTCGTCACCGCTTTCAACAGCCGGGCCAAAAGGTCAGCAAACCCGCTCTGTTTTATAGTGGATGATGATTTTGTGTTCCGGCACGACTTGGCGAAGGAATTACGCAGAGAGAATATCGACGCAGTCGAGTTTTCGAATAGCTCCCGCTTCACCGATATCATCGATAGCCAGAATCCCGATATCGTTCTTATCAACTTGCATGGCGCCGCGCCCCATGAGTGCGTGCGGGCGTTGTTGGCGCTCAAGGAACGTCGCTATTCCGGCGCCGTCCAACTCTATGGGCGATGCGAGCCGAAAACGCTGGAGAGCTTCAATACAATTGGCGTCGATGGTTGGCTAACAATGCTGCCGCCGCTGCAGAAGCCCGTAAGAGTGGCGACCCTGCGCGACGTTATTCGCAGTCGAAAGCTTAACACCGCACCGGCCCGGTCGAGCGGCGTCTCACTTAAAGATGCGCTTGCGAAGAAAATGGTCAAATTTCTCTACCAGCCGAAAATTGACTTGAAAACGGCGGTCGTGTGCGGGGCGGAAGCCGTTGCGCGCATTGACCATCCAGAGCTTGGCCTCCTGACACCGGATGAATTCTTGCACGACGCCGATGAGGGGGCTCTTCTCGATCTGTCGCGCCTGGCGCTGCTTGACGCGCTGAGGGCGAGCGCACACTTCCATGAATTCGGGTGCCCGGTTGCAGCTTGCGATTAATATCAACATGGACAACCTGTTGGCGCTGCCGATTTCCGATCTAGTTTTGTTGCACCGTCCCGAAAACGCTGATTGGGCCGGCCTGCTCCTGGAAATACCGGAGCGACAGGTCATCAACAAAATCGAACGCTTGAAAGCACGAGCGATAAATCTGCAACAGGCCGGCGTTTCGCTCGCCATCGATAATTTCGGGCGAGGCGCGTCTAGCCTGGATATATTAAATCAAGTCGCCTTCTCCGAAATCAAGATTGACCGCTCACTCGTCGACGGCTGCGCAGCCAACTTGGGCAACGCTAAAATTTGCAAGACCCTCATTCAGATGGCGCACAACTTCAGTTGTCGGGCGGTCGCGGTTGGCATTTCGGCGGAGGCGGATTTCCAAACCGTCTTAAGTCTTGACTGCGATATGGGACAGGGATTTTTGCTCGGCAAACCAATGAGCGTGAAGCAGATCGACGCGATGATCGCGAACTCCGGGCGCGCCGTCACGTAACGTCCGGCCAGGCTATCCGTGGCGGAGCTCCCGCCTTCGCAGCTACGGCAAATCGCGCAACTCCGCCTCTACTTCTCCTTGTGATCGACCCCGGCCGGCGTCTCCCCGGGGAGAAGCGCCGATGCCGCGATTTCCTTCAGTCCGCGAAACGCCTCGTCGTCGACGCTCAGATCTCCGCGGAATGGATAATCGAGCGCAATGATCAGTGAAAAGACGAGACCGATGGCCACCATGGTGAGAGTGGTCACCACCATATGTATTTTGAAGCTGTGCGGACCAAACAAATAAAGATAAACCATCACCAAAACCAGGCCGCAGATCATCATCTGCCAGGTGGCGTCGGGCAGATGCGAATTGGCGGCCAACAGCCGTGCGCTGCGCGCGTTGAAGACCTCGTTGATACCGTGCACCATTTCCTCTTTGACGGTCGTCTGGCCCATGTTCGCCGGTTCAAAACTGGCGAGGTCGACACCGATGCGGCGCAATAAAGCCCAACCTTCGGTAAAGTTGCTTTCTTCCATGTGGTAGGCCTTTTGGCTCGGCCACTCTTTGTTGACGACGGTGTCGAGGTAAGCCTCGACGTCGCTGCGCACCCGGGCGCCGAGTTCGGCCGGCAGTCCGGCGCTGTCAAAGACCAGGCTGCTCAGCGAGTTCGCCTCCGCCGAAGCAATAGCGTCGCCCTTGTCCATGGCCGAGTAGACGCCGACCGCCACGAAAGCAATGACGACCGCATACACGCCGCCGGCGAGCGCGTAGCTCAGCCCGATCATCGAGGTGTCTTTCTCGCGGGCTTCCCAGTGAACCAGACGATGGAAGACCGCAAGTCCCGCAAGCGCGACAACAACCATGACCGCGCAGACCGCGATCACCACTTCCCAGATCGGATGAGAGTAAAACCAGGCGTTCAGCATGACGAGATTCCGTTCGCAGGAGCGTTAACGTCGAGGCCTAACGATTAGTGCGGTTTGGGTTTCTCCTCGTCCGGCCCATGCGCCGCTCCCATCGTGGCTTTGACATTCACAAAAGCTTCGTCGCTCACGCTGACATCGCCGCGAAACGGATAATCGAGTGCGATCAGCAGAACGAAGACGAGCGCGATCGAAGCGGCAATAAGGCCGGTGATGCTGAGGTGAATCCCAAAACTGTGGGCGCCAAAGAAATACGTATAGAAAACCGCGATCGCGCCGGCGATGAGCAGAATGCCCCAGACCACATCCGGCAAGTGGGCTCCCGCCGCCAGGATGCGGCTGCGGCGCGCCTTGACCAGCTCGTTTACGGTGCGCAACATTTCGGCTTTGGTCGCGTTCTGACCCATCGTTGCCGGATTAAACGCCGCCAGCAGCGTGCTGAGACGGCCGACCGCCGCCCAGCCCGGCTCGAACACCGCTTCGCCGAGGTTACCTTGCTGTTGGTTTGGCCACTCCGACTTGACGACGATGTCGATATATTTGTCGACGTCGGCACGGACCTCGTCGGCCTCCACCGCCGGTAAGCCAGCAGTATCGAGCATCAGACTGCTGAGCTTGTTGGCCTCGGCCGCGGCAATCTCGTCGGCCTTGGCGAAAGTCTCCCAGACGTCGACCACGATCACGGCGATCAGCACGGCGAATACGACCGCGACGATCGCGTAGGTGAGCCCGACGGTCTCGGTGTCCTTCTCGCGGACGTGGACGTCGATGACTGGCCGAAAGATGTAAAGGCCGAGCAATGACAGGCCGGTCCAGACGCCGACCACGACCAGTCCGACCACCCAGGTCGGGTGCGAATAGAAGAAGTTTATCAACACGGCATCCCCCTGCCCCGGGGCGCAAGCCGCAGCATCGCCCCTTCGCGATGACTATTTCGCAGGCTTGGTCGCAACGGTAAAGATGCGCCAAGCCCAAAAACGCAAATGGCCGGGGGGAGCTCGGCCATGATGACGCGACGAAGTGTCAGGCGGCGGCTGTCACACTGCGGCGGTGATCCACTGTTCGAGCTTCTGCTTCGGCGCGGCGCCGACCTGGCGGGACGCCAGCTCGCCGTTCTTGAACAGCATCAGGGTCGGGATCGACATGATGCCGAATTTTGCCGCCGTACCGGGGTTCTCGTCGACGTTGAGTTTGACGATCTTGACCTTGCCGTTCAGCGTCTTGGAAATCTCTTCAAGCGCGGGCGCGATCATCTTGCACGGGCCGCACCATTCCGCCCAGAAATCCACCACAACCGGCTCGCTCGCTTTCAGCACGTCCTGATCGAACGTTGCGTCAGTTACCTTGTCGACCATGGAAGACCTCGCTGTTGCGGTGGGGAGAAAGACAGGGTGACGAACGTATGAACAGCATCCGCCAGCGTCAAGGCAGGTTCACCGCGGCGTGATTTGGCACTGCTTTTGGCCCTGAAGTTTCGCTCATTTTGCCCGGCAATTCCGGGCCGCAATATCGGCCAACGCCGCCTCCATCGCCGGCTCGGCTAGCTCGATTACCCTTGGCCCGGCCGTGAAGATCAATGCGGCGCGAATCGTTTTCGCCGGGTAAATGCGCGCCAGCACAGAGCGGTATAGCGCCAGCTGGCCGACATAAGGCTTCGGTGCGTCGGCCGGGTGCGCCGGGATGGAACGATCAGTCTTGTAGTCGGCGATCAGCACCAAATCACGCGTCACCGCCAACCGGTCCACTTGCCCCGAAACCTCGATCGGCGCAGCCCCAACGCACGTGATGCGCCCAACGATCGGAACCTCGGCGCGGCTTCCCGCCGCGAACAGTTCGGCAAAGACCAGATCGTTGAGGATGGCCAGCACCTGCTGCGCCATCTCTGCCTGTTCAGCGGAAGTAAAATCGGCGGCGGCGTTTCTGAGGAAGCGCTCGATCGCGGATTTTCGCGCGTCGGCCGGGATGTCGGGCACAGATTGCATCAGCCGATGCACGATGCGGCCTCGTGCAAGAGCTTTTTGCCGATCCGCGGCTGAGCCCGCCTGCGCACTGCCCGCGATTTCTTCGTCAAACGCCGAGGAGGGCGAAATGCGCGTCGGGCGCAGCGCTTCGGGAGGCGCAAGCTGCAGAAGCCATGAAGGTGGTTCGCGGCGATCGGCTGCGATTGCCTCTTCGGGCGACGCTACACGGGCCGCCGAATCTTCGGCGTGCTGCGTGCGGAAGCGAAAAGCTTTTTCATCGTTTTCGCCTTCGGCCACAAGCAGGGGCTCAAGCGCGTCACGCACCAGATTATACCAGCAACCTGTCGGCCGCCGGTTGACGCCGTCCGCACCACCCACGATCAGGCGATCGGCGGCGCGGGTCATGGCGACGTAGAGAAGCCGGCGGTATTCGTGCTCCGCCTCGGCAAGCGCCGCGGCGCGCGCTGTAGCAACACTCTCGACGTCGTCGGCCTTGCGGCCCGCCCAGATCACCGCGCCATCGGCAAGCTGCAGCAGTCGCGGCGGCC
This sequence comes from uncultured Alphaproteobacteria bacterium, assembly GCA_963794225.1. Lineage (GTDB taxonomy): Bacteria > Pseudomonadota > Alphaproteobacteria > Rhizobiales > Xanthobacteraceae > BOG-931. The sequence continues at coordinate 701,026 of CAWCCS010000002.1, forward strand.
GTGGCCCCTGCGGCGGGTTTATGGTGTCGGCGAGGATTACAACCGGCGCTTCGAGACCCTTGGCGCCGTGCACCGTCATGACCCGCACCTCGTCGCGGGCGATTTCCATGTCGCGCTTGACCTCGGCGCGGGCATCGCGGAGCCAGGTCAAAAAGCCCTGCAGCGACGGCGTCTCGCGCCGCTCGTATTCGAGCGCGAGATTGAGAAACTCGTCGAGCGCATCGTTGGCCTCCGGCCCAAGCCGCGCCAGGAAGCGGCGGCGCCCGGCGCCTTCACCGAGCAGGAGCGCGTAAAATGCGAATGGCGTCTCCCGCCGCGACCTCTCCGCCAGTTCGTCAAGCAGTCCCACGGCGTCGGCAAAGAGCTTTTTCCCCGACGCCTTTCGCTTTAGGACGGTGCGCAGCGGCGTGCGGCCGCGGTCGTATGCGATCTCGAACAGATCGTCGTCCGAAAATCCGAACAGCGGACTGCGCAGCACGGTTGCCAGCGCGAGATCGTCTTGCGGCAGCAACAGCGCTTCGGCGAGCGCCATCAGATCCATCACCGCGATGTGCTCGGTGAGCACGAGGCGGTCGGCGCCGGCGACCTGCACCCCGACGCGCTTGAGCGCCCGGATGATCGCCTCGAACAATTCGCCGCGCTGGCGCACCAGGACCAAAATATCGCCGCAGCGCGCCGTGCGCTCGTCGACCATCTTCCTCACATGTCGCGCGATGCGGCGCGCGAGCTTCACGCGCGGGCTGGTTTCGCTCACGGTATCGAACGGCGCGTCCCAGCCTTCGATCTCCTTGCGCTCGTCCGGCTTCTCCGGCTCCCAGATTTCGACCACTCCAGGAGGCGTATCGGGCAAAGCTATATGCGGCGGAAATCCCGCCTGGTCCGACGTAACGCTCCGCGCAACGTCCTGTTGTTTGAATACTTGGTCTACAGCAGCGAGGATCGTCGCGCCGGACCGGAACGAATGTTCGAATTTGCTGTCCAGGAATTTTTGTTCGCTTTTCTCGTGCGCGCTTTTGAAGAAGCGGCGCATCTCGGCAAATTCTTTCGGCGCAGCGTCCTGAAAAGAATAGATCGACTGTTTTTCATCGCCGACCGCAAACATGGTGCGCTTTACACCGCGCGCGCCGGCGCCGGCGGTAAATTCAGCCGTGAGCCGGCGCACGATCTCCCATTGTTTGTGGCTCGTGTCCTGCGCCTCGTCGACCAGCACGTGATCGATGCCGAGATCCAGCTTAAAATGCACCCAGGCCGCATCGACATTGGCGAGAAGCTGCAGCGCCTTGTCGATGAGATCATCATAGTCAAGCAGGCCGCGGCGCTCCTTTTCTTTGGCGTAACGCGTGACGACCGCGTGCACGACGGTCAGCAGCGCGGCGCTGCGATCCCGCAACGAGACGCCGCGGCGGCGTTCAAGCAGTTTCCAGACGCGTCCTTGCTCGTCGAGCAGCCGTCGAGCCAATACGGCGTTGCCGACAGCCTGCGTAATCACTGCTTGGCGCCGCGTTCCAGAACCGGTGCAAAAAATGTTGAGATAAGTTTCAAGACGCTCCGCGCCCGTCACTGTTGCAAGCCGCTCAAAGCGCTTGGCCTGATGCAAATCATTCGCGCCGCCACGGGAGATGGCTTGCGCCAGCGCCGGCCACTCTGACGGCGGGATGATCACTCCGGAAAAAAATTCAGCCTCGACATTCTCGATCGCGTCCGACGGATCGACACCGAGCACCCCCGCCAAATTCGCGATCGCGGTCTCCACGGTGCCCGCGTTCTGCACCCATTGGATGATCGCGTCGCTTTTACCGATCGCCTCGCGCACCACGTCGCGAAACGTCCGATCGGCCGCTGCCGTCATGGCCTGGTTCAACGCTTGTGCCAAAGCGCTGCCGGGATGACCCGCGCCTTCAAGCAACACACCCAGCGTCAGGCGCTCCAGAAGCTGTGACTGCTCGGCGTCGTCGAGAACGCTGAAGCGGGCGGCAACGTTAGCTTCGAACGGGAACTGGTGCAGCAAATGAGTGCAGAAGGCGTGGATGGTCTGCACCTTGAGGCCGCCCGGCGTTTCCAGCGCGCGGGCAAAAAGCCGCCGTGCCAACGCCCGCCGCCGCGCGTCCGGCACCATCGTGGACTGTTCGCGAATGGCGTTGTCGAGGCCGGCATCGTCGAGTGTGGTCCATGCGGCCAGCCGATCGAACACCTGCTTCGACATGTTGGCCGCGGCGGCCTTGGTAAAGGTGATGCAGAGGATTTTTTCCGGCTCGACACCCTTGAGCAGCAAGTTGATCACGCGCTGCGCCAGCACGTAGGTCTTGCCCGCGCCGGCGTTGGCGGCGACCCAAGCCGAAGTTTCGGGATCGGAAGCTTCGCTCTGCTTCCGCCGCACTTCGTGCGGGATTGAGGCCGCGGTTCTCATTCGCTGCCCCAAATATCGTCGACTTCGCCGCCGGTCGCCGACCATTCCTTGACGCGCGCGAGATGATCGTAATCGCCGTAATGTGTCGTCCACATCGGATGGACCAGCGAGCGATACGGCTCACTTTCGTTCGCGAAGCGCGCAGCGAGAACGGCCAACTTTTCGAGCGCGCGATCGGCCTGGCTGTCCGTCGTGCCCTCGGTGAACTCGATCATCTTCGGTTCGCCGGGCCGCGGGCCGCCTTTCAGTAGCACGTAGCCAATCTGCGCGACCGAGCCGGGCGCAATGTTCGGAAAACCGCCGTTGCGGAGGATCGCCGCTTCAAGCGTGAGCTGCGGCGCGAGCCCGGTGCGCACCTGTTTTTCAGTTCGCGCCGAACCGGTCTTGTAGTCGAGAATCACATAGCAGCCGTCGGCGTGACGTTCGATCCGGTCAGCTACCCCGATCAAGCTGAACGCACCCTCCGAGAGTGAAATTTCGATTTCGCCGCGGATTTCCGCGACCAGCGCGCGGATGTCGGGACGCCGCTCCCGCTCCCAGCCGGCAAACCAGTGGGCGATGCGTTCGAAGCGGGGCCACCAAAACGCGCGCGCTTCCGGAAAATCTTCCAGCGTCGCGAAGTGGGGCCGTCCCAGCTCGATGAGGTCGCGGGCCGGATCGGATGAAAGACCGTCCTCGAAGCGCTTGGTGAAATCGCCGATCGCGGCATGGATGATGGTGCCGCGCTCCGCCGCGCCAGGGGCGAGATCGACCGCATCAAGCGGTATCAGCCGCAAGATGTTTTTGGCGTAGATCGTATAAGGATCGCGCAGCCAGTGTTCGATGTCGGTGACAGAAAGGCGCTTCGGCCGCGCCTCCGGCGGAGGCTTCGGTGCGGGCTGCGGCGCCGCCTCCACTTGCGCCGGCCGGTCGAGGGCGCGCGCCCACGACAGATAAGATTCGCCGCGCTGGAGCGCCGCCTTCCACCGTTCCTTGCCGGCGACGGCAGCGAGCCGCTGGATGAAGCGCGACGGCACTGTCGGCGTGCCAGCAAGCTTGGCGGCATGACTGAGGATCACCTCTTTTGCGCCGGCAAGCTGGGTGAAATCGTGCGCGGTCAGACCCACACGCCGCTCCGGCAGATCAAGCCCGAGATCAAGCCGCATCGGCCGGCTGAGCCAGCCATCTGCGCGGCTTTCCGGCGGCCAGGTGCCTTCGACCAGGCCCCCGAGCACAACGCGGTCGCTGTCGGTGAGCCGCGCTTCGATGGTGCCCAGAATACGCACGCGCGCGCCTGGACGCGGTGGCGGCCGCACCACCCGGTCGGCGAGTGCCGTGGCGAAGAGCTCGACATAGTCGGACGTATCGACCAAGAGAGCGGAAGCGGCGTTGCTCGTTGCCAGTTCGTCGAGCGCGTCAGCGAGCTTTGACCCGTCGAGGCCGGAAAAAGCAACTTCTTCGCCGTCCTGCCGCGAAAGCGCGGCCACGACCTTGCGATGACTGTCCGCGATTTCGTTCAAACGACGCGATTGTTCGGCAACGCTTTCGAGCGGCGCCAGCGCGCGCGCCAGCGCCGCGACAAATTCGGCGGCTTCTGCAAGCTCGTCGTCGTGCAGTCCGATGCGCGGATCGGAATGATGTAAATCGGACTCTTGCTTGGCTCGGTGTTTTTCCAGCTGCGCACGGAAAGTATCGAGCGCGTGCGCCAACCCGATGCTGCCGGCGCGTGGCCGTGGACCGCGCAGCACGGCTCGCTCAAGCGCAGTTATCGCGCGCTCGCGACGCTTCCCTGCAACGCGCAATAGCGGGTGCTTCAGCAACGCCAGCAGCGTCACCGGAGCAAGCTTGCCGAGCGCCGCTTCCGCAGCAAGCCGTGCAAATATTCCCGCTGAAGTTTCTGCAAGCGCCTCGCCGCCGGAATCCTCAGCCGTGATCTTCCAGCGCGCGAGTGCCGCTTTGACGCGCCGCCCAAGCGCGCGATCCGGCGTGACCAGCGCGGCGGTCTTGCCCTGATGCACCGCTTCGCGCAGCGCTACCGCGATCGCGAGCGATTCTTCCTCCGCATTGGCCGCCTCGATCACGCTGATATTTTCCATCGCGCCGTCCGCACGCGGGCCGAACGCGGGATCGGCGGCGTGCTTTTGCCACAACTCGGTCGTGGCCGCTGGCCGCAATGCCTCTGACAGAAGTTGCTCGCGGCCGGTTGTGGCCGCCAGCTTCACGACGGCGTCGCGGTTAATCCCGATGCGGGCGAGCAGCGCCTGCAGGGCGAATTGCGGATGCCCCGGGGCTGGGGCAATCCCCTTGCCCTCGTCGCCGGCAATGAGCCGCCATGACGCTTCGTCGAGATCGGTATCGAGGCCCGGCAGCACTACGGCGCCGTGCGGCAATCGCGCGATCGTCGCGATCAATTCGGCCGTCGCCGGTATCGAGCCCGTAGAGCCCGCCGCAATGACCGGGCCATCGGTCTTGCGCGCAAGCCGCGCGGCTTCAGCCTTGATCAGCGCATCGCGCCGTTTCGCGGGCTCAATACAATCCCGTTCTGCAAGGATCCTCGGCCACGCCTCACGCGCGATCTGCAGAAACCTCAACGTCTTCTGCCAGTACTCGTCGAACGTCTCAGGCACGAGGTCGTCGAGGCGATCCCACGACACGCCGCGTGTCGTCATGTCGTCTATCAGCCGCGCGAGATCGTCGGCAAGCGCGCACGCCGCCGCGGGCGTTTGCGCGACCAGCGGGCTGCCGCTCGCGCCATGCAAACTCGGCGAACTCGCCCATTTGGTGACCAGCTCGGTGAGCAGCAGGCGGCGTTCGAGACCGCCAAGCGCCGGTGGCAAGGCGAGCGCATCCGCCGCGAGGTCGCCGGTCGCCGCCTCGGCAAACGCAATCTCATCCTCGTCGATATCGCCTAACGCAACGATGCGCGGCAGGATCGCCGCGTCGGTTTTCAGCACGTCGAGAAACGCATCGCGCATCAGCCGGCAGGCGCGCCGCGTCGGCAGATAAAGCGTGGTTGCGGCGAGCGTAAGCGGATCGTTCGCAGGCCGCACGCCGAGCTTGCCGCCGACCAACGCCTCGATCAGCGTCGGCAGAAACGGTGCCGACGCCGGAATAGTGAAGACATGAGAAGTCATAGCTTAACTGCACTCCGTCGCCCCGAGGCGCGCACGGAGCGAGCCTCGAACGGCGACAGCCGGAGAATTATCCGATTCTAAAGCGCGGCGGCGAGGGCCGCTTCCGCGGCGGCGACCGCCTCCGGCGTGCCCACATGCATCCAAAGGCCTTCGAGGCGCAAGCCGAACAAGCGGCCGCTGGCAGCGGCGCGATCGAACAGAAGGTTCAGCGAAAAGGCGCCCGACGGCACGTCGGCGAACAACGAAGGCGCAAGGATTGCGGCGCCGGCATAGACGAACGGCACGACTTCGTTCTCAGCGTGCCGCCGCAAGCGGCCATCAGGCAGCATCGCGTAATCACCGCGGCCGGAATAGCCAATGCTGCCGGCAACCGGCGCGAGCAGCAGAAGTACATCCATTTCCAACGGATCGAAGGCCTCGGCGAGCCGCACGAAGTTGGACTTCACGCCGTCGAGCCACACCGTGTCGGAATTGACGAGAAAGAATGGCGCGGCGCCGAGCTGCGGCAGCGCCTTGGCGATCCCGCCCCCGGTGCCGAGCAAATTCGCACGCTCGTCCGAGATGATAATCTGCGGCCGCTTGCGTCCGGCGAGATGGCTTTCGAGCGCGTCAGCCAGATAATGCACGTTGACCACCGCACGCTCGACGCCCGCTTCGGCCAGCCGATCGAGCGAATAATCGATCAAAGACTTGCCGTGCATCTGCACCAGCGGCTTCGGAATCTGACCATTGTACGGTCGCATCCGCGTACCAAGGCCCGCCGCCAGCACCATCGCGCTTTTCGGCATCATGATGTTCTCCCGCCCGTCAACATCTGCCAATTCGACCCATCATAACTCATCCAACGACGGTACATTCGCGACATACCAGGCCCTGAGCGGCGCCAGCGCGGGATGCGCCAGAGACCGCTGCAAATAGCCCAATAGGCGGGGGATATGACGCAAATATTGCGGCTTGCCATCCCGCCGGTTGAGCCGGGCAAAGATGCCGAGAATCTTGGTCGCCCGCTGCGCCGCCATCGTCGCGTAGAGCTGCGCGAACGCCGCCGGGTCAAAGCGCGCATCGTGGAGGCGGGCGCGGGCGTAGCGGCTCAACAATGCGAGTTCCAGCTCCTCGGATATGTCCACGCGAGCATCCTGTAACAGCGAGGCCACGTCGTAGGCGCCGGGGCCCAACAGCATATCCTGAAAGTCCAATATGCCGATCCGGGCGACGTCTTCGCGGTCGGAGAGCCACATCAGATTGGGCGAATGATAGTCACGCAATATCCAGGTCGGCGTCGCGTCGACCGCAGGAGCGAGCGCATCGCGCCACAAAGCGGTGAAGTTTTCGCGCACACCGTCCGCAGGTGCCGCGTCGACACTGACCAGATACCAATCGAGCAACAGCTCGGCCTCGATCAGAAATGCCGCCATATCGTAGCGCGGGATCCGATAGTCGCGGCGCGGCGCCACCGGCAACGTCTCCGGCAATCTCCGGCGATGCAGCGACACCAGCACCTCGACCGCGGCCTCGTAGCGCGCCTCGATCGGCGCCGGCGGATCGCCGCTGACGATCCGCTCGTTGCCGAGATCCTCCATGATGAGCAGGCCGCCTTCGAGATCGGCGTCGAGAATGGCCGGCGCGGAAAGATTGCGATCGCGCAATCCCGATGCAATGGCGACGTAGGGAACGATGTCCTCGGCAAGATGGGCGATGGCGCTGTAAGGCTTGCCATCGCGCACCGGCGGACCGTCGGGACGCCGCGGCGCATTCATCAGGATGCTCGTCTGACCATCGCGCGTCAGCCGCTCAAAAATCCGGGTCGAAGCGTCGCCCTCCATGCGCCAGCGCACCGCTTCACCGAAACCGAACTCGTCGAGGAAAGTTCGCACCTGCATCATGCGGTCGACCCGCGCCGAGAGGCCGCCATAGCCGACGACGCGTGCATTGCGCGCGCCGGAATCAAGTTGCGGCGCAAGCGTGAAAGTAATGTCGAGGCGATCGGCCGGCAAAAAACCCGCGGCGCGGTCCGGCCATTCCACCAGCACAACAGTGCGCTCGGGCAGATCGTCGAACCCAAGCTCGCCGAGCTCAGCTGCGCCTGACAGCCGATAGAAGTCGGCGTGCACGAGCAGAAAGCGCGGCATCTCGTAGCTCTGCATCAGGGTAAAGGTCGGGCTCGGCACCTCGATCGCCTCGTCGCCGGCGAGATAGCGGATCACCGCGCGCGCGAAGGCCGTCTTGCCGGCGCCAAGTTCGCCCGAGAGCGTCACCAGATCGCCCGGTTCCAGCGCAGCCGCAATATCGATGGCGAAGCGAGCCGTCGCTTGTTCGTTCGGCAATGTCACGGTGAAACTTGAGCCGCCAGTGGCGGTCGGAAACATCGCGCTGCTCCGATGCTCGTTCAGCACGCTACCAGCATCGCCGCAATCTGTTCAGCCGTGCATAGCGACAACAATGCAGCAAATCCCCCAAAACAGGCAGTACTCGAAGCCGCCGATCTGCCACAGCCAATTCCCTTTGCTGTGGCGCCACACTGCCCAGGCCGCCACCAACAGAAACACCGCCTCGAGAAGCGCGACATAGCGCGTATAGATCGCAAACACCATGCCGATGGCGCAAACGATCTCTACCACCATGCAGGAGAAGACCCATAGCCTGACGGGATAGAGCTTGAAATCATCGTAAATCTTGTAGGTGAGTTCGAGATCGCTGGCTTTGGCGTAAAGATGCGGCAGCAGGAACAAGCCGCAAATCAGCCGTAAAATATTGAACTCGTTGGTCAGGTCGAAAATTTGATAGAGGCTCATGCGCGACTTTGCGGTTGAATGGGCGGAGGTGCAAGTCCGTGCAGTTCTCCGTGCAGTTTAGTGCCTGATTAACAGAAACCGGCAGCCATTTTCCGGATCATGCGCTAAGCCGCTGTTTGCGTCGTAGCGGCAGCGAGCGGGAACGTGCAAGTCACCGTGGTGCCTTCGCCGACGACGGATGCGATGGTGACCGTTCCGCCGTGCAGTTCAACGAATGAGCGCACCAGCGAGAGGCCAATGCCGGTGCCGCGATGGTGCGAGCCAAGCGAATGGGTCTCGAACCAGTCGAACACTCTTTCAAGCACGTCGGGCGGAATGCCCGGGCCGTGATCGGTCACCGCGAACACCAGCCCATCGGCGCGCCGCTCGGCCAGCAACGTCACGGTGCGGCCCGGCGGCGAAAAGCCCACGGCATTGGCGAGAAGATTAAACAGAATTTGGCGGACGCGGCGCTCATCCGCGATGAAGCTGCCGATGTCGTCGTCGGCGCGAATTTCGAGCGCGATGCCGGTGCTGACCAGGCGGTCCTGGACGCCTTCCGCGGCAGCCGCCATGGTTTGGCGGATATCGACCGGTGCAAGATTAAGCTGCATGCGACCTGCGTCGATGGTGGCCAGATCGAGGATGTTGTTGATCAGCGCTAACAGTGTGTCGGTCGAGACCGTGATGTAGTCGAGGTATTCGCGCTGCTTCGGCGCCAGCGGGCCGGTGGCCTGATCACCGAGCAGATGCACGAAGCCGATGATGTTGGTGAGCGGCGAGCGCAGCTCGTACGAAACGTGATGGACGAAATCGATCTTGATCTTGTCGGCGTCTTCGAGCGCTTCGTTTCGCTCGCGCAACGCCCGCTCGACGTTGACCGAGTCAGTGACGTCATGAAAGGTCACGAGGGTAGCAGAGTCGGGCAACGGCACCGTCGTGCAGTCGACCACAGTGCCATCGCGCCGCTCGAGCCGGCCCGAAATCGCCCGGCGGCTGTCGATTGCGGTGATGACGTGCCGCAGTGCTTGCCAGGTGGGGGCGTCGCCGTGCAGCGACCGGGATAACGCCGAGATGGTTTCGATGTGCGGCCGCTCGGCCAGCGTCTCTGGCGACAACCCCCACATGCGGGCGAATGCAGCGTTGGAAAGCCGCAAGCGGCCGTTGCTGGCGAACACCGCGACGCCTTCGGCGAGATTGTCGAGAGTTTCGCCCTGGACCCGGATCAGCTCTTCGAACCGCCGGTCGAGATCGAGCCGTTCAGTCACGTCGTTGAACAGGTAAGTAACGCCGCCGTCCGGATTGGGCGTGGTGACGACGCGCAACGTCCGGCCGTCCGGCAGATGCCATGTGTGTTCTTTGGCCTCCATAGCGCGATAAGCACTCTGGAGTTGCGCTTTCCACTGCCGGAAGTCTCGCTCCTCGGGAAGCTTGCGCGTCGCCCGCAACTCCTCGAGCATTGCGGAGTCGGTCGGACCCCGATCGAGAAAGGCGGCGTCGAGATTCCACAGTGCCCGATAGGCGGCATTATAGAATGTGAGCTTCTGATCAGCGGCGAACATGGCCACGGCGGTCGACAGTTGATCGAGCGTGCGCCGATGTGCATCGACCAAGCGGGCCAGCTCGCTTCGCATGGTCTCCGCTTCGGTGGCGTCGATGCCGAGGCCGGCGCTGCCAGTCTCGGTCTGAAAGTCGAGCACGTCGAAGCTGCGGCGGGCGCCGGCAACGACCGCGGGCAGGCGCCCGGCATAGCCACCGTTGGCATGGCGCGCTTGCGCAATATTGGTGCGTGCGGCGCTATCGAGCAATTCCAGGTTTCGCTCGATTGCGTCGGCGGAATCGTCCGCTTCGACCGCCCGGGCATATGCGGCGTTGACAAAAGTCAGCCGACCGGTCGCGTCGCGCAGCCACACTGGCGACGGCAGTTTTTCGATCAGCGTGCGCAGCGCCGCAATCTCGCTTTGCAGCGCTTCATAGCGCTCGGCGAGGCCGAGGAGCTCGCGCTTGACGCCACTTGCATCTTTGAGCCGCAGCACCGCGCGTCCGGCAATGGCGCGGCCCTGCGCCTCGATCGGGCGGCCGGACAGCGTTGTGAACGCCATTGCAAAAGCGTCGCCGCGTGCCCGAAGCGCCTCGACAGCCCGCTCCATCGCGCTCGCCTTGCCGGCATCGAGCCAGGAACCGAAGGCCAGCACGCGATGCGGTGCAGAAACGCCGACGACGGCCGGGTCGCCTTCGATGAAAGGCTCGTCGGCGGCGGCGGGCCAGTCCACCATCACTTGCGGTTCCGAAGCGAGCAAGGCGTTGGCGCGGTCAAGATCGGCGCGCAGCGCCGCAATCTCGTCGTGCGACGACGTTTCCAGTCGCGCCCAGCCGGCACGGGCGCGAACAAGAAGGATCGCCGTCACCACCGCGAACACCAACAGCCCGACCAGTAGCACCAAGACCGCGATCTCGTGGCGGTCGATGCTGCGCGATGCGCCGGCCACGAGCTGATGCAGGACCAGCACCGGATGTTGGGTGTCTGCGTGAGCTGGAAGCGGCGCGATGACGCCAATAGCTACAGGGAATCCGCCCAACCACGGACGAGCATAGCCCCCGCTCCTCCGGATCGTGTCCGGCATGCCCCAATTGCCTCTGCTGGCAGCCGCCGCCATGGCCAGCGCGCGAATCGGTCGACTTTACTCTCAAGCGGAAACGCGCCGAAAGAGTCCAGATCGTGAACGCGGCCGCGGCTCGAACCTTTCAGCCGCGCTCGCCGCCAACGTTCGACGCCGTGCCGGTGGAACCAAGACCACCTGCGGCGCGCGCGGTCGGGTCGAGACTCGCTGCTTCGATGAGTCTCGCCTGCTGCACCGGCGCAATGATCAGCTGCGCGATGCGCATGCCGCGCGAGACCACAAACGGTTCGTTACCGAGATTGACGAGAATAACCTGCACTTCGCCGCGATAATCGGCGTCGACGGTGCCGGGAGAGTTGAGAACCGTGATGCCGTGGCGGAGCGCGAGACCCGACCGCGGCCGGATCTGGCCCTCTTGACCGGGCGGCAGCGCCATCGCAAAGCCGCACGGGATCAGCGCCCGCGCTCCCGGTGCGAGTTCAACCGGCGCATCGGCCGGAACTGCAGCTGGCAGATCGACGCCAGCGGCGAGCGCGCTGTGATAGTGTGGCAGCGGCAAATCGGCGCCGTGCGGTAGCCGCATGATGCGAACCTCGACGCCGGGATCGCTGCTCATGGTTTGGTTTCCGTGAGCGCTGCTGCGATCCGTTCGACCAGCAAGCGGGCGACGTCGTCCTTCGACTGCGGCGGCCACGATTCAACGCCGTCGGCGGTTACCATCTGAATGGTGTTGGCATCGCCGCCCATGATTCCGGTTCCCGGGGAGACGTCATTGGCGAGGATCCAGTCGCAGCCTTTGTTCTTGAGCTTGGCTTTGGCGTTGGCGACGACATCATCTGTTTCGGCCGCGAAGCCGACGACGAGGCGCGGTCGCCCAGATTTGCGATGGGCGATGGTGGAGAGAATATCGGGGTTCTCGACCAGTTCGAGTGTCGGCGTGCGGCCCTGCTGTTTTTTAATTTTGCTGCCGCTTATCTTGACTGGGCGCCAGTCGGCGACGGCGGCGGCAAACACCGCCGCATCAGCCGGTAGCGCCTTCTCGACGGCCGCCAGCATTTCCTTCGCGGTCTCGACATGCACCACCGCGACGCCCGGCGGATCGGACAGATTGACCGGACCTGAAACCAGCAGCACGTCCGCGCCAGCTGCCGCGGCTGCAGCAGCGATAGCGTGGCCTTGTTTTCCGGACGAGCGGTTGGCGATGAACCGCACCGGATCGATCGGCTCGCTGGTCGGTCCCGAAGTGATCAGCACGCGCTTGCCGGTGAGTGATCCACCGCTGCGCATGATTGTCTCAACGGCGGCGGCGATCTCCAGCGGCTCCGCCATGCGGCCAGTACCGGCTTCACCGCGCTCAGCCATTTCGCCGGCGTTCGGTCCGATGACCCGGATGCCGTCAGCCTTCAGTTGCGCGAGGTTTCGGTGCGTCGCCTTCGCCGCCCACATATGCGGGTTCATCGCCGGCGCCAGCACGACGGGCTTGTCGGTTGCCAGCAGCACGGCAGTCGCAAGATCGTCGGCATGGCCACCCGCCATTTTCGCAATCAGGTCAGCCGTCGCCGGCGCAACCACCACGACATCGGTGTCACGCGCCAGCCGGATGTGGCCCACATCAAATTCACTCTGCGGATCGAACAAATCGGTAAAGGCGCGCTCGCCGGCCAGCGCACCAGCAGCAAGCGGCGTCACAAAATGCTGCGCAGCGGCCGTAAGAATGCAGCGCACGCTTGCGCCGCGATCCTGCAAGCGCCGAACAAGATCGAGCGACTTATAGCCGGCAATGCCGCCGCCGATGATGAGCAGAACGCGCAGTGTATTCGGAACCACGGACGGCGCTTTTTGGCTCGCGCGTCGCGCGGGTGGCTCGAAACGCTCAAGCACCTCGTGACCGGCTTCCTCCGCGGCCTGGCGCAGGATGACGCGGATTTCGTCTTCCATCGAGCGGCCCTGCCGCGCGGCGCGCAGGCGCAACAGCCGTTTCAGTTTATCGTCGAGCTGCCGGACGGTGAGACTGGCCATCCATAGAGATTAGCAGAGTAGTGATTGCATTGCAATCAATGCTATCACCTCAACAACAAGGTGACGATCCAGAACAGTAGAGCCGCGATCACCCACAAGGCGATGGTGGACCATCGGCTGCGCCGGCCTTCCCGCTTGTTGATGTCGGCCAGAGTTTGCGGCGACAGCACGAGACCGTCGCGGGTGATGTCGTCGAGCTGATCGAGCAAACGGGCGCCACGGGTCAGCAGGCCCGGCGCGTTGCTGATGAAACGTCCGATCTCGGACGCGCCCTGCGCCGCGCCTTCGAGCTTGCCGGCCGGACCGAGATTTCGCGTCATCCATTCACGCACCACCGGTTCAGCGGTCGACCACATGTCGAGCTTGGGATCGAGCGAGCGGGCGACGCCTTCAACGACCACCATGGTCTTTTGCAACAGGATGAGTTCCGGCCGCGTGCGCATGTCGAACAAGCCAGTCACTTCGAACAGCAGCGTGAGCAGCCGCGCCATCGAAATATCTTCGGCGGCGCGGTTATGGATCGGCTCGCCGATGGCGCGGATCGCTTGCGCAAAATTTTCGACCGAATGATGCGACGGCACGTAGCCGGCCTCGAAATGCACCTCGGCGGTGCGGCGATAATCGCGGGTGATGAAGCCGTGCAGGATTTCGGCGAGGAACAGACGCTCCTTGGCGCCGAGCCGGCCCATGATGCCGAAATCGACGGCGATGAGCTGGCCGTCGTCATCAACGAATAGATTACCCGGATGCATGTCGGCGTGAAAGAAGCCGTCGCGCAGCGCGTGGCGGAGAAAGGTCTGGATCAGGGCTCGCGCCAGCTGCCGCAAGTCGAAGCCTTTGGCCAGCAACCGCGCCCGGTCCGACAGCGGCGTGGCGTCGATCCATTCCAGCGTCAGCACTTCCTTGGTGGTGCGGTCCCAGTCCACACTGGGGACACGAAAATCCGGATCGTCCTTGGTGTTCTCGGCCATTTCCGAGAGCGCCGCCGCCTCAAGACGGAAATCCATTTCGACGGCGACCGTGCGGCGCAAAGTGTCGACCACTTCGACGAAACGAAGCCGCCGGGCTTCTGCGGAAACACTCTCGGCATGGCGCGCCACGTAATCGAAGGCACGCAGATCGGCATAAAACCGGCCTTCGATGCCCGGCCGCAACAGTTTGACCGCGACCGCGCGCGGGCCGCCGTCGCCGGCGACTTCCGCCTTATGCACCTGCGCAATCGAGGCGGCGGCGACCGGCGGACCAAAGCTCGAAAAAACCGCGCTGACAGGCTTGCCAAATGACGCGGCGACAGCGGCCTCCGCTTCCGGCTGCGGGAATGGCGACATTTGGTCTTGCAGCCGCTCCAGATCGCGCGCCGCCGCCGGCCCAACAACGTCGGGCCGCGTCGCCAGGAATTGTCCGAGCTTGACATAGCTCGGGCCGAGCCGCGTGAACGCTGCCGACAAACGCGTATCGGCGGCACCGACCGACGGCCGCTCGATCAACCGCACCAGGCTCACGAGCGGACGGACCGGCGGCGGGATGACGGCTGGATCGATGGTGCCGAACACGCCCTCGCGCGCAAACACGAAGCCGGCGCGACCGATGCGGACGAGATGAAAAACGGAGATCACAAACGCCAGCCGGAATGCAGCGCAACGATGCCGCCGGTCATGAGCTGATGCGAAACCCGCGCGAAGCCCGCCGCGCGCAGCATGGCAGCAAATTCCTGCGGTTTCGGAAAATGCCGGATCGATTCCACCAGGTACTGGTAAGACTCTGCGTCACCGACCACGGCGCGGCCGAGCGGCGGAATGACCTTGAATGAGTAGAACTCGTAGAGCGTGCGCAGGCCCGGCACATCCACGGCGGAAAATTCGAGGCAAACAAAGCGCCCGCCGATCTTGAGTACGCGAAACGCTTCCGCGAGCGCCACCTCGATCCGCGGCACGTTGCGGATACCGAATGCGATTGTGGCGGCATCAAAGGAGCGATCGGCGAACGGCAGCGCCTCGGCGTTGCCTTCAGCAAACGTGACCTTTTCCTCCAGACCGGCAGCGCTGGCGCGCTCGCGTCCGACGGCGAGCATGTCGGGATTGATGTCGCAGACCGTGGCGCGCGTGCCTTCGCCGCCGGCCGCGAGCACGCGAAAAGCGACGTCGCCGGTGCCGCCGGCGATATCGAGCAACGCAAACGGCCGGCGCTTCGGCGGATTGACCGCCGTGACCAGCGCATCCTTCCAGGCGCGATGCAGCCCGAACGACATCAGGTCGTTCATCACATCATAGCGGCGGGCGACGCTGCGGAAGACGTCGTTGACCAGCGCCTGCTTGTCCGCAACAGGCACTTCCCGCGCGCCGAATTGGCTGGTGTCGATCATGGAGGCAAGTTTCCCGGCTAAACCATAGCGCGGCGGCGCAACCGGCGCTATGTCTGCGGAATTAACCAGGCTTTTGTGACGCGAAAGCCGTTTGAACAATGCCCGAACTACCTGAAGTCGAGACAGTGCGCCGCGGGTTAGCGCCGGCCATGGAGGGGGCCCGCTTTAGCAAGGTCGAGCTTCGTCGCGGCGATTTGCGCTGGCCGCTGCCGAAAGATTTTGCGCGGCGGCTCGAAGGCAAGACCGTGACCGGGCTGGGCCGCCGGGCGAAGTATCTCCTGGCCGATCTCTCATCCGGCGATGTTCTGCTGATGCATCTCGGCATGTCCGGCTCGTTTCACGTATTTCGCGGCGGCGGCAACAACAAGCTCGGCCGCTATCATCACGAGCGGGCGCAGCATGCGGCCCACGACCACGTGGTCTTTCACATGTCGTCTGGCGCGATCGTTACTTTCAACGACCCGCGCCGCTTCGGATCGATGAAGCTCGTCGAGCGCGCGAAGCTCGATGACGAGCCACTGCTGGCCGGGCTCGGCCCCGAGCCGCTCGGCAACGCCTTCGACGCCGCAATGCTGGCGGCGGTGTGCAAGGGAAAGAAAACGAGCCTCAAGGCGGCATTGTTGGATCAGCGGATCGTGGCCGGGCTCGGCAACATTTATGTGTGCGAGGCGCTGCATCTTGCCCGGCTGTCGCCGAAGCGAAACGCAGCAACGATCGCCAGCAAGACTGGCGCGCCCAACGAGCGTGCCGAGCGCCTGGTCGAAGCAATCAAGGCCGTACTCAACGACGCGATCAAGGCCGGCGGCTCGTCGTTGCGCGATCACAAGCTCACTGACGGTGAACTTGGCATGTTCCAGCATCACTTTCGCGTCTACGATCGCGAGGGCGAAAAGTGCCGGACGCCGGGCTGCCGCGGCATTATCAAACGCATCGTGCAGAACGGGCGCTCGACGTTTTATTGTCCGGTATGCCAGAAGTGATCAACAATCCCTCCCCCTGAAAGGGGGAGGGTGGGGTGGGGGTCGGGGCCTCAACGCTTGCGCAAGCGTCGAACGCTTGCCCCCACTGGCTTCGCTTCGCTCGCCACCTCCCCCGTAAACGGGGGAGGAAAGGAATTGGGACACATCATGAGCCACCAAAACATCATTGTTGAAACGCGCGGCAAGGTCGGATTGATCCGGCTCAATCGGCCGCAGGCGCTCAATGCGCTGAACAGCGCACTGGTGCATGAATTGAGCCAGGCGCTGGATGCTTTCGAAGCTGACGCGAATATCGGCTGTATCGTGATGACCGGCTCAGACAAGGCGTTCGCAGCCGGCGCCGACATCAAAGAAATGGCCGACAAGACTTTCGTCGAGGCGTTCCTCGGCGACTTCGCCGCGAACTGGCACTGCGCCGCCACGGTGCGCAAGCCGGTGATCGCGGCGGTGGCTGGCTTCGCTCTCGGCGGCGGGTGCGAATTGGCGATGCAGTGCGATCTGATCATCGCCGCGGACAACGCCAAATTCGGCCAACCCGAGATCAAGCTCGGCATAATCCCCGGCATCGGCGGCACGCAGCGGCTGACGCGCGCCGTCGGCAAAGCCAAGGCGATGGACCTTATCCTCACCGGCCGCATGATGGACGTGCAGGAAGCCGAACGCTCAGGCCTCGTCGCGCGCATCGTGCCGCTCCAAAGCCTCGTCGAGGAGGCGCTCAAGGTCGCCGAGACGATCGCGTCGATGTCGCTGCCTTCGGTGCTCGGCGCCAAGGAGGCCGTCAACACCGCGTTCGAGACGTCGCTCGCCGAAGGCGTCCGCTTCGAACGCCGCATGTTTCACTCGCTGTTCGCAACTGCCGACCAGAAGGAAGGCATGGCCGCCTTCATCGCCAAACGGCCGGCGAAGTTTGAGAACAAGTGAAACAACTCATTCCGCGTCGGCACCAAGTAAGTGGGCCGCGCACTCATAAAATCCGACCTAATGTCCGCTTCGACCCGAAAGCGTCCGAATTGCTGCGTTGCCGCGAAATGGCGCGCCGGGCCAATCGGCGACGTTGTGCCCCGCGATCACATGTCTTCAATGGAGATCGGTGTTTGATGGGCGGTATAAGCTCGTCGAGTTCCACGAGCGCATCACGCTTCGAGATCTTAAAACAGATCCCAATGAGACAATTGACATCGCCGCATCCAATCCGGAGATAGTGGAGCGACTCTCAACATTACTCCAAGAGCATCCGACAAGGACGTCGGCCCAGTGAGCCAAACTAGAAAACTGATTTTCATCGGCGGGGCAGAAGGCTCTGGAACGACCGTCCTGCTTCGTCTCCTGTCCGCCCCAGACGGATGTGTCAGTTTAGGGGGCAACTTTCAGAAGCTTCCGGACCATCCTGACGCGAAATCGCTCGCCAACTCATTCATGGCGGCTAACAGTCGGGTATGGGACAGGAAACTTTCATTCGAGGAGCACGAGAAAGGTCGCCGAGATTGGCGTACCGCAACCGATCGCATCCTGGCTGCTTCGTCATATGCGGAGACTGTCCATTTTGTCTTCAAGCGATCATCCCCTTTTGCGACCCCCCGCGACCGGTACACGCCCGACCTGTGGGACATTTTAGACCTCTTTCCAGATTGCAGGATTGTGCTGATTTACCGAGACCCAAGGGCCGCGACGTGTTCCGCCCTTCGGCGTAAATTCGATACTGATATCAGGCGATTGGCAGTCGTATGCAATGAGCAACTTACCTGGCTCGCGGGTCAAGTGCGGGCCATCGGATTAGAACGAATTCGTGTCATCTCCTATACGCGGCTCTGCGCCAATCCCGAGGCCGCCCTCGAGCGGATAGCCTATTTCTGCTCCATTCCATTTGATCAAGTGATCGATGCGATACGCCGTGAAGACTTGCGCACAAATTCGGATACCCGTTGGATGCGCGAACTAAATCCGGAAGATTCCAGTTGGCTCAACCAATTCTTCGACCATCGCCGACTGAGGCAGTGGCAAATTCTTGAAGCTAGCAGTAACTGGCGGCTAGGAGGCGAACCTAGCCCAGTTGAGTCATGATGTCTCTTTTACGCCCGACAGGCGCAACGGAAGGAAGCGCGCTGTCTTTAAACCCCTGTGCCACCCTCTCCCGCAAGCGGAGAGGATGCAACAAAGAAGGCCGTCACTTCCTCACACAGGCGATACGCACGATCGATAGTTCGATCGGTGCATGATCGGATGCCGCGGCACCGGGCGTGATGCCGCGCGCCTGCAGGAACGCCCGGATCGTTTCGACCGGCACCATCGTGGCGCCCTGCGCGCCGCCACCAGCGACGGCCGCCGGTTTGAAATCCACCATGCCGGCTACGGCGCCGCGAGCATCCGCGACCGCAGCACCGGAAAAGCCTGGCTTGGGCGCCGGCTCGATCCCTTGACCGGTGCGCCGGCAAACGGCGGTGGTGATTTCCGCCGCACCGGCCTGCGCGAGCGGGTCGGCAACGCCGATCAGCTTGTAGTCCGTACCTTTATCATCGGCGGCAAGTGTCACGGGTACGAGGTTGCGGGCGCCGTAGACGTGGATGAGCGCGAGATCGTTCGCCTTGTCGATTGCGATCCGCTCGGCATGGCCGAGGCCGGGCAGCGTAATGGCCTGACAATCGTCCGTGACGTGGGCCGGCGCGATCAGATCGCCGTCGCCGCTCACTACAATTGCGGTACCGTATTCGACCATCCGCCGGATGCCCGGGGCCGGGGCCGCATTGGGATCGGGGAACCCAGTGTAGCTGCCGATGACGGCGGCTGCGATGCGGTCCATCGTCCCCTCGGTCGCCTGGTCGTAGAGGACGGTGACGCCGCGCACTTCCGTGCCGCGCGCAGTGGCGCGGACGCGAAAATTCTTCAGCCCCTGCACGCCGCTGATGACAAAGGCGTCCGCGGTGAGCTGGCTTGATACAATCTCTCGCTTCGAGGCCTTCTTTTCCTGCTCAAACAGCGTCGGCAATGCCGCTTCAGTCAGACGAAACGTCTCAATCTGTATTTGACCCTGCGCCGAGGTCCAGCGGCTGCCAGTGCGGGAGGCGTCTACGCGCGGAACGATCTTACCCGGCAGACCAAAGCGCGCGCCGGTCGCCGGATCTTCGATGAGCTGCCAGCCGACGGAGTCCGGAAAATTCACAGGCGCAGCGGCTGGATCGCGCGCCAAAGCGCTGACGCCGCCCAATTCGTCTTTGTGCCTGCGCGAGTCATTCACAGCCTTGCCGTGGCGCTGGGATTCTTCATGTTGAGGAGTGGCCGCCGGCGCGGTTGCAACATGGGTTTTTGCGACCCGCTGTTTGCTCGCAGTCAGCTTTGCAGCCGGCGCCTTTCGGGGCTTGGTATCTGGTTTGGAATCTTGCGCGAACACAAGCGTACTGGCCGCAAGGAGGCCGACGAACGCCGCTAGCACCCTCAAATACATGGCCACCCGCCCAAACGAACGCCCGACATAGCTCGATCAGCGTAACCCGAGCCGCGCGCGGACGCCAATCGCATGGTAACGGCACGACGGTAGCGGTGGTTCCGCGCGCCGTTCAAGCCTATCTTGGCGTTATGCCTAGCTCTCAAATGCTCAGTGCCGAAGAACTGGAGCGCTACGCGCGTCACATCGTGCTTCCCGATGTCGGGGGGCCGGGACAGGCGGCGCTCCGCCGTGCTCGCGTTTTGGTTGTCGGCGCCGGCGGACTTGGCGCGCCGATCCTGCTTTATCTTGCCGCCGCCGGCGTTGGCACGCTTGGTGTCGTCGACGACGATGTGGTCGCGCTCTCGAACCTGCAGCGGCAAGTGATCCATGGCACGCCGGACCTCGGCATGCCGAAGGTCGATAGCGCCACGGCCTTAATCCGCCGGCTCAACCCTCATGTCGCTGTCGAGCAACATCGCGTCAGGCTGACCGCACAGAATGCGCTTGCCTTGATCGAACGCTACGATCTGGTCGCCGACGGCTCCGACAATTTCGCCACGCGCTATCTGGTCGCCGACGCCTGTTACTTTGCCGGCAAGCCGCTGGTGACCGCGGCGCTTGGCCCGTTCGACGGCACGCTGACGACGATCCGCGCGCACGAACGCGGCCGCGATGGCAAACCAAATCCGACCTATCGTTGTCTGTTTCCCGAACCGCCGCCGCCGGGCACCGTGCCCGCCTGCGCCGAAGCCGGAATCCTCGGCGCATTGGCAGGCGTCATCGGCTCAATGGCGGCGCTGGAGGTGATCCGCGAGATTGTCCGCTTTGGCGAAGGCCTCGTCGGCCGGCTGATCATGCTCGACGCCCGGGCGATGCGGTTCGAGACTCTGCACTACGGGTGGGACCCCGCGAACCCGTTGTCCGGTGAGCAGCCGACGATCCGCGATTTGTCGGGACACGCGTAAAGGCTACGCACATAAAGCGGGCTATCGCAGACGAGAATATTGCTTCTCGGTTCGACCCGAAAGCTTTTGCGCACAGCGCTGGAGTTTCGGCACTCGAACTGCTCAAGGTCAGATTCGGTCATAAAACCAATACATCCACTGAGGCAATAAGGGCATCGCGCAAGTGACAAGGCGTGATCCATGCCCAGAAAAAGTCCCAAGTTAATTTTGGCCGTGGAACGTGCGGCTGAAGCACGGCGAATAGTAGCGCGCCAAGAACAATTCATTGCGGGACTCAAGGCCTCGGGCCAGCCCACGCTCGAAGCCGAACAAACTCTCCAATTATATATGAGCGCGCTCAAGACCCTTGAGGGTCACGAGCAAAAGTTTCGAGAAGAACGCAAAGCCAAAAGGCGCGAAACCAAAAAACGCAAACCGGAATGAGGTTTGCTTGTGGTCCGCCGCGATATCCAAAGCGACCATCCTTTTTGGCGCCGGCGGTCACGTGGTCGTCACGGAACAGCTGCAACGTCTTTATGAAGTGGGCGTTGGAGCCTTTGGACGTGATTATTGTAGCTGCGATATGGGGCCTCGGCTTGCTCAGCCTCGCTTTCCCTTTGCCAGCTGAATTCATTTCGCCACCTGATCCGGACGACGAAGCGATCAAAAAAAAGCGCGTGAAATTCGGCACGCCTCGCGCGACCAGCCGAACGACCGCCGGTCGGCTATTTGCTCCACGTCGCCATGATGGTGGAGCCTTTGAGAACCGTCCATTTCTTGTCGCCGACGCTGACAAGAGTAAAGCAACTGTCCTTGCCTTCTTTCCACGCGGTGCAGAAGCCATCTTTCGAGAGCTTCCAAGTCCCCGCGCCTCTGTTGCCCTTGCCGATCGGCACGCGCTTGATTTTACCGTCGGGCGTAAAGGTCATTTTGAATCTGATGCTCGACGGCGACGTGGCGGTAAATGGCTGACCGTTGAAGAACGTGGTCTGAATATCGGCTGGCGCGAGCTTTGCAGCTGGCGGCGCGGCCGGTGGCGCGGCAAATGCCGCCGTGGCGAAGAAAACGCCAAGGGCGCTGCCTGTCGCAGCGCGCATAATCCCTTTTCGCATCGCAAGCCTCCGAAGCGTTTGATCGAGTACCATATGCTACGCGCTAGCGCGCTCGCCGTCACGGCAGACTTATTTCCGCCCGGCACGACAAATCATCAAGCAAATAACAATGCTTCACCGCGCTTGCCCGTGATAGACGCTGTTCGGCCGCATGTCGGTCGCCGAGGCAACGCGGTTGGACATGTTGAAAAAGCCGGCCACCGCGGCAATGTCCCAGATATCGCGATCGGTGAAGCCCACGCGGCGCAGCCCTTCGCGGTCTTCCTCCTCGACCGACCAGGGCTCAGCGGTCAG
Source organism: uncultured Alphaproteobacteria bacterium (assembly GCA_963794225.1). Classification (GTDB taxonomy): domain Bacteria; phylum Pseudomonadota; class Alphaproteobacteria; order Rhizobiales; family Xanthobacteraceae; genus BOG-931. Next base: position 723,070 of record CAWCCS010000002.1, read on the forward strand.
CTTGACTGCGAAGTCGAGCATGACGCGCTCACGCCGCGACAGCCGCGCGGCGCGGTAATTCATCACCATCAGTTCGCCGAGCGCTGGATCGCCCGAAAGCTGTCGCACCGCAGCCCCGTGCGCGACCAGGCAATAATAACATCGGTTGTGCGATGATACCGCGACCGCGATCATTTCGCGCTCGAGTTTGCTCAGGCCCGAGGGCGCCAGCATCAGATCGTTGTACATGGCGACGAACGTGGAAAGCTTTGGTCCGTCGAACGTGTAGGCCTGCAGTACATTCGGCACGAAGCCGAGCTTTTCCTCACACTTGGCGAAATAGGCGGCCATTTCCGGGGAAAGCTCGCGCGAAGGAAGCTTGAGCGCCGTAATGACGATGTCGTCGCCTTCGACCGCCGAGGCGCGGGCGCGGAATTTCGGCGCGGGCGCGCGTGGCGCGGTTTTGTTGCTGCGTTTGGCCATATTTAGTCCCTTCCGGAGATGCTCAAGCGTCAATCGGCGGCAGTGGATAGGAATACATTATAAGTCGTTGCCATAGCGGATGGGCGTGCCGCACGGCTAGTATCTCTGAAAATGGCGCCGGCGAGTTGGCAGGGGGAAACCATGGCGGTCCAAAATATTCCTCGACCAGGGGACAGAGCTGCGAGCCAGACACTGATCGGCGAAGCCGCGGCACTGGTGGCTGGACGCTGGCGCGATTTCCCGCCGGACTTTTTTGACGCGCTTTTCGGCCGTGCGGCGCCGGACGATCTCGAGCGTTATCGGCCCGAAGAACTGGCCGCTATCGGCGAGCAAGCGTGGACGTTTATCTCGGAGCGCAAACCCGGCGCCGCCAAGATTGCCTTCACGCCGGCCCGCCTCACGCCTGACGTGGCGGTACTCGAAATCCTCAATGACGACATGCCCTTTCTGGTCGATTCGGTTTTGGGCGAATTGAGCGAGCGCGGACTGGACATTCGCCTTCTCGTCCATCCGGTACTCACCGTGGAGCGCGACGACACCGGCCGGCTCACCGCCTTCAAAGGTGCGCGTAAAGGCGAGGGCCGGCGCGAAAGCTTTATTCACGTTCACGTCCAGGGCATCGAGGATGCGGCGCAGCGGGCCGATATCGTGCAAGCGCTGGAAGATGTCCTCGCCGACGTTCGCGTCGGTGTTCAAGATTGGCGAGCGACGCTCGCGCGCGTGCAGGAAGTTGCGGCGGAACTGAAGGCCAACCCGCCGCCGCTGCCGGCTGACGAAGTGGCCGAAGCGATTCAGTTCCTGCAATGGATCGCGGCGGACAATTTTACCCTGCTCGGTGCCCGTGACTACGCCTACAGCGACGGCGAGCACGCGCTTGAACCGAAATTCGAGACCGGGCTCGGGCTGCTACGGTCGCGCGAGATGCGGCTGCTGCGGCGCGGCAACCAGCTCGTTACCATCACGCCGGAAATACGCGAGTTTCTGCGCGAGCCGAAGCTTCTCATTATGACCAAGGCCGCGGTGCGTTCTCGCGTCCACCGCCGGGTCCACCTGGACTATGTCGGGGTCAAACGTTTCGACCGCGACGGCAACCTGGTCGGTGAATGCGTGTTCTGCGGGCTGCTCACCTCGACCGCATACACGCGCTCGGTGCGGGCCATCCCCTATCTGCGGCGCAAGGTCGATAACATCATCAGCCGCGCCGGCTTCGATCCTTCAAGTCATTCCGGAAAAGCGCTGGTCAACGTACTCGAACACTATCCGCGCGACGAATTGTTCCAGATCGACGAAGACACGCTTTACCAGTTCGCGCTCGCCATTCTCCAACTCGATGAACGGCCCCGCGTTCGCGTGCTACCGCGACGCGATCGTTTCGACCGCTTCGTATCCATTCTCGTCTACATCCCGCGCGAACGTTACGACAGCCAGATCAGATCACAGGTCGGCGAGTATCTCGCCACAGCTTTTAGAGGGCGGGTGCGCGCCTTCCACCCGTTTTTCCCGGAAGGCCCGCTGGTCCGTGTCCACTTTATCATCGGACGCTACGAGGGCGAGACTCCCAGCGTCGACCGCGCTGTTCTCGATCGCGCGGTCGAAGCGATCGTCCGAAACTGGACCGATGGTTTTGAAGACGCGCTTGCCGCCGCCCACGCACCGAGCAAGAGGCGCATACTGTCGGCGAATTACCGCGAGGCTTTTCCGGTCGATTACCGCGAAGTCTATCCGCCGGCGGCCGCCGTCGCCGACATTCAAGTCCTCGAAACGCTGACCGCCGAGCATCCGCTTGGCGTCGAGCTTTACCGCAGTTTCGGCGCTGAAGCGACGAGCGCGGGCCTCAAGGTCTTCAGCCACAGCCGTCCGATCGCGCTTTCCGAACGCGTGCCGGTATTGGAAAACATGGGCTTCCGCGTCGTCGATGAGCGCACCTACCACATCGAACCACAAGACGCTGCCGACGTGTGGTTCCATGACATGACGCTGCAAAGCGCCATGGGCCAGCCGTTCGATCTGGAAACGCTGCGGGAAAAGATCGAGGCCTGCTTCATCGCCGTCATGGGCGGACACGCCGAGAATGACGGTTACAATGCGCTGGTGCTGGCGACCGGGCTGGTCTGGCGCGATGTCGCCCTGATCCGCACGCTCTCGCGCTTTCTGCGCCAGGTGCGCGTGCCGTTTTCACAAGATTATATGTGGACGACGTTGCGCAAGCATGCCGGCATCGCCGCGCAGATCGTCACTCTGTTTCATACGCGCTTCGACCCGAAGCTCGGGGTAGCGGCGGACGAACGTGCAGCGCGCGAAGCCACCATCGCCACCGCCATCGAGACTGCGCTGCAAGCGGTCGACAGCCTCGACGAGGATCGGATCCTGCGCCGCTTCGTCAACGCGGTGCAGGCGGCGATCCGCACCAATTTCCATCAGCTCGATCACCACGGACAAATCAAAGAGTTGATCGCGGTAAAGTTCTCGAGCCGCAAGCTCGACGACATGCCGTTGCCGCGGCCGCTTTATGAGATTTTCGTCTATTCGCCGCGGGTCGAAGGCGTGCATCTGCGGTTCGGCAAAGTTGCTCGTGGCGGCATTCGTTGGTCCGACCGGCCGCAGGATTTCCGCACCGAAATCCTTGGTCTGGTCAAAGCGCAGAACGTCAAGAACGCAGTCATCGTGCCGGTCGGCGCCAAGGGCGGCTTCGTGCCGAAACGGTTGCCACGGGGCGGCGCACGTGAGGCTATTCAGGCTGAGGGTACCGCCTCCTACAAGCTCTTCATCTCGACGCTCCTCGATATTACCGACAATATCGGGAAAGGAACGACCGGCATTGTCCCGCCGGCCGATGTCGTGCGCCACGACGGCGATGATCCGTATCTCGTCGTTGCCGCCGACAAAGGCACCGCGACGTTCTCCGATATCGCCAACGACATCGCCATCGCCCACGACTTCTGGCTCGGTGACGCGTTCGCTTCGGGCGGCTCCGCCGGCTACGACCATAAAAAGATGGGCATAACCGCCCGCGGCGCCTGGGAATTGGTCAAGCGCCACTTCCGCGAGATGGATGTCGATATCGGCAAGACCGCTTTTACAACTGTCGGCGTCGGCGATATGTCGGGCGACGTGTTCGGCAACGGCATGCTGCGCGAGCAAACAACCAGGCTCGTCGCCGCATTCGACCATCGCGACATCTTCATCGACCCCGAACCTGACCCGGTGCGCACCTTCGCGGAACGCAAGCGCCTGTTCGATCTGCCGCGATCGAGCTGGCAGGATTTCGACAAATCGCTGATCTCAAACGGCGGCGGCGTCTATTCGCGCTCCGCCAAGGAGATCAAGCTATCGGAGCAGGCGCAGAAGCTCTTTGGCGTGGGTGAAAGGCTTACTCCGCAAGCGCTGATCCGCGCCATTCTCAAGGCGCAAGTCGATCTCCTGTTTTTCGGCGGCATCGGCACCTATGTCCGCGCCGCCGATGAAAGCGACGAGGCAGCCGGCGACCGCACCAACGATCCGATCCGCGTCGCCGGAGCAGATTTGCGCTGCAAAGTGATCGGCGAAGGCGCCAACCTCGGCATGACGCAGCGCGGCCGTATCGAAGCGGCGTTGCGCGGGGTGCGGCTCAACACCGACGCGATCGACAATTCAGCCGGCGTGAATACCTCCGACATGGAGGTCAACATCAAGATCGCGTTAAGCATCCCGGTGCGCGACGGCCGCCTGCAGATGAGCGCCCGCAACGCACTGCTCGCGCAGATGACAGATGAGGTCGCCGCGCTTGTACTCCGCAACAATTACCTGCAGACGCTGGCGCTGTCGCTGTCACAACGGCGCGGCATGGAGGATTTCGGCTTTCTGCAGCGGGTGATCCAGACCCTGGAGGCCCGCGGTTTGCTCGATCGTGCCGTCGAGTTTTTGGCCGACGACATGGGACTGGCCGAACGCCGGCGCCGCCTGCTGCCGTTCACGCGGCCGGAATTGGCCGTGTTGCTCGCTTACGCCAAGCTCACGCTTTACGAGGATTTGCTCGAGTCCGCAGTGCCGGACGATCCCTATCTCGCCCGTGAACTCGGGCGTTATTTTCCGAAAGAGATCGCCGCGCAATTTCCCGATGCGCTCGAACATCATCGGCTGCGCCGGGAAATCATCGCGACCCAGCTCGCCAACTCGATGATCAACCGCGGGGGCCCTTCGTTGATCGTGCGTATTGCGGATCAAACCGGCGCCGCACCCGCCGCAATTGCCTCAGCCTTCGCGGTGGTACGCGACAGCTATGACATGACCGCGCTCAACACTGCGATCGATGCGCTCGACAATCGGATTGACGGGAAAGTGCAGCTTGATCTTTACGCGGCGGTACAAGACCTGTTGCTCGACCGCATCATCTGGTTCCTGCGCAATGTCGAGCTGACCAAGGGGATTGCGGATCTCGTGGCGCATTATCGTGACGGCATCGCCGCCGTCGCCGCCGCCCTCGACCACGCGCTTGCCGATGACGCGTTGAGCGCTCGCGCCTTGCGTCAGCAGGAACTGACCGAAGCAGGCGTGCCCGTGGAACTTGCCGCCACAATCGCCAATCTCGGACCGCTCACGGCAGCGCCTGACATCGTTCTCGTGGCCGACCGCACCGGCAAGGCGATCGGTGAAGTTGCAGCTACTTACTTCGCCACCGGCGCTTTCTTCCGGCTTGATCGCATTGCCGCGGCCGCACGCACCATTCCGATCGCGGATTATTTCGACCGGCTGGCGCTCGATCGGGCGCGCGATTTTATCGGCGACGCCGAACGCCGGCTGACCGCTGCTATGGTCGGTAACGGCGCCGCCGGCGCCGGCGCGGTCGAAGCGTGGGTGGCGCCGCGCAAAGGCGAAGTTGAGCGCATCCGCGGGGCGATCCACGAAATTGCCGTATCGGGACTGACGCTGTCGAAACTTTCCGTGGCGGCAAGCCTGCTCGGGGATCTGGTGAAGAATTAGCGGCCGTGGGCGCCCGCCATAAAAAAGAGCCCCAAGCAGATTACGCGCTTGGGGCTCTTAGGTTGTTGCCTCAACTTCAGGCTTATTAGGCCGGACGGCGGGGTGTCGGGGGATGGGGAGCCGTCCGGTCGGCCTTATGACAAAAAGTTAGGTGTACGCCTCCAAGATACAACGTGGATCACGCGTTAGTGTTGCTTGCTGCGTCAAAAGGCCCGTTTTACGCGCTCAGGTGTGACGAAGATCACTGCTCAACGTGCGCGCACGTCTAATATTACGAAACCGCAATGGGTTGCGTTCGCGTTTGCTCTGTTCCTTTTGCGAAACGCCAACAGATCGAGTTTCTGCAATGCAGTATCGCCGCCGCGCGGCGAATTGTTCCGCAATTGCAACGCGATTACACCAATCTGAAGCTATCGGAGAGAAAGAGTTTTCACCAAGTTCCCGCGGCGCAATGTAACAATTTTATTTTCGTGACAAGGTTGGTTCGTATCGTGCGCAGGCACCGGAAATATTCTAGAGTCCCCGTGTCGTACGCGCGGGTTCTTTAGGTAGGAGCCAGAAGCCGTGAACGAGCACGAGTAACGGGATGAACGCGATTTCCTCAATGCAATTTCTCTACCCGATATCCGGGTTTGTCGTCGGACTCTTGGTCGGATTGACTGGAGTTGGTGGCGGCTCGCTGATGACGCCTTTGCTGATTTTGTTGTTCGGCATCCATCCCGCGACCGCGGTGGGCACCGACCTTTTGTACGCGGCGGCGACAAAGTCTGCCGGCGGCATCGTGCACGGCCTCAACCGTACCGTCGATTGGCGGGTAGTTCGGCGCTTAGCGGTAGGCAGCGTGCCGATGACGATCGTGACAATCGCGACGTTGAGCTACTTCGACATCAGGGGTGACGGGGTACGACAACTCATCGGAGCGGTGCTGGCGTTTGCTTTGCTGCTCACGGCGTTCACATTGGTGTTCCGTAACAGGATCGTGGCCAGGTTCGCCCCGGGCCTCAGCGCGCTCTCGCCCAACCGGATCGCGCTCCTGACCGTCGTCGTCGGCGGTGTTCTGGGAATCCTGGTTTCGATCTCCTCGGTCGGCGCCGGCGCTATCGGCGTTACTGCGCTGGTTCTACTTTACCCGAAGCTGCCGACGGCACGGATCGTCGGCTCAGATATTGTGCATGCGATTCCACTGACGCTGGTCGGCGGCATTGGGCATTGGTTCCTCGGTTCGATTGATTGGCAGGTGTTCACAGCGCTGATTTTTGGATCGGTGCCGGGAATTTTGATCGGCAGCTATGCAGCCGCCCGCTTCAACGAAACCGCGCTGCGCGTCGTGCTCGCGGTCACGCTGCTTGCGGTCGCGACGAAGCTCTCGTTTGGCCTGCTGCCATTATCCTCAGACGTCGTCGCGGCACAGACGAGCCAGCACCACTAGGCCGCTAAACGCTGCCGTTCGCATCGCGCGAGGACATGACACTCGTCAGGCCGCGCGGCTGCGCTCCGGTAGGCCGTAGCGATGCAAATCGCTGCCGTGGACGTCGAGCCATGTCTTGGCCCGTTCGTGATCCGGGAACAGCCTCCGAACCAGGCGCCAGAACCGCAAGGAATGATTCATCTCGACCAGATGCGCGACTTCGTGCGCCGCAAGGTAGCTCAGCACAAAGCTCGGTGCGAGAATGAGCCGCCAGGAAAATGACAGCGCGCCGGTCGTCGAACAGGAGCCCCAGCGGCTCGCCTGATCGCGCACCGAGACACGTTTGATATTCACACCAAGCTCGGAGGCGTAACGCTGGCTCGCAATTTCGAGCTCGCGCTTGGCCTCACGCCGCAGAAAATCGGCAATCCGGCGGTCGACGTGCGGCGCGTCGCCGGCCACACAGAGCAACCGTCGCCCCTCAGAGTCCATCTCGGTCCAGACGGTCCCGCGCGCGCCGCGACGATGCGTGACGTGATGGGGAATACCGCGCAGCGGCACCATAACACCGTGAGCAAAGCGAACCGCCTCCGGCAGGCGCCCCAAACGCGCCGCGATCCAGCCGCCGTGTTTTTGCGCAAATGCGCGCGCCTCTTTCACGGTCCCGCGCGGCGGAATGGTGAGGATCACTTCGCGGGTCGCTGCAGCAATCCGCAACGTGTAGCGACGCGCCTGACGGTGCCGCCGCATGCGCACGAGATAAATGCATCGGTCGAAAATGACTTCGATGGCGTGTGGCTCGCTTGGCCGACGATAAAGCAACGCGCGGTGCGACATAATTGGCAATCCCGAACCCAACAAACCCAACCCAGCACCGCGGATAGTGCCATATCCAAGGGATCGTACAGTGCCTTTGATACCGGCGATGCAGACATACAACATCTAGGGTCCAGGACCATCCAAAGGGACCAGCTAATGTGATTTATGAAATGAATATCGCTTCACATTTTTGCGAATTGCCTCAACAAAAATTTGACAACCGTTGATTCGAAATAGCGAGGGTTTCTCAGAGGGTTAGCCCCGCACACGCGGAAGATGGCCGGTTTGCCCTGATAATCCGGCAAATCAGTGCGGTTGGGGCTCGCCTTTGGCGGATGCGATGCCAGCGGTTGCAGCCGACCGGCCGTCATGGTCCGACCGCGCACCATTCTGCGCCTTCCCGTTAGCCGCCTTGCGCGCTGATCCGTCGCCAATCCGCGAGCCGCGGGCACTGTCACCCATCGACAGCACGAAATCGGAAATGCGCGGCGCGATCTCGGAGCGAAACCGCGATCCGTTGAACACGCCATAATGTCCGACGCCGGGCTGCAGCCAATGCGCCTGCCGCTCGGGCGGAATATTGACGCACAGGCGGTGCGCCGCCTCGGTCTGGCCGACGCCGGAAATATCGTCGTGCTCGCCTTCGACGGTAAGGAGTGCAACGCGTTTGATCCGGCTCGGATTGACCGGCCGGTCGCGGTGCATCATCTCGCCTTTCGGCAGCGCGTGGCGCACGAATACAGTGTCCACCGTTTGCAAATAGTACTCGGCCGAAAGGTCCATGACGGCGAGATACTCGTCGTAGAATTCTTTGTGCTTCTGCGCCGAGTCACCGTCGCCTTTGACCAGGTTGGTGAACAGCTGCCGGTGCGCCTCGATGTGCCGGTCGAGGTTCATGCTCATGAAGCCGTGAAGCTGCAGAAAGCCCGGATAGACGTCGCGCATGAAGCCGGGATTCGGAAACGGCACCTTGGAAATGACGTTGCGCCCAAACCAATCGATGCCGCGGCGTTCGGCGAGCTTGTTGACCGCGGTTGGATTGACCCTGGTATCGATCGGGCCACCCATCAAAGTCATGGAAATTGGGAGATAGGGATCGTTATCGGCGTCCATGAGGGCCGCGGCCGCCATGACCGGCACCGCCGGCTGGCAAACCGCGACGATATGGGTGTCGCCACCCAGCGCATGCAGGATCGAGATCAGATAGTCGATGTAATCGTCGAGATCGAAGCGCCCTTCCGACACCGGCACCGAGCGCGCGTCGCGCCACTCGGTGATGTAGACGTCGTGGTTGGGAAGGAATGCCTCGACCGTACCGCGCAACAGCGTGGCGTAATGGCCCGATAACGGCGCGACAATGAGCAGCCGCGGCTGCGGCCGGCGTGGACGACGCTCGAAGGCGCGTTCGAAGCGAAGGACGCGGCAGAACGGACGCTCCCACACGCACATGATATTCACCGGCACGCGCTCGGCGCCGACCAAGGTCGAAGAGATCCGCCATTCCGGTTGGGCGTAGCGGCGCGTCGATCGTTCAAACAGCTCGGCCGCGGCCGCAATCGATTTGCCGAAGGTGGTGTGATAGAGCGGGTTGATCGGATTTTTGAGCGACAGGCGCACCGCGTCGGCCCACGCCCGCGCCGGATTGAGCGCCGCGTGGCTCATCTCGTACAACCAGTAAATCGGCGTCGAGGCGCCAGCCGGCACGGCAGGCGCGCCGCCGAACTCACCGATAGCCATGGGTGACCCTTGCCCGGTTTGCTGCATTGCAGCAACGCTCGAACGATCTGTCATATCACCAGCATAAAAGCAATTTTTTCCTGATGCGTTACGTCTACGAAACGTCCCGGCGAGCTTGTTATGTAAGCAGATCAACCCGTTCCCGCCGGGTTCCGCGCCGTACTGCGGCTATTCGCCAGTCTGCATCAGTGAGCCGTTACGCCGGGCTGCTTGCAGAAGTTTGAGAAAACCGAACACCCCGCAGGCAAAGAAAACGACATTCAGCCCGAGCGCTTCGAGCATAAGATCGGATCGGAATGTGTGGTCGATCAGGAGCGCCCGCATTCCTTCGAACACGTATGTCGGCGGCAACGCCCAGGCGGCCGGCTGCAGCCAGACCGGCAAGGTGGTGACTGGGTAGTACACGCAGGCCAACGGCATGAACACGAACATGATCGACCAGGCGAAATTCTCAGCGCCCAGGCCGTTACGCAACACCAGGCCAGAAACGAAAATGCCGACAGCCCAGCTCGTCAGCATCAGGTTGATAAAGAACGCCACAAGCGCGAAGCCCAGCCCATAGAGGTTGAAACCAAAAAACACGATGGCGAGAAGGGTCACTGGCACCGCACCGATCGACAGCCGAACGATGCTCATGACCATCAGCGCGGTGATGAACTCCAGCGGCCGCAACGGGCTCATCATCAGATTGCCGATGTTGCGCGCCCACATTTCCTCCAGGAATGCGATGGAAAAGCCGAGCTGGCCGCGAAATAGAATATCCCACAACAACAACGCACCGATCAGCGTGCCGCCGGCGCGGGCGAAGAAACCGGCATTCTCCATCACGTAGTATTGGATGAAACCCCAGGTGATCATCTGCACCAGCGGCCAATAGATGAGATCAAGAAGCCGCGGCCACGACGAGCGGAGCAGATACCAGTAGCGCAGGATCATCGCCGCCACCCGCCGCGGCGAGAAGCCTCTTCCCTCGCCTTCCCCGTAAGCCGGGGAAGGTGCGGTGACGGCGGCCTCGATGTGCGTGTTCATTGCGCGGCCTCACTCATCTCATCGCGGCCGCGGGCGACATCGAGGAAGACTTCTTCCAGTGTGCGGCGTCCGTAACGGGCGAGCAGTTGCGCCGGCGCGTCGTCATCCTCAATCCGTCCCTGCTTCATGATGATCACGCGCTCGCACATCCGTTCGACCTCCGCCATGTTGTGCGAAGCAAGCAGCACCGTTGCGCCGCGCTCACGGCAGTAACGCTCGAGATGGGCGCGAACCCAGTCGGCAGTATCAGGATCGAGCGACGCAGTCGGCTCATCGAGCAGCAGCAGTTCGGGCGAGTTGAGCAGCGACTTGGCCAGCGAGACCCGGGTCTTTTGCCCGGCTGAAAGTTTACCCGTCGGCCGATCGAGCAAATGCTTGAGGTCGAGGGCCTCGCCCAGTTCTTCGATGCGATCACCCAGGTTTGGCACGCCATAGAGCATGCCGAAAACCTTGAGGTTCTGCCGGATGGTGAGCCGCATCGGCATTTCCACATAGGGGCTTTCGAAATTCATCCGGTGGAGGACGCGATAACGCTGTTGCGGCATCTCCGCGCCGAGGACTGTCACGCGGCCGGAGGTTGGCGTGATCAGGCCCATAATCATCGCGATGGTGGTGGTCTTGCCAGCGCCGTTGCCGCCCAACAGCCCGGTGATCGAGCCGGGCGCTATCTCAAACGAGACGCCGTCCACGGCCGTCACCTGCTTGTAGGTTTTGACGAGGCGCTCGACTTTTATGGGGGGTGAGGTGGGCATGCCCGCGCAGATGTGGCGTGCGCGAACGACCGAGGCAAGGGGAGAACACATGGCTGCCCAGCCAGCTCCAGCGTGGAAGCATTTTATAGAAGATGGCAAAACGCGATGTGGGTAGGTGAGCGCGCAATGGGCGCGCCAAGAGGCGGTAGCAGATCATGAAAGTCGGACTTTTCGACCATGTCGAATATGGCGAGCGGCCGCTGGCGACGCTGTTCGACGAGCGTCTGACATTTGCACAAGCAGCCGATGAGGCCGGCATCTATTGCCTGCATGTCGCCGAGCATCACGCCAGCCCGCTCAACATGGTGCCGGCGCCGGGCGTCTATCTCGGCGCGGTTGCTCGGGCCACCAAACGGATGCGGCTCGGTCCGCTGGTCTATCTGCTGCCGCTTTATTCGCCGCTGCGGATGATCGAGGAAATTTGCATGCTCGATCATTTGAGCCACGGCCGTTTCGACCCGGGCGTCGGCCGCGGAGTCTCGCCCTTCGAACTTAAATTCCACAAGGTCGACCACGACGAGTCGCGCGACATCTTCATCGACGCGTTCAAATGCGTCAGCGCCGGCCTGACCACGGACTCGCTGACCTACAGCGGGAAATACTTCAACTACGAGAATGTACCGATCGTGCTGCAGCCGCTGCAGCAGCCGCATCCGCCATTCTGGTACGCATCATCCAGTCCGATCGGCGCGACCTGGGGCGGCGAACACGGCCTGCATTTCGTGACCTTGGGCCCGACGGTGTCGGCAAAAGCCAATATCAACGCCTTCCGCGCGGCGCTAACGAAGCGCGGCGCGCCGGCGCAACCCAAGGCCGAGTTTTCCGGTGGCGTCGCCGTCGGCGTATCGCGCTACGTCTTCGTCGCCGACACCGACGCGGAGGCGCGCCGCTTCGGCGAGCCGGCGCTGGAGCGGCACGTCGCCCACGTGAAATGGCTGGGCACCAAGCACGGTGACGCCGCCTTCACCTCGCGGCTGAACACCTCATTCGGCTCCAGCTACGAAGACGCTCGCAAGCAGGGTTTGGTCATCGCCGGCACGCCGCCGCAAGTGCGCGCCGAGATCGAGCGGCAGGTTGCCGCGCTCGGCATCAATTATCTGCTCAGCTACCTCTTTCTCGGCAGCATGACGCTACCTGAGGCGCTTCGCTCGCTGGCGCTGTTCAGCACCGAGGTCATGCCGCATATGGCGAAGCTGTAGCCCCCGCTAATCCTCTTTCCGCAGACGATCGGCGCGCAGCGCGTCCGGGTGCGGCATGGCGATGACGTTGTAACCGGAATCGACGAAATGGATTTCGCCGGTGACGCCGGTGGAGAGGTCCGACAGCAGATAAAGTCCGGCACCGCCGAGTTCGTCGAGCGTCACGCCGCGATGCAGCAGCGAGTGGCGTTGCTGGAAAGCAAACATGGCGCGCGCGTCGCCGATACCGGCGCCGGCAAGCGTGCGGATCGGCCCCGACGAGATGGCGTTGACGCGGATCGCCTGCGAGCCGAAATCGACCGCGAGATAGCGCACTGAGGATTCCAGCGCCGCCTTCGCCGGACCCATCACGTTGTAATTCGGCATGGCGCGGTCGCCGCCATTGTAGGTGAGCGTGAGCATGGCGCCGCCGTTCGGCATCAGGGTCGCAGCCCGCTTGGCGGCTTCAGTAAAGGAGAAACACGAGATCACCATGGTGCGCACGAAATTTTCGCGCGTGGTATCGGCATAACGGCCGAGGAGCTGCGTCCGGTCGGAAAAGCCGATGGCGTGGACGAGAAAATCGAGCTTTCCCCATTGCCGCCCGATTTCAGCGAACACGGCATCAACCGACGCGATATCCTCGACGTCGCAGGGCAGCACGAATTCGGATCCGACCGACGCCGCGAGCGGCTTGACGCGGCGGCCGAGCGCTTCGACCTGATAGGTGAATGCGAGCTGAGCGCCGTGGGCGGCGAGCGTCTTGGCGATACCCCACGCAATCGAGTGATCGTTGGCGACCCCCATGATGAGGCCGCGCTTGCCATCCATCAGCCCGGACATTGTGCCACTCAGGTTCGAGGAAACATTTTTTGAATTTCTTCCGAAGTCGCCACCGGCACGACTTCGAAATCCGCGAGATCGTTCCATTTCGCTATCCAGCCGGCAAACAAGCTCTCATCATCACACTCCATGAGCTGAAAACAGCGGTCGAAATTCGTTTCAATCCAGCTTCCCCGATAGTGGAGACCTTCGGGCATCATGCGCCCGCGCTCGCGAAACCGCCGGTACACCGGCGCAGCATCGCGATTGCGAAATCGCTCGACGACCATGAAGAGCATGCGGCCTACGCGTCCAGCCGCTTGAGCACGATGGATGCGTTGGTACCGCCGAAGCCGAACGAATTGGACAACACGCAGCTCAGCTTCAGATTGTCACGGCGTTCGCGCACGATCGGCATGTCGGCAAACGCGAGATCGAGATTTTCGATGTTGGCGCTTTCGCAAATGAAGCCGTTATTCATCATCAGCAGCGAATAAATCGCTTCGTGCACGCCGGTGGCGCCCTGGGAGTGCCCGGTCAGCGATTTGGTGGCGGAGATCGGCGGGCATTTCTCACCTGAACCGAAGACTTCGCGGATCGCTTCGATTTCCTTGAGATCGCCGATCGGCGTCGAGGTGGCATGCGGATTGATGTAGTCCACCGGCAGCTTGATGTCCTTGATTGCCATGCGCATGCAGCGCGCCGCGCCCTCGCCCGAGGGCGCCACCATGTCGGCGCCGTCGGAGGTCGCGCCGTAACCGGCGATCTCGCCATAAATTCTCGCGCCCCGCGCCTTGGCGTGCTCAAGCTCCTCGACCACGAGCACTCCGGCGCCGGCGCTGATGACGAAGCCATCGCGATCGGCGTCGTAGGCGCGCGAGGCCTTGGCAGGATTGTCGTTGAATTTCGACGACAGCGCGCCCATGGCGTCGAACAGCACTGTCAGCGTCCAGTCCAGCTCCTCACATCCACCGGCGAAAACCATGTCCTGCTTGTCGTTCTGAACCAACTCGTAGGCGTTGCCGATGCAATGATTGGACGTCGCGCAGGCCGACGAGATCGAGTAGCTGACGCCCTTGATCTTGAACCAGGTCGCCAGTGTTGCCGAGGCCGTCGATGACATCGCCTTCGGCACCGCGAACGGGCCGACGCGCTTTGGTCCCTTGGTGCGCGCGATATCGGCGCTCTCGACGATCGTCCGCGTCGACGGGCCGCCGGAGCCCATGACGATGCCGGTGCGTTCGTGCGAAATTTCGTGCTGTTCAAGGCCGGCGTCACGGATCGCCTGCTCCATGGCGACATGGTTCCACGCCGCGCCGCCGCCGAGGAAGCGCATGGCACGGCGATCAACCGCCTCGCTCGCGTCAAGCGTCGGCGCACCCTCCACCTGGGAGCGGAAGCCAAGTTCAGCGTATTTGTCGGCGCGCACAATGCCCGACTTCGCTTCGCGCAGCGACGCGAGCACTTCCTGCGTGTTGTTGCCGATGGACGAGACGATGCCCATCCCGGTGACAACGACCCGTCTCATGTTAGCCTCGTCAGTCTCTTTCCGCCGTCGGCCGCCGATTGATCAGGCGCTGCTTGCCTGCGGCGCGGCGTCGTGGATCAGCGCAACCTTGAGATCGAGTGCGCGAAAGATGACGGAACCATCGGCGGAGAGCCAGCCGTCGGCGATGCCGAGCACCAGTTTCGAGCGCATCACGCGTTTGATGTCGATGCCGTACATGACATTCTTCATCGTCGGCAGCACCTGACCTGAGAACTTGATCTCGCCCATACCCAACGCGCGGCCCCTTCCCGGCGCACCAACCCATCCAAGAAAGAAGCCGAGCATTTGCCAGAGCGCATCGAGACCAAGACAGCCCGGCATCACCGGATCGCCTTTGAAGTGGCACGGGAAGAACCAGAGATCGGGCTTCAGATCGAGCATCGCCCGCACCAGTCCCTTGCCGTATTCACCGCCGACCTCCGCGATTTCGGAAATGCGATCAAACATCAGCATTGGCGGCAATGGCAATTGCGGGCCCTTGCCGAAAAGCTCGCCGCGCCCACACGCAAGCAGGTCCTCGTACTCGAAGTTGGAACGTCGTTCCTGCATGCCTTCCGTCTCCGCCCCCGCCGGCCACTGCGGCCGAATCCCTAACATATGGGACTTTGGCGGCAAAGCCGCACCCCGGCCCACCTCTTGATGCAGCGCCACAAAACGCGGCGCCGCGGCACCTTAAGGAGTTGCAGCATACGTGGGGTGGCGTATAATGATTTCAATTGCAACGATTATGCTCGGCTCGCCAATGGGGCCGTCAGGTGCAGCGATGACACAGCCGCGTCCGCCCGTTTTGCCCGCTTTCATTCCGACCAGCGCCGAGGCGCGCGTCGCCGGCGACCTGACCGGGTGCCCGTGGCACGATGTCAAAGCGAAGCTGCGCGAAGTCGGGTTGCGTCCGACCCGCCAGCGCATGGCGCTGGGCTGGATTCTGTTCGCCAAAGGCGACCGGCATGTTACGGCCGAGATGCTTTACGAAGAAGCCAACCACGCCAAGGTGCCGGTGTCGCTTGCCACGGTTTACAACACGCTGCACCAGTTCACCGAGGTAGGCTTGCTTCGCCAAGTCGCCGTTGATGGGTCGAAGGCCTATTTCGACACCAACAATTCCGAGCACCACCACTTCTTCATCGAAGACCAGAACGATCTGATGGATATTCCCTCGTCCGACGTTGTCGTCGGCAAGGCGCCGGTCGCGCCGGAGGGCTATGAGATCGCCCGCATCGACGTCGTGGTGCGGTTGCGGCGCAAGAAGAAGTAATCCGCCGCGCGCTGAAACTCCAACTCGTTCTCTCAGTCTTGCCCCGCCGGTTCGCCGGCGGGCGCTGTTAGTCTTGCTGCAGTCGGCAGTGGTCGGCGTCTGCCAGTCATGAAGGCGCGGACCCGTCGTTGTTGAACGCCCGGCTCCGGCAATCCACGTAGTAGCGGCAACATCATAATAGAGTTGATTTATGTGAAAACAGATGTATAAAACATCACTTCTAATGCAATTTCTGATTCAATTGCATGATAACAGCGGGCCAGCTGCGGGCGTCGCGCGCCCTTCTCGGTATCGATCAGCGGACGCTCGCTGAATCGGCCGGATTGTCGTTGCCGACCATCCAACGGATGGAAGCCAGCGACGGCGTCATTCGCGGCAACGTCGATTCGCTGATGAAGCTTGTTGGGGCGCTCGACACGCTTGGCATTGAACTCATCGCCGGCAATGCAGCGAGCCAGACCGGCGGCCGCGGCGTACGCCTCAAGAGGGCATCGTCGTGACGCTGACGATCGTTCTCGTCTGCGCCGCGGTCTTGCTGGCGCTTGCCCCGTTCGCCGTTGCGCTCGCCCGCAGCACTGCAGCCACGCAATTCGTGTACGGCGTCAGCATCGTCGCATCGGCGATTTCGCTGGTCGCCGCATTGATGCACCTTCTTAGCGCCGCCGCACCTGAAACGGTCGTGCTGCCCGTCGGCGTGCCCTGGCTGGGCGCGCATTTGCGCCTCGACGCGCTCTCCGCGTTCTTTCTTGTCGTCGTCGACCTCGGTGCGATGAGCGCAAGCTTGTTTGCTCTGGGCTACGGGCAGCATGAGACGGCGCCGGGCCGCGTATTGCCGTTCTATCCTGCCTTTCTCGCCGCCATGACGCTCGTTCTGGTCGCCGACGACGCGTACACGTTTCTATTGTCCTGGGAGTTCATGTCGCTGACGTCGTGGGCGCTGGTGATGGCGCATCATCGCGTGCCGGAAAACGTGCGCGCCGGATACGTCTATCTGGTCATGGCGAGCTTCGGGACGATGGCGTTGTTGCTGGCGTTCGGCCTGCTCGCCGGGTCCGAGGGTCTCTACACCTTTGCGCAGATCCGCTCGGCGCATCCCTCGGCCGTGCTGGGCGCACTGGCGCTCGTTCTCGCGCTGATCGGGGCAGGCTCGAAGGCGGGGCTGGTGCCGCTGCACGTCTGGCTGCCGCTCGCCCACCCGGCCGCTCCGAGCCACGTCTCCGCACTGATGAGCGGCGTCATGACCAAGGTCGCCGTCTACGGGTTTGTCCGCATCGTGTTCGATCTTGCCGGCGGGCCGGCGTGGTGGTGGAGCATTGTCGTCCTTGCGCTCGCCGGAGCGACCACCGTGATGGGCGTGCTCTATGCGCTGATGCAGCACGACCTCAAGCGGCTGCTGGCCTATCACACGGTAGAGAATATCGGCATCATTTTCATCGGCCTCGGTCTTGCGCTCGCTTTCAAGGCGCACGGCATGTTGTTCGCCGCGGCGTTAGCATTCACGGCCGCCCTCCTTCACGTGTTCAATCACTCTCTATTCAAGAGCCTGTTGTTCTTCGGCGCTGGCGCGGTGCTGACCGCGACCGGCGAGCGCGACATGGAGCATCTCGGCGGTCTCATTCATCGCATGCCCAAGACCGCGTTCTTGGTTCTGATCGGTTGCGCGGCAATCTCGGCGCTGCCGCCGCTCAACGGTTTCGTCTCCGAGTGGCTCACCTTTCAAGCCATTCTGCTCAGCCCGCAGCTTCCGTCCTGGGGGCTGAAGCTGCTGGTGCCTGCGGTCGGCGCGCTGCTGGCGCTTGCCGCCGCACTTGCGGCTGCGTGTTTCGTCAAGGCGTACGGCGTGACCTTTCTCGGCCGCCCGCGCACGCCTGCGGCTGAAACTGCGACCGAAACCGATTCCTATTCGCTCGCCGCGATGCTGATTCTCGCGGCGTTGTGCCTGCTGGTCGGCATTCTGCCCGGCGCATTCATCGATGCGCTGGCCCCGGTCAGTTCCGCTCTGATCGGCGAACACATGCCGACGCAGATCGGCGGGCAATGGCTTTCGATCGTCCCGATAGCCGCCAGCCGCAGCTCCTACGATGGGCTACTCGTTTTCCTGTTCATAACGATGTCGGGCATGCTCGCGGCGTTCGCCATTCATCGCCTGGCCTCGGACCGGCTGCGCCGCGCGCCCGCCTGGGACTGCGGCTATCCAGATGCCAGCCCGGTGACGCAATACTCGGCGGCGAGCTTTGCGCAACCAATCCGGCGCGTCTTCGGCACCGTCGTGTTCCGCGCGCGTGAGCAGGTCGAGATGCCGCCGCCGGGCGACACCCGGCCGGCGCGGATAAAAGTCGAACTGCACGATCTGATTTGGGAAGCGATCTACGCTCCGCTCGCCGCCGGTATCAACTTCGCCGCGGACCGTCTCAACCTGTTTCAGTTCCTGACCATCCGCCAATTTTTGACGCTGGTGTTCTGCACGCTGATCGTTCTGCTCCTGGTACTGGCGATATGGAACTGATCGGCAACTTTGCCATTCAGGGCGCCCAGATGCTGCTGGTGCTGTTGCTGGCGCCGCTGTTCACCGGATATGTGCGCAAGGTCAAGGCGCGGCTGGTTCGCCGGCAGGGTCCGCCGCTCCTGCAGCCTTATCGGGATCTGGTTCGCCTGGTGCGCAAGGAAGTGGTACTGGCGGACAGCGCGTCGTGGCTGTTTCGAACCATTCCCTATCTCGTATTCGCCGCGATCTGGGTGGCGGCGTCGCTGGTGCCGACGTTCCGCACCGGCCTGATGTTCTCCTGGTCAGCCGATCTCATCGCCATCATTGCACTACTGGGCAGCGCGCGTTTTCTGCTGGCGCTCGCCGGAATGGATGTCGGCACGAGCTTCGGCGGCATCGGTTCGAGCCGCGAAGTGATGATCGCGTCGCTGGCCGAGCCGGCGATGATCATGATCGTGTTCACGCTGGCGCTGATCGCCGGCTCGACACAGCTTTCCACCATGGCCGCTTTCATGGCGTCTTCGGCCGTGGGCCTTCGGGTGTCTCTCGGCCTCGGACTGATCGCGCTCACCATGGTGGCGATCGCCGAGAATGGCCGCATTCCAATCGACAATCCGGCTACGCATCTCGAATTGACCATGGTGCATGAGGCGATGGTGCTCGAATATTCGGGCCGGCATCTGGCGCTGATCGAGCTTTCGAGTTCGCTCAAACTCCTTCTGTACGTTTCGGTGATTGCCTGTCTGTTCGCGCCATGGGGTATCAACTCCGCCGGCGCAGCGATCCCGACGCTTGCGATCGGGGTCGCCGCCTATATCGGCAAACTCGCGGTGGGCGGCTTTCTGCTTGCGCTGTTCGAGACTTCAATCGCCAAGATGCGGGTGTTCCGCGTGCCGGAATTCCTTGGCGCAGCGCTCATGCTCGGCTTGCTGGCGACGCTGCTGCGCTTCGTATCGGGGAGCTTCTGATGAGCGGAATAAATTTCGATATCGCTCATCTGCTCGCCGGATCCTTGGTGCTCGTCAGCTTCCTGGAGCTCTATCAAGATCGGCTTTACGCGCTGCTCAACGTTTATGCCGTGCATGCATTGGTGCTGGCGGCTTCGGTGGCGTGGCAAGCCTTTGTCCAGGATGCTCCACACCTATACGTGACCGCAATCATCGCGCTGGTCTTCAAAGCCATCGTCATTCCGGTGACGCTGCACCGTTTGATCGTGCGGCTCGGCATCCATCGCGAGATCGAGAAGGTGGTGGGCGTCGGTGCCGCCATGCTCGCCGGCATAGGTCTGGTCGCGCTGTCCATGGTGGTGATGCTGCGGGTGACGCAAACCGCCGATCCGCTGGCGCGCGAGGATCTCGCCTTCGCGCTTGCCGTCGTGCTGCTCGGCCTTTTGATGATGGTGACGCGGCGCAACGCGGTCAGCCAGGTGGTCGGCTTCATGTCGCTGGAAAATGGCCTGGTGCTGGCGGCCACCGGCGCCAAGGGCATGCCGCTCGTGGTCGAGATCAGCGTCGCGTTCTCCATTCTGATCGCTTTCATCGTGATTGGAATCTTCCTGTTCCGCATCCGCGAGCGCTTCGACACCATCGACGTGCAGGCGCTTGACAGCTTCCGCGGAGAGCGCCGATGACGCCCGACGAAATGGCGTTCAATGCCCTCATGGGAGTGCTGGTGATCCCGGCCGTCGCCGCGGTCCTCCTCGCCGCCCTTCCGAATTATCGCGCGACGGCGCGGCTCAATGTGGCGGCGACGACGTTGACCTTGCTCTGCGCGCTGTCGCTGTTCTTCGCCAAGCCGGTACCGGGCGCTTATTTTTTGGTCGACGATCTCAACAACACTTTCATCGTGCTGACGACGTTCGTCGGCTGGACTACCAGTATTTTCAGCGCCAGCTATATCGGCCACGAGCTCGACATCGGCCGGCTGACGCCGCGCTCGGTGCGCTTCTACCACGCTATGTATCAGGTCCTGATGTTCGCGATGAACCTCGCGCTCATCGCCAACAATATTGGCCTGATGTGGGTGGCGATCGAAATCGCCACGCTGACCACCGTGATGATGGTCGGCATCTATCGCACCCACGAGGCGCTGGAAGCGGCGTGGAAGTATTTCATCCTCGGCAGCGTCGGCATTGCGCTCGCGTTGTTCGGCACCATCCTGGTCTACATGGCGGCGCGGCCAGTGGTCGGCGAAGGCCTCAATGCCATGGTCTGGTCGGTGCTCGTCACGCAAGCCGGCAGCTTCGATCCGGCGCTGCTCGACGTTGCGTTCGTCTTTCTGCTGCTTGGCTACGGCACCAAGGTCGGCCTTGCCCCGTTGCATGCCTGGCTGCCCGACGCGCATGCCGAAGGCCCGACGCCGATCTCGGCGGTGCTTTCCGGTTTGCTGCTGAATGTCGCGCTGTACGCGCTGCTGCGTTTCAAGATGCTGCTGGCCGCGAACTCGGCCGCGCTCGCGCCGGGACCGTTGATGGTGGCGCTCGGCTTGCTGTCGCTGGTGTTCGCGGCGTTCATGCTGTACCGCCGCCGCGACATCAAGCGGATGTTCGCCTACTCGTCGATCGAGCATATGGGGATCATCACGTTCGCCTTTGGCATGGGCGGGCCACTCGCCAACTTTGCCGGGCTTCTGCACATGACCATGCACTCGCTGACCAAGTCAGCGATTTTTTTCGCTGTCGGCCACGTGGCGCAGGTCAAGGGCACGCAGCGGATCTCCGACATGAGCGGTCTCACTGTGACCCACCCGTTGCTC
Source organism: uncultured Alphaproteobacteria bacterium (assembly GCA_963794225.1). Classification (GTDB taxonomy): domain Bacteria; phylum Pseudomonadota; class Alphaproteobacteria; order Rhizobiales; family Xanthobacteraceae; genus BOG-931. The sequence continues at coordinate 744,279 of CAWCCS010000002.1, forward strand.
GGATGGGGCCTGATCCTCGGGGTGATCGCCATCGCCGGCCTGCCACCGCTCGGCATCTTCATGAGCGAATTTCTGGTGGTAAGCTCGACCTTCGCACGCGCTCCGCTGCTCGCGCTCATTCTGGTGTTCGGCATTCTGGTCGCTTTCGGAGCCTTGTTGCTGCGCCTCAACAGCATCGCCTTCGGCGAGCCGCGCGGCCCGGTCGGTAAGGCGCAGGCCTCTTATGTGCCGATGTTCACGCATCTCGCCCTGGTGCTCGTCGCCGGCATTTACATGCCGCCGGCGCTCGTCACCTGGTTTCAGCATGTCGCCAGATTGCTCGGTTAGATAGATGCCCGCACTCACCGACATCGTTCGGGGCAGGCGGGTCGACGAACATCGGCCATGGCCGCGATTTGTCGTGACGTCCGACACGTGGTGCGATGCTGCCAAAGCAATCGCCGCCGGCCGCGCGACGCTGCTTGGGCTGTGGGGCGATAAGAGCGCGTCGTTCGCCGTGCACATGGCAGTGAGCGGCGAAACCGCAAATGACATTGCGGTGGCGAGCCTTGAATGTCCGGACGGAACGTTCCCTTCGGTCGGGGCGCTGCACCCGCCCGCTATCCGCCTCGAACGTGCAATTCAAAGCCTTTACGGCCTGCGGCCGTTGGGCGCGCCGGATGCGCGGCCGTGGCTCGATCTTGGCTTTTGGGACGTGCAACATCCGCTCGGCAACCGTCTGCCAGCGCCGGACGTGCGCCCCGCTTATACGTTTCTGCCAACGGAAGGCGAGAGCCTGCATCAGATACCTGTGGGCCCGGTGCACGCCGGTATCATCGAGCCGGGCCACTTCCGCTTCACCGCCTCGGGCGAGACGGTGGTGCGGCTCGAACAACGCCTCGGCTACGTGCACAAGGGCATCGAGTCGCTGATGGCGGGTGTGAGCATCAGTGGGGCGGCCAAGCTCGCCGCGCGCACCTCCGGCGACAGCACGGTGGCTTACAGCATCGCCTTTGCCCATGCCGTAGAGGCGGCGTTAGGTAGCGAGGTGCCGTCGCGGGCGCGCTACCTGCGCGCGCTGATGGCGGAGCTGGAACGGCTCGCCAATCATTTCGGCGATATCGGCGCCATCTGCAACGACGCGTCGTTTTCGCTGATGCATGCCCATTGCGGCGCGCTGCGCGAGCTGGTGTTACGCGCGGCGGCAAGCTGTTTCGGGCATCGGCTGATGATGGACCAGGTCGTTCCCGGCGGCGTTGCGGCCGATCTCCGCACTGACTCGCTGACGTCAGTCGCGGATTTGCTCGCGCACATCCGGCGGCGTTTTCCACGCCTGATCGAGCTTTACGACGACACCGCTTCGCTACAGGACCGCACCGTCGGAACCGGCATCGTCCATGACAGCCTCGTGCAACAGTTTGGCGCCGGCGGTTATGTCGGGCGCGCCAGCGGCCGCGCTTGCGACGCGCGCAAAACGCCGGGATATCCGCCCTACGATCGCCTTGAGTTTAGCGTGCCGGTGCTGAACGAGGGCGACGTCAACGCCCGCGTCTGGATCCGCATCCGCGAAGTCGAGCAGAGTCTGGCGCTGATCGACCAGCTCATCGAGCGTCTGCCAGCGGGGCCGGTCGCTACCAAGCTCAACGAGACCGGCGGCGAAGGACTGGGCTTTGCCGAAAGTTTCCGCGGCGACGTGCTGGTCTGGGTGCGGATCGACGGCGATCGGGTCAGCCGCTGTCACTTGCGCGACCCGTCGTGGTTCCAGTGGCCGCTCCTGGAAGCCGCCATCGAGGGCAACATCGTCGCCGATTTCCCGCTCTGCAATAAATCCTTCAACTGCTCGTATTCCGGGCACGATCTGTAGCGCATGTTCAGGAAAAGTGGTCACCGGTTTTCCGTAAAGAACATGCGCAGCTAAAGGCACGCAAATGCGCAGGACGCTGTTCGAGAGCTTCACCCAAGGACCGCTCACCGAAGCGCCGCCGTCCCGTGATGATGCCGCCTTGGCCGAACTGGCGGTGAGCCTCGAGCGATCGGCGCGGCGCCGGCTCGGCCGCAGCCTCTCGATCCGCGAGGTGGATGCCGGTTCGTGCAATGGCTGCGAACTGGAAATCCACGCCATCAACAATGTGATCTACGACCTCGAACGCTTCGGTTTGCGCTTCGTCGCGTCGCCGCGCCACGCCGACGTGCTGTTGGTGACCGGCCCGGTGACGAAGAACATGCGCGAGGCGTTGGAGCGGACGTACCGCGCGACGCCGGACCCTAAATGGGTGGTGGCGCTCGGGGACTGCGCCGCCGACGGCGGGATATTCGCGGGGAGCTATGCCGTTGCCGGCGGGGTTTCGGCTGTCGTTCCGGTCGACCTGCACATTCGGGGATGCCCGCCGCCGCCGACTGAAATCCTCAAAGGTCTGATCGCGCTGTTGGACGCGCAAAAATAGCAAACGTCCATTCGCCGCAAATGCGGTTTACTCGACCTTCTCATCGGGATAGACGCCCCACAGCCGGTTTTGCTCGATCCAGCCGTCAAAACCATCACCGGCAACGCGGCACCAGGTGCCGGAGCAATGCTTGATCGATCCGAGCACGCCGGACTGCAGCTCCGCAGTGACCGGGCTCTGCGGATCGGGCTTGGCGCGGAGCTGCCCGAGATCGGTCTTTGACTTCAGTTGCACCACCGCCGTGCGCTTTCCGGACAGCAACGAGTGATAGACCCAGCCTTCAGAGCCATCGAAATCGCGGATGCGCCGCCAATTCTCGAACTCGGCGGTGATTTCGACCGGCCAGCCGACCCGCGTGTAGATGAAGGTAACGTCGTGATCCTTGTCCGGGCCGCCGCGCACGTTGACCCGATCGGTCTTGAGGCTGACGAAGCGCGGTACCGGCAGCCCGCTGGTCGTCGCATCACCACCGGCCTGCGCGCGTTCCATGGCAATCGCAAGCGCAAACAGGGCCGCCAGCACAGCGCAAGCCCGGGCGATCATAAACCTGACATGGCTTGATGTTTGGCGTAATGCCACGACGAGACGCCCCCAAACGTAACGGCGCGCGGTTATGCCGGGAACCCTGCGCGCTTTGTCGGGACGCAGCCATCTGCTAGAGAGAAAAGATGTACCGCCTCCCAAGGTTTAAGTGTCGGTGAGGCGGCTTAACGAGAACTTAACGGGCGGATGCGGCTAAGAGGGCCGGGAGAGCCGGGCGGCTTCGAGCGTGATCCGGAAACAGATCATGCGCCACTGACGTCTCTGGTTGCGCAAGAAGTAGTGCAAGAGGCAGAAAATGGCATCGGGCAAAAAGCCGCTGGTCGTCGTCACCCGTAAACTCCCTGACAGCATCGAAACGCGCATGCGCGAATTGTTCGACGCGCGGCTCAATCTCGACGACAGGCCGATGAGCCAGGGCGAACTCGCCGAAGCCGCTAAAACGGCCAATGTCATCGTGCCGACGGTGACCGACCACATCGACCGCTCGGTGCTCAGTCATTCCGGCGAGCAATTGAAGCTGATCGCCAATTTCGGCAACGGCGTCGACAACATCGACGTTGCGACCGCGCTGCAGCGCGGCATCACCGTAACCAACACGCCGGGCGTCCTCACCGAAGACACCGCCGACATGACCATGGCGCTGATCCTCGCGGTTCCGCGGCGGCTCGCCGAAGGCGCCCAGGTTCTCACCAGCGACAAGGACTGGACCGGCTGGAGCCCGACCTGGATGCTTGGCCATCGCATCTGGGGCAAGCGGCTCGGCATCGTCGGCATGGGCCGGATCGGCCAGGCGGTCGCACGCCGCGCCAAAGCGTTCGGCCTGCAAATCCACTATCACAATCGCCGCCGCGCGGCGCCTCACATCGAGGAAGAGCTCAACGCCACCTATTGGGAGAGCCTTGACCAGATGCTGGCGCGTATGGACATCATCTCGGTCAATTGCCCGCACACGCCGGCGACCTATCACCTGCTCTCGGCGCGCCGCTTGAAGGTGATCCGTCCCGAAGCCTACGTCGTCAACACCGCGCGCGGCGAGGTAATCGACGAGAACGCGCTGGCGCGTCTGATCGAGTTGGGCGATATCGCCGGCGCCGGCCTCGACGTGTTCGAGCACGAGCCCGCAGTCAGTCCGAAGCTCGTGAAGCTCGCCAAAGCCGGCAAGGTCGTGCTGCTGCCGCATCTCGGCTCGGCGACGGTCGAAGGCCGTGTCGACATGGGCGAGAAGGTCATCGTCAACATCAAGACCTTCATGGACGGCCACCGCCCGCCCGACCGCGTTCTGCCGTCGATGCTGTGAGTTGTTGCTCGTCATTGCGAGCGGAGCGAAGCAATCCAGTCCGCCCTCTCGGTCTGGATTGCTTCGTCGCTTCGCTCCTCGCAATGACAAATCACTGTAGCTCCGCTCCCATCGCTTTTGCGATCAAGCGAAAATCCGCGGCGCTGACCGGAAAAAGCCCGAAGCGGAATTTGTAGCCCCAATTGGTTTTGCCAGCAGTGAATTCGAGTTTGTCCAACAGCGGCAGAATCGGCGCTTCTTCCGCCTTGGCCCAATCGACATCGCGGCGATATGGCTTAAACCCTTTTCCCATATCGCCAACGTAGGGCTCGCGATCCTTCACCGTGCCGATGGCCGTGAACGCCTGCAGTTTGTCTTTTTCCCCAAGCTTCACCGTCGGTGAATAATAGACGATGTGGTCGCCGGGCTTGACGCGCTTTAAGGGCGCTGCCTTGCCGTGCCCGAGTTGCACGAAGCCGCCGCTGCGGCCGCGCCGCACGTGCTCGGCGGATGCGACACCAATCCAACATCCGGGCATCGCGCGCCCCTATTGCCCGGACGGAGCGAACACCCGCAGCCGGTGGCCGTCAGGATCGAGGGCGACAAAAGTCCGGCCGAAATCCATATCGGTCGGCGCCTGGACCATACGCAAGCCGCGCGCCTGCCAAGCTGCGTGGGTCGAATCGACGGCCGCCGGTCCTTCGACCGGAATCGCAATCTCGGCCGCGCCCGGTGCTGCAGATACCGCGGGCTCGACCAGGTGGCGCGCCCATAATCCCAGCTTCAGCCCGGAATCGAGCGCAAACAGCACAAAGGTCGGCGACGTTTCGACCGGCTCGCACCCGAGCAGGCCACTATAAAAGCGCGCGCTCGCCTGCGGGCTGTCGACGTAAAGAAGCATGAAGTTCGGCTGCGGCATGTTGCATCTCCCTGCATGTAACGGGAGCGACCCTAGCCCGCAGCACTGTCAGTTTTCGGCAGTAGCGTGCGCGCCTTCGTCATTGCGAGCGAAGCGAAGCAATCCAGTCCAGCCGCGAGGTCTGGATTGCTTCGTCGCTTCGCTCCTCGCAATGACGAGATTACTATGCCGGCCCCGGAATATCCTCGCTCTCCCGCCATGCCTTCAGCAGCGCCTGGCGGCGCCGCGCGTAGCGAATGTCGGTGACGCTCAAGTCGGCGATCCGGTCGGTGCGGAAGTGGCGGAAATCCTGCCGCAGTTCGCACCAGGCGACCACCACGTGCACCCGATCAAAGAAGCCAAGCGCAAACGGCCAAATCAGGCGCTGCGTCGCCGCACCGCCGGCGTCGCGATAACGGATCGACAGCTTGCGCTCTGCGCGGATCGCTCTGCGCACCACCGCAAGATCGACCGCATCCGCAACCACGCGCTTGCCCGGACCGGGGAGCAGATTTGCGGCGTCGAGGCTTTCGCGCAAATCGGCGGGCAACACCGCCGCGATCTTGGCGATCGCATTGCGCGCCGCGGAGCCAAGCAGATCGTCGCCCCGGTCGGCCACCCAGCGCGAGCCGAGCACCAGCGCCTCGATCTCGTCTTCGGAAAACATCAGCGGCGGCAGGATGAAACCGGGACGCAGCACATAGCCGACGCCCGGCTCACCCGCGATATCGGCGCCTTGCGCCTGCAGAGTGGCAATGTCGCGATAGAGTGTGCGCATCGAAACGCCAAGCTCCTGCGCCAACGCCTTGCCGCTCACCGGCCGCCGATGCCGGCGCAGCGCCTGCAGCAAACTGAACAACCGTTCGGAGCGAGACATCGTATCAATTAAGCGCGGATGGAATGACCAACTCGAATGGATCGAAACGCAGCTCGTCAGAGGTCGCCATGCGCTTTTTCGTCGGCCTCGCTTGACCATTCTGAGAAGGCCGCAAACGGATCGTCGGCCTCGCTTGCGGGCGCTTTGTCGAGAAGCACGCCCTCATCCGTAACCCGATAGCGCAGCGTGTCACCCGGCTTGAGACCGAGGCGTTCGCCCACATCGCTTGGGATTACTGTTCGGCCGTCGCGCGAGACTTCCGAGAAAGAGGCCTTTGGGCGGTTCTGACGTCTCATCGCTTTGCTACGGCTAATGCTTGAACGCTCATCGCTTAGCATGGATACGCGCGTCAAGCCCGGGTATGACGCGGAAAGGGGTGTCCTTTTTTCATTGACATTCGTCTCTGTTTCGAGTACGGCGTAGAGAATCTCGCTCACTTGAGGGTCGTGTTCTCGTGGCACACCTGAACACGGAGCGGGGTGCGGTGCCCGCGTGCGGATTTGCAGTCCGCTTCCGGGCGGCCCTGGACACCGTTGGTCCGGCAAAAAGACCGGTCTGCGCGGAGCGCGCTGGACTGGGACAGGCGAAGGCGGGTGACACCCGCTGGAGCCCCAGGCCCCAGGAAACACGGCCTGGGGCTGAGCCAATGCTGGTTGCGACTGGCGTGGCGAGTCCGCGGCGAAGCGCCGGAAGGCGAGCGCGCCCCGTTGGCGCGCGTCCGTGGCGATGTCGGTAGCAGCAATGTTGCCGATATGGAGCGGACAATGGATGGCATGCGCCTTTCGGCGCTCCGCCTCCCTCGGTCTTTATTTCTTGCGCGTGGTGGTTGGCATGACTTGGTCAGCAAAACTCGGGCGCGAAGCCGCGCCGCGAGAGCGTGATACCTTTACCTCTCCCCGCCGCGCGGGGAGAGGTCGAGCGAAGCGAGGGTGAGGGGGCCTCTCCGCGATTCTGAGCGCTGCAAGTCTGAGCCCGGCGGTTAGGCCCGCTCATCCCGACCTTCTCCCCGCGTGCGGGGAGAAGGAGTGCGGCTGCCATGCCGCGCGGGGCAGGCTGAAAAACACCGCGGTTTGCGCGGCAACTGGGGCTCGTGTCTAATTTGCGGATGGAACAACATTCGTTCGTAAAACTGCTGCCGTTGGTGCTGATCGTGCTGTTTGCGCTGCCGCTTGGCGCGTCCGGCGAAGATGCGGCGGTACGGACGACGCCGCTGGTCACCGCGCAGAGCGGCATGGTGGTGGCGCAGGAGGCGCTGGCGGCGCGGATCGGGGTTGAGATTCTGCAAAAGGGCGGCAATGCGGTCGATGCCGCGGTGGCGGTCGGCTTCGCCATGGCGGTGACTTATCCGCGCGCCGGCAATATCGGCGGCGGCGGATTTATGGTGATCCACCGCGCGGTTGGCGGCGACGCGGTGATCGACTACCGCGAGACCGCGCCGGCGGCGATCACCGCGACATCGTTCCTCGATGCGCAGGGCAATGCCGATCCGCAAAAGTCGCGGGAGTCCGCGCTTGCCATCGGCGTCCCCGGAACGGTCGCGGGGCTGGCGCTGGCGGAAGCAAAATATGGCTCCGGCCATTTCACGCTTGCCGATCTGATCGCGCCGGCGATTGCGCTGGCGCGCGACGGCATCGCAGTCGCCGACGACACCGCGGATTCGCTTCTTGTCGACCGGCCCCGGCTCGCGCGCTGGCCATCGTCGGCGAAAATTTTTCTGAAAGGCGACGGCACCGTGCTGGTTGAAGGCGACATGCTGGTGCAGCCGGACCTCGCGGCTACGCTTTCGGCGATCGCCAAGAACGGGCCGCGCGCATTCTATGAGGGCCCGATCGCGGAAAAACTCGCTGCCGCGGTGCAAGCATCCGGCGGCGTGATGACTGCCGCCGATCTGAAAGACTACCGTGCCGTCGAGCGCGAGCCGGTCCGCGGCAGCTACCGTGGCTATGACATCGTCTCGATGCCGCCGCCTTCCTCCGGCGGCGTTGCCCTGATCGAGATGCTCAACATCATCGAGGGCTACGATCTCGCGCACCAGGACCGGGCGCAGGCGCTGTTCCTGATGGTCGAAACTATGAAGCGCGCTTACGCCGACCGTGCCTGGTTTCTCGGCGATCCCGATCGCGTGCAGATTCCGGTCGCGCGGCTGACGTCGAAGAGCTACGCGGCGCAATGGCGCGCCACCATCGATCCCGAGCACGCGACGCCGGCGAGCGAGATCCGCGCCGGCGCCATCGTCGAACGCGAAGGCCACAACACCACGCACTTTTCGGTCATCGACCGGTTCGGCAACGCGGTATCCAACACCTACACGATCAACTTCAGCTACGGCGTCGGGCTCGTCGCCGAAGGAACCGGCGTTCTCCTCAACAACGAGCTCGACGATTTCGCTGCCAAGGCGAACGCGCCGAACGCTTATGGGCTTCTCGGCGACGCAGCCAACGCGCCGGCGCCCGGCAAACGGCCGCTGTCGTCGATGACGCCAACCATCGTGCTCAAGGACGGCAAGCCGTTCCTGGTCACGGGCTCGCCGGGCGGCAGCTTCATCATCAACGTGGTGCTGCAGATCGTCTCAAACGTGATCGACCGCGGCATGGATATCGCAAGCGCGGTGTCGGCGCCGCGCGTTCACGATCAGTGGATGCCCGACCGGGTGATGGCGGAGCCAGCGCTACCGGCCGATCTCGTCGGCGCGCTGCAAGCCCGCGGCGAAAACGTCGTGGTGCGGCCGCTGACTACGTCGGCCAATTCCATTCTGGTCACGCCCGCGGGCATCACCGGCGCCGCCGATCCGCGCACCCGCGGCGCGCTGGCGGTGGGTTATTAATGACTCCCGCTTGCGCGGGGACGAACGAAAAAGAGAAGAACCGAAAAGAAACGACACGAGGGAAACATGAACGGATACGCGCCCATCGCCACGCTGCGGGTCGGCCTGATCGGCTCGGGCTTCATCAACAACTTTCACCTGCAGGCGCTGGTATCCGTTCGCCATGTCATCGTCACCGGCGTCTACAGCCCGACCACCGCGCACCGCGAAGCGATGGCGGCGAGAGCCAACGCGCTTGAACTCGGTCCCTGCCGGCCGTTCGCTTCGCTGGAAGCGATGCTGATTTCCGGCGAGGTCGACGCCGTATGGATCGGCGTGCCGAATTTCGCGCGGCTCGATACCATGCGCGAGATTCATCGGCTTGTGAAAGCCGGCTGGGCTAAACTCGTCGGCGTCGCCTGCGAAAAGCCCCTCGGGCGCACACTCGCCGAAGCGCGCGAGATGCTGCGGCTCGCCGACGACGCGAAGCTCCTTCACGGCTATCTGGAAAACCAGGTGTTCTCGAGCGCGGTTCAACGCGGCAAAGACATCGTTTGGCGGCGCGCGGTGCCAATGTCCGGCAGGCCCTATCTCGCTCGCGCTGCCGAAGAACACAGCGGACCGCACATGCCGTGGTTCTGGCAGGGCCAGCGCCAAGGCGGCGGCGTCCTCTCCGACATGACCTGTCACAGCGTCGAGGTCGGACGTTATCTGCTCAGCAAACCCGGCGCGCCGCGCGGCGATCTGAAGCTTGTCAGCGCCACCGCCACGATCGGCAATCTGAAATGGACCCGGCCCGAATACGTGGCGCGCCTGAAAAGCATGATGGGACCCGAGGTCGATTATGCGCGGCGTCCGGCGGAAGATTTTGCCCGCGGCGCGCTTACTTTTCGCGACGCCGAAGGCAACGACGTCCTGGTCGAGGCGACCAATTCCTGGGCTTATGTCGGGGTCGGCTTGCGCATCGTGATCGAACTTCTTGGCCCCGAATATTCGATGGAGTTTTCCTCGCTCAACACCGGACTGAAAGTTTTTCTGTCGCGCGAAGTGTCCGGCGGCCAAGGCGAGGATCTGGTGGAGAAGCAGAATGCCGAGCAGGGCCTGATGCCGGTGGTCGAGAATGAAGCCGATATCTACGGCTATATCGGCGAGGACCGGCACATGGTCGACGCATTCCGCCACCACCGCCAGCCGATCGAGACGTTCGAGGATGGCGTTACCGTCGCCGAAATGCTGATGGCGCTGTACCGCTCGGCCGAGCTCGGCCAGGTGGTGCATTTGCCGTCGACCGAGCTTGAAACCTACGTGCCGCCGGTGGCGCGAGCGTAGATGCGGACGGGGCAAGACCCGTCAGTTCAATCCCGCAAGGTTCGGACGCGTGATGGCGCGGCGATCCTTTACGACGCCGATCACGACGCCAAGCCGCTCGACGGTCGCGATAACGCGGCCTTTGCGGGCGCGGTCGCAATTCATGTTCGTCGGCGCGATGAAGAAATCAGCGCGATCAACATCGCGTGTCCACTGAAGACGCGAATCCGCCTCTTTCTCGAATTGCACCCGTTCGCAGCACACCGCGACCAGATAATGACGGCCCGGCCGCGCTTTGCCTTCGGTCCGGTCAAGATAATGCTCGAGGTCGCTCACCGCCTCCGGCATGGTGTTGACCCAGTAATCGGTGTCGTAATTACGCGACGCGCCGGCGAGGCCGCCGACCAACGGGTTGAAGAACAGATACTCGTCCGGATGCAGCTGGTAGAGCGTGTTGGCGTTCCAGCCCAAGCCGAGCACGACCACCGCGGCGGCGGCGGTTGCCGCCAGCCGATTGAAGTTCTCAAGCCGGGACAGCATGCCGTTGAGCCCCAATCCGGCGAGTACCGCGATCGGTGGCACTGTGAACAAGAAATGCCGCATGCCGGTGAACGCCGGCCCGTCGACAATGACTTCGCTGATCAGCGGAGCGAAAGCGGCAAACGCAATCAGCGCCGTTTCTTTTCGCCAGGTGTTGTTTGTTGTTTGATTGGTTCGCTGGACGGCGCGTCGCGGCAGCACGGCGAAAACAAGTCCCAGGCCGGTGCCGAACAGCAGCCACAGCGTGAGCTTGATCGCCATGTAGGTCGGCACGTACCAGCGCGGCACATCACCCATCTGGTAGACATGGCCGGCCAGGATGGTCTGGATCGGATAATTGAAATCAACGAAATCCGTCAGACCGCGCAACGGATTGAGCGGCGCCAAGGCAGCCCAGGGCCAAGCCGCGATCATGATCAAATAAGCGATGATGAAGGAAGCAGTGAGCGGCAGCGCCGAGCGGGCAACAAAAGAAAGCGTCTTGCGCAACGGCACGCCGCGGCCGACCGGCGCGTGAATGGCGATTGCGACAGCCGCGTAGCTGATCAGAAACACGCCGAGCACGCGAATGCCGAGCGCACAGCCACACAGCACGCCGAACAGCACAACCAGATGCCAGCGCGGGCGTGGCAATTCGCGACCGATCAGCACCAGGAGCCAAAGCGCCCCCATCACGGCCGCGGCAAACGGGATGTCCTTGGTATGGTTGAACATCGCGCCGTACCAGGTGCCGCACACTGCAAGCGAAAGCGCCGCCAAAAGCCCGGCGCGCGACCCGGCGATGGCACGCGCCGTCGCCCACACCGCGGCGAGGCCGCCGACGCCGCATAGCGCCGTGAGCAGATGCCTGACTTCGTACATATCGAGCGGAAGAAGCTTCTCCAGACCGACCGCGATCACGTCAAACAGGCCGCCATACAGGTAGAGGTTCCTGAAATGAAACAGCGCCTGGTCAACAAAGCCGCTGGTGTAATAGGCGATGATCATCTCGCCGTAACGCTGCTGCACCTCCTCGTCGTTGGAGATCGCGTAGTCTTTGAAGGTGAAGGCGACGAGCGCGAGCAGCGTGCCAAACAGCAGCAACGCCGCGACCTCATAGCGATCGACGCGCGCAAGCGGCCCGGCACCCCGCAGCCAAACCGAGGCGCGGTAGCACAGATCAACAAACCGTTGCGGCAAGCTTGCCGCTCGTACGGTGCGCCCGGGCATCACCGGCGTCTTAATCTCCCAGCCGTTCAGGTATTTTCGCGCGAAAAACTACAGGTGCCACACCCCGGCCCCGAGGCGGTACCAAATTCCGTCAGTAACGTAAAGACTAACGGAAAAAACGGGAAAGCAGGTGCGGCATGGCGCCACGTTTTTACAGGACGTTCACGCCTTTGGCTTGGCCTCGACGCCGGCCAAACCGAGCAGCTTGAGCGCATTCTCCTTAAGGATGAGCGGCCGCACGTCGGGTTTGATGTCGAGTTTGTCGAAGTCATTGAGCCACCGGTCCGGCTTGATCACTGGCCAGTCCGACCCGAACAACACTTTGTGTTTCAGAAGCGAGTTGGCGTAGCGGACGAGAATCGGCGGGAAATATTTCGGCGACCAGCCGGACAGGTCGATGTAGACGTTCGGCTTGTGCTGCGCGACCGACAGCGCCTCCTCCTGCCACGGAAACGACGGATGCGCGAGGATGATCGGCATGTCGGGAAAATCCACCGCAACGTCGTCCATATACATCGGATTGGAATACTTCAGGCGGATGCCGGCGCCGCCCGGCATGCCCGAGCCGACCCCCGTCTGACCGGTGTGAAACAACGCCGGGAGCCCGGCTTCCGCGATCGCCTCGTAGAGGACATAGGCGCTGCGATCGTTCGGATAAAACCCCTGCATCGAGGGATGAAACTTGAAACCACGCACGCCGAATTCGCGAATGAGCCGCCGCGCTTCCCGTGCGCCGGCTTTTCCTTTGGCTGGATCGATGCTCGCAAATGGAATAAGAACGTCGCTATTGGCCGCCGCCTTTTCCGCGACCTCTTCGTTCGGATAGCGGCGGTAACCGGTCTCCCGTTCAGCATCGACCGGAAAAATTACGGCGCCGATCTTGCGCTCGCGATAATAAGCCGCGGTATCTTCGATGGTTGGGCGATTGTTTGGTTGATTGAAATAGAGCGCCATTTGCGCCTGGAGCTCGTCATAGCCGTCGTCAGGATGCGTGCCGCACGGTTCCTCGGCATGGGTGTGGATATCGATGGCGACCAGTTCGTTGACGTTCACGGAACACGCTCCCTCTTTCCCGCAGTTTCAGTGGAACACATCGATGGGCCGACGTACAGCGGGACATAGCCCACGCGGCTAACGGCGGAATTGTTTTGCTGGTTTACCCGCGCGATGCTAAAAGTTGTAGCGTCGTTCGGGGCAGACAAACAACAAATAAAGCCCAAGGGGAGGAGCAGTCATGTTGCAGGTGTATCTCGATCCGGCCACCATCAACAGCCGCAAGGTGCTGGCGGGTTTGGAATTGCTCGGCACGCCGTATCACGTCAACCACGTGAACTACTTTACCGGCGCCCACAAACAACCGGACTATCTTGCGCTCAATCCGAACGGAACGCTGCCGACTGCGAAGGATGGCGACTACACGCTTTGGGAATCCGACGCCATCCTGCAATACGCCGCCGATCTGAACGCATCCGAACAGCATTATCCCAAGGACTTGAAGACGCGCGCCGATATCAACCGGTGGATGCTATGGGAGGCCGCGCATTGGCAGCCGAGCTGCTATATCTTTTTCGTCGAAAACGCCGTCAAGCCGTTGATGAAAGCCCCAACGGATACGGCGCTCCTTGAAAAAGAGACGCCGAACTGGCAGCGGCTCGCCGGTGTACTCGAGGCGCGGCTCGCCAAGTCGAAATGGCTTGCGGGCGATACGGTGACGATCGCCGACATCGCCGTGGCGGCACCGATGCACATGCACAAGCGCCAGCTCCTGCCGCTCGGCGATTTCCCGAACATCAGGCGCTGGATGGCGGAAGTCGAAAAGCTGCCGTGCTGGCAGAAGACACAAGGCGCGGTCGAGGCGGCGCTGCAGCCGCATTGACCGGCATTGTGTCTGCCCGGTGAGGGTGTCGGGCCTTTCTTGAGGACTTTGAAGCGAATGACGGCCCAGACCGACGTCAAGACGACCCTCAACTACACGCGCGATACCGGGGTTGAGCCGGAGGTTTACTTCTACGAGCCACCACCGGGCACGCAATGGCGCACGTCCGGCGACGATCCTCACGAAATGACGATCCACGACGGCTGGGATCGGGCGAAATCGTTTTCGCTCGACCGGGAGGGCTTTGCGCTTCGCGAATTCCACTCGCCGTTCGCGGAATGGGATGACGATACGGCGATCCGGGCGCAGCTTCACGGCGACGTCAGCGAATTCGTCAAGCGTGAGGTCGGCGCCAGGCGCGTGATCGTGTTCGATCACACCATCCGCGCACAGAACAACATCGCCCAGGCACGCTCCGAACATTCGACCTCGCGGCGCGCGCCGGTGATGAACATTCACTGCGACTACACCGAGGTTTCCGGACCGCTGCGTGTCCGTCAGCTTCTGCCTGACGAAGCCGACGCTCTTCTGAAGCACCGGGTCGCCTTCTACAATTTCTGGAAGCCGCTGAAGCGCACCGTCGAAGAGCGGCCGCTGGCGATGTGCGACGTCACCTCGTCGACGCATGACGATTTCATCACCATGAAGCTGCGCTACCGCGACCGCGACGGCGAAATTTTCGTCATGCGCTACGCGCCGCAGCATCACTGGTGGTACTTTCCGCGGATGACGCCGGATCACGTGGTGATGCTGAAGACCTACGACTCGGACACCGACGGGCGCGCGCGCTTCGTCGGTCACTCCGCGTTCGAGGATCCGAACACGCCGCCGGACGCGCCGATGCGCGAAAGCATCGAAATCCGCACCATGGCGTTTTTCTGATCAGCTGCGCAGCGCCGCGAGCACTTCGTCGGGCCGTTCGCTCATCAGCATGTGACCCGCGCCTTCCAGCATCGTCATGCGGCAGCCAGGAATGGCCGCGGCAATAGCTTCGCCACCCTTGGCCGGCGTCATCAGATCGCGGCTGCCCTGGATCACGATCGACGGCGTGGTCACCTTCGCTGCGGCAGCGAGCGCACCCTGATATTCGTTGCAGGCGGATAGATCGGCGAACAGAACGCCATGGCGGGCGCGTTCAAGAAGGCGCTCGGCACCGCCCAGCATCCACAGGCCCGGAGTTTCCGAACCGCCGAGCGTCGCCCGGTAACCTTCGCCCCAGAGCGAAATCATGTCGATGGCAGCGTGATCACTGGCCTTCGCCGCATTCAAGAGATCATCCGATACCCGCATCGGCGCCGCGGTCGAAATAAGAGCAAGCGCACCGACTTTTTCGGGATGACGCGCGGCCGTCTCCAGAGCCACCAGCGATCCCATGGAGTGACCAACCAGTCGCGCCGCGCGAAAGCCTACGGCATCGATCAGCGCTGCAGTCCAGTCGGCGAGCGCGCCAATCGATGAAAGCGCCGGGCCGGCCGAACGGCCATGCCCCGGAAGATCCGGCGCGAGCACGCCGAAGCCGTGATACGCGAACGCGCGCGCCAGCAGCGCCCAGGCAGTGTGATCAAAGCCGGCGCCGTGCAGAAAAATAATCGCAGGGAGAGCCGGATCGAAATCGCGTCCGCCCGTGCCGGCGAAAATTTCCTTTCCCTCAACAAACAACCGCATCGCCTTACGCCTTCTGCGAGGCGCGCAACGCCTGACCGAAATCGTCGATAATGTCGCCAGCGGCCTCCAGACCAACGGAAATGCGGATCAACTCTTCGCCAACTCCCGCGGCGGCGAGTGCCGCCGCGTCCATCTGCTGATGCGTGGTGCTTGCCGGGTGGATCACCAGTGTCTTGGCGTCGCCGACATTGGCGAGATGGCTTGAAAGCCGCACCGCCTCGATGAATTTGCGGCCTGCAGTGCGGCCGCCCTTGATGCCAAAACTGACGATCGAACCCGCGCCCTTCGGCAACAGCTTTTGCGCCAGCGCGTAATCCGGGTGGGTCTCCAGCGAAGGATGCAGCACCCAGTCGACCGCCGGATGCTTGCGCAGGAAGGCGAGCACGGCCGTCGTGTTTTCGATGTGGCGGTCCATGCGCAGCGCCAGCGTCTCCACACCTTGCAGCAAATGAAACGCATTCGTCGGCGACAGGCACGCGCCGAAATCGCGCAAGCCTTCCGCACGCGCCCGCATGATGAAAGCCGATGGACCAAACTCCTCGGCAAAGACGATGCCGTGGTAACCGGCATACGGCTTTGTCAGCGTCGGAAATTTGTCCGAAGCCTGCCAGTCGAAGCGGCCGCCGTCGACGATCGCGCCGCCAATGGCGATGCCGTGCCCGCCGATCCATTTGGTGATGGAGTGCATAACGATGTCGGCGCCGAGCGTAAGCGGCCGGCTCAGATACGGGGTCGCAAACGTGTTGTCGATGAGGAGCGGAATACCGGCGGTGTGCGCAATCTCGGCCACCGCCGGGATATCGAGAACTTCCAGGCCCGGATTGCCGATGGTTTCGGCGATCACCAGCCGCGTCTTTGGCCCGATGGCGGCGCGCAGGCCGTCGTGATCGCGCGGCTTGACGAACGTGGTGGCGATGCCGAAGCGCGGCAGCGTGTGGGTGAGGAGATTGATGCTGCCGCCATAGAGCGAAGCCGAGGCGACGATATGATCGCCGGCGCCAAGCAGTGTCGCGATGGCAAGATGCATCGCCGCCATGCCGCTCGCCGTGCATACCGCGCCGACGCCGTCTTCGAGCGCCGCCAGCCGCTCCTCCAGCACCGCCGTCGTCGGATTGGAAATGCGCGTGTAGATGTGGCCGGCGCGCTCCAGGTTGAACAGACCGGCCGCGTGGTCCGCATCATCGAACACATAGGAAGTGGTCTGATAGATCGGCACCGCGCGCGAACGCGTCACCGGATCGGGGTGCTGTCCGGCATGCAGGCTCAAGGTTTCGAAAGCGGGCGGTTTCGGCGCGGCCATGGTGTTCCCGTAACAAGAAAATGCGTGACTATACCAGCGTCGCCGCCCCTGGCACTTACCGGGATCGCATATTTTGCGGAACGCATTGATCGTCTGCTTGCGGCGCGCGACAATCTCGGCGATCTAGACGCCGTTGTGACGTGACAAGACCGGGAGTTTGCCATGAAACTCGAAGGCGGGTGCTATTGCGGGCAGGTGCGCTATGTGGCCGAGGGCGAGCCGATGCTCAAAGCACAATGCCACTGCCGCGAATGCCAATACATCAGTGGCGGCTCGCCAAATATGTTCATGCTCATGCCGCCCGCTGGTTTCAAATATACCAAAGGGACGCCCAAGCAGTTTTCGCGCAGCGACATCGAGAACGCCGTGACACGGGAGTTCTGCCCCGAATGCGGTACCCATCTGGTCACGCGGCGGCCGGCTTTGCCCGCGGTCATTTTGAAAGTCGGCACACTCGACGATCCAAGCCTTTTCGGTAAACCAAAGATGGCAATCTTCACGATCGACCAGCAGGCCTTCCATCAAATCCCTGAAGGCTTACCGACCTTCGAGCGACTGCCGCCGCGGTAAGAGCGCAAGACGCAACTGTGCTGATTTGAGCGGCCCGGCAGATAGGTGACAGACCGTACCGGACACATGGGTAACACTTTTCGCCTTTGGGCGGGAGGTGTTGATGCCATGGAAGGAGTGTTCGGTGATGGACGAGCGCTTGCGGTTTGTCGCGCGGCTTCTGGATGGCGAGGCGATGACGGATGTCTGTCGCGAGTTCGGTATCTCTCGTAAAACCGGCTACAAAATCTTCGACCGCTACAGGGAGCACGGGCTGGAAGCCCTGACCGATCGCTCGCGGCGGCCGGTGCGCTATGCCAACCAGCTGCCAACCCAGATCGAGAGCCTCATTGTCGAGCTTAAGTGCAACAAGCCGCACTGGGGCGCCCGCAAGCTCCGCGAGCTCCTGATCAGACGCCTCGATGGCGACGTCAGAGTGCCGGCCAAGAGCACTATCCATGCGGTTCTCGACCGTCACGGCCTGGTCAAACGCGGCGGCAGGCCACGCCATCGGGCGCGCGGTACGCCGCTGTCGGAAGGTGCCGCGCCCAACGATCTGTGGTGCGCCGACTTCAAGGGCGAGTTCAAGCTCGGCAACGGCCGCTACTGCTATCCGCTCACCGTTACCGACCACGCTTCGCGCTTCCTCTTGCTGTGCGAGGCGCTGGAATCAACCCGCGAAGACACCGCCTTTACCGCATTCGAGCGGCTGTTCGCCGAGCGCGGTCTGCCGCTCGCCATCCGCTCCGATAATGGCGTTCCGTTCGCCAGTCCCAATGCCCTGTTCAATCTCTCCAAGCTTGCCGTCTGGTGGCTGCGTCTCGGCATCGCCATCGAACGCATCAAGCCAGGCAAGCCGCAGCAGAACGGACGCCATGAACGCATGCATCTGACCCTGAAGAAGGAGGCAACCCGCCCGCCAGGCATCAACAGCCTGCAGCAGCAGGGTCGCTTCGACGCCTTCGTCACGGAGTTCAATGTCGAACGGCCCCACGAAGCCCTCGGCATGAAGTGTCCGGCTGAACTCTACCCGCCATCACCGCGACGCTATAGCGGCCTGCCAGAACTCACCTATCCGCTGCACGACCGTGATCTTCTCGTCACCGCGTGCGGGCGCCTCTGTCTGCATCGCAAGAAAATCAACATCTCGACCGTGCTCGCTGGTCAAAAACTCGGTATCAAAGAAGTCGACGACGGTATTTGGCTCGCCAGCTTCATGCACTATGATTTAGGCTATTTCGACCTGGAGCAGAAAACCCTGCAACCCCTCGACAACCCGTTCGGCACAAGGTTGTCACCCATGTCTTAGGGACGCTCCGTTACCTATGTCTCCGGGCCGGACAATTGAAATTTGGAGCGGGCGAAGGGATTCGAACCCTCGACCCCAACCTTGGCAAGGTTGTGCTCTACCCCTGAGCTACACCCGCATCCGTATGGGTAGGACGACGGCGCAAGCTGCACCGCGCCGCAAAGCTATGCCAAAGAGCGCGCTCTTTTGCAACCACGCGCCGACCGTGTGCGCCACTAGTAAATGCCTGGTATCAATCGCGACCGCACCCCCCGCTGGTATTCGGTGTATCCTGGCAGGTCCCTTGCCAGCAGCTTCTCTTCGTCCAGCAGCCGCCAGATGAGAAACGGAACCATACCGGCGAACACCAAAACTCTCCACCAGGAGCCGAGCGCGAGCGACGTGCCGCCAAGATAAAGCAAGAAGCAGATCAGTCCGAGCCCGGCTTTTAAATTCAAAGTCTTCGCTTATACGTATGCCGGCATGCCGCCCGTCTCGCCTGACGAACTATTCGCATACTTGGATGATCTCGGGATTGCGTACCGGACGGTGACGCATCCGCCGGTTTTTACGGTCGAGGAAGCACGCGCGGCACGCGACAACGCGGTCGGCGGTCACACCAAGAATCTGTTCCTGCGCGACAAGAAGGGCGCGCTGTTTCTGGTAGTGGCGCCGGAAGACGCAACGATCGAGCTGAGATCGCTGCACCGGCTGCTCGGCGCCTCCGGCCGCTTCTCGTTCGGCTCGGCCGATCTGATGCGCGAACTGCTCGGCGTGGAGCCGGGCTCGGTCACGCCCTTTGCCGTCATCAACGACAAGAGAGGGCGCGTCACGGTCATTCTTGATGCCGGCATGATGGCGCACGATGTGCTCAACTTTCATCCCCTCGTGAATACCGGCACCACCACAATTTCGCGCGAGGGATTGGTCAAATTCCTCGAAGCCACCGGTCACCATCCCCGGGTTGAGGCGATTTCGGCCGCCCGCTCATGAACCTTCCGATTGCATTCGGCCGCCTTATTCCCATTTAATCAGGCGAACAGGGAAGTTGCCGCCCCGCCGGGGCCGAAAGGGAAGGCGTTTCAAGGAGATGTTGCAGGAAGCCCAAACCACCGCCGCGGACGGGTTCGTCAAGGACACGACGACCCAAGCTTTCGTCAAGGACGTTATCGAGGAATCGAAGCGGCAGCCGGTTCTGGTCGATTTCTGGGCGCCCTGGTGCGGCCCCTGCAAGCAGCTCACGCCAATTCTTGAGAAGGTGGTGCGCTCCGCCAAGGGCAAGGTGAAGCTCGCCAAGATGAACATCGACGAGCATCCGGCCATTCCCGGCCAGATGGGCATTCAGTCCATCCCCGCCGTGATCGCCTTCGTCAACGGACAGCCGGCCGACGGCTTCATGGGGGCGTTGCCGGAAAGCCAGGTGATTGCCTTTCTCGAACGCGTGACCAAGGGCGGCATCGGCGGCGAAGCAAAGGATTTGCTCAATGCTGCGGATGCGGCACTCGCCGCGGGCGACGCCACCAACGCGGCAACGCTCTATGCCCAGCTGCTCGCGGAGGACAACACCAACATCCAAGCGCTTGCCGGACTGGCGCGCTGCTATGTCGAAACCGGAGCGATCGAGCAGGCAAAACAGACGCTGGCGATGGTGCCTGAGGCCAAACGCAACGACACTGCCGTCGCCGCCGCCCGGGCCGCACTCGAATTAGCCGAGCAGGCCAAAACGCTCGGGCCTGTTGCCGAACTGGAGCAGAAAGTCGCCGCCAATCCGCTTGACCATCAGGCGCGCTTCGATCTCGCGCTCGCGCTCAATGGCAAAGGCAACCGGATGGAGGCACTCGAACACCTCATGAGCATCGTGAAGCGCGATCGCAAATGGAACGACGACGGCGCCCGCAAGCAGCTCGTGCAGTTCTTCGATGCGTGGGGTCCGACCGACGAAGCCACGATTGAGGGCCGCAAGCGGCTTTCGTCGATCCTGTTCGCGTAAGGTTGCGCCTCCACGGCGGAGGTGACGTGCGCGCGTGCGGAGTACAACATGCCGATTAATGCCAACTATAAGGGGCCCGAAGATCTCCCCGGCGTGATCGCGGTATTTCCGTTACCCGGCGCGTTGCTGCTCCCGCGCGGACAAATGCCACTCAACATTTTCGAGCCGCGTTACCTGGCGATGATCGACGACACGCTTCGCTCCGGGTCCCGTCTCATCGGCATGATCCAGCCTGATCCGGCCCATCCGGGCCCGGACAAGTCGAAGCCGCAACTGTTTCGCATCGGCTGCGTCGGGCGCATGACCCAGTTCGCGGAAAGCGGCGATGGCCGCTATCTGCTCGAACTCACCGGCATCGCCCGTTTCCGTATCGAAGAGGAGCTTGCCGTCGCCACACCCTACCGGCAATGCCGCGTGACTTATCAGCCCTTTATTGCCGACTTCACCGCGCGCAAAGGCGAAGACGAGGTCGACCGCAAGGCGCTGCTGCGTGCACTCGCGGATTTCCTCAAGTCCAATAATCTCAAAGCCGACTGGGACGGCATCGAGAACGCTCCCAACGAAGCGCTGGTCAATGCGCTGGCGATGATGTCGCCTTATGGCAGCGCGGAGAAGCAAGCCCTGCTGGAAGCGCCCGACCTCAAAACCCGCGCCGAGATACTGGTGGCCGTGACCGAGATCGAACTCGCCAAGGGCGGAACCGGCGAGACCACGCTTCAGTAGCGTGACGATGCCGCGGGAATGAGATTGCCATTGTGATTTGTGGTAGGTCACCTGCATGGGAGCTTGCCAATGTCATCCGACCACCCCGGCGATACGATTGATCCGAAACTCTTGGAAATTCTGGTTTGTCCACTGACCAAGACTCCGCTCGAATACGACGCGGAGAAGCAGGAACTGATCTCGCGCGCGGCTAAGCTCGCTTATCCGATCCGCGACGGCATCCCGATCATGCTGCCCGAGGAAGCGCGCCGGATCGAGTGAGCGCGCGACGTGCGTCCTCTTTTACGCGTCACCCGCGGGCATAGCCGTTCGAAGAACGGCGTCGCTTCGCTCGCCTATGTCCCGCCGGTCCCTGATGATCCGCCGAACGCAAATCACCCCTGCATGGATTGCCGGATCAAGTCCGGCAATGACGAAGAATGGAAATCTTGGGAGCAAACTAAGTGATCAAGATCTGGGGCCGCAATACATCGTCCAACGTGCAAAAAGTGATGTGGGCGATCGAAGAAATCGGACTGCCGCACGAACGCATTGATATCGGAGGTCCGTTCGGCAAAAACCGCGACCCCGCTTATCTCGCCATAAATCCGAACGGGCTGGTGCCGACGCTCGAAGAAGAAGACGGCTTTCTGCTCTGGGAATCAAACTCGATCGTTCGCTATCTCGCCGCCAGGCATCGCGCCACGGTTCTCGAACCAGCCGACCTCCATGCGCGGGCGCGGGCCGGCGCCTGGATGGATTGGCAACTCAGCGTCCTTGCCCCAGCCATCACGCCGGGCTTCGTCGGCCTGATCCGCACGCCGCCGGAAAAGCGCGATTATGCGGCGATCGAAGACTCAAAAAAGAAGACCACGGCGGCAATGACCATTCTCGACGAACATCTGGCTAAAGCCGCCTTCGTCGCCGGCGATGCTTTTTCTTACGGCGACGTACCAGTCGCGGTCATGGCCAATCGTTATCGCCAGCTCGTGCCTGAGCGGCCGCCGCTGCGTAATTTCGAGCGATGGTATGCGGCGATATCGGCGCGTCAGGCGTTTAAGGACCAGGTCGCGGCAGTGCCGTTGGCGTAATTGCTACTCCGCCGCCACCCGCGCGGCGCCGGATCGGACCGACACGATATAATCTATCGCCGCCTGAACGCCGCCCTTCTTGTGCGGAACGCCGGCAACGGCAAGCGCCATTTCGGTGGCGGCCAACGCGCCGATCAGCGTCGCATCGTTGATATCGCCCATGTGGCCGATGCGGAAATATTTCTTGGCGAACGGGCCGAAGCTCGCGCCGTAGGCAATGTTGAACGTGTTGAGCGCGACATCGCGGAATTGATCGGCGTCGTAGCCGTCAGGCAGCAGAACCGCGGTGACTGTCGGCGAATAGTATTTCGGATCGCGGCAAAGCACTTCCAGTCCCCACGCACGCACAGCGCGGCGTGTCGCTTCGCCCAATCGGTCGTGCCGCGCAAAGACGTTGTCGAGGCCTTCCTCGTGAAGCATTTCAATTGCGGTATCGAGGCCGTACAGCATCTGCGTCGCCGGCGTGTAGGGAAAGAAGCCCTGCTTGGCCATTGTCAGCATGTCGTCCCATTGAAAGAACGACCGCGGCAGCTTCGCCGTCTTCGATGCGCGCAAGGCTTTCTCGCTCACCGCATTGAACGACATCCCGGGCGGCATCATCAGGCCCTTCTGCGCACCGCCGATGGTGACATCGACGCCCCACTCGTCGTGC
This sequence comes from uncultured Alphaproteobacteria bacterium, assembly GCA_963794225.1. Taxonomy (GTDB): domain Bacteria; phylum Pseudomonadota; class Alphaproteobacteria; order Rhizobiales; family Xanthobacteraceae; genus BOG-931. The sequence continues at coordinate 767,269 of CAWCCS010000002.1, forward strand.
CGGTAGTCGGTCGAGGCGAGCGACGAGATCGTGTCGACCAAAAACAGCGCCGGATGGCCGGCTGCATCGATGGCTTTGCGGATCTGGTCGATCGGCGACAAGCAGCCGGTCGCGGTCTCGTTGTGCAGCACGCAAACCGCTTTGATCTCGTGCGCCTTGTCGTTGCGCAGATGGTCTTCGATGACTTTCGGATCAGCGCCAACTCGCCAGTCGGTCTTGATGAATTCGGGCTTGAGCCCCAACCGCTCCGCCATAACTTTCCACAACGCGGCGAACTGGCCGGTCTCGACCATCAGCACGCGATCACCCGGCGATAGCGTGTTGACGAGCGCCGCCTCCCACGCGCCGGTGCCCGTTGCGGTGTAGATGATCACCGGCTGCGTGGTCTTGAAAATCGTCTTGATGCCTTCAAACACGCGCTTGGCGAGCTTGGCGAATTGCGGCCCGCGCTGATCGATCAGCGGCATATCCATTGCGCGCATGACGCGGTCCGGCAACGGCGTCGGCCCGGGAATCTGCAAAAAATGGCGCCCGGGAAGACGCAAGGCATTCTGCGGCATTTCTTCGAACTCCTGCGGACGCTGCTTTAATCCCGGCCGCGCCTCGTCCGAGGGCGCCGCGGCGTGGCCTTGTTCCCCGAATGCGAGCTATGGGTCAAGCCTCGCCGCACCAGGATCGGGCAAGTGCGCAGCGGCATCTCGCCACGGAAATCGGCTTTCGAACGCGCGAAAGTGATCGTCCCGCAAATCTTGTTTGACAGAAATTATCTTCCATATACAAAGGCTTCAGGTCGGAAAAAGAGAAGAAAATTCTTTCTTTGGCCTCAGTGAAAGTTGGAAGAAACGATGGGAATTTTAGCAAGAAAAGCGTCGCTCGTTCTTTCAGCCGACGACCATGACCTTCTACCGGCGGCGGCCGACAGTATAGTGCTGAAAAACTCTCGGCCTCTCGCGAACGGCCACGCCATATTGGGTCATTCGCGATCTGCTGCTTTGCCGGAGCAGGCTTCGCGACTGAACAGCGCACTCGTCGACTTGACGCCATGGGAACGTCTCGCGCGCTTTCGGAAAGAAGTCAGTGGGAGAGTGGTACTCACGACGAGTTTCGGCATGGAAGGTCAGGTCATTCTCCATCTGATCGCCGAACACGACATCGACGTGCACATTGCGACGCTCGACACCGGCAGGCTGTTTCCCGAAACTTATGCGCTATGGGCGGAAACCGAGCAGCGCTACGGACGGCGCATTGAGGCGATCTACCCCCAACACGCCAATCTCGAAGCCCTGGTGAAGAAAGACGGGGTAAACGGCTTTTACAATTCGCGCGACGCCCGTCTCGCCTGTTGCCACGCCCGTAAAGTTGAGCCGCTTGATCGCGCGCTGGCCGGCGCCGCCGGCTGGATCGTCGGATTACGGGCCGACCAATCGACCCACCGGGGAAGCACCGGCCTTGTCGGCGTTGATGAGCGCAAGCTGCTGAAGCTCAGCCCGTTGTTCGATTGGACCCGCGAACAGGTCCACGCGTTCGCACTTGCCAACAAAATTCCGATCAATCCGCTGCACGCCAAGGGGTTTGTCTCAATCGGTTGCGCGCCGTGCACGCGAGCCGTTGGGCCCGGCGAGTCCGAGCGGGCCGGACGATGGTGGTGGGAAGAAGACGACAAGAAAGAGTGCGGTCTCCACATGACTGCCGATCAGCGGCTGGTTCACACCGTCGCGTCGTGAAGCTTCAGCGTTCCGCTGCGAGCGCACTTTCGTGCCAGCGGCGCAGCGCCAGGTGGCTGACGAGCGACAACAAATAAAAGATCACGATGCCGGCGAGCGAGAGCAAAAACAGCGCCGCAAACATCCGCGGGATGTTAAGCCGGTAGCCCAATTCAACGATCCGGTAAGCCAGGCCTGAGCCGGCACCTGCCGAGCCCGCGGCGATTTCCGCGACGACGGCCCCGATCAACGACAACCCGCCGGCGATGCGTAAGCCCCCCAGAACATAAGGCAGCGCCGACGGCAGCTTGAGATACCGCAACACCTGCCCGCGCGACGCGCCGTAGAGCGAAAACAGATCGGCGAGATTGCGATCGACCGAATTCAGGCCAAGCGTCGTATTTGCCAGCACCGGAAAGAACGCGACGATCCAGGCGCACACCAGTACCGCCGCATACTGGGGAAGATAGACCAACAGGAGCGGGGCGACGGCCACAATCGGTGTCACTTGCAGGATCACTGCATAGGGATAGAGCGAATATTCGACCAGCCGCGATTGGTTGAACAGCACCGCAAGGCCGACGCCGCCGGCAGCCGCGAGCAGAAAACCTTCAACTGTCGTTGTCAGCGTGACCAGCAGCGATTGCGACAGCAGCCCCCAGTCGGAGATGAGCGTCTGTAAAATGAGGCCGGGCGACGGCAGCACATAAGGTGGAATGCCGCCGATCCGCACCGCCAATTCCCAGCCGGTAAGGCCGATCGCCAGCACGATGATCGGCAAGGCTATTCGCAATGTCCGCTCCCGTTGGTCGCGGCTCCCGCGGCGCGTGCCGGTAGAGCGCTGCTTCATCGCGCGCCTCCGGCGGCCGTGGCTTCGATCAGCGCCTCAGAGGTGCGGCGACAGAAGGCGACATATTCCGCCGACGTCCGAAAATTCCGGTCGCGAGGATACGGCGCTTCGATCGCAAGCTCGGTGAATATCCGGCCGGGGCGTGGCGCCATCACTGCGATGCGGCTCGACAAATAGACCAACTCGAACACCGAGTGGGTGACGAAGATAATGGTGGTGCGCAAGGCCTGCCACATTTTCAACAGGTCGTCGTTGAGCGAAAATCGTGTGATCTCGTCGAGCGCTGCAAACGGCTCGTCCATCAGCAAAAGCTGCGGCTCGGTTACCAGTGCCCGCGCGATCGAAACCCGCATCCGCATGCCGCCAGACAATTCGCGCGGATAAGAGGCCGCAAACGCCGGTAAACCAACGCGATCGAGCACCGCCTCGACACGTTCAGTTGCCTTGTCTCCAGTCGCGCCTTTCAGCTTAAGCGGCAGCAGTACGTTGTCGAACACGGTGGCCCAGGGCATCAGCGTCGGCTCCTGAAAAACAAAGCCGATCATGCTGCCGCCGCCGGCCGCGGTGTCCGCGTGCGACCATTCGATGACGCCGTCAGTGGGGTCGCTTAAGCCCGCAATGATGCGCAGCGCCGTCGACTTCCCGCAGCCCGATGGGCCAAGCAGCGAGACAAATTCACCCGGTCGGACTTCGAGATTGAGCCCGGCGAGCGCACGCGTGCCGTTCGGAAAATCCTTGCCGATGTCGTGCAGCGCAACGAGCGGCGCGGGACGCGTTTCGATCGCAAGCGGCATCAGGATCGTTATTACTTCGGCCGCAGGTCGAGCCCGACCTTCTTGTTCACGAATTGCAGCGTATAGGATTTCCGATAATCGAGGCCAGCTTTGACGACGCCGGCGCGCACCATCTTGTCAAAAAAATCCTTCATACGCGCATCCGTCATGGCGCCAATACCGAGCGTTCTGGCATCGCCGGAATCAACGATGCCATATTCCTTCATCTTGGCGAGCGAATAGGCCAGGAGCTCATCCGTCATCTCCGGATTCTGCGCCTTGATTAGCGCATTGCCGGGCGCGTTGTTGCCGTAAAGATAATTGTACCAGCCGATGATCGACGCATCGACGAAACGTTGGACCAGCTCGGGTTTCTTCTCGACCAGCTCCCGGCGTGTCTCGATCAAAGTCGAATAGGCGGAAAACCCTTCATCGGCGAGCAGGAAGATTCTCGGTTTGAACTTTCCTTCCTTCTCGACCGCGAACGGCTCGGAGGTCACATAACCTTGCATCGCGCTCGCCTTGTCGACGAGAAAGGGCTGCGGATTGAACGTGTACGGTTTTACCTTATCGTCCTTGAAGCCAAAATCGGCTTTAAGCCATTGGAAATAGCTCGCCACGCCCTCGCTGGAAACAAACAGCGTCAGATTTTTCAGATCGCTGAACTTATTGATACCCCGATCGGGGTGCGCAAGCAGGACCTGCGGGTCCTTCTGAAACATGGCGGCGACCTCGATCGTCGGCACGCCCCGCTCCACGGCGTCAAAGCCTTGCAGCGTGTTCGCGCTCATGAAGAAGTCGATCTTACCGACCACGAGCAGCATACGATTGTTGGCGTTCGGCCCACCCGGGATGATGGTCACGTCGAGGCCGTATTTCCGGTAGGTGCCGTCGGCGAGCGCTTGGTAAAAGCCGCCATGCTCGCCCTCGGCTACCCAGTTGGTGCCGAAAGTAACCTTGTCGAGCGCCTGCGCATCCACCGGGCCGATTAGCGCGGCGGCCCATAAGCCAACCGAAGCGAGAACAATACGGGACCTCGTGGCGAACCGCATAGGTTGCTCCTTTCAGCCGGCCCAGCGACAATACCGCATGATACGGAAAAAGTGGCCACCGGTTTTCGGATAACATCGTGCTCTCACAGCCAAGATGATCGGGAAACTACAACACCGATGAATTTGCCCAGACGCGACTGGACGGAAATGACCTGGCAGGAGATAGCCGGTGCCGGCGCAACAACAGCGCGCTGGATCGCAGTGATGCCGCTTGCCGCGGTGGAGCAGCATGGGCCGCATTTACCGCTCGGCGTCGACAGCTTTATCGCCAAAGCCTATGTGGCGCGGGTCCGCAAAATTCTGCCCGATGAGCTCCCAGTGACGTTTCTTCCGGTGCAGAGCATCGGTGTTTCCGTTGAACATCTGGCGTACCCCGGAACGCTGACGTTGTCGGCGGCGACCGCGATCGCGATCTGGACGGAACTCGGCGAGAGTCTGGCGCGTTGCGGGTTGCGCAAGCTCGTTCTCGTCACCAGCCATGGCGGCAATACCGCTGCCATGGAGTTGGTGGCCCGCGACCTGCGCGCGAGGCTCGGAATGCTCGCTGTGACTGTCGGGTGGCATCGCTTCGGCTATCCGGAGGCCACATTCTCGGCTGAGGAGAAAAAGCACGGCATTCACGGCGGCGATATCGAAACTTCGCTGATGCTCGCCGCTGTACCGGATACAGTACGCTTGGATAAGGCACCGAACGCGATTCCTGCAACCGTCCCGATGGCCCGCGAATTCAAGTGGCTCGGCGCTTATCGCCCTGCCGGCTTTGCCTGGATGACACAGGACATCAACGCGACCGGCGCGATCGGCGACGCAACGCTGGCAAGCGCAGGCAAAGGCGAAGCGGCATTCAACCACGGTGCGCATGCCTTCGTGGAACTGCTGCGCGAGGTGGACCGGTTCGATCTCGGGAGGCTGCACGAAGGACCGCTGGTTACAGGATAGTGGCAACGGCTGGTCAATTTTATTCAATCTAACTGATTGCGCTCAGGCGGAATAATCACGTCATGCAAAGATTGTACAAGTCGAGACCCGCCGCTTGAGCACAGGAGCCACGATCGCCGCGGTCACGGCGATTCCGCATCCCGCACCCGATCATCAAGGAGACTGAAATGAAAGCTCAAGATGCCAAGTCATTACAGACGGCTGCACTCGCAACGCCTACCGACCTGAAATCAAACGCCGTCCGCGACCTCGCCGGCGCGCTCAACATGCTGCTTGCGGACATGTTTAGCCTGTACCTGAAAACCAAGAATTTTCATTGGCACGTTTCGGGACCGCATTTCCGCGACTACCATCTGATGCTGGACGAGCACGGCGACCAGATTTTCGCGACCACCGACGCCATCGCCGAGCGCGTGCGCAAGATCGGCGGAACTACGTTGCGCTCAATCGGGCACATCGGACGTCTGCAGCGTATTCAGGATAATAACGCGGATTTCGTGACGCCGCTCGACATGCTGGCCGAGCTGCGCGACGACAACAAGCAGCTGGTGGCAAACCTGCGCGAGACGCATGACCTTTGCGACGAGCACCGCGATGTCGCAACCGCAAGTTTGATCGAGGTCTGGATCGACGAGGCCGAGCGACGCACCTGGTTCCTGTTCGAAGCCACCCGGAAGCGAGGCGAATAACGTCGCCTCCGAGGTCACCTTGACTGATCCTGGTCGCGCGTCTGAGCGCGTCCAGGAATGACAATCACGCTGCGATTTTCACGTATTCGAAATCGCCCGGCTTGTTGTCGATGCCGAGCCGCGGCGGCGAAATCCAGTTGGCGAATTGGCCCGGCTCGGAAACCGACCTCATCAGGCTGACGATGTAATCGCCGTCACCGCCCGAAGGAAGCCACTTGTCGAGATTCTGGTTCCAAGTCGCAGCATCGATGATCACGCCGGCTGGCGATATTTTTACGTCATTGAACTCGCCGATCTGGCGGTGGAAGCCAACGTGTGGCAGTTCGAGTTTGAAGTTGACGCCGGTCTTGGCGATGATTTTGTTCCAGCGGTCCAGGCCGCGCTGGCAGTCAGCGGTGTAGTCGTCGCGCAGCCGCATGTTGACGGCTGTCAGCGCCGGCTCGTCGATCATCTTGATCTCGCCGTCGACCAGCTTGAGCACCGGATAGGTGGCGTGCTCGAGCCGGTGATCGTCCTCGATCTTGGTTTCCTGAAAACGGCCCTTGAGGCTGGCGTTGAAGGCATTGGCGGCGTTGGTTGAAACCTCCGAGCCGAACAGGTCGAGCGACAACGAGTAGTGCAGATTGAGCTTCTTCTGAATGGTTGGCAGATCGATGACGCCGAGCGCCCGCACCTTGTCGATGTCGTTTGGGTCCTCGATGCCCGCCGCCAGCATCGCCTCGCACGTCCGTTGCACGGTGCGGCCGACGCCGGTCTCGCCGACGAACATGTGGTGCGCCTCTTCCGTCAGCATGAAACGGCAGGTGCGCGACAGTGGATCGAAGCCTGACTGCGCCAGGCTTTCGAGCTGCATCTTGCCATCACGATCGGTGAAGAACGTGAACATGAAGAACGAGAGCCAGTCGGGCGTCGCCTCGTTGAAGGCGCCGAGCATGCGGGGTTTGTCGGCGCTGCCGGAGCGGCGCTGCAGGAGCTCAGCTGCTTCCTCGCGGCCGTCGCGGCCAAAATACTTTTGCAGAATGTAGACCATCGCCCAGAGATGGCGGCCTTCCTCGACGTTGACCTGAAAGACGTTGCGCAGATCGTAAAGCGACGGCGCGGTCTTGCCGAGATAGCGCTGCTGCTCGACCGACGCCGGTTCGGTGTCGCCCTGGATGACGATGAGACGGCGCAACATGGCGCGATACTCGCCGGGCACGTCCTGCCAGGCGGTTTCGCCGTAATGATGACCGAACGGAATTTTCCGATCCTCTTCCTTCGGCGCAAGCAAAATCCCCCAGCGGTATTCCGGCATCTTCACATAGTCGAACTTCGCCCAACCCTTTGGATCGACCGAGACGGCGGTGCGCAGATAGACCAGCGCCTGCTGAAAACCTTCCGGCCCCATGTCCAGCCACCAGTCGATGTAGCCCGGATGCCAGCTTTCGAGCGCGCGCAACACCTGGCGGTCTTCGGCGAGATTGACGTTGTTCGGGATTTTGGTCGAGTAGTCGACGTCCTCGATGTTCATGGCGGGCTCCTCTTGGGCCTAAACTCTGCGGGTATCGAACACCGGCTGCTGGCCGGTGCCGTAGCGCTTGAGCGCCCCTTCCTCGCCGACCGCATTGGGTCTCTGGAAAATCCAGTTCTGCCATGCGGTCAGCCGGGCGAAGATTTTCGATTCCATGGTCTCGGGTCCGGCGAAGCGCAGATTGGCTTCGAGGCCCGTCAGGCTGTCAGGCGAAAAGCTCGCGCGCTCTTCGAGGAAGACGCGCACTTCATCGTCCCAGTCGATATCGTCGAGGGCGAAAGTGATGAGACCGAGCCGCTGCGCGGTCTCGCCATCGAGCATCTTTTCAATCTCGGATTTTGCGGCTTCAACATCGGCCGGATTGGCAAGAAACCGGCTGGCCAACCGCGTCAGCCCATTCGACATCGGATAAGCGCCGAAATTGGCCGCAGTCAGTGCGATCGCCGCCGGCGGTTTGTTGTCGCCTTCGCGCCGGCCGAGGAGCATGTACGAGCGGTCGCTGGCAAACGGCAGCTCGGCGAGCGTGCCGGCAAAGCACGAGCCGGGCTCGATCAGCGTCACCAGTGAGCGGGACGTGAGATCGACGCGCTTAAGCACACGCTTCCAGAAGTGACGAATCTCACGCACTAGCCAATGGTCTTTGTTGGCGTCGAGGAAATGTTCGTAGGCCACCACCTCGGCGGGATCGCCCGACGACTTGAAGACGATGGCCGCGACATCGAACTCGTTGAGGCGAATATGCAGGATCGCGTCGTCGAGTTCGCGCGCGAGCTGGAGCGGCCAGAATTCCGTACCGAGCGCCACCATGGCCTCGGCGGATGCGGGCGGCGGCGCATCAGGCCCGCGCAATGTAACCGTGGCAATTCGACCACGGCGGTCGAAGTCTACGGAAACCGTGCCATAGCCGACGCCGTCCGGCGTGAAGGTGCGGTCGAGCGGCGCAAATTTGATGCCCTGTGCGCCGTTGCCGCGGCGGGATCGCGCAGCGAATTCGCGCGCGCGCGTCGCAACCGCTTGTTCGAATTGGGAGCCCGGCGCGACTTCATCGACCAGCCGCCAATCAAGTGCGCGTTTTCCCTTCACACCCTCCTCGGTGGTGCAAAAAAAGTCGGCGTGATCGCGCCGTACTTTTCGCTTGTCGGAGACACGCGTCAGGCCGCCGGTGCCCGGCAGCACCGCAAGCAGTGGCAGTTCAGGCAGGGAGACAGCAGAAGAGCCGTCATCGACCAGCATGATGTAGTCGGCTGCCAGTGCGAGCTCGTAGCCGCCGCCGGCCGCCGCGCCATTGATCGCGCAAATGGTCTGCAGGCCTGAGTTCTCGCTCAGATCTTCGATGCCGTTGCGCGTCTCGTTGGTGAATTTGCAGAAGTTGACTTTGTGGGCGTGGCTCGCGCCGGCGAGCATGCGGATGTTGGCGCCGGCGCAGAACACCCGTGGCTTGCCTGACCGCAACACCACAACACGCACTTCCGGGTGCTCGAAGCGCAGCCGTTCGATCGCATCGGCAAGCTCGATATCGACGCCGAGATCGTAGGAGTTAAGCTTGAGTTCGTAGCCCTCGAACAGCGCGCCCTTCTCGTCGACGTCGAGGAGGAGCGTGGCGACATCGCCGTCAACGTTGAGCTTCCAGTGCCGGTACCGCGACGGCTCGGTCTGAAAATCAATCCGCGTCCCGCCGTTGGCCAGCGGACGCTCGGTTGCATGCGGCGCGTCGCCCATCACTGAGCACTCTCGGCTGTATTATAGTGCATGAACGTTTCCGGCGTTTATATGCACTATAATGCATCAAGCTGCAACCCCTGAATTGGCCGGCCGATCGCTTTCGTGGTGGTCGCGCAGCAACCGATTGATAAAGTCCGCGGTCGCTTCGAGTGTCGCCTCGGGCGCATCGCGGTGCGGCGAATGACGGGCATCCGGCAACACGACCGTTTCTACCGGGCAGTAGCACTCTTCCCGGACTGCCTCGACCTGTCGGAGCGTGCCGTACTCGTCGTCAGCGCCCTGCACGACCAGGATCGGAACGCGGATGTAACCGAGCGCTTCGGTGATGTCCCACTTCTCAAAGTCCGGATCGAGCCAAGGTCCAACCCAGGAGCGGAACGCGCCATCGACGTCGGCATGCCAGCGCGTGAGTTTTTCGCGCAAAACACCTGCGGCGAATTCGTCGCGGGTGCGGCGGATCGCGGCGAGACCCGTCGGCTCGGTGAAGAAATGCGGGGCCATGAGCACGAGGCCGCGCACCCGATGATCTTGGATGCCGCCAGCGTAGATGGTGGCGATCGAGGCGCCATCGCTGTGGCCGAACAAAATGCCGCGCTGGAAGCCGATCGCCTCAAGCACCCGCGGCAGGACATCGAGGGCTTCGTCGTCCATGAAGTTGACCGAGCGCGGCTGGCTCGCCGGGCTGGATTGGCCGTAGCCGGCGCGTGAATAAAGGAAAACGCCAGCGCCTGTTGCTGCCGCAAGCTGCTCCGGGAATGCGCGCCACAGTCCGACGCAGCCGAGTCCCTCATGCAGCATGACGATGGTCGGCGCCGCATCCGGGCGCGGCCCGATCATGCGATATTCAAGCCGCGTCGGCGGGAGCTCGAGAAAGCCTGCATCCGGAAGAGTGGCGGCGAGCGTCACGGCCGCTGCTCGCGCATGAATGGCTTTACGATACGAAGGAGCTTGGCGAAGCTCTGCTCAACCGCGTCGCTCGAGGTGTCGAGTTCGGCTTCGGCGCGCGCATAATCGGCGCGCCGCGCTTCCACGATCGCCACCAAGTCGGCCATGGCCGCACGATTCTGCGCCATCGGGCGAAAATCGCCCTGCGCCATGACGCGGCTCATATGCTCGTCGGGACGCGCTTTGATCCACACCGTGTGCGTGCGGCGGAGCAGAAGCGCGTACGTCTCGGGATTAGAAACGATGCCGCCCGCCGTGGTGATGATCGCAGACTCGTGCCCGGCGACAACGCGATCGAGCGCATCGCGCTCGTGGCGGCGGAAGGTTGCCATGCCAGCCATCTCAATCAAATCGGGGACGCTGGCGCCGTACTCCTCGGCGACACGGCGGTCGAGTTCGATGAACGGCCAATCGAGATGCTGGGCAAGCATTCGGCCAAGCGTTGATTTTCCGGCTCCACGCAAACCGACAAGCGCGATGCGCTCGCCGCGATCGGTGCCGCCCGCGCGCGCAACGCGCGCGGCAAGCTCCTGAGCCAACCCCGGCAGTTCCTGTTCCGGCACCTGCGCCAGAAGATCGACCAGAGGGCTTAGCTCCGCGGTGCGGGTCCCGCTTTCCGGCAGCAGCGCCGAAGCGGGAAGATCGAGCGCTTGCGCGATCGCCCGCAACACGCTGACCGAGGGATTGCCGGCGCCACTTTCGATTTGCGCCAAATACCGCTCCGAGGTTTCAGAGGCTTGGGCGAGTTGGCGGCGGGTCATGCCGCGCTTGGCGCGGTTCTTTCGCACCTCGCGGCCGATAGCGGCGAGGAAAGCGGCCGTTTGTGCGAGCCCGCTCGGCGGAACGGGACCGACCGCTTGGGTCAGCTTGGTTCTCGACGGTGACTTGGCCACGGATCAATGTGCCGATGCATTATACTTCATGCGCTATAATGCATGTGCTGTCGAGAATTTGCAACACCTCGAGTCATCGCCAGAAGCGGAGCGGCGCAACTGGAGTGCCTCGCTTAGCCGGCGGCAGCGCTTACTCGAACATCTTCCGCCAACCGCCGTTGTTCGGCTCCCGCGGCGGTTCGATATCTTCGACTACATCTGCGTCGGGACCCGGATCGTCGGGCGCGTGCACCAGCGGTATCACCGCTTCCGGCTTTGGCTGTGTTGAGCCGGCACGTCGGCGAGCGGGTGTTGGAGCTTCCGGCTCCGGCGTGGCAGGCGCGGCTTCCGCCTTCTCCGCGAGGATCGGGATGCTATCGGTCTTTGGCTCGTTGACGCCTTCAACTGTCGCCGCTGTGGCGGTGGATGCTTCCGGCTCAATCATGGGGGTGCTGCTTGCAATACCGGTGAGCGGGACGCGCCACTCGAACGCATCGAGGCGGCCGCTCGGCGACGCCGGCAGCCAGCGATCGGAGACGTGACCTTCGGCGGTCCATGCCGGATCGGGCGCCGCATGCAGGGCACGCGCGATCCATTCGCGGGCCCGTCCCTCATCGTTGCGTTCGGCACGCTCCAATTCAGCCATCAGCAGCGCTACGCGCTTGGTCGGCGCCGCGAGATAGGAGGCGAGCGCGGCGCGCGCTTTGCCAAACTCCTGCGCATCGATTGCGGCGCGCGCCATCGCCAGCGCGCCCTCGACGTGGCCGGGTATTTTTTTCACCAGCCCTTCGATGCGCTTGAGGCGGTCGCGCGCCGCATCGCCGAACCGCAGATCGGAAAACACCTGGGCGAGATCGGGATGCGGATTGGCTCGCCAGGCTTTCTCCAGCACTCGCGTTGCCTTGCGCAGTTCGCCGGCCTCGGCGAGCATGCGGCCGGCCAGCGCCGCGGCGGGCACGAAAGTCGGCGCGAGCTTTGCCGCTTCGAGCGCAAAAGCCTTTGCGCTGTCGCGGTCAGCTTCTTCGGCGGCCAGCGCGCGCGCCGTCAACATCACCGCGCGTTGGCGGCGATAGCTTTCCTTGTCGAGCGCGCGCTTGCTGCCTTCCAGAAGGGCCAGCGCACCGGCCCAATCGCCGGTCGCGCAACGGAATTCGAGCACCGCTTTGCCGGCCCAACCAAGCGACGGATTGGTCCGCGCCGCTTCTTCGGCAAACGCATGTGCGCTGACGAGATCGTTGCGGCGGCGGGCCTCGACGAAAAGTCCATGCAAGCCGAGCGCCTTGGTCTCGGCGCGGCTTGCCATGGCACGAAAGGCCGCGTCGGCCGCTTCGCGATCGCCGGCAAGTTGCGCCGACTGAGCACTGAGGAACAGCGCCAACGGTTCAACAGGCGCGATGCGCTGAGCGTCCGCAGCGTGTTTGCGTGCGGCGACCAAGTCGCCTGAGCCGACGGCAATCAAGCCGCGTGAAATCGCCTCGTAGGCGCGCTCGCCGCGGCGACGGTAAAGATGCCGGCGAAAGATAAAGGGCGAGCTGAAAATCGCACGAATGACGGTCCAAATAAACGCAAGCACGGCCATCGCGACCAGGATCACCGCGACCATCCTTATGACCGTGGTTTCCATGCGCACGCCCTGCCAGGTGACCACCACGTCGCCGGGACGATCGGCGAGCCAGGCCGCGCCGAGGGCGAGCGCACCGACCACGAGCAGAAAAAAGACGACGCGGATCATTGCGACACCGGCCTGCCGAGGGCGGCAAGCGCATCGCCGGCAATGCGCCGGCTCGCCGCAAGCGCCGCTTCACGCGCTTCGACTTTCTTGACCCAGCTTTGCGCCGCCGATCGCGCCCGCCCCGGCAACGAAGCGATGGCGGCAAGCGCATTGGCAAAATCGCCGCGCGTTACGTCATCGTTGATGCGGGCGACGACAGCAGACGCGTCATCGCTCGGCGGGGCATCGGCCGGTGTGATGCGAACGAAATTCTGCGCATAGGCCTCCAGCCTTCCCAGGTACGAGGTGTCTCGTGTCGGTGTCGTCGGCGCTTGCGAAAGCGCCGGCATCAGCGTTGCGAATTCGCGGGCGAGTGCTGCGGCGCTTGGCACCCCATCAGCCGCGAATGGCGTGAGCGGCGCCAGAGTCGTGTCCTCGACACCGAGTGATTTCACGGCGGACAATTCCGCTTGATACGGCGCCCCGCGTTCGACGGTCGCACGCAACGCCTCGGCGGCGACGGTGACGCGCGCGGCGCGGTCGTCGGCTCTGGACGTCCGTTGCGTCAGTTCCGAGCCGAGCGATTTGATCGCGTTTTCCAGCGCCGCAACGCGTTGGGCAAGCGCGTCAAGGTCGGCGTCTTGCGTAGCCGCTTGAGCGGCAGTCTTCGCTGCGTCGGCGGCAGACGCAGCAGCTTTGGCTTCCGCCAAAGCGGTCTGTGAAGTTGCTGCAACATCATCGACGCGCCGCGCGAGCGCAGAGAGCTGATCGCTGAGCGCTTTGGTTTGGGCTTCCGCCGCCGCGATGCGACCGACCAACGTCTCGTCAGTACGCGGCGTCCTCAACGCGTTCTGGATCTTCTCAAGTCGAGAGGAAATCTCGTCCGTGCTGCCTGCCGCGTTTGCTGCGGGCGCGCCGGTAACCGCGGCCTCTCGCGGAGCCTCGCGCACCGGAACGAACCCGCCAATCCAAATGCCGACAACCATCGCTGCCACCACGAGAGCGCCGACGACGGCGCCGATTACGTAGGGGATGGCGCCGCCAGGGTTTCGGGTGGCGCGCGTTGCGCCCGCCTTCGCCAACTCCGGGGCGGCAGAATCCTGCGCGGAGGCTCCCGGCGCGGTTTCAACTTCTTTCGCCGTCAGATCAATGGTCGGCGGCCTTCGGCGCGGGGTGCTGTCGGGCTCGCTCGTCATACTTTCTCCAAGGCAAAGCCTACCGATTCGACCCGTTGGCCCATCGCTCGCCACGGCATAGTACGCTGCAGAGATGGCGGCAACACGTCGCCGCCATCTCCTTTGGCGAGGAAAATCAATCGCCTGAAATTGCAGGGATGAGCGCAAGCAGCGCAGGCTCGGTTGGCTCTCGCGCGATCCGAATATCACCGGCGCCAGCTTTCGCAAGCGGCTCCGCGACCTGAGCAGACAAACAAAAGTGAACCGGCTTTTTGATAGCAGGTTCAGACAAACCAGCGCTACGCGTGACATTCACGTAGGCCTCCGCGCTACGGCGCGAGAAATGCAGCACGCCGCCGATACCGCCTTTCAAAACTTCAGCCGCCGCCACCGGCAGCACATCCGCCTGGACGGCGCGATAGACCACTACGGTACGGACAAGAAAATTTTGCGCGGCAAGGTCGGCGGCAATATCCGCGGAGCGGTCTGCCCCAGCAAGATAAAGGAGCGGTTCACCGTGCTTCAGCCGCTCGGCGGCCGATCTCGTGAGATCGCTTGCGGCACCTTCGGCAGAGCTGACATGGGTGAAACCGGCGGAACGCATCGCGGCGGCACTGCGCTCGCCGACGGCCAGAACCGGCAACGTTCGAAGCTCGGCGACGCGTTTGTGCCCAGCGATCGCGCGCGCTGTGTTGGCACTGGTGACGAGGATCGCCGCCCACGGCCCCGCGCCAAGCTCCGCATCTGCCAAAGTCTCGACGTGCAAGAGCGGAGCGATCGTGACGGCGTGGCCATTTGTCCGCAGCGCCGCAGCGGTGCGTTCGGCGTCGGGTAGAGGCCGCGTTACAAGCAGGCGCACGTTCACGTCTCGACAAAGAAGTCCGCACCGGCGCGCTCGCGCAATTCGCGGCCGGCATCGGCGCCAAGCTTGACCGCGTCTTCGCGACGGCCCTCGCGCACCACCTCAAACGCCTCACTGCCGTCCGGTTTAACGATCATACCGCGGAAATGGAGCATTCCTCCGCGCAGTCTCGCATGACCGCCGATGGGCGTGCGGCACGAACCGTCGAGCGCCGCGAGGAAGGCGCGCTCGGCAGCGAGAGCCGTTGCCGTTTCGGCATCGTCGATCATGGCGACGAGCCCACGCGTCCGCGCATCATCGGCGCGCGTCTCGATGGCAATCGCGCCTTGTCCGACTGCTGGCAGGAACTCGTCGGGATCGAGGATCGCGGTGACCGCCGAAAGGAGTCCAAGCCGCTTGAGACCGGCGACCGCGAGCAACGTCGCGTCGACTTCGCCAGCCTCGAGCTTGCGCAGTCGGGTTTCCACATTGCCGCGCAACAGTGCGATGCCGACATCCGGTCGAAGACGCCTCACGAAAGCCTGCCGCCTGGGCGAGGCAGTCCCAACCACTGCACCGGCCGACAGCTCGCTGAAGGTCTTGGCCTTACGGCTGATAAAGGCGTCGCGCGGGTCCTCGCGCGGCAAAAAGCCGGCGAGCGTGAGCCCCGCGGGCAATTCTGTCGGCAAATCCTTGGCCGAATGCACCGCGAGGTCGATTTTGCCAGCCAGCAGCGCTTCCTCGATTTCCTTGGCGAAAAGCCCTTTGCCGCCGGCGTCGGCCAATGGCCGATGCTGGACGATATCGCCAGTGGTGCGGATGATTTCGATCGCGATCACCTCCACTTCCAGTCCCGCCGCGGCGGCGAGCCGGCTCTTCACCTCGCGCGCCTGCACCAGCGCCAGCGGCGAGCCGCGCGTGCCGATGCGCAAGGCGGATTGCTGGCTGGCGGATTGTGTCATCGGACCTTCAGGTGCTAGGCCGCGTTCAGCTGCGAAGTGAGGGCATGTCATAACACCGATGATCATTCTCGGCATCGAAACCACCTGCGACGAAACAGCAGCCGCTTTGGTGGAGCGGACCGAAGACGGGCGGAGCCGAATTCTCTCCAATGTTGTGCTCTCGCAGATCACAGAACACGCCGCATTCGGCGGCGTGGTGCCGGAAATTGCCGCACGCGCCCATGTCGAGGCCCTGGATTCGATCATCGCCAGAGCGATGGCCGAAGCACAGGTCTCCTTTAGCGCGCTTGACGGTGTCGCCGCGGCGGCAGGACCGGGCTTGATCGGCGGCGTCATTGTCGGCCTGACGACGGCGAAGGCGATCGCGCTGGTCAACAACAAGCCGCTGATCGCGGTCAACCATCTGGAAGCGCATGCGCTGACGGCGCGGCTCACTGACGCGACGCCGTTCCCTTACTGCCTGTTCCTTGCGTCCGGCGGCCACACCCAAATCCTCGGCGTGCTCGGCGTCGGCGACTATGTGCGGCTTGGCGGCACGGTCGATGATGCGATCGGCGAAGCCTTCGACAAGACCGCGAAACTGCTCGGCCTTGGCTTTCCGGGCGGACCGCTGGTCGAGAAGGAAGCGGCGAACGGCGACCCCAAACGCTTTGCCTTGCCGCGGCCGATGGCGGGACGCGATGACGCTAATTTCTCGCTGTCAGGCCTCAAGACTGCGCTACGCCTGGAGGCGCAGAAAATCGCTCCGTTGAGCGACCAGGACGTGGCCGATCTCTGCGCGTCGTTTCAACAGGCGGTGAGCGACGTCATCATGGACCGGCTGCGTATCGGCTTGCGGATCTTCCGCGAGCGCGTCGGCACGCCGACGGCTCTCGTTTGCGCCGGTGGCGTGGCGGCGAACCAGGCGATTCGGAAAGTCCTGCATCGCGTAGCCTTCGAGGTCGGCGTCGCGCTGGTGGCGCCGCCGCCAGCCTTGTGCACCGACAACGGCGCCATGATCGCCTGGGCCGGCGCCGAACGGCTGGCGCTGGGCTTGACCGATCCGCTGGATACCGCGCCGCGCGCTCGCTGGCCGTTAGAGGAAGTACCGAAGACGGCCGCCAAGGCTGCCGCCCAGTAGCGGCGTCATTACTGCTCGAAACGGTCGATGAACCAGCGCAGGACACGCATCCAGATTTCGTCCTTGCCTACCGCATCCTCGATGCCGTGCTCGAGACTCAGCGGATCATCGAGATCGGACCTCGATGCCCGCCAATATGGTCTCCAGCCGCTCCAGCCGGTCTGCTTCACCAGGCGGCTTGTCCCAGCGCAACCGGTTGATCCGCGGAAACCGCATCGCCAGCCCGGACTTGTGCCGGGTCGAGCGCTGCAGCCCTTCGAAGGCAACTTCAAGCACCAACCCCTCGCCTGCCTCGTGCACGACCTCCCGCACCGGACCGAACCGGTCGATCGTATTGCGGCGGACGAAGCGATCGATCTGCAACAATTCCTCATCCGTAAAACCGAAATAAGCTTTGCCGACCGGCACAAGCTCGTCGCCTCGGTCGCCGCGTGTCCAGACCCCAAACGTGTAGTCGGAGTAATACGAGGACCGTTTGCCGTGGCCGCGCTGGGCGTACATCAGAACTGCATCGACGATGAACGGATCGCGCTTCCATTTCCACCACGGCCCCTTCGGTCGCCCGGGAACGTAGAGCGCATCACGGCGCTTGAGCATGATGCCTTCGACCGCATCGGCGTCGGCCCCGGCGCCAGCCGCCGCCGGATCGTTGCGCGCGGCGGCGAGATCGTCCCAGCTCCCGAAGCTGACGAGCGGAGAAAGGTCAACACGAGGATCGTTCAGCCGCGCCATAAACGCTTCAAGCCGCGCGCGGCGCGTAACGAACGGAAGCTCGCGTAAATCTTCGTCCCCATCAGCAAGCAAATCATAGGCGCGAAGATGCGCCGGAAACTCGGCCATCAGTTTTGCCGTAACGCTTTTGCGATTGAGCCGTTGCTGCAAGACGTTGAAAGTCTGCACCCGCCGATCGCGCATGACCAGGAGTTCGCCGTCGATGGCGCCGGGCAAATGCAGCGCGTCGGTGAGATCGGGAAAGCTCTTGGAGATGTTTTCGCCGGTCCGCGAATAGAGCCGCGTGATCGTGCCACCATCATGCGGCGCAGCGACGGCCTGGACGCGAATGCCGTCCCATTTCCACTCGGCCATAAACTCGGCCGGAACCAGCGCCCCAAGGTCCGGCTCATCAAGCGCGTGCGCAAGCATCGGTGGCCGGAACGGCGCCGGGTCGCTGCTGGCCGGTTTGTCGCCGCGGCCTTCCAGCCAGGCGAACAGCGCGACGTAGGGAGGCAATAGTCCGGGCCAAAGCAGCTCGATGTCCTGCGCGTCGGTAGCGCCAAGCGCCGCGACCGCGGCCTTGGCGAGCCGTGCGGACACGCCAATGCGCAAGCCGCCGGTCACAAGCTTGATCAACGCCCAGCGTCCGGTTTCGTCGAGCACGTCGAGCCAGCGCGCCAGCCTTGCCGGTAATTGCGCCTTGCCGAGCGTGGATAGGGTCTCGACGACCGCGGTGAGGGTAAGTTCACGGGCTTGTTGTTCCCCTCCCCCTTGTGGGGAGGGGTTAGGGGTGGGGGTCGAGAGGTCGTGCGCCAACGTCGACGTTCGCGCATCACTTCCCGACCCCCCACCCCAACCCTCCCCCACAAGGGGGGAGGGAGTTCGCGGAGTAAGCACCGCCGGCCACATCAGTGCTACGGTCTCGGAGAGGTCGCCGACGTAATCGTAGGACAGTTCGAACAAGACCGGATCGGTGCGCTCGGCGATCAGGTTGCGAATGAGGCCCGGCTTGGCATGCGGAAAGCTGAGCCCTCCCGTCAACGCCGCCAGCGCCCAGCCGCGCTCGGGATCGGCGGTCGAGCGGAAGTAATCCGTCATCAGCCGCAGCTTGGCGTTCCGCGCCGGCTCATAGGTGAGACGGTCCAAAAGTTCGGCGAAGCGGTTCATGCTTGCGGACCGTCGCTACTTTCCGCCTCGCCTTGCGAAGAAGGAATCGTTTCGTCTTCCTCATCGCCATAGCCGACGATGTCGAGCGGGCGTGCTTTCAATCCTTGTGTCCCGCACCAATGCACCAGTGCGTCCTCTTGCCCGTGAGTGACCCAGATTTCGCTGGCGCCCGTCGCCGCGATCGTCGCGGTGAGACCGCCCCAGTCGGCATGATCTGAAATCACCAGCGGCAAGGCGACGCCGTATTGCCGGGCCCGGGCGCGAATGCGCATCCAGCCGGAAGCAAAGGCGGTGACCGGATCGGGAAAGCGGCGCGCCCACAAATCGCTCAGCGCCGAAGGCGGACACAGGGTGATGGCGCCGGCGAGTTCAGCCTTGGCCGCGCCGCGCACGATGCGGAGCTCGCCGAGCGCAACGCCACGCTCAGCGTAATAGGCTGTGATTTTTTCCATGGCGCCGTGCAAGTAGATCGGCGCGACGTGACCGGCTTGTCGCAATAGCGCGATGACGCGTTGCGCCTTGCCGAGCGAATAGGCGCCGACCAGATGGGCACGCTCCGGAAACACGGCGACCGAATGGAGAAGCCTGGCGATCTCGCCATTGGGGTCGCCGTGCCGGAACACCGGCAGGGCAAATGTCGCCTCGGTGATGAACACATCGCACGGGATGAGTTCGAACGGCGCGCAGGTCGGATCAGCGACGTTCTTATAGTCGCCGGAAGCAACAATGCGCAGACCGCTCGCCTCGACCGCGATCTGCGCCGATCCGAGTACATGGCCGGCAGGATGGAACGTGACCTTGACGCCGCCAAGAGTGACGCTTTCGCCATAGCTAATTTCCTGGGTGGTGGCGGCAAAGTTCTCGCCGTAGCGCAGCCGCATCAGGTCCAGCGTTTCCTGCGTGGCGAGCACCGCGCCATGCCCGGCGCGCGCGTGGTCGGAATGGGCGTGCGTGATCAGCGCCCGCTCGACCGGCCGTGTCGGATCGATATGGAAGGAACCGAGCTTGCAGCACACGCCGGATGGCGTTGGCACGAGGATGTCTTCAGGTCGCATGGAGAGTCATAGATAGTCATTTCGCGATTGGACGCGAGCACACCATGACCAACTCCGGCCCGCTTTTCGTTTCCTCCGGCGACCTTATCGCCGACCGCCGTTACAAATGGGCGGTGGACCAAGCCGCGCGCGGTGATTTTGCCGGCGCGGCGGATGTTCTGGTGCAGACGGTT
Source organism: uncultured Alphaproteobacteria bacterium (assembly GCA_963794225.1). Taxonomy (GTDB): domain Bacteria; phylum Pseudomonadota; class Alphaproteobacteria; order Rhizobiales; family Xanthobacteraceae; genus BOG-931. The sequence goes on from CAWCCS010000002.1 coordinate 787,242, forward strand.
GCGCTTGCTCCAGGCTTTGCCACCGCGTGGTTCGCGCTTGGCGCCATTCGCGACCGGCTCGGCGATCGGAGCGGCGCTGTCGCCGCATTTGAACAAGCCCGCGATGCGGACCCGCAGGACTACCACGGGGCCCGGCTTCAACTCGCACGGCTCGGCGCCGGCGACGCCACGCCGGCGATGAGCGAAACCTATGTGCGGCGGCTGTTCGACCAATATGCCGCACGCTACGACACCGCGCTAACCGAGCGTCTCGCCTATCGCGGACCGGCACTCCTGCGCGAGGCGGTCGAAAAAGCGATGCAGTCGGCACAACGGCGGGTGCATTTCAATTCCATGCTCGACCTTGGTTGCGGAACGGGGCTCGGCGCTGCAGCCTTTCGGACTTTGGTTGATCAAATCGTCGGCGTCGACCTGTCTCCTGCGATGGTCGCGCAGGCGGCCGCAAAAGGTCTCTGCGATCGTCTCGTCATTGCCGACGCCGTGTCATTTCTTGCCGATGAGGCTGCCAACCCGGCAAGATATAACCTCGTCCTCGCCGCCGATGTCTTCGTCTATGTGAGCGACTTGGCGCCGATCCTGGCGGGCGTTGCGCACGTCCTTTCGCCTGAAGGCCTGTTGGCGTTCACCGTCGAAACCCATTCCGGCGACAACGTAAAGCTCCTGCCGACGCTGCGTTATGCCCACAGCGAGGCGTACGTTCGGCGCGTGCTGGCTGAAGCCGGCCTTGCGCCGGCGTCGATCGCAAAAGCGGCGGTGCGGAGCGAAAAGAGCGTGCCGGTCGACAGCCTGGTCGTGGTTGCGCGGCCCTCGACCGCAATGCTTCCACCCGCTAGTTCTGGCGCGTGACTGTCATCGAGCGCGCTGCAGTCCTGCCGGACCTTTTTGCGCGCTGGTTCGCCAGCCGTGGCTGGGTTCCGCGCGCGCATCAGCTTGAGCTTTTGGCGAGAGCGCAGGCGAACCGCTCAGTCCTCCTGATCGCCCCGACTGGCGGCGGCAAGACGCTCGCAGGCTTTCTGCCAAGCCTCGTGGAACTCAGCGGCGCTGCGTCTGCCGCCCCGGTCGTCACCGCAACGGATAAACGGAAACTCATTTCAATCGGCCGCGATATTCGCCGCGAGGGCGGACTGCATACGCTCTACATCTCACCGCTGAAAGCGCTCGCCGTCGACATCGCCCGTAATCTTGAGGCACCCGTCGCCGAGATGAAGCTGCCGATCCGGATCGAGACCCGCACCGGTGATACGCCGACTTCAAAACGTCGGCGCCAGCGCCGCGATCCGCCAGAGATTTTGCTGACGACGCCGGAGCAGGTGGCCCTGCTCCTCGCTTCAGCCGATGCGCCCTATCTGTTCGGCTCGCTCAAGCGCGTCATCCTCGACGAGCTGCATGCGCTGGTCACATCGAAACGTGGCGACCTGCTTTCGCTCGGCCTCGCCCGCCTGTTCCGCATAGCGGAAAATCTCACCAGCGTCGGTCTCTCAGCGACCGTTGCCGAACCCGCGGAGCTCGCCCGCTTCATGGTGCCGCAGCGTGAGGCCCCAGCGTCGCAAGTAACCGCCGATCTCATCATCGCCGAGGCCGGCGCGCCGCCGAATGTCACGATGCTCGACACCCGCGAACGGCTGCCATGGGCTGGGCATTCGGCGCGGCACGCGCTTGATGAAATCTACCGGCTCATTCACGCGCATCAGACCACGCTCGTCTTCGTCAACACCCGCAGCCAGGCCGAGGCAATCTTTCAGCAGCTCTGGCACAGCAACGACGACAATCTCCCCATCGCACTGCATCATGGCTCGCTCGATGTTGCCCAGCGGCGCAAAGTCGAAACAGCGATGGCGGGTGGCCGGCTGCGCGCCGTGGTTTGCACTTCTTCGCTGGACCTCGGCATCGACTGGGGCAACGTCGATCTCGTGATCAATGTCGGCGCACCAAAAGGCGCTTCGCGCATTCTCCAGCGCATCGGCCGCGCCAATCACCGGATGGACGAACCCTCGAAAGGCGTGCTGATTCCGGCCAATCGCTTTGAAGTGCTCGAATGCCGGGCGGCGCTCGATGCGATCGCCGAGAACGCGCAAGACACCCCTCCGTTGCGTGTTGGCGCGCTCGACGTGCTGGCGCAGCACGTGCTCGGCTGCGCCTGCGGCGAGCCGTTTTTCAGCAGTGATCTTTACGCCGAGGTAAAGACCGCAGCCCCCTACTCTGCACTCACCCGCGCCGATTTCGATGCCGTGGTCGATTTCGTCGCCACCGGCGGCTATGCGCTCAAAGCCTATGACCGCTTCGCGCGAATCCGCGAAGGCAAGGACGGGCGCTGGCGCATCACCAACCCGAACGTCGCGCAACGCTATCGGCTCAACGTCGGCACCATCGTCGAGGCCGACATGCTGAAAGTCCGCCTCGTCCGCTCGCGCGCCTCGAAGATCATTCCGCGCGGCGGCCGGCTGTTGGGCGAAGTGGAAGAGTATTTCATCGAGACCATGGTGCCGGGCGACACATTTGTTTTCGCTGGCGAGATCCTCAAATACGAGACTCTGGTCGAGGACGAGGTTTACGTCTCACGCTCCGCCGCCGAAGATCCGAAGGTGCCGGCCTATGAGGGCGGCAAATTTCCGCTTTCGACTTATCTTGCCGCGCGGGTGCGTGGAATCGTTGCACATCCGCAGGAATGGCGGGAGTTGCCGGCGCAGGTCCGCGAGTGGCTAGAAATACAGGAATGGCGGTCGCAGATGCCGGGCCAGTACGAGCTTCTGGTCGAAACATTCCCGCGCGCCAACAAGCACTATCTCGTTTGCTATCCATTTGAAGGCAGGCTGGCGCATCAGACGCTCGGCATGCTGCTGACCCGACGGCTTGAACGGGCGCGGCTGCGGCCTATGGGTTTCGTCGCCAACGAATATGCGCTCGCCGTTTGGGGTCTCGGCAACGTTGGTCAGCATATTGAGCGTGGGGACCTCTCGCTCGCCGCGCTGTTCGATGAAGACATGCTCGGCGACGATCTGGAGGCCTGGCTTGCCGAATCAGCCCTGATGAAGCGGACGTTCCGCAATTGCGCGATCATCGCAGGATTGATCGAGCGCCGCTTCCCGGGGGAGGAAAAATCCCGGCGGCAGGTCACGATCTCGACCGACCTCGTCTATGACGTGCTGCGCAGCCATCAACCCGATCATATTCTGTTGCGCGCCGCGCGCGCCGACGCCGCGACGGGCCTCCTGGAGGTCCGCCGCGTATCAGAAATGCTCTCGCGCATCAGGGGGCGAATCATTCATAAGGTGCTCGACCACGTGTCGCCGCTCGCCGTGCCGGTGATGCTGGAGATTGGGCGCGAGATGGTTTACGGCGAAGCTGCGGATTCGCTTCTGGCCGAAGCGGAGGCCGAACTGGTCAAGGAGGCGATGCAGTGAGCACCAGCGCTTCTATTGCTCATTCCCGCGCTACCGGGAATTCAGAGACCGAGCGCGCGCCGCAGTCTGGCTCCGTCGTCCTCGCTGATGTGACCCTGCTCGCCGATTGCGCGGGGGCCCTGTTTTGGCCCGACGAACAGCTCCTTCTCGTTGCCGATCTACATCTAGAAAAGGGCTCCGCCTTCGCCAGGCGCGGTGTACTGCTTCCCCCTTACGATACGGCGGCGACTTTGGCGCGGCTCGCACGTCTCATTGAACGCTATGCGCCACGTCTGCTGATCGCCTTAGGCGACAACTTCCATGACGATCACGGCCCGTTGCGCATGTCGACCGCGGACCGCACGGCGCTCAAACTCCTCCAGCGCGGCCGCGATTGGATCTGGATCGCGGGCAATCACGATCCGAATCTTCCCGATGGCATAGGCGGGCGACTAGCCGATGTGTTGGCGTTCGGCCCGCTGACGTTTCGTCACGAGCCGTCCGAACAACCGTGCGACGGCGAGATCGCCGGTCATTTGCATCCCGTTGCCCGCGTGGCCCAGCGCGGTCGCGCGATGAGCCGGCGCTGCTTCGCCAGCGACGGGCGCCGCCTTATCATGCCGGCCTTCGGCGCTTATGCCGGTGGCCTCAACGTCCGCGACCGGGCGATCTCCGGTTTGTTTGGTACGCTTTCCTTCACGGCGCACATGCTTGGCGAGCGCCGGCTCTACGCGATCGCTGCGGAGCGGTGCCTGCCGGACTAGGCCTGCCGCCCACCGATTTTATTGATCGCCTTAACGTCGCGGAAAGTACGGCTATTGACGTGGCCGCAACATCTTTGTGGCTTGATGAATGAGGGCAACAAAAGACCTCGCTCGGGTCCGATCCACGAACGGAGCCTTCATGCGCGTGCCGCCGCGGTTTTGGGAAAATAGCGCCGCCGCCGCATTTTTGGAACGGCGATTGTCGCCCGGCCTGCGGCCGGAAACTTTCAAAAACATCGGCTATGTACGCGATGCGCTGATTTGTTTGGCCATCGTGGCGCTCGGAACGTACCTTCTGGAAAATCCCGACAAATTCGACGCGGCCCTGAATTGGATGTTGGGTCGCCGCGCCGGCGGTTCAGTTATTTGACGAGTTTTTTGGCAGACTGCTGATCGATCACGGCAAAGCCGTCGCGGCCGGGCTGTGAAGCTTCACGAACTAAAAGGTGATTGGCGGGCGCGCGCGGACCTAGTCCCTTCGAAACGCCACGCTCGCGATCCAACCCGTTATCAGCGCCATCAACGCGGTCGCAAAACCGTAGAGCAGACCGTGATCGCGCGCAGCATTGACCACGAACTGCTCGAAGCCGAATTTGGCGATCTGGAAGCCTAAGTCCGTCTGCGTAACGAGATTGCCGTTTGCGAACAGCTTGACGTCGACCGTGTAGCTGCCGGTCGGCACTTGTGCCGGCAGCGCGATCGTGGCGCGGAACAGCGTCGGCGTCAGAAACGTCACGCCGTCTGGCTCTTCGCTATAGAGGTCGCGTTGGTGCATGATCTGGATGAGTGCCGCGCGGAACGGATCGTTGCTCACCTCGCCGATGTCGCTGTGGATCAGTTCCGGCAGCGGCGTGTTGGCGATGCCGAGCTGGAGCCGCCGCCGGTTCTCGGCGTTGGTTATGGCGTCAAGCGGATGGCTCGCCAGAACCGCGAGGTAGGAAGGCGGGTCAACAAACGTACGCCCGTCGGTGTTGACCCAAATACCGAGCACACGCTGCTTGCGCCGCGTGCGTAGCGATTCCCGCGGCCCGGTAACGGTGGCTACGATATCGTAAGGCCCAATCAGCTCCGAAGCCGCAGCGTCACGCTCGATCGCACCAAACAGAACCAGCTCCACGCCGGTGTAGTTCGATGTAATAAGAACGATTTGATTGGTCAGAGAGACAGTCAGGCGTTCGGCCGCCGCCGACCCCATTCCGCTCATCAGGCTTGCAAGAGCGAGCGCCGCGACAAGCGCCAATCTCATGGCGCGTTTCCGATCAGCCGGATCGAATAGGGATTGTCGGGCGGCAACACCAGCTGTCCGGCAAAGCGCAAGCCGACGGAAAGGACCAACAAGCCGAGCAGAAGCCGCAACCACTCGCCGCGGATACGCTGCCCGGCATGCGCGCCGAACTGGGCGCCGATCACGCCGCCCACCATCAAGATCAACGCCAGGACCGCGTCGACGAGGTGATTGGTTGCTGCGTGCAAAATGGTCGCCGCGACCATCGTGAGGAACGTCAAAACCATCGACGTGCCGATGACTGTCGCGGTCGGCACCCGCAGCAGATAGATCAACATCGGCACCAACAAAAATCCGCCGCCGACGCCCATGATGGCGCCGATAAAGCCGATGATGAAGCCGATCGCCAGCACCGGGATTGCGGAAACGTAGATCTTCGAACGTTTGAACCGGAGTTTGAGCGGCAGGCCGTGAATCCAGGTATGACTGCCTGGACGCCGCAATTCGACCCGCCGGCCCTGAAAGCTGCGCACAATCGCGCGCACGCTTTCGCCGATCAGCAACGCCCCGACAACGCTCAGCAGCGTCACGTAGGACAGACCGATGACCAGGTCGAGTTGGTCGAGCGCCCGCAGCCAGGTGAACAGCGCGACACCGCCGGCGCTACCAAAGATGCCACCGGCAAGAAGTGTCAGCGCCAGCGTCACATCAATGGCGTTGCGGCGCCAGTAGCTGGTCGCGCCGGAAAACGAAGAAGCCGCAACGTGCGTCGTGACGCTGGCGACGGCGACGGCAGGCTGCACACCGATGAAGATCAACAACGGGGTCATCAGGAATCCGCCGCCGATCCCGAACATGCCGGAAATGAATCCGACCGCCAGTCCCATCGCCAACACCAGAAAGACGTTGACGGGAATATCGGCGATCGGAAGGTAAATCTGCACGGCTGGTCTGCTGGCGCTCGCTGAAGCGGTTTGGACGGTTCTACGCCCGGGACGCCGGGTGACAACTATCCCGCCGCGAACAGCGCGGAGATTTGATCGCGCCGCGCCGTCAGTTTGTCCTGGCAGCGCCCGGCATGGCGGCCTTGGCCGAGGACCGCGCTTTCGGCTTAGCGGCCGGACTAAGGATCGCCGGCGGGTCCCAAGCACCTTTTACCGTAATCGCCTCGACAGGTTGCGGCAGCGGCGTCCACTTTTCCACCTCGATACGCGCCGCGGCTAACGACTGCTCGTCGAGATGGCCGGCCATCTCGTCGCGCTTCTGTGCTGCGTCCTTGTCGCCTTCTCTGGCCGCAAGGAAAAACCACTTGTAGGATTCGGCGAAATTCTGTTCGACTCCAAACCCGCGGGCAAAAAGGACGGCGAGATTGTACTGGCTATCGGTGACGCCGCGCTCTGCGGCCTTGCGGAACCACAGTGCCGCAGTCCGGTAGTCGCCGGGCCCGTCGATGCCTTCAGCATAAAGAACGGCCAGATTGTGCATCGCCTTGCCGTGGCCTTTGTCCGCAGCAGCGCGGTAAAGGTCGCGGGCAGTGGCGAGGTTCTTCTTCACGCCGATGCCTTTTTCGTAAAGGCTCGCCAGCCGAAACTGCGCCGGTGCCAGTCCTTTCTTGGCTGCACGGTCGAACCAGTGCACGGCCCCCTCGTCGTCCTGCGGAACCGCGCGTCCGTCAGCGAGACGAACCGCTACCTCATAAGCGGCCGATGGGTCGCCGGCGAGAGCGGCAGACCGCAACGCCACACTTCCAATAGCCGCCGGGAGCTTGTCTCCCGTTGCCATCGCCGTTGCCGGCGGCGCCTGCGCAGTGTGCAGTGCCGGGGTGTGAGGAAGCGAACCTGTGATGTCAGCCGCGGACCACCCTGCGGAGCCGCCCGTTGCGGCGTTTGCCGATGCAGGGGCCATGACGGCCGGCGGCCAGCTGCCAGAATCCAACTGAGATTGGTGTGCAGGACTCGCGCTTGGCGCCGGGCTCGGCACCGGGCTTGGCGCACTGTTTGGCGGAAGCGAAGCACCCGGACGCTGGTCGGAATCTCCGCCGGGAAGCGGCATCGCTGTGGGCAGCGGATTTCCACCGGGTGCCAGATCGAGGGGCGGTCCAGGGGTCTCCGTCTGCACATGGGGCAGAGGTGCTTCCGGTGGTGTCGCGGGCTCGCTTTGCAGCGCGGGCGGCACCGTTTGGATTGGCGGCGTGGCCGCGGGCGGTGGCGCTTGGCGCGCTGAGCCACCATCCTCGAGCATGCGCGACACAATATGAAAGCCGCCCACGACAATGACGACAACGGCTGCCGCTACCATCAGAGTGCGGAGGCGATCCGTCATCTTCTTCGGCTGCGCTGAACCGCCGGCTGCCACTGCGCTCGGTTTCTCGTTCGGCACCGCCAAAGCCGCTGCACGCGCCGCCCGACGTGCGGCGGCAATGAAATCGGATTTGCCCCCGCCCGGATCCGGAATCACCGGAGGCTTCGATTCGATGACAGCTTCGGACGCCGCGATGCGGACTGCGGCTGAAGGCTGATTGCGGGAGCGGCCGGCAGCGGTGAAACCGGGCTCGAGCGGATGATCGGGCGGCAGATTTGGATCGAGCGGCGCCCGCGCCACAGCACGGCGGCGCTCGGCACGCTCCGGCTGCACGGGTTTCACAACCTCAATGGGCGGCTCTGCCGGGAAGTCGGAGAAAGCTTCGGGAGCATCAGCTGCCGCGAACATCGCCACCGGTTCGGGGATTGGCGGCGGCAACGGCGGCGGCGGTTCCGCTTCTGCCGGCATCGGCATCGGCTCGTCCGACAGCGCAGTCCGTGCCCGATCAACGCGCATGTCGCTCTCGATCATGGCGAGACGATCGACGACATGCTCTACCGTGCCCTGCACCGCTTCAAGCGAATCCTGGGTACGAGCGACTTCGTGCTCGATCACGTCCGCGGTAACCGGTTTGCCGGCAGGATCTTGCCCCTCGCCCTTACCGCCTCGCAAATGCTCGATGTGGACCAGCAAATCGGCCAGGCCCCGCTCCACCCCTTCAAGCAGTCCGAGACGGGAGTCCGAGGCGTCCAGCCGTTTGACCAGCGTCGCAATGCGATCTTCGAGATGCGCGAGCGCCGTGTGATCGGTGTGGGTCAGTTGCACCCACTCAAGCTTCTCGATCAGTCCGGAAAGCAGCTTCTCGAGTTCGCGCGGCACCGCGTGACCGGCTTCGGTCGAGGCATTGAGAGCGGTGGCAAGAACATTGATGCGGTTCTCGAGCTTCGACAGCGCGGGCGCGTTTGCCGCACTGGCGGCGAGATCGTCGATCTTGGCGGCGAGCGCCCGAACCTCTTCCGCGACCTTCGCCAGTGTATCGTTCGAGGCAACGTGGGAGACGATGCCGCGCAATGCACCGATCGCAGTCTCAAGTTGCTGCAGTGTGGCTGGATCGTCCCTGGCAGCGATCGCGTCGACCTTCTTGGCAAGTCCCCTGACCGCCTCGTCGAAGCCGACCAGACTTTCGGCAGGCGTTAACGTGCGTAATGCCTCACGCACATCCGAGAGCCCTCGTTCGATGCTCGCCAGCGCCGCGGTATCCGCGCCGGACTGGCGGCTATGATCGATGCGCTGTGCCAGAGCCTTGATCTCGATTTCGAGCAACTCCACCGCGTGGCGCGGCAGCGCTTCGGTCAACGAACGGCCGATTTCGGCGAGATCCGTGCGCAGACTGTTGATCGCGGCTTCGATTTCGGCAGACGGCCTCAACGCCTCGATCCGCATCGTGATCTGGCGCAATTGTTGTTCGAGACCGCTGAGATCGACTGCCCGGTCCGATGCATCTTCCGATCGCGGTTGTTGGTCCCGCGCGGCGTGGATTTCCGGCTGAAGCGACGAAAGCGGCAATGGATCGCGCTTACTGAACGACGTTTCAGTTTCCGCGGCATCAACTTCGAGAGCGCGTTGCCGCGCCGCGATCTGGGCGGTCAAGTTGCTGTCCAGCGCGTCTTGCGGCGCCGTCGGCTTGACGCCGGTGTCGACGTCGACTGCACGTGGGTGCGCCGCTACTTCGGCAGCTGCGTTGTCGACCGCGCGTTGGGGCGCTGCGACCTCGGCGCTTGCTTCGTCAGCGTAGAGCGTCCGCTGGCGCGGCGCTGCGCGGGCGCTTTCAAGCACACGCTGGCGGGCCGTAATGTCAGCTACCGCCTGGTCGACGAATGCGTCGCGATCGTTTTCCTGAAGGCCTGGGTCGGCGCGCTCGCTGCGCGGGTTGGGCGACGCGGGTTCGTAGTGCGGTTCGAAAACGGGAGGTTCGTGGCGCGGTCTGCGAACGTAACTTTCCTCGGGGTCCTGGCGAAACTGCTCCCGCTCGCGACGCGGCCGCAGCTCGCGTTCGCGACGCGGCTCTTCGTAATACGGCTGACCGGAACCGCGATGGTCTTCGCGATAAGGAACACCCTCCCGCCGAGTCTGTGGCTCGTCGTCGCGGTCGCGATCACGGCGCCAGCGATTGGTTTCGCCGTACCTTTCGGGCTCGCGATCGTCTTGCCGACGGCTGACTTGGCGACGGCTTTGGGCCCAATAATCGTCCGGTTCGCGGCGACGCCGATCGGTATCGGAATATTGCTCATGTTCCTGGTCACTACGGCGGCGAAGCGGCCGTCGCGCTTCCGGCTCATAACGCTCTTCCAAATTGTGACCGAAATCCGCAGCCCACTCGTCGTCCTCGTCGGTCGGCCGAATGACCGAATTCAACCATTCACCGACCGACATGCCGGAACGGCGTGCAGCCTCGCGCGCAGCCTCCCGCGCTTCCGGACGGAGACCCCTCAGATTCCACGGACCGCTCGACTTCATTCTCGCGTCCAAACCACATCGTGAGGAGCAGGATGTGCCCTCTGTTTCGAGCCAATGCCCGGAACAGACGACGCGGAGGGCTCGGCTCTCTGTCCTCAGACCGAATGTTCAGGATTACGGTAAAGAAGGCGTTAAAAGTCCGGCTGGACGGTCACCAATCGTTCACGCGGCGAGGTAACCCGGCGCCCATCCCTTGGTCGCAATGACCGGGCGGCTCCGGGCCGTTGCGACTGAGAATCGTTGTCTTACCGTTGACGCAAATTGGCTACCCTATACCTATTGGTGGGCCGCCGACTGGCGGATGGGGAGGAAAACATCATGCCGACTTATAGGGCGCCCGTTGATGACGTGATGTTTCTGTTGAGCGACGTGTTCCACATCGAGCGCTACAACAACCTGCCCGGTTTCGCCGACGCCACGCCCGATCTGATCGAAGCGGTTTTGGCCGAAGCCGCCAAGTTTTCCGAGGACGTGCTCACCCCGCTCAATCGCGTCGGGGACAAGGAGGGCTGCAAGCGCCACGACGACGGCTCCGTCACCACGCCGACCGGATTTAAGGACGCCTACAAGCGGCTGATCGACGGCGGCTGGATTGGCGCATCGGCGCCGGCCGAATTTGGCGGTCAGGGCCTGCCCATGGCGCTCACCCAATCGATCAGCGAGTTTCTATGCTCATCGAACATGGCCTTCGCGATGTATCCGGGCCTGACACAGGGCGCGGCAGCCGCGATCTCGGTTCACGGTTCGCCCGAGCAGAAGACGCTCTATCTGCCCAAGTTGATCAGCGGCGAATGGACCGGCACGATGAATTTGACCGAGCCGCAATGTGGCACCGATCTCGGTCTGGTGCGCACGCGCGCGGTGCCGCAAGCCGACGGCAGCTACAAGATCACCGGCACCAAGATTTTCATCTCTGCCGGTGAGCACGATCTCGCCGAGAACATCATCCATCTCGTCCTGGCGCGCATCGAAGGCGCTCCGGCAGGCACCAAAGGGATTTCGCTCTTTATCGTGCCTAAATTCCTGCCGAACAAAGACGGCAAAGTCGGCGCTCGCAACGCGGTCTCTTGCGGTTCGATCGAAGAGAAAATGGGGATCCACGGGAATTCCACCTGCGTGATGAACTTTGACGACGCGACCGGCTGGCTCGTGGCTGAACCGAACCGAGGCCTGAACGCGATGTTCGTGATGATGAACGAGGCGCGGCTTGGCGTCGGCATGCAGGGGCTCGCGCTCTCCGAAGTCGCGTACCAGAACGCCGCCTCTTACGCCAAAGAGCGCCTCGCCGGCCGTGCGTTGACTGGCACGAAGTTCAAGGACAAGCCCGCCGATCCGATCATTGTGCAGCCCGATGTCCGCCGCATGCTGATGAGTATGCGCGCCTTCAACGAGGCCGCGCGCGCTCTCGTACTATGGACCGCGTTGCGCAGCGATATTGCCCACCGCTCCGGTGATGCCAAAGAACGGCAGGCTGCCGACGATCATATGGGCCTGATGACGCCGGTTATTAAAGGTGTCCTCACCGATCAGGGTTTCGCCAACACCGTGATGGCGCAACAGGTATTCGGCGGCCACGGCTACATCGCCGAGAACGGCATGGAGCAATTCGTGCGTGATGCGCGTATCGCCATGATCTACGAGGGCGCCAACGGCATTCAAGCAATCGATCTCGTCGGCCGCAAGCTGCCGCGAGACGGTGGCCGGGCCTTGCAAGCGTTCTTCGCCGAGGTGTCAGGCTACATCAAGGACAAGGGTGCAGACGAAGCGCTTGCGCCCTACGTGAAGCCGCTCGGTCAAGCGCTCGGCGAATTGCAACAAGCGACGATGTGGCTGATGCAAAACGCGCTCGGTAATCCCGACAATGCTGGCGCCGGCTCGAACGATTACATGCATCTGTTCGGCCTGGTCGCACTCGGCTACATGTGGTGCCTTATTGCCGAGGCGGCGAAGACCAAGGCTGCTGAGGGCGCCAACGGTTCCGGCGAACGCATGTCGGCAAAGCTGGCCACCGGCCGCTTCTTCGCCGAACGTCTGTTGCCGGCGGCCACGACACACCTCGCACGCATCAAAGCCGGCGCCGCCTCGACTATGGCTTTGCCGGCAGAGGCGTTCTAGACGCTACTGCAATTCTCTGAAACTTGGCCTATATGAAAATTCGGTTTCATGAACCTATAGCGACGCGCCAGCGCGCCAGGGAGGGAACGCCATGCCGGACGCCTTTATTTACGATCACGTGCGCACTCCTCGCGGCCGCGGCAAGGTCGACGGTTCACTCCACGAAGTAACTGCGCTCAATCTCGCCAGCCAGGCGCTTGGCGCCATCAAGAGCCGCAACGATCTCGATCCTGCCCTGGTCGATGATGTCGTGATGGGCGTCGTTGATCCGGTCGGCGAGGCCGGCGCCGACATCGCGCGCACAGCGGCCCTTGTTGCCGGTTATGGCGACAGCGTCGCCGGCGTACAGATCAACCGCTTCTGCGCCTCCGGTCTCGACGCGGTGAATTTCGCCTCCGCGCAAATCATGTCGGGACAACAAGACATGGCGATCGGCGGCGGCGCTGAATCGATGAGTCGCGTCGGCATCGGCGCTTCCGGCGGCGCCTGGCCGGTCGATCCGACAATCGCGGTCGCGCACTATTTCGTGCCGCAAGGCATTTCCGCAGATCTGATCGCGACCAAATACGGCTTCTCGCGCGACGACGTCGACGCCTACGCGGTCGAGAGCCAGAAGCGTGCCGCGACCGCGTGGAGTGAAGGCCGCTTCAACCGTTCGGTCATGAAAGTTAAGGACGTGAACGGGATCACCCTCCTCGACAAAGACGAGCACATGCGGCCGGACACGACCATGCAGTCGCTCGGCGCGCTCAAGCCGTCATTCGTACAGATGGGAGAAATGGGCGGCTTCGATTCGGTTGCCATTCAAAGATATCCGGAGGTCGAAGCCGTCAACCACGTCCATCACGCCGGCAATTCCTCGGGCATTGTCGACGGCGCGGCGGCAGTTCTCCTCGGTAACGCTCGCGCCGGCAAAAAAGCCGGGCTGAAGCCTCGGGCACGGATACGGGCATTCGCCAACATCGGTTCGGAGCCGGCGATCATGCTGACTGGACCGGTCGACGTTACTAGGAAGGTGCTCAAACGCTCTGGCATGACGCTCGGCGATATCGACCTGTTCGAACTTAACGAAGCGTTCGCGTCCGTCGTGCTGCGCTACATGCAGGCGTTCGACATCGATCCGAACAAGATCAACGTCAACGGCGGCGCCATCGCGATGGGCCATCCGCTCGGCGCCACCGGCGCGATGATCCTCGGCACGGTGCTTGACGAACTCGAGCGCCGCGATTTGTCAACCGCGCTGGTCACGCTTTGCATCGGCGCCGGCATGGGAACCGCCACGATTATCGAGCGGGTGTGAGAAGTCGTCCGTCGTCCTTCGAGGGCAGCGCACCACTGCCCCGGGATGAGGTGAGTTAAGAACGGCATGCCAAAGATCGACATCGCCAAACTGCCGGTAGAAAGCCGCTCGACCTATCCGGAGCCGTTCAAGCGCGCGGTCGAAGGCCGTTCACGCAAACGGCTCGGCAATGCCGCCGGTCTCGACCAGTTCGGCGTCAACCTCACGACACTCAAGTCCGGCGCGGCTTCGGCATTGCGGCACTGGCATGAAAAAGAAGACGAACTCATCTATGTCCTCGAAGGCGAAGTGGTGCTGATCGAGGATGACGGTGAGACGGTTCTCAAGGCGGGCGATGCAGCCGGCTTCAAGGCCAGCGTCCGCAACGGGCATCACTTGGTCAACAAATCGGGGCGCGACGCCGTTTATCTGGAAATCGGCACGCGCTCGAAATACGAACGCGCCGACTATCCGGATGATGACCTGATCGTGATCCGCGACGAAAGCGGTGGACGCTTTACCCACAAGGACGGCAAGCCGTATTCGAAATAATTCTCCCTCACCCGCGGGGCGAGGCGAACAAATATGTGACGGGGAGATTCAGTATGACGTACCAGAATTTCAGCTTCGATATCGACGCCGACGGCATCGCGCTGGTGACCTGGAACATGCCGGGGCGCTCGATGAATGTCATCGACGCCAAGGTGATGGAGGAGCTCACCGCCATTGTCGAGAAAGTGGCCACCGATGCCGCCATCAAGGGTGCGGTGCTGACGTCCGGCAAGGACGCATTTTGCGCCGGCGCCGACCTGACGATGCTGGAAACGCAGAGCCGCGCCTTCGCCGCAATGCTCAAGTCGCAAGGCGAGGAGGCTGCAAACAAACAACTGTTCGAGGAAAGCCGCAAGCTGTCACAGATCGCGCGCCGCATGGAGACTTCCGGCAAGCCTTGGGTCGCGGCGCTTAACGGCACCGCCATGGGCGGCGGCTTCGAGCTTGCACTCGCATGCCATCACCGCGTCGCTTCGGAGAACGACAAGACGCGGCTCGGCCTGCCTGAAATCAAAGTCGGTCTTTTTCCTGGTGGTGGGGGCACCCAACGTATCGCGCGCATGATGCCGCCGGCCGATGCGCTGCAATACCTGCTCAAGGGCGATCAGCTCCGGCTTAATCGCGCCAAAACGATGAAGCTCGTCGACGAGATCGTGCCGCCGGGTGAGCTCGTTCAAAAAGCCAAGGACTGGATCAAAGCAGGCGGCAAGCCGACTGCGCCGTGGGACATCGACGGCTTTAAGCTGCCCGGTGGGGCGGTTTATTCGAAAGCCGGCATGATGGTGTTCCCGCCGGCGAACGCGCTTTATCGGCGCGAGACCTACGACAATTATCCCGCTGCACGCGCCATCATGCAGGTCGTCTATGAGGGCCTGCAACTGCCGATGGATCAGGCGCTGCAGGTCGAGTCGCGCTACTTCGCCAAGATCCTGCGTTCGCCCGAAGCCGCGGCGATGATCCGCTCGCTGTTCGTCTCCATGCAGGAGCTGAACAAGGGCGCGCGACGTCCGGCCGGCGTACCGGTAAAGCCGATCAAGAAAGTCGGCGTGCTCGGGGCGGGCTTTATGGGCGCCGGCGTCGCCTATGTCACGGCTCAGGCCGGCATCGATGTCGTACTCATCGACCGCGATCAGGAAGCGGCTGACAAGGGCAAGGCGCATTCGCAGAAACTGATCACCGATCAGATCAAGCGCGGCCGTGCCACCGACGCCGACCGCGACGCGCTGCTCGCGCACATCACCGCGACGCCGGACTACGCGGCGCTGAAGGATTGTGACCTGATCGTCGAGGCGGTGTTCGAGGACCGCAAGGTGAAGGAAGAAGTAATCGCCAAGGTCCAGGCCGTGATCGGCAATCAAACGATCTTCGGCTCCAACACTTCCACGCTGCCGATCACTTCGCTGGCCAAAACCTTCAAGGATACGCCGCGCTTTATCGGTATTCACTTCTTTTCGCCTGTCGACCGGATGATGCTGGTCGAGGTCATTATGGGCAAAAAGACCGGCGATGCGGCGCTCGCGATGGCGCTCGATTACGTGCGCGCGATCCGCAAGACCCCGATCGTGGTCAACGATTCTCGCGGCTTCTACACGTCGCGCGTGGTCGGCACCTATATCCGCGAGGGTCACTTGATGCTGACCGAAGGCGTGCCGGCGGCGATGATCGAAAATGTCGGGCGCATGGCCGGCATGCCGGTTGGACCGCTTTCGCTCAACGACGAAGTCGCGGTCGATCTTGCCTGGAAAGTCCTGAAGGCAACCGAGGCTGATCTCGGCGCGGAGGCGATCGATCCGCGGCAAAAGGCGCTGCTCGAAGACATGGTCGAGAAGCGCGGGCGCTACGGTCGAAAGAATGGCAAGGGCTTTTACGACTACCCGCAGAGTGGGCCGAAGCGGCTATGGCCGGGGCTTATCGAATTGCAGCCTGTAAAACTTGATCCCGACACGATCGACGTCGATGAACTCAAGCACCGGCTGTTGGCGATCCAGGCGCTCGAGTCCGCGCGCTGTGTCGAGGAGGGCGTCGTCACCGATATGCGCGAAGCCGATGTCGGCTCGATACTCGGCTTTGGCTATGCACCGTTTACCGGCGGCACCATCTCATACATCGATGGCATGGGCACGAGGGCCTTCGTCGACATGTGTAACGGACTGGCAAAGAAATACGGTCCGCGCTTCAAGCCGGGCAAGCTGCTGCGCGAGATGGCAAAAACGGGCGATACCTTCTATCACCGCTTCCCATCGGAAACCCGCAAGGCTGCGTGACGATCATCACCGCCAGTCATCCTGGATCCCATGGCGCGTGATCAAGTCGACCTGACGCCGATCGAGCGGCGCGACGAGCTCGTCGATTGGATTGCGCAAGGCATCAAGCCGAAGGCGCAATTCCGCATCGGCACCGAGCACGAAAAGTTCGCCTTCACCCTCGAAGGACACCGGCCAGTACCCTACGAGGGCCGGCGCGGAATCCGGGCGCTGCTCGAAGGCATGAACCTCCTGCTCGGCTGGCAGCCCATCATGGAGGGCGAAAACGTCATCGGCCTGTTCGACGTAACCGGCGGAGGCGCGATCTCGCTCGAACCCGGCGGCCAGTTCGAATTATCCGGCGCCCAGGTTGAAACAGTTCACCAGACATCAAGCGAACTGATGGCGCATCTCGCGCAAATCCGCGAGGTCGCGCGGCCGCTGCACATCGGATTTCTCGGCATCGGCATGACGCCGAGCTGGACGCGCGCCGAAATGCCGCGAATGCCGAAGGGCCGCTACAAGATCATGACCAACTATATGCCGAAGGTCGGCAAGCTCGGCCTCGACATGATGTATCGCACCTGCACCGTGCAGACCAATCTCGACTTTTCTTCAGAAGCCGACATGGTCAAAAAGCTGCGGGTATCGATCGCGCTGCAGCCGGTTGCAACCGCCCTGTTTGCCAACTCGCCATTCACGGAAGGAAAGCCCAACGGCTTTCTTTCTTACCGCGCGGAAATCTGGCGGGACACCGATAACGCGCGCAGCGGCATGCTGCCGTGGGCGTTCGAGGACGGCATGGGTTTTGAGCGCTGGGTCGACTACGCGCTCGACGTACCGATGTATTTCGTCAAGCACGGCGACGAGTATGTCGACGTGGCCGGCCAATCATTCCGCGACCTGATGGCAGGCACGCTCCCCGGCATGCCGGGTGCACGCGCGACAATTTCCGATTGGGCGAACCACATCTCGACGATTTTTCCTGAGGTGCGACTCAAGCGTTATCTGGAAATGCGCGGTGCCGACTCTGGCGCGCTGCCAAATTTGCTTGCGCTGCCAGCGTTCTGGGTCGGCATCCTCTATGACGACCTCAGTCTCGACGCAGCCTGGGACCTGGTCAAGAACTGGACCGCGGACGAGCGCCAAGCGCTTCGCGATGCCGTGCCAAAGGTGGGCCTCGCGGCAAAAGTTCATGGCCGTACCGTATTCGAAGTTGCCACCGATGTTCTTCGGCTAGCGCGCGCCGGGCTGACGCGTCGCAAGCATCTCGACATCGGCGGCGAAGACGAGGGCAAGTATCTCGACATCCTCGACGATCGCCTCGCCCGCGGCACGACGCCGGCGCAGGAATTGTTGGAGAAATTCAAGGGACCCTGGGGCGGCTCGGTCGATCCGATCTACGCGGAAGAGTCGTACTAGGTCCCGCATTCCTTGGGCGGCGGATAACGCCCTCTCTCGACGGCAGTGATCGCTTGTTGGGACCAAATGATCGGGCCGGGCCGTTCATGGCGCCCGAGATCAAGGAATGCGCTGGCACAGCTGAAATGCTAGCGTGGCGGCAATCTAGTCGCTTCGTCCAAAAAAACAAAAACGGCGCAGGAGGAGAAATACATGACCGATTACGTCATCGTTGGCGCTGGCTCGGCCGGCTGTGTGCTCGCTTCGCGACTGACGGAAGACCCGGCGGCCCAGGTAACGTTGATCGAGGCTGGCGGCCCCGATGACGCCGCAGAAATTCATGTTCCTTTGGCGTGGGGCCTGATCCGCAAAAACCAATACGATTGGGACTACATGAGCCAGCCCGAGCCCGGCCTCGACGACAGGTTGGTCTATCTGCCGCGCGGCAAAACCTTCGGCGGATCAAGTTCGATCAATGCAATGATTTATATTCGCGGCAATCGCGCCGATTATGACGGGTGGGCTGCCGAGGGTGCGAAAGGATGGAGCTTTAACGAGGTTCTGCCGTATTTTCGCAAGGCCGAGGCCAACGAACGCGGCGAGGATCAATTTCACGGCAAGCTCGGACCGCTTTCGGTATGCGACCCACGGACGCGCCATGCTTTGACCGACGCGTTCATGCAGGCGGCTGTCGAGGCTGGATATCCGGTAAATCCAGATTTCAACGGCGCCAGCCAGGATGGCGTCGGGTTCTATCAGTTGACCCAGCACAAGGGTAAGCGCTGCAGCACCGCACGTGCGTATTTGCGTCCGGCGATGAGCCGTTCCAATCTGAAAGTACTGACGCACGCGCTCACCACGCGGATACTGTTCAACGGCAACCGCGTGACCGGTGTGGAGATAGCGCGCAACGGACAGCTCGAGCAAATTCACGCTGACGCCGAAGTCATACTGGCGGCCGGCGCGTATAATTCCCCGCAATTACTTTTGTTGTCTGGTATCGGACCGGCAGCCGACTTGGCCGCGTTGCAGATTGTCGCCCGTCACGATCTGCCTGTTGGCATCGGGCTGCAGGATCATCCGTTGGTGATGATGAGCTGGTACACCGATACGGAAAGCCTGATGACTCCTCCAACCGCCGAAGATGCCGCACTTTTGGAAAGCGAAGGTCGTGGCCCGTTAAGCTCCAACGGCGGCGAGACCGGAGGGTTTTTTCGCACCCGCGCCGGATTGGAAGCGCCCGACGTGCAATTCCTGACCGCAGCCCTGATGTTTCACCAGCAAGGCTTGGCTCCGCCAACCGCCCACGCTGTGTCCTTCGGCCCCTGCGTGTTGAAGCCGAAGAGCCGCGGCAAAGTTTCTCTCCGCAGCGCCGATCCAACATCGAAACCGCAGATCGTGCACAATTATCTTGCTCATCCGGAAGATCGGCAGACCATCATCGACGGCATCCGCATCGGCCTGGAAATAGCAGCTCGGCCTGCCATGCGCTCACATATCAAGGAACCCTATCTCGCTCCGAGATCCAGCTCCGACAGCGATGTGTGGACGTATGTCCAGCGACATGCGCAATCGGTCTATCACCCGACCAGTACATGCGCGATCGGGACCGTCGTGGATAACCAATTGCGCGTGCACGGTATCGATGGCTTGCGCGTAGCCGACGCCTCGATAATGCCGAGCGCAGTGCGCGGCAACACCAACGCGCCGACGATCATGATTGCTGAACGCGCCGCCGATCTCATCCGCGGCGTCGTCTGAGGACCGTCACTACAGCCCGTACAGGGCCCTCGCATCGTCGAGCGCCGTTGCGCAAGCGTTTGCATCACCAGCGGCGTCGGCTTGACGCGCACGCTCCAAGGCCAGGCGGCCATCAGCCCTGGCCCTCGCTTCGGCATTTTCTACCGAACCGGGCGTCGGCTGATGGTGCAGCTGAGCACCAACCGTTTGAGTCGCAGTGGGCCCGCTGACCGGGCCCCGAGCCGCGCGGCGGATTTGATTCTCGACTTGTATAATCTGCTTGGTGCAAGGCCCGGCTTGGGCACTCACAGTAGCGCCAACCAAGCACAAGGTGGCTAGCGCCCAAAAGCGCAATGTGACCACGGTCGCCTCCAATTCAAAGTCTGCGGCTGTGCCGCATTCACGATGAGGTCTGAGAATAGTCTCGCTACAGGCCGCCGAGAAGAGTGCCGCGGGCGGCAGGCTCGTTCGAACCGGAACGTATTTCACGAGTTGAAGCTAAATCGCCCGAACGTCGGGGACTCCGCCCTAAAATTCACTTTTTCTGGATTAATTTTTGGTTTGCTGGCGCGATGAAGATTCAAACCATGGGCCGCTGGGTTGCAGCGATGAAGGCAAAATCCCTGGGCAAGTCGCCCCGCCATACTGTGATCGTGGCGGGTTTTGCCGCCGGATTTGCGCTCGGTCTGGCCGGTTGCGTCACCACATCGGAGCAGCAGAGCCGCGAGCCCGATCCAGCGTTCGCCCGCCGGCTGGTCACTTATGCCTCGCGCGAAGCACCCGGAACGATCGTCGTCGACCCGGGAAGTCACTACCTCTATCTGCTGCTGCCCGGCGGACAGGCCGTACGTTACGGCGTCGGTGTCGGCGGCGAAGGATTTGGCTGGTCGGGCGTCGCGACCGTTCACACCAAACAGGAATGGCCAGACTGGTATCCGCCGGCGGAAATGCTCGAACGGAAGCCGGACCTGAAGGAGCACATGGTCCAGCTGCAAAGCGGTCTTGGAATGCACGGCGGCCCGGAAAATCCGATTGGCGCCCGAGCGCTCTATCTCTGGCAGGGCAACAAGGATACTTTGTATCGGATCCACGGTACCAATGAGCCTTGGACAATCGGGCACAACGTCTCCGCCGGGTGCATTCGCATGACCAATGAAGACATCACCGACCTTTATGACCGCGCGCTCGTCGGGACCAAAGTCGTGGTGCTGCCTACTGCATCGGCTCCTGTCGCTTCAGCCCAGTAGCAATCCGATCCGCTCAAGCCTCGCGTAGCTTGGGCCTGGACTCGCCATGGCGTCGCCCGTCAATGCCGCGCTCTGCGCGCTGATTGCCACCGCATTCTGGGTATTTCTGGGTTATGCGGTCGGCCGGCACCTGTTCCCGCGCGTGCTCGCCACCGGCGCAGCCGCCGTGATCGGATGGGCGGCGCACAGCGCCGTGATGCTGCCGATCTTCACCCTGATCGGATTTTCGCAAACCACGGTGGTAGTCAGCGGCTTTATTTGCCTCCTCGGCGCTGGATTTTCGCTACTACGGCCTGCACCGATCAGCGAGGCCGAAGGCGATCTGGCCATTCCGCAATGGGCGTTCGCTGCCGCAGGTATCCTGGCGCTTGTGCCAGCAATTGCCATCTTGCCGAAATTTTCTGGCGATGCGGTGCAGCTTGCCGACCCGATTTTCGATCATGCTAAAGCTGCGCTGATCGACGCGATGGCGCGGCTCGGCCTGCCGCCGGTCAATCCGGTGTTTGCGCAAATCGGCGCGCCGGACCGCCTTGCCTATTATTACCTCTGGCATTTCAGCGCAGCCGAGGTTGCGCTGACGTTCGGCGCCAGCGGTTGGGAAGCCGACATCGGACTGACCTGGTTCACCGCCTTTGCGTCGCTTTGTTTGATGATGGGGCTTGCCGTTTGGCTCAGTAAGCGATCCGTCGCCGCAATCTCGGTGGTAGCACTAGCGGCCGCCGCCTCGCTGTGGGTGACACTGTACTGGATATTTCAAACTGACGATTTCAAGCCGGTGCTCGCGGACCCGATGGGTATGGCAGGCTGGCTGTTTCAGGCGACCTGGGTGCCGCAGCATTTGATGGCCGGGTCATGTGTGGTCGCCGCGATGCTGTTGCTGACCCGGTTCGCGCAGCGACCGAGCCTGACGTTCAGCTTGATGCTTGCTTTGGTGGTCGTCGCCGGCTTTGAAAGCTCGACGTTCGTCGGCGGCGTAACGTTCGCCATTGCCAGCCTTGTTGCGGCGCCGATCCTCTTTGCCACAACATCTTCCGGCCGGCGCTTACGGCTCGCCGGCGCACTGGCAATCGCGGCATTGCTCGTCATCTGCCTCGTCGCGCCGTTTTTGCGGGACCAGTTCGTCACTGTAGCGGCGCGCGGCGGCGGCAGTCCGCTGACTATCGGGCTTTACACCGTGTTCGGCGAGCGGTTTCCGAACTGGATTCGCCGCATCATGGATGTGCCTGGCTATTGGCTGCTCATCCTGCCGCTCGAGTTACCGGCAGTTTACCTCGCCGGTCTGCTGGCGCTGGCGACAGCGCTCCGCAACATCAAAGCCGGACCGGAACGGCTCGCCATCCTGATCTTTTCCTGCTTGGCCGGCACCGGCCTGTTTGTCTCGTGGCTCCTGGTCTCGACGCTCGGTGAAAACAACGATCTCGGCTTGCGTGCAATTATCCCTGTCGAAATCATCCTGATCGTTGTTGTGGCCGCGGTGCAGACGAGGATACCGCGTCGCGCGACGCTGGTTTTGGCGTTGGCTGGACTGGCGCTCAGTCTGCCGGACACCGCGATGATGATTCATGACAATGTCGTCGGTACGCCAAGACCCGGCGGCAAAATTTTCGCGCAATCGCCTGAATTGTGGGCCGCGGTGCGCCGCTATGCTCCCCGCAACGTCCGAGTCGCCAACAATCCGCGGTTTCTTCAGGACGTAACCCCATGGCCGGTCAACATATCCTGGGCTCTGCTCTCTAACCGCAGTTCATGTTTTGCCAACCGCGATCTGGCGTTAGCCTATGCTCCGCTGCCGCCGGAGCGCCGCGAGGCGATAAACGCCCAATTCGTCCGGGTATTCGCGGGCGAAGCCATGCCGGACGATGTCAGCGACATGGCGGTCAAATACGGTTGCGAAGTTGCAGTCGTTGTCCCTCAGGATGGGGCTTGGGAAAAAGACCCGTTCGCGGCAAGTCCCAATTACCGGCTCGCCGAAAGCCGCGACGACCGCTGGCGGATTTACGTGAGGAACCGGTGACGTTCCGGCCCCATCAAATCCCAGCGAACCAGTTAAAGCCCTGCTCACTCCAGAACGTCTCGGTGAACGTATTGGTGACCTCGATTGCTTTCACCCATTTCGCGTTCTTGTACCCGAGTTTGGTGGATGTGCGCAGCCGCAGCGGAAAGCCGAACGGATCGGTGATGGCCTCATTGGCGTAGCGCGTCGCGAGTATGGTCTGCGGATGCAGCGCGGTCGCCATATCGATGCTCTCGGTGTAGTCATCGGCGCAGTGGAAGTAGACGTACTTCGCGCTCAAATCCGCACCGATGCGCTCGAAGAAGCTGCGCAAATTCGGACCGGACCATTGTCCGATATAGTCCCAGCCTTCGACACAGATGTGCCGAATAATGATTTCCTGCTCCGGCAGCTGGTAAATCTGTTGCGCGGTCCAGGGGCGCTTGTCGGCTATAAGGCCCGCCAATTCGAGCTTCCAGGTCGCGCCGTCGACCGGCTTGACCTCCTCGATGTCGAAATGGGCGTTAAAGCGCGGCGGTCTAACCACCTGACTGACATCGAATGTCGGCGCCAGGTGATCGGGCCGGAAGATCGTCGCCTGGACGCGATCGTTCCAGGACGACACCGCGCGCAGCGCCTTCTGCACGGGCTCATCTTCGCTTACGTCGCAGCCGGTTAATAACGTCAGCGCGCCGAGACTGATTGCGCCGCGCAGCACGTTCCGCCGATTGATGGTTTCGATCAGTTCACGGTTCGCCGCGAGTGCATCTTGATTGCTCGGCCTTTTCGGCCGAAAAATCGACGGCGTGCGGGTGCGAAGCGACATCGGATTACCCCGAAGAAGTTGGCGTCGCGTCGGCGACACTCATTGGTTCGTCCCGCACCACCGGGCCGCCGGTAAGCATGGCGACGAGGCTCTGCGGCACCAAGAGTGCGAGCGCAACATGCACCAGCAGAAAGAGAACGATCGCGGACATGCAAAGAAAATGCACCAGCCGGATGGTCTGGAAACTGCCAAACAAGGCGGCGAGCTCAGAGAATTGCACCGGCTTCCATAGCGCGAGGCCCGAAATGACGATGAGAATGCCGATCAGAATGATGCCGAGATACAGAATCTTCTGCACCGCGTTGTAGTGGGTCAGATCGTCGTGGCCGAGCTTGAACCGCAACGCATCACTGACCGTCGCCAGAATCTCGCGTATGGAGATCGGAAACAGCTTTTGCCGAAAGCGGCGGGTGGCGATGCCATAAGCGAGATAAGCGACGCCGTTGAGGACGAAAATCCACATGCCGAAGAAGTGCCACTGCAGCCCGTATTGCGCCCATTTGCCGATCACGACGGCATCGGGAAAGTGCAGCCAACCGAAAATCACGTCATCGTTATAAATCTTCCAGCCGCTGCCGATCATGATGAAAATGGCGATCGCGTTGGTCCAATGCATAATACGCAGCGGCAGCGGGTGGAGACGACGTCCGTGACGTGCAAGTGATTTGACCGGCGGTGCCGACATTGATGAATGTTCCCGCGGCGCGCCGTTTGGGTGCGCTTCGCACAGACTGTACGGTCCCAAGGATTGCTTCGCAAATGAACTGGCTTCACGAAACTGCGCGGTGTGTTTGATCGGAGAACACTGAAATGCAGGCAAAGCTGATAGCCGTCGGATTATTGACAGCCTTGATCGGCGCGGCGCCGGCGCGGCTCGCGGTGGCGCAAGCGATGGTGCCGCCGACCGGTATGGGGGAAGAAAAGAAACCGATGACGCCCGAGCAGCGCATGCAAGCGCGGTTTCCACAAAATGTGCGCGTCGGCGATCTGATCGGACTGCCGGTGCTCGACGACAGTTCGAGCACGCTCGGCCACGTTCGCGAAGTCGTACGCACGCAAACCGATAAGATCGAATTGATTATCGCCTACCGCGGCTTTCTTGGCTGGGGTACACGCTTGGTTGCGGTGCCAATTGAGGTCATCGGCATCCAGGGCCGCGAACTGGCGTCGCTCGATATGCCCCCGAGTGAATACGCAAAAGCGCCGATCTGGAGCGATGCGAAGGCACAAACTCTTTCCCCTTAACTCGACAATCAAAATCGCCCTGGCCCGGCGCTAAGTCTTGCGCAGCGCGCGCCGATCACAAGTTGGTGA
Source organism: uncultured Alphaproteobacteria bacterium (assembly GCA_963794225.1). Lineage (GTDB taxonomy): Bacteria > Pseudomonadota > Alphaproteobacteria > Rhizobiales > Xanthobacteraceae > BOG-931. Next base: position 812,139 of record CAWCCS010000002.1, read on the forward strand.
AGTCTATAACCTTTTAGTGCGCGCTGACTTGAAGGCATTGAGTGGGAAGTGATTGGCGCGTCAGTCAGCTTTGCCAAACACTGCCGGTTAGTTTCGTTTGGGTGCGATTCGATTTCGGCAGAACTTTCCGGGGGGTGGCATCGTATGGCGGATGCGAATGGATCGGGCGATAGCCGAAGCGCGGGCGAAACCTGCGGCATCGCCATCATGGCCAAAGCCTCGGCGCCGGGGCGGACCAAGACCCGATTGGTCCCGCCGCTTACCTTCGACGAAGCCGCGGCACTGAACACCGCGTTCCTCCGGGACATCGCAGAAAACCTGCAGCTTGCCGGACGCCATGCCGGCATTGCCGGCTATGCCGCGTTTGCGCCATCCGGCTCCGAAGAGTTTTTTTTGCGCATTCTCCCGCCGACGATCGGCTTGATCGATGCCTGCCTGCCGAATTTCGGCGACTGTTTGTTGTGCACGATCGAGGAAATTCTCGAGCGCGGACACGATTCGGCGGTTGTCCTCAATTCCGACAGCCCGACGTTGCCGACCGCGTTCCTGGTGGAGACGGCGAGAGCATTAGCACGGCCGGGCGAGCGTGCCGTGCTCGGCCCGTCGAACGACGGCGGTTATTACCTGTTGGGGCTTAAAACCGTGCATCGGCGCATGTTCGAGGACATCGCCTGGAGCACTGAAAGCGTGGCGCAACAAACACTTGAGCGGGCGCGCGAGATCAAGCTCGACGTTCACATGCTGCCGGTCTGGTACGACGTCGACGATGTCGAGGGCCTGCGCCGGCTCGGAAGCGAATTGCGCCGGCCTCGCGCATCCGAGCCCAGGCCCGATTTGCGCGAGCCGAATTTCCCGCTGGCTACTGCGAAATTGTTCCAAAGCCTTTGGCCAGACGGCGAACTCTCCCACCGCCGCGAAGACCTCGTGCACGCGTAGCTCCTGCGTGTTGTATTGAATACCAATTGAGGACCAATGAGCGATACGAACACGGCGGTAGTGGCGAAGTCAGCGATCGACCCCCGGCGCTATTTCGAGAGCGTGCGCACCGATAGCGATGTTCCCGCGCACGAGCCGGTCTGCCTTTATTTGGAAACCACGAATCGTTGCAACCTGCTCTGTACGACCTGCCCGCGGACCTATGAGGAGCTTGAGCCGCCGGCCGACATGAGCTGGGATCTGTTTCGCTCGATCGTCGATCAGATTCCCGATCTTCAGCGCGCCGTGTTGCACGGCGTCGGCGAACCGATGCTAGTCAAGAACCTGCCGCGCATGGTGCGCTATCTCAAGGACAAAGGCACCTATGTCCTGTTCAATACCAACGGCACCGTGCTCAACGAAAGGAACGGCCGGGCCCTGATCGAGGCCGAGCTCGACGAATTGCGGGTATCGTTTGACGCGGCTAACGCCAAATCCTATCGCGCTATTCGCGGCAAAAATTATTTCCATCGCATCTTAAAAAATGTCCGCACTTTCCGCGAGCTGCAGGAGCGCGAGGGCAAGGTTAAGCCCCGCGTGTCTGCTTGGCTGACCGGTTTACGCGAGACGATTGAGCAGCTGCCCGATTTCGTGCGCGTCGCTGCGGAGACCGGCGTCAAAGAAGTGTATCTCCAGCGGCTCGTGTTCTTTGCCGAGAATGCGATCGGCAAAGCACGGCCGGACCAGGCGCTTTACGAACAACTGTCGGGCGAGGAGGCGATCCACATCGACCACGCTGCCGCGGTCGCCGCTTCGCTCGGGGTCACCTTCAGCGCTTCGGGCGCCGCTTCCGAGCCAGGCATGAGTTTGAAACGCCACGATAGTGGTTCGCCGTGGTCGCTGTGCCGCCGGCCGTGGACCGTAATGTACATAACTGCCAATGGCCGCGCACTGCCGTGCTGCATCGCGCCATTTTCGCAACGCGGATATGAGAATTACACGCTGGGCGACGCAACTCAGCAGACGCTCCGCGAAATTTGGACTGGACCGGCCTACCGCGATTTCCGTCACGCACTCACGTCGGAACAGCCGCCTGCCGCGTGCGCCAGTTGCGGTTTGCGCTGGAGTTTGTAGGTAGTCGTGGCCGAGACGCGCGTAGCCGTCATCATTCCGACGTTCAACGAAGCCGAATCGATCGGAGATGTCGTTGCTTCCATTCGCCGCGACATCGTAAGCCGCGTGATCGTGGCCGATGGTGGCAGTGCTGACGGAACAGCCGACGTCGCGCGCGGCGCGGGCGCTGAAGTGATCAACGTCGGCCGCGGCTATGGCCGCGCCTGCCTCGCGGGCGCGCAAGCGGCCGATGACGCCGACATCGTCGTATTCATGGACGGCGATGGCGCCGACGATCCTGCGGCGTTGGCCGCGATGGTCCCGGCCATTGCCTCCGGAAAATACGACTTCGTCATCGGCTCGCGGGCGCGGGGAAATCGCGAGCCTGGCAGCATGGCCAGTCACCAGATCCTCGCCGGGCTCGCCGCCGGCGCGCTGATCGGCGTGCTGTACGGAGTGCGTTACACTGATATGTGTGCCTATCGCGCAATGCGCCGCGAGACCTTGCTGGCGCTCGGCATGCGCGAACTCACCTACGGCTGGAATCTCGAAATGCAGATGCGCGTTGCCCGTGCCGGGCTCCGTGTCCTTGAACTTCCGGTCCCGTATCGCTGCCGCAGCGGAGGCAAATCCAAGGTCGGCGGCAATTTGCGCGGTTCGCTAAAGGCAGGATCGCGGATTATCGCGACCTTCGCACGGGTCGCCATGGAGCCTGCGCGCGGCTCATCTTAGTTTCTTGTCATCCCGATTGTCAGATCGCGACTTTGCGGAGGAAGCCGTCAACGCTACCGCGAAGCGAGTCGGCGGCTTTCTCGACCGCGTGTGACGCTGCCAAGACCGTATCCGCAGACGAATGCATGTTGGCTATCGCGCCGGAAACCCGCTGCAGCACCCCGACGACTGATTTGGTCCCGGACGCGGCCGCGCCGACGTTGACCGAAATCTCTCGCGTCGCCGAGTTCTGCTGTTCGAGCGACGTCGCGATCGCGGCGGTCAGTTGGCTGATCTCCTGCATCCGGCCGGCAACATTGCCAATGGCGCCGACTGCGCTGTGCGTCGATGATTGCACTGCCGCGATCTGGGCGGCGATGTCGTCGGTCGCCCTGGCCGTCTGCACCGCGAGCGCTTTGACTTCGGAAGCGACGACTGCAAAGCCTTTGCCGGCCGCTCCCGCGCGCGCCGCTTCGATGGTCGCATTCAGTGCCAGCAAGTTCGTCTGGCCGGCGACGCTTTGAATGAGCTTGACGACATCGTCTATCTTTTGCGCCGCCTGCGCGAGATCGGCGATATCGTTGTTGCTCGATTGCGCTTCCGCGGCGGCGGCCTTCACGACCTCCGAGGCGCGGAATAGCTGACGGTTGATTTCGGCTATCGATTTGGCCAGTTCATCCGTCGCGGAAGCTGCCACTTCAACGCTGCCGAATGCTTCGTTGGAGGTCTTAACCGCGCCAGACGTGTGCGCGGTGCTCTCGTTTGAGGTGACCGATAGTGCGGTCGCCGTCGACTTCATGGTGTCGACGCTGTCGGCGACTGTCTTTAAGACTCCTTCGACGCTTTCGCGGAACCAGGCGATGGCTTCCTCAACCGCGGCGCGGCGCGCCTCCTGCTCGACGAGTGACGCGTTTTTCCGTTCCGCGGCGCGGCGTTCAGTGATGTCATCATGCGTTCCGACCCAATAATTGGAACCGGGTATCGGCCGATTAACGACGGAGATGGCTCGTCCATCCGGCGCCTCAGCGACAAAACGCTGAATTTTTCCGGCAGCCATGTTTTGGAGAATTTCAGCGCAATACTCCGCCGGGTCGCGTTGCAAGGTGCCCGTTTTGCTGCGCTCGTGGATGACGTCGATGAGCGTGGCGCCTGGCTTCACCACATCCGGCGACAGGGCGTACATGGTGCAATATTGATCGTTGCGGACGACAAGGCGTCCGTTCATGTCGAACATGACGACGCCCTGGGTCATGTTGTCGAGGGCGATTCCGAGAAGGCGCCCTTTATCGTCCAGCCGGCGATCAGCGGCGGCGCTGATCAAGCTCATCCCCAGTATCGCCATCGCTACGCTGGCAACGGCGATAGCGAGGGAACCTGGCGATAGCGAAAGTGCCGTGAAACTACGCGCCGGATCCGGAACGATATCTACCGCTCCCATGGCCGTGAAGTGATGCGAAACGATGGCAAGCGTAAGAAGCAGAGCGGAGGCCAAAAGCGCGCGCCATCCTTCCCAGCGCACGGCGACGGAAAGTGCCGCCACACCCAATACCATGCCAAGAACAATGGAGGCGATGACGAGCGGAAGGTCCCACTCCACGTGGCCGGGCAGTTCGACTGCCGCCATCCCGAGATAGTGCATGCAAGCGACGCCCGCGCCGATGATGCCGCCGCCTATCGGAGCGCCCCACCGGGCCGGGAAAATAACCGCAACGGCCAACCCACTCGTAGTGACCAACGCCGCGGCTACCAGCGACAATGTCGTTAGATTGACGTCATAGGCGATCGGAATGCCGGGCTCGTATGCCAGCATCGCCAGGAAGTGAGTGGCCCATATGCCGCAGCCGGCTGCAACCCCAGCGGCTGCGATCCAGATTGCGCTTGCACGGCCGGCCGTCGAACGCGCGCGATAAAACAGCGTAATCGCCGTGAGGCTCGACAGAAAGCAGACGATCCCCGCAACGACGACCAAGCGCCAGTCGTGCTGTGTCGTCAAACAAGTCAGTGTACGAAACATCGCGCGAGGTCGTGTGCGTGTGTAATGATCGTCGCAACTCGCCCACTACCTAGCCAAGATCAATTTACGCTTCGTTAATCAACTTCAAATGCTCATCCCGCCGTCGACCATGAGCAGACTGCCGGTCGTGAAACTCGAGGCGTCGGAGGCGAGAAAAAGCACCGAACGGGCTACCTCCTCGGGACGGACGTGACGGTGCAGTGGGATGATGTCATTGAAGAACTGCGTGCCGTCGCGGCCGATGATCGTGCCCAATTTCTGTTCGACGTTCAATTGAAACGCGTTGTCCACCGGGCCGGGATGCAGGGTGTTGACGCGGATGTTGCGGCCCGCGAGCTCCTTGGCCAGCACCCGCATCAGGCCGACTTGAGCGTGCTTGGCGGTGATGTAGCCGTAAACGCCGGGGTCGCCGGTTACGCCGGCGACGCTGGAGGTGATGATGATCGAGCCGCCGTCGTTCATGTGCGGCACCGCGTGCTTGGCGGCGAGAAATGCGCCTTTGACGTGCACGGCAAGGACCGAGTCAAATACATCTTCGGGATATTCGCTGATCGGCGCGACGGTGCCGAAATTTCCCGCGTTGCTAAACAGAACGTCGATCTTGCCGAACCGGCTCACAGTACGTGCGATTGCATTTTTGACTTGATCCGATTTGGTCACGTCGGCCGCACACCAAGCAAGGTTGTCAACGCTGGAGTCACCGCCAATGCGCGCCGCAGCTTCCTTCAGTGCGGCCTCATTCAGATCAGTGAGCATCACCTTCGCCCCTTCGGCATGAAGAAGCTTTGCCGACGCCAGACCGATACTGCCGGCGCCGCCGGTGATGACGCAAACCTTGCCCTGCATTTGTTTCGCCATTGTTCCCCTCCCACCGCGGCGAACCTAGCGGCGCAAGCCGGGTCGGCGCAATGCTCCTTCTCAACTATAGTGCCGGCATGGACGCGATGAATCGCTTGCATTGCGGGTCGTCGCCTCGATGGGGAGCAAGTCTATGAAGATTGGAATTGTCGGGTTGGGCCGAATGGGCGTGGCAATATCGCAGCGGCTGCGCCAGCAAGGTTTCGACGTGATCGGTTGGGATCATAATGCAGATACCAACCGACAGCTGGCGGCGGACGGTCTGCAGATTGCCGCCAATGCCCGAGGCGTTGCGGCCGAGGCAGCTATCGTCATTTCCAGCATCACCGAAGACCATGGTGTGCGCGGTATCTTCAACGGCGCGGCGGGCTTTCTCGAAGGCGACGTGAACGGCAAGCTATTCATCGAAATGAGCACGCTCCAACCGATGACCGGCCGCGAACTGGCGCCGCAGGTTGAAGCCGAGGGTGCGCAGCTGATCGAGGCTCCCGTGCTCGGGACGATTCCTCAGGCCCGTGAAGGCAAGCTGTTGGCGATGGTCGGCGGACGGCCAGAGGATCTTGAACGCGCCCGCCCGCTGCTCGAAAAGCTGACGGCGCGCATCGCCTATATGGGTCCGAATGGCGCCGGCTACGCGATGAAGCTCGCGGCTAATCTTGGTCTCGGCGGCTATGTGCAAGCGCTCGCGGAATCGCTCGCACTCGGTTTGAAGCAAGGCCTGACACTCGAACAGATGCTGGATGTTATTCAGGACGGGCCCTACGCCAGCGGCTGGCTCAAGGCCAAGCTTGACGTTTTCAAGGGTGGCCAGGCCGAGATGACACTCGACATTCGCACGCTGCGAAAGGATCTCATGTCGGCGGTCGCAACTGGAGCGCTTAACGGCGTGCCGATGCCGCTGGCGGCCGGAACGCTGGCTTCGCTGTCGGCGGCAGTCGCCGCCAATTATGGCGACCGCGACCTCGCTGAGCTGCCGAAATTTCTGCGCGAGACCATGCTGCAGAATTTCGGTTAGCCGGTGAACTCGCGTCGGCTGTTATCGCAGACGCTTGTTCGAACGAGATTTCGATTGGTACTTGCTGCGCGCACGCGGCTCCGCTTTCGCCACGGCGTCCAGGCCCCCGGTCACGAATGGCAGCATCTCGGCGATGGCGATGTCAACTCCATGGAGCGCCGTATCAGGCACAAGGCGGTTTCGCTTGCGCGCCAGACTGCAGCACCGCCTTCGTTCGACTGAAACTCCTAAAAGTGACCGCATTCGCAAAAGGACAAAACCGATGACCAAATGGCAATACACCAAAGGACTGCATGATCTCGGGCGCGGTTGCTTTGCCTATTTGCAGCCGGACGGCTCTTGGGGTTGGAGCAACGCAGGTCTGATTGCCGATGGCGACCAGACTCTCCTCGTTGACACGCTGTTCGACCTGCCGCTCACCGCCGAGATGCTCGCGACCATGCGCGATGCGGTTCCGGCGGCTCGCAATATCCGCAAGCTCATCAATACCCATGCGAACGGCGACCACACGTTCGGGAATCAGCTGGTAACAGGAGCCGAAATCATCGCCTGCCGGGCGTGCGCGGAGGAATATGCCGAAGCGCCTCCGGATGCGTTCGCGGCGCGGGCCGCAGTCATGCAGGCCGCCGGCGAGGGTGGCGCGTTCTTTCACGAAATTATGGGCAGCCGCTTTGATTGGCGTGGCCTGGTCAATACCCCGCCGACGACGTTGTTCGACCAGACCATGGAAGTCACGGTTGGCAACAAGCGCCTGGTCCTCACTCACCTGGGGCCGGCGCACACCCGCGGTGACGTTCTGGTCCATGTGCCCGCGGACCGCATTCTCTACACCGGCGACCTGCTGTTCGTCGGAGGCCATCCGGTGATCTGGTCGGGCCCGATCGGAAACTGGATCAAGGCCTGCGACTACATTCTGGGGCTCGACGTCGACATCATCGTGCCGGGCCACGGGCCGATCGCGGAAAAGCCCGCGGTTCGCGAGCTGAAAGCCTATTTCGAATACATCGCGGCCGAAGCGCGCCGGCATTTCGACAACGATGTGCCCTACGAAATCGCAGCGCAGAAAATAAGTCTCGACCGCTTTGTTTCCTGGCTCGATCCGGAGCGGATGGTCATCAACGTCGCATCTTTGTATCGCGAGTTTTCAGGATCGAAAGCGCCGCTCGACCGCCTGATGATGTTCGCGGGAATGAAGCGATATCGGGACGCATGCGGGCATGGCCATACAACGCACGCGTAAAAGGGACGCCGACACCACCAGCTCGGACGAGACGATCAAAGTAGAGGTTGACGCCGCGCTGGCAGCTGAACTTCAGCTAGTGGAGGACGTCAAGCCTTACCTTGGCAACGCCCTGATCGACAATTCCCAAGGATTCGGCTGCGGAATACGACAGGTCGACATCGCGGCCCTGGACGAACGGACCGCGGTCATTGACTCGAACTGTCACCGTGCGCCCGGTCTCCGGATTTGTCACGCGCAACATGGTACCGAACGGCAAGGTCCGGTGCGCCGCCGTTAAGGCCTCCGGGTCAATTTTTTCGCCGTTCGCTGTTTCCGTGCCTTCCACATAAAAGCTCGCGACTGCATACTTTTCGCCGGCGTGTTGGCCCCGCGCGAGCGGATTGTGCTTGCCGATCCTAAGGGCGGCGAGCGACGTTGACCGACTGGCGGCGCGGTATCCGGATTTGTTGCTGACGACAGAGGTTTGTGCACAAGCGGCAAGAAGCGCCATTGACAGCACAACGGCGGACAATCGGGCTGCATTGTGCAATTTCGCCAATGAACGTTCATCGAAACTGGCGCGCCGCGCAGCAATGTCGAGGCGCAAATTCTTGGCGCAGTCGGTGATACGCATTTTACCCCCTTCGGCCGCAGAATGCCGAAGCCCACCAATTTGCAGATCATTTTACGCTTTTCTCCGTTAACAATCGGATACCAAGCGGCGGTTGTCACAAGCGCGATAAGTCCAACTGGAAACTGTGGGCGGGCCCGAGATATCGTCTCGGAGGGGGCACTATGGGATTGGCGTTCCGCCTAGCGGCCGGCTTGGGGTTCTGGCTGTGTACGAGCGTCACAGGAGCGGCGCTCGCGCAATCGGTCAACCCTCCCGAAAAGAGCCAATACTGGCTGTTCAATCCCGTGCCAGACGATCAGATGCGGGATTTCAGCACCGATCGTCCGCCCAAAGCGTACGTGCCATTCACCGTCGATGCCGGTCACTTCCAGTACGAGACCGACATTGTCAATTTCGCGGATCAGGCGAACGGCCCGACGCGGACTAATACTCTCTTGGCGCCGAATCCGACGTTGAAGTTCGGTCTCACCAACAACACCGAACTTGAACTCAACATGCCGATTGTCGGCGTTGCCACGTACAATTCCGCGACCAGCAGATGGAGCACGACCTGGGGCAACGGCGACCTGTTCGTCCGTGCCAAACTCAATGTGTGGGGCAATGGCGGTGGCACGAGCGCGCTTGCGTTCATTCCCTACATCAAGGCCCCGACCGCGGCGCCGGGGATTGGGAACGGCGCGGTCGAGGAAGGCCTCATCGCGCCGCTATCGTTCAGCCTTCCCAGCGGATTCACGCTTCTGTTTAATTCCGAGATCGACGAACTCAAGGACAGCGTGGGAGACGGACAACACGCCAACTACGTCAATGTGGTGAATCTGAGCCACCAGGTCATCGACAAGGACTTCACGCTGTACGTTGAACTATGGTCCGACTACAACAACGATCCGATGCAAAGGACCACGCAGGTGAGCTTCGACACAGCCCTGGCCTGGACGGTGCGTCCTAATTTGCAATTGGATGTCGGAGCTGATTTCGGCCTCAATGGCGCAACGCCGACCGTCCAAGTTTTCGCAGGCATATCGCAACGGTTTTGATGGCGTGCGTGTGCCGACCCGTTTTGCGCCGCCAACGGAGCGATTGCGATCGGGAAAACCCGAGACTTAGGTGGTGCCCAGGGGCGGAATTGAACCACCGACACCTGCATTTTCAGTGCAGTGCTCTACCAACTGAGCTACCTGGGCGCCCGCTTTACGTGACCTTTTGTGGGCACGCCCGAGCGCGGTTTTTATAGAGGCTCGACTTCGAGCTGTCCAGAATAGGCTCCGGCGATCAGTTCGCCGTTTCGCCGCTTTCGTCGCGGCGTTCATCTTCTTCCTCATCTTCCGCGACCGGCACGGCGTAAACGCCGGATAGCCAGCGATTGAGGTCGACGTCGGCACATCGCGGCGAACAGAACGGACGGAACTCTTTTACGGCGGGCTTACCGCAGATCGGACAGGCGTTACGGCGCTGAACATCGGGCATGAGCAAAACATAGGTAGCACGCTGCGCCGGACCAATCGGCGTTCACAGCGCGTTGAGCCAGCCAAAATGTATCGGGTAGCCTTCGCCGCTCAGGAGCGACGCGGTTTCATAGAGCGGCAGTCCGACGACGCTGGAATACGAACCGACAATCTTCACGATAAAAGAGCCGGCGATGCCCTGTGCCGCGTAGCCGCCGGCCTTGCCGCGCCATTCGCCGGAGGCGAGGTAGGCCTCGATGTCCTCATCCGACAGCCGCTTGAACCGCACGCGCGTCTCCACGTAACGCTGCCGATACGTTTCCTTCGGCGTCACCAGGCACACTGCGGTGTGGACGCGATGATTGCGCCCGGACAGGAGCCGCAAACATTGCGCGGCTTCGTCAAGCAGCTCCGCCTTCGGCAGAATGCGGCGGCCGACCGCGACCACGGTGTCGGCGGCAAGGATAAACGATCCCTTCAGCTCCTCATCAAGCCGCACCATCGCGAGCGCGGCTTCGGCCTTGCTGCGCGCCAGCCGTGTGGCGCAGGCGCGCGGCAATTCACCCCGTTTCGGCGTCTCATCGACGTCGGCCGGGCGCAGCGCATCGGGTTCGATGCCCGCCTGATTAACAAGCGCCAGCCGACGCGGCGAGCCGGAGGCAAGGACGAATTTTGGTCGGCCGATCATTTGAACCGGTAGGTGATCCGGCCCTTGGTCAGATCGTAAGGCGTCATCTCTACCAACACTTTATCGCCGGCGAGCACGCGAATGCGATTCTTGCGCATGCGGCCTGCAGTGTGGGCGATGATTTCATGCTCATTCTCAAGCTTGACGCGAAAAGTGGCGTTCGGCAGCAATTCCGTGACGACGCCCGGAAATTCCAGCAGTTCTTCCTTCGCCATTCGTGATCCGGCTCGTTGACATCGACCGCGCCCTTAGCTCGCATTTCGGCCGAAAATTGCGCGGAAAGTAGCGGATGATGGACGGTTCTACAACGCCAACTTTCATTGCTTTCCCGTGGCGCGCGGCCCGGTGCGATGCAGAACCCGCATCCTTTAAAGACTGCCCGAGGCGACAACGCAGTCACTCGTTGCCCGGGCGCTGGCTGGTAAAGCGTTCCCTGATCCGTTTCAAAAGCTGGTCACGCACTTCGCGGTAAGCGTCGAGCCGTTGCTCGCGGCTGCCTTCCACATCGGTTGGATCAGCCGTTGGCCAATACTCGACATCGACCGCACTCATACGGGTGAGTTCGAGCGCGCGATGGTGGGCCTCGGGCGCGAGCGTAATGATGAGGTCGAAATTGAGCCCTTCCAGTTCATCGAGCTCCTCGAAGGTCATGGGCTTATGGCGCGAAATGTCGACGCCGATTTCCGCCATGACGGCAACCGCAAACGGATCGAGTTCGCCTTTGCGCGAGCCGGCGGAGCCGACATACGTGGTGCGGCCGAACATCTGCCCAAACAGCCCGGCGGCGATCGGCGAGCGGATGGAATTACGCCCGCACGCAAACAGCACCGCCAGCGGCCGCGTGGAAGATTGTGCTGTGGACGCCGGCATTGCGGCTGCCTACCCCTTCCAGTGCAGCACCGTGACCAGCGTAAACAGACGCCGCGCCGTGTCGAAGTCGACCTCGACCTTGCGCTTGAGCCGCTCCATCAGGATGTGCGAACCTTCGTCGTGCAGCGCGCGGCGCGCCATATCGAGCGCTTCGATGCGATCCGGGGTCGCGCCGCGGATCGCAGCGTAGTAGCTGTCGCACACCGTGAAATAGTCCTTCACGATGCGGCTGAACGGAGCCAGCGACAGCAGGTGCGCGATGACCGGCACATCGTCAGCCAACCTGATATCGAAGACAAGACGGTTGCCGTCGATGCGAAGGTGCAGGGCGTACGGCCCGCCCTCATGGTCCTGCGGCCGAAACGAGTTCTCCTCGATGAGATCATAGATCGCGACCGCGCGCTCATGTTCAACATCGCGGTTCGCGCGCCCTATTGAAGATTCGTCGAGCGTCACCGCGACCAGCTTGCGGGTTTCGCTGTGGTCGCGCGCCATTAGCGGTTGAGCCGAATGGCAATCGAGCGGGCGTGGGCGTCGAGCCCTTCCGCCGTGCCCAGCGTAATCGCCGCATCGGCCAAAGCGCGCAATTGCTCGGGACCGCATTTGAGGATCGAGGTGCGCTTCATGAAATCGAGTACGCCCAAGCCTGAAGAAAACCGTGCCGAGCGCGCCGTTGGCAGAACGTGGTTCGAGCCGGCAACATAGTCGCCGATCGCCTCAGGTGTATGCGGGCCGATAAAGATTGCGCCGGCGTTGCGGATGCGCCGGGCAAGACCTTCAGCATCGGCCGCGGCAATTTCCAGATGCTCCGGCGCTATCGCGTCGACCAGCGGCAGCGCCTCATTAAGGTCGCGCACCAGGATTACGGCACCGAAATCGCGCCACGAAGCGTCGGCGACTTTTCCGCGCGCAAGCTGGCCGAGCGCGGTCTCGACCGCCCGCTCAACTGCCGTGGCGAGCGCGGCATCGTCGGTAATGAGGATCGCTTGCGCGCTTTCGTCATGCTCAGCCTGCGCCAGCAGATCAGCCGCAATCCAATCGGCGTTACCGCTGGAGTCGGCGATGATCAGCACCTCCGAGGGTCCAGCCACCATGTCGATACCGACTTTGCCGAATACGATGCGCTTGGCAGCGGCGACATAGGCGTTGCCCGGCCCCATGATTTTGGCGACCGGAGCGATGGTCTCGGTCCCGTAGGCCAACGCGGCAATCGCTTGCGCGCCGCCGACGCGATAAATCTCGTCGACGCCGGCAAGTTTCGCAGCTGCAAGCACGAGTGGCGAAACAATGCCACCGGGGGCGGGCACGACCATGACGATGCGCGGCACACCGGCAACTTTGGCCGGCACGGCGTTCATCAGCACCGAGGACGGATAAGCGGCGGTACCACCCGGCACGTAGAGCCCGACCGCCTCGATCGCAGTCCACCGCGAACCAAGCTCGACGCCGAGCGCGTCGGTGAAGTGGTCGTCCCGCGGCATTTGCCGGCGGTGAAAAACTTCTATGCGATCGCGGGCGAACTTGAGCGCGTCGAGCACGCCGCGCTCGCAGCTCTTGAATGCTGCGTCGGCCTGTTCCGGCGTGACCCGAAGGCCCACGTCGTTTAGGTCGAAACGATCAAACCGGCGGGTGTAGTCGCGCAGGGCGTGGTCGCCGCGGATAGCCACGTCGGCTACGATCGCGCGCACAATCGTCTCAACGTCGGCCGAAACTTCGCGCTTGGTATCAAGAAAAGCGCGGAATTTTTCCGCAAAATCCACGGCGCGTGTGTCGAGGCGAATGGCCATCTCGATGCCTTTTGCGCTGCTATACAGCGATGCAGAACGTCCGACTTATTATAACAATTCTAATGTTTGGCTTTCTGATTGACAAAAGGCGCGCCGTTGACCAATTCCTCGTGTGTCCATGTTATTTAGGGGCGACAAACAGCCTCCGTGCCGGGTCATGACAACAAGCACACCTCCGACGCTCTTCTCAATACTCGCGTGCGTATTTGTTTTGAGCATGAGCGCGGCGCGTGCGGATGAACCGGTGATGCTGTCGCTATCGATCAAGGATCATCAATTTGAACCGGCCGAAGTGCATGCTCCGGCGGGAAAGCCGATCGTATTTACCATCAAGAATCTCGGCTCGATCGCCTCCGAATTCGAAAGCGGCGTGCTGCATATCGAGAAGGTGATCCCGCCGGGCGGCCAAGCCATCGTTCACGTGCGGCCGCTGGAACCGGGACGCTATAATTTCTTCGACGATTTCCATCGCCAGACTCAGGGGTTTCTGGTCGTACCGTGAGTGGTCATAGAGTTGTGCTGTGAGGTGTCCGTGCTGCCTTCGCTTTTGATCGTCTTCCGTGAGGTCTTCGAAGCCGGATTGATCATCGGCATCGTGATGGCGGTAACCTCGGGGGTAGCCGGGCGCGCGCGCTGGGTCGCCGCTGGCGTCGCGGCAGGCGTACTTGGCGCTTGCCTGGTCGCGCTGTTTGCCGGCGGATTATCGCAATTGTTCGGCGGCAGCGGGCAAGAATTGTTCAACGCCGGCATTCTTGGCTTCGCGGTGCTGATGCTCGGCTGGCATAATGTCTGGATGTCGCGGCATGGCCGCGAGCTTGCCGCTGACATGCGCGCCGCCGGTGAGGCCGTCGTTGCCGGCTCGAAGTCACTTGCCGCGCTCTCGCTCGTGGTCACGATCGCCGTGCTGCGCGAGGGTTCTGAAGTCGTACTGTTTCTTTACGGCGTGGCTGCTGCGGAAGGCGGCGCGAGCCTTGGCATGCTGATCGGTGGCGCCATCGGGCTCGCGCTGGGTGCGTTCGTGTGTCTGCTGACCTACCTCGGACTCATTACCATACCGATGAGGTATCTGTTCAGCGTCACCAGCACACTGATCGCCTTGTTGGCCGCGGGCATGGCTGCGCAAGCGATCGCTTTCCTGCAGCAGGCCGATATCCTCACCGCATTCGACCAAACGGTGTGGGATACGTCCTGGATCCTGAGCGATGAAAGCCTTCTCGGACGCGCCTTGCATACCCTCATCGGCTATGTGGACCAGCCGACCGCCATGCAGCTTATTGTTTATGCGGCAACGCTTGCAGTAATTGCGGTGCTGATGAAGCTCGTTGCCGCCCCCTTCGCGCCACGACAGCGAACAGCCTAAAATCTGAAAGCTATATCACTTTGGCGCTAGTGGCGAAGTGATCGGGACACAACGTCGCCGAATAAACCTCGCCGAGATCGGCGAGTTCAACCTCGAGGCATTCCACGTCGAGACGAATGGCGCCACCTCCAGAGAAGGTCAGGGTAATGGTGCCGGCAGGTCCGTTGCGCTCGGCAAACTCTATAGCCAGCAGATTGAGCGTCACCTCCTTCTTGGCTTGATCAAGGTTGCGATACTTGCAGGCATTGACCCTCTCAAATCGCAACGCTGTTCTGCATCGGCGGTAATCCGGCGAATTGCCGTCTTTGATGCCACCCACATCGACGGCGTTCATCCAGTCGAACCGTTTGAGCGCCATCACGAAACGATGTTCGCGTGGCTGCCAGAAAATATCGGCCACCCGGACAAGGGCGTCCTGTACGTGAGCTGAAACGACCTCAACGTCATCCTTGTCGAGAGCGACGAGTTTGAGTTCTTCCATGTCCGATCCCCGATCTCGGCGTCTATCTGTTGCGAAAGCTAGGAAGAACCCAATCGGCTCGCAAGGCCCGCACAATACCACAATCACATTGAGGATTCTCGACACTGACGCCCCGCAGACGGTCCTTCAGGAGAAAAAAACTTGATGCGCCGGTCCTTATCAGTTTGATCGCCCGCAGCCCTCCCAGCGAAGTATACAGTATATAGGCGGCGCCATCAGGGCCCGGATCAGCTCGAACCTCTTGACGAAGCAAGCGGCGCGCTATCAACAAAGGCTAGTTGGTCGTGTAAGATGGATTTGCGTCCGGCGCGAGAGGTTGCTAAGACCAACTAACAAACTGCTTGTTAACTTGTCCTGCCGTATCTGCGAGGTTCGTTTGTGGACCATGACTGCGACCCTCACGACCTCTACCCTATCTGTTGTGTTTCTTTCACCCCCGTTATGGGATTAATATCGCCTTTCTTGAAAGGGAGGATTTATGGCTAAGAAGTCAAAGAAGCGGCGCGGCTGGACTGCGACCGAGGTTCGTGAGCTGAAGTCGATGGCGAAGAAGAAAACCGCCGCGGCGAAGATCGCCAAGAAATTGAAAAGAACGGAAGGTGCGACGCGGCAAAAGGCGTTCAGCATCGGGCTGTCGCTCGACTCCCGTTCCTAAACTCTACCAAACATCCAAGCTCTCAAGTACGAATCGACGCCGGCCTGGACACCCAGGCTCGGCGCGATGTCGTTTGGGTATGGCGCGATATCGTTTTGGTATTGTTCCAGATCCCAACGCGGCATTTGCGGTGCCGCGCCAACTGACCAAGCTGTCTGATTAGGAATGATATCCGGGCCATCGGGCGGCCCGCGCACGTTTCAGCGTGGCTACCGGATGCTCGCCCCGGTAATCTGATCCGTCCTTCCTTAAAAATTGGACATAAACGCAGCAAATATCGGATATGAACCCATTAGCTGCTAGTAATTTGTAAGGCGGATCGTGATATCAGGCGTGCTACGGTGATGGGCACCCTACGATGAATCAGGTACCAGGCCAGCCGCGCCAGCAACCGGCGAGTTCCGAACTCGCTGTGGCGTTGGCCTCGTGCAGACGCGCCTTCCTCGCCGTGGCGCTGTTCAGCGGCATGAGCAATATCCTGATGCTCACCGGCGCCCTGTTCATGCTTGAAATCTACGATCGGGTGCTGCCGAGCCGCAGTGTACCGACACTGGTCGCGTTGTTGATCCTCGCGGGCGGGCTCTACGCCGCACAAGGGGTCATCGATGCCATTCGCAGCCGCATTCTCGTCCGCATCGGGCACAGCCTGGACGAAGCGATGAGTTTCCGCGTCTTTGACGTGATCGTCAGGCTGCCGCTGAAGATCGGCAGCAAAGGAGACGGTACCCAGCCGATCCGCGATCTCGATACCGTGCGGGGCTTTCTTTCCGGCCTCGGCCCTGTCGCATTATTTGATCTGCCGTGGATGCCGGTCTATCTCGCCATCTGCTTCCTGTTCCACACTTATATCGGCCTGACCGCGCTGGGCGGCGCGGTTATTCTGGTCATTCTCACCGTTGCAACCGAATTGCAGACCAGGCACCCGACCAGGAGCGCGACGCAATTCGCCGCCGCACGCAATGCGCTGATGGAATCGAGCCGGCGCAACGCCGAGGCGATTACCTCGATGGGAATGGTCGGCCGCACCGCGACACGTTGGAACAAGCTCAATCAGGACTATGTCGCCTCCAGCGGCCTGGCAAGCGACGTAGTCGGCGGGCTTGGCGCCTTCTCGAAAGTTTTGCGGCTGCTGCTGCAATCGGCGATTCTGGCGGTCGGTGCCTGGCTGGTTATTCATCAGGAGTCCACGCCGGGCATCATCATCGCCGGCTCGATCCTCGGCGGGCGCGCGCTGGCGCCAGTCGATCTTGCCATCGCCAACTGGCGAAGCTTCGTCGCCGCGCGGCAAAGTTGGCAGCGGTTGTCACGATTGCTCGGTCACCTGCCGGCGCGTACAGAACCGATGGCGCTGCAGCCGCCGACCAAGACGCTGCTAGTGCAAAACGCGGCCGTCAATCCGCCTGGCGAGCAGAAGATCGTGTCCCAGGACATCAACTTCGCGCTCGCGGCAGGCAAGGCGCTCGGCGTGATCGGCCCGACGGCTTCTGGAAAATCGTCACTGGCGCGCATGCTGGTAGGCGTGTGGACGCCGGCGCGCGGCAGCGTCCGCCTCGACGGCGCCACGCTCGAGCAATGGTCCCCGGAAGCGCTCGGCCAGCACATCGGCTATCTGCCGCAAGACGTTGAGCTGTTTCCGGGTAACGTGGCGCAGAACATTGCCCGGTTCGAGCACCCGCCCAATGCCGAGGCCGTGCTTGCCGCCGCAAAAGCGGCGGGGGTTCACGAGCTCATCGTCAATCTGCCGAATGGTTACGAGACCAGTGTCGGCGATCACGGCACGGCGTTGTCTGCCGGTCAGGCGCAGCGCATTGCGCTGGCGCGCGCGCTGTACCGCGACCCGTTCCTGGTGGTGCTTGACGAGCCCAATTCCAACCTAGACGCCGAAGGCGACGAAGCACTGACCCGAGCCATTCTTAGCGTTCGCGCGCGGGGTGGCATCACAATCGTGGTCGCGCATCGCCCGAGCGCCATCGCTGGCGTCGACTACATTCTGGTGATGGCCAAAGGCCGCCAGCAGCAATTTGGACCGAAAGAGGAAATCCTCAATCGTGTTATCCAGCCGACTACGCCGCCCCGTGCCCTGAAAGTCGTACCGGAACAGGGAGGCGTCGGATGAGCGGCCCGGCGCGGACAGGCTGGTCGGCATCGATCCACCGGCACATTATCGTGGGATGTGCGGTTGTGGCATTCCTCGCCATAGGACTCGGCGGCTGGGCCTCGACTGCAGAGATTTCCGGCGCGCTGATCGCGCAGGGTTCGCTGGTTGTCGATTCCAACGTCAAGAAGGTGCAGCACCCGACCGGCGGCGTCGTCGGCGAGGTTCGCGTGCGCGAGGGCGATCATGTCAAGGCGGGCGACATCCTCGTTCGCCTTGATGAGACAGTGACCCACGCCAATCTGGCGATCGTCACCAAGGGACTCACTGAACTTTATGCGCGCCGGGCTCGGCTTGCTGCCGAACGCGATGGCGCCGAGTCAGTCCCTGTACCGAAGGAGCTCGCCAATCAGGTTGACGATCCCGACGTGGAGGAAGCGCTGTCAAGCGAGCGCAAACTGTTCGAACTGCGGCGCAAGTCGCGGATGGGGCAGAAAGATCAGCTCCAGCAGCGTATCAAACAATTGAACGAGCAGATTTCCGGACTGACAGCGCAGCAGGACGCCAAAGCAAAAGAGATGTCGCTGATCGATCAGGAGCTCCAGGGCGTGCGCGATCTGTGGGCGAAAAACCTGGTGCAGATCAATCGGCTTACCTCCCTTGAGCGTGAGGCTGCGCGTCTGCAGGGTGAACGCGGCCAGCTGATCGCCTCCGCCGCTGAAGCAAAGGGCAAGATTGTCGAGACGGAACTGCAAATCATTCAGGTCGACCAGGAACTAAGCAGTGACGTCGCCAAGGAACTGCGGGAGACCGACAGCAAGATCGGCGAATACGTCGAGCGGAAGGTTACTGCGGAAGATCAGCTCAGGCGTACCGATCTTCGCGCGCCGCAAGACGGCGTCGTGTTCCAGTCGACGGTTAACACCGTCGGTGGCGTTATCACCGCCGGCGACCCGGTCATGCTCATCGTGCCCGCGGCCGACAACCTGTTGGTCGAGGCCAAGGTTGATCCCAAAGACATCGATCAGGTGCAATTCGGTCAGCCGGTCGTCCTTCGGTTCTCGGCGTTTAATATGCGAACCACGCCCGAACTGAACGGCAATGTCGTGCGCATCTCCGCCGATACCACCACCGATCAGCGCACCGGGCAGAGCTATTATCTGGTCCGCATCGCCATGACGGCCGACCAGATCGGACGGCTCGGCGATGTCAAGATGACCCCGGGTATGCCGGTCGAAGCCTTCTTCCAGACCGGCGACCGCACGATGATCTCATACCTCGTCAAGCCGCTGCGCGACCAATTGATGCGCTCGTTCCGCGAGAAGTAGGATCCATCGCTCCGGGTGTCCCGGCGCGAACAGGGATTCTCCCCGCACACCATCTCCTTGCTATAATATCGGCTCATGCTGAACAGGGCCGTTGAACCATGAAGCGAATTGCCCGCTGGGCGCGCCAGTTCGGTATCGCGCGGGCGGTATGCATTGCCCTCCTGCTCGGACTGGTGCCACTGCGCATCGCTGATCCGCGGTTGCTGCAGGAGGCGCGGCTTCGGACATTCGATCACTTCCAGGTTTTGCGACCGCGCGAGCAGACGGCGCGGCCGATCGTCATCGTCGACATCAACGAGGCAAGCCTAAAGCAGATCGGACAGTGGCCATGGCCGCGCACAATCCTGGCCGATTTAGTCGACCGCCTCACCGAGATGGGCGCCGTCGCCATCGGCTTCGACGTCGTCTTCGCCGAGCCCGATCAACTATCACCGAATCTCGTGGCAATGACGCTGCGCGATCTCGATGATGCAACGCGCACGCGTTTGCGCAGCCTGCCTACCAATGATGAGATTTTTGCCGCAGCGATCCGGCGCTCACGGGTAGTGCTCGGCGAATCGGTGTCCCAGAGCCGCACTGACGATTTCGCGATCGAGGGCTCGGGCTACGGCGTCGTCACCACAAAAGGCGCTCCGGACCCGCGCACTTTTCTGGTCTCTTTCCCGGGCCTCGTTCGCAATATTCCGATCCTTGAAAGAGCCGCCGCCGGCCGCGGTGTCTTCACGGAGGCCGATGAACGCGATGGAATTGTCCGGCGCGCACCGGTGGTCATGCACGCGGGAGACGCGTTTGTTCCCTCGCTGGCGCTGGAAATGCTGCGCGTAGCGACCGGTTCCAACTCGCCGGTCATTCGCTCCGACAAAAACGGCATTCAAGGCGTGAACTTCAGCCACTTTCGACTTCCCACCGACCGACAGGGCCGATTGTGGATCTATTTCAATCACACTGATTCCGAGCGCTATGTATCGGCGCGAGACGTGTTGCAAGGCCGGGTGTCCGACGACCGTATCCGGGGCAAGCTGGTTCTGGTGGGCACGTCGGCCATCGGGCTGTTGGATCTGAGGACCACGCCGCTCGATCCCGTGATCCCGGGCGTTGAGGTACATGCTCAGGTCGTCGAGAACGTTTTGAGCAACGCAATGCTGTCGGCGCCGAGCTGGACGATCGGCGCGGAGATTGTCACGGCGGTGGTCTTTGGCCTCGCGATCATCATCGCCGCACCGCTGTTACCTGCCGCCATCGTCGTCGCGCTCGGCGCACTGCTGATCGCGGGCCTCATCGGCATGTCGTGGTACTTCTTTGTCGCCCACAATCTGCTGATCGACTTCACCTATCCGCTGATGTCGAGTTGGCTGATTTATCTGGTGCTTACGTTCGTGAATTATTTCCGCGAGCAGCGGCAGCGGCATCAGATTCGCTCGGCGTTCGGCTTTTACCTGTCGCCACCGCTCGTCGAACAACTGGCGAAATCTCCGGAGAAGCTGGTGTTGGGCGGCGAAGAACGCCGCATGACCATTCTGTTCAGCGACGTGCGCGGCTTCACCACGATCTCCGAGCACTACAAGGACGATCCGCAGGGCCTAACTCGCCTGATGAATCGTTTTCTCACGCCGCTGACCAACGCCATCATCGAGCGTAACGGCACGATCGACAAATATATCGGCGACGCCATCATGGCGTTCTGGAACGCGCCGCTCGACGATGAGGAGCACGAGGCCAATGCCTGCGCGGCGGCGCTGGAAATGCTGAGCCGTGCCGAGGACCTGAACGTTGAGCTCAAACGTGAAGCGGAGGCGAATGGCGGGGTTTATATGCCGCTGCGCATCGGTATCGGGCTCAACAGCGGCCCATGCGTCGTCGGCAATATGGGTTCCGACTTCCGCTTCAACTATTCAGTGCTGGGCGATACCGTCAATCTTGCCTCGCGGCTGGAATCCCGTACCAAGGACTATCGGCTCTCGATGGTGATCGGTTCGCGCACGGCAGACGGAGCGAAAAATAAGTACGCCACCATGGAAATCGACCTTATTCAGGTGAAGGGCAAGAAACAGCCGGAAGTGGTTTACACCGTGCTCGGTCCATCTGAGATCGAACAGGATCCGCGCTGCGGGCAGTTGCGCGATCTCCACGCTCAAATGCTCGCGGCCTTTCGCAAGCAGCAGTGGGACGACGCCAAGGGGTTGATTGATCGCTGCCGCAAGGTCGCCAATGGCTTTGGTGTTGCAGGCCTATATGACATGTACATTGAGCGCATGGAGGCGTATCAAACCGACCCGCCGCCAGCTGACTGGAACGGCGTCTACGCAGCCGAGTCGAAATAATTTATCCTGCATAACCATGTCGCAAGCGGCCTCGCGTGCCGCGTCGGGAGGCTCCGCCCTATGGCAACAAGCAACGATCGCATCCTCACCACACATGTCGGCAGCCTGGTGCGGCCGCCGGAGCTGACCAGATACATTGAAGCGATCGACAGCGGCGTCAAAATCGATCAAGCGGCGTTCGACCGGCGCCTGTCCGACAGCGTCGCCGAGGTTGTCAGGCGCCAGCAACAGGCCGGTGTCGACATCGTCAGCGACGGCGAGTTCGGCAAATTCCGCAGCTGGTCGTTCTACGTCCTCGATCGTCTTGCCGGCATCGAGGAGCAGGCGATCGAGACCGCCCGCGGCGCCGGGCGCGATCAGCACTTATTTCCGGACTTCTACGCCGAGTACTTCCCGACGCAGAAGCTGCCGAAACGGGGAACGGCTGTTTGCGTCGGCCCGATCGCTTACAAGGGCCAGGCAGCGGTTCAGAAAGACATCGCCATCTTCAAGGCAGCGCTGAAAGGTGCCTCTGTTACGGACGCTTTCCTGCCAGTCGTCGCGCCGGCGAGCGCCGTTCCTCGCTCTAAAAATGAATACTACAAGAACGACGAGGAGTTCCTGTTCAAACTCGCCGAAGCCTTGCGGGAGGAATACAAAGCAATCGTCGACGCCGGATTGATCGTTCAGATCGATGATGCCTTCCTGCCCTACATGTATGATGTAGCATTCGCCGCCGATCAGATGGCGCAATATCGGAAATGGGCGGCGGTTCGCATCGACGCGCTCAACCACGCCATCGCCGGATTGCCGGAGGATCGCGTCCGCTATCACATCTGTTGGGGAAGCTTTAATACGCCGCACACCACTGATGTGCCGCTTAAGGACATCGTCGACCTTGTCCTCAAGGTGAAGGCCGGCGGTTACTGCATCGAGATGGCCAACCCGCGGCACGAACATGAGTGGCGCGTTTGGGAAAGCGCAAAGTTGCCGGCTGGCCGCAAGCTCATTCCCGGCCTCATCAGCCACGTGACCAATGTCGTCGAGCATCCGGAGCTGGTCGCCGATCGCCTCACCCGTCTCGCCAGGCTGGTCGGGCGCGAGAATGTCATGGCCGGCACCGACTGCGGCTTCGCGCAATCGCCGTATGTGCGGCGCGTGCATCCCTCCATCATGTGGGCCAAGCTCGAAGCGATGGCCGAAGGCGCGCGGCTTGCCTCGCAGGAATTGTGGGGCAGGAAAGCGGCCTGAAATCCGCGCCGCCGCCGGATCAGGCGGCTTGCGCCATGCGCTCGACAATTGCCCGCAGCTCCGGCACGCACGAGCCGCAATTCGTGCCGGCACGCAACGCCCGGCCGATATCGGCGACATTGTCTGCGCCCGCCGCGATGGTCTCGCAGATTGCTGTAAGCCCGATGCCAAAGCAGGCGCAGATGACAGGGCCGACCTCGGCGATTCCGTCGCCGCTGCGGCCGGAAAGCAGCATGCGCCGCTCGTGTTCGGTCAGCGTACCCTTCTCGAACAGAGAGCGGACGACATCCCAGTGCGGTGGCGCGTGCTCCGGTCCCACAAAGATGCTGCCGTCGAGGCGCCCGGAGCAAAACGCGGCAATGCGGGTCACCCCCCAAGACTGATCGACGTACTCCGCAAGCTCGGCGCCTTCCGGCATCAAACTGGGCGCAAGTTTATGCCAGACCGCCGGTGGTTCGTTGGTCGCAAACAAAACGCCAAGGCCGCCTGCCACGGCTACGCGAGCAAGCCAGGTTTCCCTGGGCAGCGTGATCGCTCGACGCGTCAGCACAAAGCCGCGATAGGCGTAGGTCACAGGATTGATGCGCGCGGGAGTGGCCTTGGCCTCGGGCTGGCCGGAAACAGGATCGCTCGCCGGCGAAACCGCGTCGCCGACGCGGGCTTCAGTGGCCGTGGCGTCGCTCCAGTGTATCGGAGCAAAGATTGAGCCTCGTTGTTGGCCAGTGCGCACCGCAACTTTAAGGACCACATCGCCGTGCGGCGTCGTGATCCTGGCGAAGCCGCCGTCGGCGAGTTTTGCCGTCTCCGCGTCGGCCGGATGCACCTCTACGAACGGTTCGGGTGAATGCGCGGACAGCCGCGGACTCGCTCCTGTGCGCGTCATTGTATGCCACTGATCGCGCACCCGTCCGGTGTTGAGACGCAACGGAAAGTCTTGGTTCGTTGCGGCGTGGAGCCGCGGCGGCTGTGGTGCAACGAAACGAGCACGGCGATTTTGCGTGAAAAAGCCGCCGGCACCGAAGAAGCGCCGCTCAAGCCTGGTCTCGCCGGCGCGTGCCGGCCACATTACTGGATCCAGCGCCTCATAGGCCTCATCAGACAGCGACGCCAGTGCGCCAATATCGAAGTCACGCTCGCCGCCGTTCTCAAACGCGGAAAGCGCGGCATGCTCGCGGAACACGTCGGCTGCCGATCGATAATCAAACGCACTGCCGAAATTGAGACGCCGCGCCACCTCGCTGACGGCCCACCAGTCGGACTGCGCGTCGCCCGGCAGCGGCAGGAACGCGCGCTGCCGCGAAATTCGTCGTTCCGAGTTGGTAACGGTGCCGTCTTTTTCGCCCCAGGCCGCCGCGGGCAGCAACACCTGCGCCCCGGCATCGACGGTATCATTGCTTAAGACATTCTCGGAGACGACGAAGAGCTCAAGCTTCTTCAACGCGGCACGCATCGCGCCGGCGCGGGGCAGCGACACCGCCGGATTGGTCGCCATGACCCAGAGTGCTTTTATCGCTCCGCGCTCTATCGTTTCAAACATATCGACCGCTTTGAGGCCTTCGCCGGTCACGAGCCGCGGCGACTTCCAGAACCGGCGGACCCGATCGCGTTCCACCGGCGAAAAGCCCATGTGGGCGGCAAGCTGATTGGCGAGACCGCCCACTTCACGTCCGCCCATGGCGTTCGGCTGCCCGGTGAGCGAAAACGGTCCCATGCCCGGACGGCCGATGCGCGCGGTCGCAAGATGAACATTGATAATGGCGTTCACCTTGTCGGTGCCTTGCGCGGACTGATTGACGCCTTGCGAATAGCAGGTGACGACGCGCTCCGTGGCGCGAAAAAGCTCGAAGAACCGCGCGACATCCCCTTCGTCGAGCGCGGTTGCGTTGGCCGTTGCGGTCACGTCACCGGCGATCTCGCGGGCGCGCGCGAGCGTTTCATCAAATCCTGTCGTGTGCCGATTGATGTAACCGTGATCGAGTGATTGCGTGTCGGCGAGGTGCACAAGCAGACCACAGAACAGGGCGGCGTCCATGCCGGGGGCGACCGACAAAAACAGATCGGCGTCCTCGGCTGTCGCGGTTCGGCGCGGATCGATGACGATCAGTTTGGTGCCGCGCTCGGACTTCGCGCCCATGATGCGCTGGTAAAGCACCGGGTGGCACCATGCCGCGTTCGACCCGACCAGCACCACGAGGTCGGCGTCATCGAGATCACGATAGACGCCGGGTACGGTATCGGCGCCGAAAGCGCGGCGGTGACCGGCGACCGACGACGCCATGCACAAACGAGAATTGGTGTCGACATTGGCCGAGCCGAGAAAGCCTTTCATCAGCTTGTTGGCGACGTAATAGTCCTCGGTCAGTAACTGCCCCGACAGATAGAACGCGATTGCATTCGGCCCATCACGATCGACAATGGCGCGTATTCCGCTGGCGACCGTATCGAGCGCCTTATTCCAATCGACGCGAGCCAGCGAACCGTCGGCCTGCCGCAGCATCGGATGCAGCAGGCGCTGATCGAGCGCGAGCGTCTCGCCAAGCGCGGCGCCCTTCGAGCACAGCCGCCCAAAATTCGCCGGGTGCGCGGGATCACCTGTAATCGTTGCGCCGCCCCTACCGTCCGGCTCCGCCAGCACGCCACAGCCGACGCCGCAGTAGGGACACGTCGTTCGCACGGCGTGGGAGTTTGGAAGCAGCGCGTTCATAGGCGTGGCGGATACCGGCGTCACGCGGCGCGGCGTTCGGCCAGCGCGCGGCCAAAAACAATCTCGTGGCGGAACGGCTCGATCACGGCGCCGGTGCGGATAAGATCGAGATACCACGGCGCGTCGGTTGTATCACCAAAGAGCACTGCGCCAGCCAGATGTCCGTCAGACACAATGAGCTTCTTGTAAGTACCGAGACCCGGATCGGCGAATACGATCGATTCAGTACCGGCTGCGCCGAGAAAATCGCCGGCAGAGAACACCTGCACCCCGGAGACCTTAAGGTTGGTGGCGTTGACGCTCCCGTCGTACTTTGCGTTATGTCCTGCGAACCGCTCGGCAAGCACGCGCGCCTGGTCGTAAGCGGGCTCAACCAGTCCGTAGCAGACGCCGCGATGCTCGGCGCATTCGCCGATGGCGAAAATGTCGGCGGTGTTGCTCGATAAATGATCGTCCACGACGATGCCGCGGTTCACCGCAAGACCCGCCGCGTTCGCAAGCTCTGCATTCGGTTTGATGCCGACGGCGACGACGACCATTTCCGCCGCGATGATACGGCCATCCTTAAATTCAACCGCTTCCACGCGCCCATTGCCGACAAAACGGCTGGTCGCGACTTCAAGCAGAACCTCGACACCCTTGGCCTCGACTGCGCGCTTGAGGAGAGCGGCGGCGCGCGCGTCGAGCTGGCGCTCCATCAGCCGATCCATCAGGTGAACGAGCGTGACCGTGGCGCCGGCTTTGGCGAGACCATACGCTGCTTCAATACCCAAGAGCCCGCCGCCGACCACGACGACGCGCGTGCCGCGACGCGCCGCCCCAGCAATCGATTCAACGTCGGCCATATCGCGGAAGGTGAGCACGCCACGCAGATCGCCGCCCCCCACGGGCAGACGGATGGCGCGCGAACCGGTTGCAAAGACGAGCTTGGTGAAGTTGAGCATTTTACCGTCGTCGAGCGTTACGGTGCGCTCCCTGGTGTCGACCGCCGTCGCGGCGGCGCCATAGCGCAACGTCACACCGCGGTCGCGCCACCAGGTTGCCGGCTTCAATAAAGTCTCGCTCGCCGGCACGTCGCCCGCGAGCACTGAAGACAGCAGGATGCGGTTGTACGCGAGTTGCGGCTCGGCGCCGATGACGGCGATCGCGTAACGGCCGAGCGCGCGTTGCGCGAGTTCGGCGCAAAGCCGCGCGGCTGCCATGCCGTTGCCGACGATGACGAGCGGCTCACTCACGCTAATCTCTCATTCGGCAGCGGCGCTGCGGCCATAGGCCTCCCCGATCATGTATTCGGACAACACCGAGTACGCGTCGCCCCAAGCGGCGGCGAGATCCGGCGTCCAGCCATCGCCGAGGCCGCGTTCCAGCGTCCACAACAGTGCCGCACCCACCGGCGTGTAATCGGCGGCTTTCACGCCGTAGTCGACGTGGCGCTTGGCCAGCGCGCTCGCTGCCGGCAGGACCGCTTCGAGATTGCCGAGACCGTTGACGACAACGGCGAGCGTGGCCATCAGTTTGCGCCCTTGCTCCTTCATGTCACCGCGAAACAACGGTTTGACGGCGGGCGCGATCTCAAACAGCCGCCCGTAGAACAAGGCGGCGGCCTGTTCGGAGATCGGTATGACTTTCGCAAAGCTTTCTTAAATCGCCTTAACCTGGTTCGGTGTCATCAGATGCTCCTGTCTTTCCCGGCATGCTGATCACGTTGCTTTATGCGGTTCGAAGTTTTGGCTTTATGCGGTTCGAAGTTTCGGATTCAGGTGCTTCTCAGATGCGTGCCTCCGCGAGACTTGCAGCGCTCGGTGAAAGAAAGGTCTTGCGCAGGTAGTACCACCAGGTCAGCGCAAGGCAGGTGGCGTAGAATGCGAGATAGATCTCCAGTGCCAGATACGGACCGCCGGTCGCGGCAATCGAAGCGCCGAAGCCGCGCGGAATCAGGTAGCCGCCACAGGCACCGATCGCGCCAATAAATCCAAGCGCCGCGGCGCTCTCGATGCTCGACGTCTTCAAGGCCAGCGTCCGGCCGGCTTCGCCCGAGCCCTTTGCTCCGCGAAGCGCTTCTTCCCGGAAGATCGACGGGATCATCCGGTAGGTCGAACCGTTGCCAATTCCGGTCGTGACGAAGAGAACGAGGAACGCCGTCAGGAAGCCGGCGAAATCCTTCACCTCGACAAAATACATGACGCCGATCGTGGCTGCGCCCATGGCGATAAAATTCCAAAAGGTCACAACTGCTCCGCCGACCTTGTCGGCAAGCAACCCGCCCAACGGGCGAACGAGGGAGCCCACCAACGGCCCCAAGAAGGCGACGCCAACCGTGACGGCGGGAAATTGGGTCTTTATCAGCAGCGGAAATGCCGCCGAATAACCGATGAACGAACCAAACGTGCCAACATAGATGTAGGACATGATCCAGGTGTGCTTGCGCCCGACGATCGCGAGTTGATCCCTGAATGTCGAACGCGCCGTCGAAAGGTTGTTCATGAAGAAGACGGCGCCGAGCACCGCAATAGCGAGCGGCAGCAACCACATCAGCCCGGCGTTCTGAAGATAGATGCCGCCCGCGCCTGGCGTCGCTAGATACAAATTGACAACGCCGACGCCCATCAAAATCGGCGTCAGCAACTGCACGCTACTGACGCCGATGTTTCCGCCGGCAGCGTTCAAGCCGAGCGCCCAGCCTTTCATGCGCTCGGGATAAAAGAACGAGATGTTCGCCATGCTGGAGGCGAAGTTACCGCCGCCGAGACCTGCCGTTGCCGACACCAACAGCATTTGCCAGTACGGCGTGTCGGGCTGCGTGACGAAATACGCCAGCGCGAGCGTCGGGACGAACAGCGCCGCCGCGCTAAAAATTGTCCAGTTTCGGCCGCCAAACATCGTGACCGCAAACGTGTAGGGAAACCGCATCAGCGAGCCGATCAGCCCGGGCAAGGCCACGAGCTGAAAGAGTTGATCCGTCGTGTAGTGAAAACCGGCCTGCGGCAATTTGGTCGCGACAATGCTCCAGGTTAGCCAGATCGAGAAACCGATGTGCTCGGCAACGATCGACCAAATAAGGTTACGCCGGGCGATGGATTTGCCAGTCAACTCCCAAAACTTGTGATCATCAGGATTCCATTGCGAAATCCAGGTCGCATTTCGCCTGCTCATGCGAGTTCCTTTTGTCTCCACCGACACCAAAACCAAACAAAAACGCCGCTCCGGGAGGAGCGGCTGGCGCTTCTCCACGGACAGCGGCGTTGCTGTTGGTCCGTCGTCAGACCTTTTTGGCGGCGCGACCGCGCCCTTTATCCTCCGCTTGGTAATTCAAGCTTCATGCCAAGCCTGGCCTGCAATAAAAGATGCGGAAAACCAGCATGTTAGCCGCGGCCCCGACTGGGCGCTAAAACCGGCAATGCACGCCGCCTCCGCAGGATGCGGAAATATTGTGCATTGCAGCAGTCAAACGCGCCACAACGGCACTTTGCCCATACTGGCGTAGCGGGAAATGTTGTCGGCCTCGAAGGGTGGACCAAAGAACGCGCCGATGCGGTCCGCCGGCAAATTCGGCGCCTCGACACTTTCGCCAAACACCGCGTCGTAAAGGTCCGGCCGAAAGCACGTCTTGGCGGCGTTGAGGAGTGCAATTGACTGCGGCGCCTGCTTCCATCGCGCCATTTGCGCGTAAAGCCAGGCGGCGTGCGCCGGATCAGGGCGCGCGGCGCCATCACGGCCAATCTGGATATAGCGCGGGACGGCGAGCACGGGACCGTCAATGGCACGACGCAATCTGCCCTCGATTGTTGAACGGACCAGTTCAGGCGCCACTCCGAGGCGGTTTGGCGCAGCAAGGAGCCTGGCAACCTCGTCGAGGTTGGCGGGATCGTTGATGAAGTCCGCCGCGCGGCTGATGGCGCGCAGCAGCCGGCGGAGCGCATCGGCGCGATTTGCCGCCCAGTTCGCGCGCACGGCCAAAACTTTCTCCGGAGCGCGAGCGATAATATCGCATCCGAAATGAAGGATACGTCCAATACCGAGTTCGACCGCGAGCGAATTCCACGGTGCGCCGACGCAGAAGCCGTCCACTTGTCGGCTGGCAAGGCTATCCACCATGTAGGGCGGCGGCAGCACCACCAGCCGCACATCCTCATCCGGATTGATGCCGCCGGCAGCCATCCAGAGACGCAGCTGATAATTGTGCGTCGAGAACGGAAAGGTCATGCCGAAAGTCAGCGCCTCCTCGCCACGTGTGCGACGCGCGGCAATAACGCGGCCGAGTGCGCGCGCCGAACTGACCGGATCGGCAAGATCGCCGACCGCGGCGCCGGCAAGCGCCTCGT
This sequence comes from uncultured Alphaproteobacteria bacterium, assembly GCA_963794225.1. Classification (GTDB taxonomy): domain Bacteria; phylum Pseudomonadota; class Alphaproteobacteria; order Rhizobiales; family Xanthobacteraceae; genus BOG-931. The sequence goes on from CAWCCS010000002.1 coordinate 841,904, forward strand.
GCAGGCCAGGCGATACCGTGATGGCGTTGCCGTTGAGCCCGAGCATCATCGGCACGATGAGCGGCATTTTGAGGTGGCCGGCGCCGAGACTTGATGCGATGGCGAGTGGGGCCAGGAGGTGCGCCGCGTCGAACAGGCCAATGTTCAGCTTATCACGCACATTCGACCATGAAACCTCCCGCACCAGGTCGATCGCCAAGCCTTCCGCCGCAGAGAAACCCTTGTCGACCGCGATCGTTAACGCTGCCGCATCGGCGAGTGGTATGAACCCGATCCGCAGCCGATCCTCATTCATTTGAGCAGTTCCGCTGCGGTAACGACGGATTGAGCAACCTCTGCGATTTTCTTGTTCTCGCTCATGGCGGTCTTGCGGAGCAACGTATAAGCGTCAGCCTCGCCTATCTCGCGTGCCTTCATGAGAATGCCTTTGGCGCGGTCGATCACTTTGCGTTCGCTCAGTGCGGTCTGCGCGCGTTCAAGCTCGTCTTGCAGACGCGCAAAAGCGTGAAAGCGTGAGATGCAGAGATCAAGAATGCTCTTGATCCGCTCTTTCTTGAGCCCGTCGACGATGTAAGCGGAAACACCGGCGTCGACGGCAGCTTCAATGGCGGCGGTGTCGCTCTGGTCGACGAACATAGCGACAGGTCGCTTCACCACGCGGCTGACCTGGAACATTTGCGCGAGCACATCGCGACTTGGATTTTCCAAATCGATCAGAATGACGTCCGGATCGATAGCGTAGACGTTGGCGAGGAGATTGCGCGTTTCTTTAATGTGGGTGACTTGCCGATAGCCGGCCTCATTCAGCCCGTCGGCAAGGATGACAGCGCGGACCGGATTTTCGTCGACAATGACGATTTTGATAGCGAGAGCCATGTGCGAGGAGGGCCCTGGCGGTTCCGGCCAACTTGAATTCGAGCACGTCTTCGCTGTTCCCGTCGTTCGTCCTGCGAAACCTCTGGCCTTAGCGCGCAGGCAAGACCTCATCGCGGATTTCGTCTCGTACTATGCAAGAGATGTTCCAAAACAGAGCCGTCCCAGCGAAATTTCCGGCGATTATGATTCAGTTGGGTTTTGAACGCCGAAGCCATTGCCCGACAGCCACCAGATCGTGATGGCCGCCGCAATAATTGGCGCTAACGGGCAAGCATTAAGGGCGCGCGCGAATGCGCGCCCAAGCCACGATCAGGCGGATACGCTTACTGTATCCGCCTCATGTTCTGACCGCCGCAAATACCGGCACAGCCTTCGACCCTGATCGTATTGGGATCGACTTCAAGAATATGCCCCGCATAGGTTTGGCCGTTGTCGGCATTATAGAGCGATCCCGACCACTTTCCCGGCCCATCCGGGGCCATGGCAAAGACCTCAACACCGGTTAACGGTCGGCCACGTTTGCCTGGATCAGGATTGTTCTTGTCAGTCCACGGCGCGCCAGTTGACGGATCAATTTGCGATTTGGGGCTTGCGATGATTGCACACACCCCGCCGCCGCAGTTCGTGACGCGCACCTTCGCGCCATCCTGCGCCAGCCAAAGACCTTTCGGATCGGCCTGCGCCGTAACAACCATTGCTGAGAGAGCGAGAGCGGATACGTTACAAAGCGTGGATAATTTCATAGGAGTCCTGCCGGATTTCACATCTGTCGAATAAACGCTCGCAGATTACCCTGGTTCCGATTTGGAACCCTCCAGGTGGGTCCAGGAGCGACGAATATTCCGAAGTTCCAAAGCAGCGAAACCGCGGCAAACTTAAGGCCTAATACGGCAAACCAACATAATTTTCGGCAAATACCGTCGCCGCCGCCTTAGAGCAAAAAAGATAGTCCAACTCTGCGAGCTGAATTTTCTGATCAAACGGATTTTCAGAAATACGGTGCAGCAACATGGTCATCCACCACGAGAAGCGTTCGGCCTTCCAAACCCGCGCCAATGCGCGATCGGAGTAGTGATCAAGTCCGGCATCGGATTTTTCGGCATAGTGCTCGACCAGAGCGTGTGACAGATAGCGCACGTCGCTCGCGGCGAGATTGAGACCCTTCGCGCCGGTCGGCGGCACGATGTGGGCGGCATCGCCGGCGAGGAACAGTCGGCCAAACCGCATCGGCTCGGCGACGAAGCTGCGCAATGGCGCTATGCTCTTTTCGATCGACGGGCCGGTGACGAGGCGATCGCGAGCCGCTTCGTCCAGCCGGGGCCTGAGTTCGTCCCAGAAACGTTCATCCGGCCAGGATTCGATATCCTCGGCAAGACTGCACTGCAGATAATAGCGGCTGCGGGTCGGCGTTCGCATCGAGCAAAGCGCGAAGCCAAGCGGGTGGCGCACGTAGATCAACTCTTCCGAGACTGGCGGCGTGTCGGACAGAATTCCGAGCCAGCCGAGCGGATAGACGCGTTCGTGCGTTGTGACGGCCGCCTCCGGGACACTCTTGCGGCTGATGCCGTGAAAACCGTCGCAGCCGGCAATGAAGTCGCAACTGATCTCTTGCGTTCTGCCGTCGGCGCGATAGGTGACGTGCGGCCGGTCGCCCAGGATTCCATGCAGGGCGACATCGTACGCCGCGTAGATTGTGGGCGCGCCAACGGCCGCGCGGCCGGCCATGAGGTCTTTGGTGATCTCGGTCTGCCCGTAGACCATCACCGATTTGCCTGTCATCTCCTTGAAAGAGATGCGGTGACGCACGCCGTCGACGCACATTTGCACGCCCTCATGCACCAAGCCGTCTTCGTGCATGCGCGCCCCGACGCCAGCTTCGTCGAGCAGGTCCATCGTGACTTGCTCGATAACCCCCGCACGCACCCGCTCAAGGACGTATTTGCCGGTTTGTCGCTCGATGATAATGTTGTCGATGCCGTGTTTGTGCAGGAGCTGTCCGAGCAGCAACCCCGCGGGGCCGGCGCCAATGATAGCGACTTGGGTGCGCATATTTCTTTTTAGCCGACGCTGCGGGTATTGGAAGTTTATCGTCGGCGGCGAATCGAGGATTGATTCCGATCAACCTATTTTGTTACACACCGCCAAAATAATTCCCGGTTTTATACCGGCTATTTACTAGGCGCCGCCAATTCCCATCGCATCGACGAAAGCGCGTCGCACCTCCGGCGGTTGGCCGTAGTGAAAGCGGAAATCCTTAAGGCGGAGACTGAGAAGCGGGTGCTTCTCGAACTCAGCAAGCGGAACACCTTCGGTATTGAGCTCGCGCCCCATGTTCGGCAACGAAATACACTGCGCCGCATTGGCACTGCGGATGATGCCGGTGGGTTCGTTGCCAGCCGCCATCGCCTCTATCTCCGCAAAGAAGCGCTGACGCATCATCGTGATGCCGATGTCGCTCGACCGCAGATTTTCCTTCGTGCGATCGGCGATGCGGCCCTGGCCGGTCCAGGCAACGATGTCCTGATTGATGATGTAGCTGGTGATGAGCCTCCCGTTTTCGTCTTTGAGCGGGCTTACCCAGGTTGGGACTTCCCGCTGGATGTAGGGCTCTCGGCCTTTTGGCACGCGCATGAAAAACCAGGCCACGCTCAGTGTATTTTCATCGTCGACCGGCACGCGCCATTCGAAATGGCTGCCGAGATAGAAACCGTTGGGCCACAAGGCAACGCGCCCGACGGTCCAATAGCGGTCTTCCTCGCTTTGACCTTCGCGCACGCGCTTGTAGACGAAGCCGTGCTCGAACTCCTCGAATTTCAGTTTGAGATGTTTTGGGGCGGCGTTGCTGTCGTTGCCGCGCTGCCGGCTGCCCCAATTGTCGTGCATCCACTCAAAATGCACGGGATCAATTGAGTTCTCCTGACACTGAAACCAATTACAGGGGACGTCCGCGAGTACGATCTCACGAAAGCCGTTGGGCCAGGTGAACGGCTCCCACACCGGCAGCTCAGGCGCAGGTTTCGGACCGAGATACGCAAAGACGAGGCCGGCGCATTCCTTGACCGGATAGGCTTTGGCGTCGCATCCGGCGCGCGATGGCTTCGGACTGGCAATGTCTTCGTAAGGCTGCTCCAAACAGCGGCCAGTCTCGTCCATCAACCAGCCATGATAGCTGCAGCGGATGCCCGTCTCCTCCACCCACCCATAGGCGAGGTCGGCGCGCCGGTGCGGACAGTGGCGTTGGATGAGGCCATAGCGTCCATTGAGATCGCGGTAGAGCACCAAGTCCTCGCCCATAATGCGTACCGGCTTGATCGGATGGACCTCGAGCTCACTTGCGCCAGCAATGGGCTGCCAGTACCGGCGCAGCAGTTCGCCCATCGGCGTGCCGGCGCCGACGCGGGTGAGCATTTCGTTGCGTTCGGCGGTCAGCAAACCGTTTCTCCCTGGTCGGACGGGTTGTTCCTCGTCGGCGATTATCTCACTCCAGGCATCGCGTATGGAAGGCAGATGCCAGGGATTTTCCGGGGAATTATTCAAGCGGCAGAAAGACCGAAGAAGGGAGAGTGCTTGCTACTCAAAGATGCAATTATGTCATTATACAACTTAAACTAATGGCTCTGGACGAACCCATAATTGATCAATTTGCGGCCACAATCGCCGAGACTTTGGCGCGCCACCGCATGGCGGGACCTCTCCGGGAGCTGCTGGTGGGCGAGCTGATGAGGGCGGTTGCAGAAGTGCTGGACCCGCTTGAATTCGAAAGCGGCGCGGCGATATTCGACGGCATTCATGAAGCAATTCCAAAAAGTGCACGCGGCGGCACATCATGACGGCCCGCGTGGCTTCAGCAACTCCATCATTCGCTCAAATGGGAGATAATTATTTATCAGCTATTCAACCGTTTTCCTGTGTTATGCGACGATGCGCGTGGAGCAACATGCCGGAAGCAGAGCGGAGTGGTTAGCCGCGGCGGTCAATAACGTCGGCGCGCGTAAGCTCCAGCGCTGGTCGATCCGGGCGCGGCGCGATGAACAGCACGCCAAAGCGGTCCGCACCGGCATCGTGCTGTCATTGTTCCTGGTGTTGCTCATGGCCGCGTTGTTGGTGGGCGGGCGGGCGCTGATAGACCCGCTGCTGCAATCGGCCGGGGCGGACCGTGAGGAGAACCGGGTCGGCGAAATTGTCTACACGATGCCGGACGGAGCATTTTGTCGGCACCTCGCGTTCGACAATGTGACCGGGGAAGTCACCGAGCGAGCGGTCGAACAATGCGATCAGAATATCGGCAGACGAACCCATGCCAAGGCAGGCTTTAGCTGGCATACCCGCTAAGACGCTGCGCACCCACGGCCGTTACAACCTACTGGCTAGTTGGAACCGCAAGCTGCGCACCTAAACGCGGCAGCCGCACCACGCGCGCAAGGGCTCCGGCTGAATAATATCTTTCGCCCGCCGCATCCCCTCAATGAACCCACTTCTTTTCGGAAAACCGGTTTCCTCTTTTGCGGATCATGCTCTAGGGTGCGCCGCGGTTGGGAAGGCTATCTCTGCATCAGAGGGAAACCGGGTATGGTGCGCAACGCGCGTCTTGTCTGTCGGCTGTTGTTGCCGGCCGGTCTAGTGCTTGTCGGCTTGGCGAGTGCGGCTGCTCAAGGAACTCCGGAACAACGCCAGGCTTGCGCGCCGGATGCGATGCGGCTTTGTTCCGACTTTATTCCAGACGTGCCTAAAATCACGAAATGCATGGTCGCCAAGCATTCGCAGCTCAGCGAGGCGTGCCGCCATGCCATGGCTCACAAACACGTCGGGCATGTGCGTCGCAAACCCAAGGCGACTTGCGTGAGTTGGGGCTGCTCTTGACTGCTTGATGGACCTCCAGCCGGAAGTATGCGGACGCTGCGTTGCCTTCAGGCAATGTCGCACCGAGGACGCGATGGCTTGAGCGTTTTTGCTGGAAAATGCATTGTGTCGCTGTGGGAGACCGGGAAATCGGGCTGCCGGGGGCGGAGTTTGTAAGAGTCGCCATGGCGTGCGCCACGCAGAAGGGCAAGTCGGCAGCCATAGTGGCGATATTGCAGCCGGCCATGCGCTGGGCAGGGCTGGGCGCGCTCATCGCGGTTGTTTTGGTCGCCGCATTTGCCTTTCCCAGAACGCAATCAACCGCGCAGACGATTGCGGGCGATGAAACACCCGTGCTCGCCGCCGATGTGGCGCTCGGCGAAGCCGTGCGCGCCGGCGACAAGACGGCGGCTCGGCGGCTGTTAGCGCTCCAATTCAGCTTCGTCGACGCCGACGGCAAGAACCACGTGCGCAGGGATTTTCTTTCCGATCTGAAGAGCCACGCCGCGGCGCCCGTCAGCGATGTGAAGGTGCGTGTTTATGGTCTGCTGGCGACGGTGACCGGTCATCGCATTTCACCGGGCGACACCGAGGTGTTCTCCCTCGATATCTGGGCCAAACAGAAGGGCACCTGGCGCGCATTGCTGATGCAGGAGGTCGTGACCGCCATGGCCGACACTCCGGTTGCTGCCTTTGGCGATGCCCCGCCAACCGAGCCGACGCAGATCGAATGCCGAAATCCGTGCCAGGCAATCCCTTATCGCGTCCGCTCTCCAGCCGAGCAAGAGATTGTCCTTACCTTCCAGGCCATTGAGAAAGCGGTTGTCGCCCACGATGCCCCTGAATGGGGAAAACATGTCGCAAACGAGTTCGTGCGCTATGGGACCGGCCAGACCCCAATAACGAAATCGGAGCGGATCACCGCGATCGAGGATCAAAAAACAGCCAACCGCACAATCGCGGTCGGTGAAATTGAAACGATGCGGCTTGCGGTTTACGGCGATGGCGCGGCGATGACCGCGTTGCAGACGCTGCCGGACAATTCGCGACCACCCTACCGAGCGGCTCGCATCTGGGTGCGCCGCAACGGTCAATGGCAGATGGCGATCAGTGTCCACACCGACGTCAAATAACCTTCCGAGTCATTCCTGATACCGCAAAGCGACGGAAGGACGACGTCAGCTTTCCAGCCCCGTTGGCACGTTCTTGTTTTCGCTTTCGAGCTTCATGCCGGCGGCAAGCGCCATGGTTTCGGCGAGCGCGGCAAAATCTTTCTGCAAATATTCCTCCGGATTCTTCTGCAACGTGGCGGCGCCGAAATGGCTTTGCAGCACTTCACGCGCGGCCGCCGTCACCGGCAGCGGCACATCGATGTCGCGGCCAAGCTCAAGACCGAGATCCAGATCTTTACGCAAAAGCTCGGGCGTAAACGTCGTAGTCCAGTCCAGATTGACCAGAGCCGGCGATTTATACGCCGTGAACATCGAGCCCATGGCGCTGTTGTTGAGGAACGCAAGCCAGGCGTGACGCGGAACGCCCATCTTGTTGGTCAGGAGCGTCATTTCGATCAGATTCTCGATAATCACGCCGAGCATGACGTTGTGGGCAATCTTGCAAACGCGTGCGAGTTCACCGCCGCCGACATAGGAAACCCCACGCGGGGCAAAGACCTCGATCAGCGGCATCACCGATTTGCAGGTTGCCTCTTCGCCCGAAACGACAGCGGAGAGCTTGCCCGCTTTGATCACTTTTGCGTTGCCGCTGACTGGTGCGGCGACGAAATTGGAGCCGAGCTGCTTCAGCTTCTCGCGGATCGCGGCCGATTCCTCGACGGCGATGGTAGAGCAATCGACCACCGTCGGAGGCACCTTGCCGCCCTGGCTGCAGACGCCGTTTTTGCCGTACAGCACTTCCTGAACATCCTTGCCGGTGGCGACGATGGAGAACAGCACATCGACGTTCTTTAATTCGGAGAGGTGATCGACCAGCTTACCGCCGGCTTTCGCAAGCGGCTCGGCCTTGGCGCGGGTCCGATTCCAGATGGTGACGTCATAGCCGGCCTTGATCAGCCGCTCGGCCATGGGGGTGCCCATGCGGCCGGCGCCGATCCAGCCGATCTTCGGTTTGTTGTCCTTCCCGTTCGCAGCCATGCCAAGCTCCTGTTTTGTCGGGGCTCTCTTAACACAGGACGCGAAAGCTTGTCCGCGAGCAGAACGGCCCAGCTATCGCACCGTGTCAACGTCAGCTTTGCTTTTCTTGACAGAGGTTTACCGGCCCGTCATAAGGACGCGGGCCTCGCTGGGCGGACGTTAATGTTTGCCGGCGCGGGCCTCAAATCCACCAGCAGAATTGACTGCAAAAAGCCGGTCCGGATGCATTTTCCGAGCACCGGGATCGAACACGAGGACAAAAGATGTTCGCGGTCTTCAAAACAGGCGGCAAGCAGTACCGGGTGGCCGCCGAGGACGTGCTCAAGATCGAAAAGGTCAAGGGCGAGCCCGGTGAGATTGTCGAGTTCGGCGAGGTTTTGGTCGTCGGCGGCGATACCGTGACGCTCGGCGCCCCAATTGTCGCCGGCGCGACCGTCGCCGCCGAAGTCCTCGACCAAGCGCGCGGGCCGAAGATCATCGCGTTCAAGAAGCGGCGGAGAAAGAACTCGCGCCGCAAACGCGGCCATCGCCAGGAGTTTACGCTCCTGCGCATCACCGAGATTCTCACCGACGGCAAGAAACCGAGCAAAACCCCGCCGCCGCGGCCGAAGCGCGCTGCGGCACCTAAAGTCGACGCCGAGACGGCTGCCGCTGGCGAGGCAACGGATACTGAAACACCGGAAGGCGCCGCAGCTCGGAAACCGAAAGCGAAGGCCAAAGCAAAAAAGCCGGCGGCGAAGACGAAGAACGCGCCGCCGAAGAGCAGGACTAAAAAATGACCGGATGTGGTGATGCTTTTGTCACAAATCCGGTATAGGTAACGGTCAAGGAAGGTTTGGGCGATGGCTCACAAAAAAGCAGGCGGATCCTCGCGTAACGGCCGCGATTCAGGCGGTCAGCGCTTGGGAATCAAGATTTTCGGCGGCGAAGAGGTCGTTGCCGGCAACATTATCGCGCGCCAACGCGGCACCAAGTGGCACGCCGGCCGCAATGTCGGTGTCGGCCGGGACCATACCCTGTTCGCCCTGGTCAACGGTCATGTTGAGTTCCGTAGCAAATCCCAGGGCCGCATCTTCGTATCCGTACTTCCGATGACGGAGGCAGCTGCGGCCCAGTAACACGGTGGATCATAGTTTGAGTCCGCCGGCATCCAGTCCAACCGGCGGGCCCAAATGGGCTTCGAAAAGGGGGAGACGCTTGCCGGCTCCCCCTTTCGATTTCTTTGCAGGAGCCCGTGATGACCCTGTTGGAAGGCATCGTCGATCAGACCCGGCGGGAATATGCCCTTCCCGTTCTCGAGACCGAGCGACTGTTGTTGCGTGCGCCGCATTGTGGGGACGTAAAGGCGATCGCCGCGCTCGCCGACGACCGCCGCATTGCTGCAAACACCGCCCGCATTCCGCATCCGTACAGTGTCGCGGACGCCGAGGAGTTCATTGGGGCGGTCAATCAGCGGGATAGCGAAGTCTGCTTCGTCATCATGTGCGGTGAGCGGCTGATCGGCGCTTGCGGCCTCGATCCTCACGAGGACGGGCCAGAGTTGGGTTACTGGCTTGGGGCACCTTATTGGGGCCGCGGCTTTGCTACGGAAGCCGCGCGCGCGGTTATCGATTACGCTTTCGGCGATCTCGAACATGAAACGATCCGGGCCGGTGCACGCATCAACAATCCGGCGTCGCGCCGCGTGCTGGAAAAGTGCGCCTTCCAATGGATCGGTGTGCGGCTCACCCGCATCCGCTCCATCAATTCGGCTGCGCCGGTCGATCGCTTCCGCCTCGATCGCGGGTTGTGGGCGTCGCTTAAGGCGTGGGGGCCGACCCGGCAGGTGGCGTAATCTATTGGCCGCTGGCGGATGAAGCCGTGAAGAACGGCGTCAGCTTCGCAACCAGCGCCCGGCCGAAATGGCCTTGGGGATTTGACGGCGTCGCGTGATCCATGAGCTCCCAGCCGTGGATCAGGGTGCGAGCATTGTCGAATGCGTGTTGAAAATCCCGGCCGGGCCGCAGGCTCTGCCGGAACAAGGCGTCGCCGAAATAGGTCCAGTCGCGCTCTGGTGAGCAGCCAAACGAGGTATTTTTTGCATCCGCGGCGGTAAGCACGATTGTATCGTCGTTGGCGAGCGGCGGCACGAATACTCCAGCAAAACAGGCCGATACGATGACGATGCGGTTCTTGAGGCCCTCGTTATCCAGCGTCGTCGCGACCTCCGCTGGCGTCAGTTCGGCGATGGCTTCATTGGGCAGCCGCAAGCCAAAGCCAGTCGGCTCTCCGTGCGACGTCATCAGGAGGAGAAGGACATCCTTGTTTTTGTTCATGAGCTCGCCGACAGCATGCACAGCAGCGGCGAAATTCGTTTGATTTGCGAGCGGCAGGCTCTCGAGGGTTTCGCCATGATTCACCAGGCGCAGCACGTGCCCTTTGATCGGGAGGATTTCTTCGAGTACCGCCAGTCCGCCGTCCAGCTCCTTGAGAAACACATCCTGCCCGGCCCACCCGGCAATGCCGATGGCGTAGACGTTGGTCGCGCCCGGCTTCGGTGGGATGAGAGCAGCGACTTCGGCTTGCAGGAGCGAGCGCTGCGACTGCTCGAAGCGCGCGTCTTCGCCTTGCGCGGCGCCGGCGTTGGCTGCTGATGCCACGGTCCTGGTACGCAGCGATTCCCAAAGGTTCGCGCCGCGCAGGTCGAAGTCGCGCCCGACAAAGACTGGCGCGTGCGGCATGACCACCGTCACCGCCACGAGTGTTATCCACAGCGCGACGACGCGACCAAAAATGGGAAGCCCTCGCGGCGGCGCGCAGCTGCGTAGCACCGCGGCTACGGCACCAATCCACCAGACCGAAACCAAAGCAAAAATAGCAATGGAGGCGGCGTTCAGGATGGCGCCCGACGCTACTGTGGCTGGCAGCAACGTAACCGCAACTTTGCCGGCATAGGCGGCAAGCTCGGCGATGAAGAGGAGCGCAAACATCGCCGACAACGCCGTCGTGCGCGCCGCCGGCGGCACAAATAACGCGGCTATAACGGCCTCAAGCGCCAGCCAGGCGACGATCGCATTGAGCCCGTAGGGGTTAAAGGCCCCGCCGGGACCGGCGGCGACAAACTGCAGACCGACGCGGATCGCGGCGACGGCGATGATCGAGATCAGCAGGCTTGGCAGGCCGACCGGCCGCGGATCTGGTGTCTTGCGCCAAATTGCAGCGCGTGCAGCAAGTTTAAGCACTGACCACACACTTACCATTCGCCGCTCGGAAACCGACAAATCCGGGTGCCGCGTTGTCACGGTCTGCACTATATCAGGAGCACGCTGCAGCTGCAGCAGATCCCGTTTTGACGTTGGGCAAATGAAATTCCTCGATGAGGCTAAGGTTTATATTCGCTCCGGCGACGGGGGAAACGGTTGCGTGTCGTTCCGGCGCGAAAAATTCATTGAGTTCGGCGGCCCGAATGGCGGCGACGGCGGCAAAGGGGGCGACGTAATCGCTCAAGCGGTCGACGGTCTGAACACGCTGATCGACTATCGCTATCAGCAGCATTTCTATGCCCAGAACGGCCGCGCCGGCATGGGCAAGGACCGCCACGGCGCGAACGGTGCCGATGCCACGCTCAAGGTCCCCGTCGGCACGCAAATCTACGAGGACGATGGCGACACGCTCATTGCCGATTTCACCGAGCTTGGCCAGCGCGTCGCGCTTGCCCATGGCGGCAATGGCGGTTTCGGCAATGCGCATTTTAAGTCGTCAACCAATCGCGCGCCGCGCCGCGCCAATCCTGGGCTGCCCGGCGAAGAGCGCACGATCCGTTTGCGGCTGAAGCTGATCGCCGACGCCGGTCTCGTCGGCCTGCCGAATGCCGGCAAATCGACTTTCCTCGCCGCGGTCAGCGCCGCCAAGCCGAAGATTGCCGAGTACCCGTTCACGACGCTGCAGCCACAGCTCGGCGTGGTGCGCGCCGACGGGCGAGAATTCGTGCTTGCTGATATTCCAGGCCTCATTGAAGGCGCGCACGAAGGCGTCGGCCTCGGTGACCGTTTCCTCGGCCACATCGAGCGGTGCCGCGTTCTTCTCCACCTCATTGATGGGACGATGGGCGACGCTGGTGAGGCGTACAACACTGTACGCGCGGAGCTCTCTGCTTACGGCCACGGCCTTGTCGACAAGCCGGAGATTGTCGCGCTCAACAAGGCCGATGCGTTAACTGCGGATGAAATCAAACAACAAACGGCGAGGCTTAAGCGCACCGCCAAAATGACGCCGCTCGTCGTCTCCGCCGTCAGCGGCGAGGGCGTTCCCGAAGTCCTTCGAGCCTTGCATAAGGTGGTTCAGCAAGCCCGCAAGGGGGATGTTGAGGAACCCGCCGCCGAAACAGCGTGGCGTCCGTGATTGGGCGCGCGGGCGCCTCACTCAGAATGCGCTTTGAGGCCCACGCGCTGGGTTGTTTGGAATAGCCCGCGCTAACCGCTACATTAGCCGCATGTTTGGTCTGCCACGAACAACTCATCGGCCGCGCAATGTGCGGCTCGATACGCTGGTGCGCCTGCGCTGGTTGGCCATCTTTGGTCAGGTCGCGGGCATCCTGGTGGTGCATTTCGGCCTTGAGTTCACCGTCCCGGTTTGGCCCTGTTTGGGCGTGATTGCGCTGTCGGCCCTGCTCAACGTGGCGCTCCGCTTCAGTTTCCAGAAAGCGCAATGGCTGGAGCCGGACCGTGCCGCGTACGTGTTGGCCTTCGACATCGGCGAGCTCACGGCGTTGCTCTTTCTGACCGGCGGTCTGCAGAATCCGTTTTGTTTCATGATGCTCGGGCCGGTGCTGATCGCAGCGACTGCGTTGCCGCCGCGCATGACTCTGGTGATCGGCGTTTTCGCCGTGGTGTGCACCACACTCCTCGTGTTCTTTCACTATCAGCTTCCGTGGGAGGCCGAAGAGCCGCTGGAGCTGCCGGAGACCTATGTCGTCGGTGTCTGGCTCTCGATCCTGCTGTCGATCGGCTATATTGGCGTCTATACGTGGCAGGTCGCCGAGGAAGCGCGACAGCTTTCAGATGCGCTCGCCGCCACCGAATTGGTATTGGCGCGCGAACAGCACCTCTCCCAGCTCGATGGGCTTGCCGCCGCGGCAGCGCACGAACTCGGTACGCCGCTTGCTACCATCACACTTGTCGCGCGCGAGCTTGAGCGCGCGCTCGAGCCAAATTCCCCGCATACGGACGACGTGAACCTTTTGCGCGAGCAGGCGCGGCGCTGTCGCGAGATTCTCGCCAAGATCACCGAATTGCCGACCGCGGAGCCGTTCGACCATACGCCGCTGTCTGCGCTGATCGAGGAGGCCGTGGCGCCACATCGTAATTTTGGCGTGTCGCTGACAGTGAAACTGCCACTCGATCGCACTGCGGAGCCGGCTGGCACTCGCAATCCGGCCATTCGCTACGGTCTCGGCAATTTGACCGAAAACGCAGTGGATTTTGCCAACGCGCGGGTGGAAGTAGACGCGCGATGGACTGCGGACGAGGTCAGCATCACGATCAGCGACGATGGGCCCGGCTTTTCTCCCGAAGTCCTGGATCGGATCGGCGCCCCCTATGTCACCCACCGGCGGCCGGAAACACGCGGCCCCGGCGAAGATGAAGACAGCGGCTTTGGCCTCGGGCTTGGATTCTTCATTGCCAAAACATTACTGGAGCGGTCCGGCGCCACGCTGACACTGACAAACCAGGCGCCGCCGCTGCACGGGGCCACGATCACGGTCACGTGGAGGCGCGCGGAATTTGAACAGCCGACCGTTGCTGCCGCGCGACCCCTTGAGCCGGCAACGGTCGCGTCCTAGTTATTAGGTACCGAGGGGGTGCTGTGGAGTATAAATTGCCATGACCCACGCCTTAACCACCGCTATATCGGCTGACAGCCGTTCGCCCAATTCCACAATTCCGAGTGAGCGTTCGCTGCTGATTGTGGAAGACGACGTATCGTTCCTGCAGCGCCTGGCGCGCGCGATGGAAGGCCGCGGCTTTGTCGTGACCACGGCTGAGTCGGTCGCCGACGGTCTGCTCCAGGTCGAGAAAGCCGCTCCCGCCTTCGCGGTCGTCGACATGCGGCTCGGCGACGGTAACGGCCTTGACGTCATTTCCGCCATGAAAAGGCGCCGGCCGGAAGCGCGCGCCATCATCCTCACCGGCTACGGCAATATCGCGACTGCGGTCAACGCAGTTAAGCTCGGCGCCGTCGACTACCTTGCCAAGCCCGTCGATGCCGATGACGTCGCGGCCGCGCTGCTCGCGCTCGACAACAAGAAAATCGCGCCGCCGGAAAATCCGATGTCGGCGGACCGCGTGCGCTGGGAGCACATCCAGCGCATCTACGAATTATGCGGCCGCAACGTTTCCGAAACCGCGCGCCGTCTCAACATGCATCGGCGAACGTTGCAGCGCATCCTCGCCAAGCGCGCGCCGAAATAAATCGCGTTGGTTTATCGCGCGACATTGGCACCGAGCGGACGTCCCTTAGCGTAATCCGTCAGGCCCGCCGCGAGGCGATCGAATAGCAAGCGCAGGCGGCGCGTTGCTTTCAAGTCCTCGTGCATAACGAGCCAGATTTCCAACGCATATTGAATGGCGTTAGGCAGCACGGCGACGAGCTCTGGCGAACGCCGCGCGATATTCTCCTGGCAGCCCCCGATGCCAACGCCGGCGCGCAGCGCGGCAAGTTGCGCGAGATCGCTGTCGCAACGGAAGCCAAAATCCTCACGCGTCAGCCGCTGGGCAAAATCGCCCGCGGCGCGAAATGAACGGTTGTCGCGGTCGAACCCAATCACGCAGTGACTTGGCAGGTCCGCGAGCGAAAGCGGTTTACCGAAGCGCGCGAGATAATCGCGGTGCGCATAAAGGCTGATACGCGCGGCCCCGATGCGCCGCGCGAATAGACCGCTTTGCGTCGGCCGCACCATGCGCACGGCAATGTCGGCGTCGCGGCGCGCCAGATCCTCGTTGCGATTGGTCAGCGCGAGTTCGACCGCGATGCCAGGATGCGCCGCGCGGAAGGCGGCGAGGATCGGCGGCAACACTTCGCAGCCGACAACGTCGCTTGCCGTGACCCGCACCACGCCGCGGTCGGCTGCGGCCTCGCCCGATGCGGCGCGCGCCAGAGCTACGGCAGAAGCGGCCATCGCTTCGGCGTGCGGCGCCAACGCCAACGCTGCGGTCGTCGGGGTGAGACCGCGCGGCGAGCGCGTGAACAGCGCCAAACCCAACGCCGCTTCAAGCGCATCAATGTGGCGGCCGACCGTCGGCTGGGTGAGACCAAGCTTCCGCGCGGCCCCGGACAGGCTGCCATCGTGCACGACCTCGACGAAGGTACGCAATTCATCCCAAGTTGGCGCGCGTATCATACGAAAATGTATAGCTAACCGACGAAAATATGCAATTCCGGTTATTGAGTTTGGGGTCTACCTAGAGGGCGTTCGCTCAATTTCGCCAACGCACCACGAGAGACCCATGACCGCACCCACTCTTGTCTCTGCGCTCGCCATCGACCCGACACCCTCGATGGCACCCGCCGAACGCGGGTTCGTCACCGGCGGTGTCCGCCTCCTCCTGCGGCTCGAAGGATGTGCCGCATTCGCAGCCGCGCTTGCGGTCTATTGGCAGAACGACTTCTCCTGGCTCGCCTTTGCGCTGTTCTTTCTGGCGCCTGACATTGCGATGCTCGCCTATCTCGCCGGACCGCGGGCCGGCGCGCTCGGTTACAATGTCGCGCACACCTACATCGCGCCGCTTGCGCTCGCACTGTTAGGCTTATTTGGCGGCCTGCCTTTCGCCGCAGCCGGCGGCCTTATTTGGATCGCCCACATCGGCTTCGACCGTGCGCTCGGCTACGGCCTGAAATATCCAACCGCGTTCGGCGACACCCACCTCGGCGGCACTGGCCGGCGCTAACCCCTACCCTTCGGGAGAAACATCATGCGTCTTCACGCCATCACAACCGGTCGCGTTCGCGTCAAGCAGGCACAGATCGAGGGTCGCGGCCACGGATTGTGGCGGCAGCTACAGCCGTTGCTGTCGCCGGAATGGGCCGACTGGTCGCCGGTCTATGCCTGGGCGATCGAACATCCTGAAGGCGTGATTGTCGTCGACACCGGCGCCAATGCGGCCCTGAAGTCGCTGCCGCGCTGGCATCCTTATTTTCGATTCAGCGTTGGTTTCGACATCGAGCCCGAGCAGGAGCTTGGGCCACAATTGTGGAGCCTCGGTATCGGCGCCCGCGACGTCAAGACGGTCGTGCTCACTCACCTGCACATCGACCACGACGGCGGTCTCGCGCACTTTCCGCAAAGCCGCATCCTCGCAAGCAATGAGGAGCTAAAGCGCGCAGCCGGCATCCGCGGTGCAATGCTCGGTTATTTACCCAACCGCTGGCCACAATGGTTTGATCCCGAAGCGCTTGTTTGGAGCGAGTCGCCGTATGGGCCATTTCGGCGGAGTGCTCGGATAACAACGGCTGGCGATATCATCGCCGTACCTACACCGGGACATACACCGCACCATTTGTCGGTCATTGTTTCCGACGGAGACACGCAGATCGTACTGGCCGGTGATGCGTCCTATCTTGAAAGAACGATGTTGAGCGGCACGATCGACGGCATCAGCGCCGACGAGGCCGTCGCACAATCAACACTCGCGGACATCCGCGCGTGGTGTGCACAACGTCCGACCATTTATTTGCCAACGCACGACCCGCAATCGGCCGCCAGGCTGCACGAGCGAAAGACCGTCGCTGTGTCACGGCAGGTGAAATCAACAATTGCTACGAGCGCAGACGAGCTAAGAATATCACCTGCCCAAGCGACCCGATAAGTGCAAACAACAACTCAAGCATCTGCGCCGCGGCGCCTGCAATAGAAGGAACTTCCGCACGCCGAAGACGTTGACCCGATGTTCAGATCCACAAGGAGATTTGGTCATGCCTGTCTTAATGTGGATCGCGTTCTGGTCTAATGTGATGGGGATTGCGGCGGGTTGGCAGGAAACCGCGTTGCCGATTCGTATGAGGGCCAAGGACCGTCGCGATCGTTCGATTTCTTCCTGACCTAGTCGTCCGGAATTCCGATACCCGCACCTGCCTGGGACGCGATTTTAGGCGGCACCCGGAGCAGGTTGCAGGGTGGGCATTGCGCCGGTATCTATACGCGCCTTTCGCGCCGTCCTGCAGCGTCCGCGGGGCGGCGCGCTTCCCGTGAAAGAGCGCAGACGACGACTATGGCCCGTCTTGTTATGAAGTTCGGCGGAACCTCGGTCGCCGACATCGATCGCATCCGCAACGCCGCTCACCACGTCAAGCGCGAGGTTGATGCCGGCCACGAAGTCGCGGTCGTCGTGTCGGCCATGTCGGGCGTCACCGATCAGCTTGTCGGCTGGTGCAATGCGGCCCTGAAGAAGCGTCAATTGTTCGATGCGCGGGAATACGATGCTGTCATCGCGACGGGCGAGCAGGTGACCGCCGGCCTGCTGGCCATCACCCTTCAAGATATGGATGTCAACGCCCGCTCGTGGTTTGGCTGGCAACTTCCGATCCTGACTTCGAACGTGCACGCTTCAGCCCGCATCCTTGATATCAACGGCGCCGAATTGATCCGCCGTTTCACCGAGTGCAAGGAAGTGGCGGTCATCGCCGGTTTTCAGGGCCTGCACCATGAGACCGGTCGCCTCACCACGCTCGGGCGCGGCGGCTCCGACACCTCGGCGGTGGCCGTGGCGGCGGCGATCCGCGCCGACCGTTGCGATATCTATACCGACGTTGACGGCGTTTACACCTCGGACCCGCGTGTCGTTCCGCGAGCGCACCGGCTCGACAAGATCGCATTTGAAGAGATGCTGGAGCTCGCATCGCTCGGCGCCAAAGTATTGCAGGTGCGCTCAGTCGAACTCGGCATGGTCCACAACGTACGGATTTTCGTCCGGTCAAGTTTCGACCGGCCCGAGGACATCGACCCGCACGGGATTCCACCGGGGACTCTCATCTGCGACGAGGAGGAGATCATGGAACAGCAAGTGGTCACTGGCATCGCCTTCTCCCGCGATGAGGCGCAAATCTCGGTTCGCGAAGTCGCGGACAAGCCGGGCGTGGCCGCCGCCATTTTCGTTCCGCTGGCCGACGCTAATATCAACGTCGATATGATCGTGCAGAATGTCTCTAGCGATGGGAAGACGACCGATCTCACCTTCACGGTGCCTGCCGCGGACTATCAGAGAGCGCTCGACGTGCTTGCCAAGGCGAAAAGCGCGGTCGGTTATAAGCGCCTCGACGGTGCAACAGACGTTGCCAAAGTGTCGGTTATCGGCATCGGCATGCGCAGTCATGCCGGCGTCGCGGCGGAAGCCTTCCGCGCGCTTGCCGAGCGGGCTGTGAATATCCGTGCCATCACCACCTCCGAGATCAAATTTTCGCTTCTCATTGACGCGGCCTTCACCGAACTCGCGGTTCGCACGCTGCACTCTCTCTACGGTCTCGATCACGCGACATCCTGATTCGCGATTTAAGGCACCGTTTCGTTCGCCAAGCGACGGAATGACAGGTTCTCGCTGCGGCGCACAAATTCCGCCGCCGTCATAACCGCGTCTCTGGCTTGCGGTTTGCATACCGCATTCGATATAGCCGTGAGGATGCTCGCCGCGGGCGTTGAACCGGGGCGATTCCATCTTCGATGACGCCGGGGCGATGCGGGCTGCGCCTCCGGTCGAAGAAAGCCCGAGGGACCTCACGTCATGCGTGGCGCGCTCGGCGGTCCTCGCGTGCTGTTGCGCCGGCTTCGCGAAGTCATGGCGGAGCCGGTCAGCGCGCAGGAACGCCTTGACAAGATCGTGGTGCTGATCGCCGCCAATATGGTTGCGGAGGTGTGCTCCGTCTATGTGTTGCGCGTCGATTCGACACTTGAGCTGTATGCCACCGAAGGCCTCAACCGCGATGCGGTGCACCGCACCGTGATGCGCTCCGACGAAGGCCTGGTCGGCCTGGTGGCAAGCCAGGCCACCGCCATCAACCTCTCCAACGCGCAGGCACATCCGGCCTATTCCTACCGGCCGGAAACCGGCGAAGAAATTTATCACTCGTACCTTGGGGTGCCCGTCTTGCGCGCCGGCAACACGCTCGGCGTGCTGGTGGTGCAAAACCGCGCCCGGCGCACCTATTCCGAGGAAGAGGTCGAGGCGCTGCAGACCACGGCCATGGTGCTGGCGGAGATGATCGCGTCGGGCGAGCTGTCGGCGCTGGCGCCGCCCGGCGGCGAACCCGCGGCACGGCGCTCGGTTCATCTTACCGGCAAAGCGCTTTCGGAAGGCATCGCGCTCGGCCACGTGGTCTTGCACGAACCGCGCGTCGTCGTCACCAACTACATCGCTGATGACGTACCGAGAGAACTCAAGCATCTGGAAACGGCAGTCGAGTCGTTGCGCACGCAACTCGATGAACTGCTTGAACATGGCGACGTCGTCGAAGGCGGTGAGCATCGCGACGTGCTCGAAGCCTATCGCATGTTCGCCTACGACCGCGGCTGGGTGCACAAGCTCGAGGAAGCGGTGATGACGGGGTTGACCGCGGAGGCCGCGGTCGAGCGCGTCCAGTCGGACACGCGCGCGCGCATGCTGCGGCAGACCGATCCTTATCTGCGTGAGCGCCTGCACGATCTGGACGATCTCGCCAACCGCCTGATGCGCCAGCTCACCGGCCGCGATCACGCACCGTCGCGCGAGAACCTTCCTGAAAACGCGATCCTGGTCGCGCGCTCGATGGGGCCCGCGGCGCTGCTTGATTACGACCGCAAGCGCCTGCGCGGTCTGGTGCTGGAAGAGGGCGGCCCGCATTCGCACGTCGCCATCATCGCGCGCGCACTCGGCATCGCAGCAGTCGGCGACGTCGACAACGCTACCGGAATCGCCGATCCGGGCGACGCCATCATCGTCGATGGCACGTCCGGAGATTTGCACCTGCGGCCGTTGCCCGACATGGAGGCCGCCTACGCCGAGCGGGTGCGGCTTCGCGCACGCCGCCAACAGCAATATCAGGCGCTGCGCGACATTCCGTGCGTGACCAAGGACGGTGAGCAGATCGCACTGCTGATCAATGCCGGTCTGAACGTCGATCTGCCACACATCGCCGATACTGGCGCCGCAGGCATCGGCCTGTTCCGTACGGAGTTGCAATTCATGGTCGCGCCAAATTTTCCGCGTTCGAGCGAACAATTCACGCTCTACCGCTCGGTCCTTGACAGTGCCGGCGACAAACCGGTGACGTTTCGCACCCTCGATATCGGCGGCGACAAGGTGCTGCCCTATATGCGCAATATCGAGGAGGAGAATCCCGCGCTGGGCTGGCGGGCGATCCGTCTCGGACTGGACCGGCCGGCGTTGTTGCGAACGCAGCTGCGCGCGCTGCTGCGCGCCGCCGCCGGCCGCGCGTTGAAGATCATGTTCCCGATGATCGCCACGGTCGATGAATTTGAACAGGCCAAGGAGCTGGTCGAACGCGAGCTGACGCATCTGCGACGTCACGGCCACAAGCTGCCCGAAGAAGTCGAGGTTGGCAGCATGATCGAAGTCCCCGCGCTGCTCTATCAGCTCGATGACTTGCTGGAACGCGTCGATTTTCTTTCCGTCGGCTCGAACGATCTCGTGCAATTCTTGTATGCGGCCGACCGTGGTAACCCGCGCGTCTCGAACCGCTTCGATCCACTGTCGGCGCCAGTGCTGCGTGCGCTTAAAGACATTGCCGACAAGTGCCGCGAGCACGGCAAGCCGGTCACGTTATGTGGCGAGCTTGGCTCACAGCCCATTGGCGCAATGGCGCTTGCGGCCATCGGCTATCGCTCGCTGTCGCTCACGCCATCGGCAATGGGGCCGGTCAAGGCGATGCTACTGGAACTCGATTGCCGCAAGGCGACCGCGTTCCTATGTCCGCTGATTGAGAAGTCGGCCGGCGCGGTGCCGATCCGCGCTCAATTGCAAAAGTTCGCCGCCGACAGCGGTTTGCAGATTTAGGACGACCGCTGGCCCGGGCTTGTCCCAGCCATCCGCGTCTTTTACTTAGCGTGCGATAAGGCGAAAAGTGAAAGGGCGATGCCGGCCCCAAAGGCCGGGCGTCACGACAAGAAAACCATGCTGCCCGATCAGAAACTTGAGGCTCTCATCGTTCGCCACGCGACGCTCGAACGCGATCTCGCGGCCTCACTGCCGGCCGAAACCTTTGTGAAGCTCTCGCGCGAATTTGCCGAATTGGCGCCGGTCGTCGAAGCGGTAAAATCCTATCGCGCGGCGCGGCGTGAACTCGAAGGCGTCGACAGCCTGATCGACGATCCGGCGACGGACCCTGAAATGCGTTCGATCGCCGCCGCAGAACGCCGGGAGCTTGAGGCGCGGCGCGCCGCGCTCGAACAGGAACTGCGGGTCGCGCTCATCCCCAAGGACGCGATGGACGATCGCAACGTCATTCTCGAAATCCGCGCCGGCACCGGCGGCGACGAGGCGTCGCTGTTTGCCGGCGATTTGTTCCGCATGTACGAGCGCTACGCCGCCAAGCAGGGCTGGAAGGTCGAGGTCATGACCGCAAGCGAAGGCTCAATGGGCGGCTACAAGGAAATCATTGCCGAAATCCGCGGCCGCGGCGCCTTCGCCAAGCTCAAATTCGAATCCGGTGTGCACCGCGTGCAGCGCGTACCCGACACCGAAGCTTCCGGCCGCATTCACACCTCGACCGCGACCGTTGCCGTCCTGCCCGAAGCGCAGGAGGTCGACGTTCCCATCAACGATATCGATCTGAAGGTCGATACACTGCGCTCGAGCGGCGCCGGCGGCCAACACGTCAACAAGACGGAATCCGCGGTCCGGATTACGCACATGCCGACCGGCATCGTGGTCATGATGCAGGAGGATCGCTCGCAGCATCGCAACCGCGCCAAAGCACTCGCCGTGCTGCGTACGCGGCTCTACGATTTCCAGCGGCAGAAGCTCGAGGCTGAACGCGCAGCCGAACGCCGCGGCCAGGTCGGCACCGGCGACCGCTCGGAACGCATTCGCACCTACAATTTTCCGCAAGGCCGCCTGTCCGACCATCGCATCAATCTCACGCTCTACAAGTTGCCGCAGATCATGGAGGGCGAAGCGTTGGGCGAAGTGATCGATACGCTGGTCGCCGAGCATCAGGCCGAGCAGCTCGCGGCTGAGGAGGCGTGATGCCCAATCCAGAGGCTGCGGTGCTGACGCGGCACGACAGCGCATCAACTGTTGCCGGAATGCGCCGCGCCCTGACGGAAACATTCCGTGCCGCCGAGATCGACTCGCCCGAGCTGGACGCGCGCGTTCTGGTGGGCCATGCACTGTCACTCGATCATTCAGCGCTCACGGCGGCCGGCGAGCGCCTGCTCAACACCGCGGAGCGGGAAACAATATTGGGATTCGCGCGGCGCCGGCTGGCACACGAACCGGTCGCGCGCATCATCGGCAGCAAAGAATTCTGGAGCTTGAAACTCTGTGTTGATGCTTCAACGCTGATACCTCGGCCTGAGACTGAAACGGTGGTCGAAGCCGCGCTCGCCGCGGTCGAGGCGGATGGCCCGCGCCAGCGGGAGCTTCGAATAGCCGATCTCGGCACCGGCTCGGGCGCGCTGCTTTTGGCTTTACTTGCCGAATTCCCGAACGCGTTTGGCGTCGCCACCGACACAGACCCAGGCGCGCTCTCGGTGGCACGACACAACGCCCAACGCTTCAAGTTCACGCGGGCGACATTCCTGGCATGCGATATGGCGGCGGCGCTACGCGGCCCGTTCGATCTGATCGTGTCCAATCCGCCCTATATCGCATCGGGTGATATCGCCACGCTCGCGCCTGAAGTGCGCGATTTCGACCCGCGGGCAGCACTCGATGGCGGACAGGACGGTCTTAACTATTATCGTTTGATTGCTGCTTCCGCGCCCGCGCTCCTCAAGTCCGACGGCTCCCTTGTTGTCGAACTGGGTGTAGGCCAGGCGCCGGCAGTCATGGCGTTGTTTTCAGAAGCGGGGCTTACGCCGTTGCCGCCACGGCTCGATCTTCAAGGTCTGCCGCGGGCGCTGCCTGCGAAGAAAGTTGCATAAAAGGGACATGAATTTGCAGTATTGGGCCCCGGCAAAAAAGCAGCAAAAAAGCACTTGGAATGTTGCCCGGAACAGACTAGCTTCCGGTCACGGAATTGGCCCGAGAAGATTGGGTGCCGCGCCGCCTCGAATGCCCGGAGCGACCCTCCTAGAGGCTTTGCAGCGCAGGCCAGGTGAAACGAAAGCCGGAATAGCGAAAGCCGGACAGACGGCAGACGGGATCGCCAAATTCAGACCGAGAAGTTGCATCGGTTTTGCGCTCATTGTTGAGAATGTCGCGCACCAAGAGGGGTTCGCAATACCGCGGCGAAACCGCCGGGTAGGGCTGCATTGCTGAGGTTTCAAAAGTTAACGGACCGCGCTCCGGTAAAGTCGCTGACGATCGCGTTTGCAAAGCGGCATTTGCACGGTGGCGTTGCGTTGCTGATGCATCGCCAAGGCTGTCGTGAATGAAGGCTGTCGTGAATGAAGGCTGTCGTGAATGAGGCTGTCAGGTATTGAGACTGTCGAGAATGATGCGTCGTGTTGGAGTGACGTTCTGTGGGTCATGAGTTCAGAGGGGCGGCATTCGCGCCGCCGCACATCAGGGGGTTGGCGGAATAGCAAATCATGAGAAACGGTCAGAACAAGCGCATGCGAGGTCGTAACCGCAAAGGTGGCGGTCAACATCATCAAAATCCATTGTCGCGTATGTACGAGTCCAATGGGCCGGACATTAAAATTCGCGGAACTGCATCCCACGTCGCTGAAAAATATCTCCAGCTGGCCAGGGATGCGCAAAGTTCCGGTGACCCGGTCGCGGCGGAAAATTATTATCAGCACGCCGAACATTACTTTCGCTTGATTGCGGCGGCGCAGGAGCAGTTTCGACAGAGCCAGCCGTATTTTCAGCAGGGCGGCGACCAGCGCGGCAATGTTGGCGACGACGGCTACGACGACGGCGACGAGCAGCCTTCTGCCGGCGAGCCGTTCGCTCCACGCGAGCAGCAGCCATTCTATCCGCGCGAGCAACAACACCAACAAAATCAGCCGCAGCAATTTCAACCGCGTCCACAGCACGATTCCTCAAACGAGGAAGACGTTGAACGGCTACCATCGTTCATCACCGGCGGCGGCGGCCAATCACATCAGCAACAGCCGGAGCAGCCCGAGCCGCAGCAGGCTCAAGGCCACAACAGCGGCAACGGTCCTAACGGCTCCAATGGTCAGAACGGCTATGACAATTCGGCCGATCGCTTCCCGCTGCATCGCCGGCGCCGGCGGCATCGCGGCCCGCGCGACCACTCAATGCAGGGCGAAGGTGACGGTCCGTCCGGGCCGCAGTCATCCGACGATTAAGGGCCTTCGCAGACGTTGCAAGGCGCGCGGAAATCGTCGTCACTTCCGCTTGGGCCGCACATCAGACGGCTATTTTCACCCCAAGGGCCCGACGCAAGCGATCATGTCTTATTGAACGCCGCCCTCCCGCCAGACCAGCGCCGGGGACCGTTGCCTCACCTTTGCAAGTGGCGCTAAGTTGCGCGCGCCCGCTGCTTCTTATTGGGCCCTCAAAGGATATTTCATGGCCAATCTCCAGGACCGCGTGCCGGCTGCGAACTTGCCGCTCAACGACGATATCGGCGAGGAAAAGCGGCTTGCCATGTACCGCACGCAAGTTGTCATCCGCGAGGCCGAGCAGCGCGCTTACGATCTGTTCCTGCAAAACCTGGTCAAGGGCACCAGCCATCTTTCGCTCGGCCAAGAGGCCGTAGCGGCGGGCTTCGCCGTCGCCATGCGCCAAGGCGACCTTTCATTTTGCACCTATCGCGGACACGCACACACGCTGGCACGCGGCGTGCCGATCACCAAAGTTCTGGGCGAGTTGATGGGGCGCGACAACGGCCTGATGCGTGGCAAGGGCGGCTCGATGCATCTGACCTCGGTCGACCACGGCGTGATGGGGTCTTACGCCATCATCGGCGCGCATCTGCCGATCGCCTGCGGGGCCGCGTGGCGCGCGCAGTACAAAGGCGCGAAAGACGTCTCAGTCTGCTTCTTCGGCGACGGCACGACCAACATCGGCGCGTTCCACGAGGCGCTGAACTTCGCCGTGGTGTGGAAGCTGCCGGTGGTGTTCGTCTGCGAGAACAATCTCTACATGGAATACACGCCGATCAGCGAGGTGACGGCAGTCGAACATCCGGCCGCCGATCGCGCCGCGGCGTACGGCCTGCCGCGCATCATCGTCGACGGCAACGACGCCGACGCAGTCTACCGCTCAGCCGTCGCCGCTTACGACAAAGCGCGCGCCGGTGACGGCCCGTCGCTGATCGAATGCATGACTTATCGGTATAGCGGGCACTCGCGCGCCGACCCCGCAAAATACCGGCCCGAGGGCGAGCTGGATAAGTGGAAAGCGCGCGATCCGATCAAACTCTATCGCGAGCGCCTCAAACAATTCGGCATCGGCGAGGGCACGATCCAGCGCATCGAGACCGAGGTGAAGCAGGAAATCGATGAGGCGACCGAAGAGTGCAAAGCGGCGCCGCCGCCGTCGCTCGATCTTCTCACCACCGACGTCTATGCCGACGGAGGGTTCGCATGGCGGAACTGACCTATCGCGACGCCGTCATCCGCGGCATCGCCCAGGAGATGACGCGCGACCCTGACGTGGTGTTCCTCGGCGAGGATGTCGCCAAAGCGGGCGGCGTGTTCAAGGCGACCGTCGGTTTATTCGAGCAGTTCGGTCCGGTGCGCGTGCGCGACACGCCGATCTCAGAGCAAGCGATCCTTGGGGCCGCAATGGGCGCCGCCATGACCGGATTGAAACCGATCGCCGAGATCATGTTCTCGGACTTCATCGCGGTATGCTTCGACTACATCGCCAATGAATTTTCCAAGAGCCGGTACATGACCAACGGCCAAGTGAAAGTCCCGCTCGTGGTGCGCACCGGCAATGGCGGCGGAGCGCGTTTCGGCGCCCAGCACTCACAGAGCGTCGAGAACTGGTGCATGATGATTCCTGGGCTCAAGGTCGTGGCGCCATCCTCGCCGCGTGACGTGATCGGGCTGATGGCGGCCGCCGTACGCGATCCCGATCCGGTGATCTTTTTCGAGCACAAGTCCCTTTATGCCACCAAGGGCGACGTGCCGGACGGCGAGATCGTCGACACGCTCGGCACCGCAAAGATCGTGCGCCCGGGCAAGGACGCGACCATTCTGGCGCTCGCTTTGATGGTGCCGCGGGCGCTGGCGGCGGCGGAAAAGCTCAAGAGCGAACACGGCATCGATTGCGAAGTGATCGACGTGCGTTCGCTGGTGCCGCTGGATACACAGACGATCCTCGGTTCGGTCGCGCGCACGCACCGGCTGTTCACCGTCGAGGAGAATCCGCGGCTGTGCGGCTGGGGCGCGGAGCTCGTGTCGATCGTCGCCGACGAAGCGTTCTACGATCTCGACGGACCGCTGGTGCGAATCACGACGCCGCACATACCGCTGCCGTCGGCCGATATTCTGGAAGATCTGGCGCTGCCAAGCGTCGATCGCATCGCCGATCGCGTGCAACGCAGTCTCAACGGGTAAGTCATCAGTGGAGGAAAACGTGGCAGAGCAGAAAGTGGCTGAGCGAAACGTTGCATCCGAACCGACCCGCGAAAATCCGAGTGGACCGATCGGCACCGAAGTTCTGTTCGAGAACGACCAGGTGCGGGTGTGGGACATGAAAGTCCCGGCCGGCGGCAAGAAGGCGTGGCATCACCACAAGCTCGATTACGTCATCATCAACGTCACCGGCGGCAAGATCGAGCTTGAGAACGTGGACGGCCACACCATCATCGCTGACGACAAAGTCGGCGGCGTGATCTGGAACGATGCTGGCCAGAAGCACGAGCTGCGCAACTTAAGCGGCGGGCTCTATCAGAACATCCTTGTCGAGCTGAAAAACGGCAAGTGAATTCCTTAAGCGCGTAACGCGGACAGGATTGAGTGCCATGGCCATGTACGACAATCTCCTCGCCAACGTTCCGACCGATCTTTGGATTGGCGGCAAGTGGCGCAAATCGTCGGACGGCGCCCGTTTCGACGTGATCGACCCGGCGACGGAGAACAAAGTCGCTTCGGTAGCCAGCGCCACCGTCGAAGATGCCAAGGCCGCACTCGATGCCGCGCAGGCCGCCTTCCCCGGCTGGGCCGCCAAGAAGCCGCGTGAGCGCGGCGAGATTTTGCGCAAGGCGTTCGAACTAATCATGCGCGATGCGGAACGGCTGGCGAAGCTCATCACCATCGAGAACGGCAAGGCGCTGTCGGACTCGCGCGGCGAGGTCGCCTATTCGGCCGAATTCTTCCGCTGGTTCGCCGAAGAGGCGGTGCGCAATATCGGGCAAAATTCGGTGGCGCCGGCGACCGGCGCGCGCATCCTCGTCCATCACAAGCCCGCCGGCATCGCGGTATTGGTGACGCCATGGAATTTTCCCGCCGCGATGGCGACCCGCAAGATCGGTCCCGCGCTCGCCGCCGGCTGTTCGGTGGTGCTCAAGCCCGCGTCCGACACACCGCTCACCATGCTCGCGTTGATGCCGATCCTCGAAGAGGCCGGCGTGCCGCCCGGCGTCGTCAACGTCATTCCCTCGCGCTCGTCAGGCAAAGTCGTCGGCGCGATGCTCCACGATCCGCGGGTGCGCGTGGTGTCGTTCACCGGCTCGACCGAAGTCGGACGAAAGCTGCTGCGCGAAGCCGCCGACAACATCATCCGGCCGGCGATGGAGCTCGGCGGCAATGCGCCGTTCATTGTGTTCGACGACGCCGACATTGATGCGGCGATCGACGGCGCCATGATCGCGAAGATGCGCAACATGGGCGAAGCCTGCACCGCGGCGAACCGGTTCTATGTGCATGAAAAAATCCACGACGAGTTCGCCAAGAAGCTCACCGCCAAGATGTCGGGCCTGAAGATGGGCAACGGGCTCGATGACGGCGTGGCGCTGGGCCCGCTGGTCAACAAGGAAGGGCGCGACAAGGTGATCGAGCTGGTCGACGACGCCGTGCAGAAGGGCGCCAAAGTCCTGACCGGGGGCAAGACGCCCGACGGACCCGGGTTCTTTTATCCGGCCACCGTGCTCTCGAACGTGTCCGACGACGCAAAAATGCTCAACGAGGAAATCTTCGGTCCGGTCGCGTCGTTGCAGACGTTCAAGTCGGAGGACGAGGTCGTCACCCGCGCCAACGACACCGAGTATGGGCTGGTTGCGTATCTCTACACCAAGGATCTCAGCAAAGGGCTGCGCGTGTCGGAGAAGCTCGACTTCGGCATGATTGGACTAAACCGCGGCATCGTCTCCGATCCCGCTGCACCGTTCGGCGGGATGAAGCAATCGGGCCTCGGCCGCGAAGGCGGGCACGAAGGTTTGATGGAGTTTCTGGATACGCAATACGTATCGGTGACCTGGTGACGCTGACGGGCGCCTTGACCGGCTCTGAAGTGGCTAAGAAGTTGATCGGCGCCTGGCGCTACAAGGGCACGACGGTCGACGGCGAGAGATTTGATCGCGGTCCGAATCCAAAGGGCATGATCTATTACGGCCCGCACGGCGAAATGTCGGTGCAGGTCGCACCCGATGTGAAGCGCAAGCGGGCCGGTGCAGTGATGACGCCGGAAGAAGCCAAGATCGCGCTGACCGATTACATCGCTTACTTCGGCACCTACACCATCGACGAGCAAGCCGGAACCGTGACGCACCATCGCCAAGACACCGTCCAGCCAGGCGACGCCGGAGATCTGGTTCGCCGCTATGAATTTGCCGGCGAGCGGCTTGTGCTACGCGGGCTCAATTCGACGCTGGAAGTCACTTGGGAACGGATCAAGTGAGCCGGCAGCGGGAAACTGTGCGATGAATATCCTGATGCCGCAGCTCGGTGAAACCGTCGCCGAGGGCAAGATCACCAAATGGTTCAAGTCGGCGGGCGACGCTGTCCAGCCCGGCGATAATCTGTTCGAGATCGAGACTGACAAGGTTTCGATGGAGGTGCCGGCGACCGAAGCCGGCGTGCTCAGCGAAATCCGCGTCTCCGAAGGCGAAATTGTGCCTGTCGGCGCTATTGTCGCCATCATTGGCGGCGCTGGCGCTACTGTTTCAAGCGCGCCCAAGCCCGCACCTGCGGCAGCGCAAGCCCCGAAGACGCCGGCGGCTCCCGTTACTGCTGCACCTGCGTCAAATCAAACCCCGCCACCTGCCGCGGCGCCGCAGAAACCAATCAAGCTTGATCCGTTTTTCGAGGTGCGCACGCCTGCGCGCAACTTCGGACCGGCGCGGCTTTCCGGCGGCATTACCGTTACCCCGCTGGCGCGACGGCTCGCCACCGAAGCCGGTATCGATCTCTCACGGTTGCGCGGTTCCGGACCGCATGGCCGCATCGTCGCCCAAGATGTGGCAAGCGCACCGCGACCGGCTGCACATGCTGCAATCTCCGAAGGACCGGGGGCCGAACAGGTCAAGGCGCTCTACGAGCCGGGAAGCTATCAGGAAATTCCGCTCGACGGCATGCGCAAGACCATTGCGGCGCGGCTGACGCAGGCGAAGCAGACCATCCCGCATTTCTATCTGACCGCCGACATCACGATCGATCGCCTGATCGCGGTGCGCGAAGAAGCCAATGCCGCTGCGCCCAAGGATCGCGACGGCAATCCGGCGTTCAAGCTCTCGGTCAACGATTTCATCATCCGCGCGCTGGCGCTCGCGCTGCAGCGCGTACCGGCGGCGAACGCAGCCTGGGCAGGCGATCGCATTCTGCGTCTCACCCATTCCGACATCGGCGTTGCGGTCGCCATTGAGGGCGGTTTGATTGCGCCGATCATCCGCAGCGCGGAAGCGAAATCGCTCACCGCGATCTCGGCAGAAATGAAGGATTTGGCGTCGCGGGCGCGTGACAAAAAGCTGAAGCCTGCCGATTACCAGGGGGGCTCGTCGGCAATCTCCAATCTCGGCATGTACGGCGTGCGTGAATTTTCCGCCATCATCAACCCGCCGCAGGCGACGATTCTTGCCGTCGGCGCCGCGCGCCGCCAAGCGGTCGAGAAAGCTGACGGCGGCGTCGCCTTCGCCAGCATGCTGACGGCGACGCTGTCCTGCGACCATCGCGTTGTTGATGGCGCGCTGGGCGCGGAGCTCCTGGCGGCGATCAAGACGTTGATCGAGACGCCGGTGACGATGCTGGTGTGATCTAAGGAATGGCTGCCGGCAAGTCCGAGGTGCTGCTGATCGGACCGTCACGTCCGGTCCTCTCCAAAGGGCTCAGCGGCTTCACCGTCCACTCCCTGCCCGCGGCGGCAAACCGTGACGTCTTTTTCGCCGAGTTCGCGCATTTACGCGCCGTCGCCGTAAGCGCACCGGTAGAGCCGGTCAACGACGTGCTGTTCGCGCGTTTGCCTAAGCTTCAGATCATTGCGAGTTTCGGTGTCGGCTACGACCACATCGACGTCAATGCCGCCGCGCGCCGCGGCATCGTGGTAACCCACACGCCCGATGTGCTGACCGAAGAGGTGGCCGACACCGCCATCGGCCTTCTTCTTTGCACCGTAAGGGAATTGCCGCAGGCCGAGCGCTATGTGCGCGCCGGCAAATGGCCTGCGGGCAATTATCCGCTGAGCCGGGCGACCTTGCGCAACCGCACCGTCGGTCTGGTCGGGATGGGCCGCATTGGCGTGGCGATTGCGCGCAGGCTGGAAGCGTTCGGCGTGCCGATTGTCTACCATACGCGACGACCACGGCCGGAGCACGCCTATCGGCACTATCCAAAGCTCCTCGACATGGCGCGCGACGTCGACACGCTCATCGCCATCGTGCCGGGCGGCGCCGCGACCAAAAATATGATCGATACGCAGGTGCTTGAAGCACTCGGCCCCGATGGCATTTTTATCAATGTCGCCCGCGGCTCGGTGGTCGACGAGCCCGCTTTGGTGTCGGCGCTGCGCGAACGAAAGATCATGGCCGCTGGCCTCGACGTGTTCGTCAACGAGCCGCAGGTGCCGGAGGAATTGCTGGCGATGGACAACGTCGTGCTGCTGCCGCATCTCGGCTCAGCGTCAGTGTTCACGCGCGAGAAGATGGATCAGCTTTTGGTCGACAACATTCTCGCCTGGGCGGACGGCGAGCCGCCGCTTACCCCGGTTTCCGAGACGCCCTGGCGATCGTGGAAAGCTTAGATCTAACTACTCCGCAGCGATGCGCACTTCCGGCGCGGCGGCCCGCACGTCGGCTTCGACGTGGTCTTCGAACTGGACGAAGTTCTTCTGGAACATATCGACCAGCTTGCGTGCGGTCAGGTCGAACTCGAGTTTGTTCTGCCAGGTTTTTTGCGGATAGAGGAGATGCGGCTCAACCCCGGTCAGCTGCGTTGGCACCGAGAAGCCGAAATAGGGGTCGGTGCGGAATTTCGCATTCTTGAGCGAACCGTTCAGCGCGGCGGTGAGCAGCGTTCGCGTGACCTTGATCGGCATACGCCGCCCGACACCGTAAATGCCACCGGTCCATCCGGTGTTTACCAGCCAGCAATCGACCTCGTGCGCGCTGATCAATTCGCGGAGCAGATTGCCGTAGACGGAAGGATGGCGCGGCAAGAACGGTGCGCCGAAGCAGGTGGAGAATTCCGGCTGCACACCGACGAGGCCCTTCTCGGTGCCGGCGACCTTGGCGGTATAGCCGGACAGAAAGTGGTACATCGCCTGCGCCGGCGTCAGCTTGGCGATCGGCGGCATGACACCAAAGGCGTCCGCGGTCAGGAGCACGACGTTCCTGGGCATGCCGGCGCGGCCGGTGCGCGACGCGTTCGGGATGAATTCGAGCGGATACGCCGCGCGGGTGTTTTCAGTTTTTGATTCATCGTCGAAGTCGCAGACGCGCGTATCGGGATCGAACACCACGTTCTCAAGCACCGTGCCGAAACGCTTCGTGGTGGCGTAAATCTCCGGCTCCGCTTCAGCGGAAAGCTTGATGCACTTGGCATAGCAGCCGCCTTCGAAATTGAACACGCCCTGCGGCCCCCAGCCATGCTCGTCGTCACCGATGAGCGTGCGCATGGGATCGGCTGACAACGTCGTCTTGCCGGTGCCGGACAGACCAAAAAACAGCGCGACGTCGCCATCCGGGCCGACATTGGCGGAGCAGTGCATCGGCATCACGCTCTCGGCCGGCAGATAGTAGTTGAGCGTGGTGAACACCGATTTTTTCATCTCGCCGGCGTACGACGTGCCGCCGATCAGGATAATGCGCCGGGTGAAATCGATCGCGACGACCGTTTCACTGCGCACGCCGTGACGCTTTGGATCGGCCTTGAATGAAGGCAGCGACAGGATGGTGAAGTCAGGAACGTAGTGAGCAAGCTCGGCGCGCTCGGGCCGGATCAGCAGCGCGCGGATGAACATCGAATGCCAGGCGAGCTCGTTATAGACGCGGGTCTTGATGCGGTATCGCGGATCAGCGCCGCCGTAGAGGTCTTGCGCAAAAAGAGTTTTGCCCCGGGCGTGGGCAATGAAATCGTCGAACAACAACTGGAATTTTTCAGGCGAGAGGCGGCCGTTTTTCTCCCACCATACGGATTTCTCGGTCTGTCCGTCAGCGACGACAAATTTATCTTTGGGACTGCGGCCGGTATGAACCCCGGTTTCAGCGCAGAACGCACCACCCTGGACCAAAAACCCTTCGCGATCAGCGATCGCATGTTCGACTAACGCAGTGTCGGGTAAATTCCAATGAATTGCGGCGAGATCTTTCAGCCCGAATTTTTCGGCCCCGTGGGCACTATTTCGCAGACCCGTTTCTTTCACCCTCGCCTCCGCAACTCGCGTTACACCGCCATCGCCCGCCGGGGGTCGGGGCGCGCATTCGTATACCCAGCATCTTAGCACGTGCCAAGACCGACTCCCACCGCACGCCTAACGGATCAATATCTCGGTGTGTTCCACGCTGCGATGCAGCAGAACACTCGCCTCTGCGGCTCAAAAAGGCAGCGCCTGCCTACTTGGCACGCGCGGATTTTGCGAGATCGACAACGGTTTTGCGCATCTGCTCCGCCGTGGACACGCGCTCGGGAAAGAGCAGACGTTGCGTTGCATCGCCCAGCGCCAGATCAATGCCCTCCGGATCGATCCCGGTCAGCCGCCATGGTCCATCTTCCGCGCTGAGGAGTTTGGTGGCGTAGAGCCGCACCGCTTCGGCATGGTCCGCGTTCATATGCACAACTGCGCTTGCTTCGGCCTCGACCAAGTCTGCCGCGTCCGTGACATCCGTCAACAGATCAGAAGCTTTCAGATCGGCGGCGCGGCCAAAGCCGCCGTTGAGATGCGCGGAAACGACTTCAAGTTGCCAGAACGAGAAATCGGCGAAACCGGCGTAGAGCTCGGATTTCGGATGACGGGTAAGAAAGCGGCGGCGCAGCCGAGGTTCGCGCGCATCTTGACGTGCGACCGGCATGAAGGTGCCGAGCACGGTCAGGCGCGGATAAGCGAGCGGATCGCCGCGGCCAACCGACGCAAAAAGCAACGACGCACGGCCGTCGTCTTCAAGATTGGCGGTATGGGTCGAAAGCCTGGATATTAAAATTAACGGCGAGCCGTCGACATCAGTGGCAACGTTAACCAACGACGCAAACGGGTGCCCGGTATTGCGGTCGATGGTCGCAAGCGCGCTCGCCCGCGTGGTCCGCAACAGCGACTTGGCCAGTCCCCTGGCGTCGAAGTTCGCTGGCGGAGCGTTTTCCGGCAGCCGGTTCGGCATCAAACCCGGCAAAGGCACTGCGTCGTCGGCTTCGGTCACTTGTAGGGCTTCTCCGGCTCCAAAGGGCGCCATAGCAATTGCCCCGATTCCGCCTTGTCTCGTCACACTTCCGCCCCTACATGGGTTTTCAAAGGCTTACGGGGCCGGGGCAAAGTGACGCTTGCGGCCGACTCATGTTAGAAAGCCGCCATGCCGACAATCGCTCTGGTCGATGACGATCGCAACATCCTGACCTCGGTGTCGATAGCGCTTGAGGCCGAAGGCTATCGGATCACGACCTATACCGACGGCGCCTCGGCACTCGACGGCTTCAAGAGTGCTCCGCCGGACCTCGCCATCCTCGACATCAAGATGCCGCGTATGGACGGCATGGAGACGTTGCGCCGGCTGCGGCAAAAATCCGACCTCCCAGTCATCTTTCTAACGTCGAAGGATGAGGAAATAGACGAGTTATTCGGCCTCAAAATGGGGGCCGACGACTTCATCCGCAAACCATTTTCGCAGCGGCTCCTGGTCGAGCGGGTCAAAGCGGTCTTACGCCGCGTTTCGGCGAAGGATGGCGTTACGCCGAAGGAAGCTGACAGCAAAGTTCTGGAGCGCGGATTGCTCCGCATGGACCCGGAACGCCATACCTGCACCTGGAAGAACGAGCCGGTGACGTTGACCGTCACCGAATTTCTGATCCTCCATGCCTTGGCGAGCCGGCCTGGGGTAGTGAAAAGCCGCAACGCGTTGATGGACGCCGCCTACGACGATCAGGTTTACGTGGACGACCGCACCATCGACAGTCACATCAAACGCTTGCGCAAAAAATTCAAGGCGAGCGACGTGGAATTTGATATGATTGAGACGCTGTACGGCGTCGGCTATCGTTTTAAGGAATAGGCGCAGCATTTGCGCCAGGGTCTTGGACTGCAGAAGTAGACTCATGACCCCTGACTGGGCGGCTGACGTGCGGTAGTAATAACGTCCGGCTCACACCGTAAAGGTGAGAGTTGATCGGAACCCCGGCAGACGACGTGCTCGATCGAACAGTAGAAATCGCAGAGGCCGAAAAGAAGGCCTCGCAATCGACTCCGGTCGAAAGTCAAATCGAGGCTGATGGTCTCGACGAGGGTTCCGCGCGCGCCCGTCCGCGCGGTGTCGCCAGAGTGGGTCATTGGCTGCAGCGCGCCTGGCAGTTCTTCGTCACGCAGACTTTTTCGAGCCTCACGCGCCGCATCGTCTTTCTGAACGTCGCCGGTCTGCTGGCGCTGTCGATCGGAATCACGTTCCTTTCTCAGTTCCGCGCCGGGTTAATCGATGCGCGGGTGCAGAGCCTGCTGGTGCAAGGACAAATTATCGCCGGCGCGATTGCCGCTTCGGCGACGGTCGAGACCGATTCATCGATCACCATTGATCCGGACAAACTGCTTGAGCTACATCCGGGTGATAGCTACGGCCCGTCTGAGGACGCACTTTACGGAATCAATTTCCCGATCAATCCGGAGCGCGTTGCGCCGGTGTTGCGGCGGCTGGTTTCGCCAACAAAAACGCGCGCACGTATCTACGATCGCGACGGCGTGCTTCTGGTCGATAGCCGTAACCTGTTCGGACGCGGCGACGTGCTGCGCTTCGACCTGCCGGCACCGAACGTCGAGAAGCCGAGTTTTTTTGAACGGGTCTTCATCGGCGTTCGGCAGTGGCTTGGGCGGGGCGATCTGCCGCTTTACCGCGAGCTCGCTGCTGGAAATGGGCGCGGCTATCCCGAAGTCGCACAGGCGCTTAGCGGCCAAAACGCCAGCATGGTGCGCGTCAACGACCGCGGCGATGTCATCGTGTCGGTCGCGGTTCCGGTCCAGCGTTTCCGCGCCGTCCGCGGCGCGCTCATGCTGTCGACGCAAGGAGCCGATATTGACGACATGGTGGAGGCCGAGAGGCTTGCCATCCTCAAGGTCTTCATTGTCGCCGCCGGCGTCATGGTCGTGCTGTCGATCCTGCTGGCCGGCACGATTGCCGAGCCGGTTCGACGCCTTGCCGATGCTGCCGAGAGCGTTCGCCGCCGCATCCGCTCGCGGGTGGAGATTCCGGATTTTACCCGGCGGCGCGATGAGATCGGACATCTCTCGGGTACGCTGCGCGATATGACTAACGCGCTCTACAGCCGCATCGAAGCGATCGAAAGCTTCGCCGCCGATGTCGCACACGAACTAAAAAATCCGCTCACGTCCTTGCGTTCCGCGGTCGAGACATTGCCCATTGCGAAAACCGACGAGAGCCGCGGGCGATTGCTTGCGATCATCCAGCACGACGTCAAACGGCTTGATCGGCTGATCTCCGACATCTCCGACGCCAGCCGCCTGGACGCCGAACTACAGCGGCACGAAACCGCGCCGGTTGATGTCGCCAAGCTCCTCAATACCGTGGTCGCGGTGGCAAACGAGGTGCAGCGCGACGACGGTGTGCGCGTCACGCTCCGTTTCGAAGGCGGTGGTGCGCGGGCCTTTCAGGTCCCGGGACATGACTCCCGCCTTGGGCAGGTCGTCGACAATCTGATCGAGAATGCGCGCTCCTTCTCGCCGCCGGGAGACACGGTGCGCGTGACCTGCCGGCGGCTGAAGAGCCATGTCGAAATTTACGTCGACGATGACGGCCCGGGTGTGCAGCCCGATGCGTTTGAGAAAGTGTTTGAACGCTTTTACACGGATCGTCCCCAGCAGGGCTTCGGTCAAAACTCCGGCCTTGGGCTTTCGATCTCGAAGCAGATCGTGGACGCGCACGGCGGCACCATCTGGGTAGAGAATAGATTAGGCACGCCGGACGCCGACGGCGCTCCAGCGATCGCCGGGGCGCGCTTTATCGTCCGCTTGCCGGCGACGTGATGGCGGCTGATCCGGCGACCGTGCATGCCTCGGCCGTGCTCGTTGGCGCTCGCGCTGTGCTGATCCGCGGTCCGTCGGGATCCGGAAAGTCGCGACTCGCGCTCGAACTGCTCCAAGCGTCGCGCACCGGCTCTCTGCGCTTTGCGAGACTTGTCGCCGACGATCGCGTCCATCTCGAAGCGCTAGGCGGCCGATTGCTGGTGCGCCCGCCTGAGGCGCTTGCTGGCCTCATCGAAGTGCGCGGTGTCGGACTTTTGCGCGAGATGCACGAGGCATGCGCGGTCGTTGGTCTCGTGGTCGATCTTGCGGCACCGGACGAACGTTTACCGGCGGCCGATGGGCGACGAACCGAAATCAGCGGTATCAGATTACCGAGGCTGCCGGTTGCCAAAGAGTTGGCGGCCTTGCCCGGCGTGATGGCGGTCCTTACGTCTGCCAAAAGCGATTGGATTTAGGCGCGCGGCTTGAAATTGCAGATTGGTTAACCCTAACGCCTTTAAGCTCCCATGCGCCGCTTTTTGCCACGGACCCTGCTGATGCCGGTCCCCAGCGGCGTTATTAATCTGAATTCGAGTTTGCGTTATCGCAATGCAGCAGCCGCCAGATTCCGCCGAAAATGCCTCTTGCGCTTGGGCTTCGGATGGTCAAGATGAGCACCCTTTCGTGCGGTGCAACCGGGACGCGCCCGCTGGGTGTTCCATGATTGGTCTTGTGCTTGTCACCCACGGGCGGTTGGCTGTCGAGTTCCGCGCGGCCCTTGAGCACGTGGTCGGCCCGCAGGACCAGATCGAAGCCGTCACCATCGGACCCGACGACGACGTCGAGGAGCGCCGCCGGGACATCATCGAAGCGGTCAAACGCGTCGACAGCGGCGATGGCGTTGCCATTCTGACCGACATGTTCGGCGGCACCCCGTCCAATCTCGCCATCTCGGTCATGAGCCGGCCCAAAGTCGAAGTCTTGGCCGGCATCAATCTCCCGATGCTCGTCAAACTCGCCAAGGTCCGCGACGAGTGTCCGCTTGCCGAAGCGGTCGCCGCTGCGCAGGACGCTGGACGAAAATACGTGACCATCGCCAGCCGCGTGCTGAGCGGAAAATGAGCGCCCCCGCTCAACGCGGCGACGAAAGCATGCCTACCGGACAGGCGTTTCGCGACGGCGCAATTGTCCGCAAACTCTGCATCTGCAATCGCAAGGGGCTGCACGCGCGCGCGTCGGCGAAATTCGTACAGCTGGTGGAGAAGTTTGACGCCGATGTTCGCGTCATGCGCGGCGGTGAGACCGTAGGCGGCACTTCGATCATGGGCCTGATGATGCTCGCCGCTTCGCCCGGCACCTCAATCACCGTGGAGGCAACGGGCCGGCAAGCAGCGGAAGTCGTCGATGCTTTGACAACGCTCATCGACACGCGCTTCGGCGAAGACGATTGATCGGACCACACAAACAAATAGCCCAGGGAGACACCGATGGCTTCCGACCAGACTAATCCGGGTGCATCGACTGCCGCAGCGGCGCCCGGTGGACAACGACAACCTGCGACGCTCCGGTACGTCGACCGCCCCGATATCGCCGAGACGTTTGCTGACTCGGTCAGCGGTCTTATCTTTGATGGCCAATCGCTGCGGATTGAGTTCGCCGTCACGCGTCTTGATGAGGTCAAACCAAATACACCGATCACCGGCCGGCGTTATCCGGCCTGCCGCCTCGTTCTGCCGCCGGCAGCCGCAGCCGAGTTGATCAACCGCATGCAACAGATCGGGGCGGCGCTCACGCAAGCAGGTGCGGCAAAAGCAGCGCCGCGCGCGGGTGAAGCGCCACCCAAGGACTGATCGCCGCGAAGGGGCGATCGCTAACCCCCCTTGCTGCGCGCCGGCGCACGAGGATTTTCAACAGCGGCGGCCTTGAGATCGGCGACGAAATGACGATACGCCGCGTCCCGCTCATGGTCGTCCGGGATGCGCAGGAGAGCCGCCGGGTGAATAGTGACAACCAGCCTCGTCCCATCCGCCAATGCAAGCGGCTCGCCTCGTACCTTGCT
The DNA here is from genome assembly GCA_963794225.1 of uncultured Alphaproteobacteria bacterium. Lineage (GTDB taxonomy): Bacteria > Pseudomonadota > Alphaproteobacteria > Rhizobiales > Xanthobacteraceae > BOG-931. Next base: position 880,522 of record CAWCCS010000002.1, read on the forward strand.
GATAGTGACAGTGCGTCCAGTTAGGCTGCGGGCCGCGGTTACGCCGAGCGCGACGATCGTTGACGGCCGCACCAGCCTGCGCTCGAAATCGAGCCAAATCTTGCAGCGTTCGACCTCATAATTATTCGGGCGCTTGTGCAGCCGGCGTTTGCCACGCATCTCATGCTTGAAGTGCTTCACGGCGCCGGTGACGAAGGTTTGTTCCCGGCCTATTCCAGCGTCTTGCAGCGCCTGATTGAGAATTCGGCCGGCCGGCCCAACGAACGGCTTGCCGGCGAGATCCTCCTTGTCGCCCGGCTGTTCGCCCACCAGCATCAACGCGGCCCGGCTGGGGCCCTCTCCGGGCACCGCCTGAGTAGCGTCCCGGTAGAGTGGGCAGCGCTTGCAGCTTTGCTCATGCGCGGCGAGCTGGCGTAGCGAGGTGATCGAGGTTGGCGCGATCTCATTCATGTTGGAGGAATGCTTGCTCTCGGGTCATGGTTCAAACGATGGACATAAAGGAAGCTTTATGTTTAGTGCGGCCCGCTGGAGCGCGGCTGTAAGCCTCGGCCAGCGCCTTCATTCGCACAGCGCCTCACACGCCGTCCAACGACTATCAAAAATCGCCAAGGAGCATCATGAGCACCGCAACCAAAACCAAAGCTTCCGACACCGATTATGTCGTCAAGGACATTGGCCTTGCCGAATGGGGCCGCAAAGAGCTTTCCATAGCCGAGACTGAAATGCCTGGCTTGATGGCGACGCGCGAGGAGTATGGCCCGGAGCAGCCGTTGCGCGGCGCCCGCATCGCCGGCTCGCTGCATATGACCATCCAGACCGCCGTGCTCATCGACACCCTCAAGGCGCTCGGCGCCGACGTGCGTTGGGCCTCCTGCAACATCTACTCGACGCAGGACCATGCCGCAGCCGCCGTTGCCGCCGGTGGCACACCGGTCTTCGCGGTCAAGGGCGAATCCCTGCACGATTATTGGGAATACACCCACCGCATTTTCGAGTGGTCCGACGGCGGCGGCCCGAACATGATTCTTGACGACGGCGGCGACGCCACGCTGCTCATGCACCTCGGCACCCAGGCAGAAATGTCCCCGACCATTCTGCATCACCCGAGCAATGAGGAAGAGGAGGTGCTGTTCGAGGCCATCAAGGATCGGTTGATCAAGAAGCGCGGCTGGTATTCGACGATGTCCAAGGGCATCCGCGGCGTCACTGAGGAAACCACGACCGGCGTGCACCGCCTCTACCAGATGGAGAAGGAAGGTAAGCTGCTGTTCCCGGCCATCAACGTCAACGACAGCGTCACCAAATCGAAGTTCGACAATCTCTACGGCTGCCGCGAGTCGCTGGTCGACGGCATCCGCCGCGGCACCGACGTGATGATGGCCGGCAAGGTGGCCATGGTCGCCGGCTTCGGCGACGTCGGCAAAGGCTCGGCTGCTTCGCTGCGCCAGGCCGGCTGCCGGGTCCTGGTGTCGGAAATCGATCCGATCTGCGCTCTGCAAGCGGCGATGGAAGGCTACGAAGTCGTGACCATGGAAGAGGCCGCACCGCGCGCCGACATCTTCTGCACTGCGACCGGCAATGTCGATGTGATCACCATCGAGCACATGCGCCAGATGAAGCACCGCGCCATCGTCTGCAACATCGGTCACTTTGACAGCGAGATTCAGGTGGCGGCGCTGAAGAATCTGAAATGGGAAAACATCAAGCCGCAGGTGGATGAAATCGAATTCCCGGACGGCAAGCGTATCATCCTGTTGTCCGAGGGCCGGCTGGTCAATCTCGGCAACGCCATGGGTCACCCGAGCTTCGTCATGTCGTCGTCGTTCACCAATCAGACGCTGGCGCAGATCGAGCTGTGGTGCAATCAGGGCAAATATCAGAAGAAGGTGTACACGCTGCCGAAACAGCTCGACGAGAAAGTCGCGCGGCTGCATCTTGACAAGATCGGCGTGAAGCTCACCAAGCTCTCCAACAAGCAGTCAACCTATATCGGTCTCCCGATCGACGGGCCGTTCAAGACCGATCACTACCGCTACTGAGATATCTCCGTGGTGCGCGCTGGCGCCGGAGCCGGCGGCACCACGGTGATCTCAAAATTCATCGGCTGACCTGAGGCGCCGAGGAAGCTGCGCGTGAACGAAGCGTTCGCCGCGTGTGCGCCTGCTTCCGCAAGCGCCGCGCCGGTTTTCCGGCACGGCGCGTCAGTGCTCAAGCAGACAATGACGAGCCCGTGTGCGTTGATCGCCACACGGCCGTCAGCCGACAAAGGGTCGGCCATCAAAGGGCGCGCCGCGGGCAAATAGAACGGTAAACCTGCGGTGATTTCTGGAGATCCCCAGAACAGCTGCACCGGCTCGCCGCTGAGGCGATCCGCGAGCTCAGCGACTTGCCGAAAGTGCGCCCGGTATTGGTCATCGCCGCGCATCAGCCTGGCGTAAGCGACAACAGGTGACACAACGATGGCAATCAAGGTTACCGCGAGCGCAACGAGACCGGCGCGCGCCACCGCGCGTTCATCAACAATGATGTCGCGCGAAGCGTAGAGGATCACAGGCAGCAGAGCCCAGTTCGGATAGGTCCAGTCCGCAGTCAACCGATAGGGGATGGCCAGATTGACCAAAGCCGGCAGCACCAGCGGAACCAGGAACAACAACAAAGCCTGCCGGCGATCGTCGCCGGGCGGCCAAATCATTTCGGCAAGCGCCGCCCTGCCCGGCCGAAGCGCCGCGAGAAATAAAATCGGCACGATCGCGTAGGCCACCGCGTTGATCAGATAGCGTACCGAGCGTAGCAGAGCCGCGCCGAACGGCTGGCTGACCACCACGGTGTCGCGCATGAATGTGTAACTCGTGCCGCCGCGCTCACTCACAAACCACCAGACGTGAGGTGCGATGACGATCGCAGCCCCAACCGCCATGACATAAGGCGCAGGCGAACGCCAAAAGCGCCGCGTCCCCGGGCCTACGACCGAGGCGACCGCCATCCCCGCAACCAGAAACAGCGCCCAGTACTTGCCGAAAACGGCGAGGCTCGCCAAGGCTCCAGCGAGGAAGGCATCGAAACTGCCAAGGCCGCGCCGAGCCCGCAGATAAAACAGCAGCGCCGCCGCCCAGAACGGAATCATCACGGTGTTGGCGTTCAGAATTGCCGTCTTGATGTCGTAGAGCGGAATCAGAACCAGCGCGACGAGCCCAAGCAAAGCGCGATTTTTGTCGAGATGATCGCGCAACAAACGCCAGGTGACGCCAAGACCGGCAGCGACGACCAACACATTCAAGAGATCCGCCGCCCAGTCCTGACGCGGAAAAACCGCGAACCACAAGATAAACAGCCATGCGGTCATCGGCGGATGCTTGTAGCCAAAGGCGAAGTTGTGCGCCCAAAGGGCTGCTTCGCTCCAATCCGGATGCAGATCGACCGACGCCAAAGAGACGACGTCAAAGACCATCCACAGCACGACAAACGCGGCAAGCGCCGAAAGCACGATCGTGCTTTCGGCATGTTCGGCGATAAAATTGCGGCCCGGTTGGCCAAGCCGGTCGATCAAGCCGGCGAACCCTGAAGCTGTCCGGTCGGGGAGTTCGCGCCCGGCGCTCGACATAAGCTCTCTCGGCAAGCGGCCATTTTGGCCGATCTCAGAAGGACGGCGGACGTTAGTCCCGAAACTGGTCGTTTCAAGACTTGCGAAAGCTACTAGCGTGAGCTTGCGGATAGAGCAATAAAGGCGCCGCAATTGGAGGTGAACGGTTTGTCTCAGTCGGCGACAAGCGATCTGCCAACGGCAAGCGCGCCAACTGCTGCAGGCGCGGAAGAGGCCGCGGCGCTCCGCGCGGCGCCGGAACTCAGCATTGTCGTGCCGACATTTAATGAACGGGCCAATATCCCGATCCTGGTCGAGCGGTTGTCACGTCTTTTGGTCTCCTGCGATTGGGAGGTCGTGTTCGTCGACGACAATTCTCCTGATGGCACCGCCGCAGCGGCGCGCGCCATCGGCGCGACTGACAGCCGCGTGCGCTGCATTCGCCGCATCGGCCGCCGCGGTCTAGCCGGCGCGTGCCTTGAAGGCATGCTGTCGAGCCAGGCGCGCTACGTCGCGGTGATGGATGCCGACCTGCAACATGACGAGGGCCTGCTTGTTGGCATGCTCGATTGTCTGCGCAGCGAGCGCGCCGATCTCGCCGTCGCCAGCCGCTATCTCTACGGCGGCTCTTCCTCGGGGCTTTCGAAGCAGCGTTCGCGCATGAGCCGATGGGCGAATGGGCTGGTGCGTCTTGTGCTCGGGATCGACCTGACCGATCCGATGAGCGGTCATTTCATGATCCGGCGCGATGTTTTCGAAACGCTCGCGCCGGCGCTGTCCTCGCAAGGCTTCAAAATCCTGCTCGATATCCTGGCGACCGGCCGCGGCCGCCTGCGCACCGCCGAGCTGCCATCCACTTTCCGCGAGCGTCAGCATGGCGAGAGCAAGCTTGACTCAAAGATCGCGCTCGACTTCGCCGCGCTGGTGACGGCGAAGCTCACCAAAGACACGATCTCGGCGCGTTTCATCTTGTTTTGCCTGGTCGGACTGACCGGCATCGCCGTGCATCTCGTTCTACTGAGCAGCCTGCTCGCCGCGGCGCTGTCATTTGGCAGGGCGCAAGCGCTCGCGACCGTTGGCGCTATCGCCTGGAATTTTGTGCTCAACAATCTGTTCACCTACCGCGACCAACGGCTTACCGGCTGGCGCTTTCTGACCGGCCTCATTCGCTTCCAGGTAATCTGTGCCATCGGCGCGATCTCCAATGTCGGCATCGCCACCTGGATCTACGACTACGACAGTGTGTGGTGGATCGCCGGCCTCGGTGGCGCCGCGATCGGGACCGTCTGGAACTTCGTGGTCAGCGCCGCCTTCGTCTGGCGGCAGCGGTAGTTCTTTCGTCCGCCTCGCTGACCGCCGCTGCGCAAAGCCTGCGCTCTGAAGATCCGGCACACCCGGTTTACAATGGCCGAATCGAATAGATTATTTCGCCCTTGAACTTGCCCGCATTCGGTACCCACGGGAAGTAGATCACCCATTGCAGGTGAACCTGCGTGCCGACGTCTTTCAGACCGGCGAACTCCTTGACGAGCTTTCCGGTCATATTCACGACGTCGAGAACGCCTTGCGGCCCGATGACCAACGCCTGCGGAACCCACTGCATCCCCTGCAAAGAACTCAGGAACACGCGGTAGAACTCGGCGGCCTGCTCATGGCCCTCCCAGCGCTGCCCCGCGGTTACCAGCTCCATGACGCAATCATCGGTGAAGACGCTGAGCATGACCTTCATCTGCGTCTTGAATTCAGCCTCGGTGAACGGCTTGAACAACACCTCTTCGGCGTGAACATGAGTGAGCCAGGCTCGCCGAATGGCATCGTAGCCTTCTGACGTGACTCCCCAAGTGATTGGCTGGCCTTTAAAGCGTTTGTCGCTGAGCAATTCTGCAACTGGATCGACGCCCATCGCTGTCCTTTCCGCAGAAATCCTGCCGAAATGTCCCGGTGCGGTGCGAGCGTGGAAGTCTAGCAGGCTCCTTTCGGATGAGACACAGGAGGCCAAAAACGATGGCGGCCTCATCCTGCCCGTCGTCTGCGCTGCCTCCGGGTTATCCTTGCCGCTTCCAACCCCCGATGTTATCTGCGCCGCATGACCTCGGTCCCCATCGAAAACATCCGCAATTTCGCGATCATCGCCCACATCGACCACGGCAAATCGACGCTCGCCGACCGGCTGATCCAGCTCACCGGCGGGCTTGAGGCGCGCGAGATGGTCGAGCAGGTCCTCGATTCGATGGACATTGAGCGCGAGCGTGGCATCACCATCAAAGCCCAGACCGTCCGGCTCAAATATCGCGCCCGCAACGGCAAGGATTACGTGCTCAACCTGATCGACACGCCCGGCCACGTCGATTTCGCCTACGAGGTTAACCGCTCGCTCGCCGCCTGCGAGGGCTCGCTGCTGGTCGTCGATGCGAGCCAGGGCGTTGAGGCGCAGACGCTCGCTAACGTCTATCAGGCGCTCGACAACAACCACGAGATCGTGCCGGTGCTCAACAAGGTCGACCTGCCGGCGGCGGAGCCCGACAAGGTCAAGCAGCAGATCGAGGACGTGATCGGACTCGACGCTTCCGACGCCATCCTGATCTCCGCCAAGACCGGGCTGAACGTACCGGAAGTGCTGGAGGCGATCGTCAACCGCCTGCCGCCGCCCAAGGGCGACGTCTCAGCGCCGCTCAAGGCGCTGCTCGTTGACAGCTGGTACGACGCCTATCTCGGCGTGGTCGTGCTGTTCCGCGTTGTCGACGGCACACTGAAGAAGGGCCAGCGCATCCGCATGATGGGGACCGACGCCGCCTACGAGGTCGACCGCGTGGGCGTGTTCACGCCCAAGCGTGTTGAACTCGGCGAACTCGGCCCCGGCGAAATCGGCTTTCTCACCGCCTCGATCAAGGAAGTGGCGGACACCCGCGTCGGCGATACCATCACCGACGACAAGAAGCCGGTGGCCGAGCCGCTGCCCGGCTTTCGCCCCGCGATCCCGGTGGTGTTCTGCGGCCTGTTCCCGGTCGACGCCGCCGATTTCGAGAATTTGCGCGCCGCCATGGGCAGGCTTCGGCTGAACGATGCGAGCTTTTCCTACGAGATGGAAACCTCCGCCGCACTCGGCTTCGGCTTTCGCTGCGGCTTCCTCGGGCTTCTCCACCTTGAGATCATTCAGGAGCGGCTTGAACGCGAGTTCAATCTCAACCTGATCGCGACCGCTCCCTCGGTGATCTACAAGATCAAACTGAGGAATGGCGAGCAGCTCGAGATTCACAACCCGGTCGATATGCCGGACCCAAACCACATCGAGGAAATGCAGGAGCCCTGGATCGAGGCGACCATTTTGACCCCCGACGAATATCTCGGCGCGGTGCTGAAACTCTGTCAGGACCGCCGTGGCGATCAAAAAGAGCTTACCTATGTCGGCAACCGCGCCTTGGTGAAATACAATCTGCCGCTTAATGAAGTGGTGTTCGATTTTTACGACCGCCTGAAATCGGTTTCGCGCGGTTACGCATCGTTCGATTATCACCTCACTGACTACAAGCCGGCCGACCTGGTCAAACTGCAGATGCTGGTCAACGGCGAGCCGGTCGATGCTCTGGCGATGCTGGTGCACCGCACTCGCGCTGAAAGCCGCGGCCGCGCCATGGCCGAGAAACTGAAAGAACTCATTCCGCCGCACATGTTCCAGGTGCCGATCCAAGCAGCCATCGGCGGCAAGATCATCGCCCGCGAAACCGTGCGTGCCTTCAGAAAGGACGTGACCGCAAAGTGCTACGGCGGCGACGTCACCCGCAAGCGCAAGCTGCTGGAAAAACAGAAAGAAGGCAAAAAGCGCATGCGCCAGTTCGGCAAAGTCGACATTCCGCAGGAGGCCTTCATCGCCGCGCTGAAGGTGGATGTGTGAGGCGTTCGCGCCGAACTATGGCGTGGGGTTGGTACGCGGAAGAAATAACGGCCCGGAAGCTCGGTTTGCCTGGACCTGCGGCGTGATTGAGCCTAGCGTCGCGCCTTGGGCTGGAGCCAGCAAGTGGACAATGTCGCGAGCGCCAAGGCCTGCAACGCGCTTTTGATTTATCCTCAATTCGACGCCGATACGTTTTGGAATTTCAAGCGGACTGCTGAAGTTTTCGGCGCCAAATATCCCGCATCCCCACTCGGATTGATTACAGTTGCGGCGCTGCTGCCGGCGGCGTGGTCAATTCGGCTGGTCAATCGGAACACCGAAGAACTGACCGACGAAGATGTCGATTGGGCCGATTTGATCTTTACCGGCGGCATGCTGCCGCAGCAGAGCGACACGCTTGACGTCATCGACCTCTGCCAGGCGCGGGGCAAGCCCGTCGCCGTTGGCGGCCCCGGCGTTACTTCCACTCCGGATTTCTATCAAACGGCGGATTTTCGCGTGCTCGGCGAAGCCGAAAGCGTCATCGGTCAACTCGTGGAAGCCTGGGAAGCAGGCGCGCGGGAAGGAGAGTTCGAGGCGGAGAAATTTCAGACCGACGTCACCAAAACGCCCGTACCCCGCTTCGATCTTCTGAAATTCGATGACTACCTTCACATCGGCGTGCAGTTCTCGCGCGGCTGTCCGTTTACCTGCGAGTTCTGCGACATCATCGAGCTCTACGGCCGCGTGCCGCGCGCCAAGACCAACGACCAGATGCTGGCGGAGCTCGACGAACTCTACCGGCTCGGCTACCGCGGCCACGTCGACTTCGTCGACGACAACCTCATCGGCAACAAAAAGGCCGTCAAGGCATTCCTGCCGGAACTGGCAAAATGGTTGGAAGCGCGTGACTATCCGTTCGAGTTCACCACCGAGGCTTCGATCAATCTCGCCGATGATTCCGAACTCCTGCGGCTGCTGAACCGGGCCAATTTCGTCGGCGTTTTCGTCGGCATTGAGAGCCCAGACACCGCAACACTGATTGCGATGCGGAAAAAGCAGAACACGCGGCGCAGTATCGCGCAAAGCATTCACAAGATTTATGCCGCCGGTCTATTTGTGACCGCCGGCTTCATTGTCGGCTTCGACAGCGAGACGCAATCGGTGGCGGATGCGATTGTCGAACTGATCGAAGAGGCGGCGATCCCCATTTGTATGGTGGGTCTGCTTTATGCGTTGCCGAATACACAGCTCACGCGCCGGCTCGAAAAGGAAGGCCGCCTTCATCCGCCTCCCATTCGCGAGGATTTAAAGAGTGCGGACCAGTGCACAATGGGGCTGAACTATTCAACATTACGGCCGCGGCAGGAGATTCTCGCCGATTACGTTCGCATCCTGGAGCGCATTTACGAGCCGGCCGCCTTTGCCGGGCGGCTGCAACGCCTGGCTGAGCTCCTCGACAATTCCAGCCGGTCTAAGCAGACGCGCGCAGCGTTATCGCGGCGCAAGTTTGGCAGCTTCGACATGATGCACCGGATCATGACCAGCCTGCCCGAACCGCGCGAGACGTTCCGCCGCACGCTGAGCCAGTGCATGTCCACTAATTCGGATTCGATCCGGTGGATCGTTGCCTTGATGGCGCTTTACTTGCACGTCGGGCCGTTCTCACACGAAGTCATTGCCAAGTTGGAGGCCATGATCGCCGCACTCGATCGGCCCGCCGGACCGCCGGCGCAGATCAGGCAGGCGAGCCTGGTGTGAGGCTCCAGAGGTGCCGACGCCAACCGGCGCCGGCGTGCCAGCCCTGGAGCGGGATGTGGCTTTTGAAGCGAGCCGTCAGGGCAGGTGGCAGCGATGTGCAAAATCCCGCCAGCCTTGCTCCTGAACTCTGACTCCGGAGCCCGATGAACCGCGAAGTTTTCGCCGTCGCAGACATTTACGTGCCGGTCAAGCGACGCGCTATGCTGGAGCAGAAGCGCGTCGATGAAATCGCCGCCAGCATGCTCCAGGATGGGCAGCAAATGCCAATTCTGGTGCGGCCGGACGGCGCGCGCTTTGTGCTGGTCGAGGGTCTGCATCGGCTGGAAGCGGCCAAGGCGCTCGGCGAGACGACGATCGTCGGCTACCGCGTTGACGCGCGCAAGCACTGAACGACGGCCGTATCGCGATGTGCAAAATAAAACAGGCTTTAATCTGCACGACATGCGGCATCCGAGGCGGTCTCTTTTTTATTGACTTTCGCTCCACGAGTGTGTCGCTGCGCGTCATAAAAAACGTGTGTATTGTTATCGACAATACCGCTACCTCGATGTGCTTAGGAGCGTGACTTTGTCCACCCGATTTCCGATTTCGCAAATGAACCGGCGGCAAGCGCTTAAGGGCGCCGCAGGACTTGGATTGGCACTGGCGACTACGCCGCTCGGCATGAGCAGCGCGGCCGCGGCGGAAAAGATCGTCTATCTGACGCCGTTCGGCTTCCTGATGGGTTTCGCCGAGACGATGTACGCCGACACCGGCGGCTTCTTCGCCAAGCATAACCTTGACGTCGAAATCCGCGGCGGCCGCGGTTCGGCCATGGCGGTCCAGCAAATCGCCGCCGGTAACGTACTGGTGTCGCGCACCGGCGGCACCGACATGATCAAGGCGGTGGCGAAGGATCCGAACATTGTCGCCTTTGCCGAGGTTTTTCAGCGCGACATTTTTTTCGTCATCAGCTCCGCGGACAAGCCGCTCACCGGACCGGAACAATTCGCCGGCAAGACCATCGGCGTCGTCTCCGTCGGTGGCGCCACCGAAAACATCCTCAACATGATGCTGGCGAAAGAGGGCATTGCCGCCGATGCCGTCAAACGCCAGCCGACCGGCGAGGGCCCAGGGCCGTTCGAGTTCATCGGGCAGGGCCGCATCGACGCCTATATCGCGACCTATTCGACAGTAGCACAGCTCAAGGCCGACAAACGGCCGTTCGTTGCCTGGAGCGTCGATAAAGTCGCGCCTTCCCCCGGACAGATTTACATCGCGTCGAAAAAGTCGATCGCCGAACGGCCCGAGGAGTTGGCGAATTTCCTCCGCGGCGTCTATGACGCGCTGGGCGTGATGACGGCTGCGAAGGAGCTGAAGCCGATCATCGAATCGATGGACGGGAAATACCAGATCGTCGAACGCAACAAGCCGGACGGCGGCGAAAACATTTTGGCTTTGACCATTGACGCCTACCGTCCGGTCTATCGCGACAAGCTCGCCTCGAACCCTGCCGGCTGGACGTCGGCCTACGATCTGATGGTCAAAGCAAAAATTATCGAGCCGATGCCGGACGCCACGTTCTACACCGACGCCATCTGCAAGCGCGCATTTGGCTGATCGCGTGATTAAATAGAGTTTGGCACGATGCTGTGAGCGATGCCGGCGATGCGACCTGTTCGCGTCTGGACAGCACGAGCCAATCGCGGCAGCGTATCGTCGTCGGGCGGGCGCTGTCGCGTTTCGGCAAAAAGTTCCGGCGCCGCATGCCGCTGCGGAGAATGAATGATGCGCATTTCACTTCGCCTGATCCTGGTCATTTTGCTCGCAGGAGCAACTCCGGCACTCGCGCAAGACGCCGGCACACTCGACAAAAAGCCGCTGCCGCCGCTTGAACATCCCGACGCGCCGTCGACGCCGGCGAAGGAGCTGTTCGGGCGCGAAACCAAACCGGTTCCGCTGGCCGCACGATCGATCGGCGGCTACGCGAAGGGCTGCCTCGCCGGAGCTGTCGCACTGCCAATCAACGGGCCGACCTGGCAGGTGATGCGGCTGTCGCGCAACCGCAATTGGGGGCACCCGCACCTGATCGCTTTCCTTGAACGTCTCGCGCAAAACGCCAAGAAAATCGGCTGGAACGGGCTCCTCGTCGGCGATCTGTCACAGCCGCGCGGCGGACCGATGCTCACCGGCCATGCCAGCCATCAAGTCGGCCTCGATGCCGACATCTGGTTGACGCCAATGCCTGACCGCAAGCTCTCGACCGAAGAGCGCGAATTCATGTCTGCCGTCAATATGGTTGCGGACAATCGCCTCGATGTTGATCCAAAGGTGTGGACGCACACGCGCACCGAACTCATCCGCACCGCGTCGCAGGACGCCGATGTCGAGCGCATCTTCGTCAATGCGGCGATCAAAAAGGCGCTATGCCGCGAAGCCGGCTCGGATCGCGGCTGGCTCGCCAAGGTGCGGCCGTGGTGGGGGCACGACTATCATTTCCACGTCCGCATCTCCTGTCCGGCGGACAGCGCGCATTGCGAGCCGCAGCAGCCCCCCGGTCCCGACGACGGCTGCGGACATGAGCTCGATCACTGGTTCTCGGAGGCGAACTTACATCCGAATTTGTCCGGCGGAGCGAAGCACCTCCTGACAATGTCGAACCTGCCGCCGGAATGCCGCCAGGTGCTGATGGCGCCCTGAGCGCGCAGCGCAGCGTTCATCCACGCAGAGCCTTGGCCGCAGCACGGATCGCTGCGGCGCCTTTCTCGGCGATCATCATGGTCGGCGCGTTGGTGTTGCCGGATGTGATGGTGGGCATGACGGAGGCATCGATGACCCGAAGCCGTTCGACGCCGGCAACGCGCAGATCGCCGTCAACGACCATCATCGGATCGCTTGCGAGCCCCATCTTTGCGGTGCCGACCGGATGAAAGATGGTGGTGCCGATATCGCCCGCAGCTTTCACCAGCGCTTGCTCATCGTCGTCGCGCAGCGCGGCGCCGGGCAGATATTCGTCCGGATGGTAAGGCGCCAGCGCCGGCTGCGCCACGATGCGGCGCGTCACGCGTATGGAATGCGCCGCGATGCGGCGGTCTTCATCCGTGGACAGATAATTCGGCTTGATCGCCGGCGGATCAGCCGGATCGCGCGAGCGCAATCGGACGTGTCCACGGCTGGTCGGCTGGAGATTGGCGACGCTCGCTGTGAACGCGGGAAAGGCGTGCAACGGCTCGCCGAAGCGTTCGAGCGACAACGGCTGAATGTGATACTGCAGATTGGCCCGCGCCCGGTCGGGATCGGAGCGGGTGAACAACCCAAGCTGCGACGGCGCCATAGTCAGCGGGCCGCGCCGGAACAGAACATATTCGGCGAGCATGCCGGCGAGACCAAACGGCGCGTGATAGCGCTCGTTGAGGGTGCGGATGCCATCGACTTTGTAGATGAGTCGAAGCTGCAGATGATCCTGCAAATTCCCACCGACCCCTGGTCTGTCCGCCACGACCGGAATGCCATGCCCGATGAGCTGTTGCGCCGGCCCGACGCCCGACAACAGCATGATTTGCGTCGAGCCGATCGAACCGGCCGCGAGGATCACTTCGCCGCGGCAGCGCGCCAAGAAGCTTTCGTTGCCTTGCCGCCAACGCACGCCAACGGCACGCTTGCCCTCGAACACGACGCCTTCAACCAGGCAGCCGGTTTCCAGCCGCAGGTTAGGCCGCTTGAGCACCGGCTTGAGGAACGCAGCCGCGGCCGACCAGCGCCGGCCGCGCTTTTGGTTCACATGAAAGGCGCAGATGCCTTCGTTGTCGCCGGTGTTGAAGTCCGGAACGGATTTGATGTTCGCCTGTTCGGCCGCGGTGCGGAAGGCATCGAGCAGATCCCAGCGCACGCGCGGCTCCTGCACCGGCAGTTCACCTCCGATTCCGTGCAGATCGCTTTTGCCAAGGAAATGATCTTCGTGCTGTTTGAAGTAGGGCAGCACGTCGTCCCAGCCCCAGCCGGTCAGTCCAAGCTGTCGCCAATGATCGTAGTCGGCGGCTTGCCCGCGCATGTAGACCATGGCGTTGATAGCGGACGAGCCGCCGATCACCTTGCCGCGCGGATAGCTGAGGCTGCGGCCGTTGAGGCCTTCCTCCGGTTCGGTTTTGAAGCACCAATCCGAACGCGGATTGCCGATCGCAAACAAATAACCGACGGGGATATGAAACCAGATCCAGTTATCGCGGCCGCCTGCCTCAAGCACGAGTACGCGACGATCCGCATCGGCCGAGAGCCTGTTGGCAAGCAGGCAACCCGCCGACCCCGCGCCGACGATGATGTAGTCATATTCGCCGTCGATCGGCGTTGCCTCGGCCATATTTGCATCCCACACAATCACCGCACTCCATGCAATCGCGGCAGCATCAGGAACGCTTGGCGATCGGCCCGCGCTCGCTACGTAACTTGATGAACAGAATGTAGGCACACTGGAGGAAACACAGAATGTTGACCAGTACCACCGCCGGCGCGTTGATCAAGCTGCCGTAACCTACCCAGACCATCATCGATGCCATCGCCGCCACCAGCCAGGCTGCGGAAATATCGTTCGCCGAACGCGTCCGCCAGGTCCGGAGCACCTGAGGCATCAGCGAGAAGGTCGACAAAATCGTACCGACGGTGCCCAAAATGCCGATCCACAGCTCTTGCATCGGTCCCTCCCGAATCCCGTTAAATCATAGCACGGCGGGCATTTGTCATTAGGTCGTCGCCGCAGCTTGTCGAGGGTTAGATGAGCGCCTATCCTTTGGTCACGACGAGCGGTGCGCTGCGCGCGTGCCGTGCGAGCCTGGAACGACGGTTCTTTTAAGGCGGTCGTATCGATCTTGTGTTCGCGCGGTCATCCGTATGACGCGTGAAAGACCGAACGCGCCGGAGGACCGTTGTGCTCATGAAAAAACTTATTCTTGCGACCTTCGCCGCGATCACCGCGATCGCGTCGGCCGCGCTCCCCGCGTTGTCGCAGGAGAAATCGATCGTCGTTTTTGCCGCCGCATCGATGAAGAACGCCCTCGATGAGGTCGACGTCGCGTTCACCGCGAAGGACGGCATCAAGGTCGTCGCTAGCTACGCCGCCAGTTCGGCGCTAATGAAGCAAATCGAGCAGGGCGCACCTGCCGACGTGTTTCTTTCCGCCGATGTCGATTGGATGGACTACGGCGCAAAGAAGAAGCTCCTAAAAGATGATTCGCGCTCTAATCTGCTCGGCAATCGGCTGGTGCTGATCGCGCCCAAGGATTCAAAGATTGACAACGTGACCATCGGTCCGGGATTCAATCTCGCCGCACTCGCCGGCAGCGGGCGTATCGCGGTTGGCGACGTGCGCGCCGTGCCCGCCGGGCTTTATGCCAAGGCAGCGCTGGAGAAGCTTGGCGCCTGGGCGGCGGTAGAGCCGAAATTGGCGATGGCCGAGAATGTGCGCGCCGCGCTGGTTTTGGTCGCGCGCGGTGAGGCGCCGCTTGGCATCGTGTACGAAACCGACGCCAAGATCGAGCGCGGCGTGAAAATTGTCGACGTGTTCCCAGAAGATTCTCACCCGCCGATTATTTATCCGGTGGCACTGACACTGACCGCAAAGCCCGATGCGGCGACATATCTTGCGTTCCTGCGGACGCAAGCGGCGAAATCGATTTTCGAGCACTATGGCTTCAGCTTTTTGGTAAAGCCGGCGCTGTGACCGGCTTATTTACGTCCCGACTGAAGACGCGATGATCAGGTAAGAAGCCATCGTGCTTGGCCTCTCCCCCACCGAATGGACTGCGATCGAGCTGTCGCTGCGGATCGCTATTGTCGCCACCGTTTGCGCGCTGCCGTTCGGCATTGCCATCGGCTGGCTGCTGGCGCGGAAGGAGTTTTGGGGCAAAACGCTGCTCGACGGGATCGTGTACTTACCGCTGGTGTTGCCGCCGGTCGTCACCGGCTATTTGTTGCTGATATCTTTCGGTCGCCGCGGTCCGATCGGTGCGTTTCTCGCCGACTATTTCGGCATTGTTTTCTCGTTCCGATGGACCGGCGCGGCACTGGCTTGTGGGGTGATGGGTTTCCCGCTGATGGTACGCCCGATCAGGCTCGCGCTGGAGGCCATCGACCCCCGCCTCGAGGACGCCGCCGCGACGCTCGGAGCCAACCGAATCCTGGTATTTCTCACCGTTACGTTGCCGCTGGCTTTGCCGGGCGTGATCGCCGGCGGGGTCATGTGCTTTGCCCGCGCGCTGGGAGAATTTGGCGCTACCATTACCTTCGTCTCCAACATTCCGGGTGAGACGCAAACAATTTCCGCGGCGATTTACACCCTCCTGCAAGTTCCTGGCGGCGATGCGGCGGCCGGGCGCCTGGTGCTGATTGCGATCGTCATCGCGCTTGCCGCGCTCATGGCCTCGGAATGGTTCGCCCGCCGCGCCGGCATGCGCTTCCAGGGGGAATAGTCGTGCTGGCAGTTGACGTGGAGAAGCGGCTCGGCACCTTTGTGCTGGCGGCGCGTTTTGAGGCCGCTGCCGGTGTTACCGCGTTGTTCGGCCCATCGGGCTCCGGCAAGACCACAATCGTCAATTTGATCGCCGGCCTGCTCACTCCCGATCGTGGGTCGATCAAATTTGATGATGTCGTGTTGTTTGATGCGGCCGCCGGAATCAACGTACCGCCGCATCGGCGCGGGATTGGCTATGTGTTCCAGGAAGGCCGGCTGTTTCCACATTTGAGCGTGCGTCAAAATCTCGACTACGGGCGGCGCATGAGCGGCCACCCGTATGATGCGGACCAATTTCAGCGCGTCGTTACTTTGCTCGATATCGGCGGCTTGCTTGATCGCCGGCCGCGGCTATTGTCCGGCGGCGAGCGCCAGCGCGTCGCTATCGGCCGTGCGTTGCTGATGCGCCCGCGGCTTCTGCTGCTTGACGAGCCGCTGGCGTCGCTCGATGCCGGACATAAACGCGAAATCCTTCCCTACCTGGTGCGGCTGCGCGACGATTCCGGCGTGCCCATGGTTTATGTCAGCCACACGGCGGCGGAACTCCGGCGGATCGCAACCAAGGTGGTGCGGATCGAGGACGGCCGTGTCGTAGCCGTTGGCGGGCTTGAGCTTCTCAAAGACGCCGACGCATATGGACCGGAATGAACTTCGCGCTCGGCGAAGCCAGCCATGACAATTCGCGCACTGTCGCGCCCGACAACAACAGATTATGTTCTGGCTTGTTGTCACTGCGGATTGTCGATGACGAACCGATTTGCGCGCAAAAGAAACGAACCTTGCAGGGCCGCCGACACTGATCGGTCCCGCGCCTGAATGGACCTTTCTCCTCCGCCGGTAAAGCATGCAAAGGCACTCGGCGTGGCTTGCGGCGCCGGTGCGGCTTTGTGTTGGGCGCTCGGTTTCGTCGCCGCCCGCCATGGCATCGATGTCGGCGTGTCGCCCCTTGTCCTTGCGCTGCACCGCTTCGTCTGGCCCGGACTGGTGCTGATTCCCTTCGTTGCCAACAGGGGGTGGCGCAATCTCGGCGGCATTGGATGGAGCCACGGCTTTGCGCTTGCGGTGTTTGGCGGGCTGCCGCTCGCACTTCTGAGCTATCTTGGTTATTTGTTTGTTCCGCTCGGCCATGGTGGCATTATCCAGCCGTCATGCGCGGCGCTGGGCGGCATGATCCTGGCGCGCGTCGTCTTGAAGGAGCCGCTGCCGGCGCGGCGCGTCGTTGGTGCACTCGTCATCGTTGTCGGCTTGGCGGTGATCGGTGCTGAAGCGTTCCGGACCATAGGCGCGCACGGAGTTGGCGGCGATTTCCTGTTTGTGGCCGCAGGATGTTTCTTTGCCGTCTTCGGGATGTTGGTGCGGCGATGGCGGATCGCCGCGATGCAGGCCGTCGCCGTTACCAGCATTTTGTCGCTCGTCGGCTTGCCAATCCTGTTGTTTACCTTCGACAACATGATCGCGGCCGGCTTTTGGGAGAATCTGTTCCAGGCCGTCGTTCAGGGCACGCTCACCGGACCGGCCGCCACCTATCTGTTCACCCGCGCCGTCGTCTTGCTCGGCGTCTCCCGTGCAGCCCTGTTTCCCTCGCTCGTCTCGCCGTTCGTGCTGTTGATCGGGTTCATTGCGCTCGGCATTGTGCCGAGCGTTTCGCAACTGGTCGGACTGGTGATTGTCGTCGCCGGCTTCCAGCTGACGCAGCGGGGCTAAGATCAAGCCGCTTTGCGGGTTCGCAAAAACTCAGCCATGCGATCGAGCGCCCGCAAGATATTTTCGGTCGAATTGGCGTAGGAAAGCCGCACATAGCCTTCGCCGAGTACACCGAAATCCGGCCCGCCGATCAGCGCGACGCCGGAATCCTCCAGAAGTGCATTCGCGAGCGGCTTCGCCTTCCAGCCGGTGCGCTTGATGTTGGGGAATGCGTAGAACGCGCCCTTCGGGGTTGCGCACGATATGCCCGGCAGGCGATTGAGGCCGTCGATCACGACCTTTCGCCGCTTGTCGAACTCGGCGACCATTTTTGTCACCTCGTCCTGCGGGCCAGTGAGTGCGGCCAGCCCGGCATATTGGGTCGCGGCGTTGACGCAGGAATGCAGATTGACCGCCAGCTTACGGGCGTAGTCGTACAGCTTGCCCGGCCACACTGCATAGCCGAGCCGCCAGCCGGTCATGGCGTAGGTCTTGGACCAGCCATTGAGCAGGATGAGCCGGTCGCGGATCGAGGGATATTGCAACAGACAAACGTGAGTCTCGCCATCGTACAGCATGTGGTCGTAGATTTCGTCCGACATCACTGCGACATCGGGATGCCGTTCCAGTCCGACGACGAGCTTGTCGACTTCCGCCTTCGGCGTCACGCCACCCGTTGGATTGGCCGGCGAGTTAAGAATGAGGAGCCGCGTCTGCGGCGTGATCAGGTTCAGCGTTTCCTCGGCGGAGAACGCGAAATTGTTTTCCTCGCGGATCGGCACCGGGACAGGTCGCGCGCCGGTGAACTCGATCATTGAGCGATAGATTGGAAAACCGGGATCCGGATAGAGGATGTCGGCGCCCGGCTCGCCGAACATCAAAATTGACATGAACATAGTCGGCTTGCCGCCGGGAAAAACCATCACCGCGTCGGGCGACACGCTGACCATAAATCTTTTGTGCAGATCGGCGGCGACCGCTTCCCGCAGCGGCAAAATGCCGACCGCCGGCGTGTAGCCGTGCTGGCCGTCGCGCAGCGCTTTGACCGCCGCCTCAACGATGAAATCCGGCGTGCGGAAATCGGGCTGGCCGATGCCGAGATTGATGATGTCGCGGCCTTGCGACGCAAGTTGCGTCGCGCGCGCGAGCACGGCGAAGGCGTTCTCCTCCCCGATACGATCGAAAGCGGCCGCAGTCTTCAACATCGCCGGAACTTGAACCCAAATTGCGCGAAAAACGCAAACGCCTTCGCAATGCTGCGCTGCAATATAGGTTCTCGGGCTTCCTAGACGCGTAGCGGGTTCGCGCCAACGGCAAATCGGACTATCTATGAACTACGAGTGAGAGCATCCGGAGACGGCGATGGCGAAGAGTAACGGTTCCAACGGTCCGCAGCACCGGCGCCTGCGCTCGCAACTCTGGTTCGACAATCCCGACGACCCGGGCATGACCGCGGTCTATCTTGAGCGCTATCTCAATTTTGGCTTGACGCTCGCCGAGCTGACGTCAGGCCGGCCGATTATCGGCATCGCTCAATCGGGCTCCGATCTGAGCCCCTGCAACCGTCACCACCTCGATCTGGCGCATCGCGTGCGTGCCGGAATCCGCGATGCCGGCGGCATCCCGCTGGAGTTTCCGACCCACCCGATTCAGGAAACCGGCAAGCGGCCGACAGCGGCGCTCGATCGCAACCTCGCCTACCTCAGTCTCGTTGAAGTGCTGTTCGGTTACCCGCTCGACGGCGTCGTGCTGATGACCGGGTGTGACAAGACCACACCGGCGTGTCTGATGGCCGCAGCAACCGTCAACACCCCGGCAATCGTGCTCTCCGGCGGGCCGATGCTCGACGGCTACTATAAAGGCAAGCTCGCCGGCTCCGGCACGGCGGTCTGGAAAGCGCGCGAAGAGGTCGCGGCCGGCAACATCACCTACCAGGAGTTCATCGAATTTGTCGCGTCCTCCGCGCCGTCGATCGGCCATTGCAACACGATGGGTACGGCTTCGACCATGAACGCGATGGCGGAAGCGCTCGGCATGTCGCTGCCCGGCTGCGCCGCGATCCCGGCACCGTATCGCGAGCGCGGACAGATGGCTTACGCGACCGGCGTGCGCGCGGTGGAGATCGTGAACGAGGACTTGAAGCCGTCGGATATCCTCACCCGCGCTGCGTTCGAGAACGCCATTGTCGCCTGCTCGGCGATCGGCGGCTCGACCAATGCGCCGATTCATCTCAACGCCATCGCCAGGCACATCGGCGTCCCGCTCTCGATCGCGGATTGGGAGAACATCGGCTTCGACGTGCCGCTCCTCGTCAACATGCAGCCCGCGGGAGAATATCTCGGCGAGGAATATTATCGCGCCGGCGGGCTGCCTGCGGTGATGCATGAATTGTTGGACGCCGGCCGGCTGCACGGCGGCGCGCAGACGATCAATGGCAAGACAATTGCTGACAACGTCGCCCGGGCGAAAGCGAGCAATCCTGTCGTGATCCGGCCTCATAACAAACCGTTAAAAGCGGAAGCGGGTTTTAGGGTCCTGCACGGCAATCTGTTCGATTCCGCGATCATGAAAACAAGCGTGATCTCGGATGAATTTCGCGAGCGCTATCTCAGCGATCCGAAAGACCCGGATGCGTTCGAAGGTCCTGCGGTGGTTTTCGATGGGCCTGAGGACTATCACCGGCGCATCGAAGATCCAGCATTGGGTATCGATGCGCACACCATTTTGTTCATGCGCGGCGCCGGCCCGATCGGCTATCCAGGCTCGGCCGAAGTCGTCAACATGCAGCCGCCGGCTGCGTTGATCAAATGCGGTATTACTTCGCTGCCATGTCTTGGTGACGGGCGGCAGTCCGGCACTTCGGGTTCACCGTCAATCCTGAACGCTTCACCTGAGGCGGCGGACGGCGGCGGCCTGGCGCTACTTAAAACCGGCGACCGGGTGCGTATCGATCTCAAGAAAGGCACTGCCGATATGTTGGTTTCAGCCGAGGAATTGGCGGAACGTCGCGCGGCGCTGAAAAAAAACGGCGGCTATCATTATCCGCCGAGCCAGACACCATGGCAGGAAATCCAGCGCGAAATGGTCGATCAGCTGGCAGATGGGATGGTGCTCGAGCCGGCCATAAAATTTCAGCGGGTGGCGCAGAAATTCGTGCCGCGAAACAACCACTGACTTCCATCCATTTTCAGATGCCGGGGTGAAACATGAGTGACTCTCGTCCGACAGTTGCTGACAAGCGTAAGGCGTTTCGTAAGCTGCACGAAGCGGGCTGCTTCGTCATTCCCAATCCGTGGAGCATCGGCACCGCCCGCTACCTGCAGGGCCTGGGTTTCAAAGCCTTGGCAACGACGAGCGCCGGTCACGCCCATTCGCTGGGTTACCCCGACGGGGCCCAGAGCCGCGACGCCGTACTCGCGCACTATCGCGAACTGGTCGAAGCGACCGACGTGCCGCTGAACGCCGATTTCGAAAACGGCTTCGCCGACGATCCCGATGGCGTGGCCGACAGCGTGACCCGTTGCATCGCAACCGGCGTGGCGGGCCTTTCGATCGAAGATTCACCCAAGAGCGATACGCCGCTTTACGACTTCGACCTGTCGGTGGCACGCGTCAAAGCCGCGCGGACCGCCGTCGATCGCGCCGGTGGCGACGTCGTATTTACGGCGCGCGCTGAAAATTTCATCCGCGGCGTGCCCGATCTCGACGACGCCATCCGGCGCCTCAAGGCGTACGCCGCGGCCGGCGCCGATTGCCTCTACGCGCCGGGGATCCGGACGCGCGAACAGATCGAAGCGGTGGTCAAGGCCGCAGCACCCAAGCCGGTGAATTTTCTCGGCGGCGGCGCATTTGGTTTCACGGTGAGCGATCTTGCCGCGATGGGCGTGCGCCGGATCAGCGTCGGCGGCTCGCTGGCGCGGGTGGCGATGCACGCCTTTATCCGCACCGCGACCGAGATTGCGCAGGAAGGCAAGTTCGATGGCTTTGCCGGGCTCGTGACCAACGCCGAGCTGAACAAGTTCTTTAGCGAGGATCGCCAGAAATTGTCCTGAGCGGGCCTCCGCGTCCGGATCAAGATCCGGTTGGTTTTGAACGCAAGGCCGGTTGATGCGTTGATCCCACTGCACAACCGCCGCGTCCGAGATACAGAACGTGAGATGCAAGCATGAGCAACAGACTGCAAGGCAAGGTCGCGCTGGTCACCGCCGCGGGCCAGGGTATTGGCCGCGCGATCGCGGAGAAGTTTGCCGCCGAAGGCGCGAGATTAATCGCGACCGACCTTGATGCCGGTAAACTGGCGGGCCTGACAGGCAAGCTGCACAAGCTCGACGTCCGCTCGCAGACCGACATCGAAGCATTCGCCCGCGACATTTCCCACGAATTCGGCCCACTCGATGTTTTGGCCAATTGCGCCGGTTACGTGCATCAAGGTTCGGTCCTCGATTGCGCCGACAAGGACTGGGATTTTTCCTTCGACCTCAACGTCAAGTCGATGCACCGGATGATCAAGACCTTCCTGCCCGGTATGCTGGACAAAAAGTCTGGCTCGATCGTCAATATCGCTTCCGCGGTTTCCTCGATCCGCGGCGTTCCCAACCGCTACGTCTACGGCGCCACCAAAGCCGCCGTGATCGGGCTAACCAAAGCCGTCGCCGCCGATTTCATCAAGCAGGGCGTCCGCTGCAACGCGGTGTGTCCCGGCACGATCGAGTCGCCGTCGCTGGGCGAGCGCATAACGGCGGTTTCACAGGAGACCGGCAAGTCGCTCGATACCGTACGGCAGGATTTCGTCGCCCGTCAGCCGATGGGCCGGTTGGGCACGGCCGAAGAGGTCGCGTGGCTCGCCCTCTTTCTGGCGAGCGATGAGGCAAGCTACATTACCGGCCAAGCGCATCTCGTCGATGGCGGCATGGCGCTGTAACTGTTTTAGCTTGCGAAAACATGCGTATCCTTGTCACCGGCGCAGCGGGGATGATTGGGCGCAAGCTAACGGAGCGTCTGGTCACCGCCGGCGCCCTCAACAATCAGCCGCTAGAGACGCTCACCCTCCTCGACGTGAGCGCACCACAACGGCCGGAGAAATTCGCCGGGCGCGTCGAAACCATCAGTGCCGATATTGCTGATCCTGCAGCCGCACGCGCGGCAGTCGCCCGCCGACCTGACGTGGTCTTCCATCTCGCGGCGATTGTATCGGGCGAAGCTGAGCTTGATTTCGAGAAGGGCATGCACGTCAACTACGACGGCTCGCGTGCGCTCTTTGAAGCCATCCGCACCACCGCTGACGATTATCGGCCGCGCGTGGTGTTCTCCTCATCGATCGCCGTATTCGGCGCGCCGTTTCCGGAAGCAATTCCGGACGATTTTGCGCTCACGCCGCTGACGTCATACGGATCGCAAAAAGTAATGGTCGAGCAGTTGCTCGCCGATTATACCCGCCGCGGCTTTCTCGACGGCGTCGGGGTGCGGCTGCCGAATATCGTTGTGCGGCCCGGCAAGCCCAATAAGGCCGCGTCAGGCTTTTTTTCGTCGATCATCCGTGAACCGCTCAACGGCGAGGATGCCGCCCTGCCGGTCGACGAGGGCGTGCGCAGCTGGCACGCCAGCCCGCGCGCGGCGGTTGGCTTTCTGATCCACGCCGCGGGTCTCGAGAGCAAAGCGCTCGGGCAGCGAGTCAATCTCACCATGCCCGGGTTCTGCTGCACCGTGGCGGAACAGATTGCCGCCTTGCGCCGGGTTGCCGGCGACAAGGTTGCCTCTCGCATTCGCCACGTGCCGGATCCATTGGTCATCCGCATCGTGGCCGGTTGGCCGAGCCGGTTCGACGCGCAGCGCGCGCTTGCGCTCGGCTTCCAGGCCGAGTCCTCCTTCGACCAAATCATTCGCGCCCATATCGACGACGAATTGGGCGGGCGGTTTACCGCCTGAAGTTCCAGCCAACGCTCTTCCCCTGTGCGTGATTCGGCGGCTTAAGTGCGGCATGCAGTTCGTCTCGACTCTGATTCCGGCAACGCTCGCCCGGCGGTACAAGCGCTTTCTGGCTGACGTCGTGCTTGAATCCGGCGAGATCATAACCGTACACGTCGCCAATCCGGGGGCAATGACCGGCCTCAACCGCCCACTGTCGCGGGTGTGGCTGTCTGATTCCGGCAATCCGTTGCGCAAGCTTCCACTGTCATGGGAGCTGGTAGAGACAGATCTCGGCAGCGGTCCGGAACTGGTCGGCGTCAACACTGGACATCCGCATCAACTCGTTGCCGAAGCGATTGAAGCCGCTTTGATTCCGGAACTGCGCAACTATCCCTCGATCCGCCGAGAAGTGAAATACGGGAAGACTTCGCGCATCGATTTTTTGCTCGAAAACCCCGCGCGGCCGCCTTGCTATCTGGAGATCAAAAATGTCCACCTCATGCGCAAGCCGCGACTGGCCGAATTCCCGGATAGCGTAACCGAACGCGGCGCCAAGCATCTTCGTGAGCTTGCGTCCGTGCGGCGAACCGGCGCGCGCGCCGTGATGATTTTCGTCATTCAGATTGCCTCGGCTGACCGTTTCACCGTCGCCCGCGATATCGACCCAGCCTATGCGGGCGCTTTTGATCACGCGCGTGCGCGAGGCGTCGAAATGCTGGCCTGGCGCTGCAAGGTCGGTCTCGATGGGATTGAGATCGTGACGCCGGTTCCGATCGTGGAGAGCTGAACGGCTGTCGCCGCGCAGACCCGCAAGTTGCTTGCGTTGTGCGCGCGCATGCTTACATTCCGGGTCAATCAGCGGCTTTTGGGCCGCTTTTTGTCGCCGTCTGAAGCCCCACTGCCATGACCTATGTCGACTCGGCCGTCGCGCCGCTGCGTAAAACCGGACAGATCAAGATCCATGGCCCCGCGGCCTTCGAAGGCATGCGCAAAGCGGGGCGGCTCGCGGCCGAGTGCCTCGATATGCTGGCGGACAAAATCGGACCGGGCGTCACCACCGAGCATATCGATCAGCTGGTCTACCAATTTGGCATGGACCACGGCGCCGCGCCCGCGACGCTGATGTATCGCGGTTATCGAAAATCCACCTGCACGTCGATCAATCACGTGGTTTGCCACGGCATTCCTTCGGAAAAGCCGCTCCGCGAAGGCGACATCGTCAATGTCGATGTGACCCTCATCCTCGCTGGCTGGCACGGCGATTCCAGCCGCATGTACGCGATCGGCGAAATCCCGCGCCGCGCCGAGCGGCTGACCGAAGTGACTTACGAAGCAATGATGCGCGGCATCGCCGTGATCAAGCCAGGCGCCACTACCGGCGACATCGGCCATGCCATCCAGACCTATGTCGAGGCGCAACACATGAGCGTGGTGCGCGATTTCTGCGGCCATGGCCTCGGGCGTCTATTTCACGACGAGCCGAACATCGTGCACGTCGGCCGGCCTGGCGAAGGCATCGTGCTCAAGCCCGGTATGTTCTTCACGGTCGAGCCGATGATCAATCTCGGCCGTCCACACGTTAAGGTACTCTCTGATGGCTGGACCGCGGTGACCCGCGATCGCTCACTGTCGGCCCAATTCGAGCATTCAGTTGGTGTGACCGACGCCGGCGTTGAGGTGTTCACGCTTTCGCCAAAAGGCTTTACCAAGCCGCCCTATCGGGCGTGAGCTTTCTCGGCTTCACCATGCGGCTTCGAGTATCTGCATCACGTCTTCAGGCGAGCGAATCGGCTGCGGGTTGTTGCGCACCCAGATATTGCTCATTGCCGCTTCGGCGATCTTCGGCAATTGCTCGCGCTTGATGCCGACGGCGCGCAGCGTCGCGGGCTGCTTGAGCGCCGCAATCAGTTCGGCGATCACGTCCGCCGCCGTAGCGCCGGGATGCCCCATCGCCTCGGCGATCAGTCGCTGCTTGGTGGCAGTCGCCCGCTCATTGTAACGCATCACATGCGGCAGCATCACGCAGGACGTGTGGCCGTGGGGGACGTCGGCGAAAGCGCCAAGGGCGTGGCCGATGCCGTGGCTTGCGCCGTAATTGATACGCGCGATCGACGAAGCCGCCAGCCACGATGCCTGCTGACAGGTGAGCCGCGCAGACAGGTCATCCTGGTGCGGCAGCGCTTCCGCAAACAGCCGCAAGGCGTGCAATGCGAGACCGTCGCAGTAAGGATGCGCATCGATCGAGCAAAGTGTTTCC
Organism: uncultured Alphaproteobacteria bacterium; assembly: GCA_963794225.1. Taxonomy (GTDB): domain Bacteria; phylum Pseudomonadota; class Alphaproteobacteria; order Rhizobiales; family Xanthobacteraceae; genus BOG-931. The sequence goes on from CAWCCS010000002.1 coordinate 906,062, forward strand.
ACCGCATGATCGACGCCGCGCACCCCGGTCGAGAGCCACAACCATTCGGGCGTGTGCACCGTCACCTCGGGATCGAGGATCACGGCACGCGCGCCGACATCGGGACCGATGAATGAATGCTTCTGTCGGATACGTTCGTCGGTCACGCCGGCAAGGTTTGAGAACTCGGCCCCGGAGAGCGTCGTCGGCACGGCGACCTGGCGCACCGGCGAGGGCTTGATGTCCGGCACGACCCGCTTGCCGTCGGGCCCGACCGAGGCGTACAGGCCGTCGAGCGCTTCGGTACTGTCGACATTATGGGCGAGGCAGATCTGCAAAACCTTGACCGTGTCGAGGGCGGTGCCCCCGCCGACGGTCAGGATGAGATCTGGCCTGGCGACGCGCACGGCACGCGCTGCCGCAATAACACTGGCGCGCGGACTGTGCTGCACGCACCCATCAAACAATCCGGCATAGCTTGCGCCGAGCGCATCGGTGATGGTGCCGATGACCGGTGTGTTCCGCGCCAGACTCTTTGAAGCAACGATGAACACGCGCGTCGCGCCAACGCGCGCCGCCTCCTCGACGGCGGCTTCGGCTGCCGGACGGCCGAACACAACCCGTTCCAGCGGAAGATAGGCGTAGCTGCCGGCCTTTTGCATGGCGTTCTTCCCTTGCCCCTCTGCGTCTTCGAACCATTCGCGTGGGCGCCGCCAAAAGTAGGGCTTCGCAATCCGATTGCAAAATAATGCAATCCGGTCATCCTTGGGGCCGGCCGGGTTGAAGTTTCACCGCGACCTTGGAGTTGCGTCCGGGTTTCCATGCTGGAAAAAAAGCGCGCGAGCGAACAAGGCCTCGCTGAGGCCCCACCGCATTATTACGGCCATCGCGAGCGGCTGCGCGACCGGTTTCGCGAAGCCGGCGCCGAGGCGCTGTCGGACTACGAGCTACTCGAATTGGTGCTGTTTCGCGCGCTGCCACGGCGCGACGTCAAGCCACTCGCCAAAGAGCTGATCGCCACTTTCGGCTCATTCGCGGAAGCGATCTCGGCGCCGGTCGCCCGGCTCTCCAGCGTCAAGGGGCTGGGCGACGCGGCGATCACCGAGCTTAAGCTCGTGCAGGCCGCAGCCAGCCGGCTGGTGCGTGGCGAAGTGAAAAAGCGGCCGGTGCTCTCATCCTGGTCCGCAGTGCTGGACTATTGCCGCACTGCACAGGCCTTTGCCGACCGCGAGCAATTCCGCGTGCTGTTTCTGGACAAGCGCAACCAGCTCATTGCCGATGAGATCCAACAGGTCGGTACGGTCGACCACACCCCGGTCTATCCGCGCGAGGTGGTCAAACGTGCGCTGGAATTGTCGGCGACCTCCATCATCCTCGTGCATAATCACCCGTCAGGCGATCCGACACCATCGCGCGCCGACATCCAGATGACGCAGCAGATCATCGCGGTGGCGAGCCCGCTCGGCATCTCCGTGCACGACCACATCATCGTGGGCAAGGAAGGCCACGCAAGCCTCAAAGGGCTGAAGCTGATTTGAGTGGCTATGACCTCGATGCGCGGCGCACTTAACCTGCTTCGGGCGAGAATGGCAGAACGACGGCGGCCAATCTGGGAGCGCACGTCCACGCCGAAAATTCTGTCAGGAACGAATGCTAGTACTGCAACGCTGGAACTCGAACGCCGCGAGATGTCACACCACTCTTTTTCGTTGACCCCTTGCCCTTGGTCTGATTGCCGTTGGATTGACCACAGTCTACCATTTGACTGGCTTGGTTTACCCCATTGCTGCAGTTCTTTGCATTTTGGGCGTTACTATTGGTGGCAGCCGCAAGCGCTTCAAGTGCGCCAGGTATGGTACCCGCTCGATAGTAGTCTTCGAGATCAGAGAGCGCTATCCAAACCGTGTATGGGATTGTTGGAACGGGGGCACCCTTAGCCGGGTACAGAGATCCCAAAATCCGATTCCGGACAATCGTCCGACTTGCCTCCATTTGAGATTGCAAAATTTGAATCGTGTGCGAAAGAAGAACATCAGTGTCTACGGTTGTCTTCGCTCCGGCCACTACAGTTGAGGTCGCGGCCAATATCGTTTTGGTGGAGCTGGCAGGGACGATCGTCCCCGCCAAGCCCAGGCCCGCTATAATCACATCGCCCGCGGCATTTCCAAGTTGGGCCTGAGTTGTCAGGTTTGCGAAATATGTATTGTACTCCAAATCAATTTCAAACATTCGTTCCGTGACGTAACTCGTTAAATCGAAATTTTGGGGATTGAAAGTTTTTGGGTCGACATTTTTGTTGGTGTGTAGCACCTGTAAAGCGTGGACTTGGTCGTTGACCGTGAGAACACGCTCAGGGCCCACCGACACCGCACTGCATCCCCCGCCACATAACAAGACGCACGCTAACGCAGCAAATTTTTTCATGACACGCCCCCACGCCACAACGCTCTACCAACGCAACGAACCGCCCCGTTTCAGTCCGCGAAACACATCTTAAAGGTTTATTTACGGATTATACTATCAGAGGTTGAGAAACGCGCAATGGCGAAATGAGGCCGATAGACGGCTTTTATCGGATTTATCCACAGGTTATATACAGACTAATATACCCGCGACATATTTGTAAGGTGTTGAAACAACGAGATTATATCTGATATAGCCCTCGCAGCGCCGCAATTAGACTTCAAGTACAATCAATAATTGTATCGCCCATGGTGGTCACACCAGCCTCTAGGAGCCGAAGGTGATGCGCAGAAGGACCGATGGCCATGGCGCGTGAACTCATAAGACGACACAGACCGCTCCCGGCCGGCAGACTGTTGGCGCTTGCCGTTGGAGCCATGGCCGTGGGTGCGGTGGCGATCGGTGCACTGGCGATCGGACAAATTGCGATTGGTCGGCTTACGATCCGGAAGGCGCGGTTCGGCTCGTTGGAAGTCGATGAATTGACTGTCGGCAAACTGCGGGTCAGAGAGCAACAAAACTCAAACCCGTAAGCCCGACCATCATGCGCGATGTTTTACCGCGCACGCGCAGCCCCAAAACTTCGGCTCAGCTATCTGACGAGAGCAGCAGCACTTAAGCCGGCAATGCGGCCAAGCACGGTCGCGGTCAGCAAACCGTTTCCCGACAGATAGCCACTTGCGTGCGAACCTGAAATACCCGCAGCCGCGCCGCCGACAGCAAAGAGGTTTGGCAAAGGTTTCCCTTGCACATTCACGACGCGCGCCCGTTCATCGACCGCAACACCCCCTTGGGTGTGAAACAAGGTGCCGGTCACTTTGACAGCCTTAAATGGCGACGACAATGGCGCTACGCTGGCGAAGGATCGCCCGAAGCGGTCGTACACGCGCGCGCGCCTGGCCTGCTCGACTTCGGCAAAACTTTGAGCGAGCGCTGCCGCCGGCAGGTTCAGCCGCTCCGCGAGTTGTTCAACGGTTGAAGCTTCGATGACCGCGCCAGACGCCTCGGCTTGCCGAAAATCCTCGAACTGCCGTGCGATGGCCGCGATGCGCTCGTCGAATATGTCGAAGGCTATGCCATCGGCCTGGGCGAGAACGACGGCAGCCTGTTCTGAATAGCCGAGGCTTTCGTCGGAAAAACGCGCGCCGCTGGTATTCACCTGAAATCCGCCCTCCATGATCGCAGCCCAGGTGATGAGGATGCCGTGCGGATGAGCGACCGAGCCGTGTCCTTGATAGCCGGACATATGGAGAAGTTTGGCGCCGAGCGCCTGTCCCCATAAGACCGCGTCGCCACGGTTGCCGGCATGACCGAAATAAAGCGCGCCGATCATCTCAGGAATGTATTGCGAAACGAGATCGGCCGCGCCGCCATAACCGTTGCACGCCAGCACCAGCGCGCGGCAGCCGAGCGAATCGCGGGCGCCGTCCGGGCGGGTTATTTCCACGCCGCGGACGAAGCGTCCGGCATCGGCATAGAGCGCCGTCACGGTCGCATCGACTATGATTGGACTTGGGGTCTCCTCCACCGCCTGCCGCAGCCGATCGATCAGCTCGACGCCGGACCGGGTTGGCAGCCCGTGCATGCGCCGCGCTGAGTGCCCAGGGTAATCGAAGTCGTGCACCACAGAGAAAGGCAACCCATAGCGATCCGCCAGCCACTCGACCGTCTTGCCCGCCTCGCTGGCGATCAAGTCGACCATTGCCGGGTCGGCTTCGTCATGGGCCTTGCGCTTGAGATCGGCAGCGAAGAGCGCGGGACTGTCGTCGACACCCAGCGACTTCTGAAAGCGTGTGCCCGCAGCGGGAATGAGTCCCGCGGACAGGGCAGTAGAACCACGAGAAACGGAATCGCGCTCGAGAACAAAAGCTTCCACACCGGCTTCGTGTGCCGCCAGCGCGGCGCAAAGGCCCGCCGCACCGGCCCCGATAATGACGAGCGACGCGCTGGCCGCAAACCCTTCGCCGGGCGGGGGTTTGATGCCCACGCGGTGACTCCGTTCACCCCGTTTTACTGGCTGCCGCGCGTTTTGGAGAGAAGCATTTGCGTGCAGCGAAACAGCGCAATCGTCTTGCCGCTGGTTTCACTCTTCACCTCCGCGTCCCAGACTTGCGTCGTGCGGCCGCCGTGCAGCATCCGCGCTTCGCAGATAACTCCGCCTTCAAGCGCGGTGCCAAGAAAGTTGGCTTTCAGTTCGATGGTGGTGAAGCCCGCAGCGTTTTCCGGAAGCGACATTATGCAACCGTAGCCGCACGCGGTATCCGCAAGCGCGACGACGCTTGCGGCGTGAAGGTAGCCGTTTGGAGCCAAGTGTTGTTTGGTGACATCGAACCGGCCGCGCGCAAAACCGTGCTGCACATCAATCCATTCGAACCCCAATATTGCCGGCAGGTATCCCGCTTGCTTGGTGCTGAAGGCCGCGGCGGCATTACTCATGCTTCCCCCTGGAATGTTATAACCGCACTTACTGACGGACCAGCAGAACCGGGTCCGAACTTTCCGGCACGCGCTGCCAGGTGTTGGCGTCATTTTCCTCGAAACGCCACGTCTGTCCGCGCGCCGAAAGCAAAACCAGCTCGCTTTGGTCCATGCGCCAGGAATTCGGTGCGAAACGCGTAACCATCGGATCGCAGCCGGGTTTCACCTTCAGTATCAAGGCGTCGGCGCCAACCGGAATGTTTGCGAGTGTAAGCACGCAAACCGGCTTGCCGGTGCCACGCGCAATCGCCCAGTCGCCGACCATATCTTCGGCTGAGCGAACCGGTGCGGCTGCGGCACTCTGCAGCACATAACGGCCCTGTTCCGGATCAAAACCGTCGTACAGCCCAGCCTCGGCCAAGTTGAGTTCAATTACGGCATTGCCGCCGCCATTGAGAAGGCGAAGCCCGCCGAAATTGTCGACCGCCCAGCCAACGATATCTTTGGTTGTCGGAAAAAGGCCTGCGCAATTCTTGTCGATGTCGAGCTTAAATCCGCCGGTCGCGATCTCGGGCCGGAAGTTAAAGCGGCAGATTTTGTCGCGATCGGCGTTCGAAAATTCCCATGCACCGATCATGGCACTTGCGGCCTCGCTCGCAGCAGGCGTGTCCTGCGCGAGCGCGCTGCCGCAAACGCCCACCAAGATCGTGATGACAACAGCGACGCTACGAGTTGGATTGAGACCACCCGATTTCATGCGCAAACGCTACCATGCAGAACGCGCCGCGTCATGAAGGCCGGCCGCAAGGCACCGCTTGTGACGCCCTCTGCGAGGCTTACATATAAAGTCCCAATAGGACGCTGCAGCCAGCCATGACGGACAAACCTGACGTGCCGGAAAGACCACGCGCCGAGCCGGAGATCATCCCTCCGGACCGGACAAATCGTGCGCCGGGCTGGCAGCGGCACGGGTGGCAGCAGGGCGGTTCAACTTGGATCGGAGGGACTCAGCGAATCTATGTCGGCCGGATTGGGCCAGTCGGCTTGGCTCTGCTCATCCTGATGATCGGAATCCTTGCCGCACTGATTCTGCTCACCGTGGTTGGCGCGGTGCTGCTCTGGATACCGATTCTTGTACTGGCCATCGCCGCAGGCGCCATATTTCGCCTGCTTCGGCGATGAATCGGACCCGCACGGCGCAGCAGCCTGGTCGTTGGCGGACACCGTAAACGTCTCATTAACACTAATTCCTTTATCAATTGGTTAACCATATGGACTCGCCTGGACATGCTGGGCGGGCTGCCCTTGAGTGCGCGTGCGGCGGATAAATTGCGCCTGATAACGGCGCTGCTCGGATCGCCAGCGCGACCAGCGCTGCCGGCAGTTGGAAAGTTACGCACGGAATGTTCGAGGCGCCGCGCCAAAGCCGATCGGCTGTTATTGGGACGGGCGAATTGCCGGCCGCATTTGCTCCCGCCCCCGAGTTCGATTTTCGGAGAATTCTGTCGGCCATCTGGCGCGGCAAGGCGATCATTCTTGCGACGACGACGATTTCGCTGCTCGCCGCAGCGCTGTTCGTCAGCTTCGTTCCGCATCGGTACACGGCGACAACCCAGATTCTCATCGACCCGACAGATTTGCGCGCAGTTGCAACCGACCTCGCACCCGCCAGCCAGGCGAACGATGCCACGGTGCTTTTGGTCGAGAGCCAGGTCCGGGTATTGACCTCCGACAACGTGCTCCGCCGGGTGATCAAAGCCGAAGCGCTTGACCACGATCCGGAATTTGCTGGACAGCAATCGTGGCTTGGTGGCGGTGCCGATGGAGATGGCTCGCCTTCTGCGTTGAACGCACTGAAGCGCGCCATTCAGGTGAAGCGCGCCGAGCGCACCTATATTGTCGACGTAAGTGTCACCGCGCGGGAACCGGTAAAGGCGGCGCGCATCGCCAACGCGATCGCACAAGCCTATCTGGCCGAACAAACAGATGTAAGGTCAGACGCCGCCCGGCAGATCTCGCAATCTTTGTCGGCCCGTCTGAACGAGCTTAAGGAACGGGTACGCCAAGCCGAAGATCGGGTTGAAGCATACAAGGCCCAAAACAATATCCTTGGCGCCAGCGGACAGCTGGTCAATGAACAGCAGCTGTCCGAATTGAACAATCAGTTGGGAATGGCACGCGCGCGCACGGCGGCGGCAAAAGCGCGGCTCGACCAGGTTGAGCACGTGCACGTATCTCAAGAGGACATCGGCTCCTTCCCCGAGGCTGTGCAGTCGCAGACAATCGCCGCGTTGCGCACGCAGTATGCGGAGATCATGCGCCGCGAGGCCGAGCAGATGACTTCGCTTGGCGCCCGGCATCCGGCGGTGATTGAAATCCAGGCCCAGGCCGAGCGGCTGCGGCATTTGATCGAGAACGAAGTCCACCGCATCGCATTGTCCGCGCGCAGCGACTATGAGAGCGCGCGGGCCAACGAGGCGACGCTGGCGGGCAACCTCGAAAAGCTCAAAGGCAACGCCATCACCACCAACGGAGCCATGGTGTCGCTACGCGAACTCGAGCGCGACGTGGTGGCAAGCCGTGCCGTGTACGAGTCATTTCTGGTGCGGGCGCGCGAAACAGGCGAGCAGGAGCGGCTCGACACCAAAAACATTCGGGTGATCTCCCGCGCCGACCCTCCGGCGCGCCGCAGCTTCCCGCCATCGAACACATTGATTGCGGTGGGTGCTCTGCTCATCGGTGTAGCGGCCGGGACCGGCATTGTTGTTTTGCGCGCGGCGGGTGACGATCCGGCGCCTCGCCCGACGCGCGCCGCCGCAGGCTACACCTTCTTAGGCAAACTCGCCGGGACGATCGGCGGGCTCTTGCCTGCCCGAACAGCGGCGCCCTCAATTCCAATCCTCGCGACGTTGCCGCATGTCGACACCTCGTTTGCGCTTGGCGCCGCGCAGGATCCCAATTCGCATTTTGCGTGGGAAATCGGTCAGGTGCTTGATGCGGTTCGTGCAAATCACGGAGTGCGCGGCAACCCGAGCATCCTCGTCATCGCCGCCGACGATGCGGACGACACGGACGCTGTTGCACTGACGCTCGCCGCGGCAGCAGCTGCGACGCAACGGGTGCTGCTGATCGACGCCGATCTCGAGCGTCGCACGCTTGCGGCAATCGATGCCGATAGAAACCCGGTGGGACTTATCGACGTCGCCGTCGGACGCCGCGCGCTCAACGAAGTCACCGTCCGCGACCGGGAAACCAATATCGATCTGGTGTCGTTTGTCCCGCCGAACAGCCGACGCGACCGGCGGATCACGGAAGCGGACGTCAAGTGGGCATTCGATCAGACCAAACGTTTCGATATGGTGATTGTTGCCGCCGTTGGATTCGGTGACGATCCGGGCACCCGCCTTTTTGCCGACCTCGTCGACCACATCGTGCTGGTCGCGGATGCCGACAAGGAGAACGTGAGCGTCATCGAACAGTTTGCTTCACAGCTCGGCGCTAACGCCCAAAAGATCCGCGGCGCTGTCCTGACCGGCGCCGCGACCGTCAGCATGCCGAGGCCAGCCAAACTGCGGTCTGCATAACGCACAACGAGGCAGCCCTGGCAAAGCTCGGTCTCCTCCCGCTGCAAAATCCCGCCATCGTCCCGGCGCGCGATGCCGGCACTCTGATCCGCGGCTTGCTCCTTGCTGCGGTATTTTTGCTGTTGTGGATCTCCTTTCGTCCGTTCGAGAACCTTTCGGTTGCGCCGGAGGTCACGAATGCGGGCAACCTGATCAATCAAATCGGCTACTCACTGCTGTTTCTGCTGCTGGCGGCGTGGTGCATGAGCCACGATCCGCGCCGCCTGCTGGTTCTGGTGCGGCCGGTCTTGATCATAACGCTGCTCTGGTTCGCGTTGTGCGTCGTCACATCCTGGGAGCCGGCGCTGTCCGCCCGGCGCTTTGCCTTTACCCTGGTGACATTGGGGTTGGCGGCGATGGCGTTACTGCTGCCGAAGAACATGCGGCATTTCGGCGACGTCATGGCTGTGGTTGTGCTGATTGTACTGGCCGCATGTTACCTCGGCGTCTTTCTCATCCCTGAACAGGCGATTCACCAGACGACCGACTACATCGAACCGGAGCTGGCCGGAGATTGGCGCGGCGTTTTCTCGCACAAGAACGAAGCCAGCGCGGCGATGGTTGTATTCATTTTTCTCGGACTCTTCATCGCCCGCGTGCGAAGCATTCAATTGGGCGGGCTGATCGCCGTCCTGGCTTTTGTCTTTCTTCTATTCACGCGGTCAAAGACGTCGATCGCCATGTTGCCGATTACGCTGATCGTTTCGGTGCTGCTGACGCGCATTCACCGACCCGGCGTCGGAATTGCGCTGGCGCTTTCGGTCGTTGTTGCGTTCAATATTTTATCGATAGGCTCGATTTATCTCGAACCGGTCCGTGATCTGCTCGACACGGTGTTGACGGATTCGTCTTTCACGGGCCGAACCGACATTTGGCAATTTGCGCTGGATCGCATCGCGGACCGACCCATCACCGGTTACGGCTTTGCCGCATTTTGGGGGACCAGGGAGGTTGTCTATGGAATGAGCGGCACTTCGATCTGGGCGAACATGGCCGCTCATGCCCATAATGCGTATCTCAACCTCGCTTTGACGGTGGGTATTCCTGGATCGGTTTTGGCCACGCTCTGGCTCGTCGTGCTTCCTCTGGCGGACTTTTACCGATCGACTGACGCGCCCGGTGCGGCGCCACTGAGGATGTTGTTCTTGCGCGTGTGTCTGTTTGCAGCGTTCGGCTCTTGCTTCGAGAGCCTCTTGATCGAGGCAAATACGCTCGGGCTTTTCCTGTTCATGGCCGCGTTTGGCTTGCGTCTCATTTCGGTCACGCGGGTCGCTCCGTAACCTTCGATTTGATGCGCTGAACTGCGTGAATCCTGATGGGGGTCAATGCCCCGCCATTGGTTAATGCCGCGATGCGGTCAGATGCGCCGGGATTCGTTCGCGCCTTAAGACTAACGGCCGTTTTAACTTTGTTTCCCGTGGCTTGGCTCTTAGATATTGATTCCAGGAGTTCACCCCCATGACCGCTTCAGGTGGCTGTCTTAACTTTGACGGCGCGGCCGATGGGCCTTGGTCGGTTCCGATCGCTACCATCGGCGGCCTGCCGATCGCGGCAATTGATCGGACCACGTCGGCACAGCTGATGATCGACGTTGCCCTTGCTCGGCGCGGCACCGGGCAGCCTCCTGTCATTATCAGTTCCGCGAATGGGCAAGTCGTATCGATGTGCGCGCGTCAACCGCGCATTCGCGATCTGTTCCTCAATACCGATCTCATTCATGCGGACGGCATGCCGCTGGTTTTTGTATCGCGCTTCTTTGGCAAAACGCCGCTCCCCGAGCGCGTTTGCACCACAGACCTTTTCCACGATGTTGCCGCGGTCGCTCTGCAGCGCGGCGTGCGTTTCTTTTTCCTCGGCGCGACCAAATCTGCAGTCGACGCTGCCACGCGGCGCGTTCGGGCCCTTTATCCCGACCTGGACATTGTCGGCTGCAGCTGCGGGTATCTGCGCCGGGAAGGTGACGAAGCGCGCATCATCGACACCATCAACAATGCGCAGCCGGATGTTTTGTGGCTCGGCCTTGGTGTTCCCAACGAACAATCGTTTGCCGTGCGCAATCGCGACCAGCTCACCGGCGTAGGGTTGATCAAAACCTCAGGCGGGCTGTTCGATTTTCTGTCGGGCAAAAAGGCGCGAGCGCCGGCCTGGATGCAGAGCGCCGGCCTTGAATGGGCGTACCGGATGTATCTTGAGCCTCTTCGGCTGTCCGGCCGCTATCTCAAGACCAACCCGCACGCGTTATTCCTGCTGCTCACGCGTAGCGGGCTGACGGACATGAGTAAGCTCAACGCGATGATCGAAGAGTGAGCCGATGATCCGGAGCGTGATCTAAACGTGAACCGACAGTCACCACCGAGCGTATGCTTGTGCGTGCCGACCTTTCGCCGCCCCGATGGGCTGCGCAAATTGCTGGCGCATATCGGGCAACTGAACTACGCCGGACGCCTCGAAATCGTCGTGGTCGACAACGATGCGGAAGCTCGCGCCGGCGCAGCTATCGTTGACGATGTATCGCCGACGTTTCGTTTCCCGGTGACGTGCATCATCGAGCCCCGCCGCGGTCACACCTACGCGTACAACCGCGCTTTCGTGAGCGCCTGTCGCGCGGCAGATGCGCCCGACTACGTCGCCGTTCTGGATGACGACGAATACCCCGATGCGAATTGGCTGACCGAAATGGTCAGGGTCGCGTTGCACTACAACGTCGAGATCGTTGGCGGCCCGGTGTTTCCGGTTTTTGACGCTCCGGATCATTGGCTGGCCAAGAGCGGCCTCTATGCGCCGACCCGGTTCGCAACCGGGCCGGTGTCGATGATCTACGGCACCGGAAGCATGCTGATCCGGCGCTCAACGCTGGAACAATACCTCGACGAGCCATTCAAGCACGATTACGCGTTCACCGGCGGCAGCGACGAAGAGTTCTTCTTTCGCTGCCGCAGGGATGGCCGCAGCTTCGCGTGGGCTGATGGCGCGCACGTGTTAGAGACGATGCCGGTGTCGCGGACCACAGTCGGCTACGTTCTGCGGCGGAGATTCCGCAAGGGCACCGGCGCCACCCGCGTTGAGCGCATGTTCGCGGGCAATTTCGGCGGCACCGTGCGCCGCTGGTGCAAAGCTCTGGGCTTGCTCGGCTCCGCAATTTTGATCCTGCCCTTCACCGCATTCGGAGGCCGAAGCGCCGTCATGCGCAGCTTGACTTTGGCCGCGCGGGGAGCCGGCCGCATCGCAGCCGAATTCGGTATTCTCTACGAGGAATATCGATAGCCATGCTCGCGCTGCAAACCGAGGACCCGAATAGCGGCTCGTTGCCGACCAGAGTCACCAACATGGCATCACGGTTCCTTGCGCGCTGGAGCCGTAACAAGATGCTGGACATGCACGCGGGGCCGCCGATGGTGACATTCACCTTCGACGACGTTCCAGCCTCTGCCTGCGAACGAGGCGCGCGCATCCTTGAGCGGCACGGCGCGCGCGGCACCTTCTACGTCGCCGGCCGTGGTTGCGGCTCGGCGAACGCGGGCGGCCCGTTACGGGCATCAATCGATCAGCTGCGGACAATTTGGGCGAACGGGCACGAAATCGGATGCCACACCTTTTCGCACCCGGCTGTCCGCCACATGAGCTTTGACGAACTTGATTCAGAACTCGATCGGAACCAAACCGTTCTGAAGACCATCAGCAGCGATATCGTGGTGCGAAATTTTGCCTATCCGTACGGCGATATGTCGGTTCGCACCAAACGCTACCTTGAAACCCGGTTCAATTCCTGCCGCTCCGGTCATGCCGGCATCAATACCACTGTTGCCGACCTTGGCGCACTGAAAGCGTGGCCGCTGGACAACGCGTCTGTGGATCGGCTGAAAGTCGCCGAACTGATCGCCGAGACGGTTCGCACCAGCGGATGGCTGATTTTTTACAGCCACGATGTGGCTGAGCAGCCAAGCCGGTTTGGTGTCTCACCGGATTTGCTCGAATGGGCTGTCGACGGCGCGGAAGAAGCAGGCTGCAGACTGACGACGATCGCCCAAGGGTTACGGCTCATTAGCGGCGCATCCGATCAAACGGATGCGACTAGCCGCAGACACGTCGCCAAATGAGCCGGCGCCGATGCCAGTGCACCGCAATTGAATTTGGAAAGACCAATGCCCGCCAGAGTCACAGTCGTTATAGCCGCGTACAATGCCGAAACTTTCCTTCGGGAAACGCTGGACAGTGTGCTGCGGCAGAGTCTGACGGACATCGAAGTGATCGTCGTCGATGACGGTTCGACCGACCGCACGCCGGAAATCTTGACGACGTATGGCGACAGCCGCCTGAGCGTGCTTCGTCAAACAAACAGCGGCGTGAGCGCCGCGCGCAACGCCGGCCTTGCCGTCGCCACTGCGCCTTACGTCTTCTTCCTCGACGCCGACGACGTCCTTCTGCCCGATGCGCTTTGCCGGATGGTCACGGTGTTGGACGGGAATCCGCAGCATGTCGCCTGTTTCGCGCATCATATCAGGATTAGACAGGACGGGGTTGAATTGTCCGAGCGCGCCGATCTCGCGTGGAAGCTTTTTCCCGCCCAGGACACGCTCCGTTATCTCGTCTCGAAGAATTTCATCGTTTGCGGCGCCATCTGCATCAGGACCGATGCGGCGCGATCGGTTCACGGCTTCAATCCGACGCTGAAATGGGGCGAGGACTGGGAGTTCTGGTGCCGGCTTGCCGTGCTGGGTGATTTCGCGGCCATGCCGGACGACGTTGTGCTCCTCTATCGCCAGCACTTCAGCAGCGCGAATTTTCGGTTGAAGAATTCGCCGCTTCGGCCAAATTTCAAGGCTATCGAGGCGGTCTACTCGAACCCGGCGATCCAGCAACGTTTCTCGCGCGGCGAACTGAGGCGAAGGCGAAGGCTCGCTCAGATCGACGCCTTCTGGACCGGAGCCCGTAACGCATGCGTCCACGGCCGGATGATCGAATTTTGGACTTGCCTGATTGTCGGTACGCTTCGCTATCCCGACAGCGTGCTGCGGCCGCGCCTGGTTTATCTGTTTATCCGCGCGCTGCAGCAGCAGATCGGGCGTCCGGCTGGCCGTCGCACCAGTTCGTGATATGAATGGTGGTCGATAGGCCTTAGATGGCGCTGACGCGATCAAGTCGGCCTTAACCCGCCGCCAGTCTGCGCAGCCCCAGAAACGAAGCGACCATCGTGCGAATACCGGCGACATTAAAAAGCATGACGGCGCAGGCGTAGGAAACAACGCCCGCAGCGGCCAAACTTAGCAGCGCTGAAAATCCCTGCCCGCCTGACGCGGATTTGACGACATAAGTCACAGCCGCGACGGCAAAGGTCGATGCCAGGACGCGCACCATACCCGCGGCATTGAACGGTAACTTGAAGGCCCGCCGCGACAGGCCAATCCCGATCAGGATGCCGAGCGCTTCAGCGATCAGCACTGCCGCTGCCGTCCCCGGCAATCCGAAAGTGAACGTCAGAGGAAACAACAATGCGATATTAACGACGAGGATCAGGCAATCGTGCACGACTTGAAGCATGGGCTTTTCTGCCAATTGAAAGCTGACGTGCAGATAATATTGATTGATAGCGCCGCACATGCGGCCCAGCGCCAGTATCGGCAGCAGCGCCGCGACGCTGGTCTGGAATTCGCTTCCGAGTAGGGTGGCCGCAACCACATCGGCGGAGATCGCAAGCCAGACCGTAACCGGAGCGATCAATGCCAGCAAAAGCTCGGCACCTTCGGCGAGCCGCGCGCGCGTCACGCTCGCACCGGACTGGGCGAGGTTGCGAAACGCAAGCGGAAAAACCGCAGCCGCCGCGCTGGAAGCGAGAACTGCGGCGATCTGTCGGGTCAGGTCTGCGGCAAGGCCATAGGAACCTGCTGCACTCGGACCCAGCAGATATGCGACACTCAATCGGTCGAGCGCGCTATGCAGCGCAAAGGCGAGCGCGCCGAGCAGAAAGGGGAAGCCATAACGGACAAAGGTCTTGAGATAGCCGATCGAAAACGATCGCAACGGCTTTGCGGCATTGCGATGGAAGCTTAGGACATTCGCTACCAGGAAGCTGGCGCCGATGCCGACCAGCAGGCCTAGCCCGCCGCCACCGAGTTCGATAGCCGCGTATCCGAATGCCAGTCCTAATATCCCCCGCGTTACGCCAATTGTCATGTAGCGGATCGGATTGAGCTGCGCGCGCCGAAACTCCTGACTGATTTCAAATGCGGTGAGCGACAGCGACAGCAACAAAGTGCCCGCTACAACAGCCAAACCGATATTCGGGCGAATGATGAGCAAGGCAACAGGCGTGAGGCAGGCGATAACAAGAACCGTCCCGCCGTATGCCACGATCGCCTCGACGCGCAGGTCAAGCTCGGGTGACTTTGCCTGGTATCGCGCGACCGAGAGACGAACCCAGGCGAAGAACACAGCAGAGATGATGCCAGCGATGCTCGCGCCGACGACGTAGATCCCATATTCGGCCGCGGACAAAAGGTGCGTGTATAAAATCAGTGCAACGAACCCGATCATTGCCGGAATGACGTGCGCAACGAGGTAAATCAGGGCGTACGGATTGATCATAAACGATGCGGCAAGGTTCGTGCTTCGCTCAGTCGCGCGAGACTTAGGGATTGAAAATAAGTCGGCGGAGTTGCCTCCGGACCGATGTTCATAGATCAAATGGTGGCGTGCTACGAGTTAACAAATCCGTGTTCGGGGCACGTCGTTAACGGCGAGAAGCCTTCGAAATTAACCACCGCTGATGATCGCGTTGCGGCTGCCCAGCGAAGGCTCACCTGTCCGACTAAACTGCGCGGCGGCAGGATTTTCGTGCGGGAACGAATGATGCTCGTCAAGCAGCACCAACTATCAAGGCGCTCGGCCGTCCTTGGACTGGCAAGTGTTGGACTGGCAAGTCTTGGACCAGCGCGTCTTGGACTAGCAAGTCTTGCGATCGGATCGCCGCTCGTTTTGCGTTCTCGCTCCGCGCGGGCCGACTTCGATCTGGAGCTGGCGCCCGCGCTACGCAGCCACCTGCGAACCTCCGGCATCAGATATGGCTGTGCCGGGGCCGCGCCAAACGTCCAGCCGGACCGTATCCTTCTCGAAAAGTTCGCGACCGAAGCCAACATCTTTGTTCCGGAAACCTCCTTGAAATGGGATCAGACCGAGCCACGGCCTGGAGAATTCAATTTCACCGAGGGCGACAGCATCGCCGCGTTTGCCACGCGTAATGACATGGCGGTCCACGGACATACGCTGGTCTGGTATGCCGCGATCCCACCTTGGGTGTCTCAGATATCAACCAGTCAGGAAGCCAGCGCCGCGCTGGAGCGGCACATCACCACACAGGTTTCGCGGTACCGCGGGAAAATCTGGGCTTGGGATGTCGTGAACGAAGCGATCGAGCCAGAAGATCATCTCGATAACGGTCTTCGCAATTCGGTGTGGCTGCATTCTCTCGGCGCCGAATATATCGACCTGGCGTTCCGGTTGGCGCGTACGGCCAACTCGGCGGCGCCGCTATGCCTGAGCGAGTACGGAATCGAATATGCGACCGGGTCGTCGCAGCGCCGACGGGACGCCTTGCTCACGCTGCTGCGGAAGTTGCGGGATCGGAATACGCCCATCGACTGCCTCGCTTTGCAATCGCATCTCGAAGCGCATCAGATTTTAGATCACCGCGAACTGACGGGCTTTCTCCGCAGCGTCGTCAAGCTCGGCTATCGATTGCTGATTACCGAGATGGACGTCAACGACGTGAAAGTTCGCGGCAGCGAGCCAGAGCGCGATCTGGCTGTGGCGCGTCATGCCGCCGAATACTTGGACATTGTATTTTCTGTCGCTCCGCCGCTGTCGATCGCAACCTGGGGGCTGAGCGACCGCTACACCTGGCTTCATCAATATTACAAGCGATGGGACGGGGCGCCGCTGCGGCCGCTACCGCTCGATGCTGGCCTCAACCGAAAGCCGATGTGGGCGTCTCTCGCAAAATATATCGCTGCGCAATAGCTCGTGGCGCACGCCGAGAACCGTCCTAATGTGCGGAAAATGATGCTGGCGCTCGCGATCTGGCCGGCTGAGCGTGGCGCATTCTGTAGAATTCGATGATGTGCTGCGCGGTTACAAAATTCAAACGTTCAAAGCTTGCCAAGCATTGCTCGATTTCGCCGGGCACGATGCGTCGTTTCCGAGCGGGAAACGACAGCAATATTTTTGTCGTTGCCCATGAGAGCTTGGCGGCTTTTGCGAGTACCAATATCATGTCGAATTGGTCTTGGGTCAGGGCCTGTTCGACCACGTCGGCTGACACGTTGCAGAGGCATGCCAGTGCAATTGTGGTCTCGGCAAATTTCCTGTCTTCGGCAAGCGACAAAATCGCGGCGTCATCGAGCTCGCCCGAATCGAACTTCGGCTGAACTACGGCTCGCGCTTCCTCATAGTTCGGCGAATTTGCATCGGCATCGTTGCGGATTTCGTCGGTAACGGTCGCGACGGCGCGCTCAATTTCGCGTCGGGTATGCCGCTTCTCGGCAATGAGCTTCGACCGCACCAGATCGGAAGCATTCGCGAGCAAAGCCAGAAAGAGGTGATGGGGAATGTCGGGCCTGGAGCCCACACACGCTGTAAGCGCCTCATCGCCGGCTGACCGCGTTACAAGTCGAGAAAAGCCGATCGGGGAAAACTTCGCTCCGGGATTCATCGCGGTGCTCAGTAAGACCTGTTTGCTTCCCCTTTCAACAAGCACGTCGGTAACAACCTCGCCGAGCGCTTTTCGGCGGGAAATTGCGAGCAAGTGGTCCTGAGTCTTTGATCGAGCGCACTGCGCCAGGGCAGCCTCGTCGAGTAGCTCAGACTGTACGAGGATCGGGTAAGCAACGCTGATTTCATCGTCATTCGCCAGCATCCGAATAACGTTGGGAGGTCCTTTGGCAATCGAGGCAAGGCGCTGCGCCAGCAGCGACCGGACCGAGATTTCGATTTCCAACGCCAAGCGGGTGATGACATCATCGAACAAAGCAATCTCGGCGTCAGTAAACCCAACCGATCCGTCGATGAAGAGATCAGTGACTGCCGATAGCATCTCGGCGCGTCGCTTAGGCGAGCCATGCGTTATCGCGAGCTCAAGTTCGGGAATGAGTGCAATTTGCGCCGTCATTTGTAGCTCACGCAATCCGTGACCGCGCCGTCAAAAACCGCGCGCTTGATTTCGCGCCAACATTGCTTTCCGCGCGGTACATCGGTTCGCCGTACGCCAGCACACGACGATTACTTCCGATTAACAATCTACCGCACGGATGTTTAGTAATTCCTAAGGCAACTTTTTCCGTTGATGCGGCTCTAGTCGCGAACAGCGCAGTGCCAAATACCATTATTTGGGAGCCGAAAAGCCGCACAGGCAGCTCAGCCATCTTGGGTTAGAGCTTTTTGGGCTAGGCCGATATCCGACCTGTGATCGATGGGCGTCGCAAAGTAGACGCGTTAGCGTAGGCTCGTACTTCTTGGGCCCAATGCGGAGCCACGCAATGCCTGCAGCGCGCCGCGAATGGTCACCAACCGGCACCCGGCGGTCGTGGCGGCGTCCAATGCGAATTCAAGAAGGGCCGGCGACAGGCCGAACCGGCTCGGTTGGCGATCGACGTCATGGCAGGCAAAGATCAGCCATCCGTTCTTGCCGGCCGTGTCGACAATAATGTCTCGAATGCCTTGGCGGCCGATCGAGGAGTTCTGGAGTTCGCAGCTCTTCAGTGCTCCGAGATCGACAATTCCGACGTTCACGCCGGGGAGGAGAGACCGGCACGAATCAAAATGCGTTTCGACGAACCGTTTAGCGGAAAACGACAGGTCGCCATAAGGATAGGCGAAGTTGCGGATGACGATGTCGCTGTCGATTCCCTGCAAGAACTTTTGATTGTGTTTTAGATCGGCGGCGAGTGTGTCACTGCCGACTGCGGCGACGGCGGAATGAGAGAAAGTGTGGCACCCGATTTCGTGACCAGCGGCGCAAAGCGTCTTCAGTTGCTCGGCGGTAGCGAGCCGGCCACCGGGACTCACAAGCCCGCATCCGCCGCCGGAAATGTAGAAGGTGCCGCGAGCCTGGTATTGCTCCAGCAGAGCGGCCCCGGCCGTGCACGCGGATGCCGGCGCATCGTCGAATGTGAACGTAACCAGGGGCTTGTCGTTGCACATCGTCAGCTTCTTCGTCGCGACGTTTCGCGCCATGAACCGCGAAAGCTTGCCGCTCATTCGCGCAAGCCGGGACTGTCCTCCATCGTCGGGGCGCGAAAGCGCAAAGACCGGCGCCGCGTCGTCGATCGCGACGGCTTCTTCCTTCCTTGGTGATACGGCGGCGGACATCTTCATCGGAGCCGCCTTTATCTCACGGCGATCCGGCTTTGGCGGCGCCTGCTGCCGTTAGCGTTAACCACGCTATTCGGACTGAGATGATCGCGTTCATCCTATAAAGCTGCGCCAGCGGCTTTCTGCTTTGCGTCGTTCGGACCGGCTCTTCCCGGCCGTTGCGTCGGAGTGCGTGTCACGACCTTCGTTGATTTTAAGACCGAAGCGCCCGCCGGGTCATCGCAGAGATTGGCTACCGAACTGGAGCAAAATGCGCTGGATGATCTGTCGTGTTTTCTCGCCTCGGTGTTTGGCGGCGAATCTGGCATCTGGCGAAATTGGTTTGATCAGTGGTGGGCGCTTAACCCGGCGTGGAATGCCGCGATCCCGCGCGGCTGGCTTGTTCGCGCGAATGACCGAGCGATTATCGCATTCACCGCGAATATCCCCTTCAAATACATGATCGACAGCAAGCCGTCACTTTGCTGCGCCACGGGCGGCACAGCGGTCGATCCGAATTTCCGCGGCGCCGGATTGGCGAAAACCGTGGGGCAAAAGTTCTTAAGTCAAATCCACGGCGACCTTTTGGTCGGCACCAATTCGACGCCTTTTGCCGCCAGTCTGTGGCGGTCCCTCGGCATGAAGTCCTTGGATGCGGGCTGGCAGCGCACCAATTACCGGGTCCTTGCTGATGGTCATGCCTTATCCGGAGGTTTTCTGACGAGTGCCGGTTCATCGAAGCTCGTCGGGCGGATTGCAGGAGCCTCTCTTGCGTTGGCGCTCAACACGATGGCCTCGCTGACCCGCCGCTCCAAGGCGCTGGCGATCGAACTCACCGACGAATTTTCGGAGTTCGATGCCGACAGCCTTGGTAGGTGCAAGGCATCGAATGCAACGACTTACGCCTACCGGGATGTCACCACGCTGAACTGGCTGTATTTCGGAACCCCAAACGTCAAACGGACGAGAACCGTGCTGGCCGCGCGATCCGGCGCACGGCTTGTCGGCTATCTGGCGATGAAGCAATGGCCCGGATACTCCTACTATTTGCTCGAATGCCGTTGCCGCGACGCGGACCCCGAGATCGCGCGGGAACTAATCTGGGCGGCACGCGAATTTGCGCGACAAAATCATACGAGATCGATCGTGGTGCGCCCCTATACGCCGATGATCCAGGCGGCCCTCCCGGCAGTTCTGAGCCTTCCGCTCAAGAAGCCGCCGATGACGTATTGTTATGCTTCGAGGATTGGGGAATTGGACGTCGACAACTGGGAGACGGGGCCCGGCGACGGCGACGTCTCGGTCAACTGACGACCGATCGGCCTTAGCGGCACGGCCTTCTCGCTGAAGGCTGACCTTCATATAGCTGTCATATAGCCCGCGCACATTCGCAGCCCTTCCGAGCCAACGAGGGCCCCCTATGAGTGATATCGCTTTGCCCGGTTCAATCGAACCGGCAGCCCGCAAGGGACCGGATCTGACCGGAGCCGTTAATCCGATTACTGGCATTATTTTTGGCGGCCTGGTTGCGGCTGTGCTGCTGTTTGTCGCCTACAGCATCTATACCGACATCGATGCTGCCGGGACGAAAGTCACGACGATCGCGCCATTTCTGCTGCTTTTCGTGGCGCTTTTGATCGCGCTGGGCTTCGAATTCGTCAACGGCTTTCACGACACCGCAAACGCAGTCGCAACCGTTATCTACACGCGCTCGCTTCCGGCGAATTTCGCCGTGGTCTGGTCGGGCGTGTTCAACCTCCTCGGGGTTCTTGCTTCGTCCGGCGCGGTTGCCTTTGGCATCATCTCGCTGCTTCCGGTCGAATTGATCCTGCAGGTCGGTAGCAGCGCCGGTTTTGCCATGGTGTTCGCACTCCTGATCGCGGCAATCATCTGGAATCTCGGCACCTGGGCGTTCGGATTGCCGGCGTCGAGCTCCCACACTCTGGTCGGCTCCATCATCGGCGTCGGCATCACCAACGCGCTGTTGCACGGCCGCAGCGGGACATCCGGCGTCGACTGGTCGAAAGCCAAGGAAGTCGGCGAGGCGCTGCTATTGTCTCCGGTGTTCGGGTTCCTGCTCGCGGCGGCCTTACTGTTGCTGCTCAAGTCCATCGTCCGCGCTCCGGCGCTTTACGCCGAACCAAAGGGCGACCATCCGCCGCCGTGGTGGATCCGCGGCATCCTCATTCTCACCTGCACGCTGGTGAGCTTTTTCCACGGCTCCAACGACGGCCAGAAGGGGATGGGCCTGATCATGCTCATCCTGATCGGCACCGTGCCAACCGCGTATGCGCTCAATCGCGCGCTCCCGACAGACCAGCTGCAGACCTTCGAGTCTCGGTCGCAGGCCGCAAGCGCCGTCATCGAGCAAAAGGCCGAGGGTTTCAATGTCATGGGCAATCCGCGTCCCGCCGTGACTGCCTACGTCTCCAGTCACACCATCAACGAAGGAACGTTCCCGTCGCTGGCGGTTTTGGTGCGCGATATCTCGAGCCAGATCGGGCAGTACGGCTCCATCGCCAAGGTGCCGTCCGAAGCTGTCGGCAATGCGCGCAACGACATGTACCTTGCATCAGAGGCCATTCGCTTTCTGATGAAAGACGACGCCAGCAAGCTGTCGCCGGAGGAAGTCAAGACGCTCAACGCCTACAGGCTTTCGCTTGATGCCGCGACCAAGTTCATCCCGACTTGGGTCAAGGTTGCGGTGGCAATCGCGCTCGGCCTCGGAACGATGATCGGATGGAAACGCATCGTCGTCACTGTCGGCGAGAAAATCGGCAAGACGCACCTGACCTACGCGCAAGGTGCCTGCGCCGAAATTACGGCGGCCGCGACCATTGCCGCCGCCGATATGTATGGGCTGCCGGTCTCGACCACGCACGTCTTGTCGTCGGGAATCGCCGGCACGATGTCGGCGAACGGTTCCGGACTGCAGCTTTCGACCGTGCGCAATATTGCACTGGCGTGGATACTCACACTGCCAGCTGCGATGGCGATTTCTGGTACGCTTTATTGGGCGTTCTCCAGGATCTTCTAGATCCGCGAACGTCTGTTTTTTAGCATCGTTAACAGGGCGTCGGAGTTATCCGGCGCCCTCATCTTTTGGAGTTCGTTGGATCGCGTTGCGGCGCACAAACGCAAACCCTCTGTTTGCTGAACACCGCTTTGTGAACGCGCGGGAACCCGGTTCCGCGGCGACGCATGTGGTATTGGTACGGCAGTCTTGCGATGATGGCACCAGTTGAAGATCTCGCCGCGCCCGACGAAGGGCGCCCGCAGACGCAACGGCAACAGATAAATTTCAGGGAGGCAGCCAATGGCTTCTTCACACATCCTTCTCGGGGCGAGTCTGAATCCCGCGCGCCCTGTGGTGAGACACATTACGCCCGCTGATTTGCTGCAGGCGCTCGCGCGCGGTCTTGACGATTTTTCCGCGATGCCGAGCCACGCTGTGTTTCTCTGTCTGATTTATCCTTTACTCGGCTTGTGGTTGATCTCTCTCACCTCAGGTTACTCGATGCTGCCCCTCGCCTTCCCGCTCGCAGCCGGCTTCGCTCTGGTCGGGCCGCTCGCCGCCATCGGCCTTTACGAACTAAGCCGGCGCCGGGAAGCCGGACTGGACACCTCCTCAAGTCACGCGTTTGAAGTCCTGCATTCACCTTCGCTCGGCGCTATCGTTGTACTGGGCGTGCTGCTCATGGCGATCTTTCTAATTTGGCTCGCCGTCGCGCAAGCCATCTATGTCGCCAATTTTGGGTATGCAGCGCCGGCATCGATCCGCCACTTCATTGAGGACGTGCTCACTACAACACCTGGCTGGCGTCTCATCGTCGTCGGCACCGGCGTCGGGTTCGTGTTCGCCGCGCTGGTCCTCACCATCAGTGCGATATCCTTCCCGCTTCTGCTCGACCGCGATGTCGGCGCGGCCGTCGCGCTATTCACCTCGATCCGCGTTGTCATTGCCAATCCGCTGACGATGGCGTTGTGGGGTTTGATCGTCGCCGCTTTGCTAGTGATCGGCTCGTTGCCTTTGTTCCTTGGTTTGACAGTGGTGATGCCGGTGCTCGGTCACGCCACCTGGCACCTCTACCGCAAGGCCGTGGAGCCGGATCCCTCGTCGCAACTGGAGTATCGCCCGCGCGAGCGAAGATCGCGTTATGCAGCGGACTTTCCGGCGGCTTTGTTTCCAACCCGCCGCTGACGGCGAAGTCGGGCGGCCGCCCAGTCCTGGTCGCTATCGGTCGCGGCGGTCAACCTGACCTGAAAGCTGGCTGCCTATTTTTTAGTCGCTATTTTCCGATTATTTTCATGACGCTTGCCTAAGTAATGGGCCGCGCACTCGCGGGATTCGGATTCAAAATGGGCGTGACTCGTGCCGGTTGCGGCCCCGGCTTGAAAGTTTCCTCTTGAAAGCAATGGTTTAGCGCCTGTCGTCGATTGGCACGCTCCTTGCGATTTATTCGGTGCGGGACGGCCTTGAGCCGGTCGCGCGCGTCTAACAGAGGAAAACGCGATGCTTAACTCGATGGGCGCGGTCGCTAGGCGACCGCGGGGTCGCCGCTGGCTTGCCGCCGCGGCGGGTCTTGCTTTGGGCCTAACGGCGGCGCTGCCCGCTCAGGCCGAGGACACAATCAAAGTCGGAATTCTCCATTCGCTCTCCGGTACCATGGCCATTAGCGAGACCACGCTGAAGGACGTGGTGCTCATGCTCATCGATGAGCAGAACAAGAAAGGCGGCGTACTCGGCAAGAAACTCGAGGCTGTCGTCGTCGATCCGGCTTCGAACTGGCCGTTGTTCGCGGAAAAGGCCCGCGAGCTGATCAGCAAGGACAAAGTCGCCGTCGTGTTCGGCTGCTGGACCTCGGTATCGCGTAAGTCGGTGCTGCCTGTATTCAAGGAGCTGAACAACCTCTTGTTCTATCCGGTGCAGTACGAGGGCGAGGAGAGCGAGCGCAATGTGATCTACACCGGCGCCGCGCCAAACCAGCAGGCGATTCCTGCGGTCGATTATCTCGCGAGCAAGGACGGCGGCTCGGTGAAGCGTTGGGTGCTGGAAGGCACCGATTATGTCTATCCGCGCACCACCAACAAGATTCTCGAGGCCTACCTCAAGGACGTGCTTAAGGTGGCGCCCGAGGATATCATGATCAACTACACGCCGTTCGGCTTCGCCGACTGGCAGACCGAAGTCTCCAAGATCAAGGCGTTCGGTTCGGCCGGCAAGAAGACCGCAGTGGTGTCTACCATCAACGGCGACGCCAACGTTCCGTTCTATAAGGAGCTCGGCAATCAGGGCCTCAAGGCGACCGATATCCCGGTCGTGGCATTCTCGGTCGGCGAAGAAGAGCTCGCCGGTCTCGATACCAAACCGCTGGTCGGCCACCTCGCCGCCTGGAACTACTTCGAGTCGATCAAGACCCCGGCGAACGAGAAGTTCATCAAAGACTGGCACGCGTTCATCAAGAACCCGAAGCGCACCACCAACGACCCGATGGAGGCCCACTACATCGGCTTCAACATGTGGGTGAAGGCGGTGGAAAAGGTCAAGTCGACCGATCCTGACAAGGTGATCGAAGCACTGCCCGGTACCACGGCGCCGAACCTCACCGGCGGCGTGTCAACTTTGCTGCCGAACCATCACATCACCAAGCCGGTCTACATCGGCGAAATCCGTTCAGACGGACAATTCGACGTGGTGTGGAAGACCAAAGACCTCGTTCCCGGCGCCGCCTGGTCCGCTTACCTGCCGGGATCGAAAGATCTCGTCGGCGACTGGGTCAAGCTCAAGTGCGGCAACTACAATACTGTTACCAAGAAGTGCGGCGGCGCATAATAGCGCGAACGCCGTAACAGGGTGACCTCGCGGGAAGGCAGCGGATCGCCTTCCCGCACTCTTAAGGCCGGGGAAAACATTGCGATGCGTTTTTGCCGAGCTTGCCTCGTCGCTGTGCTATTGGCCTTGAGCTGCTCGCTCGGCAGCGAGAGAGCATGCGCAACAAATCTCGATGAAGCACTTGCCCATTTTACCGCCGACGATTTCAGCGAAACCATTACCGGCATCAATGATATCGCCGCAAGCGGCAACCCGCGTGCCCTGACGATCATTCGCGCGCTGCAGGACGGCAGGCTGATTTACAGCGCCGAGCGCAAAGCGGTGTACATCAAGGACGATACTGGCGCGCTGACTGATGCGGCGACCGGAGCGCCGATCTCAGGCGATGTACCGGCCGATGTAGACACCGTGCAACTCAACAACCGCCTGCGTGGCGCCATCGACGCTGCGCTCGGCGGGCTCACGCTGCTCGCCGACAATCCCAGTGCGCGATATGAGGCAGCGCAAGCCGTTTTCAAATCGCGCCAGGCGAGCGCGCTGCCTGCTCTGGAAGCCGCCATCGCCAAAGAGCAGGATCCTGGCATCAAGCGGGCGATGACGGAAGCGCGTGCCGCCATCGTCTTGTCTGGCGACAAAGCCAGCGATGAAGAAAAGCTCGCTGCCGTCGACATAATCCGCCAGCGCGGTGATCAGGAGGCGTTGGGGCTGCTCTCGAGCCTGCCGCCGGACACCGCCGCCCCAGTTATGAAAAGCGCGGCGAGCGCAATCGCCGGAATCAAAAATCGGCTCGTGCTTTGGGAAGCGGTCCAGAACGCGTGGTACGGCATCTCCCTCGGTTCGGTCCTTTTGCTCGCCGCCATCGGCCTCGCCATCACCTTCGGGGTCATGGGCGTCATCAACATGGCGCATGGCGAAATGGTGATGCTGGGCGCTTACGTCACGTTCGTCGTTCAGGAAGTAATACGCCAAAATAATCCGGCGCTGTTCGACTATTCACTGGCAATTGCTATTCCGTTGTCCTTTCTGGTTGCCGGTTGCGTCGGCATCGTGATCGAACGCACTATCATCCGCTTCCTGTACGGACGGCCGCTCGAAACACTGCTGGCCACCTGGGGGCTTTCGCTGATCCTGCAACAAGCCGTGCGCTCGGCATTTGGTCCGAACAACCGTGAGGTCGGCAATCCATCCTGGATGAGCGGCGCGTTTGACGTCGGCGGAATTACCATCACGTACAACCGCCTGTGGATCATTTGCTTCGCGCTGGCGGTGTTCGTCGCGCTGCTGGCGCTGCTCCGCTTCACCCGCTTTGGTCTGGAAATGCGGGCAGTAACGCAAAATCGGCCGATGGCCGCCTCGATGGGCATCCGTACAGCCCGCGTTGATGCGCTCACTTTCGGGCTGGGTTCTGGCATCGCCGGTATGGCCGGTGTCGCGCTGTCGCAGATCGACAACGTCAGCCCCAATCTCGGCCAGGGTTACATCATCGACAGCTTCATGGTTGTGGTATTCGGCGGCGTCGGTAATCTTTGGGGCACGCTGGTTGGCTCCTTTGTTCTTGGGATCGCCAACAAGTTCCTTGAACCTTACGCCGGCGCGGTGCTCGGCAAGATCGCGATTCTCGTGCTGATCATTCTCTTCATCCAGAAACGCCCGCGCGGCATGTTTGCGCTGAAGGGCCGGGCAGTCGAAGCATGATGGCGCACATTCTTATTCGCTCCATTGATCGCGGCGCGACGATCTTCCTGATCATTGTCGTGGCGATTGCCATCGGAGTGCCTATCCTCAATCTGGCGCTGCCGCCCTCCTCCGACTTCCACGTCCCACTCTATCTGGTCGCGCTGTTTGGCAAATACACCTGCTACGCACTGTTGGCGCTGTCGATCGACCTGATTTGGGGATTTTGCGGCATTCTATCGCTCGGCCATGGCGCCTTTTTCGCACTCGGCGGCTACGCCATGGGCATGTATCTGATGCGCCAGATCGGCACCCGTGGCGTTTATGCCGATCCGATCCTGCCGGATTTCATGGTGTTCCTGAACTGGAAGGAACTGCCGGTCTACTGGTACGGATTCCAGTTTTTCCCCTACGCGCTGCTCATGGTCGTTCTGGTGCCCGGCGCGCTTGCCTTCGTGTTCGGCTGGTTTGCTTTTCGTAGCCGTGTCACCGGCGTCTATCTTTCGATCATCACTCAAGCGCTTACCTTCGCGCTGATGCTTGGCTTCTTCCGCAACAATTTCGGTTTCGGGGGCAACAACGGTCTGACCGATTTCAAGGATATTCTTGGATTCAACGTGCAAGCCGAAACGACCCGCAACGCGTTGTTCTCAATCTCCTGCGTGGCGCTGATTATCGCGTTTCTTTTGTGTCGGGCCATTGTCACCTCAAAATTCGGCAAGGTGCTGATCGCCATCCGCGACGCCGAAGCGCGGACGCGCTTTCTCGGCTATCGCGTGGAATCCTATAAGCTCTTCGTGTTCACCCTGTCGGCGTGCATGGCGGGCGTTGCGGGCGCGCTGTACGTGCCGCAGGTCGGCATCATCAACCCGAGCGAGTTTGCCCCTGGCAATTCCATCGAGGCGGTGATCTGGGTCGCCGTCGGCGGCCGGGGCACGCTCACCGGCGCAGCACTCGGGGCGGTGCTCGTCAACTACGCCAAGACATATTTCACCTCGGGCTTTCTCGCTCCTTATTGGCTGTTCATGCTGGGCGCCCTCTTCATCGGCGTTACGTTGCTGCTGCCGCGCGGCATCGTCGGCACGCTCTATCACTGGACGGCGCTGCGTCGTGACCGCGCCTCGGCTGCCGCCGAGGAAGGCGTGACCGACCCGCTGCCGGCGGAATGAGCATCGGGCCATGGAAGCGCTGACCTCCTCACTCCTTTATCTGAATGGTGTCACCGTCTCGTTTGACGGGTTCAGAGCGCTGAACAATCTGTCGTTCGCGATCGAGCCTGGCGAGATGCGCGCCATCATCGGGCCGAACGGCGCCGGCAAAACCACGATGATGGACGTGGTTACCGGCAAGACCCGGCCGGACCTCGGCGACGTGCTGTTCGACGGCTCGTACAATCTCACCAAGCTCGACGAAGCCGAGATCGCCGAGCTCGGCATCGGCCGCAAGTTCCAGAAGCCGACAGTGTTCGAAAGCCACACCGTCAACGACAACCTCGAACTTGCGCTCAAATCCGATCGCCGCGCCCGCGCCGCCTTGTGGTGGCAGGAGACCCCACCGGAGCGGCGTCGCATCGACGAGCTGCTGCAAGTCATTCGCCTGACCGCCGTGCGTGATCGCCTTGCCGCCAGCCTCTCGCATGGGCAACGGCAGTGGCTCGAAATCGGTATGCTGCTCGCACAGGAGCCAAAACTGCTGCTGGTCGACGAGCCGGTCGCCGGCATGACTGATGTGGAGACGCAGCAGACCGCCGAGTTGCTCAAAGAGATCAACCGCGAGCGCACCGTCGTCGTCGTCGAGCACGACATGGCGTTCGTGCGCGAGCTGGGCGTCAAAGTCACGTGCCTGCACGAAGGCTCGGTGCTTGCCGAAGGCACCATCGATCAGGTTTCGGCGAACGAGCGGGTGGTCGAGGTTTATTTGGGGCGGTAACGCGCGTCGAGGAACAGGCTGATGCTTGACGTCAATGCCATCGATCTTCATTACGGCGCCGCACAAGCGCTCCGCACGGTTTCGCTCAGGGCCGAGCCCGGCAAGGTGACCTGCGTGCTGGGCCGAAACGGCGTCGGCAAAACCAGTCTGCTCGATGCGCTCGCCGGCCAGCACTCGGTAACGCGGGGCACGATCAACTGGGAGGGCCAAGACATCACCGCGCTACGACCGCCGGAGCGCGCGCGGCGCGGCATTTCCTATGTGCCGCAAGGTCGCGAAATCTTTCCGTTGTTGACGGTTGAGGAAAACCTGCGCACCGGCTTTGCGCCACTTAAGCGCGATGAGCGAAGCATTCCGGCGGACGTCTTCACGCTGTTTCCGATCCTCAAGGACATGCTGCGCCGTCGCGGCGGCGATCTGTCGGGCGGCCAGCAGCAGCAGCTTGCCATCGGACGCGCCCTGGTCATGCGACCGCGGCTTCTCCTGCTCGACGAGCCGACTGAGGGCATTCAACCTTCGATCATCAAGGATATCGGCCGCGCCATTGCGTATCTGCGCTCGCTCGGCAAAATCGCCATTGTGCTGGTTGAACAATATCTCGACTTTGCCCGCGAACTCGGCGACCATTTTGCCGTCATGGAGCGTGGCGCCATTGTCTATTCCTGCGATCGCGACAATCTTGACGAGGGCGCGCTGCAGCGGGCGATGGCGATTTGATTTCGACTGAATGATTTCGGTGCGGGGAGCGAACGTGTTGGCGAGGACGCCGACAGACAGTGAGATTTTCGCCGGCAATCGCGCATTTGGGCGCGTGGCTCTGGCGGTAGCGGCCGATTCCGGCGAGAGCCGCCGCCGCAAAGTCCATGAAGCCGGTTCCTTGCGCGTGCGTTTCCCGAATGCCGCCAACAAAGCGGTGCTTGACGCTGTCATCGTCAACACCGCCGGTGGGATGGCGGGCGGCGATCACTTCGACATCGACGTGAGCGTAGGCGCCGGCGCCGGTCTGACCGTAACGACGGCATCTGCGGAAAAGGTCTATCGCTCGCTGGGCCCGGACACAGGAGTCGCCGTCAAGCTCGATGTCGGGCCGCGCGGTGCGCTCGCGTGGTTGCCGCAGGAGACGATTCTATTCGATCAAGTGCGTCTGCGGCGCACGATCGACGTTGACCTTGCCCGCGACGCCGGTCTCATTCTCGCCGAAGCGATTGTGTTTGGACGATCGGCGATGGGCGAAACTGTGCTCCAGGGGCATCTGTTCGACCGCTGGCGAGTGCGCATCGGCGGCGTGCTGGTTTTTGCCGAGACGCTGCGTCTCGATGGGCCCATTGCGCAGCATCTGGCGCGTCGAGCGGTTGCCGGCGAAGGCGTGGCCATTGCCAGCGTGATCAAGGTTCCGGGCGACGAGACCGGCGCTGCGGCGATTCGTGACATCGCAAATGACTTCGTCGGCGAAGTTGGTGTATCCGCCTGGAACGGCGTTCTGGCCGTGCGGCTGGTCGCGCCCGACGGTGCCGTATTGCATCGCGATCTCGTCGGCGCGCTGACGGCCTTGAATGCACAGCCACTACCGCGGCTATGGTTGAACTAGCGCATGATCCCGAGAAGTAGCGGTCAGTTTTGGGATAAGATCATGCGCCAACTGGTAACGTGACAGCCGATGAATCTTACCCCGCGTGAGAAGGACAAACTTTTGATCGCCATGGCCGCGATGGTGGCGCGTCGCCGCCTCGAGCGCGGCGTGAAGCTTAACCATCCGGAGGCCGTGGCGCTGATCTCCGATTTCATCCTCGAAGGCGCACGCGACGGACGCACCGTTGCCGAGCTGATGGAGCAAGGCGCGCACGTGGTCAGCCGCTCGCAAGTGATGGATGGTATCGCTGCAATGATTCCCGAGATTCAGGTTGAAGCGACGTTTCCTGACGGTACCAAGCTCGTCACGGTGCACGAACCCATACGGTGAGATAGCGAACGACGTGGGAGGAATTAGTGGGCAGTCTTTCGATGTTTCACTGGCTGATCGTCATATTGATCCTGGTTCTGTATTTCGTTCCCGTTGTCAAAATTCTCCGAAAGGCCGGCTATAGCGGCTGGTGGTGCCTGATCGCTTTCGTTCCGATCGTAAACATCATCATGTTTTACGTGTTCGCGTTCGCCGACTGGCCGGCGCTGCGCAGCACAAGCGCAACATAAGAGAGTCAGGCACATGATCCCCGGCGAACTTTTCATAAAGGACGGCGAGATCGAGCTCAACAAGGGCCGCAGGGCCGTCACGCTAACCGTCTCGAACACCGGCGACCGCCCGATCCAGGTCGGCTCGCACTATCATTTTTTCGAAACCAACCCGGCCCTGCAATTCGACCGCAAACAGGCCCGCGGTATGCGCTTGGACATTGCCGCCGGCACGGCGGTCCGTTTCGAACCCGGCCAGACCCGCGAGGTCAAGCTCGTGGCGCTGGCCGGCACGCGTACGGTCTACGGCTTCCGTCAGGACATCATGGGTAAACTTGAAAAGGGCAAGGCTAAACTTGAAAAGGGCAAGCCGGAAAACGCGAAACCAGCAAAATCGGGAGCAAAAAAACCATGACGAGCGGGCTTGCGCAAGCTCGCTCGTCAAGTTCTCAGCGCTGCTACCGCGACTGGGACCAGGATCTCATCAGC
The DNA here is from genome assembly GCA_963794225.1 of uncultured Alphaproteobacteria bacterium. Taxonomy (GTDB): domain Bacteria; phylum Pseudomonadota; class Alphaproteobacteria; order Rhizobiales; family Xanthobacteraceae; genus BOG-931. Next base: position 936,980 of record CAWCCS010000002.1, read on the forward strand.
GTTTGGTGCGACACCGGTAGCGGCTTCAACACCAGACCGATCTGACCTTGGCGACCTCTCTCATCTGGCGGAACCAAACGCGAGCGATCTGGAAGTGAAGATACTCCAGCCGCCGTACGATGCAAGAAAAAGCGTGCAACAACGCGGTTGTGCAACGCAGTGGGGATAACATTGGGGATTTCTTTGTTCTCGTCGCGCGCGAAGCGAAGCAACGCAGACCTGGGCAAGCGGCGGGGTTGCTTCGCCGTTTTCGCTCCTCGCAATGACGAACACCGCGTAAGCCGAAACAAACGACGAGGACCATGATGCCAGCGAACATAAGCCGGGCCGTCTACGCCGACATGTTCGGCCCGACAACGGGCGATCGCGTGCGGCTCGCCGACACCGATCTGATTATCGAAGTCGAGAAGGATTTCACGATCTACGGCGAGGAGGTGAAATTCGGCGGCGGCAAAGTGATTCGCGACGGCATGGGCCAATCGCAAATCAGCAACAAACAGGGTGCCGTCGACACAGTTATCACCAACGCGCTGATCCTCGATCATTGGGGCATCGTCAAAGCCGATGTCGGCATCAAGGACGGCAACATTTTCGCCATCGGCAAGGCCGGCAATCCGGACATCCAGCCCGGCGTGACCATCGTTATCGGACCTGGTACCGAAGTGATCGCGGGCGAAGGCAAAATCCTCACCGCCGGCGGCTTCGACACCCACATCCACTTCATCTGTCCGCAGCAGGTCGATGAAGCGCTGATGTCCGGCGTCACCTCGATGCTCGGCGGCGGCACGGGACCGGCACACGGTACGTTCGCAACCACCTGCACGCCCGGGCCGTGGCACCTGGCGCGGATGATCCAGGCGGCCGACGATTTTCCGGTCAATCTCGGCTTCGCCGGCAAGGGTAACGCCTCCCGCCCAGCGGCGCTGGAGGAAATGATCAAGGCCGGCGCCTGCGCGCTGAAGCTGCACGAAGACTGGGGCACGACGCCGGCGGCGATCGATTGCTGCCTCTCGGTCGCCGACGATTACGACATCCAGGTGATGATCCACACCGACACGCTCAACGAGTCCGGCTTCGTCGAGGACACCATCAAGGCGTTCAAGGGTCGCACCATCCACACCCTCCATACCGAAGGCGCCGGCGGCGGCCACGCGCCCGACATCATCAAGATCGCCGGACTGAAAAACGTGCTGCCGTCTTCGACCAATCCGACGCGACCCTATACGCGCAATACCCTCGACGAGCATCTCGACATGCTGATGGTGTGCCATCATCTCGATCCGTCGATCGCCGAGGACCTCGCCTTCGCCGAAAGCCGCATCCGCAAAGAGACCATCGCGGCGGAAGATATTCTCCACGACATCGGCGCGCTCTCGATGATGTCGTCGGACTCTCAGGCGATGGGGCGGGTTGGCGAAGTCATCATCCGCACCTGGCAGACCGCGGACAAGATGAAGAAGCAGCGCGGGCGCTTGACGCAGGAAAAGGGCGACAACGACAATGCGCGGGTCAAGCGCTACGTCGCCAAATACACCATCAATCCCGCCATCGCTCACGGCGTCTCGAAACTCATCGGCTCGGTCGAGAAGGGCAAGCTTGCCGATCTCGTTGTCTGGTCCCCGGCGTTCTTCGGCGTCAAACCCGATTGCATCATCAAGGGCGGCTCGATCGTCGCGGCGCAGATGGGCGATCCCAACGCCTCGATCCCGACGCCGCAGCCGGTTCATTACCGGCCGATGTTCGGCGCCTACGGCCGCGCCCGCACGGCGTCGTCGGTCGTGTTCGCCTCGAAGGCGGCGGTGAAGGCCGGGCTTGGTAAAAAACTCGGCATCCAGAAAGAACTCGTCGCGGTGCAGAACACACGCGGCAAAATCTCCAAGAAAAGCATGATCCACAATGATGCGACGCCCGACATCGAGGTCGATTCGGAGACCTACGAAGTCCGCGCCGATGGTGAACTTTTGACCTGCGCACCGGCCGAGGTGCTGCCGATGGCGCAGCGTTATTTTCTGTTCTGAAATTGTCTTCGCCGGGATAGACCGGGCGTTGCGCGGCAAGGCCGCGCAAGACGATTATTCATCAAGCTCTGAAGCGTTGTCGACGATCCAGTCGACCGCCTCATCTTTGTTGGAAAATCCCTCAATCAACCGCTCATGGCCCGCGGGATACCTGATGACCACATGCCAGCCGGTCCCGGTCTTATCTGGAAACGGCTCCATGACCGGTTTTGGTTCAGGATTTTCATCAAACTCGGTGCGGTCGGACATCAGATTTTTCCTATAGCGGTTGGCTGACCAAGCAACGAACTAAACCGGCGCATCGGACTCGTAGACCGTGACATTTGTCGCCGGATCGATCGGATCTTTCCAAGGCTGTCGGGCGATCATGCGCTTGGTGTCGGCGTAACCCGCTTGCCATCGCGCCTCGATCGCGCGGCGTGAGAAATCGTAGTCCCGGGCATTGGTCTCGCCTGGAAGCGGTTGGGCATTGATCTCGACCAGATAAATCGTCGTGCCGCAGCCGTGGCCGGCCAGCTCCTGAACGCGCGGAGAATTCTTCTGTTCCTCGGGAAGCATGTCGACGAGTTCGCGCACGGTCCGCCGCATCCGGTGCAGTTCCGCTTGCCGGGCAATGGTGCCTCTGGTGCGGCTGCCGAACAGAATGTCCTTCTGGCGCATGAAAGCATGCGCGAGAGATTGTGGATCCGGGCCACGCCGGTGCCAAATCTGCACCGTGAACACGACGCAACTTCGCCGCGGGTCTTCGTCGAAAACGACTTCCACCGGCGTATTGGAATAAATACCGCCGTCCCAATAATACTCGCCGTCGATATGGACCGCAGGAAAGCAGGGCGGAATGGCGCTTGACCCGAGCACATGATCAAGCCTGATAACGTCCTGCTTGCTGTCGAAATAGCGAATTTGGCCGGTCCGGACCGTTGTCAGTCCGAGCGTAAACCGCGTCGGTCCGGCATTGATGAGATCGAAATCGATCAGCCGCGGCAACAGCTTCTTCAGCGGACCGACGAGATACATCGCCGCGAGCTCAGTGCCGACGGCGGCCTCGGCGCCCCAGGCCAGCGCCGGGTTGAGACTATAGAAGCCCGGCACACCGGTCGTCAGCGGCACGATTTGACCAAACGGCCCCGGCGGCGTTTCCAGACGCGTCCAGAATTCCCGCAATCGCTCCAGCCGGTTCTCGATCTTATTGCCGCAGATGATGGCTGCATTGATGGCGCCGATCGACGTGCCGACCACCCAATCAGGTTCGATGCCGGCTTCGTGCAGCGCCTGATAGGCGCCGCCCTGGTAGCACCCGGGCGCGCCGCCGCCTTGCAGCACCAGCACGACTCCGTCGGGCGGGTCGTCTTTATCCACGGCCCGTGAGGACCGGGGCAACGCATCGCCTGCAGGCATGGTAGCAGCTCGCTGGTCAGCAGCCGCAACTATACCGCATTGCCGTGTCGGCCAATATATTCGCCTAATCGCACGAGCGGCGTCATTATTGTCCAACCAGGCCGGCACTATTCGAGGATGGTGAGAAAACGTGCCTCAATCATTGCGGCGGATAGCGCCGCCGAAGGCGTGATGTGACGAGCGCCCAGCTTGGTCCCAACGCTGACAGCGAGCGCAAGCTAAAAGGCATTGAATGCTTACGCGGTTTGGCGGCGCTTTATGTTTTTTTCCACCACTGCGTGATTATGGGTATTTTCCCGGCTTATCGCTATCTGCATTTAATTACCCGGTTCGGCCAGGCTGCGGTCCTCACGTTCTTCCTGATCTCGGGTTTTGTCATCTATTACTCTACGGCGGACAGGAATTTCACCTTCGCGCAATATTTTCTGCTGCGTTTTCGGCGCATCTATCCACTCTTCCTTATTGCTCTCTTAGCTGCCTGGATTTCAGCGTCAATCGTCAATCGCGGACTCTTTTGGCCCAATGTTCACGATCTGATTGTCAATTTGCTCCTGCTACAGGATCTTCCTCATCCGGGCTATCTCGCTCTGCCATTCGCCAACAACTTCCCTCTATGGTCGCTCGGTTACGAATGGTTTTTTTACATGGCGTTTCTGCCGACTCTCTGGGTCACCGCTAAACGGCCCGAATTCGCGAAGTATCTGGTTTGTGCGCTGTCCGTCGCAGGTTTTTTCAGCCAAGTTCTAAGACCCAATCAGATATCAATGTTTCTGTCTTACTACGTGATCTGGTGGGCCGGCGTGGAAATCGCGCGCGAGTACAAAACGACGGGCCATGTCACACTCAAGAAACAAATTCCGTCGTTCCTCGCAATCGCGCTGCTGGGAACGCTCTTCGCGATCAATGTTCATTTCACGCCGGGGCCGCGCGATTATCTTTCCTATCCGACATTGCAAGTCCGTCAGTTCGCTGAGGCACTCATCCTGCTGGCCGTCGGCTTCGCCTGGTACGCTACGGGCCTAAAAGGATTTTGGCTGCTGGGTTGGGGGGCGAATCTGGCGCCGATTTCTTACGCACTCTATGTGATCCACATGCCGATCGTGCTGTTAGCATATGGGACCCATCCCCTCATTCCGACGCCTCTCAACATCGTATGGGTCATCCCGTTGACGCTCATATCGGCGTGGTTATTGGAACGCAAGCTCCAACCTTGGATCAACCGCGTGGTGCCAATTGGCCGCAAACGCCCGCCTTCCATCGCCCGTTGATCGACGCGGGACAGTCAAGCGAACTGAATTATGTCCACTCAGGACCGATTCATTTTGCGAATGAACGAACGCAGCTTGCTCGTTAGCAGAAGCACGACCTCGGCATTGCCGATAAGAGATGGCGTCAAGGCAAGGCCGAGTGCGTTCAGAGAGCCAACGGCAAAATTCTTCGTCATCCGTGAAAACCCACGCGCCGATGCCTCAAACCGCCCGTTTACCGTCAAAGTGTCGTAGCCGAACTCGTTCAAAAAGATGAAATCCAGGCTTTCCGAGGACATTTCGACATCTGGCGTCGTATCGGACTGGACCTCGCGCAGATCGTCGAAAAACGAAAACCGCACCGTGCTGTTGAGGTCCGTGAGCTTGATAAGCAGTGGACGGAAAACCTCCGCCAGCGGCATGACCGACGCAAGGCGAATGAGCCACTTCGAATTCTTTGCGAAGACCCGTTTCTGATAAATTCGACAATCCGCCACGAGCGTGGAAATTGGGGTCGATTGTGACCCGTTATGCAGGGGCAATGTCGAGAGTGACGAATAGGCCGCCTGCCAGAAAGCCACAGCGCCCCGATCGTCCCAAGGAGCTCCGACCTCCCAAACGTCCCCCGGCTTCATGACGATCGCCCTGCAATCGTCCGCCGTAAGCGCGTTTAGAACCGCGGCGATGTCGTTGATCGCGTCATTGAGGTACGCATTCTCCACATGTGAAAAATATATGAAGGACGCAAACGGAATAACGTAAGTCGGTCTCAAGCACGCAATTTGCCGTCGTACGGCCGCGAGCTTCCCGCGTGCTGCGGCCTCGCGCAGCGTCTTGTTGGCTCTGCCTCCCTTCCACGCGGCGTAGCTGAATTGGGTCAACAGGACGTCGATTGGACCGATCTCCGATTTGAGCTTGAGCAGGTCGGACTCGGTATTCAGTTCGCAATCGTTGAGATTGAGAATGGCGCGACCTTCGGCTCGAAACAGATTCCAGGAATCGTAGAAGCCCGAGCGTCCGATCCTGACAGTCTCGCCCGGAGCAATGGTGAAAATCTCACCATTCGCGACCTCATCCACTGCAAAACCTTGAGAGCGCAGATATGTCGCTACCCTGCGATCGGCAGTTTTCTGAAACAAGACACGCGCGTCACGATTCGGCATCGCCTTGAAGAAGGCGACGGAGAAATGATCCGGATGTTCGTGCGAAAGCCAGATGTGGGCCGAGTTTGCCGCCGTAGCGACCATTCCCGGATCCGAACAGATCAGATCCCATCCGTTATTGAACGCAGAGCCCGAATACCACGGATCACTCGTCATACTCGTGGCGTCCGTGATAATCTTCACCGAAGCATGATTGATGAATTGGATACGCATCAGCATGCACCTGAAGAAAATTTTGGAACGCCAGTCTGACGAAATATACCACGGAAGTTGGCATGGACAGGCCGGCCAACCCAAAGCGCAGGCTCGTACCTGGCCGGGCGCCATCAGTACTTAATCCGGACGAGCGATGGGAAGCAGCCGCAATCGTGAGAGATGACGCGTCGCATGTACTTTCACAGCTCCGCACCGCTACGCTGGGCCGAAGAAATTAGCACCGTCTTCCCCGGCCATTTGCATAAATCCGAGATGATGCATTTTTCGCATAACGGGCGGCGGGCGAGGCAGGTGTAGCGGCCGTGCAGGATGAGCCAGTGGTGGGCGTGGAGGAGATAACGCTTCGGCACGACTTCCATCAGTTTCATTTCGACGTCGAGCGGGGTCTTGCCGACGGCTAATCCAGTGCGGTTGCTGACGCGGAAGATGTGGGTGTCGACCGCGATGGTCGGCTCGCCGAAGGCGACGTTGAGCACCACATTCGCGGTTTTCCTCCCGACGCCGGGCAGCGCTTCCAGCGCTTCGCGGTCGTGCGGCACCTGACCGCCGTGCTTGGCGATGAGCTGGCGCGACAGCGCGATCACGTTCTTCGCCTTGGTGCGGTAGAGGCCGATGGTCTTGATCAGCGAACGCACGCGCGGTTCGCCGAGCTTCACCATTTTCTCCGGCGTGTCGGCGAGCTTGAACAAAGCCGGCGTCGCCTTGTTGACGCCGGCGTCGGTCGCCTGCGCGGACAGAACGACCGCCACCAGCAGCGTGAACGGATTGATGTATTGCAGTTCGGTGCGCGGATCGGGATTGGCGGCGGCAAAGCGGCGGAACGCTTCCTCAACCTCGGCTTTGGTCCATTGCGGCAACTCGCCGTGGGCGGCCTCATTGTCGGCCTTGGCCCGGGCCTTTGCCGTCTTTGACGCGGGCGGCTTTGCCCCCACCCTTCCCTCCCCCGCGTGCGGGGGAGGATAAGGAGCGGGCGGCTTTCAGGCTTTGTCGAACGGTCTTGTGAATGGTTTTGGGCGCCATGTTTCCCCTATAGTGGCCGCCATGTCTGCCGACAACCACGCCCGCGACAACAACGCCAGCGGCAACGGACGCGACAACGCAGCATCCGCCGAGCCGACGATCTTTTCGGCGGTGATCACGCCGAACCGCTCGCTCGGCTCGACCGGCTTCCTCATCCTGATGCTGTGCATCGGCGGGGTGAGCTTTGTCTCCGGAATGGTGTTTTTGCTGTTGGGCGCATGGCCGGTGTTCGGATTTCTCGGGCTGGACGTCGCATTGATCTACTGGGCATTCCGCGCCAACTTTCGCGCCGCGCGCGCCTACGAGGAAGTGACGGTTACCGCTTCCGAGCTCACCGTGCGCAAGGTCAATCCGCGCGGCCGTGTGCGGGAGTGGACACTGAACCCGGTCTGGGTCCAGCTCGACCGCATCGTGCACGAGGAATTCGGCATCGAGCGATTGTTCCTGGTGTCCCGCGGCCGGCGGCTGTCGATCGCCGCCTTCCTCGGGCCGGACGAGAAAGCGAGCTTTGCGCGGGCGTTGTCGAGCGCGCTCGGCGAGGCGAAGCGCGGACCGACACGAACGGTGATACAGTAAGTCCTCCCCCTAAAAGGGGGAGGAGCGAGCGAAGCGAGCAGGTGGGGGTTTCGCGGCCGCCACGTTTCGCAACCTTCGACGCCGCAGACCCCCACCCCACCCTCCCCCTTGCAGGGGGAGGGAGAAAATGAGCTACAGAAATCGGGTGGTTCGGACCCTCGCTGCGGCCTAGATCGGGAGCAATCAATGGAGGCACCCATGTTGTCACCCGATCGCATTCCCGACCTCACGCCGCTTGACGCTGCTGCCAGCGATTACGACGTGGTGCGCCGGGCCATCGGCCATATCCGCAAGCACTGGCGCGAGCAGCCTGAGATCGGCGCCATCGCCGAAGCCGCCGGCGTCACGCCGACCGAGCTGCACCATTTGTTCCGCCGCTGGGCCGGGCTGACGCCGAAGGCGTTCGTGCAAGCGCTCACGCTGGACGGCGCACGGCAATTGCTGCGCGATTCGGCAAGCGTGCTCGACGCCACTTACGAAGTGGGTTTGTCAGGACCGGGCCGGCTGCACGACCTGTTCGTGACGCACGAAGCGATGTCGCCGGGCGAATGGAAATCCGGCGGCGAGGGTTTGACCGTGCGGTTCGGATTTCATCCGTCGCCGTTCGGCAAGGCGCTGGTGATGGCGACCGAGCGCGGGCTCGCCGGCCTCGCCTTTGCCGACGCCGGCGAGGAGGAAGCCTCGCTCGCCGATATGAAGCGGCGCTGGCCCAGGGCGACTTATGTTTCTGAACCCGCCCGCACCGCGCCGATCGCACAACGCATCTTCGATCCGCGGGAATGGCGCGAGGACCGGCCGCTGCGCGTGGTGCTGATCGGCACCGATTGGGAAGTGCGGGTCTGGGAAGCGCTGTTGAAAATCCCGATGGGCAAGGTCGCGACCTATTCCGGCATCGCCGGCAAGGTCTGCAAACCTGCCGCCGCGCGCGCCGTCGGCGCCGCCGTCGGCAAGAACCCAGTGTCGTTCGTAGTGCCGTGTCACCGCGTCATCGGCAAAGCCGGCGCGCTGACCGGCTATCACTGGGGCATTACGCGCAAGCAGGCCATGCTCGGCTGGGAAGCCGGGCGCGTCGGCGCCGCGGCGTAGGGGTTTTCTCTCTCGTCATTGCGAGGAGCGAAGCGACGAAGCAATCCAGAACCGTGAGGCCGGACTGGATTGCTTCGCTTTGCTCGCAATGACGCGGCGTCTACGCCGCCAAATCTTTCTTCTCGGCTACAGTCGAGTTGGCGTTGAGGCGGTAGATCAGCGGCACGCCCGTCGCGATCTCGCGGGCAACGATCTGCTCCGGCGACAACTTCTCCAGCACCATGACCAGCGCGCGCAGCGAATTGCCGTGCGCGACAACGATGACGTTGTCGCCGCGCAACACCCGCGGCAGAATTTCCTGAATGTAATACGGCAGTACGCGCGCGGCGGTGTCCTTCAAGCTCTCGCCGCCGGGCGGCGCGACATCATAGGAGCGCCGCCAGACCGACACCTGTTCGGCGCCCCATTTGGCGCGCGCGTCGTCCTTGTTGAGCCCGGACAGGTCGCCGTAGTCGCGCTCGTTGAGCGCTTGGTCCTTGAAGACCGGAATGTCCTTCTGTCCCATTTCTGCAAGCATGAGGTCGAGCGAGTGCCGGGCGCGAACGAGCGCAGAGGTGAACGCCACATCGAAGCGAATCCCTTGCGCCTTGAGCTTTCGGCCGGCGGTCTCTGCTTCGGCGATGCCCTTCTCCGTCAGACCGACATCGCGCCAGCCGGTGAACAGATTTTTTTTGTTCCACTCGCTTTCGCCGTGACGCACGAGCACAAGAAGCCGGTCACTCATTCGCTATGTCCCGCAGCAATTGCCAATCCGGGGCGATCGTCCCTGCGGACGGCTATACGGCAGTGCTTGAAAAGATAAAAGCCGGGCAGAAACGGTTGAAAATCACCGGCATCGCGGCGCGGCAGGCGGAAGCGGCGTCCTTGAAATGCGCGGACGCCGGGTTCGCGACGTGGAAGCCCGCGCTACGGAGCCCAACCGCCGAATTTGAAGTTGAGGCCGGCTTTGACGGTGTGAAACGCCGTTTTCTCTGTAACCGTAATCGGCACGCCGTCTTCCACCCCGCTTAGATTCGCAGAACCGAGATTGACGTAAAGATACTCGGTCTTGAGCGACAGCCAGGGATTGATGGCGTATTCGAGTCCGCCGCCCGCCGTCCAGCCGTTTTGCATGTTGGCGCTTGAAACCGACTCTGTGAACCCGAAAGCCGTGGCAGTGGCCGACGACGTGGTGTGGCCATAGGCCCAGCCGCCGGTTCCGTAGAGGAGCGCAACGGGTGTCACGAGGAAGCCGGCACGGCCACGCACCGTACCGAACCAGTCGGTTTTGGTCCCGGCATTGGCCGAAGCAAACGGCGTCGACGCGCTGGCGTTGCTTGAAATGTTCGTGCCATCGAAATCGGTTTCCACGCCGATCACCCACGACGGCGCGACCTGCCAGTTGAAGCCGGCCTGGCCGCCGCCGAGGAACCCGCTCGAGTTGAGCGATGTATTTCCGGTCACCCCGGCGATCGTGCTCGAATAAGTGACGTTGTTGCCGCCGAAGCCGCCGTTGCCGCCGACATAGAAGCCGGTCCAGCTATAGAGCGGCGGCGGTGGCGGAGGGACAGGATAGGGTGCTTTGTAGACCGGGGGTCCCATGTCGGCCGCGCAAGCCGCCGACGCGCCAAAGACCGCGATGCCGATCGCGGCAAAAAGGATCTGTTTCATCATCGCCATGACTACCTCTGCTGCGGGAAACACAGCGGCGTCATGTGATACGCAACGCTCCGCCAGACGACGCCGAATTGCCCGCGATACTCAGATCAATAGCGGCAAACAATTAAAATTCGCCTTACGCAGGCGGCCGACGGACAATGCCGCCGGGGATTATTAGATGTCCTTGAGCCCCAGCACATCCGCCATCGAATAGAGGCCCGGATCTTTCCCGCGCGCCCACAGCGCCGCATGCAGCGCGCCGCGCGCGAAGATCATGCGATCCTCAGCGCGGTGGGTGAGTTCGATGCGCTCCGCCGGCCCGGCAAAGGTCACGGTATGGTCGCCGACCACCGTGCCGCCGCGCAACGAGGCAAAGCCGATATCGCCGGGATTGCGCGCGCCGGTGATGCCGTCGCGGCCGCGCACCGAATGTTGCGGCAGATCGATGCCGCGGCCGGCGGCGGCCGCGCGACCGAGCATCAACGCCGTGCCGGAGGGCGCGTCGATTTTTTTGTTGTGGTGCATCTCGACGATTTCAATGTCGTAATCGTCGCCGAGCGTCTGCGCCACGCGCTTGACCAGCGCAGCCAGCAGATTGACACCGAGACTCATATTGCCGGATTTGACGATCGGCGTGCGGCTTGCCGCTTTCGCAATCGCCGCCTCTTGCTCCGCCGAGTGGCCGGTGGTGCCGATGATGTGCGCGATGCCGGCCGCACTCGTCAGTTCCGCGAGCGCTAGCGTCGCGGCGGGAACGCTAAATTCGATCAGGCCGTCAGCCGACTCGATGAGCGGCGCGGCGTCGCTGACCACTTTGATGCCGTTGGCGCCCAAGCCCGCGAGTTCGCCGGCATCGCGCCCGATCGCCGCGGAGCCCGCGGCCTCGACCGCTCCGGTCAGCGTCACGCCTTTGGTGGCCGCAATCGCATGGATGAGCGCGCGTCCCATGCGACCGCCGGCGCCGGCGATCACCAATCGCATATCTGAATTGCCAGCCACGTGCGTCATAACTCCGCCCGCGGCGGGTATAGCGGGATAGGCGCGATGCGGCAATCAGTGGGACTGATTGGTCCTCTGAGCTAAAACAAATCGAAGTACTCGTTCTGCTCCCAGGCGGTGACGTCGGCCTCTTTACCGCCTTCGGTCATGAACCGGGCATACTCGGCTTCTTTGATGTGGGCGTAATAGTCGACGAAGCCATCGCCGAAGCCGTTGCGGAACACCAGGTCGCCGCGGAGCGCTGCGACCGCTTCGCCGAGATTCTTCGGCAGCGGCGGAGCGTCGGTTTCGTAAGGCGTATCGGCCCCGGGCCCAGGGTCGCTTTTTTGCGCGATGCCGTCACAGCCGGCGTAAATCTGCGAAGCGATATAGAGATAAGGATTGGCCGCGGGCTCGCCGACCCGGTTTTCCAGCCGCGTCGCCGGATCGCCGGGTTCGCCGAGCACGCGCACCATCACCCCGCGATTGTCGCGCGCCCAGATCGCGCGATCGGGCGCGAGCGTGAACGGCCGGTAGCGTTTATAGCCGTTGACGGTCGGCGTCGTGAATGCGGCCGCGGCGCGGGCATGCGCCAGCAAACCGCCGAGAAAATTCCGGCCGATGTCGGATAATCCGCCGCCGCCTTTGCCGACAAAAGCGTTGCTGCCGCGTTTGCGATCGATCAGCGATTGATGCAGATGCCAGCCGCTCGAAAACAGATTGGGCAATCCCGGCCGGCACATGAAACTCGCAAGCAGACCGTGACGCCGCGCAATCTGTTTGGTCGCCGCCCGGAATAAAATCATGGTGTCGGCAGCAGCAAGTGCGGCTTGCGGGCGGAACGTGAATTCGCATTGGCTCGGCCCGAGCTCGATTTCCAGCGAGCGCAGCGGCATGCCGAGCGCCGCAACCCCGCGCCGGATCGGCTCCAGCGCCGCATCCATCTGGTCGAACCGCGTTTCGGTCAAATACTGATAGCCCTGATTGAGCAGCGACACGTCAGGCGCCCGCGGCGGCCACGTCGCATCCTCTGGCGCGAGCCGCGGATTCTCCAGCTTGAAGAGATGAAATTCGACTTCGAGCCCGGCGACGAAATCGAAACCCCGCGAGCCGAGCGACGTCAGCGCGTCGCGTAAAATCTGCCGCGTCGAGAACGGTACCGGTTTGCCATTATTGAAAAAGATGTCGCAGAGAAACCAGCCGGTACTCGACGCCCCATTATTTTGCGTCCACGGCAGCACCCGAAACGTCGCCGGGTCCGGGACCATGACAAAATCGCCACCACCCTGCATCTCCGCCATGTCGAAACCGCCGCCGGCGGTGAACACCGGAAACACGGTCTTGTGCGCGGTGTCTTTGGCAAGCAGCGTTGTCGTCATGGTGACGCCGCTGGTCATTGCGCCAAGCGCGTCCTCGGCCACCAAGGTCTTGCCGCGCAGCACGCCGTGCTGGTCGGCAAACGAGAAGCGGATCAGTTCGAGGTTATTGCGCTTGATCTGTTGCGCGACCGCTTTCGCCTGGCGCGCTTGTTCGTCGGACCAGAGGCCGTGACGCTCGACAAAACTCGCGGCAGTTCGTTTGCGAGGAGCCATCTGGAATGCGAGCGGTGAGCGCTAGTTCCAGCTTTTGGTTTCCTGCCGGTGCTTGTTGGTGCCTTGCCAATAGCCCTGCCAATCGGCAGCCGGGCCGATGCCGTCGACGCAGGCCGGGCCGGTGATCTTTGACGCCTCGGCCTTGTCCAACACCATCATTGGCTTTGCGCCTTTACCGGATTGCTCCAACGCCTGCCGCAGCAAACGACGATAGGCGCTGATCGCCTTGTCCGACGTGCCCAGATGCTCCTCGGTGCGGTCCTGAATCGCGCCCATCGACTCGCACGCCCATTGATCGTGCACGTTGATGTCCGTGCCCATCCCCGTGTAGGTCGTGTGCTCCTGCTCGTGCGGATCGAAGCCGTAATCGTTGTCTTTGTTCCGGCGCGGCACGTAGTCGGGCAATTCGTAGAGCTCCAGCCGCTGCCGGCGCATTTCGTCCTTGTCGACCGGCGCGCCGAACGACGTGAAGATCGCGTACCAATAATGCTTGGCGTCGTCGATCGGCACGTGCCATTGCGAGATCGTCATCTCGCGGCTCATCGGGATGATGAAAGCGTTGGGGAAGATCAGATTGGTGACGCGCACATGCGCCTTGTCGCCGCCGATCTCGCGCAGCGTCGCCAGCCGGAAGCCGTAATCGGTCGGCTCGATCTCGAGCCGCGGCCGCGGAAACTCGCGCATGATTTTTGTCATCGGCATGTCCGAGTCTTTCGAAATATCCCGGAACATCTTGCCGTAGCCTTTGTCGGGATCCTCATCCTCAAAGAAGCGGTGCAGGAACGAGGTGTGCACCGGGTCGACGCCGACTTCGAGCGACTGCAGCCAGTTGCAATCGATCATGCCCTTGAAGGCGAAGGTGTGAGTCGACGGCGCGATAAAGCAGTCGAAATCCGGAAATGCCGGCGGCTCGCCGGCGCCGAGATAAGCCCAGATGATGCCGCTCTTCTCGACCGCCGGATAGGATTTTTGTTTCAGGTTGGCGCACAGATTGCTGTCGTCGGGCTCGGCCGGCGTTTGCAGGCACTTGCCATCTACGTCGAACAGCCAGCCGTGAAACGCGCAACGCAAGCCGCCGTCTTCAAGCCGTCCATACGCGAGATCGGTGCCGCGATGCGGACAATGGCGGCCAATGAGCCCGTAGCGCCCTTTGTCGTCCTTGAAGACGACGAGGTCCTCGCCAAGAAGCCGCACCGGCTTCACCGGCCGATTGCCGGACAATTCATCGACCAGCGCGGCCGGCTGCCAGTAGCGCCGCATCAGCGTACCCGCCGCGGTTTTGGGTCCGGTACGGGTAATGAGATCGTTTTGTTCGGCGCTCAGCATCGGCACTTCTCTTCCGTCACCCTGAGGTGCGAGCGAAGCGAGCCTCGAAGGGCGACGGCCCGGGCGCTTCGGCCGACATCCTTCGAGGCTCGCGCTCCGCGCGAGCACCTCAGGATGAGGGCGGGTATGTATACGATGATCGGCGCAGGACCGGAAGGTGACGCATCCTCATGGCAAGCATTCAAAATCCCGGTAACACCAAAATTTTCGGGGTCGCCGGCAGCGTCGTCTTCGACACTACAACCGACGGCACCTCCGCCCTTTCAACCGGCCATTGCTGCTGCGCCCGCTCAAGAAACCGGTCCAGCGTGTACCAGCCGAAAAAATGCATCGGGATGATGAGCTGCGGCTTAAGTGCGGTCAGCACCTCCATCATGCCGTCGAGGTCGAGCGTGTAATTGCCGTCGACCGGCGCCATCACTACGTCGATGCGGCCGATCTCGTTGAGCTGCTGCTGGGTCAGCGTGTGATGCAGATGGCCGAGATGGGCGATGCATAGATTGGCGATCTCGAAAATGAAGATCGAATTGCCGTAGCGCTCGGTGCCGCCGCTCCAGTTGCGGATGTTGGTCGGCACATTGCGCACCCGCACGTCGCGATATTTCAGATCCCAGATCGCCGGCTCTTCCGGGCTCGGCCCCCAGCCGCGCAGGACGTGCTTGATCGCGGGGTCGGGATGATCGGTGTAATGCGTGTCGTGCGCGTGATTCATGGTGGCGATGTCGGGCACAAGCGGCGGGCGCACATAGTCGTTGTAGTCGGTCGCGATCCGCACCCGTTCCGGGCTCTCGATCAGGAACGTGGCGTGGCCGATAAACGTGATCCGCACCTGATCCGCGTTCAGCGCCGCAAGCCGCAACGCCGCGGGGATCAGCGGCGGCCGATTTCCCGCGACGAGACCGGGACAATTCGCCTGCATTTCCGGCTGCGGCTGCTGGGTGAGCGGAGACGGCGGCCCCTCGGGCGAATGCGCCGATGCGATGCCGCTAAACGTAAGACAGCCAAGCACGATAACAGTGAGCCGCGAGATGGCAGCAAAAATGCCGATGCGCGAGAGGCTCAATGGCCAACTCCCCTGTCTGCGGCCCGGCACGACGATTTTAACGGCGCATGATCTGATCGGAAAACCGGCTTCCACTTTTCCGGATCATGCGCAGTGGAGCCAACAAATTGGCACGGAATGAGGCGGACGACTACGGGCGCGCGCATAATGGTTCGTCATTGCCGGGCTCGACCCGGCAATCCAACTTTTTCTCGCTGAGAAGATGGATCACCGGGTCAAGCCCGGTGATGACGCCCCGTGAGGATTAGCGCTCGGACGTGATCAGGCCGCGCCCGGTGACCACGATCCACCGGCCGTCTTCGCGTTTGATGGTCTCGACGCGGCCGAGACCGGGCAGAAAGCCGCCTGCCGCAACAGCAAACATGCCGCCGTAGCGGCTGGCAACCAGCGCGCGATTGCCGCGGACATCCTGCACGACCCAGTCCTGCAGGACGCGATCGGGCGCCTTCGCCTCACTCGCCGCCGGCGCCGCAGACATGATCGGCGCGCTCGATGCAATCGAGCCCGTCGTCTCGGGCGCGGACAATGCGGCGGAAGTTGCCACGCCACGCTTCTCCAGCCGATCGACCGCGTCCGCGATGTGCGAAAGCTTGGTCGCGGGCTCGGCTTCCGCGCGTTCGACGCGATCCAGCCGATCCGCGAGCTTGACGAACTGGCCGTTGGCGTTCTTGGTTGCGCTGTCGAGATTCGCTTTCAGCGCCGAAAACTCGGCAAGCTCGACTTTGAGCGCCTGCATGGCTTGCAGCGTGTTTGAATCCGACACGTGAACCTTTGAGGCGCTACCGGACATCAAATAGGCAAACCCGGAAGCTGACAGCGATCCGAACAGTGCGCCCACTGCAGCGGCGATCGCAACCGACGCCGCCAGCAGCATGAAGCGTGACGGTGGCCGTGAGGTCGCGGATGCGCCGGACGCCGCGGCCGGCTTTCCCGCCTCCGCCTTCATCGTCTCATCCGCGGATGACGACGCGCTGCTCTCGGCGCCGGCCTCAGGAATATCTTCCGCCGTACCCTCCCCGGCATCGAGCTTTGGCGACCAAACGACCGGCAATTGGCTGCCGGCGGATTTTCCGTCACTCGGTTTGCCGTTTTGGGCGTCGTTCATCGTCGGATCTCCGGAATTGCGGACGATCCGTCGGTAGACCCGTTCTAGTTAGCAATTCGTTAGCAAAGCCTACCTGGGCCAAAAGCACGCTCGGCCAAAGTCCGTTGGTTAGTCGGCTAGGCCATTTTCGAACGCGAGGTCGCGGAGAGATGCCTCCGGCCGGGCGCCGAGATGCTGGATCACTTCGGCTGCAGCCAACGCGCCAAGCCGGCCGCAGGTACGATCGTCAACCCCGCGCGCAAGGCCGGAGAGAAAACCGGCCGCAAACAGGTCACCGGCGCCGGTGGTGTCCACCACGCGCTCAATCGGAAAGGCCGGCACCGCCTCGGTCCCGTCCGGACTGATGACGACGCAACCCTTTTCGCTGCGCGTCACCACGGCGGTCGCAACGTCGCGGCGCAAAGCAGCCACCGCGGTATCGAAATCCGATGTTTGGTAGAGGCTGCGCACTTCCGCCTCATTGGCGAAAATCAGATCGACCGTGCGCGAGCGCATCAGATGCAAAAACTCGTCGCGCCAGCGGTCGACGCAGAACGCATCCGACAAGGTGAGCGCCACGGTGCGCTCGGCCTGATGCGCAATCTCGGCCGCCTTGACGAACGCATCCTTGGCGTTCTTCGGATCCCACAAATAGCCTTCCAGATAAATGATCGAACTGGCGCCGATCATCTCGGGATCGATGTCGGCCGGATGCAGATTCTGCGCCGCACCGAGAAACGTGTTCATGGTGCGCTCGCCGTCCGGCGTCACCAGGATGTAGCAGCGCGCGGTCGGCGCACCGTCGGCGGCCGGCGGCGTCGTGAAGGCAACGCCCGCGGCGCGAATATCGTGGGCAAAGGCGCGGCCGAGACCGTCGTCTTTGACCTTGCCGATAAAGGCTGCGCGCGAACCAAAACCGGCGACGCCGACAATGGTATTCGCCGCGGAGCCCCCCGACGACTCGACGGCCGGACCCATTGCGTCGTAGATCGCCTCGGCGCGCGGCGCGTCGATCAGCGCCATGGTGCCTTTGTTCATGCCCTGCTTGAGCAGAAAATCTTCTTCAGTGCGGGCGATGACGTCGACGATCGCGTTGCCGATGCCAAGAACGTCGTAACGTGCGGATGCCATACTAAGACTCTTTTTGAAAAAACCGTTGCGCGGGAGGCGCACTATAGCGGTCAGCCCTTGCAGGGCAAGGCGAGGACATGCGATGTGGCGTTCGCTTTTTAGGTGGGAGATCGCCCATGATGTCTAAACAAATCGGGTTTCAGGAACGGGTTTTTTCCGGCGTGCAGCCGACCGGCAACCTGCATCTCGGCAATTATCTCGGCGCCATCAAGCGCTTCGTCGAATTGCAGGACCGTTACGACTGCATTTACTGCGTCGTCGATTTGCACGCGATTACGGTGTGGCAGGACCCGGCGGAATTGCCCCGGGCTATCCGCGAGGTCACCGCGGCATTCATCGCTGCCGGCATCGATCCGGCAAAACATATTATTTTCAATCAGAGCCAGGTGGCCGAGCATGCCGAGCTTGCCTGGGTGCTCAATTGCGTCGCCCGCCTCGGCTGGCTCAATCGGATGACGCAGTTCAAGGAGAAGGCCGGCAAGGATCGCGAGAACGCGTCGGTTGGTCTCTATGCCTATCCGGCGCTGATGGCGGCCGACATTCTGGTTTATCGCGCGACCCACGTGCCGGTCGGCGAAGACCAGAAACAGCATCTCGAACTGTCGCGCGACATTGCGCAGAAGTTCAACAACGACTTCGGCCAGTCGATCAGCAACCACGGCTATGGTGATGCGTTCTTCCCGCTGCCGGAGCCGGTGATCACCGGAGAGGCGACCCGCGTCATGTCGCTGCGCGACGGCGCAAAGAAAATGTCCAAGTCGGACCCCTCCGATTATTCACGCATCAATCTCACCGACGACGCCGACGCCATCGCGCAGAAAATCCGCAAGGCCAAAACCGATCCGGAGCCCCTGCCGAGTGAGGAGGCGGGCCTCAAATCGCGGCCCGAAGCCGACAACCTGGTCGGCATCTATGCCGCGCTCGAAGGCACCTCGCGCGCCGGCGTCCTGGCGCAATTCGGCGGCGCGCAGTTCTCCACGTTCAAGTCGGCGCTGGTCGATCTGTCCGTCGCCAAGCTCGGCCCGATCGGCGCCGAGATGAAACGGTTGTTGCGCGATCCGGTCGCCATCGATGCCATCCTCGCTGACGGTTCGGCGCGCGCACAGAAAATTGCCGGCGAGACCATGAAGGCGGTGAAGGACATCGTCGGCCTCGTGCGATCGTAGATTTATTCCGTCATCCTGAGGTGCGCGCCATAAGCGCGCCTCGAAGGATGCGGCCGAGGTGACGGGAAAGCCCGCTTGTCGGACCATGCGCCGCCGTGGCAGCATTTCGCCTGCCGGGACAATTTAGATGCCACGCAGGCGCCGCAGCTACGAAGCCGGTCACAAGCCGAAGCTTCTCGTCGTGGTCGACGACACCGAGGAGTGCGACCGCGCGATTTATTTCGCCGTACGGCGAGCGGCGCGCATTGGCGGCAATGTCGTCATGCTCCGGGTGCTGGAAAACCACGATCAGAGCCAGCAATGGCTCGGCGTCGCCGATATCATGCGCGCCGAGGCGCAAGGCGAAGCCGACGCGGAGCTCGGCAAATACGCGGCCCGCGCCAAGGCCATCGCCGGCATTGACGCCGAACCCGTGATCCGCGAAGGCGACAAGGCGGAGGAAATTCTCAAAGTGATCGACGAGGACGAGGATATTTTCATTCTCGTGCTTGCGGCAGGCACAGGCTCGGAAGGGCCGGGCCCCCTGGTCGCGACAATCGGCCGGACCGCGGGCGATTTTCCTATTCCGGTCGCGATTGTTCCCGGCCACCTCACCGACGAAGAGATCGATGCGCTGTCCTGAGCGTCCTTCCGGCGCGCACTCGGCTCGGGCCCGGAATCCATAGCCACGAAGTGAGACGCCCCGGCCCACCTTAACGATTGTGATGATGGATTCCGGGCCGGCAGCTTCACGGCGTCCCCGAAATGACGATGCCACTTGAACTTCCAATAGAATTCGCCACGTATTACAGTGAGATTCAGCAAGTCACGGACGCCAGGGCATCAGCCGGCGCGAAGTGACGGAGGACGCCATGTTCATCCAGACCGAAGCGACGCCGAACCCGGCCACCTTAAAATTCCTGCCCGGCCGAGCAGTGCTGGAAAGTGGAACGATCGATTTGCGCGATCGCGATGAAGCGGCCAAATCGCCGCTGGCCGAGCGGTTGTTCGACATCAGCGGCGTCAGCGGAGTGTTCTACGGCTCCGACTTTATTGCCGTCACCAAAGACGCCGGCGAATGGCAACAGCTTAAGCCGATGATCCTCGGCGCGATCATGGAGCACTTCATGTCGGGTGCGTCGTTGCTCGCCGAGGGCAACGCCGAGGAGAGCGACGCGGACGAGTTCTTCGACGCGGCCGACACCGAGACCGTTGCCACCATCAAGGAACTGATCGAGACGCGGGTGCGGCCAGCAGTGGCGAACGACGGCGGCGACATTACTTTCCGCGGCTTCAAGGACGGCGTCGTCTACCTCCACATGAAGGGCGCGTGCTCGGGTTGCCCGTCGTCAACCGCAACCCTGCGGCATGGCATCCAGAATCTGCTGCGTCATTTCGTACCTGACGTGACTGAAGTCCGGCCGATGTGATTGGCGCCTTGTGACTCGGCAAAACCGCAGCGCGTCGGCGCCATAAGCTTCTATGCGCCTTCTTGCCATTGATACGGCGCTGGCGGCTTGCTCCGCAGCCGTGTTCGATACGGAGCACGGCGGCATCGTCGCGAGCGAGAGTCTCCCGATGACGCGCGGCCATGCCGAAGCCCTGATGCCGCTGGTCAAACGCGTGATGGATCAAGCGGGCGCGGGGTTCACCGCCATCGACCGCGTCGCAGTAACCACCGGACCCGGCAGCTTTACCGGCTTGCGTGTCGGCCTGGCCGCCGCGCGCGGTATTGCGTTGGCCGCCGGTAAGCCGGCAGTGGGCCTCTCGACGCTTTCCGTCTTTGCCGCTCCCCACATGGCAACTGATGACAGCTACCCAGTCGTCGCTGCCATCGACGCGCGGCACGCGCACGTTTATTTGCAGGTCTTCAGCGCCGGCGGCCGCACATTCAGCACGCCGCGGCTGGCGAGCTTACGCGATGCCGCGGCAGCAGCCGCCGAAGCACCGGCCTGCATCGTCGGCACAGCAGCACAACAAGTGGCCGACGCACTGACGCATGGCGGTGCTCGACCGGTTATTGTCGACGCCCAACCCGCCCCCGATATCGCCTGGGTCGCGCGTATGGGTGCGGTCGTGCCGGAAGGGCAATCGCCGCCAACTCCGCAATATCTGCGTGCCGCTGACGCGCAGCCACAATATGCGGCGCAACTGCCGCGCCGATGATGAACTTCGTCGCGCGGCTGCTGATGCGACCCGAGCCTGTGATCTCGGAGGTGGTCAAGAACGACGCCGGCGCCCTTGCTGCCGTGCATGCCGCCTCGTTCCGGCGCGGCTGGGGCGAGGACGAGTTTCGCCGGATGCTGACTGACCGCAACGTTCTCGCCCATCGCACCATGATTGGCCGGACGCTGATCGGTTTCATCCTGTCCCGCCTGATCGGCGACGAAGCAGAAATCCTGTCGATCGCAATCGCACAGGCGTGGCGTGGGCGCGGCTTCTCGCGACCGCTGTTGGATCTGCATCTGCGCCGGCTGGCCGGACTTGGCGCCCGCACCGTGTTTCTCGAGGTCGACAAGCACAATACGCCGGCTACGCGGCTCTACCGGCAAGCCGGATTTTACGAGGTCGGCCAACGCCAAGGCTATTATGACAGTGACGCGGCAGCGCTCGTGTTGCGCCGCGACCTCGGCTGACGCGCCGCCACAAACAAGCTATGATGTGAGTGAAGCAGAAAGGCTTCGAAAACGACCGGAATGAAAGGTACTCGCAAGCTCTTCGTCAAATCCTTCGGCTGCCAGATGAACGTCTACGACTCCCAGCGTATGACGGACACCTTGGCGCCGGAAGGCTATGTCGAAACCGCGACGGCGGAAGACGCCGATCTCATCATCCTCAACACCTGCCACATCCGCGAGAAAGCTTCGGAAAAGGTCTATTCTGAACTCGGCCGCATGCGCCGGCTGAAAGAAGAGGCAGCGGCCAACGACCGGCGCGTGCTCATAGCCGTCGCCGGTTGCGTCGCGCAGGCCGAGGGTGAAGAAATCGTGCGCCGGGCGCCGACGGTCGACGTTGTGGTTGGTTCGCAGAACTATCATCACCTGCCCGCACTGATCGCCCGCGCCGAGCGCGAGGGCCACGCGGTCGATACCGAGTTTCCGGCCGACGACAAGTTCGATCATCTTGCTGCGCCGACCCGCGCTGCGATGCGCGCCCGCGGAGTGACCGCCTTTGTCACCGTGCAGGAAGGCTGCGACAAATTCTGTACGTTCTGCGTCGTCCCGTTTACGCGTGGCGCCGAAACCTCCCGTCCGGTGGACAAGATCATCCCCGAAGTCGAGCGCCTCGCGGACTCCGGAGTACGGGAAGTCACGCTGATCGGACAGAACGTCAATGCCTATCATGGCTCAGGGCCCGATGGCCGACCCTGGTCGCTGGCGCTTTTGCTGGAACGTCTCGCCGCCGTCCGCGGCGTTGAGCGGTTGCGCTACACCACCAGCCATCCCCTCGATATGGCCGACGATCTGATCGCGGCGCATCGCGACTTGCCGGCGCTGATGCCGCACCTGCATCTGCCCGTTCAATCCGGCTCCGACCGCATTCTGGCCGCCATGAATCGCCGTCACACGCGCGCAGAATATCTCGACGTAGTCTCCCGGCTACGCGAATCGCGGCCGGATATGGCGCTCACCTCTGATTTCATCGTCGGCTTTCCGGGCGAGACGGAAGACGATTTCGCGGCGACGCTCAAGCTGATCGATGAGATCGGCTATTCCGGCGCATTTTCGTTCAAGTATTCACCCCGGCCCGGAACGCGCGGCGCCGAGATGACCGGTCAGGTAAACGAAGCGGTGAAATCGCAGCGGCTGCACCGGTTGCAGCACGCGATCGACGGCCAGCAGGCGACCTTCAATCGCGGCTGCGTCGGCCGCACCTTCGACTTGCTGTTTGAACGGCCGGGCCGTCATCCCGGCCAAATCGTTGGCCGCTCGCCTTATCAGCAACCGGTCCAGGTCGAAGCACCAAGTTCGCTGATTGGCGAGATCGCGTCCGTCACGATCACCGAAGTCTCCACTAACAGTCTGTTTGGCGCGCTGGCGCGAGAGCCAGCGCTCGCTGCCGCAGGAGCCTGAATGCGAACCAAGACTGATGAAACGCTCATCGTCGCACCGGACAATACCGCGCAGGTCGCGCTTACTTTTGATGACAATCGCCTCGCCTCGTCCCTGTTTGGACAATACGGACAAAACCTCGCGCTGATTGAGCGCCGGCTCGGCGTCGCTGCGACTTCGCGCGGCAATCAGGTGACGCTGGAGGGCCCGCGCGAAGCCTGTGAGCAGGCGCGGCGCGTACTTGAAACTCTTTACGAACGCCTCGCGCGCGGCGATGAGGTGGCGCAAGGCGACGTCGACGGCGCGGTTCGCCTTGCACTGTCCCAAGGTTCGCTGTTCGACTTCGATCCCGCCACGGCGCGCGAAAATTTCGAGGAAATCAATCTGCGCAAGCGCCGCGTGCGCGCCCGCACCCCAGCGCAAGACGCCTATGTGCGTGCGCTCAAGCGGCATTCGCTGGTCTTCTCCACTGGCCCCGCCGGCACCGGCAAGACCTGGCTTGCAGTCGCTCACGCCGTACAATTGTTCGAGCGCAAGGAGGTCGATCGCATCGTGCTTTCGCGTCCGGCGGTCGAGGCCGGCGAGCGGCTTGGCTTTTTGCCGGGCGACATGCGCGAGAAAGTCGATCCGTATCTGCGCCCGATCTATGACGCGCTTTACGACCTGATGGACGCGCGCATCGTCGAGCGCGCCATGCAGAGCACCGAAATAGAAATCGCGCCGCTTGCCTTCATGCGTGGCCGCACCTTGTCGAACGCCGCGATCATTCTCGACGAAGCGCAGAACACGACCGCGATGCAGATGAAGATGTTGCTGACCAGATTGGGCGAAAACAGCCGCATGGTCGTGACCGGCGATCCGAGCCAGGTTGATTTGCCGTCGGGACAAACGTCCGGCCTTGCCGAGGCGGTGCGGCTCCTTGAAGGCGTTGAAGGGATCGCGCACGTCACGTTCTCGGCCGCCGATGTGATCCGGCATGAACTCGTGGCGCGGATTGTCGAAGCCTATGACCGGGCCGCGGCGTCAAAGCGCGAGCGGTCTTAAATGACGCAAGCGGCGCGGAAAGCACGGGCGGCGCCACGGATCGATGTGCTCGTGGAATCCGAGCTGTGGAAAGGCAGCGACGACGCCGAACCCGTCGTCCGGCGGGCAATCGCCGAAGCCGCCGCCACCCTGTCAACACCGGGGGCGGAGCTTGCTATTGTGCTGACCGATGATTCGGCGATCCGCCTGCTCAACCGCAACTGGCGCGGCGTGGACGCGGCCACGAATGTATTGTCGTTCCCGACCGGCCGCACCGGCGGCGACCCGCTGCTCATCGGTGACGTGGTCCTGGCCTACGAAACCATCGCCGCGGAAGCCCGCGCGGATGGCAAGCCATTTGCCCATCATGTCGCCCACCTTGTGGTGCACGGATTTCTGCATCTGTTGGGCTTTGACCACGAGCGGAAGAAAGACGCAGAAGCCATGGAACGCCTCGAGCGCGACATTCTGCAGCGGCTTGCGATCCCTGACCCGTACCGGCGTGGCGGCAAGGCCTGAAGTCTGACGTCCCATCCGGCGTCCGACCTCTTAGCTATAACGATCATGAGCCAAACCCCAACTCGCAACGAAACCAACGAGACCGAGCATCGCGGTCTGCCGATGGTCGTGCCTGAGCACGGCGAGCTGCACGATGGGTGGCTCACGCGTGTCATGCGCATTCTGTTCGGCTGGAAGGCGGCAGCGACCCGCGCCGACCTTGAACTCGTTCTGACGGCCGAGCAGCCGGAGTTCTGGCTTCTCTCCCGCCGAAGCCACAATGCTGAAAAACATTCTCGGTCTGCGCGAGTGCCGGATCGAGAGTGTCATGGTGCCGCGGGCCGATATCGTTGCGGTACAAAAGGACATCACCATCGGCGAGCTCGTCATGGTTTTCGCCGGCGCCGGCCACTCGCGGCTCGTGGTTTATAACGATACGCTCGACGATCCGAGCGGCATGGTTCACATCCGCGATTTGCTTGCTTTCATGTCGGCACGCGCTGTGATCAATCCCGCTGCCACCAGTGAGGAAAAACCGCCGGCCGCCGATCTCGATCTCGCGAAGATCGATCTGTCCATGCCGCTCGCTGCGACCAAGATCGTCCGTGAAATGCTCTACGCGCCGCCGTCAATGCCGGCCCTCGATCTCCTCGCCAAAATGCAAGCGACTCGCATTCATCTTGCGCTGATCATCGATGAATATGGCGGCAGTGATGGCCTCGTCTCGATCGAAGACTTGGTCGAGCTGATCGTCGGCGACATCGCCGACGAGCACGACGAGGCCGAATTGCCCGCGGTGATACGTCAGAATGACGGCTCGTTCCTTGCGATTGGCCGCGCCAGCCTCGACGACGTGCGCGCGGTCGTCGGCGACGAGTTCGACGTCGGCGAGGCTGCGCAAGACGTCGATACCCTAGGCGGATATCTGGTGATGCGGGCAGGCCACGTTCCGGTCCGCGGCGAACTGGTACCCGGGCCCGATACATTTGAAGCCGAAGTGCTCGATGCCGATCCGCGCCGGGTCAAGCGCGTAAAAATTTATCGCAGCAAAGACCGGCGCCCGGCCTCGGCGCCGGCATTGGTGAAGCCGGCGGTTTCAAAGCCGGCAGCCTCGCGTGATGAGGCCACGCGGCAACATCCGAACTCATCGCCCGCACCGTGAAACTGGAGCGTGCGATCCATGCAATCGTACTGTCCTGGGGATGGCGGCGCTGGCTCATCGCGTTCGCCGCCGGTGCCCTGTCGGCGCTCGCCATGGCGCCGTTCAATTTTTGGCCGATCCTGTTCGTTACATTCCCAACGCTGGTCTGGCTGATCGACGGCAGCGGCACTGGCCGCGGGCGCGGTCTAAGAAGTGCGGCGGCGACGGGCTGGTGGTTCGGCTTCGGCTATTTTCTGGCCGGCCTGTATTGGGTCGGCTATGCCTTCCTGGTCGATGCGCCGACCTTCGGCTGGTTGTTGCCAATCGCGGTGCTAGGCCTCCCGGCGGGGCTAGCGATTTTCACTGCGTTCGGCACGGCGCTGGCGCGCTTATTGTGGACGCGCGGCGCGATGCGAATCCTCGCCTTGGGCGTCGCACTCACCACTAGCGAATGGTTGCGCGGGCACCTGCTGACGGGCTTTCCATGGAACGCCTTCGGCTACGCCCTCACCGCGCCGCTTGTGCTCGCACAAGGCGCCGCACTGATCGGCATCTGGGGCCTCACCTTCGTCGCTGTCGTCGCCGGCGCGAGCCCGGCTACACTCGTCGACGATCGCGCGGAAACCCGTTGGCCGTCGCTGCCGCTTGCCCTGAGTATCGCTGTCCTCGTCGGCATAGGCGGTTTCGGTGCGATACGGCTTGCACGCACGCCGACGCGGTTTGTTGACGGCGTGGAGCTGCGCATCATGCAGCCGAACCTCCAGCAGGACGTAAAGTTCAATTACTCCGCCAAGCAAAAAGTCATAGATCGTTACATCGCTCTATCCGAGCGCGCGCCTGGTGTGCAACAAACCGATACACGCGATACAACAATCCTGATCTGGCCGGAATCGGCGTTTCCGTTTTTCCTCACGCGCGAACCCGATGCACTTTCCCAAATCACCCAGCTGCTGGGCGGGCGCACCCTGCTGATTACTGGCGCCGTACGGCTTGGTGAACCGCTCAATCCCGCTAATCCGACCGTCTACAATTCAATCTATGTGATCGACCACGATGGCTCGATTGTTTCGATCTACGACAAAGTCCATCTGGTGCCGTTCGGCGAATATCTGCCCTTCCAACGCTTTCTGGAAGCGATTGGCCTGCGGCAGCTCACCAAGTTGCCCGGTGGTTTCTCCGCCGGAGACCGGCGCCGGCCCATCTCAGTTCCTGGTGCGCCGCCAGCGCTCCCCCTTATTTGCTACGAGGCTATTTTTCCCAACCAACTGATGCCTGACGGCCCGCGCCCCGACTGGATGGTCAACGTCACGAATGACGGCTGGTTTGGTATTTCGAGCGGGCCTTATCAACACTTGCAGGAAGCACGTGTTCGAGCTGTTGAGCAGGGCCTGGCGATGGTTCGCGCCGCGAATACTGGAATCTCGGCGGTGATTGATCCCCTCGGCAGAATTGTTAACTCGCTACCACTCGGCACCGAAGGTCTGCTGACCACAAGATTGCCGCGACCGGTCGGCTCCCCGGTCTACGCCCGCGTCGGCGACGTCCCGGCGGCCATGATCCTGACGATCGCGCTACTTGCAGTTATTCGTCGCCGGTTGCAGCCGAATACCTCCCGATCCGAGTATTTCGCCGGGTAAAGCGCAAGTAAATCGCGATCTATAGTTACGTTTGCAGGATGACCTGCCTGTCCGCCTATCGGACACATAGGAATTTAATATGACGTGTTCCTACGCGATGGGGCTACAATATCCTGCAACTAAATATTGTAACTGCAACTAGACCGGGCGGTTCATCCCATAATACTCGCCTAACTAAGGTTAATTCTATCTGCGGCTGTTGAAATGGAGCACAATCATTCGCATGGCTAGTATTCAACCCCCGATATTTCACAGCCGGAACTAATCCGGTAAAGAGGGCCAAGACAGGAGAGCCACTAGAAATGATGATTGCCAAAAAGGCACCGAACCCGATTGACAAGCACGTCGGCAGCCGTGTGCGGATGCGCCGAATGATGCTCGGAATGAGTCAGGAAAAACTTGGCAACGCGCTCGGTCTTACTTTTCAACAAGTGCAAAAATACGAAAAAGGTACCAACCGCATCGGCGCGAGCCGCCTCCAACAAATTGCGCATATCGTCCAGGTGCCGGTATCGTTCTTCTTTGAAGGCGCGCCTGCCGTTCCCGGTTCGGGTCGTCACGACGGAATGGGCGAGGCGCCCTCGCCGGCTTATGTCTCGGATTTTCTCGCGACTTCGGATGGTCTCGCGCTGACCAAGGCGTTCACGCGCATCAGCAATTCCAAACTGCGGCGCCGCATCGTCGATCTTGTTGAACAGATCGCAGCCGGCGAAAAGCGCTGAGCAGGGCTGGCGGCTTCGTCGGCAAGATTCCCACTTTAGCCCACGTTTGGCCCACATCTTGACCGCGCGGAGCGACGCTGCAACAACCGTGCTATCGATCAGCGCTGGGTCCCACCAGCGCTCGTTCCAAACAAGCTCCGACGCAATCGGGCGCGGCTTGACGAGGGGAGTGTTCTCGCGGTGCAACGTACAAATTATCTGTTTACCAGCGAATCTGTGTCGGAAGGACATCCAGACAAGGTTTGCGACCAAATCTCCGACGCCATTCTCGATGCATTCCTGGAAAACGACATCAAGCTCGGAATTGCCGACGAGAGCAAAGTCAACACCCGGCTTGGCTGCGAGACGCTCTGCACGACCAACAAGATTGTCATCGCCGGCGAGGGGCGCGGTCAGTCGCCGCTGTTCCACAAGCACGGCGACAAAGCGGTCGTTAATCGTGAACTGATCGCCGAGACCGCGCGCCAGGTCGTCAAGGACATCGGCTACGATCAGGATGGTTTTTCCTTCTACGGCGCCGACGTTGAAGTGTTGTTGCACGGCCAGTCGCCGGATATCGCGATGGGGGTCGACGCCAAAAAGAAAAAGGGCGGCGACGAAGAAGGCGCCGGCGATCAGGGCATGATGTTCGGCTACGCCTGCACGGAGAGCGAGGTCTATGAAAAGGGCTCGTTCATGCCGGCGCCGATCTATTTTGCGCACAAGATTCTGAAAGTGCTTTCCGAAAAGCGCCGCTCCGGCGCGCTGTTTGATCTTCAGCCGGACGCCAAGAGCCAGGTGACGGTGCGCTACGTGGACGGCCACCCGGTCGGCGCCACCAAGGTCGTGGTCTCGACCCAGCACAACGCGCAGACCCGCAACGGCAAGAAATACACGCCGGGCATGGTCAAAGACATGATCGCAGATTCCGTTAAATCGGCGCTGCCGGAAGGCTGGATGCCGAAGAAGCCGAGCGATTTCCTGGTCAACCCAACCGGCAATTTCGTCGTCGGCGGACCGGATGGCGATTGCGGCCTCACGGGCCGCAAGATCATCGTCGACACCTATGGCGGCTACGCGCCGCATGGCGGCGGCGCTTTCTCCGGCAAGGATCCGACCAAAGTCGATCGTTCGGCGGCGTATGCTGCGCGTTATTTAGCAAAGAACGTGGTCGCTGCCGGGCTGGCAGACAGCTGCACCATCCAGATTGCCTATGCGATCGGTGTGGCCGATCCGATGTCGGTCTACGTCGACACGCACGGCACCGGCAAGGTCGACGAGGCGAAGCTGCAGAAGCTCCTGCCCGAGTTGTTTCCACTGCGCCCGACCAACATTCGCCGCGCGCTCAAGCTCAATCGGCCGATCTATCGCCGCACCTCCGCGTACGGCCATTTCGGCCGTGCGCCGGAGAAGGACGGCGGCTTCTCCTGGGAGCGGACTGACCTCGCCGACGCCCTCAAGCGCAGCTTGCGCTAAACAAAGATCGTCGGCGCCTATTTCCGTGATGGCCGGCCTCGTGCCGGCCATTGACGTTTTTGCTATGATCGATGCGGAAGACGTGGACGGCCGCAACAAATGTGGCCGCAACGGCTGATGAATCCTGAACTATATAGCGCACGCGCGTTCTTCGGACGCCGCAAGGGACATAAGCTGCGCCCACGGCAGGCACAGCTCATCGACACGTTGCTGCCGCGTCTCGCAATGGATCTCTCCCGCCCTGCTCCGGTCGCTCTGCCGGCTATTTTTTCAGTGCCCGTGAGCGAGGTTCAGCTCGAAATCGGCTTCGGCGGCGGCGAGAATATGCTCCTCCAGGCCAAAGCACGGCCGCTGACCGGATTCATCGGGGTCGAACCGTTCGTCAACGGCATGGCCAAGGCGCTGGCGGCGATCGAAGCAGCCGATCTGCAGAACATCCGCCTGCATTTCGATGACGCCACAAGCCTGCTCGCGTGGCTTCCTGAGGCGTCCTTGGCGCGCATCGAGTTGATCCACCCCGATCCTTGGCCCAAGCGCCGTCACTGGAAGCGCCGCTTTGTTCAGGACGCTGCGATCAAGCAATTTGCCCGCATTTTGCGAAGCGGCGGCGATTTTCGCTTTGTCACCGACATCAGCGACTACACGTCATGGACGCTGCAGCGTTTCCTGCGATCTTCCGATTTCGAATGGACCGCGCAACGCGCCGATGATTGGCGAAGGGCCTGGCCGGATTTCATCGGCACCCGCTACCACACCAAAGCGGCGCGTGAAGAGCGCGCGCCATGCTTTCTGATCTTCCGCCGCCGCTGAATGCAGCCGCAAGATTATTCGCCCTGCCGCACCTGCCAAAAGCGGACGACGCGATGCGCGGTTGAAGCCGAAAGCTGTCCATAGTTTGCAAAGGCCGCATCCAGCCCCTGAGAGGATGTGCCTCCAGTGTCGGGACGCGCCAGAATGATTGCCTTCACTGTCGCCCATTTGAGGTTGGCGGCTTTGCACAGGATCAGGACCGGGTCGGGCCGATCGCCGCTCATCAGCCGGTCGACAATCTTGATCGGCACTTTGGCAAGCGCGGCGAGCGCAGCGACTGTCTCTTCGTATTTTTTCGCGGCGCAAAATGCGGCAAGCGTTGGCTCGTCCAGTCGCTTCGCCTTGTCGAGACTCAATATCGTACGCTGCGCCGCGCGATAATCGCGCGGGCCGACACGAGCACCGACCTCGGTCGAGACCTTGGCCAAAATATCGATGATCGCCGCTCTCAGCTCCGGCGTCGCGGAGGCGATCAGCCGCTTGCGGACGACCGCGGTCGCTTTGCTCAGCAAATCGCGGAACAACGGCGCGGGAATATCAGGCCGTAGCCCCACCTTCTCGGCCAGGATGCCGTCCTCCTCGGCGCGCTCGACGAGACGGTGAAAGCCTTGCTGGGAAATACGCGCGCTACGATTGTCGGCGACCCGGCGCGCAACATCGCGATTGCCGCGGCGCACCAGGACGTCGGTCACCGCCTCGCCCAGCGCACCGCGCCCCGAGATCGCGTGCAGGTGCGCCTGACTTTTGGTTTCGGCGACGTCGACGAGATCGGATTCCGCCAGACGCGGTGCAAGTTTCAGCACCGGCCCGGCGACGGCGATATCGTCGTCCTTGGCCAGGCGCCGCAGCACTTTCACCGGTGCGTTGCCGACCTGAGCGAGACGGTGCGAGAGTTCGGCGCGAGCCTTGTTCTCAATCTCCTCGATCAGCAACCCGAACACTTCGCCAAAGACATCGACGTGCTCGTCTTTGTAACCGCCGGCGCCGTTGACAAAAAGGGCTGTGATGCGTTGCAGTGCCGCGGTCCGCTTTTCGCGGGAGCCGTGCTGAACCACATCTTCGAGTTCGGGAATGAGCGAAAGGGCGGCATCCATTCACGTATCAATCTTCAGAAATTGATAATTATCAGTTTTATTACGTATTTGATTACTGAACACTGATTACCGATCCCTGAAGGGGCACTTGCAAGAACAGCTGGAAACGCTATATTTGCGCCATCCGTCATGGATACCTCATAGCGGTCGGTTGATCCGAACGGTTTTGAGAGTGGGCCCCGCCCGGGACCCGCTCTTTTTTATTACCTGAACCCAGAGGTCCGTTGGCGGGCGTAAGACTGAGGAATAGTGGTCGCATACGGCATGGAAAACAGGCCGACAGATTTTGCCGAGGAGCCGCGGATCATCATTGAGCCGGGACGTGCGGCGCGCGTCGCTGCGATCGCAGGACCGGTGCTTGCCGAACTTGGCTACCGGCTGGTGCGGGTGCGCATCTCGGGTTTTGCCGGCTGCACGGTCCAGATCATGGCGGAGCGGCCGGACGGCTCGATGGCGATCGAAGACTGCGAGGCGGCATCGCGCGCCTTGTCGCCGGTATTTGACGCCGCCGATCCAGTTGAAGGTCCCTATCGTCTGGAACTTTCGTCGCCAGGCATCGACCGGCCGCTGGTGCGGCGTTCTGATTTTGACCGCTATGCCGGCCACATCGCCCAGGTCGAGATGAATGGCGCCGTCGACGGGCGTAAGCGCTTCCGCGGCGAACTCCTCGGCAGCGAGGGCGAATGCGTCCATGTTCGCTGTGACGGGCTGGGCGATGTACTGCTGCCGATCGACGACATTATGGAAGCAAGGCTAGTTCTCACCGATGCACTCATTTCCGAAGCGCTGCGGCGACAGAAACGCGGCGGCAAGGAAACAGCGGAAACACCTCACGCCCGATCGAAGTCGGCGCGTAACCCAACGCAAGGGAGATTGAACGATGGCGACGATCAGCGCCAATAAACTCGAGCTGCTGCAGATCGCAGACGCGGTTGCGCGGGAAAAGGCGATCGATCGCAAGATCGTGCTCGGCGCCATGGAGGAGGCGATCGCCAAAGCCGCCCGTTCGCGGTACGGCAGCGAAACCGAGGTCCGCGCGGAGATCGACCCGAAGAGCGGTGAGCTTCATCTGTCGCGCCATATGCTGGTCGTCGACGCGGTCGAGAATCCGGCATTTCAGATCACGATCGAGGAGGCCCGCCGGCACCATCCGGCCGCTCAGGTTGGCGACACCATCGCCGACAAGCTGCCGCCGCTCGAATATGGACGCATCGCCGCCCAATCGGCCAAGCAGGTGATCGTGCAGAAAGTGCGCGAGGCCGAGCGGGATCGTCAGTACGACGAGTACAAGGACAGGATCGGCGACATCGTCAACGGCATCGTCAAGCGTGTCGAGTATGGCAACGTGGTGGTCGATCTCGGCCGCGGCGAAGCGATCGTGCGGCGTGACGAAATGCTGCCGCGTGAAGTGTTCCGCAATGGCGATCGCATCCGTGCCTACATTTATGATGTGCGCCGCGAGCAGCGCGGGCCGCAAATCTTCCTGTCCCGCACTCACCCACAATTCATGTCGAAGCTGTTCGCGCAGGAAGTGCCGGAAATCTACGACGGCATCGTCGAAGTAAAAGCGGTCGCGCGCGATCCCGGCTCTCGCGCCAAGATCGCGGTGGTCTCACGGGATTCATCGGTTGACCCGGTCGGCGCCTGCGTCGGCATGCGCGGCTCGCGCGTGCAAGCGGTGGTCAATGAGCTTCAGGGCGAGAAGATCGACATCATTCCGTGGTCGCAGGATATCGCGACGTTTGTCGTCAACGCGCTCGCTCCCGCCGAAGTCGCCAAAGTCGTGCTCGACGAGGAACGCGAGCGCATCGAGGTCGTCGTCCCCGATCAGCAGCTTTCGCTCGCCATTGGCCGGCGAGGTCAAAACGTGCGGCTGGCTTCGCAGCTCACCGGCTGGGACATCGATATCCTTACTGAGCAGGAAGAATCAGAACGCCGTCAGGCTGAATTTGAAAACCGAACCCGCATGTTCATCGATTCACTCAATGTCGACGAGGTGATTGGACAATTGCTGGCCTCGGAAGGCTTCGGTTCGGTCGAGGAGCTGGCAATGGTGGACGCGAAAGAGATCGCCGGCATCGAAGGGTTTGACGACGACACCGCCGGCGAATTGCAAACCCGCGCGCGTGACTATCTTGCCAAGATCGAGGGCGAGCTTGACGCCAAGCGTAAGGAGCTTGGCGTTGAGGATGCTCTGAAAGAGGTGCCGGGCGTCACTACGGCCATGCTGGTCAACTTCGGCGAGAATGGCATCAAGACGATCGAAGATCTTGCCGGCTGTGCGACCGATGACCTTGTCGGCTGGACCGAGCGCAAGGATGGCGAGAGCGTGCGCGAGGCCGGCATTCTCGATGGCATCGATATTTCCCGGGAGGAAGCCGAGGCTATGGTGATGCAGGCCCGGCTGAAGGCCGGCTGGGTCAGCGAGGCCGATCTCGCTCCGCCTCCCGTTGAGGAAGCTCCGGTTCCCGAGGTGCAGGCATAGGAGCTCCAAAGACGGATGATCGCCGAAGCGCAACATAATGAACGAACGTCAGAGCTCGACGGCGGACCGCGGGCTCGGGAACGCGAACGCATGTGCGCAGCTACCCGTGCGGTGCGTCCGGTGTCGGAGCTGATCCGTTTCGTCGTCGGGCCAGAGGGCGAGGCCGTTGCCGACGTTAAAGGCAAACTTCCCGGCCGTGGGATCTGGATTACCGGCACACGGGATGCGCTAAGTGAAGCGATCAAACGCAAAGCTTTTGCCCGCGGCTACAAACGGGAGGTCCGCCTCCCCTTAGACTTTGTCGCCCGCACTGAGCGGCTCCTCGAAAGCGCGGTCCTTGACGCCTTGGCGGTGGCCGGAAAGGCCGGCCTGGTCGCAGCCGGGTATGTCAAAGCCGAGAAGGCCTTGGAAGCCGGGGACGTTGTCGCCTTGTTGCATGCCGCCGAGGCCTCGTCTGAAGGAACCCGCAAGCTCGACGCGGTATGCCGCCGGCAATCGGGTCAGCCACCGGTCGTGATCGGATTCCTAACCTCGGCGCAATTGGATTTGGCATTGAACCGCCCAAATGTGATACATGCAGCCCTACTCGCCGGCCCAGGAAGCGAAACCATTTTGGCGCGTTGTCGGCGCCTCGAACGGTTTCGGACCGGTGATCAGAACAATAGGCCGGAAGGCCTTGCCGACCTTGAAGTCGGCCAAGGACATGATGCGTAATGACCGAGACGACCAAAAATAGCGGCGAAAAGCTGAGCGTGACGTCGACCAAGACGCTGACCCTGAAACGTGGCGGGGTCGAGCAGGGCGTCGTGCGCCAGAGCTTCAGCCATGGCCGCAGCAAATCGGTCGTGGTCGAGAAGGTAAAGCGGCGCACCGGCGGTCCCGGGGAGGCCAGGCCGGAACCTGTAGCTCCCGTCGAGCGCGTCGCGGCACCAAAGCGCACTGTCACGACCGCCAAGGCGCCGGTAGCTCCCGCACCGTCTGCCTCTCCCGGCGCGGCTCTAAAACCGTCTGGGGTCGTGCTGCGCACGCTCACGGAAGAGGAGCGAAGCGCGCGGGCTCATGCGCTTGCCGACGCGCGCCTGCGCGAAGCCGAAGAGCGCAAGATCGCCGAGGAAGAAGCGCGCATTCGGCAAGGCCGCGAAGAGGCCGACAAGTCTGACCGTGCCAAGGCGGAGGCGCGCAAACGTGATGAAGAAGAGCGCCGCAAGCACGACGAAGAAACCAAGCGAAAGGCCGACGAGGTTGCCAAGAAGCGCTTCGGCGCCGAGACGGTAACGGCAAAGCCTGGCGCTGGGCGCCCGGTCCTCGAAGCTGACGAAGAGGAAGCTCCGCGTACCGCCCGCCGTGGCCCCGGCGGCGCGCCGGCACGTCCGGCGCCCCCGCCCAAGACACCGCGTGTCGGCGCCGAAAAACGCCGCGGCCGGTTGACTGTCGTAACCGCGCTTTCCGCCGACGAAGTGCGCGAACGCTCGGTGGCTTCATTCCGCCGCCGCGTCCAGCGCATCACCGGCCATCGCGACAATGAGCCGAAAGAAAAGATCGCCCGTGAAGTGACGGTCCCGGAGACCATCACCATTCAGGAACTGGCCAATCGCATGGCCGAACGCGCGGTCGATGTGATCCGCATCCTGATGCAGCAGGGCCACATGGCGAAGATCACCGATACGATCGACGCCGACACCGCCCAACTCATCGCCGAAGAACTCGGCCATACCGTGCGTCGCGTCGCCGAGTCCGACGTCGAAGAAGGCATGTTCGATGCCCCGGACGATCCGGCCAACCTGCTGCCGCGCGCACCTGTCGTCACCATCATGGGCCACGTCGATCACGGCAAGACGTCGTTGCTCGACGCCATTCGCTCGACCGACGTGGCGGCCGACGAGGCTGGCGGCATCACCCAGCATATCGGCGCTTATCAGGTGACCGCGCCGTCGGGCGGCCGAATTACCTTCATCGATACGCCCGGTCACGCGGCGTTTACCGCGATGCGCGCACGCGGCGCCAAGATCACGGACATTGTCGTGCTCGTGGTCGCCGCCGACGATGGCGTGATGCCGCAGACTGTGGAAGCGATCCAACACGCCAAGGCGGCGAAAGTCCCGATCATCGTTGCTATCAACAAGATCGACAAGCCCGACGCCAAGCCGGAGCGCGTGCGCACAGAATTGCTGCAGCATGAGATCCAGGTTGAGTCACTCGGCGGCGACGTTCTCGAAGTCGAGGTGTCCGCAAAAGAGAAACGCAATCTCGATAAGTTGCTCGACGTGATTGCGCTGCAGTCCGAAGTGCTCGACCTGAAGGCTAATCCGAACCGTGCCGCCGAAGGCACGGTGATTGAGGCGCGCCTTGATCGCGGCCGCGGTCCCGTCGCAACTGTTCTCGTGCAGCGCGGAACGCTTCGGCCCGGCGATATCGTCGTGGCCGGCTCCGAATGGGGCCGCGTGCGCGCACTCGTCTCGGATACCGGCCACTCCGTCGTCGCTGCCGGACCTTCCATGCCGGTCGAAGTGCTCGGCTTCAACGGCACGCCCGAAGCAAGCGACCGGCTGGCCGCAGTCGCGACCGAGGCGCGCGCGCGCGAGATCGCCGATTACCGCGCGCGGCAACGGCGCGACATCACCGCCGCGCGGCAGACCGGCATGCGCGGCTCGCTTGAGCAGATGATGAGTCAGCTCAAGACGTCCGGCCGAAAGGAATTTCCGCTGGTCATCAAAGGCGACGTTCAAGGCTCGATCGAAGCTATCGTCGGCGCACTGGAAAAGCTTTCGACCGATGAGGTTGCGGCTCGCGTGATCTACTCAGGCGCCGGCGGCATCACCGAATCCGACGTTACGCTGGCGGGCGCTTCGGGCGCGGCAGTGATCGGCTTCAATGTTCGCGCTCACAAAGAAGCCCGCGAAGCTGCCGAGCAGGCCGGCATAGAGATTCGCTACTACAACATCATCTACGATCTCGTCGATGACGTGAAGAAAGCGATGTCGGGATTGCTGGCGCCGACGTTGCGCGAGACCATGCTCGGCAACGCCACTATTCTGGAAGTCTTCAAGGTGTCAAAGGTCGGCAATGTTGCCGGTTGCCGTGTCACCGACGGCGTCGTCGAGCGCGGCGCCCACGTCAGGCTCATTCGCGACAGCGTCGTTGTTCATCAAGGCAAGTTGTCCCAGCTCAAGCGCTTCAAGGATGACGCACGCGAAGTCGTTGCCGGTCAGGAATGCGGCATGGCTTTCGAGAACTACCACGACATGAAGGTAGGCGACGTCATTGAATGCTACCGGGTGGAAAGCGTGCAGCGGACGCTGTGACCGTCTGCAACCATCTTGGCCGGCTTTAAGCCGGCCATCCACGCCTTTGGCGGAAATCGACAATAAAAATCTGCAATGAAAATCTGAATGACCGGTACAGGCCGGTCATGACGAACAAGAAATAGACTAACCGAAGGCAATGGCACGTCAACGTCACCACCATCGTGATCAGTCCGCAGGCGGCTCAGCGCGCCAGTTGCGCGTCGGCGAACTCATTCGTCACGCGCTTGCCGAAATGCTTGTGCGCGGCGACATCCATGATCCGGTTATTGAAACCCATATGATCACAGTGCCCGAGGTACGCATGAGCCCGGATTTACGGCTCGCCACGATCTACGTCACGCCGCTCGGCGGTCGCGGCGAAGAGGACGTGCTCGCGGCGCTGGACAACAATAAACGCTATGTACGCGGCGAAATTTCCCGGCGCGTTAACCTCAAATTTGCGCCGGAAATCCGTTTTCGTATCGACGAACGATTTGGCGAAGCAGAGCGGATCGGGAAGCTGTTGCAGACACCGGCAGTCCAGCGCGACTTGCACGGCGACCATTCGCACGACCAAGCTTTACAAGACCAAACCCCGAAAGGCCCGGATCTGGGCGGGGAAAAGGACGATTAATGGCGGTCATCAACATTGTTCGATCGATCGACGGACATGACAGCGACGGTACCGCGGAGATCGCGCTCACGGTGAAGGCCGATTTGTTAATCGACGAAAAGAAGTCGAACAAAACACGACTAAAGCGCGATGTGCACGGATGGATCGTACTCGACAAACCGGTCGGCATGACGTCGACGCACGCGGTCGCCGTCATCAAGCGTCTGTTCACGGCCAAGCGCGTTGGTCACGCGGGAACGCTTGACCCGCTTGCGTCGGGATGTCTGCCGATCGCGCTCGGTGAAGCGACCAAGACCGTCCCGTTCGTGGTCGACGGCCGCAAAGCATATCTCTTTACGGTGCGCTGGGGCGAGGAGCGCGACACCGACGATGCTGAAGGCCGGATCGCCAGCACCAGCGACAGTCGTCCCGACAGGGCAGCCATCGAAGCGCTGCTACCGCGCTTTGTCGGCACCATCGAGCAGGTTCCACCACGCTTTTCGGCCATAAAGATCGACGGCGAGCGCGCCTACGATCTCGCCCGCGAAGGGGAAGTGATCGAAATCGCACCGCGCGCGGTAACCATCCACCGGCTTGAACTGCTCGATATGCCGGACGCGGATCATGCGGTGTTCGCCGCAGAATGCGGCAAAGGAACCTACGTACGGGCGATTGCGCGGGATCTTGGCCGGACATTGGGCGTGCTCGGTCATGTTTGCGCGTTGCGCAGGAGCCGGGTCAGCCCGTTCGCCGAAAACAACATGATTTCGCTGGAACAGCTCGAATCTTTATGCCATAGAGCGGCCGCCGGTGAGGGAAACTTCGCCGACATGCTACTGCCGGTCGAGACCGCGCTGGACGACATCCCGGCGCTGGCCGTAAGCCCGGCAGATGCGGCAAGGCTTCAAAGGGGCCAAGCCGTTTTGATGCGTGGAAGGGACGCCGCTATTATCTGCGGCACGGTTCAGGTCGTTGCGGGCGGTCAGCTCGTAGCCATTGCCGAGGTCGACCGCGGCGAGATCGTCCCCAAACGCGTGTTCAATTTAAACGGCGTGACTGGTCGCGCTGATAGACAAAAAGGTTGGTGACGATGTCGATTACGACCGCGCGTAAGGCGGAGGTTATTACTACGTATGCCGTTAAATCCGGCGATACCGGATCGCCCGAAGTGCAGGTAGCGCTGCTGTCGGAGCGGATCAATAACCTGACCGATCACTTCAAGACTCACATCAAGGACAACCACTCCCGGCGCGGGCTGCTTAAGCTCGTGTCGCAGCGGCGTCAGATTCTCGACTATCTGCGGCGCACCAACGAGGGGCGTTACAAAGACTTGATTGAGAGATTAGGTATCCGCCGTTGACGAATTCGCGTGCGGGACATCCCGCGCGCGCCGTGGCGGACTGCAAAATGCATCCGCCGTTTGTAAGGCAGCAAAGCTGCCGATTAGAGCGACGGGACGAAGCCCGTCAATATCACGGTAAGGCCGATGGCCATGGCAGGATCGCCGGATGCTGTTTGGATTCGCAATCCCGTTGCGAACGACAGCCTCTCGCCGTCTTGCTCATGGCTTTCGCGCCACCGCGAAAACCATGAGAGACAATCGAAATGTTCAACATTCATCGTGTACAACTTGACTGGGGTGGCCGCACACTCACGCTAGAGACCGGTAAGATCGCGCGTCAGGCCGATGGCGCCGTCCTCGCCACCTACGGCGAGACCACCGTGCTTGCCGCCGTTGTGTCAGCCAAGCAACCGAAGGAAGGAATCGATTTCCTTCCGCTCACGGTCAACTACACCGAAAAATACTACGCGGCAGGCCGGATACCCGGCGGCTATTTCAAGCGCGAGCGCGGGCCGACCGAAAAGGATACGCTGACCTCGCGTCTGATCGACCGCCCGATCCGTCCGCTGTTCGCCGAAGGCTGGCGCTGCGACACGCAGGTGACCGTCACCGTGCTCTCGCATGATCAGGAGAACGATCCGGACATCGTGGCGATGGTAGCCTCGTCTGCTGCCCTCACCTTGTCAGGCGCTCCTTTTATGGGGCCGATCGGCGCTGCGCGCGTCGGCTTCATCAACAACGAATATGTGCTCAACCCGCAAATCGACGAGATGACCGAGAGCCAGCTCGATCTCGTTGTCGCCGGCACGCAAGACGCCGTGATGATGGTGGAGTTGGAAGCAAAAGAGCTGTCCGAGGACATCATGCTCGGTGCCGTGATGTTCGGCCATCGGCACTTCCAGCCGGTGATCGAGGCGATCATCAAGCTCGCCGAGAAGGCCGCGAAAGAACCTCGCGAGCTGGTCGTTGCCGACAACGCGGCCATCGAAAAGGAGATTCTCGGCATCGCCGAGCAGGACCTGCGTGCGGCCTATTCCATCGTGCGCAAGCAGGATCGTCAGGATGCAGTCGCGGCGGTCAAGAAGAAGGTGATGGAGCACTTCTTCCCCGAAGGCGCCGAACCGAAGCACGACAAGCTGGCGGTTGCCGGCGTGTTCAAGGAACTCGAAGCCAAGATCGTTCGCTGGAACATCCTCGATACCGGCAAGCGCATCGACGGCCGCGACGTGAAAACGGTGCGGCAGATCGTGTCGGAAGTCGGCGTACTGCCGCGAACCCACGGTTCGGCGCTGTTCACGCGCGGTGAGACGCAGGCTTTGGTGGTCGCCACCTTGGGCACTGCCGAAGACGAACAATTCATCGATGCCCTGCAGGGCACTTACAAAGAAACATTCCTTCTGCACTACAACTTCCCGCCCTTCTCGGTGGGCGAAACCGGCCGCATCGGTGCGCCGGGCCGCCGCGAAATCGGGCATGGCAAGCTGGCCTGGCGAGCGATCCATCCGATGCTGCCGTCCAAGGATGAGTTCCCCTACACCATCCGTCTCGTCTCCGAGATCACCGAGTTCGAATGGTTCGTCTTCGATGGCGACGGTGTGCGGTTCTTCACTAGCGCTGATGGATGCCGGCGTGCCGCTCAAGCGGCCGACCGCGGGCATTGCGATGGGCCTCATCAAGGAGAATGAGCGCTTTGCCGTACTCTCCGACATCCTCGGTGACGAGGATCATCTCGGCGACATGGACTTCAAGGTGGCCGGCACCGATGG
This sequence comes from uncultured Alphaproteobacteria bacterium, assembly GCA_963794225.1. Taxonomy (GTDB): domain Bacteria; phylum Pseudomonadota; class Alphaproteobacteria; order Rhizobiales; family Xanthobacteraceae; genus BOG-931. The sequence goes on from CAWCCS010000002.1 coordinate 977,583, forward strand.
CGGCATCACCTCGTTGCAAATGGATATCAAGATCGCCGGCATCACCGAGGAGATCATGAGGGTCGCGTTGGCTCAGGCCAAGGATGGGCGTTTGCATATCCTCGGAGAAATGGCCAAGGCGCTGAACACCGCCCGCGCGGAACTCGGGCAGCACGCGCCGCGCATCGAGACGTTCAAGATCCCGACCGACAAGATCCGCGAAGTCATCGGCACCGGCGGCAAGGTTATCCGTGAGATCGTCGAGAAGACCGGCGCCAAGATCAACATCGAGGACGACGGTTCGGTGAAGGTCGCGTCCGCCGACGGCGAGTCCATCAAGGCGGCGATCAACTGGATCAAGTCGATCGCGTCCGAGCCGGAGCTCGGCCACATCTACGAAGGCACCGTCGTCAAGGTGATGGACTTCGGCGCGTTCGTGAACTTCTTCGGCGCCAAGGACGGGCTGGTGCATATCAGCCAGCTGGCGCAGCGCCGGGTGCAGAAGACCAGCGATGTGGTCAAGGAAGGCGACAAGGTCAAAGTAAAACTTCTTGGCTTTGACGATCGCGGCAAGGTCAGACTGTCGATGAAGGTCGTCGATCAGGAGACTGGTGAAGACCTCGAGGCGAAGCAGAAGGCGGAAGCCGACCAACCCCGGGAAACGGCGGCTGGCGGCGCGGCGGAATAAATCTTCGCCTGCAAAATTCGCTCGACGAAACAACAAAGGCGGCCCCGCATTGGCCGCCTTTTTTATCGATTGCTGGCCACGATTGTAGACCGACGTCAGATTTGATTGGCTCATCATGCAGGCGTGAAGTCCCGCCAACGCGGCATTGAAACTGGGCGTGCTGCTAATCGACCACAACCGGCGTGGCCGCACCGCCGCGCGGCAACCGTTTGAACACCATGAGCAGCGGAATTACCGCAAGCGTCGCGATCATCAGAAGCTTGTAGTCGTCGATATAGGCGATGATCTCCGCCTGGCGGGTTATCACTGCATCGAGCGCGGCCCGCCCGCCCGCAGTCAAGGGATTCCACGCGCGCGCCAAGAGTGGATTCTCGAATGCCCGGTTGACCGCCGTAACATTTGGCACGATCGCGGCGTGATTAGCCTGGGTATTCTGCACCAAAAGCGCATTCACCACCGAGATCCCGACACTGGAGCCGATGTTGCGCGACAGGCTGAAGAAGCCGGCGCCTTCGGTGCGCTCGGAAAGCGGCAGTGTCGCGAGCGTAGCTGCACTCAGCGGCACGAACAGGAAACCAAGGCCGGCGCCCTGGACCATCGTCACGCCGATGATGGAAGCTTGCGACACGTCAGGCGTCCATTCGGTCATGGCGTTAAATGACCACGCCGTCAGCCCGAGTCCGATCGCGAGCAAGATGCGTGTATCCACCCGCCCGACCAAACGGCCGACGATTAGCATCGAGGCCATGGTGCCGATACCGCGCGGCCCCATAACAAGACCCGCCGTCACCACGGGATAGTCCATCAGCCCCTGCAGGTAAGGTGGCTGCAGCGCCATCGACGCGTAGTAAGTGAGCCCGACGATGGAGATGAACATGATGCCGGCGGAGAAATTGCGATCGCGAAACAAAGAGGGCCGCACGAACGGATTCTCGGCGGTGAAGGTGTGGACCACACACAGATAAAGCGCGGATACAGCGACGATGGCTTCGATGATGATTTCGCCGGAGCTGAACCAGTCTAATTGCTCGCCGCGATCGAGCACCAATTGCAGCGCACCGATTCCAACACTCAGAGTCCCGAAGCCGAACCAGTCGAGCTTCGAACCGGCGTCATGCGATGTCTTCGGCAGGAAGATGATAATGCCAATGAGGTCGAGAATACCGATTGGCAGATTGATGTAGAAGACGTAGCGCCAGCTGTAGTTCTCGGTCAGCCAACCGCCGAGCACCGGACCAAGCACGGGGCCGATCATCACGCCGATGCCGAACAGCGCCATGGCGAAGCCCTGGCGTTCCCGCGGGTAGCTGGCGAACAGCACAGTCTGCGAAAGCGGAACCAGCGAAGCACCGAATGCGCCCTGCAAGATACGAAACAGCACGATCTGGTTCAGCGACTGCGCCATACCGCACAGCATCGAGGCGACGGTGAAGCCGCCGATGGCGACCAGGAAAAGGCGCTTCAGCCCAAAACGGCTGGCCAGAAAGCCGGTGGGCGGCGTCATAATCGCGGCGGCGACGATATAGGAAGTCAGCACCCAGGCGATCTGGTCCTGGCTCGCCGACACACTGCCCTGCATGTAAGGCAAAGCAACGTTGGCGATCGTGGTGTCCAGCGCCTGCATCAGCGTCGCGAGAATTATGCAGACAGTGAGCGCCCCGCGATTGGTAACCGCTCCTGCAGCTTCGCCGCCCATCAAGGCGCTCGATGTTTGCCGCCGAACAGCGAGGTCAAAAAGTGCGGGAAGCCCCGCGCATGTCCGGTGTCGACATCGACGATGACGCTTAGTCCGGCGCGCAGCGGCGGAAGGTTCTTGTCGCTGGTATCGAGGCGCACGCGCATCGGCACGCGCTGCACGACCTTCACCCAATTACCGCTGGTATTTTGCGCCGGCAGCAATGCAAATTCCTGCGCGGCGGCCGGGCTGACACTTTCGACCACGCCGTGCCATTCGAGGTCCGGGTAGGTGTCGACCGTCACCGTGACTGGCTGGCCGGGCCGAACATAAGTCAGCTCGGTCTCTTTCGGCGTCGCGTCGACCCAGACATGCTCGTTATCGACCAGAAAAAATGCAGTCGTCGACGCCGCAAGATATTTTCCAGGCGCAATCGACGGTACGTCGGTGACAATGCCCGCGAAAGGCGCAGTTACAACCGTGTGATCCAACTGGCGTTGCGCCTCGTCCACTTGCGCCTTGGCCTGCAAATATTGCGGATGTTGCGTGACCACGACCTCCGGATCACCGCCGAGTTTGGCAAGTTGCACCTGCGATTGCTCGCGCAACGCGGCGAGCTTGCTCTTGTCGTTTTGCAGCGTGTATGAGGCTTGATCGTAAACGGCTTGCGTCGCCGTGCCGCTTTTCAACAGCATCTCTGCACGATTGTAATTGGTTTGATCAAGATCGACCTGCGCTTGCTGCGCAGCAGCATCGCTGATCATCCGCTTGTAGTCCTGTTTCATCGACTCGATCATCAGCGCGATCTGCGCGAGATTGGCTTTGGCGTTGTCGAGAGCAATCTGGAATTGGCGGGGATCGAGCCGATAGAGAACTTGTCCGGCTGCGACGTGATCGTTTTCCTTCACCGCCACGTCTTGTACGATGCCCGAGATGTCGGTCGAGACGCCAACCTTCTGTGCATTGACGTACGCGTCGTCAGTGGACATCACCTGGCCGCCGGCGACGTACCAATAGCCGCCGATGATTAGCGCGAGCGGCAGCAGCGCGAACAGCACCCAACGAATCCGTTCACGGCGCCGCAATTGCCGCACTTTGTCGGTGGCGGCGGGTTTCTGCTTAGGACGCTTGTCGGCCGGAGCGACCGGTGTGATCGGCGGCCGCGGCGTTTCGGGTGCTTCGTCCCGCGGCGCGGGCTTACGGAGAGCCTCAGCCATAACGGCGCTCTCCTGCTGCATGCTCGGCGGCACGTTGCTGAATCAGCCGGCGCAGATTTTCTTTGACCACCCCAAGCTCGGAAACCATTTGCTGAATAGCCTTGCCTTCAACGCCGGCAAGAGCGCCCGCTACCGTTTCCTCGCCCAGGATGCTCAACCTCTCGAGCAAGGGCCGCGCGGCCGCAGTGAGGAACAACCGCTTGACCCGCCGATCCGCCGGGTCTGGTCGACGCTCGATCAGTCCGCTGTCGCAGAGCTTGTCCAGCAAACGCGTCAGCGTAATGGGTTGCAAATCCAGAACCTCGGCGAGCTCAGACTGGTTGAGACCCTCTGAGCGATCAACTCGTACGAGCACGGCCCACTGCGCGCGGGTCATCCCAAATTGGGAGGCCTTATAGTCGGCATAAGTTCGCAACAGGCGAGCTACATCATTGAGCATAAAAGCGAATTCTCTGTTAAGCGAAGCCGGCGGCATAATATGGTCTCTGTTGCGTAGCCTGCATAATATAAGGGAGCTTAAGATTTTGTAGCGCCGATGCTGCAAAGCAGCATTGCAAACGACTCAAGGGCTTCTTGGTCCTAGGCCAGACCCAGGTCTGCAAAGGCTTCGATGTAGTGACCCGCTACTTCCTGGGCGAAGCAGCAGAACACGACGTTCCCCACCGCGTGACGCGACGATGCCAGCTCGGCCGTCATTGTCCCGACGGCGATCCGCGCGGCCCGTTCCGCCGGAAATCGGTAGATGCCAGTTGAGATCGCCGGAAAGGCAATCGACGCCAACCGATATTGGGCGGCAAGATCGAGCGCGGTCCGATAGCAGGAGGCCAACAATTGCTCTTCGCTGTTGCCACCACCACTCCACACCGGACCAACCGCGTGGATGACGTGTTTTGCCGGCAAGCGATAACCGCGCGTGATTTTGGCGCCGCCGGTTTCGCAACCGCCGAGCGCGCGACACTCGCTGAGCAATTCCGGCCCCGCAACGCGATGAATCGCGCCATCAACACCGCCGCCGCCGAGCAATGTGCGATTGGCCGCGTTCACGATCGCATCAAGCGCAAGCGTCGTAATGTCGGCGACGCAAACGTCAAGCCGTGTAGAACCGACTTCAGCGGAAATAAGCGGCGTCACGTTCGCCATAGACGCAGTGTATCACGCCCACTCGGCGCGAGCTTCCGCGGCCAAATCGACGGTGCTTCTAACGCCGATGTCGTCGAAATGCTCGTCGAGAAAACGCCGCGCGGCACGCTTGCCGTTGACGTGCAGCGCTTCGAAGAAACTGTAGTCGGTGATCATTTTGCTGGAGGCGTCGAAAGTGGTGCCGAATTGATCGAACAGAATGCGATGCACATTGACCCGGCGATACTGGCCGCGCCCGGTTCCGCGCGGCAGCCGGTGCTGATCGATCAGGCGGCCGACGAATTCGATGGCGCGGTATTCCTCCAGCAGCGATGCGTTAAACGTAATCTCGTTGATGCGATTCATGATCTCGCTGGCCGAAGTCGGCGTCGCCTGCCGCACCAGCGGATTGATTTGCACGACCAGAACATCTTCCGTCGTCGTCGTGCCAAAAAACGGAAAGATCACGGGATTGGCAAGATAGCCGCCGTCCCAATACGGCACGCCATCGATCTCGACCGCACGGAACAACAACGGCAGGCAGGCGGATGCCATCAATGCTTCGGGAGTGACTTTATCACGCGAAAAGATGCGCACCCGGCCGGTCTGCACATTGGTTGCGGAAATGAAAAGCTGCAGATCGGAAAACGCGCGCAACGCTTCGAAATCGACGAAGCGCTCGAACAGCTCCTTGAGCGGATTGATGTTGAGCGGATTGAAATCATACGGCGAGAAATAGCGCGCCATCATGTCGAGCCAGGCCTGCATCGGCGTGCCTTCTAGTGGAACAAACGACAAGAACCGCTCCACCACGGCGCGCTGCAATGGCGGCAGGTTGCCGTTGTTGCTCACCGCGCGCCAAAAATCGGCCAGCCGCTTTTGCGCTTCGGTTCGCCCGCCGCGCGCTAATCCATCGGCGAGCATTACCGCGTTGACAGCCCCCGCCGACGTGCCGGAAATCCCTTCAAACGAAATCCGCTCGTCGCTCAGGAGCTGCTCCAGCACGCCCCACGTGAATGCGCCGTGCGCGCCACCGCCCTGCAGCGCGAGGTTGATGCGCTTGGTGGTCTGCGGAAATTGCGCATTCGCTGCGCGGCCCGGCAACAGCGAGGCCAGGGGATTTTTCATGCGGTCATCCCGAGGCGCGCCCAGCGCGAGTCCGGAATGACGGTTTACTCAGCAGTCCAGCCGCCGTCGATCGACAGATTGGCGCCAGTAATGGCTTTCGCGACGTCTGAGCAAAGGTACACGGCAAGCGCCGCGACTTCTTCAATTGTGACGAATTCCTTGGTCGGCTGCGCGGCCAAGAGCACGTCGCGCTTGACCTGCTCCGCGGTCATGTTCCGCGCCTTCATGGTGTCGGGGATCTGCTTCTCGACCAGCGGCGTCCACACATAACCTGGGCTGATGCAGTTCACCGTGACGCCAAACGTCGCCAGCTCAAGCGCGACCGTCTTGGTGAGACCGGCAATTCCGTGTTTGGCAGACACGTACGCGACCTTGAACGGCGAAGCGACCAGCGAGTGCGCCGAAGCTGTACTGATAATGCGGCCCCATTTGCGCGCCTTCATGCCCGGCACGGCGGCGCGAATGGCGTGGAACGCGGCGGAAAGATTGATCGCGAGGATCTGATCCCATTTCTCGATCGGGAATTCCTCGATCGGCGACACGTACTGGATGCCGGCGTTATTGATGAGGATGTCGACCGAACCGAGGGTGTTTTCGGCTGTGTGCACCATGTCGGCGATCTCGGCCGGCTTGGTCATATCGGCTGGGGAATAATATGCCCGCACGCCGAAATCTTTCTCGATGGCGACGCGCTCCTTCTCGATCGCCGCCGCATCACCAAAGCCGTTGATCGTGACATTCACGCCTTCGGCCGCAAGAGCGCGTGCGTAGCCCAAACCGATGCCGGACGTTGAACCGGTTATGAGGGCGGTCTTTCCTTTCAACATGATGATCACCAATTGATGGGGTTGCGCGACTGCGCGTTGACGCGAAGCGCCGTTGTGGAGTGACTTTTGCGCGAAGCGGCGGCAATGTGAGACGCTTTCTGTTGCGGCGCAACATCAAAATCGCGGGCGCGGCACGTTTTCGCATGACCGGATGAGGCGCTAGAATGGGCCCAGAAAGCCTCCGGATGATGACGACAACCAAGCCACAAGCGGTTTTTCCGGCACCCGACCACGATCATGACACCTGCACGAGCGCCGCCATCGCGCATGCAGAAGAGTTGTGCGCCTCGCGCGCGCAACGGCTGACGCCGATGCGCCGTCACGTGCTCGAAACCTTGCTCGCAAGCCACAAGCCACTCGGCGCCTATGAGATTATGGAGCAATTGGGTGGGAATGGACGGCCCGCACCGATCACGGTGTATCGCGCGCTCGATTTTTTGCGCCACAACAACCTGGTCCACCGCATTGAGAGCCGTAACGCTTTCGTCGCTTGCGTTCGCGATCATGCCGGAAACGATCCTGTCGTGTTCCTGATCTGCGAACATTGCGGTGCGGTTGGGGAAGCACCGGGGGCCGCCGTCGCCGACGCGCTTAAGGCATCGTGCCGCGCGGCGGGTTTTGCATCGAGGACCCCAGTGATCGAAATTACCGGCACCTGCTCACACTGCCGCAAGCAATGACGTGTTACGTTTCTAACGGCGCTCACGCTTTATCGGCGTGACGCATCGCTCCACCCTTCCCGCTTCGAACCAATCCAAGCCCGTGGCTTATTCCTCTCAAACTCGTCCACTAGACGCGCTGGCTATCGCCACTGTCGTCGGACTGTGTCTGTGTTGGGGCTTCAATCAGGTTGCGATCAAGTTCGCAATCCATGAGGTCCCGCCCATTATCCAGGCGACGCTTCGTTCGTTTTTCGGCGCGCTTTTCGTTGGCGCGTGGGCGCTATCTCGCGGCGTTCCGCTGTTCAAGCGCGACGGCACGTTGTTGCTTGGAATAATCGCCGGAGCGCTGTTCGCGCTTGAATTTTTACTGATGGCCCGCGGCCTCGTTTGGACAACAGCAACGCGCGCGACACTGTTTCTTTATGTGGCGCCATTTGTGGTCGTGATCGGATCACGCTGGTTCATTCCGGGTGATCATTTTCGTGTCTCACAATGGCTCGGCTTGTTGTTGTCGTTTATCGGTCTTGTGCTCGCCTTTGGGCTGCCGACCCCAGCCAGCGATCCACACCAATTGCTCGGCGACATTATGATGGTGGGGGCCGCCGTAGCATGGGCGGCGACCACTTTGGTGATCAAAGCCAGCGCGCTCAATAACGTTAGCGCCGAGAAAAACCTGCTCTATCAATTGGCGGTCTCGGCTCCTCTGCTCGCTATCGCCGCCCTGGCGTTCGGCGAACACATTGAAACCATGCCGTCGGTGCCGGTGCTTGGCACGCTGGCCTATCAGATCGTCTGGGTGGTGAGCGTCACTTTTCTGATCTGGTTTGCGCTCATTGTCCGTTATTCGGCTAGCCGCTTGTCGGCATTCACCTTTTTGACGCCGTTATTTGGTGTTGCGGCGGGCCATCTGCTATTGAAAGAGCCGCTGACACTGCCTTTTGCGGTTGCCGTAGCGCTGGTCGCTGCCGGTTTGGTGCTCGTAAACCGGCCGCGCTAAGGTTATATCTTCTGCAAATTCCCGCCCCCAAACGGGAAGGAAAAACGAGAGTTTTGCGATGATGCAATTTTCCGGCCCTGCGGAACGGCATCGAACTGTAGCCGTGAAGGTGGGTAACGTCACGGTCGGTGGCGGCGCGCCTGTCGTGGTGCAGTCGATGACCAATACCGACACCGCCGACGTCGAGGGCACGACCAGGCAGGTGGCCGCGCTGGCGCGGGCAGGTTCCGAGCTGGTTCGCATCACTGTCGACCGCAACGAGGCGGCCGCCGCCGTGCCGCACATCAAGGACCGGCTGCTGCGGATGAATGTCGACGTGCCGATTATCGGCGACTTCCATTATATCGGCCACAAGCTCCTCGCCGACCATCCCGCGTGTGCCGAGGCGCTCGATAAATATCGCATCAATCCGGGCAATGTCGGCTTCAAGGAAAAGAAGGACCGGCAGTTCGGCGCCATCGTCGAGACCGCAATCCGGCACAACAAGCCGGTGCGCATCGGCGCCAATTGGGGATCGCTCGATCAGGAACTTCTCACCCATCTCATGGACGAGAATGCGCGTTCCAACCATCCGGTCGATGCGCGCGATGTGACGCGCGAAGCGATGGTGCAGTCGGCGATATTGTCGGCGGAACGCGCCGAGGAAATCGGCCTGCCGCGCTCGAAGATCATCATCTCTGGCAAAGTCTCGGCGGTGCAGGATCTGATCGCGGTCTATACCGAGCTGGCGGAGCGGTCGAACTACGCGCTGCATCTGGGACTCACTGAGGCGGGCATGGGATCAAAGGGCATCGTCGCGTCATCCGCGGCAATGGGGTTCCTGTTGCAGCAGGGGATCGGCGACACCATCCGGGTTTCGCTGACGCCTGAGCCCAACGGCGACCGCACGCTGGAAGTGAAAGTCGCACAAGAACTGCTGCAGACGCTCGGGCTGCGCACCTTCGTTCCGCTTGTCGCCGCCTGCCCCGGCTGCGGTCGCACCACCTCAACCACATTCCAGGAACTTGCCTCCAGTATTCAAAGCTTCATCCGCGACTCGATGCCGGAATGGAAGACGCGTTATCCGGGCGTCGAGGGTCTCAACGTCGCGGTGATGGGCTGCATCGTCAACGGGCCGGGCGAAAGCAAACACGCCGATATCGGCATCTCGCTTCCAGGCACCGGCGAAACGCCCGCGGCGCCGGTCTTCATCGACGGCAAGAAGGCGATCACCTTGCGCGGCCCAACGGTGTCGGCCGACTTTCAGAAGCTCGTCATCGATTATATCGAGCGCCGGTTCGGCTCGGGCGCCGGCAGAACGGCGGCGGAGTAAAATCGGTTCGGAGCGCTGCAGCAGGCGTCCTGTTTGCCGTCAAGGCGTCCGCACCAGTTTCTGAACCAAATCGTCGAGCTGTTCGAGACTGTTGTAGCGGATCGTCAACGTGCCGCGATCATTGCGATGGTCGATGCTGACGACCAGGCCTGTCGCATCTGAAACTTTTTTCTCAAACGCCAGCATGTCGGCAGTTTTAGCGGTCGAACTGCGCGCCGTACGGCCACCAGCGCCCTTGCTCTTCGTGTTGGCTTCTCTTGCGATCGCTTCGACCTGGCGCACATTGAGGCCGCGTTCAACAATCTGCTCTGCAAGTTCTTCCGCGTTCGGTGCACCAATCAGCATGCGCGCGTGCCCGGCAGTGAGTTTGCCGCTGTGGATGTAGGCCTTCACCGGATCGGAGAGTTTCAGGAGCCGCAACGTGTTGGCGATATAGCTGCGGCTCTTGCCGACGGTCTTGGCGATCTCTTCCTGGCTGCTGCCGAACTCTTCCACCAGCGCACGGTAGCCTTCCGCTTCTTCGAGTGGATTGAGATCGGCGCGCTGCACATTCTCGATGATCGCAAGCTGCAGCGCCTCGGCATCAGTCGCTTCGATGATGACGACCGGAACTTCGTGCAGGCCGGCGCGTTGCGCCGCGCGCCAGCGGCGCTCGCCGGCGATAATTTCATAACCGTCGGCAACCCCGCGCAACGGCCGCACCACAATCGGCTGAATGATGCCGCGCTCGCGTAGCGAAGCAACGAGCTCGTCGAGTTCGGCGTTCGCGAAAGTCCGCCGCGGGTTACGTGCATTCGGCCGCAGTGAGCCGGTCGGCAGCCGCCGCTGCCCGCGCGGACGCTCAACCGTACTTTCGGTGCCGACATCACCGATCAGCGCGGCAAGGCCGCGTCCCAGTCGTGATCGCGATCCCTCCTCGATCATCGCGGCTTCTCCCGAGCCCCCGGTCATGCGCACAGTTCTTTTTCGCGCTGAATGATCTCCGTCGCGAGCCGCAGATACGCTTCACTGCCGCTGCATTTCAGATCGTAGACCAGCACCGGCTTGCCGTACGACGGCGCCTCGGAGACCCGCACGTTGCGCGGGATGATCGTGTCGTAGACCTTGCGGCCCATGAACTCGCGCACGTCGGCGACGACCTGCGTCGAGAGATTGTTGCGCGAGTCGTACATGGTGAGCACGATGCCGTGGATTGTGAGATCCGGATTGAGCTGCTCGCGCACGGAGTTGACCGTCTTCAGAAGTTGGGAGAGACCTTCGAGCGCGAAGAACTCGCATTGCAGCGGCACCAGGATCGCATGCGCCGCCGCCATCGCGTTGACGGTCAGAAGGTTGAGCGACGGCGGGCAATCGACCAGCACATAGGTGAAGTTTGTTTGGTCCGATGTGCGCGTCTTGAGCGGCATCAGCGCATTGCGCAGACGGTAGGCGCGATCGCGCGCTTGACCGATTTCCAGTTCGAGACCAGTGAGGTCGAGCGTTGATGGCGCGAGCTGCAGTCGCGGCACCGCGGTCGCGACGATTGCATCACGCAAAGCCGTTTCGCCGGCGAGCACGTCGTAGGTGGAGTAGCGGCGGCTGCGCCGGTCAATGCCGAGGCCGGTCGAGGCGTTGCCCTGCGGGTCGAGATCGATGATCAGCACTTCCTCGCCAATCGCGGCAAGCGCGGTGCCCAGATTGATGGCCGTCGTGGTCTTGCCGACCCCGCCCTTCTGGTTCGCGATCGCGAGCACGCGGGGTGCTCGGGCGATATTCGGCTGAATCCGAGGCGCAGGTACATCGAGGATGGATGCTTCGCTCATCGCGGCCGGCTTCCTTTCTCCCGCGGCTTTGGCGCGAGACCTCGCACAACGACGATTTGGCCCCTGGCGTCCGTCCGGCTTTGGACCAAACTGGACTGAAGTGTCCAACATTTAGCGGCTTCGGTCAATTCAGACCCTACATCTTGACCTTTCGGAAACAGGCCGAGTGCGCCTTTCCTCAATAACGGATAGGCCATCGGGAGGAGCTGCGGCAATGGCGCCAAGGCCCGCGCGGTCACAGCATCGAACGTTTGCACCGTTTTTTCCACAAACTCCTCGATGCGCATTTGGTGCACTGTCGCCGGCGCGCCAGTGGCCTGCGCCGCTTCCCGAAGAAACGCGGCTTTCTTTCCGTTGCTTTCGACAAGGTGCACCTCGGCACCGGGTCTATCTGCAAGCGCGCAGGCGATGACGATGCCCGGAAATCCGCCGCCGGCACCCAGGTCGGCCCATACATCGGCTTCCGAAGCGAGCGGCAGAAGCTGCAACGAGTCAGCCACATGCCGCGTCCAAACGGCGGCTTCGCTAGAGCGGGAGATCAAATTCATCCGCCGCTGCCAATCCAACAGCGTAGCGACAAAGCGATCAAGACGCTCGACTGTTTCACGTGAAACAGGGGTCAGTTCGAGTGCGCGGTCGCGATCGGCCGAAAGATCTTCGAGAGCGAACTGGGGACGCGCTGGGCGCGGCGGTCGTCCCTCGCCACCGTCGGCTGGCGTCATGCCGCGCCGCGGCTCGGCTTCCGGCCTTTCCGCCGCAAATGTGCCGCCAACAGCGTCAACGCCGCGGGCGTGATGCCGTCGAGGCGGCCGGCATGGCCGATGGTGCGCGGCCGATGGACTTGCAGCTTGTGCCGCACCTCGTTCGATAGACCGGGTAGCGCGGCATAATCGATGTCGTCCGGCAACACGACACTCTCGTCGCGGCGGTAGGACTCAACGTCGGCGGCCTGACGCGCGAGATAGACGTCGTATTTTGCGTCGATTTCCAGCTGTTCGGCGATTTTGGGCGCTAGTTCGCCAAATTCCGGCCAAATCCGCGTTAGTTCACCGATGCCAATGTCCGGATACGACAGCAGCTCGAAAGCGGTGCGCCGTTGCCCGTCTTTGCGAAGTTCGAGACCGTGCCGCGCTGCCTCGTTGGGGGTTACATTAAGCGCGCGCGCCATCTCTTGCGCCGCCTTAAGCGCCGCCATTTTCCCCCCGTGAGCGCGCGAACGTAGCGAACCGACGCAGCCCAGCGCGATCCCCCTATCGGTCAGCCGCTGGTCGGCATTATCGGCGCGCAGTGTCAAACGGTATTCGGCGCGCGAGGTGAACATGCGATAGGGCTCGGTGACACCCCGCGTCACCAGATCGTCTACCATTACACCGAGATAGCCCTCGGCCCGGTCGAACACGACCGCGGCACCATTGCCGGCCTTTGCTGCAGCGTTCAGGCCGGCAATCAGGCCTTGTGCAGCGGCCTCCTCGTAACCGGTCGTGCCGTTGATCTGACCGGCCAGGAACAGCCCGGGCAGTCGCTTGGTCTCCAATGTCGGGTGGAGGTCGCGCGGATCGACGTGGTCGTATTCGATCGCGTAACCGAGGCGCACCATGCGCGCGCGCTCAAGGCCGGGGATAGAGGCAACGACAGCAAGCTGCACGTCTTCCGGCAGCGATGTTGAAATGCCGTTCGGATAGACAGTTGTGTCGTCGAGGCCTTCGGGCTCGAGGAAAATCTGGTGCCCCTCACGGTCGCCAAAGCGCACGATCTTGTCCTCGATGGAGGGGCAGTAGCGCGGTCCGCGGCTCTGGATCTGGCCCGAATACATCGGCGAGCGATGAACGTTTTCGCGAATAACCGCATGGGTCGCGGCTGTGGTGCGAGTGATGGCGCACTGAATTTGCGGGTTTACGATCCGATCGGTCATGGTGGAAAAGGGTTCCGGCGGATCATCCCCGGGCTGCATCTCCAGCCCCAGCCAATCGATCGTCGTGCCGTCGAGCCGTGGCGGGGTGCCAGTCTTCAGCCGCCCGAGCATAAAGCCCGCCCGCTCCAGCGTCCGCGAGAGCCCGGCAGAGGGTGCCTCGCCGACCCGGCCGGCCGGAATCTGGCGCTCGCCGATGTGAATAAGGCCACGCAGAAAGGTACCAGTCGTCAGCACAACGGTGGTCCCAACAAAGCTACGGCCATCGGCGAGCCGGACCCCCGTTACGCGATCACCCCCGAGCAGATCGTCGACTTCGCCTTCGACGATCGTGAGATTCTCCTGGGCACGCAGAGCGTCCTGCATCGCTGCGGCATAAAGCTTCCGATCAGCCTGGGCGCGCGGACCGCGCACGGCCGGCCCCTTGCGGCGATTGAGGAGCCGAAACTGGATACAGGCTGCATCCGCCACCCGACCCATCAGGCCATCCAGCGCATCGACCTCCCGGACCAGATGGCCCTTGCCGAGCCCACCGATCGAGGGATTGCAGGACATCGCGCCGACGGTGGCAAAGCGCTGCGTGATGAGCGCCGTTCGCGCGCCCATCCGTGCAGCCGCAGCCGCAGCTTCGCAGCCAGCGTGGCCGCCACCGACGACAATCACATCGAAGCCGACGCTCATCGCATTCTCCGCAGCCGCGAGCTTGTAGCGACCGCTCAGTCCACGGTCAAAAGGCGTGTTTCACGTGAAACTTTGCCTTCGAACAGAGAGTCCGCGGGACGTAACTGGCTCTCGTTAACGAATCATTTACCAATACAAAAATCGCGGAAGATGACGTCGAGGATGTCCTCCACATCGACCCGGCCCGTGAGCCTGCCAAGCGTCGTTGCGGCCGATCGCAGTTCTTCAGCAATCAGCTCCTCGTTTCCGCCCGAAGAATGCGACAGCGCCCTGTCAAGCGCTGCAGCGGTTTCGCTAAGCGCCTGGCGATGCCGCGTCCGGGTAACCATGGAGCTCTCAGTGGTCGAAAAGTACTGCCCCGCATAGGCGGCCAAAGCCGAAATCAACCCCTCCACTCCCTCGCCCGTTGCCGCCGAAATCGCAAAGACTTTAGTGGATCCTGATTCACTGTTTTTGCACAGCTTGTCCACAGCCAAATCGGCTTTGTTTCGCAGCACCCAAACCTCTGATTTAATGCGATTCTCGGGCTTCTGATCGACCGATCCACCAGTGGCCGATCCGTCAATGACCCACAGGACTAGATCGGCTGCCTCCGCCCGCGCCAAAGCCCGGCGTACCCCCTCCTGCTCCAGTGGATCACTGCTCTCCCGGATTCCGGCTGTATCGAGCAGCGTCACCGGGTAATCCGCCAGGTTCAGGTGTACCTCAATGACATCGCGGGTGGTGCCCGGAATTGGCGAGACGATCGCAGCCTCCCGCCGCGCCAGCCGGTTCAGCAGCGTCGACTTGCCGGCGTTCGGCCGCCCGGCGATGGCCACGACTAGCCCGTCCCGCAAGCGTTCGCCTCGTCTATTCGCCAGCGCTTCATCAATCTCGCAGCGCAATTGCTGCGCAGCATAAAGCGCCGGTCCGACTAAATCCTCGGGCACGTCAGCCTCGTCGGAAAAGTCGATACGAGCCTCGATCAACGCCGAAGCCTCAATGATTTGTCGACGCCACGCCTCGGCCCGGTCGCCAATCAGGCCCTTGAGCTGACGGAACGCATGCCGGCGCTGCGCCGGCGTTTCCGCCGCGATCAAGTCAGCCAACCCCTCCACCTCTGTGAGATCAAGCCGCCCGTTCTCGAACGCCCGCCGCGTGAACTCCCCAGGCTCAGCCAGCCGGCAGCCATCAATCGCGCCCAGCACATCGAGCACCGCCGCGACCACCGCGTGGCCGCCGTGGACCTGCAGTTCCGCCATATCTTCACCGGTCTCGCTCCGGGGCGCCGGAAACCACAGCGCAAGCGCCTCGTCGATCACCTCACCGCTCGCGGGCTCGCGCACCCGTGCAAGCGCAGCCTGGCGCGGCTGCGGTAGGCGCCCGATCAGTTTCTCCAGTGCGAGGGACGCCTTTGGCCCGCACACCCTCACCACCGCGACCGCGCAGGCGCGCGGCCCGAGGAAAGCGCGAAAATGGTCGGCCGATCATTCTGCATTTCCACGTTTCGGACGCATGGGGGTGCGGACAAGTCCGCCGCAACCGAGTATCCGTTGTCTCCAACACCTCGCTTCCTCTCCACCTCGTCGACTCACCAAAATCGTTTGGCGCGCGAGACCAGTCCGTATCTGCTTCAACACCAAAACAATCCGGTCGATTGGTGGGCCTGGGGGCCGGAAGCTTTGGCCGAGGCAAAGCGCAACAACAAGCCGATCCTGCTCTCGGTCGGCTATGCGGCTTGCCATTGGTGCCACGTGATGGCGCACGAAAGCTTTGAAGACGACGCCACCGCGCGCGTGATGAACGAACTGTTCGTCAACATCAAAGTCGATCGCGAGGAACGGCCGGACATCGATCAGATCTACATGGCGGCACTGCATCATCTCGGCGAGCAGGGCGGCTGGCCGCTGACCATGTTCCTCACGCCCGACGGCGAGCCGATCTGGGGCGGCACTTATTTTCCGAATTCCTCCCGCTACGGAAGGCCCGCCTTCGTCGACGTGCTGCGCGAGATCGCGCGGCTGTTTCGCGAAGAGCCGCAGAAGATCGAGGATAATCGCGCCGCGCTCATGGAGCGGCTGGCCGGGGCGGCGCGAAAGCCAGGCATCGTCACGCTTGGCGCGGCTGAACTCGATAACGCGGCGCGTCAGTTCGGCGGACTGATCGATCCGGTCAACGGGGGCACCCGCGGCGCGCCGAAGTTTCCGCAGGCGGCTTTGTTCGAACTGCTTTGGCGCGCCGGTCTGCGCACCGGCGAGCCACGCTATTTTGCGGCAGTCGACATCACCCTCGACCACATCTGCGAAGGCGGCATCTACGATCATCTCGGCGGCGGCTTCTCGCGCTATTCGGTGGATGAGCGCTGGCTCGTCCCGCATTTCGAAAAAATGCTCTACGACAACGCCCAACTCCTTGAACTGCTCGCGATCACCCATGCGCGCTCCGGCAAGCCGTTGTACCGGCAGCGCGCGCAGGAGACGGTCGCCTGGCTCGGGCGGGAGATGACGACGGGCGAGGGCGCGTTTTCGGCATCGCTCGATGCAGACTCCGAAGGCGAAGAGGGCAAGTTCTATGTCTGGTCCCACACGGAGGTGCTCAAGGCGCTGGGCGCTGAGGATGGCGAGTTCTTTGCGCGTCACTATGACGTGACGCCGCAAGGAAATTTCGAAGGCCACACCATCCTCAATCGCTTGCGGCCGCTGCCACGTTCCAGCGACGATGACGCGCGCCTCGCTGCGCTCCGCGCCAAACTCCTTGCGGTTCGCGCGACGCGCGTGCGCCCGGGCCTCGATGACAAAGTGTTAGCCGACTGGAACGGTTTGATGATCGCGGCGCTCGCCAATGCGAGCCTGATGTTCGCCGAACCATCTTGGCTTGAGATGGCGCAGCGCGCTTTTTCCTTCATCGCGCACACCATGACGCGCGGCGATCGGCTCGGCCACTCCTGGCGTCAAGGCCAACTAAAATTTCCCGGGCTTGCTTCCGACTTCGCGGCCATGATCCGCGCATCACTGGCGCTCTACGAGGCCACCGGCCAACAGAATTATCTCGATCAAGCATTGGTCTGGCAGCGCGCCCTTGATCGCGATTATTCGAATGCGGAAACGGGAGCGTATTATCTCACCGCCGCCGATGCCGAAGGTCTTGTGATCCGCCCAGCCTCCACCGCGGACGAGGCAACGCCCAACCACAACGCAGTTGCTGCGCAAAACCTCGTCCGCCTCGCGCTGCTAACGGGCGACGATACCTGGCGGCAAAAAGCCGATCGGCTGATCGCGGCGATCGCGCCGCAGGCGATCGAAAATCTTTACATGCACGTGGCGCTACTCAACGCCGTCGATCTGCGATTGCGCGCCGCGGAGATTGTAGTGACCGGGGAGGGCGAGGGCGCTGACGCACTGCTCACAGCGGCGCGCGCACTGCCGCCCCTCGACCGCATTGTGCTTCACGCTGCTTCAGCGGACGCGCTACCACCGGCGCATCCGGCCCGCGCCCAGGTCGAAGCATCTCGCGGCGAGCCGCTGGCTTTTGTCTGCGTCGGCGAGACCTGCTCGCTACCCGTCGCTGATCGCGACGGCCTTATTCGCACCATCGCCGGCGTGCGACATAATTGACGCCACGGTCCAATTGGCCGCGGTTTGTGCTTTATGGCTCGGCGGGGGCGCGAGCGAGGGAGATCGATCGATGCACCGGGCAATCGTTATCGCAGCTACCCTGATCGTTGTCATGACAAGCAACGCCAGCGCCGCTGAGTGGTGCGGCTATTCTTTGCACGCCAAGTCGCCCATTGAATGCGGCTATTCGAGCGAAAACGAATGCGAGAGCGCCGTTGGCAAGGGCGGCGTGTGCTTCATCGATCCGGAATATGCGCTAAACGCTGAGCGCGGCACCCCGTCGTTGCCGGTCGTTCCTCGAAAGCCTTCGATATTGCTTTCCGCTGAGAACTAACGCGCCGCGCTCCCTGGGCCGCGCTACGTATTCATCGAGTTCGAAAAACTCGCCGTTGTTCTTGGTGTTGCGCAGCTTGTCGAGCAGGAAATCCATGGCGTCCATGGTGCCCATTGGATTGAGGATGCGGCGCAGCACGTACATCTTCTTGAGCTGATCCGGCGGCACTAGGAGCTCTTCCTTGCGCGTACCCGAGCGGGTGATGTCCATAGCCGGGAAGGTGCGCTTGTCGGCCACCTTGCGGTCGAGGATGAGCTCCGAATTGCCGGTGCCCTTGAACTCTTCGAAGATCACTTCGTCCATGCGGCTGCCGGTATCGATCAGCGCGGTGGCGATGATGGTCAGTGAACCGCCTTCCTCGATGTTGCGCGCGGCGCCGAAGAACCGCTTCGGGCGCTGCAGGGCGTTGGCGTCGACGCCGCCGGTGAGCACCTTGCCCGATGACGGCACCACGGTGTTGTAGGCGCGCCCAAGCCGCGTAATCGAGTCGAGCAGGATCACGACGTCGCGGCCGTGCTCGACTAGGCGCTTGGCCTTCTCGATCACCATCTCGGCGACCTGGACGTGGCGTACGGCGGGCTCATCGAAGGTCGAGGAGATCACCTCGCCCTTCACCGAGCGCTGCATGTCGGTGACTTCCTCCGGCCGTTCGTCGATCAACAGAACGATCAGATAACATTCCGGATGATTGTGCGTGATCGAGTGCGCGATGTTTTGCAGCAGCACCGTTTTGCCGGTGCGCGGTGGCGACACGATCAAAGCGCGCTGGCCTTTGCCGACCGGCGCTACGATGTCGATGACGCGGGCGGAAAGATCCTTTTTGGTCGGATCTTCGAATTCCATTTTCAGCCACTCGTCAGGATAGAGCGGCGTCAGATTGTCGAAGTTGACTTTATGGCGCGCTTTCTCGGGGTCCTCGAAGTTGAGCGAGTTGACCTTGAGCAAAGCGAAGTAACGTTCGCCTTCCTTCGGGCTGCGGATGTGACCGTCGATGGTGTCGCCGGTGCGCAAGCCGAAGCGCCGGATCTGCGATGGCGAGACGTAAATGTCGTCGGGGCCGGGCAGATAATTGGCTTCCGGCGAGCGCAAAAAGCCGAAGCCGTCCGGCAGCACTTCAACAACGCCTTCGCCGACGATATCGGTTTCGCGCGCCGAGAGTTGTTTCAGGATGCCGAACATCAGCTCCTGTTTGCGCATCGTCGAGGCGTTCTCGACTTCGAGCTCCTCCGCAAAGGAGACCAGCTCCGCCGGTGTTTTGGTTTTTAGTTCTTGGAGTTTCATTTCCCGCATACAGGGATGTCCTATGGAAATTGGGCCAGCGGGGTGAGGGACGAAAAAGGCGTCGCTGGCTGGAAGAAAGAAGCCGCAGGTCTTGGGCAAGAAGGAGCGTTTAGGCTCCCGGCCCGATGCTTAAGTCGGCTCCATTCCGTGGAGCCGAAGACTTAAACCGCATCCGCCTACGTTCGGTGGGATGATGCAAACATAGGAAAAGAATGCACGTCAGGCAAGGGCTTAGACGGACTGTGCACTGTAAAACGCGTCGGGGTCAAAACGGTTTCAGCACCGCCAGTAGCACGATCAGGATCAGCAAGATTGTCGGTACCTCATTGACAATCCTGTAGAATCTAGGCGAATGCCGGTTTTGGTCGGCGGCAAAATCCTTAACCCAACGGGCAAAGAAACCGTGCAGGGCCGACAGCGCCAAGACCAGTACAATCTTGGCCTGCAGCCATCCGGAATTGAACCAGCCATACCGAGAATCAGGGCCGAGCCAGGCCAGCGAAAGCCCCAGCACCCAGGTTGCGATCATCGCCGGATTGATGATGCCGCGGAGCAACCGGCGCTCCATGACTTTGAACGTCTCCGATTGCACCGACCCTTTTTCGGCGGCGCAGTGATAGACGAACAAGCGCGGCAGATAGAGCATTCCCGCCATCCAGGCGACAACCGCAATGATATGAAAAGCCTTGAGCCAGAGGTACGCGGTCATCTGCTTTCCGTTCTGCGAAGATCGAACGTCACACGCGCGCCGGCATGCCGCGCACGCGCGCAACGAGGCGCTCGACGTGCGCGATCGGTGTCTCGGGCAGAACACCGTGGCCGAGATTGAAAATAAACGGCCCTCCCGAAAAGCTTTCGACGATAGCATCGATCGAACGGTCGAGCGCTTCCCCGCCGACCATGAGCGCAAGCGGATCAAGATTGCCCTGAATGGGCCGTCGCGATTGAATGTGATCGCGCGCAAAAGCAAGCTCCATGGTCCAATCCAGACCGACCGCGTCGACCGGTATCGCCTCGAGATATGATCCGAGTCCGGTACCCGCGCCGCGCGGGAAGCCAATGATCTTTGCGTTGGGAATTTCCTTGCGCACCGCCGCAACAATCCGGGCACAGGGCTCCACGCACCATTTCCGGAATTCGCCCGCCGGCAAGTTTCCCGCCCAGGTGTCAAAAATCTGAACCGCATCGACGCCGGCCGCAAATTGCCGGATCAAATAACTCGCTGAAGCCGTGACCAATGTGTCAATGAGTCCACCAAACTCAACTGGAAACCGATAGGCAAACAGCCGGGCCGGATGCTGGTCGGTCGTTCCGTGTCCAGCGATCATGTAGGTGGCCAAAGTCCACGGCGCGCCGCAAAACCCCAACAATGCCACCGCTGCGGGCAGTTCCTGTTTTACCCGCGCAATCGTTTCGTAGACCGGTTCAAGCTTTGCATGATCGATATCACGGCGAAGCTTTTTCAGCGCTAAAGGATCTTTCAGCGCATCGAGCTTTGGCCCGCCGCCCTCCTCGAACGACACCCGCTGGCCAAGCGCGTGTGGCACCACGAGAATGTCGGAAAACAGAATGGCAGCATCAAATCCGAAGCGACGGATCGGCTGCACTGTCACTTCTGCCGCTCGTACAGGATCAAAGCAAAGATCGAGGAAGCTCTTCGCTTTGGCCCTAATCGCCCGGTACTCCGGAAGATACCTTCCCGCTTGCCGCATCAGCCAGATCGGTGGAACGGCCTCGCGGGCGCCGGTAAGAACACCCAGCAGAGGTTTCTTATCGAGAACTGTCACCACGCTCCTATCCTACCTCAAATAAAATCTATTAGAATCTGTTGTAGTAGTTGGGACGGTTGATTGGACTCATACATTTGTCCCCACACGTCATCCACGGTCTACCCACATATTCCCAGTGACAGGCTCGTATTCGCGCACGTTGGTTCGGACGTTTGCTATGCGGCTTTTCCGGCTGGTCTTGCCTGGTTCCGTGCGTCCTATCCACATTTCACCGATACTCCGCACAAGGTACGATTTTCCATACCGGAAGGCACATGTGTGGACGGATTGCGAGCCTTGCGCTCTATTGCGCTTGCGTGACTGTAAAGGCCGTGGCCTTGTCCCCATTCATCAACAGCTTCTTCAATCGATCCGATGACACTTGCAGCCGGATATTTTCACCTTCATCTGGTCTCCGACGCCACCGGAGAGACCTTGATAACGGTCGCACGGGCTGCAGCGGCGCAATACACCAAGGTCATGCCGGTCGAACATATTCACCCTCTGGTCCGCAACCAGAAGCAGCTCGACCGTGTGCTTGCCGATATCGAGGAATCGCCCGGTATCGTGCTTTATACGCTGCTGCAGGAGAATCTGGTCGCCAAGCTTGAGGAGAAATGCCGGTCGCTTGGTTTGCCTTACCTTTCGATCCTTGGTCCGGTCCTACACCTATTTCAGGCTTATCTCGGTGCGGAATCGACCCACAAAGTAGGCGCTCAACATACGTTGAATGCCGAATACTTTCGCCGCATCGATGCGCTCAACTACACAATGCTGCACGACGATGGCCAGCTCACCGATGATCTGGAGGAGGCTGACGTTCTCTGGTCGGCGTATCGCGGACCTCGAAGACACCGACTTCTATCTATCTCGCCAATCGCGGCGTGAAGACCGCAAACGTTCCGCTGGTGCCTGGGGTGCCGTTACCGCCGGTCATCGAGCAGCTGAAACGCCCGCTGGTCGTAGGACTGTTTGCGACGCCCGAGCGTATCGTGCAAATTCGTCAGAATCGGCTTCTCGGCCTCAAAGCGCACCGCGACGATGACAAGTACATCGATCAGCAAGCGGTTGCCGAGGAGATCGCCGCCTCACGGCGGTTATGCGCCAAACACAATTGGCCGTTGATCGACGTCTCGCGCCGTTCGATCGAGGAAACCGCCGCCGCGGTTTTGGCGCTCCTCGGCGAGCGTCGCCGGCACATGGCCTCATGAGCGATGTCGCTTTGGCTTGCTTCGGATCCGCTTTTGCTTGCGTCCAGAAGTGCTGCGCGCCGAACACTGCTCGAGGCGGCGGGCATTCCGGTCGAACTGCATCCGGCCGACATCGATGAGCGCGGCCTTGAGGCGGACGCTGGCTCGGCGGTTCCGGCTGAAGTTGCGGGGTTGCTGGCGCGCGCGAAAGCTTCAGTGATCGCAGGACTGCGGCCCGGACGGCTGGTTCTTGGCGCCGACCAAACTCTTGCGCTCGGCAGCGAGCGTTTTTCCAAGCCCGTCGATCGCGCGGCGGCCCGCAACCAGCTTCGCGCGCTGTCTGGCCGCACCCATGAACTGCATTCGGCCGTTGCGTTCATGCAGGACGCGACGGTGTTGTTCGAATATGTCAGCTCGGCGCGGCTGACGATGCGCAAACTATCCGATCAGCTCCTAAACCAGTACCTCGAAACCGTCGGAAGCGCGGCGACGGCGAGCGTTGGCGCCTACCAGATTGAAGGTCCTGGTATTCAACTCTTCGAACGCGTGGAAGGCGACTACTTCACGATTCTCGGATTGCCGCTGTTCGCAGCGCTCGATTTTCTGCGGCGGCGCGGGTGCCTCACGTCATGAGTAGCGCGCGGCCTTTCATTCTCTGCCTGACCGGTTCGCTCGGCATGGGCAAATCGCGGACCGCGCAGTTCTTTGCAGAGCTTGGGGTGCCGGTTCATGATTTCGATGCCGTCGTGCATGTGCTTTATGAGGGCGAGGCGGTGCCGATCATCGAGCATGCTTTTCCGGGTGCGACGGCAGACGGAAAGGTCGACCGCGCAAAACTTGCGAAAATGGTTCTTGGCGACGATGCCGCGCTCGCTCGGCTGGAAGCAATCGTGCATCCGCTTGTCGCTGCGGCCCGCGACAAGTTCCTCGCTGATTCGCAGATCCGCGGCGCGCCCGTGGTCGTGCTCGATATTCCGCTCCTGTTCGAAACCGCCGGACAAGCGGCCTGCGATGCGGTCGTCGTGGTTTCAGCGCCTGCCGAGATCCAGCGCCAGCGCGCGTTTGAGCGCCCCGGCATGACCGAGGAAAAATTCACCGCGCTTCTCGCCAAGCAAACGCCCGATGCCGATAAGCGCCGGCGCGCCGACTTTATCGTGGATAGTTCGCAATCGTTCGATCATGCTCGGGCGCAAGTGCGCGACATCTTGCAGGCAGTGGTTAAAATGCGCGAACGCGCCGGTGATTCGTGAGGAAGCTCACGTCCGCGGCGTCATGGACTTCAGATGCGCGAGATCGTGCTCGATACCGAGACAACGGGTCTTGATCCCCTGGACGGCCACCGTCTGGTCGAGATCGGCTGCGTCGAATTGGTCAACCGCATACCGTCCGGCCAAACCTTTCACCGCTACTTCAATCCGCAGCGCGGCATGCCGGCGGAGGCGTTCGCGGTCCACGGGCTCAGCGATGAATTCCTCAAGGACAAGTTTTTCTTCGCGGAAATCGCCGACGATCTGATCGCCTTTCTCGGCGACGCGCCACTGGTCATCCATAACGCCGTGTTCGACATGGGCTTTCTCAACGCCGAGCTTGAGCGCGCTGGCCGGCCGCTGCTCGCGCGTGAACGCATGGTCGATACGCTCTTGATTGCGCGCCGGAAGCACCCCGGCGGGTCAAACCGGCTGGACGATCTCTGTGCGCGGTATGCGATCGATAATTCCCGCCGCACCAAGCATGGCGCATTGCTGGACGCCGAACTTCTCGCCGAGGTTTATGTCGAACTGATCGGCGCGCGCCAGGCGCAACTCGTGCTTTCCCAAGCCGTCTTGCCGGAGCGCGCGTTCGGCGAGCCGATCATCGTGCGCGAGCGTCTGGTGCCGCTTGCCGTCGTGATCACCGACGACGAGCGGGCAGCGCACCGGGCGTTCATCGCGACGCTTGGAGAGAGCCCGATCTGGCTGGATTACGTCAGCTTGGAGTGAGCGGCTGTGGCGTGGGTTGCGCAGCCGCGAGACGTTGCCTGTATAGCGCAACAAAATCGATCGGATCGAGGAGCAGCGGAGCGAAGCCGCCATTGCGAACCGCAGTCGCAACGATCTCGCGCGCGAAGGGAAACAGGAGGCGAGGGCATTCGATCAACACAACGGCTTGCATGCTCTCGGCCGGCACGTTCTGAATGCGGAAAACGCCGGCAAAGACCAGTTCGAAGCCAAACAGCATCATACTCTGCGCTTCGGCCTTGCCTTCAAGTCGAAGCGTCACTTCAAAATCGGTCCCGGCGGCCGGGCCGGCATTGATGGGCGCGGCATCGACGTTGACCTGGATGTTGATGGTCGGCTGCTGGGCGCTGGCCGCCATCGAACGGGGCGCGTTCGGATTCTCGAACGAGAAATCCTTCACGTATTGAGCGAGCACGCCGATATGAGGCAACGCCTCCTGCGGCTGAGGACCGCCGTTCGTGGTTGACATGTCGTTTATCCCCGGGGTCGCAGGCGCCGCGCTTGGCTAACACAGCCAAAAGGGCCGAACAATGGTGCGCCGGCGGCGCCTCGCTCCGGGATTTGGGGCGCGATGCCTAAAAGCACGTCACCCAACCATCGCTCACTTTTCGGCTCCTGGCGTAACATTAACGGGAACGGCTCATGCGGCTGCGATATTGGCGCGGCGGCAGCGATCGTTTAAAGTTTGGCTTCAGGCATGCCTTTCGGACAACGGCTACTGGATGGTTGCCCCTGCGTGCCTACATAGAATGGGGACCGGCTGTCTCTCGCGGATTTGCCACTTAGGAGCCGCGATTGGGGGCTACCGTCACCGTCGGGCCTGCCAAGAGATTTGAGATTTGTTCGACATTTACACCATCATCTTCCTGGCGCTCGCAGTGTTCATTTTCCTGCGGCTTCGCAGCGTCTTGGGGCAACGGACCGGCCGGGAGCGCCCGCCCTATGATCCCTATGCCGCTCGCGACGCCGTACGAAGTCCTGCGACCGACAAGGTCGTGACCTTGCCGCCGCGTCCGGCTGAGCCCGCGCCGTCGCGACCCGTCGAAGTCGCGCCCCCGGCGGCCGATCGCTGGAAGGGCGTTGCCGAAACCGGATCAAGCGTCGCCTCCGGGCTGGACGCCATCGTGGCAGCCGATCCGACTTTTGACGCCAAGCACTTCATTACCGGCGCGCGTGCCGCCTACGAAATGATTGTCACCGCTTTCGCCGAGGGCGATCGCCGCCAGCTTCGTAGTCTTTTGTCACGTGAAGTTTTTGATGGTTTCGACGCCGCGATCACCGAGCGCGAAGGCCGCGGCGAAACCGCAGAGACGCGATTTGTTTCCATCGACGGCTCTACCATCACTGCCGCCGAGGTCCGTGCCCGCGCAGCGCAGATCACAATTCGCTTCGTCTCCAAACTTGTCTCGGCGACACGCGATCGATCCGGCAACGTGATCGACGGCAACGCCGAGAAAGTGACCGACGTCACTGACGTGTGGACGTTTGCACGCGATGTTTCGTCGCGCGATCCAAACTGGAAGGTTGTCGCTACCGAAGCCGGACAGTAAGGCCGATGGCCGCACGTTGTTGCGTTCTGCTCACCGCGATTGCGCTTACTGGTGCCATCGGTTTGACCGCGGCACATAGCGTCGAGCTTTCGCTGCTCAAATCACCCGATATGCAATATGAGCCGGTCGAGTGGAGCGCCCTCGACGGTTGGGCGGGTGACGATCACGCGACAGCCTTTGCTTCTTTTTTGGACAGCTGTCGCGCGCTCAAACATCGGCAGACGGGCCGCGACTCTTCTGCGATGAGCGATGCCTTGCGCGCCGTCTGCGAGCGCGCCGTCGCCGCCATCCCTCTCGAAGAAGAGGGCGCGCGCAAGTTCTTCGAGGACAATTTTCGGCCGCTGCGCATCAACAAGCTCGGTGACACCGATGGCTTCCTCACCGGTTATTACGAGCCGATCATTGAAGGCTCGCGCGTACCAACCGGCGAGTTCACCGCACCGCTCTATCGCCGGCCGCCAAACCTCGTCGCCTCGGGGCGGCGCAAACTTGGCGATTCTTTCCCGAGCAAGGGCGTTAAAGTCGGCCGCCGTTTCGGCCGTCGTCACATCGTGCCGTATTACGATCGCGGCGAGATCGAGGATGGCGCCCTCGACGGCTGGCATCTGGAAATCTGCTGGGTGCGCAGCCAGGTCGACGTGCTATTCGCGCAAATCCAGGGTTCGGCGCGGATAAGACTGGAAGACCGCACCATCCTGCGCCTCAACTACGATTTACATAACGGCTGGCCTTACGTGCCGGTTGGTCGCGTACTCGTCGAACGCAAGCTCGTTCCCAAGGATGAAGTGACGATGCAGCGCATCCGCGACTGGATGGAAGCCAATCCGGATGCGGCAAAGGACGTGCGGCGGCAGAACAAATCCTACGTATTCTTCCGCATCACCGATCTGTCGACCGAGGACGAGGCCGTTGGCGCGCAAGGTGTGCCGCTGGTGCCTGGCCGCTCGATTGCGGTCGATCGTTCCTTGCACGCTTACGGCACGCCGTTCTTTATTTCTGCCGATCTGCCGATCGCCAACGAAAAGGTGGGTACCAAGTTTCGCCGGCTGATGTTCGCGCAAGATACCGGGTCGGCCATCGTCGGGCCGGCACGCGCGGACATCTATTTCGGCGCCGGCGACGAAGCGGCCCGGATTGCCGGGCGTATTCGCAATCCCGGCCAGTTCGTCATGCTGGTGCCACGCGAACTCGATCCGGTCGCAGCTGCCGGCGATGTGCCGTTGCCGCCGGAGCGCCAAACGGGATTTTTCGCGCGATTCAATGCCACGACGATGATCGATCCAACGGTCGACGACGTGCCGCTTCCGGAACCAAAACCGGCTGAAGCGGATCAGAAAGCAATCGCACAGCGCAAGCGATGACACGGCGCCGTTCTTTGAGCGACGAAGAACATGCGCTGTGGACCGGCATCGCGCGGTCGATCAAGCCATTGCACCGGGGGCGAAAGGAATTCGCCGAGCCAGCGAAGGCAATCGAAGTCGGCAACAGCGACGAAGCGGTGTCGACATCGCGCGCCGCGACGCGTCAGGTCGCGACAGCAGCGGCAGAAAAAAACACACCGCCGCTCGCACCACTCGGACGAAAGCTCAAGAAGCGCGTGGCCCGCGGCCGCGAGCCGATCGAGGCCCGGCTCGATCTGCACGGCTTCACACAAACGCAAGCACACGCTGAATTGTTGCGGTTCCTGCGCCGTGCGCAATCAGACGGTGTCAGGATCGCGCTGGTTGTGACTGGCAAAGGAACAGGCAAGGGAACCGGCCACCACGAAGGTGCGCCGGTGCGGGGTGTTCTCAAGCGTCAGGTGCCGATGTGGCTTTCGCTGCCAGAGTTTCGGTTCCTTGTCGTCGGCTTCGAGGATGCGCATCTCGGTCACGGCGGGCAGGGCGCGCTTTACGTTCGCTTGCGCCGCGCGCGATAACCCGTTTCTTAACCTTAACGATCGGAATATCAGCCCGGAGACGAAAAACGGCCATCAAAATCGGCGAAAGTCGCTCCCGAGGTTGGAGCAATGCGCGTCATGTCCGAAACGTCCGCCGATACGCAGGCGAAACCCCACGCAACGCGCAGCAATAGCGCTGACCAGCGAGCTTTTGCTCAGGTTGAGAAGTGGATGGCTATTATCCGTGAAATCAGCCGCGAGCGGCAAGGATCGGCATTTTTTCGCGGCTGATGGTCGCGAACGTCTTACAAAATAAACCGGCTTAGATCGGTGTTCTTGGCGAGATCGCCAACGTGCTGTTGCACGTAGGCGGCATCAATCTTGACGGTTTCGCCTGAACGATCCGACGCGCTGAAAGATACATCGTCGAGCACCCGCTCCATCACCGTCTGCAGCCGCCGCGCGCCGATATTCTCCACACTCGAATTTACCGCCACTGCCGTGTCGGCAACGGCGTCGATCGCGTCCTCGGAGAACTCCAGCACCAGGCCTTCAGTGCGCATCAGCGCGATATACTGCTTGATCAGCGAAGCTTCAGGCTCGGTCAGAATACGGCGCAGATCGTCGCGCGTCAGCGGTTTTAATTCGACGCGGATCGGCAGCCGTCCTTGCAGCTCGGGCAAAAGATCGGAAGGTTTCGCGGTATGAAACGCGCCCGAAGCGATAAAGAGGATGTGGTCGGTCTTCACCGGCCCATGCTTGGTCGCGACAGTGGTGCCTTCGATCAGCGGCAACAGATCGCGCTGCACGCCCTCCCGCGAGACATCGCCGCCGATGCGGCCGTCGCGGGCACAGATCTTGTCGATCTCGTCGAGAAACACGATGCCGTTATTCTCCACCGTCTTTATGGATTCCTGGGTGAGCTGGTCGGTGTCGAGCAATTTGTCGGATTCTTCGTTGATCAGGATTTCGTAGGAATCGTGCACCGTTACGCGCCGCGTCTTGGTGCGCCCTCCGCCGAGCTTGCCGAAAATGTCCCCGATCGAGATGGCGCCCACCTGGGCGCCGGGCATGCCGGGAATTTCGAACAGCGGCATGCCGCCGGACGATTGCACCTCGATCTCGATCTCTTTGTCGTTGAGTTCGCCGGTGCGCAGCTTGCGGCGGAAAGCTTCCTTGGTCGCGGCGCTGGCATTGGCGCCGACCAGCGCATCGAGCACCCGGGATTCGGCAGCCTGCTGCGCTCTGGCTTGGACGTCTTTGCGTTTCTTTTCCCGCGTCAGCGCGATCGCCACCTCGACGAGGTCGCGCACGATCTGCTCGACGTCGCGGCCGACGTAACCGACTTCGGTGAATTTCGTCGCTTCGATTTTGAGGAACGGTGCGCCGGCGAGCTTGGCGAGCCGGCGGGAGATTTCGGTTTTGCCGACGCCGGTCGGACCGATCATCAGAATATTCTTTGGCAGCACTTCCTCGCGCAGCCGGTCGTCAAGCTGGAGTCGCCGCCAGCGGTTGCGCAACGCAATCGCGACGGCGCGCTTGGCATCGCCTTGTCCAACAATAAAGCGATCGAGCTCGGAGACGATTTCGCGAGGGGAAAAATCACTCATGCATCGCATACCATCAGGATTGCGCTGCCATCAGGCGTCTGTACCGGGCCGTGTCTTTGAAACCCGGCTTTCTCGTAAGCCCTGATGGCGCGTGTGTTTAGTGGACTGGGATCGGTCAAGACCAAAGGCGCGCCGGCCTGTAACAGATCATCAACAAAAGCGCGAATGAAGCGCGAACCGTGGCCTTGGCCGATGAAATCGCGCTCTCCGATAAATTGATCAATGCCGCGTGCATCCTGTGCAATCGCGCCGAAGCCGTGATCAGGCCATGCCGCCGGATCGTAGCATTGCAGATAGGCGAAGGATCGGTCGCCGATTGCGACGATGAATTGTTGCATCGACGGGTGGTCGAGATCGCTGCTCACCAAGGCGAATTGCTCCTGCGGATCGCCCCACCATTCCGCGACGTATGGCGTCTCAAGCCAGCGTCGAATTGTTGGCAGATCGGCCGCCACCATCGGGCGAAAGCTGTAGGTGTCAGGCGCCATGGATCAGGCGCTCTTCAACGTTTCAACGGTGACGTTCCTGTTGGTGTAGACGCAAATGTCGGCGGCGATGTCGAGCGACTTGCGCACTATTGCCTCGGCGTCGAGCGGGCCATCGGCAAGCGCCCGGGCGGCGGCAAGCGCGTAGTTGCCGCCCGAGCCGATGCCGACTATTCCCGCTTCCGGCTCGAGCACGTCGCCGGTACCGGTGAGCACCAGCGACACGTCCTTGTCGGCGACGATCATCATGGCCTCCAGACGGCGAAGGTAGCGGTCGGTGCGCCAATCCTTGGCGAGCTCGACGGCGGCGCGCATCAGCTGGCCGCGGTATTGTTCAAGCTTCGATTCCAGTCGCTCGAACAGCGTGAAGGCGTCGGAGGTCGCACCGGCGAAGCCGCCGATCACCTCGCCGCCGCCGATACGCCGCACCTTGCGCGCGTTAGCTTTGACGATGGTCTGGCCGATCGACACTTGGCCATCGCCGCCGACGGCGACAATGCCGTCCTTGCGGACAGTCAGGATCGTCGTGCCGTGCCAGGGGGCGGATTGGCCGGATTCGGCAGGTGACATGTGCTGAAAAGCCTTTGTTCAGCGCCTGATTTATGACTTGGATGGCGGTATTGCAAATCCGCGACGCAGAAGATGGCGAAGCGGACAAAGCCCTGATAAAAAGCGCCGCGCGCCGCGGAGACCATGATGCGTAAGGCATCGGTGAAACGGACTACCAAGGAGACCAGCGTCGAGGTCGCTGTCGATCTCGACGGCGAAGGCCGCGCGTCGATTGCGACCGGTATCGGCTTTCTCGATCACATGCTCGACCTCCTGGCGCGTCACTCCCGGATCGACCTCGACATCAAGGCCAAGGGCGATTTGCACATCGATCATCATCACACCACTGAAGATGTCGGCATTGCGCTCGGCCAGGCGGTGAAGCAGGCGCTCGGCGATATGAAGGGCATCACCCGCTACGCCGACGTGCACGTGCCGATGGACGAGGCGCTGACCCGCGTCGCCATCGACATTTCCGGCCGCCCGTTTCTGGTGTTCAGCGCAGAGTTCGTGCGCGACAAAGTCGGTTCGTTCGACACCGAGCTGGTGCAGGAATGGTTCCAGGCCTTTGCCATCAACGCGGCGATGACGCTCCACGTCGCGACGCTTTACGGCACCAACGACCACCATATTGCTGAATCGTGCTTCAAAGGTCTGGCGCGTGCTCTGCGCGCGGCCATCGCCATCGATCCGCGTGCCGCGCACGAGGTGCCGTCGACCAAAGGCACGCTCGGCGGCTAAAACCCGTACCTTGTTTGTGCGGCCGCAGCTAACAACATTGGAATAAGCCATGTCCGTTTACACCGTTCATGAACCGCCGTTGCGCGCTGCTCAAGCCGCGCCCAACCCGGAACGCTTCATTTTCGTTCGCGACGGCTTTTATTTCTGGGCGTTCGTGTTTTCGGTGCTGTGGATGCTGTGGCACCGGATGTGGCTGATCCTGCTGGTGTACGTGGCCGTCGTCGCCGGTCTCGAAACGGCGCTGCGGTATCTTGGGGTTTCCAGTCCATTGCTCGGTTTGATCGGGGTGCTGATCGCGCTGTTGGTCGGCATCGAGGGGGCGACCTTGCGGCGCTTTAAGCTGGCGCGCCGCGGCTGGAAGAACATCGGTGTCGTCAGCGGCGATAATCTTGAGGATGCCGAGCGCCGCTTTTTTGATGCTTGGCTGCGCCGCACTTCCGGTGCGCGTCCGGAGCCGTCCGCCTCACCGCCGGGTCCGCCACCCGCACCACCATCGCCAACGCCGCGCACCTCTCCCGCGCCGGACATCATCGGTTTGTTTCCCGAGCCCGGAGCCGCCCGGTGAGTGTGGCGATCGTTGATTACGGCTCGGGCAACTTGCACTCGGCGGCCAAGGCCTTCGAGCGTGCCGCGCATGATGCCGGCCTCGATCAGCCGATCATCGTAACCAACGATCCGCGCACGGTGGCATCGGCCGACCGTGTGGTGCTCCCGGGCGTCGGCGCCTTCGCCGATTGTAGGCGCGGGCTCGACGCGGTCGACGGCATGGTCGAGGCGATTGAAGAGGCCGTGCTGACGAAAGGCCGGCCGTTCTTCGGCATCTGCGTCGGCATGCAGCTCCTTGCCGACCGCGGCCGCGAATACGAAGTGACCGACGGACTGGGCTGGATCGCAGGTGAAGTCGACCGCATTACGCCCGACGATCCGCAGCTGAAAATTCCGCACATGGGTTGGAATACGCTCAGCGTTTCTCGACCGCACAAGCTGGTCAACGGCCTCGCGCTGGGACCACAAGGTCTGCATGCTTATTTCGTCCACTCGTATCAGCTCAACCCCGCGCGGCCCGCCGATCTTGTCGCTGACGCTGAATACGGCGGCGCGATCACCGCGATCGTGGGGCGCGATAATATTGTCGGCACGCAATTTCATCCTGAGAAGAGCCAAAAGCTCGGCCTCGCTTTGATTGCAAATTTTCTGCAGTGGAAGCCGTGATCCTGTTCCCTGCGATCGATCTTAAAAATGGCGAAGCCGTGCGTCTCGAACAAGGCGACATGGCGCGGGCGACGGTCTTTCATCGCGATCCGGCAGAGCAAGCGCGTTTGTTCGCCGCCCAGGGGTTTGAACACCTTCACATCGTCGATCTTGACGGCGCTTTCGCCGGCAAGCCGCGAAACGCCGCCGCGGTCGAGCGCATTCTCGCTACCGTGAAAATTCCGGTGCAACTCGGCGGCGGCATCCGTGATCGCGCCCGCATCGAAAACTGGCTCGATAAAGGAGTCGCGCGCGTCATCATCGGCACTGCTGCGGTGCGCGATCCGGTGCTGGTGAAGGATGCGGCCAAGGATTTTCCGGGCCGCATTGCTGTCGGGCTCGACGCTCGCGATGGCAAAGTTGCAGTCGAAGGCTGGGCAACGACGTCTGAACTCACCGTGCTCGATATCGCGCAACGCTTCGAAGACGCCGGTGTTGCTGCCATCATCTACACCGACATCGCGCGCGACGGCATGTTGCGCGGTCTCAATCTCGACGCCACGGTCGCTCTCGCCGACGCAGTCTCGATCCCTGTCATTGCTTCGGGAGGTTTTGCATCGCTCGACGATGTGCACGCGCTTCTTGCGCCCCGAGCGCAGCGGCTCGCCGGCGCGATTATCGGCCGTGCGCTCTACGATGGCAGACTCGATGCGGCTGCGGCACTTCAGCTGATCCGCGCCGCGCGGGCTGCCTGACATGTTTAAGGTCCGCGTCATTCCCTGC
The DNA here is from genome assembly GCA_963794225.1 of uncultured Alphaproteobacteria bacterium. Taxonomy (GTDB): domain Bacteria; phylum Pseudomonadota; class Alphaproteobacteria; order Rhizobiales; family Xanthobacteraceae; genus BOG-931. The sequence continues at coordinate 1,010,531 of CAWCCS010000002.1, forward strand.
CTCGACGTGAAAGACGGCCGAGTCGTCAAGGGCGTCAATTTCGTCAACCTGCGCGACGCCGGCGATCCGGTCGCGGCGGCGATTGCCTATGACGAGGCTGGGGCCGACGAGTTGACGTTTCTCGATATCACCGCGAGCCACGAAGATCGCGACATCATGCTCGATGTTGTGCAGCGCACCGCCGAGGCCTGCTTCATGCCGCTCACGGTCGGCGGCGGCGTGCGCACCATCGAAGACATCCGCGCGCTGCTGTCCTCAGGCGCCGATAAAGTGTCGATCAACACTGCTGCGGTTGCGCGCCGCGGCTTCGTCAAAGAGGCCGCGGAAAAATTTGGCGACCAATGCATCGTGGTCGCGATCGACGCCAAGAAGGTATCGAAGCCGCCGGAGCCGGACCGCTGGGAAATCTTTACCCATGGCGGGCGGAATCCGACCGGGCTCGATGCAATCGCCTACGCCGGCGAAGTGGTTGCGCTTGGCGCCGGTGAAATCCTGCTTACGTCAATGGACCGCGACGGCACCCGCAGGGGTTTCGATATCGCGTTGACGCGCGCGATTGCGGACAGTGTCACCGTACCGGTCATCGCCTCCGGCGGCGTCGGCAATCTCGAACACCTGGTGGAAGGCATTCGCGACGGTCATGCGAGCGCGGTGCTGGCCGCCTCGATCTTCCATTTCGGCGAGCATTCCGTGCGCGAAGCCAAAGCCTATATGGCAGGCGTCGGCTTGCCGATGCGGCTCGATCCATAGCCCGCGCGCCCTGAGCGGCTGATTGAGCAAAACCTGTATGCAAACCGCCCACTCCCGGCGTGAGCGGAGAGGTGGTAAGGATCGCCGATGACACCGTTCACTATCCACGACTTGGAAAAACGCGTTCAGGACCGCGCCGAAGCAAGCGCCGACGTGTCGTATACGCGCAAACTCATCGATCGCGGCGTGGTCCATTGCGCCAAGAAATTAGGTGAAGAAGCGGTCGAAGCGGCAATCGCTGCGGTCAGCGAGGATCGGGATCGGATGACCGCCGAGGCCGCCGACCTGCTCTATCACCTTCTCGTCGTGCTCCACATGCGTGACGTTTCGCTTGCCGATGTCGAGGCCGAGTTGGCGGCGCGGACGCGCCAGTCCGGCCTCGATGAGAAGGCCGCGCGCAAAGGCGGTTGAGGCACTCGCTATGGAGCAACGCACCGAGCCAGAGGTCTCGCCGTATCGCGTATTCTCGCGAGCGGAATGGGCGGCTTTGCGCGCCGATACCCCGATGACCCTGGAGCGCGAGGAGATCGCGCGGCTGCGCTCGGTGCATGACCGGCTCGACATCTCGGAAGTGGAGGAAATCTATCTGCCGCTGTCCCGGCTGCTGTCGCTTTACGTGGCTGCGACTCAGCGGCTGTTCCGGGCGCAACAGGGCTTTCTCGGCACCGAAGACGCCAAGATGCCTTACATCATCGGGGTCGGCGGCTCAGTCGCAGCCGGCAAGTCGACCACCGCGCGCGTGTTGCAAGCGCTGCTCGCGCGCTGGCCGAACGTTCCCAAGGTCGACCTCATCACCACCGACGGATTTCTCTACCCCAACGCCGTGCTTGAGCGCGAAGGCCTGATGGAGAAAAAAGGCTTTCCGGAGAGCTACGACCTTCCGGCGCTGCTGCACTTTCTGTCAGACATCAAAGCGGGCCGCCGGCCGGTGCTGGCGCCGGTCTATTCGCATCTGGTTTATGACGTCATCCCCAACAAGTGGATCGAAATCGACCGGCCGGAGATTCTGATCGTCGAAGGCCTCAATGTTTTGCAGGCCGGGCGCCTTCCCAAGGATGGCAAGGCCGTTCCGTTCGTCTCCGACTTTTTTGATTTCTCGGTCTACCTTGATGCTGACGAGGGCGTGTTGCTATCGTGGTATGTGCATCGCTTTTTGGCATTGCGGAGCACCGCGTTCGCCGACCCGCAATCTTATTTTCATCGCTACGCGCGATTGTCCGATGAAGAAGCGACCGCAGTGGCGACCTCGATCTGGAATCGCATCAATCTCGTCAATCTCCACGAAAACATTCTACCGACACGCCCGCGCGCCGATCTGATCCTGAAAAAGGGCGAGAGCCACGAAGTCGAGGAAGTGGCGCTGCGAAGATTATGATTTCGGCGCCAAGTCCTCGGAACTACGCCGCCAGAGCTGCGCTTCCCGGTGCTGAAAGTGCTGCGGCGAGGCGTTCGCGGTCGAGCGGCTTGACGAGAAAACCATCCATGCCGGCTTCGAGGCACGCGTCGCGGTCTTCGGCGTAGGCATTGGCGGTCAGCGCGAGGATTGGCGTCCGCGGTGAGCTGGACTCGGCTTCGATTGTTCTGATGCGACGCGTCGCTTCCAGGCCATCCATGCCGGGCATGTGCAGGTCCATCAGCACGCGGTCGTAAGGCATATCCGCGGCGCGCGCCGCGAGCCACGTTTCGATGGCTGCGGTACCGCTTTCCACCATCGTTGGGCGATGGCCGAGTTTCACCAAAAGGGAGCGCGCGAGCAGCGCGTTGATTTCATTATCCTCGGCGACCAGGATCGACAGCCCGTCACCCGCGCGCACCATGCTCGACGTCTCGGCAGGCTCGATTGCAACGACGGGATCAAACACGTCTTCGCTCGAGAGTCGCGCCGCGAGGGAAACGGCACGGACCGGCTTGATCAGGTAGCCGGTGAAGCCGGCCTGCTTGAGAGCGGCAAGCTCGCCGCGCATCGCCGGCGTGACCAGAATGACGCGTCGCGGGATCGAAGCCGCCATACGTGCAAGCGCTTCGCTCGCGGATGTGCCGAGGGTGTGATCGACCAGCACGGCGCTCCACAATTGCTCCGGCACTAACGCCGCCGCCACTTGATCGTCGGGTACGATTTTTGTGCGCGCACCCCAACGCTGCAGGCGTCGCGCGATCAATGACGGTTCAATGGCAGCGGGCGCGACGATCAGAATGTCCTGGCCGGTGAGATCGGGCACTGCAAGCGGCGGTTCGTCGTTATCGTTGGTGCGCGGCAGCGGAATGCTGACGCGGAACGTGGCGCCGTGGCCGGGCGCGCTCTCGACCGCTATCGAGCCGCCCATGCCCTCGATAATTCTTTTCGAGATGGTGAGGCCGAGCCCGGTGCCGCCGAACCTCCGCGTCGAGCCACCGTCGGCCTGCTCGAATTCGAGAAAAACCCGAGCCTGATCCTCGGCCGAGATGCCGATGCCGGTGTCACGCACGGAAATGCTGATCACGTCGTGCGTGCCTGGCTCGACAATGATCGAGACGCCGCCGCGCTCGGTAAACTTGATTGCATTGCCGGCGAGGTTGAACAGAACTTGCCGGAGCCGTGCGGCATCGCCGACCACCCGCAGCGGCAAACGCTCGTCGACATAGCAGCAGATTTCCAAGCCTTTGGCTTGCGCGCGAGGCCCGAGAAGCTCAACCGCTTCCTCGACAAAGTCGGCGAGTGTGAAAGGCCGCGCCGCGAGATCGAGCCTTCCGGCTTCGATCTTGGAGAAATCAAGTACCTCTTCGATCAACGAAAGAAGCGTTTCGCCTGAGGTCTTCACCGCCTTTAGATAGGTCGATTGCTCGGGTGACAGCGTCGTGTCGCCGAGAAGGTCGGCCATGCCAAGAATACCATTCAGCGGCGTGCGGATCTCGTGCGAGACCATCGCCAGAAAACGCGACTTGGCGCGGTTCGCCGTCTCCGCCTGGTCGCGCGCTTCGGCGAGTGCCCGCTCGGCGTTGACGCGATCGGTGACGTCGCGGCCGACACTTTGCATTTCGCTGGAGCCGTCGGAGCGGACGCTGACTTCGCGCCAGGCGATCCAGCGCGGACCGTCAGGGGTGGCGATCTTCTGGTCATGGGCGCGCGTGCCGTCGGTGAGAACCGCGGTTTTGCCTTGCTCCAAAACCGGCAGGGTGAAATCCGTGGTGAGAATGGCTTCGCGGTCGCGGCCGGCCAGCGCGCAGAAGGCATCATTGGCATAAGTGATCCCGCCAAGGCCGTTCCGGCGAACGATCACGTCATCCTGCGCTTCAAAGAAGCTCGCGGTGCGTTCCTGCGCTTCCCGGATTTCCCAATTGCGGTCCGCGGCCTCGTCGAGGCTTGCCTCGAGCGCCCGTAGCTCGGCCTTCATCTGACGGATGCGCGAGATCAGGATCCCCATGGCGCCGCAGGCGGCGCCAAACAACGAGGAGACGCCGATCGCGAACATGTAAGGATCGTAGTGGGCCGAGGGCGAAGTCGCTCCCGAGAGGAAGCCGAAAGCGACCGCGAACGCCATCGTCGTAATGACGACGGCCCGGATGACAAGCGAGTACAGTCTGCGGCCGAGGATGGCGGGTTTTCGAAGGGTGGCGCGAGGGCCCATGGTCCCTGTCCCGCTCGGCAAACGTGGCGCCGGCTCGGTCTAGCCCGCGCGGTGCCTGTTGTTATCGATACAGCGATGCGTATCTTGCCTTGGGAACCCTTGCGCATCCCTTGCCAGAGGGGCGGACCATTGGAGCGAGGGATAATGCTTTGTTAACATCGCGCCGGATCATTCGATCGGACATTGCGAGAACGACGGCGCGGCCGGGAGAGCAGGAATGGACAGTATTGTGAACTCAAAGCGGTCGCGCGCGAAGTCGGCTGGCCCGGCCCAGCCGGAGCGGCCGACGCGCGAGCAGGCCGAGGCGGCGGTGCGCACCTTGATCAGTTGGGCGGGAGACGATCCCGACCGCGAGGGGCTCCGCGCCACGCCGTCGCGGGTCGTGCGCGCCTATGAGGAATGGTTTGCCGGTTACAAGGATCATCCGCGCGACTACCTCAAACGGACATTCGAGGAGACCGGCGGTTACGACGAGGTTGTCGTGCTGCGCGACATTCGCTTTGAATCATTTTGCGAGCATCACATGGCGCCGATTATTGGACGGGTACACATCGGCTATCTGCCGCGCAATCGCGTGGTCGGCATTTCCAAGCTGGCGCGGCTGGTCGAGGTCTATGCGCGACGGCTGCAGATCCAGGAGAAAATGACCGCCGAGATCGCGACCTGTATCGATGAGGTGCTCAAGCCGCACGGCGTTGCCGTCGTCGCCGAAGCAACGCATCAATGCATGACGACGCGCGGCATCCACAAGACGGGCGTCAGCATGGTGACGAGCCGCATGCTCGGGGTATTTCGCGATCACGCCGAAACCCGTCACGAATTTCTGTCCGCGATCGGCATGCGCGGTGCGGTCAACGTCGCCAGCGGGGGCGGCTGAGAATTTACGCGGCGCGTCTGATTTCGTCGGCTAGCGCCCGGTACGACAGCGCTTCGGCAATGTGTACGCGGCCGACTTTTTCTGCGCCGTCGAGATCTGCAAGCGTGCGCGCGACGCGCAACACCCGGTGGTAGCCCCGCGCCGACAGCCGCATCGCGTCGGCGGCTTCGCGTAACAGCGTAAGTCCGCCCACATCGGGCCGCGCCACATCTTCCAGCACCGCGCCGGAGACGGCCGCATTGCTGCGGATGTGCGGTAGTCCGATCGCGGCGTAACGCGCCGCCTGGCGATCGCGGGCCTGCGCCACGCGCTCGGCGACTTCGCGGCTTCCTTCCGTGGGCGGCGGCAAGATGAGATCAGCGGCAGTTACGGCCGGCACTTCAATGTGAAGGTCGATGCGGTCCATCAGCGGACCGGAAATGCGCGCCTGATAGTCCGCCGCACAGCGCGCATTGGCGTTGCGGCGGCAGGTGAAACCGGGTTCGTCGGCGCGGCCGCAGCGGCACGGGTTCATCGCCGCGACCAACATGAAACGCGCGGGATAAGTGACGCGGTGATTGGCGCGCGCGATCGAAACTTCACCCGCTTCAAGCGGCTGGCGCAGCGAGTTCGAGCGCCTGCGCCTGGAATTCCGGCAATTCGTCGAGAAACAGTACGCCATGATGCGCGAGCGAGACTTCACCCGGCCGCGCACGCAGTCCGCCGCCGACCAGCGCCGGCATGCTTGCTGAGTGATGCGGCGCGCGGAACGGGCGCCGGTTAGTCAGTGCGCCGCCTTGGATCTGGCCGGCGACCGAGGCCACCATCGAAACTTCAAGAAGCTCGGCCGGCGCCAGCGGCGGCAGGATGGACGGCAGCCGCGCAGCAAGCATCGATTTGCCCGCTCCGGGCGGTCCGACCATCAATAGATTGTGGCCACCCGCGGCAGCGACTTCGAGGGCGCGCTTGGCGCTCTCCTGGCCCTTGATGTCGGCGAGATCGAGCAACGTGCCTTGCACTTCCAGTATCTTTGGCTGCGGGCGCGAGAGCACCTGCGTACCCTTGAAGTGATTGGCGAGCTGGATGAGCGAAGACGCCGCAATGATCTCGATCTCGGGGCTCGCCCAAGCGGCTTCCGGGCCGCAACGCGCCGGGCAAATCAATCCCTCGCCGCGGGCATTGGCGCCGATGGCGGCCGGCAAGACGCCGGCGACGGCTGCGATCGAACCGTCAAGGCCAAGCTCGCCGAGCACCGCAAATCCCGAAAGCGCGTCGTGAGGAATGGCGCCGATCGCAGCCATCAGCCCAAGCGCAATCGGCAGATCGTAGTGGCTGCCTTCCTTCGGCAGATCGGCCGGGGCCAGATTGACGGTGATGCGGCGGGCCGGCAGCGCGAGCCCCGAAGCAATCATCGCTGAGCGTACGCGCTCACGCGCTTCCGACACCGCCTTGTCCGGAAGGCCGACGATGGTGAAAGCCGGCAAGCCGGGTGCGACCTGCACCTGAACATCGACGGGTCTGACCTCGATGCCCTCGAACGCCACCGTGGAAACGCGCTGGACCATGTCCGCCCCTGCCCGCAGCGCAGAGTAACGGAACCAAAGTATAGGTCAAGAACATTTAGGGAACAGAATAGGGATCCGGCTCAGCGGTAAGACGCGTCTCGCAACTCGTGGCGGACGGCCTCGAGGATTTCGTTCGACAACGTTTCATCGTCAACCGCGCGCGCGAGTGTCAGCGCACCAACAAGAGCCGCCATCGCTGCCACCGCCTTGCGCCGCCGGGAAGCTTTCGAGAAGCCGGGCAGTGCGTTCGCGAGAATGTCGAGCAGCGGCTGTAAGCCTTCTGCAAAGGCCTTGCGCACCGCGCTACCGCTGCGCCCGGCGTCCGTCGCCAGCGCGGCAAATGCGCAGCCCTTGCCCGGCTCGTCGCGATGACTGGGAGATAGGTAATGCGCCAGCAGTGCGGCGTACGGCTTATCTGGCGCATTGGCGACAACACTCGTCCAGTTTGTCGCTGCGCGCGCCATCGACCGCCGGCTTGCCTCCGCGACGAGATCGTCCTTGGATGCGAAATGGCCGTAAAAGCCGCCGTGGGTGAGATCCGCCGCCTTCATGATGTCGGCGACGCCGATGCCGCCGAAACCTTTGGCGCGAAACAGGCCACTGGCCGCATCGAGGATGCGCTCGTGGGTTTCGGTGGCTTTTTCCCTGGTCACTCTCAAAGTGCGGCCCAGTCACGATCGAAAAGCAATTGACAAATCATATGATGATCATCATCAATACGCAACAGAAAAGATGACGGTCGTCATCTAAACCAATTCAGCAGGCTTGGATCAAGCAACCATGGTCTCATCTAGGCTCGCAACGTTCCTCGCTCGCCACAACATCTACTACGGCTGGGTCGTCGTCGCCGTCACCTTCCTCACGATGCTGGTGACCGCCGGCGCGATGGGCGCGCCCGGAGTTCTGATCGTGCCGCTGGAGCACGAGTTTGGCTGGGCCAATGCGCAGATCTCCACTGCACTCGCCATTCGCCTGCTGCTGTTCGGTTTGTTCGGCCCGTTCGCCGCGGCGTTCATGAATCGCTTCGGGTTGCGCCGGGTCATGATCAGCGCAGCTGCTCTCATCGTCACCGGTCTTATCGCCTCGCTGGGGATGACTCAGGTCTGGCAACTGGTGCTGTTGTGGGGTTTTGTCGTCGGCATCGGCTCTGGCCTCACCGCCATCGTGTTGGCGGCGACCGTGGCGACGCGCTGGTTCACACAGCGTCGTGGCCTGGTCGTAGGCCTCCTCTCGGCAAGTTCGGCGACCGGACAGCTGGTGTTCCTGCCGCTGATCGCGGAGTTGACCGAGCATTTCGGCTGGCGCGTGGCGCTCGTTTTCGTTTGCGCCCTTCTAGTGCTGGCGGCGCTCACTGCGCTGGTGCTGATGCGCGACCGGCCGAGCGACCTTAATCTGCCGCCCTACGGCGAGACCGCGGTCACGCCGCCTCCGCCTGCAGGCGTCGGTCTGCTGTCCTTGCTGTCGTCTCCGTTGACGGTGCTTGCGGACGCGGCCCGCGTGCCGCTGTTCTGGGTGCTATTCGCTACCTTCTTCATCTGCGGCTTGAGCACCAACGGGCTGATCCAGACCCACTTCATCACGCTGTGCGCGGACTACGGTCTTGCCGCTGTGACTGCGGCGAGCGTGCTCGCCATGATGGGCGTGTTCGACTTCGTCGGCACCATCGGCTCCGGCTGGCTGTCCGACCGCTTTGACAATCGCTGGCTGTTGTTCTGGTACTACGGGCTGCGCGGACTTTCTCTGCTGTTCCTCCCCTTCACTGACTTTTCGTTCTACGGCCTGTCGCTGTTCGCCGTGTTCTACGGACTCGACTGGATTGCGACGGTTCCTCCGACGGTGAAGCTGACGGCCGACCGCTTCGGCCGGGAGCGCGCCGGAATAGTGTTCGGCTGGATTTTTGCCGGCCACCAGATCGGCGCGGCAACCGCAGCGTTCGGCGCGGGCTTCTCGCGTACAGAGTTTGCCAGCTACCTCCCGGCGTTTTTCGTTGCTGGCGCCATGTGCCTCATTGCGGCGGGCCTCGTCCTGACGATCGCCAAACCATCGTCGACAGGCTTTGGCGCAGCAGCACCGCAACCGGCGCGCGGCTAAGCGTCCTTCCGCTTCGCCTCGATCTTATCCCAGACCAGCGCCGCGATGTCGGGACCGCCGAGGTTTTTTACCGCGCGAATGCCGGTGGGGGAGGTGACGTTGATCTCGGTGAGAAAGCCGTCGATCACGTCGATGCCAACGAACAAAAGGCCGCGCTCGCGCAGCGCCGGCCCAAGCCGCGCGCAGATTGCTTGCTCGCGGGCGCTGAGGTCGGTGGCTTTCGGGACGCCGCCGCGCACCATGTTGGAGCGCAGATCATCGGGCGCCGGCACGCGATTGACTGCGCCGGCAAATTCGCCGTCGACCAGAATGATGCGCTTGTCGCCGTGCTTCACCGCGGGCAGGAATTTCTGCACCACCCACGGTTCGCGGAACATCGTGGCAAACAGGTCGTAGAGCGAGCCGAAATTGAGATCCTCGCGTTCCAGACGGAAAACAGCTTCACCGCCTTTGCCGTAAAGCGGCTTCATGACGATGTCGCCCTGCTCGGCGCGAAACGCCTTGATCGCTTCGAGGTCGCGGGTGATGACCGTCGGCGGCATCAGATCGGGAAATTCGGTGACGAAGATTTTCTCAGGCGCGTTGCGGACCTGGGCGGGATCGTTGACCACAAGCGTTCGCGGGTGGATGCGCTCGAGCATATGCGTCGTGGAAATGTAGGCGAGGTCGAATGGCGGATCTTGGCGCAACAGCACCACGTCGAGTGAAGAAAGGTCGATGTTCTGCGGTTCGCCGAGCGTGAAATGGTCGCCGACGTTATCGCGCACCTGCAGCGGTCGCACCGACGCGGAAACTTTGCCGTCGCGCAGTGCCAGCCGATCGGGCGTGTAATACGACAACTTATGGCCGCGCCTCTGTGCTTCCAGGAGCAGCGCGAACGTCAAATCGCCACGGACATTGATCCGCTCGATCGGGTCCATCTGTACGGCGACGTTCAAGGGCATGAGGGCGATCACGGCTGAGGGGCGGGGCGCCAACCTCTACGCAATTTCCGGGCTCGCCGCTACGGCGATAGGTGCGGGAGCGGAAATTCAGCGGCTTGCATCGAAGGCGTTGGCGATGTGCTTCGGCATGCTGCCGGGCGCTACTAGAATGACGTCGAAACGGGCATCGCGCTGCGCGTCATCCGGATGGTGCGCGAGCCAGAGCTCGGCCGCGCCGATGATCCGCCGTTTCGTTCGTTCCGTTACTGCTAGGGCGGCGTCGTCGGCGCGCTCGCGCGCCTTGACCTCAACGAAGGCGAGCGTCCGGCGGCGCCGGGCGACAATGTCGATTTCGCCGAGCGGGGTCTTCCAGCGCCGGGCGACGATCCGATAGCCCTTGACGATCAGAAGCATTGCGGCGCGGCTTTCGGCGGAAAGCCCAAGCCGGAACGCCGCGACACGCGCAGGGCGCGGGTCTTGTTCGACACGCTCAGACGGCTTAGCGCGGCGGGCGATGGTCGTCCTCCTTCGCGAGCGCGAGCGCTCGCTGATAGAGATCGCGGCGCGACAGCCCGGTGGCAAGCGCCACTTCGCCGACGGCATCCTTGAGCGAAACGCGCGCAAGCGCCTGGCGCAGCAGCGTCTCGGCGTCATCAGCGCTCGGTTGCTCATGCGCGGCTGGCGGCGCGACGACGAGCACGATCTCACCGCGCAGTTCGCCCCCTGCGGCATAAGTTCGCGCCAACGTTTCGAGGTCGCCGCGCCGCACTTCTTCGTGCAGCTTGGTGAGTTCGCGGCACAAGGCGGCTTCACGCAATCCAAGTCCGGCGGCAAGGTCGGCTAGTGTCGCTGCGACCCGCGGTCCGGTTTCAAAAAACACCAGCGTGGCCGGAATGCGCGCAAGCTCAGCGATGCGCGCTCGCCGGGCTGTTTGTTTGGGCGGCAGGAAGCCCGCGAAAAAGAACTGATCGGTCGGCAAACCGGCGACCGTAAGTGCCGCCAGCGGCGCCGATGCGCCCGGCAGCGACGTAACTGAGTAGCCCGCTTCCTGAACGGCACGGACCAGCTTGAATCCAGGATCGGAGACGAGCGGCGTGCCGGCATCCGACACCAGCGCGATCGCTGCGCCCTCGGCAAGCCGCTGCAGCAGTCTAGGCCGTGCAGCAGTCGCATTGTGGTCGTGATACGGAGTGAGCGGCGTGACGATGGCGTAGCGGTCGAGCAATTTACGCGTCACGCGCGTGTCCTCGCAGGCAATCAGGTCGGCGCCAGCTAGCGTCGCGAGCGCCCGCAACGTGATGTCTCCGAGATTGCCAATCGGGGTCGCGACGATATGCAATCCGGGCGCGGCCTTGCCGGTGTCGAAAGTATAACCGCCGAGCGTATAGCGTCGTTCGCGATCCCCATGGCCAGTCGGTCTGCTCATCGTTGCAACCTAGCGCCACCCTGTTGGGGCGTCATGCCGCGGCGAATTCCCTATTTTTTTCATTTAGTTAACCATTCGCCCCCAGAATGACAGATTGGGGGCTACCTTGATATCCCGGCGCTTTTGGCCGCCGCTGAGGGAGAACCGGAGTGTTCGCGGAGTTGCCGGTTAGGGGGTCGGCCGCCATGCCAACACGGCGCCGGGCACTGGGTAGTCTATTGATCGTAGCCGGCGCTTTGTTGGCCGGTTGCACCAATAATTCAAACTATTTCTCCTCGCTGCCTTCCTTGTCTTCCACGCCGGGCGCGGCACCGGCGCCAGAGGCAACGCTCGGCACCGGCCAGGTCAAGGTCGCGGTCATTCTGCCGTTGTCGGCTGCCGGCAATGCCGGCCTGGCCGGCCAGGCCATGCGCAACGCGGCGGAGATGGCGTTCGCGGAGTTCAACGCCAACGCGAATATCCAGCTGCTGATGAAAGACGACGCCGGCACGCCTGAGGGCGCGCGGGTGGCCGCGGAGCAGGCGCTCAACGAAGGCGCCGAGATCATCGTCGGACCGCTGTTCGCGCAGTCGGTCAGTGTCGTCAGCCAGATCGCGCGCACGCGCAACATTCCGGTCATCGCCTTTTCGACCGATACCAACGTCGCGACGACCGGTGTTTATCTGTTGAGCTTCCTGCCCGAGTCGGACGTGCAACGCATCGTGCAATATGCGACTTCGGTCCGCAAACGCTCGTTTGCGGCGCTGATCCCCGACAATCCGTATGGGACGGTGGTCGAAGCTGCCTTCAAGCAGGATGTCGCGCGCCGCGGCGCCAAGCTCATCGCGCTCGAACGTTACACGCACGACAAGGCGGCGATGGCGGCCCCGGTCAAGACTGTCGCCCAGGCTGCGGCTCGCGCCGACGCGCTGTTCATTCCCGATGGCGGCGATGCCGTACCGGATGTCGTACAGGCGCTGGTGGCTAACAATATCAACACCAAGAAGATCCAGCTGCTGGGCAGCGGGTTATGGGAAGACGATCAGCGCATCTACGCGACCGCTGCGCTCAACGGCGCCTGGTACGTCGCACCGGATCCCATCGGTTACCGCAATTTCGCCGCGCGCTATCGCGCCCGGTTCAAACTGGAACCGCAACGCACCGCGACGCTCGCCTATGACGCAATTGCGCTCATTGCCGCGTTGGTCAAGACTCAAGGCGCGCAGCGGTTCTCGCCCCAGGTCTTGACCAATCCGTCCGGCTTTTCCGGCATCAACGGGCTGTTCAGATTCCGCGCTAACGGGACCAACGAACGCGGGCTTGCGGTGCTGCGCGTCACGCCGTCAGGCGGGCAGATCATCTCTGCCGCGCCGCGCAGTTTTACCGGCTCGGGAATCTTAGGGCTGAACTCATAAACTTCGCTCGGGCGGAGACCGCGAGAGTCCGCTTTGCCCGAAACCGCCAAGTCATTGCGTCGCAGCAAACAACGTGAAGGGTCCAGTAAGAGACTCATGCGCTGCAACAAAGTTGGCGGTACGCTTGATCTCCGAGCGCCAAAAGCCTCGCGGCAGTTGCTCGGTCTGCTACTTGCATTTTCTTACGCCATCTCACAGAAGCTGCAACGACGATTCGCACCAGAATCGGCCCTACGCCACCCGGACCTGTGCCAGAAAGCGCTCGACTTCAGCACGCAGACTGCCGGATTTGGCCGCTAGTTCGCTGCCGGCGTTGAGCACCGCATTGGCAACCTGACCGGTCTTGCTCGCGGCGTCGGAAACCTGCACGACGCTCGCCGACACCTCGCGGGTGCGCTCGGCCGCGGCACCGGCACTGCGGGCGATCTCCTTGCTGACGGCATCCTGCTGCTGCACCGCTGCCGAAATTTCGGTGGCATTTTTGTCGAGCTGGCCGATCGTGCCGGCGATGGCTTGCATGGCCTGCACCACGCTCGTCGTCGTTCCCACGATCGAGGAAATCTGCTGCGTGATGTCGCCCGTTGCCTTCTCGGTCTGCGACGCGAGCGTCTTGACCTCCTGCGCGACCACGGCAAAACCGCGACCGGCCGGACCGGCACGCGCCGCCTCGATCGTTGCATTGAGCGCGAGCAGATTGGTTTGCGCGGCGACGTCGCGAATGAGATTGCTGACGCTGTCGATCTGTCCGACCGTCGCCGCCAGGCGTTCCACCGCCGCTATGATCGACCTTGCCTCCGTCGTCGCCCGGCGGGCGATATCGGCGGATTCCAGCGCCTGATGGGAAATCTGTTCAACCGATTGCGCGATTTCCTCCGACGCCGTGGCGACGCTGTTGACATTCTTCGTCGTCTGCTCCGATGCGGTCGCGGTCGTGTTCGCCTGCATCTGATTGTGATCGGCGGCCTCAGCCATGATTTCCGCGCACTTATCCATCGTCTTCGACGCGCCGTCGAGCGCGCCGACGATGTCATTGACCGCATGTTCGAAATTTCTGGTCGCCGCTTCGATCTGCTGGCGCCGCGTTTCGGCTTGCCGCGCACGGTCATTCTCGCTTTGGCGCGCGACGGTGAGGTCTTCGATCGCGCGGCGGAATACGAGCAGCGCCTCGGCCATGCCTCCGATCTCGTCCTGGCCGCCGACCGGGACCGAAACATTTGCGTCGCCGGCAGCGATCCGCCGCATGGCGCCGCTGAGCAGCGTCAAGCGGCCGACGATGCTGCGGCCGACATAGAACCAGGCAATCAAACCGGCGCTGGTAAGCGCAACAATGCTGAGGACGATCAGAATGATACGGCCAAGCTCGATCTGCGAAATTGCCCGCGCCGAAAGCGTTTCGGCAATTGTCCCTTGCTGTTGGATCAATCTTTCTACGGCGGTCCGGAGAATCCTTGCTTGCGCGAGCGCGGCCGCATAAACCCGCTGGGCATCCTGCTCGCCCTTCAATTCGTTGGTCCGTTCGACGATGATTCCATTGCGGCCGGAGAGTGAGGCGAGCTTGCCGTACAGGGCGCTTATCTTGTCGCGCTGATCGGATTTGGGTAGCTCCTTTAAGTTGTCGTCGATGTGACGCTCGGCCGCGGCGATCGAATCGCGAAGCGGCGGCAGGTTTGCAATAACGGTCACCATCGACGCTTCGATCAGCAGTCCGACAAGTAGATTGGCGTCGGCCTTCACTTCGAGCAGACGGCGCAGCGAATTGATCGATCGGCTCAGCGTCGTCCTGTCGTTCTGATTTTTTGTCATCAGATCGACATAAGCGTCGTCGATGGCCGGCGTGATCGCCTCGAGCAGGTTTTCATGCGCCTTGCGGCCGGCGAGCGCCAGCGCGCGCTGTTGCGCGGAAATTTGAATGCGATCCGCGACGGCTTGATTGAGCGCGTCGAGCCGTTCGTCCATACGGGCTCGCGCCATGCTTCGATCGAGCGTATCGGCGATCTCGGCGCTTTGACTGGCATTGAGCGCCCGCAGGCGGTCGATCCCTACTTTGAGATTGCGGGATTGCGCCGCGATTTCGCCGGCGATTTCCGCCCGGTGGCTTTCATCCTCAGCCGCCATCAGGCGCGGGGCGAACGCAACAAGGTCACTGGTGTCCTTCGACAGCCGTATCGACTCGACGGTGGCCGGCATGCTGCGGAAAACGATTGCGCTCAAGGTCGCGCCGATAGTTGAGAAGGCAAACAGCGCAAACAGCGAGCCGATCACGGTCATGCCCGCGGCCATGCCGAACGCCAGATAAAGCCGCGCGCGGATCGACCGCATGAAGGCGAACGAGCCCGACCGGCCGCGAAGGATGGCAAAGCCTAATTTGTCTTGACCTGCACGCACCCGACGATTTGTTCGCCGCGCGTCCGCATGCTTCGTCATTGCGCTGCCATCTTGATCAGGCGCACGACCGGTTTGAACGACCCGTCGGCTTGCGCGATCATGAACAAGACCTCGCCCAAGCCTTGGTTCTTATCCGGTCCATAGCTCGGCGCTACACCGCCGAGATCGAACCGAGCCGCGTTGATCGCCCTGAGAAGCTCTTCGCGCGCCGGATCGCCGTCCGCGCGCCTGAGCCCTTCGACCACGCGTAGTCACTTGGCGGGCTTGCTCGACGCCAACACGGTGACCGGCGTCTCGCGATAGTGATCGGGGAACAGGCGCTTGAGGTCTGCAAGCTTCGGCAGGTCATTGGATACGATGTAGGCATCATCCGGATGCAGAACGGCAAAGTCCTGATCGGAGCCTTCGGCGGGATTAAACCCCGGCAAAGCCTCGACCTTAGTGACGATCGATTTGGCAAAGACGTGCGCCGCGTTCAATTGCGCGATATAAGCCTCGGCGACGCGTTTTTGCTGGTCGCCGGCATAGAAAATCTCGGAGCGGTATTGCGCGCCCACGTCGGGACCCTGATAGTTGAGTTCGGTCGGGTTGTGCGCGACCGAGAAATATATTTGCAGAATTTTGCCGAGCGAAATCTGCCGCGGATCAAAGGTCACCTGCAGCGATTCCGCGTCTTCCACCGGTTCGGCATCTCCGGTGCCGGCCATCCCGGCGTGCGCCGCCACCTTCTGACCGCTAGCATAGCCGGAGAGCGCTCGCGTGACGCCTTTGACGTGCTCGTACACCACCTGCGGGCCCCAGAAGCAACCGCCGGCGAGCACAATCGTCTGCAAGCCGGTCCCGGCTGGCGGCGCCGGATCGAGCGCCGGCGCCGGAATGACCACGGCCGGCTCGGCGGCCCGCGCCGGCATCGTGGCGGCAAGACCCAACAACGGCACAAACAGTGTCGCGCATACCAGCGCACGCGGTGAGAAGCCGCGACCCTCGCCAGCACAAGGCCATGTCCTGTCAGCCATCGATTTCCTCCATGGCTTGCTGCGCCGACCGAATCATCCCGCTTGGTCATTAGGAATTCTATGACGCTAATTTTTCATTAAGCGGCTTACCGACGGGGCGAACAGAGCGGCGCTCGTCGACCTTGGCTCGGGAATCGAGGGCGCGAACTCATAAACTTCGCTCGGGCGGAGGCCGCGACGGGCCAAGAACAAATTCATGCCCTGCAACATGAGAACACAAAAAACATCCCCATAACCGCTATCGCCCCGCGTCCTACACGTTGTCCGGCAGCGCGAACGATTGTCGGTCCAACGGTTTTCTGCGGCACCTCTGCTACAATTTGTTGATTCGTTCCCAGAACGGACGAAGTCAATGAGCCCTTCTTCCAGCGGCGACAAGCCGGCCCAAACGGGCCTGGTTGATATGGGCTACATCGGCTTTTACGACGCCCCCGGCCTTCCAACCACGAATCCTCCCACCAACTACGAGGGCCCTGACCCGACCTTCAATCTCAGCGACCTCGCGAATTTTACCGGGTCGTTCAGTGAGGTGGTGTTGAACCTCACATGGGCGCAGCTGCAACCGACGCAAAGCGGTCCGATCGACTACGCGATCATCCAGGACGCCATCAAAACGGTAACTGCGTACAACATCGCCAACGGCACGGATCTGGGCATCAAGCTGCGCGTGTGGGGCGGCTTCACGGCACCCGACTGGGCCAAGAATATCGACGGCCAGCCCATCACTGTCAGCGGGCAGAACTCCGTCGATCCGGGTAACTACAACGACCAGACGATCGGTCGCTACTGGACCGCAGATTACGTCGATGCCTGGACCAGCCTACAGAACGCGCTGGCTACCCGGTTTGACAGCAATCCGGTCATCCGCGGCATCTCCCAAACCGCCGGCGCCGGCACCTCGGACGAACCGTTCGTGCCGTTCGCCGTCGCCGCGCCGGCCTCAAGCGCCGGCCACACTCCCACTGTAAACCAGCCCGCCCAATTGGAGGCTGGCGGCTACAACGACGCTGCCGAATCGCTGACCCTACGTGCGGCGATTGCCGAATACGCCCAGTGGTCGACGACGCCGCTCGATTACACGATGAACAACCGCTACCTGTTCGATAGCGGCAACGAGACGGGCGACCCGAACTTTACGCTCGCAGTCCTGCAACAGGCGCAGAACTCCGCTCGCATCGTCCAGGCGGGCAACCATCGCCTGGAAGACCCGGTCTATACCGCCGACAATTTCCTCTATTCTCAGCTGCAGGCAGGCGCGGCCCTCGATCCAGCCTTCGCACCGGCGAGCTACCAGACGCAGTCGCCCGACGGGCTGGCAGAGAATACGCCCACCGTCAGCAACCCGGATTTTACCGGACCTTATGCGGACTGGCCCGGCGCGATCGCCCAAGGCGTTGCGTCTGGCGCCGGCGATGTCGAGCTGTGGGCCTATTCCGGCCCAACCAACGCCGTCAACGGCTTCCAAACGCTGTCCTCCAGCCAGGTGCAGATTCTGGCGACACAGCTCGCCGCCGGCGCCCCGCCGACTGGCGGCGCGCCCGATGACGGCTCTGCTCTCGGCTTCGTCGCGCCCGCGTTCGTGACGGGCGCCGCCGGCACCGTCGCTTTCACCGGCACCGGCTCGGTGCTGCTGGCGAGCACCACGTCGCAGCCCTCCTACACCGTCACGCTGACAGCCGAGCACGGCACTCTGGGCGTAACGGATGTCTTTGGCATCGTCAGCGGGTCGACGAACGGATCCGCAAGCGGAACCACCATCACCATGACGGGCACGCTCGACCAGGTGAATACGGTCCTTGCGAGCCTCACCGACACGCTGCAATCCGGCAACGATGAGGTGATCATTACGGCAAGCGACGGCGTCGGGCCCAACCTCACCACTGTCACTCGCACCGTCGGCCTTCAGATCGCTGCGCCTGTCGTCGCCGCCAGCCCGGGCGCCCAGAGCATATTGGGGTCGTTCAGCGGCGACGGCATTCTCGCCGTCGGCGGCGTGAATTCCACCGACAATATTTCCGGGGATTTGCAGATTGGCCCGAACGGCACCGCCACCAACCTGCTCGCCGCACTGTCGCCGGACGCCTATGCCACGGCAACCCTAACGATCGGCGGCGCGCTCGAAATCGAGAGCGGAGGGACGGCCTGGTTCAGCGGCGACCTGAGTGCAGCCGCGGTCAAAGTCGATGGCGATGCCGTGATCAGCGGAGCCGGGACCTTAACGGCTTCGACGGCCAACGCTTCGATCACCAACGACGGCACGATCGAGGCAGTGGCGGACACGACGCTCGGTCTCCAGCAGCTGACGGTGTCCAACGATCTGACCGCCGACAGCGGCGACAGCGGCAAGTCGATCATCGATCCGGGCGCCACGCTGATCCTGAACGGCGCAGTCAACTCGTCTCAAACCATCACCTTCGGGCCAAACAGTATCAATCAGTTTGCCAACGATCCGTACTCGCCAAGCACACTCGAGCTTGGGTCGCCCGGCGCCATGTCCGGCACGATCACGGGTGTCACGTTCGCCGACGAGCTGATCCTGGAAGACATAGATGCGTCCAGTGCGTCGTACGACGGTACGAGCACGTTGACCGTCAACGAGGCTGGGGGCGGCTCCCTCACTTTCTCGGTACCGGTCTCGCAGTCGAGCGGCCTTGCGGACCTGACCGCGGTCGTCGTTTCGAGTGACAGCAGCGAGAGCATTATCGGTTTCGTTGCGCCGGCAGGCGGACTCAAGCCGAACGTTTCCGCGCCGGCCACGCTCGAGGGTTCGGCCAACAATGCCGTCCTCGTCCCGGATATTGTCATCAACGCACCGTTTCCGTCGACGCTGCCTGCTAACCAGGACATCACCGTCACGCTTACCGCGGCATCGGGCACGCTCACCGCCGGCACCGCCGGCACCCTTGACGGCTCTGGCAACCCCGTCGCCATTACCAACAACGGCACCAGCTCGATCACGATTACGGGCACGCTGGGTCAGGTCGAGCGCAGTCTGCAGGATCTCACCTACACGGCGCCGGCCTCGACACCGACCAACTCCATCACGATCACCGTGTCCGACTACGCCGGGACAGCTACGACGCCGGCGGTGATTTCGGTTTCAAACAATTCGGCGCCCCCCGTGTTTAACTGGACCTCTACCAACGGCGGCAATTTCTCCACGCCGGGGAACTGGCAGACACCCAGCCATGGGTCCGAGGTTACGCCGCCCGGCGGCACCAACGACGCCGATTTCGGTTCCGGCATCTACACGGTGACCGGCGACGGTGACGTGGGCAAAATCGTCGTCAGCGGAACGCCGACGTTCACCGGACAGATCACGGCTCAGGGAGCCGGTGTGGCCCTCGACGTCGACCGCGGCGGCGCGCTCACGCTCGCCGCCGGCGCATTGCTCACAATCGGCCATGAAGCCGTTGTCGGCGGCATTGATCAGGGGCTTCTGTTCCTGATGGGCGGCGCGCTCACCCTCCCGTCGACGACGTCGACTGCTCTCGACCTTGGCCAGAAAAGCGGCAGCAGCGGCACGATCATCAATCTCGAACAGATCACAGCGAAGGGCGTTGTCGTTGTCGGCGACGCAGGCACTGGCGATCTCGAATTGCGCGGCGTGGCTTCGAGCGTTTCTGACGGCGGCGCCGACATCGGCCGGTCGGCTGGCGGCAAGGGCGAAGTGCTGGTCAACGGCGGCGAGTGGACGAATTCCGGCGATCTCACCGTCGGCGAGGCCGGCATCGGCTTGCTGAACGTCAGCGGTATGAATGACGGCATTGCCGGCCAGGTGACAGCGTTCAACGCGATGATCGGCAGCCAGACCGGCAGCCAGGGGACGGTCACACTCGATGGCGGCGAGTTTCTGGTCGCCAACGACTTCGTGCCCACCAGCACCTTGACGGTCGGCGGCGGCGGCAGTGGCATCCTGACGATACAGAATGGCAGCGAAGTGGATGTAGGTGCCGCACTCGGCAAGCCCTCGAACAACAGCACCACCACTTACCCCAACACCGGCGAGCTTGATGTCGGCGAGGTTGCCGGCGGCTCGGGCCACGTAACCATCACCGGGGACAGCGCGCTGTTGGTGTACGGCAACGCCACCGTCGGCGGAGCCGGCACCGGTCTGGTCACCGTGGGCTTGCGCAGCGATGACGCAGCCCTTTGGGCGCTGATCGGCGCTCTGGCGGTCAACGCAGGCGGTCAGGTTGCGCTTGGTGGCTCCAACTCCACCGTACGCGCGAGTGCCATTGACGTGAACGAGGGCGGGCAGATTTCCGGCGCCGGCACAGTGACGGGCGACGTCGGTGGCAATGAGACGGCAACCCGCGCCGGAATTGACAACAACGGCATCATAACGGCGAGCGGTGGGAACCTGTTGATCAACGGTGACATCACCGGCACAGGCACCCTCTCGATCGGCGCGCACGCAACAATGACCTTGCAGGGCTCGGTGAGTGCCGGCCAAACCCTATCCTTCGGTCAAGACTCGACGGTCGTAATCGCCAATCCCGACACCTTCTTGGGCACGATTGCAAACTTCACTCCCGGCGACGTGCTGGAACTCGGCAACACGAGTGCGACCAGTGCGACTTTGTCCGGCGGTGTGCTGACGGTCGACCCACCGGGCGCTCCCATTCAGTTCAACGTCGCAGGAAACTTTTCAGGTCTCGCCTTTACCGTGCAACCCGACGGTCTCGGCGGAACTGATGTGGAGGTTGCCCCGGGCGGCACTGGCGACGTGCATTTGGTCACCTTCGACGGCCTGCACTATGACTTTCAGGCGGTCGGCCAATTCGTCGCTGTCGAATCCGCCGTTCCTGACAATCCCTGGCAGGTCCAGATCCAGACCGCGCCGTCGGGCGACGCCGCCAGCGTCACGACAGAGCTTGCCGCGACGCTCGGCAGCGACCGCATGACATTCGGCATCGACCGGACAAACGTGGTCTATGTCGATGGCGTACCGGATGCGACTCTGAAGGTGGGCGCCACGCAAACCTTCGCTGGCGGTACGCTCGCGGAGCCCGCCAGCGACCACTATCAGCTCATTTTGAATGGCGGCGAGTCGATCGGCGTTACTGACCTCGGGACCTATTTCAATTGGACGGTCGCGCTTGGAGCTGACGATGGTCCAGGATCGGTGCGCGGCCTTTTGGGCAGCAACAGCGGATGGGAGAGCGATATGCAGCTGTCGAACGGCACGGTGCTTTGGGAAGCAGCGCCCGCCGCGATCCTCGGTGAGTATGCGGACTCCTGGCGGGTGCAACCGGGCGCCTCACTGCTGGATGATTCATATCCGCACGCCTTGCCCGGACCATCGGCTTCGCCGATCCCGTCGGCGCAGGAACACAATGTATGGGGGCTGGTTTAAGCAATCCCCGCGAGGCGGTGGTGGACGGTCTCCGTCACAAAATCAGAGCAATTAGTGTCCTACCTCGCGGTTAAGGCCGCGCGTTTAGAAGTCCACGGCCTGGACTTTTTTCACGCCGCGAGATCGGCCACGACAGCGTCCAGCACGGGGAAGCCCGGCATGCTGACGCGGAGACGGCCTTCGGCTGTCGTTTCGATGAGACCGTGTTCGTGCAGCGCCGCGATCCGCGCCGGATCGAGCGAGCGGTTCATCAGAACGGTGTAACGAGCCGGGTCGATGCCTTCGGCCAACCGCAGTCCCATTAGCAAAAACTCATCGGCCATTTCTTCGCGCGTCAGCGCATCGTCGGTGACGAGTCCGTCCCCATTGCTCTCGACGCGCTGAAGCCACGCTTCCGGGCGCTTCTCAGTTGCGGTCGCGTGCCGCGAGCCATCGATATCGAGCCGGCCGTGAGCGCCCGGTCCGACGCCGGCGTATTCCTGAGCGCGCCAGTAGACGAGATTGTGCCGGCACTCGCTGCCGGGGCGCGCGTGATTGGAGACCTCGTAGGCCGGCAGACCGTGCGCGGCGCACACTTCCTGTGTGGTGTCGTAGAGAGCACGCGCGGCGTCATCGTTTGGAATGACAAGCTTGCCTGCGGCATGCAGCGTGGCGAATGGCGTTTCAGGTTCGACGGTGAGCTGATAGAGCGAAAGGTGCTCCGCGGCTTCGGCGAGCGCGCGTTTAAGCTCTTCCGCCCATTCCTCCGGCGTTTGCTGCGGCCGTGCGTAAATGAGATCGAACGAATAGCGATCGAACACGCTACGTGCGATGGCGACGGCGTCTAGCGCCTCGCGCGCCGAATGCAGGCGTCCGAGCGCGCCAAGCGCGCGATCGTCTAGCGCCTGGACACCGAGCGACACCCGATTGACGCCGGCACTTCGGTAGCCGCGAAAGCGTGTGGCTTCGACGCTGGTTGGATTGGCTTCGAGCGTGATTTCGGCATCCGCGGTGACGTGCCAATGCTGCGAAATTAAATCGAGCACCGCGGCAATGGTCGCCGGCTGCATCAGTGACGGTGTGCCGCCACCAAAGAAGATCGTGGATACTGTGCGGCCTGGTACGCGGGCCGCCGTCGCCGCGATTTCTGCGGCGAAGGCGCGCGCGAAGCGTGCCTCGTCGATGGCGGCATGGCGAACGTGACTATTGAAGTCGCAGTATGGGCACTTGGACAGACAAAACGGCCAATGAACGTAAACGCCGAAAGCTGCCAATTCATCGTTCAAGGCACGCCTCCGCAAGCTTGAGGAAGGCGCGGGCGCGATGTGACAGGCCGGTTCCGCGTGGCGGCAGGCCGTGCTTCTCGTCTGCGCTCATCTCGCCGAAGGTACGGTCGCATCCGTCCGGCAGGAACATCGGATCGTACCCAAAGCCCTGTTCGCCGCGCGGCGGCCAGACCAGCGTGCCGTTGATATGGCCTTCGAACTCCTCAGCATAATCGTCCGGCCACGCGACGCAGAGCGCCGAGACGAAATGCGCCTTGCGTTGCGCCGGCGTCGTTGCGCCGCGTTCGCGGAGCTTGTCTTCGATTGTCTGCATCGCAAAACCAAAATTCCGGTCCGGGCCCGCCCAGCGCGCGGAATAGACGCCGGGTTCGCCGCCTAGCGCATCGACTGCAAGTCCGGAATCATCGGCAAAGGCCGGCGAGCCAGATGTGCGCGCGGCAGCTTGCGCCTTGATAAGCGCATTCGCGGAAAAGGTGGCACCGGTTTCGTCGGGTTCGGGAAAGCCCATCTGTGCTGCTGATATGGGCTCGATCTGGTAGGGCGCCAGCAGTTCGCGCATTTCCTTGAGCTTGCCGGGATTATGCGTCGCGATCACAAGGCGGCCGGTGATGCGGCGATGACCGTCACTCACATCACCGCCATTTTCTGCAGGTCGATCAGCTTGGTCACACCTTTGCGCGCGAGCGCCAGCAGGGTGGTGAGCTGCTCTTCCGAGAACGGCACTTTCTCGGCAGTGGCCTGCACCTCGACGATGTTGCCCGCGCCGGTGAGGACAAAGTTGGCGTCGGTCTCGGCATTGGAGTCCTCGGCGTAATCAAGATCGAGCACCGCGACGCCCCCGCACACGCCGCAAGAGATCGCCGCGATGTGATCGCGCATAACCTCTTGGCTGATCATCTGTCGCGTTTTCATCCATGCAAGACAATCATACAGCGCGATCCAGGCGCCGGTGATCGAAGCGGTACGCGTGCCGCCGTCGGCCTGGATGACGTCGCAATCGATGGTGATCTGGCGCTCGCCCAGCGCTTTCAGATCGACGACCGTGCGCAGGCTTCTACCGATCAGACGTTGAATTTCGACGGTACGGCCATTTTGTTTGCCCGCTGACGCTTCGCGGCGAGTGCGTTCCAGCGTGGCGCGCGGCAGCATGCCGTATTCGGCGGTGATCCAGCCGCGCGCCTGGCCCTTGAGCCACGGTGGCAGACGATCCTCAAGCGTCGCAGTCACCAGAACATGCGTATCGCCGAATTTCACGAAGCATGAGCCTTCGGCATATTTCACCACGGCGCGCTCGAGCGAGACTGGCCGCAATTCGTCGGGTTGTCGGCAACTCGGCCGCATGGTTCAGCCTCCCTGGCGGCGGCTGACGTGCCGTGCCGGCGATTATTGGCCCAGTGTTTTAGGGGCGGGAGCCAGAGCCGACAAGGGCAGGCCGGGGGAACGCGCGAGCAACTCAGAGGCCGAAGGCGGCGAGGGCAACCACAGCGATGAGCACGATCCAGCCAAAATGCCGTCCGCGCGTCGCCCAGGCGTTGCCGATAGCTCCAAAGCCAAACGTGACGATGCTCGTTGCAATGATCCAGTTGCGCGCCGCATCGGAACCGAGCCTGGGCGCAGCAATGAGGAAAATCGCCAGACTGACGCACGCGATCGTGCCCCACAGCCAGACCAACCGGATCAATCGCCGCACCCATTCCGGTTCAATGCGGGCGCGGGCAAAAACTCTGGTCTCGCCCAGCACGCCATGCAGGACGGCCGCGGCCACGGCGAGTATTCCAGCGAGCTGCACGGCGAGATCGCGCATTGCCAACTCCATACAGTAATGTATGGTTGCGATACCATCTGGATCATTGATCGTCAATACAGTAGTGCATGGTCATGGTTGACGATCGTCTGAAGCCGGCGGAATGGGTCAACGCGGGGCTCAAGGCGCTGGCGAAATCCGGATTTTCCGCGCTCAAGGCGGACACGCTCGCCAACCGGCTCGGCATCTCGCGCGGCAGCTTCTACTGGCACTTCGCCGACGTAGCGGCGTTCCACGCCGCGATCCTGCGGCGCTGGCGCGAGATCGCGCTGGAGAACATCATTGATGAAATCGAGGAGGCTTCAGACGATCGCCTCGAAGCCCTGGCCTCGCGCGCCTTTTCCCGCGACACCGGCGTTGAACGCGCGGTACGGGCCTGGGCTACGGCCGACGGGCGGGCAAGAGCCGCGGTCGAAGCGGTGGATGCGGAGCGGATCCGCTATTTGCGAAAACTGCTGACCGACGCCGGCGTTGCGCCGAACGTGGCTGGAACGCGGGCGCGCATCGTCAACTGGTGCTATCTCGGGTTCGCGTTGTCGTCGAACAAACTTGATCAGGATGCTTTGAAGCAAGTTGTCGGTGACCTGTCGCAATTGGCCCGCTCGATACGCGGGCAAGTCCCGGAAGACCATCGCGCGCCACGAGCGCCCGCGCGAACCACGCGCCGCAGCGCTCGGCGCCCTTCACGCTAGGTGCGTCCAAGAACGGAATTAGCGTTCGTCAGGTCAATGTTGCCCCAAAGCGACGCTCGATGTGGAACGACTTCGCCGTAACCAGCCATGCTCCACCGATCAGGTGATAAGACAGGTAGTCGACGAAGAGACTGTCATCGATGCGAACGCGGACCTTGACGAGTGCCTGCGACGACGACGCGATGTCAAGCAGGAGAATTTCCTGCTGACGCGGCGCATTCTTCGACTTGGGCGATGGACGCGAGGAAAGGAGCCTACGATACTCTGCGGCCGGCAGCACACGGACCTGACCCTCCTGTACGCCGTGCAGTTGGGCTGTCGTGGCAAAAACGGCGTCGAACCGGCTCAGGTCGCCGTCATACATCATGTCGAGGTACTGGCCGACGGCAGATAGCAGCGTGCCGTAGTCGGTCTTCTCAGTCATCTTCGAACTCCGGTGGGTGATTGCCTGCGCCAGCAAGATCGCACTGAAGCAGCGGGCATGTCCTTGCGAAGTGTGCTAGATTGAGCCGCTAAGACGCAATGAATAGCCTGTGTGGACGCCTGCCGCTGTATGACCGTGCCAAAATACAAACTCGATGCGCTTGACCGTCGCATCATCGCCGAGCTTCAGGATGACGCGCGTCTCACCAATGTCGAGCTCGCCAAGAAAATCGGCCTGTCACCGTCTCCGTGCCTGCGGCGTGTGAAGCGCTTACAACAGGAAGGGGTTATCGAAGGCTATCGCGCCCTGCTCAGCCGCGATCGGGTGGGTCTCGGCATGACGGTATTTGTCAGCATGAAGATAGAGGGGCACGCGAGCGAGGGCGCCGACGACTTCGTGGCCGCCGTACGCGCTATGCCAGAGGTGATAGCCTTCCATCTTGTTTCCGGTGAGACGGACTACTTTCTGGAGGTCGTGGTGGCAAACCTCGCTCACTACCAGCGGTTCCTCCTCGACCGTCTGCTCAGCATGCCGATCGTTCGGGAGGTAAAGAGCAACATCGTCATACAGGCACACAAAGCTGGCGCGCCTATGCCACTTGATCACTTGGACTGAGGTGCTGCGGCCGCTCAGGGTCACAATCGAACGATGCAGCTCGATTTGTTCATGTTCTGCTGCGGCCCGAAACTGGGCCATTGCGCTACGCGTTTATCAGTGCGAGCTGCGGCTCGATTGCTTTGGTCAGCGTCCTGCCGATAGGTTGGTTTGAAACAATCGCGGCGAGTCGACAAGTCTTGCAAAGAAGTCTTACAAACAAGTCTTGCAAACAAGTATCCAAAGTAAATTCTGCGCCGACAACCGGAGTTAAACTTGGCAAGCCACGACCTGCCGCTTGCAACGAGCCAGTTAAGCCTCGCTCAGCTTAACGAGCGCTCGCGCGAGATCTTCCGCCAGATCGTCGAGAGCTACCTCGCGACCGGCGAGCCGGTCGGTTCGCGCAATCTGTCGCGTATTCTGCCGATGACGTTGTCGCCGGCGTCGGTGCGCAATGTCATGTCCGACCTCGAACAGCTGGGTTTGGTCTACGCGCCGCACACCTCCGCCGGGCGACTTCCCACTGAGATCGGTCTTCGCTTTTTCGTCGATGCGTTGATGCAGATAGGCGATCTTACTGAAAACGATCGCAAGGCCATTGAGGCGCAGGTCGCAGGCGCCGGCCAGCCGAAACCGCTTGAAGCGGTGTTGACCGAAGCCTCCGGTCTGCTCTCGGGCTTGAGCCGAGCGGCCGGTGTGGTGCTCACGGCGAAGTCCAATCAGCGGCTCAAACATGTCGAGTTCGTGCGGCTTGAGCCTGAGCAAGCGCTTGTCGTTCTGGTCGCAGAAGATGGTCAGATCGAGAATCGCGTTCTGGATATTCCAGTTGGCTTGCCGGCCTCGGCGCTGACTGAGGCGGCCAATTTTCTCAATTCGCGCATTCGTGGCCGAACGCTGGCGGAGGTCCGCGCCGAGATCGCGCAGCGGGTGAGGGAAGGTCAGGCCGAACTGGATGAACTGACGACGAAGATCGTCGCCGCCGGCCTTGCCAGCTGGTCGGGCGGCGAACGCGACGAGCGCAAATTGATCGTGCGCGGCCAGGCGCACTTGCTGGAGGACCTCAAGGTACTCGCGGATCTGGAGCGCGTTCGCCTGTTGTTCGATGATCTTGAGACCCGACGCGAAGTGGTCGATCTGCTCGGCCGCGCCGAACAGGCCGAAGGCGTTCGGATTTTTATCGGCTCCGAGAACAAATTGTTCTCGCTTTCCGGTTCATCAACGATTGTCGCGCCTTACCACGATGCGTCCGGCGAGATCGTGGGCGTACTCGGCGTCATTGGGCCGACCAGGCTGAACTACGCCCGGATCATCCCGATGGTGGACTACACGGCCAAGGTCGTAAGCAAGCTGCTCGGGGGCTAGAACCGATTAACCGGACGCCGGTTCCCGCCCGGCTGCCGCGCTTGATTTTTGCGATGCAAACCCTGATATGCCGGGGAAGCAACGGATGGGTATTGACATGACGGAACAAACCGCGCGCGCCGAGGACGCAGCGGCTTCGGCGAAGGAGGGTAGTGCTTCACCGCCGTCGGCAGCGGCTCCGGAGGCGGATGCCGCGGCGCTTGCCGCCGACTTCAAGGACAAGCTCCTGCGGACGCTCGCCGAGATGGAAAACCTGCGCAAACGGACCGCGCGGGAAGTCGCCGACGCTCGCGTGTACGGCGTTACATCGTTTGCGCGCGACATGCTGGTGGTCGCCGATAACATGCGCCGCGCGCTCGATGCGGTGTCGCCAGCGCTGCGCGCCAGCGCTGAAACCGGCGTGAAATCGCTGATCGAGGGCGTCGAACTCACCGAGCGCGAACTTCTCAAGGCGCTGGAGAAGAGCGGCGTGCACCAATTCACGCCGCGGGGCGAGAAATTCGATCCGAACGTCCATCAGGCGATGTTCGAAGTGCCCAATCCTTCGGTTCCTGCAGGCAGCATCGTCGAGGTCGTCCAGCCGGGCTACATGATCGGCGAGCGCGTACTGCGCCCGGCCATGGTCGGCGTGTCGAAAGGCGGTCCGAAAACAGCGCCAACGCCCCGGTCGGCCAACGACAACATCAACTAGCTGAGAAAACTTCAGAGAGCGGCGGCCGAAGCGCCCCGCGCATCACTTCAGTTCGACGCTGTCGCGGACCGTTCGTAGACGCGCCAAAACGCTCGTCCATGTATCGGCGGGACCGACACCAATCATCTGCATGAACCCGCCACCGCCGAACCGCAGCCACTGCACCACCCTGACATCGGCGCCGCTGCGCGCGTCCTTAGCCTCCGCCATGGTCTGAAATCCCGACTGACCGCCGATCCTTAGCGGCTCGGACATCGTTAGATGGACGTCCCTGATCCCGCCGATTTCGTTGAAAGCCAGCCGGGCGAAATTCGCATGGTCATTCGGGTCGATAGGAGGACTCGGCAGGGCGGCGATCAGGAGACGCGCTTCGGAGGCGCCAACGACCAACGCTCCCTTGGCGGTATCCTCAGGACTCTCCTTGTGTGAGTCGCTCAACATGAGGACCCGCCCGCGAAGGACGCCATCGATATGGAAGCCGGCGAGATCGGCGACTGCAAAGGGAAGCAGACTCAGCTCCTCCGCCTCCGGCACTTTGGCGCGCACCGATAGCGTCGCCAGCGCCGCACGCACGGCGCTATCCGAATAGAGCGTCTCCTGCTCCGGTGCCTGGACCGTGACCAGCACGGTGAGATCGTCGGCCGCAACAACAAGCAGCCACTTATGGTATCGGGTTTTATCGGCCACCTGACGACCGCTGAGGAGAAAGCCTTTGCCAGTATCGAGCTTGATCGCCTCGCGTTTCTCGAGGTTGACGCCCTGTTTTTTCAGGGCGTCGGTATCCATTGTTTTCTCGAACTGGGAGTAGGCCGCGGCCGGCAGCACGGTGATGAGGATGGCCGCATCCTTTTCCGGATCTGCAAAACCGTCAAACGTATTGCTCGTCACCATTCCGGGTGGCGGCACGAGCCCGACGCGGGAGCCAGGCGGGAAAATTGCGTCGGCCGCTCTCGCCGAGGTTGCCCAGATTGTCGAGAAAACCGTCGAGGACACGATTAGGGCCAGCGCTGCGGCAACACTGGAAGCTCGGATAGAGCGGGATGTGCAATGGCTAAGCATGCCGAGCCTCTATTGACGATGGAAAACTGGAGCTCTCGGGTGCGCTATGCGTTACCCGGCGCAAGGTTAGATTGATCCGTCCGCCCTCCGGGAGCAAGCGCGATGTTCCCGGATAGATACGGTCGACACCGTGGAAAGCGAGCCGCGAAGCGCCGTCAAGAACGAGCGCGTCGCCGGAGCTGAGGCGGAATGCGCGGGTGGGCTCGCTGCGCTTGAGGCCGCCGACCCGAAACCGGCAGGAATCGCCGAGCGAGATCGAAATTACGGGTGCGGCAAAGTCCGCCTCGTCCCGATCCTGGTGCAAACCCATTTTCGCAGTTGGGCGATAGAAGTTGATCAGGCAAGCTTCCGGCGGTTCTGGGTATCGGCCGAGCTCATTCCACATCTTCAGGAGGGCTGGCGGCATCGGCGGCCAGGGTTGTCCCGTCTCGGGATGCGTCGCTTGATACCGGTATCCGGCCTCGTCGGATACCCATCCAAGCGGTCCGCAGTTTGACATCCGCACCGTGAATGGCCGCCCCGACTTCGGCATCCGCGGCGTATAGAGCGGCGCGGAATCGAATACGCTGCGCACCGCGGCGAGCAATTCCTTCTGAGCGTTGCGGTCGAGATATTCGGGAAGGATTCGCAACCCGGAAAAATCTGTCGGCGGCTCCGTCACCTTGCTCATTCCGTCGTCGGGATGTCCCACCGTAATCGTGCTCTCGCTTGAACCTCAAGGCTGTCTTGCGGCCCCATCATGCTCTCCTATATGAGCCAAGGACGTCGCCTGGAAATGGGCCGAGCGACTAAAAGGGGGTCGGACCAAGGGTGCCTTTAAGGGCCTGCCCGACCTGCCGCGAAAGAGAGGGTTAACACCATGGCCAAGGTTATTGGCATTGATCTAGGAACCACGAATTCTTGCGTCGCGGTGATGGAGGGCAAAACGCCTAAGGTCATCGAGAACGCAGAGGGAATGCGCACCACGCCGTCCATCGTCGCTTTTACGGACGAAGGCGAACGGCTCGTAGGCCAGCCGGCCAAGCGCCAGGCGGTCACCAATCCCGAGCGAACGATTTTTGCGGTCAAACGGCTCATCGGCCGGCGCTATGACGATCCGATGGTTGAGAAGGACAAGAAGCTTGTCCCCTACAAGATCGTCCGCGCTTCCAACGGTGACGCCTGGGTCGAAGTCGAAGGCAAAAGCTATTCGCCGTCACAGATTTCCGCCTTCATCCTGCAGAAAATGAAGGAGACGGCTGAGTCCTATCTCGGCAGCAAGGTCGAGCAGGCCGTCATCACTGTTCCCGCGTACTTCAACGACGCGCAGCGCCAGGCGACCAAGGACGCCGGCAAGATCGCTGGTCTCGAAGTCCTGCGCATCATCAACGAGCCGACGGCGGCGGCGCTTGCCTACGGGCTCGATAAGAGCAAGACCGGCACGATCGCGGTCTACGACCTCGGCGGGGGCACCTTCGATATTTCGATTCTCGAAATCGGCGACGGCGTGTTCGAGGTGAAGTCGACCAATGGCGACACCTTCCTCGGCGGCGAAGACTTCGACATGCGGCTCGTGAACTATCTGGCCGACGAGTTCCAGAAGGAGCAGGGCATTGATCTGCGCCGCGACAAGTTGGCGCTGCAGCGGCTCAAGGAAGCCGCCGAGAAGGCCAAGATCGAGCTGTCATCGACGACTCAGACCGAGATCAATCTGCCGTTCATCACCGCGGACGCCTCGGGTCCGAAGCATCTGACCATGAAGCTCACCCGCGCCAAGTTCGAGGCGCTGGTCGACGACCTCATCCAGAAGACGATTGAACCGTGCCGGCAGGCGATCAAGGACGCCGGTCTCTCCGCGGCCGAGATCAACGAGGTCGTCCTGGTCGGCGGCATGACCCGCATGCCGAAGGTGCAGGAAGTGGTGAAACAGTTGTTCGGCAAGGAGCCGCACAAGGGCGTCAATCCCGACGAAGTCGTCGCGGTCGGCGCTGCGATCCAGGCCGGCGTGCTGCAGGGCGACGTCAAGGACGTGTTGTTGCTCGACGTGACGCCATTGTCGCTCGGCATCGAGACGCTGGGCGGTGTATTCACGCGGCTGATTGACCGTAACACCACGATCCCGACCAAGAAGAGTCAGGTGTTCTCGACGGCAGAAGACGGTCAGACCGCGGTGACGATCCGGGTGTTCCAGGGCGAACGCGAAATGGCGGCGGACAACAAGATGCTCGGCCAGTTCGACCTGGTCGGCCTTCCGCCGGCGCCGCGCGGCGTGCCGCAAGTCGAAGTCACGTTCGATATCGACGCGAACGGCATCGTCAACGTCTCGGCCAAGGACAAAGGCACCGGCAAGGAGCAGCAGATTCGTATCCAGGCTTCTGGCGGTCTCAGCGAGGCCGACATCCAGAAAATGGTCAAGGATGCCGAAGCTCACGCCGAGGAGGATAAGAAGCGGAAAGCGCAAGTCGAAGCCAAGAACCACGCCGAGGCTTTGGTCCACACGACCGAGAAGACGCTGGCCGAGCATGGTTCGAAGGTTGGCGAAGCCGACCGGCGCGCCATCGAAAACGCCATGGCCGACCTCAAGGAAGCCTTGAAAGGCACTGACGCCGATGCGATCACGGCCAAAGCCAGCGCGCTGTCGCAGGCTTCGATGAAGCTCGGCGAGGCTATGTACAAGCAATCGGCCGATCAACCGCCCGGTGGCGCCGGACCCGATGCAAAGCAGGATGACGTCGTCGACGCCGAGTTCACGGAAGTCGACGACGACAAGAAGAACAAGAAATCGGCTTGATCCGGCGAGGCATTTGATGCCGGCTGTCGCTAACGATAGGCTGCAAAAGTCTTCACCCCCGGGGTTGACCCGGGGGTGCATCTTTTTTGAGAAAGAGAGTCTGGGCTTTGGCCCGCCGAAGGGCTCACGCCCGCAGGGGGACCGTGCGCAGCGATGATGCTGTGCGGGTAATGCAGGGTTAGAGCGGGAATGGCCAAGCGCTGCTACTACGAAACGCTGTCGGTAGAGCGGACAGCAAGTGACGGTGACCTCAAGGTCGCCTTTCGCAAGCAGGCGATGCAGTGGCATCCCGACCGCAATCCGGGTGACGACACCGCCGAGCACCGCTTCAAGGAGCTCAACGAGGCCTATGAGGTCCTCAAGGATCCCGATAAGCGGGCGGCCTATGACCGCTTCGGCCACGCCGCGTTCGAGCAAGGCGGCGTAGGCGGTGCACATGGATTTGGTGCGGATTTCGCCACCACTTTTTCCGATATCTTCGACGATCTCTTTGGCATGAACGCGCGCCGTGGCCGCGGCTCCGGACGCGAGCGCGGTGCCGACCTGCGCTACAACATGGAAATCTCGCTGCAAGAAGCCTATTCCGGCAAGACGGCCTCCGTCCGCATCCCCACCTCAGTCACCTGCGAAGCGTGCTCCGGCAACGGCGCCAAGCCTGGCACCAAGCCCAAAGCCTGTGCGATGTGCGGCGGTCAGGGCAAGGTTCGCCACGCTCAGGGCTTCTTCACGCTGGAGCGGACCTGCCCGAGTTGCCACGGCCGCGGTCAAGTGATCGAGAGTCCGTGCGCGTCGTGTTCGGGCTCAGGCCGCGTGACGCGCGAGCGGACATTGTCGGTGAATATTCCAGCGGGCGTCGAGGACGGGACCCGTATCCGTCTCGCCGGCGAAGGCGAAGCGGGCGTACGCGGCGGGCCGGCAGGCGACCTCTACATTTTCCTATCGCTGGGTTCGCACGATTTCTTTCAGCGCGACGGCGCCGACCTGCATTGTCGCGTCCCGGTCTCCTTGGTGACGGCGTCGCTCGGCGGTGAATTTGAAGTACCCACGATCGACGGCGGCAAGACGCGGGTCAAAGTGCCGGAGGGCATGCAGACCGGTCAGCGCTTTCGCCTGCCGGGCAAGGGTATGCCGGTCCTGCGCTCGCGGCAGAGCGGCGACATGTACGTGCAGGTTGTCGTCGAGACGCCGCAGAAGCTCTCCAAGAAGCAGCGCGAACTTTTGGCCGAGTTCGATCGCCTCTCCTCGCCGGACACGCAGCCCGAATCCACGGGCTTTTTCGGCAGGGTCAAAGAGCTGCTCGGAGGCAAGACCACGACCTCCGCGTGAATGTATTGCACCTCCAAGGACTTGCGAATTTCGGGAGGTTTTGTCGGGTGCGCTGAGACGCCGCACTCGGCTGGTCATGAGTTAACGAATGTAATAGAACGATGACATTGCGTTGTAGGAAGCTATGCCGGTTCCGGGGCTGCAGATGTTTGAACAGAAGGTCGAGCGACAGCTCCGGCTATTGGAGCTGAGCAAGACCCTTATCGAGCGCAAGCTCGGACGCCAGTTTCGGCTGCTCGACCAAAAGCGAGACGGCATCAGCAAGAAGATCGAGCAGAAAATTCGTCAATTTGAGCGCAAGCGGGGCATCCGGCTCGACGACGAGGTGCGCTTCATCCGCTCCTGGCTCGAACGGCCGTTGACCGTCGGCGCGGTAACGCCTTCGGGAAAAATTCTCGCCCGCACCATGGCGCGTTATGTCGATCCCGACAGCGACGGTCCGGTGGTCGAATTGGGGCCGGGCACCGGGCCGGTCACCGAAGCGCTGGTGCAGGCCGGCGTCGCGCCTTCGCGGCTGGTGCTGGTCGAGTTCAATCCGACGTTCTGCCGGATCCTGCGTTCGCGTTACCCGGACGCTACGCTGGTGCAGGGCGATGCCTACAGCATGCGTCGCCTCCTAGAGACGCTGTTGCTGCAGCCCGCCGCGGCTGTCGTCTCCGGGCTGCCGCTGGTGACCAAGCCGATCAAGATGCGGCTGCGGCTCATTCGCGACGCTTTCGATCTGATGCTGCCCGGTGCGCCGTTTGTGCAGTTTACCTATTCGGTGGCGTCGCCGTTGCCACGCCGGCTGAGCGGCTTTTCGGCGGAAGCATCCGAACGAATCTGGATGAATTTGCCGCCCGCGCGGGTCTGGGTTTATCGCAAGGCTTGATGTTTCCAAGGTTTAAAGTTTTCCGATCATGGTGGCTCCGAAAATTCTGGTGACGGCCGGCTCACTGCGCACGGGCTCGTTCAATGCGCGGCTTGCTGCGCTTGCCGCGAAGGAGCTGGCGCTGGCCGGCGCCAACGTGACGCGCATCTCGTTTGCCGATTATCCGTTGCCGTTGTTCGACCCCAACCTTGCGGCCGACTACGCTCTGCCGCGCTACGCGCTCGAACTCAAACAAATGCTCGGCGCCCATCAGGGCGTGTTCATCGCCAGCCCTGAATACAGCGCTTCTGTGCCGCCACTGCTTAAAAACGCCATCGACTGGGTTTCGCGCGGCCGCGACCGCAACGAGCCAAACTATACAGTCTTCAAGGGCCGCGTCTTTGCGATTGGGTCTGCCGCCAACGGCTCGGCCGGAGGGTTGCGCGGATTGATGGCGCTACGGCAAGTGCTGGAGTTGGGCT
Organism: uncultured Alphaproteobacteria bacterium; assembly: GCA_963794225.1. GTDB lineage: Bacteria > Pseudomonadota > Alphaproteobacteria > Rhizobiales > Xanthobacteraceae > BOG-931. The sequence continues at coordinate 1,045,220 of CAWCCS010000002.1, forward strand.
GCGGCGCGCTGGTTATTCCGGAACAGGTGACGGTCGGACGCGCCGCCCAGGCTTTCGATGATATGGAAAACCTCAAAGATGAAACGCCGGCAGCGGCACTCAAGGTGCTCATTCGGCGCCTCATTGACATGGCCGGCATGATGCCGCAGGCAGCGACGTGAAAAGGGGCCTGAAAGGATAGGCAATGCCGATCGAGCCGCGCGACCGTTTGATCGTCGCGCTCGATGTTTCCTCGGTCGACGCGGCGCGGGCCATGGTTGCCCGTTTGGGCGACGCGGTTTCGTTCTACAAGATCGGCTATCAGCTCGCCTTCGCAGGTGGTCTTGCTTACGCGCAAACCCTCACCGACGCCGGCAAGCGCGTGTTTCTCGATCTCAAACTGCATGACATCGGCACGACGGTTGCCAATGGCGTCAAAAGCCTGGCGCCGCTCGGCGCGACCTTTCTGACCGTCCATGCCTACCCGCAGACCATGAAAGCCGCCGTCGAGGCGCGTGCAAACGGCCTGCGGATCCTCGCCGTCACAGTGCTCACCTCTTACGACGACAACGATCTCGCCGCCGCCGGATATGACCGCTCGGTGCGCAAGCTTGCCGCCGAACGCGCCGCGCAGGCGCGGGAGATCGGGGTGGACGGCCTGGTCTGTTCTGCCGAAGAGGCGGCGAACCTGCGCGCGATTGTCGGGCCAAGCATCGCGTTGGTGACGCCGGGTATTAGGCCGGCCGGAGCCGACAGCGGCGATCAGAAGCGCATCATGACGCCCACTGCCGCGATCGCCGCGGGCGCCGACTATCTCGTCGTCGGCCGGCCGGTCATCGCCGCTGCCGATCCGAAGGCGGCGGCCAATGCGATCGTCATGGAAATCGCGCAACAATCAGCCACGGAGAAATGACGATGGCCAAGGGCTACTGGATCGGCCGTGTCGAAGTGCACAACGAAGAGGGCTATAAGCCCTACGCTGCCGCCAATGCGGCGATCTTCAAGAAATACGGCGGCCGCTTCGTGGTGCGCGCGGGTAAATACAAGTGTACGGAAGGCGCGAGCCGTGCGCGCAACGTGGTGATCGAATTTCCGGATTATGCAGCGGCGCTGGCCTGCTACCACTCGCCGGAATACCAGGCCAACATCAAGGTGCGGCAGCCGCACTCAACCGTCGATATGATCATCGTCGAAGGCTACGACGGTCCGCAGCCTTGATGTTTTCCTCCCGCAACGTGCGAGAGGATTATGCCTGCTTCGGTGCGGTTGTCTTCCGCGGTCCGTTCTCGGACTTGCGAGGCTCGTCGCCAATTTTCAGTGTCAGCTCCGTCGCGGCCGAGTGGAGAGCTTGAGCGATGCGGCTTTCCCACGACGACGGGAAACTCGCCGCGAGACCGAACGACGTCAGGGCAAGGATCACCCGACCGTTGTGGTCGAAGATTGGCGCTGAAAACGAATTGAGTTCCGCATATCGCTCGCCCACAGTGCGCGCCCGACCGCGTCGCCGGACATCAGCGAGCTGCCGTGTGACTGCGCGACGGCGCGCGGCAATCTCGCCCGCCCGCGAATATCTGCCGGCCTTCGGGCTTGCCGGATATTGCGGGTTTGGTTGTTTATCGCCGGCGCAAGTGCCGGCCGTGCTGGACGAGCATCGAGCGGCGATCAGCGCCGTCGGTTAACTGCGGTTTGGGGAGGACACATGGGGGCAGCAGCGGCATGCGCCTTGGCCGTGGCTCTTGTCGTCGCCGGCGGGCCTTCACGGCCACGCTGGTCAAAGAAAAAAATATCAAACTCGCGAATTGACCGAGCCGATTTATGCCGCCCGCGCGCCGCTCGCCGATTTCTTGCCGGCGAAGTGCGGGATGACGTGGTGCGCGAACATCTCCTGGGTCTTGATCGTTTTCCAGTGCTCGACGCCGCCCGGATTGACGGTGATCGCCACTTCGGTGAGCCCGGCGCAGAGTTTCTGCACCGCTTCGATGCGCTCGATGATGTCTTGGGGGGTGCCGACCCAGACAATGTCGTTCTTGATCATCTCGTCGTAGGGCATGTCGGAGAAGTTCTCCATGATGCCCGAGGCGTAGAAGCCGTAACCGGCGGCTTCGAGCACCTCCTTCGGCGCCATCTCGTCCTTGTTCTCCAACAGCACCGAGGCATTGCCCTTGAGGAAGCCACGCATCATCTTCTCAGCCTCGCGCTTGGCGGTGTCGCGATCGAAGTCGAGATGACAGGCGTGAATCCAGACGATATCCGGCTCGTTGCGGTGCTTGGCGCAGGACGCCCGGTAAATGTCGAGCTGCGCGCGCAGCGCCTCGTACGGCAATAGCGGCGGCACGACCACGGAGTAGCCGCGCTCGCCGGCGAGTTCGTAGGTGTAGTCGCTGGTGCCGCCGAGGAAGATGCGGAATTTCCGGCCCGGCGTCGGCCGCGGCACGATGTGCGAATCGACGACCTTGTAGAACTTGCCGTCGAACGAGAAGCGTTCTTTTTCGAGCGCGTCGATCAGGATGTTCAGCGATTCCTCGTAGCGCTCGCGCGACTCTTCGACCGGGATGCCGCCCTTCAGCGGAATCCAGCCGTGGCCGCGGCCGAGGCCGAACTCGTAGCGGCCGTCGACCAGCATGTCGAACTGCGCGATCTGCGAGGCCAGTACGGTCGGGTTGTGATACGGCAGCACGTGCACCAGCGTGCGGAATTTAATGTTGCGGGTCCGCTCCGAGGCTTTGGCGAAGAACGCAAACGGGTTCGGCGACGCGCCGAATTTCGGGAAAAAGAAGTGCTCGATGATCGAGTAGGTCGAGTAGCCGAGCCGCTCGGCATTGACGACCTGCTCAAGCGCTTCGGCATAAACCTGCTGCTGGGTCTTGCCCGGCCAGGTCTGAAGCTCCGAATAAATGCTGAATTCCATGACGCGGCACCCCTGTTCCTCGGAAGAATGCCGATTTTATCCCGCGTTTGCCCGCGACGTCAAAATGTTTCACAGTTAAAGTAGTTTTCAGCCGAGCGCATGGCGCCACGGCCGCAAGCAGGTGAGGGATAATCGCTTAAACGTCCACACTCGCGGTGAGCGCATGTTCCTCGATAAACACCCGGCGCGGCTCGACTTTGTCGCCCATCAGTTCGTCGAAGATGGTGTTGGCTTCGTCGATTTCCTTGACGTTCACGCACAACAGCGAACGGGCGTTGGTGTCGAGCGTGGTTTCCCAGAGCTGGCTGGGATTCATCTCGCCAAGACCTTTGTAGCGTTGCAGCGCAACGCCTTTCCTTCCGGCGGCGGTGATCGCTTCGAACAGACCCACGGGCCCATGAATGATGGTGTGCTCATCCTTGCGGCGAAGCGTGCCGGGCCGTTCGTAAGCGGTCTGCAGGGAAGCGGCATGTTCATCGAGCTTGCGCGCGTCCGCCGAGCCCAGCAGCGCGTGGTCGAGCGCCGCGACCTCTTTGACGCCGCGAACCGTGCGTTCGAACTGAAATCCAACTCCTTCGGTGAATTCCCCCTGCCAGCCGCGCTCGGTCTCGTCCGACAGCACATCGAGCCGGCGCGCGATGTAGGGTGCTGCGGCCACCGCTTTCTCCGGATCGCCGAAAATGTCGCGGTTCAACACGCCGAGAATGGCGGCCTGTTCGACCACCTGCCGATTGTAGCGGCTGTGCAATCCGCGCAGTACGCCGCGAACGGTTCGCGCCTCATCGACTAGCCGTCGCAAGTCTGGGCCGGCGAGTTCTTCGCCCGAATGCAGCTGCAGCACCGTCTCTTCGAGGCCGGTATCGATCAGATAATCTTCGAGCGCGCGCTCGTCCTTGAGATATTGCTCGGATTTGCCGCGCGAGACCCGGTAGAGCGGCGGCTGCGCGATGAACAGATGGCCGCGGTCGATGATCTCGCGCATCTGCCGGTAGAAGAACGTCAGCAGCAGCGTGCGAATGTGGGCGCCGTCGACGTCGGCGTCGGTCATGATGATGATCTTATGATAGCGCAGCTTGTCGATCGCAAATTCGTCGGTCCCGATGCCGGTGCCGAGCGCGGTGATCAGCGTGCCGATCTGCTCGGACGATAGCATTTTGTCCATCCGCGCGCGTTCGACATTGAGGATTTTTCCGCGCAACGGGAGCACGGCCTGAAATTCGCGGTTGCGTCCCTGCTTGGCGCTGCCGCCGGCGGAATCGCCCTCAACGATGAACAATTCGGATTTTGCCGGATCGCGCTCCTGACAATCGGCGAGTTTGCCGGGCAGCGAGGTGATGCCGAGCGCGCTTTTGCGCGTCATTTCGCGCGCCTTGCGCGCGGCCTCGCGGGCCGCCGCCGCCTGGATCACCTTGCCGACGATGGTCTTCGCCTCACCGGGATGCTCTTCGAACCAGGCCTTGAGCATGTCGTTGACGATGCCCTCGACCGCCGGCCGCACCTCGGACGAAACTAGCTTGTCTTTGGTCTGCGAGGAGAATTTCGGATCCGCTACTTTGACGGAGAGCACCGCGGTCAGGCCTTCGCGGCAATCGTCGCCGGTGAGCGCGACCTTCTCCTTACGCGCGGTGCCGCCGGACTCTGCATAGCCGGTGACCTGCCGGGTCAAAGCGCCACGAAAGCCGGCGAGATGGGTGCCGCCGTCCCGCTGCGGGATGTTGTTGGTGAAGCAGAGCACGTTCTCGTGGTAGCCGTCGTTCCACCACAGCGCGGATTCGACGGCGACGCCATCACGCTCGGCCTTTATCACGATCGGCTGCGGCACCAGCGCTGTCTTGTTGCGGTCGAGATATTTGACGAACGCCTCGACGCCGCCCTCGTAGCGCATCGTCTCGCGCTTCTCGACGGCGTGGCGCATATCCGAAAGCGTGATGGTGACTCCGGAATTGAGGAATGCGAGTTCGCGCAACCGGTGCTCCAGCGTCGCGAAGTCGAACTCCGTCATGGTGAAGGTATTCGTCGACGGCAGGAAGCTCACCTCGGTGCCACGGCGGTCATACGCCGCACCGACAACGGCAAGCGGAGCGACCGCGTCGCCGTCGTGGAACTCCATGAAATGCTCATGCCCGTCGCGCCAGATCGTAAGCTTAAGCCAGCTTGAAAGCGCGTTGACCACCGACACGCCGACGCCATGCAGGCCGCCCGAAACCTTGTAGGAGTTCTGATCGAATTTTCCGCCGGCATGCAGCTGCGTCATGATGACTTCGGCTGCGGACACGCCTTCGCCCTCGTGCAGACCGGTCGGAATGCCGCGGCCGTCGTCGCGCACGGTGCAGGAACCGTCGGGATTGAGCGTTACGAGGACTTCCTTGGCGAAGCCGGCGAGCGCTTCGTCGATGGCGTTGTCGACGACCTCATAGACCATGTGATGCAGGCCCGAGCCGTCGTCGGTGTCGCCGATATACATGCCCGGCCGCTTGCGCACGGCATCAAGTCCCTTGAGGACCTTGATAAATTCCGCGCCGTAATCGGAGGCTGCAGCGGGGGCTGGTTTACGGGCGGGCTCGGCCATGCAAATGGGCTTTCAGGGGGCTTTCAAGAAGTTTTCGAATCGGCGAAAAAAACGCCGGAGAATCGCTGTTTTGTTGTACACGAAAATGCTGCCCGGTACAGGGCAAAGTGACCAGCCGTAAGATATTGTCAAATCGGCATTTTTCAATGGTTTGGTGCGGCGAAAATGCGGCTCTTTCGGCGCCGTCCGCGGGCCTCGTTTTAAGGGCCTATGGCCACGTCGTAACGAACCCAATTTTCGCTAAATTCGGGCCGCGCAAAGAGCGAAAAAGGAGCCCCGAATGAAGGGCTCCAAACGCATCGCGCGCGCCTAAATTTCAGGACCCAGGAGACTTCCGCGCCGGCAGGATGTGTTCGTTATCAGGCCCGTATTCCGGCGGCGGTTGTTGAAAGCTGCTCAGCGCGACCGTCCACAGTTCCACGCGATCCAGATCATCCTGCAGGCGGTTCAACGCCTCAACGAGATTCCGAACAATCATATCTGCCGCGCGTTCCGGCATCTTTGTCAGGCCTCGGTCCGGCAACGAACATGTCCAGCTCCTCTGGGGACTAAGAGGTTCGGCGACGTCTTGTTCCCCGGCTTTTTTGTTCACCCAGTTGCGAATCGGGCAACGGTGTCGGAACTATTTCCGCCACGCCACCTGCTTAACTGTTCCTCAATTGTAGATCGCCGGCACGAACCTCAACCATGGTCGCGTCTTTGTTGTCGACCTCGGAAAACAGCACCGGGTCGGCGCCCGTCATCCAGACCTGCCCGCCGATGTGAGCAAGTTCCGTGTGCAGCGCAGCGCGCCGTCCCGGATCGAGGTGCGCGACAACCTCGTCCAGCAGCAGGACCGGAGCGGAACCCGTCATCTCGGCAATCAGGTTTGCGTGCGCCAGCACCAGACCGATGAGCAGCGCCTTCTGTTCGCCGGTCGAAGCCTCGCCGGCGGGAATTCCTTTTTGCGTGTAGACAACCGCAAGATCTGTCAGGTGCGGCCCGTCGAGCGTACGCCCGACGGCGGCATCGCGGGCGCGATTGTCCCGTAGCAGCGCGCGGTACCGTTCCTCGACTTCGATTGCGGGATGAGCCGGGATCAGCTTTTCCATCCAGCCGTCGAGCGTGATTTCGGCGATCGGGAAAGCCGAAGCCCGACGAGAAGCGAGCATGGCTGCGAGCCGCCGCACGGTCTCCGCCCGCATCCCGGCGACTGCGACGGCGATCTCCGCGGTCTCGTGTTCGACGGCGTCGAGCCAGTGCGGATCGGGGCGTGCCTCCTCCAACAGCCGGTTGCGTGAACGCAAAGCCCGGTCGAGCGCGTTGACCCGGCCGGCATGTTCGGGATCGACTGCGGCGGCCATGCGATCGAGAAAACGCCGGCGCTCCGACGGCGGGCCGGCGAACAGCATATCCATCGCCGGAACGAGCCAGATGACGCGAAGATGTTCGGCGAATGCCGAGGCTGAAGCGACCGGTTCACGATCGATCCGGCACGCGCGGTTGCCAGCAGCACCGTCTTCCGGCTTCCGCTCGACACCGGTGCCGAGCGTGGCAAGCCCGAGCGCGCCCTCGACTTCGGCGGCGACGGCCCAGGAGCCGTCGCCTTCGTGGAATGCCACTTCTTCAAGCGTCGCGCGGCGCAAGCCGCGGCCTGGAGCGAGAAACGAGATCGCCTCGATCAGGTTGGTCTTGCCGGCGCCATTCGGCCCGTAAAGTACGATCACGCGAGCGTCGGTCTGAAGCGCCGCCGCGTGATAGTTACGGAAGTTGGTCAGCGTCAGGCGACGAATATAAGCAGCCATCAATATTCACGGATCAATCATCGGAACCCGGCGACCAAGATAAGCTTGATCACCGGGATTCCAACTTTTCGACCCCGACCGTTGATTGCTGACGACCGAAACCGATGCCGATCTCTCGCTCACACGCGCATGGGCATCAGGACATAGAGTGCGCCACGCAACTCCTTATCCTGAATCAGCGTCGGCGAACCTGGATCGGCGAGCTTAAGGACCGCGGCTTCGCTTTCGATCTGGGTAGCGATGTCGAGCAGGTAGCGTGAGTTGAACCCGATGTCGATTGGATCAGATTCGTATTCCACTTCGAGCTCTTCGGTGGCGCTGCCAGAGTCCGGGTTGGTAACCGACAACAACAGCTTGCCGCCGGTGAGCGACAGCTTGACCGCCCGCCCGCGCTCGCTTGAGACCGTGGAAACGCGGTCGACCGCAGCCTCGAATTCTTTTTTGTCGACGATCAGCTCCTTGTCGTTGCCAACCGGGATGACCCGCCCGTAATCCGGAAATGTCCCATCGATCAGCTTCGACGTCAGGATTACCTCGCCGACCGAGAACCGAATTTTTCCGGCGGAAAGCTCGACGGTGACTTCGGCCTCGCCGTCCTCAAGAAGCCGCTGCACCTCGCTCACGGTTTTGCGTGGAACGATGATGCCGGGCATGCCGGCGGCGCCTTTCGGCAATTCCAGCTCCATCTGGGCGAGCCGGTGGCCGTCGGTAGCGACCGCGCGGAGTGTTTGCGCAGCGCCCGCGCCGGCGACGTGCAGATAGATGCCATTGAGGTAGTAGCGGGTCTCCTCGGTCGAGATGGCGAACTGCGTCTTGTCGATCAGTCGCTTGAGGTCGGCTGCTTTGAGCGTGAACTTGTGGGTCATTTCGCCGGGTGCGAGATCGGGAAAGTCGCTCTCGGGCAGCGTCTGCAGCGTGAAACGCGATCGCCCGGCACGGATCGACAGCGCCGCGCGGTCGCCAGAGGTTTCAAGCACAATCTGCGCGCCCTCCGGCAATTTGCGCACGATGTCATAGAACATATGCGCCGGTACCGTCGTCGAGCCGCCGGGACCCGCTTCGGCCGCGATCGCGTCGGTGACTTCGAGATCGAGGTCGGTGGCCTTCAGGCTGAGTTTTGAACGATCAGCGCGAATGAGCACATTGGCCAGGATCGGAATGGTGTTGCGCCGCTCCACCGCGCGATGCACGTGGCCAAGCGATTTCAGTAATTCGGAGCGCTCTACGGTGACCTTCATCGCGAAATCCGTTGCCGATGGGGTAACAAAGGTGGCGCGGCACGCTGCCTTCGGCAAGGCCGGGTAGCGGCGTGATAGGCCTTTTCCCCTGGGTTTCACAGGGCTGGGTTTCACAGACTGGCGCCAGGCGGCTGAGGCCTGGCGCGTCGGTCGCGGCTGTGGTTTTGGCGCTAATCCTGGAGCTGCCGCTTGAGCGACTCAATCTCCTCGGCGAGCGCGTTATCGTTGCCGACCAGCGCCTCGATTTTGCGCACCGCGTGCAGAACGGTGGTGTGATCGCGGCCGCCGAACCGGCGGCCGATCTCAGGGAGCGAGCGTAACGTCAGGACCTTGGCGAGATACATGGCGACCTGGCGCGGCCGCACCACGTTAGCCGTGCGGCGCGAGGACAATAGATCGGAGCGGCTGACGTTATATTGGCGGGCGACAATGCGCTGAATGTCTTCGATTCTGACCCGCTTCGGTTCGACCGGCCTGATGAGGTCGCGCATTTCGCGTTCGGCCATCTCAAGCGTGACCGGCTGGCCAGTCAGCTTATTATGGGCCAGCAATCGATTGACGGCGCCTTCCAGGTCGCGGCCGTTGTGGGTCACTGACTTCGCAATGAAGCCCAGCACTGGAGCAGGAACGTCGAAGCCCGGGTGATGGGCGCAGGCGGCGGCAATCCGGCTCTTCAGGATTTCGAGCCGCAACTCTTCGCCAAGCGAACCGATTTCGACCACAAGGCCGCCGGCAAGGCGTGAGCGGACGCGATCGTCGAGACTTTCAAGGTCCGACGGTGGGCGGTCGCTGGCAATCACGACCTGCCGGCCGGCATCGATCAGGGCGTTAAGTGTGTGGCAGAACTCCGCCTGCGTCGACTTGCCTTGAAGGAATTGCAAGTCGTCGATGATGAGAACCTCGAAGGCGCGCAACACTTCTTTGAATGCGATGGTCGTCTGGGTCCGCAGCGCTGAGACAAAGCCGTACATGAAGCGCTCGGCCGTCAGATAAAGCACTTTGCGCTCGCTGCCATTGCCCGCCCAGGCGGTCGCTTGCAGCAGATGGGTCTTACCGAGACCCACGCCGGCGTGGATGTAGAGCGGATTGAACATCAGCGGATCGCCCCGGCGGCTCGTTGCCACCTGGCGCGCTGCGGCATGCGCAAGCGTATTCGACCGGCCGACGATGAAGCTATCGAATGTCAGCCGCGGGTCGAGCGGCGAGCCGCCCAGAGCCTCGTGCACCGTCATAAACGGGACGCTCGATCGCGTGTCCGCACCGTTCAGGCTTCCATTGTGCGCGTCGCGCGATGGCGGCGGCGCCTCCAAAACCTTCGGTTTGACTGCAATCGGCCGGATCGCAGCCGAGCGAACGCTCAGTTCCAGCCGCGTGACGGCCGGCTCTTCCGACTGCCAGCTGCTCAGCACACGCTCGCTGTAGTGCGACTGGATCCAGTTGCGAAGGAAGCGCGTCGGCACCGACAGGCGCACCGCACCCTTGTCGACAGCCTCGATTTCCATCCGCGCAAACCAGCTGGAAAATATGTCTTCACCGAGTTCGGCGCGCAGCCGGTTTTTGACCCGCTGCCAGCAATCTTGATCCGGGCTCGTCATTTTGGCCTGCTTTTTTGTCGTCCGAAAAAGGATTCAAGCGAACAACGCAGGGCGACGTACAACCTACGACGCCGGACACAGCGCTAACGCTACTCACGCTTTGACTGAGAGTTTTGACGGTGCGCGCAGAAAACGAGATGCACACGCCGACCGGATCGGCGGCGCTCAGCCGCTCGAGGTAATAGCCGGAACGCGATAGCGCTGCGGCGTCGGCGAGACGGCGCGCGCAATGGGCCAGGACGCGTTGGCGAAAGAAACGCTAGTTGATCGTACGGTTGTCTGAATTGCCGCTTTCATACCCCACCCCATCGCTCCCAAATTCGATGGCAATCGCCAAATGTCTCACTGAGTGTTTCTCGCGAGACTGTCTGGCCTTCCCCTTGAGTATTCCACTCGACCGGAACACGACTTGGAACGCGGAACAAAACTGCACTGAACACGCACTTCAACTGGATAAGCATTGCACCGGACACGACTCCGCCGCACCCATCCATGATGAGTTTGACGAGACTCACTTTTTTCAAAGACACCCTCGGAAGCCGAAGGAGTTTTCACGCTACCATGGTATTTTCAGTCCGCAACCGCAAAATCGCAGTGGGCGGTAGCTGGCCGGGTGAAACCGAGCCTGCCAAATCGGGCGGTGACGTTGCCTCCAACGCGTTGACTCAACGCGCTGAATCAAAGATCAGCAAATGATCATGCAGGCTCTTGGATCGGCGAAATTGCCAATCGGAGCAAACAAACCTGCGGGCGCCGAAATTTCATACGAGTTCGAAACCCTCCGCTGGGTATGCGGAATAACCCATTCTCGGCACGTCGATTATTTTGACCGACATTGAGGGGTAGCCCCATGCTTCGTCATGCGGAGCAAATAAAAACTTCACACTCTTGACACGTGAATTCCGACGAAGCGGATCAATTATGTTGTTTTAGAAGCCACGTGACAAATCTGCAACAGATTGGTTGCAATCCACAGAATCCCGCAGAGGCGCATAGGGGTCGCCTGAGGTGAGATAATACCGCGCGGTCCAAACCAAGTCCACGCGAGCAATCTCCAACCGATTGCCTCAAACAACAAGAAGTCGTGAGCAGTTCGGCGGGGAAACGCGACTATTTGCCGAGCGCGGCAATCCGGTGTGCGAGCCGAGAAACCTTTCGCCGCGCCGCGTTGCGGTGCACGATATTTTTTTGCGCCGCACGAACGATGACCGGCTCGGCTTCGGCCATGGCGGCGAGCGCGACCGATCGATCGCCGGCAGCGATTGCTTCCTCGACCTTGCGGACCGCACTGCGCAAACGAGTGCGGCGCGTCCGATTGATCGCCGTGCGGCGTTCAGTCTGGCGAGCGGCCTTCTTTGCGGACTTTGTATTAGCCATGACGCTTGCGCGAACGCTTCCTGCGCGAGAGTTTTGCGAAGGGGCGCTTATAGGGGTGCGCAGCCTTCGCGTCAACGCTCGGATATTGCCATTTCTGGCCGCATGGATCACGATGCCGTAGGCTCAGATTGCCCTTACGAACGCATTAGCAGCAAGGAATAGGGGCCAACTGAGGCTGTCCGTTGCGGCGGGGGGCCGGCGGTGGCGTTGAGTAGTGCGAGAGGGGCAGTCGTCCGCAGATCTAAAGCGGACGAGTGGCGGCGTGGAACAAACTCCGGAGCGGTCGTAGCGCGCGTCCGGCAGCGCCCACTGCCAAAGGCGCCGCCGGGGATTTGCCCGGAAATTGACTGCGTGCGCAGCGTTTTGCCTCGTTGGGTCGTCGCCGCCGCGGAAAAACGGGCACAGGCGACGGGCTCAGGTGCTGATCGTGTCCTGATCTGCAGCGATGCAATAACGGAAGAAGCTTATCTTACCGCTCTTGCGGCGTCTCTCCGCACATCGTTCGAGCCGCTCGACCGCATCTCCCGGCGGAACTGCCCGCTCGACGACAATGAGCTGATCCAGGCTGCAGCTGTCGGATTGTTGCCATTGCGCGAAGGCGATGAACTGGTCTGGATCATCGCTCCCCGTCACTTGACCGCGCGCTATCTCGCCGGATCGCGGCAACCCAGGCCGAGCCTATTGCGCTCATTCCGCCTGACCTCGTCGGAGCGGCTATCGCAGTTCGTGGCGCGCCACACGCAAAAAGCGCTGGGCCGGCGGGCGGTTGACGAGCTGCGGCGCTCCAGGCCGGCGTTATCAAACGCTCCGCGGCCAGTCGGTATCTCCCGACTGGCGAAGGTGGCGCTAGTGCTCATCCTCATCGCCACTTTTGCTCTTGTCTCCGCGGCGTTCGACTTCCTTGCCGCGCTATTGTGCACGATCTTTCTGGCCGCAGCCGCTATGCGGCTTTTGAGCGTTGCCTGTGCTCCGCGCGAAGCAGACGACCCGGCACGCGCGGGCGATTATGAGCTTCCGATCTACACCATCATTTGCCCGCTCTATCGCGAGGCCGACGTTGTCGACAATCTCGTCGCCGCGATCCGTTCACTCGACTATCCGCCTGAAAAACTCGATGTGAAGCTGGTCGTAGAGCCCGACGATTACGAGACGAGAAGCGTCCTTGAGCAGCTCGAACTGGGGCCGCCCTTCACGATCATCACCGCACCTCCATTCGGTCCCCGGACCAAACCCAAAGCACTCAACGCGGCGCTGCCGTTTGTCCGTGGCTCATTCACTGTCGTCTATGACGCCGAAGACGTGCCGGAACCCGATCAGCTGCGGCGCGCTTTCGCGGTGTTTCAGGCATCGGACAATCGCGTTGCCTGCCTGCAAGCGTCGCTGACGATCGACAACCCCGCCGACGGTTGGCTCGCGCGCATGTTCACGGCAAGCTACGCCGGCCAATTCGATGTTCTCATCCCCGCACTGGCGGCGCTGCATCTCCCATTCCCGTTAGGCGGTTCATCAAACCATTTTCGGACCGCTGCGCTGCAACAGGTCGGCGGCTGGGATCCTTACAATGTGACCGAAGACGCTGATCTCGGGATTCGCCTGCATCGTCTCGGCTATCGATGCGCGGCGTTGCCTTCGGCCACATATGAGGAGGCGCCGGCGCAGTTTCGGCCCTGGCTCAAGCAACGCGCCCGCTGGTACAAAGGGTGGATGCAGACGTGGCTGGTGCACACGCGCCATCCGAAGCGCCTGGTGCGGGAGCTTACGTTAGGCGGCGCACTCGCCTTTCAGCTCGTTCTTGCCTGCAATGTGTTGGCGGCTCTGGTCCACCCGTTCTTCATGGTCGGGCTCTGTTATTCGCTCCTTGGCCTGACGCCGCTGCAGGGGGTTGCAAGTATGGACTCCGCGCCAGTGTTTGCCGCGACGCTTCTTTGCGGGTACATCTCAACCATCGTCCTTGATCTGATCGGGCTCAAGCGGCGGCGACTGCTCGCTCACGCCTGGGTGCTAGCGCTAACACCGCTCTATTGGTTTCTGCTTTCGTTCGCCGCCTGGCGCGGGCTGTTTCAGCTTTTCTACGCGCCGCAGCGGTGGGAGAAAACCGCGCACGGGCTGGCGCGAACGTCGCGCCTCTTCGACGCGTCGCATCAATGAGTAGCCACAAACTGATGGTGTGATCATGCCGGGTGATGCTTTTAACGGTCGGGCCAAGCGAACGCTGCTGCGTGTGGCGATCCTCGCCGGCGCTCTATGCATGCTGGTGACGACAGTGTCGGCGCAGTCGCAAGTGCCGCCGGACAGTCGCCTGAAGTCCATCATTGCAAAAAAAGTCGTGCGGATCGCCTATCGTGCCGATGCGCGGCCGTTTTCTTTCGTCAACGACGCCAAGGAGCCGCTCGGCTATACGATCGATCTTTGCAAGCAGGTCACGGACTCGATCGGGCGTCAGTTCGGACTGCCCGAACTGAAGATCGAATGGGTGCCGGTGACCGTGGATACGCGGTTTTCAACGGTCGCCGGCGGCAAAGCCGACATGGAGTGCGGCTCCTCGACGGTGACGCTCGGCCGCATGAAAGAAGTCGACTTCTCGATTTTTGTCTTTGTGGAATCGACCGGCGTTCTGGTGACGCGCGTCTCGGATATCCACTCATTTGCCGGCATGGCAGGAAAGAAGATCGCCGTCGTCTCCAGTACCACCAACGCCCGCGCCGTCGCCGAGCAAGTTCGCCGGCAAAAGCTCGACGTCACGTTGGTCCTGGTGACAGACCGCGACGAAGGCATCGACGCCCTTGAAGGCGGGAGGGTTGATGGCTTCGCCAGCGACAAGCTTTTGCTGGCCGGCGCCCAGCTCAAAAAGCCTGAAGCGTTTGTCATGCTGCCCGACGATCTGTCGATCGAGCAGTACGCGATTGCGGTGCCGCGTGGCGACTGGGCCATGCGGCTCGCCGTGAACACGGGTCTCGCCCAGATCTTTCGCAGTGGACGAACCGGCGAATTGTTCGAACGATGGTTCTTCGGGGCGCGTCCGGGTATCCTGTTGGAGGCGGTCTACGCGCTCGGACGGATTGCGGATTGAACGCGCCTACAGATAGCGGCGTATTTGCGCGGCGGCGTCGTCGGCGCTTTGTTTGAGGTTAAACGGCGCAACGAAATGGCCGTCCTTGTCCATCAGGTAAACCACCGCGGTGTGGTCCATGGTGTAGTCGCCGTTGTCGAGCGGAACCTTCTTGGCATAGACGCGATAGGCCTTGATCGCCGCATTAACCGCTGCCGGATCGCCGGTCAGGCCGCGCAGATGCGGATCGAAATTTGAAAGATAGTCCTTGAGCATGGCCGGCGTATCGCGTTCTGGATCGACAGTGATGAACAGTGCGCCGGTGCGGTCGGCGTCTTTGCCTAGCTTCTGCATGATCTGCGAAACCTCGAACAGGGTGGTCGGGCAGATGTCGGGGCAATGGGTGAAGCCAAAGAACACGAGGAAGGGACGTCCCTTCAGGTCTTCGTCGCTGAACGGTTTGCCGTTCTGATCCTCGAGATGAAACGGCCCGCCGACGGACGCGACTGCGGAGCCGATCGGCGACGGGTAACGGCCGGTGATGTAGACGATCGCCGCAAACACCAAAACGAGGCCGCAGATAAAGGCGCCCAACATCGGCAAAAAGCGGGAAGCCCGTATTCCTCCGCTCAAACCATCCTCCCAAACCACGAGATACGGTCTACTGGCGAGCGGAATATAAGTCCTTTGTCCTGCGAGCAGCAGGGGCCGCGACATCCGGCATCGCGCGGGAGCCTGACAACCCGCCGTCCGCCGCGATGGCCGATTACCAGCAGGTGTTGAACAGCCCTGCAAGCTCGCGGCCGCGCATCGCGATGATCCGCGGCGTCAGCCCGCCATGCCGGACGATCCAGCTTCGTATGGCGGGCGGATAGAGGCGCATCACCAGTCGCGTGCCGGCCTGGGTCGGCACTAGCGAACGCCGGGCGTCATCATAGTAAGACGCGGCGTGGAACCCCAAAATCGCCCGCGGCGTCACACAAACCTGCCTGTGGGGGAGAAATGCGGTAAACAACGTGCACGCCGAAAGGCATGGCCCGTCGATGACCAGGCGCTCTCCAGACTGGCGCAAACTCTGGAACTTGGTGACATACGCGGATATTTCTCCGCCCGGATCATTGGTGACGCGCACCTCTGCGGAAGCCACAGTGGCGATGAGGGCCGACGCCAAAGCGCCGACCACGGCTGCCTGCCATTTCATGTTGGACCCTTTCCCCGTTCCGACCGCACCTTGTTTTGCCATTGTGGCGACAGTTCGGAAAGGAGGGTTTGGCCGCGTCGTAAACGCACATGCCCCCGGATTTTTTTGTCCCGGAACCGGGTGAGGAACTTCACACCAGACCGCGTTCAGCAGCTATGCCATACTGTCATGCGGGGAAGCCGGTTGAGCAAAGCGCGGCTGCCCGGCGGATGCTACAATGTGGAACTTGAAAACCAGGGAATGATCGGTTGCATCAATGGATACATCAGTCGGACGGAAGACCAACATCACCGATTTCTCCACGGCCTATTATTTTCTCGAAGGTTTAAACGAGATCGGCATCGACTATTTGTTTTGTAATCTCGGCACCGATCACGCGCCGATCATCGAAGAGATGGCGCATCGCCGCCAGCGCGGCGAGGTGATGCCGAAAGTCGTGCGCTGCCCGCATGAGAACACCGCCGTGCACATGGCCGCCGGCTATGCGCTCGTGACCGGGCGCGGCCAGGGCGTGCTGGTTCACGTTGACGTCGGCACCGCCAATGCCGCAAACGGCATGCACAACGCCTATCGCAGTCGGCTGCCGGTGCTGCTGATGTCCGGCAAGGCGCCCTACACGACGCACGGCGAACTGGTCGGCTCACGCGACACGCACGTGCATTTCGTCCAGGAACCTTTCGATCAGGGCAGCCTGGTGCGGCCATATACCAAGTGGGAGTGGACGCTTCCCTCCGGCGTGGTCGTCAAGGAAGTGCTGCGGCGCGCCCACTCAATCATGCAGAGCGAGCCACGGGGCCCGGTTTATCTGATGATGCAGCGTGAAACGTTGACCGAGCATTGGGACGTTGACGAGATTCACCGCTATCCTGCCGATCGTTTCGGCCCGCTTGCCGGCGGCGGCGCAGATCCCTCGCACATCGTCGCGCTCGCGGCTCGTCTGCTCGAGGCGGAGAATCCGATCCTGATCACCGGCTATGGCGGGACCGATGTCGCGACCGCACACAAGATCATCGAGCTCGGAGAGTTCGCCGGCATCCCCGTCTACGAAGCAAATTCGAAGAACAACGTCTCATACGAGAGCCCGTGCTTTGCCGGCTTTTCGGCCGACGATGTTTTGCCCGACGCTGATGTCGGCCTGCTTGTCGACGTTGAGGTGCCGTGGTTTCCGGCTGAAGTGCAGCCCAACGAGAAATCGTTTTGGGCCCATATCGACGTGGATGTTCTCAAGGTCGGCTCGCCGATGTGGACGTTCCCGGGCCATCTGCGCATGCAGGGCAACAGCGGCCGCATCCTCGATCAATTGCTGACCGAGCTAAAAACGAAAGCGACATCGCGCTTCAAGGCGGCCGCGGCAGCGCGGCTCGACCGCCTGAAAGCCGTCCGCGAGCAGCGCAAAGCGCGCGCCGCAAAACTGGCGGCCGATAAGGGCAAACCCGGCGCGATCAATCCGCATTATCTGATGGCAGAGCTTGCCAAGGTGCTGGACGATGAGGACATCATCTTCAACGAAGCGGTCACCAATACCGGCGCGGTGCTGATCCAGATCCCGCGCCCGCTGCCCAATACCGCTTTCAACACCAATGGCGCGGGGCTCGGCTGGTCGGGCGGCATGGCGCTGGGCGCCAAGGTCGCAGCGCCGAACCGCATGATGGTGCAGGTGGCGGGCGACGGCAGTTTCTATTTCAACAACCCGACCTCGATCTTTGCGGTGGCGCAGCAATACAAGGTTCCGATCTTGTCGATTGTCTTGGACAATTCCGGATGGGGCGCGGTGAAGGCGTCAACTTTGCGGGTGTACCCCGGCGGCGAGGCGAATGCGGCCAATGAGTTCGAGGCCGTGCTGGCACCCAAAGTCGAGTACACCAAGGTCGCCGAAGCGTTCGGCGCCTACGCCGAGAAGGTGAGCGAACCGGCAGACGTGCCGGCGGCGATTGCGCGCTGCGCCAAGGAAGTCCGCGGCGGCCGTGCGGCACTCCTTCACGTACCGGTGACGCGGCTCTAAGCCCGTCGTCAGCCGTGGCCAAGGATGCGCGATGAGGACGGCGTTTCGCGTCACCACCAGACGCGGGCACGGGGGCGTTCGTCATGATCGGGCGGCGCGATTTGGCCGATAGCGCAGTGCATCTTCGCAACCCGGCAGGCGAGCAGCACATATCAATTGCGTTGCGGGCCGCGATGCTCGTCCTCGGCTTGCTCGCGCTGGTCTATTTTATCTGGCCGGCCTATCGCGCATTTTTGCCGTTGCAAATCGAAAACGGCGGCGCCTGGAACGCTTATCACGCCGACATGATCCGCGCCGGGCTGCCGCCTTACACGTTTGATGATTTTGTCATGAACAACTATCCGCCGTTGTCATTTTATCTGCTCAACGCGCTCTCGGCCGCTTTCGGTGTGGACGTACTCTATATCGGGCGCGTGCTGTCTTTAGCCGCCACGGCCGGCACCGCGATCGCCGTCTGGGCCTGTATCCGCAATTTGGGCGGATCGCAGCTCGGGGCAATGCTGGGCGCGGTGTGGTGGCTCGCTTCCATCGCGAAATGGTACTCCGTTTGGGTTGGAAGAAACGATCCCCATCTGGTCGCGCTTGCGGTCATGACCGCGTGCCTCGCTTATATCTTGCGGAATCCGAAGTCCGACCGCGCTCTGATCGCGATTGTCCTGATGGCAATCGCCGGCTTCTACAAGCACAGCCTGGTTGCGCTTCCGATCGCGGCTTTGTTTTTGCTCACGCTGTACGATCGCCGCCGCGGCTTGCGCGCTGCCTTGATCGGCTTCGGGACGGTCGGGCTGGGTCTCGCCGTCTGCGGCGCGTTTTTCGGCGCCGCATTCTTTCACGACATGCTGCTGCCCCGCGTCTATCATGTCAGCCGGGCATTCGGGCATCTCGGCCTGACGCAATTTATTGCGCCGGCGCTGATCATAGCCGTCATTTGGACGCTCTACCGCCGGCAAACCTTTGCCGGCCGGTTCGTCGCGTTCTTTACGGTGATCGCGCTGGTTGCTTTTATGGTGCAGTCGATGGCCGAGGGCGTTGCGGACAATGCAATATTTGAACTGAGCGTTGCGACGGCGATCGGCCTCGGCTGCGCGTTTTCCGATCTTGCGGCGATACCAAGGGTGCAATCCTGGGGTCTCGAGCGCGTCCGAGTCGCAGTTGTTTGTATTTTGATCGCACGGTTCTTATTTTCGCAACATCTGGCGCCTTACATGTTTCTCGTTAGTCCCGGCTTCCGCGCGGATCTGAACGATCGCATTTCGGCCATGAAAGCGGAAAGCGCACGGCTGGCGTCACTTCCGGGACTGATCGCCTGTGACCGCCAACTGGCCTGCCGTTTCGCGGGCAAGCCATTTGTATTTGACCATTTTATTGTCAGACAGCTGCTCGATACCGGCAAACTTTCGCAACAAGACTTGGCCGAGAGAATGGCCAACCGGAAGATACGCCTGGTAACAGTTGATCCCCGCGTCGACGCCGCCGATTTGCGTTAGCGCGCGGCGGCAACGCACCCAGCTTCAGGCCAGATAATCGGCGGCGGTGGTGGCGTCGACCGGTATTTTTCCGCCGCGCACAGCGTTGAACAGCAGCGTCAGCACCACCGCGATGACGAGGTTGAGAACGACCGTGTAGAGCGCCGAATAGCCCGGGAAGCTGTAGCCGGCGAAGGCCAGCGGATACGTGGGAGTAAGATTGCTCGAGACCGCCATCGCGGTTCCGGCCACGGTGCCTGCCGCCCAGCCGATCAGGAGCGCCCAGTCGTTGAACCAGCGGGTGTAGACGCCGAGTATCACCGACGGCAGCGTCTGGATGATCCAGATGCCTCCCAACAGCTGGAGTTGAATCGCATATTGCGTCGGCACAAAGACGATGAAAGCGAGCGCGCCGAACTTGACGATCAGCGACACCCATTTCGCAATCTGCGCTTCCTGTTTTTCGGTCGGGTTCTTGTTGATGAACTCGCGGTGGATATTGCGGGTGTAAAGGTTTGCCGCGGCAATCGACATGATCGCCGCCGGCACCAGCGCGCCGATGCCGACCGCCGCAAAGGCGATGCCGACGAACCACGACGGAAAGCTGTGCAGGAACAGCGCGGGGACAGCGAAGCTGTTGCCGAACTGTTTGAAGCCTGCGCTGTATTCGGGAAGGCCGTTGACGCCGGCGGCGATGGCAAAAAAGCCGAGCAACGCCAATAGCCCAAGCATGAACGAATAGGCCGGCAGCAGGGCCGCGTTGCGGCGCACAGTATGGCCGCTGCTGGCGCTTAAAATGCCGGTGATGGAATGCGGATACAGAAACAGCGCCAGCGCCGAGCCGAGCGCGAGCGTCGCGTAAGCACCATACGAGCCGGTGGAGTGGGGGCCGGGAACGGCCAGCAGGAGCTTTTGCGCCGGCACCGCGGCGAAGATCTTGCCGAACCCGCCCATCTGGATCGGCACCACGATCACCGCCGCGAAGGCGGTGAGGTAGATCAGCAGATCCTTGACCACGGCGATCGAAGCCGGCGCCCGCAGGCCGCTCGAATAGGTGAAGGCCGCGAGAATGATGAAGGCGATGATCAGCGGCAGATCGCCGACATAGCCGCTGCTCGGAACGCCGAGGCCGCCGATGACGACCTGAAGACCGACCAGCTGCAGCGCGATGTACGGCATGGTCGCAACGATGCCGGTAATCGTCACCGCAAGTGCGAGCCAGCGGTTGCCGAACCGGCCGCGCACGAAATCCGCTGCGGTGATGTAATTGTGCTTGCGGCAGACGTGCCACAGCCGTGGAAACACCAGAAAGAAGATCGGATAGATTAGGATGGTATAGGGAACGGCGAAGAAAGCGACCGCGCCGGCGCCGAACGCCAGCGCCGGAACAGCAATGAAGGTGTACGCGGTGTAAAGGTCGCCGCCGATCAAAAACCAGGTGATGAAGGTGCCAAAGCGCCGCCCGCCGAGCCCCCATTCATGCAGCAGGTCGAGATCGCCCTTGCGCCAGCGCGCGGCGGCAAATCCGAGCCAGGTGATGAACGCAAACAGCGCAACGAAAATAACCAGAGCGACCCAGTTCACGTCCTGCACGGCATTCCCCCCAAAGTCTTCTTCAAAAGCATTTCCCTAAAGAAGACCGTTTTGTTTGTTCGTGTTTCCTTTTGTTGGCGGTTCCAAGCGCGTCGAGGTGCTAATCCTCGGTGGCGAAATAAACGATCGCGGTCAGGATCGCGCCCCCGATCACCCACAACATCTGGTACCAATAGAAGAAGGGAATGCCGATCCAGGACGGCTCGACCGCGTTGTAGAACGGCGGCCACAGTACGGCGGCGAACTGGATGACGAAGAGGAGATACCACCAGCTCCAGCCGCTCCGCCGCTCGCTGCGCTGATTCATGCCGTCCTCCCGGTTTCAGTTTCTGGTCGTGTTGGAGCGGGCGATGGGAATCGAACCCACGACACTCAGCTTGGGAAGCTGATGTTCTACCACTGAACTACGCCCGCGAAACGCTTCAAAACCGCTGTTTTCCGCCACTTTCCTCACTTTTTTGCACGCGGCTTGCACGCGGTGACGGTCGAAGGGGTCGCGTGCAAAAACTGCATCCTATGACAGTTTAGTCGCGCCCGGAGGGCCCGCCAAGTCCATCCGGGCGGGGGGATGAACCGACCATCAACGCAAGCTCCCCAACCTAACTCCGCCCTTTGGTTCTTCGCGAACATTACTGGTAAAATTAGAAGCCCGGCCCCCGTGAGAAACCTATGAGTGACCTAGTGAGCGACGCGTTGATGCGCGAGCACGAAGTACTATTCCTCGACTTTCTTGGGTTCGCTTCGGCTGTCGAGCAATGGAGCGATCCACGAATGGAGCGGCTGATACGGGTGCTGGCCGGAATCGCCGAAGCGCAATCAAGTTTCGACGTAAGGGGGGAGGCACAGCCGGACGGCAGCTACAAGATCACGAGTCCGGCCGAAATCACGACGTTCTCAGACAATATAGTGGTGAGCTATCCGGCAGTATTTGGCGATCCCGCGGACCCTGTTACGAGCTTAGTCGCTCCGGGTTGGGCCCAAATGGTCCGGCAACAAATGCAACGGATCGCCGCCGAAATTGTTCGCGCCGGGCTTGACGTAGGGCTTTTGACACGAGGCGGATTGAGTAGGGGCAAACTTTATCATGCGGGGCGTGTGCTAGCTGGTGAGGCTATGGTCGATGCCTATCGTCTCGAAAGGTGCGTCGCGAAGCAGGCACGCGTTGCCGTATCTCAGCGCATCCCCGATGGTGAGGGAGTATTTGTCGATGCAGACGGAACCCGCTGCCTCGATTATTTCACGGAGCTGATGCTTTCGGCAGAAGATGCGCATGGCGATGCCTTGGCTTGGGCGCGGGAAACACGCGCCGACATCGATACGACCATTGAAAGCCTGACAAACAGCGGACGCCAAAAAGAGGCCGCCACATGGCGGAATTTTCGAAATTGGTTCTGCAGCAAAGTTAGTACTAGCTGGCCCGGCGGTTCGGAATATTGAGAAAACGCCAGCACGCGAGCATGTCATCGAAGTACATCAGGCGATCATGAAGCCGGGCGACCAACTAAAACGCCGGGTCAAGATGGACGGCGACTTCATTGCGCTAAAGGCTGATCGCCTCGTTGAGCGTCACCGCTTCCCTCGCACAAACTTCGCGTCATGTCCGCCGGGGAATCGTCTCGGCAATCGAGCCGGATCACGCGTGAGGTCATCAAAACAATTCGCGAAAACGCCTAAACAAAAAATCGACCACGTACATTTTAGAGGGGCCACCGCAACCAACTACGGTGGCCGTTTTTCGTTGCGGCACAGGCATTTCTTGTGGCTCCCGGCGTGCGTACTTTTTGCTTCAAAATGGGGATTGCTTCCGGATCGCGTCGTGTGACAAATTCCTGATCGTTCCCCCTCGAAAGAATGTCGGAGTTGAAGATGCCGCGCGCGCGACGCGTTCGCCGTCTATTTCCTATCGCTCTGTCACCAACAGAGTTGTGGGAAGCTTTAGGCGGGGCGGTGAGCCAAAGAGCAATCATCCGCGCGATCAAGGACGGCGCATGTCGGCTTTCCGATGTCGCGGGGGTAACGCCATGCGCGGGACACGACGCCAGCAAGAGCGCGGCGCGGAGGAGGCGATGCTTGGCTACCCCGTCAACGGGGAAGGCGAATGGAGTCGTCACGCCGCGGGTGGCGGCCGTGTAGACACAAAGCCGGCGCGCCGCGCGAGCGGCAAGAATGGTCACGGCTCGATGCGCTGATAAAGCATGAGCAACAAGTCGTGGAACGCCTCGAACGGCGCGTGATGGAAGCAAAGCGCACCGACCCGGACAAGGCCGCCAAGATTACCGTGCGCCTGCAACGGACCCGTTTTTTCCTCGAACGGCTCCGCGCCGAACAGCGCGCTAATGCCGAGTTGGGGTAACAGTCGGCCGCACCACAGTCACAGTACCCAAAAGGCTTGCGCCTGCGGGCCGTTCTCCCCACATGCCCGGCATGCTCAACGACGACGATGTGAAGGCGGCTCGGCAGTCTCTTGAAGCCGCAAAGGATTACCTAAAGCGCGGGCGCATCGGTCCCGAGCTTCCGAAACCCTCGCACCTTGAACTGAAACGTCGTGAGAAGGCAGTTGCCCAAGCGGAGCAACGTTTGTTGTTTATTCAACAGGAAGCGGCAAAGCAGAAGCCTGAGTCAACGAGCTAGTGCAGCCGTAACGCGCTTAATCACAATCTGCTGAAAGCATTCGTTAACTAACAACACACCGCGCAATATTGGCCGATTCGCGTGTGAGCGCAAAGACCACGACGGAGCCGGAGCCGCCGCGCAACGATGGATGACGCGCACGCACCCGACGTTCACAAATCTCCGCGACCGCCAAAGCAACGCTGCCAGCACGCATTCGCCTTCGGATGCTTGCGCAATCCTTTGCCGACATCATCTAGCCCGCGCACTATGACATAGATGGCTGCGAGCATTCCGAACACGGCAATCTGAACTTCGTTCAACTGTAACGTCCCTTGCGGAGGCTTGCGATAGCAACCGTATCCGCCGACAATTAGCATGCATCTTTGCGCGACGCTGTATGCGTTGATCGCAACGAACGTTATGGCCGCACCAAATAGAACTTGCGTGAGACCGTAAGCCACCAGAGAGCCTCGTTTGAGGCTGTAGAGGCCAACCGCGCACAGAACGAAACTGAAAAACAACCACGTCAAGACAGGGCCATCACGGAAGCCGACGAATTGATTGGTCTCGAAAAACATCACAATCCCGAGCGGCAAAAAAGCAACGCGAGACCATCGACCGCCGTAGGCGCTCATTGCGAGCCGGGCGTGGTGCACGCTCCTTCGCACCACTCTTAGAATGGACTCTTTTTCCTACGCAACCATGACTGTAAATGTACGTCCATGCTCGCGTCACTCTGTCCTGATCGTTTGTTGTCAAATGCAGTTCACGTTCCTTGTAGGTGTGATGGTGCGGCTTGAACATGTCGGGCATTGCCGCACGCATTTGCCGCATCGTTTCCGAGCCGTCGTCCTTCGCCGGTTCGGTCGTTTCCTCAAATACAACATCGTCACCATGCAGCCCGACCGTGACCCATTCCTCCAAACCCCAAACTTGCTTACGCTGCCAGCCTTGGATTTTGATCCGGTCAGTGTGGACATTGTTCAAGCGGAACACATCGTTTTTGATTGCAAAGACACAGTTCGCGCGATCACCAATCACCTTTGGATCGGCGTCGTCGCTTCCGGTAAGCGCGAAGCCAACGGCGCGCATGAACACATCGGGTTCCGCGCGAGCGGCGACGACAGCTAACGTCAACGCGAGTGCGCAGACGGCGATGACCCGCACGGCTCAACCCTTCTGGGAGCCACGAAAACGGAAGCGGCTCTTGTATGGCTCTTTGGTCGAGTCGCCAAGGTGGAAAGTGTCAATCTCTTTCGGTAAGTCACTCTCCGCAACGCGCTCGAAACCAT
>CAWCCS010000003.1:0-127446 GCA_963794225.1 uncultured Alphaproteobacteria bacterium
CCACGCTATTGGTCACCGCCCAGAACACTAATATAATGGGTCTGAGTGGAGCGCAGTGGCAGAAGATGTGGCGAACTGTGTGCAACGTTGTCAGATGCTTTGCGGATATTTTCCGGACCACCCAGAATGCCAACGTCAGGCTGATAGGTGCGTGTCGAGGTGTAGGTTCTCGCCCAAAAACTCAAACTGATATATCACCAAAAAGGAAACGGCGACGACCACGCGACCACTTCTGCGGCATCGCGATTGCTGCGCGCTCAACAAGGCCGAGGGTGCGGAAGACCCGATATCCATGCCCGACAACGGTAATCGTGCTGGTTTGAGGCACGGCGTCCTTTGGGCTTCGGCGCCCTTGTCAGCCTCAATTACTGATGGGGCAAGATCACGGCCGGACTATCCCGTTGGCCGAGTGCCGCGAGGCTGCTGGTAGTCCGCTGCGGGGACGCCGAGTTGCTTGATTTTGATTCTCCCTAGTCGCGCGGTCATCAGAACCGCATCAGATCCTTGGTGAGGATGATCGGCCCAGAAAAAAAATTCTTCGCTTCATCGATGTAGCGCTGATAGTCGTCATTAGGATCGATCGACGGTCCGATATGGGTCATAACGACGGCCTTAACGCCAGCCTTGGCCGCCATTTTGCCGACGTCCCCCGGCGTCACGTGCTCTTCATGGATGTGGCGGAGGAAGCCCTCCCGCTCCAATGGGGTCTTTGCCTGCCAAGCGCCGTTACTCTTGAAAAGCTCGATTGCGTCATCTGGCGAGAAAACCTCGCTGAAGTAGAGGTCAGCGCCCTTTGCCAGCGTCAATGACAGCCTCTGACGGACCGGTATCGCCAGTGAAGAAGATGATCCGGCTCGGCGTCTCGAAGCGGTAGGAGTAGGACTTATACTTGCCGTAAGGAGGAGTCCCCAGGCTCGAAATGGAAATGCGTGTTTTCGACCGCCGTCACCTTGACGTTGGGGATCTCGATAGACAAATCCGGGGCCAACGTCGTGACCATGAAAGATCTCCGCCATGGGCCGCTTTTTGCCCTCAGCCCAGCGGATTTCGGCATTCGGTGTGAGATAGTCGACCGCGCCTTTAATGAGTGCCTCGACACCACTGCCGTAGATGTCGATCGGCTCCGCGCGCTGATACTCCCACTCTGACGTCAGCAGCGTTGCGAGCCCGGCTGTATGGTCGTCGTGGGCATGCGTGATAAAAATCTTGCCGACTTTGCGGAAGTCGTAGCCCGCTTGGACGATGCGGCGCGTCACGCCGTCGCCGGCATCGATTACGTAGAGCGTGTCGTTGACCACCAGCAGATTGACGACTGCGCGCGGTCTTTGGTCGGCATCGGCCCGCCGCGCATGCCGAGCGTGATGAGCGTCGTCCCAGTCTGGGGATTAGCCGCCTTCCCACTTGTTTGCCCGACGACCCGATCGGCCGCAACGGCCGTCGTGACGAACAGGCCGCCCGCCAACAACCATGATGCTCTCATGGCAATGTGACCTTTCGCCTTTTTGTATTCACGGTAGAAACAGCATCGGTGATTGGCCAGCCGGTCAATAACGATAGTATATACCTTGATCAAAGGTAACGGAGCAAAATAGGTTCTTCTAATCCGTCGGCGGCTGTGGTGAAGCGGCAGTGTAGCCGTTCGAATTGCTATTGGGGGGCATGGATGGAGCTTAAATTGCGTCGCGTGTGCCGGCCGATTTCACAGACTGCGGGCGTATCTGCTTTGAAGCCTTCAAACGAATTGCGGACCGACACAATTTTCCGCAAGACTTCCCATCACCACATGCTGCATCAGGGTTGATGTCGTTTCTCCTTGCGCATCCAAACTTCTATTCGACTGTGGCTGAGGTTGATGGTCGGATCGTCGGTAGCAATTTTCTTGATGAACGTTCTCAAATAGCCGGGATTGGACCGATCTCAGTTGATCCTAACGCACAGGCGCGAAATCGGTCGTCAATTGATGGAGGATGTACTCAGCCGTTCTCGCGCGCAAGGGTTCGGAGGGGTTCGGTTGGTACAGGCTGGCTATAACAATCAAACACTTTGTCTCTACACCAAGCTCGGATTTCGCACTCGTGAACTGCTGTCGCTCGTGAAAGGCTCGCCACCCAGAGCAAAGCTAACCGGTTACAATGTTCGCAGCGCCAATAAAGGAGACATCGTTGCCTGCACCCGACTGTGTTGCACTGTCCACGGTCACGATCGCGCGTGTGAAATCGAGGACGCAATTCGGGGCAAGACCGCGACCGTTGTCGAACGGCTAGGCCGCGTGACCGGTTATGCAACGTCCATCGGATTTTTTGCCCACGCAGTAAGCGAAACCAACGACGACATGATCGCCCTAATCTGCGCGGCAGAAGCTATTACCGGGCCCGGCATACTGGTGCCGACACGCAATCATACGCTCTTCACTTGGTGTTTGAAAAACAACATGCAGCTCCGTCAGCAAATGACGCTTATGAGTATCGGCCTTTACTGCGAGCCATCGGGTGTCTACCTGCCATCGGTGCTCTATTAATGACAGCCTTGTGGCGGCTAACGCCCGTGCGCAACGGCCTGCATGGTCGCCATGTCGGTGTCGGGGCGGGGCCGTTTCTTTCAGAGGATGCAATCCGTGGCTTGCCGAGGCTCCGCTAAATCACGTAGTGATTGGCAGCCATCAGCATCATCTGGTAATGGGCAGTAATCAACGACTCGATCACCGAAGTGCCGCCGTGCCCGTCGCTTGAGGCGACGAAGGTTGATGCCAGATAGTCTCCCGACAGCGCGATGTTGGCTGAATAAATTCCGTCCGACACCGTTAGCGTGCCAGCTGGGCTGGTGCCCAAATACATTGGGGTCTGAACCGCCCCGGGATTTAGGTCTCGCAAATCGAGCGTGTCCCTGCCTGTCATGCCAGTGACACTGCCGGTGAAGCTCAAGGAATCGTAAAGTACCAGTGTGCCGGTTGGCGCAGCAAAAGGTTACGGGTCCAGCCCACGCAGAAGAGATTTCAAGGGTCTCGCCGGAGGCTATCGGATGTAACGCCGCGAGGTCGGTCACCGCAGCCGCGGCGGCGCTCGAGCTTGCGTCCGCACTACTGGATCCACCATCGGCCTCAGACAAAGCCGCATGCGTGGCGTGTCCCGCGCTGTGGGCGCCGAGATCGCTAGGTCCAGTCGACTGGCGACTTTGCGAAGAGTTGGTGCGGCTTTGATTATTGAGGGACTGAGCGGAGGCTGCACCAACGGATGTCGCCAAAGAGAACGAGTTTACCACCAAGGAGCCTTGGCCAAATGCAACTCCCGCGCCCAATTCAATGTCAGAGATGTACGAAGAGCCACGTAGGATATGAAGAGTTTCAAGCTTGTCCAGCAATGCGGTTAAATCAATCTGGCCGCTCAACTGGTCAGTATTGGTCACCAGCGTGGTCTCTTGCCAATTGCCGCCGCCCGGAGTGTGTACCGATGCTTCCCAAAGATTGCCGCTGATGCCGGCGTGGCTAGGATCGGTATAGGATCCAATTACGTGACCTTGTGATGAGAGGGAGCCGTGGTGAACCCAAACCATGATTTGATTGGTGATCGAATTCTGCCCTCCATCTGGTTGACTGGTTACCCAAATTTCAAAGCCGACGGCAAACCCATTCGTGTTGCCGGAAATGCCAACGTTGTAATTTACGTTGAAGCTGTTGAGTTGGCTCATCTGAATTGGAAAGGACGTGTTGGCAACATCTCTTCCCTGAATATTAGGATCCGGACCATAGGTAATATTGGGAGAGGCCCGAACTACCAACGAAAGCTCAACTGGAAACGACCAATCGAATTCTGCCCCTTACTGCAGATCAGCGGGATTGTACGTGGTCGATACGGTGTAATCTTGTCCGTACACCAGAGAGCCGGCATTCCAAACATCATCATTGAGCCACCAGCCATGTGAGCCATGTGTGCCTTTTGGCCCAGTGATCGTAGCCATTAACTTACCTCGAATTTTTGTAAACAGTGTGCTGCCGGCGAGCGGCTAAAGTCCTAGAACGGCTATCCGAAGAGACCATTAACGCGGACAGTCAACTAAGAGCTACTTCACCTGCAGAGCGTTTAGTCGAGTTCCGCGTGTGTTAGTATGACCATGGGCAGGTCCCATCAGCATGGATGAACGCTGAATTAAGCAGCCTTCATGCCGATGCCAAATGTCGGTGTTTTTTGCTCGATCTTGCGAGCGGCACTGTCGCTTGGTGTGAAGAAACGGTGCCGTCTGTGCATTTTCAGCCTAAAGATCTGCGGACGCGTTTTTCCGCTCGCATCGGGTTGAGCAACAAGTCAAGGAGTGGCAAAATTGCTTTTCGGCAGTCGCCTCAATGACAGAATTTTCAGACGTCATCCTTTATGCTGAGCGCGGTCGGGCTGCCGGCCGTCGCGCCGTTCGCCTGGTTCGGCTCCTTGGAAGACGCTTTGCTACTTTGCTATTTTTTCGTCGCCGTCGCCTAAGAAAATATTAAACTCGCATTTTTTCGACATTCTCAACCAAATGCCCTTTCTTAAGAAGCATTGATTGCCATTTGGCCTGCTCGCTTCGCTATTTTTGCGGGTCAACGGGCAGTTCGTTCCGCTTCAACCTTCGCGGGGGCCGAAAAAGCCGGTCACTTAGATCGAGAAAGGTATCGGCGAACGCGACGAGGGGGCGGCTCGGGAGGAAGCAGCCCTGGACCTCGTCTGAGCAGCGAGTCTGCAACAGTTAAGCAGAGGGGAACTTGGCCAAACCCACGTGCGTGATGAAAGCCGGCACAATCTTAGGTTTCGGTTTGGCAGAGCGAACCCAAATTACCTTTTTACGCGAACGGCGGCTGCTTGACTGATTGCCGCTAGAAAACACGGGATCCGTTTGAGGTAATGGCGGCGGTCTGTTAGGTCCGTGTTGCTTCTGATGTAAACTCCATTCATCGGGTTACCCGATATTGGAGCTTGTCACATTGAGCGATCAGGACTTATCCGACTCGCTAAGGATCGCGTGGGCCGAAAGTGACGCCGAGATCGCGGCCTGCCTGCCTGTGATGCGCGAGTTGCGCGCGTATTTCGGAAAACAGGGCGACTTCGTGACGCGCGTGCGACAGTTACAGCAGAACGGCTATCGTCTGGCGGCGGTTTGGTCCGGCGACCGAGTCGTCGCCTGCGCAGGCTATAACATCGTCGAGAATTCTGATTCGCGGCCGTTATCTGCACGTCGAGGAGCTGATAACGGCGCGGAGCGAGCGTTCGAACGGAATTGGGCAGCGTTTATTACAAGCGTTGATCCAGGAGGCGCGCGATCTCGATTGTCAGGCTTTGGCTCTGGAGTGCGGCTTACCGAATTCCGGGGCGCACCGTTTTTATTTTCGCGAAGGACTGCGGATCAGCGCGTTCCGCTTCGCGGTCGCCTTTGATCCGGCGTCGGGCGGCGAGTAACGAACGCCATCAAATGTCCCAAGGTCCGCCACGTGATGGCGGCGGTCAGCATGGCCGCCTTTTAGGACTGTGATCCGCGGCATCTGCTTGCGTTTGGTCGATATAATGGGTCCGTTTGCTGCCGTCTGCGTTACCGCATTTGAGTAAGGCCACGCAGGAATTTATTCATTGCCCGGCGCCGCGGCTGGCGGTGGGCCACTTCTCGGCGGCTGAGGAGGCGGAGGCATCTCCGTCGCGCCAGATGGTGGCGCATGCGGCCCCTCAGCGCGCGAAGTCTGCAGGTACATCTGGCAAGTCTGTGACAATTCTGCGCGATGCGAGGAAAGGCATTTGACGACGCCCTGGTTCTCCCGCGGAACGCCCGCGCAAAACAGCTTCGCATCCGGACCGCACGATGCCTGGAACGCAGCTCTATTACCGGACGGCGCCGAACCAGACGCGGCCGGAGGCGGTGAAGCAGAGGCAGACGGCGGGGGCGGATAGCTTGGTGGTGGCGGAGTATACTTAGATTGCGGGGGCGGTCCGTAGCCCTGTTGCGGGGGCGGTCCATAGCCTTGTTGCGGGGGTGGGCCGTAACCCTGCGGCGGGAGCACACCGCGTGATGGTGGACCATAACCAGGCGGTGGACCATAGCCGGGTGGCGGACCATATCCAGGCGGCAAACCGCCCATTCTTCCGCCGCCCCTCGAGGCCAACGTGGCGCTGCACATTGGCGACAACGCACCACGGCGCGACATTAGACACTGAACAATTCGTCCTCCACCAGGTGGCACGCCGGGACAGAGACGAGCAATTTCCGGACCGCAGGCGGCACGGAGCCCACCTCCCCCGCCACCCCGCGGCGGTCGCCCGGGCTGCATAGGCGATTGCGTTGGCGGCGGTTGCATTCGCTGTCCCTGCATTTCCTGCCCCGGAGGCGGGCCATCGGGAGGCGGAGGCTGGCTGTCGCTCTGCGCGAACGCCGAAGGTGCGACCAAAAGCGCTACTACAAGGAAAATCGAATCAGCGATGCGGTGTGCCATGTAGCCTTGCTCCCCTGCGCCCCCGCAGAATCATGCGTTTGCTCGCATCCGTCCTAGAGGTTGTCAAAGATATTTTTTCAGTTCTCGCCGTAGCTTGAGCACAAAATCGCGCGAAAAGACGGATGAACAATGACGCTGCGGCGACGCAGATAAGGCGTTTGCGAAAGTCGTTTTCGGTCGTGGTAATCCACTCCTCCTAGCTGGCGTAGGCATGGTCGCGAGCTTCAGGCTCTCAAGCATCTTGCGGACCTCGGTCAGCCGCGTTCGCGGCTCCATCGCCGGCTCAACAAGCAAGCCGCACAACGCGGCACGATATCGGTCCGAAGCTGCCTGTTTCCCGGTTCCTTTCTGGCAAGCGCCGGCGCAATTCCATGCCCTCAAATTTGCGGCCAGGCGGCCCTTGATAACGCCATTGGCACGAATGGGCTTCGCCCAGTCTCAGCAAGCACAACCCGACCTTGCTTTGAATTTCGTCCTTATTCGGTGCCGCGGCCGCGAGTGCGAATGTTGCTACCGTTTCTCGCGCTGGCGACGCTAGGTATTTATTGACGTTAGCTATTATTATGGTGGAGCCAGGCGGAGTTCGAACCGCCGACCTCTTGAATGCCATTCAAGCGCTCTCCCAACTGAGCTATGGCCCCATCAGGAACAGGTATCGGTAATCGGTAACCAGTCCCTCGGATGACTTCCTGCTGATTACCCAACAGCGAACTGAACCCTGAACTATCCTTCCTCCTCGTTTTCGATGTCGCCGCCGATGATATCGGTGACGTCGGCGTCTTCCTCTTCCTGCTCTTCGATGAATGCCGCATCGTCGAGGGTTTCGTCGATCTCGACGTCTTCTTCGATGTCAGGTTCGGTAGTCTCTACCGGCTTTGATCCCTGCGCCTCGGCTTCTGCGTCTTCCAGCGACACAAATTCGGCCTCCTGCGGCTCCGGTACAGCGACTTCCTCAGGTGCGACCGTTGGACGTGCCGCCGGTGCCGGTTGCGCCTGCTCGGGCCGCGAACGTGACGTAGGCACCTCCACCGGCACGACTTTGCCGGTGTAGGGCGAGATGACGGGGTCCTTGTTGAGGTCGTAAAACTTTCGCCCGGTTTCGGGGCAGATGCGCTTCGTGCCTAGTTCCGCTTTTGCCACGGTCGAAAATCCCTTCGATTTGGGAGCTTGACTTGGCTAGTCGGGCGGGACCTGTCAATAGCGGATCGTGCTGCCGATCTCCGCGCAAGGCTCTGAGGACGGAAGGGCCGTAACGGACGTAACGGACGTCGCTCGGCTCATGTAATAGAGAAAACCGGTGAATTTTAACCAATGCAAGCCGAAACAACTCAGCTCATCGCCCGCCAAAGCGGCCCATTGCGGGGCTGCGTTCGCGTGCCCGGCGACAAATCGATCTCGCATCGCGCTCTTATCCTTGGCGCTCTGGCCGTTGGCGAGACTCGAATCAGCGGATTGCTCGAGGGTGAGGACGTACTCAACACCGGCAAGGCCGTAGAGGCGCTGGGCGCCCGGGTTGACAAGCTCGGTCAGGGACAATGGCGCGTGCGCGGCGTCGGTGTCGCGGGCTTCGCCGCGCCGCGGGGGGCGCTTGATTTCGGCAATTCGGGGACCGGATGCCGGCTGATGCTCGGAGCAGTGGCTGGCTGCCCGATCACCGCGACGTTCGACGGCGATGCGTCGCTGCGTGGGCGGCCGATGCGGCGGGTGCTCGAGCCTCTGGCTCGAATTGGCGCGCACGCTGTCGATGACGCACACGGCCGGTTACCGCTGACGCTCAAAGGTGCCCACGACCCCATCCCGATCGTATTCGAGCCGCCGGTTGCGTCGGCGCAGTTAAAGTCCGCGGTCCTTCTGGCTGGCCTCGCCGCGCCGGGCGAGACGATTGTCATCGAAGCCGAAACGACCCGCGATCATACCGAAAAGATGCTCACACATTTCGGTGCGGATGTGCGGTTCGGCCGCACGGCAATCTTGGCCGCCACATTACTCTCGTCGGCCAGCCAGAGCTTGCGCCGCAACCGATTATGGTTCCAGCGGATCCTTCGTCCGCGGCGTTCCCGCTAGTCGCGGCGTTGATAACGCCCGGTTCTGACGTGTCCTTGACGGCGTGATGCTCAATCCGCTGCGCATGGGCCTCTTGACGACACTCGCCGAGATGGGGGCTACAATCGAGCGGCTTGAAACCCGCAACGAAGGTGGTGAAGAGGTCGCCGATTTACGCGTGCGCGCCAGAGCGCTGTCGCGGCGTCGAAGTTCCGGCCTCGCGCGCGCCCGCGATGATCGATGAATATCCGATCTTGGCGGTCGCGGCTTCCTTCGCCGAGGGTGCAACTCACATGCGGGGATTGAAGGAACTGCGGGTCAAGGAGTCTGACCGTCTCGGCGCGACCGCCGTTATGTTGCGAAGCAACGGTGTTGACGTTGAAATCGATGGCGATGATCTGGTTGTGCATGGTCGCGGCCGAGCTGACGGCGGCGGTCTGGTTCTAACCCACATGGACCACCGGATCGCAATGGCCGCAGTAGTAATGGGACTGGCCAGCGAACACCCAGTTAAAATTGACGATGCAGGCTTCATCGCCACAAGTTTCCCGGACTTCGTTCCGATAATGCGACGTCTCGGGGCGGATTTGGTCTAACTGTTCATTCGGCGCTTGCCGCGCCCAAACGCCAAGCTGCCTAAATACCGGTTATTAGTCCTAGTCTCCGAAGCCACTTGCTGCGCTTTTTTCAAGCTGACGAGATAACTCTTCTTGGTTCCGCGGACGTAGAGGCCATAATTGGCTTCCCATTCCGGCGGCGTAAAATTTACTGTTATTCCATTCGCGCCTGAGTCAATCAACAGAGCTTGTCCGCTCTTTCCTTTCTCTTTCCGAGGCATCAGCGGGCTGTCCGCATTGCTGACTGCTGGAATGCGCGCCTCCGGAAAGCATAACCGCAAGAGGGCGATGAAGCGTCGCGTCTTGTCAAAGTCACCGGGCGGGGTGTCTCGTGCATCGGCGGGCAATTCATCCGACGGTGTAAAGGGAGCGCAACTAACCATCTTGGTAATGTTAAATCTGCCGAGGAACAAAATATCGTCGGCTAGGTCTTCGTCAGTTTGGTTGGGTAGCCCCAAAATATTACCCGAACCGATTTCAAAGCCCGCACGTCGCGCTTTGATCATATGGTCGACACGATGACGAAATGTCTCCTCGCGCTGTAGCTCGTGGAGAAGCGGGTTCGCCGTCTCGTGCTTAATCAGATAGTTCGTTGCACCGGCTTGCCGAAGGCTTTCGTAGTCGCTAGTAGGCAACGCGCCAAGGTTTAGCGTTATGTTGACGTCTGGATAAGCAGTCGACACTGCCTTGACGGCTTTAAACACTTCAGCGACGAGGCGCGTATCCTCTCCCGACTGCAAAAAAAGCTCTCGGAATCCCAATTCGTAAGCACGTTCCGCGGCCTCTACAGTTTTTTCGGCGCTCGCGCGATAGGCGGAGATTGTACTTCGACCATTCTTCCCAATGGCGTTTAGGTTATCGCGACGCATCGGGCAGTAGTGACAATTAACTCGACAAACGTTGCCCACGTCTATCGCCGCTCGCATATCGATGCGCGTCCCGACGTGCCGATCCCTTACGGAGCGTGCTGCCGCGAACATACGCTCCGAGGTTTCATAGTTGGCGTTCAGCAACTCGACCAGTTGCCTGCGCAACGAATCCTCGAGTGCGGCTATCGCATCGATTGGGCGGGCAAGCGGATCGTCGTGCGCTTTTGACAACAGCCACATTTCACGAAGTCGCAACCAGGCCCCCGAGAGCGCACTCAACTCGCGGGGTTCAAACACTACGCTCGGATCGGATTGTGTTTTGTATATTCAAGACGGAACCTTCTCGGCTTACTGAAAACGTTTGGGGCCACCACAAACTTGTACTACGAGAATGGGTTACGCTGCTTTGACGAAAATGAAGTGACCAGCATCACAAAAGCTAGGTTTTCACAACGCAGACGCCCATCTTAATAAAACAATGTCAATGACTCGTGTTTGTTTTGCCGGTGGCTGTAGACCTTGCCCACGAGTTCACGTTAGATGCAGAATTATCACTACGCGACAGATCGTACAAAACTACTGCGAAGCAATTCTCACATCGTGCACCTAATGGCCAGCCAAAAGATGAAAATCGCCCGCCGCGATATTTTGCGTACCGACGGAAGCGCAGTCCGCGTGTTATCAATATTAGAGCTGTTCACGGCTGAGCAGCACGAGTGGACGGTCGAAGTCGCGGCTCAGCGGATCGGGGTGTCAGCGACAACCGCCTATCGATATTTCAGGTATTTGAGGAATGCCGGCCTTATCTCACCAGCTCCAGGCGGACGTTATACACTTGGGCCCGCGATTATCCAGCTCGATCGCCAGCTACAAATACGCGATCGCATGCTAAACGCCGCACGCGGTGTCATGAACGATTTGATCGATCACGCGGCTCAAGGCGCTACCATTCTATTGTGCCGCTTATTTCACAACAAAGTCATGTGCGTCCATCAAGTCATCGGACGGGGGCCGCAAGAGCCCGTCAGCTATGAAAGGGGGCGTTTAATGCCGCTTTACCGCGGCGCCACCTCCAAAATAATCCTAGCACATGTCGCGCCGAGGAAACTGAAGGTGTTGTTCAGTCAGAACATGGAAGAAATCGCGAGCGCTGGTCTAGGAAAGGACTGGGCTGAGTTTCGCACAAGCCTGGCGACGCTACGGCGAGCAGGAGTTGCCATAAGCAAGAGCGAGGTCGACAGCGGACGTTTCGGTATCGCCGCGCCAATCTTTGATGTAAACGGTTCCATTCTTGGGAGCCTAAGCCTCGCATTATCGATGGAGCGGAGCGACGAAAGGGTGATCGGTCGCCTCGCCCCGCTTGTTTGCGCAGGCGCTCGTCAAATAGAGAACGCCATGCTTGACAATGATGTTGCCGATCTAACCCCAACGACGGTCCAAGTTCAGATCAATGCGCACGCTGGATCGCCAACGTCGAGGCGCTGACAAGTCCTTCTGTACCGTCAGGCAGGACTTTGGTTCGCTGCGCCAGCAATTCCTGCAATTCCCTTTGGGATCGAACGCAGGGATCTTTTCGATATGCCCCCAACTGCCGGCGGACTCGACCCCCCGTTCTTCATCGACCGACGTCGGTCGCCGTCAGCGCGGATCATCGCCGATCACGTCAATCGCTGCGGGCAGTCCCGAGCACGGTTAAGCCTAGAAACGCACTTTCTTTGATCGCCATTGCGAATACCGAAGTACCGGACAAGCACAGCGGACTGGTGCTTGCCACTTTATTTCATCCGGGCAGTTGATTGCCGTCGATCGTGCGGCGACGGCCGCCATGCCCGGAGCAACGGCGTGTCGAGGTCGAAATCGATGGCGACGATCTGATTGTTATGGCCGCGGCCGCGCTGTCGGCGGCGGATTGGTAACGACCCACATGGATCATCGCATCGAGATGTCAGCACTGGTGATGGGGCTCGCCAGCGAGCGGCCGGTAAAGATCGACGACGCAAGATTCATCGCCACGAGCTTTCCAGAGCTTTGCGCCGATGATGGCCGGTCTTGGGAGCCGATTTTGCGTAAAGGCGAAGTCTAAGCCCGGCCGAGCACCAGCACCGCATTTAGTCCGCCAAACGCAAACGAACTCGACATCGCTTTCTCGATCGGCGCGTTGCGCGCGGTATTCGGCACATAGTCGAGATCGCAGTCCGGATCGGCTTCCTCAAAATTGGCGGTCGGCGGAATGGTCTGGTGGTGCAGCGCCAACGCCGTTGCCGCAAATTCGACCGCACCGGCGGCGCCCAAACTGTGGCCGAGCACTCCTTTGCTGGACGAAACAGCTAAACGCGCGGCGCTTTCGCCGAAAGCCTTGTGCAGCGCTACGGTTTCACCCTTATCATTGAGCGCGGTGCCGGTGCCGTGTGCGTTGACATAATCGATTTCCTCCGCATTGACCTTGGCGTCGGTTAATGCGGAGCGCATGGCGCGGGCGGCGCCGTCGGGGTCAACGGCAGTGATGTCGTTTGCATCGGCGCTCATGCCAAACCCCAGGAGCTCCGCATAAATCGGTGCGCCGCGCGCCATGGCGCGGTCGCGCAACTCGAGCACGAACATTGCCGCGCCCTCGCCAAGGACAAGGCCCGACCTAGTTCTTGAGAACGGCCGGCAGGTATCGCTGCTTAAGACGCGTAGCGCTTCCCAGCCCTTGATTGTGCCGACGGTAATACTGGCTTCGGTGCCGCCGGTGAGCGCCACCGGAGTCTGTCCTGTCCTGACCATCTGGAAGGCCTGGCCGATCGCGTGTGTCCCGGAGGAGCATGCAGACGCGACCATAAAGGTCGGTCCCTTGAGCCCGAGATCCATCGATACCAGACTGCAGGCTGCGTTCATCATGAACCGTGGAATCGACAACGGATGCGCGCGCGTCGCATTTTGTCCGTAGAGCTTAAAGTAAAATTCATCCAGCGAAGTCATTCCCCCGGCCCCGTTGCCCACAACGGTCGCCGCCTGCAGGGCAATCTCCTCGGTTATGACCAATTGCGCGTCCTGCACCGCCGCCCGCGCCGCAACCACAGCAAACTGCGCAAAACGATCGAGTAAGTTCTCGCGCTTCGGGTTGAAATGCTGCGCCGGGTCGAAATCGAGAACCTGGGCTGCGATCCGGGCGGCCAAACGCTCGGTCGGGATATTCTTGATCGGGCCGATACCCGATCTGGCTTCGACCAAACCCGACCAGAATTTTTCGCGAGTGCTGCCGATCGGCGTAACGACGCCGATCCCAGTGACGACCACCCAATTCATTGCGACACTTTTGCTGCGATCAGCTTCTGCACAATGTCGGCGACATCGCCGACAGTGGAGAATGGCATCTCCTGACCGGTGCTTTTGTCCTGGATGCCGCTTGTGCCGGAAGTCGTAAGTCGGGTTGCCTCATCCGCCTTGAGCGGAATGGTGATGTCGAATTTCTCCTCGAGAGCAAAGACGATTTCGATAACGTCGAGAGACTCCGCGCCGAGCTCGTCAAGACGCGAATCTGGCGTCAGCCGCTCAATGGGAATGTTGAGCGATTTCGCGATTATAGCCCTGACGTCATCTATAACTGCCAACGCGTTCCCCGCAGCCGCCGTTGTTCATCGAAATCGAGTATTGCTTTCCAGCGCAGCCATTATTCATACCCGGCGCTCAATCACAAGCCGCTCCGGCAATCCCGGGGCCGCTCAAGACCGCCGGTCGGCAATCGCGTGAGCACGTTCGGTCGCTGCACTGAGCGCTTTTTCGAGCATCGCACGAGCTTGTTGCAGCATAGCGGTGTCCGCATCCTTAGGAACGCGGATCGGTTCGCCGACGACAATCCCGCAACGGCTGAACGGCAGGTTGATTTCGGAGCGATCCCAATTGTTGAGCACGATCCGGCGACTGGTCGCCAGGCTGACAGGAAAGATCGGTCGGCCCGAACTCTTGCGCGAGCTTGATGATGCCACGGCCGGCGACACGAGAAACCTTCGGCACGTCGGCGGTTAATGCCATGTTCCAGCCTTGTTCGAGCAATTCCAGCATGCCTTTGAATCCGGCGACGCCGCCTTTGATGTTGAACCTGGTCCCATGATCTCCCGAACCGCGAACCGTGCCGACGCCGAGCCGCTCGGCGGCGACTGCATTGATCTCGCCGTCGCTATGCCGGGAGATCAACACCTTGAATCGGTATTGTCGGCGAAGAAACGGCAGCAAGAAATGCTGGCCGTGCCACATCGCAATGATCACCGGTTGTTGCGCTTCGTACAGGAGAAAGGGTTCAGCCGGCTCCATCGTGAAACGGCTGGTCATCCACACGAAACGCAAATACTCGGCAGCCAGGGTGCCAACTGCCTTCTGCACCCAGGGCTTGTTCTTTAACCGTCGGCCGAGCCGCATTGACACGCTTTTCCTTGATCGATCGATGTCAGCGCGTTGCAGCAAATGCCGGAAAGCGGAGCGCAATTTGGTTAGCGCGGAAGTGGGTCATCACAGATAAAACGCGCCCCTGCAGTGAACGAACTGCTGTATCATCGATCCATCTCGGGGTTGCGGGACGTAACGCTCGCGATGCCACTTTTGGTGCTTGCGGAATTCTTCGTCCCGCCTTTTGATCTATCAACTTCCCGGCTATCGCACAACGGTCTTGCAGTCCGCCGCGGTGACGAGAACAATCTGGAGCGACAATGATTATCGCCGTCGATGGACCGGCCGCCTCGGGCAAGGGCACAATCGCCAGGCGGATTGCGGATGTGTATGGCCTGCATCATCTCGACACCGGGCTGATCTACCGGGCGGTGGCCAAAGCGGTAATCGACGCCGGCCATTCGCCGGATAACGCCGAACGCGCCATTGCGGCAGCGGTGGCGCTGGATCCGACTGAGTTTGACGAAAAATCCCTTAAGGCGCAGCCGATCACGGAAGCCGCTTCGGTGGTCGCGGCAATCCCGGAGGTGCGCCAGGCTTTGATGAACTTTCAGCGTCAATTCGCGACCAAGCCGCCGGGCGCGGTGCTCGACGGTCGCGATATCGGTACCGTTATCGCGCCCGGCGCCGATGTGAAATTGTTCGTCGTGGCGACGCCGGGTGAGCGAGCCAAACGTCGGGCCCTTGAACTGCGGGCGCGGGGGGAGCCCGTGGAAGAACAGGACATTTTGGCCGATTTGCTACGTCGTGACGAAAGGGATTCCCGGCGCACCGCCGCGCCGCTCAAAGCGGCGCCCGATGCGCACTTGCTCGATACCACGCATTTGAGTATAGACGCGGCATTCCGGGCTGCCGTCGAAATCATCGAAGCTGTCCGAACGGGCCGAAAGCGCCGCTGACCGCGCTTTCGTCATTGGAGGAACAGCCCGTTCCGCGCTTCGGATGCACGGCACCGGTCAAAGCTTTGTCCCGATCGTCTGGCCTTGGCCCCAACCGCCGGCTCAACCGGCGGCTGCTGCGCGTTTGGGATTAATCCATTTCATGGGGCTTGGAGTATTCATGGCTCAACTTGCTACCGCCGCGCCGTCGCGCGAAGACTTCGCCAGCATGATCGAGGAGTCCTTTGGCAATGGCAACCTGCAGGAAGGATCGGTCGTCAAGGGAACGGTTGTCGGCATCGAAAAGGACGTCGCAGTCATCGATGTTGGCTTAAAGACCGAAGGCCGCGTTGCGCTACGCGAGTTCGCCGGTCCGGGCCGGTCGGCCGAGATCAAAATCGGAGATACGGTCGAGGTCTATCTCGAACGGGTCGAGAATGCGCTCGGCGAGGCGGTGCTGTCGCGCGATAAAGCGCGCCGCGAGGAAAGCTGGGGCAAGCTGGAAAAGGCGTTCCAGAACAACGAAAAAGTCCAAGGCGTCATCTTCAATCAGGTCAAAGGCGGCTTCACGGTCGATCTCGATGGTGCGGTGGCGTTCCTGCCGCGTTCGCAGGTCGATATTCGACCGATCCGCGACGTGTCGCCATTGATGAATCAGCCGCACCCGTTCCAAATCCTCAAAATGGATCGCCGGCGTGGCAATATCGTCGTGTCGCGGCGCACTGTGCTGGAAGAGACGCGGGCCGAGCAGCGCCACGAGCTGGTGCAGAACCTCGAAGAGGGCCAGGTC
This sequence comes from uncultured Alphaproteobacteria bacterium, assembly GCA_963794225.1. GTDB lineage: Bacteria > Pseudomonadota > Alphaproteobacteria > Rhizobiales > Xanthobacteraceae > BOG-931. The sequence continues at coordinate 16,065 of CAWCCS010000003.1, forward strand.
ATCGACGGAGCGGTGAAGAACATTACCGACTACGGCGCGTTCGTCGACCTTGGCGGCATCGATGGCCTGCTGCACGTCACCGATATCGCGTGGCGTCGCGTCAATCACCCGTCCGAGGTCCTCAACATCGGGCAACAGGTCAAGGTCAAGATCATCAAGATCAACCACGAGACCCACCGCATTTCGCTTGGCATGAAGCAACTCCTCGATGACCCGTGGCAAGGCATCGAGGCGAAATATCCAGTCGGCACCCGCTTCAAGGGCCGTGTCACCAACATCACCGACTACGGCGCGTTCGTCGAACTTGAGCCGGGCATCGAGGGCCTGATCCACGTCTCGGAAATGTCGTGGACCAAGAAGAATGTGCATCCAGGCAAGATCGTTTCGACGTCTCAGGAAGTCGAGGTGCAGGTTCTCGAGGTCGATCCGGTCAAGCGCCGGATCTCGCTGGGTCTCAAGCAGACCATGCGCAATCCGTGGGAGGTGTTTCTGGAGAAATATCCTGCGGGCTCGATCGTCGAAGGCGAAGTCAAGAACAAGACCGAATTCGGCCTGTTCCTCGAACTCGACGGCGACGTCGACGGCATGGTGCACCTCTCGGACCTCGATTGGAAACGCCCTGGAGAGCAGGTCATCGAGGAGTACAAGAAGGGCGATAAGGTCAAGGCGCAGGTGCTCGACGTCGACATCGAGAAGGAACGTATTTCGCTCGGCATTAAACAGCTCGCCAGCGGCGCTGGTGCTGCCGAGACCGAGCCTGCCGGCGAGCTCAAAAAAGGCTCTGTCGTGACCAGCGAAGTGACCGAGGTGAAGGAGGGCGGTATCGACGTGAAGATCGTCGGCACCGAACTCACAACCTTTATCAAGCGTTCGGAATTGGCGCGCGATCGTTCGGAGCAACGTCCGGAGCGTTTCGCAGTGGGTCAGAAAGTCGATGCCCGTGTGATTCAGTTCGATCGCCGCACGCAAAAAGTCTCGGTCTCGATCAAGGCGCTCGAAGTCGCCGAGGAGAAGGAGGCGATCGCGCAATACGGATCTTCGGATTCGGGTGCAACGCTCGGGGATATTCTCGGCACTGCGCTCAAGCGCAAAGGTGAGGAAGAGGGCGATAAAGAAGAGGAAAGCGAGTAAGAGTCGTCGTCAGGGGCTCTGGGCGTTGCCCGGCCTCAATGACGACCGGCGAGACGGAAGCAGAGGAACCCGACCATGTCGCTTGATGCCGACCTGATCGTCGATCGCCGCCGGATGCGGCGCAAGCTCACGTTCTGGCGCGTGCTGGCCGTCGCATTCGTTGCCGTGATCGTCATCGGCGCTGCGGCGTACTTTAACAACCGCTCCGGTCTTGCCGGTGCCTATATCGCGCAAGTCACGATCCAAGGCTTGATCCGGGACGATCAGGAGCGCGTGCAGCAGCTCGATCGGTTGTCCCGATCATCGCTGGTGCGCGCCGTGGTCGTCCACGTCGATAGCCCCGGCGGCACCACTGCCGGCTCGGAGCAACTCTACAATTCGCTGACGCGATTGAAGGAAAGAAAGCCGCTGGTCATCGTCGTCGATGGCTTGGCCGCGTCCGGCGGCTATATCACTGCAATCGCCGGCGACCACATCGTCGCTAAACAGACTTCCCTGGTCGGCTCCATCGGCGTCCTGTTCCAATATCCCAATGTTGCCGATCTTCTCGACAAGATCGGCGTCAAAGTCGAGACGATCAAATCCTCGCCGCTCAAGGCGGCGCCGGACGGTTTTGAGCCGACCTCGCCCGAGGCCCGCGCAGCGATCGAATCGATCATCAAGGATTCCTACGCTTGGTTCCGCGGTCTGGTGCGGGATCGCCGCAGTCTCAACGATGACGAGCTGCAAACAGTCGCCGACGGCCGCATATTCACCGGTCATCAGGGCGTTGGACTTAAGCTTATTGACGAGCTCGGCGACGAACGGACCGGAATAGCCTGGCTGGCGAAGGAGAAGAACGTCGACGCCAAACTGCCGGTGCGGGATTACCAGCTGCATAACCGCTTCAGCGATCTGCCTTTCCTGCATGCAGTTGCGGCCGCGGTGCTGGACGCGGCCGGGCTCGGCACACTCGCGGGCCACCTCAACGAATGGGGCGCGATGCAGGCGGTCGAACGGCTCAATCTTGACGGTCTATTGGCCCTTTGGCACCCTGCTGGCGCGAACTGAAGCCGCACGGCAGGCAGTCATGATCAAGTCCGAACTGGTGCAACGCATTTCGGCGCAGAACCCGCATCTCTATCAGCGCGACGTTGAGAAAATCGTCAACGCCATTCTCGGCGAAATCATTGCGGCGATGGCGCGCGGCGATCGCGTTGAGCTGCGCGGCTTCGGTGCGTTCTCGGTCAAGCAACGCCCGGCCCGGACCGGCCGCAATCCGCGCACCGGCGCTCATGTTGCGGTGGATCAAAAGTGCGTGCCGTTCTTCAAGACCGGCAAAGAAATGCGCGAACGGCTCAATCAGACCGCCGGGGCTGACGCCGCGCCCTGATCGGGTGGAGGTTTCAAATTGCTGGGCAGGTTCGTCGCGGCGGTCGTTTTGATACCGCTCGCCATCATTATCATGGCGTTTGCGGTGGCGAACCGGCAAACCGTAATCGTCTCCTTCGATCCGTTCAATTCTGCGCAGCCGGCGTATTCGGTGACGACCTGGCTATTCGTGCCTATTTTCACGGCCCTCATTTGCGGCGTCGTGATTGGCGGTCTGTCGTCGTGGGTCCGGCAAGGCAAATGGCGGGGCTCGGCCCGCCGTTTCGAGCGCGAGTTGCACAAATTGCGCGAAAAGGTCCACGCGCTTGAAGGAACGGCGGCCAGGCCGGCAAATGGCCCGGAAATGGCTGAGCCTCCGCAACGGCTGCGGCTGCGGCCACCGCTCCGATAGCGGGCCACTCTGCTGCAGGACAAAGTTCGCGCAGGGATGTAGAACGGCGGCGCCCAATAACCGGCCCGATGCCATGTCGCTCATAGTTAAGATTTGTGGCCTTTCGACTCCCGATGCGCTCGATGTCGCGCTGGACGAACGCGCGGATATGGTTGGCTTCGTGTTTTTTCCACCGTCGCCGCGGCACGTCGGCTTTGACAAGGCGCGTGCGCTGGGGGCGCGCGTGGAGGGCAGGGCGAAGAAGGTGGCGCTTACGGTCGACGCCGACGATGCTTTGCTTGACCAAGTCGTCGACAGTTTGCGGCCGGATATTCTGCAACTTCACGGCAAGGAAAAATCAGAACGCGTTGTGGGGATCAAAAGGCGCTTCGGCTTGCCGGTGATGAAGGCGATCGCCGTTGAAACGAAAAGCGACCTGGCGGCGGCCGCGGTCTATGCGAGGGTTGCGGATCGTCTGTTGTTTGACGCCCGCGCGCCGCGAACGGCCACGCGGCCGGGCGGGCTGGGCCGTCCATTCGACTGGAGCCTGCTCGAGCACATCGAACCGGGTGTCCCGTTCATGCTGTCGGGCGGGCTTGATGCAGGCAACCTCGCAGAAGCTCTGCGGATTACCGCGGCCCCCGGCGTCGATGTTTCTTCTGGAGTGGAGCGCGCGCCGGGCGAAAAAGACGCCGACAAGATTCGCGCCTTCGTGCGCGCCGCGAGAGCGGCGGCGCGCCTTTTAACAAAGCCGGTTGTGAGTCCCGTATGACCGTGCAGCAGCCCAATTCATTCCGCACCGGGCCCGACGATCATGGGCACTTCGGCATTTATGGCGGCCGCTTTGTCGCTGAAACGCTGATGCCGTTGATTTTGCAACTTGAGCAAGCCTACGCGAAGGCCAAGGCCGATCCGGCGTTTCAGACAGAAATGGACGGCTATCTGGCGCACTACGTTGGACGTCCGTCGCCGCTTTATTTCGCCGAGCGGCTGACAGAGCATTGTGGCGGCGCCAAGATTTATCTGAAGCGCGAGGAGCTCAATCACACCGGCGCGCACAAGGTCAACAACGTGCTCGGCCAGATCCTGCTGGCGCGGCGCATGGGCAAGAAGCGCATCATTGCCGAAACCGGGGCCGGCATGCATGGCGTCGCCGCTGCAACGCTTTGCGCGCGCTTCGGGCTCGATTGCATTGTCTACATGGGCGCGGTCGACGTCGAGCGGCAGAAGCAGAACGTGTTTCGCATGCACATGCTCGGCGCCAAGGTCGTGCCGGTGCAGTCCGGAGCGAAGACGCTCAAGGACGCGATGAATGAGGCGCTGCGCGACTGGGTGACCAACGTCGACACGACCTTCTATTGCATCGGCACCGTTGCCGGCCCGCACCCGTACCCGATGATGGTGCGCGATTTTCAATCGATCATCGGCAAGGAAACGCGCGAGCAGATACTCGCCGCCGAAGGCCGGTTGCCGGATTCGCTCATCGCCTGCATCGGCGGTGGTTCGAACGCCATGGGGCTGTTTCATCCGTTTCTCGACGACCGGCAGATCGAGATTTACGGCGTCGAAGCGGCCGGGCACGGCCTGCAAACCGGCCAGCACGCAGCCTCGATTGCGGGCGGTCGGCCCGGGGTCCTGCACGGCAATCGCACTTATCTGCTGATGAACGAGGACGGGCAGATCGACGAAGCGCACTCGATCTCGGCCGGCCTCGATTATCCGGGCGTTGGTCCCGAGCACGCGTGGCTCAACGATCTTGGCCGTGTCACCTTCCTCTCGGCGACCGACGACGAGGCGCTCAGCGCTTTTCAGCTTTTGTCAAAGCTCGAAGGTATTATTCCGGCGCTGGAGCCCGCGCACGCCATCGCCAAAGTGCTCGATCTGGCGCCGCGGAAATCAAAAGATCATCTGATGGTGGTCAATCTCTCCGGTCGCGGCGACAAGGACCTCAATTCCGTCGCGCGGCACCTGCAAGAAAAAGCGCAATGACCACGCGCATTGATCGCCGCTTCGCCGCTCTCAAAGAGGAAGGCCGCGCCGCGCTCGTTACCTTCGTGATGGCCGGTGATCCAGACTATGAGCCCTCGCTTGCGATTCTCAAGGCGCTGCCGGCTGCCGGCGCCGATGTCATCGAACTCGGCATGCCGTTCACCGATCCGATGGCCGACGGGCCGGCAATTCAAGCGGCCGGCCTGCGCGCGCTCGCGTCAGGTCAGAACATGAAGCGGACCCTTGCGCTGGTGCGTGAATTCCGGCGCGGCGACGACACGACCCCGATCGTCCTCATGGGCTACTACAATCCCATCTATGTGTACGGCGTGGAAAAATTTCTGGCGGACGCCCGAAGCGCCGGCGTTGACGGCCTGATCATTGTTGATCTGCCGCCCGAGGAGGACACGGAACTTTGCCTCCCCGCGCTGAAAGCCGGCTTCAATTTTATCCGGCTTGCGACGCCGACGACCGACGACAAACGGTTGCCGACTGTGCTCGCGAACACTTCGGGCTTTGTCTATTACGTATCCATCACCGGTATTACCGGTGCCGCAGCGCCGGACCCGGGCAAAGTCACACAAGCGGTCGCGCGCATTAAGCGCCATACCAAATTGCCGGTGTGTGTTGGTTTTGGCGTCCGTACGGCGGAGCAGGCGAGGGCGATTGCGGAGGGGGCCGATGGCGTTGTGGTCGGCTCTGCGCTGGTCGAAGCCGTCCGCGGCAGCCTGACCGCGGAGGGCAAACCAACGCCCGCCACGGCTTCATCGGCCGCTGCTCTTGTTCGCGCGCTTGCTGATGGCGTGCGCAGCGCACGGCGTGTCACTGCCGGCGCGGCCGGCTAGCCGCATCGCGGCTGGGCAGAGCACAGGCGTTGAATTTAACCCTGCGCCTCCACACATATTCACACCAAGCTGGAGGGAATGCCTTATGGCCCGCGATATGGTTCGCGATTGGATGTGGTCGGAAGCGTGCGAGATGCTCTCGCGGGCCGACCGCATGCATCGCGAGTTGTTCCGGCCGGCGGGCGCCCAATCGCGTCAAGCGGTTTGGGAGCCGCCGGTCGATATTTTGGAGACCGATTTCGAGGTTCTGGCGCTCGTGGCCTTGCCCGGCGTCGATGCGGAAAAGGTGGAAGCCGTCATCGAGGACGGCGAACTGGTTATTGCCGGGACGCGCACCTATCCGGCCGCCCTGCGTACGGCGGCCATTCATCGGCTGGAATTGCCGCAAGGGCGCTTTTACCGGCGGTTGCGGCTGCCGGCGGGCCGCTACAGTGCGGTGCGCCGCGCAGTTGCCGATGGTTGTCTGGTGATCACCTTGCAGAAAGCGGGGGTGAACCGTGGCTGAAGCTGAGATGCTCGCAAAAACTGAAGTTGAGATGCTCGCAAAAACTGATTCAACGGAAGGCGCCAGTACGCTGCCGCCCTTGCCGGCCGACGCGCTCATTATCGTGCCGGTGCGCAACACCGTACTGTTTCCCGGGCTGGTGCTGCCGATCACACTCGGCCGCCCGAAGTCGATTGCCGCCGCCCAGCAGGCGGTGCGCGACCAACGCCAGGTCGGCATTCTGTTGCAGCGTGACCCCGAGATCGCCGATCCGGCGCCGGTTGACATGCATCGGATGGGTACGCTCGCGAATATCGTGCGCTACATCACCGCGCCGGACGGCTCGCATCACCTGGTCTGCCAGGGCGAGCAGCGATTCCAGATCGTTGAGTATCTCAGCGGCTGGCCGTTCTTTGTTGCGCGCGTGCTGCAAATCCCCGAGCCGGATACCGGCACGCCCGAGGTCGAGGCGCGTTTTGTCAATCTGAAGGCGCAAACGCTGGAAGCAATCCAATTGCTGCCGCAGGCGCCGCCCGAGCTGCTTGCCGCGGTCCAATCGATCGAGGCGCCATCGGCGCTCGCCGATCTGGCGATCGCCTATATGGACGTGAAGCCGGAAGAGAAGCAGGAGATCCTCGAGACGGTCGATATCTCTGCCCGCATGGACAAAGTGTTGCGGCTGTTGTCGCACCGCATTGAGGTCTTGCGGCTGTCGCAGGAGATCGGCCGGCAGACCAAAACCGCGCTCGACGAACGTCAGCGCGAGGCGTTGCTGCGCGAGCAGATGGCGGCGATTCAACGCCAGCTCGGTGAAGGCGAGGAGGGCAAGGCTGCCGAAATGGCCGAGCTCGACAAGGCCATCACCAACGCCAAAATGCCAAAGGAGGTCGAGGAGCAGGCCCGCAAGGAATTGCGCCGGCTGCAACGCATGCCGGAAGCGGCAGGCGAATACGGCATGGTGCGCAGCTATCTCGACTGGCTGATCGAGCTGCCTTGGGCTTTGCCCGAAGAGAAGCCGATCGACATTGCCGAGGCACGGCGCATCCTCGACGAGGACCACTACGATCTCGACAAGATCAAGCGGCGGATCATCGAATATCTCGCCGTGCGGAAACTCGCGCCGCACGGCAAGGCGCCGATCCTGTGCTTCGTCGGTCCGCCGGGCGTGGGTAAAACTTCGCTGGGTCAGTCGATCGCGCGCGCCATGGACCGCAAGTTCGTGCGGGTTAGCTTGGGCGGCGTTCACGACGAAGCCGAAATCCGCGGCCATCGCCGCACCTACATCGGCGCGCTTCCCGGCAACATCATCCAGGCGATCCGCAAGACCGGCTCGCGTAATTGCGTGATGATGCTCGACGAGATCGATAAGCTCGGCGCCGGCATCCAGGGCGATCCCGGGGCGGCCTTGCTCGAGGTGCTCGACCCGGAGCAGAACAACACGTTCCGCGACAATTACCTCGCGGTGCCGTTCGATCTGAGCCGGGTGGTGTTCATCACGACCGCCAACATGCTCGACACTGTCCCTGGGCCGCTGCGGGACCGCATGGAGATCATCAGCCTTGCCGGCTACACCGCCGATGAAAAACTCGAGATCGCCCACCGCTATCTGGTGAAACGCCAAATGGAGGCGAACGGGCTGAAAGCCGGCCAAGTTGAGATCGGCGACGATGTTCTGCGCGACATCATCCAGAACTATACCCGCGAAGCCGGCGTGCGCAGTCTGGAACGGCTGATCGGCCAAGCGCTGCGCAATGCTGCGGTGCGCATCGCCGAAGGCCAAAGCGGTCCGATACGGATCTCGCGCGAAGATCTGGTGGCCATCCTCGGCGCGCCGAAATTCGAAAGCGAAATGGCGATGCGCACGAGCGTGCCAGGCGTGGCAACGGGCCTCGCGTGGACTCCGGTGGGTGGCGATATCCTGTTCATCGAGGCTACCCGCATTCCGGGCTCCGGACGGCTGATCCTGACCGGACAGCTCGGCGACGTGATGAAGGAAAGCGCCCAGGCAGCGTTGTCGATCGTCAAGAACCGTGCAGTGGCGCTTGGTATCGACGAGAGCCGTTTCGAGAAGAGCGACATCCACGTCCACGTGCCGGCGGGCGCGATCCCGAAGGACGGGCCGAGCGCGGGCGTCGCTATGTTCATGGCGCTGACCTCGTTGATGACGGATCGGACGATCCGCAGCGATACCGCGATGACCGGCGAAATCAGCTTGCGCGGCCTTGTGCTTCCGGTCGGTGGCATCAAGGAGAAGGTGCTTGCTGCGCACGCAGCCGGGATCAAGCGCGTCATGCTGCCGGCGCGCAATCGTCGGGACTACGACGACATCCCGGAAATCGCGCGCCGGGACATGGAGTTCATCTGGCTCGAACGCGTCGAGGAAGCGGTGGCGGCAGCGCTTGAGCCAACGAAGCCGGAGGAGGCGCCGGCTTCCGTTCCGCAACTCGCTGACGCCGAGGCGTAAGTTTCAATTTTCCGCTCGTCCCCGCGAAAGCGGGGACCCAGCGGTTTCCCGCCCGGTTCTGGATTTCCGCTGCCGCGGCGATGAGCGGAAATTATCATTCACGCTCGTCCGCCACGTGCGCACGCAGCATCCCGATGCCGCTGATTTCGACTTCAAGCACATCGCCGGCCTTCATCCATAACGGCGGCCGGCGGCTGTGCCCGACACCTTCCGGCGTGCCGGTGGCGATGACATCGCCGGCGGATAGCGCGGTGAAGTCGGAGCAGAAGGCGATGATCTCCGGAATCGAATGGATCAGGAGTCCGGTCGATGACCGCTGCACCTCGACGCCGTTAAGTCTGGTCGTCAGCATCAGCTGGGCCGGGTCGGGAATCTCGTCCGTAGTGACGATCCATGGTCCAAGCGGTCCGGTGCCGGGGAAGTTCTTGCCGGCGGTGACCGAGAATTTCTGAAAGTCACGCACGCTGCCGTCGACGAAGCAGGTATAGCCGGCAATATGGTCGAATGCCTGTTCGGCGCTGATGTGCCGGCCCGGCCGGCCGATGACGATGGCGAGTTCGCCCTCGAAATCGAACGCGCGGGAAACATGCGGACGGATCATCTCGCCTTCGTGGCCAACCAGCGTGTCGGCGAAGCGGGCGAACATGGCAGGTGCTTTCGGCAATTCGCGGCCGGTCTCGGCAGCGTGTGCCCGGTAATTGACGCCGGCGCAGAGGATTTTGTCGGGTCGCGGAATTGCCGGCTGGAATTTTATCTCTGCGAGCTTGTGATCTGGCTTCTCCCCCGTGGCGATCTCGCGCATCTTCTCGATCGCACCGGCGGCAAGCGCATCACGCAGCGTTGCATGTCCGACGCGCTCGTTCATTGTCACGACGGCATCGCCGCTGACGGCGCCGAACAGCGCCTTGCCGTTCGAAATGAAACTCAATAGCTTCATCGCCGATCTCCACGTCGCGCCTTAAAGTCACGGTTGGTGCCTACGCTTACCGACAAAACAGGCGTGCAAGAAACGCCGAGAAGGAATTACCCCCAATGAATATTAACGTCGGCCGGAAGGCCATCGCGGAGGCCACGGAGAAACTCAAGAATTGGGGGCGCTGGGGTAAAGACGATCAGATAGGCACCCTCAACCACATAACGCCGGAGGATATTGTGCGGGCCGCCGGCTTGATCCGTACCGGGAAGGTGTTCGCGCTCGGTATTCCGCTCGACCGCAACGGCCCGCAAACCGGCCTGTTCGGCGGACGCTGGAATCCGATCCACACCATGCTCGCCACCGGCACCGACGCTGTCGCAGGGCGGCAGGACAAGGTGCCCGGCGTCCGTTACGCCGACGATGCCATCAACATGCCGGTGCAATGCGCAACTCATTGGGATTCGCTCGGCCACATTTTCTACGAAGACAAGATGTACAACGGTTTCGACGCCCGCGAGGTCGATAGCAACGGCCTCGGCAAGCTCGGCATCGAGCACGCCAGGAACAAAATGGTCGGCCGCGGCGTGCTACTCGATATCGCGCGCTATCGCGGCGTACCCTGGCTCAAGGACGGCGAGGCCATCTCCAACGACGAACTGGACAAATGCGCCAAGGACCAGAACGTCGAGATCAGGAGTGGCGACTTCGTCATCCTGCGCACCGGTCAGATGGAGCGCTGCTTGCAGGAAAAAAATTGGGGCATGTATGCCGGCGGCGATGCGCCCGGCCTGAAATTCGAGAATTGCTACTGGTGCCAGGACAAGCGGATCGCGGCGATCTGCTCCGACACCTGGGGCGTCGAGGTGCGGCCCAACGAAACCAAGGAAGTCAATCAACCTTGGCACTGGGTCGTCATTCCCGCCATGGGACTGACCATGGGCGAGATGTTCTATGTGAAGGAGCTGGCGGAGGATTGCGACGCCGACGGCAGCTACGAATTTTTCTTCTGCGGCTCGCCGCTCATCATCACCGGCGGCACCGGCTCGCCGCTGAACCCGCAAGCGATCAAATGATGTTTAAAACAGCTTCCTCAACACCTGCGGATTGAGGCAGCTGACCGGCGCCTTGCCCTCGATCAGCGCGATGGTGTTATCCACCACGACGTTGGCCATGCCCTCGCGCAGCGAAAGCACAGCACTGCCGAGATGCGGTGTCAGTACCACGTTCGGCATTGCGGCCAGCTCGGGCGACACCAGCGGCTCGTGTTCGTAAACGTCGAGGCCCGCTCCCGCGATCTTTTTCTCCTTCAGCGCGCGAATAAGTGCCGCTTCATCGATCACCGGTCCCCGCGACGTGTTAACCACGAACGCGGTTGGTTTCATCAGCGAGAACTGCCGGTCGCTCATCAGATGCTGCGTATCCGAAGTGAGCTGCGGATGCAGCGAAACGAAATCGGCCTCGCCTAACAGATCATCGAAGCTCAGATATTGGGCTTCGAACTTCTTCTCTTCTTCCACAGGCAGGCGCTGCGGATCGGTGTAGACGATTTTCATCTCAAACCCGCGCGCCCGGCGTGCCATCGCCTGACCAATGCGGCCGAAGCCGACCAGGCCCAGTGTCCTGCCGGTGACAGCTGCGCCGGCGAGATGATTGGACTGCGAGCCGGGATAAATTCCGGAACGGAAAAGCTTATCGCCACGCGCGATGTTGCGTGCGACCGCAAGCAAGAGACCAAAGGCGATGTCGGCCGTGGCATCGGTGACAATCGCCGGAATGTTGGTCACCGGGATGCCTCGCATCGTGGCCGTGGCGAGGTCGATGCGATCCTGGGTAATGTTCATCGACGACACCGCCTTGAGATCGGGATTAGACGCAAGCACCTCGGCATCGACCGTGTCGTGCAACAGCGAAATGAGGATGTCGCAATGTTTCACGGCTTCAATGAGCTTGGCCTTATCGAGCACACGGCTGCCGTCCGGGTTGACCGCGACATCGGCCACCGCGCGCAGACGCGCCAATGCGCTCTCGGCGATCGGCTGCGTAACAAAAACACGCGGACGAGGCATTGCCGGGCCTAAACCGCCTTGATGGCGGCGTTTACCTTCGGCAGCACCTTTTCCGCCAGGAGCGTCATCGAGCGCTTGCCAAGCGTCGCATCGCGCCAGTCTTTTCCGGCGTAGAGGAGCGTGCCGAAGTCACCAACTCGCTCGCGGAATTTCAAGATTTCATCCGCGACCTTGTCGGGCGAGCCGTAGATGACCAGATCGTTACAGATGCCGTCGAGCGTCACTTCACTGTCCGGCTGGTCGCGCCGCGTCTTGAACAATTCAACGCGGCCGCCCTTTTTCAGTTTGGTGTAGAGCTGGCTATAGTAATAGCGGTACGGGCTGTTCGGGTCAGTCGCATAGGCCTTTGCGGTCTTGTCGTCGTCGGCGACGAAAATGCTCTTGGCCACCCGCCAGTTCGCCGCATCGGCCTTGCGGCCGGCGCGCTCGCAGCCTTCGACGTATTTCGGCCAATGACTTTTGACCCAGTCCGGCATCAAGAAATTCGCCGAGATCGGATCCCAGCCGCGTGCCGCAGCTTCCGTCACTCCTTTGGAGAAAGGCGCAACGGCGGTGACGACGATCGGTGGGTGCGGCTGCTGTAGCGGTTTCGGCAAAAAGCCCTGGCCGATCTCCGGCATTGCCTGTTTCTCGATCTTGATGTTCCAGTATTTGCCTTCGATGTTGTAGGGCGGCTCGCCCGCCCAGATCTTCAGCACTGTGTTGATCGCCTCGAGAAACATAGCATTGCGGTCCGCCTCGAGATTGCCGAAGGCTTCAGCATCCGACATGAGCCCGCCAGGGCTGATGCCAAAAATAAATCGCCCGTCGAGCATGTGGTCGAGCATCGCAATTTGTGACGCGGTCGCAACCGGATGTGAGTTTGGCATGTTGATCGTGCCGGTGCCGAGCTTGATGGTCCGCGTGGCGTCGACCAGGCTTGAGATGAACATCGCGCAAGACGTGATGTTTTCCGCGCGGTCGGTGGCGTGCTCGCCGACGTAGCCCTCGACGAAGCCAAGCTGGTCGGCAAGAAGAAACGCCTCGCGATCTTCGCGGAGCGAGGTCCGCCAGTCCTTATCCAGCGGATGGATCGGCATGGTGAAAAAGCCGAGCTTCATGGTTCTTATACGCCCTTTAATCTGCTGCCCGGTGTTGCATTGCGGTCCGGGTGGTTCATTCCGCAGTCTTAGTATAGTTTGAGCGGAGACATCATGAGCAAAATCACACGACGAAACTTGGCGCGCGGCGGCGCTTTGTCGCTAGCCGGCGCGCTTGCGGCGCCAGCGGTGGCGCGCGCCGAAACGCGGCATTGGCGTATGGTGACCTCGTGGCCGAAGCGGTTGCCCGGTCCGGGCCTGTCGGCGGAGCGCGTGGCCGCAAGCATCTCCGGGATGTCTGGTGGACGTCTGGAAATCACGGTCTCCGCCGCGGGTGAGATCGTGCCGGCCTTTGAAGTGCTCGATGCGGTCGGTTCGGGTGTCGCCGAGATGGGTCACACCGCGGCGTTCTACTGGCAGGGCAAGGAGCCGGCGGCGGCGTTCTTCACCACTGTGCCGTTTGGGCTGTTGCCGAACGAGCATGTCGCCTGGGTCGATGCCGGCGGCGGGCAGGCGTTGTGGGACGAGATTTATGCGCCGTTCGGGGTAAAGCCGTTCATGGGCGGCAACACCGGCGTCTGCATGGGCGGCTGGTTCCGCCGTGAGATCAGGAGCCGGGACGACGTCCGCGGACTTAAAGTACGCTCGCTCGGCCTCGGCGGCGAAGTCTACCGGCGGCTCGGCGCCATCCCGCAGACGACGTCGCCTGCTGAAATCCTGCTTGCGCTGCAGTCCGGTGTGATCGATGGCGCCGAATTCGTCGGGCCCGGCTCCGATATTGCGCTCGGCCTCTATCGCTTTGCCCACTTCTACTACAGCCCGGGCTTTAACAAGCCGAACGGCACCGGCGAGTGCATCATTTCGCTCAAAGCGTGGCAGTCGCTCGATGTCGAATTGCAGACCATTGTGTCCCGCGCCTGCGCAGCGGAAGCCGCGTTCGCGCTGGCCGAGATGGAGCGCTTGAATATCGAAGCGCTGGTCACGCTGACCGCGCGTGACAATGCGCAACTGCGCACATTTCCCGCCGATCTCATCGCGGCGGCACGCGGCATTGCGACCGATGTCCTCGCCGAAGTCGCCGACAAGAGCCCGGCCGCGCGTAAGGTGCATGATTCCTATGTCGCGTTCCGGAGCAAGGTCGCCCCTTGGTCGCGCATTTCGCTGCAGGCAATTCTGGAGACGCGCCAGACTTAAGGCTAGAATGCGCCGGGAAAAACTCCGCCGTCCATCAGCAAATTCTGGCCGGTTATATAACCGGCATGTGCCGAACAAAGAAACGCGCAGGCCGCGCCAAATTCTTCCGGGTCGCCGGCGCGCCGCGCCGGAACGGTGGCGATCCGCTCGGCCAGCGCGGCGTCTTCGCCGATGCCTTGGTTCTTGGCCGTGGTCGCCACATACGAGCGCAAGCGATCGGTCGCAAATATGCCGGGCAGAATAGAATTGATCGTGACGTTTGAAGCGGCGACCGAGCGGGCAATTCCGGCGAGGAACGCGGTTAGCCCCGCACGCGCGCCGGAGGAAAGGTCAAGTCCGACCAGCGGCATTTTTACCGAGCCTGAGGTAATGTTGACGATGCGGCCGAACTTCTTGGCAACCATCGGGTCGATTGCCTTCTGAACGAGTTCGATAGCCACGACCATGTTGGCGACGACACCGTCGATCATTTTTTGCCGGTCGAGATCGCGGAAGTCGCGAAACGGCGGCCCGGCATTGTTGTTGATCAGAATATCCGGCTCGGGACAGGCATCGAACAGCGCCCTCTGACCGTCGGCAGTGGCGACATCGGCTGTGACCGCGACGATCCTGGCGCCGGTTGCCTGGCGCAGCTCGGAGGCGGTCGCGGCGAGACGCTCGGGCTCGCGGCCGTTAATCACGACCTCGCAGCCGGCTTCCGCCAGCGCTTTGGCGCAGGCGCGGCCAAGGCCGCGGCTTGAGGCGCAGACGATGGCTTTGCGGCCCGATATGCCGAGGTCCATGGTTTAGCCTTCCACTGTTGCCGCGACTTAGCGCAGGGTCATCCGACGCTCAATGACCTTAAGGCCACTTCACCACGGGCGGCATGGAAGATAAAATTGAGTCGACGTTGCCGCCGGTGCGCAGGCCGAAGATCGTGCCACGATCATAGAGCAGATTGAACTCGACATAACGGCCGCGACGCACGAGTTGCTCCTCGCGCTCGGCATCAGTCCAGGGCTTGGCAAAATTTCTTCGCACCAGTTCCGGGTAGATCGCCTGGAACGTGCGGCCGACTTCTTGTGTGAAGGCGAAATCGGCATCCCAGTCGCCGGAGTCGAGCCAATCGTAAAAAATGCCTCCAATGCCACGCGTCTCGCCGCGATGCTTCAGAAAGAAATATTCGTCGCACCAGGTTTTGAATTTCTCATATGGAGCAACGGCGGTATGTGCATCGCATGCAGCCCTCATGGCGGCGTGGAAGGCGATCGTGTCAGGATCCTTCTGCGTGCGCCGGCGATCGAGCACCGGCGTCAAGTCGGCACCGCCACCGAACCACGATTTTGTGGTGACGACAAAACGCGTGTTCATATGGACGGCCGGCACCTGCGGATTGTGCATGTGGGCGATGAGTGAAATGCCGCTGGCAAGGAAACGCGGGTCATCGGCAGCGCCGGGTATTTCTTTGCGGAATTCCGGAGCGAATTCGCCGAACACCGTTGAGACGTGCACGCCGACCTTTTCGAACACGCGGCCTTTCATCATCGCCATGACGCCGCCGCCCCCCGGCGCGCCGGAATGGTCAACGCGATCCCAAGCTTTACGCGTAAACCGGCCGGCGGCGCGATCGGAAAGCGGTGCACTTGCCGGGAGGGCGTCTTCCAGGGCTTCGAAAGCGCTGACGATGTCGTCGCGCAATGCCTCAAACCAGCTGCGCGCCCGGCTTTTGCGTGCTTCGATAAGGTTTACGTCCATGATTGATCCGGCGTTGAATTTCCAACGGCGTTCACCGAACGATGACAATCGCCTGGAAACGTTGTCCAGAATGTCACATTAGTGCGCGAATATATTGATCTGTCACAAACCGATGCTGAGGGCTACATGCCGAGCCGGATAGCCCTTGATCTACCCACGCGCCGCCGCCTGCTTAAAGGCGCGGCCGGTGCGGGCTTGGCCTTGTTTGCTGCGCCAGCCGTGTTGCGCCGCGCCGCCGCACAAAGTTGGCGTGCTGGTGATCCTTTCAGCCTTGGCGTTGCGGCCGGCGCGCCGCGGCCGGACGGATTTGTGCTCTGGACGCGACTTGCACCTGAGCCGCTGTCCAGTAACCCGGAGACGCCGGGCGGCATGTACGGCGGCGATGTTCCGGTCGGGTACGAGATAGCAGCCGATCCGTCCATGCGCGACGTCGTGCGGCGCGGCGAAGTCCCCGCCGAACAGGTCTTCGCGTACTCGGTGCATCTCGATGTCGGAGGGCTGCAGCCTGGACGGTCATACTGGTATCGCTTTACGAACGGCGACGCCGTTAGCCGGATCGGTCGTGCCGTAACCTTACCCGCGGCGGGTGCGTCGCTCGATCACCTGCGCTTCGGCTTCGTGTCCTGCTCCAATTACGAGCATGGCTTTTTTTCCGCCTATCGCCACCTCGCAGACGAGAACCCGGAATTCGTGCTGTACCTCGGCGACTATATCTACGAGTACATCGAAGAGCGGCGGCCGGTCGTGCGGCGCCACTCCGACGGCATCGAGGCGGCGACGCTGCCGACCTATCGAAATCGCTACGCGCAATACAAGCTCGATCCCGACCTGCAACGCCTGCACGCCGAGGCGCCGGCTTTGGTCACCTGGGACGATCATGAGGTGCAAGACGACTACGCCGACAAGTGGGGAAAATTTTTCGACGATCCCGGGCAGTTCCTGATTCGCCGCGCGGCGGCCTATCGGGCGTTTTACGAGCACATGCCGGTGCGGCCGATCCTGTCGCGGCCGGAAGGACCGGTCATGCGGATTTATGATCGCTTCGGTTTCGGCGACCTCATCGACATCTCGATGATCGACGGGCGCCAATATCGCTCGCGCGAAGCGTGTTATGCGCCGCCGAACAAGGGCGGTACCCACTTGGAATCCAATGAGAGTTGTGCGGAGCGGCGCGACGCCGGCAGGACCATGCTCGGCTTTGCCCAGGAGGCGTGGCTTCACTCCAACCTGGCCCGCTCCAAAGCGCGGTGGAATTTGATCGCGCAGGATGTGCTGATGGCCCAACTCGGGATCAAGCAGGATGGCGGTTTTGGCTTCTCAACCGATGATTGGGATGGCTATCCCGCAAACCGCACCCGCCTTCTCAAACGCATCCACGAGAGCCAAGTGTCCAACCCCGTGGTCATCGGCGGTGACTCGCATTCGTTCTTCGCGAATGATCTTCGGCTCGACTTCGATGACCCATCGTCGCCGGTTGTGGCGACCGAATTCGTCGGCACGTCGATCTCGTCCTATGGGCCTCCCTACGAGCTGAT
Organism: uncultured Alphaproteobacteria bacterium; assembly: GCA_963794225.1. Classification (GTDB taxonomy): domain Bacteria; phylum Pseudomonadota; class Alphaproteobacteria; order Rhizobiales; family Xanthobacteraceae; genus BOG-931. The sequence continues at coordinate 33,243 of CAWCCS010000003.1, forward strand.
CGCGAAGGCGCTACCCGACAATCCGCATGTCCGTTTCTTTGAAAGCCGGCGGCGCGGTTATGCCTGCGTCGATCTGGAGCGTGCGCACATGCAGGTCCGTATGCAGGTCGTCTCCGACGCCACCGATCCCAAGGCCGAAGTCGCGACACTGAAGGCGTTCGCGGTCGAGGCCGGCCATCCGGGCGTGGTGGCGGCGTGATGCTGGCCTGTTACTCGGCGTCGATTTTCTCCGCCAGCCAGACCTTGATCAACGACTGATATGGCACATCGCGCTTGTTGGCCGCGATCTTGATGCGATCAAGCAGGCCCTGCGGCAGGCGCAGCGAAATTGCAGTGGTCGAAAGCTTCAAGTTGGGGAATTGAACGCGTTTCGCTTTGCTCCAATCCACGTATTCCGTTGAGTCGTGATTTTCCCAGAATTTGCGCTCAGCGGCTTCGCTACGAAAGTGGGGGATCGGTTTAAGTTTCCTGCTCATAGATAGCTCGTTCTTTGCGGTTCATGTTGCGTGCGGAAATCACGCGGAGTTTCGTTTGGTTTTCGCGTGCGATTGTCTTGGTCTTTAGTTCCGTATCACGCGGGTCTGTCTTATTGCCTCACCGGCGGCCATAGCAGCCGCGATCGCGACATTGAGCGAGCGCAAGCCAGGCCGGACGGGAATCACGACGCGCGCGTCCGCAGCGGCGTGGACCTCTTCCGGCACTCCGGCTGATTCGCGCCCGAAAAGCAGAACATCGTCGGCTGTATAGCTGTAGTCGAGATAAGAGACAGCCGCTGCGGTCGTAAACAAGACCAACCGATGGCGCTCTGCCCGCCGCCAACCGTCGAATTCAAGCCACGAACGATGCCGGACGATCGTCACCGCATCGAGATAGTCCATCCCGGCACGGCGGAAGGCACGGTCGCTGGTGGGGAAGCCGGCAGGGCCGATGATGTGCGCCTCGATGCCGCAGCAAGCGCACAGGCGCAAGATCGTGCCCGTGTTCTGGGGTATATCGGGTTCGTACAGGGCAATGCGCATGTGCAAATTCGAACATTTTGGGATGGCGATCTGCTGCCAATTCTACCGGTCCCGCTCTCGTCGGGGCGTTCGGTGGGGTTCGGTAGCCGCATTCAAAGGGTCTATATCGGCAGACTTGCACTCTCGCGGTAAGGGTGCCAATAAAACGCCGCCGGATTGGGTCGCTTCTGATCTCCCCCAGATCGGATGAGGCCAAACCTTTCGCCGCCGCACGGACCCCTCGGGGGAGGTTCGCAGCTCGGATGGAAAGCCGGCAAGACGGAAGAGGTTGGGACGGTGACAACAATCTCCGCAGCGAAGCCATCGCGGCGTGACATCGACCCATTCGTTTTCATGACCGCGATCCGGACCGGCGAAGCCGCGGAAAAAGATGATGCTTCAGATCACGCATAAGGTTCGACCATGAGCGCACATTCGGTTTACAAGCCGCAACATCCCTTTATGCAATGGCTGGAGCGGCGACTGCCGATCGCGAGCCTGGTCTATTCCTCGTTCGTCGTCTATCCGACGCCGCGAAATTTGAACTACTGGTGGACGTTCGGCGGCATCCTGACGTTCATGCTGGGCGCGCAAATCGTAACCGGCATCGTGCTGGCGATGCATTACACGCCGCATGTCGACCTCGCTTTTAATTCCGTCGAATCGATCATGCGCGACGTCAATTACGGATGGCTGCTGCGCTACCTGCACGCCAACGGCGCGGCGTTCTTCTTTGTAGCCGTCTACGCCCACATCGCGCGCGGCATGTATTACGGCTCCTACAAGGACCCGCGCGAGGTGTTGTGGATCCTCGGCGTCATCCTGTTCCTGCTGATGGTCGTCACCGGCTTCATGGGCTACGTGCTGCCGTGGGGACAGATGAGCTTTTGGGCGGCGACCGTCATCACCAATCTGTTCTCGGCGATCCCCGGCGTCGGCGATCCGATCGTAACCTGGCTGTGGGGTGGCTACGCGGTTGGCAATCCAACATTGAACCGCTTCTATTCGCTGCACTACCTCTTGCCGTTCGTCATTGCCGGCGTGGTCGTCCTGCACGTGTGGGCCTTGCACATGGTCGGGCAGAACAACCCGACCGGCGTCGAACCGAAGACCGAGAAGGATACGGTCGCATTTACGCCCTATGCGACCGTCAAGGACGCGTTCTTCATCGGGGTGTTCTGCCTTTTCTTCGCTTGGTTCGTTTTCTACATTCCGAATTATCTCGGCCATTCGGACAACTACATTCCGGCCAACCCCGGCCAGACGCCCACGCACATTGTGCCGGAATGGTACTACCTGCCGTTCTACGCCATCTTGCGTGCGATCCCGAGCAAGCTTCTTGGCGTTATCGCGCTGCTGGCTTCGATCGTGCTGCTCGCCTTCCTGCCCTGGCTCGACACTTCGCGGGTGCGGTCGGCGAATTATCGGCCGCTCTATCGGCAGTTCCTGATCGTTTTCTTCCTCGTGGTAGTCGGCCTTGGCTATCTCGGCTCGCAGCCGCCGGAAGGCGGTTACGTGATCGCGGCGCGCATCCTCACCGCCTACTACTTTATTTTCTTGCTCATCATCCTGCCGTTGCTCGGTTTGTTTGAAACGACGAAGCCCTTGCCGAACTCAATCTCGGAATCGGTGCTGCGCGAAGGTTTACCCGCCGGCGCATCGGCGCCGCCATCAGGCGTCAAGGTTTAGGGGGCGGACCATGAATGCCTATCGCAGCGTCGTAATCGCCGTTACCTTTGCGGCTTTCGCGCTCCCGCTCGGTGCACGGATCGCGTCTGCGCAGGAGCAGGACATACCGCCGAAGCAGCGCTGGTCGTTCGCCGGCCCGTTCGGCCTGTACGACACGCAGCAGCTACAGCGCGGATTTAAAATCTATCGCGAAGTCTGCTCCAATTGTCATAGCTTGAAGCTGCTGGCGTTCCGCAATCTCGCCGACGCCGGCGGTCCGGCATTCACCGAGCCGCAGGCGGCCACGATCGCGGCCACTTTCCAGGTGACGGCTGGGCCGAATGATCAAGGCGAAATGTTCCAGCGCCCAGGCAAGATTGCGGACTATTTTCCGGCGCCGTTCCCGAACGATCAGGCCGCCCGCAATGCCAACGGCGGCGCTCTGCCGCCGGATATGTCGGTGCTCGCCAAGGCGCGCAGCGTCGAGCGCGGTTTCCCGTGGTTTATCTTTGATGCCTTCACGCAGTACCAGGAGGATGGCCCCGACTACATCCATGCCATTCTCAACGGCTATGAGGAGCCGCCTGCTGGTTTCACGCTGCCGCCGGGTGCGCAATACAATAAATATTTCCCCGGTCATGCCATCGGCATGCCGAAGCCGTTGAGCGATGGGCAAGTTGAATACACCGACGGGACGCCGGCGACGGTCGACCAATATAGCCACGACATTGCCGCCTTCCTGATGTGGGCGGCGGAGCCGAAGCTCGACGAACGCAAGCGACTCGGTTTCCAGGTATTCGTATTCCTGATTGTGCTGACCGGACTTCTCTATTTTACCAAGAAGAAAGTCTGGTACGACGTGTTGCACCATCCGGGAACTGCTTGAACCTCGCGCTCCAACGGAATACCCGCGTACCTAAGCGCTGCCGACAAACACCCCGGGCAGCGGCGGCTTGCCCTTGCGGGCGCTGCGCGGGTCAATGCGCGCGGCGTGTCCAATCTGATCGCCCAAACTTGTCGATTGTCCTTCATGCGAACGTTCGAAAGAGGCTAGTATCTCACGCGACGCATGAAGGGAGCGACAATCATGACGAATTTCACGCGGCTGGCGGTTATCGTGCCATTGCTATCGGCTTTTGCAGCAGCATCGCTTTCAGGGGCGCTGGCAGACGATAAGAAAAAGCCGGCTTCGACAACGCAATCGAAGGGCATCACCAATGCCGGCGCAAAGAACACCGCCGGTGACTCCAAAGGAGCGGGGCAATCCGGGTCCCCGGTCGACACCGTCAACAACGCCGTCGGAGGCGCCGTAAACAACGCGGTCGGCGGCCTGCTCGGAGCGTTCGGCCCAAAGTGAAGTGCGCGTGACCTGTACCGCATACGGGCGCATGAATTTGCCCGTATGCGCAGGTTCCAAGAACAGTGAACGGGGGCGCCGCGTTAGAACGACCAACGCCGCATCATCAGGACGCCGCCATCGCCGAAAAGTGCGGCGATGAGCGCGGTTATCAGCATGACCAGGAAGCCGACGATAATCGCGGCCGGAATGGCGGCGAGTGCGGCTTTTACGAAAAACATGACCAGCCGGAAAAATGGGATACGCAGGTCAATTATGACGATGCGCTGGGCGTTTTCAGTCATGATAAGGGGCTCCGGTTGCTTAGGCGGCTATGGTTCGACAGAGTTGGGCTTGCTGCAAGCCGCCGGCGGCTGGCTAAGCGCCGCTTGTGTGCTACAGGGATGGTGACAGGCATAAAGAGCCATCGACCATGACGACAATGGCCGCAGCGGATGACCTGAAGTCGGCGATCCGGAGCATCCCGGATTATCCCAGGCCCGGCATCATGTTTCGCGACATCACAACGCTGCTTGGCGATGCGCGTGCTTTCCGTCGTGCTGTCGACGAACTGGTGCACCCTTGGGCCGGTGGCAAGATCGACAAAGTCGCGGGGATCGAGGCACGCGGCTTTATCCTCGGCGGCGCCGTCGCCCATCAGGTTTCTGCGGGGTTCGTGCCGATCCGCAAAAAGGGCAAGCTGCCCTTCAAGCGCGTGACCATCGGCTATTCGCTTGAATACGGCATCGATGAGATGGAGATGCACGAGGACGCGGTGATCAAGGGCGAGCGGGTCATCCTGGTCGACGATCTCGTCGCCACCGGTGGGACTGCGGAAGCCGCTTGCAAGCTCCTCAAGCAAATGGGCGCCGAAATTCTAGCGGCGTGCTTTATCATCGATTTGCCCGATCTGGGCGGTGCCGCAAAGATCCGAAAGCTCGGCGTGCCGGTACGCACCCTCGTCAGCTTTGAGGGGCATTAGGGCTAAGGTCGATCTCGCGGCGTTGTCATGCGTTGCGCCTCACTGCGGCACTGCCCGCGAGCGATGAGGTAAGCCGGCCCATCAGCAGCCGCAATTCGAGTTCGCGAAACTCAGTGAAGATTTCGCCGACCCATTGATGGACCTCGGTCGGTCCGCCCGGCTGCTCGGTCATGTAGGCGGCGAAAGAGAAATTCGGCCGGTCGATGACGCCGCGCACGATCGGCGAGAGGCGTGGGATTCGGATCGCACCACATTCGCGGCGGGTCCCGGGAAAGTCCTGTTTGGCGAACATCAGCGACACCGATTCGTTGTGCACAGGCACGAAAGTTGCCGCCGATCGGCCGCGGAGTTCGGCGTAGCTGCGCACCGTTGCCGGAGCAGGATCAGTCACGAAAAGCACAATCGGCTCAATCAAGCGCCGCCGTGCTTCCTGCAGGAAACCGATCTCGGCCGTGATCGCAAAAAACTGGTCGAACGCGCCGTAGCCAAGATCGATAATCTTTGTGCTCGCCGTATCCGCGATGAGCCGGTCGAACAGTTCCATCTGGCCGCGTGTGTTGACGATGTCCACCGGCCAGACCAGCTTTGGGAAACGGATCGCGAGCGCCTGCTCGCGCGGATTGAGATCGTATCCCACCAGCGGGCGGCCACCGGCGCGGAAAAATTCGATCATCAGCCGTGCAATCAGCGTCTTGCCGGTTCGCGGGCGGGGCGACGCTACAATGTAGAGGGGAGCCGGCCGCATATCATTATGCCTCGCCGCGCTGTCGCGGCTGAGGCCGGCGCGCGGCATGTTCAGGAGCGGCTGACGACTTGAACCCGCGGACTGTTCGCCGGTGCAGCCCCACCCGTGGCAACGATGTCATTGAGTTTGATGCGATCATACTCGGCCCAGACGTTGCCGAGCCAATGCCGGACATAGCCACGCAACACAAACGAATAATTGGCTGCTTCGCCCTTGAGGCCCTTGTTGGCGACGAATGTCAGAAATGGAACCGAAGCGAGTTCCACTTGCTCGTAGGCCATTTCGTTGAGCTTCGGGATGGTGATCTCGACCGCGTCCTTGAATTTCTTGAAATACGACGAGTGCGTCGCCTGATCCCATTCGAAGAAGCTGGTGTTGTTGATGAAGTTCTTGACCAGGAAGTATTTGCTGTCGCCAACGAAGGTAGACGTGTCTTCGATCTCGTTCAGAGACGCGATCGACGAGCCGAGAATGTGGAACACGACAAACGTCAGCTGTCCCTTTTTCACCGCGTCCAGAAAACCGATATCGCGTAGCGCACGTAGCGTCGGTGACAACAGGCCGGCGCGTACGTCGAGAATCGTCACGCTGGAATCAGCATTCGACAGCGTATCGAAGATGCGCATCTGATCAGCGACCGACGTGACGTCGACGATGTCGCTGTTGTCCGGGTGAAAGCGCTTCAGGGTCCCTTTAGGCGATTCGGTGTCGAAAGCGCGGGTCGGAATATGGTGTGCGGTGAAATAGTCGAGCAGCGTGCGCGAGACGGTGGTCTTGCCAACGCCTCCTTTGTCCGCACCTACCACGATCACCGTTGGCTTTGCCATAGTCGATCCTTCACAGGCGCCCAGCCGCCGTAAGACTCGATGGGTCCGGCTTTCGGGATGACTGCGGCCAAATGGAGCGCGTCACGCATTGTCCCCTCAAAAAGATTCTACACACCCCGTTTACGGTTTGGAAGCCTCAAGATGGATCGCGCGCGTTCCATCCCCGCAAACCGGCGTATTTGCCAGCCGATATGGTTAATTGTGACCGCTTTGCGACTAGCGGTTCTGGTGCGGGCCCCAAGGTCCGGAGGGCGTGCTCGTTTCAGCAGCCGAGGTGTCGTTTGTGCCGCCGGCAGACGCGCCCCACGGGCCATCCGACGATGATGCCGACGTGTCCAACGGACCAGCGGATACCGGATGTCCCGTGGCGGTCTGCGTTTCCTGCGCCGGCAAGGCGAGCGGCCCGGGATCGTGGCCGCCGGCGAATTTGATCAAAGCCGCGACCCGGTTATCCACCGAAGGATGGGTGTCAAACAATTCGCCAAGGCCTACGCGCGGATTATCGATGCACATTTCCATGACCGCGGAGGTGGCGCGGGGTAGTTCGCCATGACCCTCGATCTTGCGGAGCGCCGAGATCATGGCGTCGGGATTTTTGGTCAGCTCGACCGAGCCAGCATCGGCCAGGTATTCGCGCGAACGCGATAGCGCAAGGCGGATGACGAACGAGAGCAAATAGGCGACGACGATGAACACAACGGCGATCAGGATCGCCAGTCCGGCGCCACCGCCCCTGCGGTCATCGGATGACCGCGAGCCGCGGAATCCGCCGTAGAACCAAAGCCGGAAGAACAACTCCGCGAAAAAGGAAATCGCGCCGGCAATGATCACGGCGATGACCATCATACGAACATCACCGTTGCGGATGTGCGTCAGCTCATGGCCAAGCACGGCTTCGACTTCGGCATCGTCGAGGCCGGCAAGCAGGCCAGAGGTGATGGTGACCGAATATTGCTTCTGATTCATCCCGGTGGCGAAAGCATTGAGCGCGTCGGAATCCATGACCTTGAGCTTGGGCATGGTGATGCCGCGCGAGATACAGAGATTTTCCAGGATGTTATAGAGCCGCGGCTGTTCCGCGCGGGTGATTTCGCGGCCGCCGGTCAACGCGTCGATCATTTTTTGATGGAAGAAATAGGCGATCACAATCCACAGCGCCGTGCCGATCGTCGCCAGCGGCGCTGCGCCGATGAGATCGCGTAAGGCGCGCTGCATCAGCGTATTGAGGTCGGCGTCGACCGACAGTGCCTCCGCGATCAAGGCGCCGGCATACACCATCAGGTAGACAAGAAAGAACAACCCGATAAGCAGCGCAATCGAACGCCGGCGGTTCGACTGGATGTGGCTGTACAGACCGTATGCGGCCATGACCGATTATTTGGTGCGTGGGCGTTCTTAGAATTTCACTTGCGGCGCTTCGCCTAAGGCCTTGCGCTCGTCGCCGAGGTCGAAGAAATCCTTGGAGGAAAAGCCAAGCGCCGCGGCGAACAGTGCAGCGGGAAACCTCTGAATGCCGGTATTGTATTCCTGCACCGCGTTGTTGAAGAAACGCCGCGCCGCTGCGATCTTGTTCTCGATGTCGGTCAGTTCCGCCTGCAGCGCCTGGAAATTGGTGTTGGCCTTGAGGTCGGGATAAGCCTCGGAGAGAGCGAAGAGCTGACGTAACGCGCCCGAGAGCATGTTCTCGGCGGCCGCTTGCTGGGCAGGGCCCTGGGCGGCCACCGCGGCATTGCGTGCCTTGACCACTTCATCGAGCGTGCCGCGCTCGTGCGCCGCATAGCCCTTTACGGTTTCGACCAAGTTGGGAATGAGGTCATGCCGCTGGCGCAACTGCACGTCGACGTCGGCAAAAGCCTGGTTCACCCGCTGCCGCATGCTGACGAGGCCGTTGTAGATCGAGATCACCCACACAACCAGGACGACGATCACGGCAAGGACGATCAGTGTTGAAGTACTCATCGGCGAAAATCCTCCGGCACGGCTGGCGAGAAATGACTTCAACGGACGCAAACTAGGCGGGATCGCGGCAGCCTCGGCGCCAATGATGCGTGAGTCCCACCCTTTTGTCTTTAAATAGGATAGTTCGTCGGGGCTGTTAAGGTTAGCTTTCGATGAATATCGCCCGCTCGGTCCTCGTCGGCTAGGAAATTGGGCTGACAAAAAGGGCCAGCGGCATGCCGAAGCCTCTTAGCTTCCTTTCTTCCGACGACGCGCAAGGTAACGCCATCCTGGAGCAAATTCGCAACCTCGATGCCGTGCCGCGCGATGTCGCCCGAACGAATACCAATGATGAGTCCGGGGTGGTCGCGGCGGCCGATCGTGACCAGCTTGCGCGTGATATCGCTGCGATCGAGCGTGCGAGCGCTGCGCTTCGCCGCGCGGAGCCCGCGTTGAAATCATGGACCGAGCCGCCGGCCGCGGCTGCGCAGAGTGCGCGTCCGATCTGGCTGCTTATTGGAGCGCTGTGGATTTCGACAGCGCTCGCCACTTTCGGCGCGGTTTACGCCATCTCCGTGCTTGTAGGCTGATTGCGCAAAACTCTGTCTGGCTGGCGCGCGTGGCGACGAATTCTAGTACGCGTTCCGATAGGCCGTGGACGAAAGAACCGTCCGGGCAATGATCTTCAAATCAAGCCAGAGCGACCAGTTGTCGATATAGAAGAGGTCATAAGTTACCCGGCTGCGCATTTTGTCTTCGGTATCGGTCTCGCCGCGGTAGCCGTGAATTTGCGCCCAGCCGGTAATACCGGGCTTGACGTTGCTTCGGCGCGCGTAGAGCGAAATACGGCGCTGATATTCGTGATCAAGCGGCAGCGGGTGCGGGCGCGGACCGACAAGACTCATGTCGCCGGTGAGCACGTTGAAAAGTTGCGGGATTTCGTCGACGTTCCAGCGCCGCAACCAGCTACCGATCCGTGTCAGCCGCGGATCGTCGCGCGTCGCCTGGCGGCCGCCGTCATCGAGCATGCGCATGGTGCGAAACTTGATGATCGGAAACGGTTGCTGGTTGAAGCCATAGCGGCGTTGCACGAAAAAGACCGGTCCCGGACTATCGAGCCTGATCAGAACAGCGACAAGCACGAGGAGTGGCGTGGCCGCGATGAGCGCCGCCGCGGCGAAAACCAGATCGAACACTCGCTTCTGCAGGATCTCGAAGCGCGACAGCGGCCGGCGCGTGAGCTGCAGCGTAGTGACCGGTCCGAGCGCCGACAGCCGGGCGTCGTCGAACTTGTGCAGGACCTCTTCGGGGCCGAGATGAATTTCGACGGGAAGGGCGTGGAAGGTTTCGGCGCAGCGTTCAATGGTAACGGTCGCGGACCACGGCAGCAGCACGAAGACCGCATCGGGCGCAACACTGCGGACGGTGGCAATCGCCTCGGCAAGATCGCGATCGAGCAGGGAACGGCGGGTCTCTGCGGATGCGCTCGCGGTCGCCGGCGTCAAGAATCGGCACCCGACGATGTTGATGCCCAGCGCCCACGGCTCGTAACGGTTGATGAAGGCGCCCACATGCTCGCCGGTGCCGATCAGAAAAATGCGCTGAGCCGATAGAAGACCGGCGGCGCGCGCCACCGTGCTGATGCGGACGATGACGTAACGCTGCACGATCAATGCGGCGAGCGTGGCGACGTAAAACAGGACCATCCAGCCGCGCGAATATTCGACGCTGATCTGCGCCAGAAAGCCGAGCCCGAGCAGGCAAATGAGCGTCACGTTCCACAACTGAATCGTGCGGCGAGCATGTCGTTTGAAGGAAAAGAAATTCGGCAGCCGGTATTCGCGGCGAAACAGGTTGGAGATGGCGAAAATGCTGGCCGCCAGAACGCCAACTTGAACAATTGACGGAAGGTTGCCCGGATAGCCAAAGGCGACGAAGTGATAGGCAACTCCCGTTATGCACGACATCGCGACGATCAGGGCGACATCGGCCAAGAAAATCGCCGCTGAAAACGTGCCACGGGAGAGCACCGCCCAGGCACGCAAAAACCCGCTGGTCTGCGGTGGCGAGGCCAGCGTGTAGCTTTGGTGGGTGTTCATGGTTTTTGCGAAATGCATGTCCGGCGCGTGCCCCGAAATGGGACAGCGGCTAGTGATCCAATCGCTTCGTCGCCAAAATCATGCCAGCGAGGGGAGGGCATCTGGCCACAAGTCATTGGCGTGTTAAGACTAACGCGCCGGTGCATGGCCGGTGATGCCGGAGGAGCAGTATGAGGGGCAAGGTCGCACTCGAAGAACATTTCGCCATCCCGGAGACGGTCGCGGATTCCCGCGGCTACTTTCCCGACCAGGTCTGGGAAGAGGTGAAAAGCCGTGTGCTCGATGTGCACGACCGGCGGCTATCGCTGATGGACCAATACGGGATCGAAACCACGCTGTTGTCGCTCAACGCGCCCGCGGTGCAGGCTATCCCGGACCCGGCGAAGGCCGATGAAATTGCCCGACGATCCAACGACTATCTCGCCGAACAGGTGCGCAGGCGGCCAGACCGCTTTCAGGGCCTGGCCGCGTTGGCGATGCAGGACCCCGCCCGGGCGACGCGAGAACTCGAACGCTGCGTGAAGGAGCTTGGTTTTCGGGGCGCGCTGGTCAACGGTTTTTCGCAAGTTAATGACGCCGACACAGCGGTCTATTACGACCTGCCGCAATTCCGGCCGTTCTGGGCGACGATGGAGCGCCTGGACGTGCCGTTTTATCTGCATCCTCGCAATCCGCTGCCACGTGACTCTAAAATCTACGAAGGTCATCCGTGGTTGCTCGGCCCGATCTGGGCGTTCGCCCAGGAGACCGCGGTTCACGCGCTACGGCTGATGGGGTCAGGTCTGTTCGATGCGCATCCAGGTTTGCAGATCATCCTCGGTCATATGGGCGAGAACCTGCCGTTCGCGATGTGGCGCGTCGACAACGCCAACGGCTGGATTCCCGACCGCAACAAATATCCGGCGAAGAAACCCATTCGCGAATATTTCCGTGAAAATTTCTATGTCACGACGTCGGGCAATTTCCACACGCCGGCACTGCTCAACGCCATGCTCGAAGTCGGCGCCGACCGGATCATGTTTTCAACCGACTGGCCATTCGAAAACATCGATCATGCGGCGAACTGGTTCGATGCTTGCCCGATCAGCGAGAACGATCGTCTCAAAATCGGACGCACTAACGCACGGCGGCTGTTCAAGCTGGGCAACGCATGACGGTCGGCGCTGAATATTGATCAGCTAGCTTCGCGCAGCTTCACGGCGCCTTCCAGATCGACCGATACAAGCTGGGAGACGCCGCGCTCGGCCATGGTGACGCCGTAGAGGCGGTTCATGCGCGCCATCGTGATCGGATTGTGCGTGATGATGATGAAGCGCGTGTCGGTCGCGCGCGTCATCTCGTCGAGCAGATCGCAGAAGCGCTCGACATTATAGTCGTCGAGCGGTGCGTCGACCTCGTCGAGCACGCAGATCGGCGCCGGGTTGGTGAGGAAAACGGCGAAGATGAGGGCGAGCGCCGTAAGCGCCTGCTCGCCGCCGGAAAGCAGCGAAAGTGTCACCGGCTTCTTGCCCGGTGGCTTGGCCATGATCTCGAGGCCGGCTTCGAGCGGATCTTCGCTCTCGATCAGCTGCAGTTCGGCATTGCCGCCGTCGAACAGTTCCGCAAACAGCTTCTTGAAGTGCTCGTTGACGGTCGCAAACGATGCAAGCAACCGTTCGCGGGCTTCGTGATTGAGGCTGTGGATGCCCTGGCGCAACCGTCTGATCGCCTCGACCAGATCGTCGCGCTCGGCAATCAGCTTGTCGTGCTGCGCTTCGACTTCCCGCAATTCCTGCTCGGCGAGCAGGTTGACCGAGCCGAGGCGCTCGCGCTCGCGGCGGATGCGGTCGAGCTTTTCTTCGACTTCGTTGATCGCCGGCAATGCGGCGTCGGTCTTGAGCTCGGCGACCTCCGCTGCTCCGGCGGGTTCAACGTCGAGAAGCTCGCGGATTTCATGTTCCACGTCGGCGAGCCGGCGCTTGGCGCCATCGCGCCGTTCCTCGGCCCGCGCGGCCTCCGCACGGGCTTCGCCCACCGCCTCAAGGGCTGCACGCGCGGCTTTATCGGCGGCCGCAAGGTCCGTTTCGGCCTCAGCCAATCGGTCGGCGGCATTGCGTCGCGCCGCTGTGGCAGTCTCGATCTCGCTGATCAAGGCCTGCCGCTGCTCGGCGAATTTCTGTGGCGCATCATTGAGCTCGCCGCGCTCGCGTTTGGCTTCTGCGGTGCGCTCTTCGATCGTGCTGATCTGTGCCGCGGCCTTGTCCTTCCGCTCACTCCAGTCCGTTCGCTCGGTTGCGATCGCCTGCAACCGGCGATCGGCCAGCTCGGCCTCGCGGGTAATGGCCTGCGCCTCGACCCGTATTTCAGCAAGCGCTCCACGATCTCTCGCGATCTCTTCGTTGACCTTGGCAAGTCGGGCTTCGAGATGCGCGGCGTCGGGCAGCCCGGCAAGCGCTTTCTGTGCATCGCGGGACCCGGTGAACGCTTCGTCACGACCGGCACTGGTCCGTTGTTTGGCCTCGTTGAGAGCCGATATCCGTGACGCGTTGCGACTGATCTCGCGTTCGGCGGCAGCATGCTCTTCGCGCGCCGCATCGGTGGAATGCTGGGCTGCACGCCACTGAGCGCGCGCTTCGGCCTCTGCCAACGCAGCGGCGGCCCGCGCGGCTTCGGCCGCTTCGACCCGGCGCTGTTGGATCTCCACTTCGCTCCGCGCGGTCGCGAGTTCGCCTTCGATCGCCTGCAAGCGGCCGCGCTCGGCAAGCCGTCGTGCTGCGCCGGTGGGTGCATGTGCCGCAGCGGCAAAGCCGTCCCAGCGCCAAAAGTCGCCGTCGCGGGAGACCAGGCGCTGGCCGGGTTTGAGTGTCGCCGCAAGGCGCACGCCTTCACTACGCTCGACGACGCCGATTTGAGCGAGGCGGCGCGCGAGTTCGGGCGGCGCCTGCACAAACTCCGACAGCGCCGCGACGCCCTCGGGCAAAGCGGGATCGGACGGATGAAGCGCCGCGCCTGCCCAGCGCATCGGCGCAGACAGATCGACCGGCGCGTCGAGATCGTCGCCGAGTGCAGCGCCGATCGCCTTTTCGTAGCCTTTGGTGACAGTCAGAGCATCTATCACCGGCGGCCAAAGATTCTTGTTCTCGACGGCGAGCAGCTTGCCGATGGTTTTTGCTTCGGTTTCCAGCCGTTGCACCCGGCGTTCCGCTGTATCCAACGGTACGCGCGCGGCGTCGATGGTCTCCCTCGCAGTGTTGTGGTTGATCTCAGCCTTTCGTGCAGCAGTTTCGGCTGCGGTCAGGGCAGTTTGTGCAATCGCAACCGCCTCAGCCAGCGCCGCCAAATCGGGCTGCCCGCTGTCGGTTGCCGCCAGACCTGAGTCGATGTTGGCGAGCTCGGCTGCCAATCGCGCGGCCCGCTGTTCATGATCACGTAAAGCGGTCTCGAGCGAATTGCGGCGAGCGGTCAGATCGGCGAGCGCGCCGGTGAGATCGGCAAAAGATTTTTCGGACGCCGCCAGTGTCTCATCCGCGGCGGCAACGCGACTATTCACACCGGTGAGCCGCTCGGCGCTGGCCTGCGCTTCGGCCTTCAGATGTTTCTCTTCGGTATCCAAACGGCCGAGGGCGGTTGCCGCGTCGGCTGCGAGCGTGCGTTCGCGCTCGAGATCAGCGGCGAACTGTTCCAGGCGGCGATCAAGTTCGCTGATCCGCTCCTTGGCACGGGCTTCTTCGCGTTCCAGTCCGTCGCGTGCGAGGAGCAGGCGCTGCAGCGCCGCCGCGGCTTTGGCTTCGGCTTCGCGCAGCGCAGGCAATCCGGCTGCAACCTCCGCCTGCCGTGTCGTAGCGACGGTTTGTTCACCCGTGCGTGTGGCGACGATCCGAACCGCTTCATCTTTGGTCCGTTCGGCATCGGCGACTTCGGTTTGGGCGGCGGTCCAGCGCAAGTGCAACAGCAGCGCCTCGGTTCGGCGCACCTGTCCGGAGATATTGCGGTAGCGCACCGCCTGCCGCGCCTGGGTCTTAAGCGAAGCGACTTGCGTAGCGAGCTGGCAGATCACATCCTCGGCGCGCGCCAGATTTTGCTCGGCTGCCCGCAGCCGCAGCTCTGCCTCATGACGGCGCGCGTGTAGCCCGGAGATGCCGGCTGCCTCTTCAAGCACGCGTCGCCGCTGGTCCGGGCGCGCCTGGATGATTTCGCCGATACGTCCTTGATGGACCAAGGCCGGCGAGCGCGAGCCGGTCGAGGCATCGGCAAACAGCACAGTCACGTCCCGTGCGCGAACCTCGCGACTGTTGACGCGAAAGACCGAGCCGCGTTCGCGCACGATGCGCCGTGAGACTTCGAGAGTTTCGGTATCGTTGAAGGCCGCCGGCGCCTTGCGGTCGCTGTTGTCGACCAGGACGGATACCTCGGCGTGGTTGCGCGCTGGACGCTCGGTGTTGCCGGAGAAGATCACGTCGTCCATCTCGGACGCGCGCATCGCCTTATGCGAGGCTTCACCCATGACCCAGCGCACGGCTTCGACCAGATTGGATTTGCCGCAGCCGTTCGGGCCCACCACGCCGGTCAGCCCCGGTTCGATCTCAAGGTCTGTGGGTTCGACGAAGGACTTGAAGCCGATCAAGCGCAGCCGCGTGAGCTTCATTCGCGTTTTAAGTCCTTCTCGCTGCCCTGCTGCGGCCGAAAGGGGAATCGCTGAAAACTCATGCCCTTAGTCGGCATTGAGTCGAAGGGTGCCCAGCGGCGCGGAGAATAAATCGGCGCGCGCCCAAGCGCAACAGCCCTGCCGGGTTATCCAGATTTTCTCGTTCGCACGTCCATGAGGGCCGAGCCTCGCGGGTCAATCACGAGCGCCGGTGCCGGCGAAAAACCCTTATCCCTCCTTGAGATAGGGCTCGATCTCCTTGGCTAGCGCATCGATCGACTGATCGCCGACCAGCCTCTTGCCGTTGACAAAAAAGGTCGGTGTAGAGTTGACCCCGAGTTTCTCGGCGGCGCGATCGCGCACATCCTGGATGCCGTCCAGCACCTGCTGATTCGCCAAGCACTTATCGAATAACTCCTGGGTAAACCCGAACTGTTTGGCGATACCCATGAGCGCCGGTACGGGCTTCTGCACCATCCATTCCGACTGCTTCGCGAATAGCGTCTCCACCACCGGGAGGAATTTGTCCTTGCCGGCACAGCGCGCGAGCATGAATCCGGCCGCCGCGAGCGCATCGAATGGGAATTCACGGAAGATAAAGCGGACCTTTCCGTTGTCGATGTAGCGCTTCTGCAATTCGGGAAAGGTTGCCGTCGCGAAATGTGCGCAGTGCGGACAGGTCATCGAAGCGTACTCGATCACGGTCACCGGCGCCTTCTCCGACCCAAGGACGATGTCGCCGTCGGGTCCGGCCTTTGCCAGGTCCGCCTGATCGATCTCGGCGGCCGCTTGGGCAACAGAGGAGGCCCCCAGAAGGGCACCCGCGACGCCGGCGCCGGCCAATATCGAAGTCGTTGCAAAAACTTGGCGGCGGGTCAGGGTCACATTCAGCTCCTCAGTTCCGGACAATGTGAAAATCTTGCCGCACGAATGTGGCACCACCACGCCCTCCCGCCAAGGCCCGGGCGCAGCGGTATCACGGTCGCTTGAGGGCGCTGGCCGGAGCTGTCAGCTTCGCTTGATTGCGGCGCCAAGCCGGGCGAGCGCCTGCCGCAGATCTTCGTCCGCGACTTCTGGCATGCTGGCAGCGATACGCGCGGCTGCAACGGGATCGGGAGCGCGAGCTGAGGGACGTAAATCCCGGCGCAGCGGCGCCTGCCGCAATGCGATCCGCTCAACCGCGCGCCAGCCAAGAAAGCGATTGACGCGTTCGCAGATGACGTTGGCGAGATGCTGGACTTCGATCGCCGCCGGTCCCTCGACCCGCAGAACAAGCGTGCCGGCTTGGCGGCCTGACGCCAACCCTTCTCCACCGCTTAGCGAGGCCGCAGGGGGTGAAACCGGACGCGGCCACTGGATTTTGACCGGTTCGCTGTGTGCGGCAATTTCACCGCCGACGATTTCGGCCCAGCGCGTCACCAACTCGGCCGAAGCAAAACCCTGTCGCGTAAATGTCTCGCCAACGACCTTGCCGAGCAGGTCGCGGAGCGGCTTGGCGAAGGAGCGGGAGGGCTTGTTCACAATGGGGTGCTCTGTCATCCCTCGATTATGACCGTAGCAGCGAAAATGGCGGCGCGACAGCGCGCGAAGCGCCCCGCGGCGATTTCATTCCCGCAATCGGGCGTCTTGCTCGCATGGTACGATCGTCATCGCCGGAAATTGCCGTGGCGCGCGGCGCCGGGCGAGCGCGCCGATCCATACCGCGTCTGGCTTTCCGAGATCATGCTGCAACAAACGACGGTCAAGGCAGTTGCACCATACTACATGCGCTTTCTGACACGCTGGAGCGACGTGCAGGCGCTCGCTTCCGCCCCGCTCGGCGAAGTTCTCAAGGCTTGGGCAGGGCTGGGCTACTACGCACGCGCCAGGAACCTGCACGCCTGCGCCCGCGCCATCGTCGAGCAACACAACGGAAAATTTCCGGAAGACGAAAGTGCGCTGCGGGCGCTTCCCGGCATCGGCGCCTACACGGCTGCCGCGATTGCAGCGATCGCGTTCGATGCGAAAGCGAGCCCGGTCGATGGCAACATTGAACGGGTGATGGCGCGGCTCTTCGCCGTCGCAGCTTCCTTGCCTGACGCAAAACCTGAACTGCGCCGGCTGGCGCGCGAACTCACGCCGCAACAGCGCGCCGGCGATTTCGCGCAGGCAATGATGGACCTCGGCGCTACGATCTGCACGCCGAAGAAACCGGCCTGCGCACTCTGCCCATGGAACGACAGCTGCAGCGGCCACGCGCGCGGCGAAGCGGAAACTTTTCCGCGCAAAATACCCAAGCGCGAAGGCGCGCTGCGCCGGGGTGCCGCCTTCGTGGTCCGGCGTGCCGACGGTTTCTTGCTGGTGCGGACGCGGCCGGCAAAAGGTCTCCTTGGCGGTATGACGGAGGTGCCGACGACTGAATGGGCGCCGGACTTCGACGATGCCAGCGCACGACAACACGCGCCGCGCTTTCGCGAACCAGAGCGGCGAAACGTCACCGTGTGGCGCCGCCTGGCTGCTACGGTGCGCCACGTTTTCACGCATTTTCCGCTGGAACTCATCGTGTACGCGACCGAACTTCCGGCGGTCACTCCAGCGCCGGAGGGCATGCGCTGGATCCCGATGACGGACATTGCCGGGGAAGCGCTACCAAGCGTGATGCGCAAAGTGGTCGCGCTTGCGCTTCGATAAAATTGAAACCCTCCAGCACCAATCCGCTGACCAGCCGTCGCGCAGCGATCTCGGTGCGCTACGCTAGCGACTGGCGTTCACCTGGGCGGTGATTTTCGCCACGCCTTCTTCCGCACAGGCCTCGTCCCTGTCGCCGCCCGGCGCTCCGCCGACGCCGAGCCCAGCCACGACCTCGTTGCCGTGCTTGATCGCGACACCGCCAGCAACGGCTATAATATCGGGCAGGTTAAAAAGCGACGAGTTGGCGCCGGCCGGATTTTTGTTGACCGTATCGGCAAACGCGCTTGTCCTTTCGAAACCGAAAATCGGACCCATAGTCACCACGGTATAGGCTTTGCGGAACGCGGAGTCCTTGGTGTGGATCGTGCTGTGATCGCCCTTCAGATGCACCTTGATGACCCCGGAAGTATCCACCACAAACGCCGAGACCGGCCATCCTTTGGCAGCACAGGCATCAACAGCCGTGGTTGCCGCTTCCACTGCCAGCGCCAGCGGCAGCGAATATCCGGATTGCGCGACTTGCGCCGCCGCAAAGTATGGAAGAACGATAGAAGCGCACGCGCTTAGAGTGACTGCCATCGCTGCGGATTTCATGGTGCTGGTCTCCTCTGCCCCGGTGCCCCGTGCGCAAGCGAGCCGCGCATCATCTGCCTGGTTTCAAATTTTTTCCTCTGATGGCTTGTCGCTCAACGCGCGTTTTTTGTTTCCGTTCCTCGCGAAAACCCAAATGAGCCCGAAATAGAGGCTATCCTTTGGTATCGCTTTTCATCGCGGCGTCCACGTTCAGGACTCGTTCCGGCAAGTCGAAATCGTCATGCTGGCGCAAGACCGTTTTCAACATGCAGTTTAGTCGCGTGAACGCGACAGCATGGCCAACGTTGGAGATTTGGTCCGGGTGATTGCAGCGAAGTGGCAAGACTTGATAGCAGCAAGACTTAATGCGCGTACTCAGAAATCCGGTTCTGTAAGCACGGCCTGTGGAACGTCCGCTTCGCTACGAAAGCGACTGAATTGCTGCGTCGCCGCGAAATGTCGCGATGGGCCAGGAAGAGACATAAGGAACGCTGGGTAATCACGCATTGCGCGACCGTAGCAGATGATACAAGCCCCCGGCAGCCTACCAAAATATCAAAGTTGCGTTGGCTGCAGCGGCGGGGACCAATGAAACCTCCTGAAGCCGAGCCAGTCGCTACTCCGCAGCAAGCTCAATGCGACCGGGCGGCTTCCGGCCCGCCGGAGCGAACATGTTGAGCATGAACCATAAGGGGAAGGCCGCTATGTCGCTGCGCGATCCATCGAGGCGGAGCCGGCTGTCGTCAATGGCTTGTTTGATCACGATGTGGCCGAGCCAAACCTGGGTGAGAACGCGGAGACTGGCTTCGACGAAAAGGTCGACCTCGAAGCCGGGATTTCGGTAGCACAGGTCGACGACGCCTCGCTCGAACACCAGCCAATAGCGGCGGCGGCTGATGGGAACGCCGGAAAGCCGAAATTCGGCGACGTACCGGCTGTCGCGTGGCGCGAACTTGGCGAGGACGTTACGGCGGATGTCCCACATCAAAAGGTCGGAATCCAGATTCGCGGTGTCGACGAGATCGTGACGGAGCCAGCGCTGCGCCCAAAGGCCCATTTTCTCGACAACCGGAAATAGCTCTCGACCGGCTGCAGTAAGGCGATACTCAAAAAAGCCGCCAGCGCCGCGGCGGCGTTCGACGATGCCCGCAAACTGCAGCTCTTTGAGCCGCCGTGCCAGTAGCGCCGACGACATGCGCGGCACCCCGCGTTGGAGGTCATTGAAACGGACGCTACCGCAGAGCAATTCGCGAACAACTAAGGGCGTCCACCGCTCCGCCAATATCTCGGCGGCAAGGGCGACCGGGCAGAACTGGCCGTATCCCCTCTTCTTGACCATGCATAGATCCTACCACGCCGGTCGCTACGCGATCACTTCACATATTAAAGTTGTCCAAGCGTCCGGCCACGTCCAAGCTGCGGCAAATGCCCACAATGGAGGTGCCGCCATGACCCGATTTCTCGATCTGCAAGCGCTGGTCCAGATCATCGGACCGCGTTTCGCGGAAGGCGCTGCCGAACGCGACCAAGGCGACGTATTCGTTGCCGAGCACTACGACGTCTTGAAAGAGCACAAGGTTTTCTCTGCGCTGGTTCCCGTCGACCTCGGCGGCGGCGGTGTGCGGCACAGCGCCATGTGCGCGTTCCTGCGCCAGATAGCCCATTACTGTCCGTCGACCGCGCTCGCGCTGTCGATGCATCAGCATCTCGTTGCGGCAGCGGCCTACAATCACCGCAACGGCCGGCCGGGGAAGAAGCTATTGGAGCGCGTTGTCGCCGGCGAGACGGTGCTGATTTCTACCGGGGCCAACGACTGGATGGAATCGAACGGGACAGCGGAGCTCGCCGACGGCGGCTTTCGGGTCAGAGCCAGAAAGCCGTTCGGCAGCGGTTCGCCCAAGGGCGGCGTGCTGGTCACCTCAGCCCCGTATGACGATCCCAAGAATGGCCGGCAGGTCCTGCACTTTGCCGTTCCATTCACCGCTCCGGGAGTATCGCTCGCCGATGATTGGCGAACACTCGGCATGCGCGCCACAGGCTCGCATACGATCATTCTCGATAACGTCTTTGTGCCGGACGATGCAGTCGCCTTGCGTCGGCCGTGCGGCCGCTTCCACCCCGCGTGGAACGTGATCCTGATCGTGGCGATGCCGCTGATCATGTCCGTCTATGCCGGTGTGGCGGAGGCCGCAGCCGCGATCGGCCGGGACCAGGCAAGCAAGCGTCAGGGCGATCCGGCCGTGCCTTATCTGTTGGGCGAACTGACCAATGAGCTGACGACTGTGCAGCTTGCCATGGACGACATGGTTCGCCTTGCCAACGACTTTGACTTTGCGATGACGCTCGAGGTCGCCAACGCCGTCCTGGTGCGCAAAACGATAGTTGCCGAGCATGTGCTGGCCACGGTCGAGAAGGCTTTGGAGGCGGCCGGAGGTGCTGGGTTCTATCGCAAGACCGGACTTGAGCGACTATTGCGGGACGCACACGGAGCGCAGTTCCATCCCTTAACACGGAAACGGCAGCACCAATTCACGGGCCGCATTACTCTCGGTCTCGATCCGATTGCGGATGCTGCGTGATGGCACTTGCGAACAAACATCGCCGGAGCCGACTTCCTGTGCGCCGGCGGTCTCTGCCGAGGCGGCCCGGACACCGCCCGGCCGGCATAAAGACCGGCCCGCGAGGAGCTCGCTGTACTGGAGGATGGGGAACGCAGGTTGCTCTGCGTCAGGTCGCCGTCCCAGGAAGCGCGGCCCGGAGTTGAAGCCGGTCGGCGGCAATCCCGCTGATGGCAAAGCCGCGGCGAGGCGCCGGAAGGCGGGCGCATCCCGCTAGGATGCGTCGCTGCGCTTAAAGCGCGGACATTGGTTGGCATGCGCCTTTCGGCGCTTCGCTTCCCTCAATTTCCGGGTGGCCACAGCCCAGCGTGGTTGTTCGTGGTGGTTCTAAAACTCGGGCGCTGCGGCACCGCGAGAACGGCTGCGCATGCCATCAACAAGCGCATGCTATCAACGAAACGCGCAAGGAGGTCAGGACCCGTGGTCAGAAAGTGGGTCACGCTGGCGCGCTGCTACAGCGACATTCTGCGGTTTTGGACCACATGCGCGAACAAAAAATGCCGGCGCTCGCGGCGGTGCCTCGATCGCTCGGGAAAGTGCTGGAATGTGCGTTATCCAAGGACCGTGCCGGGCAGGGAACGGTTTCGCGCGCGGGTCCTATTGAAACGCCGCAGCCTTTCGTTCGTGCGGCGAGAATGGCAACGTCTGCATGATCCGGGGCGATCATTTGTTGTAACGGCATTGCAAGGAAAACTTCGGCGATGAAAACTTCGGCAATGAAAACTTCGGCATGAAAACCCGGTAAGACTTTCGAACAGTAAGATTTGCGAACATTCCAGCCAGGAGGACAGTCAGCGATGAAAATTGAGCGTCACGAAACCGGGCCGCGCATGAGCAAGGCCGTGGTCCACGGCGACACCGTCTATCTTGCCGGCATCGTGGCCGATGCGCCCAAGGGCAAGAGCACGGCCGAGCAGACCAAAAATATCCTGTCCCAGATCGACGGCTTCCTCGCCCGGGCGGGAAGCGAGAAAAGCAAAGTGCTCTCCGCGCATATCTGGATCACCGATATGGCGAATTTCGCCGAGATGAACGGCGTGTGGGACGCTTGGGTGTCGCCCGGCAACGCGCCCGCGCGGGCGACCGTCGAGGCCAAGCTCGCCTCGCCGGATTACAAGGTCGAGATTATGGTGGTGGCGGCGCGCTAAGATTTAAGCTGGCGAAAAACTGCGCAGTTGTTCGCCGGCTAGACCATCTCGGCACGCACTTGCGCGCGCAAGGTGTCAATCACGGTCAAACCTTGCGGCGTCTCGACGTGCCAGAAGGTCCAGCCGTTGCAGGCTTCCAGTCCCTGCGCCAGCGCGCCGATGCGATGAATCGAGCCGACCGCTTCGCCGAGCGCAACCGCGCCGTCGGCGCGAACGAGCGCCCGATGGCGCCTTTTGGCGTCTACGAGTTTGACGCCCGGCGTCACGAGACCGCGTTCGATCAGCGCCGAGAACGGCACCCGCGGCGCCTCGCGCGCCGTCATAAAGGAGGCGAGGGCCGGCTCCGGCAGCGGCTCGACGGCGGCGATGCGCCGCTCCGCGGCCGCCGCATAGTCGGCCTGGCGCTCGACGCCAAGAAAGCGCCGATGCAGGCGGCGCGCGACCGCTCCGGTGGTCCCGGTGCCGCAGAACGGGTCGAGCACGAGATCGTCGGGCCGTGACGCCGAGAGAATCACGCGCGCCAGCAACGCTTCGGGCTTTTGCGTCGGATGCAGTTTCTTGCCGTCGCCGTCCTTGAGCCGTTCCTCGCCGGTGCAGAGCGGAATGAACCAGTCGGATCGGGTCTGAATGTCTTCGTTACCGGCTTTGAGCGCTTCATAGTTGAAGGTGTAGTTCCGTTTGGCGGCATCACGCGCGGCCCAGATCAGGGTCTCGTGGGCGTTGGTAAACCGCCGACCGCGAAAGTTCGGCATCGGGTTGGATTTGCGCCAAACGATATCGTTGAGGATCCAAAAACCGAGGTCCTGAAGAATCGTGCCGACGCGAAAAATATTATGATAGGAGCCGATGACCCAGAGCGTCGCGCTCGGCTTCATCACCCGCCGGCAAGCGGTCAGCCAGGCGCGGGTGAAATCGTCATAGTCCGAAAAACTCGCGAATTTGTCCCAGTCGTCGTCGACGGCGTCGACCCGCGAATCATCGGGACGTTTGAGGTCACCCTGAAGCTGCAAATTATATGGCGGATCGGCGAAAACGAGGTCCGCGGAACCGGCCGGCAGCTTTGCCATTTCGGCAACGCAATCGCCGACTACAATCCGGGTAGAAGCGGCGGCCTCAAAACTCACGCGGGGCGCCCTTACGGACGCCCCGCGACGCGACACTACCATGACTCAAAACTCTGACTCAGGCGACGCGATATCGGCGACGCGGGACCTACAACCGACAAAACCGATCATGCCGCCGCAAGGTAAAAATCAGGTTACTTGCAACGCGCTCCAACTAGGCAATAAATGCCGGGAAACACTTAGTTAATTGCAGGGTTGATTGCACATCGCCGCGGCCAAGTTTTTGCTCTGAAGCGATCTTATCAAGCGCGCCGCGACAGCGAATTCTGAAGGAGAATGGCGATGCGTACGGACGATTTCCGACCAAGCGACAACGTCGAAGACGATCGCGAGATGAGCGCGTCGCGCGGCGGGATATCGGGCGGCGGAGTTGGCGGCCTCGGTATCGGCACGGTCATTATTATCGGACTGGTCAGCTGGTACTTCGGCATCGATCCGAGCGTGCTGCTCAACGGCGCGCAAATTCTCACCGGCGGCTCGCCTTCCGAGCAGGCCAGTCCCGCCCCGAATGTATCCTCCGGGACGCCGGCCGATGCGACGGGCAAGTTCGTCGCGCTCGTGCTCGGCGATACCGAAGATCGCTGGACGGAAATTTTCGCCGCCGGCGGACAAACCTATCACCCGCCGAAGCTGCGTTTGTTCGCGCGCTCCGAGCCGACGCCTTGCGCGTTTGCGCAGTCGGCGATGGGGCCGTTCTACTGTCCCCGCGACCACCGCATCTATCTGGACACCTCTTTCTTCGACGATCTGCAGCACAAGTTCGGCGGTTGTTCAAACAGCAACGCGTGTAAGTTTTCGGAAGCCTACGTGATCGCGCATGAGGTCGGCCATCATGTGCAAAACGAGCTGGGCATTCTCCCGCGGGTGACCCAAATGCAACAAGCTTCGGCGAACCGCAGCGAAGCAAATCGCCTGCAAGTCCGCATCGAGCTGCAGGCTGATTGTTTCGCCGGCGTCTGGGCTAATCGCGCCGAGCAAAAACACCGCTTCCTCGATCCCGGCGACGTGGATCAGGCGCTACAGACGGCCTCTGCGATCGGCGACGACCGCCTTGAGAAGCAGGCGCAAGGGTATGTGGTCCCTGACTCGTTCACCCACGGCACCTCCGAGCAGCGCAAACGCTGGTTTTCGAACGGCTTTACGCAGGGCAAGGTCTCGGCATGCGATACGCTGTCGGCGAGCGCGCTCTAGTGTATGATGCAGGGCATTCAGATTGCTCAAGGTCCGCCAATGCCCGGCGTTGATGAGAACAGAGAGTTTGTGCCGCTCAAGATCGCGGTGCTGACGGTATCCGACACGCGCAATCTCAAGGAGGACAGGTCGGGCGCGCTTCTGGTGCAACGCATCGTTGCCTCCGGGCACCTCGCCACCGAACGAAGTATCGTGCCGGACGATGTCGAGGCGATCCGCGGACGCGTCAGACAGTGGATTGCCGACCCTTCGGTCGACGTGATCATCACCACCGGCGGCACCGGCTTTACCGGCCGCGATGTGACGCCGGAAGCGATCGAGCCGCTGTTCGAAAAAAAGATGGACGCTTTCTCCGCGCTGTTTCTGGTGGTGAGCTTTCCCAAAATCGGCACGTCGGCAATTCAGTCACGCGCGACGGCTGGCCTTGCCGGCTCGACCTACATTTTCTGTCTGCCCGGCTCGCCGGGCGCTTGCAAAGATGCGTGGGACGAAATTCTGGTGCACCAGCTCGATAATCGTTATCAGCCGTGCAACTTCGTCGAGATCATGCCGCGCCTGGACGAGCATTTGCGGAGGCCCAAGGCGAAGGGCGCGACGGCTTGAGCATGATCCCGAAAAGTGGAAGCCGGTTTTCGGAAAAGATCATGCGACCAAAAAAGAATCTGGCGCGTCCTTCCCCGCAATGGTCGTTTTACAAAGCCAAATCCCAGTGCTCGCTCACGACCGGCTTGCCCCAGCTTCGGTGCCGCTCGGTACGTGTAAGCTTGAAACCCGCTTTCTGGTAGATGTGCCGCGCGGCCGTGAGCACGCTGTGGGTCCACAGTGTAATTTTCTTGTAGCCAGCGCGGCGCGCAAAGCGGATGCACTCGTCGACCAGCCGTGCGCCGAGGCCAATTCCGCGCGCCTCCGGCTCCAGCAGCAGTAGGCGAATGCGAGCAACGTCGGCGGAATCCTTCGCGAGCATGACGGTGCCTACTCTTTCGCCGCCGAGTTCCGCGATCCAGCAGCGCTCACGCTTGCGATCGTGGTTGTTGACGAAATCCGCGACGATTTGCGCGCAAACGCCTTCGAATGGCGCGACCCAGCCGTATTCCTGCGCGTAAATTTCGGCGTGACGCGTGACGATCCAGCCAAAATCGCCCGGTACCGGCGCGCGTAATTTGATCTGGGAGGCATTCGGCGGTTTTGTTTCCGCTTGGCCGTGGAGCAGCGCCTCGATGGTGTTCATGGCCGCAACGAGCCGTGCCTGATCGGCGGGCTTGAGATTTTCGAGCGTGGCGCCTGCCTCACGTTGTGACCGCCGGTCCAGCGGCGCGAACGTCTTTCGGCCCAACGCCGACAGCGCGACATGGCTTTGTCGGGTGTCGCGGGTGGAAACTTGCCGCAGGATTAATCCGCGCTTTTCGAAATTCCGCAGCACGCGGCTTAGATAGCCGGCGTCGAGATCGAGTGCGCGGACAATCTCGGTCGCGGTCGGCGAGCGGCGGTGCGCAATCTCGTAGAGCAAGCGCGCCTCGCCGAGCGAATAGGAGCTGTCGAGGTAGGTCTTACGCAGCACGCCGAGCTGCCGCGTATAGAAACGATTGAAGCGGCGCACAGCGGCGATGCGTTCTTGGCGGTTGCGGTCGACCATGGGGAAGCGTCGGTCAGATACTTGACTAAGTCAAGTATCTAGCGGGCGACGAATGCGCTGGTCGACAAGGTGACGATCCGCCGGCGGTCGATGCGGCGAAGAAGATCGGCTTCCGGATCGGCGGCAAGCTCCAAATGGCCGCCAATCTCCGCGTAGAACAGCTTGGAGATAATCAGCCCCTGCTCAGGCTGCGGACCAGCGCCGAGCGCGGCCGTAAGCAGGAGCCATGCTTGGCGCAACGGCGACTGCCTGGTGTCGCCAAGGCGAAAAAGGCGAAACACGGCTGCTTGCGGGCTTGCTTGAGGCCGCTCCGTAAAATGGCGCGCCTCGCCGACCCAGGGCGCATCGAGAACGATCCCGGGCCGGAGGAACAAAAGCCAAGGCGCGCGCGCTTTCGCTGCGGCTACCTTCAGTCGCTCACCAAGCGGTCCCTTGACCGTCATGAAATTGCAGCCGGCAATGTCGGCGACGGTCGCCGTGTCGTCGGTCGAACCGCCGTCGACAAGCAAGACTTCGCTGATCACGCCGGCGGTCGCTCCCGGGACCAGCGCGGCAAGTGTCGGCACGAGCGCCCGCTCAGAATCGAGTGTTGCGATGATAACGCTCAGCATCCCCTACCATCGCATCGCCCGGCCAGCGTTTGGTCGACTGTTCCCGGCAGGATTACGGCGTCCTCCTGCGGTTTCCAACCGGCGATCAGCATTCACACATATTTGTTCTTGTTTTGTTCTATCAGAAGCGTTAGCTTCACACCATGGCTAGATCGTCCGTTTTGAAACGCCCGCCGGCGCCGCTGCCCTCCGCGCCGGCGGGCGAGCCGGGAGTTGCCGTCGACGGCGACCGTCGGCGCGGCCGCGGTGCGCACTCGAACGCTTCGGGGCGTTATGAGCCACTGGCGCGGGTCGCGTTCGACGATGGCTGGCAAAGCCTGGACGAACTGCCGCCGTTCAAAACCAGTGTGACAGTCGACGCGACGCGAAAGATCATCACGCGAAACGAATCGCCCGACATTTCCTTCGATCGCTCGATCAATCCGTATCGCGGCTGCGAGCACGGCTGCGTCTATTGCTTCGCCCGGCCAACCCACGCCTATCTGGGACTGTCGCCGGGGCTCGACTTCGAATCGAAGCTGTTCATGAAGCCGGATGCTCCGGAATTGCTGGAGCGCGAATTGGCGGCGCCCGGCTACGTGCCGAAAGTCATCGCTATCGGCACCAACACTGATCCGTATCAGCCGATCGAGCGTCAATACAAAATCATGCGCGGCATCCTGGAAGTGTTGGAGCGCGCCGGTCATCCGGTCGGTATCGTGACCAAATCGGCGCTGGTGCTGCGCGACCTCGACATCCTTGCTCGCATGGCGCAACGCGACCTCGTCAAGGTTGCGATTTCGGTAACGACGCTGGACGCAAAAATCGCCCGCACCATGGAGCCGCGCGCCTCGACGCCGCCGCGGCGGCTTGAAGCGCTGCGGCAATTGGTGAAGGCCGGCGTACCGGCCTCAACGCTCGTTGCCCCGGTGATTCCGGCGATCAACGACGCCGAAATCGAGCGGATTCTGGAAGCTGTCGCCGCGACCGGCGTGGGTCATGCCGGCTATGTGCTCCTGCGTCTGCCGTTGGAGGTGCGCGACCTGTTCCGCGAGTGGCTGATGGCGAATTTTCCCGACCGGTACCGTCACGTATTCAAGCTCATCCGCGATATGCGCGGGGGCAAGGATTACGACTCGACTTTCGGGATGCGCATGACGGGGAGCGGCCCCATTGCGTGGATGATCGGCCGCCGCTTCGAGGTCGCCTGCGAACGGCTCGGCCTGAACAAGACCAAGGTGTCGACCACGACTGCACACTTTCGGCCGCGGCCGGCTTCTGCGCAACTCAGTTTGTTTGGTTGAGCGTCCAGGGCTTTTCCCCGTAATCCTCGGGGCACGCCGCCTGCGTTGCGAATAGCGGCAGGGCGTGGTCATCATGGCGCATGAGTTGCAAGGAAACCGCGGCACCGCGCCTGCCGCTCGACGAGGAGATCCTCCGCCCGACGTTTCGTCGCGAACGCGCGGCGCTCAAGCGGGGCGTTTGGCCTGTGGCGGGTTGCGATGAAGCCGGGCGCGGCCCGCTCGCCGGGCCGGTGGTCGCAGCCGCAGTGATCCTTGATCCCGACAACATTCCCCGCGGTCTCGACGATTCTAAAAGGCTCACGGCGGAACGGCGTGAGGTGCTCTACGAGCGCATCTGTGCGCGGGCGCAGGTCGCCGTGGCGCTGGCGCCGCCGGCGCGCATTGATCGCGACAACATTTTGCGAGCATCGCTCTGGGCGCTGGCGCGAGCAGTAGCGTCGCTACCGGTAAAGCCGCTTCTGGTTTTCGTGGACGGCCGTGATCGCATCGACGCCGGTTGCGACTGCCAGGCCGTTATCGGCGGCGATGGCCTGGTCGCTTCGATCGCAGCCGCCTCAATTGTCGCCAAGGTGACGCGCGATCGCCTCATGACGTGCCTCGGCGCGGCGCATCCGGGCTACGGCTTCGAGCGCCATATGGGTTACAGCGTCCCCGAGCATTTCGCTGCGCTAGACCGGCTTGGTCCGACGATCCATCACCGCCGCTCATTCGCACCCGTCGCTGGCGCCCTCGCCGAACTTGCTGGCGAGGCGGAAGATCGCGCCGCCGGTATATTGCCTCTCTAAGCATCCGGCCTTATACGGCACCGCCGTTTGGGAAGGCTGAGAGGCGCCTGACTTCGCGGAATGGGATTGCCGATGAGCGGCGAAAGGCGTCGCGCGGAGCCTGATGTTTTACGTCCCCCTCTATTTCGAAGTGTTGCGTGTGCGTCCCGTGCTCTTGTTCTGGCTGGTGACGCTGGCGCAGGCGGTACTGTGGATTGCGGTACCGCTCTTGTTCTATTCCGCCCCGCCCGGCGATCTGGTCCAGGTGCTTGCCATCGGCCACGAGTTTCCAGTCGACGGCGATTTCGGACCGCCACTTGCTTACTGGTTCGCAGAAATTGCGTTCCGAGCCGGCGGACTGTTTGGCGTTTATGCGCTGTCCCAGCTCTGCCTGATCGCGACCTATTGGTGCGTCTTCACGCTCGGCCGCGCGATTGTCGGTGCCACGCAAGCACTCATGGCTGTGTTGCTCATGGTCGGCATCTCTGTGTTCACCGTGCCAACGCCGGACTTCGGCCCGCGGATTGTCGCCATGGCACTATGGGCGGCGGTGCTGCTGTTCTACTGGCGCGCAGTGATCGAAGGCAGCCCGCGATATTGGTTCGCACTGGGCGCTGCGGCGGCCCTCATGCTTTTCACGACCGACGCGGCGCTTGTGCTTTTGGGCCCGCTTGCCCTGTTCACAGCAATGACAGAGCGCGGGCGCGCGTCGCTCGGCGCGGTCGAAGCTTGGATCGTGCTGGTGGTGCTGGTTTTCGCGGTGTTTGCCCATTTGTACTGGCTCGAACGTGCCAGCGGCGCGACGCCGGTGCTTGGGCGCTTGCGCGACGCGGGCGCGGTCGGCGCGAATGCTTCCGCCTGGCTGCGGCTCCTTGGCGTGCTCATTCTGGCTCACGCCGGCTTGGCGGTGATGGTGGTGCTTGCGAGCGGCTGGCCGCGCACCCGGACCAGCCCGGCGCCCGCTATTGCGCGCGTAACGGTTCCGCCAATGGCTGTCACTTACATCAAGGTGTTTGCCTTGGTGCCGGCTTTGCTCGCGACCATCGTCGCCGTGCTGATCGGCGGCCGGACACCCCTTGGGGGTGCAGCGCCATTGCTGGTGCTGTCCGGCCTCGCGGTCATTGTTGGAGCAGGCGATAGCATCGCGCTGCGTCATCAACGCATTCTGGGCTACGCGTGGACTGGCTTGTTGTTGGTGCCCGCAGTCTTGGTACCGGCCGCGATCATTCTGCTGCCCTGGGCGACGGGTACCGACCTGAGAGTGGCGCAGCCCGCCGCCGCGATGGGCCGATTCTTTGCCGAAAGTTTCGAACGCCGAACCGGCCATCCGCTCGCCGTCGTCGGCGGCGATACACGTACCGCAGCACTTGTGGCGCTCTCTGCTCCAAGCCGCCCTGGTGTCTACTTTGCCTTCGAACCGATGCAATCCCACCGGGTGACGGCACAAGACGTCGGTGAAAAGGGTGCGGTAATCGTGTGGCCGGCGGCCGACACCAATCCGGCGCCGCCGCCAGAAATCAAAACGCAATTTCCCGATCTCGTTCCCGAAGTGCCGCGGACGTTCGAACGCCCGGTGCGCGGCAGGCTGCCGCCGCTGCTGATCGGTTGGGGTATTATCAGGCCGGCGAAAGCGTCAGCAGCTGCTGGCGAGGCGCCGCATTGAGCTGCTGTAATTGCGAGTGCACCTGATCCGGAAACTGATGCGCGGGCGAACAAAAAGCTCGGCTTTTATCCCGCCAGCGCTTTTTTCAGCGCCAGAAAATCCCGCCATGCGAGCCGCTTCTGCAGCGGGCTGCGCAGCAGAAAGGCGGGATGGTACGTCGCCATTGCGCGAATCTCGTGGCTGCCGGTATCGAACTTGAACCAGCGCCCGCGCGTTCGTGTGATTCCCTCCCTTGTTCCAAGGAGCGTCTGCGTGGCCGGCTGGCCGAGGCAGACGAGGGTGTCGGGGTTCGCGAGTTCGATCTGGCGGCGGATAAAAGGCAGGCAGATGGCGGTTTCCTGCGGCGTCGGCGTCCGGTTGCCTGGCGGCCGCCACGGCACGACATTGGCGATGTAGGCGCTTGTGCGATCAAGCCCGATCGCCGCCATCATGCGGTCGAGCAATTGTCCTGACCGGCCGACGAAAGGAGTACCCGAAATGTCCTCGTCGCGCCCCGGTGCTTCGCCGACAAACATGACGCGTGCTTGCGGATTGCCCGCGGCAAAGACCAGCTGGGTCGCCGTGGCGCGCAGCATGCAGCCCTCGAAAGCTTCAAGCAGAGCGCGCAGCTCATCAAGCGTCCGCGCGGTTTTGGCGGCTTCGCGTGCCGCCATGACAGCCGTTTCTTGCGAGGCCGGGACGGCGATTGCTGCCGGTGCGGCGGTTCCGACGATGGCGTTGTCGGCCGCTTTGCGCGGGACGGCTGGCGAGGGGGAGCGCGGCGCAGCGGGCTGAATTGGTTGGGGAGCCTCATCCGCAAAGCGGTCGATCGCCTCCTCTCCGATGAGGGCGTCGACCCCGGCTTCGAGGTAGAAAGCGATAAGTTCGCGTACGTCTTTTCCGACGGTGGAATTCATGATCGAACGCGGTTTATGGACGATCCATTTAGTCTATGCGAGGGATGAAAGCGTGAAATCTTGCCTTTCGTTCGGACTGTGGAACAGGCCATGAATGCAGCAGATCGTCCGGCGCGTGAAGCGATGGAGTTCGATGTTGTCATCGTCGGCGCCGGGCCCGCTGGCCTTGCCGCTGCGATCAGGCTCAAGCAACTCGCGCCGGATACCTCCGTTGTCGTGGTGGAAAAGGGCTCGGAAGTCGGCGCCCATATCCTGTCCGGAGCGGTGATCGATCCGATCGGACTAGACCAGCTTCTGCCGGAGTGGCGCAACGAGGAGGCGCCGGTGCGGACGCCCGTCACCTCGGATCGTTTTTACGTCCTCGGGTCTTCCGGTGCGGTGCGGATTCCAAACATGCTCATGCCGCCGCTGATGAGCAACCACGGTAATTTTATCGTCTCGTTGGGCGAGGTCTGCCGGTATCTCGGGCAGAAGGCGGAAGCACTGGGCGTTGAAATCTATCCCGGCTTTGCCGCCGCGGAGGTGCTGTTCGAGAACGGCGCGGTCGCGGGAATTGCCACAGGCGACATGGGCATCGGCAAGGGCGGAGAAAACAAGGCAAGCTTCACCCGCGGCATGGAGTTGCGTGCCAAGTACACACTGCTCGCCGAGGGCGCGCGCGGCAATCTGTCGAAAATGTTGATCGAACGTTTTGCACTCCATCAAAACGGACAGCCGCAGAAGTATGGCATCGGCTTGAAGGAGCTATGGCAGGTCACGCCGCAGAATTTCCGCAAGGGGCTCGCGCAGCACACAATGGGCTGGCCGCTTGCCAATAACACCGGCGGCGGCTCGTTTCTCTATCACTACGGCGACAATCTTGTTTCCGTCGGCTTTGTTGTTCACCTCAATTACCAAAATCCCTATCTCTCGCCGTTCGAAGAATTCCAAAGGTTCAAAACGCATCCGCTGGTGCGTGACACATTCGCGGGCGGCAAGCGGATTTGCTACGGCGCCCGCGCTCTCACCGAAGGCGGCTGGCAGTCGGTACCGAAGCTCGCCTTTGCCGGTGGCGCGCTGATCGGGTGCGCGGCGGGTTTTATGAACGTGCCGCGCATCAAAGGCAGTCACAACGCCATGCTATCCGGGATGCTGGCCGCTGAGCACGTCGCAAAGGCGCTCGCCGCCGGCCGCGCACACGACGAACTTTCCGACTATGACGCGGCGTGGCGCGGATCTCCGATCGGGACCGATCTCTGGCGGGTGCGGAATGCAAAGCCGCTGTGGTCGAAGCTAGGAACATTTGCCGGTGTGGCGCTCGGTGGCGTTGATATGTGGACCAATACGATCGGCTTCTCGCTGCTGGGTACGCTCAAACACGGCAAGGCCGATTTTGCGACGCTTAAACGGGCGGCTGACTGCCGCCCGATCGCTTATGCGAAGCCGGACGGCAAACTCACCTTCGACCGGCTCTCCTCCGTCTATTTGTCAAACACCAACCACGAGGAGGACCAGCCGCCGCACCTGATCGTGCGCGATCCTGCGTTACAAAAATCGTCAGAATACGACGTCTATGCCGGCCCATCAGCGCGATATTGTCCGGCCGGTGTCTACGAATGGGTCGAGGAGGGGGGACAGCCGCGGTATGTGATCAACGCGCAGAATTGCGTCCATTGCAAAACCTGCGACATCAAAGATCCGAATCAAAACATCAATTGGGTGCCGCCGGAGGGCGGTGGCGGGCCCAATTATCCGAATATGTGATCGTGGCGGCGCCGGTTCCGTCAACTCGCGTCGATTTAACCTACTGGTACCGCCGCGATTTTGCCTCCCTTCGGGACTAAACATCGCCCGTCCTTGCGGGCGCGTAGCAAAAGGGTCATTCTCGCGTTGCGGTTGGGGGTGCGGCCGCGTGATTCCCTGTTTGCCGAAATTAAGATTGTCCATGGAGCTGTCGTGATTCATTCGTTGCTGCCCCGGCACGCCGCCATCGCTGGCGCCGTCGTCTTCTTGAGCTTGCCATCAGCCCTCGCTGCCGAGACACCGACGCCACAAGAACTCGCGCACGCAACGACGTCCGGCAGCTATCTGGCTGCGCGACATGCCGGCGTCGAACGCAACTCGGCCGCCGCCGCGGCGTATTATCTCAACGTCCTCAAAGCCGATCCGCGTAATGCCGATCTGCTTAGCCGCACTTTTCTCTCCGTGCTCGGCGAAGGCGACATCGATGAAGCCGGTCGGCTTGCCGAGCGTGTCATCCAGCTTGACCGCAACGATCGGATCGCCCGGCTGGTGATCGGGGTGCGCGCGCTTAAGCAGAAGCAATATGCTCTTGCCCGGCAGAACTTCACCCAATCAGTGCGTGGTCCGGTTACCGACCTCACGGCGGCGCTCCTGTCTGCCTGGTCGCTTTTAGGCAGCGGCGACAGCCGCGCCGCGGCCGATACGCTTGATCGGCTCGCCGGGCCCGACTGGTATGCGATCTTCAAGGACCTGCACGCAGGTCTCATTCTGGATGTGGCCAACAAGAAGGAAGCCGGGAAACGTTATGAGCGCGCCTACAAGGCCGATTCGATGGCGCTGCGCACCGTGGAGGCTTATGGCCGTTATTTGTCACGCAACGCCAGCAAAGATGACGCGCTGAAAATCTATCAGGAATTCAACAAAGGTGTTCCCGATCATCCGGTGATCGTCCAAGAGATGAAGGAAATCACGGCCGGCGATAAATTGCCGCCGCTTGCTGACTCAGCGCAGGCCGGCGCTGCCGAAGCGCTTTACGGACTGGGCGCCTCGATCGGACGCCGCGGCGGCGAAGATTTGGCGCTGATTTATCTGCAGCTTGCGCTTTACCTCGAGCCGACGCACGCGATGGCGCTGCTGTCGCTTGCCGACCTCTTTGAGTCGCTCAAGAAGCCGGAGCTGGCGATCAAAGTGTACGATCGCATTCCACCCTCGTCGCCGCTGCGGCGCAACGCGGACATTCAAGTTGCATCCGATCTGGATACGCTCGACCGCACCGACGAAGCCAAGAAACGGCTTGAGCATCTTATCAGCGAAAATCCCAAGGACACCGAAGCGATCATGGCGCTCGGCAACATCTTGCGTGGCCGGAAGGATTTTGCCGGATGCGCTGATGTCTATAGCAAGGCTATTGGCAACCTCGCAGTGCCGGAGAAGGCAAATTGGGTGGTGTTCTACTTCCGCGGCATTTGCAACGAGCGTTCGAAACAATGGCCGAAGGCTGAGGCTGATCTGAAGAAGGCGCTCGAGCTCTTTCCCGATCAGCCGCTTGTGCTCAATTACCTGGGCTACTCTTGGGTCGATCAAGGCACCAGCCTCGATGAAGGCATGAAAATGATCCGTCGCGCCGTCGAGCAGCGGCCGGACGACGGCTACATCGTCAACTCGCTGGGTTGGGCGAATTATCGCATTGGTAATTACGATGAGGCGGTGAAAGAGCTCGATCGTGCTGTCGAGCTAAAACCCGAGGACCCGACTATCAACGATCATCTCGGGGATGCTTATTGGCGGGTCGGTAGGGTCCTGGAAGCGCGCTTCCAATGGTCCCACGCCAAGGACTTGCAGCCTGAGCCGGAGGATCTGCCGAAAATCGAGGAAAAGCTTAAGGTCGGCTTGCCGGACGACACGTCCTCGGCGGCTGATGCCACCAAGCCCAAGAAGGCCGGCAACGGCGGGTAAGGAATATCTTGCCGGTTCCGCTGGTCGAGAACGCCCCGGCCAAAGTCAATCTGACCCTGCGCGTGCTCCGCGGCCGTGCGGACGGCTATCACGACCTTGAAAGTCTCGTGGTGTTTGCCGACTTCGGCGATCGAGTGAGTTTGTCCCGTGGCGGCGAACTGAAGCTGGCGGTTCACGGTCCGAGCGCGGTCGAGGCGGGTGCGGGCGACGACAATCTTGTGCTCAAAGCGGCGCGCGCTTTTTCCGAGCGCTTGCCGAAAGCGGTTCTCGGTACCTTCCGGCTCGACAAGAGGCTCCCGGTTGCGGCCGGGTTGGGTGGTGGCTCGGCCGACGCCGCGGCAGCGTTGCGGCTCATCGCGCAGGCGAATGGCCTCGCGGGCAATGATCCGAATCTTTATGCGGCAGCGAAGGCGACCGGCGCCGATGTGCCGGTTTGCCTCGATCCACGTCCGCGGATCATGCGTGGCGTCGGCGAAGTGCTGTCCGCACCGCTCAGCTTGCCGAAGCTGCCGGCTGTGCTGGTCAACCCTGGCGTAGCTCTGCCGACCACGGCGGTGTTTGCGCGGTGGACGCCGGCCGCGAACCCTGTAGTCGCGTCCGATGTCGACGAGGTCGCAAAACTTTCAAGCCGTGATCAGCTTTTGCAATTTCTCGACACCCAGTCGAACGACCTGGAAGCTCCGGCTGTCGCACTTCAACCGGTCATCGCTGATGTCTTGACCGCGTTGAGCAAAATCCACGGATGCGAACTCGCCCGCATGTCAGGATCAGGCGCGACCTGCTTTGCGCTGTTTTCCGCCGCCGCTGCTGCGCGCGAGGCGGCGAAAATTTTGCGTGGTAAATTTCCACATTGGTGGGTGAAGGCGACGACGCTGAACTAATGCGTCCGGGCGATGCAGAAGTCGACCGTTTCGGCGAGCGCCGATTTCATTTGCGAGTCCGGGAAGAGGGCGAGCGCATCGCGGGCGATGGCCCCGTAGTGATGCGCGCGGCCGATTGTATCCTCGAGTGCGCGATGTTTGGTCATAAGACCGATGGCGTGTTCGAGATCGGCGTCGGTCGCTTCGCCCCGTTCCAGTGTGCGGCGCCAGAACTCGCGCTCGACATCGCCGCCGCGGCGGAATGCGAGCACGACCGGCAGCGTGATTTTGCCTTCGCGAAAATCATCGCCGACGTTCTTGCCGAGGTTCGCCGCCGCGCCGCCATAATCGAGCACGTCGTCGACCAGCTGGAAGGTGATGCCGAGATTCATACCGAACGAGCGGCAGGCAGCCTGCTCGGCCCGCTCCCGCGATGAGAGCGTTGGCCCAACTTCGCAAGCGGCTGCGAACAATTCAGCGGTCTTGGCGCGGATGACGGCGATGTACTCGTCCTCGGTCGTTGCGGTATTTTTCGCCGCTGCGAGCTGCATGACCTCGCCCTCAGCGATGACTGCGGCGGCCGATGACAGAATCTCAAGCGCCTTGAGGCTGCCGACCTCGACCATCATTTTGAACGCCTGGCCGAGGAGAAAATCGCCCACCAGCACGCTCGCCTCGTTACCCCAGAGCATCCGGGCGGCGAGCCGTCCTCGGCGCAACTCGCTCTCGTCGACGACGTCATCGTGCAGGAGGGTCGCCGTGTGCATAAATTCGACCGCTGCGGCGAGCTTGATATGGCCGTCGCCGCCGTAGCCGGTGAGCCGTGCCAGTGCGAGCGTGAGCATAGGCCGGAGCCGCTTACCACCGGAATTTATGAGATGGTTCGCGACTTCAGGGATCATCGCCACTTCCGAGCCAGTGCGCGAAAGAATGACGCTGTTGACGCGCTCCATATCGGGCGTGACAAGGTCGACCAAAGGGTCGATGGAAGGTCCACCAGGAGTTTCGAACGGGACGACGACGGCCACTTGAGCCCTCTCTATGCGGGACGCGCGAGCATAGAAACGCTATGGTGAAGCGGCAAGCGCGCCAGCCGGCACTTCAAACGCGATTTTTGGACGTGGCGACGGAGAGGAGGAATGTCAAGCAACGAACCGCAGGCGGGGAGCATGAGCGAAACCCCGTATCAAGTTGCGGTTCTGGTGCCCTGCTACAACGAAGAGCGTGCCATCGCCAAAGTCGTTGCGGATTTCCGCGCGACGCTGCCAGACGCGGCCATCTACGTCTACGATAACAATTCCACCGACCGCACGGTCGAAGTTGCGCGCGGCGCGGGGGCCGTAGTTCGCCGCGAAACCTATCAGGGTAAAGGCCACGTGGTGCGGCGCATGTTCAACGACGTCGAAGCGGACGTCTATGTGCTGGTGGACGGCGATGCCACCTACGACGCGCCGAGTGCGGCGGCAATGATCGCCAAACTGATCGAAGAACGGCTCGACATGGTAGTCGCCGCTCGGATCGATCAAGAAACAGCGGCTTATCGTCGCGGCCACCGTACGGGCAACCGGCTTCTCACGGGATTTGTCGCCCACATGTTCGGCCGTTCGTTCACGGATATCCTGTCCGGCTACCGGGTGTTCTCCCGCCGATTCGTAAAATCGTTTCCGATTCTCTCCGGCGGCTTTGAAATCGAAACCGAACTTACCGTCCACGCGCTTGAGCTTGAATTGCCGGTTGGTGAGCTTGCGACGCCGTATTATTCGCGCCCGATCGGGTCGGCCTCGAAACTCTCAACCTATAGCGATGGTTTTCGTATCCTTTGGACGGTTCTCAAGCTCTACCGCGCCGAGCGGCCGCTGTCTCTGTTCGGCGCGTTTGGGGTCGCTCTCGCCATCATGTCGATCGGCCTCGCCATCCCAATTGTAATTACCTACGTGCAGGAAGGTCTCGTTCCACGGCTGCCGACTGCGATTCTCTCAACCGGACTGATGCTGCTGGGATTTCTCTCGATAGCCTGTGGGCTCATTCTCGACACCGTCACGCGCGGCCGGCGCGAAATCAAGCTTCTGGCATATCTCGCTTTGCGCGCGCCAGGCGAAGAACGGCGTCGGGGCTGAAACGTGCGCGAGCTTGTTCGAACCAACGACGCGGTCGTGATCTCGGCGATCGAGGCGTTACTCAAAGGTGCCCACATCGGTCACATGGTGGTCGATCAAAACATGAGCGCACTGGAAGGGTCGATCGGTATTTTTCCCCGCCGCATTCTGGTTGGTGACGACGAGTTCGACGCCGCGCGAAAGTTGCTTACCGAAGCCGGCTTCGCCAACGAGCTTCGCCGCGATGGCCGCTAGGCTTGCGCGAGCGACAACGCTGCTTCCCAAATTTGGGTTGTATAGTCGCTGCCGTCGGCGATGCCGCCTGGTCGGAAATCAAGCTTTCTTTGACAGCTCGCCGCGTATCGGCAGATCGATGATGCTCAAGAAGAAGGACGTCGCTGCGATCTGCATCGCCACGGCGACTGCCGTGAGCGACAGTACCAACACGCGAAGCACCAGCGGATACTCGATCGGGCCGAAACTGACCGAGACCCAGGCGGAGATCGTCCAGAACAGACCCGCCATTCCGGCGAGGCCGATGAGGAGTGCGAGCAGCAGGCCGCGCTCAAGCGAAAAACCGCCAAATAGCGCTCCGGAGCGTTCCGATTGCGGGAGGAAGCCGTAGGCCGTTGCAAAACGCCGCGCAATTACGCCGAAGCTGATGCTTTGCAGTCCGACTAGAATGGCGATGGACGCGACCAGGAATGTGTGAATGTCGATCACGACGCCGTTGGCGATCTCAACTCTGCCGCGGAACAAAAACGCAGCGCCAAGCAGGCCGAGTGTCATGATTGCCACGCCCGGGTAAATGAACAGCCAGCGCGGGCTGAAAATGAGCAGAAAACGCAAGTGACGCCACCCATCGCGCCAGGTGCGAAGGTGCGGCGGCCGCGACCGGCCGGCCTTGCTCAACGTGGTCGGCACTTCCGTGATCGCGTATTTGCGCAGCGACGCGGCAGTGATCATCTCGCTCGCGAACTCCATCCCCGTGGTATGCAAGCCAAGCTCGACGATGCGCGAACGATGAAAGCCGCGCAGTCCACAATGGATGTCGCCGACCTCGACGTCGAAGAACAGCCGACCGATGAGACCAAGGAGCGGATTGCCAAAATAGCGGTGCAGAACGGGCATCGCGCCGGGCGAGATGCCGCCGCGAAACCGGTTGCCCATAACGAGATCGTAGCCCTCGCGCAGCTTGGCGACGAAGGGATCGAGATGTGCAAAGTCGTAGCTGTCGTCTGCGTCGCCCATGATGACGTAACGCCCGCGCGCCGCCGCGATACCTGAGCGAAGCGCCGCGCCGTAACCGCGTTGCTCGACCAGCAACACCCGAACATTTTTTTCGCTCGATATTGCGCGTGAGTTATCGATCGAACCGTTGTCGGCGATCAGCACTTCGCCGCGTATACCGGTCCGCGCCAGATATGAAAGAGCCTTGTCGATACAAACCCCGATTGTTTCCGCCTCGTTGAGGCACGGCATCAGAATGGTCAGCTCGATCTCATCGCCATTCCGTTCGTTCATGTGTCCCCCGCGCGGCGCCGGTCCATACAAACGGATGCCGGTTCAGTCGCCCCAAATAACGCCGGCCTTTATGGTAACAAGCCGAATTAATTTGCGATACCAATGGGGGCGAATGGTCGTTGCGAAACGGCGAACGCGACGCTCACGCGTGATTTATCGGCTCCAGCTTGTGGCGGACGGGCAGGCGATGCCAGTTGAGACTGCTTTCAGAGTGAGCGAGGACGCCGTCCTTGGCGGCCGGCTTATTCTGCGCCAGCCACTTAAGGGTCACCGTGTCGGCCATGACGCGATCCTGCTCGCGGCGGCGTGTGCGGCACATCCCGGCGAGCATGTGGTCGATCTCGGCTCAGGCGTAGGTGCCGCCGGGTTGGCCGTTGCGCACCGCGTCAAGGATCTTGCGGTCTCGTTGGTTGAGATTGACTCGAAGCTGGTGGTCCTCGCGCGTGACAACATTGCGCGCAATGGTTTCAGCGATGGGGTACGCGCCGTCTGCCTGGATGTTGCAGCGGCCCCGGCGGCATTCGCCGCCGCAAAACTGGAGCCAGGTTCAGCGGACCAGGTGTTGATGAATCCGCCCTTCAATGCCGCGCAAAACCCTTCGCCCGACCGCGGCCGCCGGCTGGCCCACAGCGCCACGGACGATACACTTGCCATATGGTTGGCGGCTGCGGCGCGACTTCTGCGTCAAGGCGGCACGCTGACGCTGATCTGGCGCGCGGACGGTCTTGGCGAGGCGCTTGCGGCGCTCGGGGCTGACTTCGGTGCGGTCGCGGTATTGCCGGTCTATCCCAAGCCGGACGCCGCAGCGATCCGGGTGCTCATACGTGCAGTCAAAGCCAGTCGCGCGCCGCTTGCGCTGTTGCCGGGCTTCATCCTCGCCGACGCGTCAGCGAGGCCGACGGCAGAAGCGGAAAAAGTGCTGCGCGAAGGTGCGGTACTGCCTTTAGCCGAAAACTGAAACCGGCTGGTGCTCGGCCGCTAGACATTCGCCGGCGAAGGCTCGGGCGTTATTTGCGGTTGGCGGCGGTTGGGGAAGTAGGACACGCCCACAATGACGCTGATCAGCATCAACAGCAAATAGATCTTCATTGCCGGCACACTCCCCGCGTTCGCCCCCGACGAACAAAAGAGCCTGACGGGTTAAGAAACAGTTACTTGAGGCTTTCGCAGGGCGCGCCTATGTGAATTTCATGACCGAGGTTCCTGTGAGCTGCGGCATACAAGAACGAACGAGATGCGTGCACTAGACAAACTGCGTGAATTCCTTCCGCGACGTTTCCGCAGCGATCAGCCGATCGTGCCGGTGGTGCGCCTGACCGGCATTATCGGCTTTTCGTCGCCACTTCGGCCCGGTTTGACGCTCACCGGCATCGCGCGGATGCTCGATCGGGTCTTTGCCGTACGCAACGCCGCCGCGGTCGCGCTCGCCATCAACTCGCCGGGCGGTTCGCCAGTGCAGTCGCACCTGATCTTCCGCCGCATTCGCGAATTGGCAAAGGAGAAAAACGTGCGGGTCATTGCGTTCGTCGAGGATGCCGCCGCCTCGGGCGGCTATATGCTCGCCTGCGCTGCCGACGAGATCATCGCTGACCCTAGTTCGATCGTAGGTTCGATCGGCGTCGTGGGCGGCTCGTTCGGCTTCGACAAATTGCTGGCGAAGGTCGGCATCGACCGCCGCCTTTATACCGCCGGCGAGCACAAGGCCACGCTCGACCCGTTTCTGCCGGAAAACCCCGACGACGTCGAACGGCTGAAGCAATTACAGCGTGAAATCCACAATGACTTCATCGCATTGGTTAAGTCGCGGCGAAGCGACAAACTGCGTGGTCCGGAAAGCCACTTATTCTCCGGCGAATATTGGACCGGGAAGCGGGCGCTCGACCTTGGCCTCGTAGATGCCATCGGCGAATTGCGTTCCACGCTCCGCGAGCGATTCGGCGGTAAAGTATTGACGCCGCTGATTTCCGCCGAGCGCGGCCTGTTCCGCCGCCGGGTTTTCGGCGTCGGTAGCAGCGAATTGATCCCGGCTGGCCTTGCCGATGACATAATATCGGCGCTTGAAACTCGCGCGTTGTGGGCGCGTTACGGTCTCTGACGGGAGATTTAGGACATGCCGCCGGTATTTGTATTGGCGCTTGGGTTCATGGGAGCGGCAGCGTTGGTACGCTGGTGCGTCAAGGAGGTGCAGCGCGCGAATGCCGACCTTGATGACGTCCGCGCTACCTCAACTGTCGATTCCGTTGACCGTGGCAGCCTGCCAACATTGAAGCGCGATCCGGACTCTGGCGAGTACCGGCTGGGCTAGAGCTATTTCCCGCCCCGTTTTCGAATTGCAGCTTGCTCCCGCCACCCCTGAATAATTGCCGCGGCAAGCAGCGCCGGAACGGCCGGAAGCAGTAGCGCGCTGGTGTCGATATAGCGCGTGGCCGGAATGGTCATCAGAACGGCAAGCGGGCCGGTAGCGGCGAGCCATGCAAGCGCCAGGACGAAGACCGCCGGCAGGTCGGCTGCGCTGGCGCCTAACGGCGCGCGCGCCGCAAATGCCGGTAATCCGGCGATCAGCAAGGCGGCGAGCGCCACCAGCATGGGCGCATTGGTCACGATCATGCGGCCGACGAGACGCGACGTCGCGCCTGCGACCCATGCGGCCCAGCGCAGCGGCGCCGCCTTAAAGGTCGCAATGGAAAAGCTGGTGAGGCGCTGGTTGAAAGCAATCCAGCTCTCGCCAGATGCGCGTTGTTTGACGATGACGCCCCACAGCATGTCGTCATGCGCGCGCGCATAGATGTCGAAATAGCCCAGCGCGGCCGAAACAAACGAACGCTCGCCGGCGGAATTGAGCGGCGTCCGCGCGACGCGTCCCGCGGCCTCCGCTGCTTCCCGCGCGGCCAGAATTGCTTGCGCGGTCGGTCGCACATTTTCGGGAAGCTCGGCGACGATTTCCGGCGACAGCATGAACCCCGCCGGTGCCGACATGGCGAACCCGCCGAAGGAAACCACGTTGAAGTCGCCGACGGTTCGCCAACGATAAGCCGACTGGATGAGAAAGGGCGCGGCGATAAGACAAAGCAAAACGCCGGTGCGGACAGTGCGGCGTCCCTGTCCGTTGCGGCGCGCCAGCCCGTACCATAGAGCGGGCACAATGAAGATTGCCGGCAGGAAGCTCGGCCGCAAAAGATAGGCAAGTGCTGTCGCCAACGCGATCGGCAGCACCAATACGCGGTAGGCGAAAGCCGAATTCGCGGCCACTAGCACGCCCGCGAAGGCAACAATCAACGCAGTAATCGCCGGCGCTTCGGGCAGGAGCAGGCCCACGTGATAGAAGCTTGACTGGGAGAACAGGGCTGCGAGTGCGAGGCACAAAGCGCCGATGCTGCCAATGCCTCCCGCCCGCGCACCGGCGTAAAGCACGAGCGCCGCAACCGCGTGCAGGATCGCCTGAATCAATACTGTATGGCCGGGCTCGCTGGCGGTGCCGCCGGCCCAACTCGAGAGCAAGCCGTAGAGAGGATGTCGCATCTCGCCCCACGGATTTTCGGCTTGGAGCGGTGTGAAGTAGCTCGCGGTGTCCGGTGCCGCGGCCCCTGAAAGCCCGCCGGTCAACCACAGTATGGTCAACAGGATGGCGGCCGAAGCGCACAGACTTGCGATGCAGAGACGGCCGGATCGGGAAATCACGACGGACGCGCATCCACCGAGCCTCAGCTTGACTTTGGGGCGCACGGGATCGGTCTGCTCGCGGCGCGTTTGCCGCGGCTCAATTCGGTGCATATTGGCTGGATCTCCAATAATCGCGGCAGCACGAGCATAATGAGCGGGTCACGGAACGTCATCAGCGGTTCACCAAGGCGCGGGACTTGACCGCAAAGAGGCGTTCCACCAACAACGTCGCATGAACGATGATTTGCCGCCGTACATGCGTCCCGAACGCTCATTTCAGGGGTTGATCCTGGCGCTGCAGCGCTATTGGGCGGATTGGGGCTGCGTCATCCTGCAGCCTTACGACATGGAAGTCGGGGCCGGCACCTTTCATCCGGCGACAACTTTGCGCGCGCTCGGCCCGAATTCATGGAATGCGGCCTATGTGCAGCCCTCGCGCCGGCCAAAGGACGGCCGCTATGGCGAAAATCCCAACCGGCTGCAGCACTACTATCAGATGCAGGTGATCCTTAAGCCGTCGCCCGACGATTTGCAGGACCTTTATCTCAAATCGCTCTACGCCATCGGCATCGATCCGAAGCTCCACGACATTCGCTTCGTCGAGGACGACTGGGAAAGTCCGACGCTCGGCGCGTGGGGGCTTGGCTGGGAGTGCTGGTGCGACGGCATGGAGGTTTCGCAGTTCACGTACTTTCAGCAGGTCGCCGGCTTTGAGTGCGCGCCGGTTTCCGGCGAACTCACCTATGGGCTGGAGCGGCTCGCCATGTACGTGCAGGGCGTGGACAATGTTTTCGCGCTCAACTTCAATGGCCGCGAGGGCGCCCAGAAGGTTACGTACGGCGATGTTTTCCTGCAAGCCGAGCAGGAATATTCGCGCCACAATTTCGAATTCGCCGACACTGACATGCTGTTCGAGCAGTTTCGCATGGCGGAATCGGCTTGTAAGAAATATCTGGAAGCGGGA
The DNA here is from genome assembly GCA_963794225.1 of uncultured Alphaproteobacteria bacterium. Taxonomy (GTDB): domain Bacteria; phylum Pseudomonadota; class Alphaproteobacteria; order Rhizobiales; family Xanthobacteraceae; genus BOG-931. The sequence continues at coordinate 77,416 of CAWCCS010000003.1, forward strand.
TGGCAGGGCGATGGCAACGATTCAGACAAGGACCGCACCAATCGCGGCCGTCATCTGATGGCGTTGCCGGCCTACGATCAATGCATCAAGGCGAGCCATGTGTTCAATTTGCTTGATGCACGCGGCGTGATTTCAGTAACCGAGCGTCAGAGCTATATCCTGCGGGTGCGCGAACTCGCCAAAGCCTGCGGCGAGGCGTGGCTGGCAACAGCAGGCGGAGGTAGGACCAAATGAGCGAGATGCCTGCAATCGGCGGACGGCAACCGATCCCTGTCAAGGTCGAAGCCGGAAAGAGCTATTGGTGGTGCGCGTGCGGCCTCTCCAAGAAGCAGCCGTTCTGCGACGGCTCGCACAAAGTCACCGCTTTCACCCCCGTTGAGTATAAGCCCGAGGCCGCCGGCGACGCCTGGTTCTGCGCCTGCAAGCGGTCCTCGAAGAAACCGATGTGCGACGGCACCCACAAGACGCTGACCGTGTAGCGGGGCGAGGGTTCAGAGAACCTCGACAATTCTCTCGCCAGCATTTAGTGCTTGAATGATTTCGTCTAACTGCGGATTGATCACGCGCCATAAGGCGTCGTTGCTGATATTGCCCACGCGAATCCACACGACTTGCGGGCCGTTTGGTTCGTTACGGGCGAGGATGACAAAGTCTTCATCTTTGGTGAGCAACGCCGCTTTGGTGCGGGCGGCGTGGCGCCAGATGGCGGCATCGGTGGCTACTCCGAGGCCGACGCGATTGACGTGTTCGGCCGGGAAGCCGTACGCCGCCAGTCGGCGCGCGAGATCAGGTGGCAGTTGCGCGTCGACGAGGAAGCGCACCATCAGGCCGTACGTACAACCCGGTGGTCTGTGGCGTGAGCGGCATAGAGCAGGGCTGCCGCAATGTCGTCTGCGGTGAGATAGTCAAAATCCGCCAGCAAGTCTTTTTGGCTCGCCCCATGCGCAAGCGCTTCGACAATATCGGCTACGCGCATGCGGGTGCCTTTGATGCATGGCCGCCCGCCGCAAATACCCGGGTCGGACGTGATCCGGCTTAGGAGTCTCGCCTCGTTGACGGGGACGGACTTACGCGTCGTGGCCGGATTTTGGTCCTTCGGCACACTGATGCGCGCGCGCGCGCCGGGAGCCTTGCCAAATTCGGCAAGAAATGTGCGCAAGTCATCGGCAAGTTTACGTTCGAGTTTAGAATTCTTATCAGGAGTCTCGAACCATTCCGAGAGAATGCGCTCGGTGATGCGACCGTCGAAGTCTCCTTCCATTCCTGATTCCGCCAAGTAACGCTTGGCACTGGGATCGCGGTAGCCGATGAACTTGCTCGGAGCGAACCTCCAGCTATCCGAGCGTTCATCCCGTGCGGCATACCAAGACCAGACCATTCCGACACGCCTGCGCATTTCAGCGTTTTGGCAAATCGCTTCTTGATACTTCGCAATGTTTTCAGCAGCTTCGGCAAAGGATGTGACCATTGTTGCCCGCATTTCATTGATCCTAGTGCATCGTCTATTATATCTACATGTATTACGTGAATACATCGTAGTCAATTGGAGAATGACACGATTGACCACATCGAATAAACCCGGCCTCTCCATTTTTGAACGCGGCGCCGCCAACAATGCCCGACCTTCTGCTCGAGCTGTTCTCCGAGGAAATTCCCGCGCGCATGCAGGCGCGGGCGGCGGAGGATTTGCGCAAGCTTGTGACCGATCGGCTGGTCGATGCGGGACTGGTCTATGAAGGCGCCAGGGCGTTCGTGACACCGCGGCGGCTGGCGCTGTCCGTGCACGGCGTACCGGTGCGTCAGAAGGATGTGCGCGAAGAGAAGAAAGGCCCGCGCGTTGGCGCTCCGGAGGGCGCCATCGCCGGCTTTCTGAAAGCCGCCGGTTTGAAATCGATTGGCGAAGCGAAGGTTCAGCCGGACAAGAAAGGCGACTTTTATGTTGCCGTGATCGAGAAGCCGGGCCGTGGCGCAATCGAGGTGATTGGCGAAATCTTGCCGGAGGTCATCGAAAAATTTCCCTGGCCGAAATCCATGCGCTGGGGCGTTCAGTCGAAAGAGCCCGGCGCGCTCACCTGGGTCCGGCCGCTGCACTCGATCGTGGCGACCTTTGGCCCGGAGACCGAAGACCCGGACGTTGTGCCATTCTCCGTTGGCGGCATCACCGCGGGTAACGAGACGCGCGGTCATCGCTTTCTTGCGCCTGAGCCGTTCACCGTGCGCCGGCTTGCCGACTATCAGCAGAAACTCGACAGGGCCAAGGTGGTGCTCGACGCCGAGCGGCGGCGCGACATTATTCTTACCGAGGCGAAGCAGCTTGCGTTTGCGCAGGGACTTGAGCTGATCGAGGACGAAGGCCTGTTGGCCGAGGTGGCTGGGCTCGTCGAATGGCCGGTAGTCTTGATGGGCGCCTTCGATGAAGGGTTTTTGCGAATACCAGAGGAAGTCATCCGCGCCACCATTCGCAACAATCAGAAATGCTTCGTGCTGCGCGATGCGGCCCACGCGAAGCTCGTCAACAAGTTCATTCTCGTCTCCAACATCGAGGCCGAGGACGGCGGCAAGGCCATTGTCGCCGGCAACGAGCGCGTCATCCGCGCCCGGCTGTCGGATGCGAAGTTCTTTTACGAGACCGATCTGAAGACCAGACTTGAAGATCGCTTGCCGAAATTCAAGAACATCGTTTTCCACGAGAAACTTGGTACGCAGTGGGAGCGCATACGGCGTATCGAATTGCTCGCGGCTGAGCTTGCTCTATTTTTTCGTGCCGATGTCACGAAGGCGATGCGGGCAGCGCGGCTTTGCAAGGCCGATTTGCTCACAGAAATTGTCGGGGAGTTTCCCGAGCTGCAAGGCACGATGGGAAAATACTACGCCGAGGAACAGGGCGAGGACGAAGCTGTCGCTCACGCCATCGAGGATCATTACAAGCCGAAAGGGCCAGATGATCTAGCGCCCATCGATCCAGTTTCAGCGACCACCGCAGTAGCTGAGAAACTCGAAACTCTCATTGGTTTTTGGGCGATCGTTGAAAAGCCGACAGGGTCGAAGGATCCTTTCGCTCTCAGAAGAGCCGCGCTGGGGATTATTCGCATTATTCAGACCGGCGTTAGGCTTGAGCTAAGCAAGATTTTTGCAGGTGCTTTGCGCCGGATTTTCGTATTCAAGGCAGGCGTAGAACCCGCCGGAAACGCTGTGAAAATTATTGCCACTATCGGCAACTTTGAATTTGGACATCGCATGGTGGCACTAGCTAGGCCCATTACCGAAGAAAAAATTGCCGAAAAGGTCGAGGAATACAGCGCGGCTCATGTGACGGCCCTCGCGAATGACCTACTGTCGTTTTTCATCGACCGATTGAAAGTCCAACTCCGCGAGCAGGGCGCACGGCACGATCTTGTCGATGCGGTATTCGCGCTCGAAGGCAAGGACGATTTGCTTCTCATCATTCGTCGTGTCGAGGCACTAGGCAAATTTCTCGACACCGAAGATGGCAAGAACCTGCTCGCCGGCTACAAGCGCGCAACCAATATCATCCGTATCGAGGAGAAGAAGGACGGCACGACGTATGCGGGTGCACCAAACCGAGAGCTTTACAAACAAGCCGAAGAGGAGAAGCTTGCGTTTGAGATCGAGCGCGCCAAGTTGGGAGCGACACGAGCGATCGAAAATGAAGATTTTGAAGGTGCCATGAGCCACTTGGCGAGACTCAGGCCGTATGTCGACGCCTTCTTCGACAAAGTCACGGTCAACGTCGACGACAAGCCGCTCCGCGAGAACCGGCTAAAGCTCCTCAACGAAATCCGCGAAGCGACGCGCGCGGTGGCCGATTTCTCCCGAATTGAGGGATAGCAGCATTCGTCGCTGCGCCCTCGCCCCTTGCGGGAGAGGGCGACTCAGGCGGTGCAGCAGCAAAAGCGGCTGAGGGGGCGGGCCGCAACCCCTCACCCAACGGTGCCCGCTGGGACTCTTGCGCTGCCCTCTCCCGCAAGGGGCGAGGGCACAATACGAGCGTGTGGGGCTCCTCGCTTGGCGCAGCCTGGAATGACCCGTAAGCGGTTCCCAATTTCGCAAATCCTGCTAGAACCGAACGCCTCCTGAAGCGTTCTTAAGTCAGCCGGGTATTGCCGGCTTTTGCGCCAGCCACGTTTTCAACACCTGCGTCCCCTTCAACCTCAAGGAAAACCAATGGTCATTACCGCTGCCCATCTCACTCCGCTTGTCGCCATCATTGCCGGGATACTCATTCTCCTGGTGCCGCGTCTGCTGAGCTACATCGTCGCGATCTATCTCATCTTCGTCGGCGTAGTGGAGCTCAACGGCGTCCATCACTGGATCAACTTCCACTGATGCTTCGCGTTGGCCGGCGTTGCGTTGCGCGCCGGCGTTTGCACTAAGGATGCAATGCGCTTAAGCGAACGAGTATCCATGGCCAAATCGCGTTCCAAAGGAAGCCGCCAGGCGGTCAAGAAATCGAAGCCGCGCGCGGCTGCCAAATCTGCGGCTGCCAAAACCGCCGCGACGGGTAAAAAGCGGAAATGGGTCTATGCCTTCGGCGGCGGCAAAGCGGCCGGCCGCGCCGCCCTGCGCAATCTTCTCGGCGGCAAGGGCGCGGGGCTCGCCGAAATGGCGCATCTCGGCCTGCCGGTGCCGCCCGGGTTCACCATCACCACCGAACTCTGCACGCACTTCTACGCCAACGGCAAAAACTATCCGAAGGATTTGCCGCCGCAGGTCGAAGCGGCGCTCGCCGAGATCGGCCGCATCACCGGCAAAAAATTCGGCGATGGTGAAAATCCGCTGCTCGTGTCCGTGCGCTCCGGCGCGCGCGCGTCGATGCCGGGCATGATGGATACGGTACTCAATCTCGGCCTCAACGACACGACGGTCGCGGCGCTGGCGGAGAAATCGGGCGACCGGCGCTTCGCCTATGACAGCTACCGGCGCTTTATCACCATGTACGCCGATGTGGTGCTTGGCATCCCGCATCATCACTTCGAGGAAATTCTAGACGAGCACAAAGACCGCAACGGTTACACGCTCGACACCGATCTCGAAGCGGCCGACTGGGAGCAACTTGCCGCTTTGTTCAAACAGCGCGTTGAGCAGGAGACCGGCAAGCCGTTTCCGCAGGACCCGCACGCGCAATTGTGGGGCGCCATCGGTGCGGTGTTCGGCTCGTGGATGAACCAGCGTGCAATCACTTACCGGCGCCTGCACAGCATTCCGGAGAGCTGGGGCACCGCGGTCAATGTCCAGGCCATGGTGTTTGGCAACATGGGCGAGAGCTCGGCGACCGGCGTTGCCTTTACGCGTAATCCCTCGACCGGTGAGCGGAAACTCTACGGCGAATTCCTCATCAATGCGCAAGGCGAGGACGTGGTCGCCGGCATCCGTACGCCGCAGGAAATCACCGAGGCAGCACGCCTAGAGGCGGGCTCGGAAAAGCCTTCGATGGAGAAAGCGCTGCCGCAGGCTTTTGCCGAGCTCAAGCGCATTCAGGCCGCGCTCGAAAAGCACTATCGCGACATGCAGGACCTCGAATTCACGGTGGAGCAGGGCAAGCTCTGGATGTTGCAGACGCGAAGCGGCAAGCGCACTGCCAAGGCGGCGTTACGCATCGCGGTGGAGTTGGCGCAGGAGAAAGTGATCAGCCGGCAGGAGGCGGTGACGCGCATTGATCCGGCCGCGCTTGACCAGCTCTTGCATCCGACCATCGATCCCGCAGCCGAGCGGAGAATACTCGCGACCGGGTTGCCGGCCTCGCCGGGCGCGGCCTCTGGCGAAATCGTGTTCTCGTCCGAAGATGCCGAGTTGCTCAAGAGCCAGGGGCACAAAGTCATTCTGGTCCGCGTCGAGACCTCGCCCGAAGACATCCACGGCATGCACGCCGCCGAAGGAATCTTGACCACCCGCGGCGGCATGACCTCGCACGCCGCGGTGGTCGCGCGCGGCATGGGCAAGCCCTGTGTCTCTGGCGCCGGCAGCCTTCGTGTCGACTACCGCGCGCAAACCGTGAGCGCCGGCGGCACGACACTGAAGAAGGGCGAGACGCTGACCATCGACGGCTCGACCGGACAGGTCCTGTTAGGAAAAGTGCCGATGCGCGAGCCGGAACTCGCCGGCGAGTTCGGAATCCTGATGAAATGGGCTGACGCGGCGCGCAAGCTGAAAGTCCGCGCTAACGCCGATACGCCCGCGGACGCGCGCGCCGCTATCAGATTCGGCGCCGAAGGCATCGGGCTTTGCCGCACCGAGCACATGTTCTTCGAGGAGGACCGCATCCGCGCCGTGCGCGAGATGATCCTGGCCGAAGACGAAAAGGCGCGGCGGGTGGCGCTCGCCAAGCTGTTGCCGATGCAGCGCGCCGATTTCGTCGAGCTGTTCAAGATCATGGGTGGCCTGCCGGTCACCATCCGGTTGCTCGACCCGCCGCTGCATGAATTCCTGCCGCATACCGAAGCGGAAATCGCGGAAGTGGCGGCGGCGATGGGCGCCGATCCGAAGAAACTTGCCGACCGCGCGCGCGAACTGCACGAATTTAATCCGATGCTTGGCTTTCGCGGTTGTCGCCTTGCCATCGCCTACCCGGAAATCGCCGAAATGCAGGCCCGCGCTATTTTCGAAGCCGCGATCGAGGCCGGCCGCTCAACCGGGGCAACAGTGGCGCCGGAAATCATGGTGCCGTTGATCGCCAGCAAAGCCGAACTCGACCTGGTCAAAGAGCGGATCGATGCGATGGCTGAGACGGTCGCGAGCGAAGCGAAGGCGCGTGTCAAATATCAGGTCGGCACCATGATCGAATTGCCGCGCGCGGCGCTCAAAGCCGGCGAGATCGCAGTTAGCGCCGAATTCTTTTCCTTCGGCACCAACGATTTGACCCAGACCGCTTTCGGTATCAGCCGCGATGATGCGGCAAGCTTTTTGGGCATCTACACGTCAAAAGGAATCCTCCCGGCGGATCCATTTGTGTCGATCGACCGTGAAGGCGTGGGCGAGCTGGTTCGGATCGCGAGTGAACGCGGCCGCAAGGTACGGCCCAAGCTCAAGCTCGGCATTTGCGGTGAACATGGCGGCGATCCCGCATCGGTCGAGTTCTGTCACGAGATCGGGCTTGACTACGTATCCTGCTCGCCGTTTCGCGTGCCGATCGCGCGATTGGCCGCGGCGCAAGCGGCTCTGGGGAAGGTCGTTCGCGCGGAAGGCTGAGCGGCGCTACGCCGCCACGCCGGCGAGGAAATCCTCGATGTGCCGGCGAAGATCGGCGACGGCAGCCTGCACAGCTTCCGAGCTGTCGAGCGCGACCTCGGCGGAGGTGTGTGTCTGCGTGGCGGCGCCGGCGACATCGTTGAGGATGTGCGCCATTGTCTGCGTTGCGTGAGCGGCGCTCGCCACATTGGACGAGATGTTGCTGGTGGCTGCGCTTTGTTGCTCGATCGAAGCGGCAACCCCCGACGCATAGTGCTGAATTTCCTGCATGCGCTGGGTAATGCGGCGGATCGATTCGACGGCGCTTGAGGTCGAGCCCTGCACGGCGAGGATTTGCCCGGCGATCGCCTCGGTCGCTTTGGCGGTTTGCACGGCAAGCGATTTGACTTCGGAGGCGACGACGGCAAAGCCGCGCCCGGCGTCGCCCGCGCGTGCAGCCTCGATCGTGGCGTTGAGCGCAAGCAGATTGGTCTGCTCGGCGATGGTCCGGATGAGCTTGACGATATCGCCGATCTTCTGCGCGGTTTCCGCAAGCGTCGTCATCTCGCCGTTGGTGCTTTGCGCTTCCTCGACCGCCATATGTACGACGTTGTTGGTTTGCGTGATCTGACGGGCAATCTCGCCGATCGAGCTGGATAGCTCATCGGTCGCAATCGCCGCTGTACTCACGCCCTTTGTTGCCTCGTTCGACGCCGCCACGGCGCCTTCAGCACACAGTGAAGTATGATTGGCCCCGGACGAAAGAATGACGGCGGTCGATTTCATCGCCGCCGCGCTATCGCCAAAAGTCTTGAGCAGTGTTTCCATCTCGCTGCGGAACGAGGCGATCACCCCGTCGATAAAGCCGCGGCGCTTTTGCTGCTCGGCCATCGAGTCGTTCTGCTGCTGCAGCCGCGATTGTTCCGTGATGTCCTCGTGGGTCGACACCCACCCGCCGCCGGGCATCGGCTCATTGATGGAATGCACCTTGCGGCCGTCGCTGGCTTCGATCATCCACCTGGAGGTCTTGCCCGCGGCAACGCTGTCCAAAATTTCATTGGCGTATTGCTGGGGATCGCGGGTCAGGAAGCCGGTCTGTTTGCGGTGTTCCATGAGCGCGAGCAGCGTGCAGCCGGGTTTCACGACTTCGGGCGAAAGCCGGTACATCCGCAGGTATTGCTGATTGCATACGACGATGCGCCCGGCTGCATCGAACATGCACAGGCCCTGCGACATGTAATTCAACGCGTCGGTCAGCCGGCGAATTTTGACCCGCAAGCGCCGGCCAACAAAGGCGGCGACGGCCAGTAACAGCAGTGCGGCGATGAGGCCGACGGTTTGCCAGTCCGGCGGGAAAGAAAAGAGCGTCTCGGACATGGTCTCGCGGGTTCGACTGTACGCAGTATTGCGGATCGGAATTGCCGTCTGGTTAACAAATAACAACAAACGACGGGGTTGATGGAAGCGGCAGCAAGAAATTTCAAGGCGGCGAGGGCAGTTCGCGACTGATTTCATCGCGATTAACGGGTCTGCAAGGTTAACCCGACAATATCCGGATGTGTCGCATTCGCGCCACTGCGGTAGCGTTTGCTGAGAGTGGGAAGCGTCGCTTCGTCGAGCGTGCGCGAGGGGTGATGGTAGCGTTAGTGTTGCGTAGGCGGCCGGCGGATGCGTTCTCCGGGCTCTTCTGGCTCAGCGTATTTTTGGCCGCATTGATGCCGACCTCGATCGGCTACCAGGATCTTGCGGCCTTCTTTGCGCGCCAGCCGGGTGTTTCGCAGCGCTGGCGTGACCATCTGATCGCTTCTCCATTCGGCACCATCCACGCTGCGACATTCAGCTTTTCGCGTCCGATCGGCACGGCAATGCCCGAGCCGACCGGCGCTCAGCCGGTCAATTTCGACCCGCGTGCGTTCGATGTGAAAGTTTGGCGGGGCGATGACCTGCTGATGGCGCGCCCCACGCATGAAATCGAATATCCGACCGTCAATCGTCGCCTCAAAGGCGACCGCATGCCCTTGCCGCAAAGTTCGCCAGGCCCGAACGAACCTGAGACCTTGCCGTCGTTGCAGCCGGTGAACGCACCGCAGTCGCCGCCGGTGGTGAGCCCGCCGTCCCCGATCACGGCGAAGCGACCAAAGAGCGCCGAACAACTCGCCCCGGCGCAATCAGATGGAACGGTGGCCGCCGTGGGTCCGCACCTGCAGTCACAGGCCGAGGAGATAACCACCACGGCTCAATCAAATGCTATGGCAGTCTCCGATGACGCGAGCGATGCAAATGCCGGCGACGATAACGCCGCAACGGACACGCCGCCGGAAATACCGACCGCAAGCGAGAACGATTCGCCTGGGGTCACTACGCTTTCTTTGATTAACAGCAATCCTGCCGACAGTAGCGCGCAAATCTATTTCGGCGTCGCCGCGCTGGGTTCACGCGACGGACTGCAACAATGGGAGCCGGGCACAGCGCCCGTTCCGATGTCGCCCGCCGTTGACCCCGAGATCAAACTCTCGGCTCTCGGCACGCCAGGCGACGCGGGCCCCGGCGGTGAAACCGTGGCGGGCAAGGGCAACGCGAGCGGGTTCATCAGCCCGGCAGGGCGCCTCGGTCTTTCTGGCAAGCCGCGTGCGAAGGCCGAGAAGTGCATCGCCGATGCGGTCTATTTCGAAGCGCGTGGCGAACCGTTGCGCGGGCAGATGGCGGTTGCGCAGGTGGTGCTGAACCGCGTGTTCTCCGGCCGCTATCCAGACAACGTCTGCGGCGTGGTTTATCAGAACGCCGGCCGGCATCTCGCCTGCCAGTTCACCTTCGCCTGCGAAGGCAAAGATTTAAGCCGCATCGACGAGCCGGACATGTGGGAACAAGCCAAGCGCATCGCCAAAGATGTGCTCGACGGCAAAATTTGGCTCAGCGAGGTCGGCCACGCGACGCATTATCACGCTTACTGGGTGCGCCCGAGCTGGGTGAGCGAGATGGCAAAGCTCTACAAGCTCGGCGTCCATACATTTTATCGCCCGCGGGCGTGGGGCGACGGTTCGGACGCTCCAATCTGGGGCCCGGTGAAGCAGCCGGGAGCGGCAACCAAAACCCCGGAAGCAGCCGCCTCGCGCGCCAAAAGGACGCAAACCGCGAGGCTCTAAAGTCCGCAGCTTCCAACGCTCGTTGTCGGATTGCCGATTAACGCCTCAGCAAGGTTAACCGTACCTTTCACGGCTCTGTTACGGCCGACGTATTTGCGCTAGACTGGCTTCAACGTCGCTTCCAGTTGCGTGGGCACGAGGGAGACTGTTGTGGCGTTGCGTACCCGGTTGACGGGCGCTTCCGCTGTGCCGTTCTGGCTCAGCGGCGGGTGTGCCGTATTTGCGTTGATGCTGATGGGCTACCAGGAGCCGTTGGCACAAGGAGCACGCCCGAATGCCGATTCGGGCGAGGTGCATACCAAATCATTCAAGACTCCGGCCGAACGTTTAGGCCTTACGGGCAAACCGCGGGCGCGCGCCGAGAAGTGTCTCGCCGACGCCATCTATTTCGAGTCGCGCGGCGAGGCGCTGCGAGGGCAGAAAGCGGTCGCGCAGGTGGTGATGAACCGGGTGTTCTCGGGCCGCTATCCGCACGACGTTTGCGGCGTGGTTTTCCAGAACGCCAGTCACTACCTCGCGTGCCAATTTACCTTCGCATGCACCGGCAGACGCCTGAACCATGGCAGCGAGCCACGCATGTGGCAGCGGGCCAATCGCATCGCGAGAGACATACTTGATGGAAAGATTTGGCTGAAGGAAGTCGGCCACGCCACCCACTATCATGCCCGCTGGGTTCGTCCGCTCTGGATCCGCGAGATGGCAAAACTGTACCGGTTCGGCGTGCACACGTTCTACCGGCCGCGCGCGTGGGGAGACGGCTCCAACATGCCCGCCTTGAGCGACATCTCGGCCGAGACCAAAACGGCCGTTGCCGCCGTATCAAAATCCGCAACCGGCAACGAGTCCAAAACCAAAGGCGCTGGCGATGCCAGGTCGTCGGCTTCGGCCGAGACAAAATCCAAGAATGCGTCTGAAACGAAATCGTTGACCGCCAGTTCGGAATCCAAATCGACAAGCGCCGCCAACTCCAAAATCAAAGGCACAGCCGAATCCAAATCGACAACCGGCGCTGATGGCAAATCCAAAGTCGCTGCGGTGCCAAAGTCGACCGGCACCATCGAGCCGAAATCCAGAAGCGCCATCGAATCCAAACCTGAAGCCGCCTCCGCACCGAAACCCTGACGTCATGCTTTGAAGGCCGTGCGGCTTGCCGTGCCGCGGCGATCCGCGCATCCTTCAGCTGGCTCAAGAAAACGAGGGGCGCAAAGCATGGCGGCATTCAAGGCAATCGTCATCGACAAGGCGGAAGGCGGCCAGACGGTCCGGCTAACTGATTTCGATGAAAAAGACCTGATGGATGGCGACGTCACTGTTGCCGTGGAATGGTCGACGTTGAACTACAAAGACGGACTTGCGCTTACCGGCAAGTCGCCGGTCGTGCGCCGCTTCCCGATGATCGCGGGCATCGATTTCGCCGGCACGGTCGAAACTTCCTCACATCCCGCCTGGAAGGCGGGCGACAAGGTCATCCTCAACGGCTGGGGCCTGGGCGAGACACATCTTGGCGCGTTTGCTGAAAAGGCGCGGGTCAAAGGCGACTGGCTGGTGCGCTTGCCTGACAAAATCAGTGCGCGGGACGCCATGGCGATCGGCACTGCCGGTTACACCGCGATGCTTTCGGTGATGGCGCTGGAGCGCGCCGGCATTACGCCTGGACGCGGGCCGGTCGTCGTGACCGGCGCGGCAGGTGGTGTCGGTTCGGTCGCGGTCGCTCTGCTGTCGAAGCTTGGCTACACGGTCATCGCCTCGACCGGACGGACGACGGAAGCCGACTATCTCAAAGGCCTCGGCGCTGCCGAGATCATTGAGCGCAAGGAATTGACCGGCGCTCCGCGGGCGCTCGGCAAGGAACGCTGGGCCGGCGGAATCGATGCGGTCGGCTCGACGACGCTCGCCAACGTGCTGTCGATGACGCGCTACGGCGGAGCGGTCGCCGCTTGTGGCCTCGCTGGCGGTATGGATCTGCCGACGACGGTGGCCCCTTTCATTCTGCGCGGCGTATCGCTCCTTGGCATCGATTCAGTCATGTGTCCGCTGCCGCTGCGACAAGCGGCCTGGGGCCGCCTGGAGACCGACCTCGACCGGGGAAAGATTAAGGCGATGACCTCGGAAATTGGGCTCGGCGAGGTGATTGATGCCGGAGCACGAATTCTGGCCGGTGACGTGCGCGGGCGCATTGTGGTAAAAATTCGATAAACGATGCAGAATATTTTCGCCGGCCGGCGGGGGCGCTATGGTAAGGGGTCGGTTAAGAAATGTTGTTAACGTAGGGCTCAAGTTCAAAGTGGAGTTGTACATGTTGCTGCGCGTTGCCGCCGTTTGCGCTTGCGTTTTGGGAGCCGCCCCGGCGCTGGCCGAGGAACTCGGACCCGAGCAAGCCAGGATGTTCGTCGTCGGCAAGCTGTTCGCTTACACTTGCTTTGACGGCACCTCGGGGATGGGCCGTATTTTTTCCGACGGTTCCGTCGTCGGCACGATCCGCATCAGCGGCCGGGGCGAAACCCGCTTCGCTTCGTTGCCCGCCGGCACGCTCAGGGTCGAGGGCGGCTCGATGTGCGCACGCCTTTCCGGCCTGCCGATCGAGCCGTGTTTCAACGTCCAAAAGATCGACTACCGCAGCTTCCGCGGTTCAATATCCGGTCTGAGCTTTGCCTATTGCGACTTCCGCCAGCACAATCCGCGCGCTCAGGTCATAACCCGGGCCTCGGCGTCGCCACGATCTTTGCCGATCGCGACATTGCGCCCGGCAATCGAAGAATAGCGGCGGATTATTCCAGTTCGAGCCTGAATGGGGTCGCTTCGGTCGCCATAACTCCGCGGCCGATCATTTCAATCGCTGCAACCATGCGGCCGTCGCGGCCCAGCAGGCGGTCGGCAAGCGACACAATGCGAATGTTCGGCGTGGCGGTTGGTGACGCGCGGCGGAGCGCGAGCGCAATGCTCTCCTCGCTGCGGCGTGGATTGAGGGCGCAAACGCCGGCATAGGCGCTCGCTGTAGAGCGGCTGATGCCCGCATAGCAGTGCACGACCATCGGTGCGCGCCGATCCCAGCGATGCACAAACCTCAACAGATCGGCGATATGCTCCTCATCCGGCATGATGTAGCCGTCGAGCGGTGAGCTGATGTCGTGCAGCCGCAAGCGCAGGTAATTTTCCTCCGCTACCGTACTTGGCCGCTCGATGACAACCTCGTCGCCGATCAGCGACACGACATGTTGGGCGCCGGTGTCCTCGACTGTCTTATGCAGCAGTGAAAGCGGGCAGACGTAAATCATCGACGGCTTCGTTGGACGTGGTTTCGGCATGCGGTATCAGATCAGGGATTGTCGTATAGGTCCGCCGGACGGCACAAGTGTGACACGTTACTCCGGAACCGCCGCCGGGCTCGTTGCCGGAATCCGCGGATAAAGCAGCCGCTGATAGATCCAGCCGATGGCGAGAAGGACGACGCCCAATCCTATCGCCGACAGCGCGCGATAAATGCCACCGATACTCGCGGTGTCGATGACAAATACCTTCGCCACGGTCAATGCCATCACGCCGAGCGCGAGAAGCCGTGCCGGCTGCGAGCGAAGCACAAAGCCGATTGCAAACAGAATAATGCCAAAGACGAGCCAGGTGCTCGAATAGGCGTATTGCTCAGCGTCGCTTGTGGGGCCGTCGATATGCGGGCCTTGAAACAGCCGCCGCACTTCGAACGTCAGATAAAACAGCGCGAGCGTCACCGCAGTGATCGCGGCGACGATGCGATAGGGCAGGGGCCGCGTGGTGCGGGCAATCAACGCGAGTGCAATAGCGAGTACTGCCGGCAAGCCATAACCGAGCAGGATCATGTTGAAGAACACGCCGTCGACCGGCTCATTGTAGAAGCGCGGGCCGGCGACAATCGCCAACTCAAATACGATGCCGCACAGCGTCAACGCCGCAATCAGCATCGCTCCGATGTTATGCACGACGCTGCCGGTTCGCCCCCGAATGCGCTCAAGGCCGATGGTCAACCCCAGCCCGGCATTTACATCGATCGCCGCTTCGGCGATGTCGCTGACCGGCTGGTAGATATCGCCGCCGGTGATGTAATGGCGGATTTCGAAAATCACGAGCAGCACTGTGAACAAAATTGCGCCGGAATCGACCATGCGGGCCGGAAGGTCGTCAGCGCGCCGGCGCAGCAGCCACCCCGCGACCCAGAATGAAAGCGCCGGAACGCCATAGCCGTACAGGAGCCAGTTGAAGATCGGCGTCGTGCCGATGTCGTCACCGACTATGCGTGGTTCATAGGCGATGCGCGCCAGCACGGCAGCGACCATGATTGCTGCAAGCCAGCGGAGCCACGGCAGCGGCCGCTTCTCGGCGATCCAGGCGGCGCCCGGCACCATCAATGCAAGTCCGACCGTAAGCCAACCCTTTTCGAAAGCGAATGTGAACGCGAGCGCGAGCGCCGCGAGCGCGCCGGTCGCAAAGATCGCACTCGATGCGGCGAGGCCGGGTCGCGGCTGACGTCGCACCAACGTTTCAGTCGCGACTGCATAGATCGCGGCCAAAAGCAGTGCGAACCCTGCGAAAGGCACTGATTGGTCGAACCCTGCAATGCGGTAGTAGAGTGCAACGAGCATCGCTATCGGGGCGAAGACGGCGGATGCGCTCCACAGGATCGGTACCAAGGGCCTGGTCGAACGTCCCTGCGCCAAAAATCCCGGGATGCCGAATATCGCCGCCCAGACAACGGCAAGGAAAAGATGCGCGCCGTAGTCATAGCTCTCGGGCTCTGGCGTCGTCGGCGCGGCAGGACCGGCCGGCGCGATCAATGCGTCGACGACCAGGTGGACAGACCAATCGGCCATCATCGCCGCGGCGAGCACGGCAGCGACTGGCACCGCGAGAGTTGCTGCCTCCGTGCGCCATGCGATGGCGACAGTCGCTGCGGTGAGAATGACGAAGACAGTCAGTGCGAGCGCATCGTGCCGGCTCACCAGCACAAGAAGCGTTGCGACCAGAAGATACAGTGAAAGCGCGAGTGTCGAGAGGCGATCGACCTCACCGGGCGTCGCCCGCGGCCCGTACATGAAGCCGCACACAAGGAGCGTTGCCGCCAGCGCAAAACCTGCGATCGCATTAAATACGTGCGCTCCAAGCGACGTGACTGGGTAGGCGTCGGCTCCGGGCACCGTCCACAGTGCGCCAAGCACGATCGCCGCAATCGCGAGCCACTCCCACAGCCGCACGCGCGCCAGTGCAAACGAAGCTGCAGTTACGACCGCGATATAAACATAGAGAGCCCAATAATCCGGCTCGGTGGAAGCGACCAATATCGGTGCCGCGAAGGCGCCCAGCACGCCAAGACCGGCAAGCGCCGGCCCGTGAAGCAACGCGGCCGCCAAAGTCAGGAGCGCCACCACGCCGAGCAAAACGAAAGCGACGGCGGGCGGCAGAAATCCGTACAACCCGTAGGCGGCGTAAACCGTGGCATAGGCCACGGTCGTGCCGGCAGCGGTGAGGATGCTTGGAATGTTCGCCGACGATAAACCGGGAAGTCCGGTCAGTTTTTCGCCGCGCCGCGCCCATTCGCCGACAGCGACAAGAGCGAGCGCAAGCAGTCCGCCCAGTGCAACGCGGACGCCGGGACCGATCAGCCCTTGCTGGATGGTGTAGCGCACCAAAAAAATGCCGCCGAGCGCAAGCGCCAGACCGCCGACCCACACGACCCATCGGGTGCCGAAGCGTTCCTCAAACCCAATCGGCCTTGGCGGTGATGATGACGCGACCGGCGGAGACTGAGGGGCGGGGGGGACTGATGGAATCGGCGCGGCCGAAGCTTCCGCCGGAATCGAAGGCGGTACTTGCGATGTGGGTGGAGGGGGCGGCGGCGACTCGACCGGCGCAGCGGTTGGTGACGCAGATTGAACACCCTCATCATATCGTGGCACGCTGCCAAAAAGCGCCAGCTGTTGCTCCAGCGTCGCCACTCTGCGTTCCAGACGCCGGACGAGATCGCTGAGACCGATCGTTTTGATTAACGCGATGATCGCGAGGACCGGAAAGGCCAGCGCCGCAATCACCACAATGACTATCAAGTCAAACATCGAAGCGGCGCCGCCTTCTTCATCGCGAGTCTATGAGACGGCTGAGATAAGTGAAAGGCACAAACTCACTTTTGATTCATGCGCGGCGGTAGCTAATCACCTTTGACGAGCAGTTTATTGAAGCGCTCCAGATAGCGTGCCTGCGCCGTCTCTGCCGGCCAGGGTTTTAGATAATCGCGCTCGATCGCGGCCGTGATCTTGGGCTCGCGGCCGAAGAACCGCCGCGCTTCCTTGGCATCGAAGCCGGCCAGCCGCGTCGCTTCCAGATATGCCGCAGCGCGGTCGGCAGTTTTGGTGAGTGCTTCAAGCTCAGGTGCGGAGTTTACCGGCAGCCCGAAACGCCGGTGGATTGCGGCGAGCAGGCGCCGTTCGACCGCTTTGTAATCGCCGCCAATGATCGCCTTGAACGGCGAGATCATATCGCCGATTACGTATTCGGGAGCGTCGTGCAGCAGCACGGCAAGCCGCCGGGTTCGGTCGAGCCGCGGCACGCGCGCCCGCGCCAGCGTTTCCACCAGCAGGCAGTGCTGTGCGACCGAAAAGATATAGGGCCCGCTGGTCTGTCCGTTCCAGCGCGCCACGCGCGCAAGGCCGTGCGCGATGTCCTCAATCTCGATGTCGAGCGCTGACGGATCAAGCAGATCGAGCCGCCGTCCTGAGAGCATGCGCTGCCAGGCGCGCGGCGATGTCGGCTGTGACCTTGTTGTCATGATCGGGAGGCTAACGGCCTCCCGATCATTCGCAAGCGGGCTTAGTGGGCAAGCGGACGTGACGCGCCAGACTAGGCGGCCGCTTTTTTGCCCCACAGACGCTTGGAGGCGATGTCTGCGCCCTCGCGGAGCGTCTTGAGCTTCAGCCACACCACGTCTTCGGCAACCCATTCCCAGCCCGCGAAGGTGCCGAAGCCGCAGTCGACGCCGGCGATGACTCGTTCGCGATCGCCGATCGCCGCCACAGCCAACTCGATGCGCTGCGCCACAACTTCGGGGTGCTCGACCAGGTTGATTTTCGAGTCGATCACGCCCGGGATCAGGATCATGTTGTCGGGGAATTTGTGTTTTTTCAACGCCGCATATTCGTGCGAGCGGCGGGCATTGGCGAACTCGATGCCGAGCGCACCAACATTGGCCTTGTAGAACGCTTGCAACAGCGGTTCGAGGCCGATGTCGAAAATGTGCGGCCCTTCCCAATTGCCCCAGCAAACGTGCAGCCGCACGCGATCGCGTGGAATTCCCTCGAGAGCCTTGTTCAGCGTGGCGATATGGGTCTCGACGATCTTGACGTATTCCGCATCTGACTTGTCCTGGAACAGAAGAACCCGTTCCATCGCCAGATCGGGTGCGTCGATCTGGAGGACATATCCGGCGTCGACCACAGATTTATATTCATAGTGCATCTCGCGCGCGATGGCGTCGAGGTAGGCCTCGTAGGTCGAGTAGTGCGCATTGAGCATTGTCGTGGCGATAATGCCCGGCGACGGCTCGGCAAAAAAGATTTCCGGGAATGGCGGTTTGATCGCCTCGGCATGCCGCTTCACGCGAGCCAGTTCCTTCTTGATGGCTTCCTTGTCGTTATATTTGAGCTCGCCGACACATTCGGGGCACCCAAAAACCTTTCCGGTTTTGGGGATGCGCGCCATGAATTTTTCCGTGAACAACGGCAACTGTATCCATTCCTGGCCGAAAGGGCGCTTGGATTCGCCGCCAAATCCGGACATCCGCTTGGGTACGTAGGTCTGAAACCCGACGCGGCCCTGCTCGCCATCGTTGGCGACGTCGACACCGGCCCAGCGCTCCTTCTCCATGACGTGAGCGACACGTTTTTCGATCATATCGGTCAGCTTGGCCTGATCGACCTTTTCGCCGGCCTCGTCCGCGATCAACGCGTCATTGAGGTCCTTGCCGCGGGGCAAGCTGCCGGTATGCGTAGTCAGGATGTAATCGACGCTCTTCTTCATCGTTTCCTCCAATCGCTCTCGTTAATTTGACCGGCAAGAATTTGCCGCTGAAGCTGTGTTTTGGATTATGCCAGCCCGCGACCGCGACGCGCAAGACAATGGTTCCGGGTAGGCATTTGTGTCGGCAGCAACTTCTTTATTTGTTGCAGGTGATCGAGGCTCGGTATGGTGAATGAGCGCGGCTGGTCCGGTGGGCGAAGCCCACGCGTTCAAGGGCCCTGTCCCACGACCGCACCTGCCGATTATTTGTACTAATGGTTTAGCTGAAAATCGCGTTGCGACGCTTGGCACCGGTTGCAAAAGCAGAGTATTGTTTCTTCGCACAAAGGTCATCTGGGAATTTCGGCTGACACGAACGTAAACGGCCTCGGCGTTGCCGCGGCGATTCGTTCGGTCGGACCACTCAAAACAGATGAGCCAGGGGAGGAGCTTATGTTGTCACCACGCGCTATAAGTGCCGGCGTTGCGGCATTGGGTCTCGCAATTGCGATGACTTCATCCGGCCACGCCGCCGATATCACTAAAGTCAAACTCTATCCGGACAAGAAAGGCACGGTCGCCGACTTTTTGCCAATCAGCAAATTCTGCGGCACCAAGAAGATCAAAGTCGCGCTCTCAGACGGTTGGGGCGGCAACTACTGGCGTCACATCACCCGGGCCGAGTTCGAGAATGAAGCCTCGAAGTGCCCGAACATCACTGAGACCCGTTACACTGACGGTGAGTTCAAGCCCGAGAAGCAGATTGCCGACATCGAAGGTCTGATCGCACAGAAGTTCGACGTTATCGTCGCCTTCCTCGACACCGGCCCGGCCATTTTGAAGGCGACACGCGAAGCAACCGCGGCGGGCATTGCCGTGGTGCCGTACTCCGTCGGCGATGGTTTCCCCGGCGTCGCCGGCAAGGACTACGTCGATCGCGTCACCGAAAGCCAGAGCCAGGTCGGTGAGCAATTCGCCGACTGGTTGGCCAAGACGCTCAACGGCAAGGGCACCGTGATCATGTTCGGCGGCACGCCGGGCAATCCCATGACCGCGGCGCAAGTCGTTGGCTGGAAGCCGACCTTTGCCAAGTATCCGGGCATTAAGGTGCTTGAAGCAGAACCGGTGCCGACGAACTGGGATCCGGCCATGGCGCAACAGAAGACCGCGGCGCTGATCGCCAAATATCCCGAGATCGACGGCATCTACAGCGAGACCACCGGTCCGATCCGCGCCTTCCTTGCGGCAGGCAAGCCGGTGCCGGCTTACGTCGGTCAGTCGCTGATGGACCTGAGCTGCCTCGCCGCCGACAATCCGAAGTTCAAGATGGCGAGTATGGACGCGCACACCTGGATGGTGCGTCTGGCCCTTCGCAAGGCCGTGGCCGCGGCTGAGGGCATCGACGAGCCGGAACCCAGCTTGATCACGCTTCCCTTCACCGAGGACAATACCTCGAAGGATGCGAAGCTCGCGATCAAGTGCGACAAGTCGATGCCGATGGATTCAATCCCGTCGGCGATGCTTTCGAAAGAGCAGCAAATCAAGGCTCTGGGCGGCAAGTAGTCCGATCCATCGTTGCTCACTGATCGCCCGGTCCCCGATGGGGCCCGGGCGATCTTTTTCGCGCTAGCGCGCGTTTGCGTGCAGCGCGCTGTTGTTTGATGCCCCAGGTTTCGCTACTGCATATTTCTCTCCGCCGCGCGGGCGGGCTTCGGCAAAGGTTGAGCGAGGCAAACGCCGGCGGACGTTCGGCGAGGCGCGGCAAGAGTGGCGCGGGACCGGCGGCGGGCTGCCATACCGCGTTCGAGTGGGGCGGGAATGACCACATGGCTTGAGTATCGGACGATCGTTCTGCGGGTGCCATGGCCCAGCAGGCAATTGACCGAGCCGCTGGCGGCAAAGGCCTTCATCGCCACGGCGCTTCTGGTGTTGATCGGCGGCATCGCGGCGCCGAGTACGGTCAATTCGGCGGCGATTCTTTCGACCCTGCCGTATTTCACCATTCTTGCCGTGGCTTCGATCGGCCAGCATCTGGTGATTCAACAGCGCGGTCTCGATCTCTCGACCGCCGGCATCATGTCGTTTTGCGCCGTGGTTGTCACCAAATTACCCGACGGCAGCACCGATCTCGGCGTGGTCCTGTTTTATGTTGCGATGGGGCTCGCCGTCGGCGCCGCGATTGGGGCGATCACCGGGCTTATCGTCACGTTTTTGCAGGTGCCGCCGCTTGTAACCACCATCGGCGTCAACGCCATTCTGTTTGGCCTGACCTATTTCGTCTCGACCGGCGCCTCGGTTCAATCGCCGATGATGATGGTCAACTTTTTCGTTGGCCGATTTTTGTACGTACCGACGACGGTCTGGGTGCTGCTGCTGGTGGCCGGAGCCACAGTCTTTGTCCTCACGTTCACCACGATCGGGCGCCGGTTCATTGCCGTGAGTGTCAATCCACCGGCCGCTCATGCCGTGGGTGTGCCGCTAAAAATCTACAGCGTCCTCACTTACGCGACTGCCGGCCTCATGTATGCCATCGCGGCGGTCATGCTGTCGGGATATCTGGTCTCGCCGACGGTCTTATGCGGGCTTCCTTATCTGCTTGGCACTATCGCGGCGGTCGTGGTCGGCGGTAACCCGCTGGGCGGTGTCACCAAGGGCAGTGTCGTCGCCACGATCATTGGCGCATTTTTCCTGACCTACCTTGCCCAGTTGGTGACGGCGCTCGGCTTCGGCGGCTCGGCTGAAAATCTGGCTGATGCGGTCATCGTGCTGAGCGGCGTTGCGCTGCCCGAAATAACGCGGCGGCTGCGCTATGCATAACGTCGTCGATAAGCCTCTGGCGCCGTTCACCGTGCATGTGCCGGTGATGGCGCTTGTCGGTCTGCGCAAGAGCTTTGGCCCGGTGCAGGCGCTCAAAGGTGTCGACGTCCTCATCGTGCCCGGCGAGGTTCATGCCATCGTCGGTGAGAACGGCGCCGGTAAGTCGACGTTGATCGGCATTGCCGCAGGCGTGCTGCATGCCGATGCCGGCGCGATCTATTACGAGGGTAAGTATGTCGGAGCGCCAAACCCCCGACAGATGCGCGAACACGGCGTCAGCGTCGTCTACCAGCATCCGGCTCTGGCCAACGATCTGACCGTTCTTGAGAATCTCCAGCTCGCGGCGCCCGCGCTTGCGAGTTCCGGTGGCCCCGCTGAAGCCGAGCGCCTTCTCGAGCGCGTCGCGACCGACGAACTGCGCATGCCGATCACCAAGCGCGTCTCCGAACTGTCGCTGGCGCAGCGTCACGTGGTCGAAATCGCGCGGGCTCTTGCGACCAATCCGAGGGTGCTGTTCCTCGACGAGCCGACTGAGCCGCTGCAACACGCCGACGTGCGCAAGCTGTTCGGTCTCATCGGCGAATTAAGGCGCGACGGCGTCGGCATTGTCTACGTCTCGCATCGGCTGCACGAGGTCGACGAATTGGCCGACCGGGTCTCGGTGATGCGCGATGGCGAGATCATTGACAGCCGCCTTGCCGAAGCGATTACCCCGACCGAAATCGTTGCGCTGATCGCGGGCCGTCCGCTGGGCCAGATTTTTCCCGCTAAGGCGAAATTGATCGGGGCGCCTTTGTTCGTTGTCGATGGATTGAGTGGGCGCGGCTTCGATCAGGTGGATGTCGTTGTGCACGCCGGCGAAATTGTTGGACTTGCGGGCATCGAGGGCGAAGGCCAGCGCGAGTTCATTCGCGCAGCAGCCGGCATCGATACCCGTAGCGGCGGCGAGGTACGAGTCGCACGCGTCAAGATTTCCGGCGACACGCCTGGCGCTTTTCGCCAGGCCGGGATCGGATTCATTACCGACGATCGCCATACCGAAGGCGTGTTTCTCAACCTGACTCTGCGAGAGAACCTGAGCCTCGGGTTTTTGGACTCGATTTCGCGATATTTGGTCATCGACCGCGCGAGCGAGGCCACCCGCACCAAAAAGATCACCGAAGACTTACGCATTCGCGCCGCCTCAATTGAATCCAAGCTCAACGAACTATCCGGCGGCAATCAGCAAAAGGCGTTGTTCGGGCGCGAAATCTCGTCAAAGCCGTCGGTTCTTTTGGTGGACGAGCCGACCAAGGGCGTCGACATCGGCGCACGTAGCGAAATATATCAGCGGCTGAGAGCGATCGCCGATCAGGGCGTCGCCGTGCTGGTTTCGTCCTCCGACGGCATCGAACTTGAAGGTCTTTGCGACCGGGTGCTGATCTTCGCACGCGGTCGCGTCGTCCACGAATTGACCGGTGCGGCGGTCACCGACGCAGCGATCACCGAGGCCAATCTAACCGCCACGGTGTCGCGGGCGAGCAAGACTTCAGCCGGTACGCAAATCCGGCGCTGGCGCGAGTTTGCCGCCAGCGATCATTTTCCCGCTGTGGTGCTGGCCGTTCTCACCCTCATCATTCTCGGTGGGACGCAGGCCCTGAACGAATACTTTCTCTCGCCGTTCAGCATCAAAAGCATGCTGTCGTTCCTGAGCATCCTCGCGCTGCTTTCGTGCGCACAGCTGGCGACCGTGCTGGTCGGCGCCATTGATCTTTCGATCGGTCCTCTGGCCGGGCTTTGCGTTGTGCTTGCCTCGTTCCTCGCGCCCGATGGCGTTGCCGCTGGCCCGTTTGCGGCGGGGCTTATTCTGATACTCATGGCCACGACCGGCTTTGGCCTGTTACAGGGTCTGTTGATTACTTCGCTGCGTCTGCCGGCGATTGTCGTGACGATCGCAACCTTCATCGGACTACAGGGTGTCTCGCTGCTGCTTCGGCCGGTCGCCGCGGGCACCATTGACGATGCCATCTCCGATGCGGCGCAATTTCCGCTCTGGTTCCTGCCGGCCGGTCTGGTGCTCGCTTTGGCGATAGTCGGCGTCGCCGAATGGCTGCTTTCTCGCACCGGGTTCGGCAGGAGCTTCCGCGCCGTCGGCTCAAGCCCGCTGGCGAGCCACCGCCTCGGCATCGACAGCCAACGCTTGACCTGGCTTGCCTTCGTCATCTCGGGATTCTTAACGGGGATCGGCGGGCTGATGCTTGCGGGCCAAGTTGGCATCGGTTCGCCCTCGACCGGCACGGACTACACACTGATGACCATCACGGTGGTGGTACTCGGTGGCGCGAGCGTTGCCGGCGGGCGTGGCTCGTTCGTGAGCATCCTGCTCGGCGCTGCTTTGGTGCAGGCGACGTCGAGCGCGTCGTCGTACATCAACGCTAATTCGTCGGTGCACTACACCGTCATCGGTGCACTGACGCTGTTAGCCGCAATCTTCTTCAGTATCGCGCGCCGTCGCAACGTGAGCGGACGACCCGATTAATCGTTTCACAAATGGGCGACGCGACTACGATTTCCCGAGCTTCCGCACCGCATCGTGGCGATAGCATTTGATCAGATGATCGTTGACCATGCCGACCGCCTGCATAAAGGCATAGACGATCGTCGGCCCGCAGAACTTGAACCCACGCTGCGCCAGTTCCTTGGACATCGCACGCGAGATCGCCGTGTCCGCCGGTATCTGCCGTGTGGTGCGGAAGTGGTTCACCTTGGGTTTGCCGTCGACAAAATCCCACAACAACTTGCTGAAGCCCGGTCCCTTCTCCATGACTTCGATCCAGGCGCGCGCCGAGAGCACGGTGCCCTCGATCTTGGCGCGGTTGCGCACGATGCCGGCATCCTGCATCAGGCGCTCGACTTTTTTCGGCGTGTAACGCGCAATTTTTTCGGGAACGAAGCCGTCGAACGCGCGGCGAAAATTCTCGCGCTTGCGCAGGATCGTGATCCACGCCAGACCCGCCTGGAAACCATCGAGCACGAGTTTCTCATAGAGTGCGCGGTCGTCATATTCCGGAACGCCCCATTCCTCGTCGTGATAGGCGATATAAAGCGGGTCATCCTTCGGCCAGGGGCAGCGCGTGACAAGTTCAGCAACAGGGGCAGGACCAGTCATTCGGCGGCCTTGGAACCTTCGGGGAATACGAAACGCGCCCAATCGGGTTTGCTAAGCCGGATCGGAACGCCGCCGGCAACGAGCAGTTCGCCGCGTGATAAAGCATCCACAACCCGGTCGAGGCGCACGAGGGCGATCCCGCGGCCGTCCGCGCTCGATCCCATAGTGCCGACCTGGCGCTCGCCGGCCATCACGGTGGCGCCAGCGGCGGGTGGGGCTCCTTCGTAACGAACAGGCAAGGCGCGGGTGCGCGCGATACCGCGGTGCTCCATGCGCGAAACCACTTCCTGACCGACATAGCAGCCCTTGGCGAAATCAACGCCGCCCAGCTGGTCCATATCGGCCTCGTGCGGGAACGCGTCGCTGTAGCCGAAATCAATGCCGCCCTGCGGGATGCCGAGCGCGATGCGATGCAAATCGTACCCACCGGGCTCGACAATGATCGCGCCAAGCTCCGCGGCCGCCTCAGTGGCGCGCTGCGGCGGCAGCATGACGCGCAGCCCAAGTGGGGGCAGGCGTGGGTCGGCGTAGCAGAGGCCGATGCGGGTCGCGCCTTGTCCATCCCATGCCGCCAGAACGCCAAGGACCTCGGAAAGATCTTCTACGATCACGCGAGCGCGAAGCTTGTAGAGGTTGAGCTTGTCGACCACTGATTTGACGAGTGTGCTCGGGAGGTCGAGGAAGAAGCCGCCGCCATCGCCGGCCGGCGCCTCAGCAACGAAGAAATCCGCAATAATCTTGCCTTGCGGCGACAATAGCGCACTGAAGCGCGCTTCCCCGGGCGCGAGCTTGAGGACATCGGCGGTGACGAGGCCATGAAGAAAGTTGCGCGCGTCTTCGCCCGCAACCTTAACCACACCGCGGTCAGGGAGCAGGGCGGCCTTCATCGGGCAGACCTTTGCAGCATCGGGGCCAAACTAGGGTGTCACCTGGCTTCCCTCAAGTGTGAGGCGATCAGTCGCGGAAGAGTTGCGAACCACCTTAAATCACATCCGGCAGGTGTGTTCAAAAGTGAACATACAAACTCGCGGCGGACAGCGGATAAGTATGCCGCTGATTGTGCCTAACCGGGCAGCGATTCGGCCCCGTCGGGCTGCGTCAGTGGAGGATGTTAAGGGCGCGGGATAAAGGCACCAAACAGCGCGGTGTGCACACATGGTGTGTTGAATTCAACTCAATCATATTCGGCGTCATTTTCGGCAATCCATCAATCTCACTGCAGACCGCAACCAGGCGTTCAGGGAGTCAGCGCATGACCGACGACCTGTTGTCACTTCGGGTCCTTTTTGTGTCTCCTGCGCCCGCGGATCAGGAACTGTTCCGGCGGGCGGCCGCGGCATCGCGAATTCCGCTCGAAGTCATCGAAGCCGATGGTGTTGCGTCTGCCAGTCGTTCGTTTGCCCTCGGGGTAGACGTCGCCTTTCTAGATGGTTGGCTCGGCGATGACGCGATTGAGAAGGTGACGGCGGCTGCTCGCGCGGCGGCCAAACCCCCCTTCACAGTGCTGATGTCGGGACAAAGTACCAAGCTTCCTTTTCCGACGGACGCGCTAACTATTAAGCCCTCGGGGATGGGAGAGGCCAAGTCGCTCGTGGAAAAGGCAGTTCGCCTCCGGCTGCCAAGTCGTGTGATGGTGGTCGACGATTCATCGACCATGCGCAGCATTGTGCGCAAAATCCTGGTGGCGACCCGCTTTCCACTCGAAATTCGCGAAGTGGCGCAAGGCAGCGAAGCGCTGGAGCTGGCGCGCCAACTCGAATTCGATCTTATTTTTTTGGATTACAACATGCCGGGCTTCACAGGCCTTGAGACAATGGGCGAGCTCCGACGCGAGAAGCGCAACCCGGTTTTTGTGTTGATAACGTCGCTACAGGACGAAGCTGTCGCGAGGCGCGCGCGGGCGCTGGGCGCCGCTTTTCTTAAGAAGCCGTTCTACCTCGCAGACATAGAAGCGGTGATGTGCGCCTATTACGGACTGCGTGCGCTCAATCCGCAGCGCGCCTGAGCCCACGTCTGTCGCCGGCCGACACCTAAATATCAATGCGCGACGTTGGCCGCTATTGCCGCTCCAGCTCCACCGAAAATTCGCCATTGCGAATTCGTGGCGCGAGGCGTTCCGCGTAGCGCGCGGCTGGTTCCTCGCCGTAAGTCGAGATCAGTTCGGCTAGTGCGAGAAAAAGAGCGGTTTGAGCCAGGCAGTCGCCATCGACGCCGTCGTGATGCGCCTCGGTCCATGCCTCTTGCAGATAGCCCAGCGCCCGCCGCTTCTGTTCGTGATCGGCCACGTTTTCCTGTGCCGCTTGGATTTGCGCCGCCGTGGTCATTGCGATTGATTGTTGCCGCAACGCGGCAACGCCCCTGCCCAGAACAAGTTAGCATGGCCTCGGCAGACCTTAGCTCGAACCTTGAGGAAGGGTTAATTCCGGGGTGACGCGCTAATTAGCGTACCGCGCGGTGATTTCGCGGGCGATTTTGGCGCCCTCGCCGAGATACCGGCGAATGGCTAAATCGGCCGCCGGCGTGCAGGTGCGGTAGCTTTGCTGGAACGAGCGATAGCCCCGGTTAAAGCTTGAGACCATCTGATCGTGGCGTTCCCCGGAGGGCGCTTCGGCGTCGATCAGCGCTTGCGCTTCGTTGCGCCATTTCTGGCCTTCGTTCGAGCCGCAAATGCCGCGCAGAAAGTGGAGCGCGCCGAGAATTTCGGAGAGCCGTTGCAGATCGCGGTCGTAGGGGGCGGTCCGCGGTGCGGGCGGCGGCTGCGGTTGAGCCTGGGGTTGCAGCTGCGGCTGCACTCTTGGTGCGACTTGAGGCTGCGGCTTAGGCGGCGCCTGGGGTTGCGTTTGCGGCAGAAAAATCTGCGCGCGGGCGGTCGCCGCGCCAAGACAAAGAAATAGCAGGAGAAGGGTAAAAATGCGTGACATAGGTGCAGCGAACATACGGTCCGGATGAGCTACACGGCAAGCAACACCCGGCCGCATGGTTGAAAAGGTTTCGGCTAGCGCAATGCGGCAATCACTCCCGCTGCCGCCGCGACAATGTCCGCAAGTCCGTCGGTGGTCTTAAGCCCGGAAAGCGCGTCAGCCTCAAGCCATCGGCCCTCCGCCAGTTCATCATTGAGCGCAATCTCACCGGCAAGCCAACGAGCGGCGAAGGGCAGGATGACGAAATGCCGCTCGATCCGGCCGGAGCCATCGCGGGCGATCAACTGTCGATAGCCGGCGAGCCCATGCGGCTCGATCTCAAGACCAGTTTCTTCGCGGACCTCGCGCGTGACGGCTTCGACGAGCGTCTCACCGAGTTCGACACCGCCACCTGGAAGAGTGTAGAGGCCCTGAGCAGGCGGCCCGGCGCGTCGAACGATCAGAACGCGGCCGTCCCTAAAAATCGCGGCACTGACCGCGAGATAGGGCCGCGTCGGATAAATTCGTCCCTCGGTACTGTTACTCGTCAAAGCGTGATCCATTTAGCTATTATTGGAGCGCATCCCTGCGGATGTACTGATCAAGGCTTACGCTTATCCCAATGTGCGCACGTTATGTCATCACTTCGCCGCCAAATGCGATCAGGGCCCTGTTCGGCTACGACGAGCTGCCGAATTTCCCGCCCCGCTATAACGTGGCGCCAACCCAGCCGATCCCGATTGTGCGGCTCGTCGACGGCAAGCGGCAATTCGCGCTGATGCGCTGGGGCTTAATTCCGGCCTGGGTGAAGGATCCGAAGAAGTTCTCGCTCCTCGTCAACGCACGCGGCGAATCGGTGCTGGAGAAGCCGGCGTTCCGCAACGCCATGCGGCGCCGCCGCTGTCTCATTCCGGCGGATGGCTTTTATGACTGGCGGGATGGAGTGCCGAGGCGTCCTTATTTCGTGCATCGAAAAAGTTCGGACGGACCCATGGCCTTTGCCGGGTTGTGGGAAACCTGGACGGGGCCGAATGGGGAAGAACTCGACACTGCGGCTATCGTCACGACGCGAGCAAACTCCATGCTCGCCAGCGTTCACGACCGCATGCCGGTCATCGTGCCACCGGAAGCGTTCAATCTTTGGCTCGATTGCGCCGAGGTCGACGGAACGACAGCCGCCGCACTGATCGCCCCCGCGCCCGAAACGCTGCTCGCTTATTATGAAGTCTCGACCGCCGTGAATCGGGCGGCCAACGATGAGCCACGCCTTATCGAACCGGCGGCGAACAAACAGCCGGACCAGCCTGCCGCGGCTGAACAGCCGCGGGACGCAAAGAAGCGCAACGGGCAATTGTCGCTGTTTTAGAGCATGCCGTCGTTTAGCCGGCCCCGCGTGAAAATTGCGCCCGCTCGGCCGAAGCCTTGACCACGGGAATCTCGTCGTCGGCGAGCGGTTTCATCCACGACTTCCTCTTAAGAGCAGCGGCGATATGGGGCGCGAGCTCCTCAGCCTTCCGCGCCTCCCGTTTCGCTGCTTCGGTCTTGAATTCAGGCATCACCTCGCTGGCGAATAGTTCGAGCGCTTCGCAAATGTGGTCGTGGCGATTGCGTCCGGCCTGCTGCAAAAAGATGACCTGGTCGATGCCGCTTTCCTGGAATCCTTTCAGGTGCGTGCGCATATCGTCGGGCGTGCCGATGCCGGAGGCATAAGCGCCGACCCGCTGGGCAGCGGCGACGACTTCTTCAGTGCGGTTGCCGCGATCCCGCATGAAATCGGCCCACAGCGTGCTACGGCCGGGCACGGCGTCGTGGGCAACCAGTCCGTTGAGGGCGTAGCCAAAAAACTCGAAGCCTTCGAGGCCGCGGCGGATCGCTTCTGCGCGGTCACGGTGCACCGAAAAGCTCGACACCATCGCGATGTTGGCATTCACCGAATGGCCGAGCGGCACGCATGCGTCGGATTTGATGATGCCGTAGTAGATGTCGGACCACAGCCGCGCCTGCTCTGGCTCGAGGAAAGAGAAGGCGAGCGCGCCGACGCCATTCTGCGCCGCGATCTTGATGGTGTCGCGGTTGGTGCAGGCCATCCACATCGGCGGGTGCGGCGATTGCACGGGTTTGGGCAACACGTTGCGGCACGGCATGGTGAAATACTGACCCTCGAAGCCGGGGTAAGGCTCCAGCACCATCATGTTGGCAATCTGCTCCGCGGCCTCGAGCGCCATGGCGCGCTTCTCCTTGGCCGGTATCTTGAAGCCGCCAAGCTCGAGCCGCGTCGCGCCCTCGCCGATGCCGAAATCAAGTCTTCCATCACAGATTATGTCGAGGGTAGCGAGACCTTCGGCAGTGCGCGCCGGGTGATTGTAATTCGGGATTACCTGGCGGATGCCGTGACCAAGCCGGATATTTCTGGTGCGTGCCGCAGCCGCAGCCAGGAACACTTCCGGAGCCGATGAATGCGAGTATTCCTCGAGGAAGTGGTGTTCCACTTGCCATGCGTAGTCAAAGCCCAGCCGGTCGGCCAACTCGACTTGTTCAAGAGCCTTGTGAAAAAGGTTGCGCTCGTCGCCCTTGTTCCAGGGTCGCGGCAGCTGGAGTTCATGGAAAACTCCGAAGCGCATTTTCCTCCCTTTGCAAAAATCTTTTTATCCTCCGGCCAATTTGATGTCGAGGACCGGGCCGCGACGGCCGTACGATGCCGCCGCTCATTCGCTGGACTAATCAGCAACGAAATCGCTTGGCCGAGCGCCATTTCCCCAAATTCGTGACGATCCCTCTACGGCTATGCGCTCCAAAGATGGTCCAGGGCGAGCCGTCCCCGGTTGGCTCATTTGGCGCGAACTCGTTTCGTGCAAGATCGATGCTTGCAATCGAGACGAGACGGTTACAGCCGCTCGACGAAGCGATGCGGGTTCACCGTTACTGGAAATAGCGGACGAAATGATGATTTTTCGCTTACGACGCGCACCGCATTTTGCGCCGATAGACTATGCAGCGAGATGAGTTCGCGCGAAAATGTCGCGTTCTGCAGCCAAATCGCAGTGCGTTAGGGACTGCTGAGGTAACCGGGTGTGAGGCCGCACCAACCCGTGCCGAGCGGGCGCCGTTACGCACGCGTAATGATTCCGCAACCGTTTGAAGGTATTCGAGAACAGCCGGTTTCGGCGAGATTAACATTTGCCAACAATGCCTTCAGCTTCCTTACATCCCGTGTATGGGACTTTTGGCCGGTGGCGATTGCGTAACGACAAACCAAAAGAAGGAGGAGTTGTTATGGCTAGCCTGAAGATTGCTGCTTTTGCTCTGGCCTTGCTCGGTTCAAGCATGTTGGTCGGCCAGGCATCGGCTGCTATGCCGGTGAACGGCATGACCGAGGCCAGCAAGCAAATCAGCAGCGTTGACCAAGTCTGGGGACGTTGGCGTGGAGGCTGGCGCGGGGGCTGGCGCGGAGGCTGGGGCTACCGCCGCTGGGGTGGTGGTCCGTATTGGGGCCGTCCGTATTGGGGCCGTCCCTATGCATACGGCTGGCGTGGCGGTTGCGGCTGGCGCCGCTGCTGGTGGTGATTTCAGCTCATCCGGCCAACTGCGATCGGCCGGTCTGAGTTTACGACAAAAGGCCCTCGACCTTTGATCCAGGTCGGGGGTCTTTTGCGTTTCCGGCGCTACAGCACCTTGCCCGGATTGAGGATGCCCTTGGGATCAAGCATGCGCTTTATGCCGTGCATCAGCTCGAGCGCGACCGGGTCTTTTACAGTCGGAAGAAGATCGCGCTTCATCACGCCGATGCCGTGTTCGGCGGAGATCGATCCGCCATATTTTTTTACCACCGCAAACACAACCGCGTTCACTTCGTCCCAGCGTTTCAAGAACGCAGCTTTGTCAGCATCCACCGGCTGGATGACGTTGTAATGAATATTACCATCGCCGAGATGGCCAAATGGCAGGGGACGCGCACCGGGAATGAGCGCGACGACCGCGGCGTCCGCCTCCTTGAGGAAGGACGGCACTGCGGCGACGGGCACCGAGACATCGTGTTTGACCGAGCCGCCGACGTGACGCTGCACCTCGCCGAACATTTCGCGGATGCGCCAGAACGCTTTGGCCTGTTCGAGGCTATCGGCAATCGTGGCGTCAACGATGAGGCCGCGCTGCAGCCCTTGCGCAAGAATGTCCTCCATCACCTCACGAAGCCCGGTTTTGGCCTGCGAGGATAGTTCGATGAGCACGTACCAGGGATGCGGCGCACCGAGAGGATCGCGACACCCCGCGGCGTGCTGCAACACAAACTCCAGGCCAGCACGCGTCATCAGTTCGTAGCTCGTCACGCCGCCGCCGGCGCTCTCGGTCGCGAGCGTGAGCAGCGTCAACGCCGCTTCCGGCGAAGCCACCCCGATAAAAGCGGTTTCGACCGCGCGTGGCCGCGGCACCAGCCGCAATACCGCCGCAGTAATGATGCCGAGCGTGCCTTCGGCGCCGATGAACAGGTTTTTCAGATCGTAGCCGGTGTTGTCCTTTTTCAGCTTGTTGAGGTTGTTGAGGACACGGCCATCGGCCAGCACGACTTCGACGCCGAGTGCGTGTGAGCGCGCGATGCCGTAAGCAAGCGCGGCGACGCCGCCCGCGTTGGTGGAGAGATTGCCGCCGATCGTGCAGGTGCCTTCTGACGGCAGCAATTGCGGGTAGAGGCGATCAACGGCAGCGGCGGCTTCGCGGGCCTGCTGCAAGGTTACGCCCGCTTCGCAAGTCATGGTGTTGGAAGTCGCGTCGACTTCACGGATACGGTCGAGGCGTGTCAGCGACAGCACGATCTCGTTGTGATGCGGGGTCTGACCGCCGACCAGTCCGGTATTGCCGCCTTGCGGTACGATCGGAGTGCCGGTCGCGTTGGCAAGCTTGAGAAGCTCCGCGACCTCGCCGACGGAACCGGGCCGCAGCACCATTGGCGAGCGTCCGCGATAGAGGTCGCGCATCTCAACGAGGTAAGGCAGTTGCGCCTGCGGATCGGTGATTGCGTATTTGTCGCCGACAATGGCGGCGAAGCAAGCAAGCAGAGCAGGGTCGGCTCCGGTGTGTTTCGGCGGCTTATCGAGCATCGGGCGTTTCCATCGGCACTTCTGCTTGTCGCAAAAGATGGCAGGCGCCTGCCTGGCAAGCAAGGATGCCTTTGCCGCGCCGCCTTTCGTTCATCGTGGTGTGGCGGCGCGTCTCAGACGGTCGTTGATCGCCTCGCCCAAGCCTTCATGGGGCACCGGCATCACCGCGATCGCCGGCGCGCCCGCAGCATCAAGGGTGCGCAGGTGCGAGAACAGATTGGCGGCCGCTTCGATCAGGTCTCCGCGCGCAGAAAGGTTCAGTACCTTGAGAGCGCCGCCCGCACCCTCGGCCGGTCTTCGTCCGAAGCCGAGCAACGCTTCCCCCGGATCGACGCGGCTGACATCAAGCCGCATCCGCGTCCGGGGCGCGTAGTGGGCGCCAAGCATGCCCGGAGCGAGCGGTGCTTCTTCGACGTGCGGCGACCCCGCAGGCGCATAAGCGAGTTTTTGCTGCAGCGCGCGTTCAACGGATGCACGCGGCAAGCCGCCTGGCCGCAACAGCACCGGCTCTTCGAGGCAGGCGATGATGGTCGACTCGACGCCGATTGGCGTCGCCTCGCCGTCGATGATGAGATCGATCCGGCCGGCCAGATCGGCCTGCACGTGTTCCGCACGTGTCGGCGAAACGTGGCCTGACCGATTTGCAGAAGGCGCAACGACCGGTTTACCAAACGCCGCCAGGATCTCCAGCACGACGGTATGATCGGGAACGCGCACCGCGATCGTGTCGAGGCCGGCCGTCGCCAGGTCGGCAACGCGACACTTGGCCGTTTTCGGCAGGACAAGCGTCAGCGGCCCCGGCCAGAACGCCTTGGCAAGCCGTGCCGCCTTCGGGTTAAAGCGCGCCAGCGCCTGTGCCGCCTTGAGATCGACCACGTGGGCGATGAGGGGGTTAAACGCCGGGCGGCCTTTGGCGGCATAAAGGCGAGCGACAGCGCGGCCGTCGGTAGCATCGGCGCCGAGGCCGTAAACGGTTTCCGTTGGGAATGCGACCAGGCCGCCGGCAGCGAGTATCCGCGCTGCTTCGGCAACGGAGGCCGCATCGGCCTTCAAAACGTGTGTCGTCAGCAGCGCGGTCATTTTAAGTCCTCTCATCCCTAAATAGCCGAAACGCCCGGCGCTTGCAGCCCCGCTATGCCGACTGTATAAGCGCCGCATTGTGGCGGAGTGTAGCGCAGTCTGGTAGCGCACCTCGTTCGGGACGAGGGGGTCGCAGGTTCAAATCCTGCCACTCCGACCAATGTTTTCTGAATCCAACCAACAATCCGGAACCGATTGCGGCACCGATACGTGCGCTAGCTTGGTCGTGCGCACGATCGCGACTGCTCGTCTATCCCTGAATTCCTGACCCTGAAGACGCTTGTCAAAGGGCGGAGCCGAGTGATGTCTATCTCACTTTGTCGCGGTGGGATGCAGCACGTCCGCTCTTGGGGTAAATCAAACTTCGCTGTTTGATCGCGTCACGTCGGATTTTGGGCCCGCTCCGGACATGGACTCTCATGAAACCGTGACGTGCCTTGCCAACCGTGCTGACTCCGCGCGAGAAATGGAACCTCTCGGCTCCGGCTCGCGGCAGGACGGGTGAAAATGACCACGAAAAACTATCAATATCGCTATCGCAAACCGCGCAATGCGCCCGAGGAGCGGGGCGGGAAACCGCCAGTCTATCGCCGCATCGTCGAAAACGAGCACGCGATGATTATCGAACGCGACGTCGCGATCCGGATGCGCGACGGCGTCACCCTTTACGCGGATGTGTTTCGCCCCGCCGACGAGCGTCCGGTTCCGCCGATCATCGCCTGGACGCCTTATGGCAAGCACGTTCCGTTCGATCCGCGACGGTTTCTCAGTGCCGGTGTGAAGGAGGGTGATACGTCCGAGTACACGGCGTTCGAGGCACCCGATCCGGTGTTTTGGGTTCCGAACGGATATGCCGTCATTGTTGTTGATATCCGGGGCACTTGGTATTCCGAGGGCGTCGCGCATTATCTGGCTCCCGAAGAGGCGCAGGATTTCTATGACGCCGTTGAGTGGGCTGGAACGCAACCCTGGAGCAACGGCAAAGTCGGGTTATCGGGCGTCTCATACCTCGCACAAATGCAGTGGCGGGTCGCCGAGCTCAATCCGCCACATCTCGCCGCCATCAACCCATGGGAGGGTTGGACCGATACCTATCGGGAGACGGCGACACACGGCGGCATTCCAGATACGCATTTTTGGCCGACGCTGTGGAATCGATGGGGCGCCGCGAGGGGCCAGATCGAAGATCTTGAGGCGGAGACCAAGGAACATCCGCTTTACGACGATTTCTGGCGCTCGAAGGCCGCCGATTTCTCAAAAATCACGACGCCGGCTTTTGTAGTGGCAAGCTGGACCGACCAGGGCCTGCACACCCGTGGCACGTTCGAGGGCTTCAAGCACATCGCCTCGCAGCAGAAATACCTGCTCGCACACGGCCAGAAGAAGTGGGCGCACTATTACGTGCGGGACAACATGCGCCGCCTGCGCGATTTCTTCGATCACGTGCTCAAGGGCGCCGACAATGACGTCAAGAACTGGCCGAAGGTGCAGATTGAAGTGCGCGAAAGAAACGGCGTTGCAAGCGTGCGCGCTGAAACCGAATGGCCGATCGCGCGCACGCAATATACCAAGCTGTATTTGAACGCGGCCAATGGCCAGCTCGAGCCGGCGCCGGTCGCGCAACCAGCCTCGGCATCCTACGGCGCGGTGGTTGCCGAATTGGCCGAGGCGGAACGCGCGACGTTTGAGATGACCTTCGATCGCGACACCGAACTGACCGGCTACATGAAGCTGCGGGTTTTCATGTCGTGCACCGATGGTGACGACATGGACGTTTTCGTCGGCTTGCACAAGCTCGACGCTACCGGCGCCGTTGTCCCCTTCGCCTACTACGCGCAGTTCGACGATGGACCCGTAGCGCTTGGGTGGCTGCGCGCGTCGCACCGCGAGCTTGATCTGAAAAAATCGACAGAATGGCAGCCCGTCCATACCCACGCGCGCATCCAGAAAATCGCGCCGGGCGAAATCGTTCCGCTCGACATCGAAATCTGGCCGTCGGCAACGCGTTTCAGATCAGGCGAAACGTTGCGATTGACCGTTCAAGGTACCGATATCAACCGCTATCCGAAAGACAAAGTGCCGGTCTATTTCCGCCACGAAGCCAGCGCCAATCGGGGGCAGCACATTATCCATTGCGGCGGCGAGCATGAATCCCACCTACTAGTGCCGGTGGTCTGAATGAAGGAAGCTGCGCGAGAACGCGCCACCACCTCAGGCACTGGTTCCGATATAGGCGGAAATCACCGCCGGATCGCGGCGAACGGTTTCGGGTACCCCGTCGGCGATGACCCGGCCGGCATCAAGAACCGTGATCCATTCCGCCAATGTCATCACAAATCGCATGTGATGTTCGACGAGCAGAACCGTTATGCCGGCGCGTTAAATCCGGCGCACAACGGCGGTCAATTCCTGGACTTCGGAGGGGTTCATCCCGCCCGCAGGCTCGTCGAGCAGAAGAAGCCGTGGCCGGCTCACCAGCGCGCGGGCAATTTCCACACGGCGCTGGTCAACAAGGGTTAGCTGATCAATGAGGCGGTTCACCTGCTGCCCCAGGCCCACAAATTGCAGCGCTTCCTGTGCCGGCCCACTTGCGGTGTCTCGATCGCGGAATGGCAGGACAAACTCGACAACATCACTCCACGTCCCGCCAGCGGTCTTGGCGTCGCTGCCGATCATGACGTTCTCAAGTACTGAGAGACCCTTGAACAAGCGGACGTGTTGAAAATTTCGAGCGATTCCCATGCTGTGAATCGCGTCCGGGCGGAGGCCGGTATAGGCCTGCCCGGCGAACGTGAGATCTCCGCTTGTTGGGCCGAAGACGCCGCTGATGATATTCATCAGCGTGCTCTTGCCGGCTCCGTTAGGGCCGATCAAAGCGTGGATGCGTCCTTCCACCACCTCGCAGCTCACGTTACTCAGCGCCAGAAATCCGCCGAACCGCTTCGACACGTCGTCGACCCGAAGTATGGTGGTCATCGGCGTGTCCTGATGGCGGACACCAATCCGTCCGGACGCCATAGCGCAGCGGCAATGAGCAATGCGCCGAAAAACGTCATCCGCCAATCCTGCAAAAACCGAAATATTTCGGGAGTGAGGGTCGCGACTGCGGCGCCGGCTATCGGGCCGAGCGGATTGGCGATGCCGCCGAGGACAACGAACAAAAACGCGTCGGCAGAACGCAGAAAGCCGAATTGGGCAGAATCGATGAACAGCGTGTAGTGAGCGTAGAGGGCGCCGGCCACGCCCGCGATAAAAGCTCCCACTGCGAACGCGGTCAACTTTACGCGCACGACATTGACGCCCATCGCCTGCGCCGCGACTTCGTCGGCATGGACAGCGATCATGGCGCGCCCGATGCGCACGTACCGAAGCCGCCACGCGAACAGGCCGATGACGATGCAGGCGGACCAAACCCACGCGAAATTCGTGTAAGGCACCATGCCGCCAATGCCGTTGGCGCCGCCGGTGTAGCTGAAATTGAGAAAAAAGACGCGCACGATCTCGCCGAAGCCGAGCGTGAGGATGATCAGGTAGATCCCGCGAATCCGGATGGCGGGAATGCCGACGACAATGCCGCTCAGTGCCGCAAGCAAAGCGCCGGCGCCGACCGCAATCGAAAATGGCACGCCTGCTTTGGTCAACACCGCGCTGGCATACGCACCGATCGCCATGAAGCCGCCCTGGCCGAGCGAGATCAATCCGGCGGTCATCGGGACATAGAGGCTGAACGCCATCAGCACGTTGATGCCGAAAAAGATCGCAACCGAGCCCAGATAGCCCTCGAACATTCTCAGCGCTCCGCCGACATACCGGTCGCGAACAGGCCGCGCGGCCGCACCAGCAGAATGACGATCATGAGACCGAAGGCCGCCGCATCCCGGTATGATGAGGCGGCGTAGGCGACGCAGAGAACTTCGACAATCCCTAGAAGGAGACCGCCGACCATGGCGCCGTAGATGCTGCCGAGCCCGCCTACCAGCATGATGGCCAATCCCTTGACCGCCATGTTGATGCCCATGAACGGCGAGACCGCCGTATATGCAAGGCCGACCAGCACGCCAGCGATGCCGGCCAAACCCGACGCAACCGCGAAGGTCAGCATGATAACTGCGTCGGTGTTGATGCCGAGGACGCTCGCGATTTCGACATTCTCGGCGACCGCTCTCATCGCCATTCCATATCGCGTCCGCGATATGAACAAATGAAGGACGATCATCGATAGAACGGCGATCGCCAAAATGAATACCTGGGTCGCGCT
Organism: uncultured Alphaproteobacteria bacterium; assembly: GCA_963794225.1. Lineage (GTDB taxonomy): Bacteria > Pseudomonadota > Alphaproteobacteria > Rhizobiales > Xanthobacteraceae > BOG-931. Next base: position 115,056 of record CAWCCS010000003.1, read on the forward strand.
GACGAGCAATGGGCCGAGGTGGTAAACGTCGTTGCCGAGACCGGCCGGGAATTCACTTTGCTCCGCGCCGAATATCTTGGTGAACACCTCCTGCAGGATCAGACCCGCGCCGATGCTCGTGACCATCGGGGCGAGAAAGCTTCCGCCCTTGCGGCGAATGGGCCGAAATAAAATCAGCTCAAGAACAATTCCCAACAGCGCCGTACCGGCGATCGCGGCGACGAGAGCCGCCACCGGTCCGACGTTAAGCGCGAGCATCACCTCAAGGCCGATATAGGCGCCCACCATGAACACCTCGCCATGGGCGAGATGAATGAGCCGAAGAACGCCGAACACCAGCGAATAGCCGATCGCAACCAGGGCGTAGGTGCCGCCCAGCATCAGTCCATTCGTGAGCTGTTGTAACAGCATGAAAAAGCCCCGTCGCTCCGTCGCAACGGGGCGTCCTCGACCACAAGGCTGACCTTAGCCCAGAGTTCCAGCGCTGGCACCGCCGAAGCTTCGCGGCCGACCTATCCTCTGCGAGGCTCAGCGCCTGCCGCCGCGAAATATCAGTCAACGCCTGTCAGTCGTGATCCCTTCCCTGACGAAGGCCGCAAACTCAGTCAATTGCGCACGCACGGCTTCGCGCGCCGCTTTATCGATCAACTGCCCGGCTTCATCGAACTTGGTTGTCGCGGGCCCGATCATGACCTCCGGCCGCGGCATGACGCGTGCGTTCACAAAGACCATGATCTGTCTGAGATGATGCTGCATCCGCACACCGCCCATCGGGCCGCCGGATACCGACTGAATGAGTACCGGCTTGCGCGCGAACGGCTGATTTGGCGTGCGGGATACCCAATCGATCAGATTTTTCAGCCCGCCCGGCACCGAATAATTGTATTCGGGTGTAGCGATCAGCAAACCGTCGGCCTCACGTATCGAGGCAGCTACCGCGTTAACGACAGCGGGAAAGCCGCTCAGCCGTTCCAGATCGCCATCGTAGATCGGGATATCGGCGACGGAGGGGCCCTCTTTGAAAATCAGATCGCCGGACGAAAGCGACGGCAGCGCGCGCAACAAAGCGGCGTTGTAGGACTCTTTGCGCACGCTTCCGCATAAGGTCAGGATGTTCAATGAAAAGTCGGCTGTCATGTTCGTTTTTCGCCTCAATAGGGACCACAGCGTGGTCATGGCCGCACAAAGGAGCCGCTCGGCCGGGAAACGACCTCGCCATCACGGGCGATCATCTTGCCGCGCAAGAAGACGCCCTCGATCCGGCCATTGATCGTGCGTCCCTTGAGCGTCGTATAGTCCGCTTTGCTGCGTTGCTGACTGTCGGTGACGAGCGTACGCGCCGCTCCGTTGACGATGATGAGATCGGCGTCGGAGCCGACCTGCAATGCGCCCTTCTTCGGAAACAGGCCGAACGCTTTCGACGGTTGCTCGGCGCATGATCGCGCGATATCGGGCATGGACAATTGACCGTCGTCAACGAGCGCCAGCATCGACATACACAAGGTCTGCAGACCGGGCATGCCTGGTGGCGTTCGCCAGACGTCACTCCAGCCGAGTTCTTTGTCTTCGCGCAAGACCGGCGAATGATCGCTCACGACCATGTCGATTTCGCCGGACCGCACCGCTGAGCGCAGGCAGTCACGCTCGTTGCTGGTCCGGATCGGAGGAATGATGATTCCATACGGCCCCCATTCAACCGCTTCCTCATCGGCGAACAGGAGATGGTGAGACATCACCTCGGACGTTAACGGCAACGAGTTGCGAAAACGCCGAACCAGATCGACGCTCCTTTGCGATGACAGTGATCGGAGATGAATGCGGGTACCGGTCTCGCACGCGACGGTGCATGCCCGCGTGATGCCGAGGCCCTCCGACAGAGTAGGGCGCGTCATCGCAAAGTTTTGCACCGCAGGAATGGGGTCTTCCCTGTGCTGCGGGTCGAGATGCTGTCTTTCGGATTCGCGTTGCTTTTGCAGTTCGGTGAGTTTGGCGATCAGGGAACCCGAGTGCGGCGTGACGCCGGCGACGCCGCCTACGTCGTGGACAAGCTTCATGAGCCGGTGAAGCTCGTAGTCGTCGTTGGCGACGACGAAGGCCGGATTGCCCCCGTATGCAAGAAACAGCTCGAACGACACCGGGCCGAGTGCCGCCATCTCCTCGATCTCGTCGCATTCGGTCTTTGGCGACACCAGAGCCTGGATGGCGAAATCCACGAATGATTCCTGCTCGCCGATCCGCTTCTTTCTTTCAAAATAGCTTGCCGACACGGTCCGAGGGTCGTCAGTCGGCATCAGCATGATGGTGGTCACCCCGCCGATGGCGGCGGCGGCGGTGGCGGAGCTGAAATCATCGAGCCGATGGCCCAGCAGATACCCAGGTATGTGCACATGGGCGTCGACAAGCCCGGGAAGGATGAATTTGTCCTTGGCATCGATCTCGATGGCGGCGGCCAGCGCTTCTCCGCCTCGGTCGATCGCTTTGATTGTTCCGTCGACGACGCCGATGTCGGCGCGGGTGAGCCCGTCCGGACTGACGATGGTCCCGCCGCGCACGATCAGATCAAACATGCAACACCAGACGGGCGCTTTTGCATGACGTGCAGCCGCCCACTGGTCGAACCAGCATACGGCAAGCCGCCGGCGATTTACGCCGCATTAGCCGCCTCAAGGCCGCGCCTATATTTGTCGACCACCCAGGTGTTGAGCTGCGTGATGGCGTTCTCAAGATAAGATAATCGTCCGGGCGGCATATACCGGGAATGATACGCTTCCTGCAGGGTCGCCTGCGTCACCTGGTCCTGCATGATGATGATCTTCATGTGCTCGAATTGCTCCTGGCGAATGCGATCGAACTCCGGCACTTCGGTCGCCGCCTTCGAGTAGAGATTGACGCGGCGGGAGTTCATCACCCCGGCCGATACCGGGCTGAGAAAGGTGATGGTAACGAACGACGGCTGCAGCACGGCGACCGCACTGGGCATGATTGAAATGAACAGGACCCGGCTGCGCTGCTCTTCGCTCAGACCCTCGATCTCCGGCAGCCGCCGATTGCCCGACCCCTCGAACAGATCGCCGGCAGTCTTTGCAAATCCGGTTGTGCGCATCACCTGGCCGTCGCCGATTTCGAACTCGCGGAATTGCGTCAGGTTCGAAGGCACGGCGTCATGATAGCCCTTGTGAACGTAGGAGGTGTGATACGGCTCCAGTGCGTTTTCGTGATGCAGCTTCCAATTCCACTTCAGCGATTCTTGCGGGAACACGTGGCCCGGAATCAATTTTTCCAACCCGTAACCGGCGAACTCATCGTTCAGCTTGGCCAAGCTCGGAGCGAGCGGCGGCGGATCGTCATTGAAATTGAGAAATACCAGACCGTGAAAAATCTCGGACTTGATTTCCGGAAGGTGCATATTGTCGCGCAGCACGGAGACCGGAGTCGTCTCGCTCATCGACGGCGCGCCCAGAAGCCGGCCGTCGAGCCCATAAACCCAATTGTGATAGGGGCACGTGAGCCGGCTTGCGTTCATGCATCGGCCGGGCTGCGGATTTTCCATGACGCCGCCGACCAAGGGGTGGCCGCGGTGCCTGCATATGGCAGACAGGACGCGTACGTTTCGCTTTTCGTCGCGGACCACCACGACCGGCTCGTTCAAGACGGTCAGCGGTAAATAATCGCCGACATTCGGTACCTCGTTGACGTGAGCTATGCACAGCCATTCTCGGGAAAATATCGCGTACTTCTCGAACGCCCAGAATTTTTCACTGATGTAGGTCTCCGGCGGAAGTAACTGCGCTTCTTTGACCGGAAGCACGCTGAACTTCGTCCGTCCGACGATGTGGCGGGCGAACTGAAAATCTACTTCGTCCGCTGTTGGCTGGGGCACGCGCGCGATCTCCTTCGATTGACCAGGATGCGCTTTCGCAGTCCCGCCAAAACCAGTTCGACGATAGGATTGAATTTTTGCATTGCGCCGCGGCCATACGTAGCACCAAATGGTCGATGCCGGGCATGACGTTGCTCTATGACTTTTGCCGGGCCGTAATGTCAAAATTGGATTGGCGGCTGGTCTGGTTCTTGCTTCTAAGGCCTTGAAGTATCAGCCGATTGTTGCAATCCTCGCCGTCGGAGGCAGACTGCGATGGGCAAGTCTGATGTAATTTCCGAACCAAGCGTTACGTTCGCGCGCAACGTTGACTGGAACCTGTTCAAGGTTTTCCACGAAATTGCCCGGCGCGGCGGAATCGGCGCCGCCGCAAGGGCCTTGAACAAGAAGCAACCCAGCATCACCGCCGCGCTGCGGCGGCTGGAAAACCAGGTTGGCGCGACGCTCTGTACGAGAACGCCGCGCGGGGTCGAATTGACGGTTCACGGACACCAGCTCCTGGCGGCTTGCGAGAGTCTGCAGGCGTCGGTTCGAAATATTCCTCGAGCGATTTCCTCGGCCAGCGCCGAAGTTTCAGGCACGGTGACTTTGCGCGTGTTGTCGAATTTGTACAATCTCAGCGCGCTGACCGGCATTTTCGATGATTTTCACACCCGCTATCCACGTATCGAGATCAGGCTGGACGTCGCGCCGTGGCGAGAGATCTTGAACTCCTTGAAGAAGAGCGAGATCGAGCTTGCGATCGGGTTTGCCGACGAACTCGACGACCGCTATCTGTTTATCCCAATCACCAAGCAGCCCCAGCAACTTTATTGCGGCCCGAAGCATCAATTCTTTGGAAAGCCCGCTGTCTCGCCGGCGCTTCTGGAAGCCGAGCCTTTTGTCGTGACCCGCGATGAACCGCTGCCCTACATTCGCTATCGCGAACGCTACGGTCTTGGCCGCCGCATCGGCGGCTTTGCCGATAGTCTGAATGAACGGATGTGGCTGATCCAGCTTGGCATGGGCATCGGCTTTCTGCCGAAGCCGATCGTTGAGAGTTCAAGCTTTGCGTCGATGCTGTGGCCGCTGCTGCCCGACGAAGAAGCGCCGATATGCAGTGTCTATCTGATGGCGAATGGGCACGCTGCGCGCAGCGCACCCGCACAGCTATTGCTGGATACTGCGCTCGCGCATCTGCAGGAGGCCGCAAAATGATGCTGCGCGCCTCTGCCACCCCGCGATAGCCAGCTCGCGGTTCGTCGAGCTGCGATACATTTCATGATGAACTATCCAGCGGGGAGAGGTGGCAGTGGATCTGGAATTAAAGGATAAGCTCGCGATCGTTACTGGCGGCAGCCGCGGGATCGGCAAAGCGATCGCGGCCGAGTTGGCCAAAGAGGGCGCCACGACTGCGATCGTCGCGCGGGACCTTGCGAACGCGGAGGCCGCCGCATCCGACATCGCTGCGAAATCCGGACAGCGGGTTTTCGCTTACCGCGCCGATACCGGAGTCGATGACGACGTTCGCGGCGCCTTCTCGCAGATAGCCGCCGAGCATGGCCGGATCGACATTTTGGTGAACTGTGCCGCACAACCGGCCGGCCAGCAGCCGGCGCCGAAGCTCGCCGGCATTACCGACGAGGTGTTCTGGGCCGACGTCAACGTCAAAGTGCTCGGGTATTTGCGCTGCGCGCGTGAAGTTGCCCCGGTCATGCAGCGGCAGCGCTCCGGCCGCATTATCAATGTTTCGGGGCTCGCCGCGCGACAGACCGGGTCGATTGTCGGCTCGATCCGCAATGTCAGCGTCGCCGCGCTGACAAAGAACCTGGCGGATGAACTCGGGCCACACGGTATCAGTGTGACCTGCGTACATCCCGGCTTCACCCGAACCGAAAAAACACCGGACGCGCTCCGCTACAGGGCGTCGGTTGCGGGATTGTCAGTTGAAGCGATCGAGCAGCGCCTGGCCGAAGACACGTCGATCCGGCATATCGTGACGGCCGAAGAAGTAGCTTATGTCGTCGCGTTTCTTTCGTCGCCAAAATCGACGGCCATTTCGGGCGATGCAATTGCGGTCGGCGGCGGTAAAGTCGGCTCAATATATTATTGAGAGCGGCTGGGGCGCGTACTCATAAATTCGGCTCTGCGAGGCTCTCTTAATCTCCGCTTCGCCCTTAGAGCGACTGAATTGTTGGGCCGCCGCGAAATGACGCGATGGGCCAGAACCGGACGTGAAGCGGTTAGTGAGTCGGTTCTGGCTTTTTCTCACGCCCGACGAAAGCCCTTCCCAACCGCTCCAATTCCTGCACGTAGCAGTACAGGCTAAAGAGACCCAAAAGGGTCACGACGTACCGAAAGGCCGGAATATGGAAACCTGGCTTTTGCGTGATAAATACAAACCCGAAAACGGATGTGGCGAACACGAAGCTCATGCGAGCAAGGAACAGGATAACATTGCCGATCAGCGCGTTGCTATACTGCGGCAGCGGCGGATTAATTTGACGAGAAATCCAATAGCCGGCTTGCATCAATACAATTGACGAAAGTGCCCAAACCAAATGCTCGGGGCGCGCTTCGTGCGCCGCCGGATCGGCGAGAATTTCCCGGTAAAGCGGGACGGCTTTCCAGAACAGGACGACCGCGCCGACGGTTTGCATCCCGAATAGCGCGGGATACCACCAGCGACCAACGCTTTGCGTCGGCGCAGGGCGCGATGCAATTGAATCGCTCAGCTTGGTCATGCGCGCGACAATCGGCGCATGATCCGAGTAACCGGACCACGGATCAACAGATACGGCACGATGGCCAAAACGATTCCGACCAGCAGTGCCTGCCCTGGGAATATCCAGCGATGAACAATCAATGCGTAGATCACATCCAAAACTACCGCGATGATAAACACCTTGCCGATGTCCTTCCACCCCTCACGAAGCAGATCACGGCGGTGAGCCGGGTTTGTGAACACCGACCAAAGATAAGGCGCCCGGCCCTCGCGGGCATCTTTCAGTCCGGCACGGCTCGCAAGAATGGCCGCGACGGTCGGCTGGAAGATCAAACGAAAGGTCAACGGTCCGTCGATGCGACCAATAAGCATGTCCCAAATGCGAGCGAAAAAGTCCTGGATCGTCATCCGCTGCTCTCTAGGGCGTCACCATTCGTGTCCGGACTGCGGCGCTGCCGGGACGGCGTTGCAGTAGCCACAGACCCACGTTTGAAAACGAGAGAGTACAGTTCGTCTCTGCCGAGCACCCTCGCGAGTTCCCTGTAAGCGAAGAAAGGCATTAATCCGACGAACAGAATGGCACCTACAACAAAGACTCCTTTCCAGCCTCCTCCGCCGATATCAGGAAAAGCGTCGATAATCGTTTTGCCGCGCCAAATTCCGACGATCGTCTCCTCCGCGATATAAAAGCACATCAGGATTACGCAGAAGACAGCGGACTTGAAAGTAATCGGATAGACCAACGGTTTGCGTTTGAGCTTGTCCGCGACCCCAAACAATTCGGCGGTGAGAACGACCTTCGCCAGGACGAACGCAGTCACTAAGGCAAAGCCCTCATGATAAATCAGGTTACTTTCGTTCAGCACCAGCGACCTGAAAACGGAAAACACGCCGATCAGGACCCAAAAGTAGACGACGATCCAAAATAATTGCTTCCCCTCATCAAGGGCTTTCTGAAGGATGCGGCCTAGGTTCTTGTTCAAAGGTTGCCCAGTTTTGTTCGACGCGCTCGACTGTCTGATCTGCCGAAGTCGCTGTCTTGTCACTTTCGGAAGATCGGCAGAGGCTGTCCGCGAATCCATTGGATCATTGCCTTCCGATCGCGATTGTTAATTGATCCGCTTGGAGCGCTCCAATTCCTCCGCGAGGATTGGGACGCCCTTGGCGCACGCTTGAACGCCCATCGAAACGCAAAGTTGAAGCACCGTCATGATCTCTTCCGAGGTGGCGCCGGCTTTGAGCGCGCCGTTGATGTGCCGGCGCGTTCCGGGCGCATACATGTGAGTGACTGAGGCGTCCAACGCGATGCTGATCAATTCCATGAATCTGGGCGTGAAGATGCCGCTCTTGTATACACTGGCCCCGAATGCGAAGAATTGATCCGTCCACAACGGAGAAAGCTCGTAGAACGGGTCCCACGCGCTATTCCACTGGCCGATCGACCGCATCGCGTCGCAAGCGGGCGTCTCAGGCTTCGGACCGCCAGCGGCTTCGATGCCCGCAGCCTTCATCTCCTCCAGAAGGATGGGAGCGCCGAGGCTGCACGAATGGACGGCAAGACCGACGCCGCATTTGAGCACGAGTAGAAGTTCGTCGCGCGTCGCGCCAGCTTCAAGCGCGGCGCGAATGTGACGGCGGGTCCCGGCCTCATCGAGGTTTGTACAGGCACAATGCAGTGCGACGGAGATCAACTCCACTTCCTTGCGCGGCAGCACGCCGCTGTTCCAGGGGCTCGTTGCAACGCGCATCAGCAATTCCGCCCCGGCGGGATCCCATTCTCTCAGTTTGTCGAGAGAGGAACCCCACGGATTGATCGGTTGCGCAGACTGAACCGCTGATTTCCTTTCAGTCATCGTTGCGTCGCTCCCTGTGCTCATGATGTAAGCGCCAGCTCTGGAGCATCCAATCTTCCTTCCCAGTCTCCGGCGTGGATGTGGCCGCATCCGCCTTGCGCCGCCGGATGGAATCTCCCATCGGTCTTGTGCACCAGAAAGCCCATATTGCCTGGCTGCCGGTTCGGCGGCAGACCAAGGTTGGCGAGGGTTTCCTCTGTCGATTTATAACTGACACCGATCTTTAACATCTGGCGGGCTTGCTCAGGCGTCGCGATCGCGCGCCCCAATTCCTTGGCCATGCGGACATGGCGCTCGATCATTTGGATCGAGCTCATGCGCACTCCCTTCTTCGTGTCCCAGAGGTTGTCCTCGATGCCGGCGCGTGTGTGTTGTCCCAGCGCGATGCAGACGGCCGACACGGGGTGGGTCAAGCGAAACGTGGTCTGATACGTAAAACACGAACCGTGGGGCGTACGCCGTATCAGTTCCATCAAGTCGAACGGATTGGCCCCACACATGCCACCGCCGCCGATACTGAAGAACCCATTCATCGGCCCCATGTAATAACCCTTGCGGATTAGGCGCTCCACGAGTTCGAGGCCGTGGACGTCGCCAAGTGCGAAGTAAGGCTGGATTCCGTGCTGAACCATCTGCTTGATGTTTTCGAGATAGAAATCCGGTGCGGAATCGGCCACCAGGTTCGCCATCGCGTGAAGCATCGCTGGGTTGGTGAACCGAGTGCCCGCAAACTCGTCGACCGGGTGCAACGCGGTCAGATCGTACAGAGAGGTCCCGCACGCAACCGTGACCTGATCAGGCTTAGGGTCTATCTCGGCGAGCTTGTGGCGGGAGTCGTAACTCTGAAACTTCGCCTCTTCGCCGGGATCCGGCGCGAATGAGATCGAACCGCCGACTTGCAGGATCATCTTCGGCACGGCCTTGCGCAGCCGTGCGATTTGGTCGCCGTATTCCTTCAGGTTCTTGGAGATGTGGCCGGTCTTGGGATCGCGCACGTGAATGTGCAGAACCGTAGCGCCTGCGTTATAACAATCCACCGCGATCTGGGTTTGCTCTTCCCAAGTAACGGGGAGCCGCTGTTCGGGCGTGCAATCCCCCGGCATCCACATCGGCCCATAGGGTGCGGCGGTGATCATCAGCGGCGCCTGATTTTCGGGTAACAGCGAGTCATCGGTGAAATACATGATCACTTTCCTTTTTGGCTCTGTTTCCAAGCGAAGTGTGTGCTGGGATAGGTGTCTTGGCGGTGGCAGCATCGCAGTCGGAAGGGTTAGCGAGACCAGCAGCCGAGCGGTCCCAGGCGGTGTGTCAGTTTAGCCGAAGGCCGGGAAACTATCGAGCGGGTAGGCACACGAGCGACCCCATTGAGGGGGCTCGTTTATTTCCGTCTTGGGTCATTTTCGACTGGGTTGAGCCAGTAGCAGGTCGGGCTAGGTCCGCTATTCCCCGAAAGCGGAAGTAAATTCGGGGCATTAGTGTCAATCGGCGTTCAAATTTGACCCCCGTATCGGCGTCCAATTTTGACCCCCTCTGGCGACGTGTTTTGACGGTAGCGCTCGCGCCGTCGGAGCTGGTCGGGGTTGCGGAGACGGCGCGAGCGCGGGTTGTCGGGTGATTGTCTTCTCAACTCTTGAAGCGCCAACTGTCGTTGCCGGTTTCGATGATGTCGCAGTGATGCGTGAGACGATCGAGCAGCGCGGTCGTCATCTTGGGATCGCTGAAGACGCTCGGCCATTCACCGAATGCGAGGTTCGTCGTGACGATGATTGAGGTTCGCTCGTAGAGCCGGCTGACGAGGTGGAAGAGGAGTTGCCCTCCGGATTGGGCGAACGGCAGATAGCCAAGTTCGTCGAGAATGATGAAGTCCATTCGAGTGAGTTGATCGGCGATCCGACCTTGCCGTCCATTACGGGTCTCGGTCTCGAGCCGGTTGACGAGATCGACCACGTTGTAGAACCGTCCGCGGACACCGGAGCGGATACAGCTTCTGGCGATGGCGATGGCAAGATGCGTCTTGCCAGTGCCGGTCCCGCCGACCAGCACGGCATTGCGCTGCTGGGCGATGAAGCTGCCGCCGGCGAGGTCGTTGACGAGCGTCTGGTTGATCGGCGTACCCTCGAACTGGAAGTCGTCGAGGTCCTTGGCGAGCGGCAGCTTGGCGATAGTGAGCTGGTACTTGATCGAGCGCGCCTGCTTCTCATTGATCTCGGCATTGAGCAGATCACCGACGATGCGCTGCGGTTCATGCTGGCGTTTGACGGCCGTGGCCATGATCTCGTCGAAGGCGGCCTTCATGCCGTAGAGCTTGAGCTCGCCCATGAGGTCGAAGAGTTGGGTTCGTTCCATCAGATGGTTCTCCTGAGGTTGTCGTAACGGGCACAATCGGCGATGGGCGCGTGGCGCAACGTCAGCGCGGCTGGCGTAAGGATCGTGGCCGGCGGGCCGGGATCACGCTGGCGGGCCAGGATGTTGAGGACGACATCGGCGGAGTGGACACCTTGCGCAATCGCTTCGGCGCAGGCGGCTTCGACCGCTGGCAGCCCATCGGTGAGCACTGTGGTGAGGATGTCGACCATCTGCCGATTGCCGTCGTCGGCGCCGGCGAGTTTGCGCCGTACGCGCTCCATCGCGGCCGGCAGCACCCAGTCCTTGAAGGGTGCGCCGTTGCGCAGAGCGCCAGGCTTGCGGGCGAGCACCGGCACGTAATGCCAAGGGTCGTAAACCGTGTCGCCGCGCCCGAACGATCGGGGATGCTCGGCGACGATCCGCCCGTCCTGGCGGATTACGATGCGATCGGCATAGGCATGGATCTCGACCGGACGACCGACGGCACTGGCAGTGACCGAGTACTTGTTGTTGTCGAAGCGAACCAGGCAGGTCTTCGAGACCGATGCGGGCACCGCGTGGAATCCATCGAACCTGCCGGCATAGGGAACGAGCTTCGGCCGCTCCGCCTCGAACACTTCCCAGATCGTCTGCTCGGTTAGCTCCGGATGGCGATGCGCCTTGGCGTAGGCGATGCATTTATCGAGCAGCCAGGCGTTCAGTTCATCAAGGTTCTTGAACCGCAGCCGCGGCGTGAAGAACCGCTGACGGACGAGCCCGACCTGGTTCTCGACTTGCCCCTTCTCCCAGCCCGATGCCGGCGTGCAGGCGACCGGATCGACAAGATAGTGGCTGCACATCTGCAGGAAGCGGCGATTGTAGAGGCGTTGCTTGCCGACGAAGATCGTCTCCACCGCCGTCTTCATGTTGTCGTAGATGCCGCGCCCGCAGGCGCCCTTGAATAGCGCGAAGGCTCGATCGTGGGCGTCGAACACCATCTCCTGCGTCTCGCGCGGGTAGACCCGCACGAACAACATGCGGCTGTGACAGAGCCGGACATGAGCGGCCTTCACGATCACCGTCGTCCCGTTCAGCAGAACGACTTCGTGGCTCCAGTCGAACTGGTAGGCTTCTCCCGGCGCGAAGCTCAACGGGACGTAGGCCGCCGCCGTCGATTCCCCGCGTTCCTTGGCCCATCGCCTGGCGTAGCGCCGCACGGCATCGTAACCGCCGTCATAACCACTGCTCCGCAGTTCCTCGAAGATCCGGATCAGTGTCAGCTGCTCACGGGCGGCCTTGGCCGCGTTGCCAGCCAGCAGTGCATCGAGTTCTTCGGTCCAGCGCCCGAGCTTCGGTCGGGGCTGGACATCCCGCTCGTATTCGAATGACGTCTCGCCCGACCGCAGCACCTTGCGGACCGTGTTCCGGGACACCTTGAGGTCCCGCGCGATCTCCTTGATCGTCTTGCCCTTAAGGAAATGCTCGCGCCGAATCCGGCCGATCGTCTCCACTGTCAGCATTCCCCCACCACCCGCTTTGAATCAAAGCAGGCAGCGCATCAGTCCAAACGGTAGGGGGGTCAATTTTGGACGCCGATCCCCCGGCTCAGGGGGTCAAAATTGCACGCCG
>CAWCCS010000004.1:0-481470 GCA_963794225.1 uncultured Alphaproteobacteria bacterium
CCGTGTTGGGTCTTGGTTGTGTAGAAACTCCCAGGGAGAGGCGACAAAAGGTCGTCGAAGTTGGCGAGGCGCGTTGATTTCCCGGATTGATATTATGCCCTCATCGCTGTGATGAGTTGCTGGATGCCGATGATGTTCATGACGCGGGTGAGGTTGTAGGCCAACACGTGAAGCGCCATCTCGGAGGCGACCCGCGGCAGCGTCTTCATCAGGAAGTGCGTCGCCCCCATCCTCATCTTCAACGTGCCGAAGGGATGTTCGACGGTCTCACGCCGCTGGCGCATCTTCTCTGGATGCTCATCGAGTCGGCGTTGCACGGCTTCGAGTATGTGCTCATGCTCCCACCGCGTGATCCGTCGCTCCTTGCCAGTGGTACAGCGATGCTTGATGGCGCAATGCTGGCAAACATTGGTCAAGTAGCGGTGCAGGACCAATCCGTGCTCTTGGGTTGTGAATGAGTGGCCGAGCCGTTCGCCGGCGGGACAAATGTAAACGTTGTCCTCAGCCACATAGCGGAAGTCCTGCTTGCCGAAGCGCTTCGAGTTCGAGGTCATCGGCTTTGGCAGCGTCACCGTGATGCCGGCTTTGTCGCACTCAAGGATCTCCGCACTGCTGAAGTAGCCGCGGTCGGCGACGACATCGAGACCCGCCGCTTCCAGGGTTGTCTTGGTCTGCTTGGCCATATGGGCGAGCTGTGCCCGGTCGCTTCCGACGTTGGTTACCTCATGCGTGATGATCAGATGATGTTCAGTATCGACCGCGACTTGGACGTTGTAGCCCACTACGCCTGAGCCCCGGCCGCTCGTCGCCATCGAACGGGAATCAGGATCGGTCAGCGATATCTGCTGATCCGGCGTCGCTAGCATCCGCGTCTTGAGCCCATGCAGGCGCTTCACTTCCTCCTTCAGCTTGGCGATCTTCTCCTTGAGCCGGGTTGTTTTGGTGGTACGCGCCTCGGACGGCTCCTGCCGATCGGCGCTGTCGAGCTGGCTCAGATAGCGGGCTACGCTCTCCTCGATCTGCGCCAGACGCCGCTCCATCTTCGCCCGCGTAAAGTTCTTGTCCCGATTGTTCACCGCTTTGAACTTGCTGCCATCAATGGCGACGCTCGCTTCGGCGAACAGGTCCAGACGCCGACACAGCATGATAAACCGGGCGCACACCTTGCGAATGGCCCCGCTATTGTCCTTGCGGAAGTCGGCAATTGTCTTGTGATCAGGCATAAGCCGGCCCGTCAGCCACATCACCTCGACATTGCGCCCGGCTTCGCGTTCAAGGCGGCGGCTCGACTGAACCCGGTTGAGATAGCCGTAAATGTAGAGCTTCAGCAGAGCGGAGGGATGATACGAAGGCCGCCCCGTTACCTCGGGAGCGACCCCGTCAAATCCCAGCGCCGCCAGATCGAGTTCATCGACAAAGACGTCGATCACCTGAACCGGATTGTCCTCGTCGATCCAGTCTGCGAGGCATTCCGGAAACAGCGTCGCCTGCCCGCGATCAATCCCCTCAACGAAGCGCTTCATCCGACCCTCCGCAGCAGCAGAATCATACTGCGGAGTGAATCACAGGCACCGCGTTTTTACACAACCAGGGTCAATCTCTACCAAATAGCGATGTTCGCTTTGCATCCGTTCATCCCTCAATTTCAGACATAACGTTGCACCGCCGCGAACGTCGAAAGGGGCCCACAAACGGACATCCCTGACGCCTCCCGTCAACGCTCCACACCTATTGCATTCTCTTGATCGCCGGGGGCGCCCACCGACCATCGAGCACTTCGAGCTTGGGTGCGTACAGTCGCATCGTCAGGTTGAAGTCGCCGGTCGGCGCTGGCAGCCAGTTGGATTCCTTGTCCTTACCGGGCGACTCGTTCTGGAAGTAAAGATCGAGTGAGCCATCAGCGTTGAATGTCAGTGCGTCGCGGTCGCCAATGGCGTTCCGATTAATAGCAGTTGGCTGTCGGGAAATCCGTCCTTGTCGTACAACGTGATCGACCAGAAGGCCCCAACTGGCGGAATCTCGCTCTTGGCGAAATGCAGCGCGTACTTGTTCGCTCCGGTCAGCGGCTTGCCGTCCGCATCGCCGATGTTTAGCGGATAGACGGCGTCTTCCGGCACGTTAGCCCCGAGACCGACCAGCGCGACGATGGCCCGCTTGAGGTAATAGTTGCCGTACACGCCCATCGTGTCCGTGTTCATCTGCCAGCCGTTTACGACGCGGGCAAGCGTTGGGATTTTCTCTCGCATGTTCTTGAGAGCGTCGGGCGCGGCGCGTTCCAATGCGCGCACGACAGCGGGATCGGCCTTCCCGAGGTCAAAGGACTTGCCGGGCTCGATCCCTATCCGCCGCATCCGAGCGACGATGGGTTGGTCCGTAATGTGCGGCGTGTTGACCTTCAGAAGTTCCGCGGCATACCCGAAGAACTTGCCCGCCGCCATGGTATCAACCTGGATCATCGGAGCCGTCTTCATGTCCACTTCGGGATCAATAACGGCTTTCACGGCTTGGGCGTCTTGCCCCACTGCGAAAGCGGCGTGATCGTATAGCCAGCCTGCACCTTGTGGACGGCTTCGTAGTCCTTGGCGCCGTTGGTCTGGGTGCGCCCGATGATCCAGACATAGGACGTTGGCGCGTCGATGCGCTGAATGTCTTGCGGGAAGCTTGCCTCGCCAGCCCGGCGGCACGACCGCGAAGCGACCGGCTCCTGTGCCCGTCGTGCGTTTGCCGGGGCTGGCAAAAACGTCCGTCCACATGTCGAGCATCGGTAACAGGTAATAGCGGCCTTGCGTGTCGGCGACCGCAACCACCATTGGCTCCTTCGTGAGGTCCAGCCACGCGATGGAGTACAGCGTGTCGAAGTTCGGCCGCACGACATCGCGGAAGTCAGCGGGCGGAAATATCGGAACATGCGTGAAGACGTTCATCGGTCCGCGGCCGATGACTTTCCCCGCTTCGACATTAACGGCCTGCCGCCGCGTCGCGTCCATCAGGACGAGCGGGTAAAGGTAGATGTACGCCTCGACGCCGATCTCATAGGCGTCCTGCTCGGTGACGGTGCTCTGTGCCTGCGTGGCGAGGGAAAGAACGGAAGAAACAAGAATACCGAATACCAAAGCAATCGCGTTTCTAATCATGTAG
This sequence comes from uncultured Alphaproteobacteria bacterium, assembly GCA_963794225.1. Classification (GTDB taxonomy): domain Bacteria; phylum Pseudomonadota; class Alphaproteobacteria; order Rhizobiales; family Xanthobacteraceae; genus BOG-931. The sequence goes on from CAWCCS010000004.1 coordinate 3,139, forward strand.
CTCTCCCGTTGAATGCCTCGACGAGCCTAGGGACCACGTCGCATATCATCGAGTCTATGCAATTTTCGCAGCGTCGAGTGGACACCTTTTACTCCATGCGCATGTCGCGGCAGTGTCGACTGCCATGTCCGCTATTGCTCCGATCGCAATCGAAATGTGGTTGCGCCTGATCGGTCGTGAAAGGCCATAAATGATCATCCGCCTGCAGTCAACGGTCATTCGCCCGAAGCCGATCAATTGGAGGGGCGAGTACGCGACGTTACATCACCGTACAACGGTGCGGCAGAAAAGACGGTGCGGGCGACGGGGCTTGCACGCTTTACGACGTGCGCCCCCACGCCTGCGCGCCGATCTTCCACCCCTCGCCGTGTTTTGAAAACGTATACGCAAGGGTGCCATCCCGAACGGCGGTTTGACCCTTAATGGTTACCGAGAGCGTCCCCGCTATGACGGCATACGCAGTGGAGCCCTCCACATTCCAGAAACCCATCTTGTACGACAGGTGCTCGTGCGAGACCCCAAGGTCCTTACGCCATTTTTCTACGTCAGCAAGCCAATTGGCCGGCGCATTCGGGCTCAACCAGCGATAAGGTGCGATGCCATCAATGATGATCGCGGTATCGTCAAATATGCCGAGAAAAACATCGATATTCTGGGTGTTGAACCCGTTGATGTGACTCTCGATAAGGGTTTGGATTTCTTTCGGGGGGTCCTTTGTTTGAGCCGCTCCAGATTGAGAAAAACCTGAAGCAGCTACCATGCTGGCTGGGAACAATGCGATTGTTTTTCGTCTCGTGAGCGTCATAAAGCGAACCCTTGCGTTGTGAGTGACCCTTTCAGTCCGGCTTGGCGCTTTTCATGGCCTCGCCCCTTATTGGGTCAAGAGGACAGGGTAGGCCGATGAGGTTGCGGGTCAATGACGGCTTCGGGTCAATTTCGACCGAACGGCGATGTCGGCGTAGTGTCCGCTTAGCCCCCAACAACGGTCGAATTAATGCACTGCGGCGAACGATAGAAACGGGCCATGAGATGGGGTAATCGGCCGACAGCTTGTGGATAGCTGAAGATTTTGGGTGCTGCGCTTCAGGCTGATGGTGAAACGAGGTCCGTGTATAGGGCCTCAAGCATCAGAAGGAGAAGCGCAGCATGGACCATTTTGCTGGACTGGACGTTTCGGTCAAGGAGACCAGCGTCTGCATTGTGGATGGCTCGGGCAAGATCGTTCGGGAAGTGAAGGTTGCGAGTGAACCTGAAGCGTTGTTGACGGTGCTGAAGAGCCGCACCTACCGCTTCAAACGAATTGGATTAGAAGCGGGACCGCTGTCGCAATGGCTGTTCAGCGCTCTCGCCGAAGCAGAGTTACCGGTGGTCTGTGTTGAAACGCGGCACATGCAGGCGGTGCTGAAGGCGCAGATCAACAAGACGGACCGCAACGATGCGCGCGGCATCGCGCAGATGATGCGAGTGGGACTTTATCGCCCGGTCCATGTCAAGACGTTACGCAGTCAGAAACTGCGCATGCTGCTGACCCACCGCAAGCTGCTGCAGTCGAAGGCTATCGCCATCGAGAATGACCTGCGCGGTACTTTGCGTAACTTCGGCCTCAAGGTCGGAATGGCCGGCAAAGTCAGGTTTGAGGCCCGCATCAAGGAGCTGGTCGAGAGCCTCCCCGATTTGGCCGAGTTGGTCGAGCCTCTGCTCATTGTCCGACGGGCGCTACGCGAACAGATGGTCGTTCTGCATCGCCGCTTGCTGACCATCGTGCGGGACGATGAGGTGTGCCGGCGTCTGATGACGACACCGGGAGTCGGCCCGGTAGTGGCGCTGACCTATCGCGCCACTGTCGACGTGCCTGCTCGCTTCCGCAAATCCAAGTCAGTCGGAGCGGTGTTTGGACTGACATGCTCCAAGTATCAGTCCGGCGAGATCGATCGGAGCGGCAGAATATCGCGCTGCGGGGACGAGATGATGCGGGTCATGCTCTACGAAGCGGCTCAAAGCATGTTGCGTTCGAAGAAATGGTCGTGGCTCAAGGCCTGGGCGATGCAGATCGCCAGGCGCCGCGGGATGAAAAAGGCGATCGTGGCTCTCGCGCGCCGATTGGCCGTTATACTGCACCGCATCTGGGTTGACGGTACCGAGTTCCGCTGGTGCCGGGAACACGCCGCCGCCGCAGCAGCATGAAAGCCGTGCAGGATCCAATCCAATAGAAGGAAAACTCGAGCTCCACCGAGCGGTGGAATGATGTCCCTCGCGGGACGATGGATGAGGTGAGTTCGCATGTCGGCTTGGACCTACCGTCACTCTGGCGGCAAGGCCGTCCATGAGATTGTTCCGCCTCGTCCTCGAATCCCATGATGGAAGGGCCTTAGTGCCGATTCCGAAGAGAAGCACGAGCCCGTGAGTGACATCGACACTGCGGTGGTGGTGGATGGTCTGAAAGTGCTTGACCTCAAACGGCCGATTGAGAGAAGCCGACATCATCGCTGACTCTGGGTTGCGTGCGCTTGGCGGCCATGGTCATATAGCCTTTGTCTCCATATCAAACTCGACCGATCGCAATTTCCGCGCAGTGTTCGCTTTACCACTGGATGCCTCTCTAGCTGGGGAACGCTTGTCATGCGCGTGAATGCGATCTCGAAGCTGTGGTTGCGCCTCGGTCCGAAAATGGCAAGGGCACTTTTCGTTTCAATAGTGTTGGCAGTGATTGCCAATCTTTCCCTTGGAACTCCTGCGCTGGCACAACAAGACCTTGCGAAACAGCTCGCCAATCCACTTGCCAGCCTCACGAGCGTGCCGTTCCAGTTCAACTACGATAGCAACATCGGCCCAAACAGAGAGGGTGATGGATTAAAAATCAACGTCCAACCTGTCATTCCCTTCAAACTCGATTCCAACTGGACCTTGATCAGCCGGACGATTGTTCCCGTAATCTATCAAAATGATGTTGCGCCCAATTCCGGAACACAATTTGGCTTGGGCGATACTGTGCAAAGCTTTTTCCTTTCGCCCTCTCCGGTGCCACTCGGTGGTGGCACAAATTTTATTTGGGGCGCAGGTCCGGCATTTCTGCTGCCAACGGGAACAGGCCCCCTCTTAACGGCGCATGAATTTGGTGCCGGCCCCACTGCGGTTGCCCTTGTTCAACAGGGCCCGTGGACAGTGGGGGTGCTTAGCAACCACATTTGGTCAATTGGAAATCAAACCGCATCCGGTTCGCTCGCGTGCGACGACTATGCATGCCTCGGTGAGCCGGCGGATTCTACATCGCAAGGCACCGGAATCAGCGCGACGTATCTCCAACCGTTCATCTCTTACACCACAAAGGATGCGTGGACATTCGGACTAAACTCCGAGTCGACCTACGATTGGATCGCGGAAAAATGGACGATCCCCGTAAACGCGACAGTCAGCAAACTCGTGGTGTTCGGCGGCCAACCCGTGAGCCTAGGTGCCGGCGTTAGGTACTGGGCGGAGACACCAGAGGGTGCGCCTCACGGCTGGGGAGTCCGTGCGATCATGACGTTTCTGTTTCCTGTCAAATGACGTTTGCCTCGAAGGTCGAAACGAACTTTTTTCCGTCGATCAAACCAAACGTACCAAATCTAAGTTAAGCGAAATGGTGCCCATTTCCGGCTGGGGTCAAACCATCGCCTTGGCGATTTCGGCGTCATGTCCAATTTATTCCAAGCACCGTACGTTCAGGTAGCGCGGCACGAAAGCGAAGGGCAATTTTAGACTTGCGCATCGCGGCGTCGAGTTCGAACCGGTCGGTTCGCCGACCGCTGCCGCCGTGGCGATGACTATCAGCTTCCGTTGTTCAATGTTCAAGGCTTGGTAGTGTGAGATTGACACCGCGAAGAGCCGAGCCGGAGCCCACGCCGATGGCCTTCACGATCGAGATGGCTTGAACCATTGTGATGCCGAGCGATCGCACCCGGTTGGCCGGAAAATACATTATGTTGCCCGACATTGGTGTTGGGGCTTGCGGCAAAAACACGGCGACCCAGTCGTCTTCGAGTTGCTCAAGCAGGTATCCCATTTGCCAGCCGTCCTCGATGCTGACCAAGGCCGGCTTTAAACCACGGGCGCTCTCGATATGCACAAGGCCTTCAGTCATACTTTTTATAAGTTGATAATGCGGGAGACGGCCGAGAAGGGAGGCCTCCGACCAGCGGCTAAGGCGACCGCCAACAACGGTGCGGGCTACAATGCCCGCGACGAAGGAAATGAGGACTAGCAGCAGCACTGCAAGGACCGTTGCAGCACCGATGCCGGCTAGATCGCCCAGTTGATCCAACTTGAGACCGTGTGAAATGGGCGCCGCAACGCGTCTTACCAATCGCAGTGCGTAGGACAAAATAAACAGGACGAGGGCAGCGGGTAGCAGGAAAGAAGTTGCGCCAATGATTGTCGTTTTCAAAAATTCTTTCAAGGATTCCTCCTCCGTCCGAATCAGATCATTGATGTCTGACTTCAGACCGACTTAAGTTGACATTAGGGCAGACGCTTGTCCTCGCTATTTTACTTGACGACCATCGGCGTCTTCGCAGCCGGTGCAATTGAGAAAGCTAACCAGGTATTCCAGCCGGACGACCGGTTTTGCGCGGCAAATTCCCAGTAGCCCCGCAGGCTCAACGAACCCTGCATTTCCCCTATAGGAAACAGGTACCCGACCTCGGGACCAACGGCAGAAATGCGCGATATGTAGGGGCCAAGGGTTGCTCCCGAACCGGTGTCTCCTGTGAGTTGATTGAAAGTGTAACCCACGGCACCGACGTAGAACTGCTTAGTCAAAAACCGGGATGCCTCAAGGTCTACATGCCAGTCGATGCCATTCTGATAATCGGTCTGAAGGTTTGTGAAATTATAAGTCAGGCCAGAGACGGCCGAAAATTCAAAGCCCATGGTGGGATTGAAATAAGTGTAACCGAATCCGTTGTCCCAGGACGCGTGCCCATCACCTAAGTTTACAATGCGGTCCGGGTCATAGTCCCCGACAGGAATACCGCCCCTGCTGTAGACCATGAAATTGTTCGAACCCGCATTCCACTTCAGGGAAAGTTGGGGCGCCGGATCGCCGAATGACACGAGCGAATCGCTGATGCTATTCTGATTCGCGAACCCGATGGGACCTAAAGCACCGGTTACCAATCCGTCGATTTAAGTCCTGGCGCCGCCGACAGGAACAAAAAGCTTAAAGTCCAGGCGCCCGCCCCAAACCGGTGTCGCGAACGTGTAGCCGGGTGTGAGAATCGCAAGATCGACATTCGTTTTGATGTCAGCGTCGAGTTGAAGCGTCAGCGTCGTTCGAGGGAAGCGCGGCAGCGTGTCCGCCGTCGCCTGATTGCTCCCCCCCATCAGCGTCGCATGATAATAGGTTGCAGCGAACGACCACCCAGGTTCACCCGGAACTGCAGCAAGGCTCGCGAACGTTCCAGGCGACCAGAAACTTGCACCGCCTTCATCGGCGGACAACGGGCCTTGGCCCAACATAGTAGCCAGAGCGATGAGGCAGATTAGAGCTAACAAGCGTAGCGAACGGCGTTCACGAACAATCGCCAAAACCCACCCCCAGTCTTGGGCCGCGCATTGTGGACGAAAGGATGATGTCAGTAAACAAGGCCGGAAACTCTGCCGTACGGTTCAGCAAGTTTTATCAGTTGCTCACCGTAACCGTTGTTACCGGGCTTACAAAGCATTGCCGACACAATTCTGTAAAATTCATCGAAAGTTCGCGTTCGAAAAAACCGGCACTTGGACGGCATACGGTATCTGCGTATAGTCACACCGGCGGCCGGCTTGCGGCTCTGAGGAATGACGCGCGAGTGTCGCAGTTACGCGTATTTGCGGCGCTGTCGTGCGCGCGCTGAAGAAACAAAAGGGGAGTGCAATGAAACGTCGGGATTTCGGCCGAGTTGTACTCGGCGCTGGGGCTCTCCCCATCTTCGCGAAATCGTCGTTCGCACAAATGTCGGTCGAAGAGTTGCAAAGCAAGCCTTCTAAGCCGGCCACCCCGAGCATCATTATCAAGAACTCTCCTCGGACTTATAATCAGATCAATGTTCCGCGCAAATATGCTGCTGGTAAGCGGCGCTTCACCATTTACTGGACCTGGAGCTATCCCTGGGAATCCAACCGCGACGTAACCGAATTGGACAATCGTTTCTCGACCATGACCGAGGTGCGCCGGGTCGCTTGGCCGCGCTACGAAACGCCGGAATGGTCGGCGCGGGAGTTTCTGCAAGGCATCGCTGGAACGCTGGAATTATTTCACCTGTCGACCATGCGATTTCAGAGCATCGTAGGCGAGGCCACGGGCCATCCCGTCGTCGTTTACCAGCGGATTGACCAGGCGGGTCAGCGCCTGCCGCTGAGTGAAGAGGTTCTCGGCGACACCGATACGATGATGGTTTTCGGTCTGGATCACATGATCACGGAACAGGAGGCCAGCGCGGAAGAAATCGAAGCGGTTCGAAAATTTCTGACGCGCGAGGGGACTTGTCTGATGATTGGACCGCATCACGATGTCGGCGTGTCCAGCGATCCTGCGGAGCGCGAAATGGAATACGCTCACCACGGCGATCCCCTGGTTCCGAGACAGCAACGCTTTGGCCTGTACACGCGCTCCCTGATGAAGGGACTGGGCGTTCCAGTGGAGAACCGGTGGGGCCTGCACCCCGCACGGGTGCCGGAGACAAATCAGATTGCTCCGTTGACCACGATGAAGGATTTGGACAAACGCGGATGGCTTGACGGCGTTACGACGTTCAATCTCCACCCGCATCTGCCGCATTACGCGTTGACGACAGAAGACGCGAAGTTAATTCGGGTCCTGGCACGGCAGCCGGTGGATCTGTCGCACCCCCACCCGTTCACGGCAGCCGGAAACCGTGAGTTCAATTCATTCCTGTGGATGCCGCCAAGCGGGAAGCGAGCCGGCGATATTTTGCTGGCTGATCTAACAATATTTACGACGCTGTTTGGTGGCACCGACAGTCTGGACCGTTTCTGGAATAATCTGGCCGTGCGGACGTAACAAAACAACTGCAAAGTCCAGCTCTCTAACGCTTGAAACAACAACAACGCGTCAGACGGCGCGTTGCCAATGGAGGAGAGACGATCATGTCGCAGGAAAAACCCAGCGAAACCACCCGCCGCGCCTTTCTCGGCACGGCAACCGTCGCAACAGCGGCAACGCTGACCGCACCAGTCGCCGGCGAGGCTCAAGCCGCCGATACCGTTGGCGCGACTAAACTGGCGCAAGCGAATACGGATGTTCCCGCGCAACTGATGTCACGTGCCAAAGCCGGCGACTGGACAAAGCCGGCGGCTATGGCCCTCCCTAAAGAGGGATACTTCAAGCTTGAACAGGGACGATACGGGCCAATTTTTCCGAAGACTCCGGCCAATTACGGCTTCACGATTATTGCCAAGATCAAACCGGGCCGCGAAGCAGTCATCCGTGCTTACGGAAAAAAAATAGAGAGCGCCGTAGCCGGCGACCCGTCTGTTCTCGCTGCGCTCAAACTCCACTACCTGAGATGGGTCCTGTTCAACATCGGTGGCGATACGTATTTCATGTACCAGGGCATCTTTGATACTGACTTTGACAAATATACCGAAGATGCAATCAACATCTTTAAACAAACCGGCCTCGATACGGTCTTCGAAAATCTTGAAGGCTTCCCGATGGATTGGAAGACGAATGCTCCGGCATTCGTTAAATTCGTGCGCGAACATCAATGCCCAAGCTTTCTCGAATACGGTGAGTATCCGTTCGTCACCGCCGACGAAATAAAGAAGGCGCTTAAGGTGAAAGCATCTTTGTCCGCAATGCTCGACCAGATGCAGTAGCAGAGACTTGGCGGTGATGCTGTCCAATCAGCCCCGCCTTCCTGCTTTGCATGCCGAGAAAATCACTTCGATCGGCTGAGGGGGTTGGAAGCATTGATGCTCGAGTTCGATGACATCCAGTACATCTTGCTGACGCGTGTGCCGGCGCTAACCGGGCGATATGAATTTCTTTCGTTTCGGCAGCCGGCTCAGGGACGCGCCTGGCTTAAGGCCATCCGGGAGAGGGTGCCGTCGGCGAAGGCGGCCGCTGGTACCGTCAACATTGAAAAAAGATGGGTTTCCGTGGCGTTCACCTGGAACGGATTGCGTGCACTCGGGGTGGACGAAGCGTCACTCGCGACATTTCCAGAGGAATTCCGGCAAGGCATGGCGGCGCGGTGGCAGGTCCTCGGTGACACCGGCACGAACCATCCTGACAATTGGATCGGTGGCCTTGGGGGGCCGCAGCTTCATGCGATCGCCATTCTCTTTGCTCGCGACGCCGCCGAAAGAGAGCAGAGCGTTCGCAAGCATAAGGCGCTGCTGGCGAGCACTCCCGGCGTAGAGGTGCTTTCGTCGTTGGACTTAGAGGCGATACCGTTCCGATACGTACGCGAGCATTTTGGCTACCGCGACCGGCTCACGACCCCGGAAATTGAGGGAACCGGAGTTGAACCGACACCCGGCTCCGGACCGCCGATCAAAGCCGGCGAATTCATCCTCGGCTATCCCGATGAAGACGGTCCATCGGCGAACCTGCCGCAGCCGGAAATTCTGTCTCGCAACGGCAGCTATATGGCATATCAGGCGGCTGCAGCAGCACGTGGGCGCCTTCCGCGATTTCTTGCGCGAGCAGGGCGGGCCGGCCGCGGAAGACCAGGAACTGCTCGCAGCGAAACTGATGGGTCGCTGGCGAAGCGGCGCTCCCCTGGTGCTTGCGCCCGACAAAGACGATCCGTCCCTCGCCGACGATCCTCAGCGCAACAACAATTTCAACTACGGGAAAATGGATCCTCAGGGTTACGCCGTACCGCTGGGAGCGCATATTCGCCGGATGAATCCACGTGATACTGCCGTCAATATGCAACGGCGCAAGGTGCTGCGTCGGGGAGCGACCTATGGTCCGCCGTTACCTGAGGGTATGCCCGAGGACGGAGTAGACCGGGGGATTGCCGCGTTCGTGATCTGCGCGAGCCTCGTCCGCCAGTTCGAATTCGTCCAAAACGTTTGGGTCAACGACCCAAATTTCCACGAGCTAGGCAACGAACGCGATCCGATGATCGGCGCTCAAGACGGCACCTACGATATGACGATCCCAAAGCGGCCAGTGCGACGAAAGATAAAGGGCCTGCCTGCTTTCACCACCGTAAAGGGCGGCGCCTATTTCTTTATTCCGGGTATCAAGGGGCTTCAGTACCTCGCCGCTCTTGGCGGCTAGATCGAATGGGTTAGCCGCAGATATGATGCTGACCAAACCTCCAGCCGTTCGGTAAGAATGCGAGTGCTCAACAAGCGGGCAAATAGGAAGCTGGGATCATGATAACGACAGTAAAGGCGTTTGCGATCGCGCTTTTCTTGTTTCTAATGCCTATAGGCGTGATGGCGCAGACGTCCACTTCGGCTGCGCCGGCCGATCAACTCCTTAAATCTGAACAGCTCGACGCGCTGGTCTCGCCTATCGCATTGTATCCCGACAATTTGCTCGCCGAAGTTCTGATGGCGTCGACCTATCCTCTGGAAGTCGTAGAAGCGGAGCGCTGGGTCCAAGCAAACAAGAATCTGAAGGGCGATCAACTTAAGGCGGCTGTGGACAAGCAGCCATGGGAAGACAGCGTCAAGTCGCTCGCGGCTACGCCGGAAGTGCTCGACATGATGAGCAAGCAACTCAGTTGGACACAGCAACTGGGAGATGCAGTTTTGGCGCAGCAGGCGGATATCATGGACGCGGTGCAGCGGCTCCGTAACAAGGCCCAAGCCAACAACAAGCTCACGTCCAACAAACAACAAACAGTGTCGACTCAGGAGGAGAATGGCAAACAGGTCGTTGTTATCCAGCCAACACAGCCGAATACGGTCTACGTACCGTATTACGACCCGGGGGTGGTCTACGGGTCTTGGCCCTATCCCTCATATCCCCCCTACTATTTCGGCGCGCCTGGTTACATTGCTGGTGGATTGATTGCTGGCGGGCTCGCATTTGGCGCCGGCTATGCTCTCGGCCGCTGGGCTGGCGGCGGCTGCTGCTGGGGCGGTGGAATGAATTGGGGCGGCAACAACATCAACATCAACCGCAACGTCGGCAACGTCAACATCGGCAACAGGGTCGGCGGCGGGAATTGGACCCACAACGCGGCGCACCGTGGCGGCGTCCGCTACAACAACAGCAACGTCGCGCAAAAATTCGGCGGCAATCGCGGCGCTGGCGCTCAAAACCGGATGGATTTCCGCGGCAAAGGCGGTCAGCAGGTGCTGCAGCCGGGCGGCAACAGAGGCAATCTCGGAGGCGGTGCAGGCGCGCGACCCAGTGTCGGCGATCGCGGTGGCGCAGGCGACCGTGGTACCGGCAACCGCACAGGGGGCGGCGATCGCGTCGCCAACCGCGGTGGCGCCGGCGACCGTGGCAGCGGCGGTGGCAATCGCGTGGCCAACCGTGGTGGCGGCGGCAATGCATTCGGCAATACGGGTTCAGGCCGGGCCGCCAACTTCCAGTCGAGTCGTGGTCACGCCAGCATGGGTGGTGGCGGAGGAGGTTTCCGCGGAGGCGGTGGCGGGGGTGGAGGTTTTGGCGGCGGCGGTGGTCGCGGCGGCGGTGGACGCCGTTCTGATATCAATCTCAAGCACGACATTGTTTTGCTTGGCCATCTCGATAACGGCGTCGGCTTCTACCGTTTCGTTTATGACGGCGGCCACACCGCCTACGTCGGGGTGATGGCGCAGGAAGTGCAAGCTGTCATGCCGCAGGCGGTGACGCGCGGTCGCGACGGCTATCTGCGCGTCTTCTACGACAAGCTCGGTGTGCGGTTCCAAACCTACGACGAATGGATGGCGTCAGGTGGACGCATACCGGTCACAACGCGTGTTTTGCGCTGACCCTTGGCAAAGCGACACGCCAAGGTGAAATGAACAGCCAGATTCGAGGAACGCTGTAATGATAAATTTCTCCTTCCGCGATTTTCGACGTGCGCCATCGGCTGAACTATTGGCCCCGCTGGCGGCGGTGATCTTCTTCTTCGCAACGGCATTTGGCGCCCTCGCCCAGCAGGACTACAAAACAACGCAGGATGCTGTTGACGCACTCATCGCGGCGGCGCGAAGCGGCGATGAAAAAGCGCTGCTCTTCGTTCTTGGCCCTGACGGCGACGATATTACTTCCTCTGGCGACAAAGTCGCCGACGAGGCAACGCGCAAGCACTTCGTTGAGCTTTACGACGCCAAACACGAGATCGCGATGAAAGGCGAGCACAAAGCGATCCTCATCGTCGGCGCGGACGATTACCCCTTCCCGATTCCGTTGGAGCGGGTCAAAAGCGGCCTATGGTCCTTCGATACCGTCGAAGGCCGCAACGAAATTCTCTACCGGCGCATCGGCCGCAACGAGCTGGATGCTATTCAGACCTGCCTCGCTTACGTCGATGCGCAGAACGACTATGCGGAAAAAGATCGAACTGGTGCAGGCGTTGGTCTCTACGCCAAGCGCTTCATCAGCGAGCCGGGCAAGAAGGATGGCCTTTACTGGCCCGCCGCCCAGGGTGATGAAGAAAGCCCACTGGGAGAGCTGTTCGCCGATGCGTCGCGTGAGGGGTACCGAACCGGTCAAGGTCGGTCGCCGTATCACGGCTACTTCTACAAAATCCTTACCAAACAGGGCCCTGCGGCGCCGGGCGGCGCCGCGAATTATATTGTGGACGGCAAGATGATCGGCGGCTTTGCGCTGGTTGCTTATCCAGCAACGTACCGTAACTCCGGCGTGATGACGTTCATCGTCAATTACACAGGGGCCATCTATCAAACAGATCTGGGGCCTTCCACAGCTGAACGCGCCGAAGACATGGCGGCTTTTAATCCGGATGCAACCTGGCACATAGTCAAGGTGGATGCCGAAGCAAATTGAAACTGCGGAACGCGACGTAGGGCACGAATGTCTTGGCTGAATGGCAGTAAAACGCAGGTCGCCGGCCTTCACCTCTATCGATTGCGAAAGTGAGTTTTGGGCTCATCGTTGCCGCGTTGAGGAGCAGTGATGAGACAGGCGAGCCAGCGCCCCTGTCGACCTTTGGACGGACTCGGTCGCGCGTTTACAGGTGGTGCAGCTAATGAATGCATCCACTCCTGCGGTTGCTGGAAGATCAGCACCAGGCAAATTTGCCGCCATAGCTTCGGGCCCGCTTCACTTTCCCCTCAGCTCTTGTGCTATGATTTGCTCGCCTAAGGCCCCGGAAAACACGTTTGATTAAAAAAACGCCGAACCCCGTCGACAGGCACGTCGGTAGTCGCGTCCGAATGCGTCGGCTGATGCTTGACGTAAGCCAGATCAAACTTGCCAGTGCGCTTGGCGTAACATTCCAGCAAGTGCAAAAATACGAAAACGGTGCAAACCGGATAAGCGCGAGCCGGCTGAAGCAAATTTCGACCTACCTGCAGGCCCCAATTTCTTTTTTCTTCGAGGGAGCACCCGGCTTTTCCGGTAAATCGAAGAACGTTATCGTTGTCCCTTCCACCGCTTACGTCTCCGACTTTCTCGCTACCTCGGTCGGGCATTCACTTATTAAGGCTTTCATAAGCATTAAAAACGCGAAGCTTCGACATTGTATCGTCCATCTCGTGGAAGAAGTCGCGCGCGAGCATCATTGACCGATCGGACCTGGCGCCACAACCGACGGATCGACCGACATCACCATTGCAGCGGCTTGGTTCTCCAAATTGTGAGAGGCATGCGCAAGTTGATCCGGGAGGGCTATTTGCTAACTCTCAAAGAGGACTGCCCACGGATCCCGCCACATGGAGGCAGTCGATGGCCGCCGCGTGAAGTGCTGGCGGAGCGGTCGTCCGCCACGGCGCCTTGATTTCGTTGCAGAGTTGCCTGCCCCTCCCCTGTGACCCGCAACATCACCCACAAAAGGCGCGCGTTCGCTCTTTCAGGCCAGGTAAAATGAAGCACGATTCGCGGGCGAAAAAAGTCGGAGCGCTTGAAATGGATCCAGGCCTCGGAATCCGAGGTGATGATTTTGGCAGCTGAGCAAGAGGAGAACGAACACGAGGCTACTGTCTGGATCGGTTTTGCAGCCGCGCTCAAACTCATAGAGAACCGTGGAAGACTAAAACCCCCAGCCGCATTGGCCACTTTGCGACAAGCTTGCCTTGAGGAGACGATAACCTGGCGTTTCAACCCCGCCAGGTTGGACGAGCGAGGGCGCTTGCTGTTGCGCCCGCAGTCCGAGCCAGATTTTCAATGGCTTTGGCACGAAAGCGATCAACATCCAATTCATCCGCTAGAAGAACAAATTGAAGTTGCGGAGGCCGAAGTAATGAGGAGATGGCCGACGCCACCAAGACGCGGCCCACAGCGTGGAACGATCAGTCGTTTCAATGAAGATGATAAAGCGCTCTTTCCAGAGATAAAGCGCATCATGCAGCGCGAATCAAAGTCAGCCAATGAGGCAGCGCGCAAACTAGTGGATGAAGGAAAGGTTAAAGGTCGAGGGGCGGAGCAAAGTCGCGCTCTCAGACTTGCGCGTGCGTTCAGAAGAGAACTGCGGCGAGCCGGCTGAAAACTCGCTTCCACTAAATTCCTCGCGTTTTCACAACGCCGCGGAATAAATACGGACCATCGCGAATGGACGATGGTCATGCAGGAAGAGAAAAGCGCAAACGCAAACGCGGGTCATTTCGTGGATCCGCGCACCTTTGGCCTTTTCAAAGCGGCCTACTCGGTCAAGGAAACCCTCGCGCTTCTGTCGATCGGGCGGACATCCTTCTATGAACTCGTCGATCGCGACGAGTTAAAGATCACCAAGCTCGGCAGAAAGAGCTTGGTCTGCGTCAACGACATCGTGGCCCTGCTGGTCAGGTTGCGTGGCGGGGATTCCATCAAGATCTGAGGACCAAGAGCCATGAACAGGTCGGTGTCTCCCGAAATTCAAAACGATGCCCTGATGAGTACAGCCGAAGCTGCGAAGTTCCTCGGCGTTTCAGTTTGGTGGCTGGTGAAAGCGCGCTGCAATAAAAACGGGCCAGGGTTCGTAAAAATCGGCCGCAGCGTTCGCTATAGCAGAACCAGTCTTCTTGCGTTTATTGCCGGTAACTCGCGCTTTTAATCGGCAAGTAGGTACTGGTGCAAGAAATACTTCACATATACTTTACTTCATATAGGTTAGGATCGAATACAGCTTAACTCAACTTTTATTCACTAGCAACACTATCCCGATTTACTACATAATACATGCCAGTCCATCCCCATCCACGACAGTCCATGAGTCAGGTGATCCCAATGACCGAAGATAGGCTGCTAGAACCCTCATTCGCAGACGCCATCGCGGCGATCGAAGCGGCGACCGACTTGGTACCCGCGCAGCGGAGGCACTGGACGTGCGCACTTCGTCGCATCGCGAATGCGCTCGGACGACCACCCGAAAGCATCCCGGCCCGTTGGGGGGCGGTGGCGATCAAGGTCAATCAGCTCCATCATGCTGACAGCGGAGTCGAATGGAAAACGCTCGCCAACCACAAGGCGAATTCCAAGCGGGCGCTGCATTGGTATCAAAACGACAGTGATTTACCCAAACGTGGCACTCCTCTGAAGCCGGAATGGCGGCAGCTGCGGCGGCTGCTCACTGATCTTTCCCGAAAAGGGAAGCTTTCCGGCCTCATCCGATACTGCAGCCTCAAAGGGATTACGCCGGAGGCGGTCAACGACGAGATTGTCGACGGCTACATGCGCTACCGCGCCAAGACGACCGCGCTGGCGACCGACGTCAAAGCCCGCAGGGCGATCGCGAGAGGCTGGAATACAAGCCGTGGCTTGAAAGACTGGCCACAACAAACCCTGACCGAGCCGCCGTTGAAAAAGATTGGCGAATGGCCGCGCTGGGACGATTTTCCACCGTCGCTGCACCAGGATGTCGACTCATATCTGAAATCGCTTTCCCGCCCTCGTCGCGGCGTCGACGGTAAGCGCTTGAGTCCCTGCAAGGCCTCAACCATCCGCACGCGACAGAATGATCTTGTCTCTCTCGCCAAAAAGGCGGTGCGGCTCGGCACCCCGATCGAAAATCTGACATCACTGTCAAAACTGCTCGATCCAACACTCGTTGAAAGCATCATCGACAACGAGTGGGAAGCGGCGGGGCCGGAGCCAAAGACGACGACGATCGATCTAGGCAAAAAGGTCGTGGCCGTAGCCCGCTCGGTCGGTGTTGATCAAGCAAGTCTAGCGCAGCTTGATGAAATCCGGGCAAAACTTGAAAAGCATCGCCAGGATGGTCTGACGCCGAAGAACATGACGTTGGTCCGGAAAATCCTGAACGGAGATGTCTGGGAGCGAGTCGTTAATTGTCCGACGCAACTGATGAAGGAGGCACACGCGCGGAAGGATCGTTCGCCAATGAAAGCCGCGGTCATGGCCGAGGTGGCGGTGGCGACCGCCATCGAGACTGTGGCTCCGGTCAGGGCCTTAAACCTCGCCTTGATCCGTCTTGACGAGAATCTGACGAGACCTGGAGGCATCGGTTCAAATTACGTGCTGGTGTTCCCCTACTACGACGTGAAGAACCGGGTCGATCTGACCTTCGAGCTCGACGAGTACGTGACTGGTGTCATTGAGGAGTACATCCAGGACTACCGTCCGACCGTGCTTCGCGGTGCCAATTCAGATTGGCTGTTTCCAGGCATAAATGGCCAAGCCAAGAACCCCCACCTCTTTGGCATCCAGATCACGGATCGAATCCAGAAGGCGACGGGATTGCGGATTACCCTCCACCAATTCCGCCACGCCGCGGCAGCGATCTACCTCAAGCACCATCCTGGCGATTACGAAACAGTGCGAAGGCTCTTAGGTCACCGCAACATCAGAACGACGATCAAGTACTATTGCGGGCTAGAGACCATCCAGGCAAGTCGGGAATTCGGAAAGATCATCAGAGATCATCTACGGTTCGACCCCGATAAATGAACGACCACAGGGCGAGCAATGAATACGAAGTCGAGAAAGCCTGATCGATCCGTCCGATCTCTACTGGTCAACGAATGGCCCGTTTCCGACAGGATCGCCTGGGAGGCTGCCTGCCGACCAGGTGTCCGTCTCAAAGGTAGTGGCGCCGCAGGCCATCTTCGAGCGGTCACGCAGCATATCTTGGCTCAGAGGTACGGGCTGTATCTGGATTTTGTGGCACGATTGAACAAGCTTGATCTTGTTGCCGCAGCCGGTGGGCACGTCACACCTGAGCTTGTTGAGTGGTTTACCGAGGAGCTGAAGAAACGCGTTAGCTCGGTAACTGCCTATAGCTCGATACAAAAGATTAGACGCATCACTCAGTTCATTGCGCCCAAGCGGGATCTCGGTTGGTTGATCGAGATTGAGCATGAGCTATTCTCGGCTATGCGGCCGAAATCAAAGTGGGATCGCATCGTTGTAGCGCAGGTCATTGTCGAGGCAGGGCTTACGCTGATCGCCGAAGCTGAAAACGCCAAGAAACGGCCGCAGCTGACCAGAGCCCGCATGGTACGCGACGGGCTCATGATCGCGTTATTGGCGCACTATCCGCTCCGCTTGAAAAACTATGCGGCCCTTTCGATCGGCCGCAGCCTCGTCAAGATCGACAAGGTTTGGTGGATCATCCTTACAGCCGCAGAAACCAAGGAAAAGAAAGCCGACGAGCGTCCGATCGAGCGCTACCTCGGTGAGTTGATCGACAAATATATAAAGACGTACCGGCCTGTTCTCGCCCGCGGGAAAGACCCAGGCTCAGCGCTCTGGTTGGCGATGAATGGAAAACCCATGGCCGAGTGTTACATTCGGGAGGTCATTACCGAAACTAGTCGCGCCACCCTCGGTGTTCCCATCAATCCCCACATGTTTCGAGCGGCATGCGTTACCACGGCGGCTATTTACGCTGGGGACAGACCCCATCTCGGCAGTGCGCTGCTACATCACACTCATCCTGTCGTGGCGCAGGAGAATTATAATCGCGCCTCCGGTATCAGCGCATCGAAGGCATACGGAAGTCTGACCAGGCAATTTCGTCAGGCTCCGGGAGGTCCGACGAGAGCTGACCGATCGGCGCCTAAGTGATGTGCCGTAGGGATTGCACCTACGACCTCTCCCGTGTGAAGGGAGCGCTTTTTTGACTTCCGCAAAAGTCCGCCCAGGCTGCCATCAACGCCCGGCGTTTTTCGTAGAGATCGGACCTCCGGTAAGCGGCTTCGATCTTACTTTCAATCGCGTGCGCCAATGCCATTTCAACCACCTCATTTTGGAAGTTGGTCTGTTCTGCCGCCCAATCGCGAAAGGTCGAGCGAAACCCGTGCGCGGTTATGTCGCCGCGGTTCATTCGACCTAGCAACATCAGCAACGCCATGTTCGAAAGTGGCGTGCCCGGTGTCCGTCCGGGGAATAAATAATCTCCCTTTTGATCCTTTGCTCGCCCTAGCACGGTCATCGCGGCCGCTGAAAGCGGAACGCGGTGTTCTCGATGCGCCTTCATTCGTTCGGCGGGAACAATCCACATCTGATTTTTCAAGTCGACTTCGGACCAACTAGCGTAGATCACCTCGCTTGTGCGAGCCGCCGTCAAAATGAGAAATTCAAGTGCGAATGCGGCTGCGCCTTCTGCTTCCCGAAGCTCCTTCATAAATTCCGGGATTTCTGCGTACGGAAGTGCGGCATGGTGCTTTACGGGCCGCACCTTTGCCCGGGAGGGCAATAGATGGCTCAGATGGCCTCGCCATCGCGCCGGATTTTCGCCCGTTCGATAGCCACGCACTTTTGCCCAATCGAGAATAACCTCAATCCGTCCGCGCAACCGGCGGGCGGTTTCAGTCTTTTTGCCCCAGATCGGTTCGATCACTTTAAGAACGTGATCGGTATCAACATTTCCCACTGGAATTTGCCCGAACACAGGCGACACGTAAGTTGCTAGCGTATTCCGCCACTGCTGCCGATGTTTCTCGTTTTTCCAAGCAATTTCGTGTGCGCCAATGTAAGCCTCCGAGCACAGGTCAAAGCTCATAGGACTTCTCTTTTCAGCGGTGGCTCGCGCCGATTCTCTGTCTTGCTTATGAGTAAGAGGGTTTAGTCCCTCGCTGAGAAGGAGGCGGGCATCGCTCGCTTTTTTTCGCGCGTCCGCAAGGCTGACTTTGTTTAAGCCACCGAAGCCCATTTCATGCGCCGCGCCATTGAGCGTGAAACGGAAAGCCCAGCGTTTCGAGCCATTGCGTCCAACTCGCAGATACAGACCGCCGCCGTCGGCATACAAGTTTGGCTTGCTCACGCGGCTAACAACGAGGGCTGTGAGTCGCTGTAATTTTTGGACCATCTCATGAGCCGATCTAAAAATCAGCGGAATCGCCATGCGCCTAGTTTGCGTTTTCCGCACGCACACAATATGGGTCCGAATCCAAAATCGGACATGTCCGTCTAACTCAAGTGTCCGCCTAGACCCATAAGAATGCCCACAAGGCCAAGCCGGATTGCCGCGACCGCGAGCGAACGAGTGTGAATTAATTTAGCCTAAAAATTGCTTTCTACTCAATGAATTAACGGCATGTTAGCGAACGGCGGCGAATGTGAGGGGACATGCGGCTGGCGGAGGGAGTGGGATTCGAACCCACGATACGGTTTCCCGTATACACGCTTTCCAAGCGTGCGCCTTCAGCCACTCGGCCACCCCTCCGGAAATCGGAATAGGCGCAATATAGCGAGCCTGCCTCTACTGACAACCCGGACGGAATCGCCCGTCGTTCAGCCCGCTATTACGAAGCCACGGCAGTTTTGCTTGAGGCCTTGACCTTTTCACGCGTCGCGTGAAAAGGGCGAACGCGAGTGTGCCGCGTTGCGCGTGCGCCGATCCATCTGCTACGGTCGCGACGCGAGAAAAGCGCAGCTACGGCAAAGGCGACAGGGCGGAAAAATATGATCGTACGGGAACGGCCCGATGGTACTCTTATTTTGATCGCCCAGACCGACCACGCCAAGCTGTCCGGCCAATGCGCGGCCCATTGGGGCAATAAAGAGTTTGCGCGTCCGCAACCCTATGAGGCGGTGGTTCGCGCCGCGATGTTTCACGACAGCGGCTGGTACGGCTACGAAGCGAGCCCCTCGATTGCGCCGGACACCGGCAGACCACTCAATTTCCTGCAGGTCGCATGGGGAAAACCGCAGCGGCGAGGCTTTGAATGGGCGATCGACTGGATGACCGGTATCGATCCCTATTCCGGCCTCCTGGTGAGCAAGCATCGTACCGGGCTGCAGCGCGGCCGCTACGAAAAGGTCGCGCATCCGAAATTTTTCAACACGCAGAATCTGCCGGAAGACAACGAAGATTTTTTGGCGCGGAACGAAGCGGCTCAGGCCGATCAGCTGCGCAACTACGACGAAGCCGAGTTCTGGACGAACTATCAATTGCTGCAGACGTTCGATTTCATCTCGCTGTTCTTGTGCAACAAGGATGTTGTCGACGATTATATCGAGCCGGTGCCCACCTCTTACGACGGCAAATCGGGCCCGATCAGGCTGACTGTGAAGACCGTGGAGGGAAACAGGATCGAGGTCGATCCGTTTCCGTTCGATATCAATCCGCTTCGCGTGCAGCTGATACGGCGCCAAATGAAACAGACGACTTTCGCCAACGAAGCGGCATTCCGCGCGGCCTACTATCAGACCACGCCTGAGGCCGTCGACTTCACCCTGTGCGCGCACGCACATTGACGACAGCCGCTCTGCGCCCGTGAAAGCGATCCGCGTCCACCAGTGCGGCGGTCCCGAAGTCATGCGGCTCGAAGAGTTGCCGCTGCCTCAGCCTCAATCCGGCCAGGTTCTGGTTGAAGTCAAAGCTGCCGGCGTAAACCTGTTCGACACGCAGTTGCGCAGCGGCCTCTACAAGCGCGATCTGCCGTTGTCGCTTGGGCTTGAGGGCGCAGGCATCGTCCATAGCGTCGGCCAGGATGCCGCGGACATAAAGATTGGCGACCGCGTCGCTTTCATATTTGCATCGGGCGCCTATGCGACGCACACGCTCGCTCCGGCGGAACGCGTCGTGGCGCTCCCTGACCAAATCGGTTTTGAGGAAGCCGCCGCAATCCTGTTCCAGGGCTTGACAGCGCACTATCTCGCGACCTCGACGTTCCCGCTTGCCCCTGGAACGAGTTGCCTGGTCCATTCGGCCGCGGGCGGCTGCGGCATCCTGCTCTGCCAAATCGCCAAGATGCGCGGCGCCGAAGTGATTGGCGCCGTCTCTTCGCCTGCGAAGGCAAAGATCGCCCGCGAAGCGGGCGCGGGCCACGTCGTGATCTATGCGGAAGAGGATTTCGAACAGGCCGTCAGGCGCATCACCAAAAGCCGCGGCGTCGATGTGGTCTATGACGCGGTCGGGCTCGATACTTACGTGCGCAGCATGAACGCATTGCGGCCGCGCGGTTTGCTCGCGCTCTACGGCGAAGCAAGCGGCGATGTTCCGCCGATCGACCCGCGCGAATTGTTGTTTCGCAAGTCGCTTTACCTCACCCGCACCGGCCTTGATCATTATGTCGCGGATCGGCAAGAACTCCGCGCCCGCGCTGACGAAATCTTCAATTGGGTTGCGCAGGGCCGGCTGAAGCAAAAAATCTTCCGCAAATACACGCTTGAAGACGTCGCGGACGCTCACCGTGCGCTCGAATCGCGCGCAACGATGGGCAAGCTCCTGGTGATTCCATGACCGAGTCAGAACCACAAACTCCCGCTGATCGAAGAGACCGACGACCCGATGCTGCGTGAGGAGTTTGCCAAGCTTAAATCGATGCGCGGCTTTGTCCTTAACCTGCACCGCATGATGGCGCACGCGCCGGAGTTCATGAAGGCGTCGGGCGACATGGCGATGACGCTCCGTCACAAGGGCACGCTGCCACGTTCGCTCGTCGAGCTGGTGATCTTGCGCGCCGCCCAGGTGGTCAACTGCGACTATGTGTGGGAACGGCATTTGTCGCTTGCGCGCGACGGCGGCGTGACCGATCAGCAGATCGCGGAGGTCGCGCAGTGGTCGAACAGCAGGGCGTTTACGCCGGCGCAAAAAACGGCTCTCGGCTTTGCCGAGAAGGTCGCGCGCGGCGGCCCGGTCGACGCTGCAACGTTCGCAGCGATGCGGCGGGAGTTCTCGCCGCGCGACATCGTTGAGCTCACCATGCAGATCGGCTTTTACGTCTCAACCGCGACCTTTATCAAAACGTTGTCAATTCCAGACGACAATGCGTGAACCATAGCCTTTCCGCCAGGAGATGTGTCATGCGGCTCCCCTTAATCGATCCGGCCACGCTCACCGCCGAACAGCGCCCGGTCTACGACGACATGCGCGCGGGCATCGAAAAGAACTTTCAGGGTTTTAAGGCGATCGCCGAAAATGGCGCGCTGCTGGGGCCGTGGAATCCCTGGCTGCACGAGCCGAAATTCGGCAAGCCGATTTGGGACTTGACCCTGGCGCTTTCGGTCTCGCCGTCGTTGCCGCGCCCGGCGCGAGAGGTCGCAATCCTCGTCACCGGCACGTCATTCCACTCCGCTTACGAACTTTATGCGCACGTCATTGCGGCCGAACATCGCGGCCTGTCAGACGACAAGCTCGCGACCATCCTCGCCGGGCAGCGGCCGGGCGATCTGACGCGTGATGAAGCGATCGCCTACGACGTTGCGTCCGCGCTCCTCCACCACGGCACCTTGCCGGAACTGATCTATCGGCAAGCCGTGGAGGCATTCGGCCAGCACGGAGCAGCTGAGTTGATTTATCTGGTCGGACTTTACTGCCTGGTCTCGGTAACCTTGAACGGCTTCAACGTGCCGGTGCCGGAGTCCGAGGCGGAGTAGCTGGATCAGCTTCGCTCCGACGCCGGGCCAATCTGATCGCGCGGCAGCGCCTCGGCTTGCAGCACGTTGGCGATCGCCTCGATGTTGTCGAGCATCAGCACCGGCAACGGCGCTTGCGGCAGCGGCGCATCGGTGGCGATGGCGACGATGCAGTCGTCCTCAGGATACCGCAGCGGCTTGCCGAGACTGGCCCGATAAATTTCCAGCTTCGGGTGGGCATGGCGCTTAAAACCTTCGACGATCACCAAATCGACGGGACTGAGCTTCGCCAAAATCTCCGCAAGCGGCGGCTCGGGCTCACCGCGCAACTCATGAATGAGCGCCCAGCGCCGACTCGATACGACGGCTACTTCAGCGGCGCCAGCCTCGCGGTGCCGCCAGGAATCCTTGCCCGGCTGGTCGAGATCGAATTCGTGGTGCGCGTGTTTGACGGTCGCAACCTTGAGGCCGCGCCCGATCAAAACCGGAATAACTTTGGTGATCAGTGTCGTCTTGCCGGCTCCGCTCCATCCGGCAAGGCCAATAATGCGCATCGGCATGAAATGAGTTTTAGCTCCGGCTCAAACAACACCGGTATGATAGGGAGCCCGTACGGATTTTGCGACCCTCATCATGGCGGAAAAAACCCTCGATTTGCGTGGTCTTAAGTGCCCGTTGCCGGCGCTGCGCACCCGCAAGGCGCTCGCTGGCAGCGAGGCCGGCGACGTTCTTACCGTCGCTTGCACGGACCCGCTCGCTGCAATCGATATTCCGGCCCTCCTGTGCGAGACGGGCGACGTGCTAGACGAAGCCCATCGGGAAGGGCGCGTCATCACATTTCGGATTCGCAAGCGCTGACTACCGAGGCGTTCACTCAGCCGCGACCTGCTGCGCGGCGACGCCTCTTGCCTTCACCACCACCTTAATCGCCCCGTCGACACGGTCCTTGGCGTAGCGGATTGCGGTTGGCAGATCGTCGAGCGCGAACGTATGGGTATGGATCTTGGTGACATCGAAACGCCGCTGGGACATGAAGGCTTCAGCGCGATGCGTGGCGCTGCGCCCCTCGCCGCGGATGCCGTAGAGATAAATGTTGTTGCGCACGATGTGCGCGACGTCGACCGGGGTTTCCTGGTGCGGAAATGCCGCCAGGCAAACTTTGCCGCCGCGATTGACCATGCGGATTGCATCATTGACGGCGTTGGGCGCGCCCGAGCACTCGATCACGTAATCGACGCCCTTGCCGCCGTTAAGCCTGCGGACGGCCGCAACCACATCTTCATCCCGCGCATTGACGACGTGATCGGCGCCAAGCTCGCGCCCGATCTGCAAGCGGTTCTCGCGCGTGCCGGTGAGGATCACGGGCGACGCGCCCAGCGCTTTCGCCACTGCGACGCCAAGAAGGCCGATCGGACCCGGTCCTGTCACGACGACACTCTCGCCAGCGACGAGGCCGCCGAGCTCGGTTAGCCCGTACATGGCGGTGCCGGCGGTCACCACCAAAGTCGCCTCTTCGTCAGACATCGCGTCAGGAATGGCGACCAGCGTGTTGATGTTGTTGACCTGGTATTCGCAGAAGCCGCCGTCGGTCGTGAAGCCATTGGCGCGGTGGCCTTTGTCGACCTCACCGTAATTGAGTCCGTAGTTGAGACAGGCGGTGTACATGCCTTCACGGCAGCGCTTGCACTGCCCGCATCCGGCATGAATTTCGACGGTAACGCGCTGTCCGATACGATATTCGTCAACGCCCGCACCGAGCGCGACGACGGTGCCCATATATTCGTGGCCCGGCGTAAAATTTTTGTTGAACGGCATGCCGCCCTCGATCAAGGCCGGCGAGCCATGATCGATGATTTCCAGATCGGTCGCGCAGATCGCCACCGCATCGATGCGGACAAGAACCTCCGCGCGACGCGGCATCGGAACGGATTTCTCGGTGAGCTTAAGTTCCCCGGGATTGCCAAGAACCCACGCTTTCATCTTCTCGGGGATGGGAAAATCCGGGCTCGTCTTTGCTTTTGCTGCAGCGTCCATCGCACAAATCCTTTCACGTGACGCATATTAGCACGGATCGCAATCTCGTGCTTCTGCAACACTCTCACACCGGCACCGCCGTGGCATCGTAAACGAACAGCCAGTCGTAGCGTTCGCTGATGCGGTCCGCCTGCCATTCGCGCGCAATGTGGGCTTGCGCGCCTTCGGCGCTGGCCAAATCGCGGCTGTGCAGGCGCGGAATCATATCCGCCGAGGCGGTGACCACCTTGTTGGCCCGAGCTACGCGCGCCGCCTCGTAGCGCGCGAATGCCGTGACGTGATCGTGCGGATATTTTTCGATGGCACGCGCGAGAACCAGCGCATCTTCGAGCGCCATCGTGGCGCCTTGGGCCAGAAAGGGGACCATCGGATGACAGGCATCGCCGAGAAGGGCGCAGCGGCCTTTGCTCCACGTGTCCATTATAGGCCGCAACGCCAGCGCCCATTTGTACGGCACCTCGACGCTGCGGATGATCGCATGGATGTCCGCGTGCCAGCCGCGAAAGTCGTTGGCAAATTCCTCGGTGGTGCCGCGAACGTTCCAGCCTTCGACCGTCCAGTCGCTGCGCTCGACGATACCAACGAAGTTGAGAAGCGTCCCCGCGCGCAACGGATACTGCACGGCGTGCCCGCCCGGCCCGGCCCATTGTGTTGCCACCGTGCGCGAGACGGTGGGTGGAAGGTTCCCCATTGGCACAACGCCGCGCCACACGGTGATGCCGCAGAATTGCGGTTGCGGCGTGCCGAAGAGAATACCGCGCAACACCGAATGCACCCCGTCGGCGCCGATCACAAGCTTCGCCGTTACCGCGGGCCTGCCTTCGAAACGAAGCTCAACGTAGTCAGCGGTTTGCGTAAGCCCAATGCACTTGTGCCCGAGGTGGATCGCATCTGGCTTTTCGTGCAGCACCGCTTGCGCGATCGCGTTGTGAAGATCGCTACGATGCAGCGTGAGGTAGGGCGAACCGTAGCGCTCAACCGATTCCGATCCGAGGTCGAACATCTTCCAGGTCTGCCCGGTATCCCATAGCCGCACCGCTTTGCCGGCCGGCTCGACCTGCACTTTCTCCAACGCCGCCGCGAGACCTAGCGCGTGAAGTACGCGGGAGCCGTTGGCGCTGATTTGCACGCCGGCGCCGAGTTCGCGCAACTCCGGCGCCTGCTCATAAACATCGACGTCAATACCGCGGCGGATCAGTGCAAGCGCCGCGGCCAAGCCGCCGATGCCGCCACCGACGATGGCGATATTGCTGGGCATTTCTGCTTGCCGCCTACCGGTTAGACAGGTTCGCCGGCGGCATTGCGGTCGAGATCGACAAAAATGTCGTCATCGTTCGGCACGACCTGATAGGTACGCAGCGGAATTTCGCAGGGTGCCTGCACCGGCTTGCCAGTAGGCACATGGAACGAGCCCATATGCATGCAGCATTCGATCACGTCGTCCTCGAGCATACCGTCGGCAAGGCTCGCCGCAGCATGCGTGCATTCATCGTCGGTGACGTAGAAAGCGCCGCCAATGTTGTAGACCGCAAGCGTGTTGGGGCCGACCGCAAACGCCTTCACTGAGCCCGGCGCCACGTCGGCCTTGGCACACACGCGCACAACACTCCCGGCATCGTCCGCCATCGGAGACCTCCATCGCGATTTGCGCTTACAATAAACCCAACAGGAACGGAAGCCATGCAGGTTCTCGTGGTCGGCGCAGGTGTGGTCGGGTTGGCAATTGCCCGCGCCGCGGCGCTGCGCGGTCATGACGTGGTCGTTGCCGAAGCAACCAGCGGTATCGGCAACGGCGTGTCATCACGCAACAGCGAGGTGGTCCATGCCGGCATCTATTATCCGACTGGCTCGCTGCGCGCCCGGCATTCGACCCGTGGGCGGCGGATGCTTTATGAATTCTGCGCGGCGCACGGTGTCGCTCACAACAAATGCGGCAAGCTCATCGTAGCGACCAATGCCGGGGAGCTTGCCAAGGTCGAGTTGCTGAAGACGCAGGGTGAGACCAATGGCGTCGAAGGCCTCGAAATGATCGGCGGCAACGCAACGCGCGCGCTTGAGGCGGAACTCTTCTGCGTCGGCGCTCTGTCGTCGCCGGAATCGGGCATCATCGACAGTCACGGCCACATGCTGGCGCTGTGGGGTGAACTGGAAGATCGCGGCGGCGCGATTGCGTTCGAGACGCCAGTCGAAGGCATGTCTTTTGTGAAGCCCCGTTGGCATGTGCAGTTCGGCGGCCGCGAGGCCGGCACGGTGCCTTTCGACGCAGTGGTGAATTCCGCCGGCCTCGGCGCACAAGCGCTGGCGCGTCGTATTGAGGGTTACCCGGCCGCGAAGGTGCCGCCGCTTGTCCTCGCCAAAGGCAATTACTTTGCCTTTGCCGGAAGGCCGGTGTTCTCGCGTCTGATCTACCCGACGCCGGTCGACGGCGGGCTTGGCGTGCACGTCACGCTCGACCTCGCCGGCCGCATGCGCTTTGGCCCGGATGTCGAATGGATCGATCACGAAAGCTACAGCGTCGATCCACACCGCGCCAATTCCTTCTACGATCGCATTCGCGCGTATTGGCCGGGCGTGCCGGCCGGGTCGCTGGTCCCCGATTATTGCGGCATCCGGCCCAAGCTCACCGGGCCGGGCGAAAAGGCGGCGGATTTCATGATCTCCGGGGAGGAAACGCACGGTATGCCCCGCCTGGTCAACCTGTTCGGCATCGAATCTCCGGGACTTACGTCGTCGTTGTCGCTCGCCGAAGAGGTAGTCGACCGGCTCGCTGAGTAAATTTTCCTGCCCCGCAAAGCGGGGGCGGATAGCCCAATCAAAAATAACGCAGCCACAGATAAAGCTGACAGATAACGATCGACACCAGCGTCATCGGCACGGCGTAAACGAGATATTGAACAAAGCCGAAGCGTATGCCATTGCGCTCGGCAATACCAGCGATGGTGAGGTTCGCCGAGGCGCCGGTGAGCGTGCCATTCCCGCCGAGACAAGCGCCTAGCGACAGGCACCACCACAGCGGCTCAATCTCGTGCGGTCCGCCATACGCTCCTGTCATGCCTTTGATCAGCGGGATCATGGTGGCGACGAAGGGAATGTTGTCGAACACGGCGGAGAAAAGAGCCGACGCCCAGAGGATGATCGCGCCCGCGACGGCGATGCGGTCGCCGGTCAGCGCCGTGAGCTTGTCTGCCGCAATACGCAGCACGCCCGACACCTCGACAGCGTGGACCACGACGAACAGGCCGATGAAAAAAAAGATCGTAGTCCAATCAACTTCGGCGAAGGTGCTGCGCACGTTGTCCGCCTGTTTGACGCCGCGATGCTTCCAGTTGTCGAGCAGCATCAGCACCGCGGCGCCGGCAAGCGCAATGGTCGCCGCCTGAAGGTGCAGCGGAGCGGCAAAGACGAACGCGATCAATACCGCGATCATGACGACAGCCGACCGGCGCAGCAGCACCCAGTCGTTGATCAATCCCGGTGCATTCATCCCCATCACCAGGACGCGGCTCTCCGGGCTGGCGCGAAGGCCGCGGCCCCAAATCAGATGCACCATCGCCGCCTGGACGGCCATGATCACGATCGTTACCGGCGCGACGTTGATCAGGAAATCGTTGAAGTCGAGGCCCGTTGCCGTGCCGATCAGAATATTCGGTGGATCGCCAATCAGCGTCGCGGTCCCGCCGATATTCGCGGCGAACACCTCGGCAAACAAAAATGGAAAAGGCGGCAGTTCCAGCTCTTCGGCGATCGCGAGCGTCACCGGCACGATCAAAAGCACTGTGCTGACATTATTAAGGACGGCGGACAGAAGCGCGGTGGCGATCTGCAGCATCAGCAAAACGCCGGCCGGGTTGGCCTTGACCCTTTGGGCCGACCAGACCGCGAGATATTGGAACAGACCGGATCGGCGCGAGATCGCGACCAGAATCATCAAGCCGGTAATCAGGCCGATCGTGTCCCAATCGATGCCGCGCAAGGCCGCCGGCTGATCAAGCCCACCGATAACGACGACGAACATGGCGCCGATCAGCGCCACCACAGCGCGATTGAAGCGGCCGGCGATGATGAACCCATAAGTGACGGCGAGCACCGCAAGCGAGACCCACATCGGATCGAGGCCGAATGGAAGGTGCGGCGTGAACGTTTCGGTCATGTCGGCGGCAGGTTAGGAGATCACATTCGATCCGCGAAGCAAAACCGGGCTCGCGGCGGGCCACTTTCCGGCCGTGGATCGATTTAGCGCCGGGAAATAAAAATAATAATAGCTCCGACGACCGCGATGCCGGCACCGTAGTAAATCCATCTCGTCTGGCTGATCATGAAACTCGAGGCGGGATAGGGAAAGTATCCCGAGCCCTGGCCGATAAAGACCAGACCCATGAGCAGCAGAATGATTCCAACGATTGTCAGGAG
Organism: uncultured Alphaproteobacteria bacterium; assembly: GCA_963794225.1. Taxonomy (GTDB): domain Bacteria; phylum Pseudomonadota; class Alphaproteobacteria; order Rhizobiales; family Xanthobacteraceae; genus BOG-931. Next base: position 31,442 of record CAWCCS010000004.1, read on the forward strand.
CGTCTGCATTTTGCCATCGTTTCTGTCCGTTCAGCGGAAGTAGCGCCTTAGGCGGCCTTTAACAGCGCCTGGACCTTTGGCCACGGGTCTGGCGCAAGGTTTTTGAAAGGCGCCCAGTCCTCGTCCTGCATCCGATCGAAGATCGCCGCTTTGACCGATGGCCGCTCGCGCACGCGGGCCCACCAATCGGTCACCGCGGCGTGTTGCTGCCAAATTGCCCCAAGCTTGAGGAGTTCAAGCCGCAGGATGTAGGGGATGACGGCACAATCGGCGTTCGTGAAGGTGTCGCCTGCAAGGTAAGGACCGCGCTTGAGGTCGTCCACCATCCACGAAATCATCTTCTGGTGTTGGGCGAGCGCGTCGATCACAAATTCCGAATCGAGCCCATGTTCGATCACGCTTCGCTTATATTCCGCCCGCCGCTTGAGCGGCGCTTTGTTGATCTCATCGAGCCATTGCTCGCGCGGCACCTTGAGGAAACGCGGCCGGAACGCCGTGGCAAAAGTCATGATCGTGCATGAATTGTGCACGTACTCATCGATCAGCTTGTTGTAGAGGCGGACCCGGTGACGCGCGACTGGCGACTTCGGCATCATCGGAGGGTCGGGGAACGCATCGTCGAGATAATAGAGGATCAACGACGACTCCAGGATCACGTTGCCATCGTGAACCAGGGTCGGCACCACGCCATTCGGGTTGAGTTTCAGATACTCCGGATTATTTTGATCGCCGCGCAGAGTAAGCAGATGCTCCTTGGTCTCCTGGCCTTTTTCCCTGAGCGCGATCCGCACCTTCTGAGCGCAGACTGAATTGGTATTGTCATAGAGTTCCAGCACGTGTTCCCTCCATACTTTCGCTTAATGCGCGGCGTCCCAATTGTCTGCGGCGTGCGCCTCGACCTGCAACGGCACCGAGAGCGATACCGCCGAGTGCGGCGCGTCTTCCATCACCGCCTTGATCACCGGCAGCGAACGCTCTACTTCCGCGTCCGGCACCTCAAAGACCAGTTCGTCGTGCACCTGCAGCAGCATTTGCGCCGACAGTTTCTTCTTCGCCAGCGCATCTTCCATGCGGATCATGGCGCGGCGGATGATATCGGCCGCGGTACCTTGTAGCCGGGCGTTGACGGCGGCGCGTTCGTTGAAGGAGCGAACCGAAGCATTGGACGCGCGGATTTCCGGGTAGTGACATTTGCGGCCAAACAGCGTGAGCACGTAACCGTTCTGTTTGGCGTAGGTCTTCGATTCTTCGATGTAGTCGCGGATGCCCGGAAAGCGCTCGAAATATTTTTTGATGTAGGCACCCGCTTCCTCACGGGCGATGCCCAGCTGGTTGGCAAGCCCGAAAGCGGAGATGCCATAGACGATGCCGAAATTGATCGCCTTGGCGCGGCGGCGAATTTCCGGCGGCATGCCTTTGATCGGCACGCCGAACATCTCGCTCGCCGTCATGGCATGAATGTCGAGGCCTTCGCGAAACGCCTTTTGCAGAGGCTCGATACCGGCGATTTCGGCAAGGAGCCGCAGCTCGATCTGCGAATAATCGGCGGAGACGAGCTTTGTCCCGGGCGCCGCGATAAAGGCGCGGCGGATTTTTCGGCCGTCCTCGGTCCGCACCGGAATGTTCTGCAGGTTCGGGTCGGACGACGACAGCCGGCCGGTCGTGGTCGACGCCAGTGCATAGTTGGTGTGCACCCGATGCGTCGTCGGATTGACGAAACCCGGAAGCGCATCGGTGTAGGTCGACTTCAACTTCGAGACCTGCCGCCAATTCAGAATCATTTGCGGCAGCTTGTGGCCCTGCTCGGCAAGTTCTTCGAGCGCTCGCGCGCCCGTCGCCCACTGGCCGGTTTTGGTCTTGGTGCCGCCGGGCAAGCCCAGCTTGCCAAATAAAATATCCCCGAGCTGCTTTGGACTGCCCGGATTGACCGTTTCGCCGGCTTCGCGATTGATTTCGTCTTCGAGACCGGCGGCTTCCTGCGCGAACTCACCGGACAGCCGTGACAGCACGTCACGGTCGATGGAAATGCCGCGCCGTTCCATGCGCGCAAGCACCGCAAGGAGCGGCCGCTCCAGCGTCTCATAGACCGTCAGCACCCGTTCGGCGGCAAGGCGCGGCTTGAGCACGCGATGAAGCCGCAGCACGATGTCGGCCTTCTCGGCGGCGTACTCGGTGGCCCGGTCGATGCCGACGGCGTCGAACGTAATCCTGGTCTTGCCGGCCTTGATCAGTTCGTTGATGTCGAGTGCGGCATGATTGAAGGTGCGCTCCGCGACGGAATCCAGCGCGTGGCTGGCGCGGCCGGCGTCGAGCACATACGACATCAGCATAGTGTCGTCGTGGGCCGCGATTTCGATGCCTCGCAGCGCAAAAAGCTGCCAGGCGAATTTCAGATCGTGACCGATTTTGAGCACGCCCATATCTTCGAACAGTGGCTTCAAAGCATCGACCGCAACGGTTTCTTCAATCTGTTCAGGCGCCACGTCGCCGCGGAACAGGCCGGCGCCTTCGCCGCCCTGACGATGACCGAGCGGCACATAGCAGGCTTCGTTGGGAGCAACCGCAAGCGCCACGCCGCATAATTCTGCCTGCATCGGATCAAGGCTCGCGGCCCCGACGTCAATCGCGACGAGGCCGCTCTCTCGCGCGCGCTCGATCCAAGCGTTGAGCCGTTCTACGGTGCGCACCGTCTCGTATTTGGTGCGGTCGAACTTCGCGGTGCGAGCTGCTTCCATCCGTGCGGCGGCAAGTGCCTGCGGCGCTGCGGCGAAATTCGCCGGCCCGTCGTTACCGCGCTTGCGGGCAAGGTCGCCCGGCTGCGCCGGCCGGCCGAGCGGAAGCTGCGGCGCCGCGCTTGTCCCCTGCCCCAGTGCGGCTGTCTGGCCCGCAACCTCCTCGGCGGACGAAGAAGGAGCAGAAGGAATGTGACCCGCGAAACGCGCCTCGGCCTCTATCTCGCCAGCCTCGGCGCCCGAATATTCCGCCACCCGGCGCATCAGCGAGTTGAATTCCATCGCCTTCAGGAAGGCGATAAGCCTTTTGTAATCGGGCTCGTGCACGGCGAGGTCGCCGATCGGCACGTCGAGTTTGACCTGATCGTCCAGCGTAACGAGCTTTTTCGACAACCGCGCCTTTTCCGCATTGTCGATCAGCGATTGGCGGCGCTTCTCCTGCTTGATCTCGGGAGCACGCTGAAGCAGCGTTTCGAGATCGCCGTATTCCGCGATGAGCTGCGCCGCGGTCTTCACCCCGATGCCAGGCACGCCCGGCACGTTGTCGGTCGAATCGCCGATCAGGGCCTGCACCTCGATGACCTTATCCGGCGGCACGCCGAACTTTTCGATGACCTCGGCACGACCGATTTTCTTGTCCTTCATGGTGTCGAACATGATGACGCCATCGGTGACGAGCTGCATCAGGTCCTTGTCGGATGACACGATGGTCGAGGTGGCGCCGGCCTCGCTCGCCTCGCGCACATAGGTCGCGATCAGGTCGTCGGCCTCAAAGCCGTCCTGTTCGAGACAAGGCAAATCGAAAGCGTGCACCGCCTCGCGGATAAACTTGAATTGCGGCCTCAGGTCGTCGGGTGGATCGGGCCGGTGCGCCTTGTAGTCGGGGTACATTTCGGTGCGGAACGTCTTTTCCGATTTATCGAACACCACTGCAAGATGCGTCGGCTGGTCCCCTTTCATGTCGCGCAGGAGCTTCCACAGCATGTTGCAGAAGCCGAACACGGCATTGAGCTGGAGCCCATCCGACTTGCGGTTGATCGGGGGCAGCGCGTGATAGGCGCGGAAAATGTAGCCCGAGCCATCAACGAGAAAGACGTGGTCCCCCTTCTTGAGGGGCTTATTGAGGGACTTGGCGGCCGGCGCAGCGGCTTTCGGCACAGCCGCAGCCTGCGACTTTTGTGCGGCTGGCATGATGACGGGTAATATATGGGATCGGCGTCATTCCGGAAGCCGCAAACGGGCTGACCGGAACCCCGTCCACAGCATCGCCGCGGAGAAGCTTATGCGCCGGTTCCTGTTCGCAGCCCTATCCCTCCTCATCGTCATGCCTGCGGTGGCGGCCGAAAAATGGGAGACGTTGCCGCCGACGCCGGCCCCGCTCGCCACCGGCCGAAACGGCAAGGTGCATGCCAACGGCATCGACATCCACTACGCGATCTACGGCCACGGCTCACCAGTGATTTTCCTGCATGGCGGGCTCGCCAATACCGATTATTGGGGTAAGCAAGCTCCGGTCGTCGCGCGACATCATACCGTCATTCTGATGGACAGCCGCGGGCACGGCCGGAGCACCCGTGACACGCGGCCCTACGGCTACGATTTAATGGCTGACGACGTCGTGGCACTGATGGACCAGCTAAAAATCGCCAACGCCGACATTGTCGGCTGGAGTGATGGCGGCATCATCGGCCTCGATCTCGCCATGCGTCACAAGGACAGGGTCAGCAAAGTGTTCGCGTTTGCCGCCAACACCGTCACGTCGGGTGTGATCGAGGGTGTGGAAACGAACCCAACCTTCGCCCGCTACATCGAGCGCGCCGGGCACGAATACGCCGCACATTCGGCGACGCCCAAGGAGTACGACCCTTTCGTCGATCAGATCAGCAAGATGTGGGCCGAACAGCCGAACTGGAGCGACGCGCAGCTTAAGGCGATCGACACGCCCGTCCTTGTCGTTGACGGCGACCATGACGAAGCCATCAAACGCGCGCACACCGAATATATCGCAGCGACGATCCCGCATGCCGGCCTGCTGATCCTGCCGAATGTAAGTCACTTCGCCTTCCTGCAGGACCCAAAGCAGTTCAATTTCGCCATCCTGCATTTCCTGGGTGACGAGTAATTCGCAGGCGACAAGCAAGAGGACTATGGAACTTTCGCCGCTTCCGATCGACGCTGCGCTGCCGGAGCTCACTGAAGCGCTGCGTGCGGGCAACGCCGCCGTCTTGGTCGCGCCGCCCGGGGCCGGCAAGACGACGCGGGTGCCACTCGTTCTTGCCGAAGAACCCTGGACCGAAGGCCGCCGCATCCTGGTGCTGGAGCCGCGCCGGCTTGCCGCGCGCGCGGCGGCGGAGCGCATGGCGAACACGCTTGGCGAACGCGTCGGCGAGACCGTCGGCTTGCGGGTGCGCTTTGGCTCGAAGGTTTCGCGCAAGACTCGCATCGAGATCATTACCGAGGGCATTTTTACGCGACGCGTGCTCGACGATCCGATGCTGGAGGGCGTTGGCGCGGTGCTGTTCGACGAATTCCACGAGCGCTCGCTTGACGCCGACCTTGGGCTCGCGCTCGCCCGCGACGTGCAACAGGGATTGCGTGAGGACCTGAAACTTCTCGTCATGTCGGCGACGATGGATGGTGCGCGGGTGGCGAAACTTCTCGGCGATGCGCCGGTGATCGCGTCGGAAGGCCGCGCCTTTCCGGTCGAGACGCGCTATCTGCCTCGCGATCAACGCCCGATCGAGCCGCAAATGGCCGATGCCATCGTTCGAGCCATGCGCCCAGATCCGGGTTCGCTGCTGGCGTTCCTGCCCGGAGCCGCCGAGATCCGCCGCACGCAGACGCTGCTCGACGGCCGGCTCGATCCCAGCGTCGAAGTCGTTACGCTTTACGGCGCGCTCGCGGGCGACGAGCAGGACCGCGCCATTGCGCCCGCCCCGCCCGGCCGGCGGAAAATCGTGCTCGCGACCTCGATCGCGGAGACTTCGATCACCATCCAGGGCGTGCGCACGGTCGTCGACAGCGGGCTCGCGCGTGTGCCGCGCTACGAGCCCGATGTCGGGGTGACGCGGCTCGAGACGGTGCGGGTCTCGCGCGCCGCAGCCGATCAGCGCCGCGGACGTGCCGGCCGGACTGAGTCCGGCGTTTGCTATCGGCTGTGGGAGGAGCCGCAGACAGCTTCGCTTGAAGCTTTTTCCCGACCGGAAATTCTGTCCGCCGATCTTTCGTCTTTCGTACTCGATCTGGCGGCGTGGGGCTCGGGCGCCGACCAACTCGCGTTCCTCGATCCGCCGCCGCGCCCGGCGCTCACTGAAGCGATAGCCTTGCTCACCGAACTTGGCGCTATCGACAACGACGGCCGCATCACCGACGAGGGACGAAAGCTGCGGCAACTGCCGCTGCCGCCGCGGCTCGCGCGCATGGTCGTTGACGCCGCAGGCGAAGGAGCAGCGCTGCCAGCCGCCGAAATCGCGGTCCTGATCGGCGAGCGCGGCCTCGGCGGCGATGATGTGGACCTAGCGCATCGGCTAGAGGCTCTTCGCCGCGACCGCTCGCCTCGCGGCCGCGATGCTCGCGCAATGGCGGAGCGTTGGGCGCAGACGGCAAACGACACTCCGAAGCGGTCCCCACCCGAGGATGGCGAACCAAGCGCCGGCGCGCTTCTTGCTCTCGCGTATCCTGAGCGCATCGCAAAAAGCCGGGGCGGCGCTGCCGGCGCATTCTTGTTAGCCAACGGCCGCGGCGCGCAAATCGACGCCAAGTCGGCGCTTGCGCGCGAACCGTTCCTCGCGGTGGCCGAGCTGACCGGAAGTGCGGCGTCGGGCCGCATCCTGTTGGCAGCGCCGATCAGGCTGGCCGAAATCGAGGCGCGCTTTGCCGACCGTATCGTCACAAGCGAGGACATCACTTTTGATCCAGCAAGCGCCAGCCTGCGGGTTCGGCGGCTGCAGCGCCTCGACGCAATCACGCTCGGCGAGCAGCCGCTCCCGGCGGTCGCAAACGACGACGCAGCGCACACGCTGGCCGAGGGCATCGCTCGCATCGGCATCCACCGGCTGCCGTGGACCAACGCGCTGCGCCAATGGCGCGACCGCGTCCTGTTTCTCCGTCACGCAGAGGGCAACGAATGGCCCGATCTGTCCGACGCTGTGCTTACCACCGACGTCGACTGGTTGGCCGCGATCTTCGCCGGCAAGACTTCGCTCGCCGAGCTTTCGGTCGATGAGTTCGCCGCGGCGCTGGCCGCGCGACTACCCTACCCGCTGCGGCGCCGACTCGACGCCGAGGCGCCGACGCATTTCGAAGCACCCACCGGCTCGCGGGTGCCGATCGATTACGAAGCCGAGGGCGGTCCGCGGATCGCAATCCGCGTGCAGGAACTTTTCGGCCTGGACCGTCATCCGGCGATCGCAGGCGGGAAAATCCCGCTGTTGGTCGAACTGCTTTCGCCGGCGCAGCGGCCGGTCCAGTTGACCCGCGACCTTCCCGGCTTCTGGCGCGGCAGCTATGCGGCGGTGCGAGCCGAGATGCGCGGGCGTTATCCGAAGCACCCGTGGCCCGACAATCCCCTCACCGCGCCGCCGACGCGACGCGCCAAGCGTCGAAGCGGCCAATAACCAAAAGCGCTATTCACCGCTCGCCATGCACCGCTCGCTCTTATATTGAAGCTGCATTCCCGAGGATCCCATGTTCCCCAAACCGAAACCGCTGCTGAAGCCCAACACTTACGCCTATGAGTCCGAGCCAATGGTGAAAGCCACCGGCTTTCGCGAATACGACGCACGCTGGCTCTTTGGCAGCGAGATCAACCTGATGGGCGTGGAAGCGCTGGGGCTTGGGCTCGGCACGCTGATCCACGAACTTGGCCGCGGCTCAAAGATCGTCACCGGCCACGATTTCCGTTCCTATTCGGCTTCGATCAAGATGGCGCTGACGAACGGCCTGATTGCATCGGGCTGCCAGGTTCACGACATCGGGCTTGCCGTCACGCCGATGGCCTATTTCGCGCAATTCGAACTCGACGCGCCTTGTGTCGCCATGGTCACCGCTTCGCATAACGACAACGGCTGGACCGGCGTCAAGATGGGCGCCAACCGTCCGCTCACCTTCGGCCCCGACGAAATGAGCCGCCTGAAGAACATCGTCCTCGGCGGCCACTTCAAGATGCGCGGCGGCGGTTCTTACGCTTTCGTCGAGAACTTTCCGGCGCGCTACATCGCCGACCTCACCAATCGGCCAAAGCTCAAGCGCCGCCTCAAGGTCATCTGCGCCTGCGGCAACGGCACCGCCGGCGCATTCGCGCCACAGGTGCTCGAAGCGGTCGGCTGCGAAGTCGTTCCGCTCGACTGCGACCTCGACCACACCTTCCCCAATTACAATCCAAACACCGAAGACATGAAAATGTTGCACGCCATGCGCGACGCCGTGCTGGCCAACAAGGCCGACGTGGCGCTTGGCTTTGACGGTGATGGCGATCGCTGCGGCGTCGTCGACAACGAAGGCGAGGAAATCTTCGCCGATAAAGTCGGCGTCATGCTGGCGCGCGATATTTCGGCGCAGCACAAGAATGCGCTGTTCGTCGCCGACGTGAAATCGACCGGGCTGTTTGCCACCGATCCGGTGTTGATCAAAAATGGCGCTAGGACCGACTACTGGAAGACCGGCCATTCCTACATGAAGCGCCGGGTCAACGAGATCGGCGCCATCGCCGGCTTCGAGAAATCCGGCCACTTCTTCTTCAACAAGCCGTTCGGCCGCGGCTACGACGACGGGCTTATCTTCGCGCTCGCCGTCTGTGACATGCTCGACCGCAATCCGGGAAAGAGCATGGCCGATCTGAAAAACGCGCTGCCGAAAACCTGGGGCTCACCCACCATGTCGCCGCACTGCGCCGATGAAGAGAAGTACGGTGTGGTCGATGCCGTGGTGAAACACTTTGAAGCCGAGAAGAAGAAAGGCGGAAAGGTCGCAGGCCAGCCGATCCGCGACCTCGTGACGGTCAACGGCGTACGCGTCACGGTCGAAGACGGCACCTGGGGTCTCGTGCGCGCCTCCTCGAACAAACCGGAACTGGTCGTGGTGGTCGAGAGCCCCGCCTCACAGGCGCGGATGCGGGAAATGTTCGAGGCGGTCGACGCTGTGCTGCGCACGCACAAGGAAGTCGGCGAGTACAATCAGACGATCTAGGGCCCTGCCAGACCGCGAAAATCCGAACAGAGAGAGGCCGTCGCTGAGCTTGCGAAAAGCTAGCCGGTGTGCCGATCAAGGAAGGCCAAAGTCTTCTCGTTGAACTCGGCGGTGCTCTGGTAGATGGGCGCGTGCGCACAGGTCTCGAAAACGAGAAGCTCGCTCCCTTTGATTCCGCCGGTCAGCGCATCGGCGAAGCGCAGCGAGGTGACCTGGTCGTGGCGGCCGAAGGTGATCTGTGTCGGCGCCTTGATCCGTGACAATTGCGCGGCGGCATCGTGGGCGATCACCGCGTTCGACTGGCGAATGAAGGCGTCGAGCGGCTGCTTCGGGCGGCTGCGCACGAAGGCGACCACCTGGTCCATAAACTCCGGATTGCCTGAATAGAAATCCGGCGTGAAACACCACGGCAGGATCCCCTGAATGATCATGTCGGTGACGCTGTTCAAGCCCTTGGCCGTGCTCTGCCAGCCGCCCAGCACCGTCTTGAGATAGGCGTCGCTTTTCGGCCAGCAGCTGTGCAGCGATAGCGATTTCACGCGCTGCGGATGTTTGCCCGCAACCCACATCGCCGTCGCCGCGCCGAGCGACAGGCCGCTCACATGCGCGCGTTCGACGCCAATCGCCTGCATGAAGGCGGCGACGTCGTCGGCAAACAATTCCATCGAATAGGTGCCGTCCGGCTTGTCGGTCTCCCCGGCGCCGCGCGGATCAAGCGAGATGCAGGTAAAGCGCTTGGCGTAATCGGCGACCTGGAAGGCGTAGCAGGCGTTGTCTGCGGCAAGATAGGGAATGAGAACGAGCGGCTCACCGCTTCCCTGTTGCTCGTAATTGATGGTGATATTGTTGGCTTTGACTTTCGGCATGTTTACCTCCCGGTTGCTTTATCGTTTGGAATTTCACGCCCGTTCGTGGCCTCCTGCGCCCCGTGCCCGTCATTCAGCTCGCATCAATACTCCTGTGGCTTCGCGTCGATGAAGTCCGCACACTAGCCGCTCTTCTCGGTAACTTCCTGATAAACGTCGACTTCAAGCGCACCCGGCAGCATGGCGCGCCAGCCCTGGATATAGGTTTGGAAGCGCATGTCGCTCGCCAGCGATTGCCGGTTGATCTCGAACGCTTCGTGGGTTTCGTATTCGATGACCTGAATGTACTTGGTCGGATCGTCGGCGTTGCGCAACAGACGAAAGTTGGTGTTGCCGAACAGCTGATAGAACGGCGCTGCCGCCTTCATCATCGCCAGCAGATGCTCCGGTTCGGCGCCCGGAAGCGTAAACTTTAAATGCAATGTCCGCCGAACTTTCACATCCTCTTCGCTCATCGCGTGCACCCTTTAGCCGGCGCCGAGCACGCTCGGCGGACGCGCGTCTGCTGATTTCCTGTTGGCGTGAGCGTTTCGAAAACCAGCGGCCCCTCCAACATTATGCGCTATTTTAAAGTCTCACGGAATGCGTGGGCCGGATAAACGCCGAGAATCTTCAGCGACTTCGGTTGCGACACAAATTCCAGTTCTTCCAGCGCCAGTTCCAGCCCGCGATGCTTGGGATGACCTTGCACGTCGGCATAAAACTGGGTCGCGGCAAAGCTGCCGTCGACCATGTAGCTTTCCAGCTTGGTCATGTTCACGCCGTTGGTGGCGAAGCCGCCCAGCGCCTTATAAAGCGCCGCCGGGATATTGCGCACCGCGAACACGAAGGTTGTCATCACCAGCGGTTCCTTGCGGCTCGCCCATTTGGGCTGGCGTGCGAGCACGACGAAACGCGTGGTATTATGCTTGGCGTCCGCGACGTCCTTTTTCAGGATTTGCAGCCGATAAATCTTCGCGGCGAGCTTGGTCGCCAGCGCCGCGCGCGAAATATCGCCAGCTTCCGCCACTTCACGCGCAGCGCCCGCCGTATCGGCGGCGACCACCGCCTTGACGCGCAGCTTGCGGATGATGTTGCGGCATTGTCCGAGCGCATGGACGTGGCTTTCGACCGTCTTGATGGTGCGCAACGTCGCACCTTTCGGCGCCATGAGCTGGTGCTGCACCGGCAGAAACCATTCGCCGACAATGTGCAGGCCCGAGCGCGGCATCAGGTGATGGATATCCGCTACCCGCCCGGCGACCGAATTGTCGATCGGGATCATGCCGAGTTTGGCCCGGCCGGTGCGTACAGCTGCGAAGGCGTCCTCAAAGGTCGGACATGGCAGCGGTTCGTAGCCCGGATAGGCCTCTGCGCAGGCAATGTGCGAATTGGCGCCCGGCTCGCCCTGGAATGCGATTCTTTTTCGTTGCTTCATGAACGACCCGATAGCACGGCACGCGCGCGCACCAAATCTTCCGGCGTATCGACCCCGAGCGGGGCTGCATCGACGACCGCAACATCAATGCGCATGCCGGCCTCGAGCGCCCGCAACTGCTCGAGCTTTTCCCGCTGTTCCAGTGGCGACGGCGGCAGCGTCACAAAGCGCTCAAGGGCGGCGCGGCGGTAGGCGTAAAGGCCTATATGATGGTAGAGCGGCCCGTCGCCGTAAGGGGCGGTGGCGCGGGTGAAATAAAGCGCCCGCAACCGTCCCGGCGCCACCGGCGAACCCACGACTTTGACCACGGCCGGGTCGTGACGCTCTTCTGCACGTGCGATCTGCGCGGCCGGCGTTCCGATGTCGACCGATTGATCCGCCAACAACGCAACGGCGGCGGCGATGGTGGCGGGCTCAAGCGTCGGGAGATCGCCTTGCACGTTGACGACGATTGCTGCCTGACGGCCGGGATCGATCTTGCCCAGCGCTTCAAAAATGCGATCCGAGCCCGAAGCATGGCCCGCATTGGTCATGACCGCGCGGCCGCCGGCCTTTTCCACAGCGGCTTCGATCTGCGGCGAATCGGTCGCAACCACCACCGGACCGACGGCTGCAGCCTCGGCCCGGCGCAGCACGTGAACAATCATTGGCAAGCCTGCAATATCGGCCAGCGGCTTGCCCGGCAGCCGGGTAGCCGCCATGCGGGCGGGAATAAGGACGACGACATCAGCCATGGTTGCGCGCGCCGGTTATACGGGTTGCAAAACGCGCGGCAAACCGGCTATCTCTGCGCCGCCCGTCCACTCCGCCGCGGAGCCATTGCCCGATGAATTCGTTCGAAATCAACAAAATTCTGGGCGCGCTGCTGGCGACCTGCCTGGTCCTGCTGGCCGTGCACATCGCTTCCGGTGCAATCTTTACTCCGCCCGTGCCGGCGAAGCCGGGCTATGAGATCGCAGTGAAGGAAGAGCAGCCGGGCCAGGGAAAAGGTGAAGCCGCACCCGCCGCGCAGCCCATCGAGAACTTGCTGGGCAGCGCCTCCGTCGAACACGGCGCGCAGCTCGCCAAGCAGTGCCAGATTTGCCACAACCTGCAGGAAGGCCAGGGTCCGAAGGTCGGTCCCGATCTCTACGGCGTCGTTGGGCGGCCGGTCGCATCGGTGGCAAACTTCCACTACACGGAAGCGTTGAAAAAGCTGGGTGGCAACTGGACGTTCGATGCGCTGAACAAGTGGCTGACCGATCCGCGCGCCGACGCACCGGGCACGGCCATGACCTTCGCCGGCTTGCGGAACGAGAAGCCGCGCGCGGACCTTATCGCCTATCTCAATACGCTCTCAAAAAATCCGCAGCCGCTACCAACGGCGCAGACCCGGCCGGCGGCGGACGAACCGAAGAAATAGCGGTTCCCTTTGTTAACTCCCCGTAAGCGCACGGGGATTTGAAGTCTATTGTGTCGCGGTTTGCACCAGCGTGCTGGCGCCGCAATCGAAAAGTACATAATCAGCCCCAATTGGTCGCTTTGTTTGCGCCGCGCGAATTGCATTGGAGCATTTTGGTGAACCGCAGATCGCTACTGACGTCAGCGCTGGTTGCCCTCGCCGCCCCAAGGCTTCCCTTCACGCTTGGAACCGAGCAGGCGCGGGCGCAGGGAAAGGTTTGGCGGCATGGCTTGTCGCTGTTCGGCGACCTGAAATACCCAGCCGGCTTCAAACAGTTCGACTACGTCAATGCCACGGTGCCTAAAGGCGGTGCCGTGCGGCAGATTGCAATTGGGACCTATGACAATTTCAACGTCGTAGTAGCGGGTGTTAAAGGCGCGCTGGCGACCGGGATCGACAGCATCTACGACACGCTTCTCACTCCGGCGCTTGACGAGGTGTCCACCGAGTACGGATTGATCGCGGAAGCGGTCAGCTACACGGACGATTTCTCGGCGGCATCCTATCGGCTGCGCGCTGAAGCAAAATGGCACGACGGCAAGCCCATGACGCCCGACGACGTGATCTTTTCCTTCAACGCGTTCAAAAAATACAGTCCGCAGCTCGCAGCCTATTATCGCCACGTGGTCAAAGTGGAAAAAACCGGCGATCGCGAGCTCACGTTTGCCTTCGACTCGCCCGGCAATCGCGAATTACCGCAGATCGTCGGGCAGCTGCTGGTCTTGCCGCAGCATTGGTGGGAAGGCACCGACGCGAACGGCAACAAGCGCGACATCGGCTCAACCACGCTCGAGCCGCCGCTCGGCAGCGGCGCCTATCGCGTCAAGGACTTTTCGCCCGGGCGCAATATCGTTTACGAGCGCGTCAACGACTATTGGGCCGACCAGCTCAGCGTCAGTGTCGGTCGCGACAATTTCGACCAACTGCGTTACGAATACTTTCGCGACACGACGGTCGCGCTCGAAGCGTTCAAAGCAGACACCGTCGATTGGCGCACCGAGAACAGCGCCAAAAACTGGGCCACCGCCTACGATTTCCCCGCAGCCAACGACAAGCGCGTCATCCTCGAAGAATTTCCCGTCAACAATTACGGGGTGATGCAGGCGTTCGCCTTCAACGTCCGCCGCGCCAAATTTCAGGACCCGCGCGTCCGGCTTGCGTTCAATTTCGCGTTCGATTTTGAGGAGATGAACAAGCAGATTTTCTTCGGCCAGTACAAGCGCATCAAAAGCTATTTTGAGGGCACCGAGCTTGCTTCGAGCGGACTGCCGGAAGGCCGTGAACGCGAAATCCTTGAGACGGTGCGCGATAAGGTTCCGCCCGAGGTATTCACCACTCCTTATTCCAATCCGGTCGGCGGCAATCCGCAAGCGGTGCGCGGCAATCTGCGCGAGGCGGTGCGGCTGTTCAAAGAAGCCGGCTACGAAATCCGCAACGAAAGGCTGGTCAACGGCAAGACCGGCGAGCCCTATGTCGTGGAATTCCTCGCCGAAGATCCGAGCTTCGAGCGCGTCTTTTTGTTTTACAAGCCGTCGCTCGACCGGCTCGGCGTCGGCGTAACTGTCCGCGTCGTCGATGCCTCGCAATACGAGAACCGGTTGCGCAGCTGGGACTTCGACATCATCACCAATTCCTGGGGCGAATCGCTGTCGCCCGGTAACGAGCAACGCGGTTATTGGGGCTCGCAGGCCGCCGACCAGCCAGGCACGCTCAACCTTATCGGCATCAAAAATCCTGCGGTCGATGCCATGATCGATCAGATTATCTTTGCCAAGAACCGATCCGATCTGGTCGCCGCCACCCACGCGCTTGACCGCGTGCTGCTTTGGAACCACTACGTCGTGCCGCAATGGTTCTATGGCAAAATGCGCAGCGCACGCTGGGACCGTTTCGGCCATCCCGATCCCCTCCCGAAATACGGCACCTCGGCGTTTCCGGCCGTATGGTGGTGGGACGCCGCCAAAGCGGCAAAGACGGGAGGGAAGTCGTGAGATTTCGAAAATCCGGCGTCGAGCCGCGGGCGCATCGACCGCGCCGTCCGGTCTTATGATTTTCACGACACGCCGACGGGTTCTTACACTCGCGGCTGGTGTTGCCGCTGCGGTGGCCCGCGCCGGCGCGCCAGCCCGCGCCGACGAAGAGACTGAATCGCACGGCATGTCAGCGTTCGGCGATCTTGCCTATCCGGCTGACTTCCACCATTTCCGCTACGTCGACCCGAAGGCGCCCAAAGGCGGGACTTTCTCGCAGATCGGACCGGACCGGCAGTTCAATCAGAATTTCCTCACCTTCAATTCGCTCAACAGTTACATCCTCAAGGGCGACGCGGCGCAGGGAATGGAGCTGACCTTCGCCACACTGATGGCGCGTTCCGGCGACGAGCCGGACGCCGTGTACGGTCTCGCCGTCGCTAAGGTACGGCGCTCGGCCGATGGGCTCACTTATGAATTTTTCATCCGGCCGGAGGCCAGGTTTCACGACGGCTCGCTGCTCACCGCCCGCGATGTCGCCTTCTCGCTCAACCTCCTCAAGGCAAAAGGCCATCCGCTGATCACCCAGTCGTTGCGCGATTTTACCGGCGCCAAGGCGAACGACGAGGTGAGCGTTGTCGCGACCTTCGCGCCGAAACGCGCGCGCGACGTCCCGTTGTTTGTTGCCGGCCTACCAATCTTTTCGCGCGCCTACTACACGACGAAAAATTTCGACCAATCGACGCTCGACGTTCCGCTCGGCTCCGGCGCCTACAAGGTCGGCCGCTTCGAGCCGGGCCGCTTCATCGAATACGAGCGGGTCAAGGATTGGTGGGGCGCCGAGCTGCCGGTTACCCGCGGCCTTAACAATTTCGACGTTGTGCGCTTTGAATATTATCGCGACCGCACTGTCGGATTCGAGGGCTTTACTGCCGAAAATTATTTGTTTCGCGAGGAGTTCACCTCGCGGACCTGGGCAACACGGTACGATTTCCCCGCCGTAAAGAATGGCCGCGTCAAAAAAGATGTCTTGCCCGACGACACGCCTTCGGGCGCGCAAGGCTGGTTCATCAACACGCGGCGCGCAAAGTTCGCCGACCCGCGGCTGCGCGAAGCGCTCTGCAACGCTTTCGACTTTGAATGGACCAACAAGACAATCATGTACGGGTCCTACGATCGGACGGTGTCGGTCTTCCAGAATTCGGACATGATGGCGAAGGGCAAACCGGATCCTGAAGAACTGGCGCTGCTCGAACCGTTTCGCGGCCACATAGCGGACGAGGTGTTCGGCGAACCGTATCTGCCGCCGATTTCCGACGGCTCGGGCCAAGACCGAACCCTGCTCCGCAAAGCAACCCAACTCCTCAAGGACGCCGGTTGCAACGTTGCCAACGGCAAGCTCATCCTGTCGAATGGCGAGCCGATGACGATCGAATTTCTGATCGACGAGCCGACGTTCGAGCCGCACCATATGCCGTTTATTAAAAATCTCGGTGTGCTTGGCATCGATGCCTCATTGCGCATCGTTGATCCGGTGCAATATCGCGCGCGCCGCGACGGCTTCGATTTCGACATCACCGTGGATCGCTTTGGCTTTTCAGCTACGCCCGGCGACTCGCTGCGTTCGTTCTTTTCTTCGCAGGCGTCGGCGCTGAAGGGCTCAAACAACCTCGCCGGCATCGCCGATCCGGCGATCGACGCTCTGATTGATGCCATCATCGCCGCGCCAACCCGGCCGGCGCTGACGACCGCTTGTCGTGCGCTCGACCGCGTCATCCGCGCCGGCCGTTACTGGATTCCCCATTGGTACAAGCCGTCGCACTGGATCGCATACTGGGATGTGTTCGGGCGGCCGGCGTCGCAGCCCCGCTATTTCCGCGGTATTCCCGAAACCTGGTGGTATGACCCGACCAGGGCAGCGAAAATCCAGCGAGCGGGATAACCAGGTCTAATGGCCGCCCTTGTTCCTCTTTATGTTACCGCCGAGATAAGTCGTGGTAACCCTGCACAAGACCCGGGCGCGAGGGATTAAGAACCATAATAACGACATGACCGCTTATATCGTCCGCCGCCTCCTCTTTATGATCCCGACTGTCTTCGGGATCATGCTGGTATCGTTCGTCGTGGTGCAGTTCGCGCCCGGCGGGCCGGTTGAGCGTGTCATCGCCCAGCTCTCCGGCAGCGACACCGGTGCAACCTCGCGCATTTCCGGTTCCACCGGCGGCGATTTTGGCGCGCGCGGGGCGCTGCAGCCGGGCGCTCAACTCGACGTCAACGCCAAGTATCGCGGCGCCCAGGGACTTGATCCCGAATTCATCAAAAGTCTTGAAAAGCAGTTCGGCTTCGACAAGCCGGCTTACGAGCGCTTCTTCCTCATGCTCGGCAACTATCTGCGCTTTGACTTCGGCAAGAGTTACTTCCGCGATGTGAGCGTGCTGCAGCTGATCAAAGAGAAATTGCCGGTCTCGATCTCGCTCGGCATCTGGATGACGCTGATAAGCTATTTGATCTCGATCCCGCTCGGCATCCGCAAGGCGGTGCGCGACGGATCGCAGTTCGACGTGTGGACCTCAGGCGTCATCATCGTCGGCTACGCCATTCCCGGATTCCTGTTTGCGATTCTTTTGATCATTCTGTTCGCCGGCGGCTCGTTCTTCGATATTTTTCCTCTCCGCGGCCTCACCTCGGACGGTTGGTCGCAATTTCCATGGTGGAAAAAACTTCTCGATTATTTCTGGCACCTGACGCTGCCGATCATCTCCATGGGGCTTGCGGCCTTTGCCACCATGACGCTTCTCACCAAGAACTCGTTCCTCGAGGAGTTGCGCAAACAATACGTGCTCACCGCGCGCGCCAAGGGTTGCTCGGAACGGCAGGTTCTGTATGGCCACATTTTTCGCAACGCCATGCTGCTGGTCATCGCCGGCTTTCCCAGCGCGTTCGTTAGCGCCTTTTTTGCCGGTTCGCTGTTGATCGAGACTATTTTCTCGCTTGATGGCCTCGGGCTTCTGAGTTTTGAGAGCGTACTCAACCGCGACTACCCGGTCGTGTTCGCCAATCTCTATATTTTTGCACTCGTTGGCCTGGTCGTGAACCTGATTTCCGACCTGACTTACACCTGGATCGATCCGCGCATCGATTTCGAGACGCGGGAGGTGTGAGGGTGGACGAGAAGACCCGCACCGACCCTCTTGCGGAAACACCCGACGTCCGGCGGCTTGAAGCACCGGGCCTCATGCCGGTTGTTGAGCCGACCGGACCGCTCGCCCCCATACCTATGCCGCGCCGCTTCGGACTTTCGCCGATCAACAAACGGCGCTGGCAGAATTTCAAGACCAACCGGCGCGGTTACTGGTCGTTATGGGTTTTCCTTTTCTTTTTTGTGATCTCGCTGTTTGCGGAATTCATCGCCAACGACAAGCCGCTTTATATCAGTTACGCGGACAAGTCGTATTTTCCGGTTGTTTTTACTTATCCTGAGACGACCTTCGGCGGCGACTTCGAGACCGCCGCAGATTATCGCGATCCATTTCTGCAGAAGCTGATTGCCGAGAAGAATGGCACCACAATCTGGCCGCCGGTCCGCTATTCCTACGATACTCACAACCTCGATCTGCCGACGCCGGCGCCATCGCCGCCGACGTGGCTTCTCACCGAAGCTCAATGCAAATCCGTGTTGGAGCGCAAAGGCCTCAAGACCTGCGGCGATCTCGAATACAATTGGTTAGGGACCGATGACGAAGGTCGCGATGTCCTGGCACGGCTCATTTACGGTTTCCGCGTCTCGGTTCTGTTTGGCCTCATTCTGACAATCGTGTCTTCGATAATCGGCGTCGCCGCCGGCGCCGTGCAGGGCTATTTCGGCGGCTGGACCGATCTTCTGTTCCAGCGCTTCATCGAGATCTGGACCTCGGTACCGGAGCTTTATCTGCTCCTGATCATCTCTTCGGTGCTCGTGCCCGGCTTTTTCGTGCTGCTGGGCATACTCCTGCTCTTCTCCTGGGTGCGGCTGGTCGGCCTCGTGCGCGCCGAATTCCTGCGCGGCCGCAATTTCGAATACATCATGGCGGCGCGTGCACTCGGCGTATCGAATGCCGTCATCATGTTCCGCCACTTGCTGCCGAATGCCATGGTGGCAACGATGACGTTCCTGCCGTTCATCATGTCCGGATCGGTGATGACACTCACCGCGCTCGACTTCCTTGGGTTCGGCCTGCCGCCCGGCTCACCTTCGCTCGGCGAGTTGTTGTCCCAGGGTAAAGCGAACGTGCAGGCGCCGTGGCTTGGTTTAGCCGGTTTCTTTACCGTCGCCCTGATGCTGTCGCTCCTGATATTCATCGGTGAAGCGGTGCGCGACGCCTTCGATCCGCGAAAGACCTTCAGATGAGCGAGGCCCCCCTCCTCTCCATCCGCGACCTGTCGGTCGCATTCAGTGCCGGCGGACACGAGACGCTGGCCGTCGATCGCGTCTCCTTTGATATCGGCAAGGGCGAGACGGTGGCGCTGGTTGGCGAATCCGGCTCCGGCAAGTCGGTGACGGCGCTGTCGATCCTCAAACTCTTGCCGTATCCGGCCGCGTCGCATCCGTCGGGCAGCATCGCTTTCAAAGGCCGCGATTTGCTTCCGCTCTCGGAGCGCAATATGCGCCGCGTGCGCGGCGATGACATCACCATCGTCTTCCAGGAGCCGATGACCTCGCTCAATCCGCTGCACACCATCGAGAAGCAGATCGGCGAAATTCTGCTCCTCCACCGCGGACTCACCGGCGCCGCAGGGCGTGCGCGTACAATCGAAGTCCTCACGCAGGTCGGCATTCCCGATCCGCAAAGCCGGCTTGGCAGCTATCCGCATCAGCTTTCCGGCGGCCAGCGCCAGCGCGTCATGATCGCCATGGCGCTTGCCAACGAGCCTGATCTGCTCATCGCTGACGAGCCGACCACTGCGCTCGACGTCACGGTGCAGGCGCAAATCATCGAGTTGTTGCAAGACATCCAGCGCCGCCTCGGCATGTCGCTTTTGTTCATCACTCACGACCTCGGCATCGTACGCAAGATCGCGCAGAAGGTCTGTGTGATGAAGGAAGGCAAGATTGTTGAGCAGGGCGCCGTCGAACGCGTCTTCACCGCGCCGGCGCACCCTTACACGCGAGCCCTCCTCGCGGCCGAACCCAAGCCCGACCCGGCGCCGCCGCAGCCCGATGCGCCGGTTATTTTGCAAGCGACCGACCTCAAAGTCTGGTTTCCGATCAAGCGCGGCTTGATGCGCAAAATCGTGGGACACATCAAGGCCGTCGATGGCATCAGTATCGATCTGCGCAAAGGCGAAACGCTCGGTGTCGTGGGTGAATCGGGATCCGGCAAGACGACGCTTGGCCTCGCCATTCTGCGGCTGATTTCCTCCGACGGGCCCATCGTTTTCATGGGTAACCAGTTGCAGGGACTCCGGTTCAAACAAATGCGGCCGTTCCGCCGCGACATGCAGATCGTATTCCAGGACCCCTATGGCTCGCTTTCACCGCGGCTTTCGGTTGCCGACATCATCCAGGAGGGGTTGCAAGTCCATCAGCCGCACATGCCGGAACGCGAACGCGATGCGCGGGTCGTGCAGGCCCTCGGCGACGTTGGCCTCAATCCTGCAACGCGCTTTCGCTTTCCGCATGAATTCTCCGGCGGTCAGCGCCAGCGCATTGCGGTGGCGCGCGCGATCGTGCTGGAACCGACCTTCGTCGTGCTCGACGAACCGACAAGCGCGCTCGACATGCTAATTCAGTCGCAGATGGTCGATCTTTTGCGCGAGCTGCAGAGGCGGCGCAATCTTACCTATCTTTTCATTTCACACGATTTGCGCGTAGTCGCCGCGCTCGCGAGCCGCCTGCTGGTCATGCGGCAGGGCAAGGTCGTTGAGGCGGGCGCCGCCGCCGACTTATTCAAAAATCCCCAGACGGATTATACGCGCGCGCTATTTGCTGCCGCATTCAATCTTGAGACCGCGCCGGCCGGCGTGGTGGCACAGTAGCCGGTCATTCCGGGGACGCCGCAAAGCGGCGAGCCCGGAATCCATATTCACGAATCGTGGTTATGGATTCCGGCACTCGCCGCCCGAGACGGCTCGGCCGGAATGACGCAACGGCGTTACTTCGGCGCGCCGGCGGCGGTCTGCCCGGGCGGCTCAATCCGGAATGTGAAGATCGATACCTTCTCGCCCGGTTTGAAGGGCCCCGGCACCTTGTTGTTGACCGCCGGGATGCTGCGGAGATACGCGACGATCGCCGCCACGTCCTCTTTCGTCATGTGCGTGAATGCGGCGTAGTTCATGATCGGCGCCAATTGGCGGCCATCCGGGCGTTTTCCCGTGGTAATCGCCGCCGCTATCTGCTCGTCGGTCCAGGCGCCGAGGCCGGTTGCCTTGTCCGGCGTGATATTCCTGCCATTGAACACGCCGAGACCCGGAATTTCGAAGCCGACATCCGATCCGCCGAGAAACTTGTCTTTATCGGGCTTGCCGAAGAAGAAGCCCGGTGTATGGCAGTCGTTGCAGCCGGCAATGACGACCAGATAGGCGCCGCGCTCGACCGGCAACTCGGCGTGAGCCCGCGGCAGCAAAGTTGCTGATCCGGCCACAGCGGCTACTGCCGCAACGGCGATAACGATCGATAATTTTTTCATTTTCCCCCCTTGCACTGTGTTGTCGCCGCGAGCGCGACCGAGATTCGCCGTAACAGGTTATACGGGCGCTTCTGGAAGGCAAGCACAACGAGGGAGAGCTGCCCGCCCAACTTCTGATTTTGTCAGCTATCGTTGAGTTCCGTCCCACCGGGAACTCGCAACCGGTCAAGCAGCGCGCACGCGCCTCTCGCGGAAATGCCACCAAAGCACCGCGCTGATCCCGATCAAAGCTCCGACAATCAATATGACCAGCAGCGCAGAGTTTTCGATCCAGGCGATCGCTGGCACACCGAGCGCCATGATCACGCCGAGGAGACAGACCTGCCATGAGAGAACCTGAATGCCCGCCGTGAACGTGCCAAGCGCCAGCAACGTGAAAATCGCCAACGCTGTCGTCTGGGCTGTAAAGATCTTTTGTACGCTGGTCAGCAACAACATGTTCATCACCAGGAGGAACGCGAGCCAGTGCAACACTTGAGTCACAACGAGTCGCAATCGCGCGGTTCTATCCGCCGCCTCCTGCCAACCCGCACCGACGCAAATCAGCGCAATAATCGGCGCAAGAATTTCCCAAAGGCCGACGATCGGCTGCTTCGAAAAGCTTGTGTAGGCGACGCCCGCGATGGTGAGGACCAGAACGACGGTGAAGGGCAGTTCCCTGATCCAAAAATTCAAATGCGTCGCACGATGCGCTGGAGTCACGTGCGGAACGCTGATGGGTGTAGCGTGAGGATCGTGATCTGAGCTCGTCATCGCCCTGCTCCGCGCAACAAAATCCGGATCAAGCCGGGAGAGATTAGTCCCATCTCGCCGAACGCGCCACAGCCACAGTCCCTGTTACCCGATACGCCGAATGCTGGTGACCTCACTGCCGGCATCCCGGATGCGCTCAATGGCATCGGTAATTGGTTCAATTGCGACCGCCATGTGGAAAGCGTTGGCGTGGAGAAGGCTCGCGCTGTCGCGTGCTACTCCAACGTGGTCTTTCCAGAAAATCAGATCACCACGTTTCAGGCCAGCACTTCCTGCAGCGCGATCAAGCGGAGTACCGACGGCTGCTTCCTGCATGTCGCTGTCGCGCGGGCAGGCAACACCGCAGGCCGTCAACGCGATCTGAACAAGGCCCGAACAGTCGAGGCCAAGCACTGTTTTACCGCCCCATAGATAAGGCACGCCCAGAAAGCGCTCGGCGACCGTTACAAAATCCAACTCGTAACTGTCGATCGGGACAAGATGCGCGACCGGCATGTAGGCGCCCGATACTGTTACCGCCAGGCGATCCGCGACCCCAGCCACGGCGAGCCGCGCGCCGAACGGCAGCGCTTCGACGGGCGGCAGCTTTATCGAAGGGCCGGGAAAAGCGAACGTCCGTAATGCCGCGACCTTATGGGTCGGCGGCTCGTTAAGCGGGGAAAGCGCGTTCGCCGGCAGCCAGCCCACATAGCCATCGGCCGCGAGCTGGCCCCAGGCCCAGCCCTCGGCGTTCATGTCGTAGATCGTGACGCGTTCGCCCTTAAGCGCTTCAGTCGCAAGCGACGCGTCGGGCCTTGGCTCGTTTCGCAACGGCGCCTGCGCTTCGATGACTTCATAAACTTTGCCAGCCACATAGCGCGCCGCCGCGACTTTCCCCTCAAGCGCCTTCGCCGCCAGATCGGGACGGGCCGGTGTGACGCGGGGATCCAGGCTGCCCAGCATTTTTTTTGGCTCAGCCGTAGCGCTCGGCGAGTAAGGCGTAGAGCGCGCGTGCAGCCTGGCATTCGCCGCCTTCAGGCCGGCCAGGCTTCGCTGACGGCGTCCAGGCAAACAGATCGAAGTGCAGCCACGACTTCACGCTCACAAAGCGCCGCATGAACAAGGCTGCGGTGATGGCGCCGGCTTGACCGCCGCTGCCGACGTTGTTGACGTCGGCAACCTTCGAGTCGAGCATCTCATCGTATGGGCGCCAGAGCGGCAGCCGCCACAGCGGATCGTTCTCTGTCGCGGCGTGACCCATGAGCCTGTCGGCAAGTTCATCGTCATCAGTAAAAAACGCCGGCACCTCAGGACCGAGCGCGACCCGGGCGGCGCCGGTCAGCGTCGCAAAATCAGCGATGAGCTCGGGTTTGTCCTCGTCGGCGAGCGCCAACGCGTCGGCGAGGACCAAGCGGCCTTCGGCGTCGGTATTACCGATCTCGACCGTAATGCCTTTACGCGAGGGATAGATGTCGCGCGGCCGGAAGGCGGCGCCGGAAATTGAATTCTCCACCGCAGGGATCAATACGGTGAGCCTGACTTTCAGCTTACGCGACATGACCATGTGCGCCAGTGCCAACGCAGTTGCCGCACCACCCATGTCTTTTTTCATATTGAGCATGGACGAGTCGGGCTTGATGTCGAGACCTCCGGTATCGAAGCAGACGCCCTTCCCGACCAACGAAACGCGCGGATGAAGGGCATCGCCCCATTTCAGTTCGATCAACCGCGGCGCCCGCTCGGATGCCCGCCCGACCGCATGAATAAGCGGAAAATTCTTGGCTAATAAATCGTCGCCGACGATGACTTTAATATCCGCTCCGTGTTGCGCGGCGAGCGCTCGTACGGCTGCTTCGAGCTCTGCCGGCCCCATATCGTTGGCCGGCGTGTTGATGAGATCGCGGGCCAGTGCGACCGCTTCGACGACACGATCGAGTTCTTCGCGATCGATGCTCTGCGGCAGATCTAGCTTGACCTGGTGCGCTTCAGCCTTGCGGTAGCGCGTAAAACGATAGGTACCGAGCGCAAAAGCGAGCGCAGCGAGCCGCGCATTGGATGGATCGTTGGCAAACCGGTAGAATCCGTCCGGGAGCTGGTTGGCGAGACTGCCGGGGAGAAACGGGTCCGTCGTTTCGCCCGCGGCTTCAATCCCGAACAGGACGCCGCCCAATCCATCCGCTCCCGGCAGCACGAGATAGCGACCAGGTTTTGGATTGAAATTCGCCGCGTCGGCAAACGCGCGCGCCGGCGCATCGAGTTGGTCGCGGACTTGCGCATAGTTCGCTGCATTGACAAACCAGATTGGGATTGCCGTTGCGGTCCCGGCCGTCGTGAAGATCGAATTCATCGCCACCTGCGCAAAAGCAATGCCGTGCTAGCACGTTGCCCGTCAGCCGAAAAGCCAATCAACTACGTGCGCGCCGCGCTTTCGGTTCGCGTTTGGTTGCGACTGTGCCTGTTGCTGTAGAGGAAATAGATCAGGAGTCCGATGACAAGCCAGCCGCCGAAGCGCAGCCACGTGTCGAGCGGCAACCCTAACATCAGGAACAAGGACGAGGCGGCGCCTAACGGGGCAATAACGTAGACCGCCGGCGTCCTGAAAGGACGCGGCAGGCCCGGCTCCTTGATGCGCAGCACCAGCACGCCGATGCAAACGATAGCGAATGCGAACAGCGTTCCGATGCTGACGAGTTCGCCGACGAGGCCAATTGGCAACAAGCCGGCGAGCACCATCACGATCACTCCCGTGACGATCGTCGTGATATAGGGCGTGCGAAATCGGCTGTGCACCTTCGCCGCGGCACGCGGCAGCAGTCCGTCGCGCGCCATCGAATAAAAGATCCGTGGCTGTCCCAGCAGCATGACCAGAATGACCGACGTCAGGCCGAAAATAATGCCGAGCTTGAGGATCGGCGAAAGCGCCGCGAGTCCCACGGCGTCGATGCCGACGGCAATCGGATCGGGCACGTTGAGCTGGTCGTAAGGCACGATACCGGTCAGCACGAAGCCGACTACGACGTAAAGCAGCGTGCATAACGCCAAAGATCCGAGAATGCCGATCGGCATATCGCGCTTCGGGTTCTTGGCTTCCTGCGCCGCAGTGGAAACCGCGTCGAAGCCGATATAGGCAAAGAACACGACAGCGGCGCCCCGGACGACGCCGCTGAAACCGAATTGACCGGGGCCCAGGTTCGGCGGGATGAAATTTCCGTCCGGATTGCTCGCAGTAACCCAGTGCTCCAGGCTTACGAACGGCGCAGCTGCGATGATGAATACCACGATGATCACGAGCTTGATGGCCACGATGACCGCGTTGGCGCGCGCGGATTCGTGAATACCGACGACCAGTAGAGCCGAAATTCCGGCAATCACGACCATGGCCGGGACATTGATCAACGCGCCGGTCGTCCGCCACACGTGCTCAGCGGCATCGTACGCAAAGGGCGACCCGGAAAACGCGGGCGGAATCACAATCCCGATGTTTTTGAGAAAGCTCACCACGTAGCCCGACCAGCCGATGGCAACGGTGACGGCGCCGAGCGCGTATTCAAGGATCAGGTCCCAGCCGATGATCCAGGCGATGAGTTCGCCCATGGTGGCGTAGGCATAGGTGTAGGCGCTTCCGGCAATCGGTACCGTCGAAGCCATTTCCGCGTAGCACAGGCCGGCGAAGGCGCAGGCGAAGGCGCCCAGAATAAAGGACAAGGTGATTGCAGGCCCGGCGTTGGCCGCGGCCGCATGACCGGTCAATACGAATATGCCGGCGCCAATGATGGCTCCGACGCCGAGCGCCGCCAGATTAAGCGCCGACAAGGTGCGCTTGAGCGGCACACCGTTGTGGGCCGTCAGCGCCTGCACCTCGGGCTCTTCGGCTTCCGCTTCCAGCGCGGCAATCGATTTGCGCGCCCAAATTCCTTGCATTGCGACTTTCCCCATTAAGCAGGCATGTTGAAATAGCCGTCACACACGCGAAAGTCCCGAAATCAACATAACAACGATTCCGCGCCGTTGAGGTTTCAGCAACCGGTTCGCCACTGAAGCCCGCTACAATCCCACCGCCGTGAGCGCCGCCTGTTGCCGTTTGCTGACGCGATCCATCGAGAAATGCTCGATCGCTTCGTTGAACAGCCGGTAAAAATTCAGCTCAGCACGCAAGTGCAGAAACACGGCGCCGAGTCCGATGGCCGCGCGGTCCATAAACACGAATTCGCGCGGCACCGTCACCGGCCCTTTGCGCTTGAGCGCCTGGTGCACGCGGAAGGCTTCGCGGCGGCCGTATTCGCCCGGAGCAACGCCGTCGGCGATGCTGCGCACGCGGTCGTCGAGCAGAGGGGCGTAAATGAACCGCGCCCAGATGTTGAGCGTCTCAATCAGCTCGCGCGAGAGCTTGCGGAAGCCCCAGGTCTCATAGGCGCCCACGATAAGATCATCATCGCCGTGCAGGAGTCCGTTGTAGAGATCGACAACACCGCGGACGAATTTCGGCGGAAAGATGCGGATGCAGCCGTAGTCGAGGAGATTGATGCCGGCGGCTTTGCCGCCCTGCGAAAAGACTGTGTAGTTGCCGAGGTGCGGGTCACCGTGGATGACACCGAAACGGCTGAATGGAAACCACCACGCCGTGAACATTGCGGTCGCCAGCGTATTGCGCGCGGCAAGCGGATCGTTCCGGTGATCGAGCATGCGGGTACCGTCGAGCCAGTCGAGCGTGAGCAAACGCCCCGTCGACAAGTCCGGCCAAGATTGCGGAACCCGCACCATGTCGATGCCGTCGAGCATCGCGCGATAAAGCGCGACGTGCTTGGCTTCGCGCCGGTAATCCAATTCCTCGCGCACACGTTCGCCGATTTCCTTGCCGATCTCGCTGGTGTCGATCGCGCTATCGAGACGCCGGCGGATGGCGAGCAGCCATTGCAGTTGCTGAAGGTCGGCCTCCACCGCCGACTGCATATCGGGATATTGCAGCTTGCAGGCCAGGGCAGCGCCATCGTGCGATCGGGCGCGATGCACTTGGCCGAGCGAAGCGGCCGCCGCCGGATGGTGCTCGAAGCTTGCGAACTTTGTCTGCCAATCCGGGCCGAGTTCTGCATTCATACGCCGCTTGACGAAGGCCCAGCCCATGGGCGGCGCTTCGCTTTGTAGCTTCTGCAACTCGGTGGCGTATTCCGGTGGCAACAGATCGGGAATGGTCGCCATCAACTGAGCGACCTTCATCAGCGGACCCTTGAGATTGCCAAGCGCCGAGGCGAGCGCGGAGGCTTCGCCGGCCCGATTGCGCTCGCCGCCAACAAGACGTCGCCCGGCATAACGCGCCGCTACGCCGCCGACATTAGCGCCGACGCGGGCATAGCGCGCCGCGCGTGCAGAGAAGCGATTCTTTTCTTGGTCGGAGGGCGGCATGATCAGCGCCTGCTTGAAGAAGAGATAAGAGAAGAGATAAGCACGTCAGGGCACAATCCCAGGCGGATCGAGCGGCCTTATGTGATCGCTGATCCAATGGGCCAAGGCTTCCTCGCCGATCCCGCAGCGAGGCCAAGGATAATCGCCGTGGCCTCTTCCGGCGGTGCATCAAGATCGACGCGATTGAGCCCAAGAAATACGATCATCGAGGCGAGCGCTGTCCGTTTGTTGCCGTCAACGAAAGGGTGATTGCGCGCAATGCCAAATCCACAGGCGGCGGCAAGGATGGCGAGATCGGATTCGCCGTAGGCGAGTTTATTGATCGGTCTCGCAAGTGCGGATTCAAGAAGCCCGACGTCACGGAGCCCGTCGGCGCCGCCGAAAAAAGCGAGTTGCTCGGCGTGAAAATCAAGAACGATGCCAACGTCGAGCCATGCCGGCTCATTCACTTCGCCAATGCCTTGTAGGTGTCGGCATATTTGCGAAAAGATCGCCGTGCGATCTCCATCGCCTTTGTATGCATCGGATCGTAAGGGCTCAACTTGATGCCGCGTTCGGTCTGTTCGACGACATGGAGCTTATCGCCTTCGGCAAGCTTGAGACGCGCCAGCAATTCCTTGGGCAGAATCACGCCCGTTGAATTGCCGATTTTCTTAATTTGAAGGACATAACCCTCAGTTTCGGTCGCACGCGGCCGCTCATTCATGGCGTGCCTCCTATGTAATACAAATTGTATAACATGGGCGATGGGAGCGTCCAAGCTTTCCAGCTCAGTTCAATCGTTCCAGCTCCTCAATCATCCGCTCGATGACGCCGAGGCCACCTTGCCAGAAAGCAGGGTCGCGGGCGTCAAGGCCGAATGGGGCTAACAGCTCCGAGTAGCTCTTGGTGCCGCCAGCAGCGAGCATCGCGAGGTACCGTTCGGCGAAGCCGTCCGCCGCATTCTCGTAGACCGCATAGAGAGAATTCACCAGGCAATCGCCGAACGCGTAGGCATAGACGTAAAACGGCGAGTGGATGAAGTGCGGAATGTAGGCCCAGAACGTCTCGTAACCCGGTTTTAGCTCGATCGCCGGGCCGAGGCTTTCGTTCTGGATGGAGAGCCACAGTTCGCCGATGCGCTTGGCGGTCAACTCGCCGCTCTTGCGTTCGGTGTGGACAGCGCGCTCGAAAGTGTAGAACGCGATCTGCCGCACCACGGTGTTGATCATGTCTTCGGCTTTGGCCGCGAGCATCGCCTTGTGCTCTTTGTCGTCGCGCGTCGCGGCCAAAAGTTTCCGGAACGTCAGCATCTCGCCGAACACGCTGGCGGTCTCCGCGAGGGTGAGCGGCGTTGGCGCCATGAGCGCGCCATTGGGCGCGGCCAGCACCTGATGCACGCCGTGGCCAAGCTCATGCGCGAGCGTCATCACGTCGCGCGGCTTGCCCTGGTAGTTGAGCAGCACGTAGGGATGAGCCGACGGCACGGTCGGATGAGCGAAGGCGCCCGGCGCCTTGCCGGGCCGCACCGGCGCGTCGATCCAACGGTCGGTAAAAAAGCGCTCGGCGATTTCCGCCATTTTTGGCGAGAACGCGCCGTAAGCCGTCAGCACAGTATCGCGCGCTTCTGTCCAGCCGACGGTGCGCTGCATCACCTGGGGGAGCGGCGCGTTACGGTTCCAGAATGGCAGCCGCTTTTTGCCGAACCACTTGGCCTTGAGCGCGTAATAGCGGTGCGACAGCCGTGGATAAGCGGCGCGCACGGCCGCGACCAACGCATCGACGACTTCGCGCTCAACCCGGTTCGACAAATGCCGTTCGTCGGCGACATCGGCAAAGCCGCGCCAGCGGTCGGAGATTTCCTTATCCTTCGCCAGCGTATTGGTGATCAGCGCGAAGTGCTGGATGTTGCCGTTAAGCGTATGAGCCAGCGCTTGCGCGGCGGCCTTGCGCTTTTCGCCCGAGCGGTCTTGCATCAGGTTGAGCGTCGGCTCGATGGCGAGCGTCTTACCCAGAACCTTGAAGCGCAGATTGGCGATCGTCGCGTCGAATTCCCGATTCCACGCGGAATAGGCCGTCATCGATTTTTCGTGAAACAGCTGCTCGACGCGATCTTCCAACTGATAGGGCTTGTAGCGGCGCACATCTTCGAGCCAGGGGCGGTAATGGCCCAGCGACGCATCAGCCATCGCGGCTTGCAAGAGCGCGTCGTCAATGCGGTTCAGCTCGAGCGAAAAAAACAGAAGATGCGTGGACGCAGCTGTCAGCCGCTCCTGCACATCGCCGTAGAACTTGGTCCGCGCCGGATCGACGGTGTTGCCGGCGTGGATGAGCCCGGCGTAAGAGGCGAGCCGCCCCATAAGATCATCGATCGTTTCATAACGTCGTACCGCGTCGACGAGCGCCGCTGCGGCATCCGGCGAACGCGCCAGATCGCCAAGTTTGCCTTTGAACGCATTCTCAAAAGCGACACACTCGACATCGGCATGGTCGAGGTCGCGCTTGATCGCCGGATCGTCGAGACCGGAATAAAGGTCGGCGAGATTCCACTCGGGCAGTGCTCCGAGCGCGGTCTTCGCCTTCGCCGGCCGCTTGGCGGCTGGCCTTTTCGCCGTTGTCTTGGAGCGCATGCAGTTTCGGAGATAGAATTTGTGAACTCGCCGCTGTTCATGTGGCGCGGCACTAAGGCAGGCGCAAGGCCGCAGCCGATCGCTTGCGCGCCAACCGGAGATTGAAGGTGGCGAAGGTTCTCATTCCTATCCCGAGCCGGGACTTCGACCCGACCGAGGTCGCCGTCAGCTGGAGTGTGCTCAAACGGCTTGGCCATTCGGTGACATTCGCGACGCCCGATGGCCGCCCCGGACAAGCCGATGACATGATGCTGACGGGCGAAGGTTTGGATCTCTGGGGCTTCCTGCCGGGCCTCAAACACATCACCGCCGTCGGTCGACTGATGCGCGCCAATGCGGATGCCCGGCGGGACTACGCCACGATGGTCGAAGATCCGGCCTATAAGACGCCGCTCGCGTGGGCGCATGCGCGCCGCGAAAATTTCGACGGCCTTCTCTTGCCCGGCGGTCACCGGGCGCGCGGCATGCGCGAGTACCTGGAGAGTGCCGAACTGCAAAAGCTCGTGGCCGACTTTTTCGCGGCGGGCTTGCCGGTTGCCGCCATCTGCCACGGCGTACTCCTCGCTGCGCGCAGCCGCACCGGGGACGGCACCCACTCTGTTCTGTTTGGCCGAAAAACCACGGCGCTGACCTGGGCGCTGGAGCACGCGGGCTGGCAGGTTGGGCGCATCGTGCGGTTTTGGGATCCGAACTACTACCGCACGTATGCAGACGGACCCGGCAAACCGAAAGGCTACATGTCGGTACAGCAGGCGGTCACGCGGGCACTGGCTCGCCCTGACGACTTCTTGGACGTTCCTGCCGACTCCCCCAACTACCGGCAAAAAACGAGCGGCATGGTCCGCGACACCTTCGATGACGATCGTCCCGCCTTTGTAGTCCGCGACGGCAACTATGTCTCAGCGCGCTGGCCCGGCGACGCGCACACTTTCGCAAAGGAGTTTGCGGCCGTTTTGGCCGAACAAGGCAGCTAAAGAATTTCGCCCACGATCTCGTCGAACCGAAGTCTATTCCTCGTACTTTTCGGGCTTCGTCTCCGACAAGAACACAAACTAATCCAGTCGCGGCGGCGGGCGTTCTATCTGGCTCAATTGGGCTGGTCGCAGGGGAATATCGGATCGCGCTGGCCGTGAGCGGCATGGCCCGGTCCTTAGTCAAATTCCAGCGGTTCCGTCCTGAGCGGACCCGGTTCTGTTTCCTCGACGGGCGCATTGCGTTCGGTCCGGCGCCGTGACCGCGGCTACTTCAAGCCGCGATTCGTGACGCCTTCGGTGCCATTCTCAAAAGTGTTCGCGCATAAATGCACCAGCCTTGTCGATTGCACGGCGGCCGGCTTCAAGGTGAGCGTTCCAAAGAGGCCACGCGTGAATCATGCGAGGCCAAATCTCCAACGTGACCGCCACATCAGCGGCGCCGGCGGCCTCCGCGAAACGCGCGGCATCGCTGAGCAGCGTCTCGTCCGATCCGACCTGGACGAGTGTCGGCGGGAACCCCACCAAATTTGCGTAGAGCGGCGACACCCGCGGATCCTTTCGATCCATCGTGGCCGGAAGGTACGCATCAGCCAATTCGCCGAGATAGCCTTTGTGGATCAGCGGATCCGCGGCATCTTTGGTGCCAACCGTCGCTCCCGACATCGTCAGATCGGTCCAGGGCGACACGAGCCACGCACACGCGGGCTGCTCGTCGCGGGATTCGCGCAGTCGGTTGATCAGCGCAATGGTCAGGCCGCCACCTGCGCTGTCGCCCCCGACGGCAACGCGCGCCGGCGTGATGCCCTCTCTTTGCAAAAAGCGCCACACCGTAAGCGCATCGTCGAACGCCGCAGGAAACGGGTGCTCCGGGGCGAGCCGATAGCCAACCGCAAGAGTGCGCACGCCGGCTGCTCTTCCCGCCTCGGTCAACATGCGGCGATGACTTAGAATGGAGCCGGAGCAATAGCCGCCGCCGTGGAAAAACAAGAGCACCCGGCCCGCGTCGCTTCCTGGAGCGATCGACCATTCGCCGGGCACACCTCCAAGATCGACCGCGGCGCATTTTATATCGTCAGCGACCGGCCAAACCGATCCGACTTCGTCAAGACGCCTGCGGCGTTCTACCCATCCAACCGGTCGAGGCTTTGAAGTCAGCAATGTCCGTATGGCGTCTATTTCACTTTCAGCCATCGCCCTCACTTTTCATTCGTTGTTCGAATGCTCCGCAGAAATTGCAAACGGGCACTGAAATCATTGCTTGAAACCCCGGAATGCCGCCTCCGCCGAGCCCAAATATTTATTTAATGGCTCGTTAAGTCTCCTCAGCCAGAGTGCCCCGAAACGGCACAACAGACCATGCGCCGCAAACAAAACCACCCGAGGAACTGATGGCCATCCTCGTCGTCGACGACGATCCGGTGCAATGCCGGCTCCTTGAGGGCATGCTGCAAAAATTCGGCTATGAGCCGATCACGCTCGACAACGGCGACGCGGCGTTGGCGCTGCTCACCGGGCCAGATGGCGCGCGCATCGATTGCGTCATTCTCGATCTGGTGATGCCCAACCTCGACGGCCTTGGTGTACTTGCAGGCTTACGCCAGGCGGCAATCAATGTGCCGGTGATCGTCCAGACCGCGCACGGCGGGATCGACAATGTCGTTTCGGCCATGCGGGCGGGCGCTGTCGACTTCGTCGTTAAGCCGGCCGGAGCAGAGCGCATGCAGGTGAGCCTGCGCAACGCACTCAACACCAGCGCGCTCGAGGGCGAGCTTGCGCGCATCCGGCACCAGCGCTCTGGCACCCTCGGCTTTACCGACATCATCACCAACAGCCCAGCCATGCATGCAATACTGCGCATGGCGGAAAAGGCCGCTACGTCCACCATCCCAGTTCTCGTTTGCGGCGAATCCGGAGTCGGCAAGGAGCTGATTGCGCGCGCCATCCACGGGTCCGGCGAACGGCGCACAAAACCTTTTGTCGCGGTCAATTGCGGCGCCATGCCGGAGCACCTGGTCGAGTCGATCCTGTTCGGACACGAAAAGGGGTCGTTCACCGGAGCGACTGAACGTCATGTCGGCAAGTTCGTCGAAGCATCGGGCGGTACACTCTTTCTTGACGAGGTCGGCGAATTGCCGCCGCCTGCGCAAGTCAAGCTCTTGCGCGCTATTCAGGAAGGCGAGGTCGAGCCAGTCGGCGCGCGCAAGCCGGTGAAAGTCGACGTGCGGCTCGTCTCGGCGACCAATCGGGATTTGGTCGCCGACGTAAAACAAGGTCGCTTCCGCGAGGACCTGTTCTACCGGCTTCACGTGTTTCCGGTCACGGTGCCGCCGCTGCGCGAACGTCCCGCGGATATTCCCGCGCTGGCCCGGCATTTTCTTGCACTGTTTGCGGCGGAGGAAGGAAAACGCGTCCGCGTGATTGCGCCTGAGGCGTTACAACTCCTTACTGCCTTTCACTGGCCCGGCAACATCCGTCAGCTTGAGAACGCCGTGTTCCGCGCCGTCGTGCTTGCCGAAGGCGATAGCCTTGGCGCTGCAGAGTTTCCGCAGATCACGGCTCAAGTGACGGGGTTGAGCGCAAGCCCGGCAAAAGGACATCGGGCAACGCCCGCGGAAGAAATCTCACACGACGCGCTTGCCGGCTTGGCGTTTCTCGAGGACAGCGCGGTGACATCGCTGGCCGCCGCGGCTCCGGGCGTCGTCGATGCGCTGCCGCTGCTCGATGCCGAGGGTGAAGTGCGGCCGCTCGAACAGTTGGAGGCCGAGCTCATTCGGTATGCCGTTACCCATTACCGGGGGCAGATGTCGGAAGTGGCGCGGCGCCTGCAAATCGGGCGTTCGACGCTTTACCGGAAGCTGGAACAATTGGGCCTGCACAGTAACGATTGCGGCGACGGGAAGGCGGAGCCTGAAAGCGTGGCCGCCGAGAGACAGCCACGCAAAATTGCGTGATTGTGAGCCCGCTTGAGACTTGCGCCGGGACAAGTTCCGCAGCATCAGATAGGCTGGTTCTGAAGAGGACTTTAGGTTCGCAAAAATCACGGGGTTTGGGGACGATCGTTTCCAATCCGGGTTAGAGCTTTCGGCGATCGGCTGATCGCGGGCTCAACATTGGAGAAATTGCAATGCCGGCCGTCCGTCTCAATCGGTTTCTCGCCTCGACTGCGCTTGTAGCTTTGATCTCTGCCGGCGGCGCGCTGGCGGAACCGAAAGCTGGCATGAGCATGGACACCGGGCCCGCCACCGCCGCCCCTGACCGGGCAGCGGCAAAGCCCGACGAATCGGCGACCCAACCGGCGATGCCGGCCGCAACAACGGCACCCGCTCCGGCATCGCCGGCCGCTGATGTTCCGGCGCCGAAGCCGCAAGCGGCGTCCGGTGGGGACGAAGTGCCGACAACCGGAACGGTCGATACACCGCCCGCGGCCGCCGCCTCGACTGAACAACCCCCCGCGAACGGGTCGGCCCCTGCGCCCGCGGCCGCCGCGGCTCCGACAGCGGTGTCAGAAGCGGACACGGCGGTGACCAACCAGTTGCACGAACTTGCCAACGGCAAGTTTGACCGGGTCATTGGCGGCAAGAAGGAACGGACGACCTTCGATGCGTTCTATTCCGGCCGCAACTATGCGCCGCTGTGGGTGACCGACGGCAAAGCGAATGCTCGCGCGAAAGCCGCAATCGCTTATCTCGGTCAAGTGGATGCCGATGGCCTCGACCCTGCCGACTATCCGACGCCAGATTTCGCTTCACTGACAGATCCAGCCGCCATCGCAGAGGCGGAGCTTAAGTTGACGATGTCGGTCATCACTTACGCGCATCACGCGCAAGTGGGGCGCGTGCATTGGACCCGCGTCAGCGGTGACATCTACTACGAACAGAAAGCACCAAACTCGGCCGACGTTCTCGCAAAAGTCGCGCAGGCCAATGATGTTGGAGCCGCGCTCGCGTCCTATGAGCCGCACGCTCCTGGCTATGTCGCGCTCAAGGCCAAGCTTGCCGAGCTTCGTGCCGGCAAGGAGGTCAGCGCCCAGGCTTCGATTGCGAACGGACCGGTGCTCAAGATCGGCATGCAGGACAACCGGGTGCCGCTGCTGCGCGACCGGCTCCATGTCGCCGGTGACGGCACGACTTACGACAAGGTGCTCGCCGAGGCGGTCGCCAAATACCAGAAGGAACATGATCAAAAATCCACCGGCATGCTGACGCCGGCGACGGTCGAAGCGCTTAATGGACGTAAGCCCGATCGTCCGACCGACACGATCATCGCTAATCTTGAGCGGTGGCGGTGGATGCCGCACGAACTCGGCAAGACCTACGTGATGGTCAATCTTCCCGATTTCACGTTACGTGTGGTGCAAAACGGCCGCCAGCTCTGGATGACAAGGATTGTCGACGGCAAGCCCAACTTGCCGACGCCGATCATGAGCGCGGAAATGAAGTACATCACGGTCAATCCGACCTGGAATGTGCCGCCTTCCATCATCGCCAAGGAATACATGCCGGTCCTGCAGCAGGATTCCACGGCGCTAGAGCGGATGGGACTTAAAGTCAGCACCAACCCGGACGGCACTGTGCACATTGCCCAGCCGCCAGGTGAGAGAAACGCGCTCGGCCGCCTGCGTTTCAATTTCCCCAACAAGTTCCTGGTGTATCAGCATGATACTCCGGAGAAGCATCTATTTGCTTATGACAGACGGGCGTTCAGCCACGGCTGCATGCGCGTCCAGGATCCGGTGAAATATGCCGAGGTCCTGCTGTCGATCGTGCGTCCACACGACAACTACACCCAGGACCGCATTCGCTCGATGTTCGGAAACAATGAGGTGGACATTCAGTTTCCGATGCTCATCCCCGTACATCTGACTTACCAGACTGCTTTTGTCGACGGCGACGGCAAGCTCCAATTCCGCGATGACGTTTATGGCCGCGACAAAGAGCTGTTAGCCATCCTCAAGAGCGACGAGCGCAAGGTTGCGGATATTCCGATCGAGCGGAAAGAAAACGTGGTGCGTCGCGAGCTTCTGGCTATGCCGGAGCAGTCGTCGTTCTTCGGTAGCCGCGGCGGTTTCAACGGCGCCGGTGGTGGAGACTTCTTCTCGCGGCTGTTCGGCGCTCCGGCCGCTCAACCCCAACCGGCGACGACAAGCTCGCGTAAGCGCGCGGCTTTAGCTCAATAAAGATTTTGACTGGCGCGAGCTTCCCGTTCCAACCGGACGGGGAGTTCGCGTAGTCCTTATTTTCGTTTGCGGCGGGCCGATTTGTGTGCCGTTCGCTTTGCGTTTTTGCCAAGCTTCGTAGCAGCGACCCGACGATTTGTTCCTTTGCCTTTGATTTTCTTTTTTGCCGCCTTTGCCCGCGGCGCCGCGCGCTTCGGCTTCACCTTCGTGGCCGACTTCGTTTTGCGGGCAGTCTTTGCCGGCCGCTTGCGTGCACGTTTGGGTGGAGCCTTGGGCGCGGTTTGTCGTGCGGCAGGTTCAGGCCGGTCGGCCGGTGCAACACCCCGAAGTCCGGCAAAATACACGACCATCGGCTCGAAATAATTCGACTGCCAACCGCCTTCTTCGTAACTGCGGTGACCGTCCGGCACGTTACTGTGCTCGAGCGTCAAGAGAGTGCCGTCGCCGACCTCCGCGAGCACAATCGAGATAACTGAATCCTCGTGCTCATCGGCGAACTCACTCGTGCGCCACGATTGGACGATGCGCTCGCCGGGGATCAGCTCAAGATTGCGCCCGCTGATGTACCCGTCCCACGCGGATACGTCCGCACCGACCACATCGGACATGCTCGCCTCCCCTCCAGTCATCTCGGAATGTCCGAGACTATCGAGCCATGCCTCGTAGATTTCCCGAGGCGAAGCCGGGATCGCGGCAGTCAGCGTAAAAGTGTAAGGCATTGTTACCTCCTGCGAACAAGAGATTCAGAACGATGGCGACCTTTGCTGCCGCAAGCCATAGCAGGCATTCCTGACGCTCGCATTTCATAAGCCCGCGGATCGCGTGCACGTGACATGAAACCGGCAAACCGCCACGCCCATAAGTAACTCAACTGCGAGGCTCTCCTCCAGTTGCGAAGGTGTTGTCGCCCGCTGTCGCCCGAACAGCACAACCGCCGACGAAACCGCTGCCTGCGCACCGAGATACCGGGTGCGATGTTGTAATTCGCCAAGTCGTCGGGCATGGTTATGATTGACGCGATCACTTGGGGGCCGAGGGTCGCAATGAAAACACGCAGGTTTTCTTGGTAACGCTGGCGGGCGCTACTGCGAGGCTTGGCGTGCATTGGTTTTTTTTCGTGGTGTGCAGCGGCGGGTTTGCGGCAGTGGTTGCGTTAGCCCATGCTGGTTGTCCTCGAAACGATCGGGCGCGGTGCGGATTGATTTTACGCACGCAGGCCCTGGTTTATCTATTGGTCTTGACTTGCTCGCTGGCGGCCTGCGCCGTCGGCCCCGACTACGTGCCGCCGGCGGCGCCTACGCCAACAACCTACAAGGAGCTGAAAAACTGGAAAGTCGCCATCCCCAGCGACGGGATTGGTCGCGGTGAATGGTGGTCGTTCTACCGCGACCCGAAGCTTACGTTTCTGATCAAGCAGGTCGAGATCTCGAACCAAACAGTGGCCGCCGCGGCCGCGAGCTATGAACAGGCGCGCGCTGTCATTCGCCAGGCGCAAGCGGCGCTGCTCCCGACCTTGACGGGGAGCTACACTTTCACCCGCACCATGACCGGGCCGAAATCGCTGAGCAACCAGACCGGCAGCACCGCCGCCATCGTCACCGGCACCCCGATCTACACCACGACATACAATCCGCAGCTCTCCGCAAGCTGGGACATCGACGTTTGGGGCAAAGTGCGCCGCCAAATCGAGAGCAACGCCGCCGCCGCGCAAGCAACGGCCGCCGACCTCGACAACGCCAAGCTTTCCCAGCAGGCGCTGCTTGCCACCGCCTATTTCAATCTGCGCGCGACCGACTCATTGCTCCGTTTGCTCGAACGCACGGCGGCGCAGTATCGGAAGACGCTTGATATCGTGCGCAACCAATTCAACGCCGGTTACGGTCCCGCCGGTTCGACCTGCTGCACGGCCGCGGACGTGGCAACGGCGGAGGCTCAAGTTTTTAGTACCGAGGCGCAGGCGAAAACCACGGCTGCTACGCGGGCGCAATATGAGCACGCCATCGCGATACTGATCGGCCGGCCGCCCGCTGAACTCACGATCGGTCCGCATGCGCTTGCCGGCAACATTCCAAAAATTCCGCTTGCGGTTCCCTCGACACTTCTTGAGCGGCGTCCGGACGTCGCCGCAGCCGAACGAACCGTGCAGGAGCAAAACGCCCTGATCGGCGTTGCGGTGGCGGCCTTCTTCCCGGACATCAGCCTTTCCGGCGCTTTGGGATGGGTTGGCACGCATCCTCTGCCGTTCAATGTCGCCAACGAGGTGTGGTCGCTCGGCGCGGCGGGAACACAGACGCTATTCAACGGCGGACTTACCGCAGCGCAAGTCGACGCCGCACGCGCAGCGTACTGGCAGAGCGTCGCCAATTATCGGCAGACCGTGCTGACCGCGTTCCAGGGAGCCGAGGATCAACTCGTCGCAATCCGCCAGCTCACTCAAGCGCTCGGCATCCAGCAGAAAGCCGTGAAAGACGCGCAGCTGGCCGTCGATGTCTATCTCAGACAGTTCGAGTTCGGAACCACAGCCTTCACCACAGTTGTAACGGCGGAGATAACGTTACTGGCGGATGAGGAAGCTGAATTGACCATACGCCAAGATCTCTTCCTTGCGAGCGTCACTTTAATCGAGGATCTCGGTGGCGGTTGGGACACTACCTTGCTACCAACGAGAAAGGAGCTGGAGAAAGATTTCTCATTGCTGCCGCAACTTCCGCCTAACGAAGCCGGCCCCAGATTCGATCCGACCTGGGGTCAGGCAACGCATTGATTTACCTTAATTATCATACCGTTTGGTGGAAAGCCGGACCGAATAAAAATCGCATTGATAAACCGCGCGCACGAGCGTCTGCTCACCGAATAGTCACGAGCGCATTAGCGAATATTCATTAGGCTAGGCCAACAGGCACCCGCTATAAACTGCCAATATCCGGATGCTTCGAAGCGAATATGGACGAGCGAACGCGCAGAACCGATGATGAGGCGAAGCCGGGCCTTCGCCCGACGGCGCCAATTGTTAGCCCGACGGGCCCGGGGCCAATCGTTAAAAGTCGGCGCGGCGGATTGCTTCGCGTTGTCGTCGGTCTCATCGTTCTGATCGCAGTCGTTCTCGGGGCCTACGGGCTGCTGCGATGGATTTACTCGGGCCAGCCGGCGGGCGGCCCGCGGAGTCAATTTTCCGGAGCTCAGTCGGTCGGCGCCGCAACCATCGGTCAAGGCGACATTCGCGTGATTGTAAATGCTCTCGGCACCGTTACGCCGATCGCGACGGTGACGGTCCAGACCCAGATCAGCGGTCAATTGATGGAAGTCGGCTTCACTGAAGGACAGCTGGTCCAAAAGGGCGACTTTCTAGCGCAGATCGACCCCCGGCCCTACCAGCTGCAGCAAGCCCAGTTTGAAGGTCAGCTTGCGCACGATCAAGGCCTGCTCGCCCAAGCCCAGGTCGATCTCGTGCGTTATCAGAAACTGGCCGAGCAGAATTCGATCGCCCGACAGCAATATGAAGATCAGATTTACATCGTTCAGCAATACCAGGGCACGGTGAAGCTCGATCAGGCGCAGGTCGACCAGCAGAAGCTGAACGTCATCTATTGCCGCATCATGTCTCCGGTCACCGGCCGTGTCGGACTTCGGTTGGTCGATCCGGGAAATTACGTGCAGACCTCCAACAGCACTGGGCTTGCCGTTGTCACCCAGCTGCAGCCGATCACCGTGATCTTCCCAATTCCCGAGGACGACCTTCCGGACGTTGTGCCGCAACTCAACGCCGGGGCGATTTTCGAGGTGGCGGCGTATGACCGTGCCAATGTCAAGTTGCTCGCGACCGGACGCGTCATAGCGCTCGACAGTCAGATCGACACCACGACGGGGACAGTCAAAGTCCGCGCCCAGTTTGACAACCCCGACTACGCATTGTTCCCCAACCAATTCGTCAATGCACAATTACTGATAAAGACGCTCCATGACGTCGTCGTCGTTCCAACCGCGGCGATCCAGCGCGGCGCGCCGGGTACTTATGTTTATGTGATCAACGCCGACAACACTGTTTCCGTGCGACCAATCAAGATCGGTCCGACCGATGGCCCGAAGGTAGCGGTCACTTCCGGGCTGTCCTCGGGTGAGCGGGTGGTCGTCGATGGGACCGATCGCTTACGAGATGGTGCGCGCGTCACGGTGCCGGGTGCTCCCGCCGCCAACACTCGGCCGTCCGGACAGGGCGCTCGCGCGCCGGGCGCTCAGCCCCAAGGATCGGAAAATTCGCAAAATCGGCGCAATAGCGGCAACCAATAGAGCATGTTCTAACGCCATGCGGGGCGGCGAGCGGAATTCCTTCACCCTCACCTTTCCCACAAGCGGAATGGGCAAGGGTCGGGGCCGCGACGTTGAAACAATGCGATGAACGTCTCTGAACCCTTCATTTTGCGGCCGGTCGCCACGACACTGCTCATGGCGGCGATCATGCTGTCCGGCATGGTCGCCTATACCTTCCTGCCGCTCTCGACCTTGCCAGAGGTCGACTACCCGACGATCCAGGTGCAGACCTTTTATCCCGGCGCCAGTCCGGAAGTGATGACGTCGTCGATTACCGCTCCCTTGGAGCGACAGCTCGGGCAGATGCCGGGTTTGAACCAGATGACGTCGGCGAGCTCCGCCGGTGCCTCGGTCATCACTCTTCAGTTCAGCCTCGATCTAAGCCTCGACGTCGCCGAACAGGAAGTCCAGGCCGCAATCAATGCAGCGAACAATCTCTTGCCGAGCGACCTGCCGATCCCGCCGGTCTACGCCAAGATCAACCCGGCTGATGCGCCGATCCTGACGCTCGCGGTCACCTCGAAGACCCTGTCGCTCACCCAACTGGAAGACTTGAGCGAGACCCGCCTGGCGCAAAAGATTTCGCAGCTGACCGGAGTTGGACTGGTCAGCATCAGCGGCGGACATCGGCCGGCGGTGCGTGTGCAGTTCAATCCACAGTCGCTCGCCGCGTTCGGCTTAAATATCGACGATGTCCGCACGTCGATCGGCAATTTCAACGTCAATATCCCGAAGGGAAATTTTGACGGCCCGGCCCAAGCCACCACGATCAACGCCAATGATCAGCTGGAGACTGCCGCGCAATACGCCAACACTGTAATCGCCTACCGCAACGGTGGACCGGTCAGGCTATCGGACGTTGCGAGCGTCGTCAGCGGCACGGAGAATTCCAAACTTGGCGCGTGGGCGAATACGACGCCGGCGATCCTGCTCAACGTTCAACGGCAACCTGGCGCCAACATCATCCAGGTGGTCGACCGCATCAAGGCGTTAATGCCGCAGATCGTGTCCACACTGCCGGCGGCCGTCGATGTCGGCGTTCTGAGCGATCGCACGGTAACAATTCGCGCCTCGGTGTCCGACGTGGAATTCGAACTCGCTCTGGCAATTGTCCTCGTCGTGGTGGTGATCTTCGTTTTCCTGCGAACCCTGCCGGGCACCATCATTCCGAGTTTGTCCGTGCCGTTGTCGCTCGTCGGCACGCTTGGGGTGATGTACCTCTTGAATTTCAGTCTCGATAATCTGTCGCTGATGGCGCTGACCATCGCCACGGGATTCGTGGTCGATGACGCCATCGTGATGATCGAGAATATTGCGCGATACGTCGAAGACGGCATGCATCCCGTAGAGGCCGCGCTGCGCGGCTCGGCGCAGATCGGCTTCACCATTATCTCATTGACCATCTCGCTGATCGCGGTGCTGATACCGTTGCTTTTCATGGGCGATGTGGTTGGCCGCCTGTTCCACGAATTCGCGATTACGCTTGCGGTCACGATCGTCATCTCCGCCGTTGTTTCGTTGACGCTGGTGCCGATGATGTGCGCCAAGCTGATCCGGCATCACAGCGAGGCCGAACGATCAAGCTTCGATATCCATGCCGAACGCGCCTTCGATGCGCTCATCGCGCTCTACGCACGGGCGCTAAGATGGGTATTGGACCGGCAACCACTGACGCTTGCGGTCGCAATTCTGACGCTCGGCGTCACAGTGCTGCTCTACATCATGATCCCGAAGGGATTTTTCCCCGTGCAGGACACCGGGATGATCCAGGGCATCTCGGAGGCCTCGCAAAGCATTTCGTACTCGGCGATGGCGACGTTACAGAATCAGGTCGCCGAGGCGATCCTCAAGGATCCTGACGTCCAGGGCTTGAGTTCATTCATCGGCGTCGACGGCACCAATCAGACGCAGAATACCGGCCGTTTCCTGATCAATCTGAAGCCGCACGACGAGCGCAAGCTCACAGCTACTCAGATCATGCGGCGGATCCAGCAAGAAATCTCCGGCATCGTCGGCATTACTCTATACATGCAGCCGGTGCAGGACCTGACCATCGACGCCACGATCAGCCGGGCCCCCTATCACTTCGTGCTCGAGGACGCCAACCCAACCGAATTCAACGCGTGGGTGCCGCGGCTGGTGGACCGCCTCAGTGAACTGCCGCAGATCACCGATGTTGCCAGCGACCTGCAGCAACAGGGACTGGCGCTCGACATCGTCATCGACCGCGCCACCGCCGCACGCTTTGGGATCACGCCTGCGACGGTCGACAACGCGCTTTACGACGCCTTCGGTCAACGCATCATCTCGACCATTTACACCCAATCAAACCAGTACCGCGTGATCATGGAGGTCGATCCGGCGCTGCAGACCTCGCTCAAGGGCCTGTCGATGATCTACCTGCCGTCGTCGTCATCGACAACGAACGGGCAAGTGCCGCTGGCTGCGATCGTGCATGTCGAGCAGCGCAACGGCCCGCTGCTGGTCACGCATTTCGGGCAGTTACCCGCGACGACCATCTCATTCAACACCGCACCGGGTGTTTCGCTCGGCGCTGCGGTCGACGCGATCGAGCAAACCGAGCATGATCTCGGCCTTCCGATTAGCTTTACGACCGCGTTCCAAGGTACTGCGGCGGCGTTTCAATCCTCTTTGCTTAATGAGGTCTTTCTGATCATCGCAGCTGTTGTGGCCATGTATATCGTGCTCGGCGTTCTCTATGAGAGCTTCGTCCACCCGATTACCATCCTCTCGACGTTGCCTTCGGCCGGCGTCGGTGCGTTGCTGTCGCTGATGCTGCTGCACTACGACCTCGATATCATCGCGATTATCGGCATCATTCTTCTGATTGGCATCGTCAAGAAAAACGCGATCATGATGATCGACTTCGCGCTGGAGGCGGAGCGCGTCGAAGGACTGCCGCCGGACCAGGCGATCTATCAGGCCTGCCTGCTGCGATTCCGGCCAATCATGATGACGACGATGGCGGCGATTCTCGGCGCGCTGCCGTTGATGGTTGGAACCGGCACCGGCTCCGAGCTGCGTCAACCGCTGGGCATCGCCATCATCGGCGGCTTGATCTTCAGCCAGTTGCTGACGCTGTTCACCACACCGGTGATCTATCTCTATTTCGATCGCCTCGCGCTGCGTCTGACGGGAGGACGCTCGGCTAATCCACTGGCGCCGCGCGACGAGCCGGCCGAATGAACATTTCCGCCCCGTTCATTTCCCGGCGTGTAGCAACCACTTTGCTGACGCTCGGCATTGCCATCGCTGGCATTCTCGGATTTTCCAAGCTGCCGGTATCGCCGCTGCCGCAAGTCGATTTTCCGACGATTTCCGTAACAGCGACGCTGCCTGGTGCCAGCCCAAACACTGTGGCGACCAGCGTCGCCGAGCCGCTCGAGCGCCATCTCGGACAGATCGCCGACGTCAGCGAAATGACGTCGCAAAGCGGGATCGGACAGGCCCGCATTACGCTGCAGTTCGACATCACCCGCGATATCGACGGCGCCGCGCGTGATGTCGAGGCGGCAATCAACGCCGCGCGCGCCGATCTGCCGGCTAATCTGCCCAGCAATCCGACCTACCGCAAAGTCAACCCCGCCGACGCACCGATCCTTATTCTGGCGCTGACCTCAAAAACGATGACGCAGGGCCAGATGTACGACGCTGCGAGCAACATCCTGGCCCAGCGGCTTTCGCAGCTCAGCGGCATCGGCAACGTCATTCTCGGCGGCTCAACGTTGCCCGCCGTTCGCGTCGAGCTCAACTCGCAGGCGCTTTACAAGTATGGCATCGGCCTCGAAGACGTGCGCGCGGCTCTGGCTTCCGCCAATGCCAACAGTCCGAAGGGCACAATCGACGACGGCAAAAGCCGGTTTCAGATCTACACCAATGACCAGGCCAACGTCGCAGCGGACTACGCGCCGCTGGTCATCGCCTATCGCAACGGCGCGGCGGTCCGCCTGTCGGACATCGCCGACGTAAAGGACTCGGTCCAAGACGTACGCAATCTCGGCATGGCCAATGGCCAGCCCTCGGTGCTCGTCATTCTTTACCGCCAGCCGAATGCCAACATCATCGAGACCATCGACAATGTAACGGCGGAGTTGCCGCATTTGGAAGCGGCGATGCCGGCCGATATGAACGTGACCGTCGCCATCGACCGCAGCACCACGATCCGAGCGTCCCTGCACGATACCGAACTGACGCTGGTCATGTCGATTTTCCTGGTGACGCTCGTCGTCTATCTGTTTCTGCGCAACGTCCGGGCTACGATCATTCCTGCCGTTGCGGTGCCGGTTTCGATCGTCGGCACCTTTGGCGTGATGTACCTGTTCGGCTACAGCCTCGACCTGCTGTCGCTGATGGCGCTCACCATTGCCACCGGCTTCGTCGTCGACGACGCCATCGTCGTTCTGGAAAACATTTCCCGGCACATGGAAGGT
Source organism: uncultured Alphaproteobacteria bacterium (assembly GCA_963794225.1). Taxonomy (GTDB): domain Bacteria; phylum Pseudomonadota; class Alphaproteobacteria; order Rhizobiales; family Xanthobacteraceae; genus BOG-931. Next base: position 76,369 of record CAWCCS010000004.1, read on the forward strand.
GGAACGCCGCCGATGGAGGCCGCCTTTCGCGGCGCTCGCGAAGTCGGCTTCACCGTCATGTCCATCAGCTTCTCGCTGATCGCGGTGTTCCTTCCGATCTTGCTGATGGGCGGCATCCTCGGCCGCCTGTTCCGCGAGTTTACCGTCACGCTGTCGGTTGCCATTCTTATATCCTTGGCCATCTCGCTCACCACCACACCGATGATGTGCGGGCTGTTGCTGCGCCGGCGGCCGGCGCGCCAGCGCGAAGACGAAGAGCGCACCGGCCTCTTCTCGCATGTGCGCAACTTCTACTCGTGGTCGCTAGGCTGGGCGCTGCGCCATCGCGCCCTGGTGTTGCTGATTTTCATCGCCACGATCTGCTTGAACGTGGAACTCTACATTTTTGTGCCGAAGGGGTTCTTTCCACAACAGGACACCGGACGGATGGTCGGTTCGCTGCAGGCCGATCAAAGTATTTCGTTCCAGATGATGAGCCAAAAGCTGCGGCAGATGATGAGCATCGTACAGCAGGATCCAGCGGTGCAAAACGTCGTCGGCTACACGGGAGTCGGCAGTGGCGGCGGCTATGCGCAGATCAACACCGGCAACGTCTTCGCTTCGCTGAAACCGCTGTCGGAACGAAACCTGTCGGTGGATCAGGTGATCGCGCGGCTGCGGCCGAAGCTCGCCCAAGTCTCTGGCGGCCGTCTGTATCTCGCCGCCGTGCAGGATTTGCGTGCGGGCGGCCGGCAAAGCAATGCACAATACCAATACACGCTCCAGTCGGAAAACGTGCAGGACCTGTATGAATGGACGCCAAAGCTGGTCGACGCGCTGGAGCACAATTCCGTTCTAACGGATGTCAGCTCCGATCAGCAACAGCGCGGGCTGGAGACTTATGTTGACATCGACCGCGACACCACCGCGCGTCTCGGCATCAGCCCGCTGCAAATCGACAACACGCTCTATGATGCCTTCGGCCAGCGCCAAGTTTCTGTCATCTACAGCGCCATCAATCAGTATCACGTGGTCATGGAAATCGATCCGCGATACACGCAATATCCGGATTCGCTGCGCGACGTTTATGTATCGATCTCCGGGGCGACGCCCCCCGGTACCTCGACGACCAATGCACCGGGCGGAACGGTTACTCCGGCAACCACGAACGGCACCATCGCCACCTCCCTTGCGCTGCCGTCCGCGTCCGGCACGTCGACATCGACCGCAACATCAAGCTCAACGGCTGCAAACACCGCAAACGCCATTGCAGCACGTAACGCCGCCATCAACGCTCTCGCCAATACCGGTCATGGTTCTACGTCCGCCGGCGCGGCGGTCTCGACCACGCAGGAGACCATGATCCCGCTGGCGGCAGTGACCCACTACCGGCCGAGCCACACGCCGCTGTCGGTCAATCACCAGGGATTGTTCGTCGCCTCGACCATGTCGTTCAACTTGCAGCCTGGAAAATCGCTTGGTGAAGCAGCCGAAGAAATCAATGCCGCCATCGCGCGTATCCGCATGCCGACCACCGTTCGCGGCACGCTCGCCGGCACGGCGCAGCTGTTTCAGCAATCGTTGTCCAAGGAACCGATCCTGATCCTCACTGCCATTGCCGCCGTCTATATCCTGCTCGGTGTGCTTTATGAGAGTTACGTTCATCCGATCACGATACTTTCGACATTGCCGTCGGCCGGCGTGGGTGCGCTCGCAACTTTGATGGTATGTCGCACCGAATTCGACATTATCGGACTGATCGCTGTCATCCTGCTGATCGGCATCGTCAAGAAGAACGCCATCATGATGATCGATTTCGCCATCGAAGCGAAACGGGCGCGCAACTTGACTTCTTACGATGCGATTTTCGAAGCCTGTCTGCTTCGCCTTCGTCCGATCTTGATGACAACCTCGGCGGCGATTCTTGGCGCGATACCGCTGGCGCTGAGTTTCGGTAATGGCGGCGAAATACGCCGGCCACTCGGCATCGCGATCGTGGGCGGGCTTGTCATCAGTCAAATACTGACGCTGTACACGACGCCGGTGCTGTATCTTTATCTCGACCGGCTCAGCGAATGGTGGTCACGCGTTCGCCCGGGACTACCACGACCGCAACTCCCGGCTCCCGACGTTCAGCCGGCTGAGTAAGTCTTTGCAGGGTACCTAAGCCCATCGGGCTTTAACGGGTGCGGCAGTTTCACCGAATGTAAATTGGCTTTCGGCCGTAGCAGCACGGAGACGTCCAACGCCAGTGCGCCGGCGGAAGTGCCGCATGGAGTTGCCTGACCTTGGCGCCTTGATGGGTCATCGCCGGCGCCTTGTAACCATCATCGACTGCGGGATCAGCTTGCAGAAGCGCGATATTGTGCTCCAGTCGGTACAGGGCCTCGTGAGTCGCCTCCCAATAACCGTAGCCCTGATGCCAAGGCTCCCCCGCCTCCGCCGGCAATGCGGAGCCGGTCAGCGAAGCCACTGCACATGCGAGAATCGCAAACCTGATCGCCATGCTGTTCGTCCCAAAGGTCTGGTGATGATAGACGCAGCAGGGTACGAAAGAAAAGCCTTTGCCGGTCTTGCGACCGGCCGGTTTGTCACAGATTTTCCCAGCCCGGCGACCGGCGGGGCGCTGCAGACGGACCGCCCGAACCCGGGTTCTCAGCCAGAGCCAAGCGCGCATGAGCGATCGGTATTTCGAGGATTTCGCGGTCGGACAGGTTTTCAAACCAGTTGGACGGGTGCGGGTCGAGAAGGACGAGATCATCGCCTTTGCCAAGAAGTACGATCCGCAGTTCTTTCATCTCGATGAGGAAGCCGCGCGCGAATTGATCTTCGGCCGGCTGGTGGCGAGCGGCTGGCATACCGCCGCCATGACGATGGGCCTTGTCGCCCGCAGCGAATATCGATCGGCAGGCGGCACCATAGGCCTTGGCTTCGAAGGAATGCGCTGGCCCGTTCCGGTGTTTCCCGGCGACGAGTTGCGAATCGAAACTGAAGTCCTCGAGATGCGGCCATCGAAGTCACGCCCCGATCGCGGGCTGATGAAGTTGCGGACGCGAACGCTCAACCAGAACGGCGAGGCGGTGCAGGAGTTGATTGCCAACGCTATGGTGCCGCGGCGGTCGAACAACCAAAAAGTGTAGGCCAGGTGTCGACGTCAGGATCGGATCGGGCTATCGGCCTTTGGGGAGAAAAATGAATGCGCGTCGCGGCACTTTCCGGCTGGAGCAGCGAACAAAAGCATGTCGTCGCGGCCAGCTTCCTCGGATGGACGCTCGATGCTTTCGACTTCTTGCTCATGGTGTTCGTGCTTAGCGATATCGTGTCTTTTGGAACTGCCGCTGCAGATCCAATGCGTTCGTCCGGCTGAGACTGAAGGCACCGCGCCGATGAACGCCACACCTCCGAGAATCATCGAAACCGCGTTGAGCGGCTACGAGCTTTTGAACGATCCGCTGCTGAATAAAGGCACCGCGTTCACCGACGCCGAGCGCGACCTGTTCGATTTGCATGGCCTCCTGCCGCCCTATGTGACCACGCTCGATCTCCAGGTCGAGCGGCGGCTCGACGCATTTCGCGGGCCCGGCACCGATTTGCAGAAGTACATCTTTCTGCGCGGCACGCAGGATACCAACGAAACGCTGTTCTACGCGCTCCTCACCCGACACATCGAAGAGCTGATGCCGACAGTCTATACGCCGACTGTGGGCCTGGGCTGTCAGCAGTTCAGCCGCATCTTTCGTAAACCGCGCGGTCTGTTCCTGAGCTTTCCGCTTAAGGACCGCATAAGCAGCATCCTCGCCAATCCGCGCTTCGATCAGGTTGAAGCCATCGTGGTGAGTGACGGCGAGCGCATCCTCGGCCTTGGCGATCAGGGTGCAGGCGGCATGGGCATCCCGATCGGCAAGCTCGCGCTTTACACAGCCTGCGCCGGTCTTCATCCCTCGACCACCCTCCCCGTCCTGCTCGACGTCGGCACCGACAATCGTGCGTTGCTTGCCGATCCGCTTTACATCGGCTGGCGGCATGAGCGCGTGCGCGGTCAGGCCTACGACGACTTCGTTGCGGCGTTCGTAGACGCGGTGCGCGCGCGGTGGCCGCACGTGCTGTTGCATTGGGAGGACTTTGCCTTCGGCAACGCCAACCGCCTGCTGGCGCAATATCGCGACCGGCTGTGCAGCTTTAACGACGATATTCAGGGCACTGCCGCCATCGCCGTCGGCACCATCCTGAGCGCCATTAACGTGACCGGCGTCCCGCTCACCGACCAACGCGTTGTGGTGCTTGGCGCCGGCTCGGCAGGCACGGGAATTTGCGCGCTTTTGTTGCGCGCCATGGTCGAGGCGGGCTTGGCGGAGAATGACGCTTGTAGCCGCTTTTACCTGGTTGATCGGGAAGGCCTGCTGATTGAGGGCATGAACGGTTTGCAGCCGTTTCAGGCGCGGTTCGCCCAAAGTCGCGAGCGCATCGCCGCCTGGCCGCTAAAATCTGCAAATCGCATTGGACTGGCCGAGGTCGTCGCCAACGGGCGCCCAACCGTACTCATTGGCACCTCCGGGCAAGCTCACTCATTTTCAGAGCAGGTGGTTCGCGCAATGGCCGCCCATGTTCAGCGGCCAGTGGTCTTTCCGCTGTCGAATCCAACGGAAAGAAGCGAGGCGACGCCGGAAGACCTTCTGACCTGGACTGAAGGGCGCGCTGTCATCGGCACCGGAAGCCCCTTTCCGCCAATCACGCGCGATGGCCGCCCGTTCCGGATCGACCAAACAAACAATGCCTACGTCTATCCCGGCATCGGGCTGGGCGCGATCGCCGTCAAGGCAAGCCGGATTCCCGACGGTATGTTTCTCGCCGCCGCGCGCACGATCGCCGGCCTGTCTCCAGCTAAAAACGATCCGCGCGCCAACCTTTTGCCGCCGCTCGCCGAAATACGGAAAGTCTCGCTTGCGGTGGCAGTTGCGGTCGCCAAGCAGGCCGTAAAAGAGGGACTTGCGGACCTCGCGCCCGACCGGGATCTGACCGGTGCAGTAACGGCCCTGATGTGGGAGCCGGTCTATGCCACATACCGGCGGCTTCCCTTGGCGCAAAGCAGCTAGGAACTACCCAAAGGTGATTTATTGGAGCGCGCCGTAACTGCGCCGCGCTCTAAGCTGAAGTATCCACAACGATTAGACGCCCCGCTGCGGTTGTCGCAACGAATAGGCTGCGAGCCGCAGCGTAGGCGCTCCGATCGCGAATAATCTCTTACTGGCAAACCCAGACGAAGCCGATGGGCGACGCCCGCCAGCATTCGCCTACGCCGTAAGCATACCACCGGCCATGCCAATAATGCCGCCCGGCGCCGTACCAGTAGCCGCCGTGATAGTGACCGCCGTAGCGCCAGCGGCCGCAACGGTAGCAATAGACATGCTGGACGTCGGACGCGTCAGCGGCGGCGGCGCCAATCGGTTGTGGGTTCGCCGGAGCTGCATTCGCCAAATTGGCGCCGCCGAAGCCGACCACGGCGGCGACCGCAAGCGAAAGCCAAAAAATTCTACGCATGGATGATCCCTGTATTTGTGTCCTTACCACATCGGCACTTTGGCTGGCCCCCGTGACAATTGCAAGAAGCCAGCGGGTGAGGTTTCAAGGAGCCAATGCAATTCTTCGGAGTTCACGCGGGCTATCGCACGTGGGCTGCAGCCAGAGACCGACACCTGGCGGTTGGCGCCGATTGGTTGCGGCAGGTATGCGGCTAAGGCACTCAGCTGAGATGACGCGCTGAGCGGGTTTTCGCGGCTGCCTAGTGCCCCGCCATGTGACGGCCGATCTCAGTCAGGTCGGCCTCACTGGCGCGGGTCTCGTAGACAATTTCTCCGTGGAAGATCACCACCAGCCGGTCGGCGAGTTCTAGAAGCTCGTCGAGGTCTTCGCTCACCAAGAGCACAGCCGCCCCGCGGTTGCGCGCCGCCATGATCTCGGCGTGAATTTGCGCGACAGCGGCGAAGTCGAGGCCGAAGCAGGGATTGGCTGCGACCAGAATATCGACTTCGCCGGAGAGTTCACGCGCGAGCACTGTGCGCTGCACGTTGCCGCCGGACAGCTCTCCGATCGCAGTATCGTCGGAACGTGTCTTGATTTTGTAGCGCTCGATCTTGCGCAGCGCGTTTTCGTGGAATGCCGCACGATTGAGCCACCAGCCGCCGGATGCAAACGGCGTGCGATCAAACTCGCGGAAGGCGAGATTGTCGGCAACGCTCATGCGCGCCACGCAGGCATTCTTCAGCGGCTCCTCGGGAAGCACCGATAGATGGTTGTGCCGCATCTCCTGACGGCGGGCGTGATAAAGTTCGCCCTGCAGATAAATTTTGCCGCTCTCGGCCTCGCGCTGGCCAGCGAGGACTTCGATGAGTTGGCGCTGCCCGTTGCCGGAGACGCCGGCAACGCCGACAATTTCGCCGCCGCGGATCGAAAGCGATACGTCGCGCACGGCTGGCTGCCCGCCGTCGTCGAGCGCGTTTAACTTCTGTATATCGAGCCGCGGCTCGCCGAACTCTCCAGTGCGCGGCGGCTGCACCGTCAGCTCTTCGGCACCGATCATTGTGCGCGCCATGGCGTCGGGGCTCAAATCCTTGACCAAACCGTGTCCGGCGAGCTTACCGCGGCGCAGGATCGTCACCTCGTCGGCAAAAGCCATCACCTCGCGGAATTTATGCGTGATCATCAGGATGGTGAGCGTGCCGCCCGCCACCATGTCGCGCAGCATGCCGAGCACTTCATCGGCTTCGCCGGGAGTGAGCACCGAAGTCGGCTCGTCGAGAATGAGAAATCGCCGCTGCAGATAAAGCTGCTTGAGGATTTCGCACTTCTGTCGTTCGCCCGCGGAAATCCCCGAGACTTTGGCATTGAGCGGAACGCGAAACGGCATCCGCGACAGAAATTCTTCCAGCGTTTTTCGCTCGCGCGCCCAATCCACGACCGCGGGCACATGGTCGCGCGCCAGCACGAAATTCTCCGCAACCGTCATCGCCGGCACCGACGTGAAGTGCTGATAGACCATGCCGAGACCCAGCGCGTGCGCGGCGCGCGGATTGTCAATGACCTCCTGCCGCTCGTCGATGATCAGCTCGCCGGCATCGGCCTGGTAGTAACCCATGATGCATTTGACGAGTGTCGATTTTCCGGCGCCGTTCTCGCCGAGGAGGGCGTGGAATGTGCCGGGTCTGACTTTCAGCGAAACCTGGTCGAGCGCAGCGAACTCGCCGAAGCGCTTGGTCATGTTGATCGCTTCGACACCAAACGTCTTTTTGCCGGCAGTCGGTGACGGAAGCCCGCCGGGCGGGATCAGCGTAGCCAGTTCGCTCACGCAATGACCTCGATGAACTTCGCCGAATGCGACACGGCGCCGAACACCCCGCCCTGCATTTTGATCATCTTGATGGCGTGTTCGTGATTGCTTCTGTCGGTAGCCCCGCAGCAATCCTCCAGCAGCAAACACTCAAAGCCGCGATCATTGGCCTCGCGCATGGTGGTATGCACGCACACATCGGTAGTGATGCCGGTGAGCACGATGTTGTCGATACCGCTCAGCCGCAACATCAGCTCGAGATCGGTGGCGCAGAACGAGCCTTTGCCGGGTTTGTCGATGATCGGCTCGCCCGCACGTGGCGCCAAGTCAGCGATGATTTCCCAGCCGGGCTCGCCACGCACGAGGATGCGGCCGCAGGGCCCCGGGTCGCCGATCCCGGCACCGATCTGGCGCGAACGCCAACGTTTGTTCGCCGGGAGGTCGGCGAGATCAGGTCGATGACCTTCGCGGGTGTGGATGACATGAAAGCCCTTGGCCCGCGCGGCCGCGAGCGTGCGCTTGATCGGCTCGATTGGCGCGCGGGTCAGCGAAAGATCGTAGCCCATTTTGTCGACGTAACCGCCGACACCGCAGAAGTCGGTCTGCATGTCGATGATGACGAGAGCGGTGTTTTCCGGCCGAAGATCGCCGTTGTAGGGCCACAGATAAGGATCGGCGGTGACGTAACGCTCCGCCGTGGTGGTCTCTTTGCGCGCCGCTTGTTGCATAACTTACCTCGTAATCGACAGCTCAGCGGGCGCACCGATCAGCGTGCGCTTTGGCGAGCAGGTTGCGATCATGATCAGCAGAGTGAGAATGTAGGGTGCGGCATTGAACAGATGATAGCCGTGGCTGTAGCCGACCGATTGTAGCGCCGGTCCGAGTGCTGCCGCGCCGCCGAACAGGATCGAGGCGCCGAGACACAGCATCGGATTCCAGCGCGCGAAGATAACGAGCGCCACGGCAGTGATGCCCTGACCGCTGGACAGTCCCTCGTTCCAGCTACCAGGATAATAGAGCGACAGGAATGAGCCGCCGATACCGCCAAGAAACCCGCCAAACATGGTGGCGCGCAGACGGATGAAATTGACCGAGTAGCCCATCGCCAAAGCCGCATCGGCGCTTTCACCAGCGGTGCGGATGATCAGGCCCCACCGTGTAGTGCGTAGCGCCCAGACCAGAACCGGAGCCAGCACAACGCCGATGATAAACAACACATTGATCCGCAGGGCGGCGCGGAGCTGGGGAATATCGCTCCACCAGCCGAGGTCGATTGACGGCAGCCGCGGCGCGGTCGGTTCGATCAGCGGTTTGCCAAGATAAAAGGCGAGCCCGACGCCGAACAGCATCAAGGCGATGCCGACGGCAATGTCATTGACGCGCGGCAGTCCGCAGATGCCGGCGTGGATCGCGCCCATGCCCGCACCTGTGATGCCCGCGGCAAGGACGCCGAGCCACGGCGAGCCAGTGAGATACGACACGCCATAGCCGGCCATCGCCCCCATGACGAGCGTGCCTTCAAGGCCGAGATTGATGCGGCCGCTTCGCTCAGTGATGCATTCGCCAAGGCTGACGAAGATAAACGGCGTCGAGACTCGTATTGCGCCGCCCAGCACCGCGATCGCCACCGTCCACAATCCAATATCGCCGGGGTTGGCCACGTCAGGCGCCTTTCCCCTTGAAGAAGCTCCAGCGCCCGTACAGCGTGTCGCTGGCGAGCACCATCACGAAGATCATGCCCTGCAGAACCAGAACCGACGCGTCCGGCAGTCCCAGCCGTCGCTGCAGCAGACCGCCGCTGGCGCCGATGCCGCCGAGGAGTATCGCCACCGGAATAATCGCCAGCGGATTTTGCCGGGCGAGGAAAGCCACCAGAATGCCGGCAAAGCCGTAGCCCGCCGCCAGATTGGCGTTGGTGCGCCCCTGCACGGCGGCGACTTCCATCATGCCGGCAAGACCGGCGGCGGCGCCCGCAAGAAAGCAGATGATGAGAATGAGCTTGCCGACGCTTAAGCCCACCACCTTTGCGGCCCGGATATTGCCGCCGGCAACGCGCGCGGCGAAGCCGAATACGGTGTGATAGATCAGGACGTAGGAAAGAATGGCGGCGATGATGCCGAATACAAAACCCCAATGCACGTCCATGCCGGGAATACTGCCGATCATGTTGGCGGCGCCGATCTCCGGCGTTGAGGGCTTGTTGAGGCTGGTCGGATCGCGCATCGGACCTTCGACCAGAAAGTTGAGAATCGCGAGCGCGATATAGACGAGCAACAAGCTCGAAATCGTTTCATTGACGCCACGATATTGGCGCAGCGCACCCGACAGCATGATCCACAATCCGCCGCCGAACATGCCGGCGCACGCCATGGCGACGTCAACGAAAAGCGGCGGCGCGCCTTGTAGCGCCAACGCCGCGCTCGTGGCCGTCAGCGCGCCGATCAAGAGCGCGCCCTCGCCGCCGATGATCACCATGCCGAGCTGTGCCGGCAGCGCCGTGCACAAAGCGGTCAGGATCAGCGGAGCGGCGCGTGTCAGCGTATTCTGCCAGGAGAACCAGGTGCCGAACGCCCCTTGATACATATAAAAATAGAGGTCGAGCGGGTTCTTCCCGAACAGCACGACAAAGATGCCGAACAGAACGAGCGAACCTGCCAACGCGAGCACGGGGATAACGATGTACTCCGCCGCGCCGGCGAGCTTGCGGCGGTAAGCCGGCAAGCGAAGAAATTGGCCTACCCCTGACGGCGCCAAGGGTAGGCCGACATCAGCTTTCACGAAGTCGCTCCGATCACGCCCTCGACCAGATAGTCCATCTTCTCAAGCGTCGGATCGGTCTGGCCCTGAGAGACGCCGGAAGCGATGACGGTTTTGCCCTTATTGTCGGCAACCGGTCCCTTGAAGATGACGTAAGTGCCGCCCATCAGGCCCGCCTTGACCTCATCGGCATGCTTACGCGCTGCTTCCGAGACCATCGGGCCATAGGCCGAAACCTTCACCAGTCCTTCCTTGAGGCCGCCGCGGTAGAAGTTCGGGATGGTCTCGCCGGAGGTGAACATCTTGGCGAAGCGCGGATAGAGCACTTCCCAGTTCCACTCGGCGCCGGTGAGATAAGCCTGCGGAGCCAGCACCGCCTGATTGACGTGATAGCCGCCGACCATAGCGCCACGGCGCGCCGCGTTCTCGACCACGGTCTTGGGGCCGTCGACATGGCAAGTGACAACATCGACGCCTTGGTCGATCAGGCTATTGGTCGCCTCAGCCTCTTTGACCGGCATCGACCAGTCGCCAGTGAAGATCACCTGTAAGGTGACTTTCGGATTGGCGAGCTTGGCGCCCATCGTGAACGCATTGATGTTGCGCAGCACTTGCGGGATCGGCTTGGCGGCGACAAAGCCGAGTTTGCCGGTTTTGGTCATGTGGCCGGCGACGATGCCGCTGACATGCTGGGCCTCGTCGATGTAGCCGAAATAGCTGCCGGCGTTCTTCGGATCTTTTTCCGACCACAGGCCACCGCAGTGCTCGAATCGCAGCTTCGGGAACTTCGCCGCCATCTTGAGCATGTGCGGATTGTAGTAACCGAAGGAGGTCGGGAATAAGAGCGTGGCGCCGTCGAGATTAATCATCAACTCCATGGTCTTTTCGACCGCGTCGGTCTCCGGGACCTTTTCCTCCTCGACGACCTTGATGCCGGGAACCTTTTTCAAGGCGGCCGCGCCGGCGGCGTGGGCTTGGTTGTAGCCGTAGTCGTCGCGCGATCCGACATAGATGAAGCCAATGGTAGTGTCTGCGGCGAAGGCTTGGCGCAGCGGCAACGCAGTGCCGACGGCAAAGGCAGCCGTTCCTTGCAGGATGTGACGACGCGAAAGTTTGTCGAAATTCATTACATGCTCCCCGTGTATGCAGGCGGGCGCCGAGCGGCGCCGCTGCTGGCTAGCCATCAGGACGATGGGCATTCTTCGATTGGCGAATCGGCAGCGTCGCAAAGCCTGTGCCAGCGCCGAGCGGTTAATTTCGACGGCCGATCGCTATGAAATAGCTACGCAATTTGGAACGGCTATGATTTGGGCACGGAACGGATGGTACGTCGACACCGCAACTGATTAAAAATTAGGCAGTGTCGCAATACGTCGCGCGCGCAGTTAGGCTCGTGCAGCCCTCCGGCGATCGACGGAGCGCGCGCGCTCGATCAGCATCGCGCGGATTGCGGCGAAGACATTGTCGAACGCCGGCCGCCGGTAGTCCCATTTAGGATCGGCCGAAAGTGGCACCATGACCATGGTCGCGTTGGCCTCGAACAACAAAATGTCGCCGTCGGCATTGACGGCGAAATCAACCCCGCAATAGTCGAGATCGAGCGCGGTGTTGATGCGCTGCAGCCCCGTCATGCCGCGCGCTCCCACAAAACTGTCGATGTTGGAGAGAAATGCCGCGTCCTTGGCGCGATGCTCGGCCGATTCAGCCATATCGGCGCGGAAGTAGTGCACCTTCCAATGGCGCGAGATTGCCAGATGCAGCGGATGAATTTTGCGGTCGATCATCATGACGCGGCACTTGCGAAAGAAGCCATCGCCGTCATTCGCGTCGAGTTGCTCGATAAGGCACAAATCATCGCCTGGAAATTTCGCGGCCGCAGCCGTCAACTCCTGCAGATTGTCGACGCGTTCGAAGAAAATGCCGGTGTGAAAGCCCAGTGCGCGCACGAGGAACGGAAAAGAAAATCCCGCGCCGGCAACGACCGCCACCGCTTCGGAGGAAGCGAGCACTCGCCTGGGCAACGTTGCCATTCGCGGAACGACAACGCCGGGCGAGCCATGCAGTCGTTCCACATTCGCAGCCCGTCCGCTCTTGAGCACCGCTTGCGGATGATTGATCACCGGCCGCTTTGTGCGGGCCAGCACGGCCAGCGCGGCTTCAAGACCCTCCCGACAGAGATCAGCGTCGCCAATACTGTTGAAGACCAGATCGTGCGGCGGCAGCGGCACATTCGGATCGTGATATTCCGTGACCAGAACGGTGGTCTGAAAGTGCCGATCGTCGAGAATGGAAGCGGTCGGTATGTTGCCGCCGGCCGCCGAAACCAGCAGCAGCACCGCAACTCCGGGACCGTCTCCGCGATACGGCAACGCAGTCAAGGAATGACCCTTGAACGCCCTGTCCCGATGCCTGCGGGCCCCTGCATTGTCCCCGATCTCAGCCAGGACATTGCCCATGCCGCGATGGGCATGGATGTGATCCGGATCGATCCGCAGCGCGTGTTCGAAATGCAGCCTAGCCTCTTTTTGCTCGCCCAGCAGAAACAACAAATTTGCGAGATTGACGTGCCCAGCGGGATTGTCCGGATGGTGCCGAACGGCTTCGCTGAACAGCGAGCGAGCAGCCTCCTTGTATCCGGCGTTAAGAACCAGCGTCCCGAAGTCATTGAGTGCGCCAAAATTGGTGGGCGACCGCCGAAGCAATTCGAGATAGTCGACTTTGGCTTCTTCGAATTGGCCTTGTTCACGGAACAAACTTGCGCGCTCGAAGCGGGCGTGAAGCTCATCCGGATTTTTCTCGAGCTCGCAGTCGAGTTCCTGCATCCGCAAGGTGCGGAAAGCCGGCCAGAGATCCTTGGTGATTTGGCCCAGCTTAGACCCCGAAATGCCGAATCAGACCTCCGGATATTAGAACAAAATTTACCATGAAGGCGAAGGATGCGGCGCGTGGCAGCGTTCCACGCAAAGGCGCCTTCAATGGAAAAAAGTGAAGCCGATCATCGCAAGATTGTCCTCGGCGATCCGGCTCCCTGGTTCACCGCACCGGTGATCGCGGGAGGTTCGTTCAGCCTCTCGGTCGCCGCCGGCCGTTGGATCGTTCTCAGCTTCCTGGGCTCACCGTCCGATCCGCGTGCGGAGCGCGAATTGGCCGAGATGCTCGAAGTCTTCCAGCTGTTTCACGAAGATCGGGTGGTCTTTTACGGCGTCCTGACCGCACTTCCGGCGAACCCCGCGCCTTATCTCAAACTCAGCACGTCGGCGATGGCGTTTCTTGCTGACTACGACGGCGACATCAGCCGCTTGTTCGGCGCCGCCGACATGCCCCGCACGATCATCCTTGATCCGATGCTGCGGGCGGTGGCCGACATCCCTTGGGATTACGCCGCCGGGCACGCGCGGACCGTGCGCGACGTCCTCAAGAGCCTGCCCGGCGTCGAGGATTTCGCCGGCGTGCCGCTCAGCGCTCCGGTGCTTATCGTGCCGCGCGTCTTCGACTTTCAGCTCTGCGATGTCCTGATCCAGTTTTATGAAAAAATCGGCGGCGAGGATTCCGGTTTTCTCCTCGACGTGGACGGCAAAACCTCGAAGGTCGTGGACTATCGGTTCAAGCGACGCAACGATCTTGGGGTTGCGCACCCGCAATTGCGCGAAGCGATCCGCAGCCAGATCGTTCGCCGTCTGTTGCCGGCAGTCGAGCGATTTTTCCAGTTCCAGGCTACCCGGATGGACCGGTACATTGTCGCTTGTTACGACAGCGCCGTCGGCGGGCATTTCTATCGGCACCGCGACAATGTCAATGTCGGCGCCCAGCATCGCCGCTTTGCGGTCACCGTCAACCTCAACAAAGACTACGAGGGCTGCGATCTCGTGCTTCCGGAATTCGGCGGACGTTCCTATCGCGCTCCGGCCGCAGGTGCTGTCGTGTTTTCGTGCGGCGCGCTGCATCAAGTCACGCCGATCACCAGCGGGCGCCGGTATGCGTTCCTTGCCTTTTTGTACGGCGAAGCCGACGCCGCGCTGCGCGAAGCCAATAATTCCCGGTTGAACGAAAGCGCTGCGCAATACGTTGTCCAATCCGACCAGTTGTTCCCCGATCAGGCATCGGTACCCGCGCGTCAAGCTAGCTGACCTGAACCACGAATAACGGCACACCAAATAAGAAACCGCCCATCCGGGCGGCTTCTTGAGCTTTGGTGAGGCGGCGTAAAAGACCAGCTACTTCGCCAGATTACGCGCCGCGTCTTTAACATTGCCCCGCGCATCGTGGGCCGCACCCTTTGCCTTATCGAGCCTGCCTTCGGATTGCGGCTCCTTGTCGCCGGTCATCTTGCCGGCGGTATCCTTGATGGCGCCTTTCGCCTTGTCGGCTGCGCCCTCGATGTGTTCGCGATCCATGCGAACTCCATTTTGCTTCGTTGGATAAATGATAACGCCGCGGAACATCGAGAGTTCCCATCGCCGTGAGATGAGCGCTGAAATCGTGAGTGGATGTATTTGGTTTTTGCAACGCAGTACAGGACTACTGCCGCGAGCCTGCTTGCCATTGTTATTCGGCCCGCTAGAATTTCTCCGCGTTTGGGGATGGAGTCCCCCATTAACCGCCGTCCTGGCTGATGACTCCTACCAACCACTTTGGCGTCGGTAGGAGTCACCGACTGGAGGGCTGCGATGGGATTTCTTATTGTCTTTCTTGGCGGCGGAATCGGCGCCGCTTCGCGCCACGGCATTAATCTGCTTGCAGCGCGGGCGCTTGGTACGGGATTTCCCTACGGCACCGTCTTCATCAATGTCGCCGGCTCGCTGGCAATGGGCTTGATCGCGGAGTTTTTCGCGCTCAAGGGCGGCTTGCCGCAACATTGGCGGCTCTTCCTGACCACCGGAATTCTCGGCGGCTTCACAACGTTTTCCGCATTCTCGCTCGAAGCGGCTCTGCTTTACGAGCGCGGCGACCTCATCGGCGCAGCGATCTACGTGGTCGCCTCGGTTGTGCTGGCTATCGGCGGACTGTTTGCAGGACTTGCAATCGTCCGTGCAATTGTCTGATCGGACTTCATAGCCGGGGCGCAATCCGGAACAGCGAAGGCGGAGCGTCCAGCTTTGGCGCGAGCCGGCTGGACGCTCCGCTGCTGACGCTTCCGGGGCGACTAAGCCGCTTTCGCGAGCTTCCCCGCGGCCGACAGGCCGCGCTCAATGTCGGCAATGATGTCGTCGATATGCTCGATGCCTACAGACAGCCGCACGTAACCGTCGGTCACGCCGGTTGCGTCGAGTTCCTTGGCTTCGAGCTGCGAATGCGTTGTCGTGGCCGGGTGGATTGCGAGGCTGCGGGCATCGCCGATATTCGCGACGTGATAGAACATTTGAAGCGCATCGATAAAGCGCCGGCCGGCTTCCTTGCCGCCGGCCAATTCGAAGCCGACCAATCCGCCCAAACCGCCTTTAAGGTAACGCTCGGCGCGCTGGCGATGCACGCCGGTCTGCACCGACGGGTGAATGATGCGTGTGATCTCAGAGCGCTTCTTGAGGAAGTCGACGACTTTTTGGGTGTTCTCGCAATGCTTGGCGATACGGAGCGCCAGCGTCTCCAGCCCCTGCAGCGTGAGGAACGCGTTCATTGGCGCCATTGAGGACCCGAGGTCGCGCAGCAGCGTGACGCGGGCTTTGATGATGTAGGCGATCGGGCCGAGCGGCTTCACCGCCTCGGTCCACACTGCACCATGGTAACTGGGATCCGGTGTATTGAGCGCTGGCTGACGCTGCGGATGCGCCGCCCAGTCGAACGTACCGCTATCGACGAGCAAGCCTCCAATCGAATTGCCGTGGCCGCCGATATATTTGGTGGTGGAATGGACTATGATCGCGGCGCCGTGGTCGAACGGCCGCGTCAGGATGGGTGCGGCGGTGTTGTCAACGATGAGCGGAACGCCAAAATTGCGGCCGATCTCCGCGACCTCGGCAATCGGAAACACCGTGAGCTTGGGATTGGGAAGTGTCTCAGCATAATAGGCGCGGGTCCGGTCGTCGGTAGCGCGGCGGAAATTATTTGGATCGACCGGATCAACGAAGCGAACCTCGATGCCCTGATCCTTCAGCGTGTTGGCAAACAAATTCCAGGTTCCGCCGTAAAGATCTGTCGAGCTGACGACATTGTCGCCGGCACGCGCGACATTTTGAATCGCGAACGCGGAGGCCGCCTGCCCCGATGCCAGTGCCAAGGCGCCGACACCGCCTTCCAGCGCCGCGATGCGCTTCTCCAGCACATCGTTGGTCGGATTCATGATGCGCGTATAGATGTTGCCGAGTTCCTTGAGCGCGAACAAATTTGCGGCGTGCTCGGTGTCGCGGAACTGATACGACGTGGTCTGATAGATCGGCACGGCGACGGCGCCGGTCGCGGGATCGGAGCGCCAACCGGCGTGAAGCGCTAGGGTTTCCGGATGTTTGGATTGTGAAGATGAAGACATCGGCGCGATCTCCTGCTTTAACGCGAGTGTAATGCCGCGAGCCGAAGCCGGGCGGCTAACACCGGATGATAGTCCACGAATTTAGTCAAGTATTTGGTCCAACAAAAGTAAATCTTCGCAGACAGGCCGGCACGAGGAAAGGGAAATTCTCCAACGGGCCCGGTTTGGAGAGCGTTTCGTCGATTTGACCCGATTCATTTAGCTCGATTGAGGCGAAATTTGCGCAGCATCGCGGGAGTTCCGGCTCCGCCGCGCCGCTACGATTTCCGCAACAATCGAAATTGCGATTTCATCCGGCGTGATCGCACCAAGGTCGAGGCCGGCCGGCGCCTTAAGCTTCGCCATGCGCGCCGCAGCCACACCACGCTTGGCCAGCGTCGATTTGAGCGCATCGGCTTTTTTGCGGCTACCCACGAAGGCGACGTAATCAACGTCGACCGCAAGCGCTGCTGCGAGCGCCGCCTCGTCACCACGACCCTGTGTCGAGACCACCACGTAGCGCGCGCTCGTTTCCTCGACCGGCAATGCATAGCCTTCAATGCGGCGATCTGCATCTGCAAACGCCGACTGCTCTGGCGCGGGCGCGCAGACGGTAACGGCAAACCCGGTCCGCTTAGCGAGATCGGCAACGGCCACTGCCACGGGGCTCGATCCGCAGACTATGACCTGCGGCCGCGGCAGAACCGGCTCGACAAAAATATCCATCGTGCCTTCGCTTGGACACATGTTCTTGGCGAAGCGCACGCCTTCCTCCTCGTCGCCGGCTTCGACGCCGTGATCGGCGAGAAGGTCCGGCGGTTGAACCGAGACAAGGCGCGAGCGGCCGTCGCCGAGGGCATCCTTGGCGGCCTTGAGAACTGCCGCACGCGCGCAACCGCCGCCGATCCAGCCTTCGGAAATAGTGCCGTCAGGCAAGATGACCGCCTTCGCGCCGGCTTTTGCCGCCGTCGCTGCGACCGTCCGTACGACGGTCGCCAGTGCAAACGGCTCGCCGGCCGACTTCCGGGTCGCAATGATCTCAAGAATGTCGGCGGCGCGGTCCACGGCTCAAATCCTTGCGAGATAAGGTTCAAGCGCGGCAAGGCTTTCGAGATTGTGCGCCGGAGCAAAGAGATCGACATAGGGCAACGCCGCCTGCATCCCGCGCGCCTGCGGAGAATAGTCACGCCAGCCGATCAACGGATTAAGCCAGATGATCCTGCGGCAGCGGCGGGCGAGCCGCCGCATCTCTTCGCCGAGCCGCTCCGGCGCACCGGTGTCATAGCCGTCCGAGACGATCATCAATGCGGTGCGCGAGTTGATGACGCGCCGCGCGTGCCATCGATTGAAGGTCGCGAGACTTTCGCCGATGCGCGTGCCACCGCCGATGCCCTGGGCCATCAACGCGAGCTTGTCGACCGCGCGGGTGACGTCACGATCGCGCAGCGACGGCGAAACATGGGCAAGCCGGGTGTGGAAGACAAAGGCCTCGGCCTCGCGAAAGCTGTCGACGACGCCGTGCAGAAAGCGAACAAAGAACGCCGTGTAGAGACTCATGGAGCCGGAAGCGTCGAGCAAGACGACCAGCCGCAGCGGTTTGATCTTCCGCCGGCGCCAGGCAAGGTCGATCAGCGTTCCGCCATGCGACACGTTGCGATGAATGGTGCGGCGCAAGTCGAGACGGCGGCCGCGGCGTCGGACTTGTTCGCGGCGAACGAGGCGCGCGCGCATGGTGCGGGCAAGCCGCGCCGCCAGCGCGTGAGTGGCGGCAATCTCGTCGGGGTCGACGATGTGGCGCAGGTCAGTCGCCGCCAACGATTCAACACGTGAGGCGCCTTCGCGCCGGCCGCGGCCGTCAGCGGCACTGTCGCCGTCGGCATCGTTCCGCCGTTCAACGCGATCGGGGAGCCCGAGTGCATCCTTGGGCACATGAGCCTCGGCAAGCCGCTGCGGCGCTGAAGCCGGGTTCTGGCCCAGCGATCCCTTGAGCATCTGACGCTGCCGCATATCGCGGCCCTGCCAAAATGCATCAAAAATCTCGTCGAAGCGTTCCCAGTCGGAATGCGTCGCGCAAAACAGCGCGCGTAGCGCGGGCTTCAGGGATGAAGCGCGAGCAGCAGCGGGCGACGTAAGGACGCCAAGGGCATCACTCGTTTCGGCAAGGCCGACCTTGAAGCCGTTGTCGCGCAGTGTGCGCGCAAAGCCCGCGAGCCGGCGGCGGCTACCCGACATTTCATTCCGCTCGTCCCCGCGAAGGCGGGGACCCAGCGCTGGATTCCCGCTTTCGCGGGAATGAGCGGATGTTTGCCTCCTGCCGCCCATCACGCCACCTTACCAAGCAGGCGCTCGCTGACCTCGCGCGTCACCCGCGAGCGATCTTCGTGGGTCTTGAGCAAACAAATCATCGTCTCGTAGACGGCTTCCGGCTCCTGCCGCAAATCGTGCACTTCAAGACCGGCGAGCGTCGCTGCCCAGTCGAGGGTCTCCGCGACGCCGGGTACCTTGCGCAAATCCTCCTTGCGCACCGCCGCCACCATGCGCGCGATCTGCAGCGCCAACGTTGTATCGATGCCGGGCGTCCGGACGAGGATGATGTTCGTCTCGCGATCGACCTCAGGGAAATCGATGTAATGATAAAGGCAGCGCCGGCGCAGTGCGTCGGACAATTCGCGCGTGCCGTTGGACGTCAGCACGACGCGCGGAATCGCGGTTGCTTTGATGGTGCCAAGTTCGGGAATGCTGACCTGAAAGTCCGAAAGAAGTTCGAGCAGAAACGCCTCAAATTCCTCGTCCGCGCGATCCACCTCGTCGATGAGCAGCACCGGCGGCTTCTCGCGGCGTATGGCGGCGAGCAGCGGCCGTTCGAGGAGATACCGCTCGGAAAAAATGTGCTCCTCGATCGCATCGGCATTCTCGCCGACGCCTTCACGGGTTTTGATGGCCAGGAGCTGACGCTGATAATTCCACTCGTAGAGCGCGGCATTCTGATCGAGACCCTCGTAACATTGCAGGCGGATGAGCTCAGCGCCGTGGACGGCGGCGAGCGCCTTGCCGACCTCAGTCTTGCCGACGCCGGCTTCGCCTTCGAGCAACAGCGGGCGTTTGAGGAATTCCATCAGCCACAGCGCGGTCGCGATATCGCGGTCGGCGACATAGCCGACGGCGGCGAGGCGGTCAGATATTTCTTCGCGCTTAAGGGTCACGACACTTCGTCATTCCGGGGCGCGCTGCAAGCGCGAGCCCGGAATCCATAGCAACGAAAGTAAGAATTATGCGCCGCCGATGCCACCTTGAAGCGGCGGTGGTTATGGATTCCGGCTCTCACTCGTTGCGCTCGTTCGGCCGGAATGACGTCACCCATGCAAGCCGAGCTTCTCCGCGGCCGTCCAGGTGCGCCAATTGTCGTGCGGCATCTGGATGTGGGTCGAGCCCAAGAACGCGAACGCATCGTTCAGCGCGTTCGAGAAGCACGGCACACCGCCGACATTTGGGCTTTCACCGACGCCCTTGGCGCCGATCGGATGATGCGGCGATGGCGTGGTAGTCCAGTCGGTTTCCCAGTGCGGAGTTTCGACCGCCGTCGGCAGGAAATAGTCCATGAACGACGCCGTAGTGACGTTGCCATCTTCGTCGTAGTGGATTTCCTGACCCATGGCGATGCCAAAGGCCTCGGTCAAACCGCCGTGAATCTGACCCTCGATAATCATCGGATTGATCCGCGTGCCGCAATCGTCGAGGGCGTAGAAGCGCCGGACCTTAACCGAACCGGTATCGACATCGACGTCGAGAACGCAAATGTAGGCCCCGAACGGGAAAGTGAAATTCGGCGGATCATAATAGTTGATGGCTTCGAGCCCGGGCTCCATGCCGGGCGGTACCTCGTGGTAAGCAGCCCAGGCCAGCTCCGTCATGGTCTTGAAGCGCTCTGGATTGCCCCTCACCCGGAAACGATCCACGTCCCATTCAAGATCGTCGTCGTGAACTTCCAGCATGTAGGCCGCGATCATCTGCGCCTTGGCTTTGATCTTGCGGCAGGCCATAGCGGTGGCGGCGCCGGACACCGGCGTCGAGCGCGAGCCGTAGGTGCCAAGACCATACGGCGCGGTATCGGTGTTACCCTCCTCGACCATGATGTTGTCCGCGGCGATCCCAAGCTCGGTCGCGATGATCTGCGCATAGGTCGTTTCGTGACCCTGGCCCTGCGACTTGGTGCCGAGCCGGCAAATGCCGCTACCGGTCGGATGGATGCGGATTTCGGCGGAGTTGAACATGGCGATGCCGAGAATGTCGCAAGCGCGCGACGGACCAGCGCCGACAATCTCCGTAAAAAACGCGACACCGATCCCCATCAGTTCGCGGGTCTCGCCGCGCCTGAAGGCCTCGCGCTTGGTCTTCTGCTCCTCGCGCAGTTTCTTGTAGTTGACCAACTCCATCGCCTTGTTCATGGCAGTTTGATAATCGCCGGAATCGTATTGCCAGCCGAATGCGGAGGTATAGGGGAATTGCTCGCGCCGGATCAGGTTTTTGATGCGGAACTCGGCCGGGTCCATGCCAAGCTTTTGCGCCATGATATCCATGGCGCGCTCGATGCAATAAGCCGCCTCGGTGACCCGAAACGAGCAGCGGTAGGCGACACCACCCGGCGCCTTATTGGTATAGACGCCGTCGACGAAGACGTGAGCGGCCGGAAAATCGTACGAACCGCTGATGATGCTGAACAGGCCGGCCGGCCACTTGGTGGCGTTGGCGCAAGCATCGAACGCGCCGTGGTCGGCGATGGTGTAGCAGCGCATCGCTGTCACCTTGCCGTCCTTGGTCGCGGCGATTTCCATGTCCATGTAGAAGTCGCGCGCGAACGCCGTGGTCGACAGATTCTCGATACGGTCCTCGACCCACTTCACCGGAACGCCGGTCACGATCGAAGCCACGATGGCGCAGATATAGCCGGGATAAGCGCCGACCTTGTTGCCAAAGCCGCCGCCGATGTCGGGGGCGATGACGTGGATTTTGTGCTCCGGAATCTTTGAGATCAGCGAGCCAACCGTGCGGATCACGTGCGGGGCCTGGAACGTCCCCCACAGCGTCAACTCGCCTTTGATCTTGTCGAAGGAGGCGACGCACTGACAGGTCTCGAGCGGGCATGGATGCACGCGCGGATAAACGATCATCTCCTTGATCTTCACATCGGCCTTCTCAAAGGCCGCGTCGGTCGCTGCCTGGTCGCCGGCCTGCCAGGAGAAGATGTGGTTGTAGTGCTTGCGTTTGCCGTGCGAGCCGTCGGTCTTGTCTTTCAGATCCTCGCGGATCATCGGCGCGTTCGGCGCCATGGCCTTCAGCGGGTCGACGTTCACCGGCAGGGCCTCGTATTCCACTTCGACCAGATCGGCGGCATCGGCCGCGATGTAGCGGTCCTCTGCAATCACGAAGGCGACTTCCTGATTCTGAAACAGCACTTTGCCGTCCGCCAGCACCATCTGAACGTCACCGGCAAGCGTCGGCATCCAGGCGAGGTTCACGGTCTTAAGTGTCTCGGCGGTGATCACCGCAACGACGCCCGGCACCGCGGCGGCCTTGGTCGTATCGATCTTCCTGATGCGGGCGTGAGCATGCGGCGAGCGGTTGAAGTCGCCGTAAAGCATGCCTGGCAGTTTCAGATCGTCGACATAATTGCCTTTGCCTTGGACAAAACGGATGTCCTCGACGCGCTTTCTCTTACAACCCATGCCTTCGAGTTTGACGGCGCGTTCGGCAGAGGTGGGGGTCATGTCGTTCATTCTGCGGCCTCCTGGAACGGCACGCCGTTAATCTTGGCGGCGGCGAATTGAATGGCCTTGACGATGTTCTGATAGCCGGTGCAGCGGCAGAGGTTACCCGAGATGCCGTAGCGGATTTCCTCCTCGGTCGGATTGGCGTTTTCCTGAAGGAGGCGGTACGCCCGCACGATCATCCCCGGCGTGCAGAAGCCGCATTGGAGTCCGTGCATTTCGCGGAAACCTTCCTGCAGCGCGTGCAGCGTCCCGTCGGCGTTTGCCATGCCCTCGATGGTTCGGATGTCCGCGCCGTTGGCTTGCACCGCAAACACAGTGCAGGACTTCACCGATTTTCCGTCGAGATCGACAGTGCAGGCGCCGCAATGGCTGGTTTCGCAGCCGATGTGCGGACCGGTGATGTTTTGCTGGTCGCGCAGGAAGTGGATGAGCAGGGTGCGCGGCTCAACCAACGCTTCGATGGTCTTGCCGTTGACCTTCATGGAGACTTGGGATTTCGCCATTGCCTTTGCTCCTCCCCGTCAGGCGCGGGCGCGCGATTTGGCGCGGGCCAGTGCGCGCGTGAGCATCACGCCCGCCATCTTAGTGCGGTATTGCGCCGGCCCGCGGGCGTCGGTCGCGGGCGCGGTAATCGCTTCCGCGGCGGCCACCGCCTTCTTGATCGTTGCGGCATCAAGCGCGGAGCCGATCAGAATTTTGGCCGCTTCTTCTGCCCATAACGGCGTCTCAGCGACATTGGTAAGACCGATCGAGCAGGCGCCAACTTTGCCACCGGTCATGGTCAGCACGACAGCCGCGGCAGCAGTCGCGTAGTCGCCGATCTTGCGTTTGAGTTTTTCATACGCGTAGCCATGTCCGGCAGCGGGCACCGGGATACGTATCGCGGTGAGTACGTCGCCCGGTTCGAGCGCAGTGAAATAGGCGCCCTGGTAGAACTGACGCGCCGCGATCCGCCGCTCGCCGTTTTTGCCCATCACGTGATAGCTGGCATTCAGGCACATCATCACCGCCGGCATATCGTTGCCGGGATCGCCGTTGGCGACGTTGCCGCCGAGCGTTCCGAGGTAGCGAACCTGCGGGTCGGCGATCTGATCCGATGTTTCGCGCAGAAGCGGGATCTTTGTGCCCAAGAGCTCGGAGCCGATGAGATCGTGCTGGGTCGTCATCGCACCGATCACGATGTCATTGCCGTCGGCGCGCACGCCTTTGAGCTCGGCAATGCCGGCGAGATCGACCAGGTTTGCCGGCGTAGCAAGACGCAGCTTCATCATAGGGATGAGGCTGTGGCCGCCGGCCAGCGCACGACCGTCGTCGCCCAACTGGGCGAGCAATCCGACCGCTTCTTTGACGGATGTCGGGCGATGATAGGCGAAAGCGCCAGGTATCATGGGCATCCTCCCTGGCGCAGTCCGCGTGACCGAGGTCATCACCAAGGCCACATCGGGACTGCGCGCAATACCGCTTTTCTGTCAAAGTGTGGCTGGTTGTGCGTCGCAGCAGCAAGAATTGGTGCACCAGCTTGAGCGTGAAAGCACCAAGTGGCGAGACCACGCACGAACGACACCGACTCTGCACGAATTGCGTCAGCCGTGCTGACACAATCGCGGCGACATCCGAGGATTTATTGCGATGCGAAACGATGCCGACGGCGCAACGTAACGGCGGGATCGATGCCGGTCAGCGCCGCGACCCGCGATTTGAGCGAGCCGATCCGGCTTCTGCTGACCGGTACCACGTAGTGATGCGACGCGGCCATCTCGACCAATTCGTTATCGCCGGATCGGCGGTAACCGACGACGCGATCGATATTGACGATGTGGCTGCGATGAACGCGCACGAACCGGCTTTTATCGAGCCGCGACTCGACATCGCCGATGGCCAAGGGACAAAACAGTTTGGCTCTGCCGTCGAAGAGATGGGTGTAATGCGCGTTGGCATGAATGGCGACGACGTCATCCACGGCGAGAAAATGGGTACCGCCGTCACGCTCGATTGGAAGATGACGGGCAAAGCGCCGCGGCGGTGCGCCGGCGCCGCCGAGCGGCGCATAGGTTCCGCGCCCGAATTCGGGATTGTCACCGGCGCCCTCGCCGGCCAGCGGAATCGTTGATGGCGTCGCGGTGACTTCCGCAATGGCGCTTCTCGTTGGATCGCCGGCTTCAAATACGCGGGGCCGCGTTACCGAGCGGGTCGCGTCGGGCAACAGCAGGAGGAGAAATATTCCCGAGATGCAAAACGCGACGACCGCGACGACGATGGCAAGAAGGTCGGTCGAAAGCGCGGGCGCCCCGGATACGCTCGTGGCGAACGGATAAAGCGTCTCGCCCGCCATCGCTGTGTAGTGCATTCCCGAAACGGCAATGCCGAAGGCGGTGGCGGATAAAATGAGCGGCGGCCGCCCTCCCCGTCCGGTCGCAAGCCAAAGCGCAAGCCCTGACGCAGCCACCGCGATCGCCATGCTTGCAGCGACGAAGAAACGATTATGGATCATGTAGGCGCTGGCATCGAGCGCGTTCATGCCGATGTAGTGCATCGTGAAGATGCCGCCTCCCATCAGGCACGCGGAAAGCGTCAATCGAACGAGCGTCAGCGGCCCTGAACTGGTAGCATACACGGCCGCCCCGACCACGATCGCGCAGATCAGGAACGAGAGCAGCGTCGGCAGCACCAGATAGTCGACCTGGAAAGGCAGCCGGACCGCCAGCATGCCGACGAAGTGCATGGTCCAGATTGCAACGGCGAGCGATGCGGTAGCGCCGGCAAGCAGGAGACGCCGCCGCACGCCGGAGGCGTCCGCGATCTGCACGGCAAGGCTCAAGCCGACATAGGCGCCCTGGATCGCCATGGCGATCGAAAGCAGGACGAGCCACGTCTCGTAGGTCACCGGCACGCCGTCATCCCTTCGCTGTACGGGACGGCTTACTTCACCCCATCGGGCATAGAGTCATTATACAGGAAGTTCGCGACACCGCCGAGACCCCTCGTCGCGTGGTAGTACGTCAGTTTGACGATCTGCTTTTCGAACAACAATCGGTCCCGGCCTGTATCGGCGGGCACGGTATGGAACCATAAGAGCAGAACACGCAACAGTCACCCGGCTTCGGCTTAAGTCGTTTGCCGCAGCGGGTGCAGTCATAGAAAAACTGGCAGGCGTCGGTAGGCATCCGCTCGGTCGCGCGATGTGCGCATTCGGGGCACGTAATGGTCGAGTCCAAGAGCATGCCGCCATAATAGCCGTTCTGGCGGCTGCGGCACGTCAGATTCCAAACTGAGGCACTACCCGTCGCGCCTGCTAGTTCACCCGCCGCTCATAGCCCGCCCAGTAGGGCTCGCGGAGCGTCCGCTTGAGCAGCTTGCCGCTGGCATTGCGCGGCAGCGCGTCGATAAAATCGACCGACCGAGGGCGCTTGAAGCCGGCGAGCTTGTCGCGGCTCCATTCGATCAATGACGCTTCAGTGAGTCTGGTGCCCGCGCGCCGCACCACGACGGCTTTGACTGTTTCCCCCCACTTCGGATCAGGCACGCCGATCACAGCGCACTCGAAAATTTCGGGATGGCCCATCAATATGGCCTCAACCTCGGCCGGATAGACGTTCTCGCCGCCGGACACGATCATGTCTCGGAGACGATCCTTGAGGAAGATGAAGCCGTCCTCGTCCATGTAGGCGGCATCGCCGGTGTACAACCAGCCGTCACGTATCGCTTGCGCCGTTTCTTTTTCGCGCTGCCAATATCCCGCCATCAGGCTCTCGCCCCGATACAGAAGCTCGCCTACTTCGCGCGGCTGCAGGTCGTTGCCATCGGAATCAACGATGCGCGCGCGACCGCCGAACATCGGCCGGCCGCAGGACAGCAATTTCTCACCGACGTGATGTTCGTGCGGGAGCGCCGTAATGGGACCTGTTGTTTCGGTCAACCCGTACAGCTGCGAGAAGCGGCATTTGAATGTCTCGATCGAGCGGCGCAGCAAATCCGGCGAGATCGGCGCGGTGCCATAGGTGATGTGCTTGAGCGCCGAGAAATCTGCGGTGCGCGATGCCGGCAGCTCGGTGAGAAACAACATCAATGTCGGCGCCAACAGCGCCGTCTCGACCTTCTGCTCGATCATCGTTTTCAGAAGTTGTTCGGGTACGGTCTCGCGTACGATGATGGCGGTTGAGCCCTCCTGCATCGCCCAGATCGCCCAACCCGCGCCGCCGATGTGAAACAGCGGCAGGCAAACCAGGTGGCGGCCGCCTTCGCGCAGCTCCGCAATTTCCAGCGCCAGGCAAAGCCCGACGTTGAGTACGTTCCACCCGGTCAGCATGGCGCCTTTCGGCAATCCGGTCGTCCCCGACGTGCAGAACTGCGAGCTCACAGCGCCGTCGGCATCGCGCATCGGGTCCGCACCGCCGCGCGGCAGCTCGGCGAAAGTCAGCACCGGCACGCTAGAGCCTAAGCCGTGCGATTTGAATTCCGGCCCGACCGCGATCAGCTTCGGTTTGATGTCGTCGATGATCGACTTGATCTCGTGCGGCGTCAGCCGCCAGTTGAGCGGTGCGATCACCAATCCGGCCTTATCGAGCGCATAAAACAGTTCGAGATAGGCGGCGCAGTTCTTGTCGATCACGGCGACGCGGTCGCCGGGTTTCAGCCCAAGCTGGTCGACCAATCCCGCGGCGAGTTGCGAACTTGACTGATCAAGCTCGGCGTAGGTTTGCGTCTTGCCTTCGAACCAGATCGCGTCCAGCGAGGGATGGCGGCGGGCACGCCAACGGAGCATTTCTGCGATCGTTCGCATGCCTTCCTCTCTAAGACGCGGCCGCGTCCTAACCCAGTGCGCTCATGAGTTTCTGCAGCGAGACCGCGGCGCGCTCGTGCTCGACGACCGCGACGGTGCGACTGCCGTCCTCAATACGGACCGCGAATTTGAGGCGGTTCTTCTCGCGTTTGAGGAGGGTCGCGGTGATCACGAGCTCGGCGCCGACTTTGCTTGGGCCCAGATGATCAATGACGACCCGGCTGCCGACCGTGATTTGGCCCGGCTCCAGCAGGTCCTTGACCAGCCGACTGCACGCGCCCTCGGCGACGGCCACAAAGTACGGGGTCGCGGCGACAAACGGCATGCCCGGCACCATCGCCCCAACGGTGTCCTTTTCCGCCACGATGACGCGCGTAATCGAACTCAATTGCGGCGGCGAGTCGGCGTTAGTCTCTGGAGAACTCATCGCTGATCTCTGCTGATCTGATCTGCCGAAAATCATCACATGCGCCGGTTGCCAGGATTCCAGCTATGTTTGAGATTATCGATCAGCTTCGGATCGTAGAGGCACCAGCTCTGTTGGCGCGAATAGGTCGCGTAATAGCGGCGAAAAACCGATAGCGGTTCCTCGCCGACGCGCAGCGCCTTTCGGTTCGCAACTGCGCTGGTCATGCCAGCGCGGACCAGTTGAAGCGCGTTCCTCTCGATTGCTGCATCCATGTCACCCGCGGCCACGATCTCGTCGCAAATGAGCTGTCCCTCCGGCGTGTCGGCGTGAAAAACACGCTCAAAAAAAATGCCTTCGCGCGCAAGCTTGATTCCGACGAGCCGCGGGAAACGCAGATTAGCCCCGCCGGGAATAAAGCCTTCCTTGCTGGCCGGCAGGTTAAAGTAAGCGCCCTGCTCCGCAATCACGCGGTCCATGATGCAAAGCAGCTGGCACCCGCCGCCGATCGCAAATGCCTCGACAGCCGCGATCCACGGCTTTTCGACGTAATCCTCAAGCTGCTCATCATAAGACTCCGACCGCCAATGGCCGCGGAACATCTTGTGGAGCAGGCCCAGCTCACGCTCGATGAAGAATTCGACGAGCGAAATCTGGCCGTAATAAAGGTGCGTGAGGTTGATGCCGGCGTTGAAAATGTGACGGCCAGCGTACTTCGGATGCTCCACGGTGCCGCCGCGCAGGACACCGACTTCGATGCCATCGTCAAGCAGCACGAGATCGACCGCCGTCTCCAGCGCAGCCGTAGCGCGATCGTCCTCGGCATTGAGGAATTTGGCGTTGGTCAGCGTCACGTGACCGACCTTGTCTTTGCGCTCCACCTTGGCGCCGCCGAGATCGGCAAACCCGGTGCGGCGAAATTCGGCGATCCGCTCCAGCGCCTCGCGCCGCGGCTTGAGCATCGAATGGATGAGATGCATGCCGCAGCGTTCGTCGGCAAGAACGTGAGCGATAAACAGCCCCTGGTCGACCTCCAGACCTTCTTTGGCGCTCTGCTCCATCAGGGCGCGCTCGGCGTCGATCTGCGCGCGGCTCGGCAGCAGCGCCGGATGCCGGTCGGCAACGGCGGCGACGAGCTCGGAGACGCGCAGATGGCGCGCACCGCGACCGGTCGCTTCGTCGTAGAGGGCTGCGGCATGATGCCGAAAGAACCGCTCCTTTACGGTGCGGGCGGCGGTCTTCATGGCATCCCGTTCTGCTGACTCAGTGCCTTTTTGCGAACGCAACGCAGCATCGACCGCACCGAAATATTGGCTTGCGGCGTCGGCGTCGCGAGACAACGACCCGCTAAACTGCGGCTCTGCGGGCGTCGATGAAGCTTCTCGAACTGCAACTTGCTGCACGGAAACCTCCCATCTGATCATTACCGGCACATAGCGCCTTGTTCTGCCAGCCAGTATACGCGCCAGACACTCGGCGCGCCATCAGCAAAAATGTCGGCTATTCGGACAACCGCGCGGCGAAGGTAAACTGAGCAGCGTTTTGTCGTCAGCCAACTCCGGCCTACACGTGCAAATAACTGAGAATTTTGCCGCGATCGATTTCCGCCGACGAGCCGTTGAGCATCGCGCGGCCCTGATCCATGACCAAATACCGATCGGCGATGCGTTCGGCAAAGGCGAGATTCTGCTCGACAATGATGAAGGCGGTACCGGAGCGTCTTTTCTCGGCGATGCACGTTTGCATGTGCAGAATGTTTTCCCACTGCACGCCTTCGCTCGGCTCATCGAGCAGCACGACCGGCTGGTCTTCGGCCAGTCCGCGCACGAACGAAAGCATCTTCTTCTCGCCGCCCGATAACGTCCCGGCATGCTGCGTAAGGCGACGTTCAAGGATCGGAAAGCGATCGAAATAGCGGACGGAACGGCGCAAGCTGCCGGTTTGTGCGCATCAAGCGTCAGATTTTCGCGCACGGACAGGTCGTCGAACACTGGACGTTCCTGTGGACAATACGTCATGCCGATATGGCGGCGTGCGGACGGATCGAGGCTTTGAATTGGCTTGCCGTCCAGCAACACCATTCCGCTGAGACACGGCAAATACCCGAACAACAACTTCATCAGGGTGCTTTTGCCGACGCCGTTTCGGCCAAGCACGCAGAGAACATCGCCCGGTTCGGCGGCGCCGCTGAGATCGCGCACGATGGTGGTGCTGCCGTAGCCGCCTGTTAGGCCCTCAAAGGCAAGACGCGTGGCGCTCATTTCTCGCCCCCGACATAAACGGCTCGGACTTTCGGGTCGGCCTGGATCGCTGCAACACTGCCCTTGGCGAGGAGCGTGCCGTTGTGCAGCACATACACGACCTCGGCCAGTTCCTTCACCAGGCTCATGTCGTGTTCGATGATGATAATCGCGCCGCCGAGCCGTCTGCGCCGCCCAGCGCACAATCTCCATCACCGCCACCGTTTCCGCGGGCGATAGACCCGCGCAGGGCTCGTCGAGCAACAACACTCGCGGCTCGGTCAGAAGCGCCATCGCGAGTTCGAGGATTTGTTGCTCGCCATGCGAAAGCGCCGCCGCCTTGCGCTCCCCCGAGCCGAGAAACGGATAGCGCGATTGCAGCTCCTGCAGCATCGGGCTCGTCCATCGCCGAAGCCTGGGATCGAGCAATTGTAGTTTTACCGCGCGCCCACTCCACAACGCGATGGCCAGATTGTCGGCGATCGAGAGCTCAGGGAATACGCTTGGGATTTGCAGCTTGCGCGCCACGCCCAGACTGCTGACGCGATGCGAAGCAAGTCCAACGATGTCGGACCCACCCAAACCGATCCGGCCGGACGCCGCCGCAAGCTCGCCGCTGACGACATTGAACATTGATGTTTTGCCGGCGCCGTTCGGGCCGATCACGCAAAAGATGCCGGCTTGCTCGAAATCGAGCGAGAGGCGGTCCAGAATGGTGACTTCACCGACATGGACGCCGATGCCCTCGATCGTCAGTCGAGCTGGAGGTTTGTCCGTCGGGCTTTTCGGTGCAGTAAGCGCCGGACGATTGGTTCGCGGCTTTAAGAGGCGGGCAAACGGTTCTGCGAAGCCTGCAATACCTTTTGGAAATACCAAAACAATGGCGATAAAGAACAACGCCATCAACACTTCCCAGAACGGCAAAGTATCGCGCAGCTGCGCGGTCAAAGAGCCCACCACAAGCGTGCCAATAACCGGACCGAGCAAGCTCGCCCGGCCGCCAACCGCCGCCCAGATGACGAGATCGGCAGAGAGACCGAATCCGACCACCTGAGGCGTCACGAGTCCTTGCTGCGGCGCATAGATCGCGCCGCCCATTCCGGCCATCAGCCCGCTCACGCCGAAAGCTAGCGACTTGAGCTGATTGGTGTTGAAGCCGAAAAGTTGCAGCCGGCGTTCATTCTGCGCCAGCGCCCGCCACAGCACACCGATTGGCGCGATGTAGAGCCATCCCCCGAACGCCAGCACGGCAAGTAAAATGGCGGCAGAGACGTAGTAGACATCGGAAAAGTCATCCAAACCGGGAATGCCTGGAATTCCCTTGAGGCCGTTAAAGCCGCCCGTGACCGAATTCCAGCTGGTCGCGATCTGAAACGCGAGCAGGCAAAGCGCTAGCGTGATCATCGAAAAATAAGCGCCGCTCTGGTCGGGCCGCCGGAACACGACGACGCCGATCAAATACGCCAACAGGCCAGCGACAAGCACTGCCAAAGGCAGTGCGACGACGGCGATCAGGAGATGATCCTGAAAGGCAATGAACGCCAGACCAGAGAGATACGCCGAAAGACCAAAGAATAGTCCTTGTCCGAGCGGCAGGAACCCGGCCTGGCCCCAACAAAGACCGATGCCAACCGCCGCGACGGCGTAGAGGCCATAAAGGCCAAGCTGGTAGGCCCAGAACTGGCTGAGAACCAGCGGCAGCACAATCGTCACAAGGACAACGAGGCTAGCCGCGCGCAACGATGCCTCGGGGTCTCAGCCAAAGAAACAGAATTGAGAGCACCAGCACGGCGAAGTAGCCGTTGGTCGCGTTCGTGACGGCGGAGACGATGCTGTCAAAGCCGCCGATGACGGCTGCTCCAGACAACAATCCCGGCACGCTGCCCAGGCCGCCGACAATGAGAACAAAGAAAGTTCGCAGCACATAATCGAGGCCCATGAACGGCTGCACGGGCACGAGCGGCGCGACCATGACGCCACCGAGGCCGGCAAGGCATGTGCCGGTGATGAAGGTGCCAGCCGCAAGCCGCCGCACCGAAATGCCGTACGCCTGAGCAAGTTCGGGATTGCTCACCATAGCGCGGATCTGGCTGCCGGTGCGGCTCCGGCCGTACCAGATCACCAAGCCAGCGACGACCGCAAACGAGAGCGCAATCAGCACCAGACGGTAGATCGGATATTCCGTGCCGAGAAACTGGACCGTCCCCGGGAGCGGGATCGCCAAGCTGCGATATCCGAGGCCGAAGATGGCTTCGGCGATCTTGCGCAGCAACAAACTCAAGCCCCAGGTCGCGACCAGTGTGTCAAACGGTCGGTGGTAGAGCGGACGAATCATCGTCCACTCCACCACCGCGCCGAGAATCCCGCAAACAATCAGCGTCAACGGCAGGGCGGCGAGATACGGCCAGCCGTTTGATTGCGTAATGTAGGCGCAATAGGCGCCGATCATGATGAACTCGCCATGCGCGATGTTGAGTACACCGAGCAGGCCGAAGATCACGGCCAGTCCGAGGGCAAGGACAGCAAGTGTGGAGACGGCATAGAGGACGTTGATCGCCTGGGTGACGATCAGCGGATCCATACCTGCACCTTCCTCACCCGCGGAGTTGCGTCATCGGGTCTTGCACCAAGTCTCGCAATAATCAGGTCTTGCACTCGCCGCTCTTCACGTCGGCAAAAGTCTTGATGATGTCGAATTCCGTGCCCTTGCAGTCTGCGAGGAACATGGTCTTGTCGACGTGACGGCCGTGCATCGTCCAGGGTCCTGCAGCCGACATGACCGACAAGCCTTCGGAGGCCGCCATGCATTTCTGTGCGTTGGTGCCGCCGGCCTTGGTGACGAGCTCCTTCGCGCAATAGACGCCGGCGTAACAATCGGCACCGATCAAGCTCAGTTGCGGGGCCTTGTCGCCGAACTTGGCGAAATAGGCTTGTTTGAACTTCTTGTTCGCGTCGCCCGGTGCATTGGCATAGTACGACATCGAGGAATAGAGATTTTTGCTGCTCTCGGCGCCGACGCCGAGCAGCGTGTTCTCTTCCAGCAACAGCGACAGCCGCGCGATATCCTTGTCGAGGCCGAAGCCGGCGAAGGTGCGGTTGAAGTTCACATTGTCTGCGCCGACGAGCGTGATCAGCACCGCATCGGGTTTGGCGGATTTAATCCGCGTAACCACTTCTTCGAATTTGTTGGGCGCGCCGAACGGCACGTATTCCTCGGCGGCGACCTTGCCGCCATTTTCGGCGATGTACGCCTTGGCGTGCTCGTTACACTTGCGCGGCCAGACGTAGTCGTCGCCGATCATATAAATTGATTTCGCGCCCTTCTCCTTCATCATCCATGTCAGCGACGGCCGGATCTGTTGCTCGGGCGTGTCGGCGAGCACATAGGTATTGAACGCACACTCGCCGCCCTCATAAACCGGCGTGTAGATGTATGGCGCTTTGCCCTTGATGGTCGCGACCAGGGCCTCGCGCGTGGCGCTGTCATGCGAGCCAACAAACAGATCGACTTTCTCCTCAAGCATGAGGCGGATGGCGGACTTGGTCAATTCAGCCGGCGGGCCGCCGGCGTCGGTCGGAAAGAGCTTGATTTGACGTCCCATAATGCCGCCGGCCTTGTTGACTTCCTCGGCGGCGAGTTCGGCGCAAGCGCGTTGGGTCGGCCCAAATAGCGAGGCCGGGCCACTCAGCGCAATGAACAACCCGATCTTGAATTCGTCCGCCGCTGCCGCCGGACGGATCAGCCCGGGCAACGTGCCAAACGCGGCGCCGGCTGCGGCTGCGGTGAGAAGAGTTCGCCGCGTGGGTCCCTGTTTCTGAATGGTCATGTGAGTCTCCCTGGTGTTCGCAGTCATTACTTCGAGGTCAAGCTTGCGCCGGCGGCGCCGGCAGCTTCGGCAACAGCAGCTCGATTGCCGCCGCGATAGCGAGTATTTGCTGGTCGCTCCCTGCCGGCCCGGACAGCTCCATGCCGATCGGCAGACCCGCCGCCGTTATCCCAACCGGAAGACTGATTCCTGGAATACCCCCGACGCTGCCGGGACCGGTGTTGCGGATGAATGTGGGAAAGGTCGGCGCCGCTTTGCCGTTGAGCATGAATGTCTCGTCTTCGCCGATTTTCGCCGCCGGCGCGGGTGTCGTCGGAAAGAAGATCCCGGCAATTCCATTCTCGCGGAAATGACGGCTATAGGTGTCCTGTAGCATGGAGCGTTGTTGCAAGGCTTTGCGGTAAGCCGGCTCCGGCACAGCCCCCGCACCGATCAGGCTCTGCAAAATTCCTTTGACGTCGGGACTGGCTACTTTGGCGACGAGGCCTGCGTAGTCGAGACCCGTTTCATGTTCGGCTAGATAGACGTTGAGATCGGTGACCGTTTCGTAGAGCGCGATGGGAAAGCCGGCTTCAGCATCGAGCGAAGCTTCCTCGCTCATGTCGACGTCGACAAAGACAACCCCCGCTTCGCTTAGCCGCCGCAGCGTACCTTCGCAGATTTTTTCGAGTTCGGTATCAAGGTCCGCCCAGAAATGTTTGCGCGGTACGCCGATGCGCAGACCCTTCAGTTGAGCCGGTGCGACCTCGATTGGACCGCCGGTCACAACACCATCGAGCAACACACAATCGGCAACACTGCGGGTCATTGGACCGGCGGTGTCGCGGGTATGCGATATCGGCACAATGCCGGCTTGCGACCAGCGGCCCGTTGTCGGGCGAAGGCCGACGATTCCGCACAGCGCCGCCGGAACGCGGACCGAACCGCCGGTGTCGGATCCGATCCCGCCGGGCGCGATCCGCGCCGCAACCGCAACGCCCGTGCCACCGCTCGAGGCGCCGGGGATGCGATCGGGTGCGTAAGGATTGCGCGCCGGACCAAAGGCAGCGTTATTGTTGGTTATCCCGTATGCGAGTTCGTGCAGGTTCATCTTGCCGAGCGTGATCGCGCCGGCGGCGAACAATTTATCGACGATGGCCGCATTACGTTTTGGCCGGTTGCCGGCAAGACCCGGCGTGCCTCCGCTGGTCGGCAGGTCGGCGGTGTCGAGGTTATCCTTTAACGCCAACGGCACGCCATGAAGCGGACCGAGCGAAGTCCCGGCTGCGCGTTGGTGGTCGGCCTTCCGCGCTGCCTCGCGCACTCGAGCGGGGTCGAGCGTTATGAATGCGCCGAGATCTTTGTTGGCGGCTGCGCGCGCCAGCAGCGCGTCTGCAAGCTTCTCCGCTGTGATCTCGCCGGCGCGGATCGCCTTGGCCGCTTCGCCAACTCCAAGATCGTGAAGCGCTGCCATCAACTCACTCTCTATAATTAATGCGCAGGCGCCTGTGCCGATCCTGCACCCCTGTGTATCTGCGGCCGGGCCACGCGGACATCGGCATAAATGCGGAGACGGTTAAACCAAGCTTTGCCGCGAAATCGCTGCCGCCAATTCCGCTCTGTTCGCGCAACCGCTTTTGTGCATCGCATTGGTCAGGTGGGTGCGCACCGTGCCAAAGCTGATGCCGAGGATGCGCGCGATATCGCGGTCGGTACAGCCGCGCGCGACAAGCCCTGCCACCTCCTGCTCGCGGGGGGTCAATCCGGCGCTACGCGCGCACCGCAGCAGAGCGCGGCGCAGATGCGGCTCCAGCGCATCGAGCAGTCCGGTGTCACGTTCGGAGAAATCGGGACGCCCCCGCGCCCGCCAGATGCGCAAGTCGCCGAGATCCCGTTCCTGATCAAAGATGAACAGGTTGACGCCGTGGTGCAGTCCGTCGCGGGCCAGGAAGTCGTTGTAGAACTCGGTGCGCCGTAGCTTTTGGCGGGAAATCACTTCGTCGACCAAGGTCGCGCGACGGCGCGCGCGGAGCTGAAACGTCATCGGGTCGCGGAACTGATACCAATCCTCGTAACGGCGAAGATTGCCCGGCGCCATGTTGAAACTGATTGCCTCGTCGAACCGGCTCTTGCGCGAGTCCCAAATGTAGGAAGCGCCAAAATCGCTGCGCAACAGACGCATCACGTCGTTGAAGATAACGGCACGCGCGTCGAGTTCGGGGCCGAGACGCTCCAAGCGCGCAACGATGTCGCCAAACAGGCGCAACTCGTCGCCGCTGATGTCGCGAATACCGGTCCCCATGCCGTCCGCCCTTGCCGCTTGCCCATCGTAAGACGGTGGCGCGGCGACCCAAATTGTCCCTTCGCACCGGCAAAGCGTCAAGGCCAGGATTTAGCCATTTGAGACGGGTTTTGGAGCAGCTTGGAGACGCAGAGACCGGCGACTGAGAAGCTTGAGTTGGGGGCCTAACCCATTGTTCCACCGCCGTTTACTCGAGCGCCGCTGCAACGTCATCGCCACCACTCACGGCGAACGCGTTATGGGCGCCTGTCCATGGCTTATGATGTGGCAAGTAGGGGACCATCTTCACTGTGTGATAATCCGCCCGGCCTGAGCCAAAGTTTGTCAGGGACCAAGGACGACCGATGATTGACCGGCTCGAATTCATCATTGCGCTCGCGCGTGAAGGTCACTTTGGACGAGCGGCCGAGACCTGCCGCGTCAGCCAGCCGACATTGTCAGGCGGAATAAAATATCTGGAGGACATGTTCGGCGTATTGCTCGTGCAGCGCGGCTCGCGATTTCATGGATTCACGCCCGAGGGCGAAAGGGTGCTGGAATGGGCGCGTCGGATTGTTGGCGACGCGAGAGCGATGCGCCAGGATATCGACGCCCTCAAACGAGGCTTGGTCGGCCACGTCAAGATCGCCGCGATTCCGACTGCGCTCGCCATGACGGCGATGCTCACGACACCCTATCGCGCCAAGCACCCCAACGTCCGATTCAGCATCGTGTCGAAGACATCAATCGATGTACTGAGGTTGCTCGACGATCTCGAAGTCGATGCCGGCCTCACATACCTCGACAATGAGCCGGTTGGCCGGGTGAATACGGTACCGCTTTATTATGAGGAGTACCGGCTGCTGACATCGCCCGCCGCTGCATTGGGAGATCGCGACAGCGTGACATGGGCGGAGGTCGGTCAGGTCCCGCTCTGTCTGCTCACGCCTGACATGCAGAACCGGCGGATCATCGACGCCCTGTTGCGATCCGCTGGACAAGAGCCGTCACCCACCCTCGAATCGAATTCGATGATCGTCTTGTTCGCGCACGTCCGTACCGGCAAATGGGCAAGCATCATGCCGGCGAAACTCGCCGAAACACTTGGCCTGACCGACAACGTGCGCTCTATCCCGATCGTCGAGCCGGCGGCGACCCACGCGGTGGGGCTTATTGTCCCACATCGCGAGCCGATGACACCGCTGCTCGCGGCGTTGGTCACCGAGGCCCGCGCGCTGGCGAAGGTCTTGGGCCAGACGGCGGCGGCGGCGGTGAAAAACCAAAGCGAAAACAATCCCCTAGCCAGAAAGCGGGGACACCGGAGCGCCGCGGCGGCAGGTACCAGGCGGCGGCATTGATGACGTTCGATCAGGAATCCTGATCGAACCACAGGTCAGCTTTATTGATCCGGCCCGTTTAGTGCATATTTTATAATAGTTCCAATATCTTGAGTGCGATCAACCGGCGGGGCGGTTGCACGGAGCTGGTGCTGACGTGCCACGTTACGAGCCATGGAGCGCGGAACGAACCGCGCAAATCATTCGGGAGCATCAGGGCATTGAAGGCCCGCTGTTGCCGATCCTGCAAGCGTTGCAGGAGGAGTTCGGCTACATCGACGAAGCCGCTGAGCCTGTCGTCGCGGAAGAGTTGAACATCACCCGCGCCGAAGTCCATGGCGTCGTCACCTTCTATCATGACTTCCGCCGTGCGCCGGCCGGGCGTCATGTGCTCAAGCTCTGCCGCGCGGAGGCCTGCCAGGCCGCCGGCGGCGACGCTCTTGCGGCGCATGCCGAGGCACGTCTTGGCGTCGCGCTCGGCAACACCACGGCGGATGGGCGTATGACGGTAGAAGCCGTCTACTGCCTTGGTCTGTGCTCGGTGTCTCCTTCGGCCATGATCGACGGCAGGGTCGTCGCCCGCCTCGATGCGAAAAAGCTCGACGCGCTGCTTGCGCAGGCTGACCGATGACCGCGCTTCGCATCTACGTTCCCGGAGACGCCGCGGCCGTTGCTTGCGGCGCCGATGAGGTTGCGGCCGCGCTCACAGCGACGGCTGCTAAACGCGGACTTGAGATCGTGCTCGTCCGCAACGGATCGCGCGGCATGCATTGGCTTGAGCCGATGCTGGAAGTCGTCACCGGCAGCGGCCGGATCGCCTATGGTCCAGTCGAGCCTGCGGACGTCGCGAGTGTGCTTGATGCAATGGTTGCTGGTGGCGGTGATCACAAATTGCGCGTCGGCGTGCCGGAAGATCATCCGTTTATGAAACGGCAGACACGGCTGACATTTGCGCGCTGCGGCATTGTCGATCCGCGCTCACTCGAAGATTACAAAGCGCACGACGGCTACAAAGGCCTCGCCAAAGCGCTGGCCAACCCCGCCGGAATTGTCGAGGAGATCACCCAGTCGGGACTGCGCGGACGCGGCGGCGCTGGCTTCCCAACCGGCATCAAGTGGAAGACCGTCGCGGACGCTAAAGGGGACAGGAAATATATCGTCTGCAATGCCGACGAAGGCGACAGCGGCACCTTCGCCGACCGGATGATCATGGAAGGCGATCCGTTCGTCCTGATCGAAGGCATGACCATCGCGGGCATTGCGGTCGGCGCCACCAAGGGATTCATCTACATACGTTCCGAATATCCGCACGCAATCGCGGTGATGAATGA
The DNA here is from genome assembly GCA_963794225.1 of uncultured Alphaproteobacteria bacterium. Classification (GTDB taxonomy): domain Bacteria; phylum Pseudomonadota; class Alphaproteobacteria; order Rhizobiales; family Xanthobacteraceae; genus BOG-931. The sequence continues at coordinate 114,820 of CAWCCS010000004.1, forward strand.
TGCGATCGGCGTTGCACGACAGAGCGGCATGCTGGGCAAGCGCGTCGCCGGCTCGGATTTCGAGTTCAATCTCGAAGTGCGCGAAGGCGCCGGGGCCTATGTCTGCGGCGAGGAGACCTCGCTGCTGGAAAGCTTGGAGGGCAAACGCGGCATTGTGCGAGCCAAGCCGCCCCTCCCTGCGCACAAGGGGCTGTTCGGCAAGCCGACGGTCATCAACAACGTGCTGTCGCTGGCGACCGTGCCGATCATCATGGACAAGGGCGCGGCCTTTTACAAAAACTTCGGTGTCGGCCGCTCGCGCGGTACCATGCCGATCCAGCTTGCCGGCAATCTCAATTACGGCGGCCTTTTTGAAACACCGTTCGGCATCACGCTCGGCGAACTGGTCAACGACATCGGCGGCGGCTGCTTCACCGGCCGGCCGGTAAAAGCCGTGCAGGTCGGCGGACCGCTCGGCGCGTATTTTCCGCCGTCCCTGTTCGACACACCCTTCGACTACGAGGCGTTCGCCAAGCGCGACGGCCTTATCGGTCATGCCGGGGTCGTGGTGTTCGACGACACTGTCGACATGGCCAAACAGGCGCGCTTCGCCATGGAATTCTGCGCCATTAAATCCTGCGGCAAGTGCACGCCGTGCCGCATCGGCTCGACGCGCGGCGTCGAAACCGTCGACAAGATCGTTGCCGGTATCGAGCCCGAGAAGAATCTCGAAGTGCTTGCCGACCTTTGCAACACCATGAAGTTCGGATCGCTCTGTGCGCTGGGCGGGTTCACGCCGTATCCGGTGGTCAGCGCAATGACGCACTTTCGCGATGACTTTAAGCCCGCGCCCCGTCTGCAGGCAGCGGAATAGGAGACCAAGCTATGTCGCTCGTTCACGAGATCGACTACGGCACGCCGAAGTCAAAGGCGCAAAAAATGGTCAAGCTGACCATCGACGGCCAGTCGGTGACCGTGCCCGAAGGCACCTCGATCATGCGCGCCGCGATGGAAATGGGCACGCAGATTCCGAAGCTTTGCGCGACCGACATGGTCGACGCCTTCGGTTCCTGCCGCCTGTGCCTGGTTGAAATCGAAGGCCGCGCCGGCACGCCGGCGTCCTGCACGACGCCGGTCGCTCCCGGCATCGTGGTCAAGACGCAGACCGATCGGCTCAAGACCATCCGCAAGGGCGTGATGGAGCTCTACATCTCCGACCACCCGCTGGACTGCCTGACCTGTTCGGCAAACGGCGATTGCGAGCTTCAGGACATGGCCGGCGCGGTCGGCTTGCGCGACGTGCGCTACGGCTATAGCGGCGACAATCACGTTTTCGCCAAGACGTCTGACGGTGCTGCAAATGACAAATGGCTGCCGAAGGACGAGTCCAACCCCTACTTCACCTACGATCCGTCGAAATGCATCGTTTGTTCGCGGTGCGTGCGCGCCTGTGAAGAGACCCAAGGCACGTTCGCGCTCACTATCGCCGGCCGCGGTTTCGACAGCCGTGTATCGGCCGGCATGGAAGAGCCGTTCATGTCGTCGGAGTGCGTGTCCTGCGGCGCCTGCGTCCAGGCCTGCCCGACGGCGACGCTGAACGAGAAAAAAGTCATCGACATCGGCAAGCCCGAGCATTCGGTGGTGACGACCTGCGCCTATTGCGGCGTCGGATGCTCATTCAAGGCCGAAATGCGCGGCGAAGAGCTGGTGCGCATGGTGCCGTACAAGAACGGCGAGGCCAATCGCGGTCACTCCTGCGTCAAAGGCCGGTTCGCTTGGGGCTACGCGACCCATAAGGAGCGCATTCTCAAGCCGATGATCCGCGCCAAGGTCACCGACGAATGGCGAGAAGTCAGCTGGGAGGAAGCAATCAATCATGCCGCCTCCGAATTCAAGCGCATTCAAGCCAAATACGGCAAAGATTCGGTTGGCGGTATCACGTCGTCGCGCTGCACCAACGAAGAAACGTTCCTGGTGCAGAAATTGATCCGCGCCGCGTTCGGCAACAACAACGTCGATACCTGCGCCCGCGTCTGTCACTCACCGACCGGATACGGCCTCGGCCAGACCTACGGCACCTCGGCCGGCACGCAGAACTTCGACTCCGTTGAAGATACCGACGTCGCCATCGTCATCGGCGCCAATCCCGTTGCCGCCCATCCGGTTTTTGCGTCACGCTTGAAGAAACGTCTGCGTCAGGGCGCGAAACTCATCGTCATCGATCCGCGCCGCACCGAAATGGTCCACAGTGCGCATATCAACGCTGATTATCACCTGGCGCTAAAACCGGGCACCAACGTTGCGATCGTGACATCGCTGGCGCATGTCATCGTTACCGAGAAACTTTACGATGAGAAATTCATCCGCGAGCGTTGCGATTGGGATGAATTCCAGCACTGGGCGGATTTCGTCTCGCTGCCGCGCAACAGCCCGGAGGAAGTCGCGAAGATTTCCGGCGTATCCGCGCAGACGATCCGCGGCGCCGCGCGGCTTTACGCCACGGGCGGCAACGGTTCGATCTACTACGGCCTCGGTGTCACCGAGCACAGCCAAGGCTCGACCACCGTCATGGCGATCGCCAACCTCGCGATGGCGACCGGCAACATCGGCCGGCCGGGCGTCGGCGTGAATCCGCTGCGCGGACAGAACAACGTGCAAGGCTCCTGCGACATGGGTTCGTTCCCGCATGAGCTATCGGGGTACCGGCACATTTCGATCGATGCGTCGCGTCAGTTGTTCGAGAAGGATTGGGGCGTCTTGCTCGACAAGGAGCCTGGTCTGCGCATTCCCAACATGCTCGATGCCGCAGTCGACGGATCTTTCAAAGGCATCTACATCCAGGGCGAGGACATCCTTCAATCCGATCCGGATACGCACCACGTCTCCGCAGGCCTCGAGGCGATGGAATGCGTAGTCGTGCAGGACCTGTTCCTGAACGAGACGGCGCGTTTCGCTCACGTCTTCCTGCCGGGTTCGACCTTCCTTGAAAAAAACGGCACGTTTACCAACGCCGAGCGTCGCATTCAGCTCGTCCGCAAAGTCATGGCGCCGAAGAACGGCTACGAGGACTGGGAAATCACCGTCCTGCTTTCAAAGGCGTTGGGTTACGACATGCACTATGACCATCCGTCGCAGATCATGGACGAGATCGCCCGGTTGACGCCCGGCTTTGCCAACGTCTCCTTCGAGATGCTCGACAGACGCGGTTCGGTACAGTGGCCGTGCAACGATAAGGCGCCAGACGGCTCGCCGATCATGCACGTGAACGGTTTCGTGCGCGGCAAGGGCAAGTTCATCGTTACCGAATATGTCGCGACAGACGAGAAAACCGGACCGCGCTTCCCGCTCCTGCTCACCACCGGCCGCATCCTCTCGCAATACAATGTCGGGGCGCAGACGCGGCGAACCGACAATTCGCTGTGGCACGAGGAAGATCTGCTCGAAATGCATCCGCATGATGCAGAGCAGCGCGGCATCCGCAACGGCGACTGGGTCAAGCTTGCAAGCCGCGCCGGCGAAACGACGCTTCGCATCGAAATCACCGATCGTGTGTCGCCCGGCGTCGTCTATACGACGTTCCATCACCCCGACACGCAGGCGAACGTGATAACAACCGACTATTCGGATTGGGCTACCAACTGTCCCGAATACAAGGTGACCGCGGTGCAGGTCACGCAATCGAACGGCCCCTCGCGCTGGCAGGAGGACTACGAAAGATTCTCGCGCGAAAGCCGGCGCATAGCGGCGACGGCTGAGGCCGCGGAGTAGATGCGGCGGCCGGCCGAGGCCGTTTCCTCCATGGCCTGGCGCCATAAGAGCGCGACGGCGCGCGAGCGCATCGTTCCCGAAGAAACCGCTGTCGCCTTCACTTATGAAGGCGGCTCCTACGCCGTGATGATGGCGACGCCGCGTGACCTCGAAGATTTCGCGGTCGGCTTCAGTCTCACCGAGCGCGTCGTCGCTACGCCCGCGGAAATCCGTCAGCTTGAGGTTGTCGAGGAGGATGCCGGGATCGAGCTGCGCATGTGGCTCAATGACCCGCGCGCCGCCGCCTTAATCCAGCGGCGGCGGCATCTGGCCGGACCGACCGGCTGCGGGCTGTGCGGCATCGAGACCCTCGACGAAGCGATGCGGACGCCGCCGCGTGTGGCCGATGGTGGAAGGTTCACCGCGGCCGAGATCCTGGGCGCGCTCGAAGCGTTGCCGGCGCGTCAGGAGCTCAATTTACAGACGCGCGCCGTTCACGCTGCGGCGTTCTGGCAACGCGGCCAAGGCCTCGTTGCCGTGCGCGAGGACGTCGGCCGTCACAACGCGCTCGACAAGCTCGCCGGCGCGCTGGCCGGCGCGCACATTGAAGGCCGCGATGGCTTTGTCCTGCTGACGAGCCGCGTGTCCGTGGAAATGGTGCAAAAGACGGCCATCATCGGCGCTCCGCTGCTCGTTGCGGTTTCGGCGCCTACGGCGCTCGCCGTGCGCACTGCTGAAGCTGCCGGCATTACAATTGCCGCGGTTGCCCGCGGCGACGGTTTCGAAGTATTCAGCTATCCGCAGCGGATAAAAAAAGGCGCGGAGGAAGGCGTCACCAATGTCGCCTGACAAGCTCGTCTACATGGCCAATCAGATCGGCGCGTTCTTTGAAAGTCAGGGGCAGGAAAAGGCCGTGACCGGAACGGCCGAGCACATCAGAAAATTCTGGGACCCGCGGATGCGCAAGACCATCTTCGCATATGTGGAGCAAGGCGGCGCCGGTCTCGATCCTCCTGTTCGCCAAGCCATCGAGCAGCTTACGGCGGCCGAAAAAGCTGCAGTGCACAAAGCCGCCGCTCAGTAGTTATTCTCGTCCACGAGCATGTGACCTTTAGCCGCCGTGCCGCTCGGGCCGGTGCTCTTTTATGATTTGCCCCAACGACATGCGTAAAGGCGGCGGTGATCGGGCCGGAAACGACCAGGTGGCCGCGACGAATGAAAAAACGAACTTGCCATAAGTGTGGCACAAAGTAATTCTGTTGCTGTTTTAAACAAATAACAAACGCCAGGGAGAGACGATGTCTACCATAGCGCAAGCGCCGGCCGTTGGGGCGCCGGGCGGTTTTCTGAATCGCAACCGAACCATCGCCGGACCGGGCTTTAGCCGCTGGATGGTACCGCCGGCAGCCTTGTGCATTCATCTATGCATCGGTCAAGCTTATGCGTTCAGCGTGTTCAATCTGCCGATGACGAAGCTCATCGGCATCTCGCAGTCGGCACCAGGCGACTGGCGGCTGACCGAGCTGGGCTGGATCTTCTCGATCGCCATTTTTGTGCTCGGCGTGTCGGCGGCAACCTGCGGCCGGTGGGTCGAGGAAGGCGGGCCTCGCCGCGCGATGTTCACTGCCGGCCTGTGCTGGGCGCTCGGTTTCTTCATTTCGGCCGCCGGCGTCTACGCCCATAATCTCTGGGTCGTGTATCTCGGTTACGGAGTTTTCGGCGGCATCGGCCTTGGACTTGGCTACATTTCGCCGGTTTCGACCCTGATCAAATGGTTTCCGGACCGGCCGGGCATGTCGACCGGAATGGCCATCATGGGCTTCGGCGGCGGCGCCTTCATCGCCTCGCCGCTGTCAGTCTGGCTGATGCAGAGATTCTCCTCCCCGACCCATGTCGGGGTAGCCGAAGCCTTCATCGGGCTGGGCATCATCTATCTCATCTTCATGTGGGTCGGCGCGGCGATCGTGCGCGTTCCCGCGCCAGGGTGGAAGCCGGAAGGCTACACGCCACCAGTCGTGGCGCAAAAACTGATCACCAAAAACGACGTCTATGTTTACGACGCGATCAAGACACCGCAGTTCTGGCTGATCTGGTGGGTGCTCTGTCTGAACGTCACCGCCGGCATCGGCGTGCTCGGCCAGGCCTCGGCCATGAGCCAGGAGATGTTCCCGGGCAAGGTGACCGCCGTCGCGGCGGCCGGCTTTGTTGGGCTGCTGAGTCTGTTCAACATGCTCGGCCGCTTCTTCTGGGCCTCCACCTCGGACTTCATCGGCCGCAAGAACACCTATTTCTGCTTCTTTGTGATCGGCACGATTCTTTACGCCCTGGTACCGTGGACCGGACGAACCGGCAGCGTCACGCTCTTTGTGCTGTGCTTCCTCGTCATCATCTCAATGTATGGCGGGGGCTTTGCCACCGTGCCGGCCTACCTCAAGGACATGTTCGGCACCCGTTATGTCGGCGCCATCCACGGCTGGCTGATCACGGCCTGGTCGGCGGCCGGCGTGTTCGGGCCAGTGCTCGTGAACTATATCCGCCAATATCAGATCGATCATGGCGTGCCGAAGGCACAAGCCTACAACGTCACCATGTACGTCATGGCCGCATTGCTGGTGATCGGCTTCTTCTGCAATCTATTCATCAAGGCGGTACATGCAAAATATCACATGAAAACCGAGGACGACGGCGCATTGGCCGTGGCCGCGGAAACCGCGGCTGCCGCGGCTACCCGGCTCGGCGGCAAACCGGCGCAAGCCTAAAGGGAGAAACGCAAAGTGGCAGACGTAGAACAAGACGGCACGCAAATCTGGCATCTCGTGCTTGCCTGGGGCTTCGTTGGCATACCGCTCGCCTGGGGTGTCGCCGAGACGATCACTAACGCGCTCAAACTTTTCCATTGAGCGAACCGGTTTGCGCAGGCAACAGCGGCGGCCTAAAGGCCGCTGCTTTTTTTCGAAAACGTGCTACTTGACGAAAGCTGGCGATCTGGCTGATGTCGTGGCGGCGGGGCCTTACCTCGAAAGCTATGCCGGGAACGCACCTTTCCATCCGCATCGATCTCGCGTCCGGCGATCGTATCGGTCCCGGCAAGATAGCGCTTCTGGAGGCAATCCGCTCGAAAGGGTCGATTTCGGCCGCGGCCCGGTCAATCGGGATGTCGTATCGCCGCGCCTGGCTTCTGGTCGAAGAGATCAATCAGACGCTGCGTGAACCCGCAGTCAAGGCAGAGACCGGCGGTTCCGGCGGCGGCGGCGCCGTGATTACGCCTGTTGGCGAGCGGGTCGTAGGACTTTATCGCGCCATCGAGTCTCAAGCGCGGATGGCTGCGGGCGGAGAGTTTCGCGCCATTGGCAAACTCATTCGCAACGACAAGGGCGCCGATTAGCCCTCTTCTGCGCGATCTCCTGCCCTATCGATTTTTGGTGGCGTGCCCGCGCACATTCAATAATATCCGCCTGGGGGAGCGTTCAGCCCGGCATCTCAATGTTGCACATGAGATGTCCTCGCCGGCGCGACCTGCACCCCGAGGAGAGGCAAATGAGCAGTGCGGTCGCCGTGACGGATGATGGCGCTGTTCGCACCATCCGGCTTAATCGTCCCGAAAAAAAGAACGCGCTGACGCTGGCGATGTACGCGGACATGACCAGGGCGCTGCGCGAGGCCAATCAGACCGATACGATCCGCTGCGTCGTGGTTGCCGGCGCCCCCGGCGTGTTCAGCGCCGGCAACGACATTGGCGATTTTCTGGGCGCCGCGCTCGGGGGCGGCCTCGAGCCGCGCGCGATCGACTTCATGTACGAACTGGGCAGGAACCAAAAGCCGCTCGTAGCTGCGGTCGGCGGGGTTGCCGTCGGCATCGGCACGACCATGCTGTTTCATTGCGATCACGTGGTCGCCGCGGCCAACGCTACGTTCTCGACCCCGTTTCTCAAGCTCGGGCTCGCTCCGGAATTGGCGTCGACGCTGCTGGCGCCCATGCGGATGGGTTACGCGCGCGCATTTTCGCTTCTCGTCATGGGCCGGCCGCTCTCCGCTGCAGAAGCCAAGGATGCAGGCATCGTCAACGTCGTCGTCGACACTGGCGCGGTTGACGCCGTGGCACTCAAGGCGGCGGAGGAGATCGCTGCGCTACCGCCCGGAGCGCTGGCGGCGGCGCGTCGGTTGATGCGCAGCCACAGCGACGAAGTGATGCAACGGATCGACGCCGAAGCGGAGCTCTTCAAGAAACTTCTGCAATCCGACGAAGCACGCGCCGCGTTCCAGGCATTTTTCGCCCGCAAAAAATGAGTTCAACAATGTCACTCAAGGGAAAGACTCTCTTCATCACCGGCGCTTCACGCGGCATTGGGCTTGCGATCGGATTGCGCGCCGCGCGCGACGGCGCCAACGTCGTCATCGCCGCGAAGACCGCCGAGCCACATCCGAAGCTTCCGGGCACGATCTACACTGCCGCCGAAGACATCGAACGCGCCGGCGGCAAAGCCTTACCGCTGGTCGTCGACGTTCGCGACGAGTTGACGGTGAAAGAAGCGATCGACAAGGCGGCGGTGCATTTCGGCGGCATCGACATCGTTGTCAACAATGCCAGCGCCATTTCGCTCACGCCCTCGGTCGCAACCGACATGAAGCGTTACGACCTCATGCAGCAGATCAATACCCGCGGCACTTTTGTAGTATCCAAATGGGCAATCCCGCATCTGCAAAAGGCCGCCAATCCGCACATCCTGATGATTTCGCCGCCGCTCGATATGAAGGAAAAATGGTTCGCGCCCCACACCGCCTACACCATCGCCAAGTTCGGCATGAGCATGGTCGTGCTCGGACTGGCCGGCGAACAACGGTCCAAAGGCATTGCCGTCAACGCACTGTGGCCGCGCACGGTGATCGCCACCGCCGCTGTTCAGAACCTGCTTGGCGGCGACGCCTTGATGCGGCAATCGCGCAAGCCGGACATCATGGCGGATGCGGCCTACGCCGTATTCGCGCGCCCGGCGCGCGAATTCACCGGCCGATTTTTGATTGACGATACGTTTCTGGCCGAGAACGGCGTGACTGACTTCGACAAGTATCGCGCCGACCCGACGCAAAAGCTGGCGCAGGATTTCTTTGTTCCCGGTGATATTCCCGCGCCGAAGGGCGTCCTCCTCGAGGCGGGATTTCACTGAGGCCCCTATTACAACACGCGCCGCCTACGCCAGCCAGCGCTTGCGGCGTTTATAGTGCTTGCCGTCGCGGAACGACTTACGCTTGCCCTCGGCGACACCGAGGTAGAATTCTTTGACGTCCTCGTTCTCGGACAGCGCCGCGGCCGCGCCGTCTAGCACCACGCGTCCATTTTCGAGGATGTAACCGTAGCCGGAATATTTGAGCGCCAAATTGGCGTTCTGCTCTGCGAGCAGGAACGAGACGCCCTCGCTCTCGTTGAGGCTCTTCATTATGGCGAAGATTTCTTCCACGATCTGCGGCGCCAAACCCATAGACGGCTCGTCGAGCAGGATCATCTTCGGACTGGACATCAGCGCACGGCCGATCGCGCACATCTGCTGCTCACCGCCGGACGTATATCCTGCAAGCGATTGCCGGCGTTCGCGGAGGCGGGGAAAATATGCATAAACCTTTTCGAGACTGGCGCGGATTGCAGCCGCTCCATCGCGGCGGGTGAAAGCGCCGGTCAGGAGATTTTCCTCGATCGTCAGGTGGCCGAAACAAAACCGGCCCTGCATCACCTGGATGCAGCCGCGGCGCACCACCTCGTTCGGCGACAGCGACTGTACCTGCGCGCCGTCAAACTCGATTGCGCCTTTGGTCACTTCGCCGCGTTCGGAATGTAGAAGATTGGAGATTGCCTTCAGCGTCGTTGTCTTGCCGGCGCCGTTGGCTCCCAAAAGCGCGACGATCCCGCCGTTTGGGACTGCAAGCGAGACGCCCTTAAGGACCAGAATGACCCGATCGTAGACCACCTCGATATTGTTGAGCGCCAGAATCGACGGCGCGGCATTTGCGCCGGCCGCCGGTTCGGAATTCGTTGCTGCGACAACGGTCATGATCGCTATCTGTCGCTACGCTCGCACAATCCCGCTCGTCCCCACATAAGCGGGGACCCAGTCTGGATTCCCGCATTTGCGGGAATGAGCGGAATAGTGCGTGAGTCGCTACGAGGACTTCTCGCAGGGCTCGGTCCGTTTCGGCCAGCCGGTGTTGGCTTTCACGTATTCCTCGGCCGCGCTGTTGATCAACGGCAGCACCTTGTCCCTGATTGGCGCGATCGAAGGCACCGTCGTGTTCCACTTGGTGCCATCCCACTGGACCAGCGAGATGCCGCTGTGGCCATTGTGATCGGCGCAAGTCAGGTGGACCGGAGACGCAAAGTTTGGAAAGCCCATTTCTTTCCACCGCGCCTCGGTAATGTTGAGCGCTTCGAATCCACGCCGCACATCTTCGGCGTTGACCTGCTTCTTGCCGGTCAGTTTTTGCGCTGTGCGGATCGCTTCGGCAATCATGGCCGAGTTCATGACCGCTCGGTTGTAGAGGTTCTCGCCGACTTTATCCTTCGAGGCAACCTGGCTCTGGCCTTTGTCGACCACGTACTTGAGAATGTCCTGGATTGCCGGATAGTTGGTGCCGACGCCATTGAGATCGAGCGAACTATATCCTTTGGCTTCAGGACCTGCGGGACGCGCATCGTCGTCGCCGCCCGACCACCACACGCCGACCAGCCGATCCATCGGGTAACCGATCTTGGTTGCTTCCTTGACCGCGGTCGGATTCATGGCGCCCCAGCCTTGGATGTAAACCCAATCGGGCTTGTCGCGGCGCACCTCGAGCCAGAGTGAAGTCTGGTTCTGCATCTGCGCGCCGGGAACGGGATACAGCTTCAGCGTGAAGCCGTAGTCCTTGGCCAGCGCTTCAAGCAGCGGAATCGGCTCCTTGCCATAAGGCGCATCGAGATGAACGAGGCCGATTGTCTTGCCCTTGAGCTTGTCAAAGCCGCCTTCGACATCGGCGGCATGACGGACAAACGCCGACGCGCCGTCCCAATAGGTCGCGGGCGCATTAAAGATCCACGGGAACAGATTGCCGTCGGCGGAAGCTGAGAGGCCGTAAGCAAATGAGAACACCGGGATCTTGTCGACCGTGGCTTTAGGAATCACTTGCAGCGTTATTCCGGTCGAAAACGGGGTGATGACGACGGGGTTTTTGCCCTTCACGGTGTCGTAGCATTCGACACCCTTCTTGGTGTCATAACCGGTCTCGCACTCCTCGATAACAATCTTGACGCCGCCAATGCCGCCGTCGCGCGCGTTAAGCATTTTCATATAATCGGACAGGCCGTTGGCGACCGGTATCCCAGACCCGGAATACGGACCGGTTCGATAGGTGAAGAACGGAACGTATATTCCGTCCTCCGCCTGCGCCGTCGCGACCGCAGCTGGTACCGCCGTCACGACGGCCAGGCCGAGAGCAAGATGCTTCAGACGCATAGCCGTTTCTCCCTTATTCGGCGTCGGCTTTTGGCCGCGCCTGCGAATGACCCTCGCTCTCCGCAACGGGAACGAGGAATCCCGGACCGGCCACGGGCCGAGGCGGGAATTGGGACGGAGTGTGCCCTATCAATACGGAAAGGGCCACACCCTCAACTTTTGTTTACCGATCTGCCAGAGCCTCGCCAGCCCATTCGGCTCAACCACCAGAAACACAATGATCAACACGCCGACGATCACAAACGTCAGTTGCTCCGCTGCCGCTGGGCGGATCGGCAAGCCGAACGACGCGGGGATTAGCCGCAAGGCAATCGGCAAAATGTAGATCAGCGCGGCGCCGAAAAACGATCCGATCAAGGTGCCGAGACCGCCGATGATCACCATGAACAGGACGAGGAAGCTCTGGTCGATGGCAAACACATCGGCTTCGGCGCCGCCGTACCACAGGAACACCATCATCGCGCCGGCAACCCCGCAATAGAACGACGACACGGCGAAGGCGAGCAGCTTGGCGCGCAACAGCCTGATGCCGATCAGTTCTGCAGCGAGATCCATGTCGCGGACCGACATCCACATTCGTCCGATGCGGCCGTGGACCAGATTCGAAGCGATCCAGGTCAAAAAGACGACAATGCTCAACACCACCAGATAACGTGTCACCGCCGTAGCCGTCGGACCAGTGATCGGGATGCCTATCAGGGTGCGCAGCGGAACTTCGATCGCGCCGGAGACGCTGTTGTTATAGAGCCAAGGGACGCGGATGAAGCACCATTCCAGAAAGAACTGCGCGGCCAGCGTCGCCACTGCCAGATAAAAACCCTTGATGCGCAATGATGGCAGGCCGAACAGCACACCGACGGCGGCTGAGAAAAAGCCCGACGCCAAAATCCAAATAATGATGTCGACCTGGGGGAAGTAGGTCGTCAGCTTCAGACAAGCATAGGCGCCGACCCCCATGAAGCCGCCGGTACCGAGCGAGAGAAGTCCGGTGTAGCCGGTGAGCAGATTGAGCCCGATCGCGGCCAAAGCGAAAATCAGGAACGGAATGAGAATTGTATTGAGCAGGAAGTTGTTGCCGACAAAAGGGAAGACCACGAAGGCTACGAAGAGAATAACCGCAATCCCGATCCGGTCCTGAAGGATCGGGAACACCGCCATGTCGGCGGCGTAATTGGATTTGTATTGGCCGACCTCGCGATAGAGCATCGCCTAAATCCGCTCGATGATCTTTTCGCCAAACAGGCCCTGCGGCCGGAACACCAGAAATCCGAGCGCGATCACGTACGCCAGCCAAGTTTCGATGCCGCCGCCAAACAGCGGTCCCCAGTAGAATTCCCCCAGTTTCTCCCCGATCCCGATAATCAAGCCGCCGACAATGGCGCCAGGGATTGAGGTCAAGCCGCCGAGGATCAGCACCGGAAGCGCTTTAAGTGCGATGATTTGCAGTGCGAAGGAGACTTCCGAACGCGCGCCCCACATGATGCCCGTGGTCAACGCCACAATCCCCGCGGCGAACCACACGATGACCCAGATCTGCTCGAGCGAGATACCGACCGACAGCGCCGCCTGATGGCTGTCGGCGACCGCGCGCAAGGCGCGGCCGATGCGGGTGCGTTGAAAGAAGATCGCGAGCGCGGCGACCATGATGGACCCGATAATGACAGCGGCGATGTCGATCTTCTGCAGCGACACGAAACCGCCGAGTCCTTTCAATCGCAGTGCGCCGCTCGGCAGGTAGAGTTCCTGCGCGATCATCACTTTCGGATTGCCGCCGAAAACGAGCTGTCCCATCCCGATCAGGAAATAGGTGATGCCGAACGTCGCCATGAACAGGATGACGTCCGATTGATTGACCAGCGGCCGCAGCACCAGACGCTCAACCCCGAACGCGAGCACAAGCATCACGCCGACGGTCAGAGCGAGCGCAACAAACGCCGGTACGCCGTGCTCGTGCAGCCCGACCAGCGTGAGCGCCGCGAACACGACCATGATGCCTTGGGCGAAATTGAAAACGCCGGACGCCTTGAAGATCAGGACAAAACCAAGGGCAATCAATGCATAGAGCACGCCAGCGACAAGTCCGTCCCATAAAGTCTGGACCAACAAATCCGGCGCGGTGCCCATTTGCACAAACGGATCGATGAAGATCTGATAGAGGATATGCATGGGCGTGCTATTGCGGTTCGCCGAGATAGGCGCGGATGACTTTCTCGTCGCGCTTGACTTCTTCGGGCGTGGCGTCGGCGATCTTGCGGCCGTAATCCAGCACGACGATGCGATCTGAAAGATCCATCACGACGCCCATGTCATGCTCGATCAGAGCAATGGTCGTGCCGTACTGCTGGTTCACATCGATGATGAAGCGCGACATGTCCTCTTTCTCCTCGAGGTTCATGCCGGCCATCGGCTCGTCGAGCAGCAGGAGTTCGGGCTCCATGGCGAGCGCGCGGCCAAGCTCGACACGCTTCTGCAAACCATAGGGCAGACGTCCGACTGGAATCTTGCGGATGGCGGCGATTTCGAGAAAGTCGATAATCTCCTCAACCCTCCGCCGATGCTCGACCTCCTCCCCGAGCGCCGGACCAAAGCGAATAAGCTGCCAAAAAAATCCGCTATGCATCTTCAGAGCGCGCCCGGCCAAAATGTTGTCGAGCGTGGTCATGCCGCGAAAAAGCGCGAGGTTTTGGAAGGTGCGCGCGATGCCGCCTTGCGCCGCGGCATACGGCCGCATGCTGTTTCGCACCTGCCCTTTGAACGTGATGCGGCCGGATTGCGGGTGGTAGAAGCCGTTGACGACGTTGAGCATGGATGTCTTGCCGGCGCCGTTTGGGCCGATGATCGCAAGAATTTCACCCTTGCGGATGTCGAACGATACGCCGTTCAGAGCGCGCACGCCGCCGAAAGTGAGCGAAACATCCTCAACCGCGAGCAGGACTTCGCCGACCGCCGCCTCACGCGAGGACGGCGCTCTCATGCCGCGCGCCCGATCTGTGCGGCGCGCACCGGATAGGTCTTCACATCACGGATCGTCACGCGGGCCGCAAGCACGCCCTTGTGGCCGTCCTCGAAGGTGACCTCGGTTGCGATCTGTGCCTCGGTCGAGCCATTGTAGAAGGCCTCCACCAGCGGCGCGTAGCGATCGATGATGTGTCCGCGGCGGAGTTTTTGCGTGCGCGTGAGTTCGCCGTCGTCGGGATCGAGCTCCTTGTGCAGAATGAGGAAACGGCGGATTTGCGCGCCGGCCATGATTTCCTCTTCCGACAGCGACCGGTTCACTTCGTCGATGTGCCGCGCGATCATGTCATAGACCAGCGGATTGCCGGCGAGCTCCTGATAAGAGCCGTAGACCACGTTGTTACGCTCCGCCCAGCTCCCGACTGCCGTCAGGTCGATGTTGATCATGGCGCAGACAAAATCGCGCCCGGCGCCAACCGCCACAGCCTCGCGAATGTTCGGATAAAATTTGAGCTTGTTCTCGATGTACTTCGGCGCGAATACCGTGCCGTCCACGAGATGACCGAGGTCTTTGGCGCGGTCGATGATCTTCAGCTGTTTGGTCTTCGGATCGAAAAAGCCGGCATCGCCGGTGTGCACCCAGCCGTCGGGAGTCAGCACTTCCGCGGTCTTGTCCGGGTCTTTGTAGTACCCCGCGAACACGCCGGGAGAACGGAACAAAACTTCGCCGGCGTCCGAGATTTTGATCTCGACATCAGGCGAAGCCTTGCCAACGGTGTCGCAGTGAATTTCCCCGTCCGGCTGGGCAGTGACGTAGACCGAGGCCTCGGTCTGCCCATAAAGCTGCTTCAGGTTCAGACCGATCCCGCGCCAGAAGCGAAAAATCTCCGGACCGATCGCCTCGCCCGCAGTATAGGCAACGCGGACGCGTGACAACCCGAACTGATTCATCAGCGGCCCGTAGACCAGAAAATTGCCAACGGCATAGAGCAAGCGCGCTGTCAGCGGAACTTTCTCGCGATCAAGAATTTTCTCGCCCCAGCGGCCTGCGACGCCGATGAAAAAGTCGAACACTTTGCGCTTGATGGCGCCGGCGTCCGCCATCCGTACCGTGGTGAGCGTCAGGACGTTTTCATAGACCCGCGGCGGCGCAAAAGCGTAGGTCGTGCCGATCTCACGGCGATCTTGCACCACCGTGTCGGCCGCTTCCGGACAATTGACGCAATAGCCGGCGACGTAAGCCTGTACGTACGAGAAAATGTAATCGCCGACCCACGCCAGCGGCAGATAGGCGATCACTTCTTCGTTTTGATCGAGGTGATCGAAGGCGTTGGCGTTGCGCGCAGAGATAATCGTGTTCTCAAAGGTGAGCATGACGCCTTTGGAGCGCCCGGTCGTTCCCGAGGTATAGAGGATGACGCTGAGATCGCTGCCCTTGCCCTCGGCGACGCCAGCTTCCCATCGCTTCAGACACCCGGCGTCGCTCGAAAGCTTGTTGCGGCCGATACCTTGAACGTCCTCAAATGAGATCAATCGCCTTTGCACGTAGTCCTTTAGTCCGCGCGGCTCGTCGTAGATGACTTTGCCCAGCTGCGGCAGCCGGTCGGATATGGCGATGATTTTGTCGACCTGCTCCTGGTCTTCGACCACGGCAAGCGTCACCTCGGCGTGCGCCAGCACAAAAGACATTTCGTCGGCCACCGCGTCGGCATAGACCGGCACCGGCACCGCGCCCAGCGCCTGACCGGCGCACATCGCCCAATAAAGCCGCGGGCGGTTGCTGCCGACGATGGCGAATTTGTCGCCGCGTTTGAGGCCGAGTTCGGATAATCCAACCGAAAAGGCGCGGACCTCGTCAAGCATCTGCGCCCAGGTCCACGTCTGCCAGATGCCGAGGTCCTTATGGCGCATGGCAGGCCGCGAGCCGATCGCTACGGCATTATGGATTAAATACTTGGGCAGCGTGTCCAGGCTGCGATCAATGCTGGGATCAATCGACTTCACGGCGTTCCTCCGCCCCGTATTTTGCATCGCGCTTAACTGAGAAGCGCGCCGCTCGCAACCAGGGGACTGATGCCGCTTTTGCGGTTCTTGGACGCCGCCAAGTCGCCGGGGACCAAAAGTCCAAGCGCATAGCGACGCGGAAACCCCAGATCCCCCAATCCATGGTCACCGGCGAACGTTATTAGCACGTTTAGCATGAAATTCTCGCATTGCTGCACGAAAACGACAATGCTATTTCGACCCGTAGGCCTGGGCATTTTGACGCAAAAACTGCTCCGATCCTGACTGAATAAGCCGCCGGGCTGGGAAACGTCTTTATGCTCGACACATCCTCGGGCGCTGTACCCCAATTCTCGCTCGGCGAAGACCAAATCGCGGTGAGCGACATGGCGCGAGCCTTCGCCGCCGAAGTCTTTGCGCCACATGCCCTGGCCTGGGACGAAGCCAAGCACTTTCCCGTCGCCGAGATGCGCAAGGGCGCCGCGCTCGGCATGGGCGGGGTCTATATTGCCGGCGACGTCGGCGGATCGGCGCTCTCGCGTCTCGACGCCGCTTTGATCTTCGAAGCGCTCGCCACCGGTTGCCCGACAGTCGCGGCCTATATGTCCATCCACAACATGGCCGCGTGGATGATCGACGCCTATGGATCGGAAGCGCAGCGCCAGCAGTGGCTGCCGAAACTGTGCACAATGGAGCTTCTGGCCAGTTATTGTTTGACTGAGCCCGGAGCAGGTTCGGATGCCGCAGCGCTCGCTACACGCGCGGTGCGCAACGGCGACGACTATGTGCTCAACGGCCAGAAGCAATTCATCTCCGGAGCCGGCGCGGGGGACCTTTACGTGGTCATGGCCCGAACCGGCGGCAGCGGGCCGTCGGGGATTTCAACGTTGGTGGTGCCTGGTGACACGCCCGGCATCTCGCTCGGTGCGAATGAACGCAAAATGGGTTGGAACGCCCAGCCGACGCGCGCTGTCGTTTTTCAGGACGCGCGCGTGCCCGTCGGAAACCGGCTGGGCGAAGAAGGCATCGGTTTCAAGATCGCCATGGCCGGGCTCGACGGCGGCCGTCTGAACATCGCCGCGTGTTCGCTCGGCGGCGCCCAGAGCGCGCTCGACAAGGCGCTGGCGTATATGAAAGAGCGCAAGGCCTTCGGCAAACGCCTCGACGAATTTCAGGCGCTGCAATTTCGCCTTGCCGACATGGCGACGGCGCTCGAAGCATCGCGCACGCTGTTATGGCGTGCAGCCGCTGCGCTGGACCGGCACGATGCGGATGCGACGCAGCTTTGCGCCATGGCCAAGCGTTTTGTCACCGATGCCTGCTTCGAGGTCGCCAACCAGGCGCTGCAACTGCATGGCGGATACGGCTATCTTTCGGAATTCGGCATCGAGAAGATCGTGCGCGATTTGCGCGTGCATCAGATCCTTGAAGGAACCAACGAGATCATGCGCCTGATCATCGCAAGAAGCCTGCTCGGACGATAAGCGCAATGGTCCTTTATGACGGTGACGTTATCGTTCGCGCCGAGCGGGCGCTGCGGCGAATCACGCTGAACCGGCCGAAGGCGCTCAACGCTCTGACGCTCGACATGGCCGTCACCATGACGAAATACCTGCGCGCCTGGGCAACAGATCTCGAGGTCGGCGCGATCCTCATCGACGGCGCCGGCGAGCGCGGTCTGTGCGCCGGCGGCGACATTCGTGCGCTTTACGACGCGGCGAAGTCGAAAAACTCTCTCCCCGAGCAGTTCTGGTCGACCGAATACCACCTCAACGTTCTGATCGCGCGGTATCCGAAACCCATCATCGCCGTGATGGACGGCGTCGTGATGGGTGGCGGCGTTGGCGTTTCAGCGCACGCCTCACACCGCATCGTCACCGAGCGTTCGGCGGTGGCGATGCCTGAAGTCGCAATTGGTTTCTTTCCCGACGTCGGCGCGTCCTTTCTATTGGCGCGGGCTCCCGGTTACGTCGGTACCTATCTGGCGCTAACCGGCGATCGTATGAACGCGGCCGATGCTATTTTCTGCGGGTTTGCCGACGTGCACATTGCGGCCGCGAAACTTGCGGAGCTTCCTTCCGCTCTCGCCGATTGCCGCACGGCGCAGGAGGTGCGTGCGACTCTTGGCCAGGTGTCCATTCCGCCTACTTCGGGCAAACTACAAGCGGCGCAGCGATGGATCGATCGCTGCTTCAATGCCGGCGCAGTCGAAATAATTTTCGCGCGCCTTCAATCCGCCGATCTCGATCAGGCTCTTTCTGCCTTTGCCGCGATACAAAAAGCATCTCCAACTTCGCTCAAGGTCACGTTGCGCAATGTTCGCGCAGCGGTATCATTCGAGAGAGTGGAACAAAGCTTTCAGCAAGACTACCGTATCGCGCTTGCCTGCATCGCAGGGCATGATTTTATCGAAGGCGTCCGCGCGACGATCGTGGACAAAGACCGAAATCCAAAGTGGCGTCCGGACAAGATCGAAGACGTCACCGCTGAAATCGTCGATCGGCACTTTAAATCGGTCGGACCGCTGGAACTGACTTTCGCAGATTGAAAAAGGCTATTGCACATGCCCCACATCGGTTTCATCGGGCTCGGAAACATGGGCGGCCCGATGGCCGCCAATCTCGTGAAATCCGGCGAACGCGTCTCAGGCTTCGATGTCATTGCGGCCTCGCGCGAAGCATCAGCGCGGGACGGCGTGCAGATCGTCGCCAATGCGAAAGCGAGCGTCGAAAATGCCGACGTGGTCATCAGCATGCTTCCGGCCGGCGAGCACGTCTTGTCAGTGTGGAACGACGTGGTGCCCCACGCCCGACAAGGAACATTATTCATCGATTGCTCGACGATCGATGTGGCGAGCGCGCGCAAGGCGCACGCGCTTGCAGCCGCGCGCGGCATTGCCACGCTCGATGCCCCGGTCTCCGGCGGCGTTGGCGGCGCAAAAGCCGCCACACTGACATTCATGGTCGGCGGATCGGCAGCCGCATTCGCACATGGCAAGCCGGTGCTCGAGCGCATGGGCAAGCGCGTGGTGCATTGCGGCGAGGCCGGCAACGGTCAGGTAGCGAAGATTTGCAACAACATGATCCTTGGCGTGTCGATGATCGCCGTGAGCGAAGCGTTCGTTTTAGGCGAAAAACTCGGCCTCTCGCACCAGGCTTTATTCGATGTCGCTTCAGCCTCATCAGGGCAGTGCTGGTCACTCACCAGTTATTGTCCGGTGCCGGGGCCGGTGCCGGCCAGTCCGGCGAACAATGGGTACAAACCTGGCTTCGCCGCGGCGCTAATGCTGAAGGATCTCAAGCTGGCGAAAGAGGCCGCGGGTTCGGTCAAGGCGAACACCGCGCTGGGCGCGCAGGCGGCAGAAATATACGAGCATTTTGCGCATGAGGGACACAGCGGCGCAGATTTCTCCGCGATCATCAATCTTGTCCGCGAGCAATCCCGGCGCGAGTAACGATGGAGCTTGTCATGTCCGGCCTCGCGCCGGACATGACATCTTTGCCGACCAAATTACTTTGCCGGGTCTTTAGGTGACCACAAAATGATCGGTGAGGTCTTCTCGTAGGCCATGCCCTTGGGATAGCTGATCGCTTCCATTTGCAGGCCCCACGGCGTGAGGAAATAGAAGATACTTTGTCCGGCGGCCGGTCCCTGGTCGACCGGGAGATTGAAGAAGGTCTTCACACCCTTGCCGTCGAGATATTCCTTCGCCGCTTTAATGTCATCGACGTAGAGGGCGATGTGATAACCGCCAATGTCGCTGTTCTTTGGCGTCATATTTTTCTGGTCAGGCGACGTATACTGAAACAGTTCGATGTTGGAGCCGTAACCGCAGCGCACCAGCGTTATGTTCTGGATGACCGCCCGCGGATTGACGTTCACAAGTTGCTGCATGAAGTCGCCTTTCTCGTCCGCGAACGGACCGAACGACATCGCCTCTTTGCAGCCGAGCACGTTGATGAAGAAGTCGGTCGCCTGCTTCATATCCGGCACCGTGATGCCGGTGTGATCGTGTCCGCGCAGGCCGGGGATTCCGTCGGCGCGGGCGGTGGCCATGCCGGCGAGCATCGCAGCGCCGACCGCCGCGATGGCGAGATGACGGGTTAATTGAAACACGATTACCTCCTGGGTGGGGTCGGGTGTCAGGATCGCGCCGGGCAGCCCCGTTGCCGGCGGCGCGATTTCAGCTTCAGGCGGTTGCAGCAATGTCCACGGCGGCCCCGCGACTGAGCCAGCCGGGATCGACCGTGGGAAGCGGAATGGCATCGATCAGCATGCGCGTGTAGTCGGCGCGCGGCGTGGCAAAAACCTGCTCGCAAGGACCTTCTTCGACGACCCGGCCGTCGTGCAGGACGACGACGCGCTGGCAGATCGAGCGGACCACCGAAAGGTCATGACTGATGAACGCAAGCGCGAGATGCATTTCGCTCGTCAGCTCTTTGAGGAGCCGCAGCACCTGGGCCTGCGTCGACACGTCAAGCCCGGACACGATCTCATCGGCCAGAACAAAGTCCGGCTGCAGGACAACCGCCCGCGCGATCCCGACGCGCTGCCGCTGTCCGCCGGAAAGCTCGAACGAGTAGCGGTCGACCGTGCCTCGCGACAGCCCGACGCGATCGAGAACGCCATACACCAGCGCAAGTGCCGCGGCATGGCCGGTCGCCAGTCCGTGGAGCAGGATCGGCTCGATCAGAATCCGCCCGATAGTATGTCGCGGATTGAGCGAAGACATCGGATCCTGAAAGATCATCTGCATGCGCCGGCGAAACGGTTGGCGGGCGCGCTGGTCGAGGCCGGTGATGTAGGTGCCGTCAAATAACACCGTGCCGGCAGAAGGCGCGACCAGTCCAAGCAACGCGCGCCCGAGCGTGGTCTTGCCGGACCCTGACTCGCCCACGATCCCGACTGTCTCGCCCTTGCCGACACGAATGTCGACGCCATGCAGCACCGTGGCGGCCGGCCGCGCCTGCGACAGAATTCCACGCGTCTGATGATAAGAGACCACAAGGCCTTTTGCGACGAGGAGATCAGCCATGAGGCGCTCCCCGATTGCTCGCGTCGAACGCGGCGATCTCGGCGCGAAGTGCGGCGATAACCTCAGGCGGTGTCGGCTCGAGACCGGTATCCGGCCGATCGTACCGGGGATTGGCTGCCAGCAATGCCTTGGTATAGGCGTGACGGGGAGAGGTCAGCACGTCAGCGGTCGCGCCCTGCTCCACGACTTTCCCCATGTACAGCACTGTCACGCGGTCGCAGATTTTCGCCACTACGCCGAGGTCGTGAGAGACAAACAGGACGCAGGTGCCGTGACGCTCCTGCAACGAACGGATCAGCCGCAGAATTTGTTTTTGTACGGTGACATCGAGCGCGGTGGTCGGCTCGTCAGCAATGACGAGCTTTGGCTCCAGTCCGAAAGCTGCAGCGATGAGCACGCGCTGGCGCATTCCGCCGGAGAGTTGATGCGGATAAGAGTTGAGCACGCGCTCCGGATCGCGGATCTGCACCTCGTCAAGCAGAGCAGTGGCGCGTTGGCGAGCCTCCTTCCCGGAAAGCCCGCGCTTTAACCGCAATCCATCGGTCATCTGCGCGTCGATCCGCCGCGCGGGATTGAGCGCCGTGGAAGGATCCTGCGGAACGAGCGCGATGTCACGGCCGAGCACCGCGCGCAGCTCGCTCGCCGACAGCGCCAGTAGATTGCGGCCTTCAAATGCGATTTGCCCGCCGGTCACTTTCACCTGCGAGGGAATGATGCCGAGGATCGCCTTGGCAATCGTCGACTTTCCCGCGCCGCTCTCGCCGACCAGGCCGTGCACTTCGCCGGTGCCGACGCTGAGCGAGACGCGGCGTAGGATCGGCTTGTCGCCATCGCGCAGCGAAATCGCGCTAAGAGTTTCGATGGAAAGCCTGGGTTCGCTCATCGGCGGAGCACCGGATCGAGGCTGCGCGCCAATCCATCGCCGAGCTGGTTGAAAGCAACTACGGTGGCAAACAGCGCCACCAGCGGCACCGCCAGCACCCACCATGCCTCATGCACGATCTGGCGGCCCTCCGCGATCATGCCGCCCCAGGTCGGCGTGTCCGACGACACTGAAAGACCAACAAACGACAGGATCGCCTCGACCACGACCGCAATACCCATTTCGAGGGTGAGTAGCGCGATGAGCACCGGCACGACATTCGGGAAAATCTCCCGAAACAGAATTGCCGGATTCGAGAAGCCGATGGTCCGGGCGGCAACCACATAGTCCATCTGCGCCTGCCCCATGGTCTCAGTGCGCACCACGCGGCAGAACCGCGTCCAATCGATCACCACGATGGCGATGATCACTGAATGCAGGCCCGTCCCGAGAATCGCGACCAGCAGGATGGAAAGCAGCACCGGCGGAAACGCCATCCAGATATCCACCAGCCGCGAAATCAGCGCATCAATAAATGGTCCGAGAAAGCCGGCAAAAAGGCCCAGCAGCGACCCGATCAGGCAAGCCAATCCGGCCGCAACGAAGGCGACTGTGAGCGATACTCGCGTGCCGAAGATGACCCGCGAAAGAACGTCGCGGCCAAGCCCGTCGGTGCCGAGCAAATATCCCGGCTCGGCGTCGGCGAAGCCAACCGGCGGTGCCGTCGCAATAAGCAGATTCTGGGCAAGCGGATCGTAGGGCGCGATCAACGGCGCCGCGACGGCGAGGATGATCAACAAAACAATGAAGCCACCGGCGCAGACGACTTTTGGATCCCGCAACAGGCGCTCGACCACGGAGGGCGGAGGCGGACCGCTTTCCGGCGTCACGATCGCAGTTGCTGGTGTCCAGTGTTCCACTTCGTGCCGGTTCCGGCTCAGCCGTGCCGTAGTCGTGGATTGAGCGTCGCCACCGTCAGATCGACCCCAATGTTGATGAGGATGAAAATCAATCCGAACAACAGGACCAGCCCCTGGATCAGCGGGAAGTCGCGATTGATCACCGCATCGATCGCAAGATTCCCGATTCCCGGATAGGAAAAAATGCGCTCCACGATCACAGTGCCGCCGATCAGGAACGTGAATTGAACGCCGGTCAGCGCCAGCGTCGGGCCGATCGCATTGCGCAACGCTTCCTGCAGCACCAGGCGAAGCTCGCGGAAGCCTTTGATCCGGGCCAGCAGCACATAGTCCTGCGTCATGGCTTCCTTCAGCGATTGCTTGAGCAACCGGACGATGACCGCGGCGAGCGGCAGCGCGAGTGCAATCGTCGGCATCGCCATGTGACTGACGATGTTGCCGGCAACGGCGAACCGGCCAGTCAGAACGCTTTCGACCAGATAGAACCGCGTTGCAAAGCCTTCGGCCAGCTCCGGATCGATGCGCCCCGTGAGCGGCAAGACCGGAATGGCAACGGCAAACAGCAGCACCAGCGCCAGCGCCCAGATGAAGTCAGGTACCGCCAGCAGGATAGAGTTCAAACCATCGATCGCCGTCTCGCCGGCGGTGCGCCGCATCAGCGTGCCGGCGATGGCGACGCTGCCGCCCAAAATCACCGCGACGACCAGCGCCGCGACGGCAAGTTCGAGCGTAGCAGGCAACCGAGACGCCAGCACTTCCGTCACGTAGAGGTGAAGCGTGATCGAAGTCCCGAAGTCGCCGGTCACCGCGCCCTTGATCCAGATCCAGAATTGCGTGAGCAGGGGCGCATCCAATCCGTAGTGCGCCTTCAGCGCCGCGATATCGGCCTCGCTCGCACCCGGCGAGATCATCATTGAGATGGGGTCGCCGGGAACAACGCGCAGCAGCACGAATACCACGACCGCCACGCCCGCAAGCGTGAGCAGGGCCATGGCCATGCGATTGACGACGACGGCAAGAAACATCAACGGTCCCTGGAGCTAGGCGCGTCGATGGCCGCCGCGCCCCGGCGCGGCGGCGGACCGCATCGACGCGGGATCTTAGGCCTTCGAGACCAGCGTTGGTTGCAAGGCGCCCGAAACGTTCGGAGTGACCTTGAGAGAAGATTTGTAGAGGACCGGCTGGGCGTATTGCAGCAGCGGCAACACGTAACCCTGCTCGGCGATGTAGCGATCCACATCTTTCCAGCCTTGGATGCGCTTCTTTTCGTCCTTCTCGCCCCAGAGCGGACCGATCTTGGCGTCAAGATCCTCGGCGTGAAATGCGCAATGCGGCGACTTCGAGAACATCGCAAAGCCGGTCGATGTGGTCGGATCGCCGATCGCATTGCCCCAATTGTAGAACGCCGCCGGCGCCAGTTTGTGAGACATGCGCAGCTCGAAGTGCTTGGCGATTTCGTAGATCTCGATGTTGGCATCGATGCCGACGTCACGCCACATCCCAACGACAGCCTGGATCATTTCGTAATCCTTCGGCTTGAAACCGCGCGTCGTCTGGATCGTGAACTTGACCGGCTTTTCCTTCGAGTAGCCGCTGGCCGCGAGAAGCTTCTTCGCCAAGGCCGGATCGTGCGCCACCTTGATCGACGGATCGAAGGCGGCGTATTCCGGCGCCTCAAGCGTGTCGATGCGCACGCCATGCCCGCGCAACAGACGCTTGATGATCGCATCCTTGTCGACGGCGTGACACATCGCCAGACGGACGTTCTTGTCGTCCATCATCCCGCCGTTGGTGATGAAGATCATGCCGATGTCCGAAATCGGCGTCACCTCGCCCTTCATGCCGGCCTTGCCCTTAAGCCGATCGTATTCTTCGTACGGCACTTCAAGCGTAACGTCGGACGAGCCGCTTTCCATCTCGGCGACGCGGCTGGTCGCATCGGGAACGAACTTGAATACGACGGTCTCGAACGCGGGCTTGCCGCCCCAGTATTTCGGATTGGCCTTGAGACGCAGATAAGCGTTGCCTTCGTACGCATCGACCATGTACGGGCCGGTGCCGATCGGAGCCTTCTCGAAGCCTTGCGGACCAACCTTTTCGAAGTAGGCCTTGGGCAGCACATAGCCGGTCAGGAACGCCATCCATTTGAAAAGGACCGGATCGTATTGCTTCACATCCGCGGTGATGCGCTTGCCGTCGATTTTGAAATTGTCGATGCCGGCCCAGATGAACGCGACCGGATTGCCGCCATCGGCCTTGCCTTCGCGCTGGATCGACCACACCACGTCCTCAGGTGTCAACGGTGAGCCGTCGTGCCACACGACGTTTTCTCTGACGTCCATCCAGACTTTGCTTTTGTCATCATTCCAGCCCCAGGCCGTGATCAGGCCGGGCTCGAACGCGAGATTGGGCTTCTGGCCGATGTACTGATCGAACACCGAGCGGTAGATCGCCTGGATGGTCGGGTTGACCGAGGACGGGCCCGTTTGGGGATCGAACGACGGCAGGTTGACGTTGTAGGCGATGTTAAGCGTGCCGCCACCGGCAGCAAGGGCAAACCGCTGAGGCGCAAGCAACGTAGTCAAAAGGCCGCCGCTCGCGGCGAGGGCCTGACGGCGCGTGACATTGAACATGTTGAACACTCCCCATTAGACCGCTGCGGGCGGACTTTGTGCTCGACCGGTTTGCAGCGCGTCTCGACCGTGGATACGTGCAAGAAAGATACTTTAAACCTAAAGGAACGGCGGGACAAGCTGACGCATTGGGCTTTTTTCCGCAATTTTAGGCACCATTTTGTTGACGCCGCGTCGCCGCCGGCGAAGTTGCGCTTCGCGCGCTCGTCGCATGCATGGTCCGCGGTTGCGGGCGTTGCAAGACCAATCAGAAGGTCCCATAAATACTGGATTGGCCGGCCTCGCTTGATTGACGATTCGGCCCGGAGGTTTTCATGGCGGAACGCTCGTTTGCACGCGAAGTGCAAGACCTCAAACTCGGTGAAGGCGAGGAATTCCGCGGCGAGGGCATTCTCGCCATCACCAAGGCGTTGCTGCAATCCGGCGTCTCGTATGTCGGCGGCTATCAAGGCGCACCGATTTCGCATCTGATGGATGTCCTAGCCGACGCCAAGGACGTCCTCGACGAGCTCGGCGTGCACTTTGAAAACTCAGCTTCGGAAGCGGCCGCCGCGGCAACGCTGGCAGCGTCGGTGCATTATCCGATCCGCGGCGCGGTCACGTTCAAATCGCCGGTCGGCATCAACGTCGCGTCTGATGCCATCGCTAACCTAGCGTCAGGCGGCGTCACCGGCGGAACGCTGATCATTATCGGCGAAGATTACGGCGAAGGCTCCTCGATCATGCAGGAGCGCTCGCATCCGTTCGCTATGAAATCGCAGGTCTGGCTGCTTGATCCGCGGCCGAACCTGCCGACCATCGTCAAGGCGGTGGAGGATGGTTTTGAACTTTCGGAAATCTCGCACACGCCGGTAATGCTGGAAGTCCGCATCCGCGCCTGTCACGTCCACGGCCGCTTCACCACCAAGGCCAACAAGAAACCGAGCTTCACGTTGCGCGAGGCCCTGGAACACCCGCGGCGCGATACCAACCGCGTGGTGCTGCCGCCGGCGTCGTACATGCACGAGCGCGAAAAGGTCGAGCAGCGCTGGCCGGCTGCGGTGAAGTTCATCAAAGAGCGCAAGCTCAACGAATTTTTCGGCCCCGAGACTGCCGATGTCGGCATTATCGTTCAGGGCGGCATGTACAATTCGGTCGTGCGGTCCCTGCAGCAGCTCGGCCTTGCCGATGTCTACGGCGAAACGGCGGTGCCGATTTATTGCCTCAACGTCACCTACCCGCTGATCGACGACGAAGTCGCCGCTTTCGCTGCCAGCAAGAAGGCGATCCTGATGGTTGAGGAGGGTCAGCCGGAATTCATCGAGCAGGCGTTGAATACTATTCTTCGGCGCCGTGACATCCAGACCAAGCTTTCCGGCAAGGACGTGCTACCAATGGCGGGCGAGTACACGCCCCAGGTCGTCACCAAAGGCATTAAAGCCTTTCTCGAGCTGCACGGAAGAAATCTGCTCGGCAACTCGCCGCCGCCTCCGGATGCGTCCAGTGTCCTTGCCGACCCAAAAGTAAAAGAGCTTGCGAAGTCGGTGCCGCCGCGGCCGCCGAGCTTCTGCATCGGCTGTCCCGAGCGGCCGATCTTCGCGGCCATGAAGCTCGTCCAGCAGGAACTTGGCGAGCACCAAGTCGCCGGCGACATCGGCTGCCATTTGTTTGCCAGCCTGCCGCCCTTCAACATTGGCGCCACGACGATGGGCTACGGGCTCGGACCGGCGTCGTCTTCCGCCTTCAACGTCAAAGCCGACAAAAAGCCGATTTCCATCATCGGCGACGGCGGCTTTTGGCACAATGGGCTGTCCACCAGCATCGCCAACGCCGTCTACAACAAACAGGACGGCGTGATCATGGTCGTCGACAATTTCTACTCGGCGGCGACCGGCGGCCAGGACATCCCCTCCTCCCGCGCGCTCAACCCGGCGCGCGCCACCAACAACACTATCGTCGATGCGGTGAAGGGTGTCGGCGTCAAATGGGTGCGGCACACCGACCGCACTTACAACGTCGCCTGGATGCGCGAGGCGTTGCGCGACGCGCTGACCTCGAAGGAGAGCGGTCCGAAAGTGATCGTCGCCTCCTCCGAATGCATGCTCAACAAGCAGCGCCGGGTAAAGCCGCTGTTCAACAAATCGGTGCGCGACGGCGAACGAAAGGTCCGCGAGCGCTTCGGCGTCGACGAAGATATCTGCACCGGCGATCACGCCTGCATCAGACTTTCGGGCTGTCCGTCGCTTTCGGTCAAACACACCGATAACCCGCTGAAGGACGATCCGGTTGCGGCGATCGACAACAATTGCGTCGGCTGCGGCAATTGCGGCGAGGTATCGGAGGCAGCGGTGCTGTGCCCGTCGTTCTACCGCGCCGACATCATTCACAACCCGACCTGGTTCGATCGCTTCGTGTCCGGGTTGCGCCGATCAGTGATCGGCTTCCTGCAAAACCGCCGCGAAGCCCGCCGCGTTGTGTTCGCGGATTGAGCGGACGTTCGCCCGATGAACGATCTCTCAGGAACGCCGACAACGATCACGCCGATGCGGTTTACGGCGGAGCGGCCGGTCTGCATCGCTGTCATGGCGATGGGCGGCCAGGGCGGCGGTGTGCTCGCCGACTGGATCGTCGAACTCGCGGAGTCACAGGGCTGGCACGCGCAATCGACGTCGGTGCCGGGCGTCGCGCAGCGCACCGGCGCGACGATCTACTACGTCGAGATGCTGCCGCCGAAGGCGGGCCGCGCCCCGATCCTCTCGCTGATGCCGGCGCAAGGTGAAGTCGACATCGTCCTTGCCGCCGAATTGATCGAGGCCGGCCGCTCCATACTCCGCGGACTGGTGACGCCCGACCGCACCACTTTGATAGCGTCGACTCACCGTTTGTATTCGACCGCCGAGAAGGAAAAGCCCGGCGACGCCACCGCCGATCCGAACGTCGTCGTGGAAGCCGCAGGCGTCGCAGCCAAGCGCATGATCGCCTTCGACATGGAAAGCCTGGCAAACAAAAACAACAGCATGATCTCCGCGTGCCTGTTCGGCACGCTGGCGGCATCCGGCACGCTGCCGTTCGGCCGCGATGCCTTTGAAGCCGTCATCAAATCCGGCGGCCGTGGCGCCGAGACGAGCCTCAAAGCCTTTGGCGCCGCGTACGACCAGGCCGCGCAGCCGCAGGCCACGGCAGAGCCTGTGGTCAAAAAGGCCACCAAACGTTTTGCGCCATTGCCGACCTCAGCCGGACGCGCAGACCTCGATCAACTGTTAGGACGCATCCGCGATTTTCCCGAGCCGCTGCACAACATGCTGTTCGCGGGCGTCAAACAGCTCACTGACTTCCAGGATCCGGCCTACGCGAACGAATACCTTGATCGCGTCGCGAAGATTTACGAGCTTGATCGCAATAACGGCGGCGCGGCTAAGGCGTTTGCCCTGACTGCCGCGGCAGCCAAATATGTTGCGATCGCCATGTCATATGACGACGTGATCCGCGTGGCTGATCTCAAGACCCGCCGGACCCGCTATGACCGCGTGCTGCGCGACAACTCGGTCGGCGAAGGGCAGATCGTTTACACCACCGAATACATGCACCCGCGGCTGGAGGAAGTGGCCGGCACCATGCCGGCGCCGCTCGGCCGTTTCATTGAGGCAAATCCGATCTTGTTTGGTTGGGCGTTCCGCAAAGGCCGCCGCGTGCGCTCCGGCACGCTGCACTGGTTTTTGATGCTCTACGTGCTTTCAGCACTGAAGCCGATGCGCCGCACGACTTTACGCCACAAACGCGAAATGGCGCATCTGGATAAATGGCTGGCGCTCGCCGCTGCTCAGGCCGCTGCGAACTACGATCTTGCCGTCGAGGTCATCAACGCCCGCCGCCTGATCAAGGGCTATTCCGACACGCATGCGCGCGGAGAATCAAAGTTCGACCGCGTCATCGGCGCCGTGCCACTCCTTGCCGTCCGCCCGGACGCCGCCGACTGGATGCGCCGACTGCGCGACGCCGCGTTGATGGACGAAAACGGCATTGCGCTCGACGGCGCACTCAAGACCATCGCGACGCTTTAATTGATCTAGCCGTAAAGCTTCCGCGTCGTGCCGCTGCGCTCGACGTCGCGTGCGGCCTTATAGGTGCGGCCGACGAAATCCATCGACGGGTTTGAGACGCCGAACCAGAATTTCTCGCTGATGAAGTGGTGGCGCAGGTGATATTGTTTCAGCCAGCGTCCGACCCGCGTGCGTGGTTGATAGGGTACGTGGGCGACGTAGTGCACCCATTCGTACTGGAAGATCGCCAGCGTCACGCCGAATATCGCGGACGCGACCGTGACCCAGCCAAAAATCAGCGCATAGCCGAGCGCGGTCAAAGCGAGATTGGGAATGAGAAACCAGACCGGCAAGAACAAGAGATCAAGCCGCTCCGGCTCGGTGTGATGATCGTAATGCAGCCGATGCTGCAATTTGCGCACAAACGGAAACCGCGACGGCTCGGCGTGGAAGGCGAAACGGTGAAAACCGTATTCACTGATGTAAAACGTTAGCGCCCCGATCACGACCCAGAGCAATGAAAACGAAAAGACGCCGATGATGAAACCTCCCGCCAGCAGCACGAGCAAAAGCGCGAGCCAGACGTTGGAGCCATGCCGCAAGAAAGTGAGGACCACCCGGTTGCCCTCCGCATCCGCGTTCGCTTTCAAGCTATCACATCAGCGTCCGATGTCGAAACCCGGTACCGTTCAGCCTAGGGCCTTGGCCAACAAAAATCCCGAGCCGCCCGCGAGTCCCGGGCCAGGATGAGTAGAAGCGCCGATATGGTAGAGGCGCGCGACCGGCGTCCGGTGGTTGACGGATGAGTGAAACGGCCGCCACAGGAAAAACTGGTCGATGCCGCAAAAGCCACCGTAGGGGTCGCCGCCGACAAGATTGATGTTGAGGGCTTCAAGATCGCTGGGCGAATACGCCTTCCGGGCGATGACGTTTTCGCGAAAGCCTTCGACATGGGCCGCGAGAATAGCCTCGACCCGATCGGCGTATTGCTCCCTCACCGCTTCGGTCCAGCGGCCATCGGCCGGCGTCGCGATTTTGCCGGCTGCGTCGCCCTTCAAGATGCGCGGCGCTTCAGGCATTTGCAGCCACAGGATGGATGTGCCTGGCGGACAGCGCGATGGATCGAACGAAGCGGGTTGCCCGACGCAGATGGTCGGCACCGCCGGAAGCATTCCCCGTTCGGCTTCGTTGACGGCCTTAGACACGCCGTCGAGACCCGGCGTCAGATGCGTAAGTGCGACCGTGCCCAGTTCCGGCGCCTTCCACTTCGGCGGCGACTTGAGCGCATAGTGGATCTGCATGTTGCCTTTGCCGTAGCGATATTGCGCAACGGCATCGGTCACTTCGGCCGGCAGTGCGGCGCCTTCGAGCAGACGACCGTAAAGCTGATTGGGAGTGACAGAACAGATCACGCCCTTGGCGGCCTCGATCTCCCGGCCCCCGGAGAGCCGCACGCCTCGCGCGCTGCCATTGGCATCGAGCAGGACGCGTTCCACGTCCGCGCCAACGAGAATATCGCCGCCTTGATCGCGGATCAGCCGCTCGAACGCCGTCAGCGCATTCTTGGCACCGCCCTTGACGATGGGCGAGCCGGCGACCTCGATCGCCAACGCGATGACCTTGGCCATCTGGCCCGAATAGGCACTTTCAGGACCGAGGCCGGTGTGGAGCACCCACGGCGCGAACAGGGCGCGGACGACGTCGGATTGAAAGCGCGTCTCCAGCCAGGCGCGCGCGGTGCCGAGCAATTCGCCGAAGAAGTTGGCGAGCCCGCGCAAGCCCCGGCGCCATGCTTCCCGCGCCACGATCTTGAGCATCGCGCGCGACCATAGCGACCCACCGAGCAACGCGAAGATGAAGGGCGCATCGGCGCCGACTTTGTTGATGTCGGCGTCGAAGCGCGCGCCGTCGCCCGCCGCGAGCTTGTCAAACGTGGCAACGTTCGCCTTGCGGTCCATCTGCAAGATCAAATGCCGGCCGTCCGGCAACAGCACCGCGGTCGCGGCCGGCGTGTGCGCAAACGCAAGCCCGCGCTTTTCCAGTTCGGGCCCCAACTCCGCATAGGCCGGCGAGGTAATGAACAGGACGAACGTCGTCGCCATCACGTCGTGGATGAAACCCGGCGCTGTTATCTCGTCGGTGAGCAGGCAGCCGCCGATCCGGTGATTGCGCTCGAGCACCAGCACCTTGTGGCCTTTGCGCCCAAGCAGCGCCGCTGCGACGAGCGCATTGATCCCGCCTCCGACAATGACATAGTCGGCGTCCGCCATCGCCCGTGCCGCCCTACTTCTTGGGCACGATCGCCAGCACGCGCAGCGGGCTGCCGGTGCCTTTGACGATTTTCAGCGGCGCCGCGATCAGGATCGCGCCCTTCGGCGGCAGCTTGTCGAGCTGACAGAGGCTGGCGAGCCCGTAACGGTTGGCTTTGTGCATGAAGGTGTGTGCCGGGAACGGCGGATCCATTCCGCCCGCCGATCCCGCGTCGGTGCCGACGCACTCGGAGCCCCAGCCGATGACGCCCTTGCCGACCAGATAATGAATGGTCTCCGCGGTCGGGCCTGGCGAATGCGGTCCCTTGTCGTCGGCGTTGAGGAATTTTGATTCACTGTCGTTGCGTTTGTACCAATCGGTGCGCATCAGCACCCAACAGCCGGCGGGAATGTCGCCGTGAGTCTTCTCCCAGGCTTTCACGCCGTCGACGGTGAGGAGGAAGTCCGGGTTCTTGGCAGACTCTGCCGAGCAGTCGATGACGCACACCGGCGCCACAAAATTTTTCACCGGGATGGTGTCGGTGCTGCCGTCTTTGTAGTCGCGGCCGCTGATCCAGTGCACCGGAGCGTCGAAATGAGTGCCCGAATGCTCGCCGAGCTTGAGCCAGTTCCAGGCCCAGTACGGCCCGGTTTTGTCGTAGTTCGAAATTGCATGAATTTCGATCGGCGGCGTGTTGGCGCCGATCTGCGGCGGCAGTTTGATCAGTGGCGTTTCCGGACCAAGCGGCGCGGTCAGGTCCACCACTTCGACGGCACCGGACGCGAGCGCCGAGGCAAAATCACTGAGAACTTGTGTGCTGGTCATGCGGTCTCTCCGTGGCGCTCGTTGCGGAAGCTTAAATGGGATGTCTGCGATCGGCTGAAGCCTAGCGCAAACATTTTAGATATGAAATATCAGCGCTGGCAAGCGACCCGGTGCGGCGCAGATCAGGAGTGCGCGAATGTCCTATGATGCGGTCGTGGTTGGCGCCGGCATCAACGGGCTGGCCGCGGCGCTCCATCTCGCCGTCAAAGGCTGGAAGGTTGTGGTCGTCGAACGCGCGGCGACGCCCGGCGGCGCAGTCAAGACCGGTGAAATTACCAAGCCGGGTTTTCGTCACGACCTCTACGCCATGAATTTGGGCCTGCTCGCAGGCTCGCCATTCTTCGCCGCCCACAAGGATCGCTTGATTGCGCATGGCGTCGAGTTCGTCGCCGCGGAGCGCTGCTTTGCGACGGCGTTTCCCGATGGCAGCTGGCTCGGGGTCGAAAAAAACCTTGAAGCCAATGCCAGCCGCATCGCCGCGTTGAGCCAAGCGGACGCCGAGCGCTGGCGGACGATGACGGCGGCGTTCGGGCAGGACGCGCCGCATATTTTTGGATTGCTCGGCGCGCCGATGCCATCCTGGCAGGCGCTTCGCGTCGCTTACGGCGCGTGGCGCGCCCGCGGCACTGCATGGGTCGCTGAAACGGCGCGGCTCCTCGTTGCGTCACCGCGCGAGTGGCTCGATGAGAATTTCGAAAACGCCAAGCTTAAGACCATGATGGCGGTCTGGGGCATGCATCTCGACTTCCCCCCTGACTCTGCCGGCGGTGCGCTGTTTCCGTATTTGGAGTGTATGGCCGATCAGGCTTTCGGCATGGCGCTTGGGCGTGGCGGCGCCGACGTCATCGTATCCGGATTAACGCGCGCGATCACGGCCGCCGGCGGCGAAATTCGGCTCGGCGCGCCGGTACAAAGTATCATGACGGAAAATGGCGCCGCTAAAGGTGTTGCGCTGGCGGGCGGCGAGCGCATCGAAGCAACGCGCGCAGTCGTCGCCAATCTTCATCCGCGGGTTTTGTTTGGTGGTTTGGTGCCGGCATCGTCTGCCGCGACGCAGCGTCTCGCGAAATTCCGGCTTGGACCCGCAACGATGATGATTCATTTCGCGTTGAGCGATCTGCCGTCGTGGAGCGCGGGCGCCGATCTGCGGCAGTTCGCCTATGTGCACCTTGCGCCTTCTATGGCCGCGATGGCCAAGACTTACACCGAGGCACTGGATGGGTTCTTGCCGGGCGAGCCCGCGCTTGTGGTTGGGCAACCGACCGCCGTCGATCCGTCACGCGCGCCGGACGGCCAGCACATTCTCTGGGTGCAGGTGCGCGTGCTGCCGTCGCAAATTCGCGGCGACGCCGCCGGAAGCATTACCGGCACGCAATGGGACGACATCAAAGAAAGCTACGCCGACCGCGTGGTGGGAATCATTGAGCGTTACGCACCGGGATTTACCGCAAAAATCCTTGGCCGCACCGTGCACTCTCCCGCCGATCTCGAGCGCGACAATCCTAATCTGGTCGGCGGTGACAGCATCGGTGGCAGTCATCATCTCGACCAGAATTTTTTCTTTCGCCCGGCCTTCGGCTGGTCGCGCTACCGCACGCCGGTCGACCGATTGTTCATGGTCGGTGCGTCGACCTGGCCAGGCGGCGGCGCCGGCGCCGGTTCGGGCTTTATGCTGGCGAAGATGCTTGCGGGTGCCTGAGCATAAGCCGCCGCTACTTTAGTTGCGCGCCTTGAGCAGATCTCGGCCGATGATGAGCTTCTGCACCTCGGTCGCGCCCTCATAGATGCGCAGCGGGCGAATTTCCCGGTACAGCCGCTCCACGACCGAACCGACTTCGACGCCGAGGCCGCCGAACATCTGCACGGCACGGTCAATCACGCGTTGTGCACCCTCGGTGGCGGCCATCTTCGCCATCGCGGCTTCTCGCGTCGTCGACACACCTTCCGCATCGCGCAACCACGCGGCGCGATACGTGAGCAGAGCCGCGGCGTCGATCTCGGTTGCCATGTCGGCGAGCCCGGCCTGCGTCAACTGAAAGTCCGACAGCATTTGGCCGAACATTTTCCGCGTCGTCACGCGCGCGAGCGCCTCGTCGAGCGCCCGGCGGGCGAAGCCGAGCGCCGCCGCCGCAACGCCAGCGCGGAAGATGTCGAGGCTACGCATCGCGATCTTGAACCCCTCCCCCGGTGTGCCAACAACACGCGAAAGCGGAATCCGGCAGGATTGAAATCGCAACCGCGCCAGCGGATGAGGCGCCGTGACGCCGATCCGCTCGGCGATCTCAAAGCCGGGCGTTCCCGCATCGACCACAAATGCCGAAATGCCGCGCGCACCCGGAGCTTCTCCAGTGCGGGCAAACACCACGTAAAAATCCGCGATGCCGCCGTTCGAAATGAAAGTCTTCTCGCCGTCCAGCACGTAATGGTCGCCCGTCCGGCGCGCCGCCAGCGCCAAGGCGGCGACGTCAGAGCCGGCGTCGGGCTCGGTCAGCGCGAAGGCGGCGATCGCCTCCCCCTTCGCGACGCGCGGCAGATAATTGGTCTTGAGTTCGTCCGATCCCGCAAGCGAGATTGGCGCACTGCCAAGGCCCTGCATCGTGAAGGCGAAGTCCGCGAGCCCGCTATGACGGGCAAGCGTCTCGCGGGCGATGACCAGATAAAGCGACTGCAGCGGATCGTGAGCCCCGCCGTAGCCGGCCGGGACGCAATGCCGAAGCCATCCCGCCTCGCCGAGCGCGCGCACCCAATGCCTGCAAGCCGCATCAACGTCGTCATGACCGCCATTGCCGCCTTCCACATCGGCCACCGCCTGATAAGCCCATTGGTCGAGCTCCTCGGCAAAGGCGCGGTGCTGCGCGTCAAAAAAAGGAATGCGCAGATGCGCGGTGCGGCTCATGCTGGTTCTCCCGGCTGTTCGGAACCCCTTAACTTTGCACGCAAGCAAGGCCATAACCATCCCGACGGCAAATCATTGCATTTTTTACCATTCGCGGCAGACTAGCTGGGCGGTTAACGGGCGTAATTGCGGGGAGTAACGATATGAAGGTGATCATCGCCGGCGGCGGCGTGGGCGGCCTGGTAACGGCGCTGATGCTGCACGCGCGCGGGATCGACTGCGAAATCTTCGAGCAGGCGGACGTCATTCGCGAGCTCGGTGTCGGCATCAATACGCTGCCCCACGCCATCAAGGAACTGGCCGAGCTCGGTCTGCTTGATCGCTTGGACGCCGTCGCCATCCGCACTTACGAACTGTTCTATACTAATAGATTCGGGCAGGAGATCTGGCGCGAACCGCGTGGGCTCGATGCCGGCTACGACATCCCGCAATTCTCCATCCATCGCGGCCGGCTGCAGGGCGTTATCTTTCAGGCGGTCCGCGCCCGGCTTGGCGAGTCACGTATCCATATGAATTGCCGCCTCGGCTCGTTCACGCAGGATGACGGCGGGGTCACCGCCTACTTCTTCGATCGCAACGGCGCACACCAGCACACCGCCCGCGGCGACGTACTGATCGGCGCCGACGGTATTCATTCGGTAGTGCGCGAAAAGCTATATCCAAACGAAGGCGCGCCACGCTGGAATGGCGTCATCCTGTGGCGGGGCGCGCTCGACTGGCCGGCCTTTCTGACCGGGCGCTCGATGGTCATCGCCGGAGGGCTGACCGCGAAAATGGTCATCTATCCGATCGCCGAAGGTTCGCGGCCGGACAAAAGGCTCACCAACTGGGCGGTCTCAGGCCGCGTCGGCGACCCATCGATGCCGACGCCGCACAAGCAAGATTGGTCACGACCCGGCCGTTACGAAGATCTCATGCCGCACGTGCAGCGCTTCCGCATCCCCTATCTCGACGCGAGGGCTCTGATCGAGGCCACCACCGAATTCTGGGAATATCCGATGTGCGACCGCGATCCGCTGCCGCGCTGGAGTCACGGCCGCGTCACGCTGCTCGGCGACGCCGCACATCCGATGTATCCGGTCGGCTCGAACGGCGCCTCGCAGGCGATCCTCGACGCAAAATTCCTGGCTGACCGGCTCAAGGATGCCGACAATCCGGTGCACGCGCTGTGGCTTTACGAGCAAACACGGCTGCCAGTGACGGCGGACGTCGTGCGCATGAACCGTACCGGCGGCCCGGAAGGCGTCATCGACGCGGTCGAAGCCCGCGCCCCGGAAGGCTTCAGCAACATCGACGATGTGCTGTCGTTCGAGCAGCGCAAGGCGATCGTGCGCGGCTATGCCTCCGCCGCCGGATTTGCCCGCGAACAGGTCAACAAAGCGGCGTGATCGGGTCGCCGTCCTCTCCCTTTGTCGGAGAAGTCGCGACAACCAACAAACACGGCTCATTAGCTGTTTCTTAACCGAGGCGGCGCGCCGCACGCAGTCATTATCTATTATTCGACGACGAGCCGCAGCGACGCCTTGGTAGAAGGCAACAAAGCCCCCGGCATAAGGTTTAGTAACTACCACCCAGTATAAGAATGAAGGGTCGACTTTCCGTCAGTCTTTTCAAGGTTACGACGATGGCCGCCGCAGGTGCCAACCCGAACCGGGCGGAACAGCGCAAATCGCCGCGCCGAGCCGTCTTTTTTCGCGCAACGATCTCCAACTCAACGAACAATTTTTTATGTGAATGCCAGATGCTCGACATTTCCGGCGGAGGCGCAAGACTGAGCGTCAAATCCCAGGATTGCGTGCCGGATACTTTCATTCTTCGCTTGCGAAGAAGCGGCGATCGCAAATGTTGTAGCGTTGTATGGCGCGCCGATGATCAAATCGGAGTCGAGTTTCTGAGGATGCCGAGCCTATAACAAAAGCGAATGCGGCGCAGCCAGGCAGGGTCGGGCGAGCTGCCGGCTTACGCATTTAGTTTTTGGCGCGGCCCGCGGACCTCGACACAGCTTCCATCCCCGCGCAAAATCGCACTTCATAAAAACTTTCAATATTTCGGGAGATGCTCCATGGCTCGCATCTTTGCGCTGTTCATCCTTTGTTGCCGCCGTGACTGGGGCGGCAGCCACCGAGCGTTTTCCGATCCTTCAGCCCGATCAGATGAATACCGACCAGAAGAAATTGCTCGAAGCGCTGCTCGCCGGCCCGCGAGGCGGGGGCAACGGCAGCCCCGAGGCGGTACAAAAAATGCTGCGCGGCGGGCCGTTCAATGCGTGGCTGCGCAGCCCGGATCTCGGCAACCGGCTCCAGAACGTCGGCGAATATATTCGCTACAGAACCTCGCTACCGCTGCGTCTCAACGAATTCGCGATCTTGATCACCGCACGCGAATGGACGTCACAATACGAATGGTACGCACACTATCCGCTCGCCATGAAGGCGGGCCTGGACGCCAAGGTCGCTGACGAGCTTGCGCTCGGCAAGCGGCCATCCGCCATGCGCGACGACGAGGCCGCGGTTTACGAGTTCTGCACAAAGCTGCACCGCACGCGAAACGTCGACGACGCGACGTTTGATCGCGCACTTGCGCTGTTTGGCGAGCAGGGTGTGGTCGATCTGATCGGCGTGAGCGGCTACTACACCGCCGTCTCGATGACACTCAATGTCGCGCAGGTGATGCCGCCGGCAGGCGCGCCACTGCCGCTCAAGTAACGACGGCGTGCAGGTGAGTGCACGGGCCGCAATCCGTTGCAGCCCTTGCTCCGCTTCCGTCCTTCGACGGGACCGGCAGCTTTACCGGCGGGCTCCTGCTGATCGCTGCATTCGCGGTCATTGCCTCGGTTATCGTGCTCGCGCTTGGCCACAACCCCGCCCTGGAGCGAGCAGCCGCAGCTGCGCCATAGGTCGGGTCGGCGCGCCTCCAACAAATTCGCTGCTAAGTTGGCAGCGGTGTCGCCCCTGAGGCCGGATAACAGTGTAGGTTAAACTTTTGGTCCTCCTACCTGTGACCGAACGGCCAATGCCAAAGCGTATTGCCCATTCGCAGAGAAGGAAGCGCTGGCTGTGGTTCTACAGCGCGTTGGCAATCTATCTGCTGGCGGCCAACGCGAACGCGGCCGCCTCCTGCGCGGCCATGAAAGCGTTGGCTCAAGAACACTCCAACGACATGGCGCGACGCAATTCAATGGATCACGACGGCTTCTTTGAACGCCGGGTACCGCGCGGCGCCAGGGCCGAGAATGTCATGGCTGGCGTCAAGACTGAACGCGAAGCCATGGCCGCGTGGCGGGCGTCGCCGCCGCACGCCGCGAACATGGCGTTGCCGGGTTGCAAGGGCGTGGCTCGCGCCTGCAACAAGAATGGCCGTTGTTTCTGGACAATGGAGATTGGTCGGACCTCCGTGCCTCGAAGCCGATCCAAGAACTAGCACGAAAAACTAGCACGGTCGGAAGCGAATACGCGCTTCCGTACAGGCGGCTAACCTTTCATTTTCCCATCCAGCTAACCTATTTCTTCCGCGCCCTGATCTCATTGAATGTTGCGAGTGCCCGCTCAAATTTATTGTTGAACGCCCACATTGCGATGAAAATCTCGCGAAAGCTCGCCGAAGTCTTTGCCCTGTCGTTGTGTCCAAACGTGAAAATGCTGTTGTTACGCAAATATCCCATTATTATTGGTTCAGAAATCCGATAATCGATCAGGTTTCCTGAATTAAGTGCAGCCTTGGTGGGGCTAGGGATAATCTGCACCAGTTCAAAAAGCTTCATTTGATCGATCGGGTCCGGCAACGCCTTTGCAATCCTCGGTATCAGAGGGAACAGGCCTGCATGCGCGCTCATCAGGCCGTCTCTGACCGCGGTCCAGTGATTGTAACGATGATCCAGATTGCCGGCCCGCGCCTCTTCTGTGGCGTCGCGGGCGCTGAGCAAAGGATCAAAAGCGGTGGTCGATTTCTTGATGACCGCCCATTTCTTTTGGCCGTTCACATCTTCCGTCACGCCGGTCTGGAAACTTCCCTTGTAGCTGTTCGATCGTGCGTTGCCGATGTTCTGATTGCCATCGGTTTCAGCAAAGAAAATGCCCAGACTGATCCGGCCGGCGATTGCCGCATTCGCTGCATCGAGGCCCACCGCCCGGCCGATGGCGGTTCCGAGTTCAACGACATCCCTATCGGGCGTTTCCGAGGCCTGCGCATTGCGGGGCGGCGCCTGCATGATCCTGAAGAGCGCCTTGTACTCATCCGAAAGGGGCTCGTTGTCGGCGTCGTAGTACGCGGGCGGGATTCCGAACTTGTTTGGTCTTCCGATCCGCGAGGGCTGCGCGTCGGTGAGATCCTTGTAGGCACTGATCATTTCATTGCGGGCGAGGTACAATGCCTGGCCCGGTAAATTCGGCAGTTTTTCGTGCGAACTGATCTGAACGCGCCGTTCCCTCAAGATCGACTTAAAGCGAGCCAGCGCCGCGTGGTACGCGTCGATCACATCCGATTGGGCAGACAGCGGCGCTATGGTCAGGAACACCATCAGGGCGATGAAGGCCGGGTGCCTCAACATGAATGAATGCTGCGTCGACGTCCGAAATGCTGGCCTCTGGACTACTGATATCATTTTCGCGGACCTGATCGGAACTCACAAGACCTTCCGGTTCTAAAGGGCCGCGAACATGGTCGGCGAGCGTCTCTCCATTCGCCAGCAGACGGTTAAGGAGCTTTTACCGGGTTCGCGCGTGCACCAGCCGGCCCGCGGGGTCTTCTCCGACTGAAAAAGGCAATGTGACATCGTCGCCGCCCCGACTGATCCAAAGGTATCGACAACACCATCGTCCAATAGAGCTACGTTCGCGCCTATCCCACCTGAATCTGGGTCGATGCCGGATGAACCGGAGGATTCTGTTGCTAAAAAATGAAACAGGGGGTCCCCAATGCAAACGACCTGGAAGCCTTACGAGAAACATGGGCAGCTTACGGCGCGAAGCGACCTGCCGGACAGTGTCTATGCCTTTCCGAAGCAGCGCAAAGAGCCGCTGACCGATTTAGAGCACGTTCGTAACGCCGTCGCGCGGTTCGATCAGGTCATCGGCGTTTCCGATGCCGATCGTGCTTTGGCCTTCGCTAACATCGAGGAGGCCGCGAAATACTACAACGTCGATCTTTCGGAGACGTCGTGGCGCGATCTTGGCGTCCATCCGCAACGCGACCGCAAAGAGGCCGCCGCCAAAGGCGTTGCGACCAAACGCCGGCGCGGGGAATTGGGGTGAACAACGGACTGAGCGCGGACCAGGCGGACGCGTCCTGCAGCTTTAGCCGCCAGCAACGCCCGTGTTGCTTTGCCCAACTTCTATAATATAGCCATCAGGATCGCGAATGTAGCAGCGGGTCTCGCCGTACTTCGGCTTCGGCTCCGTGATGAACTCGGCTCCTCGGTTGCGCCATAGTTCATAGCACGCCCGAATATCCGCAACGCGGATATTCATAAAGCTGCTGACGTTATCGGGGTCGGTAGGGACGCTAAGCGTTACCGTTGGTTTGTCGGGTGTCGGACCGCCCCCGAAGTAGACAATGAGCCACGTGTTCGCGATCTGGATGAACCCCGGCGCGCCGTCGTTGTTGCCTATGGTCAGGATGCGGCCGCCGAAGACCTTCTCGTAAAATCGGAGCGATCGTTCGACGTCGGAGACTGTAATGAAGTGCGCGACGGAAAACCCGTCCCGCGGCGGCATCTGATAGGTTTTCTGATCGACCTGTACTTGGTTCATAGACAACTCCAATTCCGATACGGTCGGGCTGCAAACTCGGGTAAATGTTGAACGGAAAATATTATACGATGGTGCCGGTTATACGTTTGGATGGCTCGGTGCCCGACGGATAGCTACGCTCTAAAAGAGTGGCAACCAACCGCGATTATCGAATGTCGGAGTGCTGACCCACAACGGACAAGCGGCGAGCCTCCTGGCGCTTGGCGGTCTCAGCGTCGCGTCTAACCAGAGGCCGAAATGCGCCTACGCCGGCGGCGGCAGGAACATCACTTCGTGCTTAGCCGACAGCGCCACGACGTCGGGCGGGTTCTGCTCTTTCATGCTATGGATCGCCCAGAACAGGTCGTAAAGCTTTCGGGTCGGCGTTACCCAGAAGAAGCACTTTATTGTCTGGTCAGACTTGTTGAACAGGCCATGGGGAATGTTCATTGGCAGCCGGATCACGTCGCCCGCAGTGGCGACATATTCGTGACCTTCGAGCACGAGGTCCATCTTTCCCTCGAGCATGTAGATGAATTCGTCCTGAGTTGGATGAATGTGCGGCGGGACGAACGTGCCGGGAGGAAAGGTCGCGTGCCAGGAGAACGAGTTCTCCGAAAGCTGCTTCGGCACATAGGTTTGGCCGAGAATATTCCAAACGATGCCGTCGATGCCGGTCCCGGCCTTCGTGACACCCCCCGTCATTGCACTCATCGCACCCTCGCTCGTTGTTCTACTGCCCAATCACGGTATTCAAGCATGCGCCTCTTTGAACCGCCAACGTTCGCTCGCGCAATCGGTCAAAAGCGTAAATTTCCCCCACGCCGCGGCATTATTATGCGTCGGAAGGCGCTTCACAAGCCTAGTGATTTAAACTTAAAGTATCTGCGGACCCGGGCGTCCTTCAGGAGAGGTGACATGATCAAGTCAATGCCGACGGTTGTTATTGCGGCCGCGTTCGGCCTGTGCGCCTCCGCCGCCCAGGCGGACGAACCTCTCAAGATCGGCCTCATCGCCACCCTCTCGGGTCCGGCTGCGGTAATCGGCCAGCAAGTGCGCAACGGTTTTGCGCTTGGGGTCAGGACGTTGGGCGGCAAGCTCGGCGGCCGCGATGCCGAAGTCGTCGTTGCCGACGACGAGGGCAAACCCGACGTCGCCGTCGGCAAGGTCAAGGCCTTCGTCGACCGCGACAAGGTTGAATTCGTGGTCGGACCGGTATTCTCGAATGTACTCGGCGCGATCATGAAGCCGGTTACCGAAGCAAACGTCATTCTCATCAGCCCGAACGCCGGCTCTTCCGCTTTCGCCGGCAAAGGCTGCAACCAGAACTTCTTCGTCACCTCCTATGAGAACAACCAGGTCCACCAAGTCTCGGGTGAGTATGCAAAAGAGACCGGCATCAAGAAGGTGATCATCATCGTCGCGAACTACCAGGCCGGCAAAGATGCCGCGGCGGGCTTCAAGAGCAAGTTCTCCGGCGAAGTGCTCGACGAAATCTATGTGCCGCTCGGCCAACTCGACTACGCGGCCGAGACATCCAAGATCGCTGCGGCAAGCCCCGAAGCGATTTACGCCTTCCTTCCGGGCGGCATGGGCGTGAACTTCGTCAAGCAGTTCCGGCAAGCCGGTCTTGCCGACAAGATCACGTTCCTGTCGGCGTTCACGGTCGACGAGGCGGTGCTTCCGGCTGAAAAAGACGCAGCGCTTGGCATGTATGGGGCCGCCGATTGGGCGCCGAATCTGGACAATCCGCAGAGCAAGGCATTCGTCGAGGCATATTTGAAAGAATACGATGGTATCCCGGGAACGTATGGGTTCCAGGCCTACGACGCGGCGTTGCTGATAGACAGTGCAGTGCGCGCCCTCAAAGGCAATCTTACCGACAAGGACGCGCTGCGCGCCGCGCTCAAGAAGGCCGATTTTCAGTCGCTGCGCGGCGGTTTCAAGTTTAACAACAACCACTACCCGATCCAGGACTTCTACCTGACCAAGGTTGCCAAACGGCCGGACGGCAGGTTCCAAACCGAGATCGCTAAGAAGGTATTCTCCGATTATTCCGATCCGTTTGCGAAAGACTGTCCGATGAAGTGAACACCAGCTACGCCGCTGTAACAATCGCGGCGGCGCGGTCGATCGGGCTGACGGAAGACGCCATCGCCGCTCGAGGCGGCGGCGCGGTTGCGGGATTTGTCCCGACATCATTGCGGTTCCATGTCAGGCACGCTCTTTCTCATTCAGATCCTGAACGGATTGCAACTCGGGGTCCTGTTGTTCCTTATCGCAGCCGGCTTGACGCTGGTGTTCGGCGTGATGGATTTCATCAATCTCGCGCACGGCGTCCAATACATGCTCGGCGCGTACCTTGCGGTGGCTTTTTACGGCGTCATCGGCAATTTCCTGGCCGCGCTGGTGCTGGGCTTGCTCGCCTCGCTCGCGTTCGGTCTGTTGCTTGAGTTTATGGTCTTTCGCCATCTCTACGATCGTGACCACCTCGATCAGGTCATTGCCACCTTTGGCATTATTCTCTTTCTCAATCACGCAGTGAAACTGATCTGGGGCGCCGCTCCCTTGACGCTGCCAGTGCCGGAATACTTCACCGGATCGGTCGTCCTGATGGGCGGATTGCTTTATCCCGTCTGGCGTCTCGTCATTATTGGCTCCGGCCTCGCAGTCGCGGCCATCCTTTACGCGCTGGTGACATTCACGCGTACCGGCATGCTGGTGCGGGCCGGCGCCACGAATGCGCGAATGGTCTCGGCGCTCGGCGTCAATATCGAGCGGCTGTTCATGATCGTATTCGGTTTCGGCACGATGCTGGCGGGTTTCGCCGGTATCATGATTGCGCCGATCATCTCGGTCGAACCGAGCATGGGGACCAACATTCTGATCCTCGCGCTCGTGGTGATCGTCATTGGCGGCATCGGCTCGATCCGGGGCGCCTTCCTCGCCGCCTTGCTGATCGGCCTGGTCGATACCCTTGGCCGCTCGTTCTCCGTCGATCTGCTCCGTCTCACGATGGGCCCCTCGCCCGCC
Organism: uncultured Alphaproteobacteria bacterium; assembly: GCA_963794225.1. Taxonomy (GTDB): domain Bacteria; phylum Pseudomonadota; class Alphaproteobacteria; order Rhizobiales; family Xanthobacteraceae; genus BOG-931. Next base: position 159,185 of record CAWCCS010000004.1, read on the forward strand.
CGCGTGGTCGGGCCGGCGATCGCCTCGATGCTGATCTATTTGCTGATGGCGGTCGTGCTGTACTTGCGGCCCGCCGGCCTGTTTCCGGCGAGGGGTCGTTGAGATGACAAGCGCCGCGATCGCCACTTCAAATGGTGCGCGCCCGCTTCATCTGACGCGCGGCATGCTTCGCCCGGCCGTGATTTTCCTGGTGTTTGCACTGCTTCCGCTGATTACGCAGTTCGGCGCCGAAAAATATCTGCTCGATGTTGGCGCCCGTATCATGGTTTTCGCCATTGCCGCCGTCGCGCTCGATCTTTTGGTCGGATACGCTGGGCTGATTTCATTCGGCCACGCCGCGTTCATCGGGCTTGGCGCCTACGCCGTTGGTATTTTATCGGCTCATGGCATCACCGAAGGCCTCATAACTCTACCAGTCGCGATTGCGGTATCGGTCCTGTTCGCCTGGCTTACCGGCATCGTGTGCCTGCGGACCAGGGGCGCCTACTTCATCATGATCACGCTCGCATTCGGGCAAATGGTGTATTTCATCGCATCGTCGCTGGCGCCCTATGGCGGCGATGATGGCCTGACGATCGCGGCGCGCAACACCATCGCAGGCTTGCCGCTCTTGAAGGGCGACGGCGCCTTCTACTACTTTACCCTCGTTTGTCTGATGGCGACTTATTTGTTGTGCCGCAGGCTGGTGGCTTCGCGCTTCGGGCGCGTGCTGCGCGGCGCCAAAGAGAATGCAACCCGTACGGCGACGATCGGATTCAACGTTCGCCAGTTCCAGCTCGTCGCCTATATCATTGCCGGCGCTTTGGGTGGGGTCTCCGGATTCCTGCTGGCGAATCTCACGGAATTCGTCGCCCCGACCTATATGTCGTGGCAGCAATCCGGCGACTTGCTGGTCATGGTCATCCTCGGCGGCGCCGGATCGCTTGATGGCGCGATAATCGGCAGCATCGTTTATCTTGCCGCCGGCGAATGGCTCTCCGGAATGATCCAGGACTGGCAGGTCATTTTTGGACCGGTTCTCGTTCTTGTCGTTCTATTCGCACGCGGCGGTCTTCTCGGAGTGAGTTCGCGCCTCTGGCGGCTCGCCCATGACTGAGCCGGTGCTTCGCCTGGAAGGCCTGCGCAAGAATTTCGGCAGTCTCGTTGTGACCGATGACGTGACGCTCGATATCCTTCCCGGCGAGATGCACGCCATTATCGGACCGAACGGCGCGGGGAAGACCACGCTGATCAATCAGATTTCGGGTCTCGTCCCGCCGGACGAAGGCAAGATTCTGTTCGGCGGCGCCGATGTGACCCTCCTACCGCCGCAGATGCGGGCGATGCGCGGTCTGTCGCGGAGCTTTCAGATCACCTCGATCCTGCCCGGCTTTCCGGTGCTGGAAAACGTTGCCCTCGCCGTCCAGGCGCGCGATGGATCGAGTCTGCGCTTTTTTGGGCGCGCCGCTGACGAGGCGGCGCTCAACATTCCAGCGATGGCGGCGCTCGAACAGACCGGCATTGCCGACCGGGCGCATTTGCCGGCCGGCGCACTTTCTCACGGTGAAAAGCGCGCGCTAGAGCTTGCTATTGCGCTCGCCATGAAGCCTAGGCTGCTCCTGCTCGATGAGCCGATGGCCGGAATCGGGCGCGAAGAAACCGAGCGGCTGGTCGCATTGTTGCTGCGCCTCAAAGGACAATTCACCATGATCCTCGTCGAGCACGACATGGCGGCGGTGTTCGCGCTCGCCGACCGTATCTCGGTGCTGATCCGCGGTCGTCTGCTGACCACCGGATCGCCGCAACAGGTGCGCACCGACCCGCAGGTTGTCGCTGCTTATCTCGGCGAACAGATGGAGTGATCGTGCTTTCCGTCGAAACGCTTCAGGCCGCCTACGGCGCCGCCAAGGTGTTGTTCGATGTGAGCTTCACCGTCGGCGCGGGCGAAATGGTGACGCTCCTTGGCCGCAACGGCATGGGCAAGACCACGACAATCTCGACCATCATGGGACTTTTGCCGGCTGCCGGCGGACGGATCGTGTTCGAAGAGACGCAGCTCGATGGTCTGCCGCCCTACCGCATCGCCCAGGCCGGACTTGGCCTTGTGCCCGAAGGCCGCCAGATTTTTCCGACGCTTAGCGTCGAGGAAAACCTGATCGCGACGGCCGCCTCGCGCCGCGGCGCGCCGCGCTGGCAGTTGAACGACGTCTATCAGATGTTTCCTGTGCTTGCTGAACGGCGCCGCAACATGGGCAATGAACTTTCCGGCGGCGAGCAACAAATGCTGGCGATCGGACGCGGCCTGATGACGAACCCAAAGCTCCTCATCCTCGACGAAGCAACCGAGGGGCTGGCGCCGCTGATCCGCAACGAGATTTGGGCGAGCCTCAAACGGCTCAAAGCCGAAGGTCAAGCCATTCTTTTGGTCGACAAGCACATCGACGCGCTGCTCAAACTTGCCGACCGCCATGTAGTGATCGAGCGAGGCCACGTCGTCTGGTCAGGCTCCTCAGCGGCACTGGCGAGCGACCCGACCGTGCGCCAGCGCTACCTGCAGGTCTGAATCAGTCCGGCACGACCGCAGTCGTTTCGATCTCAAGCCGCGCTTCCGGCTCGGTCAATCGCGTGACGGCCACCAGCGCCATCGCCGGATAGTGATCGCCCATGACCTCGCGATAGACTTGGCCGAGCGCCGGCCGGGCTTTCAGATACTCGTCCATGTCGCGGACGTACCAGGTCATGCGCACGACATGCTGTGGCGCCGCGCCGCCTTCGGCCAGCACCGCGACGACGTTCGCAAGAAGCTGCCGCGTCTGCCCGACAAAATCGGACGGAAAACGGCCATGCTCATCGGAGCCTACCAACCCGCCGACGAAAACGAGGTCGCCGCGCGCCTTGATGCCGTTGGCATAACCCCGGGGCCGCGGCCATCCGGCCGGATTTAACACAACATTCGAGCGCGCACGCGGCGGCAAGGTGTCGGTCGGAGCATGTGACAATTCCAATCTCCCTCAAGAGGCGAGCTTGCTGGCGACGTTTTCCACCGCTCGGCGCCGCAATTCGAAGCGTTGCAATTTGCCGGTTTCGGTGCGCGGCAAACTCGTCACGTATTCGATCGCGCGCGGATATTTGAACGGCGCGACAGTCGCTTTGACGTGTTCCTGAAGCGCATGCGTCATCGCCAGGTCGGCCGCAAAACCCTGACGCAGGATCACATAGGCCTTCACGATCTGGCCGCGCTCGTCATCGGGCTGGCCAACGACGCCGCATTCGGCGACCGCCGGATGCGCGAGCAAGACCGTTTCCACCTCCGGCCCCGCGATGTTGTAGCCCGCAGATATGATCATGTCGTCGGAGCGCGCCTGATATCGGAAATAACCCTCGGCGTCCTCAACGTAAGTGTCGCCGGTGATATTCCATCCTTGTTGTACGTACTCCAATTGCCGCTTGTCACCAAGATAACGGCATCCGGTTGGTCCGCGAACGGCCAAGCGTCCCGGCGTGCCCGACGGCACTTCGCGCCCGTTCTCATCGACGACGCGCGCTTCGTATCCCGGCACGGGCTTGCCGGTCGCGCCGGCTCGCATTTCCTCTTCCCGCGAACCGACGAACACGTGCAGCATTTCGGTCGAGCCGAGGCCGTCGATAATTCGAATCCCGGTTGCCGCCAGCCATGCCTCGAATGTGGCAGCAGGTAAGGTCTCGCCGGCCGAGACGCATTTGCGCAGCGACGAGAGATCGTAGCCCGATAACTTGCCGAGCATGTAGCGATAAGCCGTTGGAGCCGTGAAGCAGACCGTTGCGCGCAATTTCGCGAAAGCAGGGAGGAGTTCGTCCGGCGACGCTTTTTCCAAAAGGATAGCAGCGGCGCCGACGCGCAATGGAAACAGCACGAGACCGCCCAGCCCAAAGGTAAAGGCGATTGGCGGCGACCCGATGAAGCGATCGTCGCGATTCGCCCGCAGCACGTATTTGCCGAAGGTGTCGCAAATCGCCAGCATGTCGCGGTGGAAATGCATAGTCCCCTTGGGCACACCGGTCGTGCCCGAAGTGAACGCTATCAGGCACACGTCGTCGCTCGCCGTATCACACGCCTGAAATTGCTCGTAACCCGGCTTCGCCATCAAGGTTTCGAGGCTGTCAGTTGTGCCGCTGCCCCAATATACGACCCGCTCCAGCACAGGTGCGAGCGGTCGCGTCTTTTCCATTTCGTCGGCAAGCCGCACGTCGCAAAGAGCCAGCCGGATTTCGGCTTTGGCGATGGGAAACGCAATCTCCTTGGCGCGCAAAAGCGGCATGGTCGCCACCACGACGCCACCCGCTTTGATGACCGCGAAATAGGCCGCCACCATCATCGGGCTGTTCGGTCCACGCAGCAGCACCCGATTTCCAGGGACCACGCCGAGGTCGCGCGTCAAGACGTTGGCGATGCGGTTCACACGCTCGGCGAGGCCGGCATAGGACAGCCTTTCTGCCGGCGAAATCAGGCATTCGCGATCGCCGTGACCTGCGGCGATCAAGTCATCGACGAAAGCGCTGACGCAATTCAACCGGTCCGGATAGTGAACCTCGGGCACGTTAAACAAGAAGTCCGGCCATTGCTCAGGTGCCGGCAAATGATCGCGCGGGAAGGTGTCGACATGTGCCGAGCGGATCATGGTGCTTCATCCTCGTTCTGAGTGCGAGTGACCCGGCAAATTCAGTTCCCTTCAAACACCGGCTTGCGCTTATCCGCGAACGCGCGGTAGGCGCGCACGAAGTCCTCGGTCTCCATGCACAACGCCTGGGCTACGGCTTCGGCTTCAATCGCGGTTTCAACCGACATCGCCCATTCCATTTCCAGCATGCGTTTGGTCATGGCATTGCCGAAAGTCGGTCCGGCGGCAAGTTCGGACGCCAGCGCATTAGCCTCGGCGAGGACGTTGGGGGAGCTGGCAAGCCGGTTAAAAAAGCCCCACCGTTCGGCATCCTCGCCGGCCAGTGTGCGGCCGGTGAACAGCAGCTCCGCCGCGCGGCCCTGGCCGATGATGCGCGGCAGGATGGCGCAAGCTCCCATATCGCAGCCGCCAAGACCGACGCGGTTGAACAGAAACGCGACTTTGGCGTTCGCCGTGCCGATGCGAATGTCGGAAGCCATGGCGATGATCGCGCCGGCGCCGGCGCAAACGCCGTCAATCGCGGCAACGATCGGCTGCGGGGCGGCGCGCATTGCTTTGACGAGCTCGCCGGTCATACGGGTGAAATCGAGGAGCTCGCTCGTACCCATCTCGGTGAGCGGTTTGATAATTTCAAACACATCACCGCCGGAACAGAAATTGCCCCCTGCCCCGGTGATGACGATCGCCTTGATGCCTTTATCTCGGGCCGCCGCGCGAAAAATGTTTGCAAGCTCCGCGTAGCTCTCGAACGTCAGCGGATTTTTCCGTTCCGGCCGATTGAGCGTGAGCGTTACGACAGCATTGGAGACCGCCAGCTGTACGTGCTGCGCGGCGTAACTGCTCAACGGGAGAGTTACGGGATTGGTGGCGTTCATCGCTGCCGTTCTCCGGCTATCGCAGCGCGGGCGGATGTTTTCGTTCTGGCCAGAAGCCGCATCAGGGTTTCGATGTCGGCCGGCGCAAGATCGGCAAATATTTCAGCGATCCAGCCCTCATGAGCGCGCGCCATGGCGCGGAACACGCGGCGGCCTTCGGAGGTGAGGCTCACGATCTGCGCTCTCCGGTCGCTCCGGGACTGGCGACGATCAAGCAAGCCCAGCGCTACCAGCCGCTCTGAAAGCCCGGTGACATTGCCGTTGGAAACCATCATGCGCTGTGACAACTCGCCAAGCGTCATGCCGCCGGGCGCTTTGTCGAGCTGCGCCATTAAATCGAATCTCGGCAAGGTCACGTCGAATTCCTGGCGGAGCCGGCGGCGAACCTCGCCTTCGATCAACGTTGTGCAGGTCAGCAATCGCAGCCAGAGGCGTAGTTCGCTCTCATGGTCACCGGGGCGTTCGGCGACCTTGGTTTCAGCGTCTAATGGGACGCTTGTCGTTTCCTGCACGCGATGCCTCTTGTGTCAGTTGGATAGCATTGCGCCGTCGAGTCGCAACCTTTTCCCGGTGGAAATCATTTTAAGGTTCAAATTTATAGGCTTCAAGTAGCCCAAATGCATGGACGCAATCGACTAAAGTTGGAGCCGATTAGGATCAGCCGACCATGACTTCTCCGCCCGCAATGGCAATGGCTTGACCGTTGATGGAACTTGCAGAGGCTGAGGCAAGCCAGAGGACGGCATTGGCCACCTCATCCGGCGTCACAAGGCGGCCCTGCGGGTTCGAAGACGCGAGCGTGGCGCGCGTTTCCTCGCGGCCGCGCTTCGTCTTGGCAACAATATTGTCGACGGCGCGATCGAGCAGCGGCGTGTCGACATATCCCGGACACACCGCGTTGACAGTGATGCCCGCGCGGGCAAATTCGAGCGCGAGGCTGCGCGTAAGCCCGACCACACCGTGTTTGGCAGACACGTAGGCAGACACATACGCATAGCCAACAAGTCCGGCGGTCGACGCGATGTTGATCACACGCCCAGCGCGTTTGGCGATCATGTCGGGCACAACTTCCCTGGTCACGAGAAAGGTGCCGGTGAGGTTGACCGCGAGCACACTGTTCCACGTCGCCAAGTTGGTTTTCGCAAATGGTGCGCTCGGCGCCTCTCCCGCATTGTTGACCAGAATATCAACCGGTCCGAATGCGGCACGTGCAGCCGCGACGCCCATGCGGACTTTCTCTTCGTTGGTCACGTCGAAATCCGCAATTGCGTGAGCGTGATCGCCGAGTTTAGCTTGCAGCGCAAAGAGCGGATCGCGGCGTCGACCGGCGAGAGTGACGCGCGCACCGGCGCTAACGCAAGCGCTTCCGATCGCAGCACCTATTCCGGTACCCGCGCCGGTGACAAGCACGTGCCGGTTATCGAGCGTCTGCGTGGTCACGTCTTACAAGCCTCAACTCGGCCGGGGACCGGCAGCGGCGCGGGCAAGATTGGTTTCATATTGCAGCTTGGCCGAATGATATTGCTTCGGCCAGGCGACCGATTTCAGGCCGATCTTGGCCGCTTCGTGTAGTGTCCAGGCGGTGTCGGCGAGATGCGGCCGCGCGATGGCGCAAAGGTCGGCGCGGCCTGCCGCGATGATTGAATTCGCGTGATCGGCTTCCGAAATCGCACCGACCGCCACTGTCGCAATGCCAACTTCATTGCGGAGCTTGTCCGCAAACGGGGTCTGGAAGAGACGCCCATAAACCGGCTTCTCCTCCTTGGAAACTTGCCCCGAAGAGCAATCAACAAGATCCGCGCCGGCTTGCTTGAACATTTTGGCGTAGATAGCGGCATCGGCGGGCGTATTGCCGCCCTCGGTCCAATCATGACACGACAGCCGAACCGAAATCGGCTTGTCTTGTGGCCATATCTCACGGACGGCGCGGAAAACCTCCAGCGGATATCGGGCATTATTTTCATGCGATCCGCCGTATTCGTCGGTCCGGCGATTGGTCAGCGGCGAAAGAAAACACGACAGCAGATAGCCGTGAGCGCAGTGCAGTTCGAGAATATCGAACCCGGCTTCGATTGCGCGCTTGGTGGCGGCTACAAAGTCCGCCTTCACCCGGTCCATGTCGGTTTTGGTCATGGCGCGCGGCACCTGGCTGGTCGTCATGTAAGGCAGGGCTGAGGCCGAAATCAGCGGCCAGTTGCCGTCGTCGAGCGGTTGGTCGATCCCCTCCCAGGCGAGCCGCGTCGAACCTTTGCGGCCGGCATGGCCGAGTTGCAGGCCGAATTTTGCCGACGTCGTCGTATGGACGAAATCAACAATGCGCTTCCACGCCGCCGTCTGCTCGTCATTCCACAAGCCGAGGCAGCCCGGTGTGATGCGCGCGTCCGGCGAAACGCAAGTCATCTCACCGAACAGAAGGCCGGCCCCGCCAAGGGCGCGACTGCCAAAATGCACGAGATGGAAGTCATTAGGAACGCCGTCGTTGGCCGAATACATGGCCATCGGCGACATCACGATGCGGTTTGCCAGCGTGAGCCCGCGCACCCGATACGGCGTGAACATCGGCGGCACCGGCGGTCCGTCGGGATCGATGTTGATGCCGGCGCGCGCCGCAAACCAGCGTTCGTAATCTTCCAGCCACTTCTTGTCGCGCAGCCGCAGGTTTTCGTGACTGATACGCTGCGACCGCGTCAGCAGTGAATACATGAACTGCTCGGGCTCAAGCGTATCGGCGTAGCGGCTGCCGACGACTTCGAACCATTCCATCGCGTTGCGCGCCGCGTTCTGAATGCGCGCCACGTCGACGGCGCGCACCTCTTCGTACGCGGCGAGCACTGCGGGAATTTTGTCCGGAGTGCCGCCGAGCGCCCGGAATTGCTTGGTGAGCTCGATGGCGTCCTCGAGCGCGAGCTTGGTCCCCGAGCCAATGGCGAAATGCGCGGTATGGGCGGCGTCACCCATGAGCACGACATGGCTCTGCCCGTTGAAGTGGCTCCACCTGCCGCACGTCAGCCGGCCAAAATTGAGCCACGCCGAGCCGCGCAGGTGGCGGGCATTGCTCATCAGCTTGCCGCCGTCGAGCACCTCGCTGAATAACTCTTCGCAAAACGCGACCGATCGCGCCTCATCAGCCTGATCGAGGCCCTGCGCTTTGAATATGTCTTCCGTCGTTTCGACAATGAACGTCGAAGTCGTGTCGTCGAATCTGTAGATGTGGGCCTGGAACCAGCCGTGCTCGGTGCGGCGAAAGTCGAAGGTAAATGCATCGTAGAGCTTGTTGGTGCCGAGCCAAACAAAGCGGTTCGGCCGGATAACCATGTCTGGCTTGAACTCGGCCTGGTAGCGATTCCGAATCTTGGAATTGATGCCATCCGAGGCAATAATGAGGTCGGCATCTGGAAATTCGAGGTCGGAATCGACCTCACGCTCGAAGACAAGTTCGACGCCCAGTTCCTCGCAACGCGCTTGCAGGATGTTGAGGAGCTTCTTGCGGCCGATACCGACGAAGCCGTGACCGGTGGTCCGCATCCGCCGGCCCTTGATCAGAACCTCGATGTCATCCCAGTGATTGAACGCGGTCTCGACGGCGTTCGCGGTCTCGGCGTCCCAAGCGCGCATGTTTTCCATGGTCGCGTCCGAGAACACCACGCCCCAGCCGAACGTGTCATAGGGCTGGTTGCGCTCCACAACCGTTACCTGATGGGCCGGGTTCTCCTTCTTCATCAGAAGACCGAAGTAGAGCCCCGCCGGGCCGCCGCCAATGCAAACAATACGCATAGCTTTCTCCGTCCGGTTCGGCGGGGGCCGAGGATTAACCGTTCTGTTTCACTGTATCGCCGGCCCGGAAGCGGATGAAGTCCAAAAGCCCGGGCGGCCTACCCTGTGTGCGCCCTAGATATGCGAACTCTTTGCGGCTGTCGCCAGTGATGGCTTGGCTAACAGCCTTGCAAACGGCTATGAAAAATCCATTCAAAATCGAGGGACGGCATGGCCGAAATCATTGACGCACATCATCACATTTGGCGCCGTCGCGACTTACCGTGGCTCGACGGCCCGATGCAGCCGCGCATCTTTGGGCCATACGAGGCGATCCGGCGTGACTATCCGATCGGCGAATTCTTGTCCGACCTCGCCAGTACCGGTGTGACCCAATCGGTTTACGTTCAGGCGAATTGGGCAAAGGACCGGTTCGAGGACGAAGTCGCCTACGTACAGCAGGCGGCCGACGAGACCGGCTTTCCACAAGGGATCGTTGGCTATGCCGATTTCCTCGCCGACGACGTCCGTCCGCAGCTTGACCGCCTTATCAAATATCGCGGCATGCGCGGTCTGCGGATGCAGCTGCAATGGCACGAAAATCCGCAGTATCGTTTTGCCGCCGGCCCGGACCTGGCACGCGATCCGAAGTTGCAAAAAAACGTCGGTCATCTTGCCGATTACGGCTGGTCCTTCGATCTCCAGGTTTTCGCAGGTCAGATGGAAGGTGCGGCGGAGCTTGCCGCCAGTGCTCCAAAGGTCACCTTCATCCTTCAGCATGCCGGTATGTTGGAAGACCTTTCGCTGGAGGGGTGGGCGCGGTGGCGAAAAGGAATGCGCGTCCTTGCTTCGCATCCCAACATGGTTTCCAAGCTTTCCGCCCTCGGCACGTTCATCCACAACAACGATCCCGGCCATATTGCCGCTGTCGTAAAAGAAACAATCGAGATATTCGGCGCCGACCGCTGCTTGTTCGGATCGAATTTTCCGGTCGAAAAATTGTGGACCGGATATTCCGATCTGATCGCGGCTTTTCGAGCCGCGCTCGAGCCACTCGGGGAAGCGGTGTGTCGCTCTGCTTTACACGATACTGCGGCCAGGGTCTATCAACTCAATTGACATCCGTTGCATCGGCCGCCGCGACCGCGAGAGCTGGGTCAGTTTTTGTCATTGGCAGATCGGCATGGCAGTCAGTGAAATTCTCAAGGGCTTTGATCGATCGGTCAGCGAAGCGGTCGAACGGCTAGAGCGATTTCTTCGTCGGCCCGGCGCGGTACCTATTCTGATCATTCTGCTTTGGGCTTGTGCAGTATTGCCCAATCTGACAGTGCGTTCCTTCATCTACGAAGAGGGCACCAACGCCGAGATCGCCCGCGATGTTCTCGCGCACGGGCATTTTCTCCAGCCCTTCGTCTACGGGGTTCCTTGGCACGAAAAACCGTCATTGCTGGCGTGGTTGATCGCCGGATTCGCTCTGCTTACGGGCGGCGTCAACGAATGGTCGGCTCGGCTGCCTGCGATGGTTTCGGTCCTGATCACCGCGCTCTTGGTACAGCGCGTAACGCGCCGCTACGCGAGTCTGCCCGCTTCGCTGTTTGCCGGGCTTTCCTTCGTATTCTGTCCGCTGCTGCTACAGAAATTGACTATCGCCGAACCCGATACCGTGATCACGGTGTTGTCGTTCGCGGCTTTGCTGTTGTGGTGGGACGGCGTAGCCGCGGGCCGCGTGAGATTGCCGCGCTGGATCGGCTGCGGCGTTCTCCTTGCCGCTCTCGCCCTGGCCAAGGGTCCGCAGCCGGCGGCGTTCTTTGCCTTGGGCGTCGCGGCCTATCTCCTCATCGAGCGCTGCTGGCGCGATCTGCCGGGATTCATCGTGTGCATGATGTTGCCGGCAGCGGCGACCATCGCCTGGGGTGCCGCCGTCTATCGGCCTGGCGACGAAGGGACATGGCTGTCGTACGCCAGATTGCAGTACCACCCCGCACTTCTCGATTATGCCTGGAGAAATACACACAACATCGGCAGCCTGTTTTTGGAGTTGCTGCCCGCTTCGCTGATGCTGCCTTTTGTTCCTTGGCCTTGGCGAAGAGTACAAAACGTGTCGGCCGTCCCCGCCGTAGTCGCGCCGATGATACTCTATTCCGGTATTTGCACGGCAATCCTCATGCTTTGGCCCGGCGTCAACACGCGCTATGCCATGCCGATCGCGCCATCGGTCGCGGTGCTCGCCGGCATGGCCTGGGACGCGGTGGAGAAATCCCGTTACGCGATCGTCAAGCGTGTCACCGGTACGATGCTGTGCCTGCTCATGATCTATCAGATCGTTCTGGTCGTCGTGATCATGCCGTTGTTCGCCGATCGTTTCGGTGAGACGCGAATTGCGGGTCAGACGATCGAACGAGCGTTAGCCGTAGCGCCTGCGCCAGCCTATTGTTTGCGTCTCGACACCAATTTATTCTTTTATGTGCACGTCCCGCTGCAGTGTCTCGACCTCCGCGGCATGGCGGCGTTAACGCCGCCGGCGTGGCTGTTGATGCCTTACCCGGCGGTGTTGGATTTCAAGCAGCTGCGGCCTGATCTCGAATTGCGGATCGCGGTTGATGGACTGACGGAAGCGCAAATGACCGCAGCGCGCATCGATAAAAAATGAAGGCTCCGGCAGAATGGCTGCCGGACAGCCTTGCGCGATGCTCGCCGAAAGGCGGCCTTTTTCGGGCTTCCAGTGAGTTCTGAAACTGCCTACCATTCGAAGATAACAGCGATGCAAAGCATCGCCGCAAAAAGCAAACCAAAAGTGGGGAGGATCGCCATGCTGCTGGTCGATGGCGCTGCGGATATTCAAACCGTCGGCGATATCACGCGCCATCACGCCAAGAATCGACCCGACCGCGTGGCGATCCATTTTGAGGGACGGCGCATCAACTTTGGTGAGCTCGATCGCCGGGCCAATCAGGTCGCCAACGGCTTGATAGCCGAAGGCGTGCGCCCACAAGCACGCATTGCGATTTTATCCAAGAATGTGCCGACCTTTTTCGAGCTATGGTTCGGGGGCGCCAAGGCCGACGTCGTTTTAGTCCCGGTCAACTTCCGGCTGGCGCCGCCCGAAGTGGCTTACGTCGTCGCCGATGCCCGCGCTGAGCTATTGTTCGTCGGCGCCGATTTTTATCCGCTCGCCGAGAAGGTGGCGCATGACATGAAATCGGTTCGCCGCATCATCGCGCTCGACGGCGGGCACAGTTCCTGGTCCGATTATTCGACTTGGCTGTCGGCGCAGTTATCGCGCGATCCGGCCCTTCCGATCGCGCAGGAGCATTGCGCCATTCAGATGTATACCAGCGGCACAACCGGCCATCCAAAGGGAGCGCAGCTCAGCCACGCCAATCTTGTCCCGTTGGCGCAAGGCGGGCTCCGGCACTTGGGCACGTGGCACGAGAAGGACGTCAACCTTGTTTGCATGCCGTTATTTCACATCGGCGGCAGCGGATGGGCATTGATCGGCTTCTACGCCGGCGTCGATACAGTACTGATGCGGGACGCCGATCCGGGCGCCATTCTGCGCCTGATCCCGGAATACCGTATCACCAAGACGTTCATGGTGCCGGCGCTGCTGCTCTTCCTGTTGCAGCATCCGCAGTGCCAGAGCACGGATTTCTCGTCGCTTGAATTGATCGTCTACGGCGCCTCGCCCGCGCCGGTTGAGTTGATGCGCAATGCGCTCAAGGTGTTCGGATGCGGCTTGGCGCAGGTTTACGGATTAACCGAGACGACCGGCGCCATCACCTACCTGCCGCCCGAGGATCACGACGAGAAGGCGGCGGACCGGCTCAAATCATGCGGTAAGGCGATGAACGGCATCGAGATACGCGTCGTTAACGCCGCCGGCAAAGAAGTCGCCACCGGCGAAGTCGGCGAGATCATCACCCGCTCACCGCAAAATATGCTTGGCTACTGGAATCAACCGGAGGCGACCCGGCGCGCGATACGACAAGACTGGTTTTATACGGGCGATGCCGGGTACCTCGATGAAGACGGCTACATCTACATTTACGACCGGGTGAAGGACATGATCATTTCGGGCGGTGAAAACATTTACCCCGCCGAGGTTGAAAGCGCCCTGTTCGGGCACCCCGCGATCGCCGACGTGGCGGTGATCGGTGTTCCCGACGACAAATGGGGTGAAGCGGTCAAAGCAATCGTCGTCAAAAAGCCGACCACTCAGATCACGCCTGAGGAATTGATCGCGTTCGCTCGCGAGCGCATCGCCGCTTACAAGGTGCCGCGCTCGATCGACTTCGTCGACACGCTGCCGCGAACGCCAACCGGCAAGATCCTCAAACGCGAGTTACGTAAACCGTTCTGGGCGGCCCAGGAGCGGCAAGTCCATTAGCCCCCGATCAGTCGATTGCGTCGCGCACAATTAATAAGAGCACGTTTGGGAGGCTTTTTTGACGCTGCAGTTCGGCATCTTCGATCATCTCGACGATAACGGCATACCGCTGGCGGATTTGTTTGCGACTCGCCTCAAACTCATCGAGCAATACGACCGTGTGGGCTTTCGCTCCTATCACATCGCCGAACATCACTCGACGCCGCTTGGCATGGCGCCTTCGCCAAGTGTGTTCCTCGCCGCGGTAGCGCAACGGAGCGAGCGGCTTCGCTTCGGCCCGTTGCTCTATGTCACGCCGATGTACCATCCGCTGCGAATAGCCGAAGAAGTCGTCATGCTCGATCACATGAGCCACGGGCGGCTGGAACTGGGACTGGGGCGCGGCGCCTCACCGATCGAAATCGCCACCTTCGATGTCGATCCCGAGTCTGCACCGGCGATGAACCGCGAAGCCACCGAAGTTATTCTCAAGGCGCTCACCTCGGATATTCTCGACCACGAAGGAAAATTCTATCGCTTTAAGAACGTCCGCATTGCCGCGCGGCCGTTGCAGCAGCCGATTCCCCCGCTCTGGTTTGCGCCCATTGAGCCTGGCCGTGCGGCCGACGCCGCCCGATTAAAAGGCAACATGGTGACGCTGATCCCGAACGCCGGCGTCAAGGTGCTCACCGAGGCCTATCGTGCCGCCTGGCAAGCAGAGGGAAATAATGCCGCCGACATTCCGCTGCTCGGCGTTTTCCGCCACGTCGTGGTGGCGGAGAACGACGCCAAAGCGCGCGACCTTATTCGTGGCGCCTATCGGCGGTGGCGGCACCATATGGCCTTTCTCTGGGAATGGGGCGGCATCCCCTTCCCTATCGGCATGGTCTATCCGGACGAATTCGAAGCCCTTGAAGCCATGCAAATGGGCGTCGCCGGATCACCCGAAACTGTGCGCCGCTACATCACGGATACCGTTGAACAGACCGGCATCAACTATTTCGTCAGCGACATGATCTTCGGGTCCTTGCCCTACGAAGCGGCATCACGTTCGGTCGACTTGTTCGCGAAAGAGGTGATGCCAGCGTTCCGATGAGCCGGTATCTGTTCAGGCCATCAGATTGCTGCAAGACCCATGAGGCTGCGGGCTTCGGCCGGGCTTGCAACAGCACGGCCCGCTTCCCGCGCATAGCGGGCCAGCATTTCCACCAGCGTCCCGTTGGAGCCGACCTTGCTGCCGTCTGGCAAGTAGAAGGTGTCTTCGAGGCCAGTCCGCAAGTGACCGCCAAGCTCGGCGGCACGCCGATGCAACGGCCAGATATTCCCGCGGCCGACGGCGGTGACCTGCCACGGTGCATCTGCCGCGGTGAGCTTCTTGAGGATAGGCAGCAGGTCAGGGTCGGCCGGCATGCCGGATTCCACGCCCATGACGAAATTATATTTGGGGCGGCCGCTGAACATACCGTTCTTTGCATACATGGCGACGCAGCGCACGATGCCGACGTCGAAGCATTCGAATTCCGGCTGGGTGCGCGTCTCTCGCATAACATCGAGATAGGCTTTGACCTTTTCGACTGGATTGTCGAACAGGTGCGGCGGCCACGCCCACGAGCCGTCGGAACGCACTTTCAGATAATTCAGCGAACCGGCATTACACGCCGCTATCTCGGGCTCGACCGCGCGCAGGCAGGCGATCGGGCCGGAAATGTCCGGTCCGACCGTGCCCGTCGAACTCGTTGAGAATCACAGTCGGACACGCGTCGCGGATCGCCTGCATGATGGTCGCCGCAAGAGCCGGGTCCCACGACGGCAGGTGACCCTTCCCAGGCGCCTGCTGGCGGAAGTGTACGTGCATGACAGCAGCGCCAGCATCGAACGCCGCTCGCGCCTCGCGCGCCATCTCGGTCGGAGTGACCGGGACCGGATGCTGCTTCGGATCGGTGAGCACACCGGTCAGCGCGCACGTGATCACAACTTTGTCGTTCATGCCGTCGCCTCAGACCGATCTTTCGCAGCGGAAACCGCGGACGCCAGCTCAACAAGAAGCTGGCGGGTCGCGACTTGATCGCCTGGTTTGATAAGGATCTGGTCGATCGTACCGTCGCGTTCCGCACAAATCTCGTGCTGCATCTTCATCGCTTCGAGTACGACAATCCGCTGCCCTTTCGTGACGTGATCACCCGCCTTGGCGTGGAGACCGACAATAACACCGTTCATCGGCGCGACGAGGCGCGAAGAGCCGTCCCCGCGCTCGGTCCGGCCCGCTTCAAGAATGGTCTCGCGCACAACGACGGAGAGACCGTTAAGATCGAGATGTAGTTCGCCCTCGGCAAAGGCAAAGCGCGCGGTCTGTTGTAAGCCCATTGCGGCAAAGGAAACGGCGCCCACGATGCGTTCCTTGATCAAAACCTCGACCGCATCCTTGCCGAGAACGACCGAATAATGACCGGCTCCGACGGCCATGATGGTGACGGGATGATGTCTGTCGCCCAGCGTGAGCCGCAGCGGCCAGGCAGCGATGCCGGTCGACGACCAGCTTTGAACCTCATGCGCGTTTTCAGCCCCGCTGGCGCGCGCCTCGAATAAGAGCACAGCCGATATTGCGAGCGTGCGCAGGTCCGGCTGCCGACGCCGCATGGCGTCACTGCCCGCTGAGAAATGTTGGTCGAGAAAACCCGTAGTAGTCTCGCCAGCTATAAAAGCTGGGTGCCGTAACACCGCGGCAAGGAAAGTGCGGTTGGTGGTCAGGCCGAGCGCAACCGTGTCTTCGAGCGCCAAAACGAGCCGCCGCCGTGCTTCTTCCCGTGTCGCACCATGTGCGATCACTTTTGCGAGCAGGGGATCGTAGAACGAGGTCACCTTTTGGCCCGCGGCGACCCCATGGTCGACACGCACGCCTGCTCTCAATGCCGGACGCCAATCGACCAGGGTCCCGCTCTGCGGCAGGAAATTTTCACAAGGGTCTTCGGCGTAAAGGCGCGCCTCAATAGCGTGACCGGTAAACTCAACCTGCTGCTGTCGAAGCGGCAGCCGCTCGCCGGCCGCGACGCGCAGCTGCCACTCGACCAAATCCAGCCCGGTAACCGCCTCGGTCACCGGATGCTCCACCTGCAGCCGCGTGTTCATTTCGAGAAAGTAGAATTGCCCACGCGGATCGAGCAAAAACTCGACGGTGCCTGCGTTAACGTAGCCGACGGCGCGGGCGGCGGTGATTGCGGCGTCGCCCATCTTTGCTCTGAGTTCTGCCGACACGACCGGCGACGGTGCTTCCTCGATCACTTTTTGATGGCGGCGTTGGATCGAGCAATCGCGCTCGCCGAGATGGATGACATTGTCATGCTGATCGGCAAACACCTGTATTTCGACGTGCCGGGCATCCGCTATTGCCCGTTCGAGGATCAGTTGGTCCGAGCCGAACGCGCGCGCCGCTTCGGAACGCGCGCGAGCCAGTGCGTTTGCGAGTTCCTCAGGAGCAGTCACGAGCCGCATCCCGCGGCCGCCGCCGCCCGCGGCGGCCTTGACCATGAGCGGAAATCCCATGCGCGCTGCTTCTGCCGTGAGCTTCTCGTCGAACTGATCAGAACCCTGATATCCCGGCACGCAGGGAACGCCGGCAGATTCCACTAAAGTTTTGGCGCGCGCCTTGTTGCCCATGGCGTCGATCGCCGCGGCAGGCGGGCCGATGAACACGAGACCGGCTTGCACGCAGGCCTTCGCAAACGCGGCGTTCTCAGAAAGAAAACCGTAGCCGGGATGAATTGTGTCAGCGCCCGCCACTTTCGCGGCGTTTAGAATCGCCTGGATATTGAGATAGCTGTCCTGGACCGGCGGTGGCCCGAGGCGAACCGCTTCATCGGCTTGACGCACATGCAGTGCGTCGGCGTCGGCATCGCTAAAAACCGCGACAGTGCGGTACCCGAGAGCCTTGGCCGTGCGCATGATCCGGCAGGCGATCTCGCCGCGATTGGCGATCAGGATTTTGCTGAATCCGGTCATCATCGGGAGCTACTTGGCAAGCCGGCCTGTGCTCGGAGGGTGCTCATCGGTCACTCGACCTGCGCGACCCAGGCTGGCTTTCGCTTCTCGACGAACGCCTTGGTGCCTTCACGGCCCTCGGAACTGCGAACCGCCGCCGCGAATGCATCAGCAGCGGCGGCAAGCAATTCCGGCATTGCATCCGGGCCGGCCGCGCGCAGCATCAGCCCTTTGCTGGCGGCGATCGCGGCGGGACCGCATTTGAGCACCTGGTTGCAAGCGTCGCGCACGGCAGCGTCGAGTGTGGCGGCATCGGCGACCGCTAGATGCGCGATGCCGACCTCCACGGCCTGCGCCCCTTCAACGCGCAGGCCAGTTACGGCCAGGCGCCGGGCAGCGGTAAGCCCAATGCGTTGCACCACGAACGGCGAGATTGCGGCCGCGACCACGCCGATCATCACCTCACTCATGGCGAAGCGTGCATCAGCGGTGGCAATGGTGATGTCAGCGACGCAAGCCAAACCGAAGCCCCCGCCCATCGCGAAGCCTTCGACGGCCGCGATCACCACCTGCGGCGCGGCGTTCACCGCTTCGAGCATGGCGCCGAAGCGCCGGTTGTTTTCCTTGAGTTCGTCAACTGCGCCGGCTGGTGGCGCCTCCTGCGCGGCCGACATGCTCTTAATGTCGCCGCCGGCGCAAAACGTGCCGCCTGAGCCGCGCAGAACGACGACACGCACCGAGCGATCAGCGGCAATCGCTGCGAACGTCGCGGCGATCTCCCGCACCATCTGCTGGCTGAGCGCATTGCGCATGTCCGGCCGATCGAGCCACAAGTGCAGCACCGGACCGCGCAGGTCGAGCCGGATATGCGAAGTCTGCGGCAGATCAGGCATGACCGGCCTTTTGCT
The DNA here is from genome assembly GCA_963794225.1 of uncultured Alphaproteobacteria bacterium. GTDB lineage: Bacteria > Pseudomonadota > Alphaproteobacteria > Rhizobiales > Xanthobacteraceae > BOG-931. Next base: position 177,699 of record CAWCCS010000004.1, read on the forward strand.
GCGGCGCGTTCGACGTTCCCGGCAGCGTTCCCATCAGCTTGCAGATGATTGTCAGCATGATCTCGTCGGCGCCGCCGCCGATCGAACCAAGACGGCCGTCGCGGTATGCCCGGCTGACCGGCGTCTCGTTCATGAAACCCATGCCGCCCCAATATTGCAGACAAGAATCGGCAACCTCGCGGCGCAACCGTCCGGCCTTGAGCTTGGTCATGGAGGCGAGCCGCGTAACGTCGGTGCCGGCGAGATAAAGTTCGCAGGCGCGATAGACGAGCGCGCGCAGGAGCTCGATTTCGGTGGCGAGCTCGGCCAGCCGGAAATGCACCACCTGATTGTCCAGGATCGACTTGCCGAAGGCTTTTCGGTTGCGCGTGTAGTCGATCGTTTCCTGGATCAGCCGCTCCATCGATTTCAGATTGGCGGCGGCGGCCCATAGTCGCTCTTCCTGGAATTGCATCATCTGATAAGTGAAGCCCTTGCCTTCTTCGCCGATCAGATAACGCTGCGGGACCCGTACATCATCGAAAAAAATCTGCGCGGTGTCGGAAGACCGCATGCCCATCTTGTCGAGCTTGCGGGCGATCTGAACACCTTTGGTCTTCATCGGCAGGCAGATCAGCGATTTGTTCTTGTGCGCCGCGCCGTCCGACGTGTTGGCAAGAAGACACATCCAGTCGGCCTGGGTGCCGTTCGTGGTCCACATCTTGCCGCCGTTGATGACGTAATCGCCGCCGTCCTTGCGCGCGGTGGTCTTGATGGACGCGACGTCAGATCCGGCGCCGACTTCCGATACGCCGAGGCAGGCGACAAAATCGCCGGCGATCGATGGCGCCAGAAACTGGCGCTTTATTTCATCCGAGCCAAACCGCGCGAGCGCGGGCGTCGCCATATCAGTCTGCACACCGATCGCCATCGGCACGCTGCCGCAAGCGATGTTGCCAAGCTCTTCGGCCATCACCATGGCGTAGGAATAGTCGAGCCCCTGCCCGCCGTAGGCCTCCGGCTTGTTGAGGCCGAGAAAACCAAGATCGCCCATTTTTTTGAACAAATCGTGGGCGGGAAAGATGCCGGCTTCCTCCCATTCATCGACGTGCGGGTTAACCTCTGCAGCGATGAATTTCTGCAGGCTCCGCCGCAACTCCTCGTGCTCGGGCGTGAACAGCATGACGTTTCCTTCCCGTTACATGCGCCCGACGCCGAACGTGTTGGATTTAAGCGGGCGGAGGTCTGCTTCACGGCAGATCGACAGGCAGAAGCCTAGCACCTTGCGGGTGTCGCGGGGATCAATCAAACCGTCGTCCCACAACCGAGCTGTAGCGTAAAGCGCGGTTGATTCGTCTTCCATGCGATTGACGATCGCCTTTTCCATTGCATCGAGTTTGGCTTTGTCGACCGGCTTTCCCTCGCGCTTGAGTTTCTCTTCGGTAACGATTGACATCACCTTGGCGGCCTGCCCGCCGCCCATCACCGCGATCTTGTTGCTCGGCCAAGCGAAGATGAAGCGTGGATCGTAGGCCCGTCCGCACATGCCGTAATTGCCAGCGCCGAAAGACGCGCCGACGTGGATGGTCAATTGTGGCACCGTAGCATTGGCAACGGCCTGAATCATTTTCGAGCCGTGTTTGATGATGCCGGCCTGCTCGGCCTCGCGCCCGACCATATAGCCGGTGGTGTTTTGCAGATAGACAATCGGCATGTTCGCCTGGCAGCACAGCTGAATGAACTGCGCCGCCTTGCTCGCACCGTCGGCGTCGATCGGCCCGTTATTGCCAATAAGCCCAATCGCGATGCCGTCGATTTCAGCGTGGCCGCACACCGTGTGCACGCCATAAAGCGACTTGAAATCAAGGAAATCTAAATCGTCGACGACGCGAGCGATAATTTCGCGCACATCGTAAGGCTTCCGGTAGTCGGTCGGGACAACACCGGCGAGCTCGTCCGCGGCGTAGCGTGGCTCCTTGACGGGTTTTTGCTGCCGCAGCGGAAGTTGCTCATTCCAGGGCAGCTTAGCCATAACCTCGCGCGCGATCTTGATGCCCTCGGCGTCGTCTTCAGCCAGATATTCGCCGAGGCCCGAGACCGTGGCGTGCATCTCGGCGCCGCCGAGCTCTTCGTCGGTTGCAATTTCGCCAGTCGCAGCGCGCAATAGCGGCGGGCCGGCGAGAAACACCTTCGCCCGGCCGCGCACCAGAACCACGTAATCCGAGAGGCCAGGCAAATACGCGCCGCCTGCCGTGGACGAGCCGTGCACCACCGTGACCTGCGGTATGCCGGCAGCCGACATCCGCGCCTGATTAGCGAAGCCACGACCGCCTTCGACGAACATCTCCGCCTGATAGAGGAGATTGGCGCCGCCGGATTCGACAAGGCGCACCATCGGCAGCTTGCTCTCTAACGCGATCTGTTGGATGCGGAGATTTTTCTTCACCCCCATCGGCGTCGAGGTGCCGCCCTTGATCGCGCTGTCGTTGGCAGAAACGATGCAGCGAATGCCGGACACGTAGCCGATGCCGGAAATTCCTCCGCCCCCCTGGATGCCCTCGGCGCCGTCATCGTCGTGCATGCGAAAGCCGGCGAGCGTCGACAGTTCGAGCCACGGCGCGCCGGGATCAATCAGCAGCGCGACACGCTCGCGCGGCAACAATTGCTTGCGGGCACGAAAGCGCTCGCGTCTGGAATTGGAAAAATCCCGCACCTTTTGCTCGAAGGCGCGGAATTCGCCGATCAGCGCCAACATCCCCTCACGATTGGCGCGAAAGCTTTCGGAGCTCGGATCTATACGACTCTCGATGATCGGCATAGCGCTCGCCTTACCGCGCGATTTCCCGTCCGCCGGTTGATCCACCATCAATCGTGAGAATTGCGCCAGTCGTATAGGCGGATAGCGGCGAGGCGAGAAAGACGACGGCCGCGGCGATCTCATCGGGCGAAGCGGCACGGCCGAACGGCAGTGTGCTCATACCCTCGCGCCAGCGCTCGGGATCGCCATATCGCTCTTGGGCTTTGGCGCGCGCGAGCTTCTCGAAACGTTCGGTCGCGCACGGTCCGGGATTGACGCCAACGACGCGCACGCCAAACTTGTGGCTGGTCGAGCCGAGCGCTTTTGTGAAAGCGGCCATCGCGGCATTGCCGACGCTGCCGGCGATATAGCTCGCATCCAGCAAATCACCCGCAATACCCGTTACATTGACGATCACCCCGGAGCCTCGCGCCTTCATGCGGCGAAAGTATTCCCGACTGAGATTGATGTAGTTGAAGACTTTGGAATCCCAGCCTGCTCGCCAGCGTTCCTCATCCACCGTTTCCAATGAGCCGGACGGAACGTCACCTGCATTGTTGACAAGTATATCGACATCTCCGCACGCCTCCGCCACCCGAGCCGCGAAACCGAGTTTCGCAAGATCGATGGCAAGCACGTTGACCTTCACCGGATGTTGTCGCCGGACAGCATCAGCCGCTTCTTCGAGCACGGCCTTAGTGCGGGAGGCGAGATAAAGATCGCAACCTTCTGCTGCGAAGCGGTGCGCGACCGCCAGGCCTAAGCCTTTCGATCCTCCCGTGATCAACACTCGCTTGCGGCTGAGATTGAGGTCCATGCGAGCTTGCCTTTACTCGGCTAACGGAATGATCGGTAGCAACAGGTGCGAGGGGTGTGCGGCGTCGTGATAGATGCCGTGCACCACCGTGCGGCTCGAACAGACGTGATACGGGATGTATTCGACGTTGGTGGCGCCGAGAACGCCGGTCGAGAGATCGAGATTGGTAATCTCGATGCAAATGCGGTGGCCCTTGCGAAACAGATTGGCCATTGCGAAGATTTCAATCGCGTATTCCTCGATCTTCCCCGGCGTCACTTTTTGCCGCGCCTCCCGCGTAAGCTTGTGCCAGGGCTTCCATGGCTTCGACCGTTTCGGATCGAGCTCCCGGTTCGAGGCCTTCAGCCAACCACGCGTCAACTCGCGCTCCGGCAGATCGGTTGCGATTTCCCTTTCGCCTTCGCGGGCCGTTCGCACCGACGGGTCTGGGCCGACATCCTTGAGGATTACGATCCAGTTGGTGTCGTCCTGGTCGATCGCGGCGAACAGATTGAGCACGCTCGGACCGGCCACGAGCGTGTCCCGTGACAGCGGGTCAGTGAGGAAGCGGAGCTTTGCGATCCGGTTGGTCTGCGTCGGCGGCATCTGCGCGAACACATCCGGCGGAACGTAATCGTCCACGCTCGATCCCAGGTAAGGCTCTGCCGCAAGCCGTTCCCAGCTCGCCAGGTAAAGCTTCGTCCATTGTGTTTCCGGAAGCGGCCAATCGGTGCCGTGCCGCCATTGGTTCGCACCCATGACCCAATAAGTGACCGGCGGCCCCTGCATCACGCCGCTGTCGATGCCTTTGAGCCAATGGTCGTACCAGCGCAGCATTTCAGCGCGCAGCGCCCGCAACGGCCGATCGGGATGAGCCGGGCCGGTCAGCACCAATTTCTTCTGTGCCGGGATTTTGCTGAAATAGGTTTGGGCACCGGCAAGGTGGGTTTTGTAGGTGTAGCCGTACCAGCCGGCGCCGGTATAAGTCGGCACATTGATCCTCTGAAATTCCGCCTCCGCTTCGGCGATCGTCTCTTCACGATCGAAAGGGTCGATCAGCACGTCAAAAATGCGCGGCATGTGCTGGCCCTTCTGCAGGACCACGTTGTGCAAATGCGGGTACATGCGGATGTCCGGATCTGCCATTGCCGCTCGCCAATTCCCCTCCTTTTCAGGCGGCAGTTCGCCCGGCGCGCTACGCGCCGTGTGGACTGACGAGAAGTGATCCATCAGATAGCGGAAAGCGTGCAGCACTCCACCCGGATATTCTTCGCGGAAGCCGCCAAATTTGCCGTAAGCGCCGCGCGGATCGTAAGGGAAGATCGCTTTCAGCAGCGGAGGTTGCTGGCGCGCCGCATGAAACTGCTCCGAAGCAAACGCGCCGATGCCCACCATCCCGATATTGCCGTCGCACCACGGCTGTTCCGCGATCCATTCGATAACGTCGTAGCCGTCCCATTCGCGCGACCCGCCATCGCCCGATTTGAGGTAACCACGCGGCGAGCCAATCACATGCACATAGCCGCGCGATACAAAGAACTCGGTATCGCCGGCCTCAGCGTGCCCAAGCCACAGCGTCGACCACGAAGGTTGGGGCGGAAAACTCTGCGGCAGTTCGTTTCCCTGCAGCTCCTTGGAATGAACGCCGAAGGCAAAGAGCACCGGAAACCGGCCCGGCGCGTCGGGCCGATAGACATCGACGACGACTCGGATGCCGTCGCGCATCGCCACCGCGACATCCTTGTCGCAGACGATCCGTTCGTGTTGCGGCAGCCTCTGATATCGCGACGGCGGCTGGTGGCCGGAAGGAAAAAACTCTTCCGCGGCGCGGGTATCGCTTTCCTTCATTTGCCGCCGACCATGACGGCTACCAATAGTGCAGGCTCTCGTCCGGTATTGAGCCAGGAATGACCGACGCCGCGCTGCACGACGGCGTCAAACGGTTTGAGCTCGACCGGAGCGCCTTCGTCGAGCACCAGCGAAATCTCGCCGGACAAAAGCACGACGTAATCGACCGTCGGCGTCTTGTGCATCATCGGATGGCGGCTGGTATCGCCGCGCGCCCCCGGATCGCCGACTTCCTTGAAGAACCACTCCTGCAGTTTCGCGATATCTGTCGGTGTCATGTTCGGATCGGTCGGCGGAATCGTGAACAGACGAAACATCGAACCGCCCGGCGCCGGGAAAAACTTCATCGGCGAGCGGCCAAAGCCGAGATCATGCGGCGATTGATCGGGCTTGGTTTGCCAAAAATCAAAATTCCCCGGCCCGGTCATCGTCGTGTGGGCTTCTTCCACCACGACGGATTTGCCCGCCTTGTTGGTACCGGTGACAATCAGCCGACGCAACTCCGCCATTCCTTACTCCTCGTCGCGCCGTTCAAGGCACGATGACCAGATTAGTAAAACCGCCGTCCCGGAACTGTGAACCGTCGAGCGCGCGGTTGACGTCTGAAAGCGGCACGCGGACATGCTCGAATATCGAGAGGTCAAGCGTGCCGGCTCCCGCCATGGCCGCAAGCGCCTCGCCATCTTCGACGGTGAACCAGTTGCTGCCAATGAACTCGATCTGGTTGTCCATCATCCAGTGGATGTCCATCACGGTCTTTTCGCCAACGCCTCCAATGTTGATCGCCTTGCCGCCGCGGCGGAGCGCGTAGATCGCGTCCATGAGCAGCGTACCCGACGTGCCGGGGCCAAGACAGTCGATCGTCGCGTCAACGCCATGGCCTCCGCTGAACGAACGAGCCCACTCGGCGACGGAACGGCCTTCATCCTGCGCCAGCACTTCGATCCGGTCCGGGGCGAGCGCTTTGACGCGGGCGAGACGTTTGCGATCGCGGGCGGTGCCGAGAATGCGGGTGACGCCACGGCCGAGCGCGGTCAGTGTCGCGCCCAGTCCGAGGGTCCCGGTGAGGCCATTGATGAAGATCGTCTTGCCTGGACCAGCCTGCGCCTTGCGGAGCGCAGCGTAGGCGGTACCGATATAGCCGAACCGCGCCGCCTCCTCGAACGAAACGTTGTCTGGAATTGGCACGAGATTGTGCTGCGGGGCAGTGATGTATTCGCACATGCCCCCGTACGGATAAGCATCGAACTGCCGCTGCGAATCCGGCCCGAAGCCGAAATAGCCACGAAAGGTATAGTTGGTGCAATTCATGGTGTCGTCGGCACGACACGCCGGACACGATCCGCAGAACAGCCCCGGTGTGACATAGACCCGATCGCCTTTGCGAAAGTTCTGCACCTGATCGCCGACGCCGGCGATCACACCGGCAACGTCGAGCCCGAAGATGGCCGGCAGTTTCGGCAACGGCAGCTCTGGAAACCAGGTCTGCCAATGGGTGAGCACGTTGATAAGGTTCGGCACCACGCCGCAGGCCTTCACCGCGACGAGAACATCCGTCGGACGCGGCTCCGGCACCGGGACATGCTCGAGTTTCATCGGCTCGCCAACTTTGTGAAGCCGGGCGGCAAGCATGGTCGCCACGCGTATGTCCTCCCTCCTGATGACATGGCCAGTGCTAGGCAAGCCGGGCGCAGCATCGTATAGCGCATCGCATAGCGCCGCAGCTAGCGTCGCAGCGCATCACGGAAAGCCTGCCGTGCAGGAGGATGCATGGATTTCGAATATTCGTCCGAGCAGAAGCAGCTCTGGGAGACCGTGCGGAAGTTGATGCAGCGGGTGGCCACGCCGGATTATCTGCGCCGGCTCGACCGCGAGCGGCTTTATCCGTACGAACTCTACGACGCGTGGGTGGAAGCCGGCGTGTTCGCACTGCCCTTTGCGGAGGAATATGGCGGTCTTGGCGGGAGCGTGCTCGATCTCGCTATCGTCGCCGAGGAGATCGGCCGTTACAGTGCCGACGTCGCCATGGCCTTCGGCGGCAGCACTTTTTGCGCTCTCAACGTCGCGCGCAAAGGTTCGGAAGAGCAGAAGCGCTATTGGCTGCCGAAGCTCATTTCCGGCGAAATCCGGATGTCGATCTCGATGTCGGAGCCGGATGCCGGTTCTGACGTTGGCGCCATGCGCACGCAAGCGCGGCGCGACGGCAATGAATACGTGATCTCAGGTCAAAAAATTTGGGCCACTGGCGCGGGCGCGAAGGACAACGTCATCAACGTCTACGTGAAGACCGACGCCAAAACACATTATCGGCAGGGCATGTCGCTTTTTCTGGTCGATAACAACACCCCGGGTCTTGAAATCCGCCGGCTCGATATGCTCGGCCGCCGTTCCGTCGGCACCTTTGAGCTGAACTTCAATGAGACGCGCATACCGCCCGACCGCCTAATCGGCGGTGAGAACAAGGGCTGGGATTGTATCCTTTCCGGCCTGCAGGCCGAGCGCGTGGTCGCCGCGGCCTGCGACTGCGGCAGCGCCCGTGGCGCGCTTGACCTCGCCGTGGGTTACGCCAAGGAGCGGCACCAGTTCGGTCGGCCGATCGGCAGTTTCCAAGCGATCGCCCATATGCTCGCCAACATGGAAGCTGAAATCGAAGCCGCCTGGGCGGTGACGCAGAAAGCCGCGTGGCGCGTAAGCCGCAACGAGAACGCGCTGAAGGAAATCACGATGGCAAAGCTCCTTGCCGCCGAAGCTTACGTGAAAGCGTCCAATGTCGGCATGCAAGTGATGGGCGGCTTCGGTTACAATATGGAGTTCGACATGCAACGGCATTACCGCGACGCGCGTGCAGCGACCATCGCTGCCGGCACTTCTGAATTACAGCGCAATCTGATCGCCGGTCAGATGGGCCTCAAGGTTCAATAAGAATGCCGGATGTCGTGTTATGAGCGTCGGACTGCCGCTCACAATTCCTAATTCGTTCGCACGCAACGCGCGCTGGTGCGCCAGCGCGGAAGCGGTGGTGGATTCGGCAACGCGGCTGACTTACGCCGAACTTGACGCGCTGTCGCTGCGCGCGGCCGGCTTGTTTGCAGCGCTTGGGGCCGAGTCCGGAAAACCGCTCGCACTTCTTTGCGTGCCGAGCGCGATCTACATGGTTGCGTGGCTCGGGGCGGTCCGTATGGGCGCATTGCCGATGGCACTGCACACGCGCGAGTCCGCTTCGACGTTAGCCGCCATCTGCCGCAAGATGGAGGCAAGCCTTCTCGTCTACGACGCGTCCATGGAAGCTTTGGCCGACGGCATTGCCGCTCATGCAGGCCTGCGCGCGTTGGTCGAAGCCTGCTCGGCATTGCCGCCGAAACGGGGCGGCGATGTGAGGCCCGCGGCCTCCATACCGGCTGATCTGCGCAGCGCGTCGCCGGACGTACGGCTTGCTTCGCCGGCCGAGGACGATCCCGCGCTCATTGTGCTTTCGTCCGGAACCACCTCAATTCCCAAGGGCGTGATCCATACCCATCGCGGCTTCATCGAGAACGCGCGCACCAACCTGTACATGTATCAGGGCATACTGCCGCGCGATCGCTCGCTGGTGCCGCTCAGCACGGCTTTCATCGGCTGCTACAACGGCTGGTTTCCGTTTCTGAATGCGGGCGCGCGTACGATCTTCATGGAGCATTTCGATATCGACGAACTACCGCGCCGGGCAAGCGCCGAACGGGCCACACATGTTTTCCTCACGCCGACGCTGTGGCGTCGCATTCTTAATGCGGAGGATGCCGACGCCAATTTTCGCTCGGTTCGCTTGATCGGTTTTGCCGCCGAACCAATGGACGCAACTACTCTCAAACGTTTGCGCGAACGGATTAGCCGCGACGTTGTGCAAATCTACGGCTCGACCGAAATGGGCGCCGCCGCGACCTGCATCACTGGCGACGAGATGGTCGGCGATCGGCTCATCAGCGTGGGCCGGCCGCTGGTCAATGGTGACCTGCGCGTGGTGGTGCCGGGCGGCAGGCCAGACCAAGAAGTAGCGCCGGGCGAAGTCGGCGAGGTCTTGATCAGCAGCCCATCGCTGGCTGCTGGTATCTGGCGCGACCCCGAAGCCACCGCCGGCTCTTTCATTACCGATGGCGATCGGCGCTGGTGGCGCTCGCGTGATCTTGGCCGCCTCGATGCCGACGGCTATCTGTATCTCGAAGGCCGCCGCGACGATATGATCATCTCCGGTGGCATCAACATCATGCCGGCGCGGGTGGAGGATATTCTGCTTGCTCATTCTGGAGTCGCCGAGTGCGCTGTGGTCGGCGTGCCGCATCCCGAGTGGGGCGAAGAGGTGCAGGCCTTCGTCGTTCGGCGCGATCTAAATCTCGACACGCAATCCATCGAACGGCACGTCGGCGCCAGCGACCTCTCACCTTACCAGCGACCGCGCGTATATCATTTCGTTGCGGAACTGCCGCGCACATCGACTAACAAAGTGCTGCGGCGGGTACTTCGTGAACAAGCGCTGCGCAAACCGCAGGCTGACGCCGATGCCTAAACCATCACAACGCAAGCTACAGGTAGAAAATGAGTGAGAGCGAGCCGATTTTGTTGACCGAGCGGCGCGGCGCCATTGCCATCGTCACCCTCAACCGCGCCGATAAACGCAACGCGTTGAACGAAGCTTTGTGGGGCGAACTAAAAAAGACCTTCGAAAATTTCGAACCGGATGTGCGTTGCGTGGTGCTTGCAGGCGCCGGCAAGCATTTCTGCGCCGGCCTCGATTTGTCGGAGCATCGCCATCGCGAGGCTTTCGAGAGCATCTTCATGTCGCGCTTTGCCCATGCGACGCTTGACGCCATTCAGTTCGGCGGCCGACCCGTGGTAACCGCGATGCAGGGCGCCGTCATCGGCGGCGGACTAGAGGTCGCGACTGCAACACATGTGCGCGTGGCCAACTCGACGACGTTCTATCAGTTGCCGGAAGGCCGCCGCGGCTTTTACGTTGGCGGCGGCGCGAGCGTACGCGTCGCCCGCATCATCGGGTCTGGCCGGATGGTGGAAATGATGTTGACCGGGCGCACGCTCGATTCCGCGGCCGGCGAGCGGCTTGGCCTGTCGCACTATGTGGTGGAGCCGGGCAAGACGTTGGAAAAAGCCCTCGAGCTTGCCGAGAACATCGCCAAGAACGCGCGCATCCCGAATTATCTGATCGTGCAGGCCATCCCGCGGATCGAGGACATGTCGGCGGCAGACGGTCTTTGGACCGAAAGCGTTGCGCAAGCCGTCAGCATGACCTCCGAAGACGCGCGCGCCGGAATCGACGCCTTCTTCAACAAGCGCAAGATCGACTTTTGAAGGTTCGCCGTTCGATCAGATAAGCGGCGTGACGGTGTTTTCAACGCCGAGCAGCGCTTTGCCGTACAGTTCATAACCGATCGGCGGCAAGACGACCGCATGTCGTGATGCCACAGCGGCATCGCGCCAGATGCGCTGCAGCGGACTTGCTTCGGCAAAGCCCGCTGAACCGTGCGCAAACAAAAGCTTGTCGATGGCCTGCGTGATCTTCTCGACGGCATATCCGGTGTCCGCCCGTACGCGCGCGCGAGTCAGCATGGCCGGGTAGACGCCCCGAGCAGCTGCTTGATCCACATCATCGGCAGCCCGATAGGCATGAAAATGCGCAGTATCGATCATCAGTGCGGCATCTGCGAGCTGCAGCTGGAATGCGACCGAGTCCGCCTGCTTCTCAAAGAACGTGTATGCGATGGTTCGCGACGACGCTTTTTGCCGAACGAAATCCAAGGCGGCGCGACCCAATCCAAGGATCGGCCCGACCAGGATGATGGCCAGGATTGCAACGAACGGGGATCGATAGAACGCCTCGTCACGCATCTCCGTCGGATACTTGCCTTCGATCGCCTGAGGCACTGACATGATGCGATGAGCAGGAACGAAGATGTCGTTCGCCTTCAAACAAATGCTGCCGGTCGCTTTCATGCCGGCCACGAACCAGGTGTCCTCGCGCGTGAGATCGGCCATGGGTATCAGCGCGTTTCCTTGGTCGATCATCTCTCCGGCGTCATTGACGATCGGAAAGCCGAGGACTGCCCACTGAGCATGCCAGCCGCCGGAATTGTAGTGCCAGGTGCCGGAAACGATGCGGTATCCATCGCCTTCTTTTTTAACGGAGGCCGTCGGATTGAGCACGCCGGACACGCACGCATCCGGATCGTTGCCAAACACCTCATCCTGGGCTCTCACCGGATATAAGCTCGTAAGCCAGCAACAGATATTGTTGAGATTGACCACCCACGCCGTTGCGCCATCGGCCTCCGCAAGCGCTGAACTAACATCGAGCATTGCGCGGGTATTCATCTCCCAACCACCGTAGCGCTTTGGCGTACACACCCGCATCAGACCGGCCTTCCGCACCGCCTGGATGGTTTCCTCCTCGACCCGTCTATTCGCCTCGCCGGCGGCCGCATTCTTACGCAACAGCGGCCCCAGTTCCCGGGCACGGTTGACGAGTTCTTCGACCGTCGGCGCAGCAAAGCTTTGTGCATTTGCGGTTTTGTTCATGCCTCCGCCTCCAATTACCCGCATCTCTTAAACCACAAGCTGCCAAGTCGAGAGCTACGCGCGCGAGTTGCCTCGACAGTCGGCGAACAGCGGGAAGTTATCAGGATGTTATGAGGCTTGAACTCTCATCGCCAACACAATTCTTCAGCGTTGCTTGCCGCCGCGATAATTTGCGCTGCCGGCCACGAACGCTCGCATCTCTTGCCGAAAGCGTAGAAGCGTATCTGGCAGATCTTTCCGGCGGTGCGCGAAACGCGACCAGGGTATCGGAATCGACACCGCGATCGGGCGTCCGAAGGAATCCAGGACTGCTACGCCAATGGCGCCGATGCCCGGATCGTGTTCACCCAAGTCAAAAGCAATATACTTGCGGCGCGCCGTCCCAATTTCTTTCGAGAGTTTGCCGCGATCGGCCAACGCATGATCCAGGTGCGAGCCGACACTTTTATCAACAAGCGCCATTGCTTCTTTCTGCGGATAGCAGGCCAACATCGCTTTGCCGTTTGCGGTACAATGGAGTGGAAAGCGCTGTCCGACCGCCGACAGAGCAACCAGTCGCTGCTTTCCGGGAATCTGATCGATGAATACCGCCGACCCGCCTGACATGATGGACAGATCGACCGTCTCACCAACCATCTCGCTCAGTGCGACCAATCGCGAATGTAGGAGTTCAGTGAGGTTTGAAGCGAGCGAGGCGGCAATTCGCGCCAGTCCGGGACCGATGCGCGTGCCGCGACCCGGCTGCGCCTCAATAACGAAATCTTCCGCCGCAAGCGCGGTGAGTATCCGCTGCACCGTCGATCGTGCCAGGTCGACCTTGCGTGCAATTTCCGCGAGAGTAAGACCTTCGGGCCGCTCCTCCAGCACCCGCAATATATTCGCGGCGCGAGCGATAACCTGGACGCCGCGGCTTCCAGGACTGTCATCTTCGCGTAGTGTCTGACGCCCCAATCCGCGCTCCCTCCGGTAAACTTATTGGCCGAAATCCTTGCGCGAAAACAAGGGTCCGCTCCATGTCTTGACCGCATTGTGGACCATATGCTCTACATTGCGGAACAAGAAAATTCAAAGCTTTCGTAATGGCAACGAGGGAGATGCTGACTTTCGCAACCGGGCAACGCGCCTGCGGTTCAAACAAACAAAGCTGAACGTGAGGGCGCCGTCGACGGAAAGCGGTGACGGGTCGCGCGTCACCCATAAAAAAATCGACACTGTCCTTGCGGCTCACGCACTTTCTGAATTGATGTCGCACGTTCGCGCCCGCACAGTTGCAGGGAAGTCTTTTGCCTGACCGGCAACGCCATATTGGGCAGCGATCGAAGGGGCAAGTTCTGGGACAAAGGCCTGCGTTAAACCCATAGCGTCACGGCGGAACGTCTGCGATGATGGGATTTATGTGGGGTTGGTCCCATCCGTTGCCCAACCAAGCCGACCCTACGCCAATGAATCAGGGAGGAAGTGATGAAAATGAACAGGGGAGTGAAAGGCGGACGGAGCGACAACGTCGACCGGGGGCGCCGCAAAATCCTTAAACTTGCCGCGGCCGGCGGCGTCAGCGCCATTGCATCGCCTTGGACGTTTCAATCGTCTCGCGCCGCAAGCAAGGTCATCAAGATCGGCATGATCACGCCGGAAACCGGCCCGATCGCCGCATTCGGCGAACCCTCCAAGTGGGTAGCGGAGGGCGTGAGCAAGTTTCTCGGTGACGGCATTATGGTCGCAGGCGAGAAGCACCGCGTCGAGATCCTCAACCGCGACAGCCAATCGAACCCAAATCGCGCGTCAGAAGTGGCGGCGCAGCTCATCAACAACGACAAAATCGACATCATGGTCGCGTCGTCGACGTCCGACACTACCAATCCGGTCGCGGATCAGTGCGAGCTTGCCGGCATGCCGTGCATCACCTCGGACGATCCCTGGCAGGCCTGGTTCTTCGGCCGCAAGGGCGACCCGAAGAAAGGCTTCCAGTGGACCTATCATTTCTTCTGGGGCTTCGATCAGGTAGCCAACATGTTCGCCGAGATGTGGCTGACGATACCGACCAACAAGAGGGTCGGCGTCATGCTGACCAATGACCCCGATGGCATTGCAGCCAGCGACCCGGTTCACGGGCTGCCGGCCACCATCAAGAGCCACGGCTTCGACGTGAATTTCCTCGGCCTTTATCCGCCGCTGTCGGACGACTTCACGGCGCAAATCTCGCAGCTGAAGAATATGAACGCCGATATCGCCTGCGGCATTTTCAACCCGCCGCAATTTGCTATTTTTTGGACGCAATGCGCGCAGCAGGGCTACAAACCCAAGATCGTGACGCCGCCCAAGGCGCTGTTGTTTCCCACCGCCGTCGAGGCGTTGGGTGACCGCGGTGCCGGCATGTCGACCGAAGTATGGTGGTCGCACCACCATCCCTTCAAGTCGGGGCTCACGGGCCAGACTGCGAAAGAGTATTGCGATGCCTATGAGAAGGCGAGCGGCAAGCAGTGGACCCAGCCGCTCGGCTTTAAGCTTGCCAATCTGGGTGTTGCGATCGATGCGCTTAAGCGCGCGAAGAAGCTCGAGCCGAACGCGATTCGCGACGCGATTGCCCAGACCGACTACCAATCGATCGTCGGTCCGATCACCTGGAAGGGTGGCCCCACCAACCCGGTGCCGAACGTGTGCACGACGCCGCTTGTCGGCGGGCAGTGGGAGAAGGGCACCAGATGGAAATACGACTTGAACATCGTGTTCAACAAGCCTGCGCCGCAAATCCCGCTCGACAGAGCCTTCTCAGCGATTCAATATTCCTGAAACGTTTACGGGCAGGCGAATACCGCCGCCGCGCACCACGCGCGGCGGCTTTCTATGAAGTTGTTCATGGCAATCCTTCTGGAACTTCACGAAGTGTCCAAGGCCTACGGTGCGCTAAAGGCGGTGGATACAGTAAGCCTCGCCGTCGATGACGGCGAGGCGCTCGCCGTGATCGGCCCCAACGGGGCCGGCAAGACCACGCTGTTCAATTTGATCACCGGCGACGTCGCTCCGACACAAGGACGGATGGTGTTCGCCGGCTCCGACGTGACGGCGATGGCTCCGCACGCACGCTCGCGCCTGGGAATTGGGCGCTCCTACCAAATTCCACATCCGTTCGCGAATATGAGCGTATTTGAGAACTTGCTGGTCGGGGCGATTTTCGGCGGCGGTATGACTGAGCGTCAAAGCTACCAGCGTTGCAGCGACGTGCTCAAAGTCACGGGCCTCTACGACAAAGCCAATATGCCCGCGCGCACGCTGACACTGCTTCAGCGCAAGCGGCTGGAAATGGCGCGCGCACTTGCCATACAGCCGAAGCTGCTCCTGCTCGACGAGATCGCGGGTGGATTGACCGAGCATGAATGCGCCGAGTTGGTGAAGACCATCAAGGAGATCCACGCCCGCGGCACCACGATCGTCTGGATCGAGCATATCGTACACGCATTGATTTCAGTGGCGAGCCGGCTGATCGTGATGAATTTCGGGCAGATACTTGCCCAAGGCGATCCGCGCGAGGTCATGGCCGACGCCCGCGTGCGCGAGGTCTATATGGGCATTCCCGCATCATGACGCTGTTGCGGACGCAAAATCTCGCCGCCTTCTATGGCGACTTCCAAGCGCTGTTCGACATTAATGTCACCGTCGAACAGGGCGAAACGATTGCCATCATCGGCGCCAATGGCGCGGGCAAGACGACCTTCCTGCGCGCCGTTGCCGGAGCTTTGGCGACCGGGCCTGAGACCGTGCTGTTCGATGGCCAGCCGATCGGGCACAGAACGCCGCACGAGATTGTCAGACTGGGAATAGCAATGGTGCCGGAAGGGCGCCGACTGTTCCCCAGCCTTTCGGTCGAGGAGAATCTTTTGCTCGGCACTCACAGCGAGCGCGCCGGACCGTGGAATCTCAAGCGCGTCTATGAGCTGTTCCCGCGCTTGCACGATCTGCGCCACCTGCCGGCGCCGTCGCTTTCAGGCGGACAGCAACAGATGGCGGCGATCGGACGCGCGCTGATGTCAAATCCCCGACTGCTGCTTTGCGATGAGCTGTCGCTCGGCCTGGCGCCGGTGGTCATTCGCGACATCTACGAGTGCCTCGGCGCCGTCTCCTCCGAAGGCACGACGATCGTGCTGGTCGAGCAGGATATCAATCGCGCGCTCGACGCCTCATCGCGCTTTTATTGCTTTCAAGAAGGCCGCCTTGCCTTGAGCGCGGCGACCAAGAACTTCGATCGCACCGCGATTGCCGCGGCCTATTTCGGATTGTAGGCCGCCCCGATGAATTGGCTCAACATTCTCATTCAAGGCGGTCTGCTCGGCGGATTTTACGCGCTCTTTGCCATCGGGCTGTCGATGTCATTCGGCATCATGCGCTTGGTCAACATTGCGCATGGCGATTTGATCGTGCTCTCGGCTTATGTCGCGCTCGTTGTAACCTGGTATACCGGGCTTGATCCATTCTTGAGCCTTGCCGTCGTCCTGCCGGTGATGTTCGCGTTTGGCTATGCGTTGCAGCGTGGACTGTTGAATCAGACTCTCAGCGGCGGCCTGCTGCCACCGCTCCTCGTCACCTTCGGCATTTCGATCATCATCCAGAATGGACTGTTGCAAGGCTTCGGCGCCTATGACCATCGGCTCAAAGAAGGCGCAATCGAAACCGCGAGCCTGCAAGCCGGAAGCTTTTATGTCGGCGTATATCCGCTGCTCGTTTTTGCGGTGGCCGTCGTCGGGATCGCCAGCCTGCAATTCCTCTTCTACCGCACGCGGCTGGGCCGCGCCTTTCGTGCCGTTTCCGACGATGCCGGTACCGCAGAGCTTATGGGCATCGACAACCGGAGACTCTATGCCCTCGCACTCGGCATCGCGATGATTTTCACGGCCCTCGCCGGCGTGCTGTTCGGCATCCGGACGATTTTCGCGCCGTCGTCGGGACCAATTCGGCTCATTCTTGCGTTCGAAGCGGTGATCATCGGCGGGCTGGGCAGCATGTGGGGCACGCTGATCGGCGGCATGGTGCTTGGCATCGCGCAAGCGATCGGCGCCTCGTTGGACCCGACCTGGCAAATCCTCGCCGGCCATCTCGCTTTCCTCGGCATTTTGATCGTCCGCCCGAGCGGACTGTTCCCTCGGACCAGAGATTGACAATGGAGCCCGTCCGCGTCGAGCGAAGTACGAGGGTTAGCAGAGCATCCGCCATTTTGGCGTTACCGGCGCTCGCCGTACTCGTATCTCTGCCGTGGTGGGGCGACGCCGGCTGGATGCGGCTTATTGCGGAAATGGCATATTTCGTCGCGCTGGCGCAGCTCTGGAATCTGCTTGCAGGCTATGCCGGCCTCGTGTCCGTCGGCCAACAAGCTTACGTCGGGCTCGGCGGATACATGCTGTTCTATTTGACCGGCGTCTGGAACATGAACGTATATCTGGCCCTGTTGATCGCCGGACCATTCGCGGGTCTGATGGCGATTCCGGTTTCGTTCGCCGTGTTTCGACTGCGCGGCGCATATTTTGCAATCGGCACGTGGGTTGTCTCCGAGATTTTTGCGCTGCTGGCGAGTCTCATCGGTGTGCTGGGTGCGGGGTCCGGCCTGTCGTTGACTGTACCGATCTTGCAAGAAATCTCCCCCGACCGGAACACGCGGGATACGCTGTTGTACCTCATGACACTTGGCGCATCGCTGCTGGTGGTTGCCATCGTCTATTTTCTGCTGCGCTCACGCCATGGACTTGCGCTCACGGCGATACGCGATTCGGAGCCGGCTTCCGCCAGCCTCGGCGTCAACACTTATCGCACCAAATTCATCATCTATATCGCGACTGCCGCCTGCACCGGCCTGATCGGTGGACTAATCTTCCTGCAAAAACTCCGCATCTCGCCGGAGGCAGGCTTCAGCATCAACGACTGGACCGTTGTTGTTATTTTCATGGTCGTGATCGGCGGCATCGGCACGATCGAAGGCCCCTTCATAGGCATGCTGATCTTTATCGTGCTGCGCGAATTCCTAGCCGATTACGGGACATACTATTTGATTCTACTCGGCCTCATCGCCATCGTTATAATGCTCAAGGCACCGATGGGGGTT
The DNA here is from genome assembly GCA_963794225.1 of uncultured Alphaproteobacteria bacterium. Lineage (GTDB taxonomy): Bacteria > Pseudomonadota > Alphaproteobacteria > Rhizobiales > Xanthobacteraceae > BOG-931. The sequence continues at coordinate 195,771 of CAWCCS010000004.1, forward strand.
TGGGGGTGGGTGATCCACCGCTATAACTTGCAGCTGTTCCCTGTGAGCCGACGATTGGCGCTCGTGCGATCCGACGAGAAGGCTGCCCGATAGGGCGGCGGACTTTGCACCTACATCGTTTCCGAAAGTTCTATGATCGATATTCTTTATAGGTTATAGCCGAATAGGTTATCGCTGCGCCAGCGACGCGCGGAATTCGCCGGACATGCTGACCGCATGCTGACTGCCAAGGGCAAATACAGTCTCAAGGCCCTCACCCATCTCGCCGCACTCGAGCCGGGCGAGACGACGCAAGCCATTGAAATTGCCGAGAGCAATAACATCCCAAAAAAATTTCTCGATGCGATTCTCGGTGATCTTCGCAATGCGGGCATCGTGTATAGCAGAAAAGGCCCGGGCGGCGGCTACATGCTCGCGCGCGCGCCGCGCGACGTCAAAATCGGTCATGTGATTCGCACCATCGACGGTCCACTGGCGCCGATCGCGTGCGCCAGCCGGACCGCCTACCGACCATGCAGCGACTGCAAGGATGTGAAGAGTTGCACCGTTCGCCTGATGATGACGAAAGTCCGCGACGCTATGTCCGATGTTCTCGACCGGGTCACCCTTGCTGACATGGTTGCCACGGGTGATCGGAGCAAGGCCGCGTTGACGACCCATGCAAGTGTCACGCCGACGTCCCGCCGTCGCACGGCGACCACCCGTCGTGGTGCGCGACCGCGGAAATAGCGTTTTAGCAAAGCGGCTTGAACTTTAGGGGCCACCGCTGCACTGCGGAACTTTTTCCCGACCGCTGCGTTTGTCTCAATGGTCCACAGTTAACTCACAGAAACTACTGACGTTTTCCCAGCGATGAACATTGCTTCGACAAAGTCGCGGTGGAGGATGTTGTTCGTGTCGGCTTAATCTCGTCGCGTCCCGTGTCTGGATGGCCGACCCGTCCCGGTCTTTTCGAACAACATATCCACGTTCTCAGGTTCAGCGATGCCCGCAGACATGGCTCTTCGTTCTTCGTCCACTGATTTCGCGCTTCCAAGGTCGAGCGATCTTAAATCCATTGCGCTCTTGCTCGACATTGACGGCACCATCCTCGACGTGGCGATCACCCCCGGAAGCGTTGTCGTATCGGACGCGTTGCGTTCGTCGCTTGAGGAGGTACACGCCAAGTGCGGCGGCGCGCTAGCGCTGGTCAGCGGGCGGTTGATACGCGATATCGACGCCCTGTTTGCCCCGCTCCGGCTACCGGCGATCGGCGGTCATGGCGCCGAAATGAGGTTATCCGGTGAGACGGCTATTCGCACCCGTCACGCGGATTCGATCAGTAGTTCGCTACGCAAGCTTATCGAGGCCGCCGCTGCGACCGATCCCCGCATCATCGTTGAGGACAAGACGACATCGCTCGCGGTGCACTATCGGTTAGCTCCCCAAATGGAAGACACACTCAAGACCAAGATTGCCGCGATAATTTCACAACTCGCAATTCAAAACCTCGAGGTCATGCATGGCAAAGCGGTCATCGAGATCAAGTCGGGCCACTTCAGCAAGGGCACTGCTGTCCAGGAACTGATGCAGAGCGCTCCCTTTTTAAATCGTAAACCAATATTCGTCGGCGACGACACGACCGACCTGTCTGTATTCAAAACGCTACCGGCGCTCGGTGGCGTCGGCTATTCGGTCGAACGCTTCATGCCGGGCGCGAACGGCATCTTTGGCTCGCCCCACGAGGTTCGCAGCTGGCTTGCCAGCCTTTGCGAGCGCGAGGGAACCGACCGGCGATGAACGATTTCGGTCTGGATTTGGCCGTCATCGGCAATGGCCGTACGGCGGCGTTGCTTGAGCCTTCGTCGCGGCTGGTATGGTGGTGCTACCCCCGCTTTGACAGTGATCCGGTGTTTTCCCGTTTGCTGGCCGGCGACGAGGAAAAAGGCTTTTCGGATGTCGTGCTCGACGGAATGGTCGATTTCAACTCCGAATATGTGCGCAACACCGCTGTCGTTTCGACGGTACTGACCGATCGCGACGCCGGCTCAGTCAAGATCACCGATTTCGCCCCGCGCTTTCGTGCTTACGATCGAATTTTCCGTCCGCCGCAGCTATTCCGTATTATCGAGCCAATTGCTGGATTGCCGCGGATCACCATCCGCTTCCGCCCGACCTACCATTACGGCATGCCCATGCAGTCCAAGTCGATCGGGAGCAATCACATCACGTTGCGCGGCTCCGATTCCGTCATCAGACTAACGACCGATGCGCCGCTGTCCTATGTCGATCGAGAAGCACCGTTCGTCCTGACCAGACCGATGTATCTGGTGATGGGGCCAGACGAGCCGTTCCCGGCCGATCTGTCGACGACTTGCCGCGAATTTGCCGATCGTACGCGGGACTACTGGACCGAGTGGGTGCGCCGCCTGTCGATCGCCTATGACTGGCAGGATGTCATCATCCGCGCCGCCATTACGCTCAAGCTCAGTAATTTCGAAGAGACCGGCGCACTCATCGCAGCACATACGACCTCCATTCCGGAGGCGCCACATTCGGGGCGGACCTGGGACTATCGGTTTTGCTGGCTGCGTGACGCGTATTTTGTCGTGAAGGCGCTCAATCGTGTCGGCGCCACGCAAACTATGGAGGATTTTATCTCCTTCATCCTCGGTATTGCCTCGGAAGAGATCATTCGGCCCGTCTACAGCATTGTGCCGACCGACAATATGGATGAGGAAATCGCGCAAAATCTGCAAGGCTATCGCGGCGACGGTCCGGTGCGTATCGGCAACGCCGCCAACGGGATGCTGCAGCACGATACCTACGGCAGCATCATTCTTGCCGCGATGCCGATGTTTTTCGATCGCCGCCTGCCGAGACCAGGCGACGCCGGCTTGTTTCAGCTGCTGGAGCGGGTTGGTGTCATTGCCAAGCGCGCCGCCTTCGATCCGGATGCCGGAATATGGGAATATCGCGGGCGCATGCGTGTGCATACGCATTCGGTCTCGATGTGCTGGGCCGGGTGCAATCGGCTTGCCGCGATCGCCCAGCATCTCGGATTGAAGGACCGCGCCGCTGAATGGAAAGCCATTGCTGACAGCATACAGTCGCGGCTGCTCAAGGAAGCTTGGAACGAGAAGCGAGGCGCCTTCACCGCGGCGGTGGGCGTGGACGATCTTGATGCCAGCGTTCTGCTTTTGCCGGAAATCGGCCTGGTTGAAGTGGATGATCCCCGGTTTGTGCGGACGGTCGACGCGATCGGAACGGAACTTTTGCGTGGCAAGCACGTTATGCGTTATGCCGGGGAAGACGATTTCGGTTTGCCGGAGTCCGCGTTTTTGATTTGCCGGTTCTGGCTGATTGACGTGTGGTGGAAGCTCGGTCGCCGCGAGGAAGCCATCGATATGTTTAACGATGCGCTGCGCTATCGCAACCGCTACGGACTTCTCGCGGAGGATGTTTATCTGCAAACCGGTGAGCTTTGCGGAAATTTTCCTCAAACCTACTCGATGGCCGGATTGATCTTGACGGCAATGCGCTTGTCGCGGAGTTGGGAGGATCGGTATTGGCACGACTAGTGGTCGTTTCAAACAGAGTTTCGGTTCCATCTGGCGATGGCGCGAAGCGCGCGGGTGGGCTTGAGGTTGCTCTGCGGCCGACGCTGCAGCAGAACGGCGGCGTCTGGCTGGGTTGGAGCGGCAAAGTCGCGACCGCCGACCGTGAAACGCGATCGGTCAAGCACAAGAACGTCGAATACGTCGTCACCGATCTCGCGAGCGATGATTTTCAGGAATATTACAATGGTTTCGCCAATCGCGTACTGTGGCCGATCCTGCACTACCGGCTCGACCTCGCTGAATTCGCACGCCGCGATCTGAGCGGCTATTTTCGCGTCAACGAGCACTTCGCAACCGAGCTCGAGAAGGTCATCAAAGAAGACGATCTGATCTGGATCCACGACTACCACATGATCCCGATTGCGTCGGTGTTGCGGCGGCGCGGGCATGCCAACCGCATGGGATTCTTTCTCCATGTCCCCTTCCCGCCTCCCGAGATTTTGACCTCGCTGCCGAACCACGAGCAGCTCATTCCGTCGCTACTCGACCACGACGTTGTGGGTTTTCAGACCGAAAGCGACGCAGGGAACTTTGTTCGCTACGTGATGTCCGAATGCAATGGGGCGCATGAGATGCGCGTATTCGAAACTGCGGGACGTCAGATTACTTTCAACGTCAACGGAAAACAGACTCTGATTGGGAGCTTTCCAGTCGGAATCGAGCCGCGTGCGTTTGAACGGCTCGCTCGCCGGAACGTGCGCTCTCCATTGGTGAAAGAGCTGGTGGCAAGTCTCGGCGATCGGGCGCTGATGATCGGCGTCGATCGGTTGGACTATTCCAAGGGCCTGCTGCAGCGCCTCGATGCCTTCGACCTTTTCCTCACCAATCACTCGGACTGGGTTGGCAAGGTGACTTATCTCCAGATCGCGCCGAAAAACCGCTCAGGCATTCCTGAATACGCGGATCTGGAGCAAGCAGCCAATACGGCCGCCGGTCGCATCAATGGCAAATATGGCGAAGTTTCCTGGACGCCGATCCGTTACGTCAACCGGGTCTACAGCCGATCGGTTCTGGCGGGCCTGTATCGGACCGCGCGCGTTGGACTGGTGACGCCATTACGCGACGGCATGAATCTCGTGGCCAAAGAATATGTCGCGGCTCAAGATCCTGACGACCCGGGAGTGCTTGTATTGTCGCGATTTACCGGCGCTGCCGTGGATTTTCGACGCGCACTCCTGGTGAATCCCTACGATGCCGAGTCGGTTGCCAACGCCATCGCCCAAGCGCTGACAATGCCACTTGAGGAGAGGCGTGCTCGGCATCAGGCGCTGCTTGCCGTCGTCACCGACTACGACGTAGATCGGTGGCAGCGCGAATTCCTGACCGCCTTGCGGGGCGATCAAGGGCACACGCAGGAACTGGAAAACCTATCAACGCTGGCACGCTGGCCATCGCGGCCGCAGACGCGGGAACTGAAGGAATTCGCACCAGTCCGCCAATCGAGCGCCCTCTAAACTATACTTCAGTTCCGCGAGCCCACGAGCACAGCGCGCTCATTTTGCGCCTCGCGATTTTGGCGGAAGAGAGTGGGAGTCGAACCCACCAAAGACCGGCTGACGGCCCCTCCCGGATTTGAAGTCCGGACGCCCCACCGGGGGCGCTTCCCTTCCACTGTTTGCAGATGGCGGCTGCTCGTCCGCCGCGCGTCGAAATGTCTCGAGCCGACGATTGTCGATGCGGCGCAGATCGCCGCGCCGCAGCGTTACACCATGCCGATCGAAAAATTCGAGTATCTGGATGGCGACCTTGCGGCCGTTATCGAGTCGATCCCGAAACGCCGCGGCGGCGAATTGCCCATCCGGCGCTTTGGCGGCGACGTCCCGCGCGATCTCCACCATCTCGACCACCGTGCTGCGAAGAAAAAAGTGATCGGGAGCCACTTCATCGACTTCGCCCATGCGACCGAGCAGTTTGCAGAGCTTGCGCACGGCACCTTCGGGCCTGGCGATCGTCCCGCTGATGTCGCGCACGCGGGGCGGGCGAAAACGCTCGCCACCATCGAGCAGAGGTCTCATTGCACGCCATAGCGTTTCATCGTCGGTCGTCAGACGCACCGCGTGATTGGGCAGCCGAACCCAGGCGCCGTCTAGCGCGACCTCTTTGACCTTCGCCAAAGCCTGTAGAGCTGCGCTGAACGCTGGCGCCGGCAGGCGAAGCTCGATCTGCCGTCGCAATCGTTCGAACTCCAATTCCGGGCAGGTCGGGGTTTTCCGAGTGAAACATTGTGAGCCGCTCGAAAACGCCGCGTTTGAGCCGCAGCCACTGCACGGGCGAAAGCGCGATAGTCGTTCCTTGCGCAGGAATGCGGATCAGCGCAAGCGTCTCCGCTACGCGTTCAACATCGTCCGCGCTGAGGCAGCGATCACGAGCAAAGCCCGTGAGATCGGCATATCCCGGAGCGCAGTTGATCAGCGCGGCGAAGGCGCGTGCGGAATCCTCGTTGGAATGTGCATCGAGCTGGGCCAGACGCTCAACCGTCCGACGTTTTCTCAACGGCCCCCGTAAGTCGATAAATCGGCCGCCGCCTATGGTGCGCTGCGCCGATGTGTCTCGCAGCACGAAGCGATCACCCGCCGCAGCGGCTATCGGGCGATCGAGCACGAGTTGCACGCGGGCTTCTTCGCCCGGAATGATCGCGCCATCGCTCAACAAGGCAACACGCGCGCCCACCTCGGCGCTTGCGTGATGCAATCGGACCGGCATCCATTGTGGTATCGGTTTTAACTCGGAGCGGAGCACGCGCAGCGAGGCATCGATCCGATCGGTTGGAGCGTGCAGTTCGGGATCGAGCACCACATCGCCGCGGCGCACTGCATCTTTGGCGATGCCGTCGCCCGCAAGGTTGAGCGCGCACCGCTCGCCCGCCTGGCCACGATTAACCGGACAATTCTGCGCGTGGATTGACCGAACGCGCGCGGAAGTTCCTGAGGGGCTGATCTTGACCTCATCGCCGACGCTGACCGCGCCTGACAGTACGGTGCCTGTAACAACAGTGCCGATGCCGGTCAGCGAGAACGAGCGATCGACCGCCAGGCGGAAACGCCCGCTCGCAGCGCGCCGCTCGATGGCTTGCCCCGCATCAAACAGCCGCATGCGGAGTGCATCGATGCCTTCGCCACTCACCGTTGAAGCGGGCACGATCTCCGATCCGGCTAGGCCGGTGCCTTCGATGCTTTGCAGAACCTCGGCAGCGACGGCTTCTCGACGATCGGCCGATACGAGATCTACTTTGGTCAGCGCCACAATGCCACGATCGACGCCGAGCAGGCCGACAATTGCGAGATGCTCGCGCGTTTGCGGCATGACGCCATCGTCGGCGGCGACAACCAGCAAGACGAAGTCGATGCCGCCGGCGCCTGCCAGCATGTTGTGGACGAACTTCTCGTGTCCAGGAACGTCGACGAAGCCGAGTATGGCGCCGTCTGGCGCGGGCAGATACGCGAAACCGAGATCAATCGTAATGCCGCGCTCTTTCTCCTCCTTGAGTCGATCGGTGTCGACGCCCGTCAATGCGCGTACGAGCGCGGTTTTGCCGTGATCGACGTGACCTGCGGTGCCGACGATCATCGCACCGGCTCCGGCGAAATTTGGAGATCATCTGCCAAATCGAGCGCTACAAAATTTGCCGCAAATCCGGCTTCGTCTTCTAGACAGCGCAAATCCAGAACAAGCGCGCCGTCTTCGACGCGTCCGACGACCGGTATCTTGAGGCGCCGCAGTGCGGCGGCCAATCGTTCAAGCATGCGTCCCGCGCCGCGTTGTGCATGCGGCCGAATCTCAATTCCCGCGCTCGGTAGGGTTTCGAGCGGGAGCGCACCGGAGCCGATCTGGCTCGCGCATGCAACGACTTCGACCTGAAAGCGACCAGCCAGCTTATCGGAGGCGATCGGCAGAAGCCGTTCCGCCGTGGCTCTGATCGCCGCCTGCGAACGGGCCAGGAGTCTGATCGTTGGCAATTGCGCAGCGAGCCGATCCGGATTGCGGTAGAGGCGCAGTGTCGCCTCCAGGGCTGCCAGCCTGATCTTATCGACCCGCAGTGCTCGTTTCATCGGGTTGCGGTTGATCTTCGCGATCAATTCCTTGCGTCCTACAATGAAGCCGGCCTGCGGTCCGCCTAAAAGCTTGTCGCCGGAAAAGGTGACAAGATCGGCGCCGTCGGCGATCGCCTCAGCGACCGTCGGTTCATGCGCCAGTCCCCAGGAAGACAAATCGACGAGTGTGCCGGAGCCGAGGTCATTGACCAGGGGCACACCGCGCTCGCGCGCAAGACCGGCAAGTTCGCGGGCGCTGACCTCTTTGGTGAAACCGTCGATCCGATAGTTGGAGGTGTGCACTTTGAGCACTAGCCCGGTCTTAGCGCCGATCGCGTCCGCATAGTCCTTGGCATGCGTCCGATTGGTCGTGCCGATTTCCTTAAGCTTCGCACCAGCGCGTGCCATAATATCCGGCATGCGAAAAGCGCCACCAATCTCGATCAATTCCCCACGCGACACCACGGCTTCACAACCCTTGGCAAGGGAATTGAGGACCAGCAAGACGGCGGCCGCATTGTTGTTCACGAGGGTGGCATCCTCTGCGCCGGTGAGCTCGCAAATCAATCTCCGCAGATGATCATCGCGCTCGCCGCGCCTACCAGTGCCAAGATCGAACTCAAGCGCAATGGCGGACCGCATCGCGGAAACAGCAGCCTCAACCGCCACCTCAGCAATCAGGGCACGGCCGAGATTGGTGTGCAGCACTGTGCCGGTAAGGTTGAAAACCGGGCGCAGGGTTGACCGCGCCTCCGCGGTGAGGCTCGCCAATGCCGTGTTCGCGATGGCTTCGGGCTCACTGGGTGACGCTTGGCCGGCGCGCAAGGCGCTGCGTGTCGTCTCGAGCACCCGACGTACTGCGGCGACAGTGGACGTTCGCCCAAATTTGCTGACAGCAAGCGTGGCAGTGTCGAGCTTGAGTACCTCGTCGACGGACGGCAAAGCGCGCAAACGCTCATTCGGGTCGGTATGCTTGGAGACGCCGACTTTACGCATTGCCCACGAACCCTCCGGGTCACGTGCCGTATTGGGCCGGCCATGCGGTTAGCGCAGGCCTGACTATTTTCGCCATTACAGGCGATCGCCAGCTGCTTATACATTATCATTGCGGAGAAGCCGAAGTCAGCACGATGCGGATGTGCCGTAATGAACGTACCTGTGGTTCGATTGACGACCCTTGCCCACGGCGGCGGCTGCGGCTGCAAGCTCGCACCCTCGGTACTGCAGCAGCTGCTTGCCGATCAGCCTTTAGTTCAACCCTATCGCGAACTCCTGGTCGGTACAGAAACCGGCGACGACGCAGCGGTGTGGCAGCTCGACGATGACACCTGCATCATCGCCACGACGGATTTTTTCATGCCGATGGTCGACGATCCGTTCGATTTCGGGCGCATCGCGGCAACCAACGCCATCTCCGACGTTTACGCGATGGGCGGCCGACCGATCATGGCTTTGGCCATACTCGGCATGCCGGTCGACAAGGTGCCGCCGGCGATGGTTCGGGACATTCTCAGGGGCGGCGCGCAAGTCTGCGCGAGCGCCGGAATTCCTGTTGCCGGCGGCCATTCGATTGATTCGCCGGAGCCGATCTACGGACTTGCTGTTATCGGTCTCGGCCGGCCGCAGAACATTCGCCGAAATGCCGGGGTGCAGCCCGGCGATGCACTCATTCTCACGAAGGCGCTCGGCGTCGGCATCTATTCAGCGGCATTCAAGAAGGGCGCCCTGTCGTCAGCGGCGTACGCCGAGATGGTGGCGTCAATGACGCTGCTAAACCGGATCGGCGTGGATCTCGCCAAAGACCTCGCGGTACACGCGATAACCGACGTGACCGGCTTTGGCCTATTGGGACACGCACTGGGTATGGCGCGCGGTTCGCGTGTGGCTCTGACCGCGCGTTTCTCCGATTTGCCATTCCTCTCGGCCGCCGCGGATTTGGCGGAGCAGCATTTTGTCACCGGCGCTTCGGCGCGGAATTGGGCGAGCTACGCCGAAAGCGTCTCGCCACCGAACAACTTTCCCGACTGGCAGCGCGATTTACTCACCGATCCCCAAACCTCCGGAGGTCTGCTGATCGCCTGTGAACCTGGTCGTGCCGTGGAAATTACCAACATGATTATCGACAGCGGCTATCCCGCAGCGCGCGTCATCGGCCGTGCCGACGCGGGGGTACCGTCCATCACGATCAGCTCGTGATAAGCTTCCCCGACGTATAGCCGCCATTTCAAGCGACCTGACGCATGATTCTGATGCTGATCCCCACGCAGATTTTGCGGGCGTTCCCAGCGGCTTTTTATGAGTAACGGAGGTTAAAACATGGCGCACGAGGAAGCGGCGGCTGGCGGCCCAAGTAAGCTGGTCGTCAAGAATATCGGTCTGATACTGAGCGGCGACCTCGGCAGGCCGATCCTCGACGCCGACAGCGTCGTAGCAGTCGACGGCCGCATCAATGCGATCGGCCGTGCCACTGACCTCGACTTCTCTGCTGCTACCACGACAATAGATGCGAATGGCACAACATTAGTACCGGGACTCATCGACAGCCACGTCCACCCCGTGGCCGGCGATTGGACGCCGCGTCAGAACCAACTCGGATGGATCGATTCCTGCCTGCACGGCGGCATCACGACGATGATTTCTGCCGGCGAAGTGCACACACCAGGGCGCCCGCGCGACATCGTTGGGCTCAAAGCGATGGCGGTCACGGCGCAACGCTGTTTTTCAAATTTCCGAGTCAACGGCGTGAAGGTCCACGCCGGCGCGCCGGTCATCGAGCCTGGCATGGAGGAGAAAGACTTTGCCGAGCTTGCCGACGCCGGCATCCGCTATCTCGGCGAGGTCGGTCTCGGCGGCGTCAAGGATGGCCCGACCGCACGCAAGATGGTTGCCTGGGCCCGCAAATACGGCATCAACAGTACGATCCATACCGGCGGTCCGTCCATTCCGGGCTCCGGTCTCATTGATAAGGACGTCGTATTGGAGGCCGACACCGACGTAATCGGCCACATCAATGGCGGCCATACCGCGTTGCCGGACGATCAAATTCAATGCCTGTGCGAGCAGTGCAACCGCGGCCTGGAACTGGTGCACAATGGTAACGAGCGCGCCGCGCTGGTGACGTTGCGGGCGGCGAAGGAATTGAAGCAACTCGACCGCGTCATTCTCGGCACTGACGCGCCGGCTGGTTCCGGTGTGCAACCGCTAGGGATTTTACGGATGATTTCCATGCTCGCCTCGCTCGGCGAAGTTTCGGCCGAGACGGCGTTCTGCTTTGCTACCGGCAACACGGCAAAGCTGCGCGCGCTCGACTGCGGCCTCATCGAAATCGGCCGCGCCGCCGATTTCGTCTTCCTCGACCGCGCGCAGCATTCAGCCGGCAAAACGCTGCTCGACAGCGTCAGACTCGGCGATCTTCCCGGCGTCGGCATGACGGTGATCGACGGCGTCGTACGCTCGCACCGCAGCCGCAATACGCCGCCGGCCACAAAGGTTCCCGCTATCGTCCCCGGATAAGCCCCGTCGCGGCGAGGCCCGCGCTGTTTAGGTCACTTTCGCCAGTAAAGCTAAAAGCTCCGCGCGTTCACTCGCGCATAGCGGTGCCAGCGTTTTCTCGGTGATGTCTTTGGCGATCGACTTGGCTCGCTGATAAACAACCTCGCCTCGGCCAGTAAGCGCGACGAGAAGACGGCGCCCGTCGGCGGGATCGGGTTTGGTGCTGGTGAAGCCGCGCTTGCTGAGACGATCGATCACGCCCTTGATGGTCGCACCATCCATTGCCGTCAATCGGCCGAGCAGGTTTTGCGACGACGGCCCGATTTCTTTCAGCTTGGCGATTGCAGCCCATTGCGTCGGCGTCAATTCCTCGATCATCAGCGAAGCAAAAATCGTCGTGTGGCGTTGCTGCGCCAAACGCAGCATGAACCCCACCTGTCGCTCCAGAGCGTAATCACCATCGTCGCGAGCTACGACGGTTGCTTTGCTTGTTCTCATTTATGATCCAGGGCCAGCATTGCTTGTGCACCACTCATAAAAACAGGTTCAGAGCGCCAGATAAGTGTCGCGAATATCCGGACGCGCATCAAATTCTTCTATCGTGCCAAAGAAGCGAATGCGCCCTTTCTCGATGACACAGACACGATCGGCCACCAGCCGCGCGAAGCGAATATTCTGTTCGCTGAGGAGAAGGCTTAGGCCTTCTCGCTTCATAACCAGGATCGCTTCGATCAGTTGCTCGACGATTTTAGGCGCCAGGCCCTCCGAGGGCTCATCGAGCAACACCAGCGAGGGATTGCCCATCAAGGTCCGCGCGATCGCCAGCATCTGCTGCTCCCCACCCGACATGCGCCCACCGAGCCGTCCGCGCAGTTCGCTCAGGTTCGGAAAGACGTCGAACAACCGCTCACGCGTCCATTGCGGTGCGTCTGCACTCTGGTGTTGGCGATGCTTCCGGCGACCGACCTCTAAATTGTCGTCAACCGTCAGCTCGGAGAAAATGCGGCGATCCTCTGGCACGTATCCGAGCCCGCGCCGCACACGCTCGTACGTGGGAAGGTGCGAGATAGCCGCGTTGTTGAAGACAATCTCGGCCTTACAATTGGCGATCAGGCCAAGAATGGACCGCAATGTCGTCGATTTGCCCGCGCCGTTACGCCCAACCAGCGCGACCGCTTCGCTTGCGCCGACATCAAGCGCTACGTCGTAGAGAATGTGCGCACGACCATAGGCGGCGTTGAGCCCCTTGACCGCGAGCTTGGGTTGAACAGCACTCAATGCGAAGCTCCGAACAGCGACCCTGCACCCAGATAGACGGCTTGGACCTCCGCGTTACCGCGCACCATCGCCGGTGATCCCTCGGCGATCAGCACACCGCGATTGAGAACGAGGATCCGATCGGCGTGGCCGAACACCGCGTCCATGTCATGCTCGGTGAAAAGGACGCCAATCTGACGTTCGCGGGCGATCCGCGTGACGAGCGACATGAGGGCGCCGCGTTCGCTGGGCGCCATGCCGGCAGCCGGCTCGTCCATCAACAGCAATTTCGGATCGTTGGCGAGCGCAATGGCGAGTTCCAGCCGCTTGACATCCCCGTATGCAAGTTCTCCGCAGCTGCGGTTGCCTTGCTCCACCATGCCGACCCAGTCGAGAAGGTCATGCGCCTCGCGGACAAAATAACGCCCGGCCCAGCGAAATGCGGCCCAACTGCCCTGATGCGACGACAGCGCCGCCTGCACATTCTCGGCAACCGTCATCGAGCCGAAGGTAGCCGCGATCTGGAACGTGCGTCCGACACCGAGCCGCCAAATGTCGCGAACCGCCAGGCCGGTAACGTCGCTCCCGAACATGCGGATGCGGCCCGCGCTCGGCGGCAGCTGACCGTTGATCATGTTGAAGCAGGTGCTCTTGCCCGCTCCGTTAGGGCCGATCAGCGCGAGCATCTCGCCTGCCTGCAAAGAAAAACTGACACCCTTCACGGCTTGAAAGCCGGAGTATGATTTTTCCAGATTTTCGACAACAAGAATGCTCATGGTCCCGCGTCCGCGGTGCGCCGTGGCCGCAAAACTGCCAACGCACCGAGTAACCCCTGGGGAAAGAGCGAAACCAGAACCACGATCAATAGCCCGAGCACGAGCTTCGAATAGTCGGTGTGGCTGATCACCCAAATGGAAAGCGATTTATAGATCGCGGCGCCCACGATGCCGCCCGACACCGTACCAACGCCGCCAAGCAAGACCATCGCCAGCCCATCGATCGACAACGGAATGCCGAGATCATCCGGAAATACACTACCCTTGAGAAAAGCATAAAGAGCGCCGGCCAGCGCCGCAAAGGTACCGGCAAGAACGAAGGCGATCCACTGGATCCGATGCCGCGACAACCCGATCGCCTCAGCACGTAGCTCGCTGTCGCGCAGCGCACGCAGTGCGTAGCCGAAGGGAGAAAACAAAATTACGCGCAAGAGCGCGATGCCAACAGCGACAAGCGCGATTGTCAGCAAATAAAAATGCGAGGCCGTGGCCGCCCAGGCGCTTGGCCAAACTCCAATCAGGCCGTTGTCTCCCCCGGTGACCTCGGTCCATTGAAACGCGACCGACCAGACGATCTGGGCAAAAGCCAGCGTCAGCATGGCGAAATAGACGCCCGACAGACGCACACAGAACCAGCCGAAGATCAAAGCTCCGAAAGCGCCCAGCAATGGTCCGGTCACGAGCCCGGCCGCCATCGGCAGGTTGAATTGCTTCAGCGCCAGCGCCGCCCCGTAAGCGCCCAGGCCGAAATAAGCGGCGTGGCCGAACGAGACGAGGCCGCCGGCGCCAACGAGCAAATGCAGACTTGCCGCGAACAGCATGAAAATAAGCACTTCGCTGGCAACAGCGAGCAGGTAATCGCCCGCCACCAGCGGCAACAGCGCCGCCACAGCAATGCCGAGTACAACGAGAAGCCGGTCGCGCGATCGAAACGGGCGCCACCGCATGACCTGGAGGCCGCTTGCCGCGCGCGTCGCTGCTTCAGCGCGGCCGAGCAAACCCCAGGGCCGCACAACCAACACCAGCGCCATCACCAAGAACACGAGAATGAGGGAGATTTTCGGAAACACCAGGATGCCGAAGGCATTCAGCTCCGAAACGATGATCGCAGCGATGAACGTACCAAGGACATTGCCGAGCCCGCCGATCACGACCACCACCAGCACCTCGGTGATGATTTGAAGATCCATGGTGTGACTTACGGCTTCGCGCGGCAATTCGAGGGCGCCGCCGAAGGCAGCCAGGAAAATTCCGAGCGCAAAGACGCTGGTGAACAGCCAACGTTGATTGACGCCAAGCGCCGCCACCATTTCGCGATCCTGCGTAGCCGCACGTACCAGGATCCCCCAGCGGGTGCGTCGCAGCAACAGAAGGACAACGATAAGAGTTAACGGACCGAGCGCGATCAGCAGCAAATCATACGTGGGATAGAGATGACCAAAAAGGTTGATCGCACCTTTCAAGCCAGGTGCACGGCGCCCGAGCAAATCGCTCGGACCCCAGATCAGGACCACAAGATCTTCGACCACGAGGGTGACGCCGAAGGTAAGGAGCAGCTGGAGCAACTCGTGCGCCGTATAAATGCGACGTAACAAGGTCACTTCGACGAGCGCGCCAACCGCCGCCACGATCAAAGACGCCAGAATAATGCCGCCCCAGAATCCGAAGTCGCTGGAGAAGCGCTCGGTCAGGGTAAAACCCACATAGGCGCCGAGCATATAGAAAGCGCCGTGGGAAAAATTGACGATGCGGGTGACGCCGAAGATGATCGACAGGCCGCAAGCAGCAAGAAACAGCGAAGAAGCGCTCGCCAAGCCGGTGACGAAAACGTTGAACAGAAATGTCACCGGCTTGATCCTGAAGTGAGGCGAGTATTCGCCGATAGCGCTCCAGTCTGATCAATCCTGCGGGCGCAGCGCCTTGACCTCGCTTTCAGGCGGAAGGTATTTCGCGCCATCGCGATAGTCGACGTCCACCATGACGCCTTTGCCATCCTTCAAAGCGGTCTTGCCGACGAAGGCGCCCAACGTTGACTGATGATCCGCTTTGCGGAAGGTCACTTTGCCGAACGGCGTCTCGACTGAAATTCCTTCTGCCGCGTCGACCAGTTTCTCAGAATCCGTCGATTTCGCTTTGGCGAGGATGGCCGCCGCTGCCTTCAAGGTCGAATAGCCAACCACCGAGCCGAGCCGCGGATAATCGCTGTACTTCGCTTGATACGCTTTGAGAAACGCCGCGTGCTCCGGAATGGCAACGGCGTTCCAGGGATAACCGGTGACGATCCATCCTTCCGGCGTCTCGTCTTTGAGCGGATCAAGATATTCAGGCTCGCCGGTCAGGAAGCTCACCACCGAGCGGCCCTTGAATAGACCGCGGGTGTTGCCTTCCCGCACCAGCTTGACCAAGTCGGGGCCGAAGGTGACGTTGAGGATCGCGTCCGGCTCGGTCCTGGCGATCGCCTCGACCACGGCGCCGGCATCGATCTTGCCCTGCGGCGGCCATTGCTCACCGACCCATTCGATGTCGGGCCGTTTCGCGGACAGTAGCTTCTTGAAGACCGCGACCGCCGATTGCCCATATTCGTAGTTGGGCGCAATCGTCGCCCACTTTTTGGCGGGCAGCTTAGCCGCCTGCTCTGCGAGCATGGCAGCCTGTTCGTAGTTGGCCGGTCGCAGGCGGAATGTGTAGCGATTACCTTTTGACCATGTGATCGCGTCGGTCAAAGGTTCGGCGGCGAGAAACAGGACCTTTTTCTGTTTCGCGAAATCGGACACCGCAAGCCCGATGTTCGAGAAGAAAGTCCCGGCCAGCATCACCACACCGTCCTTCGACACCAGCTCGTTTGCCGCTGTTACAGCATCGCCCGGCTTGCCGCCATCGTCCTTTGAAATGACCTCGAGCTTCTTGCCGTCGACGCCGCCCGCCGCATTGATCTCTTCCAGAGCAAGTTGCCAGCCCTTTCGGTAGGGCTCGGTGAATGCGGGCAGGCCCGAGTAGGAATTAATCTCGCCGATCTTGATCGTTTCTTGAGCGGACGCTGGAATGCCCGCGCTTGCGAGGCCCCCAAGCACAACCAAGCTCGCAAACAGTGCCGACACAGTCCTCATGATCGTTGCTCCTACCAGAAGTTCATTCAGCGGTCGCCGCGCCCCCGCGCTATCGAAGCCCGTCGGCGCCCTTGATCTCATCCTTTTTTAGACCGCCTACACGAGGCAGCGGCCTGCCAGAATCCGTCACGGCGACTGCGACGATAATCTCGTTGGCACGGGGCGCGTCGGCGACACGCACTTCCATGCCGTCGAAATGGCTGCGGACAAAGGCTGCGTCCTTGTGGCCCAGCGGTACGTCGAGCGTGACGCCCGGCCCACCCCGCTTCTTCGACGAAGGGATCAGCGCCGCGCCCTTGCCAAGAACTTTGCGAACCGGCGCGCCGAGTTTGGGATGCAGAATCGCTGCTGCGTGCTCGAGCTCGCCATTCTCGCCAACTGCCGCGGCCTTGCCATAGCTTTCCGCGCGCGGTCCGTCGATGCCGAGCGCCGCCACTGCGCGCTTTGCCAAGAGGTCGCCAAGCTCTTCACCTATATCAATCAGCTCGGAAAGATCTTCGACATAGCGGCCGGCGAACGGATTTTCGATCACGGCGACAGCCGCGGCGCGACGGGTCGGCGGTTCGACGGCCTGTCCCATTTCAGATCGGGTCTCCTCGACAAAGGTGAGAAGCTTTCGCACCTTGGCTTTCATCTGAGACTTTCCAGTCCCTTCATTTCCGCCGCTACGAAGTGGCGGTCGACAGCGTGCCATGCCAACTTCGGTCCGTTTTCGCGTGCCGCGCCGCTGATGACCGGTACGATATTATCGATATTCCGCAGACCACCAAGACCGCAAAGTAGCGTTTGGCCGCGAAGTTGCAGCGCCGCGGCTTCTATGACGCCGTCGCGGCGAAGGCGCTCGGCCTCTTCGAGCCCGGCAGCGAGTGCCTCGTCGATGTCGTGCTGCGTCAACTTGCCGACATCAATGGTTATCAGCCGATCACCGAGATCGCTCTGCGGATCGCGCGAATGTGCCGGCGCCCGCCTAACCGCCGGGTGACCGGGAAGATCGACTGAATTGGCGACGAGTGTAGCAGCCGCGTCCGCTACCGCCGCCGAACGGGCGAGCACCGTCACGGCATCGGCAATTCCGAGCGAAAAGCTGCGACCCCGCCAACCGGAGGTCGCCACGCCACGCACGGTGTCGTGCCCAGTTATTTTGGCACTGCCAATCAGACTCGGCAGGTCCGGCCGACCGACCATCCCGATTACAAAGCTTTCGTTCGGAAGAAGATGCAGCGCGATATCGCCGCCGTTGTTGACGTATCCGCGACGCAACGGCACCGCAACCGTCATCGCGCTCAACACTTCCTCCGCAACAGCGCCGGCCACTGCAGCCATCGGCGTAATGAAGCGTTCAATGCATAGGGGCGCTACGGCGTTTGTCATGCGCCGTGCCACGATGCCAGCGGGACGTGCGCTTGTCGGCGTGACCCGAGCGCGCAGCAGCGGTAGCTCGCAGCAAAGTTCGTCAAGGATGGTGGCGAACCGCCCCCAGGCTTGGGTGTATGCGTCCTCGACATCGGACCGTTCGCCGAATGCCTCGACAATCAAATCGATCGGACCGTCGTGAAGATGGAGGCGGCCATCGGGTAAGCGACTTCGCTGCGGCAACGCCCTCATGTTTCGCTCCGCGCCGTGACGAAAGTTGCGCCAGAGGCGGCAGTCATCCTGGCGCGTTGCGCCAGAACCTCGCTCACCGGCCGGACGTGATCGACGTGCCCGCCCAGCGCTGCGTAATCGTCAAGTCGCATGGTGAATTCGATTGGCGCCACAATCGCCGGCGTCGGTACGTAGCCGAAGGCGTTATCCGGCAACAGCATGACGTCGACCATGAATGTGATGCCGCCGCCGGGCCAAACGACTACCGGCGCGCCACCCGCGGTTACGGTGGTTAGCGCTTGGCGCACCGAGCGGGTCAGGCGCACCGGATTTTCCGTGACGCCGGCGCGCAGCGAGCCGCCGGCTCCGCCCATAAACAGTACCGAGCACAGCGCCGGCTCGCAATTCTCGCGAATGCGCTCCACAGACACCTGCAAATTCTCGGGCAGCGGCGCTTCGACCGGATTTAAAGAATCATCGAGGCGGTAGAATGCGTGTTGCTCTCCGGTCGTCGAGACCATCAACATCGTCAATCCGGGCCAAGCCACTTTCGGATCGAAACCGGCGACGATGTCCAGCGGATCGGAAATATTCGCGCCGCCCCAACCAGCTCCCGGTTCTGCAACGTGGAAATAACGGCCGGGCGTGGAACGGCGGCCTTTCATCTTGATGCCGGTGTCGGCCGCGCCTAGAAGTTTGCCCGCTTGGTGTTCGGAAAGCACCCCAGTGATGTGATCGTCAACTACGACGACCTCGTCGAC
This sequence comes from uncultured Alphaproteobacteria bacterium, assembly GCA_963794225.1. Taxonomy (GTDB): domain Bacteria; phylum Pseudomonadota; class Alphaproteobacteria; order Rhizobiales; family Xanthobacteraceae; genus BOG-931. The sequence goes on from CAWCCS010000004.1 coordinate 214,378, forward strand.
TTTGCCGTACCATTGTTTGGCGAACATGCCGATCGCAGCCGAGCCGCAGCCGACGCGCATGCGTTCTTCAGTTTGACCGTTGACGACCGGCGGCTTGCCGGCCTCAACAATCACGCTGGCTCCGCCGTCAACGTTCAGCTCGACAGCTTTTCGATTGCAAAGATCGAGCAGCGTCTCGCACGTGACTCGGCCTTCTTTTTTTCCACCGTGGGTGAGATGATTGACGCCGCCCAGCGACAGCATCTGCGAGCCATATTCGCCCGTGGTGACATGGCCCACCGGCTCGCCCTTCACGCGTACTGTTGCGCATTCCGCACCCAGGTAGCGATCGGTATCGATCTTCAGCTTGACACCGCAGTAGGAGTAGATGCCTTCGGTGACAACCGTGACCATGTCCACGCCATCGACCGTGGATGAGACGATAAACGGCGCCGGCTTGTAATCGGGATAGGTCGTGCCGGCACCGATGGCGGTGACAATGGGCGCAGGCGCGTTGACGATATCGCCGTTCCACTCCTGCGCCTGGCTCATAAAGGGCACGACGTCGCCGCCGTGCCTGACGGTACGTTCAAGCAGTACGTGGGGATCGACGCGGACTAATTCGCCATGATGGTTGGCGTAACGATCGCACGCACCGGTCATACCCGGGCGGATGTAGCAAAGCACCGGGCAGGCATCGCAGCGGATCTTGTCGTCAGGCTCGGCCATTCACGTTTAATCGCGCAGCCCGGCATCGTTTGTGTACAAATGATTGCTTCATTAAGCACCGTTGTCAAGCGCCCCGAAAGTCACACCACCAAGATGGTTGAACAAAAAAACAAGCCCCGCAAAAGTGGCCGGCCGATGCGACACACCGATGCGAGGCTTGGCGGGTAAGGATTCTCGGCCGCACCGCGCGGCCGAGAATTTTTCAAAGGTTAGTTATTCGTAGCTCTTCTTGCAGGGCGGATTGTCGCGTCCCGGCGGAACGAACTTGTCAAAAACCGCTTTGGAGAAACCGAGCCGCTCTTGCACGTTCGGGATGACCTTAACGACCTTACTGATCAGGTCGCCATTGGCGGCCTTGACGACTTCGGTGACGAAATTGGTCCCGATCGCCTGGCGGTTCTCGTCGAGCGTGATCTTTCCGTTTGGCGAGTCGAGCGATATCTTGTTCAAAGCTTCGCGGAACTTTTTGTTGCTGCTCGAAAGATCGCCCTTGACCTCGTCGAGCGCCTTAAACATGGCGTCGGCCGAGTTGTAATAGTTGATGGCGAGCAGCGAGGGGCTGGCGAAAGCGTTTTTGAAATAGCCAGTTTTCGCGTGCGCCTGGTAGGCCTTCACGAACGCCTGCCATTTTGGGCTCGGGTCGTTGTCGGCCATGCCGCTGGCCGCGATCGTGCCAATCAGCGCTTCCTTGGCCTTGCCCTTCGATGACAGCACGGTCTGGTCAACCATGATCGAGCCGCCGATGAGGTGGGCGTTGCCGCCGGCCTGCTGATATTGATTGAGGAAGTTTACCGCGTCGGCGCCGCCGAGGCCGAGATAAATGGCGTCAACGTCTTCCGACAGGAGCTGCGGAATATACGAAGCGAAGTCCTTGGTTCCAAGCGGCACCCAAAGGCGCTTCGTGATCTGGCCGCCAGCCTTACAATATTCAACCACAAGCCCCATCACCTGCGTATACACGAATGCGTAGTCTTCGCCGATTGTTGCGATTTTCTTGTAATGCTTGACGTTGTAGGCGTAGTCGCCGAGCCCCGCGTGCCACTGCGCCCCATCCATGTTGGTGCGATAGAACGTCGGAGACGGCGTGATACCGGCAGACGGATCGCCGTAGGTCGTCTCCAGGGCGCCGGAGGCCGCGTTCATGAACGTAATCTGCGGCTGGGTCTTCGAATAGTCGCGCATCGCGATGCCTTCCGCGCCCGAAAGCGGGGAGATCATCATGTCGACCTTGTCCTGTTCGACCAGCTTCTTGGCCGCGCGCAGCGCCGAATCCGGGCTGGCATCCGTCGAGCCGACGACCGTCTCGATTTCCTTGCCCCCCGACTTGCCGCCATGTGCCTCTACTGCGAGCTCATAGCCGCGCATGCCGTCCTCGCCGAGAACGGTATAGGTGCCTTCGAGCGTAGCGGTAACGCCAACCTTGAGTTTGTCGGCGGCGTTAGCCGATCCAGTGCCGACGAGCGCAGCAAAACCGGCCGCGGTCGCCAATAGTAAGCTCTTGCGCATGAGGTTTCCTCCCTGTGACCGAACGCATGAGACAGCGCCCGTTTTTGCCGGCCGAATGCGCTTTAGCGCGTTATGTCCAGGACCGTCGTCCCGAGCCCCGACCGACGCCCAAAGCGTACCAGCGGCGCTCAATTCTACAAGCCCGGCATAGCCCCAAGGCGGGCGCAAAGCCGTGTCTGCTAGTCTGATTCTGCCAATGGTTCGGCCACAATGGGCCGTCGCCACACTCGGCGGCACGTCCAGCGGGACCGTTTCCACCTACTTGTCAACGCCGCCGTGCCGTCGTTTAATCAGCATATAAAACAATAAGGTGCGCGTTGGGAGGAAGTCGATGAGCACGGCCTTGGCCGTCTGTCACGGAGCGTTTGGCCGCGTGACCGTGTACCGGTTGGATAAGCCGATGCGCACGCACGCCCACCGCGAAGGTCATTTGACCTTTTTGCTCAGCGGTTCACCGGCCTTCGTCACCATCTGCGGCGTTCCCCACCTCGTGGACGCGACTTCGGGCGTAGCCATCAACCCATGGCAGCCACACAATTTTCAGCCGTGCGCTACCGACGAGCCTTCGGTCTTTCTGGTCGCCTATATCTGCGACCGCTGGCTCGATCGCGATCATGAAGGTCGCGGCAGCCTCCGGTTTGGCGCGAACGGCATCCGGGTTGGAACGACAATTCGCTCCATCGCCGTCAGCCTGGCCCACACGCTGGTGACGAATGCGAGTTATCGCATCGTCAATCGATATTTGAATCAGCTGTTCGACGCGAGCTTTGACAAATCCTGGAGGGGAAATCGCGGGGCTAACCGGCCCGATGGACCCCGCGCACTGATTGACTTTCGGGTACGCAAGTCGCTGCGGCTCTTGGACGACAGCTTGACTTACGGCGTCGAACTCGACAGCGTGGCGCGCGACGCTGGCCTTTCGCGGCCGCATTTTTATAAATTGTTTCGTGAAAACACCGGCGTAACTCCGGCGCTCTACGCCAACACCATGCGGATCGAGCGGGCGCTCGATCGGCTGATGGCGTCCCAGACGTCGGTCACTGATATCGGCTACGAGCTTGGCTTTTCATCGCAAAGCCATTTCACGCATTTCTTTGCCGCCAATGTAGGGATTGCTCCTACATCATACCGCACCATCGCGCGGGTGGTTAGCGAATAGCGACAGTCCGCCGCGTTCGCCGGCCCGACGCAAAAATCAGACTGTCGAACACGCATCGCCGCGCCCGCTCGGCTAGTTTTTGCCGGAGTCGGAGTGAGATTGGTGACGACGACTTTCAACGACGATGGGTCAAGTGGCGATGCAGCGCGCGGCGACGCGCTTGGCCGGTGGGTCGGCCGGCATCCGGTTTGGTCACTCATTATCGCCGTAGCCGTCATTTTCGCGCTTTGGCTGGTTCTGGCTCCGTGGCCGGCCGGCTTCGAGGACATCTTCGGAAAGAAGCTGCTGTTCGTCAACGCGCTTTTCAACGGCATAACGCTTGGCGGACTTTATTTTCTCGTCGCCACCGGTTTCACGCTGATTTTCGGTTTGATGCGCAACGTCAACCTCGCGCACGGCTCGCTCTATCTGTTCGGCGGCTATATGGGCTACGAGGCCACGCAATGGACCGGCTCGTGGCTGTTCAGTTACGTGGTCGCGTTCCTCTGTTGCGCCGTCGTCGGTATAGCCATGCAGTTCCTAATCTTTCGCCGTATGGAGGGGCAGGACCTGCGCCAGACGTTGGTGACGCTCGGGCTTTCCATCGTCTTCTCCGACCTGATGGTTTGGGTCTGGGGCGGCAACGCCATCCAGATCGATACGCCGGACTATTTGTTGGGACCCACGCCAACGCCGATCGTCGTCGCCGTCAGATCGAGCGGTGCTACGATGTTCTTGCAATATCCGCGCGTAAGGCTGGTCATTTTCGCCGCCGCGGTGATCATCGGGATCGGCATGTGGCTTGCGCTTCATCGCACGCGCATCGGCGTCATGATCCGCGCGGGCGTTGATGATCGCGACATGCTGTCGGTCCTGGGTTACCGGGTTCAGCTGCTCTTCGCCACGGTGTTCGCGTTCGGTGCCGGACTCGCCGGCATGGCCGGCATTGTCGGCGGGACGTTTCAATCGATCTCACTCGGCGAGGACACGCATTTTTTGCTGGCTTCGTTGACCGTGGTCATCGTCGGCGGCATGGGATCGATACCGGGCGCCGCGCTCGGAGCCGTCATTATCGGGTGCGCCGAACAACTCGGCCAGACTTACTTCCAGAACTATGCGACCATGCTCACCTTCCTGATCATGGTCGTCGTGCTTGCCATCCGCCCGCAAGGGCTCATGGGGAGAACCTGATGGCGCTCGTGCAGACGACTGGCGTTGCTCCGCTCGGCACGCATGATCTGCAGCGTGCAGGCGCCCTGTCACGCTGGGCCTCACAGCACGCGCCGATTTTGATCTTGGCTGCGCTGCTTGTGATCATGCCGGCCATCGCCGGCGATTTTGTTCTCGTGCAAGTGATCGGCTGGGCGATGATCCTCGGCATGATCGCGCTGTCGCTGATGTTCCTCGCCGGATATGGCGGCATGGTCAGCTTGGCGCAGATGACCGTGGCCGGCGTCTCCGGCTATATGATCGCTGTGCTTGGAGCGAGCTCGCTTCCCGCGATCAGCCTGTTCTGGCCATGGTGGGTTGCGGCACCGCTGGCCATTGCAATCGCCGTCGCCTTTGGAACGCTCACCGGTGCACTCTCGGCTCGTACGGAAGGCATTTACACGATCATGATCACGCTCGCCATCGCGGCGGCGTTTTTCTACCTGGCACTGCAGAACTGGCCGATTTTTAACGGCTTCAACGGCTTCACGACGATTCCGGCGCCGCACGCATTTGGCATCAACTGGAAGCGCCCAATCCCGCTTTATTACCTCATCCTATCCTTCGCCGCGCTGAGTTACATCGTGGTACTCTACGTCTCCCGTGCGCCGTTCGGTTTGGCGCTGCAAGGCGTGCGCGACAATCCACGTCGCATGGAAGCGATCGGCTACAACGTCACCGCTCACCGAATCGCCGCCTATGCCTTCGCCGCGCTCATCGCCGCGATCGGCGGAATCCTGCTGGTCTGGCAGAACAATCAGATTTCTCCGTTCTCGGTCGGCGTTGATGTGGTGATCAATATTCTCGTCATCGCAGTTGTCGGTGGGCTCGGCCACCCGATCGGCCCCTTCATCGGCGCAATTGTCTACGTGATCATGCGCACCTTCGCGCTTGATGCGCTGGTCGCTGTCGGACTCGACGGCCGCCGCTTCCAGACCCTGATCGGCCTGACTTTCCTGGTCATTGTTTTGTTTTCCCCGGACGGCGTGGTTGGGCTGTGGCGGCGGTTGGCGACACGTGCCCTATCCTCTGGCGGGAGGAACGGTCGGTGAGCTCAATCGCCGAACGGCTAGCCGCCACCGGCACCGGCAATGCGATTGAGCTGCGCGGCGTCAGTCGCACGTTCGGTGCGCTTGCGGCGCTGACCGATATTACGCTCAATGTGCGCCCCGGAGAGCGCCGCGCCGTGCTCGGCTCGAACGGTGCGGGCAAGACGACTTTGCTCAATTGCGTGACCGGCGATTTTCCGCCGACCGCGGGAACCGTGCGCTTCTTCGGCGAGGATGTAACCACGCTGCCGCCGCACGAACGCATTCGCCGGGGCTTGCGCCGCACCTACCAGATCTCGTTGCTGTTCTCGCAACTGACCGTACGCGAAAACGTCTATCTCGCTTGCCGCGGCGTCTCCCGCGGTCGGTTTTCCTTTATCCGCACCAGCGCGCGCGATGCGATCATGCAATCGGTCAGTGATCTCATCTCGCTGGCGCATCTTGAATTGGTGGCCGATCGGCTGGTTGGCGAACTGGCGCACGGCCAGCAGCGTCAGCTGGAAATCGCGCTGGCGCTTGCCGGTGCGCCGCGGTTCATTCTGTTGGATGAACCGGCTGCGGGGCTGTCGCCGAATGAGCGGGGCGATCTGGTCGCGATCCTCACCGCCCTCCCCGCCCATATCGGCTACATCATCATCGAGCACGACATGGACGTAGCGCTCCGCGTCGTCGAGAGCGTCACGATGATGCACAACGGCCGCATCTTCAAGGAAGGCGCGCCGCACGAGATCGAAGCCGATCCCGAAGTGCAGCAATTGTATTTGGGGGGCGGCCATGCCTGAGCGTCGCCCCGCCGACCTTCTCGAGATTAAAGGACTCAACGTCTTTTACGGCCGCAGCCACGCTTTGCAGGGCGTCGATCTGCGGCTCGAACACGGCGTGCTGTCGCTGGTCGGCCGCAACGGCATGGGCAAGACGACACTATGCAAGGCGATCGTCGGTCTCATCCCGGTGGCGAGCGGTTCGATCCGCTTCATGGGCGAGGAACTGATCGGCCGCGCCCCGGCCGAGATCGCCCGGCTCGGAGTCGGTTACGTCCCACAAGGCCGGCGCTTGTGGCCATCGGTGACTGTAGACGAGCATCTGCGGCTCGCGGGTGGTAACCGGGGGCAATGGACGATCCCGCGCATCTACGAAACTTTCCCGCGGCTTGCCGAGCGGCGCAACAACCGTGGCAATCAGCTTTCCGGCGGCGAGCAGCAGATGCTCGCCATTTCACGTGCACTCCTGCTGAATCCGCAGCTTTTGATCATGGACGAGCCGACCGAGGGTCTGGCGCCGGTAATCGTGGAGCAGGTCGAAGAGATTTTGGTTGGCCTCGGCGAACAGGGCGAAATCGGCGTGTTCGTCGTCGAACAGAACATCGGCGTCGCGACCGCAGTTGCCGAAAAAGTAGCGATCATGATCAACGGCCGGGTCAACCGGGTCATGGAAGCGGCGCGGCTCGAAGCGGACCGCGAACTCCAACAAAGACTTTTAGGTGTCGGCCAGCACGCCGAGGCGGAGCCTGCGGAAGAGACGGTGGACGCGCCCGGCGTGGAAGACAACGGCCGGTCCGCCAGGGCGCGCGGCCCGATCCGTGTCTATAGTTCAAATCCAAACCCGCCGACGCGCTGGTCGCAGCCTGTACCTGTCGTCCAGATCGAGACCTCGGCGCGCACGCGCACCACCGCGCCAGAACCGGCCACCTCGACAATGACGCCGGCGGTTGAGCTGCGGCCGCTCCACCGTGGCGGCGCAGCGCCGGTGATCATCGCCGGAACGCTCGATACGAAAGGTGCGGAACTGCGCTTTCTTCGCGACCAGATCGCCGCGGCGGGCGTGCGCGTTATTTTGGTCGATCTATCCACCTCCGGCGGGCCGTCGCCGGCCGACGTCCCGCCGCACCACATCGCCGCATATTTCCGTGGCGGTCCCAACGCAGTCTTCACCGGCGAACGCGGCGCCGCCATCACGGCGATGGCCGAAGCGTTTGAGGCCTGGATCAAACGCCAGGACCGGATCGGCGGCCTGATTTCGGCGGGTGGGTCGGGCGGATCTTCGCTGGTTGCGCCGGCGATGCGGGCGCTGCCGATCGGCGTCCCCAAAGTCCTTATCTCATCTGTCGCTTCCGGCAACGTCGCCCCATACGTGGGGCCGTCGGACATTATGATGCTTCACTCCGTCACCGACATTGCCGGTCTCAACACAGTCTCGCGTCAGGTCCTCGCCAATGGGGCCGCCGCGATGGTCGGCATGGTGAAGGCGCGCGGGGCGAATGCAGAGCAAACATCGACGCGCCGGGTCGAAGCAAAGCCGGCGATCGGACTGACCATGTTCGGCGTGACCACGCCTTGCGTCGACGCGGTCGTCGATGCACTCGACGACGACTTCGAGTGCCTGGTATTTCACGCCACCGGCGTCGGCGGTCAGTCGATGGAGAAACTGGTCGATTCCGGCGACCTCACTGGCGTCATCGACATCACCACAACGGAAGTCTGCGACCTGATGTGCGGCGGCGTGCTGCCGGCAACTGAAGACCGGTTCGGCGCGATTATCCGCACACGCGTGCCCTACATTGGCTCATGCGGCGCGCTCGACATGGTGAACTTCGGACCAATGGCCAGCGTGCCCGAGCGCTATCGCGGGCGGACGCTCGAAGTCCACAATCCGACCGTGACGCTGATGCGCACAACGCCCGAAGAAAATGCGCGGGTCGGTCGCTGGATCGGCGAGAGGCTTAACCGGATGGACGGCCCGGTGCGCTTCTTTCTGCCGGAAGGCGGCGTGTCGGCGCTCGATGCGCCGGGGCGGCCGTTTTCGGATCCCCGTGCAGACGAGGAACTGTTTCGCGCACTTGAAGCAACCGTTCGACAAACGGCGACGCGCCGTCTCATTCGCATGCCGGCGCATATCAACGATCCGCAATTCGCGGCGGAGATCGTTGCTGAATTCCGCCGCTTGTTTGGTGGCCGGCTCACGCGGCGGCGCGCGAGGCGATAACAACATGGCCCGCATCCCGCGTTCCGACATCCTGGCGCGCTTTCACGCCATGAAAAAACGAGGCGAACCGATCATCGGCGCCGGCGCTGGCACCGGATTGTCGGCAAAAGGCGAGGAAAAGGGCGGCGCGGATCTGATCGTGATCTACAATTCCGGGCGCTACCGCATGGCCGGCCGCGGGTCACTCGCCGGCATGATGCCGTTCGGCGACGCCAATGGCATCGTGCTGGACATGGCACGCGAGGTGCTGCCGGTTGTTGGTGACACACCGGTTCTGGCCGGCGTATGCGGCACCGATCCGTTCCGCCAGATGGATGTGTTTCTGGACGAAGTCGCGCGGCTTGGCTTCAGCGGCGTGCAGAATTTCCCCACCGTGGGTCTCATCGATGGCCGCTTCCGCGCCGGCCTTGAAGAAACCGGCATGGGTTACGGCCGCGAAGTCGAGATGATTGCCAAAGCACGTGCGCGCGACCTACTAACCACGCCGTACGTATTCGAGCCATCGGAGGCCGCGGCGATGGCGCGCGCCGGCGCCGACGTCCTGGTCTGCCACTTCGGTCTCACAGTTGGCGGCACCATTGGCGCCGCGACCGCGATCAAACTGGAGGATTGTCCGGCGCTGACCGACGCGATGGCGGAAGCCGCACTCGCGATCAATCGCGACGCCTTGATCCTTGTTCACGGCGGTCCAATCGCCGAACCGGCCGATGCGGAATATGTGCTGACGCGCGCGCGCCATTGTCACGGCTTCTACGGAGCCTCATCGATGGAGCGCTTGCCGGTCGAGCGCGCGCTTTACGAGCAGGTAGCCAAGTTCAAAATGATCAAGAGAGCTTAAGCGCAGAGTGAAGATAACCCGCACCGGCCAAACCCGGGCGGGAGGGAGGAAAGTAAGATGTCCGTCGCCATACTCGGCAGTCTGATTATCTGGCTGATCGTCGCGGTCATCGTCATCGCGATCGTCGTCTATTTCGTCAACTGGCTCTACCACCGGTCCTCGAAGGAGGTCTCCTTCGTGCGCACCGGCCTGTTCGGCGAAAAAGTCGTCATTAACAGCGGCGCCTTCGTGCTCCCGTTCATTCACGACATCACCCCCGTCAACATGAACGTGCTGCGCATGCAGGTGGTGCGCAACCGCGACGATGCGCTCATCACCAAGGACCGCATGCGCGTCGACATCGAGTCGGAGTTTTACATCCGGGTGCCACCGACGCGCGAGGCGGTCACGATCGCCGCCGCCACCCTCGGCCGGCGCACCATGAACGTCGCCGAGCTCGATACGCTGCTCTCCGGCAAATTCGTCTCCGCGCTGCGCTCTGTCGCCTCCGAAATGACCATGATCGAGATGCACGAACGCCGGGGCGAGTATGTAACTAGAGTCAAGGAATCGGCACTGGAAAGCCTCAAACAGAACGGTCTCGAACTTGAATCGGTCGCGATCACCGATCTCGACCAGACCGATCTCGAGTTCTTCAATCCGTCGAACCGTTTCGACGCCGAAGGCCTGACCAAGCTCATCGAAGACATCGAGGCGCGGCGCAAACTGCGCAATGACATCGAACAGGATTCGATGATCCTGATCCGCACCCGCAATCTCGAAGCCGAAAAGCAGGCGCTGGAAATCGATCGCGAAAGCGAGACCGCGCGGCTTAATCAGGAGCGTGACATCGAGGTGCGTCGCGCGGTGCAGCGCGCTGAGCTCGCCCGCGAGCGATCGTTGCGCGACACCGAGGCTGAACAGGCGCAGATTTCCGGCCGCGAAGAGGTGGAGAAAACACGGATCGCCCATGAGCGCACGCTAGCGGAAGCACGGATCGTTTCCGAGCGCGACATCCGCGAGCGCGAGATCGATCGCGGCCGCCAGATCGATGAGGCAGAAATCGCCGCGCGCGAGCGGGTCGAACGCGCCCGCATCGCGCAGGAACGCGTAGTCACCGAGGCAAGGATCGCCCGCGAGGAGGACGACCAGCGGCGCGAGATCGAACGGACGCGCAACGTCGAGCAGGCCGAGATTGCTGCCCGCGAGGAGACCGAAAAGGCTCGCATCGCACAGGAGCTCTCGATCTCTACGGCGCGCATCGCCATGGACGAGGAAAACCGGCGGCTCGAGATTGAGCGGACCCGCAATCTGGAGCACGCCGAGATCGCCGCGCGGGAAACCACCGAACGCGCGCGTATTGCACAGGAGCGCGTCGTCACCGACGAGCGCATTGCGCTCGAGGAGGAAATCCGCCGGCGCGAGATTACGCGCAATCGTACGGTTGAAGAGGAAGAGATTGCCGCGGCGAAGGCTACCGAAACCGCGCGCATTTCCCGCGAAACGGCGCTCGCCGCCGAACGGATCGCCTCCGAACTCGCCACCCGGACGCTTGAAATCGGCCGAACGAAGACGCTGGAAGAGGCCGACATCGCGGCCCGCGAGATAACTGCAGCGGCCCGCATCCAGCAGGAAGAAAGGATCCGGGCGCTCGACATCGCCCGCAGCCGCTCGATTGAGGAAGCGGAAATCGCAGCACGCGAGGCCGTCGAAGCTGCCCGTATTGCTCAGGAAAAGAAGATCGCGGTCGATCGGATCGAATCCGAAGAGGCGACGCGCGGCCGCGAGATCGAACGCATCAAGGCCATCGAAACTGCTGAAATCGCCGCGCGGGAATCGACGGAAACCGCGCGCATCGAACTCGACAAGAAGATCGCGGTGGAACGCATCGAAGCCGAACGCGACACGCGTGGACGGGAGATTGCCCGCAACGAGGCCGTCGAATTTGCCGAGATCACCTCACGTCAGCTGGTCGAGTCAGTCCGCATTCTGCAAGATCGCAAACTTGCCGGTGAGCGTATATCGCGGGACGAAGAGGTACGTTCGCTCGAGATTGCCCGCAATCGCGCGGTCGACACTGCGGAAATCGCGGCGCGCGAGGCGGTCGAAGCCGCCCGCATCGCGCAGGAAAAGGCGATCGCCGCGGAGCGCATCGCCGCCGATCAGGCCACCCGTTCGCGCGACATCGCTCGCGAGGAGGCGATCGAAGATGCCGAGATCAAGCGTCGCGAGGCGATCGAGACCGCGCGGATCGCAACCGAGCTGGCGCTGGAACGCGAGCGCATCGCCTCGTCGCAATCGCGCGAGATACTCGACACCGAACGTCGCAAGGTCGTCGAGATCGCCGACCAGAACCGTTCGATCGAAGTCGCGGCCAAGCTTGCCGAGCGCGCAGAAGCCGATCGTCGGGTGAAGGAAGCCAATATCGTCGCCACGCAGCACGTCGAGCGCACCGACGTCATGCGCGAACAGGCCATCGAGCTTGCTCGTCTCGAACGCCGGCGGGCGGTGGAGCAGTTCGAAGTCTCCCGCATGCAAGCGCTGCAGGAATCCGAGATCGCGGCCCGCGAAGAGGTCGAGCGCGCGCGCATCGCCTCAGAGCGAGGCCTGGACGAGGCGCGCATCATCCGCGAGCGGGAACTGCGGCAGCTCGAAATCGGCCGAGAAACGGCGGTGGAAACTGCCCGCATGGAGAGCGATATCGAAATCCAGAGGAAATCGCTGGAACAATCCGCTGCACAGACGGAGGCCGAAGCGGCTCGCGCCCAGGCGGTCGAGGCCGAGGAACGGGTCAAGACCGTGCGCGAAAGCGAGGTAGCGCGCCGCCGGCGTGCCGTCGAAGTGCTCATCGCCGAAAAGGAGGCCGAGGAAGTACGGATCGCAGCGGCTGCCCAGCAGGTCCGCGCCGCCGTCGAAGCCGAAGCGCAGAAGCTCCTCAACGAAGCCGAGAACGTCCTTACCGACGCGGCCCGCACTTCGCTGTTCCGGCGCCGGCTGCTCGAGCGCATCGAAGGTATCGTGCGCGAAAGCGTCAAACCGATGGAGAAGATCGAAGGCATTCGTATTCTCCACGTCGACGGCCTCAATGGCGGCGGCAACGGTGGTGGGAACGGCGGGCGCAGCGCTACCGACGAGGTGATCGATTCGGCGCTGCGCTACCGCGTGCAGGCGCCGATGATCGATCAGATCCTCGCCGAGATCGGCATCGAAGGCGGCAGCCTCTCGCGCATGCCGGGCCTCATCCGCGAGGCGCGCGACATGCAGGGCATCCGTAAGGAAACCGCACCGAAGAAGCCACCTGAAGGCGGCGGTGGCGGATCGTCCGGGTAGAGTGCACGCGATCCGAGCAACAAAGAAGGGAGGAAAAGAGCCACATGGCCCGCGTCTACATTTCGAGCGTCATCAACGGCCGTTCCGACCGCGTCTGGGCGCGGGTGCGCGATTTCAACGGCCTGCCCGCTTGGCATCCGGGGATCGCGGAAAGCCGAATCGAGAATGGCGAACCGTCGGACAAGATCGGCTGCGTGCGCGATTTCCGGTTGCGCAACGGTGATCGCATCCGCGAGAAGCTGCTTGGCCTCTCGGACTTCGATCTGTTCTGCACTTATTCGATCCTTAAATCGCCGATGGGCGTTGAAAACTACGTGGCGACGCTGCGTCTCACTCCAGTTACAGACGGCGACCGGACTTTCGCGGAATGGACTGCGGAGTTCGACTGCCCGCCGGAACGCGAGACCGAGTTAGTCTCAAACATTGGCGGCGGCGTGTTCCAGGGCGGGTTCGATGCCTTGAAGCGGCAGTTCGGAGGCTAAACCGATGATCCGCATCGTCCGCTCGACGATCATCGACGCGCCGTGTGACCGCGTCTGGGCATTGCTGCGGGACTTTAACGGTCACGATACCTGGCATCCCGCGGTCGCAAAGAGCGCAATCGAGCGCGGCCAAAGTTCCGACAAACTCGGCTGCGTGCGGCATTTCTTCCTGCGCGACGGCGCCGAATTGCGCGAGCGGCTGCTGACGCTTTCCGATCTTGAGCAGACTTTCAGCTATTGTCTGCTCGACACGCCGGTTCCGCTGTTTAACTACGTCGCTCATGTGCGACTCGTGCCGGTCACCGACGGCGACCGCACCTTTTGGGACTGGCGCTGTTCGTTTACGACACGCGCAGGGCAAGAAGCCGAGATGACGCGGATGGTCGGCGAGGATATTTACGACGCCGGATTCGCTGCGATTCGCGCCCGCTTGGCCGGGTCGTCTGAACTAGAAGGCCGCGCATGAGCGTGAACGTTAAGACATTCGCACGTCTGGCCGACGCGGCCGGCGCACTGTCAACCGAGCGCAACGTCCGCTTTCTCGGCGGCGGTACGCTGGTCATGCGCGCCGTCAACGAAGCCGACCCGACGATCGAAACAATCGTCCGTTCGACCGATCCAAGTCTGCTGCATATTGCGGTTTCGTCGGGCCGCATTGAGCTTGGCGCCGGCGTGACCATGGCCGCCATTTTGGCCGAGCGTGAACTCGGCTTCCTTCATGCAGTCGCACGCGCAGTCGGCGGCCCGGCCGTACGCGAGGCCGCCACGGTTGGCGGTAATCTGTTCGCGCCATCGCCCTATGGAGACTTCGCAGCCGCGCTGCTCGCGCTCGATGCGACGGTGATGCTCGCCGCAGGATTCGGCCAACGCGAACTTCCGCTGGAAGAGCTTCTTGGGCGTCGTGACCGCGGTTCTACGCTCGTGTCCGGTGTCGCGTTCAAACACCCGCCAAACGATGCATTTCGATTCAACAAAGTAACGCGCGTTCATCCGAAAGGCATCTCGGTCCTTTCGATCGCCGCGCAATTGCCCTTCGCCAGCGGCCGCGTTACCGGCGCGCGGATCGCTTACGGCGCGATGGGCCAGACGCCGGTGCGCGCGAAAGCGGCGGAGCGGGCACTCGAAGGCCGCGCGCTCGATGCCGCCGGAATTGCTCCCGCTCTCGCTGTAGCCACCGACGGCACCTCCCCCACCGACGACGCGATCGCCAGCGCGTGGTGGCGGCGTGAAATCCTGCCGGTATATCTCCGCCGGCTGCTGCTCGGCGCGGCACAGGCATGAGGCGTCAATGAAAACCCCAATTCAGTTCCACCTGAACGGCGAGGAGGTTGCCGCCTTCGTCGAAAGCGGCGCGAACCTGCTCGACACGCTGCGTGAATCCGTCGGTGATCTGTCGGTGAAAGGCGGTTGCTGGCAGGGAACGTGCGGAACCTGCACGGTCCTGATCGATGGCGTGCCGCGGGTTTCGTGTGTGACGCTTGCGGAAACTTGCGCCGGAAAATCCGTTGAGACTGTGGCCGGACTCCGCCGCGGCCCCGATCTGCATCCGTTGCAAACCGCATTCATGGAACGTTTCGCCGCCCAATGTGGCTATTGCACGCCGGGCATGCTGATGGCCGCAAAGGCGCTGCTCGACCGCAATCCGAACCCGACCCGGGCGGACGTGGTCGACGCTCTCTGCGGCAACATCTGCCGCTGCACCGGATACGAGCCGATCATCGAGGCGGTGCTCGACGCCGCCCGCAGCGACAACCGTCGCCGCGCCTAAGGAACAAACATGCTTGAATTCCGTAAAGACATCTTCGCCGACGAACGCGACGATAATCTGATCGAAATCGGCCAGCCGACGGCGCGCCAGGATATTCTCGGCCATGTTACCGGGACCTCGCCCTATTACGACGATCACCGCTTCGGCAATCTGCTGCATCTGAAAATCCTGCGGAGCCCGCATGCCCACGCGCGCATCCGCTCAATCGACGATTCGGCTGCGGCACGCGCGCCCGGCGTCAAGCGGATCATCCGGGCGGCCGACGTGCCGGTCAATCTCAACACGCTCCTGAGCCTCATTCAGTTCGGCAAAGACGATGAGCCTTCGCTCGCATCCGACGTGGTGCGTTACAAGGGCGAGCCGATCCTCGGCATCGTCGCGACCAGCGAGCGCGCGGCGCTGGAGGCGATGGCGCTGGTTCGCATCTCTTACGATCAGTTACCGGCAGTATTCGATGTCGAGGAAGCGTTGAAACCGGGCGCGCCATCGGTCAACGCGACGTATCCGAAGAACACATTCGAATATTACGGCAAATACGACCACCAGAAGCTGCGCTTCGGTGAAGTCGATCAGGCTTTCAAGCAAGCCGATATCGTGCTCGAAGATCGTTACCAGATGTCGCCGATCGAGCACGCGCCGACCGAGACCAACGGCTCGATCACCGTGCCCGACACCAACGGCCGTTTCATCGTCTACACCTCGACGCAAGCCCTGTTCTTCTCGCTCGATACGTCGGCCAAGATCAACGCAATGCAATCGAACCAATTGCATTTCATCGGCGGTACCGTCGGCGGCGGCTTCGGCGGCAAGGTCGACACCATGACCGAACCGCTCTGCATTTTGGCAGCACGATTGACCGGCGCTCCGGTTCGCTACCGTTTCAGCCGTCACGAGGAGATGCAGTTCGGCTCGCCGCGCGGTGGCGAGCGCATTTACGTGAAGGACGGCGTCATGAAGGACGGGCGCATCGTCGCCCGCCAGGTGCGCGCTTATTTTGACTCCGGCGCCTACACGCGGCTGTCGAGTTACGCAGTCGTTAAATGTGTAGCCCATATTCCCGGGCCCTACACCATCCCCAATGTCCACGCTGATGTTTTTTGCGTCTTCACCAATCGCACACCGGCGACTGCCATGCGCGGGTTCGGCGTCACCGCGCTCGACTTCGCGCTTGAATGCCAGATGGACAAGCTCGCGGTCGCGGTTGGGATGGACCCGCTAGAATTCCGCATCCTCAATGCCTACCGCGATGGCGATATGAAAGCGCATCGGCGTGAGGCGAAAAACTGCGCCCTGATCGAGTGCGCGCAGGTCGCCGCCGAGAAAGCCAATTGGCCGTTGCGCGATGAATTCCGGCGGATGTCGTCGCGGCTGGGCGGAGGTGCGGATCGCGCCGGCGGCGTTGCGGATCGAACGCGCGCGCCGGCGCTCGCACCGGCGGCTAAGCCGGTACCGACGGTACCGCAGCGCGTCGCTTATGAGCGGCCGACGCCGGTGGCGCCGGCGCCTACTGCACCGTCGCCGCCATCACCACGTAGCGCCCCGCCGGCGCCCGCTCCGTCGCCGGCCGGATCGACCCACGGCGCGGCGCGGTTTTCCTCGGTGTTCGGAACAAGGAGGCGCTAATCATGACCAAGCACCGCGGTCGCGGCGTCGCCACCATCAATTATCCGATCGGCATGAATCTGGGCGGCGATCCGAGCCAGGCACTGGTTCATTCCAACCCGAGCGGAAAGTTCACCGTTGCCCTGTCTTCGATCGATCTCGGACAAGGAATGAAATCGGTGACGCGGCAGATCTGCGCCGAGACGCTCGGCGTACCGGTCGAGGACGTTTATGTCGACACCGCGGATTCGGACACCGGCCCCCATTGCATGGGTTCGTTCGCCTCGCGCGGCACGCATCGGGTCGGCAATGCCGTGATGACAGCAGCACGCGAGGCGCGCGGAGTCATGCTGGAAGCAGCAGCCGAAGAGCTTGAAGTCGATCCCGGCGACCTTGAGACCGACGGCAAAGGCTCAATTCGCGTGAAAGGCGCGCCGCACCGCTCGATCTCGGTGCGCGATGTCGCCATCGCTGCGCAGTTCCGCCAGGGCAAGACGATTTCCGGACGCGGTATTTTCCTGGTCCCGCTCTCCGACGTCGACCCCGAGACCGGTGAAATGTCCCCGGCAACTTGTTACGCCCATGCCTGTCTCATCGCCGAAGTCGAAGTCGACGACGAGACCGGCGAAATCACAGTACTGAAGATGACGAGTACCTATGAGATTGGGCGTGCGATCAATCCCAAATTGGTCGAACAGCAACTCGTCGGCGGCTCCTGGATGGGCATGAGCCACGCGCTCTATGAGACGCCGGAGCCTTACTATCCGGATACGCGAAACGGCCCACGCGATTTCAACGAGTATTTGATGCCGGGTCCGGGCGACATCTGTCCGCACGACATTATCGTCCTTGAACGGCCCGCCCCGGACGGTCCGTTCGGCGCCAAAGGGCCCGGCGAGATGTGCGCCAATCCGGTACTGCCGGCTGTCGCCAATGCGGTCTTCAACGCCGTCGGCGTGCGCATCAACGACCTGCCGATCACTCCCGAAAAAGTTCTACGGGCGCTGAAGGCGCGCGACGGCGCCGCGGCAACAACCGGACGCGCGCGGTAAAATTCATGACGGTGCGGCAAAAAATCGTCGGTATTGGCAGTCCGCGCGAGCTCGAAGAAGCACTGCGCGCCGCGTATTACCTCGCCGACGATGAGCTTTCGACCGCAGCATACCTTGCGCTCGCGCTGGGCAAACCATTGTTGCTTGAAGGCGCGCCCGGCGTTGGCAAGACCGAAGCCGCCAAGGCAATCGCCGGCGTGCTCGGCCGGACGCTGCTTCGGCTGCAATGCTACGAGGGCATCGACGCAGCAGCCGCGCTCTACGAGTGGAATTTTCCGCGACAGATGCTGGCGCTGCGTCAGGAAGGCGAGGCCGACGCCCATACCGACATTTATCGTGACGAATTCCTGATCGAGCGGCCAATGCTCGCGTGTCTACGGCGGCCACAAGAGACCATGCTGCTCATCGATGAAATCGACCGCTCGGACCATGAGTTCGAAGCATTTCTGCTCGAGTTTCTTTCCGACTTCCAGATTTCCATACCCGAGCGGGGCACCATTCGCGCTTACGAACGGCCGGTGGTCATCCTCACCTCCAACCGTACGCGCGAATTGCACGAAGCGTTACGCCGCCGTTGCGTCTATCACTGGATCGAGTATCCGGCGCCGGAGCGCGAAATGCGCATCATCATGATCCGCGCCTCCGGCGTCAGCGAAAGGGCGGCCCGCGCGGTCGTCGCGGCGGTCGGACGATTGCGCCGCGAGCCGCTCGCCAAACTTCCCGGTATCGCCGAGGCGGTCGAATGGGCGGAAGCCGCAACACTTCTCAACGAGCAAGGCGCACGCTGGCCCGACGCGTTTCGGCGCTCGCTTGGCGTCGTTCTCAAGGACGAAGACGATCTCGTTCATATTGCGCCGAAGATCGAAGCCATCCTTGAAGAGGCACAGGCGTGACCGGGGTACCCGACCCAATCGCTCATTTTGTCGGCTTTGCCGGCCTGTTGCGGCGCGCCGGATTTGCCGTAGCGCCGGAACAGACGGTCAGTTGGCTCGCCGCCATCGAACTTCTGGGACCGCAAGAGATCGGCGATATCCGCCGCGCCGCGCGCGCGACACTGGCGCCCCCGCCGGAACGCTTTGCGGAATTCGATGCGTTGTTCAACGCGCATTTCCTTGGCATGTTCGGTTCACAAGTGGAGTCGGCGCCGAGCGAAGATGAACCGATACGCGCGGCCGAAGATTCATCGGTCGGGCCGGAGCCAATTTTTGGCGACGAGACTCATAAATCCGGGGCTGAGGCGACCACCGCCGAACGGCTCGCAGCGCGCCGCTTTGCTCCCGGGCAGGAAGGCGAGACGCTACGGCGTTTTGCTCGCGCACTTCCGGGCCGTGTACCGCTGCGGCGCGGCTACCGCTGGCGGTCCGCCCGCGGCGGCCCGGGCACAGACGCCCGCCGTATGTTCCGCGACGCCATGCGTCACGCCGGCGAGATTTTTAGCCTGCGTCAACGCAAGCGCCGGCTGCGGCAACGACGCATCGTCGTTCTCGTCGACGTTTCCGGATCGATGAAAGAACGTACGCAAGCCCATCTGGCTTTTGCGCATGCGCTGGTTCGGGCTGCCGACTCCGTCGAAGTTTTCACCATCGGCACGCGGCTCACACGCATTACCCGGCCGTTGCGCCTGAAAAATCGCGAACAGGCGCTCACCACAACGTCGCTGCTGGTTGCCGACTGGGATGGTGGCACCCGGATCGGCGAGGCGCTGAATGCCTTTCTCGCTGTCCCGCGTTTCTCCGCTTTGGCGCGCGGCGCAGCGCTGGTGGTTCTGTCGGACGGGCTTGAGCGCGGCGACCCGACTGCGATGGCAGACGCAGTCGTGCGCTTTTCGCGCATCGCGTGGCGAATCGTCTGGCTGACGCCGCTCGCCGCCGATCCAGGCTTTGAGCCTCGCACGGCAGGTCTCGTTGCGGCAAAGCCATTTCTTGACGTGCTGGGCGACGGCGGTTCGATCGATCAAATCTGCGCCCACGTTTTGCAATTGGCCGACGCGAGGGCGGCATGACGGCGAACGTTTGATAGCCGCAAGACCCAAGAAAATGCGCACGAGCGCAACAACGAGACCCGAGTGGGGAGGAAAGTTATGGCGTTGGAAATCAAAATTCTCGACTATGGCGACATCGAGCTTAAATCGAGCTTCCTGGTGCTCGGTCGCGACTGCGGCCGCACCCGCCGTGTGCCGACGCTCGGCTTCCTCATTCTTGGCGGCACCTGGCCGATCCTCGTCGACACCGGCTATCGGTCAAACCAGATCATGGAAACGCTGGGCATGCGCGGGATGCAGTCGCACGAGAACATGATCGAGAACCAGCTCAGGAAGCACGGGCTGAAGCTCGGCGATGTGCGCTACGTCCTGCATACGCACCTGCACATCGATCACGCCGGCAAGGACGATCTGTTTCCGATGAATACCGCTGTAGTGCTGAACCGGCGCGAGCTGGAGTACTCAGTTTCCGGCCTGATGCATCCGCAATATCCGGCGGTCGACATCAAGCATCTGATCGACCGGCTGCACACCAAAGGCGCGCTGCGCTTTCTCGACCTCGAAATATCCGGGCCGACCGAGCTGATGCCCGGGGTTATTTGTGAAGCGGCTGGCGGCCACACCGAAGGCTCGATGAACGTGATCGTGAAAACCGCGGAAGGTGTGGCCACCATTTGCGGCGACGTGCTCTACGACATCAACGATCAGCTCGTCGAGCCCTTCCACGAAATCAGCGATATGGAGCCGCGTGTCACCGGCAATCACGGGGTCAGCAAGCGCGACGAGAAAGCCGCGATCAAAAAGGTGGTCTCGAGCTCCCGCTTCGTGCTGCCGGTGCACGACCGGCCGGCCATCATCGAAGCCGGACAGGTCATCGGCCGCTTGCAAGACGTCGTTCCCGGCCCGGTCGTCCAGTCGATGCCGCGACGCAACTGGTTCGCGGCGTGACCGAGGGAGGCATGCGATGAGTCATTCCGCGCTGCGCCGCGAGTTTTCAGATCTGATTGATCTCGATGCGCCGGTGGATCGACTGGCCGGTGGGTTCACCTTTACCGAAGGACCAATCTGGCACCCGCGCGATCAGTTTCTGCTGTTCTCCGACATGCCGGCGGATGTGCGCCGCCGCTACGATGAGCGGAGCGGCGTCCGCGAGGCGATGAAGCCCTCCAACAAATGCAATGGCATGACCTACGACGCCAATCTCGGCCTCGTGGTCTGCGAGCACGCAACGTCAAGCCTCATTCGCGAGTACAACGGCCGGCGCGAAGTTCTCGCATCGCACTTCGACGGCAAGGAACTCAACAGCCCAAACGACGTCTGCGTACGCTCGGACGGCTCGATCTATTTTTCCGATCCCTGGTATGGGCGGATGCCTGTTTACGGCGTCGAACGGCCGCGCCAACTGGGGTTTCAGGGCGTCTATCGTGTACCGCCCAGCGGCGGGCAGCCGCAGCTTCTCGTCGACCGTAATTTGTTCGAGCAACCAAACGGACTGTGCTTTTCGCCGGATGAGCGCCAGCTTTACGTCAACGATACGGTCCGGGCGCTGATCCGGGTCTTTGATCTCAACGCCGACGGCTCGCTTGGCCCTGATCGGATTTTCGCTTCCGGCATCCGCTCCGAACTGGAGCCGGGCGTGCCGGACGGCATGAAATGCGACAGCGCCGGCAACATCTGGGTGACCGCCCCGGGCGGCGTCTGGGTCTATTCGCGGTCAGGCGCACTAATCGGCAAAGTCAAAGTACCTGAACTGGTCGCCAACCTGCATTGGGGCAAGTCCGACTGGCGGACGCTCTTCATGTGCGCGACGCATTCGCTCTATGCGGTGCGGACGAAGATCGGCCCCCACACCGAGCCTTTCATGCGTGCGAGCACATCCGCGAGTGCAGGCACGGCGTCGGCCGCCGCGGCGCCAGAGCGCGTCGCCATGCACAATGGTCTCTCGCTCGATCCTTCGCGCTGTGCGCTGATTATCCAGGACATGCAGAACGACGTGATGATGGATGGTGGCGCATTTGCTTCCTCCGGCGCACCGCAACACGCGCGCGAGCAGAACGTCGTCGAAAACATCCGCCGCCTGGCGGATGCTTGCCGCGCCCGCGGGGTGATGATCATCCACGTCTGGTTCGTGGTCGAACCGGGCGCGCCTGGCGTTACGCTCAATGCGCCGCTGTTCGAGGGGCTTGTTGATTCAAAGGCGATGGTGCGGGGGACCTGGGGCGCCGCTCCGGTCGCCGGCCTCGAACCGCAGCCGGGCGATCACGTCGTGGAAAAAATCCGCATGAGCGCCTTCGAGGGAAGCCACCTGGAGATCGTGCTCCGGTCTGGCGGCCGTGACACCATCATCGACACCGGCGCGTGGACCAACATGTCGATCGAGCACACCGCCCGCACTGCGGCCGACAAAGGCTATTTCGTCGTCGTGCCGGAGGATTGCTGTTCGACCATGAACGCCGACTGGCACCGCGCCTCGATTCAATACGCGATGCAAAACGTCGCCGCCGTGACAAAAGCAAACGAAGTTATCGCGGCGCTCCGCTAGCCCGGCAGCGCGAGTCCCTCGCTGGTAAACGCCCGCTGTACTGCAGAGCGTCTCGCGATCCGGCGCGCGTGCGCTGTCCAGCGCGGAAATTCCCGTTCCATGTCGAAATCGAGCACCGGCCCGCGTCCCCAAGTCCAATACACGAGGAGAAGCGGGTCGGCGACGCTATAGCGTTCACCGATCGCCCACGGTCCCTCACCTACTTTTTCGTCCACCACCTGCCAGAGTTCGCGGCATGTCTTTTTACCCGTAGCCGCCACATCCTCGACCGCATGCACGTCGGAAGCGTAACGTGCCGCGCGCCGGACATGAGTGAAGGCAACTTGAATGGTGGAGGACAGCCAATTGAGCCACTCCGCGCAACGCGCCTCTTCACGCGGGTCCCAGGGCCAGAGCCCGGCCGCTGGGTGTCGCGCCGCAATGTAACGTAAGATCGCCGGCGCCTCTGTCAGCACCCAGTCGCCGTCGGTGAGCGCCGGTACACGCGCCTTCGGATTGATGCGCAGGTATTCCGTGCTGTTCTGTTGATTGGCAGCGAGGTCGACGCGAGACAATTCAAAGGGTGCGCCGACCTCTTCGAGCGCTATGTGGGGCGCAAGCGAGCACGCACCCGGCGTATAGTAAAGTCTCATCAGGCCCACTCCGCTTTTTCGCCGCAACGCCGATCAACGAGGCCGATCAATACGTCGCTCGGCCGCCCGACAGGTCAAACACGGCGCCGGTCGTAAACGAATTTTCAGCGCTCACGAGCCAGCAGATCATCGACGCCGCCTCATCGAGTTCAAGCATGCGGCCACGCGGAATCTTTGAAACGATCATCGCCAAGAAGTCCGGCGCCTGACTGAGCGCGAGCGTGGTCTTGGCGACCGCCGGCGTCACGCAATTAACAGCGATATTGTATGACGCAAGCTCCTTGCCGAGTGATTTGGTCAGTCCGATAACCGCCGCCTTCATCGAGCTGTAGGCCGGCGCTTTCGGATTGCCCTCTTTGCCGGCCACTGAGCTGAGATTGACGATGCGGCCGTAATTCGCGGCAATCATGTGAGGAACGACCGCCCGGCAGCAGTAGAAAGTGCCGATGAGACCGACATTGACTACGTCGCGAAAGGCTTCGGGCGGATACTCCCATGTCGGCGCGTTCGGCCCGACGATCGCGGCATTGTTCACGAGAATATCGATCTTGCCGAAATGAGCGATCGTCGCCTTCGTGGCGCCCTCTACGGCGGCAAGGTCGGCGATGTCGGCGGTCAGTCCGTGGACGCTGTCGGGCTTACCAATGCTGGCTATGGTCTTGTCCAGCAGCGCCCTATCGCGATCCCACAACGCAACACGTCCGCCCGAAGCAAGGACACGACTAGCGACCGCAAGACCAATGCCTTGCGCGCCACCAGTTACGATCGCAACCCGATCTTTTAGATCGTAAGCATTCATGGAAATTTCCCCCTGAGATCGCGGCGCGCCGCCCTTTTTTGCGACCGTTCATTGAAATCTTACAGCAGAGACCGAACCGGATGGCAACCGAATGAAAGCTTGCACAACGGCCGCCGAGTGCTGCATGAATCGCGACGGGCGCCGCGAAACACAAAGCGAGAATGGAGATGTTGCAGTACAGCTATCGTCCGCAATTTCCGCCTACGCAACGCACCCGAAACGACGTCGACCAAAGCTGGATTGACTACCTGCCGATTACCGAACGGCCTCAACTAGTTTGGCCCGGCAATGCCCGGCTCGCAGTCATGGTCTGCCCGAACGTGCTTTATTATGAGCTGATGCCGCCGCCGGATCCCTGGATCAATCCCTGGGCGCGCATGACTCCGGATGTGATGATGTACGGCCGGCAAGAATTCGGCAGCCGTGTCGGCTTTTGGCGCCTGCTCAACATTCTCGACAAACACAACGTGCCCTGCACAGCGGTGCTGAACGTGGCTGCCCTTGCCAAGTTTCCCGACATCCGGGCAGCGATCGTGGAGCGGAAGTGGGACTTACTCGGGCACGGCATGTACAATACGCGATTTATTTGTGGCCTCAGCGAAGAGGAGGAGCGCGCCTACTACCTGGAGATGCTGCGCATCACCCGCGAACTCACTGGTATCGAGATGAAAGGTATGGGCGGGCCCGGTCCGCAGGCCGCCACCGAGAACACCCCGGATCTGCTGGCCGAGACGGGCTTCCTCTATTACGCGGATTTTTTTCACGACGATCAGCCGTTCCCGATGAACGTAAATTCGGGAAAGTTGATCTCGATGCCCTATTCTGTCGAGATCAACGATGTGCCAATTTTATCTACCGCCTATGAAGGCGACGCATTCGTCGAGATCGTGCGGCGACAGTTCGATCGGCTCTACGCTGAAGGTGGCCGCGTTATGTGCATCACAGTTCATCCGGCTGTCATCGGACAAGCGCAGCGCGCCAAGTATGCCGATCTCGCATTGCAATACGTCAAATCATTTCCAGACGTCTGGTTTGCAACTGGCCGACAGATTGCCGAGCATTACATGGCCAATTGTTACGACGCCGTCGTCGAAAAACTTATGACATGGCGACGAGTGGCGCGATGAACGAATACGATTGGGTCTATCACGAGGATTCGATGATCGTGAAACGGCCGCCGCTGGTGTGGCCCGGCGGCCATCGCGCAGCCTTTTCGGTCGTGGTCTGCGCCGAATATTATGAACTTCAGCCTCCGGACAATGCGTTTGTTCCGCCGAACGTCCCCGGTGGATTTGGCCGCGCGCCCTATCCGGATGTCCGGGCGTTCTCGCAACGCGAATACGGCAATCGCGTTGGAATTTTCCGCGTGATGGAGGCGCTCGACAAGCAACAAATGCGCGCGACTGCCGCAGCCGACGCCGTGATCGCCGCGCGATACCCCTTTCTCATCGAGCAATTTCAAAAGAGACATTGGGAGATCGCCGGGCATGGCTACAGCTTGACCCGGGTCATCTCCAACCGCATGTCCGAGGAGCAGGAGCGAGATTACATCCGCACGTCACTCGAAGCGGTCGAAAAGGCCAGCGGGACGAGACCGAACGGTTGGCACGGCCCGGAATATGGAGAGTCTGAACGGACGCCCGCACTTCTTGCCGAATTTGGCGTCAAATATGTTCTCGACTGGCCCAACGACGAACAACCCTATCTGATGAACACGCCGTCAGGCACGATCGCGTCAATTCCAATGGCGCTCGAGCTCGACGATGTAATTACTCATTATCATCGGCGGATCGGTCTAGCGCGCTGGCGGCAGGCGGTCGCCGAAGCGCTCGACCAATTACTGGCGGACGGTGACAACGGCGGCCGACAACTCGTGCTCGCACTGCATCCCTGGCTGATCGGCCATCCGCATCGCATCGGCTATCTCGAAGACGTGCTCGCCGATGCAGCAAGCCGGAGTGATCTGTGGATCACAACAACCGGAGAAATAGCGGATTTTTATCTGAATCAGCCCCCGCCTATTTCGCAAACCAAGCTGGACCGCGGAGCAGTCTAAAGCCTCGGCGCCACACGCCGCCCGATGATCGCCGCCACCGCAGCGCCGATCTCAAGTAGCGCGGCGTCAGCGCCTAGTGATGCAAATAAAGTCACCCCGAATGGCGCACCCTTTGAATCGTATCCGACTGGAATGGCGATGACCGGCGCACCGGCTTTGCCGCTGCACTTGGCTGCAGCGCTCATCGGCGCTATCAGGGCATCGGCTCCGGAGAAATTCAGCGCTGCATCAATACCGGCATCACGGCTGAGGGCGATATCTCGCTTGCGATCGGCCCGGTAATGCGGATCGTCGAGGCCCGCCGTTTCCGCCGCCGCAATCAAAAGCCCCTGCCCATACGGAATCTTGTCCGGATGTCGTTCGTTCCAACGAATGAGCGAGTCGATCGAGTCTATCCCGCACGGATTGTTGTTCTGCTCCAGAAACGCATTCAGTGCAGCTTTGAATTCGGTGCGGAACACCGACGAACGCACATCCTGCAACTGTTCGGCCGCGGGCAGGTCGCACGGATCGACAATGGTCACACCGCCCTTGCTCAACTCACGGAGTGCGGCGTCGAATTGCGGCACGATATTTTCCAGATCAGGGCGATCGGCGACGCAGCGGCGCGGAACGCCGAGCCGGATGGTCTTGGGATGTCGTTGGCGCAGTTCGCCAGGCCGGTCGAGCGCGGTGATAAGACTCAGGCCATCGCCGCAATCGGCGCCGGCGATCACCGACATCACCAGCGCTGCGTCTTCGACCGAGCGCACAAGCGGGCCCGGTAAATCCTGGCTTGGCACAAGCGGAACTACGCCAGCCCGGCTGACCATTCCAACGCTCGGCTTGAACCCGAAAATTGAAGACACGCAGGCCGGGGTTTGGATCGAGTTCTGCGTCTCGCTGCCGATGGCGATCGGCGCCAGCGATGCGGCAACTGCCGCCGCCGACCCCACGCTCGAGCCGAGGCCGCGCCCGTAATCGACGATGCCGTGCGGATTCTTCACCATGCCGCCGGCGCCGCTAAAGCCTGACGGCATCACGTCGGACACGTAATCGGCAAACTCGGTCAGATTCGCTTTGCCAAGAATCAGCGCCCCGGCCGCCCGAAGTCGGCGCGCCAGCGTCGCATCGCCTGCTGGCTTGAAACCGGCGAGGGCCGCAGCCCCGGCGGCAGCTGTCATCCCGTCGCCGGTCATAATGTTGTCTTTCAGAATAATCGGGACGCCGTGCAACGGTCCGCGGATGCGGCCGGACGCAACTTCGTTGTCTAGTTGGCGCGCCACATCGAGCGCATCCGGTGCAATGGTGCGGATGGCGTTGAGTTTGGGACCAGACCCATCCAACGCCTCGATCCGGGCCAGATACCACCTCGCAATTTCATTGACCGAGATTTTCTTCGCGGCGATCGCCCGGTGAATAGAGCCGAGCGACCCGTCCAACAGTAGCTCTTCCATTCCGCGCTCCAATCCCGGCAGCAATTTACCAGCGCAGCCCGCGTGGCGGCGCTATTCCGCGGCCAGAAGCGGATGTTCGTGCTCGTGCTCCTCCTGCCACTTCACGACCTCTTGCCAAGGACGATCCGCCGGGACGTTGAAAGAACCTGCGCGCAGTTTGTAATCGAGCGATGGATCGTGCGCCGGCAGAGGTTTGCCTTCATCCATCTCCTGAAGTTTCCGCAACAGCAGCCGGCGATAGAAGATGACGGCCTTATCGCTAG
Organism: uncultured Alphaproteobacteria bacterium; assembly: GCA_963794225.1. Taxonomy (GTDB): domain Bacteria; phylum Pseudomonadota; class Alphaproteobacteria; order Rhizobiales; family Xanthobacteraceae; genus BOG-931. The sequence continues at coordinate 241,730 of CAWCCS010000004.1, forward strand.
TGCCGAGGTGTTCTCTGCTGCGATCGACGATCGGGCCCATGCCTTCCTGCATGGCGCGGTCCTGGATTGACGCACCCGGTATGCCTGAAAAATTTTCATGCGCCATGCGCGCGCGATCCTGCAGGTGCATGTTCGCCAGACTGTGTTCGGTCTTGTAGTCGGGCGGCGCGGTCCGGTGCCCCCAGTTGGCGTAGATCGCCTCGATATCGAGCGGACGGCGCGGATCGAAATGGATGTAAAAAGTGTAGCAATTGAAATCGTCGATCGGATGCCACGCCTTGAACAGCAGCGATTCATGCGGCCCGGCCGGGATGTAACAATAAAATGGAGCGATCCACTCGTACGACCGGACAAACTGCACTTTCGCATCTTTTGTTTTGCGGATCGCCCCGATGCGCATCAAATACGGGGTTTCCTCGCATTCGATGTCGGGCGAACCATCCGCCATCAGAGCGGCGATGGACCGCCAGCCGGCGCCGGCCCAGCTTTCATCGTCGTCCTCGGTAAAGTCACGATGCAAATAGTTAGGATGCGCCGGGTCGAGATCGCCCTCGACGCCCTGCAAGTAGTTGGTCGCCTGGTGCATTTTGACGACCAACAGGTGGTCCGCTGGAAGATCGAGCCACGGGAACCGCGGGAACGGCGGCTCAAGCTCGCTCGGCCCCATATAAGTCCAGAGAAGGCCGCCGGCCTCGCGAACCGGATAAGAAACGTGCGCGAGCTTCTTGGCAAAAGTCCGCGCCGGTGGCTCGGGCGGCGACTCGAGGACGTGCCCGCTGCAACCCATTTTCCAGCCATGATAGAGACAGCGCAGCCCGCCTTCCTCGTTGCGACCATATGCCAGCGACGCGCCCCGATGCGGGCAGAATTCAGCAATCAGACCGGGCACGCCTGTCGGATCGCGGAACGCGACGAGTGACTCGCCCAGCAATTTCACCCGCGCGGGTGCTCCGCCCGGTGCGGCGATCTGCTCGAGCTTGGCTGCCGGAAGCCAGTAACGGCGCATAAAGCGCCCCATGGGCGTTCCCGGGCCAACTTGCGTCAGCGCCACATTGTCTTCGTGCCTCAGCATCGGCTCGTTATCCTCAAAGGCCGCGTTGCGGCGTGCCCGCTCCTCGGTGAGTGGGAACACCGAGATGGCGCTTCCGCAATCGGGGGAGGTCTACTGAGCGAGAATGAAATTGCCATTACGAACCTCGAGCACGGTGGGAATGCGGGTTCCATCACCGTCTTTGTCGATACTCGTTTCACCGGTGAGCGGGGCTTCCCGGTTCTTCATGGTCGCCCAGCAGTCCCGGAGCTTTACCCGGTCACCTTTGACATCGTTGCCGGTAACGCCTGTGGTCTGGATGCATTCGCGCATCAGGTACAGCGTATCGTACATCTCGCCTGCGGCATTGCTTGGTTTCGCTTTAAATTGCCTGACGTAGTCCGCGACCCATTCCGCAACGCTCTGCTTGGGATTCTCGGTGAAAAAATCGAACGCGGCATAAACTCCCTCGGTAGCCGCGCCGCCGATTTGGATAAAGCGTGGATCGTCGATGCCGACGCCGCCAACGATTGGTTGGGTCATGCCCTGTTTGCGTACTTCACTGACGGTGTGCGCCGCCTCGTTGTAAAGTGCCGATACAACGATTGCGTCGGGGCTAAGGGCCTTGGCCCGCGTGACTTGCGCCGAGTAGTCGATGTCGCCGGTCTGGAACGAGACGGTATCGAGGACTTCAACGCCCCGCTCCTTCAACAATGCCGGAAAGATCGTTTTGCCATCGAAACTCGACACTGCGTCTTTTGCATCCATAAAGATGACGGCAGTCTTGATTGGCTTTGATTGTTTTTTCAGCCACGCGTCAAGCAACGGCCGATAGACATTTTGCGTGGTCAAAGCGAAACGAAACGCCCATGGGCGGTTCGCAGAAGCAATCCCTGCCTTCGCCGCCATTGGTGTGACCATCGGAGTTTCGCCGCGAACCGCGAGCGGGAAAGCAACTTCTGCCTCGGCGCTGAATTGCGGACCGATGATGGCGTCAACCTGATCAGAATCGATAAGCTTCCGCGTCAAATTGATCGCTTCGGTATTGTCGCCGCGCGTGTCGTATATAATGAGCTTCATCTTTCCTGCGGCATCAGCATCGGGATACTTGTCCAAAAACATCTTGATCGCATTCTGCTGTTGCTGGCCGTACGAAGCTCCCTTTCCTGAGGAAGGAATGAGTACCCCGATTGCCACCTCGGCATTCGCCGGCAGCACCGTCACCGCCGCCAGCGCCGAAGCCAGTAAAACGGATCAAGTCGCGCTCCGGCGGTTCAACATGGGCGATATCTCCTTGCGGCGGCAGGTTGATTGTCTCGAAGATGAGACATTCGACCGTCAACGGCAAAAATGCAACACGTCACCTTTGACGCATGCCCAGCGGTCACCATCACTCTGGGGCCCGTCTCGTTGACGGCCCTTGGAGCGCCCAGTAGTTTTCATTTCAACAAGCTGATCAGGTGCTCGTCATGGTTGTCTTCGGCCGCGCAATATCGGCGTTTTTCGTTCTGTGCACAGCGCTCGCAATCCCGGTTGCCGCGACGGCCCAGACCAAGCTCAGGGTCGGTCTGCTGCCATTCTCGGAGTCGCTGGCAGCGGTTATCGCCGACAGGGAGGGATATTTCAAAGCCGAAGGCCTTGAAATCGAGATCACGCAATTTCAAAGCGGAGCGATGGCGCTGCCGGTATTGCAGTCCGGACGCATTGATATCGCCATCAGCAATACGGTCGCGACATTGCTGGCGATCGGACAAGGTCTTGATGCGGTGGTGCTGGCGCCGGCAGCGGTGGTGCGCAGCGCGCCGCCCGATACGACAACCGCGCTCATCGTCCGTAAAGATGAAGTGAAATCGATGAAGGAGCTGGAAGGCAAGCGAGTTGCGGTCAACGTCATCAACAGCACTGCATGGCTGCACGCTGTCGCGGCCCTTGAGTTGCACGGAGTCGACCACCACAAGGTCAGGTTTACCGAGGTGCCGTTTCCGCAGATGAATGATCCCCTACTAAACGGTCAAATTGATGCTGTGGTGCAAGTAGAGCCGTTCCGTTCGGCGCTGATGGCGACCGGCAAAGCCGAGATCATCAGCTGGACCTACGTCGAAACCGCACCGGGGTCCGATATCACGCAATATCTTGCGCTCACTTCGTGGGTGGAGAGCAACCACGACGCCGCAATTAAGTTTGCCCGCGCGGTGATCAAGGGCGCCCAGTTCGCCAAAGCCAATGACGCAGCTGCGCGCGAGGTCAACGCCGCTTATACCAAGCTCAATCCGGCTTTTAAGGACAAGGTGTTGTTGCCTGAGCTGGGAACCACAGTGAACGTGACCGGAATGAATCGCACCATGGAACTGATGCAAAAGTACGGGATGCTGCAGAAGCCGGTGGACATGACCAGTCGGGTCTTGAAGCTACCTTGAACGGTCGATGACCGGCTCAGCGCCTCAGTACCTTCGTGTTTGCAACGTCCACAAGGTATTTGGCGCGGCAGCAAGGGCGACGGTCGCGCTCAATGGCGTCGACCTCGCGATCACGAAGGGCAGCTTCGTCTCCATCGTTGGTCCGTCAGGATGCGGCAAGTCGACGCTTTTGCAGATCATTGCCGGCCTGATCGACCCGACCTCGGGCGCAGTTTTTTTAGGTGACCATCAGGTGGAAAGCCCGCCGCCTGGCGCGCTTTATGTGTTTCAGCAATACACACGATCGCTGTTTCCATGGAAGACGGTAGAACGCAACGTCGCGTTCGGCCTGGAAAACCGCGAAACTCTTTCCCGGACCGAGGTGGCAGCGCGCACGCGAGAAATCATTGGCCTCGTGAAACTTACCGGTTTTGAGCAGCACTATCCGTGGCAACTCTCGGGGGGCATGCAGCAGCGCGTCGCTATCGCCCGCGCACTGGCTTGTCGGCCGGAGATGCTTTTGATGGATGAGCCGTTCAGTGCGGTTGATGCATTGACGCGCGCGGGTTTGCAGGAGCTGCTGCGTAGTCTGTGGCGCGAACTCGGCCTTACTGTCGTTTTCGTTACCCACGATGTGGACGAAGGCGTTTACCTTTCAACCCGCGTCGTCGCCCTCACGCGGGCGCCCGGCACGGTCGCGGCCGATTTGACGATCGACCTGCCGCATCCTCGCGACCAAATCGCCACGCGAGCATTGCCTCAATATCTTGACTACCGCGCCCGGCTACTGGCGCAGCTCTTCGCCGACGAAGGTCTTGTCGCCTCAGAGGTTGCATGACCGATAGCGCCGTCTCAGACGCCCCTCCGATCTCCGAGCCCGCAGCGACGGCCGCGCGCCGGTATGCACTGCCGTGGAACACCCGCTGGCTTGGTGTCGGCCTGATTGTGGTCTTGCTGCTTCTTTGGGAACTGGCCGCCGCAACCGGCAGGATGCCGTCGCTTAGCTTTCCGCGCATGAGCGACATTGTCGCCACGTGGTGGCGCCTCATAGTCTCAGGCGAACTGCCTCGCGAACTCGCCGACAGCCTTTGGCGGATGTTTGCCGGCTACTTCGTCGGCGTATTAGCGGGCATCCTGATCGGCCTGCTGATGGGCTATTTCCGCTTTTTCTATAATCTTCTCGAGCCGATCACCGAGGTGCTTCGACCAATCCCAAGCCCCGCTTATTTGCCCATCGTTATTCTGTTTCTCGGCATTGACGACGAGATGAAAGTTTTCATGATCGCATTCGCATCGCTGTTTCCGGTCTTGATCAACACCTATAGTGGGGTGCGCAGCGTCGACCCGATTCAGCTTCAAACCGCCCGGACATTCGGCGTCACTGGCCGAAAGCTGATCTGGCAGATCGTGCTGCCTGCGGCGTCGCCGTATATCTTCACCGGCATGCGCGTGAGCCTCGCCGTCGCGCTGATTGTCATGGTGATCAGCGAGATGGTGGCCGCATCGAGTGGCATCGGTTATTTCATTCTTAGCGCGCAGCGCGGCTTCCAGATCCGCGAGATGTTTGCCGGCGTACTGACCTTGGCGGTCGTGGGCTACGTGCTGAATCGATTGTTCGTCGCCATCGAGAACCGCGTGCTCGCATGGCACTACGGCTACACGCAGCAGCAGCGCCATTGAACCGGGTCTAACCGCAGGCGACGAATCGTAACGTGAAGGCGTCCCCCGCGCTGGCGATAGCAGCGACGTGGGGAGCGCCAAAATGCGCCGGGAACAGTAAGGCACGCTCTTCCGCGCAATGCTCCAACAGCCGGCGCCGGGTTACGCGCGCTTCCGCGGGCAGCTCGCAGAAGCCTGAATTCCAGTGCGGCGCGTAGACCTGTATCGGATGGTGGATGGCGTCACCGCAGAAGATCGCCTTATCGCTTCCGTCATGGAGCTTGAGCACGATGTGACCCGGCGTGTGGCCAGGCGCTGGCTCGATCAGCATCGTGTCGCCGATTGCATGGGCGCCATCGACCAGTTCCACTTGGCCGGCTTCGATGACCGGAAGCACGCTGTCACGGTAGGAATAGGTTCGTTGCAGATCGGCATCGGCGGCCGGATTCCGGCGCGGATCGCCCCATTCGTTCTCAGTCCGCGAGAACAGATATTTAGCGTTCGGAAAAGTCGGAATCCAGCGGCCATCCCGCAGCATCGTGTTCCAGCCGACGTGATCGGTATGCAAATGCGTGCACAGTACGATGTCGATATCCTCCGGCGCCGCACCGGCTTCACGCAGACGTTCGAGATAGGGCGTGTCAAGTTGATGAAAGCGTGGAGCGCCGGGCCGGTTTTTGTGATTTCCGGCGCAACAATCGAGCAAGATCGTGTGCCGGCCAGTGCGGATCAGCCACGAATGCACGCTGGTGATCAGGCGATCATGGTCTAGCGAATAGTGGTTCGGAACCAGCCAGTCGCGATGCCGCTCGAGCATCCCACGATCAAAGCCGATGAGGAATTGTTCGGGCGGAAGGCTGGTATCGCCCAGCAGTTCCCCAACTCTAGTGACACTGACGTTGCCTATTTTCCAAGTCGCCATTTCCGGCCTTCGATCCTGTTAGATTTATCGCCAAGCTTCAACAAAATAGCCGCCATGCGTCTGTAGCATAAGCGTTGACACGTCTGGTCGCCTTCCCAATAGTCGTCCGAGTTACCGCGTTTTGGCCGATGAACCGCAGCCGCGAGATACGACATGGAAGACGTCGCCTTTGGACACAGCGCTGCCCTCGCCGGCGCACAAAGCATCAAGCCGGTCGGATGGAACGATTTGCGCGGCTGGCTGGGATTGGTCGAATTGGCCGGCCAGCTCAAGCACATCGATGCTCCGGTCGATCTGGACGAAGAACTCGCGGCCATAACTTTCATGGCGGCGCGGACGCCGGAATCGCCGGCACTCATGTTCAACAATTTTGTCGGCAATCACGGCAACGCCCGCGTGCTGACGAACATGCTTGGCGCCAGCAAAGAACGCTATGCGATAGCCGTCGGGCTCGATCCGAAGCTGAGCACCTTGGACATGATTTTCGCGTCGCGTGATCTGATGAAACGACGCTTGCAGCCGGCTTTCATCCCGAAAGGCGAGGCTCCGGTCAACGAGATCGTGCTCACCGGTTCTGATATCGACGTCACGACGTATCCCAGTCCCAAATTCTGGCCGGGCGACGGTGGTCGCTATATCGGCACCGGCGACATTACCTTCACCCGCTCGCCGGATACCGGGCGCATTAATGTCGGTGTCTATCGCCAGATGCTGCACGGACCGAACCGCATCGGACTTTATTGCTCGCCGGGCAAGCACGGGCGCCTCGACCGCGACGCGTGGTGGGGGCAGGGTAAGCCGTGCGAAGTGGTCGCGGCCTACGGGATTGACCCGATCTTGTTCATGGTCGGCGCGCAAGTTTTCAGCGCCGATGAATCGGAACTGGATGTTGCCGGCGGCATCATGGGAAGGCCGATCGAACTGACTGAAGCAGAATTTGTGAGCCTTCCCATTCCTGCGCACGCTGAACTCGTTATCGAAGGCGTGTTGCACGCCGGCGACACCGAAATGGAAGGACCGCTTGGTGAGTTCACCGGCTATTACGGCAACGTTCGCGGACCACAGCCGGTCATCGAAGTGAAGGCTGTTCACAGCCGCAAATCCCCAATCATTACTGCGGCGCTCATGGCGACCTATCCATCGTGCGAAATCGGCGCGTATTACGCGATCATGCGATCGGCGCGCATTCTCGACGACCTGCAGCGCATTGGCGTCCCAGGAGTGGTGTCAGCTTATTCACATCCCGCCGCAGCGTCCGGTTGGGGTATGGTGATCGTGTCGCTGAAGCAGCAATACGCCGGACATGCAGCGCAAGTGCTGGCTTTGACGGCGCAGTGTCCGGCGGCGAGCTATTACACCAAGTGGATCATTGCCGTTGACGACGACATCGATCCTACGGACTTCGACCAGGTGATGTGGGCCTTGAGCACACGCTGCAATCCGAGCGACGATCTCGACATTCTGCGCAACACTTGGTCGACTGGTCTCGATCCCAGCCAACATCCTCCCGAAGCGCGCCCCTACGGCTCTAAAGTGCTAATCAACGCCTGCAAGCAGCACCGCTACATCAAGGAGTTTCCGCGCTCGACGCTGTTACGCCAGCAAACCTATGATCGGGTACGCGGGCGCTGGGCGGAGCTGGGGTTCGACACCGCGCCTCCCCAACTCAACGTTTTCCATAAAGACTGAAAAAGCCTTCAGCCCTGCACCAGCGCCAAGACGCGCAACGGACTGCCGGATCCGGTTTTGATCTTTAGCGGCGCCGCGATGATCACCGCACCGGTCGGTGGCAGCTTGTCGAGATTCCGCAGGCACTGCAACCCATAGCGGCCCTTGCCATGTATGTAGAAATGCGCGGGATTGGGCGGCGTAAACTTGCGCGACTGGCCGGCGTCGGTGTTGATCGTCTCGACGCCAAAGCCATGCACGTCGCGTTCATCGACCAGAAAGCGAACGGCCTCGGGCGTCGGCCCTGGTGTGTGCGCGCCATCGTCTTGGCGATTGGCGAAAGCCTCGCCCTGCCGAGTCTTGCCCCAATCCGTGCGGAACAGCACCCAGCTTCGCGGCGGAATGCGGCCGTGCGCGCTCTCCCACTCCTTGATGCGCGGCACCGTGAGCAGGAAATCGGCGTCGGCTGCCACCTCGCGCGAGCAATCGATCACGCAGGCCGCCGCGATAAAATTTGTCACTTCAATGGTATCGACCGAATTGTTCGGCAAGTCCTTACCCGAGATCCAATGGATCGGCGCGTCGAAGTGTGTTCCCGAATGCTCCCCACAGCTGAAATTGTTCCAATAATGATTGGCGCCATGCTCGTCGTAGTGTGAGATTTCCTCGATACGGAACGGTGCGCACTGGCCGAATTGCGGCGGCAAAACAATGGTCGGAAATTCTGGCGACAGCGTGTGGGTCAAATCGATCACTCGCAGGCGGCCTTTGACGATATCGCTGACAAAATCGGCGAGTGGCGGCATGATTTTTATTTCCTTGGTCGACGTGATGCGGGGCAAATGCGGGCAGCAATTTGCAGGCCCAAATGGCTAAAGCGGCGGCCGCTCGGCGTGGCCGCCCGATCCTGCTTCGTATGCGGCACCGACACGAAACAGCAAATCTTCGCGGAACGGTCGCGCAACGAGTTGCATAGCTTGCGGCAAGCGATTGCGGGTAAACCCGATCGGCACCGATAAACCAGGAAGGCCAAGCAGATTGAACGGCCGCGTGTTGGCAACAATCTGACCGAGCACCTGCGACATTGCAGCCGAGCCACCGACGTCCGTTTCAGCCGCCGTCGGCACCGGCCGCTTCAACACCGGGACATGCAGCACGTCGCAGGTGGAGAACGTCTCGCGCAAAAAATCTTCAAGCAGCCGCGCGCGCGCCCGCACTGCTTCCACATAGAGTGTCGCGGGTACGCCTAGGCCGACCAACAATCGCGCCCTCGTCTGTTGCGCATAATCTTGCGGACGTTCGCGCAGCCATTGCAGATGCAATCCCGCGGCTTCCGGCCAGAGAATGGCGTTGGACAATTCATTGAACGCGCCGTGATCGCCGATCGGCACGTCGATGATTTTTGCGCCCCGCTGCTCCAGGACGACGCGGCTCGCCGCGAGCAATTCCGCCACTTCGTGATCTATTCCATCATAATAATATCGATCTGGGACGCCAACCGTCACGCTGGAAAGCGAGCCCCCGGTCGCGGCGTCTCCGAGCTCGCTCTCGTAGTCTGGGACTGGAAGCCGGCTGGACATGGCGTCATGAGCATCGGTTCCGGCGATCACGGAGAGAAGTCGCGCGCAGTCGCCGACATCGCGCGCCAGAACACCGATACAATCGAGCGAGTGCGAAAGCGGCATTGTGCCATATCTGCTGACGCGGCCAAACGTTGGTTTTATGCCGACAACACCGCATGCCGCAGCCGGCAATCTGACCGATCCGCCGGTGTCCGACCCTAACGCGCCGAACGCGAGACCCGCAGCCACCGCAGCGCCAGAGCCCGAGGATGAGCCACCGGTAATGTGGTCAGTGTTCCACGGATTGCGGCAGCGGCCGAAATGGTCGTTGTGCCCGGTCGGCCCCATGGCGAATTCCGCCATGTTGAGCCGTCCAAGTTCGATGCCGCCGGCGGCATCGAGCTTGCCGAGAACCGTCGCGGTGTGATCGGGAACAAAGTCGGCGCGGATTTTCGAGCCGCAGCTGCAGACTTCGCCGGCGCGATAAAACATGTCCTTGTGTGCCAGCGGCACACCGTGCAGCGGACCAAGCGGACGTCCGGCTTTGACCGCTTGATCCGCCGCACGAGCCTCTGCTCGGGCACTGGCAGCGGCCACGCGGATGAAGCAATTGAGCGCCGGCTGCAATCGTTCGATGCGGTCGAGGCAGGCCTCAACCAAGGCCTCCGATCGCAATCGCCCTTGCGAAATTGCCGCCGCGGCTTCGCGCAGCGTCAGCGCCGTGACATCGTTCACCGGCCGGCCTCACCGGGGACATCGGCCTCGAGCAGGCGGTAGTAGCGCTCACTGGTCTCGTCGAGCGATAGAGATTGCAGCAAGCTCGCCGCCGCGCCTTGAATGCGATCAAGCGACCGCGCGACCGCGTCTACATCGGCTGCATTGACGTTCACGCCAAGGTCGGCGATGACTTTCTGCAACGCCGCCCTGTTCGCTGCGTCGCCCGCCGGGACGCTCATGTTGATGGTCTCCACTTCACAGAACTGTACACAATTTTGTTTGCGTAGCACACTCAACGACGGATTTCGGCTAGCTGCATTGCATGGCTCAAGGAGAATGCGGATGAGTGAACGACAGCGGCCGAACCTGCGTGCGCGGCTCGCAAGCAAGGAGCTCCTGGTTGCTCCGGGCGTGTTCGATGGAATTTCAGCGAAGATCGCCGATCAGATGGGGTTCGAAGCGCTCTATATGACCGGCTATGGGACGGTCGCTTCGCACCTCGGACTGCCCGACGCCGGAATCGCCACCTTCAGCGACATGGTCGGGCGCGTGGCCGTCATCGCCAAAGGAACCAAAACGCCGCTCATTGCCGACGGCGATACCGGCTACGGCGGATTGCTCAACGTTCAACATACGGTGAGAGGTTATGAGGCGGCTGGCGCTGTCGCCATCCAACTTGAGGATCAGGAATTTCCCAAGAAGTGCGGCCATATGCTCGGCCGCCGCGTGGTCCCCATCGACGACATGGTCGACAAAATTAAAGTCGCCGTCGGAAGCCGGGAATCAAGCGATTTTCTGATTATCGCGCGCACCGATGCACGAACGACGCTCGGCCTTGATGAGGCTTTGCGTCGGGCCGAGGCCTACGGCAAGGCCGGCGCCGACATTCTCTTCGTGGAGAGCCCGGAAAGTCTCGAGGAGATGCGTACCATCGGGCGAAGTTTTGATAAGCCGCTGATGGCGAATATGGTCGAGGGCGGACGTACGCCAGTGGTGGACAAGAAAACACTCGAAGAGGTCGGCTACTCGCTCGCCATCTTCCCGGCGTTCGGCTTTCTTGCCGCGGGCGAGGCGCTGCACAACGTCTATCGTCACCTGAAAGAGAGCGGCTCAAGCGTCGGCAGCAATATCCCGCTCTACAAGTTTGGCGAGTTCAGCGAGCTGATGGGCTTCGGCGACGTTACGAAATTCGATAAGACTTATGGGCGGCAGTAGGCGCGCACTACGCGGCGCGCCGGCTAAGCCGGGACGAGGCGAAAGTGCTCCCACTCGGTCGGCGCTCGCCGCAGTACTTCCGGCCAGCTGCCGTTGTTGTTACCCCTCGGGCTGATATGACGGCCGGCGAAAGCAAACTCGCTGTTCGACGCGAACGGAAACGGCGACAGCGCATAAACCCCGGTCCCCTGGGGTTTAATCGTCACTGACGCATCTTCGTCCGCACTGCGCGGCACGTGCTCGAAAGTTTGCACGCCGCGTTCGCTCGGATGGATCCTGTTGAAATACAACGCAAGCGTGTCCATGAATTGCAGCTGTTTGTAATTCTGGAACAGCTTCTTTTCTTCCAGCCGATCGGCAAGCTGAGGGTCCTTGGCGATCTCCGCTTTCAACCGCTTCTGCCGCACCAACTCGCCATCGAGCATGCGCTCGGCGAGCGGCCGTTCGTTCTCGGGAAATTGTTTGATCAGCACGTGTTGGGAGAGACCGTAGCGACCGTTGTAAAGACCCCAGCTGTGCATGCTTGACATCAGGCCACAGAACGGGCTGTGCCGCTCGTTGAAATCGGGCGACTGCTTGCTGGTTACGGTAATGTATTGGGCTGGCGTTTCGATGAGGTTGTAGGGAAGACCCGTCTTCTCATCGATAACCGGATCGCGGTCGAACTCAAGCCAACCGGCATCATGGTGGGAAACAACGTAGACCATCGGGTCAAGCGGCGACAGCGGTTCGAATTCGTCGTTGCCGAACGCGCGTGCAAATTGCCCGGATAGGGCCGTGTGTTCATACATCATGATCGCCAGTCGCGGCGAACCAGCTGGGGCGGTTTGAATAATCATGGGCGACTCGGCGGCCTGTTAAACGTGGAGAAGCGCTTCATCGTAACGATATCAGAGGTTTCTTGAAAGCAGGTACTCGAAACGTCGATGCCCAGCCCGATCACGCGTCGCGCGACAATTTCATGCGGTAGTGGAAGTCTTGCGCTACGTGCCAATTGTATGAGGCAACGAGCGTACCTTTCTGCGTCACATAGCGGCGCAACGCGCACACACAGATTGTACCGAGGCTCTGCCGCAAATGGCTGGCAACGTCCCGGTTCATCGGCTCACCGCGCAAATCCTGCTCGATCTCTACAATTTCCTCGCCGGTTCGCTTGGTCAGATGGGCATGAAATGGGCCGACGCATCGGGCCAGCTCGCGCACGTAGCGGGACAATCGCTCCGGTACGTAGGTATGCACATAGCAGATGACGCTTCCTCCCAATTCGCCGCGGCGCAATCCCTTGATGAGCCACCATCGCGAACCTGCTTTGCCGCCAATCTCCGCTGCAATGTCTGGAAAAGGTTTGGTCTGTGTGCTCGACAGCAATTCATAATGAGTATCGAGGGCAAACTGCGACAGATCGCCGAGCGATGACAGCGAATGCACGTAGCGCGGCTTGGGGCTCGCGGCTACCACGATGCTACCGGCGCCTTGTCGCCGCTGCACCATTCCGTGATCGACCAGGCGGCGCAGCGCCTCCCGGACGGTGAAGCGGCTGGCGCCAAACTCGTCGCACAATTCGCTTTCAGTCGGCAGACGCTCTTCAAGCGGGTATTGTCCGGTTTCCACCCGCTGACTGAGAACGCTCAAAATCTGCATATAGCGCGGCTGTTCCATGGTCATGCCGCCAGCCTCCCCTTCTCCGACATCCTCAGGCCCCGGCCGACTTGTCCGGACATGTTGCCGGACTATAGCCCAAATGTGTACAGACAGAATGTCCTCGGGCATGACCGCGTGAGGCCGGCGATGGAGAAGGTAGCAACGATGACTGATGCGCTAGGCTGGCGACGCAAATTCGGAGTACTCGGTCCATCAACCAATACGATCGTGCAGCCCGACTTTGACGACATGCGCCCCATCGGCGTGACCAACCATTACAGCCGCATCTATACGCCGAACGCGGACGCCGTGAGTAATGAGACTTTCAGAGCGGCGACGGATGTCATTGCCGGGAATGTGCTCGACGCCGTCCGCAGCGTCATGACCTGCGCGCCGCATTATCTGGTGATGGGCATGTCGGCGGTGACATTTATCAACGGAGCAAAGGGCGCCGATACGTTCACGCGGCAAGTCGAGGAAACCTCCGGCGTCAGGATCAGCATCGGCAGTCACGCCAGTGCCGCCGCGCTCCAGCGCTACGGCGGAGTGCGGCGGATCGCGATCCTCTCCCCCTACTGGCCGGTGATGAACACCGAGGTCATGCGCTATTTTGCCGACATGGGCTTCGAAGTGGTGCGCGACATCTGCCTGCAATGCCGGTCGTGGATCCAGATCGCCGAGCAATCCACCGAGACTTTGCGAAATGCGCTCTTGAAGCTCGACGGCGATGACATCGACGCCATCGTTCAGGTCGGCACCAACCTCTCGATGGTGCGGCTCGCTGCTGCAGCTGAAATGTGGCTGGGCAAACCGATCGTTGCGATCAACACGGCGACGTATTGGCACGCGCTTCGCGCCAATAACATCGACGACCGCATGGAAGGCTTCGGCCGGCTGCTGGCGGAATTTTGAGATTTTACGATGGTAGCAAATCCAGCACTGACGCTCGGTAAAACCACCGTTCACCGGGTAATCGATCTCGATCCGTTTGCAATCCCAATCGCAAACATATTCCCTAGCGCGACGCTCGCGCAACTCAATCCCGCGGCGCAGATGCTCGCGGGCCAGCACTTCGACTTTACGACCGGTAAGGTTTTGCTGGTGATCCAAAGCCACCTGGTCCGTTTCGCCGGCAAGACGATCTTGATCGATGCTTGCGTCGGCGAGCACAAATCGCGGCCGTTGCGGCCGGAGTGGAACCTTCGCACGGGCACGCAGTATCTGGCCAATCTGGCGGCCGCCGGATGTACGCCCGAAGATATCGACATTGTCATGTGCACTCATCTGCACGCCGACCATTTGGGCTGGAACACCCGTCTTGAATCGGGCCGATGGGTGCCGACTTTTCCCAACGCGCGCTACGTCATGACCCAGCGCGACATCGATCAACGGGCACAGGACACCGCCCAATCGCCCCAGGCCAATCACGGCAGCTATCAGGACAGCGTCCTGCCGGTACTGGATGCCGGTCTCGTCAAAACTGCGAAACCGGGCGATGAGATCGTAGACGGAGCCAAGATCATCGACTTGACGGGCCATTCGCCGGGCCAAATTGGCCTCGATCTCGACGCGGATGCTGGATCGAGGCTGGTATTTTGCGGCGACGCCATCCACAGCCCGGTACAGGTTTTTCATCCCGAATGGTATAGCGGCTTCTGCTTTGACGGCGAGCAAGCGGTGCGAACGCGCCGTTCGCTGCTGGAACGCGCCGTCGGCGAGAACCTGCTACTGATGCCTGGTCACCTGCGCGGAACGTGCATGCGGGTTGAGGAAAAGCACGGCGGCTTTGTTCCCGTCATCGAGCCTTAGCGCAAAACCCCTCATGCAACCTTCTCCGAATCACGCAGCGATTGAATCATCGACGTGCGCATCAAATAGTCGCGATGCTTGACGGGATCGGCCACGATGCTGCGCAGATCGTCGTAATATGCGCGCCGCGCTGCGGGCTCGCGTGTGTTGAGAATGGACCGGTTGCGTAGCGCGGTCTGCTGCACGACCTCGAGTGCAACTTTTCGGCGCTGACGGCTGTATCGTTCGAGCGTGTCGATCGGCGCGCCGCGGATGACTTCGGTGAGTGTGCTGCTGAGATTGAAGGCGTCGTGAATACCGCCATTGAGCCCCATACCCCCAAGCGGGTTGTTCACGTGCGCGGCGTCACCGGCGATCAGCATTCGGCCGTTTACGTAGGTCGAAGCGACCCTCTCGTGCACGCGATAGGCGGTGCGATGACTTACCTCGTAGGGTTTGTTGCGCGGCACGGCGCCCTGCAGCAGATGCTGAGCGCGCTCCGCCGATGTTACATCCGCATCGGTTAGCGACGCCTCCACCGGAAACAGCGCGCGCCACACCCGCGCGGTGCGGATCAGCACGAACCATTCATCCGGATCAGACAGGTACGCGATATTGGCAATGTCCGGCATCGCCTCGCTGAAATCGTAGGTAGTGGAGAGAGTGAGAAAAATCTCAGGGATTGTAATGCCGTCAAAGACGACGCCCATGGCCTTGCGCACGACGCTGCCGATGCCGTCAGCGCCGACAACGTATGAACCGGAAATTGTCCCGCTGGCGCCGCCCGGGAGGGACACGTCGACCTCGACGCCGCGGCTTGTCTGGCGCGCCGCAACCGCAGAGGTGCCAAGCCGGATCGTAGCGAGCGGATTGGTCTTTAGCTGCGCAAACAGCATTTCGCCGAGGCGCCACTGTTCACATTGTATGCGATAGGGATGATCGGTGTCGCCCTCAAGCCGTGAAAGCTCGAACGTCGCAACGACGCCGTCTTTGCGATCGCGGAATTGCCACGTCGGGCAGATCAGGCCCTGATCAATCATCGCCCCGACCACGCCGAAACGTTCCAGCATGTCCAGCGTCGGAGGATGAAATGTCGAGGCCCGCAGATCATGCGGCAGCTCAGCGCAGGCCTCGAGAACAACAACAGGAATCCCCTCCCCGACTAATAGCGCCGCCGTCACGAGACCTACCGGCCCAGCGCCGACGATGAGGACTTTTTGGCTTATTTCGTTGGGCATCGCGTTCCTTGACTCAGGCCACAAGCCGGTCATCATTGAGTTGTCCGGACAAAGATGGCGGTGTTTATCGCAATGGGCAAGCGATCAGTGCGCCCAGCGCTCGAAAAGGCAGGTTGATGCATTATCCTTTTGTGCCGTTTCCGATGCGTGGCCCGTTACGTTGGCCGCAAGAAAAACAACTGGCGCTCATCGTTACGATCAATCTCGAATATTGGGATCTGTTGAAGGAATCCCCCGCGCCCTACTACGCCGGCGGCCCGGCAATCTTGCCTGACATGCTGCCGGGAAATATTCCCGATTTTCCCAATTTCTCATGGCGCGAATACGGTCAGCGCATGGGCGTCTGGCGCCTGTATGACGCGTTCGTCGAGGCGGGTGTGCGCGCAAGTTGCACAATGAACGCCAAAACGGCGTTGGAGCGACGCGCGGTCATCGATGGTGCGCTTGAGCGTGGCTTCGAGCTTGTCCCGCACAATTACGAGCAGGGCGAGCTGCTTTGCCACCTGCAACACAAGCCCGATGAAGAAAGACGGGTCATTGAGGAAACGCTCAAGGTCTACGAACATGTCACTGGCCGAAAGCCGCAAGGCTGGCTGTCGTCGTCACTACGCAGCACCACGAACACGGCTGCGATCCTGGTCGAAAACGGATTGCAGTTCTGGTGCGATCTGATGAACGACGATCAGCCATACATGATCGAAACCGCCAAGGGCCCGATTGTCGGCGTGCCCTATTCCATCGAAATCAATGATTTCACGCTGCTGCTGCGGCGTGGCCTGACCAACGAAGCGGTCCTCGACTGCATGAAGGAGCAATTCAACGTTCTCTACGCAGAAGGCGCGCGCACGGGCATGATGATGAATGTAGGACTGCATCCACACGTGACGGGGGTCCCACACCGCGCCGGCATCCTGCGCAAATTCTTCGAGTACGCAAAAGAGTTCGACGGCGTGTGGTGGGCAACCAGAGAAGAAGTTGCGGCGTGCTACCGGGAACAGCACGCGACCCACATTGCCCCGCCGGCGCATCCGCGATCATGACGGTCGGCTCGGCGATCGCCCGATCGCGCACTGTGGTGCAAACGCCCGCCGTCGTTGGCGCGCTGATTGTGGTGCTGGTGGCAGCTGCAATTGGCTTCGGTGGATATATCGTTGCGCGTCAGGTCGTGTCCGGATTGTTGCTCGGTTCGATTTACATGACCGTCGCCGTTGCCTTTACGCTGACGATTGGCGTTCTCAACTTCCTCAATTTCACGATCCCTACCCTGTTCATGCTGACTGGAATGGTGGCGTGGGGATTGATGACCAACGGATACGTCAAATTCGCGGGCGTCTGGGCCTGGCTGGTGGCACTTTGCGCCGGTGTTGCGGTAGCCGTCATCGCGTCATTGCTGGTCGAGCGCTTCACGTTCCGCTATCTCAAGATGAAACACGGCGACGCCACCGAGCACGCTATTCCTCTGGTCTCTTCACTGGGCTTTCTGCTCATCTTTGAACACCTGGTGTTGATTTTTCTGGGCTCGGAATCGCAGCGCTTTGCCGTTCCGTTCAAGGCCGACATCCATGTTGCCGGCCTCGTGATCGGCGTGCCGCAGCTTGTGAGTTGCGTACTTGCTGTTGCCGTCGTGGCCGCGTTGAGCTTCGTTTTGAAGAACACCAAAACCGGCCGCGCTTTGCGGACGATCGCCGAGAGTCCGGATACTGCTTCTCTACTCGGCGTCGAAGTCGACAAGGTCGTGCCGGTCGTTTTTATCCTGACCGGCTTGCTGGCTGGAGTTGCCGGTGCACTGTTCACTGTCAACTACGGCAATGTGTCGCCGTTTATGGGCGACAACGTCGGCACCAAAGCGATTGCCGCCATGGTGTTGGGTGGGATTGGGTCGATTTGGGGAGCTATCGCTGGCGGACTGATCGTCGGATTGATCGAAACGTTCTCGATCTACCTCTTCGGCGGCGATTCCGTGCAGATGGTGGTCTGGGGATTGTTGCTCGCCATCATCATTATCCGGCCGCGCGGCTTGTTCGGGACCGCCTCGGCTGGAAGAGGGAAAATGTGATGGACCCTTCGGCGCTGTGGCCTCGGCGCCCAAATGGGACGCGATGGCAATGAGCGGATATGTTTCCGGCATCCTCGCGATCCTGTGTATCAATTTGATCTTTGCCTACGGCATTTTCGTTCCGGCGGCCGCCGGACAGATCAATCTCGGCGGCGCGGGCTTCCAGGCCATCGGCGCGTACGGTGCAGGCTGGCTGTCGAGCGTCGCCGGACTGCCGGTATGGCTGACGATACCCGCGGCAATGCTGATCGCGGGCCTGATCGGTTTTTTGATCTCGTTCCCGGTCTTGCGTACGCGCGGAGTGTACATGGTGCTTGCCACCTTCGCGTTCGGCGAGGCCGTCGCGGGCTTCCTGTTGCGCACGGAGTTTTTTGGCGGTGCGATCGGCATGGTCGTGCCGGCGCACATCGAGGTTTCGGTCCTGGTGTGCTTGTGCGCTCGCTGTGACGTTGCTGACATTTTATCTGATGGCGACCCGGTTCGGCCTCGCCATGCGCTCGATCAACGACGATGAGGCTGCGGCAGTCCTCATGGGCGTCAACGTGCGGGCCGTCCAGGTCGCGGCGTTCACGATTGGCGGCGCCTTCGCCGGGCTCTCGGGAGCGCTCTATGCCCATAATTTCGGCTTCGTCGAAGCGCAGTATTTCAATTCACTGCTCTCGATCTACGTGTTGCTGTTTGTGCTTATCGGCGGCGTACAAACCGCCTGGGGACCACTGATCGGCACGCTGGTCTTTACGCTGTTGCCCGAATTCATGCGGATCGGCGGGTCATGGCGCTACGTCGTCTTCGGCGCCGCGATCGTGCTGCTGATGATGTTACGCCCGCAGGGCATTGTCACGCGGGCGATGATCGACCAATTGTCGCCGCGCCGCTGGGCATTGCGTCGGAGCGCAATGGGGGCATTGCATGGCCGCTAAGCCGGCATTGGCGCTCAATGGCATTACAAAAAGCTTCGGCGGTCTCAGCGTAGTCGAGAATGTCAGCTTCGAAGTCGGCGTTGGCGCGCGCATGGCGCTGATCGGCCCGAACGGCGCCGGAAAGACGTCGTTGTTCAATCTCATTTCTGGTGTCTACCCGATCGACACCGGCAGCATTCTGCTCGAGGGCACACCGATCGAAGAAATGCCGCCGCGGTTGCGTGTGCGCGCCGGCCTTGCCCGCTCGTTTCAGAATATCCGCCTTGATGCCGCACCTTTCGGTCATCGAAAACGTGATGCTCGGGCAACACGTGCTGGCCGACAGCTTCGGCCAGTTGTTCGGTCCTCTGGCATGGCAACGCAAGAGCCAATGGCGCCAGCTTGCCGAGGCAAGCCTGCGCGACGCCGGGATCGACGTCGATCCGGATGCGGATGTTTCGACCTTGTCGTATGGCGTTCGCAAACGGATCGAAGTCGTTCGTGCGCTGATGAGCCGGCCGCGACTGCTTATGCTCGACGAACCAGCCGCGGGACTTAATCCGCGCGAAACCGCGGAATTGTCCGCTTTTCTCAAATCAATCGCACGCGATGGACTGACTCTGCTCGTTGTCGAGCACGATATGTCCTTCGTGCATGATCTGTGCGAGCGGACCGTCGTGCTCAACTTCGGCCGGCTCATCTACGAAGGGCCGACACGTGGCGTACAAGACGACGAAGAGGTGCGTGCCGCCTATCTCGGCAGTCGCCGCATTGCGGTGAAGGGCGCGCACTCCGTTGCTTGAAGTAGAAAACCTTGATGTCCGCTACGGCCGCACGCATGCGGTCAAGGGCGTCTCACTGAGCGTCGGTCGCGACGAGCTGGTGACGGTGCTCGGTGCCAACGGCGCCGGCAAGACGTCGCTCCTTCGCGCATTGCAGGGACTGGTACCGGCGGCCGCTGGAAGTATCCGGTTCGACGGTGAAGATATTACAATGCTGTCCCCGCCGCAGCGCCTTCGCCGACATCTCGCCCTCGTACCCGAGGGTCGGCAAATTGTGCTTAGCCTGTCGGTGCACGAAAACCTGCAGATGGGAACCTATTGCCGCAAGGATGCGGCCGCGCCTGGCGACGTCGATGCAATCTACGATCGATTCCCAAACTTGGCCGCGCGCCGCAAAATGCCGGCGTCGGTGCTCTCAGGCGGCGAGCAGCAGATGCTGGCGATCGGCCGGGCAATGCTGGCCAGGCCGAAGCTCATGATGCTCGATGAACCTTCATTGGGATTGTCGCCCCTCCTGGTCGAGAAGTTGTTCGAACTCATTGTCGACCTCCGCCACGACGGCCTCGCGATTCTGCTGGTCGAGCAGAATACGCATATGGCGCTCGAAGTCGCATCGCGCGGGCTGGTTATGGAACTGGGGCGTGTCGTCATGGAGGGTCCGGTCGAAGCGCTCCGCCACAACGAACAACTCGCCCAAGCGTATCTGGGACATGTCTAGATCACTCACCATTCTTCAAGGAGATCGACGATGATGAAACTTCAGACCATGCTCATAGCAGTGGCTACCGCACTGTCCGTCATCGGAACGCAGCCCGCGCGCGCGCAAGAAATCGTGATCGGTCTCAACATGGTAAAATCCGGCGTGCTAAAGAACGTCGGCGAGGCAACCGAGACAGCGGTCAATATCGCGGTCGACGAGATTAACGCCAAGGGCGGTATCGCCGGCAAAAAGATCAAGCTGCTCACTTACGACACCGGTAGCGATCCGAAGCAGGCCGCGACGGGCACGCAGAAATTTGCCGAGGACGACAAGGCGCTTGCGATCGTCGGACCATTCTCGTCAGGCGAGGCGGCGGTCGCATTCCCGGTCGGCGAGCGGCTTGGGATCGTGCAGATATCGAACTCATCGTTCGCAACCCGGCCTGACCGCCAATTACAGCTACGCCTGGCGGTTCATCACCGACGAAGGCAAGCAGTTCACGCGCCTTCTCAAAACGCTTAAGAAAAAATCGATTAAAGCCGACAGCGCGGAGATCATCTACGTCTCGGACGAGCGCGTTTCCAACATCTCTGGAACGCGCTTCTATCCGGCAATCCTCAAGGCCAACGGTATCTCGTTCGGCGAGCCGATCGGATTCCAGTACAACAGCTTCGACGTTGGGCCGCAGGTATCCCAAGCGCTGGAGCGCAAGCCGGATGTCATTGCGATGGCAGCCACGCCGGACAGCGCCGGCAAAGTGATCAAGGAACTCCGTCGCCAAGGCTTCCAGGGCCGCGTCATCGGCTCGCAGATCTTTGCCGATCCCAATTCGATCGACCTGTTCGGCCGCGACGCCGACGGACTTTTGATTGTCGCCGGCTTCTGGTGGGACCGCACCGATGCGACCCGTGCTTTCACGAAAAAATACGCGGAGGAAAATGCCAAACGCGGGCTTACCTCCAAAAAAATCCCGCACCACACCGACGCCAACGCCTACGACATCGTCTATCTGCTTAAACAGGTGATGGAGCAAATTGGCGTGACCGGCGATCCTGCCAAGCTCGCACAGGAGCGAACCGCAATTCGCGATGCGCTCAAGACCGTCCGCTTCAGCGGCGTAACTGGCGACAATACCTGCTTCGACACACAGCGTGATGGCAAGCTCCCGGGGTACGTGATCGAAATTAGGGATTTGAAATGGAATCTTTTCGAACTCGTGGCCGGCAGACACCTGTCAGTAAGGCCCGGCGCGCCGTGACTGGACGTCGCATTTGCATACTTGGCGGCTGCGGCGGCATCGGCCGCGGCCTCGTCAGCGCATGCCTGGCGAACGACGACGATGTGGCGGTGCTCGACCTGAAAACGTCGTTGGCCCGGCATCCGACGCCCGCCGGCGTAATTGCCGTCGAGATCGATGGCAGCGACGAAGGCTCGGTGACAAACGCTTTCGCAAAAGTTGCGGAACGATGGGGCGCGCTCGACGGTTTCGTGAATGCGGCGGGCTTTCTGATCGCATTGCAGCCGCTGACACAAACACCGGCGCATGAATTCGACACGACGATCGAAGGCAATGTGCGCACCGCCTTTCTGTGCTGCAAGGCCGCCATGACCCTTCTGGAAAAAGGCGAGGCGCCGAGCCTGGTGAATCTGGCTTCGGGGCTTGGCGGCTTTATCCGGCCGAACTATGGGCCCTACGCCGCCTCGAAGGCAGCGATCATCGCGCTGACCAAGACGTTGGCGCTCGAACACGCTCCACGCGTGCGCGCCAATGCCGTAGCCCCAGGGGCCGTCGACACGGCATTCCTGCGCGGAGGAACCGGACGTTCGGAAGAACGCAATTCTTCCAGTATCGATATCGCCGCCTACAGCGCCGCGATACCGTTGCGCCGGATAGCCGTGGTTGACGACATCGTCGGTCCGATCATGTTTCTGCTCGGCCCACTGAGCACCTATATGACCGGTCAAACACTCTGGGTGAACGGCGGCGCATATATGCCGTGACAGTTCGGTGCCGATGGGTCAATCTGCCTGATCACCGCACGGTGCCGTCGATCCGGAGACCGCCCCAGTCCGGGAAACGCCTGATGCACAAACCTACCCGCCGGGAGATTTTCACGACGGCGGCGAAAGCCGCGGCCGCCGGTTGCTTCGGCGCGACCGCACCCAACATCGCGCGCAGCGAGACCCAAGGAACAACCGGCACGAAAGCGCTTTCGCATATCGACTCGTTTCTCCGGACGGCCGCGAATACTGGCGAAATACCGGGCGTCGTCGTGTTAGCCGCAAGCGACGGTGGGCTCGTGTACGAAGGCGCGTATGGCTGGCGCCGGCTTGGCGGCGGCCAGCCGATGACACGGGATACCGTGTTTCGCGTCGCCTCGATGGTTAAGCTGATCACAACCGTTGCCGCGCTTCAGCTCGTCGAACAGGACAAGTTGTCGCTCGATGCGCCCGTACCGGACATCGAGCCGGAGCTCGGGGCGCCCCAAGTGCTTGAGGAATTCAATTCCAGCGGATTGCCCAGCTTGCGTCCCGCAAAGCGGCCGATTTCGCTGCGGCAACTCCTGACCCACACTGCGGGTTTCACCTACCGGCTCTGGGATGCAAAAGCCGCTCGTTATTTCAAGGCGATTGAGTTGCTACCGGCAGCCGCCCGCAGCAAAGCACCGCGCAAACCGTTGATGTTCGACCCGGGGGAGCGGTGGCAGTATGGCCCGAACATAGATTGGGTCGGGCAAATCGTGGAACTGATCAGCGGCATGCCGCTCGAAGTCTATTTTCGCAAGCACATCTTCGATCCGCTCGGCATGAACGACACAGCGTTTATCATATCCGAGCCGCAGCGCCTGCGAGAGGCCAGCGTGCATCGGCGCGAGCCCGATGGGTCGCTATTGCCACAGCCGGTGGAAAAGCAAACGCCACAACAAACCTTTCACGGCGGCGGCGGCATTTATTCGACGGCGCCGAACTATTTGACGTTGATACGTGCACTTATGCAAGGCGGTGCGCTTGACGGTGTGCGCGTACTTCGCCCCGAAACCGTCTCGTTGATGAGTGAGAACCAGATTGGAGACATCCGAGTTGGCGTCCTCAGGACGACCCAGCCAGACCTCTCCAACGACGTCGACTTGTTCCCCGGCATGACTTGCAAATGGGGACTTGGTCACCTGATCAACATGGAAGCGGTCCCAAATGGCCGCAGTGCCGGTAGCCTCACCTGGGGCGGTCTTTTCAACACCTATTATTGGATCGATCCTGCGCGGCACATCGCCGCCGTGTTCATGACCCAAGTGTTGCCGTTTGCGGATATCCGCGCATTGCGCGCATATCGTCAGTTCGAACGAGGAATCTACCAGGCGACAAAAGCCGGCTGATGAACAATTCACGGCATCTTTGCGCGGTCCGTTGCAGCTATCGGGAGAGTGCTGAGTGCGTCGAAGTACGAATGGATTTCTAACCACGCATGTCGGCAGCCTGCCGCGCCCCGACGACCTCCTGGCAATGATGATCGATCGAGAAGAAGGTCGCGAAATCGATAAAAGTGCGTTTTCAGCGCGAGTTACCCGTGCTGTCGATGAAGTCGTCGCCAAACAAACGAGCCTCGGTATCGACGTCATAAATGACGGCGAGCAGGGCAAGGTTAGTTTTGTCACCTACGTCCATGACCGCCTGACCGGCATTGTTGCTGGCGAACCGCGCGGCAATCTTTGGAAAAATACCCGCGAAGGCCAAGCCTTTCCCGAATTCTATGCCGAGGTCGAGGCCCATGCGAGCGGCGCCCCGGGGCGCGCGCGACAGATGATCTGTGTCGGCCCTCTGCGCTATTCGGGCCGGACGCTGCTGGAACAGCAGCTGAAAGCGTTCAAAACCGCGGCCGATCGTGCCGGCGTTTTAGAGGCTTTCGTGCCATCGATCTCACCCGCTAACGTCGAACGCTGGCAGCGCAACGAGTACTACAAGACCGAAGGGGAATATCTCGAAGCAATCGCTGAGGCGATGCGCGAAGAGTATGAAGCGATCGTTGCGGCCGGATTTCTGCTCCAGGTCGACGATCCGGCTCTCGCAACCCGATACACCATGACGACCGACAGCATCCAGCAAACTCGCGACTGGGCGCATGCCAGGGTGGACGTGCTGAACCACGCGCTGCGCAATATTCCCGAGGAAAAAGTGCGATTCCACACCTGCTACAGCATCAACATGGGGCCGCGCGCTACCGACATGGAGCTGAAGGATTTTGTTGACATCATGCTTCGCGTGCGTGCCGGTGCCTACTCATTCGAATTCGCCAATCCGCGCCACGAACACGAATGGGCGATTTGGGAGCAGGTCAAGCTGCCGCCAAGCAAAATCCTGATTCCCGGAGTGATTTCCCACACCACGGTCCTCGTCGAGCATCCCGAACTGGTCGCCGAGCGGCTGGTCCGCTTCGCGAATGTTGTCGGCGCAGAAAACGTGATCGCCGGTGCCGACTGCGGCTTTGCATCGTTCGCCGCATCGCATGAGATGCATCCGTCTATCGTCTGGGCAAAGCTGGCGGCGATGGTTGAGGGTGCCCGGATCGCCAGCCGGCGTATCTGGAACTGAGCAGCCGTCAGACCGGTATCGCGTCATAGCAGCGCCCGGAAACTGTGACGTCCCAATCAGGCGTGCAAGGACGCTCGGCTTTCCGCCAAGTAACCGATGGCGGCTTGCTCGACGTCATAGTCGTAAAGCCACTTGCGAAACACAGCGGCATTCGCGATTTCCCGATCGCGCTGCTCCAGATTTTTGTACCTGGAATCGAAGCGAAGACCGTTCTGCCGCGCCTCGGCCTGCACAATGCCGGTGCGCTCGCGGCGGAAAGTTTCATAGCGCCGCAGCGCATCGGCGACCTCCGCAGAACTCCGCCCCTCAAGGAAAACCGCGAGAGCAACGCCGTCTTCAACCGCCTGATTGGCGCCCTGCCCGACATGCGGCAGCATCGCATGGGCGGCGTCTCCCAGAAGTGCAAGACGCCCGTTAGTCCACGAAGCCAGCGGTTTGCGGTCGTACAATCCCCACCAGAAGCAAGTCTCCACCTGTTCGAGCAACCCGACCACGCGCGGATCCCATCCAGCAAACGACGCCGCAAGCTCGTCACGATCGCCGATCGCCGACCATGACTCGATGGTCTCGTTTTCGGTTGGCACGAAGCCGACATAGTTGAGAAGCTGACCGCTGCGAACCGGAAACACCATGAAATGTTTGCCGTCTCCCATCCAGACCTGGTGAGCCTCCTTTCGCCACCAGGGCAGCTTGTCGCTCGCAAGCAAACCCCGATAGGCACGCGAGCCGGAATATTCCGGCAGCGAGGGCGCGGTGACATATTTCTGCAAGGTCGACTGGATGCCGTCGGCCGCAACGACGACGTCCGTGTCTAGCGTCGTCCCATTCGCGAATTTCAGGTGTGCGCCAGCCTCATCTTGCTCAAATGCAACACAGCGGTGACCCGTGCGAATTGCGGCTTGCGGAATGGCGTCGGCAAGCACACGCAGCAAATCCGCTCGATGCATCCCGTAGACACCGTTCCAGCCGTTCGAGTCGGTTGTGAGGATTTTGCCGACGGTCGTACCGTCCATCCGGCAGTATTCTGAGCCTTCACCGACCTTTGCGCCTACCTCCGCCATCGCTTCGCGGAGACCCATGCGTTCGAGCTGCCGCAGACTATTCGGATAAATGAAAACGCCGGCGCCGACTTCGCCCAGCGCCCCCGCCTGTTCCAATACTGTGACGTCAGCACCTCGCCGAACGAGCGCATTCGCAGCGGCGAGGCCTCCGATGCCTCCTCCGACGACGGCAACCCGAAGGCAACTATTCGGCATGTCGTCTTTCGATGGTTAGGTGGACGGTCGACCGCAGTGTTGCGTAGAGTATTTATTCGCACGCGTCGGTCAATGCCTGACCACGCCACCTACCCAGTCCTAGCTCTGTCGATCAAGGCTCAAGCAAACGATCGAGCGTGATCGGAAATTTCCGCACGCGCACGCCGGTCGCATGCCATACCGCATTCGCGACCGCGCCAGCCGTGCCGGTCACTCCGATTTCGCCAACGCCCTTGATGCCCAGCGCATTCACGTGCGGATCGCGTTCCTCGACCAGGATCGCTTCGAGCGAGGGCACATCGGCATTCACGGGGATGTGGTACTCGGCCAAATTCGCGTTCATCGGACGGCCAGACCGCGGATCCATGACCGCGTGCTCATGCAGCGCGAACGACACGCCCCAGATCATCCCGCCAAACAGCTGGCTGCGCACCATGCGCGGATTGATGATCCGTCCTGCGGCGAATGCGCCAACGAGACGGGTAACGCGCATCTGTCCGAAATCGGGATCGACCTTGACCTCGGCGAATACAGCCCCATGCGCGTGCATGGCGTAACTCGCTTGTGCAGCTTCACTGGTTGCACTCTTTCCTCGGCCGTCGATTTCCGCGAGCCCAGCACGGCAAAGGATATCTGCGTAACTCTCGCTACGGCGCTCGTCGTCACGTCTGAACAGGCGACCCCCGCGCGCGATCACGCCGGCATTGCCGGCGCCGAACAGCGGAGAGCGTTCGTCGTTGGTCGCGAGATCGGCCAGCCGACCGATCACGTCGGCGCCGGCGTTGTGTATCGCCATGCCGGCGGTCGCAGTGTGGGCCGAGCCGCCCGCGATACCGGCATCGGGAAGGTCTGAGGTTCCTGACCTAAACTCGACCTGATCGATGTCGAGGCCAAGGCCATCCGCCGCGATCTGAGCCAGCGCGGTCCAGGCGCCCTGGCCCATATCGTGCGCGCCGATCTCCATGACGCCGCTGCCATCTTGACGCAGCACCGCTTTAGCCTCGGCTTGAAACATAAGCGCAGGAAACGTCGCCGTGCCGACGCCCCACCCCACCAGCAATCCATTCTCGTCGCGCATTTGCCGGGCTGCGAGCGGACGGCGCGCCCAGCCAAAATGCTCGGCACCCCGGGTGTAGCAATCGCGCAACGCCTTTGAGGAGAACGGCTTGCCAGAGATCGGCTCGACCTCGGCGTAGTTTTTAAGCCGAAAGGCCAACGGGTCCATCGCGCAGGCGTGAGCCATTTCGTCGATCGCGCTTTCGAGCGCAATCGAGCCCGTCGCCTCGCCGGGTGCGCGCATGAACAGCGGCGTTCCGGTGTCGATCCGAACGGCTTCGTGCGATGTGAAGATCGCCGGGCTCGCATAAAGCGTGTGCGAAGCGTCGGCAGCGGGTTCGAAGAAGTCGTCAAAAGTGCTCGACGTCGTCTTCACTCGATGATCGATCGCTGTCAGCTTGCCATTGTTATCGGCACCGATGCGCAAGGTCTGCCTGGTCGGGGCCCGGTGCCCCACCGGACCAAACATCTGCTCGCGGCGCAGCACCAGCTTGACCGGCTTGCCCACCAATCGGGCGGCCATGACGCCGAGAACTTGAGGTCCGGAGATCATCCCTTTGCAGCCGAAACCGCCGCCGAGGAACGGGCTGCGAATATGGATCTTGTCTGGCGATAACCCGAACAGTCCGGCGAGCCGGCCCTGCGCCATGGCAAGACCTTGGCTCGGGGTGTCAATGGAGAGCGTATCGCCCTCCCATGAGGCGACGATGGCATGCGGCTCCATCGGATTGTGATATTGCGATGAGGTCTCGTAGGTCGCCTCGATTTGCTTCGAGGCCGCGGCGAGACCGGCCGCCACATCGCCCCGATGCGCTTTGGGCGGATGTCCCGGGCCGACGGCCGGGGGCACGAAGCTCTCACCCGCATCGAGGCCAACCCGCGCCGGTTCAGTATCGTAACGCGGCGACAGTAGGGCGGCTCCTTCGGTCGCAGCCTCAAGCGTTTTTGCGATGACGACCGCGATCGGTTGATGGGCGTAACGAACCCGATCGCTTTGCAACAGATCGAGCCGGAACATGAAGGGATTTGTTTTTTCGTCCGGATCCTGTGCAAGCTTAGGTTTGTTGGCAGGCGTCATCACCTCAACGACGCCGGGATGGGCTTTCGCAGCCTGAACATCGAGAGAAGTGACGCGGCCGCGCGCAATGCTGCTCACGGCGATCACGGCGTACAGCATTCCGGGCGGATGGTTGTCGGCGGCGTACCGGGCGGTACCCGTGACTTTCAGAAACCCATCACGGCGGGTAAGTGGCTGGCCCATATTCGAACCGTGTCGAAGATGAGCGGGCGCCTGCGTGAGTGCGATCTCAGGCATGGATGACATCTCCGGAAACAGCGAAGGGGGAAGCCGGAAGCGCGGGCACGCGCTCCGGCGTGCCGGCTGCGGCGAGCGCGAGAGCCCGCACCACGATGCGGCGCGCGAGCTCGATCTTGAAACCGTTGTCGCCGGAGGGTCTTGCCTCGGCGAGCGCGGCCTCGGCGGCGCGCCGAAAAGCCGAAGCGCCAGCACGCATTCCGGTCAAAATTTGTTCTGCTCCACGGGCCCGCCATGACTTGAGGGCCACACCGCCCAGCGCGAGCCGAGCCTCCTTGATCGTATCGCCTTCCATGCGCAACGCGGCCGCGGCCGACACCACCGCGAATGCGTAAGAGGTGCGCTCGCGCACTTTCAAATAGCGGGCGTGCGCGGCGAAATGGGCCGCTTCCGGCGGTAGGCGCACAGCGACGATCATTTCGCCGGGCTCAAGTGCACTCTCGCGGTCAGGTGCGCCACCAGGCAACCGGTGAAGGATTTCGAGCGGGACTTCGCGTCGACCCGCCCCGCCCTCGACTTCGACGACCGCGTCAAGTGCTACCAGAGGCACGCAAAAATCTGACGGATGTGTCGCGATGCAACTCTCGCTCCATCCCATTATGGCATGAAGCCTGTTCTCGCCATTGCGGGCGTCACAGCCTGAACCTGGCTCGCGTTTGTTGCAGGCGCTCGCGACGTCGTAAAAGTACGCACAGCGTGTTCGTTGCAAGAGATTGCCACCTACCGTAGCGGCGTTGCGAAGCTGTGCGGATGCACCCGACAAAAGCGCCTCGGCGACAGCCGGAAAGCGCCGAGCAAAGGCGCGATCATGGGCAAGGTCAGCGTTGCGGACCAATGCTCCAATCCGCACGGCGCCGTCGGGAAGGTCTTCAATCCGGTCGAGATCAGGAAGGTGGCTGATGTCTACAAGTCGGCTCGGGCGGATAATGTTGCCCTTCATCAGATCCATCAGGTTGGTGCCAGCGGCCAGATAAACGGCGCCTGGTTCCGAAGCGGCAGCGACGGCTTCTTGAACCGTTGCTGGTCTCACATAGTCGAAGGTCCTCATGCGACCTCCTTGCGGCTCGCCGCATCGAGCGCTTTTTGAGCCTCAAGCACGGCTTCGGTAATTCCCTGATACGCGCCACAGCGACAGAGATTTCCGCTCATACCCTCGCGAACCCGTTCGGGATCGTCGCCCGCCTGACCTTCTTGAATGAGACCGATGGCACTCATGATCTGGCCGGGCGTGCAGAAGCCGCATTGCAGGCCATCATGGGCGATGAAAGCCTCCTGCACCGGATGCAGCCGATTGCCCTCCGCTACGCCCTCGATCGTCAGGACCTGAGCGCCGTCGTGACTGATCGCAAGCGCAAGGCACGAATTGACCCGTCGTCCGTCGATGAGGACCGTGCAGGCGCCACACTGCCCGCGGTCACAACCTTTTTTGGTTCCTGTCAAATGAAGACGTTCGCGAAGAAGATCGAGGATGGTCACACGTGGGTCATCCAGCTCGATGGTCCTCGTGACACCGTTTACGGTAAGCGTCGTAGAAAAGCCCATGCGGTGCTCCATATGAGCGATGGCGAGGCACGCCCTTCGATCGACGGGCGCTGTATTTGCCGGTTGCCGGCGTTAGCAGAAGTAATCACGTAGTCCTAAGTTCCGGCGACCCAGTTGTCCCGCCCGCAGGCGCTTCCCTCGATTTTTCGGCATTGCACGACACTGATGTTATGTATCAGTGTTGCCCTCTCGAGAGATACGGAGGGTCCCTCCGTTTTTCAAGGGGGCAAGATTGACGGCCGTCAAATCGGATAAAACGACGCGAAAGCCGCGCGCCGACGCCATTCGGAACCGCGAACGCGTCCTTGAGGCGGCAAAAGCCGTGTTCAGCGCCGGCGGCCCGGATGCCAGCCTCGAAGCTGTCGCACGAACCGCCGGTGTCGGCATCGGCACGCTTTATCGGCATTTCCCGACGCGCGAAGCCTTGTTCGAAGCAGTGTATCGCCGCGAAGTGCAGCACCTTGCCGACTTGGCGGAACAGCTGAAACAAAAGGAACAGCCGGTCGAGGCT
Source organism: uncultured Alphaproteobacteria bacterium (assembly GCA_963794225.1). Taxonomy (GTDB): domain Bacteria; phylum Pseudomonadota; class Alphaproteobacteria; order Rhizobiales; family Xanthobacteraceae; genus BOG-931. The sequence goes on from CAWCCS010000004.1 coordinate 272,270, forward strand.
CTTCGTCACTGGATGCGCTCGAACGTGAAATTCGTTGCAACGAAAAAGGGCATGTCGGCGGCGCTCGCTCTCGCTGCCTACAAGAACTCAAAGCTTTCCTCATATTCGTTCGACCGGCTGACGCGGGCCGTCGGCGGGTTGCTGGATCGAGCGATTGCGGCAGGCGAAATCCGCGATGACATCAGCCCCGAAGACCTCATTCGTACCCTTGTGGGCATGTGCTACATGCACGATCAGCCGGGCTGGCAGACAAGCGTTCTGCGGCTTGTCGATGTATTCATCGATGGGCTGCGAACTCGAACCGCTGGATCTGGCCTTAAAGCAAAGCAAAGAAAATCGGAATTCCAAACAGGATGATTGCGAACCAGGTCGGAGAGGAATTGAGGCGCTGCTTCCTCAGGGACAAGTGCATTGAACTGTTCGGCCCCTACCTGCCACGTGCAGGAACGGATCGATGAGCGACGAAGCGCTCTTATTCAGCCTGCCGAACCTACTAAGGCAGCCGCAGGAGAAGATTCGCGCGCTGCAAGACCGATTGTTGCGCGAAACAATTGAGCTTTGCTACCGCAGCCATCCTTACTACAGCAAATTGATGCGCCGGGAGGGGCTCGAGCCACGCCACATCCAGAACTGCGACGATCTCAGACGCCTCCCGCCTACATCGAAGCACGACTTCCTTGCGGACCCAGACGCGTTTCGAGTCAATCCCGAGGATCTGCCGCCTGAGCAGGGTACGCTGTGGAAAGTGATCTACACGACAGGAACGACGAGCGGGAAACCGGCACCGATCTATGTCGCGGCGCATGATCACTTCGCTTATCTTTACGTTTGCGCAACGCGGCAAGAACTGATCGGATTGAATTCAAACGACAAACTCGCGAACCTGTTTCCCCTCACCTCCTTCCCGATGGGAGCTTATGCGAGAGCGCCCGACGAAATAGCGGCAGTAGGAGCGTCGATTTTCTTCGCCCAGACCGGCCGTTCCGATTCATCTTTTCCTGTCCGCCGCACTCTAGACGAGGCTGTCCAGGCGATCGAACGCCATCACGCGACTGTATTATGGGGCATTGCCGGTTTTGTACGCCGGGTCTTGATGCGCGCACAGGAACGCGGCGCAGATTTCTCGTCGGTTCGGATGGTGATGATCACCGGCGAAGCGTCATCATCTGCTATGCGCGACGACTTGCGCCAGCGTATGCGGAGCCTGCGCTGTGCCGACACCAGGATCACGAACCGTTACGGATCGACGGAGCAGGGAGCGAGCATGGTGGAGTGCCAAGATGGCGCCGGCTTCCATAGTTTGGCTCCCGATCAGGTATTCCATGAGGTTGTAGATCCGCAAACCGGGGAGCGGCTTGCTGACGGCCAGACCGGAATGTTGGCCTTCACTCACCTCATGCGCCGGGGCACTCTGTTCCTTCGCTATCAGGTTGGTGATGTCGTTTCACTGACCAACCACACTTGTCCCCAATGCGGTCGAACCTCGGTGCGAATCACGTCACAGCCGGTACGCTCCGGCGACATCGTGAAAATCAAAGGGACTCTTGTTAATCTGCAAGTTTTGAAGGAACGCCTCGACCGATTTCCCATGCTCGACGAGTATCAGATCGTTGTTCAGCCAGTTAATTCAGATGATCCCTTTTCGATGGATGAGCTTGTCATCCGTGTCGCGGCAGCTCCCGGAGAGGCGGGCGACATCGGTGTCCGTATCACTGAAGAGGCGACCAAGCTCGTCCACGTACGGCCGCGGATCGAGACCGCCGCACGCGACGATATTTACGATCCACTGCTTGCGGCAAAGCCGAGGCGTGTCTTGGACCGCAGACCACCGAGGGACTGATCTACAATTCGCACAGCGCACGATCTCTATCAAGATCAGTCGCGCCTTAGACCCGCAGCCAAGTGTCGAACAGACTATCTAAAACGCGATTTGATCTCAGCCGGCCGCCCGCATTGCAAGCTGTTCGCCCGGATGAGCCGGCGCGCCCATGTCGCGCAGAACGTCGATCAACGCCGCGCGGGCGCGTGAGCCGTAGATGTATTCGAGCTCGGCGAGTTGCAATTGCCGCTGAAACGGGGTGTACGACGGAAACTTGGGCAACGTCGGGCGATGGGAGGCGAGCGCGGCAGCGCGCCCGGGTATGCCGGCTTCCCGTCCGAGGGCATGTAGCAGCGACAACATCGCTACCGCGCGGCAACAGCAGCCGCCATGATCCGGGCCGTTTCATCGAAAAAGCGCCATAGCTCGGGATCGACCGGATTGGGTGCTCCGAAATAGCCGCGCGGCGTGAGCCGCCGCGCGGCTTCGCCACCCTCGCGCCAAGCTTCCAGGTCGTTGACGGCCAGGTCCACCGGCGGCAGATCGCGCAGTGCATCGTAGTCAACGCTGTCCGGAAAATAACGGACCACCGCGGCCGTTTCGTACTCGTCAGCGTGAATGCCGAGTACGCCGGTAACGCGGAAGCGATCGAGCTCCGGCTTGAAGTTCCAGGGCACCCATATGGGCTCACGTCCGGTCATTCCAAGGCGCTCGATCATCTTCCATCGCGCGGGCGCATACAGCCAGCGGACGCCTGCTTTTCCTTGCGCGTGCATCTGTTGAAGTACGTCACGGATCATCGCGTTATGCGCGAAATCGCCGTGATGGCTCACCAGAAGAATGTCGGAAAACCAATTCGCGAGCAGCGAGTCAATGAGGTCAGCGAGCAGCATTTTCGCCGTCTCGGGCCGAATATTGAAACTGCCGGCGAACGCGCCGAGCACGCCATTAATGCCCCAGTAGTAAGGCGGCGCAATAAGCAGTTCCCTGCCCGCTTCCGCCGCGTAAGTTTGCGTCAATCGGCAGAGCTGGGTCGCGATATAGGCGTCCGTTCCAGTCGGGAGATGCGGACCGTGGGCTTCGATAACGCCGATCGGGAGAAGAACGCCGGCGCCGCGCTCTGCAGCCGCTTCGATCTGCGGAGCGGTCATGTCCGCCATGGTTGCGCCAAATAGCGAGCTTGCTGTCATTGTTCGTTGTTCAGCGTGCCGAGAATCAAATCGCGATCCACTTCTTCACCTTCTCAAAATCGCCGAGCAACACGGCGGAGCGATCCGCAAGCGCGATACTCAGAACCACCGCCGTCATAGCTGCCAAAGCTAGGCCGGAATGCGAACCGGCAGCGTCTCGTAGCCTTTGACGAAATTCGAGTAGGTCCATTTCGGTTCATCGACTACCTCGATGGTGTCAAAGCGCTTGAGGATTTCTTCCCAAGCGATGCGCAGCTGCAGTTCGGCAAGCCGGAGGCCGAGGCAACGATGGATGCCGAAGCCGAACGAAATATGATTGCGCGCATTTTTGCGCTCAACTTTCAGCTCGTCAGCGTGATCGAACATGTCCTCGTCGCGATTGCCTGATATGTACCACATCACGACTTTTTCGCCCTGCTTGATCTGTTTGCCGGCGATTTCGGCATCGGAAAGCGCGGTTCTGCGCATGTACGCAAGCGGCGTTTGCCAGCGGATCACCTCCGGCACGAGATTCTGCACCAGCGCGTGGTTGTCGCGCAGCTTGCGATATTCACCGGGGAACAGATTTAGTGCGTACACGCTGCCGGTGAGTGAATTGCGTGTGGTGTCATTGCCGCCAACGATCAACAGGATGAGGTTGCCGAGAAAGTTATTCGGGTCCATCTCGCGGGTGGCTTCGGCATGCGCCATCATGGAAATCAGGTCGATCTTCGCCGGCTTCTCGACCCGCTCCCGCCACAGCTTGGCGAAGAAGGCGCCGCATTCTTCCAGTTCCGCCATGCGAGCGGCTTCCGATGCGATGACTTCGCGGTTACCCGGCGCCGCGGTCGCGACGTTCGACCACCGGGTGAGCTTACGCCGCTCCTCCCATGGAAAATCAAACAAAGTCGCGAGCATCTGCGTGGTCAGTTCGACAGAGACGCGATCGACCCAGTCGAACGTCTCGTTGCGCGGCAGATGGTCCAGAATCTCGCAGACGCGAACGCGGATGGTCGAGGCGACCTGATCGAGATTTTGCGGCAAAAACATCGGTGCCACGGTCTTGCGCTGCTGACTGTGTTGCGGCTCGTCCATCGCAATAAAGCTCTCGCGCCGATAATCCGGCTTGGTGTTCTGGATGCCGATGCCGCCGAGACTAAGGTCCGAGGAGAAGATCGCGTGATTGGTCTCCACCTGCATGATGTCTTTATATTTGGTCACCGACCAATAAGCGCCGACGCGGCTTTGCGGACAATAATGGACCGGATCTTCTCTGCGCAGGCGCTCGAAGTACGGCCACATCGTATTCGAACGAAATAGTTCCGGCCGGCTGACGTCGATGTCCGCAAGCGGTAGCGAATAGGCGTCAAGCCTGGCGAGGTCGATCGGTTTGTGCGCACTGTGCATGATCTTAAGCCGCCAGCAACGAAGTCGCTTCAAACAACGTCACCACGCCGTCGCTCAAAAGCTTGGCGGCGATCGCGTCTTCCAGGCGGTCGTCCGGCAAGACGAGGGGATCGTTATCGGCAAGCCGGTGGTCGAGCACGAGGCGCGCCAGTAACAAGCGGCGGGCGTCGCCGCCGCGCTTGCCCAGTTCGGCACCTTCGGCGGCGAGGAGCGCAGCACTGGTGGTGTGATAGAGCGCACTCGCTGCGCGCCGGCACGAGGCTTCGGCGTTCGGCCGCTTGGCAACGGCCGAGACAAAACCGATGGCGCGGTCAACCAGCGCAGCGAGGCGTCCTCGGAACTGGCCCGGGATCGGCGATTGCGCGAGCCGGTTATGCAACGCGCCAGCCAGAGCTTCGTGCGCGCGCTCACGGCCGGCGGCACGGCGGACAATGTCGATGGCGTTGACGCTGGAGGTGCCTTCCCAAAGCAGACCGAGATGGGCGTCGCGAAGGAGCTTGGCGTTGACCCAATCTTCAATATAGCCGTTGCCGCCACGCATCTCCATCGCGCCGGTCGCGACCGGAATATTGTCGCGGCAGGCCCGGTATTTGACGAGGGGGGTGAGGATACGCAGCTGCGCCTCGTCGTTGTTGGTCATGGCTGTCGCGCCAGCGATTGCAACCGACAGCGCCTGCTCCGTCGGTAGCAGCAGCTTCAACAGCTGCCTTCGCACCATCGGGTGATCGATCAGCGTGCGGCCAAAAGTTCGACGATGGCGCGTCACCGCAAGCGCTTCATTGAAGCAGCGGCGCATCATACCGGCAGCGCGGAAGCCGTGCGATAGGCGCGACAGATTCACCTGATCCATCATTTGTTTAAGGCCGCGGCCGGGCTTGCCAACGAGATGGGCGACCGCGCCCTCCATGATGGTCTCGCCCGTGGCCATGGAACGCGAGCCGAGCTTTTCTTTGAGCCGCACGACCCGGTAGCGGTTCCGGCTGCCATCATCGAGCCGCCGAGGCATCGCAAACAGCGACAGGCCGGCATTGCCGGCTGGCGCGCCCTGGCAACGCGCCAGCAGCAAGATGACGTCGTGGTCGGCGCAGGAGCAAAACCATTTGTCGCCCCACAATTCCCAATGATCGCCAGCAGGCTTCGCGGTCAGCGAAATGCCGGACACGTCCGAGCCGCCCGATTTCTCGGTCATGAACTGCGCGCCCTTTAGAAGCGAGTCCATGTCTTGGCTAAGCATCCCCGGGAGATAGCGCTGCTTTATCCGTTCGTCGCCGTATTTCTGAATGAGCGAAATCGAGGAATCGGTGACGGAGAGCGGACACAGCAGCGCAAATTCGGATTGCGCGAACAGATACTGCAGCGTGTACTTGGCAAGCGGCGGTGCTAAGTCGGGCCACCCGAGCACCCCGGGGCGGCGCGACATCGCATGGATGCCGAATTCGGCAAAACCGATGCGCTCCATTTCGCGATATGCCGGATGATATTCGACCCAATCATCGTCGCGACCGAAGCGGTCGCGGAAGTGGAGTATTGGCGCGCGCTTATCGGCCTGCATCGCCAGCTCGTCTAGCCGTCCGCCGGCAATCTCGCCCAAGCGCGTAAAATGCGGCGTGAAGTGCGCCAACGCTTTGCTGTCCATATAAAGCGCCAAGAGGTCGCGCAGCGCTCGGTCGATGGTCCAGAAATTTAGACCGCGGCAATCCGGTGCAATCAGGTCGCCAACAGCCGGCACGCCAGGCGAAGCAACGGAAGAGGCCTGGTTGCGCACTATGTTCCGGGTGACGGTGCTCATGCAGCGTTCCCCCTAATTATTTGGGGCCATTATGTGGCATAAGCCCGCCGCTGTCGATTATAGCTTCAGCGCTTTGCGAAAACCTGACGGCGTCAGCGCCTTTGTAATGAATGACCGGCCGGACCACCCGCTCCTCCATGACCCGACAGCGAGATGGCGGGCCAAGTTTGATCAGCGCGTTGTTTTCAGCGGGCCAGTCCGCCGCTGACTTCCAAAATCTGTCCAGTGACGTAATCGGATTCCGGAATACAGAAGAGCATGATGCCGCCGGCAGCTTCATCGGCGGTGCCGGCGCGGCCGAAGGCTGTAAGTTGCTTGATCGCCTCGATCATTGGACGCGTGAGCCCGACACGTCGCGCCGCCCCCTCGATCGTCACGACCGTCTCGCCGCGAATTTCCTGCGTCAGGCGCGTCTCGATGTAGCCGAAAGCGACGCAATTGACGTTGACGGCGAGCGGGCCCCATTCCTTCGCCAGCGAGCGGGTGAGTCCGTGCAGACCAGCCTTGGCGGCCGCGTAGTTTGCCTGGCCGGCCGAGCCGCCGGTCGCGGATACCGACGAGACATTCACAACTTTGCGGTGAACTACCGTGCCGTTTTTGCGCTCTTCAGCGACACGCGCGTCCAAAAAATTGCGCAGCTCGCGCAGAATCCGAAACGGCGCCCTCAGGTGGACATCCTGGATGGCGTCCCATTGTTCGTCAGCGATCTTATGCAACGGCGCGTTCCAAATGTAGCCAGCATTGTTGACCAGGATATGGATGTCGCCGAACTCCTTCAAAGCGGTGGCGATGAAGCCGCGCGGAAAGTCGTCGCCGGTGACATTGCCCGGGTAGGCAACGGCCGCGCCGCCGGCATCGTTGATCGCGCGCGCAGCTCCTTCCGCTTCCGTTACATCGAGGTCATTGACCAACACGCGCGCGCCTTCCGCAGCCAGTTTACGGACCAGGCTCAGTCCGATCCCGCGCCCTGCCCCGGTGACAAGCGCAACCTTTCCGCTGAGCCGGCTCATGCTTTACCCCTCGGTGTATATCTCGGCACGGCACGTCGATAAGAGTTTGAGAAGCCACCGACAGCGGCAGCGAGCGGCGCCAAGCGAACGAGATCCAGCGCCGGTTTGTAAAACGGCGCAGCGCACAAAAAGGCGCAACACCACTATCCTCCCCACCGATAGCAGCGGCCGAACATTTAAGCCCCAGGACAATTCTACAATTTGGAACAGTCAATCCTGTTACTCTTGGAGCCACCGATCCAATGTGCTACCGGTAGACGCAAGGTGGCCTTTAGACCACCCCGCGAAAATGGGAGGCCAACGCGAGCCGGACCAGACCCGGTTTCTTCGATACGAAATTCTATGGGAATACTCGCGCGCGGTCGCCGAAAGCGCTCGCACCGACGCTGTCTCCTCGGTCCTTAGAAGACGCGCTGGAAGCTTTCGCTGGTGAATTTTTGCTTCGTGTGATGCTTGGACTACAATCGTAAAAAAGAGAGCCGGGAAAAATCTCGGCTTATCGCTGACCAGGGAGGAACAAAGCCATGACCCGACGACATTCGTGGGCAGCAATAGCGGTGTCATTGACTGCTTTCGCAGTTTGGGGCCTGCAGGGCTCCGCGTTCGCGCAGGAGGAAGGCGGCACCAAAACCGCACATGAATTGCGCGCCGACTACGACAAAGACTTGAAGGGCAAGACAATCGCGTTCCTGCCGATCGCTACCGGTGTGCCGCTCATGGACGAGTGGGGACGCGTCATCAAGACTGAAGCCGAGTGGCGCGGCATGAAGTTCATCGTGCGTGATCCGGCTCTCAATCCGGCCGCCATGCAGCAAGCGCTAACCGCTTTGGTTGACGAGAAGCCCGACGTGATCGTGGTGCAGAACCCGAGTGTGACGCTACTGATGAAGGAGCTAAAACGCGCCGAGGCGCAAGGGATCCACGTCGTGCAGATGAACATGTCGTCTAACTACAAATCGGACGCATTCGTCGGAGCCGACTGGTACGAGGTCGGAAAGATGCTGGCCAATGACGTCGTAAAAGCCTGCGGTACCGGCAGCGGAACTTCAGGCGAAGTGCAGATCGTACAAGGCGAGTTGACGGCGGCGGCGAGCGTCGATCAGATCGCCGGCATCATGGACGTGCTCAACAAAGACAAAGCCATCAAGGTTGTATCCAACCAGGCGGCGTTGTGGGATGCCAACAAGGCACTCGACATCACCGCGACGGTGATCCAACAACACCCCAATCTGTGCGCCAGTATCGGCTTCTGGGGCATCATGCAGTCGGGCGCGGCGCAGGCTATTCGCAATGCCAACAAGATCGGCCAGGTGAAGGTTTACGCCTCCGGTGAAGGATCGCAATTGGATTGCGATCAGGTTGCGCAAGGGAACTTCTACAAGTTCCTGAGCTACACCGCGACCGAGCAAGGCCACGATGCCTTTGTTGCCGCTGAGACGCTGCTGCAAGGCAGCGACAAGCCCGGCACCAAACATCGCGAATTCTACACTCGGCCAGTGTGGCTCGATAAGAGCAACGCCAGCGGCGCGAACTGTTACCCCGTTCCGAAGCCGCCGACGTCGACTGCATCGAACTAACGGTAGGCAGGCCAACCGCATCACCTGAATCGACGCTCCCGCCCGGGCGGCGGGAGCGGACTTATTCCGCGGAGCAAGCGATGTCGACAACCGCCCTGCAGGCGCCCGATCGCCGGCCGTTGCGGCTGCCATCTTCGTGGTCGCCGCGTCTGTTCTTGTCCGAACTACTGTTGAAGCAGTGGTTTGAGCCGATCATTCCATTTACGGTAATGATCGCACTGTTGGTGTACTTCTCGCTCACCATCAAGGATTACGGCACGATCGCCAATGCGCTGTCGCTGATGCGGCTGTTCGCCGAATTCGGCTTTGTCGCGCTCGGCATGGCGTTCACCCTCATCTCAGGCGGCATTGATCTCAGCGTCGGCGCCACCTTCGCGCTGTGCAACTTCGCGGCGTTGTTTTTTCTGTTCGTGCTTGGCTTTCCTGCCTGGCTTGTTGTTCTGGCAACGCTGGCTACCGGCGCGATCGTCGGTGCATGCAACGGTCTCTTGATCGGCTACCTCAAAGCGCGGCCGTTCCTCACCACGCTGGTGACGCTGATTATTCTGCGTGCCGCAGTCAATTTGCTGAACGAGCGCTTTGCTACCGTCTTCGCGACCAATTCCGTTGACAGCGACGCTTGGGACTTCCTGGGCGAAGGCAGCATCCTTGGCATACCAGTCAACGCCGCCACGCTGATCGTCGTTCTACTTGTCGGGCATATTTTTCTGAGCCGCTCTCGCTACGGCTGGCATCTCACCGCGATCGGCGCCAGCCGCAAAGCGGCGCGCCACGCTGGAATTCGCGTCGAGCGCATGTTGCTCGCGACCTATATGCTCTCTGGCTTACTATGTGCCGCCAGCGGAATCTTTTACGCGGCCCGCCAGGGCAGCACGGACTCGACCACCGGCGTCGGCTGGGAATTCCAGGCACTGACCGCGGTCATCATTGGTGGCGCGTCGGTCGCCGGCGGGCGTGGCACGGTGTGGCGGGCGATGATCGGCGCCATCATCATCTTTGTCATGACTAACGGCCTCGTTCGTATCGGTATCCCCGGCTACATCACGTCCGCCATCACCGGCGTCATTCTCCTGGTGGCCGTCGGCATCGACGTCAAATGGGCGAAGAACCGCGGCAAGGTCATTCAGAAGATTTATGTCAATCCAGCGGTGCTGCCGCTTTCGCCGGTGGCATCGATAACGCGCGGCAGCGGCTCGCCTTACGCCCAGAACGACCGTTTGGTCGGAGCCGAAGTCATCGGTCTCGATCAAGTCGAAGGCCCCGAGGACGTTATCTTGGATCGGCATGATCGGCTGTACGGCTCGACCCGTGACGGAAATATTATCCGCTTTTCCGGCGAGTACTTCGAAAAGCGGGAGGTATTTGCCCACATCGGCGGCCGTCCGTATGGCATGCAATTCGACAAGGACGAAAATCTGATCGTCTGCGTCGGCGGCATGGGCGTGTACGGCGTGAAGCCTGGCGGCGAAGTGTTCAAAGTCACCGACGAGACCGGCCGAACCTGGACCAAGCTCAACGACGACTTACGCGTGCGAATGGCCGACGATCTCGACATTGCGCCGGACGGCAAGATTTATTTCAGCGACTGCACGACGCGCTACGAGGCATCCAACTATCCGCTCGAGATCGTCGAAGGCCGGCCCAACGGCCGCGTGCTGTGTTACGATCCCGCTACCGGAACGACAAAAAAAATCATCAAGAGCTTTTACTTCCCTAACGGCATCTGCGTCACCCACGATGCGCGCTCGGTGCTGATCGCCTCGACGACGGAGTGCCGTATCTATCGTCATTGGCTTGCGGGTCCGCGTGCCGGCGGAACGGAAATCCTGATCGACGAAATACCGGGGCATCCCGACAACATCAACCGCGCCTCAGACGGCAACTATTGGCTCGCACTTGTCGGCGTTCGTACGCCGTCGTTTGATCTTTCGATGGGTAAGGCCGCGTTTCGGCGACGGATGGCCAAACAAGTGCCATTGGATGAATGGCTCGGACCAAATCTGAATTACGGCTGCGTCGTCAAGTTTGATGAAGCCGGTAACGTCCTTGAGTTGTATTGGGATCCGACCGGCATCTCGCATGCGTCGGTGACCTCGATACGCGAACACAAGGGCTGCCTCTATTTGGGCGGACTCGAAAATAACCGGATCGGGCGTATCCCGCTGGAGGGCGCGGACCCAGCCTGGACCGGTTACGAGGCGTATTGGGGCAGCAAGCGGCGGACGTGATGCAATGAGCTTTCTCACCTACCTGCGGCGCGACCTTGAGCAGATTTTGTTCAAGGACCGTGATCCGCACGCGATCCCATCGATGGATGGAGCATTCGGTCCGAATGATCGTCTTGATAGCGCGACGCCCGTTGGCGACGCACTCATCGGGGCCGACGCGGTTGCGGAAGCGCCCGACGGGGCAATCTGCGTTTCGGCAGGCAACAAGATCTGGCGGCTCAGCGGCGAAGGCTACCAAGATCGCGCCGTGTCAGCGGAGTTCGATAGCAGCGTCGGTGCACTGACGTTCGATCCTGAGGGCCGCCTGCTGGCGTGCACAGCGCGCGGGTTGGCGGTCTTGGATGGCGCCGGCAGGACGATCAAGTTGGTTACAGAGGCTGAAGGCGAGCCGCTGCACTGCCTCACCGCCATAGCGTCCGCGCCGGACGGCAGGATCTTCGTTAGCGATGGCAGCACGCGTCATGGCGCGGAAGATTGGCGCGTCGATTTGATGGACGGCAACAAGCTCGGGCGAATCGTCGCCTTTGGCCCCGCGCTTGCCGACGCCCGCGTATTGCTGCGCGGCCTGAGTTATCCCGCTGGTTTGGCAGTCGCCGACGGCCACCTCTGGTTCACCGAGAGCTTTGCGCATCAGCTAAGCCGCGCGCCGATCACTGCCGACCTCACGATCGCGGCGCCGCAGGTGGTGATCCACAACATGCCAGGCTACCCATCGCGGCTCGCCCGCGGCCGCAATGGTAATTTCTGGCTCAGCCTTTTCGCAGTGCGCACCCATTTGGTGGAATTCGTTTTGCGCGAAGACGATTTCCGCCACGAGATGATGCGGACCATCCCGCAGACCTATTGGGTTGCGCCTGCGCTAACGAGCGGAAAAGATTGCCTTGAGCCGTTGCAGGTGGGTGGTCTCCGGGCACTCGGCATCGAGAAGCCATGGGCGCCGCCACGATCGTACGGATTGGCGGCGCGGCTCGATGGCGACGGCGAGGTGGCCGAAACATTGCACAGCCGCGTCGGCGGCCGCTATCACGGCATCACAGCGGCGATCGAAACAGCGCAAGGGGTCGTCATCATCTCCAAAGGCAGTGGGCGCGTGCTCCTGTATCGCGCGGAGACTCCGCAATGAACAAGATCGCGGTTCTGGAATCCTCTTCCGTGGTCGTTACTTCGCTAACTACGCCGCAGCTGGTACTCAGTGTCAGCGGCGGGAGCAAAATCTACGGCGGCGTCCACGCCATCGAAGGCGTCGATTTCGACCTCTACTCCGGCGAGGTGCACGCGCTCGTGGGCGAGAACGGCGCCGGGAAGTCGACGCTGTGCAAGGCCATCGCTGGCGCAATCCGGCTGACATCGGGAATCTATTGCGTCGACGGCAAACCCGTCGATTTCCATTCGCCGCGTGACGCGCTCGCCGCCGGCATCTGCATGGTCTATCAGGAAACGAGTCTGGTCCCGACCATGACCGCGGCTCAGAACATCGAGCTCGGCAATGAACGGCTGCTGACGCGCTTTCGCACCCTCAACATCCAGGCGCAGCAGCTTCTGCAATCGCTCAATTTCCATGTCGACCCGGCGATACCGGTTGGCCTTTTGGGAACCGCCAAACGGCAAATGGTGGAAATCGCCCGCGCCATCTACAACAAGGCGCGAATCATTATCTTCGACGAACCGACTGCCAGCCTCACTCCCGAGGAGATCGTTCATTTCTTCAATCTCGTGCGCGATCTGCGCGCACGGGGCGTCGCGATCATCTACATCTCCCATGCTCTCGAGGAATCGCTGAAAATTTCCGATCGCATCACAGTCTTGCGTGACGGCAAGCTCGTCGTCACCGCCAAAACGCCGGACATGACGCGCGAGAAACTTGTTCGTTACATGGTCGGCCGCGATATCACGCAGACCTACTATGCGCGCGAACCGGGCGGACAGGAGCGGCATCACCGTACTGAAAAAGTGCTGGCCGTCGAGAACGTGACGATGGGTGCCGTGGTGAAGAATATGTCGCTGTCAGTCTATGCCGGCGAGGTCGTCGGCATCGCCGGCCTGATCGGGTCCGGACGCACGGAGATTGCCAAGATCATTTTCGGCGCGCTGAAGCGCAATCTGATCAACGGCGGCATGATCTATTTGCGCGGCAAGCCGATCCGCTACCGCGTGCCCAAGCAAGCAATCAACGACGGTATCGGTTACATCACCGAAGACCGCAAGCTAAATGGTTTTTTCGAGACGATGCGGATCGACGACAACATCTATCTCAGCAAGTTGGCGACGAAGTCGGGTTTCAGCTTCCTGCTGTCGCGCATCAGGCGCAACCAGTTGGCAAACTATTGGGTCGAGCGATTGAAAATCTCTGCGCTGCAACGAAAAGCTCGCATCGTGGAACTGTCCGGCGGCAACCAGCAGAAAGTCGTGATCGCGAAATCGCTGGCGCAGGATCCTTCAATCGTCATTTTCGACGAGCCCACGCGAGGCGTCGACGTCGGGACAATTCCTGAAATTCACGCGCAGATTCGCCGGCTCGCCGACGAGGGCAAAGCCGTTGTGGTGATTTCCTCGTATCTGCCGGAAATTCTGGCCGTGTCGGATCGCATTCTGGTCGCGCGGCTGGGCCGCATCGTTGCTGAGTTCGACGGTGCCACCGCGACCGAGGATAAGATCATGTATGCCGCGATCCACTGAGAGCCGAGCGAGCAAAGCGAACGAAGTTCGGAGAGAGCAGATCAAATGGCGACAATCACGACCACCGCACCCGGCAAATTGGCGCCGTGGCGCCAGTTCAACAAGCTGAGCCAGGAGCAGGTCGTCGGTATGATCACGGTTCTGCTTCTGATCGTTTTTGCGGCGACTTTACCCGGCTTTGCGACAACGCAAAACATTCTCGGACTTATCCGGAGCATTTCCATTCTCGGTATCCTCGGACTGGGAATGGGGCTTGTCGTCATCAGTCGCGGCATCGACCTGAGCGAAATCGCACTGATGGCCTGCCCTTGGGCAATCGCTCTCATTGCCATTCAACATGGCCTTCCGTCATTTTGGGCGGCCGTGCTTGCGCTTGTCATCGCGGTCAGCATTGGTGCCATCAATGGCGTGATGGTCGCATTCGTCGAGGCCCCGGCGCTCTTCGTCACATTAGCCACCACCTTGGCGATCTATGGCGCTGCATATTGGATTGCGCCGGTCTACGTGGTGTACGCAAATCACGCCGCACCCGAACTCCTCTTCTTCGGGCACGCGAGCATCCTCGGCATACCCATGCCGATCTTCGTATTCGCTGCCGCTGCGCTGGTGATGCATGGATTCCTGTCGCGCACGTCGATCGGCCGATTTATCTACGCGCAGGGTGACAATCCCGACGCGGCGCGGTTATCGGGCATCGCGCTTCGTCCGCTCATCGTGCTCGAGCACGTACTGGTAGCGGTCTTCGCTTGGGTCGCGGGGCTGGTCTGGATCGGTCAGACCGGCAGCATGCAGACGAACATCGTCATCATCGGTACTCAGATCTTCGATGTGATCCTCGTGGTGGTGCTCGGCGGCATCAGCCTCGTGGGCGGGCGCGGCGGCGTTTTCAGCGTCGTGGTCGGCTGTGCGCTCATCGGCACATTGCTAAACGCCTTCACGATCATGGACGTGAACAGCGAGGTACAGAACATCATCCGCGGCGTCGTGCTGCTTGCGGCCATTATCACAGACAATTGGTTGCATCCGCGTGATGAAGAAACCGCCCGGCAGGGCGATTAGTCCGCCCGGACAATTGGGGGGGGCCGCGCAAAATGACTGGCTTACACTTGCTCGATCAAGTCATCGGCTGTGAATATCCGAGCTTTGCCACCGATGACGAGGTGCACGCTTTCGAGGAGATCCCTTACGCCGATCGCATCGCCGCGGCGAGCACCTATGATGCCATCAGAATAGGTGCGGCCTACAGACCTGACGCACCGGCAATCCAGTACCTCCCCAATGCAGACCCGGCCGACAACCCGATCGTCATTACCCACGGCGGTTTCGTCATGCGCGTGACGCAAGCTGCCAACATGTTTCACGCCCTCGGCGTTGGTAGCCATGATGTGGTGAGCTTTTTGCTTCCGCTGCTGCCCGAGGCCTTCATTACACTCTTCGGCGCCGAGGCAGCCGGCATCGCCAACCCGGTCAATCCGCTGCTGGAGCCGTATCAGATCACAGAGATCTTGGAAGCCGCGCGCACGAGCGTATTGGTTGCGCTCGGCCCCATGCCCGGCACCAACATCTGGGAGAAAGTTGAACAGGTGCGCGGGTCCTTGAAGCACCTGAAGGCGATCGTGCAGGTCCACGGTCCCGGCGATCCGGCAAACAAAGTCTATTCATTCGGCGATCTCATCGGCGCACAGCCATCCGACAAACTTGTCAGCGGCAGGAAAATTTCCGGCGATCAGACCGCCGCTTACTTCCACACCGGCGGCACCACCGGCACGCCGAAGCTTGTCCGTCACACCCATGCCAATCAGGTCTATCAGGCGTGGGCCATGAATTTGCTGCTCAAAACGAAGCCCGGCGCCAATCTGCTGTTCGGTATGCCGCTGTTCCACGTCGGCGGTTCGCTCACTCAAGCACTGACGACGCTCTCGGCCGGCAACTGTCTTGTCGTCCTGTCGGCTTCAGGATGGCGCAATCCCGCCAGTATCAAGAACGTCTGGGGTTTGGTCGAACGGTTCAAACCCGAGACCATATCGAGCGTCCCAACAGTGCTGGCCGGAGCGTTTGCCATCCCGAACGGTAGTGCCGACATATCGAGCCTGCGCTACGCAGCCGGCGGCGGGTCGGCGATTCCTGTGGCTGTTGGCAACGCGATCCAGGACAAGTTCGGGCTCAAGGTCCTGGAGGTTTACGGCATGACCGAGACTTCGAGCGTACATACGATGGCCTATCCGGATCGTCCCATCCGCCTTGGCTCTGTCGGCCTCCCTGTGCCTTATGCCCGCGTTCGTGTCGTCAAGCTCGACGCCGACGGCGGCCTTGAGCGCGATTGCGCGGTAGACGAAATCGGCGTCGTGATCATGGCGGGGCCGGGAGTTCTTCTCTGGTTATCTCAATCAGGCGCACAACAAGGGGGCGTTCGTTGACGGCAATTGGGTCAATTCGGGCGATCTTGGCCGTCTCGACAAAGACGGCTTTCTCTGGATCACCGGCCGCGCCAAGGACCTGGTGATCCGCGGCGGCCACAACATCGATCCCGCTCCGGTCGAGGAAATCCTGTTCCAGCATCCCGCCGTCGGACTTGCCGCTGTCGTCGGCCAGCCCGATGCCTATGCCGGCGAGTTGCCGGTCGGCTACGTGCAATTGAAATCAGGCGCGACAGTCGCTGCGGGTGAACTGGAGGCCTGGGTCCGTGAGCGTACGCCCGAGCGCGCGGCGGTCCCTGTTCAAATTTTCCAGATCGATCCGATGCCGCTCACCGGCGTCGGCAAGGTGTTCAAGCCTCAGCTTCGATGGGACGCCGCCACACGAGCGCTCACCAAGGTTCTAGCTCCGCTCGCAGAAAAAGGAATCGCTTGTAGCGTTCACGTCGGGCCCCACGGCAGTCACGGCAGCATAGCCACGGTTACCGTCGCCGATATAGCGGAGCACAAAGGCACCGACATCGCGAAAGAAGTGCAGACAATGTTCGCTCCTTTCGTGCTCCGTCATGAAATCGTTTTTACCTAGGAGACGGCACTTCTCCTGCCGCTTGTTGCTCTGCTGCGCGTGATGTCGTTCCTCGGGGAGAAAAGCCGCCGTTCGCCGAAGTACCGACGCTGGCCGGTGCCATAGCCACGCGATCGACACGTCCTTGCGGTCGATGCGTGCGAGTCGGATTACTTTCGCCCTGGCCGCAATCCCAACCGCCGCGCGTCAGCGCCCCGGACTCGGTTCGACGCGCGCCGATACACAAAATTTATGCTTCAATGATTTCCGCACCGCATCGGTGATGCGAGCCAACACGTGGGATGTTGAAGCAAACCGGCGTCGCGATGCTCCTGGTCGAACAAAATTTTGGCTTTACCGCCGATTTGGCCGATGAAGCGATCGTGCTCGGCAAGGGCGAGATACGGTGGAGCGGCCCTATCGCGACGCTGCGTATGGATGCGCCCATCGCACAAACGTGGCTCGGGGTTTAATCGAAAGGCGTACAACAATGCTTACGACTCGATCGGATGTGCCGATCTGCCAAACCGCTTTCGGCGCACTACGTGGCTTGAAGGAGAACGGTGTCACCGTTTTTCGCGGAGTGCCGTTTGCGGCGCCACCCACGGAAGACCGGCGCTTCGCGCCAGCCGCTCCGAACACGGCGTGGACAAGTGTCCGCGACGCAACGCAGCATGGGCCGATCGCGCCACAGGCCCCGTCGCGCTTGCGTGTCGCGATGGGAGATTTCACGCGCCCACAAGACGAAGACTGCCTCACTCTGACGATCTGGACTCCCGACCTAGACGGCGAGCGGCCGGTGCTCGTTTGGTTGCACGGAGGTGCGTACACGACTGGCGCTGCGTCACTGGATTGGTACGACGGTTCGATCCTCGCCCGCGAAGGTGATATTGTTGTCGTTGGCGTCAATTATCGCCTGGGTGCTCTCGGCTTCCTCCACTGTCCCGGTGTCAGCGATGGCAACCTTGGCATTGGCGATCAGCAGGCGGCGCTAGTTTGGATCCGCGATCACATCGCGAGTTTCGGTGGTGATCCGCAATACGTCACAGTCTGCGGCCAATCCGCCGGCGGCGGCTCGATTGCCCAATTGCTGATGAATCCGGCGGCGCAAGAGCTGTTCCGGCGCGCAATCCTGCAAAGTCCACCTCTGGGCGAAGCACCAAACGCGGCCGACCGTGCCGCACAAACCGGCGAACAGCTCCTCAATTTCCTGGGCTTGGCGGGCAGGTCCGATGCGCTGGCGCGCGCACGCGCGCTACCCGCGACTGAGATTCTGGCGGCACAACGCCAGCTCATTCTCTCTTCCGCCAAACCCGGCGCGGGACATTTGCCGTTCGCGCCGATGCTCGCGAAAGCGCTCAGCCCTACGGCTTATCTCGATGCCATCGCTGACGGCAGCGCGAAGAAGGAAATTCTGATCGGCGGCACGCGCGAAGAGATGCACGGCTTCTTCGCCGCCGATGACGCGATGCTCTCGCTTGACCAGGCCCGCATGGCCGATCTCGTGATAGCCGCGACCGGAGATGCTTCGGCGATCGAGCCGTATCGCCAGCGGCGTCCTCAGGGCAGGCCCGTCGACTGGTTCGCCGATCTCTTGACGGATCGACGCTTCCTTCGCCCGTCATGGCTTCTGGCGGCAGCGATTGCAAAGCGGGGCGGCAAGGCGTGGACCTATCGCTTTGATTGGGCACCACCTGGGTCTCGGTTCATGGCGTGCCATTGCATCGAGATCCCTTTCGTGTTCGGAAACTGGGCAACGCAATGGCCGGATGCCGCGATGCTCGCCGGCGGGGATACGAAAGAAATGGAGCTGTTGTCGAAGCGAATGCAGCGGTGCTGGATCGATTTCGTCCGCAATGGTGATCCCAATCACGATGGAATTCCAGCTTGGCCAGCACATAAAGCCGGCACCAACAAATTCATGTCATTCGATGGCACAGTGAGAGTCGGCGATTGGGAATAATTGAAGAGACTAATCTTAGCTTTCGGAAGCAGCCAAAACGGCTAAGAGGGAATAGCGATGAAAATAAACAAATATGTTGTCGAGCTTTGGCATGAGCCGGGCATGTCTCCGCTGAGCAATCCGGCCTCGCGGCGAATGTCGAACCGCACGCACGAAGTGCTTCCCGGTTTGATGGAAAAGAGCGAAATGAAGATGATTGGCGCCTACCACCTTGACCCTGAACACCGCTCGATCCTGATCTCCGAGGCGCAATCCGTCGAAGATGTGCGTGATGTCCCGTACGAATCCGGATTCGTGCATTGGTGCGACGGCCGAATCTTTCCGACTACGCCGTTGCCTGAGATGCACAAGTGGGCGGTAGCGCAAGAGCCGATTTGAGTGCCGCGTGCCTAGGCGCGGAGACCAAAGCGTATTTGGGTCACGTAAGTGAGTGCTGTCGATTTTTCCAACCAACGAAAATACCCCCGCGGGGATGGCAACCGCCCACGGAAAACGCAGTGACTTACGAACCTGATCCGCAGCAATTTCCCCGCTGAAGCGGACATCGGCCGGTTGCGGGTGGATGTTGGCTGCTGACCCGTGCCGTGACGCCATTCGTCGCGTCAACCGATCCAAAGGTATCGACGACACCATTGTCCAATAGATTCATCTTATAGCCTCCCGCATTTTGGTTTTGCTGGTCGAGTTGGATACGCGCGTCGGCCCGTGGGGCGGTGTTCGGTATTGTTCCGTTAGGCCTCGATACAAAGAAGCTAAAAACGATCCAAGAATCACGGCGTAGTCATTTGACCCCATCGCAGAACGAAGAGCGTTTTTGCGAGTGGGTTACCCAGCTCAATTCTGAAACCGAGAGGATCAATGATGGAGAAGAGCAAAGTGGTGATTAGTGCTGGTGCGATCGTGCTCGCCGTGTTGGGCGGCGTAGCTTTCTCAGCGCAGGACAAGTACACCGTGAAAGTGCCAGGCGGGCTCGCGTTCTCTGAGTTCAGGGGGTACGAAAGCTGGCAGGCTGTCGCCATCAGTCACAGCGAAAACGCGGTCGCTTTGATCCTCGCCAATCCGGTGATGATCAACGCCTACCAGGCCGGCGTCCCTGGCAACGGTAAGCCATTCCCTGACGGTTCCAAGATGACGAAGATTCATTGGGAACCAAAAAAGAGCGAGACGGCCCCGAGT
Organism: uncultured Alphaproteobacteria bacterium; assembly: GCA_963794225.1. Classification (GTDB taxonomy): domain Bacteria; phylum Pseudomonadota; class Alphaproteobacteria; order Rhizobiales; family Xanthobacteraceae; genus BOG-931. The sequence continues at coordinate 292,063 of CAWCCS010000004.1, forward strand.
CCGACGACCGTACAGGGCGCTCTGCAAAACGTGGATTTCATGGTGAAAGATAGCAAGAGGTTCGCCGACAGTGGCGGATGGGGATGGGCCGCGTTCGAGTATGATGCTGCGTCCGATACGTTCAGGCCCGGCACCTTATCCGACCAGCCGCCGCAGGCGAACGATGCCAAGTGCGGGCTCGCGTGCCACACGATAGTGAAGGCGAGAGATTACGTTTTCACGGAATACGGCAAGCGGTGAATGGAGTCGTTATCAAGCCCCGGCGATTCTTCCCACTGCGACCAGCGTGAAATTCGTCGTCGCGAAGGCGCCACACCCCGATGAGAGCTGATCATGAATGACGACATGAAGGATTGCGAACGCATCTCACGGCGCGTGGTCCTCACCCGAACGGCGGTTGCGCTCGGCGTGGCGGCAGCTGCCACAGTCTCGCAAGCGGCGGCGCAGCAGAAGCTCAGCCAGGCGGACGCCAAATATCAGGCCACGCCGAAGGGCAACCAGCATTGCGAGGTCTGCTACAACTTCCAACCGTCAAATGCCTGCAAATTCGTCCAAGGCGACATCAGCCCCAACGGCTGGTGCCAGCTGTTTGCCGCGAAGACCTAGCCTACGTCTTGGCGATGATCTGGGCTGCCCGTTCATCAACCTGTTCGGGGCAAATTGGCAACCTGAGGGCTCCCGGCTCCACGAAGACTGCGGCGGATATTTCAGGATCGGAAACAGTGTCAGGTGCCAGGGTTCTCTTGGCTCACTCAATGGCGCGGGCCTGCGAAATCACTTGAACAAGTCTTCTTGCGGCCGCGTTAGACGTTGGCCATACGGCACAGGACCGCTCAGATGGAATCCACTTCTGCTACGACGTCCTATCACCGTTTGACGATTGACGGCGTCGGTATCTTCTATCGCGAAGCCGGTCCGAAGGAGGCGCCGACAATCGTGCTCCTGCACGGGTTTCCTTCCTCTTCCCGCGAATTCGATACTCTCATTCCTTTGTTGGCGACACGCTATCATCTGATAGCGCCCGATTTCCCGAGTTTCGGTCAGAGCGACGCCCCGTCACCATCAACGTACATCTACACTTTCGACCATTTGGCCAAGACAACCGAGGGTCTCCTCGAGCAACTCAAGATCGATAAATGCAGCTTCTATGTTCATGATTACGGCGGTCCAGTCGGCTTCCGCATGATTTTGGACCGTCCGGAGCGGCTGCAGGCGCTCATCATCCAGAACGCTAATGTCTATGAGGAAGGCTTGGGCTCCAAGTGGGCCGGCATCGCGCAATATTGGACCGATCGAAAGGCGCATCCCGAAGTGTTCGATGGGTTTGTATCGTTCGCGGCGACCGAACAGCGTCATACGCTCGGCACTTCGCATCCCGAACGTTACAACCCCGATACATGGACCGACGAATACGCCCATCTCTCAAGACCGGGCCAACGCGAGATCCAGGCCGACCTGCTCTACGACTATCGAACGAACGTTGCCTCGTACCCGGCGTGGCAAGCCTGGTTGCGCGAGCACAAGCCGCCGGCCTTGGTGGTGTGGGGGCGGAACGATCCCTCGTTCATTGCTCCCGGGGGAGAGGCGTTCAAGCGCGATGTGTCGGACGCGGAAATCCATCTCCTCGACGCAGGCCACTTCGCCCTGGACGAGAAGAATGACGAGATCGCGACTCTCGATTCTTGCGTTTTTGACCAAACTCACGCTTTGACAGGGCGCCGGAGGTCTTATGGAAAAGACATTCAAAGTCGGCGATCACGTGAGCTGGAACTCTGAGGCTGGCCGGGTCAGCGGCACGATCGTGAAGGTTCACATCAAAGACGTAAACTACAAGGGCTATGTCCATCATGCTGACAAGGATAATCCCCAGTACGAGATCAAGAGCGACAAAACGGATCACGTCGCCATTCATAAGGGCGGCGCGTTGCAGCGTCTTTGACATTAAGCGATTGTACTCTGCAAAGATTGGCGGCCAGCTTGCGCGATGTAAGCAAACGCCTTGAAGAGATACCGGCGCTGGGGCGACGCCCGCCGAGGCGACGAAGCTACTAAGTTTCGCGCGCGGCCGGCGCTAGTCCTATTCTGTTGCGGAAGAATGAATGGCGAACCCGTTCTTTACGATTGGGCATTCGACTCGGCCGCTTGTCGAATTCGTGGATTTGCTGAAAGGCGCCGACGTCCGGCTGATTGTGGATGTGAGGACAGTTCCGCGGTCACGCACCAACCCGCAATACAACGGCGATGCGCTTCCGGCATCGCTGTCGGCGTTTCAGGTCGGATATGAACACATGCCTACTCTCGGAGGTCTGCGCGGCAGGCAGCAGAACGTCTCACCAACGACCAACAGGTATTGGCAGAACGAGAGCTTTCATAATTACGCTGATTACGCGATGGGCGAGGATTTTCGTGCGGGGTTGCACCGGCTGCGCGAATTTGGACGAGCTTCGCGGTGCGCGATCATGTGTGCAGAGACTTTGTGGTGGCGATGCCATCGGCGAATCATCTCCGACTATCTGATCGTCGCGGGCGAGACGGTGTTTCACATTCTTGGGCCCGGCCGCGTCGAGCAGGCGAAGATGACGGATGCGGCCAAACTTGGGCCAGGCGGAACGCTGACCTATCCAGCCGATGTCTGAAAGCTTTATGTCTGAGGTGAATCGGACCAGCCGCGGACACCGCGAAAGCGACGCGAGTGACCTGACCGAGATAGGGCTGGGTCTCCTGGCGCGTGCCTGAAACCTTGGGTTCGGCCCCTTTCATGGTGCTAGTCTTCGCCGTACGATACATTGTCGTGAGCTTCTTGGGCCGCATGAAGTGATGTCAGTTCGTTTTTCCGGTGGCGCTGCAGTGATCCCGTCGGCCGCGGATTGGCGCTTGCGGAACCAGCGGACCCGTACTTCAACGATCCTCTTATCGAAGATGACGCGCCTTGCGGGAACTGCACGGCTTCGCGGGATCGTTCTTGGCGCCTGCGCCGTGCTCGTCTTGTGCAATTCGGCACGCTCACAATCCTCCGTGCCGCTCGGCGAGCCGAAGCCCGTATTCGCAGCCGGTCTTTATGAGACCGAGAGTCGGAATTCGTCATTCCCGGACCAGCCGGTCAAGAGCCGCACCTGCCTTGCGTCGGCTAACTACGCTGCATTCCGCGATGAGACGATCGCCCAGTATCGGGAAGCGCCAGCCTTGAAGGACTGCCACTTGAGCGATAGCTCGGCACGGAGCAAACAATCGCGATCAGGTCTGAGCTAGTCCGGTCGCGCGGCCAATTGTGATCTTTCGCGCGTGACGTCGTGGGCGGAAACGGCGGGCGCTGCCGCCCCCCAAGTGTTCCGCATATAAGTCAGGACGGCGGCGACCTGGGTATCATCCAATTGCCAACCGTAGGACGGCATTCCCGGAGACGTGGGTTCGGCCGCGGTCGCCACGCTGCGAGCGCCGCGCAGTACAATACGTATCAAGGACGTTGCGTCATCAGAACGCACCATGGAAGACTCGGCGATCGACGGGAACAGTTGCGGAATGCCGCGTCCATTGAGCGCATGACACGCCGAACACTGATCGCGATAAATCGCTGCGCCGGCCTGCATCACCGGACCCTCCGCGGGCAACGGCGTCGCAGCGTGGTCCGCGCCCGGGATCGACTTCAAATACGCTACGATCGCGGCGAGGTCGGCATCTTTCATGTGCGAGGTCGATAGAGAGACGGCTTCGGCCATCGGGCCCGTCGCGGCAGTAATGCGATTGTGGCCGCTCTTAAGGTAAGCAACGGCGTCCTCAACCGACCAACTGCCGATGCCGCGCGCCTTGTCGTTCGTGATGTCAGGAGCGGACCAGCCTTGCAGGTAAGAACCTTGCAGATATTCACTCGTCTTGTCGCCGCCCAACAACGTCTTCGGAGTATGACAGGCGCCGCAATGCGCCAGTCCATCGACCAGATAAGCGCCCCGGTTCCACTCAGCGGATTTGCCCGGATCCGGCTGAAACGGGCCCTCCTTGAAGTAAAGCGCATTCCAAACATGCATCGCGGCACGGATGTTGAACGGAAATGGCAACGTATTAGCTGTAACCGCATTACGCGCTGGAGAAACCGTGTTGAGGTAGGCCCGAATCGCCACGACGTCGTCGCGCGACATTTTCGTATACGCGTTGTACGGCATCGCCGGGTAGAGCAGCGAGCCACCCCTGCGAACTCCCCTGCGCACGGCGGCGTCGAATTCGTCGTCACTCCAGGCGCCAATTCCAGTTTCCCGGTCCGGCGTGATGTTGGGCGCAACGATGTTTCCAAACGGTGTCTCAATTGCTCGACCGCCGGCAAAAGGCCGCCCGAAGCGGGGCACGGTGTGGCAGCTTGCGCAATCGCCCGCCACCGCGAGATACCGCCCTCTTTCGATCTGCGTGAAATCTTGAGGGTCAGACTCCCCCGCCATTGCAGGCGTTAGCGCAAAGACTATCACAATCGCCGAGGCGATTACGCCAAGCCATCGCGCCTTATCGCCGATCTTACGCATGGACTAACGGCCCCGGCTGCTTGAGATATTGATCGCGGATTGCCGCGGCCGCCCAGAACGCGAGCGCCCCGACTGTCCCGGTGGGATTGTAGCCCGCGTTCTGCGGAAACGCGCTTGCGCCCAACACGAACAGATTGGATACATCCCAGCTCTGCAAATAGCGGTTGACTGCGCTCGTCTTGGGATCAGTGCCGATGATCGCTCCACCGTTGAGATGCGTGGTTTGGTATTGCGTAATGTCGTAGGGCGCGGTGCGGTATTGCTTCTGTACCGTATGGGCGCCCATCGCCTGGATGATCTCGGCGAACTTGTCCGTCATGAACCGGTTTTGTTTGATCTCGTTGTCGTGAAAATCGACGGTCATCCGCATCAGGGGACGACTAAACCGGTCTTTGTAGATCGGATCCAGATCGAGATAAACGTCACGATACGAGTAGAAGCTGCCGTGAACACCAGTGCCGGGTTTCACCGTGGAGAGATAGTTGTCGCGCGCCGCCTTTTTCCATGCTGCGCCCCACTTCGGGGTGCCCGGCGGCACAAGCGTAGTCTCGATCGGCCGGCCGCCGGTCTGTACTTGCCCCATATAGGCGCCGCCGACAAAACCGTGCGGACCGTGATCGAAATTGTCGCCATTAAACTCGTCGATGCACATACCGATCGAACCGGAGGCGATGAACGGATTGAAGTTGTACTTCTTGTTGTCGAAGAAGCCGTTCACGCTCGAAACGGTTTGATGCGTGAAATTGCGTCCAACCACGCCGGCGTTAGCAACGGGATCGTAAGGCTGGCCAATCTTTGAATGCAGCAGCAGCTGGACATTGAACATCGAATAAGCCGAGAGGATCACGAGGTCCGCGGGTTGCTCCCACTCCTGATTGCTGGTGTCAACGAACGTCACGCCGGTAGCACGCGTCCCGGAGGCGTCGGTATTGATTTTGATGACCTCGGAATTGTCGCGGAAAGAGAAATTCGATTTGCGGACCAGAACCGGCAAGATCGTGGTCTGCGGGCTTGCCTTGGAATAGTTGCCGCAACCGAACCATTCACAGAAGCCGCAATAGGTGCACTGCCCCAGACGCGTTCCAAGCGGATTGGTATAAGGCTGAGAAAGATTTCCCGACGGTTGCGGGAACGGCTTGTAGCCAAGCTCGCTCGCAGCCTTGGCAAACAAGGTTTGACTGAAAGGCTGTTGCTGAGCCGGAGTTGGATAGGGTCGTGACCGAGGACCTTCGAAGGGATTGCCGCCGTCCTGTATCTGGCCTTTCAGATTTCCTGCAGTCCCCGAAGTACCGCAAAGATATTCGAACTGGTCATAGTACGGCTCGAGGTCGTCGTAGGTCACGCCCCAATCCTGGATCGTGATATCCTCCGGCAGGAACGAAGCTCCGTAGCGTTCCGTCAGATGGGTTCTCAGTACGAAATCTGACGGCAAGAATCGCCAGGTCTCTGCATTCCAGTGCACGCCACCACCGCCGACGCCGTTCGGCGGCATGAAGGCGCCCCAGCTGCGGATCGGCAGCGCTGTCTGATTGATCTTATTCCGGAAGGTAAATGTCAGCTGATCGGGCCGCAGAAAGAGCTCATGACGAATGCGGTAGCGTAGTTCGTCCTGCATGTAGTTCGTCGGGAAATCGGTGGGCGCGTCACGCCACGGGCCGCGCTCGATAGCGATGACCTCGAGCCCTTCGTCAGTCAGCTCATGGGCCATGATCGACCCGGTCCAGCCCAAACCGATGATGACGACGTCCTTCTTTGGGAGCCTATGCGCCATCGCCGCACCTCATCGCGTTTTCGGCGTCCACTCGGCGCGGCCCGTCATGCTGACGGGCGGGAGTGGAAAGCGCTCGTTGTGACGATTGACCCAATCCAGATAATTGTAACGGGCTCCCGGGTAGCCGATCATTCTCCACGCCACCATCTCACGGTTGCCGCCGTAGATTGGATCGGCGAAAAATCCCATCTGCACGTCTTTGACGACTTCCTCGACAAATTCTTTTCCGTCGGCTCCCTCAAGCTTCAGTTCACCGCTTTCAAGACCGCTGAGAACTTTGTCCTTGTCGTCGTCCGAGAGTTCAGCGAACGCTTTGCCGGCATACTTCGCCTTGCAGGCGTTATCGAGCGCCGCGAGGCCGGTCGCGGTAACTCTGGGTTGGACCTCCCTCGGACTGGTGGCCTTGATTCTTCATGCCCGTTTGAAAAGGAGGTCGAAGGTAAAGTCCGTCTTGCTGGCCGTACGGCCCAGCCAGCTGCCGGTCGATAAAAACCGCGCAGCCCGCATCCTTGCCGCCTGGTGTCTCCGGATCCGGCGGGATGATACGATCCGCAATCGCTTCCATCCCGCGACCTTCGGCGCCGGTAAAGAACAGCCAAGGCCCCGGCTTGACTGGCGTCGGCGGATTCCCGGCATTCGGCGCCCAGGGCAACGCACCCGAAATTGCCGAGGCGCGGCTCCGGCCGACACTGAGAAAAAATGCCGCGGTGCCGGCCAATAATTCGCGCCTGCGGATCCTGGCGCCTGCTGCAATCCTCCCGTCCATCCCAACTCTTCCTTTTCGCTGCGACAATCGTCAGCCACTATAACGTCACCAGCCACCAGACGGTCCGTCGACAGTCACTGCTCTAAATTTGACAGGTGATGGCAACCGAAGTGCCATCAGGCCCGGATTTTCTGACCAAATTTGCATCCAAAGCTTGCAACAGCGACTCAAGGATTCTCGATCCGACGCCAGACGACATTGCCGACGATCCAACGCCGTTGTCCGACACCACACAAACCCAAGAATCGGTGTTGTTGATGAATTCAACACGCAGCAGGCGATCGTTGCACTCACGAAACGCGTGCTTCGCCGCATTGGTCGCGAGCTCAGCTATGATAAGGCCCAACAGCTCACAATGTTCGCTGCGAAAAATACCGTCATCCGCAAAAACTTCGCACCGCACGCTCATCGGCTCTAAAACAGCCGCCACCAAAGCCTCGCACAGGCGTTCAATGTAAAACTGAACGGAAATCCGTTCTTCATGGCCACCGATCGTCAGAAATCTGTGCAAATTGCCCAGGGCAACAATCCTCGCCTCGCACCGTCTGAGCAATTCTTGAAGTTCCGGCTGCGCGGACGAAGCAAACTCCCTGCGCAGAATACCGCTAACGACCGCGAACGAGTTCGCAACACGATGGTGCATCTCACGCAACAGCAGAAACTCACCCGCGTCGCGTCGTGCCGAATCTGGCAACCACGCAACCGAAAAGTCGTGTTCGCAGACAGCCGAACAATGAGACAAAAACGCCTCCATAAATCAGGCGCACGCTGAAGGGCGAAATCAACTCTCGGGAGAAAGGTGCTGGAAGTTCGGCTGCCAGGCTATTGCACAATGGTATAGGCGATACTTTTGGATCAGGCACAAAGACGCCGTTATGACCCCACCACATAAATCACGATTTGGCGGACCATCGACGTGCGACTAAACGACACTATCAGTCGACAGCCGCGCCGCGAGGTGCCGATTTGTCGCGATCGAGGAAGCACTAAAGCTTGGCTGGTGGGACACGCAGTCTTGCTGCCACTGTGACCAGATTAGCAAGCGAGCCGACTTCGATCCTTTGCCCTGCCCCGGAGCGCCTTCCCGGGAAGGTGCAAAACGATCCGTGGATGTTCAGTTCAGCCCAAAAGCGGCATCTAGTGCTGTTAATAACGTCTTATCGCTGAACGGCTTGGACAAGCACGCGACGGCTCCTTCATCGACGAGCCGCTCACGCACCGCTTCTACTTCGTGAGCCGTGATGAAAATGATCGGGATCCGGTATCGGCGACGTTTCAATTCGCTTTGCAGATCGGGACCCGACATCCCCGGCATCGCAATATCGGCAATCAGGCATTTCGTTTTCTCGGCGTACCCGGACTCCAGGAACGCTTCCGCCGATGAGAATGCTTTGGCGGCATACCCGAACTCTCTGAGCAGATCTGGAAGCGACTCGCGCACGGACTCGTCGTCGTCCACGACCGACACGAGCAGATTTTCCGGCATCACAATTCCTCACGACGCGCACCCCCGTAGATGTCCGCGCGGCGTCAAGGCTGCAGACACCAATTAAACCCTCGGATTCATGAGGGATGACGAAGCGCTACGAGGCTACGTCTGGGCAAAGCCCGGCGTCGGGGGCAGTACAACTGTCATCCCGTAACAAACGAATTTCTATAGTACTTTGATATCGATCAACGCCTGTAATTCCCGCGCCAAAGTATCGCACCGCGAACAACAAGGGCGTGTTCAGCTGCCCGTAAGGCCTTCGTTAGGTCTCTTGCAGCGCAGCATCGCTTTAATGGCTTCGGCCGATATCGAACGGCGCCCTGCCGAACAGCGACGGGAACGCGTGCGGGCACGCTTGACCCCGGGGTCGCGGTGGCTCGGTGTCACGCTCGATGAGGCCGCCAATAATAAAGCCAGCACGCGCATTTCGCTCCCCGCCTCAAAAGTTTCAGCGTGGATCGTTCCGACCGATGAGACTCTCATTGTTGCACGCCATACCCGCCACTTGCTCGATTCGGGAATGACGGCGCGATGACGACCATCAAGTGACAAGCGAACATGGCGCGCCTGTGGTCGGCCGCATGCGTGAAGTCTCCAGAATCAGGCTTGGCGCCATTTGGGCGGTCACGGCCGTTCCGGCGGGTCGGTCGTCAGGGTCTTTCTCGCGTATGCAATGATCTCCGGTTCCGTCATGGCGGACGTGTTGACGGCTTCCTGCCGGATGATCCTCGCGTAGACGTCGGGATGATGCTGTTTCAGTCGTTCGCTCAGGATCGACGATGCGTTGCTCTCGCCGGTGCCGTGCGAAAGAATCACGATGCGGTCAGCCTCGCGCAACGCCTCGGCGATCTTGTCGTAGAAGGTCAGGTCTTCCGGAGGCCGCTGGCCCTGTTCGCGCAGTTCGTCGCGATGGTGCAGGTGATGCAGGAAATGATGCGGATCGTACGGCCTGACCGCTTCGCCACGCTGATTTAAATCGAGATCGACCCGGTATAGCTTGGCGCCATGATGATCGATCAGCACGACCACATCTATCCCCTCCGCCGCGGCGGCCGGCGCGTCCCCATAGGGATGTCGGGGAGAAATTCCTGCCGACATCAAATAGTGGCGAAGTTCGGTGACCTCGCGCGCCTCAAGATGTTTGTTGTGCGGCTTATGAAAGATGATGTGCTGGCCCTTTATGGCCAGCGAATACTTGCCGTCCGCCTTTTCTTCCGCTGATCCCAGATGCGTCAGCAGGCGCAGCGTATCCATCCAGCTGAGATTGTGCGGCACCGGATGATGAAAAATAGCGTCGAGCGTTGAGCGATCGGCGGCTGGCATATGCGCTCCGCCACCGGCCGATTCTTTACTTTGATCCGCCATTGATATCTCACTCGGTTGCTGTAGCGATCAGCTGAGGCAGCATGGATTCGTTGTTCGAAGGCGAAGTTGCTGCCGCGCCGCCTGGATATGGTATCGAGTCTTGCGGATCAGAAGACCCCACGCGCACGGAGCGATTGATCGCTGCCGAAGAATCCCCGGCAGGTCGGCCATCAAGATGCCTAATGTTCTTTAGGTCCTTCGTTAGAGTCACTGGAGCGAGAGCCCGGCCCTCGCCGCCAAGCAGTTGTCGAACGCGGTTTTTTCGCGCTCGTCGGCGACCCCGCCAGTCGATGCACCAGCATACTTGCCGCAAGTGCCAACCGGCTATTCAGCGGGAAATTTTCTAGCTGCGCAAGCATACGTAGTAAAGGGGCTTTGCCTTAAAAGAAGGCAAAGCTGCGCGAACTCGGCTCACCGCGTTTTCACACACCCATTACGTCTGAAAAGCCTCGCCGCATCGGCAGTTCCTCACAAGCGGTAATCCGCCCACTCGAAGCGGCATAGAGAGCTTTGCACGCCGGCTTTCGCTTTGGCCGTCGTGTTCCCCATTGGCACGCCAATTGCCTATTGGAGCATTCGGCCGGATACGAAAGGGCATTACCGTGGCAGTTCAAACTATTCTTCGCAATCATGTGGGATTTGGCATAGCTGCAGTTAGTGCAGCGTTCGTTGGCTGTTCTTTAGCACTTGCTGCCGATCACGATCCGCGTGACAGCGCGCCGCCCGACAAGGTGCCGGCAACCATGCGCGATATCATCACATTCGAAAAAGCCGGAACCAAAGCCTCTAAGCATTACAAAATTGCTTACGTTACGGAATGCGTGACCAACGCTTATTGCGAAGCGCGCATGAAGGGCCTACAGGAAGCTTCTAAAAAATACGGTTTTGAATTTAAAACCTTCGACTCAAACTTCAATCCGCAAGCTCAACTCAAGGACGTTCAGAACGCTGTGCAGCAGGGCTTTGACGGGTATCTCTTCGGACCGACCGCAGACGCACCGGCGTGCAAAATGTGGAAGGATCACATGGTCCCGACGCAAAAACCGGTCGTTTCGATCGATCTATCGATGTGCGGCGACATCGACTATACGCCTGGTCTTGCAGCTACCGTAAGTATTCAGCGCCAACCCTATTACGACATCCACGTCGAGCGTGCGTTCGCCGCCGCGTGCGGGGACGGAAAACCCTGCAAGGGTGTCTCCCTTAGTGGTTTCGCCGGCTCGGATCTGTTCACCCGGTGGGAAATGGCGATCGACAAGGGCCTCAAAAAATACCCCAATGTTCAGATCGTTTCGCGTCGCGAGGCAAAGTTTGATCCGCGGCTTGCCCGCCAGATAACCCAGGATGCGCTGCAAGCGCATCCTGACCTGAGTTTTGTCGTTTCGCACGACGACAACATGTCGTTGGGTGTAGCGGCCGCGATCAAAGCCGCAGGCCTCGTGCCGGGCAAGAATGTGAAAATCTACAGCATGGGTGGCAACGCGCACGGCGTTCAGGGCGTAAAGGATGGCACATTCGAATGGACTGCGGCAGAGGATCCTCAGGCAGAAGCGTATTACGGTGCAATTGCGCTTGTTATGGCATTGGAGGGCCATCCGCTGAACGGTTACGTCAATCTCGAGGATCTCCCCTGGCTCGTTGACGGAACGGACACAATCTTCGTCACCAAAGAAAACATGAGTAAGTTTACCCCGCATTGGTAGGGCGCCGATGGTCGACGCCGAGCGATGAAAACCGATGAATCGCCAGCAATCCGAATCCGGGGGTTGACGAAGTCATTTCCCGGCGTCGCCGCCCTGCAAAGCGTTGATCTCGATGTTTACCGTGGAGAGATTCACGGCCTCGTCGGCGAGAACGGAGCGGGTAAGTCGACCCTCATCAAACACCTGACCGGGTTCTACACGCCGGACGATGGTTTGATCGAATTATTCGGGCAGCCACTGGAAAATGATGGCCGCGCGCTACAACAAGCCGGCGTCGGCGTAATGTATCAGGAACGGTCGGTCCTACCCGAACTGACTGCAGCCGCCAATGTCTTCCTTGGCAAGCAGAAAACTTGGGGACCTTTCATCAACCCTCGCGCCACGACCAAACGCTTCCGCGAATTGACCGACCGTCTTGGTGTCCGGCTGGACCCGGACGCGCGCGCGGGTTCCTTGTCAGTAGCTGGTCAGCAACTGCTTGAGATCATGAGAGCGCTTGAGGCGCAACATCGCATCCTGATCATGGATGAGCCCGCGACATCGCTCGGAGAAGCCGAACGTGAGAGGCTGTATGGCATCATTGATGGTCTTCGCCGTCAGAAACTTTCCGTCATATTCATATCCCACGATCTGGACGACGTACTGCGGCTCTGCGATCGGGTGTCCGTCATGCGTGACGGCGCGCTGGTGGTGACACGGCCGGCAACTGATTGGAACAAATCGTCGCTGATCGCGGCGATGCTTGGCGATGTCGACCTCAATCAGAAGATCAACAGAAGTCCTCCCGGAACCGATGCCGTGCTGCAGATCGAGAACTTGTCGATCCCTCCCCTGATATCCAACGTCTCCTTTACACTTCGATCCGGCGAAATCTTCGGTATCGCCGGACTGGTTGGAGCAGGCAGAACAGAGATCCTGCGCGCGCTCGCCGGCATCGACCGTCCATTTGCGGGCCAGATGTTTTTGCGCGGCCGCGAAGTCGCGTGGCCGCGCAGCGTAGCCGCCGCATTGACTCACGGCATTGCCCTCGCCCCGGAAGATCGCAAAACCCAAGGCATAGTCCTTGGACTAAGCGGGGCGGCGAACGTCGTCTTGTCCAATCTCGAAACGGTCAGCGTCTGCGGACTTGTTTCTAACCGGCGGCTTCAACGCAAGTCGGTCGAGGCGATGGCAGCACTGGCGTTTGACACCACGCGGCTGGAAGAACCGGCTGGAAATCTGTCCGGCGGTAATCAGCAGAAGCTTGTTATCGGAAAGTGGCTCAATTGCAGACCGAAAATCCTTCTCCTCGACGAGCCGACGCAAGGCATCGATGTGGGGGCCAAGGCCGAGATTTACAAAGTGGTCTCCGAACTTGCCAACAACGGTATGGCAGTGATTTTGGTGTCCGCGGAATTCGAAGAGATAGTCGGCATTTGCGACCGTGTGTTGGTCGTCGGTGGAGGACGCTCGCTCGGCATACTGGAGCGTGGGCAATTATCGATAGGCGCAATTTTCGATCGCTTGTTCCATTCGAATCTCGCGGCGTGACCGACGACGGACTAAGCGCTTTGATGCGTGCGCGCGGCAATCCGGCCGCAGCGATGCAGCGCTATGGCGTCGTGGTGGCGCTTCTTATTCTCCTGATCATCCTGAGCATTGCCAGCCCCTCATTCTTTCGGCTCAACAATTTTGCGAATATCCTGGCACAGTGGGCACCAATCGGAATCATGTCGGTGGGTGCTACCTACGTGATCCTGGCCGGCGGCTTTGATTTGTCGGTCGCCGCCGGTTTTGCCTTTTGCGCCGTGGTGGCTGCCGCATTGGCCCAAAAAGGGATACCCGCCAGCCTCGCCTTCCTCGCGGCAATCGTTGCCGGCGTTCTAATCGGAGGCGTCAACGCGGCGCTCGTAGTCGGCCTCAGGATCAATCCATTTGTTGCAACGCTTGCGTCCGGTTTTGTTTTGAACAGCTTGCCATACCTTATCGTGCCCAGTCCTTTCATCGAAGTCGATCAACCTGGTTTTGATGTCCTCGGCACCGGCGCGTGGTTAGGCATTCCTTATACTGGTCTGGTTCTTATCGGATTCCTGATCGTGTTCGGATTGGTCCTGGCAAAGACCCAATATGGACATTTTCTCTACGCCGTGGGCGGCAACGCCGAAATATCTCGAACTCTTTGGCATTCCCGTGCGCCGCGTGATCAGCAGCACGTACGTTTTTTCTGGCCTTTGCGTCGGCACCGCTGCCTCCCTGGCCACGTCGCAGCTCAGCTACTCCGCGTCAGATCAGGACCCGGTATTAGTTTTCGACGTCATTGTCGCAGTCGTAGTAGGGGGCACGTCTCTGGCCGGCGGCGTCGGCTCGATGTGGCAGACGGCAGTCGGACTCGCTACTCTCGCCGTCTTGCAAAATGGTTTGAACCTTCTCGATGTCAATACCTTCTATCAATACATCATCAAGGGATGTCTGATCATCGGCGCAGTCAGCCTGGACGTGTGGCTGCGGCGGCTCTCGGTCGACAAGATTCAAGGAACTGCAGCTCTGATACGGCGCGTGTTCAGGGCTCGTTCAATTGCAGGCGGTGGGATCTGAGCAAAACTTCATGACGGCAGCAACAGGCATCACCGATCGCGGGCGTTCTTCGATATCACGTCCAGAGAAGTTCGCCGTCTCCTTGCGAAAGCCGATAGTACGCGCCGCAGCTAATTTGCGCACTTATGGGATCCTGTTCGCTCTTCTGATTCTCGTTACGGCGGTGGACATTGCCGATCCCTCCTTTCTAAGTCCGACGAACATCGTCAACATGTTTGGACAATGGGCACTGACGGGTGTGATGGCAGTCGGGATGACCTTCGTCATCATAGCCGGCGGCTTCGACCTATCGATCGCCTCCGGCTTTTCTCTCTGCGCGATCGTTGCCGCGCTTTTTGGGGCACATGACGCACCGCTCGTGTTGGCTCCAATCGCCGCAATCGGTACGGGTTTGATCATTGGTGGAATCAACGGTGGGCTGGTGGCGTTCGGCGGCATCAATCCGTTCATCGCCACGGTCGGTACAGGCTTCATCTTTCTAGGCATCGATTTTCTCGCGACCCCAAACACCTATATCCAGGTCGATCTGGCAGGCTTTGATGTTTTGGGGGCCGGCAGCTGGCTCTCGTTTCCTTTCAAGGGAATGATCTTGATAGCCTTCCTGATTCTTGGCCAAGCCGTCCTCGCTAAGACCGTTTATGGACGCCAGGTGTACGCCGTCGGTGCCAATGCCACCGTATGCAGTATGAGCGGCCTTCCGGTCCGCCGGATCATCGCCAGCACCTACATTGTTTCCGGCATATGCATGGGAGTGGCTGGAGGATTGGCGGCCTCGCAACTTAGTACAGCGCAAGCGCGTATGGAGCCGACGATTGTCTATGATGTCATTGCTGCAGTTGTCATTGGTGGCACCTCCCTTTCGGGTGGGGTTGGTGCGATGTGGCGGACAGCAGTCGGTCTGGCAATCATTGCTACGATCTCCAACGGCTTTACGCTCTTGGGACTAAATCCACTGCATCAGGGTATCGTCAAAGGCATCATCATCATTTTGGCGCTGGCAATCGACGGCTGGACGAGCCGAATCTCAGCCCATGGCCACTGACCACCACTGATTGAGAGCTCATTGCTGCATGTGTCGCGCGCTTGAAAGCTGAGCAAGTTTCCCGGGTTCTGATGGCGCGCGCTGAGCGGCCCGGGCTCTAGAACGGCACAACGATGCCGTCGAGCGGAGCGTCGCAATTGACGAGGTCAACTCGTTTTGAGGCGATGCGGATATCGCCGCCGATCACTATCAGGCGGTGAAACGAAGTGCCGCCGAACAGCCGCTGCTCATTGCGGCGGAATTCGATCAGCACAAACTTCGAGCGCACCAAAGTAATTGCCGCGTCGGCGTCGGCCTCGTCCTCGAGTGTTACGTTGGTGACGATCCGGCTGGTTCGCGACCGCGGCTCCTGCGAGTAGATGCGTGGGCTCGCCAACCGGCGGACCCGCGTTTCCAGAAGCAGCCGGTCGTCATAGATCAGTGAGACGGTTTCAAGCGGATCGGCCTGACCCGGCTCGCTTGGGACCCAGTAGCTCGCCTCGGAGGTAAAGAGCGCGAGCCACTCGTCGAACCGCGCTTCGTCCAGCAGCCGGGCCTCGAGGAGGAGAAACTGCTCGCAGGTGTGAACATCAAGCTGCTTGCCTGCCCCTACCCCGGCACGCTCGCCCTTCACTTGCGCCCCTTGCCGCACATTCATGCGGATACGCTTTCAAGCTGCGCCTGTTTCGTCTTCGTCCCGGCCCCACCCATGTAGCCGACCCAGGCATCGAACATATTGCGAATGTAAACCTCGCTGGTCGAGTTTTTGCCGCGGCGGCCGCCGTGCTCATCCGGCACGTCGCTCTGATAGCCGCGACCGATCTGCAGCCACTCGGCGCCTTCGCTGGAAATGCCGAGCCCGATGCGATTATAGATTTCCAGATCGTCGGTCAGGACCAGGGAGCCGGTGCCGTTGACGATGTTGGCGAAGCGGATGGTGTTGTGGAACATCTGTTCTGGCGCGCCGCGCAGTCGGAAGTTGTAGGTGCAGACCAGGGTGCGGTCGACTGCCAGCGGATGGATAACGCGAAGCTGCTGAAACTGACTCATGAACGACAGATTTGGATAGACGTTGCTGTTCCAGCGGCGGACTTCGAGGATCCGCCTGGCTTCATCCTTGCCCTTCTTCTTCTCCAACGCGTCTACGTAATCGCGGAACGCCGGATCGTTCAGCGCCGCCACGAGCTTCTTGTCGTCGTGATAATCGCCGAGAAAGCTGTGGCCGTTCGGGTAAGTCCAGATGCCGACCTGCGATTCCCAGAAGCTGTAGGGAGCGCCGTTCTGGCGCATCTGGCGGATCGCGATCTCGCCGGCGCCGTCGGTGTAGACGTCGTCCTTCTGCTGCTGCGCCGCGTCGATCGAGGAGCGGTGCGTGAACCACGGATGCGCGGCGTCGCAGAGGTTCTCAAGATAGAGTTTCCAGTTGCCGTTATAGGTGTGCTTGAAAACGCCGCCAGCGATTTCCAGTTCGCCATCCGGCGCCCGGTCGACCATATCGTCGAGCGATGTCGCCATATAGCCGAGCCAGTCCTCCAGGCTCGGTCCGTCGTCGGACTGATTGACGAAAATAAAGCCGCGATAGCTCGCCACCCGCGGTACCGCCAGCATCGCCATCGACCGGCTTTTCGGGTTGAAATCGGCCGGATAACCGTGCTGGAGCGGAATAGCTTTCAGGCGGCCATCGAGATGATAGGTCCAGCCGTGGTAGCAACACTGAAATTCGTCAGTCCGCCCCTTATCGAGCGCGACCACCATGGCGCCGCGGTGGGCGCACTGGTTGTGCAGCACATGCAGCGCCCTGTCGGGACCGCGGACGACGACGATCGGCTTTCGCCCGACTTGCGAGCAAAAATAATCGCCCGGCTCGCGCACCTGGCTTTCGTGGCCGACATAAATCCATGCCCGGCCGAAAATGCGCTCGAGCTCAAGCTCGAAGATCGCCGGGTCGTCGTAGAGCGAACGATGCACCGCAGCCGGTTTCACCAGTGACGTGACGTCCTCAACAAGCTCCTCGCGCATCGGCGGATCCATGTTTTTGTGCGGTTATTTTTCCAGTAGCAATATTGTCAGACAAAATCAACGCTGCCGACCGCCCAAGCGGCAAGCTGCGCGGTACTGAAAAAAGCCCCGATGAGCCGGAACGGACTGTAAAAATTGCACGGCAAATTAGGCCGTAGTAGAAGCCAGACATGATAATCGCGCCCGTATGCCAGCGGGCCGGCAGCCCAATGTCTTCCAAACATCTCCGAGAATGCCCGGGATTCTCATGACAAAGACCAGGTCCAGCGCGAGCGCTCAGCCCAGGACCGTCATCGACGATTGCGTCAGCCAACTTCGGGCCGACATTATGAACGGAAATCTGCGGCCCGGTCAGAAATTGGTCGAAGGCGATTTGTGTGAGCACATGGCGATCAGCCGGCCGTCCTTGCGCGAAGCCCTTCGCGTGCTCGAAGCCGAAAAGCTCATCGAACTTGTTCCGAACCGCGGGCCCTCCGTGGCCGGTTTGGGCGAGCGCGAGATCGAGGAAATTCACGACGTATGGAACATGCTGACTGGCGAAGGCGTGTACCGCTTTGCAAGCGTGGCGGGTCCGAAAGATATCGCCAATTTGAGCCGTATGGTCGCCCGGCTGAAATTGGCCTCGCGACTCGACAATCACCTCGAAATGCTGGCGGCAATAAATGCGATCTTCAATACTATTCTGACAAAGTGCGGCAACGATTTGCTGGTGGAGATGGTTTATTCGCTGGTGTCGCGAATTAATTTTCTCCGCGCGCAAACGCTTCTTGATCAGCAATGGCGGCATCTGTGCATCGAGGAGATCGAACAGATGATTGCCGCGATCCGCGCCAATAAGCCGATGGCGGCGCGCCAGGCGGTGCGAACTCACATTTCGTCAGCGTGCAAAACCGCCATGAAAATCATGCTGTCACCCAAACGGGTCGGTGCCGCGCAAGGCAGGATTTTCGGGTCAGGCAAAGCGCGCGTAAAGGGCGAGCGGCAGCGCCGGGGTCAAGACGCGCTGCGTGTCGTCGCATTGCCGAAAAGATAGCGACCAAATTCCCGGATTGCCGTTGTTGCGGTGAACTGTTTGAGCCTGGAGCGACGCCGGCTGCCGGGGCGACTGAACGGCGGCGGCTTGCCTGGGCGGCCGAGGCGGCGCCTTCACAAAATGTCAGACAATCTCATTGACAGCATTCCCGGCCAATAACAGAATGCCTAGCGAATGCGCCATTTTTGAGCAAACGAGGGTGTCATGAGATCAGTGGTTTCGATCGTTGCATCGTTGCTGGCCTTTACGTTTGCACATGGGGCATCCGCGGCCGACGTCAAAATCGGCGTCACCTTGCCGCTGACCGGTTTCGCGGCGAGCTACGGCGAGGACGCCAAGCGCGGCGCCGACTTGGCGGTCGACCAGGCAAACGCGGCGGGCGGCGTCAACGGCGACAAAGTTCAGCTTGTGGTCGAGGACGATCAGGGCATTGGCAAAGCCGGCGTTTCGGCGACCCAGAAGCTCGTTAGCGTCGACAAGGTGCCGGTCATCGTCGGCGGGATGATGAGTTCGGTCGCTTTGCCGGCCTCGCAGATCGCGCGCGACAACAAGGTCGTTTATCTGTCGACGATGAGTTCGCATCCGGAACTGACCTCGCCCGGCGGCTTCATTTATCGGCTGGCCGGCTCGGACGCTTTGATCGGCGCCACCGAGGATGACTTCGTCCAGAAGGTCCTGAAAGCTAAAACGGCGGCCGGTCTTTTTGCCCAGACCGATTACGGCACCATGAACGGAAAGCTGGTCCGCGCTGGCTTTGAGAAGGGCGGCGGCAAATGGCTGGGCACGGAAGGTTTCAAGGATGGCACCACCGATTTCAAGCCTCAGCTCGTCAAGCTGAAGGGGCTAAATCCAGAAGCAATCTTCATCGTCGCCACCCATAAGGAAGCAGCACAGCTGTTCCGGCAAATGACCGAGCTCAATTTCAAACCGCAGATCATGGGCACTTCGATGCTCGACGATCCCGCGATTTTCGAGCTCGCCGGCAACACCGCAAACGGTGTCTATCTCGCCACCAGCAAGACCGAATCGACACCCGCCGGCGAAAAGGCGCGGGCCGATTTCGTGGCGGCCTTCAAAGCAAAATACGGCAAGGATCCCGGCATCACGGCCTCGTATTTCTACGATGGCGTTCGTCTTGCCATCGACGCCATGAAAGCCGGCGGTACTTCCGGCCCGGCGATCGACAAATGGATCGCCGCCGTGAAGAACTATCCCGGCGCCACCGCCAGCATCACCTTCACGCCGATTGGCGATGCAGTGGTACCGACCACCATCAAAAAGATCGACAATTCGAAGTTTGTCGACACGGGATTCGCGGAATAACTTTCGCTTCGAGGGGAAGCGAATTGAGCCTTGCATCGAGCCGGCTTGCGCCCCGAGGAGGCTAGCCGGTGATACAACAGCTCGTCGTGGATTCGATCGTTTCGGGCGCGATCTATGCGCTGTTGGCGTTCGGTTTCACGATCACCTACGGGACGTTGAATTTCTTCAACATGGCCCACGGCGCCGCCTTTACCGTCGGCGCCTATCTTTTCTACGTCTTTGCTATGTTGCTGCACCTGTCGCCGGCTGCGGCCGCTTTGCTGGCAATGGCCGGAACAGCCGTTTTGATGGTGCTGGTAGACCTCGTTGCCTATGAACGGCTGCGCGCACACCGCGCGCCAAGCTGGGCCATGGTCGTCAGCTCGATCGGAGTAGCCATCTTCATCGAAGCGGTCATTTCACTGATCTTCGGCAGCGATACGTTGAGCGTCCGCAGCGGCGAAATCCGTCCAGGCCTGCCGATCCTCGGCGCAATCATCACGCCCAATCAGATCGTCATTCTGGTCGTCGCCGCCGCACTGTTCGCAATTCTCACGGCGTATCTGCGGATGACGAGGGCGGGAAAGGCACTCCGGGCGATGGCCAACGATGCCGAGATGGGGGTCGTCATCGGCATCAATCCCCGCTCGACTTACATGTCCACATTTGCGCTCGCGTCCGGGCTTGCGGCCATTGCCGGGTGCCTGGTGGCCCTGGAAACCGACGTTTATCCGACGATGGGGCAGAGCGCGTTGCTCAAAGCCATTGTCGCTTCGATCATCGGCGGAATTGGCAACATTCCCGGCGCGGTGTTTGGCGGCCTTGTGCTCGGTTTCGTCGAAAATTTTGGCGTCTGGCAATTGAACGCGGGCTGGCAGGATGGCATTTCGCTGGCGCTACTACTGATCTTCATGCTGATCCGACAATCGCGCACTTTCGTGCTTGGGAAATAGCGCGGTGGACATCGTCTTTCATATTTTCATTATGGTCGGCATCTACGCGATTTTGGCGCTGAGCCTAAATCTCCTGATCGGCTATGCGGGATTGTTCTCGGTCGGACACGGCGCCTTCTACGGCATCGGTGCGTACGCGGGGGCGCTACTCGCGACCCGTCTCAGTCTGCCGTTCTGGGTTGAGATGGCGGCGGCCGGCGCAATAGCGGGCGCGATCGGCTATGCGATCGGCCGGCCCATACTGCGTCTGCGCGACGACAACCTCGCACTTGCGACATTCGGTCTGGCGGTGATCACCTTTTCGGTCCTGAACAATTGGGATGATCTCACCAACGGCCCGCTTGGCATCCGCGGCATTCCCAAACCGATCTTGTTCTCCTGGCATATCGATCAGCTATGGTCCTACGCATTGCTGGTCGCGGTCTGCGTCTGCTTCACGTTACTGTGCATCGAGCGCATCACGAACTCGCCGTTTGGCAAGGTGCTCGAGGCGATCCGAGAGGACGAGATTGCTGCGTTGGCAGTCGGCAAAAGCACGACGCGCTTCAAGGCCGCCGCTTTCGTTATCTCGGCATTCTTCGCCGGCCTCGCGGGCGTGCTCTACGCGCACTATACGACCTACATCGACCCAACCAGTTTCGGCACCGGCGAGTCGTTTCTTATTTTCAGCATGGTGATCTTCGGCGGCATCGGCTCAAATCCGGGAGCGATTGTCGGAGCCGCGGTACTCACTGCTCTTCCTGATCTGCTGCGTTTTGCCGGCCTCCCCGCCGGTGTCGCGGGACAGATGCGCGACGTGATCTACGGCGCACTCATCGTCATCGTCATCAATTGGCGGCCTCAAGGCCTGCTTGGCCGGGTCAGGCTTTAGCTCCACAAAGATCATCGGACCGGATTTACGGCTTTGGTCATCCTCGAAACCAAAAATCTCAGTCGAAATTTCGGCGGCCTGCGCGCCGTACGCCAACTGTCGATCGCAGTCGAGCGCGGCAAGATATCCGCTTTAATCGGCCCCAACGGTGCCGGCAAAACGACCATCTTCAATCTCTTGACCGGCTTTCTGCCGCCGAGCGAGGGCGATATCCGGCTCGGCGGCAAGCGCATTGACGGATTGCCGCCTAACGAAATCGCACGGCGCGGCATCGCGCGGACCTTTCAAATTGTGCGGGTGTTCGGCGGACTGAGCGTCCTCGATAATGTCATGCTCGGCTGCGCGAGCCCAATTGGCGAAAGTCTGTTCGGCGCGTTGGCGCGGCCGCCCGGCGTGATGAGGGAGAAAAAGCAGAACGAGGCGAGAGTGGCGGAGTTGCTCCGCCTCGTCGGCCTTGACCAGCACGGGTCGCGTATGGCGCAGGATCTCGGTTACGGCGAGCAGAAGCTCGTCGAAATCGCGCGTGCCTTGGCAACCGATGCTGATCTCCTGCTTCTCGACGAACCAATGGCGGGCCTTTCCCACGACATGGTGCGCAAGATGATTACCGTTATGCGGAACCTGCAGGCGATGGGCAAGACGATTTTATTTGTCGAACACAACATGCACGTCGTCATGGACATATCGGACCATATCTTCGTGCTTAACTACGGGCAGGAGATCGCGCGCGGGGCTCCCGCTGAAATCCGCCGCAATAAACAAGTCATCGAAGCGTATCTCGGGACCACCGCGGAATCTTGAGGGTGCTCAAACTCGAGAACATCCACGCGTCATACGGCCGCTCGGAGGCATTGAAAGGCGTCTCGCTCGAAGTCAGTCAATCGGAAATTGTCGCGATCATCGGCCCGAACGGCAGCGGCAAAACCACCACATTGCGCGTGATTTTCGGCCTGCTGCCGCCAACCGAAGGGACCGTGACGATCGCGGGCCGAAGCGTCATCGGCGAACCGCCGCATCACCGCGCACGCCAGGGCATCGCTTTTGGACCAGAAGGCGGCCGTGTGTTCACGAAGCTTTCGGTGCAAGAAAATCTGGAACTCGGCGCTTATGTGCGAAAGGATAAGGCCGGCATTCTTGAGGACCTCGCGTTCGTCCAAGGCATTTTTCCGCGTTTGGCAGAACGCCGGCGCAGCCCTGCGGGCACGCTCTCAGGCGGTGAGCGGCAGATGCTCTCGATCGGCCGCTGTCTGATGTTGCGCCCGAGCCTGCTGATGCTGGACGAACCGTCGCTTGGTCTCGCGCCGTTGGTCGTCGAAGAGATCTACAGCAAGATCGAACTAATCCGGCGCCGCAACGTCACCATTCTGCTGGTCGAGCAAAATGCCAAGAAAGCCCTTGAAGTCGCCGACCGCGGCTATGTTCTCGCACTCGGCCGCGTTGCGCTTTCGGGATCGGGCGCGCAATTACTCGCAAACGAGGAAGTACAACAAGCGTTTCTCGGCGGCTGACCTGACTTTCTGCCTACTTCGCCGCCTCAAGTGCGCGCAAAATCTTTTCCGCCGTAATGGGAAGCGACGTGATGCGCACGCCGACGGCGTCCTCGACCGCATTGGCGATCACGCTTGCAATTGGGAGCATGCCGCCCTCGCCCAGGCCCTTGGCGCCGAACGGGCCCGGGCCGTGTCCCTGTTCTTGCGTGATCGCGATAAACTCCGGCGGCAGATCCTCCGCCAATGGAACCCGGTAGGAGAGCGCGGCACCATTGGTGAGATGGCCGTCGCGGTAGAGCATTTGTTCGAACAAAGCTTGCCCGTACCCCATTGCCGCGGCGCCTTCGTCCTGGCCTCGGCACACAAGGTGATTGATGGCGCGGCCGGCATCGCCGCTGATCACGAGCTTGATCACGCTCAAGCGGCCGGTTGCCCGGTCGACTTCGACTTCGGCAGCGGCCCAGCCGATTTCCCAAAACACGCATTGGGACAGAAACGGCGCGGCTGGATCTGCGGGAAGGTTGACCGCGCCCTCGCCGGTGAATTCATGTCCACGGCCTCCAAACGCTTGCATGATCAAAGGCACGAGCGGAATGGTCTCGTTGCGGCGGCGAATTGACCAATTTTCAAGCGTGAGTTCCTCCGCCGAACAGCCGAGGCGGTTGGCGGCAAAATCAAGCACGGCGCTGCGGGCCGCCTGTGCGGCGTGCTCCACGGCCTTGCCGTTAATCGCGACGCCGACGCTCGCGATTGTTCCGCGATCGAACGGCGTCGCGTCGGTGTCGATCGGCGCATACCGGACCCGCCGCGGAGACGTACCCAGTATCTCGGCAGTCACCTGGGACAGCGCAGTCATCAGCCCCTGCCCCATTTCCACCGCCCCGCTCTGCAGCACGATGTCGCCGCGCGTCGTGATTTTCACGCGCGCCTGCGCGTGCGCCGGCTCGCCGGACGTCGCCGCATCTTTAAAGCCGATGGCAAGACCGACACCACGATTGGTACCGGCGCGGTTTTGACGATAGCCGATTTCTTTCGCGACCAGCTCAAGCCCTTCGCTCAAATCGCTGTCGACTCCGCCTTCGCCCGGAACCAGCGCTTCACCGAGCTGCAGCAGATTTTTCATCCGCATGTCGAACGGATCGATGCCGAGACGGCGCGCGATCATGTCAATTTGGCTCTCCGACGCCCACGTCGCCTGTGTGCCGCCGAAACCGCGAAATGCACCGGCGGGCGTCGTGTTGGTCATGACGCACGAGCAGCGGGAATCCAGGTGCTTGTAACGGTACGGACCGGGTGCGCGGTAAGCCGCCTTTTCCGCAACCAGCGGACTGACGTCCGCATAAGCACCGGCATCGAGCAGTATTTCGCTGGCACGCGCGATCAGCGTGCCGTCGGCCATCACTCCGGTTTTGAGCCGGACGATGGCGGCATGCTGCGACGCGGTCAGGAAATCCTCCTCCATCGCGTAACACAGCCGGACCGGACGCGCCGACATCATCGACAACAGAACCGCTATCGCTTCCGTCCTGATCCCGGATTTGGCGCCGAACGCGCCGCCCACGAACGGAACGCGGATGCTGATGCAATGCTCGGGAATCTTGAGCAACTGGCTGAGCTGCCCGCGCAACGGAAACGGCATTTGCGTGCTGGTCCACAGCTCGATCCGGTCGCGCGTCGCCTGCGCGACAGAAACAAACGGTTCGAGATGGAAGTGATTCATCCGCGAAAAGCTAAATTCATCTTCAAAGACGTGATCGCAGGTCGAAAACACATCTCCGTCGCCGCACTGATAGTGAAATTCGAAACAGACGTTCGGCCGCGGCCAATAGCTCGAGCGAGCGCCGGGCCCGTAGCGCAGTTGAGGGCCGGCCGGCGCGCCGTGAGCTATCTGAGGACTCCCCGGTGCTAAGGCCTCGCCGATTGTCGCTACAAAAGGCAATTCCTCATAGTCGACGTTGATGGCGTGGAGCGCCTGGACCGCGATCGCTTCATTGTCGGCGGCGACAGCGGCGACGATGTCGCCCTCATAGCGGCAGCGGTCGACGGCGACGATCGGCTGGTCTTTGATCAGGAAGCCGTGCAGCGGCGCCGCGTTGCCGGAAAGGATGTGAGCCGGGTAGGTGTCGCGGGTGAGAATCGCGTGGACCCCGGCCAAAGCAGCCGCTCGCGAAATATCGATCTGCTTGACGCGCGCGTGCGGATGGGGGCAGCGCAAAACCTTCGCATGCAGCATGCCGGGGATGGTGATGTCTGCAGTATAGACGGCACGCCCGGTGATTTTTTCGCCAGCATCGGTCCGGGCGTCACGGCCAAAGTTGGCCGACAATTTGACCGGTGCGGTCATCGAGTCGCTCGCCGCATTTCAGAGGCGGCGCTCAAGACCGCTTCCACGATCAGATTGTAACCGGTGCAGCGGCAGACACCCGAGCTCATCCATTCCACAACCGTCGCGCGGCTCGGCGCCGGGTCGTGGTCGAGAAGCGCCTTCGCGAGCAAGATCATGCCCGGCGTGCAGTATCCGCACTGAAACGCGCTGAATTTGCGAAAGGCCTCCTGCACCGGATGCAACGCTCCGTCTTTGTCGGCAAGCCCTTCGATAGTTACGATATCGGCCTCGTCGGCCTGGAACGCGAAGAGCGCACAACTTGCCGCTGGCTGACTGTCAATCAGCACCGTGCAGCTTCCGCACACCGCACGCGAGCAGGCGACCTTGGTGCCGCGAAGATTGAGGCTGTCGCGCAGCAACTCAAGCAGCGACATGGCCGAGGGAACGACGACCTTCGTCTGCTTGCCGTTGACCCGCAAAGTCAGTTCCAGCGTTTCCCATGCCATGGAATTGCACGTCAATGCATCGTCAGACACTGGCTTAAATCCTTTAATTGCCGATGCAGCAAAGACGCGGTCACGCGCCGCAGGTACCAGTTGCTCGCGTTTTGGTCGGCATAGTGCTCAGGCAAAGCAGCAGCCGCGGCAGATGCGTAGTCCGTCGAGTTAAGGTCTTGCGGCGAGGGACCGGACGGCAAAATAAGCGCAATCGGCGGCAGCATCTCGGTCGCGATCACCACGCGCAGGCTGAGCACGCCGTCGGATCGGCGCATGCACACCGCAAGCGTCATCACCGGCCGCAGCGACCGGTCGTAACGGAAGCCGACGAAGTCATCGCCGGCCAGAATGCTCACATATTGCAGAAACGAGCGCGTCGGCGCCTTGCTATTCCAGAGATGACCGGGAGTGAGCGGCGTTAGCCGATCATCGGTGCGAAAACACAACTTCGCGCTGAGCGCATCAAGGATGGCGGACATCTCGTAGCGTGGCCGCAAGGCCATGAGGTTGCCGCCGATGGTGGCGCGGAAACGAACGCGCACATTGGCGATCGCCCCCCACGCGACGGCAAATCCGTCGAGGTGGCGATTGATCAGCGGATCGGCTCGGCCGGCAGCATGGGTGACACCGCTCCCGATTCTGATTTCGCCGTTGAGCCGTTCAATGCGCTGCAACGAGCCAACGCGATCCAGGGAGACCAGCGACCGCGGCGCGACGCCGTCGTTGAATTGAGCACATAGATCGGTGCCACCGGCCACCAGAGTAGGCTGGTCAGTCTCGTTCGCAAGAATGCGCGCAACTTGCTCACAGGTCGAAGGACGGTAGAGCCGAACCGGCGCCAGCGTGCGAATCGATGTCGCGATCAAGCCGAGGCCAGA
The DNA here is from genome assembly GCA_963794225.1 of uncultured Alphaproteobacteria bacterium. Lineage (GTDB taxonomy): Bacteria > Pseudomonadota > Alphaproteobacteria > Rhizobiales > Xanthobacteraceae > BOG-931. The sequence goes on from CAWCCS010000004.1 coordinate 318,629, forward strand.
AACGAGCTTCAACGGGCGCGAGCCCCGGTTTGCAGTGTTGCGCGACAGCGAATTACCGTACGCATCGCCGCAACCACTTTCATCGCAATTATCAGAATTGTCTGACGATATGTCAAATCGCGGACGCGCCATGAACCGCGAGGACGCGCGACTCGGGTCACTCTACATCGAACCCGCAAACCTCACGTGACGCTCCCGGATCGCGTTGATTGTCAGACGAAATATCGGTAGCTTCGCTGCAATCCAAAGGCGCTTCTGTCTGGAACTGGAGCCGGACCTATGTTGGCGAAGTCTGATCAGCCGGTCGGCAAATTCGACGGCCTCATCCAAGGCGCGAGAATCCACGGCAGCCTGTACCGCGATCCCGCGATCTTTCAACGCGAGCTCGAACTGATTTGGTACAAGGTATGGGTCTATCTCGGCCACGAGACGGAGGTGCCAAATCCGGGCGACTATATCCGGCGCGCAATCGGTCTGCAGCCGCTGGTGGTGGTGCGGGGCGACGACGGCGACGTCAGAGTTTTTTACAATCGCTGCCGCCACCGCGGCAACTTGTTGTGCCATCGCGACCGCGGCAACGCCGAGAAAATGATCTGCCCCTATCACGGCTGGACCTATTCCCGCAGCGGCACTCTTCTCGAGCCGACCTTTGAGGAAGGCTACGACGACAATTTGAGCCGGGACGATTTCGGTCTCACGCCGGTGCCCCGCGTCGATACCTATCGCGGCCTGGTATTTGCGAGCTTAAGCGCCGATGGCGTCTCCCTCGACCAGCATCTCGGCGGCATGAAGGAGTACATCGACCTCTTCATGGATCTTTCGCCGGTCGGCGAGATCGAGATCCGCAAAGGCGCGCAGAAGCTGCGCTATCGCGGCAATTGGAAGTTTCATCCGGAAAATTCGATGGAAGGCGATTACCACGGCCCTTTCATCCATCGCATCGCGTTCGAACTGCATTCCCGGGCAACGGGGCTCGACATGAGTTCGCTGCATGCGAACGAAATTCCCGATGTGATCCGCTCGCTCCCGGGCGGCCACATGGTCGAGGATTACCGCGGCGCCACTATGGCCCCGCCGAGCCGACCCCCGACCCCCGCGCGAGTTGCGTATCTGGAAATGCTTGAGCGCCGATACGGCAAGGAAAAAACCCGCCAGCTTACAACGACGATCCCGCCGTTATTCTTCGTATTTCCCAATCTCATACACATCATGACCCACATCCGCCGCATCCAGCCGGTCAGCGTGAACGAGAGTTACGTCTACTATCACCCGGTGTTTTTGAAAGGCGCCCCGGACGAAATCAACGAGCGTCGATTGCGTGATCACGAATTTGGCTTCGGCCCTGCCGCCTTCATCGCTCCCGACGATATCGAAATCATGGAACGCAATCAGGTCGGCGTGCGCTCGGAGGGCGATGACTGGCAATTCATCGGCCGCGGCATGCATCGCGATCAAATTCTGCCCGACGGCGGATCGATCGGCTACACGATGGATGAAAATCATCTGCGCGGATTCTGGCAGCATTACCGCAAACTGATGAACGGGAACGGTGAGGGCTAGACGTTCCCGAAAGGGGTGTCAGCGCTTCGTCGTCGCGCGATTAAAATACTCCGCAACATCGCCTGGCAAACACCGCAGAAACATACGGGTAACCAAGCCATGGCCGATTCCGCAATTGAACAGTTCCTCTATCAAGAGGCGCGCCTGATGGACGAAGGCCACTATCGGGAGTGGCTATCGCTGTGGACCGACGACGCAATCTATTGGGTGCCATGCAGCGAAGACGACAGTGATCCGGCCCGCGACGTTTCCCTCATCTACGACAACCGCGAGCGGTTGGTGCAACGAGTTGATCGATTGATGAGCGGCACGGTGCAGGCGTTAGACCCGAAACCGCGCATGCGGCGTGTTGTGTCAAACATTGAGGTCGGATCCGCAGACGGAGGCGATCTTGCCGTCGCGTCGAATTTCATTCTGGTGCACGCCCGCTGGGATACTCAGCAGATTTGGGCCGGCCGCACGTTGCACAGGCTTCGCCGCGAAGGCCCGGCGTTCAAGATGGCTTTCAAGAAAGTCCTGCTGATCAATGCGGAACAGGAGATCCCGCTGCTCCAGTTTCTCATCTAACTGGTAGGCGACCGGGCCCAAATCGCACGATGAGCAAATTCCGCATCGAACTCAATCAGACGAAGTGCCAAGCTTACGGCAAATGCTCTCTGGTCGCTCCGGCCTTTTTCGAAATTGGCGAGGACGGCAAGGTCCGGCTGCTCGGCGATAGCGAGCCGCCCGACGATGTCGTGATGAAAGCCGCCAAGAGTTGCCCATATCGGGTCATCTCGATCTTTGATGCCGAATCCGGCGAGCAGCTCTTTCCCAAGCGTCGTACATCGGAGCTATCATGATCTCGTTGGCAGGCCGTAAGATTTCTCGTCGTCGGCGGTGGTTCAGGAATTGGCTGGGCCGGGGCCAAGCTCGCGGCGAGCCTCGGCGCTGTTGTCACTGTCGGTGACATCGATGCCGCCGTTGAAGAACGCGTATCATCCTTGGGTCGAGATGCTTCCTTTGTCCGCTGCGATGCGACGGATCAAGACCAAGTCACGCGCATGTTTGCGCAAACGGTCGACCGGAGTGGCCCACTCGATGGCGTATTCATGTGTGTCGGCGGCGGTCATCTGGGCTCGCTGGCGAGCACCGATCGCGCCGCCTGGGACGCGGAGATCGCCTTCAATCTCACCAGTGTTTACATGGTCTGCCGCATCGCCATGCCCTATTTGGAGCGCGCCGGCGGCGGCGCGATCGTCAACACCACGAGCGGGTTCGCCGTGATCCCCGGACCTGACCGCATGGGATATACGGCCGCGAAGGCCGGTGTCATCGCGTTCACGCGATCGCTGGCCATGGAGGCGGCGGCGCACAAAATCCGCGTCAATTGTCTTGCGCCCGGTCCAACCGATACACCCCGATTTCGCGCCATGAACGGCGGTGACGCCGGCGTCGAGCGCGTGCGCCAAGCCGTACCGCTGGGCAAGCTTCCAGAACCGATCGACTGCGCCAACACGGCAATTTTTCTGCTGTCGGACGCGGCGAGCCAGATTACCGGTCAAGTCATTCACGTGAATGGCGGGCTGATTATGCCTTAGCGGCCGGACGGCCAGGCCAGGTGTGAATTGGTTTCCAGCCCAGCATGCGCTCCGCCTTGCGTATGTCGACCAGCGATCGGAATGGATCGGCCCGGAAATCGTCGCCACCGCGCCACGGAATATGAGGGACCAGCTCGGAAACGAGCTCCAGCGTCGGCTGGTCTGATGCAATGTCGGGCGCGCACAACAACATCCGCACGTGAGTCGGGGCGTCGCAGCGAACCGCCGCTGCCACGGCTTCGGCAACGTCGAGCACATGAATGTGCACGCCGAGGGACCAGACACGTCCAGGCTGGAACGGCGCATTCGGCTGGGCTAGCGCCTTCTCATAATCTGCGTCGTTAGAGACCTGAACCGGGCGGAGGCAGATTGTCTTCACGCCGGTCCGGGCCGTAAACGCCTGGCACATCTCCTCGGACAGCCATTTGCTGAGCGCATACGGAACGGACGGCAGCCCGCGATGATCATCATCGAGCGGCAGATAGTCGGCGTCGCGCTCAAGCATCCCAAGCGCGCGTCCCGATGAGAGATAGACGACGCGTTCGACACCCTGCGTCTCCGCGGCAATCAGAACATTCGCGGTGCCGGACAGGTTGACCGCGAGAACTTCGCACGCGGGGCGGCCGCGGTCACCCGCCACGCCGGCGACGTGGACGATCGCATTCACCCCGTTCGCCGCGCGCATGACCGCAGCGGCATCGAGAATGTTGTCGCCGCTTTCCAGATCGAAGCCGGCAACCGCGTGGCCATCCTCTAACAAACGACGTTCGATCGATGGTCCAAGCCGCCCGCGGTTCCCGGTTAGCAGAACCTTCATGACGCCTTGATGCCGAGGACACGCTGCTTGAGATCATCGCCGCCGCGGACGCGGCGGAGCCCGCGGATACCGAGGCCGGCTTCGGTCTGCACCACGGAACCGGTCATCACGCGGCCGTCACGGCGCGAGGCGAGCAAGACATAAGCTCCGGCGTGGTCCGCCGGCGAAGCATGCGTTCGCAGCGGTGTTGTCGCCTCCACCGCCGCGTCGATATTCGATGGGTGCGTCTGGGTGCGGATGCGCTGGCCGTGTTCGTCCACGCCAAAAGCCGCTGGCATCCTCTTGTCGGTCTTGGTGGCCCCCGGAGATACGGCATTAACTCTGACAAATGGAGCGAACTCGTGCGCTAGTTGGCGCATGACGCCAAGCGCAGCGTGTTTGCTGGCAATATACAGCACTCCACCGCCGTCGGGATAAAACGACGAATTTGAAAGCGTGATAATCATCGAGCCTTGGGTCTTCAGCAGTTCGGCAATAGCGACGCGCGCTCCCAGGATTACCGCTCTAACATTCACATCGAAGACTTCATCATAGGCGGCGACAATCTTGTCTTCCGGAATGTCGACGATTTCCCGGAATGCGTCGCCGAGGCCGGCATTGGCGACAAAGACGTCAAGCTTGCCGAAAACCTTGACCGTCTGCGCTATGGCGCGGCGATTGTCTTCCAGCTTTGTGACGTCGCCGAAAATGCAAGTGACACGATCGCCGTATATATTGGCGAGTTCGTCAAGGCGATCCTGAACAATGTCGACGATGCCGACCCGCGCCCCCTCTTCGACGTAACGATCAACGACCCCTCGCCCGATGCCGGAGCTGCCGCCGGTGACAAGCGCGACTTCGCCTTCTAGCCAGCCCATGTGCCGTCTCCTTCCAACTTTGCAATCACACGCAAGCGACCCCGACGGCCCACGGGGCGTCGACCTGCACCATGCCGTCCTCGATCCTGACCTCAAATCGCGGCAGCGCCTGGTCTGCAGGGCCGTTAGTCGGCTCGCCGGTCGCGGCGTCGAAACACGCGCCGTGCATGGGACATTCGATGTCGCATCCACCCGCAAGCCGCGAGGTCACGAACTGAAAATTCGCGTGCGTACAGGTGCCGTCGAACGCGTAAACGCCCGCGGAGGTGCGCGTTAGGATAATGGTGCGGCCGCCCACCTCGAAACACGTGACATAGGAATCGCGCAATTGAGCAAGCGCGACAACAATCACAAAATGCGGCTGGGACACTTCGCCGCCTCCGCTAGAAGAAAATGCTCAGGTTGGAGCCGGAGAGAACCGTTTGATCGATGAGGATGCGCCGACTGGCGATCTTGAAATCGCTCGCATCGGAGCGGCGCAAAACATCCTGCCGCTGGCCCGTGAACAGCTGATAGCCCTGGTCGGACCGCGTCCGCGTGACCATAAAGCTCGAACGCACCTGAAATTCGCCCGTCTTGTCGCCGGGATCGGCCAAAATATTGGTAATGAAATGCCGCGTGCGCGACGGCGGCGTTTCCGCCCAGGCGAATTCCGTCTCCAATCGTTTCACGCGCGTGCGCAAGGAGACGAAATTCTCCTCAAAGAACGCCACGTCCTGAAAACCTTCGCCTTTGGCGCGAAATTGCGTGGTCCGCACCGGCATCACGTAATGAATATCTTCGGCAAACAGACCGAGCCAATCGCCGAACCGATTGGAGTCCAAAAGCTCCGCCTCGCGGTAAAGGAACTCGACAATCTCTCCATACACCGCGGATCCCGGCGCGCAGTCCGCGGCGACGATTGCGGAATGGGTTGCGGTGGCGGAAGTCACGGCGTCGTCGCTTTATTGCTGCCGTTAAGCGGCGTTGTCATGCGATTGAGCCACTCGCCATACCAGGCGCGTTGCGTCATCTCGCCGTAACTGTCGGGATAGGCCGTGCCGGGCCCGGGCCACTCCGCGGCGGCCGCCGTTTTGCGGTTGAGCCCCATCTTATGATGAAGCGTATGGCGTTTGGCCGCCGGGCCGACGGCCGCGACTGTGCAATCCTCCCAGTTTTCCATGTCGTCCTGATCGAAAATGCCGCTAGGCCCGAAATTGCGCACGTAGCTTTCGTACGAGGTCTTGCGGTATTCAGCCGGCGCCGATTTGTCGATTGCGAACCAGGAATACATCCTGGTGCGCGTGGCATTGATCGGCACCTCGAGCCGCACGTTGAGAATGCCAACCGGAAGCGATTCCGTGTCGGCCGCTGACGTCAACTGCAGCCAATGGAAATTCGGCCACACCGTTCCGGCGCTGTAACCGTGTTTCATGGCAATCTCGGCCTGGCCGGCGTTGAGATTATCATTGAAGCGCGGCCACATGACCTTCGGGAGGCCCAGTCCCTTGGTGTGTTCGTCGTGCGGCGCGCCCTGAACAAAATGCAGGATGTGACCGTTTTTGAGGGTCACCATGTGCCCGTAGGATGCGAAGTCAACGAAGTTCGGCAGCAAGCCGAGGTGAACCAAACTCTGGTGCGCCCAGAACACGTGGAAATTGTCGGTAAAGTTGTCCGTCGCGAATTTCCAGGCGCAATCGACATCCCAAATCTGCGGAACACCGACAAACTCGATTTCGCCGGTCCGTCCGAAGATAATGTCGAGATACCACTTCATATCGCCGAGCCATTCGTCGAGTGTCGGCGCTTCGGCATCCCAGGTGGCAAAGATCAATCCGCGGTAGATGCCGAGCTGCGCGACCGGGATTAAGCCGAGTTCGTCTTTCTTCAGTTCGCCTTCGCCATAATGATTTTCCGCTCCCGCCGAGGCGAGCTCGCCGTTATTGCGATAAGCCCAGCCATGGTACGGGCAACGCAGAAAGCGGACGTTCTCGCGATCGGTTCGGCAGACGCGCATGCCGCGGTGCCGGCAGGAATTGAGGAACGCGCGGACGACGCCCTCGTCGTCGCGCACCAGTATCGCCGGGTCGAGACCGCATTGCCGGCTGACCAGATCTCCCGGATTGGGGATTTCGCTTTCGTGGCCGAGGAAGAACCATCCGCGACCAAATATGCGGTCGATTTCCATCTGATAAACTTCCGGGTCGGCAAAGATGCGGCGCGAGATCAATCCATCCTGCGGCCGCACGATCGTTTCGAGATGCTCGCCGTTGGAAAGCTGGGTAAATCCGTTCAGCGGCGCGGTGCGGCCGGAACCATTTTGTGTAGCAGCGATGGACATGGAGACCTCTCCGCTTGCTGGCTATTGCGTCTTGCCGTCGGGAGGCAGGAGCGCATCTTTCAAAATCTCGATCAGCGCGGTGGCTGCGGCTTCGGCCGCGGCTGGATCGGAAGTCGCGATCGCATCGACCAGCGCCACGTGGTAATCGATCTCCTCGGAGGCGAGCGCCTGGTCCCAGAGATCCGGCTCGAACGAAGGTTTGAGCGCGCCGCCGAGGTGCTCGTAGATTTCGGTGAGAAGCTGATTGCGCGCGCAAGCGACAACGATGCGGTGCAACTCCGCATCGGCCTCCGTGTAAGAAGCACGATCGCCGCCGACGATGGCGGCTTTTTGGGCGGCCAAACACTGGCGCAGTCGTGAGACTTCTTTCTTGGTTCGGCGCAGCGCGGCCAGATGAGCGGCCTCTTTCTCAAGCGCCGCCCGCACTTCGATCGCATCTTTCAGGCTGCCGCGCTTGACGCGCCGGACCAGCGGGGCCGCAAGCTCGGTCAGCGCCCGCACATAAGTTCCGTCGCCGACACGCGCTTCGATCATGCCGGTATGAACGAGAGATCGAAGAGCCTCGCGAACAGTATTCCGGCTCACAAGCAATTGGCTGACCAGGTCCTTTTCCGCGGGAATGCGCGATCCGACGGGCCAGACGCCGGACGTAATCAGGTTCTCAATCTGCCTCGCCACCTGGCTCGACAGCGGCTCCGATCGGATCGGTACGTTCAAGGCCATAGGCACCAATTGTCAGATTGTTGGACATTTGAACTTCTCAAACCGTCGCCGCGGTGTCAACAGATCGGCGGCCGCCATAAGGGCGAACATTTTTGCAGGCCGCATGGCGAGCCTTCCCACCCCCGCTAGCCCCTTTTGAATTGAGCTGCGGCCCCTTTTGAGCGGAGAGGTGCTGTCGTACTCTAGCGGGGTCATGCTTCCCGATACTGACATCTTAATCCGCCTCCTTCTCGCCGCCGTCTTGGGCAGTCTGATCGGCTTTGAACGCGAGCGCCTGCTGTGGGCAGCCGGCATCCGCACCCACATGCTTGTCTGCGTCGGTGCCTGCCTTTTCATGATCGTATCGGCGTACGGATTTGCCCCGGTCCTTGGTCCGAATATCGTTCTCGATCCTTCGCGGGTGGCCGCGCAGGTCGTTTCCGGGATCGGATTCCTCGGCGCTGGCGCGATCCTAGCCCGAGGAGAGATCGTCAAAGGACTAACGACGGCGGCCAGCATTTGGACAGTGGCGGCCATCGGGCTTGCGGTCGGTGGCGGCCTCTACTTCGCCGCCGTGGTGTCAACGGCGGCTATCCTCGCCATTTTAGCCGGCGTCAAACCGCTCGAAGAAATCTACCGCGCTCGCAATCAAAGCTGTCGCCTCGTCATTGAAACCACGCATGGTGCATTGACCCCAGACCTCGTCAAAAAGACGGTCGGCGTTCGCGCAAGCCAGATAAAACGCTTCGTCGTGCATCCGAAGGAAGGGACCGACATAGACGAGGTGACGCTCATTCTGTCGCGCGTTACTTCGCAAGAAAGACAGGGCATCGCGGACAAAATTCAAAGCCTGCCGAACGTGAGCCAAGTGAGTGTCGTTACCCGAGCGGAAGATCAGGCGTCGGTCGAATAGGCCGCCTCCGCTAGCGGCCTTCATTTAATCGACCGCAGCGCAGTTCGTCGCCCAAGTCGGTCTCACTTTCTTGGCAAGATTGAGGATTCAATTACACTTTTTATAGTTCGATGCCTCGCAGTTTCGTGCCATCGTCTGAGCTTCCGCGATCTGCTCCGCGGTCATCATTTTAGAAAGGGCGTCGAGGCTTGCCCACGCAGCGGCTTCGCCATTATTGGAAGATAAACTCCACCACATATGTCCGCGCGGAAGGTTTCGAGGGACGCCCTCACCGTTGGCGTACATAAATCCCAAATTGTACTGCGCCTTCGGGTCGCCTTGCACCGCTGCCATCCGATACCATTTGACAGCATCTTGAAGATTTTTAGGAACTCCCCTTCCATTGTAATACAATACACCGAGACTGTACTCGGCTCGAGCGGCCCCTTGTTCAGCAGCCGACCGATACCATTTCATTGCTTCTTTGAAGTCCTGCTTCACGCCACTTCCCTGTTCATACATCCAACCAAGATTATTCTGGGCATCTGCATTGCCTTGCTCGGCTAAGGGCCGAAATAGCTTGAGCGCGGTCGCGTAATCACCGCTGTTATAAGCCGCTTGCCCGTCCTCGAGTGCACCCGCAAAAACTACGGTACCGCAGATAGGGAAGCTCAATATGAATATCGCGATCATTCGCACGCGAGCGATACATTTGCGCACTTTCTGCCTCCATTACGGGAGCAATCCTCGTCCTGGCGTGCTTATATCGCCAAAGGACGGCAGTCGATAGTCGATCACAATCGACCTTCGTGAGGCTCCTCGAAAGCGACGGATAAATCACAGTTCAATTAGGGAACGTGACCCGGCAGCTCCATAATTTGTGGCGTCGTCAGAGAATATATCGGCTCCGGGCAAGAAACCGGCGTGCTGCTCATGATGAACGCCGGTTTGGGAGTTAAAACAGACGTGCCACGGACATCGCCATCGCAACGCTACTGACCCATTGGGTCAGAATCGTGCAGGGCAGTCGAATGTCAGCCTTGCCGCAACAGGCTGCCATCGCCCGCACCAAGACTAAAAAAGACGATATTGAGAGGATCCGGCTGACGGAAAATATCCAATCATCCGATGATAATACCGCCGCCGCCCGCCTAATCCATTCCCAAAGAGACGAAGTTCTTGTCGTGATCGAGGACTTGACTAACCGAACGAACTGCGACCCTCCTTAAACGGCTGCAAGTTGCTGACTGACAAGTTCTTTGCTGGAATTTGGCGAGCTCACGATCCTGAAAATGTTCGCTTCTTACACTGCACCAAATATTTAGAGCCGGACCGAGGCGGGGTCAAAGTTGGACGCCAATTCACTGACGGAGCATGAAAGGCTTGGTGCAGGGATACCGTTCATTCATCCTTGAATCACCACTCACGCTTCACGAATAGTGGGTACTCGCAGTCATAAGGCCGCTTCATGCGGCATTTAATGGGTGCCCGGCGATGAACGAGGACGAGAGCAACCTTGGCGTTGAAGTCTGGCTGACGCGCCCGGACCGAAGTGCCTTATGTGCGAAGCAACCGGGAATCCTGCCAAGCGGTCTTCCTGTCCCGGGCCGCGCAACCATCAATGTCAACGCCGGCCGGCAGTATCAAGTGATGGACGGTTTTGGGTTCGCCTTGACCGGAAGCAGTGCCGATCTCATCGCTAAGTTGGCGCCGGCGACGCGAGATGCCCTCCTGCGAGAACTGTTTCTGACCGACAACGGTGCCGTCGGCATTAGTTACTTGCGGATCAGCATCGGTGCATCGGACTTGAGCGCCAGGATCTTCTCCTACGATGACCTGCCCGCAGGAGAGACCGATCTGGAGCTTGATCGATTTAATCTGGACGTGGGCGATGTTCAGTTGATTCCGGTCCTCAAGTCAATTCTTGCTATCAATCCGGAAATCCGGATCATCGCGACGCCCTGGTCCGCGCCCCCATGGATGAAATCGAATGAGAGCTTCGCAGGGGGCAAGCTGAAATATGAATGCTATCAGGTCTATGCAAAGTACCTAATTACGTACATTAAGCTGCTGCAGTCTCGGGGCATTACGATCAACGCCATTACTCCGCAAAATGAGCCGCTGAATACGCGTAATAACCCCAGCATGGAGATGAGTGCGGCCGATCAGACGGATTTTATCAAAAACTATCTCGGCCCTGCGTTGCATGAATCCGGTTTAGGTGCGGTAGCCCTGTTCTGCTACGATCACAACTGTGATCGCCCCGACTATCCGATGACGGTCTTGAGCGACGCGCTGGCTCGGCGTTTCGTCAGTGGTGTCGCATGGCATCTTTATGGCGGCAAACCACGGGCGTTATCGCGAGTCGCCAGAAAACATCCCGGCATAAAAACCTACCTGACGGAACAATATGTTGGAGCAGCTGGGCACTTCGCCACCGATCTCGCTTGGCATACCCGAAACGTTCTAGTGGGTACAATTCGCAACGGCGCTCAAGCGGTTCTGGAATGGAACCTGGCCAGCGATCCGAATTGCGGGCCACATACGCCCGGGGGCTCCGACGATAGCCTCGGCGCTCTGACGATTGGTGGACCGTCCATTGTGCGCAACTTGTCCTACTATCTCATCGCACACTTGTCCCGTTTTGTTCGGCCCGGATCGATAAGAGTTTCCTCGACCGCAATCGCATCCTTGCCGAACGTGGCATTTGTGACGCCGGAGGGAGATGCTGTGCTGCTGGTACTCAACGGCAATGATGATGTTCAATCTTTCACTATTCAATCCGGTCGGCGTGCGGTTACCGCTGTCCTGGAGGGAGGAGCGGTGGGCACCTACGTTTGGTCGCTCAGCCCAATTTCAGCTGCAATGTCCGAACAGGGTGCACAAACGCGCTGACGCGGCATCGGCGGTTAGTCATTTAACTTTGACATCTGATATCATCCGTCGCCGTTTGGCGCATGCGGATAGCTAGTCGACGACGAAGCAAGCAGTCGTCTATTGGATACGACCACAACTCCGACTTTATTTGACGAGAAGCACGAGATAAAATCTGGACTTTTCTTGGTCTTGACTGCACTCTCTCTGTTGACTGCAGCTAATGCTGCTCGAGCGTTCAGAGGTTGGAAATTCTGTCATCAAGGTTTTTGCCGACACTGTATCTGGTAATAGCGAGCCTGCGGAAAGCAAGTATCTTAAGCGTACGCTAGCCGCCGCATTTGCAAAAATTGCAGCGACGCATAACCCACGTGATTTTGACGGGGACGGCGTGATTGCTCTTATGAATTCGATTGCGCTCGCTGTGGCTGGCTGGGGCGGGAGGATTCGAACCTCCGTATGGCGGAATCAAAATCCGCTGCCTTACCGCTTGGCTACGCCCCAAAAAGGTACCTTCGGAGTGCCGCCGGCCCGCCGCGGGCCATCGGCTGGTCCAACATAGCGGCGTGACTGGCTGCGATCAATGTTCGCCTGATATTCGCCTCGCTTAATCACAGAGCCTCCCGAGCCCGTATTGGCGCGTGACGCAGTACTCAAATGCGCGGCCGCGCATTGACCCTCCGATCACATCGGCTAGGGTTGCACCGCCTCGATAACCAACAGCAACAGAGTAAACGACAATGGCGACGCGTAAGCGCTTTCCGCGAGAGTGGAGCTGGCCCGGCAACGCAAAGATTGCTTTCAGTGTCGGCATTCCTTTCGAGGCGTTCGAAAAGCAGAGTCAGGTCAATTACGTCGCGGCCAAAGGCGCGCTGGACAGGTTTTCGCTCTCATACGGCGACTACGGCTGGAAGGCCGGCATCTGGCGTCTGCTCAACTTGCTCGACGAATACGGCCTGAAGGCTTCGGTTTCAACCAACGGGCTTGCCGCCGAACGGCATCCGGACATTGTCCGGATGCTGGCGCAGGACGGTCATGAGGTGAACGGACACGGTTGGGCGAACGACGTGTACGCGAAAGACGCGACACCCGAACAGGAGCGTGCGGAAATCCTTCGCTGCACGAGGATGCTGATGGAAGCGACCGGCGGGGTGAAACCCGTCGGCTGGACCAGCCCGGGATCGAGCGGATCCGACTCAACGATCGAACTCCTCGCCGAGCAGGGCTATATCTGGGTCGGAGACGATGCAAGCGACGATCTGCCGTTCGTGCAACGGACCAGAAGCGGCCCGTTTGTCATCCTGCCCCGGACCAATATCTCAACCAACGATATTTCCGCCTGGGTTTTTCCTGCCAATCCGCCAAGCGTGTTCCACGAGAATTTCACCGAGACATTCGATCAGCTTTATCGCGAGGGCAAAGAAGGCGGCCCGAAATGGCTGAGCATGACTTTGCACGCCCATATGGCTGGACGCCCGACGATGGCCTCGACGATCCGCCGCTGCCTCGACTACGTTAAAAAGCACGACGACGTGTACTATCCGCGCAACCGCGACATCGCGGAATGGACGCTCCGGAAAGAGCAAGCCGCCGCTGCTTAAAGATCGGCGGCGATGGACCACCTCCAGACCATCATACAGGTAGCCGCGAGCGGCCTGCTGATGGGTTGCGCTTATGCATTGGTCGCGGTCGGCTTTACCGTGGTGTTCGGCGTGATGAACATCATCAACTTCGCGCATGGCCATATCGCAATGGCGGCGATGTTTGCCAGCTTTGCGCTCAACCGTTATCTGGGGCTTGATCCCTACCTCGCGGCACTCTGCCTGTTTCCGGCCTTCCTTGTTGTCGGCGGCTTGCTTTATCGCATTGTGATCGCGCCGGCGGTTACCGCCAGTCACGCCACCCAGATGCTGGTGACGCTCGGCTTGTTGATCGTGATCGAGAACAGCGCCAACCTGATTTTCGGCGGCGATCTGCGGAGCGTCCGCTCGTCGCTTGGCGAGGGTTCAGTCCATCTCGGCACGCTGGTGCTGCCGTGGGCCCGCTTAATCACTGCAGCCGGCAGCCTGCTGGCGATCCTCGGGCTGTGGGCATTTCTGAAGTTTACACGGTTCGGCACCGAAATCCGCGCCGCCGCCAGCAACGAGCTTGGCGCCAGACTTGTCGGTATTCCGATTCAGCGGGTCTTCATCCAGGCGTTCGCGCTCGCCACCGCGATGGCCGCGTTCGCCGGTGCGATGCTGGTGCCGTTCTATCTCATCAATCCATTCGTTGGATACGATTTCATGCTGAAGGCGTTCGTCATCTCCATTATCGGCGGCCTCGGTAGCCTGCCTGGCGCGGTGCTTGCGGGGTTGATTATCGGAGTGGTCGAAGCGGTTGGCGGTTTCTATCTGACAGCCTCCTACGCCACCGCAATGGTGTTCGGACTATTGATACTGATGCTGTTGGTGCGTCCCTCAGGCCTCATGGGATCGTTTCGCTCATGAAGACGCCGACAGCCGACGATCGGACTGCACTGCTTTTAAAAGTTGCTTTGGTCGTCGCAATTATCGCTGTGGCAGCCTTGTTTCCACTGTTCGCGCGCCAGCAATTGGTCGTCGCCGGCATTCTAATTCTGTTCAATTGCTATCTGGCGCAATGCTGGAATTTGGCCGCCGGCTATGCGGGACAATTTTCGCTTGGACACACGATTTTCCTCGCGACCGGCGCCTACGCGTCAACCGTACTGTTTCGCGATTATGGAATCTCGCCGTGGATCGGCATGTGGGCCGGCGCACTGATTGCCGCCGTACTCGGCGCAGTCCTCTCGGCGATAGCGTTCTGGTATCGCGTGCGTGGCGTCTTTTTTGCCGTCATTACCCTAAGCGCAGTCGAAGTATTCCGCGGGCTATTCTCCGGTTGGGAATTTCTCGGTGGGACCGCCGGCATTTTTCTCATCTCGGCGAACGATCCCGCCGACATGAACTTTCTGTCGCGCGTTCCCTATTACGAGATCATTCTAGGTATGGTGGTTCTCGCCGGCCTTGGCACGCTTTGGCTCGAACGCTCGCGGTTCGGTCAATATTTGATGGCGCTGCGCGAGGACGAGGATGCCGCCGAGGCGAGCGGCGTGCCGACGTTTCGCTGCAAGATCATGATCATCGCAATCAGCGCCGCTGCAACCGCGCTGGCCGGCACTTTCTACGCACAGTTCCTTTTGTTCATTGTGCCGGAGACTCTGTTCGCGTTCGACCACGTCCTTAACATGATGCTCGGCACCATTGTCGGTGGCAGCGGGACGGTCATTGGTCCAATCGTTGGCTCGGTTCTGTTCGGCCTGTTCGGCGATTTGCTGCGCACGTTGCCGTTTGTCGGTTCGCGGGAGGCCGCGAGCCTGGTGCGGATCGGGTACGGCGTCGTTCTCGTCGTTCTCGTTCTGCGCCTGCCGCGGGGTATCGTCGGCCTCTGGCATTGGAGGTCTTGATGGCGGGACTTCTTGAGATCGAAGCGATTGGCAAACGCTTTCGCGGTCTGCAGGCGCTCGACAATGTATCGTTCGCGGTAAACGAAGGCGGCGTCTTTGGCGTGATTGGCGCCAACGGCGCTGGCAAAACGACTCTATTCAATATCATTTCCGGTGCGATGAAGCCGGATAGCGGCATCGTTCGTTTCGCCGGCCAGGCAGTCACCAGCCGCACGCCATCGAGCCTCTGCGCGGCGGGCATCGGCCGCACCTTTCAGATCGCTCGCCCCTTTCCGGATTTGACCGTCCTGGAAACGATCCGCGTTGCCGTCCTTTGCCGCGTACGCAACATGCGCGCGGCCACAACGCGCGCTGCCGAAATAGCCGGCCGCTTCGGCCTGGCGCGAAAGCTCGATCGGCCTGGCCGCCACTTGAGCGTTTTGGAAAGAAAGCGGCTCGAATTGGCGAGAGCTTACGCGACCGGTCCGCGCTTACTCCTCCTTGACGAAGTCGCCGCGGGCTTGCGTCCCGGTGAAGTCGACGATCTCGTCGAAATCATTCGCACCATCGCCGGCGAAAACATCACCATTCTGATGATCGAGCACGTTTTGGCGGCTGTGTTTGCGCTGGCTTGGCGCGTCGTCGTCCTCGACCAGGGACGCGTGATCGCCGAAGGGCCCCCGCAAGATGTGGCCAAAGATGCCAAAGTCATCGAAGCCTACCTGGGCGCAGGTTATGCCGCTGCTTGAAGTCAAGAGGCTTACCGCGGGTTACGGTGACGTCGACGTCATCCACGACGTGTCGCTTGCAATAGCAAAAGACGAGATCGTCTCGCTGGTCGGCGCCAACGGTGCCGGCAAAACCACTTTGTTGCGCGCGATTTCCGGCGTGGTGCGGGCACGCGGTCACATTGCGTTTGCCGGCAAACCGATCCTCGGCTTGCCGTCGCACGAGATCGTTGCCGAGGGGATCGCACACGTGCCGGAAGGCCGGCAATTGTTCGCTGACATGACGGTGCTGGAAAATCTGACGATCGGCGCGCCGCGCGGACTATCGACGACGGAAGTATCACGCCGGCTCGATAGAGTTTCGGCGATGTTTCCGCGTTTGGCGGCGCGGCGGAGCCAATACGCCGGGACCCTTTCCGGCGGCGAGCAGCAGATGGCGGCCATCGGCCGCGCGCTGATGCTCGGCCCAAAATTGCTGATGCTCGACGAGCCTTCGCTCGGGCTATCGCCCGCGATGGTTGCTAACATTTTTGATGCAATCACCTCCGCAAATCTGGGCGGCATGGCGATTTTGATCGTGGAGCAGAACGTCGTGGAATCGCTGCGCCGGTCGCATCGCGGCTATGTTCTGGAAACGGGCTCGATGGTTGCGGAGGGAGAAGCGACGGCGCTATTAGAGGATGAGCGGCTGCGCGCTGCCTTCCTTGGCGGCGTATCGGCACAGGCCGGGGTTGTGCACCGATGAGGAGAGCGTCATGTCGAATGTAACCTTGCCGAAGGCAACAAAAATTCGCAGGCGCGAGGTGCTGCTCGGTGGCGCGGCGGCCGCGGCGAGCCTTGGAATGCCGAGCATCGTCCGCGCGGCCGAAGATATTCTGGTTGTTTGCGTCATTCCGCTGACCGGACCAAGCGCGCAATTCGGACAAATGTCATGGAACTCGGCTCAATTGGCGGCTGAGCTGATGAACGCGGCCGGCGGCGTCAAATCGATGGGCGGCGCCAAAATCACCGTTGCGGTGCTCGACACCGAGACCAAGCCGGAAATCGCCGTGACCCAAGTCGAAGCCGCGATCCAGCGCGGTGCGGCGGCAATCATCGGCTGCAACCAGAGCGCAGCGACGATCGTGGCAAGCCAGGTTGCGGAGCGCAACGAAGTGCCGTTTCTGACGGCTTACGACATCGACCCGACCATAACCGCGCGCGGCTTCAAATACGTCTTTCGCATTACTCCGCTCACTGGAAACTACTCAACCGACCTTCTGACCACGGCAAAAGAACTGCTCGATAAAAAGGGCGGTACCGCCAAACGTCTCGGAATACTCAGCGAAAACTCGGTCACGGGCCAAGGGGTGAACAAGGCGCTGACGGCGGCGGCGCAGAAGCTCGGTCTCGAAATCGTACACACGGAAATTTATGACGTCGGTTCGACGCAGAACTTCGCGTCGTTCATCACTAAAATGAAATCGGACCACGTCGACATTTTGGTTGGGCACAACCGCGTCAGCGATGGGATTCAGATCAACCGCGCAGCCAAGGAGCTTGGCTACAATCCGTCATTCATGGGCGGCGTGCTCGGCGCGACCAACACACGCGACTACATCGAAACGTTGGGCAAGGACGCCGAAAACATATTCGGCACCGATAGCTTCTCGAGCTCGCTCAATATTCCCGGCCTGGCAGCGGTCATCGAACGTGTCCGCGAGAAATCTCATCGCATCATGGACGTCGGTGTGGCCGCGGTGATGGCCGACATCGCCGTCATTTGGGACGCCCTCGAACGGAGCAAAAGCGCCAAGGGCAAAGATTTACGCGACGCCATCGCGGCGACTGACCTAAAGTCCGGCGACCGGAATTTCTTTCTGCTGCGCGGCGCCAAGTTCAACGGCAAGGGCGACAACGAGAGAGCGGTCAGCATCATCACGCAAATCCAGCGTGGCAACTTCGTCCCTGTATGGCCGACCGAATTTGCGAAAGCACCCGCAGTCTATCCGAAACCGGATTGGAGCTGATGGTCCGTCATCTCGAAATCCGTCGCATAGCGAGTTTGCAAACATGAACTACCATTCCGTTGCGACCACCGGCGTGGTCTTACCGCCGGCGAAGATCATTGACATCGGCGGCGTCCAGACCTCCTATCATGTAGCCGGCAGCGGCCGGCCGATCGTATTTATCTACGGCGGCAATTTTGGCAGCGCCGACTCCGCTCCCAGCGCCCACGCCTGGAATCTTAATTTCGTACCGCTGGCCGAACGGTTTCAGGTCATCGCATTCGACAAGATCGGCCAGGGATTTACCGGCAACCCCCTGCGCGATGAGGACTACAGCATGGCGGCGGTCGTTCGCCATGCAGCAGCTTTCATGACTGCGCTCAAACTTCCGCCGGCGCATGTCGTGGGACATTCGCGCGGCGGCTTTGCCGCGACAAGACTCGCGCTGGAATATCCGCATCTGGTGCGGGCGCTGACGATCGTCTCGAGTGGCACGTTGTCGCCGCGCGTCAGCACCAACGAAGTCGCGCTTTCCGAGTGTCCGCATCCGCCATTCACCCGGGAAAGCGCGCGCTGGATTTATGAGGGCTATTGCTTCAGCCCGTCGACCGTCACCGAGGATTGGATCGACAAGGTCTACGAGGTGTTGCAGCTACCGAAGTATCGCGAGAGCGTGAAGAAGATCGTCGACCAACAACTCGGATCCCGCGTTTTTCTTCCTGAACTCGCCAAGCAGAAACGCGAGACCCTGCAGTGGCTCAGCGAAGGCCGCCTGCAGCGGCCGACCCAAATCATATTCGGCCGTAATGACCCGACCGTCGCCATCGAGGGTGCGTTCGACCTGTTCGACGCGATCGCGGCCCATCTACGCAAGACCGAGCTCCACATCTTCAATCAAGCCGGACATTTCAGCTATCGCGAACACCCGGAACGCTTCAACGCGTTGTTGGGCGATTTCGTCGAGCTCGTGGATCGCTGGTGAACACGATGAGCGCATTGCAAGAACAAACAATCGCCGTCGGCGCGCAAAAGGCGCGGATTCTTCGTGGCGGCAAATCAGGTGCACCGGCGGCGCTTTTCCTCCACGGCGGTGTTCCCGGCGTGACGCCGTATTGCAGCGGGTCGCACATCTGGGGCGACGCCCTCACCTTTTTCACCAATAATCTTGACGTTATCGCTCCCGATTTGCCGGGTAGCGGCGGCACCGTTGCAGGCACCGAGCGGCTGACCGTCGACGCGATCGGGCATCACGTGTTGGCTGTTCTCGCGGCAGCTTCAATCGAGACAGCTGATGTGATCGGCCACGATCTTGGCGGGCTCCTTGGCATATGGCTCGCGCTAAATCATCCGGCACGGGTTCGATCGCTTTCGATCGTCGCAAGCCCGACGAGCGCGCCGGCCGGCGACTCTTTGGACGATCTTCTTTTCGCGACGCCGCCTCGGCCGTTGTGGAGTCGTGAATCTCAGGCGTGGGCGCTGGAGCGCGTGTCCTACAGCCACACCCACATCGATGACCGCTTGCTCGATGCGTGCGTCGCGGCGAGTGAGGGTGAGCCGCATCGGCAAGCCGTCGAGTCAATGAAGGCGAATTTCGGCAAAGCGTTCGCGCCGAGCATCAACCGCACCAAGGGGCAGCTCTGGGAAACCTGCCGAAACGCCGGCCTCCCGGTACCGGCGCAAATCGTCTGGGCGAGCCACGATCCAGCGACGACCCGCGAGGCCGGCTTCGTATTGTTCGACGTGATTTCCGCCAAGCAGAAAGCGGCGCAGATGCACGTTATCAACCGCGCCGGCAGCTTGCCGTTTCGCGAGCAGGCGGCCGCCTTTCACCATATCGTGGCGTCGTTTGGCGAAGGCGTCCGGCAAGAGAAGGCGCACATGGCGGCCTGACAAGCGCCGTATCCCGGGTGCCGCTTTGGCTTGGTCAGACCGGCCGCCACTATATAATGAGTGCGAATATGGGTGAGAGCCCGGCCGACTAGCCAAAGCCGCCCTGCCGCGGGAGACGCCGATGACCTACCAAGCCCCCCTCGCCGACATGGGCTTTGCGCTCAAATACGGAACGGGGCTACTGCCTGCGCTTGAGGACGGTTTCTTCGGCGATCTCACTATAGATGATGTTGAAGCGGTGCTGAGCGAGGCCGGTCGCATGGCGGGCGAAGTCATCGCGCCGCTCAACCGCATCGGCGACGTGTCAGGCACGACCTTCAAGGACGGTGTCGTGACCACCGCGCCCGGCTGGAAGGAAGCCTATCACGCCTGGTGCAAGGCCGGCTGGAACGGCCTCGCCTCACCGACCGAATGGGGCGGTCAGGGCCTGCCCCAAGTCGTCAACGCGGCGTGCACGGAGATGTGGAACGCCGCGGCGATGTCGTTCGGCCTCGGTCCGTTGCTGACCATGGGGGCGATCGACGCGCTCAACGCCCATGGCAGCGATGAACTCAAGCGCGCCTATCTCGAAAAACTCGTGACCGGCGAATGGACCGGAACGATGCAGCTCACCGAGCCGCAAGCGGGCTCCGACGTCGGCGCGTTACGCAGCCGCGCTGAGCCGGCCGGCGATGGCACCTATCGCATCAAGGGTCAAAAGATCTTCATCACCTACGGCGAGCACGACCTGACGGAGAACATCATCCACTTTGTGCTCGCGCGGCTGCCGGATGCACCGCCGGGCACACGCGGCATCTCACTGTTCCTGGTGCCGAAGTTTTTGCTCAATCGTGACGGCACGCCTGGTGCACGCAACGACGTGCGCGCCCATTCGGTCGAACACAAACTCGGTATCCACGGATCGCCGACCTGCACCATGATTTTCGGCGATCAGGGCGGCGCGATCGGCTTCATCGTCGGCCAAGAGAACGCCGGTATGGCCGCTATGTTCACAATGATGAACCGGGCGCGGCTCGCGGTCGGCCTTCAAGGCGTCGGCGTCGCCGAGCGCGCGACGCAGATGGCGGTCGCCTACGCGCGCGAACGCCGGCAAGGGCGCGTTGCCGGCACGCCGGCGACTTCAATGGCGCCAATCATCGCCCATCCCGACGTCAAGCGCATGCTCATGACCATGCGTGCACTGACGCAGGCCGCACGCGCCATCTGCTACGCGACCGCGATGGCGCTCGATCGCGCCGAACGCGGGACCGATAAGGCCGCCCGGCAGGCCGCGCATGCGCGGGCGTCGCTGCTCACGCCGGTGGCGAAGGCATACTCTACCGATATCGGCGTCGAGGTCGCTTCTCTCGGCGTGCAGGTACACGGCGGCATGGGTTTTATTGAGGAAACCGGAGCGGCGCAGCTTTTCCGCGACGCCCGGATCGGCCCGATTTACGAGGGCACCAACGGCATTCAGGCGATCGATCTCGTCACGCGCAAACTGCCGCTTGATGGCGGCGCGGTCGTCGAGTCTTTTCTCGGGGAATTGCGCCGCATCGTCGAGGCGGTGAACGCAACTAACGATCCGGCGCTCGGCTGGAGCGGCGTGCGCCTTGAAGAAGCCGTCGAGAGTTTGGCCCGCGCCACCCAATGGCTGCTGGCCAAGCTCGATAAAGACGCCGACGAAGCGCTCGCGGGTGCGACCCCGTATCTGCGGCTGTTCGGCGTCGCCACCGGAGGATGCCTGTTGGCGCAACAGGCGCTTGCTGCACTGCGACTCAACGCCGATGCCGGCCCGCGAATTGCGCTGGCGCGCTTCTTCGCCGAAAACTTCGCCGTGCAGGCCGGGGCGCTCGAACGCACCGTGGTCGAAGGCGGTGCAGCGGTCATCGGCGCCGACGCGGTTTTGGCTCAATAGGATTTGCAGTGTAAGTGTAGTTCGATGTCCACGCTCCTGATCACCCATCCGGCCTGCCTCGATCACCTCACCCCGCATGGCCATCCCGAGCGGCCAGACCGGTTGCGGGCGATCGAACACGCGCTCGAGGACGGAAAAATTTCAGTCGCTCGCGCGCGTCGAAGCGCCGCGAGCGACGCTCGAAGTCATCGCGCTGTGCCACCCCATGGAGTACGTCACGCAAATACGCGACGCCACTCCCGAGCACGGCGTGGTGCGAATCGATGCAGATACCTCGATGTCGCCCGGCAGCTTTGAAGCGGCTTTGCGCGCTGTCGGCGGAGCCATCCATGCGGTCGACGAGGTTTTGACCAAGAGGGCCGCGAATGCTTTCGTCGCGACGCGGCCGCCGGGCCACCATGCCGAAAAGGCGCGGCCGATGGGCTTTTGTTTTTTCGACAACGCCGCCATCGCCGCACGCTATGCGCAGCGCCAGCACGGCATCGCCCGCGCCGCAATTGTCGATTTCGACGTCCATCACGGCAACGGTTCGCAGGACATCTTCTGGGCGGACAAGACCGTGATGTATTGTTCGACCCATCAAATGCCGCTCTATCCGGGCACTGGCGCAATCAGCGAGTCGGGCGAATACAACACGGTCGTCAACGCGCCGCTCAAACCCGGCGACGGCGGTGAGGCGTTTCGTGCCGCATTCGAGAACCGGATCCTGCCACGGTTGCGCGAATTTCAGCCGGAACTCATTATCATCTCGGCCGGCTTTGACGCTCACATGCGTGACCCACTCGCCAATCTCAATCTGGTCGAAGCCGATTTTGCCTGGGCGACGCAAAAACTGATGGATGTCGCCGATCAATGCGCCGGCGGCCGCGTCGTTTCTGTGCTCGAAGGCGGCTATGATCTGGAGGCGCTGGCAGACTCGTCTGCCGCGCACGTGACTGCCTTGATGCACGGATAAATCACCTGATCAACATCGAAAGATCATTTTCCGGGAGCCGGCAATGGCGCCGCCAAACAATCAGAACAACGCAACCGATCAAAGCAGCGGCGATGTCGGGCAACTCTCGTTCGAGCGCGCGATCGAGGAGCTCGAATCGATCGTCAAACGGCTCGAAGACGGCCGCGTGCCGCTGGAAGAGTCCGTGACCATCTACGAACGCGGCGAAGCGCTCAAGCGGCGCTGCGAAGATCTGTTGCGGCAAGCGGAAGCGCGCGTCCAAAAGATCACTCTTGACGCCGCCGGAAATCCCACCGGGACCGAGCCGCTCGACGTGGAATAGTGCCAATGGCTGCGACTTTGGAGGCCTTTCTGACCGGCTTCGGCGACGTGCGCCGCTCCGACGAACCGATCGCCAAGCTTCCCCGCTCGCCTGCGGCGATTTCCGCCGTCGGCTAGAGAAGGAGCAAGCGTGCCACGATCGGGCGCCATCGACATCGTCGTCAATCCTTTGACACCGCGTATCCTCGCGGCACGGCCCGACTGGTCGAAAGGCTTTTACACGGAAAAAATCGGACGGGCTCCGGCCGACGTTGAGTCGGTTACGTTGGAAAAAATGCTGGCGCAAATGGATGCCGCCGGAATCGAACGCGCCTTTCTCATTGCGTGCAAGGTGGGACAACTCGGCATCCCCGGTTCGTGGCATCTCCCGGACGAATGGGTCGCCGAGGCGGTCGCCGCCTATCCCGACCGCTTTTCCGGGCTGGCCGGGGTTGATCCGACGCAGGGGATGGAAGGCGTGCGCCGGCTCGAGCACGCAATAACCAAGCTCGGTTTCATCGGCGCCCATACTTATCCGCACTGGTTTGAGCTTCCGCCCAACGATCGCAAATATTATCCATTTTATACCAAGTGTTGCGAACTCGGCGTGCCGATCCAGATGCAGGTCGGGCAATCGCTGGTCTATTATAAGGCCCGGCCGCTACGCAGTGTCGGGCGGCCGATCTATCTCGATGACATTGCCTGCGACTTTCCCGAGCTGAAGATCATCGGCATTCACATCGGCGTCCCCTGGCACGATGAAATGATCGCCATGGCCTGGAAGCATGAAAACATTTTCATCGGCTCCGACGCGCATAGCCCAAAATATTGGCCGCCAAGTTTCCTGCATTACTTGAAAACCTACGGCCGACGGAAGGTGATGTTCGGGACGGACTATCCGGTACTGGCGTTCGAACGGACCATGCGGGAGATCAGCGATCTCGAGCTTGGTCCGGAAGTCGAGAGCGCGTTTCTGCGCAACAACGCGATACGGGTTTATGGCCTTTCGTCCGAGGATTAGAAAAGATTTGCCTCGCTGTCCGCCCAAACGGAATTGTTCTCGCGGCGCGTTTTGCGTCCGAGTTTTTCGGTCACCAAGCTACGAAGCCAACGGCCCCTCTCAACGAAGGGGCGGAGCGCCGAAAGGCGCATCGTTCAGTATCCGCGCAGCGCCGACATATGTTGCCACATGCCGGCACCCGGGCGCGGCAGCGCGTCCAGCGGGACGCGCTCGCCTTCCGGCGCTCCACGGCGGCGCTTGTCGTAGCGACCGAACGCGTCGACTCAGCCCAGGTCGTGCTTCACGCAACCAGAGCGATGCGCAGATGACGCATCCCTGATCGCGCTTAAGCGGAGCACCCCGCGCGCCGGTCGTAGTGCCGGCGGGAACGATGCCCGGACCGCCCCGGCGCGGGTTACAAATCCGCGCGGAGGAACCGCACCCTGCTCCGCCGTCAGTACGTCACCGGTCGACGCCCTTCACACGAGCAAGACGATTTGCCAGTAACATATTCAAGGACATACCGTCAAGAAAATAGTGACGCGATAGAGCTCATCGGGTCGCAACCTTCAGTCCTGGCGCCTGGTTAGTGGCGACGAAAGCGAGCGGGAACCTTATCCACGCCAATGACTTCCCACTACATGTCCCAAGAGCCGATCAATCCTCAGAGGCCGCAGCCTGCCGAACAACCCAACCAGGCTCCGGTCAAAGATCCACAGCCCTACAGAGATCCTGTAGGTCCACCACCAAGCGACCCGCCGGAAAATCGCCCGCTTCGCGATCCACTTCCGCCGGCAGGAGACACGCCGCGGTCGTAACATTCGCATCGACTTGCTGGTCAGTCATCTTGCGGAGCTGATGCTGTCACAGCGATCAAGGAGCAAGGCCATGGCACAACTCGTCGTGATGTACAAAACACCGAAAGATAAGTCGGCGTTTGACAAGCATTATTTTGAAAAGCACGTGCCAATAGCAAAGAAAATTCCAGGCCTCAAAAAGTATGAAGTCAGCCAAGGTCCGGTCGCTACGCCAGCCGGACCGTCAGCCTATTACTTGGTTGCGACGTTGCAGTTCGACGATCTTGCGACCATTCAAAAGGCTTTTACGAGCCCGGAAGGACAGGCGGCAGTCGCTGACGTTCAGACCTTCGCGACCGGTGGTGCCGACATCTTCATGTTCGATACCCGTCAGGTGTGAGCGTGGGCCAAGCGCCAAATCCACAAGAGGCCCAGCGGAACGAGCGGAGCGCAATCTCGCAAGAAAATCCCTCGCGAGAACTCAATCAGGCGGGCGACGCTGAAAGTGCGAGACCACCGTTCGCGGGCCCCGCGACTCCCGAATTGAGCGACGAAGAGGTTTCAGTTTTGTGCGACATTGAAACGGGCAGCGTTATCGGGTCCAACAAAAGTCGATTTATTCCGGCTCTGATCGAGCGCGGTTTGCTCGACGCCGTTTCCCACGGGTCTCGTGAGCAATTCAAGCTCACATCCAAAGCGCAACAGCTGCTCGCTGAGCGGGGCATCGGTTTAAGCGAGTCGTGAAGGGCTCACCAGCTGATAAAACCTCGGCGCAGCTCGCTGCAGAAATGCGCAAAGAACATTTTGGCACATAGAACCATGAAAATAAAACTCACGCCTAACTCTGTTAGCTTAAGTGCATAGCGTATCATGATTGGTTAACTCGGACGGCCCGTGCGGGTTCAATCGGCACAGTAAAAACGTCTGGCCAAAGAACCGCGACAGTGCATGGAAGCAATCGTCCCGGAACAAGATGCATCGCTCTCTTGCGCGCGGGAAATAGCCGTTTCGCTTTTCGCCGGCTCCGATTCGCCCATTCTGAATTCATCCGCCTAGCGCGCGATCGAACGGCGCGGCGGATGGTAGAGCACCACCACATTGCGCGAGCCGCATCGCGGACAGCGCAGACGGCTCTCGAGGCGCGACAGCGGAAAATCCCTGCCCCGGGTCCAGACCAGGGTCTCCATGTCCAAATCCTTGCGGTAATTGCACTCTCAATTCGGCCGGTAATCCGGGCCGTCGCCGCGCTCGTAATTGCAGCGAACGGTGACGCACCAGCCCATCGCATGAGCGTCGCCTATGGTCTCGACCGCCATCGAAGCCGCCCAATTTATTCTTGACTTTCGAGAACAAAAAGAGAACAATCTGCGGTCCGAGTCAAGGGTTGATGGATGGTGGAGGCGACGATGGAAGCGGACAAACGAAGCGCATGGCTGCGAAAGCTTGATGAGGAATGCCCCTTCCAGGTCGTGCTGCCGCGCCAGCAACTCACCGACGACAGCGAGATTCTCGATTTCCTCCTGACCTATGTGGGCAAGTTCGACATGTACGTCGAAGACGATTACGCGGCCTTCGTGCGCTATTGTTTCGAGGACCCGCTGGATGCGGAAATCTTCCGGGCACGCTTCGAGCCGAAGATGGATCGGCTGAAACTCGCAGGGTAGCGGCGCGCTCCGTCCCGCCGCCTGTCGGCTTCACGCTTTGTGCTTCAGGAATTGGGCGAGCATGCGCCTGGCATCCCCCGTCCGCGCAGCGCGCCAGCCCGAATCATACAAATCGCAGCCGAAGATCGTCGACAGGGTGTGCCCGTTCGACAGATGAAACTGCGAGAGTGCGACCATCAGAACATAAAGCCGCAGCCCGTCCAGTCCCGGCGGTAATTGCCCGGCTTTTGTGCCCCGCGCGATCAATTGTTCGATCATATCGAGCACCGGCGACGACATTTCCGGAATGCGCGCCGATTTGCGCATGTATTTGGCCTTGAGCAAATTTTCCGCCGAGAGGAGGCGCACCAAGTGCCGGTTAGCCTCGAAATAATTTCCCATGAAGTCGAACAGTTGCAGGAGACCTTCGCGCGGGTCGAGATGCTCGATGCCGATCTGAAGCTCGCGGTGCCGCAGCCCGCCGAGCGCTTCCTCAAGCACCGCAATGTAAAGGTGCGATTTGCTACCGAAGTAATGATAGATCATGCGCGGATTGCTGCCCGCTTTCTTGACGATCCGGTTCACGCGCGCGCCGGCGAAGCCGTGAGTGACGAATTCGCGCGTCGCGGCGCGCAATATCCGTTCGCGGCTTTCCGCGGGCTTGCGGCGCGGCCGCCGGCGCGGACGTGACAATGGCGCGCGGAAATTCGGCGGCGTATCGGCGGCACGATCAGTCATGCTGGTTTCATTTCGGTCGCGTGAGTGGACATCTTTGTTGCCAGCTCAAGTAAGGCGCGATCGCTCCCGCGCGGGCCGAGGATGGACAGCCCGACAGGGCACCCTTGCCATTGGCCGAGCGGCAGCGTGACCTGGGGCGCACCGCAATGACCGGCGACCGAAGTCAAGGTCAGCGCGCGGTGATAGAACGCGCCGATGACGTCGGCGGACGCGCTATCAAGCAATGCGGGGCATGGCGTAACCGGCATGACAATGGCCGCGTCGCGCGGCACGAGCTTCCCGAAGCTATTTTTGATGGCGGTCCGGATCGGAACGCAGCGCGCGACGTCAGCGGGCGTTATCGCGGCGGCGCCGGCAAAGCGCTGGGCAATGTCGTCGGCAAACCGAGGTTTGTTGTTTGTGATCCAGCCGCCGAGGCTTTGCCAGATTTCCGCACCTTGCAGGACGCGGTAGGATTCGAAATATTCGGCCTCCATGCCGGCGAACACGTTGATGCTTTCGGTCACGCCGAGGTTTTCGGCCTTTGCCTTGAGTTCGGCAGCAAGCGGCGGGTCGACAAGCCTGAAAGCGTCGCCGGCCAGTCTGAGCTTCGTGATCGGTGTGCGGTTTTGGGCGGGTAGGAGTGCATCGCCTACCAACGCCAATGTCTCTGCGTCGCGCGCAAGCCACCCCACCGTGTCGTAAGACGGCGCGAACCGCACGACGCCATCGAGCGATATGGCGTTGTGGCTCGGGCGAAAACCGAACAAGCCAAGAAAATTCGCCGGCACACGTACCGACCCACCGGTGTCCGTGCCGAGCGCGAAATCCACCAGGCGAGCTGCTACCGCGACCGCCGATCCGCTTGAAGACCCGCCGGGAAGCCGCCCCGGACAGACCGGATTGACGAGACGATTGTAATGAACGTTTCTGCCCTCAAGGCTGAAGGCGAGCTCATCCGTCACAGTTTTGCCGATCAAGGTCGCACCGGCGGCTAGTGCCTTTTCGACGGCCGGCGCAGAGCGTGACGCCGGTTTCTGTTGTGCGAGCCAGTCCGGATTGCCGCCGCCGGTGCGGCAGCCCTCGACATCGATCAGATCCTTGACCGCGAAGGTAAGACCGCCGAGCCGCCCCGATCCTGCGGCCTCGCGCCGGCACATCGCATCGGGAACGAACGCGCCGAAATCTGTCGGCATTGCTTGCGATGCCGAGGCCACGCCCACGTCAGCGGGCCGCGACCGCCGCAAGCGATTTGATGACGGCCTCGGAGCCGGTCACAAAGCCGAAACATTTCTTGACGTTCCAGATCGTCGCTTCGGTGCAAAAATCCGGCGACGTGGTCGCGCAGCAATCGTCGACCAGGATGCAACCGTAGCCGAGGAAATTAGCATCCGTGAGCGAATGCAACACGCACTGATCGGTGTTGACGCCGGCGAACAGGATCGACTTGGTGCCGAGATTGCGCAGGATGCTGTCGAGCGGCGTGTCCCAGAAGCCGCTGATCCGGTACTTGTCGACCTTGATGTCGTGGGGCTCCTGTTTGAGTTCGTCGACGACCGCGGCGGCCCACGAGTCTTTTTCCAGCACACGCGCGCCGCTGCCCGGTAGCGGATCGCCCAGCCCGATGCCGACGCCGTGCGGCTTGTAGAGGTGAATCTGGTTGGGCGGCATGTTGGCAAGGTCGGGCCGGTTGCCCCAGTTGACCCAGATCACCGGCACGCCGGCTTTACGCAGCGGCGGCAGCAGCCGCTGTAACGGAGCGATCGGCGCGCGATCGGGTTTGTAGTCGACGCCGAGATGATCGACCCAGCCGCCCTTGGCGCAAAAGTCGTTCTGCATATCGATCACGATGATGGCGGTACGCCGCAGGTCGATGGTGACATTCTGCGGCTGGCAGACAATCGACACCGGCACGGGCGCAGGCGCAGGCATCGCCATGTCGACCGCGTCCTCGGACGCTTGCCAAACATATTGCGAGCCGAATCCAAGAGGGCCCCCAGACGAAGGTTCCTTGCGCTTTCCGACGGCGGTCATTGTCCCTTCTCCTCCTTCAAAGACACCGGACCGGTGTTATCCGGCGCCGACTCCGTTGCAATTTCGCTGCCAACAAAAGAGCCTTGTAAAACGCCGCAATTTCCGGATTGACGGCAAATGCGATTGTCCGAGGTCTGGCTAAGTGCCTTCAATAATGGCAATTTTTGCGTAACTAGTAAGCATATACTTATTAGAAGAGCCGCCGACGCTGACTATCGGCAGTTTTTTCAAAGGCTTAAGTTCATGGCATGGGCTTTGCTAGCTGAACGATGCTGCACATTCTCGTTCACACCTAGCGAAGGACCATGTCCATGTTTTCCCGACGCCTCGTATTGGCCGGCGCAGCAATTGCGATTGCTCTCGGCTTTGGTCTTGCCGATCCGCACGCTGTGCGCGCCGCCGGACCGTTGAAAGTTGGCATCCTGATCCCCGGATCCAAATCGGACAAAGGCTGGATGGAATCCGGCTACGACGGCCTTGTCGCCGCGCAGAAAAAGTACGGCGACAAGATCAAGGTCCAGATGATCGAAAACATCAATTACGCCGATATGGACCAGGCGCTGACCAATCTCGCCACCAGCAATGACCTGGTGATCGGCGTCGGCGGCCAGACCCAGGCGGCGGTCTACAAGATCGCCAAGCGCTTCCCGAAAGTGAAGTTCTCCATCGTCGGCGGCAACGAAGCTGAAGCACTGCCGAACGTCGCCGGCTACGACGTGAAGCAGGCCGAGATCGCCTTTGCCGCCGGCGCTGCCGCCGCGATGCTTTCGAAGAACGGCGCCGTCAGCTACGTCGGCGGTCTTGAAATTCCCTCGATCGTCAATGCCGGCAAGGAGTTCGGCAACGGCGCAAAATACGTAAACGCCAACATCAAATATTTCGAAAACTACACCGGCGATTTCGACGACGTTGCCAAATCGAAAGAGGCAACGCTGGCTGCGATCGCGCAGGGCGCCGACGTCCACTATCACATCCTCAATCTCGGTCTGCGCGGCATGGAGCAGGCAGCGAAGGACAAGGGCACGCATATCATCGGCAGCTACACCGATCGGTGCGGCACTGATCCGCTTTACGTCGCCTATTCGATCACCGGCGTCGGCTTCCAGGTGCAATACGCGATCGACCAGGCGGTGAGCGGGGAGTGGAAGCCCGGCTACAAGGAGTTCGGCCTGAAAATGGGTCCGCTGGCTTCGGATATGATCATCTGCGGCGGTACTCCGGAGCAGAAAGCCAAGCTTGACGCGATCAAGAAGGACATCCTCGCGGGCAAGATCAAAGTGCTCAAGGGTTAACGCGCGACCGCGCAATGCTGACTGGATCGCTCGCGATGAGAGATCCCACACAGACTTTGGCCGAACCGCTCCTGGCGCTGCAAGGTGTCACCAAGCGGTTCGGTTCATTGCTGGCGGTGTCGGACGCCTCGCTCGACATCATGCCGGGCGAGGTGCACTGCATTCTCGGCGAGAATGGCGCCGGCAAATCCACGCTGTGCAATCTGATTTTCGGCGTGCACGTGCCGGACGAGGGCACCATGCGCTTTCGCGGCGAAATTTATCGCCCGACCGGCCCGTCAGATGCGCTCGCGAGCGGCATCGCCATGGTGCACCAGCATTTCAGTCTGGTTCACGACATGACCGTGGTCGACAATGTCATTCTTGGCCAGCAACGCGGCTTCGTGAATACGAAAGCCTGGGCGCAGCGGCTCGAACGCCTGGCGCATGACTACGGTTTCGCGCTCAACCCGTACGCCAAGATCGACGAACTTTCGGTTGGCGAGCGGCAGCGCGTGGAAATTGTCAAATGCCTGATCCGCGAGCCCCACCTGTTCGTGCTCGATGAGCCGACTGCGGTGCTGTTGCCGGATGAGATCGCCGCGCTGCTCGACGTTTGTCGGCGCGTCGCCGCCGGCGGCGCCGCGGTGGTGCTGGTCACGCACAAGCTCGCCGAGATCAAGAGGGCGGCGGACCGCGTCACTGTGCTGCGCGGCGGCCGGGTGGTCGCGCGCTCCGATCATCCGGCCGAGGAAATCGACGCGCTGGTGCGCGCGATGATCCAGGGCGACGTCAAATCGCTCGACAAATCGGCCGCCTCGACGCTCGGTGTGGCCGGACCCCGAGCGCGAGCAAAGCCGGAACGGCGCCGAGCGAAACGCCGGCTCGCGAAGCCGTGCAGATCGACGGACTGACCGTGATCGACAGCCAGGGCGTCACCCGGCTCGACCATTTCACCTTGGCGATCGGGCCGGGCGAAATCGTCGGTGTCGCCGGCGTTGAAGGCAATGGGCAAAGCGAACTTGCTGCGGCGCTTTCCGGCATGCTGGCGCCAACCGCGGGACGCGTGTTTCTCGGAGACACCGAGACCACGAACCTGAGCCCGAAAGAGATCACGGCAACCGGCATCGGCGTGGTGCCGGAGGACCGCCACGCGGTCGGTTGCGTGGTTGAGATGAGCGTCGCCGAAAACATTTTTCTCAACCGGCTCGACGGTTTCACATCATTCGGCTTTCTGCGGCGACGGGGAATTGGTGCAGGCCGCACGCGAGCTGATGACGCGTTTCGACGTGCGCGCGGCCGGTCCCGACATTGCGTTCTCGGCGCTTTCCGGCGGCAACCAGCAAAAGGCGGTGCTGGCGCGAGAGATAACGCTGCCAAAACTCACGTTCCTCGTCGCCGCGCAGCCGACGCGCGGGCTCGATGTCGGCGCGGTTGCCGCCGTCTACGGCCACATTCGCTCCGCCTGCGAGCGCGGCGCGGCGGTTTTGCTGATTTCTTCAGAGCTCGACGAACTGATCGCGGTCGCGGATCGCATCGTCGTCCTTTATCGCGGCCGGATCATGGGTAATTGTGCCGCCGATCCAAGCGAGCGCGAACGGATTGGCGCGATGATGGCGGGGCAAGCGCAATGACCGACGCGACCGTGAGCGCCAAGAGAAACATCAGCGCATGGCTGCGGCCTTCGGTGGTGATTTCCGTCTCCGCCGTGGTGGTCGCGGGCCTGCTCGGACTTGCTTTGATCTTCGCCATCGGCGTTTCGGTGCCGGACGCGTTGTCTGCCTTTGTCGCCGGCACCGTCGGCTCGCCGTATGCCATTGCCGCGTCGATCAACCGCAGCATTGCCTTTGCGCTCGTCGGTATCGGCTTCGTCATCGCCAACCGCGCCAATCTGGTGAATGTCGGCGGCGAGGGTCAGATTGCTGTCGGCGGAATTGCTGCGACCGCAGTCGCGCTTTACGGTGGCGTTGCCGATTTGCCGGCCTGGCTGCCGTTCATCATTCCGCTCATTGCCGCTGCAGTGGCGGGCATGCTCTGGGGCTCGATTGCCGGCATCCTGAAAATCAAGGTCGGCACCAACGAAGTCATCAGCACGCTGTTGCTGTCGTTCATCGCGGTCTGGCTCGTGTATTGGTGCGTGCAGTCGCCGGCTTTGTTGCGCAAGCCGATGACCAGTTCGGCAACGTTGCCGGAGTCGCTGGAAATTCCTGAATCGACCCAGCTCCCGCTTTTGACCGGCGATTATTCCTTCCCCGTGCACATCGGTCTGCCGATTACTATAATTATCGCAATCATAGCCGCGATCGTTCTGGGCAAGACCTTGTTTGGCGTGCAACTCCGCGCGGTCGGCTTCAATCCTGTTGCCGCCAACCGCGCAGGCATTTCCTATCAGCGCATGGTGATGCTCGCGCTTGCGATTGCCGGCGCGCTCGGCGGACTCGCCGGCGGCTTCATGCTGCTCGGCGACCAATACGTACTCAAAGATGGCTTTTCCTCGGGCTATGGTTTTGACGGTCTGGTCGCCGGCCTGCTTGCGCGCGGTTCTATTGTCGGCGTGATCGCAGCAGCGCTCTTGTTCGGCTTTCTTCGTTCCGGCGGCATCAACATGGAAATGGTCGCCGGCGTGCCGACCGCGCTGGTGATGGTGATTCAGGGATTGATCGTCGTGACACTCGCGGGCGCGGCCTATTTTATCGGGCGGCGCGCATGACCTGGGAGCTGTTCGCCGTCTTTGTCGGTTCGTCGCTACGGCTTGCGGTGCCGTTGTTGCTGGCGGGAACCGGCGAACTGGTCAGCGAGCGCGCCGGCGTGCTCAACATGAGCATCGAAGGCATGATGCTGACCGGCGCGTTCGGCGCGGCGGTCGGTGCCTGGGCCACAGGCAGCCCGGTGCTTGGTCTTTTAATTGGCATCATCGGAGTGTTCCCGGTCGCGCTGCTGCAGGCTTTGCTGAGCAACACGCTCCGCGCCAATCAGATCGTCACCGGAATCGGCATTAACATTTTGGTGCTCGGTGCGACCACACTCGCCTATCGGGAAATCTTCGGCGCACGCTCGCGCGAGCAAATCCCCGGTCTGTCCAAATGGAGCCCACCGCTGCTCGGGGATATTCCGATTTTTGGCGAGGCAGTGTTCCAGCAGGTTTGGCTCCTCTATGCGGGCGTCGCCATCATCGTTCTGACCGCGCTGGTGCTGCGTTACACGGCGCTTGGCATCGCCATTCACGCCGCCGGCGCCGAGCCGCGTGCGGTCGATAAATCTGGAGTTTCCGTCACTTGGATCCGCTACATGGGCGTGATCTTTGCCGGCTTTATGTCGGCACTGGCGGGCGCGTTCCTTTCGATTGGCGACATCCACACCTTCACCGAAGGCATGACCCGCGGCGCTGGTTATCTCGCGATCGCCGCCGTGATCTTTGGCAAATGGACGGTCACCGGCACGGTGCTCGCGTGCCTGCTCTTTGGCGCAGCGACCGCTCTGCAGTTTCAATTGCCGACGCTGGGCGTCAACGTACCGAACGCGTTCCTGATCATGCTACCCTACTTGTTGGCGTTGCTGGCCGTCGGTGGATTAGCCGGTCGGCAAACCGCTCCGCGGGCGCTGGGCGAACCCTATCTGCGCCGCTAAGTCACGCGGTGATTTCGAGCTCCGCTCTACCCATCCTGCGTCGGACGCGCTAATGTGCGGCACCGCATCTGCTCCTCGCCTCCGCCCTCCAGCCGCAATCGGTGACTTTTGTTCAATCCCTGGTTCGACGTCGCTCTCAAGGCGATCCAACTGGGCGTCGAGGCCCAGAGCGTCATCGCGTTGCGCATGGTTCGATTGGCTGCAGGCGGCGCACTTGCACAGAGCGAGGCGCAGCGCATGGTGATGGAAAAGTTCGCCGCCGTTGCCGAAGTGCAAACGGCAGTTGCCGCCGGCTTCCTCAATGGCCACGAAGATCACGTCGTCGCCAGCAAGGCTCTCGGCGCTTTCAAAAAGCGGGTGCGCGCCAATAAGCGCCGCCTGTCGCGGAGGTGACGCCTACGGCGCGCGCCGAGGCTGCCGTCGGCCTTGACTGCGGCGTTATCTTCGGCGTTTTCGAATTTCCGGAAGTTTCTGGCGTATTTTGCCGATGTCCACCCAAGCGCCCTCCTTGATGCGCTTTTTCAGGTCGAGCAGCGAAAATTCGTTGCCTCCAGTGGTGCGCGGGAGCCTCTCCCAGGTGACCGGCGCGGAAACCGGTGCGCCGGGCCGCGCGCGGGTCGAATATGCCGCCACCGACGTGGCCTCCCGCGAATTACGGAAATAGTCGACGAAGACGCGGCCGTGGCGCACCGATTTCGTCATTGTGGCGAGATAAAGCTTCGGGCTGTCGGCAGCCATCGCAGCGGCGACCTGTTGGGCAAAGAGTTTGGTGGTGTCCCAGTCGGCGTCGGCGATCGGAACCATCACGTGGATACCTTTGCCGCCGGAGAGCTTGACGAAGCTTTCAAGCTTCAGCGCCTGGAGCCGTTCGCGCGTCTCGCGAGCCGCCGCAACGATCTGCGGCCAGGCGACTCCCTCGCCGGGATCGAGGTCAAATACGATGCGGTCGCAGGTTTCGAGGCTGTCGAGCCGCGATCCACGCACATGGATTTCAAGCGCGGCGGATTGCACCAGCGCTACCAGATCGCCGACACTCTCGACCGCAATCACGTCGTGATCCTTGCCGGGAACGTCACGGCGAAGCGGCGACGATTTTATGTTTGCGGCGATGTGCTTTTGAAAGAAAGTCTCGCCACCGGTTCCGTCCGGCGCCCGCACCAGCGAAAGCGCGCGCCCGAGAATGTGCGGCTTAATCCAATCCCAGATGTCAACGTAGTACTCGGCCAGATCTTTCTTGGTGACGCCAACATCTGGCCAGTAGACGCGATCGGGATGCGTCAAATGGACAGCGGCTATTGCGGCGTCGTTGTTTTTGCCCGCGCGGGCCGGTTTCGGAGTTTCGGTTGATTGCTTCGCCTTGGCAGCGGCGATCATCGCAGACTTTCGATCGCCCTGCTTTTGCGCACCGGCGGCGCGCGTCACTGGTACTTCGCGCACAACGTCCTCCGCTAGCTTGTCCTCTCGAATGCCTTTGAATGAGGCCTGCCGCAAGTACTCCACCGTGGGTCACGCCGGCAAACTCGGCTTCGACCACCAGTTTCGGCTTCACCCACACGACGTCCTTGCGCCGCTCGTCCGCCGGCAACGCGATCGGCCGCCGCTCTGTTCGCAGCGGTTCGAGGCGTTTGAACAGATCGCGCGCCATTTTTTGCGTGTAGCCGGTGCCGACGCGGCCGGCATAGCAAAGCTCACCGTTTTCGTGAACGGCAACGGTGAGCGCACCGATCGCCTGCGGCAACGCGGTCGAAGGCGTATAGCCGGCGACGATAAACTCCTGGCGGCCGTGGCATTTGGTCTTGATGAAGTTATCCGTACGGCCCGAGCGATACGGCGCGTCGCGCCGCTTGGAGATAATGCCCTCGAGCCCAATCTCGCACGCTTTCTTGAGAATAAGCGGCCCACCCTCCTCGAAATGATCGGTGTACCGGATCACCCCGGACTTGCCGCTGTTCTTCAACAATTTCGCCAAGGCCGCTTTGCGCTCGACCAGCGGCACGGCTGTCAAATCGCTGCCATCGAGATAGAGAAGATCGAACACGTAATAAGCGAAACGATCGCGGCCTTCCTTGAGATCGGTCTGCAACAGCGAGAAGCTGCTGATGCCGTTGTCGTCTTCCACCACCACTTCGCCATCGAGAAGCGCGGTATCTGCAGGCAGCGCGGCGACTGCTTGTGCAACCGGCGCGAAACGGTGGGTCCAGTCCTGCTGCTTGCGCGTCAGCAATCGCACCTTGCCGTGATCAAGCCGCGCTTGCATCCGGTAGCCGTCTAACTTGATCTCATGCAGCCAATCCGGTCCGCTGGGCGCCTGGTCATAAAGCGTGGCGAGACTGAACGGAACGAAGTCGGGCAGTTTTGATTTGGCCGCACCCGGGCGTTTCGGTTTGTCGCCACTTTTGCCGGCGACTCCGCGTGACGTCCTTTTGGTCTTCGTTCGCGGCCTGGCAGGTCTTGCAGCAGGTTTTGCAGCCGGCCTTGCAGCCGATCTCGCAATCGGTTTTGCGGCCGATCTTGCCGTGATGTTTTTGATCCGCTGCTTGAACGTCGCGTTGTTTTCCGGTTTTGCAGTCTCTGCGCGGTTCGAGTGCCAGACCCGCTTTTTGCCGCCCTTGCCCGCCGCGATCTCCTCGATCGTCCGGCCTGTCGTTACCGAGCGCGGTTCTTCTTCCAAAATATCCGGGTCGCGCGGACCGCGCGCTTCATCGTCTTTGCCCTTGATCAGCAACCAGTTGTCGTGACGTTCGTTGGCGCGGCCGCGCATTCGCACCAGATGCCAGCGGCCGTGCAATTTTTCGCCATTCAGATCGAAAACAAGATGGCCTTTGGCGTAGCCGCGGTGTGGATCGCCTTCCGGTGTCCAGGTTCCGCGATCCCAGATCATGACGGTGCCGCCGCCGTATTCGCCGTCCGGGATAGTGCCTTCGAACGCGTTGTATTCGACGGGGTGATCCTCGACGTGAACGGCAAGACGTTTGTCGTCTGGGTTGAGGCTCGGCCCGCGCGTCACGGCCCAACTCTTCATCACGCCGTCGAGCTCAAGGCGCAGATCGTAATGCAACCGCCGGGCCGCATGCTTCTGAATGACGTAGCGGTGCCCCTCGCGCGGGGCCGTTCGGCCGCGCGGCTCCGGCGTGACGCCGAATTGTCGCTTTTTACGGTAAATTTCGAGCGCCACGACGCTAACTCGCGCTATTACGGTGTTTTGGGCCCACCGCAGCATTTCTGCGGTGGCTTCGTGACGGCAACCACAAAAATCAAAAAAACTCTCCCTGTGGCATCTGCGCCATAGCAAAAGGTGCAACTTAGCCCAACATAAGTCGTTGGAAGGTGACGTAGGAGTCCTTGGCTGGTTTCCGGGAAGCCCGCGCACAAATTGCGTTGCCTGCTGGAAATAGTGTAAATATTTGGGGTTTGTGCGTCCTGCGACGCAATTGGCGGGGCTGAGCCAAAAAATCGCCGTTTAGGCCCGAACAGGGCCAACAAGGCTATAACAAGGAGCATTCGCGTGACCGTTTTTTCCAAGACCCCGTTGCTCGATCTTGTCAAAACGCCCAGCGATCTACGGCAGCTCGAAGAAAGCCAATTGCGCCAGCTTGCCGATGAATTGAGGCAAGAAACGATCGACGCGGTTGCGGCTACTGGCGGTCACCTTGGCGCCGGACTCGGCGTTATCGAGTTGACGGTCGCGCTGCACTACGTTTTTGACACACCCGCCGATCGGCTGGTTTGGGACGTCGGTCACCAAGCCTATCCGCATAAAATTCTGACCGGCCGCCGCGACCGTATCCGCACGTTGCGTCAGGGCGGCGGCTTGTCCGGCTTCACCAAGCGCGCCGAAAGCGAGTACGATCCATTCGGGGCTGCCCATTCCTCGACCTCGATCTCGGCTGCGCTCGGCATGGCGGTGGCGCGCGATCTGCAAAACAAACACACCAACGTCATCGCTGTCATTGGCGATGGCGCCATGTCGGCCGGCATGGCCTATGAGGCCATGAACAATGCCGGCGCCATGAATTCCCGTCTCATCGTGGTGCTCAACGACAATGATATGTCGATCGCGCCGCCGGTCGGCGCTCTCTCCGCTTATCTCGCTCGCCGCGTCTCTGGTCGCACCTACCGCAGCATGCGCAACATCCTGCGACAAATTGCCAAGCGCATGCCTTCGAGAGTGTTGGCGAAGCGCGCAATGGCTGTCGAGGAGTACGCGCGCGGCTTGGTCACCGGCGGTACGTTGTTCGACGAGCTCGGCTTCTTCTACGTCGGGCCGATCGACGGCCACAACATCGATCATCTTTTGCCGGTGCTCAAGAATGTGCGCGACGCCGGCAACGGGCCGTTCCTGGTTCACGTCGTCACGCAAAAGGGCAAAGGCTACGCGCCGGCGGAGAAGTCCGCTGACAAATATCACGGCGTGGTCAAGTTCGACGTCGCCACTGGCGCTCAAGTGAAATCGAAGCCGTCCGCACCCGCCTATCAGAAAGTCTACGGCGAAAGCCTGATCAAGGAAGCACGCAAGGACGACAAGATCGTCGCCATCACGGCGGCGATGCCGTCCGGCACCGGCATCGATCTCTTCCAGAAAGAATTTCCGAAGCGCACATTCGATGTCGGCATCGCTGAGCAGCATGGCGTCACCTTCGCCGCCGGGCTGGCGACCGAAGGGTTCAAGCCGTTCGCGACCATTTATTCGACGTTCCTGCAGCGCGCTTACGATCAGGTCGTCCATGACGTGGCCATCCAGAAATTGCCGGTGCGTTTCGCCATGGATCGCGCCGGCCTTGTCGGCGCCGACGGGCCGACCCATGCCGGCTCGTTCGACATCGCCTATCTCGGCTGCCTGCCCAATTTCGTGCTGATGGCGGCGGCTGACGAAGCCGAACTCGTGCACATGGTATCGACCGCTGTCGCGATCGACGATCGGCCTTCAGCACTGCGCTACCCGCGCGGTGAAGGCCGTGGCGTGCCGATGCCGGAAGAAGGCAAGCCGCTCGAGATCGGCAAGGGCCGCATCCTGCGCGAAGGCACCAAGGTCGCGCTGTTCTCTTATGGCGCCCGCCTCGGCGAATGTTTGAAGGCAGCGGACGAACTCGCCGCCCAAGGCCTGTCGACCACCGTCGCGGACGCACGCTTCGCCAAGCCGCTCGACGTCGATCTCTTGCTGCGGCTCGCACGCGAGCACGAGGTATTGCTTACGCTGGAAGAAGGCTCCGTCGGCGGGTTCGGCGGCTTTGTCATGCAGGCGCTGGCCGAGCATGGCGTCCTCGACCGTGGGCTTAAAATCCGCTCCCTGGTCCTGCCCGACACGTTTATCGACCACGACTCGCCCAACGCCATGTACGCCAAGGCCGGGCTCGACGCGAAGAGCATCGTCGCCAAGGCGTTCGAAGCGCTCGGACAGAACGTCCAGGGCGACGTGGTGAAGCTCGTCCGGCAGTAACACTTATGTTCGTGAGGGCCGGCCGCGTGCCGGCCATCCGCGTCCAAAAGCAGCACTGTTAGGAAGTGGATGGTCGGGACCAACCCGGCCAAGCCCGGTTAATTATAAGCTTCGATGTTATGACCTCCCGCCAACGCGCCGATCGGCTTTTGGTCGAGCGCGGTCTGTTTGAAAGCCGGACGCGGGCGCAGGCGGCGATCACGGCGGGCCTCGTCACCGCGGATGGCCGGCCGGTGCGCAAGGCATCGGAGGAAATCTCTGCTACCGCCATCATCGACGCCAAGCCCGCGCACGCATACGTCTCCCGTGGCGGGGTAAAGCTGGCGGCGGCGCTCGATCATTTTCAGCTCGACGTCACGGATCGCATCTGCATCGATGTCGGCGCCTCGACCGGCGGCTTTTCCGAGGTGCTCGTTCTCCGTGGCGCCAAACGCGTCTATGCCATCGATGTCGGCCGCGACCAGCTTCATCCCTCGCTGCGCGGCTGTGGCGAGATCGTCTCGATGGAAGAAACCGACATCCGCGCGCTTGATCGCTTGCGTCTTCCCGAGCAGCCGGATTTCGCGACCGTGGACGTGAGTTTCATCTCGCTCAAGCTGGTGCTGCCGGCGATCGAAGATTTGCTCTTGCCGCACGCCACGCTGCTGGCGCTGATCAAGCCGCAATTCGAGGCGGGGCGCGGTGACACCAAGAAGGGCATCGTGCGCGATGCGGCGGTTCATGCGGCGGTCTGCGATGACATCGCCGCGTTTCTCGCCGCGCGAAGATGGCGCGTCGGCGGCCTGATGCCGTCGCCGATTCTCGGTGGCGATGGCAATGCCGAGTTCTTCGTCGGAGCGGAGCGTGGTTGAGCGGCTGGTGATCAATCGGATTGGCCATCTCGGCGACGGCATCGCCGATGGCGCCGACGGCGCGATCTATGTCCCCGGCGCACTGCCCGGCGAGACGGTCGAGGTCGAAGGTGTGGTCGGCCATCCCGACCGGAGGCAGCTGCTCCACGTCGATGCAGCAAGCCCGGAGCGCGTCGCGCCGATCTGTCCGCATTTTGGCGTGTGCGGCGGCTGCGCCGTGCAGCACTGGGAAATGGCGCGCTACCGGGAGTGGAAGCGCGATCTTGTCGCTACGGCTTTGCACCAAGCGGGCCTCGACGCACAGGTCTCCGATCTGATCGACGCGCACGGCGAAGGCCGGCGCCGTGCGGTATTTCACGCCCGCGGCGGCACGCACGATGTGCTCGAGGTAGGGTTCTCGGCCGCTCGCGCGCACCATCTGGTAGCAATCGACCACTGTCCGGTTTTGGCTAAAAGCCTTGACGGGGCGCTGAAGGCCGCTTGGGCAATCGCCGAAATGCTCGATCCAACCAGAAAACCGCTCGACATTCACGTCACGTCGACGGATGCCGGCCTCGATGTCGATGTCCGCGGCTCGGGCGCGGTGACCGCGCCGCTCGTCTCCGGGTTGGCGGCTATCTGCACCAAGCACAATCTGGCGCGGCTCACGCGCCACGGCGAACTCATCGCGCAGACGCGCATGCCGACGCTGCGGATTGGCAAAGCAATCGTGCAATTGCCGCCGGCCGCCTTCCTGCAGGCCACAGCGGATGGCGAGGCCACGCTGGCGCGCCTCGTCCTCGGCGCGTGCGCGGGTACGACGCGCGTCGCCGATCTCTTCTCCGGCATCGGTCCGTTCGCTTTGCGCGTTGCCGAGGAAGCACGCGTCTTCGCAGCCGACAATGACGAAGCAGCACTCACTGCGCTCAAGCGCGCAGCCGGATCGACTGCAGGGCTTAAGCCGGTACAGGTGGAGCGCCGAGATCTGTTCCGGCGCCCGCTTGCGGGAGCGGAGCTGAAAAACTTCGACGCCGTCGTCTTCGACCCGCCGCGCCAGGGCGCCGAGATGCAGGCGCGCGAGCTTGCAGCGAGCAATGTCCCTTGCGTCGTCGCCGTCTCGTGCAATGCTGGCACGTTCGCCCGCGATATGCGCGAGCTTGTGCGCGGCGGTTACCGGCTGAGCGTGGTTACGCCGGTCGATCAATTCCGCTATTCGCCCCACGTCGAAATCGTGGCGCGGTTGGAAAAATAATTGGGGACGCTGCGATTATGTACACATGCGCTATGGATGAACTTGATGGCCGGTACACCTGCCGTATTTTGCTGAGATGACGATCCCGACAAAAACAATGGCCGTGCGCCTGTTCGAATACGGCGGCCCGGACAAGCTCGTCTACGCCGAATACGATTTGCCGGCACTTGGCGAGCGCGACGTTCTGGTCAAGAACCTCGCCGCTTCGGTGTCGCGCTGGGACGTCAAATATCGCGCCGGCGACCTCGCGCGCTATCAGCTTCCCGGCCGCGCCGCCTTCCCTTTGCCGCAGCAATTGGGCCGCGAGGCAGCCGGCGAGGTTATCGCCGTCGGGCGTGCAGTGACGCGGTTCAAATCGGGCAATCGCGTGATCGGTGTTACCCATCCTGAGGATCCGGATTCCGTCGAGAGCGCGCGCGGGCTCGGCAATCTGTCGCGCAATCTCGCCATTCCCGGCCATCAGGCGTTCGGCTCCTATGCGCAATACCTCGTGCGCGATGAGCGCTTGTGGTTGCCGTTACCCGATGGGGTCGACTACGAGCAGGCCGGCATCGCGCTTTGGCCGTTTTCCTCTTCGCACCGCGTCGTGCGCGACCGGCTGCAGCGTGTGGCTCGGCGATACCGTCCTGATCGCCGGGGCTTCGGGCGGCATGGGCCAGGCGACCATGCAATTATGCAAGCTTGCGGGCGCGCGCGTGATTGCGACGACGCGTCATGCAGCGAAGGCCGGGGTCTTGCGCGATCTCGGCGCCGACGCCGCGGTCGTCACCCAAGATGCCGAGCGCGCCCAAGCCGAGGTGCTGGCACTGACCGGCGGTGAAGGTGTCGATCACGCCGTCGACTATACCGGCAGCCCGGATTTGCTGCGCCTCATGGGCGGTGTGATGCGGCTCGGCGGCAGCCTCGTCGTCAGCAGCGAGCAGGGCCGCGAACCGCTGCCGTTTACCGCGGCAGATATGATCCGGCTTGAGCTTAATCTCCTTGGCATCCGCGGCGCGCGCATGAACGACATGCTGACCGTGCTCAAGCTGCTTGGCGCAGGCCGCATCAATACGCGGATCGCGGCGCGCTTCCCGTTGGCGAAAGTAGGCGAGGCTCACGAAACGCTGGCGAATTCACCCGACCTCGTCGGCCGGATCGTGCTGCTGCCGTGGGCTAGCTAGGCCGCGTGCTCGCAAATTCGGCCAAATGTCCGCTTCGGCCCAAAAAGCGACCGAACTGCTGGGGGCCGCGAAGTGACGCGAAGTGCCAAAAGCGAAAAGTCCTAGTGCCGCTCTGGCATGGCGGGTCTCATGGACATTCGTGCAGCTCACATACGAACAACTTTATAACCGAATA
Source organism: uncultured Alphaproteobacteria bacterium (assembly GCA_963794225.1). Taxonomy (GTDB): domain Bacteria; phylum Pseudomonadota; class Alphaproteobacteria; order Rhizobiales; family Xanthobacteraceae; genus BOG-931. Next base: position 361,380 of record CAWCCS010000004.1, read on the forward strand.
CATCACGCAGCGACTGTGCGAGATCAATTCGATTGATCACCTGTTCCTTGCTGAAGAAATCCATACGGACGTGATCCAGCTGCCCTACGAGATTGACGTAGAAAGGGGAAAATAGCGTTCGCACAGTTACCTGCGTTTTCTTTAGAAACTGGGTTGAACTGCCGTCATGTTCGATAGTCGCAATAATATCTTTGGTCGAAACAATCTTAGCTGCCAACGGCTCGTCGGTAGGTTGACTAGCTGGAACGGGTGGAATTGTTGGACCCCAGTAGCGAGCGGTGATGGCAACGCTGACATCCGGCATACCAACGTCATCTGCCTCAATTACGCAATCGCCAGAAAGCATCCTGGCGTTCACAGCTCGAAAGAACCAAGCCCCGTGCGTAAAGAGGGGTGGACATACATCAAGATGAACATGACGATAGGTGGCTGAATAAAATTTGCCATTTAATGTCTCAGTCATCCGAACCCAATCAACCTCGTCGTAATAGAGCAATTCGAAACATTCGTCGTTACAGACGGCCGCAGGTAGCCCCCCGCCGATATACATGCCTGCAAACTGATCGCTCTTGAGTTCAATGGTTTTCGGCTTCGTCGGGGATGAACGAAAGACGTCACCGACGCTATGCATTTTGTAATACTGCCACGCTTGATGCTGTGAAATAATGCCAGGGAGAATAGCGACGACAAGGGGAACGGGGATTGCGGCGGCGATGAACAACAGATGACGCTTGCGCGCCGTCGCCCCAAAATACAACGGCAAAAGCGCAAATGAATAAACCAACAACGTCGGCGCAATCACCATCAGAAGAGCGAAAGGTGAAAGTACAATGGTGAAGAGAAAGGCTACGCCGACAAGCGGACACCCGAGCACCATAATGGTTAGGGTCGCGACCAGAATGAAATAATAAAGGACCAGCTTTCCAAGCGGTCTAACGTAGGGCAGAGATTGATCGCCTGCGACATCCATCCCGAAAGCCTAGCTGATGCCACACCTTGGCATAGTTAAACCGGAAATGGCACGGATCGGAAAGCGGTCTCAGCATTAAGAAGTGCTGACCAACTGACTTGCGCTTAACGGCACCAATTCACATCAAGCCGCACTGGATAATGACCGCTCCGGGTCATTTTCAACCGATCCCGCAGGGTTCGCCTGCTGGTTCATGTCGGCTTTGCCGCTCAAGCGAACCCAAGAGCGGACGTCCATGCCTAATTCCCCAACAAGAGCGACGTATGCGATGTTTCGAGCGTCCGTTCTAGCGCCAGGCATCGACGGAAATGGTCGCGTTGCGCAGCGACCCGCCGAACATCTTCCAAGCGCCCTGGGTCTCGCCGCCCGCAACCACGATGTTGATTTCCTGCGGCAGGTACATCTGGATCAGCTCATCGGGCTCGGCCTTGAGCCGCGTCGCGTAAGGCTCGACACCCGCAACGGCAAGCGGCCGGATCAGCGTCTGAATCCACTGATCGTCCCAGTATTGCCGCGCCGGCAGGCGCGCGTTTTCGGCGCACCACGCGATCAGTTTCTCTTTGGTGTCGAAGCCGAGGTCGACAAAACCTCGCGCAGCGATCGGATCGAGCACCAAGAGTGGCGGGTTATAGTGATCGGTCGCCGCCAGGCAGCGGATGAAACGCTCCTTCCAAGTTTCGCGCGGACCGTAGCCGCTCTGCGTATACCAGCCGCCGAAGAACACGCTAACGGTTAGTCGGTCGGCTTAAAGCCCTTTTGCACATGCAACGGCTGCCACGGACTGCGTTCTTCGTTCTCGGGGAATGCGGCGGTGTAGGCGTACCAGTTGCCAAGCGAGCCCATATAGGATTCGCCCGGCACCGAGCCACCTTGCAGATTTTGCGACAGCAAACCGAAGGCGCGTCCGATCGTGGCGTTGGCATGGTTATAAGGACCCAGCACGCCGATGCCGGCGTCCATCCCGATCTCGTTGCGGATCGGCCCGTTGACGACGGAGATCGTCGCAAATGACGTGGTGCTGCTCGACCGCGCGGTCTGACCGCTCGCGGCCATCGCCAGGATCACCGGCAGATACTCAGGCCGCGCACCGGCCATCACCGCGTTGACGGCGACTTTCTCGACCGTGAACTCCCAGAACTCGCGGAAGCGCGTCGGGCGCATCCGTCCGACCACCTTGTCGGGCGGGAGGCTCGTCCCTTTCAGCATCTTTGCGACCCGTTCCTCGGTCGGCAGCGTCACCGGCAGGAAATCGGTCCAGTGGTTCTCGATGAACAACGCCTGGAGATTGTCCTCGGTGTCGGGGGCAATTAGCCGTGGCGTGGATCGGTCGAACGAAACGCCTTTGAGATCTTCGTCCGTCAGCGGACCGGTCAACCCTTCGATCAATTCCTGCACGAACGGCCGCTTGGAGATCGGATCAGTCCCCTCGATGTATGCGCGCAACTGCGCGGGCGTTCGATCGACGACGGGCTGCGGGACAAAGGCTTGCCGCGTGCGCGGCATGCCGTTGGCGAGTGCGCTGGCGCGGGCGAGCCGGGCGAAGGCATGGGTGTGGACTGCGACGCTTGGCACGCCGCTTTCTTCCAGCGCCATTGTCAACCCGACGACCGTCGGGCTACAGGTGCTTCAAAGCCCGACACCCAATATCGCGGCGCCGCCGTCGGCAACGATTTTGGCGCGCATGTCGGGATCGTCCTCCCAGCTTTCGCGCGGCCTGATGACGCGTGTCACGATTGCCGGGAGATGCGCCGCAAACCATTGCTGCAACTGGTCCATGAAGGCGGCGGAATTGTCGAACAGGCAATCGACCAGATAAACGACTTTGCCGTCGAGACTTTGTGAGCGAGACGCAAGCCGTTTGCCCGCAACCTTCGGCGGGTATCCGCGAGGATCGTGCACCGTCAAGAGTTCGCTCATCGGCACCTCCGATTTCCAAGTCCTGCGGACCACTCTACCAATTGCCGTCCGCCAAATACCGCTCCGCCGCGATCACCGCAACGGTCCCGTCGCCCGCGGAGGCGACGGCACGGCCAACCGACCCCGACCGCGCGATGCCCGCTGCGAATATCCCCGGCAGTTCGGTCCGCATTTGCGCATCAACCGGTATGCGCCCGGACGGATCGAGCTTCATGTGGGCTTTCACGAACGTCGTAGCCGGCTCCAAGCCAATGTAGATGAAGATAGCTGCCAGTTCCAGATCGCTGGACACGTTAACCTTCGTGCTGCGAATGCGAACGCCGCCCACTTTGCCGTCACCGAGGACTTCCTCGACAACGGTATCAAGGCAAATCTCGATCTTCGGATGACTGGCGACGCGGTCGCGGTACACCGCTTGAGCGGTCAAATCATCACCTCGCTGCAGAATGATCACCCGCTCGGCGAATTCCGCCAGCGTCAGCGCTTCCTGCAGCGCGGAATCGCCGCCACCGACGACCGCGACCGTCTGTTTGCGCAGCAGCGGCGCGTCGCAACTTGCACAATGGCTCACGCCTTTTCCGCGCAGGCGCTCCTCACCGGGAACGCCGAGCTGTTTGAGCGTCGCGCCAGTGGCGAGAATGACGGCTCGCGCGCGCACTTCCGAGCTGTCAGTGGTGAGCTGCCAACCACCATTTTGCCGATCGAGACCATCGAGGCTGGCGCCAGTGAATTGCGCGCCCGCGGCGACCGCCTGCTCCTGGATCATTGGGCAGAGGTCGTAGCCCGGCACTCCCTCGACGAACCCGGGAAATCCCTCGACCTTCTCGATGCTGAGAAGAAGTCCGCCGAGAACGTCACCGGACAGGACGAACGTCTTGCATCCGAGACGCGCCGCGGTGAGCGCTGCCGTCAAACCGGCAATGCCTCCTCCGGCAATGGCTATGTCGAATTCTTCGTCCAAGTTGGCTTGTCCATGCCTGGCGCAATCAAACTAGCAGCTTGATGGCGCAGATCGTAGAGTACCGAACATGCGTTTTTGCGCCACACCGTCGCGCATTCCGCAGGCCGCGCCACCAAGCTTGATGACTTTAACTTCGCTCGCAATGACGGCCTGCAAAGCCTCGGTAGCCTTCCGTTGACGGAAAAGCTTAAATGCTTTGGCCGACCGGGAAACGCTGAACGCAAAAGGAGAAGCAGATGAGTGGACTCGGTGGGTTGAACAAGGCTCCCGACGGGGTCGTTATCGGGTTGGTTCAACTGCAATTGCCGACGATTGCGACCAAGAGCGATCTCTCGGCGCAAACGAAGCGCATTTGCGCGATGGTGCAGAAGGCGCGCAAGAACATGTCGACGATGGACCTCGTCGTATTCCCCGAATATTCGTTGCACGGCCTGTCGATGGATACCAACGCCGACCTGATGTCGCGGCTCGACGGTCCCGAAGTAGACAGCTTCAGGCGGGCCTGCGCCGAGAACCGTATCTGGGGCTGTTTTTCCATCATGGAGTACAACCCCGATGGCAATCCTTACAATTCCGGGATCATCATCGGCGATCGGGGCGAGCTGAAGCTTTATTATCGGAAGATGCATCCCTGGGTGCCGGTCGAACCGTGGGAGCCAGGCAATCTCGGCATTCCCGTTTGCGATGGGCCGAACGGCAGCAAGGTCGCGCTGATCATCTGCCACGACGGCATGTTCCCCGAGATGGCGCGTGAGTGCGCCTACAAGGGCGCCAACATCATGTTGCGCACCGCAGGCTACACCGCGCCGATCCGGCACGCCTGGCACGTCAGCAACCAGAGCAACGCGTTCTCAAACCTGATGTACACGGCCAACGTCTGCATGGCCGGCACCGATGGCGTGTTCAATTCCATGGGCGAAGGCATGATCGTGAATTTCGACGGTACGCCGATCGTGACCGGCAACGGCGCGCCCGACGAGATCATCACCGCCGAAGTTCGGCCGAAGCTCGCCGACGAAGCGCGCCGTCTCTGGGGCGTGGAAAATAATATCTACCAATTCGGCCATCGCGGTTACGTCGCGGTGAAAGGTGGGGCGCAGGATTGCCCGTACACTTACATGCGGGACCTGGCCGCGGGCCAATACCGCTTGCCCTGGGAAGACGAAGTAGCGGTTACCGACGGATCGAGCTGCGGCTTCGCCATCCCCAATAGGGCGTATCAGGGATAAGACGCGTCGCCGTTCAAATCGATCAAATAGAAAAGCAGCCGCGCCTCATGCGGCTGCTTCTCTTCGAAACGCAACGCGGACGAGCAGACTCAAACTGGCCGCTGCGGCGGCTTAGTACGGTACGACGCCTTCGAAATACGTACCGACGAAGGGGTCGCGCTGTTGGATTCTGCCGGCGGGCGACACTGCGTCCCAATAATCCCTGTTGTAATAGGAGTACGGGCTTTGCCAAGCAGCGTTCGCGCGCGTCACTTGAGCATTCGTCCGCGCCGCATGCGTATTTGTTTGCGCAGACGCCGCCCCGGCAGACGCAACAAGAACTGCCGTGATCGCAATCGCGGTGATTTTACTGGTCATATTAACCTCCACTTGCAGCTTCATAAACGAGGGAGCCGAACGAGCGGCCGGAAGCTGCTCGACCGCGACGTGCATATGTGGAGGCCGGCGCGTTTCAACATCGCGCGAATGGTGAAAGGCCCATTCGGAACCGCTAAACAATCAAAGGCGTGTATGATTCTCCACGCACCGGCCGACGCCAGAGTGCTCAATTTTGGTGCAGCGTTGCGCGTTGCGTTTTCAGCAGATGAGATCGGCACAAAACGCCGATTGTCGCGACCTTCAACCGGTCTTGCGCAGGCGGCAAAGAAGCTTAGTTACGCCAGCAGTATGGCGACCGTGCAAGCGATCGCGCGGACTTGAGTTTCGGTAGTTTTGCGCAAGCCGTTTCGGCGGCTGTTCCAGGGCCTAAAATGCGGCGAGCGCAATTTGGCGAGCTGAACGCTTTTGTTGCCGTCGCCGAATACGCAAGTTTCACAAAAGCAGCCGAGCGGCTTGGGCTTTCCACTGCAACGCTCAGCCAAACGGTGCGTGCGCTTGAGGATCAACTCGGCGTCCGGTTGTTGAACCGCACGACGCGCAGTGTTGCACCGACCGATGCGGGAGAGCGCCTGTTAAAGCAACTCCGCCCATTGCTCGACAGCTTCGATGCGGCAATCGAATCGGTCAACGCGTTTCGCGAGCGGCCTGGCGGTCATCTGCGCCTGACAATGCCGCCGTCCGCCGCCAAACTCGTCCTGGCGCCCGTTCTTGCGCGCTTCCTTGAGCAGTACCCCGACATCGCTATCGAGACGACGGTCGAGTCCGTTCTGACCGATATCGTGGCCGGCCGCTACGATGCCGGCATTCGACGCGGCAATCTGGTCGCCCGCGATATGATCGCCATGCGCGTCACCGACGATATGCACTATCTCGTCGTCGCATCGCCGGATTACCTGGCGCGGCGCGACCAACCGCAAACACCCGCCGATTTACAGGGGCATAATTGCATTCGTTACCGATTGCCCGGTGGAGGTTTCATCCCCTGGGTGTTTGTCGTTGACGGCAAAACCGTCGAATTCGACGTCAGCGGATCCGTCGTCGTCATCAACGATCCCGAACTGGTGATTGGCGCCGCACTTGAAGGCATCGGCATAGCCTACCTCTACGAAGAATATGTGGCTTCATTGGTTGCGGACGGCCGTCTGGTCAGCCTGCTGGATAAATCGGCATTGCCGATCACTGACGGCTTCTTTTTATTCTATCCGAGCCGCCGGCAAAATCCGGCGGCGCTTCGCGCGCTCATCGACTTCCTGCGATCGGATATGCACACGCGCGTGAGGGCGGCAAAGACGCCGCCGATTGATGGTCAGCTCGTGCCGACGGCAAGTAGCCGGTAGACCGCACAGGCGTAGCGACACCCGATGCGGCGTTCCGAGCCGATCCAGATCGTTCCGATCCTCGAGCGAAATGGCCAGCCGCAACGCCTCAACCGACCGATCGTTAAACAATTTGTGATTTGTGACGAATATTGACATTCGTCAGTAGTCAGCCCACCTTCGAATTAATCGGAGGTGTTCAGATGTCCACCGACACGGTTTTCTTCCGAAAATACAATGGCTTACATCGCGCTCGCGCACTCGCCCTTGGCGCCGCGGCGTTGGCATTGGCCGGCTGTAACGAGATTGCGGCGCAACACGTAGCGCCCGTACGGCCAGTTCTGGTCACTAGCGCCCATTACCAGGCCCAGGTTCCGGACCGCAGCTTCGTCGGGATTATTCGTCCCAGGATCGAAAGCGATCTGGGCTTCCGGGTGGCAGGGAAGGTATCGAAACGTCTGGTCGAAGTCGGCACGATCGTCGAAACCGGCCAGCCCCTCGCTACACTCGATGAGGCCGATTTGCGGCTGCAGGCCCAACAGGCTGAGGCGGAGTTCACCGCCGCTGGCGGCGTCCTCGCCCAAGCTGGCGGCGCCGAAACGCGCGCCAAGGAACTGCGCCAAAAGGGCTGGGCGACCGACGCGCAATTGGACCAGGCCAAAGCGGCAGGCGACGAGGCGCGAGCAAGACTCGATCGCGCCGAGCGATCGGTCGAACTCACCAAAAACAGTTTGTCCTACGCGACGCTGCTTGCAGATGCGGCCGGCGTCGTCACCGCGACTTTGATCGAGCCCGGTCAGGTCGTAACCGCGGGGCAAACCGCGATACGCGTGGCGCGGCTTTCGGAAAAGGAAGTTGTCGTCGCGATCCCGGAAACGCTGCTGGCGCAAGCCAGGTCGGGCGAAGCGCATGTCTCGATCTGGTCGCAACCCGACAAGCTCTATGTCGCGAAGCTCCGTGAACTTGCTCCTTCGGCCGATCCGGCAACGCGGACCTATCTCGCCAAGTTCTCGATGCCCGGCGCCGGCGACGACGTGCAACTTGGCATGACCGCGACATTGATACTGTCGGATTCCGCCAGTGAACGCGTCGCGCGGCTTCCGCTCTCAGCGCTGTTCAACCAGGGCGCTGGGCCGGCGGTTTACGTCGCCGACGCCAAGACCGGAGCGGTCACACTCAAACCCGTTTCGGTGAAGGCCTACGGAAGCAACGATGTCCTGATTGCAGGCGGTGTGGATGAGGGCGCGACCGTGATCGCACTCGGCGTGCAGAAGCTCGATCCCGCCGAGAAGGTCAAAGTCGTCTCGTCATTGTCGTTCTGAAGGCGATTGCGAGAGGAGAACGCCATGGGCCGCTTCAATTTGTCGGCATGGGCCGTCGCACATCCCGCCCTGATCCTGTTCCTGATCGTGATGTTTGGCGGCGCGGGCTTGCTGTCCTATCGAAGTTTAGGACGCGCCGAGGATCCATCCTTCACCATCAAAGTCGTCATCGTCAGCGCGGTGTGGCCGGGCGCAACCGCGGCAGAAATGCAGGCTCAGGTCGCCGACCCGATCGAGAAGAAGCTGCAGGAACTGCCGTACTTCGACAAGGTCACCACCTATTCCAAGCCGGCATTCACGGCGATGCAGATCGCCTTTAAGGACAACACGCCGGCCCGGGACGTGCCGCAATTATTCTATCAGTTGCGCAAAAAACTCAGCGACATCAAAGATGACCTTCCCGCCGGCGTGATCGGGCCGGCGTTCGACGATGAGTACGGTGACGTCGACTCGATCCTGTACATGATCACTTCCGACGGCGCCGACTACGCCCAGATGAAGAAAGTTGCCGAGGCGTTCCGCCAGCGGCTCCTCAAGGTCAAGAATGTCACCAAGGTCAACCTTTACGGCACGCAGGACGAAAAAATATTCGTGGAATTTTCCAACGCCAAGCTCGCGACGCTCGGCATCACTCCTGACCAGTTATTTCAGTCGCTTGCACGGCAGAACTCCGTCGTGCCCGCAGGCACCCTCGAAACCAGTGCGCAGCGGGTGCCGCTGCGCGTGACCGGCGCGCTCGACGGCGCCAAGGCCGTCGCCGAAGCGCCGGTGGAAGCCAACGGCCGCGTCTTCCGCATGGGCGACATTTCCTCGGTGACGCACGGCTTCGCCGATCCGCCGGACTTTCTGGTCAGGCAGAGAGGCAAATCAGCCATCGGCGTCGGCGTCGTCATGGCGAAAGGCGCCAACATCCTGGACTTGGGTCCGGCCGTCACCACCGCGGCAAACGAATTCATCAAAGCGGTCCCGCAGGGTTTCGATTTCGAGCAGATCGCGGATCAACCTGCTGTCGTCGATCATGCGGTCAACGAGTTTGTTCGATCCTTCATCGAAGCGCTGGCGATCGTTTTGTTCGTCAGCTTTCTCGCGCTGGGTTGGCGCACCGGCTTCGTCGTCGCGCTGTCGGTGCCGCTTGTCCTTGCCGTCGTATTCGTCGTCATGAACGCGATCGGGCTCGATTTGCACCGGATCACGCTTGGCGCGTTGATCATCGCGCTCGGTCTCTTGGTCGATGACGCCATCATCGCCGTCGAGATGATGGTGGTGAAAATGGAGCAAGGCTGGGATCGCGTTCGCGCCGCATCGTTCGCCTGGGAATCCACCGCCTTCCCGATGTTGACGGGAACTCTCATAACCGCGGTTGGCTTTCTTCCCATCGGTTTCGCCAATTCCTCGGTGGGGGAATATGCCGGCGGAATTTTCTGGGTCGTCGCCATTGCGCTCGTGGCGTCGTGGGTCGTGGCGGTCGTATTCATCCCATACATCGGCGTGAAGCTGCTGCCGAGCGTCAAGCACCTCGCAGCGGGCCAAGACCCGCACGCAATTTACGAAACGCGGATCTATCGGGGCCTGCGCCGTGTCATCGAATGGTGCGTCAGGCGGCGCGGCACCGTCGTGCTCGCGACCATCGGAGTCTTTGTGCTCTCGATCGTCGCTTTCGGCCGCGTGCAACAGCAGTTCTTCCCGTTGTCGGAGCGGCCCGAACTGTTCTTCCAGCTTCGCATGCCGGCGGGCACGGCGTTCGGCGCAACGTTGGAGTCGGTGAAGCGGGCGGAAGCGCTGCTCGCGGGCAACTCCGACATCGCCACCTACACCGCCTATGTCGGCCGCGGCTCGCCGCGGTTCTGGCTTGGGCTTAATCCGCAGCTGCCGGACGAATCCTTCGCCGAGATCGTTGTGGTGTCGAAGGACGTCGAGGCGCGGGAGCGTATCAAGGCGCGACTGGAGAAGGCGGTCGCGGACGGCGCGTTGTCGGAGGCGCGTGTGCGCGTCGACCGGTTCAACTTCGGACCGCCGGTCGGCTTCCCGGTGCAGTTCCGGGTCATCGGCCCCGATACGAAAAAGGTAAGAGACATCGCCTACCAGGTGCGCGAGGTGATGCGCGAAAACGATCAGGCCATCGATCCGCATCTCGATTGGAACGAGCAGGCGCCGTACCTGAAGCTTATCGTCGATCAGGATCGCGTGCGGGCAATGGGGCTGACGCCGCAGGATATTTCCCAGTCGCTGAGCATGCTGATCTCGGGGCTGCCGATCACGACGGTGCGCGACGGTATCGAGAAGATCGCCGTGGTGGCGCGCGCTGTGCCGTCGGAGCGGCTCGACTTGGCGCATATTGGCGATTTGTCGCTGTACGCGCGCAACGGCGTCGCGGTTCCGCTCTCGCAAATCGCCCACATCGAATATGCGCACGAGGAGCCGATCATGTGGCGCATCAATCGCGACATGGCGATCACGGTGCGCGCCGACGTGGTCGACGGCGCCCAGCCGCCTGACGTGACTAACGCGATCTGGCCAAAACTCCAGCCGATCCGCGACCAGCTCGAACCGGCCTACCGGATCGAAATCGGCGGCGCCATCGAAAAATCGCAGAAGGGCAATGCTTCGATCTTCGTCCTGTTTCCGGTGATGATTATGGCGATGCTTACGCTACTGATGATCCAGCTGCAGAGTATTTCGCGGCTGATCCTCGTCTTTCTGACGGCGCCGCTGGGCATCGTCGGCGCCTCGCTGGGATTGAATGTCGCTGATAAGCCGTTCGGCTTCGTGGCGTTACTCGGGCTGATCGCGCTCATCGGGATGATCATGCGCAACGCCGTGATCCTGGTCGATCAGATCGAAACGGACGTCAGTCACGGGCTGACCCGGCGTGAAGCGATCGTGGAGGCGACCGTCCGGCGCGCACGGCCAGTCATCCTCACGGCGTTGGCGGCGATCCTGGCCATGATCCCCCTGTCCCGGTCGGCCTTCTGGGGACCCATGGCGATCACCATCATGGGCGGTTTGTTCGTGGCGACTTTCCTCACCTTACTGTTCCTGCCCAGCCTCTACGCATTGTGGTATCGTAAGCGGCTTGGCGAGCGCGGGGGTGACGTCAGCACGGCCTCCCCCGCACTCGAGAGCGCGCGGCGGCCCCCCCTGGCGATCGCGGCCGAATAAAGGGCGATGAGCTTGCTATGGTTGACGTGATTGACCACCCGGAAACAGACGTACGAGAGCGGATTCTCGTCACCGCCGAACGTCTGTTTCGTGAGATCGGCTACCAGAAGACTACTGTCGCCGACATCGCCAAGTCACTCCACATGAGTCCCGCGAACGTTTACCGCTTCTTCGACTCCAAGAAATCGATCACCGCAGGCGTCGCGCGCCGGCTGATGGGACAGGTGGAACACGCGTTGCATATCATCGCGACCGGGCGGGGGCCGGCCGCCAAGCGGCTGCGCGCGCTGATCGAGACCGTGCACCGGATGAACTCGGACCGTTATGTTGGCGACTCGAAGCTGCACGAGATGGTCGCCGTCGCCATGGAAGAGAACTGGGATGTCTGCCAATCGCACATTGAGTGCATCACTGGCATGTTTGCCGCAGTGATTGCGGATGGCGTGGCAGCCGGCGAATTCCACACGTCCGATGTTGGCCTCGCTGCATTATGCACCTGCACGGCGATGGTGCGTTTCTTCCATCCGCAATTGATCAGTGAATTTGCCGACAAGCCCAGTCCGACGCTCGATCAAATGACTGACTTTGTCATCACAGCGCTGCGTTCACCGGCCACACATCGCGGCTTGTAATCAGCCGGATCGCAGTTATTCCGCCGCCTGTCGCGCTGGCGGACGCACGCTCGCCAGACCATCAGCTTCTGTTGCGGCGATCGTGGTGCGCACCATGAAACGCGCCTCGTTTGCGGGCCACGGCCGACCCCGATGCATGGTCGCGCGATTATCCCACATCACCACGTCACCCTTGCGCCAGGCGTGCTCGTAGCTGAGCTCCGGCGCTGTTGCGGCATCGATCAACTCGGCAAGCAGCTTCTGCGCCGCCGTCTGCTCCATGCCTTCGATCGCATAAGCGTGCGAGGCGAGATAAACCGCGGCGCGGCCGTTCACCGGATTCGTCCACACCATGCGCCAGCACTGCGGCGGCAAGGCTGCGCGCTCGGAGGTGCCGACCAGATTGGGCGAAATCTTTCCGCGCGAATGTGAATAGTCATGCCAGACGAAAAAATTCGTGAGCTTTTCCTGTTCCGCCCGATCAAGCCGCTCCCAGGCAAGCCGTGTCGAAACGTATTCGGTTTCGCCGCCTTGCGCCGGCATGATCCGTCCAGAGAGCACCGAGGCGAGCGCCGGTGTGCTTTTGAAAGTGGAGTCGGTGTGCCAGAGCTGGTTGGCTTTATTGCGCAACGCGAGCCGATGATCGGCCGGCACCACGTTGCCATCCTTGTCGATGGTCGAGAGGATCACAAGGTTAGTCCCCGCGCCTTCCGCCGCGACGTGGGTCACCTCCAGTGGACCGAAGCGGCGCGAGAACGCGAGCTGCAACTCATCGGTCACATCCTGATCGCGAAACACCAGAACCGAGTGCTCCTCGAACGCCGCGCGCGTCCGGCGGTAGGCTTCGTCATCGCCGGCAACATCGGCAAGCGTGACGCCGCGGAGCTCGGCGGCAAAACCCGGACCAATCGGGATGATGTCCATCGGCGCGCTCCTCCGTTTTGGTGTTGGCCGAGTTTCCTTCAAAATCGGCCGAGCGGCAAGAACCGGCCAGATGCCGTTACATCCGCTTCGCGACCTCTTCGAGCATCACTTCGGTGGCGCCGCCGCCGATGTTCTGGACACGCGCATCGCGCGCCATGCGCTCAATCGTGCTTTCGCGCATAAAGCCCATACCGCCATGGAACTGCACGCAATTGTACATCACCTCATTGACCAGTTCGCCGCAATAGGCCTTCACCATCGACACCTCCTTGGTGGCGTCGCCCCCTCGCGACGCGAGCCAAGCCGCGTGGTAGACGAGCTGGCGGCCGGCCTCGACCTTCGAGGCGAGCATTGCCAGGCGCTGGCGAATGGTCTCTCTTTGCCAGAGCGGCTCGCCAAATGCCTTGCGGGTGCGCACATAGTCGAGCGTCAGATCGATTGCAGCTTGTGATTCACCGATCGCCGTTGCGCCGATTGTCGTCCGCTCATTCTGAAAATTCTGCATGATGGCGTAAAAGCCTCTGCCCTCCTCACCGAGCCGATTCTCCGCGGGAATACGGCAGTCGTCAAAAAGCAATTCGGCCGTATCCGAAGAGCGCCAGCCGTGCTTATCGAGCGTACGGCTGACGGTGAAGCCCGGCGTGCCTTTCTCGACCATGAACATGGTGATCGACCGGCTCGGCTGACCACCGCGGTCGGTTTTGGCCGCGACGAAATAGAGGTTGGCGAGCACGCCGTTGGTGATGAACATTTTTGCGCCGTCGATCACGTAACTGTCGCCGTCGCGGCGCGCGAAGGTGCGGATCGCCTTAACGTCGGAGCCCGCATCGGGCTCGGTCACGGCGACTGCGGTAATGACCTCGCCGGCGATGATCGGCGGCATCCACTTGTCCTTCTGCGCCTCGCTTCCGGCGCGGAACAGATGAATCGAAGCCATCTCGGAGTGGACCAGAGCCGTGGTCGCAACGCCGCTGAAGGTCGAGCGGCCAAGCTCTTCGGCGAGTACGACGGTCGCCAGCGCGTCCATGTCGGATCCGCCATAGCGCTCCGGATAGCGGATACCGAAAAATCCCAAGCTACCCATGCGACGGAGGACCTCGCGCGGCACGAAGCCCTGCTCTTCCCAGGCGAGCCCATGCGGCTTGATTTCCGTCTCGACGAAACGGCGAACCTGGGCGCGGAGCAGCTCATGCTCCTCAGAAAAATACGGCGACGATTGCGGCACAACATCGTTGCTTCGTATGTCGGCGATTTTGTTCATGACCACGTTCCGGTTGTTTCCGCGTCACGTCGTGAGGACAGCGCCGCCTAACGCTCGGGGCCCGATAAGCTTCGATCTCGCTCGGCGCGGAACACGTTGCTATAAAGGCTCGCAATCCATTGCCGGCCGCTCGATGTAACGTTCAGGTAGCGAATAGCTTTCTGGATATGGGGCGCAATGCTGTTGTAGTAAAATTGCGGATACAAATCCGTGAGGTCGGCGGGCGATCCGTAACCGAGTTGCTTGTTCATTCCGACTTCTTCGAACTCATAGTAGAGCGCGTTGGCCTTGCGCAGATAATGCGGATCACCCAGCTGTCCGATGAGATCGGCGGCGCGCACCAGCGAAGCTTCTTCATTGTCTTTGTCGTCGGGCACAACGGCGGACGGAAAGCGCGTAAATTCGATCGACCGCGCAATTCTGGCGGCATCCAGCAACTCGGTCGACGTCAGACGATCCATGGCGTAGATCTTGGAACGGTCCACATGATAAGGCGTCAGCGCAGCGTCGGACGAACCTCGTGGCAGTTTGGTTTTGCCGCCTTTCGCGTCGGTGACGTAGCCGTCCTCGCCGTCGCCTCGCAGAATTCCGCGCACGAAACCGATGTCGTGAAACAGGCAAGCGACGATGACGTGAGCATAATCGCTGGCCGTGGTGGGCATGACCAGCGATCGGCCCTTCATGATGTCGAAGCCCACCAGGGTGACCAGCATCGTGTGTTCGACATTGTGATAAAGCGCGTCGCTGTTGCCGATGCACTCAAGAGAGAGCCGTGCGGTCGCCGGAATAAGCTCGGTCAGGCCGGCTTCCGTGGAAGCAAATCGACTATTGAGTTGCGTGGAAAGGTAAGACCCCAATGTCTCGGCGGCCATTTCGGGGACGGTAATCATGCTATATTCCACCTGCGATCGCTAAAATTTTATTGTAACGAAGGCGTAACAGATACTTTGAGCAAGTTAAGCTACGACCGCTTGGTTACTTTTTCGTCCCGGTGACGGCGGTAGTCGTGGCGTTGGCAGCAGCAGACGCGGCGGCAGCCGCAGCGTCCATGGCGGCCTTCACGTGCAAATGATACGCCGTCGGGACCAAGTGTCGCCCGGTTGTTTCGACCTCCAGTCCGAGCAGCATTGACGACAGATGTTCGCGCATCTGTTCGTGGCGGCGTTCCACCGCGGCCGCGACTTCGTCGCGAACGTGGTGAAACTGCGGGCCCTTGAGAAAGATAATCTGCGCCTGCATCAACCGCCCACTTTCGAACTCGATGTGCCGCATTGCCTGGACAAAGGGATCCATCGCATCGACTGCCTCGGGCAGGAGCGCAGCGGGACGGATGACGGCATGCAGCGCGTGATTGAAGGCGGCAAGATCGATCATTTGCGCCTGGGTCGAATCCGCGACACACCGAACGGGCTGCGGCCACCACGCCATCTCCCATTGCCAGCACAACATCGGCAGCATCGGATCCAGCACCCACGAGGTCGCGCGGGTGAGCATCGAAAGAAATTCGATCTGCCGGCAACACTGCGCGTGTATTTCCACGTGCATGCTGTTCTGCAAATTGAGCGGCAACAACACGGTAAGCTGGCGCGCCAGCGCGCCGTGCGCCGACATCAGAAATGCCGAAACACGCGTCTGTTGATGGGCCGGGATGCGGCCATCGTCATCGAGCGGACCGAGGAACGCATTCGGAGTTTTTTTCGTCGGAGAATTCATCGGGGTGCCGTCTCCCTGGACGCTGCCACTTCGAGCTCGGCAGCTTGGGGCTTCTCGCGGCGGGCCGGTATCGCGCGCATGTGGTCAAAGTCGGCGGGAAACGGCACAAAATCTCCGCCAGGCTCCTCCGGTCCGATCCAAACTGTCTTCTTTCCGCGCCAGCGGCCCGCCATCACATCGCGGCCAAAACGAGCGAGGTACTCGGCGGTCAATACCGGCTTCTCCAGCGTGAACGCGTGGTAGGCCCGCGGCACAAAGACCAATTCGCTGTCCGGAATATGCACGCGCAGCAATTCCTGAAGTGACCGCGGGGTGAGGAAATCGAACTCGCCGTTCAGGATCATGGTAGGGACAGTGATCGACGACAATTGCGAGGTCATCGGCTCGAACTCGAGAAACAACTCCATCAAGTTCTGCAGCGCATAAACGTCGTTCAGCAGCCACCCTCTGCGTTTGGCCATTTCGAGTGCGTGCATCTGCTGCGACAGCCACTCGTTGGAGAGATTCATCGGAAAAAGCATATCCATCAGGAAACTGGTGCCGCCGAGGATCAATCCGGTGCGCATCACGCTGCCCAGCAAATACAGTTGCGGCGGGATTTCGGCAAAGCTTGAGATCGGCACCAGTCCGGCAAGCGTGTCGGAATGAGCGATCGCATAGCGCAGCGCAATGACCCCGCCGAAGCTGATGCCGGCAAGAAAGATCGGCCCGCCCTCCAATTCGGAGATGAGGTCGTAGAGCACCGCCACTTGATCGTCCTGAGTGATGTGCAGGCTGGGCTTGTCCGAAATGCCTTGTCCCAAAAGATCGAAGGTCACGACGCGGAAGCCTTTCGCGACCAGCATGTACCGATAGGGCTCCCAAAGCTCGATATATTGCGTCAGTCCGTTGACCAGCACAAAGACTGGCCCGTCTGCCGGCCCTTCTGCCGGAGCATCGAGTTCGTAGCGTATCCGTCGCCGCCCGCGCGCAAGTATCGGCATCTGTCCTTCCTGGCTACTTCCCGCCCCATACACTAGCGCGAATCGCGCCCCAAGCTAGTGATGCCCATCACTTGGCGTGGACGGTCAAGAGGTCTAGAGCGCGTCGGCGAATGCCGCCATTTGCCGCCGCTGGTCCGGATCAGGCAAGGCCCCGCGCATGGCGCCCGCGTTATCGGTCATGTGCGCCGCATCCGCGGTACCGGGAATGACCGCCGTTACCCGAGGATCAGCAAGCAAATATTTCAGGAAAAACTGCGCCCAGCTGTCGGCAAATCCACGCGCCCAGTCGGGAAGCTCCTTGCCGCGCACAGCACGAAACAGCCGCGCCCGCCCGAACGGCAACGCGGTCAGCACGGCGGCCTTGACCTCGGCCACCGCCGGCAGGATGCGCTTTTCGGCTTCGCGGTCGTCAAGCGAGTAGTCGATCTGCACGAAATCCGGCTTTTCCCTTAAGAGAACAGCTTCGATCGCTGCAAACTGCTCATGCCGTGTCGAGGTGATGCCGATGTACCGGCAAACGCCTTGGGCCTTCCAATCCTTGAACTTGGCGAGTGATTGCCGCGGATCGCGCACATTGTGAAATTGCAGCAGGTCGATTTTTTGCGTCTTCAATCGCGCCTGCGAGCGTTGGAGTTCGGCAGCATCGGGCGACTCGAGCTTGGTAGCGATAAAAACTTTGTCCCGCAGCCCGGCCGACACAATCACCTCGCCCAGCACCGTCTCGGCATCGCCGTAAACCGATGCGGTGTCCACCAAGCGGCCGCCGCCGGCAACAAGCGCCTGCAGCACCGCGGAAGCCTTTTGCCGAATTGTCTCATCGTTGACATCAAAGACCTGAGCGGTGCCGAGACCGACCGCCGGCAGAAGCTCACCGCTCGCCGGGATTGGTCGAGCGAGCGGCGCCGGCGTTTGCGCGAATGCCGGCGCCGCCAACACCGCCGTTGCCGCAAGCGCGGCAAATTCGCGTCGCGTTACGCTGGTCATGCCGGTTCTCCTTCCATCACCGCCGCGGGCGCGATGCCATCCTGGCCTACGACTGTGGCGCGGCGCTCCTGCGCTTTTCCGAGTGCTCCAGATAGAACGAGCCAACCCGCCGCCATCGGCAAGGCAACAAGCGCGATCGCGCCGAGCTTTAGTCCCAACACCTGCAGGCTGTCGAATACCCAGCCATAAAGAGCGTCGGAGCCACGATAAATCACGACGTCAATCAGGTTCTTGGCTTTGTATTTCTCTTCGCGGTCGAGGACGGTGAAGAAGACCTGACGCGCCGGATTGGCGATGGCGAAATTCATCCAGCGTTGCACAACTTGGAGCGTTACTACGACCGCGAGCGTCGGTGCCACAAACAAAGCGGTAAAGCCGACGACATAAACCGCCGGAAGAGCTCCTGCCGCTACGCCGGTACCGAATCGTTTCAGCACCTGGCCGGTAACGAACACTTGGGTAGCCAGGCTGAGCAAATTCACGGCCAAATCGATGCCGGCGAAGATGCGGGTTTGCGTATCGCGGTCGTGCACCGCAGCGGAAATGATATTGGCCTGTTCGAAGTAAACGATGGTGGCACAGAACGACAACAAGCTGATCCAGGCGCCGACGCCGATCAGATACGGCGAGCGAAGGAGTTCCGGCAATGCCGCAAAGGCAGACCCGCCGACGCGCCTTGTTTCGGCCGGCGCGCCCGCTTGAACGGCCGCCGCGCGCTCCAGGCGGTACACACAAAAAACCGCCAGTTCGAGCAGGATCGCCGCGGCGATCAGAAGATTGATCGCACCAAGCGGCACCGAAAGTCCGATGGTAATGATGGGCCCCAAAAGCCCGCCAGCGGTGCCACCGGCGCCGATGAAACCAAACAGCCGCTTGCCTTGCTCCGCGGTAAACAGGTCCGCCATGAACGACCAGAACACCGCGATCGCAAACAGGCTGAACACGCTGAGCCAGACAAAGAACACGCGCGCCACGATCACCGGCGCGATGCCGAGCGTGAGGAACAGCCAGAACAATGCCAGATTGACGACGAAGAAATGATAGACGATGGGGACGAAGCGCGCGCGTGGCAGCTTAGCCACGAGAGCGCCGTACAGCGGCTGTGCGACGACAAGCGTCAGAAACGTCGCCGTGAACAACCACGGCAGATTCTTTACGCCGCCCGCGATGCCCATCTGGTCGCGCAGCGGCCGCAACACGTAATACCCCGCAAGCAGCGCGAAGAAATAGGCGAACGACCAGAGCGCCGCCGCGCGCTCTTGCGGCGTAGCCGGGAGCGCCCAGCCAAGCCAGCGCTGCGGCGCATTCATTGCGTCAGCGACAGTTTCTGCCTGAGTTCAGCGGCGGTCACCTGCTGGCCATAACCCGGACCGCCGCGCTGGAAGCGCTTCGCATCGGCGAGCTTGCCGACAACCACCGGATCGAAGCCGGCGTCGCGCACGAGAATATCGGCGACTTGCACCGCAGCCTCATCATCGCCGGCAATCGGTATGGCGAGCCTCGGGGCGGGACGGTTGGCCTCTTTTGCAAAGATCATGTAGTTCATCGTGTTGAAGGCGCGGACCAGTCGCGTGCCAGGCAGATATTTCTGCGACACCACGCCGATGCCTTCCTTCTCGACCTCGTCGGCGATCGGAGCGCCGTCACGCGCCGGCGTGGCGTTACAGGCGTCGAGCATGATTTTACCCTTGATCGCGGCGCCGTAGTCCTGGCCGATCTGCGGCAGCGCTGCATAAGGGACCGCGATGAACAGCACGTCCCCAAAGGCGATCGCTTGATCGACCGTGCCCGCCTGGGCGAGCTCACCGAAGCCCGCCACCATGTCCTTGAGTTCTTCCGGATGGCGCGACGAGAACAGGACGCGATGCCCGTTCTTAACCCAAAGGCCGCCGATGGTGCCGCCGATGTGGCCGGAGCCAATCACACCAATCTTGAGCTTGCTTTGCGCAGACGCCCGGCCCGGCAGCGAAGCGCTGAGGATCAATGCCCCGCTGGCGCCAATAAAGGCCCGGCGTTTGCGGTCTATGGGATCGTGCTCCGGCATCGAAACCTCCTGGGTATCGAAGTGCTGCCGCTCTCCCGCGCCATATAGGGACCCAGACGACGGATGCGCAACGCATGGTTGGCATGCTTGCCGCGAGTACCGAGCGAACGGCCCAGCCGCTGGCAACCGGCGTCGTCACGCTACACGACGTAAAGCCGGTCCGGCAGTTCGTTAGACGAACCGTTCGGAGGCGCGTGCGCCGCGAGCACAGCCCCGCAACGCTCGATCGCAGCACTGAAACCTTCGGCGATACGACCATCGCGCATATGGCCGACCAGAGCGTCGATCGCCGCCTGCCATTCTGATGCTTGTACCTTCTCGGCGATCCCGTCGTCGGCGATAATGCGGGCATAGCGCTCGGCCAGCGATACAAAAATCAACACGCCGGTTCGGTTCTTGGTGTGGGCAACGCGGCGCACGACGAACTGCTCGAGTGCGGCGTGATGCGCGCGTGCGCGCCGCACTGAGCGTGGCACAAGCGCGAGCCGCATCGGCATCCAGGAGAACACGAGCGCGGCAACGGCAAAGATCGCGATCTGAATCAAAAAAATCCGCTGGACGCTCCACGGGGTGAAAACGATCATCGGCCACGGCGCGATGAGCGCGAGGCCACTCGCCCACAAAATTGGGATATGGGCATAGTCGGCTGACGCCCGTGCCAATACGCAGACGATTTGCCCGCTGGTGCGTTTCTCCGCCTCATGAATGGCGACCGAAACAGCCTCGTGTTGTTGCTTGTTCAATTGCATCACCAGCCCCCCGACGCGCCGCCACCTCCCGACGAGCCACCGCCGCCGGAAAATCCACCGCCAAACCCGCCGCCTCCAGAAGAGCCGCCGCCGAAACCACCCCAGCCGGAGCCCAAAATGATCGGACCAACGCCGCTCCTGCGGCCGCCAGATCCCGGCCCGCCCCCTGCGTGACGGATCAGGTACCACATGACCAGGAACAACAGTCCGAAAAACAGCAACGGAAATAACTTGTTGAAGTCGGCCGACGCATCCTCGGAGCGGACATTGACCTTACGATGCCATTCCGCGGCGTCGCCGCTGAGTACGCTGATGATGCCATCGACGCCACGATCGATGCCGCCGGAAAAATCGCCGGCCTTAAATCGCGGGACGATAGCGCTTGAGATGATGATCGACGACAGCGCGTCGGTGAGCGTGCCTTCGAGCCCATATCCCACTTCGATACGCACCTTGTGCTCCGTCGGCGCGACGAGGAGCAAGACGCCATTGTTCTTTTTGGTTTCGCCGAGCTTCCAGAAGCGAAACAGCTGATTGGCATAAGTCTCGATGTCGCCGCCTTGCAGCGATTTCACCGTGGCGACGACAAGCTGGATGCCGGATTTATCTTCGAGCGCTTTCGACTTGGCGTCGATGGAAGTGCGGGTCGCCGCGTTGATAACGCCGGCCTGGTCCACCACGCGGCCGGTCAGCGCCGGAAAGTCGAGCGCGAAAGCGAAAGGCGTCAGCCAGCACAGGACGAGACCGGCCGCGATCGAAAAGCGTATCGGCAGCCGCGTCATCACCAGCTCCCCGACGCCCCACCGCCGCCCGACGAACCGCCGCCGCCGGAGAAGCCGCTATCCGACGAGCTGCTGCTCGATGAACCGCTGCTGCTGCTCCAACTTGACGAGCCGGACGAACTGGAAGCGGTCACATACCCGCGCGTTCCATTGCGGGTGACACCGTGGCCGGCCCGCAGGCTTCGGCCGATCATGAAAATAAGGATGATGGTGAAGATCACGACAAACAAGATGGGGATCAGTTCGTTGCTGAAACGATCGTCCGAGCGGACCGCCGCCTTTGGCTGCCACTCCGCCGAGTCGCCGTTGAGGATGCTGATGATCCCGTCAACACCGCGCTCGATGCCGCTGGAAAAATCGCCGGTCTTAAATCGCGGAACGATGTCGCTTGAAATGAGGACCGAGGAGAGCGCGTCGGTCAGCGTCCCCTCCAGTCCATATCCGACCTCGATGCGCACTTTGTGCTCGGCCGGCGCGACCAGAAGCAGCACGCCATTGTTCTTCTTGGCCTCGCCGAGTTTCCAGGTGCGGAATAGCTGGTTGGCGTAGGTCTCGATATCGCTGCCTTCCAGCGACTTTACCGTCGCGACGACGAGCTGGATGCCCGATTTGTCCTCGAGGTTCTTAAGCATCTCCTCGATGTCGCTCTTGGTACCCGATTGTATGACGTCTGCCTGATCAACGACGCGCCCAGTTAGAGCTGGAAAGTTGAAGGCGAACGCAAACGACGTCAGACAAAGAAAGAGAAGTGCCGCGGCCGGGACCAGAACTCCGTCATGGCGGGACGCGAAGCGACGAAACAGCTCAGGCGCAGTTTCTGAGCTGCTGCTCTGTCCGCGCTCGCAATGACGGAGAGGCATTAGAATTTAACCTGCGGCGGTTTTTCAGAGCCTTCGGTGGCGGTGAACTCGGCCATCGGCTTGTTGCCCGAAAACGCCGTTTTCGCCCAGAGAACAGTCGGGAATGTACGCAGGGCGGTGTTGTATTCGCGCACTGCATCGATGTAGTCGCGGCGCGCAACCGCGATGCGGTTCTCGGTGCCTTCCAGTTGAGACTGCAACGCCAGGAAGTTGGCATTGGATTTGAGGTCCGGATAGTTCTCGGATACCGCAAGCAACCTTCCCAGTGCACCCGACAGCTGGTTTTGCGCATCCTGGAAAGCCTTGAGCTTGTCGGGATCGGTGAGTTGGGAGGCATCGACCTTGACTTGCGTCGCCTTGGCGCGAGCTTCGACGACCGCGGTGAGCACGTTTTTCTCCTGTGCGGCGAAGCCCTGAACAGTCGCCACCAAATTTGGAATGAGGTCGGCACGGCGCTGATACTGATTTTGCACGTCCGCCCAGCGCGCCTTGGCCGTTTCCTCGAGTGTCGGAATGGTGTTGTAGCCGCAGGCCGACAATGACAGGCTAATGCCGACCAGCGCTAAAACCACACCGATCCGATGAGGGCCAATCCGGTTCACGATGCTGCTCATTGTAATCCCCGCTTGTTGCCGACGCGCGACGCGCAAAGTCTTTAGACGTCCATCGACTCGGTACCAACAATCTCAATGCCAAAGCCTGACAGCCCGATATAGGTCATGGGCCGCGTGAAAGTCAGAAGCTTGATCGAGGTGACGCCAAGATCTTTCAAAATTTGCGCACCGAGACCGACCTCGCGCCATTGCCGGCTTCTGGCTTCACCGGATGCAGTTTCGTCGGATTTCGGAATAGCGACCACGGGCACGCCCGCGGCACCATCGCGCAACACAACGAGCACCCCATTGCCCTCGGCTTTGAAGCGATCGAGTGTCTTGCGGATGGCTTTCGCTCCGCCAAAAACGTCCAGGATCAAATTGGCCCGGTGCAGCCGCGTAAGCACGTTCTTGCCGTCGCCGATGCGGCCGTGGACGAAGGCCATGTGATAAAACGGATCAAACGGTGTTTGAAAGGCGTAGCCGGTCAAGGTGCCGATCTCGGACTCAACCGGAAACTCACCGACCCGCTCGATCAGCTTGTCGCGCGCCTGCCGGTAGGCGATCAGATCGGCGATCGTGACCCGTTGCAGCTTGTGACGCTCACCGAACGATGCGATCTCCGGCCCGCGCATCACGGTGCCGTCATCGTTCATCAGTTCAGCGAGCACGCCGACCGCCGGCAGCCCGGCCAAGCGACATAAATCCACGCAGGCTTCGGTGTGGCCGGAGCGCATCAGCACGCCACCTTCTTTCGCCACCAGCGGAAACACGTGACCGGGACGTACGAAATCAGCGGCGCCCATATTGCCGTTGGCGAGCGCGCGAACCGTATTGCTCCGCTCTTCGGCGGAGATGCCCGTCGTCAGCCCGTGCCGCGCATCGACCGATACGGTGAACGCGGTGCCAAGCGGCGCATCGTTGCGCGCCACCATCGGGTCGAGATGCAGCCTTCGCGCTTCATCCGGCGCGAGCGGCGCGCAGACGATGCCGGAGGTATTGCGAATGATGAACGCCATCTTTTCAGGCGTGCACAGCGAAGCCGCAACAAACAGATCGCCTTCGTTTTCGCGGTCGTCATCATCGGCGACAATGACGATTTCGCCGCGGGCGAATGCCGCCACAGCCGTGCGAATGCGCTGGTGTGCGTCTTCCATTACCTGCCCCTCACTACCGCCGTACCGTCAAACAGACGCCGGCGGGAGCGGCCAGGCGGGCGCCTCACCGACTTGGCCGCGATGGCGCAGATAGTGATCGGCAATGACGCATGCCACCATGGCTTCCCCCACCGGCACGGCGCGGATGCCGACGCAGGGATCGTGGCGTCCTGTGGTCGCAATCTCAGTATCGTGGCCATGGCGGTCTACGGTCCGGCGCGGGGTGACAATTGAAGACGTCGGCTTGACCGCAAAGCGCGCGACGACCGGCTGGCCGGTCGAGATGCCTCCAAGAATGCCGCCGGCATTGTTCGAGAGGAACAGCGGCTTACCGTCGTTACCCATGCGCATCTCGTCACCGTTCTCCTCGCCGGCCAACTCCGCCGCACCGAAGCCAGCACCAATCTCGACGCCTTTGACCGCGTTGATGCTCATCAGCGCCGCAGCGAGGTCGGCGTCAAGTTTGGCGTAAATCGGTGCGCCAAGACCAGCCGGCACGCCCTCGGCGACGATCTCAATCACCGCGCCGATGGAAGACCCGCGCTTGCGCACGCCGTCGAGGTACTCGGCGAAGAACGCGGCGCGTTCGGCGTCCGGCGAGAAGAAGGGATTGCGCGCGACCTCGGCCCAATCCCAGCGAGCCCGATCGATCCGGTGCGGACCGATCTGAACAAGCGCGCCGCGGACCTGCAAATTCGGCACGACCTTGCGCGCGATGGCGCCGGCCGCGACCCGCATCGCCGTCTCGCGCGCGGACTGCCGGCCGCCGCCGCGGTAATCGCGCAGGCCGTATTTGACGTCGTAGGTGTAATCGGCGTGGCCCGGCCGATATTTGTCCTTGATGTCGGAATAATCTTTGCTGCGCTGATCAACATTGTCGATCAGAAGCGCAATCGGCGTGCCGGTGGTAACCTGCTGGCCGCTTCCCTCGTCCAAAAACACCCCGGACAGGATTTTGACCGCGTCCGGTTCCTGACGCTGGGTGGTAAAGCGCGATTGGCCGGGACGGCGCCGATCGAGATAAGGCTGGATGTCGGATTCGCTGAGCGCAATGCGCGGCGGACAACCGTCGACGACACAGCCGATAGCCGGTCCATGGCTCTCGCCGAAGGTCGTCACCCGAAATGAATGTCCGAAAGTATTGAACGACATGATCGTGAACGTGTGTTGGGGTGACGGACTGCTACGTCTTATTCCTTCTCGTTATTGCCGACGGTTATGTCCGGCGCGTCGGGGTGCTTCATACCGACGATGTGATAGCCGGCATCGACGTGATGGATTTCGCCGGTGACGCCGCGCGACATATCGGACAGAAGATAGGCGCCGGCTTCACCCACATCTTCAATCGTTACGTTGCGCCGCAGGGGCGCGTTGTATTCGTTCCATTTGAAGATGTAGCGCAGGTCGGCGATGCCGGCGGCGGCGAGTGTCTTGATCGGACCCGACGAAATCGCGTTGACGCGAATATTTTTCACACCGAGATCGGCGGCGAGATACATCACCGATGCTTCGAGGGCTGCTTTGGCCACACCCATCACGTTGTAGTGCGGCATCCATTTTTCCGCTCCGTAATAGGTGAGTGTGAGCATGGAGCCGCCGTTCGGCATCATCTTCTCGGCGCGTTGCGCGACCGAGGTAAACGAATAACAACTGACCAGCATGGTCTGGGTGAAATTGTCCGCCGTTGTGTCGACGTAACGCCCGTCGAGCTGTGCGCGATCTGAGAACGCGATGGCGTGGACCAGGAAATCTATTCCGCCCCAGGCCGATTGCACCGCGGCGAACGCAGCGTCGATGGTCGCGGGCTCTGCGACATCACAATGCCCGACAACGATCCCGCCGACCTCCCGCGCCAGCGGCTCGACGCGCTTCTTGAGCGCGTCGCCCTGATAGGTGAACGCAAGCTCCGCCCCGTGGCCGTGGCAGGCCTTGGCAATGCCCCA
Source organism: uncultured Alphaproteobacteria bacterium (assembly GCA_963794225.1). Lineage (GTDB taxonomy): Bacteria > Pseudomonadota > Alphaproteobacteria > Rhizobiales > Xanthobacteraceae > BOG-931. Next base: position 387,236 of record CAWCCS010000004.1, read on the forward strand.
AGCGAGCGAGCGCTGGTTGGCAACCCCCATGATCAGGCCGCGCTTGCCGCGCATGAGGCCCGAGATTCCCGGCATTCTCCGACCTCGCTACGACCATTTCCGGCGCTGCGCCTCGTATGGCATAGGGCCGTAGGGGCCTTCAAGCGCGCCACCGCAACATGCTGAACCCTGGTTCCACACGCAAACGTCGTTGTCGCCAGGCGGCGATTTCAGCGCAACGATGGCGTTAAACTTACAGGTCCTTGCGCGGATCGTACGGTTTGTCGGCGCGCCATTTCTTCATCAGCTCCTCGAGCTCAGGGTCACTGTGCTCGGGCAGCGCGATGCGGACGGTGGCGAGGAGATCACCCGTGCCGCCCTTTGCAGGAAATCCTTTGCCCTTGAGGCGAAAGGTGCGGCCGCTGCTTGTCCCGGCGGGTATGGTGATTTCCAGCGGCTTGTCGAGCGTAGGTACGCGCACCTTGGCACCCAATACGGCTTCGTAGAGCGTGATCGGCAGGTCGAGCCGGATGTCAGTGCCGTCAAGCGTAAAAGTCGAATTCGGAGCAATCGAGACCGTGATCAATACGTCGCCGGCGCTGCCCTGCCCCGGCATGCCCTGGCCGCGGAGCCGTACTTGCTGACCGTTGGTGATGCCAGCCGGAATCTTGACCTCGAGATCCTTGCCGTTCGGCAGATGCATGCGTTGGGTGACGCCATGGGCGGCGTCGGCCAGACTGACCGTCAATGCTGCAGTGACGTTAGCGCCAGGGGCAGCGGCAAAATCCTCACCCTCGAACGCCGCACCGGGTCCGCCGCGGCGCGCAGCACCGGCGCCGCCCATATTGCCGAAGGCTTCCCGAAGGATGTCTTCAAAGCCGCCCTGACCCGCACCGCCAGTAGCGCGGCCACGCCGCGCGTTGCGGGTAAAACCCTCGGGGCCGAAGCTGAAAGTCTCGAACTCCGCTTCCGGCCCAAAGCCGCCGCTCGGACGAGGTCCGCCGCCACCGCCGCCAAAACCCTCGAAGCCCTGGAATTTCGGCTTGCCCTCGGCGTCGATCTCGCCGCGGTCGAAAGCCTTTCGCTTGTCGGCGTCGCCCACAATTTCATACGCGGCGTTGAGTTCGGCAAAGCGCGACGCGGCGTTTGGATCGGTCTTGTTGGCGTCGGGATGCAGTTTCTTGGCGAGACGCCGGAAAGCGCTCTTGATATCGGCTGCACTCGCCTTGCGATCGACGCTCAGCACCTCATAGGGATCACGCATTCCCCATGAACTCCGTTCAGTTTTGGGGCTGGCCCCGCCCGCCCATGTTTTGCAATGTGGGACTTAAGTCGCCGTCCCGCAATGCAAACCCAGGAACCGATGGCGATGATCCTGTGGTCAACTCTGTTTGAGCTGCTTCAGGCTTTTGACTTCCCATACGCCGCGTTCCGTGCGGCAGGCCTCGCCCTTGAGCCACGCCTGCGATTGACCGCGCACATAGCTCGCCAGGAAATCGCGGCAAAACAAAGCGCCTTCAGCATAGGCGGCAGCAAGTGGAGTAATGTTGCCGCCGGCCCCGGTATGAGGATTTTCCCACGGGATGCTACTACCCTGACTGTCGCGCGCGAGTGCCTCCGCAGCGACCGCGCGTGCATAAGCGAGGTCCGCTTCCGAAGGCGCGCCAGCCTGGCTCAAATTTGCACCGGGTGTCACGGACCCAGTTTGCTCAACCTGCGCGTCGGCCTTTTCGAACATCGAATCGAGCGGAAGTGAGCAGCCGCCGGCGGCCACCACGCTGAACACAGCGAGTGCGGTGGAAAACCAGAGGCGAAGGCAAGATAGGCGCGGCTGCACCGTTCCACTATATAGAGGCTGGCGGGCCGCGTCCCGATCGCCGTGTGCCAGCAACAGGGTAATCCCAAAGAACATGTCAGACACCGCTCCGATAGAACACCCGGTATGGTTAACGGGCGGTGACTTTGCCGAGGCGGACGAGCCGTTACGCCTGTTTGCGGTATGGCTTGCCGAGGCCAAACGCTCCGAACCGGTCAATCCGGAGGCCATGACGCTCGCCACCGTCGATGATCACGGAATGCCGAATGCCCGCATGGTCCTGTTGAAGGGCTTCGACGCGCACGGCTTCGTCTTCTACACCAACCTGGACAGCGTGAAGGGCCGCGAATTGGCGGACGCGCCAAAAGCGGCGCTGACGTTTTACTGGAAGTCGCTACAGCGTCAGGTCCGGCTGCGCGGCATTGTCGAGCCGGTGTCGGCCGAGGAAGCTGATGCGTATTTCGCCACGCGCTCGCGCATGGCGCAGATCGGTGCCTGGGCCAGCAATCAGTCCGCTGCACTTGAAAGCCGCTTGGCGTTCGAGAAAGCAGTCGCGCGTTTTACCGCAAAATTCGCCATCGGGACCGTACCGCGGCCGCCACACTGGTCGGGTTATCGCGTCGTGCCGCGAGAGATCGAGTTCTGGCAGGAGCGGCCGTTCCGGCTACATGATCGGATTGCGTTCCGGCGCGAGCATCCAAACGGGCCGTGGAGCAAGACGCGGCTCTATCCTTAGAGGACGACGAGAGTGCCAACCAGCAATCAGCCGCGTCGCACCCTTCTCCTCACCGGAGCAAGCCGCGGCATTGGCCACGCCACCGTCAAGCGCTTTTCTGCCGCCGGTTGGCGCGTCATCACCTGCTCGCGCCACCCGTTCCCGGAGAATTGTCCCTGGGAGGCTGGACCCGAGGATCACATTCAGGTCGATCTGTCGGAGCCGGAGAACACCGATGAGGCAATTGCGGAAATCAAGCGGCGGATCAACGGCGAACTGCATGCGCTCGTCAACAACGCCGCGATCTCACCAAAGGCGGACGGCGCCGCGCGGCTCGGCACGATCGGCACTTCGCGCGATGACTGGCACCATGTTTTCCAGGTAAATTTCTTTGCCCCGATCATGCTCGCGCGCGGGCTCCTTGACGAACTCAAGGCCGCGAAAGGCTCGGTCGTCAACGTCACCTCGATCGCGGGCTCGCGCGTGCATCCGTTCGCCGGAGCCGCTTACGCAACGTCGAAGGCGGCGCTCGCGGCGCTGACGCGGGAGATGGCGCACGACTTCGGTGCGGTCGGCGTACGCGTCAACGCCATTGCGCCGGGCGAGATCGACACGGCGATGCTGTCGCCCGGCACCGAGAAAATCGTCGAGATGATCCCGATGCACCGCCTCGGCACGCCGGACGAGGTGGCGAAGATCATCTACGTGCTGTGCACGGACACGTCGTCCTACGTCAACGGCGCCGAGATTCACATCAACGGCGGCCAGCACGTGTAAGGCGGGACTAAGCTTCTTACTGACGACGGTCGATAAAGCGCGGCGCCTTGAGGCTGCGTTCGAATTCGGTTGCCAACGTTCCGCGCGCGAGGGCTTCTACCAGTGGCGTGACCTCAAAGGTGTCCTTGATGCTGACTGCCACATGCGCGCACACCGCAGCGTGGTCGGTCGCTGCCTTGATCTCGACGAGAACCTTTAAGCCTTCGCGGCCCGTTGCCGGCTCGGTTTCGAGGATCGCCTGGAAGTCGAGAACCGCGGGATTTCGGAACATGAAGTCTTCAAAGTCCGCGTGATTGACGTTGACGCCGCGCACCTTGAAGAAACCGGTGGTGCGGTTGGCATGCCTGATCATCGGAAACAACTCGGCGAACGGCCCGGACCCGGACGAGCGCGATACGTAGCTGACCAGATCGCCCGAATTCCAGCGCAGGAACGGCGTGGCATGATTGGTCCACAGCGGGGTGACGCAAAGCGTCCCCACTTCACCCTCTGGCAGCGATCTGCCGGTGTCGGCATCGACCACTTCGATAAAGAACATATCGGTCCAAATGTGGATGCCGTCGTGCGCCGCTGTCTCCGCGCCCATGAGGCCGGCTTCGCTCATGCCGAAGACATCGAACACCTCTGCGCCCCACATGCGCGAAAGCTTTTCCCGCTTGGCCGCCGACAAAGTTTCGGCGGAGCAGACAAGCTTACGCACCGACGACGATGCCAGGTCGATGCCCTTTGCCTCGGCCAGGTTAGCCAAATGGAGCGCAAAGCTGCTCATGCCGATGAAGACCGTTGGCCGCAGAGCCCCAATCAGGTCGAGCTGCGCGATCGACGGATACGAATTTCCTGCGCCAACCCACACCATACCGACGTCGAACAGGCGCGAGCTGCGCGCCCAAATCTGGCCGGCGGGATGGACGCCTAAAGGGAAAGGAAATATGGCACAGGTCGCCCGGCCCGATGCCGATGCACGGGAAGGAACGCCCCCACGACAACTCGGCATAGCGCACATCGTCCTTGTTGCGCGGATAAAACACCGGCTGTCCGGTCGAGCCGCCCGAGCGCCAATATTCGGCGATCTCGCCGTTCGGCACGATGCAGAGATTATCGAGGAAGTCGCCGTGCGAGAATTTGCGCAGCACATCCTTGTCGAGGATCGGAATGCTCTCCCAAACGTCTTTATCGTCGAGCTTGTCGGGATCGACGTGGTCGAGCTTGCCGCGATACCACGTTGCCTTTTTCGCGAGCTCGAACGCGTTGCGTTTTCGAGCGTGCTGGATGCGCGCGATCTCTTCGCGGGATTTTGGAAACGGCAGCGCAAATTCCACGTGGCCCCCCAAAGCTGCCAATCGAGCGGTCTCACATGCGCGCGGCGAGTACCCGCGACGTGTGGTCGTAGAGGCCTGTGAGCAGCGACAGCGCGTTGCTCGCCGATTTGAGCTGAGCCTCAATATTCGACACTTCGGCGCTTGGCGAAATCAGCAACTCACGCCGCGACGAAACCAGAAACTCAGTCAATTCGCGCCCCGCCTGGGTCGGGCGGTAACGGGTGTCACGGTTGGTGCTCCCCGGGACCTTCTCGATCAACCCAGCCGTCGCGAGCTTGCGCAAGCTATACTGAATGTTGGAAATGTCGTCACGGTTGCTGAAACGGCTCAGCTCGCTGATGCTGCGCGGCCGCGGCGTAAACATCAATTGCTGCAGAATCACGCATTCTTGTCCGGTAAGTTTTTGCTTGGCGCCGGCCGGGCCGAACACCGCACCGGCAAACCGGTAGAACGCCTCCGAGGCGCAAATCAACGCCTGCTCGAATTCTAAAAACGCGCGCTCGCGTTCGGTGCGCCCAAGCGGCGTCGGAGTTTCGAGCTTTTCTACGGTCGCTCGTGCTTTGCCTGCTGGCATGCGGCCTCCCATCATCATCGCGGCGACCATCGTATATTGACTGATGCAAATTACAAGGTAAAATCCATCTAAACTTGATAAGTCCAGAGAGAAAACCCGGAGACCGGCGCGTGAAGATCGTCATTATCGGCGGAGGCCCGGGCGGCCTTTATTTCGCGCTGCTGATGAAGAAGCGCTTCATCGGCTACGACATCACTGTGTACGAGCGCCACCGGGCCGACGACACCTTCGGCTTCGGCGTGGTCTTCTCCGACGAGACGCTCGACAATTTGATGGATCACGATCGCGAATCGTATGAGGCGATCACCCGCGAATTTTCTTACTGGGGCGAGATCGACTTTAATTTTCGCGGCGATGTCGTTCGCTCCACCGGGCACGGGTTTTGCGGCACCGAGCGCCGCAGTCTGCTCGCAGTGCTGCAGGACCGGTGCCGCGAACTCGGCGTCAAGCTCGAATTTTCCACGGAAATCTCCGACTTGGCGCAATTCAGCGATGCGGACCTCATCGTCGCCGCCGACGGCATCAGCAGCTTCATCCGGGAAACGTACAAGGAGCACTTCCAGCCCAAGGTCGAACTGCGGCGCAATCATTTCATCTGGCTTGGCAGCACGGCGCCGTCACCAGCCTTCTCGTTTCATTTTGCCGAGAACGAATTCGGTATCTGGGATCTGTGCACCTATCAGTACAAAAGGGATATGAGCACCTGGGTGGTCGAGGCGCCGGACGCCACCTGGACGAAAGCCGAATCGACGCTGGCCAAACTCGACGAGGGCCAAACCGTCGCCTATCTGGAAAAGCTGTTCAGCAAACAATTGCGCGGCCACAAGCTCATTGCCAACCGCTCATATTGGCGGCGCTTCCCGGTCATCCAGAACACCAACTGGTACTACAAAAACATCGTGCTGCTTGGCGACGCCTTGCACACCGCGCATTTTTCCATCGGCTCCGGCACCAAGCTCGCCATGGAAGACGCGATCACATTATTCAATGCATTTGAAAAGTCCGGATCCGTCGCCGACGCGCTCAAAGCGTTCCAGGGCTCGCGCCGCGAAGATGTGGAGAAAACTCAATATGCCGCGAATGTGAGCGCGCTTTGGACCGAAAATCCGTCGCGCTACTGGGGCATGAGTCCGATCCAGGCCTGTTTCAGCATGCTCTCGCGCGCCAAAGCCGTCACCTACGAAAACCTCCGCCTGCGCGATCCGAAGTTCGTCGAGGCGGTGCAGGCCTGGTTTGCCGGCACGGTCCGCGCGCAAGGGTTCGACGTCGCCACTGACAATCCGCCGCCGCCGATGTTCACGCCGTTCCGCATCGGACAGATGGTGGTTGAGAACCGTGTCGCGGTTTCGCCGATGAACATGTATTCGGCCGAGCCAGGCGCGATTCCGGGGGAATTTCACCTCGTCCATCTCGGCCATCTGGCGATGGGCGGAGCCGGTCTCGTGTTCGCGGAAATGACCGCGGTGTCCGAGCAGGGTCGCATCACGCCCGGCTGTCCCGGCATCTATAATGCTGAGCACGTCGGCGCCTGGCGGCGGATCAGCAACTTTATCCACCGCGAGAGCAAAGCGAAGTTTTGCCTGCAGCTCGGCCATTGTGGACGCAAAGGATCGACCAAGCGCGGTTGGGAAGGCATGGACTACCCGCTCGACGAGGACAATTGGGAAATCTTCGCCGCCTCGCCGCTGGCGTTTCACGACTATATGCATTTGCCACGCGAAACGACGCGCGCCGATATGGAACGGGTCATCGCTGATTACGCGCAGGCAACCGTCAATACCGACAAAGCCGATATCGACATGATCGAACTGCATGCCGGTCACGGCTATCTGCTGTCCGGCTTTATTTCACCGCTCAGCAACCAGCGCCGTGACGAATTCGGCGGCAGTTTCGAAAACCGTATGCGCTTTCCCCTCGAAGTATTCGACGCCGTGCGCGCCAACTGGCCCCGGCACAAACCGGTCTCCGTGCGCATCTCGGCGACCGATTGGGCGCCGGGCGGCATCACCCCGGAAGACGGCCTGCGCATCGCCGCCGCCTTTCGCTCGCGCGGCGCCGATATTATCGATGTGTCGGCGGGACAGACCTCGCGGTGGGCCAATCCGGTTTACGGCCGAATGTTCCAGACACCGTTCTCGGAGATGATCCGCAACGAAGTCGGCATCCCGACCATCGCGGTCGGCAACATCACGACCGCGGATCAGGTCAACACCATCGTCGCGGCCGGCCGGGCCGACATCTGCGCCATCGCGCGGCTGCATCTGACCAATCCGCATTTCACGTTGATGGCTTCGGCGGAGTATGGTTACGGCGCACAGGTCTGGCCGTCGCCCTATCTGGCCGGGAAAGATCAAGCCTTCCGGCTCGCGCAACGCGATCAGGCAGATTTGGCAGCGCTCCGCCGTGCCGCGCGGCCGTCAGGCCACGACCAACGGCGCGAGATCAAACAAGCGGCCGAGTAATCTCTTTCGCAAGGTGGAAAATGACAATGGATGAGAAGGATTATACGCACGCCACAGCCTTCATCGATAGCGACGCTCCGGCAATACAGGCGTTTGCGCGCAAGGCAATTGGCGGGACGCAGACAACAAAAGATAAGGCCATTGCGCTTTACCGCGCGGTGCGCGATTCAGTCCAGTACGATCCGTATCTCGACTTTTTGGATCCGGGCGTGTTCCGCGCCAGCGCCGTGCTCGATGCCGGGAAAGGCTTCTGCGTCGGCAAGTCGGCCCTGCTCGCGGCGGCAGCGCGCGCAAGCGGCATTCCGGCACGTCCGGGCTATGCCGACGTGCGCAACCATCTCACCTCGCCGCGCCTGAAAGAGACGGTTGGCGATACTTTCTACTGGCACTCGTACACGGAGCTGAAAATCGACGGCAAATGGGTGAAATGTACGCCGGCTTTTGACTCGGGCCTATGCGAGCGAGCCAACATTGCGCCGCTTGAATTTGATGGCGCGACCGACAGCCTGTTCCAGCCGGTCGACCTGACCGGCCGCCGTCACATGGAATATCTTGCTGACCGCGGTGCATTCGCCGACGTGCCGTTCGCGACGATCGTTGCGGATTTCAAAAAATTCTATCCGAAGCTTCTTGCCGCCAGCACACCGGTTGCGAACTTTCGCGACGAAGTTACGACCTGACCGGGAGCGGCTGGCAGCCGCGATCTCGGCAGTAGCCGCTCACGCGTAGAGAAAATCAAGCACCGCGGTTTCTACGAGCACGGCTTCTGGCACGCTGTGGCGAGCGGAGTGCTCACGGTCCTGCATGCTTTGCGTCGCCTGAAGATAGGCGCCGAGGCGACGCGCGCGCTCGATGATGCGGTTGTTGTCCGGCAGACGATCAGCCTCAAACTGCCGCAACGCACAATTCAACATCGTCGTTGTCGAGTGCTGCCGCGAGCGCCGCTGCATCGTCGGCCGCCTTGGACACTCCGGCCGCCACGTGCGGGCGCGCCACGAAGGCCGCATCGCCGATGATGGCGACGCGGCCGAATGCGAGACGCGGGCTGGCGAGATCGTAGATCGGCTGCAACAGCGGCTCGTCGATCAAGCGCACGACTTCGCGGAATTGAGGCGCCAGCAGTTGTTCAGCCGCTGCGCGCATTCCGGCGATGGCATCGCCGCGGATCAGCGGTGGCGGGATCGAGATCGCGTGGGTCACACCCATCTTGTCAGTGAGAAGCCGCGGAAGCTCGCTGCATTCGTCCGCCGGACGGTACCAGACGATGTTGTAACGGCGGCGCCCCGGCTGCAAATTGTTGTCGGGACCGGCGACCGGATAGCCGAGAAATTGCTCGCCGGGCGGCAGACAGAACGTCAGGGCGTCAAACAAATCTCGGTGCAGCGAGGGCGGCAGTGCGCTCTCCGGTACAAGCGCCCGCCAGGCCACGTAGCCCGCGTAGAGCGGTGCGACGTCGGAAAGGCATTGTTGACGCACAGTCGAGCGCAACCCGTCTGCGCCGATCAAAACATCGCCCTCAGCGGTACCGCCGTCGGCGAAATAAGCGGCAACACCGCCGCGGTGCTGCTCGAAAGACGTCAGCTCGCGCCGGCGGTGATAATGGCCCGTCGGGAGTGCATCGCGCAGCACCCGGTAAAGACGTTCCCAGGCGGTCATGATCTGCGCGCGCGCAGCCGCGCACGTCACATGCCCTTCGGCGTCGAGAATTCTTCGCGCCCGGATCGTCACGCCGAGATCGCGCACATCAAGTCCGAGGCCGGTCAACCGCGCGATGACCTCGGGCTGCGCCACAATTCCTGCGCCGCGGCCCGCAAGCTCGCCGGCGACGCGCTCGAAGACGTCGACCTGCCAGCCACGTCGCCGCAGCATAATCGCGGCCAAAAGCCCGCTCATCGAGCCGCCAACGATTAATGCGCGCCTCTGGGCTCTGGGCTGCGACATGCGAATACCGTGTTAAGTGCCGAGACTATTTGCCAATGCCCGGACGTTTTCTGTATTGTGCCGTCAATCGCTGGAGGAACGCCATGGCCCTGACCGGGCTCGGCTTTTCGTGCCGCCCCGGAGCGCCTTTTGCTTTGCTAGCAGGACTGGGCTGAGGAATGATCTTTTCGTTCGATCTCCTGATCAATGCCATCGTATCCGGCATTTTGATCGGCGCCTTCTACGCGGCGGTGACGTCGGGCATCACGCTCTCGTTCGGCATTCTCGACATCGTCAATATCGCCCACCCAGCTTTCATCATTCTCGGTTCCTACGTCGCCTATATCGTCAATGCCACATTCGGCCTCGATCCGATCATCACCGCCATCATCGCGATGCCGGCGTTCTACGCGCTCGGCGCCGGCATCTATCAGATTTACTACGTCTCGTTTGAAAAACGCGGCGAGGAATCGATGCGCGGTTTGGCGTTTTTCTTCGGCCTCATGTTCATCACCGAAGTAACGCTCGTTCTGTATTTCGGAGTCGACTATCGCTACGTCGAAGCTCCCTATATCGGTCCCACCTTACACTTCGCCAGCCTCGACATTCCGCTGCGCATTCTGGTGCCGTGTCTGGTGTCGCTGCTGTTGATCGCGGTGCTGCAGCTCGTGCTCACCCGCACCTTTATCGGCCGCGCCATCATGGCTGTCGCGCAGGATCAGCTCGCGCTCAAGCTGATGGCGATCGATCCGATCCGTATCAAGCGGATAGCTTTCGGCATTTCGATCGCCAGCGCTTCGCTTGCCGGTGCGTTCCTTATCATCATCCAGCCGGTTGAGCCGTCGGTCGGACGCGAATATATCGGCCGCGTTTTTGCGATCTGCGTGCTGGGCGGCATGGGCAGCCTGCCCGGAACCGTGATCGCCGCCATGCTGGTCGGCATCGTCGAAAGCCTGACCGCGACGTTCTATGGCCCGTCCTGGGCGCCCGCGGTGTCGTTTGGATTTTTGCTGCTGACGCTGGCGGTTCGGCCGGCCGGCCTGTTGGGGCGCTGAAGGTGCGGTCCGGTCTGTTCCTGCTGGTTTGTCTGATCGTCGGCGGTATCGTCTTCGCGCTCGCGCTGGAACTCGGCAACGACTACTACTTCTTCGCCGGCTACGTCGTGCTGCAATACATCGTGCTCGCGACCGCTTGGAACATTCTTGGCGGCTATTGCGGTTACGTGAACTTCGGCTCCGCCGCGTTCTTTGCACTCGGCGCTTACTCAACCGTCGCGGTTCATCGGCTTGCTCCGGTGCCAATTCCGGTTTTGGTTGCCATCGGCGGCGTAGTCTCAGGTGTCGTCGGCTTTGGCATGGGCTATTTGACACTGCGGCTGCGCGGCGCGTTCTTTGCCATCGCGACGTTGGCGCTTGCCGTGGTTTTGCAGACGCTAATCGTAAATTGGGACTTTGTCGGCGGTTCGCGCGGCGCCTATATCGTGCGGCCCGAGTCGATCGCCCCGTTCGGCAGCTACATCAGATATTTGTTCCTGATTATGATGCTGCTCGCAGTGGGGTCGATTACGGTTGCGCGGTTGATCGAGCGCTCGCGGCTTGGATACGGATTCGCGACTATTCGCGACGATGAACAGGCAGCAGAAGCGTCCGGCGTACCGACGCTGCGACTCAAGCTGATCGCGACCACTATCTCTGGCGCATTGATGGGTTGCGCCGGCGCGCCGTTCCCCTACTACATTGGCTATCTGCAGCCCTCCTCGGCGTTCGGCCTCGACTACGCGGTGAACTCCATCGCCATGCCGCTCATTGGCGGCACCACGAGCTGGGTCGGCCCGTTGATCGGCGCCATTCTGCTCGGTTCGCTGCAACAGATCGCTACCGTGACAATCTCATCTGCGGTCAATCTTTTGATCGTCGGCTTCCTCCTCGTCGGCTTCGTCATCGTCGCGCCCAACGGTATCATCGGGCTCGTCCAGAAATACATTCGGCATCGCCCGGTTGAGCCGATTGGCCGCCGACCGGTCAGCGCCGATGCGCCGGAGGTCGCGCCATGACCGGTCTCCTCGAAGTCAACAATCTCGGCAAGCGCTTCGGCGGATTCGTCGCGCTGGAAGGCATCGTCTTGTCGGTGCGCCCGGGCGAGCGGATCGAACTCATTGGGCCGAACGGCTCCGGCAAGAGCACGCTGGTCAACTGCATCTGCGGCACGCTCCGGAACGAATCGGGCTCGGTGAATTTTGACGGCCGCCTGCTTGACGGCGCCACGGCGCATCAACGCACGCGGCGCGGTCTTTCCCGTACGTTTCAGCTGCCGCGGCCGTTTGCCAGTCTCAGTGTCGCCGACAATCTGCGCATTCCGCTCCTGTACACCGTGGCAGCGCGCGGCGGCAGTCTCCGTTCGACCGCAGACCTCGAAGCGCGCTGCATTGATCTGCTGCGCGAAGTCGGACTCGATAAAAAGGCAAAACGATTGCCGCGCGAGCTCACCCAGGTGGAGATGCGCAAGCTCGAACTAGCGCGCGCGATGGCGGCAGAGCCGAAGCTCCTGATTGCCGACGAATCGATGGCCGGTCTCACGCATTCGGAGGTCGAAGAGATCTTGACGCTGCTTCAGCGTTTGAACGAACACGGCGTCACAATCATTCTCATCGAACACATCATGCGCGCGGTGATGAGCTTTTCGCAGCGGCTTGTCGTGCTCGTCTCCGGCCGCAAGATCGCAGACGGCGATCCGAACACGGTGGTGCGAGATCCGGAAGTGGAAAGGGCCTACCTTGGCCAGTAGCCTCACCGTCGCCGGCATTCACGCCGCCTATGGCGCGGTGCGCGTGATCGAGGACGTCTCGCTCAAGATCGGCGCGGGAGAGACCGTTGTTCTTTTAGGAACCAACGGCAACGGCAAGTCGACGCTGATGAAGTGCATTATGGGGATGGTGCGGCCGAGCACAGGTTCGATCATCGCCGAAATCGACGGCATCAATCACGATCTGATCGGACGCACGACCGAAGAGATCGTTGATCTCGGCGTTGCGCTGGTGCCAGAGGGCCGACGGCTGTTTCCCAAGCTCACGGTTGAAGAAAATCTCTTGCTCGGCGCGTTCCGCCGTACCGCGCGGCGAGAACTGACGCGCAATCTCGACGTTTGCTATGAGACGTTTCCCCGTCTCGCCGAACGCCGCTCCCAGCTTGCCGGTTCGATGAGCGGCGGCGAGCAGCAAATGCTGGCGCTTGGGCGCGCGCTAATGCTGGCGCCGAAAATTCTCCTGGTCGACGAGCCCTCGGTCGGATTGGCGCCGATACTGGTCAGCCGCACCATCGACGCCATTGCGGAGATGAAGCAGCGCTACAGCCTCACCGTGCTGATGGCGGAGCAGAATTTCACGCAGGCGATTCGTATCGCCAACCGCGGCTACGTCATTGTCCACGGCAAAATCGCGTTCGAAGGTAGCTCAACCGACGAGCTCAACAACAACGATCTGATCAAGAAGTTTTATCTGGGATTGTAAGCCGGGCGGCGCGACGCCGCAGAGCGGCGAAGCGACCAGAAGATCACGGCTTGTCCGGTCGCGGACGCGGCAGCGGCGGCCAGTACGCCACCCTCACTTTACCCAGACCGGGGAAATGCAGCGCTTGCGCTGCGCCGAGCGCTAGATCGATCTCGCGGCCACGAATACCTGGGCCTCTGTCGTTGACGACGACCTCAACCATGTTGCGCCCATAACTCACGACCAGGCGTGTGCCGAACGGCAGGCTGCGATGAGCAACCGTCATTCCGTGCGGATTGAATTTGCTTCCGGTTGCGACGCGCGTGCCTTCCCAATAGACCGAGGCGACAACGAGCCCGGTAGGCCCCGCATACGCAGGGGATAACACAAGGCAAAGCGCCGCTGCTGCTAGCGTGCGTTTCAAAAACATTTTGCTATCAGGAATCCGTTCGCGCTCTCAGCGAGCTAAAAAGTAGCCGCGAGCGCAGACGTTGAGGCAGGAAAGCTGACGCATGGCACCGACATCCCCATGATGCATCCCGATTTCCAGATTTTTACCTGCTGAACTGCGGCATGGCAACCCCACAACGGCGACCGACATTTGTTCAGTGAATGCGCTTTCGCGTTTGCAACAGATATTTCGCGGCTCACCTGAATGATCAGGGCCAATGTCATCTGCATTAATAGTGAATTGGCGCCCCGCGCTCCGTCGTGACGGGTGCGTTGCCCTGAACCCCACCTCCACAAACCGAAAAACCGTCGTGGCTCAGTTGCGTTGCAACTGAGCCCGGCGGCAGTGATTCGGCCTATGCTGCGAACAATTTGATCAAGAAATATGGTGGGACTGTGAAACGGACCTGCAGTCTGGCCGTACTGATAAGGGCAAGTACTGGAACTTCGCTTTTGGCAAGGATATCGTTTTTGCTCCCTATTGCTCTCCTGCCGGGGAGCCGCACGGGACGAAGGCAGAAATGCTTTCATACGGAATGAGTAGATGGGAATGAATCAGAAAACGCGGAGCAGCATCACGCGCACGCTTCTTCTAGTGATCGCCCTCTTGGCAGCCTCTGTCCCGCTTGCCTGCGCCGCCGAAGATGTCGCCGCGGCGCAGTCCGTCATTCAATCGCAAGAGGAAGCATTCAGCCGTGACGATGCGGACGCTGCTTACACATTCGCCGCGCCTGCGATCAAGAACTGGTACCGGACGCCGGAAACCTTCATGTCCATGGTCCGCAACGGTTACGCTCCGGTCTACCGGCACAGAAGCTTCGAGTTTGGCGAAGCCATGATCGTGGACGGCAAGATCAAACAGCAGGTCCACATCGTCGATGCCGACGGAGCCGCCTGGGAAGCGCTTTACACGCTAGAGCCGCAATCCGACGGAACGCTCAAGATCAGTTCGTGCATTCTGTCGAAGGCGGTTGTCTCCTAGGCATCTTGAGGCGACTGCCGACGTGACATTTTTCATTTCTTCTTGTTTGGAGCCTGCAATGGGGTCGCGCGCTTTTCGACGAAATCGCGGAGGCGTTCCATCAATTCAGGCGGCCGCTGCATCGAAGTGTTGATGTATTCGAGAAAAAGGCCGTCATCGTGTGACAGATCGTTAACTCGCGGCAGCACGTTGGTGATCTGCCAGTTGGTCAGCGGCGTGTTTAGAGCGATGCGGGCTGCAAGTTCTTTGGCCTTGGCCAAGGCCTGCCCCGGTTCGACTACGTAGCGGACGATGTTGAGCTTCTCGGCTTCGTCGACCGACAAAATGCGGCCGGTGAGCATCATGTCCGCCATGGCCGAATAGCCGACAATCCGCTGCACGCGGACCGAGCCACCGCCGCCAACGAAAATGCCGCGCTGGCCCTCCGGCAGGCCGAAGAACGCGGTGCGATCGCCAACGCGGATATGGGCCGCGGCCGCGAGTTCTAGCCCGCCGCCAACCACCGCCCCATGCAATGCGGCGACAAATGGTATCGGGCCGCGCGCAATAATGTCGAACACCGTATGCCAGGCGTGGTCGCGCTTTTTGCGCGGCTTCGGCGTCGCGGGATCCATGTTCTTCAGAAGCTCCGCGAGATCAAGGCCGGCCGAAAAGTTCACGCCGTGACCGAAGATCACGGCTGCGTCAGCCTCGTCACCACCGCGCTCGACCGCAGCGCGCAACTGCATGACGACATCGTTGTTGATGGCGTTGCGCTTGTCGGGACGGTTCAGACCAATGACCGCGACCGCGCCGTCGAGTTCATAGGTAATGAGTTCAGGAGAGGACATCGGAAAATTTCCTTTGCAACAACGATGGAATGGAGTTCGACCACCGCGACGTCAGCGCGAGCGCGGCTCAGTGATGCTTTTCAGCTCCGCCGCCGGTGATGATGAGTGCATCAAGCGCGGTGGCGCCGTGACCGGCGGCGTGAACCATCAGCGGATTGACGTCGACCTCGGCGATGTCGGGGCGCGCCCGCATCAAACGGCCGACCGCCGCCGCCGCCGCTGCCACGGCTTTGATGTCGACCGGCGGCGAACCGCGGAAGCCCTGCAGCAGCTTCGCAGTCTTGAGCTTGCCCAGTTCTTCAACAATCTCGGCTTCGGTGAGATCCGGCGGCATTAGCCGCACGTCGCCGAGCGCCTCGACCCAGATACCGCCTAGCCCGACCATCACCACTGGTCCCCAGCGCGGATCACGGCGCGCGCCGACGACCAGCTCAAGCCCACGCGGCGACATCGCTTCCACGAGCACCCCGTCAAGTTTCAGGCCGGGCTGCGCACGCTCAACATTTGCATGCAACGTCGTCCAGATCTTGCGCACTTCATCAGCATTCATCACTCCGAGCACGACACCGCCGGCCTCGGTCTTGTGCTCAAGCTTCGCAGCCTGCGCCTTCATGGCAACCGGGTAACCGATGCGGTCGGCGACTTTGACCGCCGCCTCTGCGTTGCGAGCGAGTTCACCCGCGGGAACGCGCAGACCCAAGGCGGCGAGCACTTTCTTGCCGAGCCATTCGGGTTGCGCGCCGTGACCGAGTTCCGGAATCGACACGGAGCCGGCTGGTGGCGCTTTGCGCTTGGCCAACGCTGCGCGGCGATTGCCGTAGGCGATGACTTTGCCCATCGCGCGCAGGGTGCGATCGGACGAGCGCGACAGTACGACATTGTTTTTCAGCACACATGCTACGAAGTCGGGCGCGAGCGGCGACGCATCTCCCAGGATTGCAAGCGCGACCGGTTTGGTGCTCGTTTTGCTCGCCGCCACGAGGCCTTCGATGTAGATGACCGAGTGGCGCGGGCTGGTGGCAGGAATGGAAATCACGAGCGCACCGATGGCCGGATCCCGCAATAGCGCTTCCGCGCACATCTGCAGCAGTTCCGGCTGCTGGATCGTCTGGGTCCCGAGATCGAGTGGATTCTTTGGCGGCAAGAATGCCGGCAAAAGGGGTGTCAAATGATCCAATGTTTCCTTTGACAACGGCGGCAAAAGAACGCCGATGTCTTCACAGAAATCGTGCGCGATGCCGCAGAACGCGCCGGAAAACGTGAGAACGCCGAGATCACCTTGCGACGGCTTCGGAAACCGGGCGAGAATCTCGCTCACATCCATCAACTCGTCGAGTGTGTCGACGACGACGACGCCAGCATGCTCGACCAGCGTTTGCATGACGGCGTGATCGCCGCTCAGCGCGCCGGTGTGCGAGCGCGCCGCCTCTTTCGCTTTGGCACCGCGCCCGGGATGCATCATCACGATCGGCTTGCCGCGCTGTAGCGCCTCACCGGCGATGTCGATGAATTCCTGTGGACGCCGGATATCCTCCGCGTACAGCGCGATGACCTGTGTCACCGGATCGTCGAGCAGATATTGGATGAAGTCGGCGAGACCCAGGCCCGCTTCGTTGCCGGTCGAAATCCAGCATGAAACCGGCACGCCGCGAGCGTTCAACCCGCTCTGCAAATGGCTGCCGAGACCGCCACTTTGCGCGACGATAGCGACGGCGCCGGTCGAACCTTCGGGCAGGCGAGGCGTCGGCTGCGGCGAGAAAAACACCGCCGCAAATCCCACTGCGAAGTTCATAAAGCCGAGACAGTTCGGCCCGACGAGGGCAACGCCGCCCGCCCGCGCGATCTCGCCAATTCGGTCTTGCTCGCTGACACCATCGCTGCCGGCTTCCGCAAAACCCGAGGCGAAGATCACCGCGACTTTCACCTTGCGGCGTACGCAGCCTTCGACGGCTTCGCGAACAGCGCCTGCCGGCAACGTGACGACCGCGAGATCCACGCCTTCCGGCAGTTCGTCGACGCTCGCAAGAACCTTATGCCCCTCGATATCGGCGGTGCTTCGGCCGACAAGATAGATGGGTCCGCTGAACCTGTTGTTGCCCAGAAGCTCCAGCACGACGCGACCCGCCGAGCCCGGCTTGGCGGACACCCCGACGATCGCGACGCTGCGCGGACGCATCAGAGCCGTGATGGCGGCAGACGAGGCGCGCCGCCGATCGGTAGAAACGTTCGACGTCATGTTGTGCAAGTCTCCATTCGGTTTGCTTCCTTAAGCTCAATCTGTTCTGCCTAAAAGTCACCGTACCGGAAAATCAAAGTAGGTATCCGGAAATGGCTCGTGCGACAGCGTAAAGTGCCACCACTCCTTATCGTAGGGCCGAAAGCCGTGACGCCGCATCGCCGAAGCGAGCACACCACGATTGGCCTTGGCTTCGGCGCTGACGTTTGCCGTCGGCCAAGAGCGTGTGCTGAAAAAGTCAAACGGTGTGCCCATGTCGAGCTCTTGCCCATCGGTACGCGCGAGCGTCAGATCGACGGTCGAACCACGCGAATGACCAGAGCGCGAAGAGATATAGCCGTCGCGAAACAAGGTGCTTTTGTCGACGTCAGGATAAAACTCGCGTTTGCCGGCGGTGTCGTTGAGATCGCGCGCCCAGCGGACGAAGTTCGCCACCGCGCGCGTTGGGCGGTAACAGTCGAACGCCTTAAGCACGAGACCGCGCGGCGCGAGGTCGCGCGCCACCTCGGCAAGCGCTAAGGCCGCGGGTTGGCTCAATAGACAGCGCGGTGCCTCATACCCGGCAATCGGCCGGCCGACGAAATTGTGCGACCCGGCGTAACGGGCATCCACGATCAGCCCCGGGACGACCGCAGCGGCATCGACGAAAGCCGCCGGGCGCTCTTGCGCCAGTGCGGTTTGCGACACGCTCGCGAAGAGCGCGGCAGCGATCGAAATGCTGATGGTTTTCAATTCCGCCCCGTATCCGGACCAGACGTTAACGCCGCAGTAACCATATACCCGGCACATTTTGCCGGGGAGGTCTTAGCGTATCTACTGCACCTTCGGGGGCAATTTTGGACGCGAGCGCCGTTCCTATCATCAGGGCCGGCGGCCCACCGGCCGCCGTGCACAGCTTCGAAGCACGTGACCGCAATCGACGGGAACGATCAACCGACATGACTGAGGCAACCTCAGCACAGGGCGGCGAGCGATCCTCGACGCTCTCGCGTCTTAGTGACTTCGGCACCATGCTGCGGCGCAGCGACATCGCGCTCGCGCTCGGCATGATGGCCATCCTTGTCATCCTGATTTTGCCGCTGCCGGCGCTGCTACTCGATTTTTCGCTCGCCATCTCGATCACCTTCTCAGTTTTGATCCTGATGACCGCCTTGTTCATCCAGGCGCCGCTGGAATTTTCCGCGTTTCCGACCGTACTGCTGATCGCCACCATGCTTCGGCTGGCGCTCAATCTTGCCTCAACCCGTCTCATTCTCGCCCACGGCCATGAGGGAACCGCCGCTGCCGGACATGTTATCGAAGCGTTCGGCCATTTTGTCATGGGCGGCAACTTCGTCATTGGCATTATTGTCTTCACGATCCTGGTGATCGTGAACTTTGTGGTCATCACCAAAGGTTCGGGCCGCATCGCAGAGGTGGCCGCCCGCTTCCACCTCGATTCCATGCCCGGCAAGCAGATGGCGATTGATGCCGATCTCTCCGCCGGTCTCATTGACGAGAAAGTGGCGCGTCAACGCCGCAAGAATTTGGAGGACGAGTCTGGCTTCTTCGGTGCGATGGACGGCGCATCGAAGTTCGTGCGCGGCGACGCCATCGCCGGCCTTCTGGTCGTGCTGATCAACGTCATCGGCGGCATGGTGATCGGCATTTTGCAGCAGGGCTTGAGCTTTTCCGAAGCCGCTCAGGCCTACACGCTGCTGACGGTCGGCGACGGTCTGGTGACGCAGGTTCCGGCGCTCATCGTCTCGATCGCCGCCGGTCTTCTGGTCTCCAAGGCCGGCGTCAGCGGCGCCGCCGACAAAGCGCTGCTCAGCCAGTTCTCCGGCTATCCGAAGGCGCTCGGCATGTCGGCCGCGGTGATGCTGGTGATGGCGTTGCTGCCCGGCATTCCCATGATTCCGTTCCTCGCCCTTGGCGGCGGCACCGGCGCCTTGGCCTATCTGATCGACCGTCGACATAAACGAAGCGCCGCCGCGGAGACGAAAAAGGCCGACGAAGCGAAGCCACCGCCTGCCGAAGAGCCGATGTCGGCGACACTTAAAATGGACGACCTCAAGATCGAGCTCGGCTATGCGTTGTTGCCGCTCGTCAATGCGCCCGATGGCGGCGATAAGCTCACCGAGCAGATCAAGGCATTGCGCCGGTCGCTTGCGATCGAAATGGGCTTTGTCATGCCGGCGGTGCGCATTCTCGACAACGTCCAGCTCGACGCCAATACCTACGTCATCAAGATCAAGGAGGTGGAATCCGGCACCGGCAAGGTGTGGCACGGCCAGTACATGGTCATGGACCCGAGCGGCAAGCAGGTCACCCTCCCCGGCACCCACACGACGGAGCCTACCTTTGGGCTCCCGGCGACCTGGATCGACGCCGCACTCAAGGAAGAGGCCTCGGTCAGGGGTTACACCGTGGTCGACGCGGCGACCGTGCTCGCCACCCATCTTACCGAGCTGATCAAGGCCAACATGTCCGAGCTTCTGTCCTATGGCGAGGTGCAAAAGTTGATCAAGGATCTGCCGAAGGAGCAGGGCGAATTGATCAAAGACATCGTGCCCTCACTGATCACTGTCTCCGGTATTCAGCGCGTGCTGCAGAATCTGCTCGCCGAGCGCGTCTCGATTCGGGACCTTTCAACCATTCTCGAGGGCATCGCCGATGGACTGGCGTCGACGCGCAATCCGGCGATGTTGGCCGAGCACGTGCGCGCACGGCTCTCGCGTCAGCTTTGCGCCCAGCACACCAGTCCCGCCGGCTACCTCCCGATTATCGCGCTCACCGCCCGATGGGAGCAATCGTTCGCGGAATCGATCGTCGGTCAGGACGACAACCGCAGCCTCGCCATGCAACCCTCCAAGCTCACCGAGTTCATCAATCTCGTTCGGGAAAAATTCGAGCAGGCGGCGCGCGAGGGCGAAGCGCCGGTGCTCGTTACTTCACCAAATATCCGGCCGTTCGCGCGCGGTATTATCGAGCGCTTTCGCGCCCAGACCAGCGTTCTCGCCCAGTCCGAGATCCATCCGCGGGCCCGATTGAAGACCGTCGCCAGTATTTGACGCGCTCGCTTTTTCACGGCGCGACCGACAATCCGACCACCTTGTGCCGCGCGATCAGGCCGGCAACAAAGCCGGACCGCTTTGCTTCCTCGACAAATTCACGAAGGAATGCCGCGGCGGCGATGTTACTCTTTAACGTGCCGATCGCCTGTTGGACCGCGGTGAAATTGCCGGGGAGAATTTTGGCGCCTGGCAGTTTGCCGGCCTCGCTCATCAGCTGCGGCCGCAAGCCAGCCAGGGCATCGAGATCTTCGGCGACGAACTGGTTGAACGGCCCGTCTGCACTATCTGATCGGAGAAGCGTCGCGTGCTTCAAGTTTCGCGTGAGCCAAAGGTCGTACGCGCTTCCGGCGCGAACCGCGATGCGCGAGCCCGGGCGGTCAACGTCGGCAATGCTCCGCAACGGCGAACTTTCACGCACCAGATAAGTCGCTTCGATCTCGCAATAGGCCGGTGTAAACGCAATTTTCTCCGCCCGCGCCGGCTCAGCGCCGATCAGGCCGATATCCCAGGCGTCCGTGCCGGCGGCGTCCGCGAGTTTCGATGGCCGATCGAACTTTACGTAAGCGACCGGAACAGCAAGACGGCGAGCGATTTCAGCCGCCATATCCGGCGCAACCCCATGGGGATCACCCGACGCAGTTTTTCCCGTGACCAAAAGCCCGTTGCTCAGATTGATGCCCGCTCGAAGGACGCCGGTACTGGCAAGTTCCGCGACGATTTGACTCACGAGTTCCCCCTAAACCATGGCTGCCGTTCGAGATTCTGGCCCGTCTGTGGCCCGCCGCCGGAACCAAGCGACTGATCAACCGTTATCACGGCAGTTCAAGGTACCGTGAAACCGCGTTCCCAGAGCAACACCTAAATCGCATTTAGTGTGAGCAAAATCACATCTTCCATCCGGCTGGTGGGATACTGCAAAAGAAACCGGCGAGGTCGCCATGAACCACTCGATGTATAGCGCGGACCGCGGAACTCACCTGAAAATTCTGGTGGTGAGTTTTGTATGCGCAACGTTGGTCGCGGCGGTGGGAATATTTGCTCGCGTCAGCACCGAAGTTGACCTCGGCACGGTGCCGCTTGTTAGAGCCGGTCAACCGACGGCCGTGAGTGGACACCTTCCGGCTATTCGCTAGCCATGATCGTTACGTCTTCGGTGTTTGAGGCGTCGATGCAGGCAGGGATTCAACAGCTTTGCCGGTAAACAGCACCGGGCCAGTCGGGGCGCCGCTCTTGGAACCGCCGGCCGGCTCAAGCGACACCGCGTAGGTCGCCGCGCGTAGCGTATCGACGTCGTAGTTTCCCGGCAGTGGCCGTTGCGTGAATTCGTCGTTGCCTACGGTTCCAAGCGAACGCGGCGCACCAAGGCGGCTGGAAATCAGCCACAGCTCGTAGCTCTTGCCGGCTTCCGCGGTCGCCGAGACTTTGCGCACGGTCAGTGTTCGCTGTTGCGTATCGAGCGTGAGTAGAAATGCCGGCGCCGACGGGCCCGGCTGCAGCACGGCAACCAGCCGATCCTGCTGCGCGCGCGCTGGCCCCAGCCCTGGCGAACGCGCCAGCAGCATCCGTGCATTCCCTGGGCGCAATTGCGGCGGCACAAGATCCGGCGCGACCTGCCACACCGCAATATAAATTGCCAATAAAGCGGCGATCGCAGCAAAGGCGAACGTGACGCTGCGCCAGCGTTTGACACGGCGGGCGAGGTCAATGACATCGGCGCCGCGCTCGATTCTGGGTTCAGAGCCGATCCGGGGTTGGGAGCCGATTCTTGGTTCAGAACGTAGCGGCGGCAGCACCGGCGGCACATCGGCCGGAGACTTCGAAAGGCGGCGGCGTTTCGAGTTCGGCGGCCGGCGGCATTTCGGTGCCCGCTTCTTCGGCGACCGAGAAAAAATCTTCCTCCGGGGGCAATGCAATCTGGTCGCCGGCCTCAACGGGACCGACGTGAACCGGATCGACTTGCGTTTTTATGCGGTCCCAAACTTCCGGCGGCGGTTCGACTGCCTCCACCATGACGTTGAGTTCGCCAAGCCGGCGCTCCCAATGACGCACCGCCGCCTCAAATGCCGGATCGAGCGTCAGCAGAGCCTCGGCGTGCGTGCGCTCCTCATCGGAGAGCGTGCCAAGAACGTACTCGGCCGCAAATGCATCCTGGTCGTCGTCGTCCGTGGCCACTGGAAGTTCCTCCGACATCACGATCCCATACACTCGCGGATTTCGATGAGGCTGCGACGCAACCACGTCTTGATTGTGTTCACGGGGATGTCGAGTTTCTTGCCGAGCTGCTCGCGACTCCAGCCGCTATAGTAAGCGAGCAACACGATGCGCTGCTTTTCAGGGTCGAGCTTGCCGAGACAGGACAGAAGCCGTTTGAGCTCCTCCGTCATCTCGCGCCGCGCCAGTGGCGGCGGCGTATCGGCCGCCACGTTCAAGGCGTCCGGATCGTCCTCGATCGAGACTTCGGTTCGCTTGCGCACGATATCGATGGCCCGATTGCGCGCCATCGCCACCATCCACGTGATCGGGCTCGCCAGCGTCGGATCGAACCTGTCAGCCATCGTCCAGACCTTGAGATAGGTTTCCTGCATGACCTCATCAGCCAATTCGGGCCTACCTAAAATACGGAGAAGTACCCCATAGAGTTTCGCGCGGGTCGCGTCGTAAAGCCGCTCGAACGCGGCCGCGTCGCCCTTGGCAACGGCTGCAAGCAGCCAGACCAGTTCCGCTTGCGTCAGCATGACCCCCAAAAAAGCCCCCTTCCCGCCGAAACGATTATCGCCGCGGACATACCCGCTCGTCGAGAGCGAAAGGGGGCAACGCGGCATTCCGGCGCGTTCCGCGCGTATCATTTCGGGACATTCCTTCATCCTGCCCCGCGAAGCGGGGAAGGGGGACCGTCCTGCGAAGCAGAACGGTGGAAGGGGCGTCGGCCGCGCCGCTTGCCCAAACGCCGTATGCCCCCTTCACGATGCTTCGCATGGTCCCCCTCCCCCGCTCCGTTTCACTACGCGAGGGCGGATGAGCAAATATCCCTCACGTGCTACACCAAACCACCGGGAAGAAACTCGCGCGCTGTGCGTACCGCGGGTCCCGCGTCCACCGGCGTCACCTCAAGGATTTGCCGCCGCGCCTGCCATTGCAGGTCCCGCGGTATTGCCGGCACCCGGCGCTTGAGGCAGAGCTGCGCATCGCCGCCGCAGCTCCGCGCTTTGCGGCACGCCCGCAAAGGACACAGCCGCCAGAACTTGAACACGTTGCAATAGTGACGCCGCAGCGCCGCCTTCTCGGCGCCAAACCGCGCCGCATAGTCCTCGGGAGTTTGTCGCTCCACCGCGTGTTTGTTCATGGCGTCCATCGTTCTGGCGACGCGCCCCTTCTCCTTCTCCCCGCACGCGGGGAGAAGGTCGGGATGAGGGGGCCTATCCGCCGGGCTCAGCGTGGCGGCGCTCAGAACTCGCTGAGAGGCCCCCTCACCCTCGCTTCGCTCGACCTCTCCCCGCACGCGGGGAGAGGTGAACATGCAGCATCGTTCTCGCGACGCAGATGCGCCCGAGTTTTGCTCACCACTCTTCGTCACCACCGGGCTCGACCCGGTGGTCCATGCTGACTGCGGTTCCGAAAACCTATCGGCTAAGTCCGATGAAGCTTCCCTTTCGCATGGATTGCCGGATCAAGTCCGGCAATGACGAAGAAGAAAGAAACGAAAAAGAAAAAAAGGAAGCGGAACGCCGACAGACGTGTATCTCAACCTCCGCATCTCGCGATGCGGCGCGCACCAGCGGGTGCGCTCGCCTATCGGCGTTCCACCACGGCTCTTACCGTCAGGGCTTTCGGCCCCTGGGCGCAACTTCAGGCCAGGCTTCCTGGGACGTGGCAGGACGTTCGATCCTGTAAGGTCGCTCCAACCGGGGAGCAAAGATCTCGCGCTCTTACGCGGGCGTTACCCGCGCCCGCCTGTCCCAGTCCAGGGAACGCACCTCCCGGACCGGTCGTAGTGCCGGTCAGCATGATGCCCGAAGCTGCCCGGAAGCGGAGTGTATCGTACCGCCCGCGGGCACCGCACTCGCTCCACCTCTCGGAATACCTTCGCGACAGGCGTCCTCGATCGAGCGAGATTCTTTGAAGTTAATACCTGAAATAGGGACAATTGTCAACGAAAAAGAGACCCAATACAACGGCGGCCGTGAAGTCTGGATTGCTTCGTCGCGGAGCCTTGTCATCGAGCCGGCCACTTCGGGCCGGACCCGTTGGCATGGTCCCCCTCCCCCGCTCCGTTTCACTACGCGAGGGCAGATAAGCGAACGCATTCCCGCGACGCACAAGCGCCCGCGTTTTGCCTCGTCATTGCGAGGAGCAACAGCGACGAAGCAATCCAGCGGGGCAATGAACGCTCGCTTCGTTGACCTACATAACGAAACCGCAGCGCTGGATTGCTTCGCTTCGCTCGCAATGACGCATCAGAGTCTTCAAGCCTTGAGAAGTCTTCAAGCCTCGGCGATATCGGTGTGGACGAAATCGCGACCTTTGAATAAGAGGCGCGCGCCATGCACCTTGGCGCAGGCGTAGGAAAGACAATCGCCGAAATTCAGACCGGCGCGGCTTTTGCGGCCTTTGCCGTAGCGCTCGAACGCAGCGACGGCGACATGGGCGACCTGTTCGGTGATCGGCACGATCGCAACGCTTGCCGAGCGTAGCGCGCGCGTTACCTCGGCATCCGCAACGGTCGGCGCCAGCCCTGAAAGTGTCGAGAGCCGCATCGATGCTTCTAAAATCACATGCGGGCCGCAGATGCGTTCCCGCTCCGCCTGGATTTTGGCAGCGAACTGGGAGGCGTCCGGCTCTCCCCTCAGAATTGCAATGATCACCGACGTGTCGATGAAGATCACGCGTTGCCCCAGAGTTCGTCGATCTCTTGCTTGGTCACCGGCCGACCGCGCTTGGGATCGCCCATGCGCTTGATGTCGGCGGCGATCTCAGCGAACACCTCCGCCAGCGGCCGCTCCTCGCGGGCAAGCGCGCCTTGCAGCGCCTCGACCACGGCTTGCGTCATGGTCGTGCCCCGGCGGGCGGCAAGCTTTTTCGCGAGCTTTAAGGCGCGCTCGTCGCGAATGTGCAGGGCCATGAGCGTCTCCTTCTACACAGAGTGTGTAGACGATCTACATGTTTTGTATATACGCTCATTCGGCAGAAAGGGCAAGCGCAGTCGGCGTCGCTTGCGCCCGTGTGGGATAATTCCGAAGATCAAATTTGGGACAATACATAAGCGCGGCGATTTGCTGCTGGTGCCGTTTCCCTTCACAGACCTTTCAGCAGCAAAGCGCCGGCCGTCGTGGCCCTGACCTCGCCGGACAATTACGGCGATTTCATCTCGCCTCAGGCGATGGCCCAGTCTTCAGTCTTCAAACCCGGCACGCGCGAAAACTCGCCAACATTTGCCGTCACTAATAGCGCCCTATGGCGTCGTGCCTGCCCGGCAATCAGCAAATCATGAGGCCCGATGGGCGTCCCTAGGCGCTCTAATTCCGCACGAATTTCGCCTGCCTCGCGAGCGTCCTCGGCTTCAAAATTCAAGACACGAATTGGTCCAGCCAGAAAGCTTCCGAGCGTACTCGCATTGCGCTGTTGCTGTTGGCTTTTGGCGACACCGTACCAAAGCTCGAACAGGACGATTGAGGAAAGCGCTACCAGAATCCCGTCTTGCACGGCTTGATTAAACCGTGCCCGCACTCCCGAGGTCGGCTTGTTGAGTGCGACGATGGACTCCTCGTGCCTGCAACGCACGATAGAGCCGAATCGAGGCTGCCCGCAATTACGCAGACTGCCGCGTCGACGACAAACCGTCTACACCGGCCGCCAAGGCGGCATGGACGAGTCGACCCTCTGGTCAGATGTTAAGAGTCAATTCTGGCCTGCGACCGGCCAACGCGGCCCCTACGCCGGCGCGGCGCCGCGCACGCGCATCAGCGCGATGGCGTCGAGCTCGTCCTGCTCGGCTGAGTTTTCCGCTTCGCGCTCGCGCGCCTGGTCGCGCTCGTCGAGGAGCTCGACCTTCTTGAGCTCATCGAAGGCGTCGCCGAGCGCCATTTTCGCTTCCTCAAGCTGGGTGCGCAGTTCGTCGGCGGAGCGTTTGAGATTCTCGCGGCGCCCGATCGCGGCTTTGGCGTAGGTCGGATAGGCAAAGTGGCCGGGATCGTGGATGCCGGCGCGGTCCTGCTCGACCTTGATCTCACGCTCGAGGTCGCCCGCCATGCGGTCGAATTCGGCGATCATCGTCTCGATTTGAGCGACCTTGCGCCGCTTCTCGTCAACCTGAAACTTCTTCAGGCGAATAAGCGTCTCACGGGACTTCATCGACTGCTACTCCCCCGAAGCCGCAGGACCAATGACGCCGCCGGTATCCTGCCGCACGGCGTCCAACGAGGCAATTGTGACCCGATAACGTTAGCGTTCGGTTTCCACCGCCGCCAAAATCTCGGCCAATCGGCGATAACCTTCGGCCAATGTGGTTGCTTCTTCCTTACCTTGGGCCAGAAAGGCCTCGAGCGGCTTATGCAGGCGGATGGCCTCGTCGACCTCGGGACTGGTGCCGGTCCGGTAGGCGCCGAGCCGGATCAGCTCCTCCATGTCGGTATAAGTCGCCATCACCTGGCGCGCCCGGCTAAGGGCCGGCAGATATTCGGGATCGGCGGCGCGCGGCATGGTCCGCGATACCGACTTGAGAACATTGATCGCCGGGTAGCGGCCGCGCTCGGCGATGGCGCGCTCCATGACGATATGGCCGTCGAGAATACCGCGCACGGCGTCCGCAATCGGCTCGTTATGGTCGTCGCCGTCCACCAGCACCGTGAATATGCCGGTGATGGTGCCCTCCTCGATGCCGGGACCGGCGCGTTCAAGGAGGCGCGGCAACTCGGTGAAGACCGTTGGCGTGTAGCCCTTGGCCGTCGGCGGTTCGCCCGCAGAGAGCCCGATTTCGCGCTGCGCCATGGCAAAGCGCGTCACCGAATCCATCAGCACCAGAACGTCTTTGCCCTCGTCACGGAAATATTCGGCGATGGCCAGCGTCACATGCGCGGCCTGGCGGCGCATCAGCGCAGGCTCATCGGAGGTCGAGACCACGACCACGGAGCGGGCAAGACCAGCATCGCCCAAATCGTCCTGAAGGAACTCCTGCACCTCGCGGCCACGTTCACCGATCAGGCCGATGACGGTGACGTCGGCGGCGACGTTGCGCGCCAGCATCGACAGCAGCACCGATTTGCCGACGCCGGAGCCGGAGAAAATGCCCAGCCGCTGGCCGCGGCAGCAAGTCAGGAAGGTATTGAGCGCGCGGACGCCGAGATCGAGCGGCGCTCCGACCCGGCGGCGCGCATGCGCCAGCGGCGGCGTATTGCGGAATTGATATGGCGACGGCCCGTAGAGGAGTGCACCCTTGCCGTCGATGGGTTCGCCCAGCGCGTTGACCACCCGCCCCAACCATCCGACGGAGGGCCGCACCGCGCCGGCAACAGCAGTAACCACGGCGCGGCAGCCGCGGCGAACGCCTTCAAGCGGCGCAAACGGCATCAGCAACGCGTTGCCAGCCGAAAATCCGACCACCTCGCATGGAATGGTCTTCGCCGGCGTCTCGACGATCACGCGGGCGCCGACCGACATCGCATGCAGCGGCCCTGCCACTTCAACCATCAGGCCGCGCACGCCAACCACACGGCCGTAAATCTCTACGCCGTCGAGTTCGTTGATCTGTTCGGCCAGCGCTTTCATCTACGGATGGGAGGCCCTTTCACCGACGATGGCCCGCCGTGGTTCGTATTTGGTTACTTCAAACCCCGCCGCCTTAACGTTGTATTTACCCGGGCCGTTAATCATTGCGTCGTCCTTGGGAATACACCGGCTCGGCCTTCCAGAACGGAGGCCCGAGTCTCAAGAGTCGGTTAGCGCGGACTCTTAATGTGGAACTTGAGCGTCGACGTGGCTAGAAAACCGCTTCACCGCAATATCTTAAGGCGATTCGATGGAATTTGCCTACTGAGTTCTTGCGCGAACGAATTAGGTTTTGTTAACCATACCGCGTTTACAGTCACGAATCAGTTTGTCCCAAGGCGTTTTTCGGGGGCCGCCGTCGGGGCGTGCCGACCTTAAGCCCGCGCGGCGAGGAAAGGGACTGGCATGCGCGTATTGCTGATCGAAGACGATAGCGCCACGGCGCAATCTATCGAGTTGATGCTCAAATCCGAGAGCTTCAACGTCTACACGACCGATCTCGGGGAAGAAGGGGTCGATCTCGGCAAAATCTACGATTACGACATCATCCTCCTCGATCTTAATCTTCCGGATATGTCGGGCTTCGAAGTTCTCCGGACGCTGCGGGTGTCAAAGGTCAAGACACCAATCCTGATCCTCACCGGCCTTGCCGGAATCGAGGACAAGGTCAGAGGCTTGGGCTTCGGCGCCGACGACTACATGACCAAGCCGTTCCACAAAGACGAGCTGGTGGCGCGCATCCACGCCATCGTGCGGCGCTCCAAAGGTCATGCGCAATCGGTTATTCAGACCGGGGATCTCGTGGTCAACCTCGACACCAAGACGGTCGAGGTCAACGCCGCGCGCGTCCATCTGACCGGCAAAGAATATCAGATGCTCGAGCTGCTCTCGCTGCGCAAGGGCACGACGCTGACCAAGGAGATGTTCCTCAATCATCTCTACGGCGGCATGGACGAGCCGGAGCTGAAGATCATCGACGTCTTCATCTGCAAGCTCCGCAAAAAATTGGCCAACGCCTCGAACGGCAAAAACTACATCGAAACGGTGTGGGGCCGCGGTTACGTGTTGCGCGAGCCGATCGAGGACGAAGCGAAGATTTCGGCGTAACCGGCCGAGTTTCAAAAATAATAAAAACCCCGGCCTGGTAGCCGGGGTTTTTTATTTTGCCACCGAACGGTTTATATTTACCGACCGCGCACTGCCACAAGACGCGGCGCAGAAGTGACGCGCGCCGATCCCAGTGCCGATGTTTTTCCCAACGGCGGGCTCGGCGCATAGAGGCCACGCAAATCCGTCATGCTTTTAAATCTGTCGGTTAGTCCTACAACCGTCTCTGCGGCGCCGAGCACGAGGTAGCCGTCGCCGGCGATGACCTCGCTCAGGCGATTGAGCATGTTGATCTTCATCTCCTGGTCGAAATAGATCAGGACGTTGCGGCAAAAGATCAAATCGAACGTGCCGAAATGATAGAAATCGGACAACAGGTTGAACTGCCGGAATTTGACCATCGCGCGAATTTCAGGCGCGATCTGCCACATGTCGCCGACCTGGGTGAAATATTTGATCAGCAACGCAATCGGCAGCCCGCGTTGAACTTCAAACTGGCTGTAGATTCCCTGACGCGCCTTCTCGAGCACCTCGTTCGACAGGTCGGTCGCGATCAGATCAATGCGCCAGCCTTCGATTTTGCGCTCCATCTGTTTGAGCGCCATGGCAAGCGAATAGGGCTCCTGTCCGGCAGACGCGGCAGCACACCAGATGCGAATGGTGCGCGAATTCTGCCGCGCGGCAAGCAGGGCCGGCATAATGGTGGAACCGAAATTCTCGAACGGCGTCTTGTCGCGAAAGAAAAACGATTCGTTGGTCGTCATGGCTTCGACGACCGCGGTGGTTAGCGATTCAGCGTTATCGCGCTTGAGCGCGGCAACGAGTTCACCGAGGCTGCCAAGGCCAGCCTTTCGCGCCACCGGCAGCAAGCGGCTTTCGACCAGATATTGTTTCTCGGCGGACAGCACGAGGCCGGAGCGCTGTCTAAGGCATTTGCGCAGGAAATCGTAATCGTGTGGCGTCACGGACGATCTCCCGCGAACAAGCGATTGATTTTCGCGCCAATCTGGGGGAGCGGAAGCACCGCCGAACATAAGCCAGCCACCGCGACCGAGCGGGGCATTCCCCACACCACGCTCGTCACTTCGTCTTGCGCTATCACGCTGCCGCCGGCGGCCACGATTTCGGCGGCGCCGCGCGTGCCGTCGGAGCCCATACCGGTGAGAACGAGCGCAAGACTGCGCGGCCCCCAGATCGCCGCCGCCGAGGAAAGCAGCGGATCGACTGCCGGCTTGCAAAAATTAATCGGCGGATCGTCACCTATTGCGATCGTGGGCCCTCCCTGACCGCGCGCAACGCGCATATGGCGGCCGCCAGGCGCCACGTAGATGTTGCCGCTGGTGACCGGCTCTCCGTGCGCCGCCTCATGCACTGGCCGGCCGCTGATGCGCGACAAATGCTCCGCCAGCACCGAGGTAAAAGTCGGCGGCATGTGCTGCGTAATGAGGACCGGCGCCAAGTCGATTGCGGCGCCGATCTCACCGATCAGGGTGCTCAGCGCCTGCGGGCCACCGGTCGACGAGCCGATCAAAAGTGCCCCTGGCGCGGAACGCCCAAAGGGCCGCAACGCAAAAGCGGCGCCATCCGCAGGCGGCGGCGCTGCTTTACGTTTGTCGACCGCCAAAATCGGCTGGCTCCCGTCGGGATCATGCCGCGAGTGGCGCAGCGATCGGCCGCGCCGGCCGAGCAGGCGAATTTTCTCGATCAACTCGCGCTGAAACGCCGCCGATGTGGTGGCGTCCGGCGCCGATTCGGGTTTCGGAACATAGTCAGCGGCGCCAAGCGATAGCGCCCTTATGCTGATCTCGGCACTTCGGCGCGTGAGCGTCGAGGCCATGATGACGACCAGGTCGCGCTTCTTCTTCAGGAGCAGCGGCAGCGCGGAGATGCCATCCAGCTCCGGCATGTCGATGTCGAGGACAACTACGTCCGGATCGCTGGCTTCGATCTGGTCGACCGCCTCGCGGCCGGTGCACAGAGACGCCGCGACCATCATGTCCGGCTCTGTGCCGATCCAGCGCGTCAATAGACGGCGGGCAACGATCGCATCGTCGACGATCATGACCCGGATTGGCCGCTCGACGACGGTCTCAAGACTCGCGGGTTTGAGCACGATACTCATGACAACACGACTTTCGGACTCAACTTTGCACGGGAATTCGCCGACCCGCTGCTAAGCAGCGCGCCGTGCGGCTCACAGCAGACCCACTTCCTGGAACTTGGCTTCGACGATGTCTTTATCGAACGGCTTCATGATGTATTCATTGGCGCCCGCGTGCAGCGCCCTCGCGATATGCGCGACGTCGTTCTCGGTGGTGCAGAACACCACTTTCGGCTTATCGCCACCGGGAAGACGGCGCAGCACCCGAAGGAACTCATAACCGTCCATTTTGGGCATGTTCCAGTCCAGCAGGATCCCGTCCGGAATTTGCCGGCGGCAAGCCTCAATCGCTTCTTCGCCGTTCTCCGCTTCAGCGATCTCAAACTCGAGTCCTTCGAGAATTCTCCGCGCCACCTTGCGGATGACGCTTGAGTTGTCGACGACCAGGCACGTCTTCATAGTGTCCTCGCTTTGAACATTGCGGGCGGACCCGCATCGATACTAAATCTGCGTTTCCGGCGCGCTCATGCGGCCACTGCCTCACCTCGAAGGTCGAGCACGCGGTCGATGTCGAGCACGACCAAGAGCTGTCCGTCGAGCCGGTAAACACCTGCCGACAAGACAGCGAGTTTTCGGTCGAGGTTGATTGGATTAGGCTCGCGTTGCGTGTTGGGCAGCTTGAGCACCTCGCCAACCACATCGACCAAAAGGCCAAACGATTCGCCCTTCACTTCGATGCCAATCGCCATCGGCGCGTTGCCACTGTCGTGCTTTTTAGCCTCCAGCCGGTTGCGCATATCGATCGCAGTCACAATACGGCCTCGCAAATTAAGCACGCCCGCGATCTCGGCTCCGGCGAGCGGCACGCGCGTCATGCGAACGGGCTTGAACACGTCCTGAACGCGCGCGATCGGCAGGCCGAACATCTGACCGGCGATGGTGAAGGTGACAAATTCGGTTGTATCCGTATCGTTTTGCATCGTGTGTGTGCCGATCACGCCGCCGCCTGATGCAGGTCGTCGCTCTGCTCCTTGATCGCCGCGATGAGACCGGCGCGATCGAACTTGGCAACGAAATCGTGGAAGCCAATTCCGCGCCCACGTTAAATCGCTTCCGCCGAAACCATGGCTGAAAGGGCGATAACAGGCACGGCCGACGTAACCGGATTTTCGCGGAGCGCGGCGGCAAACTCAAAGCCGTCCATCTCCGGCATCTCGATATCGGTCACGATGATATCGAACGGTGGTCCGGATTTGATCGTATCAAGCGCCTGCGCCGCCGAGGCAACCGCGCTGACGTGATATCCGGCGGCCTTTATCAGGGGCGCGAGCAAGTCACGGAAAAAGGCCGAGTTGTCGACCAGCAGCACGCGGCGCGCGCGCTGGGTTGATCGTTCGTCTCGCCAGCGGAACCAGTCAGCGAAAGCCTGCGGAAGGAAATGGCCAATGTCAACAATCTCCGTAGCAGTCCCCTTCACGACCGCGTAGCCCAGCACGCCAGGTTGGTCGCTCGCCACCTCGATGTCGAGCCGCTGCTCGACGATATCGACGATTTCGTCGACCAGGAGACCCATAGAGCGGCCGCGGTCGGAGAATACCAGGATCGGCTGGGCGCCCTCCTGTTTGATCGCGGCCTGCGTGTCGATCCGCAGCAAGGGCATGAGCTGGTCGCGGTATTGCAGGAGGTGACGACCGTTGGAGATCTCGATCTGGCGACAATCGATTTCCTCGAGGCGCGACACCAGAGAAAGCAGAACGGCTTTCGGCTGTTGCGAGCCGGCACGGAACACAAGTAAGGGCGTCAGGTCCTCCTCGGGCGCGCCGCCGTCGTCGAGCTTGGTTTCATCGGCCCGCATGACCGGCGTGAGGCGTCCGAGCGCCTGGGCAACGCCGTTCGGATCGATGATCATGATCACCGTACCGTCGCCCAGTATCGTCGTTCCTGAAAAAGCCGCGATGTGCCGGAGTTTCGACGACATCGGCTTTATCACGATCTCCTCGGTGTGCAGCACGCTGTCGACGACGATACCAAAGATCTGGCTGCCGACCTGGGTCACGACAATAAAACCTTTGTCGGCCTCGCCGCGTTCGAGCTGCAAGATTTCCTTCAAATCGATCAGCGGCAACAATTTGTTGCGTAAGCGCAGAACCGGCGTTTCTTTGATTCGCTCGATACGATGATCGCCACTGTTGGCGCGCACAAGCTCAAGCACCGAAAGTTGCGGGATAGCGAAACGTTCGCCCGCAGCCTCGACGATCAGCGCCGAAACGATCGCCAATGTCAGCGGAATCTTGATCGTGAACGTAGTTCCAGCTCCGGGCTGGGATTTCAAATCGATCGTACCGCCAATTTGCTCCATGTTGGCGCGCACGACGTCCATTCCGACGCCACGCCCGGAAATGCTGGTTATCGTTGTCGCGGTCGAGAAGCCGGGCGCGAAGATCAGATTGCAAATCTCCGCCTCGGATTTCGCAGCTATCTGTGCTTCGCTGGCGAAGCCGTACTCGACGGCCTTGGCGCGTATGCGCTCAAGATTAAGGCCGCGGCCATCATCGGCTATCTCGATGATGATGTGGCCGCCTTGGTGACAAGCGCTGAGCTGGATCGTCCCCTTCTGCGGCTTGCCTGCGGCGATGCGCTCTGCGGCGGTCTCGATGCCGTGATCGGCGCAGTTGCGTACCAGATGGGTGAGCGGATCTTTGACCATCTCAAGCACTTGGCGGTCGAGTTCGGTGTCGGCGCCGTTCATCTCGAGATCAATCTCTTTGCCGAGCTCGGCGGAGAGGTCGCGCACGATGCGCGGCAGTTTTTGCCACGCATTGCCGATCGGCTGCATGCGCGTCTTCATCACGCCTTCCTGGAGTTCGGCCGTGACGTTCGAGAGGCGTTGCAATGGCACCTTGAAGTCGGAGTCCTCGTGGCGACGGACGATCTCCAGCAGCTGGTTGCGCGTGAGAACCAGTTCGGAGACCGTCGTCATGAGGTGATCGAGGGTGTCGACGGTTACTCGGATTGAGTGGCTCGCGACCCGTTCGCGCTCATCGTCGGGCCGTTCGGCTGAGCGCTTATCAGCCTGCGGTCTTTCCGTTGTTTGTGGCTCGGTGTCTGAAGCATTCCCCTCATCGATGTCTCGCGGGCTTGGCGTTGGCTGGCGCCTTTCAGCCTCTTCCCCATGAGGTGGCGATTGCGGCTTTAAAACTTCGCGCTGCGACCAAGTCGCCAGTTGCCCGATGAGATCACCGTCATCGCCCTCCGGCTCCCGCTCATCGGTTTCGATCGCCTCAAGGATCGCTTTGATGCGGTCGATGGTTGATAGAACGAGGGTGACGGCTTCGGCGGTGACCGGCATCCCATCCCGGAACTTCCCGATGAGGTTCTCGGCGGCATGCGCCAGCCTCTCGAGCCGGGGCAACGCGAGAAAACCGCAAGTTCCCTTAATGGTGTGAACGAGGCGAAAGATGTTGCCGAGGATTTGCCCGTTGTTCGGTTCCTGCTCGAAGCGCACGAGTTCGGAGTCGACCCGCTCAAGGCTTTCGCCGGTCTCGGTCAGGAATTCCTGAAGTAGGTCGTCCATCCCAACCGCCTCGTCAGCCCACCCACGCTTGTCAGCCTGCGCTCGCTGCGCCGTCGCCAACACACACGCCGGCATGCGTGCTTTTCGCCGTCAGGCCCCATGAACCTGTTCGGACGCAGGCAGTGTGTTGCCAAAGCGTTTAATTTCGGTTGCAGGATGCGTAACGGGCTGATGAACAGCTCTTTTTCTCGCCCAAACCACCGTCTAGCTGGCTGTTAAGACGACCGTTCCCGTGTCGCTTTGCGTGGAGAGTGTCAGACCGCAATCTCCCGCCAGCATACCCGCATAGAGAGGCTGAATGGCATGGGCGTCCACCGCATGGGTTGGGCTGGCCGAAAGCAGCTCAGCGACAGCCGGGTTCAACCGGGCGTTGAGACCGGCTGCGGCGACCACGTACCCCGATGATCCTTCGCCGGCGGCGCGGGGGTCGACCGTCAAGGTTCCTCCTCGGGAAACGGCGCTGGCCGCGATCAGCAGCATGTTCAGCACCAGCTTGACGCGGTTCTTCGCCAGCAATTCGCGCGGCAGGTTCCAGACCAGCGTGGTCTTGTTATCTTCCAAGAGCCCGCGGGCCACTTTTTCCGCATCGCCAAGATCGATCTGCGCGCCGGCTGACCCGGCGGCGCCAAAAGCCAGCCGGCAAAATTGCAGTTTAGCAGACGCCTGATGGGCGCTCTTTTTGATCAGATCGAGTGCAAATGTCTTGGTTTCCTCGTCCTTGTCCTCCTCCAGGACCTCGATGCCGTTGACGATCGCGCCCACCGAACTGATCAAGTCATGACAGACCCGAGAGCACAGCAACGCCGCGAGATCGAGGGCTCCGATGGAAATGGGGTTGGTAACGGGGGCGGACATGGCAACTCCGCTATGGCGCGAGGGCGCTCGTCCGTGTCATAGCGCGCGCAATTCGGCAATCGTGCCGTTGTGGTCGCCGTGTGATAGAGGACTGCCCCTCAGCGACCCGCTCCCAACCGCCCGGCCCTAATCCGCGGGTTCGAATTTCAAGGAGACCTCGTGTCCACGATTGATGCCGCCGCCTATCCCGAACTCATGGACGCGCTGACCGAGATTACCATCTCCGCTGCAGCAGCGATCCGGTTGCACGGCCGCGGCAACGTCAACACCAAGGCCGACGGCTCGCCGGTGACGGCGGCTGATGAAGCCGCAGAAGCGGCCATTCGAGATGGGCTGGCGCGGTTTGCTTCTACGCTGCCGATCATCTCCGAGGAAGAAGCAGAGAGTGAGAGGCCCGTCATTACCAAGGGGAGCTATTTCCTGGTAGACCCGCTCGACGGCACCAAGGAATTCATCTCCGGGCGCGACGAATACACCGTCAATATCGCCCTGATAGCCGAGGGCGCCCCAATCCTCGGCATTATCGCGGCACCCGCGCAAGGTCTGATCTGGCGCGGCATCGTCGGCCGCGGCGCCGAGCGGCTCAGATTTTCGGGGCACCAGGCCGAAACACCACAAGCCATCAAAACTCGGCCACGGCCGGAGGGTGAACTGATCGTGGTGGTCAGCCGTTCGCACCTCGAAGCGCGAACGCAAGCTTATCTCGATCGCTTTGCGCAAACCCGACGCGTCGGCTGCGGCTCATCGGTGAAATTCTGCAGGCTCGCCGAGGGCGCCGCCGATCTCTACCCGCAACTCGCCCCGACGCACGACTGGGATATCGCGGCCGGTCATGCGATCCTCGTCGCGGCCGGCGGAAGCGTCATCGACCCGGACGGCGGAGTGTTGCACTACGGCAGTCCCACTCTGATTATTCCGGCGTTCATTGCGTGGGGCGGGCCGACGCCGCCCGCCGACGCCAATCGCTAAAGAGCGTTAAGGACTAAGCGTGCTTAAGACATCCGGCCATTTGCGTTCGGCCTCGCCGGTAAAGCGCGCTGGATCAGATGTAAACATTTCCAACCGGCGGCGATCGTAGAACAGAAAAAGACGCCCGCTCGTGATCAGCCAGAGGGTGGGGTTGCCAGCCACCGCAACACCGCGCGAGACGCCGATCGGGTCGTATCCGCCGAACTGCGGCATGTAGACATCGGGCCGCGCCGCAAAAGCCTCGCGATTACCGACGTTACTGAAACGCCAGATCGCGCCGGCGTAGTGCAATTCGACGTCCGGGCTGCCGGGAACGGGCTTGCCGTCCATATAAAAAGCAACCGGATCGTAGCCCCCGATCGCAAGACCGGTGTGCCAATCGGCCACGATTCTTTCCGTCGTGGCCGCCCGCAAGGGAGGCGGACAAAGCGACAAAGCGAGCAGCAGCAAGGCGAAAGCCGCGATAGAAGCGCCGTGTTGCTTCCGAAGTTGCCGTGCTGCCGTCATAGTTGTGGCCAAGGGTCCGATTCGGAGTGGGCTTGCTCAGTGATTCAAGTCCGGGCGAAGAGGAAGAGATAGACATTCTGCATGATCAAGGGGTTAAGAGGACGCTCCATGAGCTTCGCTGCGCGGTCCGTTTTGATAACCCAAGCCATTATTACTCAGGCCATCCTGATCGCTGAGGTCATCTTGTTCGCCGGCTGCTTGGGCTCCCTGCCCGCCACCGCCCAGACCGTGCCGCCACAGCCGCCCGAGTCCGCACTGCCCCCGCCGCAGCCGCCGGCGGTTATACGCGCGCCATCGGTTCCAGCGCAGCCGCCGGCCAATCAGTACTCCCCGAACGAGCTTGTCGATGCCGGTCACCATTTCTTCGGCGGAGTGTCACGCGGCCTCGCTACCATCGTTGAGAAAGCCGTGAGTGAATGGGGCCAGCCAAACGGCTACATTCTTGGTGAGGAGGCGGGCGGCGCTTTTGTGGGTGGGCTGCGCTACGGCGACGGAACGCTTTACACCAAGAATGCCGGAGACGTCCGCGTCTATTGGCAGGGGCCGACGCTTGGTTTTGACGCAGGCGCCGACGGTGCGCGCACGATGATGCTTGTCTACAATCTGCCGCGGACGGAGGCGATTTTTGAGCGTTTCGGCGGCATCGAGGGGTCGGCCTATTTTGTCGGGGGTTTCGGCATGACGGCATTGACGTCGAACGACATTGTGGTGGTGCCGATCCGTTCCGGCGTCGGACTTCGGCTTGGGGCCAATCTCGGCTATCTTAAATTCACCCAGCGCCCGACTTGGAACCCGTTTTAATCGCCGATACCGACTTCAACAGTGAAGTCTGGCGTAACGTCCGATCCCGGTTTAGGATAATCCGTAGTTAACATGGTGTACCGCCCTCTCGGCGTGGCAATGTAAGCTGGACAGCGGCCAGCTTAAAGAGTGGTGTCATGATCGAACCGATCATGTACTTCGGGATCGGGTTTCTCGTTGCGGCGTTGCTTGGACTGCTGTTCGTTCCGCTCGTTCACGAACGCGCTGTGCGCCTGACGATGCGGCGCCTTGAAGCGGCTACGCCGCTCTCGATCGCTGAAATCCGCGCCGACAAGGATCAGCTGCGCGCCGAGTTCGCCATGTCGACGCGCCGGCTCGAAATGAGCGTCGAGCAGATGAAGGCCAAGACCACCGGCCAGCTCGCCGAACTCGGCAAGAAGACCGACGCCATCATTCAGCTCAAGAAAGAACTTGGTGACAAGACCGCGACGATTTTCGAGTTGGAATCGCGTGAAAGAAATCTGCGCGATCAATTACGGGCTACCGAAGAAGAATTTAAACTGAAGTCGGGGTCGCTGCACGGGGCAGAACGCGTGCTGGCCGACAAGGAGGCGGAGCTCGCCAAACTCCTGGCCGAACTCGGCGAACGCTCGATCATGGCCGACAGCCAGCGCGTCGAACTCGCGGCGCTGCGCGCGCAGGTCGAGGCGATGAAGGTCAGCGTTGCCGACTTTGAGCGCGCGGTGCGCTTGACCGAGGAACGCCTCGCACGCGAACGGGCCGAAACCGAGGCTGCCGCCAGCCAATCGAATGAAGCGCGCGGCAAGCTCGGTGAGCTTGGGACACGTACCGCGGAGCTTGAACATCAGTTGACGGTGCAGAAGACCGAAGCCGAAGTCTTGAGCCGCCGGGCGCAGGAGGTGGAAGCGCGGCTTGGCGATCAGGGCCGTCAGCTCTCGGAACGCCAGGTTGAGGTCCAGCGGCTACGCGCGGATCTTGAAGGCGCCAAAAAAATCGAGAACGATCTTCGTGAAGAACTCGGCAACGCCGGCGCCCGCAGTAGCGGAGCCGTGAACAAGTATCGCTCCGACGTCGTTCAGCTCGAAGCGCAACTGGCAGCGGCGCTGGAAGAGCGTGCCAAGCTGCAAGGCGAAGTCGCTTCAATGCGGCGCGATACGGAATCGACCTGGGCCGCCGAGCGCGTGGAAAATGCGCTGCTGCGCGAGCGCATCAATGATGTCGCAGCCGAAGTGGCGCGGCTCACCGCGGCGCTTGAGGGTCCAAGCTCGCCGATCGAATCGATCCTCGCCATGGCGACCTCGGCTGCCGGTAAAGGAACTGCCGGATCGCCCGGCGCCAATGGCGCCAATCCCGAAGCCGGCGCCACCGCCGAATCCCCGGAGGGCAAGGGCACACTCGCGGACCGTATTCGCGCCCTGCAATCGACGGCGTCACGGGTCGTGTCAAACTGACAAAAGGTTTATCCCCCGCCGCTATGCGGCACCCGCGTCAGCGATCTCAATTCCGGCTACGAAATCTTAGCTGTTTCTGAGCAAGCCGGTGATTCAAGAAGCCTTGCTTGACACGCCGCCAAGCGGTTCCTTAAATCCGCCGCCGATCTGGATCGGGCGCTTAGCTCAGCGGGAGAGCGTTCCCTTCACACGGGAGAGGTCGTAGGTTCAATCCCTACAGCGCCCACCATTGGGATCAATGACTTAGGCTTTACAGCTCGCGAGGCTGCCCAGGTTTCGCGCATGAAACAGCCAAGGCCGTATCCGAATGATCGTGGCTGTCTGGGCGACGACGACAGCAAGAGAGCCTGTCAGACTAGATGCAATTTTAGGCCAACCAAGTTCTGGCGGGGTCGTAGGTTCGATCCCTGGAGCTGCTATTAGTTAACCGATAAATCAAAGCCGGATTGGGTGCTTCCACGTGGTGAGCAGTTCTTCTTCAATTGACGCACCCGCAACAGCCTCATCGTCCGATCCGACAGACCGTTTCTACGAATCCCAGAGCTCGCGGCTACATTATGCTGATTGAGGTGCGGCTACATTATGCTGATTGAGGTAATGATGCGGCGCCGCCAGTGGTCCTCATCTATGGCGGCCGCGACCACTGCCGCAGTGAGCCCAGAAACAGACTCCAGAAAATAGCGGCCGTTCGGCTTCGCCGGCTTGGAGCACGTCGGAGCTACCTTGGCGCAAGCTCGCGACAAGCGTCAGCGGCTTTGTCTGCAGGACCGGCTGCGTTGACGGCCAGGCCCATCACCACCGCAACGCTGCGGTGTGAATGGGATCGTCCCAGAGCGCGGTCAGCTTTTGGTCGAGCAGCGTGATCGTGATGGAACACCCGGCCATTTCAAGCGACGTGACATAAGAGCCAACGAGCGAGCGGCCGACTTTCAAGCCGCGCTTCCCAATGATTTTTCGCGCAGCATTATACATCAGATAAAGCTCGATCGCCGGCGTGCCGCCGAAGCCGTTGACGAAGAGAAGGACGTCGCCCGTACCGGGGCGATCGAAATCGGCGAGGATTGCGTTGACCATTTCGTCGGCAATCGCGTCCGCACTCGCCAGCTTCACGCGGCGGCGCCCGGGTTCGCCGTGGATGCCGACGCCCATCTCCATCTCATCGGCGCCGAGTGAGAAGGTCGGCGTGCCGGCTGCAGGCACTGTGCAACTCGTCATCGCGACGCCAAGCGAGCGGGTCTTGCCATTGACCTCGGCGCCAAGCTCCGCGCACGCCTTCAGGTCGGCGCCTTTTTCGGCTGCGGCGCCGACGAGTTTTTCGACGACCAGCGTGCCGGCAACGCCGCGGCGGCCGGTGCTGTAGGTCGATTTCTCGACGGCCACATCGTCGTTGGTCACGACGGTCGCCGACGTGCCGTCGAACGCTTCCGCGCCCATCTCAAAGTTCATGCAGTCGCCGGCGTAGTTCTTGACGATAAACAGAACGCCGGCCTTGCCGCCGACGGCCGTTGCCGCTTCAACGATCTGATCGGGCGTCGGCGACGTGAAGATTTGGCCCGGGCAGGCGGCGTCGAGCATTCCCGTTCCGACCAGGCCGGCGTGTAGCGGTTCGTGACCACTGCCGCCACCGGAAATCAGCGCTACCTTATTCGGGTTCGGCGAGCGCCGGCGTACGAATTTGCGCTCTGGCCCGAGGGCGACGATATCGGCATGCGCGCCGGCGAAGCCATCGAGGCTCTCCGCCAGCATTGTATCGACTGCATTGATAAATTTTTTCACGCTTTCCTCCCGGCTGTGAGATGAGAGGCCTTCATTTGTCGTCTTGCAGAATTCCGGCCAAGCGGCGGGCAAACTCCTGCATCAAGCCATCGACCTGGCGGTTTCTGGTGCTGCTGCCAAGATCAGGCAAATGCAGCGTAATACTCCGCTCTCGCGGAATAGCGGTCAGTCGTCCCATTCGCCGCGGATGCGCACGGGCATATGCCTTTAGGAACGCGGTTTTGGTTTGCGGCGGGAAATGACAGACGTCAAAGATCGTATTGAGATGCTGGATGGGGATGGGGACGGGATACGCCGGATTGGAAATCTGGCTGACGAAGCTCCGGTTCTTGCCGATCGCATGCGCCAGTCGGATACGCATGCCGGACGGTCTTGAATCAAGGACTTCCTTGAATATGCGTTTGTATTCGGCAACGGCGCTGACCTCGCCGGCCTCGTCAATCGCTGCCTCAGTCACGGCTGCCCCCGCGGCCGAGCTCATCAATTGTCCGCTTGATCTGCGCCAATGCCGACGGATTGACCGAAAGCTCGCGCAAGCCCCGCGACAGGAGTGCTGCGGTACAGCGCGGATCGCCCGCCATGTCGCCACAGAGGCTGACGGAAGTCCCGCCGCGCCTGCCGAACTCGGCGACACGGCCGATGAGATAAAGCACCGCCGGATTCAGCGGATCGATCAGTTTCGCCAGCGATCCATTCGACCGATCGCAGGCTGTCACATATTGCGCGAGATCGTTCGACCCGATCGACAGGAACGCGGCTTTGAACTGCTCGACCGTCAGCGCTGCCGCAGGCACCTCGACCATGATGCCGAGCGGCGGAAGCGCTGCGTCAACGCCTTCTGATTGCAGCTCGGCAACGGCTTCTGCAAACAAAGCGCGTCCCGCTTCCAGTTCCTCCGGCGTTGTTACCATCGGAAACATGACCTTGAGATTTCCGCGCACGCCGGCGCGCGCGAGCGCCCGCAGCTGTACACGAAAGACGTCGGGGTGTCTCAGACACAATCGCAGGCCGCGAACGCCGAGAAACGGATTGGCTTCGCCATCCTCGGTAAATCCCGGCACCGGCTTGTCACCGCCGGCATCGAACGTCCGAATCGTCACCGGCCGGTCGCCGGCCCAGCGGAGCACGCTGGCGTAGGTCGCATACTGCGTTTCCTCGTCGGGCAATCCCATGCGGCCGGTCAACAAGAACTCGGTGCGCATCAGGCCGATGCCGTCGGCATATTGCGCATCAGGGTGATCGATGTCCTCGACCCGCTGGATGTTGATCAAGAGCCGTATCTTTTCGCCGTCCCAAGAGGCGGCAGGGCGGCGCAGGATTTCCTGCGCCGAAGCTTGGTTCTTGTGGTGCAACTCCCGCCTCCGCTGGAACAGACCGACCTGTTCCGAGCTTGGATCAAGTTCGAGCGTGGCGCCTTCGCCATCCAGAAGTGCGGTGGCGGCGCTCGCTGATACAGCGGCGAGCTGCACGACCATGGGAATGCCGCGAGCACGCGCCAGCATGGCGACGTGGCTCGTCGGGCTGCCGCGCAAAAGCGCCAGCCCGCCGCCGTTTGACCAGTCGATTTCAAGAAACCGTGACGGCGGCAGGTCGTCGGCGCAGACCACGGCCCCGCGCGGAATTTTCAACGTCTCGCTATCGCCGCCGCGCAGCGCCCGCACGACGCGATCGCGCAGGTCCGCGACGTCGGAGGAGCGCGCCTGGAGATATTCGTCCGGAGCGGAATTGTAATCGGCGATCTGTTCGTCGAGCGCCGATACCCAGGCCGCTTCAGCAGGCGTGCCGTCCAGAATGGCGGCGAATGTCGATTCAAGAAACTCCTCATCTTCCAGTAGAGCAACTTGAAATTCAAGAATTTGGGCAGCGTCGCCGCCGGCGGCTTTGGCCAGCGCCACTATTTGGCGGCCGGCGAATGCAAGCGCAGCGCGCAACGCGCGTTCCTCGTCGCCGGGCGTCCCGACCGCCCGGCCGTCAGTCGGTGCAGCGTCGACGCGCACGAATGGACCATGAGCAAAACCGATCGAGGCGGTTCTACCTTTATAAGCCTGTCCCGCGATGTCAGGCCGCATGTTCACGGGTCGGTATCCGGAAAGTCGGCGGCGACGAGCTTGACCAGCGCCGCGACCGCGGCTTCGGCGTCTTCTCCCGACGCCTTGAATTCGATGGTGCTGTCGCGCGGGGCGCGCAGCGCCATGATCTTGCTGACGCTTTTGGCGTTGATCCATTCGGCGGCTTCGGACGCGCGGATGGAAATCTGCGCCTGGAATTTCTTTGCAAGCTTCGTGAGTTTCACCGCCGGGCGCGCGTGCATGCCCGCAGCGTGAACCAGTTTTACGCTGCCGGTAATGATTTCGCCGTTCGCCTTGCGGGTTTCCAACATTATTGCCTTTCCCGATAAGATTTTGTCTGTCCCGATTGCACCTAGCTTGCAGAAAGTTCCTCGGCGACGGCTCTGACTTCATCGAGCGAACTGCCGCCAGCCGCCTCGGTCGCCGCCATAACGGCGCCCTCGACGATCGGCGCATTGCACACCACGACCAGGTTGCGCTGGTCGGGCTCCAGCATCTCGACGGCCATTTCGCTATTGGTCTCGGCGCCGCCGAGATCGACGAGGATCGCGACGCCTTTCGGCGACCAGGCATTGTTGATGGCGGCGACGATCAAGGACACGTTGGTGCCCAGTCCGCCGTCCGGATTTCCGCCGCAGAACGCTACCTTAACCTCGCTGCCGACCATCTGGCGCACCATGTCGGCGGTGCCCTTGGCGATGTCCTTCGAATGCGACACGATGACGATGCCGACCGTGTCATTCATGGTCGGGCCTCCAAA
The DNA here is from genome assembly GCA_963794225.1 of uncultured Alphaproteobacteria bacterium. GTDB lineage: Bacteria > Pseudomonadota > Alphaproteobacteria > Rhizobiales > Xanthobacteraceae > BOG-931. The sequence continues at coordinate 431,549 of CAWCCS010000004.1, forward strand.
ACGTTGCACACCGCATGCAGGAGGACGCAGCTTGAACGCGCGCCAGGATCGGCGTGGCCGACACTACGCGCCCCAAGGAAAGCCGCCCGACCCTTGGTAGCCTGCATCGGTACGGTCCGCTCCACCGCTTCACGAGCAGTTGCGCGGACACGCTCGATCATATCGGTATGTCCGGCTTCGGCTTTCAGCGTTTCCAGTACCGGGTACAAAACATCGAGCATCGTCTTCTCGCCGGCTTGCGAGCGACCTCGGGCGCTGACGGCGCCAACGGCGCACGCAAAAACATCGACGATGTCTTCTGGCAGGCTTCTCTTCTGCGACAGCGCTTCGCCGGCAGCCATGAAGAAGGTGCCGTAGAGCGGCCCCGACGCACCGCCGACCGTCATGACCAGCGTCTTGCCAATGGTCTTGAGCGCTTCGTCCACCGGCTGAGAGCCAATCGTGTCGAGTTTTCCCAACACGGCTTCGAACCCGCGCTTCATGTTGGCGCCGTGGTCGCCGTCGCCGATCGCCTGATCGAGTGCGGTCAGTTCCGGCGCGCTGGCGATGATCTGGTCGGCGGCGGCTTTCACCAGGGATTTGAGCGTTGCGGGTTCGACTGACATTGGATTCATCCTCAGTGAGCCGTCGCTGCGATGCGCCGTCCCGCGGCGTCGAAATAGAGCGGATCGACAAGCTCCAGTTCGACATCCTGGTCGGCATGCAGCGGCTGATGCGGGTCGGCAAGCGTCACCAGCATTTGGCCTCGATATTCGAGGTGCACATGATTTTGATCGCCGAGGTGTTCGATGCGATGGACGCGGCCGACGATGCCGCCGCCATTTGCCGCCGCGATCTGCAGGTGCTCGGTGCGGATGCCGACCGTGTCGGTGCCGGACGGCATTGCAATCTCGGGAATAAGGCCCGCGGGAAGGAAATTAATTTGCGGCGTGCCGAGGCGGCCCGCCACGTAGCGGCTGTTGGGATTCTCGTAAATCTCCCGGGGCGTGCCGAGCTGCAGAAGCTCGCCATCCTTGATTACGCCGATTTGCGAAGCCATGGTCATGGCCTCAACCTGATCGTGCGTGACATAAAGTATAGTTGCGCCCAGTTCGACCTGGATGCGTTTGAGCTCCAGCCGTAGTTCGGCGCGCAGTTTGGCGTCGAGCGACGACAGCGGCTCGTCCATCAGATGGATCGATGGATCGCGCACCAGCGCCCGGCCGATTGCGACGCGCTGCATTTCGCCGCCGGAGAGCCGCGTGGCTTTGTTGCCGAGCTTGCCAGCGATGTGGAGAAGCTCGGCGGTATGTTCGACGCGCTTACGAATCGCCGCCTCCGGCACGCGGCGCGCCGGCGACCGCAGCGGGAAGGCGAGGTTGTCGTAAACGGTCAGGTGCGGATAGAGCGAGTATTGTTGAAACACAAACGCGATGTCGCGCGTTCCTGGCGGATCGCGGGTCACGTCGCGGCCGTCGATCGAAATCGAACCCGCATCGGGACGCTCGAGGCCAGTGATCAGCCGCAGCGTCGTAGTCTTGCCGGCACCGCTCGGCCCTAGCAGCACGACCAATTCGCCGTGACTAATAGCGAACGACAAATCGCGGACGGCTTCGAGCTGCCCGAAGCGTTTGCTGACATCGCGCAGCGCGACATTAGCCATGGCCAACGCCCCCTTTACTTGCCGTCCGGATCGCCGCCCCAGTCTGCGGGTCGAATAAGGCAAGCGTGTCGGAACGGAACGTCAGTCCCACCGTCTCGCCGACTTGCACCAACAGGCTCGACGGCAGCCGCGCTTTGATTTGTCCCTGCGCGGTGTCGACCGTGACAATCTGCGTCGTGCCGAGATATTCAGCGCCGAAAATGCGGCCGCGCACCGGCCCTGCATCGGCAAAGCGGATGTGTTCGGGACGGACGCCCAGCACCAGCGGCCCCGGCGTCTTTGTTTCCCGGATTTCAGGCACGGCAATGCTGGCATTGGGAAAGTTGATAGCGCGGTCGCCCGCCGCGAGCCCCGCTTCAAAGTGCAGGAAGTTCATCGGCGGCGAGCCGATGAAGTCGGCGACGAACATGCTCGCCGGCCGGTCGTAGATTTCCTGCGGCGAGCCGATCTGCTCGATCCGGCTGGCATTCATCACGGCGATGCGATCCGCCATCGACATCGCTTCGTGCTGGTCATGCGTGACGTAAACCGTCGTTGCAGAGATGCGTTCGTGCAATTCGCGCAGTTCGCCGCACATCAGCGCCCGGAACTCGGCGTCCAGCGCTCCCAATGGCTCGTCCATCAGAAACGCTTTCGGGCGCCGCACCATGGCGCGGCCGAGCGCCACGCGTTGCCGATCGCCCCCGGACAATTTCGACGTCTTGCTACGCAGGAGGTGCTCAATGCGCAGAAGCCGCGCCGTCTCCAGGACCCGCTCGCGCGCCTCGCGCCGTGGCATACCCTGGCATTTGAGCGGAAAGCCGATGTTCTGCTCGACATTCATGTGCGGATAGAGCGCGAACAGCTGAAACACGAAGGCGATGTCACGCTCGGCGGCGCGCCGGTATGTGACGTCCTCTCCGTCGAGTAGGATACGCCCGTCGGTCGGCAGTTCGAGGCCGGCGATCATCCGCAGCGTCGTCGTCTTGCCGCAACCGGAAGGCCCCAGCAGCGCAAAGAATGTCCCGTTCTCGATGGTGAAATAAGAATCCTTCACCGCCGTGAACTCGTCGAACGACTTGCGCAGATTTTCCACCCGGATTTGTGCCATTTGCGCCGTCTATTCCGGAAAATGGCTCACGGCGACGTAACCAAGCGTGCCGGTGAGAATGGTCACGAACGAGTAGCCGTAGAGGTCTATCGACCACGGCTGCACCAGCATGAAGATGCCCAAGGCGATGAGCGTCATTGCTCCATTTTCCCACGGCCTGCGGCGAAACCAACGGGCGAGGCCATTTCGTTCAATCGCCGCGCCGCTCATTTGCGCACCGCCCCGAAAGTGATGCCGCGCAACAGGTGCTTGCGCAGCAGGATGGTGAACAGAACGATCGGGATGACGAACAGCGTGGTCGCGGCCGCGACCGCCGGCCAGTCCTGGCCGCCTTCGCCGATGATGAAGGGAATGAACGGCGGCATGGTCTGCGCGTCGCCGCTCGTCAACAGTACGGCGAAGGCATATTCGTTCCACGAGAAGATCAGACAGAAGATCGCGGTTGCGGCGATGCCGGTCACCGCTTGCGGCAACACCACCTTGCGCAGCGCCTCGAGCCGTGTGTAGCCGTCCACCAGCGCTGCCTCTTCGTACTCCCGTGGAATTTCGTCGATGAAGCCTTTCAGCAGCCACACCGCGAGCGACACGTTGACCGCCGTGTAGAGGAGGATCATTCCCGTCCAGGTGTCGGTGAGATTGAGCTGCCGGTACATCAGATAGATCGGGATGGCGACGGCGACCGGCGGCATCATGCGTGTCGACAGAATGAAGAACAAAAGATCGTCGGCGAGCGGAATCCGGAACCGCGAAAAGGCGTAAGCCGCCAGCGTGCCGAGGAAAACCGCGAGAAAGGTCGAGCCGAAGCCGATAACCAGCGAGTTGATGAAGCGCGGCACAACCTTCGAAGGTCCGGCGATCACCATATCGTGCCGGCGCACCAGCTTGTCGTACCAGGTCGTCGCCGACGGCAGGCTCGCGATGAAATCCGGCGTCTGCCGCGTGCGCACGGTGAAAAGGTTGACGTAGCCTTCCAGCGTCGGCTGGAAGATCATCTTGGGCGGATAGGCGATGGCGTCGCTTTGCGACTTGAACGCGGTCGCGGCGATCCAAAGGAGCGGCAAGATCGCAACCAGGGCGTAGATGATGACGATGGCGCCGGCGACGGACTTCACCCGCGATGAAGCCTCGACGACTGAATGCGCGGTCGATTTGGCGGCGGCCGTCATCGCTGCTTCACCCGGTTGAGCGCCTTGACGTAGATGTTGGCCGCGCCAAAGACCGTGACGAACAGGATGATGGCGAGCGCCGACGAGTAGCCGGTGCGCCATTTCTCGAAAGCAGCGCGTTTGAGCGTGATCGAAACGAGCTCCGTCGTCGAGCCGGGCCCGCCCGACGTGAGCAGATTGACCATGTCGAACATCTTGAAGTTTTCAATGGCGCGGAAGAGGACTGCCAGCATCAAAAACGGTAGAGCCATCGGCAGCGTGATCGACCAGAATTGCCGTAACGGCGAGGCGCGATCGACCTCGGCCGCTTCATAGATGTAATCTGGGATCGAGCGCAGCCCGGCGAGGCAGATCAACATCACATACGGCGCCCACATCCAGGTGTCGACCAGGACGATGGTCCAGGGCGCCAACGCCACTTCGCCGGTCATGGAGAACGAACTCGGCGGAATGCCGGAGAACAGGCTAACCACGTAGTTGAACGGTCCGATCTGCGGCTGGAACAACAATGTCCAGAAATTGCCGACCACAGCCGGCGACAGCATCATGGGCAGGAGAATGAGCGTGGTCCAGAAACTGTGCGAACGGAATTGGCGGTTGATTAAAAGTGCGAGGCCAAAGCCGATGATGACCTCAAGCACGACCGTCGAGATGACGAACTGCGCGGTCGTTTGCAGGCGAATCCAGATATCGTCGTCGCTGAGGATGTCGGTGTAGTTGTCGAAGCCGACAAGGCGCAGCGGTAGGTAGGACATGCTGAGGTTGAGGCTGGTGAACGACAGCCGGATCATCCAAATCAGCGGAAAGATGTTGATCGCAAGCAGAAGCGCGATGGTCGGAGTAACGAACAGCCACGCGATGCCCCTATCCGATAAGCCGCGCACACGTTTGGCGACCCGGAAGGTCGTCTGTGCGCCGGTGCGGTCGACGGAGGCTTGGGGGTGAATGATCGCGGTCATCGCGGTTTGTATTGCGGCTTGCTGACGAGGCCGGTCTCCCCGGATGGTAACACCGGGGAGACCGTTTGCAGAGCGTCGGTCGAGCAAAGGGAGGTTACTCAGTGGCGACCGACTTACCCTGCTCCTTAAAAACCTTGGTCCAGTCCTTGACCATGGCGTCGAGCGCCTGCTGCGCCGTGCCCTTGTCGGCGACGACGTAGTCATGCACCCGCTTCTGCATGTCGAGGAGAAGCTGGGCATAGGACGGCTCGGCCCAGAAGTCTTTCACGATCCCCATCAACTCCAGGAATTGCGGAGCAAACGGCGCGCTCTTCGGGAAGCCAGGTGCATCGACGACCGCCTTCAAAGCGGAATAGCCGCCGATCTCCCACCACTTCTGCTGGACTTTCGGCTGCGCGAACCACTTGATGTAGCGGAGCGCATCGTCCTGATGCTCGGAGGTCGCGACCACCGAGATGCCCTGGCCGCCGAGCTGCGTGAAGTGACCCTTGGGCCCGGCCGGATTGACGAAGAAACCGATCTTGTCACCGCCGACATTCGGATCCTTATAGAGGCCGGGGAAGAAGGCGAACCAGTTCATCTGCATCGCCACCTGCCCCGATTTGAAAGCGTCAAGGCCTTCCTGCATGTAGGCGTTTGTCATGCCGGGCGCCGTGCAGCACTTATAAAGCGCCTTGTAGAATTCGAGGCCTTTGACGGCATCAGGCGAATTGACGAAGCCCTGCATCTGATAGGGCTTCTTCGGGTTGTCGTAATCGAAGCCGAAATTGTAGAGCACGTTAGTAACGCCCATGGTGATGCCTTCCGAGCCGCGCTCGGTGAAGATGTAGGCGCCATAGACTTTCTTGCCGTCGATCTCGCGGCCCTGGAAGAACTCGGCGATCTGCTTCAGCTCTTCATAGGTCTTGGGAGGCGCGAGATCGCGGCCGTACTTCTTCTTGAACTCTGCCTGCAGCTCCGGCCGCGCAAACCAGTCTTTCCGATAGGTCCAGCCGACGGCGTCGGCCATGGCGGGTAACGCCCAGTAGTTTGGCGTGTTCTTGGGCCACTCCGCATAGCCGAGCACGGTCGCCGGCACGAAGTCGGCCATGGTGATGTGTTCTTTGGCGAAGAAGTCGTTGAGCTTTACGTACCAGTGATTTTCCGCCGCGCCGCCGATCCATTGGCTGTCGCCGATGATCAGGTCGCACAGTTTGCCGTGCGAATTAAGCTCGTTGAGGAAGCGGTCGGCGTAGCTCGTCCATGGGACGAACTCGTATTTCATCTCGATGCCGGACTCCTTGGTGAAGTCCTTGCCCAGTTCGACGAGTGCGTTTGCCGGATCCCAAGCAGCCCAGCACAGGGTCAGGTGCTTGCCCTGGGCTGCGGCCGGCTGACTGGCAAGTCCGGTCAATGCCACGCCGGCGATGAGGGCGAGCGCGCCGCCAACCCACTTCGAACATCTCGTGTCGGATTTTCGCATGTGCGTTCCTCTCTTGAACAATCGTTCCGGAGCGCCCTCGGCCGGATACGATTCAAGCATCGAAGCCCTGATCGGGCTGAAGGCGTTTGGTTAAAGGATGAGGTTGCGGACGAGCGCAGTTTGGCCGCCGTTCCTCTCCTTGTCGTTGCCTCCAGGCGCGATGTTCCGTTTGCTTATTACTAAACATTAAAACTAAATTCGATGAAGCGGTCAAGAGGCCCGTTGCGCAGAGCCTTTTGGATGCTGCCCTGGCACCCAGTCAGGATCGACCTGGCGGGAAGAGGTCATTCCTCCCTTGTTTGCTGGGACAAAAGAGGAATATTCGGGTTTTTGTCGTCGGCAATGGATCGGCTGCAACCCCTTATCGATGTCTCGCAAGCTCGATTTCAGAAGGCTGTGGATCGCCACCGGTCCGACTCATTAACATCATATACTAAACTTTGGAAAGACGGTGCGGAGCGAGCGCTGGTACCCGATACGTCAGCGCACTCCATGCTTTCCGCTGTCCGCCATCGTGAAGTGAGCCGCAGAGCTGCCGATTGGGGAGTAGGCGGATTGGGCTGTCGCTGATCATGGCGCAGAGTGGTGAATTGGGAAACTGCGATGAAGTCCGCTACTTGAGGACGATGAAGTCCTGAACACCGTCGATATGGTGCTTAGCGGCGCTGAACAGATTGTTCATGCCGGCCTCAAGATCGCCTGTGCGGTCGGTCAGCTTGCTCGACAAATCGAGCACCGCCGCCGCATCAGTCTGGGTTTGCTGGATCGCGTCAGCCACGATCTTAAGCGCCTCAGCCACCGCATTGGCACTGCCAGCGGCGCGATTGGCGCTTTCGGCAATGCCGTCGGTCGCGACCGTCTGCCGATCGACCGAATTGGCGACTTCCTCCGCGATGGCGGCGATGTTTGCAACGGTCTTGCCAGTCTACAGCGTTGGCAGCATCCAGCATTAGAACGCGCATGGCCACGTCGCGACATCGGCTCGTTCATTCGATCACCTCATCGGCGCGCGCCAGCACACAGCGCTTCCGCGTGATCATTCAGAGCATAGAAGACGGAGGCGATATCCTCGGCTCACCGAATCTCACGTGGCGCGACTTCAATGCCAAGCGTGCTTAGTTCGACGTTGCTTGAGTCTAAAAAAATCACCGCAGTGTCGCCGCGAGCTCCCTTGCACCTTGCTTCCTGGTTTCTTCATCCATGCGCGCGTCAGTCACGGCGAGAAGCTTGCCGACGACATTGTTGCGCCGCGCGACCGGATTGTCCTGATAGCCGCTGCGCTGAAAGAAGTTTGAAGTTGGCACTTGGTCGCGCCACGAAAACGGCATCGTAATCATATCGAAGCCGTTGCCGTCACCGGTCAGATTCATCATTTCCAGCTCGGCAGCACTGAGGGTTCGACTTAAGCCTTTGCGGCGCGCGAATTCGATGGAATCGAGCAGCTTCTGGGTTTGCAGCAGCGGTCCGACGTCCACGTCCAAATTCATCGCGTGAACCGCGAGCCCCTTCGGCGTATTCGCCAGGACTTCGTGCTGGTTCCAATCGTCCGGAACGCTGGTGGCGAAGCTGACCATTTTGCGCAGGACCGCGATCTTGTCTTCCAATGCCCGCTTCCCGCCTTCCGGCGCGTTGGCGGCGCGCATCGCCAGGTTTCGGATAAAGCGGCCGCCGCTCTCGGCCATGATCTCGACGGTGTTGGTGGACAGGAGCTGGTTATAACCCAACGCTGTGGTGATCGCCCTGGCCTGCTTGTTGTACTCAAGCCCGGCCTCAACATCGTAGCCGCCGTTTCCGCCGGCTTCGAAGCCGTAGATACGGACGATCTGCTCACGGGTCAGCCCGGCCTCGAATGCGGTTCGGGCGTAAGCCCGTTTGAACTCACTTTCGCTTTGCGGCATCCGCGGGACAAATTTGAACTCGCGCCGCGCAGCGTCGAGAAAATCCGCCACGACCGGCACATAAGGCGGTGGCGGCGGCGCCTCGTCCGGTTTTGACGGGTCATGCGGCTTTGGCGGGCCGGTGTAGACGGGCGGCTGCGTCAGCACGTAGTCGTCGAGCGAAATCTGCGCGTGGTTCGCGCGTTTTGCGCTCCGTGAATGACGCTTTTCTGAAATCGATCGCCAATACGCCTCGGCTACTGCGTTGTAGGCCGCACGAGCACTTTGGTAATCCGCCAAGGCCCGGCGGTATTGCGCCATGGTGTCGGCAGTCGCCGGCATCGACAGTCCAGGCGTTTCGGCTGATTGGGCCGAAAGCCCCGCCGGCCAGAAAAGGGCCAACGCCGCCAGCAAGCCGGCGCAACGGCTGTTCCGGAGAAACATCATCGTGAGCGCGATTCGCTATTTTGCCAGCCGCCTTCATACCAAACAAAACGGCCGGATTGCGGACGCGGCTAGTTTCGCTGGTTGCGCCCACGACCCGGTCCGGACGGGTGCGGTCTTCGATCGTGCGGCGGGCCCGGTCGACGCGGATTATTTCGCTGCTGATGCATCCTGCGCTGCCGTTCGATCGCCTTGCGACGGCCGATATTGTGCGCGGCGAACAGGCGTCGCAGCACGCCGCGGTCGCGTGCCGCCTCTTGGGGCGGAATCTGATACGGCACCGCCTCCAATCGTCCGCCGGCCCCCGGCCGAAATGCAAACGCACTTGCGCCCTGCGTCAGCGTACCGAGGTTCGCGCCTTGCGGATTGAACACCTCAATCTGTCCGACATATCCGTCAGCGTCGGCATAGAGCTTGACCCTCGGCTCATCGGCGGCGCCGCCGGAACCTGTTGCACCTTGTTCGGGCACGTCGATCACACCAGTCGTGCCGCGGATGCCGAGCGTGGCGACCGGCGTGGTGATTTTCATAGTGCCGGTCTTGGCGACCAGGGCGGCGACGAACGCGGCAGTACCAGCCGCAACATTGAAGACCGCGGCATTGGCAGCTCCACCCTCTGCATAGACGAACTCGTTGACGACGATCCGCGTGTTCGCGGACAAGCTGAATGTCGTCTGGTCGTCGAAAGTAACGCCAAGCGTCGAGTTTGCTGCGGTCGCCAGCGTATCGTTCTTGAAAATCGGATCATTGATCCGCAGCGCAACCGGCGTCGTGGTCTTGGCGTGGATGACGGTCGCGCTGCCTTGCAGCGTATCCACCTGACCGATCTGGCCGGCCGCCGACTGATCGGCTTGCGCCGGATCTTGCGCACGCGCCGGACGCGTCCAGGGCAACAGCCAAGCCGATGCGCCGGCGACGAGTACCATGAATTCACGCCGCTTCATTTCCGTAACCCCAGCCGTTTCATTTCTGTAACCCCACAAGAAAGCTGAAGAGAAACCCAAGAGAGCTCGGCCGGAGGTGCTGGCAGAGCGATGGCCGTTTCGGGCGCACGGCCCTCCCATCCCAAACCGGAAAGGGAGGGATCGCACCCCGCAATTACTTGTTGATCGTGGCCGCGCCGGCTGTGCACACTACCTCGTCCTGCGATCCGGTTGCGCCCGAGCAGCCGATGGCGCCGACGATTTTGCCGTCCTCGATCAGCGGAATGCCGCCGCGCGAAGCGATCACATCGTCAAGCGTCACGAGATATTGGGCGCCTTTTTGCACTCCCTCTTCGAAAGCCCTGGTCGGTCGGCGATATTTTGCTGCCGCGCGCGCCTTGTGTTCGGAAATGGCTATGGACGCGAGCTGTGCGCCATTCATGCGTGCAAAGGTGACCAGGTTGCCGCCGGAATCCACGACCGCAACATTCAGCTGCCAGCCGCGCTTGTTGGCCTCGGCGACCGCCGCTCCAACCGCGGCTTGCGCTTTTTCTAATGAAATCGGGGTGCCATAGGGCGTGTTAAAGGGCATCTTCTCAGGCACGACGTCCATCGGGTTCTGCTGCGCTATCGCTGCACTGCCAGCCATCAATGCGGCAGCCAGCACCGGCGCGGTCCACACGTAAGTCTTCATAGATTTCCTCCCTCCGTTTGGTGGCGTTACACCACGGCTCGACGCTGCGATGCTAATTGACCGGTTCCGGAGGCGCCAGCGCGACTGCCTGGGCTGTCACTTAACTCTAGCAACACTTTGTCAACCATAGGCGGTAAAATCGTAGCAAATGCGGGCCGTTGCAGCACGGTCCGCAAATCGAACTCGATTGCCAGAAAATGAGTGAGAAAATCTGCGTGACGCTAAAAACGGACGGCCGCGGCCCCGAGGGAGAGGGACCGAGGCCGTCCTGATGCCGGAAGGCGTCCCATCATACGCCCCTCCCCGACACTGCCGCGATGATGCAGGACCGAGGTTGACCGATCGTTACGAACGGCAAGGCCTGTGGAGAGCGATCCGCCAAGACGGTTCAGAGAGCCGCCAGTTCGGAGGGCCGTTAGTTCAGAGAACTTGAGACGGTCGAAAACGTCGCCGTGAGATTAGTGCCAACACCAAAGACAATTGCAATGATAGCGCCCGCAATCCCGGCCGCCAACAGGCCGTATTCAATCGCGGTAGCGCCCCGCTCATTGGCGAGGAAAGTCCAAAAGAGATTGCGCATGACAAAACCCCTTTAACAAAGCTAACGCGGCACGCACCGTGCTTCGGCGCGAGTATTAGGTGCTTACATGTATGGTTTGAAGCTAAGCTTTCATAGCTGCGCACAGATTTGCTAAAAGTGAATGCAACGCGGCTTTAAATTCACCGCGCCGCCGGATCGCGCGAGAGCTTTTTATCTTTCAGCTCTCCGAGATACTCGCGCCAATAATTTTCCCGGTTGTGTCCGAGTTCAAAAAGATAGTCCCAGGTGAAAATTCCGGTTGAGTGCAGATCGTCGAATATCAGTCGCACCGCGTAATTGCCTACCGGATGCACCTCCAGAATCTGCACATCACGCTTCCCGGGGACAACGCGGCGCTCGGCGGGCGAATGGCCCTGCACTTCGGCGCTTGGACTGCGGACGCGTAAATATTCGGCGGGCAGTTCGAAGCTCTCGCCGCCGTCGAACTTGACCGCAAGAGTTTTGCGGTCCTTGTTCAAGCGCAGTTCGGTCGGCCAAGGACTGCTCATCGAAGTACGCCTGCGCTCGCGGCCGAGGCGCCGGCAATTTTGCCGAATACCGCGCCCGACATCAGCCCGGTGCCGCCCGGATAGTTGAAATAGAACAGGCCGCCGACAAGTTCGCCCGCGGCGTAAAGACCGCGAACCGGCTGGTAGTCGGTATTGAGCACCGCACCATCGTTGTTGATGCGTAACCCTCCGAAAGTGAAGGTGACGCCGCAAGTGACCGCATAGGCTTCGAAAGGCGGCGCGTCGATGGTGTTTGCCCAATTGCTTTTGTTGACCGCAAGGCCCTGCGTGCCGCGTCCATCCTTGAGGTTCGGATTGAACGGGACGCCGGCCTGCACCGCCGCGTTCCACTCTCGAATCGTGCGAACAAAGGCGGCTGCGTTCACGCCTTCGAGTTTCTGCGCAAGCTCTTCGATGGTATTCGCTGCTACTTTGGTGATTTGTCGGATTTTGTATTCGTCGCGAAGCAGGTGCTTCACTTTCTGGTCAAAAACTTGCCAGGCGAACTGGCCGGGCTGCTCCAGCACCACGCGGCCGTATTTGGCGTAGGTGTAGTTGCGGAAATCTGCGCCCTCGTCGACAAAGCGCTGCCCGGTCGCGTTGATCAGGATACCAAACGGATAGGAATGCTTCTGAAATTGATCGCCGACCGCAAGATCGCCAAATTCCGGCGCGTTCATCTCCCACTGCACGGCATGACAGCCGGACCAGTTGCCGCGCGGACTAGCGCCGATGGCGAGCGCCATACGAATGCCGTCGCCAGTGTTGAAGCGCGAGCCGCGGACCTTGGCGAGATCCCACCCTGGCCCCAGATAACGCGTGCGCCACTCAGCATTGGCTTCGAAGCCGCCGCAGGCGAGCACCACCGCCTTGGCGCGCAGGTCTTGCGCGGCGCCATCGCTGCGTACCCGCACACCTTCGACGCGATTGCCGTCGCAGAGCAAATCAAGCGCGCGCGTCCGGTAGCGAATCTCGATGCCGCGTTGCCGTGCAGCGGCGGTGAGCATGGCGACAAGGCCCGGCCCGCCGCCAACCGCCTCCACCGTCAGTCCGCCCCAGAACTTGAACCTGCCGCCGACTTTGAATGCCTGGCGGCCGTAGATCGGGATCAAGCGCACACCCTTCTCACGCATCCAGTTGAGCGTGTCGAAGCTGCGCGTCACCAACAATTCAACAAGATCGGGATCGGCGCGATGTTGTGTAACTCGGGCCATATCGTCGAAGAACTCATCGGCGGTGTAGGTGCCAAAATCGGTGCTTTCGATCTCCGCCGGCGTGAGATCAGGCACGAGGGTCTTGATATCGTCCGTGCCACTATAGACCACCCGGATTGAGCCAGCGGTAAAGCGGCTGTTGCCGCCAGCCTCGTCTTCCGGCGCGGCTTCCAGCATCAACACCTTTGCGCCGCGCTCTTGTGCGGCGAGCGCAGCGCAAAAGGCGGCGTTGCCAGCGCCGACAACAATTACATCGGCGATTTGATCGGGCATTTATTTGTGTCCGTCATGGCCAGACTTGTTCCGGCCATAACCCTTCGATGCCGCAAGGATGGCAAAATCCCCGTGTCCGACACAAGGCAGGTATCGACCGCGCAGGCTTCGCGAGCTATTCCGCGGCTTGGGCGACGCCACCATGCGCCTTCGACCACCCACCGGGATCTTTCATGAACTTCTCGGCTTCCTTCAGCTTGGCCTTGTCGAATTGGCCGCTTTTCTTCGCCGCCTCCAGCACGTCCCACCAGGTCGCGAGGTAATGGAGCGTGACGCCGAGATCGCTCAAGATTTTCTTGCCGTCGGGAAAGATGTCGTAAAAGAACACGACGAAGCAGTGGTCGACGCTCGCGCCAGCCGCGCGCAGCGCCTTGCAGAAATTGACCTTGCTGCGGCCATCGCTGGTCATATCCTCGACCAGCAGCACGCGGTCGCCGGCCTCAAGATGCCCCTCGATCTGTGCGTTACGGCCAAAGCCCTTCGGCTTCTTGCGCACATATTGCATCGGCAGCATCAGACGGTCGGCCATCCAGGCGGCAAACGGAATGCCGGCTGTTTCGCCGCCTGCCACCGAATCAAATTGCTCGAAACCGACTTCGCGTTCAATCGTCGCCACGCCGAAATCAATCAGCGTCTGCCGCACCCGCGGAAAGGAAATGAGCCGCCGGCAATCGGTGTAGACCGGGCTCGCCCAACCGGAGGTGAAGATAAACGGCTTGTCGGTCATGAAGCGGACCGCTTCCACCTCGATGAGCATCTTCGCCGTCAGCTCGGCGATAACATTTTTGTCGGCAAACCCTGTCATTACCTTCTCTTCATAGTGCCGCGTCGCTACCCGCTTTGGGAGGCAGTCTATCCGACCACTTTCCACTCGATCGTTTCGCCGCCGCGGTAAAGCAGCGTCCGCTCATCAGGACCCGCCACTTTGACTTCGACCGGCGCAGTCCAGGCTGACTTTTCGAGTACGATCTTATCCTCGTTCGGGGGCAAGCGATAATGCTTCGGTCCGTTTAGCGAGGCAAAGGCCTCGAGTTTGTCGAGTGCGCCCTCCTCCTCAAACACTTTGGCGTAGGTCGAAAGCGCCACCGGCGCATTGAAGATGCCGGGCACGCCGTTCACTGCAACCTTCCGTGCAAATGGATGCGGCGCGGAATCGGTGCCGAGGAAGTAGCAGGCGGCGCCGGAGGTCGCGGCTTTGCGCAACGCGGCGCGGTCGTTCGCAGTTTTGATCACCGGCATCGCATACATCATCGGCTTTAGTCCCGCGCCGAGCCAGTCGGTGCGGGTGAGGTTCAGATGATAGGGTGTGATCGTGCCGCCGACCTGCGGAGCGGCACTCGCGACAAAATCAACGGCATCCTTCGACGAGAGATGCTCCATCGTCATACGCAAACCGGGAAATTCCTTGACCCATTTCGACAGCCGGCGATCGATGAACGCGGCTTCGCGGTCGAAAATATCGATGTCTGGACCGACTTCTTCGCCGTGCATGAGGAACGGCATACCGACCTTCTCCATGCGCTCCAGCACACGCGTGATATTTCGGTAATCGGTAACGCCCGCCGCGGAATTCGTGGTCGCGTTCGCCGGATAAAGCTTTACGCCGGTGAAGACAGCTTCGCGAAAACCACGTTCGACGTCATCGGGATCGCTCTCGTCGGTGAGATAACAGGTCATCAGCGGCGTAAATTGCGATCCTGCCGGCAGAGCCGCCATGACGCGTTCGCGATAGGCTATTCCTTCCTCCCGGGTGCGGACCGGAGGCACCAGGTTCGGCATCAAAATCGCCCGGCCAAACTCCCTTGCAGTATACGGCAGGACTGCTTTGAGCATTTCGCCGTCGCGAACGTGAAGATGCCAGTCGTCAGGGCGGCGGATGGTGATGCGTGTCGGCATGCCGGCATCAGTAACCACTGAATTTACGGCCGGGCAATGCTGCGCCCGGCGATGCACACAGGCGGTCAATCCGACCCGTCATCCCGATTCGACTGCGAGCGTCCCTTTCGGTTCGGCGAATGGCGCATCGGCCACGGCGACGATCACCGCCGCCAGCGCCGCCTGGGATTGGCCGGTGCTGGCGCCGACCAGAAGCGGAACACCGATATTCACCAGAAAGATCGCGCCGCGGCGAACGGCGGCCGAGTCGATGGTACCGATCATGTGATGAGAATATCAGGCGCTCCAAGCCGGCCTCAGTCCGGGCCCCGACATACCCGCTGAATTACGAAGTTTCAGCCGACCGGTTATTTGATGGGGTGTGAAAAACGATAGTCGAATCGCCGGAATTTGAGCCCGTTTGCTCATTTCCAGCAAAATGTAGGTTTGACGTGGTGCGGTGGTACTCCATATCATACTGTCATCAGCAGGGCGCAGGCGGCCGAGGCATTTGCCCCCGCCGCTATGATGAAGGCGGAAAGCTCATTGGCCGGTCGTAAACAGCCAATTGGGGAAGGCATCTGATTGAAAATGACCGCAGCGGCGCCCACTAGGGGGAAACCATGACTGCGCAGCCCAAGTCCGCCGATATCCAGGCGAGCGTGCCTATGGCCGGGCAGAAGATGATCAACCTCGCACTCCAGGGCGGCGGCAGCCATGGCGCCTTTACTTGGGGGGTGCTTGATAGGTTGCTCGAAGACGAGCGTATCGCTTTCGACGGCGTCACCGCAACGAGCGCCGGCGGCGTCAACGCCGTTTTGCTGGCCGACGGGTTGGCCGCGGGTGGCCGCGAAGGCGCCAGGCAAATCATGCATACGTTCTGGAAGAAGATGTCCGCTACGACATCCGCGAGCATCATTGCACCGTCCTTCCTTGATAAGTTTAATCCGACCTTCGGCCTCGAAAATTCCCCAGGCTATGTGATGGTGGACATGATCAGCCGGTTCATGTCGCCCTATCAGCTCAATCCGACGGATGCCAATCCGATGCGCGACCTCCTCGACGAGGTCGTCAACTTCGACCGGGTGCGCCAGCAACGGGTGGTGAAGCTATTTCTCAGCGCGACCAACGTGCGCACCGGAAAGGTCGCGGTTTTCCCAAACAAGGAAATCACCGCCGACCATGTTCTCGCTTCGGCATGCCTGCCGTTCATGATGCGCGCACCGATGATCGACGGTGAGGCCTACTGGGACGGTGGCTTCATGGGCAATCCGGCGATTTTTCCGGTGATCTACGGATGCGAGACGGCCGATGTCCTTCTCGTTCACCTCACGCCGACGGAGCGACCCGAACTGCCGACGAATTCCCGCGCCATCCTTAATCGCATGCAGGAGATCAGCTTCAATTCATCGCTGATGCGCGAAATGCGCGCGGTGGCTTTCGTCACGCAGATGATCGACGAAGGCAAGCTGACCGGCGGCAAGCGCATGTTCATTCACTTGATCGAGGCCGAGGACGTTATTCGCGAATTGTCCGGCTCCAGCAAGATGAACGCCGAGTGGAAATTTCTGATGCACCTCTTTGAGATCGGCCGCGAACGCGCCGACAAATGGATCGCCGCCAACTACGACCGCATCGGCACCGAAACCACCGTCGACCTTAAGGCTAAATATCTGTAATTCTTTTCCGGCGCCCGGCGTCTTGCCGTTCAGACCTTCCGGGTCAATGTCGAGATGAAGACCAAGGGCCGATTGCCCGGCATTGAATGATTTTTAGACGCTGATGCTGTTGCGCGCTAGTGCGTCAAAGTATTTTGGTGGCACACTCCGTACCGCGTTACCGCAACATATAGCGCGCATCGATGGTGTCTTCGTTATATTCGGCAGGCTCATACGCCGCCGGATCGGCAGCTAGCTCGCCTTTGCCTCCGGCTTCCAACCATCCCGCGAGGCGCAGTTGCTCGATGTGCTGTCGCAGTTCTTTTTCTAATTTCTCATAAGCCTCAAAAACGTCTTTCAACCGCGTTTCCGTGGTTTCTGGAAACCCCGCTTGATCGCGTCTTTGTTCAGCTTGGGCACCCATCCGAAGACCTGCCGCAGCAAATCAGTCTTCAGCAATAAATCAGCGGTTCTCTGATAGTTCAAGCATCAAAAAGCGGGATGGCTGGATTTCGATGCTGACTGGCGCGGCCGCGAACGCCGCCGCCAGTCTCGACCGCCTCCAACCGGCGGCCCTACTCCTACAGTTGGTCAGTGCGTGTTGAAAATCGCCTGATATTCAGCCACCGCCTTCCTGATAGCGGCAAGTTCGTCGGCGGTCGGCTTGGTCGGGTCTTTCGCCGGCGGCAGGCTGCCAAGCTTCAACAGGCAGGCCATGAGCAGCATGCGCGCTTTGGTCGACGTGAGGTTCGAGCCCGCGATGAAATAGTCGTGCGGATCGGCAAAGCCTTCGGGACTGCCGCGGCCGACCCGGGCGACCGGCAAGCCGCTGTAGACCGCTTTTTGCAGGACGTCCTGCCGGACCGACGAGGTCATTACGCCGTACGGCGTCAGGCCCTCGGCGACAAAGCCCGCGAGCCTGTTGTTGGCGAGCTTCCGCGCGACCAGCGCCTCGAGGTCGGCCGTCACCGACGGATCGTCGAAATATTCTTCGGCGAAATAGCCGCCATCCTTCACGATCGCGACCGACGGGATCGCGCCTTCAAACAAATCCCCGGTGGCGTCCCTGATCTTGGTTTCGGCGCGCTCGATGCGGCCTCCGGCAGAGCGCGCGACCAGGACCGCGGACGGTATCTTGCTCAGGTTCACGTCCGACAGATAGGTATGCTTCAAGGCCGGTACGTAATGGAGCACGGCTGCGCCGTGATAACCCATACCGCCCAGAATGCCGCCATGGCCGCCGGTTGCCACGTAACCGCCGGGCCGCGCGTCGACTTTCATGACTTCGCGGGCGGCGAAGATTTGTTGTTCCTGCAGCACGATGACCCCGGCGCGGTTGCGGCCGTGCTCATCGGCCCAGACCCGCGACGCGATGTATTCGACCGAATCGGTCAGGTTCTTCGGTCCGTCATTGCTGATCTCGCCATGCGGCCGTTGGGCCGAGTTGCCGCAGATCGGCACGGTCGTATCCAGCAACAGATTAAGCCAATACGCCGTCTCTTCGACCTGCGGACTGCCTTGGGTAAAAATGGCGCCCTGGTATTTTCCGGTCGCGAGAATCCGCCGCGCCGCATTGGTCAGGCGCGCCAAGCTCGGCCGCGGCGGTGACTCACCGAGATGAAACGGCTTGTAGGCGAAGAAGTCCTTGCTGCGGGTCTCCGGCGGGATGTCGCCCTCGCCAACATCGGTGCGAAGCGCCGCCGGCAGGCCCTTGGTGTATCCGCCGGTCGGCATCATCCGATAGAAATCAACGTCGGCAAAAGAAGAGATCAGATTGCCGACGCCCGCCGCGCCGACCGACAGGCGGTCGATCTCTTCGAAGCTCCGCGATCCATCAGGATAAAAGCCTTGGCGGGCCTGCTCGGCCGGCGCACCCGGCACGACGCATTCCTCCTCCCATGCCTGACCATTTGCCTGCCGCGCCATGTATGGCAGCGGATAGACGCCGTCCTCGGGACGGATCTCGATCTCGAAGACCGCCTTGTCTTGCGGGCTCGAGCGCTCCTTGTGAAATACGCCTTTGGCGTCGAGATATCCGTCGGGTGGACCATAAAGTTCGGCGGCGTCTGCTTCGAGCGGATGCGCCGAGAAGCGTTCCACATACACCGTCGCCGGCGCGGCGAGGCGCTGGGCACGCAGAGTGTCGAAACGCTGGTCGCTGCCGTCGGGGTTCGTCCGCGGCGGCAGGCCGTATTTCTTGCGCGCCTTGTTGGATGTGACCAGCGGCGGCGAGTTCTGGATGGTCGCCGTTGGGCCTGCGAGGTGGGCGATCTTGACCTTGGGCTTGGATGACACGCGTGTTCCCTTTCTACTGACGAAAGACGGCGAAACCGGCGCGTTTCGGACCGGCGGCTTCTGCTGCGGTTCGGCGTTATTCCGCCGCCTGGCGCATGGCGGCTGCCTTGTCGAGGAATCCCACCAGTTCCGCGGTCGTCATCACGTCGGCGAACCGCACCACCATGTTGTCGAGTGTGGCGTTGTGCTCCGCGTCGGTCCGCGCGGCGTTGCCGTCGGCAACAAAGATGACCTTGTAGTTCATTTGCATCGCGTCGCGCGCGGTCGATTCACAACACACATTGGTCGCGGTCCCGGTAATGATCAGCGTGTCGATGCCACGCGCCTGCAGGATTTCGTGCAGCTGCGAAGAGCCGGGCACAAACGCGCCGAAGCGCGTCTTGTCGACGATGAGATCGTCCGGCTTTACGTCGAGATCCGGCCAAAGCGCGAAGCCGTGGCAATCCCTACCGAAGGTTTCGATCATGGCTTCGCGGCGTTCCGGCGAGGCAAAATCCGCGAAATAGCTCGACCAGCTGGTTTGCGCCTCTTCGTCGATCAGGAAGCGGATAAAGACGTTGATGCCGCCGGCGGCGCGCACCGCCTTGCAGATGTCATTGACGTTGGGGACGATGTCGCGCGCAACCGGAAGCTCAACAATGGCTCCCGGCTCCATGAATCCGTTCTGCAGGTCGACGACGATGTGCGCCGTCCGTGCCGGGTCGAGCTTGTCGAATATATGGAACGAGTTGCGCAGTCCCTTGATGCGCTCGAGCACTTCAGGAGACATTTCGATCTTGTGCATGATCCACCTCCATCATCAACGCGCGCGGCCCGCGCCTTTGGTTGACCGCTAAAACCCCGATTATGTCACGCTTCGGTGCTGAGCTTACCCGGTCTCGAATAATTTCGTCATTCCGCAGCGATATAGCTGCCGAGCTCCTTCGAATGGCCCAAAGCCGCGGGCAAGACTTCTCCCGTAATCGTGCCTCTTTCGATCAGGAGAACCCGCTCTGAGAGGCGGCGGATGAAATCGAGACTTTGCTCGACGACGATGATCGCGAGGCCGTTATAGCGGTGCAGCCCGATCAGGATGTCGAGAATTTCTTCCACGATCGAAGGTTGAATTCCCTCGGTCGGCTCGTCGAGCAGCAAAAGCTTTGGACTGCCGCACAGGCACCGCGCCAAAGCCAGGATCTGCTGCTCGCCGCCGGACAGCGCGCTACCGATGCGATCGATGATCGGATCGAGCCGCGGGAACCGCGCCAGCACGTCCTTGATGATGTTTTCCTCGGAGTCGATGCCATTTTCGACAAAGCCCATGCGCAGGTTCTCGTAGACGGACAGGCTCGGGAAGATCTGACGGCCTTGCGGCACGTAGCCTATGCCGGCGCGCGCGCGGCGGAACGATGGGCTATGGCTGATGTCCGAACCTGCAAAACGTATTTTGCCGCCGGTGAGCGGAACCTGGCCGATCAGCGTCTTCAACAGTGTCGTTTTGCCCATGCCGTTGTGACCGAGCACGCCGATCACCTCGTGCTCACCGACCGTAAAATTGATCCCGGACAAAACTGGAATGCGGCCGTAGCCGGCGTGGAGATCGTGGACTTCAAGCATCAGGCGGCGACCTGCTTGCCGAGATAAACGTCGCGGACCGCCTGGTTGCCAAAGACTTGCGCTACGTCGCCTTCCATCAGGATGCTGCCGCGATCGAATACCGTGATGCGCCGGGCGATCATCCGGATGAAGGACATATCGTGCTCCACGACGATCATCGGGTGGTCCTGGTTTATCTCGCGGATAAGTTCGGCGGTCCGCCCGCGCTCCTCCTCGGTCATTCCGGCGGCCGGTTCATCCAGGAGGATAAGCCCGGGGTCTCCGCACAGGACCACGCCGAGCTCGACCCACTGGCGTTGCCCGTGGGCGAGCTGGCCGACCGGCTTGTCAATAAAGCGACCGAGCGACAGTCGTTCGACCTTCGCGTCCACCGCATGTGTGATCGCTTTGCCTTTCTGATGTCTGGCTGCCGCGATCCAGAGATTTTCGCGTACCGAAAGGCCGTTGAATACGCTCGGCACCTGCGTCTTGATGCCGATGCCAAGCCGCGCGATTTCGTGCGCCTCCAGAGTGGTGATGTCCTTGCCGCGAAACAGCACCGATCCGCTGGTCGGCTTGATCTCGCCGGTCAGGAGCTTGAAGAACGTGCTTTTGCCGGCGCCGTTCGGTCCGATCAGGCACCGCAACTCCCCTTCGGCCAGCGCGAAGTCAATGGTGCGAACCGCCTGAACACCGCCGAAGTGCTTGCTCAAGCCCCGCGTCTCGATCAGCGGCGGATTCATGCGCGGCGTCCCTGCGGCAGATCAGGTTGCGCAGCGGGTGGATGGCGGAGCGCCAACAACCACGGCACCAGTCGCTCGCTGATCACCGGTGCCACGCCCTTTGGAACCAGCAGCACGAAGATCAGCAGGATGGCGCCCAGCACGACGTTCGCATTGACGAGCTGCTGGGTGCCGATTTCGACCGTCGCCCACGAAATCGCCAGTGCACCAAACACCGGGCCGAGCAGCGTGCCGGAGCCGCCGACCATGAGCCAGATGATGATCTGCGCCGATTGCACGACGCTGAACACGGTCGGGCTGACGTAATTTCCCCATGACACGAACAGGCATCCGGCGAGGCCCGCGAGCGCGCCGCCGATCGAAAACGCCACCAGCTTGTGCAAGCGCGCGTCGTAGCCCAGAAACTCGACGCGGCGTTCATTCTCGCGCACAGCGACAAGGACACGTCCGAACCGCGTCGCCAGCAAAGCGTGCAAGCCGAAATAGACCACGAGCAGGAGAACCATCGACAACACGAACATATCCTGCGGCTCAAGCGTGTAATCCGGCAGGAACGGGATATTGAGCGATGGCACGTTCGGCATGCCGTTGAAGCCGCCAAGCAGCGCGTCGCCGATATGATATTTCGGCCCGGCGGTAGAATTGATGACGTTGTAAAAGATGAGAGTGACCGTCAGTGTGATCACTCCGACATAAACGTCGCTGATACGCGAGTAGAACATGAAATACCCAAGTGCCGCCGCCAACGCAGCCGGCAATGCAATCGCGATTAAAACCGGGCCGGTACTTTCTCCAATATTGATGACGGCGACCGCATAGGCGTACGCGCCGAGGCCGAAGAAGGCCGAGTGGCCGAAGCAGAGAATTCCGCCGTAACCCCAGATGAAGGCGAGGCTCAGCGCGAGGATACCGAAGATCGCGTAAAGCGTGATCTGCAGCAGCGAATAAGTGTCGAGCAAAAGCGGCAGCGCAATCGTGAGCGCAAGCCCAACGACGCCAACAGCAACGAGACGCCAATTCGATCGCAATACCCCGATCATAGGCTGCCTCGAAAGTAGCGGCCGGTAATGCCCTGAGGCAGCGCTCGAATAAGAACGATCGCAGCGAGCAGCAATGCGACTTCGCCGTAGACCGGATTGGACAGGAATGTGGCTATCTGATTGATGGTGCCGAACAGGATTGACGCCGACGCGGTGCCAATGAGCGGGGCCGCGCCGCCGCCGATCACCGTAATGAAGGCGCGGCCGATATACGAGCCGCCGATGGTCGGAAACACGCCTGAGACGGGAGCGAGCACGCCGCCGGCGAAGCCGGCAAGCGCGGCGCCGAAAGTGAATGTCACCGCATAGATGCGCGAGGTGTCGGTGCCGAGCGCCGCCGCCATATCCGCGTTCTGCATGGTGCCGCGCGCGAGCAGCCCGAGCCGGCTCGATCGAAGAATAATGTAAACTCCCGCCATAGTCGCAATCGACGTAGCGATGACAAACAGACTGTAGCCGCTGGTTTGATAAGCGCCGATGGTGAGGCCCGGCAGCGGTGTCGGAACGCCTTCGGTGATGTCGCCGAAGATCATTGTCAGGATGCCGACCACAAACAGGCTCAAGCCCCAGGTCGCAAGCATGGTCTCGACCATGCGGCCGTAGAGTTGCCGCACGATCAGGCGTTCGATGATGGCGCCGATAATGCCGACCGCGATCGGCGGGACGATCAGGATCGCGATCCAGATATTGACGCCGTGATGGACCGCGACCGAAGCGCTGTAGCTGCCCATCACCATGAACTCGCCATGCGCCAGATTGATGATCCGCATCATCCCGAACACGATGGCAAGCCCCAGGCTGATCAGAGCCAGCGTCGCGATGGCATAGACGAAATCGATCGCAACGATGATCGCTAGGTCCACCGCAGACCCTCCCGAAGGCACAACCGGCACGATCGCGCCAGCGCGAGCGATCGAGGATTCGATCGCTCACCGCCGGCACGTTTTGCAGTGACGAGCGCTCCGCGCACGAGGTTCCCGGTCAGTTCACCTTGATGATGTACTGCTTGGCCTCACGCGGGTTTTTCTTCAGATCGCAAACCGCCGCGGTGTCGGCGGGTTTGCGTTGCGGGAACGTTTCGATCAAATTCATGACCTTGTCCTTGAATACGGAAAGGTGCACGTCAAAAATGCAGTGATGCGTCGCGGGGTCGATCGTCACCTTACCGCTCGGCGCGTCGATGCCGATCCCGGTTTCGAGTGCTTCGATCACCTTTTCGCGGTCGAGCGTGCCCGCCTTCTTCACGCCGGCAGCCCACAGATGCATGCCCTGATAGCTCGACATGGTCAGGTCGGAGATCGGCGGATAACCGGCGCCGTATTTGCCGCGGAAGCGCTTGAGGAAATCTTTGTTGACCGGGTTATCGAGCGCTTCGATGTAATTGTAGGCAACGACGATGCCGTTGCTCTCATCCGGGGTGAGAACCATCTGATCGTTGGCGCCGCCGAACGTCGTCGACGCGATTGGGATCTTTCCGGACAGGCCTGCGGCGTGGAATTGCCGATAAAACGAGATCGGTCCGCCACCGACCAGCACGGTCATGATCCAATCCGGCTTGGCCGCCTGAATTTTTGAAAGCGTGCTGCCGAAATTCGTGGCATCGAGCGGGAAGAATTCCGTGCCGAGCACTTCGCCGCCGCCGTCCTTGACGTATTTCTTCACCCAGTCTGAGGTGATCTGGCCATAATTGTAGTCGGCGGCGAGCGTATAGACCTTCTTCCCCCAGTTCTTCATCCCATAATTGACGAGAACTTCGGTGTTGTGCGCCGGCGTCAGGCCGTCGATGAAGATGTTGCGGTCGCAGACGCCGCCTTCGTATGGCATGTCGTAGAAGTAGAGCGTCTTGTATTTGTCGAGCACCGGCCGGATCACTTCGCGCGAAGCCGACGTGATGCCGCCGTGCACGACGGCGACCTTGTTTTTTAAGGCGGCTTCCTGCGCGTATTGCGCATAAAGCTGCATGTTGGTCTGGGTATCGAAACTCACGACCTTGATTTGGCGGCCGAGCAACCCCCCGGAACCGTTGATCTCCTCGACGGCGAAGTTGAGCACGTCGTACATCGGCTTGCCGGCGGCTTCGAGACCGCCGGAAAGATCGTACATACTGGCAATCACAATAGGCTCATCCGCCGCGGACGCGCCGCGGATCACAGCAGGCGCGAACACCGTCGCCGCCGCTGTTGTCTTCAGGAATGCTCTGCGCGTCGTGTTCATGGCTCTACTCCCCCGTATCGTGGTGCGGGGAAAAAGTGAGCAAAAACCGTGCCATCATTGGAGCTTTCGGCGGCGCGAACTTCAGCGGCATTTCCTGCGCAAATTTCGCGCAACGCTTGAAGTTCGGCTCTCGCGATGTCATCAAACCTCAACAAACGGCGGCCCTGTGGTGCGATAGTGCATCGGTGTTATGCGCGACGCATCTATTTTGAGCGTCGGTGCTGTTTTGTTGGCTCACCCGGTTTGCGTGGCACCATTATTGCTACATTATTTGCCGCGTTGGTGTGTCGTGCACATCGCTTCAAGCAGAAGCGGCGTTTGTGTTCCTGATAAAAGGGGGGCGATCTGATGTTCAAACTGCCGTCGACGGATCAAGTACGCCAACTCGGCGAAGGACTTGGCTTTGATTTGACGGACGACTACGCCAATTCCTTCATCAATTATATCCGGCCGTTCGCGGACGGGTTTCGCTTGCTGGCTGCGCTACCTGACGATGTGCCGGCGATCAAACACCCGCGCGGCGCTTATTATCGGCCGGAAGGCGACGAGAATAAATACGGCGCCTGGATCGTGAAGACCCACATCAAGGGCGCGCCGAGCGGCCGGCTCGCGGGTAAGAAAGTAGCGATCAAAGACACTTACGCAATCGCCGGCGTTCCGTTGACCAATGGGTCATCGGTGCTGGAGGGTTTTGTACCTGAGTTCGACGCGACCGTCGTCACGCGCCTCCTCGATGCCGGTGCGGAAATCGTCGGCAAATCAGTTTGCGAATATTTTTCTTTCTCAGGCGGCGCGGCAACCAGTACGTCCGGACCCGTCCACAATCCGCGCGCGTGGGGCCACACCCCCGGCGGCTCTTCGACCGGCTCCGGCGCTCTGGTCGCCGCAGGCGAAGTCGACATGGCGACCGGCGGCGATCAGGCCGGCTCGATCCGGATTCCGGCATCGCTCTCCGGCGTCGTCGGCATCAAGCCGACCTGGGGTCTTGTTCCCTATACCGGCATCATGGGCATGGACCCGACGATCGATCACGCCGGGCCGTTGACCGCGACTGCCGCCGAGAACGCGTTGTTCCTTGAAGTGATGGCCGGCGCCGACGGCTACAACTCCCGGCAGGCCGGCCTGAAGGTTGACACTTACACCAAGGCGATCGGGCAAGGCATAGCCGGGCTCAAGATCGGCGTGGTGCAGGAAGGTTTCGGACAATACGATTCCCATCCCGATGTTGACGCCGGCGTGCGCGCCGCGGCCAAGGTGCTGGAAGGCCTCGGCGCCAAAGTCAGCGAAGTTTCCATTCCGTGGCATCCGATCGGCATTCCGATCTGGGCGGCGATAGCGCTCGAGGGAACGCTCCACGCGATGGTCACGAGCCCGCTGCCGCGGAACATCCAGGGCGTTTATCCGATCTCGCTCGCGGGACGGCTCGGCGCCATGCACGACCGCGCCAACGAACTGCCCGACACCGTGAAAACCGGCATGCTGCTCGCCGCGTACAACGACAAATACTATCGCGGCTACTTTTACTTCAAAGCACAAAACCTGCGCCGGCCGTTGCGCGCCGCCTACGACAAGGCGCTCGCCGCGTACGATCTGTTGCTGATGCCGACGACGCGGATGATGGCTTCGAAAATTCCGCCGCCGGACGCGCCGTACGAAGCGCTGATGCAGCACAGTTGGGAGCAGATCACCAACACCTGTCCGTTCAACATCACGCATCATCCGGCGATATCGATCCCGTGCGGATTTGGCGAAGGCGATCGGCCGATCGGGCTGATGCTGGTTGCCAAACACTGGCAGGAATCGACGCTGTATCGTGCCGCCGACGCGTTCGAGCGCGCCGGCAATTGGCAGAGCATGGGCGCGAACGGACGAAAAAAATAACGACGAAGGTGATCGCTCGCCTAATTTCGCGCGAACGGTCTTATCATCGGGGAGCGCCAAAATGGATGCCGCCACAGCCGTCAAACTCGCCGCCACACCGCAAACGGCGAAATTGGGTTTCTTCGACTCCAAGACGCCAGCCGTCATTAAAGTCGCGCCGGGCAGCGAGGTCGTCATCGAGACCGTTTCCGGCGATACGCCATCTCTGCCGACCGAACCGGGTTACGAGATCCTTCCCGAGCATCGTCCGATCATCGCTGGCGCCGAGCGCGGGCCGGGGCCGCATTTCCTCACCGGCCCGGTCTACGTCGAGGGCGCGCACCCCGGCGACGTTCTGCAAGTCGATATTCTCGACGTGATGCTACGGCAGAACTGGGGCTTCAATCTCATTATCCCCTTGCTAGGAACGCTTCCGGAGGATTTTCCGGACTTCAGACTGCAGATCCTGCCGCTCGACAAAAAAGCCAACACGGTACAACTGCCTTGGGGCGGCAAGCTTCCGCTGAGCCCGTTCTTTGGCGTGATGGGCGTTGCGCCGCCGCCGAATTGGGGGCGGATCACGTCGGTCATCCCTCGCGCCATGGGCGGCAACATGGACAACAAGGAACTCGTGGCCGGCACCACCGTATTCTTTCCGGTCTTCAATGAAGGCGCCATGTTCTCGTGCGGCGATGGCCATGCAGTGCAAGGCGATGGCGAAGTCTGCATCACAGCCGTCGAAACTTCATTGTCCGGACGCTTCCGGCTGAGCGTGCGCAAGGACATGCACCTGACCGCGCCGCGGGCGGAGACACCGACACATTATATTACGATGGGCTTCGACGAAGATTTGGACGATGCCGTCAAGCAAGCCCTGCGCGACATGATCCGCTGGATCGGGGAATTACGCGGGTTGTCGCCAAGCGACGCCTATACCCTTTGCAGCCTCGCCGCCGACCTGCACGTGACGCAAACCGTCAATACGGCTAAGGGCGCCCACTGCATGTTGGCGAAGAGCATTCTGACTGCGTAGTTTGGGCCGATCGCTCGACCGGTCCTTAACGCGGAATTTCGTCCGCTTCCATGCATTAAACGTTGTCTATTTGCGAACAAAAGTCATTTGCGCCAAGCTCGTGGCGCTGCGTTAAATCGCTAAATGCGAATGAAGCCGGCAACTTGCATCGAGGATCTGCGACGGGCGGCGGCACGCAGAGTGCCGCGTGCCTTCTTCGACTATGTCGAAGGAGGGTCCTATGCGGAGGAAACGCTTCGCGCCAACCGCGCCGATTTCGAGCGTATCAAACTCCGCCAACGTGTTTTGGTCGATGTCTCAGGCCGCACTACGCACACAACAATTCTGGGCGAGCCGGTGGCATTACCGCTCGCATTGGCGCCGGTCGGTCTGGCCGGAATGCAGCAGGGCGATGGTGAGATACTGGCCTGCCGTGCGGCGCAGGAAATGGGAATTCCATATTGTCTGCCCACCATGTCCGTCTGCTCGATTGAAGATGTTGCCGCGGCAGTCGCAAAGCCGTTCTGGTTTCAGCTCCACTTCATGAAGGATCGTGGCTTCACGCGCTCGCTGGTCGAGCGAGCGGCGGCTGCCCGATGCAGCGCCTTGGTCGTCACCGTCGATTTGCCGGTGTTCGGCCAACGTCACCGCGACATCAGGAACGGCATGGGCATGCCGCCAAAACTGCGCATCAGGACCGTCATGGACATCGCAACGAAACCGGCTTGGGCGCTCAGCATTCTGCGCGGCCGGCGTAGGACGCTCGGCAATCTCGCCGGGTATGTTGGTGGCGCCGATACGACTGCAGCTTTATCGCAATGGATCGCCAGCCAATTCAATTCGCCGCTCGGCTGGAACGACATTGAGTGGATCGCCGGCCTTTGGCCCGGAAAGCTGATCGTCAAAGGGATTCTCGATGTGGAAGATGCACGCAGCGCCGTGAAATCGGGGGCTTCCGCGCTGGTGGTATCCAATCACGGCGGCCGCCAGCTCGACGGCGCGCCATCGTCGATTTCAGTTCTTCCGGCTATTGCCGACGAAGTCGGGTCGTCGATCGAAGTTCTATTCGATGGCGGCATCCGCTCCGGCCAGGACATCGTACGCGCGATCGCGCTCGGCGCCCGCGGCTGCCTGGTTGGGCGCGCTTACATCTATGGGCTCGGGGCCGCAAGGGCGGCCGGCGTCAAACGCGCGATTGAGATTCTGAGAAACGAGCTCGACGTTACCATGGCGCTGATCGGTGTGACGCGCATCGATCAGCTCAACCGAGGCGTCCTCGCCGCGGTATGATACTCAAAGCTCGGGCAGCAATTTGCCCGGGTTCATGATGTTGTCGGGGTCGATGGCCTGCTTGACGGCCCGCATCATCCCAAGCGCTGCATCATCAAATTCGAGCTGCAAGTATTTTCGGTTTGATTGGCCGATGCCGTGCTCGCCGGTCGAGGTGCCGCCGTGAGCGAGCGCCCTTTCCACCAGCCGGTCGATGAAGGCGTAGCCGCGCGCGACTTCGGCCGGGTCGTCAAAGTCAATCAGCGGCATGACATGAAAGTTGCCATCGCCGACGTGCCCGACGATCGGCGCAACGAGCCCGCTTGCGGCAATGTCGGCTTTGGTCTCGGCAACGCAGATTGCAAGCTGAGAAATCGGTACGCAAACATCGGTCGAGATGCCTTTGGCCGTGGGCCGAAGTGCACGGCTCGCCCAATAGGCGTTGTGCCGCGCTTGCCAAAGACGCGAGCGTTCCTCGGGCTTGGTAGCCCAAGTGAATGGGCCGCCGCCGGCCTCCGCGGCGATTTCGTTGAAACGAGCCGATTGTTCCGCCACGCCGGCAACGGACCCGTGAAATTCCAGGAAGAGCAAAGGAGTTTCGGGCAGGCTTAACTTTGAATGGACGTTGCAGGCGTGGACGTGAAGCTCGTCCATCAGCTCGATGCGCGCGACCGGAATTCCGGCCTGAATAGTCGTAATGACCGCCTCGCAGGCGGCTTCAATCGTGGGAAACGGGCAGACCCCGCCGCTGATTTCCTCTGGAATGCCGGCAAGGCGGAGCGTGATCTCGGTGATCACCGCAAGCGTGCCTTCCGAGCCGACCATGAGTCGCGTCAGATCGTAGCCGGCCGAGGATTTTCTCGCTCGCGTGCCGGTGCGCGTGATGCGGCCGTCCGGCAGCACCACTGTCAGCGCCAGCACATTGTCTTTCATCGTGCCGTAACGCACCGCGTTGGTGCCCGATGCTCGCGTTGCCACCATGCCACCGAGTGAGGCGTCGGCCCCCGGATCGATCGGGAAGAACAGGCCGCTATCGCGGAGATGACGGTTGAGCTCCGAGCGCGTCACGCCCGCTTCGACGACGCAATCGAGGTCGTCGGCATGAACGGCGACGATCCGTTTCATACGCGAGGTGTCGATCGACAAGCCGCCGAGCGGCGCGTTGACGTGACCTTCAAAGGAGGAGCCAACGCCGAACGGAATGATTGGAACACGATGCGCGGCGCAAATGCGGACCGCGTCGGCCACCTCATCCGTAGTCTCGGGAAACAGAACCGCGTCGGGAGGCTCATTCGGCACTTCCGAAAGTTGATTGCCGTGCTGTATGCGGGTGGCTTCGCCTTCCGACAGTCTTGAGCCGAACCGCGCGCGAAGCTCCGCCAGCGCACCGCCGAGCGCAGCCGGATCGCGCCGTGACGGCGAAGCCATTCAGCCGCGGACCTTACGGAAGAACATGTGCGGGAACGGATTCGGAAATCCGTCGATCGTCACTTCGATGAACGCCGGCCGCCCGGTCGCGAGCGCGGCGTCGAGCGCAGGCGCCAGCGTTTCCGGGCTGTCGCATTTCCAAAAATTCATGCCAAAGCTGCCGACGAACTTCTCGAAGTCGGGATTGCGAAGATCGGACGCAATCAGGCGTCCGCCGAACATCTCCCGCTGACCGCGGCGCACGTTGCCGTAGGCGCGGTCGTTAAAGACAATTGCCACTACGCCGATGCCGAACCGCATCGCCGTAGAGAGTTCCTGGCAGTTGAACATGAAACCGCCATCGCCACCGACATAGACAACAGGACGATCCGGCAAAGCGACCTTGGCGCCAAGCGCAGTCGGATAGCCGTAGCCGAGCGTGCCCTGATATCCGGGCTGAATCACCGTTCGAGGCCGGTAAACCGGATAACCCCACCAGGAATAAAAATGAAGTTGCGTGACATCGAAACAAACAACGCCATCCTCGGGCAGAGCATCGCGGATGACCTTGGTGTAGGCGCGCTGCGGAGCAAGAATCCGTCCAAGCGCTTCCTCCTTCTCTGCCTTGATGCGGGCGAATTCTTTCTCCCGATTGGGCCGGCGTACGTTTGATGCCCGGAGGCGATCAACCAGCGCGCCGAGTGCCGTGCGCGCGTCGGCAACGATGGCGACGTCGGGCGGCCAGGCGGCGACAGATTGCGCGGCATCGATGTCGATCCGGATCAGACGAACATTTTCGTCGCGACCCCAATGGACGATGGGGTGAAAAAACCGCGTCCCGACCGCGAGCGCGACATCGATCGTCGGCCAGAGATCGTTGCCGACTTGCATTGTCTGGGCGAGCGGATGGCGGATGTCGAGCGCACCCATGCCGTGTTCGCTCATGATCACCGGGGCTTGCAGCATCTCGGCAAGCGCGCGCAGTTCGGTTTCGGCGCCGAATGCGCCGCTGCCGACAAAAATCGCCGGATTGCGCGCAGCGGCGAGCATTGCAGCGGCGCGGGCGATGGCATCGGCATCCGGTTCAGGCGGTAGGAGAGAAGCTGCCGGCGCTGCGCGTGGTTGCGGCGCGATGCGGGCGGCGGCGATGTCGGGCGGAATTTCGAGCACCACCGGCCCGCGGCGGCCGCTGTTCAATTGCCGAAATGCCTCACGAACGACGGCCGGCGCGTCAGCTGCGGATTTGATCTGGCCTTGCCATTTCGACACCGATGCCAGCGCACGGGTCTGATTGGGAATCTCGTGCAGGAAGCCAAGCCCGCCGCCGATATGAGCGGAGGGAATTTGTCCGGTGATACAAAGCACCGGCGCGTTACAAGCATACGCGGTGGAAAGCGCCGCCGTCGCATTGAGAACGCCCGGTCCGGGTACGACGAGGCAGGTACCGACACGCCCAGTCACTTGCGCATAGCCGAAAGCCATGTACGCGGTCGCCTGCTCGTGCCGCGTATGAATGACGCGGATCGCATCTTGCCGGGCGTAGAGCGCGTCGAAAATGTAGTCGAGCTGAACGCCGGGCAAGCCGAAGATCGTGTCGACGCCTTCGGCTGCCAAAGCATCAACGAGAATCTCGGCGCCGGTTGCGCCGGTCTGGTCAACTCTGCCGACTTTGGCGATGTTCATGGGCGCAATCTCACCGTCGACGCTGCAGCGTCCAATGCCGTTCGCTGGCCAACTTATGCTTCCACGTCATGGTGACACAGGTCTCGATCGTTCGGGGGCGATGACCGGGCCATACTATTATGGTATGGGCCTTCTTTTAGAAACAATTGGACCCATTTTTTCGCGCTTCCTAGCCTTCGATGGGAGGTTAGGACATCGCAGCGGCCGGCGCGCGCGAATGTCGTGAACGGTCTCAATCGCCGCCTTCGAATCCGCCAGCTCGCGCCGCTAGGCCGCAATGCCTTGACTGCCAAGGCCGCAGCGCGCGCGGGACCGCGCTTAAGCATACGCGATCAGGAAATCAATCAGACAAAGGCCGACTTTATCAGGCGGCCATCAACGGAGGGAAACGCAATGGAAGAAAAAACGCCGGTAGGAACTCGCCGTTCCAGGTTGATTACGGGCGGCCCGTCGCGCCGGACCGTGTTGAAGGCTGGCGCAGCAACATTTGCTTCGACCGCCGTCTTCGCTCCCGCCGTGCTGCGGGCGGACAATCTCGTCATCAAGGTCGGCCACATCAGCCCGAAGACCGGACCGATGGCCGGTTTCGCCGAGGCCCAGGATTGGACACTCGACGGTGTCCGCAAGGCGCTGGAGCCGGGTCTTCAGATCGGCGGCAAAACCTACAAGGTCGAATTCATTGCCAAGGATAGCCAGACCGACGAGAGCCGGACGGCGGAGCTCGCCAACGAACTCATCCTCAAGGACAAGGTGGACATCCTCACCGCGTCGGCCGGTTCAATCAACTGCAATCCGACCGCCAATGTCGCGGAACTCAATGAAGTGCCGTGCATCACCACCAACAATCCCTGGGAATCGTACTACTACGGCCGCAATCCGCCGAAGGAAGGCTTCACCTACACCTATCATTTCTTCTGGGGCTTGAAGGAAATTCTGTCCTGCTTCATCGGCTTGTGGAAGGACCAGGACACCAACAAAGTCGTCGGCACTCTGTTCAACACCGCGCAGGATGACAACGATTGGCACAATGCTTTCATCCCGGCGATCAAGAAGGCCGGCTTCACCGTCGTTGACCCGGGCCAGTTTCCCGCCTTCGGCAATGACTTCACGCCGCAAGTCACGGCCTTCAAGAAGGCGGGTGTGCAGATTGTCAGCGGCAACCTGTTCACCCCGGACTTTGCCGGCTTCTACAATCAGTGCGCACAGATGGGCTACCAGCCGAAGGTCATTACGCTCGGCAAAGCCTTCCTGTTCCCGTCGGACGTCGCGGCGCTTGGCCCTCGCGGCGTTGGCGTCACCAGCGAAGTCTGGTGGACGCCGGACCATCCCTTCAAATCGAGTCTGACGGGCATTTCGAGCAAAGAGCTCGGCGCGACTTACGAAAAGGCGACCGGCAAGCATTGGACGCAGCCGATCCCCTACGTTCACGCACTGTGTGAAGTGGTCGTCGATGTGCTCAAGCGCTCCAAAGATCCGAAGGATCCGAAGGCGATACTCGCCTCCATCGTCGCGACCGACGTTCACACCATCGTTGGTCACGTGAAATGGACCGGTCAGCCGGTGAAGAACGTCTGTGTGACCCCGGTGGTTGCCGGCCAATGGCAAAAGAAGGGCGACCGTCTCGATATCGCCATCGTCAACTCCGGCGACTTCCCGGAGATCAAGACAACGTCCAAGCTCCTGCCGCTTGCCTAGCTACGCCCGCGCAATGCATTCTGCGGCCGCTCTCGTTGAGCGGCCGCAAGCATGACTGGGGGACGTGTGAACGCGATCCTGTCGCTGAAAGGAATCTACAAGAGCTTCGGCGCAGTGGTGATCGCTGAGAATCTCGACCTTGAACTGGCCGAGGGTGAAGCGCTTGGAATGTTGGGTCCGAACGGCGCCGGCAAGACCACGCTGTTCGGCATCATCACCGGTATGCTGGAGCCGAACGCAGGACAAATCCTGTTCGACGGACATGACATTACGCGACTATCGCCGGTGCATCGCTGCCGGCGCGGCATTGCCCGCTCGTTTCAGATTCCGCAACCGTTCGGCGGCATGACGGTGTTTGAGAATCTGGTCGTCGCCGGCGCTTTCGCCAAACGCCGCCGCGAGCGGGACGTCTACGACCTCGCGGCGCAAATCCTCGAGGATTGTGGACTTGGCGAGAAGGCGAACGTCAAGGCCGACAAACTCACGCTCCTTGACCGCAAACGTCTGGAACTGGCGCGAGCGCTTGCGACCGACCCAAAACTCTTGCTGCTCGACGAAGTCGCCGGCGGCCTCAGCGAAATGGAGTGCGAGACGCTGGTGGCTCTGATCAGGCGGATCCGCACAACCGGTGTATCGGTCATCTGGATCGAGCACATCGTGCATGCACTGCTGGCGACGGTCGACCGCATCGTTGTTTTGGCCGGCGGCGCTTTCATTGCCGACGGCCCGCCGGCGGAAGCAATCCGCGATCCGAAAGTCACCGAAATCTACATGGGCATCCCGGCCGACTAGGTCCCGCATGCGCGCACGAGACAGGTTCTGACGCTCGATGGCACTTCTGGAAATAACTTCGCTCACCGCCTTCTACGGCGATTTCCAGGCGCTTTACGGCGTGTCGATCTCAGTGGATGCGGGCCAGGCGGTGGCGGTGATCGGGGCCAACGGCGCCGGCAAGAGCACACTCCTCAAAGCCATCGTCGGCATGCACCCGGCCGCGCCGGACATGATCCGTTTCGACGGCGAGGCGATCGGCGGCATGCGGTCTTCTAAAATCGTCGCGCGCGGCATCACCATGGTGCCGGAGGGACGGCGGCTGTTTCCATCGCTGACGGTTGAAGAGAACCTGACGATCGGCGGTCAGCTCGGTCGTCCCGGCCCGTGGTCGCTGGCGCGCATCTTCGAACTTTTTCCGATGCTGGCCGAGCGGCGCAATCAGAAGAGCATGTCGCTCTCGGGCGGCCAGCAGCAAATGGTCGCCATCGGCCGCGCGCTGATGTCCAATCCGCGGCTGCTGTTGTGCGACGAAATCAGTCTTGGCCTCGCGCCGATCGTGGTCCGCGACATTTTCCAGCGCCTGCCCATCGTCATTGCCGAGGGTACTGCCGTCGTCGTGGTGGAACAGGACGTGATGCAGGCGCTCGCCGCGTCTAACTATCTGTATTGCTTGCAGGAGGGACGGGTGTTGTTGAAAGGCGAGTCGCAAAATCTCAATCGTGAAGCCATCAAGGCAGCCTATTTCGGAGTGTAATCGCGGTGGAAGTCGTCAACGTTATTGTTCAGGGCGTGCTGCTGGGCGGCCTTTATGCGCTGTTCGCCGCGGGTCTGTCGCTGATCTTCGGCGTGATGCGTCTTGTCAATATCGCGCATGGCGACCTCATCGTCGTCGCCGCCTACTTTGCCTATTTCACCATGCAGGCGCTCGACGTCGGTCCGTTTACGTCGCTCGTTGTGGTCGTGCCGGTGATTGCGGTTTTTGGCTACGTCTTGCAGCGCGGTCTCTTGAATTTCGCGCTCGGCGACGATCTGCCGCCATTGCTTGTGACGTTCGGCCTGTCGGTGATCATTCAGAACGTCCTTCTCATTCTGTTCACCCACGACAGCCGCAGGCTCTATGCCGGCCCGATCGAGATGGCGAGCTGGAAATTCACGCCGGACTTCGCCGTCGGCGTACTCCCGGCGATCCAGTTCATTGCCGCGGTCGTCATCATCGGCGGCCTGCAGCTTTTGTTTTACCGGACCAAGATCGGCCGCAACTTCCGCGCCACGTCCGACGATCCGGCTATCGCCCAGCTCATGGGCATCGAGAACCGCCACATCTTCGCACTCGCCATGGCGTTATCGCTTGCCGTGGTGGCGGTCGCCGGCGTGTTCATCGCCGTGCGCACGACGTTCAATCCGTTCTACGGGCCGCAGCTTCTGATCTTCGGTTTCGAAGCGGTCATCATGGGCGGATTGGGCAGCCTGTGGGGGACGCTTGCAGGCGGGATTCTTCTCGGACTGGCGCAAGCCATTGGTGGTCAAATCAACGTGGGTCTGCCGTTCACCGCAGGGCACGTCGCCTTTCTGTTGGTGCTGTTCGTGCGGCCGCAGGGTTTATTTCCCAAGGTGTCGCTGTGACCATCGGCGGTGGTCGCGCTTTGCCGAGTGCGCACGTCGTCCATTCCACATTGGCGAGCCGCATCGGCGTTGCGTTCTGGATCGCGCTGGTGATGGTCCTGATTGCCGTTCCGTATTGGGGCGACCGGCAGGCAATGCGGCTTCTCACGGAAATCTATTCGTTCGTAGCGCTGGCCAGTCTGTGGAATCTTCTGGCCGGTTACGCCGGGCTGGTGTCGGTCGGTCAGCAGACCTTCGTGGGGCTCGGCGGCTATACGCTCTATCTTTGTGCCTTGTGGGCCGGCGTCAATCCGATGCTCGGTTTGCCGCTCGCAGGGCTGGTCGGCGGCCTGATCTCGCTCCCGATCGTGGTGCTGCTGCTCAAGCTGCGGGGCGCCTATTTCACCATCGGCTCGTGGGTGGTGGCCGAAGTGTTCCTGCAAATCTTTCAGCTCGTGCCGGCGGTCGGCGGCGGCTCTGGCATCAGCCTTCCGGCGACGGTCGTGCTGTCGATCGCCAAATCGCGCAGCACGCGCGAGTCGTTGATCTACTGGGTCTTCCTCGCGCTTGCGGTCGCGGTGATCGGCGTGATCATCGTCTTGTTGCGGACGCGCTATGGCCTCGCACTGCAAGCGATCCGCGACAACGAAACCGCCGCCAAATCCAACGGCATCGACGTCAACCGCGCGCGTGCGGTGGTGTTCGTGGTCGCAGCAGCGGCGACGGCGATGGTCGGCTCGATGATCTTCCTGCAGAAGCTCAGCATCACGCCATTCTCCGCCTTCAGCATCAACGACTGGACGGTGAACATGATCTTCATCACCGTCATCGGCGGGATCGGACGCGTTGAGGGACCGATCCTCGGCACCATCGTCTATTTCGTTCTGCGCGAATATCTGGCCGACCTCGCCAGCACCTATCTCATTATTCTTGGCGTGGTCGCGATTGGCGTCATGCTCAAAGCCCCAAAGGGCATTTGGGGCTATGTCGCCGACCGGTTCGGCTGGCAGCTGTTCCCGCTCGCCCGTCGCCTAGTCCGCACCGCGCCGCCCCGTGCGCTCTCCACTTAACGGCACCCGGGATAAGCGGCGGGGGCTGTCGCCTGCGGCCGCGCGAATTGGCTTGCCCATACCTTCGAGGTATGATGTACCGGCTTTTCGAGTGTTTTTATGCCGGGAAAGTACCCTCTCCATGCATTCGCGGTTGTTGCGTCATTTCCTTGGTGTGGTGGAAAAGCGGAACATCACGGCCGCCGCCGAGGCGCTCAACATCAGTCAGCCGGCGCTGACCCGCAGCATTCGCCAATTGGAAAAGACCATCGGCGTTCCGCTGTTCGAGCGGCTGCCGACCGGCGTCGCGCTCACCAAACCCGGAGAGGTTCTGGCGCGGCGCGTCAAGCTGATGGAGCTTGAATATCGTCATGCGCTGTCCGAGATCAGCGCGCTCGAACAAGGCATGACCGGGACGCTGCGCATCGCCGCCGGCCCAATGTGGGTCGCGGTGATCCTCCCCGACGTTCTCACAGCCTTTCATCTGCAATTCCCCAAGGTCAAGGTCCGCGTCACCGAGGGTGCCATCGACAGCATCGTGCCGGCGCTGATGGGCGGTGAGATCGATCTTGCTTGCGTCACGCTCGCGTTCCCGTCACAGCCCGAGCTGGTCAAGGAGCCGCTGGTCGGCGTCCGCCACGCGCTGGTGGCGCGGGCGAGCCACCCGCTGGCCGGCAAGGGCGTCGTCAAGGCCGAGGATTTGGCGCGTTATCCGTGGGTCGTGCTCGCTAATGACAGCGTCGGGACCGGCCGCATCGGTTCCTATCTTGTCGCCAACGGGCTCGAACCGCCGCAGATCGCAATCGAAGCCTCCTCGATTGGTATGCTTCGCATCCTTGAAGGAAGTGATTTTCTTGGACTGTTCTCAACGGTGATGGTCGATTATGCCAAACGCTTTGGTCTCGTCACGATCCCACATGAAGGGACCTTTTGGGAAGCGGAGGCAGGTCTTGCATATCTGCGTACGAGCCGACCGGCGCGGACGATCGAGAGCTTCAAATCGCGGGTGCGGGCGGCGGTATCAAGCTGAGCTTCGCCTGCATCGGTGCCCGGCCGCGGACGGCATACCGCCGGTGTATGCGGCAGCACCGACTATGAATTGGCCGCGTCTTCGAGGCCCGGACAGATTGGCCTACCCAAAAGCCGCACACCGACAAAATCAGCCGGTGCAAGGGAGGCAATGATGCCCGGCGTGACGGAGCCCGAAACCGGTCTGGTCTTTTATGAGCTCAGTCACGAGTGGGGCCACGGCGTGCCGAGCTTGCCGGGCTTCGAAGACGTGAAGATCCACCGCTCCAGCACGCATGCCAAAAACGGCGTCATGGCCACGCGCATCCGCATGGTCATGCACAGCGGCACCCACGTGAATGCGCCGCTCCATCTTATCCAGCGCGGCGCCGGCGTCGGCGATATTGCGCTCGACCGCTTGTTCGGCTCCGGCGTTGTTTTGTCAATTCTGAAACAGCAATGGGAACGAGTAACGGTCGCCGATCTTGAGAGCGCCAAACCCGTGATCGAGGACC
Organism: uncultured Alphaproteobacteria bacterium; assembly: GCA_963794225.1. Classification (GTDB taxonomy): domain Bacteria; phylum Pseudomonadota; class Alphaproteobacteria; order Rhizobiales; family Xanthobacteraceae; genus BOG-931. The sequence continues at coordinate 469,656 of CAWCCS010000004.1, forward strand.
AAGACATCGTCGTCATCGTGACCGGCTGGCATCGGCGCTACAGCGACAGCATCGAGTATTTCGGCAATTCGCCGGGCCTGTCCAAGGAAGCGGCCGAATGGCTCGCGGCCAAGAACGTCAAGCTGGTCGCGATCGACACGCCGCAGGTCGATCATCCGCTCGCCACGTCGCTCGGTCTGCAGCGCAATGGCCCGCAGATGCGGCGCCTGCCCAAGGCTTATCAAAGCGCGACCGGCCGCGATCCAAAGACTGATTTCCCGGAATGGAACCCGGCGCATCGCGTTTTGCTCGCCGCAGGGATTCCAACGATCGAGAATGTTGGCGGCGACGTCGAGGCGCTCGCCGGCAAACGCTGCACATTTCAGGCTTATCCGTGGAATTGGCCGGAGGGCGACGCTTGCCTTGTTCGTTTCGTCGCGATTCTCGATCCCGCCGGCGCCTATCGCCTTGAACCAGGCACAGCCGCTTAAGGCGGCAGCGATCAAAGGCGAACGCAAAATGGCAAATGCGAACAGCACGCGCGGCCTGAAGTTCTACAATCTCAGCGCCCGCTGGGGTCACGGCATTCCGCAGTGGCCGTCTGCGCCCGGCATCAATGTTCTGACATTGCAGTTCCACGCGCTCGACGGCGTCTATGTGACTGAGTTTGAGGGCATCATGCACCGCGGCACCCACATGGATGCGCCGCTGCATGTGACCGAAAACACGCCGACCATGACGGGTTACCCGCTATGGCGCTTCTTTGGTACCGGCGTTGCGGTTTCCATTCCGAAGGGAAAATGGGGCGTCATCACGCCGGATGATCTGGAAAAGGCAACGCCAAAAATCCGCAAGAACGACATCGTCATGATCAACACCGGCACGCATCATAAGCTCGCCGACAGCGACGAGTATTACGCGTATTCGCCGGGCCTCTATAAGGAGGCCGCCGAATGGCTGGTGGAGAAACAGGTCAAGATGGTCGGTGTCGACGTCCAGGCGCTCGATCATCCGCTCGGCACCAAGCTGATCGATCACGGCCCGGGGCCGTCGCACCCGTACCTGTTGGAAGAATACCGGCGTGAGACCGGCCGGGACGCCATGAAGGACTTCCCGCACTGGGAGCCGGCGCACAAGATCATGATGATCAACGGCGGCATCCCCGGCATCGAGAACATCAACGGCGATCTCGACGCGATCACCGGCAAGCGCTGCACCTTCATGGCGTTTCCCTGGCGCTGGCCGCAAGGCGAAGGCTGCGGCGTGCGCGTGGTTGCCATTCTCGATCCGGAGCAAAACTTCCGGATCGAAACCGGCAAATGAGGCGCGCCGCATGATCAGCGAGACACTGCGCAACCCGCTGTCGCTGTTCGATATGCGCGACAAGGTCGTGATCATCACCGGGGCTTCCGGCTCCTTCGGTCATGCCTGCGCGGTTGCGCTCGGCGCGCTCGGTGCGAAGCTTTTGCTCGCTTCGGGCTCGGCCGAGGAGCTAAAAGTTGTCGTCGACGATGTCGGCGAAGCCGGCGGCAAAGTCGCGAGCATCGTGCGCCGGCCGGATGCGCTGGCGGACGCCGAAGCAATTCTGCAGGCGGCGCTCGATGCCCATGGTCGCGTCGATCGGCTGGTGGTCGCCTCCGGCACCAACAAAGCCGGCTTCATCGAGAGCCAGTCTTACGAGGAATGGCAGCGCGTCATGGATGCCAACGTCCGCGGGCCGTGGCTAATGGCGAAGGCGGTCGGCAGTTACTGGATCAAAGAAGGCATCAAGGGCAAAGTCGTGCTGATGTCTTCGACGCGCGGCCGGCACGGCAATTTTTCCGGCTACACCGCGTATTGCAGCTCCAAGGGCGCGACCGATAGTTTGACGCGCGTGCTTGCCACTGAGTGGGCGAAATACGGCACTACGGTCAACGCCATCGCGCCCACGACCTTCCGCTCCAAGCTCACCGAATGGATGTGGGAGGACAGCGACGTCGGCAAGGCGACGCGGACCCGCACCCTGTCGCGAATTCCGCTCGGCCGGCTCGGCGAGGCGGAGGATTTGGTCGGCATGGCGATTTATCTGCTCTCGCCGGCTTCGGATTTCTGCACCGGTCAGATCATGTACGTCGACGGCGGCTTCACTGCCGGCTGAAGCGAAATGGCAAAGCCTCGCATCGCCGTGATCGGCGCCGGCCTGATGGGCCACGGCATCGCCTACCTGTTTGCGGCACGGGGCCACGAAGTGCGCGTGCAGGATCCGGTCGCCGCCGCGCGCGAACAGCTGCCGCAGCGACTCCGCGACATTTGCGATCTTCTCGGCGCCGATCGCGCGGTAGCCGAGCGCGTGACTACAGGTGAATCCATCGAATGGGCGGCGGCAGATGCCGGCATTGTCATCGAAGCCGTCCTCGAGCAATTGCCGCTGAAGCAGGCGATCTTCGCCGAACTGGAACGGGTCGCGCCGGCAGACGCGATCCTCGCCAGCAACACCTCGGCGCTGCCGATCACGCGCATAGCAGCGGACCTCAAAAGCAAGCCGCGGATTCTCGGTTCGCACTTCTGGAATCCGCCGCATCTGGTTCCGCTGGTTGAGATCGTACTGATGGGACCGGAGAACCGTCCGGCGGCCGATCGTTTGGCAGGAGTTCTGCGGACGATCGGCCGTCATCCCGTGCTCGTGCACCGCGACATTCCGGGCTTCATCGGCAACCGCCTGCAGCACGCCATGAAGCGCGAGGCGATTGCGCTGGTCGCGTCCGGCGTCTGCGACGCGGAGACGATCGACGATGTCGTCAAGCAGGGTTTCGGCGCGCGGCTTGGCGTGCTGGGCCCGCTCGAGCAATCGGACCTGGTCGGCCTCGATTTGACGAAGAACATCCACGACACGCTGATACCCGATCTCGATGTGACGTCGACGACCCACCCTTATCTCAACGCGCTGGTTGCGAAGGGCGACCTCGGCATGAAGACCGGCAAAGGCTTCCGGCAGTGGACGTCGGCCCAGGCGGAAGCAGTCCGCGACAGATTGCGGCGCGCGCTGGTCGCGGCAGCGCGGCGAAACTGAAGCGGCATTTCTCAAAAACGAAGGATCGACTTCACGACCTTGCCGGCGAGGGCATCGGCAATCGCGTCGTTGATGCGGGCAAACGGATAAAACGTGACGAGACGGTCGATCGGAAACTTCCCCTTCATGAACAGATCAACCAGCTTGGGCAGGAAAGTATCCGGATTGGAGTCGCCCTCGATGATGCCGCGCACGGTGCGACCGCCGGTCAGCATATGCTGCACGTCGAGAGGAAATTCGAGGCCCTTTGGGGCGCCGCCGACCATGCCCAGGGTGCCCCGCAGCGCCAACAGCGCGACGGCCTCACCCAGCACGCGCGGGTTGGCGGTGGTGTCGACGATGAAGTCGACCCCCAGCGGCAATATCTTGCGAATTTCGTAGGATGCGGATTGCTGCCCGGAATTGATCGTGTGGCTGGCGCCGAGTTCGCCCGCCAGCGTGAGGCGAGAGTCGATGAGATCGACGGCGATGATGGTGCCGGCGCCGACCAGTTTCGCCGCCATGATCGCGCTAAGCCCGACCGAGCCGGTGCCGAACACTGCGACCGAGTGGTCGATATCCACGCCCAGTGAATTGATGACAGCGCCGGCGCCGGTCATGATTCCACAGCCGAGCGGTCCGAGCAGTTCAAGCGGAGCGTCTTTCGGCACCTTCACCACGCTTCGCTCGCGGATCACGGCATGCGTGGCGAACGAGGATTGCCCTTGATAATAATGGATGACATCTTTGCCTTTCGACAGCGGACTAGACCCGTCGATACGGCTGCCGAGGAAATTCCGTTCGTGAAATTCGTAACAATAGATCGGAAAACCGGCGTCGCAGCTTGGGCAATGGCCGCAGAATGCCGAAGCAAGTATCACCGGATCGCCAGGTGCGAGCCGCGTGACGCCGGCGCCGATCCGCTCGACGACGCCCGCGCCTTCATGACCGAGCACCACGGGGTGAGGCACCGGATAGATGAGGTGATCGCGCATCGACACGTCGGTGTGACAGATTCCCGTCGCGACCATTCGCACCAGAACTTCGTCAGCGCGTGGCTCGCCGAGCGAGATTTCTTCCAAAACGAGGGGTTCGTTTTTTGCGCGCGCAACGGCGGCAGTGATCTGCATGAGCCCGTTCCTTGGATGTGTAGCGGCCGCTGGATCGTCGGCAAATCTGCTTGTCTCTACCGTAGTCAAATGGCGCGGCGGCCTCACGGCAAATAACTATTGCTCGGCAACGGATAATTTCTATGCATGGGGGTGGATCCAAACCCATGCATTGTAATGATCAGGGACCGGCTTAAGCCGATCGGGCCGCCTGTTCGTTTAAGAGCTTCCAAACGACGGCAGGACGAAGCGGCGTCTCGCGCACCCGCGCGCCGGTATGGGCGATCGCGTCAGCGACCGCATTCGCCACAGCGGCATGCGCGCCGATTGCGCCACCTTCACCTACGCCTTTGACGCCCAGGGGGTTCAGGACGGACGGTGATACCAGATGACTGATCTCGATCGGTGGTATGTCGAGGCTGGTCGGCAGGGCGTAATCCAGCAAGCTCGCCGTCAAAAGCTGACCCTGCTCATCGTAGACAAACTCCTCGAGTAACGCCCCGCCGGCGCCTTGCGCGATGCCGCCGGCGATCTGGCCTTCGACGATCATCGGGTTGATCATATGCCCGCAATCGTTGACCACGACGTAGCGCGAGAGCTTCACATTCCCGGTTTCCGGCTCGACGTCGACTTCGGCTATATGCACGCCATATGCGAACGGCGACTGCTTCCTCTCGAAGTAATAACGGGCCTCGAGGCTTGGCTCCATGCCGGGCGGCCAATTCCCACCCGGCTCTGCCGCGTCGGCGAGTTCCGCAAGTGTATAGCCTTTGTCCGGCACACCGACGATGCGGGCGACGCCGTCTTTCCACTCGACGTCGCTTGGACTGGCCTCGAACAGGTGTGCCGCCACCTGGATAGCTTTTTCGCGAACGCGCTGCGCCGCACCGAGTGCGGCCGAGCCGGCCATGACGGCATTTCGACTGGCGTAAGTGCCCGACCCCGAAGGGGATACGCGCGGTATCGCCGAAACTCACACTGACGGACTCCAGCGGCACCTCAAATTGATCCGCGACTATTTGAGCAAGCACGGTACCCGTTCCCTGGCCCTGGGGCGCGGCGCCACTGATGACATTAATGTTGCCATTATTGTCGACGCGCACCTCGGCGCTTTCGAACGGGCCGATGGCCGCTTGTTGCACATACACGCAAATGCCTACGCCCCGCAGACGGCCCTCGCTCCGCGCTTGTGATTGAGCCTGACGAAACTCCGCGTAGTTGGCGTTCGCCAGCGCTTGCCGCAAAGCCGCAGGAAAATCACCCAAATCGTAAGCGACGGAGGCTTCGACATTAACGAGACCGGTGTCGTATGGCAGAGCCTCCGGCGGCAGCAGGTTCTTCAATCGCAATTCCGCAGGATCGATACCGATCTGATGGCCGGCGATGTCGAGGAGTCGCTCGCGGGCATAAGTCCCCTCAGGGGCGCCGGCGCCGCGATAAGTCGAGGTCGGGCTCTTGTTGGTGAGCGCACAAATGACTTCGGCGGAATAGTTCTTGATTTTGTAGGGTCCGGGCAGACCGGTTATCGCCAGCGAGGCATTCACCATCCCGAGCGTGCGAACGTAAGCACCTTGATCGCTGATGATCCGCCCACGCAATCCGAGGATGGTGCCATCCGACTTGAGCGCCAATTCAAGATCGAATGTCATCTCGCGGGCGTGGATGCTGCAAAGCAGGTGCTCCCTGCGATCCTCGATCCATTTGACTGGCCGGTTGAGGCGCATCGCGGCGAGCGGAACCAGCACATCCTCGGGATAAAGATCGCACTTGACGCCGAAACCGCCGCCGACATCCGGCAGGATGCATCGGATGCGCCGCTCGTCGATGCCGAGCGCGGCCGCGGTCAGTCCCCGCGCCGTATGCGGCCATTGACCCGATGCCCAGATGGTCAATTCCCCGCTGACCGGATCCGGGCTCGCCAAAATGCCGCGGGTTTCCATCGGCACGCCCGAGTAGCGCTGCATCCGAAGCCGATCGCGCACCACGTGATCGGCGTTGATGAACGCTGCCTTCACATCGCCGAAGCCCTGCGTCCAGCGTGCCGCAATATTTCCGGGTGCGGTAACATGCAACAACTGCGCCTCAGCCGCGACTGCCTGCTCGGCATCGGCCAGAGGAGGCAATGGCTCATAGTCGACGACGGCGGCTTCGAGCGCTTCCTCCGCATGGGTGCGATCCCGGGCCACCACGACTGCCACCGGCTCCCCGACATACCTCACGACATCGCGAGCAAACGGATATTGTGGGCAAGGCAACAGCGATGGGACCCCGACCAAAACCGGGATTGCCGGCGGGCTCTGCCAAACATCGCCGAGGCAAAAAGCGTCGACCACACCGGCCGCCGCACGAACGGCGCTCAGATCGATGTTGCGAACTCGCGCGTGAGCGTGAGGGCTACGCAGTACAGCGGCGTGCAAAACTCCCGGCACGCTCAGGTCGTCGACGAAACTCCCCTGGCCGCGCAGAAGACGGGGGTCCTCGAGCCGCGGGACCCGCGCCCCCATCATCTTTGCGCCCATTACTCAACGCTCCAGCAGCGACCGGCTTTCGCGATTGCTCTCAGGATGTCCAAAGGAGGTCGGACGCATTGCATCATCAAAAGTGCCGAGGGCCATCGGCCCGGCGGCCGAAGGCCTGCTAGTGCATGGCGACCATTTTGCCCCCTTGGATCGTCACTATGGTCGCCTTGCGGACCGCGTAGCCTTCTGGAGTGACGGTGTTTGCGCCGGTCAATGGCGCCTTCGCGTCTTTGAGTTGCGTCCAACAATCGCGGATCGCGGTGCGATCGGCCGCAAGGTCTTTTCCGGCGACGCCTCGTTGGCGGATACATTCACGCGTCAGATAAAGCGTGTCGTATGTCAGCGCGCCTACGTTGGTCGGAGGATTTTTAAAGCGCGTTTCATATTCCTGCGCCCAGGCGACGATCGCCGGGTCGTCATTGCCGGCAAAAAAGTCCGTGACGCTCATGATGCCGTTGGCGTCGGCGCCGGCGAGCGCGTTGAACCGGTCGCTCATGACCGCAATTCCGGCCACGATTGGCTGAGTCATCCCTTGCCGCCGCATCTCTTTCACGACATGCGCGGATTCGGTGTAAAGCCCGCACAGCACCACACCGTCGGGCTTTAAGCTGCTTGCCTTGGTGACCTGGGCGGAGAAATCAATGTCTCCGGTCTGAAACGAAATCGTATCCAGAACCTTGACGCCAGCCTTGTCGAGCGCCGGAGGGAAAACGCGGGTGCACTCGCTGCTGGACACTCCATCCTTGGCGTCGACCAGAATGACTACGCTTTTGATCGACGGGTTCTTGTCGTGCCAAGCTTTCACGAGCGACCCGTCTAGTTTGTCCGCCGTGGTAGCGAAGCCAAATGCCCAAGGCCGATTGGCGGTCGCGATTCCGGGCTTTGCGGCCGTCGGCGTAATGATCGGCGTCTCCATGCGGTTGGCGACCGGCAACGCGACCTCGCTCTCGGTGCTGGACATGGGTCCGACGATGACCTCGACCTGGTCGCTGTCGATGAGCTTACGCACCAGGCTGATGGCTTCCGTGCCGCTCCATCGTGTATCGTAAATGATAGGAACAAGTTTCCCGGCAGCGCCGCCGAGGTCGCTGTATTTCTCCAGGAACATATCAATCGCAACGCGTTGCTCCTGGCCATATCTTGAACCCGCGCCAGTCAGCGGCGTGAGGATGCCAATTTTCACATCGGCATAGGCAGCCTGACCGCCCAGCACGAGCGTCGCGATCAAAAGCAGCATTCGATACATGACTTACCTCCGATAGTGTTGCGGTTGATCGATTTGCTTCCCGGAGCGTCATTCAAGTTCAGCTTCTCTAGGCTACGTAATCCGCCTGCTCCCGCGTGGTCCCTGCCCCAACGTGATATTCGACTTCGTCGTAGAAAAAGCGCTGCGACCGCGAAAGATAGATCCGGTTGTCCGCGACCAGAGCTTCACCCTCGGGCGTCGCGTTGTCGGCATTCATCTCTGCCTCGTTGACGAACCACGATTCCGAGAAGCCATCGATATGGACATCCAGCGAGGTAATCCCGTGTGGTGGAGGGACCTCGGCGTTGACGTAAAGCTGACAGTACCGCCGTGGTCCCCGCGGGAGTTTTTTCAGCAACTCAGCGTGGACATTGACCCAGTGCGCGATGAATTGCTGGTGACTCCATCCTTGCTTTCTCACCAACGGCACGAGCCGTTTCAGCATTCCTTCACCCGTCGCATCCTCTGGCAACGCATTGGTTATCTGTTGTTCGTCAAACACAAACGTCGCCATGGCGCCCACATCGCTTCGCAGACGCTGCAGATAAGCCGGCGTTCTGGCGCGCCGTATAATCTCCAGCGCCTGCTGCGCCGAACCCTCAAGCCACAATTCCTCGATGCCGTCGAGCTGCAGATCAAGCTGCGGAGTACCGGGCGGCCAGATGCGATCCGGATGCAGCTGGTATTGTACGTAGCGGCGGCACAAGTCGGACGCAGCTATCGATGCCGGGATCTCATCGGACCAGGCTTCAACGAACCGGTCGTGAGTGAGGCCGCCTCTTCGCGCCAGCAACGTGAGCAGTTTGATCATCTACTCACTCCTCGACCGGCAAAGAGTCGCGATCTCGCGTCACTCATTGCGGCGCCTCGCCGCGAACCCACGTGCGGCGAACATGCCGGACGTCATTTTCCATGTCGAAGGGCGTGCCGCGATGAAGCGTGCACCGATTGTCCCAAACGAGGATGTCGCCCGCTTGCCATTTGTGCCGATAGACGAACCTCTCCTGCGTGGCAAAGCCAATGAGCTCGTCGATCAGATCGATCGCCTCCGCCTCCGGCATGCCGATGATGCCACGAATGACGATGCTGGCACTGACCCAGAGCGATTTGCGCCCGTCATGCACATGGCGGCGAACGAGCGGATGGATCACATCGGGAAGCGCCTTATGTTGTTCGTTGCTGACTGGGCGCCCGCGCTTCGCCATTAGCTTGCTGAAACTGTGCTGGACCATCAGGCCGTCGAGTTGCCGTTGCCGCTCGGCCGGCAATGCGTTCCACGCCGCACAAACATCGGCCAGGAGCGTATCGGAGCCTTCTTTCGGCACTTCCAGCGCATAAAGCATCGTGCAAAGCGCCGGATTGCGGTGATAGTTCATGTCGGTGTGCCAGTTCAGTCCGGCGGCGGGGTCCCCGATCTTGCGGCCATTCGCGACCTTGTTCGAGATCACGTAGATTTCCGGATAATCCGGATCGCACCATTCCGGATAATCGTTTCCGGCCGGCAGGCCGAAAACCTTAGTGAACGCGAGTTGCGCCGACTGATCGAGCGACTGACCGCGCAGCACGATGGCGCCATGCCGAAAGAGGAGCGTAGCAACTTCGGAAAGCGTCTCCCGATCGGCTGCGGCAATATCGACGTCAAGAATCTCGACACCGAAAGCCGGCATCAGTGGCCGGGTCTCAAGTTGCATTGTGTCGCCGGTTAAAGACATCGGAGATCCTCAGTCTGCTGAAGCACACATTGCTATGCTCGCCGCCGCGGCGCGCCCCATCGCTAGACCGGCTCCTCCCCCCGTACCCAGGTGCGATGAACGAGGCGAACATGCTTGTTCTTGTCGAACGGCGTGCCGCGATGCAGCGTGCATCGATTGTCCCACACAAGGATGTCGCCGACTTCCCACTTATGATGGTAGACGAACTGATCCTGAGTAGCGAACTCCATCAGCTCTCTGATCAACTCCTTGCCGGCGGGATTCGGCATATCCACGATCCCGTTCGGCGTGGTCGTCGATAGCCCCCAGAGCGCTTTGCGGCCGTCGGCGGGGTGCCGGCGAACCAGCGGATGAAAAACATCCGGGTATTCGCGCCTTTCCTCCTCCGTCAGTGTCCGGTTCGACCGCGCGGCAAGGTTGGCATAACTGTGATGTACTTTAAGGCCATCGATTTGCTGCCGACGCTCCTCCGGCAAAGCATTCCAGGCCGCGCAGGTGTCGGCGATGAGCGTGTCCGAACCTACGGGCGGAACTTCGAGCGCATGAAGGCACGTGTAGGCGGCCGGACGGCGCTCGTAATTCAGGTCGGTGTGCCACGCAGTGCCCGCTTCGGGATCGCCGATCGGTTTGCCGTCGACGATCTTGTTCGAGATGACAAAAACCTTGGGTTCTTCCCGCACCGTGAATTCCAACTGGGGATTGCCCGCCGGCTCGCCAAACGCGCTTGTGAAATCGACCTGCTCATGCGGGTTTAATTGCTGTCCGCGCAAGACAATGGCGCCGTGGTGGGCAAGGGCGGTGGCAACTTCGTTCAGGGTTTCGCGATCGGCCGTCCTCACGTCAATGCCGGTGATTTCCGCGCCGAAGCCGCCGATCAGAGGCCGGGTATCGAGCCGTTCGGAAGTTGTGGCCGTTGATCCCATGAGGTACCTCTGATTATAGAACTTCGCGAAAGGTCCGCGCATACCGGCTGATGACATTTTTACCATGCCGCATTCGCCGCCCACAGCGCCGTCAGACCGATGACCATCATAGACAGCGTCGATGGACCCTGGTTGTTTGCGATTGCCGGCGTGCAATTTTGACGCCGACATCCATGTGCGGTCTGCACCGCGGGCAGGGCCTGAATGCTGGCGCGCTTTTCGCCGGCGGCGAGTTTGGTTCTCGCGCGATTTCACAAATGAATAAATCTTCCTCTCGCCGCGCGTTTCAGATTACGGAGACTTCAGTCATTCCGGGGCCGGCCGCATGAGTTTGCTGCGGCTCGATGGTGTGTCCGTTCGTTATGGCAAAAGCCAAGCCTTGACTGGCGTCTCGCTGACGGTGGAAGCCGGGGAAATCGTCACGCTCATTGGCGCCAACGGGGCGGGAAAAAGCACCTTGATGCGCGCCATCATGCGGCTCGTGCCGCTTCACGCCGGCACGATTGAATATGACGGGCGCAGGCTGGATTCGTTGCGCACGCACAGCATCGCCCAGATGGGCATCGCCTACGTGCCGGAAGGCCGGGGTGTGCTGCGCGAACTTTCAGTCCGCGAGAACCTCGTTCTCGGTACCTTCGCAAACCGCGACCGGGCGGAATTAAGCGACAAGCTTGGCGCGGTCCTGGCGCGCTTTCCTGCCCTTGCCGAGAGGCTGCAAACCCTCGCCGGCAATCTGTCGGGCGGCCAGCAACAGATGCTGGTCATTGGACGCGCGCTGATGGCGGATCCCAAGCTGTTGCTGCTCGATGAACCGTCGCTCGGCCTTGCACCGCTCATTGCCGAAGAAATTTTCGCGATTGTGGCCGAACTGGCCAAGACCGGCGTCACGGTTCTGCTGGTCGAGCAAAACGCCAATGCCGCGCTCAAATTGGCAAACCGAGCTTACGTCCTCGAAACAGGTCGAATTGTGCTTTCGGGAGACGACTTGCGTTCAAACAAGAAAGTTCGCGAAGCGTATTTCGGCGAACTGTCGTCCAACTCGTAACAACCGCCGCCTAATCAGACCCGAAGTTCCCATCAGGGCGTGAATCACTTAGGCAGAGCCGTATTGATGCGAGCTGGATGAGGGCTTGGTTGTTGGCCGCGAGCTTGTCGCAGCGCGCCGCAACCCGCCGACACTATTTGCTCTTGTTGAAAAAGTGTTCGACCAGGTTGCGCGCGCGGCAGGACGCCTCGGGTCTGCTTTCGGGGTGAAGCGGACATGAGTGGGCTGGCAAAACCGGTTGGATCAGTCGAAAA
>CAWCCS010000005.1:0-57500 GCA_963794225.1 uncultured Alphaproteobacteria bacterium
CCGATTCGTGCGCAACGGCAAATCACGCGATGATCGATCATCTGTGGCGCGAGAGGATTCCGCTCTGCGACCGCCTGATTGCGGTCCGGCCGCAGCCGCCGTTTGCGCTCGCGCGGATTCTGGAGGGGCTTCGCGCGGCCGCCATCGCGCAAGCCAAGAGCATCCGCGGGCGCTTTCGCCGTTAGTCCGGCGGAACAAAGACTGTCGACGCCAAGATTGGCGCGGAATTGGGCACCATCCGTTAACCCTAAAAAAATGCCTCGACGAATACTCTCGCGCCTTCGATCCTGGCGCGCCGGCTATGCCTTTTCGTCACACTCTGGCTAAGACTTTTCGTCAATGGGCGCTTGTCATCTGGACCGGCGCCGTCGGCCTTGCCGTTGGGATTGCCGGCTGCGCCCTGATCGGCCTCGATGGAATTTTCCGTGCCCTGAACGCCAGCCCTCTCGCCGGCGGCGCCATCCTGTGCGGGTTCATGACGCTTGCCGCATTGGGGATCGGCGCTCTGGTGGCACTGACGACTGAGCGTCACCGCACGCTGCTGGCGAGAATCGCGCTCAACAACATGAGTCAGGCCTTGTGCATGTTTGATCACGCCGGCCGGCTCGTCCTCTGCAATTCGCGCTACATCGACATGCACCTCCTGCGCCGCGAGCAATTGCGCGCCGGCATGCCGCTGCGCGAGATGCTCGATATCAGGATCGAAAACGGCACTTTCACGGGCGACCCTGATCGTTACGCGGAGGAGTGCATCCGGAACGCCGCGGAAGGCCACACCCACAAGCGCACGATCAAGTTCACGGACGGACGCACCATCGCTCTGGTCATGCAGCCGCTGCCGAACGGCGGCTGGGTGACGACGCACACCGATGTCACCGAGCAGTTCGTCGCCGAGGAAGAACGCGACTCGCTGCGCCGGCGCGACGAAGGCCGCCGCTCAGCGGAAGTCCGCATCGCCTCGTTTCGCGGCCGGGTCGAGACAGTCATCGACACCGTCGCTCACAGCGCAGCCGCAATGAAAGCTGCGGCGCAAAGCTTGCTCTTGACGTCAGACCATACGCTGCAACGCGCCGAGGGCGCTGTACGCGGGTCGAATGCAGCCTCGGCGAATGTCGAAACCGCCGCCGCTGCCGCCGAGGAGCTGTCAGCGTCAATTAAAGAGATCAGCCGGCAGCTCGCGCAAGCCAACGAGGTGGTAAGCCGCGCCGCCGCCGACGCCGCCACCACGAACGACGACATCGCGGAGCTCGCCCGGGTCGCGCAACGTATCGGCGACGTCGTCAAGCTTATTCAGGATATCGCCGAACAGACCAATCTTCTGGCGTTGAATGCCACGATCGAGGCGGCGCGCGCCGGCGAAGCCGGACGCGGCTTCGCCGTCGTCGCTTCGGAAGTGAAGTCGCTCGCGGTGCAGACCGGGAAGGCGACCAAGGAAATCGCCAACGAGATCGCGTCAATCCAGAGCTCGACCGGTGAAGCCGTCGCGGCGATCCGCGCGATCACGCAACGGATGCAGGAGATCAATACCCACAGCTCCGAGGTTGCGGGCGCCATTACGCAGCAGGAACAGGCCACCGGGGAGATTTCGCACAATGTCGCCAGTGCGGCCAACGGCGCCAAAGCCGTCGTATCCGCGCTCGGCGACGTCGCGAGCGGCGTCACCCAGACCCGCAGCTCGGCGCAAACGGTGTTGGCAGCCTCGGAAGAAGTCGAAAACGCGACCGTCAAGCTGCGTGGCGAGGTTGAAGATTTCCTTGGTACTGTAGCGGCCTGAAGCCTTGCAGCCTGAAGCCTTGGGCCAGAACAGCCTCCGCGGCGATGCGGTTAACTGCTCGCGTTCAGGTTTAGTGACCGTTAAGGCTCACACGCAAATATCCGTTTCATTGCCCTCATTGAATTAAATCCCAACCATTTTGGCCGATTCTGGCGAAAGAATTCTGCCTGCTTTTGGGTGATCCGCCGGAGTCCCGGACATGGTGCTGGTGCCGACGTTCGCGCGAACGATGCTGCGGTGGCAAATCGTCCTCGTCGGCGCGTGCTGTCTGGCGATCGCGGCGATTGTCATCGGCAACGTGGCAATCGTCGCGAAGTTGCGTGAATTGGCGCTCGACCAGGTAAGGCAGGCGCTGGAGCGGCGCAGCTTTGCCGTCGCCGCGCAGGCCAATCTCTCGCTGCAGTCGGTCTCGCTGGTGCTCAACGCCGTGACCGAACGCCTGGCGCCCAACCAGATCGAAGATGCTGACGGATTCCGCCGTCGGGGGACCGCTTCCAACATTCAACAGATACTGGTGCAACAGATTATTGGTTTACCGCAAATCGAAGCGCTTGGCCTCGTCGACCTTGACGGCAACGTCATCAATTCGTCGCGGTCCATGCGCGAGCAATTTACCGTTGCCGATCGCGACTATTTCATCGCGTTCAAAGACAAACCGGCCCTCGAACGATATGTGAGCGTGCCAATTCGAAGCCGCAACAGCGGCGTCCAGGGGATCGTCGTTACACAACGTGTGCTCGGCGCCAACGGCACGACCGTCGGATTCGTCGGTAGCTTTATCAAGCTCGAATTCTTTGAAAGCTATTGGCGTTCAGTCATGGACCATTCGGAGAACGAGAGCTCGATCTCGCTCAATCGGTTTGACGGCACCGTGTTGGCAAGGTTCCCGCGTACCGACGTTATCGGTACAAAGTTCGCGGACGGCATGCAGACCCGAATGCGTGATGCCAACGCCCTCGTGGTGCGCAAGCGCGGCTCGATCGACGGCAAGATCCGCATTGAAGCTGCGCGCGTGCTTGATAAATATCCACTGTTCATTCTGGCAACACAAAGCGAGGACGCGGCGTTGGCCGGCTGGCGCCGCACCGCCTGGATTGCAGCCGCGGAGGCGACCGGCGGCGTTCTGGTCGTGCTCATCGCCGGGTTTGGGATTTGGCGCTGGTGGTCGGAACATCAGCACCGCATGGCGGCGCAAGCCGGTCAGGCGGCGGCAGAACTTGCCCAGACCAGGGCGGAGGCCGCGGTCGAGATTTTGCGGGAGAGCGAGCGGCAGACCGCGCGGCTCAACGGTGCAATTGAGCACATGTCGCACGGCCTTTTGATGTTCGATGCACAAGAACGTCTGGTCGTGCTCAACAGCCGTTTCCTGGAAATGCATGGCCTCTCGGCCGATGCGGTCAAGCCGGGCTGCAGTTTGATCGAGCTGCTTCACCATCGATTTTCCACCGGCTTGCTCTCTGAGGAGCCGGAGAGCTACCGCGCGGAGATCCTGGAGCAGCTTTCGGCGGGCCGCACCGTAACCCATGTGCTTAAGACGACGGACGGGCGCGAAATTTCCGTCGTTAACCGGCCAATGTCCGATGGCGGCTGGCTAACCACGCATGAGGACGTCACGGAACGCCGGCAGTCGGAGGCAAGGATCGCGCACATGGCGCACCACGATGCACTGACCGGTTTGGCAAATCGCGCTGCGCTGATGGAGCGCGTCGAGGATGCGTGCGATCGTTGTCGGCAGTCGGAAGAGCAATTTAGCATCCTGATGCTGGACCTCGACTGGTTCAAGCAGGTCAATGACACTTTTGGTCACCCGGCCGGTGATGAATTGCTGAGGCAGGTGGGCGCTCGTCTCAAAGCCGCCTTACACAAGAACGATTTGTTGGCGCGGCTTGGCGGCGATGAATTCGCCATTGTCCAAATCAACGAAACCGATCAAGGCGATGCCGCGGAAATGCTTGCCGGCCGCATCGTTGAACTCCTCGGGGAACCGTTTTTCATGAACGGTAACGTCGTCAATATTGGAGCGAGCATTGGCATAGCGTTGGCGCCGGAACACGGCTTCTACGCGGATGATTTGCTGAAGATGGCCGATCTTGCGCTCTACCACGCAAAATCGCTGGGCCGAAACCGCTATGCGATGTTCGAGCCTGTGCTTGGCGAGGCTGTGGCGGAAAAGCACAACCTCGACAATGAACTGCGCCGCGCGCTCGCCCGAGGTGAGTTCGAACTCCATTTTCAACCCATCGTCGATACCAAGACGCTGAAAATGTGCAGCGCGGAAGCTCTAGTCCGGTGGCGACATCCAAAAAAAGGGCTGATTGCGCCCGACCGGTTCATTCCGTTCGCGGAGGAGACCGGCCTGATCCTCAAGATCGGCGAGTGGGTGTTGCAGAAAGCCTGCATTGAAGCTGTAAAATGGCCTTCGTCCATGAAAGTGGCGGTCAATCTTTCGGCGGTGCAGCTCCGCAGCGCCACTCTGCTCGATCAGATCATCTGCGTGCTCGCCGAAACCGGCCTGCCTCCGGAGCGGCTGGAACTCGAAGTCACCGAAACGGCTCTGATCGAATACGGCACCGAAGCCCCGATTCTGCTGAAGAAACTGAGAAACCTGGGAATCACGGTGGCGCTGGACGACTTTGGCACCGGATATTCGTCGCTCAGCCAATTGACGATGTTTCCGTTCGACAAAATCAAAATCGACAAGTCGTTTACCAGGAACATGACCAATCGCGCCGACTGCGCTGCGATCATCTCCGCGGTTTTGGCGCTGGCGCAGAGCCTGGATATCCACACGACCGCGGAAGGCGTCGAGAAAGATGAGCAGCTTCGCATCCTGACGCTGGCGGGCGTCACGACCGTCCAAGGCTTTTTGATTCATCGGCCGTGTCCGGCATCTGAGCTCAACTTTGAAGCGGCCTTCGTCGGGGGAGCGGTGCAGAATGCCGCATAACGTTGGCGAGCTGCCGAATTCGAATGTTGGCGACAATCGCGCGCAGCCGCGTGCTCGCGATGGCGTCCCGGCGGCGTCGCAATCGCTGATCGATGAACTTGAAGAGGCAATCGCGAAACACGACCTGCATCGCCGCGCCGCCGTGATGCGGCGACTCACGGATTTTTTCATCGTCGACGGCGCCGGCCTGTCGGAAGAGCACGTCGCCACGTTCGACGATGTGATGAGCAGGCTGATTGTTGCGATTGACAAGTCCGCGCGGGCGGAATTCGGCGAGATGCTGACACGGCATCCGAATGCACCGAAAACATCGCGCATTTTAGCTCTCGACGACGAGATCGCCGTGGCTGCGCCGGTTCTTGCCCATTCCCGGAGTCTCGACGACGCGACCTTGATCGAAACCGCGAAAACCAAAAGCCAGGATCATCTGTTCGCGATTTCGTTGCGTCAATCGATTGGCGAGGCGGTGACCGACGTACTGGTCGAGCGCGGCAACAGCAAGGTCGTGGTTAGTGCGGCAGGCAATCCTGGTGCTAAGTTTTCGGATTTCGGCGCAACAACGCTTGCGACCCGCTCGCGGGACGATGCCGAGCTCGCACTGCGGGTCTGGTCACGATCCGATATACCCCGGCAGCATTTGTTGAGCCTGTTTGCAGGCGCGACCGAGGAGGTGCGAAAGCAACTTGAAGCCGCCGATCGGAAAAATTCGCATCTGAACCGATCGATCGTCGCGCAGGCCAGAAATCAAATTCAAGCCAAAATGCGGGAAAGCTCCGCAAGCTATGCGGCGGCGCAAGCGTCCATCGAGGCTCTGCATCGGTCCGGTGAATTGACGGGAGAGCGGTTGCTCGAATTCGCGCAACAGGGAAAATTCGACGAAGTCACCGTTGCGCTTGCCCTGATGTGTGACCTTCCGGTCGGGCACATCGAACGTGCCATTATGCACCATCAGGCCGATCATCTCATCGTGCTCGCCAAAGCCATCGGTCTGTCGTGGGAAACGACGAAAGCCATTTTGGCGATGCATTCGCCAGGCAAAGCCGCGATGACGGCGAAACTCGAAACGCATGGTGCAAGTTTCGCGAAGCTGCAGCCGAAATCGGCAGTCGCCGCGATGCAGTTTTACCGGTTGCGCGCGCGGGCGGAGGCTGAGCCCGAAACACACTGAGCAAAATGCGTCACTTCCTCAGATTGGCGGCGCCCGCGACGTCGGTCGCCTTCTTCACTTCGGCATCGATGTAGCGCGCAAAATCCTCGGGACTGCCGCCGACCGGGTCGATGCCGACCCGCCGCATCGCCCCGCCGATGTCATCGGTTTTGAGCGCCATGTCGGCGATGTGCGCGAGTTTGCCAACGGTCGCCGGGGGCGTTCCGGCCGGCGCGAGCAATCCGAACCACAGATCGAGATCGTAGCCAGGCAAGCCGGCCTCGGCCATGGTCGGGATTTCGGGTGCGATACTGGCACGCTGTGCACCGGCGACCGCCAGCGCCTTGAGCTCGCCATTGGCGATCTGCTGAACGACGGATGACACCGGTGTCATCAGAAGCGGAACGCGTCCGGACAGAGCATCGGTGAGCGCTTGCGCGCTGCCGGGGTAGGGTACGTCGACAAGCTTAATTCCGGCCATCATGTTGAGCAGCTCGCCGGCCATATGCGTCACGGTGCCGACGCCGGACGTACCGTAGAAAATCCGGCCGGGTTTTTGTTTGGCGAGCGCAATGAGCTCGCGCAGATTGCCGACGCCGAGCGAGGGGTGCGCGACCAGAACGAGCGACAGCGAAGCGACGCGGATGATCGGTGCGAAATCCTTCTTCACGTCGTAGGCCGGATCGAGCGTAGTTGCGGCGTAGACGGACTGGGCACTCGTCGCCATCAGGAGCGTGTAGCCGTCGCCGCGCGCATGGGCGACATAAGCCGCGGCGAGATTGCCGCCTGCGCCCGGCTTGTTCTCGACCACGAATTGTTGGCCGAGTACGGCCGAAAATTTTTGTGCCAGTAAGCGCGCCGGCGTATCGGCTTGGGCGCCGGCGCCGTAGCCGACGATGATGCGCACCGGATGCGTTGGATAATCCTCGGCGCGGGCGACATTTTCGTTCAAGCCCGGGAGCGAGAGCGCCACGAGGAGGCACGCGGTTACCCTTGGCGCTGAGATCATCGCCGAACCCCGCCTTGTTCTCACCGGCCGGCCGCATAACCTTGCATGCCGCGCGCATTGGCGGCTGCACGCCGGCGTGGACCCTCGCGCGTGGCGGCGGTGAGCCGGCCTTCCGACCAGTCTGGGCCGACCTCGACGATATGACCACGGCGCTTTAGTTCAGCGATTGTTTTCGGCGACACGCGGCCTTCGACGACCAACACACCTGGCCGAGCCTGACGCGGCCAAAATGAAGACGGAAAATGGTCGGAATGCCACGCCGGCGCATCGATCGCCTGCTGGAGATTATGGCCGGCATGAACATGGCGAAGGAAGAATTGCGGGATCCATTGGTCCTGGGCGTCGCCACCGGGCGTGCCCCAGGCCAGGTACGGTTCGCCGTCACGCAAGGCGAGCGTCGGTGTCAGCGTGGTTCGCGGCCGTTTCCCGGGCGCGAGCGAGGCCGGATGGCCTTCATCGAGCCAGAACATTTGCGCACGGGTGCCGAGGCAGAAGCCAAGCTCGGGAATGACCGGCGAGGATTGCAGCCAGCCGCCGGACGGCGTCGCCGATACCATGTTGCCGGCTTGATCAATGATGTCGAAGTGCACGGTGTCGCCCCGCGTGCCGCCGAGCCGGCCCACGGTTGGCTCCCCGGTGCCGAGGCGGCCAACCGTCGGTTCTCCTGCGCCCGCCGCGTCAGCCGGTTTGCGCTCGCGGAACAGCTTCACCACCGAGCCGTAGCCGTCGATCGATCCCGGTCGCAAATCCAGTGAGGCGGCCTCTGTTACGAGCGTGCGCCGCGCCGCATTGTAGGTGTCGGACAACAGCGTCGCCATCGGCACCTCGACGAAATCCGGATCGCCGTAGAACGCGTCGCGGTCGGCATAAGCAAGCTTCGCGCATTCGACCTGCAGATGGATGAAATCGGCCCCCGCCGGGTCGAGCCCATCAAGATTGAAGCCTTTGAGCAGCGCAAGCTGCTGCAGCATCACTGGGCCCTGTCCCCACGGTCCGGTCTTGCACACGGTGTAACGGCCATAGTCGTACGTCAGCGGCGCTTCGATGCGCGGCGTCCAGCGCGCCATGTCGTCGGCGGTCAACACGCCCCGATGCCGCGCCCCGCTGGTATCCATGATCTCTTGCGTTCGGCAAAAGCGGTCGATCGCGTCAGCAACGAATCCTCGCGACCAGGATTTGCGCGCCCGCTCCATCTGGGCGACGCGATCGCCGCCTGCACTCTCAGCTTCTTTTAGGATCCGCAGATACGTGGCCGCGAGCGCTGTGTTGGCGAATAGCGTTCCAGCTGGTGGCGGCGCGCCGCCCGGCAAGTAGACCGCAGCCGAAGTCGGCCAATATTCGCGGAACAAATCGCCGACCGCCGCAATGGTGGCACTGGCGCGTTCGACCAGCGGATAGCCGTTCTGCGCGTAACCGATCGCCGGCGACAGGACCTCGCGCAGCGAAACCGTGCCGTAGTCCCGCAGCAGCAGCATCCAGGTTTCGAACGTGCCGGGCACGCAAGCGGCAAGAAGCCCAGTGCCGGGTACGAGATCGAGGCCTTCGCCGCGATAGTGCGCGATAGTGGCCCCCGCAGGCGCCGGGCCCTGTCCGCAGATCACTTCTGGCTTGCTGCGCCGCACGTCGTAAACGATCAGCGGGGCATCGCCGCCTGGACCGTTGAGATGCGGTTCGACCACCTGCAGCGTAAATGCGGTCGCTACGGCCGCATCGAACGCGTTGCCGCCCTTTTCCAGCATCGCCATGCCAACGGCGGTGGCGATCCAATGTGTGGAGGCGACGACGCCGAACGTGCCGTCGATTTCCGGCCGGGTCGTAAAAGGATTCGGATTGACGAAACTCATACGGGCGAAACTATCACGCCGCCCGCGTCATGCCACGTGGTTGATGGCTTAACTTGAACTGGGCGTTGCCGGTACGAATTTGAGCGCTACGCCGTTCATGCAGTAGCGCAGGCCGGTGGGCTTTGGACCGTCGTTGAAGACGTGGCCGAGATGGCCGCCGCAACGCCGGCACGACACGGCGGTCCGCGCCATGCCGAAGGACGTATCCTTGGTCTCGATGACCGCTTTGTCGAGCGGAGCCCAGAAACTCGGCCAGCCGGTGCCGCTTTCAAATTTGGTTTTGGACGCATAGAGCGGCAGGTCGCAGCCCGCGCAGGCGAACGTGCCGGCGCGATGTTCATTCAGGAGCTTACTGGTGAAGGGCCGTTCGGTACCCTCGTGCCGCAGCACCTGGTAGGCGTCGGGCGTCAGAAGTTTTCGCCACTCCTCGTCAGTGTGGGTGACTTCGAAGGTTGCCGCCGCAGTGGCGGCAAGGGGCCGCAGCAATCGGCCGAACGCCAAGGCTGCCAGTGCCGCGGTGCCGGCTAAGAGAGTTTGTCGGCGGGTCAGCATGAGAAATCCTCCAAAAGTCATACGACCTTATACGCCGGGTTGTCCGAATCGTCACGCGCGAGCCGGTAACGGCGGAGGCAATATTTGGTGAACTCTCTGACGAACGCGATGACGGGGCAGGGAGCCGGTCAGATCCTTCTGCTGCCGTAGGCCCACGGTGGCCCATGTAATAGGGGCAGTACCATTGAAACCAGCCGCGCGGATCGTCCAGGTAAATCCATCCCTTTTTGCGCCACACCGACTGCGGCTGACTGGCGTCAACGCCAAAGTAATTCAACGCGCGATCGCGCTGTCTCAGGGCGAGCCTGGAGCGAGCAAACCAGGTGCGCGGAAACTCGCTTTTGCAATCGGTCATGTACTTGCCGCCGAACGCGCCGAGCTGCACCATTTCGGCAGGCGTCAGTTCCGGGCGAAATTCCGGATCGAAATTGCGGCCGATGGGAGCCGAAACGATATAGCGATAATTTCGCTGCATCTTGTCGTTCACTGTGACGACTTTTTTGGTCTTGTTGTTTTTCTTTGCCGCCATGATTGCCGCCTGTCGCTGCGGATACCCTCAGTCATTGATCGCCAAAAAAGAACCGGGCCCTTTCGGGCCCGGTCTAGGGTCGCCGGCGTGGGGGCGCCAGCGATCGCCCTTCAGAGGGGAAGGCTGCATGTTAACGGCTGCCGGTCTTGGGGAGGATTAGCAACCGCGTCGTGCAGCAGAACTATAATATGCGACGGCGCGTTGCCGCTGCACAATGCAACAGCCGGCATGTCAGCCATGCGCTGCGGGCAAGATCGTCACACAACTTTCGGCAACGAAAACCACATCCGGCAACGCGCCGGTTTTTGCTGACCCGCCCTAACACCGGCACTGCAACTAGAAATTCCAGCGCTGCGCGTTGGCGACGAGAAAATCGCGAAAAGCCTGAACGCGTGCGACGGTCTTGAGTTCTTCCGGATAGACGAAATAGGCGTCAAGCGCGATCGGTTCAGCATCGGAGAATAGCTGCACCAGACCGCCGTCGCCTTCGACCAGATAATCCGGCAGCATGGCGATGCCGATGCCGCGCTGGCAGGCGCGCAAAATACCGAGAATGTTGTTGATAACGAGAAGCGGTGTGCGCGGCCCTTTACCGTTTCGCGCCACCTCGGTGAGGTAAAGCGAACGCTGCAGGTATTGCGGCACGTTGCCGCCGAGCATCAGAATGCGGTGGTTGTCGAGGTCTTCGAAGGCGCGCGGCGTCCCGTAGCGCTTGAGATATTCGGGCGAGGCGTAAACGTGGAAATGCACCGCAAACAGCTTACGTTGAATCAGATCCGGCTGCGTCGGCTGACGCAGGCGGATGGCGACATCGGCCTCGCGCATGGCGAGATCGAGTTCCTCTTCGGTCGTCAGCAGCGTGATGCGAACTTCCGGGTAAAGCTCCACGAACTCGCCCAGTCGCGGCGTGAGCCAATGCACACCGAGGCCAGGTGTCGTCGTGACGCGCAAATCGCCGTTCGGCCGTTCCCGGCTGTCGGTCAGTTTGGCGCGCGCGGCCTCGAGTTTCATGAACACATCGTGCGCGGTGCGAAACAGTAGATCGCCTTGCTCGGTCAGGATCAATCCGCGCGCATGACGGTGAAACAGCGAAACCGCGAGCTCCTGCTCAAGCGCGCTCACCTGACGCGACACCGCCGATTGCGAGAGCCCCAATTGCTCGCCGGCATGGGTGAAGCTGCCGGCTTCGGCGGCGGCATGAAATACTTTGAGCTTATCCCAATCCATTGTTCCGCTTTCTGGACCCCCCAAAAATGGGAGAGATAAAAATCATTCCGCCGCGATGCGCGGTTCGGCTTCGCCATGCGCCGCAAGAAATTTCTCGGCTTCGAGCGCGGCCATGCAGCCGAGACCGGCCGCGGTGACGGCCTGCCGGTAAACCTCGTCGGCGACATCGCCGGCGGCGAACAGGCCCGGCACCGAAGTCGCCGTCGAATGCGGGGCGGTCTTGATGTAACCCGTCGGTTTCATTTCCACCTGGCCGGCAACCAGCGCGGTCGCCGGACTATGGCCGATGGCGATAAAGATACCGTCCACCCGCTGCTCGATCATTTCGTGGGTCTTGATGTTGCGCAGCACTGCCGCTTTGACTTTGAGCGGATTTTCGTGGCCGATGACATCGGCCAGAACGGTGTTCCACAGCACGGAGATTTTTGGATTGCGGTAGAGCCGCTCCTGCAAGATACGTTCGGCGCGAAAGCTGTCGCGCCGGTGCACGACCGTCACCTTGTTGGCGAAATTGGTGAGAAACAGCGCCTCTTCGACCGCAGTGTTGCCGCCGCCTATTACCAGCACTTCCTTGTCGCGATAAAAGAAGCCGTCGCAGGTGGCGCACGCCGAAACACCATAGCCGCGAAACTTCTGCTCCGACGCCAAATCGAGCCAACGCGCTTGAGCGCCGGTCGCCAGAACCAGCGAGTCCGCAAAATAGATATCGCCGGAATCGCATTCGATCCGGAACGGGCGTCTGGCGAGATCGACTTTGTTGACATGATCGGGGACGAGCTTGGTGCCGACGTGCGCGGCCTGCTTCTGCATCTGCTCCATGAGCCAGGGGCCCTGGATCACATCGGCAAAGCCGGGATAATTCTCGACGTCGGTGGTGGTGGTGAGCTGGCCGCCGGTCTCAATGCCTTGAATCAGGATCGGGTCGAGCATGGCGCGGGCGGCATAGATCGCAGCCGTATATCCAGCGGGACCGGAGCCGATGATGACGAGTTTGGCGTGAGTGGTCTTGCTCACCGGCTTATCCGTCCGTTGCGGCAGTCGCTTGCCAGCGAACTGCTCGAGGCTCCCGCGAAGTTGGCGGTAGGTGGTTGAGGCGGCCGCAATGACCCCAATTGGAAGGGTTCCCAGCCATCCGTCCAGAATCTAGGCATTTTCAGGAGCTATGCAAGCCGTGCAACCCGTTACCCCCAAAAAGCGTATATGGCCAAAAGGTCATTATAAACAAGGCGATGAATAGCCGGCGCGCAAGCCGATCGCCGCCAGCCTCGGCTCTATCGTCCTCCGCATACAAAAACCGCCGCGAGAGCACCTCGCGGCGGAAGGTCTTATCGGCAGGGAGGTCGACGGATCAGCCGAGTGACTGCTTCACCCGGTCCGGCGTCATGGGAAGGTGCCGCAGCCGCTTCCCGGTCAGCTGCGCAACGGCGCTGGCAATCGCCGGGGCGACGGCTGGGACACCCGCTTCGCCGATTCCGGTGGGCGGATCGTTGGTCGAAATTACCGCGACTTCCATCGGCGGGACGTCGGACATGCGCAGCACCGGATAGGAGTCGAAGTTCGTGGCCTGAATCACGCCGTCCTTGATGGCGATCCGCTCGATGAGAGCAGCACCGAGGCCGAACGTCATGGCGCTCTTGATCTGCGCCGCCACGTTCTTCGGTTGCACCACCTGGCCAGGATCGACCGCGGCCCACAGATGGTGGACCTTGATCTGACCGCTCTTGGCATCGACCGAAACCTCGGCTGCCACCGCGGTATGACTGTTCAGTGCATCCGAGTAGGCGATGCCGACCGCGCGGCCGTTCCGCTTGGTCTTGTAGTTTGACATCTCCGCCGCGCGTTTCAGGACATTGGCGGCTCGCGGTGCGTCTTTGAGCATCGCCAGCCGGTAATCGAGCGGATCCATCTTCTTGATCGCGGCGATCTCGTCCATCATCGTCTCGATGGCGAATTTGGTGTAGCCCGCCGCGATGCCGCGCCAGGCGCCGACATCGATGCCGCGCGCGGATCGCACCCACTCGACGCGATGGTTTTTTACCCCGTAGCTCATCTCGCCGCCGCCACCGGAGACGATATCCTGCTTGATCTTGGCCCAAAGATCGGGCGGCAAGATACGCGCGAGATAGGACTCGTTGACGATGCGCTGACGCCAGCCGACGATGTTGTTGTCGGCATCGAGGCCGATTTCGATCCGCTGCGCAGTCAACGGCCGCAGCTTGTCGTTGCGGATATCGTCCTCGCGATTCCAGATCATCTTGACCGGCTTGCCTGGCACGTTGAGAGCCAGGATCAACGCCATGATTGTATCGTCGCCGTCCGAACGCCGGCCAAAGCCGCCGCCAAGGAGTTGGGTGTGGACGTGGACTTTGTCCGGCGTGGTCTTGCCGATAATCATGCCGAGGATTTTCATCGTGCCTGGCGATTGATTGCCCGACCAGATGTCGATCGTGCCGTTGTCCGCCCGCACCGTGACGTTCATCGGCTCCATGCACATGTGCGAGACGTGATCGGAGAAGTAATCGGCGGTGATGACCTTGGCGGCGCCCTTAACCGCCGCGTCGGCATCGCCAATCTTCACCATGTCTACGCCGGTCTGGCTCCAGTCGGCGGCGATCGCACGATAGTCCTGCAGCACGTGGTCTTGGTCGTAGGTCTGCGCCGGCGTTTTCTTGGTCCAGGTGACCTTGAGCAGGCCTTTGGCCTTCATCGCGGCATCGATCGTTTCGGCGATGACCGCGACGCCCGATGGCAGCGTCACGATCTTGACGACGCCCGGAACCGCCTTGGCCGCGGTGTCGTCGATCTGCTCGGCGCTTTCATGCTGCACCTGCGGGAACAGAACCGCCGCGTACAGCATGCCGGGCAGCTGCGTATCGATGCCGTATTGCGCCGTGCCATTGACCTTTGAAGGCACGTCGAGACGCCCGGTATCCTTTCCGATGAGACGGAATTGCGAGGACGGCTTGAGGTCCGCTTTTGTCACTTCCGGCAGCGGGTTCGGTATGGTCGCGGTCTTGGCGATGTCGCCGTAGCTGATTTTGCGCTTCGACTTGGCATGGACGACCATTCCCGGCTCGGTGGTGAGTTCGGACGCCGGGACGTTCCACGCCGCGGCCGCGTTGGCGATGAGGATTTTTCGCGTCTGCGCGCCGGTCAGCCGCAGCTTTTCGTAATAGCCGGTGACCGAGAAGCTGCCGACCGTCGACAGCTGCATGTTAAAGATCGGGTTGCCGTAGACCTGAGCGTCATCGGGCGTTTCCGAAATGCGTACCTTGCTCCAATCCGCATCCAGATCTTCGGCGAGAATAAGCGGCAATGAGGTGCGCACGCCCTGGCCCATCTCGACCATGGGCGCGACGATGGTGACGATGTTGTCTTCGCCGATCGTGACCCACGCGTTCGGACTGAAGGGCGCAGCGGCTGACGCCGTGTCGCTATTGGGAACCGAACCGAAGGCGACGGCGACGCTGAACGCGCCGGTGGTCACCAGAAAGGATCGGCGCGAGAGCGCTTGAATGTTGGTGTCGTTTAACATGGCGGTCTCCCTACGCGACGCTCTGAATGGCTTCGATGATCTGGGCGTAAGTGCCGCAGCGGCAGATGTTGCCGTCCATGTGCTGGACGATCTGCTCGCGTGTCGGCTTTGGATTCTTAGCCAGAAGTTCGGCCGCCTGCATAATCTGCCCCGATTGGCAGTACCCGCATTGCGGGACCTGATGGGCAACCCATGCTTTCTGCAACGGATGGCTGGAATCCGGCGACAGGCCTTCGATCGTCGTCACCTTCTTGTTGGCCACTTCGGAGAGCTGCGTCTGACAGGAGCGCACAGCCTTGCCGTTAATGTGGATCGTGCAGGCGCCGCACAGTCCGGCGCCGCAGCCAAACTTGGTGCCGGTCAGCTTGATATGTTCGCGAATAATCCAAAGCAGCGGCGTGTCAGCATCGGCTTCAACGCTCGCGGGTTTGCCATTGATCGTAAAGGCAACCGTCGTCATGAGACCTCCCCTTCGTTCGGTGCTCGTGAGAATTATGGCTTACGTTCTCCGTGCCTCATTGAGAGCGGGCACGGTTTGTGTCGTCCGCATTTCGGACGTGACTCGTTATTATTGTTAAGCCAACTTTAGAAGCGCTACAAGATCAACAATTGCGCCCAACTCGCGTGGATGCCGCCCACCGCGTAGTTCAAAGAATCGCTAAGTCGTGAGATTTGCTCGCGGGTGTCTGTGGCCGCGCCAAAGCAGACAGCCCCTTGAGGCGCTATCTGCTCCGATGCAGGAACTGGTGCGTGAAAACGGCCCGAGTGAAACTACTTCCACTCGACCTTGACGATTTCGTAGGCCTTGGCCCCGCCGGGCGTCACCACCTCGACCTGGACGCCCTTTTTCTTGCCGACCAGGGCGCGGGCGAGCGGTGAGGTAATGGAAATCCTGCCCTTCTTGGCGTCTGCTTCGGGCTCACCGACGATCTGCCAAACCGCCTTCTTGTCGGTGTCCTCGTCGATCAGGGTCACGGTTGCCCCGAAGGTGATGGTGTCGCCGGAAAGCTTAGACACATCAATAATTTCGGCGCGCGCGAGCTTGTCCTCGAGCTCCGCGATGCGGCCCTCGTTGAGCGATTGCAATTCCTTGGCGGCGTGATACTCGGCGTTTTCCGAAAGGTCGCCGTGCGTCCGTGCGTCGGTAATCTGCTGGATGATGCGCGGGCGTTCCACCTGCTGGCAGTGCTTGAGCTCCGCCTCAAGCGCCGAATAGCCCGCCCCGGTCATCGGTATTTTGTCCATCGGTCTCAATCTCCATAGGTCATAGAGACAAAATTCGAGCCGCGGACCGGAGCGTCGTCCGGCCTCGCGACCAAAACCCTGTCTCTACTGCCGGCGCTCGCGCTGGTCCGCTGCTGGATCAGTGGGGGCCGCGAAATAGCTTTGCAGCGTACATACCTCAAGGTCGCCCCCGAGATAGGCCTTGATACCCTGCGCTGCGGCGACGGCCCCTGAGAGAGTGGTGTAGTACGGCACTTTATGCAAGAGGGCTGCCCGCCGCAGCGAGCGGCTATCGGCGAGCGCCGTCGCCCCCTCTGTGGTGTTGAAAACCAGCTGAACCTCGCCGTTTTTGATGGAATCGACGATGTGCGGACGGCCTTCGGCCACCTTGTTGACTCGGACTGCGGTAACGCCCTCGGCGGCGAGATAACGTTGGGTTCCCGAGGTCGCCAAGATCCGAAAACCAAGCCCGCCTAGCAGGCGGATGGTATCGAGAATGCGCGGTTTGTCAGCATCCTTGACCGACACAAACACGGTGCCTTTTCTCGGTAGTCGGGCACCGCCTCCGAGTTGGCTCTTGACGAAGGCGACGTTGTAATCGCGATCGATGCCCATGACTTCGCCGGTCGACTTCATCTCCGGACCGAGCACAGTATCTACTTTGTCGCCGAAGCGGGCGAACGGAAATACCGCTTCCTTCACGCCGATATGGCGGGCGTTAGCGAATTCGAAGCTCTGCGGCTTCAGGTTAAAGCTCGCGAGTGTTTCGCCTGCCATGATTCGCGCCGCGATTTTGGCGGCGGGCACGCCGGTGACCTTGGCAACGAAGGGTACTGTGCGCGAGGCGCGCGGATTGACTTCAAGGACGTAAATATCGCCGTCCTTGATGGCGTATTGCACGTTCATCAGGCCGCCGACCTTCAGCGCTAAGGCGAGCGCCCGCGTCTGCCGGTCAAGTTCGCGGATCACATCGGCTGAAAGATTGTGCGGCGGCAGCGAGCAGGCGGAATCCCCGGAATGGATGCCGGCCTCCTCGATATGCTCCATGATGCCGGCGATGTAGCTGTCGCGGCCGTCGGCGAGGCAGTCGACATCGACTTCAACCGCATCGGTAAGATAGCGATCGATCAGCAACGGGCGCTTTTCCGACACCGCAAGTTCTGACGGCCGATCGAGATCGGCCGCAAGCCGCACCACATAGCGGTCGAGCTGGTGGCCCTCGTGGATGATTTCCATGGCGCGTCCGCCGAGCACGTAAGACGGCCGGATCACAATCGGATAACCAATCTCGTCGGCGATCGCGCGGGCCTTCTCCGGGCTGGTCGCAATCCCGCTTTTCGGCTGGCGCAGCCCAAGCCGGCCGAGCAATTGTTTGAATCGGTCGCGGTCCTCGGCGAGATCGATGGCGTCCGGCGACGTGCCGAGGATTGGCACCTTTGCCTTTTCGAGCGGCTCGGCAAGCTTGAGCGGCGTCTGGCCGCCGAATTGCACGATGACGCCGTGCAGGGTGCCGTTGCCGCGCTCGGTATCGATGATCTCGATCACGTCTTCGGCGGTGAGCGGCTCGAAATAAAGCCGGTCGGAGGTGTCGTAGTCGGTCGACACTGTTTCCGGATTGCAATTGACCATAATGGTCTCGTAGCCGACCTCCTTCAGCGCGAAGGCGGCATGGCAGCAGCAATAATCGAACTCGATGCCCTGACCGATGCGGTTTGGACCGCCGCCGAGAATGACGACCTTCCTTTTGTCGCTCGGCGCCGCCTCGTCGGCGGCAAGGCCGGCGAAAGGCCGCTCGTAGGTCGAATACATGTAGGCCGTCGGCGAGGCGAATTCGGCAGCGCAGGTGTCGATGCGCTTGAATGCCGGCCGCACCCCGAGTGCGCGGCGGCGCGCGGAAACTTCCTCGGTTGTGAGACCGGTAAGTCTCCCGAGCCGCGCATCGGAAAATCCCATGGCCTTGAGGCGGCGCAACACGTTCGCGGTGGTTGGCAAGCCTTTGGCGCGAATCTCGGCTTCCATGTCGATGATGCTGCGGATTTGCTCAAGGAACCACGGATCGATGTGGCACGCGGTATGGATCTCGGCATCGCTCATGCCGAGCCGCATGGCCTGCGCCACTTTGAGGAGACCATCGGGTGAGGGGGTGCCGAGTGCTGCACGGATAGCGTTTTTGTCGTCGCCTTCGCCGAGGCCCGGGATGGCGACCTCGTCGAGGCCGGTCAATCCGGTTTCCAGCGACCGCAGCGCTTTTTGCAGGCTCTCGGCAAAGGTGCGGCCGATCGCCATAGCTTCACCGACCGATTTCATTGAGGTGGTAAGCACCGGCTCGGCGCCGGGAAATTTCTCGAAAGCAAAGCGCGGGATTTTGGTGACGACATAATCGATGGTGGGCTCGAACGAAGCCGGCGTCGCGCCACCGGTGATGTCGTTTTCGATCTCATCGAGCGTGTAGCCGACGGCGAGCTTGGCGGCGACCTTGGCAATCGGAAAGCCGGTCGCCTTTGAGGCGAGTGCGGACGAACGCGACACCCGCGGATTCATTTCGATGACAACAAGGCGGCCGTCCTTCGGATTGACTGCAAACTGCACGTTGGAGCCGCCGGTTTCGACGCCGATCTCGCGCAGCACCGCAATCGAGGCGTCGCGCATCATCTGATATTCTTTGTCGGTGAGCGTCAGCGCCGGCGCCACCGTGATCGAGTCGCCGGTATGCACGCCCATTGGATCGACATTTTCGATCGAACACACGATGATACAATTGTCGTTCTTGTCGCGAACGACTTCCATCTCGTACTCTTTCCAGCCGAGCACGGATTCCTCGATCAGCACTTCGCTGGTTGGCGAGGCGTCGATGCCGCGCTCGACGATCTCGATGAACTCAGCCTTGTTGTAGGCGATGCCGCCGCCGGTGCCGCCGAGCGTGAACGACGGCCGGATGATGGCCGGCAATCCGATGTCCTCGAGTGCTTCGAGCGCGCCGATCAATGTCTTGATCTGGTGAGAGCGCGGCGTCTCCAGCCCGATCTTGGTCATCGCATCGCGAAACAGCTTGCGGTCTTCGGCTTTGTCGATGGCGTCGGCGGTGGCGCCGATCATGGTGACGTCGAACTTTTCCAGGACGCCCATGCGGCGCAGCGACAGCGCGGTATTCAGCGCGGTTTGGCCGCCCATGGTCGGCAGCAGCGCGAAGCCGCCGGGCAGAACATGCCGCTCTTTGGCGATGATCTTGGCGACGATCTCAGGCGTGATCGGCTCGATGTAAGTCGCGTCCGCCAGATCCGGATCGGTCATGATGGTCGCCGGATTGGAATTCACGAGAACTATTCGGTAGCCCTCGGCCTTGAGTGCCTTGCAGGCTTGGGTGCCTGAGTAGTCGAATTCGCATGCCTGGCCGATAACGATCGGTCCCGCGCCGATGATCAGGATCGAGGAGATGTCGGTCCGTTTGGGCATAGTTTCCGTGTCTGAGGGCACAAAAAAAGGGCGCGCGTAGCGCGCGTCCTTGGCCCAAGCGCCGGGGGTTCGGCCCCGCGCGGGCGGTCCTTAGACCAGAAACAAGGGGCAGGGAAGAGGTTTTGCCCTGTTCGGGTCGGAGGATAAGGGTTTGCGCCGATTTAACCCCTGCTAACTGACTTTGCAGCCTCAGACGCAACTTTGTGGCCGTGCCATCGTTATTCAAGGGCGACAGACGACCGACCCTGCCGATGCTGCTCAAACGTTCGGATTTGCCGTTCTGGGTCAGCGTTGGGGCGACCGCGCTGCTCGCGCTCATACCGCCGCCATGGCGAGAACATCGCGAAAAGCGCGCTCGCGAACGGCTTGCCGACGACAAGCCGCCATTCGGCGAGCCGCGCAGCTCGGACGAACCGCACGGCGATCGAACTGCGACGCGCACAGGAACGGGGGCGTGGCAGGCATGCGACGCACCCGCTGCAAATCCCGTGGCGGGGGTGGAAGGACATTCTCTGGCGCACCTACCAGGAAATGCGATCCGATCGCTTGTTGTCGATCGCCGGCGGCGTCGCGTTTTTCGTTCTGCTTGCGATTTTTCCAGCGATCACGGCGCTGGTCTCGGCCTATGGGTTGTTTTTCAACACTGCGACGATCACCGGCAATCTCTTGCTGCTCAATGACGTCGTGCCTCCCAACGTGCTCGGCATCGTCGGCGAACAAGCCAACCGTATCGCGGCCAACAGCGGGCGGACGCTTTCGGTCGGCATCATCGTCGGCATTCTGGTGTCGCTGTGGAGCGCCACGAGTGGTGTGAAGGCGATGATCGACGCGCTCAACGTGATTTACGAGCAGCAGGAAGGTCGCAGCTTCATCAAGCTCAATCTGGAGGCGCTCATATTCACCCTGGGCGGCTTTGCCGCTTTCCTGCTCGCGATTGCTGCCGTCATCGTCTTGCCGCTGGTGCTGTCGCCGATCGGGCTCGGCAGCGAAACCGAAACGCTGACGCGCGTTCTGCGCTGGCCAGCGCTGCTTGTCGTGTTGCTGACCGGTCTCGCCGTGCTCTATCGCTATGGTCCGTATCGTCGTGCGGCGCGTTGGCAGTGGGTCAGTGTCGGCAGCGTCTTTGCGGCGGTGACGTGGATCGCGGCGTCGTATCTGTTCTCGTGGTATCTCGCGAGCTTCGCCAACTACAACGCCACATATGGCTCGTTGGGCGCGGCAGTTGGCTTGATGGTGTGGCTATGGATTTCGACCATCGTGGTTTTGCTCGGCGCCGAGCTGAACGCCGAGATCGAGCATCAGACGGCGCGCGATTCAACTATTGGCGATGAGAAACCGCTCGGGGCGCGCGGGGCGGTCATGGCCGACACCGTCGGCCCCGCGCCGGGTTAAGGCGCCGATCGGTTGCCGACCAATCCTTTGATTATTCCTTGGCCTGCTCGGCGTCTTCTTTGCCTGGGGGCTTGCCGTTCAGCGACGTTACCGCCTGGTAAGCGTCGGCCAGACCGGCGCCAAAGTCGGTTTGCTGACCGCCCGATCCGAGCGGTTTCGCGGTTGACATGATGATCGACCGGACTGCCGCAGGCGTGAGCGAGGGATTTTCCTCCAGCAGCATCGCTGCGATCCCGCTGACATGCGCGGCTGCAACCGACGTTCCGGTGGTGACTTGATAAGAGTCGCCAGGCGCGAGCGCGAGAATTTCCACGCCCGGCGCAGCTACGGCGATGTACGAGCCGCGATTGGCCATCTTGAACAGGCCATCATTGCTGTCCGTGGCAGTCACCGCAATGACGTCGGGGTCGGCGGCCGGATAGAGCGGCGCAGAGTTTGGTCCTGCGTTGCCGGCCGCGGCCACCAGGACGATGCCCTTGTCGTATGCGGCCGTCAGCATCCGATGCATATTGGGGTCTGCCGGGCCGGCAAAGCTCATATTGATCACGCGGGCGCCGTTGTCCGCCGCCCATTGCAGGCTTTTGTAGATGGCAAACGAGGTCGCCTTGGCGCCGCCGGCGGTGTTGTCGAACGCGCGCGCCGCCAAAAGCCGTGGGCCAACGGCAGTGCCGGAAAGCTTGCCGTGAGCCGCGATCGCCCCGGCCATGGCCGTGCCGTGCGATTGCGGAGTTTCGTCGCCGCCGAGCGCATCGAAGCTTTTCGCGATGGTGCCTTCGAGATCCGGATGTTTCATATCAATCTCGGAATCGATCACGGCAATCGGAATGTTTTTCCCCGTAGCGACTTGATGCGCGCGCTCGATCTGAAGCTTGCCGAGAGCGTATTGGGGCGAATCACCGCCGCTTGTTCTTGCTGATACGCGTGTGGCGTCTTCCTGCAGGGCGAAAAGGTAGTTGGGTTGCACTCTTGCAACGATGCGCTGATCTTCGATTGCGCCGATCGTGTCCGGCACTGAACGACGGCCGTTGATGTGCCAGCGGTAGATCGTCACTCCGATCAGGGAGAAAGCCTGCGAACTCGAGCCGGGTCAAATTGTATCGGCGCGCGAGCAGATCGATCGATTGCGGCGTAGCGGTCGACGAAAACTCGGTGATGACTTCGTCGGGAACGTAACGCCGCTCGGTGCGTGGCGGGACGCCGCTGCCAGCCACATTCGCTCCGGCGGCGGCGCCACCGATGCCTCCGCCTCCGCCGACGCCGCCGGCACCGGCCGTGCCAAGACCAACGGCTGGCAGCGGTAAGTTAGGCATCTGCGAGCCGGGAACGCGGGCGCCACCGCCCGGCGGGTCGGGTGTATTGGTGCCGGTATTGCCGACCGTCACCCGCCCCGTGCCCGAGCCGGGACTGCCGCTGGCCGAAGTCGAGGTGGAATCGCCGGCGGTTCCCGGCGTGTTTCCTGATTTTGAACCGGTACTGGTCGTCGACGTGTTCGCGGTGGACGTGTTGCTGGTCCCTTGGGTGTTGGTCGTTTTCGAACCGGTGCTGGTTGTCGACGTATTCGAGGTCGAAGTGGTGCCGGTCGTATTCGTCGTTTTCGATCCGGAACTGGTGCCGGATGTGCTCAAGCTGGAATTGTAGTTGGTTCCCGTATTTGTCGTTTTTGATCCGGAATTGGTGCCTGCCGTGTTTGCGGCAGAATTATTGACCGTTCCGGGCGTGTTCGTTGTTTTGGTGCCAGAATTGCTGCCGGTTTTGTTTGAGCCCGAATTAGTGACGTTGCGGTTGGTGGTGGAGTACTGGTTGGTTCTGCCGGTACTATGTGACATTTGATGTTGCGATCCGCCGCCGAACCCGCGCCCGCCACCCATGCGCCCGCCACCCATACGTCCAAAGCCGCCGCCGCCCATGCGTCCAAACCCGCCGCGCGCTGCGGCGGGGCTCGATTCGTCAATACAGCAGACAGCCAGCAACAAACCACAGAGCACCAGCGCCAAGATCGACCGGCAGGTCATCGCGTGGCTTCGCATGGCAAACTCCTTGCTGACGTCATCCGCGGACATTATCCGCTAACGTCATTCTGTGACGGCGATGAGGCCGACAACCGCGTTCTGCTGTAATTCTTTGACGGCGCGGTCGAGATCCGGCTTCGCAAGCTTAGTCGCCGCAATTCGCACGCGGTATAATCCACCTGCTGACGGGCCGCCTGCAATGCCGAGTTTGTTGGTTTCCAGGAAGTTTGTAATTGCAGTGGCATTCGCCTGCGGCTGGAACCGGATCAGGACGTAGGACCCTTCTCCGGATACCACCGTCGGTGCCGACGCCGTTTCATAACCGCCTGCGTCCTTCTCCTTGAGCAGAATGCCGCCAATCACTGCGGCCTGCAACACGATCGCGAGCGCCGCGGCGCTTGCCGACCACGCCAGGGTGCGCGGCGAAAAGCTTGCGAAGAATTCGCTGATGCGCGCGCCGAGGTTAAAGGATACCGCTGGCCTTCGCGCTGGTTCGGCATCGATCTTGGCAAACAGCGCCGTCATGGCACGCGCCGAGGGCGCGCCCAGCGTCTCGTTGAGATGGATCGTCTCGCCGAGCTCCTCGCGCACCAGCTCGTAACGGCGGGCGAGTTCGGGATTTTCGGCAAGCGCCGCTTCGACGCGCCGCACGTCGCGCTGATCCAGCGTTCCCGCGGCATGCCACGGCAGCAGGCCTTCGATGTCGCCGGGCTCGGTTTCGTTTGCGGTGTTCATGGCCAACCTCGATCTATGCCTCGCTCCTTCAGGAGCTCCGATAACTTTTTCCGTGCGTAGAACATGCGGGTCTTCACGGTCGCCTCCGGAATGCCGACGATTCCCGCAACTTCTTCCACCGACTTCTCGTGGTAGTAGACGAGGTCGATGATCTCGCGGTGCTCGTTCGACAATTCACTTAAGCATTCCCGCATTGCCTTTCCTTTGTCCTTCTTTGCCAGCGCGACTTCCGGATCGTCGGAATGATCCTCGATGGCGCCGGCAGCTTCGTCGTCCAGTTCTTCCTCGGTCCGGCGTCGCAGCACCGAGAGCGCCTTGAAACGCGCGATGCTCAACAACCAGGTCGAGACCGCCGAGCGTCCCTCGAATTTTCCGGCTTGCCGCCAGACGTCGAGAAACACGTCGCTGATCAAATCCTCTGCCGTTGCCTCGTTGCGCACCAGCCGCAGTACAAACCGGTAGACTCCGACGTGGTGGCGCGCGAACAGCACCTGCATGGCAAGCCGGTCGCCGTTGGCGATCCTTCCGATCAGGACATCGTCCGAAGTCGTCTGCATCGGCACGGCTATCGGCTCACAAGGTTGGTCGCGAGGACCGGCGCCCAGGTTCAATTGAAATCGAAGAAAATTCGCACGGTTCGGCTACTCGAGGGCCGCCGGCAGTTTCCTTATTCAGGTGCGGTAGGGCAAGCCGAAGGCCGAAAGCCCCGCTTTATGGGCGTTCGGCGTCGGCCCCGCCAGGGCCGCCCCGGAATAAGGAGTGGCGCATCGCCTGCCGATAGCCGGTTCCGCGAAAAACATTCACCGCCGCGTTGAACCTTTCTCCAGGGCCCCCCGACCAATGGTCATCGCAACCCTTTACCCTGGAGAACGTCAATGTCCCGCACCCTCATCCTTACTCTGGCAGCCGCGGCCACGATCACCGTCGCCTCGTTTGCATCAAGTGCCTCGTACGCCCACGGCTTCGGCGGTGGCGGTCATGCTAGTTTTGGTGGCCGCGCCAGCGTAGGCGGCCGCGGCAATCTCGGCGGCCACGCCGGTACCGGACGCGTCGGCACCGGCCGGATCGGCCGCATCGGCGACCACCCCGGTCATGGCTATCCTGGCCGTCCCGGCCGCTGGGCCGGCCACGGTCACGGACACTGGATTTTCCGTGGCGGTCGCTGGATCGTCATCGACCCGGTGGTTGGTGACCTCCCGGATGCGGCCCCGGTGTCTGTCGCTTCCCCCGGCCCCTGCACCTGCCTGACCAAGACTTACACGCAGGACGGCCTGGTGGTGTTCGCTGACGTGTGCACCAAAGAAGCGGCCAGCGCGCGTATCGGCGGCGCCTCGTCCGACGCCACCCCGGTCCCGCCGGCCAACAGCCAGTCCAACGACGCAGCGCCCGAGGCGCCTGCTGCCGACGCAACCCAAGCGCCGACCACGCCGAACTACGCCGGCCTCACCTTTCAGGACTTCCTGAAAGCCAACGGCCAGGCGAAGAACTAAAAGCCGCCGGCAAGTAGCCTGCGTCAGAAACGAGAATGAAGGTCGCTTGCGAGAAATATCGCAGGCGACCTCTCGCTTTTTGGGCACTCTTTTTGGACGGGTTTCCGGGGCGTGAACTCGTAAATCCGGCTTGTTGGACACAGATTACTTGATGACCGGTTCTTCCCCGATAACGACCAAAGAGCGGACGTTGCACAAGGTCCGCTTCGGGCCGAGGCGCGGACAATCACCAAAACGGGACGACCTCGGATGAGGTGTGGGCCAAACGAAAGCGCGAAGCTTGCACCGGAGTTCTCTACTTCATGGAACACTGGCTGTGAAATTGGTCCTGATCATCTTCGACGATCGTCGTCACAGTCTTGAGCATGTAACGGTCGCCCTCTTTCACGGCGTCCTGCAAGTAGAAGTTCTGGATCGGCATATGGTTGTTGCCGAACCTGAATTTGCCGCGCACGGACTTGAAGTCAGCCTTTTCCAATGCGGCACGCACAGCGTCTTTGTTAGAGAGATTACCCTTGGTGGCGACCACCGCCGAGTTGATCAACATCGCGGCGTCGTACGTCTGAGCGCCATAGAAGGTCGGTGACAAACCGGGGTGCTTACTTCGATAATCGGAAACAAATTGCTTGTTCTGCTCGTTTGGCAGGTCATTGACCCATTCCTGAGCACCAGGGACACCGATCGCGGCGTCCTTCTGACGCGGCAAAGTTATCTCATCGATTGTAAACGCGGTGTAGAGCGGAATCTGACCTTTAAGACCGGACTGCGCGTATTGAATAAGGAACTGGGCGCCGGACGCGCCCGGATAGAATGCAAAGACCGCATCAGGCTTGACGTCTCTGGCCTTGGCGAGTTCGACCGAGAAATCGAGTTGGTCCGGCCATTTGGTTAGCGCCTGTCCGACAATCGTACCCTTGAACGTTGAGGCTACGCCCGTCAGCATATCCCTGCCAGCGGCATAGTTCGGACCAAGCAGGAACGCGCTCTTGACACCTTTTTGATTCATGTAAAGGCCGACCGCAGCGGGCGTCTGATCGTTTTGCCATGAGGTTGAGAAGATATAAGGCGAGCATTGTTCGCCTGCGATCTGATGCGGACCGGCATTTGACGTGATCAGGAATGTTTTTGAATCGACCGCGGACTTTATAGAGGCCAGCAAAACGTTCGACCAAATAAAGCCGACGATGAAATCGACCTTGTCCGACTCGATCAGCTTTTCCGTTTTCTGGTTGCCGACCTCAGGTTTTTGCTGATCATCCTCATAGATCACTTCGACAGGGATGCCGCCCATTTTGCGGCCAAGTTGGTCCAGCGCGAGCTCGAACGAGTTGCGCATGTCATTTCCCATCGCGCCTGTCGGTCCGCTGAATGTGCTCAC
The DNA here is from genome assembly GCA_963794225.1 of uncultured Alphaproteobacteria bacterium. Taxonomy (GTDB): domain Bacteria; phylum Pseudomonadota; class Alphaproteobacteria; order Rhizobiales; family Xanthobacteraceae; genus BOG-931. The sequence continues at coordinate 26,246 of CAWCCS010000005.1, forward strand.
GAAGCCGATTTTCACCGACGTGTTCTGGGCGGCAGCCGCATTCACTCCCAGAGCAAATGCGCCGACGACAAGTAATGCGCGTTTCATCATATGTTCCTCCCGTTTCGTTCTTTGCCGGTTATATGGCTGCCTACCGGGAAAGAGAGAACTGAAAGTCCCGCTTCGGCGGCGGCAGGTTATGCGTGTCGAGTTTGCGGTTGTCAGTCTTGTACGGTGCAGGGGCAACCTTGGCGCGGATTTCCTTTTGCGGGCCGTCAGGGTTTCCCCAAACGACAACGACGTCGCTTCCCGGCTCGCAACACGCTGTATCGAGCGTGCAGAGCGACAGCATTTCGCGGAAATAGTAGCTGTAGCCGCGTGAAGTGGAGACGCCGACCACCTTGCCGTTCTTTACGACTTTGTCGGCATACATGAACCCGCGCTGGTCGCGCGGCATATCCATGTATTCGTAAGGCCGCTCGGTACGGAACATCGAAGCGTAGACATCGACGACATCATCGGTGTTCCACACCAGCGTGCGCATGAGCCGTTTCGGATTGGCAACTTCGGTTTCAAGGGCTTTGCGGCCGGTGAAGTCGTGGTCAAACTTGATGCTCTTGCCCCAACCAAGCTCGACCGGATTGCGATACCAATCGCTTATTTGATTTCCCTCGAAACTCCCGGCGAGATTGAATGTGGTGGCAAAGCCCGGCATCGCCGCTTGAAATTCGGCCCGGTATTCCTGCATGTCGTCATCGAACATCGCCGGGCAATAATCGGTGATAATGGTCGGAAAACATGCTTCAAGATGATTGATAAACACGGCGCGCCCGCCGAGTTTGCGAATGCCGAATTCCTTGCCCACCTCCATCACTGCACTCGTGACCTGATCTCTGAACTTGATCGGTCCCTGCAGCTCGAAACCGATCTCGCCAGCCATGCCTTGCCGCAGCGCCAGCATTTCAATGCCGGCGATCTTGATCCTTCCGGAATGCATAAACTTCACGTCACGCAGGCTTTGGCCGGAAGCTTTCTCAAGCAGATAGATGGCATTCGGTCCTGAGACCTGAAGGTTGAACAGGTCATCCGGCGCTGAGGTGGCGTTGTACTTTCCGTGGCGAAGGTTGTAGTCGGCCCAAAAGCATCCGCGGCCGAACAGAAGGAACTCCTCGGTATCGAGACGGCTCAATATGCCTTCGTGAATAACTTTGCCGTTCTTGTTGGTATGGATGACGTGCTTCGACTGACCGACGTCAAACTTAACAAAGCTATTGACTGAAATATTGGAGAACAGCTTGAGCACATCGGGTCCTCTGAACCGGCGCTCCCACAGAAACGACCAGTCGCCGAGGTAACAAGTCTCTTTCCACGACATGCTTTCGTCGATCCAATCGGTATATTCCGGCAGGCCCCAACGCACCGTGAAATAGCCAGGCGGGGTCGATCGCATTTTCTTGATGTCGACACTCATTTGGTTTGCCTCCCTTTTCTTGTCTGGTTCGGTTGGGCGATCACGCCGTGGATGAAAATCCGCGAATATTCGGCGATGAGATCGTCGATGGTAGAAGTCGGCGGCAAGGACCGCGCAGCAATGACCGAATTGCAAAGACCGAGGAGGCCGAGGGTTGCAAGCTCGGGATTGAGGTCGGACGCAAATTCACCGAACTTGATGCCGTCGGCAAATATCTGTCCGATCAGTTCCCGATAAGTGTGCGCCAAACGCCCAACTTCCTGGCGCGATCCACTTGGCAGTTCGTGACGATGCAGGACGAAGACCCGGACATAGTCGGCGGCCGGATGGCTGCGCAGCGGCATAAGATGGTTAGTGATCGCCGCTCGGAGTTTTTCCGGCGCAGGCTCACTGCGCGCGATGATGTCTCTTAGGTTGTCGATAAAGTCCAGAACGCCCAACTTGCAAATCGCAAGCAGCGCCGCTTCTTTCGACGGCAGGTAGTAGTAAAGGCTCGCAGCGCGGATACCGAGGCTCTCGGCGATGTCTCTGGTGCTGGCGCCGAGGTAACCCTTCTCGGCGAATGCGATAGCTGCAGCGTCGAGCACTTCGCGATAGCGGCTCTCCCACTTCGCAGTCGCGTCGGAACGCACGTCGGTCGCGCGCAGCGAATTCATGCAAAATTTCTAACGAACGTTAGTTAGAAATTCAAGTGGAAGAAATGTGTTGCCTCCCAATAACTTACAATGCGCGTCGAACTGAGCTTAGTCCGCTAATGGAATGGTCCGGCCGTGCTCCTGCCCCGCCAGCGATCGAAGCTGGCAAGGGGCGCCAAAGACAAGGAGCATGCTATGTCTCAGAATCCAAACACCGCGATTGCGATAGTCGGTATCGATATCGGCAAGAACTCATTCCACGTCGTTGGCCTTGATCAGCGCGGTGCGATCGTGCTGCGGCAGAAGTGGTCGCGTGGCCAGGTGGAAGCGAGATTTGCCAATATGCCGCCGTGCCTAGTTGGCATGGAAGCCTGCGTCGGCGCACATCATCTCAGTCGCCAGCTTAAGGCGCTTGGTCACGATGCCCGCCTGATGCCGGCGAAGTACGTGCGGCCCTACTCGAAGGGACAGAAGAACGACTTCCGTGATGCGGAGGCGATCGCCGAGGCGGTGCAGCGGCCGACGATGAAGTTCGTGGCGACGAAGACTGCCGATCAGCTCGACCTGCAGGCGCTGCACCGGGTGCGGGAGCGGTTGGTCAGCCAACGCACTGGCATCATCAATCAAATTCGCGCCTTCCTGTTGGAGCGCGGCGTTGCGGTACGGCAAGGGTTACGGTTTTTGCGCGCAGAGCTGCCGCGCATCCTAGCTACACCCCCCGATGTCCTGTCGCCTCGCATGGTGCGGATCATCGAGGATTTGACTGGCGACTGGCGGAGGCTCGATGAGCGCGTCCAGAATCTTATCGGATGAGATCGAGGCGGTTGCGCGCCAGGATGCCGGTTGCGAGCGGCTGATGAGCGTGCCCGGCGTCGGCCCGATAATCTCCAGCGCGATGGTGGCCGCGATTGGCGCTGGAGATGGGTTCTCCAAAGGCCGCGACTTTGCCGCTTGGCTCGGGCTCGTCCCGAAACAAATGTCGACAGGAGACCGCACGATTCTGGGCAAGATATCGAAGCGCGGCAATCGCTACCTGCGCGTCCTATTCGTACAAGCGGCATGGGTCGTGCTGATTAAGCCGAAGAGCTGGGAGCGCCACGGCCTCAAACCCTGGATCGAGGCCGCCAAGAAGCGGCTGCACCGCAATGTCCTTGCGATCGCGCTCGCCAACAAGCTGGCGCGGATCGCTTGGAGCGTTCTGGCTCATGGCCGAAGCTTCGAGACAAGGTCGGCCGTGGCGTCAGCCGCTTAGTTCTGCATGAGAAATTGACTGTTACCTGCCGAGGTCTGCGAGAGGATGAGACGAAATGGAGGTTCGGTCTTCCCGGCGCATGCGAACACTGGTGACCCGAATGGCTCGATTGAAGCCTATCCGCTAATGAGATCGCACGCGCGCTGATATCCATGGTGGCCCGGAGCACGACACGCTCCAATCAGAGGCCGGATACATTGATGCAAGACCGCTCACCGCCAGCTCGACGAAGACTCTTGCAACGCACGGCCGGACCATACATTCGGGTCAAAAACGGCCTTCGATCGCTATCCGCAACATGTCCCTTCATCCTCAACAGCAGACATTCGACCGTGCGAGTCGCACGGTAGTTTGTGGCAGAAGCGGATGCGCTCATCTCGACGTATCAGCGCTCCTTTCGCTGAGCGGGATTCGACCGCGCGGCCGCAGGCGGAGCTAATGCAACGGCCGCCTCTGTCGTGAGCAGGAGAAAAGTGAATGTCTCCTGAAGATAGAGGCGAACGACCGCTTCGGTGTGGCTCAAATAGCCGATGGACACGTCCTGACCGATATACAAGCCGAAGTCACCGCCTCTGGTCGTCAGCACGAATGCGCCCGCAATTGCGGGCGCCCATATGATCTCGCCGTCGACCAGACGTTTGATGTGCTCGAGCACCGGATAGCCGTGGTCGCTGGTCTCGCTAAGCCCGGTGTAGGCATCTGCGCTAAGCATTACGGAATAGGGGCCGTTGACGCCGACCAGACGTAACTGGCTGACCGCCTGGGCGATGGCGTCGGGGTAGGCACGTACGTCGGCCGGCAGCGCCGTCACCGGATTGCTGGTGCCTTCGCGGATGCCGCCGATGCCGCCGGCGGTATAGCCCTCGAAGATGGCGCGATCTTCTGCAAAGGCCAGACGCTGGGCTGCGTCCTTCGCGGGCTGCCAGTCCGAGTCGTTTGCGCCGCGTTCCACATCGTCGATCTGCTGGCGACTGAGATCGAACGGTACGCGCAGTTCGACCAGCGCATTCACCTCGCGCTGGCGCGCAATGATGCCGTCGGCGGAACTTTTGATATCGCGCAGATGACCGGTGCCGATCGCGGGAAGCGCGACCCCGCCCGGGCCCTGCAGGTCGACGACACGCCGCCCCGCGATATAGCGCTTGAACGTGCGCGAGGTTTCCTCCTCGATTTGAGACCACGCCGCGTCGGAGATCGGAGCAAGCTCGCGGTGAAGGTTATTCATGAGACGGGCCTCCTTTGAGGGAACCAATGCCGAGCGATCCATCGCGCGTAGCTGTTGCCGGTGTCGCTGGCGCGGCAGTGACAGGCGGCGGCGCCATAAAGTCCTCATCCGCAACATTCTCCAGGAACGTCGCGGACGGCGCGAAGAACAGACTGCCGCTCACGGCGCGGCTGAAATCCAGTATTCGGTCATAATTACCGGGAGGCCTGCCGACGAACATATTCACCAGCATCTGCTCGGTCGTTCGGGGTGAACGCGCATAACCGATAAAATAGGTGCCGAACTCCCCGTGCGAAACGGAGCCGAACGGCATGTTGTCGCGAACGATCTTCACTTCCTTGCCGTTCTCCACGATCGTGGTGAGTGCATTGTGAGCGGATGTCGGTTTGACGGCATCATCAAGCTCGATGTCGGAAAGCTTGGTGCGGCCGATAATGCGTTCCTGAGCCTCGGTGGACAGTGCGTTCCAGCCCGCCAGATCGTGCAGATACTTTTGTACGATCACGTAGCTGCCGCCGGCGAACGCGGCGTCCTCCGAGCCGACGAGCGCGGCATCGCTTGCCGCTTGAGCCGTCGGATTCTCCGTTCCGTCGACAAAGCCGATCAGATCGCGGTCATCGAAATATCGAAAGCCGTGGACTTCGTCGACAGGCGAAACCGAACCTTTAAGACGCGCCATGATCTGTGTCGTCAGCTCGAAGCAGAGGTCCATCCGCGCAGCGCGAATGTGAAACAACAAATCGCCGGGCGTGGCGACCGCATGACGAGGTCCGGCCTGGATTTCGCGGAACGGATGGAGCTCAAACGGCCGCGGCGTGCCGAACAGCTTGTCCCACGCATCCGATCCAAAGCCGAGGACGCAGGAAAGGTCGCCTTCGATGTCGCGGAAGCCCACCGCGCGCAGCAGCGCCGGCAGGTCGCCGCAGAATGATCGGACCGCGGCGCGATTTTCGGCGCCGGCATTTATGGTCACGATGAGAAAGATCGCGGCGCGCGTCAGTGGCCGAACCACCTCCTGCGGGGCGGGCGGCAGTCCGGTTTTTGCGTCGGATGCGGTCAATTGATCAGACCCATCGTTGGTTCCTGCCGGGCACGCGGGGGAGCTGGCCGCAAAATCCTTAAAGCATAACGATGCGACAGACTGCGAAAGCGCGCAATACCACGCAAACTCCCGTCTCGGGCGAAAGAGTACGTCGGTTTTAAGAGCAGGAAGCTTTCTGCAGCGCCTTCAATTAAAATTAAGCCATGGATCAACCGTTCGACATTGCCATTCGCCGCGCCCGGCTCCGCGGCCGCGATCGGCTCGCCGAGATCGGCATCAAGCAGGGCCGCATCGTGGCGATCGGTGAAGATCTTGATCGGCGGGGAATTAAGGAGATCGACGCCGGCGGCAATCTTGTGACCGAATCCTTCGTCAATCCGCATCTGCATCTTTGCAAGGTGTGGACGTTGCCGATGATGGAGGAGGAGGCGCTCAAGTCCTATCAATCGGACGCGATGGGCAAGGCGATGGCAGGTATCGAACTCGCCGCCAAGATCAAAGAAAAATATGCGGAATCGTGGATCGTTGAAAATGCCCGCCGCGCCGTGGCGCTCGCGGCGCTTCACGGCAATTTGCACATTCGGGCTTTTGCCGACGTTGACAGCAAAGCGCGCCTTGAAGCGGTGAAAGCGCTGCTGCGGGTCCGTGATGAATTCCGCGGCGTCGTCGATCTGCAAATCGTCGCCTTCGCACAGGATGGCATCGTCCGCGAGCCGGGCGCGCTCGAGCTGATGCAGGAGGCAATGGCGCTCGGCGCCGACGCGGTCGGCGGCATTCCCTGGATCGAGCTCACCGATGCCGACGCGGCAAAGCACGTGAAGTTCTGCTTCGATCTCGCGCAAAAATTCGGCAGGGACGTTTCCATGCTGCTTGACGATGCCGGCGATCCCGGTTTGCGCACGCTTGAAATGATGGCGGTCGAGACCATCGAGCGCGGCTGGCATGGCCGCGCGCTCGCGCACCATTGCCGGGCGATGAGCCTTTATCCGTTACCTTACGTGCAGCGGCTCGCACGGCTTTTGCAGGCGGCGCGGATTGCCGTCGTGACCGATCCACATACCGGTCCGCTGCATGCGCGCGTCAAGGAATTGCTGGCCGAGGGTGTCGTTGTCTGTCTCGGTCAGGATGATATTTCCGACGCCTACTATGCTTTCGGCCGCAACAACATGCTGGAAGTGGCATTCCTCGCGTCGCACCTGCTATGGATGATGACGCGGCAGGATGTTGAAAAGCTCTACGACATGATTACCGTCGACGCGGCAACCGCCATCAACCTTCCGGGCTTCCGGTTAATGCAGGGGGCGGTCGCCGACCTTGTGGTGCTGAACCAACCCGACGTGATCGAGGCGCTGCGTTTTCACGAACCGCCGGCGCACGTCATCAAGAGCGGCGCGCTCGTCGATCAGGCGCGCTTGCGCGCGCTCGCGACGGTCGGCTGAATTCAGCGCGGGCGGGCGAAGTAGGTGCGGCGCTCCTGATTGTGCCCGATATTGGCTGGTGCGCGCTCCGCGGTGAAGCCTGCGGCATCGAGCTTGTCGATGATGGCGGCCTGGGCATAGCGGGTGAGCCCGAGATGAGACCGCAGCCGCCAGTAATCCGATAACAGCGTGCGCGTAAGTCCCCACAGTGCGGCAAAGAAAAATCCGTTGGCCGCGCCAAACCGCAGCAAAGTCCAGGCGTCGATTGCCGCCCCGGTCTGCGGTTGGACGACATCGCTGACGACCAAGAGGCCGTCGGGTTTCAAAATGCGATGAAACAACGCGAACAGCGCACCGGCGCCAGTCGGCGTGACGTATTGCGCCACCGAGTGCATGACGATGAGGTCAAGCGAGTGCTCGGGCATACGCGCAATCTCGTGCGGCGCGACTACGCGGATTTTAGGGTTGTCGGCAAATCGTTTCTCCAAGCCGGCGCGCACGCTTGGTGCGGCTTCGCACAGTATGAGTTCGCCGGTGGCGCCAGCGACGATTTGGGCATGCAGCGCCTCGCCCGAACCGTAATCGAGCACGCGCGCGTCAGGTTTGGGGACCAGCGCCGCGATGTCCGTTGCGACCAGCCGATAATGCACATCCTTGTGGCGGGCGCTGACGTAGATGAAATGCGGATTATCCCAGAACGCCGACCAGTCAGTGATCATGCCCGCCACAGCGCCATCAGTGGACCTTCTATTCCGAATACCGGATCGGTCTCGGGATGCGGCACTTTCGGGATGGAGGCGAGCGCCTTGGTCCGGTCCGCCTTGCTGCCGCGGCAAAGGTCGTATTTACCACTCTGCGGATACGCTCCAATGACGACAAGGTCCGGACTTTGCGTGAGGCCCTGATGGCCGGTGCCGGCGGGGAGAACAACAACATCACCGGGCACGATGTCGAACGCCCGGCCGCTGTCGCCGCCGAAGCGTACCTTGGCGCGCCCGCGCGCGACGGCCATCACCTCGTGGATCATCGAATGATATTGGACGTACGGGTAAACGCCGTTCCGCCACATCTCGCCCCAGCCGTTTCCGGCAAAGGTTTTCTCGATCAGCTCTTCCGGATCGGGCGATCCGGTCAGATCGATGCCGCCGCGATAAAATATGAACGGCAGCGCCGGATTGTTCGGAATCACCCCGTCGTCGGCAAATCGGAGGGTAATCGGTGCGGTGCGCGGGCTGGCGTTCGGCATGGCATTTTCGTCTCGCCAACGGGCGATCGGTCCATTTTTACCCGATATAGGGTTGAAATTGTCTAACCCTGAAGCCCGTTGCCCGATTTCCGCCTAGGCCCGTTTGGCTCCGCGCATCTGGGCGACAAACTGCTTGAACAGGCCGTGGCTGTCGCGTGGGCCGGGAGACGCCTCGGGGTGGTATTGCACCGAGAACACCGGCTTGTCTCTGAGCTTAAGCCCGCAATTGGAGCCGTCGAACAGCGAGACGTGGGTTTCCTCCACGTTCGGCGGCAGGGTCGCGCGGTCCAGCGCAAAGCCGTGGTTCATCGAGGTAATTTCGACCTTGCCGGTGGCGATATCCTTCACCGGATGGTTGGCGCCATGATGGCCTTGATGCATCTTCCTCGTCTTGGCGCCGACTGCGAGCCCCAGCATCTGGTGGCCGAGACAGATGCCAAAAACCGGCTTTTGCTCGATCAGCGTGCGGATCACCGGCACGGCGTATTCGCCCGTTGCGGCCGGGTCACCCGGGCCGTTGGAGAGGAAAATGCCGTCGGGCTTGAGTGCAAGGATGTCGGCGGCGGAGGTTTGCGCCGGCACCACCGTCACCTTGCAGCGATTGCCGGCGAGCTGGCGCAGAATATTGCGCTTGATGCCGTAGTCGATCGCAACAACGTGGAATTCCGGGTCGCGCATTTCGCCGTAGCCTTCGCCCCAAACCCACGGCGTCTCCTGCCAGGTGAAACGCTGGCCGGTCGTGACCATCGGTACGAGGTCCATGCCGACGAGGCCCGGCCATCGTCGCGCCTCGCGCTTGAGCATCTCCAGATCGAAGCGGCCGGAGGGTTCGTGCGCGATCGTCGCGTTCGGCATGCCATTCTTGCGGATGAACGCGGTCAGCGCGCGGGTGTCGATACCGGCCAGCCCGACGACGCCGCGGCTCTTGAGCCATGAATCGAGATCGCGCGTTGCCCGGTAATTTGAAGGATCAGTGATGGCAGAGTGCAGAATGACGCCGCGCGCGCCAGGCGTCGCCGCGAGGTTGACGGTCTCGATGTCTTCCTCGTTGGTACCGACATTGCCGATGTGGGGAAACGTGAAGGTGATGATCTGGCCGGCATAGGATGGATCGGTGAGGATTTCCTCGTAACCGGTCATCGCCGTATTGAAGCAGACTTCACCCACGGCATGCCCGGTGGCGCCAAAGCCGAAGCCTTCGAGCACGGTGCCGTCGGCGAGCACGAGCAGCGCCGTCGGCGCAGGCTCATTCCAGAGTTGCTTGGTCTGCGGTTGTGTCAGCATCGGCAAGCGCCTAAATCATCGGTGCGCCCGCCGCCCGCCCACTGGCGGGCGTATTTTGCGCATTTGCAAGAGGCCATAGCCGTGTTGCGCGACGAGATCAACAATGCCCTCAAGGACGCCATGAAAGCCGGCGAGAAGCGCCGCGTTTCGACGTTGCGCCTGATCAACGCCGAGATCCTCAAGCGCGAGACCAGCGCTGCCGAACGCGTCACGCTCAACGATGCCGAGATCCTCGACGTCATGGGCAAGATGATCAAGCAGCGCCGCGAATCGCTCGAGATCTACGAGAAGGCCGGCCGCACCGATCTCGCCACCCAGGAGCGCGAGGAGATCGACATTATCTCTGCATACCTGCCCAAACATTTGTCGGACATCGAAGCCGGCGAGGCGATTTCATCGCTGATCAAGGAACTTGAAGCCGCGACGCTCAAGGACATGGGCCGCACCATGACGGCGCTCAAGGAGCGGTTCTCGGGGCAAATGGATTTCGGCAAAGCGAGCGCGATGGTGAAGAAGCTGCTCGCGGGCTAGCGGCCGACCTAGGCGCGCTTCTTGTGTTTCTGCTGCATATAGGAGCGCAGCACCGCGTTCATGCGTCGTTGATAGCCAGCGCCTTCTTTTTTAAAGTAGTCCAGTACGTCCTCGTCGAGGCGGATCGAGATCGCCTTCTTTTTCGGCGGGATGACGAGAACGGCATTCGACCAATCGAAGTCGAGCGGCACAGCATCAGGATCGTTGCGGACGGCCGCCTCGATTTCTTTGTCAGTCAATGACCTGACACGCGCCCAATTGGTCTTACCCTTCCGGGGCTCGTCCCGAGGCACTACGGTGATATTTCTTTCTTTCATCTCTGTTCGCGCGCCGCGCCGATATCCAGCGACAATGGTCACTGCGGATTGTGCAAACGGCCGCTATTACCTCATCGTTTACAATTCCGAAGATTTCGTATCTTGTTTCGTCGAAGCGATCTGATCGCCTCACGATGACGGTGCTATCGAAAATTCCTCCGACATCTTGAAAATCGATCCCATGCTTCAGCAAATTACTTTGACGTTTTTTCTCATCCCATTCGAACGCGCGAATGCGCTCGAATGGATTGATTGGTTGGTCGTCGTCCATTCTTGACGTCCCTCAATTCAATCCAAATTACGCTCATGGCTTTGCCCTTCCTCATACTGTTAAGTGCCTCCAACGGAAGCAGTGCCTCCGGCTTCGGCGGTTCGGACGGCTCTATGGCCAAAACACGATCATCTCCTATGTACGTTCGTATATACAATGCACATATATACACTTGTAATACCCCTTGCAAGATATGGGTTGAGGTTCAATGATTTTGTAGGGCTGTGAATTACCGGGACAATCCAGTCCCTACGCCGCCACAAGCGGCTAGCGCCCGCTATTTAGCCCGCATTCGCGCTACGCTACCGAATCACCATGCGATTCTCGCCCCAATTCCTCGACGAGCTGCGCGCGCGGCTTCCGGCCTCGGAAATCGTCGGCAAGCGCGTGAAGCTGCGCAAGGTGGGGCGCGAGTGGAAGGGGTTGTCGCCATTCAACAAGGAGAAAACGCCGTCGTTCTTCGTTAATGACCAAAAGGCGATGTGGTTTGATTTCTCCTCGGGCAAGAACGGCAACATTTTCGATTTCGTGATGCAGACGGAAGGCGTGAGCTTTCCGGAAGCGGTCGAGCGGCTGGCGGGACAAGCCGGCGTGCCGCTGCCGGTCATGACACGCGAGGCGCAGGCGCACGAGGAGCGGCGGCAGACGCTCCACGACGTCGTCGAACTGGCGGCAAAAATCTTCGAGGCAAATTTGGCATCGCGAGCCGGCGCGCGCGGCCGCGGCTATCTCGCTGATCGCGGCATCACCGCGGCGACGCAGCTCCAGTTTCGGATCGGCTATGCCTCCGCGGACCAATACGCGCTCAAGGAGCATCTCGGCGCGGCCAAGATTTCCGTCGAGGACATGGTGGAGGCGGGGCTTCTCGTCGCCGGCGACGATATCCCGGTGCCCTACGATCGCTTCCGCGACCGCGTGATGTTTCCGATCACGGACTGGCGCGGCCGTGTCATCGCGTTCGGCGGCCGCGCGCTCGAGAAGGATGTGGCGGCGAAGTATCTCAATTCGCCGGAGACGCCGCTCTTCCACAAAGGCGCGACGCTTTACAACGTCGCCACCGCGCGCAAGGCGGCGCATGACGGCGGCCGCGTCGTTGCAGTCGAAGGTTATATCGACGTGATCGCGATGGTCACCGCGGGATATGAGGCAACCGTCGCGCCGCTCGGCACCGCGCTTACCGCCGACCAGCTCGGCCTGATGTGGCGGCTGGCCGACGAGCCGATACTCTGCTTCGACGGCGACGACGCCGGCCGCCGTGCCGCCTATCGTGCGCTCGACATAGCGCTGCCGCTGCTCAAACCGGGCAAGAGTCTCAAGCTCGCCGCACTGCCGGACGGGCAGGATCCGGACGATCTGGTGCGCTCAGGCGGCCGCGAAGCGGTTGACGATGTCTTGTCCGCCGCGCGACCGCTCGCCGACATGCTGTGGGCGCGCGAGACGGAGGCCGGGCCGTTCACGACGCCGGAACGACGTGCCGCTTTCGAGGCGCGGCTGATCGAGGTGACAAATACTGTCGCGGATGAGACGGTCCGCCGCTATTACCGCGCGGATTTTTCGGCGCGACTGCGTGCACTATTTGCGCCGGCAGAGACGGCTTCGCGCCGCCGGGAATGGGATGAGAGGGGACGCCGCGGCAGCAGTCAAAGGTCTACACCTCGTCGCCCGGTGTTCGGGCCCAACGAAGGCTACATGGCGACGAGCCCGCATCTTGCGGCGGGTCGGCTGCATCGCGGCCATCGCACCGCCATACCGTTGCGGGAAGCGCTGATCCTGCAAGCCGCACTCAATCACCCTTGGCTGATGCACGACCACTTGGAGGAACTGGCCGAGGCCGAATTTCGCCACGCCGACGCGAAAAGGCTCAAGGCTGCGCTGATGGACGGACTTGCCCATCAAACTGGCCACGCGATCAGCCAAGAACTGCACCAAGACGCCGGGGAGGTCAGCCATTACCACGAGGCTGAACGGCTGGAACTTGTCGCCGAGCTCACCCGCCGCGGCTTTGCCGAGCTCATGGCCCGGATCGAGCGGAGCATCACAACGCCTTCGGTATGGGGTGCGAGGCAGGACGCCGCCGCCGGCGATGTTTTGCTGACCTGGAAGCAACTTCTTGCCTTGCATCGGCAATCGCATTCCCTAACTAGGGAACTTAAGGACGCGGAATTGGCGCTCGGCCAGGACAACAGCGAGGCAAATTACGCGCGTCTGCGGGATGTAAAGTCCCGGCTTTCCACGCTCGATGGAACTGAGGCGTTAATCGAAGGTTTCGGCGACCAATCCGGCCGTCCGACGCGTTCATTCTAGGCCCGGTGCAGTGCTTGGCTGCGGCGCTGGACGACCCCGCGATCCGGTACTAAGGAGTTGCTCGCGCGTTAGGTAGGGTTAGCTGGAGATTAACGGAGTTCCGCGAAGACTGGGGTCTTGGATTGGGGTCTCGATTCGAGCCTCATTTCGGGCGGTGCCCACGGGCGGCACTGCCCTTTTTGAACGTTGGCCGGGGCCATGGCGGGTTTGGCCTTGGTTTTTGGCCTTGCGTTTTTGGCTTTGGGTTTAAAGGGGAAGGTCCATCTACCCGGCGTGGCGCATGACCATAGGGTAGGGGCATAAAATAACGGGGCGAATGCGCAGAGCGCGCGTTGGTACGAGGCAGGCGTTGGTGGAGATAGACATGGCAGCTAAGAGCGCGGGCACAAAGGCGGTCGCGACCAAGGTCGCGACGAAGATCAAGGCCGTCCCGCAAAAAGAAGGAGAGGCGACAGAGAAAGAGGCGCCCGAGACCCCGGACGCCCCGCTTCCGCTCCTCGATCTGTCTGACGCCGCCGTCAAGAAGATGATCAAGCAGGCCAAGAAGCGCGGCTACGTCACCTATGGGCAGCTCAATGCGGTCATGCCGTCGGAGGAAGTCACCTCCGAGCAGATCGAAGACATCTTGGCGATGATGAGTGAGATGGGAATTAACGTCGTCGAGACCGAGGAAGCCGAAAGCGAGGAAGAAGCCGAGGCGCGTGAGGAGCCCGAAGAGGAAGAGAGCGAGTCCGGCGAACTGGTTGAGGTGACGCCGAAGACGCCCGCCAAGTCCGAAGCCAAGGAGCCGACCGAGCGCACCGATGACCCGGTGCGCATGTACCTGCGCGAAATGGGTTCGGTTGAGTTGCTCTCGCGCGAGGGCGAAATCGCGATCGCCAAGCGTATCGAAGCCGGCCGCGAAGCGATGATCGCCGGGCTGTGCGAAAGCCCGCTCACCTTCCAGGCTGTCATCATCTGGCGCGACGAGTTGAACGAGGGCAAGGTTTTCCTCCGCGACATTATCGATCTCGAAGCAACCTACGCCGGCCCTGACGCCAAAAACGCGGTAGCCGCACCAGCAGTTGATGGAGCCGCGCCGGGCGCGCCGGGCTACGTCCCGCACGGCCAGCCGCCGCAGGCCGTGGCGCCGCCTTCGGCGCCGCCTGCCGCCACGCCGTTCAAGCCGCAAGGCGCGAATGGCGCCGGTAACGGCGAGGAAAACCTCGAAGCAGCGCTCGCCGAAGCCGATCTCGACGAGGACGATCTGGAAAACTCGATGTCGCTCGCCGCCATCGAGGCCGAGCTCAAGCCGAAAGTGCTGGAGACCTTCGACAACATCGCCGACTTCTTCAAGCGGCTGCGCCGCCTGCAGGACCTCGACATCCAGAACAAGCTCAAAAACGAAACGCTGTCGCCGGCGCAGGAGCGCAAGTCGAAGAAGCTCAAGGAAGAGATCATCCAGGAGGTGAAGTCGCTCCGCCTCAATCAGGCGCGCATCGACGCCCTGGTCGAGCAGCTTTACGACATCAACAAGCGGCTGGTCGGCCACGAGGGCCGGCTGATGCGGCTGTCCGAAAGCCACGGCGTGGTGCGCGAAGACTTCTTGCGCAACTACCAGGGCTCCGAGCTCGATCCGCGCTGGCTCAACCGCGTCTCGAAACTCTCGGCCAAGGGCTGGAAGAATTTCGTCGCCCGCGACAAGGACCGCATCAAGGAACTGCGTACCAACATTCACGCACTCGCCACCGAAACCGGCCTTGAAATCCCGGAATTCCGCAAGCTCGTGCACATGGTGCAGAAGGGCGAGCGCGAAGCGCGGCAGGCGAAGAAGGAAATGGTCGAGGCCAATTTGCGCCTCGTGATTTCCATTGCCAAGAAATACACCAATCGCGGCTTGCAGTTCCTCGACCTGATTCAGGAAGGCAATATCGGCCTGATGAAGGCGGTCGATAAGTTCGAGTATCGCCGCGGCTACAAGTTCTCGACCTATGCGACCTGGTGGATTCGCCAGGCCATCACCCGATCGATCGCCGATCAGGCGCGCACGATCCGCATCCCGGTGCACATGATCGAGACGATCAACAAGATCGTGCGCACCTCGCGCCAGATGCTCAACGAGATCGGCCGCGAGCCGACGCCCGAGGAGCTGGCGGAAAAGCTCGGCATGCCGCTCGAGAAGGTGCGCAAGGTTCTGAAAATCGCCAAGGAGCCGCTGTCGCTGGAAACTCCGATCGGCGACGAAGAGGATTCGCACCTCGGCGATTTCATCGAGGACAAGAACGCGATCCTGCCGATCGATGCCGCGATCCAGTCGAACCTGCGCGAGACCACGACGCGTGTGCTCGCTTCGCTGACGCCGCGCGAAGAGCGCGTGCTGCGCATGCGCTTCGGCATCGGCATGAACACCGACCACACGCTCGAAGAAGTCGGCCAGCAGTTCTCGGTCACTCGCGAGCGCATCCGCCAGATCGAAGCGAAAGCGCTGCGGAAACTCAAGCATCCGTCACGGTCGCGGAAGCTGCGGAGCTTTCTCGACAACTGATGTCCTTGCGCCATGGCCGGGTTTGTCCCGGCCATCCACGTCTTTGAAGAACAAAACCCCGACTTTTGCTGGGGTTTTTGTTTATTCGATTATGCCGAGGATGCGAACAGGGCAACGCTCAGTCGTCCGAATGACGGTATCGTTTCCCTCGCCGAGGCACTGCAATACCTGCGGCGCCGCCGCTCGCGCCGCGGTTTTGATTTACCGAAAGTCATGCACCACCGGATCAAGTCCGGCGGTGACGAGCATATGGGGCGCGACAAGCCCGGCCCTGACGTGTAAAAACGCGCGCAGGGACGATAGTCAGGTGAGAGATGGGCGTGCGTTCAATCATTATTCGCTTTACCGCGGCCGGGTCCATGTTTGTGGCCGCTATGCTGGCTCTAGCTCTGCCGGCATCCGCCGCGCAGTGCGGCGGGAGTTACGAAAGCTTCCTCGGCCAGATGCAGCGTGACGCGCTGGCGGCGGGTGTGAGCCAGCAGACCATCGCGACGGCGTTCGCCGGCCTTTCGGCGGACCAGAGCGTGCTCGCCTTCGACCACCGCCAGCACGGCATGTTTCACTCCAAGAGCTTCGAGGACTATGCGCGCACACGCGTTGTCCCGGCGCGCATCAACCGCGCGAAAAAGCTGATGGCGCAGCACGCCGACCTGCTCTCGCGCATCGAGCGTCAGTTCGGTGTGCCGCGCGAACTGATCATGGCGATCTGGACCATGGAAACCGACAACGGCACCGGCGACATGGGCAAGCTGCCCGTGATCCGCACGCTCTCGACGCTCGCCTGGGATTGCCGGCGCACCGATCTGTTCCAGGGCGAATTGATCGCGGCGCTCAAGATCGTACAGCGCGGCGATCTGCCGTTAGGGGATCTGGTCGGCGCCTTTGCCGGCGAGATCGGTCAAACCCAGTTCCTGCCGTCGTCCTACATCAAATACGGCGTCGACTACGACGGCGATCACCGCGTCGATCTGCGCCACTCGGTGCCGGACGTGCTCGCCTCGACGGCCAATCTTCTGCACACCAATGGCTGGCAGGCGGGGCAACCGTATCGCGAAGGCACCGCGAATTTCGAGGCGATGCACGAATGGAATCACTCCGAGATCTATCGCAAGACGCTGGTGCTGTTCGCCGAGCAACTCGGCGGCCGTCCGTAAAGGCGGCGCTGATGGCGCGGTCTTGGCCATGACGATGGCGCGGCGAAAATTTCCAGAGTGGTAGGTAGGCCTGTTCGGGGCGTCAAAGCGACCATCCGCTCGCGTCCCTACGTTAAACTTTGCTTTCTCCCAGCTCACAAACCCATATACTCGCAATAGTTGAAAACATATCATGACCTCGCGTGACGTGAGTGGAGGGGTGTCATGGATTGGTCGATTCAGCTTGTGCTGAAAGATTGCATCGCGGCGGCTGGCGTAGCCGCGACTGTCGCCGGAATTATTGCTGCGGTGCGTGTATCCCGGCTTAAGAGCAGAACGCATTGCGACCAACAATATTTCATCGAGTACTCCAAGCGTTATCAGGAACTCATATCGCAAGCGGCGAGCGATATTCGCGATCCAAATTTCCGCTTGCTTGGCCGTCAGGATTACGACCTCGTCTTGCGGTGGACACATGCGTACTTCGATATGTGTTTCGAGCAATGGTTTCTCGGACGACAAGGCTATGTCAGTTCCAGGCTTTGGTCGCTCTGGAGGAAGGGAATGGAAGCTGGATTTTCTCGTCCGGCCGTTCAGCAAGCCTGGAGGGTCATGCGTGTCGACAAGAAGTGCGACAAAGACTTTCTGCTCTTCGTCGAGCGATTATGCTCCGGCGACTTTCCGAGGGTAGGCGGATCGCACCCGTCGCCGGGAAGCGGACTTCGCATCACGTTCGCCCGTACCACCGGGTGACGCCAGTCGCGCGGCGGAACCCGGGACGCGGGAACCGCGCGTCGGCTAAGTCTCCAGCGTCTCGCCGTTGTAGGGGTCGCCGCCGACCGGCTGGAAAAATTGCCGACTCGGCGTTTCCTCGCTCCAGACCGCGTAGGCAAAGCGGTTGCGCCACATCCGGCCGAACACATCCTCGTATCTGATGTAGCCGTAGAAGATCTGGCCTTCCTGTCGGCTCGGCAGTTTGAAAGGAGGCAGCCCGGTCCAGCTTTCAGAGGCACGCAACACCGTGTCGGTGGCGCGTTCTTCGTAGCCTTTTGGCGGCGGCTTGACCGGCAAAGCGTCCGGCTCGGCGAATTTGAAGAACACGCCCCTGATCACGCCGGCGCTGCGGCCGACGTTGGTCAGCGATATGAAAACGTTCCATTCGGCGGCGTTGCGGTCGACCGGGTCGGGAAATGCCGCGGCGATATGAGCGCGCTCAAGGTCGAGCAGCGCGCGTTCGGTGATGCCAATGGACTCTTTAATCAACATCGCCTGGCGGCGGGTGACCAGTGCCAGCGCGATCGTGAATACGGCAATCACCACCAAAGCGAGCGCAATCAGGTCGTCGGTATCGCTGAGCCAATCCAACAACGCATTCAGCAAGTCCATCGCACGTTTCCCCTAGGCCCAAATGACCGTGCACCTGGAAATCAACCGTTGGCAAGCGTCAAGCGTCGCCGGCTTTACGACGCGCCGGCCGCTTTCCTACCACGAAATTGCACGGGGTTTTGCTTACTGCTTCGACTCGTTCGGAAACATAGTTACGCGACCGCCCCTCTTGGCGGTGGCGTAGTATACAAGCGCGTTACCCCAGCGGAATTTTACCATGTCCTCCTCCCGTGCCGCAGGGCAAGATGAATGGCGTACCAGTGTCGCGAGGACAATCCCGTTCGCCTTGGGGAAAATTGCCAAAACGACATCTTGTGCGGATCGGTAGCGCTCGCTTGTGGTGATCGCGCCGCCGCTGAGGAGCATTCGATATGAAGACAAAGCGCAACAGAGCTCGCGCCGGTACGGCGAAATTAACCTCGCGCCCAAAAATGCGCGCGCCGAAATCACCGACGTTAGGTTCGCCGCGCGATTTCCGCGGCTACGGCGCCAATCCGCCCCACGCGGCGTGGCCCGGCGGCGCAAGGATCGCGGTCAATCTCAATCTCAACGTCGAGGCCGGCGGCGAACATTGTTTGCTCGAGGGTGATGCTGCATCGGAGCAGATGCTGACCGATATCGGCTTTCCCTCTTACCAAAACACCCGCAGCCCGATGGTCGAGTCCGCTTTCGAGTATGGCCCGCGGGTCGGTTGCTGGCGGCTCCTGCGCATTTTTCGTCGCTTCGATATCAAGGTCAGCATTCTCGGCGTGGTACGCGGCCTACAGCAATATCCCGAATTGACAGAGGCGTTTGTTACTGACGGTCATGAGATCGTCAGCCATGGCTGGCGATGGCTGGATTACCACCAGATGAGTGTGGACGAGCAACGCGAACACATTCGCCTGGCGTTCGAGGGTATCAAGGCGCTGACCGGGACGGCGCCGGTGGGTTGGTTCAACGGCCGCCCCGGCATCGAGACGCGTCGGCTCGTGGTCGAGCACGGCGGTTTCCTCTACGACCGCGACTATCTTGGCGACGAACTGCCGTTCTGGATCAAATACGGCAAGCGCGATCACCTGGTCATACCGTTTTCATTCGAGACCAACGATAACCGTTTCGATCAGAATCACGGCTTCAGCACTGCTGACGAATTCGCCACATACCTGAGCGACTGCTTCGACCTTTTGTACGAAGAAGGCGCGGATGCGCCGAAACTGATGAGCATCTCGCTGCACGACCGCCTGATCGGCCGGCCGGCCAAAGCGGTCGGATTGATCAAGTTCCTCGACCATGCCCGCAAGCACGATCGCGTCTGGTTCTGTACCGGAAAGGATATTGCCGAGCATTGGTGCCGCACTCACCCTCCGCGCGATGCGGAGGGCTGAGTTTGCCGCAACCTCTAGCTAGCGCGGCGCTCGGCGAAGTCGCGGTCTTTTTTCTTCGCGCCGGAGCGCATGATGCTCTGGATCTTGGCGAGCGGGCGGCCGGATTTTTCGGCAATTTCGCGGTCCTGCTCGATCAGGAAGCCGTGCGCCGGCTTGTCGCCGTCGATACCGCCGATCAGTGCGCGCGGCACCTTGCGGTTCGAGCGTTGGGTGCCGTCTTCGTACACAACATCGAACATGACGAATTCGGAGTTCAATCCCGGCTTTCTCGGCATGGCTTTTTTCTCAGTTGTTTGTGTCGCCGGTTTACGCGAAAACGCCGGCGCCAATATGACGCCGGCGTTTTCTATATAGTAACGACTCAGGCCGCTTGCAGATTGGCAGCTGACGACTTGCCGCTGCGGCGGTCGGCCTCGATATCGAACGACACCTTCTGGCCTTCGTTGAGGGTGCGCATGCCGGCGCGCTCGACTGCGGAGATGTGAACAAACACATCCGGGCCGCCGGCGTCCTGCACGATGAAGCCGTAACCCTTTTGGGCGTTGAAGAACTTGACGGTACCTGTTGCCATGATGGCCTCCATTAAAACGCGAACGCGTTTTGCGGCCTTGCGAACAATTCGCAAGGTCCAATCCGGATTTCGCGTGGTCTTGGGAAAGGCCTCATTGAGCTAATGACTCAAATCGGCGAGACGGCAAGGCAGGCTAAATCTCGAATGGCGCGTATATAAAGGCGATTTGTTAATTTTGCAATCGGCAATAGGCGGCCGGAAGGGATTAGTTAACGCCAGATAGCCGGCGCTATCTGTTCCCGCCGCCACGACATCGCCTCGCAGCGTCCCCTTTGCTGCCTCAGTCGGTCCCGACAAACCGCTCGTCTTAAATTAGCTTGGAGAACACGATGCTTAAATCGGTGGCGTATTCCGTAATAGTCTCCGCGCTCGTATGTGGCGCGCTGGCGCAGCCTGCTTCGGCGAGCTGGTTGTTTGACGATGGCGTCTATCAACCTTCCGGCCGGGCCGCGCGTTCCTCGCCGCATCATGCGGAGCGTCAAATTTGGAATGACGCTTCGGGCAACGGCCAAGTCGTTGGCCACGTCGCCGGTCATGTCGTCGGCAAAGTGCCGGAGGCTTACGAAGGCCTGGTTGCGCAACACGCCAGCGCGAACAGCGTACCGCCTTCGCTCATCCATCGCGTCATCATGCGCGAGAGCCGCTACAATCCGCGCGCTGTCAGCGCCGGCAATTACGGTCTGATGCAAATCCGCCTCGGCACCGCGCGCTCTATGGGTTACAGCGGTTCGGCCGCGGGGCTGCTCGATGCCGAAACCAACATGACGTACGCCGTGCGCTATCTCGCCGGCGCTTATCGCGCCGCCCACGGCAACGAGGCGCTCGCGGTCGCGCTTTATGCGCGCGGCTATTACGCTCGCGGCAATTAAGCCGGGCGTTTGCGCCTAATTGCGCCATCCTTATTGTGCGTGGGTCTGTGACTCGGACACGAGATCACCCCCCACGCGCAGACTTAATTTTCCGAATTTGATTTTGGCGCGGCACGTTATGTCTCATCTGACGTTGCGTCTTGATCAACAGTCGCGCAAAATCCCGGCGTCGTCAGATGCATGGGAGCCAGGCGATGTCGTTCCTCAGCGCATTGTTCGGCGGACGTGACGCCGCCAAGGCGGAAAAACCTTCGGAGCCGGTCGAGTATAAAGGCTTCAGCATCCGTGCCGCACCGTACAAGAGCGACGGTCAGTTTCAGACCGCGGGTGTGATCGAGCGTGAAGTCAACGGCGTTCGTCAGGAGCACCGTTTCGTCCGCGCCGACGCGTTCGCTTCCTACGACGATGCGGTGACCTTCACGCTTGGCAAAGCGCGCCAGATGATCGACTTGCAGGGCGAGCGGCTGTTCGTGCCGGCGGCCTAAAAAGCCGTCGCCAGCTGGTAGCCGCAAGGCCAAAATTTGCTGCGGTCCGCCCTGGTCCCGGCTCTTTTTTCGGCCGGAATTGCACCCATATTTCTCGACGGCGGATCGCCGACAGGGGTTCGCTGGGGCAGTAGACTGAGGAGATCATGTTGATCCGCATCAGAAAACCGCCAATCCGACTGATACACCCAATGACGATGTGCCGATCGTGCCGGAAGGGCGTTCGGGATAGGCTGAGGGAAACAGCACCATGAATTTCGACAAGTACACCGACCGCAGCCGCGGTTTCATCCAATCTGCCCAGTCCCTTGCGCAACGCGAGGGGCATCAGCAATTCGCGCCTGAGCACCTCTTGAAGGTTCTGCTCGACGACCCTGAAGGGCTCGCCGCAGGCCTCATCGACCGCTCCGGTGGTAACTCGCGGCAGGCTCTTGCCGCTGTCGATGCAGCGCTTGCCAAGCGGCCGAAAGTTTCCGGGGCGGGCGCCGGCCAAGTTTATCTCGACCCGGCGCTAGCGCGCGTTTTTGAGACCGCCGAGAAGGCGGGCGAGAAGGCTGGCGACAGTTTTGTCACGGTCGAGCGGCTCCTGCTCGCGCTCGCGCTGGAGAAAGGCACCGAGGCCGGCAAGATTCTGGCCAATGCCGGCGTCACGCCGCAAAACCTCAATGCCGCGGTCGAGGCGCTGCGCAAGGGCCGTACCGCCGACTCGGCGTCGGCGGAAAACGCATACGATGCGCTGAAGAAATACGCGCGCGATCTCACCCAGGCTGCCCGTGACGGCAAGCTCGATCCGGTGATCGGGCGCGACGAGGAAATCCGCCGAACGATTCAAGTGCTGTCGCGCCGGACCAAGAACAATCCGGTGCTGATCGGCGAGCCGGGCGTCGGCAAGACCGCAATCGTCGAGGGCCTCGCATTGCGGATCGTCAACGGCGACGTGCCGGAAAGTCTTCACGACAAGAAACTCCTGGCACTCGATCTTGGTGCGCTGATCGCCGGCGCCAAATATCGCGGCGAGTTCGAGGAACGTCTCAAGGCCGTTTTGCAGGAGGTGACCTCCGCGGCCGGGGCGTACATCTTGTTCATTGACGAGATGCACACCCTGATCGGCGCCGGCAAGGCTGACGGCGCCATGGATGCCTCGAACCTGCTTAAACCCGCGTTGGCGCGCGGCGAACTGCATTGCATCGGCGCCACCACGCTCGACGAATACAAGAAACATGTCGAGAAGGACGCCGCTTTAGCCCGGCGTTTCCAGCCGATCTATGTTGACGAGCCGACGGTCGAGGACACCATCTCGATCCTGCGCGGTTTGAAGGACAAATACGAAGCACATCACGGCGTGCGCATCACCGACGCCGCGCTGGTGGCCGCCGCGACGCTCTCGCACCGCTATATCACCAACCGCTTCCTGCCCGACAAGGCGATCGACCTCGTCGACGAGGCGGCCGCGCGCCTGAAAATGCAGGTCGATTCCAAGCCGGAAGAACTCGATTCGATGGATCGCGAGATCATCAGGCTCAAGATCGAGCAGGAAGCGCTGAAGAAGGAGCGTGATCCGGGTTCGCGTTCGCGCCTCGGCGGGCTTGAGACGGAGCTTGCTGCGCTGGAAAAGAAATCCGCCGACCTCACCGCACGCTGGAAGTCGGAGAAAGAAAAGCTTTCCGGCGCGCAAAAGCTTAGGTACGAACTTGACCAGTTGCGGGTCGAACTCGCCAATGCGCAGCGGCGTGGCGAGTATCAGCGTGCCGGCGAAATTTCCTACGGCCGCATTCCGGAAATCGAGAAAAAGCTGAAGGCGATGGAGGCCGGCGAAGGCCGCGGTGCGATGGTCGAGGAAGCCGTCACCGCCAGTCACATTGCGCAAGTGGTCTCGCGCTGGACCGGCATCCCGGTCGATCGCATGCTCGAAGGCGAGAGGGAAAAACTGCTCCGCATGGAGCAGCAGATCGGCAAGCGCGTGGTCGGCCAGGCCGATGCGGTCAAGGCCGTGTCCACGGCGGTGCGACGCGCCCGCGCCGGCTTGCAGGATCCGAACCGGCCGATCGGCTCGTTCATGTTCTTGGGTCCGACCGGCGTTGGCAAAACCGAACTCACCAAGGCGCTCGCCGAATTTCTGTTCGACGACGAGACTGCGCTCCTTCGCATCGACATGTCGGAGTACATGGAGAAGCACTCGGTCGCGCGATTGATCGGCGCGCCGCCTGGTTACGTCGGCTACGAGGAGGGCGGCGCGCTGACTGAAGCGGTGCGCCGGCGGCCCTACCAGGTGGTGCTATTTGACGAGATCGAGAAGGCGCACCCAGACGTGTTCAACGTGCTGCTGCAAGTTCTTGACGACGGCCGCCTGACCGACGGTCAGGGCCATACCGTCGACTTTCGCAACACGCTGATCGTGATGACGTCAAACCTCGGCGCCGAGCTTCTGGTCAATCAACCGGAAGGCCAGGACACCGACGTTGTGCGCGATCAGGTGATGGCGATCGTGCGCGCGAGTTTCCGCCCCGAGTTTCTCAATCGTATCGACGAGATCATCCTGTTCCACCGACTGCAAAAGTCGGAGATGTCACGCATCGTCGATATCCAGATGACGCGGCTCGCAAAACTGCTGGAAGATCGCAAGATCGCGATCAAGCTCGAGCCTGCGGCGCGCGAGTGGCTCGCCGACAAGGGCTGGGATCCCGCTTATGGCGCGCGGCCGCTCAAACGCGTGATCCAGAAATTCGTGCAGGATCCGATGGCGGATATGATCCTCTCCGGTCGCATCAAGGACGACGAAAAGGTCGTAATCGGAGCGGGCAAGCAGGGGCTGAAGTTCAACGGCGAGGTTGCAGCGGCGGTGGCGGCGTAATCGCTGCCGCGCCGTCGCGCTGGCAATGACGATCAACGGTGAGGCTGCAGCGGTGGTGTAGCGACGGTCTGGTTAATCCGCTCGCGCACCTGCTCGACGAAATAGCGCGCGTGCGATTTCGGCAGCCCGGTGACGACGAGCGGATTGAGGCCGCCCGAACTCTCGATGCTGATCGTGTCCCAGAAGAACCCGCGGGTGTGCGCCACTTCCGCAATGTGCGACATCGGCAGGTGCTCGTCGGTGCGCCGCCACGGCGTCAGCCAGAATTCGACGATGTTGGTGGAAATGCCGACGTGGTCGGCGATCAAGCGGGCGGGAAACAACAGCCGCGTAAATCTCGCTCCAAAGAACGCCCACCAGCGGCTCGAATGAACCTCGATGCGGTCGTCAGAGGCCGCGCTTTGCGTCACGGTCATCTCCTGGCGCTAGCGCGCTTGCGCGACACGTCCTGGCACGCGAGCCATCAACGCATCAAGCTGTTCGCGATTTTTCTCGAAAAGGGCGAGGGCGATTCCGTCAAGCACGCGTCCGCGCGGCAGCTTGACGGTCATGGGATTAACGAAGCGGTCGTTGATGAGAATTTCGAAATGCACGTGCGAGCCGGTTGAGAGACCAGTGGAGCCGACAAAGCCGATGATCTGGCCCTGACGCACACGGGTGCCGACATCTAGGCCGCGCGCGAAAGCCGTCATGTGGCCGTAGGCGGTCTGGTAGCCGCTGGCGTGGCGGATGCGGACATATTTGCCGTAGCCGCCCTTTAATCCAATCTCGTCGATCTCACCGTTGCCTGCGGCAAAGATCGGGGTGCCAAAAGGTGCGGCCCAATCCACTCCGGTATGGGTCTTCATATAGTGAAGCAGCGGATGATTACGCTCGCCGAAACCTGAACGCATGATGCCGATGGGAACCGGCTTGCGTACCAGAAATTTTTTGGCGCTCTTTCCGGTCTCGTCATAGTAGTCGTAGGCGCCGTCGTCGGCGGTTTGATAGTGGTAGTATTTCTTGGTCTCGCCGCCGACCGTCAGCGACACGTAGCGAACTTCATTGCGGCCTTCGTTGCTCTCGTCATCGGCGTAGAGGACGTCGAACGAATCGCCCGGCAACACCTTGCGTTGGAAATCGACATCGTAGGAATAGATGCGAACCAGTTCTTCGATGACAGCCGACGGAATGTTGTTGCGCAGCCCGGTCTCGTAAATGCTTTGATAAAGCCGCACGCCGCTGTCGTCGTCGCCGCCGTCATCTTGGCTTGCTTCGGTGACGCCAGTATTGATGTTGGCGATGTCGACCGGGACGTAGGTGCCGCGATCGGACAAGGCTACTGCCGCCTCTATGGCGTTGTCGCCGGCAATGATGATGCGCAGCGGCTGCATGTGACCAAGGCCGGCTGGGGCGATAAGGACGCGAAGCTTCTGGCCCTCCTTCAACCCACCCTCGCGAGCGCGCGCCCCAAGCACTGCGATCACGCCTTTGATTTCTTCGGGTGAGGCACCGAGTTCGCGCAAAATCGAGCCGACCGTCTCACCCTTTTTCACGACGACGTTGTGTTCGCTCCAGTCACTTCCGCTGTTGGTCTTCGGCAGGAACGTAATGTTCTCCGGCACGACGCGCGCCTCGAACCCGACATAGGGATCGGTGTTGCCCTCGGCGGCATAACTGAGTTTGAGGCCGGCCATTGCGGTCGCGTCGGCATTCGCGAGCATGGGAGCGTTCGCAGCTTTGTTCGCAGCGAGCCGAACGCGCGTAAGGATCTCATCGAGTGACAATGACGTTGAAGGTTTCACCTTCGGCAACAGCGAAGTGAGATCACATACGCCCGGCGTCACCTTGCCTTTTGCGCCGGCTGAAGCGAGATCGCAGGTGACAAAGGAAACCTCAGCCTCGGGCTCTGCGGCGGCTGATGCCGGTGTGTCGTCGGCATTCGCCACGCCGTCCGCGAGGAGCTTCTGCGGGTTAAACGGTGGAATGTTGGCCGAAAGCTCGGACACGGTCAGCGAAAGATTGCCCGATACGCGGACAAACGACCGCGAGCGAACGAGCTCACGATCGCGGAGCCGTGTGCTTGTTGGCACGCGCAGCATCTGCCGCAAGATGCTCGGTTCGCTGAGAGCGGCAAGCCGGTCGGTCTTGTGAATTCCGCTTAAACGATTGCCAATGCCGGCGAGCGCTCCACGCAAGGCTGTCTCGACCCGTTCCGGCGCTGAAGCGAAATTGGTCTCGCCACCCAGCGAAGCAAAAACGGCGCCTCCCATGAGCGCGGCGCCGCACAGTCCGGTCAAGATTGCACCACTAAACCACTGCAACGACAGGCGGCGCCGGTCGACGAGCCCACCGGTGCCCCCGTCTGCCGATAGCGGCGGTTCGTTGCCGAAATCTAGTTCGGCCTCGATCCTCCGATTGGCGCCGCGCACCCTAGCTTGGTCCAAGACCACCGTCCCCTGCACCCGCGACCCGACCCGGAATTCGCGTTTTTGCGACGCCGAGTTGGAAACAAGTCCGGCAAAAAGTCCCGTGCGTTCAGTAGCGGATAATTCTAGATTGACGAACAAACCCGACGGCGCAGTGCCCCCACCCGGCCCAGTCAATCCGACCGGACCGGCAAGGTCAAAGCATTATATGATCGGCGTTCCCCGCACTGCTGCCTCCCCACAGATTGTGCAATGAACGTCCGATGAATATGGCCGCAGTGCGGCGCATCGCGGGCCACAGGCGCTAGAAACCGCTGCTGGATGGGGCCCGTTGGTGAACTTGCCAGCGCCGGCAACCCGGCAAAACGTTGCTGCTTTATTGACGATCCACAGTACCGATTTTTCCCGCCGAAGTCGTTGACAATACCCAGAGCCGAAGACTATATACACCGTTCTGGGCGCGCCGCCGCTTAGCGCGATGGCGCGTCTGCGAAGCCCCTCACTGTTTACGCGGTGAATCATCCGGCCATGAGCTTATGGTCATGTCGGATGTACGGGTTTCGGCGGCTTTCCCCTACGTTCTCTCCCCCGCGGCGCGAGGGAGAGAACGTAGGGGGAGACGGAGCCGCGAGGTTCCGGGATGTTTGAAAAGTGAATTGGAAGAAAGAGAAACGTGGACGGCGGAGTCCCTGCGGGCCGCTTCCTCGAACGGAGAAGGTTTGAGCTTTAGGGCTTGGGCTTTCCCTGCAAGAGAGCGGTCGAAGAGACTTCGGCGGTCTTACGTTTCAAGGTTTTCTACACTGTTGACCGTGCAAACGGTCAGACGTGTAGGGACCTCGTCAAACGTTGTGATCAGCCGAGATCAAATCTCTTCAACTTGAGAGTTTGATCCTGGCTCAGAGCGAACGCTGGCGGCAGGCCTAACACATGCAAGTCGAGCGCCGTAGCAATACGGAGCGGCAGACGGGAGAGTAACACGTGGGAACGTACCCTTCAGTCCGGAACAACCCAGGGAAACTTGGGCTAATACCGGATACGTCCGTAAGGAGAAAGATTTATCGCTGAAGGATCGGCCCGCGTCTGATTAGCTTGTTGGTGAGGTAACGGCTCACCAAGGCTACGATCAGTAGCTGGTCTGAGAGGATGATCAGCCTCACTGGGACTGAGACACGGCCCAGACTCCTACGGGAGGCAGCAGTGGGGAATATTGGACAATGGGCGCAAGCCTGATCCAGCCATGCCGCGTGGGTGATGAAGGCCCTAGGGTTGTAAAGCCCTTTCGGCGGGGAAGATAATGACGGTACCCGCAGAAGAAGCCCCGGCTAACTTCGTGCCAGCAGCCGCGGTAATACGAAGGGGGCTAGCGTTGCTCGGAATCACTGGGCGTAAAGCGCACGTAGGCGGCTTTTTAAGTCAGGGGTGAAATCCTGGAGCTCAACTCCAGAACTGCCTTTGATACTGAGAAGCTTGAGTCCGGGAGAGGTGAGTGGAACTGCGAGTGTAGAGGTGAAATTCGTAGATATTCGCAAGAACACCAGTGGCGAAGGCGGCTCACTGGCCCGGTACTGACGCTGAGGTGCGAAAGCGTGGGGAGCAAACAGGATTAGATACCCTGGTAGTCCACGCCGTAAACGATGGATGCTAGCCGTTGTCGGGTTTACTCGTCAGTGGCGCAGCTAACGCATTAAGCATCCCGCCTGGGGAGTACGGTCGCAAGATTAAAACTCAAAGGAATTGACGGGGGCCCGCACAAGCGGTGGAGCATGTGGTTCAATTCGAAGCAACGCGAAGAACCTTACCAGCTCTTGACATGTCCCGTATGAGTACCAGAGATGGAACTCTTCAGTTCGGCTGGCGGGAACACAGGTGCTGCATGGCTGTCGTCAGCTCGTGTCGTGAGATGTTGGGTTAAGTCCCGCAACGAGCGCAACCCTCGCCCTTAGTTGCCATCATTTAGTTGGGCACTCTAAGGGGACTGCCGGTGATAAGCCGCGAGGAAGGTGGGGATGACGTCAAGTCCTCATGGCCCTTACGGGCTGGGCTACACACGTGCTACAATGGC
Source organism: uncultured Alphaproteobacteria bacterium (assembly GCA_963794225.1). Lineage (GTDB taxonomy): Bacteria > Pseudomonadota > Alphaproteobacteria > Rhizobiales > Xanthobacteraceae > BOG-931. The sequence goes on from CAWCCS010000005.1 coordinate 54,877, forward strand.
GGTGACAATGGGATGCAATGGGGCAACCCTGCGCAAATCTCAAAAAGCCGTCTCAGTTCGGATTGTGCTCTGCAACTCGAGCACATGAAGTTGGAATCGCTAGTAATCGCAGATCAGCACGCTGCGGTGAATACGTTCCCGGGCCTTGTACACACCGCCCGTCACACCATGGGAGTTGGCTTTACCTGAAGACGGTGCGCTAACCGCAAGGGAGCAGCCGGCCACGGTAGGGTCAGCGACTGGGGTGAAGTCGTAACAAGGTAGCCGTAGGGGAACCTGCGGCTGGATCACCTCCTTTCTAAGGATGATCCTTCAGGGGCGCCTCACGCGCCTCTATCGGATCTCTTGGAAACATCAGGGCAAATCGATCGCGAGATCGAAATGCCCATTTGCGGGACGCCGCCGTCTTCATTTCTCTTTCTTCGCGAACGAGCAGACCAGGAGTCAGTAATCAGTATTCGGCAATCAGAGCACTCTGATTGCTGGTTTCTGACCACTGACTCCTGGTTCGGGCTTGTAGCTCAGTTGGTTAGAGCGCGCGCTTGATAAGCGTGAGGTCGGAAGTTCAAATCTTCCCAGGCCCACCAACTCCAGAAATCAGTAATCAGATGTCGGTAATCAGAAAGTCGTGCGTGGGCGTTTCTGAGTTCTGATCACTGACGACTGATTGCTGACTTCTGAAGGGGCCATAGCTCAGTTGGGAGAGCGCCTGCTTTGCAAGCAGGAGGTCGTCGGTTCGATCCCGTCTGGCTCCACCAGACTGCGCTGCCGACTTGGTCTTCCGATCTTGTCGGCCAGCTATAGCAGCCAATTTTAGACGGCTCGTTCGTGAGAAATTCAATCCGTGCGCTTTCGGCTTCGGCCGAAGGGTGCCCGTGATGTCTGACATCGTGAAGAGGAGGTCGATCCGAGCGTTGCACGTGACGTGAAGTCACGGGCGGCGCGCAATCTCCCTCGGGAATTGGAAATCAGCAATCAAGTAATCAGGAGCATTTTCTGATCACTGACGTCTGATGACTGAAATTCCTGAACCGTCGGCAAAGCTTGACCGCAATGCCGTTGGATCGATCTTATGAAGCAAGCTGGTCTTTCTAATCAGTGTCCGCCGCGACGAACTAACATTCGCCGCGGGCCATCGCCGAGATGGGTGGGCATTGATAATGAGAGCGATCAAGTGTCTTAAGGGCATTTGGTGGATGCCTTGGCGCTGAGAGGCGATGAAGGACGTACTACGCTGCGATAAGCCGCGAGGAGCTGCGAAGAAGCTTTGATCCGCGGATTTCCGAATGGGGAAACCCACCTTCGATAGTGGAATTCTGAGATCTTGCGATCTTGGAAACAGGACCGATAAGGTCTTGGATTTCCGCTATCAAAAGAAGGGATGAGATCTCTGAATAAAATAGGAGGTTTCAAGCTAACCCGGGGAACTGAAACATCTCAGTACCCGGAGGAAAGGACATCAACCGAGACTCCGCTAGTAGTGGCGAGCGAACGCGGACCAGGCCAGTGACGATCATTAGACAACCGGAAGCGTTTGGAAAAACGTGCCGTAGAGGGTGAGAGCCCCGTACGGGTAATGCGAAGGATCGTCCTTGAGTAAGGCGGGACACGTGCAATCCTGTCTGAACATGGGGGGACCACCCTCCAAGCCTAAGTACTCCTCAGCGACCGATAGCGAACTAGTACCGTGAGGGAAAGGTGAAAAGCACCCCGACGAGGGGAGTGAAAGAGACCTGAAACCGAATGCCTACAAACAGACGGAGCCCAAGGTTCGTCCTGGGTGACGTCGTACCTTTTGTATAATGGGCCAGCGACTTAATCTGACGAGCAAGCTTAAGCCGATAGGCGTAGGCGCAGCGAAAGCGAGTCTGAACAGGGCGTTCAGTTCGTCGGATTAGACCCGAAACCTAGTGATCTAGCCATGACCAGGCTGAAGGCAGGGTAACACCTGCTGGAGGGCCGAACCGGTGTCTGTTGAAAAAGCCTCGGATGAGTTGTGGCTAGGGGTGAAAGGCTAATCAAACTGGGAAATAGCTGGTTCTCCGCGAAAGCTATTTAGGTAGCGCCTCGGATGAATACTGTGGGGGGTAGAGCACTGGATGGACTAGGGGGACTTACCGTCTTACCAAATCCAACCAAACTCCGAATACCCACAAGTACTATCCGGGAGACACACGGCGGGTGCTAACGTCCGTCGTGGAGAGGGAAAAAACCCTGACCTACAGCTAAGGCCCCTAATTCGTGGCTAAGTGTGGAAGGATGTGGGAATCCCAAAACAACCAGGAGGTTGGCTTAGAAGCAGCCATCCTTTAAAGAAAGCGTAACAGCTCACTGGTCTAAATAAGGGTTCCTGCGCCGAAAATGTAACGGGGCTCAAGCCACGAGCCGAAGCTTAGGATTCTCAGGGATCAGTAATCAGATGTCAGTAATCAGAGATCAGTAAGTGGAACGAGGATGACCTCCGAGATTTCCACTTACGAAGATCTCGAAGTGTTCCAACGCGCATATCATATCTCACTCGACGTGCATCGAACGTCGTTGCAATTCCCGAAAGTCGAACAGTTTGGTGGCCTCGCCGATCAAATGCGGCGAGCCAGCAAATCGGTTTGCGGGAACGTTGCCGA
>CAWCCS010000005.1:62500-161835 GCA_963794225.1 uncultured Alphaproteobacteria bacterium
GCCCCGCCAAGAATATCACTAACGGTGCGTCAGGATCGGCGCTGATGCGCGACCTTGACCATGCGCTGACGCTGATCGATGCGGTCATTGGTGCGGTGCGCCTGCCGGTGACGCTGAAAATGCGGCTCGGCTGGGATGATTTTTCGCGCAACGCGCCGGAGCTGGCCGGGCGGGCGGAATTTGCCGGCGTACGGCTCGTCACCGTGCATGGCCGCACGCGCTGTCAGTTCTACAAGGGCCGCGCCGACTGGGCAGCGGTGCGCGCGGTCAAACAAAGCGTTTCGATTCCCGTCGTCGTAAACGGCGACATCGAAACTTTCGACGATGCCGACGCGGCGCTTGCAGCTTCGGGCGCTGACGCGGTGATGGTCGGACGCGGCGCCCAAGGCAAGCCGTGGTTTCCCGGCCAGCTCGCGCACTATCTTGCGACCGGACAACGCCAGGCCGCTCCCGCGCCCGGGGAGCAGCTTGCTCTTGCCAGCGCGCTCTACGGCGAAATCCTCGCGCACTATGGTTTGGACGTCGGGCTCCGCCACGCGCGAAAGCACCTCGGCTGGGCGCTCGATGCGGCAGCAGCCACCATCGGCGCGCCGGCGGATGTGCTCAAGACAAACCGGCAGCTTGTTCTGACCGCAACCGATCCCGCGATCGTGCTGCGCCGGCTTGCACAAGCGTTCGAGCTGTTTGGCGCGCGCGCGTCACGCGCAGCCTAGCGCCCGTGCTCCCACAAAGTCTCGAGCCGGTGGCGGAACGCCTTTGGCTTTTCGGCAAAGAGGCGGAGCGCGATCCGTGCGGCGCGGTACGCAAGTTCGGTGGTGCGTTCGGCGCACGCCGGCGTCAGCCGCGAGCGCCAATGCGCTAGGGGCTGATGCGGTTCGGTGAGGAGTTTGAGGATCTCCAGATCCTGGCAGCGTCCGAGCCGGTCGCGCAGCCGCTCGGCTTCCTCAGTCCACATCCGGCCGTGTCGTGGCCATAGCGGCTCGACTAGTTCCATCTGATAGCGATGATCGACCACGCGCTGGCGCAGCTGGTGCAGATCCTCGGCGCTGGCTTGCGACCAATCGTCCGGAATGCGCCGCCGCGCTTCGCGGTAGCCTTCCGTCAGTTGCTCAGCGATCGAACTGAAGTCGAACGGGTCGAGCGGCCACTGCTCGATCGCCGCCGCGGTGGTGTCGAGCCAGGCGGTGATGGTGTCGCGTAATTCCGGCGTCAGCACCGTCTCTTCCTCGCTGCCGCGGATCGCTTCTATTCGGCTGCGGATGGTGTCGGTTGAGCGCTCCGACAGCGCCATGCCTTTTTTGGCGAGGTCGTTGAACGCGTTGAGCGCCGACTGGCCGTCGCGCGCCCGCGACAGCGAACGCGCGTGGTCGCGGGCTTCCTGCCGCAAACGCACCGCGTCGGGGATGAAAGGCTGCAGCAACCGCATCAGCGCCCGCCATTGCTTCGTGGCGCGGCGGAAGTCGTGCACGGCATTCTGGCTGGTGCGCTCCGGGTCGGAGATGACCGCATGCGCGCCGGCAAGGATACCGGCAGCGATGGCGCGCACCGCCGGCCCAATCGCCGCCTTCGGCCGCAAGGCCAGTTTTTCCCCCATATCGACTTCTAGGAAGGCGTGCATGACAGTCCAATGGATTAAGGATGACAGTATGGCGAAAAATTAGGCGCGCTGCACCTTCCCTTAACGGAGGGCGCTTGCTACATGAATTCGCGAATAAAACTCAACGGTTTGGCGCGGGGTGGAGCAGCCCGGTAGCTCGTCAGGCTCATAACCTGAAGGTCGTAGGTTCAAATCCTACCCCCGCAACCAAAACCCCTCGCGTGTGCGGTTCCATCGACCCGTTGGGGGCCGCGAGCCGCGACAATCCAGACCTTTTCGACCCACTTCCTAACGACGATGCGGCCAGCTGCCATTGCCGGCTGTGAGCCGCCATCGAACGCGCCGCGACGCTGTTTGCGGTGATCTTCGATCACGCACTCAGCAATTGCTTCAGCGCATCGTCGATGAACTTGCCGTCGGCCGGATTGGTGCCGGGTCCTCCGGCGAAATGACCCCAGATCGAGGGTACCGGCAGTAGTTTCGCGTTCGGCATGTTGGCGACTTCGAATTCGCTGTCGGCCGGAGGAAAGTAGAGATCGGTCTCGCTGGGCATCACATAAGCCTTTGCCTTGATCGCGCCCAATGCTCTCTTGAAGTCGCCCTTGTAGAGTTCGTTGTCGCTGATGTCGCCGTTCTGCCAGTTCCACAGCATGGCGAGGAGGTTGTTGGCATCCTTCGGCGCAAAAAAGCCTTCCCAAAAACCGACGAGAAAATCTTCCAGCGAGGAATAACCCAAGCGCTCCAGATCGAGCCGCTCGCGATAGAACGCTTGCGAGAAGCCCCAGCCGGCATAAACCCGCGCCGTCGCACGCAGGCCTCTGGTCGGCTGATCCTTGTACCAGCCGCCGTTGAACGCACCGTCAGCCGTCAGCGCCGCCTTCACGCCTTCGAGGAATACGAAGTTGTGGCGCGAGCACCTGGCGGAGCCGCAGAACGGTGCGATGCGCTCGACCATGTCGGGATAGAGCGCGCCCCAATGAAATGTTTGCAGCGCGCCCATCGACCAGCCGGTGACGAGCCGCAATTTCTTGACGCCGAATTTTTCGGTCACCAGCCGATACTGTGCCTGCACGTTGTCGTACGTGGTCACGCGCGGGAAACGCGGCCCGTTATAGGGCGCAGGCACATTGCTCGGCGACGACGACAGGCCGTTGCCGAGCATGTTCGGGATGATGATGAAGTATTTCTCGGGATCGAGCGCCATGCCCGATCCGATCAGCCATTCGTTGTCGTAATGCTGGCCGGAATACCACGTCGGATAGACGATCACATTATCCTTCGCTGCGCTGATCTTTCCGAACGTCTTGTAAGCAAGTTTGCAGTCCGGCAGCGTCCCGCCGCGCTGCATGCGCACATTTCCGAGTTTGAAGATTTCGTAGTCCAGCCCCATGATTCTTCTCCAGCCCCGGATAGAAACTATGGCTCAATCCGCCGCCATCATTGCAGCACGCTTTGATGATACCTGCCGCGCTCAGGTGGAGAAACGAAAAAGGACGGCGAACTGCTTGGCGGCAATATCGAGGGCCACAACCGTGTACGTCATGCTGCACATTTGTTTGGCAGCTCTGGGCTCGCATCCGCTGCGTCTTGAGCACGCCGGGATCGGACGGAAGATCGCAGCGTCGAAGCCCTCGCAATCGGGCGGTTGTTATCCCTCCTGGTCGGAACGGGCGTGGATTTAGCGACGCTCGCGCTGATGCAGACCCGATCGCTCAGCGCTTAACAATTCTGAAATAGTATTCCGAGTATTCCGTATTTCGTAAGACTCCGAAGTACTGCTGCTCGTTGTGGGGCTGCAAAGCGCAATTGTCAGGAAGGGCCGACGCCCCGCCCGGGGGCGCGAAGGCACTAACGTAATGAGTGATACAGCCGTCGGCACGGCAGTCGATCCCCGGCCGGCGGTACCTGCCGAATTTGACTTTGCAGGTACCGACGCTACGTCGACGACTCCGGTCCAAGCCCCGACCCAGCTCGTTAGTTTCGCTATCGGCGACAATCAGTACGGCGTCGACATCATGGCCGTGCGCGAGATCAAGGGTTGGTCCGCGATCACCTCGCTGCCTAATCAGCCGGAATACGTGCGGGGCGTCCTCAACCTGCGCGGCGTCACCGTTCCGATCGTCGACTTGCGCTGCCGCTTCGGTCAGGGCCTGACCGAAGCGACGCCCATGCACATTGTAATCATCGTACAGATCGCGTCGAAGCCAGTCGGGCTCCTGGCCGATCGGGTCCTCGATATCGTCTCGCTTGATGCGACGCAGATCACGCCGGTGCCGCGGGTCGCGCAATCGCAACGCCTGAACTTTCTCAGTGGATTGGCGACGACCGACGGAGCGATGATTGCGCTGATCGACCTGCAGAACCTCCTGTCCGAAAATGCCGGCGAAGCCGGCTAACTTCAGCACCAAACGTACTGGAATGACCCCCATGAAAATGCTGCTCAATCGAGTGACCATCAATGCGCTGCTGAAAGCCGTCATTGCCATTCTCGGCGCGTCGGTGGTGAGCTTGCTGTCGCTCACCGCATGGGACTCGTGGTCTCGCCTCGAATCCGCCGGCCGCGCCGTCGCGGTTGCTGACGCTTCGACGTACCTGTTCACGGCGCTTCACAATCTTCGCTTCGATCGGGCGGTGTCCCGCACCGAGCTTCTCGCCGACCGGCAAGCGACGACAATGAACCCGGTGCTGCGCGCCTCTCGCACAGCCGAAATGCCGGCATTGATGTCCGCGCGGGTCGCTCTGGAGCGCGTCAATCTTCCCGACCGTAATGCGATCATCGCCGCGCTGTCCGAGCACATTAAGCGACTGTCGGCGCTGCACGAGGAGACCGCCGCAGCGATGCAGCAGCCCAAGGCGGCGCGTCGCCCGCATATCGCCGAGGACATTTTCAAGGAAGCCGACGACCTGATCCACTTCATCGATAACCTGTCGACGCGGTTGACATTGTCGACCAAACTTCAGGACGCGCTTACTGATCAGCTAATGGAGCTCAAACAGCTCGCCTGGGTGGTGCGTAACGCGGCCGGAGACGCCGCCGTTATGGCGTCGTATGCCCTGGAAGGAAGGCCGCAGTCGGCGGCCAATGTGGAAGAATACGCCGCCAAGATCAGCAAGATCCGCAGCGTGTGGGCCGCGTTTGAAGACCTCGCAATGGGCCTGACTTTGCCCAATAACTTCGCCGAGGCGCGTGAGAAGGTCAACCGGGATTACTTCGGCTCCGACTATATCGACTTGGGTATGAAATCGCTGCGCGAGGCGGTTGCTGGTCAACCGCCTGCGCTTACCGTCGACCAATTCACCACAATGGGCAAAACGAGACTCGTTCCCCTGGTAGCGGTCGCTGAAACGACACTTGAAATCGCCCGGGAGCACGCCGCACGGCAGCAGGCAAGTGCGCTGCAAGACCTCATCCTCCAGCTCTGTCTTCTAGTGGCAGCCGTCGTGCTATTTGTTGGCGCGATGAGCGTGGTGACGCTGCGCGTCACGCGTCCGCTCGGCAAATTGACCGAGGCCATGGGCAAACTCGCCGACGGCGACTTTGAAATGGTTTTACCGGGCCTTGGGCGCAAAGACGAAATTGGCGCGATGGCGAACGCCGTCGAACGGTTCAAGTCGCTTGTGTCGGAGAAGGCGCGGCGCGAAACGCAGGAAGCTGTGAAGCGGCAACAGGCCGAGGCCGAACTTCAGGCCAAGGCCGCAGCCGAACAGCGGCGCCTGTCTGAGGCGCAGGCTGAAGCTCAGGGCAAGCACGCCGCGGCACAAGCGGAGCTGCAAGCCAAGGCCGCGGCCGAGCAGAGGCAGCATGCCGAGGCGCAAGCCCGCGCCGCCGACGAACAGGCCAGGATCGTTCGGCTGCTCGCCGAAGCCATGGTGAAAATGTCCGACGGCGACCTGACGCATCGCCTCGACGAGGGTTTCACGGAAAGCTACCGCCAGATCAAAGAAGATTTCAACACCATGGCTTCGCGTTTGCAGGAGACCATCGGGTCGATTGCGGCGGCTACACACGAGATAACGAATGCGTCGGCCGAACTGTCCGCGAGCACGACCGATCTGTCGCAGCGGACCGAGGAGCAAGCGGCCGGCCTGGAGCAGACTTCCGCTTCGATGGAGCAAATGTCCGCCACGGTGCGGAAGAATGCCGAGAACGCTCAGCAGGCCAATCAGTCTGCAAACAACACCAAGGACGTGGCCGATCGCGGCGGTCAGGTCGTCGCAAAAGCGGTCGGTGCCATGGCGCGCATCGAAGAATCTTCCGGCAAGATTTCCGACATCATCGGCGTGATCGACGAGATTGCGCGCCAAACCAACCTGTTGGCGCTCAATGCAGCGGTCGAGGCGGCCCGGGCCGGTGAAGCCGGCCGGGGCTTTGCGGTGGTCGCGTCGGAGGTCCGCAGTCTTGCGCAGCGCTCTTCTCAGGCCGCCAAGGACATCAAGGACCTCATCACCAACAGCAACAATCAGGTCAAGGACGGCGTCGACCTCGTCAACAAGGCGGGCTCGGCGCTCCGCGAGATCGTCAATTCAATCAAGGACGTCGTGCAGATCGTATCCGACATCGCGTCGGCAAGCGCGGAACAGGCAACCGGGCTGGAGGAGGTCAACAAGGCCCTCACTCAGATGGACGAGGCGACGCAGCAGAACACGGCGCTGGTGGAAGAAAATGCCGCCACGTCAAAGACACTTGAGCACCAGGCGAAGGTGATGGACGAGCGTATCGCTTTGTTCAGAACCGGCCAGGTCGCGGAACCCAAACGCGAAGCCAGGAAGCAACAGCCCCTCGCTGCAGCCGCGTCAAGCCGTTCCGCGCCCGCCGCGCGCAAGCCGTCGCCGGCTGCCCCGGTGCAGGCAACCGGCAAGTACAATGGCGGCGGGCCGAATGGACGTCTGCACGCATCATTGACGATGGGCAGCAGCGACCCGGAATGGCAGGAGTTTTAAGGCCTCACCTAGTTCGCCATAGCCGCTTCCACAAGCAAAGCCTCGCGGACGGTTAGCTCAGCCTAGTTTGCCTTAGCACGCGCCTCCGTGCGCCTGCCCGGTTTGGTAAGGAGTTCGCGGCAAGCCTGGTCGGCGAGCCAATGCTCCGCGCGTTCATAGGACCAGCCATTGTCGTCGTGCAGCGTAAAGTACGACGTATAGCCGAAATAGAACCAGAACAGATCGACCGCGTCGGCGACATCGACGGCGTGCCGCAGCGCTCCAAGCTTGGCCAGATGTTCGGCGATTGGTACGAACGCCTTGCGATAGACCGAGGTCGCGGCCTGTAGCGCTTTGGCGACGGCTTCATCATGCGGCGCCGTGGTCAGCACGACGCGCATGATGTCCTCATACTGTTCGCGCATCCGGCGGCTGCCGGCGGCAAGTTCGCGAATGATCGCGGCCGGATCAGTCATCTCGATCATGTGGATGTTCGTCGTCTCGACGATCGGGTCTGTCGTCCAGATTCTGATGAGCTCGGTGAGTAGCCCGTATTTGCCTCCGGTGACGGCATAGACCGTGGCCGGCGCCACGCGGGCTGTGGCTGCAATATCGTCGACCTTGGTGGCGAAATAGCCGCGCTCGGCGAACAGCTTGCGCGCCGCATCCAGTATCGCTTGCCGCGTCGCCGCCGCGTATTCGTCCCGCCGGGTCATCCGCTGAGCTTGGGGCATTGCTGGCCTTTTGGAGACTCTTGCTCTTTTCACTATAGTTTGACTCCAGTCAATAAAGTATTACTCTGGTGTGAACGCCGGGTCGGCGCATGGACGTGGGACGGCGACCGGCGGAGACCAAAGTGGATGGGTGTCATGGCAAGTCCGGCCAGGGCTGACTACGAATTGCTGCCGTTCCTCAACGTCTTCACTCCTGAATACGCCAAAGATCCGCTTGGAACGATAGCCGCACTCGGCGGCGGCCACGCTATGGCGCGCAGCCCGCGCGGTCTTGAATGCCTCAGCTACGATCTGTCGTGGGAGCTGTTGCGCGACGAGCGCTTCCCGGTCGGCTTCGAGGAACTGCTCACCATGTGCGGGCTGCCGACCGACGGCTCGGCCTATCACTACTTTGCACACAACACCGCAGCGCTCGAAGGCGACGAACATCGCCGACAGCGGCGCTTGCTGGCGCCGCTGTTCAGCCCGGCCGCGATCGAACGGGCCCGGCAAGTGGCGCGACAGATCGTCGAGGAACTGCTCGATGGAATCAAAAGTAACGAATTCGACTTCGCAACCGACGTAGCGCCGCATGTGCCATCGGCGTTCTTCTGTTATCTGATCGGCGCGCCGATGTCGGATCGGGCGCTGGTGGCGGCGTGCTCCGACAGCATGATCAAGGCGTTTCGCGCTGATCCTGCCTTTCGCGATGAGATCGAGCACGGCACCAACACGCTCGTCGATTATGTCCGCAAGCACATCGCGCGCAAGCGCAAGAACCTCGGTGACGATGCGCTCTCGCAACTGATCGAGGCGGAGCAGCGTGGTGAGACGACGACCGACGAGATCGTCGAAATCCTGTTTACGATGCTGGCCGCCAGCACGGACAATACCAATGCAAGCCTCTCGCATGCGGTCATGGCGTTTGCCGACAACCCGCGGCAATGGGATATCCTGCGCAAGAATCCCGCGGTGGTGGCCGACGCCGTACAAGAATGTGCGCGCATGCGTCCGAACAACTGGTCTGATCCGCGCATTGCGCGCGAGGATCAGGAATTCGCCGGCATTGCGTTGCCCAAGGGCACCTGGTTGTTCGCCTCGATCATCGCCGGCAATTACGATCCCGCGGTATTCGAAGCGCCGTACGAATTTCGCATCCAGCGTGAGCGGCCGCGCCCTATCCTCAATTTCGGCTCCGGCCGTCACCTGTGTCTCGGACGGCCGGTCGCTCTCGTCGAGCTCGAGGAAACCCTGCGGCTCCTCGTCGAGCGGTTTTCGCGGATTGAAGTGATCGGCGAGGTTGCGCGCGACGGCCAGCCTCACGGCGATTTCATACGGCGGCTACCGATACGTGTGACCGCATGACGTGCGGGGTCTAACGGCCGGCGGCGCCGCGTGCGCTTTTTCTCAAGCGTACAAAGTTTCCGGTAACGCGCAGATACGTCCGCGGTATGACATCCGTCGGCCATCTCGCGTATCCCGGGCACCGTACATATCTCAAACACGTTCGGTACATTCACCGGCGGCTTTTCGCCGTTTGTGATCTTTGATTTAGGGGTTCAATCTCATGCGCTACAAGACGCTTGGCGGGACCGGGCTGCTGGTCTCGGAAATCTGCCTCGGCACGATGACTTTCGGCGGCCGCGGCTTCTGGACCGCGATCGGAACGCTGGATCAGTCGGTTGCTGATCGCGTGGTCGCCCGTGCCCTCGATGCCGGTGTCAATTTCATTGACACCGCTGATGTCTATTCGGAGGGACTCTCGGAGGAAATTACCGGCCGCGCCGTTACAAATTCCGGCCGCAAGCGCTCGGATGTCGTCATCGCAACCAAGGCCGTGGGCGCTATGGGGAAGGGCCCGAACGACCGCGGCGCGTCGCGCGGTCACATCATGGACGCCGCCAAGGCGAGTTTGAAACGGCTCGGCACCGACTATATCGACCTCTACCAGATGCACAGCTTCGATCACGTTACGCCAATCGAGGAGACCCTGCGCGCACTCGACGATCTCGTGCGCCAGGGTCACGTCCGCTACGTCGGCCTCTCGAACTGGCAAGCCTGGACGGTCATGAAGGCGCTTGGCATCGCCGACCGGAACGGATGGACTCGGCCAGCGACGCTCCAAGCCTATTACACCATTGCGGGGCGCGATCTGGAGCGCGAAATTGCGCCACTTCTGGAAGCCGAAAAGCTCGGCCTGATGGTCTGGAGTCCGCTCGCGGGCGGACTGCTTTCCGGAAAATACGACCGCGACAGCAAAGGTCCGCAAGGCTCGCGCCGCGTGTCGTTCGATTTTCCGCCAGTCGACAAAGAGCGGGCGTTTGCCTGCGTGGATGCTATGCGCGAGATCGCCAAGCGCCACAACGTCTCGGTGGCGCGCATTGCGCTTGCCTGGCTGCTACATCGGCCCTTCGTCATGTCGATAATTGTAGGCGCCACCTCGATCGAGCAGCTCGACGACAATCTGGCCGCGACCGAGGTCTCGCTGTCGGTCGAGGAATTGGGCGCGCTCGATCGCGTGAGTGCATTACCCCCCGAATATCCGGGCTGGATGATCGAGCGTCAGGGTGCGGAGCGCGTGGCGATGGTGCAGGCCGGGAGGCGATAAATACGGCGTCATCCGGTTCGGCTCCGAGTTTTTCTTTCACCCGCGTCACGTTTCGCCTGCGCGCCTCGTCTCAGACCTCGGAGGGCGCTCGCCTCACGTGCGCTTTTGAATTGTTCCAATTGGCGTTTTCTCCGCTTGCAGAGAGGCCACCTTCGACTATATGAACTCTCGCCGCTCCCAGCTTGGGCAGCCGTAAGCGTTAACGTCACTCAACGCGCAGGTGCGACCCCGACTTCTCATCGTCGGCGTCGCGATTTTGCGCGAGGTTGAATAAGTGACGTTTAATCCTAAAACTCCGTCAGCCCAAAAAGCCCTGATGCGTGGGTATTCCGCGCCCGAACATTTCCGCTGTGCGGGGGTGAAGGCCGTCCCAGGCAGTGGTCGCTATGACGAGCACCAGAGCGTGGTCGACGCTCCGATCCGAAATTCGTGGAGAAACCAATGACGACTTTAACTCAGCCGACCGTATCGGTGTTGCTCGATCGGCTTTTTGCCGAGGCGGATGCCCTGGAAAATTCACGGCGCCGCGAACGGACAACAATATCGCCGGAGCAGCGGGCTGCCGATCGCGCCGACTATCGCCAGTTCTATGCGCGGATGAAGGATCAGCCGCTTCCGGTCTCGCCCGAGACCGGGAAGCTTCTTTATCTGCTGGCCCGGTCCAGCAGGGCTCGTACGATCATTGAGTTCGGGACGTCGTTCGGGATTTCAACACTTCATCTCGCGGCGGCTCTGCGGGACAACGGCGGCGGGCGCCTTATCGGCAGCGAATTCGAACCATCAAAGATCGTCCGGGCGCGCGCGAACCTTGCCGCTGGCGGTCTTTCCGATCTGGTGGAAATCCGCGAAGGCGATGCATTGGAAACGCTGGCCCGCGATCTTCCCGACGCGATTGATTTTGTGCTCCTCGACGGCGCGAAGAATCTCTATCCGTCAATACTCTCCTTGCTCGAGGGCCGCTTGCGTGACGGCGCCCTGATCGTCGCCGACAATGCGGATTTAAGTCCGGAATACCTTGCCCGCGTCCGGTCCGCGGCGAGCGGTTATCTGTCGGTTCCCTTTGGCGACGACGTCGAGTTGTCGATGCGATTGGCGGTGGCGGCGCGAGGCAACGGCGCCTCAGCCGCGCCCTGACTTAAGATCAATATCAAGACACCCGCAGGACGGTTCAAAAACCCCTGTTTACCGCTCAAATAGTAGATACATCCTCAGTTATCGAAAGGCTCTAACGATGTCACAAGTTTCGCAAACGACCGAACGTGCCGCGCGCCGCGTCCGCCACGAAACCAAAATGCGGCTCCTGCAAGTCCGCGACGTGCAACGGGTCACGCCGAAAATGGTCCGAGTCATTGTGGGCGGCGAAGACCTTAAAGGGTTCGTCAGCGCCGCGCACGACGATCACGTGAAACTCTTTTTTCCGCATCCCGGCGAGGAAAAGCCCGTGCTGCCGACGCCGGGCCCTAATGGACCGGTCTATCCGGAAGGCGTCGAACGGCCGGCCTCGCGCGATTACACCCCGCGCCGCTACGACGCCGGCGCCAACACGTTGACGCTCGATTTCGTACTGCACGACGCCGGGCCGGCAACGGCCTGGGCGGCGCAAGCACGGCCGGGGAATTTTATCGGGGTCGGCGGCCCGCGCGGCTCGTTCATCGTTCCGGACGATTTCGACTGGTATTTGTTTGCCGGAGACGAAACGGCAATACCGGCGATTGCACGTCGCCTTGAAGAACTGCCTGGCGGCACGCGCACCATCGTCGTTGTTGAAGCAGCTGATGCGTCGGAGGAGCAGCGTTTCGATACGCGCACGCGCCTCGAGGCGCATTGGCTGCATCGCAACGGCGCCGGCGCCGGCGACGGATCGCTGCTGCGAAAGGCAGTCGCCGCGCTGACGCTGCCGGGCGGCGATGGCTATACATGGGTTGCAGCTGAAGCCGCCACGGCCAAGGCACTGCGGTCGGATCTGGTCAGCGAGCGTGGCTTGAGCAAGGATCGCGTAAAAGCCGCCGCCTATTGGAAGCAAGGCGCGGTCGCCGTCCACGAAACTTACAACGATTAGCGTTAACTGGCCGCAGCGCTGGGCGAAGCCGCCCAGTCTGAGGCCAGCCCGCGATGCCTTTGCTCCGTGCTCCGTGTTTTTGCAGACTCCAAACCGGGTAACGCGTGAAGCAAACGGGAGGGGCTCGTTTGTCGCAATAAGCTTTCATTTCGGACTTTTCCGTAGTTCCCTCGCACTCGCCGCGCAAATTTGACCAATTAAGTAATTGAAATCGGACGGAATCGCCCTGCAAGGTGCAGTGCGATTCCGGGAGCTGATAGTGGCAACTCACCCGTCTATGGCCCAACCACGGATTTTCTATGGTTGGTTCGTCGTTGCCGGCGCTTTTGGCGTTACCTTCTTCGGTTTTGGCTGCGCCTATGCATTCAGCGCCTTCGTCGCCTCCTTGCAGCAGGATTTTGCCGCTTCGCGCGGCTCGGTTTCGCTGGTGTTTTCGCTCGCCGGGTTTCTTTATTTCGCCTTGGGCGCTGTCAGCGGACCCCTTGCAGACAAGTGGGGCGCACGCCGTCTTGCAGTCGCCGGAATGATTGTGGCCGGACTTGGCTTGGCGCTCGCAAGCCTGGCTCGAACGCTTGTGGAGGTTTACGCCGCATACGGCCTAGGCGTCGGAGTAGGCATCGGGCTCTCCTACGTACCCGTCCTCGGCGTGATGCAACGCTGGTTCATCAGGCGCCGCGGGTTCGCCTCCGGTATTGGTGTCGCCGGTATTGGCGTCGGAACACTCGTCATGCCGCCACTCGCGTCGCTTTTGATCACCGCATTTGGTTGGCGCGAAACCTACCTCATCCTCGGCGTTTTTGCCGCTGTCTTCGGCGGTGGCCTGGCATTTTTGATTGAGGATGATCCGCACAGCCGCGGTTTGGGACCCGACGGCGATCCGATCCCAGTGGGTTCGCAACCGGTTACACACGCTGAAGCTTCGATGGTTGAGGCGATCAAATCGCGACGCTTCGCAGGGCTGTTTGTCTCCTCTCTGCTCGGCTCGTTCGGTGTATTTGTGCCATTCGTTCACCTCGTTCCGTACGCGCGTGATCACGGTGTGCCGCAATCCGCCGCCGTCCTGCTCCTGGGCGCGATTGGCGTTGGCAGTACTGCCGGGCGTTTCTTTCTCGGCGGACTGGCCGATCGGCTCGGCCGCTCATTGTCTGTGTCTTTGATGATCGCCGGGATGGCCCTGGCGTTCGTTGTTTGGTTTTTCTCGTCGAGTTTCTGGTCGCTCGCCGCATTCGCTTTGATGTATGGACTGTTCTACGGCGGTTGGGTCGCATTGCTTCCCGCCGTCGTGGCCGATTATTTCGGGAGCACCAATCTGGGAGGTATGCTTGGACTTATTTCCCTTGGCATTGCCTTCGGCACTTTAATCGGACCGAGTGCGGCGGGGTTCGCCTTCGACGTCAGCCACAGCTATACGCTGCCGATCCTCGCTAGTGCCGCGGCGTACGTTGTCGCAGCCGCGATCCTGGCGGCGACGTCAAAGACATCCTCGCCTCGCTAGAAGATCGCGCGTCGAGACTTTCTGCAGAAAGCCCGAGCGTGATTGCCGTTTTTCGTTGCGGAGCCAGTCAAACCTTCGCAAACGGAGAAGGCTCGCATCGAAACGCGACGTCTATACAACCCATTCAAGCGGGCTAATCTGACGCTGCGTTGCAGTAACGGATGGCAGCTCTCAGCGTGTACGCTTCCGGCACCTTCCTTTGTTCATCCGAATAGCGGAGCTGAAAATGTCCCCCTATCAGGTTCGCGCCGAATCTTTCTGTCGCCACTTCGAACTAAAAATGCCGGTTCTGCTTGCGCCGATGGCCGGAGCGTGTCCGCCCTCGTTATCGATTGCGGTGATGAATGCCGGCAGCCTTGGCGGCTGCGGCGCGCTTTTGATGCAGCCTCATGAAATTGTCGCCTGGGCCGAAGAGGTGCGCGTCAAGGGCAATGGACCCTATCAGCTCAATCTCTGGATTCCCGATCCGGCGCCACACCGCGACAAGACGCACGAAGACGGCGTTCGCGCGTTTCTCGAGCGCTTCGGGCCGCCGGTTCCCGTCACGGCCGGCGATGCCAGGCCGCCGGATTTTGCTGCGCAATGCGAAGCTTTGTTGGCGATCAAGCCGCCGATCGTTTCTTCGGTGATGGGGCTTTATCCGCCCGAATTTGTCGCCAAGCTCAAACGGGCCGGCATTATCTGGTTTGCAAACATCTCGACGGTGGCGGAGGCGCGCGCCGCGGAGGACGCCGGCGCCGATGTCGTGGTAGCCCAAGGCATGGAAGCCGGTGGTCATCGTGGCTGCTTCAACGCAGCCGACGCTGAGCGGCAGCAAGTCGGTTTGTTCGCGCTGCTGCCTGCCGTTGTTGACGCGGTCAGAATTCCGGTGGTCGCGACCGGCGGCATCGCAGATGCTCGCGGCGTTGCGGCGGCTCTGCTGCTCGGCGCCAGTGCGGCGCAGATCGGGACCGGGCTGCTGCGATGTCCCGAGGCGAAGCTGCATCCGGCCTGGGCTGACGCGCTGTCGCACACGGCGCCGGAGGACACGATGGTCAGCCGCGTGTTCAGCGGCCGCGCCGGGCGCAGCATTGCCACCGAATATGTGCGGGCCGCGACCGCGCCGAATGCGCCGCCGCCGGCGCCATATCCGGTGCAGCGCGCATTGACCGCGCTCATGCGCACCGAGGCGCAGAAAGTTGGCGACGCGAGCCGCATGCAAGTTTGGGCCGGACAATCGGCCCGCTTGGCGCGGGCGGAGCCCGCCGGCCGGGTCGTCCGGGAAATCTGGGAAGGTGCGCGCGCTTTGCTTGGGTGGAACGCTTAAACGACTGCGGCGTAGACGAGATTGCGGAACAGGTAGCGGTAGTAGTCGCGCTGTCCCGGGCCCTGGATCATCATCATCGCGACCAGCTGCTCCTTGGGGGCAATCCAAAACACCGTGCCGGCCATGCCACCCCAAAAGAACTCGCCCGGTGTGCCAACCGTTGGCGCTATTCCCAGTTCGCGCCGGACAGCGAAGCCGAGCCCGAAGCCGTGGCCGGGTTGGAGGATATTGGTGTTGATGATGGGAACGTCGGGCGCCAAGTGATCGGCGGCCATATATTCGAGACTTTTGCGTCCGATGAAGCGCGTGCTTCCAAGCGTTCCGCCGAGATAGAGCATCTGTGTGAAACGCGCATAATCGTCCATCGTCGAGAATAGTCCGCCGCCGCCGGATTCAAAAAGCGGCGGCGTTTCGGTTTCGATGAGCTGGACGGGCTTTCCGTTGTCAGGGTCGCGATCGAACGGCTCAGCCAGGCGGTTGCGTTTGTCAGGAGGCAGGAAGAAATCCGTGTCGATCATGCCGAGCGGCTGGAAAATCCGCTCGTGGAGAAACACGCCCAAGCGCTGGCCCGACACGATTTCAACGACGCGGCCGATGACGTCGGTGGAATGGCTATAATTCCACGACGCTCCCGGCTGATCGATCAGCGGCAGCTTGGCCAGCTGGGTGACGAACTCCGCGGTCGTAAGATCGTGGGTCACCGGCTGTCTGGCGTTTGTCGGATCGGGAGCAAACAACTGCGATGCCGCATAAAGCCGCTGAACCGGCGTGCTTCCCGTAAACGCATAGGTCAGCCCGGAGGTGTGGCGCAGCAAATCCTGGATGGTAATGGCCCGCTTGGCCGCGACCAATTCGACCTTGCCGTCTTTGACGACCCCTACTTTTACGTCGGCAAATTCGGGAACAAATTTTCCGATCGGGTCGCTGATGAAGAGCTTGCCTTCCTCAATCAGCATCATGAGCGCAATCGAAACGATCGGCTTGGTCATCGAATAAATCCGGAAGATGGCGTCGCTGCGCATCGCCGGGCCGGCTGGACGCAACGCGCCGACGTCCTGCCGATATGCGACTTTGCCGTTCCGGGCGATCATCATGGAAACGCCGGGCACGTGGCGGGCGTCCACCTCCCGCTGCATCACGGCGGTCGCGTTGGTCAGCGCCGCGGGATAAAGCCCGACGTCGACCGGGTTGGCCGTGGGCAGAGCCGTCGGGAATCCTGTGCGAATGTCGTTCACGTGCAACCCCGATAAAAGCTGACTTCCAGCGACGCCGAATAATGCAGCGAACGCCAAGCGTCACGCAATGCTTAGGTGCATGGAAATCTATTTCGCGGTCGAATTGCTACGCCGCTACGGGGCGCGCTAGCCGATCCATTTCGCGCTGCACGAGCCGCCGGTAAGCGCCTTCGCGATGGAAGAGCACGTCGGGTGGACCGTCCTGAACGACTTTGCCGGCCTCAAGGACGACGATGCGGTCGAAATGGCGCACAGTCGAGAGCCGATGCGCGATGGCGATGACTGTGCGGCCGTGCATCAGGCGGCCTAATGCCTCGCGGATCGCTTCTTCCGACTCGGTATCGAGCGCTGACGTGGCTTCGTCGAGCAAAAGCAGCGGCGCGTTCTTAAGGAATGCGCGCGCGATGGCGATGCGCTGGCGCTGGCCGCCGGAGAGGCGCACGCCGCGGTCGCCGACGAGCGTGCGCATACCGTTCGGCAGATTTTCAATGAAGTCGCAGCGCGCCGCGAAGGCCGCGTCAAGTACCTCATCATCGGTAGCGTCCGGCTTGCCGTAGCGGATGTTCTCCATGACCGAACGATGAAACAGGGAAATGTCCTGCGGAACGACGCCGATGGCTTCGCGCAGGCTTTCCTGCGTCACGCGTGCGATGTCCTGACCATCAATGAGAATTCGGCCATCCTGTGCGTCATAGAAACGTTGCAACAGCGCAAATAGTGTTGATTTACCGCCCCCGGAGGGACCGACGAGGCCGATACGCTCACCCGGCATGAAGCTGACGTTGAAGTCCTCGAAAATTTGCTGGCGGGCCTGATAACTGAAATTGATATGCTCGAACCTGACACTGGCTCCGCGACGAACCAGCGGCTCCGCTTCCGGATGATCGCGCAGTTCATGCGGGATCAACAGCGTCGCCAGCGCCTCCGACAAGCGTGCAACGTGCTGAGTAATGTCGACAAGAGCCACTGCGAGATCGCGCGTCGCGTGGAGCACCGAAATGGCAAGCGTGCAGACCAGCACGACGTCGCCGGTTGTGGCTTCATTTTCCTGCCACAGCATGATCGCCCAGGCGAGCAGACCGAGCGCCAACACGATCGTTACAACGGCGTGAAAAATCCGCAGCTTCTCGAGGTAGAACAGGCTGCGCCGCCGCGCCTCCATCTCGCGCTCGACAGTGGCGTCGAAACGGTGATGCTCGCGAAGCAAGCCGCCGAACGCGCGCACCAGCGGCATATTGCTGACGACGTCGGTCATTTCGCCATCGACCGCGGCCGCCTTGCCGGCAAAGTCATGATGCAAGGGCCGGCCGCCCGCCGCCAGCCGAAACATCAGACAAACCATCATCCCGGCGACAGCGGCGAGGCTGGCTGCCATGGGCAGACTGACGGTGGACACCAACGCAATCGCCGCCGTAGTTGCCACGCAGGGCGGCAGCACGTTCCAAACAAACATATTTTCGCCGGTAAACACCGCGTTGGAAGTCGCAGTTATCCGGCTGGTCAGCGTGCCGGGTAGCCGCTCGGCGAAATAGCTTGGCGAATGCCCGGTCAGGTGGCGAAACAAATCGCACCGCAGATCGCCGGTCACGCCAACAAAAGCGAAATTCGCAATCCAGCTGGCAAGGCGCCACAACAGGCTATCGGCGGCGATCAGGCTGCCCAGCATAAAAAACGCCGCCCATACGTAGGTGTTTACCCCGCGGGACAGTGTGTCGACCAGAAATTTGACGCCATATTGCGTGCCGACTGAGCAACCGACGGCCGCAAGCACGGCGGCTAGAATGACGGCGTGAGAAAGCGGACGCTGCCGCACGTAGCGAAAGATAAAAGCAAGGGGATGGTCGGCGTAGTTACAAAGGTCGGCCATGCGCATTTCATCTCCGCCGTATGAAGCTGTAGATCCTTCCCACAGGGTCCGCACAGCATCACAACGCCGACGAC
Organism: uncultured Alphaproteobacteria bacterium; assembly: GCA_963794225.1. Lineage (GTDB taxonomy): Bacteria > Pseudomonadota > Alphaproteobacteria > Rhizobiales > Xanthobacteraceae > BOG-931. The sequence goes on from CAWCCS010000005.1 coordinate 80,375, forward strand.
CCGAAATTTATCCGCCTTGTTCGTCGGGTTTTTGCATTCTGCGGGTTCGCCAAATCGCGACGATCTGGCCGCAACCAAGTCTCCGCGTATTGATGTTGACGGCTCACAGACTGAAAAGTTCCCGGGGTCGCGAAAAATAAGTTCCTTTCCTGAATTGAAACATTTGGGCGCTTTCCGGTTGTCGGTTCAGTGCCGGGAACTCACGGGATGCGCGGGGCATTCCCCCTCAGGAAAGGTCAAATTCGATGCATATCGCGCAGGTCGCGCCGTTGACGGAAGCGATTCCGCCCAAGCTATACGGCGGGACCGAACGGGTGGTGTCATGGCTGACGGAAGAGCTGATTGCGCTGGGCCACCAAGTAACGCTCTTCGCCAGCGGGGATTCTTTGACCTCGGCCCGGCTGGAGGCGGTTTGGCCGCGGGCGCTGCGGCTCGATGGTGCCGTTCGCGACCCAAACGCGTTGCATATGCTGTTGCTGGAAAAGGTTTACCGGCGCGCCAGCGATTTCGATATTCTGCATTGTCATCTCGATTACTACCCGTTCTCGCTGTTTTCCCGGCAGCCGACGCCGTTCGTTACGACGTTGCACGGCCGGCTGGATTTGCCTGAGCATCAGCCGGTGTTTGACGCATTCTCCTCGATTCCCGTGGTGTCGATTTCGAATGCCCAGCGGCGGCCGCTGCCCCAGGCCAATTGGGTGCGGACCGTTCATCATGGCTTGCCGGAAAAATTACTCACACCGAAGCCGATCAAGCCATCGTACTTTGCGTTTCTCGGTCGCATCGCCCCCGAGAAAGGGATCGATCGCGCCATCCGTATTGCCCAGCATTGCGGCATGCCGCTAAAGGTCGCCGCCAAAGTCGACAAGACCGACCGCGAATATTTCGATGAGCAAATTCAGCCGATGATGAAATCGGAGAATGTTGAATTCATCGGTGAAATCAACGATCGCGACAAATCCGAATTTTTAAGCGGCGCAGTCGTCCTGCTCGTTCCGATCGACTGGCCCGAACCGTTTGGGCTTGTGATGATCGAAGCCATGGCCTGCGGCACGCCGGTCATCGCCTTCAATCGTGGGTCGGTGCCGGAGGTGCTCGATGACGGAGTGACCGGGTTCATCGTCGAGGATGAAACCGGCGCCATCGGCGCCGTCGACCGCCTTGAACATTTGTCGCGCGCCAAGATCCGCAAGCGCTTCGAGGAGCGGTTTACCTCGCGGCGTATGGCGCAGGACTATCTTTCGGTTTATCGCGGCATGACCGACGCCGTTGCGCCACACCTGCGGCTGGTCACAGAAGACGCTCCAGCGCTCTAGCTATTCATCCGGTTCTTCTGGCGGTCGCGTTTCCGGCATGAAAAACCAGACCATCGCCAGGCCGAACAGCGCTATGGCCGCCAGTGCCGTGAAGGCCGCCGGGCTGCCGAAATGGTCGCTTGTGTAGCCCGCCAACGTTGCACTGAGCGAGGCGCCGATCCCGACAAAGGTTCCGACAAAACCTTGGCCGAGGTTGAAATGCCCGGTGCCACGGGTGAGATCGGCGACGACGAGCGGGACCATCACGCTGAATACGGCCGCGGTTACGCCGTCGAGCAATTGCACGACGACCAGCAGCTGCGGATCGGTGACCGACGCGAACAGAACGCCGCGAATTGGCAATGCGGCGAAGCCGATGAGCAATAATGGCCGGCGCCCCCAAACCTGCGCTTGGTGCCCAATCCATGGCGATAAAGTTGCGACCAGGAACTGTGGCACCACAATGCACGCCGCGATCAGCAGCGTCGCCCATCGGGCCGAGCGCATCGTAACCGCGCTCCCGAGCAACGGCAGCATGGCGGCATTGGCCAGGTGGAACAACAACAGGCAGCCGGCGAAAATGAGCAGCGGCCGGTTGGAAAACATATCGCTCACCCGGGTTGTCGGCCTGTTGGCGCGCGGTCGTGGCGTTGCGCCATGCGCGCGCTCAGGGTCGATCTCTGCTGGAGCGATCTGACGCAGCGCGAGCAGCGCCGGGATTAGCAATAGGACGGTGACGACAAAAACCGCGCGCGCCGACCAAAAGTATCCGCAGGCGCCCATGGCGGCTGCGGCGAGGCCGTTGCCGATAGAGGCGAAGCGCGCGTTCCGCCCCAATCGTTCGCCGATCGTGGCGTGACCCACCAGGCCGAGGCTGATCGCCACCATGGCAGGGCCCAGGACGCAACTTGCCAGCGCCTGTATGACCGCCGCCGATAGCACCATCGGAAACACAGGATGCGTCGCGTAGGCCAGGGCGCTGACACAGATAGCCGCGATGGCGACGCCGGCGACCAACCGCTCCGACCGCGCGGCATCAACGAGCGCGCCGCCGGGCATTTGGCCGATGAGCGAAATGAAACCAGCCGCGGACAGGACGAAGCCGATGTCGACCTGTGTCCACTTTTGCGTGGTGAGAAAGACCGAGACAAACGGCCCAAAGCCGGTCTGCACATCGGCGACGAAGAAGATGAACCAATCAAGGCCGCGAAGGCTGCGCGCGGATGGTCGCAGTGGTGGCTTGGTCCTTCCAGGCTGTCGGTCAGGCGGCGGCGCGGGCTCGTCTGCGGTCCCGTCGCGCCGATCTCGACTGTCGCCAAAGCGGCGTAGCGGTTCCGCGGACAGAATACATCTCCGGCATTGTTGCTTATTCGGGCAGTGGTTCGAGGTTGCCGAGCGCGCCCAGGATGACCACCGGCTTGCCGTCCTGATATGCAGGGGCCGACTTGACCTGGTCGCGAGTCAATTCAAGGGCGATCCGCTCGTTCGGCTTGCCCGGTTGCGGAAAATGCAGCGCATTCCAGTCCACGGCGATCTTGCGGCTGCCGACGCCAAGGAACCCTCCGAAATCGATGATCGCGGCGCGCACCTGACCAGTGCGGTCGACAAGGACGTCTACGACCCGGCCCATATTTTCCTTGGTTGCGCTGAGCACCTCCCGGCCCAGAATGCCCTCGACTTCATGCTTGTTGAGGAAGGTGAGGGCGGGGGTGGCCGGGCTTACGGGCGGCGGCTGGGCTTTGTCTGTATCACTCTCGGCAAGCGCAGCGCTTAGGGCGACAGTAAGCCCCAACAGCGCGGCCACCGCCATCGCCATGCGACGATTCCCGCCCATGCTGCCTCCGCCATCTGTGCTTCACTCCACTAAGCGCAGGAACTCTCTCTGGTTCCATCGAACCCGAAGGAGGCTAAGTGGGTCGCGCGGCAGCGGCAAATATCGGATGGAGAAAAACGGCTTACGAGGAGTAAACGACAGACACGCGAATACCGCCATCGATGCGAGGTGTGTCGAGCGACACGGCGTCGTTGTGGCGACGCACACACAGATCGATGTGCGACGAGCCGAGCTGCAGGTTGCGCAGCATCACTTCATCAAGAAACACCGGCAGCCGGGGATTGTTGAGGCGGATTTCGTTGGCGAACGGATCAAATTGCAGGCCGAGCGCCGATTGTAACAGAGCAAAAGGGGTGGCGCTCGCCCAGGCTTGCGGCACACACGCGACTGGATAGAGCGTCGGGCCATGTCCGGCGTGCCGCGAGAACCCGCAGAACAGTTCCGGGAGACGGCGGTGGTCCATGTATGTGCCTGCATGGAACAGGCCGGTGAACAGCATCTCGAGTTCTGACTTGAATCCATAACGGGCAAAACCCAGACCGATCAGCGCGTTGTCGTGTGGCCAGATCGAACCGTTGTGGTAGGACATCGGATTGTAGCGAGCCTCGCCGCGCGCCACAGTGCGGATACCCCAGCCCGAAAAAAAATCAGGCCGCAATAAACCCTTGGCGACCAGCGCGGCCCGTCTGGGATCGGCAATTCCCGTAAACAGGACCTGCCCGGCATTCGAGGTGCGCACCGCACAGGGCTTCTTGGCGCCGTCGAGCGCAATCGCATAGGTCTCAAGCGGCGGACACCAGAACGCCGCCTCGAAGCGCTCGGCGAGCATCTGCGCTTCGGCTTCGAGCCGCTCGGCTTCGGCGTGACGCCCGATGCGCTGGGCGCAACGCGCGGCCGTCCGTTTGGCGGCATAAACGTAGCCCTGCACTTCAGCGAGCGCGATTTCGCCCTCGGCCAATTGTCCGTCGGCGTGAAAGATCGCGTCTTGCGAATCCTTCCAGCCCTGATTGGCAAGACCAAGTTCGCTCGCGCGCTTATATTCAACGAACCCGTCGCCATCAGGATCGCCCGGACCGTTGATCCAGGCCAATGCCGCCTCAATCGCCGGCCACAGCGCCGCAACGGTGTCGATGTCGCCGGTGCGTTCCAAATAACGTCCTGCAAGCAGTACGAACAATGGCGTGGAATTGACGCTGCCGTAATAAAGCCCGAACGGGACTTCGCGCAGCGCCGCCATCTCGCCACCACGCATCTCGTGGAGGATCTTTCCCGGCTCGGCGTCGGCGAACGGATCGGTGGTTTTGGCCTGATACGCGGCGAGCCGTCGCAGCACGCCTCGCGCGACGTCCGGACTCCACCACAGCATTTGCAGCGCCGTAATCAGACCGTCGCGGCCGAACGTAGTCGAGAACCACGGTATGCCGGCGTACGGATAGCGGCCCTGGGGTGTCTCCGTCATCAGCATTTCAAGGTCGGCTGCCGACTGGCACAGCATCTCGTTGAAACGATCGTTCGAGGTTTCGACGCTGGTGCGGCCGCGCGTTCCTTTGTGCAACGCGCGGCGCGCCGCGATGAGTGCGCGCAGAAACGGCTCCGGGCGCATCACGCCTTCATTGCAGCCGGCGGTCAGGAAGAGCGGTTGTGCCTGGCCCGGAGCGAGGTGCAGTTCGTAGATCGCGGCGTTCGTTGCCAGCCGATCCGGCGGAGGATCGAACGTCAGCGTCGTGCGCCGAAGCTTGTCATCGAGCCCATGATAGTTCAGCAGCACCTGGTCGTTGCCGCGCAACTGCGCCGTCTGCGTGCCGCGCCGCTCACGCAGCGTGCCGCGCACTTCGAAAAGATCGGCGAAGTCGTTGGCGAACAGGATCGACAGGCGCACGGTGACGGCCCGGCTGCCGTAATTTCGCACCCCCAGCCGCTGATACGCGGTGTCCTCCCACAGGAAGATCGTCCGCAGGATGTGCACGGTGTCCTTTTCCAGGACGACCTGCTGATCGGAAATGACATCGGGATTGGTCAGGTCGACAGCCAGCGCGGCGTTGTCGTCGCGCAGATTTGAGCCAAGCAGGAGCGGTGGCGTGTCGTTCACCAGGAGCTGCAGGCGAGCGAGGAATCGAGTATCGCAAAAAAACAGCCCGTCAGACACTTCCAATGACGCGCCGATGTCGCCGTGACTGTCGCACACGATGAATGCGTCATTATGCTTCAGCGAGCACCGCGGGCGGGTCGCCGATTGGGTGGCGGAGATGTAAAAGGCGTCCTCATTGGGAGAGGTAACTGGCACTGCCTGCGCGGCGGTTTTTTGCGACATCTCGGTTTCTCTTGAAGCTGTGCAAAGCAGCGCGCCGACCTTGGCGGCTAATCCCGCGGATTGGCATACGGCCGAACTACAAACTGCTTGCTGACCGGTCCCGTGACTTTACCGAGGCAAGCGTCCGAGAGAGCGAGAGTTCCGATAGACCGAAGAAAAAATTATGGGTGGGGCCTGGCCCGGGCACGCGACGATCGTATCATCCGTCGCTTGTACGGCGCGTGTCGCGTGACGAGGGGTCGGCTAGATAATCTGCAATCGAACAATATGCATCACTACCTGCGGCCAGATACTGAGGGGACTGAAAATCGTCCATAAACGTCACGTAATTGTCATATTAGCACTGGTTTGTTGCCACGATGCCACACACTTCGGTCATGTTCGGTGCTCCCCCAACAAAACGGCCGAAAGGGCGTGACAAGGTTAAAAGTTCCCTCCAAGTTTGCGACAGGGAAAGAGAGCGATGCCCGTCAAGGCGTCGCCCGTCAGGCAAATGGCTGGGGGCTACGATGAAGAAATTTCGGCTCACTGCGGCTCTGTCCGCCACGGTTGCTATCGCGACAGGCGCTACGACTGCCTTGGCCGCCGATATGGACGCGATGGTGACGAAGGCACCGCCGGTGGTTTCGGCGGCTGCGGCCGGACCGTCGAGCTGCACGACCCTCTATGGCTTTTTCCTGACCGACTGTCAGCTGATCTACTACGGCGTGCGGTTCTACGGCACGGTTGACCTGGGCGGCCTGTATCAGACCCACGGCACACCGTTTGATAAGAACTTCCCGACCGGCGCCAGTTACATTGTGGGCGCCGGTGGTACGGGCGCAACGAACCGCAGCCCCGGATGGGGTCTTGCTCCCAACGCGCTCAGCCAGTCCAACGTCGGTGTCGAAATCAAAGAGCCGATCGCGCCCGGCGGCTGGGCTTTTGTCGCCCGCGGCGAACTGGCTTTCGATCCCTATTCAGGCCTGCTGGCCAACGCCCCGCAGGCTATGCAGGACGCCAAGGGCACGGCGCAGAATACCGAGGCCCTGCCGTTCGACTCCAGCCGCTGGGGCTGGCTGAACACAAATCAGTATGTCGGTGTTAGCCAGCCGTTTTGGGGCTTGCTGACCTTCGGCCGGCAAAACACGCTGCAGCTGGACGAGATCAATGCCTACGATGCGATGGGGGGCTCTTATGCCTTCTCGCCGATCGGCTATTCCGGCAAGGCCGGCGGCTCCGGCGACACCGAGGACGCGCGTTGGACCACGGCGATCAAGTATCGCGTCAATTTCGGCGACTGGCTCCGCATCGGCGTCATGGGACAGCCGATCGGTGGCTCCAACGGCGGCTACAATGCCTATAACCCGAACAATGGCGCGATCGCCGGCGACATCGGCACGGACATCAGACATCTCGGACCCGGCATGCTCTCGATGGACGTCGTCGGGACTTACGAGAGAGACGCGGTCAACATTTCGGCGATGTATCCCGGCCAAGCCCTCAACGCCAACGGGACGCCGACCACGTTCCCGGCCGATGCCGCCCTCAAGGCAACGCTCTCCAACCAGGCCACCGTCTCGGTGGCGGGCAAATACAGCTTCGGTTCGTGGGGGCCCGAGCAGCCGCTCGTAGCCAAAGCACCTGCTGCGCCGCCTCCGGTATTCCCGCTCACGCTGTATGCCGGTTATGAGTGGATTCAGTTCTCCAGCCCGAGCGACCCGCAGACCACGTCATTCATCGATGACGGCTTCACTTTCAATAATTCCGGCGGCGTCAACCATGGCTCGATTGCCACTGCTAACCTGACCTCGATCAATAACAATGCGTTCAATTCCCTCTGCGGCACCGGCACCGGTTGCGGGAATGAAGTCTTCCAGATCTTTTGGGTTGGCGCCAAATACGGCATCACCCGCGACCTGGATATCATCGGCGCTTACTATGAATACTGGCAGAACCAATTCGTGAACGGCGTGGGCATTTGCGCCTCTCCCGGCGCCCACAGCCAGTGCGCCGGCACTTACCAGGTGTCCTCGGCGGTGCTCGACTGGCGGTTCCTGCCGAAGTGGGACACCTATGTCGGCGTCGTGTATTCGATCGCCGAGGGCGGCATCTCCAACGGCGATATTCAAAACAACAACCTCGCCGGCGTCGGCGGCGTCCGCTTCCGGTTCTAAAACTCGCAAGCCAGAGCTTCGAATCATAGACGCCGCCGGGCCCGTCCGGCGGCGTTTTTGCTTCGAGAGTTTAACGCGAGCGGCCCGATCGCCTGGCAACAATCCGACGATGACCGCAGCGACTTGGTGCCGCCACTTGCGGCGCTGGCGTCGCCCAACAAGGCCGACGCATGCCGTCGACTGCGTCTGTTGCAACGACGTCACACCGACCATCGCTGATCGATGAGCCCTAGTCCAGCTATTGACAACGGGATGCCGGGAACTGATGGTATCGCTGTATATTTTCGGATACAGCGCAACTGTATCACAGGGCGGGGGTCAACGTGAAAAAACCGGCAAACATCGGGCGGAGTCTGCGTCCGATTCTGACTTGCACAGACACCAGGAAATCAATGATCGGCCGCGGTTTGGGCTGCGCAGTCGCAGTCTTGGCGCTTTCGCCTTTTGCGGCGCAAGCCGACCCGCTCGACCCGACCTTCGTGCAGTCGTGGATGGCCATGGCGACGGCTACCCAGGCGGATCAGCCGCACTGGATGACGCCGCTGGTTTTGGTCACCCCGCGCCTCGAACAGGAATTGCGGGTTGACAACTATTTCCAAAAAAACGGCACCGGCAGTCAAGGTAACGGACAAACCATCGAGAATTTTGGCGGACCCGGTGGCATAAGGGCGGAGCTCATCCCCACTTATTACACCGAAATTATCCTGGCAGCGCCGGCGCAGGAGAGCGCCTGGGGCCCCAAGGGGCCTGGACAAGGCCCGGGCGATTGGCCGGCGTTTCTTGTGAAAGATCGCTTCATTTCCGCGAATGAAGAGAACGGCAACTATATCGTCACGGGCTTCTTTCAGGTGTCCGATCCATCCGGCACGCCGGGTAAAATCTCAAACAACGTTCTTCTTGCCCAGCCGACGCTGGCGTTCGGCAAGGGGTGGGGTGATTTCGATATTGCAATGACAATCAGCCAGCAATATCCCATCGCGGCCATCGGTGTGGCGTCGGGCACGACTATGTCCAACTATGGCGATCCAGTCCTGTGGAATACCGTTTTCCAATATCATTTCATGCAGTATTTTTGGCCGGAACTGGAGGTCAACTACGAATACTGGCCAAACGGCGAGCATTCGGGCCTGAGCCAGGTTCTGCTCACACCGGGCATCATCTTCGGACGCTTTCCACTTGGACCTCCCCGACAGAACCTGATTTTCGGCGTCGGCTACCAGTTCGCGGTGACGCCGAACCCCGTCGTCTACAGCAACGTGGTGGCGACCGTGCGCGTTACCTTCTAACGCCTGCTGCTCCGCACTCGCGGGGCTGTCGATCGGTTCTTGCCCGCAGCGGCGTGACGTTTGCAAGGCTCTTTGCGTTTGCAAGGCTCTTGCGTTTGCAAGGCTCTTGCGTTTGCAAGGCTCTTAACAGAAACGGGCTCGCACGCGGCCGGTAAACGGTCCGCCTGTCGGGCCCGTTTCGCATGCCTCCGGTCAGAAACTTGCGTCAGGAGCCGAGACGAGGCAAAATAACCGCAAAAAGCGGGGCACGAGCCAAACTCTGTTGAGAACGGACTTTTCCAAAGAAAAAAGTTCTCTGCAGAGGTTAAGAAAATTTGGGGACGGAAAGCTATGACTGTCGAGTCGTCCGCGGTGACAGCCGCGGCGTCGCCGCCTGGGCGCTGGAATCAACTTATCGTCGGCGTCCTCTGCATGGTGATGATCGCCAACCTGCAATATGGCTGGACGCTGTTCGTCAACCCGATCGATCAAAAACATCACTGGGGCACCGCCGCCATTCAATTGGCCTTCAGCATCTTCATCGCCACGGAAACGTGGCTGGTGCCGATCGAGGGGTGGTTTGTTGATCGGTTCGGTCCTCGCGTTATGGTTGCCTTGGGCGGTGTCTTCGTCGCTTGTGCCTGGGCTCTGAATTCAGTCGCCGGTTCGTTGTGGGAATTGTACGTGGCCGCAGCCTTATCCGGTATTGGTGCGGGGGCGGTGTACGGCACCTGCGTCGGTAATGCGCTCAAATGGTTTCCCGATCTGCGCGGCCTCGCCGCAGGCCTGACCGCAGCAGGTTTCGGCGCCGGCACGGCGGCGACCGTCATCCCCATCCGCGAGATGATACTCGGGTACGGCTATGAAGCCGCGTTCCTTTGGTTCGGGCTCGGGCAAGGTTTCATCATTCTGCTTCTGTCTCGGCTGTTGCGGGCGCCGCAACCCGGCGAGACGCCAAAACCGGCGGTCAGACAAACACACTCAGTGCGGGAGTACACGCCGCTCGAAATGTTGCGATCTCCGGTGTTTTGGCTGCTCTACATCATGTTCGTCATGGTCGCGGCGTCGGGCCTGATGGCGACCGCACAGATCGCGCCCATTGCCAGGGACTTTGGGCTCGCCGACCAGGGAGTGAATGTGTTTTTCGTCACCGCGACGACGCTCAGCGCGGCGCTGGTGATCGACAACATTTTGAACGGCCTGGCGCGGCCGTTCTTTGGCTGGGTGTCCGATGTCATCGGCCGCGAGAACACAATGGGAATTGTGTTTACGCTCGGCGCTGCGGCCTATTGGAGTCTCGGAGCATTCGGATACACGCCGTACATGTTCATTCTGCTGGCTGGATTTATCTTTTTTACCTGGGGCGAGATATTCAGCCTGTTTCCAGCAATTGCGACCGACACGTACGGCGCAAAATACGCCACCGCCAATGCCGGGCTTCTTTACACCGCGAAGGGCGCGGCCGTGTGGGTCGTGCCGCTGGCGAGCGTGGTCAAGAATTACAGCGGCACGTGGCATTGGGTCTTCGTGATTGCCGCAATCGCCAATCTGATCGTCGCCGCCCTCGCGCTGTTGGTGCTCAAGCCGATGCGGCGCCGTATTACCAAGCACGGTTGAATAAGACGGGAAGATGCCGCAGGCCTTGGTCGGTCGAAAAAACTGGAATAATGTATACCAGACATGAGCTCGACCCTTCCCATATTACGCCCCGATGGTGTGGACGACGGATCTGTAGCGCTCATACGGCCGCGACCCGCCGTCGATCCGCTCGCCAGTCCGGACAATTTCAAGCGCCAGGCATATGTCGCGCTTAAGAACGCTATCGCTGCGATGGACGTCTATCGCAGCCGAGCCGAGATCAGGCTCGACGAACGCCGTCTGGCCCAGGATTTCGGCGTGAGCCGTACCCCGGTGCGCGAGGCGATGGCACAACTTGAGCGCGAAGGCTTTGTCCGCTCGGTGCCGCGTCGTGGCGTCTATGTGGTGCGCAAGACCCGGCGCGAAGTGATCGAATTGATCACCGCCTGGGCGGCGCTGGAGAGTATGGCGGCGCGGCTCATTACCCAGACCGCCCCCGACGAGGACATTGCCGCTCTGCGCCGCATGTTCACGACCTTCGAGAACGGTGCGCTACGCGCGCACCTCGACGAATATTCCGAGGTCAACATCGAATTCCATCAGGCGATCATCCGCATGAGCCGGAACGCCGTGATTATTGATCTCGCCGAGAACCTGTTCACCCACATGCGGATGATCCGCCGAAAGACCATCGGCGAAATGGACCGCGCCGATCGTTCGATCCGCGACCATATGCAGATCATCGAAGCACTCGAAGCGCGCGATACGGCGCGCGCGGAGGTACTGGTGCGCGATCACGCGCTCGGTCTCGCCGAGCATGTCGCCAAATTCGCCGATTATTTGGATTAAGAAACTTGAGCGAGATAGCAAACACCGTTTCGTCATTTCCGGGTCGAGCCCCGGGCATGACGTGCAGGGAGGGAGACTTTCATGGCCGACGCGGCAGTGAAGGAACAACGCGAAATCAAGAGTGCGCCCGAAGCGGAACAAGAGCTGACGGATGGCTTTCACCTTGTCATTGATGCACTCAAGCTCAACGGCATCACCACAATTTACGGTGTGCCGGGCATCCCGATCACGGACTTGGGTCGCAAGGCGCAGGCCGCGGGTATGCGTGTGCTCTCGTTTAGGCACGAGCAGCAAGCCGGCAATGCCGCTGCGATCGCGGGCTTCCTGACCAGAAAGCCCGGCATTTGCCTCACCGTATCGGCGCCCGGCTTTCTCAACGGCCTGACTGCACTCGCCAACGCCACGACCAACTGCTTTCCGATGATCCTGATCAGCGGCTCGTCCGAGCGCGAGATCGTCGACCTTCAGCAGGGCGACTATGAGGAGATGGATCAGCTCGCTATCGCCAAGCCGCTCTGCAAGGCTGCTTTCCGCATTCTGCATGCTGCCGACGTCGGCATCGGCGTGGCTCGCGCGATCCGCGCGGCAGTTTCCGGGCGACCGGGCGGTGTCTACCTCGACCTGCCGGCCAAACTTTTCTCGCAAGTGATGGACGCGAATGCCGGGGCTAAGTCGCTCGTTAAGGTGATCGACCCGGCGCCGGCGCAGCTACCTGCTCCGCCAGCCATCAAGAGAGCGCTCGACGTCCTCAAGAGTGCCAAGCGACCGCTCATCATTCTCGGCAAAGGAGCGGCCTACGCGCAGGCCGACGACCAAATCCGCGCCTTGGTCGAAAAGACGGGCATTCCCTTTTTGCCGATGAGCATGGCCAAAGGGCTGTTGCCTGATACGCATCCGCTAGCCGCGGGCGCAGCACGCTCGACGGTGTTGAAAGAATCCGACGTCGTGTTGCTGATCGGCGCACGCCTGAACTGGCTGCTCTCGCACGGCAAGGGCAAGACCTGGGGTGAGCCCGGATCGACGAAATTTATCCAAATCGATATCGAGCCGAAGGAGATGGACAGCAACGTCGAGATCGTCGCGCCGGTAGTCGGCGATATCGGCTCCTGCGTATCTGCTCTCCTCGACGGCATCGACGGCAAATGGCCGACCGCGCCGGCGGACTGGATCAATGCGGTCAAATCGAAGAAAGAAGAGAACATCGCCAAGATGGCGCCGAGGCTGATGAAGAACTCGGCGCCGATGGATTTCCACAGCGCGCTCGGTGCATTGCGTACGGTGATCAAAGAGCGGCCGGACGCCATCCTTGTCAACGAAGGCGCCAATACGCTCGATCTCGCGCGCGGCATCATCGACATGTACAAGCCGCGCAAGCGCCTGGATGTCGGTACCTGGGGCATCATGGGCATCGGCATGGGCTACGCCATCGCGGCTGCAGTGGAGACCGGCCAGCCTGTGCTTGCCGTAGAGGGCGACAGCGCCTTCGGTTTTTCCGGCATGGAAGTCGAGACCATCTGCCGCTACCACCTGCCGGTCTGCATCGTTGTCTTCAACAACGATGGCATTTATCGCGGCACTGATGTTAATCCTGGTGGCGGCTCGGATGTTGCGACGACCGTCTTTGTCAAAGACGCCCGCTACGAAAAGCTGATGGAAGCATTTGGCGGCGTCGGCGTCCGCGTGACGACGCCCGACGAACTTCTTCGCGCCGTGAACGCGGCGATGGATTCCAGAAAGCCAACGCTAGTCAATGCGGTCATCGATCCGGCCGCCGGCAGCGAAAGCGGCAACATCGGCAAGCTCAACCCGCAAAGCGCTGTCCGCAAGAAATGATGGAGTGATTGAGAATGGCAACGCGCAAAAAGGCCGCAAAGGCAAAATCGAAGGCCGCGGAAAAAAACTCCGCGAGAAAAGTCGTGAAGCTGAAAGCCAAAAAACCGGCGGCGAAATCTCCTTCGCGCAACGCAGTTCCGCGGCCGAGCGCCAAGCCCTGGGGCGAAGCGGGCAGGGCGCTCGACGGCGTGCGTGTCCTCGACTTCACGCATGTGCAATCCGGCCCGACCTGCACCCAGCTGCTCGCGTATATGGGCGCCGATGTGATCAAGGTGGAACGGCCGGGCGTCGGCGACATCACGCGCGGCCAGCTGCGCGATGTCAAAGGCGCCGACAGCCTCTATTTCACCATGCTCAACGGCAGCAAGCGGTCGATCACGATCGACTCGAAACACTCCAAAGGCAAAGAGGTTCTCGACCGGCTGGTGAAGCAATGCGACGTGCTGGTCGAAAATTTTGCGCCGGGCGCACTCGACCGCATGGGGCTCACCTGGGAGCATATCCACAAGCTCAATCCGCGCATGATCGTCGCGTCGGTGAAGGGCTTTGGGCCGGGTCCCTACGAGGACTGCAAAGTCTATGAGAACGTCGCCCAATGCGCCGGCGGCGCCGCTTCAACCACCGGCTTCCGCGAGGGACCGCCGCTGGTCACCGGCGCGCAGATCGGCGATTCCGGCACCGGCTTGCATCTCGCGCTCGGCATCGTTTCCGCGCTCTATCAGCGCAGCCGCACCGGCCGCGGCCAAAAAGTGCTGTGCGCCATGCAGGACGGTGTGCTCAACCTGGCGCGGGTGAAATTGCGTGACCAGCAGCGCCTCAAGCATGGCCCGCTTGCGGAATACAGCCAATACGGCGAAGGCGTTCCGTTCGGGCCGGCAACGCCGCGCGCCGGCAACAATTCCGGCGGCGGGCAACCGGGCTGGATTCTCAAGTGCAAAGGCTGGGAGAACGATCCGGACGCGTACATCTATTTCATCACTCAGGCGCCGGTGTGGGGCGCGATTTGCGATCTCATCGGCAAGACGGAATGGAAGACCGATCCCGATTTTGCGACACCGCCGGCGCGGCTGCCGCGGCTCAAACATATTTTCGCAACGATCGAGCAATGGACCATGACCAGAACCAAGTTTGAGGTCATGGAGACCTGCAACAAATTCGACATTCCGGTCGGTCCGATCCTGTCGATGCAGGAGCTTGCCGCGGAGCAGTCGCTGCGCGCGACCGGGACCGTGGTCGAGGTGGATCATCCCACACGTGGCCCATACCTGACGGTGGGCAATCCCATCAAACTGTCCGACTCGCCCGCCGACGTTCGACGTTCGCCGCTGCTTGGCGAACACACCGACGAAGTGCTACGCGACGTGTTGCGCTATTCAGATAGAGAGATTGCGGATATCAAGGCGTCCGGCGCACTCAGCGCCGCGGACAAAAAAGCCGAAGCGGCTTAGTCTGTCTTTTCCCTCCCCCTTGTGGGGAGGGGAAGGGGTGGGGGTCGCGAGGGTTGTTTGCAAGTGATGACGATCGTCCGTACCCGTCTTCGCCGACGATAAGCCTCCCGACCCCCATCCCTAACCCTTCCCCACAGGGGGGAAGGGAATTCGAGTGCAGAGAGATGTAGTCGATATGCGTATTGTCGTTCACGGGCAGCAGGCGTTCGGCAAGGCAGTGCTCGAGGCGCTGATCAAGCGCGGCGAGAATGTCGTCGCCGCCTATGTCGCGCCGGAGAAGCCCGGCGCCAAGGCCGATCCGCTGAAAGAAGCGGCACTGGCCGCGAAGCTTCCAGTCTATCAGCCGGATTCCTACAAGAAGCCGGAGGTGTGGGAGGAGTTCAAGGCGCTCCAGCCGGACCTTCAGGTGATGGCCTTTGTCACGCTGTTCGTCCCGGAAGAGTTTTTGAATATCCCGACCCACGGCTCGATCCAATATCACCCGTCGCTGCTTCCAGCCTATCGCGGCGCGAGCGCCATCAACTGGCCGATCATCAAGGGCGAGAAAGAAACCGGCTTGTCGATCTTCTGGCCCGACAATGGCCTCGATACCGGCGACGTGCTGATGCAGAAGAAAACGCCGATCAGCGACACCGATACGCTCGGCACGGTTTATTTCGACCGCCTGTTTCCGATGGGTGTCGACGCCATGATGGAGTCGGTCGACCTCGTGAAGTCGGGCAAGGCGCCGCGCATCAAGCAGGATGAGTCCAAGGCGACCTATGAAGGGCGCTGTGGCCCCGACAATGCCAAGATCGATTGGGGCAAGCCCTGGGAGCAAATCGACCGGCTGATACGCGGCTGCAATCCGGCGCCTGGCGCGTGGACAACGCTCGACGGCAAACAACTGAAAATCTTCGACGCCAAACCGCTACCCGCCAAGGACCCGAAGGGCATCGGCGGCAAGCTCGGCGAAATCGCCGCGATCGAAGCCGATGGCTTCACCGTGGTCTGCGCCGATGGACGCTTCAAAGTCACGCGCGTGCAGCCCGCCGACGGCAAGAAAATAGACGCCGGCGAATGGGCAAAGACGGCCAATCTCGCGGTCAAAGCGAGGTTTACCTGACCTCAAAACGTTGATGCGCCGGCGCGAGAGCCGGCGCCCTAAATCTCATAGCTTCGTCCGATCCCCTTCTCCTTCCCAAATGGACATCCTGATGCCTGCCTCGCAACACCAGTCGCCGAAATCCGATATCGAAATCTCCCAAGCCGCCAAGAAGCGGCCGATCCTGGACATCGCCAGGGAAAAGCTCGGCATCGCGCCGGAAAATCTCGAACCGTACGGCCATTACAAGGCCAAAGTGGCGATGGACTTCATCCAGTCGCTGCAGTCAAAGCCGAACGGCAAGCTCATTCTGGTCTCTGCCATTACACCAACGCCGGCGGGCGAGGGCAAAACAACAACCACGGTTGGGTTGACCGATGCGCTCAACCACATCGGCAAAAAGGCGATGCTCTGTTTGCGCGAACCGTCGCTCGGGCCTTCGTTTGGTATGAAGGGCGGCGCTGCGGGCGGCGGCTATGCGCAAGTCGTGCCGATGGAAGACATCAACCTGCATTTCACCGGCGACTTCCACGCCATCACCTCGGCGAACAATCTGCTTGCTGCAATGATCGACAATCACATTTATTGGGGCAACGCGCTCGGCATCGATCAGCGGCGCGTGGCGTGGCGGCGTGTTCTCGACATGAACGATCGTGCGTTGCGGTCGATCGTCTCTTCGCTCGGTGGCGTCGCCAATGGATTTCCGCGCGAGGATGGTTTCGACATCACGGTGGCTTCCGAAGTGATGGCGATCTTCTGCCTTGCCCGCGACCTCGACGACCTGAAGAAACGGCTCGGCAATATCGTTGTCGCCTACACCCGGGATCGCAAACCGGTACGCGCCTCTGATCTAAAAGCGCACGGCGCCATGACCGTGCTGCTCAAAGAGGCGCTGGCGCCGAACCTGGTGCAGACGCTCGAAGGCACGCCGGCGTTCATTCACGGCGGACCGTTCGCCAACATCGCGCACGGCTGCAACTCGGTGTTGGCAACGACCACGGCTCTCAAGCTCGCCGACTATGTGGTGACCGAGGCCGGCTTCGGCGCCGATCTCGGCGGCGAGAAGTTCTTGGACATCAAATGCCGCAAGACCGGCCTGTCGCCGGACTGCGCCGTGCTGGTCGCCACCATCCGCGCGCTCAAGATGCATGGCGGTGTCAAGAAAGAAGATCTTAAGACCGAAAACCTGAAGGCGCTGGAAGCCGGCATGAGCAATTTGCAGCGCCATGTCGAGAATATGCAGAAATTCGGCATCGTGCCGGTCATTTCGATCAACCGCTTTTCGGCCGACACCGAGGCCGAGATCAAATTGGTCGAGGACAAGTGCAAATCGCTTGGGGTCGAAGCTTTGATGGCCGACCACTGGGCAGAGGGCGGCGCCGGTGCAGCCAATGTCGCGCGTGCGGTCGTCAAGGTTTGCGACAGCGGCAAAAGCAAACTCAAGCTCCTTTATCCCGACGACATGCCGCTTCTTGAAAAGATTCGCACCATCGCCCGGGAGATTTATCGAGCCAAGGACATTTCAGTTGACAAATCGGTGCGCGACCAACTCGCCAATTTCGAGTCGATGGGCTACGGTAAGTTTCCAATCTGCGTTGCCAAGACGCAGTACAGTTTCTCGACTAATCCGGATGCCAAGGGCGCCCCGAGCGATCACGTCATCCCAGTGCGCGAGGTGCGGCTGTCGGCCGGGGCTGAATTCGTAGTGGCGATCTGCGGGGAGGTCATGACAATGCCGGGACTGCCGAGGGTTCCGGCCGCCAACTCCATCGACGTCGGAGTGGATGGTAAGATCGTCGGATTATTCTAGAGCAACACGAGGACTGAATGATGTTGAAGTTTTATTACAGCGGCGCGCCGAACCCGACCAAGGTCGCTCTTTTCCTGGAGGAAGCCGGGCTTCCGTATGAGGCGATCCCGGTTGATACCCGCAAGGGCGATCAGCACAAGCCGGATTATCTCGCGATCAACCCGAATGCGAAGGTGCCGGCGATCGTCGACGGTGACGCCGTCGTGTTCGACTCCAACGCGATCCTGCTCTACCTCGCCGAGAAGACCGGCAAGTTTCTGCCGCCCAAGGGCGACAAGGCACGCGGCGAACTGTTGTCGTGGCTGATGTTCGTTGCGTCCGGCGTCGGGCCGTATTCCGGCCAGTCGGTGCATTTCCGGGTCTATGCGCCGGAGAAACTCGAATATGCTATCAACCGCTACGCCTTCGAGGCGCAACGGCACTTCGGTATCCTCGATGCGCGGCTCGCCAAGCAAAAATACATGATTGGCGACACCTACACGATCGTCGACATGGATGTGTGGGGCTGGTCGCGCCTGATGCCCGTTATTCTCGGCGACGGCGCGTGGCCGAAATTCCCCAATCTCAAGCGGCTGGTCGACGAAATCAGCGCACGGCCGGCGGCGCAGCGCGCGGTCGCGCTCAAGGACAAGCACAAGTTCAAGGCGGAGATGGACGACGAGGCGCGCAACGCCATGTTCCGGCACCTCGCCGAGAAGGTAGCCTGATCAAAACAGGCCCATGCGCTCGCTCACCATATAACCGGTAAGCAGCAGGACGCCGAAGACCACTACCAGCAACGCGGCGCCGACCTCGACGCCGCGCAGCGCCAGCGTGCCATAGCCGGCGCTCGTGGTAGCGAGCCGCTTTGCCGCGGCCTTAGCGGCGACAGCGAGCGTTGCAATCGCCGCGACCGTGATCGCGGTGCCGAGGCCCATGACGAAGGTCGATGCAATCCCGGCCAAGAATAAGCCCTGTGCCAGAGCGAAGACCAAAACGATGATCGCGCCGGAGCAGGGGCGAAGCCCAACGGCGACGATCGCCGACAAACCGCGGCGCCAGCCACCGGCTCCGGCTAACTCTTCCGGTTCGGGCCCATGCGCATGTCCCCACGGCAAGGCGCTTTCCTCGTGGTCGTGATCGTGGGCGTGTTGATGAGCGTGATCATGTTCATGTTCGTGCCCATGGCCGGATGAATCGTGATCATGGTCGTCGTGCGCGTGATCGTGATGATGGCAATGGGCGTGAGTGCCCTTGACGTTATGCGAATGACTTTCTGCTGCCGCCTCTGACGGGCCGGACCTTAGCGCGTGAAGCGCATTTAAGAATCCGCGGCCTTTCACCCAAAGGAGCCGCGCGCCCAACAACACGATCAGCGCGTAACTGACGATCTCGATGACGCGCACCGTGTCGCCCATCATCTTTGCGGTAGCGCCGATCAGGACCGCGACGACAGCGACGAGAACAATGGCGGTCAGTGCCTGCAGCAGCGCCGAGGCAAACGACAGCGCAATACCGCGCCGCCAGGTCTCTTCGTTGGCGAGCAGGTAGGATGAGATGACTGCCTTGCCGTGGCCCGGACCGGCGGCATGGAAAATGCCGTAGGCGAACGAGATGCCCATCAATCCCCAATAAGCCGAACCGTCGGTCTTGGCGGCGCGGATCAATCCGGACAGCGCGCGATAAAACGATGCCTGCCGGGAGAGGATCCAGCCGACCACGCCGGTCGCAGGCGGCGGGCGAAGGCTGCCAAGCGGCCCGACTTGCGCGACGGCGCAGGTCAACACGCTTGCCGCGAGCAACACCAGGGCGATGGCGGCTAAAAGCGTCAGAAGGCGGGCCCACGGCGGCCGCGCGGCGGGCGCTACGGGCACTTGACGAAAATCCGGTTGGTGAAATTCGCGCCCATGCCCATGTTGGCTTCGGAAGTCATGAAGTTCTTGTCGAGCCGGAGCGATGACGAGAAACTGTCGTCATGCGGCCGCTCGACCGAGGCTGTGCATTGGGCGGGCGCGCTGACCAGCCTGACCGGCTGATTTTCCGCAAAACCGAAATCGATGAAGAATTCAGGATCGTAGACTTCGACCTCGATCGCCTTGGCCTTCACCGGCGTCTTGAACGGCAGCGTGAAGTGCAGCGTGAGCACGGTGTCCTTCGGGTCGTATTCGAGAAAGTAATCGACCGGTTCGAGGAACGCGTCCTTGTGCCGTTTGCCGTCCACCTTGGCGTATGTGAAGTAGGCATATTCCTTCAGCGACTCGACATTGACCTTCGCCAGCGGCTCAAGCTCCTCGCGGGTCCAGGTGCCTTTGGTTTTGCCTTCAACGCCCTGCGTGGCGAAGGCGGAGAACATGTCGTCAAAGGTCCAGGCGTGTCGCACGCCGGTGGCCGATCCGTCGGGCGCATAAAGGATTTCCTCGGTCATGGTGACCCAGACGTGAGGATGCGCGTCGGCGCGCTCAGCCGCAGCCGCGCATGCGAGTAGAGCGATCCAGAAAACGAAACGATATAACATCAGGTCCGTGCTTGCATGCTGCCCGATCGGCCGCGCCACACTTTAATACCGAGTGGGGCAGAATGGAGGCTTAATACGATAAGATGATGAGCGCGGCGAAATCACCTTGCCGGTCAAATGAAGGGGCTGCCCGATGGAATACAAGGAATATGTCATCTCGGAATTCGTCAACGAAAAGGGGCAGTGGCAAGCCCGCATTCGTCGTCAGGACGGCAAGCATATGGGCGTAGATGGAGCGTCAGTGCCGGTTTTTACAACCGCGCATACGGACACAGAAAACGAGGCGGTGCGAATCGCGAAGGAGGCGATCGATACGAGAAAAGTATCTGTGGCGCGAGATTGATCCGCGAGCCGTCGCATTGAGAGATGCGAGGATTGGCGCGTCAACCACAGTTCGGGCAGTGCCAAAGCCAGCTCGGCGCCCAGATGGATCGATGGCGAGCCGCATGAGGTTCGGATCGTGGACTATTCATTGAGGAGAGAGGCGATGGCGCAGAATGAATTTGCCCCGGTCAGACCCGGAGAGATGCTCAAGGACGAGTTTCTCGCCGAGTACGGTCTCTCGCAGAACAAGCTCGCGAAGGCCATCGGGATTTCACCGAACCGGATTGCCGAGATTGTCAACAATCGGCGGCGTATCACGGCCGACACTGCCCTTCGGCTTGGCTTATACTTCGGCAATAGCCCGGAGTTTTGGATGAATCTTCAAGCCCATTACGACCTGAAGCTGGCGCGGCGGAATCTGAAACCCGAAGCTGCCAAGCGTATCAAGGCGCTTCGAGCAGCTTGAAGAATGGCGCTCAAGCTACTCTGCAGGCTTCACACTCCCAACGCGCCACCATCCGAGCGTGGGTCGTGCGCGCCCTCGCAGGTGCCATCGGTATGGAGCACGGCCGCGCCGGCGTGGCCCATGACGTCGGAATAGGCTTCGTCCAGAACATCCACATCGTGGCCGGCTGCTGCAAGCTGATCGATCAGATTGCCGTCGAAACGCGATTCTAGACGCAGCCTGGTTTGCTCCTGACCCCAGGTCCGACCAAGCACCCACCGCGGGCGGTCGATCGCCTCGGCAAGCGGTTCACCAAACACGACATGGCGCGTGAACACCGCGCCTTGCGTTTGCGGCTGGCCTTCGCCGCCCATGGCGCCGTAGGCCATGATGCGTCCGTCCTTGAGAATCGCCAGCGCCGGATTGAGGGTGTGGAACGGCAGCCGCCCGGGCGCGAGCGCGTTCAATGCGCCACGTTGCAGCGAAAGACTTATGCCGCGGTTCTGCATCAGCACGCCGGTGCGCGGGAGCACGCAGCCAGAGCCGAACTCCCAATAGAGCGACTGGATGTAGGACACGACGAGACCGGTCGTGTCGGCTGCTCCCATCCAGACCGTGTCCCCTCCGCCCGCGGCGAGCGGCCAGGGCGCCGCCTTGCGGCGGTCGATCTTCATCGCCTCGCCGGCGATGAATTTAGGCTCTAGGCAACGGTCGAGCGAATGCGCCAGATAGTCCGGGTCGGTAACCACACGATCGCGCATGCGCCGCGCCCGTTTGGTGGCTTCGATCAGGCCGTGGACATGGTCAAACCCTTCCCCCTGCGTCACGCCCAAGCGGGTGAACAGAGCGAGGATCATGAGCGACGCAACGCCCTGGGTGGGCGCGCCGGTGTTGTAGACCGTCGCCGTCGGCAAAGTGATTTGTAGTGGTTCGGCGAGCGTCGCGCGATAGCGTGTTATGTCTTCACGCGTGACCGGGCTGCCGATGCGGGCAAGATCGGCGGCGACCTCTCGCCCGACGTCGCCGCGATAGAAATCGTCAAGGCCAGCCTGAGCGAGGTGCGCCAACGTTGCGGCGAACGCCTCCTGCTTCAACACGGTTCCGGCTGCCGGCGGCTTGCCGTCGACCAGAAAGGTAGCGGCGAAGCCGGACACCGAAGCAAGCTCGGAAAGCTTGGCTTGGGTGAGCTGGGCCTGACTCGGTGAAACCGTGTAACCGTCGCGCGCGGTGCCATACGCCGGAGTGAGCAGGAGGTCGAGTGGCAGTTTGCCGCCATTCGCTTTCGCTGCATCGAGCGCAAGCATCCAGCCGCCGATCGCGCCCGGCACGGTCAGCGCAGCGAGCGGCCCGCGCGGCGGGATCGTCTCGTAGTCGCGATAAATCTCAGGCTTGGCGTCGGAGCCGGCAGGGCCAGCCGCCATGATGGCGCGCACCCGTCCGTTTGGCTCTCGGATCAGCCAAAATCCGTCGCCACCGATGTGGTTCATGTGCGGATAGACGGCCGCAATGGATGCAGCCATCGCCAGCATCGCTTCGATGGCGTTGCCGCCCTCCGCAAGGATAGAGCGGCCCGCTTCGACGGCACCCGCATGCGGCGCGCAGACGACGCCGCGGCGATGACCGGCGCTGTGCAGGTCGACCACAGTCAGCCCATCACGGTAGGTTCAGCAAGACCGCGCTTGCGCAACAGCGCATCCGGGCTCGGCAGCCGGCCGCGAAAGGCTTTGTACGCATCGGCCGGCTCGCGGGAGCCGCCCGCGGCGTAGATGGTCTCGCGCAACCGCTTGGCCGTCGCCGGATCGAAAATATCGCCGGTCTCCTTGAAGGCTTCGAACGCGTCGGCGTCGAGCACTTCCGACCACATGTAACTGTAGTAGCCGGCCGCATAACCGCCGCCTGAAAACACGTGACCGAAGTGCGGCGGCCGATGACGCATCATAATCTCTTCCGGCATGCCGATCCGCGCCATCGATCGTGTTTCGAAGGTCGCGGAATCGATCGCGGGTGCTGACGACGGCAGCGAGTGAAAATCGAGATCGATAAAGGCCGAGCCGAGGAATTCGACCGTTGCAAAGCCCTGGTCGAAATTGCGGGCGGCAATGACCCGTTGCAGCAGCGCCTCCGGCATCGGTTCGCCGGTCTGATAGTGCAGCGCGAACTGTCGCAATATCTCGGGCTGCTCGAGCCAATGCTCGTAAAGCTGCGATGGCAGTTCGACAAAGTCGGTGGCGACGCTGGTTCCCGAAATCTGCGGGTAGGTAACGTTCGATAACAGGCCGTGCAGCGCGTGGCCGAATTCGTGAAATAAGGTGTGGGCGTCGATGAAGCTGAGCAGCGTCGGCTCGCCTTCCGCGCCTTTGGAAAAATTGCAGACGTTGATGATGAGCGGGCGAATGTCGCCGGCGAGTTTTTCCTGATCGCGCAACGATGTCATCCAAGCGCCGCTTTGTTTGGAAGGCCGGGCCAGATAATCGCCGAAGAACAGGCCGACCTCGCCGCCGTCGCTTCCGCGCACTTCCCAGACGCGCACATCGGGATGCCAGACCGGGACGTCCGTGCGCGGTTCGAACTGCAAGCCGAACAAGCGCTTCGCCGTATAAAAGGCCGCCTCGATCATGCGGTCGAGACTGAGGTACGGCTTGATCGCGGCTTCTTCGATGTCACAGCGGCGCTGGCGCAGCTTCTCCGCGTAGTAGCGCCAGTCCCAGGGCGCGAGTTTGAAATTGCCGCCTTCCTCCTGCACCAACGCTTGCAACGCGTCGCGATCCGCGTCCGCGCGGGCGCGCGCGGGTGACCACACGGTGTCGAGCAGGTGGCGGACGGCGTCCGGCGTTTTCGCCATGGCGTCGTCGAGCCGGTAATGGGCGAAGTCATCATAGCCGAGCAGGCCGGCGCGCTCGGCGCGCAACTGCACCATCTCGGCAATGACCGCGTTGTTGTCGGTTGCGCCGCCATTGTCGCCACGGCTGACGAAGGCGCGAAAGACCTTTTCGCGCAGATCGCGGCGCTGCGCGAATTGCAGGAACGGTTCGACGCTGGATCGCGACAGCGTGACGACCCGCCCGTCGAGACCGCGTTCCTGCGCCTCGGACTTCATTGCCTCGCGCATGAAATCCGGCAGGCCGGCAAGCTCCGCTTCGCTTGCGAGCGACAGGGTAAAAGTTTGCTCGTCGGCAAGCACGTTCTGGCTGAACGAAGTGCCCAGTGCCGCGAGGCGTTCGATGATTTCCGCAAGGCGCTTCTTGGCCGCGCTATCAAGGGCTGCGCCGGCGCGGCGAAAAGCCGTGTGATAGCGCTCCAGCACGCGCTTTTGTTCGGCGTCGAGGCGGAGCGTATCGACGTGCTGCATCAGCGTATCGATGCGGAGGAATAGGTCGGAGTTGGTGTGGATCTTGTTCCAGTGGCCGGCGCTTCGCGGCGCAAGGTCGCGCTCGATTTCCAGGAGCGCTTCGTTGCTGTGGGCGCCGATGAGGAGATGGAAAACTGAATCCACGCGCTGTAGGGCTTTACCACTCCTTTCCAGCGCGGCGATGGTATTCTCGAAATCAGGTTGATGTGGAGACGCCGTAATGGCAGCGATCTCAACGTCGTGCGCAGCAAATGCGTGGTCATATGCTGCGACGAAGTGCTTGGGCTTGATCAGCGCGAAAGGCGGAATCTCATCGGGCGTCGTCCAACTTGAAAGAAGCGGATTTTCGCTGGGATTTAGAACGTTCATCGCGTGTTTTACCCGTGCTAGACGCACCACTGATATAAGTCATCAGCCAGCGTAGCCAAAGCCCACAAGGATCGACCAGTGCCGCGTCACCCGAAATACCTACCCCATGGCGTTATTCCAGCTGTGCTCCTGCCTTTCGCCGAAGACCTGTCGATCGATGAAGGGAGCTTCCGCAGGCATCTCTCGGACGTGGCTGCAACCGTGGGTCTCTCGGCGATAACGGTTAACGCCCATTCGACGGAGGTGGCCTCCTGCAGCTTCGATGAACAGCGCCGCGTTCTCGAACTTGCGCATGACGAAATTGGCGCCCGATTGCCGATCGTCAATGGCGTATGGGCTAACGGTGGTCTTGAAGCCGCACGCATCGCTCGCATGGCGCAGCAGGGCGGTGCCTCTGCGCTCCTGGTGTTTCCGCCGGCATCGTTAGCGCTCGGGCGGTCGCCGTCCATGGCCGTTGAACACTTTCGGCATATCGCGGATGCGAGCGACCTACCGATTATTGTATTTCAGTATCCGCGTGTAAGCGGGCGGGGCTATCGGCGTGACACGCTCCAAAAGATCATCGACGCGATCCCGACCATCTGCGCTATCAAGGATTGGTCCGGCAACGTTCCGCAACACGAGATGCATATCCGGGAGTTGCAGAGCCGAAAGCCACCCGTCAACGTGCTAACGACTCACAGCGCTTGGCTGCTCAGCTCGCTGGTGCTTGGCTGCAATGGCCTTCTGTCCGGCAGCGGCAGCGTGATCCCCGATTTGCAGGCGGCGCTATTCCGGGCGGTGAGCGCCAACAATCTTGCCGAGGCGAGGCGTCTCAACGACCGCATCTATCCGCTCGCGCGAGTGTTCTACGCCGACCCTTTGGCGGACATGCACAACCGCATGAAGGAGGCGTTGGTGCTGCTCGGTCGGTTGCCGCGCGCAGTAGTGAGACCGCCGCTTGTGAAGCTTGCCCGCGACGAGGTCGACCGCATCCGGACCGCTCTGGTCGAGGCAGGGCTGCTTGGCGCCAAGGTCAGCCGCGACGCCGCCTGAAGCCTTGATCTGGCCATCGGTTTCGAAGAAAGTGCCGCCGCCATGGACAATGCCCTCATCCAGCGTCCCCGCCGTATCGTCTGGCGGAACGTGCTGACCGTCGTCAGCGCGGCGATCCTGATCAGCGCGGAAGTGTTCGGCGCCGCCTTCGCCGGCAGCTGGGCGATCGCCAACCTGCTCGCGCTCGGCACGATTGGCGCGCGCATCCTCGATGGCGTGTTCGTGCTGTGCGGCATCGTTGTCATGGTGCAGTTCGTCCGTGCCGCGAGCCGCGTCGAGCCGTTCACCGCGGACTAGAAGCTGTCGCTGCGACTGCACGCGACGAGCGCCTTTACACTTCGTTAGAACTAAAACTCTTGCACGGCGTTGCTAATTAGATTATTGGCGAAGTTGCCCAATTTCGCACGTGCCTGTGGCCGTGTGTCGGTCGGTGGGCATCCGGACAAGAGGCCGGACAGCCGCCTAAGGAAGGGACCACTACTTCCTTAACTCCCGCGACCGGCAGCCGGAGGCGAAACCGGCATAGCCCGCTCTCAACGGGCGACGCGGCTTAAAGCAACGACGGAAGGGCTTTTTTGGTTACTGCCGGCGCCAATGCCGGGGACACCGGAAAGGCTTGTCCATCTTTGCCAGCAGTGCGGAACGGGATCTCCCTCATCCGGACCAAGGCAGCAATCACGGCGACGAAAGCGTTCCGCAATGGTGCGGAATAGCGATTGTCGCAGGAGGTTCACCTTGGCGGCTACGCCGCCAGCCGGATAGGGAGTAGCGTGGCCATGACCACACGCATCCGCGAATTCCTCAAGCAACGCAACGATAATGGACCCTGCCTCGTGGTCGACCTCGACGTCGTCCGCGACAACTATCAAAGCTTCGCCAAGGCACTGCCGGACACCAAGGTCTACTACGCCGTCAAGGCGAATCCGGCGCCGGAAATCCTCAAACTGCTAGCCGGCTTCGGCTGCTGCTTCGACGTTGCCTCCTTGGGCGAGACGCACGACGTGCTCGCCGCGGGGGCGACGGCGGATCGAATCTCCTACGGCAACACCATCAAGAAGGAGACCGAGATCGCGGCGGCGTTCGCGCTAGGCGTCACTCTCTTCGCCGTCGACTGCGAGGCCGAGGTGGAGAAGGTGGCGCGGGCCGCCCCGGGCAGCCGGGTGATCTGCCGCATCGTCTGCGACGGTTCGGGCGCCGAGTGGCCGCTGTCGCGCAAGTTCGGTTGCGAGCCGGTCTATGCGGCCGATATCCTGGAGCATGCGTACAAGCTTGGGCTTGTGCCGCATGGCGTCTCCTTCCACGTCGGCTCGCAGCAGCACAATGTGGAGGCGTGGGATCGTGCGCTTGCATCGACGGCGGCGGTGTTTCGCGCCTGCGCCGAACGCGGAATTTCGCTCGCCATGGTCAATCTCGGCGGTGGGTTCCCGGCGCGTTATGTGCGCAAGACCCCAAAACTCGAATCCTACGGCAAGGCGATCTTCCGCTCGCTGCGCAAACATTTCGGCAACAATCTGCCGAACACCATCGTCGAGCCCGGCCGCGGCCTCGTCGGCAATGCCGGCATGATCGAGGCCGAAGTGGTTCTGATCGCCAAGCGCTCGCCCGAAGATGAAGTCCGCTGGGTCTATCTCGATATCGGCAAATTCCACGGGCTTGCCGAGACGATCGGGGAATCGATCCGCTACCCGATCCGCACCAGCAAAGACCGCGACGACACGGTGCCGTGCATCATCGCCGGGCCGACCTGCGACAGCGTTGACGTGCTCTATGAGAAGACGCCGTACCCGCTGCCGGTGTCGCTCGCCATCGGCGATAAGGTTTTGATCGAAGCTGCCGGTGCTTACACAGCCACCTACTCGTCGGTCGGCTTCAACGGTTATCCACCGCTCAGGCAATACGTTATTTGAGCCGACGCTGAATACCGCGCTAACCCAAACCCCGGGCGGCGAAGCCCGGGATTTTGTTTGTGAACGGCCGGTGGTAACCGGTTGCGGTCAGGGCTCTATTTTGTACGGCATCTGAACTAAATTAAAGGATGACGGTTTCCGAACGCGTTGCAATCGTGCCTTAATGTCGGGGTTTGCTGATCGTGTCGTTGGCGGGTTTCCAAGTGCGAACTTGTGAAACAAATAATTCACCGAATCGAGTAAGTGAATAAGTCCGATGAAGCGCGCGCCAAACCAAAGCACTGACCCGGCAAGCCCGCAGGACGCCGCTTCCATTGTACTGGATGGATTGCAGCCCGCATGGCAATTCTCGGTGACGGTGCCGAGTGACGTCGCCCACGACGCGCCGATGACCGACGTTGCGGCAAATCTTGACGATCAAATCGTCAACGACGCCTTTCATTTTGCGGCTGCTCCGGACGACAGCGCTGTCACGATAACAATGGACCTGTCGTCTTCGGCAGCCGCACGTGCGTTGGCTACTCATGAGGGCGTGGCGGACCCGGCGGGCGGTTCCTTCGACGCAGCGATCGAGGACGCAAGCAACGGGTTTAGTGACACGGGGGTGGATCATACATCAAACGGCTGGGCTCATATTCTGGCGAGCGATGGCGCCGACGCCGATCAGGACTCCGTGAACGCGCAACCGGCCGTCACCGATAACGCTGTTGCAATCACCAACGTCGCCTTCACTGGGGCAAACTCCAGTTTTTTTCAGTATGGCGCGCTCGGCCATATCGATATGAATTTCGGCGGCGAAGCAGTCAGCGGCGCAAGCTTCGGCGGCCAAACAGCTAACAACACAAGCTTCGGCGGCGGTGTGATAGCCGTCGAGGCTTTGAATGCTCCAGCGGCGTTTGCGTCTAAACCGATTGTTTCAACGAGCTTAGACCATTCGTCGGGGCCCATCACCGAAGCCAAAGTCAACCCCGGCGGTGCGACCGGACCGCAGCTGCTGCACGCCTTGGATGAGAGCGGACTGAGCGTCAATGGTTCCGGGATTACGGTCGGTGTGCTCTCCGACAGTTTCAACAATCTTGGCGGCGCCGCGGCGGACGAAGCGGACGGCGCGCTGCCTCCGGCGGCCGACATCAACGTGATCGAAGACCTCGCTTCGGGTGGCACCGACGAAGGTCGGGCGATGATGCAGATCATCCACGACATCGCCCCCGGCGCCAATCTGGCGTTCTACACCGCGTTCAACAGCGAGCAGGACTTCGCCAACGGCATCCTGGCGCTGGCCGCTGCCGGCTGCAAGGTTATCTGCGACGACGTGAGCTATTACGACGAGCCGTTTTTTCAGAATGGCATCGTGGC
This sequence comes from uncultured Alphaproteobacteria bacterium, assembly GCA_963794225.1. Classification (GTDB taxonomy): domain Bacteria; phylum Pseudomonadota; class Alphaproteobacteria; order Rhizobiales; family Xanthobacteraceae; genus BOG-931. Next base: position 109,117 of record CAWCCS010000005.1, read on the forward strand.
GCGGGCGATCCAAACCGTCGAGGCCGAAGGCGTCACTTATGTCACGGCGGCCGGCAACGACGGAAGCGCCGCGTATCAGGCCAATTGGACGCCATTTCGATCCGCGAGTTACGACGGATTTCAACTCACTCACACCGAGGACTTTGACGGCAGCCCGGTCCAGACCGTTACCGTCGCCGCGGAAGTCCCGCTGCTGATTGAATGGAACGAACCCTACGGTTCCGCGCGCACGAAGATGGAGGTGCTGGTATTCCAAAACGGCAACCTCGTCGGGTTGGCCGACAGCAAATACGAGGGCGAACCGCATAATCCATGGCTGGGCATAGACCTCTATTCAGGGACCTATGAAATCGCGCTGGAAAGGGCATCGGGCCCCAAGCCAGGACTATTCAAGGAAGTAGCGGCCGGCGATGGAATTCCCGTTTCGATTAGCGGCGCAAACGTAGGGACGGTCTACGGCCACGCCATGACGCCCGGCGTGATCAGCGCGGGTGCTGTTAGTGCCGCGGATACGCCGGCCTACGGCGTCAATCCCGCGGTGAGCGAGAGCTTCTCATCGTCCGGCGCCGGCACCGAACTCCTGTTTCATGATAACGGCACGCCCTTTTCGTCGCCGCTTGCCCTTAGTCCGGTTGCCGTCTCCGGCGTGGATGACATCCAAACGACCGTTCCGGGAGGTCTCAGCGACTTCTACGGCACCTCCGCTGCGTCGGCTTCTCTCGCCGGCGTTGCCGCACTCATACTCTCGGCCAATCCGGACCTCAGTCCGGCGCAGGTCGAGCAGATCATGGAGCAGACGGCGAGCCCAATGGCCAATCCGGCCGTGAGCGGAGCCGGATTAGTCCAGGTTGACCCGGCTGTTGCCGAGGCGGCTGCGACTCCAGGTCTTGAGTCAGTGAATGATGCGATGGGCGCCGCGAGCCAGAGCGGCGGAGCATCGCACGCGGCGGATACGGCTTCGGCTTCCGGCAGCGATTTTTCGCTGCAATATAAGGGCTTCGATTACGTCGCGTTCTACAACGGCGCTTACGAGAATTCGGATTCGCTGCCGAGTCTCGTGCAGACCGGAGCCAATTCGATCGAAACAACGCTCGACTACGGCATCAATGCCCAGACGTCGCAAGTCGTCGCAGATCCTAACTACACGGATAGCCTCAGCGCTCTGGGAGCGACGATCGCGCAAGCCGAAAGTCTCGGGCTTTCGGTGATGGTCAGGCCATTGATCGATTTTCTCAATCCGACCGAGTCCGCGCCGTACAGTGTCGGCGAGTGGCGGCAGGATTATCAACCGACCGACGTCGCCACTTTCTTTGCCAGCTATAAGCAAATGATCGTCTCGGAGGCGGAAGTCGCCCAAGCCAACGGCGCCCAGATGCTGTCGATCGGCGCCGAACTCGACCAGCTCACCGGCTCGCAATATCTGCCTTACTGGACCGACATCATTAATTCGGTGCGTGCGGTGTTCAGTGGCGAACTCACCTATTCGGCGTCGTGGAATACAGCGGGCGAGGTCAGCTTCTGGAACCAGCTCAACTACGAGGGCATCGACTGCTACGTGCCGCTGTCGGACGCAGCAAACCCGACACTTCGGCAACTCGAAAGAGGCTGGCTCCACGCGGCGTCGCCGACGCACGATCCGGGCGCGTATGCGGTGATCGGAAACGAGTCGCCCATCCAGTATTTCGAAAATCTCGCGGCGGAATCCGGAAAGCCGCTGATCTTTACCGAGCTTGGTTACGCGAACGACAGTGGCGCCGCCGCGGACCCCGCGGCCTCAGGCGACAGTCCTGACCCAAGACTGCAGGGCAAGCTCTACAAGGCTTTTTTTGAAGCTTGGGACCAATCCCATAGCTCGTCGCTGATCGGGACTTATTTCTGGGAGTGGGATCCCAACGGCAGCTCTTCGAACGTGGGGCCCGGTATCGACAGCTTCAGTCCGCAGAACAGCCCCGCCCAGCATCAGGCGACGGTCGGCTTTGAACACGACAGCGGCACGCTGGCGCATCATCTGGCCGCGTTACAAAACGCCCATCTTCTGCACTAAGCGGCGTCCGCCTTCTAGCCTGCGATCCATTCGACGTGCGCCCGGATCGCTTTGCGCTGGTCGTCAATCCAGCCGTGGGGTCGAGCCTTTTCGATCATGGCGGAAAAGCTTTGCTGCCACGCCTTATCGTGTTCGGCGCCCGGCCAGCGTCGCAAAACGTCCTCAAATATCCATGCCGTCCCGGCATCGGTGAGTTCGGCTTTGCCCGCGAGCGCGCCGCGGATGGCGTCGAGTTGTGACTGCTCGCCTTCGATAACGAGTTTGAAGGCGCGAAAGTTGTCGCGGTCTTCCAGCTGGAGTCCGGCAGCGCTGGAGAATTTCAGGAACACGCGGACCTCCGACTTTTGAGAAAGGTTATCAAGCCGATCATGCAAGATCGATAACGCCGGCTTCGCCGGCTTCCGTCCCAAAAGCGAGCAGCATGCCGTCGGCGCTCCATGCGAGCGCGGTGACGGGCGCGTCGCCGGGCCTTTTGGCAAGAATCTCGGCGCCGTCGTCAACGCAAATCAGCAGCACCATCCCGTCGCTAAAACCGGTGGCGACGATCTCCTGCCGGGGATGGCAGGCGACGACTTGGACGCGCTGCTCGGATGGCGCCAACAGACGCGGCTGCTTGCCCATTGGGCCGTCTTTGGTCTGGAACGGCCAGAGAATGAGTTGCGTCGAACCTGAGGTCGCGAGCCAATGGCCACCGGCCGTCCAGCGAAGCGAGGTCACGCGCGCCGCGTAACCCGACATGCGCATGTGCTTGCCGTCGGCGAGCCGCCAGCCGTGAAGCATCGGCTCCTGCATCGTCGTTACCAAAAAACGACCGTCGGGACTGACGGCGGCGCCGAGATGCGACCCCTTCCATTCGAGTTTTTCCGGCGTCGCTTGCGGGGCATTCGGGAACCAGAGCGTGGCGCCGTTGTAATGGGCGACGGCAAGGCGGAAGCCTTTTGGCAGGAAGGCCAGTCCGCCGACGGTCGAAGGAGCTTCGAACTCGCGCAGCTCCTTGGCCTGCACGAAAGCTGTCTTGCCGGCCGACCAGGCGACGGCTCCGTCTGGTCCAAGTGCGAGGTGATCGATCCAGCGATGCTTTGCATCGGCGGCGAGCGTCCGCGTCTCTCCCTGTGCGTTTGTCGCAACGACCTTGCCGTCATCTCCGCCAGTGATGACCCGCTCGTCATCGCCGGCCGACGCGAGAACGGCTCCGCCGTGGACGTCGACACGCCGCGGCTCGGTTTTGGGATCGGCAAGAAGAAGCGCTTCCTCGCCAAGAACAAGCACTGCTGTGCGTCCGAGAAAATGCGCGCCAACGACGGCGCCGCCTGCCGCCACCAGGTGGGTTCGCTCGACGACCGAGACGGTATCACTACGAGCGTCTGTCATTTGATTGGAACCGCCTGCGTGTTCCCCTCCTCCTTGTGGGGAGGGGTTAGGGGTGGGGGTCGGGAGGCGACGTGAGCGCGTCGACGCATTCTTTCACCTCTCGACCCCCACCCCTCCCTCCCCACAAGGGGGAGGGAGGCAATTACGCGACGCAATTCTCAAATCCCTGCCGGATTTGGTCTTCCGGCAGATTGCGGCCGATGAAAACGATGCGGCTATTGCGCTTCTCTTCTTTTTTCCACGGCCGTTGATGGTCGCCATCCAGAATCATGTGCACGCCCTGGAAGACGAAGCGCTGGTCATCATCCTTGAACGAAAGGATGCCCTTGCAGCGCAGGATATTCGGCCCTTCCGTTTGCACCAGATTCTGCACCCATGGAAAAAACGTGTCGGGATTTAACGGCTTGTCGGTCTTGAGCGAAACCGATTGCATGTCCTCGTCGTGATAATGTTTGAGGCCGCCGGAATGGTGGGCGTCATGGTGTTCGTGATCATGGTGGTGGTCATGATCGTGATGATGATGGTCGTGATCGTGACCATCGCTTTCAAGAAATTCCGGCTCAATGTCGAGGATGCGGTCGAGATCGAAGGCGTTGCGGCCCAAGACCTCATTGAGCGCAATCTGAGCTCGCTCCGTCTTGTGCACTTTGGCATAAGGATTGATAGCGCGGATGCGCCCCTCGACCTCGGCGAGTTGCTCCGGCGAGACAAGATCGGTCTTGTTGATCAAGATCACATCAGCAAATGCGATCTGGTTCTTCGCTTCCGGAGCGTCCTTCAGCCGGTCGTTGAGCCATTTGGCGTCGGCGACGGTGACGACGGCGTCGAGCCTGGTCCTGCGTCCGACGTTCTCGTCGACGAAAAAAGTCTGCGCCACCGGCGCGGGATCGGCCAGTCCCGTGGTCTCAACGATGATGGCGTCGAACTTGCCCTTGCGCCGCATCAGCCCATCGAGGATCCGCACCAGGTCGCCGCGCACCGTGCAGCAGATGCAGCCGTTGTTCATCTCGAATACTTCCTCATCGGCGCCGACGACGAGATCGTTATCGATGCCGATCTCGCCGAATTCGTTGACGATGACGGCGTATTTCTTGCCGTGCGGCTCCGACAGGATGCGGTTGAGCAGCGTGGTCTTGCCGGCGCCAAGGTAGCCGGTCAGCACGGTTACGGGGATTTTCTCGGGCGAAATCGGTTCGGACATGCGGGCCCTCCTGCGCCGGGTATATAAGCGATCCGGTGCCGGCCCAAAACCCTTTGTTTTGCAGAGCGAAGTTTCAGTCAGTGGCGGTCGCGTGCCGCCGTGCTGATGGCATTGAGCATTGCCGCCCGGTCCTTCTTGAGCGCCCCGCGCACCGACTGCTGGCTGCCAATCTCGCCCATTTCCCGCTGCCGCTTGATCGTCCCCGACGTCATCAGCGGTTCGACGCCGAGTTCGCGCAGGGTATCGGCAACTTCTTCCATTTCCGCGGCACGCCGCTCACCGTGGCTCGCCATCCGCTCAAGGTTGTAGGGAACGACCTTCGACCAATCGAGGCCGGGATAGTTATTCTTCAGCGACGTGGCGACCTCGTCCACCACGCCGGCACGGGCGGCCGCGAGGAAGCATTCGAGTGTCAACGCCTCGATTCCTTTAACCATGACGCTTCGCACCATCTTGATCGCAGCGGCAGCGCCAACTTCCGCTCCGGCAATCGTGACCCGCATACCGAGTGTGGTGAGTACCGGTGCCGCGGCTTCGGCGTGAGGGCCCGCGATCAGCATCGGCGTTTGATGACGCGCCGGGTGAATCGGCGCGATCACCGCAACGTCGACGTAACGTGCGGTATCGCCAAGGAGTTTTGCCGCTTCTTGTTTGCGGCCCGGCGAAACCGAATTGATGTCGAGCAAAAACGGTTTGCCGTGGAGATGCGGCGCGACTGATTGCACCGCCTCGATGCTGGAAGCGGCGGTAACGGCGGAGATGACGATGTCGGCGTCGCGCACGGCGTCGGCCGCCGAAGACGCGCAACGCACGCCAATTGTGTGGGCGGCATGCTTGAGCCGCCCGCCGTCAGCACCCGAAAACAGGATGTCCCATGCACAGATACGCTCGGAGCCGGCCTCGCGCAGTCCGGCAGCGATCGCTCGGCCCGCTTCGCCAAAGCCGATGAAACACAGCGCCGGTTTCGCCTCGGGCATGCTCATTGTCTTTCTTGTAGCGATACTCGCGAATGATGGCAGGATCGGTATATGGTCGGCAATCCTGTCTTGGTCCATCGTTAACCCCGGAAATTCTCCATGAAATCTCTTTCCTGCCGCGAGCGACTCGAACAGGCGCTGGCGCGCATCGCTGATCCCAAAGGGGAGGGGTCGCGCGCCTGCCTTACGGTCTATGACGGCCCCGCACGCGCGGCCGCCGATGCGGCCGACGCCCGCGGCGCTGGCGGCATATCCCTCGGGCCGCTCGACGGTACGATCGTTAGTATCAAAGATTTGTTCGACGTGGCGGGGGAGCTGACCCGCGCCGGTTCGAAAATTCTCGCAGACGAGGCCAAACCCGCCACTGCTGACGCGCCGGTGGTACGGCGGCTGCGCGCGGCCGGCGCCGCGATCGTGGCGAAGACCAACATGACGGAATTCGCCCTGGGTGGGATTGGCGCCAATCCGCACTTTGGCACTCCGGGGAATCCAAGTGACAGGGCGCGCGTGCCCGGCGGCTCTTCGTCCGGCGCAGCTGTCACCGCTGCCGACGGCATGTGCGAGATCGCGATTGGCACCGATACCGGCGGCTCGGTTCGCATCCCGGCTGGCCTTTGCGGCATCGTCGGATTCAAACCGAGCCGGCAGCGTGTTCCGACGAAGGGTGCCTTCCCGCTGAGTACTACGCTGGATTCTATCGGCCCGCTGGCGCGCAGCGTTGCCGATTGCGCCCGGGCTGATGCTGTCCTGTCGGGTGAGGACTTTGTCCCGCTTGAGCCGATCCCACTCCCCGGGCTGCGCTTCGGAATAGCACAAGGCCTGCCGCTCGAAACGCTCGACGACACTGTGTCCGCCGCTTTTGCCGCCGCGCTGAAATCGCTGGGCGCGGCTGGTGTGCGGCTCACCGACGAGACATTGCCGCTGCTGGACGAAATGCGTGAGGTCAACGCCCATGGCGGCATCGTGCAGCCGGAGGCGTGCGCCGTTCATCGCGACCGGATCAAACGGCGCGCCGCCGATATCGATCCGAACGTGCGGGTGCGGCTTGAGCGCGGTTGCGCGGTGTCGGCGGCCGACTATTTCGACATGATGCAGGCACGGACGCGGCTGGTTCGCGCGATGGATCATTGGCTGGCGTCGCTCGACGTACTGGTAATGCCGACGACGCCGATTGTCGCCCCGACGATGGCGGAGGTGACGGGCTGGGAGAACTACGCCGCGCGCAACACCCTGGTCTTGCGCAACACCTCAGTCGGCAACTTTTTCGACCTTTGCGGCATCTCGCTGCCGCTCAAGGCCAAGCTCCCGGTCGGCCTGATGCTCATGGCGCGCAACGGTCATGACCGCATGCTGCTCCGCATAGCGGCTGCGGTCGAGAAAGCGTTGGCAAGGTGACCCGCAATTCGCGACGTTTTCGCGCTTGTGACCGCACAAACAAATCTTGCATCATGGGAAAGAATGCGGATGGGAAGAGCTATGGGAGGATCGATATGAGCCTTAAAATCCGGTCAAATACCCCGCGGGTAACGCGGCGGAGCTTTTCCGCCGCCTTTTCCGCCGCCTTGGGCGCCGGCTTTGTCGCCGGAGTTGCGCCGTTCAACATTGTGCGCGCGCAGGGCGGCCCCCTCAAAGTCGGCGTCCTATTGCCGCGGTCGGGCTTCGAAGCTGGTATAGGCGAGGATTGTCAGCGCGGCGTTGACGTCGCGCCGGCAATTTTCAAATCGATGGGTCTGCCAGATCTTACGATCATCAATGGCGACACCGAATCGAATGTCGATACTGCCCGCGCGCGCGCCGAGAAGCTGATCGGCGAGGGTGCGCAGGCTTTGGTCGGCTCTTTCGATTCCGGCCAGTCAGCTGCGATCGCGCAAGTGGCTGAGCAGAAGGGCATTCCCTACGTCATCAATATCGCCGCTGCGCCGCAGATCACCGAGCAGGGCTACAAGTTCGTGTTTCGGAATTTTCCGACCGCTCCGATGATTCTGCGTGACGCCTTCACCGACCAGAAGACTGTGTTCGCCGACGTCGGCGCAGCCCCCAAGTCGGTCGTCTTCATGCACGTCAACGACACTTTCGGCACAGCCATGAGTAAGGGCATTGGCGTGGTGATGCCGAAATTCAACATGCCGTACACGATCGCCGAAGAGATCGCCTACGATCCGACGGCTCGCGATCTTTCTGTTGAGATCGCGAAGGCGAAGGCGACAAAAGCGGACGCGCTGCTTGTGGTCAGCCGGCTGAGCGACGCGATCCTGCTGACCAGGGAGCTGGTCAAACAGCGCTGGACGCCCCAGGCGATTCTCAGCATGGGACCGGGTTTCTACGAGGATCAGTACATCAAGACGCTCGGCAAATATGCCGACGGTCCAATCAACTTCGCACCCTGGTACGACCCGCATAAAAAGCTCACCAAGGTGCTCGATGCCGAGCTCGCCAAACGCCACCCCGGCGTCAACCTGAACACCAATCACGTCTTCACCTTTGAGGCGCTGCTGGTCGTCGCCGACGCTTTCAAACGTACCGGATCGACCGATCCGAAGACGCTGGCCGACGCCATCCGCGCTACCAACATCACCGACAATGTCAGCATCGGGCCGGGCATCCAGTTCGACGCGAAGGGCCAGAACGACAAGGTGCGGCAGGGTGCATTCCAGAATCGAGGCTCCAAACTCGTCACGATCGCGCCCGCGGAAGCGGCAGAGGGAAAACCGGAATGGCCGCTGCCGGCGTATCAGAGCCGCAGCTAAGCCCATTCAGTGGCGTCCGACGTCTATCTCAACGTCGTTGTCGGCGGAGTCCTGACCGGCCTGGTTTACGGCCTGCTGGCGCTTGGGCTGTCTGTCATTTTCGGCGTGGTGCGCGTCGTCAATTTTGCCCACGGCGAAATGATGACCATTGCGATGTTCATCGCCGTGGTGTCGTTCTCCACGCTTCACCTTGATCCGCTGGTTTTGCTCGCGCCAATCGCGGCGGTGATGTTCGTGTTCGGCTACGTTTTGCAGATCGGGCTGATCAATCCGTTCATCAGGCGGGCCGAGCATACGCAGTTCCTGCTGCTGGTGGCGCTTGGGCTCATCATCGCCAACGGTCTTCTGATCATCTTTGGCCCCGATGCCCGCTCGGTGCAGACGTCGTACGCGCTCGACAGCATCCAAATCGGCCAACTGATCGTCGACACTACCAAGGTGTATGCCGGTTTGGCCGCAATCGCCTTTACCGTCGCGCTGTTTGTTTTCTTTCGTTTCACGCTTGTCGGCAAAGCGATCCGCGCCTGCGCCGACAATTACACCGGCGCGCAAGTCGTCGGGCTCGACGTGAAACGCCTTTACGCCCTCACATTTGGACTGGGTGCGGCGTGCGTCGGTGCGGCAGGCACAATGCTTACGTTGCTGATCGATGCGACCCCGATGCTCGGGCCGAGCTACACACTGCTCGCTTTCGTTATCGTCATCACCGGCGGGCTTGGCTCAATGCCCGGCGCGCTCCTTGGCGGCGTTCTGGTCGGCGTCACCGAGGCACTGGCTGGCCTCCTGTTCACGCCTTCGGCCAAGAGCATGTTCGCCTTCGGAATTCTTGTGCTGGTGCTGCTGTTCCGGCCGCAGGGGTTGCTCGGCAAGAGGCTCGTATGATGGCGCGCTTGAGCGCTGACCTGTCGCGCCGTGGCGCTTTTCTGCTTGCGGTTTTGTTCGTCGTCTTGCTGGCCGCGCCGTTCGTCGTCAACGATTATCTGCTCACCGTCCTCATTCTCATTCTCTACTTTGCTTATGCCGGCCAGGCCTGGAACATCATGATGGGCTTTGCCGGGCAATTGTCTCTCGGACACGCGATTTATATTGGTCTCGGCGCCTATGTGGCGGCGACGTTATTTATCCGTTTCGGTGTCAGCCCCTGGCTGGGTTTGCTCGGGGCTATTCCGGTTGCCGCGGCTTGCGGTGCCATCATCGGATTTCTTGCTTTTCGCTTTCGCGTGGCCGGCGTTTATTTCGCGATTCTGACTATCGCCTTTGCCGAATTCGCCCGCATTGGCTTCGATCATCTTGATTTCGTCAACGCCTCAGGCGGGTTGTTTCTTCCGGTCAAGCAGAACGTGCATAGCGATCCGTGGTTACTGCGCGGCGACCCGCAGATGTTCTACTATGTCATCCTGCTCGCGACTTCGCTCCTCTTTGTCGTCTGCCATCTACTCATACGCAGCCGTGTCGGCTATTTCTGGCTCGCGATCCGCGAGGATGAGCAGGCGGCCCGCGCGACCGGTATCGATACGTTCCGCTACAAGATGTATGCCGTGATGGTGTCTGCCGCGGCGACGTCGTTTGCCGGCGTGTTCTATGCGTTTTTTTACAACAACCTTTTTCCCGAGCAGGTGTTCAGCATTTCGCGTTCGATCGAAATCATTCTCGGTCCCATCATCGGTGGCGTCGGCACCCTGTTTGGGCCGATCCTCGGCGCATTTGTGCTGACCGGACTAGCGGAAGTCCTCAACTCCGCGATGACGTCGTTCGGAATTGAGGTGCCGGGAGTGACACAAGTGTTCTACGGCATTTGTCTTCTGCTCGTCGTCGCCGGACTGCCCGACGGCGTATGGCCTCCTCTGGCGCGGCTGCTTCGTGTGAGCACGAGCAAGAAATGACCATGCTTCTGAGACTCGAAAGCGTCAGCAAGCGGTTCCGCGGCCTTGTCGCTGTCGACCAGGTCAGCTTTGCGGTGACGCGGGGCGAGATTTTTGCCGTGATCGGGCCCAACGGCGCCGGCAAGACAACACTGTTCAACTTGATCGCGGGCGCAATGACGCCCGACAGCGGATCGATCGTATTTGCAGACCAGCCGATCCAGGGCCTGCCGGCCGATGCGATCTGCCGGCGCGGGCTTGCGCGCACTTTTCAGATTGTGCGGCCGTTTCCGGCATTGAGCGTCGAGGACAACGTCACCATTGGTGCGTTACAGCGACACCGCGATGTGGAGGCGGCGCGGGCGCGCGCACGGATGCTGCTGGAACAACTCGACCTGTTCGATAAAAGGCACCGCCTGGCGGCGACGTTGACGTTGCCGGACCGTAAGCGGCTCGAAGTTGCCCGGGCGCTTGCGACCGAGCCCCAGCTTTTGCTGCTCGATGAAGTGATGGCGGGATTACGGCCGACGGAGACCGACCGCATGGTCGCTATCCTGCGCGCGCTGAACCGCGACAGCGGATTGACGATTCTGTTAATCGAGCACGTGATGCGCGCGGTCATGGCGCTCGCTTCCCGCGTGCTGGTGCTTGATCACGGAACGGCGATCGCCAGCGGGGCGCCGGAGGCAGTCGTGCGCGATCCGGCGGTGGTGCAATCCTATCTCGGCGTCGAGGCGATATGATCCTGCGCGTCGAAAACCTTGACGTGTTCTACGGCGACGTCCAGGCGCTCAATTCGGTATCGCTGGAAGTTGAGGAAGGCGCTGTCGTCGCCATCGTCGGCGCCAATGGTGCCGGCAAAACGACCCTGATCCGCTCGCTTGCCGGAATGCTGCCGCAAGCGCGCGGGAGCGTTGCGTTTCGCGGCACAGACATTTCGTGCTGGCCGAGCCATCGGGTCTGCGATCTCGGATTGGGCCAAGTGGCGGAAGGCCGGCAGGTGTTTCCGACGCTGTCAGTGGCCGAGAACCTCGACATTGGCGGCATGCTGCCGCGCGCCAGGGCGCAGCGCACCAAGAATCGCGAGCGCGTGCTGGCGATGTTTCCGGTTTTGGCTGAGCGGTGGCGACAACCCGCCGGCACGCTTTCCGGCGGCGAGCAGCAAATGCTCGCGATCGGACGCTGTTTGATGGGAGCGCCGCAGTTCATCATGTTCGACGAACCTTCGCTCGGGCTCGCGCCAAATATTGTGCACGGTGTGCTGAGCACCATCCGCGAGCTCAATCGCGAGGGGATCACCTGTCTGCTGGTTGAGCAAAACGTGGCCCTGTCGCTGAAGCTCGCAAAACGCGCCTACGTTTTGGAAAATGGGCGTGTGACGTTGTCAGGGACCGGCGACGAGCTATTGGCCGATGACCGCGTCCGTAGCGCCTATCTTGGGCTATAGCCACGGACCCCTGCGCGATTGCAGGCGAAACAATCGCATGAGCGCGCGTGCAATTTTGCCCCGCCTCCGCTTCCAACGACTGCAGCACCCGTCAGAACGAACGGCGCAGACGCGTCATAATGTACGATAATGCGCTAGCCCGCGCGGTCAGTGGCGCCAGTGGAAAGGCCTGCCGCAACCGTTTGTATACGTCGGCAGCGGTTGGCGCCTCGACATCGGCAAGGGCCGCGGCCATGGCGCGGGCCATATCGGCATCGGGCCGTCCGCCCAAGGTCGCCGGCACTAACGTGACCTCTCCAAAAGGAACCGGCGGTTGAACACGAAGGGTGATACGGCGGGCGCCCATAGGAGGCTCTCCAGAGATTGCGATTTCCTCATAACCCGCTACTTTTACTAAAGTTCCATCGACTCCGTTGCAGCCTTTGCCCGATCTCGCTACCTATTGATCGGCCTGCATATTCCACTGGCGCAAACCCAGATTTCTTGTTCGGAGATGCTTCTCATGAAACTTTACTATTGGCCCGGCGCTTGCTCGCTGTCGCCGCATATCGTTTCCCGTGAGGTGGGGATTGAACTTCAGCTCGCGCAGTTGGATCGTAGTGCGGAGAGAAAGACCGCCGACGGGACGGTGCTTTTGAGCGTCAATCCCAAGAACCAGGTGCCGGTTCTAGAATTGGACGACGGTCAAGAGCTCACCGAGGGACCGGTGATCGTGCAGTATCTGGCTGATCACAAGCCAGGCTCCGACCTCTTGCCGGCAGCTGGTACCATGGAACGTTACCGTGTTCAGGAATGGCTGAACTTCGTCACCTCAGAATTGCATAAGACCTTTGGTCCACTGTTTCGTCCGAACACGCCCGAGGAGTTCAAGACGATCTCGAGGGATTATCTCGGCCAACGCTTCAACTGGATCAACAAGGAGCTTACTGGCAAGAAGTATCTGACCGGCGATAAATTTACGGTCGCTGACGCCTACTTGTTCACGATATTGCGTTGGGCGCCGCGCGTCGGCATCGATCTCGCCAAGTGGCCGAACGTTGCCGCCTATGTCGATCGGGTCACCGCGCGCCCGAAGGTGCAGGAAGCGCTCAAAGCCGAGGGATTGCTGCCGAGTTAGCGAATTCAGCCGACCGCCAGCACTTCCCGCACTGGGTCCTGTCCTTTGAGCTGTAAGCGATAGAAGTCGGCATAGCGGCCGCTTTTTCGCAACAACTCATCGTGGCGGCCGGATTCGACGATCGCTCCGTCCTGGACCACGAGGATGCTGTCGGCGTGCATGATCGTGGCGAGTCGATGCGCAATGACCAGAGTCGTTCGTCCCTTGCACAGTTCCGCGATCGCCTCCTGCACATGGCGCTCGGATTCCGAATCGAGGGAGGCCGTCGCCTCGTCGAGCAGGATGATCGGTGCATTCTTGATCAGCGCGCGCGCGATGGCGACGCGTTGCCGTTGGCCGCCGGACAGCTGCATGCCATGTTCGCCAACCGGCGTTTCGTAGCCGGCGGGAAAGCCGAGGATGAAGTCGTGCGCGTGTGCGGCCTTGGCCGCGGCGACGATCTCCTCTTCGCTCGCCCCGACCCGCCCGAGCGCGATGTTGTCGCGGATCGTTCCACGGAACAATTGGACGATCTGGCCGACATAAGCGATCTGACGGCGCAATGATGCGCGCGACACGGTCGCAATGTTCTGGCCGTCGATCAGGATTCGGCCGGTCTCGATTTCGTAGAGGCGAAGGATCAGATCGAGCATGGTCGATTTGCCGCCGCCGGACGGGCCGACGAGAGCGGTTACCCGGCCCGGCTGCGCCACGAAGCTTATGTCGCGCAAGACCGGCGCACCGGGACGATAGGCAAAGTCTACGTCAGCGAATTCGAGCCGTCCGGTGGAGAGCTTGAGGGGCGGACGGTCGTCGTCGGTCCGCTCGCCAGGCGGGCTGTCGATGACCTCGTACAGCACGCGAACGCCAACGAGATTGTTGTTGAGATCGATGTTGAGCCGCGCCAGCCGCTTCGCCGGCTCGTAGGCCAGAAGGAAGGCCGCAAGGAACGACACGAATTCGCCCGGCGTTCCGCCACCTTGAATGCCGCGCCAGCCGCCGTAAATCATCGCCAGCGCGATGGCGCAACCGCCTAACGTCTCCATTAAAGGGTTGGCGCGATAGGCGACACGCGCCATCTTGTTCGCTTGGCCTTCGACCGCGATGACACTTGTGGCGAGCCTTCGCCGCATCTCGTCCTCGAGCGAGAAGGCTTTGACCATGCGCATGCCCTGCAGCGCTTCCTGCATGGTCTCGATAGTGCGTGTGTTGCCGGTAAACTGCATCCGCGCAATGTTACGCACGCGTCGGATCATCTTGCGCAGGAACAACAACGCCGGCGGCGCCACGATCAATCCGCCGAGCGACATGATCGGATCCTGGATCACCATCACGATCGACAGACCGATGAGCGACATCAGATCGCGGCCGAAGGCGGTGATCATGAGATTGATCACCTGCGACACGGCATTGGCGCCGGTGGTGAGCCTGGCGATGAACTCTGAAGAATGGCGATCGGCGAAATAACTGATATTTTCCCGCAACAGCTTATCGAACATACGCTGCTGATTATCGGCGACGATACTGTTGCCGATTGCGGACAGCATCACCCCCGAGCCGTAGGTTGCCAAACCTCTGGTCGCAAAAATCACCATCGTCAGAACGCCGACGACGACGATGCCCTCGAAATTGTGATGAACGTAGGCCTCGTTGGTCATCGTGCCGAGAAGATAGGCGCTAAGCGCCGTGCCCGCTGCAGCTACACCCATCAGGGCGAAAGCGATCGCGTAGCGCGGCCAGTGCCTCCACGCCTCGTCCACGAGCAAACGCCGAATTAATGGAAGAGTAGGGTAGGGGTCCGAAGGTTCGGCCTTGTCAGATTTCATGCGTAATCCGTTAACGTCCCGCAGGGCCGAAAGCGCGAGGCGCCCCGGTGGGTTCAATGCCCGGAAGACGCGGATTTATCAAGCCATTTCGACGTAGCCGAGGCCGCTGGGAACCCTTTAACGCGAAGCCGCGGGTGCGAGCTTTTCGCTCTGATCGGGCCGCTCCAGCCCGTGCGTCATGAGCGCGCGCTCCCAAGCGAGCGCATGAGCGACAATCTTGGACAGATCGTCAAAACGAGGCTCCCAGCCCAGCGTCTCACGCGCCAGTTGGGAATTTGCGACGATGCTTGCGGGATCGCCGGCGCGGCGCGGCGCGATATCGACTTTAAAATCGGCTCCCGAGACTCGCTTGACCATGTCGACTACTTCGAACACCGAGAAGCCGTGGCCATAGCCGCAATTCAGAGTCTGGGATTGTCCGCCGAGCCGCAAGTAGCGCAGCGCATCCAAATGTGCGCGGACAAGATCGCTGACATGAATGTAGTCGCGCACACATGTGCCGTCTGGCGTTGCGTAGTCGGTACCAAAAACTTCGATTTTTGGGCGCAGCCCTAATGCCGTTTCGGCCGCTACTTTTATCAGATGAGTGGCGGCCTTAGTCGTTTGCCCGCTGCGGCAGCGCGGATCGGCGCCCGCCACGTTGAAATACCGGAGCACTACGTGGTGCAGACCATGCGCGCGACTTGCGTCGCGCAACATGACTTCGCTCATGAGCTTCGACCACCCATAGGGTGAGATCGGCGCCGTCGGCGAATCTTCCCGCACCGGAATTTGTACGGGATTGCCGTACACGGCGGCGGTCGATGAAAAGATGAAATGCCGCACGCCATTGTTCACGGCACATTCGATGAGGACGCGTGAATTGACTGTGTTGTTGCGATAATAAGCTAACGGATCGCGGACAGACTCGGGAACCACGATCGAAGCGGCGAAGTGGATGATGGCTTCAACGTTATGCTCGCGAAGAAGCTTGGTAACCAGCGCTTGGTCGCCGGTGTCGCCGACGATGAGGGGCGCACTTTTCGGTACCGCCCAGTCGTAACCGGTGGAAAGGTTATCGAGTACGATGACGGATTCTCCGGCATCGAGCAGCTCGAGCACCATGTGGCTGCCGATAAAGCCAGCTCCGCCGGTAACGAGGATCGTCATGGCTTCAAACTGGCTCCAACCTTCCCACGCCGCGAAGGGGCTTACCCCAAGTTGATGAAGGCCTCGTTAGTCGTTCCGTTGCAAGCCGGCGGATACAGCGGCGAGCGCCCGATGTGTCGCGGCTAGAACTTCCTCCGGCGTCAGGTCGCCCATGCAGCGGTGATGGCTGACCCGACATACAGGCTTATGGCATGGCCGGCAGGCAAGTTCGGTTTTCGCCTGCATGGTTGCGGCGAGTGGATTTAATGGCGCCCAGTGCCATGGACTGGTTGGGCCGAAAATCCCGATCGATGGCGTGCCGAGCGCCGCGGCAACATGAAGGAGGCCCGAATCGTTCGAGACGGCCACCGAAGCCGCAGCCAGAGCGAAAATGGCTTCGCGCAAATCGTTTCCGGTGAGATCGCGGGCTTCGCTGTCGCCGATAATCTCGGCAGCCAGAGCCTTCTCACTCGGACCGCCCAGAACCCAAACGGCGAAGCCGTCATTCAAGAGACTGCGGGCGAGTTCGGCGTAAGCGGTACTTGGCCAGCGCTTCGAAGGCCCGACGGCTCCGGGCGCGAACGCTATGACTGGTCGGCCCCTGTCCGCGAAGCCACGTCGATCGCGCCAAGCGGCCACCTTGGCCGCCGCAATTTTCACCTTAGGAAGCGGCCATGCCTCGCGCGGCTCGGCGCCGCGAGGCAGCGCCAGCATGGCGCAGCGGTCCACCATCCGCGGCAATTTACGTTCGCCAAAACGCACGTCGTTGAGGAGGACTACTCGTCCCTCGCCGAAGAATCCGACACGCTCCGGAATGCCGGCGAGAAACGGCGCGAGCGCCGATTTCCAGGTGCGCGGCATGATGAGTGCGGTTCCGTAACCTTCGCGCCTAAGGCGTTTGGCCAGCGCATTCTGTTCCACGAGAGCGAGTCGGCTGCGCGGTAGATCCCAAACGATTGTTTGTCGAAGCCCCGGCATGTAGTCGGCAAGTGGTGCGCACAGCGTCGTCGCTAGAACATCCACTGGTCGGTCGGGATAGCGCTGCCGCAACAGCGTCACGACCGAGTGGCAACGGACGAAATCTCCGATCCACATGTAAGGCACCAGCAGGATGGGGCTACCGCTCGCAGATCGGGAATCCTGATCGGCTAGGGGTAGCTCTGAACCATCGTTCGCTGGTAGTTGTGAACTTATGTTCATTTTATAAAAGAAGCAATCGCCGCATCACTCTTCCCATCCAAGGACGAGTGTTGCGTCAGGATTGAGACTGGGGCAAACGGTGACAACGGCAACTTTCATGCGGTGTCACGGCGTCGATGTTGTTGGTCACCGGCGGGGCCGGCTTCATCGGATCGAACGTGGTGGCAAGCCTCAACGAGGCCGGACGCTCCGACATTGCGATCAACGACATACTCGGTCGAGAGCTTAAGTGGCGTAATCTCGCGGGACGGCAAATTGCCGATTTCGTTCCCCCAGCCGACCTTCTGCGTTGGCTGGAGGGACGCAAACTCGACGCCATCGTTCATCTGGGTGCTATCTCCTCGACCACAGCTACCGATGCCGATCTCCTCATGGAGACCAATTTCAGGCTGTCCCTGCGCCTGTTCGATTGGTGTGCCACAACGCGCACCCCGTTTATCTATGCCTCTTCGGCGGCGACCTATGGAGACGGCAGTGCCGGCTTTTCCGACGATTGGTCGCCCGGCGCGCTCAATCGGCTCAAGCCGCTGAACCTCTACGGCTGGACCAAGCATCTATTCGACCTCGCCGTCGTTGAGCGCGTTGCCCGAAAGGACAAACTGCCGCCGCAATGGGCCGGACTTAAATTCTTCAATGTCTTCGGTCCAAATGAATACCATAAAGGCGAGATGATGAGTCTCGTGGCGAAACGTTTCGATGATGCCAAGGCCGACAAGCCGATCCGGCTGTTCAAATCCTACCGCGCCGGCGTTGCCGACGGCGAGCAGAAGCGCGACTTCATTTACGTCGACGATGCGGTTGCCGTGGTGCGCTGGCTGCTCGAGACTCCCTCGGTGTCGGGTATCTTCAACGTCGGTACCGGCAAGGCGCGCAGCTTCCGCGATCTGATGACTGCCACGTTGGTGGCGCTCGGGCGCGAGCCAAACATCGAATACATTGAGATGCCGGAGTTGATCCGCGACGCTTATCAGTATTTCACCCAAGCCGAGACCGAAAATCTGCGCCGCGCCGGCTTTCATGGCGATTTCGCCATGCTGGAAGACAGCGCCAAGAAATACGTAAGCGGTTATCTCGATCGCGCCGATCGATACCGCTAGAGGGCCGTGGGGCGGACGGGGCAACGGTATGTTCGACTTTGAGGAAGCGCTGCGGCTCATCGGCAAGCAGACCGTTCTTTGTGTCGGCGACGTCATGCTCGACGATTTCGTCTATGGCGATGTCACCCGCATTTCTCCCGAAGCGCCAACTCCAGTTCTGAAAGTCAAACACAATGCGGTGGAGATCGGGGGCGCCGGCAACGTCGCCCGCAATATCGCGGCGCTTGGCGCACAGTGCGTCTTTGTCGGTCTCGTTGGTAACGACGACGCCGGTCAGGTCTTGCATCGCGCGCTCGCCAAGCTCGGATCAATCGTTCCCGAACTTGTGGTCGACGATGCACGGCAGACAACGCGGAAGGTGCGTTTCGTTTCCGAACACTACTCGGCCCATTTGATGCGGGCCGATTGGGAGACTGAGACGCCGGCAAGCGCGGAAAGCCAGTCCGCAATGATCGCCTGCGCCGAAGCCGCGATGCCCAAGGTGGGCGCGGTCGTGCTGTCAGACTATGCCAAGGGCGCCCTCACCGCGCGCGTCATTCGCGCCATCATCGAAAAGGCGCGACAGGTTGGGAAGCCGGTCATCGTCGACCCAAAAGGGCATGACTACCGGGTCTATCATGGCGCAACGCTGATCACTCCTAATAGCAAGGAACTTGCTGCGGCGGTGCATCGTCCGGTCGCAAACGACGCCGACATAGCGGCCGCCGCGGCCGAACTCGCGCGCATGGTTGGCAGCGAAGCTGTGCTGGTGACCCGCAGTGAAGAAGGAATGACGCTTCATGTGGAAGGCGCCGCCGCGGTTCACGTTCCCGCGTATCCGGTCAAGGTGCGCGATGTCTCCGGCGCCGGCGACACGGTCGCGGCGGTGATGGCTGTACTGTTGGCGATGAAAACGCCGTACGAATTTGCTGCGCGTGCTGCTAACGCCGCGGCCGCTGTCGTGGTCGGCAAACGCGGTACGGCGACCGCTTCTCTCGCCGAATTGCGTAGCCGTATTCTCCCGGCCGCTTCGCTCGCGCCCGAAGAGAAGATCGTGTTTGACTGGTCGGTACTCGAGGAACGGCTCGGCGATTGGCGCCAGCATGGGCTGCGCATCGGCTTCACCAATGGCTGTTTCGATCTTCTCCATCGCGGTCACATCAAATTACTCGCGGAGGCGCGCGCCGCCTGTGATCGTTTGGTGGTGGGGCTTAATAGCGACGCTTCGACAGAGCGGCTGAAGGGCAAGGGCCGGCCGATCAATCCCGCCGAGGGCCGTGCGGAGGTACTTGCGGCGCTGGAGGCTGTCGACCTCGTCGTCGTGTTCGAGGAGGATACGCCGCTCGAGCTGATCAAGCAGGTCCAGCCGGCCGTTCTGGTCAAAGGCTCCGATTATCGCATTGAGGACGTGGTCGGCCGCGAACTGGTTGAGAGTGCGGGCGGCGACGTTCTTCTTGTCGATCTGGTGCCCGGGCACTCGACAACCGGCCTCGTGCGTCGTTCAGCGGAATCGGCTGAACCACCAGTCCGATCGACCAATCCCGCCGAGGCGAAATTAACCGGATGACTGCCGCTACGATGCCGGCCGGCTTCGATCGTCAGCGCTGGGCCAAGGTGGCCGATTGGCTTGCCGTTGCCGTCGCCGTGACGTTGCCGTGGTCAACCACCGCGACCGCCATTTTCATCACCGCGTGGCTAATCGTGGTCCTCGCCACCCTGAATATCGGGGCATTCCGACGGGAATTAATGACCGCCGCCGGCATGCTGCCTGTTTTGCTCTGGTTGCTGGCGGCCATTGGCATGTTCTGGGCCGACGTCAGCTGGGCCGAACGGTTCGGCGGTCTCGGTAAATTCCATCGCCTGCTTCTTATACCTCTGTTGTTCACACAGTTCCGGCGCTCCGGGAACGGCATCTGGGTTCTGTATGGATTTTTTGCCTCGGTAATTGCCCTGGTGTTGGTGTCGTGGGGCCTGGTGCTCATTCCAGGTCTGCCGTGGCGCGGACGAATGGTTGGAGTTCCGACCAAGGATTACATTTTTCAAAGCGCCAACTTCCTGGTCTGTATATTTGCGCTTCTCGGCTATGCCGGAGAGCAAGCGCGAATGAGGCGGTGGCGGCCGACTGCCGGGTCGCTCGTGCTGGTCCTTTTGTTTCTCGCGAACATCTTTTTTGTGGTTACCAGTCGCACAGCTCTCCTCGTTGCTCCTGTTCTGCTGCTCATATTGGGATGGCGGGAGTTCGGCTGGAAAGGCTTGCTGGGCACCGGATTGGCCGGTGTTATCGTTGGCATCGCGATTTGGTTCGGCTCAGCCTACATGCACGAGCGGGTGGCGACGTCATTACACGAGCTACAGGATTACCGTACCAGCGATGCCGCGAATTCGACGGGTCTGCACCTCGAGTTTCTCAGAAAGTCGATGTCATTTATCGAGACGGCGCCGATCATCGGTCACGGCACCGGCTCAATTCCAGAGCAGTTCCGCCAGGCAGCAGCGGGCGATACGGGCGCATCGTCGACGCTCTCTGCGAATCCGCATAACCAGATTTTCGCGGTTGGAATACAGCTCGGCATAATCGGCGTCGCCGTGTTGCTAGCAATGTGGCTTGCGCATTTCCTGCTGTTTTGCGGCGGCGGACTGAACGCCTGGTTCGGTATGATCATCGTCGTCCAGAACGTCGTATCGTCGCTGTTCAATTCGCACTTGTTTGATTTTACTTCGGGCTGGCTCTACGTGTTTGGCGTTGGGGTTGTCGGTGGAATGGTTTTGCGCAAGCGGGATTCTGCCTGAACCAGCGCCGCAAGCCCGCTGCGCGTGTCGTGCGGCGGCTGCCAACCGGCGGCCAAGAACTTGCTCGGATCCACGCGTAGGTTGCCGCCCACGCGATCCCATAAATCGTCCCTGCCCATCAAGCGCAGCGGAATTTCTACATACGTCGTTGGCATTGGCACAATGAGAGGCCACCGGCCTTGTGCTTGCCGCAGCGTTGCCAGGATGTCGGGAAGCCGCAGCGGGACTCCCGGATCGGCGACAACGTAGGTCTCGCCTATCGTACTCGCTTCGGAAAGCACGAAGCTTAAGGCGGAGGTGAAATTATCGATGCCTAGAAGCGAGCGGCGATTGACAAAATCCTTGACCGGAAGCGGCCAAGGCGACAGTGCTGCTCGCAGCAACAGAGCAAAATTCCCTTTCACCGCTGGGCCGTAGAGCAGCGCCGGCCGCAGAATCGTGAACGGAACGCCCGCAGCGCGTACTGCAGCTTCGGCGGCGAGCTTCGTGCGACCATAGTCGTCGGTCGGTGCCGGTTCATCACGCTCGGTCAAGGCGTGATCCGCGGTAGGCCCGCTCTGTGCACGGATTGAAGACACAAACACGAAATGCTGGACACCCGTTTCAGCAGCGGCGGCAACGAATTTTTCCGTCGCCAGCCGATTGATGCGATCGTAAAGCTCAGGGGTGGCGCGCCGGCCGGTGTGAGCGATCCCGGCAAGGTGTACTACTTGATTGACCCCGCTCAGCAGAGGCCGCCAGTCCGTATCTTCCGACAAATCCGGATGCCGCACGACCTCGACGCCCGAGGGTAAAGCCGGCTCGGGCTGCCGACGCACCGCGGCACGGAGTTCGTACCCGTTGCGCGCGAATGCCGCGATTGCAGCACGGCCGAGGAATCCGGAGGCGCCGGTCACCAGGAGCCTAGTCACGGCTTAGACCTCGTCCACAATGGCGGCCTGGCGACCTGCGCCAACAACGTCGAATCTGTCGACCAATCGATATCACGGATCGGATCGCGCGGGGCCGAGCCATGCTGATGCCTAATACAGCGGCTCCAACAAGCCGTCGCTGCCGAGGCTTTTCGTTCCACCCAGCAGGGCAAACGGTGAATAAGTCTGCGCGTCGCATCCGTCGGTCGCCACAGCGTACCGATTTTCGATAATCTCTTTTTGTTTGATGAACAGAGCATACGCAAGTCGGCGCCCCTTGTCGTGGAACCGGACGCAGGTGAGCCAGCTCCAGCCTTTTACCGAATGAACCCAGCGATAATCCGATATTTCGAACGCGTCGTACGACGCGTATTCCTTGAATGACCCTTTAATGTGATCCGCCACCAATGTGTTGTACGCGGGGTCCGGGCCCAATGCCGGCGCGTCCTCCCTCGGCAGGGAAAGCGCGCTGCACCCGAGCAACAAAAGCGGCAGCAGAAGCGCAGCCTCAGCGCCGGCATTCTGCAAAGCTCGCAAGGTGGCTTGCCGTTGCTTTAGGATCAACCGCTAGTCCTCATTTCGTCAGTTCGCGCCGACGGTTATCCTGTACGTTCGTCCAAAGCAATGAAACGGCCATTAGCAAATCGTTGATGCCGAGACGATAGAAGCGAATCCATGATTGGAATCGGGGCACGAGGAAGACACAGTGCCGCCATGAACTCCCGCCTTATCGGGGGTGCAGCCTTCGGTCTGATTTAAGCGGTCGGCATGATCCAGCAATTCTTTGCGCCAACACTCGTGCTCTTGACCGGATTGGCTCTCGGCTCGTGCGCCTCCGTTTCGTCTACCGTCTCAGATCATTGGCCGACTTGGGCCGGCGGGATGCCCAAGGATGTTCCGCCGCGGCCCGGCGCCCCAGGCTACGACGAGTTTCTTGCTCACCAGCAAGGCAAGGATGTGACGTCCGCCACGACGCCTGCAGGAGATCCCAATGCGCAGGTCATGGTCCCGCCCAGCGCCCAACCTCCCAAGAACCCGGGCGCTGTGCCAGGTGCCTTGTATTAAATTTTAAGCGGGTTGCGCCGTGAAGTGAGCATATCCGACGCTTGAAGGTCTAACGGTCGGGCCCCGCGCTCTTCGAGCGCGGGTTCGCGGCTCGTCCCAGCGTGTTGGAGCTTATGCTACACCGGCGCGTAAGAGATCGTGGAAATGCACAATGCCTACCGGTCGATCCATGTCGACGACAATGAGGGCCGTGATCTTTGATGCATTCAGTATTTTTAGCGCCTCACCAGCCAGCTGATCGGGCCGTACGGTTTTAGGGGACACCGTCATGATCTTTTCGACCGGCTCCTGCAGCAAGTCGACGCGCATGTGACGGCGCAAATCGCCGTCGGTGATAACGCCAGCAAGCTTGCCTTCGGCGTCAGTCACGGCGACGCAACCGAAGCCCTTGGCGGACATTTCGACGATGGCTTCCGACATTAAGGCTCCGCGCGCGATCAACGGGACAGCCGCGCCCGGATGCATGACATCGCGGATGAACTTCAATGCCGCGCCGAGCATGCCGCGGGGATGGAACACGCCGAAATCGATCGCGGTGAAGCCGCGGCTTTCCAGGAGAGCAATCGCCAGCGCATCGCCGAGAGCGAGCTGCATCAGCGATGACGTTGTCGGGGCAAGATTATGCGGGCACGCCTCACGCGACTCCGGCAGCAACAGGACGATGTCTGCGGCCTTGCCGAGCGTGCTGTCGGCATTGACGGTGACGGCGATGAGACTGATGCCGAACCGGCGCGAATAGTTGATCAGGTCTTTGAGTTCTTCGGTTTCGCCGGACCACGACAGCGCCAGCATGACGTCGTCTGACGTGATCATACCGAGATCGCCGTGACTCGCATCAGCGGCGTGTACGAAAAAAGCCGGCGTTCCAGTTGAGGCCAGTGTCGCGGCGATTTTCCGGCCAACGTGACCCGACTTGCCCATGCCGGTGACGATGACGCGGCCGCGCGCGCGGCGGATTGTCTCTACCGCAGCGACGAAGTCAGCTCCTAATCCGTCCGAGATTGCAGCCGCCAGTGCAACCAACCCTTCACGCTCGGTCTCGATCGTGCGAACCGCCGAGGCAATGAACGCGTGGGTAACCGACTTAAGGACTTTGGCGTCCGCTGCACTCATTCGCGTTTGTCCTCAACAGGCGTTACGAACGCGGCGACAGAGCCGCGTGGCCGGAATCTTACTTCTTTTCCCAGGCGGCGAACGCTTCAGCAAACGCCTGTTCGCCGGGCGTTCCTTTTTCCATGGCCAGGATGGCGCGGCCACCGGACGTGTAAACAATAGGGATATCGAACCAAGGACGTTCTTTGAGCAATTGGACGTTGCGCTGCACGTCGGCTTCGACGGCGGACAGTCCGACGAGAAAGAAACCGTTCGTTACCTTGACGGCAAGCCCGGCCAGCGGCGTGCCGCGCGCCTGCTCCGATTGCTTCATCAGGATCCCTGGTACGTTGGCGATGCCACCGCCAGGAAAATCGGGTGGCAACTTGAACATGATCTCAATCGTGTGACTCGCCGGCAGAGCTTGATCGGTATTGCGGCGAAGCGACCAGGTGACCGCCATTCGGCGTTCAGGAATTTCCAAGTCCGCACGGACCGCAAGCTCCGGCGCGAGCCCGGGTCCCGGCGAAACCGTTTCCGTGCGCCAAATTGCAGAACCGACGCTGCGCTTGCCCTGTGGATCGCCTGGATCCTCCTCATAAAGCACGACGCGCTGGGCGACCGCCGGCGCAGCCGCCTGGCTACCTTGTGTGCCCGGGGCGGCAGGGGATTGGCCGGCACTTTGCTCTTGCGGAACCCGGCCGGAGAATTTTGGCTGCGTCGTCGGTGCCGCCTGGGTCTGGACCGGGGGCTTCGTACCAAAGTGGGCGTAGCGCTGATAGAGCCCGGTGATGTTGGACCACTGCCATGCGACGGTGGCTCCAACGCCCGCGAGAATAACGACGCCGACGACGATTGCGACCAGCGTGACAATGCCTGCGGACGAGGGGGCTGGTTGAACGTAATGGTCGTCATCTCCGGTCGCGGCATATGGCTGATACCGTGCCGATGGCGGCAGCCGGGCGTCATGGTGTTCAAACTCGGGAAACGATCGGCGGCCGCTGGTCTGGTCCGACTGCTCGTGAGCGGAACTCCAATCCTCCGAGTTCGAGCACCGGCTCAAAATCCCCGGGGGCGGTCGCAGCGTCTTCTTCGCCCGGCCACGGAGGCGCGGCGGGTCGGGGTCCGTATGAATCGCGCGTGTCGCGCGCGGATTGTGCGGATTTGGCGGTTGCGGCGCCGAGATCGTGAACCTCACTTACGACGTCGCGAAAACCCTTTATGCCTTCGCGCGGCCGCGAGGAGGTTCGCGCACCCAGCAGCCGCTCACGGGCGGTCTGCGGCGAAGTGTCCACGGAGGGTGTATCAGCTCCCGTCGCTGGGGCTTGTCTCGCCAAGGGCGGCGTGTTTCGCCGCGCATCGCTTCTTCCGATATCTGCCGGCGAGATCGAGCGGTCACGCTGAGGCGCGGGCGTGGCCGCGCGCGGTTCCGCGCGTGATTTGCGCGCCGCATCGGCCTCTACCTTACGGATAGCATCTTCGAGGGCCAGACGTTCCTTGGTGATATCGGTTTCCGGCAGCGCCGGCTCAACAGAGCGCAACTGCGTAACCAAAGCACTGCGGGCTCGTTCGTAGAGGGCCCGGCGAGCTTCTCCGGTGTTGGCGTCAAGCCCCTCTACGGCACGGGCGATAAGTGGCAAATAATCAGTCATCTATTCAACTTACGCTTACCGGCGATGCTTTTCATCTTGATTCACATCTCGAATGGATTCTGCATCAGGATAGTGTCTTCGCGCTCAGGACTTGTCGACAATACGGCTGCAGAACAACCAATGAGTTCCTCCAGCCGGCGGACGTATTTGATCGCTTGTGCAGGTAAATCGGCCCAGGAGCGCGCCCGCGCGGTCGGCTCACGCCAGCCATCGATGGTCTCGTAAATCGGCTCGACTTGGGCTTGGGCGTGCTCGCTCGCGGGCAGGTAATCGATCTCGCGGCCGTTCAAACGATAGCCGACGCAAACCTTGATCTCATTAAAGCCGTCCAGAATGTCGAGCTTGGTGAGGGCTAGGCCATTGATGCCGCTGGTGCGCACGCTTTGACGCACCAGCACCGCGTCGAACCAGCCGCAGCGCCGTGGCCGGCCGGTTACCACGCCGAATTCCTTACCGCGTTCGCCCAACGTCCGGCCGATCTCGTTTGTTTGTTCGGTCGGAAAAGGCCCGGCGCCGACTCGCGTGGTGTACGCCTTACAAATTCCGAGGACGTACCCGATGGCGCTTGGGCCAAGTCCCGATCCGGTCGCGGCTTGGGCGGCAACAGTGTTCGAGGAGGTCACGTACGGATAGGTGCCATGATCAACATCGAGCAGTGCGCCCTGTGCGCCTTCGAACAAGATCCGCTTGCCTTCGCGCCGCTTCTGATCCAGCAGCGACCATACCGAGTCCATAAAAGGCAGCACCGATGGCGCGACACCGATGAGGTCCTTGTGCAATGCATGCGGATCAATCAGATCAAGGCCGAGACCTCTGCGTAATGCATTGTGATGCATGAGCAGGCGCTCGATCTTGTGGTCGAGTGTCGCGCCGTCGGCAAGGTCCATAAGGCGAATTGCGCGGCGTCCGACCTTGTCCTCATAGGCGGGTCCGATACCGCGCCGCGTCGTGCCGATGCTGAGCGCCGCATTGGCGGTTTCCCGAATTGCGTCGAGCTCGCCGTGCAATGGAAGTATCAAGGCAGTGTTCTCGGCAATGCGCAGGTTGTCGGGCGTGACATCGATGCCCTGTTGCTTGAGCTTGGCGATCTCGGCGAGGAGCGCGTGCGGGTCGAGGACAACGCCGTTGCCGATGATGGACAGTTTTCCCTGTCGGACAACGCCGGAAGGCAATAACGAGAGTTTGTAAGTGATCCCGTTGATCACCAAAGTATGGCCGGCATTATGGCCGCCCTGGAAGCGGACCACGATGTCGGCTTGCTCAGACAACCAATCGACTATCTTGCCTTTGCCCTCGTCGCCCCACTGGGAGCCGACCACGACAACATTTGCCATGAGGATGTAGCCCCAAGAGACCCGCTGGACGCATGAGATCGGATACCGGCCGCAGCCGCTGTTCCGGATACTGGATGACGCCTTGCGAAGCAAGGCAAAGTGGCGGTAATTCGCGCTGAAAATATCGCCTAAATTGTTGAATTCCCAGCAAATTAAGGAGTGTTGCCATTAGCGCTGCTGCTTTTGACGCGACGCCGATTGTCGCACTGGGCCCAAGTCGGGCCAGACATGCCATCAGGGCAGTAGTCGTAGCCTGTAGTCCGCGATAGCTGCTTACGATCAATTGAGGATTCGAGTCATGTCGGGAGCGGGGATTGGCGACAAGAGCCGCGCGCGCGGCTGGCTGCTCGATCAGCCGTACCTGCTGTTATCTCTGACCTCGTTATTCTGGGCCGGCAATACCGTGCTCGGCCGCTTTATCGTCGGGCACATTCCGCCGGTTACGTTCGCGTTCGTTCGTTGGACCGGTGCGTTCCTGATTTTGCTCCCGTTTGCGGCGTTGCCGCTGCTGCGCGATTGGCCGACGATCCGCAAACATGCGGTATTGATGACGGTCATCGCCTTGACGGGTTTCTCCGCTTACAACACGATGGCGTATTACGGGCTGCAGTACACCAGCGCGATCAACGGCTCATTGCTGCCGTCGATCGGGCCGTTATTTGTTGCTCTGTGGACCTTTGCTCTGTTTCGCGAACGTTTGACGTGGCGGCAGGCCGGCGGCATTGCCGTCTCGCTTACCGGTGTCGTCATTATCATCAGCCGCGGCAGTCTCGACGTCTTGACCAGCATCGGCGTCAATCGCGGCGACGTCTGGATTCTGATCGCGCTCCTGATCTACGCGTACTACACGGTGATGCTGCGCAAGCGGCCGCCGATGCATCCATATTCGTTCCTCGCCGTCGGCATGGGTTGGGGCGCGGTGCTGCTTCTGCCGGCACTGGTTTGGGAACTCGCAAGCGGACCGACAATTGTATTCGACACCGTCAGCCTGGCCAGCGTCGCTTATGTGTGCGTGTTTCCATCTTTGCTTGGATATCTCTGTCTCAACCGCGGCGTGGATTTGATCGGCGCCAATCGCGCCGCGCCATTCATGCACCTTGTGCCGGTGTTTGGCTCGGTGATGGCGATCGTCTTGCTCGGCGAGCACTTCGAGATTTATCACGCTGTCGGTTATGCACTGGTATTTGCCGGCATCACCGCAGCGACGAGGAAATAACGAATCAAAAATGCAGCGGCTTTACCTGCTGCACATTGGGAATTTGCTGCACTTGAGCAAGCACCTCGGGTGCTACGGCGCCGTCGACCTCGACCAAGGCAATGGCGTTGCCGCCGGCCGACTCGCGGCCGAGGTGAAAGGTTGCGATGTTGATGCCGGCGCCGGCGAGGAGCGTCGCGAAGCGTCCGACAAAACCGGGCCGGTCCTGATTGGTCACATAAAGCATTGACGAACCGAACTCCGCATCAATGCGGATCCCCTTGATATTGACGATGCGCGGACGCCCGTCCGCATAGACCGTACCAGAGACCCAGCGCGTCTGCCGGTCGGTGACGACAGCGACCGTGATCAGGCTCTCGTAGTCGCCTTCGCCTTCGCGCCGCGTTTCCTCGACGACAATGCCGCGATCCTTGGCAACGATCGGCGCCGATACGACGTTGACGTCCTGCAGCATCGGCCGAAGAATGCCTGCAATTGCAGCTGAGGTGAGCGCGCGGGTATTCATCTGGGCGACGACACCTTCGTAGGATACTTGCACGCGCTTGATGCCGGTCTCAGTAAGCTGGCCGGCAAACGAGCCGAGTTTGTCAGCCAACGCCACGAACGGCTTGAGCTTCGGGGCCTCCTCGGCGCTGATCGAGGGAAAGTTCACCGCATTGGAGATCGCGCCGCGGATCAGGTAGTCGGACATTTGCTCGGCGATTTGCAAAGCGACGTTTTCCTGCGCTTCCGAGGTCGAAGCGCCGAGATGCGGGGTGCAAACCACATTGGGCAGCCCGAACAGCGGCGACTCCGTCGCCGGCTCGGTCACAAAAACATCGAGCGCCGCGCCGGCGATGCGGCCGGAGGAAAGCGCCTCGTACAGGGCGGCCTCGTCGACCAAACCACCGCGCGCGCAATTGATCAGGCGCAAGCCCTTCTTCGTGAGTTTCAGTGAATCGGCGTTGATGATGTTTCGCGTCTTGTCGGTCAGCGGTGTATGCAGCGTGATGAAATCGGCGCGCCGCAACAGTTCGTCTAGCTCGACTTTTTCGACGCCAAGATCGAGCGCCCGCTCGGCGGAAAGAAAAGGATCGTAGGCGACCACCTTCATTTTCATGCCGAGCGCGCGATCGGCGACAATCGAACCGATATTGCCGCAGCCGATCACGCCGAGCGTCTTGCCCGAGATTTCGACGCCGAGAAACTTGTTCTTCTCCCATTTGCCGGCGCGGGTCGAAGCGTCGGCCTCGGGGATCTGCCGCGCCAGCGACAACATGAGCGTGATGGCGTGCTCTGCCGTGGTGATCGAATTGCCGAACGGCGTATTCATCACGATGACACCGCGGGCCGTCGCCGCGGGAATATCGACATTGTCGACGCCGATGCCGGCGCGGCCGATCACTTTCAGGTTTTGCGCCCGCTCCAGCATTTTGGCGGTCACTTTGGTGGCGGAACGGATCGCCAGGCCATCGAAGCCGTCGATGGTCTCGGCAAGTTTGTCCTTGTCCTTGCCGAGATTAGGCTGGAATTCGACCTCCAACCCGCGCTCCTTGAAGATCGCCACTGCGGCCGGTGAGAGCGCATCGGAAATGAGAACCTTGGCAGTCATGACCTTGTCCCTACGCAGCCTTCGCCAGGGCGTCTTTGGCCTTGGCGTATGCCCAGTCGAGCCAGAGCGTGAGCGCCTCGACGTCGGCACGCTCAACGGTCGAACCGCACCAGATGCGCAAGCCAGGCGGCGCGTCGCGATAGGAGTCGATGTCGTAAGCGACGCCTTCCTTGTCGAGAGCCGCGGCAATGCTTTTGACGAAAGCCGCTTGCGCGTCAGCAGTCAGGCTCGTGATCGATGGGTCGACGACCTTCAGGCAAACCGACGTATTCGAACGCGACGCCGCATCGCGCGCCAGAAAGTCAATCCACTTCGCGCGCGCAACCCAATCCGCGATCACCCGCGCATTGCCGTCGGCGCGGCCGCGAAGGGCGGAGACGCCACCAATCGACTTTGCCCATTCGAGGGTATCGAGATAGTCCTCTACGCACAGCATCGACGGCGTGTTGATGGTCTCGCCGACGAAGATTCCTTCGATCAGCTTGCCACCTTTGGTCATGCGGAAAATTTTCGGCAGCGGCCACGGCGGCGTATAACTCTCGAGCCGCGCGACGGCGCGTGGCGATAGGATCAGCATGCCGTGCGCGGCTTCTCCGCCCAGCGCCTTTTGCCAGGAGAATGTCACAACATCGAGCTTGGTCCATTCGAGCGGCTGTGCGAACGCCGCCGAGGTCGCATCGCAGATGGTCAGGCCGGCACGATCGGCAGCGATCCAGTCAGCGTTTGGTACGCGCACGCCCGATGTCGTGCCGTTCCACGTGAAGACGATGTCAGTTTGCTGATCGACCCTGGTAAGGTCCGGCAATTCGCCGTAGCCGGCCTTGAGGATGGACACGTCCTTGAGCTTGAGCTCCTTGGCGACATCGCTGACCCAACCCTCGCCGAACGATTCCCAGGCCAGCATTGTGACCGGGCGGGCGCCGAGCAGGGACCAAAGCGCCATTTCGACTGCGCCGGTATCTGATGCGGGCACGATGCCGATTCGGTAATCGGCCGGGACCTCCAGCACTTCGCGGGTAAGATCGATGGCGCGCTTGAGCCGCGCTTTACCGATTTTGGCGCGATGCGAACGTCCAACGAATGCGTTGTTGAGGGCTTGTAGGCTCCATCCGGGGCGCTTGGCGCAGGGGCCGGACGAAAAATGCGGCACTTTCGGCCGCACCACGGGCATTACCATCGTCATGATCTATCCTTCCAGATAGGCGCCCCTCGTTGGGGAGGGGTGTCCCGCTGCGGGAAGTAAGTGACGAGACCGCTGGCGTCAAGTCGGAAGACAGATTGCCCCGTCATCAGAACTTTAGCCCAGCGCCGACGCGTCCGGTGATGATGGTCGCCAGGAAACCCGGAGGCGGGTTGAATTGATCCCACTCGACTTCGGCGCGTAGAAAAATGTTGGCGGTTACCGCGAAATCAACGCCACCGCCCACCGTGAAGCCGTAGAGGATCTGGTTGTTGGCGCTAAAGCCATTGGCGGGCGGGAGGGAAAAGCATGGCTCAAGGCGAGTACAGGTGCCTATGGTACCCGACGTATATTCTATTCCAGACAATACTGGCGCAATGTCCGTGTTCGCCAAACCAAGCGCAAAGCCGATGAAACCGTAGGGAAGAAAATTGCCGATCACCCAGCCGCCCTTGAGCCGGAGCGTGGCGAAATCTTCACCCACCATTGTGCCGTTGCCGCTGATGTCGACACTGTAGGCATTGCCGGCGGTATCGGTGACGGTCCGCGCGATCGCTGAAGTCGGAGCACGGAGCGTAAAGTTGGCGCGGTTGAAATTCGCCTCCATGCCGACGATCAGATCTTCCCACTGCGTGTTGTAGCCGACGAAGCCGCCGTAGGCGGCCGTTCTGGCGTTAGCCGAGCCGAGCACCGGCCACCCCGAAGGTGAGTCGTCCGATTCCAGAAGCGTATCGCGTAGCGCGTATGCGATAAGAGTTTGCGTCGCGCCGCTGAAATCGGCGGCGCCGTTGGCCAGACCGATCTGGCCGCCGACATAAAAGCCGCTCCAGCGCGTGAACGTCGCTGGCCCCACCGTCTGTGGTCCGCGCACGACATCGTAACCGGTCGCAGATGCAGGCGGCGGAATATCGAAATCGGCAGCAATGGCGGGCGATGCCAAAGTTAGCGCAAACAAACTACAGAACACCCAACGCATCGGGCCGCCCTTTCATGCCTTCGGCGTGCACTGAAGCCGGGCGGCATCATCAGGCATTAACCTTAATGGAGCGTTAGTTCCGATCTCTCGCGGTGAAGCGGAGCCGGAAACAATGCCGCGTTCATGACCAACAACCGGGTGGATGCGCCGATTAAGCGTCCATTAAGCATTCTTTGAAATGCTTCGTTATCCTTAACAGCCGCTTTGCGTTCCGGGGCTGCTGGATCGGATGGGGAAGTGGTGATGTTCAAAGCAGCAGTCGCGGCTCTTGTCTTTTCGGTTGTGCCGTTAGCGAGCGCCTTGGGCGCCGACATGGCGCAGCAGCCTCCCTATCAGCCGATGCAGGTCATGCCGGTCATGATGCCGGCGCCTCTCGAAGCTCCATCTCGCTGGTACCTGCGCGGCGATATCGGGGTTGGCAATCTTCAAACCACCAACATCGACTATCTGCCAAATCCGCTCAACAATCCCAGTAACTTCACCATTCAGTCGGTCGCGCTGCAGGATCAGACTTTCTTTCTCTTTGGCGCCGGTTACGAATTCAACAACTGGCTGCGCCTCGACGCCACGGCGGAGTACCGCAACAAAGACTCCTTTGTATTCTGGGGCGGCTACACGACCGCGTGTCCGAACCCCTTTGCCCAGTGTCTCGACGTCTACAACGGCTATATTAGTTCTTGGGTGTTTCTCGCAAATGCCTACGTCGACCTCTTCACCTGGTGCGGGCTCACGCCATTCGTCGGCGCCGGCATCGGTACCGCCGCAAATACGTTGGCCGGATTTTCAGATGTCGGCATCCCCACGGGCGGCGCCGGGACGGGCCCGAGCGTTACCGACTGGAACCTGGCTTGGGCCATTCACGCGGGTTTGAGCTATACAATCAATGAGCATCTTAAGCTCGAACTTGCGTATCGCTTTCTCAACATGGGTTCCGTGCAAGGCCCGATTAACTGCGTCGGCGGTTGTAATCCGGACAGCTACAGATTCCACACACTTGAGTTCGCAGGATTTGATGCTTGGCTTCCGCTGGATGTTCGAAGCCGCCCCGGCCTATGCGGCGCCGCAATACGTTGTCCCGGCGCCGCAATATATGGCGCCGGCGCAACCGATGATGGTTCCGGCGCAACCGATGATGATGCCGGCGCCGGCGCTGTCGACGCGAGGATAGGCTTACCAAGTGGCCTTGCGGCCATGGGCGGCAAAACGTCCTCGCCAAAAGCGGCGAGCGGTTGAAGTGGCGGCCACCGGCTAAATCTTCTGTTCGCTCGTTCGAATCGCTATCCTGTCCCGGCATCAAACATGACCGACAATATGAGTTTCGCTGTCGACACGCGGGAGGCCTTTCTCAGCGCCGGAGCACGTTTGCGGACGTTCGTGTTTCTCGTCGCAGTCGTGGCAATCAACTACACCTGGTCCAGACCTTCCCCGGTGGACATTATTTTCTTTCTTGCGCTGCTCTTGACGCCGTTCAGCAGGCAGACGTTCAATTTGCGGACCGTCATGCTGATCGGCCTGGTGATGACGTGGCTTATTTCGATTTACGTATCATCGGTTTCATTGCTCGATAAACCGCTGGTCGCCTTCCAGTTTGTCGCTCTGACTTCAGTCGTCTTGATTGGAATTACCTCCTGTCTCGTCACCACCGGGTGGACGGAACGCGATCTGAAAAGATTTGTGCGCGTGTACGTGTTCGCGACCGTAATAGCCGCTATCATCGGGATTTTCGGTTTTGTTACCAAAAATCCGGCTTTGACCTGGGCCGATCGGCCAACCGCCTTCCTCGACGACCCGGACATGTTCGGCGTCTTCCTGATCCCGGGCATGATGGGCTCGCTGTTCATGATTGCCGAGGGGCGAAGGCGGTTTATCTATGCCGCCGCTCTGCTCCTGCTTTCGGTCTCTGTTGTTCTCTCGTTCTCCCGCGCGGCCATCGTGTTTGGATTCTTCTGGACCGGCGTCTGTTTCTTGTTCTTGAACCGCCAAAGCCTGCTCAAGGCCTCGCTGGTGGCGCTCGCTGTTTCAATGTTCGTCGCCGTGGTCTGCGTGATACTGTACCTCTCAAACGACACATTCGCACAGATGCTCGTCGAGCGTTCCAAGCTTGCCGAAACCTACGACCTTGGGCAGTTCGGGCGCTACAACAGATATCTCCTCGCGATCCCGATGATCTTGCAAAATCCGCTTGGACTCGGCCTGTTCGAAATCGACAAGTATTTCCCCGAGCCAATTCACAATATCTGGATCAGCGCGTTCCTGAACTACGGATGGATTGCCGGATTCGACTGGACGCTTCTGATGGTTCTCACTGTGCAGCAGGCCTGGTACAACTGGAAGCGATCCAAAAATACTCTGTGTCTGGTGATGTTGTTTTCGTGGCTTGCAATCATTTGCTGCGCAATGTTGCACCAGGGCGAGAGGTGGCGCTTCCTGTGGTTGTTCACCGGAATGGTGTGGGGCCTCAACTATCGGAATTTTGCGCCGCCATCGGAAGACGATGTCGCCGAACGGGATGACGGCGAGATTTTCTATCAAACCGCGGCGTGAAGAGACTTGCGCGTCTGTGCAACAATTTTGCGCGTTCTGGCCGGAAATCCCGCTTGTGGTTGGAGCACCGTTGCGGCGTTGCTTGGCATAGTAGCCGGCGCTCCCAGTGCCAAGGCTGGCGAAATATGTACCGAATGTATTTCCGTGAAGTTGGAACATCCGGTCGTGGTGCGGGGGCCCTCGCGGCACGAACCTGACGCGCCGGTCAGCATCATCGAACTGCCCGACGGCACGTTCCGCGCCTTTGCCGCCAATGGCACGACTGTGGCGATCGACGGCGCGACACCTTTCGCATTGGGCGGCCGTTCGAAAGTCGTTCTGGAACCGGGACCGGCGGGCAGTCCGTCGGAGTGCGGCCGTTGGCTCACTTCCGTCCTGCAAGGCGGCGACGCGCTCTATGGTCTGATTCACAACGAACAGCATTGCGATTACCGCGAAGGCGAAACCTATAAATCAATGGCAATCGCTCGCTCCGAGGATTTCGGACTCACCTGGAAGGTGCTCGGTCAGATCATCACCGCCAGTGAGGGGCCGGCGTCTGGCCGCCAAGGCGGGGAGGGTGACTGCACTGCGGTCGATGGTCACGATGGCTATTGGTACGCGTACTGTCAGCGCCTGCGAGACTGGAAGAACACCGTGGCGCGAGCGCCGCGAAACGATCCTGTGCCGGGAAAATGGAGCAAGTGGAGCGGCAACGGATGGAACGCGCCGGGTCTGGGAGGTGCAGCGGCGCCGCTCAATGGAGCCGTCGGCATGAGCTCGGCTTATTGGACCGAAGTGGATGCCGTGTTGTTGCTCGCGACGACCTCTTCGGCGCTGCAGCTGTCCGCTACCAAAGACAAGCTGAGTTTTGCCACCATCTCAGAACCGATTATTCTTTATGACGCCAACGACTGGAAGCGTCCGGCGGCGAGCGATCTCTACGCTTATCCAAGTATGGTCGCCCAGCACGGCTTCAACAACATTGGGAGCCATTTTCTACTGACCTACACTTACATCCCTCCGGGTCTGGATTTCACACAGCGCTATCTCGTCGTGCACGAGGCGTCGATCGCCCTGGGTGCGGCGCCGCAACGTCCCCAGGTGCGGCTCGCGCTGTCGCGCTGGACGAGTGCTGACGGCAGTAAGTGGGTGACAAGCGGTCCCCCGATCGCTGCGGGTCGCTCGTATGTATTTGGCGGTCAGCTTGGCTATGTGATGACCGCGCCATCCAATCAAAGTGCCAGCGTCAAACTGGACGAATGCTTTTCGGTGCGATCGGGCAATGGTTTTCTAAGTGACGCAGGACGTTGCGTTGCCGAGGGCGCCGAGCGGCGGCGCGTCGCCGGCTTTGCGTTCCGTTCCCAGCAGCCGGGAACGATCGCGATTTACAGCTGCTTGTCGCGGGACTATGAGCGGTTCACGTCGGTCAGTGGCGATTGCGACAAAGACGGCACGCGCGACCGCTTGTTGGGATACGTGTTCCGCTGAGGCGGCCGCGATCCGCGAAAGCCTCCGGTCAGTCGTGCTCCTCGTCCAGCTTGCCGATGTGGTGCTGGGCATAGAGTTCCAAACCGAGTTTGGCGACCAGGTCGAGCTGCGTCTCGAGGAAGTCGATGTGATGCTCCTCGTCCTTCATCAGCTTCTCGAACAGATCGCGCGACACGTAATCCTTGACTGAATGGCAATAGGTCGCTGCCTCCTCATAAAGCGCGCGAGCGTGCATTTCCGCGCGGAGATCGCAGTCGAGCACCTCTTTTACCGTTTGACCGATGTGCAGCGGATCGAGGACCTGCATGTTGGGAAAACCGTCGAGGAAGATGGTGCGGTCGACCAGTTTGTCGGCGTGCTGCATCTCTTCGATGGATTCCTTGCGCCACTGCTTGGCGAGCGACTTGTAGCCCCAATTGTCGAGCAGGCGATAATGCAGCCAGTACTGATTGATCGCCGTCAGCTCGTGCCGGAGCGCCTTGTTCAGGTAATCGATAACTCCGGGATCGCCCTTCATAACGGTGCTCCTACCAGGGAATCGGCATCGCGCTTGGGATGCTCGTTTCTAGATTATAACAATTATAAGCTGGCCGCATACGGCCAAATGCGCTGCGAGGATTTCGAGCGATCAACGGCTAACGGTTAGAGCAATGCCCTAGGACCGTTCGCCAGCCCTGCAGCATGGCTCCCCGGCGCCGGTAAGCGCTTCATCCATAATGCGGCGAATAGTCCTTGCGCAGCGCCCGCATTGGGGACTGCAACCGAGACAGCCGTAAACTTCGCCGGCAGTGCGCGGCACGGAGCCGTCGCCGGACAGCGTTCCCCGAACGTCGTGGTCGGTCAACACATTGCAGGAACAGACGATCATCCAGGAAGCCCGGGGCAGCGTTGGTATCAAATGCAACTATGCTATTTAGAGGCCGCGATAATTGATTTCAATCAAAAACATCTTCTTTTTAGTTATTCTAACCTACTGACCTATCTAAAGCTTTTGGCTTTCCGCAGTCTTCGGTAACCGGCAGTAAATGTCTTCCGCCGGGGCTTAAGCGCTTGCGGTCACGAGCGAAACTGCGCTCGGATAGGCTGTACGTTTTGTTAGTTATCCACAGCAAGCGGTCGCATCTTGGCTGCCGATCGCGACGCAATCAGTTGCCGGATCAGGAACACACACAAAGCTCCAATCAATGCAGGCGCGGCGATAACCAGGAAAATCAGCTCGACATGCCAATTCCAGCTCAGAAAAAAACCTCCCAGGATCGGGCCAATGACGGAGCCGAGCCGCCCGATCGCCATCGCCCAGCCAACTCCGGTCGAGCGGATAGCGACTGGATAGGTCACGGCCGCGAGCGCGATTACGCCGGTTTGGCTCGCACCGGCGAAGAACCCGCTCAAGGTGATAACGACCGCGGCACTCTGGAAGTTGGCGGTCGAAAATCCGAGCAATCCTGCGGCGCTCGAAGCCAGGATGAAAGCTGGAACTAGCACGGTGTAAGTCCCGTACCGATCCATCAGCCGCCCGACTGCGCCAGACCCGAAGAAACTTCCAAGACTGTTCAGCGCGATGGCAAGTCCGACTTGCGCCATCGACAGGCCGCCGGACCGCAGCAAGGTGGGAATCCATGAGGTAACGAAGATGAGGATCAGGAAGCTCGAAAGAAACGGCACCCACAGCAGCAAGGTGAGAGCGGCGCGGCCTTCGGTGAACAGGTGCTTCATCGGCACCCCGGGGAGCTTTTCTTCGTTGACGATGTAGCGGGTTTCCGCAGACAGCGTGATCTCGGGCGCCATCTTGTGGACGATCTGCCGAGCGCCCGCCGCATCAAGACCCCGGGTGAGGAGGAACGATACCAATTCGGGAAGCGCAAAGATCAACACAACGAGGAGCAGCAGCGGGATGATCGAGCCGATCAGGAACAGCGACTGCCAGCCCCAACGGACGATCAGAACCGAGGCCAGAAGGCCGATCGCAACGCCGCCGAGCGGGAATGCCGACCATTGCAGCGATACGAAAGCAGCTCGCAGCCGCTTAGGCGCGAATTCGGAAGTCAGCGCTACGGCATTCGGAGCGAGGCCGCCGAGGCCTATCCCGGTAAGGAACCGGAGTACCAGGAGTTCATCGAAGGAAGTGGTCCACGCCGTCACCAAGGTAAAAGTCGCGAACAACAGGGTCGCCCCGATAACAAGGCGCTTGCGTCCAAAGCGATCACCAAGCGGCCCGAAACTGAGCACACCGAGCAGAATGCCGGCCTGACTGATGCCGAAGACAGGCCCGAACGCATTGGCGCTGACACCGATCGTGGCCGCAATTGAAGGCGCCACGAGCCCCATCATGATGGTGTCGGCACCGTCCAAAAAGATCATCAGCGCGCACAGGGCGACCACGCGGATTTGCAGTTCGGTCAACGGCCGCTGATCAATCAGCTCCGTGACGTTGATGCTCGAAGACGCCTCCGGCATGTTTCCTCTTCCATACCGCTATGATGGCGGATGTTGCAGATAAGACGGTCTGGTGTTGACCGTCTCGACGTCGAAACCCGCTGCGCGCTTGAACGAGATCGCGGCCTCCTTCAACTCGTCGGCGCCGAGAACCGTCGAGATGTTGGAAAACCCGTCCGGGGCGCGTTCCTCGGCCAACTGCATGACCGTTTCCGGGCCGAGCCGGCGGTTGCGCAGGATCATGCCATTCATGGCGTCCATGCGTTCGCGCTCGTAGTGCCGCAGCGCTTCTACGGGGTCGGCGAAACGCGCAAGCGCGGCGGCAAGCACGCGCCCGTCGACGATGGCCTGCGAGCCGGCCTGGGCGCCGACCGGCAGCATCGGATGCGCGGCATCGCCGACCATGGTCACCCGGCCGAAGCTCCATTGCGGCAGCGGATCGCGATCGACATCGGGAAACGCAAACACATCGTCGGTCGCCTCGACCAATTTCGGGATATCAAGCCAGTCGAATCTCCAGTTGGCATAGTTCGCCAGGATCGGCGCCTTGTCCGCGCGCACGCCCCATTCTTCAAGCGGCATCATCGGATCGGACGTGCGCACGACGCAGATCCAATTGATGAGGCAATTGCCGTCGGGGAGTTGTCTGATCGGGTAGGCGACGAACCGCTGGTCGCGGTGGCCGGCGATCACCATCGTGGCGCCGCTGAGATAAGGTTTTGCCGCCGTCACGCCGCGGTAATTGAGCACGCCCTCGTAGTGCAACTTTTCCCGCGGGGAAAAGCTGCGACGCACTGCTGAATGGATGCCGTCGGCGCCGATCAGAAAGTCGCCTTCGATCTCGGCGACTTCACGCCCAGTCGTGCGGTCCATGAAACGGGCGAACACGCCATCGTCGCGTGCCGCAAAGGCAGCCAAATGGTGGCCAGTGCGAATCCGGTCGGGCCCAAGCCGTATTCGCACGGCCTCCAACAGCAGGCGTTGCAATTCGCCGCGCGCAACCGAATGCTGCGGCCATTTGTAACCGGCGGCCAAGCCACGGGGCTCCGACCAAATCAGCTGGCCGTGCTTGTTGAAATAGGCAAGCTCGGCGGTGGCGATCGAATGGCGCGCGAGTTGCTCGCCAAGCCCGAGTTCGGTCAGCTCGCGCACCGCATGCGGTTGGACATTGATTCCAAGTCCGAGAAACTGGAACGCCGGCGCGGATTCGAAAATGAACGGATCGAATCCGATCTGATGCAGACTGAGCGCTAACGACAGGCCGCCGATGCCGCCCCCGACGACGATAGCCTTCATGCGTGCCGGTCCTCTATCGGAAAAGGCCGGTTACGCTGCGGCGGTTTCCTCGGAATCGTCTTCATGGCGGGAGCGCCGCCGCGACCGCAGGCGGCAGATCCGCGAGGGGATGTAGCAGAGATCGTCGAGGAAGCCGACAAAGCGCTGCCCGCGCGCGAGCGCACGGTCGAGCGCGGCCATGGTGCGCGCCTGGCCAGGGTCTTCATCGTCGATCCAGGTGCGCAGCACGGACGCGAACAGCATCGCCAATCCTTGCGCGCGAATCATGCCGCGTGGGCCCGAAGACCCGATACCCGCCGCCGTCAGCATCCATTGCTGCGAGCGCACCGCGTGCCGATTGAGCGCCAAAGCGAGCGGCGGATTGCGGCGGGCCGAGCGCAGCAGTGAGCGCACCGCTTCACGATGCGGCGCCAGGGTT
This sequence comes from uncultured Alphaproteobacteria bacterium, assembly GCA_963794225.1. Taxonomy (GTDB): domain Bacteria; phylum Pseudomonadota; class Alphaproteobacteria; order Rhizobiales; family Xanthobacteraceae; genus BOG-931. Next base: position 149,063 of record CAWCCS010000005.1, read on the forward strand.
TCGAGCCGGCGCATCAACACATCGAACAGCCGCTCGCGCCCCGGTTCCTCGGCCATGTCGCTCAAATCCGCAGCGAGCACGGCGCGATCGGTGGCCTTGATGTGCGCGGCGACGATCGCGAGCGTGGAGGCAAATTCAGCGCGCAACTGCGCCAGCGAAACTCCGGCTTGGGCTGCGACATCGGCAAGGCCAATTGTCTCGAACCGGTTGTCGGCAAGGAGCGCCAGCAAGGCCGCGATGATTTTATCGCGTTCGCTGGCTGGAGTTGGAGCGGGTGCGCTACGTGGTGGAGTAGCGCGCGCGGACTTACGCGCGGTCTTGCGGGCGGCTCTGCGGGCCATGGCCGAACTCCTCAACACGCGTGACTGAAAAATTCAATGTAAACCGATCGTACATCGCTTCCAAGGTGTTCGGCGTCAGCCGGCGAGTTCGCGGGAGCGCGCGGTCGCGGCGGCTACCGCCTCCTTGATCAGCGGCTCCAACCCGTTCGAACCCATCAGCACCTTAAGCGCCGCCGCAGTGGTGCCGCCCGGCGAGGTGACATTTTCTCGCAGCTTCGCCGCAGTCAGCGATGAACGCTGCAGCAGCTCACCGGAACCCGCAACCGTTTCGCGCGCGAGTTTGTCCGCCAACGGTGGCGGCAGGCCCGCCGCAATTGCAGCTTGGGCAAGCGCTTCCGCGAGAAGGAACACGTAAGCCGGTCCCGAGCCGGACACCGCCGTCACCGCATCCATCAGCGCTTCGTTGTCGACCCATTCGACGGTCCCGATCGCAGCAAGAAGACCATGCGCCAGCTCGCGCTGTTTTTCGCTGGCGCCACGCGCCACGGCGACGGTGATACCGCGGCCAATTGCGGCGGGTGTGTTGGGCATGGCGCGCACCAGGGCGCACGGCGTGTTGAGTGCGTCGGAAAGGAATTGCAGCGTTCGGCCCGCCATGATCGACACCACAAGCGTAGACGCGCCAATCACCGGCGCCGCGGCAGGTACGACATCTGCGGCGACTTGCGGCTTTACCGCGATGACCACGGCGGCAGCGTCGGGGAGTCCGCGCGTGTCAGGGCGGATTTGGACACCGCGATCGACAAGCGCTGCGATTTGGGGCGAAGGCTGTGGCTCAACAACCACAACGTTTGCTGGATTGAGGCCGAAGCGCAGCCAGCCATCAAGCAGAGCGCCACCCATCTTGCCGGCGCCGACTAACACCAGGAGGCCGGACAGATGGCGCAAATCGGGGTTTTCAGGAGCGAAGTGCTTGGAATCGCTCATCGGCGTATTTTCCCGTCATTCCGGATCGCCGCGAAGCGGCCAGTCCGGAATCCATAGCCGCTGTTTGCGAGATTGCCGAGGGTCGGAGTTAGCGCCCGCGGCGCCGGGTCCGCAAATAACGGCGGGACTACGCCTCGCCCGAGGTCTCGAACATCACCGAGTCCATCGCCTCGCGGGCGGATTTGCCCGCCCAAACCACAAACTGAAATGCCGGGAAATAACGCTCGCAGGAGTCGAGGGCTGTACCGAGTACCGCCTCGCACTGTCGGTCCGAAGCGGAGCCGCCGCCGGAGAGCAGCAGGGCGTGGCGGAACATCACCACGCCATTCTGCGTCCACACGTCGAAATGCCCGATCCACATTTGCTCATTGATCAGAGCGATGAGCTGCTGGACTTCGGGCAACCGCAGCTCCGGCACCCGCATATCGAAGGCGCAGGCGAGATGCAGGGCCTCAATCTCGCCCATCCAGGTGAATGAAACCTGGTAATTGGTCCAACGGCCGGTGACGACGATCGCGACCTCGTCCTCGCCCGCGCGTTCGAACGGCCAGTTGTTGCCGACCGCCATGTGCTCGACCACGTCGAGAGGATTGTCGTGAGGGTCTTGTGCAATTGCGAACAGGGACATGCCGTCTCCACAGCGCCGGTTGGGGTGGAAATGCGCACGCCACTTCACATTGCCAAAGGCTGAGCCGCGATTTGCCGCAGGGACAACCCTTGGTCAGCGGATTGACTCAAATCGCGAATCACCCCGCACCACCGAATATAAACGGCTCGATTCCTCGGCCAAAGCCTCCATTCGAGCGGCCGAGCGCTTTGCCTGCGGTCACTCATGAAGTGATTTGCTGCCGACGCACAATGCGAGAAATATGACCGTCCACAGACCCGACTGCGACAAGTTGACTCGGTGCGCCGGGTAACCAGGCTTGGGTGCCGGATCAGTCGGTCAAGGGGCTCGGGGCTGCGCTGGGCGCGCAAAGAAGACGGCGGCGGGCCAGTTAGTCGAAGAACAGGCTCGAGACCGATTCCTCGGCGGCGGTGCGGCTGATGGCTTCACCGATCAGCGTCGCGATCGAAAGCACACGAATATTGCCGGAGGCATTGACGGCGTCGGTCGGCAGAATCGTATCAGTGATCACCAGCTCTTTCAGGTTCGATTTGTTGACTCGCGGTACCGCTCCGCCCGAAAGCACCCCGTGGCTGATATAGCCGTACACCGCGTTGGCGCCCTTCTCCAACAGCGCATCGGCGGCGTTCAACAGTGTGCCGCCGGAATCGACGATGTCGTCAATCAGGATACAGATGCGGCCATCGACCTCGCCGATGACGTTCGCCACTTCAGATTCGCCCGGCCGTTCGCGCCTCTTGTCGATGATGGCGAGCGGCACGTTGATGCGCTTGGCGAGCCCGCGCGCGCGCACCACGCCGCCGACGTCCGGCGAAACGACGATGACGTTGGCGAGGTCAAAGCGCTGCTTGATATCGCGCACCATGACCGGCGCGGCAAACAGATTGTCGGTCGGGATGTCGAAGAAGCCCTGGATCTGTCCGGCGTGAAGATCGACCGTGAGCACACGGTCGACGCCGGCGCGGGTGATCAGGTTGGCGACCAGCTTTGCGGAAATCGGTGTGCGCGGTCCGGGCTTGCGGTCCTGCCGGGCATAGCCGAAGTAGGGGACCACGGCGGTGATGCGGCGCGCCGACGCGCGGCGCAGCGCGTCGATGATGATCAGCAATTCCATCAGATGGTCGTTCGCGGGAAACGATGTCGACTGCAGCACGAAAACGTCGGCGCCGCGGACGTTTTCCTGGATTTCGACAAAGATTTCCATGTCGGCGAAACGCCGGACAAGAGCCTTGGTCTGCGGGATGCCGATGTAGGCGCAGATGCCTTCGGCAAGCGCAGGGTTGGAATTGCCGGCAACGAGCCTGATTGCTCCGTTGTTGCTAGCCATTCCCCTCTCCTGCGGAGCGCCACAATTTACGCGGACCTGATACAAGCCGGGTGCCGCAGTGGCAACCTGAATCGGGGTCTTGTCCCCGCGGAATGCCAAATGGTGAATGGCTGGTAGAGATGCTGCGCGTTGAGGGGTGTTTTGGCTTAGTCCAATGCAATCGCGTTGACGTGACGGCCGTAATCAGCCTCGGCCTGATGGGTAGAGCGGCGAAAGCTGAAAAAACGCTCCGGATCGGCGTAGGTGCAAAGTCCCAAATCTTGAAATTGTTGAACGCCGGCTCGAGCAAGTTGGAGCCCGATGAAGCCGGCGAGATCGAACAAGGCGTGGCCCTCGCGTGGTGGCGCAGCGAAGAAGCGCCGACTATCCGGATCCTGGGCGACAAAACGGGCGATGAGATCGGCGCCCACTTCGTAATTGCGCTGCCGAATCATCGGACCGAGCGCGGCGCGGATTCGGCTGCGTTCGGCGCCCAGTTGCTCCATCGCTGCGACAGTCGCCTCGACAATACCGCTCAGCGCGCCCCGCCAGCCGGCATGGGCCGCGCCGATGACGCGGGCTGCCGGATCAGCAAGAAGGATCGGGCCGCAATCGGCCGTGGTCACGCCGATAGCGAGGCCGACGGTGCGGGTCACGATACCGTCGGCGCGCGGACGCTCGTCCGATGTCCACGCAGCCTCAACAACAACCGCTTGCGGCGAGTGGATCTGGTAGGCGGTCAGCAAACTCTTCGCTTCGACGCCGAGCGCGGCCGCCATGCGAGCCCGGTTTTCAGCGATATCGGTGGCGCTGTCGCGCGAGCCAATGCCGCCGTTAAGGCTGGCGTAGAGGCCGCCGGAAACACCACCCTGCCGCGTAAAGAAGCCGTGGCGGATATTTTTAAACGAAAGACTTTTGGCTTCGATGATCATCCTTGAGGCTCAAAGCCTGGCAGCGACCCGAGCTTGGGTTCGGTGAGGGCGAGGACCTTGAACAATTCGCCCATACTGTCCGATCCGCTTGCGGTGAGCCGGGAGAGCGCCCGGTCGATCTCCTCTCCCTTCTCGCGCGTCGCGCGCGCCTTCAGCGCCGCTGCGCGCTGTTCGATGCCGAGCCGTTGAAGGAAGTCGCGCTGCGGGACCGGGCCATGAATGCGCGCGCCGATGATTTCAGCGCTTTGCGCGAACGCGATGAAATCGACGTGAGCGGTGAGGTCGGCCTGACCCGGAGTACGTAGCGGATCGCTGAACGAATGTCCGGCCACGGCCTGCAGGCTGTCGCCCAATCCCTGTTGAGTATGGCCGTAATCGATGATGAGCGCAGCTCCTTCGTTGCGCACGCGCCGACCAATTTCGAGCGCGATTGTGTCCGAACGCCACTCGTAGATCGAGCCCGTGGGCGACTGACGAAATTGCCGCGGTAGGGACGTTTCGAAATGGCGAAGCGGCTCCCGCGCGGCACTCAAAACCAGATTCCCCTCCGGGCTGACGTCGATGACACGCTCGTGCCAGCCGTCGGCCTGCTTGATCGCCTGGTGTACCGGCAGTGCATCAATAAACTCGTTGGCGACGATGATGTTTGGGCCGGCCGGCACGTCGGAGAGAGCGGTGTGCCAAAGCATCGGCATGCCCAGGGGCTCCAGCCGCCGCTGCTGCTGGTCTTTCAGCTTCGGACTTATCTCGACGAAATGCAGGACGATCGCGGCTAGAAAGTCTTTGGCGATTTTCGCCGCGCGGAGTGCATCGATGATGAGTGTGCCGTGCCCGGGACCAAGCTCGATGACGCGTACATTTTCAGGTGAGCCCATCTGTTGCCAGACGGCAACCATCCACACGCCGATCAGCTCACCGAACATCTGGCTGATCTCGGGTGCCGTAATGAAATCGCCGGCTGCGCCGATCGGATCGTGGGTGTTGTAGTAGCCGTATTCCGGATGGGTTAGCGCGAGCCGCATGTAATCGGCGAGCGGCATCGGTCCGGCGACAGCGATCAATCGGCGGATTTCACTTTCCAGCGGCGAGCGCTCGTCAGCCATTTTCGGAGATTGGCCGGCGGACGAAGGCCACCGCGAGCGCGACCAAGCCCGCCAGTATCAGCGGAATGGAGAGCAGCATCCCCATCGTGAGTCCGCCCCAGAGAAAGCCGAGCTGGGCGTCGGGTTCGCGAAAAAATTCGCAAAAGATCCGCACCACGCCGTAATAGATCGCAAAGGTCCCGGTGATGAGACCCGGCCGCTTGAGCGCTCCCAGGCGCACCATCAAACCCAGCAAGATCAAGAGGACCAAGCCTTCGAGTGTGGCCTCATAAAGCTGGCTTGGGTGGCGGGGGAAAGGGCCACCGGAAGGAAACACCATCGCCCACGGCACGTCGCTCGGTCGCCCCCACAATTCGCCGTTGATGAAATTGGCGAGACGGCCAAGAAACAAACCGATTGGACAAACCGCGAGCGTCACATCGCCGAGCGAGAGGAAGGGAATGCGGCGGCGAAGCGCGAACACAACAGTGACGATGATGCAGCCGATGATGCCGCCGTGAAACGACATGCCGCCAGTCCACAGCGAGAAGACTTCCAGCGGGTGAGTGGCAAAGTGTGCAAGATTGTAAAATAGCACGTAGCCCACGCGGCCACCGACGATGATCCCAAGCGTGATCCAGACAATAAAATCGTCGAAGTCGGTGACCGTAAACGGCGCTGGGCCGCCCCAAAATCGTTTGGTCGCAATAATAATCCGCGCGTAGTACCAGCCGGCGAGGATGCCGGCGATGTAGGCCAGCGCATACCAACGGATCGCAAAGGGGCCGATCGAGATCAGCACCGGATTGATCTCGGGATAGGGCAGGATAGGCAGGACTAGCATCGGGCTTCCTCAACGCGCGATGCTTGCGGCCACCACGGCGGTGCGGTCCGGCATCTTGCGATAGTGCCGTACCATTGCCATTGTGTGTGAACATAACAAGGCAGGCTGGCGGGTAGCCAATGTCGGCCGTGCGTCGATCCCTCGGAGGCAAGCATGGTGCAGACGACGAACCGGTTTTTCGACGAGGTTGCGCGGTTGATGAACGACGCGGCCGGTGTTGCACAAGGGGTACGCCGCGAGTTTGAAACGCTGTTCCGCAGCCAGGCGGAGCGGATACTCCGCGATCTTGATCTTGTCCAGCGTGAGGAATTCGAGGCCGTCAAGGATATGGCCAGTCTCGCCCGCGAGGAGAATGAAGCCCTTAAAGCCCGCATCGCGGCGCTGGAGTCGAAGACTGGGGGGTTGGAGACTGGGGGAACGAATCCGCCCAGCGGGGCTTCCGACCTGTCATCGCCGGGCGTTAATCCAGGCGGTTTTTAAAGGCAAATCCTCGCCCGCTTTGCTTGTTTTTCGCAACCCGCGCCGCTATAAGCGCGCCACCGCAGCGAAACGTAGACCTTTGGCACCCCTGGAGGCCGCCGCGGTAATCCAAACGGATAGTTAAAGCTTAACGCGAGGACACACTATGGCGACCGTCAACTTGATAAAGGCGGCCGCGCGTTCACGGGCAGGCAAGGGGGCCGCCCGCGCAGAACGTCGCGCCGGCCGAGTACCTGGAATCATTTACGGCGATGGCAAGCCGCCGCTGCCGATCTCGCTTGAATATAGCGATCTGCGCCAGCGGATTTATGCCGGACATTTTCTCACCACCATCCACGACGTCGAGGTCGACGGCGTCAAGCATCGCGTTATTCCTCGCGACTTCCAGCTCGATGTCATCCACGATCTCCCGCTGCATGTGGACTTCATGCGGCTCGGCGAAGGCGCGACAATCCGCGTCAACATTCCTGTCCATGTCAGGAACGTCGATCAGTCGCCGGGTGTCAAACGTGGCGGTACGGTCTCCATCGTCACCCACACCGTCGAAGTGCGCTGTCGGGCTGACGCCATCCCGAATTCCATCGAGGTTGACGTCAGCGGCCTCGAAATCAACTACTCCAGGCACTTGAGCGACATCGTGCTGCCGGAGGGCGTGCGCGTCGTGAGCACGAGAGACATCACGCTCGTCACCGTGGTGCCGCCGTCGGGTTATGCGGAAGAAATCAAAGCGGCGGCCGACGCTGCCGCCGCTGCTGCTGCAGCCGCTGCTGCCGCCGCGACCGCTGGTACTCCGGCTGCGGGTGCGGCGCCCGGTGCGGCCCCGGCCGCTGGCGCGGCTCCGGCGGCTGGCGCGGCGCCTGAGAAGAAGTGAGGTTCCGCCGCGCGGGATAAAGCCAATGCTGCTCCTGGTCGGGTTAGGAAATCCGGGAGCGCGCTACGTCGGCAACCGCCACAACGTCGGCTTCATGGCGGTCGAGGAAATTGCAAAGCGCCACGGTATCGGGCCGTGGCGTCGGCGCTTTCAGGGCGTCGCCTGCGAGGGCCCCGTCGACGGCAAACGCGTGCTGCTGCTCTTGCCCGGGACTTACATGAATGAATCGGGCCGCGCCGTCGCCGAGGCGGCGCAGTTTTACAAAATACCCACCAGTGACATCACGGTGTTTCACGACGAAATCGAACTAGCTCCGGCGAAAGTCCGGGTCAAAGTCGGCGGTGGGATCGCCGGCCACAACGGATTGCGCTCGATCAGTGAGCATGTGGGAAATGATTACCGGCGCGTGCGCATCGGCGTTGGTCATCCTGGCGAGAAGGATTTGGTGGAGCATTACGTGCTGAGCGATTTTGCCAAGAGCGAGCGCGGCTGGGTCGAGGCGCTCGTTGGCATTCTCGCCGACAATGTGGGTTTTCTCGTCCGCAGCGAAGACGCGAGCTTTCAGAACAAAGTGCACCTCGCCATGGTCGCCAAGGGTTTTGGCGATCAAGCGGAGCGAGAGCCACCGATCAACAGGCAATAATCATCCATGGGTTTCAAATGCGGCATCGTCGGCTTGCCAAATGTCGGCAAGTCGACGCTCTTCAACGCGCTGACCGAAACGGCGGCGGCGCAGGCGGCGAATTATCCATTTTGTACGATCGAGCCGAATGTGGGCGAGGTCGCCGTACCGGATCCACGGCTGGATACCCTGGCTGCGCTCGCAAAATCCGCGACCATCGTGCCAACGCGGCTGACTTTCGTTGACATCGCCGGACTGGTGCGCGGGGCGTCGAAAGGGGAAGGGCTCGGCAACCAGTTCCTGGCCAATATCCGCGAAGTCGACGCGATTGCGCATGTCGTGCGCTGCTTCGAGGATACCGACGTTACTCATGTCGAAGGCCGCATCGACCCGGTCGCCGACATCGAAACCGTCGAGACCGAGCTGATGCTTTCCGACCTCGACAGCCTGGAACGGCGGGCCGACGGGCTCACCAAAAAAGCCAAGGGCGGCGACAAGGAGGCAAAAGAAGCCCTCGACCTGATCAATCGCGCGCTGGCGCTGTTGCGCGAAGGTAAACCGGCCCGTCTGACCGAACGCAAGCTAGAAGAGCAGCGTTCTTTTCATATGCTCGGGCTGTTGACGGCTCTGCCGGTTCTGTACGTTTGCAACGTCGATGAAGCATCTGCTGCAAGCGGTAACGCGTTTTCGCGCAAGGTCGAAGCCCGCGCCAAGGAAGAGGGCGCGGCGGCCGTCGTGATATCAGCGAAAATCGAGGCAGAGATTGCGGTGCTCTCGCGTGAGGAGCGCGGCGACTATTTGTCCGCGGTCGGCCTTAAGGAGGCCGGGCTCGATCGATTGATCCGCGCCGGCTATGCGCTCCTTGCGCTGGTGACCTTCTTTACGGCCGGGCCCAAGGAGACCCGCGCGTGGACGATAACCCGAGGGACCAAGGCGCCCCAGGCCGCCGGCACGATCCACACCGATTTCGAGCAAGGATTTATCCGCGCCGAGACTATTGCCTATGACGACTACGTAAGCTGTGGCGGCGAAAGCGGCGCCCGCGACGCCGGCAAAATGCGGCTCGAAGGCAAGGACTATGTGGTGCAGGACGGTGACGTCATGCACTTCCGTTTTGCGAATTAGGCCTTCGAAGTAGGAAAGTCCGCTTCGGTTTTTGATGTCTGCCTACTGATTGCCGAAGCCTGATCCCTGGTTTCTGATCGCGCCTAGATGCTCGTTGATGCGGAACACGATGAGTACGAATTCAGCTACGATCCGCGAGAGAATAATACCGATGCAGGCGCCGAGCAGGCTGGCGATCAGAAAGATCATCCCGACAAACGGATTGAACGCCATAGTGGTCAGCGCGGAGAACGCCCCCGCCAGCCCAAGCAGAATGGAAACGACGACCGCCAGCCAGTAAAAAACCTTAATAAAAGTCGGCGTTACAAATCTTTCCCATTGGAACAAATCGTTGATGCCGGACATGCATTTTCCTCCTGCGCAGGACGGCGCCTGAACATCCAAAACTCTGCTGCTTGAGAAGCTCCAACAGACTGCACCCCGCCATTGCAGCGGTCAATTGCATGCAGTTCTGGGGAAACCCGCGGACGGCGCGGTGTGAAGTGTGGCCCTGCCACGGTGGGACTTCGCCAATTTTGCGGCGCAGATACGCTTTGAAAACAATTCTCCCGCACAGATCCCGGAACGCCCGTTGGACGAAGGCGTTGGGTTTAGGCTCATTCTCCGCAGCGCGAATACATGGAGTCTCTTATGAGAAACTGCATCCGCTTTACCGCCCTCGGCGCAGCGCTCATGGCCGGGTCCTCACTGGCGCACGCCCAGACCATCGTCACCGATCAACCGGTCGACATGGTCATTGCTCAGCAACCCGGTGTCGTGGTTACGGAACCGGCCCCGGTCGCCATAGCGCCGCGCCAAACTGTGGAAACGGTGCGCACCGTTCAATCGACCACAACGCCACGGCATAGGGTGGCTGGCCGAACGGTGCGTAGTGTGACAACGACACGGACAATAGTGCGCGAACGCGTCGTTCCGGCCCCGGCGGTCGCTGTGGCACCACCCACGCCCGCAGTTCAAGCCATAACACAGCCTGGCTTCACCGAAGTCGTTCAGGCGCCGGGAACTTACCCCGTGGCTCCGTTGTATGACGTCGTCGGTCCGCTCGCGGCGCCGCCCCCAACCGGAGTGTTGGCACAGCCGGTGGCGGGTGATCCGCTCCTCAGCCCAATCCCGGCCTATCGTTACGTTTATGAACCTGACCGTATCCTCGTGATCGATGCCAATACCGGGATCGCTGTGCAGGCGATCCCGCGGTGAGGCGGCGGAATTTTTGGTGCACCGCCACGCTGCCGTCCGGCAGCGTGGCATTTGCCGGAACATGGAGGGACAGATGAAAAAGAACCCCGCTTGGGTCACGACGTTCGTGCTCGTGAGCGCAATCTCGGCGGCCACAGCCACTGGCGCCAACGTCGCCGTGGCCCAAACCGCCGACATTGATGAAGTGGTGAATACAAACGGTGTTGCGCCAAAGCTCGAACTATCCGCAATGCAAAAGAGCGCCATTTACCAGGCTGTCCATAAGGACAGGAGTAAGGTGTCGCCGAACCATTTTGCGACCACCGTGGGGGCCGACGTACCGCCCATGATCGAGCTGTATGCGCTTCCGGATGACATTCTCGCCAACAATCCGGTGACCAAACTCTACAAGTTCACCAAAGTGGAGGACCAGGTAATTTTGGTCGATCCGACCAAAATGCGGGTCATGGCCGTGATCGGACCCGCCGACCGACGCTGAGTTATTGCGCGGCGTTTTTCGCGGCCGCCGCGACCGCAGTGGGTAGTGCGTCGAGATAAGGGCCCATGAAGAACGCTTCGCCGGTGCCCTCGCCGTAAAACTGATCGTAGGCGTCGATCATCGCCCGTACGGGGATCAGGCAAGACGGCATCGAGTTGACGATCAAATCGCCTAACCGCCCGTCAGCTTTGCCCTCATAGCGCGGGTCCGCTGCGATAGTGCGCACGATGCACTGAGTTGCTGAACGAACGAGCGGTTCCGTCGCCGCAATCTTCTCTTCCTTTGTGGTCAGGCTCGTTCGCCCCGCCGAGTTATGCAGCGGATCGGTAGCGACAGCAAGGATGAGCGCTGTACCGAATAGCGGCGCTATGAACATTTGATCCCCTTCGCCCGGCAGGCCAGCCTTAGCGGGCGAAATGACCGCCGGTCAATTCTTTTTCGCAGTGCGGCATGCGGCGGTTTTGGTTCCAAAAGCGGGAAATGCTATAGTTCCACCAGCGGAACAACGGAGCATGGATATGATCTTGCCCAAGGCGCTGGCGCTTGGCCTTCAACTTTTGGTGCCAGTCGCGGCAAACAACGACGACGTTCCCAAGCTCAATGTTGAGCAGGTTTGTGAAGGTATCGCCAAACAGGGCGGCGTTACGTTTCATGATCCTGCTATTGCGCAGGAGAAAAAGAACTGTCTCGACAGTGAGCAGGCGATCCGCGACGAACTCGTCAAACAATGGACGGGTTTCTCACCGGTCGACAAAACCCATTGTGTGAACGAATTGGTGATGGGTGGAGAATCAAGCTACACTGAGCTGCTTACCTGTCTGGAAATGGCGCGGGATGTCAGGGCCATGCGTGCCGAGCAGGAAGGCGCGGCCAGTAGCCCAATGAACAAGCCCAGCAGGCCTCCCGCTGGCCCCACGAAGCCTCAGCCATAAAATTTAGTAAGCGACGAGAATCTCACTGACCGTCGGGTTGACCGCACGCAGTGCGGCGTCGGCGGAGTTAAATTCGCGGTCGCCAGGCAGCGCGTTGATCGCGGAAGCCGAAGCGGTCGACGCGGCCCGCAGGCTGACGCCGACCTTGCAACCACCGGCCGGTGCGGCGAGCGCGCCGGCGTTCCAATTACTCAAAGTCGCGACATTGTTTTTATCGAACCCGGAAAGTTTGAAGGGCTTGCCGTTGAGCCGTTCTAATTCCGCCAAAGTCAGACCAAGCCGCAGTTGGCCCGGCGCGGTCCATTCCGATGTCCCATTAATGACAATGAGATGGAGATCACTGCGGTTCGATGGTTTCGACCACCACACCTCCAGCCGCCGCTTCGGATCTTTCGCGAACACAACGCTTGCCATTGTCTTACCGCTGGAGGCAGCGTCGACCTGCGTGAATGTGACGTTCCTGGACTGAAACGCCATGGCGAGCTTTGCCTGGCTCGAGTCGCGCCCGAATACTCCGTCGCAGGCAACGACATAAGGCGCTGCCGTCCGCGATATTCGGCCCGCGCCACGCGGTTCGGCGACGGCGTCAGTTCCACGGTTGGCGGCGCGCGAGCGGCTGGCGTGGCCCGGTTCCTCGACCGCACCCGGCATCGGCTGAATCATCTGAGACGGAGCCAACTGGTCGGCCGCGTCGAGATCGGGATCGTGCTCAAACGCGGGCGTGGCCGTTTGCCTGCGCTTCACCGGCTGCGCGGGCGGTTGGGTGTCTTGATCGCTGTTTGTAATCGAAGGTTGTGCCGACGATTGTTGAGGCTGCTGCGCTGAAAGCGTGCCAGCCGTCCCTGCAGCGAGGCCGAGAAACAACGCGACCTCGAACAAACGTCGGTACATACGTCAGCGACTCCCGTGCGCGTCGGCCAAGTAACATAACATAGCAGGCGAAATATTGGCGGTGCCTTTTGTGTCAACGATGCTGCTGCCGATCGCCGCATCATCGCACCACCGGGA
>CAWCCS010000006.1:0-1072246 GCA_963794225.1 uncultured Alphaproteobacteria bacterium
GCGGGGCAGGATCAGGGGCTTTACTTCGCGGAATTCGCTCATGGCTTTGAGTGCGTCGGTCAGCGTGTCGAGGGTGTAGGTGTTCGAGATCAGCTTCTTGAAGTCGAATTGCTTGCTCCGCGTCGCGATAAATTCCATGGCCTGATAGAAATGCCGCGCTTCCGCCATGACCGTGGAGATGATCTGCACGCCGCGGAAGAACAGCATTGGCGGCACGGCGACGTCGGCGCCGCCGGAGACGCCGATCTGGACCAGCCGGCCGCCGGGCCGCACCAGGCGAAGTCCCTCCGGCAGCGCGTGCGAGTTGGCGCAGTTGAGCACGATGTCGGCGCCGCGTCCCGATGTAAGGTCGCGGACCCAGGCGATGCGGTCGGCGGATTTTTCGTTTTTGGTGAGATCGAGCACGTGATCGGCGCCCCATTCCTTGGCGACGGCAAGGCGCGCTGCCGGCGCGCCGAGCATCATCACGTTCTTGACGCCGCGATCCTTGGCGATGGCGAGCGCGTAGAGGCCGAGCGGCCCGCAGCCCTGGATCAGCATCGTTTCATGGCTCGCAATGCCGCCGAGCTGCTCGAAGCTGTGCATCATGGTCCGCAACGCGCAGGCCGCCGATGCCGCGAGCTCCGGCGCCACCGTCTCCGGCACGCGGATGAAGGTACCGCCCGGCGGGAAGTAGTGATACTCGGCGCAGCCGCCCATCATGCGGTTGGGATGGGAGTGGCCAAAACTGGTGTTCTGCGGACACAGCGTCGTCTGCCGCGTCACGCGACAGTAGTAGCAATGGCCGCAATGCGAATAAGACGAGATGATCCGATCGCCGGGCTTCAGCGGCTGATCGAGAATGTCGGTCACGGCGCCGCGGGTCTCGACGATGGTGCCGCAGGTTTCGTGACCGGGCGTGTAGGGTAGTTTCAGCGGCTCGATGAACGGCTGATCGGGCCCGCCCTCCTCGCTGAGGTGGCCCATCCAGCGGTGCGCGTCGGTGCCGCACAGCGTCGCCGCATCGACCTTGATCAACACCGCGCCCGGCGCCAGGTCCGGGAGCGGCACCTTCCACAATTCGGTCGGATCGCGATATTTGGTGACGACGGCGGTGAGCACTTCGGTCATGTCGGATTTTCTCCTGAAAAAAGCCACCTCTCCCCGCCGCGCGGGGAGAGGTCGAGCGCAGCGAGGGTGAGGGGGTGTTGCCGCGATTCTGAGCCGGGCGGATAGGCCCCCTCATCCCGACCTTCTCCCCGCGTGCGGGGAGAAGGGGTTCGTCACATAAACGCCTGGATGCCGGTCTGGGCGCGGCCGAGAATCAGAGCGTGGATGTCGTGGGTGCCTTCGTAGGTGTTGACGGTCTCGAGGTTGCAGAGGACGCGCATGACGTGGAATTCGTCGGAAATGCCGTTGCCGCCGTGCATGTCGCGCGCCATCCGGGCGATGTCGAGCGCCTTGCCGCAATTGTTGCGTTTCAAAAGCGAAATCGCCGGCGGCGACGCCTTGCCCGCGTCGATCATGCGCGAGAGGCGCAGTGCCGCGTGCAGGCCGAGCGTGATCTCGGTCTGCATGTCGGCGAGTTTTTTCTGGATCAGTTGGTTGGCGGCAAGCGGCCGGCCGAACTGTTTTCTGGTCAGCACGTAGTCGCGGGCGCGATGCCAGCAGAATTCGGCGGCACCGATGGCGCCCCAGGCGATGCCGGTGCGCGCGACGTTGAGGCAGCCGAACGGACCGGCGAGGCCGGAAACATTCGGCAGCAAATTGTCCTCGGGGACGATGGCGCCGTCGAGCACGATCTCGCCGGTGATAGAGGCGCGCAGCGACAGCTTGCCCTCGATCTGCGGCGTGGAAAATCCTTTGGTGCCGCGTTCGACGACAAAGCCGCGGATCTTGCCGTCAAGCTTCGCCCAGACCACGGCAATGTCGGCGACCGGCGCGTTGGTGATCCACATTTTGCTGCCGGTGAGGCGATAGCCGCCGGCGACTTTCTCGGCGCGGGTGAGCATCGATCCGGGATCGGAGCCGTGATCGGGCTCGGTGAGGCCGAAGCAGCCGATGAACTCGCCGCTCGCGAGCTTCGGCAGATATTTGCGGCGCTGCGCTTCAGAGCCATAATAGTAGATCGGGTGCATGACCAGCGAAGATTGCACCGACATGGCGGAGCGGTAGCCGGAATCGACGCGCTCGACTTCGCGCGCGATCAGGCCGTAAGAGACATAGCCGAGGCCCGCGCCGCCGTATTCTTCCGGGATGGTCGAGCCGAGCAGGCCAAGCGCGCCCATCTCGCGGATGATCGCCGGGTCGTAGCTTTCGTCGCGGTAGGCCTTGAGCACGCGCGGGAACAGCTTGTCCTGCGCATAGTCGCGCGCGGTGTCGCGCACCATGCGCTCTTCTTCGGTCAATTCGCTTTCAAGGTCGAGCGGGTCCTCCCAGTTGAACGCCGCATCCTTGATCTGGACCGATTTGGTTTCGCGCTTTTCCGCCGGCTGCGCCATCTGGTCTTGCTCCTTGACTGCTTTGGCCAAGTTTAGAGCATTTTGGCGTCCAGCGGAAACTGTGTCCCGGGCGCGGCGCAGCACGAAGTGATGCGCTGCAGAACCGGGACCTTCGCAAGCGCCGAGCCCGGAACGATCCCGGATCTGCGGTGCACCGTTTCACGCTGCACCGCGTCCGGGAAACGGGTTTAAGGGAGAACCGTTGCCGCATTGCCGGGCTTCCGCTATCTAACCGGGACGCCTGCGATTTTGCGCCCGTAGCTCAGCTGGATAGAGCGCTGCCCTCCGAAGGCAGAGGTCAGGGGTTCGAATCCCTTCGGGCGCGCCACCAGCTGGAGTCATTTATCCTATGCGTATTGTCGATCGTCTGTTCTCTTGCCTCGTTCTATTCCTTGCAATTGCAGCCGTTCCAGTACACCCCGTGCTCGCTGCCGAAACCTGCCCGTTCATCAGCCCCCAGGAGCTCGCCGGCGCGATGCCGACGCTCAAATGGTCACTGATTTCAAATCAGGACGGCCGCGGCTGCATCTACCAGGGCGGGCGCGGCGACACGATGATGATGACTGTGTTCCGCAATCCCGACAAGGACCGCGCCAGGGAATTGTACGCGACTTTCATCAAGACGCTTGGCGAGCGCATGCCGCTTAACGCAGTGTCCGGGATCGGCGACGGAGGCCAGGGCGGAACTAGCGCTGCCGGCGCGCAGCGCCAGGAAGCCTCTGTCGTCGCCTTGTCAGGCGATTACATTCTGCAGATCAGCGTCTATCCGATCGGCTGGCGCGCCGACGACACGCTGCTCCGACCGCTGACCGAAGTCGCGCGGGTTGCCATCGGTAATGTGAGCAAGACCAGCGAGCGGTTCGGCAATTGCGAATGGCTCACTGCCGCGGATGCCGACGGCTTTCTCGACAAGAGCACGCTGATGGTCCAGCGGACCGGCGCGGGAAGCTGCATGATGTTTGATCGCGCGGGCAACACCATGGTCGTCGCGGTGATCGCGATCTCGCGCGACACTGTCGTCAGCATGATGAAACGCACGGACTTGTGCAAACACGTGGCGATACCCGAGCTCGGCAATGAAGCGTTCGGCGAGCATTCCTGCACCAAGGGCAACGGCAACGCCGTCAACATCTTTGTCTGGAAGAACGGCAGGCAGGCTTCGATCCTGTTCGCGCCGGTCAAGCCGCATCCGGAGTCCGGCTCGGTCGAGCGCCTGAGGGCAGTCGCTGGGCGAGTTTATGAAAAACTGTAACGGTGCCGCGTTACTCCGGTACAAAAATCCACGAATGCGGGAAAGCGTAGCGTAAGACCGCATCGCGGCGTAGATTCACCTTTTTAAGCGTCTGGTCGGCCGCGACATGGTGGCGCGAGGACGAACCAGCAGTGCCGATCCTCGCTGGCGGTGGCGCGCCAGCTTCTGCAAGCGTTCGTGCAGGAAGCGCTTGGTGAGAAAGACCGTTCATGGCCGATCAGGTGTTCGCGGGCACGGTGGTGTTGCCGGATCGGATCATCGACGACGGTTATGTGTTGGTTAGCGATGGCGTGGTGCGGCAGGTCGGTTCCGGGCCGCCGCCGGCGGGCGAGAAGCACGGCGGCGCCGGATTTTTCGTGCTTCCGGGCGCGATCGACGCGCAGGTCCACAGCCGCAGCCAGAAGGGCCAGGAGGATTTCATCTGGTCGACGCGGAGTGCCGCCGCCGGCGGCGTGACGACCATCGTCGACATGCCCTATGACGAGGGCGATCTGATCGCAAACGCGGAACGTTTCGAGCGCAAGAAGAAAGAAGCTGGCGCCCAGGCGCGCGTTGATTTTGCAATGTACGCAACGGTTGATCCGGCGGAAGGCACAGCGCGCGTTGCGGAGCTGATCGACGCCGGCGCGGCGGCGTTCAAATTCTCGACCTTCGGCACCCACCCGCAGCGCTTCCCACGGATTCCGCCGCAACTGCTCTACGCGTGCTTCAGTTTGATCGGCCCGCGCGGCTTGATTGCCGGCATTCACAACGAGAACGACGAGATGGTGCGCGCGTTCACCGCGCAGATCGAAGCGAGCAACATTACCGACTATCGCGCCCACGGTCTGTCACGCCCGCCGATTACGGAAGCTTTGGCGGATGTGGAAGTGTTCGAGCTTGGCGCCGGCGCCGGTTGCCCGGTGCACATCGTGCACTCGTCGATCGGCCGCGGCTACGAACTGGCCGCGGCTTACCGCGCACAAGGACACGCGGCAACGATTGAGGCGTGCATTCATTATCTGACGCTCGACGAGGAGAACGACGTGCGCCGTCTCGGCGGCAAGGCCAAGATCAATCCGCCGCTTCGCTCGCGCAACGAAGTCGAAGCGATCTGGCATCATCTCGCCGCCGGCAACGTCACCATCGTGTCGACCGATCACGTCAGCTGGTCGGAGGATCGCAAGACCGATCCGAACATGCTCAAGAACGCGTCCGGCGTTCCCGGCCTGGAAGTGCTGTATGCTTTGCTGATGAAGGGTCTGAGCGAGCGCAAATTGCCGCTGACACATGCGGCGCGGTTGTTGGCGCACAATCCCGCCGCGCTGTTTCGCATCGCGCATGTCAAGGGTGCGCTCGCGGTCGGCCGCGACGCCGACATCGTGCTGATGCGGCGCGATCCGTATCGTTACAAGGCCGCCGACAGCGGCAACAATTATGTTTCGTGGAGTCCGTACGACGGCATCGAGTTGCCGTTCCGGGTTGTTGCAACATTTGTGCGCGGTGCAAACGTGATGGCAGACGGCCGCGTGACCGGCGAACCCGGCACTGGCCGGTTCGTTGCACCATCGCTCACGGCGCACTGAGCGGGGACGGCAAGTGCCCGCCGCGCTGCCGCTCGATGCCGACCGCCTGTGGGCTGACATCATGGCGCTCGCTGAAATCACCGAGCCCGATCGTCCATACACCCGCCGCTCGTTCAGTCCGCTGTTCCTCAAAGGCCGCGGGTGGCTCGCCGACCGTTTCGCCGACGCGGGGCTTGCGACGCGCATCGATACCGCCGGCAATCTGATCGGTCGCATCGAAGGCAAAAATCCCGCGCTTGGTGTGATCGCGGTCGGATCGCACAGTGACACGGTGCCGTCGGGCGGCCGCTTTGACGGGATTGCAGGGGTCGCGGCCGGCCTCGAAGTCGCCCGCGCGTTGCGCGACGCGCAAGTGCAGCTCGACCACACGCTGGAAGTCATCGATTTTCTTGCCGAAGAGCCGAGCGATTATGGCTTATCCTGCATCGGCAGCCGCGGCATGACCGGCGCGCTTGAGATACGGATGCTCGATATGACCGAGCCGCACGGCGAAACGTTGCGCGCGGCATTGCGCCGTGTCGGCGGCAATCCAGATTGCCTTGCCTCGGCGCGTCGCGACGACATAAGGGCATTTCTCGAATTACATATTGAGCAGGGCGTCGTGCTGGAATCGCAATCGCTCGACCTTGGTATTGTCACCTCAATCGTCGGCATCCGCCGCATCGAGATTACGTTCGAAGGCGCGGCCGATCACGCCGGCACCACGCCGCTCGCGTTGCGGCACGACGCACTGGTCGCTGCGGCCAACACCGTCGTCACGGTCCGCCGCATCGCCGAGCGACTCGCCGCCGCAGGATCGGATTATTTCGTCGCTACGGTCGGCATTCTGAACGTCGAGCCTGGCGCGGCTAACGTCGTGCCGGGCCGTTGCCGGCTGGTCATCGACGCCCGCACCACCAATCCGGCTCTGACGCAAAAGTTTGTCGATGACGTCGAGCGTGAAAGCCGACGGCATGCGGAAGAGGCGAAAGTCTCGCGTGCGCCGCTGGTCACCTTATCTGATGGACCGCCCGCGGCGTGCGACCCGACGCTGCGCGCGGTGCTGCGAGCGAGCGCCGGGGACCTCGCGCTCCGCGTGACCGATATCGCCAGCGGCGCCGGACACGATGCTGCTTTCATGAGCCGCATCTGTCCGATGGCGATGATCTTCGTCCCTTGCCGCAACGGCAAGAGCCACGCACCGGAGGAATGGGCCGATCGCGATCAAATCGCTGCCGGCGCGGCGGTCATACTGCAAACGATCAAATCGCTCGACCGATCATTGCCACGCGCCGGGCGAGCGGGCGAAGGAGCGCGCTGATGGGCCGCATTCTTGGTTTACAAGATGTCGAGGCCGCGATCCATGGCGGCTCGGTGTTCGCAGCCGGCGGTGGCGGCTGGGCAGATCACGGCCGCATGCTCGGCACCGCCGCTGTCACCATCGGCCATCCCGAGCTGGTGAGCATGGATGAAGTACCCGACGACGCCTTCATCGCTACCGCCGCCGCGATCGGCGCGCCGGCCGGCACCACCGAATGGCAAATGCTCGGCGTCGATTACGTCAAGGCGGTTGAGATGCTGCAGGAGGCACTCGGCGCGCCGATCTACGGCTTGATGATCGGGCAGAACGGCATGTCGAGCACGATGAATGCGTGGCTGCCGTCCGCACTGCTCGGCACCAAAGTCGTCGACGCGGTCGGCGACATCCGCGCGCATCCGACCGGCGACATGGGGTCGATCGGAATGGCAAGCAGTCCCGAGGCGACCATCCAGGTGGCGGTCGGCGGCCATCGCGCCAGTCATTCTTACATCGAGCTTGTCGTGCGCGGCGCCACGGCCAAAATTTCACCGATCCTGCGCAAGGCCGCCGATATGTCCGGCGGCTTTATTGCCAGCTGCCGCAATCCGGTGCGGGCTTCATATGTCAAAAAACACGCGGCGCTCGGCGGCATTTCGCGCGCGCTCGAACTCGGTCACGCGATCATGGCTGCGGAGGCACAAGGCGGACGCGCAGTGATCGAAGCCATCCGCCGTACGACTTCGGGAAAAATCCTCGGCGAAGGAAAAGTCACGCGCAAGGCCGTCACCTACACCGAAGGCGCGTTCGACATCGGGACTATGACCATCCGCTGCGGGGCGCGCGATCTCGTACTCCACGTCATGAACGAATACATGGCGGTCGACGAGGGCAATTCGCGTTTGGCGACATTTCCCGACGTGATTACGACGTTGGACGCCGACGGTCGGCCGGTCAGCGTCGGCCACATCAAGGAAGGCGTTGAGCTTTCGGTCTTTCAGATCGAAAAGTCGCACCTGCCGCTGAGTTCGTCGGTGAAAGACCCGGCCGTCTATCCGGTGTGCGAAGCGGCGCTCGGCATTCCGATCGCGCGCTACGCTCTGGCCTGAGCCGCGATGAACAAACATTTCGGCGTCACATCCGGATCAAATTTGCGCTGCCGGGGCTGGCGGCAGGAAGGGCTGCTGCGGCTTCTTGAAAACGTACTCGCAGTCGGCGAGGACCCAGCCAATCTCGTGGTCTACGCTGCGCTGGGCAAGGCCGCACGCGACTGGCCCTCGCACGACAAGATCGTCGAAACGCTGATGACGATGTCGGACGACGAAACGCTGGTCGTTCAGTCCGGCAAGCCGATCGGTCTCCTGAAGACACACGACAAAGCGCCGATCGTCATCATGGCCAATTGCAACATGGTCGGGCAATGGGCCAAGGCGGAGAATTTCTATGAGCTGCAGAGGCGCAACCTGATCTGCTGGGGCGGTCTGACGGCCGGCGATTGGCAATATATCGGCTCGCAGGGCGTGATTCAGGGAACGTATGAAATTTTTGTCCGCATCGCCGAGCGCCATTTCAACAACAGTCTGGCCGGCCGCTTTATCCTGACTGCGGGGCTGGGTGGCATGGGCGGTTCGCAGCCGCTCGCGGGACGTATGGCCGGTGCCGTCATTCTCTGCGTAGAGATCGACGAAGAGCGCATCGCCAAGCGCCTGGCGAACGGCTACCTCGATCGTCGTGCCCGCGACCTCGACGACGCATTGGCGCTGGTCGGGGCGGCAACGCGGGAGCGCCGCGCCACGTCGATAGCAGTTCAAGGTAACGCGGCCGACATCTACGAAACGCTGCTGGCGCGCGGCATAATCCCGGATGTCGTTACCGACCAAACATCTGCGCACGATCTCCTTTACGGTTATGTGCCGTCGGGACGAAGTCTCGCTGAAGTCCGACGCATGCGGCTGGCCGATCCGGTTATTCTAATCAAGGAGAGCCGCGCCACCATCGTCCGCCACGTCCGCGCGATGCTCGGCTTCAAACGCGCGGGCGCTGTCGTGTTCGACAATGGCAATTTGATCCGCACCCAGGCGCGCGACGGTGGCGTGACGGATGCCTTCGACATTCAAATCTTCACCGAGGCGTATCTGCGGCCGCTGTTCGCCCGCGCCATCGGGCCGTTCCGCTGGATATCGCTCGCCAACGACCGCGACGATATTCGCAAGATCGATGATCATTTGCTGCAGTTATTTCCGGATAATCGCCTCCTCGCTAACTGGATCGCCTTGGCGCGGCAGCATGTCCCGTTCGAAGGCCTGCCGGCGCGCATTGCCTGGCTCGGACACGGCGAGCGGACCGCGCTGGCACTTGGCGTCAATCGCATGGTGCGCGAAGGCGCCCTCTCAGGTCCGATTGCGTTCACCCGCGATCATCTCGATGCCGGCGCCATGGCGCACCCAAACATCATGACCGAGCGCATGCGCGACGGTTCTGACGCCATCGCCGACTGGCCGCTGCTTGACGCCATGGCGATGTGCTCGTCGCAAGCCGATCTGGTGGCGATTCATTCCGGCGGCGGTGGCTATTCGGGCTACATGACCAGCGCCGGTGTGACCGTGATCGCCGATGGAACCGGCGAGGCGGAAGAGCGGCTGAACCTCGCGCTGACCAACGACACGAGCCTGGGCGTGATGCGGTACGCCGACGCCGGCTATCCCGAGGCGCTTGCCGAGGTCAGAGATAAAAAAGTCAATCACTTCCGGTTGTCTTAAACGGCGCAGGCGCGCACGATAGCCGTTCGGCGGTTGATCGGTTTTAGGTAATCAGATGGACGACATTCCAGGCCGTGAGACGAGAGACGATCGGCGCCGATCCGCAGGAGATCCCCCGCAGTCGATGCGCGCGTTTCTTGCTGCGCTGGAGGCGGCCGGACAGGTCACGACGATCGCGCAGCCAGTGAGTGCGGACTTTGAGATTGCCGCCTGCCTAGCCGAATTGGATGCGGGACCGGCGCTCCGTTTCGAACACGTCTGCGGACACAAAATGCCGGTTGTCGGCAATTTGCTTAATTCACTGCCGCGGTTCGCCAGGGGCCTTGGGACGACGCAATCGAAGCTGCAAGGCGCAATCATTGGCGCGATTGAAGCGCCGTCAGCGCATCGCATACTGACATCCGCACCTTGCCAGGAGGAGGTCGTCGCCGATCCGGATTTGATCGGCGAATTGCCGATTCCACGTTTCTTTGAACACGAGCGCGGGCCGTACATTACAGCGGGCGTAATCGTCGCCAAGGATCGGCACACGGGTCAGACCAATCTCTCCATCGCGCGGCTGATGCCGCTTGGTGGCAACCGCGCTTTCGTGGGCATTGCGCCAAACCATCACCTTGCCGTGCTGGCGCGGCAAGCGCACGCGCGCGGCGAAACCCTCGACATTGCCGTCTGCATCGGCAATCACCCGGCCGTGCTGGTCGCTTCCTGTCTCTATCTGGGCCTGGGCGATGACGAACTGAAAGTTGCCGGCGCCCTCCTTGGCGAATCGCTCGACGTCATTCGCTGCGTCGGCTCCGATCTTTTGGTGCCGGCGCATTGCGAATGCGTGCTCGAAGGCACCCTTGATGCTGGCGAACGTATCGAAGAGGGGCCGGTCAGCGAGTTTCACGGTCTCTATGAGAATTACGGCACTGGTATCGCGGCGACGTTCAAGCGTTTGACGCGGCGGCATGATGCGTTATTTCAGGTCGTGCTTCCCGGCTATCACCCGGAGCATTGTTTGCTTGGCGGCGTAGCAATTGCTGCCGGCCTGGCGCGTTCGGCACGCGCCAGCGTTCCCGCGGTGCGCGAGGTTGCCGTAGGAATGGGCGGGGCCGGCCGCTTGCATGCCGTCGTCTCGCTGCGTGAGCCGCGACCGGGCGATGCCCGCAAGGTCGCGTTTGCGATTTGGGCGTCGGTGAATTTGATCAAACAGGTCGTGATCGTTGACGATGACATCGATCCCTGGGATCAGGCGCAGGTCGAATGGGCAATGGCGACACGCATGAAGGCCGATCGCGATCTTATCGTCGTGCCCGGCGTGCGCACCGACCGATCGGAGCCGCTGGAATCTGGCGGCACGATCGCCAAGCTTGCCATCGACGCCACGCGGCGCGACAGTGACCGGCCCGATTGGAAGAAAGCGCAACCGCCCGAGCAGGCGCTACGTCGTGCCCGCGAGCTGTTGCGCTCCAATAAGGCTACGCCGTGACCCGGGGGCCTGCCGTTTGTATTTCCGCTGATGGAGAAACAACAATGTGGTATCAACTGTCGAAGGTAACCGTATTGGCGCAGACGGCGCTCATCGGAATCGCAGCCTTCGGCCTCGTGGCCGCCAGCCCCGCCAATGCCGAGATCAAGATCGGATTCCAAGCGCCGCTGACAGGATTTGCCGCGACCGACGGCAAGTCGGCCAAAATCGCTGCCGAGATGGCGATCGAGGACATCAACGCCGCCGGCGGTGAAATCGGACAGAAGCTGCAGCTCATTTCCTATGACGATCAGGCCAAATCCGATCAGGCGATTTTCACCGCAAACAAGTTGATCGGCGAGGATGGCGTCAAGCTCGTCGTTAATGCCAGCTACTCGGCTTCCGGGCGCGCCGCGGCGCCGGTGTTTCAGAACGCCGGCGTGGTCATGATCTCCGCCTATGGCGTGCACCCCGATATCACGCGCGCCGGCGATCTGATGTTCCGGCTGGTTCATCTCGGACCGCCGCAAGGGCGCGCCACTGCACTGTTCATCGGCAAGGATCTTAAATTGAAAAAAATCTCGGCCATCACCATGGATAACGATTACGGGCAGGCGACGATGGAGGGCTTTCTTGAGGCCGCGCCCAAATACGGCATCGAAGTGCTGAACAAATACAGCTATTCGCTGACCGACCGTCAGTTCGGCTCCATCGTCGCCAGCATCAAGCGCGACAATCCGGACGGCGTTTACGCCACCGGTTATTTCTTCACCGGGGGACCGCTGGTCGCGCAATTGCGCGGCGGCGGTGTCACCGCGCCGGTCATCGGGTCGCAGGCCTTCGATTCGCAAAAATTCATTGATATTGCCGGTCCCGCGTCCGAGGGCACCTACATCGTCGACAGTTTCGATCGCGGCCGCGATGACGCGGCATTGCAGCGCTTCTTTGCCGAGTTCACCAAGCGCGCCGGTTATCCGCCCGAGAACGTCGCCGCTATCAGCTATTCGGCGGTCATGTTGATGGCGAACGCGATCAAACGCGCCGGCAGCGCTGAGCCGACGAAAGTGCGCGACGCTCTTGCCGCAACGAAGAACTATCAGCTGCTGACCGGTGAACTGATCGGCTTTAACAATTTACATGAAGTCATCCAGACGATCAGCGTCAACGTCGTTAAAGACGGCAAGATGAAATCATTCGCCAAGCTTGGCGATCTGGGAGCGTTTGCGCCGCCGGAGAAATAGGCATCGCCGCCGTTTGGCGCGCACCACGCCTTTTCCACCTTAAGGACGGAGCGGTGTACTACATCGATCTCGCGGTAACGGGGCTGAGCTTCGGATGTATGTACGCCATGATGGCGGTCGGCCTGACCCTCGTCTACGGGCTGTTGCGGATTCTGCACGTCGCCCATGCCGCGGTGTTCGCGCTCGGCGCCTATTTAACGGTAATCGTCGCGAATGCGACCGGCAGTATCGGCCTTGGATTTCTCGTTGCGATTGCAGTGACGCCGCTGTTCGGCATGGCGATCTACCGCCTGCTGTATGAGCCGCTCTTAGGCTATCGACCGGATGTGCCGATGATTGCATCGGTCGGATTGTTGGTGTTGATGCAGGACGCCTTTCGCATTGCCTTCGGCGAGCAGGGCGTCACGTTCAAGAACAACATCTACGCTTTCAAGATCTACGACGTTGCCGGCGTGCGGGTGAACGCCGTGCAGGTCGCAATCGTCATCTGCGCCATTGTCGTATTCGTCGGACTGCATCTCTTCACCACGCGCACGCGCATCGGCATCGCGTGGCGGGCTACGGTGTCGCGGCCGAAGATCGCCGCGAGCTTTGGCGTCGATGCCATAAAAGTGCGTTATCTGAATTTCGCCATTGGCTCGGCGCTGGCGGCTCTAGCCGGCGGGCTGGTCGGGCTCCTCAACAATCTGGTCGATCCGGTGATCGGTTACGTCGTCAGCTACAAGGCGCTGGCGATTATCGTGCTCGGCGGTCTGGGCAGCGTGCGCGGCACATTGATCGCGAGTCTGGTGCTGGGAATGGTGGAGGCTTACGGCACGATTTTCATCGGCTCGTGGCTCAATCGCGACGGCATCGCATTCCTCGCACTGATCGCACTCCTGATGATCCGGCCGCAGGGATTTACCGGAGCGCGCGCCGCATGAGCGCGTATGAGATCAGTCTCCTGTCGGTGATCGGTCTCAATGTGATCCTTGCGGTCAGCCTCAACATGATCAGCGGATTTTGCGGACAGATCAGCCTGGGCCACGGCGCGTTTTACGGTACCGGCGCTTATGCCGCCGCATTGACCATGATTGCAACCAGGAATTTCCCGCTTTCGCTCGTCTGCGCAACGACGGTTGGAGCACTGGCTGGCGTCGTGGTCGGATTTGCTTCGCTACGGGTGCGCAGCGATTTTCTTGCCGTCACGACAATCGGCGTGAATTTTCTATTCACGGGCTTCGTGCGCAAACAGGGGTGGCTGGGCGGGGAGATGGGTGTCAGCGGCATTCCGGCGTCAGGCCTCGGCGGCAACGGCAACATGATCATGATCTTGTTGTTCGCCGTCGCGACCATCGCTCTAAGCCTCTATATCAACCGGTCCTGGATGGGCTTTGCGTTTCATGCGGTGAGCGAGGATGAAAATGCCGCGGCCACGCTCGGCATCAATGCCGGCGCCTACAAGCTTGCCGCATTCGGCATCGGCACGGCGCTGGCTGGATTGGCGGGTGGTCTCTACGCCTTCTTCACGCAATTCGTCACGGCAGACACCTTCGACTTCATATTTTCCGTGCTGCTGATGGCGATGGTGGTGATTGGCGGCATCGGCTCGACGTTCGGCGTTGTCGTGGCCGCAATTGCGCTGACGCTGCTGCCGGAAGCGATCCGCTTCGTCAATGATTACCGGCTGCTGGTTTTCGGCGGCCTTTTGGTCTTGGTCATCCGTCTTGCGCCCGGTGGTCTTGCGGGTCTAGCCCGCCGACTGACAGCGCGGGCCGCAAAGCCGTGACCGCTGCCCTGCAGCTTGAGGATCTCGCGGTCCATTTCGGCGGCGTGAACGCGGTCGACGGCGTGACCGTTTCGATCGCAGCCGGTGAATTTGTTGGACTGATCGGGCCGAATGGCGCCGGCAAGACGACGCTCATGCGCATTGTCTCAGGTTCGGTCAAGACCCGACCGCGGACGAGTCGTGCTCGCAGGCAACGACGTCACGGGAATTTCCACGGCGTCGCGGGTGCGCAAGGGGCTTGCGCTGACACACCAGATAGTGAGGCCATTTCGCGAGATGACGGTGCTGGACAATGTCGTGCTCGCGGCCGGCTATCGCCGCACGGCAAACCCGTTGCGCGCTGCGCTCAATGTTGGCCGCAAGCGCGAGTGTGAACGTGCCGCCGAGATTCTTCTTCGTGTCGGGTTAGCCGCCACCGCGGACAAGCTGGCCGGCTCGTTGCCGCTCGGTCAAATGAAGCGGCTCGAAGTGGCGCGGGCGCTCGCTCTTGATCCGCAAATTGTCCTGTTCGACGAGCCGCTGGCCGGACTCAACCAAACCGAAGCGGCGCGCATGGTCGAGACCATCGCAGACGTCAATGCGCAGGGCATAACCGTTGTACTGGTGGAGCACAATCTCGAAGAGGTGATGCGTTCCTGCCGGCGCCTCATCGTGCTCAATGATGGACGCGTTATCGGCGATGGCGCGCCGCAAGCTGTCATGGCCGATGCCATCGTGCGCGAGGCTTATGTCGGAAGCGGGATTGCAAGCCATGCTCGGCATTGAAGGTCTCAACTGCGGCTACGGCTCGGTCCGCGCCGTGCACGATGTGTCGTTCGACGTGCCGTCCGGCTCGGTGTTCGCGCTGCTAGGTCCCAACGGCGCCGGCAAGACGTCGACCATCATGGCGATCATGGGCCACGTCGACATTTACGCCGGTCGCATCGTGTTCGATAACGTGGACATTACGCGCCGCCGCGCCGTCGATCGCGTTGGTCTTGGCATTGCTCTCGTTCCCGAAGGCCGCCAGCTGTTTTCGGATCTGACGGTCGGCGAAAATCTCACTGTCGGGGGCTATGCGCGCCCGCTGGCGCACGATGCAGCCAAGCGCGATCGGGTGTTCGGTTATTTCCCGCGGCTCTACGAGCGGCGCGGCCAGCTGGCCGGTTCGCTGTCCGGCGGCGAGCAGCAGATGCTCGCTATCGGCCGGGCTTTGATGGCTGAGCCGCGGCTCCTTCTGGTCGACGAACTTTCGCTCGGGCTGATGCCGAAGATGGTCGATCTTTGCCTCAACGCCCTGATGAAGCTCAAAGATGAAGGGCTGAGCATTCTTCTGGTCGAACAGAATACCGCCCGCGCTCTGGATGTCGCCGATCGGGTTTGCGTGTTGTCTTCAGGTGCCCAGGTCTTTGCCGGAACGGCAAAGGAGGCGAAAGCGGCGGGCTCCCTGTTCACGGCGTTTCTCGCCGGCAGCGACCAACGCGTGTAAGACGGCCGCCCCGCAGTTAACGTTCCAGTAACCATCCATCATCTTAATTTGCTTAAGCAATTCGCTCCGCTTGGGCTTCGCATGGCTTTGGTCTCTCGATCGATTTTGCTGCTTACGCTGCTGGCGTGCGGCGGCTGCATGACCGATCAGCTCGGGCCGCCAGGCGTTGCCGCCACGCCTGGGCAAACTTCCATCACCGTCAGTCGGTCGGATGACGTCACTTTCAGGGCGGCGGCAGCCAGCGTTGAGATAAACGGCAAACAGGTTGCGACGCTTGCCGCTGGCCGGTCGTATAATGGGACATTGCCCCCGGGACCTGCCGTGCTCAAGGTCTCCGCCTGGACCGCGCCGATTAGCGTCGGAAGCCATCGTCTGCCGTCCGGCAACAGCAGTTATCGCTTCAACGTCGAGTCCGGAAAGTCTTACAGCTTCGTGATTTCGCCGCGCAGCGAGCCCGTGGCAAGCGATACTGCGCACGATGCCGCCGACGTCCCTGGCGCCGCGACCGAGGGCGGCGGCGGAGCGTTCCAGATCGCTGCACAATAGCCACCCTGAGCGCGGGGCGCGGTTGCGATCAATAGGCAAAACGGCCACATTCCGGTCATGCAACCGGGGCCTCCTATCATCGTTGGCATCAGCGGAGCGTCCGGCGCGATTTACGGCGTCCGGCTTCTCGAGGCTTTGCACGAAAAGAAAATTCCGGCGCATCTCATCATTTCGAAATCGGCGGCGCTGACGTTAAAAGAAGAGACCGACGTCTCGATCGATCACGTGCGCGCGCTCGCGCAGACCACGTACCAGAATACGGATATCGGTGCGGCGATTTCGTCCGGATCATTCCGCACCCGCGGCATGGTGATCGCGCCGTGCTCGATCCGAACGCTATCCGATATTGCCTACGGCACGACTGACAGTCTGTTGAGCCGCGCTGCCGACGTCACTCTAAAAGAGCGCCGTCGTCTCGTCCTTGTGGTGCGCGAAGCACCACTGCACGCGGGTCATTTGCGCAGCATGCTTGCAGCGACGGAGAGCGGCGCTGTAATTGTCCCGCCTGTGCCGGCCTTCTATCATCGGCCCAAGACCATCGACGACATCATCAATCAGACCGTCGGGCGGTGCCTCGACTTGTTCGACATCGACGTCGGGCTCGTCAAAAGGTGGCGGACCGAGAGCGACGGGTAGCACCGCCGTGTCTGCGGGTCAGTCGTATTTCTGGGAATTTTCGCTGGCCGTCTACGGCGTCCCCGGTGTCCAGGAGGAGTGTCTCTATCTCCAGGATCGCTACGGCGTCGACGTCAATGTGCTCCTGTTTTGCGCCTATGTTGGCGCGGTGCATCGTGCTCTTTTGCAAGAGAGCGACGTACGCGCCGCTGCCGCCGCAGCCGGCGATTGGAATAAAACCGTCGTCGGCAGTCTGCGCGGGGCGCGCCGAGCGCTTAAGCCGTATGCAATAGCCCCTTCGCTCACCGGCGCATCCGTTGCGGCGCTGCGGACCGCCGTTAAGGCCGCAGAGCTGGAGGCCGAGCGGATCGAGCAAATGACACTAAAATCGTGGGGCGCGTCACACCTCGAAACCTGGCCGCGCGTCCGGCCTGACACCGCCGTCACGGCCAACATTGCGGCGCTGCTTGCAACCCATGGAATAAACGGCCAGGCGGACCTCACTTCGCATCTCGTCGCTGCCGCGATGGCGAGTGCGGGTGCCTGAAGGCGGCGAACGCCGTTGACATAATAAACCTGCATAATAAACTTACTTTGTTATCTGGAGCGACGCCATGCCGCGAGAGACGGCCACAGCGGCGGTCAAACCTGGACCGCGGTCGAACGAGCAGCCGCTCGATGCGAGCCTGCGCGGCTATCTCGAGACCAACGGCGACATCGTCACGCGCATCACCAAGCCGGTACGCCTGGACGACATCGGCGCGCTCTCGGCGCAGAGCGACCAGCCCATTGTGTTCGAGAATATCGTCGAGAAGCCAGGCTTCCGCCTCAGCGACATGTTCGTGAAAAACCGCCGCTCCCAGGCCCGCGCGCTCGGGGTGACGCCGGAAAACTACTTAAAGACGCTGGCGTTCAGGTTACGCCAACCGCCGCGCGGGTTGAAAAACGTCAAGACTGGGCCAGTAAAAGAAGTGATCCGCACCGGCAGCGACGCTGATTGGACGATCCTGCCGATCCCGCGTCACAAGGACGTGGACGCCGCGCCTTATGTCACGGCGATGAACATCATTCGCGATCCGGAAACGGGCTTTTACAATTCATGCCACGCCGGCACTTACGCGGTCGGACCACGGCGCGGCCTGATCAGCTTCATCACCCCGCACTCGCACATCATCATGAACAAGTACCGGGCGATGGGGAAGGACAGGATGCCAATCGCTTTCGTGTTCGGTATTCCGCCGGCCTACGAAATCATGGGCAACTTTTCCGGCCTGCACATGGATATGTGGGGCGAGATGGAAATGGTCGGCACCATCATGGACCGGGACGTAGAGATGGTGCCATGCGAGACCATCGATCTTACGGTCCCTGCGCAGGCCGAAATCGTCGTCGAAGGTTACGTGCATCTCGGCGAGAAATTTCCGGTCGGCGAGGTGACGTCACCGTCGATGTATCACCTGCCGCATTCCGAGCAGGTCCCCGAGGTCATCATCACGGCCGTGACCATGCGGGGCGACCGGCCGATCTATCGCAATCACCAGACCACGCCCGACACCGATCACCAGACACTGCCGCGGCTGTGTCACGAGGCCATGCTGTACAACCGCCTCACCGAGATCGGGTTGACCGTCACCGACGTGCGCTTTCCCACCTGGGGAGCGGCGTTGTCCTGCATTTTGCAGTTCGACTATCCGCGCGAAGGCTTCGTCAACGACGCGCTGATGACGGCGATGGGGGCGCCTTGGCTCAACACCAAGATGGTGGTCGCCGTCAGCCCCGATACCAACATCGAGGATGCGCGTGAGGTCTATCATGCGATCGCCACACGGGTCGATCCGGCCCGCGACATCATCATCGTGCCGCATACCCGCGGGTCGCCATTCGATCCATCCGGGCAGCCGCTTGAGGGACACGCGCCGCTGCGCACCGTCGGCAAGATCGGCATCGATGCGACGCGCAAGTCGCGCCACAACCCCGCCGATTTCGAGCGGGCATGGCCGATCAACTGGGGCAAAGTCCGCCTCGAAGATTTTATCTAGCGCGCGACACAGATCGCGCGCCAATCAACAGGAGTGAAAGCGATGAACAAGCCGGTGACGCCGCCCAAACCGCATGTGCTCGTCGAGGCCCAGCCGTTTATTCCGTATATGCGCGAGGAGGATTTCTCGCCGAAGCTCAAGCCGGTCGTTGAGCCTTACAAAAAACGCATGGGCTTTCTGCCCAATGCGCTGAAGCTTTATGCCTATCGTCCGGAGATCGCCGAGACACTCTGGAAGCTCAACAGCAACGTCATGCGCGACCCGTCGTCGACGCTCGACCAGATGCTCAAGCGCAAGCTCGCGGCCATCGCCTGCGCGACCAATGGCTGCGCATATTGCACCGCCCACAGCTGCTCGATGCTGAAAAAGCCGCGCGAGGCCGATTTCGAAGGCTGGGGCGTCAGCGAGGAAGAACTGCAAGCGCTGATTACCGGCGACATTGAAGCAAAGGACGAATTCGAGCGCGTCTGTTTCGACTATGTGCGCACTGCGTCGGCCGATCCGACCACCGTTCCCGATGAGCTTTTGCAACGCCTGAAAAAGCATCTGACGCCGGCACAGATCGTCGAGCTTTCCTGTGTTGTCGGCTTCTGGAAATTCTACAACACCGTGCACGACAGCTTGCACATTCCGGTCGAGAGCCAGCTCCTGCAAGATACCGGCTATGTCGATCTCTAAAGCGCCGGGCAAAAAACGCCGCGGGCGGCGGAACAACCCGCTCGCGGCCGAGTTTAAAGGCCCAACCATTCGCCTGCCGGCCACTGTGTCGCGGCCAGCTCTACTGGAAAAGGGCACCGACGACCGCTTCCGCAGACTGGTCTATGACCTTCTCACCATCGCGAGCCGGATGACGACAGTGCGCGAACATCTGGGCGATCGTATGGGCATCAGCGCGCCGCAATACTCGCTGCTGATGGCGGTCGGTCAATTCCAGGGCGAGCACGGCGTTGGCGTGACGGCCGTCGCCAAAGTCATGCATGTGTCCAGCGCGTTTGTCGCGACCGAGTCAGGCAAGCTGGCGCAGGCTGGCTTACTCGCCAAGCGCGCCAATCCGAAAGACGGACGCGCGGTGTTGCTGAGCCTGACGCGCGCCGGCCGCAGTTTGATCGCGCGTCACAGCGCCGAGATTCGGGCGGTCAACGACATTTTTTTCGGCATGCTCACGCCGTCGATGTTTGCCGCCGCATCCGCGGCGATGGCTGCGCTGGTCCGAGGCTCGG
The DNA here is from genome assembly GCA_963794225.1 of uncultured Alphaproteobacteria bacterium. Taxonomy (GTDB): domain Bacteria; phylum Pseudomonadota; class Alphaproteobacteria; order Rhizobiales; family Xanthobacteraceae; genus BOG-931. Next base: position 19,680 of record CAWCCS010000006.1, read on the forward strand.
CGCGAGCGACCACATCGCGTCATCGCCTGGAATTTGGGTCCGAGTTCGCGTCTTGGCGTGAAGCAGCGGAATAGCGATGGCAGAGGTTGCCGTTGCCCTGCCGCAAAAACGGCTATCGCGCTCAGAAAAAGCGCTTGTGAAATCTCACCGCGGTGACAGGTTTCGAGCCCTCGGTCTTATAATTGCCCGCCCTTGATGGAGGACCGGACTTGCATCGTGAAGAGATCCTCGATGTTCGCGGCGTTCGAGAACTCGTTGTTGCCGGATGGACTGGGCGCGACGTCGCTGCGCTGGAGAAGCACATCCGCGAACTCGAGGCGATCGGCGTGAAACGGCCAAAAACCACGCCGATTTTCTACCGGGTATCGGCGTCATTGCTCACGACTGACGACACCATCCAGGTGCTGGGCGAAAATTCGAGCGGCGAGGTTGAATGCGTCGCCTATTCATTCGACAACGGCACCTTTGTCGGTCTCGGCTCGGATCACACCGATCGCAAGGCCGAAGCCGTCGGCGTGTCGTTGTCCAAACAAATGTGCGCCAAGCCGGTAAGCCGCGACCTCTGGCGATGGGAAGACGTGGCGCCGCACTGGGATGCGCTCGTGCTGCGCTCGTATGTAAGCGTCGACGGCAAGCGGCGGCTTTATCAGGAAGGTCCGGTTGCGGCGATGCGGCCGCTCCCCGAATTGTTCAAGCTCTACAGTGACCGTGAACAATTACCCGTGGGCACCGCCATGTTCTGCGGTACGCTCGCAGTCCACGGCGGGATTGCGCCCGCGGAGAAATTCGAAATGGAATTGGACGATCCGGTACTGCATCGGAAAATCACCCACAGCTACCGGGTCCGGACGCTGCCCGATCAAGGCTAGGAGACGAACGATGGGTTACCATAAGGGACACAAGGAATTTCACGCCCTCGATATGGATAAGGGCTGGCACACGCCCCCGGGCTATCCATCCGGCATTCAGCAAAAGATCATCGCCGGCGAACTCGATGAGAAGGCGCGGCGTGGCAACCGCACCCGGTTTCTGCGCTTTGCTCCCGGCGTCTACACGACCAAGCCGTTCGTGCACGAGTATTGGGAAGAAGTGTTTCTTGTCTCGGGCGACCTGATCGTCGGCAATGATGAACAGGGCAAGGGCGGTGAAAAATTTGAAGGCTACACTTACGCCGTGCGGCCGCCCGGTGTGCACCACGGACCCTTCAAGTCTGAAAACGGCTGCGTCTTGCTGGAAGTGCACTTCTACCCCGAAGGGTAAAGCATTCCGTGCAACTCATCATGTGGGCGATCTGATCGCGGGAGGTTCTCTGACATGTTGCGTACCGGCAAGGAGCACCTCGAATCAATCCGCGATGGACGTGTGGTCTATATCGGATCGGAACGGGTCGACGACGTCACCCGACATCCGGCGTTCCGCAATGCCGCCCAGACCGTCGCCGGACTCTACGACATGAAGGCCGACCCAGCGCTACGTGACGAGATGACGTTCGAGGAGGATGGCGGGCGGCACGCGATCTATTACTTGCGCCCCCGCTCGCGTGAGGATCTGCAGCGGCGCATGAACGGTCACCGCCGCATCGCCGACTTCACCTATGGCATGTTCGGCCGTTCACCGGATCACGTTTCGTCTTTTGTAACCGGCATGGCGATGAGCGCCGACGAGCTGAAAGCGCCGTGCGGCCATCCCGATAATCTCCTCGCTTACTATCGTCATATCCGCGACAACGACGTCTACGCGGTCTATGCGGTGTTGCCGCCGCAGGCGGCCCGCAATCCGGAATTCTATCATCGCATGAATATCCCGGTGCCAAGCTTGCGCGTCGTGCGCGAAGATGACAGCGGCGTCGTGATTTCCGGCATGAAGATGCTTGCCACCGGGGCCGTCTTTGCCAACGAAATCTGGATTGGCAACCTCATCCCGCTGGCGCCTGACCAAAGCAAAGAAGCGATCACCTGCGCGATCCCCTGCAACGCGCCCGGCCTGCAACTCTGGTCACGGCAGCCGGCGGAGCTTGGCTGCATTTCCGAAGTCGATTCACCGCTCGCCTACCGCTACGACGAGAGCGACAGCATGTTGCTGTGCGACGAAGTCAAGGTGCCGTGGGAACGGGTGTTTGTGCATGACGACGCGCTGCTGTCGCGCGACATCTACGTCAAGACGCCAAGCCATTGCTTTGGTAATCACCAATCCAATGTGCGCTATTGGTCTAAGATGCGGCTGCTGCTCGGAGTAGCGAGCAAAATTGCGAACGCGACCGGCGCCGATCAAGTCCCGGCGGTAAGGGAGACGCTCGGCCGCATTTCGGCGCAGGAGGCGATGATCGCAGGCATGGTGAACGGCCAGATCAACGCTTACGAAACCTGGCCCGGCGGTTCCGAAGGCTACGTCTGTTTCAATCGGCGGATGATGTATGGCGCACTGGAATGGTGCACGCAGAATTACAGTAAGTTTGTCGACGACCTGCGCGAGCTCTGCGGCGGCGGGGTATTCCAGATGCCGGCCAATATTTCGATCATGAACGACCCCGATCTGGCGAAAAACTTTCAGACCTTTTGGCAGACGCCGCAGGCCGATGCGCTCACCCGCATGAAGCTGTTCAAGCTCGCCTGGGACATGGTCGGGTCCGAATTCGCCGGCCGTCATCAGCAATACGAGAAATTTTACGCCGGTGCATCGTTCATCATCCGCAACCACTCCTACCGCGAGACTGACTGGGGTGCGTTTAACACGATCGTCGAGGATTTGATGGCGAGCTACGGCCATGACGACGCCAAGCCGGCAAAGATTGCCGCCGCTTGAGCAATGAATAAAGACAATCCCAAGCTTGGCGAAACCGAACGCAAATCGTCATGTTGATGACCGGAAAGGAATATCTGGAAAGTATCCGCGACGGCCGCACGCTTTATGTCGGCCGCGAGCGCATCGCCGATCAGACCCGGCATCCGGCTTTCGCCGGCGGAGCGCGGACCTACGCCGCGCTCTACGACATGAAAGGCGATCCGGCGCTCCGCGATCTCATGACGTTCGAGGACGCCGGCGGCCGCTACAATACGTATTACCTGCAACCGCGCTCGCAAGATGATCTGCGGCGGCGGACCCGCGCGCATCGAAAGATCGCCGAATTCTGCTTCGGGCTGATGGGCCGGACGCCGGATGCGATCGCCGGCAACATCACTGGCCTGTCGATGAAGCCCGAAGTATTCGACGCCGAGCCGGGCGGCAACCGCACTAACCTGCTGAAGATCTACGAACACATGCGGCGCGACGACATCTTTACCACTTACGCGCTCCTGCCGCCGCCGGCGGCCCGCAACAAGGAGTATTACCAGGCGCAAGGAATCCAGCAGCCGGCCCTGCGCGTGACGGCGGAAGACGACAACGGCGTCACCCTTAACGGCATGAAGATGCTGGCCAGCGGCGCCGCCTATGCGCACGAGGTGCTGATCGGCAACGTCATGCCGCTCGCGCCCGATCAGCTCAAAGAATCGATCACCTGCGTCATACCGCTCAATCTTTCCGGCCTATCGCTGTGGTCGCGGCGTCCGTTCAATCGTGCCGACACCGTCGAGTTCGACAGTCCACTGACTTATCATTTTGACGAATCCGACTGCATGCTGGTGTTTCAGGACGTCAAAGTGCCGTGGGAAAAGGTGATCGTGCACGACAATGCCGCGCTGAGCCGGAATATCTACATCCAGACGCCGTCGCACGTGATGGCCAATCATCAATGTAACGTGCGGTTTGGCGCCAAGTTGCGGTTCATGGTCGCGATCGCGAGCCTGTTGGCGCGCGCGACAGGCGCCCGCGATATTCCGGCAGTGCGCGACACGCTTGGACGGTTGGCCGCCATGGAGGCCGGTTACAACGCGATGATCGACGGGCAAATCGAGTCCTATCTACATGTCGATCACGGCTTCGTTGTTTATAACCGCCGCTATCTCTACGCCGCGATCAATTGGGCGATGGAGAACCATTCAATGGTGATCGATATTGTGCGCGAGCTGATGGGCGGCGGGCAGTTCCAATTCCCGGCGAGCATCGAGGTGCTGGACGATCCTGAGCTTGGCGAGATGTTCGGGACCTATTGGGCGGCCGGCGAGCAAAGTGCTGTCGCCCGCATGAAGCTTTTCAAGCTGGCGTGGGATCTGATCGGCTCCGATCACGCCAGCCGCGCGACTTCTTACGAGAAATTTTTCGTCGGCCCCGCTTTCGCCGTCCGCAATTATAATTTCATCAACGCGCCTTGGGACGAACTGCACCAGATCGCTGAAGATTTCATGGCGACCTATGGTTACGAGGGAACGGCGGCGCCGCAGGCGGTGACGGATATTCGCGTTTCGCGCGGTGCGAAGCACAAGAGCTAGGGAGTTTGCCCATGAATAGCTTCACCAAGGGAACCGCAATCGTACTCGGACCGGACGACGGCGAGTCGTTCTGGCAGCCGCTGCCGTCCCGCGGCTATGTCGTCAACAAATTCAGCCCCTACACGTCGCCTTACGACAATTTCTCGATCGGAATTCAGGTGCTGGAGCCGGGCGCTCACATTCGCCGGCACGGCCACGAACGCAGTCACGAAATTCTGTTCTGCTTTCGCGGCACCGGGACGGCTGAGATCGACGGCAAGACCTATGACGTCCGCGAAGAGACCATGATGCTGATCGGCCGCGGCCTCCAGCACAAGGTCACCAACACCGGGCCGGATCAGATGCGGCTGATCTGGTTCATCAGTCCGCCCGGTCTTGAAGACTGGTTCCGTGCGCTTGGGCGGCCCCGCAAAGCCGGGGACCCGCTACCGCCGCCATTCGACCGGCCGAGTAACATCAAGGAAATCCAGACGCAGCAGCGCTTTATTCCTTCGGAGGAAGGCTAGACGCAGGCGAGCTTGCGCCACGCAGCAGCTCGCGGATGGTTTGCGGCGATAGCGGCTGCCGCTCGACGATCACGTTGAACGGCGCCAAGGCATCGTTGACCGCATTAGTGACTGCGCCGATGGCGCCCATAACGCCGCCCTCCGCCATGCCCTTGATGCCTGCCGGGGTTCGGCGGTTCGGCGTGTGCATTGGGACGATTTCGAAATCCGGCAGTTCGCACGCGGTCGCCACCAGATAGTCGGCGAGCGTGCTGGTCAGGTTTTGCCCGGTTTCCGGATGATATTGGACCTGCTCGAAGATGGCGCCGCTTAAGCCCATGGCGATCGCGCCCTGCTGCTGTCCGCGCATCAGAATTGGATTGAGCGCGGTGCCGCAATCTTCAGCGACCAGATATCGTTCAATGCTGATCCGGCCGGTATCGATGTGCACTTCAACAACACAAACGTGCGTCGAATTCGAATAGGTCATCGGCGGCGGATCGTAGCTCAGCGAAAAATCGAGGCCGGGCGGTACGCCTTCAGGCAAAGCACCCGGATCGAGATAGGCCGTGCGCGCGACGCTGCCGAGCGTCACGCCGGTGTCGGTCCATTTTCCCTCAATCCTACGCTCGATTATGCCGTCGACCATGCGCAGCTCCGCGGGGCTGTTGAGCTGCAACATCGCCGTGGCAATGGCGAGAACTCGTTCACGCGCCTTGCCCGCACACAAATAAAGCGCGCCGCCGCCGGCCGTGGCGCCGCGTGCGCCCCGACTTCCCATCCCGTAAGGCGCTACGTCTGTATTGCCAAGTTGCATGCGAACCGCACCAGCATCGACGCCGAGGCCGTCGGCCACGGCCTGGGCGAGCGCAGTCTCATAGCCCTGACCAGTCTCCATGAGGCCGACGGAAGCATTCACCGCGCCCGACGGCTCAATGCGCACCCATGCCGCCTCATGCCCGGAGCCGGGAATGCCGGCCGACTTGTAGAAGCGCGAACCGTAGGTCGTGGATTCAACGACCGTGCAAATCCCGAGGCCAAGAAATTTCTGTTTGGTGCGCTCATCCGCCTGCCGCTTGCGAAACACGCGATAGTCGGCGGCGGCGACCGCGGCCTCGAGCGTCTCCGCGGGGGTGATGTCCTCGAGCACTTCGCCCGTCGCCATCGTGTAGGGCAGATCCTGGTGGCGCAGAGCATTGGCGCGGCGCACGTCGAGCGGGTCGAGATCGAGCTTTCGGGCAATGGCGTCGATGGTGCCTTCCATCACCCAGCTGGTGATCGACATCGGCGCGCGCATCGGCCCGGCGCCGCATTTGTTGGTCAGCGCGACTTTCACGTCGAACGCATAGTTCTCGAACTCGATAAGGGCCGGTCAGGATCATCGCGACGACCCGCGCGAGGTAATTGGCGGGATAGAAGCAGTACGCGCCGAAGTCCTCTTCGATGGTCAAATCGAGCGCCAGGATACGCCCGTCACGATCGACGCCGGCCCGCACCCGGCAGGCCTGCTCTCGGGCGTGGCTTGCGGCCTGGAGATTCTCCAGCCGGTCCTCTCGCCAGCGCACCGGCTGACCCAGGTGCCGCGCCAGCGCGGCGACCGTAAGCTCCTCGCGGTAAAGAGCGATCTTCTGGCCGAACCCGCCGCCGGCGTCGGCAGAAATGACCGTAACCTGCAACTCCGACAGCCGCAGTCGTGCCGCAAGCTGGGTGCGCAGTGGATGCGGTACCTGAGTTCCGACATGGAAGGTCAGATGCTCGCGGCCGCGATCCCAGATCGCGAGACAGCCTCGCGTCTCGATCGGCAAGTGAGTTTGCCGATGCTGCGAGAAGGCGGCTTCCACGACCGCGTGCGCCACCTGCATGCGCGCCCGTACCTCGCCTTTCTGGAAAGATTGGTGCGAGGCCAGATTGCTCGACAGGCTTTCGTCGACCAGCGGAGCCGTCTCCCGAACGGCATCGGCGAAATTGAGCACGTGCGGCAGGACGTCATAGTCGATCTCGATCGCCTCGGCCGCGTCTTCTGCCAGATAGCGATCGATGGCGACAACGCAGACCACCGGGTCGCCCTGGAAACGGACTTTGTCGACCGGCAGTGTGGTGATTTCGGTCGGTTGGAGTCCTTCGATCGGCGGCGCCATCCGCATCGTGGTAGTCCACTGCAGCACATCGCGACCGGTGATCACGGCGACCACGCCGGGCATCGCGCGGGCCCGATCGGCCGTGATCGCGCGGATGCGGGCGTGGGCGTGCGGCGAGCGCACGAAGTGCGCGTGCAGGGCGCCTGGCACGGCGATGTCGTCGACGTAGCGGGCCTGTCCGGTGAGCAGCCGGTAATCTTCCTTGCGCAGCAGCGGCCGCCCGATCTGCCGGAATTTCGATCCCGACGTGCCGCTCATGATTGGCCGTTCCGTATAGCTGCGGCTTTGCGGACGGCGGCAACGATGTTCTGGTAGCCGGTGCAGCGGCAGAGATTGCCGGACAGGGCTTCGCGAATTTCCGCGTCGCTTGGATCCGTGTTTTCCTTCAGAAACGCCTCGATCGTCATGATGATGCCCGGCGTGCAAAATCCGCATTGCAGGCCGTGCTCTTCATGCAGCGCCTGCTGGAACGGGCTGTAATGGCCGTCCTTGGCGACCGCCTCAATGGTCGTGATCGCATGGCCTTCCATCTGGATTGCGAACAGGAGGCAAGAGCGCGCCGGCCGTCCATCCACCAGCACGGTGCAGGCGCCGCAAACGCCGTGTTCGCAGCCGACGTGGGTGCCAGTCAGCCCCAGTGTCTCGCGCAGCACGTCCGACAGCAGGCGGCGCGGTTCGAGCGGAATGTCGTGCGACCGCCCATTGACTTCGAGTGTGGTTGTGCTCGTCGCCATCAATCGGCGGCCTTGCGCGTACGCCCGATCGCTGCCGAGAGGGCCCGGTGGGTCAACGCCTGCGCGAGTTCCTTCCGGAACGCAGCCGGTATGTTTTCGTCATCCTCGACGGCGCAGTTTTGCGCGATAGCCGCGCTTATGGCCTGCAGCCAAGTCTCGTCCGGGCGCTGGCCGAGAAATGCCTCCGTTACGGAATCAAAACGGATTGGAATAGGTGACACGCCGCCAAGCGCCAGCCGTAGATCGTAGGCCCGGCCATGCCCGTCCATGCCGAGCAGTGCCGCCGCTGCGACGATGGCGAAATCGCCTTGGCGTCGGCTAAACAATTCGAATCCCCAACCCGTTCCCGGCTGGAGTTTCGAGAACCGCGTGCTGACGAGCATCTCGTTCGCATCAAGCGCGGTGGTCATCAGCGACTTGAAGAACTCGCGGCTGCGGACGGTTCGCTGCCTGCCGCGAGAAACGCAGGTGAGTTCAGCATCGAACAGGACGGCCAGCAACGGAAGTTGCGCGGCAGGATCGGCATGCACCAGGCTGCCGCCCAGCGTTCCACGCTGGCGTATGGCGTAATGGCCGATTGATTTCGCAGCCGCGGCGAGTATCGGCAGTATGGCTTTGATCTGCGGGTCGGTTGCCACGCGATGATGCCGGGTCAATCCTCCGATTTCAATGGCGGTGTCGGTCTCGCGGACATAATCGAGCTCCGCGAGGTCGTTCACGTCGATCAAGTGGTCCGGCCGCGCCAGCCGCAGATTGAGCATCGGCACCAAACTCTGGCCGCCGGCGAGAAGCCTCACGTCTCCTTCGAGCTGATCGAAGCAGTCGAAAACTTCGGCGAGGCTTTGCGGCCGATGATATTCGAATGACGCCGGCTTCACGTGGGCAACTCTTTCAGCATTCAACGGAGCAGGGTTTGACCGCTCTCCGGATCAAACACGTGCAGGCGCTTCACGTCGACCGCCAACGCAATGGCTTCGCCTGCGGTATGGTGCAAATCCTTGCCGACCCGGAAGAACAATTCATTGCCTTCAAGCTCCATCCCGAGGAACTGATCCGAGCCAATCGGGAGCACCGATGTCACGCGGCCCCGGATCGTCTGTCCCGGCGGCATGGCACCGCGCTCAGTGACATCTTCGGCGCGCAGGCCGACGCAGACCCTGCGGGTCGCGAATGCCGCCAGCCGGGACGCCAAATCACCCGGCACCAGCAGGTCTAATTCGCCGTGCCGGAAATGCAATTCCTCGCCGCTCCGCACCAGTTCGCCCTTGAGGTAATTGATCGGCGGATTGCCCAGGAATGAGGCCACGAACATATTTGCGGGCTGTTCATAGATTTCGTCCGGTGTGCCGACTTGCTGCACGACGCCGTCGTTCATAACCACGATGCGATCCGCCAAGGTCAACGCCTCGGCTTGATCGTGCGTCACATAAACAAATGTGGTCTGCATCTGGGTGTGTAACTGCTTGATCTCAGCGCGCGTGGAAATTCGCAACGCAGCATCGAGGTTGGACAGCGGTTCGTCCATGAGAAAGACCGACGGCTGACGGACCATGGCGCGGCCGAGGGCTACGCGTTGTCGCTGGCCGCCGGACAGTTGGCTTGGCCGCCGTTGCAGCAGGCGGGTGATTGCAAGCTTGGCAGCGGCGTCACGGACCCGGCGGTCAACTTCGGCGCCCGATACTCTTCGCATCCGCAGCCCGAATGCGATGTTCTCGTAAACGGTTTTGTGCGGATAGAGTGCATAGCTCTGGAACACCATCGCCACGTCGCGGCGATGAGGCGGGCGGTCGTTGACCATCTGGTCGTCGAACCAAAGCTCGCCGCTGGTAATCTCCTCCAGCCCGGCAATCATGTTCAGCGTCGTCGATTTACCGCAGCCCGACGGGCCGAGCAGGACGACAAACTCCCGGTCGCGAATCTCCAGGTTGAGGTTGGCAACCGCAATCACATCCCCATAGCGCTTGGCGACATTCACGAAGCGAATTCGCGCCATTACCGCGGCCTCGTCAACCTTTGACCGCGCCGGCGGTAAGACCGGAAATGATGTAGCGTTCGAAGATCAGCGCCAGGATAACCGGCGGAATGATTGCCAGCACACCGGCGGCGTTGATGAAAGAGAAGCTGATGGTGAAGTCCGAGGTGAACGAAGCAACGATAATTGGCAGCGTCTGCGACTTCGGTGTTTGGGTAAACATCAGGGCCAGCAGGAACTCGTTCCAGCTGGCGAGGAAGGCAAACAGAATGACGGCGACGATCGAAGGCAGCGCCAGAGGCAGAAAGATCATCGTCAAAGTCTGCCACCGCGAACAGCCATCGACCCGGGCAGCCTTGTCAAGTTCATCGGGGAGGGACTCGAAATAGCTGACCAGAATAAAAACCGAAAACGGCACGGTGACCGCAAGATAGGTGATGATCAGCGACCAAAGGCTGTCGAGCAATCCCAATTGCCGGATGAACAGAAAGAACGGAACGACAAGCGCAATATCGGGAATGACCCGCGTCGTCAGAATGGCGTAAATCGAGGCTTGCCGGCCGCGGAAGCGGATCTTGGCCATGGCATAGGCCGCCGGAACACCGATCAGCAGGTTCAGGGCCACGACGGCGGCAGCGACAATAAGGCTGTTTTCCATTGCCGGAACGAGATTGCCGGCGCTGGACGGAATAAAGCCGCCACTCGCCGGGTCGGCGGCGCGGCGCGTTTCGTAGGTGACGGCCTTGTCGCGGGCCTGAAAGATGGCGGCAAAGTTCGCGAGGGTCAATTCGCGCGGAATCCAGTGCGGCGGCTTCGAAACGATCTCGCGCTCATTCTGCAACGAAGAGGAAACCAGCCACACGATTGGCGAGAGCGCATAGACGAGAAACACCACGGATGCCGCGAATAGAAAAAGCCGCCGCGGCATGTCAGATCCGCCGCGCTAAAGTGCGAATGACGATGTACGCCAGCGCCAATGTGCCGAGCGACAGCAGATAGGACATCGCGGCGCCGATCCCGAACGACAGGTTGCGAAACGTCTCGACGTAGATGCGCCAGGCGACGACATCGCTGGCGTTGGCCGGACCGCCTTCGGTCAGAATGAAAAAGAGATCGAAGTGCCGGATTGCCATCATCGCTTCGTAGATGACGACAAGCGCGAAACTCGGCTTGAGCGCCGGCAGCGTGACATGAAAGAAGCGCTGCACGAGATTGGCGCCGTCCACTTTTGCCGCGGCATAGAGATCGGCCGGGATGGTCTTGAGGCCAACCAAAATTAGGATCGCAGCCAGCGGTACTTCTTTCCAGACGAAGGCCTGAGCGATCAGCGCCAGCGTTTTTCGGGTATCGCCGAGCCAAACCATGTAGCTGTCGATGAAGCCGAGCTGGAGCAACAGGCCGTTCAGGGCGCCATAGTTTGAATCATAAATCCATTTCCACATCAGCGCATCGGCGACATAGGGGATCGCCCATGGCACAAGCAGCACGGCGCCGAGCAATCGCCGGCCGCGGAAGTCTTCGTTGAGCAGCAACGCGACCAGCAGCGCGATGATGGCGATCGCGACGACCGACATTAGCGTAAACAAGATCGTGCGCTCGACGGCGGCCCAAAACTGGGGATCGCTGAGGACGCTGAGATAATTATCGAAGAAGACAAACGGCGTGCGCCGCGGCCGAGTCAGCTTCAAGTCGAACAGGCTGATGTAGAACGAGTAGACGATCGGAAAAACAGCGACGGCGAACAGCACAATGGCTAGCGGCGCAATGAAAAGGAGCGCGTTCCGATCGTCGTAAGACAGGCGGATCGCTGCCAACGGACGGCGGACTACAACACTCACACTCGCGCTCATGATAGCCCCGCGCGGCGGAGAGCGTAAAAGCAGACGTGGAGTTGCCGCGTCCGGGTAAATTAGCTCTGTTTCTTGAGCGCCGTCCACTTGGCCGCGGAATTGCTCAAGGCGTCAACCGCCGATGCCTTGCCGAGCAGCGCCTGCTGCCAAGCCGCGCCGTTGGCATCCTGCCATTCCCCGAACCAGGGCGTTACGACGTCTTTCTTGCGCGCCAGGTTCTGCTGTTCGCCAATCAGGTCGACGTCGCTGTACGCGGCATAGGCCGCACGCATTTCAGGGTCCTGGAACAGCGACTTGACGCCAAATCCGGCGCCCACGTCCTTGAACAGCAGCTTCTGAAACTTGTATTCGCCATCGGCCTTCCCGCCGAACCATTCCATCAGCTTTACGGTCTCGGCGGCGCGTTCTGCGTCGGCTTGGGCACGCGGCGTCATTCCGTAAAACCGCATCCAGCCGACGGTCGCGTGCGATCCATTCTCCCCTTTTGGCATCAGGGCCAGTTTGGCGTTGCCGGCAATCTGACTCTGCTTGGGATCGTTGAGCGTGCGCAGGCGATATTTTGGGAGCAGGGCAAACGCGTGCTGTCCGGCCGAAAAGCTCTTGAGCGCCGCGAGCTCACCGGTCTCGACACATGAAGCTGACAGCGTCTTGTCCTTTTGCACCCGGTCGACCAGCCAGGTGAGCGCGGCTGCGGCGCCGCCGTTCGGCTGCTGCATAACCGCGTTGCCCTTGTCGTCGGTGAAGCGGCCGCCGTGTGAAAACACCAGTGCAGACATAAACTCGATGAGCCAGGTTTCCTGCGCCATGCCGATGAGGATCGGGTACTCGCTGAGCCCCTTGGCCTTGATCGCCCTGGCCTGTTCGCTCACGTCCGACCAGGTTGCCGGTGCAGTGGAAATGCCAGCCTTTCGCAGCATGTCGTCGTTGACGATGAACGCCATGAAGTCGTCGTAATAGGTAATGCCGTATTGCTTGCCTTTATAGCTCATTGAATTGACGCAGAACTGCTCGACGTCGGCATTGTACTTGGTCAGGTCCTTGTACTGATCGATCGGTACGATCCAACCAGCTTCGGCCCATTCCGGCAGCCAGCTGTCCGACACCCAAAGCGTATCGATCGGCGCCCCGCCGACAAACTTGGTGATGAGGCTTTCGCGATATTGCGCCCAAGGCGTGTTCGCGTATTCGACCGCGATCCCGGTCTTGGCCTCAAACGCGGCAAGATGGCTTTTGACGGTATCGACCGCAGCCGACCAGGTCGCAAAATGAATCGGCTCCTTGGCCGCGGCGCGGCGGTATCCCGCAAGCGACGTTGTTGCAGCAAGGCTGCCGACGGACGATTTCAGAAACGATCGGCGGCTGAGTAGTTGAAACCTGGTCACGGCATAGCTCCGTTCGCCCCGGGGGCTGCGGTACGAAACAGCGATTTTTTCTCGTGGTCCACAGCGAAACGAGCGCTTTGCCGTTTCTGCGGCCTCGCCATGGATACATCAGTTGGCGGCGTAACGGCAATAACTGCGTTGCCGCAGGTTCGTCCCGCCGCTACGTTTCCAATCAGTTTACAAACAGGAGAGCAAGGTCAGTGATTTACGAACTGCGAACCTATCAGTTGCACGCCGGCAAGGCGCCCGAGTTTTTGAAGATTTATCAAGAGAACGGGCTCACGATCATCAGTCGCTACGCCAAGCTCATTGGTTGCTGGACCAAGGAATCGGGAGTCTTGAACTCGGTTGTTTTCCTGTGGGCCTACGAAGATTTCGCGCATCGTACGCAGCAGCGCAGCAAGCTCGGCAAGGATCCGCAATGGCAGGCATTCGTACCGTCGATCCTGCCATACCTGGTCCATCAGGAAAGCGTGTTCATGCTCCCGGCGGCGTTTTCACCCGCGCAGTAGCGCGCACGCGCCGCTTAGCCCGCGTGAGCCTCAATCCGGTATCCGTCCGGATCGACAACAAAGGCGGCGTAGTAGTTCGGGCCGTAATCGTCGCGCAATCCCGGCTCGCCATTGTTACGGCCACCGGCCTTGAGCGCCGCGGCGTGGAATGCATCGACGCTGCGGCGGTTCGGAGCGGTGAAGCAGAAATGCAGGCCCGATTTCATGTCGGGCGGGACCGGATTTTCCACGGCACTGATCCACAGCGCGACCGCCTCTGCTCCATAGCCGAGCGATCCTTCGCCTTTGCTGAGACACTGATAGCCAAGCGGCTTCAGCGCCGCGTCGTAGAACTGCTTTGACTTGGCAATGTCGCGGACACCAATGGAAATGTGGTCGATCATCGCATTTACTCCCGAGAGGTTAGGTTGTTGAAGTTACTGCGCGCGCCTGGCATGGAACTCAGCCTGCATCTGCCAGGTGTTGCCGTCGTCGCGTGAGCGTTCGCCGGTCCATCGGAACGCGTCGGGCTTGATGGCTGTGAAACTCCAGCGAACCGGCGCGCCGGCATCGTTGTTGCCGAGCTGGACGATGTTGTCGCCATGGGCGCGCCCGATCTGGCGCGTATAGACTTGCCGCATCGGATCGCTCCAGAGGATGTGCCAGGCATCGATGCCTGGGTCGTAGACGCGCAGTGTCGTGCCGTAGAAGACACCCGGTAAAATCCAGACGTCCTGGATCGCGCGGCCTTCCAGCACCCACGCAAAGTAAATCTTGCCCGGACCTTGATGCTGAGTCCCGTCGTCGCGGTAAACGGTAGCGTCCATTGTCCAGCGCCCGATCAGCCAGGCGTAAAGCTTCATTTTATCGGCGCGGTCCGCCGCAGCGGCCGTGCCGGAAAGGGCTTCGATGAAGGTGTCGGCTGTCATAGTCGGAACACTCATTGGGTCGTATGATTGTTGGAGATAGCCGGCGGGATTCGCTGCCGCTTGGGAAAAATTGCTAATCTTCGCCATGGCGCTCACTTCACGAGTTTTGGCATCGGGCTCCGGCTGGCGCGCACAGGACGTGATCTGCAGCGCCGGACCGCGCGACCGGACAGTGCGGGAAGAACACGATGTCGGATGCATCGCGATCGTGACCGCCGGTACGTTCCGGTATCGCTCGACGGTCGGGTCGGCAGTGCTGGCGCCCGGCGCGCTGTTGCTGGGCAGTCCCTGCCACGGGTTCGAATGCAGCCACGACCACAGCACCGGCGATCGCTGCCTGTCCTTCAAGTTTGCGCCGGAGTTTCTGGAAGACGTTGTGGCCGCCGTGCCTGGCGCGCGGCAGGTCGCGTTCGGGGTGCCGCGCCTGCCGCCGCTATCGGATTTATTGCCGATCGTCGCGGCGGCGGAAGCGGCGCGGGACGACGGCGATACTGCGGAGCTTGAAGAAATTGCGCACCGCCTTGCCGGAGCGGTCGTCGCGACGCTCGCCGGACCGGCCCGCAGGCCGGCGCCGCCAAGCCGATCCGATGAGCGGCGGATCAGCGCGGCGCTGCATCGGATCGAACGCGACGCGCACGAGCCACTCGCGCTCGCCGGCCTCGCCGGCGTAGCTGCTATGAGCCCATATCATTTCTTGCGGACCTTCCGTGCGGTCGTCGGGATGACGCCGCACCAGTACATCCTGCATACGCGCCTTCACCGCGCCGCGGTGCGCCTACGCCGTACGGCCGACAGCATTTCCGCCATCGCGTTTGCAGCCGGCTTCAACGACCTATCGACGTTCAATCGCCGATTTGCGCGCATCATGGGCGCGAGTCCGGGCGCTTATCGTGCGTCGGCCGGACTGCAGTCAAAAAAAGGGGCGGCCTAAGAGCCGCCCCGTATTTGCTTCAGGAAAAGCGCCAATTACTTAGGACGGCCGTAAGTCCAGTGAATCGCCGCTTTGGCCTTTGAGTGGAAATGCAGCTCAAAGCCGACTACCGCAGCCGACACCATATCGTCCTTCGCGAACTGCAGCTTGTCTTCATCGACCGCGTAAACCGTCAAGGTGTAATGATGCGGCTTGTCTCCTTTTGGAGGGCACATACCGCCATAACCGTCAGCGCCGTAATCGGTCCGGCTCTGGACAGCCCCCTCGGGCATCAACTTGGCTTTCACGTCGCCGGCGTTCTTTGGGATCGACGTCGTCGACACCGGAATGTTGAACACGACCCAATGCCAGAAGCCGCTGCCGGTCGGTGCATCTGGATCGTAAAGATTGATCGCGAAGCTCTTGGTGCCTTCCGGCGCCCCGGTCCATTTCAACGATGGTGAAGCATTGCTGCCGTCGCAGCCGAAGACGTTCGCCTCCATGGCCTTGGTGCCGACGGCGCCATTCTTGATGTCGTCGCTGGTCACCTTCATTTGCGCGTGAGCGGCAGATGCGCTCAACGCGCCAAACGCCATAACCACAGCCCCTAATGCCAACTTGTGCATGTTTTCCTCCCTTGGTTGGGCGGCGAAAGCTAGCATGGAGTAGTGGTATTGTCTTGGACGTTCGCCCCATCTCGACGAGCCTTTGGATCGACCTTCGCTCTGGAATGCCGCTATGCTGCGGACGTATTTCATCGCTGCCGAATGCGGGAAAGACGGATGACGGTAGCTTTCACAAATAGGCGAGCCGTGCGGACCATGGTGCCGGTGCCGGAACCTGATCTCACGCCGCAAGAATTGATCGCACGCGCAGCGGCCCTCAAGCCGCTGCTGCGTCAGCAGCAGGTGGAGAATGACGAACGAGGCTCTTACTCGCCGGAGCTACATCAAGCGTTCCTAAAAGCCGGTCTCTATCGAGCGGTACAGCCGCGCATGTTCGGCGGCTATGAGTTCGATATCCCGACTTTTTATCGGGCCATGCTCGAAATCTCACACGGCCATCCGTCAGCCGGCTGGTGTCTTACCCTCTGCGCCTCTCATCCGTTCCTCATAGCCTCGCATTGGTCCGAGCAGGCGCAGCGCGAATTGTTCGGCGCCGACGGTCACTTTGCCGCGCCACATCGCGTGCCGCCAAGCGGCGCGCTCACGCCGGTCGAAGGGGGCTACCGGCTCAGCGGTCTGTGGGATTTCTGCTCCGGCATACCTTACTCGACCCATCTCGTTTGTGGCGCCCGACTGCCGGTCGCGAGCGGGCCGCCGGAGATTTTCTGTGTGGCGGTGCCGCGCGACAAGCTGCACATCCTCGACGACTGGGGTGGCGATCAAACGCTCGGCATGCGCGCCAGCGGTTCGAATAGCGTCGAGATCAAGGACGTCTTCGTTCCGGCGCATCATGCCGTGCCCATGCAAGCGATGTTCACCCGCCCAGAAGATATGCGCGACGGCACGCCGGGAACGCGGCTTCACGGCAACCCGATGTATCTCGGGCGTGTGTCAGGGCCCTATCACATATCCCTGGTCACGACGGTCACTGGCGCGGCCAAGGCAGCCCTCGACGAATACGAAGACATCATCCGCAAGAAGAAGACTACCTTTCCACCGTTCGTCCCACGCGCCGAGCACGAGGACTTTCAACGCGCGCTGGGGCAGGCGACAGTGCTGACGGATGCGGCCGAGAATCTGATGATCCGCGGTTGCGAGGTCTACATGGAAATGTGCCAGCGCTGGGCGGCCGATGGCACGCCGATCACCGTGGAGCAGAACCTGCGGCTGTGGGCGATGATGCAACAGGCCGGTCGCATGGCGTGCGATGCGGTCGAGCTCTTATTCAAGAACGCCGGGACGTCAGTGACACGCAAAGGCAGCCGCATGGAGCGCTACTTCCGTGACGCCCAGATGTACCGCGTACACCCTTCGTCACTGTTCGAGAATTTCTGGGCGCCGGTCGGTCGCGCGCATCTCGGATTGCCGATCCGGCATTTCAACTTCTGAATCTGATAGCGCCAGACGTCTTCAAGCGAACGGCCGTCGCAAGAGCGCTGGCGCACGCGGTCTGTGCTGGTGGGCAGGGCAACGATGAACAAGAACGCAATAACTTGGAACGCCGCCCACGTCACCGCAAAGGACACCGATTGAAAGACATTGATTGACCGCGCGCCGCTTGCGTACGTAAAATCGCAACTTGGGGTCGTGATGTATCGCCAAAAATGGCGCATCAAGCAGACCAAAAAACAGACTAAAAAAACAGACTAAAAAGTCGGCCCAAAAAACGAACCAGGGAGGAAGCAAATGAAGCGAATTTTTGTGCTTTTGGCTGGAGTACTCATGCTTGGGCTCTGGCTTGGTGCGGCACCGGCGTTCGCAAAGCCGGATTGCGGCGAAAACACTGGAAAGAAGGCTACCGGTAAGCCGATTCCGATCGGCGCCGTGACGTCGATGAGTGGCATCGGCAGCTTCAAGGAGGCCGATGAGGCAGCGAAAGCCTATTTCGATTGCGTGAACGATAACGGTGGGATTCACGGTCGGCCGATCGTCTATCACGACGAAGACGATCAAAGCCAACTCGACGTCGCTGCGCAGGCCGCCAAAAAGTTGGTCGGCGATGAGGGCGTCTACGTGCTGATCGGGAGCACCAGTTTCATCGAGTGCATCCCCAACGCCAACTACTACCTCAAAGAAAATGTCCTCGAGATCGGCCTTGGCATTCCGTCGCAATGCTATCAGTCGAAGAACATCGCGGAAATCAATGCCGGCCCGCGGCAAAGCGGCATCGGCGGCGCCGACTATGCTCGCCGCAAGCTCGGAGCGAAGAGTCTCGTCTGTTCGATTCCGAAATTCCCCGGCTCCGACTATAGCTGCAACGGGCTGGAGGAGTGGGGCAAGAAGTACGGCGTCAAGGTGAACAGTATTTACTCTGACCCGGTCTCCCCGGACTACAATTCGCTGGTGCTGCAATTCCTTGCGACCGGTGACGAAGCCATCATGGTTTACGGAACCGACGATACCGGCGCCCGCATCCTCGACGCGGCTGAACAACAGGACGGCGCGGCCAAGATGAAATGGACGGTGCCGACCTCTTATTACACGGTCCGTATCCCGAAGGCGATCGACGCCAAATACTGGAACGATCGTTTGTGGGTGAATGCGGAACTGGCGCCGCTCAACTCCAAGGGCAAGGACAATCAAAACTGGGCCGCGGTGATGGACGCATACGGCGGCAAGTCATTGCGGGACAGCTTCTCGCAAGCCGGCTACATTGCCGGACGCATTGCGGTCAACGCCATGCTCTCAATCAAGAATCCGGACGACGTCAACCGCAACACGGTGACGGCGGCGATCCAGAACATGAAGCCCTATGATACGGATATTCTCTGCATGCCGTGGTATTGGGGCGGTCCGGGGGCGACTGAACACAACGCCAATCACGTGACGCGCACTGTGACGATCCACGATGGCAAGTGGAAAACCGTGGAAGGCTGCATGCCTGATCTGGATCCGGGTCTCGCCAATATTGAGGCCCTGGAAAAGAAGCTCGGGATCGCGATCAAGGACCAGGTTCCACCCGAATAGTCGCGGCGCCGCGTCCTAAAACGCGCGTGCAAGTGCCCGAGGATTTTCGTGGTCGCTGAGACCATGAAAGTCCTCGGTGTTTTTTCCGAGGAATTTGCGCAAGACAGAGTCTAGCTGTGCCCCGCCGCCGCGGCTTGGCCTGACGCCAGATAGGCGCCATGCAGGATTTCGGGGTGCCGCCGCAACTCCTCAGAGCTGCCGGCGAACGCCACAGCGCCCCGCTCCATCACATAGGCACGCTTGGTCAAACTCAGCGCCAGGGTGGTGAACTGTTCAATCAGCAGAATACCGACGCCGCGAGCGGCGATGATCTGAATCGTCTCGGCGAGGCGGCTGACGACAGCGGGCGCAAGGCCGAACGACAGTTCGTCGATCAGGAGATAGCGCGGCCGCGAAATCATCGCCTGCGCGATCACTACCATTTGCTTCTGACCGCCGGACAAAAGCTGCGCCGGGATCGAGAGCCGATTGCGCAATTCCGGGAAAATTTCCAGCGCGGCCTCGATTTCCCGATCGGCTTCCTGCCGTGTGTGCATCAGTGCCGCGGCAGCGAGATTGTCGCGGACCGAAAGCCCGATCAGAACGGGATGGCCCTCGAGCACCAGAGCGACGCCCTGCCGCCGCACCGCATCGGGCGATTGCCCGAGTAGTGGCGTGCCATCACAGGAAATATCGCCGCGCAACGCTGGCAAGGCGCCCGCGATGGTGAGCACGAGTGTCGATTTACCGGCACCGTTGGCGCCCAACAGCGCCGTGATTTCCCCAGGTGGCACGCTGATTGAGACATCGCGCAGGACGGGACGGCCGCCGCGCGCGACGAACAGATTGCGAACCGTGAGTTCTTGACGTGTCATCGATTACTCACGTCCCAGATAAGCACGGCGCACAATGGGATCGTCGAGCACTGCGCGGGTCTGGCCCATGGCGAGACGTTTGCCGAAATCCAGGACCAGCGTCTCTGCGCAAACCGAGGCAATGAGATCGGCGTCATGGTCAATGAGCACGAGCTGGCAAGCGAATGCGCGAGGAATTTCCACCAGCAGCCGGCGGAGCCGCTCGGTTTCGGACTCGTTGAGGCCTGCCCCCGGCTCGTCCATAAGAATGACCTTGGGCCGGCCGATCAGGGTCTTGGCGATCTCGACCATGCGGCGTTCGAACAAATTGAGCTGACGGCCGCGCGTGTTGCGCCGTTCGCTGAGACCAACAAAATTGATAGCTGCGTCGACCTCCCGTCGGGCGCTGGTGCGGTCAGCCGAGACGTGATCGGCGATCGCCTGGATGTTTTCCATTGCCGTCAATTCGTCGACGACAAGTTCCTGCTGAAAGGTTCGACGGAGCCCAATGCCGACGCGATGGCGTGGCGACAGCGGCAGCAACAAGGTGTCGTTCAACAGTATCGTCCCCGCAACAGGAGTTACAAAACCGGAGAGCACGTTCACCAGAGTCGTCTTGCCTGCGCCGTTGGGTCCGATGAGTCCGCAGATCGGCGCGACGAATTCGGCATCGAGCGCATCAAGTGGCGTGATGCCGCCGAATTGCACCGTGAGCGCGTCGATCTTGATCATGGCGCCCGATGCGCCTGGAATTTGTCGTAGATCCGCTCGGCCAAAATCGTCAGTTGGCCACCGAGGCCAAGCGGATCACGCAGGGCGAACAGCAAAGCCGCGCCGAAGATCATGAAGCCTACATTGGTATTGACGTTGAGATCGATCAGCAGCGCCGGAATAAAGCGCGTTAAAAGTCCGCCCAAAAAGGCGCCGAGCCAGACGTCGTATCCGCCCAACAACGTGCCGATAAAAATTACGATGGAGTTCGTCGTCGGGAAGGCCGAAGCGTCGAGTTGGCCAAACAGTCCGGCCAGCAACGCCCCGGCGATGCCGGCGACAAATCCCGAGAGCGCAAATGCCCACGCTTTGTAGAAAACGATCCTGACTCCGGACGCGACCGCCATTTGCTCGCTCTTGCGGATCAAGGCCCAAGCCCGTCCCGGTTTAGTACGCCGGTGCGCCTCGACCAGAAAAATGCAGAGCACCGTCACGACGGCAACGAACAGAAAATAGGCGGTGTCGCTTGAAGCAAAGATTGGGCGCGCCATGTTGATGCGGTCGTTGCCGCTGGCGCCGACCTGGCCCAGAAATCCCGGACCACCCACCGGAAAGCTGATCACGAAGACCAGAGTTTGAAAAGCGGCGGCGAGCATCAGCGTGACCAGCGCCAGATAAAGCCCGCGCATGCGGAGCGCCGGCAGGCCCCAGATCATACCAATCATCGACGCGCCGACGCCGCCCGCCAGAATGGTGACGAAGAACGGCGGATGAATATAGTGATAGACGCGCAGGCTCACCCAGCCACCGACGCCAACCAGCGCCCATTGGCAAAGCGATACCAGGCCGAGTTGCCCATAAAGCAGCGCACAGCCGAGCACGGACATGACCATGCAGTAAGCCTGGGTGAAGTTCGATAGCCAATAACCGCCGCAGGTGGCCGCAATAACTCCGGAGACGACGCCGACGACCCCGACGATCGCGACTGCTCGAATCGCGGGCGCAATCTCGGCCGGCACCGCCGGGGGGAAGACGGTGATCTTAGTAATTTCAATCTCGGTGATTTCAGTCTTGATGATCTCAGTCTCGATGATTTTAGTCTCGGCGATTTCGGTCATTCGCGCGCTCCGACACCTTGACCCGCGCCAACGATCATTAAGAAGATCAGAGCAGCGACATACGGTCCGGCGCTGCGCAAGTTTGCGATCTCGGGCGAGGTGGCGATCAGCAGCGCCTCGATCAGCCCGGCAACGATCCCGCCGACGAAAGCGCCGGGCAACGATGACAAGCGCGCCATGATCGCGGCGGCAATCGCCGGGATGACGAGAAAGGTCAAAGTGCCCGGGTCAAGCCGGTTGATATTCGCCAACAGGATTCCGGCGATGCCGGCAAACATGCCGTTGACCAGCCAGGCAATGGAATCGATCTGAACCACGCGGACGCCGATGGCGGCACTGATGTGGCGGTCGCTTGCCAGCGCGCGCATGCCAAGGCCGATGCGGGTGCGGCTCAACAACAAACCGATGCCCGCGGCCATCGCCAGCGACAGGCCGAGCGCGATGAGGCGCGTCACGGTCAGTCTGACGCCGAACAGCAAGATGTAATTAAAATCGGTCGGCAGGATGAGGCGTCGGGCCACGCCGACGCCCCAATAAAACGCCATGCCGCCAAAAAGGAAAAGCGCCAATCCGAGTGTGGCGACGGCGCGCACGACCCGGTCACGATGCGCCAGACGCGGGGCAAAAACGCGGCCATAGCCATAGGCAATAGCGGTCGAAACTCCGACGCCGACGATCCAGCTTACGGGCGCCGGTACACCGTCTTCCGTGAGCTCCCAGGCAAGGAACGCCGAGACGCCGCCGAAGGCACCGAAAGCGAAGTTCAACGTGCCCGAGGCTCGGTAGAGAATAACCAGACCGACGCTGGATAGCGCGTAGACGGCGCCTAGTCCAATTCCGGAGGCGATAAAAGGAAGCAAACTCATGTTGAATGCCGACCAATGTTCATTGGTAGGGCACTCCGCCGGACGCTTGAACGTTTCCCCTATGGTGATCCTATAGGCACCGTCGCGCAGTGTCAGTAGTCTTCACGTGATGCCCACCGCCGCCGCGCCCACCATCGGGACGGCGCGCGCCCACTCTTCCAAGACGTCGGGCGGTCTCTGGTCCAACGTTCCCGTTAGTTTTTATTTGTTCAATTCGCGAACATCCACCGATCAGTGCCAGTGCGGATCAACCGCTCCCGTTTTTCTTCTCTCAGCGCCGCATTGTTCGTGCATCGGCCAACTGAATTGCGGAGCGCTTGACTTCAACGTACGACCTCATACCCTCGTCAATGAAAACAGACAGAACCCGGCGTTGCTTTCCGCTCCGACCAGTTCTGCACGCAACGGCGTAATGTAATAGGGAGGCCTTCATGATCGGCAACGCCCGCTTCGACTTCATCCATTTCATGCACTACACGGCCTTGCCGGAAAATCAGAAGGAATTTCCGTCATTGTGGGTGGACTTTCCCAACAAATATTTTGACCCCGTGCGCGGGCATGAGTTGTACCAGCGCTACCTTTCGCAGCTCGTGCTCGCCGACAAACTTGGCTTCGATGCCATCGTCGTCAACGAGCATCACAACACTGCCTACAGCATGATGCCGGCGCCGAACCTGATTGCCGCGACGCTGATCCCGCAGGTCAAGAACGCGAAGATTTGCGTGTGGGGAACGCCACCTAATCTCGAACACCCCAACCGGCTGGCGGAAGAATACGCCATGCTCGATGTGCTGTCGCAGGGCCGTCTGGAAGTCGCGTTCCCGCTCGGCACCGGCATGGAGTACTGGTCCAACTCAGTCAATCCGGCCACCGCCCGTGAGCGGCACCGGGAATCGATCGAAATCATTTTGCAGGCTTGGACGCAGGACGGGCCGACCTCCTATTACGGCGACTTTTATACTTATCGCTATCTCAATCCGTGGCCCCGCCCTGTTCAGAAACCGCATCCACCCTGCTACATCGTCGGGACCGGCAGTCCGGAGACCATCGATCTCGCGTCAAGGCTCGGCTTTGGCTACGCTTCGGTATTCGTGACCAAACAACGGGCGCGCGAGCTTAACGAGGAACTGCGCCGCGGTGCGGCGGAGCACGGGCACCATATCCGGCCGGACCAGCTTCCGCTGCAGGTGATCACCTACGTCGCGGAGACCGAGCAAAAAGCCAGGGAAGAGGCGGTCGAACATATCCAGTATTTTTTCGAGGACGCTCTTCGTACAACGCCGACCTTTCTCGCTCCGCCCGGCTATCTCTCGGTCGATCAGTTGAAGAAGCGTGCCGCGCTCGCCGACAAGCTCCACGGCGTCTTTAGTTTTGAGAACATCGAGCAAGCGTTCTTCGTCGCCGTCGGCACCGCCGACCAGGTTGTCGAAAAGCTCGAACTATGGGCCGAGCAGATGGGAACCAACCATTTCGTGATGTTTGCTGCGATCGGCAACATGCCGAACTGGAAAGTCGTGAAAAACCTCAGCCTGATTGCGCAGGACGTCATTCCACGGGTGCGCGCGACCACGCCCGTGCATCACCGCGCGGCCGCCGAGTAAGGGAGGACGCACATGGCCAATCCATTTCCCGCCGAATTCAAGCGCGAAGTTCATACCGTCAATGGGGTGAAAACCGTCGTGCTCACCGCCGGTCGCGGCGAGCCGCTGGTATTTCTTCACGGCGCCGGCATTTGGCACGGCATCAATTTCACCAAGCCGTGGACGGAGAAATATCGCGTCATCGTGCCGTTCCATCCGGGCTTTGGCGAATCCGCCGACGACCCATCAATTTCGGATATGCACGATTACGTCATGCACTATCTCGACCTGTTCGACGCGCTGGGCATCGAGCGGATGCGCCTGGTCGGGTTCTCGCTGGGTGGCTGCATGGCGGCGAAGTTTGCGGTCGAACACGGCCATCGGGTCGAACGCCTCGTGCTGGTCGGCCCGGCCGGCCTGCGCGACAAAGCCCATCCCGGACCCGACCTGTTCATGCTGCCGCCAGACAAGATTCCCGCGATGTTGGTCTCGAATTTCGACGTCATCAAACCGTATCTGCCCGAAAAGCCCGATCTCGACTTCATGGGGGAACGCTATCGCGAAGGCGGAATGCTGGCGCGACTGTTGTGGGAGCATCCCTGGGACAAGAAACTGCCGCGCTACCTGCACCGCCTGACCATGCCGACATTGCTGGTATGGGGCGAAGAAGATCGCCTCATCCCGGTGCAGCAGTCCGAAATCTGGCGCCGTTACATTCCCAAGGCGGACATTCAGATCTTCAAAGGCGCGGGCCACCTGGTGCTCGATGAGAAGCGGGAAGCCGTTGACGCGGTGCAGCGCTTCCTGTCGTAAAGTTCCCGAGTGATGCCTGCCGCATGCAAACGCGGTTGTGATTGTGCTGGATGGTGGCTGGCTGTTAGTCTTTGATGCCGATGGCGCGCGAAGCGCCGATACCAAAGCTGGGGGATATGTACATGGACAGTATCAAAACCTACGCGGCTCCGCTCGGACGCCTGCTGATGTGCAGCCTCTTTATTTGGGCTGGTTACACAAAGCTGTTCGTGTTCGGCCCATCGGGCACGGCTGGTTACATGGGAAGCGTGCACATGCCGCTGCCGGAGTTAGCGGCGTGGGTTGCCATCATCGTCGAACTGGTCGGCGGCATATTGCTTCTCATTGGATATCAGACGCGGTGGGTCGCGCTCGTGCTTGCGATTTGGTGTGTGGTAACCGGTTTTGCCGTTCATCTGCCGATCGGCGACCAGGCCAACATGATCCATTTTTACAAGAATCTTGTGATGGCTGGCGGCTTCCTGTTCGTCGTGGCGCACGGTGCCGGCGGTCTCAGCGTTGACGCTGCCATGGGCACAGACAAGGCTGCTTAGGCGGCCAAGGATCGAGCCAAGGATTTGAAACGGGGCGGATGGTTCCGCCCCGTTAACTTTCTGGCGGAGCGGCCGTTCGACTGCCGGTAAGACTTAACCTGTACACGCGAACGGCCGGATGCGCAGTCCGAGCCCCCGTAGGTTCGCGCAGGCAAGGTCATGCAAATCGAACGCAGAGCGATTCAGCGAACGCGTGTGTTGCGCGGCGCCAAGATCATTGTGCCGCGCCTTTCGTCGATCATTCATTGCACCGTCCAGAACATCACCGGCGCCGGTGCCTGCCTCAAACTCGCAAATACATTCGGCGTTCCGGAAACTTTCGACCTCACCTTCGAGCACGGCCGCACGCGCCGCCAATGCCGGGTCATCTGGCGGACAAACGACAAAGTCGGCGTGACGTTCGAAACGTCGGGCGAGCCGGCTTGACCCTAAAATTCTGCCACAGCGCGGATCAGCCGGTCGATGTCTTCCGGCCGCGACAGCCGATGATCGCCGTCCTTGACGAGCGTAAGAACAACGTCGTCGCTGGCGAGCCGCGAGACCAGTTCGACCGCGTGCCGCCACGGCACATCGGGGTCTTCGACACCTTGCAGAATGCGAACCGGGCATCCGGTTTCGATCATGCCGCCCAGCAACAAATGATTGCGGCCCTCTTCGATCAATTTGCGGGTGACGAGATAGGGCTCCGACGCATATTCGGACGGCCGCGCCCAAACGCCTTTCTCTTCAAGCTCCTGCCGGATGGCTGGTGTGAAACGCTTCCACATCAGTTCCTCGGTGAAATCCACCGCCGGCGCGACCAGCACCAGGCCGATCACCGAAGCCGGTGCCGGCTGCAGGCGCTGCCGGAGCGCGCGGACCATCAGCAGCGCCAGCCAGCCTCCCATCGACGAGCCGATCAAAACCTGCGGCCCCCGGCAGCAGGCGTCGAATACGCCGAGAGAATCAGCGAGCCAGCGGCCGATGGTGCCGTCGGTGAATTCGCCGTCCGATTCGCCATGGCCGGAATAGTCGAAGCGAATGCACGCACGGCCTGCTTCCTCCGCCCAGTGCGCCAGCGCGGCGGCCTTGGTACCCTTCATGTCGGATTTGTAGCCCGACAGCCAAAACAGGCCGGGCGCCGTCCCCGAGCGTTCCCGCACTGCAATGCGCCGGCGCTCGCTTGCCGATCCAATTTCAAGAAATTTCAGACTGTTATCGTTCATCGAACTTTACAGATTGTCGCCCCGCACATGCCTCGCAATGACCGAACATAATCACGTCACGCACCGGTTCTCCATCGACCCAACGCGCAATTGCGTTGACTTATGACCCGAAACTCCCGATCTTCCGGGTTGTCTGCAACGAAACAAGGAGAAAAGTACCATTCGTCGACCGATCAGAACCGCGCAACCTGCTCCCAAGGAAGGTCCGCGCATCAACGAGGAGATCCGCGTCCGCGAGGTCCAGCTCATTGACAAGGATGGCGCCAACAAGGGCGTCACGGAAATTAACGCTGCTCTGGCCATGGCGCAGGAGGCCGGACTCGATCTGGTAGAGATCGCGCCGAATTCATCCCCGCCGGTTTGCAAGATCCTCGATTTCGGCAAATACAAATATCAGGCGCAGAAGAAGGCCGCCGAAGCACGCAAGAAGCAAAAGGTCGTGGAGATCAAGGAGATCAAGCTGCGGCCGATGATCGACGATCACGACTACGAAGTGAAGATGCGCTCGATCCAGCGATTTTTCGAGGAAGGCGACAAGGTGAAGGTGACGCTGCGCTTTCGTGGTCGCGAAATGGCGCATCAGGAACTGGGCTATAAGCTCCTGGATCGCGTCAAGGGCGACACGTCGAAGATCGCCAAAATCGAGCAGGAACCCCGCTTCGAGGGCCGCCAGGTCGTGATGGTGCTGGCCCCGCGCTAAGGCCCGCGGCGGCATTTGCCAAATTAAGTCGCCTCTGCCATAACCGCGCCCTTTCCGACGCCCGGCTGATCAGGGCTGCCGTGGCGTCGGCCAAGTGCTCATCAGCACACGATCGTCAGATCGTCGGCACTCGGGCCGGTGCCCGGGTTCGCCATCATCAGGAGAGCCAAATGCCCAAGATCAAGACCAAATCGGGCGCTAAAAAGCGCTTCAAGGTGACGGCTGGAGGGAAGGTCCTCTATGCCCAGTCGCGCAAGCGCCACGGCATGATCAAGCGGACGAAAAAGCAGATCCGCCAGCTGCGCGGCACCGCCGTGCTGTTCAAGACCGACGGCGACAACATCAAAAAGTATTTCTTGCCGAACGGTTGACGTTGACGGCTTGCCGCCATCGTCCATTCCAGCGTTTGCGATTTTAGAGGAGATCAGCCATGGCACGCGTCAAACGCGGCGTCACCAGTCATGCCAAGCACAAGAAAGTGCTCAAGGCCGCCAAGGGCTATTACGGCCGGCGCAAGAACACCATCCGCATCGCCAAACAGGCGGTCGAGAAGGCCAATCAATACGCCTTTCGCGACCGCAAGCGGAAGAAGCGCACCTTCCGCGCCTTGTGGATTCAACGCCTGAACGCGGCCGTTCGGCCATTCGGCCTCAACTACAGCCGTTTCATCGCAGGCTTGAGCAAGGCCGGCATCATGGTCGACCGCAAGGTGCTGTCGGATTTGGCGATCGCCGAACCGGCGGCGTTCGAGGCCATTGTCGGGCAGGCCAAATCCGCACTCGCGGCGTAGGTCATGACCGGCCGCTCACACCATCGAGCGCGCCATGATTGACCGCGCCTATGTGCAGCGCATGGCGCGCTACAATCGTTGGCAGAACGAAAACCTCTACGGCGTTGCTGATCGGTTGCCCGCAGAAGAGCGCGGCCGCGAGCGCGGCGCGTTCTTTGGCTCGATCCACAAGACGCTCAGCCATCTCTTGTGGGGCGACCAGATTTGGATGAGCCGCTTCACCGACGTCCCGAAACCGCAGGCGGGAATTCCTGAATCGGTTTCACTCTATCCCGACTGGGACAACCTGAAATCCGAACGCGTGAGTTTCGACCGGACCATTATCGACTGGGCCGACGCGGTCGAGCCGTCGTGGCTTGGCGCCGAACAAACCTACTATTCGGCCGCGACCAAGCGCGAGTGGACAAGACCGCGATGGATGCTCGTCACCCATATGTTCAATCACCAGACCCATCATCGTGGTCAGGTGCACTGCATGCTGACCCAGGCCGGCGGCAAGCCCAATGACACCGATCTGCCGGTCATGCCTGAATAGCTGCCTTCAAAGTGAACGACATGTCCGACACTGCCCAACTTGAGCAACAAATTCTGGCCGAAGTCTCTGCCGCAAGCGACGAAGCCGCGATTGAAGCAGTCCGCGTCGCGGCGCTCGGCAAGAGCGGATCGGTTACGGCTTTACTGAAAACGCTCGGCACTCTGCCGCCCGAGGAACGGAAAACTCAAGGGCCCCTGATCAACGGTCTCAAGGACCGCGTCAATGCGGCGCTCAGCGAGCGACGCGAGGCGCTGAAGAACTTGGCGCTTGAGGCGCGGCTCAATACCGAGAGCGTCGATGTCACGCTGCCGGTGCGTGAAGCGCCGGCCGAGATCGGGCGCGTTCATCCAATCACCCAGGTGATCGACGAACTGACCGCAATTTTTGCCGACATGGGTTTTGCCGTCGCCGAAGGGCCGGACATCGAGACCGAAGACTACAATTTCACCAAGCTCAATTTCCCCGAAGGGCATCCGGCCCGCGATATGCACGACACGTTCTTCTTCAACCCGAAGCCGGACGGCTCGCGCCTGTTGTTGCGCACGCACACCTCGCCTGTCCAGGTGCGCACTATGCTCACGCAGAAGCCGCCGATCCGCGTCATCATTCCCGGCCGCACCTATCGCAGTGACAGTGATCAGACCCACACCCCGATGTTTCATCAGGTCGAGGGCTTGGTCATCGACAAAGGCTCGCATCTCGGCCATCTGAAATGGATTCTGGAAGAGTTCTGCAAGGCGTTCTTCGAAGTCGATCGCGTCAAGATGCGCTTTCGGCCATCGTTCTTCCCGTTCACCGAGCCGTCGCTTGAAGTCGACATCCAGTGCCGGCGCGACAAGGGCGAGATTCGCTTCGGCGAAGGCGACGACTGGATGGAAATTCTCGGCTGCGGCATGGTGCATCCGAACGTGCTGAAAAATTGCGGACTCGATCCCGACGAGTATCAGGGCTTCGCCTGGGGCATGGGCATCGACCGGATCGCCATGCTCAAATACGGCATGCCGGATCTGCGCGCCTTCTTCGAGGCCGACGTGCGTTGGCTCTCCCACTACGGCTTCCGCCCGCTCGATCTCCCGACGCTGGCGGGCGGACTAAGCTCGTGACTTCGCCACGCGTGCGCGGAGATACGCGCCCATGATGAAATTCACGCTGGACTGGCTCAAGGAGCACCTCGACACCGATCATTCGCTCGGCGAGCTCGCCGACAAGCTCACTATGATCGGGCTCGAAGTTGAACGCATCGAGGATAAGACCAAACTGCTCGCGCCGTTCGTCATCGCGCGTGTCACCGAGGCGAAGCAGCACCCTAACGCCGATCGGTTGCGCGTGTGCATGGTCGACACCGGCAGCGGCGCGCCGATCCAGGTGGTGTGCGGCGCGCCGAATGCGCGCGCCGGCATGAAGGGTGTGTTCGTGCCGCCGGGCGCTTTCATCCCCGGCAAGGATGTGACGCTGCAAGTCGGCACCATCCGCGGTGTTGAAAGCCGCGGTATGCTGGTGTCGGAATTCGAGCTGAAAATTTCCGACAATCATGAGGGCATCATCGAATTGCCCGACGATGCGCCGATCGGCGAGAACTATGCGCAATGGGCCGGCCTCGACGATCCGGTGATCGAGATCAACCTGACACCGAACCGCGCCGATTGCACCGGCGTTCACGGCATCGCCCGCGATCTTGCTGCCGCCGATATGGGGAGATTAAAAGATCCGGGCATCAGGGTGGTCAAAGGCGAGTTTCCGTGTCCGGTTGCAGTGACGATCAAGTCGCCCCAGCTGTGTCCTGCCTTCGCGTTGCGTCTCGTTCGCGGCGTCAAAAGCGGGCCATCGCCCGATTGGCTGCAAAAACGGCTAACTGCGATCGGGCTGCGGCCGATTAATACGCTCGTCGATATCACCAATTTCATCACCTACGACCGCGGCCGGCCGCTGCATGTGTTTGATGCCGCAAAAGTGCGAGGCAATCTTGTCGTCCGCCAGGCCCGCGCCGGCGAAACGTTGCTCGCGCTCGATGGCAAAACCTACACTCTCGACGGCTCGATGTGTGTCATCGCCGACGATGAGGGTGTCGAGTCGCTGTCGGGAATTATGGGCGGTGAGAAGACCGGCTGCTTCGCCGCGACCAGCGACGTGTTGATCGAATCGGCATTGTGGGACCCACCCAATATTGCGCAAACCGGACGCAAGCTCGGCATTAATTCCGACGCGCGTTACCGTTTTGAGCGCGGCGTCGATCCGGCCTTCATGGTGCCGGGTTTGGAGATGGCGACGCACATGGTGGTTGAATTGTGCGGCGGCACTGCGTCGGAAGCCGTCGTCGTCGGTAATGCCGAGCCGATTGAGCGCATCATCGATTTTCCCGTATCTGAGGTCAAACGCTTGGCCGGCTTGGCCGTGCCGCTAACGGAGATGCGCGCTGCGCTGGAGCGTCTGGGCTTTTTCGTCGCCGGCCACGGTGAGCGGGTGAAGGTCGCGACGCCGTCATGGCGTGCCGATGTGGAAAACAAAGCGGATGTCGTCGAGGAAGTGGTCCGTATCCTCGGCGTCGGCCGCGTGCCGCCGACGCCGTTCGGTCGTGGCGACGCGCCGCGCAAGCCGGTGCTGACGCCAATTCAGCAGCGGACACGCAAGGCCAAGCGCTCGCTCGCCGCGCGCAATCTGGTCGAGGCCGTGACCTGGTCGTTCATCGGCAAGAAACAGGCTGAACAGTTCGGCGGCGGCAAGTCGGAACTGTCGCTTGCCAATCCGATCGCAGCCGAGCTCTCTGACATGCGGCCGAGCCTCATACCGGGCCTGGTCGCTGCCGCGCAGAAGAATGCCGATCGCGGCTTTCCCGATGTTGCACTGTTTGAAGTCGGTCAGGTGTTTCGGGGTGACGCGCCGCAGGATCAGTTCACGGCCGCCGCTGGAATCCGCCGGGCGCTCGCAAAACCGTCCGGTATCGGCCGCCACTGGACAAAGCGTGACGGTGAGGTTGACGCGTTCGACGTCAAGGCCGACGCGCTTGCGGTGCTGATGGCGGCCGGAGCGTCGGCGCAGGCGATGCAAGTCGTCGCAGGCGGCCCAGCTTGGTTTCATCCCGGCCGTTCCGGGACGATCCAAATCGGGCCGCAGAACGTGCTCGGCCATTTCGGCGAGTTGCATCCGCGCGCGCTTGAGAGTCTCGATGCGGAGGGTCCGCTGGTCGCCTTCGAGGTCATTCTGGAGCGGATCCCGGACCCGAAGCCGAAAGCGACGCGCGCCAAGCCGGCGCTCGAACTTTCACCATTCCAGCCGCTGGATCGTGACTTCGCCTTCGTCGTCGACCGCGGCGTAAAGGCCGCCGATCTTGTGCGCGCCGCACAGTCCACCGATCGCAAGCTGATCGCGGGTGTGACCGTGTTCGACGTTTACGAAGGCCCTGGCATCGAGCCCGGCAAAAAATCGATCGCCATCGCCGTCACCATTCAGCCGCGCGACAAGACCATGACCGACGCCGAGATCGAAGCACTTGCGGCAAAGATCGTCGCCGAAGTCGGCAAGCGCACCGGCGGCGCGCTGCGGGCGTGAGCGGCGGCGCTTCTACTGCCGGATGATATTCGGCGACGCCTGAAATCGTCGTCGTGTTTGCTGGGCGGCGGGCGCCGCCTCCGGCTCTTTGGCGGGCCCTAGACGACGCAAAATTGCGTCAGCGGCGCGCTCTCCCAATTCCCAAGCGCCGCCAACGGTGCCCCACAGCGTCTCGTGGACCGCTTCGCCGGCGAACCACACGGCGTTCTGCACCGGCTCCATCAACATACGTCGCGCGCCCTGCCATCCCGGCGCCGCAGCAGAAAAGGCGCCAAGCGCCAACGGTTCTTTGTTCCACCGCGTGGCGTGCGAACGCTTGATGGCTTTTTTTACGTCCGAGCCGTAAAGCCCGGCGAGCCAGTCGGCGGCGAAATCGACCATTGCCGCTTCGCCATGCTCAGCCAGTTCTCGGCCGAACGTGCCGGCGACCTCGATCAGACAAAGTTGTGTGCCGGAGACATTGGCGAGAATCGCCGCGGTGCGCTCGCCGGCTGCTTTCTCGAATATCAGATCGTCGCTATCGGCGTCGAGCGGATTGCCGGTAAGTTCAAGCGCAACATGGTCGTAGCTCCCGAGCGATAGCTTGGAAAAGGCATCAAGCTCCCGTTTGGACAGTTCAGGCATAAATTTGATCGCGCCCGAAGTCATCACATTGGTCGATACCGTTACGATCGCGGCGTGCGCGGAGATCGTTCCTTTCGGCGTTTCCACAATAAGCCCGCGCCGGGTATCGATTGAGATCGCGGGCGTAGACAGTCTGACGGCAATTCCCTCAGCGAGGGAGGCCAAGAGTTTGCCGAAACCCTGGCGGCAGAACACGTCGGTGTTGCGCTCGGCGGATCTTGCAAAATCCGCCGCCGACACTTGCGTCAGGTCTTTGCCGCAGCCAAACGGGCCGAGCACGAATTCGACCAGAGATCGCCAGTCGCCAAGATCGTTCGGCAATGCTTGCGCGCATGCCATGTCGGCCTTGCGCGCCGAATCGGCGATGGCGCGGTTGGCTTTAACCTGTATGGCTAAGAAATCCTCAAGCTCGCCCTCGCGCGCATAGCGTCGGCCGATGCGCACCTTCTGGCTGGGCGGCGCCGGGTAAATGTCGATGCCGCGATGCGGCGGAAGTTTTGCGATGGGATTGAGTTCAGGCGTATGGATCCAGTGCGCGCCGCGATCGTAAGCCACGCCGAAAGTGCGGGTATCGGTGATGCAGCGGCCGCCAACGTGTCCGGCTGCTTCGAGCAGCACGAACTTTCGTCCGGCCGCGCCGATCCGGCGCGCCGCCGCAATGCCGGCAGCTCCCGCGCCAACGATCACTACGTCGAAATCGGCGGAAGCCGATGTGGGTGCGGCAACCGCGGGTGCTGCAAGCGTTGCGGCCGAGGTAGCAAGAAATGAGCGGCGGCTCAGTCGCGGCATGGTTTCCAGATGCTTTCAGTTTGTCGCAGAGTGCCCGAACGACGCGAAGCACGCAAACGGTTGAGACTTCATCAAGCATGCCGGGTTTGTGTGAACCAAATTGCAACGGCCTTCGACTAAAATGCCTGTAAGAAAGACGCGACGAAAGCGCGCGACAGCGGAGGCCGCATGAGTTGGATGCTCGACGGCATCGGGCGGGTCATCGTTCGTTATCTGGATCGCCCGGTACTCGGCTATGAGCCGTTTACGCCGAGCGATCCGGAGGCGTTGCGCCAATCGTTGCAACCAGGTGATGTGCTTCTAATCGAGGGCAACAATCACATCTCCGGTGTCATCAAATATCTGACCCAGTCGACCTGGTCGCATTCGGCGCTTTATGTAGGACCGATCGGCGGTCAAGTATCGCCCAACGGTGAACCGCACGTACTCATCGAGGCAAATGTCGGCGAAGGCGTGGTCTCAGCGCCGCTTTCGAAATATCTGAGCTTCCACACCCGCATCTGCCGGCCGGTCGGCCTTACCGAGGAGGATTGCACGACCGTGTGCACTTATGCCATTTCGCGCATCGGGTTTGCCTACGATCTGAAAAATATCATTGACCTGATGCGCTATCTATTCCCGCTTCCAGTGCCGCACCGCTGGCGCCGGCGACTGATTGCGCTTGGCTCGGGAGATCCTTCCCGGCTGATCTGTTCGGCGCTGATCGCCGAAGCCTTTCGCGCCGTGCATTATCCGATCCTGCCAAAGATCAGGCAGACCCACAGTGCGCACGCGATGCAGGAGATTCTGGAGATTCGTGATTCCTCGCTGTATTGCCCGCGCGACTTCGACATCTCGCCCTATTTCAACGTGGTGAAGCCGACGATTGCCAAGGGTTTCAATTATAAGACTTTGGCTTGGGCGGACCGGACGCAAGCAAATAAATCCGATCTTTCCGGACTGCCCGAGCTCATCGACGACGTGCAAGTTCCGTTGGTTCCACCTGTTGCCGAGACAGCCGAGACGACGGCCGTAATGGCGGCGTGAAAGCCGCTTAATGCCCCTTGAGCTTGGGAGATGCTCCCTCTACCTCTGCCCGGCAAGTGCGGAGGAATTCATGCTCAGTGACGCGGCCAAAGCGCTCAGCCAGATGCTTTCGCCGCCGTTGCGCTCGGTCTTGTGGAAATCGATTGCTCTCGCCCTCGCGCTCATCATCGTTGTCGCCATCGTGCTTGACCAACTCCTCA
Source organism: uncultured Alphaproteobacteria bacterium (assembly GCA_963794225.1). Classification (GTDB taxonomy): domain Bacteria; phylum Pseudomonadota; class Alphaproteobacteria; order Rhizobiales; family Xanthobacteraceae; genus BOG-931. The sequence goes on from CAWCCS010000006.1 coordinate 54,439, forward strand.
TCTGGTTGGTCGGATGGCTCAGCGCTGCGCTGGAATCCGGCCTCGGTTCGTCTGCGCATCTGCCGGTGAGTGCGATCGCCTGGCTGCTCTCGTTTGCTGCTGCATTAGGCATCGTTGCCGGCGGTGTGCTCCTGATGCCGGCGGTGACTGCGCTGGTCGCGAGCTTTTTTGCGGACCAGATTGCTGAAGGCGTCGAGCGTGAGTCTTATCCGGGTGATCCGCCCGGCGTCGACTTGCCGCTGCCGCGCGCGATCCTCGAAGGCGCCAAGACCGCGTTGCTCGCAATTGCGGTCTATCTTTGTACCGTGCCGCTTCTTCTGTTTGCCGGGGCCGGTGCAGTAATTTTCTTTCTTGCCGCCGCTTGGCTGCTCGGCCGCGAATACTTCGAACTCGCCGCGATGCGCTTTCGCCCGCCCGAAGAAGCCAGGGCCTTGCGCAAGCGCAACGGGACGACAGTCTATCTGGGCGGACTGCTGATCGCGGCCTTCGTCTCGATCCCGATTGTCAATCTTGCAACGCCGCTGTTCGCCATGGCCCTGATGGTGCACGTTCACAAACGGGTCAGCGGTCGCCCGCAAAAAGCGCGATGAAGCCATGCGTCATCATCGACTTTCGGGAACTCCCGAGCACGAAAGATCGCGCCCGGCGCTCTGACCTGATTGCCGCTTAGGTTGTCGGAGGGGCAGCCGGCGTGGGCAGCGGTTCCAAAGCCGTCAGGCTTGGCTGCTTCGTCGGCCGGGAGGCGTCAGGCTTGACGCTCTTCTGGCTGTTGAAGACATCGTTCTTTGCGGGCTTCTGCTCTGGACGGTATTCAGTGGAGGAAAGCCCACCTGCGATGCTGGCACCCTGTTCAATCTGCAGCAGGCCATAGCTGATATTGCCATCGACCCGGCCGGTTGAGCGCAGAATCAAGAGGCACTTGACTTCCAGCTTCTCGAAAACCTTTCCGGAGATTTCGGCGTTCTCGGCAACAGTAATTCTACCCTTGATCGTGCCGGTTTCGCCGACCACCAGATTGCCAACGGACACGTCGCCCTCGAGGCTGCCGCACACCACGAGCGTATCGGGCACTGAAATCTCGCCTTTAATCGTGACGCCTTCACCGATGTAGAGCCGGTTCGCGTCTGGCATCGAGTGTTCCGTTGACGACATCTGAGGCCCCTTTCCCCGCAACTTTCCACAGGCTAACTGCCTTAATTAAGTATTACTTCACTGCAACCGTTTTGTCATCGTCGGTTTGCCACCGATCCCACGATTTCAAATTCGGATTGGTTAACGGCGCCAGCCTCGGCTTAAATTCCTAGGTTTTTGCCGCCTCGTTCGGCGCCGAGGAGGTCACCTGCTCCGCAAGTCAGCGCCACACCTCGTCGGCGAGCTCCACGACCATTCGAAGTTTCGCCCATTGCTCTTCTTCAGCGAGCACGTTGCCTTCCTCCGTCGAAGCAAAGCCGCATTGCGGCGACAGGGCGAGTTGATCGAGCGCGACGAATTTGGTCGCTTCGTCGATGCGCCGCTTGACGTCCTGTTTGTTCTCCAACTCGCCGCTCTTCGTGGTCACGAGACCAAGCACGACGATCTTGTTGCCTTTCGGCAAGAAGCGCAGCGGCTCGAAGCCGCCGGCGCGCGCGCTGTCGTACTCGAGGAAATAGCCGTCGTAGTTCAATTCGCCGAGCATGATCTCCGCAATCGGTTCGTAGCCGCCCTCGGAAATCCAGGTCGACCGAAAATTGCCGCGGCAAACGTGCGTGGTGACCACCATGTCAGCCGGCTTGCCTTCCAGCGACTGATTGATGACACGAGCATAGTCTTTCGCCAGACGATCGGCATTAAGTCCACGCTCGCGCGCCCGCTTCAACTCGGTTGGCGAACACAAATAGGCCCAGGCCGTGTCGTCGAACTGCAGGTAGCGACAGCCGGCGTCATAGAACGCGCGAACGGCTTGCCGATAGGTTTTTGCAAGGTCGTCGAAGATGGCGTCGCGGTCGGAATATTCTTTGGTGAGGAGAGCGTCCGGTTCCAGGCGGAAGTGCAAGATCGCCGGGCTCGGGATGCACATTTTCGGCGTCACGCGCGTGTGCGCCTTAAGAAATTTGAAGTGCTCCAGCATTGGGTGATTGGTAAAGCCGAGCTTGCCGTTGATGCGAGGTCTGCTGTGCCGGGTTTGCACGCCCTGAAACGGAAGACCGTGATCCACTTCGTAGATTTCCACGCCGTCAAGCATGCCGAAGAAATCGAAGTGCCACCACGAACGGCGGAATTCTCCGTCGGTCGTGACTTTGAGGCCGACGTCCTCCTGTTTTTTGATGATCTTTTCGATCTCGCGGTCTTCGACTTCCGTGAGCTGGGCCGCGCTGATCTCGCCCTTCTCCCGTTTTGCCCGCGCTTCTTTCAGGGATGCGGTGCGCAACAGGCTGCCAACGACGTCGGCGCGAAACGGAGGCTTGTTTGTGGACATCAGGTCGTTTCTCCTTGGAACGGTTTCGTAAGTAACAAGCGGGGCCCGCTCGTTTCGTCAACTACAAAACGCGCTTTGCGCAGGAATGGGCGTCATCCCAAAAACGCCGTAAGGCTCAGAGAAAAGCGTCGCTGCCAAAACCATGACGAGGCGATCGGATGGACCAAATCAGCGATGCTCTCCGTTCGCTGTCCCGGTTTGATCTTACTGTTGGGTGTGGCCAAACAGCGCGCCCGAGGCCGGTGCGGGTCACACTCGCACCCGGACCTTACATCTGCTACGTGGGAGTTGGTTTGCGCTGAGTGGGCAGGACAAACGGTCGATTAATGCACGAACAGCCGGTCTGGAGCGCGGAATGCTGAAGGGATTGCGCACGTCCGCGCACTTCTTCAACCAAAAGGTGGGCTTCAGTCGAATAGGTGTGGCACTCAGCCTCATCATTGTCGTCGTCGCCGTAATAGTCCTCTATCACATCCTGCGCGATATCGATCCCGAAGAGGTCATCGACGCGCTCGAAGCGACCGATTGGCGAACACTCTGCATCGCCGGGTTGTTCGTCGCCGCGGGCTATTTGTCTCTCACGTTCTACGATCTGTTCGCGCTGCGAACGATTGGGCGGCACGAGATCCCTTATCGCATCGCGGCACTCGCGAGCTTCACGAGCTATGCGGTCGGGCACAATGTCGGCGCCAGCGTCTTCTCCGGTGGCGCAGTGCGTTACCGCATCTATTCTTCCTGGGGCCTGAGCGTCATTGAGGTGACCAAGATCTGTTTTGTCGCCGGCCTTACCTTCTGGCTTGGCAACGCTACGGTGCTCGGCCTTGGCGTCCTGCACGCGCCGCAGCAGGCGAGCGACATCGACCAGTTGCCGATCTGGCTCAATCGCGCGCTGGCGCTCGCTAGTCTTGCCCTGCTCACCGCCTACGTAGCGTGGGTTTGGGTAAAGCCTCGGATCATCGGCCGCGACGGCTGGCAGGTGGCGCTCCCCGGCGGACCGCTGACGCTGGTTCAGATCGTGATCGGCATTCTCGATCTCGGATGTTGTGCGATGGCGATGTACTGGCTGGTTCCCGACGAGCCGCATCTCGGCTTCATTCAGGTGGCTGTCATTTTCGTTGCCGCCACGCTGTTGGGTTTTGCCAGTCACGCCCCGGGCGGTCTTGGCGTCTTTGACGCGACTATGATGGTAGCGCTATGGCAATTCGACAAGGAAGACTTGCTCGCGGGTCTGCTGCTGTTTCGTCTGCTCTACTATATTGTCCCATTCATGCTCTCACTTTTGATCCTCGGAGGGCGTGAAGCCCTGCTCGGTCGTACTGTGCGCCAGCTCGCGCCGCCGGTCACAGCACCGATGCCCTCTGTTGCAGGGTTAGTGCGGGAAAAATCGGACGTGACTTGATCCGACCGGGCGGATGCGCGGGGCGGTATCGATGAGCCTGAATGACGACCGCGTAGTACCGCAACAAGGGGGATGGCGTCGGCTGCGCCTGATGATCGTGACCGCGGCCGTTGTGTTCGCGGGACTGACGGTCCTTGACGCGCTGACGGTCGGCTACGCAGCTGTGGGTTTTATCATTGTCGCCGCTGCTGCTTTCTTTGCTATGCGGGCCGGTCAAGAAGCGAGTCCTCTGGCGCGGCCGGTCGCGGCGTCCGACGGCGCGGGCAACTCGCTGCAGGCGGTTGTCGCCGGCCTGCCTGATCCCGTCATCGCGCTCGACCGGAACGGGCGCGTGCTCACGCTCAACGAGCATGCACGTTCCTTGACGCCCGCTCTCCGGCAAGGCGAGCCGGTCTCGCTTGCTCTGCGGATGCCTGAATTGATCGAAGCGATAGGCCGCGCGTACGACACGGGCGAAGAGCAGCGGGTCGAATATTCCGAGCGCGTTCCACTTGATCGCTGGTTCGAAACCATTGTGGTGCCGGTCAAACGGCGATCTAACCCGGGCAGGCCTGATCTGGTGCTAATGACCTTTCACGATCTCACGCCGCTGCGGCGCGTTGAGGAGATGCGCGCCGATTTCGTCGCCAACGCCAGTCATGAACTGCGCACACCATTGGCGGCGCTTTCCGGTTTCATCGAAACCTTGCAGGGCTCTGCGCGCGACGACGCCAAGGCGCGTGAGCGTTTTCTCGCGATCATGCAGGAGCAGGCGCGCCGCATGGCGCGGCTTATCGATGACTTGCTATCGTTGTCGCGCATCGAGCTCAATGCCCATCGCCGGCCGGATGCATTAGTCGATTTGGTGCCGATTGTCCGTCAAGTGGTTGACGGTCTTGAAACGTTGGCCCGTGACCGCGGGGTTACGGTCCACGTCGAAGCTGCGCGTGCGATGACAGTTCCCGGCGACCGGGATGAACTAGTCCGGGTATTTGAGAACCTGGTGGAAAATGCGCTCAAATACGGCGCTCCCGGCAAACGGATCGATGTTACGCTCGCCCCGCATAAATCGGCCGAAGGCGAGCCGGAAGCCCAAGTCGCCATCCGCGATTATGGGCCTGGTATCGCGCCGGAGCATTTGCCTCGGTTGACTGAGCGGTTCTATCGCGTGGATGTCACCGAGAGTCGCGCCCAAGGTGGCACTGGACTTGGGCTGGCTCTTGTCAAACACATACTCAACCGTCACCGCGGTCGATTGTCGATTGAAAGCAAGCTCGGCGCGGGCGCTACTTTCACGGTCCAACTGCCCACCAGCGCCACTCCGCCGGTCGAATAAATTGCTTGATGAATCAAGCGGTTATATTGTCATCTAATCGTCATGCTGGCCTCATAGAACCTTGACGTGCTCGGCTTAATCAATCCGCTGCTGCGGTTTTGTTGGGACTGGACGTTTCCTCGTCGCAGCGCGTACCGACGACGTCAAACAAAGCGAAAGGTCCCGAACGGGACCGGAAGTCGGCGTGGGTCAGCCTGCGTCGCCCAAAAATTCCTCTGACAGGAGAGAGATTCAGTGAAACATCTGACAGTCATCGCCGTCGCCGGCTTCGTCGTCGCAACGGCCCTACCGGCGGCTGCCGTAGAAATTTCCGGTGCCGGTGCAACATTTCCGTATCCGATCTACGCCAAATGGGCGGATACGTACCGGAAAGAAACTGGTGTCGGTCTCAACTATCAATCGATCGGCTCGGGCGGCGGAATCAAGCAGATCGAAGCGAAGACCGTTACTTTCGGCGCGACCGATGCGCCGCTCAAAGGCGCAGACCTCGACAAGTTCGGTCTGGTCCAATTTCCGATGGTGATGGGTGGGATTGTTCCGGTTGTGAATGTCGAAGGCATTAAGGCAGGCGAGCTTGTGCTCGACGGACCAACACTCGGCGGCATCTTTCTTGGCACTGTGAAGAGCTGGGATGATCCGGCGATCAAAAAGTTGAACCCGAATGCCAAATTGCCCAGCCAGGCGATCGCAGTGATTCACCGGTCCGACGGATCCGGCACCACCTTCAATTTCACTTACTATCTCGCGCAGGCCAGTGCCGATTGGAAATCGCAGATCGGCTCCGCCACCTCCGTCGAGTGGCCGGTTGGCATCGGCGCCAAAGGCAATGAGGGTGTGTCCAACAATGTAGGCCAGACCAAAGGCTCGATCGGCTATGTTGAGTACGCCTACGCGCTGCAGAACAAACTGACCTACACCAACATGGTGAATAAGGACGGCAAGGCCGTCACGCCGACCAGCGCGGCGTTCCAGGCCGCCGCCGCAAATGCCGATTGGAATTCAGTGCCCGGCTTTGGGTTGGTACTGGCCAATCAGCCGGGCGCCGAGTCTTGGCCGATGACGGCGGCGACCTTCATTTTGATCCCGAAACAGCCGCAAGATCCTGCTGCCGCAACAGAGGCGCTCAAATTTTTTGCCTGGGCTTATGCCAACGGCGGCAAGATGGCTGAAGAGCTCGACTACGTGCCGATGCCTAAGAAAATCGTTGGTGAAATCGAGAAGGTTTGGGCTGCCGAAATCAAGGACACGAGCGGCAAGCCGCTGCATACGAGCAGCATGGTGCACTAGGTTCGTGGCAAAACTCGGCAAGGCGCAGTGTAGAGTGCTTTAGGCGCCTTGCCCTTTATCCACTGCCGGGCTGCCGCACTCTTGTGCGGCAGCCGGTCGATCGTTTTGATTAGGGCGCTCCTGTATGTCGGAATGGGAGCGCCTCTGTGGGGCCCGCCCGGAGGCTGTCCTTGGTTGATCTAGCGCTGCAAGAAGGAGCGGTCGTGTCGGTTGCGGGAACTGAGCGCGCCAAAGTGCTGGATCGGCTCAGCCTTGGCGATGCCACCTTCCGCCATTTGACCCGCGCTGCCGCTGCCGGCGTGCTGGTTCTTCTCAGCGGCGTCATCATCTCGTTGGTTGAGGGCTCAATACCGGCGTTTAAGGCGTTCGGCTTCGGCTTCCTCATCGGCGAGCGGTGGAATCCGGTCACCGAAAAGTTTGGAGCACTGCCCGCGATCTACGGCACGGTTATCACCGCGCTGATAGCGATGTTGATCGCGGTTCCGGTCGGCTTGATGATCGCATTTTTTCTGACCGAGCTTTGTCCGCAATGGTTGCGGCGGCCGGTCGGCATTGCCATCGAATTGCTCGCCGGCATTCCAAGCATCATTTACGGGATTTGGGGACTTTTTATCTTCGCTCCGTTTTTACAGGACACACTGCAACCGTTCCTGATCAACACCCTCGGCAACGTTCCGGTCATCGCGCCGCTCTTTGCCGGCCCGCCCTACGGCATCGGCATTCTGACGGCGGGCTTGATCCTCGCCATCATGGTGCTGCCGTTCATTACCTCGATCTCGCGTGATGTGTTCGAGGCGGTTCCTCCGGTGCTGAAAGAGGCTGCTTACGGCGTCGGCTGTACGACCTGGGAAGTCGTGCGATATGTCGTGCTGCCGTATTCCCGCGACGGCGTCATCGGCGCGGTGATGCTGGCGCTTGGCCGGGCGCTGGGCGAGACCATGGCGGTGACCTTCGTCATCGGCAATGCGCACCGGATTTCGGCGTCTTTGCTGGCGCCCGGCACCACCATCTCCGCCACCATTGCCAACGAATTCACCGAAGCGGTCGGCGACCTTTACACCTCAGCGCTGATTGCGCAGGGTCTTATCCTCTTTGGCATCACCTTCATCGTCCTGGCGGCGGCGCGGTATATGTTGATGCGCATCAGACAACGGGTTGCTTAACGTGATGGCCTCCCACTATGCCGCGCGCCGTCGAAGAAATGCGGTTGCGATGAGCCTGTCGGTGGCCGCTACCGTTTTTGGAGTTGGCTGGCTCATTCTGATCCTTGGAGCGTTGTTGTGGTATGGCTTCAGCGGATTGTCGCCTACCGTATTCACCCAAATGACGCCGCCGCCGGGCTCGGCCGGCGGACTACTCAATCCGATCATTGGCAGTCTAATCCTCACCATGCTGGCGGTTGCCATTGGGACGCCGATCGGAATTCTCGCCGGCACTTACATGGCCGAATATGGCCGTTATCACCGTTTGACCAGCGTCGTGCGCTTCATCAACGATATTCTTTTGAGCGCGCCGTCAGTTATTGTCGGCTTGTTCGTCTACGAAGTGCTGGTCGCGCCGATGGGCCATTTTTCCGGATTGGCCGGCGGTGTGGCTCTCTCTGTCATCGTTATTCCGGTGGTGGTGCGCACCACTGAGGACATGCTGACTCTTGTTCCCAACGCGCTGCGCGAAGCGGCCACGTCAATCGGCTTGCCGCGCTCGATGTCGATAACCCGGATCTGCTACCGCGCGGCCCGCGCCGGCATGGTAACCGGCGTGCTGCTGGCGGTCGCCCGCATCAGCGGCGAGACGGCGCCCCTTCTCTTTACGTCGCTCAATAACCAATTCTGGAGCACCAACCTCAACGGACCGATCGCGAGCCTGCCGGTTGTGATCTTCCAGTTCGCGCTCAGTCCGTACAAGGATTGGCAAGCGCTGGCCTGGACTGGCGCCCTTATCATCACCCTGGCGGTGCTTGCCCTGAGCATCACCGCGCGAACCCTAGTCCCATCGGGCAGGCAGTCATGAGCGTAGTGTCAGTCGCCGTTCCATCAGTCAAAGCCCCGCCGATGGAACAGTTGGGCCTCGCCGAAAAAGTCACTATCCGCAATCTTGATTTCTTCTACGGCGAAGCGCGGGCTCTGCAGGGGATCAGCCTTCCGCTTTACGAGCATAAGGTCACGGCATTCATTGGGCCGTCAGGCTGCGGCAAGTCGACATTGCTGCGCGTCCTCAACCGGATGTACGACCTCTATCCGAACCAGCGCGCGACCGGCGACGTCATGTTCGACGGCATGAACATCCTGTCGCCGAAGCAGGATCTCAATCTGCTGCGTGCGCGCATCGGCATGGTGTTTCAGAAGCCGACGCCGTTTCCGATGTCGATCTACGAGAACATCGCTTTCGGCATCAGGCTGTACGAGCGACTGTCGAAGTCCGAGCTCGATGGCCGGGTCGAAACGTCGCTCCGGCGCGCTGCGCTGTGGGAGGAAGTCAAGGATAAGCTCAACGCCAACGGCCAAAGCCTTTCCGGCGGCCAGCAACAACGGCTGTGCATCGCGCGCACGGTCGCTGTGCGGCCCGAAGTCATCCTGTTCGACGAGCCGTGCTCGGCGCTCGATCCGATTTCCACGGCAAAGATCGAAGAGCTGATCGACGAGCTGACCGACGATTATACGATCGTCATCGTCACCCATAATATGCAACAGGCCGCGCGCGTGTCCGAATTCACTGCGTTTATGTATCTCGGAGAGCTGATCGAATTCGATTCGACCAGCAAGATGTTCACGGCGCCGCAGGATCAGCGTACCCAAGACTACATTACCGGCCGCTTCGGGTAACTGCCATGACCGATCTCAGCTCTCGTTCAGACCATACCGCCAAGGCGTTCGACACCGATCTGCAAGAGATCACGCGCAAAGTCGCCGAGATGGGCGGGCTCGCGGAGCGGCAGATCGCGGATGCTCTCCGGGCCTTGACCGATCGTGATACCGATCTCGCCGAACGGGTAATCGCCACGGATCCTACTATCGACGCCATGCAGCATGACGTCGAGGAAAAGGCGGTTCTCACCATCGCGCGGCGGCAGCCGATGGCGGTCGATTTGCGCGAGATCGTTGGCGCCATGCGCGTCTGCAACGATCTCGAAAGGATCGGCGACCACGCCAAACACGTCGCCAAGCGGGTCGTTGCGCTTGATATGGACCTTCATCCGCAGCGGCTGATTCGTGGCGTGGAGCACATGGCTTCGCTGGTGCTGTCGTTGCTCAAGCAGGTGCTTGATGCTTACGCCAGCCGCGATCTGGCGACCGCACTTGCAGTATGGAACGGCGACGAAGAAGTCGACGCGCTGTGTACCGCGCTGTTTCGCGAGTTGCTCACCTACATGATGGAAGACCCGCGTAACATCACGTTCTGCATGCATCTTATGTTTTGTGCGAAGGACATCGAGCGCATCGGCGATCATGCAACCAACATCGCAGAGACCGTTTATTACATCATCGAAGGCCGCGCGATAGCCGATCAGCGTCCGAAAGGCGATCCCACAAACTTTAGCGCAGCGCCGCTGCCGAAATGACAGGAGGCCCGCGATGGGCGCCAACATTCTGATCGTGGAAGACGAGGAGCCGCTGACAACGTTGTTGCGCTACAACCTCGAAGCGGAAGGTTACGAAGTCGATGCGGTGGCCCGCGGAGATGAGGCTGACACGCGGCTTCGCGAAACCGCACCTGATCTGATCGTGCTCGACTGGATGCTGCCCGGCCTCTCAGGCATCGAATTATGCCGCCGCTTGCGGGCGCGACCGCAGACGCAATCATTGCCGATCATCATGCTGACTGCGCGCGGCGAGGAAAGCGAACGCGTGCGGGGACTGGCGACGGGCGCCGACGATTACATCGTTAAGCCGTTCTCAGTGCCGGAGCTGCTGGCGCGGATTCGCGCGCTGTTGCGCCGTGCCAGTCCGGAGCGGGTCGCCACCGTGCTGGCCATCGGCGATCTTGAGCTGGATCGCGAAAAAAAGCGGGTATCGCGATCGAGCCGTCCGGTCGACCTCGGTCCAACGGAATTCCGATTGCTCGAATTCTTGATGGAGCGCCCCGGCCGGGTTTTCTCCCGTGAGCAATTACTCGACGGCGTATGGGGTAGCGACGTCTACATCGATGAGCGGACCGTGGACGTGCATGTCGGCCGCCTGCGCAAGGCGCTCAATCGCGGCCACGGCGCCGCCGATCCGATCCGCACGGTGCGTGGCGCCGGCTATTCACTCGACGATCGGTTCGGCAAAGCTAGCTGAGTGTCAACTATTAGCGCGTCGGCCTTCGATCCCGGCGGCGATCGCTGGCAGGCTGATAGGCGACGCGTGAGTGGTAGGCGCAATACGGCAGGCCGGCGATGGTATTGCCACCGCAGAAGAAAAACTCGCTGCTGCCAGGGTCGCCGATCGGCCAACGGCAGGTTTGCTCGGTCAGTTCAAGGATAGTCCGCCGCTGGCCGATCGGGATGATATTCTCGATCAACTCCGGCGTTGCGTCAGCTTCGATTTCGTAGGCGTGTGCGAGTGCCGTATTGCCGCGGATTGCGCCGCGGCCGATACGGAGCATATGCGTGGCCGAGCGCGGCTTGCGTGGCCGCGGTGCGGCGCTCGACGCGCTCTTGGCGCGCCCTGACAACCCCAGCCGGTGCACCTTGCCGATCACGGCGTTGCGCGTGATACCGCCGAGTTCAGCCGCGATCTGACTCGCCGAAAGACCGTCGGCCCAGAGCTTCTTCAACAGCTCGACCCGCTCGTCAGTCCACGACATGCCCAGTCCTCCTTAAAAATATGCGGGCTTTTGGCCTTGGCGGAATCCGCCATCGAGCCAGGCAGCGCTCGCCGCCCAACACTCACGCTTGACCAACGCTTTAGATAGTTGTCCGCCGCACGAGATGTCGTACTTGACAGGCAGCAAGCTACAATATCGCGAGAGTCGCGCGCAAGAGTCCCCCTGCAATACGTCCACATGTTCCCTCCCTGATGTGGACGAATTGGGGACAAGCCGTCTTGCGGGGCTCGTCTTTGGGCTGTTGACCAGCGCGTCCAGCCCAAATAAAATACTTAGATCGTGCCGCCCGGAGAGGCGGCACATTTCGTTTCAGCAGCGCCGAGATTGCTGCTGCGCAGCGTGCGCAGGCTCAGCCGTGACATCGCATTTGTTGCCAACCTATGCCCGTGCCAACCTTGCCTTCGAGCGAGGTGAAGGCGCTTGGCTAATCGCCACCAATGGTGATCGCTATCTCGATTTCACCTCGGGTGTTGCCGTCAATGCGCTCGGGCATGCGCATCCGCATCTCGTCGCGGCGTTGACTGAGCAAGCGCAGAAGGTCTGGCACGTCTCCAACCTTTATCAGATTCCGGAAGCCGAGCGCGTTGCCGAGCGACTGTGTGATGCGAGCTTTGCCGATGTAGTGTTTTTCTGCAATTCCGGCGCCGAGGCGATGGAATGCGCGATCAAGACTGCGCGCAAATACCAATCGGCGAGCGGCCGGCCGGAGCGCTATCGGATCGTCACCTTCGAGGGCGCGTTCCATGGCCGCACGCTGGCGACACTCGCCGCCGGCGGACAGAAAAAATATCTCGAAGGCTTTGGTCCCGTCGTCGAGGGTTTCGATCAGGTGCCGTTTGCCGATCTCGAGGCGACCAAGCGGGCGATAACTGATGAAACCGCGGCAATCCTGATCGAACCGATCATGGGCGAAGGCGGCGTACGCGTGGTCGAGCCGTCGTTCCTGCGGGCGTTGCGGGACCTCTGCGATCAAAACGGCCTGCTACTGATGTTCGACGAGGTGCAGACCGGCATGGGCCGCACCGGCGAATTATTCGCGCATCAGCGCGTCGGCGTCGCGCCCGACATCATGGCGCTGGCCAAGGCGCTCGGCGGCGGGTTCCCGGTTGGTGCATGTCTCGTGACTGCCGACGCGGCCAAGGGCATGACGGCCGGCACGCATGGTTCGACGTTCGGCGGCAATCCGCTGGCGATGAGCGCCGCCAACGCGGTGCTCGATGTGATGCTGGCGCCGGGCTTTCTTGACGACGTGCGCCACAAAGCCCTGCTCCTCAAGCAGCGGCTCGCGGAAATCAAAGATCGCTACCCGGCAGTGATTGCCGAAGTGCGCGGCGAAGGGCTCTTGATCGGCTTGCGTGCCGTTGTCCCGGCCGCCGATCTGGTCGACGCGCTGCGCGCCGAGAAAATGATCGCCGTATCTGCCGGCGACAACGTCGTGCGGCTCCTGCCCCCGCTCATTATCGCGGAGCCGGAAATCGCCGAGGCTGTCGCCCGGCTCGATCGCGCCTGCGCGCGGCTCAAGGCGACGCATGAGGCGCCGGTCAAAGAGGAAATGGCCCGATGAATGCGGTGCGCCATTTCCTCGACCTGATCGATGTAAGCGCTACGGATTTACGCAAGATGATCGAATCTGCGCGCGCCATGAAGGCAAAGCGGCAGCGCAATGATCGCCCGCTCGCCGGCAAGACTTTGGCGATGATCTTCGAGCGACCTTCCACGCGCACCCGCGTGTCGTTCGAAGTCGCCATGCGCCAGCTGGGGGGCGACGTCATCGTGCTGACGGCGGAGGAAATGCAGCTTGGCCGCGGCGAAACCATAGCCGATACCGCGCGCGTTCTGTCGCGCTACGTCGACGCCATTATGATCCGGACGCTCGATCCCGGCGAGTTGGAGGAACTGGCACGTTACGCCACGGTGCCGGTGATCAACGGCCTCACGCGGCGCTCGCATCCGTGCCAAGTCTTGGCCGATGTTATGACATTTGAAGAGCATCGTGGTCCGATTCGCGGCCGCAGCGTGGCCTGGACCGGCGATGCCAATAACGTACTGACGTCGTGGATGCAGGCGGCCGAGCGGTTTGCGTTCCGCTTGCGGGTCGCAACTCCCCCAGAACTCGCGCCGAAGAAGCCGTTGCTCGACTGGATCAAGTCTTCGGACGCCGACATAACCATCACCGCCGACCCAGAGGAGGCAGTGAGGGGCGCCGACTGTGTCGTCACCGACACCTGGATTTCCATGGGTGACCGAAACGGCGCGCGCCGCCATAATTTGTTGCGGCGCTATCAGGTCAACGCGGGACTGATGGCGCGGGCCAAGCCCGACGCCATCTTCATGCACTGCCTGCCCGCGCACCGCGGCGAGGAAGTGACCGACGAGGTGATGGACGGGCCGCATTCGGTCGTGTTCGACGAAGCCGAGAACCGGCTGCACGCGCAAAAGGGCATCCTGACCTGGTGTCTGGGAGAAGCGCGGTGAGCCGAGCGGCGTCTCCAGGGCTCACAATTTAGCCGCTGTCGCATATATCCATCCCTCATGAACAATCCCAATCTGGACATTCCGGTTCGAGCGCCGGCAAAAACCGGTCTCGATGATACGATCCTGCCGTTCGAAGTAGGCGCATTGGATTTGCGCGGCCGCATTGTGCGGCTTGGGCCGGCGGTGGATGCCATCCTGAGCAATCACGAATATCCGCTCCCGGTCGCCAAGCTCCTCGGCGAAGCGATCGTGCTGACCGTCATGCTGGGCTCGGCGCTCAAATTCGAGGGCCGTTTCATCCTGCAGACCCAGAGCGACGGGCCGGTGCGCATGCTCGTGGTAGACTTTACTTCGCCGAGCAAAGTGCGAGCCTGTGCGCGCTTCGACGCCGATCGTGTCGCCGCCGCGATCGCCGTCGGCGAAGCCAAGCCGGCCCAGTTGCTCGGCAAGGGTCACCTCGCAATGACGATCGATCAGGGTCCCGATATGAGCCGCTATCAGGGCCTCGTACCGCTTGAAGGCAAGGATCTTGAGCATGCGGCACACGAATATTTTCTGCGCTCCGAACAGATTCCCACCCGTGTGCGGCTTGCCGTCGCGGAAGAGTTTCGCGCCGGCGAAAATGGCGCGCGCCGGCGCTGGCGCGCGGGCGGCATCTTGCTTCAGTTTTTGCCCAAATCTGTGGAGCGCGCCCGCCAGGCCGATCTCGATCCGGGCGACGCCCCACCCGGATCCGAGCCGCACCTTCAACCCGAGGACGATGCCTGGGTCGAAGGCCGTTCAATCGTTGCCACCGTGGATGATATTGAATTGATCGATCCGGACCTGTCGAGCGAGCGCTTGGCCTATCGCCTTTTCCACGAGCGTGGGGTGCGCGTGTTCCGAGCCGCGCCTGTCGAGGCGCGCTGCTCGTGCTCGCGGCAAAGCGTTGAAAATATGCTGCGAAGTTTTCCTCAGGAAGACCGGGACGATATGATCGAGGACGGCAAGATCACGGTGACGTGCGAGTTTTGCAGCTCCATGTATGTGTTCCTGCCGGAGGAAGTGACGGCGGCCACGGCCGATGTCTGATTTCCGTCTCGCGACGCTTGGCTAAGCGCTGCGCTTGTTCGCCTCTGTTCGTAATCCGCTGAGAAGCCGCCGCCACCGCAACCGCTTGCGTGGCGCACTCTCGCTGGCGATCTCCGCGCGGGCAATTCCTTCGCGGAAACGCTCGGTCATGAGCGTGCCGATGTGATCGCGAACTGCTTTCTCGGGAGCGAGAATGAGTTTGCTTGACATGACGGGTCTCCGAACTGATGGGGCTCGATACCCATTAGTCGCGGCAGACCAGAAAAGGTTCATTGGCTGGTCTCGCTCGGTTAACCTGTGCTCGGCGCGGCTTTTCGCCGGAACCTGGCTAGTTGAGCGTGCGCTTGCTATCGCCGGAATCGAGCGAAAAAGCCGGTATCTCGATGTCGAAATGCTTGCCCTCGGCGCCAACCATGCCGTAGGTGCCGGTCATGAAGCCCGACGGCGTCTGCAGCGGCACTCCACTGGTGTATTCGAACGATTCGCCGGCCTTGAGCACCGGCTCCTCGCCGACGACGCCCGCCCCGCGCACTTCCTGGCGGCGGCCGGTCGCGTCGGTAATGCGCCAGTGGCGGGTCTTGAGCTGGACCGTATCGCCGCTGTGGTTGGTGATGGCGATCGTGTAGGCCCAGAAGAAATAGTTGTTCTCCGGCGACGAGCGGTCTGAGACAAAGCGCGGGGTCACCACGACTTCAATGTTGCGGGTGACGGCACGATACATCGCTAAAATCCTGTAGCCCCCGATCCGGCCCCCGCGGCTGGCTCAGCTGCGCCGAGTAAGCAGCGTCCGAATCGAATGTTGCAATAAACGTGCGCACGCGCTTTCTCAAGTTGCAGCTTGCGGAATGGAAACTGCGCTCCCATGCTCGGTGCGCGCCAAAGAGTGTGCCACAATTGGATGTAAAACGCGCAATCGGGACATAGCTCAAGGCCAGCGTTCGCGGAACCGGTCGTGCTGTCGGGCCGCTGGCCGCAATCGGCGGCAACAGTAGCGGAATCTCATGACGACGGCATCTCCCGCTCAAGTGGTCACCAGCGAACGCGACTTGCGCCTCGATCTGTTCCGCGGCATCGCGCTATGGCTGATCTTCCTCGACCATATCCCAGAGAATATCCTGAATTGGTTCACCATCCGCAATTATGGCTTTAGCGACGCCACCGAGATCTTCATTTTTATTTCCGGGTACACCGCAGCGTTCGTTTACGGTCGCACCATGCGTGAGCGCGGGTTTCTGCTTTCCAGCGCCCGCATCCTCAGGCGCGCCTGGCAGATCTATGTGGCGCACATTTTTCTGTTCACGATCTTCATGGCGGAAATCGCCTACGTCGCGGCCACTTTCGACAATCCACTCTACGCGGAGGAAATGAAGATCCTCGATTTTCTCAAGCAGCCGGATATCACGATCTTTCAAGCGCTGTTGTTGAAGTTCAAGCCGGTCAACATGGACGTCTTGCCGCTCTACATCGTGCTGCTACTTCTGTTTCCCCCGATCCTCTATCTGTTGCTGCGGCGACCGAACTTGGCCCTGGCGGGTTCGGCAGTGCTCTATGCGCTGGCCTGGAAACTTGATTTCAATCTGCCCGCCTATCCGAACGGTGTCTGGTTCTTCAATCCGTTTGCCTGGCAGTTGCTCTTTGTATTTGGCGCGTGGTGTGCGCTGGGCGGCGCGCAGCGGCTAACTATCGTGACGCACTCGCGCGTGGCCCTTGGCATAGCCATCGCCTACCTGATTTTTGCGTTCGCGATCACGCTGACCTGGCATTTCGAATCGCTCGATCGTTTTGTGCCGACGTTACTGAAGGACTGGATGTATCCGGTCGACAAGACCAATCTCGACGTGCTGCGCTTTGCGCATTTCCTCGCGCTCGCGGCCGTGACGGTGTACTTTGTCCCCAGCACCTGGTCCGGCCTGAAGTCGCCGATCCTGCAACCCGCCATCCGTTGCGGTCAGCACTCGCTGGAAATCTTCTGTCTCGGCGTCTTCCTGGCCTTTGCCGGACAATTCATTATTGCCGAATCTTCGGGCGGCCCGCTGCTGCAAACGGCGGTCAGCGCATTAGGCATTTTCATCATGATCGCCACGGCATACCTGATATCGTGGTACAAGAGCATCGAGGGGAGAAGTCCCCTGGGCCGCGTCAAAACTCCTGACGCTGACCTCGCGGGGGGCGAGGCATGACGTTTGTTATAGCCATTCTGGCCGCGATCGCACTGATGAATGGAGCCGCTGCGGCAACGCCGGCGGAAAACTGCGACGTGCCGGAATCGCTTATTCCTGCGGAAAGCGACCTGACGCGCGTCGCGAACGAAATTAAGGAACGCCATCGGCTCGATATCAGCGTCGTCGGTTCGGCATCATCGGTGCTCACGGGCCCCGACGGACAACGCTTTGCCTATCCGGCACAATTGGAACAGGCGCTCAAGCAGCGTCTGCCGGGCACCGAAATCAAAGTCATGGTCCATATTCAGTCGCGGCAGACGACCGCTGACATGGTCGGGGTCTTGCCGGCGGTCTTGTCGGAAGACAAACCGACACTGGTGATCTGGCAGGCCGGCACTGTCGACGCTCTGCGCGGCGTTGAGCCGGAGGATTTTCGCATCAGCCTCGACCAGGGCATCGAGGCGATCAAGGCTGCCAACGCCGACGCGATCATGATGGACATGCAATACAGTCCGCGCACCGAGACTATGCTGAACGTTTCCACATACGCGGACGTGATGCGCTGGGTGGCGGAACAGCGCGACGTTGTGTTGTTTGATCGATTAGCCATCATGCGCTATTGGAGCGACGCGGGCGTTTTCGACCTCTATGCGGCAACTAGTGGGTATGCTATGGCGCGGCGTGTTCACGAATGTATTGGCAGGGCTTTGGCGTCGCAGATTATCAATGCCGGTCATCTGGAAGCGGACAAGATGGAGACAACGCGCTGATGCTGCCTAGCGGTAAAATGACCGTCGGTCGCGTTACTTGCGCCGGAGCTTGGGTGGCCGCCCTGACATTCCTTTCCCCTGTTCAGGGGCAGGTGCTCGGTACCAATCCCGCGGCCGTTACCGGCGCGCCGGCCCGATCGATCAGCGATGTGGCCACGCCCGCCGCGCTGCCTCCAGCGACGCAGCCTGCAGCTTCTGCATTCTCGTGCACCACGCCGGCGGAGTTTGCGCGTTTCGGCAACCCGCTCCGCCATATGGCCCGGCGCATCGCTGCCGGGGAGCCGCTGACCATTGTTGCCGTCGGGTCTTCTTCGACCGCCGGCGCCGGTGCGAGTTCACCGGCGGCAAGTTATCCGAGCCGCCTGGCGGTTGAGCTGAAACAACGTTTCCCCGCGCTCGACATCACCGTGCTCAATCGCGGCGTTAACGGCGAAGAGACCGCGCAGATGATGGCCAGGTTTGAGAGCGGCGTCCTTTCCGCGCACCCCGACCTCGTTCTCTGGCAGGTCGGCACCAATTCGGTGCTGCGCGACCATCCGCTCAAGCCGCACTCGGTCCTGCTGCACGAGGGCATCGCGGACCTTGAGGCCGCCGGTGCCGACGTCGTGCTAATCGATATGCAGTTTGCACCGCGTGTGATCGCGAAGTCCGAGACGCAAGGCATGGAAGATCAGATCGCGTTCGTCGCCAAAGAGGCGAATGTCGATCTATTCAATCGCTTTGCACTCATGCGGAATTGGCATGAGGTCCAGCACATTCCATTCGAGGCTTTTGTCGCGCCGGATCAGCTGCATATGAACGATTGGGGCTATGCCTGCGTGGCGAAACTCCTCGCCACCGCGATCACCGAGGCGGCCACCCGCCCGACCGCGTCGGCCGCCGTGCATTCCGGCCGCTGATCGTCATTCCGCGGGCGAGCGAAGCGAGTAGCCCGGAATCCATATCCACCGCTCTGTGATTTTGTCTCCGGTCTTCGCGAAGCCCACGATCCGTGGTTATGGATTCCGGGCTCGGCCCTATCGGTCCGCCCCGGAATGACGACGGTGAGGGCTCACACCGCTTCCAATGCGGCGAGTACGTCTTCGATGATGTCGTCGGGATGTTCGAGACCGACGGAAACACGCACGAAGCCGTCGCTGATCCCAAGCTCGGCGCGCTGCGCCGGCGTCAAACGCTGGTGCGTCGTCGTCGCCGGATGGGTAATGAGGCTCTTGGCGTCGCCGAGATTGTTGCTGATGCGAATGAGCTTGAGTGCGTCCTGAAAGCGGAACGCTGCCTTCTTGCCGCCCGCGATCTCAAAAGCGACGAGCGTAGAACCGCCGCGCATCTGTCTCTGCGCGATCTTGGCCTGCGGATGGTCGGGCCGGCCGGGATAGATCAGCCGTGTGATCTTCGGGTGTTCGGCCAACGTGACGGCGAGCGTGGCTGCGCTGTCCGTTTGCCGCCGCACCCGTACCGGCAGGGTCTCGAGACCTTTGAGCAGCACCCAGGCATTAAACGGCGATAGCGACGGACCGGTCTGCCGCAGCAGCGTGTGAACGTGCTTCTGGATGAAGTCTTGTGACGCCAAGATGATGCCGCCGAGGCAGCGGCCCTGTCCGTCGATGTGCTTGGTGGCCGAATAGACCACGCAGTCGGCGCCAAGCGCGAGCGGGCTTTGATAGATCGGTGTGGCGAAAACGTTGTCGACTACGAGCGTTGCATCGGCTTCGTGCGCAATCTGCGCGACCGCGGCAATGTCGATGACTTCGAGTGTCGGATTGGTCGGCGTCTCCAGGAAAAATGTTTTGGTATTCGGCCGCACAGCGTCGCGCCATTGGTCGAGATCGGTGCCGTCGACCAGCGTAGAGGCCACTCCGTAACGCGGCAGGTAGTCCTCGACGATGTAGCGGCATGAGCCGAACAGCGCCTTCGACGCCACTACGTGATCGCCGGCCTTGAGCTGGCCGACCAGCGCCAGCGTGACGGCAGCCATGCCGGTTGCAGTCGCGCGCGCGGCTTCGGCGTTTTCGAACGCCGCCATGCGTTGTTCGAACATCGCGACCGTTGGATTGGCAAAGCGCGAATACTGGAAACCCGGTTCTTCGTTCTTGAAGCGGCGTTCAGCCTGGGCAGCGCTGTCGTAGACATAGCCTTGGGTCAGAAACAAAGCTTCCGAAGTCTCGCCGAATTGCGAGCGCAATGTCCCGGCATGCACCAGACGGGTCTCGGGGCGGTAACGATCAGGCGCGGACGCGGTCATGTGGCCCTCCTCATTGGCCAAACAAAAACCCGGCCGGGAGGAATGATCCTCGGGCCGGGCTCACGCGTCCCCGGCCTTTTAGCAATTTATTTTACGTGGCTGCAAGCCGGCCGGCTCAAATGACCACGGGATAACTGGCTCATACGCTGCGTCCGCCTTTCCGTCAAGCCGTGCATCGGCTTAGATCGCGACTGCCCTGTTTTTCGCTGCCGCCTGTGCCGCCGAAATGGTGATCGCGTGCAATTGTCCTTTACGCCTGCCGACAAAGGAATTTTGCCCGACCGGATGATTGCGGCGCTTGCCGAAGCCGGCGGGATTCGCCCGTCACAACCGTTCGCTCCCGATCAAATCCAGCCGGCCAGTCTCGACCTGCGACTCGGCGCCATTGCCTATCGCGTGCGCGCAAGCTTCTTGCCTGGCCCCGGCACAGCGGTCGCGCGACGCATCGCGGAACTAAAATTGCATGAATTCGCGCTCGCCAACGGCGCCGTTCTGGAAACGGGCTGCGTCTATATCGTGCCGCTGATCGAGAGTTTGGTTCTTCCGGAGAATATCGCGGCGTCAACAAATCCGAAGAGTTCTACCGGACGTCTCGACGTGTTCACGCGGGTGATCGCGGACGAAACGCGCGGCTTCGATCGCGTCGCGCCAGGCTATCGCGGTCCGCTCTATGCAGAGATCAGCCCAAAGACTTTTCCGGTGTTGGTGCGCGAAGGATCCCGGCTGTCGCAGATCCGCTTTCGCCACGGCAATGCGGTGCTCGATGCCGAGACCCTGCGCGAATTGCACGCGCGCGAACGGCTGGTCGACCGCGCTGAGGCAGTGATGGGCGACGGCGTTGCGGTAAGCGTCGATCTTTCTGGTGCAGCATTGGCGGGCGGAAAAGGCGTCGTAGGTTACCGCGCCAAGCGTCATACCGCGGTTGTCGAGGTCGAGCGCCGCGCCGCCTACGACGTTGCAGATTTCTGG
This sequence comes from uncultured Alphaproteobacteria bacterium, assembly GCA_963794225.1. Classification (GTDB taxonomy): domain Bacteria; phylum Pseudomonadota; class Alphaproteobacteria; order Rhizobiales; family Xanthobacteraceae; genus BOG-931. The sequence goes on from CAWCCS010000006.1 coordinate 75,390, forward strand.
GAACCGATCACCGCGCGCGCAGACCGGAGCCTGATCCTCGATCCTGACGAGTTCTACATCCTTGCATCGACCGAAGCGGTCCAGGTTCCACCAGACTATGCCGCGGAAATGGTGCCGTTCGATCCGCTGGTCGGCGAATTCCGCGTGCACTATGCCGGTTTTTTCGATCCAGGCTTCGGTTATGCGGGCGCGGGCGGCCTCGGCGCGCGCGCCGTGCTGGAAGTACGTTCACGCGAAGTGCCGTTCATCCTCGAACACGGCCAGATTGTCGGCCGCCTGGTCTACGAGAACATGTTGGCGCGTCCCGACCGGCTCTACGGCAGCGGCATCGGTTCCAATTATCAGGCGCAAGGACTCAAACTGTCGAAGCATTTCCGCAGTTGAGCGCCGCGCGACCCGGAGAGTGTCGCCGCGTCCGTCTAACCCGTCCCGCCGACGGTAATGCGGTCCATCCGCAAGGTGGGTTGGCCGACGCCAACCGGAACGCCCTGGCCGTTCTTGCCGCACGTGCCGACGCCTTCGTCGAGCGCAAGGTCGTTACCGACCATCGAGATGCGACTGAGATCGGTCGGGCCGTTACCGATCAGCATCGCGCCCTTGATCGGAGCGCCGCGCTTACCGTTATCAATGCGGTAAGCTTCGGTGCACTCGAACACGTATTTGCCTGAGGTGATGTCGACCTGGCCGCCGCCAAAATGCACGGCGTAGATGCCGTTGTTCACCGAAGCGATGATCTCTTCCGGGTCGCGTGTGCCGGCCAGCATGTAGGTGTTGGTCATGCGCGGCATCGGCACGTGGGCAAAACTCTCGCGCCGGCCATTGCCGGTCGGCTTCATATCCATGAGCCGCGCGTTCTGCCGGTCCTGCATGTAGCCGACGAGAATGCCGTCGTCGATCAGGACGGTGCGATTGGTCGGCGTGCCTTCATCGTCGATCGAGAGCGAACCGCGGCGGAGCGCCATGGTCCCGTCGTCCACGACGGTCACGCCCTTCGCGGCGACACGCTGTCCCATAAGTCCGGCGAAGGCCGATGTCTTCTTGCGGTTGAAGTCGCCCTCGAGGCCGTGGCCCACCGCCTCGTGCAGCATGACACCCGGCCAGCCCGGGCCGAGCACCACGTCCATTTCGCCGGCTGGTGCCGGCACCGCTTCGAGATTGATCAGTGCCTGCCGGACGGCATTGTCGGCGGCGTGCTGCCATGTGTCGGTGACGATGAAGCGCTCGTAGCCTTCGCGGCCGCCATATCCGGAGCTGCCGGTTTCCTGGCGGTCGCCATCGCCGACCACGACGGAGACGTTGAGGCGCACCAGCGGGCGCACGTCGCGATAGGTTTCACCGTCGGCGCGTACGATCTCTACCGCCTGCCAAGTGGCGCCGAGACTGACCGAAACCTGGCGTACGCGCGGGTCCTTGGCGCGCACATACGCGTCGATGGTTTCCAGCAATCGCGCCTTGGTTTCAAAGCTGGGGCTGCCGAGCGGGCTGTCCTCACCGTAAAGCTTCACGTTAGTGCGGGGCGGTGGGCCGGCGTATCGGCCGGAATAACCGCCCTTGACGGCGCGCACCGCGTCGGCAGCCCGCGCGATCGCGGCCTCTGACACATCGGAAGCGTGCGCATAGCCGACCGCCTCATCCTTGACCGCCCGCAGACCAAATCCCTGCGAGGTGTCATATGTCGCCTGCTTGAGCCGGCCGTTGTCGAACACCAGCATCTCAGCCTGGCGATATTCCAGGAACAATTCACCGTCGTCAGCGCCCTCAAGCCCGCTCGATATGATTTTGGCAAGGCGCGGCCGATCAAGGCCGGCGCGATCGATCAGCGAAATAGGGGCATCGGCCATTTAGAAACTCCCTCGTTCTTATTGCTTAGACACTTCAGCTTGTGCGTTTCGCCCCAACAGATAAGCCATGCCGTGACGTATTTCTACGTACCGATTTCCGCCTAGTTCGAGATTAGCGTCTTGGCAACATTCGCCGGGCTAACGTCCGCCCCGCAAACGTGGATATCGGACTGTCAAGAACGGACTGGCAAGAGCGGCCCCGCCAAAGATGCAGCAGCCGTGCTCCTAGGTCGGCGGGGCCGTTCTCTTTCCAATAATCGCCCTGGAAATGCGCTACCCCGGCAGCCGCTCGATCGCGGCGCCGCAGCGTCCGAGCTTCTCTTCGAGCCGTTCGAAGCCGCGGTCGAGATGGTAGACGCGGTTGACGAAAGTCTCGCCTTCGGCGGCAAGCGCAGCGATCACAAGCGAAACTGAAGCCCGCAGGTCGGTCGCCATGACTTGTGCGCCTTTGAGCCGCTCCACGCCTTCGATGGTTGCCCGCTCGCCCTCAAGCTGAATCCGCGCGCCGAGCCGCGCCAGTTCCTGCACGTGCATGAAGCGGTTTTCAAAGACCGTCTCGACGATGTGCGAGGTCCCGCGCGCGCGCGTCATCAGCGCCATGAGCTGGGCTTGCAAGTCGGTCGGGAAAGCCGGGAACGGCGCCGTCGTCACTTCAACCGGCCGCAGGCCGGCGCCGTTGCGCGCGACGCGGATGCCTTGATTGTTGGGTGTGATCGTAACGCCGGTTTGCGCTAGCACGTCGAGTGCGGCTTGCAGCAATTCGGGACGTGCGTTCTGCAACAGGACGTCGCCGCCGGCCATAGCCACCGCCATAGCGTAAGTGCCGGTTTCGATGCGGTCCGGCAGCACGGCATGGCGCGCACCGTTCAGTTTAGTGACTCCGTCGACGACAATGCGCGCCGTGCCGGCGCCCGAAATGCGCGCGCCCATCTTGTTGAGGCAATCGGCTACGTCGACGATCTCCGGCTCGCGCGCGGCATTGTCAATTACGGTCGTGCCGTTGGCGAGCACGGCCGCCATGAGCGCGGTATGTGTGCCGCCGACGGTGACTTTCGGAAATACGATCTCGCCGCCCTTGAGACCGTGCGGCGCCTGCGCGACGACATAGCCACCGTCGATTTCGATGTCCGCCCCGAGCCGCGCCAGCGCCATGATCAGAAGATCGACCGGCCGCGTCCCGATGGCGCAACCGCCGGGCATCGAGACGCGCGCACGGCCCATGCGGGCAACGAGCGGCGCGATCACCCAGAAGCTGGCGCGCATCTTTGACACCAGCTCATAGGGCGCCGTGGTGTCCACAATGCGTGCGGCCGAAATGTGCAGTGTCTGGCCGTGGTCGGCGGTCTCGCCGGAGCGCTTGCCGCTCACCATGATGTCGACGCCATGATTGCCGAGGATCCGCTGCAGCAGCCCGACGTCGGCAAGGCGCGGCACGTTGTCGAGAATGAGCGTGTCCTCCGTGAGGAGGCTTGCAATCATCAGGGGGAGGGTGGCGTTTTTGGCGCCCGAGATCGGGATCGTGCCGTTAAGACGCTGGCCGCCGACGATTCGAATACGATCCATACTTTTTCCCGCGATCCGTCCCGGGACCGAACCCGGCAGCGACTTATGAACTGCCCGCAGCCATGGCGCAAAGCGCAACAACCATAACGGTTACCAGCCGCTTTCGCCGGTGCTAGTCGCGGCCGCGATTGCGGCGAAAGTCGGGACCTTTGGAATCGCTGGCGAGTGATGCATCGGTCGCTTCGACAGGGGCAACTTCCCGCGCCGGTGCGGGTTCCTTGCGGCCGCGCGCCTGCGCTTTGCGGCGCTTGAGGTTTTCACGCAAAGCTGCGGAGAGCCGCGCATTGCGCGCTGCCTGCTGCTCAGCTTTGCCGTGTGAAACCATCGCCGCGTTCTAGCCTAGAGGAAATTCTCGACCGCGTGCGGCGCGAACAGGCCAAGCCCAGTAACGGCGACCCCGATAACGCCCAGCACGCCGGCGAACCAGGCGAGCCCGATCAATTCGGTGATCACTGCCGCCGAAGCAAGCACGATGCCGATCTGAAACGCCGCCGACGCGATCTCATAGTGGTGATATTTCGCCATGGCGAGGTCGCGTTCCTCCTCGTCGGCCTTGGCGCGAACCGCGAGCTCTTTGCGGCCCTCGCCGGTTTTTGGATCGGACTCGTAGCGCGCGGCGGTCGCGCGCCAAGCCTCGACCTGTTTGTCGATGGCGGCCTTGGCGGCGGGATCGGTCAGGCTTGCTCCGAGCAGGGTTGTCTCCTCGGCGGCCGCGTTGACGACGGTTCTGCGGATGTCCTTGGCCTGAAAAAACGCCCAGGTGTCGCTCGACTTGACGTTGGCGCTGATCGCTTCGGTCTGCGCGCTTTTGCCGAGCGTCTCGGAGAAGGACAGAAACAGCGCCAATACCGCGATCAGGAGCCCGATCTTGCGGTTTGTGTGCGACGCATGCTCGGCATGCAACGCATGTTCCATTTGTTCCGTTGCTTCCGGCACGGCCTTGCCCCCTTCGTCATTCCGGATTGCCGCGCAGCGGCAAGTCCGGAATCCATATTCACGGACCGTGGTTATGGATTCCGGGCTCCTCGCTTCGCTCGGCCCCGGAATGACCGACTAGCACGAATTCGTCTCAGGCGCGCGGATGGGCGCTGCGATAAGCCTCGATCAGACGCTCGGCATCGACCTGGGTGTAGATCTGTGTCGTCGCCAGCGAGGCATGCCCGAGCAGCTCCTGGATCGCGCGAAGGTCGCCGCCGCGGGCGAGGAGGTGGGTAGCGAAGGAATGCCGCAGCGCATGCGGGGTCGCCGTCTCGGGCAGGCCGAGCGCCCCGCGCAGCCGCGCCATCGTCAGCTGGATGACGCGCGCTGACAGCGGGCCACCTTTGGCGCCGACAAACAGCGGGCCGTCTTCCGCTAAATCGTAAGGGCAGAGCGCGAGATAATCGGCGACCAGCTTGGCGACCTGCGGCAGCACTGGGACCATGCGCTGCTTGCGGCCCTTGCCGGTCACCGTGAGCGCATCGCTGCTGCCGGCGCCAAAATCGCAGCGTTTAAGGGCCAACGCTTCAGAGATGCGAAGGCCGCTGCCGTAGAGCAACGAAAGCACGGCAGCATCGCGCGCGTGAATCCACGGCTCGCGCTCGTCTCCGGCTGCGAGATCTGGGTCGGCCAGGCGCCTGGCAGCCGTAGCGGCAAGCGGCCGCGGCAGGGTCTTGCCGATTTTGGGCGCCCGGACGGCGGCCAGCGCGCCGATCCTGCCCTTGCCGTTGCGCTCCAGGTAGCGCGCGAAGCCGCGCACGCCCGCCAGCGACCGCATCAGCGAGCGGCTTCCTATGCCTGCCGCGCGGCGCGACGCCATAAACGCGCGCACATCGGCCGGCGCAAGGTCGGCAAGCGCCTTTAGAGATGGCGTGCCGCCGAGATGGTCGGCAAGGAAGGCCAGAAACTGCAGAACGTCGCGGCGATAAGCTTCCAGCGTTTTCGGCGAATAGCGACGCTCGTCGCCCAGGTGTCGCAGCCAGCCTTCGATTTCGGCGGCGACTTTGGGCGAGATGAAGTCGAGTTCAGTCTTTGGCATCGCCCTTTCGACCCCCCGCGACCCGCTTGTGGAAGGGAGGATAGGAGCGGCACCCTTTCCCTTTCCTAAAGCGCCAAAAAACTTCCTAACCGCAGAGAATCGGCACAACCTGCGGCATGATCAGGCGCGTCGTCGATGTCCTGGTGCCGGTCGCGCTCGACCGGGCCTATTCCTACCGGGTGCCGGAAACGCTTCAGCTAGCGCCGGGCGACATCGTCAGTGTGCCGCTCGGCGCCCGCGAGGCAACCGCGGTGGTCTGGGCGGAGAACCCGAAACCCAACCCGCGGCTCGACAACCGGCTCAAGGACGTCGAGGAAAAGCTCGAACTGCCGCCGCTCAAGCCCGAGCTGCGCAGCTTTGTCGACTGGGTGGCGAACTACACGATAGCTTCCCGCGGGATGGTGCTGCGGATGTGCCTGCGCATGGGCGAGCATCTCGGCGCCGAGCGCGAACGGGTCGGCGTGCGCCTTGCCGGCCCCGCCCCGCAGCGAATGACTGTGGCGCGGCAGCGGGTGCTGTCGCTCCTCGCAGACAAAATGCTGCGCAGCAAAGCCGATGCCGCCCGCGAAGCCGGGGTCAGCGGCGGCGTGATCGACGGCCTGATCGATGAGGGTACGCTTGAAACATTGGTGCTGCCGCCTGAGCCGGTCGCGGAACCGCCCGATCCCGATTTCGCGCAGCCGGATTTGACCGCGGACCAGAACGCGGCCGCGGCCGAACTTAAGGCCGTCGCTGGCGGCTCCTATTCGGTCACGCTCCTCGACGGTGTCACCGGCTCGGGCAAGACCGAGGTCTATTTCGAGGCGGTGGCCGACACCATCCGGAGCCGCCGGCAGAGCCTGATCCTGATGCCTGAGATCGCGCTCACTGCACAGTTCCTCGACCGCTTCGCCGCCCGCTTCGGCGTTCGCCCGGCGGAATGGCATTCGGAGTTGTCGCCGCGCCGCCGCGCGCGCACCTGGCGGGCTGTCGCCGACGGCGAGGTGTCGGTGGTGGTCGGCGCCCGCTCGGCTTTGTTCCTGCCCTACGCGGATCTCGGCCTGATCGTCGTCGATGAAGAGCACGACGCCGCGTACAAACAGGAGGACGGCGTGCGGTACCACGCCAGGGACATGGCAGTGGTGCGCGGCCACATCGCCCGCATCCCGGTGGTGCTGTCGTCAGCGACGCCGTCGCTGGAGACCGAAGTCAACGCCCGGCGCGGCCGTTATCGGCGGCTGGCGCTGCCCGAGCGCTTCGGCGGCCAGCTGATGCCGTCGGTCGAAGCGATCGATCTGCGGAGCGAGCGTCCGCCGCCCGGCCGCTTCATCGCGCCGACGCTCGCCGGCGCGGTGCAGACCACGATCGAGCGCGGCGAGCAGGCGCTGTTCTTCCTCAATCGCCGCGGCTATGCGCCGCTGACCTTGTGCCGCGCCTGCGGCTTCCGCTTCTCCTGCCCGAACTGCGACGCCTGGCTGGTCGACCACCGCTTTCGCCGGCAGCTGGTCTGTCACCATTGCGGCTTCGCCATGCCGCATCCGGCGGAGTGTCCGAATTGTCGCGCGGCGAATTCGTTCGCCGCCATCGGGCCGGGCGTCGAGCGCCTTGAGGAGGAAGTGCGCGCGCTGTTTCCGCAGGCGCGCGTCCTCGTGCTCTCCAGCGATCTCATCGCCACGGTCGAGCAGTTGCGCCAGGAACTCGATGATGTCGCCCAGGGCCGCTTCGACATCGTGATCGGCACCCAGCTGGTGGCGAAGGGGCATCATTTCCCGAAACTCAACCTGGTCGGCATCGTCGACGCCGACCTGGGCCTCAACAACGGCGACCCGCGCGCCGCCGAGCGCACCTTCCAGCTGCTACATCAGGTAGTCGGTCGCGCCGGCCGCGACGCTGGCATCGGCCGCGGCTATCTGCAGACCCACCAGCCCGAGCACCCGGTGATGCGCGCGCTGATCGCGCAGGACCGCGAAGCGTTCTACGACGCCGAAATCGCGATGCGCGAGGCAGCCCACTATCCGCCATTCGGACGGCTGGCGAGCCTCGTCGTCTCCGGGTCCGACAAGCACGAGACGCAAATCTTCGCGCGGCTCTTTGCACGTTCAGCGCCGCTCCACGACGAGGTCCGCGTGCTCGGCCCCGCCGACGCGCCGCTCTCGCTGGTGCGCGGCCGCCACCGTCTGCGTCTGTTGGTCAAAGCGCCGCGCGGCTTCGATCTCTCGGCTTATCTGCGCGAATGGCTCGCCGCCGCGCCGAGGGCGAAGGGCTCGATCAAGCTCGACATCGACGTCGATCCGCAGAGTTTTTTGTGAAGGGGGCTTCGCCTGGAACGAGAGCCAAACCGCGGGCAGCTTTAAGGTATACTTTAATAGCACCCGCTGCTTGATTCATGTGTTTCCCTGCTAACGGCGAGACGCAGCGATCCCGGACTGACATCGTTGATGTTGGGGTTCAGACTGTATCCCAGCGCGATATCATCCAGACATTCGATATCGACGCTTTGGGTCAAAGTGATCCTTCTGTGGGCTACGTTTGCACGTCCTATTTTCATTGACAATCATCACTAAATCGGGTACAAGGATCAGCGAATCTCGCTCATCGACGGACGCCTTCGGCCGAGGGTACTCCCGAATGCGGAGCGAGTGCGGTGCCCGCGGGCGGAACGATACACTCCGCACCCGGGCAGCTTCGGGCATCATGCTGACCGGCACTACGACCGGTCCGGGAGGTGCATTCCCTGGACTGGGACAGGCGGGCGCGGGTAACGCCCGTGTAAGAGCGCGAGATCTTTGCTCCCCGGTTGGAGCGACCGTACAGGATCGAACGTCCTGCCACGTCCCAGGAAGCCTGGCCTGGAGTTGCGCCCAAGGGCCGAAAGCCCTGACGGCAAGAGCCGTCGTGGAACGCCGATAGGCGAGCGCACCCGCCGGTGCGCGCTGCGCCGTAAGGCGCGGAGGTTGAGATACACGTCTGTCGGCGTTCCGCTTCCTTTTTTCCTTTTCGTCATTGCGAGCGAAGCGAAGCAATCCAGTCAGGCGGTTTCGTTACTTAGGTCAACGAAGCGAGCGTTCATTGCCCCGCTGGATTGCTTCGTCGCTTCGCTTCTCGCAATGACGAGGCATGACTCGGGCGCGGAACGCGTCGCGGGAACGCTTTCGTATGCGTATCGCTACGACGGTGCGACTGCGCTGCGAGTTGGCTCGCTTCGTCGTCTCGCCGCTACCGCACGACCTTCCAATAGTTCTCAAAAAATCCCCTGCCATCGAGTGTGCCGACCGGTGCGCCCGTCGTGACCTTGGCTCCGACGCAGTGCCACGAATAGAGCGAGTCATGGCCAGTGACATAAAGCGGAATGGACTCAGTATCCGGATGCGTTTCGCACCAGCGCGCGACAGCCGGCAGGTTTTTCCTCGTGTTGGCCTTGCCGCAGGGCAGGTTGGCGCCGACGAAGCAGACTTTCACGGCGCCGTCGGCGCAGCGATAGTAGGCCGCCTTTGCTTCATAGTGGCCGCGGATGTTGAACAGGCGTCGGATGGCGGGCGCAAGAGAAGGCGGCGGCGTCAGCAGCGTGTCGTCAGTGCCGACGCTGGCGCAATGGGTGCGCGGACTCTCGCGCGGCGCGGGTGCCGTAAACCCTTCGCGCGACAATAACGCAGCGCCGAATGAAGCGAGGATTACGCGAAGAAGGGCGACCCGATAAATCGATCGAAACTGAAAGGGACGTTGGAGCATCGTATTTACAGGCGGTTACATCCTCTGCCATCGGCCGATATCACGGCGTCGCTTTTATAGATTAACCTCCACCCGGTGGGGAAAGGATGAAGGGAAGAAACGAAAGCGCGACGACCTTGACCGTCCACACACTTCCGGCATCGTGTGAGCGATGACGGCGACCATCCAGACCATGTTGCTGCTGCTTGCCGTGCTGGTGGTAGTGGCCGTCGTGGCGCGGCGGCTTAATACGGCACCGTCGATCCTCCTCGTCGTCGCCGGTATTGCACTTGCGCTCATTCCTGGCCTGCCGCGCGTGGCACTGGCTCCGGAATTGGTGCTGCTGGGGATCCTGCCGCCGCTGATTTATTCGGCGGGCGTCACCATGAGCTGGCGCGAATTTCGTTTCAACCTACGGCCGATCACGCTGTTGGCGTTCGGGGGTGTGATCTTCACAACGGCCGCGGTGGCGGCGGCGGTGCACTTTGTGCTCGGCATGCCCTGGGCGGTCGGGTTCGTGCTCGGCGCTGTCGTGGCGCCGACCGATGCGGTCGCCCCACTGGCGATCATCCGGAATCTGGGTCTGCCGCGCCGGCTGATTGTCGTGCTCGAAGGCGAGGGGCTCGCCAACGACGCCACGGCCCTCATCCTTTATCGCTTTGCCGTCGTCGCCGTGGGCAGCGGCCTGTTCTCGCTTGGCGAGGCCGCAGGAACCTTTGCCCTCATCGTCGTCGGCGAAATCGCCTATGGCATCGGCGTTGGCTGGGCGAGCCTGCGGCTCCGGCGCTGGGCGCACGATCCGCGGGTCGAGATCACGCTATCGCTGTTGACCCCTTACGCTGCGTTCCTTGTACCACAGCATCTTGGCGGCTCGGGCGTTCTCGCCACTGTAGCCGCCGGCCTGTTCGTGAGCTGGAACGGGCCGCTGCTCATTCCGGCGGCGACGCGGCTGCAAGGCATCTTCTTCTGGGACCTTCTGATCTATCAGCTCGAAGGCATCCTGTTCCTGGTGACCGGCATGGAGACCCGCCCGCTGCTGGAACGGAGCGATACGGTCCTGATGCGCGATTTGGTGATCGCCGTGCCGCTGACTGTCGCTGTGATCGTGGTTGCGCGGTTCATCTGGGGCTATCCCTCAGTCTATTTGCCGCGCTGGCTGATCCCGGCGCTGGCGCGCCGGGATCCGGCGCCGCCCTGGCAATGGAGCTTCCTTCTGGCCTTTGTCGGCGTGCGGGGCGTGGTTTCGCTGGCCGCGGCGCTCGCCATTCCATTCTTCACTGCTTCGGGCGCGCCGTTCCCCGGCCGCGATCTCATCATCTTTGTCACATTCGGCGTCATCATCGTCACGCTCGTTGGTCAAGGCCTGACGCTGCCGACGGTCGTGCGCTGGCTTGCTTTGCCGCATGACGCCGAGGATGAGCGCCGCCGTGAGCAGGATGCCGAGATTACGGCGCGGCTCGAAGCTTTGAAGGTAGCGCAAGGCCGGCTTGATGGACTTGCCGCTGATGGCGACACCGACCCGGATGTGCTCGCCATTCTGCGCGCGCGCCACGACCACCGGGCGGGACAAGTGGCGAAGGAGGCGGGCGGGCGCGAGGCGGTCGCGGCGGCAGCGGAACTGCGGGCTGATCTGATCGATGCCGAGCGCAAATATATCTATGGCCTACTGCAGGACGGGATCATTACCGACGAAGCGCGCCGCCGTATCGAACGCGAGCTTGACCTCGAGGAGGAAAGCCTTGCCTTCAAACGGGCCAGCGAGGCCGACCCGCCGCTTTAGCGCGACGCGAATGCCTCGCCGTTGCGACGAGTTGATGCTACTGACGAAAATCTGAGGCGCATATTCCGAGGGTATCCAATGTCTCAAGCAATGCCGCCGTTGCCCCCCAACCAGCAGTTTTGCCGGAGCTGCGGCCAGGTCATTTCAAGCCTCGCGCCGACATGTCCGCATTGCGGCGCGCCGACCGGCTCCAGACCGCTCGATGCCAGTCCCAAGAGCCGCCTTGCCGCGCTGCTGTTGTGCTGGTTCCTGGGGATATTCGGAGCTCACCGGTTTTACGTCGGCAAGATCGGCACCGCAGTCCTCCAGATATTCACACTCGGCGGCTTGGGCATCTGGACGTTTATTGATTTGATCATGATCATCGTTGGTGCCTTCAAGGACATAGACGGCAGGCGCGTCGTCGTCTGGACCGATTGACGTTGGACAGCTTCGTAAACGCATGCTGTAGACTTCGGAAGCGCTAAACCCGATAAACGCGACACGAATCAAACTTGAACAGTGAGGAGCGGACATGATGAGATCGTTTTTAGTTGCGGCAATGCTTTTGTCTTTTGCATTCGGGACCGGAGCGGTCCTGGCGCAAGACACCCCGCCGGCCACATCGGATAAGCCTGCCGCGACATCCAAAATGGGTACAGACAAGCCGCCAATGAGCCCCGAAAAGAAAGCCATTTCCAAAGCCTGCACCGCTAAAGCCAACGCCAAAGGGCTGCACGGCGACGCGCGGAAAAAATTCAGATCGGCGTGCAAAAAAGCGGGCGGCAAAATCGACTAACGTCGACCAAATGCTAGTCGTTGGCGGCTTGCTGTTGCGAGGATCAAGCAACAGCGTCGTCGCCGACGACTTTATCGGCTGCTGCGACTAGCCCTGCTGCGCCGCTCCGTTGCCGGCACGCCCGATAAAGCGCAGTCCGACCGCGCCTTCTCTCGACCATACGATTTTACAAACCATGGCAATGTCGCCGTTCGGGGTTAACCGTAGGACGAATTCGTCTGGCAGGGGCGCGCGCGCATCGACTGCTAATTTCGCGCCGGTTCTCGATAGATTGACCGCAGTGCATTTCAGGAGCGGAGAGCCGTCGCCAAAATCAATCCACGCCGGGCAATTGACCTCGGTCCGTGGGGCAAGAGCGTTTTGTTCCACAATCGATCCCCGAACGGACTGCTTGCAGGTCAGTCCGGAAACTTCGAGGCGTCCACGAACAAGGCCGCCATGGCGCCTTGTTAGGTTGCGCGCCGTTAGCGGGATTTGAAAATCGGCATAGGGGTTAATCCTGACAGCCGTTTGCGCTCGTTTAATCCGTGCCGTTCATTCGCGCGCCGCGCAACAGTCAGAGTCTGCTGATCACGGTGTAGGCCAGGTAGACAAATAAGGCGCATCCGAGCGCGGTGAGGAGGCCAGCAAGCACGACGTCGGCGCGCTCCCCTGGGCCCGGCAGCGTCTCCGCTCTGTCGATCTCGATCGCGGTCTTGCGGAAGCGTACGATCGCCAACACCATCATGCCGGCGCCGAGCGCGATCAGAATCAAGCCGGCGGTATTGCCGATCAGTTGCCCGGTCGGCGACAGTGCGCGGCGCGCCAGCGTTTGTCCGGCGATCTGCAGGAACAAATCGAAGCGCTCGACCAGGAAGCCGAAGGCCATGACTGCGATCGCGGTGCGGACCCAAGCCAGAAAGGTCCGCTCGTTTGCGGCGTGGTCGCTATATCGTTAAATCATCGTCGCTGTCGCTCCCGTCGCTCGCGCTGCGCCATCCGAACGGCCATTTCGCTTTCATCGATCGCGACTATACTTGCCACATCGGGCGAGCGTTGCCGCCGCGGCCGGCGCTTTCGTCGGCATTGATGACGACATTGTAACTCAATCATAGTGGAGGAGGCTGCGATGACCTGGGGAATTCCGACCGACATATTCCTCGACATTCACGTTGGGTTGAGTCTGATCGGCCTGGTGTTCGGCCTGATCGTTCTCTACGGGCTGTTGAGCGGAGAAGTGCTTGGCGCCTGGACTGCGTTGTTTTTGGCGGCGATGATCCTGACGAGCGTCACCGGCTTTCCGTTGCCGCCGTTCGGCTTCGATCCGCCGCGCATGGTCGGCATCCTTTCGCTGGTCTTGCTCGCGATCGCGGTGCTTGCGATCTATGCGTTCCGGTTGCGTGGCGCCTGGCGCTGGATTTATGTTGTCGCCGCGATGGTTGCGCTCTATCTCGATGCGTTCGTCGGCGTCATTCAAGCGTTCTCCAAGCTGACGTTTCTGCATGCTCTGGCGCCGACCCAGTCGGAGCCGCCGTTTTTGATCGCGCAGGTCGTCGTGCTGCTGATTTTCGTTGCGCTCGGCATCATGGCGGTGCGCCGATTTCATCCCGAGCATGAGATGTAATAGCCGCGCTACTTCGTGCGCCGCTTTGGTTTGCTACGCGGGCGTGGCGCAAATTTCTTACGTTGTGCGATGGCGAGCGCGCGGCCGGCCCAGACCGCAAGCTCTTCGGGATCGTCGTAGAGCCGCTCGGGCAGGCGCCAATACGACAGCGACGCTCGGCCGACGCGGCCTTTGCTTTTGGCGCGGGTGTAGACGAACGGTTTGCTGCCCTCGCGTTCGAAATCCGGGATGCTCTCTTCATCCACTTTGAGAAAGATCGCGCCGTCAAAGACAAGGCCGAACATCAGACCTTCCGACCAGATGCCCGCGCCGCCGAACATGCGCTTCACCGTCACCGGACCAAACGGCGAGAAGAGTTCGCGGATGAATTCAGCGTCCAAACGGTCAGCCCTCCGCAGCAAGGATACCGGGAAGGAGCTTAAAGCGGAATGTCGTAGTAACCCAGCGCCTCTTCCAGTTCTTCCTGCTCGTAGCCGAAGTGGGAGCGCACGAAACGCTCCAGCGCGAGGAATGCCATCTTGAGCGCTGAGAACGTTTCGCTGTCGGCCTTGGAGATTGCGTTCACGGCGGCCGCTTCCAACGCCTCCAAAAACTGATGGATGATCAAGTGCTCCCGGCTCAGCCGGTCGACGACGTCCTTCAGCGTACCGCTTGCCTGGCGCAGCGCCGGAAACATGTGCTGGTCCTCGATGGTGTGATGCAGCGTCAGCATCTGACATTCCCGGCCGCACAGATTTCCGAACAGCCGGTAATTGGCGGTCATCTGCATTGACGAGATCGTATCTAGGAGCTTCGCGGCATTTTGTTCGCCGGCTTCGACCTGTTCCATGACCCAGCGCACATGGTTCATCTGCTCGAGGTGATGGGCGTGGATGAGCGCCAACCGCTTGCCGACCCGGCGCTGCGTCGGCGTGACGCCCTCGATCTTCGGCGCTTTCGGCCGCGTCGAGTCGTCAAGGAGAGTGATCACAGTGCGGGTGACTTCGCTGGCCATGCCGTCAGCGTGCCTCGGCTCGCTTTTGCTTGATCGGGAGGAGTTCGTTGTGAGTCTGATATGATCGCTACCGTGCTGGCGCGCAAGAACGCTTCCTGCAGGCATTGCATTGACCGGCAAAGCCTTTCGTGCCACGTCGCCTAGCCTTAAATGAAGGCTGGTTGCGAACGCAAAAATGCCCATTGAACGCTACAACGCCGCCGAGGCCGAAGCCCGCTGGCAAAGAGTTTGGGACGAGCGTGGCATCTTCGCCACCTCGAACGATCACGCGCGTCCGAAGTATTACGTGCTGGAGATGTTCCCCTATCCGTCGGGTCGCATCCACATGGGCCACGTGCGCAACTACACGATGGGCGACGTGGTGGCGCGGGTGAAGCGGGCGATGGGATTTGCCGTGCTGCATCCGATGGGCTGGGATGCTTTCGGACTGCCGGCAGAAAATGCCGCCGCCGAGCGCAACATCCATCCCAGGGTGTGGACCTACGACAACATCGTGGCGATGAAGGCACAGCTTAAATCGATGGGGCTGTCGCTCGACTGGAGTCGCGAGATCGCGACTTGCGATCCGGCCTACTACAAGCACCAGCAAAAAATGTTCCTCGACTTCATGCGCGAGGGTCTGGTGGAGCGACGGAAGTCGAAGGTGAACTGGGACCCGGTGGATCAGACCGTGCTGGCGAACGAACAGGTGATCGATGGCCGTGGCTGGCGCTCCGGCGCGGTGGTCGAGCAGCGCGAGCTGACGCAATGGTTTTTGAAGATCACGGACTATTCGCAGGATTTGCTCGACGCGCTCGATACGCTCGAGCGCTGGCCGGAAAAAGTCCGGCTGATGCAGAAGAACTGGATCGGGCGGTCAGAGGGACTCTTGGTGCGCTTCGTGCTCGACCCGTCGACCACGCCGGACGGCACCAACGAGCTGGAAGTCTTCACCACACGGCCGGACACATTGTTCGGCGCGAAATTCATGGCGGTGGCGCCGGATCATCCGCTCGCCGCGGCGGTGGCTAGAAAAAATCCGGCGCTCAAGGCATTCATCGAGGAGTGCCGACATCGCGGGACTGCGGAAGCCGACATCGAAACCGCCGAGAAGATCGGCTTCGACACCGGCATTAGGGCGGTGCACCCGTTCGATCCGTCGTGGACGCTTCCGGTCTATGTGGCGAACTTCATTTTGATGGAGTACGGCACCGGCGCCATTTTCGGTTGCCCAGCACACGACCAGCGCGACCTTGAATTCGCCAACAAATACGGCCTCGGCAACACGCCGGTTGTTTGTCCGCCCGGCTCTGACCCGAAAACCTTCATGATCACCGATACGGCCTATGATGGCGACGGCCGGATTATCAATTCGCGCTTTCTCGACGGTATGACGATCGCGGAAGCAAAGGACGAGGTCGCCCGCCGTCTGGAAAACGAGAGCGCCGGCAATCGCCCGGCCGCTCAGCGTCAGATCAATTTCCGCCTGCGCGACTGGGGCATTTCACGCCAGCGCTACTGGGGTTGCCCGATCCCGGTGATCCACTGCGAATCTTGCGGCGTGGTGCCGGCGGCGGAGAAAGATCTGCCGATCACGCTGCCCGAAGATGTGACGTTCGACCGCCCCGGTAACCCGCTCAACTGGCATCCGACCTGGAAGCACGTGAAGTGCCCCCAATGCGGCGCGCCGGCGACGCGGGAAACCGACACCATGGACACCTTCGTGGACTCGTCGTGGTATTTTATCCGCTTCACCGATCCGTGGATCAAAACCGCGCCGACTGATCGTAAGGTGGCCGACGCCTGGATGCCTGTCGATCAGTATATCGGCGGCATCGAGCATGCGATCCTGCATTTGCTCTACAGCCGCTTCTTCACGCGCGCGATGAGGAAGACCGGGCACATTGGACTAGATGAGCCGTTCGCCGGCCTGTTCACCCAAGGCATGGTCGTCCACGAAACCTATCGCAAGTTGGACGGCGAGTGGGTGACGCCGGCGGACGTCAACGTCGAAACGCAGGGTGATGTGCGGCGCGCGACGCTGATCTCGACCGGCGAACCGATTGAAATTGGCCCGATCGAGAAAATGTCGAAGTCGAAAAGGAACACCGTCGATCCCGACGACATCATCAAAGAATACGGCGCTGACGTTGCGCGCTGGTTCATGCTGTCGGACTCGCCGCCGGAGCGCGACGTGGAATGGACGGAGCGCGGCGTACAAGGCGCCTGGCGCTTTATGCAGCGGCTCTGGCGTCTGGTGGGCGAGGCGGCCGAGACCGCGCAATCAGCTCCAGCCGATCGGCCCAGCCAATTCAGCCCCGCTGCGACGACGCTCCGCAAGGCGACCCACTATGCGCTGTCACGCGTGACCGATGACATCGAAAAGCTGCACTTCAATGTTTGTGTTGCGCACATCTATGAATTCGCCAACAGGATCAGTACGATAATTGGTGAAATCGAAGGGCCCGAGGGGGCCGTTCCCGCCCTTGGACCGGACTTTCGCTGGGCCATGCGCGAAGCGGTTAATGTTCTTGTGCAACTTTTTCACCCGATGATGCCGCACCTCGCCGAGGAATGCTGGGCTGCGCTCGGCCATGATACGCTAGTCGCCGAAGCTCCCTGGCCGCAGGTCGAGCGCGACTTGTTGATCGAGAACACGCTGACGCTGCCGGTGCAGATCAATGGTAAAAAGCGGGCTGATGTGACCGTGGCGCGCGATGCGGGGGCAGGCGAGATCGAGGCGGCCGTCCTTGCGCTTGAGGCGGTCCAAAAGGTGCTGGATGGCAAGGTGCCCAAAAAGGTGATCGTCGTGCCGCAACGGATTGTCAATGTGGTGGCGTGAGCTTTTGACGAACTGGCGCCGGTCGGCACGGATCGTCGTGGCGCTCGCTGCCGCGAGCCTTACGGCGGGCTGCTTTGAGCCACTGTACAAGAGCCACCCGTCAGTTGATGACGGCGTCCAGGACAAGTTTGCCGCGGTCGAAATTCGGCCGATCACTGCCGCCAAAGGCACGCCAACCGAGCGTGTTGCCGTGGCGTTGTACAATGCGCTGTCGTACAATTTGCACAACGGCGGCAATGGTGCACCGCCGCTTTATCGCCTCAAGGTGGATGTCTCCAGCTCGCAATTCACGGCGGTCATCAATCCAACCAGCGGCCGGCCGGATGCGTCGATCGAGGTGGTCAGCGCCAGCTTCGAGCTGACCGAGCTTGCAACCGGCAAGGAAGTGGCGAGTGGCGCCGCCACCGCGCACGTCGACTACGACCTTCCAGGGTCGCAGCAGCGGTTTGCCGGTCAACGCGCGCGGCGTGATGCCGAGGACCATGCAGTCACGGTCACCGCCGAGGCAATTAGGAACCGGCTGGCGTCATATTTCGTCGCCGGTACCTGATACTGTCGCGCGATCGCTCCGCGCGGCTGACTTCTGCACGCTGACTTTCACAGACTGGCTTCCACTTTTGCCGAGCATGCACTAAGTGCGTGCGCATGGTTGCCGTCAAAAATACCGAGGTTGACGCTTTCATCGCCCGCCTCGATCCGGCGCGGCCAGTCATACTTGTTTTCGGCCCGGACGCCGGCCTCATCAGCGAGCGGGTCAACGCTATCGTCAAAGCCTCGGTCGACGACCTGAACGATCCGTTCTCGCTGGTGCGTCTGGAGGGTGAGGAACTCACCTCCAACCCCGGCCGTCTGGTCGAAGAGGCGCAGACAATACCTCTGTTCGGCGGGCGGCGGGCGGTGTGGGTCAAGGCGGGGAGCCGCAACATCACGCCCGCCGTCGAGGCGTTGCTTGCTTTGCCGTCGAGTGAATGCCGCGTGGTGATTGAGACTGGCGACTTGCGCCGCACCGCGCCGTTGCGGGCACTCGTCGAGCGCGCCAAGAATGCAGCAGCTTTGCCTTGTTACACCGACGGTGAGAAGGAGCTGGCCAGGCTCATCGATGCCGAGATGCGCGCCGCTGATCTGACTCTTAAACCAGACGCCCGCGCAATGCTCATGCCGCTTCTTGGCGGCGACCGGGCGGCCTCGCGTAACGAACTCTGGAAGCTTGCGCTCTATGCCCGGGGTCGCGCTGAAGTTACTGTGGACGATGTGATCGCAGTGGTCTCCGACGCCTCGGAGCTCGCGCTTGATGATCTGGTTGACGCGGCGTTTGGCGGCCGGCCCGCCGATCTGGAGACACAGCTGGCGAAGGTCCGCACCGCCGGCACTCCGGTCGGCTCGATCTTTTTCGCCGCCCAGCGCCAACTCGCACAACTGCATCGCTGGCGGACGATGATCGAAGAAGGCGCGCCTTTCTCGCTCGACCGGCTGCAGCCGCCTGTGCATTTTACCCGTAAAAGCCTGGTTGAGGCCGCCCTCAAGCAGTGGACCGCAGCACGGCTTGCCAATGCTATGACGGAACTTGCGGCGGCGGTGTTGGCTTCGCGAAAAACCGCCGCTCTCGCTGACACCATCGCCGAGCGCGCTTTGCTGTCGATTGCGATGAGGGCGCGGCGCAGCGCAGCGTAGACGTTGATCCGCTTAGGTCGGATTTTCCAGACTGAAGGTTTGCGTGTCGTCGTCGTAAGCGAATGCCTCGGCGTAACGCGCCCACGCGGTGACCGAGCGCAATGTCTCCTCTGCGTCTTCGGTGCTCATATGGTCTTCCAGCTCATCGAAGAAGCGGCTCTTCGGGGCGCCGTGATGCGAACGCTCCTGCAGCACGCGACGGATGTGGGCCGCAAGCGGAACCGTAGATAGAAGCTGCCGATGAAAGATCCTTTTGCGGTCGTCGGTGTCCGCTTCCACGAATTGCTTGCCGACGTCAGTGAGCCTGATGTCGCCGCCCTCGACCTCTACGAAATGCATCATCTGCAGCGCGTCCGAAACCGGAAAAAGGTCGTCGCCTTCCATATGCAACTCGTCGGCGAGAACCGGCAGGTCGGCCTTGCCGTTGAAGGGCTCGGCGGCGAGCGCTTCCAAAAGTCCCGACAGGAGATTGGCTGAAACGCGTGGAAGAATAGTGTCGATGCTTGTCGCGACGGGCCCCGGCGTTGTTGTTCCGATCGGCGTCGACACCGGCGTCCGCGACGTCATGGCCACGTAAATTTTCTCTACAAGGTCGCGAAAGGGAGGATCCAGACGATTGCGCGGTTGTTTGAGCTCGACCGCGATCTCGCGAATGATCCGCCCCGGATTTGAGGCGAACAAGAGAATGCGGTCGCACATCAGCACCGCTTCCTCGATGTTGTGGGTCACGAGAATAACGCCCTTGATCGGCAGCTTGCCGTCGCCCCAAAGCTCCAGGAAATCCGTGCGCAGGGTTTCCGCCGTGAGCACGTCGAGCGCCGAGAACGGTTCATCCATCAAAAGAATATTCGGATGTACGACGAGCGCGCGAGCAAAACCGACGCGCTGGCGCATCCCGCCTGACAGTTCGCGTGGGTATGCGGATTCGTAGCCATCAAGTCCGATGAGATCGATACCGGCGAGCGCGCGTTTCCGGATTTCCGCTTCTGGCAATCCAAGCGCTTCGAGGCCGAGTTGAACGTTTTCCAGCACCGTCAGCCAAGGAAACAGCGCGAAGGACTGGAACACCATGGCGATGCCGGGCGCGGGCGCGACCACTGGCTGTCCGAGGTAGGTGATGCTGCCGGCCGCTGGCGGCATCAGACCGGCGATCGAGCGCAGCAATGTTGATTTGCCCGATCCGGTGCGGCCGAGGAGGCCAACGATCTGCCCCTGCGTCAGCTGCAGATCGATGCCGTCGAGAACCAGTAGCTCACCACCGTCGGCGCGCGGAAAGGTCTGACGAAGTGCGTGGATGTCGAGGAGTGCAGTATCCATATGGGCCTCACCCAAGCCGGAACTTTCGTTCTGCGTAGAGATAGAGTGGCCGCCAGAACGTGCGATTGATCAGAACAACGAACAAGCTCATGACAGCGATGCCGAGCATAATGCGATGGAAATCGCCGGCGTCAGTCTGTTCTGCAATATAAGCGCCGAGTCCTTGCGCAACGAGGCGGTCGTTTCCCCAACTCGCTACTTCGGCGACGATGCTCGCATTCCACGATCCGCCGGACGCGGTAATTGCGCCGGTGACATAGTAGGGAAGAACGGCGGGGATCGCGATCCGCCGCCACCACAACCAGCCGCGAACGCGAAAATTGGCGCCGGCGGACCGCAACTCGGCGGGGATGGCCATTGCTCCGGCAACGACGTTGAAGAGGATGTACCACTGCGTGCCAAGGATCATCAGCGGGCTCAACCAAATATCGGGGTTGAGCCGGAACGTAACGATCAACGAGACCGCAATGGGGAACAACAGATTCGCCGGAAATGCGGCGAGAAACTGCGCCACCGGCTGGACGATATTGGCGACGTGGGGTCGCGTGCCGACCCACACGCCGATCGGTACCCAAATGACACTGGCAACTGCGATCAGGACAACAATGCGGGTCAAGGTCGCGAGGCCGAGAAGTAAGGCGGTGGCTATGTCGGACGGTGTGATGTCTTGAATAACAAAGCGTCCGACCTGCCAAAGGGCGACCGCGGCCAGCACCGTGACGATGATTGCCCATTGGAATG
Organism: uncultured Alphaproteobacteria bacterium; assembly: GCA_963794225.1. Lineage (GTDB taxonomy): Bacteria > Pseudomonadota > Alphaproteobacteria > Rhizobiales > Xanthobacteraceae > BOG-931. Next base: position 96,203 of record CAWCCS010000006.1, read on the forward strand.
TGATCCAGCCGTGCTGCTTCTGCGGTTCGCGCATCACCGGACCGGCGCGTTTGGACCAGCGAGCAAGCAACACGCGTCGCCACGCTGACGCCAACGGGTGAGTGAGGCGATCGACCAGCCGGGAGCGACGCAGGACGGTGAGCACCCACGACTGCGGCGGTATACCGCCCGGCTCCTGTTCGAACCGAAAGCGATCAGCCCATGCTACAAGCGGCCGGAATATGACCTGATCGTAGATCAAGATCACGATCAGCATGGTGAGGATGGCATAGCCGACGGCGACGAGATCCTTGTGCTCGATGGCGAGCGCAATATAGGAGCCAACGCCTGGCAACGTGATCGTCGTGTTGCCGACGCTGATCGCCTCGGAAGCGACGACAAAGAACCAGCTTCCGGACATCGACAGCATCATGTTCCAGATCAGCTGCGGCGTCGCGAATGGCACGTCCACCCGCCAGAACCTCATCCAGGGACTGAGCCGAAAGTTCTGCGAAGCTTCCACTAATTCAGTCGGCACCGTGCGCAGTGATTGATAGAAGCTAAAAGCCATGTTCCAGGCTTGGCTGGTGAAAATTGCGAAGATGGCCGCGAACTCGGCGCCGAGGACACGACCCGGTGCGAGCGCCATGAAAAAAACGACGGTGATCGAGATGAAGCCGAGGATCGGCACAGATTGGAGAATATCGAGAAGCGGGACGAGCAGCCGTTCCGCCCTCCGGCTCTTGGCCGCGAGCGTCGCATAAGTGAAAGTGAAAAGGAGCGACAGCGCCATGGCAATGAGCATGCGGAGCGTCGTGCGCGCGGCGTATTCGGGGAGATTGGCGGGATCGAGCGAGACAGGCTTCAATCGCAATTCAGCCAGCGGCTGGAGCAGGTGGCGGCTCGCCTCGGAGAAGAACACCAGCAGCCCGAGAATCAAAAGGAGCGCGATCACGTCCCAACGGGTGAACATGCGAGGCCACCCGCCGACAGAAATAGGCACGATCAGTCGCATGGTGGCGATGCCCGGTTCACTTTGATTGCTGTCACACGATCGTCATTGAAATCGCGGCGGCTCAGATCCCCATCCTGGCCGCGACTTTGATGAGATCACATAACACTCGCGCGAAGTCATTCAAACATTATTGCGCTCATTACCTGCGAGGTAATTTGAACTCGGCCGTGGTCCCGAGTAGTTTTGCAGGATGCTCAATTGTACGCAGCCAGTCGGCGGATTGTTGCGCCAGTGGCGGCAGCGCCGGCGCCTCAGTCAGCTTGAGCTCGCCTGCGACGCCGGGATTTCGACCCGGCACCTGAGCTTTGTAGAAACCGGCCGCTCGCATCCTAGCCGGGACATGCTTCTGCACCTTTCAGAGCAACTCGAGGTGCCGGTCCGCGAGCGCAATGTGCTGTTGGTAGCGGCGGGGTATGCGCCGATCTTTCCCGAGCGGCCGCTTGCCGATCCGGTACTGGCTGCCGCCCGCGCGGCCATCGATCTCGTGCTGGACCGGCAAAAGCCCTATCCGGCCTTTGCTCTCGACCGGTACTGGCGGGTCGTCGCCAGCAATGCCGCGCTACCGCAATTGTACGAGGGCGTCGCCTCCGATTTGCTGGAGCCACCGGTCAACGCCATGCGGCTTTCCCTGCATCCGAACGGTCTCGCTCCACGGATCGTCAATCTCGCCGAATGGCGTGGACATCTTCTGGACCAGTTACGCCGCCAAGTCGAACTCACCGCCGATGCCGCATTGATCGAGTTGCTCCGCGAAGTGAGCGGCTATCCGGTAGGCGGCTCGCGGCCCGTTCGGGCGGCGCCGCCGAAACATGAAATCGCCATTCCGTTTCAGATCAAAATCGCCGGCGATATCCTGTCTTTTTTCAGCATGACCACGGTATTCGGCACACCGGTTGATGTGATGTTGTCCGAGCTCGCGCTCGAACTTTTCTTCGCCGCCGATGATGCGACCGCCGAGACGGTGCGGCGGATGGCAGCGACGACGGGCCGCGCGAATTAGACTGCTTTTCTTTACCTGTCACGTAATCGATTTCCTACTTCTCCGCAGCGAGATTGGTTGCACGGCTGTGAAAGCCGGTATTCGAGAGGCAGGAGAAATCACATGACCAACGTCAACGAAACCGTCGTCAGCTACATCGCCGCGTGGAACGAGCGAGATCCGAAGCGTCGCCGCGACCTCGTCGCCCGAACCTGGGCTGAAGACGGCAGCTATATCGACGCCCATCGGCGCGGCACCGGTCACAACGCGATCGACGCAATGCTCGCAGCGGCACAGGCGCAATTCCCGAGTTATCGCATCAACTTGATCAGCGGGATCGAAGCGCACAACGATTTCGTGCGCTTTTCCTGGAAAGCGGGTGGCACCAACGACGCGCCGCTTTATCTGGGCGGTACCGATTTCGCCACACTGGCTCCGGACGGCCGCATCAAGACCGTGACCGGATTCACCGACGCGGCTCCCGCGCCGGTGCAGTAGCAACACGTCGTACATTCGCAGACGGCATCGCCTTAGCCTCCCAGCTTTAGCGTCCGATGGGGCGGGCGATGCCACACTCTGTTCGGTCATATGGGCTACAAAGGCGGAACGCCGGACACCAGTATGCGAGTCCGAGGTCGCGCCTACCGGCGATCGGCGAAGTGCCGATCCGGGGCGCAGCAGTGATGCTTACTGTGAAACGAACTGCCGGAGCCGGGCGTACAGACCCGCAGGAGAAGGCGAGGACGGTCGTAGCGCAGCGGTGGCCGGCAGTGTCGAGCCGATAAGACGTGCGCCGATTGTCGTGCGCTGGACCACCAGCGTGGTTATCCAACTCAGCATCACCGTACAGCTGAAAACAATTACCCCCTTCACCACGGCGAATAGTGCGAACGGCAGTAGCGCGTATTGGAGCCAAACGTCGAAAACGTAGTGAAGGAGATAAAGGCTGTAGGCGTTGACCGAAAGGCTAGCCATCACGGCCGAGCGTCTGGTGCCGAAGCGCAAGCTGGCGGCGAGAAAGAAAAAACAGCCGGAGGCGCAAGCCAGGACAAAGCTTAGGTCGGCAGCGACCCGAATGCTGACCGGGACCGGATCATCAAAGGTCAAGGACGTTGCGGCCATCCAGAGCGCAAGCGAGGCAAGCGCTGCAACGAGCCACAACGTCCAGCGCCGCGCCAACGGGCCGTCTGCTTCTACGAGGCCGCTATCGATACCCTCGACCCCGATAGCGAGTCCGGTGAAAAAATATACGGCGTAAAGCAGTGGCCGCGAGAGTTGCAGGGGGAGGAAGCCCATCTCCACCCACTCCCAGGGCGTGAAGATAAGCGCCAGCGGAACGTACGCGGCTGCCGTGATTGCGACGAGCAGGACAAAGAAATAGCCCGGGCTTTTTCCCGCTGTAGCCGCCCAGCGGCCCAAGGCCGGAAGCGCGTTGGGCGCAACCCAGTTGATGCCGACCGCAACGAAGTTTAGCGCCAGGAGCTGCCACAGAAACCAAAGTTGCCCGTTATGCACAAACGGCAGAGCCAAATAGTGCTCGATGTAATCAGGTACGCTCGGGCTTGTGGCCGAGACCAGATACACGGGATAAATCGCCACGGGGACGAGGACGATGATGCCGAATACAAATGGAATGCCCAGCCTGAGCAGGCGGTCGCGTACAAACCGCCAGTTTCGCTTGCGTGCAAGGCTCGGCCACACGAATAAGCCTGACAGCAGAAACATCAGCGACATCAGGTAGACGTCCTGCCAGGCGCAGAACAGGTCGAAGCCGAACCAGCGATGGCTGTCCAAAATTGGAAAGGACCGCCATTGGTACGGCGGGTCGTTAAAGCCAACCGTTCTCTGCGGTATCCACTGGACGTAAGCCAACACCGAGTGGAACGCGAGTACGATGAGAATGACGACGGCGCGCAAGTTGTCGAGTGCCAAACTCGAGCGCGACATGGTGGCGGCGCGTGCCATGAAACGTCTAAATCCCCGCTACCCGATTTGATCCCAGAGCGTCCCGTCCAATCATTGAAACGGTACGACGCCATTGCAAGCAAGAAAATCGAAAAATACCTGGACTTTGGCGGGACCTCGCTTGACCCGAGCACGAAACTTGCGCGGACCAGGCGGCTTTCGTTCGAGCCGGCGATGATATAATTTGGAGTTCCCGTTTGAAACGTCGTTAAATCACCGCATTGTCGAACAATGGATTCGGGCCCACAGGGCGGCGAAATTGCTTCTGCCGGTCAACAAATGGAGGACGCATTGGCGGTGCAATTGACGCGGTTGGCGGTGGTTGGCCTGGTCGCGCTAGTGGCCGCGACTTAACCTTTAATCGCCGCAGAGCCGACGGTGGCCGGGCTGTGGCAAAAGACCGACGCTGAAACCGGCAGGCCGGTGATATGGTTCCTGTTTCACGAAAACGGGGCCTCCTATGAAGGTGTCGCAGCGAAGTTGTTTCCCCTGCCGACCGATGGCCCGACGCCACCAAATTGCACTCGTTGTCAGGACGACCGCAAGAATGCGCCGCTACTCGGATTACCAATTATCCGGGACATGCAGCGGGTCGGCCTGAAGTATCAAAACGGGAATATTCTCGATCCGCGCGACGGCAACATTTACCACGCCGTGATGACGCTGAGCCCGGACGGGCAATCGCTGACGGTACGCGGATATCTGATGATACCGTTACTTGGGCGTGATGAAGTCTGGCACCGTTTGCCGGACGCCTCGGCAAAGGCGCTCGATCCGACGATCGTCGGCAGATACCTGCCGGCACCGCCGCCAAAAGCGGTCATGCGACCGCATCTCGGAAATACGAGAGCGGCAGATACGGTCCGCTGAAGCTCTTCAGTTTGGGGAAGCGTCAACGGAACTTTAGATAACCGCCGCTGCTCAATCCGAGCCGACACCGAATTCGCAGCCGGGGACGGCATAGTAATAACGCGCGACGCCGTAGTTATCGCGCTGAACTATGGGACGGCAGCGGGCGAGCCATCTGTGATCGCGCTCCGTCATTTGCGACTTTTCCGCCTCGCTGACGGCGTCCGGCACCACCCGGACGTAGGGATCGGCTGACGTTCCCCAGTTGTCGACGCAGTTGAAGCTTCGAGCGGTCCGGACGCAGTTCTCGGCTGCGATGTTGCCCGCACCGGCAGGTGTCCAGGTGACGACCGAGAGCAAAATTGCGGTGCCGATTTGCGCGGCCGGCCACAATGCCGAATTCGCTTCGGCAGGACGACTGGTTAACACCGCTCTCGCTCCCTCGATCATCGGCAGCGGATTTGCCCGCCATCGAACGCACGCCAAGCCTCGAGCCGGGATGAGCAAGCCAAATGCCAGAGCATCTGCCCTGTTTTGGTACACGCATGGATCGTGGCGAGTTCGGCGCCGCGCCGCTGTTAACGCTGAATAATCACGGATGCGGGGTGCCGGCGCTCTTCCCATCCCAATTGCTGCAACTCCGGCACGGTATCGTCGCACTCTGGATAGCCGAGACAGAAATAGCCGATGAATTTCCAATCAGCGGGAATGCGGAGCACGTTGGCCACAATCGCCGGATCAAGGATCGAGACCCAGCCCATGCCAATGCCCTGGGCGCGCGCCGCAAGCCAGATCGTATGCACTGCGGTGACCGCTGAGTATTCGATCATCTCCGGCATCGTGAGGCGTCCGAGGCCGTGCCCCTGGCCAGTCGCGCGATCGGCGAATACTGCCAGATGGCATGGGGCCTCCTCCATTCCGGCGAGTTTGAGCCGCGCGTAGTGCGCCGCGCGTTCGCGGTTTTGGGCGTTGAGTGCGGTAGCATTGCATTTCGCGAAATTCCCGCGGATCGCCGCTCGGCTCGCATCGTCGTCAACGACAACGAAGCGCCAAGGCTGACTTAGTCCCACCGATGGGGCGAGGCATGCGAGCTCGATGAGAGCTTCCAGAGTGCCGCGCGGCAACGGCTCGCGACGGAACCGCCGGACGTCCCGTCGCCACACCAGAAGATCGCGCAGCCGCGCGCGAAAGGCGTCGTCGAAAGCGACTGATCTTGTCGGTGCGACCGTCTCAGTTGTCATATTGGGAATTGTTTTGGAATGAAGTCATAGCGGCATGCAACCGCTGCCACTCTCTCGCGTTCCCCGGCAAACCGAAGCGCAACCAACTCGCATTGTCGGGAAAAGCCCGCACAAAAATTCCGGCGTGTCCCAGATGGCGGAATAAGGCGCTGGCGGTGGGAATTTGCGCGAGCCGGAACAAGCTCGTGCCGCCGATCACCGAGAGACCCGAGGCGGACAGAATCGAATCGAGTTTGTTCGCTGCTTTCGCAATCCGCTTGCGTGTCCGCTTGATCCAGTCGGTGTCTGCCAGCGCTTTTGCGCCGACGGCGAGCGCGGGTCCCGAGACCGCCCAGGGGCCAAGCAAAGCGCCAAGCCGCGCCGCGATCGCCGGCGCCGCGACTGCAAAGCCGAGTCTGATCCCGGCAAGACCAAAAAATTTGCCGAAGGAGCGCAGCACGACGACATTCCCGCACGCCACGTCGCAGGCGAGGCTTGCTCCTGGCGGTTCGGCATCCATGAAGGCCTCATCAACCACCAGTACGCCGCCGCGGCGGCGCAGGTCTTGCGCGAGCCTGAGCAAAGGCGTCCGTGGCACGAGCTTGCCGTCGGGATTGTTGGGATTGCCGACAATGACGAGGGTGGCATCGCCGCAATCCTCGATGCGGCGCACGGCTTTGACGGCGTGCCCTGCAAGTATCGCGGCCCGGGAGAATTCAGGGTAGGTCGGCTTCAGGATGGCCGCGCGCCCAGGCCGCACCAGGCCGGCGACCAGAGGCAGCAGAATCTGCGTCCCTGGCGCAGGCACGACATGCGACGCTGTCGGGGCGCCGTAAGCGCGCGCGGCCGTTTGGGCGAGGGCCGCTACTGCTGCAGGATCCGGCAGGTGCGCGAACAGCTCAGGCGAAAACCCGGGCAACGGATAGGGATTGGGATTGATCCCGGTCGACAGGTCGACGAAAGGTTCCGCTGCGCCCGGGAACAGGCGCCGAGCGGCGCCGAGGTCGCCGCCGTGCAGCAGAGGTTCATCCTCGCCGCCGTGGAGCATCATGTCTGTCGCGCTAGCCCTCATCGCCATGCTGATCGAGCTTTGTTTCGGTTACCCGGACGCTCTGCTCAACGCAGTCGGCCATCCGGTAACGTGGATTGGGCGGCTGATCGACGCGCTAGACAAGTGGCTCAATCGCGACGCGGCTGGATCGAGCGAACGCCGCACCGCAGGCGTTGTCGCGGTCTTGATCTTGGCCGCAGTCGTCGGCGCGGTCACTTTGGTGGTGGAGTATGGGCTCTTACGTCTGCCGCTCGGAATCCTTGTCGCAAGTCTTCTCGCCAGCACCCTCGTCGCACAAAGGAGTCTCAATCGGCACGTCGCCGATGTCGCAACTGCGCTGGAAAAGGATGGCATCGCTGCCGGCCGCATTGCCGTGGCGCGGATCGTCGGCCGCGACACGGCGGAGCTTGACGCCGCTGGCGTCGCGCGCGCGGCCATCGAGAGTCTTGCTGAAAATTTTTCCGACGCGGTTGTCGCGCCGGTCATATGGATGGTCATAGGCGGACTTCCTGGAGCTGCACTCTACAAGGCAATCAACACCGCCGACAGTATGATCGGCCACCGCACTCGACGCCACGAGGCCTTCGGCTGGGCTGCCGCCCGGCTCGACGACCTCGTCAACCTGCCGGCGTCGCGCTTCTCGGCGCTCCTTTTCGTCGCCGCGGCGGCTTTGACCGAAGGCGCCGCCCCCCGTACGGCGTGGCGCGCAGTGCGCCGCGATGCCCCGCGCCACCGCTCACCCAACGCCGGCTATCCGGAGGCGGCGATGGCGGGAGCGCTTGGCCTTTCGCTAGCAGGTCCGCGCAGTTATGGCGGCGTGGGCGTCGACGATGTCTTGATGGGTAACGGGCGCCGTGAAGCCAACGCTGCCGACATCCGTCGCGCGCTCGCGCTGTTTCATAGCGCAGACGCCGTCCTGATCGCACTTCTCGCCGTGATAGCAGCCTTGCTTATTTTGCCAATTTGAGCAGGCGATCGAGATCAAGATGCGCGGCGAGATGTGCGGCAAGCGCGTCGAGCGTATTCTCGAGCGACGAGTCGTAAGTGATGGTAGCAGTGCCGCCGAAACGTGAAAGCCACGCCGCGCGCTGGCCGTCGTCGGCGAACAAGCCATGCACGTAGGTACCGATGATCCGGCCGTTCGCCGAAACGGCGCCCTCTGCCGATCCGTCTGCGAGACGCGCAAAGGGCTGTGCGCAATCTGGACCCTCCGTAACGCCCATGTGCATTTCGTATCCTGTGAAAGGTGCGCCATCGTTGGTCGCACCACGCACTGGCTCAAGGCGCTTTTCTGCCGATAGCGTCGTAGCGACGTCGATGAGACCGAGGCCTTCGACCTTCGTCGGTGGACCCTCAATACCCTCAGGATCGGCAATGCTGTGCCCGAGCATTTGATAACCGCCGCAAAGACCGAGGATCGCTCCGCCCCGCCGCCGGTGCGCTGCAATGTCGATATCGAAGCCGGCAGCGCGCAGCGCTGTAAGATCGGCGATGGTTGCTTTTGAGCCGGGCAGCACAATGAGATCGGCGTCACCGGGAAGCGCCGTGCCTGGACGCACGCGGATCACATCGACCTCCGGCTCCGCGTCGAGCGGGTCGAGGTCGTCGAAATTGGCGATGTGCGGCAGAATAGGGACAGCAATGCGGATCCGGGCTTTAGACTTGCGCGGCCGGGTGTGCTCGAGCGCGAGCGCATCCTCCGCGGGGAGCGAGCGTGCGGCGGCAAAGAATGGCACCAGGCCGAGCGCTTCCCACCCGGTCGCCTGCGCGATGCGCTCCATTCCCGCAGCAAACAGCGTCGCATCACCGCGAAATTTGTTGACGATAAAGCCGCGCACCAGCGCCGCATCGTCGGGCGCGAGGACGGTTTTGGAGCCGACGATGCTCGCGATCACGCCGCCACGATCGATGTCGCCGATTAGCACCACCGGCACATCGGCGGTTCTGGCAAATCCCATATTGGCGATGTCATTTGCGCGTAGGTTCACTTCTGCGGCGCTGCCGGCGCCTTCAACGAGCACAATGTCAAATTCGCGCCGCAGCTTTTCAAAGCTGTCGAGTACATACGGCAAAAGATCGCGTTTCATGTGCTGATAGGCGGCAGCTTTGGCGCTGCCGTAAACGCGGCCCTGCACAACGATCTGCGCGCCGATCTCGCTCTGTGGCTTCAGCAGCACCGGATTCATGTGAATGCTTGCGGGCGTGCGTGCGGCGCGGGCTTGCAAGGCCTGGGCGCGGCCGATCTCGCCGCCGTCCGCCGCTACCGCCGCATTATTCGACATATTCTGCGGCTTGAACGGCCGCACGGCCAAGCCACGAAGCGTGAACGCGCGCGCGAGTCCCGCAACAATTAAGGATTTGCCCACGTCCGAGCCGGTGCCCTGGAACATGAGCGAACGCGCCGTCATGCGCTTTAGAACTCGATGCCCGGTTGAGCCTTCACGCCGGCAGCAAAGTGGTGCTTCACCAACGTCATCTCAGTGACGAGATCGGCGGCGGCGAGGAGTTTCGGCTTGGCATTCCTTCCGGTCACGACGACGTGCAGACCTTCGCGACGACCAGCCAATACGGCGACGACATCATCAAGCTTCAGATAGTCGTAACGCAGCGCGATATTGAGTTCGTCGAGAATGACAAGTCCGAAGCTTGGATCGGTCATTAATTCGCGGGCCCTCGACCACGCACGTTCCGCGGCCGCCACGTCGCGCGTGCGATCCTGCGTTTCCCAGGTGAAGCCTTCACCCATCGTGTGCCAGACGAGTTGATCGCCAAACCTCGCCAGTGCGTCGCGCTCGGCGGTGTGCCAGGCGCCTTTGATGAACTGCACCACGCCGACGCGCTGCCCGCGCCCCAGCATGCGCAACGCGAGCCCGAATGCGGCTGTCGACTTTCCCTTGCCGGAGCCGGTGTGCACGATCAACAAACCCTTTTCGATCTTCTTATCGGCGACTTCGGCATCCTGTACTGCTTTACGCTTTGCCATCTTGGCGCGATGGCGTTCGGCCTCGGCGTTATCGGTCGCTTGCGTCATGATGCTGTTTCCAAAGTCCCTTTCACCGCGAGTGGCAAGCCCGCGACCATGAGGACAACGCGATCCGCCCGCGCTGCGATGCGCTGGTTGAGGATACCTTGCAAGTCGCGGAAACGCCGGCCAAGCGGATAGTCCGGCACGATCCCGGAGCCCACTTCGTTCGCGACCAGGACGGTGGCCGCCGTCCGCGATGCCAGTGTTGTTTCCAGAACCTGCATCTCTTTCTCGATGTCCGCGTCTACCAGCAGCAGATTCGAGAGCCACAACGTCAGGCAATCAACCAGTACCGGCATCTGTCCGCATGGGGCCAGCGCGGCTGAAAGATCACGTGGCGCTTCGATCGTGCGCCAATCTGCACCGCGGCGCTCGCGGTGCGCCTTAATGCGTGCCGACATTTCTGCATCGCCCGCTTCTGCCGTCGCCACATAGGCCCAGGGTGGCGAGATAGCGGCTATAACGCCCTCAGCGTAACGGCTTTTGCCCGAGCGCGCGCCGCCGAGTACGAGAGTGAGCGGCACGCTCACTGAAGACTGTCCGGGACGATCCACATGATATTCACGCAGGCCATTCGTCCTTTCCAGGGCAAGATTTGCAGCGAGATCAGCATCACGGAACCGGGCGCCATTGACAAAACCGTAGGGTCGACCGCTAACTAGAGCCTTCGACGGTCTCTCGTGAGAGAGCGAACAGGGAATGTGGTGCGGAACGCAAGTTCTTAATCCGCAGCTGCCCCCGCAACTGTAAGCGGGTAGTCTCGTCCGAATAAGCCACTGGCGGCCTTCTTGCCGCCGGGAAGGCAGGCCGAGGCGCCGATCCGCGAGCCAGGAGACCTGCCGTCGGGCCTAGTCGACGCGACAAACACCGCTCGGGGTGCATCGGTGGATGATCTGAAAGACGGAAGTCTTTTGGTCCTCGCTCGCGCCGGCGTTTGGTTACGCGAGGACTAATCATGTTCACTTTCCTGAAAACGGCGGTCGACGACGCGTCATCCGATCAGCGCACCAAAATTGGCGCGCTCTACGCGTTTCTGCTGGTAGGTAATGCCTTAGTCTGGGCATGGGCTGTCATTGCACTCGCCGGGCGGCCGACCCTGCTTGGCACCGCCGTTCTTGCTTATGTGCTCGGGCTGCGCCACGCCGTCGACGCCGACCATATCGCGGCGATCGACAATGTCGTGCGCAAATTGATGCAGGAGGGCAAGCGGCCGGTCGCGGTTGGGCTGTTCTTCTCGCTCGGCCATTCCTTAGTCGTTGCGCTTGCCGTCGCAGCGATCGCAACGGCGGCGTTTGCGCTGCGCCGGCACTTCCACGAATTTAAGTTGATCGGCAGCATCATCGGCACGGGGGCGTCTGCGTTCTTTCTGCTCGCTATTGCCGCCATCAATCTCGTCGTTCTCCGCGGCGTCTGGCGCAGTTTTCTTCGCGCCCGCCGCGGTGAGCCGGTTGCCGAACACGAGTTGGATCTTCTCCTCTCCGGCCGCGGTCTTCTTGCCCGGATCTTCCGCCCGTTGTTCCGGATGGTGACGAGAAGCTGGCAAATGTTTCCGATCGGATTTCTGTTCGGCCTCGGCTTCGATACCGCGACCGAGATCAGCCTGTTTACGGTTGCGGCCAGCCAGGCGTCCGACGGTCTGACCCTCGGTACCGTCATGATCTTTCCCGCATTGTTCGCCGCCGGGATGACGCTGCTCGACACGACGGACAGCGTGCTGATGGTCGGCGCCTATGGCTGGGCGTTTCTCAACCCGATACGCAAGATTTGGTACAATCTCACCATCACGGCAATTTCCGTCGTAGTCGCCGTGCTGATCGGCGGCCTCGAAGCGCTTGGGCTTATTGCCGGCAAACTTGGCCTCGAAGGCGGCTTCTGGCAGATGATCGACGCTCTCAACGGCGGCATCGCCAATTTTGGTTATCTCGTCGTCGGCGTTTTCCTTGCAAGCTGGGCGCTCTCGTATCTGCTTTATCGCTGGCAGGGTCTCGACCGGCCTGTGGTCGAGCGCGCGTAGGAGGAAGCGATGACGATATCCTCCGACGAGGCGCTCAAGACCAAAGTGGCGCACTCCGCCGCGCCGATCGTCTACGTGTGCGTCACGTGTCGGCCGGTCGGCGAGCCCGACAGTCCGGTGCGGCCCGGTGCGATCCTCGCTGCCGCAACTGCGGAGGCTGCCGCCGACACCGAAGTCGAGGTTCGCCCCATGCGCTGCCTCGCCAATTGCTCGCGCGGTCCAAGTGCCGCGCTCCGCTGCAATGGCTCATGGACCTATATATTCGGCGGACTGGATACGACATGCGCCGGCGCTCTCATCGAAGGCGCGCGACTCCTGGCTAATGCCCCCGACGGAATTCTGCCGTGGCGAGGGCGCCCGGCGCCACTCAAGCGCGGGTTGATTGCGCGCGTTCCGCCGCTGGACTTTCAAGAGGACGATCTATGAACAACACGCTCGCGCGCATTCCCTGCACCATCGTCACCGGCTTTCTCGGCGCCGGTAAAACCACACTCATTCGCCACGTGATCGCCAATGCGCAGGGCCGCCGCCTCGCGGTCATCGTTAATGAGTTCGGCGATGTCGGCATTGACGGCGAAATTCTCAAGGGCTGCGGCAATTCCGCCTGCCCCGAGGAAAACATCGTCGAACTGGCCAACGGTTGTCTTTGCTGCACGGTCGCCGACGAATTTGTTCCGGCGCTCGACGCCATCCTCGCGCGCGACGGCATTGAGCATATCGTCATCGAAACGTCCGGGCTCGCGCTGCCGAAGCCGCTGGTGCAAGCGTTTCACTGGCCGGCGATCAAGAGCCGCGTCACCGTCGACGGCGTCGTCGTTGTCGTTGACGGCGCGGCGCTAGCCGACGGCCGCGTGGCGAACGATCTCAACGCACTCGCGCAGCAACGTGCCGCCGACTCTGCGCTGACCCACGATGATCCCATCGAAGAAGTCTTCGAGGACCAGATCGCCTGCGCCGATCTTGTCGTCCTCAACAAACGTGACCTGATTGATGCTGCCGGTATCGAGAAGGCCTACGCCGCGATCGCCAATGCGCTGCCGCGCAGCGTGAAGGTGATCACCGCCGCCGATGGCAAGGTTGACCACGCGCTGCTGCTTGGGCTCGGCATCGGTACCGAGGACGACATCGCCAACCGGCGCACCCATCACGATGCCGAGGAGGATCACGATCACGACGACTTCAACTCGTTCGTCGTGCCAATGGACGAGATCGCCGATCCATCTGCGCTGACTGCGCGTGTTGCTGCACTCGCCGAGAATTTCGACGTGCTGCGCGTGAAAGGTTTTGCGGCCGTAGCCGGAAAGCCGTTGCGCTTGCTGATCCAGGCCGTCGGCGCGCGGGTGAACCACCAATACGACCGACCCTGGACTGCTGCCGAGGCGCGCCGGGGGCAGCTGGTGGTGATTGGACTAAAAGGTCTTGATCGTGTCGCGGTGACACGGGCGCTTGCCGGCTAAGTGGCGGGTTAAGTGATGCATCTGCTCGCGACGACTTCGACCAACCTCGACGAGATTGTCGAAGCCGTCGACCTCGGCCAATCGCCGGGCGACATCGTCGTTCTGTCGTTTGCCGATAGCGACCTCGCCGGCCTCGCCGCCGCGTGGGAAGCTGAGCGCGCCCGGCTACCGAGCGTCCGTCTCGCGCATTTGCGCGACCTCCGTCATCCGATGTCGGTCGATTTGTGGATCGATCGCGTCGGCACGCGCGCCAAGGTGATCGTTGTGCGCCTGCTTGGCGGCCTTGATTGGTGGAAGTATGGGATCGAGCGGCTGTCGGCACTGGCGCGGGAACGCGACATCGCGTTTGCGGTGTTGCCGGGCGAAGACCGCGACGACCCACGGCTTCTCGAAGCCTCGACGCTGCCGCCACAGGAGCTTGACGCGCTGTTACGATTTTTCCGCGAGGGCGGCCGCGAAAATCTGCGCGCATTGTTGCGCCGCCTCGCGCGCCATGCCGGTTCTGATCTCGAAGCGCACGAACCAAAGCCGGTGCCGCGGCTCGCGGGCTATCTGCCCGGTGAAGGCGCTGTTGACCTCGATAAGCTCTGCGCTTCGCTGGAACCGGGCAAGCCGGTCGTCCCGATTATTTTCTACCGCGCGCTGTTGCTGGCGAGTGACACCGCGCCTATTGAAGCCCTGTGCACGGCGCTGACGGCGCGTGGTTTGGCGCCGGCTCCGCTCGTTGTTACCAGCCTCAAAGACGGCGAAGTTGCCGCGTTCCTCCAAAACGCATTCGCGCGACTTGATCCCGCGCTCATCGCCACCACCACGGCCTTCGCCGCGAGCAGCAATTGCGGAGAAAAGGCGCCGCTCGACTCTGCCGATGTCCCGGTATTGCAGGTCATCAGCGCGACGACGCGCCGTGCCGCATGGTGCGAGAGCGCGCGCGGTCTCGGCGCTGCCGATCTTGCGATGCACATTGTGCTTCCCGAACTCGATGGCCGCGTGCTCGCCGGCGCGGTCGCGTTCAAGGACGAACTGCCGCCGCTGGAGGGACTTTCGTTCACAGCGCTGGCAAGCCGGCCCGAGCCGGATCGGATCGCGATGGTCGCCGATCGCATCGCCGCGCTCGTCCGTTTGCGTGCACTGCCGCGCGGCGAGCGTCAGATTGCACTGCTGATGCCCGATTATCCCGGTGCCCCAGGTCGCGCCGGCTATGCGGTCGGCCTCGACGTGCCGGCGAGCGTACTTGCGCTTGTCGATGATCTCGCTGCCGCAGGCTACAGCGTAAGCGGAGCGCCAAAAACGCCGCGCGAACTTTTGGACGTGCTTGCGGAGCGTACGGCCAACGCGAAGCTCTCATTGCCGGAATACGAGAGCCTGCTGGCTAAATTGCCGCCGGCAGCAGTCGCGCGGTTGCGGGAGGCTTGGGGCGATCCGGCGGCCGATCCTGATTTCCACGGCGGGCTGTTTTTGTTCCGCGCCAAAACGTTTGGCAAGCTTTTGGTCGCGCTGCCGCCGGACCGCGGCCGGTCTGCCGAACGCCGCGCTGATTATCATGATTCGGTCTTGCCGCCGCGGCACGCGCTCGTCGCCTTTGGGCTGTGGCTGCAACATCGATGGAAGGCTGACGCGTTGGTCCACATGGGCGCGCACGGCACGCTGGAATGGCTGCCAGGCAAGGCAGTCGCGCTCACTGCGGCGTGTTTCCCGGAGATCGTCACTGGCGCGCTGCCGGTGATTTATCCGTTCATCGTCAGCAATCCTGGCGAAGCGGCGCAGGCAAAACGCCGGATTGCGGGCGTTACCATCGGCCACCTGCCGCCGCCACTCGTCGCCGGCGGACTTTCCGGTGATGCGCGCGAACTGGAGCGGCTGGTCGACGAATACGCACAGGCTGACGGTCTCGACCGGCGGCGACGCGAACGTCTGGCGAAGCTGATTGTTGAGACGGCGCAACGCACCGGCTTAGCGCGTGAGGCCGGTGTTGCCGGCGCCGCCGCGCCGGACGACGCGCTACGCCGCATTGATGCCTGGCTGTGCGACCTGAAAGATCTAGCTGTCAAAGACGGGCTGCATATCTATGCGCGCGCGCCAGCCGGCGTCGACGATCCGCTGTGGCTGGCGAGCGCCGAGGCCGAACGCGAAGCATTACTCGCGGCGCTCGACGGCCGCCGGATTGCGCCTGGCCCGGCTGGCTCGCCGACGCGGGGCCGCCGCGACGTGCTGCCGACCGGCCGCAATCTCTTTACCGCCGACCCGCGCACGCTACCGACGCCAACCGCGATGGACCTCGGCCGTCTTGCCGCCGACGAAATTCTGCGCGCGCATCTGCAAACCCATGGCGAGCCGCCGCGCGGCGTCGTGATCGATCTGTGGGGCAGCGCTACATTGCGCACCGGCGGCGAGGAGATCGCGCAAGGCTTTGCGCTGCTCGGCTGCCGGCCGATCTGGGACCGTGCGACGGGCCGGGTCACCGGCGTTGAGGTGCTGCCGAATGCAGCTATCGGGCGGGCGCGGGTCGATGTCACCTGGCGTATTTCGGGACTGTTTCGCGACCTCTTCCCGGCGCAAATCGCTCTCATCGACGCCGCCGTGCAAGCCGTCGCCGCACGCGACGAAGCCGACGACGAAAATCCGCCTGCCGCTGCGCGCCGCGCCGCCGGCTCCGCGCGCCTTCATCGCATCTTCGGTACTGCGCCCGGCACCTATGGTTCGGGTGTCGAAGACCTGCTCGGCCGCGGTATCGACACCGAGGCGATCGGTGCAGCGTACCTTGCCGCCGCTTCGCACAGTTATGGCGGCGCCGAAGGAGATGGCCGCGCGACGCCTGATGCCTTCACGCAGCGCGTTGCGCGGGCGGATCTTCTGATCCATCCGAGCGACGATCCAGCGCGCGATCTGCTCGAAGGCGCTGAGGATGTCGCCTTTGTCGGTGGCTTTGCGGCGGCCGCAAAGATGCTCGGCCGCGCGGCCGATCTGGTCATGCTCGACGTGACCGATCCGCAACGGCCGCGGGCGCGAACCCTTTCGGCGGCGCTGGCCCGGATCGTGCGCGGGCGCGCGATCAATCCGCGCTTCATCGCCGGGCAAATGCGCCACGGCCCGCGCGGCGCCGCCGAGCTTGCCGAAACGGTCGACCGGCTGGTTGCATTTGCGGAAACGACCGACGCGGTTGCGAGCGAATTGTTTGATCTCCTGCACACGGCCTATGTCGCAGACCCCGACGTGCATGCGTTCTTGTTACGCGAGAACCCGCAAGCGGCTGCGGCGATTGCCCAGCGGCTTGACGCCGCGCGGCGGCAGGGCCTTTGGCATCCGAGGCGCAACGACATCGATGCCGGTCTTGTCGCACTGCGCGGGCAGGCGGCAGCATGACGGCGCTCGCGATCAATCATCCGCGGCGGCGAGGCGCATGCCCCGGTCTGTCGGCGCCGATGCCAACCGGAGATGGATTGCTGGTCCGGCTGCTGCCGATCGGCACCATCCCACTCGCCGCGTTCGCGCACCTGTGTGCGGCGGCGCGCCGGTACGGGAACGGCATCGTCGAAGTGACTGGCCGCGGCAGCATCCAGGTTCGCGGACTGAACGCCGGGTCTGCACCGCGCTTCGCTGATGCGATTGCAGCGCTCAATATCGCGGCAGAGGACGGCGTTCCCGTTCTCAATAACGTTCTCGCCGGGCTCGACGCGGAGGAAATTCTGAATGCGAATGCGCTTGCCGCCGACTTGCGGCGCGCGCTGGCCCGGACTTCCCTGACCGCGAGGCTGGCGCCCAAGGTCTCGGTCGTCATCGACGGTGGCGGCGCGTTGAGCCTCGACAATGTTTCTGCCGACGTGCGGCTTTGTGCCCAGCCGGCGAACGGCGGCGCCGTCCTTCATGTCGATATCGCGGGCGGCGAAGCGAGCGCAACGCCGCTCGGCGCGATCGTGACTGCTGATGGCATCGAAGCGGTCGTCAGGCTCCTCGAGGTCATCGCGCGGCGCGGGCGTACGGCGCGGGCGCGGGATATTCTCGCGGCCGAAGGCGACGCGTCATTTCGTTCGGTGGTCGCCGATCTCGTGATCGAGAATGTATTGCCGTCCGGGAACCGCAACGACGGTGATCCAATCGGATCGCATCGGCTGCGAGACGGATCGCTTGCGTGCGGCGTCGGTCTTGCCTTTGGCAACGCTGACGCTACGACGCTCGAGCGCCTTGTTGAAGTCGCAAGCGGCGTCGGCGCGATCGGCATACGCGCAGCCGCCGACCGTGTGTTGATGTTTGTCGGACTTAGGCAAGCGACGGCGTCCACTTTCGTCAACGCCGCCGAACGTCTTGGCTTCATCGTCGCTGCCGACGATCCGCGCCGGCGTATCGTTGCCTGTGCCGGCGCGCCGGTCTGTTCGTCGGCGCACATTGCCGCGCGCGCATTGGCGCCGCGGATCGCAGGGATCGCAGCAGCGCATCTCGATGGCTCGCGCCAAATTCACATTTCCGGCTGCGCCAAGAGTTGCGCTCACGCCGGCAACGCGGCGCTCACGATCGTCGGCTCGCCTGACGGATGTGCGTTGATCGCCAATGGCTCCGCGCGCGACATTCCTCTTGCCGTGATTGCAACTGACGAGCTTCCGGTCGCGGTCGAGAGGTACTTTCACGCGGCGGCGCGCGAGGACGGTCATGTCTGAGCGTACGGCATATTTGCGCGACGGCACGGCGATCTACGAGCGCTCGTTCGCGATCATTCGCGCCGAGGCCGATCTGTCACGCTTTTCGCCGGACGAGGCTGAGGTCGTGGTGCGCATGATCCATGCCTGCGGTGTGGTTGAAGCGGCGCAGAACATCGTATTCGGCAACGGCCTCGTCGCCGCCGCGCGCGGCGCGCTCGCGGGCGGTGCGCCGATCCTCTGCGATTCCGAAATGGTCGGGCGCGGGATTACCCGCGCGCGCCTGCCGGCGCGAAACGAGGTGATCTGCACACTCAATGATCCGCGCGTCGTCGACCTCGCGCAAAGATTGGCGACCACGCGCTCGGCTGCCGCGCTCGACTTTTGGGCCGAGCGCATGGCGGGTGCGGTCGTCGCCATCGGCAATGCGCCGACCGCGTTGTTCCGCCTGCTCGATCTGATCGACACGGGCGCGCCGAAACCGGCTGCTATCCTCGGCATCCCGGTCGGCTTCGTCGGCGCGGCCGAGTCCAAGGATGCGCTCGCTGCCGATCCGCGCGGCGTGGCGTTTCTCACTGTGCGCGGCCGAGTGGGCGGCAGCGCCATGACCGCGGCGGCGATCAACGCATTAGCAAAAGCCGGAATATGAGCACGGTCACACGCACCGGGAAATTGTTGGGCGTCGGCGTCGGACCGGGCGATCCTGAGCTGATGACGCTCAAGGCAGCGCGTGCACTTGCCGACGCCGAAGTCGTCGCCCATTTCGCCAAGGCCGGTAATGCGAGCCACTCGCGCGCGATCGCCGCGGCGCATGTACGCGCCGATGTCATCGAGTTGCCGTTGCTCTACCCAGTCACGACCGAGGTGCCGAAATGCAGCACAGGCTATCGCGATACCATCAGCGATTTCTATGATGAAGCTGCCGCCAAAATTGCCGCCTATCTTGAAGCCGGCTGCACTGTCGCCGTGGTCTGTGAAGGCGACCCGATGTTTTACGGCTCCTATATGCATTTGCACACGCGGCTCGCGCCTCGCTTCCCGGCTGAAATCATTGCCGGCGTGACCGGCATGTCCGGTTGCTGGTCGGCGGCAGGAATGCCGATCGCGCAGGGCGACGATGTATTCACCGTGCTTCCCGCGACTTTGCCGGAGGACGAATTGGCGCGGCGGCTTGCCGATGCAAATGCGGCCGTGGTGATGAAGGTCGGACGCCATTTGCCGAAATTGCGTCGCGCGCTGGCGACGAGCGGCCGCCTGCCGCGCGCCATCTATGTCGAGCGCGGCACCATGGCCGACTTCAAAAATGATTCCGCTGAGCGCCAAGCCGGACGACGACGCGCCTTACTTCGCGGTTGTGCTGGTGCCGGGTTGGGAGGGACGGCCGTGAGCGGACACCTCGCGGTCGTCGGGTTGGGGCCGGGTGACGCTCGTTATCTCACGCCCGAAGCCGACGCCACACTCGCATCGGCGCAAGCGCTCTATGGCTACGGGCCTTATCTCGACCGTGTGCCCGTGCGCGCCGGCCAAACCCGGCACGCATCAGATAATCGTGAAGAACGCGCACGCGCCTTCGCGGCGCTCCGCGATGCCGCCACAGGGACGCGCGTTGCGGTCGTTTCCGGCGGCGATCCCGGCGTTTTCGCCATGGCAAGTGCGGTCTGCGAAGAGATTGAAAGCGGGCCAGAATCTTGGCGTGCGCTTGATGTCACGATCGTGCCGGGAATCACCGCGATGCTCGCGGTTGCGGCACGGATCGGCGCTCCTTTGGGCCACGATTTCTGTGCGCTCTCGCTTTCCGACAATCTCAAGCCGTGGGAGCTTGTCGAGCGACGGCTCGATGCGGCGGCGGGAGCGGGCTTTGTGATCGCGCTCTATAATCCGGTCTCACGCGCCCGCCCGTGGCAGTTCGGCGCCGCGATCGAGCGGCTGAGCCGGCATCTGCCGGCGGCAACGCCGGTCGTGTTTGGCCGTGCTGTCGGGCGGCCGGATGAACGGATCGACGTCGCGACGCTTGGTGTCGCCGATACGACCGACGCGGACATGGCGACACTGATCATCGTCGGCTCGCGCGAAACACGCGTGGTTCAGCGCACCGGTCTTTCACCGCTGGTCTATACGCCGCGCGCGGTCGCCAAGGTGAGCGCATGATCGAGCCAGCCGAGTGCATCCTCTACCGTTTCGACGGCCGGCGCAGCAGGCGCTGGCGGCCGGCGCAGCATGATTACGCCGATGCGCATCATGCGCGCCGCGGCGATCTTGCCGTAGGTCGCTGCGCCGCCGCTGTTCTTGGCAATGACAACCTCGATGCGATGCTGGGTCATGAGGGCGTGGTCGGCAGCGTCGCTGAACGGACCGCGGCCGGTTACGTAGGCAACGTGCGGCAATGGGAGCGGCGGATCAACCGGATCGACGCTGCGGATGAGATAAAAGTGCTGCGGCGCTTCGTTGAATGGCGCGAGCTCATTGCGTCCCAGCGCGACAAACACGCGGCGTGGAATTTCCCCAAGCGTGCGCGCCGCTTCGCGCACATCGGCGACCTCGGTCCATCGATCAGCGGCGGTCGCGATCCACGGCGGACGCCGCAGCACCAGCAGCGGCGTTCCTATCTGGCTGCAAGCCGCGACGACATTATCCGACATGACCTTGGCGTAGGGATGCGTGGCATCGATCAGCGCATCGATGCGCTCGTTCACCAAATAGGCTGCAAGCCCGGTGACCCCGCCGAAGCCGCCACTGCGAACCGGCACCGGCTGGCGCGCGGGAGAAGCAGTGCGGCCGGCGAGCGAAAGCGTCATATTGAGGTCCGGGCGGCCTGCGAGCCGTTCGGCCAACAATCGAGCTTCCGTGGTGCCGCCGAGAACAAGGACGCGCTTCATGCCGCTTCCTGATGCGATCGCGCGTGACACTGCCGCATCGCCGCGCTGGCTGTCCATCGTCGGCGTCGGCGAGGACGGTGTCGATGGCTTGAGCGCGGCGGCGCGCGGACTAATCGGTGCCGCCGAGATCGTGTTCGGCGGACGGCGTCATCTCAGTCTCGCCGCACCGCTCATTCGCGGCGCGGCGCGCCCGTGGCCCACCCCGTTCGAAGGCGCCACGGACGAGGTGCTGCATCATCGCGGCCGGCGAATCTGTGTGCTGGCCTCGGGCGACCCGTTCCACTATGGCGTCGGCGCGGTGTTGGTGCGCGCGATTGACGCCCGCGAGATGATCGTGGTGCCAGCGCCGTCGGCTTTCAGCCTCGCGGCGGCCCGGCTCGGCTGGTCGTTGCCGGAAACGGTGCTGCTCTCGGTACACGGCCGCGCGCTCGATCTCGCACGCCCGCATTTGCAACCCGGCGCGCGCATTTTGGCGTTCACCTCCGACGGCGGCGGGCCGTTGGCTCTGGCGAGGCTGCTCTCCGAGACGGGTTTTGGCGCGTCAAGGCTGACCGTACTCGAAGCGTTGGGCGGCCCGCGTGAGCGCATCCGTACGACCACCGCAGCCGCATGCGCTTTGGATGCCATCGATTCACTCAACACTATCGCAATCGAGGTCGAGGCTGCACCGAATTCGCGCGTGATCGCGCGCGCCCCCGGCCTTGCTGATGTCCTGTATGAGCACGATGGCCAGATTACCAAGCGTGAGGTGCGCGCGATCACGCTGTCGTCGCTGGCGCCGCGGCGCGGCGAGCTATTGTGGGACATCGGCGCCGGCGCTGGCTCAGTCGCCATCGAATGGATGCTGGCGGACACTTCGATGCGCGCCGTTGCAATCGAGCAATGCGCGGAGCGCGCAGCACGCATTCGCCGCAACGCGGCTGCCTTCGGCGTGCCGGGACTAGAGGTTGTCGAAGACGCAGCGCCCGCGGCGCTTGCAGGCCTTGCGCCACCGGACGCCATTTTCATCGGAGGTGGCGCGAGCGAACGCGGGGTGCTCGACACCGCAATCGGAGCGCTCCGTTCCGGTGGACGCCTCGTGATCAATGCGGTGACGCTTGCGACCGAGGCGCTGCTCATCGAGCGTCACACCGCGCTCGGCGGTGAACTCGTTCGCGTCGCCATCGCGCGGGCCGGCGCTGTCGGCGAAAAATCCGGCTGGCGGCCGGCGATGCCAGTCACACAATGGGTCTGGACGAAATCATGATCGTCGCCGGCGTCGGTTGCAGGCGGGGCGCGCCCGCGTCTGATATCGAAGCCGCGATCCGCGCGGCACTCTCTCGCGCCGACATCGCGGCTGAAGCGCTCGACGGAATTGCCACCATCGCAGCAAAGAACGCCGAGATCGGCATTCAAACAGCGGCTGAAAAATTTGGCGTGTCTGTTGTTCTGGTCTCAGACGCCGATCTGCAGGCGGCGGAGCCTCGCACGCAAACGCGATCCGAGCGCGTGCGCGCGCTTACCGGCGTGCCATCAGTAGCCGAGGCTGCAGCCCTAGCCGCTGCGGGACCGTCGGCGCGCCTCATCAGTCCGCGCCTTGTGATCGGCGCCGCGACCTGCGCGCTTGCCGCCTCGGAGCGCGCGCCGTGACCGTGCATTTCATTGGTGCCGGGCCGGGTGCGGCGGACCTGATTACGTTGCGCGGCCGTGATCTGATCGCGCGTTGCCCGGTCTGTCTTTATGCCGGTTCGATCGTGCCGAGGGAATTGCTCGGCTTTTGCCCGCCGGGCGCGCGCATCGTCGACACCGCGCCGATGTCGCTCGATGAAATCGAGGTCGAATTCGCCGTAGCCCACGCTGCCGGTCGCGACGTCGCGCGGCTCCATTCCGGCGATCTCTCGATCTACTCGGCGCTCGCCGAGCAGCTGCGCCGCCTCTCCCGGCGCGGCATACCTTACACGCTCACGCCCGGCGTGCCGGCGTTCGCCGCCGCCGCCGCGGCCTTGGAATGCGAATTGACCGTGCCCGAAATCGCGCAAAGCATCGTGCTCACCCGCGTCTCCGGCCGCGCCTCGCGCATGCCGGAGTCCGAAAAACTTGCAACCTTCGCCGCAAGCGGCGCCACCCTCGTCATCCATCTTGCGATCCACGCTATCGAGAAGATCGTCGAGGAATTGATGCCGTTGTACGGCGCTGATTGCCCGGCGGCCGTCGTTATCCAGGCAAGCTCGCCCTCAGAGAATGTCCTGCGCGGCACGCTTGCCGATATCGCCGCGAAGGTCGCCACCGCGCATATCGAGCGCACGGCGCTCATTCTGGTCGGCCGCGCAATTGCGCCGCATGATTTTCGCGAGAGCGCGCTTTACGATCCCGACTATCGCCGCCGGTTCCGGGGCGGCGCAGCGTGAGCGTCTTCTCAAACGTTCTGATAAAGCACGCGGCCTGTCGCCATCGTCACCGCGTCAGCGTGCTGCAATGAAGGCGCGCGGGCTCATCATCGCGGCACCGCATTCCGATGCAGGCAAAACGACGGTGACACTTGCGCTTATCGCCGCGCTCAAGCGCCGCGGCATTGCTGTGGGGACGGCAAAAGCCGGGCCCGATTATATCGATCCGGCGTTCCATGCAGCAGTAAGCGGACGCGCCAGCGTCAATCTCAATTCCTGGGCGATGCAAGACACGCTTCTCGACGTGCTCGCTGCGCAAGCGGGCGACGGTGCGGATATCCTTGTCATCGAAGGCGTGATGGGTCTGTTCGACGGTGCGGCCGACAGCGCGGGAACACCTGGCAGGCGCGGCGCAACGGCTGACCTCGCCGCACACTTCCATGTGCCGGTCGTGCTGGTGGTCGATGTTGCGCGGCAGGCACAATCGGCCGCGGCTTTGGTGCGTGGCTTTGCCATGCACGATCCCGCCGTGCGTATCGCTGGCGTCATCCTCAATCGCGTCGGCAGCGAACGGCACCGCGCACTCGTCGCGGGCGCAATTGCCGCGCTCGATATTCCGATACTCGGTGCGCTGCCGCGCGAAGCGACGCTCACGCTGCCGGAGCGGCATCTCGGTCTCGTTGCGGCCTGCGAGCATCCCGATCTTGCCGTGTTGATCGACCGCCTTGCCGAAATGGCGGAGCGTTATTTTGATCTCGATGCCATTACGGCGTGTGCCGCACCGTTGAAAGTCGCCGACGCCTCTCGAAAAGCGCGTGCACTGCCGCCCCCTGGCCAGCGCATTGCGCTTGCCAGCGATCGCGCTTTCACGTTCGTCTATCCGCATGTGATCGACGCCTGGCGGAAGGCTGGCGCTGAAATCCTGCCATTCTCACCGCTTGCCGACGAGCCGCCCCGGGAGAGCGCCGACAGTTGCTGGCTGCCGGGCGGCTATCCGGAACTGCATGCCGATACGCTCAGCGGCGCGCGACGTTTCGGCGAAGGACTACGGCGCTTCGCCGAAACGCGGCCGGTGCACGGCGAATGCGGTGGCTACATGGTACTCGGAGAGAGCCTCGAAGACGCAACCGGACGGCGCCTCGCCATGACCGGACTGCTCGGCCATGCGACCAGCTTTGCCAAGCGCAAGCTGCATCTCGGCTATCGCACAGCGCGGCTTCTCGCCGATGATCCGCTCGGTGTTCGCGGCTCGTTCATTCGCGGCCACGAATTTCATTATGCCTCGCTCACGTGTGCCGGAAACGACGAGCCGTTCGCTGAACTCGCCGACGCCGAGGGTCGCGTCCTGGAAAGAACCGGCGGTCGCCGCGGCTGGGTCACCGGCACGTTTTTTCACGCTATAGCCCCAGCGTAAGCTTAAGCTTCACACCAGTGGCTAACGCGTGGCCGTCGTCGCGGGATCCTGGGACGACGCACCCAAATAACGATGCAGAGCCGCCACGACCTGCGCGCCCTCGCCGACCGCCGCCGCCACCCGCTTGGTCGAGCCGGAGCGAACGTCGCCAATCGCAAATATGCCGGGGCGGGTCGTTTCCAACTGCCGATGATTTGGGCCGGCGTCCGGGCCGGTCAGTACGAAACCCCGAGGATCAAGCGCCACGTCGGCCCCGGCAAGCCAATCCGTGTTTGGTTCGGCGCCGATGAAAAGGAAGAGATGACGCATATCGCGGCGAACTTCCTCGCCTGAAGGCCCCTGTCGCCAGCGGATCGCCTGCATTATACCGTCAGCGCCTTCGAGGCCGGTGACTTGCGTACGCAACAGCACTTCCACGTTAGCGAGTCCGCTGATCCGGTCGACCAGATAGCGGGACATGCTTGCCGTCAGATCCGCGCCGCGGACGATAAGCCAGACCTTGGCGGCTTGACTGGCCAGGTAGACAGTCGCCTGGCCCGCTGAATTGCCGGCGCCCACCAGGGCAACCTCCTGTCCGCCGCAAAGTTTTCCTTCCAGAGGAGACGCCCAATAGTGCACGCTCGAACTCTCGAAAGAATCCAGGTTCGGCAGCGCAATGCGGCGGTATCGCGCGCCACTTGCAATGATGATGGCGCGGGCCCGCGCGATTTCATTGTTGGATAATTTCAGGACGAATTGTCCCAGCGACGAACCGTCCGACGCCGCAACGCTGACCACCTCGTCAGGGATGGCCATTTCAGCGCCGAACTTCTGCGCCTGGTTGGCGGCGCGCGCCATCAGGGCTTGGCCGCTGATGCCAGTCGGAAAGCCAAGATAATTTTCGATCCTTGCTGACGCACCGGCCTGGCCGCCTCTGGAGCGGCAGTCCAAAACCAAAACCGAAAGTCCTTCGGATGCCGCGTAAACCGAAGCGGCCAGACCCGCCGGTCCCGCGCCGACGATGGCAACATCATAAACGCGATCAGGATCGATCGGGCCGACGAGGCCAAGGCAGCGGGCAAGTTCGTCTTCGCTTGGATTGCGCAGCAATTGTCCCTGCGGACACAGCACAATCGGCAACTGGCCGGGATCGACATGGAAGCGCTCGATCAGCGCCTTCGCCTCCGAGTCGGTGTCGGGATCGAGCGTTTGATGCGGATGCGAGTTGCGGCGCAGGAAGTTTCCCAGCCGAAGCACGTCGCCGTTATCGGCGCGGCCGACGATCACCGGTCCAGTGGTGCCGCTCTCAAGCAGGCCGACCCGTCGGAGGATCAAGGCGCGCATGATCCGCTCGCCGAGTTCGGCCTCGGCGACAAACAAGGCACGCAGCCGGTCCGGCGGGATGATGAGTGCGCTGGTCGGTTCGCGGGCATACGCGTCGACGAGACAGGGCCGCCCCGCCAATTGCGCCAACTCGCCGAAGAACGATCCGGGCCCTTGGGTGACGATAGGCGTCTTGCGGCCCGCGGCGTCTTGCTGGAAGGCTTCAACCTGCCCTTCCAGGATGAGGCTCAAGCCATAACCGACGGTGCCGGCCTTTTCCAACGCCTCGCCAGTGGCGAACGAACGCACCGACCCAAACCGCCGAACACGCTCGATTTCCAGCGCTTCCAGAACTGGAAACATCTGGTCATGTCGTGTGTCAATGATCGATGGTTTCGCCGGAGATACCACTTAACTGCTCCATTTCAGGCGAATATCGACAAGTCGCGCGGGTAACGGGCTCACACCATCGCTATTTGGTGCGCATGATCTCTTCTTCAACGTCGCGCAGCCGGTCTTTGCCGAAAAAAATTTGATCGTCCACGAAAAACGTCGGAGAGCCGAAAGTGCCGCGCGCGACCGAATTCTCCGTATTCTTCAGCAGTCGGTCTTTGACTTCGGCCTCTTGAGTCCGCGCCAGCAGAGCCGCGGCATCGAAGCCGGATTCCGTAAGTGCGGCGCCGATCACGGCAGGATCATCCATGTCCTTCGGCTCCGCCCACATATGGCGAAACACTTCATTGATATAGCGCTCGAATTGGCCGTCGAGTTTCGTCGCTACCGCACCACGCATGATCAACAGCGTGTTGACGGGAAAGAATGGGTTCCAGTTGAATGTCACGCCGTGACGCTGGACGAAGCGCTGCAGCTCCAGTCGCTCGTATTCGAGACGGTTCTTAATTCCCGCCATCTTCTCGGCCGGCGAGCGATTGTTGGTCAGCTTAAAAACACCGCCAAGGAGAATCGGAACGTATTCGAATTTGGCGCGGGTGCGCGCTTCGATCTGCGGAATGACCTGGTGCGCCAGATAAGCATTCGGGCTGCCGAAGTCGAAGTGAAATTCTACTTTTGCCATCTCACCAGACCTCCCGATAAGGGCGCACATCAAGTTCGAAGGTCCAAGCGTCGCGCGGCTGCTGATAAAGTTGCCAGTAAGCTTGCGCGACCGAAGCCGGATTTATGAGCTGGTCGAGCTCGAGATTCTCCAGCGCCTCGGCGCCGCCGCGCTGCTTAATACGGTCGCGGACAAAAGCAGTGTCTACGCCGGCATCGATGATCAGATGCGCGACGTGGATATTTTTGGGACCGAGCTCGCGAGCCATGCTTTGCGCGACCGCGCGAAGTCCGAACTTGGCGCTCGCAAATGCTGCGTAGCCAACGCCGCCACGCACACTTGCGGTGGCGCCGGTGAAGAAGATGCAGCCTTTGCCGTGCGGCAGCATCACGCGGGCGGCTTCGCGGCCGCTCAAGAACCCGGCGTAGCAGGCTAACTCCCAGACTTTGCGGAAGACACGCTCAGTCGTCTCCAGCAGCGGAAAGTTGACGTTGGCGCCGATATTGAAGACGCAGACCTCGAGCGGAGCGTGGGCATCGGCGGCGCGAAGGAACGCCGCTACATCATCCTCCTTGCGCGCATCGAGGCTGCGAGCCACGATCTCGCCGCCAGCCGCTTCAACGTCGGTGACCAGCGGCAAAAGCTTGTCGGCATTGCGACGGCCGGCAAAAATTGCAAAGCCCTCGGTCGCGAATTTTTTAGCGATCGCAGCGCCAATGAAATCACCCGCACCGATAACGGCTACAGTCGCGTTTCGCTTCGCCAATTGCTCTCTCCGGTTTGGCCAAAACTTGGGCTGCTCTTCTCCTCGGTATTTTGCGACACCTGCCTGGTTTGCACAACGGACGCGCAAATGAACCAGCTTGCCAAGCGACTTGCCAAACAACTTGCCAAGCGACTTGCCAAACAACTTGCCAAGCAACTTGCCAAGTGTTGCGCTTCCGCTCACCATAGCGGCAAAGGCGGCGTTCGCGGCTCACGCACCACGGGCGTCGCTGGCGTAACATCGGGGTTCAGCGAGCTGTGCAGGAGGAGAGGGAACATATCGTCGCCGATACGGCGGCGCGAATTCTCGCCGATCTCGCCGATCCGCAAATCATCAACAAAGCGGCTGACGGCGCCTGGAAGGAGCCGCTGTGGCGCGCCCTTAGCGACGTGGGCCTGCCGCTTGCCTGGGTGCCCGAAGAATTAGGCGGCTCGGGCGCCGGTTTGGCAGACGGCTTCGCCATTCTCGGCGTCGCCGGACGCTTTGCCCTGTCGGTGCCGCTGGCGGAGACGCTTGCCGCGGGCTGGCTCCTTGCGCACGCCGGTCTTGAAGCGCCGAAGACGCCGATGACGCTCGCTCCAGCGCGTCCGCATGACCGCATCACGGTCGATGCAGAGGGCAGGCTGAACGGATGTGCGACCGGCGTTCCGTTCGCGCGCGACGTGCCGCAGATCGCGGTACTTGCTGAAGACAGGCGGCAGAAGATAATCGTACTCGTAAACACCAAAGACTGCCGGGTCGGTGAAGGCCGCAATCTCGCCGGCGACGCGATCAGTGTTGTCGCGTTCGATCGCGTCGAGCCACTCGTCAGCGCTCCAGCGCCGAACGGCTTTGACCAATCATCCCTGATGCTGATGGGCTCGACGATCCGGAGCGTTGAGACCGCCGGCGCGCTGGAGGCGATCTTGTCGCTCAGCGTCGCCTACGCCAACGAGCGCGTAGCGTTCGAGCGGCCAATCGGCAAATTTCAGGCTGTGCAACAGAATCTCGCGCGGCTCGCCGGCGAAGTCGCCGCTGCGCTGGCGGTTTCCGGTTCGGCAGCCGACACCATCACGCGAGCGGAGAGCTTCGACGACGCTGTGTTTTTTGAAGCAGCGTCGGCAAAGATTCGCACTGCCGAAGCCGCCACGGAGGGCGCAGCGATTGCTCATCAAGTTTTGGGCGCGATCGGCTTTACGCAGGAACACATCCTGCACCGCTTTACACTGCGCATGCTCTCCTGGCGGGATGACTTCGGCAATGAGAGCTATTGGGCGGCCGAGCTTGGCAAGCACGTCGCCCGTGGCGGCGCCGATGAATTCTGGCCATTGGTTGCCTCGCGATGACAACCAATCTGCAGTTCGATCCGATCCGCCTGCCGCCGGAATGCGAGGCGCTCCGCGCGGAGGTTCGCACCTTCCTCGCCGATGAAATCGCAGCCGGCACCTTCGATCCGCACTTGGCCGCTCATGGCGATTTATACAACCGCGCGTTCAGCCGGCGCGTCGGCGCCAAAGGCTGGATCGGCATGACGTGGCCGAAGCGCTATGGCGGACACGAGCGCACTCAGTTAGAGCGTTACGTTGTCACCGAAGAATTTCGCGTTGCAAATGCGCCGTCGCACCTGCATTTTGTCGCCGACCGTCAGAGCGGTCCGATCCTGCTCAAATATGCTCCCGAGCACGTCAAAAATGAAGTGCTGCCGCGCATTTGCCGCGGCGAAGTGTGTTTCTCGATCGGCATGAGTGAGCCGGGCTCGGGCTCTGATCTGTTCGCGGCCAAGACCAGGGCGACAAAAACCGAGGGCGGGTGGCGCATCAACGGCAGCAAGATCTGGACGACCAGCGCCCAGGTCGCAGATTACATGCTCGCGCTCTTCCGCACGTCGCCGCCAACCAAAGAGAACCGCCGCCACGGACTGACCCAGTTTTTGGTCGACATGAAAATGCCGGGCATCACCGTAAACCCGATCAATCAGATGACCGGGAAACCCGGCTTCAATGAAGTGGTGTTCGATGACGCCTTCGTGCCTGACGATCATGTCATGGGCGAGATCGACGGCGCGTGGAAGCAGGCGACCAGCGAACTGGCTTACGAACGTAGCGGGCCGGAGCGCTTCCTGGAAACCTTTTACGTCTTGCTGGAACTCATCCGCGTGCTTGGCCCGGAGCCCGATTTGCGCAGCGCCGAGGGTCTCGGCCGCCTGGTTGCGCAACTGCACACGCTGAGGCGCATGTCGGTCTCGGTTGCGGGCATGCTGCAGGCCGGCAAGGAGCCTGTGGTGGAAGGCTCGATCGTCAAGGATCTCGGTACGATCTGGGAGCAGAAATTGCCCAATCGCGTGCGGGAGCTGGCCGCGTTCGTCGAGCCGGAAATTTTGAACCGGGCGACGCTTGAGGATCAGCTCGCTTTCGCCACCATGATCGCGCCGAAGCTCACGATCCAGGGCGGCACCACGGAAATTCTGCGCGGCATCATCGCGCGCGGGCTTGGTTTGCGTTGAGAGGCTGACGCGCAGTGCCTGACATTGGAAAATTGCTGTGGCCCAAGTCGGTGGCGGTCATCGGTGCGTCATCCGACACACACGGTCTACGCGGACGGATTTTTGAGATCATTCGCAGCCACCCGTTCGCCGGGAATGTGTATCCGGTCAGCCGCAGCGCGGCGGAAGTGCAAGGCGTAAAAGCCTTTCCGTCCGTTGACGCACTTCCCGAGCTTGTCGATCTGGCGATCCTGATCGTTCCTGCCGAATATGTGCCGGCGGAACTTGAGCGCTGCGGCCGCGCCGGCATCAAGGCCGTGGCTATTCTCAGTTCGGGCTTTGCCGAGGCAGGCGAAGCCGGCACCCGCATGCAGGGCGAGATCGCCGCGACTGCGGAACGCTACGACATGGCAGTGAGCGGGCCAAACTCCGAAGGCTTCGCCAATATCGCGGCCGCGCTGTGCGCAAACTTCAGCCCCGCGTCAGACAAGAGCGCCGGGCCGCTCACACCCGTCAAACCGCTTGGTCGTGGCCAGGTGTCAGTGATCTCGCAAAGCGGCGGCCTGGGTTTTGCGTTCCTCGACCGGGCGCGCCCGCGCAACATCAAGTTTCGCTACATCGTCACGACCGGTAATGAAGCCACGCTCGAAATCGCGGACTTCGTCGACTACATGCTCGATGAAGGCGGCACCGACGTCTTTCTGCTGCTGGTCGAAGCCGTAAAGACGCCGGAAAAGTTTCTGCGAGTGGCGGAGAAGGCCCTCAAAGCCGGCAAGCCGCTGATTGTCGGCAAGATCGGCCAGACCGATCCGGGCCGCCGGGCTGCGGCTTCTCACACCGCAGTGCTCGCCGGCTCGCAGGCCGCCTATCGCGCCATTTTCGACCGCTACGGATTGATCGAAGGGCGCGATTTCGATGAAATGCTGGACTTGGCGGTTTCGTTCCTCGCGTGCGGCGACCGCCTGCCGGCAGGGCGTCGCGTCGGTATCTGCACCGCTTCCGGCGGCGCCGGCATATGGATGGCCGATGCGTGCGCGGACGCGGGACTCGATGTGCCCGTACTCGATGATGCGACGCGCGCGGCGCTTGATGCTTACGTGCCGTCCTACGGCTCCACACAGAACCCGGTCGATTCCACGGCTCAAGGCGTGCAAAAGCTTGGCTATGCACAATTCGCCCGATTGGTGGCTCAGTCGCCTACGGTTGACGGCGTCATCGTTGTGATTACCGCGCGCCGCTCTGCCTTTCTCGAAGCAGATCTGCCGAAGCTCAAAGATCTTGCGCACGAATGCGCCAAGCCGGTTTTTATGTGGACATACACGCTGCCGGCCGAGCGCACCATCGAGATCCTCAACGAGGCCGGCAATCCGTTATTCACCGGCGCACACGGTTGCGCCCGCACCATGCGAGCGATGGCTGATTACCGCGCGTTGCGCGAACGCTTGTTGCGGCCGCGCAGCATTGCCAAGTCGAAGACCTCCGTCCGCACCAAAGTAGCCGCGCTGCTTGCCGCGTCGCCTCCAGTGCTGAGCGAGCATAGAGCACGAGCTGTTCTCGCGACCTACGGGATCGGCGCTGACAACGCAGGAGAGCTGGCCCACTCGCGTGACGAGGCTGCAGCCCAGGCATTGGCGGTTGGGCGACCGGTGGCTCTCAAGGTCCAATCCGCGGATATCCCGCACAAGACCGAGGCTGGCGGCGTCGCTTTGAATCTCATGAGTGGCGACGACGTACGCGCGGCTTACGACCGCGTGCTTGCCGCAGCGAGACGGTACGCGCCGACTGCGAAGATCGACGGTGTTCTGGTGCAACCGATGGCGCCCCCTGGGCGCGAGGTTATTCTCGGCGTCAATCGTGACCCGACTTGGGGATTATTATTGATGGTCGGCCTCGGTGGCGTTTTGGTCGAGGCACTTGACGATGTGGTGCTTGCGCCGGTGCCGCTCGACGAGGCTGGCGCGCGAGCGCTCATCGGTCGGCTCAAAGCCGCTGCGATATTTGGGCGCTATCGCGAACTGCCGCCGTCGGACATCGACGCGCTTGCCGATCTGATGGTGCGGCTGTCTCAGTTTTCGGCCGATCATGCCGACGAGATTGTCTCGATCGATCTAAATCCGGTCATCATGCACGAAGAGGGCGAAGGCGTTTCCGTGGTCGACGCCCTCATCGTCAAGCGCGACGCGCAATCGGCGGAACGCCGCGGCGCAGCCGAGTAATAGTTCGCGAGGAAAAGAGCGCAATGAGTCCGTTCAAGGATATCGGCGTGGAGAAAACGGGCCACGTGGCGATCGTGGAAATCAGACGGCCGCCAAATAATTATTTCGACGTGGCGCTGATCAAGGAAATCGCCACCGCCTTCGAGGAACTCGACGCCGATGCCGACTGCCGCGCACTGGTGCTGGCGGCGCGGGGAAAGTCGTTTTGCGCCGGCGCGAATTTCGGCGACGCCGACCGCGATGGCGGCGAACTTTTGAGCGGGCCGAGGCCCGGCGCAGCGCATCTCTACATTGAAGGCAATCGCCTGTTCCGAACCAAAAAGCCGATCGTAGCGGCGGTTCACGGCGCCGCCGTCGGCGGTGGCTTGGGGTTGGCGATGATGGCCGATTTCCGCGTGACGTGTCCCGAAGCCCGCTTCTGCGCCAATTTCACGCGGCTCGGCTTTCACCCGGGGTTCGGGCTGACGGTCACGCTGACCGCTGTCATCGGTCCGACCAAGGCGGCGATGATGTTCTACACCAGTCGCCGCGTCCCTGGCGACGAGGCTCACGCCATGGGCCTGGCTGACCTCCTGGTCCCGCAGGATCAGGTGCGTACCGCGGCGCTGTCGTTTGCCGCTGAGATTGCCGAGAACTCGCCGCTAGGTCTGATCGCGACGCGCGCCACCATGCGCGGCGATCTGGCCGACCGCGTGCGAGCGGCAACCGAACATGAACTCGTGGAACAAACACGCCTGCGCAAGACCGACGATTTCAAGGAAGGCGTGAAAGCGATGGCAGAGCGGCGCGTGCCGATTTTCAATGGCCGATAGGCGTGTCGACAGTGCCGCATACAAAAAACTCGTGAGGGAGAGGAATTGAATATGGCAGTGAGAATTGAGAAGAACGGATCGGTATGGACCGTCATTCATGACCGACCCGAAGCCCGCAATGCGATGGACCCGGCGAGTGCGGACGCCTTGACCGCAGCGTTTCTGGAATTCGACGCCGACAAGAATGCTTCCGTCGCGGTGTTTTATGGTGCCGGCGGCTCGTTTTGTGCCGGCTGGGATCTCAAATATGCCAGCACGCTGAATGCCGCGTACCCGCTCGGCGAACTCGATATCCCGCCCGCGGGACCGCGCGGCAACGGTGGCGAAATTCCGCGCGGCCCGCTCGGTCCTTCGCGGCTCGAGTTGGACAAGCCGGTCATCGCGGCGATCGAAGGTCCTGCCGTCGCTGGCGGCATGGAACTCGGCCTATGGTGCGATTTTCGGGTGATGGCGCAGGAATCCTATTTCGGCATCTACTGCCGGCGTTGGGGCGTGCCGCTGATCGATGGTGGTACTGTGCGGTTGCCGCGCATCGTCGGCCAAGGACGCGCGCTTGAAATCATCCTCACCGGCCGCAAGGTGCCCGCGGAGGAATGCCTTCGCATCGGCTTGTGCGAATACGTCACGCCGAAAGGCGGTGCCCGGCAGAAGGCGGAGGAACTGGCTCGGGACATCGCGCGGTTTCCTCAGGTCTGCGTACGCGCCGATCGCCGCTCCGCCATCAAAAGCCACGGGCTAGGCGTACGCGAGGCGCTAATTCAAGAATGGTATAACGGGCGCGAGGCACTGATTGCCGATGGGGTTGCGGGCGCCACGCGCTTCAAGGACGGCCTTGGCCGCCACGGCGATTTCCAAAAAATTAGCTGAATACGCAGACAAAACTGTCACAATACAACCGGAACCGCACGTTCGGCGCGCTCTCGCGCCACGCCGACGTGTCACGCAACGCGCCAACCGACATGGATAATTGAATCTTAACGCTATCCAACGGATTTTATTAATCCGCGCGTCCGCATTTCCCGCGCTCGGGCGCAAATATCCCCGTCCACATTTACCCGCTGGAGATACCTTTAAGCGATACTTATTAGTACGATTTAAAGTTGTGTCTATTGTCGGCGGTACAAAGCAGTATGAGTTCCGAGCTTCAGCCTCGTCAAACCGCGAACGAAACGCTGCCTCCGGAAATCTATATTCCGCTGGTCGATTCCCTTTTCAAAGACGGGCGCACCTTATTCGTCGGCTCGGTTTTTGTGACCGCAGCCATCTTTGTGACATATTGGAAGACCGGCGAACTCGTGCTTTTGTATTGCGCGATTGCGTTCGTTGTTATCGCCTGTGCCCGCGGGCTGGTGATGCGGGGCTATGTCCGTTCGAGCGTCACCAACGCCGAAATCGCCAAGCAGTGGGAGCGCCGCTATGTCGCCGGCGCGGTCGCATCCATCGCATGTTTGGGAATCTGGTGTTACTTTGCATTCAGTGAGAGTTCCGACCAAATAGCCCATCTCATCAGTTTCTCGATGACGATTGCTTACATGGTCGGGGTATTTGGGCGAAATTTCGGCAATTCCCGCTTCGTGGTCGTGCAGGTTTTGTGCGCTTGGGTGCCGCTGACGGCGGCGCTGCTGATTCACGGCAATTGGTATCATTGGGCACTTGCGGTTTTGTTGACTCCGTTTTTTCTCGTGATCAAATTCATAGCCGAGAGGTTGCGCCACACCCTGCTCGATGCGGTGATTGTGTCGCGCGACATGTCACTGCTCGCAACACGCTTCGATACCGCGTTGAACAACATGCCCCACGGCTTGTGCATGTTCGACGCCACTCGCCGCGTCGTTGTCGTGAATCAGAAACTCAAAATGCAACTGGGATTGCCACCGGACTTCGAGCTGAAGGGTTCGAGGGGGCGCGAATTAGTGGAAACTATTGTCAGCGCCGGTCTCCTGTCAGAAACCAACGCGCGAAGCCTCACTGACCGCCTGACTGCCCGACTTTTAGGAAACGATGATGCCGCGTTCGCCGTCGAAATGACGAATGGACGAACCCTCGAATTCGCGCTCCAACCGATGGAAAACGGTGGCATGGTTGTACTGGTGGAGGACATCACAGAGCGAAGAATCGCCGAGGCCAAAATCAACCACCTCGCGCGCTTTGACGCTCTGACCGGTCTACCCAACCGGAACGTTCTGCGCGACCGCATGGAGCAGGCCATTGCCGACTGGCGGCCGGATAACATGTGCGCCATTCATTTTATCGATCTCGACCAGTTCAAACAGGTCAACGATACCCTGGGGCATACGCGGGGCGACATGCTCCTGCAAGCCGTCGCTCATCGCCTCCGCGAACACGTCGGCGACGCCTCTGTTATTTCGCGCTTCGGCGGTGACGAGTTCGTGATCTTGCAGGCGCCGGTCACTTCGATCGAGCAGGGTGAGGCGCTGGCGGCGCGTGTTCTCGATGCGGTTGGCGGCACTTACGATCTCGACGGGCACAAGGTTGTCGTCACCGCCAGCATCGGCATTGCGCTTGCAACGAGCGCGATCGATCCGGACCAACTTCTACGCAACGCCGACATTGCGCTGTACCAGGCAAAGTCCGACGGCCGCGGGACGTGGCGCTGGTTCGAGGCAAAAATGGAAGCCAACGCCCAAGCGCGCAGAGCTCTCGAATTTGATCTGCGGAAGGCGACCGAAAGCGAGGCGTTCGAGCTCCACTATCAGCCGATCTTCAATCTAAAGACCCGGCGCATCGAGGGCTGCGAAGCGCTGCTGCGCTGGCCACACCGCGAGCGCGGAATGGTGTCACCCGCGGAGTTCATTCCGGTTGCTGAGGAAATGGGCCTGATCGTCGAAATCGGCAATCAGGTTTTGTACAATGCCTGTCTCGAGTGCAGGCGCTGGCCGGGCGATATTGCCGTGGCAGTCAATCTTTCGTCGATTCAGTTCGATCGTTCCAATGTTCCGGCGCTGGTCCGTGAGACGCTGGCGGCCACCAATTTGCCGGCGCATCGGCTTGAGGTCGAAATTACGGAATCAACTCTGTTACAAAATACCAAGCGGACGCGCGCCGATCTGGATCAACTTGCCGAGTTCGGCGTAAAAATTTCTTTGGATGATTTTGGCACTGCGTATTCGAGTCTCAGTTATTTGCACAGCTTCCCGTTTCATAAAGTGAAAATCGACCAATCGTTCCTGCAAGGTCTTGGCGACGACGAACGCAGACTGACGTTGCTGCGTGGCATGACCCGTCTGAGCGCACAATTGGGTTTGCGCGTGGTGGTCGAAGGCGTTGAGACGCAAGAGCAGCTCGAGTTGCTTGCCTCAGAGGACAGCATCGACGAGGTCCAAGGATACCTGCTCGGCCGACCCATGCCGGCCGCCGATTTGCGGAAGTTGCTGTACGCATTCTACGTTGCCCCCGCACAAACTACCGCCTGGCCTGCAAGAATTCGCAGCGACGCTGCTTGAGGCGATCTCTCTTCCGGTTGTTTCCTCATGACGTCTGATGCCGGATCCGCAGGTTAACCGTACCTGCTCGGGAAAATTGTAATCAGAATAACAAAGTGTTAACCTGTTTCTTGCTGGCGCTGGCAAGGCGTAGGGTGAGGCGTTCATGGCTCCGCTGAGCACGGGGACTTCGCGTCAATCGCGTTCAACCGTTTCAGAGTCTGTCGCGTTCAGAGATCGGGTTCTCCGAGAGCGTTGCGCTGCTGCTGGACAGGATGGACGTTCGGCGCGCGGAAACTGCGGAAGAGCGCGAGAATATCTATCGCCTTCGCTATGAGGCTTATCTGCGCGAAGGGGCGATTTCGCCGAGCCTCACGAAAACGTTCTCCGATCCTTACGACGAATCCGAGAACGCCTATCTGTTCGGCCTATACCTCGACGGCGAACTGGTCAGTTCGATCCGGATGCACATTGGCTCCCGGGAGCACCCGAAGTTTCCGTCCCTCGAAGCTTTCGCCGATGTTCTGCAGCCTGAGATAGATGCCGGCAAGGTCATCATCGATTCGACCCGCTTCGTCTCGGATGAGGCCACTTCTCGCCTGCATCGCGGGTTGCCTTATGTCACAATCCGGCTGGGCTGGATGGCGGCCATTTACTTCAATGCCGAGCATCTTTTGGCCGCCGTCCGGCCGGAACATCAGGGGTTTTATCGGCGAACCTTCCACCATCGGCTGATCTGTGAACCGCGGCCTTACCCGCGACTGGCAAGGCCGATCTGCCTCATGACGGTTCATTTTGCCGCGGTTGCGGATCATTTATATCAGCGGTATCCGTTTTTCAGATCGACGTTGTTCGAACGGCGGATGATGTTCGAGCGAAGCGCGGCTCCGAAGCCCGCTCAGTCGGAAGACCACCTGACCCCGGTGGTTAGCGAGTCCCCCGGTCTTGCGGGGTGAGACGCCGGCTCTGTGTTCTTTCCGCGCGCATTGCCTCTAGCCATAAAAGCGGGCGCATCGAATTGACGCTGCCGTTTGTGGCCGCCGATGTCCGCCGCAGCACGGTTAGCCAAAGATAAATCGGCGCAATAAAATACGGCACGTCGACTTCAGGCACTTTTGCGAAGCTTCAAATATAAGAATTTTCGCATGCCGCTGTCCGGCGCACCAAGCAGTCTCGATGAGCCCTTATCTCACCCTCACGAGTGAGGACCAAGCCCCCGCTATTTCGGGCACGTGGGCCGTCGCGTGCCCATCGTGTGATGCGCTGCTAACGTTCTTTAGAACGAGCGTCCCCCACATGGATGAATGCGGGTTCGAAAGCTATCGCATCGCATGCAAAGAATGCGGAACGCAACTTGCCGGTATCGTCGATCCCGCCGATGAAGCGCTATTGCTTACGGCGGGCACCAGCTGAAATGCAACGCGCCGCTGGTGCCTTCGCCACTGGATTCCGCGCTCGTTCGTCTCAGGCAAATTCCGGTCGGTAACGACGCGCTGCCGCTTGGCGGCCCGACGTTGAGTGGTTAGTCATTGCGTCCACAAACGCTCAAGCGGGAGGGACGCATGTCGAACAATAGCCTCAACGATTACGCCGTTCTCATCACCGGAGGCACCACGGGATTGGGTCTGTCGCACGCCCGGGTCCTTGGCATGCGCGGCGCCAAAGTCGCTATCACTGATTTCAATCAGGGCAATCTCGATCAGGCGAGAGCCGCGCTAAAGGGCGACGGCATCGCGGCACTTTGTCTTAAGGCCGACAACCGCATCGTCGCCGAGGTGAAGGCCGCGGTCGCGACAGCAGAAGCGGAGTTCGGCAAGCTCGACGTCCTCGTCAATAACGCCGGCATCACCGGCATGATGGCACCCATTGAACAGGTCGACGAGGCGTTTTTCGACAGCCTGTTCGATACTCACGTCAAGGGCGCGTTCTTCGCTGTTCAGGCGGTCGTGCCTGGGATGAAGCGGCGACAGTTCGGGCGCATCATCAATACCGGGTCGACATTCGTCATGACCGGCTCGCCGGCGATGAGTCACTACGCCGGCGCCAAGGGTGCGCTTACCGCGCTGGCGCGCTCTTGGGCGCGCGAGTTTGCGCCCTACAAGATCACCGTCAACACCGTGTCCCCCGGTTTTACCGATACCCCGATGACGCGCCACGACGCCTCGCCCGAGATCTTCAAGGAGATCATCGAGAGCATGGCGTTGAAACGGCAGGTTCTGCCGGAGGAGGTTTCTTACGCTGTCGCGTGGCTTGCGAGCCGCGAGGCCGACGCCGTGACCGGTCAGAACATCAGTCCCAATTGCGGTCAGGCTATCGTCGGAATCTGATCGAGGCGTCGTCAGTGTGCCGTCGTATCTAGGGTTCAATGGCCGGCAAGCATGTCGCTAACGCATTTCTTGACGGCCTTGTGCCTCGCCCACCACGACATCTCGTTAAAGCGCGCCTCCTCCTTAACCTGCGCTTTGCAGGTGTCGCTGGCCTTTTTCATCGCCGCCTTGTCGGCGTCGGACATCGGAGCTGCCGCCGCGGGTGTCGTGACCGACACAGCACCACCGGCAAGCGCTACGGCGATAATTGCAGCGGATGATGCGTTGACGAATTTAGACATATCGTTTTGCTTTTTCTGGAAGATCACGACGTCGTCGTACTGCTGAGCACGCCGGGGTTGTTGCCGTCCCTCCGCAACATATCTGAAATATTTCTGTCGTCCGTCAAGCGTGCTCACGTGCAGCGCGCCGGTTTTTTGATCGTGGCCCTTCATAAAAACGTCACACAACATTTCCGCCGAGCGCTACGCCTGACGTTCAAACTTTCCGCGATCATGCGGTGCCGAAAAGTCGAGCTTCGGCCCCAGCGGCACGATCCGGGTCGGATTGATCGCGGTCATGCTCATGTAATAGTGCCGCTTGATGTGGTCCAAATTTATGGTGTCGGCAATGCCGGGCACCTGATAGAGTTCGCGCTGATAATTCGACAAGTTCGGATAGTCGACGATCCGGCGCAGATTGCATTTGAAGTGGCTGTAGTACACCGCATCGAAACGAACGAGCGTGGTGAACAACCGCCAATCCGCTTCTGTCAGCCGCGCTCCGGCCAGATAGCGTTGGCGCGAGAGTAGCTCTTCGATCCAATCGAGCGCGGCGAAGACGGCACGGCAGCCTTCTTCGTACGCCGGTTGCGCCGTCGCGAAGCCAGCGCGGTAGACGCCGATATTCACGTCGCTGTAGACGCGCGCGTTGATGCGATCGATCTCGGTGCGCAGATTCTGCGGGTAATAGTCGGCGCGGTCGTTGGTCAGATCCGCGAATGCCGCATTGAGCATGCGGATGATCTCGGGCGATTCGTTGTTGACGATGGTGTGGCGCTCCTTGTCCCACAGCACCGGAACCGAGACACGGCCGGTATAACGCGGATCGGCGAGCAGATAAATCTCGCCGAGGCGGTGCTTGCCGTTGACCGTATCGGCGAGCGCCCCGTCGCCGAACTGCCAGCCCTGGTCGCCCATGACCGGATCGAGCACCGACATCGAGATCACGCTCTCGAGTTCCTTGAGTTTCCGGAAGATCACGGTGCGGTGGGCGTAGGGGCAGGCGAGCGAGACATAGAGGTGGTAACGGCCGCGCTGCGCCGGAAAGCCACCCTTCCCGGACGGGCCAGCGCTGCCATCGGGCGTCACCCAATTGCGAAACACCGGCTCGGTCGGTACGAAGCGTCCGCCGGTCGTCCCGGTATCGTACCATTCGCTGCGCCAGATACCGTCGACATAAAGCCCATGCGCCATAGAGAATTCCTCCCGTCAGGAAACGTAGCCTGAAATAATGCCAGTCGATAGGATCAAGCGGCCACGAGGTGAAATCCATGAAAGCGGTTTACATTGAAAAATTCGGCGGCCCCGAGGTTCTGCAATACGGCGACATGCCGGACCCGGTCGCTGGACCCGGCGAAGTCGTCGTCGACGTGGTGGCAGCGAGCGTTAACGCCGCCGACTGGAAAGTGCGGGGCGGCGAATATTCGCAGGCGACTTTCCCGCTTATTCTCGGCCGTGATTTTTCCGGAACGGTTGCAATGACCGGCGCGGGCGTGTCCGATCTGAAAATCGGCGATGCGGTGTTCGGCGTCCTTGATGCTGGCAAGGAGGGGGCCTATGCCGAAAAAGTTGCAATCAAGTCCGCGATCGTTGCCAAAAAGCCCGACGCCCTTTCGCATATTAACGCAGCCGCGCTGGCGCTCGCCGGTCTGACCGCGATCAGGAGCATCGAAGACACCCTGAAGCTTCAGCGCGGCGAAAGCATCCTCATTCAAGGCGGCGCCGGCGGCGTCGCGAGCTTTGCCATTCAGCTTGCCAAGCATCTCGGCGCCCGCGTGATCACCACCACGAGTGCTGCAAACCTGGCTTATGTGCGCGGCCTCGGCGCCGACGAAGTGATCGATTACAACGCGACTGACTTTACCCAAGCGGTCAGCAATTGTGACGCCGTGTTCGATACTGTCGGCGGAGAGGTGGCGATCAAATCGTTCGACGTGCTCAAGCCGGGCGGCCGCGCCGCCTTCATCGCCTCCGGCTGGAAGGCGCCACAGCCAACACGCAGCGACGTGACGTCGCTGCGGCCAAACGTGATCCGCGCCCGCGAGCCGCTCGAGCAGGTTGCGCAGCTGGTGGTCAGCGGCGCCGTGCGCCCGCCGGAGGTCAAGCTGTTTCGCCTGTCGCAAGCCATCGAAGCCCATCGGCTCAGTGAAAGCCGCCATTTCCGCGGCAAGCTGATTTTTCAGGTGCGGTAACCGGGCGGCCTGCCATCGTTTGCACCGGCGGCTCTGGCGAAGCGGCAGCGGCGTGCCTAAATCAGCCTTTGCCGCGAGGCCGGCACACATTTGAAGCGACCGGAAGCATCTCATGTCGCCCCTCTCTCTCCTCCTTAACGTCCTGTGGATCGTATTCGGCGGCCTCGCGATGGCGATCGGCTGGCTGATCGCCGCCGTCATCATGGCGATCTCAATCATCGGCATCCCGTGGGCGCGCGCGGCATACAATATCGCCTCCTACACGCTCTTGCCGTTCGGCCGCAGGGCGGTTTCGCGCGCCGAATATTTCGGCGCCGGCGACATCGGCACCGGCCCGCTCGGCTTTCTCGGCAACATCGTGTGGCTCATCCTCGCCGGCTGGTGGCTGGCGCTCGGGCACCTGATCCTCGCGGTCTTGTTCGCCATCACCATCATCGGTATTCCGTTCGCATGGGCTCATCTGAAACTCGCTGGCCTCGCGCTGTGGCCGATCGGCAAGATCATCGTCGACGCCGACGATTACCGTCTGCGCTATCAACAAAGTCCGTCTGGCAGCCGGCGTTACTCGTAAAACCGCTTCCCACCTCTGCTTTACAAAATCCAAAGCCTCGTAAATTCCAAAACTTCATAACTTCAAGGAGGATTCCATGCCGTCATCGTTGTCTCAGGCTTCCATTCCGGTGTTTGAGACCGGTCTCAATGCGTTGTCCGCAGTGCTCGACAAAGCCGCCGCGTTTGCCGCCGCCAAGAAGATCGAGCCGAGTGTTCTGCTCCATGCCAAGCTCGCACCGGACATGTTCGACTTCACCCGGCAGGTTCAGGTCGTCTCCGATCAGGCACGGCGCGGCGCTGCCCGTCTCGCCGGCGCCGAAGCGCCAAGTTACGAAGATACCGAGACCACCATCGATCAGCTCAAAGCGCGGCTCGCCAAAACCGTGGCTTATTTGAAGACGCTCGACGCCAAGCAGATCGACGCGTCGGCCGATCGTGAGATCGCGTTTCCGATCGGCGGGGGCTCGACCGGCCGCATGAAAGGCAGCGACTACCTCAATCATTACGTGCTGCCGAACTTTTATTTTCATCTTACCGCCGCCTACGCGATCCTGCGTCATAGCGGTGTCGAGATCGGCAAGCGCGATTTTCTCGGCGCCATCCCGGTCAAGGTTGGCTAGCGGTGGCATCAAATACAGCCCGCATGGCGCGGGCTGTATTTTGTCGCTTTCGCTCTAGGGCTCCTGCGAATCATTTTGCTTTCCGCGTGTACTTTTTGCGGCAAGGCCGCGAGGCTTTCCGGATGTGCGCAAGCAGGCGTTTGTGGAACTTCGAGACTTTTGTTCGGAACGGCACTTCAACGCGCGCCGCAGCGCTTTCGGTCAGCATGAGATTGTAGGGCGCGCCCTTGGTGTCGCCGGAAATGCGGAAATCGGTGCGGTAGCAGACGATCGGCTTGTTCTTGGCGTAAGCGTAGCCGCACTCCCAAGCGGTGCCGCTGTCGGGATCCGGACCGTCCATGCAGGCAACCACTATGTCGGCCCAATCGAGCGCCGCCACGTCCATCTCGAAGATCGACTTCGCCGTCTTGCTGCGCGGCTCATGCTCCTGCGGCAGAAACACCTCAAAGCCTTCGCTCTCCAGAAACCGCGCCAGCTCAACGTTGAAACTCTGCTCCGCCAGCGTGAACAGCGGGCCGGCGAGATAGATTTTGGTCATCGCGTTCTCCGTTATCGCGCTCCTTCTCCCCGCACGCGGGGAGAAGGTCGGGATGAGGGGGCCTAACCGCTGGGCTCAGAATCGCGGAGAGGCCCCCTCACCCTCGCTCCGCTCGACCTCTCCCCGCGCGGCGGGGAGAGGTAAAGCAAAATCCTTCCCGCGACGCGCTCCGCGCCCGGGTTTTGCCGACCACCACGCACACGAAAAAAATCGCCGCCCTCGCAAATAAAACAAGGGAGGCGGAGCGCCGAAAGGCGCACCAGCCATGTCCGCGCAACACCAGCAGACGTTGCCGCTTGCCGATGCCGGGCGCGGCAGCGGGCTTATCGGAGCCCGCTCGCCTTCCGGCGCTTCGCCACGGTTCTTGCCAGAGCGAGCGAACGCTCCAACTCAGCCCAAGCCGTGCTTCACACGATCGACAAGCAACGCGGGCGTTACCCTGTGCTCGTGCACAGGGCGGCCAAATCCTCGAATATTTCCCGTTCAGTTCTCATAGGCACACAATCCTGCGCCACGGCGATGCGGCGCACTATGCCTTGAATTGAGCCATCACCTTCGGGCTATGGGCGAAAGCTTATGGAGATTGGAAAGCGCCGCCGCCCGTCACCGGATGCGGCGGCGCTTCTATAGGATAGGTGGACTCGAACCACCGATCCGAGTCTTACCGAGACCCTGCTCTAACCACTAAGCTACACCCTGCCAATGAAGGCTATTTAGTCGTCGGCCGTCAGTTTGCAAAGGGAAATTGGCTTGCTTTGCCTTAGGGGAACGGTGACGTCCTGCTCGACATACTTGCCCCGGAGAAACGCCCCCAAACGCTTTACACTACACTCACGCCACCATCGCCGCCGGCGTCGCCGCATCA
The DNA here is from genome assembly GCA_963794225.1 of uncultured Alphaproteobacteria bacterium. GTDB lineage: Bacteria > Pseudomonadota > Alphaproteobacteria > Rhizobiales > Xanthobacteraceae > BOG-931. The sequence continues at coordinate 140,449 of CAWCCS010000006.1, forward strand.
CCAAACAAGCCCATCAGCCGCCCGCGGATCAGCCGTTCGGCGTCGGCGAGGATGCGGTCGATCAGTTCGGCGACGGTCGGGATGTCGTGGATGAGGCCGGCGACCATGCCGCAACTCCAGGCGCCGATTTCCATTTCGCCGTCGAGCATGATGCGCGGATAGACGCCGGCGACCTGTTCCTGAATGTCGGCGAAGGTCAGCGACGCGCCCTTGGCGCGCTCGGTTTCCAGCAAACGCTCGACGGCGGCGTTTTTCAGGACCCGCTCGGTGTTGCGCAACGCGCGCATGATCAGCCGCGTGTCGAGCTCGGAGGCGGCAACGATCGCCTGCTTGACGTGGTCGTGCACCGGGGCCTCTTTGGTGGCGATGAAGCGCGTGCCCATGTTCATGCCGGCGGCGCCCATCGCCAACGCCGCGACGAGGCTGCGCGCATCGGCCATGCCGCCTGAGGCCACAAACGGAATCTTTAATTCGTCGGCGGCGCGCGGCAGCAAGATCATATTGGGCACGTCGTCCTCGCCCGGATGACCGCCGCACTCGAAGCCGTCGACGCTAACCGCGTCACAACCGATCCGCTCGGCCTTCAGCGAATGCCGCACCGAGGTGCATTTGTGGATGATCCTGATGCCGGCGGATTTCAGCGGCGGCAGATATTGCTCCGGACTTCGCCCTGCAGTCTCGACGATCTTGACGCCGCCCTCGACGATCGCGGCGATGTATTCCGGATAAGGCGGCGCCTTGAGCGCCGGCAGGAAGGTGAGGTTCACGCCGAACGGCTTGTCGGTCATGTCGCGGCAGCGTGCGATTTCGCGCGCCAGTAGCTCCGGGGTCTTCTGTGTCAGGCCGGTGATGATACCGAGCCCGCCGGCATTCGACACCGCGGATGCAAGCTGGGCAAAGCCGACAAAGTGCATGCCGCCCTGGATGATCGGATGGCGGATGCCGAACATTTCGGTGATGGCGGTGTGCACGCGAGCCTCCTGTTTCCCTCATCCTGAGGCGCGAGCGGAGCGAGCCTCGAAGGATGCGGGGTCGGGCGCCTCGGCCACCTCCTTCGAGGGCCGCTTCGCGGCCACCTCAGGATGAGGGACAATGACGCTGTGACCCATGTGTAACCCGTATTTTCGCGCTTTAAAATGCGGGCTACGCTTTGCCACTACGGGAAACAAACGAAATGCCGGAAGCACGCGATCCGCGGCTCTACCACGCGCACGTCGCCCGCAATCGCGCGCCGATTCTCGATGTGCTCAAGCGCGTGCTGCCGCCCGCGGGTCTTGTGGTCGAAATCGCGAGCGGCAGCGGCGAACACGCGGCGTTCTTCGCCAAGTCTCTGCCCGATATTTCCTGGCAACCGACGGACATCGATGCCAACGCGCTTTCCAGCACCGCGGCGCACCGCGCCGCTGGCCGGCGCGCCCAATCTGCTGCCGCCGCTGCGCCTCGACACCACGGCGGAGCAATGGCCCGTCGCTCACGCCGATGCGGTGGTGTGCAACAACATGATTCATATTTCGCCGTGGGCGGTGACCGAAGGACTGATTCGCGGCGCGAGCCGCGTTTTGCGCAGCGGCGGCATTCTTTTTCTTTACGGCCCCTACAAGATCGACGGCCGCCACACCGCGCCGAGCAACGAAGATTTCGACGCCTCGCTGCGGGCGCGAAACGCGCAATGGGGCATTCGCGATCTTGGCGACGTAACGGATCTCGCCGTCCGTCACGGCTTTGCGCTTACCGAGACTGTGCCAATGCCAGCCAATAATCTCAGCGTCGTTTTTCGGCGGGACGTGTAGGTCTGCGAATTCCGGTTACACCGAGGGTACTAACAAAGAATTCCAGTTACACTGAGGGTACCGACAAAAGCGAATTCCAGCCATGCACGCGGTCGTCATCCGACGCGGCGTTGACTGCTTCGAGCTCGTGCGTGGTAAGGCAACAACGCGAGCGCGACGGACTGTGGAAGAATGGTTCGCGCTTTAGCGCGCGGCGGCAATGAATTTCTCAGGCCCTCATCCTTAATGCGCGCTTTGCTTTTTCGACGCGAACTAAATTGATGGCCGCGCTTGCGAGCTGCGCGCCGTCGTCCCATGTACATTTTCTGAAGCCGGGTGTGTCAACGCTGGAGGGCAATCAATGTCGCTTTTGTTTTCACCGACCACGTTGGGTCCGCTAAAGCTGAAAAACCATCTGGTGATGTCGCCGCTGACCCGCAATCGGGCGACCGGCAACGTTCCGAACGATTTGATGGTGGAATATTATCGCCAGCGTGCGCAGTCCGCGGGGCTGATCATCACTGAGGGCACTTCAACCTCCCCGAACGGTCTGGGCTATCCGCGCATCCCGGGCATCTTTTCCGCCGCGCAGGTCGCGGGCTGGAAGAAGGTCACCGACGCCGTTCATGCCGCCGGCACCAAGATCTTCATCCAGTTCATGCACACCGGCCGGATTGGACATCCAAACAATCTCCCTGCCGGCGCCACCGTCGTCGGGCCGTCGGCCGTTGCGGCCGCGGGCGAGATTTATACCGACGCGGAAGGGCCGAAGCCGCACGCGACGCCAAAGGCCATGACGGATGCAGACCTCAAGAGCACCATCGCTGAGTTTGTCCACGCGGCGAAGAACGCCGTTGCCGCCGGGTTCGACGGTGTCGAGCTGCACGGCGCCAATGGTTATCTGCTCGAGCAATTTATCCGCCCAAATTCGAACCAGCGCACCGATGCATACGGCGGGTCAATCGAGAACCGTGCCCGCTTCGTGATCGAGGTGGTCAACGCCGTGACCGCAGCGATCGGCAAGGACAAGGTCGGCATCCGCCTGTCGCCGTTTGGCGTGTTCAACGACATGCCGCTCTATCCGGAGCTGGAAGCCGACTACACCTATCTTGCCCGCGCGCTCAATGCGACCGGACTGCTTTACATCCACCTCGTCGATCACTCGCCGATGGGTGCGCCGGTGGTGCCGCAGTCGATCAAGGAAATGTTCCGCAAGGAGTTCAAGGGCGCGCTCATTCTCTCCGGCGGCTATGACCTCGCGCGCGCCGAGAGCGATCTTGAGGCGGGCAAGGCCGATTTGATTACGGTAGGCCGTCCGATCCTGGCCAACCCTGATCTCGTCGAGCGCTGGAAGACCGGCGCACCGCTCAATCCGCCCGACCCGACGACGTTCTACACGCCGGGGCCGAAAGGCTATACCGACTACCCGGTGCTGGCCAAACAAACGGAGCCGGCCTGACCGGCGCAATGCGCGGCGGCGCGGCACTCACGAACGTGCCGCGCGTTTCCTTACGCTGCGATGAGGCCGCCCGACGCGCCCAGCAGGCCGAGGTGGTAATCGGCGTCGCCGAATAGCGTGTCGATGGTGGTGACGCGCTTGAAGTAATGGCCGACCTTGGCCTCCATGGTCATACCGATACCGCCGTGCAGCTGGATCGCCGCCTGGCCGACCGCGCGGCCGGAGCGGCCGATCTGCACCTTCGCCGCTGAAATCGACGCCCGCCGCTCGCGGGCGTCCGCTTCTCCCGCCATCATGGTCGCCAGCATCGCCATGCTGCGCGCCTGCTCGACCGCGACCACCATTTCCGCGGCGCGATGCTGCAAGGCCTGGAAGCTGCCGATGATGACGCCGAACTGCTTGCGCGTCTTCAGGTAATCGACGGTGGTCTCCTGCATCGCCGCCATGGCGCCGACGGCTTCAGCGCACAGCGCCGCCATCGCCATGTCGGCGATCCGCTCGATCAGCGGGAAGGCTGCGCCCGGATCGCCGATCGCGGCGCCGGCGTCGACGCGGACGCCGCTCAACGTTACTTCGGCGGCGCGCAATCCATCGACCGTGCCGTAACCGCGCGTCGCCACGCCGTCGGCTTTGGCGTCGACGAGAAAAAGTCCGACGCCGTCGCGGTCGCGCTGGCCGCCGGAAAGCCGCGCCGAGACGATGAATTTTTGCGCGGCATCGCCGTGCAGCACCAAAGTCTTGGCGCCGTCGAGCACGTAGGAAGAGCCATCACGGCGCGCTTTTGTCACGATGTCGGCGAGGTCGTAGCGGGCCTGCCGCTCGGTGTGAGCGAAGGCGAGCAGCAGGTCGCCGGCGGCAACCTGCGGGATCAACTCGGCCCGCAGCGCCTTGCTGCCGCCAAGCCGAAGCAAACCGCCGCCGAGCACGACGGTCGCGAGGTAGGGTTCGAGCGCCAGCGCGCGTCCGATCTGCTCCATCACGATCATGGTCTCGACCGGCCCGCCGGCCGAACCGCCGTGCTCCTCATCGAACGGGAGTCCAAGGAGGCCAAGCTCGGCGTACCGCTTCCACAACGCGCTGCTCCAGCCGTTCGGTTCCTGCATGTACCGCTTGCGCGCATCGAACGCATAATGGTCGGCGAACAAGCGCTCGATGCTGTGCTGCAGTATCTGCTGCTCTTCGGTCAGCGCGAAATCCATCTGTGAGTTCCTAATCGTTTATCTTGTCCTTGCGAGCGACGCGAAGCAATCCAGCACAGCCTCACGGTCTGGATTGCTTCGTCGCTTCGCTCCTCGCAATGACGAAAATGTTGTCACAATCCCAAAATCGCCTTGGCGATGATGTTCTTCTGAATCTCATTCGAACCGCCGTAGATCGTGGTCTTGCGGGTGTTGAAATATTGCGGGGCGAGCGGACCACCCCAGTCGGGGCCGATCGGCGGTTCGTTCCATCGCTCGCTCTCGTCGTGTCCGGTCTGGTCGGGCAGGGCATAGGGGCCGACGACTTCGAGCAGCAACTCGGTGATGGTCTGCTGAATCTCCGAGCCCTTGATCTTGAGAATGGACGAGGCCGGATCTGGTTTGTTGCTCCTGGTGCGCGCGGAGACGACACGGAGTTCGGTCATTTCCAGTGCCTTCAGCTCGACTTCGACGGCGGTGATCTTGGCGCGAAAGCGCTCGTCGGCCATGAGCGGCTTGCCGCCCGCCTGTTCGAGCGCGGCAAGCTCCTTCAGGCGGCGGATGCGTGCCTTGGAGGCGCCAATCCTGGCAATGCCGGTGCGCTCGTTGCCGAGCAGAAACTTGGCGTAGTCCCAGCCCTTGTTCTCCTGGCCGACCAGATTTTCCACCGGTACTTTCACGTCGTCGAAGAACACTTCGTTGACCTCGCTGGCGCCGTCGATGGTCTGGATCGGGCGCACCGTGATGCCCGGCGTTTTCATGTCGATCATCAGGAACGAGATGCCTTCCTGCTTCTTGGCGGCGCCGGGATCGGTGCGGACCAAACAGAAGATCCAGTCGGCATATTGCGCGAGCGTCGTCCACGTTTTCTGCCCGTTGACGACGTAATGGCCGTCGACCAGCTTCGCCGAGGTTTTTAATGAAGCGAGGTCGGAGCCTGAGCCGGGCTCGGAGAAGCCCTGGCACCACCAATCGTCAAGATTGGCAATCCGCGGCAGAAATTTTTTCTTTTGCGCCTCATTGCCGAACGCAACCAGGACCGGGCCGAGCATGTTGACGCCAAACGGCAGCGGCTCCGGGGCCGGCGCCTGCTGCATCTCGTCGCGGAACAGATAAACCTCGACCGGGCTCCAGCCGGTGCCGCCCCATTCCTTCGGCCAATGCGGCACCGCCCAGCCTTTGGCGTTGAGGGTGCGCTGCCAGTTGACCATGTCATCCTTGCCGAGCCGCCGTCCCTCGATCAGCTTGTTGCGGGTTGCGGCCGGCAGCTTTTCTTTCATGAACGCGCGCACCTCGTCGCGGAACGCGGTCTCTTCCGGCGTGAAGCGAAGGTCCATGATGATCTCCTGATCTCTCGTCCATTCGTCCCCGCGAAAGCGGGGACCCAGAACATTCCAACTACGAACGCAAGCCCGACTGGATTCCCGCTTGCGCGGGAATGAGCGGAGCAAGATTTCAGTTTATCTCAAACAAGCCGGCGGCGCCCATGCCACCGCCGATGCACATGGTGACCACGGCGAGCTTGGCGCCGCGGCGCTTGCCTTCGATCAGAGCGTGACCGGTCATGCGCGCCCCGCTCATGCCATACGGATGGCCGATCGCGATCGCGCCGCCGTCAACGTTCAGCCGTTCCTGCGGAATGCCGAGACGATCGCGGCTATAGAGCACCTGGCTCGCGAACGCTTCGTTGAGCTCCCAAAGATCGATGTCGCCGATCTTCAGTCCCTGACGACTGAGCAGCTTCGGCACCGCGAACACCGGTCCGATGCCCATCTCGTCCGGCTCGCAGCCGGCGACGGCAAAGCCGCGGAACGTGCCGAGCGGTCTCAGACCGCGGCGTTCAGCGAGCTTCGCGTCCATCACCACACACGCTGACGCCCCATCGGACAGCTGGCTGGCGTTGCCGGCGGTAATCCATTTGCCGTCGCGGACCGGCTTGAGCGCCGCGAGGCCTTCGAGCGTTGTGTCGGGGCGATTGCCTTCGTCGCTCTTGAGCGTGACCGGCTCGAAGCTCTCGGCCTTGGTGTTCTTGTCGACGATCTTTTTGGTGGTCGGCAACGGCACGATCTCGCTGTCGAAGCGCTTGGCCTGTTGCCCGGTCGCGGTGCGGCGCTGGCTCTCCAATGCGTAGGCGTCCTGTGCTTCGCGGGTGACCTTGTAGCGTTCCGCCACGTTGTCCGCGGTATCGATCATCGGCATGTAGATCGCGGGCTTGTGCTCGACGATCCAGTCGTCATAGGCCGGAATGCTCTTGCCGTCCTGCACAAGACTGATGCTCTCCAGCCCGCCGGCGGCGATGACCGAAGCTTCACCAGCGATGACGCGCTGCGCGGCGAGCGCGATCGCCTGCAGGCCCGAACTGCAAAAGCGGTTCACGGTCATGCCCGAAACCGTGACCGGCAAGCCGGCGCGGATCGCCGCCTGCCGCGCGATGTTGCCGCCGGTGGCGCGCTCAGGCAGCGCGCAGCCGAGAATCACGTCCTCGACCTCGCCCGGTTCGACGCCCGCGCGCTCTACCGCGTAGCGGACGACATGACCGCCCAGATCGGCGCCGTGGGTCATGTTGAAAGCGCCGCGATAGGCTTTGCCGATCGGCGTGCGTGCGGTGGACACAATGACGGCGTCGGGCATCTATCACCTCCCTGGCAGCGCTTTTTGCGAACGGGCGAGGCCGCGTCCGGCCCTCATCTTTGCAGGAGGATAGAATGCCGGGTCAAGACCAGGCACCTCTACCTGGTTGGCCGGCGGAGGAATATGCTGGCCCAGCTTAATTGGAGCGTTTCGCGGTGTTCGGCCGAAACCACGGAGTTCGACATTCTCTGGCATGCGTAAGCCTGGTCGGCCGATGGCTCGGCGTCACGCTTCTGTTTGCGGCGGCAGCCTTTGCAACGGAAGCAGGACGCGCGGCGGAGCCGATCAAGATTGGCCTTGGCATGGCCTTATCAGGTCAGCTTGCCGCCAACGGCAAAGCCGCCCTGGTCGGCATGAAAATCTGGGAGGAGGATGTCAACGGCAAGGGCGGGTTGCTCGGCCGTCCGGTCAAGCTGGTCTATTACGACGACCAGAGTAATCCGTCGAACGTCCCCGGCATCTACACCAAGCTTCTCGACATCGACAAAGTCGACCTGATCGTTAGCGGTTATGCGACGAACATGATCGCGCCGGCGCTGATCGTGGCGATCCAGCGCCGCAAACTGTTTCTCGGCCTGTTTGGCACGGCGGTGAACGGTGAGTTTCACTACCCGCAGTATTTCTCCATGAACGCCAACGGCCCCGACGCCAAAGGCGCCGTCACCGCGGGCCTGTTTGAAGTCGCCGCGGCGCAAAATCCCAAGCCGCAAACCGTGGCGATTATCTCCGCCGATGCGGAATTCGGCCGTAACGCGGCCGAGGGCGCGCGGGCTAACGCCAAGGCGGCGGGACTGACAATCGTCTACGATCGCACCTATCCGCCGGCGGCGACGGATTTAGGCCCGATCGTGCACGCGATTGCGGCGGTCAAGCCGGAAGTTGTGGTCATCTGCACTTATCCAGTCGGCACTGTCGCCATGCTGCGGGCGATCAATGAGGTTGGGTTCACTCCCAAATTGCTCGGCGGCGCGATGGTCGGCCTGCAAAGCACTGCCATCAAGCTGCAGCTCGGCCCGTTGTTGAACGGCGTCGTGAATTACGATTCGTGGCTGCCGACAAAAACCTTGCAGTTCGCCGGCGCGGCGGAATTTCTGAAGACGTATCAGGCGCGCGCTCCGCTCGAAGGCGTCGATCCGCTCGGCTACAACTTGCCGCCCTTCGCCTATGCCGACCTGCAAGTTCTCGAGCAGGCTATCCGCGCGACCAACAGCATTGACGACGTGACGCTTGCCCATTTCCTCCATGCCAATCCTGTCAAGACGATCATCGGCGACATCCAATTCGGCGCCGACGGTGAGTGGACCCAGTCGCGCATGCTGCAGGTGCAATATCGTGGCATCGCCTCGAACGATATCTCCCAGTTCAGGGATATGGACAAGCAGGTGATCGTATCGCCGGCGCGCTATAAAACCGGCGACGTGATCTATCCGTACGGCAACGCCAGGAAGTGATCGCGCGTCAATCGCGGCATGCTCGGGAAACTGGCAAGCGCCGTGGTTTGGCGACTGCGCGACATTCCTCAGAAGAGTGAAAAGCTGGTCTCGTCCGGTACTTTGGCGCGCCGCTGTCGTTATTTGTTCGAATCGCGATCACTAAAAGAACAAGAAAGTCATGTTTGGTAATATGGTACGACATCAGATATCCAAACTTTAATGTCGCGACTTTCACTCTGCACGTCCTGTTCAGCCCTCATCCATTGCTCCGGCTGCTTTAATTACGCATATAACCACCCTGCAATAAGGGGCGGTATTCACCAGGAAGGGATGCGCACCCAAACAAAAACCGACGGGCAGCATCACCTGTAAAAAGGAGAAACTTATGGTTCGGTCACTCATCTTGAGCGGCGCGCTGGCAATCGGTCTCGCGACTGCCGCGAACGCCGGCATCACACCCGTTCCGCTCGGTAACGGCGACGGCGTGATCATCAAGGTCGCGGAAGGTTGCGGCGCGGGATATTGGCGTGGTCCGCATGGACGGTGTCACCCGCTCGCGCACGGCCGTGTGTGCCCGCGAGGATACCATCTGGGCATGGAAGGTGGCCGGTGCTGGCCTAACTGATCCAATAATTCTGATCGTTGCGGCGGCCGGGTCAGCTTTGCCCGGCCGCCGATTTTTTGCGTTCGTGCCGCGAACATTCAGGCCATTGCGATAGTCAGACGGCGCCGACTGCGCTTGTCGCGCGCATCATCAAATGCTTTCATTTCTTGCGCATTAGCCTTAATTGAGCGGCAAGGCGCCTTGAGTGGGAAGGCGTCTTGATTGAGAAGGCCTCTTTGGCGATTGCGGACGGCTTGCATGGCCTACGACGAAAAAACGGCCGAAAGGGTCCGAGCCGCGTTATCGGGGCGGCGCGGCGTCGTTGAAAAGAAGATGATGGGCGGATTGTGCTTTATCGCCGGCGGCGGCATGTGCTGTTCGGTGAGCGGCCGAGGCGGTCTGCTTGTTCGGGTCAGCGCCGAGACGTATCAGCAGATTCTGCGCGAGCCGCATGCCGCACCGGCGGACATGCGCGGTCGGGTGATGACCGGCTTTGTTCGCGTGGCGCCTGAAGGCTACGGCAGCGACGCTGCGCTCAAGAAATGGGTTGAGCGCGGCCTCGAAGGCGTAGCCGCGCGCGGCGCAAAGCCATCGCGCGTCCGCAAGCAGCGCACAGCGCCGAAGCCCAGCCGCGCCGGTTCCCTAAGAAAGCGACCCGTATGACTGATCAGGCATTCCAGACGAGAGTCGAACGGCTTCTTGACCGCACGGAAATTTTCGACCTGGTGCGGTTCGAACGATTGTGCCGCGACCAGCGCGATTTCCCCGGCATGCTCGGATGCTTTGTACCGAACGCGCCGGTGCGAACCACCTGGTTCGACGGTACGGTCGAGGACTTTGCCGAGGCTTCGCGCAAGAAGATGACATCCGGGAGCCAGGCCAAGCATTGGATCATGCCGGCGCGGCTCGAGATCAAGGACGGCCGCGCGCTGGTCGAAAGCCCGGCTTTGATCTTCGATCGGCTGACCTTCGACGGCGTTGAGTTCGATACGTTTCAGTATTGCCGTTTCGTCTCGCGCGTCATCAAGACTGCCGGCGGCTGGAAGCTCGGCTCGTTTGAGGGCATCTATCAGCGCGACCAGATGCAGACGGTCGATCCGCGCGATCCGCTGCCGGTAGACTGGGACATCGTCAAATCGCTGCGGCCATCTTACAAATTTATCGGCTATACGCAGGTCAAGCGCGGTTACAAGGTGAACCCGGAACTGCTTGGTGACGACCGCCCCGATCTCCTGCAAGCGTTTTACGCGCGTGAGCAAAAGTGGCTTGAGACCGGAAGTTAGAATAAACACCGGCGAATACCATCGAACGCCAGTCCAGCAATGATCTCAACGGTGCTTGCGGCGGGCATTGTCATCTTGGGTAGAGACGCGAGATGACAAAAACACTGGCCATCCTGATTATGCTGATGGTTGCCTCGTCGGCGGCGGCCGCAATCGCCGACCAGCCCGTTCGGCTTAAACGCTCACCGCCAGTGGCAAAGGGCATCGCGTCCATGCCGCGCATCATGGCCAACAATGGCGATCCCGTGGTCGCACGCATCAACCGCGCGCTCGCGATAGCCAGCCAGATTTCGGGCTGCGACAGCCGGAAGGGCTATTGGCACCGCACCGTCGCCGTTACGATGCGCGGGCCACGTTATCTGAGCCTGCTCGCCTATGACGATTGGTATTGTGGCGGAGCCTATCCCGATACTGACCAGATGGCGCTCGTCTTTAATCTTGCAACCGGAGCGCCGCCCGACTGGAAGGCGCTGTTTCCGGCCGGTTTCGTCGAATCGTCCGGTGCCGGCCCTGGTGGAAACGAGTCGACGCCGGTCTCGGTCGGATCGTCGGCGCTCTGGAAGCTCTATATCGAGCGAGCGGCAGCCCTTCCCAACGACAAAGAATGCAGCGATGTGCTCAAGGATCCACCCGACGCGAATTTGATGCTGTGGCCGGATGCCAAGGGCGATGGACTGGCGATGCAGCCGTCCGGTTTCCCGCATGTCGTCAAGGCCTGTGGCGCGCCAATTACAATACCGATCTCCGAGTTGCGGCAGCTCGGTGTCGACGGCGAATTCCTCGCGGCACTCCACGAAGCACACCAGCGTGGGTGGTACGACAAGACGCAGAGATGAAATCCAGGCGCCGCGAAATGCGGGCCTTTATATTTGTTCGGCACGCCTGATCTAAAGGGAGACTATTATGGCTGCATCGCGCGGTACAACAACGCTCGCCCACCGGGTTAGTTCGCTGCGACTGATTCCTCGCGCCGCGAAACTCGCAGCTGTCATTCCCGCGGCTTTTGTTCTTGTCGCGGGCCCGCAGTTGCAAGCGCAGCAGCTGCAATCGCGGCCTGAGGCGCGGGTGATCGTGAATGGCGAGGGCAGCGTCACCGTGCAGCCCGATTACGCCCGGATCACGACCGGCGTGACCACGCGGGCCAGGACCGTCAAGGAAGCCACCGACGCCAATACAAAACTGATGGGCGCCATCACGACGGCGTTGCGCGATTTGGCAATTGAACAAAAAGATATTCAGACGTCGCGTTTTTCAGTTCAGCCGGTCTATGCGCCGGCGCAGCCGAATACCGAACCGAAACTCTCCGGCTTCAGCGTCTCCAACCAGCTCAATGTGACGATCCGCCAGATCGCCATGGTCGGCACGATTATCGACCGGCTTGTCGCCGCCGGCGCGAACGATCTGGGCGGCGTGGAATTTCTGCATTCCGATTTGTCAAAGGCGCTCGATCGAGCGCGGGAGGCAGCGGTTGCCGATGCGCGGCGGAAGGCGGAGCTTTACGCCCGCGCTGCGGGCATGGAGCTTGGACGGGTTGCATGGATCACCGAAGATCCAGGTTTCGCTCCACCCGGTGGAACGAAAGCCCTGCGCGCGGCAGGCGGGTTGGCGTCGCCGGTGCCGATCGCCAGCGGTGAGGACACGTTGCGGGTCCAGATCACCGTCGGTTTCGCTACCGGCCTGTAGTGCGCGCGAACGCTTCAGTCTTTCCCAAGCACCGTAATATCTGCGCCGTCGTGGTACGCGGGGTGCTTCCAGCCGTCCTCGTCGTAGTCGGCCATGCATTGCTCGGCGAGCCCAATCATCCCTTTGAGCGCGCCATTGCCTTGCGCCTGCTGGAGCTGAAAGACGCGGATCAGCTCGTGGCTGCCGGAATAGTTCATCTCGTAGAGTTCGTGGCGGGCGCCGAACTCGGTGCCGATGGCGTCCCATAGGAGCTTCATAGTCTTGATGCGCTCTTTGTAATCGATGCCGTTCGAGCCGCGCACGTAGCGTGCCAGATATTTGTCGATTTCCGGGTTCTTGAAGTCGCGAGCGTGCGAGGGAAGATAGATCAGCCCCGATGCGATGACCTTTTCGACGATATTACGGACCGCGGGATAGGCTTCGGTCATGAACAGCCGATAGGTGGCGCCGGCGCGCACGTTCGGCAGCACCGCACCGTCGACCCACGGGTCGGGATTGCAGGCCATCGCGTCGGTGAGCGACCAGAACAGATTGCGCCAGCCGATCACCTCGCCTATCTGCGCCTGCACGCCGCGAAACGTCTCGACGCCGGTGGTGCGCGCGGCCTTGTAAAGCAGGCCGGCGATGAAATCGAGCTTCACGGCGAGCCGGGTGCAGCCCTGGAAGGTGAAGCCGTTGAAAAAGCCCGACTTGGGGTAAAAATCCTTCAGCCGCTGTACGTCGCGATGAATGAGCACATTCTCCCAGGGGATGAACGCATTGTCGAAAACGAAAATGGCATCGTTCTCATCGAACCGCGACGTCAGCGGATAATCCCAGGGCGAGCCGGTGGCCGCGGCAGCCATTTCGTAGGATGGCCGGCAGATCAGCTTGATGCCCGGCGTATTCATTGGCGCGATGAACATCACCACCATGCTCGGGTCGGTGATCTCCACGCTCATGTTCTGGCCGAGAAAGTTGTAGTTGGTCAGCGCCGAGTTGGTGGCCACGACCTTGGCGCCGGAAACGTAGATGCCGGCATCGGTCTCTTTCTGGATGGTGATGTAGACGTCCTTGACCTCTTCGATCGGCTTATTACGGTCGATCGGCGGATTGACCAGCGCGTGATTGAGAAAAAGCACCGCCTCCTGGCCTCGCTTGTACCAGGCGCGCGCATTGTCGGCGAACTTGCCGTAGAATTCCGCGTTGGCTCCGAGCGTGTTGATGAACGCGGCCTTGTAATCCGGACTGCGCCCCAGCCAGCCATAGGTTATGCGCGCCCAGGCGGCGATGGCGTCGCGCTGGGCAATGATCTCCTCGCGTGAGCGCGCCGCTTTGAAAAATTTATGGGTGAAGCCGCCCGAACCGGTATCGGTTGGTGCGGTCAGCACCTCCTTCGTTTTCTCATCGTGCAAGGCGTCATAGAGCAACGCAATCGAAGCCGCCGAATTGCGGAAGCCGGGATGCGTGGTGACGTCTTTGACGCGCTCGCCGTAAATGTAGACTTCGCGGCCGTCGCGCAGCGATTCCAGAAATTCAGCTCCGGTAAAGGGGCGCCTTTTGCCTTCGACAATCGCTTCGGGATGCTGCGGCATCGCTTACTCCGTTTTTAAATCGTCACCCGTTCGCAAAAAGCGCGGGCCAGTTTGCCCTTCTCCTTTGCGGGAGAGGGATTGGGTGGGAGCCAGTAGCATCTTGCGCGAAACAATGCCTCCCCCAAACCTCTAAGCCCTGCTCTGCAAGCCGGAGGGAGCCTGCGGTCGGCGAGGAGCAGGGAGCTTTTCACGCCCCCTTGCAAGATCGCTGCGGTTGCGTCCGTCCGCTTGCGTGTGGCCAGGAAAGCGCGCAACGCGTAACATCTGTTAAAACTACCATCCTTGCCCGATCTCGTGGCCAAGGGGGCCGAATGCCACGGGTTCTGATCATTGACGACCATCCTATCGTGCGGATGGGGCTTCGCGCGATGCTGGAACAGACGCGCACTTTCGAGGTTTGCGGCGAAGCGGGATCCCCCGCCGAAGCGCTCCGCCTGCTGGCGGCTGAACGGCCTGATCTGACATTGCTCGATCTGATGCTGGGCGGCCGCGATGGGCCCGATTTCGTGGCTGAGTGCCTGCGCGTCCATCCGAAGATGCACGTTCTTGTCCTTTCGCAGCATGATGAAGCGCTTTATGCCGAGCGCGTTCTCAAGGCTGGCGCCCGCGGTTATCTCATGAAGGGAGAGGAGATGGATAGCGTCGTGCAGGCGCTCGAAGCCGTGCTACGGGGCGAGATTGTCGTTTCACCGCGCATGAACGCGCGCATTCTTGCGCATCGGTTCCACCGGGCGACCGAACAGCGGTATGCCTGCTTGACCAATCGGGAAATGCAGATTTTTTTGCTGATCGGCGCAAGCCGGTCCACCGGCGCCATCGCGTTGGAGCTCTGTCTTTCGCCAAAAACCATCGGTGCACACCGCGAGAACATCAAGACCAAACTCGGCCTTGACAGCGCCGCAGCGCTTGAACGCGAGGCCCTGCTCTATGTCGAAAGACTCTGATACAGATCAGCCGTCATTCGACGCTCATCTGCGCGCCCGCAACGCGGAGCGGCTGCATTTCGCGTCGTACTGTTTCGCCGGGGTGATGCTGGCGCTCATCGCGGCCGAATTCATTGTCGCTGAATTATGGTCGAGCGAGCTTATTCTCGTCCAAACGGCCAGCGGACTTTACTGTTGCGGTCTCGCGTGGGCGTGCCGCAAGGGCCGCGCCGCAGCGTGGCCGACGCCAGCCTTGCCCCTTCTCTTTGGCGTCGGGACCATCGCGACGGGACTTGTCCTTTCGCTCAATCTGGGAACGCGTTTCGGCGCCAACCCGGCCTACGCCACCATGGTTTTCGTCGCGTGCCTGGCTCCGCTGTGGACCCGCCGCGCCTTGCTGTCGATGCTCCTTCCGCTTCACGGCATCTATCTCGCGACAGTTTTCGCCGGGCCCTACGATGTCGTCTTTCGAACCGTCATGACCATGGGCGGTACTGCTGCGTTACCGCTGGGTGTAATCGCCGCCGTCCTGACGTTCCGGGGAGAGCGGCAGGCCTTTGAGGATATGGCGGCGATCCGCGCGCTGCTGGACGAGCGCCGCGACATGGTGGCGATGGTTGCCCATGATCTGCAAAGCCCGCTGGCGGGTATACGGGCGCTGCTGCGGACAATGCAGGGGCGCTCGGCCGCGGATGCTCGCGAACTGACCGAAATCGCGCACACCTGCAGGGACATGTACGGCGCAGTCACCCGGTTGCTCGAAGCGCATCGACACGCCGGGACGGAGCGGCTCGAGCTCACCGCGGTTCAGGTCGATGGGGTGTTTCACGATGCCAAAGCCAAGGCGCTGAATGTTGCCGCTGAAAAAAGGATCACTATCATCACGGATTCTCTTCCTCTCGTGGTCAGCGCCGAGCCATCGCTCTTGAGTACGATGATCGACAATCTGGTTGCGAACGCGATCAAGTTCTCTCCCATGGGGTCGGTTGTGCGGCTCACCGCCGAGCCGCGCGAAACGGAGTTTCGCCTCTGCGTCGTGGACAACGGGCCGGGAATTTCAACGGCGGACGTTCCGTTGCTGTTCAAGAAGTTCAGCCGTTTGCGAACACTGCCGACCAACGGCGAAGCGACGACCGGCCTCGGCCTCTACATTGTCCGGACGTTGGCGGAGCGCATGGGCGCTCGGGTTGGTTTTGCGGACAATCCGGACGGCGGCAGCGTGTTTTTTATCGACCTCCCGCGCGGGCGCTAAAGCTGGGCCTGAAATGGCGTCTACACCTTGCGCAGAAGCATCCCGTACCAGACGTAGTCCGAATCATCGGTGAACGTGTCCTTGCCCGCCTCGTGTGCGGCATTGAAGAATCCCGACAGGCTGGTGAAACGGTTGAGATTAAGCTGGACGAAGTCGGAAACACCTTGCGCGATCAACCGCGGCTTACCGTCCGAGGCGACCAGTTGGTTGTTCTCAGCACGTTCGTCGAGCTGCAGCATTTGGAACCGTGCCCAGGCGGCGAATGTCTTCTCGAAGAGATAAGGTTGCTCTGGAAAGAAGTTGAACCAGAATATCGAAGCGCCGGTCAGCGGGAAATGTTCGCCAAGGCGCCAATGATCCGGCGTGTTGCCGACCGGAAAACTGTAAGGATAGGCCGAGCACTGCGGCTCGATGTGATAGATGCCCAGCAATACCAGGTCGCCGCTGTCGGTCTTGAGCCGATCGAACGCGGCCGCGATCACATCGTCTGTTCCGATGGCATAGTGGACGAAGCAGTCCTTGCCCTTCGGAACTCTTTTCTCCCAATAGCCCACGCGCTGCTCGAGCACATTCTGAAACTTGCCGCCGGCAAGCGACGGCGCCGATAAGCTCTGCTTCTCCTCCAGCGTCCGGACGATCTCCGCGATCGAAAGCCGCTCGAATAGCGCGTAGCCGGGGATTCCCTCCATCCGTCGCGGCGCATCGGCGAACTCGACGGCCAGCAAGATCTTCAGGGTGTAGTCGAACTGCCTGTCCACGCGCGTCTTCCCGATCCAGTTTAAAGCGTTCCCGCAAAGCGGATGTTGCGCGTGGAGAATAGCAGTCACCCACGGGCGCCCTATCGGTTACCCAAACCCAATTTCGGCTAGGTGAAAGACCTAGGCACGCGTGTCAGATTTATGAGTACGCGCTGCAGTCAGGTTTCCCGCTCGCGCCAGACTGCCCAGAGCGTAAGTGCGCCAACAATGATGACGGCGAGCGGGACACCGGCCATTCCCGCCTGCGCATAGCTGATGGCGCCGAAAGCCGCCCCAAGCACAAAACCTATGGCAATAGCGAGAACGATCAGCAACCGCGATCGTACCGCGGCAAACTCCCGCTCGTTCTCCTGATCGTTCGGGTCGCGGGCGCGCCGGCGCCAGGCCAGAAGCAGCGCGGTGGTCTCGACGCCTAGCTGGGTCATGTTGCCGGTCATCACGTTAGTCTGCGGGATGCCGCGCATCAGGAGCCGCACGATCACACTCTGCGTTCCCATCGCCATCGCGCCGAACAGGCCGGCAAAGATACCGTGCCAATCTTGTACGCCGGTGATGGGAGGGCCGATCAACAGCAGGACCGTGAATGCCGCCAGAAGCGCGGTTTCGAACGCGAGCATCCAGGGCAATGGCGCGCGGCCCAGCTCGCGAACGAGATTGATCAAACCCGCCGTCACCGCAGTCGCCAACAGGAAGGCGAGGATCGCGAGCATCTTGCCGGTGATGCCGAGGTCGTGGGTAACGAGCTCGGCTCCGGCGGTCACGAAGCTTCCCGTCACCTGAGCAACGAACAACCCGAACAAAGCAAGGAATGTGTAGATGTCGACATAGCCGGCAACGAAGCTCAGTAGCGCCGGCACCAACCGCGGCAGCGTAACCTCGGGGGCCGATGCAGCTTCCGTCATGGGTCACTCCGCTGCTCGGTGCCAAGCGTTTCGCGACCAGGCGCGGTTCGTCGGTCGCATATCTCGCCGGCCCTGATTTCGTGCTTAACTGTAGTTTGGAGCAGCACCCGTGCAAATCAGCCACTACCATTATCTGCCACTGACGCCCGGCTTTTTCTCCATTCTGGTCGGGCTTTTCATTATTCTCTTGGTTGTCCTGTTGGTGCTGCGCGCGCTGCGTCACGCCTATCTCAGCCTTGGGATCAGTTCCTCAACCGCCATGCTGCTGCTGTTCGGCTCTCTGATCGGGAGTTATTTCAACATCCCGATTGCGGTGCTGCCGCACGAGCCGATGGTGTCCGACCGGGTCATCGATTTTTTCGGCATGCAATACAACGTGCCGGTGGTCGAGAACTTCGCGGGTACGGTGATCGCGGTCAACGTCGGCGGCGCCGTGATTCCGACGCTGATGTCGTTCTATCTCCTCTTTGTGCGCGGGTTATGGGTCAATGGCGCTATCGCCACCGCTGCTGTCGCGCTCGCGATGCACTGGCTCGCCAATCCGGTCCCCGGGATCGGCATTGCGGTGCCGGTATTCTGGCCGGCGCTGATTACCGCGGTCGTCGCGCTGGTGCTGTCACGTGAGAACGCCGCGCCGCTTGCCTATATCGGCGGCAGTTTGGGTACACTGATCGGGGCCGATCTGACTAATCTCGACAAGGTACGCGGACTGGGCGCCCCGGTCGCCTCAATCGGCGGCGCCGGGACTTTCGACGGCATTTTCCTCACCGGCATTCTCGCCGTGCTGCTGGCCAGCCTTTTTCCGTCCCCACGGCCGGCACCGCGGCCGTGGGGATGACAGCGGCAAAAATTGAAGGCTCTACTGTCGTCGAAACAGCGCGGCGGTTCCCCAAATCGTCGAGGCAGCCAATTCAGCCCCAAGCAAGGGAGTATGTGTCGTGCCCTGGTACTACTATCTCGCGCATTTCTTTGCCGGTGTGTTCTTCGCCAACGGCGTACCGCATTTTGTGCAAGGCATTTGCGGCAACAAATTCCAGACGCCGTTCGCCACGCCACGTGGGGTTGGCGAGTCCTCGGCGCTCGTCAATGTGCTTTGGGGATTTTTCAACTTCCTCGTCGCCGCTGCTTTGGTGCGTTACTTTTTTGCCGCGCCGCCGCGGCCAATCGGCATTGTTGTTGCGACTGCGTTAGGCATACTGCTGACGGCGCTGTGGCTTGCGAAGCATTTCGGCAAGGTGCGCAACAGCGCGCCGCACCGTTAAGGATTTTCATGCATTCGCTTGGCGCACGCATGCTGGCTTTTCTCGCGTTCGGCCTGTTCGGTGACGCCGCAGCCGGTCAGGAAGCCAGAGACATGAAGCTTGAGGATGTCGGCTTCGTGATGCGCACGGCTAACACGACTCAGCTGATCGAACGCTTGCGATTATTGCCGGCGCGCACCTTTGTCGCGCGCACCAAGGCGGGCAGGCGTTACTACATCTACGCCGATCCTGATTATTGCCGGTGCGTTTTTCTTGGCGGCGACAGCGCGATGCGAAACTATCGCGATCTGGTGAACCCCCCGCCGTTACCGCCGATGCCTTCTGGCCCGGCAAGTGCCCCGCCGCCCGGCCCGTTGGCCATCGAGATCGCGCCCAACGTCGATCTCACGATCGGCGACGGAGATATTCTCGATTATTCGTATTGATGAGGCGCGTCACCGATGCCCGAGCAAAGCGCCGCGGCGCCATCATCGATCGCCTCTTATCACGCTCATGTCTATTACGACCCGAAGCGGACCCGCGATCGGGCCGAACATCTGCGCCGGCGGATCGCCGGGGAATTTCCGGGCGCCAAGCTC
Source organism: uncultured Alphaproteobacteria bacterium (assembly GCA_963794225.1). Lineage (GTDB taxonomy): Bacteria > Pseudomonadota > Alphaproteobacteria > Rhizobiales > Xanthobacteraceae > BOG-931. The sequence goes on from CAWCCS010000006.1 coordinate 159,738, forward strand.
GGCCGCTGGCACGACGAACTGGTCGGGCCCCATACCCGATCGATGTACCAGGTTGCCTTTCCAGCGGATCTTGTCGGATCTTTCCTGCCTTGGCTGATGCTCAACCGCGACGGGCTGACTATCCTCCTTCATCCCGAGACCGGCGACGACTACACCGACCACACCGCGCACGCCTGCTGGTTCGGCGCCGTGCTGCCCCTGCGGGTCGAGGTGCTGCGAAAAGCCGCCAAACCGGTAAAGCCTTGAACAACTCCGGCGCGAACTTGTGGAACCGGAAATGATTAGCTTAGTTGTTCCTACTTTAGGGACCAGGAGGTATCCATGCGAAAGACGTTAGCTGCCTTGACCTTTGCCGCCGGCATCGGACTTGTTTGTTGCCAAAGTGCAGGCGCCGCCCCGGTTAGTGGAACGGCAGTACAGGACGCCGCAGCCGCGACCTCGCCGCTGCAGCAGGCTCAATACGCTGAACGCAAAACGCGCCATGGCATGGTGAAGTGCTATCGCGATCTCGTCATCGGCCCGTATCGCTGCCACTACTATCCGGGGCCGCTCTAAAGGCTGCGGCACACTCTGCTAGGCAAGTCTGCATCGAGCCTGTCCCGGACGTGATCCGGGGCGGGGGCGGCGTTGTGGTGTCGTGCTAAAAAAGCTGAAGCGGGAATCGCGGCGGTAAATCGCGTCAGCCGGGAAGCGCTTTTGCTTCAGCTTGTCTAAGCGCTGTCCTCGACGTCGGTGTCGGGCCGATCGTCGCCGCGGGCAAGTTCAGAGTGCCACTTGCCCTTTTCGTCTTCGTATTCGATCGCTTCGGTTTGCCCCGGTGTGCGTTGCTCCGCGGCGGCGCGTCGCGCTGCATTGAGCGCCTCGGCGTGCGTAGCGAAACTTTCCGAGAACACGCCGCTGACGGTATACGCCCAACCGTCTTCGTGGCGAACGACTTTGTAGGTGACGTGGACCATGGATTGGCTCTTTGCTTCGCTGCCCGCGGTGACGTACCGGACGCGACCCGTGATAGCAAAGTAAATTGACGCCGTGAAGTTCCAGCACGCACACACGTGCTTGGCTCAAACTGTGCGAGCTGATTGGGTGGCGAAAGTGAGCGTACTGCCGGGCAAGGTGCCTCGGCGCGTCACGCGCTTTTGAGCATCCCGTCGTCTTCACATGCCGTCAGCAACGCGACGGCGCTGGTACCGTCCAGCTCTTTCAGATTGAGACGGTCATTGACGCGCACGAAACCTTTAAGGATGGCGGCCGCGCCGCTGAAATCTGCAAAGCCCATCGACCATTCGCCGAACACGCGCTGTTCCGGTCCCGGGCCGCGACGCAGGACCGCGAGATCGCGGTGGCGCGGATCGTTCTGGATACTGGCGAAGATTTCGTTGACGGCGCGGTTCTCGCCTTCGAGCGCCTGCAGGAACGTACCGTCATGAAATACCAGCATGCCGGTGACGCCGACTGTCTTGTTGCGCATGCGGGCGCCAACAAGCATCTTTTTCAGATCGGATACGGCAAATTCCTGTCTGGCGCTGCTGGTATAAACGATCTGATGCATGGCACCTCGCGCGCAAGCTTGGCGGCGGGGCGTTAACGAACGACCAAGCTGAGCCGAACAGCTTACAAGCAAGCGGCGGGCAGGGCGCGCGGAGCGGACAAGTTAGCTTAACAAAGCCGAACCAGCGACGCCATATTTGTAGATAAATGTCCCTGTGTCCTGGGATCAGGAGCCACAATCCCTTTGGGTGCTGGGAGCAGCGTTTTTGCTGCGATCGATCGAGAACATCGCCAGTGTCGCGGCGGCGATCGTGCTCGCCTTTGTCCGCGTGATCGGACTTGATCGCTGGCGCGGTAGTCCCCCGCCGAAAATGTTGAATAGCGAGTAGCGCGTACGTTTCTCCCTTTCCTCAAGCGGAAAGGGAGAAACGAAGTTTGGAGCAGAAGCTCTTACTTCCAGCCGGCTTCTTTATCGCAAGCCGTACGCTCGGCGGCGTGGGTCTTTTCCCATTGGGTGATCGACTGGGTTTCGTTGTCGCTCATCTTGCCGTTCATGCAGGTGCAATATTTGCGCACGACATCGTCGGCCGCGCCGCCCTTGTTGTCCACCAGGCACTGATTGATCCATTTAACGTCGTCGGCGGTCGCCGCGTTGGCCTGACCCCAGGTGAATGCGGATCCTGCAAATGCGCAACCGGCGGCAATTAGCAAAGCAGTCGTAAACTTCATGGGTCGTTCCCTCCTTCTTGCCGCCGCTCAGTATGAGCGCCGGCGGAGCGTACTAATAACGCAGCGCGTACCCATGACAAGCTATGAAATGCGTTGTCGTTAAACGCGCGACGGCCGGATGACTAGGGCGCGACGGGATCAAGCCCGCTCGATCCGCGCCGCATAGCAGCCGGGGGCGGCAAAGTGCGCGTGCAAATAGGCTGCGCGGGGATCGGAGAACAGGCGCGCAATCGCGTCTTCCAGTCGCGTACCCTCGGCGAGCTCGCAGCCGACCATCATCGCATCGGCGTCGAAAGCGCGGACCGCAAGGGTTCGCTTGCGCAATTGCTCCGGGACGGTGTCCACTTCGTCGAAGGTCTCCTCGCCCTGGCGCACATAGATGGCAAAGCGCATCCGGTATGGAGAGTGGACGGCGTGGTGCTCGTAATTGACCAGGATTAATTCGTCGCCCGGCGTTGCATCGGTAAGACTAACGCGGCAGGGGCGGGCCCCGTCGGCGATACGCCGAACGGCACCTTGCCCCGCGAGCGCCTCGTCCGAAAGCGTGAACAGGGGAGCAAAGTGTTCGGCCGGCAGGCCGCGAATGCGAAAGTGCATGGTCTCCTCCATCGTTAACCAGCACGACAGATGAGCGCACGCTCCGCGCCAACCCACCCGATTTCTGCGGGTAGCGCGCTTTTGTGCTGTGTTGGACCGATGTATCTTCACGTGGACTGCGTAAAACGGTGCAGCCTTCGCGGCAAAGATCGACGCTGGCGCCAAGGCTCAGGATCACCCGAGTCGGCGGCACGGATGAACACTCTTCTGAAGCTGAGCGTAATAGTTTCGCTTCTGCTGGCATCATCCGGCGTCGGGTTTTATTACGGCGTCTATCTGCCGCGCCGGGACGCGCAGCTTGAAAATGAGCGCCGCCAGGAAAAAGCCCAAGCCGATGCACAAAAGCGCGTCGCGCAGGAGCGGTCGCTTGCGGAGCGCAAGAAAGCGGAGCAACGGCAAGCCGAAACCAAAGCGAGTGCTGAGGCGCACTATCAGACTTGTCTGAACAAAGCGAACATGACCCATGGATCATCATGGGCGGCGGAATGCAAACATCTCGCCGAGAAGGCTCTCGCCGATCACACCGAGTGCCTTACCAAGCCGAAGTTACCGAAGGGATATTGCGATGCGGCCTACAGACTTCGCGATGCCTCGCCCGGCTGCGTCCTTCCGCAAAAGGTCGCGACGGGTTTGGATGGCGATTTGAGCGAGGCCCGCAATCGTTGTCAGCGGGAGCGCCGGGCGGCGTTGCAGTGAAAGCTCGCCCCTTCTGCCGCCGTTCGGTGCGCATAGTGCGCACTGCAATAGGCGGTGGTCTTGCCGCGGTGATGCTGTTGTCGAACGCGATGCAGGAAACTGCCGCTCAGAGTCCCTATGAGGCCTGTGTCAACAACGCGAGTGCTGTTCACGACGCTTCACACGCGGCCGAATGCAAGCGCCTTGCCGAACAGAACGAACACGATCGCGCCGATTGTCTCGGTCAGCTGAAATTGTCACCCAGCTATTGCGGTGCGTCCTATCCTTCGCGCGATGGTTCGCCGAACTGCACGCTACCTGCGGAAAACGCCACTACGATTGATGCAGCGTTGGAGCGGGCGCGCTATCGCTGCGCGCGGGAGAACCGGACGGGGCAGTGACTATTTGAAGGGTTTATCCAGGAGCGACGTCCGCGACGCGTGGAACGAGCGGATGGATCTTGCTTGCGCTCGATCCATCCTGCTTGACGATGCTCAGCTCGTCGCCGGCTTGTGGTGCACGCGGCGATAGGTGTGCCGTACCCCGTGGTGATGGGAGCCGCGCGGCTGGCCGTCCGAATAGGAGGCGTTGATCGGCCGGATGCCGAACAACCCTTCAAAGCCGCCGACAACCCCGCCGACTGCGCCGCCGACGACCGCGCCGATCGGCCCCGCTGTGTTCATGCCGACTGAACCGCCGTGAGCAATGCCTTCAGGAATGCTTTGCGCCTGCGCCGCAACCGGCATTGCGAACGTCGCCGCGACAAGTGCGGCTGCCAAGATGTGAGACTTCATACCAAGACCCTTTCCTTCGTTAGAAGACCGCGAGGTTGCGGCCAATCAAGGCGTCGGCGTGGCGATGAAGCGCAGAAACGCGGCGATGGGTCGCAGCGGCGGCGATTAAGACCGAGTGAGGCAAAGCGGTCACACTTGGCTCGGCTGAATGTGGCGCGGCGCCTTGATGACGTCTGACGACACAGCAGCCGGAGCCGGCCATCTTTGGCCGGATCGTTTCGTGCGGACGCAGGACCTTCCTACTTCGCTATCGCATTCTGGTACGGATAGATCGCCTCGCCGCTTTTGAACTGCGGGGGATAAACGATGACTTCGGTTTTGGTGTCGCGGAAGTCATCGATGCTGTTCCCCTTGATGTTCTGGAATTGGGCAGCAAGCGTCCGCTCCTCCGTCCATTCGCCCGTCGGGCCGAATTTCACCTCGCCAACCACGGTGTTGAACGTGTGCGCGTGCATGTAGGCGGCGAGCGCATCGTCTTTTAAACTCTTGGTCGCGGCGATTCGCCTGCCGCGGCCACGCATGCCAGGCGGGTCGGTTTCGGCCAGAGTGATTTCGCGGACATTTCGCATTCCCTTTTTTAGTTGAGTGACCCGCGGGCATGAACGGAGCCCGTCAATTGGATAAGCCGGCGCTCTTCCGAGCCGTGAAAATTTGATTTGTGTCAAACAAGCCTGCTCCACAACGCAAGGCACGCATACACGGTGCGCACGATCGTCAAGGGCGACTCGGATTTCTTTCGCGTTACGGCTTGGTCTGGTACACTGCTGTAATGGCGAGACGCCCCATCGATAGCCGCACGGCGGCCGAGCAGGCCTTCAAGACGGCGACCACAAAGCCGGTGGAGGGCCCGCCAAAGCCGGCGCCCACGCCTCCGGGGGTGAAGGAGGCGGTGACGATCCGCATCGACCGCGACGTGCTCGACTTTTTCCAGGAGGACGGCCCGGGCTGGCAGGACCGCATCAACGCGGCACTGCGTAAGGCGGCGGGGAAATAACTTTCGGCCCCTTGTGCGCGCGATCGCCGTTTATTCGTGGGGCGGAACGCCGCCCAAATTCACGATGTCGTATTTGTCATTTAAGGCGGCTATCAGCGTCTCATCGGCCAACTGCGCCGCGGTCAAGCCGGCGAGTTCTGCGAGGAACTGGTCGAAGCCCGCCGGCTGAAAGACCATCAGGCAACGCCCGGTGCCGCCGGGCGGCAGATCGAGCGCGTGCGGCACGCCTGGCGGAATGTGGACGCAGGCGCCGGTCGCCGCTGCCATCCAGTCGCCATCGATATAAAAATTCACTGGACCATCGAGAATGTAAAACGTCTCGGCGTGATGACGGTGTAGATGCAGTCCGAGCGCAAACTCGCGCTTGAGATTGTCTTCCATCAGCGCGTAAGCGCCGCCGGTGTCGGCAGCGGCGACCTTTACGAAGGTGTGATCGCGTGTCCAGTTGTAGTTCGGCCCGCCGCCGGGCGGCACGAAGCGGTAACGCTTGGCAGGCATGGACGCCTCATGGTGTGTCGGCTGGATCATTTCAACCGACGTTGTGGCTTGGAGTAGCTGCGCCCCGTTTGCGCTTACCTCCATTCGCGCTACCCTCACGCTCGGGAGGACACTGAACAATGCCGAATGCCGCACCGAACTACAAATGGGACCATATCCACCTGCGCAGCCCCGATCCGGAGGCGACCGCGGCATGGTTCGAGCGCATCCTTGGCGCCGAGGTCATCCGCTCCATGCAGCAGGGCAAGCCGCGCGTCGACCTGAAGCTTGGCGGGGCCGACATCTTCATCATGCCGGTCGGCGCCAGCGATAAAGTTAACCCGCCGCCGGTGACGCCTTATCAGGGACTCGATCACTTCGGATTCCATGTGGATGATATCGACGCAGTAGCGGCCGCGCTGAAAGCCAAAGGCGCCGAGTTCACCATGCAGCCGACCACGGTTCGTCCCGGTATACGCGTCTGCTTTCTGCGCGGACCGCAGGGCATCTCGATCGAGCTGTTGGAGCGAGACGAGAAGTTCGTTTGAGCGGGGGGTCCTCAAGAAGGCCGGCTTCGACGGAATTCTGCTAACCTGGCCGCGCTGGCTTGAGGGTATGATGCGCTTCCGGGACGAGGTGATGCCACTTTTGGCGCAGGCCGGACTGCGGTAGGGCGGAAACGATCAAACTTTCGCCTGATACTTGGGGTTCTAATCCGCGGCAAAGCGAGGCGAATTAACCAAGCGATTCCAGGGGCGATTTTGGGGATGTCCGAGCCGGTCGTGACTTCTTTCTTCAAGCGCTTCGCCGTGAAGTTCATCGAAGTGGTGGGCGCCGGCATCGCCACGGCGTTGAGCGGCTACCTGCTCGCGCATTTCAGCGGCTATTGGTCCTCGCCCGCATCGACGCTCCCTTCCGTTCCCCCTACGGTGCAGGTCGCCCCAAACACGAGTGCCGGTTCTAGTACCAGCGTCGTATCCAAGAGCCAGCGCGCCCAGCCGGTCCATCCCGCTACGCTCGACGCCGCGGAGCAGCGCCTCACGGCTGCGCCTCCTCTCGTCGTTCAGCCGGCGCGAGCTGTTGCCAGTGGCAAAGAGAAAGAGTCAGCTGCTTCGCGCAAGCAGCCGTCGGCTGAGGCTCCGACGGTGGAGAGTAAGCCGCATGACGAAAAATCGGTCGAAGCCGAGATACGCGCCGCTCTCGCCAACGTCGACGCCAGCCGCGCGGCGGCGGTCGACATCGCACCGCGTAAGATCGACGTCATGACCGCGCCGCCGCCCGTCGACGCCCAGCCGAGCCATCCGGCCGATGTTACACCTCATCAGACCGATGTTGCACCTCATCAGATCGATGTGACGCTGACACCCTCGGCCGTTACGGCTCAGCCAAAGCCCGCCGATAGCGCGCCCCCCGTACCCGCCATTGCTCCGGTCCCGCTTGCCAACGAAACCCCGCACCCGGCACTGGAGAAGGCTCCGGTGCAACCCGAACCGCTCACTCCGGTCGAAATCAAGTCGCGTCCGGTCGCGGCCGTTGAGGCGTCGCCGCCGGTGGCGCCGGTGTCTGCGGTAAAGGAAGAGGACAGGGACATTTTGTCCATGATCAAGAAGATCCCGGACCTTTTGCGCCCCAAGCCATCAGCGGCTGATGGCGAAGCGCCGCGTCCTCCGTTGCCGGTCGGCAATTGAAGCTGGACGGCTGCGGCTGTTCCCTAACCGGCCGCGCGCAATTCGGTCGGCTCGTTGGTCGGCCATGCCGCGGTTTGTGAGGCGGCTTGCGCATTTTGCGGCGTGAGTGACATCAGCCGGCTCCAGATCCATTGCCACAACCCGCGTATTTCATCCGCCGACTTCCCCTCGCGGGCGTATTCGGTAACGGCAAGTCCCTTGCCGAGCGCGTCCTGTTGATCGTTGCGCAGGACGATGGTGGGTAGCGCCACCAGACTTGTCAGATGCAACGAAGCCGCCGTTTCGCTGAGCGAAGTTATGGCGCCTTCAAGCCTCGCGCTGCGGGGCGGCGTCTGATTGAGCACGAAGGCAAACGGCTTGTTGCGCTCGCGGACCGCGGCCAGCGTCGGTGCCGCGGCTTCAATATCAGCCGGACTCGGACGAACCGGGATAAGGCACAGATCGGCCACGCCGATCGCCGCTGTTGCGGTTTCGCTCCAGCCGCCGGCGGTATCGATGATCGTCAATGTCACGCCGCATTGCCCGAGAAACGGCACGCGGCGGGTGAGCTCGTAGCCGTCGTGGACGGTCTCGACGGTTGGTTCAGGCTGTGTGCGGCGGTTCCGCCAATTTGAAATGGTGCCGAGCGGGTCGGCTTCCAGGAGGCAGACCTTGTGGCCCTCGGCCGCAGCGGCAATCGCCAGTCCGATCGCGAGCGTGCTTTTGCCGGCGCCGCCCTTGCGCGAAATCAGAGCGATGGTGTGCATCAAGTGTCTCTTTGCTTGCGTTGCGGGACGCGCGAATCAACAAGCGGCACACGATCGCCTCCATGCCCGCAGATTGCCCACCCGGCTATTGCGTAGAACTACCTACGCGAGAATGGCATGATGCGAAGTACGGGGACGTCCGCGGTCGGTGCAGCGGAAAGCGGCAATCCGGGAGAGATACGTGAGCAAACAATTGCTGGACAAGGTGGCAATCATTACCGGCGCTAGTAACGGAATTGGCCGCGCCATTGCCGAGACGTTTGCCGCAGAAGGCGCAAAGACCGTGCTGGTGGCGCGCCGCGCGACGCTGCTCGACGAGGTCGCGGCTGGCATCAAATCGCGAGGTGGGGTGGCGCTGCCGGCGCCGACGGACGTGACCAGGGAAGACGCGGTCGCAGCGCTGTTCGCGATGGTGCAGAAAACCTTCGGCCGTCTCGACGTACTGGTGAACAACGCTGGCATCGCCACGCACAAGGAGACCGAGGAGATCACGCTCGCGTATTGGCGCGAGGCGCTCGACATCAACATCACGGCGCCGTTTCTCTGTAGCCGCGAAGCGATCCGCGTGATGAAGGCGCAAGTTCCGGCGGGCGGACGCATTATCAACATGGGCAGCATCTCGTCGAAAACGCCGCGTGCGGATTCGCTGCCTTATACGACGACCAAATTTGCGCTGCAGGGCATGACGCATCAACTGACAATGGACGGTCGCAAGCACAATATCGTTGCCTCGATCATCCATCCGGGTTCGACCCTGTCGTCGTTCACGACCCGCACCGGCCGCACCAAAGCGGGCGCCGGCGAAAAGCCCGAGGACTATGTCATGAGCGCCGAGGACGTGGCGAAGGTCGCTGTGCTCATGGCGTCGCTGCCGCCGGAAGTCAATTTGTATGAAGCAACGATTCTGCCAAACCACCAGCGATCATTTATCGGCCGGGGTTAGCCGGTCGCGCGCCGCTGCTATTTCATCGGGATCGTATCGGCCACGCCTTCGGCGCCCATGAACACAACAAGAATGCGCACCGGCTGTGCACCGGCGTCGGCGCCGAAATGCGCCACATCCATCGCCTCCATGATCGAATCGCCCTTGTGATAGGTGCGCTTGCCGCGGTCGCCGTAATCGACCGTGATCTCGCCGTCGAGAATGTAGGCGAACATTGGCACGCCGTGCTTGTGCAGAGCGGTCCGGACGCCTGGTGGAAGCGTAACGATCTCCGCCGTTACGTGCGCGGCGCCGGTCGCCGGATAGCGCAGCGTTTCGCCGATGACGGTGGTGCCGGTCGAAAGCAGCGTTGTTACGGTTGGGCCGTTTTCTTGCGCGGCGACGTTGGTCAGCGGCGCAAACAGCAGTGCGCAGAAAGAAATCAGAACGTACCGATTACTTGCCCGCATAGGCCAGACACTCCACTTCAACCTGGGCGTTGCGCGCCAGTCCGCTGGCGCCGAACGCGGAGCGCGCTGGCAGGCGTCCGGGCTTGAAATAGGTGACGTAGACTTTGTTGAAGTCGCCCCACTTCGCCATGTCGGCGAGCATCACAGTGCATTTGACCACGTTGTCGAAGCTCAAATCGTTGGCTTTGAGGACTGCGCCGATGTTGTCCATGGCCTGCTTGGTCTCGCCCTCAATACCGCCGGGCGCGAGGCCCGGGGTGCCCGGCACGACGCCGATGGAGCCGGACATAAAGAGAATATCGCCGACGCGGACCGCCTGGCTCAGCGGCGGTTTCATCGCGGCCACTCCCGGTGAATTGTAGAACCGCGGTCCCGATTCCTGCGCCTGCGCAGCAACCGCAGCCATAGCCATTGCGGCGAAAAGGCCGCTGAAAATTCGAACACCGATCGATCGCAGATACACGCGCATGTCTGTCTCCTGCTTCATTACTGCATCAAAGCGTCGTGGATCGCCATACAATGGCGCACCAGATTTTGCTTCGACACGACGAATTCCTTCAGTGGCGTGTCGATGGCGTAGAAATAAATATTGGCGATGAAACCGTAGATCGCCGCATCGACGCTGGTTGGGTTTTCGCCGTGTATATAGCCGCTGGCCGGAATAAGATCGGCAAGGACGGTGAGATCGGCGAGCCCGCGCGCGTATGCAGCGTCCGGCGCGTAGCGGCCGATGCCCTGGAAATGGTAGCGCTGGAAATTAAATTCGCGCGCCTTGTGCAGGCCTTCCTCGGTCAACGCAGGATGTTCGCGCATCAATGCGGCGTGGAATGAAGGCCAAAAGCGGTCGTCCTGCCAGCGTGAGTACGACATCACCCAATAGAGGTCGTCGAGCAGGCGGGCCACGAGCAGGCTTAAGCCGCGCTGGCGCGCGTCGAGTTTTGCGTCGATCGTCAGCCGGTACTTGCCGATCAAATGTGCGATGATTGTTTCGCTGTCGCCGATCGTCTCGCCATTGTCGACGATGTAGGGCAATTGCCCGCGCGGCGCCGCCGACGCATCGAAAATATGCTCATGGGTGAATGGGACTTTGGTCAGCCGCAGAAAGGCGAATACCTTTAGCCCGTAGCCGTTGTTGTCGGCGACGCCGAACAGCTCTGGATAGGAGTACAGCGCAATCATCACGCCTCACGGTCTCTCAATGCAGGACGCGGCGGGATAATTGTACCGCTACCCTATGCGAATTGCGATTACAGTGCCGCTCGCACGGGGAGTGAAGAAGGCGATCATGCCGCAATTAAAGCCGGCGATCATCGGTACAGCTGTAATAGCTTGGGCAGATGCCTTCCGGGTGATCGCCGTCATGCCGCTCGTGGCCGGCGTCGCGTTCGTGATTGTGTTCCTGCTATCGTTCACCTTGTGGATCCTTCCCGATCCGGTTGCCCTGGTCACCAGCCCTTGGCTTCCGGTATACACTGTCGTTTCGAGCATCGTACGCGGCGTGCTGCTTGCCCCGCTCGCCATCGCGGTGCACCGCTACGTGCTGCTGGGCGAGCTGACCGACCGCTACCCGCTGGATCCGTTCAGTGCACGCTACGTGCGATTTGCCGGCTTTGCCGTGCTGGTCAACGTCCTCTGGTCCCTCCCAGGCGTCATCGAAGGCTACACGCTGGACTTGCAGCAGACTTCGGGCATCGCGGCATCGCTTGGGATCGTGAGCACTGTGCTGTTCATCATGATCATCATCGTGGTGGTTCGGCGTATCATCCTGTTTCCCGCCGTCGCAGTCGATGCGCCGGGTGCGACCTGGAGCAACGCTCGGCGCGACACCAAGGGCAGTTCCTGGCGTGTCGCTTTCATCATGTTTTTTGTCGCGCTGCCGGCCATAATCGTTGTTGTCGTGCTCTATTACATCCTAGTGGGAGCGGGATTGGCTCACGCCAATCAGCTGGCGTTCACAGCGCTGCGTTCGCTGGTCGCGGTTCCGACGCTGTGCGCCTTCGCGGCAGCGGCTTCGCACATCTTCCGGGCGCGGGCCGACAACCTGGCGCAACCGGTCCCGGGATCGATTTAGGCCGCAATGACGGTGCGCGGGGTCCGGTCGAAACGACACGGTCAATTTTCCGTACATCGAACACTATCAAATTTTCAGATAACCAAAAACGGCGGGTTTAGAAATTTATGAGCAAATAAACTGTTTGGCCGGCCGGGCATTTTGCGGCAGCGTCCCGCGGTATTAGGATAATCCGTATGCGGAAGCCGTTGTGATGGATTGAAATGCAGGAGAACCGAAGGTTTCAACGGGTCCGTCCGGCCGGCATGATGTCCAAGATCGGCACGATTTTTGTCGACATGAAAAGCCCCGCCGCGATTTGCAAGGTGGTCGATGTCAGCGCCGGCGGCGCTTGTATAGAGGTGCAGGGCAGCGGCGTCATTCCGCCGCGGTTCGTGCTCAACCACGGCGGTGTCAAAAAAACCTGTCACATCGTCTGGCAGAAAGGCCGCCGCGTCGGCGTGGCGTTCTGAGCTGTTAAAGCTTGGTCGCTTCGCTCCTCGCAGTGACGAGAAAGAGCTTGCTACGCCGCTATTTCTTCAACAGCGTTTCGCGCTGCTTTTGCAACCGTTCCAGCTCTTCAGTTTGCTGCGCAATCCGGTCGGTGCTACGCGCTTCGTCCTCGCCGCCCGAATACGCCGCAGCCTGTTCGATCAGCTGCTGGATATTTTCGCGCGTGGCCGCGATGCGCTCATCGAGTTCCTTAAGTGAAAGTAAGGGGCCGTTGCTCATGATCCGGTCTGATCCCTTCTGATCCCTGTTTTTGGGCCTGGTACTGTACATCCCCGCCGGGGTCTTAAGCACGATTGCGGACATAAACCAACGGGCCAAACGCGGCCCGCTTTGCCCGGATTTGCCTCGCCAACCGGCCCTGCAACCTGTATGCCCATATACAAACAGACGATTCAGCAAGAAGGATGGCGATATGGCCGAGAAATCCAAGAAATATGACGGCAATGCCCAGTTCGCCAAATTACAGCGCGCTGACGACGCTAAAAAGGCGACATCCGAATATGAATCCAGCGCCGCGGCGCTGCGCGCCAAGACCGAGCGGCTCAAGGCGCTCCGCCTCGCCAGAGACGCTGCTGCACCCCCGCCGGCGCCTGCCGCGCCGAAAAGCAGAGGCAAGAAGAAAGGCAGCGGCGGCAACCTGTCGGACTTTTTGGACGGACAGGCGAAGGAAGGCCGCAACGGTTGAGCCGATAGCCTTTAGCTTTCCGGTTTCACGCCGCGGTGACGGGCCGCAGCATCCGGTGCAGTACGTTATTGCGTTTGATGAAATGATGCCGGAGCGCGCCGGCAACATGGATCACAATTATAATCAGAAGGGCGTAAGCCAAAATCCGATGGCTGTCTTCAAGCAATTCGTGGACCGCCCGATCATGATTGGTGTAGATCGGCGGAAATGAAATTCCGAACAGATCTTTGGTCAGCGGAGTGCGCAGCGTCCCGGCCAAAGCGTCGTCCGCTCAAAAACCTAATTGGCGTCGCTGAACGGCGAACTTACGATGTCGAAACTTGAAGACAGCATCGCATCGTTCGTTGCGCGCGACCGCGTCCTCTACAGACCGATCGGCCAGGCAAACCCGCTCAATCGGTCCAGCCGATTGCCGTCTGCCAGCGCCTGGTCAGGCGCTCGATCATCGGCCAGCGCGGCTTGCGCGCGTTAGACGGCTTGGCGCCGGCTCGCGGCGCTTCGCCGGCGAGCGGCTGCGCCGATACCTTCACCGGCGGCCGGATTGGCGTCCGTTTGAGTGTTCTTCGCACGGCGTGGCGGCCGATGTGATGGAGGAAGAACTGCTCGTGCGACAGCGACAAGCGCTCGATCGCCGCGGATAGCGGCAGCCATTCGACGGCCTTGATGTCGGCCGTCGGCTTGCCGATCGGTTCGCCGACCGCCTGCATGCGCCAGAAATGCGCGATCTTCGGCCCACTGCCGCCGATGTAGGAAATCACGCCGAGAAACTCGTGCACGCGCACGTCGCAACTGGTCTCCTCGGTTGCTTCGCGTCTTGCGGCGGCGATCGGCCGCTCGTTCGGCTTGAGCTTGCCCTTCGGCAACACCCACGCGTTATCCCGGCGGCGCTGCACGACTGCGATCAGCGGCTTGCGGCCGTTGCTGATAACGATGCCGCCGGCGGCGAGCACCGGCATGCGTGTCGATTTTCCCATGCAGCTTCATAACTGATTCGAGGTGCTGCGCGCACCGCGGAATAAGTTGAACAAGCGTAGCCGGTGCAAACGATCGGTAACGCTTGCGGCCAACTCAAACGCTAAATTCCTGGCCTAAATTCCCGAGCTAAATTCCTGGGCCGCGGTTGTAGGCATCGACCAGCTGATTATAGTCGCGCACCAGTCGCGGCGGCGAGCCTTCGACCATCCAGCCGCTGCCGGCATTGCTGAGCATCATCTTGTCGCCGGAGCTGTAAGGCACGTGATCGCGGATACGGCGCATCAGCTGTTTTCCCGTGACCAGGTACGACTTGGCGTTGCTGATGAAGATCGAGCCGATCTTGGCGCCGCCGTCGGCGCCCGACGCCTGCTCCGCGCCTTTGATCGCCTCTTCGTATTCAGTAAGCGCCTGTGTCATCGCGGCAAGGTCGGGCGTCGCCATGTCCTCCGTGCGCAGCACGCGCTTGGCCTTGATCATGAGCGCTTCAACAAAATAATGCGCCTTGCGGCCTTCGCTCTGCTCGATCGCGGCGAGTTTCTCCAGCGCGCTCCTGTCGTTAATGGTTTCGACGGCATCGCGCAGTTTCTGGTCGGTACTGGCGAACGCATCCCACGCCGCAACGAGGCGCGGATGCATCGCCTGGCCCTTGGCCATGTTGTCGTCCTTGTAGTTCTGCGCGGTGTAATAATCGTCGGCCTCCTTGAGCAACGGCTCGAGCTTGCTGACCGCCGCCACATAGGCCGTGGCGGCAGCTTCGAGCGCCGCGTCGTGCGGCTCCATCGCGTTCGCCCTCTCGACGTCGTTACGGCAATGCGAAGTGTCGTAGATGGTGTAGGTGCCGTAGATGATCCGCTCGCGGCCGGTGGGTCCGCTCGGCGCCGCCCAGCTGAAATAGCGCTTGCGTGACGCATAGGAGCGCTCCGACAGCCGGTTGATGCAGCCGACATAGGCGTTCATTTTTGCCGCCGGCATCGCCTCGGCAGCAGCCGCGTCTGATAACAACAGCTCGAGCGGAAGCGTGAACAGAATGCCCGCGCCAATGAATGCCAATGCGGCAAACGGTTTCATGACTTGCCCCCAATGTTTGCTGGCACCGGTGTTTGCTGTTGCCAGCGTCTGCGGGCGTTGAACCCGCCCCATTTGTTCGTTATCGCCGAGCAAGCGGCCGGACGCCGTGACCCAAATCACGCTTTGTTGGAAGTGGACGGCCGGCGCGTCCGGTCGTAAAGAATGGGCGGGGAGGAGTTGTGTCATGCGTACCGGCCTGACCGACGACCGCGTCATCATTGCCGGCGGCGGCATTGGCGGGCTCGCCGCCGCGCTCACACTCCATCAGATCGGCGTGCGCTCCGTCGTCTTCGAGGCGGTCCGCGAGATGCGCCCGCTCGGCGTCGGCATCAATCTGCAACCCAATGCCGTGCGCGAACTCTACGACCTCGGCGTGACTGAAGCCGACCTCGACCGCATCGGCCTGCCGGCGAAAGAATGGGCGCTGGTCGGACTCAACGGCAACGACATCTATGCCGAGCCGCGCGGAAAACTGGCGGGCTACAACTGGCCGCAATACGCGGTGCATCGCGGTTTGCTCCACATGCTGCTGCACGACAAGGTCGTGGAACGACTGGGGCCGCAGGCGGTGAGGCTCGGCAGCCGTGTCTGCGGTTATCGCAAGCATGCCGATGGCAGCGTCAGCGCGCGCGTCGAACACGCCGACGGCTCAACTTCGGAACCGCGCGGCGCGCTCCTGATCGGCGCCGACGGCATCCACTCTGCCGTGCGGGCGCAGATGCATCCCGCCCAGCCGCCGATCCATTGGGGCGGCGCGGTGATGTGGCGCGGCACGACCTGGGGCAAGCCGATCCGTACCGGCTCGTCGTTTGTCGGCCTCGGCACGCACCGCCATCGGATCGTGTTTTATCCGATCTCGCATCCCGACCCGAACAGCGGCCTCTCGATGATCAACTGGATCGCCGAGGTCACGATGGACAACAGCGAGGGCTGGAAGCAGAGCGGCTGGTTCCGCGAGGTCCCGACCTCTGATTTCGTCCACCGCTTCGACGACTGGATCTGGGACTGGCTCGATGTGCCCGCACTGCTCCGCAACGCCGACAGTGCGTTCGAAAACCCGATGATCGACCGCGATCCGGTGCCGACCTGGCGCGACGGCCCGGTGGTGCTCATTGGCGATGCCGCGCACCCGATGTATCCGACCGGCTCCAACGGCGGCAGCCAGGCGATCGTCGATACCCGCGTGCTCGGCGCCTGCATCGATCGAGCACGGCGTCAATCAGGCGGCGCTCGCGGCTTACGACGCCAAACTGTGCGGCCCGATTTCGCAGCTCATTCTGCGCAACCGCGGCGCCGGTCCGTTCGGGCTCCTCAACATGGTCGACGAGCGTTGCGGCGGCACGTTCGACAACATCGACGACGTGATTCCGGCGGCGGAGCGCACCGCGTTCATGGCCGGCTACAAGGCCGCCGCGGGCTTTGCCATCGAGACCCTCAACACGTCGCCGCCGACGCTTGCCCGCGGCGCGCGGGTGCGCACGCCGGCGACGGTGTGAAGGCCCCGCCAATCGCCGCGTAGCGAGAACGCGTCATGGCGCAGGATGGGTAGAGCAAGAAGCGAAATCCGATGCGGTGCGCTGTCGCCGCAATGTGGGAGCAGTGATGGCAGTGCTGCTGGTCTGTGTCGTCGTCATCGCGCTCGGCTACGGGGCGTACCGGATCATCCGCAATGGATTTCGTTATCCGCAATCGGAAAAGCTGAACTTCTTTGGCGTCTTCGGCTATTTCCTGATGATCCTGGTTGGCATCTGGCTCGTGACGACGCTAGCCCATCGCTTCTTCTAGTCATCGCGGGAATGACGGCAAATGATGTGACGGCACATAGAACCATCCTGGGCCTGCTAAATCCCGCGCTGACGCCGCAACTGACCGATGTAATCGTCGATCTCCGGCGGCAGGGATCGCAGTCCCTTTTGTCCGGCCGCGGACAGATAGGGCCGCAGCCGCGAGTTGGCGAGGAATTGCGGCTGGCGGTCGGCCGGGATGACGCGGTCGAAGATAACGACGATCAGCACGGCGATCAGGCCGATGCGCACGGCGCCGAGCGCGGCGCCGGCCAGACGGTCAAACAGGCCGATTTCGTGACCGGCAAATTCACCGACCACGGCCCGCAGCAACGCGCTGATGACGATTCCGGCCGCGATAAACGTGACGCACAGCTCCAGCCAGGTCTGGCTGGATGATGTCCACTGGCTGGATGACATCCCGCTCGCCGGCGCCTGGCCGGACGGATCGGACGGCATGATGTGTTGGCCGGCGATGAGCGTGGTGAGGAGAGGCGCGATCGCAACGGCAAGGGGCGCGGCAATCAGATAGCCGAGAATGGTCGCCAGACTGCGCAACAGCCCCGCGCTAAAGCCCATGACGATAACGACAATCGCCACGGCAACGACGACGACATCGAAGGTGTTCATGGGCTCCCGTCAATACGCGCGCTTTGGCGTTCTACGCCGCGCGCCTTAATACTCTGCTCGCGGCCAAGCTACGCTTGGATTTCTCCTCCGTCGTGGCTGGGCTTAGCCGTTCAAAGAACGGCGTCGCTTCGCTCGCCTCTGTCCCGCCCATCCACGTCTTGTTTCTTGACGCGCGTTTGCTATCCGCCGCAATCCCATTCGGCGTAGAGGATGAACAGGTCCTCCGGCATCGTCGCGCCGCGGGTCGTGATCAGATTGCCTTCCAGGAAAATGCCGCCGTTGAGTTCGGTGACCACGTAGCGTTTCGGCATGAAGGTCCAGCCGGTGCCGATATAGTTTTTGCCGGTCCAGTTCGGCGCGTTGTCGAGCGGGTTGGCGCTCTTGAGCACGCGCGCCATGTTGTCCTTCGGCGCACAGCCGCCGCCCTTGACGATCGCAGCGATGCCCGGGTGATCTTTCGGCGTTGCGTCGTCCGCATGGGCGGCGAATGCTGCGACGAGGAGAAAGACAGAGAGCGTCAAAAGGCGCGCGGTCATGAGCGAACTTTGTAGGATGGGTTTTGCCATCGCTCAACCCGCCCCACCGGCTGATGAAGAGTCAGTGCTGCTCGTCTTCCTCATCTTCGAGGGCATCTTGCTCGGCGTTTTCCACGCCCTCCACGTCCACCAAATCCGGCACCGGCTTGACGTCTTCGGTCTCTTCGGCGTGGGCCTTGCGCTCCGCAGCCTCCTCGATCGCGCCGATCATGAATGCGATGAGATCGTCGATCGCGTCTGCGATCTCGTTCGCGGGGATGCCGTGTGTGCCCGCATCGGCGCGACAGCGAGCGGCGAGCGCCCTGGCGCGCGCCTGTTCGTCGCCCGACTTGTCTTCGGCGCGGACGTGGTCGGACACCCATTCTTCGACAAAGGCCAGTGCGCGCTCGCTCATTTTTCCGGCTCCCGGTTTTGGCAAGTGTATCACAGCGGCGAAGCGCGAAGCACGCGTGACGGGTTCGCGCCATGGCGTTTCTTTCGTCATTGCCGGACTGATCCGGCGATCCATGTGGCAACGACGGGTCTTCGTCATGGCCGAACTTGATCCGGCAGGCCATAATGCGGCGCCAGCCGTTATTTCGGAGACGAGCATGAAGACCGTC
The DNA here is from genome assembly GCA_963794225.1 of uncultured Alphaproteobacteria bacterium. Lineage (GTDB taxonomy): Bacteria > Pseudomonadota > Alphaproteobacteria > Rhizobiales > Xanthobacteraceae > BOG-931. The sequence goes on from CAWCCS010000006.1 coordinate 178,161, forward strand.
GTTCTTCTGGTTACATTCGTCCTTGCAGCGACGCCGGCTCTCGCCGCAACGGTCGCGTCGGCCGATGCACGCCGGCACGCCGGTCAAACGGTGACGGTCGAAGGCGTCGTCAGCGAGGTGCACCACATCGCGTCCGGGCGCGAGATTTTCGTAGCGCTTGGCGGCCGCTACCCGAAGACCGTTTTCCGGGCCGCGATTTTGGGCGACGACACCGCCAGGTTTCTTGAGGTGGATGCGCTCAAGGGCAAGACCGTCGCGGTGACCGGCAAGATTGAGCTCTACAAGGGCCGGGCCGAAATCGTCCTGAAAGACGCGGCGCAACTGCAGGTCAAATAGGGCGGGGAGCAAGTAGCCCGGAGGGAGCGACAGCGAAATCCGGGTGCGCGGCGAGGCTCGTCCCGGATTTCGTTTCACTCCATCCGGGCTACGCTTCTAATTGCCGTAATTGCTATTTCTCTTCCGGATCGGCTGAAGTGGGCCTCGGCAAGAGTGAAATAAAGCGCGCGCCTACAACCACCGTCATTAGAAGACCTAGGAAGTCGTGAACGGTGACGACCGCCCATGCGAGTTTGGACAGCTCAGTAAAGTTGCCGCTCCAATTTGCAACCATCAACATTATGCTTTCTCTCAAAATTGAGACCGGAAGCGGGCCCCCTGCTCGAAGATATCCGTGCGCAGTTAGTATCGAATACCACGTGGCGAACCAAAATATCGTCTCAACATAGTTGCACATGAGAAGAAGCAGTAACCGCCTATAGCTTCTCAGATCGGTAGTGCCTTTTTGCCTTCGGCTGAAAATTAGGATGAAGAGCAAGTAAGGCACGTACTCGGAAATTCTTACGATCGATAACACGAGAATCGTAACGTGTAGCCATTTGGCGGCGAACAAAAACGACAACAAATAGGAAACAATGGATAAAGTGAGGCAGCTAAGAACCCACACATCCACAAAAAAAGAAGCTCTGCGAAAACAGCGCTTTTTCGAGCCAATAAAAGACCGAGATTCTCTTTATAGCGGTCAATCCGGTATCGACCGCCGCAACTATGAATGTGTCCTTCTCGCTCATTTTCCCGTAACCGCGAAAAGAAGAGACGGATGCCCGCGTCGGCCCGGAAGTGATGACGGAGAGAACGTCGGGCTGCGATCCTTCGAGGCCGCCTTTGGCGCGCACCTCAGGAGATCAGAGAGCTCTGTTACTCTCCTTCACCTTCTCCGCCTCGACATAGATCTGCGCGCCCATGTCGATGAACTTCCTCGACATTCGGCCATGCCCCACCTTCGCCAAGGCTTCGGCGGACAAGCCCGGCTCCTTGTCATTCAGCGTTGCCGCGTAATCGCGCACGTCCTGGGTGATCTTCATCGAGCAGAATTTCGGCCCGCACATGGAGCAGAAGTGCGCCACCTTGTGGGCTTCCTTGGGCAGCGTTTCGTCGTAGCTTCCATCACTCCACCGTCGGCAATTCGAAACTGAATTGCTTCAGAACGGCGGGGTCATCGGTTCTTTTCGATGCGTCGAGGATTTCGATGCCGACAATCCGGCCGGCGTCGTCGTAGTCAACGACGATACCGTCGGCGACCTCCTCGCTGTCCTTGATGGGGCGGTCGGTCAGGTTGAGATAGATCGCATCCGCCGCATGATCGACTCTCACCCGCATGGTTTGGTCCTGTCAAAATAAGCGGTGATCACGTATTCCGGATCATCCCGCGCGGTCACAACACGCAGCATAACATGCCGTCCCGGCAGTCGCTTTAGGAAAGATCGCCGATTACTCTTCGTTTCGGTTTCGTCCGGGCTGCGGATGGCGTCCTCCACCCATGCCTTGGCAATGCTGCGGCGTTCGAGCTGAAATTCGGCGTGCTCGTCATAGTGAATCACTGATGTCCCGTATCACCGGCCCTCACCCGCCGCACCCTCCAGTGCGGCGGCCTCTCCCGGACGCGGGAGAGGTGAAATCAGTTACAGCGCCTTATTGCTCTCCTTCGCCTTGTCCGCTTCGACGTAAACCTGCGCGCCCATGTCGATGAACTTCTTGGACATCGAGGCCATTCCCTCTTCGGCGGTTAGCGTATCCGCACCGGCGACCGCGCGCTTCACAGGATCATTCAGCGTCGCCGCATAATCCCGCACATCCTGGGTGATCTTCATCGAGCAGAATTTCGGGCCGCACATGGAGCAGAAATGCGCCACCTTGTGCGCCTCCTTGGGCAGCGTTTCGTCGTGGTAGTTGCCGCGCGGTGTCGGGGTCGAGCGAGAGGTTGAACTGGTCGACCCAGCGGAATTCGAACCGTGCGCGGCTGAGCGCGTCGTCGCGGAGCTGCGCTGCCGGGTGGCCCTTGGCGAGGTCGGCGGCGTGGGCGGCGATCTTGTAGGCGATGACGCCGTCTTTCACGTCGTTCCTATCGGGCAGCCCGAGATGCTCCTTCGGCGTGACGTAGCAGAGCATGGCGGTGCCGAACCAGCCGATCATGGCAGCGCCGATCGCCGAGGTGATGTGGTCGTAGGCCGGCGCGATGTCGGTCACGAGCGGGCCCAGCGTATAGAACGGCGCCTCGCCGCATTCCTTGAGCTGCTTGTCGACGTTGATCTTGATCTTGTGCAGCGGCACGTGGCCGGGGCCTTCGATCATCACCTGGCAGCCCTTGGCCCAGGCGATCTTGGTGAGTTCGCCCAGCGTTTCCAGCTCGGCGAATTGGGCGCGGTCGTTGGCGTCGCGGATCGAGCCGGGGCGCAGACCATCTCCCAATGAAAACGACACGTCGTATTTGCGCATCAGGTCGCAAATCTCGTCGAAGCGCTCGTAGAGGAAGCTCTCTTTGTGATGCGCCAGGCACCACTTCGCCATGATCGAGCCGCCGCGCGAGACTATTCCCGTTACTCTATTGGCGGTGAGGTGGATGTAGGCGAGCCGCACGCCGGCGTGGATGGTGAAATAATCGACGCCCTGCTCGCACTGCTCGATCAGCGTGTCCTTGTAGCACTCCCAGTCGAGCTTTACGGGGTCACCATCGACCTTCTCCAGCGCCTGGTAGATCGGCACGGTGCCGATCGGGACCGGCGAATTGCGCAGGATCCATTCGCGGGTGTTGTGGATGTTGCGCCCGGTCGAGAGGTCCATCACCGTGTCGGCGCCCCAGCGGATCGCCCACACCATCTTCTCCACTTCCTCCTCAACAGAAGACGTGACCGCGGAGTTGCCGATGTTGGCGTTGATCTTGGTGAGGAAGTTTCTCCCGATGATCATCGGCTCGAGTTCGCCGTGATTGATGTTGGACGGGATGATGGCGCGGCCGCGGGCGACTTCCGAGCGCACGAATTCCGGCGTGATGAAGAGCGGCACCGAAGCGCCAAAACTTTCGCCGTCATCGTGCGCGGCTTGCGCCACCTCCAGCATTTTCTTGCGGCCGAGATTTTCGCGCTCGGCGATGTAGATCATTTCCTTGGTGATGATTCCGGCGCGGGCCCATTCGAGCTGGGTGATGGGGTGTAATTCCCCTCCCCCTTGCGGGGAGGGGTTAGGGGTGGGGGTCGGGAGGTTATGCGCGGACGAAGACGGGCGCACTGCTCCCGGCTCCTGCGCAGTATTCGCCTCCCGACCCCCCACCCCACCCTCCCCCAACACAAGGGCGTTCACGCCCGTCTTCGACGGGCTATGGGGGGAGGGAGAAGATGCGCGGAGCGGCTTTGGCGTATTCGCGAAATTGCGCGCGAGGTGCTTGCCGGTGACGTTGCCGTTGTCCACCGGCTTGATCGGGCGGCCCTGATATTCCTCTACGCCGCCGCGTTCCTTCACCCATTCGATGCGGGCGCGCGGCAGGCCCTTTTCCAGATCGAGCGTGGCGTCTGGGTCGGTGTACGGGCCGGACGGATCGTAGACCGGCAGCGGCGGCTCGCCGGAAGAGGCATCGAGCGCAATCTCGCGCAGCGGCACTTTCAGGTCGGGCGCTGCGTCGGGCGTCGCGTAAACCTTGCGCGAGCCCATGATCGGCCCAGTGGTGACCTTCGGCGTGGCGAGATCTGATTCGGCGATATGTTTGTTCATCGATGCACTCCTGAATTTTCCATTCGCGCCTGACTTCGATCACGCGCGCGCGTGTTGTTGTTGCCGGCTATGTGGTCGCGGTCCGGTAGCCTTTGAAACTGAGAAAGCCGCCAATGACGAGGACGATGATCCCGGCAATCGCGATCGCATAGCCTTCGGAATAGATCGAGATGGCGGCGACGGCAGCCGCGGTCGGCAGCATGATGCGGATGATGCCGGCGATCACCAGAAGCCAGCCGAGAATGGTGATGATGATCCGCCAGTCCGGCGTCCAGCCGTGATAGCCGTTGAGCATGGCGACGCCGGCCAGAAACGACATCAGTCCCGACAGGTAGATCACGACGGGAACCAGGATCGCCTGTCCGATCATGTCGGCGTAGACCGTCTGGTTGATCAGGCAGCCAAGCCCGAGCACGATAAACAGCGGGCCGACGAGCCGGGCGATGAAGACGACGGGTTGCATGAACTCGATCCTCCGGCGCGTCAGCGGCGCGTTCGCCGCGGCGCAGCTATGCGATCGCGGGGTTTGGTTTGGGGCGGTCTGGGAGTGGAAACCATTCCTGTCCCTTCGCCGGCATGACCCGGATCAGGTTCAAAGGGTTTTTCGCGGTCGCTGCCTTAGGCCCTCAAAGTCCTTGAGGATTAAAAGCGGCGGCGGTCTCTCAGCTCCCTCCTGGGAGCTCCCCTAGGAACACATTCAATGTAGGCCGATAGCCGGGCGTGTCAACGCGACGAAAACTGGATTGAGGCAGCCCGCCCGGAGAGGCTTCAGCGCATGCTCTTCTGCAGCGCCAGCGCGTCAGCCCAAACCTTCGACCGGTCGTCGTCGAATACCAGCGCGGGATCTTCGCGCACGGTGACCCAGGTGCCATGCGCCAGCTCGTCCTCCAGCTGAGACGCTTCCCAGCCGACATAGCCGAAGGCGATCAGAGTTTTGTTTGGTCCTTTGCCGGTCGCCATGTCGCGCAATACGTCGGCGGCGGCACTGAGCGCAACGCGGCCGTCAATGTCCAGCGTGTCGGGCCGCCGATAATCGATGCTGTGGACGATGAGAGCTACATCCCGCTCGACCGGGCCGCCGGAAAAGACCCGGACATTGTCGGTGACACCGCTGGCATCGGCGCCGAACCCTTTGAGCATGCGGGCCACGGAGCGCTTACCCGCGGGCCGGTTGATGACGATGCCGAAGGCGCCTTCGCGATTATGGCGGACCAGAAGAATAACCGAATGATAGAAGGCGGCCTGGTGCAGCTGTGGCGAGGCGATCAGGAGCTGGCCGTTCAACCATGCGCGGGTTGGAATCTCGGTCTGGGTCGGTCGCGCGGCGTGAAGCAGAGTCGCCGGCAAAAAAATCGCCACGGCGACCACAATCCAGCGCTTGAAGACAAACGACAACACGGTCATCGCGCCCTCGGGCGCCTGTCGCCCGGAACGATCATCCCTCCAAAGCGCCTGTGATTCAATTCACTGTTTTGTCATGCGCGCTTCGCGCCTGGCATGAGTTTAAACAAACTGCACCGCAATACCGCCGAGCGCGCCAAAATCGGCGTGCAGGGTGTCGCCTTTTCTCGCGAACACGACGCGCGTGAACGAGCCGGCGAGCACGAGGTGACCGGGCTCAAGCGACACGCCATGCTGGCCGAGCTTGTTGGCAAGCCAGGCGACGCCAAGCGCCGGATGGCCGAGCACGCCCGCGGCGACGCCGGTCTCCTCGATTTCGGAATTGCGATACATGATGCCGCCGACCCAGCGCAGGTCGACGTCCAGCGGTCCGACCGGCCGGCCGCCGATGACGATGCCGGCGGCGGCGCCGTTGTCTGAAACCGTGTCGAAAATCTTGCGCGGGTCCTGCAGTCGTGCATCGACGATCTCGATGGCGGGCACGACATATTCGGTGGCGCGCAACACGTCAGCCAGGCCGACGCCGGGGCCGCGCAGCGGCGTACCGAGAATGAAGGCGAGTTCGATCTCGACCCGCGGCAGGCAATAATTCTCGTGCGCGACGCGGCCGCCGTCGGCGACCATCATGTGGTCGAGCAAATGGCCGTAGTCCGGCTCGTCGATCTGCGAGGAGCGCTGCATCGCCTTCGAGGTCAGCCCGACCTTATGGCCGATGAGCCTCGCGCCGGCGGCGATCTTGCGCTTCGCCACGTCAGTAGAGATCGCGTAGGCGTCCTCCATGGTGATGTCCGGCCAGGTCTTCGACAGCGGTGTCGCCTGTTTGCGCGCTTTCTCGGCGGCGATGAGGATATCGGCGGCTTTGTTGCGATCGGCTTCTGACATCATGGCCGCGTACACACTCCTTTATTGGTGAAGATGAAGGACATACAGACTACAGCGGGCAGATTACTGACAGACGGCGCGCAGAACGACGGTTTCGAGCGGACATTCGCCCTTGGCAGGCACTTTTCCTGACGCCAAGGCGGTGTCCGGGCACGCCTCCCCGGTGCGTGAGTTAAGTCGGCTTGCCGCCGCTGAAGCCCTTGCTGCGACAGGCGCTGGTTGCTGCGGAAGCGCAGTCGGGTGCACCGTTTGCAGCGGTCGCGCAGCGCTCATGAACTTCTATCACGCGCGTGTTCGGTAACCGCACAATCGTCGTCGCGGCGTCTTTGCTGACATCGAAAGTTTTTTTCATTCCCTCGCCCGTGGCGACCGCCGCACCTTTGGCGGCATCGCCGGATTTTTTGCCGATGTCTTCGAGGGTACCGGGCGCAGCTTTGATCTTGTCATGAAGATAGCTGATCGACCCATCCCACCAGCGCCCCAAATCGTGGAAGAAACCCGGTTTGTCGGGGGCGGACGTCTGCGGCGGTCGCGGCGCAGCGGCAGTTGGTGCGGTAGGCGCAGCCGGCGGGGAGGGTGCCTGCACGGCCGGGGCAGGAGGCGCTTGCGTGTTTTCCGCGAGCGCGCGTCCGGCCGCAACAAATAAAATGACTGCGGTAACGACCCACACCAAGGCAGTGCCGCAACAGCTATTTCGTTTGATTAACCTACCCATGATCGGCATGTCGGCGCAGCCACAAGCTGCAGAAGCGGACACCGCAGAATACCCGCAGCGCGACAATAAAGCCAACCGCGAGAATCGTGCGGTCGCGGTTGCCGCACTTTAGGCGCGGTGCTCGCGCCAGCGCGACCAGATAAACCAGATAAGTCCGGCGAGGAAAACCACAGCGATGACCGCGTCGAAGTCGTGGAACAGCTTGCGCATGGTCGGGTCGCTTTCCCAACGCGCACCAAGCAGATAGCCGGCATAGGCGAGTGCAAAGCACCACGGCCAGGAGCCGAGGAAGGTGTAGATTTGAAACTTCATCATCGGCATCCGCGCGAGACCGGCGGGGAACGCGATGAACGTCCGCACGACCGGAAGCAGGCGGCCGAAGAACACCGTGGCAGCGCCGTAACTGGCGAAAAACCGCTCGGTGCGCTCAAGCTCCGACTTGCTGATGAGGATGTATTTCCCCCAGCGCTCGAGGACCACTCTGCCGCCTTTGGCGGCTACGTAATAAGCCACCGTTGACCCGACATTGCAGCCGAGCGCTCCGGCTGTCGCGACGCCGATCAGGTTCGCCTTTCCAATGGAAACCAGATAGCCGGCGAACGGCATGATGATTTCCGAAGGAAGCGGAATGCACGCGGACTCGATCGCCATAAGAAAGACGACACCGAGATATCCGGCGGCGGAAATGACTTCGACGATCCAGGCGGCGAGCGCCGAAATGACTTGGTCGATCATCGCGGGCGAAAGAAGCGGAACATGGCCGGGTCTGTAGCGGGCGAGCGCCCGATTGTCCAACTATACGCCGTCGTTCCGGAGGAGGTTGCGTCGGCCGGCAGGCCGCAATTACCGGCGCTTGCGGAGCCGGCGGCTTTCGAGCGCGATGATGTGACGGCGCACGCTGTGGTCTACGATCTTCTTAGGGACCTTCTCGGCGATGCCTTGGAGCCGCTCGCGGCGATCCATCTCTTTCCAGACATCCTCGGGCCGGATGCCGGAGGCGACCCACAGTACGATCAGGTTGTAGAAGAGATCGGCGCTTTCCTTGACCACGGCGTCGCGGTCGCCATTCATTGCATCGATCACAACCTCGACGGCCTCTTCGGCGAGCTTCTTCGCCATCTTGCTGCGGCCCGAGCGCAGCAGCCGCGCGGTCCGCGACGTCGACGGATCGTCGTGCCGGCAGGCCAGCACAGCTTGATAAAGGCGGTTGATCGAATCAGCCATCGCCCATCAGAATAACGCGATAACGTCGCAATTGTGTTAAAGTTATAACAGGCGGCCGGGTCGGGCTGATCCGCGGTTAATCCGGTCCTAAAAGTCCTTATTGCCGGGCTATTCGACGCTATTCATCTTGGGCCAGCAGGCCGGCGTTGCCGCCAGCTGCAGCCGTGTTGACCGTAACGACCTGCTCGGAAGCAAAGCGGTGCAGATAATTCGGCCCGCCCGCTTTCGGTCCGGTGCCCGACAGGTGTGTTCCCCCGAACGGCTGGGTGCCGACCACCGCGCCGATCATGCTGCGATTGACGTAAATGTTGCCGTGCGGAAGCCGCGCCGCGATCCGCTCGACGGTGAAGTCGATGCGCGAATGGATGCCGAGCGTCAGCGCGGTGTCGTTTGCCGCGATGTCATTGAGGAGCCGGTCCAAAGCTTCCGCGCGCCAACGCACGACGTGGAGCACGGGACCAAACACTTCCTCGTGTAGCTCACGCGCGGAGTCGAGTTCGATAATGGTTGGTGCGACGTATGTGCCGCGCGCCGGTAGCGGCTTCTCGCGATCCCAGCGGAAGCGCACGCGGCCGGCGCGTTCCATGTTCGCGACCCAGCTGTCGAGTTTTTGTTTGGCCACGGCGTCGATCACCGGGCCGACATGGGTCGCCGGCTCGCGCGGATCGCCGACTTTCAGCTCGCGCGTGGCGCCGATCAGCATTTCGAGCAGCGGTTCGGCGATGTCGTCTTGCAGGCAAAGCAGCCGCAGCGCCGAGCAGCGCTGCCCGGCGGAGCGGAACGCCGACGTCATCACGTCGTCGATCACCTGCTCAGGCAGTGCGGTGGCGTCAACAATCATGGCGTTGATGCCGCCGGTCTCGGCGATCAGCCGCACGATCGGGCCGTCCTTTTCGGCGAGGGATAGGTTGATCGCGCGGCCGACTTCGGTCGATCCTGTAAAGGCGACGCCACTGACGTTCGGGTCGGCAACCAATTGCGCGCCGACTTCGCCATCACCGGGGAGGAGATTCAGGGCGGCGTGCGGTACGCCGGCTTCGTGCAGCAGCGCGATCGCGCGGGCAGCGATCAGCGGCGTTTGCTCGGCCGGTTTGGCAATGACCGTATTGCCGGCGACGAGTGCGGCACTGATCTGGCCAAGAAAAATCGCGAGCGGAAAGTTCCACGGACTGATGCAGACGAAAACGCCGCAGCCGCGGTAGCGCAGCATATTGCTTTCACCGGTCGGCCCCGGCATCAGCTTGGGCGACAGCGCGTGCCGCGCCTCCGCCGCGTAATAGCGGCAATAGTCGATCGCCTCGCGTACTTCCGAAAGTGCGTCGTCGAGCGTTTTGCCGCCCTCATCTTGTAGGAGCGCGAGAAGGGAGCCGCGATTTTTCTCCAGGAGATCGGCAGCGCGTTCGAGCGCCACAGCGCGCTTCGTGCAGGACGTCGCTGCCCATGCAGCAAAGCTTGCCACCGCGGCCGACATCGCCGCCCGAACGATGGCGTCGTCGCCCTCGCGCACGATACCGATCGCGCGGCCGTCGATCGGTGAAATCACTGAACGTTCCATACCGCCCAGTGCGATGCCGTCGACGCGTGGTGCAGCTTCGGCGCCTTCGCTGGTGCCGTTGCGAACTTCAGCGAGCAATGCATTGAGGCTTGCGCGATCGCCGAACTCGACACCGGCCGAGTTGCGCCGGTCCGGCTGATAGAGATCGCGCGGCAGTGGAATTTTTGAATTGCGCGCGTCGCTGGCGCTTATCAGCCGGCTCTGCGGCCGGCGCAAAATCTCTTCGATCGGCACGCTTTTATCGGCAGCGACGGAAACAAAAGAGGAGTTGGCGCCGTTCTCCAGAAGTCTCCGCACCAGGTAGGCGAGCAGATCGCGGTGACCGCCGACCGGTGCGTAGATGCGGCACACCGCGTCCGGCAGTTCGGCCAGCAGTTCCGCGTAGAGCGCCTCGCCCATGCCATGCAGGCGCTGAAATTCGAAGCCCTCGACACCGCCCGCATCCTCGATGACGCTGGCGACGGTTAGCGCGTTGTGGGTGGCGAACTGCGGGTATAGGCGATCGCGCGCCGCGATCAGCTTCCTGGCGCACGCCATGTAGCAGAGATCGGTCATCGCCTTGCGCGTGAACACCGGATAATCGGCAAGTCCGCGTTCCTGCGCGCGCTTGATCTCGGTGTCCCAATAGGCGCCCTTCACCAGCCGGACTGTGAGCCGGCCGCTCACCGCCGAGGCTGCTTCTTCGAGCCAATCGATCACGGCCAGCGCACGCTTCTGATAAGCTTGCACCGCAACCCCAAATCCGTCCCAGCCGCGCAGCGACGGATCGGACAGAGCTGCACCGATAATCTCGAGCGACAATTCCAGCCGATCCGCCTCCTCGGCGTCGACGGTGAATTGCAGCTCACGCGCTTTGGCCATGCGCGCAAGCTCAAGAAGATGCGGTGTAAGCTCTCTGACCACGCGTTCGCGCGAGATCGCTTCGAACCGTGGATGTAGCGCAGAGAGCTTCACGGAAATACCGGGACGCGCAGGCAACGCGGCGTTGCTGGCGCTCGCGCCGATCGCTTCGATGGCGCCGGCGTATGCCGCGAAATATTTCCGCGCGTCACCTGCCGTGCGCGCGCCTTCGCCGAGCATGTCGAACGAGTAGCGGAGGTCGCCGTGTGAGCGGGCGCGCGCGAGCGCTTCTTCGATGGTCTGGCCGAGCACGAAATGCGCGCCGATCAGCCGCATGGCCTGGCGCGTGGCCGTGCGCAGGGCCGGCAGCCCGAGGCGGCGGACGATGGTGTCGAGGATCGTCTCCGGCGTCTCGCCGGGATGAATGATGCGGGCGGCAATGCCGAGCGTCCACGCCGACGCCGAGACGAGGAGCGTCGTAGATTTGAGATCGCCATCGAGCCAGCGGCCGGCGGCGAGTTTGTCCTCGATCAGGCGGTCGGCGGTTGCCGCGTCAGGCACGCGCAGCAACGCCTCGGCCAGCACCATGAGCGCAAGCCCTTCTTTGGTCGACAGCGAATAGGCGTGCAAAAAGTCTTCGATGCCGCCAAGCCCGCCAGTCTTGGCCCGGATCGCCTCGACGAGTGAGCGGGCACGCTCGTCGACGCGGCGCTCCGCGTCATTGTCCCGTTTGGCATCCGCGAGAAAGCGCGACGCCAGTTCCTCGTCGGGCGGCGCGAACGGCGCCCCAAACAGCGGTGCTTCGGAAGCGGTGGCCGTCATCGCGGCCTCCAAATGCTCCTGGCCGCGCGGATACTGCGCGCCAGCTGCACTCATATAGCAGCGTTGCCTAGGCGCCGCTCCCCAGAAGCGATTCCAGGCGCTCGATGCTCTGCGTCCAGCCGGCTTCCATTCCCTTGATATGGGCGACGGCGTATTCGACGACGGCCGCTGCGCGGGTCTGCACGACGAGCCGCGTTTTTCCGGCCTCCTCCGCGAAAGTCACCGTGGTCAGTCCCTCAAGGATGGGATTGCCGGAATCGTCCAAGGCAACGTTCGAGAACACCAGCCGCTCCGGCGGGACGATCTCGCGGACCTCGCCTTTCATCTTGTAGATGACGCCGTCGGGACCGCGCATGTGAATGCGGATCGCGCCGCCGACGCGAGCGTCGATTTCGCAGACCGGGTTGGTAAAGCCATGCGGCCCCCACCACTGCGCCAGGTGCTTTGGATCTGTCCAGGCCTGAAACACCAGCGCGCGCGGCGCATCGAAGATGCGCGTGATTGTCAGTTCGCGCTCGGCAAAAGTCGGCTTCATAGCGGCGGCGTTCATGCGTACTTCTCCATCATTGCGAGTAGCCGATGAGTCGGTCCCGAAGGGGCTCGTCAAAAGCCGATGTGAGAGATCGCGCCGGGTTGCGCGAACCTTGCTGCGTTTCACCCCTTCGCCAAAAACGTGGCGAGTTGATCGAAAGAACCACCCCAACCTTGGCGCATATTATCGTGCGTGGCATCGAAGGTTTCGCGCTCGTCTTCGCCAGCATTCACCGGCAGCCATCGCAGCGTCAGTTTGGTTTTTCCACCTGGCGCTTCATCGAAGGTTACGGTCGTCAGCAATTCAAGCGGCCACGTTGGACTGAACGGATGCCGCGACAGGCCGCCGGCTTCATCCGAGAACGAGTGGATCCAAACAAGGCGCACGGGTTCGACGATTTCACGATAAACAAACTTGGCCCAAATGACGCCGCCGTCCGGAGTGCGCATCGCGCCGTGATACGTTCCGCCAACCCGCAGGTCCATTTTCGACACGACAATCGTGGAGCCTTTAGGCCCCCACCATTGCTTCATGTGCTCCGGCTCGGTCAACGCCTTCCACAGCAATTCGCGCGGCGCATCGAAGACACGCGAGATGACGAAGTCCGAGACTGTGATCGTCGAAGCCATGATCACTCCTGTAATCCAGCGTTTGCGGTGTGCAGCGAATTGTGCGGGCCGGTTGCCGTGACGTATTCGCTGAGCCGTGTGAGTGTCTGCGCGAGACCTTCGGCAGCGTGATACTCTTTGATCACCCGATCGCGTTCGCCGGCAGACGGGAAATCCATCCGCATGGTAATGCGGGTCTTGGCGGCGGCGCCGCCCAGCTCTTCGAACGTGACGGTGGTTTTAAACTGCACCGGCTCGACGTCTTCGCCGCCGCCGTGCCGGTAGACGATGCGTTGCGGCCGCACGACCTCTTCGTAAGTGATACGGTTCTGAAAGTCGCGGCCGCCCGGTCCGTGCATCACGAACCGCCAGATGCCGCCTGATCGCATGTCGAAGCTGTGCGTCGTCGTAGTGAAGCCGTGCGGCCCCCACCAGTGCGCCAAATGCTCTGGATCGGTCCAGACCGCGAACACGAGATCGCGCGGCGCGTCGAACACGCGATAAGCAATGATCGACCGCGGATCGCTGTCCGTGTCGACGTCATCTCTTGCGGCCATGCTTCTTCTCCTTGGTGCTTGGTCCTTTGGCTTGAAGTTTCTTCAGATAATCGTCGAGGCGATCGAAGCTTTCGTCGAAAAAACGCCGATAGTGGTCGAGCCAGGTGTCGATGTCTTTCAGCGCTTTCGGTTCGATCCGGCACGGCCGCCACTGCGCCTCGCGCGAGCGTGCGATCAGGCCGGCGCGTTCCAAAACCTTGAGATGCCTCGATACCGCCGGGAGGCTCATGGCGAATGGTTCCGCCAGGTCCTGCACCGTCGTCTCGCCGCGCGCGAGCCGCGCCAGAATGGCGCGGCGGGTTGGGTCCGCCAGGGCAGCAAAGGTCGTATCGAGGTTCATTTTACGAGTCAGTTAAATAACTAATTGGTTAAATACAAACCAACAGGCTGTCTGTCAAGCGTTTGCGATCGCGGATCGTCGATCGAGTTTTTGCGCCGGAAGAAGCGGCGCTCGCGTCAGCCTTGAGCGGTTATGGAGCTTTGCTGCCGCCAACCTTGTCTTGCGTCTTGTTTTCGAAATCGCTGGCGTCGTGGCGCTCATGCAACTGATCGGCGAGCTCGCCCCAGGTGCAGTTCACCTTGCGCCCGCGCTGTACGGCGGGGCGATTGCCGATCGCGTCGGTCCAGCGCTGCACGTTGGCGTAACCTTCGACTTGCAGGAATTCGCCTGCGCCATAAAGCCGGCCCTTCGCCAGGCCGCCATACCACGGCCACACCGCGATATCGGCGATGGTATAATCGGGTCCCGCAAGGTACTCGGACTGCGCCAGCTGCCGATCGAGAACATCGAGCTGGCGTTTCACCTCCATGGCAAAGCGATCGATCGCGTATTCGATCTTTATCGGAGCGTAGGCGTAGAAGTGGCCAAAGCCGCCGCCGAGGTAGGGCGCGCTGCCCATCTGCCAGAACAGCCACGACAGGCATTCGGCGCGCGTGGCGGGATCGCTCGGCAGGAAGGCGCCGAATTTTTCGGCGAGGTAGAGCAAAATCGCGCCCGACTCGAATACCCGGATCGGCTTTGGTCCGCTGCGGTCCAGCAGCGCCGGGATTTTGGAGTTTGGATTGACTGCGACGAACCCGCTGCCGAATTGATCGCCGTCCATGATCTTAATCAGCCAGGCGTCGTACTCCGCGCCGCGGTAGCCCAGCGCCAGCAATTCTTCCAGCATGACCGTGACCTTGACGCCGTTCGGCGTGGCGAGCGAATAAAGTTGCAGCGGATGACGCCCGACCGGCAGTTCTTTGCCGTGTGTCGGCCCCGCAATCGGGCGATTGATGCTTGCGAACCGGCCGACACTTTCCTTGTTCCAGGTCCAGACTTTCGGCGGCGTAAATGCGGGCGTGTCGTTCATTCCGAAAAGCTCCTGATGTCCAGTGCGGTGATGCCTCGGTCGATAGGCTAGTCGATGTTATGATGCCGCGCGATCTATTTTGAAACGGCCACGCGCCAACCTGGCGTCTGTCACGTGGCGCGTTTCTGACCTAAAACCGAGACACGCGGCGGGCGCCCATTCAGGACAAAATCAGTGTCATAATCATCCAAACAATCATCCCATAGGGAGGGAGCCATGAAGCAGGTCGAGGGAAAGGTGGCGTTTATCACCGGTGGCGCCAGCGGCATCGGATTTGGCATGGCGCAAGTCTTTCTTAAAGCCGGGATGAAGGTCGTCATCGCCGACATTCTGCAGAAGCGACTCGACGAGGCTTCTCGCATCCTCGCGCAGAGCACCAATCGCGATTATCACTTCATCCGGGTCGATGTAACCGACCGCAAAGCAATGGCCGGGGCGGCGGCGGAAGCGGAGCAGGTTTTCGGCAAGGTGCACGTGCTGTGCAACAACGCCGGCGTGTTCGGAAATCTGCCGATCGAAACCGCCAGCTACGAGGACTGGGACTGGGTGCTGGGCGTCAATATCGGCGGTGTCGTCAACGGCGTTGTCAGTTTTCTTCCCAAGATGATCGCGCACGGCGAGGGCGGGCATATCGTCAATACGTCTTCGATGGCGGGACTTATTCCGCTGCCGTCTGCCGGCGGACTTTACGCCACTTCCAAGTTCGCGGTTCGTGGCCTGACCAACTCGCTGCGGCTGGCTTTGGGCGCGCACAACATCGGCGTTTCGGTGTTGTGCCCGGGGATGACGCGGACCCGAATTTTGCAAGCCGAAGTGCATCGACCCGGGCATGAAGCGAAGGAGGCAATTGATGCCGAGGCCCACGGGTCTTTCACCGGCGATATGACCGGCGGAATGGACCCGGTCGAACTCGGCGAGCGGGTGTTGCTCGGCATTCAGCGCAACGACGCCTACATCCTGCCGCACGGCGAATTCAAGGACGAAG
This sequence comes from uncultured Alphaproteobacteria bacterium, assembly GCA_963794225.1. Classification (GTDB taxonomy): domain Bacteria; phylum Pseudomonadota; class Alphaproteobacteria; order Rhizobiales; family Xanthobacteraceae; genus BOG-931. Next base: position 193,675 of record CAWCCS010000006.1, read on the forward strand.
TCCAGGGCCTGTTCGACGACATCATTTCCGGTTTCCCGGAAGGACAGGACATCGATCCCGGTCGGAAGGCGTTCGAGGACGGTCGCCGTCAGGCGACCGCCGAGGCCAAAGCGTCGATAAAGAACAACTAAAACGCGCGCCTGGACGCGGACGCTAAATCGATTTCGCGAGATAGGCCGCGAGCCGGTCGAAGGTACCGTTCCAGGTCGCTTTGATGCCGGGGTGGGCGGCGTCGAAAGTTTTTCGTTCGATGTCGGTGCAGTTGTGCGGCGTCCAGCGGACGGTGAGTTTGGTCGTGCCCTCGGGCAGTTCTTCGAGCGTCAGTGTTGCCATCGTTTCCGTCGGCCAGGTGGGAATGATGGGGTGGCGGGCCACGCCGCCGGCTTCGTTGGAGAATGTATTGATAAACACCAGCCGCTCCGGCGGGACGATCTCCTGATACGCAAACTTGCCCCACACCTTGTAACCCTCAGGGGACTTTATGCCGCCGTGAAAAAAGCCGCCGGGGCGCAAATCCATTTTCCCGGCGATCATGGTGAAGCCTGCAGGGCCCCACCAATGCTTCATGGCTTCGAGGTCAGTTAAGGTATGCCAGACCCGCTCGCGTGCCGCCTCCAGCACGCGGAAAATGACAAAATCCCCACCGCCCAGTTCCGTACTCATCACACCTGCCCCTGCCCCCCATGGGCGCGGGCCCTAGTTTGCCACAAGGACCATCCAGCCGACACCGAATTTGTCGGCCACCATGCCGAATCGCGGCGAGAAGAACGTCTTCCCCATCGGCATCTGCACCTGCCCGCCATCGGCGAGACCGGCAAAAAGCTTGTCGGCATCGGCCTCGCTGTTGGCCGAGATCGACAGCATGATGCCATGAAAATTCGGCTGGCCGCCGCCGCGGCCGTCTGACGCCATCACGGTGGTGTCGCCGATCTCGAACTGGGAATGCATCACCTTGTCGGCATTCTGCGGCGTGACCATGCTCTTGTCCGGACTGTCCTTCCAGCGCATCAGCATCCCGATTTTGGCGCCAAGCGCCTTTTTGTAGAACTCGAGCGCTTCGTCGCAGCGGCCGTTGAAATCCAGATATGGCTGAACCTGCATGACAGTCTCCTTTCTTTGCTAAGCGGAACGCGCCGCAAGCGGATTACGTTGATATAGTGTCCGCATGTCAACGCGCTCCGATCTCCCTTTTTCATTCACACACTACGTTCGTGACAATTGTTTGTGCCTGCACGTGCAGCGGGCGGGGCGGGCGGTGGCGCGCCGGTTCGACGAAGCGTTGCGACCGGTCGGGCTGACGCAGGGCCAGTTTTCGCTGCTGATGTCACTTAATCGGCCGGCGCCGCCGACGATGGGCGATGTTGCGGCCGTGCTCGTGCTCGATCGCACCACGCTCACTGCCAAGTTGAAGCCGTTGCGACGGCGTGGCCTGGTGCGGGTGAAAGTCGACGCCGAGGACAGGCGCAGCCGCCGGCTCGTCCTGACCGCAGCGGGGCGGGCAGTGCTCGTCGCCGCGACACCGCTCTGGAAGCGCGCGCAGGCGCAGACCGAGCGCCTGCTGCAGAGCGCCGACGCCGACAACGTGCGCAAAAGCCTCCGCGAGCTGTGCTGACAGCGCCTGCAGCATGGCGTAGATCGAAGCCGCATTATCAACGCATGTGACTGCGGCACTCATGTCGTTTCTACGCATCTATCTGCGCCTGCTCGGGCTTCTCAAACCGGAAGTTCAACTCGCCATTACGCTGGCGCTTGCCAATATCGCGCTGGCGGTGGCGCAGTTTGTCGAGCCGGTGCTGTTCGGCCACATCATCGATGCGTTGTCCGGCACGCTTCCGTCCGGCATATGGCCTGCCGCGCACGTGCTCGCGTCGCTGGTCGGCGCATGGGTTGGCTTCGGCCTGTTCATCATCGTTGCTGCCGCGCTGGTGGCATGGTTCGCCGATCGCCTCGCGCACCGGCGCCGCAACCTCGTTCTCGCCGACTTCTTCGAGCACGTGCTGCAATTGCCGCTCGCTTACCATTCCGGTGCGCATTCCGGCCGGCAACTAAAGATCATGCTCACTGGCACGGATACGCTGTGGTGGCTGTGGGTTTCGTTCTTCCGCGAGCATTTTGCCGCCTTCGTCTTCATCGTCGTGCTGCTGCCGACGTCGCTGATTTTGAATTGGCGATTGGCGCTGCCGTTGCTCGGACTCTGCGCCGTGTTCACGGCAGTGACGGTGCTGGTCATGCACCGGGCCGACGCGATGCAGCGCGCGGTGGAGCGGCATTACTCCGATCTTGCCGAGAACGCCGCCGACACGCTCGGCAATGTCGCCGTGGTGCAGAGCTTCGCCCGTATCGAACTTGAAGTCTCGGCGCTGAAGGGCCTGGTGAACTCGCTCCTGCGCGCGCAAATGCCGGTGCTGTCGTGGTGGGCGGTGGCCGCAGTATTGACGCGCACCGCGACCACGCTCGCCTTGCTCACGATCCTTCTGGCCGGCACTTATCTCAAGCTCATCGGTCTGGCGTCAGTCGGCCAGATCGTCAGCTTCATGGCGATCGCTGCGCTCCTGATCAGCCGGCTCGAGCAGGTGGTCGGCTTCGCCAACCGCCTGTTCATGGACGCGCCGAAACTCGCCGAATTTTTTAGCGTGATCGACACCGTCCCGGCGGTGCGCGACCGGCCCGACGCGATCGATCCCGGGCGCTTGCGCGGTCTGGTCGAATTCAAGAGCGTGTCGTTTTCCTACGATGGCAAGCGTCCCGCCGTCACGGACTTAAGCTTCACGGCGCTGCCGGGCGATCGCGTTGCGCTGGTCGGGCCGACCGGCAGCGGCAAATCGACGGCGCTCGCGCTTCTGCATCGCACCTTCGATCCGCAAGCCGGCTTCATCACCGTCGATGGCATGGACATCCGCGGACTGACCCTTACGGGCTTGCGTCGCAACATCGGCGTGGTGTTTCAGGAAACGCTGCTGTTCAACCGTTCGATCGCCGAAAATCTGCGCGTTGGCAAGCCGGATGCGACCGACGCTGAGATGCGCGAGGCCGCGGCGCGCGCCCAGGCGCTCGATTTCGTCGACCGAAAACCGGAAGGCTTTGAAGCGCGGATCGGCGAGCGCGGCCGGCTTCTCTCCGGCGGCGAGCGCCAGCGTCTCGCTATCGCCCGCGCACTGCTAAAGGACCCGCCGATCCTCATTCTCGACGAAGCCACCAGCGCGCTCGATCCGGTGACTGAGGCGCGGGTTTCTCAAGCCCTCGATGAGGTCATGAAAGGGCGCACCACCTTCGTCATCGCCCACCGGCTCGCCACGGTCCGCAGTGCGACACGCATTCTCGTGTTCGACAACGGCCATATCGTCGAGACGGGGACTTACGACGAACTCGTGCAAGGCGGCGGGCACTTTGCCGAACTGGTGAACGCGCAGTTCGCGCCGATGACCGCAGATGCGGAACCGTCGTGAAAAATAAAGGCATCGAACTCGTCATTGCGAGAAGCGAAGCGACGAAGCAATCCAGACTTCGCGGTTGGACTGGATTGCTTCGCTTCGCTCGCAATGACGATTAGCGCAGTCGTTCCAGAATGCTGACGTAATTGGCGACCGCGGCACCGCCCATATTGAAGATGCCGCCGAGCCGGGCGTCCTTGACCTGCATATCGCCGGCGGTCCCGGTGAGCTGCATCGCGGTGATGGCGTGCATGGAGACGCCGGTGGCGCCGATCGGATGGCCCTTGGCTTTGAGCCCGCCGGACGGATTGATCGGCAGCTTGCCGTCTTTGGCGACAGTCCCCCCGGCGATTGCGCGCGCGCCTTGTCCTTCCGGCACCAGACCCATCGCTTCATATTCGATCAACTCGGCGATGGTGAAGCAGTCGTGGACCTCGGCGAAGGAAAGATCGTGAAGCCCGATGCCGGCTTCGCTGAGTGCGCGCTGCCATGCGACAGCACAGCCTTCAAATTTGAGAATGTCGCGGCGCGACATCGGCAGGAAATCCTGCACGTGCTCGGCAGCGCGGAACACGATCGCCTTGCCAAGCTTCAGTGCGGTCTCGACATCGGTGAGCACCAAAGCTGCAGCGCCGTCGGAGACGAGCGAGCAATCGGTGCGCTTGAGCGGCCCCGCGACGCGCGGATTCTTGTCGCTTTCGGTGCGACAGAATTCGTAGCCAAGGTCTTTGCGGATCTGGGCGTAAGGATTGCCGACGCCGTTCTTGTGGTTCTTGGCGGCGATTTGGGCGAGCGCATCGGACTGGTCGCCCCAGCGCTGGAAATAGCGCCCGGCAATCTGGCCGAAAACCCCGGCGAAGCCACCCTCGATGTCGGCCTCCTCACGAACATAGGATGCTTTCAAAAGGTTGCGGCCGATTTCAGCGGCAGGAGTTGTGGTCATTTGCTCAACGCCGACGACCAGCACGATGCGCGCGGATTTGGCCGCGATGGCTTTCAGTCCCTGATGCACCGCGGCGGAACCGGTAGCGCAGGCATTCTCCACGCGCGTCGCGCGCTTGAAGCGCATGTCGGGCGAAGCCTGCAGCACCAGCGATGCGGTGAAATCCTGCGCCGAGAAACCGGCGTTGAAGTGGCCGAGCACGATCTCATCGACATCGCGCGGCTCGATCCCGGCATCGGTCAGCGCCTCGCCCGCTACCTTGACGATGAGGCTTTCGACCGTTTCGCCAGTCAGCTTGCCGAAAGGCGTATGCGCCCAGCCCACAATGCACGCGGTCATAAATGCTCCCTTCGGGTCTCGTGTTAGCTCTTTTGCCGAACTTTGGTCGCTTTTTCTTGGGCTTTAGCGTGGTGGTGAATCGCGACGGACTTTTTGGCGTCAATTCGTGAGTTGCCGCTTGATGATATATAGGGATTCACCTTTGCGTTCGAGCGGTTCTTGAGGTTAGATAGTTGGTGATAGATGGTTCGCTAACTGGGCTTCGGGAACCTTTTGTGAACATTTCGCGGCCCCTGTGTCGGCCCTCGGCTTAAGCCTGAGACGACTTCGGGGCCCGACCAACCGAGCGGACGGCGACGCGTGAATCAATCGCAGACGTTTCGAGTGCTGACGCTGGCTTTCGCTCTCAGCCCATTGTGTACCTTAGCCTTGCCATCGGTCCCGGCCCGCGCGGGCGCGTCGATCCTCATTGAGGCCGATACCGGCAAAGTGCTCCGCGCCGAGAATGCGAGTTACCCCTGGTATCCGGCGTCCGTGACCAAGCTGATGACCACTTACCTCACTTTGCGCGCGGTGAAGCAGCAGCGCATCACCATGGACACGTTGTTCACGGTCTCGCACAACGCCGCGGCGCAAGCGCCGAGCAAGATGGGTTTTCCGCCGGGCACACAGGTAACGGTCGACAACGCGCTGAAGATGCTGCTGGTGCATTCAGCCAACGACATGGCGGTCGTGCTCGCCGAAGGCGTCGACGGCTCGATCGAGAATTTCGCCGACGACATGACCCGCACCGCGCACGCGCTCGGCATGACCGAATCGAATTTCGTCAATCCAAACGGCTTGCCCGCCGATGGTCAGATCACCTCGGCGCGCGACCTCGCCATTCTGGCGCGCGCACTCATTCACGATTTTTCAGAATACGATTCCTACTGGCACATCCCGGCGATCAAATTCGGCAGGCGCGTGATGCGCAACACCAACTCGCTGATCGGGCGCTATCCCGGCATCGACGGTATGAAGACCGGTTTCATCTGCGCCTCCGGATACAACGTCGTTGCTTCCGCCACCCGCAACGGCAAGCGGCTGATTGCCGTGGTGCTTGGCGCGCCGTCGTCGCCGGCGCGCGCGGTGAAGGCGGCGGAACTGCTCGAAGCCGGCTTCACGCGGGATGGTCTGTCATGGCTCACGTCGTCGCTTGGAACTGTCGAGTCACTTGCGCCAATCGATGCCGCTCCGCCTAATCTGCATGAAGAAATATGCGGGTCGCATCGCAAGAAGCCGGCGGTGGAAGAGGAAGAGGGGGCGGGAAGTGAGGATCTCGGCGTCGAAGCCGGCACACCATTCTCGGTGTTGCTCTCGAGCCTGCGGGCGCCGACGCCCAAGGGTGCGGCGCTGCTCTCCGATCAGAGTGCCGCGCCACCGATCGTTGTTTATACTGGACCGACCCGTACGCCGTCCCAGATCGCGGCGCTGAGTGCGATCGAGGAGGCGACTCCGCATCATAAGAAAAAAGGCGGCAAGACTGAGAGCAAGACCGCAGCCAAGCCGGCGGAAGAGGAAGCCACCGACACCAATTCGACCCGTGGGAAAAGCGCGGACCCGAAGGCCACTGACGGGAACAAGCCGAGGGCCAAATGGACGCCAACGTCGTCGTCGACGCTGGCAACAACGCCGCCTCCAGAACTGGAGTCCAAGCCCGCGGCCGGGACGCAGAAGAAAAAGCCGAACAAAGCTGCCAAGGCCGATCCGGCAGCGAAGCCGACGCCCGCGCCCGCACCGGCGTCAGCTCAATAAAAAAATTCCAGCTCTCACGTTGCGGTAGATCGCCTCGCTTAAGGCAGGCAGTCGCTAAAAAATATCAATTCGCGCGGTGCAGCGGCGCGTCCGTGACGTCCTGTAATGCCTCGAAGGTCAGCCCCGGCACCATGTCGCGGACGACGAAGCCGTCGGCGGTAATGTCGAGCACGGCGAGATTGGTGTAAACGCGTTTGGCCGCACCGAGCGCCGTGAGCGGATAGGTGCACCGCCGCATCAGCTTGCTCGCGCCGTTCTTGGCGGTGTGCTCCATCAACAGCCAAACGGCTTTGGCGCCCGCCGCCAAGTCCATGGCGCCGCCGACCGACGGCATGTCGGTGTCCGACATCGACCAGTTGGCAAAATCGCCGTTCTCCGCCACCTGAAAGGCGCCGAGCACGCAGAGGTCGAGGTGTCCGCCGCGGATGACGGCGAAACTGTCGGCGTGGTGCATGTAAGAACCGCCTGGCACCAGCGTCACGTATTTCTTGCTGGCGTTGATCAGCCAGCGATTGATCTTGTCCGGCTCCGGCGTCGGTCCCATGCCAAGGACGCCGTTTTCCGATTGCAAAATAACTTCACGTTCGGGCGGCACATAATTCGCGAGCAGCACCGGAATGCCGATGCCGAGATTGACGTAAAAGCCTTCCGGGATGTCGTGGGCGGCCCGCGCGGCTATTTCCTCCCGCGTCCATGGCTTGCAGGCGGCCAAAACGTTCGCATGCACGTTCATGTTCAGCCTCCTCACGTGATCGTTGGTTCGCCATAGGGTACGTGGACGACGCGATCGACGTAGATCCCGGGCGTGGCGATTTTCTCCGGATCGAGCCCACCCAGGTCGACAATGTGCTGCGCCTGGGCGATGGTCAACTTCGCCGCCGTCGCCATCACTGGATTGAAGTTCCTGGCGGATGAGTTGTAGGTCAGATTGGCCCAACGGTCGGCTTCCCAGGCTTCGATCAGCGCCACGTCGCCGAAAAACGCTTCCTCAAGCACATATCGCCGGCCGTGAAACTCGCGGACCTCCTTGCCCTCGGCGAGTTTGGTGCCGACCGAGGTTGGCGTGTAGAACGCCGCTATGCCAGCGCCCGCGGCGCGCATGCGCTCCGCCATCGTGCCCTGCGGCATGACTTCAAGCTCGATGCGGCCGGCGCGATATAGCTCCTCGAACACCACGGGATCGGTGGTGCGGGGATATGAGCAGACGATCTTGCGGACGCGGCCGACTTCCATCAGTCGCGCTAGGCCGACGTGACCGACGCCGGCATTGTTGGCGACCACGGTCAGCTCCTTGGCGCCCTGCTCGATCAGGCCGTAGATCAGCGCATTTGGCTGGCCGATGCTGCCGAAGCCGCCGAGCAGCACCACCGAACCGTCGCGGATTCCCTCCATCGCTTCGGCCATGGTCTGTACGATTTTGTTGATCATTGATTTCCTTCACCTTGAAGTACCAGCCGACGGTGCCGCCCCCATGCCACGGATCCCATGACGAGACCCGCTAGCCTCGCAGGACGAACGGCCGAGGCCTGACGCATCGGCATTTGGCTCGGCCGAGAGCATTCTGACCGACCACAAGGACCAAACCGCATCAAGTCAACTCCTTGCGCTGTCTCAATAATCTACCCGGAACCGCGCCGGTTTTGAAAGCACGACGTGTCCTTAACCTAAGGGCCAGCGCGCGTCTTGACCCTCAATCTTTGCTTTACCCGATAGCACCATGATGCAACGGCGCGTTGCGAATCGGCCATTCGCGGCGCCATCGGTCCCTTAAATGGTCGCGGATTGGGGCAGCGATGACCGCGCAACTCGCTTTTATCGACGAAATCGAAGGTCCCATAACCAGGGCGTCGCATGCCCGGCGCAGCGAAATGCTGCGCAAGATGACTGATCTGTTCATCGATGGGTCGGATCAGTTGTCCGGTGAGGACATTTCGATATTCGACGATGTCCTTGGCCGGCTCGCAAACGAAATCGAGCAATCCGCCCGGGAATTGCTCGCCAGACGCCTTGCGCCTGTTCGAAACTCGCCGCCGCAGATCATTCGCGCTCTGGCATTCGACGACGCGGTGACGGTAGCCGGGCCGGTGCTGACCCAGGCTGCGCAGCTCGATGATAAGACCCTTGTCGAAATCGCGCGGATAAAAGGGCAGGGTCATCTGCTCGCGATCTCGCACCGTGCATCGCTAAACGAGCTGGTGACCGACGTGCTGGTCGAACGCGGCGATCGCGAGGTCTTGATCAACACCGTCGACAACTTCGGCGCCAGCATTTCCGACAATGGGTTTTCGACGCTGGTCCGGCGATCCGAGGGCGACGATATGCTTGTCGACCTGGTCGGCTCGCGGCCTGAAATTCCCGCGCCTTCGCTCAGCGCACTGATTGCGAAAGCGTCGTCGGCCGTCCGCGCAAAACTCGAAGTCGCGCATCCGCGGGCAAAAGCGGAAATCCGCCGAATGGTTGCAGAGGCGGCAGGTCGCGTCGAAGCAAGAATGGTTTCGCCGACGTTCGACTACACCGCGGCCATGGCGTCGATCCAGACCCTGAAGCAGTTCGGGAAACTCGACGAGCGCGTATTGGCGTCGTTTGCACAGGCCGGCGCCTTCGAACAGGTTGTTGTCGTGTTGGCGGTCATGTCCAATCTGCCGCTCCAATTCATCGAGCGGTCGATGACGCGCGACCAATCGGAAAACCTGGTGGCCGTCGCCAAGGCGATTGGCTTATCGCAGCCTACGGTAAACGACATTCTTTTGCTGCGCGCCAAAAAGGGCTTCCTCGCCCAAGGAGAGATCGCGCAGCGGCTGGCGCGCTTCAACCGTCTGCAATCCGCCACCGCGCAGGAAATCGTGCGGCTGCATCGCACGCGACAAACATAAACTCACCGCCACCGGAGTGATCGCGCCATTCGCGTCCGTTGACGCGGTCGTCGCACGCGGGCGGTTCACGCCGGCTTGAACATCGGCACCGGCGGACCGTCCTCGGTTTCCTCAAACTTCACCGTGACCGACTGGCCGATGCGTACCGTATCGAAATCGCAGTCGACGATGTTGGTGAGCATGGTCGGACCCTCAGCCAGCGTGACGTGGGCGATCACGTAGGGCTCTTTGACCCGGCGCATGACGCTGAATGTGTAGATCGTGCCTTTGCCCGAGGCTTCGCGCCATTCGACATTGTCGCTTGAGCAAAACGGGCAGATAGCGCGTGGATACCAATGCGCTTTGCCGCATGCCGTGCACACCGGAATCATGAAACGGCCTTCGCGCGCGGCGTTGAAGAAGGCCTTGGTTTCAGAGTTGACGACCGGCGACATGAGCTTGCGCGTCATCGCCTTACTCCCGTTCCATGATCAAAGTAGCGCTGCCGTGGCGTGTGGCGAGCTGAAAGCCTGTCCCCTGCGCCAGCGCCAGATCGCAATTCTTGACCTGCACGGCCGGATGCGCCTCGCCGCGCAGCTGCCGCACTGCTTCGATCACTTTGGTCATGCTGCCGCGGTTTGCCGGATGATTGTTGCACAGGCCGCCGCCGTCGGTGTTGAACGGAAGCTTGCCGGTGCCCGAAATCAGATTGCCGTCGGCGACGAATTTCCCGCCGGCGCCCTTGGCGCAAAACCCGAGGTCTTCAAGCTGCATCACCACGGTGATGGTGAAGCTGTCGTAGATCGAGGCGTATTTGATGTCGGCGGGCGTGATGCCGGCTTCGGCAAACGCGATCGGCCCGGAACGTGCGGCGCCCGACGTGGTGAGATCGAAGGCGCCGCCGGCGAGGTGCTTCACCGCTTCGCCGGCGCCGATGATCTTCACCAACGGCCGCTTCAGTTTCTTGGCGATCTCCGGCCGCACCAGGATCAGCGCGCCGCCGCCATCGCTGATGACACAGCAATCCAGCCGGTGCAGCGGATCGGCGATCAGCGGCGAGTTCACCACCTCCTCGACGGTCACGACCTCGCGCAACATGGCGCGCGGATTGTGCTGCGCGTGATGGGAAGCGGCGACCTTGACCCAGGCGAGCTGCTCGCTGGTGGTGCCGTATTCGTACATGTGCCGCATCGCGCACATGCCATAGCCGTTGGCGGTGGTGATGGCGTAAGACACCTCAAAGCCCGCCTCGGGCTGATCTACCGGGCGGGCGCGGGGCGCGGTGCCGGTCGCCATGCCCTCGCTGCGCGGCCGCCCGGCGAGCGTGATCAGAGCCACGTCGCACTTGCCTGCGGCGATCGCTTCGGCGGCATGCGAGGCGAGCGTCACGTAAGACGTGCCGCCGAGCTCGGTGGACTCGGCGTGGCGGACTTTCAGGTTCATGTATTCGATCATCGAGGCGGGCCCCGGGCCGGGCGCATCGCCGGAGCAGAAATAACCGTCCACGTCCTTGAGCGTCAGGCCGGCATCCTTGACCGCGCCAATCGCCACCTCGGCGTGAAGCTGGGCCACGGTCTTATCCGGCGCGTGCCGTGTCGGATGCTCGAAGGCGCCGGCGATATAGGCCTTGCCCTTTACACTCATGCCGGGAATTCCCCCCTTTTTTGCGGGCGTCACCTTATCGGTCTCGGCCGTGGCGTCCAACACCCAGTGCTGCATGTATCCGGCTTTCGGACGGCATGGCTCTTGCGCTAAAACCGGGTGAGGTTTCAGGCATGAAGCGTGCGCACGAAGTCAGAGCCGCCGGCCGTTGGGATGCCGCGAGCGCTATCGATTCCGTGACGCTCGATGCTCACGAGCGGCACCGCCGCCGCGTCGTCCTCAACGGCGAGGGCGGCACGCGGTTTTTGCTCGATCTGCCGCAAGCCACGGCCTTGCGCGACGGCGACGGCGTCGTGCTCGATGACGGCGGGATCGTGCGGATTATCGGCCGTGCCGAGGCGCTGATCGAGATTGCGGCGGCGAATGCGAACGAGCTGGCGCGGCTCGCCTGGCACATCGGCAATCGCCACATCGACGTTCAGATCGTCGGCGACCGGCTGCGCCTCCGGCGCGATCACGTGATCGAAGACATGCTGCGCGGGCTTGGCGCACGGCTCACGCCGCTCGAAGCGCCGTTCGATCCGGAGCATGGCGCCTACGACCACCACGGCCATAGTCACGATCATCACGGCCACGATCATGACTAAGGCCCGGTCGACTTTCCGCCCGCGCAAAGCGGGGGAGGGGGACCGCGCCAAGCGTGGTGGAGAGGGCGTCGGCGAACAGGATTCACCTCATAGCAGCACGCCTCCTCCACCGTGCTCCGCACGGTCACCCTCCCCCGTTCCGCTGCGCTCCACGGGGGAGGATGCGCTTGATTCCACGGCGCTCTTTCGCCTGATGGCCTGGTTGTCGCCGGCTTATCCGGTCGGCGCGTTCTCCTATTCGGGCGGTATCGAATGGGCGGTTGAAGCTGGCGACATCGAAGATGCCGCGACGCTGCGGGCATGGCTCGAGGTGATGATGAGCGAAGGCGGCGGTTTTTCCGATGCGGTTTTCTTTGTTCACGCCCATCGTGCGGTCGCAGCCGACGATGATGCATCGCTGCGAGCGGCGGCCGAACTCGCCGCCGCCTTTGTTCCTTCGAAGGAGCGGTTTCTGGAAACGACGGCGCAGGGACGCGCCTTCCTCGAAGTGACGCGCGCGGCATGGTCCTGTCCGGCGCTGCCGCGTTTTGCCGCTGTTTGGGATGGGCCGGTCGCGCTGCCAATCGCCGTCGGCGTCGCCTGTGCCGGCCATGGTATTGCCTGCGAAATGGCCTTGCATGGTTTTCTGCATGCGCTCGCGGCTAACTGGATCTCCGCCGGCGTGCGGCTTGTTCCGCTCGGCCAGACCGACGGCCAGCGTGTGCTCGCAGCACTCGAACCGGTCATTGCCGCGACCGCAAAGCGGGCGCTGGCGACGCCGCTGGAAGACGTTGCCACTTGCGCGTTACGCGCCGACATCGCCGGCATGCGGCACGAGACACAATACACCCGGCTGTTCAGAAGCTGAGAGAGAACAATGACTCATGCCCACGGTCCCTTGCGCGTTGGTGTCGGCGGTCCGGTCGGCTCCGGCAAAACGGCGCTGATGGACTTACTATGCAAGCGGCTGCGCGATCGTTATGAGATCGCCGCCATCACCAACGACATTTACACCAAATGGGACGCCGAATATCTGGTGCGTTCTGGCGCGCTGGTGCCCGACCGCATCGCCGGCGTCGAAACTGGCGGCTGCCCGCACACCGCGATCCGCGAAGACGCCTCTGCCAACCTCGCGGCGATTGCCGACATGCGGCAGAAATTCCCAGGCCTCGATCTGGTGCTGATCGAATCCGGCGGCGACAATCTGGCCGCGACGTTTTCGCCCGAGCTGGCCGATCTCACGATCTACGTCATCGACGTCGCCGCCGGTGACAAAATTCCCTCAAAAGGCGGACCGGGCATCACCCGCTCGGACTTGTTGGTGATCAACAAAATCGATCTTGCGCCTTATGTCGGCGCGTCGCTGGAAACGATGGAGCGCGAGTCCAAACGCATGCGCGGCGCGCGGCCGTTCGTGTTTACGAACCTCCGCGCCGGCAAAGGCGTCGACGAGATCGCAAGTTTCATCGAGGAGAGGGGCGGTCTCGGCGCGCTCTAATCACTTGAGGAGGGTCGCAATGATTAGAAGCGTTGGCTCTCTCTTGCTGATAGGTGCCGCGTTTCTAGTTTGCATCGGCCCGCACGCTGCCGCTCAAGGACGGCGATATTCGCTGTCGCCGATTGCGCCGTTCCCGTGCGGTGCGGTGACCGTGGAAGGCAACAGCATTACGTTTCGCCAGACTATCGTCTTTGTCTGCAACGGCAAGGAACAACTCGAAATGCCGGCCGGCAGCATCATGGGCATCAATGCCGTGTGCAACGGGACAACGCTCATTCTTCACCACGACTTTGGGCAGAGAAACAGCTTGTTTGATATCCTTCATCGGCGCTGCGGAAGGTCCCGCGCGCGCGGGTGACGACGGCGTTCCCGGCTTGCGATCAAATTTCGCCCCCGATGGGACCAGGGCTATCCTAATTATCGTGGGCGCCAAGGCAGTTAACAGTGCATCGCAGCAGGTGACGTTAAGGGCCAGAACCGGCCTCCTGCACTGCAACATGATCGGCGACACACTTACACTGATGCCCGGCTGAGCTTTAATCATGACGCTCACCCGTCTACAGCCGTTCTCAAGAATTCAGTCACAAACTTGCGCGGCAAGACCACAATAGCGGAGCGTTGCATGCATATTTTTTCATATCTCAAGGCGGTATTTGTCTTGCTGCTGACGTTTGTATTAACCGCCTTATTTATGCTCATGCTCTATGGCGTTCAGATGCTGGCGTTCCCTAAGAACCTCAATGAGGTCGTAATCGGATTTGCTGGTGCTTCAATAGTCTTATTCGCCGGCGCCTGCCTCCAATATTTCGCGAAGTCGTTTCTTTATGACAAGGATGATCGAGCGGAGCTGCAATTGCTCGGCGGGGTGAGATTTGGCGATGCTGTGGTGGACGCAATGTTCAGCGGAAAAGGCGCCACCTGGCCCTTTGCCAAACTGTCTGCATCCCGAGAAACGCTCAGACTTCAAACTCCTTTCGGGAATTATGCCTGGGAAAGAGCTGACGCTGGGTTGATCATCCAAAAAACGGGGCTATCGGGGCAGTGGAAGATTGGCGCGGATGACGCAGCACTGACGCATCCCATTGTCTTTAGCGTGTTTCCTTGGAAAACAAAAATGATCGAGCAAAAGCTGAAAGAACTCGGATACGAGGTGCGACGTCACACTCCCTCTTGAGTAGGAATTGCTTGAGGCGTCTAAGCTATAAGGTCAGCATGGATTTGTACTTCAAGAATTTGCCATGACGAATGGCAGTTAGCCGTCGCCGCAGCGCTTTGCGCGGCAGCCAGCTTCCGCAGTCGATGCTCGCCCGAGACGACGAGGTGATCGAGTAAGCCTTTCGCAATGCGGCAATTGGCGGTGCCCAGAGTCCGTTCAGGGTCACGGAAAGACATGGCCGCTCGAATTTGTGATGTCTGCTGTTTCCCCCAAAACCAGACATTGCCAGCGCGTATATGAGTGCGCGTCCTAAGCCCGCCCGGTATGCTTTCGCGCCGCTTCGAGGTGACCGAAGCTCTGCACCGGCGCGCACATCAGGAAGCGATAGCCCTCCTTAACGATGCGCTCAGCATTGCCGGCTTCGACATGCGGGTGACCGACCACAATATTGTGCTTCTTGCAGGTATCGACCACGCGCTTCATCCATTCGAGGACGACCTTGTGCTCGTACTGCCGCGGATAGCCCAACTCCTGTGACAGGTCGCCCTCGCCGATCAGAATGCAGCCGATGCCTGGCACGTTCTTGAGGATGTCGTCGAGGTTCTCGATGCCGCGCGTGTCCTCCATTTGCAGGATGCAGAAAATCTCGCCCTGCGGATTGAGCGGCCACACGTCGGCCTTCTGATAATACTCCTGCTGGGTGAGGCCCCAATAGCGCGCCGCCGTCGTTGGCCCGTCGCCGCGGATGCCGGGCGGGTGAAAGAAAGAAGCATCGCCGAGCCGCGGATAACGGCAGGCGCCGACCGCGTTGGCCGCCTCCTCGACTGTCGAGATGTGCGGGAACACGATGCCGTAGCAGCCCATGTCGAGCGCCTGCTTGGCCTGCCACTGCGCCATCTCCACGCCGTTCACCGGCACACGCGCCAGTGGCGTCACGCCCGGCACCACGGAAGCGGCTTTGGCGATCTGCGCGCGGTTGAGCATGTATTGCAGGCAGTCGCGCAGCAGCCGTCCGTCCCACGGCTGATGCTCCATTTCAAACACGCAGCCGTCGAATTTCGACGTCGCCGTCGCCACGGCGCTGGTGATCTCGGCCGGCGCAAAGCATGTCAGCGCGTGCTGCCCCGCTTCGAGCGCGCGGATGATGCCGTTAAGGCGCGGTAGCTCAGCCATGTCTTCTCTCCCGTAATTTCGACCGCCCTTATAGGAGCGTCGGTGAATGCAGGGTAGTGTAGCGGCTGGATTTTTTACGAGGCTGGAATTTTACGGGCCTTGAATTTTCACAAGACTTAAATTTTCACAAGACTTGGCGCGCCCGCCGGTTCAAACGCGGCTGAGCGTCACCGCAAGGCCGTCGCGCGGGTAGGGGATCGGCCACATACGCCAGTCGGGATGATAGCCCGGCAGCGATCGACACCCGAAAGCGGTTGAGAAAATGCCACGTGAAGCATTTCGCCTGCATGTACGCGAAATTTAACCCGAGGCACATGTGCGCTCCGCCGCCGAATGGAACGAAAGCGTATTTGTGCCGGCCGCGCGATGCCTCGATGTCGAAACGCGTCGGATCGTAGCGTTCCGGATCGGGCCAAATCTCCGGCATGTAGTGCGTGTAGAGCGGATTGATGTTGACGCCCGTGCCGGCCGGGATGGCAAAGCCCCGGAATTCCAGATCGCGGACGGCCCGCCGCGGCAGCGACGGCACTGGGGGCGCCAGCCGCATTGCTTCCTTGAACGCCATTTCAGTGAGCGCGAGATCATCGAGGCGATCGAACGGCAGCGGCCGCTCGGGCGCAAGGCCAAGTCCATGCTGCTCGTCGCGCACCTTGTCCTGCCAGTCGGGATTTGCCGCCAGCCGATAGACGAACGAGGTGAGCGACGAGGTCATCGTGTCATGCGCCGCCATCATCAGAAAGCTCATGTGGTCGACGATGTCGTCGGTCGAAAGCAGCGAGCCGTCATCCCAGGTCGCGCGGCACAGATGAGAAAATAAATCCTCGCCATTGCGCTCGCGCCGGAGCGGAATCTGCCGGCTGAAATAATCGACGATGCGCGCGCGTCCGCGCACGCCGCGGCCCATCTTGGTGCCCGGCAGTGGTTTCCGGAGGACCGCGATCGAGGCCGCGACCATCGCGATGAACGCGCGCTTGACCGCCTCAAGCTCCGGGCCGAGTTCGCCGCCCAGGAACGAAGTCGCCGCAAGATCGAGCGTGAGCTGTTTGATCGCCGGGTAGAATTTGAACTCGCGCTCCTGCGGCCATCGCGCCAGTCCGCTCGCGATCCCGGTGTTGAGCTCGCTGAGATACGATTGCATTGGCCCTGATTTGAACGCGACCGACAGCGCACGCCGGTGCAGGCGGTGTTCGTCGAAGTCCAGCAACATCAGCCCGCGCGGAAACACTCGTTCGAGCAGAGTGCCCCAGCCAAGGCTGGACGAGAACAATTTCTGGCTGTCGAGCAGCACGAGTTCGTTGGCTTCGGGTCCCAGCAGCGAAACATTGGCGTGGCCGAATGCGCGGCTGCGATACACCGGCCCGTAGCGCTTGGCGCGCCGTTCGACGAATCCCTTTGGATCGGCCAGGAGCGCGAACGTGTGACCGACAACCGGCCAGCCGTCGTCGCCCGGAATGTGCGCGAGCGCGGCGCTTGGCGCGGGGCTTACGTTGAGGACCGGGTGGTGCCGACTGCTGATCGTCTGTACCGACATAGCGCTCCTGTTGGCTCATGCACACGCGGCGGGCGGCAAGCGATCTTGGCATGAAAGAAGCCGGCGGACCACCGCAAGAACGCGCACTGACAATTAGTCGCGCGCCGGGTGTTCGTTTTAGTCAGGCGAAATAGTGTGCGCGCCGATCGAGCGCCAGCATCAGGCTGTTGGCGGCGACCGCGAACACCACGACCATCAGCGTCACGGCCGTCGTCATGCGCACGTCGTGGACGTTAATGCCGTTGATAATGAGAAAGCCGAGGCCGCGCTGTGACGCAAACATCTCGCCGATCAGCACGCCGAGAAGGGTCAAGGCGAAACCGACCCGCAGCCCGGTGATGATTTCCGGCATCAGCGCCGGCGCCACCACGCCGAGCGCCGTCTGGGTTCGGCTCAAGCGCAGCACGCGCGCGGTGCGCAGCAGGACCGGTTCGAGATTCTTGACCGCAGCCATGGTGAACAGCATCACCGGGATCATGCCGTGAATGACGCCGAACGCCACCTTGGCCGACATGCCAAGGCCGAAGATCAACAGCATCAGTGGATACAGCGTCACTTTGGGAATAGTGTAAAGCGAACTCAGGATTGGCTCGGCGACTTCGCCTGCGAACCGGCGCATCCCCAGCATCAAACCAAACGTCACGCCCGCTACCGCCGAGATCGCGAGCGCCATGGCGAAGGCCGCCATCGTGGCGCCGACATTGTTCCAAAAAGTGGGTCGGGATAGCAGCTCCGCGGCAAAGGCGAAGGTGCGCAAGGGCGGGGTGATGGCGACATCGCCCGCATAGGCATAGAGGCCGAGCCAGATCGCCAGAATCGCCGCAACGATCACGATCCAGTCGAACAGCCGGGTCATGTCCGCCCCCGGCGTCGCGCTAGACGACCGTCCCACATATGGAACGCGCCATTCACGCCGATCGCGATCAGCAACACAAACAGCATCAGGGCGTACATGGTGCGGTTCTCGAAACTCTCATAGGCATAGGCGATGCCGTAGCCCAGTCCGCCGCTGGAGAGGATGAACTCGCCGGCGATGATGCCGATGAACGAATAGGCAAACGCAAGCGTCAAACCGGTGAACAGATGTGGCGCCGCGCTCGGCAAAGTGATCAGGCACGTTTCCTGGACCAGCGACAGCCGGTGCACGCGCGCCACCTTGCGCATCACGCGCGGCACGCGGTCGAGACCGGCGAGCGTGCTCAGGATCATCGCGGGCGCGCCGAAGATCACGCCGATGGCGATCAAGGGCAACGCGTTCAAACCGAACAGCGCCACCAATAACGGATAGAACACGAAAAACGGCACCGCATACCAGCTTGCCAACAGCGGATCGAGCGCGCGGCGCGCGCGCGGTTGCGCATGCAGTAGCGCCCCTATCGCGATACCCGCTGTAACCGAGACGGCAAAAGCTGCGCCGACTTCCGCGAAGGTGCGCGCTGCGGGAGCGGTGAGTTCTCCCGCGGCGATCATTTGCACGAGCGCCACCGCCATCTGGCTCGGCGCAAGCATAGTGAGCGGATTGATCACGCCGAAACGGCAGAGCAGCTCGATGAGTCCGATGGCCCCAACGATCCATGCGACGCGCGTCCAGAGGATGGCGTGAGCGCGCGTCATGAGTCCGGCCGTCCCATTGCCTTCATGGATTCAGGCCGCAGCGCCGCCCACAGCCGCGCGGTGACTGCACCAAAGCCCGGATCAGACGCGATGCGGCTGTCACGGTCTCGCGCCCAGCCGGTGCTGACGAGATCGATGAACCGCCCTGGGCGCGCCGACATGACGCCGACCCGGTCCGACAACAGCGCGGCCTCATCGAGCGCGTGCGTAATCAGCAAGATGGTCGAGCCCGTCTCCCGCCACAGTCGCAGCAGTTCGTCTCCCATCAGCAAGCGTGTTTGCTGATCCAGCGCACCAAATGGCTCGTCGAGCAGGATCAGTCGCGGCTGCAGCACGAGCGTCCGCGCGATGCAGACGCGCTGTCGCATGCCGCCAGAAAGCCGCGCGGGATACGCGTCGGCGAAATCGTCGAGCCCCATAAATCCGATCGCATACGCCACCCGTCGCGCGATCTCGGCGGACGCCGTCCCGCGACGCCGCAGCCCGAAGGCGACGTTGTCGCGTACCGTCAGCCAGGGAAGGCTCGCATCCTCCTGGAACACCACGCCGATGCCGTCGGGGACCTCGCCTGCGACCGGTTTGCCTTCGAAACTGACTGTGCCTGCCGTTGGCGGGCTCAACCCCGCCAGCACATCCAGCAGCGTGGACTTGCCGCAGCCGGACGGGCCTACCACGGAAAAAAACTCGCCGCGCGCCAGATCGAGATCGAGCGGGCCTAATGCGTGCACCGGCGCGTCCCCGGGATAGACCCGGGTAACGTTCTGTAAGGTGATGTGCGACGCTTGACCGTCGCCCAAGGACTTCTCGCCCAAAGACACAAGGCGCAAGTCAGTTCTGCAGATCGGAGGGCAGAAACGAGGCGTCGACCATCTTGGACCAGTCCACGGGACCTTTTTGTTTGCCGACGATCTGAAGTCCCTCGACCATGAGGTTCATGCCATTGTAGTCGAACTTACCTTCCGACCAATAATGGATGGCAACGTAGCGGGCGAATACGCGGCGATAAAGACCGGACTCGCCGTTGAACGCCTTGGCGGTGATGTCGGCGGCTTCGTCCGGGTGATCTTCAATGTAGCGCACGCCGTCGCGCCGTCCGGCAAGAATGCCGCGCAACTTGGCCGCGCCTTCCTTCGCGTAGTCGGCCGTGGTCACGGTGACTGTCTGCATCATGTTGGACGACAGGATATCCTTGGGCCAGAAGACCGGCTGCAATTTATCCTCGTTCTCCGACCAAACCGGCTCGCCGCACATGCCGGAGTCGACGGCGTTATTCAGCACCGCCGAAACATTGGCGCCGATGCCGCCCGCCGGCACCAGTTGAACCGCTTTGGGGTCGATCGCCTTCTTCTTCAGCGACATCAAGATCAGCATGTTGGTCACCGACCCAGGCGCGGTAAAGGCGACCTTCTTGCCGACCAGATCCTCGATCGCGTGCAGCGGCGAGCCCTTCTTCGCCGTCCATAGAATGTCGGCGATGCTTTGCGCGCCGGAGCCGATGATGCGCAGCGGCACGCCGTTGTTGATAGCTTCGACCGCCGCAGCAAGCGCCACCTCGCCAAAAGGCAGATCGCCCGCCATGGTGTTGCGTACCGAGGTGCCGCCGCCTTGCGACGTCAGCACGCCGGTGATGTCGACACCGTATTTCCTGAAAAAGCCCTTCTCCATCGCCACCGCATAAGGGGCGCCATAAAAAGCCGACCCCCAGTGCGTGACGGTGATCGTTTCAGAGCGCGACTGGGTGGGAAGAACGGCGGCCGCCATCGCCGCGGCCAGCGGTAGCAACCTCGTCAACGCAAGCATGGATGCTTTTCACTCCCTGGACGGCGGTCGGATGCCGCTTTAAAAAATAGTAGCACACGCGTGCCGAGCCGAATACCGGCGCCGAAGCCGGCTACTAATCGCGAAGGTTCGGGGACGGTTTGACAATGCCGTCCCGCGCCCTAGCATCGCGCCATCGAAACCCCTGAAGCGAAGTTGTCATGATCATCGATTGTCACGGCCATTACACCACCGAGCCCAAAGACCTGCATCGGTTCCGCAAGGAGCAGACCGCGGCGGCCAGCGCCAAGGACAAAGCGGCGATGCCGTCGCGGGCGTCACTCAAAATGTCCGACGACGAAATCCGCGAGAGCATCGAGCAGAACCAGCTCAAGCTGCAGCGCGAACGCGGCACCAATCTGACGATCTTCTCGCCACGCGCGTCCGGCATGGGCCATCACGTCGGCGACGAAAGCATGAGCCTCGAATGGTCACAGATCTGCAACGATCTGATCGCCCGCGTGGTCTCGCTCTATCCGCAAAACTTTATCGGCGTCTGCCAATTGCCGCAGTCGCTGGGCGTGCCACCGGCGCATTCGATCGGCGAGCTTGAGCGCTGCATCAAGGAACTCGGCTTCATCGGCTGCAATCTCAATCCCGATCCGTCGGGGGGCTATTTCAATTCGCCGCCACTGACCGATAGGTGGTGGTATCCGTTCTACGAGAAGATGGTCGAGCTTGATGTGCCGGCCATGATCCACGTCTCCGGCTGCTGCAATCCGGCGATGCACACGACCGGATCATATTATCTCAACGCCGACACCATGGCGTTCATGCAGTTGATCCTGTCCGATCTGTTCAAGGATTTCCCGACGCTCAAGCTGATCATCCCGCATGGCGGCGGCGCGGTGCCGTTCCACTGGGGCCGGTTCCGCGGCCTGGCGCTGAACAACGGGCGGCCCGAACTGGTCGATATCATCAAGAACAATATCTTCTTCGACACTTGCGTTTATCATCAGCCCGGCATCAATCTCCTTGCCGAAGTCGTGCCGGTCGACAACATCCTGTTCGCCTCGGAGATGGTCGGCGCGGTCAAGGGCATCGACCCAAAAACCGGCTTCAATTTTGATGACACCAAGCGCTATGTCGACCACGCACCCAAACTGAGCGATGCCGACCGGCAGAAGATTTTCGAGGGCAATGCCCGTCGAGTCTTCAGCCGCCTGAAGACCAAGGCGCCCGCGCAGGCGGCGGTATAATTTAAGAGCACTCGCCGCCCAGGGTTTCACTGCATTGGCCAAGCTGCGACGAAAGCACAGGAACAACAAGTCGCATCTCATCCGCGTCGGTCATCGCGAGATCGAGACGCTTGGTTTAAACCAGGGTTTCTGGACCGACCTCTATCACCGCTCGATGACGATGTACTGGCCGGTGTTCTTCGGCGCGGCCGCGGTCATCTTCATCGCATTGAACGGCATCTTTGCATTGCTCTATTCGTTCGGCACCGATCCGATCGCCAATGTTAGCAGCCAGCGCTTCCTCGAGCTGTTCTACTTCTCCATCGAGACGCTGGCGACGGTCGGCTACGGCGACATGCACCCGCAGACCGACTACGGGCATCTCATCGCCACCATCGAAATCTTTACCGGCATGTGTTTCCTGGCGGTGCTGACCGGGCTGGTGTTTGCCCGCTTCTCTCGGCCGCGCGCCCGCTTCGTGTTCGCCGAGAACCCTGTCGTGGCGACGCGTGATGGCTGTCCCACGCTGATGATCCGGATCGCCAATGCGCGGCACAACACCATTTCACGCGCCAGGGTGCGGCTTTGGATCTTGCGCGTCGAGAAAAGCATGGAGGGGGATCAGTTCCGCCGCTTCCATGAACTCAAAGTGGAACGCGGCGAACATCCAATCTTCATGCTCAGCTGGACGATCTTCCACACCATCGACGCGGAAAGCCCCTTGCACGGCATGACCGCGGAGAAGATGGCCAAGACTGACGCTTCGCTGGTGCTCAATGTCAGCGGCCTCGACGACGCGTCCGCACAACAGCTCTATGCCCGGCGCGTCTACGGCGCGGAGGATATCCGCTGGGGTTACCGCTATCGTGACATTACCGGCGTGTCCTCCGCGGGCCGCTTCCAGCTCGACTACACCAAGTTTAACGACGTGGTGGCGGAAAAGGAAAAGAACTGACTGATCCGGCTGTTAGCGTGCAAGCGGGATCCAATTTGCCTTTTGGACGGGACGGATCGGACAGTCAGTATCAACCGTGTGCCTTCTTGCGAGGGCGTTCCGGTTGACCACCTTACGCAGTAACAAATCGGTGCCGTCCCCGCCGAGGATCAGTGTCATGTCTATCCGACCCGTGAAGAGTATTGTTTCATCGAAGCCGACGATGGAGGGTGCTGGCGTGCATCTGCGCCGTGCGTTCGGCTTCGGCGACACCAGCGAGTTTGACCCGTTCCTCCTGCTCGACGATTTCCGCAACGACCGGCCGGACGAATACCGTGCTGGTTTTCCCTGGCATCCGCACCGCGGCATCGAGACCATCACCTACGTGCTCGCCGGCAATGTTGAACACGGCGACAGCCTCGGCAATCGCGGCAACCTGGGCTCCGGCGACGTACAATGGATGACCGCCGGCCGCGGCATCATGCATCAGGAAATGCCGCAGGGTGATGCGCAGGGCCGCATGCACGGTTTCCAGCTCTGGGCCAACCTGCCGTCGTCGCTGAAGATGACGGCGCCGCGCTACCAGGACATCAAAGCCGCCGAAATTCCGGACGTCACCGATGACGACGGTACCCGCGTGCGCGTCGTCTGCGGCGACTTCTGGGGCAAGCGCGGTCCGGTCGAGGGCGTCGCCGCCGACCCGCGCTATCTCGATGTCTGGGTGCCGCCCGGCAAGCGCAAAACCCTGCCGGTGGAGCTTGAGCGCCACGCCTTCGCTTATGTGTTCGAAGGCTCCGGCGATTTCCGCGCGGCCTCGCAGCCGTTCGGCGTGCTGACCGAAAAAACCGACGGTGCGAACGAGATTCTGATCCGCGAGCAGACCGGCAATCGTTCCCTGGTACTGTTCGACTCCGGCGACGAGGTCACGGTGCAAGCCGGTGACGAGGGCATCCGCTTTCTGCTCGTGTCCGGCAAGCCGATCGAAGAGCCGGTCGCGTGGTATGGCCCGATCGTGATGAACACGCAGGCTGAGTTGCGCCAAGCGGTCGCCGAGCTGCGCAACGGCACGTTCATCAAGTAGTTTTCGTCGTCCCGAGGTCAGATTTCAAAGTTCCGCGTCGTACCAACGCGCGAAGGCGAACAGGAACAACATCGCGGAACAAACAAGTATCGCAGTTACCGATGCAGCATAAACGCCCGGCAAGCGCTGGACCGGCAATGCAATCGCATTCGCCGCGAGTGCGAGCGCAGTGAGATCCATAGTCGCCGAGAAAATTATAACCTGCAGTGGCAAGCGCGTTGAATTCGTTGCCTGCCGGCGCCGGGGGAATGTCAACGCCCACCACCCGAGAACAAACGCCATCAAGCCACTCGAAATCCGCCAAACCATCGGTGTCGAGACTTCGAATAATCCCAACAGCGGCGGCAGGATTGAGCCGAACGTGACCATGAACCCCAGTTGAACCCAGGTGCGCGCAACGAAAGTGTCGAACTTGGTCATCTGCCCGCCGAGTATTTGCCGCACGACCATTGTCAGGACTGACAAGGCGGCGAAGGACATGCCGGCAGCGGCGATTGTGTAGAGATAACCGGACGCTTCCACGTTGTCCCCCAGGCTTGCGGTCAAGCACGAACGATAACAGATTGTTGCGCTGCTTGTAGTATCGGGCGTTGTTGATGGCTGGGAAGGGTCCCGAAGCCGACATGAGGGGCGATCTGACCGCAACGCCCGATACATCATGTATGCTAGTGTTTAATCCTAGGCCGAGGACTATTCATGAGACGACGGCAATTTATCGCGGCTGTTGCCAGCGTAGCGGCTTGGCCGCTGGCCGCACCTGGCCAAGCGATGGCGCGACCGGTGATTGGGTTTATCCACCCAGGATCGCCGGAGGCTGCGGCACGTTATGTCGCCGCGTTTCGCAAAAGTCTCAACGAAGCGGGCTATGTTGACGGCCAAAACGTAACGGTCGAATACCACTGGCTAAACGGTCGATACGATGGTCTGCCGTCACTGATTGCTGATCTAGCGCGGCGACAAGTAGCGGTAATAGCCACCCCTGGTAGCGCAAGGATTGCGCAGGCGGCGAAAGCTGCAACAGCGACGATCCCCATCGTCTTCGGTGTTTCAGATGACCCGGTTCGGCTTGGTCTTGTTGCCAGCCTCGACCGGCCCCGCGGCAACGCGACGGGAATCAATTATTTCCAAACAGAGGTGGCGGGCAAGCGGCTACGTTTGCTGCACGATCTGATACCGAAGGCCGTTCGTATTGCGGTACTCATCAATCCGGAGACTGGTGCAACTGCTGAGACCACGTTGCGCGAGCTGCAAGACGTTGCACCCGAGATGGGTTTGAAAATTCAAGTCTTCAAAGCCGCAACGATTGGCGAAATCGACGGGGCCTTTGCTAACATTGCGGGCGAGCACGCCGATGCCCTTTTCGTAGTTCCTGACATATTCTACGCCACACGCGCTGTGCAATTCGGCGTCTTGACAGCGCGCAACAAAATTCCAGCGGGTTATTGGAACCGAGATATTGTGGCGGCCGGCGGACTGATGAGCTACGGCACCGACGTCGCAGATATGTTTGCACAAGTCGGCCAATATACCGGTAGCATTCTCAAGGGCGCGAAGCCCGCCGACCTACCCGTCGTGCAGTCGACCAAATTCGAGCTTGTCATTAACCTGCAAACGGCGCGAGCGCTCGACATCGAGGTGCCGTCAGGACTTCTTGCCATCGCCGATGACGTGATCGAATGAGCCGACGTCCGTCATTTCCGAAAGCGCACATTGGCGTACACTTTGATGAGTAGACGTCTTAGTCCCGTATCGCTTTCAGGTGCTGCACCAGCTTCGCGCGCAACGCCGCCTGCTCATCCGGGCTCCATTTGCGAAAGCCTTCGCCGGATTTGAAGCCGAGTTTGCCATCGGCGACGAGCTTTTGCAGATAGGGTGATGCTCCGGGCCGGCTCTCGATCTCCTTCAGCACGCTGCTGTGAATCGCCAGCGTAAGATCGGTGCCGATCAGGTCGGCATTTTCGAGCGGGCCGAGCACCGGTAGCCGGAGACCAAACGAGGATTTCACCACGGCATCGACCGTTTCGGCATCGCAGACGCCGTTCTCGACCAGCGAAATCGCCTCGCGCCACAATGCATGTTGAAGCCGGTTGCCGATGAAGCCCGGCACGTCCTTTTTCACATGCGCGGGTTTCTTGCCGGCGGTCTCATGCAGTTTCATGGTCCAGCTAACCGCCTGCGGCGCGGTCCACTGCGTTTCGATTACCTCCACGAGCGGAATCAGAAACGGCGGATTCCACCAGTGCGTGCCGAGCGCGCGCTCGCGCTTTGAAAGTCCCTGCATGATCGCCGTGATTGGGATCACCGAAGTGTTGCTGGCGAGGATGGTGTCGGCGCGCACGTGGCGTTCGATTTCGCCGAACAGTTTTTGCTTCAGCGCCAAATCCTCGGACACCGCCTCGACCACATAGTCGGCGTCGCGCACGGCGTCGGCGAGAGCGGCGCGGGGCCGCACCCGTTCGACGGCGCTTTGGTCTTCGCCGAGGTCGTAGAGATTGGCGGCGATACGCGATTTCACGGCGTCAAGGCTTGCCGTAACCGCGTCGGTGATAGTCACCTCATGGCCGGCGAGCGCAAACACTTGCGCAATGCCGTGGCCCATGAGGCCCGCGCCGATGACGGCGATTTTTGCTTCAGCCGCGTCTTTCATTCGGTCCCCTTTTCCCGGACGCGGTGCAGCACGAAGTGGTGCACCGCTGTTCCGGGATCGTTCAGAATTCCGTGAGTGTTACGATCCCGGGTCGGCCGCACGTCGCTTCGCGCTGCGCTGCGCCCGGGAAAAGTTGTCAGCCAGCCGTGTAGCCGCCGTCGGCGTAGAGGATGTGGCCGGTGTAGAAATCGGATGCCTTCGAGGCGAGGAACAGGAGCGGGCCGGCAAGGTCTTCCGGTTCGCCGAGGCGGCCCTTTGGCACGCGGGTCAGGAAGCCGGCGCGAACCGTTTTGCCGCGCTCGTCATCGGCAAACATCCATTCGGTCAGCGGCGAGCGGAAAACCGTCGGCCCCAGTGCATTGACGGTGATGCCGCTGGCGCCAAGTTCGCAGCCGAGAGCTTTGGTAATGCCGTCAACGGCCGACTTTGACGCGCAATAGGCGCTGTAACCGGCCGGATGGCCGAGCAGCCCGCGCGCCGACGACATCAAAATGATCTTGCCGCCGCGGCCCTGCTTGATCATCTGCCGCGCTGCGGCCCGCGCCATCAGCCAGGATTGCGTGACATTGGCATCCATGACGTCGAGAAAATCCTCGGGCTTCTGATCGACGATTTTCGAAATCTTGTTCTGGCCCGATGCGACCACCAGGATATCGAGGCCGCCGAACCTTTCGACGGCGGCCGCGACGATCACGTCGCAGTTCGCTTCCGAACTCGGGCGCTTGGCGACAATTTCGGATTTGCCGCCAAGTTTGCCACATTCTGCTGCGAGCCTTTTCAATCCATCGGCATTATTCGCCGTGATGACGACATTGGCCCCGGATGCCGCAAGCGTCTTTGCCGCAACGGCGCCGAACGCGCCGGTTGCTCCGGTCACGATCGCGGTCTTGCCTTTGACATCGAACAGCGACAGCGGGTTTTTCAGGAAATCTTCGGACATGACGTTCCTCTTCTCCTTCTCCCCGCGTGCGGGGAGAAGGTCGGGATGAGGGGGCCTTTCCGCTTGGCTCAGAATTGCGGCGAGGCCCCCTCACCCTCGCTTCGCTCGACCTCTCCCCGCGCGCGGGGCGAGGTAAAAAATATCACTTCGGTGCCGGTGCGATCGCCACCAGGATCGAACACACTTCGTTGGTGCGATTGACGATCTCGCGGCTTTCGTTCGGCCCGATGAAGCACGAATCGTGTTTCTTCAGTACCGTCTCTTTGCCATCGACGATCAGTGTCAGCTCGCCTTCAAGTACGAAGTAGACTTTTTCCGGTGGTGACGTGTCGGGTCCGGCGCCGCCACCCGGCAGGAAATGCGAAATGCCGACAATCAGGGTCTTGGAGCCGCCTGCCTCGGCGCCGAACAACCGCAATCCCGTAAAGTCGCGGTGATTGGCCGCCTGGTAGGTCTTGGCTTCGGAGAAACGCTTGACCTGCATCAGAACTTCTCCCCCTTATCGATCCGGTAATTGCCCTTCGGGTCGGTGATAGCGACGAGGCGGATGATGCAGCCGTCGCCGCGGTCCCAATTCCAGGGAAAGAACGCGAAGGTGCAGCGCCGGCCGGTGACCTTGTCGATGTCGCCGCCGACATTCTCGATGCCGAGGATGCCGTTCTTGAACAGGATGCGGTGCACCGGCTCCCACTCGGGGAAATCGTCCTTCCAGTCCCGGCCGCCGGACCATTTTTTGTATTCCGCGGCGAGATGCGGATGCAGCGGTCCGTTGCGCTGCGGTCCGATCGCGGTTGCCAGCGGATGATCGTTGGCCTGGGTATCGTGGCCGACGACCTTCACCTTCTTTTCGACGAACCATTCGCCGGCCGAGGAGACGAAGCCGGGCGCGTAACAGAAGTAGTCTTCGCTGTCTTCGTACTTCTTGTGCCAGCCGGTGTTGACGATCACCACGTCGCGCGGCCGCACCACCTTGCCCGCCGCCTTTTCCAGATCGTCATAGGTGATCGGCTCCCATTTCTTCTTCGGGATCGACACGACGATGCCGGAGCCGAAAAAGTGCGGTAGCGGCACCTCGTCAATGAACGGGGTGCCCTGGACGACATGGGCCGGCGCGTCGATATGCGTGGTGTTGTGCATCGACGTGGTGATGCGCTGCGACAGCACGCCTGACTTCGCCATGTAATGAATGCGTTCGATCTTGACGTCTTCGAAATAGGGCCAGTTCGGCGATTGATAACCGAAGCGATGGGACAGATTGTAGAACGACAGTCCCATCGTGTTGTTCTCGTTTTCCTCGAACGAGACCCCGCGAATTTTCTTAACCACTCAATCCTCCCTGTACGGCCCATGTGGGGTGCCGCTTATAGCATTGGGCCATATACCATTGCATTGGATATCGGTTATAGACCCCCATCGAGCAGTCGGCATTGCGCCTGGACGCATGGGGAAAAACGAGAAACGCATGGTCAAAAAGATCGCGCTTGAAGAGCATTTTCTGCCCCCCGGTTACGAGGAATATTGGCGGCCTACCATCGCCAACGTCGACCCGAAGGTCGCGGGCATTATCCACGGGCGCTTGACCGATTTCGGCGACATGCGGCTTGAAGCGATGGACGGTGCGGGCATCGTCCGCTCGATCCTTTCGGTCGCAGGGCCGGGCGTGCAAGCAGAGCGTGATACCGCGACTGCTGTGCGGCGGGCCCGCGAGGCCAATGATTTTCTGGCGCGCGAGATTGGCAAACGGCCCGATCGCTATTCGGGCTTCGCGCATCTTGCCATGCAGGATCCGCGTGCAGCGGCCGACGAGCTCGAGCGGTGCGTGCGCGAGCTCAAGTTCTGTGGCGCCATGATCAACGGCCACACCAACGGCCAATATCTCGACCACCCGTCGCTCCAGCCGTTCTGGGAGCGGGCCGAGGAGCTGCTGGCGATGATCTATATTCATCCGACCGATCCGGTGACGCCGGCTCCCGTGCTCGACGGCTATGACGGGCTTCGCCGCTCGACCTGGGAATGGGGCTTTGAAACCGGGTCGCACGCGTTGCGCCTCGTTTTCAGTGGCTTGTTCGACCGCTATCCGCGGGCGCGGGTTGCGCTCGGCCATCTCGGCGAGACGTTGCCGTACCTGCTGTGGCGTTTCGACAGCCGCTCCAAGCTCTACGGCGTCAAGCTCGGTCAGAAACCGTCCGACTACATCAAGCAAAATATCGTGGTGACAACGTCGGGCATGTGCTCCGCCGAGCCGCTCGCCTGCGCGATGGCCGCACTCGGCGCGGACCGCGTGATGTTCGCCGCCGATTATCCCTTTGAGCAGGCGGCCGAGGCCGGCAAGTTCATGGACGAGACCCCGCTCGACGAAGGTCTCCGCAAGGACATTGCGTTCAGTAACGCCTATTCACACCTCGGACTGACCAGCTAGTGATCGCGGTCCGTCGACATACGAACCCCTGGCTGACCGAATTCCGGCACCGATGAACTGCAAAGTCCTCATTCTCGATCACCACGCGGAGATTTACCGCGATCGTTTGCAGGCGGAATTTCCGGCGGCAAAGCTGGTACTCGCGCACGGTGTCTCGGAGTTGCCGACGGATCTGTCCGATATCGACGTGCTGATCTCGTTCGCGATCGAGTTGACCGACGATTTTTACAAACGCGCGACGCGGCTGCAGTGGATCCAGTGTCTGGCGACTGGCGTCGATCAAATTCTACGTTGCCCGTCGCTTCGGCCTGACACGGTCCTGACCAGCGGCCGCGGCGCTCACGGTGCGCCGATGCGCGAAACCGTGGTTTATCTGATGATGGCGGTGAGCCGCGACGTGAAGACTCTGGTCGAGGAGCAAAAGGCGCATGTCTGGAACCGGCGCTTTTACAGCCTCTTCGCCGGCAAAACTGCAGTCGTCGTCGGCGTCGGCGTTGTCGGCATCGCGATCGGTCAACTGCTGAAGGCTTTCGGCATGCATGTCATCGGCGTTACCCGCACGACGCGCTCCGTCGAGGGCTTTGATGAAATGATCTCTACTGAGCTGTTGCACGAAGCTGCAGGCCGCGCCGATTTCTTGATCAACGTGCTGCCCGCCAACCCCGACAATGCGCTGCTGTTCAACCGCGCCGTGTTCACGGCAATGAAGTCTACGGCCTACTACATCAGCGCCGGCCGCGGACAGACCGTGGATGAGCCGGCGCTGATTGCCGCGCTGCGCGAACGCAGCATCGCCGGTGCGGGCCTCGACGTGTTCCAGGCCGAGCCGTTGCCCGCCGACAGCCCGTTCTGGGACTTGCCGAACGTTTTCATCACGCCGCATCTCGGCGGCTACACCATCGAATATGAAGACCTGATCATGCCGCTGATCGTCGACAATATGCGGATGTTTGGTGCCGGGCGGCACAGCGAGATGCGCAATATCGTACCGCACTGAGAGGCAAGCGCTTGCAGCGTTGCTTACTCCGGCGGCGTGCCGTTGGCCGCCAAGACCTCGCCGGCGAGATAAAGCGAGCCGGTGATGAGGATGCGCGGCGCGGGATGAAGATCGAGCTTGCCGGCGACTGCGATTGCGTTCTCGACGTCATCGCTCGTTATCGCCGGAATGCCGATGCCGCGCGCAACGTCGGCCAGCGCGGCCGTTGACAGCGCTTTGTCCTGATGGATCGGCACGGTGATGACGCGCCGCGCGAGGCCCGAGAAATTGCGCAGAAAGCCTTCGCTGTCCTTGGTCGAGAGCATGCCGACGATGAGCACGAGCGGTCGCGAGACGCGCTCCTCGAGGTCGGCGAGCGCGGCCGCAATGGCGCGGCCGCCGTCGGCGTTATGACCGCCGTCGAGCCAGAGTTCGCTCTCCGGAGCCAACATCGCCGCCAGGCGACCTTGCGACAATCTTTGCATACGCGCAGGCCAATCGACGCCGATCATGCCGGCTTCATAGGCCGGTGAAGGGAGCTTTAAACCACTGCTGCGCAAAGCCGCGATCGCGGCGCCGGCATTCTCGAATTGATGCCGCCCGTACAGTTTCGGCGCCGGCAAATCGAGCAGGCCGTCGTTGTCCTGATAGACCAGCCGCCCGCGCTCCTCGGTCGCGGTCCAGTCCTCGCCGGCGATAGAGAGCGGCGCTTTGACCCGCGCGGCCTGCCGCTCGATGACGGCGAGTGCATCGCGCGCTTGGCTCGTGATCACCGCCGGCACGCCACTTTTGAGAATGCCGGCCTTCTCGGCGGCGATCGCGGCCAGCGTGTCGCCAAGGAAATCGCGATGATCGAGCGACAGCCGGGTGATGACGCTCGCGATCGGGCGCTCGACCACGTTGGTGGCATCGAGGCGGCCGCCCAGTCCGACTTCAAGGAGCAGGATGTCGGCCGGATGGCGGGAGAACAGCAGAAAAGCGGCCGCGGTTTCCATCTCAAACACGGTGATCGGTGCATTTCCGTTTTTCGCTTCGCACTCAGTCAGCGCGAGGGTGAGTTCGTCATCACCAACGAACTTGCCGCCACCAGCTTGCGCCAAACGGAAACGCTCATTCAGGCGGACCAGATTGGGCGAGGTGTAGACATGCACGCGCTGTTCGCCCGCTTCCAGGATGGCGCGCATGAACGCGATAGTGGAGCCTTTGCCATTGGTCCCGGCCACATGGATGAGCGGAGGCAGACGCTGTTCGGGATGACCGAGCGCCGCCAGCAGACGCTCGATGCGCCCGAGCGACAAGTCGATGCGTTTCGGATGCAGCGCCAGCAAACGCGCCTGGATAGCGTCGATGGAGGTCGCGCCGGAACGCGGCGTGGTCACGCCGGCGCCGGCAAGCTGAAGCGCTGCTTCTCCGGACCGCACGGCGCTTTCAGCAGCAGCCGGCAAAGCCGCGCGATGGTCGCGCGCAGACCGTGGCGATGCACCACCATGTCGACCATGCCGTGGGCCAGGAGGTATTCGGACTTCTGGAAACCCTCCGGCAGCTTTTCGCGAATGGTTTGCTCAATGACGCGCGGGCCGGCAAAACCGATCAGTGCGCCAGGCTCGGCGATGTGAACGTCGCCGAGCATGGCGTAAGAGGCGGTCACACCACCCGTCGTCGGATTGGTCAGAACGACGATGTAAGGCTTGCGCGTTTCCTGCAGCTTTTGCACGGCGATGGTGGTGCGCGGCATTTGCATCAGGGAGAGAATGCCTTCTTGCATGCGTGCGCCGCCCGAGGCGGCAAACAAAACGAACGGGCAGCCTTTTTCCACGGCGGTATCGAGGCCTTTGATGATCGCCTCGCCCGCGGCCATGCCGAGCGAGCCGCCCATGAAATCGAAGTCTTGAACGGCCAGCACCACGCCGAGACCGTCGAGCCTGCCGTAGCCGAGTTTCACCGCGTCGTTCAGTCCGGTTTTGCTGCGCGCGTCCTTGAGACGATCGGCGTAGCGGCGCTCGTCGCGAAATCGCAGCGGGTCGGACGGCACTTCCGGAACGGCAATGTCGAACCAGGTTTCGTTGTCGAACATCGACTTCAGGCGTGCCGCCGCGCTCATGCGCATGTGATAGTTGGAGCCGGGAATGACGAACTGATTGGCCTCGACGTCCTTGTAGAACACCAGCTGGCCGGTCTCCGGACATTTGATCCAGAGATTCTCCGGCACCTCGCGCCGCAGAATGCCGCGGATTTTTGGACGAACGACGTTGGAGATCCAGTTCATGCTGTTGCTTTAGACCTGAAAGGCGGCTTTTTTCTTGCGCGTCTATACCGCATCCGGGCGGTATGCAGCTACATTTACCCGGTTGTTTCACACATCCTGCCGCGCTTGGCTGGAATGGGCGGCAGAGTTTGCTATTGTCGCCCTAGCTTTCTCACCGACGTGGGGCGTCGGTCCTGTTATTCCAAGCGATGGGTTAACGTAAATGCGACGTGGGCGCTTGCTGGTGGTGGGGGCATTGGCATTGGTGTTGGCGCTGGCCGGTTGCGGCCAGGCTCAAAAGGGCGAACCGGGGCCGCCCGGACCGCCGGGGCCGAAAGGCGACCAGGGAACGCCCGGTGCAACAGGCCCGGTTGGACCGCCGGGTCCGCAAGGGGCTCCAGGGCCACAGGGACCGCCCAGTCCGACAATTCGCGTGGTCCGGTCTGATTGCCTTGCCGGTTATTGCTCGGTGACATGCCGCGGCGATGAAGTGCTTGTCAGCGCCTATTGCGGACCGTCGCGCAATCCCGCGACGTTTCTCGGCGAGCGCCAGGCAACATGCGGCATCGATGCGACCGCGGCCAATAAGCCGCTGGTGGTGGTTTGTGCTGCAGCCCCCTAACGCGTGGTTTGCGGCACGCACGACCGCCCTTGAAAGTTAGCGGCGCACGGCCGAAGCCATCTTAGCGCGCCACCAGTGCGACGCCGGCCGCGACGAACAGTGCCGCAACGCCTTTCTGCAGTAATTCGCGCGGCGACAACGTCTCTCGTCCGACGCCGGGAAAGAAAATGGTCAGCCCAACGCCGATGGCAAAGACGAATAGGGTTGTTGTCGAGCCGATGGCCTGAACCAGGCTCAACGGCGCCAGCATCAATGCGTAGCGGTTTCCCAGCGTGCCGCCGAGATTGACCAGTTCATTCGAGCCGTTGATCGTCAGCAGCGCGGCTGCATTCTTGCGCAGGATAGCGGCAAGCTGCTTTCGATAACTGCCGGACATCAGGAGCGCGAAACCGAAGATCGCTTCGCCGACGAACATCCAAAACGTGGTTGTCCAAAACTCGACCTCGATGGCAAAGATCTTGAAGATCAATCCTGAGAGCGCTGCCGCCAACCCACAGGCGATCATCAGAAGCGCCAGCCGCAGCTTGAACACACCTGCACTGCCGCCAAGACGCACCGACACGAATAACGTTCCAACGACGATCAGTGCGCCGCCGGCCATTTGCCGGAGCGACAGTGTCTCGCCCAGAAAGAAATAGGCCAAGACGTAACCAAACAGCGGCACGGCCTGGAAAAACGGCGCCACGACGGAGGCTTCTTCAGATTGCAGGGCCCGCAGGTAAAACAGCATTGCGCCCATGTAGAGGATACCGGAAAGGACGATGAGCGCGATGCTGCGCGGCGCGATGCTGGCGAATTCAGGTTCGAAGTAAGCGATGAACGGTAGTGTCAATATGCCGATGAATGCCGTGAAAAGCAGCAGCAGCGCGACGTCGGTTTGCTTGAAGAACCGTTCGACCAGATATTTGTCCAAATGGGTGGAAATGGCCCACAGCACCGGTCCGGAGAACGCGAAGACAAGCCAGGGCATCGTTGCGCTTGATCTGCCGAAGTCTGTTCGTTGAAGTTCCCGCCAACGACACTGCCGCCGGATGCGACAAACTGCAAATCGGCATCCGACATCGGCCAATAAGCGCGGTTCGAGCCCTTATGAAGCCCCCGGTACGACTCAATTCCGCCGTGCTGGGCAATAGACTCGCTTAAGCCAAATGCGGCGGGACCTCCGGCGTTAAGGATGTTGGTAAGGCCGGGGTAACGAACGCATGCGCAGTATCGTATGTGCTGTTGGATCGCATGGGCTGCACGCGCGAGCCGTATCGTGACTGCAGCTTTTAGGAAGGGTAATGAAGAAGTTTCTGGCCGCATCTCTGGCGTTGAGTGCGCTTCTCGCCGCGCATTGCGCTGCTGCGGCTGACTTATCGCTGGCCCCGCTTTATAAAGCGCCTCCCGCGCTGCAGCCTCAGGCCTATGACTGGAGTGGGTTTTATTTCGGCGCCAATGGCGGCGGCGGTTGGGGTCATTCCTGGTGGAACGCGAACGCCACTGGAATCAATCTGCCGGGCGCCCAAGCCGGCGGCACCGCTGGGTACAATTTTCAGTTCGGCAGAACCGTGCTTGGCGTCGAAGGCGATATCGACTGGTCCGGCTTGAACGGAAGCAGCACTTCTCCGGGCTGTCCCGCCGGCTGTAGCGCGAGCGATAGCTGGCTTTCCACCGTGCGTGGACGGGTTGGCTATGCGTTCGACCGGGTCATGCCTTATGTCACCGGAGGCCTTGCGGTCGGTGACATTCGCGCCGCCGCGCCGGGCTTTTCCGGCGGCGATACCACTAACGCCGGCTGGACCGTCGGCGCGGGCCTTGAAGTCGCGCTACCCGGCAACTGGAGCGCCAAGGCGGAATATCTTCGCGTCGATCTCGGCAGCTTCAATTGCACTGGCTGCGGCGCCTTGCCGCCGGATAATGTCTCGCTGCAGGAGAATGTGTTTCGCGCCGGCGTGAACTATCACTTCGGCTGGGGCAAATAGCAGTTGCTTGGTCGTCGACGCCGACCCGTGAGCTCGAAGGTCATCACGCCGCAACGAAAATTTCACCCTAATCCAAAGACTGAAGCTTTCTGATCGCGCAGACGAAAGCGAGCGAGCACGAGCGGCTCGGCTCGAACGCATACAATTTTAGATAAAGCTACACTGAGAGTTCAGGAATGAGGTGGTACTAACACCTACGCCCGCCTGCCGTGCGTGCCTGGGGATTTCAGTGCCTACCGCTCCCGCCTCACACTTTATCATCGACCTGCCGACGTTGTTTGCCATCACCGTCTTCCTGTCGGCGACAGGAGGTCTGCTGTTGATCTTTGCGTGGCTGCAGAACCGCGGGACGACGGCGCTGGCTCTCTGGGGTATCGGCTATCTCATGGGCGCTTCGGCGGCGGCGTTACTCGGATCGGCCGCGCTGATGCCGCATGGGTGGTCGCTCTGTGTCGCGAACTCGCTCGTTTGCGGTGCGTACGGCCTGATGTGGGCTGGCGCACGCTCATTCGAAGGCCGGCGCGTCCACATCCCCCTGGTTGCAGCGGGCGCGGCAATCTGGATTTGCGCCTTTCAGTTCGAGAGCTTTGCCGCATCTCCGCCGGCGTGGGTGATGCTGGTGTCGGCAATTGTTGGTTGCTACGCGCTGCTGAGTGCGCGCGAGCTTTGGTACGCCCGCGACCGCGAACTGATCTCACGCTGGCCAACGATGGCGCTGGTTGTTTCCCACGCTGGCTTTCTTTTGTTGCGTATACCGTTTGCCAGTACCTTGGCGGCTTCGGCCAGCACCGGTCATCCGCACGGCACCATCGTCACCGTCGTGGCGTTTCAGGCGCTGTTTACCACCTTCTGCCTGCCGTTTCTGCGCGTCGCCATGTCCAAGGAGCGGGCGGAGCTGGAGCAAAGAAAAGCGGCGCTCACCGACTCGCTCACTGGTGTTGCCAACCGCCGCGCGTTCTTTGATCGCGGCGTTCCACTGCTCGAAACGGCCCTTGAGGATCGGCGCTCGGCTGCGCTGCTGTTGTTCGATCTTGATCGCTTCAAGAACGTCAACGATACCGCCGGCCACCAGGTAGGCGACCTCGTGCTGCAGGCATTCTGCGAACTGATCGTCACCTCGATCACGCCACGCGATCTGTTCGGCCGCCTCGGAGGCGAGGAATTCGCCTGTCTATTGGCGGACGTTTCGATGGCGCAAGCGCTGCAAACCGCGGAGCGATTGCGCCGCGAGTTCGCTGAGATGCAGTTCCCGGGGTTGGCGGAAAACGCCACGGTGAGCGTCGGCGTAGCGATGGCGAGCGAAGCCGGGCGAAGTTTGACCGCGCTGTTGGCGACGGCTGATCGGGCGCTCTACCGCGCCAAGGCTGACGGGCGCAATCGCGTCGCATCGGCGCCGCTGGTTTTGGTCGACAAAAGCGCCGGTGACACGTCGCGCCGCATGCAGGAAAGAGCGGGCATCATCGCCGCGCCGATAGCCGGTTGAGCTGCACCGTCAATGTTTGTTCGCCAGCAAACCGGCGATGTGGTCCGGCGTGATCGGTTGTTGCTTGACCTGGATGCCGAGCGGCCGCAGCGCGTCATTCACAGCGGTCCATAGCGCACCGGGGGCGCCAACTGTCCCGGCTTCGCCGACGCCTTTTGCGCCCAGCACTGTCGCCCGCGTTGGCGTCGCTGCGTGGGCGATATCGATGTCCGGCATTTCCGACGCCATTGGAACGAGGTAATCCGCGAGGCTGCCGTTGAGGAGTTGTCCCTCCTCCGAATAGGCGCAGTGCTCGTACATGGCAGCGCCGATCCCTTGCACGGCTCCGCCGCGCAATTGCTCGTCAACGAGCAGCGGATTGATGATTCGTCCACAGTCTTCCACGATCCAAAAGCCCAGGATTTTCACAACGCCGGTGTCGGGATCGACCTCCACTGATGCAGCTTGAACACCGTTCGCCACAACGTAGGGAACGGTTTGTGGAACGTAGCTGGCGATGACTTCCAGCGGCGGAATCTCATCGAGCGGGATCGTGTGCGGCCGATACCGGGTCGCTGCGGCGATTTCCGCGAGCGATATTTGGTCGGCTCCGGCCGCGTTGATGACCGATCCACCCCGGACGGCAAGGACTGATGCAGGCTGTTGCAACAGTGAGGCCGCGATCTCCAGCGCATTCTCGCGCAAAGCGCGCGCCGCGCGCCGCGCCGCTTCGCCGCCGAGCGTGATGCCGCGCGAGGCCCAGGCACCGCCACCGTAGGGCACGATTGCGGTATCACCCGTCACCACTTTGACCGTGTCGATCGCGACCCCCAATTCGTCAGCCACGATTTGCGCGATGCCGGTCGCAGTGCCCTGGCCCTGATCGGTAATGCTGGTTTCGCAGCACACCCGTCCCGATCCATCGAGCGTCAAGCGACAACTCTCGTTCGCCGCGACTCGCAAGCCTTGCGAGCCGTACAGCGCGGAGCCGACGCCGGTGATCTCAACAAAGGTCGAAAGCCCGATGCCTCTAAAAACGCCGTTTTTCCTGAGGGCCTTTTGCTGCTCGCGCAGCTTGTCGTAGTTCATACGCTTAAGGATCGTGTTCAGGCAGGCGTCGAGCGACAGCTCTTCAATGACGATACCGTTGATCGTCTTGTCGATTCCCGGACCTGTCCGCCGGTAGTTGCGCCGTCGAAGCTCGGCCGGATCGATCTGCAACGCCGCAGCGCCGAGATCGACCAACTGCTCAGTGATCGTGCAGGCGAGCGGCTGACCAACCCCGCGATAGGCGCCGGTCGGCGGCTTGTTCAGGAATACGCCACGCACGCGTCCGCGGTACGCGGCGATCTCGTACGGGGCGCCGACCATCTGCAGCGTCTGGACGACTTCGCCGACGCTGCTGCGCGGGTAAATCGAGTACGCGCCGAAACCCGCAAGCATGTCGATCTCAAAGCCGAGAATTTTGCCCCCCGCGTCGAGCGCCATACGACCATGAACATCGGCCTCACGCGTGTGGGCGTCGCTGACGAACGCTTCAAAACGATCGGCGGTAAACTTGACCGGGACCGGAACGAGCGTCGCGATGGCGGCGACCGCCATCTCGTCGGCGAATGCGTGCAGCTTCAAGCCGAAGCCACCGCCGACATCCTTGACCACCACTCTCACGCTCTCAGGATTTAAGCCGAGCTGCTCGGCGAACACCTCGCGCATCTGGAACGGAGCCTGATGCGATTGATAGATCGTCAGCTCGCCGAGATTCGGATCGAACGACGCAATGATTCCGCGCGGTTCGAGGCTCACGGCCGTCTGCCGCTCGAAGCGGAAACGGTGTTCGACGGTGGTGGCGGCTTCGGAAAATTGCTTCGCTACGTCGCCGGATTCGATACGGTGGTCGATCGCCAGATTGTTGGCCATCGTCGTGTGCACGAGCGGCGCATCGGCGGCGAGCGCTTGCGGCAAACCGGCGACAGCGGGCAACGCTTCCCATTGAACGTCGATCAGTTCCGCAGCGTCTTCCGCTTCTCTCCGCGTGGCGCCAACGACGGCGGCGACGGATTCGCCCTGCCAGCAGACCTCGTCGATGGCAATCGGCGGCTGCGGTGCGGAATGATGAGACGGCATCATTGCGAGCCGGGTCTGCCACGCCGGGCAGACCGCGGCCAAGTCGAGGCCGGTGAAGACCGCAATCACGCCGCTTGCAGCTTGCGCCGCGGCGACATCGATCGACACAATCCGGGCATGGGCATGCGGACTACGCAGAAACACGACGTGCGCCATGTTGGGAAGCGCTACGTCGTCCGTGTACACGCCGCGGCCTTCGACTAGCCGCGCGGCGTTTGCCCGTGGGCGGGACGCGCCGATCAGAGCCGGCATCTCGGTGGGTGGTTCGGACATAGCCCGACCGGTTTGCCGCGCGGCAACAACAGTCTCGATGGCATCGACGATGGCCTGGTAACCGGTGCAGCGGCAGTAATTCCCACTGATTTCGTCGCGGATTTGCTCGCGAGACGGCGTGCCCTCGCGCGCCAGCAATTCCGCGGCGGTCAACAACATTCCGGGCGTGCAAAAACCGCATTGCAGCGCGTTTCGCTCTACGAATGTTTTCTGCAAATCGCGGATCTGGCCATTCGCCGTCAGGCCCTCGATGCTGACGACATTCCGGCCGTCGGCCTGGACCGCCAACGTCAAGCATCCGCGAACGACGACGCCGTCGAGCATGACGTTGCAGGCCCCGCACACGCCCTGTTCGCAACCGACATGCGAGCCGGTCAGACGAAATTCAGTGCGCAGCAGGTCGACCAGGCTCAGCCTTGACGGTACCTGCGCCGTGACGGACTTGCCATTGAGCCTAAAGGAAATTTTGGCCCTGATTTCTTGATCAGACATTGCCGGTCAAACCGCGGGCGCGCTTGCTTCCGCATCGGGGATAAGCGCCCCGCCGCGCATGTCGCATATCGTATCGGCGAGTTCGCCGAGAAACCTGCGATTTTGCTCGACGATGATGATCGAGATCTTGCCCCGGAGCGCCTGAAGAGCGGCTAAGACCTGTCGGACCATGATCGGCGCCAAACCTTGTGTCGGCTCGTCCAGCATCAGCACTTTTGGATCGAGCAAGAGCGCGCGGCCGATGGCGAGCATCTGCTGCTCGCCGCCGCTAAGAGCACCGCCGGACTGATCGAGGCGCTCGCGCAATTTCGGAAAGAGTGACAATACGTCTTCGAGGTGCCGTGGGTATGAAGCCGTGCTGATGCGCCGCGCCGCCCGGCTTAGCTCCAGATTTTGTCTGACCGTGAGCGAAGCAAAAGTCTGTCGCCCTTCCGGCACAAGGACGAGGCCGGCATGGGTCCGCTGGTAGGCCTTCGCGGCGCCAAGAGTTCTCTCGTCGAACGCCACGTGCCCGGCGAGAGGAGGCAGGAGCCCGGCAATGGTCTTGAGCAGCGTGGTCTTGCCGGCGCCGTTGGGACCGCAGATGCCGATAGTCTGCCCGGCGTGCAGACTAAGGTGCGCATCGCGAAATACCGGCAGCTTCGAATAGCCGCCGCTCAATCCTTTGATGGTGAGAATTGGCTTGGTCATGCCAGCGCACCGAAATAGGCTTCCCGGACTTTTTCGTCCTTCAGGATCTCCGCGGTCAGGCCGAACGCGATCGGCCGGCCGCCATCGAGTACAATGCCGCG
Source organism: uncultured Alphaproteobacteria bacterium (assembly GCA_963794225.1). Classification (GTDB taxonomy): domain Bacteria; phylum Pseudomonadota; class Alphaproteobacteria; order Rhizobiales; family Xanthobacteraceae; genus BOG-931. Next base: position 234,140 of record CAWCCS010000006.1, read on the forward strand.
CTTGGCGACTTCCGCCACAAATTCGATGTTGTGCTCGACGATCACCACGGCGGAGCCACGTGCCTGCAGCTTAAGCAGCAACGACTTTAAGTGCTCGAGTTCATCGGCGGCCAATCCGACGGCCGGTTCGTCCAACAGCACAAGCTCGGGATTGCCAACCGCCGCCCGGGTCAGATCGACAAGTTTGTGCTGCCCGGCGGACAGTTTGCTCACCACTGTATCGGCGACATCGGCCAGACCGAAAGATGCTATTTGCTCGTGCGCAACGGCCAACCGCTGGGCTTCAGTCAGGTCTGCCGCGATCTGGTCGAGGCGAACCGAGACATTTTCCACAACGGTTAAATCGGGCACCAGCCGTGCAATCTGAAATGACCGCCCGATGAAACCAGCTCGCTCTGAAATCGAGAACGCACGGATGTCGTTGCCGGCAACTCTCACCGTTCCGCCGCTTGGCGGCTCGATACCCGATATGATGTTGAACAGCGTCGATTTCCCAGCCCCATTCGGCCCGACGATGGTAAAGATCTCGCCGAAGTCGACGCTGAAGCCGACGCAATCGAGCGCCAGCACGCCTTTGAAGCGCTTGGAGATATCTGAGACCTCAAGGCATTTGCCAGAACGCGGCAGTTTGCTCCGTTCAACTAAATTCGGCGCCACAGGCGCCGCCGGGCTTGTGGCGCGCTTGGGCCCATCGAGCCTCCGTTCGAGCTCACGCCATCCTTTTGCAACCCAGCCGGCAATACCATCCTTGAGATAAAGCACCGCCCCCAGAAACACGGCGCCATAAAGCAGCAAGACGTAGCTCTTGGCGTATCCCGTGATTACGAACAGCCATTGCATCGCCGCGGTACCGAAGACCGGACCAAGGAAATAGCCGGGGCCGCCGACCATCACCATGACCAGTTGCTCCAGCGAACGGTCGACGCCGCCATCTTCCGGAATGGCAAGGCCGACATAGTACGCCTTGAGCAGGCCGGCGACGGCAGCGAATGCGCTGCCGATCAAAAACACCTGTTCTTTGCTTTTGCCGACATGAATACCGAGCACCGCGGCAGCAAGTTCGTCATGATGGATCGTGCGCAGGCGCCGCCAGAACGCGCCGCGGACTAGGCGCAGGTAGACGAGCAAGCCCGCGATCAACGCGACCAATGCGATCACATACCAATAATGATCGCCGATCGCGCGCCCGCGCTCGAAAATAAGACCGGAGGCACCGCCGGAAAACGATGGGAAGGCGCGCGCTACGCCCTCGACAAAATAGCCGAAGCCTAACGTGCCGACGGCTAGATAAATGCCGGGCAGCCTGACAAAGACGCGTCCGGTATATTTTGCGAGCACGAGTGTAACGGCGAGGCTCGCGGCGACGCTGATAACAAAAGGAACACCAAAGCTGTCCAATATCCCAACACAATAGGCCGGCACCACCATGAACGCCGCCTGTCCAAGTGCCAAAAGGCCGGTGACGCCGAAGATGAGGTTAAGACCGATTGCCGACAGAGCGTTGAAATAGACGACGGTCGCCAGCCCCACCGTCCATCCCGGAATGAGCGCGGTGAACGGGGCGATAATTCCGGCGATGAGGAGAGCGGCCAAGACGATACGGCTCGGCTTCATGCGCGCCGGGTCCCGCCGAAGCGAATGTTCCTGCTGCGCCACACCGCAATGCCGATCAGGATGAAGAAAACGATCGGATCTTTGGCGAGCGTGTCGAAATAGGTGGTCACGAACGCCTCACCGAGTCCCAGACCGAGGCTGCAGAGAATCGCCCCCAGCGGCGACATTCCCGCGAGCGCGGCCGCTATGAAGCCGCGCATGGTCATGTCGAGGCCGGTATGGAAATCCACCGACACCAGCGGTACCAGCAGCACCGCACCGATGGCGCCGTAAGCGCCGGCGATGCCGAACGCCAGAATACGCGCGCGATCGACGTTCACTCCCATGAGCTGCGCCGCGTCAGGATTTTCGGCGGCCGCGCGCAACTGCCGGCCGAGTTGTGTCCCGGACAGAAAGAACGGAACGGCGGGCGCCAGAACAAATCCGACCACGATCAGCAGCAGGCCTTGCGGCGGCAGCGCGCCGCCGGCAATGCGAAAGGGCGAACCAGAGATCAAACGTGGAAACGAAACGGCGTCGGACCCGATCAGTGTAAAGAGCACACCATGCACGAATAGCGCCGCGGCGAGCGTCACCAGAATCAACGCATTATGCGACCAGGCGCGGCGCGGACGTAGCAGAAAGCGCTCGACTGCAACCGAAAACAAAACGGCAATGCAAATTGCGGCAAGCACCGCCAGCCAGACCGGCAAAAACTGGGCGGCGGCGATGCTTGCAACGACGGTGCCGGCGATCGAATAGGTCTCGCCATGGGCGAGATTGATGACATGCGCGGTCTGGTACACGATCACCAGGCCGATCGACAGCATGGCGTAAACTGCGCCCATCATGATTCCGCTCATGATCGCCTGAGTGAGCGGATTCATCGGTCCCTACGCAAGTCTTGACGCCTCCGTAAGACAGCGGCGTCCGACACTATTTGATCGGATCGGCCTTGGTCCAATGGCCGTTCTTATATTCGACAACGGAGACCGTGCTGGCGCCGGTGCCGACGTGGCTTTCGGCCGTGAACCTGATCGGCGCGATGCTGGCGATTGGCGTCAATTCGAGAAATTTTTTCACCGCGGCGGGATCATGGGTATCTTCGACATTGCGAAGCACGGCTTCCGCGGTGTCGGCAAGGGTGACGCCCATCAGGGCCAGCAGGCTTGGCGGTTGTTTCTGCGCCTCCTGGAACGCAGTCCGGAATTTCTGCAGGCGCGCCCGCTCGTCGGGATCGACAACCAATTCGGGCAGCATAAAATTCAATCCAAGGCCAAGCAGACGCGGCGGCATGTCGTTCTTGATCAGCGCCATGAACGCGTCCGACAGATTGGCGTTGCTGAGCACGTACGGGATCGCGAGCCCGAGATTGTTAAAACTCTTGACCACCGTCGCCGCGCCGGCCCCCGAATACGCGGAATAGATGACCGGATTGTCCTTGACCACGTTGGCAAGCTGGATCGAGGCGTCGTTCGACTTCAGATCGATCCGCGCCAGCGACAGCGTGAAGCCGGCCGGCGTAAACACTTTCTGCGCATTGTTGGCATTGGCTTCGCCGGTCGTATCGGTCGAGGCGATCATCGCCAGCTTGTTGACCTTGTTGGCCTGCAGATAGGCGAGCAGAGCCCTGGTGATTTCCACGTCCGTTGCGCTGGTCTGGAAGACGAAGCTTTTTGGATCCGGGTCTATGATCGGAGAGACCACCACCATCACCGGACCATCCTTCAGAAGCGGCGTGATTGCGCGAATGGTCGAACTGATGGAGTTGTCGAGAATGATGGCGGCGTGGCGCTCAATGTGGTGGCGCGCGCAGGTGACGGCGCTCTCGGGCGTGCCCTGGTCGTCACAGACATCGAGTTCGATCTGCCTGCCTTTGATGCCGCCCGCGGTATTCAACGCTCGAGCCCACAATTGCAGGCCGGCCGTGCTCTGCGCACCCACCGTGGCCATCGGTCCGGTCATCGGCGAAATCACGCCGACAACAAACGGATCGGCGGCCATCGCGGCCACGCTGAACGACGCGGCCGCCAACAAGCCGCAGCCCAGGCCCTTTAGACAGAAGAGCGGTTTCATCGTGGGTCCCCTGTAAAACTTTTGCTCTCTAGGTCGTATACGTTCGTGGCCGATGTGGCAAAAAAGACCCGGCATCTCGGTCGCCCGAAATCAACGCCGTTTGATCTCGACCAGAATGTTCCGATAGGTTGCATTTCCCACATTGCGAAGATCGTGCAATTCACCGGCCTCGCGCCAGATCGGCTCGCCGATCTTGCCCTTGGGCCGCTCGATGTCGCCAGTGAGCGCGGATTCGAGCTCGATGTCGCCGTCAGTCATTGGGATAATCACATACGGCAGATCATGCCGATGCCAGCCCTTGCTCTTGCCGGGCTCGACGACAAAGTCCCAGACCCGCACCATCTCATTTTCGTACATGACGCGATCGCCGATCGGGCCAAGTTTCAGTTTGCTGATGTCTTTCGCCGCCATTTCATTCTCCTGTAAGCAGCCGGCCTTGCTCAAATCGGTATGGTCATGGGTGAGTGCTTGCCGTCGCTGTCGATGAGTTCGACGCGCTTGAGGGCGATACGAAACGAGCCGTCGTGACGGACCAGCTGATGGGTGTGGCGGCCGGAATAGAGGCGTTGCTGATCGCCCTGATGTTCAACACACATGAAAGCCGCCTCGGCGGCGAAGGCGCCGTCAGCGCCCGCGGTGACTTCGATATTGCTGATCAGGTGCGTCGTCCGCGGCATCGGTGTGAGCACCAGCGCCCGCGCTTCAAGAAGGCGCCGCACGCGAATGGCGAGGATGCCGTAATCCTCGTAGATGATCGAAGCGACGCCTTTCTGGTCAGTCTGGCCGGGCTTGCTGGGCATCCAATAGATGCCATGCGGGGCATAGAGCGCGAGCCAGGCTTCGAACGCGCCCGTATCGAGGAGTTTTGCTTCGCGCAGCAGGAACAGTTCGATGTCGCGCTGAGTTTCGTACGGCAACGTCATGCTGGTCATTGAGTGAGGTAATTGACCCAGGCCTCGAATTGCGTCCGCATCGGCAATTCGCTTGCCGCGCCGCCAACACTGCCGTTGCCTTCCCGCCGATCGCTGTCGAGGCCACGCTCGAAATTGACCCACGGACCGGCCTGCTTGACCAGTCCCTGCTGACACCGCTCCAGCATTTCCAGATCGTCTGAAAAAATCATCGAGGCGGGTGAGCCGATGGTGGTCAAAAACCGGATGGCGCGGTGAAACATTTCCTCCGGCGCGCCTTTGAGACGGAAGCAATGCACGTGAACCTGCGTCAGATCGAAGGCCAGCGGAAGGGTCACGCGCATCTGCTGCTGCTGGGCGTTGATGATGAGATTGGGATAGACGATGTTGTTGAAGCGGTTCACGGCCAACACCGCTGCGGCGCGCTCGCCGCCGAGCCGCTCGGCCAGCGCGGCCCGGTAGAGCTGCATGACCGGGTCCTGTTGCTCGTTCACCAGGACGCCCTTCTTGTAGAAACTGGTCATGTAGGTGTGGCCGCCGGCGAGCCCGGTGAGCTCGATGCCTTCCCAATCGGCCTGACCAAAGCCGTTGGCTAACAACATTTCGCGGGTCTGGTCCTGATCGAGGATCGAGGCATTCGCCGGCGCCGCGCGCGCCGGCGCTACCGACGAATTGTGCACGAAGCTCGGGTGGAAAATGTCATTGGCATTTTCCATGTGCAGTTTCCAGTTGCCGTGATACTCGAGCGTGAAGCTCGAATCCGCGATCTCGATCTCACCCTCCGGGGCGCGCTCGATCAGATTGTCGATTACTTCACGCATCGGTCCGAGATGCTCGCTAAGCGGCGCCGCGTTGTCGTCGAGGTTCGCAAACACGAAGCCACGATAGCTGTCGACGCTCCTGACCCGCTGCATGTGGTTCTGCGGATCGGAAAGACTAAAGTTCGCCGGGTAGCTTTGAGGATGTGGCACGGCCGCGAGCGTACCGTCCGGGCGGAATGCCCAGGCGTGATAGGGGCAGGTCAATAGCCGGCTCGATCCGCTATCGACCATGCAGAGCCTGGCGCCGCGGTGCGGACAACGATTGTGCAGAACATGGATTTTGCCGTCCTGATTGCGCGTCACCAGCACTTCATGCTGCGCTAATTGGGTGCGGACAAAGTCGCCGGGATTGCGCAACTGGCTTTCGTGCGCGACGTAAAGCCACAGCCGGCCGAAAATTCGCTCCTGCTCCAGTGCGAATACCTCCGGGTCGGCATAGGCGCGGCGATGGACGTGATCTGGCCGCACCAGCGTGCGGATATCGTTGCGGCTCAGCGGCTGATCGGTCGTGCCAGTCATCTGAACTCTCCGTCGGGCCTTTTATGCATCGTGCCTGGCCGGTGTTTGGAATAGCTCAATTCAGGAGCCCTCCGAAAATCTCCGCGTACGCCGGCGATGCTTCAAATCCTGCTCCCGCAGCTTCAGGCAGCGTCGCCTTTCCCTCGCACAGCGTAACGTGGGAGGTCAGTTTGCCGAACAGCGTGGCCGTGTCCATTGCAAGTTCCGCGAGCCCCAGGCCAAATCCCGCAACCGCATGGAGCGCGAGAAGATGCCCGGCATGCGGCGCGCAACGGCTTCGGCTCCACCCGTGCTCGGCCAGCTCATCAAGTATCCGGCGATATTCGACGATCCCGTAGCTCAACGAAATGTCAAACTGCAACATATCGCGGTCGCGCCGCAGGCCGCCGTAACGCAACAGATTGCGCGCATCGTCGGCGGAGAACAGATTCTCGCCGACCGCGAGCGGAATACCCGATTGTTCGGCAACGATCCGGTGACTTTCGTAATCAAGCGGGTTGACCGGTTCTTCGAGCCACATCAGCGGATAAGCGCCGAGCGCGCGGACATAAGCGAGCGCGGTGTCCAGATCGAAGCCGTTATTGCCGTCGACGGCGAGACTCATGTCCGGCTCGAGCATCTTCAGCACCGCCTCAATGCGTTTGAGATCGATGTCGAGCGCGGCGCCGCCGATCTTGATCTTGAACCGCCGGTGTCCTTGCGCGATCGCGCGCCCGACATCGTCGCAAAGGCTTTCGATGTCGTTTTGCGGGCGATAGTGACCGCCGCTGGCGTAAACCTCTGCGCTTGTGCGACCGCTATCGCTCGCCGGCTCCAGCTCGGCCAAGCGCCGCCACAACGGCACGTCCGCTCGTTTGGCCGCGACATCCCACAACGCCGCATCGATCAGGCCGACCGCTCCACAGCGCTCGCCGTGGCCGCCGGGCTTTTCGTTCTTCATCAGGATGGCCCAGACCCGGAACGGATCGACGCCGCCGTCCTCGGCGGCGTAGTCCTGCGGGTCGGCGGCCAGCAGGCGGGGGATGAAGCGGTCGTTGAGCAGGCCGCTGTGGTCATAGCGGCCGATCGAGTCGAAGGCGAGGCCGGTAAGCGCTTTGCCGTTGCTCCCGGCGTCGGTGCGGATCGCGAGCGCGGTCGCCGTCATATCGTCGAAGCTGATACGCGCACTCCGCGCCGCCGCGCTCAGCCGTATGGTTTGCGCCTTGGCGGCGACGATGCGCATCAGCCGTGGTGCGATTGATGCCAGTCGTGTTCGGCGACATCGAAGACGATGCCGTTCGGATCCTTGAACTTCTTCTCGGCGTCGACGCCCGGATAATTCGGCAGCTGCATGAAGAACTCGCCGCCGAGATGCTCGATTTTTTCCGCCGTCTTCTTTTCGTCTTCGACGATAAAGCCGATGTGATGCAGACCGGCCCAATCCGGCCCACCCTTGCCGCCTTTGGTGCCTTCCGGAAAATGCAGCAGCGTCAGATTAACGATCCCATCGGACAATGCGATCGCATTGCCGATCGGGCTGTCGACCTTGTTCACGCGTTTGAGTTCGAACACCCCTTCATAGAAAGCGGCCGCCTTTTCGAGGTCGGGAACCTGGATCGCGATATGCCGTAACTTGGCCATGAGGTTTTCTCCATATTTCCTTTCGGCAAATGATAGGCGAGGCCCGCCGGAAGCGCCAGCCGCGCCAGATATTGGGCGGTACTCGCGTTCGCTGTTGACCGCCGTGCGTGTCGAAGGCGTGCGCTCAGTGGTTTCCGCAGCTTTCGCGCCGCAGGCAATTTGGGTTCGTTCTGCCAACCTGAAACTTTGGATTGCATTTTTCAGAACCTACACCGAAGATACAGACTTCCCTTTGCTCCTCCCCGTTTTCGTCTAGGACCGCGCCGCGGTAATTTGGGTTCGTTCTGCCAACCTGAAATTTACGGTAGTGCCCCTGGTTCAATACGCGCTGATGGCGCTCCGGGAAGAGGAGAAGTCTTCCTTCCCAACCAATTCCGCCTCCAGCCGCTTCATCAACTTCCGATTTATGAACTCGCGAATGGCGCTATCTTGCCGTGCCCGCGCCCGGCATTCGTAACGGTCAAGCCGGACAAGATCCACGGCGGCTTCTTCCAGGGCTTCCCCTTCGTCGCGTTCGCTGATTTCTTCGTCGACCTGATCGAGCGTTGCGTCGGTCTGATCCTGCGCATTCGCAGCTTGTTCTTCGTGCCTGTCGGCGAGGAAACCTAACAGATGGAACGGGGGGTACTCGGCAATAGGACCCCCGAAAACTTCCACGGGCAGGTCGACCACGAATGGCGGCGGCAACTCGTCTTTGTACTTTTCCAGAAGACTGTCGCTCAGCGCCACCAGCTTGTCGTAGTCCCGCTGGGCTTCTTTGAAACGTGCCCTCACCATTTTGAGGCTGTTGTCACCTTTTGCCAGCGCGATGACTGACGGTTCCCGCACACGTTCGACGACCGCACGCTGTTGCCCGGCGATGGCCCGCAACACGAACTCCTCCTGGGCGATCGCCAAGGCTTTGTCGAATAGAAGCGGGTCATTATCATCACCGCAGAGGGCTTGGGCAAAGTTCTCGACCTCCCGCAGTGGCGGCGCCCTGCGGTAAATCATTGCCGCAAGGCCGTGGCGCAGCGCGTTGCGGCTGGCGATGGACTTGCCAGCCGCACTGCGCGGACCGCGGCTTTTCCGGCCGTTGCGTCGATTGGCCGCTACTTTGCGCGCGGACGTCATGCGGCCGGCGACGCTTCATTCCTATGATTTGTTTGGCCTCCCCCCGTTGGGGAGTGCCCGCGGAACAATTCATTTGCACCCGAAGCCGGCGCATCGGGCGTCACATTCGCCGAGCTACACCCTGGAGCATTTGTTTCGGAAGGTTTTTGATGATCCGGCAAAGCAGGGTCGGAGCCATTACTTAAACTCGCCTGACGCTGAGATTGGCCGTCTGCCAGTCTCGCCTCGGGCTCCACCACTCTTTCAGCGGCAGCTTCGCCTGCGGCCAACATGGCTTCATCGCTTTTGTCGATATCAGTATTGTCAACGCCGGCTGCCTGAAAGCCAGGAGCGGCACTATTGAGCCGAGGTGGCTGACCCCAAGGGACTTCACTTTCGCGGCGTTCGCGAACCTTGCGCTGTTGTTCGGCGGTAGCGCTGTTGTCACGCGGAGGCCTGCCGAACCCGAAATTCTCGGACATCGGTGTCGACAAAATGGCTGGAAGTTCAAGAACACTGTAGTTCGTGTAGCCCATGAATTCGCGGAACACATCGCACGCCGCGTTGCGCCAGTACGGGGCGAGGACCGCACGATATCGCTCCAAATTCCGCATCGCTTTGTCCATCCGCCTCGACGCCGAATTAGCAAGCTTATCCAGCCGCTCCTGGAAGACGATGCCCCGCTCGAAGGCTTCGTTGTGTTCGAGCTCCGTCGGTATCCTTTCAAAGATTTCGTCAACATCGGGCACTAGGGATTCGACTTTATCGTCAAGGTCGAGAAGCTTTGCCATCTCACGGCCGAACTCGGCGTTTTCGTCTCTTTGCTTTGCGTCCGCCGCTTTGCGATCCGAGACCTGTTTCTTGCGCTGCGCCTGGATTTTGCGGCTCTCACTGACTTTTCTTTCAAGCGCAAGCGTTTGATGCCGACAAAGTCGCACTATCTTCCATGCGTCGTTCACTACCATCGTGGCAAAGAAGAGCTCGATGGTATCTTGCGGACGCAAGGCGCTGAACATTCGGTTACGCAGTTCCTTGTAGTGCTCAATGTTTTCACTACTGAGGATCGGCGGCGGACCAAACATATCGTTGAGCACTATCATTTGTGCCTCGGTGAGTTTGGCATCGGTCAGGAAGTTCCCTTCCATTTGTTTCTCCCATTGCTCGATTCGCCACAGCGATCGAGATTCAGTTTGGCGACGACGGTGATCAGATGCAGCGCAAAGCCGCGATAGTCGCTGTCGCCGATTGAGATCATTGGTTGCGTTAGCTAAACCGCCAAGGGCTGCGGTTCGAACTTTTCGCCGAGCGGCCATCGCGTGATGCGAGCCATAACGCTCGGAACTTTGCGAGACGGGTTTCCGTCTGGCGCTCTCAAACACTCCTCTTAATTCGGCTGTCGGTTCCCTTGCGACCTCACCCAGCCGCGCGGCTCGCCCAAATTGGACGAGGCCACCTGCGATCGATTTACGTTTTTCGCCGCGCTGAAAGTCGCTTGCACGGTCCGAACGGACACCCAGCAAGCCGACGACTAGTGATACCCCTGAAAGTTTAATGAACATCAAACGGTTCGGTCACGGGGAGAATTCCACAGGATGCAACCAACTCATTCCATTGATGTATTCGAGTCGAAACTACAGTTGGGTTCGTTCTGCCGAGGCGATTATCCCGGACTTGACATTCAGTTTCAGCATGGCAATATGATTTCTCTCGAAAGATGGGGAGTTATTCCTCATGGCCAAGCAGACCCAAGCCGATCCACCAAATGACCACCGCCCAATTCGAGGCAGATGTTCCCGGACGAAGACGCTTGCTGCGCCTATCTGGTCGCCCACCGCTGGCCGGAAGGCGTCCACTGCCCGCGCTGCGGCAATGCGAAGGTCTACACGCTTGAAGGGCAATCTGCATTGGCAGTGCCACGAGTGCGCCCCGCAGACCGGCTATCGCTTCTCGCATCATCGCCGGGACCATCTTCGAGAACACGAACAAGCCTCTCCGCGACTGGTTCCGCGTCATCCATCTCATGCTCACCAGCAAAAAGGGCATTAGCGCGCTGCAAATCATGCGCAACATGGGTTTCGGCTCCTACAAAACCGCTTGGTACATGTGCCACCGCATCCGCGCCGCGCTTGATCGAAGACATTCCACAAGCTGGTCGGCATCGTCGAAGTCGACGAAACCTTCGTCGGCGGCAAAGACAAGAACCGGCATTTGAACAAGCGCGGCGGCACGAGCGGACGCGGCTACGATCGCTCAAGACGCCGGTCATCGGCGCAGTCGAGCGCAAGGGCAACGTCGTCGCTCGCGTCTCTCGAACACGGATCAAGCGCCACGCTCCAAGGCTTTGTCCGCGAAGTGGTCTCCAACAAGGTTAGCTTGCTCTGCACCGACGCATAGGACCGGCTATCAGCAGCCTCGAGCAACGACTATCCGCACGGCGCTGTCGATCACACGCAAAGACAATACGTTGTCGGCGCGGTTCACACCAACACGATTGAAGGCTTCTGGTAGCATCTTCAAGCGCGGCGTGATGGGCAGCTATCCACAAGGTCAGCCGCAAATATCTCCCGCTCTACGTCGCGGAGTTCCAGTTCCGCTACAACAACCGCAAGAACGAGGACATTTTCGGAACCGCTATTTCTGGGTGCTAGCATCTCGCGGCCCTGATACATCGGATGAGAAATACGCCAGCGATGGAAAGCAGTCCGACAATCGTACGCGATACAGACCGATAAAGCGGCTCCCTCAAGGAGGGTAAGGCGTATGTGGGGAATGGGCTTAGATGCTTGGAATTCGGCACAAATAGTTTTTTTATCAATCGCCGCCGCTGCTGCGATCCTCGTGGGAGTTTCACAATTTGTGATAATAAAATTACAAAAGTTTGCGGCAATCGGGGCCTGAAGGTGAATTCAAGAAATATAAGCTAACGGTTGAAGGCCAAGTCGCCGATGCAAAAAAAGAGGGAATAGAAGCGGGGAAAACTGCTGGAAATGCGCTTGTCCGAGCGGCTGAATTAGAAAAAGAAGCAGCGAATGCTCGACTTGAAACTGAAAAAATAAAAGCTGTAGTAACGTGGCGTACTATATCCGCATCTAACACGGCCGAACTGGAAAGAGTTTTGGCCGCAAAACCGGGTTCCGTAAATCTTAGATGAGCAGGACGGCGACCCGGAGGCACTTTTTTTGGCGATCGCAAATTTCCCAAATTCTGGGGAGGGCAAAATGGGAAATTGCACCCGGTTCGTTTAAACCTGCTAACTCAATTCTATTTGGTGTTGTTGGTGCCTCCCGAAAGCGGGACCGATGCAGATACATTGCGCGAAGCACTCGCTGCGGCGCACATTGCATATTCGTCCGTTCCGGTTTCGCAGGAAGGAGCAAGTTTTAATGTCTCCACTATTGAAGGCGCTCCATTTCTAATGATTGGATCGCGCCTCCCAGTAGTTCCGTGAGCAGCAGAAATTAGACAAAGACAAATTGCAGAAATCGCAAGTAGCCCCAACTGGGGGCTTTTTTGCGTCGGCCTGTCGGGACCGGCTTTTGGGAGGATTTGCCCCCAAAGTCAAGTCCGGGAAAATCGCCTCCGAATTACCAACAATAGCGCGTAGGGCGACGAAATTACGTTCTTAAGATTGAAGTGGCCGGTATGTCGCCGTCCTCTTCGACCCCCAGTGAAGCTGGACGACACGTCAGGCGCACGTCGGCGTTTGACCCTAGCCCTTTTTCTGCTGGCGCTTTCGTAGCCGGACACCCGGACCGCCGCCGTTCTCTTCGATGAATTCGATGCCGGCAGTTTCAAGAGCCCGCCGGACGGCCGAGTCATTGGGGGCAGTCATCGACGTTTCTCTCTCTGCAAGTTCAGCGCGACGGATTGTGGCCACCCCGACAGCTGATGCGCGGGCAAAATCTTCAGCACGCCAGCGAAGGAGAGCCCGCGCTGCCCGGATTTGACCGCTCGTCAAATGCTTAGATGGCATCTTGACTTCTCTGATATCTGTTGATATATTAAATATCATACAGTATATGAGACATCATTAGATCACGCGGTCCATGAAACCTGATTCTTCTCCAAGGAGAAAGCCATGAAACAGCAGCGCAAAGGTGCTGCTGACCGCCGCCACTTCATCGGCGGCTCGGACGCCCGGATCATCATGGGCGGCGATGAAGCCGCCTTGCGGCGGCTGTGGCAGGAGAAACGCGGCGAGCTCGAACCGGAGGACCTGTCGGGCAATCTCCTGGTTCAACTCGGCGCGGTCACCGAAGACCTCAACCGCCATTGGTACGAAACCCAGACCGGTCAGGTCATCACCGACGTGCAAAAGCACGTGTGCCATCCGACCATCCGCTTTATGGCGGCCACGATGGACGGCCGGGTGTGGGGGAGCGGCGCGGTCTTCGAATCAAAATTCATGCTTCCATGGTCCTTCTCGGAGGAAGCCGCGGCGGAAAAATATATGCCCCAGCTGCAACATAACATGTGGGTGGTGACGGCACGGACCGCGGTGCTGTCGATCATTACCGGGGGCGGCAAATGGGTGGAGATCACGACCGCGGCCGACCCGCTTTACCAGCACTTGATCTTCACGGCCGAGCGGAAGTTTTGGCGGTGCGTCGAAACCGGCGAGCCGCCCCGCCTGTTCGGCGTCGACCTGCCGCCGCCGCGCCTCGCGGCGGTCCGCAAGGTCGACATGAGCACGTCGAACGCCTGGGCGGAATTCGCCGGCAGCTTTGTCCGGACCCGGGCGGCCCATCAGGAGCATGAACAGGCCAAGGCCGAACTCAAGACCTGATGCCGCGAGGACGCCAAGCAAGCGACCGGCCATGGCGTGCGGGCTAAGCGCTCGAAATCAGGCGCCATCAGTTTCGAGCTCGTGGCCGCGGCGGGGTAGCGATGCCGCGCTCCAGCAATTCGATCGCCAGCTTGGCCGCGGCGCTCGCCAGGGCGCAGGCCGAGCTGGTCAATCCGGAGAAGTCGCTGATCGCAACGATCCGCGCCGGACGCGGCGGAGGGTGCCGAGCGGATGCTTCCGCTATGCGCCGCTCTCCAGCGGCCTCGACATCGTGCGCAAGACCTTGGGCCAGCACGAGATCGCCACCGTGCAAACCACGGCGATCGATCTGGCCGCCGGCATGGTCAACTTAACGACCATGCTGGCCCACGCCTCCGGCGAGTGGATCGCGTCGGATTGGCCGGTCTGCGCCGTCAGCGAGACCGCCACTCCGCACCGCATGGGGGCGGCGCTGACTTATGCGCGGCGCTACGCGCTGTTTGCCCTGGTCGGCATTGCCGGCGAGGATGACCTCGACGCGCCCGACCTCGCGGCTCCGCCGACCGCATCATCCGGCAAGGGGCGAGGGCCAGCGCAACGCTGCTGGAAACGGCAAGCTCAATGGCCGCCGCGAGGGCTCGGGCCACCGCCAACGGCGCTCGCGCTGCGAGGGTGCCGCCTCCCAGGTGCTAACACCGGCGGCGTCAGCGGAATTGCGCGATCAGCTGCTGGCCCAAATCGCCGCCTCGGCTCCAGCGATGACGCCGCGCTGTGGGCGCAGCGCACGCTGCCAACAAGAACAGACTGACGGCACCCGATGCCGAGCAGGTGGAGGAGGCGTTTCGCGCGCGCCTGCATGACCTTCGTACCGCTGCAGCTAACCGACCAACTCGCGGAGCGCAACCCCAACGCCACCGGCCAAGAGTCAAAGGCGACCAAGAACGGGCGCGCGCTCCGGTGATCGACAAGAGCCGGCTGGCGCTGCCGGAGCCGCGGCGCCTGCGCGATCGCGATCACGTCAGAGCGCTGACCAAATTGCCGTGCCTGATCTGCGGCCGCTGGCCCTCGGATCCCCACCACCTGCGCTTCGCGCAAGCCGCGTCGCTCGGGCGCAAGGTCAGCGACGAATTCACCGTGCCGCTGTGCCGCGGCCATCATCGCGAAGTGCACCGCTGCGGCGATGAAGCGGAATGGTGGCGCAAGGCCCGCATCGATCCGAACGTCACGGCCCGCGCCCTGTGGCTGGAAACCCATCCGTTGCCTCAGGACAGGATAAAATTCACGGACAGTCTACCTAGGCATCGTATTCCAGGAAATTGCTCGCATAATGCTATCTGAGGTCCGAACGGCAGTATCTCCTGCACCTCGCAGTACCCGTTGGGGAACCCGAGAGTTGCTCAATGAAGAAAAGGCTTGGGGTTGTGACGCGCGAAGTCGAGACAGTGAGGTCCAATAACGGGCTAGCCAGCTATATGACCCTATTCGCGGATTACTTCGCGCCGGCAAGAATGACGAGGCTATCGTCAAATTGTGCGCGATGGTCGTCATCCGGCCGGACGATCCGGTTGCCAGGGAGTTGCTGTTCGACGCGTTCTTTCAGAAGCACGACTGGCTGCCGGCGCTTGCTCTGATCGAACAGCTCGCCGGCAGCCAGCCCGACAATGCGCGCCTGCAAAAAGCCTTGATCATCACGCTCTCGAACATGAAGCGCTACGATGAGGCGATCGCGCGCGCTTTGCCATATGCCGAGCGCTACGGCGAGGACCTCACCATCCTCGACGTGCTCAAGGTCGCGCACTTCTATACCGGGAAGACCGAAGCGGCGATCCGCAATGGGCAACGCGGCATCGAAATGCGCGACGCTCAGGCCTGCCGCCTTCCGGCAGCCGGTACTTTGACTGAACCAGGCGGTCCGCCGTCGGGGCAGAATGTCATTTCCTTTTCGCTGTGGGGCGCGGCGCCGCACTATTGCTACGGCGCGATGATCAATCTTGTTCTCAGCCGCACGGTTTATCCGGGTTGGGGCTTGCCGCTATTACCTCGACGCGTCGGTTCCGCGCGCCTGCGCCGCTTTCCTGAGCGATAACGGCGCCGACGTGCGTAACATCGAAGACGAGTATCCCGGCGTCGGGCTGTTCCAGCGCTTTCTGGTGATGAACGATCCGGCAGTCGGCCGCTTCCAGGTGCGCGATTGCGATGCGCGGCTCTCGGCGCCGGAGGCCGACCTGGTCCGGCAATGGATCGAGTCCGGTTATCCGTTCCACGTCGTGCGCGACCACGTGCTGCACAACGAGCTGATGATCGGTTGCCTGTGGGCCGGCCGCACCGATTGCGGCATCGACATCGTCGCGCTGATGCGGCGCTATTTCGCCGGCACGCCGACGGCGCGTTACGGCCACGACCAGTTCATGCTCGGCCGCCAGTTATGGCCGCTGATCCGCAACCGCTGCCTGGTGCACGACAAATATTACCGGCTTGCCGGCGTCAACACGGTGGCGCTGACCGACCCGCAAAGCCATTTCGGCGCCGGTCACCAGAACCTCAAGGCCGTGCTCGGCGAAGTCGAAGCCCTCGGTATTCCGCGGTTGTTGTAGCTTCATCCGCCCCTGCTTCGCAGGGGCGGATCACATCAATTCAGATGCACAAGGCTGTGCAGATGCGCCTGCAATTGCGTGGCAGTCACGCCGGGCAGGGTGACGCTGTCATGGTGCCCGAGTTCGATCACCGCACCGCCTTGCGCGTCGGTGGTGATCAGCGACGCCAATTGATGGACCGAGTGGATGTTGTTGAAATTGTCGAGCTCGATCGTATCGAGCTTTGGATTGAAATTGGCGGCCGTCTCGGCCCCTATGCCGGGATGGAAGATAAACGTATCGTCTTCGGCGGAAACGGACGGACCGGAGGATTTCGCCGGCGGATCGAAAATGTCGGCGCCGCCGCTGCCGTCGTTCGTGACCGTCCAAGACGATCCAGAATAGTCGCCCAACAAAGTGAGCGTTACTGTCGCGTCGTCCGAAGAATCAAAAACTGTCAGCGCCGTGGTGGTCCCATTTAACTTCCGGGGCCGGTCGTTGCGGTCGTGTCGGCCCAATCGAAGCCCTTCAAATCGAGAACGTCGCCCGTGCCCGCGATGCCGGCGATGTCGGCGGCAAAACTCGCTGGCTGATCGAGTTGCAGCGTGCCAGTGCTGCCGGCGAACGACACCGTCACGCTGTTGGCGACGGGGCTGTCGAACTCTAAGCCGGCGCCGGTCGCAACAGTGTACGAGCCGGTTGTGATCGGGCCGTCTTCGAAGGTGAAATTGCTGACGATCTGGGTCGATGCGCCGCCGCCGTCGCCTGCCGAGAAGCCGACATAGGCGGTGTTGGAACCCAAAATCGATGCGAGATCGACGTTGTAATAGGTCGTCGAATAAGTTGCGCCGGTGACCAGGTCGGTCAGTGTCTCGCTAAGGGTTTCGTTGCTGCCGCTGTAGGACAGCACCACCTGAACCGTATGGCCGGTATCCCAAAAATCGACGCTGCCGGTCCCATTGTAGCTTCCGGTGCTGCCGTTAGTGGCGAAATTGGTGCCCGGTGTAGGACCTACGTTGTAAAGATTAAGCTCGACGGCGGCGCTCGGTGAAATCGCGGTGCCGCCCCTCTGCTGGCTGTTGCCGTCCGGACCGTAGCCGAGCTCGCCCCCGTCGCCGCCCAAAGCACTGAGCCCGGCGCTCGAGTCCTGGAGGATGAAGGCCAATCCATCGGCCAGATTGCCGAGCGAACCCGTCGCCTGGTAGTCGAACGATGCGGTGAAGTTCGAGACTGAAACCTGGCTGGTGGCAAACCAGCTCGCGGCTTCGGTCTCATTATCATTCGTTAGTTGCAGCGTGTTGCCGACCGGGCCGATCTGAGGCGTGTAACTGTCGTATTGAGAACTTTCTTGATTGATCTGCCCGTTGTGGAACGAAATGAAGTTGAACTCGACATCGGTTCCGGGACTGCCGGCGTTCGCCGTAGAGCCGTCGCCCGCGAGTGCAAACTCGTTCTGCGTGTAGATGCCGCTCAGATGCAGGGAAGCTTCCTCGGTGCCGGCGCCATTGTAGATCGCCAGCGTACCGCTGCCGCCATTTACTGTGCTGGTCTGCGTCCACACGTCATATTCGCTCGACGAGTAAGCAAGGTTGGCTAAATCCATCGTGTCGCCCGCCCCGAACCCAGTAATCGCGGCGGTGTAAGGATGACTTAAGCGATGGATTGAATTCGAACGTTCCGCCGCCGCTGAACGTGACGTTTTGGTTGAAGGCGCCCAGGAAATCGGCAACGCCGCCGTTGCTGATCAGGAACGAGCCGGAACCGCCAATGGTGACAGTGCCGCCTACGGTCAACGCGCCGCCATCAACTTCGAGCGTGCCATTGTCCGTCAGCATGCCCGCGTCGCCGGAACTATCAATGGTCGTCGTACCGTCGACCAAGAGAGTAACGCTGTTGTCGATCTGAAGCGCGCCGTTATCGGTCAAGTTGACGCCGTCGAGCGTGGCGCCGGAGCCGGGGCTTGCGCCGGCCTCGATATCGAGCGTGTTATTGGCGTTGATCGTCAGCGTGCCTACACCGCCGCCAATGACAGTGGTGCCGTCGTCAAGCGTGAGGATCGCGCCGGAATTCGCCTCGCCGACATCGAGCGCGCTGATTGTCGGTGACGTTGAGGCCGTCGAGCGTAGCGCCGTGGCCGTTGGTCCCGGCCTCGATGTCAAGCGTGCCGCTGATATCCCGCGCCAATGGTCAGCGTGCCGGTGCCGTCGCCGATGATCGACGTGCCGTCGTCAAGCGTGAGGGTCGACCCCGATGCGACGGTGATTGTTCCGGTGTTTTGTACGGCGTCTGCGTCGAGAACGAAGCTGGAATTGATAGTCGGAGAGGAGCCGGACCCGATGATCACATCTTCATTCGGTGCAGGTAAACCGGCGCTCCAATTGCCCCCCTCGGACCATTGGCCGTCAGAGTTGCCGTTAGTCCAGGTATCGGTCGGCGGCGGTGGCGGTGACGCCTCTGCAAGCACCAGATCGGTACCGCCATGATGGTCGGACCGTATGTCGAACTGACTGTCGTCGAGATGGCCGGCGATGTTAAACGTCAGCGAGGGCCTGTCTTCGTTGTTGAAAGCGACGACAAGCTGCGAACCCTCGATCGTCGCCGATTGGATCGCGTGCGGATCAACGCCGGTGAGGTCGATCTTGTCGCCGAGGCGGAGATCAGTGATATCGTCGCCCAAGTGCCCCGGGTCCGACAGCGCCAGCGTCCCGCTCTTTCCATGGAAGGTTACATTCTGATCCGCCACGGCATGTTTGAATTCGACGGTCGCATCATGACCAATCTTCACACGTTCAAGCCCCTCGCGCGAGGCCCGGATAGAATCGTCAACGACTAGAATGCCGCCCTTGGTCGCCTCCAGCGTGCCGTTATTGATGACCGTTTTCCCGGTATCGATCGTTAGCGCCTCACCGGAAACATTGGCGTTGATCGTAGCGTCAGCCTGGTTGAAGAGCTTGAAATACCCCTCGCCGGTGCCGATCGCGCCGGCGCCATCGATGGTGTTGTCGACATTGTCCAGGTCCAGTGCGGGGAGAGCGCCCGAGCCGGTCAACAGCGAGCTATCGGCGTTCTCGGTGATGAGACCGCCGTCCTCCAACGTCACATAGCCGCCGCCGGTCAGCCGCAAGTGGGCGGCGTCAACCAGAAATGTCGAGGCGCTGCCGTCGACCACGATGCCCTGGCCGGTGTTGGTGTTGTCGATCATACCGGTCTGGACATCGAGCGTGCCGCCGAGGGTCGCCTCGATCAGACCGGTGTTGTTAATGTGCGAATGATCGAAAGTGACCGTTCCGCCGGCAGGGTCGTCGTACACGAACGTTCCGATCGTGCCGCTGTTGTCGACAGAGTTGTGGTCGAACGTGACCGTGCCACCGGACCCGGCCCCGATTGAGCCGCCGCTCTCATTATCAATCTCGCGGTGATCGAACGTGGCGGTGCTGCCGGAGGTCCCGTCGGCGCTGATCCAGCCGTCATTGTCAACACGGCTGTGATCGAACGTGAAGGCACTGCCGTTCTGCGCCTCGATCGATTTGGCGTTCGCAACACGGCTATAATCGAACGTGATCGTTGCGCCAGCATTTGCGTTGATGCCGCCGACGCCTCGGTTGTCAATATGACTGTGATCGAACGTCACAGAGCCGTCATACGCTCCAATTTCCCAGGACGTGACGACGCTGCTGTTATTGAACGTAACCTCGCCGCTGTCATAGGCGATGATCGAAAGGTGATTATGGACGTCGCTGTGATCAAACGTGACCTTCCCACTGGAGGCCGCGACGATATAGCCGTCATTATCGACATGGCTGCGATCGAAAATGCTTGTGCCGTCAGAAGTCCCCAGCTCCGGATACACTCCGATGACGCCGTCGTTGGTGACATGGCTGTGATCGAACGTGACCTTGCTGTTGGGGTCCACATCGATGGCGTCGTAGTTGTGGACGCGAACGTCGTTGAAGGACACACTGCCGCGATGCTCAGCGACAATCGTGCCCTCGTTAAGGACGTCGGTAGTGTAATCGCCGCTAAGAAAATTGAACGTTGAACCACGCCCGGTGGCCGTGATGGTGGCGTCGCTCCAATTCGCCATGCTGCCGTTGACGGTGAAAGTGCCGCCGGAGACAGCCTTAGCCGTGTGGTAATTTCCGCCCTCGCCGCTGCCGGTGTCGGCGACGTTGAGGATGAACGTGCCATCGTCGGCTTTGCTGGTACCGTAATTTGCGTCGTTAAAGTTGTTGTTGAGGGTGATTGTTCCGTTGTTGGTGGCTTCGACCATGCCGCCAGCCTCGTTGGTGGCGGTGCCGCTGTTGTTGACGGTTATGGTTCCATTGTCGGTGGCTTTGTAGCGGCCGTAATTCTCGCCGCCGGAGTTGTTGGTGACGATGATCGTTCCATGGTTGGCGGCTTCAACCACGCCGCCGGCCTCGTTAACGCCGGTCCGGTGGTTGGTGATGCTTACGGCTCCATAGTCCGCCGCTTTGTAATGGCCGTAATTTTCGCCGCCTAATTTGTTGTTGACGGAGAGCGCGCTGCTGCCGCCTACAGCCTTGACCATGCCGCCAATCTCGTTGGTCGTCGTTCCGCCGTTGTCGATAGTGAGCGATGCCGCCGCGAGGGCCGCGATAGTGCCGAAATTGGCGTTGCCATTTCCGCGCGCGTTGATGGTGAATGTTCGGTCGCCGCTCGCCCGAACGGTGCCCGTATTGTAGAGCCTCGTTGTCGTGAGCGTGCCGGAGCCGTCGAGCGTGGCGTCGGGGTCGCCGATCGCGAGCGTCTGCGCGAAGGCGGGATGGGTATCTGTTATCCTAACCGTATACGTGCCGCTTCCGTCGATCGCCGCATTTTTCGCGGGCGTCGGTCGGCCGTCGCTCCAATCCGGTGCCTTATGCCAGGGACCGCTGCTCGCATACGTCCAATTGTCGGCGGCACGATAGGCCACTTCTGTCGTGCCGGTGTCATTCTTGACCACGAAGTTGTTTGCGGCGTAATCGCCGCTCATCGCGATCGACTCTTCCGGCGTGGCATCATCCCCCTTGTAGATGTACAGCGTGCCGTCGTTCCAGATCGCATATTCGCGGGGCGAGTATTTGAGGTTGGTAAGATCGATCGCGTCGCCCTTGCCGAATCCGGTCACTATGCCGGTGTAACCCTGCGCAAGCGCGAGCGTGCCGGCGCGGGAGAACGTCACATCCTCATCAAAGGCGCCGGTAAAATCCGCCTGGCCGCCGTTTTTGATGATGACCGTGCCGTCGCCGATGACGTCGGCGCTGACATCGAGCGTCGAGCCGTGCGTTACTTTGAGCGCGCCGCTATTGTCGAGGGCGCCGGCATCGATAGTCAGGGTGCCGCCGCCGGTCGATTTTATGGTGCCGGCGTTGTCGATCGTCGCGTCGACGATGGCGCTTGTGCCAGTGGCATCGAGTACGCCGGCAATGTTCACCGTACCGCCGGTGATAGTGGAATTGGCGAGATCGACCGTCGTGCCGTGGTCCGCCGTAATCGTGCCGGAAGCTTCGGGCGGATCGGCGACGAAGCCAACGCCATTGAATCCGCTGTCAAGGTAATAGCCGGCGATTTGGCCCGCATTGTTGATAGCAAAAGCGCCTGTGCCTTCATCCGCGCCGGTACCCGCCGAAGGATCGGTGTAGTTGAAGTACGCGCCGTCGCTGTAGACGAAGATGTGCGCAGCGTCGGATGCATCGAGGTAATAGCCGACGATTTGGCCGGCGTTGTTGATGCCCTCGGCGTAAGTGCCGTTGACAGCCGACGGATCGTTCAATGCACTGAACGTGCCGTTGCTGTAGAGAAAGCCGTGAACAGCGCCTTTCGAATCGATATAGTGGCCGACGATTTCGCCGCTATCGTTGATGCCTGTGGCGTAAGTACCTTGGGATGGGTCAGTGCCGGCTGACGGATCGTTCAGCGGGACGTAGTTGCCCCCGCTTTCAACGAAGCCGTGCACGTCGTTGTTGCTATCGTAGTAATAGCCGACGATCTGGCCGCTATCGTTGATGCCAACGGCGTAGGTGCCGTTGGCGTCCCTGACGGATCGTTCAACGGTGTGTAGTTGCCGCCGTTGTCAACGAAGCCGTGTACGTTGTAGTTGCTATTGTAGTAATAGCCGACGATCTGGCCGGCATTATTGATGCTTTCGGCGAATGTGCCATGGATAGCGTACGGATCGTTCAGCGTCGCGTATGCGCCGTCGCTATAGAGGAAACCGTGGGTGCTAGCAGCGTTGGTGTAGGTGCCGACGACCTCACCGCTATCGTTGAGGCCGCTTGGAGCGGTGAAGTGTTGAGCCGCGGGATCGTTGATTGTATTATTAAATGTGAATGTCCCGTTGCTTACGGTCGTGTCGCTGATCACCAAGGTGGCGCGGTTGGTCGCTTCCAACGTGCCGGTATTGGTCAACGTGGCCGGATCGAGGGTCAGGGCCGCATTGTGATGGTCGGCATCAATGATGCCGTCATTGACCAGAACCATGCGACGGTTTCCGCCGATTGTGCCGGAGCCGGAGATGGTGTTGTCGAAATTTGTCAGTTGATCGTCGTGTGTGGTGACCGAGATGAGGGTATTGGTCTCGCCAGACATGATGATCTGACCGCCGCCTTTGAGGCCTGCAAACCCCTGATCGAAAATAAGGCGAGGCGTGCCGCTCAAATCCAGTTTGATCGTGCCGGAATTATTGATCGCATCCGGGCTTGCCAGCGTCAGCGAGCTGTTGTCGCTGACCAGGAGCGTGCCGTGATTGCGCAGGGTGAATGTGGAGAGGTTGTCCTGACCGTCCGCCGTCTCAATCGCGTCGCTGGTGCCCTTCGCCGTTAGTATCTCGCCGCGGGCGGCGATCGAAACGAACCGTGCAGGATGGTCGCGTTGTCGAGCGTGATTTGTGAACTCAGCAAACACACGGATGTGGCCGGTATCGTGCGCCGCATCGGTGGCGTTGCTGATCGTGGTGTTCTCGATGGTCAGCCCGCCGACGCCGCTCGCTTCGATCAAGCCGGTATTGATGACGGCATTGCCCGGCTGAGTGCCGGCGCTTCCGGGGCTATCGTTATCGATGATCAGGGCTCGCTGCCCGCTGGCGTCGATGACGCCGGAACCCTCGTTGTCCAGCAAGAAATGCCGGTCGTCGGCGCCGATCTTTCCCTCGCCGCTGATCGTGCTGAAATTGTCCAGTTCGACGCGCGTGTTTGCGATGCGCCAGTGATCTCGGCGCCGGCACCCTCAAGCTTAAACGTGCCCGTGCCTTCGAACGTGACTGTCCCACCGAGCGCGGTCGAGCCTTCCAGGCCCAAAACGGTGTCGGCGTCCGTTCGATGAAGCTGCCGACGGCGAGGGTGACATCAGAGAAGGTGCTCGTCCCCGACAGGGTTTCGATGATGCCGCCGATGCTCGTCCCCAACGTTCCGCCGGAGATGTGGGCACCTTCGAGGTCGACAATGGCGTCTGCGCCGTTGGCGCCGATCGTGCCAAAGTTAGTGATGGTGCCGGCGAGCGTGATGGTGCCGCCGGAAAGAGCCACGACTGTCGCGCCGGACTCGTTCGTCAGGCCGCCCGTGAGCGATACCTGCGCACCTGACCCGCTGGCTTCGATCTCGCCAAAGTTGTCGATGTTGCCGGCGGCGATAATCGTCCCGCTGGCCGTGGCCTGGATAAGGCCAAAGTTGGTGACGCTGTCGAAGATGTGCAGCGTCCCGCCCGCGGCCGCTGTCATCAGGCCGGAATTGCTGACGGGATTTCCGGTATCGATGATGAGAAGCCCTGAATCTCCGGCAACAAGCGGCGTTGCCTCGATCGTGCCGCTCGAGCCGTTGACCAAGGTCAACGCGCCGTCGCCCTGACCGATCGTTCCGCTGCCGATGATGGTGTTGTTGACGTTGACGAGCGTGGCGCCGGTGCCTCCGACGCCCACGATCCGGTTCTCGTCCGTCGGCCCAATCAGGGCGATCGTGCCGCTGCTCAACAGATAGACCGTGCCGTTTATCGCCAGCGTCGGATCGGAGCCGGATGAATTAATCTGCAACGTTCCGAAATTGGCGATCCCGCTCAGACAATTCGAGGGCGCCGCCGGAAATGATGTTGAGGGTTGCGCCCGTCCCGATCAGGAGGCCGGCAACGGCTTCGGCCGCATCGATCGTCACCTTGACAGCGCGTTTGATGTCGACGAATTGCGGTGCCCCCGGAGCGCTGAAGTCGCTCCAATTCGTTGCCGTTTCCCAGGTCCCGTTGAACGAAGAAAACCACGTGACCGTCGCCGTCGCTTGCGGGCCCGGCGTCGCGTTTATGTTCACCGTACCGGACGCCGTGGTCGGTCCATTCGCCCCGTTGACCGGAACGCTGATCGCAACGACGTACCGCTGTTCTGCTGAAGAGTCTGCGGAAGATTGATCAGTTCGAAGATCGGTGGCGTCGAACTGCCGGGGCTGTTCGGGCCCGATTGCGGAGTTGGGTTCAGATTTTGAGTGTTGATGGAATTGAGAATCTGAACCAGAGCCGGAACCAGCGCTTGCTCGACCGCGAAGTTCGACGCGGTCATCTGCGTGTAAGAGATGTTCGGCGACAGGTTGGCGCCCTGAAACTGTACGTTGGTCCAAATACCCGCCCGCCCGATTTGGGCGACGACGTTGCCGAACTGGTCGATGAGATCGTACTGGCCGATGCGGTCGCTGCCGGGATCTGCAACCACCGCGAACGACATGGTCACGTTGCCGGCGTTGGCGTTGACGGTGGCGACCTGCTCGAGTGCATATCCGGTGGTGCCGCGAATGCCCATCGTCGCGACCGGCGTCCCGATCTTCATGTCGCCGGTGTGGGCGACCTTGCCGGCGACGAAAGCGAAGCCGCCCTGGACCAGGTTGAACAGCGCTACATTCGAGCTTCCGTTCGGATCATAGACATAATCGTTCAGCGCCATCCGCGTGTTGGCGACGAGATTGAGCGCGGTTCCGTCTGCGAAGCCGATGCCGGCCGAGGAATCGGCGCCGGTCTGGACGACGTCGTTCTTGTAGACCGCATCGCCGACGTGCAGCGCTACGGCGACGCCGTTGCGCATGACCGTGACATTGCCGACTACTTTTTCGATTCGCCCAATCGCGTCGGTTGGAACGGGCGACTGCGTTTGCGCATATTGTCCGGGAGCGGCTGAACCGGCGAGCAGGTCGACGAGGTCGCCGGTGATCCGCGCGCCGTTCGGCGCCACCAGATCCGCATTATGCTCGGCGGAAAAATAGCCGGGGATGATATGATGACGGCCGTCGTGGCCGGTCAGGAGGAGGTCCGGACCCTTGCGTTCAAGATGGCCGGTGAAAAGCAGTTCCGCGTCGGAAATGCTGACGACATCAGGATGAGCCGCGTCGATGTGAATTACGGACGGACCAGAGCCGTAACCACTCTGCGACGCAGACGCGTAAGCCATTAATTATGCCTCCCGCGACGCTCCCCGCGAGCGTCAGCGATAAGCCCGACCCCGATTGCCACTTGCGCGCCGTCACCCTTTTGCAGGTCCCCGTGCCGAAGCGCAGTTGCAGGTATGCGATATCTTGGCTGCTCCGGCAAGGTCATTGTAAATGAAGGGTGAATGGGTTTCGCCGCTCTCCACCATTCCTCTAAAGGTTAACGAACACGACACGGCGGTATAGGGATGCTGCACCGCCGAAATAACCTCAACCACCGAGTGAGCGATTTTGCGGAAAAGTTGGGGGAAGCCCCGGGAGCGACGACGATGACCGAGCGGCCGAGCGCGCTGCTGACGGACCTCTACCAGATCAACATGATCCAGGCCTACCTGGACCATGGTGAGACCGGGACCGCTGTCTTCGAGCTTTTCGTCCGCAATCTGCCGCGGCGCCGCGGCTTTCTCGTCGCGGCCGGCCTGGAGCAGGCGCTCGATTATCTCGAAGGCTTGCGCTTCTCGGCAGCCGAGATCGACTGGCTCAAGAGCACCGGCCGGTTCAGTCAGAACCTGCTGGATTACCTCGCCGAGTTTCGCTTCACCGGCGACGTCGACGCGATGCCGGAAGGCACGGTGTTGTTTGCCAACGAACCTGCTCTGCGCATCACCGCCCCGCTGCCGCAGGCGCAATTCGTCGAGTCGCGGCTGATCAACATCCTGCATTTCCAGACCCTGATCGCGGCAAAGGCGGCGCGTGTCGTACTCGCAGCGCCGAACAAGCTTCTCGTCGACTTTGGCTTTCGCCGCGCGCACGGCGCCGAGGCAGGGCTGATGGCTGCGCGGGCAAGCTATCTCGTCGGCTTTGCCGGCACCGCAACGGTGCTCGCCGGCGAAGCGTTCGGCATCCCGCTCTACGGCACGATGGCGCATTCTTTCATCGAGGCGTTCGACGATGAGATGGCGGCGTTTGCAGCGTTCGCGCAGTCGCGGCCGGATAATCTCGTCTTCCTGCTCGACACTTACGATACGGAAGTGGCCGCGAGAAAAGTCGTCGCGCTGGCGCCGCGGCTCAAAGCGCAGGGGATCACGCTCCGCGGTGTTCGTCTCGATTCCGGCGATCTCGCGGCGCAGTCGCGGACGGTGCGCGACATCCTCGATGCCGGCGGGCTGCGCGATGTGACGATCTTTGCCAGCGGCGGTCTCGACGAGGATTCGCTCGCCGCGCTTATGCGGGCGAATGCGCCGATTGACGGGTTCGGCGTCGGCACAAGTCTGACGACGTCCGCCGACGCGCCGACGCTCGATTACGTCTACAAATTGCAGGAATACGCCGGCCTGCCGCGCCGCAAGCGCTCGGCAAACAAAGCCACCTGGCCCGGACGCAAGCAGGTGTGGCGCCGCTACGGCGCCGACGGCCGCATGATCGGCGACTTGCTCGCTGCCGAAGGCGACGCGAAGGAAGGCGAGCCCTTGATCCACCCGGTCATGCAAAACGGCAAACGCCTGCGGCCGCCGCCGTCGCTCGACGACATCCGACGCCACGCCCAACGCGAGCTGGAGCGATTGCCGGCGCCCTTGCGCGCGCTCGACCCGGCCATGACCTATCCGGTCGAGATTGCCGACGAACTCAAAAAAGCCGCGGCCGCGTTTGATCGTCTGCAAATGGCGAAATGAATGACGGGTCTCAAATCATGAAAGAGGGCGCGACCATCGGCGGCAACGAAGTTTTGATCGTCATCGACGTGCAGAACGATTTTTGTCCGGGCGGCGCGCTGGCGGTGCCCCAAGGCGACGAAATCGTTCCGATCGTCAATCGTCTGGCGGCGCGCTTTCGTCACGTCGTGCTGACGCAGGACTGGCATCCGCTCGGACACTTCTCATTTGCTTCAAGTCATGCCGGCAAGAAACCGTTCGACACCATCGCCGCATCCTACGGTCCGCAGGTGCTGTGGCCGGAGCATTGCGTGCAGGGTACGCTTGGCGCCGCGTTTCATCCCGCGCTCGACATTCCGCATGCCGCGCTGGTGTTGCGCAAAGGCATGGAACGCACGATCAATTCGTATTCGGCGTTTTACGAAAACGACCGCAAGACGCCGACCGGCCTGGTCGGCTATTTGCGCGAACGCGGCCTCACCCGCGTGTTCCTCGCGGGGCTCGCGTTCGATTTTTGCGTGCGCTATTCGGCCGAAGACGCCCAGCGCGAGGGCCTTACGGTTTTCGTCGTCGAGGACGCCTGCCGCGGCATTAACGTTGACGGCTCCGTCGCGGCCACCCGCGCAAGTCTCGCAACCCTCGGTGTGGCCTGCATTTCCGCGCTCGCCGCCGCTTGAAGTTCCTAAAACCACCCCGCCGGCATGCACTTACGGCAATGCAGCGGGCCGGTGTGTGCAACGCACAAAAGTCATTGACTCCGCGTTGAATGAGTCCGAACATTACGAAAATGTGAACGACCCGGGTCAGTCCACGATGCGTCATCAATCGGCCGTGCCGCCGTCAAGTTTGCCCTCGCTGATGATGCCTTGCCCGGTATGTGCCGGGCGCATGGTCTACCAGACCCGCCGTCCGATTACCTCCGAAGTCGAAGATACCGTCTATGCCTGCCGCAGCTGCGGCGCGGAATTGATCCGCACCTCTGCGAGCCATGCCGGCAAGCCGGGGCCAGTCAACAGCGCCGAAGCGGCCTGACGCTTACTTCAATTCCATCTGCCGCAGCACGGCGCGGCCAAGCAGGCCGTAGGGATTGGCGAACGTCTCGAAAATCTCGAAGTGATTGTAGTTCTCGCCGACGATCAGTTCGGCCGGCTTGCCCGCCGCTTTGACCGCTGCGAAAAAGTCGCGCGCCTGACGCTGAAATTCCGGCGTCTCGCAGGTGCCGTGCGCAATCAGAACCGGCATCGTCAGGCTGTCGATATGGCGCATCGCGCTTAGCGCTTGCTCCATCTTGTCGGTGAATTTGACGTAAGCGGAGCGCTTCGACAGCCGCACCGGCTCAAGGTCGTACATGCCGCTGATGAGCAGCGCGCCTTTGCAGAAATCGGCCGGCAGGCCCTCTTCGCGCCAGCCTTGCGACAGCGCGCAGGAGGAAAGGTGTGAGCCGGAGGAATGCGACGACACGTAAAGCCGGTTGCGATCGCCGCCGAAACTTTCGGCGTTACGCCACACCCACGCGATCGCACGGCTGACTTGCCGGTACATCGGGAACAGATCGCCGCCGGCCTGATCGATATTGATGAAGTCGAGTATGACCGCATGGGCGCCGGCGCCGACCAATGGTTCCGCGACCAGCGCATTGGCGGCCGCGCTGCCGACACGCCAGCCGCCGCCATGGATGAAGATGTTGATCGGCGCACCGCCGCTTGGCGGGGAGAGGGCGCGGTAAATATCGAGCATTTCATGCTCGCTCGGGCCATAGGCGACGCGCTGCGGCGCGCCAAGCGCGGCTCGGGTGCGCGCGCTTGCGGCGGCGATCCGCGCCAGCACGAGGTCGCGGTTCGGGGCGTAGATCAATTGATCGTAGGCGTCGTCGAGCGCCTTCTGATCCATGTCGCGCCAGACCAGCGGGCCCCGCGCTTGTGCTTTTTCTTGCATAGCTAATCTCGGCTCCCCTCCCCTTGTGGGGAGGGGTGGGGGTGGGGGTCGAGGTTGTTCCGCTCATTGCCGCGACCGCAGCGGTCCCGAACATAGCTTCGCCGCAAGGGGCAGCGCGCAATCCATTACCCCAGATTCAGTTCCTTGAAAAAGTCATTTCCCTTGTCGTCGATAACGATGAAGGCGGGGAAATCGACCACCTCGATACGCCAGATCGCCTCCATGCCGAGCTCGGGATATTCCACGGTCTCGACTTTCTTGATGCAATGCTCGGCGAGGTTGGCGGCGGCGCCGCCGATCGACGCCAGATAGAACCCGCCATACTTCTTACAAGCGTCGCGAACGGTCGCGGCGCGGTTGCCTTTCGCCAGCATCACCATCGAGCCGCCGGCGGCCTGGAAATCGGCGACGAACGAATCCATCCGGCCTGCCGTCGTCGGCCCGAACGCGCCCGAGGCATAGCCTTCCGGCGTCTTCGCCGGGCCCGCGTAATACACCGGATGGTTCTTGAAATAATCCGGCA
The DNA here is from genome assembly GCA_963794225.1 of uncultured Alphaproteobacteria bacterium. Taxonomy (GTDB): domain Bacteria; phylum Pseudomonadota; class Alphaproteobacteria; order Rhizobiales; family Xanthobacteraceae; genus BOG-931. Next base: position 263,612 of record CAWCCS010000006.1, read on the forward strand.
GCGGTTCGCCGCGCTCAAGGCGTTCGCGCAATTTGCCGTGCGCGGCATCGCGCGCCACGATCATCGGGCCCGAGAGCGACAGCCGGGTCTTGATCGGATACTTGGCGAGCTGCGCCAAAATTTCCTTCATCGGCGTATTGAGGTCGATTTGCACCACGTCGCCGCCGAGCTTCGAGGTATCGATCTCGGGCAGATATTTCGCCGGATTGTGCTCGAGCTCCTCCAGGAACACGCCGTCGCGCGTGATCTTGCCGAGTGCCTGGCGGTCGGCCGAGCACGACACGCCGAGCCCGATCGGCAGCGAGGCGCCGTGGCGCGGCAGCCGGATCACGCGGACGTCGTGGCAGAAATATTTGCCGCCGAACTGCGCGCCGACGCCGAGCGACTGCGTCATTGTCTGGATCTCGCGCTCCATCTCCTTGTCGCGGAAGGCGTGGCCGTCCTCGGAGCCGTGGTCGGGCAGCGTGTCGTAATATTTGCAGGAGGCGAGCTTGACCGTCTTCATGGTCATTTCGGCCGAGGTGCCGCCGATGACGATGGCGAGATGGTAGGGCGGGCAGGCGGCGGTGCCGAGCGTCAGCACTTTTTCTTTCAGGAACGGCAGCAATCGCTCGCGTGACAGGATCGACGGCGTGCCCTGGAACAGGAACGACTTGTTGGCCGAGCCGCCGCCCTTGGCGATGAACAAAAACTTGTAGGCGGCGTTGTACTCGACATGAGCAGGATCGTGGCCCTCGGCGTAGAGTTCGACCTGCGCCGGCATGTTCGAGCGGGTGTTCTTTTCCTCGAACATGGAAATCGGCGCCAGCTGCGAGTAGCGCAGGTTGCGTTTCAGATACGCATCGCGCGCGCCCTCGGCGAGCGCCGCCTCGTCGCCGCCGTCGGTCCAAATGAGCCGGCCCTTTTTGCCCATGATGATCGCGGTGCCGGTGTCCTGGCACATCGGCAGCACGCCGCCGGCGGCGATGTTGGCGTTCTTGAGGAAATCGTAGGCGACGAACTTGTCGTTATCCGACGCCTCCGGGTCCTCGACGATGTGTTTGAGGCTCGCGAGGTGCGCCGGCCGCAGCAGATGATTGATGTCGGTGAACGCCGCCTCCGCCAGCGCCCGCATCGCTTCACGCGGCACCACCAGCACCTCCTCGCCCATCACGCGCTCGACGCGGATGCCGTCTGCGGCGATCTTTCGGTAGGGCGTCGCGTCCTTGCCGAGTGGAAACAGCGGGGTGTGTTTGTACGGAGGCGTGGGATGGGAGGCGAGGGGGGCGTTCATGCAGCGAAACCTTGTGAGGCCGGCGGCTGTATACCGCGCCAGGTCATTTTGTCATATGCGCTACGACTAGCGCGCCGCCAACCCCAATCCCTCATCCTGAGGTGGCCGCGCAAGCGGCCCTCGAAGGATGCAGGCCGTAGCGCTCGGGCCGTCGTCCTTCGAGGCTCGCTCCCGCTCGCACCTCAGGATGACGGACAACAAGAAACATTCCCGCGGCGCATCCGCGCCCAAGGCTTGCAGCACCAAGTAAAGTAACAACAACAAAGGGAGGCGAAGCGCCGAAAGGCGCACCATCCATTGGCCGCGCATGCATCGGCAAACGTCGCCGATGCCGGGCGCGGCAGCGGGCTTAGCGGAGCCCGCTCGCCTTCCGGCGCTTCGCGGCGGCGCTTGTCGCAGCGAGCGAACGCCGCAACTCAGCCCAGGCCGTGCTTCGCGCGACCAAGAGGACGCCGGCGTTACCCGCGCCGTCAATCGCGCTTAAGCGGAGCACCCCGCGCGCCGGTCATAATGCCGGCGGGAACGATACCCGAGCCGCCCGGGAGCGGGGTTACAAGCCCCGCCCGCAGGAACCGCACTCGCCCCATCCATCGGCTGTCACCGGTAGACGTCCCTGAAGTGAGCGAGATTCGCTCTTGCGTGGTACCTCAAATGGGGACAAATGTCAATGGAAATGTGACTGCGCCATATACCAGCGAGCTCTTTGATGCTGTCCTTTACGCGTTGCGTAATCACATCTCCTCAAACGCTGTCACCCCCGCTACGATTTCACCCGCCGGGGTCCCGCGTAGCGTCTGTTGACAACAGGAAGGAGCCGCGCATGCCAACGTTCAAGCTGCCGCTGTCCGGCGATGTCGTCCAGTCGATCAACCCGTTCACTGCGTTCATGACCGGCGGACAATTCGGGCTGGTCAATATCAATATGGGCCAGTCGAGCGAGCCCAAGGTCGAGGAGGAGGTGCTGTCCGATGTCGCCAGCTACGGCAAACAGCTTGGCCGCATCGGCGACGCGCTGATGGTGCTGCTCGCGCACTTTAAGCCGCAGACGCCGGACGAGACCAAAGCGATCGCGGCGCTCAACGAAATGTTGGAGAAGATCGCCGACGTGAAAGAGAAGCACAAAAGAGCGGCCATCCGCCCGTACACGGCGCGGCCGCTGTCGTAGCGGGCTACAATTTTTTCCTGCCCGCCTGTCGCTCCGCATACGTGTCGACCAAAGCGCGGATCATGCGCTGATAGGGCACACGGCGTTTCCTGGCTTCGTGTTTGAAGAAATCGAGGCTGCGGCGCGACAGCGACAGCGTCACCTTCACGTTGTCCTCACGTGGCACGAGGTCTGCGGGCGCGGGTAGGAAATCCTCTATGACTCGCACCCGGCCGATTTCGCCGGTGGTGTACCTAACGGTTCTGTTGCTCATAGAGGCTCTTTCCTTTCCGCCAATAGCCGGCGCCGCAGATGCGGATACGCCCTGCGCGATAAGTGAACCGCACCGTCATCACGCCGTCCGCGACTTTGCCGAAGCAGAAGTATCTCGGCTCATCGCCGCTGTGATCCAGATCCTCGGCGATAACGCGGTGCGGATCGAGGAACGCTGCCTGCGCCGCTGCGAACGAAATACCGTGCTTCACCCGATTGGAGCGATCCTTGGCATCGTCCCATTCGAAGTCCGGTTCAGCCATCCGTATGGATAATATGCCATATCAATATATGGCACAAGAGCAGCCGCGGCGTCGCCAGCCAACCTGGATGTAGCTCGGCCCCATGTGGGCTACTGCGCTCCTGTTTACATCGAACTTTAGGCAATCGGCCCCTGTAGCCTTAACGAGCCGTCGATAATGTCGACTGGCTTTTCAACATTCATACAGCGCAGAGGCCGATCCAAATGGATTTCGGGAAAAGATTTTCGCAGCACAACAATCGCCCCGCGCCGGTCATTCTGCAGACCTGCGAGCGGTGTAGCGGCACCGGGCGTGTCCGCGAGCGCGGGCATCAAATCCCCTGCAAGGTTTGCGCTGGAACTGGAAAAGTGAGCGCCAAAATAAATCGCGCTTCCTGATCGGGCGACCGGCAGCGCAATCTTAGCCGTCATACGCGGGCTTGACCCGCGTATCCATGCTGAGCCCCGGAGCGCGCGTGCATGACCGCAAAGTCTGTCAGGCCAAATGCCAGCATGGATTGCCGGATCAAGTCCGGCAATGACAACCGAGAGAGCGCGACGATCACAAAAAGAGCTGGCAGGCGCGGCGCATAGCGCGCGGCGTCAGGTCTGAATGTCGAGGAGCGCTTGCGTCGTCTTTTGCTAGGACGTTTATCACGTCCGCGTCAGCGGCGAACTCGTAGCTCGCGATCGCCTGCTGGATGATTTCGCTGGCGATGTCGACGTTCGGCGCCGAGACATTGCCGTTCTGGTCGGCGTAGGGCGCGGTCGGATCGTACGCCGTCACCGTGCCTGGCTGGGCGTTGGAAACGGATGCCTTCGTGCCGCCGCCCGGCGTCGCAACCTGGTTGACCTGCTGGGCGATATAGGCGGGCTGATATTGCGCCTGGTCCGCTGCGCTCGCAGACGTGGTCGGGCCGTCGGAATCCGCGTTGGCGACGTTGTCGGCCGAAACCTGCAGCCGCTGGAAAGCGGCGGCGAGGCCCGATGCGGCAATCGACAAGGTGGAACTCACGCCGGTTCCATAGAGCGCGGCGCGCTAATGGGCCGTGGCGCGGATCGTTAGAATTTTAGCGAACAGGGTCGGTAGTAACGCGTACCTGCTGTGGCTCTTCGCACTTCAGTTACCTAGCGGGTGCGGAACCGGGTCGGTGACCGGTAGTGGTCACCGGGGCGGTGTCGCGACGTTATCGCTTTCCGCGTCATCTGTGATAAGCATCACGCCGGTCGGGCGAAAATCGCGCGATAAGGGCAGGGCGGCCGCTTCATCGCGCGGCGAATGTGTTGGGGGGAATTCATGGCTGATCGCCAATGGTATACCGCAATTGGCGGCCAGCAGGCCGGTCCGTATTCGGATCAGCGGCTGGGCGAGATGGTCGCATCCGGTGTGGTGCGGGCGGACACTTTTGTCTGGTGTGCCGGGATGACCGACTGGGCGGCGGCCGGCGACATTCCCGGCTTGATACCGCGGGCGCGGCCGGCGCCCCCGCCGCCGCCGCGGCCAGTGCCGCCGCAGGCGCCACGCGGTCCTGCCGCGCCGGCGCAACGACGCGCCCCCATGCAAGCGGCTGCCGCGCAAGGTCCCGGGCAAAATTTCGGGCAAAACTTCGGACAAGCCTTTGGACAGAATTTCGGACAGGCCGGCGGGGAGAATGTCGGTCAAAGCTTCAGTCAGGCTTTTTCATCGCAAGTTCCGGCTGACGCCGAAGCGCTATCGACCACGATGGGGATATGGCCGCTGTTGGGGCGCGGGCTCCTGGTCGTTCTCGCGCAGATCACCGTCGTTGCCACGCCATGGGCGATGACCGCGTTCTACAAATGGTTCATCGAAAGCATCGTGCTGCCGGGCCAGCAGCGCGCCGGTTTTGCCGGCAAGCCGATGGACATCTGGTACATCTTTATGCTGTACGCGTTCGTGAGCCTGTATTCGGGGTTCATCTTCGAATATCTGCTTCTGTTTCTGCCGTTCTTCTATGTTTTCTGGGAGCTCAGCACGTATCTCGTGCCGCTGATTAAGCTCGTGGTCGTCGTGTTCCTGCTGCTCATCATCATAAAATGGGTGGTGCAAAACACCATATGGGAGGGCCAGAGCGGCCCGCTCACGTTCACCGGCAGCTATTTGATGATGCTCGGCTGGTACGTGTTTACCGCGATCTCCTTCATCACCATCGTTGGTTGGGCTTGGGTCGCCGCCGCATGGATGCGGTGGATGTGCCGACATCTCGAAGGCGGCAACAGGCAACTCGTTTTTACCGCTGGAGGTTGGGACATTCTCTGGAGAACATGGCTGTTCGCGGTTTCGTGCTTCTTCGTCATCCCCATTCCATGGACACTGCACTGGATCACGACCTGGTACGTCTCGCAGTTCGCGTTGAGCCACGAGCGCGCGCCGGCCTGAACCGGCGCGTAACGGTCAGCCGTTGAAAACGGATTTGGCCGTTGGCCGCCCTTATTGGCAGTACTTGCCGACGGTCTTGATATGGGCGGCCGCGATTTCGGCGTGGAATGTTCCATCCGGCGCTTTTTGCACGGCCGCGACGTAATCATAACGGTCGGTGTGAATATGGAGACCGCCGCCGGCCATCGACCAGGTGCCATCACCGGTCATGTTGTTTGAATACTTGCCGCCATGGCCGTACGTGCTGATCGACCCGTTATCCCAGCAAACTTTCTTGCCGGACAAATCGGCGGTGGTGACCCCGGCGGCGTATGCGCCAGAGAACAAAGCAAGGAAACATACCGCAGCTACGCCAAGGTGTGAAAGGTGGCGTGAAAGATGTCGTTGCATCGTGATCCTCCAAATATCCAAATCCACTTAAATTGACATCGTGCTACCCGCCAAGGCCCTTGTCCTTGAGCGCACCGCCGATTTCGTCGAGCACCGCCGGGTCGTCGATGGTCGCCGGCATGGCCCAAGTCTCGCCGTCGGCGATTTTCTTCATGGTGCCGCGCAGAATTTTGCCGGAGCGAGTTTTCGGCAAGCGGCCGACGGTGATCGCGAGCTTGAAAGCCGCGACCGGTCCGATCTTGTCGCGCACGAGCGCGATGCATTCTTTCTCGATTTCGGTCGGCGGCCGGTTGACGCCGGATTTAAGGACGATGAAGCCGCACGGCACTTCGCCTTTGAGCTCGTCCTTGATGCCGAGCACGGCGCATTCGGCGACGTCGGGATGCGACGCCAGCACTTCTTCCATCCCGCCGGTCGAGAGGCGGTGGCCGGCGACATTGATGATGTCGTCGGTCCGGCCCATGACGAAGAGGTAGCCATCCTCGTCCTTGAAGCCGGCGTCGGAGGTTTTGTAATAGCCGGGAAATTCCGCGAGATAGCTTTCGGCAAAGCGCTCGTCGGCTTGCCAAAGAGTCGGCAGGCAGGCCGGCGGCAGCGGCAGCTTGACCACGATCGAGCCCATCTTGTTCGGCGGTACCTCGCGACACGATTCATCAACCACGCGCACGTCGTAACCCGGCATCGCCACCGTCGGCGAGCCGTGCTTGATCGGCAACATGCCGAGGCCGACCGGATTGCCGGCAATCGCCCAGCCGGTTTCGGTCTGCCACCAATGATCGATCACCGGCACCTTGAGCAGTTCTTCAGCCCATTCGAGCGTCGGCGGATCGGCGCGTTCGCCGGCAAGAAACAGTGTGCGGAATTTCGACAGATCGTATTGCGCCAGAAGCTTGCCTTGCGGGTCTTCCTTTTTGATGGCGCGGAATGCCGTCGGCGCGGTGAACAGCGCGCGAGCGCCGTGCTCGGAAATCACCCGCCAGAATGCGCCGGCATCGGGCGTGCCGACCGGCTTGCCTTCGTAGAGGATCGAGGTGCAGCCGTGCAGCAGCGGCGCGTAGACGATATAGCTGTGGCCGACGACCCAGCCGATATCGGAAGCGGTCCACCACACCTCGCCCGGCTCGATGCCGTAGAGATTTTTCATCGACCATTTGAGCGCGACCATATGGCCGCCATTGTCGCGCACGACTCCCTTGGGGCGTCCGGTCGTTCCCGAGGTGTAGAGAATGTAGAGCGGGTCGGTCGCGGCAACCGGCACGCAATCGTAGACCGAGCGCGCGTGAATGAGCGCATGGTCGCGCATGGTCGCCCAATCATGGTCGCGTCCGGGAGTGAGCGAAGCTTCGGCCTGCGGCCGTTGCAGGATGAGACAGGCGCCGGGCTTGTGCTCGGCGATGGCGATCGCCTCGTCGAGCAGCGGCTTGTAATGCACGATGCGGCCGGGCTCGATGCCGCAGCTCGCCGAAAGAATAACTTTCGGCTTGGCGTCATCAATGCGGGTCGCCAGCTCGCGCGCAGCGAAGCCGCCGAACACCACCGAATGAACAGCGCCGATGCGGGCGCAGGCGAGCATCGCGAACACCGCCTCCGGCACCATCGGCATATAAAGAATGACCCGGTCGCCCTTGTTGACGCCGAGATCGCGCAACAAGACCGCCAGCACCTGCGTCTCGGTCAGCAGGCGGTGATAGCTGATGGTGCGTTTGCTGCCGGTGAGCGGTGAGTCGTAGACGATGGCGGCCTGATCGCCGCGTCCGGCGTCGACCTGGCGGTCGACGGCATTGAAGCAGGTGTTGGTGACGCCGCCCGGGAACCAGCGGCCGTAGATCCCGGCGTTTGGATCAAATGTGGCCTTGGGCTGTTCGAACCATGCGAGATCGGCCGCCGCTTCGGCCCAAAAGCCCAGCGGATCGCGCTGCCAGCGCGCGTAGACCTCGTGGTAGCGGCTCGAACGGGCGTCCATGGTTCCTCCAACTTCCTCCTCACCCTGAGGTGGCCGTGCGTTGCACGGCCCTCGAAGGGTGCGCGCACGGGCCCTTATCCTTCGAGGCTCGCTCCGCTCGCGCCTCAGGATGACGGATCACTGAGCCTTTGCAAGCCGCGCCGCGCGGGCATCGCCGCCATGCATCACAACGCTGGCGTCAAAGCGCGCGCTTTGATCTATGTCACCATTCTTTCGTTCCAGCCCCGCGGCCCAAACTCCGCTGCCCAAGCTCCACTGCGCAAGTGATCACCGATCCGCTGTTCTATCTCCTCGCCATTCCGGCCGTAACCCTGATCGGTCTCGCCAAGGGTGGCTTCGCGGGCCTTGGAATGATCTCGACACCCCTGCTCGCGCTCGTCGTGGCGCCGCTCGAAGGCGCGGCCATTCTGCTGCCGATCCTGATCGTTCAGGACGCGATCTCGGTGTGGACCTATCACCGCGCCTGGAGCGCCTGGAATCTGAAAGTGTTGCTGCCGGGCTCCGTGCTCGGCGTCGGCGCCGGCTGGCTGTTCGCTGTCTACGTCTCCAATGCCGCGATCGAGGTCACTATCGGATCGATCGCGCTCCTTTTCGTCCTTTACGCGTGGCTCGGTAATTTTTTGCGCGCGTATCTCGGGCGGGCTCCGCTCAAACCGCGGCGGCCGCATGCGGCGATGGGTATCGTGTGGGGTGCGCTCTCGGGCTTCACCTCGACGTTACTCCAGGTCGGCTCGCCGCCGTATCAGATCCACATGCTGCCGCAGCGCCTCGACAAGTTCACGCTGGTCGGGACCACGGTCATCTTCTTTGCGATCCTCAATCTGATGAAGATCGTGCCATATTTTGCACTGGGGCAGTTCTCGCCGCGCAACCTTGTCACGTCGGTTGTATTGCTGCCGATCGCCGTCGCCAGCAACTTTCTCGGCATCTGGCTCGTTCGCAAGACGCCAACCGAGCAATTCTACAAGATTGCCTACGTGCTGATGCTGCTGATTGCGATTGCGCTGCTCTGGCAAGGCGCCAGGGGCTTCGGTCTCTGAGGCCGCGGCCGGCAGAGCATCTTTCGTTTACCGTTTCACCGGCGGCATTCGAGTTCCGCTCTATTCGCCATTTGTCATTTTCGCTACGTTCAAGCGCCAGGGAGGCGACCCAATGGCCACGGCCTATGACGTTGATCTCGAGCGGAACGCGGCGAATTTCCAGCCGCTGACGCCGCTGACGTTTCTTGAGCGCGCCGCCGCGGTCTATCCGGATCAGACTGCGATCGTGCACGGCACGCGGTCCTGGAATTACCGGCAGTTTTATGCGCGCGCCCGGCAACTGGCATCGGCGCTGGCGCGGCGCGGCGTCAAGCGCGGCGACACCGTCTCAGTCGTGCTCGCCAACACGCCGGCAATGGTCGAGGTGCATTACGGAGTGCCGATGGCCGGCGCCGTGCTCAACACGCTCAACACGCGGCTCGATGGCGCCATTCTCGGCTTCACGCTCGATCACGCTGAATCGAAAGTGCTCATCGTCGATCGCGAATATTCCAAGACGATGAAAGAGGCGCTGGCCGGCGCCAAAGCCAAGCCATTGATTATCGACTACGACGACCCGGAGTTCACCGGCACGGGCGATCGCCTGGGCAGTCTCGAATACGAGGAGTTTCTCCGCGAAGGCGATCCCGCGTTCGCATGGCAAATGCCGGGCGACGAGTGGGATGCGATCTCGCTCAACTACACGTCCGGCACAACGGGCGATCCCAAGGGCGTCGTCTATCATCATCGCGGCGCGTATCTGCTCGCGATGGGCAACGTGCTGACCTGCGGCATGGCCAAGCATCCGGTCTATCTGTGGACGCTGCCGATGTTTCACTGCAACGGCTGGTGCTTTCCCTGGACGCTGTCGATTGTCGCCGGCACCCATGTCTGCCTGCGCGCGGTGCGCGCGGCGCCGATCTTCGATGCGATCGCGACCCACAAGGTGACGCATCTGTGCGGCGCGCCGATCGTGATGTCGACGCTGCTCAATGCCGCGACCCAGGAGAAAAAGCCGCTGCCGCATGTCGTGCAGTTCGCGACCGCCGCCGCGCCGCCGCCCGAAGCGGTGCTGGCGGAGATGAAGGCAGCCGGCTTCAACGTCACGCACCTCTATGGGCTGACCGAGACCTACGGTCCTGCAAGCATCAACGACTGGCATCGCGAATGGGACGGGCTTCCGTCCGAGCAACAGGCGGAGAAAAAAGCCCGCCAGGGTGTGCGCTATCCGGTGCTGGAGGGCCTCGACGTGCTCGACCCGGACTCAATGCGAGCCGGTGCCGCGCGACGGCCAGACGCTGGGCGAGGTGATGTTCCGCGGCAACGTGGTGATGAAGGGCTATCTGAAAAACAAATCGTCGACCGATGCGGCGTTTGCGGGTGGCTGGTTTCACTCCGGCGATCTCGGCGTCGTCCATCCCGATGGCTACATCCAGCTCAAGGACCGCTCCAAGGACATCATCATTTCCGGCGGCGAGAACATTTCCTCGATCGAGGTGGAGGACGCGCTCTACAAACATCCGGCTGTCTCCGCCGTCGCGGTGGTTGCCAAGCCCGATGAAAAATGGGGCGAGACGCCGTGCGCGTTTGTCGAACTCAAGCCCGGCGCCAACGCCACGCCGCAAGAGCTGATCGCCTGGTGCCGCTCGCACCTCGCCGCCTACAAATGCCCGCGTTTCGTGGTGTTCTCCGACATCCCGAAAACCAGCACCGGGAAGATTCAGAAGTTCAAGCTGCGCGGCGCGGCAAAGGACGTGTGACTTGGACGTCCTGTCCCGGTGGTAATCGCTCTCGGGATGGTCGCGCCAATCAATCTGTGTCCTGCGACGCTAATATCCGTAGCCAATATCGCTCGCTGCCGAATTGGCTTGAACGGGTACAACCTGGATTCCGACGATCATGGAACGTTCCCTGGTGCGGCAGGCATTGTGAAAGAGAACGTTGATCCCTTCTCCAATTCGGAATTGAACCAGATGCGTCCGCCGTGCCGCTCGACGATCTTCTTTGCGATGGCAAGCCCGATGCCGCTGCCGTCATACTGACCGCGCTGGTGCAGGCGTTGGAACATCTGAAAGACCACCTCGGCATATTGGCCGTCGATACCGATCCCATTGTCCTTGACGTGAAAGGCCCACTTGTCGCCGTTTCGCTCGGCGCCAATGTCAATGCGCGGCGGGTGTTGACCGTGAAATTTCAGCGCGTTTCCGATCAGATTCTGAAACACCTGCGCCAACTGAACCTTGTCGGCGCATACGGGTGGCAACGCACCACAGACAATTTCCGCCTCGGTCTGCTCAATCGCCAGCTTCAGGCTATCGAGGACATTCTTCAGTACGGATTCGGATTCGATCGGCGTCGGCTTTTCCCCCTGCGTATCGACACGCGAAAAAGCAAGCAGGTCTTTGACCAGCTGCTGCATCCGCTTCGCGCCGTCGACCGCGTAATGGATATACTTGTCGGCCTTTTCATCGAGCAAGCCCTTATAACGTTCAGCGAGCAGTTCGGTGTAGGTTACGACCATGCGCAGCGGCTCCTGCAGATCATGCGAAGCGACATAGGCGAACTGTTCAAGGTCGGCGTTTGAGCGGCTTAACGTTCTGTTGAGTTTTAGAATTTGCTCGCGCTGAACATAGAGATCGAGATACACTTTGACCTTGCTGCGGAGAATGTCGGGATTGATCGGCTTGAAAATATAATCCACGGCGCCGATCTCGGCGGCCTGGGTCGCGTATTTTTCCTCTTTGCTGATGGCGGTAACAAAGATGATCGGAACGCCGCGCATCGATTCCTGTTCCTGCATCAGCATGGCGGTTTCGAACCCATCCATTTCCGGCATCTGCACGTCCAGCAGCACGACCGCAAAATGGTGGCGGAGCATCAGAGACAGCGCTTCGTTGCCGGAGCTCGCCTTGAAAATCGCCGGCGTCGAGATGTTTTAACGCCTTCTCTGTCGCCAGCAGGTTTTCTTTGCGATCGTCGACGATCAGGATATTCGGCCGCGCCTCCGAAGATGGCGTGATGGCCGCGGCTTCCGCGGATATACTCTTAGCTCGCGCCGGCTGAATCATATTCGTCTCTAGTCCGCAGTTCGCTCAATTGCATGAGCAAAGGGGCGAGCTCTTCCAAGGTTACAACATGGTCTACGACCGTCGCCTCAAGTGCAGCCTGAGGCATATAACGCGACTCAGCCGTTTTCGGATTTTGGACGATGGCCGCGCCACCCCGCGCTTTTATGCTCTTAAGTCCCCGGCTGCCGTCACCATTTGCTCCCGTCAAAACGACGCCGATAAGTGATTTCCCGAACGCATCCGCGGCACTTTCAAACAATACATCGATGGACGGGCAGCAATAGTTTACGCGATCATCGACGGACAGGCTGAAGGTTCGGTCGTCCTCGATCAGGAGATGATATCCGGCCGGCGCAAGATAGGCGTGACCGGAACGCAGAGGCTCCTTATCTTCGGCTTCTTTGACGATCAGCGAGCCAAGCTGATTCAGATAGTCGGCCAGAAAGCTGTCCGGAGCTTTCGCTGATGTGCTGCGCGATGGCGACGGGGAGAGGAAACGAGGACGGAAGCGCGGGAAGAATGACCTTCAGCGCATGCATGCCGCCGGCCGACAGGCCCATCACCACCGCGCTATATCTGGGAGGCTGCACGGGCGTCTCCGCGTTTTCTTGTAGATTCTTTGCTGCGCATCGATCGTCTCGAAAAAGCGGCTTCACGGCTGTAAAATTGAGCGTCTCCTTGTTGCCGAGACAGAGAAAGCCGCCATGCCGCAGGCTTTCCGTAAACCGCGACAGAACGTGATCCTGCAAGGTCTTGTCGAAATAGATCAGCACATTGCGGCAGCAGATCAGGTTCATCTCGCCGAACACGCCGTCGGTCACCAGATTGTGATAGGAGAACGTGATGTGGTCCTTCAGATAATCCTTGAATTTCACGAGATCATAACTGGCGTTCGTAGTAGTCGCGAGAACTCGCCGGTGCCGCCGGCAGCGAGATAATTGGCCGTTGGCGGCATTCATGGTCTTGGCGGTATATATCCCCTCCTGAGCCCGATCGAGCGAATGCTTGTTGAAATCGGTCGCATAGATGCGGGCGCGGTCGAGAAAACCTTCTTCATGCAAGACGATCGCCATCGAATATACTTCTTCGCCGGTCGCGCAGCCGGCATGCCAGATTTTGATGAAGGGGAAGGTCTTGAGCATGGGTACGATTTTTTGGCGAACGGCAACGTAAAATGGCGGGTCGCGGAACATCTCCGTGACGGTGATTGAAATGCACTTCAGAAATTCATCGAAATAGCCCGCATCGTGGTAAAGCTTATCAAGCAGCGCGGTATAGCTTGAGAGTTGTTCACGCTCGCGCACGCGGTCAACGCGGCGCTTCAGCGAAGCGCGGGAGTAATGCGTGAAGTCGTAGCCATAGCGGTTGCGGATGCCGTCCAGCAGAATATCGATTTCCAACTGCTCTATTTGATGCGCCTCAGGCATCGTAGTCATGCCGCCATGTCCTGCTTGAACAGCCAAACGCGCAGCAGCGTCAATAACCGTTCGATGTCGACGGGCTTGGTCAGGTAATCGTTGGCTCCTGCGGCCATGCATTTTTCCTGTTCTTCCGGCATGGCCCGCGCGGTCAGCGCGATGATCGGCAGGCGCTGATAGGCCTTTTGCGCGCGTATCTCCTTCATCGCCTGATAGCCGTCCATGATCGGCATCATGATGTCCATAATGACAAGATCGATGGATTTATTGTCTTTGAGCTTATCCAGCGCCATCTGGCCGTTATCGGCGATCACAACATTCATGCCGTGCTTTTTCAGCAGCTTCGACAGCGCAAACGTATTGCGCAAGTCGTCATCCGTCAGCAGGATCGTCCGTCCTTGCAACACCTTATCCGGATCGTGCTGCATGCGGATCATCTCGCGCTGGTCTTTGGACAGCGTCGCTTCGACGCTGTGCAAAAACAGCGTCACCTCATCCAGCAACCGTTCCGGCGATTTTGCGCCCTTGATGATGATGCTTCCTGTATAGCGATTAAGCTGACGGTTTTCGTCCTCGGTCAGCTCTTTGGCGGTATAGACGATGACCGGCGGCAGTCCCTTTTCGTCCGCCTCTTTCTCGGCTCTTTCCAGCCACTCAAAACCGGTCATGTCCGGCAAACGCAAGTCAAGGATCACGCAATCGAACCGCGTGGTCCGCAGGTGACCCAGTGCACTCATCCCGGTGCCGGCAACGGTGATGTTGATATCGTTCTTCTTCAGAAGCGCCTGGATGGCGACCTGGTTTTTCTTATCGTCCTCGACGACCAGTATCTGTTTCATCTCTGCCTGCAACAGAATTTCGATCCTGGCAAAAGCGTCCTCAATGCCTTCTCTCTCGACCGGCTTGGTTAGATAGCCGATAGCGCCCTTGCGCAAGGATACGACCTCGCAGCCTTCGTCGCGGCCGGTGATGATGTGAACCGGAATATGGCGCGAGCGCAGATCATGCTTGAGCTGATCGAGAACTTGCATGCCGTCGATATCGGGCAACTTCAGATCGAGGATGATGGCCGTAACCGGTTCTTCCATCGCCAGTAGCAATCCGGTTTTTCCATCGCCGGCCGCCAAACATTTGTAACCGCGTTTGCGCGCGATTTTCATCAAGGTGACGGCGAAATTCCTGTCGTCCTCGATAATCAGCAGCACATTATCGCTGTCGGTAATGTGCTTGCGGTCGTCGGCGATAAACTCCGCCATTGAGGTGCGCGGCATGACCTTCAGCTCGGTACGCGCAGTTTTCAGAGAAGATCCGGCGGAACGATCTTTGCTTCCTCGGTCTGCTGCCGTGTCAGCTCGACCGGCAGCACCAGCGTGAAGATACTGCCTTTGCCTTTCTCGCTCGCCACATGAATTTCACCACCCAGCAAATGGGCGAATTTGCGGGCGATCGTCAGGCCCAGACCGGTGCCGCCGTAGTGGCGGTCGATGGAGCCGTCTTCTTGCTGGAATGCTTCGAAAATATCCTTGAACTGGGAGGCTTCGATGCCGATGCCGGTGTCGATCACCGAGAAGGCGACGGCCCGGGTATGATCCAGCGACCCGCGTTGCAATTCCACGTCGGTATCAGGTCGGTGTATCTTCAGAGTGACCGATCCCCCCTTCAGTGAATTTGAACGCGTTGGAGAGCAGATTCTTCAGAATCTGCTCGACGCGCTGCGTATCGGTGAGAAGCGTTGCCGGAAGGCCCTCTTCCGCCTCGAGCAGAAAAGCGACGCCCCTCTCTTTGGCGATTGGCGCAAACTGTTGTTGCAGTCGTTTGATGATGCTGTCGAGCACGGCATCTTCGTTGATGATATTCAGCTTGCCGGCCTCGACCTTGGATAGATCGAGGATATCGTTGATCAAATTAAGCAGCTCAAGGCCGTCATTATGGATGATCCGGGCCTCCTCGACCTGCTCGTCGGTGAGGTTGGCCTCCTCGTTGCTCGCGAGCGATCGCGCCAGGATGAGCAGACTGTTGAGCGGCGTGCGCAACTCGTGCGACATGTTGGCAAGAAATTCGGATTTGTATTTGCTGGCGAGTTCAACTTCCTTTGCTTTCTCCTCGATCAGCAGCTTGCTCCTTGCCAACTCGTCGGATTGCTGCCGGATTTGCGCGTTCTGCTCCTCCAGTTCTTCGTTCGAAGCCTCGATTTCCTCATTTGAGGCCTTCAGCTCCTCCTGCTGCATCTTTAATTCTTCCTCGCTGCGCTCCAACTGCTGCGTATATTTCAGCAACTCCTCCTGCGCGCGTTGACGGGCGCGCTGGTAAATCCAGATCGAAAGCACCATAGCCAGATAAAACACGGCTATGCTGGAGAACAACATTGAGCGGCTTTGGCGCACATTTGCTTCATCGGCTTGTACGCGCAGCGCCAGCAGGTGGTTCTCTTCGGCCGTCATTATCTTTACGACACTGCGCACGCGGTCCATTAATTCCTTGCCCAGGCGCGCATCGATCTTTTCTTCAAGCGCCGAAGCTCCGTTGACTTTGCGCAGTTCGATTGCGGACGCCAAATAATCAAGAAGCCGCTGGATGGTACTGGTGGCGTCATCCAGATTTTGCCCCTGTACCGGATTGTCGGAAGTCAATCGCTTCAGGATGTCCAGTTCTTCCGCTATTGAGTGATGTTGCTCGAGGGCGTCGCTCTTCGGTCGCGTGTCCGATGAGGTCCTTAGCGCGTCATTATAAGGTTCGAGGAATTCCTCTTTACCGGTAGCCATGTAACCGCGTTCGCCGGTTTCGGCATCGTCAAGTTTGGCCAGCAGCGCTTGAATGTGTCCTTTGACCTCGTAGGTATGGTTGACCCAGGCTCGGGCGTCCGCTCCGGTCTCGTCTTGCCGATAAAAAACGAACGCCGCCGCGATCATCAGAAGCGTCACCGCAGTTATGGCGATGGCTGTGGCGTATTTCATGAAAAAATTGTGCGTGGGGGGTATCATGGGTTGCTCAGTGCTTGAGTGGAGACGTATCGCTCATGACCGCGAGGTTCATTTCGGCCGTTTCCGATTTGAAATCGCCTGCCATTTCGCGGTCATGTCGTCTTGTGTGCCGACAGGAATTCGTCATCGTGGCCGTACGAGCCGGTGCAGCCGGATTACAAAATCAATAATGCGGGAGACATGAAGACGGGCTTTAAAAATCTCGCCGTTTCAGTACGTAGTGCTACGCATGCGGGGGAAACAAACATTAGAGTTCGATTGGTTCGCAATCGGACGAATATATCGCGCGGACGCGTTGGGGACCGGGGAGAGCAATTTGTGTTGCGGACCCGCTGACCGCGCTTCGATGTGAAGCGCCGGCGATCGAAAATATCCGGGGCGTCGACGGCTACATCGAACTGCAACATTGCTCGAAGGACATCATCACTTCCGGCAGCGAGAATGTTCGTCGACTGACGCCGAAAACGCGCTCTACAAATATCTGGCTGTCTCCGCCGTCGCGGTGGTTGCCAAGCCCGAGATACTACGCCTGAACATCAATGCGCGGTTGTTCATTCAGAACGAAGTTGAGCAAGGCCTTTTGAACTTCCAGCTTGCCGTTGTAGTTGATCAAGCCCAGCTTCCGAAACTTGTTCATGAAAACATTCACGCGGCCTCGGGTCGTCCCGATGAGCGCGGCGAGCGTATCCTGATTGACCGTTACAGGTAACGGTTCCAGACCAAGATCGCTGCCGTAATTGGCCAACAGCAGAAGCGCTCGCGCCAGCCGCATCTCGGTTGAATTGAATAATTGGTCGACCAGATCCGCTTCAACTCGGGCGGTCCGGGTTAAAAGATGGGTAAGAAAATAGTCGGCAAAATCCGGGTTCTGATGCAGGAAGCGGATCAGGCTCTCCTTCTCCAGCCGCGCGATCTCGCATGGCGAGATTGTGGTGACGGTAGCCAGGCGCAGCGGCTTTCCGGTCAGGGCTCCCTCGCCGCAGAATTCGTCCGGCCCCCGGATCGCAACCACGGCTTCCTTTCCACGCTTGGAAACGACGGTGACTTTGACCTTGCCCCTATGAATGTAAAAAACCGAATTTGTCGGGTCTCCCTGCGCGTAAAGGATTTGACCTTTTGGATAAGTCGATACGGACAATCCTCTGGGCTCCCGGCGAAACAGCGCCATCACGTCGAATGAGGGAAGTGCGGGTGTTTGCATTGCCAACTCCCGTCGCCCCGGGATAGCAGTGACTAGCGCAATTTGCGGCCGGGCGCGGCGCCAATTCAACCAATAATATTATGCGCTATGAGGGATTCTACTGTTCAAAATTGAACAGGGCGTGGGTGGTACGTATTCATAAGATACACTTGAACGGCCTGGAACTCGGGCACCCGAAAGGATTGATGACTGCGGGTCGGGCAGCATCGGCAATCTGGAAGGAGCGCACCGTCATGCCGTTTCGTTACTTCCACTTGGAAAATGGCGTTACGACGCTGAACGCCGACGGGGTTGAGGTTTGCGATGCCCTGGCCATGCGGGCCGAAGCTACGGCAACCGTCCCAGACGTATTGTGCGGCGACGACAGTCCGGCCAGTCTGAGAAACGGCCGGCGCTTGCGGCTTTGGGTCACTGATAAGCCGAACGGCGCAGGCAAAACGCTGTATGCGATCCACTTGAGAGCGGTCGAAGCCGATTAACCGGTCGCGTTGGATTTATTCGATTTCTGGAGTGTCTCGGTTCGGGTGGGGTAATAGGTGAATGGCTCTGTAGGGCCTCCGATGCCTCGCCGTTCGACCCGACCGTTGCTTGAAAGCGCCATGCAGAGGCCGCTTACCCGTTGGCCGTAGCCCGCGTCTCCAAATATCGCCGTTGCGATCTGCGTAGCAGTTAGGCCCGGCGTCTGGCTGATCACCGTCTCTATGTTGTCCAGCAGCATGAGGTTGCTCATGTTCGGTTCAACTCTAAGTCGAACATGAGCAGATCAAATTTCAACGGCGAACGTTGTACGTTTTGGTAGAGCGTACGCATTACTCCCTACGGACAATGACTGAATTTCTCGTCGAATGTCGCCTCCTGGGCCCTTAGCGTCGGTCTTTGAATATGCGCTGTTCGGTCGCTAAGGGGGGAATAGCGGACATGGCAAATTTATAGGAGTACACGACCCGGCCTAAGCGAACTGGCGTGCGGTTGAAACAAATACCTCTCGCGTCCGCGCTTTCCGCGGAGCCGCGGCAACCCCAAAAGCTTGAAACGGACTTAAACGTCATAGCGGGGCGCGACCCGCCATTCGCGTCTTCGGCGCCGTCAATAGAAAGTTAGACGTGGATGCCCGCGACACGCGCGAGCACCACAAAAAACTTGCCCGCGCGTTCGCGGGATCATATGGCCGGAATTAAGAACTTGAAACTAACCGATTAATGTACGCTGGCGTCTTGCTTGAGCCGAGCGATCTCGTCCTTGACGTGCAATTTACGCCGCTTGAGTTCTGCGATTTTCAGATCGTCTGCCGACGGGTGGGCTAAGGCTTCGCTGATTTCCTGATCGAGAGACTGGTGCCGTTTCTCTAGCTCTACAAGATGAGCTTCAATCGCCATAAGGCCGCCTCCTTGCGTCTGTTACCCCTGCCCCTTTTAAGCGGGATGCTACACAAGTATGACTAGATTTAAGCATACTCCTTTTTATCGGCGGCGAAAATCCCCGCTGTGCACCGCAGGCTTGCGCTCTTGTGGGTTTTTATCCAAAACACGATAATTAATAGGAACTTACCGGCCGTTAGTCCGTGCCAAAGGGCATGCAAAACGTGACCAGGGCGCGACCAGGGCGGCGATGACGCAAGAGGAAGAGGTTGAGCTTCGCGCACAACTTGCGCGGCTACAGCAGGAGCATCGCGACCTCGACGCCGCGATTGCGGCATTGCAGGGCTCGCGCGGCGCCGACATCATTCAGGTGCAGCGCTTGAAGAAGCGCAAACTGCAACTCCGTGACCGCATCACATTCATTGAAGATCAGCTGACGCCCGATATTATCGCGTAGCGGTATCAGCTCTTAGGCACGGCGTGCCTGCCTGGAGTGCCGCTCAGCCTTCCGCGCGTACATCGCCGCATCCGCGCGCGCGAGAAGATCGGCGGGCGCATCCAGCGGGCCGATCGGCGTTACGCCGGCGGATGCACCGACCACAAGCGTCGAAGTGCTCCAGCGTACCGGTGTCGCGTACACAGCAGCTTCCAGTGCTTGCGCCTTGGCTGCGGCTTCGTCCTCGGTAACGTTCCACAATAGCAACGCGAATTCGTCACCGCCGATACGTGCAACGATATCGGACGTGCGCACTTTGCGGATTAGCGCCGCGGCAATTGTTTTCAAGACAGCGTCGCCCGCGGCGTGGCCGTGACGATCATTGACCGGCTTGAAGCCGTCGAGATCGAGATAGATGAGCGCCGCGCTGACGCCGTAACGTTTCACGTAAGCAAGCGAGCGCTTGAGTTCGCGTTCGAAACCGCGGCGATTGAAGGTCTCGGTGAGGGGATCGACGTCAATCCTCGCCTCCAGTTCGCTGATCCGCGTTTGCGAAGCTTTGAGTTCGGCGGCAAGCCGCTCAACTTCGGCGGCAAGCCGCACCTGGACCGCGCGCGAACGCGGCTTCGGCGCCGCCGTTTGTGCGCGGCGGCCGCCGGATTTTTGCCTTTGCGCGGCGGCCTGCAGCGGCTGGTTCGATCCCAAAGTGAGGGGCTTTCCGCCGCGTGACTTCGCCGATCCGCTTTTGGCAGTTCTGTGCTTCACCGGCCCTCGGTTCCTCTCCTCACGCTCGAATCGAGGGATAACATTAGCCGTGAGGGGAGCCCGGGAATGAGGATGATCGTCGGGCCACCGGCTCTGCGACGGATTGACGCAGGGGAGACGGCGCAAGTAGGCCTGCTCACTCAGCCTGAACAAACGCCATTGGCCTGACTTCGGTGTCACGGAAGACCGCCGCGGTCAAAGGACCGCCAAAAACGGCGCCGGTGTCGATGTTCAGACGGTTAGCGCGCAAATCCGGATTGCGGCCCTTTGTCGGGGTATGCCCGTGGACAATCAGTCGCCCATGATCGCGACGGTCTGAAAGGAAAGGCTCCCTGATCCAGAACAGGTCGGTGTCCCGCTGCGCATTGAACGGCCTATCGGGATCAATGCCCGCATGAACGAAAAAGCGGCGGCCGTCGTCGTAGCTCAGCGGCAATGACCGCATCCAATGAACATGCGCGCCGGGCAATTCGCCGGCGTTGCGGACGCCATAGCTGCGAAGTGTTTCGACGCCGCCTTGCGAAAGCCAATGGTCCGCCGGCATGACGCCGTCGATGACGTCGAGCGCGATCGCCTCGTGGTTTCCCTTTAACGCAATGACTTGCTCCGGCAGCCGGGTTTGCAAATCGATCACGTGGCTGACGACGCCAGCGCTCTCCGGTCCCCGATCGATGTAGTCGCCCAGAAAGACGAACGTCATCGCCTGACCATCGGCGTGCCGTTTGCAGCGCTCGATCAGGCTGTGCAGCTTGCGCAGCGAGCCGTGGACATCACCAATCGCGAAAATAAGGGGCATTGGAGGCCGCTTAACAGTCCCTTAGCCACTTCAAATGATGGCCACAATCGGGCTGCATTGTTCAGTTGCCGTTCAACCCGTAAGTGGGAATCTAGGTCCCGGGGGTCGGTTAGACATCGGATGCAAGTTGAGGTGATGCCATGAAAAAGGTTTTGACTGTTATCGCCTTGGCCGCAACGCTCGGCGTAACGGCAGTGGCGACGTCTAGCCCTGCGGATGCGTGGTGGCGCGGCGGCTGGGGCGGCGGCTGGCGCGGCGGTTGGGGTGGCTGGGGCTGGCGCGGTCCTGGTCCATGGGTTGCCGGCGCTGTGGTCGGCGGCGCGGTCGTCGGCGCTGCAGTGGCCTCGCGGCCCTACTATTATAACGGCTACTACTACCCCCAAGGGCCGTACCCTTATTACGGCGGCTGCCGCCGGGTGTGGAACGGCTATTACTGGACGCGCGCCTGCTACTAAGCAGATTGTGAGCGCATTCCCTCAAACATCACCCGTCGCCCGGCGGCGATGGTCATAAGATTTCGCTGCCGGCGGCGGATTACAAGCCGCACCTAACTTCTGCCTAACAATTGCTGCTCAATAATGTGGGCGGCAAAAATCTGGGGCTCGCGCTCGTGGCGCCGGTTTGCGCTCGCGGGTGGTAGCCGCCCAATCGTGAGGAGAGCACATGCACAAGTCGCTGATCGCGCTGGCCGGCGCGGCGAGTATCGGTCTCGTGTCGGTGGCTGCGACGCCGAGCCCGGCGAATGCCTGGTGTGTCGGTTGCGCGGTAGGCGCGGGACTCATCGGCGGCCTTGCCGCAGGAGCTATCATCGGGAGCGCCGCGGCGAACAGCCCGTATTACTACCCGCCCGGTTACTATCCGCCGCCTCCGCCCGGCTATTATCCGCCGCCGCCTGAGGGCTATTACCCTCCGCCTCCCGGGGCTTACTACCCGCCGCCTCCAGCGGCTTACTATCCACCGCCACCTCCGCCCCAGGGTGCGGTCGCTCCGCCACCAGCGGCACCCGTTTATGCGCAGCTGGCGCCGGGATGCCATTGGGCAAAGCGTAAAGTCTGGGTCGAGGGTGCTGGTTATGAGCTGCGCAAGGTTCAGGTCTGTCCCTGATCGCGCCGCATGACCGTGAATTTAACCGGTCGGCTTTTATAAGCCGGCCGGTTTGTTTTTGTGACGATGCGATTCTTCAACCGAGCCGTGACGCTTGATGGGCCGCTCTCTGTCATCGTGGCGTGATGCCTGGGCCGCCAATGCGCGACGCAGCGGCCCCGCATATCGTGAATTGGCAGAGCGAGCGCGCGATTTTGCGCGGACCCTCGCTTTCGCCGCGCGCGGCGTCGTCGTGCTGGTGCGCGAATTTACCGGGCCTGGCGTCGCGACGTTGCGTGACCGCGCGGCACGCGCCTGGTTGAACCGGCCACGGTGGGCGGTGATGGCTTTCGTCGGTTTGATGATCGTCCTGTTGGCTTTCTATGTCGCTCTCGCCGCCATTCTCTATTTCACGCAGCGCTCGATGATGTATTTCCCGGAAACGATCCACACCTCGCCGGCGCAAGCTGGCCTGCCGGAAGCGCAGGAAGTTGATCTGACGGCATCGGACGGCGCGCGGATCGTCGTTTGGCATATCGCCCCGCGGCGCGACAAACCTGTCATCGTCTACTTTCACGGCAACGGCGGCGCGTTGCGCTACCGCGCCGAACGCTTTCGCAAGTTTGTCGAAAATGGCGTTGGTCTGGTCGGCGTCGAGTACCGTGGGTTTGGCGGTTTGAGCGGCAGTCCGACCGAGGCCGGGCTCATTGCGGATGCTGAAGCCGCCTACGCGTTCGCAATCACCCGCTATTGGCCGCAGGAACTTGTCCTCTGGGGGAATCGCTCGGCAGCAATCTTGCTGTTGTGCTGGCGTCCGAGAAGCCCGTCGGCCGGGTTATTCTGGAGGCTCCGTTTACGTCCGCAGCAGCGGTCGCGGCCAGAACCTATTGGTACATGCCGGTCGGACTACTGATGAAAGATCAATTCCGCTCTGATGAGCGCATCGGAAAAATCACCGCGCCGGTTCTCATCCTGCATGGCGTGAAGGACCAGATCGTTCCCTACGCGATGGGCGAGCGGATGTTCGATCTGACCAAAGCGCACAAGCACATCGTGCGTTTTCTCGACGGCGGCCACGAAGATCTGGACAAGAACGGCGCGCTGCACGCGGTCGGCCGCTTCCTTGCCGGAGATTTGGATTAGGCCTCCGGCACTTATTGCGGCACCGTCATCAGCTCGAACACGTGTCCGTTCGGATCGCGGAAATAAACGCCGCGGCCGCCGCCCCAATCGTTGAGCTTGCCGTCGTCGAGACTCCACGGCGCGCTACCGAAGGCGACTTTGGCCGCTTTGATGCGGCCGAAAATGGCGTCGAACTCCTTGTTGCTGACGTGAAACGCCAGATGATGGCTCTCGAATTTGTCCTCCTCGTCGAACAGAAGCCTCAGCGATTTGTTGATCTTCACCGGCGCAAAGTAAGTCGCGCGCCCGCGCTTAACACCGAAAATGTCGGCGAAGAATTTTGCCGATGCGGCTTTATCGTGCGCCGGGACGATGGTGTGGTTGAGCGTAATCGTCATGAGCTGCCTCGCTCCGCTGCAAGTTTCAGAACGTCTGGTAGGATTGCCCGACCTTGCCGCCGACGCGGGCAAAGCCGGCGCGCGCCACCTCGTATTTCTCGTTGATATTGAGCGCTTTGGCATAAGAGCCCGCGGCTTTTTCTTTCTGGCCGAGACGTTCGTACGCGAGGCCGCGGCTGGTCCACGCCTGCAGATTTCCGGCATCGATCTGCACGGCCTCGTCAAGATCGGTGGCTGCCGATTTGGCATCGCTGACCGCCAAGTAGCTGAGAGCCCGCGCTACATGCGCCTCGGCCCTGTGCGGGGCGAGCCCCATGGATGTCGAGAAATCGTCGATGGCGAATTGGTGCTGATGCTGGCTCTGATAGAGCAGGCCGCGCTGATAATAAGCCTGCGCGTTGTCAGGCTTGAGTGCGATGGCTTTGTTCAAATCGGCAAGCGCCTGCGCGCTGCGGCCCTGTTCGCGGTGGATGATGCCGCGGCCAAGAACGGCGGGCACATAGCTGCCGTCAATGGAGAGCGCCTTGTTGTAGTCGGCGAGCGCCAAATCGGGTTTGCCGGTCCGCCGATAGAGGAGCGCGCGGTTGGCGTATGCTTGGGCGTAGTTGCCGTCAAGGCTGATCGCCTTGTTGAAGTCGGCTAGCGCCTCCTCGGTGCGCCCGGCCTCGGCCAGCACCGAACCGCGCACATTATAGGCTTGCGGATCTTCGGGATGCTTTTCGACGACCGCGGAGAGCGACGCCAGGTTAGATTGAGAAGGCGTAAGCGCCGTATCATCCTGTTCGGAGGATGCCAGGCCGCTGAATGATGCGCAGCCGGCGAGCGCCAAAATCCCGAGCAGAGCAGCGGCAAACGCCCCGAGCCGCCCTGTGAGGCTCGAGCCTTGCCGCTTGTGTCCTCCAGATCTTGGTCCAGGCATTTGCCGCTCGTGGCGCCCCAGCGCTCCCTTGCGCCAACGGTAGATTAGGCACGAGTAAGGCGATAGTTCCGCCAAAACAAAGGCGCGGGCAATGCCCGCGCCGAAAGCACAATCCGCGCTATATCTCAGCCGAAGCGCGGTTGGCGCGGCGGTCCGGACCTGCCGGGAGCCGCCGCACCGTTGATGGTGGGCTTTGGCTTCATCGGCAGCAGGCCTTCGCGCTGTAATTTCTTGCGTGCAAGCTTGCGGGCGCGGCGGATAGCTTCCGCCTTTTCTCGCGCTCTCCTCTCCGATGGTTTTTCATAATGGCCGCGGAGTTTCATCTCGCGGAAAATACCCTCGCGCTGCATCTTTTTCTTCAGCGCCTTAAGGGCCTGGTCGACGTTATTGTCGCGAACAAGAACCTGCACGCATCCTCCTTCTCAGAGCGCTCAGCGTGGTGCGCTTTCGGAAATGGGATCGTGGTGCTGACGCAAACGCCAGCGCCACGCGGCGCGCTCCTTAGCAGAAAACCGTCGGAAAGTCCATAAGTAGGGGCCTTTTCCGAAAAAGGTCCGGCGTCCTACTCCGCGAAAACCCGCGTGACATGCCCCATTTTGCGGCCGGGCCGGGTGGCGGCCTTGCCGTAAAGATGGACGGCGGCACCTGGAACCGTAAGCCAGGTCCGGTAATCGTCGACTTCGCTGCCGATGAGATTGATCATTTCCACGCGGCCGTGACGCAGTGGTTTTGCCAGCGGCCAGCCGGCCACCGCGCGGATGTGCTGCTCGAACTGCGACACCGACGCTCCGTCCAGCGTCCAATGCCCGGAATTGTGGACCCGCGGCGCGATCTCGTTGACGAGAAGGCCGCCATCGCGCAGCTCGAACATCTCCACTGCCAGCACGCCGACATAGCTGAATTTTTGCGCGATCGTTTCAGCGATGCGCCGCGCCTCCCGCGCCGCCGCTTCCGGCAAGGTGGCGGGCACGCGCGAAATCTTCAAAATGTGATTGCGGTGCTCATTCTCGGTGACGTCGAAACATTCGACCGCGCCGTCGCGGGCACGCGCGGCAATAACGGACACCTCGCGCGCGAACGGTACGAAAGCTTCGAGAATGCAGGGCTGCCCGCCGACTTCGCGCCAGGCCGTTTCGGGAGAGGCGCCATTTTAAATCGTCGCCTGACCTTTGCCGTCATAACCAAAGCGGCGGGTTTTCAGCACAGCCGGGCGTCCGATCCGCGCCAACGCGTCAGCCAATTCACCGGGAGCATCGACGGAAACGTAGGGCGCGGTGCCGATGCCAAGTGCCGCGACAAAATTTTTCTCCGCAAGGCGATCCTGCGTCGTCGCCAGGACATTCTGATCTGGCAGCACGGGAACGCGCGCGGCAAGAAACGTTGCGGCTTCCGCCGGCACGTTCTCAAATTCGTAGGTGACGACGTCGGCGTCGGCGGCGAAACGGTCGAGCGCCTGGGTGTCGCCGTAGTCCGCGCAGGTGACGCGGTGCACGACATCGAAGGCTGGCGAATCCGGATTAGGAGCAAAGATGTGACACTTAAACCCGAGCCGTGCTGCTGCCAGTGCCAGCATGCGCCCAAGTTGGCCGCCGCCCAGTATGCCGATCGTCGCTCCGGGCGCGAGCGTAGGCGCCGCAGCGCTCACGCGCTGGTATCCTTTGGCACCTCGGCGACGCCGGCAGTCTGGCGCTGCCGCCAGGCTTCGAGCCTGTCGCTCAATGCTTGATCGCTCAGCGCCAGCACGCTTGCCGCAAGCAGCGCCGCGTTGATGGCGCCAGGCTGCCCGATCGCCAGCGTGCCGACCGGGATACCCGGCGGCATCTGCACGATGGAATAAAGTGAGTCCTGCCCCGACAGCGCCTTCGACTCGATCGGTACTCCGAACACCGGGAGACTGGTGAGCGAGGCGGTCATGCCGGGCAGGTGCGCCGCCCCGCCAGCGCCGGCGATGATCACTTTGAAGCCTAAGCCCTTCGCTCCCTTGGCGAAAGCATAGAGACGCTCAGGCGTGCGGTGAGCGGAAACGATGCGCGCGTCATAGGGAACGCCGAGCGCATCGAGCGTCTCGGCGGCATGCTTCATGGTCTGCCAATCGGATTGGCTGCCCATGATAATGGCTACGGATTTTGCTCCCGGCGGCGCCAACAAAATCCCCTGCGCAAAGGAAGCGACCGATTATACGGTCCCTCCCAGGGGTGGCAAGGCGGTGTTTGGTTTGCGCTTAACGCTCCCGGGAACGAAAGGACTTCGCATTTGCGAGCGGGTCTTTTTGGCTGAAGCCTTTCGCGGTAGGATTTGATGGTGATTGAGCCCGCAGGGGGTGCGCGTGGGATCAATTCTGCCGTTCGTTCCGAGAGGCGTCTTCGACGACGCCACGACCCGCATCATGGGTGAGGCGTTTGATGCGGCGTGCAAGGAACTGCACGACACCGGACAACCCGCCGTGGTTCAAGAGATCATGGCAAAGCGCATTGTTGCGGCCGCCCGCAGAGGCGAACGTGACGTGACCCGATTACGCAACGCGGCGCTGGCTGCCCTCGGGAAAGATCGCCTTCGTTCCGAATAAGGATTGCCGGGCAAGTCGGTATTCGCTCGCTTGCGTACCCATCGCCGCGAGGTGATCGAGCGCGCTCGAGCGTCCGCGGCGCAAGCGATAAGCTGGACCAGCGGAACGCGCTCGTGGGCTAAGGGGTTCACTGGGTGCTAAGCGGTTCACGGACAGGGTGGACCTTCGCTAAAGGTGGAGTGTGTCGTGGCGGAACATGATCGTAAGGCCGGCCGCGGACAGCCCGAGCCTGGATCCGATTTCGTCGATGTTTCCGACCGCCACGAAGTCGAGCAGCTGCTGCGGCGAAGCCATGAACAATTGCAGCAGCAGAAGCGTCTCATCGATCTGTCCCGCGATCCGATCTTCGTGTGGGACTTCGACGGCGGCATCGTGGACTGGAACCGGGGTAGCGAGGAACTTTATGGCTACACCCGCGATGAGGCGTTCGGGAAGAGCAAGGAAGAATTGCTCGGTACGACCGTGCCCGGCTCCTCGTTCGCAGCGTTGAAGGCAAAGCTGCTGGAGGAGGGAAACTGGGCCGGCGAGTTGCGGCAAAAAACCAAGAGCGGAAACGAGCTAACCGTCGAAAGCCGCCTCCAGCTTGAAAACTTCAATGGCCGCCGGCTTGTGCTCGAAAGCACCCGCGACGTCACCGCACGGCTGGCCTCGGAGCGGCGGCTGCGCCTGCTGTTAAGCGAATTAACCCATCGCGTGCGCAACACGCTTGCCGTTATTCAGGCGATTGCCCGCCATACTATGCGCAACAGCACTTCGAAGGAGGATTTCGGCGAACGTTTTGAGGCGCGCTTGTCCGCGCTTGCGAATGCCCACAGCCTGTTGGTGAGTTCCGATTGGGAAGGCGCCGACTTCGCTGAACTTTCGCGTCAACAGCTTGCGCCATACATCGCCGACAATCCCGATCGATTGCGCTTACACGGCCCTGCGGTGTCGCTTACGCCGGATTTGGCAACGCCGTTCGGTCTCGTTCTCCACGAGTTGGCAACCGATGCCGCGAAGTACGGATCATTGTCGGTCGGGACTGGCTCAGTGAGCTTGAGCTGGACAATAGCCCCGCGGGACCAGCAACGGATTTTCAAGGTTGTCTGGCGAGAAAGCGGCCCGCCCGCTACTGCCGAGCAAAGAACAATGGGGATCGGGTCTGCGCTGATTGACCGGGTCATACCCGGCGCCAGCGTCGAGCGCGAATTCCGGCTGGACGGATTGGTTTGCACGATGGAACTGCCCCTGCCGCTGGCAGATGAAGATGCGGGCGTGCCTGGCCAAAGCGGCATCTGATCTGTATCTCCGAGACGAACCGATCGGGTAAGGGACTACGCTGAAGGTTTCGCCTTTCGGCAGGCTTCCCAGAGTCGCGCAGCCGTCGCCGGCATATCAAGATGCGCGCCAGCGCCGCCGGGCAGTGCATCGGCGACGGCGTTCATCACGGCAGCGATCGAGGCGGTGGTCCCGGCTTCACCGACACCCTTGACGCCGAGCGGGTTGGTTGTCGCTGGCACATTGTGGAGCGCATCGCGGATGTCTGGCGGCATGTCGGATGCGCGCGGCATGGCATAGTCCTGGAAGGAGCCGGAAACGAGCTGACCGTTTTCGTCGTAGAAAACCTCCTCCATCAACGCCTGTCCCAGCCCTTGCGCCAGCGCGCCATGCAATTGTCCTTCGACGATCATCGCATCGAGCGTGTTGCCGCAATCGTCGACCGCCGTATAGGCGACGATATCCAGGTGCCCGGTTTCAGGATCGATCTCGACTTCGGCGACGTGCACGCCATTCGGAAACGAAAGCGGCGTTTCGGTTGTGGTCTTGGTGTCGAGATCTTCCTCGATCACGCCGCGCTTTTTCAATTCGGCGGCTTCCGCTGCAAGATCGAAGAGTGAGATCCTGCGGTCGGTGCCGACCACGCCGAACTGACCGGCATCGTAGGCAATGTCGCCTTCAGCCGCTTCCAGGACCATCGCCGCGATGCGCCGGCCTTTTTCGATGATCAGCGTGATACACTTGACGAGTGATGCGCCAACCGTCATGGCCGAGCGCGAGCCGACCGAGGCGTAGCCCGCGATCTCCAGCGCCGAATCGCCGTGCCGGTGGGTGACTTTCTCGCGCGCAATGTCGAGTCGCTCGGCCACGATGCGCGGAAATATCGAGGCATGGCCCTGACCGGTCGATTGCACATTGAGATTGACCACAAGCGTGCCATTGCCTGGAAATGTGAGCAGGGCGCCTTCGAGCGGCGCGCCTCCGGCATGTTCGAGCATGCATGATAGGCCGAGGCCGCGATATTTTCCGCGCCTCTTTGCTTCGCGCCGCCGCGCTTTGCCGCCGTCGTAGTCGGCCAGCGCCAGAGCCTTATCGAAAATCGGTGCAAATTCGCCGCTGTCGTAGGTCGTGCCGACGGCAGTCTTGTAGGGCATGGCGGAAGCGGGGATGAGATTGCGCCGCCGCAGCTTTGCCGGGTCGATGCCGGTGATGCGGGCTGCTTCTTCGACGACGCGCTCGAGCACGTAATTGGCTTCCGGCCGCCCGGCGCCGCGATAGGGCGCGGTCGTGATCGTGTTGGTAAAGGCGCAGCGCGTGCTGATGTCGATGTGTTTGATGTCGTACATGCCCGGCAAGCAGCGGGTGAAACTGAGCGTCGAGATAGCGGCGCCGACCGGCCCGACATACGCGCCCAGATTTCCGGTGTTGCGAATGCGCAGCGCGAGAAAACGGCCTTTGTCGTCGAGCGCCAGCTCCGCTTCTGAATAAATATCGCGCGCCTGATTGTCGCTGAGGAATGCCTCCGAACGGCCCGACATCCAGTGAATCGGCCGCCCCAATTTTTTCGCACCGACCAACTGCGCGATGTACTCCGGATAGGGACCGGTCTTGAGGCCAAAGGCGCCGCCGACATCGTCGGTCAGAACGCGCACGCGCTCCTTCGGCAATTGCATGATCGCAACGACCGGGTCGCGCATGGCGCTGGTGCCCTGCGAGCAGACGCGCAATGTGTAAAGATCGGCGGCGGCGTCGTAGCTCGCCGTCGCGCCACGCGGCTCCATGGAAGCGACCGCCATCCGTTGATTCATCAGTGCCGCCCGCGCGACGAATTTCGCGCTGGAAAAGATGGCGTCGACTTGCCGGGCATTGGCTTCGGGATCGGCCGCAGGCCCGGGCCAGTCGATGGCGACGTTCCCAGGGGCTTCCGGCCAGATTTGCGGCGCGCCCGGAGCAAGCGCCGCGCGCGCGTCGGTCACCGGCGCAAGCGCTGCGTATTCGATCGCAACAAGTTCGCCGGCATCCTGCGCGGCCGCAGCGCTCGCAGCGACGATCATCACCACCGGCTCGCCGATGTGCATGACCCGTCCGCTGGCGAGCGCCGGCCGGTGCGGCACCACCAGGCCTTTGCCTCCGCGTCCAGAAAGCGGCGGATGGCGGCCAAGGCTGCCGGTCGCCTCCATGTCCTTTGCCGTCAATACGCCGACGACACCGGGTGCGCTTTGCGCCTCCGTCGTATCGACGCTTGCGATACGGGCAAAAGCGTGCGGCGAGCGCACAAAATAGGCATAGGCTTGATTCGGGAATGGGACATCGGCGGCGTAACGGCCGCGTCCGCGGACCAAAACGTCGTCCTCTACGCGCGGCTCATGCGCCGCGCGGCTATCCGCTTTTGCATCCATGCTCTGTGTCGGAACACTCTATTGGGGTCGGGGCTGGCCCTTTATATAACGTAAAACTTCGGTAGCTGAAGACAGCTTTCTTCCCGATATTTCATTGTACCTGTTACTACGGTCTCGGTCGCGTAGGAACATCATCTGCGCTGCCGATGACGGGAGATTCGCCTCCTGGATTTTTGTTGATGCTTCGCCCCGGCACGTTTGGACTGACTTTGCTATTGGCCGCGCTGACTGCGCTCGGCCCGTTGTCGATCGACATGTATCTGCCATCGCTGCCGGACATCGCACATGTTCTCGAAGCGCCGCAAGCCCACGTTCAGCTGACGGTGTCGTATTATCTGATCGGCTTTGCCGTCGGACAGGTATTTTATGGTCCGCTGTCGGATCGCTATGGCCGCCGTCCGGTGCTGCTTGCCGCACTCGCGATCTATGTGACCGGCACAGCCGTTTGCGCGGTGGCGCAGTCCATCGATCCGCTGCTGGCGGCGCGTTTTCTTCAGGGCGTCGGTGGAGCAGGCTCCATCGTGCTGGCGCGTGCTATCGTTCGCGACCTCTACGCCGGTGTGCGCGCGGCGCGCGAACTCTCGCTGATGGGATCGATCAGCGCTTTCGCGCCGATCGTGGCGCCGATGATCGGCGGCGTCCTGCAAATCGCCTTCGGGTGGCGCGCAAGCTTTATCCTGATGGGACTCGCCGCAATTGTCGCTACGGGATTGGCCGCGCGATTGTTGCCGGAGACGCTGCGCACCCCGACCACCGCGCCATTTTCGCTGGCGTTCTTGTTCACGTCGTACGGCTCAGTGCTCCGGCATCGCGGCTTTCTGGCTTATCTCGCCATCATCGCCATGAGCTTTGCCGGATTATTCGCCTGGATATCCGGCGGCGCCGTGGTGCTGGAGGAGGTCTATGGTTTCTCGGCGGTAAAGTTTGGCTTCACTTTCTCGCTCGGCGCGGCGGGATATATGATTGGCGCGATCATCGCCACGCGACTGGTGGTGCGGCTTGGTCTCGACCGGATGATGGCGCTCGGCGTTGCGGCGATCGCGGCGGGGGGCCTTGGCTTCGTCCTGGCAGTCGCCATCCGCGTCGATGGTATCTGGCTGGTCGCCGCCATGGCGGTCTATCTCGCCGGAATGGGGCTCGCCATTCCGCAAGCCATGGCCGGAGCGCTGACGCCGTTTCCCGATCGGGCCGGCACGGCGGCTTCCTTGATGGGCCTGGTGCAGCAAACCGCTGCTGCCATCGTTGCGGCCGCCATAGGCGATTACCTCGGCCATTCGGCCTGGCCGGTCGCCGGCGTCGTTGTCGCCACGAGTTGCCTGACCTTGCTCATTTGGCTGGTCACGCGCCACCTCCGCGGTCGCCCGGCGGATAGTGGACGAACGTAAGCGCCGGCTTTGCCTGCGGCATCATGTTTGTTAGGATTAATTGGGGGCGATGCATTTGTGTGCGACTAACGACTGATATTGTCGGTCAGCGCCCCTTCAGCGGGTTCACCGGACGCGCGTTGCGATTTGAAGAGAACCAGATGACATCGGGCTATCCGATTAGCCGCCGTTCCTTTCTCGCGGGAATCAGCGTCGCGGGCGGCGGCCTTACGCTTGCGCTGACGATTCCGTTCAGTCCCTCGCGCGCGGTTGGAGTGTTCCCGGAAATCACGGCATGGCTGGTGATTCATCCGGATAATTCGACTGTGATTCGGGTCGCGCACGCCGAGATGGGGCAGGGCGCACAGACCGGCCTCGCCATGCTGGTCGCGGAAGAACTCGAATGCGACTGGGCGAATGTCCGCACCGAGTTCGTCTCCCCGCTTGAGAATCTTCACCGCCATGAAGTTTGGGGCGACATGTCGACCGGCGCCAGCCGCTCGATCTCGTCCTCGCAACTTTACCTGAGGCAAGCCGGCGCCACCGCCCGGGAGATGTTGGTTGCTGCCGCCGCAGCGCGATGGAATGTGCCGGCGTCGGAATGTTTTGCCCGGATGAGCACGATCACGCACCGGCCGAGCGGCCGCAAGCTGGCGTTTGGCGCCGTCGCCGAAGACGCAGCGAAGATTACGCCGCCGGAGGACGTCAAGCTGAAAGAACCGAGCGAGTGGACGCTTGCCGGCACGCCGCGACGGCGGCTCGACGTGCTCGACAAGGTGACCGCGCAGCCGGTCTACGCGATCGATGTACGGCTGCCGGGCATGCTGTATGCCGCGATCATGCAGTGTCCGGTTTATGGCGGCAGACCGAAATCGGTCGATGAGAACGCTATTGCTGCGATGAAAGGCGTGCGTCGCGTGGTCCGCATGAACGATGCGGTCGCCGTGGTGGCCGATTCATGGTGGCGGGCGAAGTGCGCGCTGGAAGCGTTGCCGATCGTCTGGGATGATCGCGGCAACGGCGGCCTCTCAAGCGCTATAATTTTTGATCGTGTGCGCGGCGCGCTCGACGCTGACGATGCTCAGGTCGGCCAGGCCGATGGCGATGTCACTGCCGCGCTTGCGCGCGCCGCCCGCCGCATCGATGCCGAATACAGCGTTCCGTACCTGGCTCACGCGACCATGGAGCCGCAGAACTGCACGGCCCACGTCACGCCCGAGCGAGTCGAGGTTTGGGCGCCGACGCAAGGCGCCTCGACGGCGCTTGTGACCGCCGCCGTCGCCGCCGGAGTGCCGAACGAAAAGGTCGTGATCCACAGCACGATGCTGGGCGGCGGTTTCGGCCGCCGCGCGCCGATTCAGGAGTATGTGCGTCAGGCGGTACTCATTGCCAAAGAGGTCGATGCGCCGGTCAAGATGGTCTGGACCCGCGAGGAGGACGTCCGTCACGATTTTTACCGGCCGTGCGGCATGGCGCGTCTTACCGCCGGGCTCGACGCTGATGGGATGCCGATGGCGTGGCGGATACGGCTTGCCGGGCCCTCGTTCGTGGCGGTGTTCGTCGCCGGTTTCGGCAAGCATATCGTCGACCGCACATTTCTGAGCGGCATGACCGAGGAGATGCCTTACGACATACCGAACTATCTGGTCGACTACGTCATCACCCAAACGCCGGTGCCGGTCGGCGTATGGCGCGCGATCAACTATACCCAGAACGCCTTTTACAAAGAGTGTTTCGTCGACGAGCTGGCGCACGCTGCAGGGATTGATCCGTATCTCTACCGGCGGCGGTTCCTGCGCAGTGACTCCAAGTGCATCGCCGTGCTCGACGCCGCGGCAAAAAAAGCCGATTGGTTCGGGCCGCTGCCGAAAGGTCTATTTCGCGGCATCGCGGTCAACGAAGCCTGCGGCAGCTATTGTGCGCAAGTGGTCGAGGTCTCGGTCGAGCGCGGCAATGTGCGCGTGCACCGCGTTGTCTCGGCGCTCGATCCCGGGCACGTGGTCAATCCGCTTTCGGTCGAAATGCAGACACAAGGCGCCGTCATCTATGCGCTGACCGCCGCGCTCTATGGCGAGATCACCATCAAGGACGGCGCCGCGGAGCAGGCGAACTTCGACGACTACGAAATGCTGCGCATTGCCGACGCGCCCAAGGTCGAGACCGTGATTGTGCCGAGCGGCGATTTCTGGGGCGGCGTCGGTGAGCCGCCGGTGCCGCCGCTGGCGCCGGCTTTGTGCAACGCGATATTTGCCGCGACCGGCAAACGCATCCGCTCGCTGCCGATCAAGAATCAGGATTTGACCAAGGCGATCTGATCGCACCTGCCGCCAGCGTCGCGATACTGACGGGAGTTTCCCGCTGTCACGTGCTCCCAGGCACCTCGTCCCGCGTGATGCGAGGTAGTATGCTTCACCAAAATCGGCGTGGGCCGACCGCTATGGCGAGGCTGGATGAAGCGGCGCGGTAAAACGATCAAGCAGCGGACGAGGACCGCGCGCCGCGTTGCGCCGGCAAAAGTCCGGCCCGCGCGGTCGCTCACAAAGGGTCGCTCTTCCGCCAAGCCCGATCTGCGGCGCGAGTTAAACGACGCGCATGATCAATTGGTCATCGAAAACGCGCGGCTGCTCAACGAACTGCGCGAGTCGCTGGAAAGGCAAACCGCCACCTCCGAGGTTCTCGGCGTCATCAGTCGATCCAAGTTCGAGCTGCAGCCGATCCTGCAAAGCGTCGTCGATACCGCGGAGCGGCTGTGCCACGCCGAACAAACGGTCATCTACCGATTGCAGGATGGCGTTTACCGGTTTGCGGCCGGCCACAGCGCCATTGCGGCCTACCTCGAACTCGAGCGGAACACGGTGATTTCACCGGGACCAGGCACAGTCATCGGCCGTGCGGCGATGACCCGCCAGATCGCACGAATCGAAGATGCCTGGAGCGATCCGCTGTACGAGAAAAAGGAGGACGCCAAAGTCGGAGGCGTTCGCTCGATGATTGGCGTGCCGCTGATGCGCGATGGCGAACCGATTGGCGTCATCGGACTGGCACGCTGTCGCGTCGAACCGTTCAGCGATCGCGAGATCGAATTGGTTAAGACCTTTGCCGATCAGGCGGTGATCGCCATCGAGAACGTGCGACTGTTCGAGGCCGAACAGCAGCGCACGCGCGAGCTGACCGAGGCTCTGGAGCAGCAGACCGCGACGTCGGAGGTGTTACACGTCATATCGAGTTCTCCGGGGGAATTGCAGCCGGTCTTCGATGCCATTTTGAACAACGCGACGCGGATTTGCCAAGCCAACTTCGGCACATTGTTCCTGCGCGAAGGCGAAGCGCTGCGCGTGGCCGCGCATCATGGTTCGTTGACGAAGGCTTGGGACAAGCAGTGGGGGGTTGGAACGCTGATTTAGGCGGATGCTTCGCTCCAAGCATTCCAGACACTCTCGCGCCGGCAGCCACTCCAGGTCGTGGACCTGAGCAAGGCATCTTCGTATCTCGCCCGCAATCCCAAGGCCGTTAACTCCGTCGAGGTCGGCGGCATCCGCACCATGGTCACCGTGCCGATGCTCAAGGACACCGAAGCGATCGGTGTCATTACCATCTTTCGCACCGAGGTACGCGAATTCACCGACAAGCAGATTGCCCTCGTAACAAGCTTCGCCGCACAGGCAGTCATCGCCATTGAGAACGCCCGGCTGCTCGGTGAACTGCGGCAGCGTACGGACGAACTCAGCCGTTCGGTCGGCGAGCTGCGGGCGCTTGGTGAAGTCTCCCGGGCCGTGAACTCGACGCTCGATCTACAGACCGTGCTGGCCACCATTGTCGCCAAGGCCGTACAGCTCTCCGGCACTGAGGCCGGCGCGATCTACGCCTACGACGAAACGCAACGAGAATTTCATCTGAGCGCGACCTACGGCATGGATCCCGAGCTGATCGACGCGCTTACACATCAGCATATTGGTCTGGACGCTCCGATCTTTACATCGGTCGCGCTGCGGGGCGAGCCAGTCCAGACCGCCGACCTCAGACGAGAAGCCGCCTCGGAATTGGGCGATATCATCCTGCACGCGGGTTACCTGGCGCGTTTGATGGCGCCGCTCGTTCGCGGCGAACAGATCGTTGGCATCCTGGTAGTGCGCCGCAAGGCACCCGGCGAATTTCCGCAGAACACCATTGACCTGATGAAAACGTTCGCGGCGCAATCGGTGCTCGCGATCCAGAACGCGCGGCTGTTCCACGAGATCGAGGACAAGGGCCACCAGCTCGAAGTCGCGAGCCGGCACAAGTCGCAGTTCCTCGCCAACATGAGCCACGAGCTGCGCACGCCGCTCAACGCCATCCTCGGTTATACCGAATTGATCCTCGACAGCATCTATGGCGAGGCGCCGGAGAAGATGCGGGGCGTCCTCGAACGCGTGCAAGCCAACGGCAAGCATCTGCTGGGTCTGATCAACGACGTGCTCGATCTGTCGAAAATCGAAGCCGGTCAGTTGACGCTGTCGCTGTCCGATTATTCGCTCACCAATCTTGTGCAGGGCGTTTACGTCGCGGTCGAACCGCTGGCGTCGAAGAAAAACCTCGCCTTGACGACTAAGATCGCGCCCAGTCTGCCGGCTGGGTATGGCGACGAACGCCGTCTCGCCCAGGTGCTGCTTAACCTCGTCGGCAATGCGATCAAATTCACCGACAAGGGCGAGGTGGCGATCGAGGCCTCGCTTTCGAACGGATCGTTCCGCGTCGCGGTGCGCGACAGCGGCCCGGGCATCGCTGCCGCGGATCAGGCGAAAATATTCGAGGAATTCCAGCAGGTCGACAATACGTCGACCCGGGAGAAGGGCGGGACCGGGTTGGGGCTCGCCATCTCCAAGCGCATCGTGGAAATGCATGGCGGCGGTATTTCGGTTGAGTCCCAGCTTGGCAAAGGTTCGACGTTCACGATTAAGCTTCCGGTCAATGCCGGCGGCGAGGGGCAAGTGGCATGAGCAAGCGCATTCTGGTGGTGGAAGACCAAGAGGATAACCGGCGCATCCTGCGCGATCTGCTGACCAGCGTCGGCTATGAGATCATGGAAGCCGAGGACGGCGCGCGCGGCGTCACTGCTGCCGAGGTTGAGCTGCCGGATTTGATCCTGATGGATATCCAGCTGCCGATCATGGATGGCTACGAGGCGACGCGGCGCATCAAGGCCAATCCCGCCCTGAAGGCGATCCCGATCATTGTCGTGACCTCCTACGCGCTCTCCGGCGACGAGGACAAAGCCCGCGCCGCTGGCTGCGATGATTACATCACCAAGCCCTACAGTCCGCGTGCGTTGCTGGCCAAGATCAAAGAGCATTTGCACTAATTGTGGTGGCGCACCCCCGATGCATAGCCCTCCGCGTATTCTGATCGTCGACGACAACGAGACCAACCGCGACATCTTGGTCATGCGGTTGGGACCGCAAGGCTATGAGCTCCTGCAAGCCTGCGATGGCGAGGAAGCGCTTACCGTCGCCCGCGACAAGCTTCCGGATCTCATTCTGCTCGACGTGATGATGCCGAAGCTCGACGGCTTTGAAGTGTGCCGCCGGCTAAAGGCGGACGCTGACCTGCCGTTCATGGCGATCATTCTGGTGACGGCGAAAGCCGACACCAAGGACGTCGTCTTCGGTCTTGAAGCCGGCGCCGACGAATATCTGACCAAGCCGGTCGATCAGGCGGCGCTGGTCGCCCGCGTCAAGTCGATGCTGCGGATGAAGGAGCTGACGGATCGGGTGACTGCGCAAGCTGCGGACCTTGCAGGCTGGAATCGCACGCTCGAAGAGCGGGTGACACAGCAGTTGGCGCAGATCGGGCGCATGGACCGCTTGAGGCGGTTTCTGTCGCCGCAGGTCGCGGAGCTTATTCTATCGTCCGGCGACGACCGCGTGCTCGAAAGCCACCGCCGCGAGGTCACGGTGGTGTTTTGCGATCTGCGTGGCTTTACTTCGTTCTCCGAAACTGCCGAGCCCGAAGAGATCATGAGCACCTTGCGTGAGTATCACGCCGCGGTCGGCGCCATCATTCACAAATTCGAGGCCACGATCGAGCACTTCGCTGGCGATGGTCTGATGGCGATGCTCAACGATCCTGTGCCGTGCGACGATCCGTGCGGGCAGGCGGTGCGGATGGCTCACGAGATGCGTGCCGCGGTCAGTGACCTGAGCGCCAAATGGCGCAAACATGGCTTCGAACTTGGCTTCGGAGTTGGCATCGCGCACGGTTATGCGACGCTTGGCCGTATCGGTTTCGAAGGTCGGTTTGATTACGCCGCCATTGGTTCGGTGACCAACCTTGCCGCACGATTATGCGCGGAGGCAAAGGACGGCCAGATCTTGATCGACGGTAAAGTCGGCGTTGCGGTTGAAGCGATCGCCGAGCTTGAGCCACTCGATGCGCTGACACTGAAAGGATTTCACCGACCGGTCAGAGCGTCCAACGTCCGCGCGGTGTCCGCTTAGAGAGATCGCTGGGAGCTCAGGCTTGGCTTTTGGTCTCGGCAACGATCTCCAAAGGCAACACCTCCACGGTGCCTCCCGCTATCTGTCTGGTCTTCTCCGTGTAGCGCGAAAAAAATTCGCTCTGCTGCAGCGCTTTGACGGCGGCATCGTCCGCCGCAGTCGCCAGATGAAAGTAATCCGAACCATCGCGATTCTTCATGCAGCGAT
The DNA here is from genome assembly GCA_963794225.1 of uncultured Alphaproteobacteria bacterium. Classification (GTDB taxonomy): domain Bacteria; phylum Pseudomonadota; class Alphaproteobacteria; order Rhizobiales; family Xanthobacteraceae; genus BOG-931. Next base: position 302,124 of record CAWCCS010000006.1, read on the forward strand.
AGGTGATTTTTCCCCGTAGTGCCGGATCGCTGTCGATCGCGGCAATAAAGTCCGCCACATCCTTGTGCCACGCCTCCGGCGTCGCATTCTGCAGGCGGTACTTGATGAGAAATTGTTTCATGTTCGATGCCTCTAACGATGTACTTAGGAGGAGAACGAACACAGGTGCAAGTACGGACAAAAAAGATACTATGGGCGCCGTCCTGACACTGGAGCACGATCGACGATGCCGAACGCCCCGAAGAAACACCTGCATCGCTGCCCGGTCAGCGCGTTTCAGAAGATGATCAGCGGCAAATACAAGCTGCGGATTCTCTGGGATCTGCAGAACGGCCCAAGGCGCTACGGCGAGCTCAAAAGTGGTCTCCTCCGCGGCGCAGAGGGAACGGCCGAGATCGCTCCGCGGGTGCTCAGCCGCGAGCTCAAAGCGCTCGCCGGAAGTGGACTGATCGCGCGAAAGGATTATGGCGTGGTGCCGCCCAAGGTCGAATATCGCCTGACCCCGACGGGCCGCAGCTTCATCCCCGTGATCGGCGAAATTCGCAAATGGGGCGAGCGGCATCTGAGCGGCGAGCGGCTGCGCATTGCAAGCTAGCACTTCGCCGCGCGCTCACTGTCGCCCAGGATGTCTGCGAGACCGCGTCCCGTGCAGGCTGACTGCGACCGATGTTTCAGCGGATTTGTGATATCATCAATCGATGTCCACAGAACTATCCGGCACTGCCGGAAATTTGTTTCGCCACCCGCCCTTCCTGTTCTTCTTCACGGCACGCGGCTTTTCCAAGTTCTGCTATCAGATCGGCGCGGTGGCGGTCGGCTGGCAAGTCTATGAATTGACCGATAGTGCGCTGGACCTGGGCCTGGTGGGACTGGCGCAATTCATTCCAATGGCGATGCTGGTGTTTGCCGCGGGGCACGCCGCCGACCGCTTCGACCGTAGACGTGTGGTGCAGATTGCGCAGCTTGTAGCCGCGGCGGTCGCCTCCTTTTTGGCTTGGGGCAGCTTCGCCGGTTGGCTGAACGCGACCGAAATCTTTGGTGCTGTGGCGGTCCTTGGCGGCGCAACAGCGTTCGAAAGCCCGGCGTCGGCGGCGATGGTTCCGCTGGTCACGCCGGATGGGCTGCTGCAACGGGGCACGGCGCTCTCCAGCGCGACGTTCCAGATTGCGACCATCGCGGGGCCGGCGCTCGGCGGTCTGCTCTACGCCGCCGCCCCCGGCGCGCCGTACGCGATCATGGCGGCTTTCTGGCTGCTGGCGGCAATACTCAACGGTGCGATCGCGTTAAAGCGCGTGGCCGCCGCCACGGAACCGCCGACGCTTGCCGCGGTGTTCGCCGGAGTGGGTTTCGTGCGCCGCAACCCGTCGATACTCGGAACGATATCGCTCGATCTTTTTGCGGTGCTGCTTGGCGGCGTGACAGCGCTGTTACCGATTTACGCGCGCGACATTCTGCATACCGGTGCCTGGGGTTTGGGTGTGCTGCGCGGCGGGCCCGCGGTCGGCGCCTTAATCATGGCGGTGACGCTGGCGCGCTATTCGATCAAGCGCCGCGTCGGCATGCGGATGTTCCAGGCCGTTATCGTCTTTGGCGTGGCGACCGTGATTTTTGCGCTGTCGCATTGGCTTTGGCTCTCGATGCTGGCGCTCGTCGTTCTCGGCGCAGCCGATATGGTCAGCGTCGTGATCAGGCTTTCACTGGTACAGCTCGGCACGCCGAACGAGATGCGCGGCCGGGTCGGTGCGGTGAATTATCTGTTCATCAACGCTTCGTCGCAACTCGGCGAGTTCGAGAGCGGAGTGGCCGCGGCTTTGCTCGGCGCCGTGCCGGCGGCCGCGTTAGGCGGCATCGGAACGATCGCCGTCGCGCTTCTGTGGATGAAGTTATTCCCGACGCTGCGAAATGTTGAACGCCTTGAGTGACGCTTGAGCGCGGTCCGTCATCGCGGTCCGAACAACTTATCGAGCAGCCAGGAATCGAGAGCGGGAGGTGAAGGCGGCGCGGTTGGAGCGCCCGCATTTCCAGAGTCTGGCCGCGGTGACGCCGCCCATCCGCCACCGCTGGCGCCCGGCAGCGCGACAGGCGCAACGCCCTGATGCGCGGTCTTCATGAAACGGCTCCAGATTTCGACCGGAAGCCCGCCGCCGGTCGCCTTCCGCGTTGGCGTATTATCGTCGTTGCCGAGCCAGACGCCGGTGATGAGGTGCGACGTGTAGCCGATAAACCAGGCGTCGCGGAAATCCTGACTGGTGCCGGTTTTGCCGGCGGCCGTCCAGCCGGGAAGCTCGGCCTTGCGCGCAGTGCCGCTCACCAGCGTCTCATGCATCATCGCATTCATCATCGCCACGTAGCGAGGATCGACGATACGGCCGAGGTTTTGAGCGGAACGCGCGTAAAGGGTCTTGCCGTCGGCGCCGCGCACACGTTCGACCACATGCGGCGAGATCGCAAACCCGCCATTGGCAAACGTTGCGTATGCGGTGACCAGTTCCAGCACCGAAACCTCCGAGGTGCCGAGCGCGATCGATGCGTTCGGTTCAAGCATCGAGTTGATGCCGAGCCGATAGGCGGTGCGGATTACCGCGGCCGGACCGAACTCCAGCGTCAGGCGCACCGACACGGTGTTCAGCGAATTCGCGAGCGCCTGTGTCAGCGTCACTGGGCCCATGTACTGGTGCTCGTAGTTTTCCGGTTTCCACCCCTTTACGGCAATCGGCCCGTCTTCGCGTACCGTGTCGGGCGTCAAGCCGTGTTCGAGCGCGGTGAGATAGACGAACGGCTTGAAGGCGGAGCCCGGTTGGCGCTTTGCGGCGATGGCGCGATTGAACTGACTGTCGGCGTAGCTTTTGCCTCCAACCAGCGCGCGCACCACCCCATCGGGGGTCATCGCGACCAGCGCACCTTCGCCGATGCCGAGTTTCTCGCCTTTTTGCGCCAGCGCTTCCGCCAGCGCGCGCTCGGCGGTGCCCTGCAGTGCCGGATCGATTGAGGTTTCGACCACGATATCCTGATCGAAGCGCCCGACAAGGTCGTCGACCGCATCCATGATCCAGTCGGCGACATAATTGACGGAGTCCGCGCCGGCCGGTTTTATCGCGCGCGCAGGATGAGCAAGCGCGAAGTGCGCTGCGTCCTCGCTGATCAATTTTTGCTCCGTCATGTCGGTGAGCACGACCCGCGCCCGGCGCTCGGCACCGTTCGGATTTCGGGTCGGCGCCAGACGTGACGGCGATTGCACCAGGCCGGCAAGAAGAGCCGCTTCCGCAAGCGTCAGCTGGCGTGCTGATTTTCCGAAGTAACGCTGTGCGGCGCCTTCCACGCCATAGGCGCCAGCGCCGAAATAGACGCGGTTGAGATACAGTTCGAGAATCTGGGCCTTGGAAAATCTGTGCTCGAGCCAGAACGCAAGCACCATCTCCTGCAGCTTGCGCGAGACGGTGCGTTCTTGAGTCAGGAACAGATTTTTCGCCAGTTGCTGCGTGATCGTCGAAGCGCCTTGCGAGGCGCCGCGGCGCAACACGTCAGCGATTACCGCGCGCATGATGCCGAACGGGTCGACGCCGTGGTGCGAATAGAAGCGGCGATCCTCGACGGCAACAAAGGCCTTCGGCACGTAGTCCGGCAATTCACGCAGCGGCACCGCGGCGCCGCCCATGTCGCCGCGCGTGGCAAGCGTCGCACCGTTGACGCCGACGATCAGAACCGAGGGCGGGCGCTTCGGAATTTCCAGCGACTGGATCGGCGGCAGGCGGATGCCGACCCAAACCAGCGCACCGATCCCCGCGATGATCACCCAAAGCGTGAGCACCGCGATCCAATAGAGCAGGCGGCCGAGAGCGGAGCGGCCTTTGCCGCCGCCGCGCCGTGGTTTGGTCTTTTGCGGCGGAGAAGCGTCTTTCCTTCGGCGGCGGCTATTGTCGCCGCGTCCTTTAAGCGGGCCTCCGGTGCGGTCTTGCGGGCGCAGCCGCAGGTCAAGGCGGGCAGCGTCGAGTGCACGCTTCCATCCGGCCCGTCGCGACGCCATGTCCATCCCCGCGCGCGAAACGCGCACAGGCGAGGCTAGACAGTGCGGTTTAAGGCGGCGTTACCGGCTCTTGTTCCGCCGTCTTTGGGGCCGCCGCAACGAGCCCGTCAGAGCCGCGGGCGCTTCAAAGCCGCAATCACTCGGCGGCGGCTTCTCGCCCGGTTTTGCCTTCAACTCCGGGCGACGTGAATAAGGCGATGAGCGGACGTTTGATCGCGGCCTGGCGGGTCGGGGTGGTGATTTGCGCGCCGAGGAGATCGGTCACGTAAAAGACGTCAACGGCGCGTTCGCCGAACGTCGCGACATGCGCCGAGGCGATGTTCAAATTGAGCTTGGAGAGCGTCGTCGTCAGCTCATAGAGCAGGCCGGGCCGGTCTAGACCGGTAACTTCCACGACCGTATATCGCTGCGACCATTGATTGTTGATCGTCACCTCCGGCTCGATGGCGAAGGCCTTCAGCCGTCCTTTTGGCGGCGCGCGCTTGGGCACCACGTCCGGCAGCTTGATCTGTCCGCGCACCGCCTTTTCGATCACGTCGCCGATGCGCCCGGCGCGGCGGGCTTCATCCTCGTCGCGTTCGAATTCGCGGGAGACGGCGATGGTGTCGAGCGCGAGCCCGTCGGCAGTGGTGTAGATTTGCGCGTCGACGATATTGGCGCCGCCCATCGCACAGGCTCCGGCGACGATCGACAGCAGCCAGGGATGGTCGGGTGCGAACACCGTGAGCTCGGTGACGCCGCGGGCCGTGTCAAAACCGACGCTGGTTGCGAGCCGCTTGCCGGTCGTCTCGGCCTCGCGGACGAAACGGGCCTGGGCGAGCTTGTGCGGCAGGTCGACTTTGAGCCAATAGGCCGGATAGTGGCGGGCGACATAGGCGTCGACCGCGTCGACCGGCCAATCGCCGATCTGGCCGCGGAACTCAGCCTTCGCGGCCGCCACGCGCTCGGCGCGATTGACCTCGGAGAAGCCGCCGGTCAGCACCGGTTCGGTTTCGTAGTAGAGCGTGCGTATAAGCTGCGCCTTCCAGCCGTTCCAGACGCCGGGGCCGACAGCGCGGATATCCGCCGTCGTCAGGATGGCGAGCAGCTTCATGCGCTCCAACGATTGTACGACTGCGGCGAAGTTCTCGATCGTCCTGCGGTCGGAGAGATCGCGCGATTGCGCGACCGTCGACATCACGAGGTGCACTTCGACGAGCCAGGCGACGAGTTCGGTGTCGGCGGTATTGAATCCAAGCCGCGGACAAAGCCGGCGCGCAATGCGTGCGCCGGCGATCGAATGATCCTCGACGCTTCCCTTGGCTATGTCGTGCAGAAACAGCGCCACATAAAGCACGGTGCGATGCTGCGGCTGAATCGTCTTGAACAGCTCGCTCGCCAGCGCCACTTCGCGGTTGTCGCCTTGCTCGATCTCATTGAGCACACCGATGCAGCGCAAGAGATGCTCGTCCACCGTATAGTGGTGGTACATGTTGAACTGCATCATCGCCACAATACGGCCAAACGCGCGCACGAATTCGCCGAGCACGCCGGCTTCGTTCATGCGGCGAAGCACGGTTTCGGCCTCGTTCTTCGAGGTCAGAATTTCGAGAAACAGGCGGTTGGCTTCTTTGTCGCCGCGCACCTCGGCGTCGATCAGCTTCAGCGAGCGGCTGGCGGTACGCATCGCTTCCGGATGAATGGCCAGATTGTGCTTTTGCGCCAGGTAAAACAGTCTGATGAGATTAACCGGATCGCGCTTGAAGACGTTGGCGCGGGCGAGGTTGATGCGGTTGTTTTCGATGATCAAATCGTCGGTTTCGGTCAACGTGCGACGGCTGCGCGCCGGACGCAGCCGCGCGATGACGCGGCTCAACACCGGCGCGGGCTTGGCTTGGAGCTCCTCCAGACCGGCGCACAGGAAAGCGGTCAGATCGCCGACGTGCTTGGCGGTGAGGAAGTAATGCTTCATGAAGCGCTCGACATCCTGCAGCCCTGGATGCTCGGTGTAGCCGAGCCGCACCGCGATATCGCGCTGGATGTCGAATGACAGTCGTTCTTCGGCGCGGCCGCAGAGGAAATGCATGTTGCAGCGAACCGACCAGAGGAAATCCTCGCAACGGCGAAACATATTGTATTCGTCGCGATCGAATACGCCGCGGGCGATCAATTCCTCGGGCTCGCGCACGCGATAGACGTACTTGGCGATCCAAAACAGCGTGTGCAGATCGCGCAACCCGCCCTTGCCGTCTTTGACGTTGGGCTCGACGAGATAACGCGACTGACCGGCGCGGCGATGCCGCTCCTCGCGCTCCGCGAGCTTGGCGGCGACGAACTCCGCTGCGGTCCCCTGCACCACTTCTTTTTCGAAACGCGTGTTGAGTTCGGCGTAGAGCTTGGCATCGCCAAACAGATACCGCGATTCAAGAAGCGCGGTGCGTATGGTCATATCGGCTTTGGCCTGGCGGATGCACTCGCTGACCGAGCGCGTCGCGTGACCGACCTTCTGGCCCATGTCCCACAGACAATAGAGCAACGTCTCGGCGACCGATTCTCCCCATGCGGTCTGCTTGTAGGGCAGCACAAATAGCAGATCGATGTCGGAGCCCGGCGCCAATAGGCCGCGGCCATACCCGCCGGTTGCGATCACCGCCATGCGTTCGGCGGTTGAGCGCGCCTGCGGCGGATAAAGCGCCTCGGCGGCAAACTCGAACAGGATGCGAATGATCTCGTCCTGAGTCTGGCACAGCCGCTCGGCGCAGCGCCGTCCGTGACGGTCTTTCAGCAGTAGTGTTTCAGCCTGGGTGCGGGCTTCTGTCAGCGAGATTTTGAGACGCCGCGCGACGGCGGCCCGTAATTCGCGATCGCGTCCGGCATGGTTTTCGGCAAGGGCCTTGAGGTCGGCCACGATTGCCGCGCTATCAAGGAGTTCGGAAGCGGGTCGCGAACCGCGTGGGCTATCCAGCATTGGTGCACGTCATAACTGAGCCGCCAGCCGCTGTCATCGGCCGCCTGCGGCGATGCTTGCGAAGATATTGCTGCGGCGCACTGCCGGCCTCTAGGAACTCGAAGGATGGACAGGAATACCGGTGCTGCCATTATCATCGGCGAGAGCTGGAAACGCCGCCGGGAGGAGTACGTCCGATGCAAAGCTACGACGTTTGCGAGTGCGGAGCGCCGTTACGGCTGATGGAGCGGCCGACCCCCAAGCCCGCGGGGACCGAGGTCTTGCTCAAGGTCATAGCTGCCGGCGTCTGTCACAGCGATTTGCATATCTGGGAAGGCTTTTACGATATCGGCGGCGGCAAGCGGCTGAAGCTCGCTGATCGGGGCGTAAAACTCCCCCTCACCATGGGCCACGAGAATGTCGGCGAAGTCGTCGCCGTGGGTCCCGACGCGACCGGCGTCAAGATCGGCGATCGCCGGCTGGTCCATCCGTGGCTGGGTTGCGGGGAATGCGCCGTGTGCAGGCGGGGCGACGAGCAACTCTGCCGCACGCCACTCAGCATCGGTGTATTCCGCGCGGGCGGCTATGCCGACCATCTGTTGGTCCCGCATCCGCGTTATCTGTTCGACATCGGCAACATTCCGCCGGAGCGTGCTGCCCCGCTCGCTTGCTCCGGCATTACGACTTACGGCGCGTTGAAGAAGGTCGGGCCGTTATTGCAGGAGGAACCGGTGGTCATCATCGGCGCCGGCGGTCTCGGGCTTATGTGTCTCGCGCTGCACCGGGCGATGGGCGGCAAGGGCGCGATCGTGGTGGATATCGATCCGGTCAAGCGGGAGGCGGCGCTGAAGGCCGGTGCGCAAGCTGTGATCGATGGCAGTGCGCCCGATGCCGCCAAGCAGATCATCGAGGCGACCAAGGGCGGCGCGTGGGCCGTCATTGATCTGGTCGGCGCTTCCCGTACCGTGCAGCTTGCGCTCGACTCGATCATTAAAGGCGGCAAGCTGATCATTGTTGGTCTGTTCGGCGGCGATATCACGATACCGACACCGTCCTTTCCGTTGCGCGCCATGACTATTCAAGGTTCCTACGTCGGCAGCCTCCCCGAGATGGCGGAATTGCTTGATCTGGTGCGGCGAAAGGGTGTGCCCTATCTTCCCATCGGCACGCGCCCGCTTGCGGCGGTCAACGAAGCGCTCAACGAACTCAAAGCCGGCAAGGTTATCGGCCGGTTGGTGCTGACACCCGCATGAACCAGACGGACTCGCGCGACGAAGAGATGGGATTGGGAAACATGGACTCTGCCGGGCTGCGCGCGCTCCAGGCGCCGATCAAAGATTGTTACAAGACGGCTCCGCAGGCCGCCTTCATCACTTTAAAGGCCAAAGGGACGCTCGATGACGCCAACATCGCCTGCAAGGTCGAGACCGGCCGCGCGCTTGCGGTCGCCGGTCTGCATCCTGCAACCGGCGGGTCTGGGCTGGAACTCTGCTCGGGCGATATGCTGCTCGAAGCGCTCGTCGCCTGCGCCGGGGTGACGCTCAAAGCGGTTGCGACTGCGCTTGATATTCCGCTCAAGTCCGGCGCGGTCTCTGCCGAAGGCGATCTCGATTTCCGCGGCACGCTCGGCGTCGCCAAGGAGGCGCCGGTCGGTTTTGCGCAAATCCGCCTGCGATTCGATCTTGATACCGACGCGCCACAGGACAAGCTTGATCAGCTGCTTAAGCTTACCGAGCGCTATTGCGTCGTCTATCAGACGATCAAAAGCGGACCGCCCCTCGACATTCGTCTTAATCGCACGTGACAGCCGCCGAACTGTTCTGGGGCGGCCTAGCCCTCAAAATGGTGCTGACGGCTACCGTCGTCGTCATCACCTCTCTTGCAGTCGAGCGGAGTGGGCCGTTCGTCGGCGCGCTGATTGGCGCGGCGCCGACCGCGGCCGGCGCGGCCTACACGATCCTCGCCCTCGAGCATTCGCCCGACTTCATTGCCGCGAGCGCGGTTGGCAGCGTGGCGGTCAACGCGGCTGTCGCCATTTTCGCCGCTACTTATGCCGCGGCGGCGCAACGGCACGGCCTGTTCGTGAGCCTGGGGGTGGCGAGTGCGGTGTGGTTCGCCGCAGCAGCGGCACTCCGCACTGTCGACTGGACACCGCTCAGCGCCGTTACTCTCAACGTCGTGGTTTTCGCCGTTACCATTCCACTGACCTGGCGCTACCGCGCCGGCGGAGTGCCGGCGAAATTCCGGCGGACGCGCTTTGATATTCCGTTACGCGCGCTCGCTGCCGCGATCGTTGTGGCCGTCGTGACCACCGCAAGTTCCAGCATCGGTTCGTTCGCCTCGGGTATGTTCGCGCTGTTTCCGATCATTCTCGGCAGCTCGATCGTCATCATGCATCCGCGCATCGGCGGCAAAGTCACCGCAAGCATGCTCGCGCACGCGCAGCTGCCGCTGATCGGTCTCGGGCTCGGCTTCCTTGTCGTGCACTATCTTGTCGCGCCGATCGGCGTGTGGGGGGCGCTGGTTGTCGGCATTACCGCTAACATCGCCTGGAGCGGCGGGCTGTTGGCGGTTCGCCTGCAGATTCTGAAACGAAGTGGAGCTACCTCTTCGCCAGCCGCTCCTTGAGCGCGTAGAGCGCTTCGAGTGCGTCGCGCGGTGACATTTCGTCTGGATTAAGTGCGGTCAACGCCTCAACCAGCGCCACGAGACCCGCGTCCGCCTGCGGCCCCGTCGTTCCCGCGGCGAGCCGCGTCGCGGCGAACAGCGGCAGATCGTCGATCAGTTTGCGCGCTGGCGATATCCGGTCTTCGGCTTCCAACTGTGCCAGCACGAGCTTGGCGCGTTCGATTACACCGGCCGGCAGACCCGCGAGCTTCGCTACCTGGATGCCGTACGACCGATCAGCAGCGCCCGGGACGACTTCGTGCAGGAACACGACCTCGCCTTGCCATTCCTTTACCCGCATGGTGGCGTTGTGCAGCCGCGGTAGCTTGGCGGCGAGTGCGGTCATCTCGTGAAAGTGCGTAGCAAACAACGCGCGGCAGTGATTGTTTTCGTGCAGATGCTCGATTGTTGCCCAGGCGATGGAAAGGCCGTCGAAGGTCGCGGTACCGCGCCCGATCTCGTCAAGAATGACCAGCGCGCGTTCACCGGCCTGATTAAGGATTGCCGCGGTCTCGACCATTTCGACCATGAACGTTGAACGGCCGCGGGCCAAATCGTCGGCGGCGCCGACGCGCGAGAACAGCCGATCGACAATGCCGATGTGGGCCGCACGCGCTGGAACGAAGCTGCCCATCTGCGCCAGTACGGCAATGAGCGCATTCTGGCGCAGGAACGTCGATTTACCGGCCATGTTGGGACCAGTAATCAACCAAATGCGGCCGGCACCCGCACTGAGGGCCGGCGGTGGAGAAAGGTCGCAATCGTTGGCGATGAACGGCCCGCCATCATGCGCCAGCGCCTGCTCGACCACCGGATGACGCCCGCCGGTAACGACGAAAGCAAGGCTGCCATCGACGTCCGGGCGCACATAATCGCGCTCAACCGCAAGGGTCGCCAGCGCCGCGGCGACATCAATGACCGCAAGCGCGTCGGCTGCGGCTTTGATTGTGACGCTGGCCGCAGTCACTGCTGCGGCCAGGCGATCGAAAATCTCAAGCTCGATCGACAGCGCGCGGTCAGCGGCGTTGGCGATCTTGGCTTCTAACTCGCCAAGTTCGGTGGTGGTAAAGCGCACCTGGCCGGCGAGCGTCTGGCGATGGATGAAAGTCGCGTTGAGCGGCGCACTCGTCAGCTTGTCGCCGTGCTGCGCGGTAACGTCGACGAAATAGCCAAGCACGTTGTTGTGCCGGACCTTCAGCGACCGGATACCGGTGGTCTCGGCGTAGCGTACCTGAAGGGCTGCGATCACGCGGCGCGATTCGTCGCGCAGCGCCCGCGCCTCGTCGAGCGCCATCTCGTAGCCGGCGCGGACAAAACCGCCGTCGCGCCGGAATCCAGGCAGTTCGTCGGCAAGTGCGCGCGCAAGTTCCGCGGCGAGCGTAGCGTCGGGACGGCGCAGCGCGACCACGGCCCGCGCTACTTCATTTGGAACCGTAACCAGTGCGGAAACGCACGCGGCGATTTGCGCCGCGGCGAAAATGCCGTCGCGGATGGCGGCAAGGTCGCGCGGTCCGCTGCGGCCGACTGCAATGCGCGACAGCGCGCGCGCGAGGTCAGGCGCCGCGTTCAGCCTGTCGCGGGAATCACTGCGGACGGCGGTGTCGTCGACCAATGCCGCGACGGCATCAAGCCGACGTGCGATTTCGTCGGGATCAGTCAGCGGGGCCGCCAATCGCTGCGCCAGCAACCGCGAGCCCGCCGCCGTCACCGTACGGTCGATAGCGGCAAGGAGCGAGCCGCGCCGCTCGCCGGCGAGGGTGCGGATAAGTTCGAGATTGCTGCGCGTTGCCTGATCGATTGCAAGTGTCGCGCCTGCGGCCTCGCGCGTTGGTGGCGACAACGGCGGACGCTTGCCAAGCTGCGTGCGCTCGACATAGGTGACGGCGGCCGCTGCCGCGGTCAGTTCAACGCGTGAGAACGCGCCGAATGAGGCTGTTGTCGCCACACCGAAGAACGCTGCCAGCCGTCGCTCTGCTGTTGCGCCATCGAACACGTCGCGGGTCAGCGGCGTCACCGCGGGCAGCGTGCGCAGATAAGGTGCGAATTCGGTGTCCGAATAAAACGCATCGGAAACGATGATCTCGCCCGGTTCAAGACGTGCGATCTCGGCGGCAAGCGTTGCGCGCTCGCACTCGCCGACGCGAAATTCACCGGTCGAAATGTCAATCCAGGAGAGCGCAAACCGATCCTCATCGGAGGATGCGCGCACTCGCGCGACCGCGAGCAGATAATTGTTGCTCTTGGCATCGAGGAGTGAGTTCTTCCGTCAGCGTACCGGGGGTAACCAGCCGCACCACGTCGCGGCGCACGACGCTTTTGGCGCCGCGTTTTCGCGCCTCCGCCGGATCCTCAAGCTGCTCGCACACGGCGACGCGGTGGCCGAGCGCGATCAGGCGATGCAGGTACTCGTCGGCGCGTTCGATCGGCACGCCGCACATTGGAATGTCGCGGCCCAGATGCTTGCCGCGCCTGGTGAGCACGATGCCGAGCGCGCGTGAGGCGACTTCGGCATCGTCGAAGAACAATTCGTAGAAGTCGCCCATCCGGTAAAACAACAGGCAATCCGGATTGGCCGCCTTGATCTCGATGTATTGCTCCATCATCGGCGTGACGCGCGCCGGTTCCGGCGGCGGTGTGGTATCGTTAAGGCCGATAGGATGTGCGGCGTCCATCGCCGGACGCTAGCAGAGGCGAAGTTGGCGCAAAAGCGCAACGCCGTGCCGCGGCCATCGCCGCTACTGTAGAAAAGGCTACAGCCGCGCTGTCCCGGCGCGGCTGCAGGTCTTGCGAAGTATGCTTGCGCGTTATGCTTCCGGGATGCTTACCAATCCCAGCCGTTATGCCGCCAGCCCCAGCCGTCGTAGTAGGAGCCGGGCCCCGGACCATAGTAGCCAGGCGCGTAATCATAGTAACCGGGCGACAACAGTGGGGGAGGCATTACATAACTGTAGGTGGGGCCGCCGTAGTAACCCCATCCGCCATAGTCATAAGGAAGCGGCTGAGCCCTCGTTTGCGCCGACGCAAATGCGGTTGTTGCGAGAAGAAGCGCGCCAGCCGCGGCTGCCGCCATCAACTTGCCAGACATGTTCGATCTCCCAAGTTTCGTGGTCGCTGGAAATCTCCTGCGCGACCGATTATCTTTAATTCGTCCACCCGCCGGTCCGTTCCGGATGAGATGCTCACACGTCTGAGAGCATCGCGGGTGGGAGTTAACGGAACTTGCGCCATGCACGGCGCGACCCGGAACCGAAGTTCCACGTGTCTTCGGATATTCAGCAGGCCAAACTCAGATGTGTTTGCGCGAATCGGCAAGCAAAAAAAGAAAATGCGTCGTGCTCGGTGATGAGCCCGGCGCAGTCGTATTCTAGTTAAAGCGCGACCTTTTCAGGAAAGCCGCTTCGGCCGCGATACGCTTCCCGCACCGCGTTCAGAACGGATAGGGATTCGGTTTGTCTTTGATCGTCACCCATTGCCATTGGGTGAACTCGTCCCAATTGGCCGGGCCGCCAATGCGCGTGCCGTTGCCGGAAGCGCCCGATCCTCCGAACGGCACATGCGGTTCGTCGGCGACGGTCTGGTCGTTGATGTGCAGCAGGCCGGTGTTGAGGCGGTTGCCGACCGCAAGCGCGCGCCCGACATCGGCCGAGAACACGCCGGCCGACAGTCCGTATTCGTTCTGATTGGCGAGCTTCACCGCCTCGTCGTCGCTGGCAACCGAGGTGATTGCCGCTACCGGCCCGAAGATTTCCTCTTCGAACGCGCGCATGCCCGGCTTCACGCCGGTCAACACGGTCGGACGATAGAACGGTCCCTCGAACGTCCCACCGGCCTCGAGCTTCGCACCCGCTGCCACCGACTCTTTCACGATGCCGTCGATGCGCTGGACTTGCGCTTTGGAGATCACCGGCCCGAGCGCAACTTGTCCAAGGGGATCGCCGACCGGTAGATGGTTCGCCTTCTCCACGAGCTTTGCAGTCAGCGATGCAGCGATCTTGTCCTTTGCCAGGATGCGCCCGGTGGTCATGCAGATTTGCCCCTGGTGGAACCAGGCGCCGAACGCGATCGCCGAAGCGGCTGCATCGAGATCGGCGTCCTCAAGGACGATCACGGCGTTCTTGCCGCCGAGTTCGAGCTGCACTTTTTTCAGATGCTTGCCGGCGAGTTCACCAATGCGTCGGCCGACGCCGCTTGAACCGGTGAATGACACCATGGCGATGTCGGGATCGATGCAGATCGCTTCGCCTGCTTCGACACCACCCGGCAGGACGTGAAGCACACCCTTAGGCAGGCCAGCCTCCTCGAACACCCGGGCGATAATGAATCCGCCGGTCATGGCCGTGCGCGGATCCGGTTTGAGCACGACCGTGTTGCCGGTCGCGAGCGCGGGCCCGACGGCGCGCATCGACAGGATCAGCGGGAAGTTGAACGGCGAAATGATGCCGATGACGCCGCGCGGAACGCGGCGGGCGATACTGATGCGGCCCGGATTGGACGGCAGCACTACGCCCTGCGGCTCGGTGCACATCGCCGCCGAGCGATAGAGCCCTTCTGTCACAAGATGGATTTCGAACCCGGCCTTGGCCGGAATGCCGCCGGTCTCGCGGGCGATCCAGGGGATCAGCTCTTCCTGATTATCTTCCAGAATGCGAGCCGCCTTGCGAAGGATTGCGGCGCGCTCTTCGTAAGGCGTGGCGGCCCAACCGGGCTGCGCGGCACGCGCCTCGGCGGCGGCTTGGCGTACGTCCTTGGCCGTCGCGTTGCCGACGCTGGTGATCTTGTTGCCCGTCGCCGGCTCGAGCACATCGAGCGATCCGCCCGCGGCGGGCCGCCATCCGGCGCCGAACACGCGGCCTTCCCAGGTCTTCTCAACCAAAAACTTCGGTGCCGGTACGTTCATTTGGCTTTCCTCCCCTGGCCGCTCTGCGGCAGCCGATATCGTTATGACAGGCGTCTAAGTGCGCTGATTTTGCGAAATATGCCGTCAGATATAGCGAATTTGTCCCGAGCCAACAACACCGTGTCGTCACGTCTCGGTTTTCTTTTCCTCAATTCCTGTTTCCGCGACGATCAGGCGGCGCCGGACCGGAAACAGACTGATGCCGAAACGGTGTGAGATCACGCCCCAGACACCGGCGGGAGCAAACAGCATCAAGAGAATGGCGAGCCCGCCGAGGATGATCAGATACCAGGAACCGAGTGAGGCCAGATAATACTGCAGCAGATAGAAAATCACGACGCCGATGATTGGTCCTTCCATCGTGCCGATGCCGCCAATGACGACGATGAAGATCACGTAGGCCGTCCAATCGACCAGCGAGAACGCGGCGTCGGGCGAGATTCTTGCTTTCTGCAAAAAGATCAGCGCACCGACCATGCCCGTGGCGGCCGCGGTGATGACGTAGATAAAAAGCTTGGTGCGGAAGACGTCGACGCCGGCGCTCTCGGCGGCGGGCTCGGCGTCCCCAACGGCCGAAAGCGCGAGCCCGTAGCGTGACCGCAACAGGCGGTAGATCAGTACGAACGTCCCGACCGCGAGCACAAGTGCGAGCCAATACGACAGGATATCCCGCGCCGCGGGACCGCGGACCTGGAACAGGTTACGGACGAAATCAATGCCGACAATGGAGCTGGCGACGTCCGGCGGCAGCGAAGTCCCGGTGCCGCCGCCCAGTTGTTTGACTTGAGCCAGGATAAGCCGGCACACCTCGGCGACCACCCAGGTGCCGATGGCGAAATAGGCGCCGCGCAGACGGAAAACGATCAGCGCCGCCGGCACGGCAATGACTCCAGCAACCACGCCGGCCAATACAATCGATGTGACGAGGTCAAGCCCGGTCATCACGGCAAACGCAAACAGCGCGTAAGCGCCGATGCCGACGAAGGCCTGTTGCCCGACCGAAATCAGCCCGGCGCTGCCGGCGAGCAAATTCCATAGCTGCGCCAAAGCCAGCATGGTGAATACGTAAAACAGCTCCTGCAGCAGCACGCGGCTCGCAAATGCCGGTAGCGCCACAAGAACAACGAGCGCGGGGGCCGCAAGAAGCAGCGTGATGGTCGATGCCCGCGTTGCCGTGGTGACAGCGAAACGCGAACCGTGTCGGCGATCCGTACTGAGCCCGCTCGGAACGATGTCGGTGAGGCGCACGACCGTGAGCCTAATCCACCGCGCGCGGAAACAGCCCGCGCGGCCGTATCACCAGCACGATCAGAAACGCGACGTGGCCCGAAAGAATTTGCCATTCGGGATCGATGTGCGCGCCGACCGTCTGGGCGACGCCGACGACGATGCCGCCGGCGAGCGTGCCCCACAGGCTGCCGAGCCCGCCGATGATCACCGCTTCGAAGGCGTAGAGGAGACGCGCCGGCCCGATGCTCGGATCGAAATTGGCGCGCGCGCCGAGGAAAAATCCGGCGATCGCGCAAACGGCGAGCGCGATACCCATGGTCAGCGCGTAGATCGACTTGTTGTTGATCCCCATGAGCTGGGCGATTTCCACGTCATCGGAGGTGGCGCGGAACGCCCGCCCGACGGCGGTGCGATAAAACACGCCGTTGAGCACCACGATCACGGCGATCGCCGCCAGCAAACAGATCAGCGGCATCACTCCGATCGCGATGCCGCCGCCAAGCGGAAGCGAAGCGCCTTGCAGCGGGCCCACATTGAGAAAGCGCGTGTCCGCCGAGAAAGTTTCCAGGAGGCCGTTCTGCACGATGATCGAAAGGCCGAAGGTGATTAGCAATGGCGGCAGGATGCTGCGGCCCAGCGCTCGGTTAAGCAGTACGGATTGCAGTGCATAGCCCGCGGCGAACATCAGTGGCACAACGATCGCGAGCGCAAGAACAAGCGGTACTCCCAAAGCGGAGAGCGCCAGTGTCAAAAACGCACCCAGCACAATCAAATCGCCATGCGCCAAATTGACCAGACGCATGATGCCAAAGATCACCGAGAGGCCGGTGGCATAGAGCGAATAGAGGCCGCCTAGCAGGACACCTTGCAGTATCGTGTCGATCCAGCCCAGCATTCGCTCACAATCCGAAATAGGCAGCGTGAATGGCGTCGCGCGTAAGATCTTGCGGCCGGCCGCTGAGGCTCACGCGCCCTTCCATAAAACAATAGGCGCGGTCGGCGACCGACATGGCATGGGCAAGGTCCTGCTCGACCAGGACGACGCTGGTCCCGCGCGTTTTGATCAGGGCGAGCGCCGCATAGATGTCGCGAATCACGATCGGCGCGAGACCAAGGCTGAGTTCATCACACAACAAGATGCGTGGATTCGACATCAAGCTTCGGCCGATGGCGACCATTTGCTGTTGTCCGCCGGACAACGCCGTCGACGGCGTATTGCGGCGCTCTCGCAGTATGGGGAACAACTGATAGATCGCAGCCAGATTCCACGGTTCCCCGGTGTGGCGGCCGTAGGCGCCGACCAACAGGTTCTCCTCGACGGACAGCGATGAGAACAGCCGCCGGCCTTCCGGCACAAGCGCAATGCCGAGCTTAACGATGTCGTAGGCCGGCATCGAGCCGATGTCGCGGCCATCGAGGCGCACAGAAGTTGCGGCGCGCGGCAGCAACCCGACGATCGCCTTCAGGAAGGTGGATTTACCTGCGCCATTGGCGCCGATAATGGCGACGGTCTCGCCTTCGTCGAGCGTGAACGTAATGCCGAAGAGCGCCTGAAAGTCGCCGTAGAAAGCGGTGAGTTCGCGGGTTTCCAGCACAGCCAATTGTTACAGCCTCAAACCTCGGCGCCTTACGCCGCAATACCCATGTAAATCTCCCGGACCTCATCGGAGGCCATCACCGTGCGCGGCTCGCCTTCGACGATCTTGCGTCCGAAGTTCAGCACCATCAACCGCGACACGACCGCCAGCAGCGCATGCACGATGTGCTCGATCCACACAATGGTTACGCCGGATTTCTGGATGTGCTGGATCAGTTGAACGAGTTCGGCGCACTCGGCCTCGGTCAGGCCGCCGGCGATTTCGTCGAGGAGCAGAAGCCGCGGAGCACTCGCCAGCGCCCGCGCCAGTTCGAGGCGCTTGCGCCCCAGGAGATTGAGGGTGCCGGCGCGGCGATTGGCAGAGCCAATGAGGCCGGTCCGTTCCAGAATGCCGCCGCAGGCGTCGACGACGTGCGCCTCGCGTTGCTGGCGGCCGTGGATCGCGGCGACCAGAAGGTTTTCGAATACGGTGAGGTTCTCGAACGGCTGCGGAATCTGGAACGAGCGGCCGATGCCGGCGATGCAGCGGGCACGCGGCGGAGCGTGAGAAATATCCTGACCGTCGAAGTAGACGCTGCCGGTGTCCGGCTTTTGCAACCCGGTAATAAGATTGAACAAGGTGGATTTCCCGGCGCCGTTCGGCCCGATGATGCCGAGCGCTTCGCTGGGCGCAACTTCAAGGTCGACGCCATCGACGGCTTTGAGCGAGCCGAACGATTTCGTCAGATTGTTCAAGCTCAGGATCACGCCGCGGCCGCCCAGACGAACGCCGGCCCCCGTGGGACCGGCGTTTAAGATTGTCTCACCCGAATGATTTTATGCGATCGGGTGCCAGTCGCACGAAGATTAGATCGGCCGTTACGCGATCGGCTGCATTTGCCCGCCGGTTGGAATGGCCGGATAGGTCTTGTTGTCGGTAATGACGATGTCGTATTTGTTTCCGTTGCGCAATCGCCACTGGCCGCCAACGAGCGGCGTCTTGGCAACGTTCTTCGCGGCGAACGGCGGCAGGTTCTTGCCGTCCCACGCGATCGGCCCGACGACAGTGTCGAGTTTGGTCGATGCGATTGCCTTGACGACAGCTTTGCTGTCGCCAACGCCCCCTGAGCGCTTCGCCACGTCGGCCGCAAGCTCGAACAGGGCATGCACGAACCCGATTGGCTGGGTCCACTGCTTGCCAGAAGATTTTTCATAGGCATCTGCGATCTGCTTAGCCGACTGTCCGGTCAGCGACGACTTGAACGGATGGTTTGGTGTCCACCAGACCTCGGACGACAGGTTATTGCCGTTCTTTCCCAATGCTTCGACCGCAACCGGGAACAGAATGGCCTTGCCGATGGAAGCGACCTTCGGCTTGAAGCCTTGTTGCGACGCCTGGTTCCAGAACGTCGTGAAGTCCGGCGGTATCATCACGCCGGTAATGATGTCGCAATTCCCCTTCTTGAAGGCGGCGATCTGTGCGCTGAAATCGTCGGTGAGGTTCTGGTAGCGGCCCGGATCGGTAAGGGTGTAACCGAGCTTATCAAGCACTGGCGGGAAGCCGACTTGTTTGCTTCCCCAGGCGTTGCCGTCGCCGTCATTGGGAAACAGGCCGCCAACTGATTTGTCAGTTTTAACTTGCCCCCACATGTTGGTGTAGACGGCGATGACGTCCTCGAGACCCCAAAAGAAGTGGTAGGTATAGTTGAAGGGCTTCCAGGCGGGTGGACCGCCGGCAGGATCAGCCTGGCGGCCGATAAACCAGGGCTGCCACGGCGCCACGGTGGAGATGCATGGCACCTCTTCGATCTCGCATTGCGTTGAAACCGGATTGGTCGTTTCCGGTGTGGAAGCGACCAGCATCAGATCGATCTTGTTGGATACGATCAGTTCCTTGGCGACCTCGGCGGCGCGGTTGGGATTGGACTGACTGTCCTTGACGGTGACTTCGACGGGAAGCGTCGCGCTGCCGACTTTGACGCCGCCCTTCACCGTGTCCAGGAAACTCGAAATGACGAACTTGTCTGCTTCGGCAAACGGAGCGAGCGGTCCGGTCTGCGGGCTGACATAGCCGAGCTTGAGACTCTGCGCGGCGCGGACCGAAGGCGCGAACACCGAGCCGGTTGCGAGCGCCGCGCCTGTTGCCGCCGACGCTTTCATGAAGCCGCGTCGGTTTACGCGAATAGTCTCGGTTTTCTTGGCCATGCCTTCCCTCCCTGCCCAATTGGCACTGCCGCCCGTTATCGGGCCGTGCCGTGGCGTTTCACTCCGATGCGATACCTTCCCACTTGCACCGTTCGGTAACGGCCGGTAAGTTCGATTATCGAACGAAGGTTCGCCTATGAGCCATGTTAGCGAGCGCCATCTTTCTGTCAATCGCGAGGACACCGCGGCGGACGACGGCGCCAAGACGCACGACAAGGAGTTCATGGCGACGCTGGCCAAGGGTCTCGCCGTGCTCGGCACCTTCAACAAAGAACGGCCGACCATGACGTTATCGCAGGCCGCGCTCGTGGCCGGGCTGTCGCGCGCCACGGCACGACGGATTCTGCGCACACTCGCTGAGCTTGGTTACGTCGAACAGAGCGGACGGCAATTTGCGCTGTCGTCCGGCATCCTCAAACTCGGCTTTGCGTATCTCGCGACCCAGAACTGGATCGAGCAGGCCACGCCGCTGATGCGGCAATTGAGCGAGCAATTTCACGAATCGTGCTCGGCGGCGATCTTACAGGGCACCGAGATCGTCTACGTCGCGCGCATTCCGGCGAGTCGCATTATGTCCGTTGCGCTTGCGGTTGGGACACGATTACCGGCCTTCCACACCGCGCTTGGCCGCATTCAGCTCGGCTTTCTCGACGATGCGGAGCTGTGGCGGCGGTTGCGCTCGTTACGCGTCGACGCGCTTACGCCCGCGACAATTACTGACGTCCAGGCGCTGTTCGATCGGGTGCGCGAAGATCATGCGCAGGGATTTTCGATCGTCGACGAAGAGCTCGAGCGCGGCCTCCGCTCGATTGCCGTGCCGGTCGTTGACCGCAGCGGACAGGCGGTCGCGGCCCTTAACTTGAGTACCCATTCGACGCGTACGACGCGCAACGAATTGCGCGAGCGCTTCCTGCCAAGCTTGCGAGTGATCGCCGGGCAGATCTCCTCCTCAGTCATCTGACGAAGCCGGCGCCTTGCCTGTAGCCGATCGCCAGAGTATCGTTTTGCAGCGGTCGAATACCGCACGTAAGTTCGATAACCGAACAATAGCGATCAGGGGAACGCCATGAGTGTAGCCGCCAAGGGCGACAAGGGAGCGGCCTCCAAGCCGGCAAAGGCAGCGAAAGCCAGTACGACAACGCCGCAGACCGGCAACGAATATCTCAACTCGCTGCGCGACGGCCGCACCGTGTTCATCTACGGCGAACGCGTGAAGGACGTGACCACGCATCCGGCCTTCCGTAACACCGCCCGCATGGTGGCGCGCCTTTACGATGCGATGCACAGCCCGAAGCACGCCGACAAAATCATGGTGCCGACTGACACCGGCAACGGTGGCAAGACCCACGCGTTCTTCAAGGCGCCGAAGACACTCGAGGATCTTCTGGCCGGGCGGAACGCAATCGCCGAATGGGCGAAGATCACCTACGGCTGGCTCGGCCGATCACCCGACTATAAGGCCTCGTTTCTGGCGACGCTTGGGGCCAATGCGGAGTTCTACGAGCCGTACACTGACAATGCGCGGCACTGGTACAAATTCAGCCAGGAGCGCGTGCCGTTCGTCAATCACGCCATCATCCATCCGCCGGTCGACCGCGACCGGCCGCCCAACGAGGTCTCCGACATCTGCTGCCACGTTGAAAAAGAAACCGACGCGGGCCTCATCGTGTCCGGCGCTAAGGTCGTTGCTACGGGCTCGGTGCTGACCAACTACACCTTCGTTGCCCACCACGGCCTCATTCCGGTTCAGGACAAGAAATTCGCCGTGGTGTTCATGGTGCCGACCAGCGCGCCAGGTGTGAAATTTATCTGCCGCACGTCCTATGAGATGACATCGACCGCGATGGGCAGTCCGTTCGACTATCCGTTGTCGAGCCGCATCGACGAGAATGACGCGGTCTTCATTCTCGACAAGGTTCTGGTGCCTTGGGAAAACGTCTTCGTCTATGGCGACATCGATCGCGCCAATAACTTCTTTCCGCGCACCGGTTTCTTGCCGCGCTTCGTGGTTCACGGCTGTACCCGCCTCGCCGTGAAGCTCGACTTTATCGCCGGGCTGTTGCTCAAGGCGGTCGAAGCGTCAGGCACCAAGGATTATCGCGGCGTGCAAGCCAACGTCGGCGAAGTGATCGCCTGGCGCAATCTGTTCTGGGCGTTGTCGGATGCGATGGTTCGCGATCCCAAGCCGTGGATCGGCGACTATGTGCTGCCGAATATGGACCCGGGCAACGCCTACGCGATCATCGCCACGATGGCCTACACCAAGGTCAAATACATTATCGAGCAGACCGTGGCGTCGGGCCTGATCTATCTCAACTCGCACGCGCGCGATTTCAAAAATCCTGAAATCCGGCCGTATCTCGACCGCTTCATGCGCGGCTCCAACGGCTACAAGGCCGACGAGCGCGTCAAATTGATGAAGTTGTTGTGGGACTGTATTGCGACCGAGTTCGGCGGCCGGCACGAACTCTACGAAATCAATTACGGCGGTTCGACCGAAGAGATCCGCCGCTATTGTTTGTTCGGCGCGCAGGCTTCGGGCAACGCCGACCGCTTCAAAGGCTTCGCCGAGGATTGCATGGCCGAATACGATCTTGATGGCTGGAAGGTGCCGGACCTCACCGATCCGGGCGAACTCAGCTATCATGTCATGCGCGGCAAGCACTAAAACGTCAAAGAACGTAGCGAATAAAAAGGGCCCCGCGGAATTTCTCCGCGGGGCTTTAACTTGTCGCTGAGTGCTCGGTCGGCTGCCGGCTTAGTTCTTTGCCACCAGTGGCTTCGGACCTTCTGGCGCCCAGATTCTGAAGCTCATGCGCCCCCAAACATCGATGCCGTTACCGATACAATTAGCGCATTCGACGCTTTGGTCGGCCCAGACTTGCATGGCGACCGGGCCGAAGTCATAGCCGACAAGAAAGCCGACATCGACTTGCGATTGATAGCCGCAAATAGCGGCCGTGCACGCCACGCCGTGGCCGGGTCTGTCCGCCGTAGTCTGCTCAACAAAGTATGCGACCGGACCCAGCGACCACTTGCCGATCTTGTAGAGTGCGGTCAATTCGCCGAACAGGAGGTTGCCGGAGGTATAGCCGCTTGCTGCGCCGGCAGGAAGGAACGGCGATAACGTCACGCCTTGAGCGGCCGTGTTGATGTCATACCGAAAGTTCGCCGACAGCAGCCAACTGGAGTCGAGATAAGAGACGGCGAAACTCGGCGCAATCGTCCAATAATCTGGATTGAGATCGACCGCACCAAACGCCGCCGAGCTTGGCCAGCGCGAGCCGTCCGGTCCGACAATGGTCAGAGCGAGCGCGGTGAACCAGCCGTGACCCAGATTCCATGACAAGTCGATCGGCGTGAAGTTCGTATTGGCGAGCTCAGGAGAAATCGACGTGACCGCGAACGGCGGATTGAGCGGGCCATTAAGCTCCGCCTGATAAAAGCCCTGCACGACGCCCATCCCGTAAGTGGCGCCAAGGAAAGTCCAGCCCGGCACATACAGAAGATTGAGGCCGTAACCGAATGCCGGGGCGCTGGAGACGCCAGGGATGTTCTGATTGCCTTTGCCATTGTTTCCGTCCAGGCCGGTGGCGTTTAATCCGAAGCCGCCATAAAGGCCTGGAGGTGGTAAGGCGCCGAGCGGTAAGCCTTGGGTGGCGCCGCGCAGATAATTTGTGAAGTCGCCCGGCTCAGTGGCAAAGCTCTCGCTCGCCGCCCCGGTGACACAAAGCGCTGCTCCAAGTGCACTCAATAAAATACTTCTTAGCCGGGTCATTTAACCCCTCCACTTCATTCCCAAAGACCCGGCTTTTTGAAAGTTGTGCAATGCGGGATGGAACGCAACGCGCCGCCGCTCGCTGGCTCGCGAAAACGTATCGAATCAATTGGCTTGTTGCAGAAACAAAACGTCTTTCAATGGGTTATGCAAACCCATTGAGCAGGCGAACGATGAGAGTCTAGCCAGCCTGCTCCTCGCATGCGCAGCAATCCGGCGTCGCGCTTCGAGGTCGTCGAGCAGCTTCTGCCACGCGACACGCTGGCTCCATGGCTGTCCCAGCTATGAAGCCCTATCGGGACCACTACAGATGCGATTCTAGCGCTTACAAGGCCGACAAACGCGCAACGCTGATGAAGCCGTTGCGGGATGGTGCTGCGACTGTTTTCGCCGCAAGCGTGAGCTCTATGAAATTAATTGCGGCGGCTCGGCCGCAGAGATCGCTAAGGTCCGTATCCCAAATATTGCCTGAAATGGGGGAGTGACCTATACCCGGGGTGGCGCATTGGTGCGGACACCGGGTTGCCGGGGTTGCAGGCAGAAGGGGGTGCTCAAATGAGATCGCTGACAGCCGTATCGCTGATCGTCGGATCGGTCATGGCTTTGACGATTACGAGCCCGCAAGCGCAGGTGGTGAGCCCACAGGCACAGCAGATGCAGGGAGCCCAGCGACTTGGTGACAGCGTTTCCAGGGATGGCCGCGCCGGCGGCGCATCCGCGGTAAAGTCCGACGACAAGGCCTATAATGCTGCGCTCAAGAACTTGCCGGACAAGCAATACGATCCTTGGCGCGGCGTCCGCTAACTGAAGAACCAGAAGCCAGGTTCCTTAAGTAGCAGCGCCACTTATTAGCAACGCGGCCTGACTCCCCGTAGCCCTTATGCGCGCTTCGCGGGTCAGCCGAGCCTAACTTTCTGCACAACTGCACAGGAAGTTCGGTCGCGTTCCTGGCTACGAAACAAACAATTGGCAATGAAACAAACAAAAAAGCCCCGCGGAGTGACTCCGCGGGGCCGGAAAAGTTCGCTGCTACGAGAGCGTTAGTTCTTGGCAACCAGCGGATGCGGAGCCTCTGGTCCCCAGATCCGGAAGCCAAGGCGGGTCCAAAGGTTCAGACCACCAACGCCTTGCGGTGCGTTCTGCGAAGCAACGGTGTCGGTGAACCAAAATTGAAGGTCGACCGGGCCAAAATCGTAGCCAACAAGAGCACCGACTGCGCCATATCCGTACTTATTGCAGACGCCCAACGCGGTTGCGGCAACGGAACAGCCGGTATCGCTTGTCGTCTGAAATTCGAAGTTACCAACCGGGCCGATTGACCACTTGCCGAACTTATACAGGGCGTGCAGGTCGCCGTAGAACAAGTTGCCGCTGGTCACACCCGCGCCAAGCGCGCCAGAGCAGCAAGTGCCTGTCGTCTTGGTGTTGATGTCATAGAAGAAGTTGCCGGTAATGTTCCAGTTGTTGGCCAGATACGAAACCGCGAACGCTGGCTCCAAGGTCCAGTAATCCGGGTTCGGCGTGGTATCCGCGGCGGTTGATTTGGTGCCGTCCGGGGCTACAAAGTTAAAAGCGGCCGACACGAACCAGCCGCCACCTAGGTTCCAGGACAGAGTGATGGGGTTAAAGAACGTGTTGGCGGTCGTATAGTTTCCAGATGCAACAGCTGCGCCTGCGGGGCTGAACGGGGTGCCCTGGCTCGCTGTGCCGCCGGTGCTGTTGTTGTTATAGAACGCTTGCACGACCGATATGCCGTACGAGGCGCCCAAGAAATTCCAACCCGGCACCCACAGCAACGGTACTGCCTGTGCGAGGGCGGGCAGGACTAGCTTAACGCCGCCAGGGATGAACGTTCCGGTGGAGGCCGCAGCATGGCCCATACCGAGGTAAGCCGTTTCCAGGCCTGTATAAAGGCCGGGGGGTGGCAGCGCACCCAAAGGCAAGCCGATCGTGGCGCCGGTCAACCGATTTTCGAACGATCCGGATTCTTCCGCCCATGCTGAACTTGCCGCCCCGCCGATGGCGAGGGCCGCAAGGCCGCCTAGCACTACATTTCTCAGTCGGGTCATTGGCCCCTCCACCTGATTTTTCCCCAAGGCATGCGTGAGAATCGCGCATGTTGCTTGTCTCGTCGGCACGATTTGCCAACTGCGCGGCAAGGTCTTCCAATCAGATGCGGAAAGCAATGCTTTGCAGGCTTGGTGACGGGGGTAAGTGTCATTTACGTGGCGGTAGTTGCAAAAATGCCACGAACGTAAACCCTAACAAAACCAACTGTTGAAGCCCCAATTTATCAAATAAAATCAAACAACATCAACGTGTTAATTCTCTGGCCCGGCTTGGAGCTTGTTGATGCAATCCCGCAGTCCCGGGATCAGGCACGCGGTGTCCATCCCGGACCGGGTGACCATTTCGCGCCGACAAAATAAGCGCCCAATTCGGCGGTTCTGAAGGCCCGAGCGGCTCCCCCGGGCTGGACCAAAGAACAACTGGAGCCAAGAACAAATAGTCGCCCGGAAGCAAACTAAAGACGCTGTCGCTCCTTGAAAGCGACAGGCTCACCAGAATTCGAGTGTCGGCCAAATTGTTTGTTCGTGCGTGTGCAGCAGCGATGCCAATCGGCCGATATGCAGAACGATTGGAGTCATGCCGCTGGTGTGCGTCAGCGCGAAGATATGACCAACAAAAAGCGAATGATCGCCGCACGCGTATTGCGCGATCACCTTGGCGGCGATTGTGGAGTTTGCCTCCGCAAGGACCGGCGTGGTGTCGGCATATTGATATTGCGGGTCTATTCCTTCCACCGGCCGGCCGGAGAAATGACCAATCAAAGGCTCCTGACCGCGGGCCAGAATATTCACGCCGAAATGACCCGCCTCGACGAGGAAGGCATGCATGCGCGCCTTCAGCGCCACCGAGATCACGCACAGCGGAGGATCGAGCGAACCCGACATGAATGCATTTGCGGTCATGCCGCGGATCTCGCCGCGCACTTGAGTTGTAACGACGGTTACGCCGGTGACGAACGACGCCATGACCCGACGAAAGCGGTCATGGGTTACGGCGTCGTCGGCGGGGGAACGCGATTCCGATATCGACATTTGTCAACAATACGAACCCCGTTGGGACCAGGCAAGGAACGCCGCCCACCGACCTGATATGCGAATGAGGATTGGCGAACAGCGAATGGAGACAGATTGGCTTAATTCGCCAGTCCGCTACTTCGCCATTCGCTCCGTAGCTACGATTTCACGAGTTTACGGCCGGTGACGGCTTCTAGATTCTTGTAGAAAATCTTGTCCTGGTCTTCCTTTGATAAATTTTGCTTCTCGAGAATCCGCAGCGTCTCGCGCGGATACATGGTTCCGCCCTCAGGATCGAACGGGCAATCGGAGGCGAATACGATCTTGTCGCGCGGGTAGAATTCCAGGCCGGCCTTGGTGGCGGGTTCAGCCGTGAACGCAGCGGTATCGGCCCAGAAATCTTGCTTGAAATAATCGAGCACGCGTTTTTTCAGGCTCTTGCGCAACGCCACATAGTCCGCATCCGTCGTGCGCGAACCCATGACGTCATTGCCGGGCCCGATGCGGCCTTCAAGCATTGGCACGATGCCGCCGAAATGATGCGTAATGATTTTCAGATTGGGATGGGTGTCCATGATCTTGGAGTACACCAGCCGCATCATCGCGGTCGCGGTTTCGTACGACCAGCCGAAGGTCCACCAAATTTCGTAGAGCGATTTCTGCTCGGAAATGTAATCCGGGGTTTCGGCGCCGCGGGTCGGATGCATCCAAACCGGTATGCCGAGCTCGTTCACCTTGTCCCAGAACGGCAGGTATTCCGGCAGATCGATCGGTTTGCCTTTGACGTTGGTATAGATCTGCACGCCGAGCGCACCGAGTTTTTTGACGGCCCGCTCCGCTTCGGCGGCGCCGGCATCCGGCGCTGCAAGCGAAACATGCCCGACCCAGCCGGGGAAATGATCCTTTTCCTTGGCGCACAGTTCCGCGAAACCATCGTTGATGATGCGGCAGAACTCGTCGATGTCGGCAGGGTTCTTGGCGAAGCTTTCGATCGTCGGCTGCGGGTACGACAGGATTTGCTGATAATCCTTGTGGCCGTCCACGATCTTCTTGCGCACATCGATGTCGTAAAGTGCGGGAAGCGAGCGCACGCGCTTACCCATGTCCTTGTAGTCGCCGGCCACCTCATTGAGTCTGTCGAAGAATTTCTTCGGAAAAAAGTGCGTGTACGCGTCGATGCGCATGGGGGTTTCTTTCCTTGGTTGGCAACGCGGCTTCTACAGCGTTTTTAAGTCGTCTTGAATGTGTCCTGAGTGCAGCGCTGCATCGACAGAAGCGCAATGGTGCGCTGCACGGGTAGCATTATTGCTGTTGGAAACGCGCCAGCACCGCGGGCGGGATCGGCTGCGGCATTATGCGCGTTGGGTCGTCAGGCTGACCGATCGCCCACAGGCGGGTCTCAAAACCTTCGACCGCTAGCACGCCCGCTTTGGTGATCCGGTGTTCGAGCTTCAGGCTCGACTGACCGCAGGCGACGAGCGTTGTCTCGATCGCGACTTCGTCGCCGAATCGCGTCGGCTGGCGAAAACGCGCCCGGGTCTCGACCACCGGATGTCCCGCGAAGTTGTAAATTTTCAGATAGTCGATTTTGTTCATGCCGAGCGCACGCTCGATCAGAACCGTCGTCGATGTATCGAAAATCTCGAAATAGCGCGGATAGAAGATGATGCCGGCGGGATCGCAATCGCACCATTCAATCCGGACGTTGCGGACGTTGCTGAGCATCAGAGCGACGGCAGAGCCGATTTACGCTTTTTCTGTTATCGCGGGGCCATGCGTAAGGCCGCGTCGAGGCGGACAACTTCGCCGTTAAGGTAGCTGTTCTCGATCATGTGCCGCACCAGCGCGGCGTACTGTGACGGATCGCCGAGCTTTTTCGGAAACGGCAGCGAAGACGCGAGGCTTTCCTGCGCCTCCTGAGAAAGACCAAGCAACATCGGCGTCAAGAATATGCCGGGCGCGATCGCGTTGACGCGGACGCCGAACTGGGCGAATTCGCGCGCCGCCGGCATGACCAAAGCGACCACGCCGCCCTTCGACGAGGCATAGGCCGCCTGGCCGATCTGTCCTTCGAAGGCTGCGACTGAGGCGGTGCAAATGATGACGCCGCGCTCGCCATCGGTGAGCGGCGGGAGCGATTGCATGGCGGCGGCGGCAAGCCGCATCGTGTTGAATGTGCCGATCAGGTTGACCCGGATAATGCGCTCGTAAAACTCGAGCGGCATCGGTCCGTCGCGGCCGACGATGCGCTTGGCTTCGCCGATGCCCGCGCAATTCACGACAATGCGGGCCGGCCCATGATCGGCGGCGGCTTTGGCGATTGCCGCTTCAGTAGCGGCGGCGTCGGCGACGTCGCATTGAATGGCAACGCCGTTGATATCGATTGCCACTTCGGCGGCGGCTTTGGCGTTGACGTCGAGGATCGCGACCTTGGCGCCCGCCTCGGCCAGCATCCGCGCCGTCGCGGCTCCGAGGCCGGAGCTTCCACCCGTGACGAGGGCCGCGTGTCCACGAATATCCATGATCAACTCGCTTGTGCTTGAGGATTGGTTGGACCGCCCGCAGCGATCACGTGTGCCGGCGGCGGGTTGGCGTAGAGATCTTCGACCAGGCTGGCGCGATGCGCGAGCACCGCGCGCTGGTTGATCGACCCCTTGTCGGTGACCTCGCCGACATCCAATGACGGCGGTTCGGTAAGCAGAATGGCGCGTCGGACGCGTGCCGACGTGCCGCGGTTCGGCGCCGATAGTTCGGCGAGAAACGCGGCAAATTTCTTGCGGACCCGCGCGTCGTTTAACACGGACGCGGCCGGCGCGTCGGGGGTGAGATCGGGCGCGAGCCTCCGGCAAGCGTCGACGTCGGGAATGATCAGTGCCGCGACATCGTCGCGATCGGGCGCAGCGAGGACGACATCGCGGACCAGCGGTGCGCAATGCGCAATAATTTCCGAACGCAACGGCCCGACACTGACCCATGTACCAGTCGCGAGCTTGAAATCTTCGGAGATACGACCGTCGAAGATCAGGCCTTTTGTCCAATCGTCCGGATCCTCGAACTTCAGGGCGTCGCCGATCTTGTAAAAGCCTTCCTCGTCGAATGCGGCTTCCGTCAGCACCGGCGCGCGCCAATAGCCGGGCATGATGATTGGGCCCTTGAGCCGCGCTTCGAGCTTGCCCTCGCACGGAACGAGTTTCAGGGTTACGCCCGGAAGCGGCAATCCCATATTGCCGACGTGGTCCGAATCCCAACTGCAGAACAATGCTGACGGCGCTGTCTCCGTCGAGCCGAGGCTTGAGAGAAAAATAATGCGCTCTCCCGCCGTCTCGGCCGCCAAAAGCTCGAGCTCGTTGCGGACGTGCTGCGGCAGAGCGGCGCCTGCGTAGAACATTACTTTGAGGCGGCTGAAAAATTTTTCGCAAAGTGCTCGATCTGCGTGCAGATAGGGCACAAGCATCTCGAAGCCCTTCGGTACATTGAAATAGATCGTCGGCGGAACGTCGTGCAGGTTGCGCACGGTCGCCTCGATTGCGCCCGGCAGCGGCTTGCCTTCGTCGATGTAAAGCGAGCCGCCGTTGTAAAGCGCCATATTGAACGTGAAGTTGCCGCCGAAGGTGTGACTCCAGGGCAGCCAATCGAGCAATACCGGCGGCTCTTCAGTGATAAAACAGAGCGGCGCATGCGCCATCGCCTGGTTGGAGCACAGCATACGCTGGCTGTTGATCACGCCCTTCGGTTGGCCGGTCGAGCCTGACGTGAACAGTATTTTTGCGATGGTCTCGGGGCCGACCTCGCCATGCGCCGCCTCGACCGCGGGCGTTGATCGGGCGTCCAGCAGCTCAGCAAACAAGGTCGCCGGCCGATCTTTCGCAGGATCTGCAGTGACCACCACTTCGATGTCGGCCGGCACAGTCGCGGCGATGGCGCGCGCGAAGGCAGTTCCGCTGGCAGCAAAGACAAGACCGGGCGTCAAGATTTTGATGATGCTCCTGAGCTTCACGAAATCCTGCGAGACCAGCGAGTAGGGCACCGAGATCGGCGCGTAGGGAATGCCGATATGCATGGCGGCAAGCCCGAGGAGGGCGTGTTCGATGTCGTTCCCGGAGAGAATAGCGATCGGGCGTTCCGGCGAGAGGTTGCGGTTGAGCAGCGCGGCGGCAATCGCACGCACGGCCGCAAACGCAGCGGCGTAAGTCAGTGTCCGCCACGCACCCGCGCGGTCGCGCTGCGCAAGGAATACGCGGTCTGGAGCAACGGCGGCCCAATGGCCAAGCCGCTCGGTGAGGCTATCTGGATAGGGTTCGAGGGTGCGCGGCGAACGCATCAAAACGGCGCCGTCGGCGCGACGTTCGATCGAAACCTCCGGACCGCCAAGATCGACCGGTCGCAGCGGCGGCCGTTCTGGCGCTGAAGACTTTTTGGCGAGCGTCCCGGACATCATACCAGCTACGCGCTACGCGGCGCAGTCATCAAGGCGTGTGGATGCTATCCGCCTGACATTACTGCCGAACGCCGTCAAGTCGGGAGGCCGGTCGATCCGCTCGTCTGGTGTTTGACCGTGTCGGTGCCCGCTCGTAAATAAAAAGCATACTCTGGAGAAATCCGGCGACGCCATCGGGCCGAAGCCAAAGCTTTACAGCCGAGCTAAAAAACGCGGCCCAAGGAGATAGCGATGCGAGAGGTCTTCATCTGCGATGCGGCGCGCACCGCAATCGGCCGCTACGGCGGCGCGCTCGCCAAGGTGCGCACCGACGACCTCGCGGCCGCTCCGATCAAGGCATTAGTCGCGCGCAACGCCAAGGCTGATTGGTCTCGCCTCGACGAGGTATTTTTTGGCTGCGCCAACCAAGCCGGCGAGGATAATCGCAACGTCGCACGCATGGCGCTGTTGCTTGCCGGGCTGCCTGACACCGTTCCGGGTGTAACCGTCAACCGCCTGTGCGCTTCCGGCCTCAATGCCGTCGGTGACGCCGCGCGCGCGATCCGCAGCGGCGAAATGGAGTTCGCCATCGCCGGCGGCGTTGAGTCGATGACGCGCGCGCCGTTTGTCATGGGCAAGGCGGGCGAAGCGTTTTCACGCACCGCCGAGGTTTACGACACCACCATCGGCTGGCGCTTCGTGAACCCGCTGATGAAAGCCCAGTATGGCATCGATGCGATGCCCGAGACCGGCGAAAACGTGGCGGAAGAGTTTCAAGTCGCGCGCAAGGACCAGGACGCTTTTGCGTTCCGCTCGCAGCAGCGCGCCGGCAAAGCTATCGCTGCCGGCTATTTCGCGGAGGAGATCGTTCCGGTCGAAGCGCCAGGCGGTAAAGCGGGACCGATCGTGGTCGATAAGGACGAGCATCCCCGCCCTGAGACGACGCTCGAAAATCTGGCCAAGCTAAAGCCGATCGTGCGCAATCCCGGGACAATCACCGCCGGCAATGCGTCGGGCGTCAACGACGGTGCGGCCGCGCTCATTCTCGCCAGTGAGGCAGCAGTGAAAGAACACGGGCTTACGCCGTGTGCCCGCGTGCTCGGGATGGCGTCGGCCGCGGTACCGCCGCGGATTATGGGTATTGGTCCGGTCCCCTCGACCCGCAAACTGATGGAGCGGCTTGGCTTCAAGATCGGAGACTTCGATCTCATCGAGCTCAATGAGGCCTTCGCTTCGCAAGGATTGGCGTGCCTGCGGCAGCTTGGGGTCGCCGATGACGCCGAGTACGTCAATCCGCACGGCGGCGCCATCGCACTTGGTCATCCGCTCGGCATGTCCGGTGCGCGGCTGGCGCTGACGGCAGTGCATGGCCTGGAAAAGCGCGGCGGTAAACGCGCGCTCGCGACGATGTGCGTTGGCGTTGGCCAAGGCGTGTCGTTGGCGCTTGAGAGAATTTGACGCGAGCGAACGCGCAGCGGGACAATGACAAGCAAAAATAGGAGAACCTAATTGGCGCATTTGAGTGTCGGACGCTGCCCCGGAGAGTTCAGACTCGTATCGCATTTGCTTCCGTCCCAAACGATCATGCCGGCGATCTATCTATTTTCGATTAGGAGACATTTTACGTGCCGATGAGTCCTGGTTACGTTCCGTTCCATCCGAATCCGTCGAAGCCGAGATTCAAGCCGCCGCCCGGCGCGGTCGATGCGCATTGCCATGTGTTCGGCCCGGAGAGCAAATTTCCTTACGCGGCGGAGCGCAAATACACGCCCTGTGACGCGCCGAAAGAGAGATTGTTCGCGCTGCGTGACTTTCTTGGCTTCGACAAGAACGTGATTGTTCAGGCGTCCTGCCACAGCAAAGACAACCGGGCCATGGTCGACGCGCTCGACGCCGCCGAGGGGCGCGCCAAAGGCGTTGCCTTCGTCGGCGAGGAGGTCAGCGACCGCGAGCTGAAATGGATGGACGCGGCTGGCGTGCGCGGTGTGCGCTTCAACTTCCTAAAACGGCTCGTCGATTTCACCCCGCGCGACGTGCTCGAGCGGATCGCGGCACGGGTGGAGCAGCTCGGCTGGCATATCGTGGTGTATTTCGAAATGCACGATCTGCCCGAACTTGAGGATTTTTTCACCTCGCTGCCGACCGTCGTCGTCGTCGATCACATGGGCACGCCGGATGTAAAGAAGGGGGTCGATCACCCCGACAATCAGCGGTTTCACCGTCTCCTTGAACAGCACCAGAACTTTTGGGTTAAAGCCACCTGTCCTGAGCGCCTGACCGTCGCCGGGCCGCCGTACGACGACGTAGTGCCGTTCGGCCGTGCGCTGGTCGAAAAATTCCCCGATCGCGTCCTCTGGGGCACCGACTGGCCGCATCCCAATGTTCGGGTGGCGCCGGATGACGGCGTATTGGTTGATTTCATCCCCAAGATCGCGCCCACTGCCGCACTCCAACAAAAGCTACTGATCGACAACCCGATGCGGCTTTATTGGCGTTAGTTGCCGCACCGACCCGGCGGCCAAAAATCATTGCGCGAACGGAGGTATCCGTGGCGACGTTCGTTCTGGTTCATGGCGCCTGGCACGGTGGTTGGTGCTGGCGCCGTGTCGCGCGGCTGCTCATCGGCGCCGGACACGATGTCTTCGCGCCGACGCTCACCGGGCTTTGCGAACGTTCGCATCTGCGAACGCCGGACACCGCTCTGGACACCCACATTCTCGACGTCGTCAACGAGATGAAGTGGAAAGAGCTAAGGAACGTGGTCCTGGTCGGCCACTCCTATGGCGGGATGGTGATTTCCGGTGTCGCCGAGAAAATGGAAAAGTCGATTGCGTCATTCGTCATGCTCGACGCGTTCATGCCGGAAAACGGCCAGGCGTTGATCGATATGCAGCCGCCGGCGGCACGCGAGCCGATACTGGCGGCGGAACGCGAGGGCGCTGCCACACTGCCGCCGCGTCCCGCAGAATTGTTTAAGGTCAACGAAAAGGACCGTGCCTGGGTCGATGCCCAATGCACACCGCAGCCGATCAAGTGCTTCTTGCAGAAACTAACGCTGACCGGCGCGCGCGAGCGCATCCCGAAAAAGACCTACATCAGAGCGGCGGCCTATCCGAGCCAGTACTTCGATGCCGGCCTCGCGAGCGCGCGTGCCAAGAGCTGGCGTCTCTATGAAGTGCCGTGCGGCCACGACGTTATGCTGGATATGCCAGAGCGGTTGACCGAGATCTTGCAGGAGGCGGCCTGACGATCCGCCGAAAGTAAGCCTGTGGTGTCATGGCCGCGACGAGGCGGCGCATGCCAGTAACTGAAATCGTTCGAGACTGCGGGACAGCGGCTTACGTTGCCAAGCGCGCCTGCGCTATATATGTGGTGTCCAACCGGAAAGACGCCGGAGAAATCGATATGGCTCGCAAAGAGCAACTGTACGACGATATTCCAGGCACCTTCGTGTTCGACGCCGAGCGTTCCCGTCAGGGCGTTGGCATCAACATGTTTTGCATGTCGCTGATGAAGGATGGCAACCGCAAGGCCTTCAAGGCGAACGAGCCTGAATACCTGAAAAAGTTCGACCTGACGCCGCAGCAGGCCGAAGCGATCCTCAAGCGCGACTACAATCGGATGCTTGAACTGGGCGGCAACATCTACTTCACCGCCAAGCTCGGCGCGACCGACGGGCATTCGTTCCAGCATCTCGCCGCGCTCATGACTGGGAGCACGCAGGAAGGCTACGCCAAAATGATGCTCGGCGGGGGCCGTTCGGTCGAAGGCAATCGCTCGCGTTCGGGCAAGAATACGCCGTCCAAGTTTCTCGGCGGCGCGGCGCTGGCCAAAAAGTCATCCGCTGCAAAACCAAAGGCAAAAGCGAAAGCCAAGCCAAGTAAACCAAAGTCGAAATCAGCAAAACGGAAGTAGAGCCGTGGCAAGAATCGTCGCAGGTATAGGATCATCGCACGTGCCGGCTATCGGCGCGGCGATCGACAACGGCAAGACCGAGGAGCCCTATTGGAAGCGGGTGTTTTCGGGCTTCGAGAAATCTCAGGAATGGATGCGCGAGACCAAGCCGGACGTCGCGATCATTGTTTACAACGATCACGCTTCGGCATTCTCGGTCGAGATGATCCCGACCTTTGCGCTTGGCTGCGCCGCGGAGTTCCCACCGGCCGATGAAGGTTGGGGTCCGCGTCCGGTTCCTGTGGTGGAGGGTTATCCGGCGCTTGCCTCGCACATAGCGCAGTCGGTCATTCTCGATGAGTTCGACCTCACCATCTGCAACAAGATGGAGGTCGATCACGGCATGACCGTGCCGATGAACCTGCTGTTCGGCAAGGTCGACAAAAATGCGCACTGGCCGTGTCCGGTGATTCCGCTTGCGGTCAATGTCGTGATGTATCCGCCGCCGACCGGCCATCGCTGCTACATGCTGGGCAAGGCGATACGCAAGGCGGTTGAGTCCTATCCGGAGGACCTCAAGGTCGTGATCTTCGGCACTGGCGGATTGTCGCATCAGATTTCCGGGCCGCGCGCCGGTCTGATCAACAGCAAATGGGACAAGGCCTTCCTCGACAATCTGTCAAAGGATCCACAAAAGCTCGTCAAGATTCCGCATGTTGATTACATGCGCGAAGCCGGCGCCGAAGGCA
Organism: uncultured Alphaproteobacteria bacterium; assembly: GCA_963794225.1. GTDB lineage: Bacteria > Pseudomonadota > Alphaproteobacteria > Rhizobiales > Xanthobacteraceae > BOG-931. The sequence goes on from CAWCCS010000006.1 coordinate 337,570, forward strand.
TCGAGATGGTGATGTGGCTGATCATGCGCGGCGCGCTCGACGACAAGGTCGACGAGGTCTACCGCTTCTACACGGTGCCGGCCTCCAACACCGCCGTCGGGCACATCATTCTGGAAAATCGCCGGCGCGGCACCAAGGCGCCTGCGAAACACAAGCGTGCTGCAGCGCGCGCCAAAATCCATCGGGTCCGCAGCTAATCGTCGCTGCGAGGAGCCACGCAACGCAGTCCGGTTTCGGAGCAGTTTGCTCGCGGTGACTGGATTTCTGGGGCATGAGCGCGCCAAGCTTTGAGAGGTAACAGATGAAAATTTGCGTAGCGGGGCAGGGGGCGTTCGGCCAGAAGCACCTCGACGCGCTCAAGCGGATACCGGACGCCGAGGTCACGTCGCTCGTCGGCGGCAACCAGGATGCCACTGCGGAAGTCGCAAAAAAATATGGCATTCCGCACTACACCGGCGATCTGTCCGAGGGCATCAAGCGCGCCGATGCGGTGATCCTCACAACGCCGACCAAAATGCATTTTCGCCAGGGCGAGCAGGTGATGCGCGCGGGCAAGCACGTGCTGGTTGAGATTCCCGTCACCGACAGCGTCGATGATGCCGAAGCGCTGGTGCGCATCGCCGAGGAAACCGGCGTCGTCGCCATGGCCGGCCATGTGCGCCGTTTTAATCCCAGCCATCAGTACATTCACAAGAAGATCGCGAAGGGTGAGCTGAAAATTCAGCAGATGGACGTGCAGACTTATTTCTTCCGGCGAAAGAATATGAACGCGGCCGGTCAGCCCCGCAGCTGGACCGACCACCTGCTGTGGCACCATGCGGCGCACACCATCGATTTGTTCCAGTATCAGACCGGCGAGACGATTTCGGATTGCTACGCGGTGCAGGGACCGATCCATCCACAGCTTGGCATCGCGATGGACATGGGCATCGTCGCCAAGGTGCCGTCTGGCGGCATTCTGACCCTGTCGTTATCGTTCAACAATGATGGGCCGCTGGGCTCATTCTTCCGCTACATCTGCGACAATGGCACGTTCAAGGCCTATTACGACGAGCTCTCCGACGGCAAAGACCAAAAAGTCGACTTGTCCAAAGTCGATGTCTCCATGGATGGTATCGAACTGGAAGACCGCGAGTTCATCGCCGCGATCAAGGAAAAGCGCGAACCCAATTCAAGTCTTGCGCAGGTGCTGCCTTGCATGCACGTCCTGGGCAAACTCGAGAGCATCGTAGACCCGAAGCGCAACGCGCACGCGTAGATCTTCTTTCCCGCGCCGTCACGACGCGAGGACAGACGTCTAGGGCATCCGAAAGGCGATCGCTCTGGCGATCGACATATAGCGCGTTCGCACGGTGTTCCCGTCATTGCCGGAGTGCACCAGCCATTGCCCGCGATTGTCGGGCCCGCCCTCGATCAGCCCGACGTGATGGCGCCAGACAACGACGGCGCCAACGCGAGGTCCTGCAGACCAGTGACCCCAATCCGCCCATTTTGCGGCGCGATTGTATTCGCGGTCGGCAACGCTGAACATTCGCCGCATGAACCAGCCGCACCACTGACGCGGCCGGTTGTCGGGACCGAACCACCGCACCTCCCGAATAATTTTCAGGTGATGATGGTGCACCTTGGCGACGTGGCGCACGTGAATGCGATGGTGTGCGACTTGTGCGACTTGCTGGTGACGATGATGATGTTTGTGATGTAGATGCGGCGCAGGCGCCGCCGGTGCGGCTGCCGCGAACAGGATCGCAAGCAACAGCGTGGCGAGAACGGCTCGCATGATATTCCCCCTCGAACTCGCAGTGGCGCAACGCGCGTGCGGCTCGCCTTCCCCCTAGCGTCGGCACCTTGGCTTCCCCCGTGGTGACGACGGTCCGCAAGCGCCTAGCAGCGGCCCGTTATGGGTACGAACCGCACATCTAAAGTTGCAACGTTCCAAGGGCGTCCTGCTAGAGCAAGCTGTTCTGCTCTGGCGGGAACCTTTTGTTATGGTTAACGCTTAAGAGACTTCGCCCCCTTTTGTCGCCGAGCGCGCGCTAACGCGCTCGCCCACAAACTCCTGCCCTGAGTGCGGAAGCCCGCACCCCTCACGGGTTGGATGATACCAACAGCTTCGGAAATCGTCTAGTTTTCTCGGAACCAGGTTCGTCTTTACTCGGAGCCAGGTCCGTCGACAGGCGTTGACCCTTACCATTCAAACGCCCAATCCCATTTTGATACACAGGCCATGAAACATTTATGAAGCAAGACGAAGTAGTTGGCGCCGTTGGTGGGGAGCACAGGCAAGTCGTTGAGCAGAAAGTGGTCAACCTGGCGCTCCAGGGCGGAGGCAGCCACGGCGCTTTCTCCTGGGGCGTGCTCGATCGCCTGCTTGAGGAAGAGCGGCTGAACTTCGAAGGCATCACCGGGACGAGCGCCGGCGCCGTCAATGCGGTCGTGTTGGCTGACGGCTTGGCGGCGGCCGGCCGCGAGGGAGCAAAGAAAGCGCTCCGCCTTTATTGGCAAAAAGTAGCCGCTTTGACATCTCGCAGCGTCTTCCAGCCTTCCTGGCTCGATAAGACGAATCCGAACCATGGCCTCGAACATTCGCCTGGCTATGTGTTCATGGAATCGCTGACTTACTTTGCGTCGCCCTATCAGATGAACCCTCTCAATTTCGATCCGCTCAAGGATTTGCTTGCGGAGACGGTCGACTTCGATCGCGTACGCAAGCAACAATTGGTCAAATTGTATATTTCCGCGACCAACGTGGAGACGGCCAAAGTCAAGATTTTCGAAGGCAAGGAACTGCAGGTCGAGCATGTGCTCGCTTCGGCATGCCTGCCGCTGATGATGCATGCCGTTCAGATCGACGGCGAATGTTATTGGGACGGCAGTTTCTCCGGTAATCCGGCGCTCTTTCCGCTGCTGTTAAACTGCAAAGCACCCGACATTCTGATGGTCCACATTACGCCGGCCGCGCGTCCCGGGATTCCGACCACGTCGCCTTCAATCATGAATCGCATGCAGGAGATCAGCTTCAACACGTCGCTCATTCGCGAAATGCGTACGATCGCCTATCTGAACAGGCTGATCGACGCCGGCAAGGTGGACGGCGGCAGGCTGACGCTCGTCCACTTGATCGAAGCCGAGGATTTGATCCGGAAGTTGTCATGGTCGAGTAGACTGAATGGCGATTGGGATTTCCTGATGCATCTTCACGAAATGGGTCGCCGCCGCGCCGACAAATGGCTCGCAGCCAATTTCGACCTCATCGGCATCAAATCGACGGTCGATCTTCAGGAAAAATACTTTTGACGCGAAGTCCCGATTGCCTTGCCGCCCATCTTTGCGACACGCCGGAGTGGCGATGGTTAATCGGGTCTTAACCTCGCCACTCCTATGGTATCGAAGTCGCTGGTGCGGCGGGCGGCCCCGCTGTTGATTGATGTATAGGATGACCCGCCAGGCTTCTCCCTCGCCCGCCCGGGCGCAAGACTCGCGCTCGCCGTTCGTGCGTTTGCGCGAGCTTCTTGGCGACATGACGCCCGGCAAGCCGGCGATCAGCATGGCGGTCGGCGAGCCGCAGCACCCGATACCGCCATTCGTCGGGCCGGTGATTGCGGCCCATATCGACGAGTTCGGCCGTTATCCGATGAACAAAGGCCTCGACGCGTTCGGTGAGGCAGTGGCGAAATGGATGAATCGCCGCTACGCGCTCGAGCGCCCGGTCGATCCGGCGGCTGAAATATTGGTGCTGAACGGCACGCGCGAGGGCCTGTTTCTCGCCGCGATCGCCGCCAAGAACTGGGTGAAGCCGCGTGCGGGCCGGCCGGCCGTACTCATTCCCAATCCCTTTTACGCCGCTTATTCGGCCGGTGCGATCGCTGCCGATTGCGAGCCGGTCTATTTGCCGGCGACGGCGGAGACCGGCTTTCTACCCGACCTCGACGCGTTGAGTGACGACCTGCTGGCGCGCACCGTCGCCTTCTATCTGGCGTCGCCATCGAACCCCCAGGGCGCCGTCGCCGGCCGCGCCTATCTCGGCAAACTTGCCGCATTGGCCCAGCGGTTCGGTTTCGTCGTGTTCTGTGACGAATGCTACTGCGAGATTTACAGCGACCATCCGCCGCCGGGGATGCTGGAAGCTGCAGCGCCGGATTTCACCAACGTCGTTGTGTTTCATTCGCTGTCGAAGCGTTCGAGCTTGCCGGGCCTGCGTGTCGGCTTCGCGGCAGGCGACCGGCGCTTTCTCGCGGCGTACCTCGAATTGCGCAACGTCGGCGCCCCGCAGGTGGCGATGCCCGCGCAGCGTGTCGCCATCGCCGCCTATGGCGACGAAACTCACGTCGATGACAATCGGCGCCTCTACCGCGAAAAATTCGATCTGGCCGATCAGATCGTCGGTGACCGCTACGTTTATCAGCGGCCGGCCGGCGGCTTTTTTCTCTGGCTTAATGTCGCGGCCCAGGGCGGCAGCGAGGCCGCAACGCTCGCCTTGTGGAAGGAGGCCGGCGTGCGCGTCGTACCGGGCCGCTATCTTGCGCGCGAACAGGCCGACGGCAGCAATCCGGGCGCCGACTATATTCGCGTTGCGATGGTGCAAAGCAAAGAGATGACCGCGGACGCGCTGCACCGCCTCGTCGCGGTGCTGGGCTAGGTGGAGAGGCAAGCGCGATGTCGATGATCGACCGCAGCCTCGACGGCATGGCCTTTCTCTCGGGCCAGCTCGGCGCCATTCTGCAGCGTCGCTTGCGCGAGCTCGGCGGCATTGCGCTCCTTAGCCTCGCCATGATCGCGGCGCTGGCGCTCGCGAGCTGGTCGGTCGACGATCCTTCGCTCAGCCACGCTACCGATTTACCCGTTCACAATCTGCTCGGCCGCCCTGGCGCGATCGCTGCCGATCTGATGATGCAGCTCCTGGGGCTGGGCTCGCTCGCTCTGCTGTTACCGATCGCGGTGTGGGGCTATCGGTTGCTTGGCCATCGGCCGCTTCGCCGCGAGCGGCTGCGCGTGTTGCTGTGGTTGTTTGGCGCGGTGCTCGCGGCTGCGTTCGCATCATCTCTGCCGCGCGGCGTCCGGTGGCCGTTGCCCTGTGGACTGGGCGGGGTGGTTGGCGATGCAATTCTGCGCCTGCCGGCGGCCGTCTTCCGCACGCCGCTTACCGGCACGTACGGCCGTGTTGCCGCGAGCGTACTTGGTGTCGCCGCGCTTGCCGCCTTCGCCGTCGCTGCGGGAATTCTCTTGCGCGGCTCGCGGGACGAAGAAGAACCGGTTGAGGCTAAGGACGAGGCCGAAGACGACGGCTCCTGGATTTCGCTCGGCGGCCTCATGCACACGATGTTGAGCTTCCGCTCGCGGCTCACACGAATGTTCCGCCGCACGATGCGGCCGCCGCCGTCGGCGACGGGATCAGCGCGCGACGCCTCGGCGCAGCGACGGGTCGAACCGCGCTTAGACGGCCGGCGACACTTGCGCGTCGAAGAAGAAGACGATGAAGATGAACTAGAAGACGTTGATGAGCCCGCACCGCGTGGCGCGCGCAAGCCGCGCGCCACTATAAGGCCGGCGCGTCGCTCGAACGGCGGATATATTCTCCCGCCGCTCGATCTTCTCAGTCAGCCAAGCAAACTCGGCCGCGCCACCGTCAGCGGCGACATGTTGCAGGAGAACTCGACGGCGCTCGAAGGCGTGCTGGCCGATTTCGGGGTGCGCGGCGAAATCATCAATGCGCGGCCGGGGCCGGTGGTAACGCTTTACGAGCTGGAGCCGGCGCCCGGTATCAAGTCCTCGCGCGTCATCAGTCTTGCCGACGACATTGCCCGCTCCATGAGCGCTCTTTCTGCCCGCGTCGCCGTCGTTTCCGGAAGAAACGCCATCGGCATCGAACTGCCAAATCCCAGCCGCGAGAAAGTCTTTCTGCGCGAACTCCTTAACTCGCGCGACTACGGCGACACCAGCGCGCGGCTGCCGCTTTGCCTCGGCAAGGCGATCGGCGGCGAAGCGGTGCTGGTCGATCTCGCGCGAATGCCGCATCTGCTCATCGCCGGCACCACCGGTTCGGGCAAATCGGTCGCCATCAACACCATGATCCTCAGCCTGGTTTATCGGCTGCATCCCGACCAGTGCCGGCTGATCATGGTGGATCCGAAGATGCTGGAACTCTCCGTTTACGACGGCATCCCCCATTTGCTGACGCCCGTTGTCACCGATCCCAAGAAAGCGGTGGTCGCGCTCAAATGGGCGGTGCGCGAGATGGAGGAACGCTACAAGAAAATGTCGAAGCTCGGCGTGCGCAACATCGACGGCTACAACGCGCGCGTCGCCGAAGCGAACGCCAAGGGCGACAAGCTGACCCGCACCGTGCACACCGGCTACAACCGCGACACCGGCGAGGCGATCTACGAAAACGAAGAGCTCGATCTTGAGCCGCTGCCCTATATCGTCGTGATCGTCGACGAAATGGCCGACCTGATGATGGTCGCGGGCAAAGACATCGAGGGCGCCGTGCAGCGGCTCGCGCAAATGGCGCGCGCAGCCGGCCTGCATGTCATCCTGGCGACACAACGGCCCTCGGTCGACGTCATCACCGGTACGATCAAGGCCAACTTCCCGACCCGTATTTCCTTTCAAGTGACATCGAAGATCGACAGCCGCACCATCCTCGGCGAACAAGGCGCCGAGCAGCTGCTCGGTCAAGGCGACATGCTGTACATGGCCGGCGGCGGACGCATCAGCCGCGTCCACGGACCCTTCGTATCCGACGAAGAGGTTGAAAAAGTGGTGCGGCACCTGAAATCGCAAGGCGTGCCGCAATACCTCGAGGCAGTCACAGCCGAAGAGCCGCAGGACGAAGATGGCAATCCGGTCTTCGACGCAACCGCCATGGGGGCGCCGGAAGGCGGCGACCTCTACCAGCAGGCGGTGCTAGTCGTGACGCGCGATCGCAAGGCCTCGACCAGTTACATCCAGCGCCGTTTGCAGATCGGCTACAATCGCGCCGCATCGCTGATGGAGCGCATGGAAAAGGAAGGCGTCGTCGGCCAACCCAACCACGCCGGCAAAAGGGAAATCCTCGTCGAGGCTGCCGAGGACGATTCGTATCGAGAATCAACCGGTCGATCTGTAATCGAGTTTTCCTAGCCGTGAATTCGCCATATCGTATCGTTACTAGCTGACCATGATTTAAAGCTTACGCGCGAAAATACGGGGCAGAAAAAGATGACGGGGCGGGGCGCGTGGAGTGTCGTTCTGGCGACGGCGTGTATCGTGTGTGTTGCCGCTTCCGCTTTGGCGCAAGATGTGCCGCTACCGACGCCGCGTCCGAAGGCAGGGTCAGCGGCACTGACCACGGCGCCGAACCCCGCCACGGCGGCCGCCGCGCCGAAGGGTTTTTTCCCGTTCTCAAACTCGTCCGGCAATAACGCCGGGAGCCAGGCGACCGCCTTCGACGCCAATCAGAGGGCGCTGCTCGATAAGGTCAGCGGGTATCTATCCAGTGTGCAGACACTGGTCGGAAATTTCGTTCAGATCGGTCCGGACGGGCGGCGGCTCGAAGGGACGTTCTCGATTCAAAAGCCGGGCAAGGTCCGCTTCCAGTACAAGCCGCCGAGCCCGATCGATATTATCGCTGACGGCTCGTCGGTCGTCGTGCGCGATCGTTCGCTCGAAACCGCGGACTTCTATCCGCTGTCGCAAACGCCGCTGCGCTACCTCCTGGCCGACCGTATCGATCTGCTGCGCGACACCGACGTCGTCAGCGTGTCGGCCGACGACACTTTCGTCACCGTGGTGATCGAAGAAACCCAGGTCGTCGTCGGCACCAACCGCCTGATGCTGATGTTCGACGCCAAAACGCTGGCGCTCAAGCAATGGACCGTCACCGATCCGCAGGGGCTCGATACCACCGTCGCCGTCTACAATCTCGATCTGGCGAAGAAGCCCGATCCGAATCTGTTCGTGATCAATTATCAGAACAATTTGAAGTAGCCGGACTTTACGGTGCGGCCTTGGCAGCTATGCCGTACCGCCCGGGCGCGATGACGCCGTTCGGATCGAGCGCCGTTTTGATGCCGACACACGCATCGCGGAACGCCGGAATGGTCTGCCGCATGTGAAAGTCGTGATAGTCGACCGGCGCGCGGCCGACGAATACGCCGCGCGCGCCGACTTCTTGCGACATCTTCCGATAGCAGGCGTCAGCGCGAGCGCGTTCGTCGGCATCCTCGCGGTTGAAGGTGATCACGTGCAAACCGCGGGCGAAGCGCGCACTGCAGACATTCATGGCGGTATAGTCGAGGCCGAATTCGACGTAGATTTTCCGGCAAAGGTGCTGGAATTCATTGGCGATGCGACCGTCCATCGGCGTTCCGGGTGCGAACCAGATATTGCCGCCGCCCGGACGCCATTTGAGCAGCCCAAGTTCGCCCATGCCGGGAATGCCTGAAAAGGCGTTGATGGCGGTCTGCAGCGGCGCAATGCCAGTCGCATCGTCGTGCGGGATATAACGGCCTTTGCCGCCTTGCGCGAATAAGTCACGGACCCGCTGGATCTGCGGTTCGATTGCCGCGGCGTTGGGTCCGTAGAACGCGCCGGAGACGTTCCAGGCGCCGACACCGTGGCTGTCGCGGAGCTTGCGCCTGCCATCATCGGAGATCGACCGCTTGCCGCCGCTCGCCTTGTATTCAGGATTCTCCGCCTTCGGACCCACACAAATAAAGATCGTTGGCGACCCGAAACAGGGTGGGCACAAAATTCGACAGCTTTAACGGACGGCAAAGTTCGACGATCGCTTCCAGATCATCGTCGTCGGGAAACGCGAAGTGAAACGAACGTACCGCCGGCGGCCGCGGCATCAGCCATAAGCCCATGCGGGTGACGATGCCGTAATTCGACTGGGCGAACAGGCCATCAAGGATCGGTCCGAAACTGTATTTCGACGTATGCCAGTTGACGCGGTCTTTGGAATCAAGCGAGCCGTCGCCGGTCCGCAGCACGTCGCCGTTGCCAAGCACGATCTCAAGCCCGCACGAAAAACCAAAGTGATCGAAGTAGGGCGAGTAGCCGGCGCCCTTGTCGAGCGCATTGCCGATCATGCCGCCCTGCGGCGGGCCGGACGTGACGTCGAGCATCAGTCGGTTGCCGCGCCGGACCAGCTCGTCATGGAGCATCTGATAACTCACGCCGGGTTCAATCACGGCGAATGCGAGCTTTTCATCGATATCGAGGATGCGGTTCATCCGCCGGCCAAGATCGACGACGACCTGACCCGCCGTCGCAGCCGATCGGGTGCCGAGGCCGATGTTGTTGCCGGTGCTGATCGGATAAAGCGGCACCCTGTGCTTGTTGGCCGCGCGCACGATCGCCTGCACATCGGCGGTTGACCCCGGGTAGATCACGCCGGCCGGTGGGCGGTCGCCGCCCGGCATCGTGTTTTCGCCGTAGCGCCGGATTGTTTCTTCGGAGCGATTTAGTCCATCGCCACCGAGCAATTCGCCTACCGTGGAGAAGAATGCGTCGAAATCTGCAGAGTTCATTGACGGCCTCGTTTGAGTCATTGCGCGCAAACGCGCGTTCACCAGATGGCGGTTGGGTTTGGATCGGCGGCTGACGGCGAGCCTCCGAGGTGGCTCTGTTCAGAGGGCGTGGGCGCGCGCTTTGGTTGGCGCAACTTCCTCTGCTCCAAGGCCGGCGGCATCGGACCGCCGGTCGCCCAATCGAGCAATTCGACAGTGTGAACAACGGGCGTGCGCGTGAAGCGCGCGATCTGCACCATGCATCCGAGATTTCCGGCGGCGACAATGTCCGGATCGACGCTGTCGATGTGAGCCGCCTTGCGTTCACCAAGCGCCGTCGCGATGTCCGGCTGCAGCAGATTGTAAGTTCCGGCAGACCCGCAACAGAAATGCCGTTCGGGGACATCGACGACTTCGAAGCCCGCACGTGCGAGCAACGATCGCGGTTGACGGTCAACGCGCTGGCCGTGCTGCAACGAACAGGCGTCGTGATAGGCGACTCGGTACGGCGCGACATCGCCGGCCGGCAGACCAAGCTCGGCGACGAGCTCGGTGATGTCTCGCGCCAGGGCACCAATCTGTTTCGCCGGCGCGCCGCCGACCAAATGTGCATAATCTTTCACGGTGGTGCCGCAGCCGGACGCGTTGATGACAATCGCGTCGAGCCCATTCGGCAATTGCTCGCTCCACGCGGCGATGTTCGCCCGGGCCATCGCCTTGGCTTGCACTTCGCGGCCCATGTGAAGTGGCAACGCGCCGCAACAGCCGACACCGTTAGCAACGACGACTTCGCAGCCGCAACGCTGCAACAGGCGGATGGTCGCCGCGTTGATATTGCGATCGAGCGCCTGTTGCGCGCAGCTCGGCAGCAACGCCACCTGCATTTTTCGCTCACCTTCCGCCGGATGGATTGCCGGGAGGAGAATTTCTCCAGTCGGGGGCCGGTTGGCGGCAAGCTCGACCAGATTGCGCAGCCGTCGCGGCAGCACTCCCGCAAACGGCCTTGCAAACCGCGCAAGCTGCAGCGCAAATCCAAAACGCTTCGGGTAGGGCAGCAGTTCGGCGAGCATGCGCCGAAGCAGCCGCTCGCCAAGCGGACGGCGATAATTGTCTTCGATGTAGGCGCGCGCGATGTCGATCAGATGGACGTAGTCCACTTTCACCGCGCACGTCGTCATGCAGGACAGGCAGGACAGACACCGATCGAGGTGATGGACCGTCTTTGCTTCCGGCGTGCCGCCTTTTTCCAGCATCGCGCGAATGAGATCGATACGGCCACGAGGCGAGTCGTTCTCGTCGCGGAACAGGACATAGGTCGGGCAGGTCGCAGTACAGAAACCGTAGTGGACGCAGGTTTTAAGAATGCCGTCGGCTTCGGCGATCTCAGGTTTGGCGAGCTGTTCAAGCGTGAAAGATGTTTGCACGGCGGTGGAACTGTCTGCCGAAAACGCGAGCGCTGGTTTTAGAGCTCTGAGAGATTGTGTAGTGGGTCCGACGCGCGCCGGCTTGTACTCAAATCTGCCAAGTCAGCTCCCGCCATTCCCGGCGCAGCGCTTCGCGAATCGCGCGCCTGTCCCGGTCCGGGCGTCCGGCCTCGAAACTGACGGCTAACGCCAGCTTTTCGTCGCGTTCGCTATGCAGCAGCGGCGCCGCGCAGCAGTTGAGAAACGGGTCGATCTCGCCTTCCTCGGCGTACATGCCGTTGCGCCGGCCTTCGGCAATCGCAGCGCTGACATCCGCCCAGGTTGTTTTGGTGCGCGGCGTGAAAGCCGGGAATGGCTCGGCCGGCAGCAACGTCGGCGCCTGGGTTCGCGGCAGGCTGCCGAGCAATGCGCGCCCTGCCGCCGTCGCCCAGAGCGGATAGCTCGGACCGACCTCGCCGGCAATCATTGCGCGCCGGTTGCCGGCAAGCCGAGCCACCGTCACCGCTTCCGTACCGATGAGCTGGAGGAGATACACGGTTTCGCCGCAGCTATTGGCGATCCGGCCCATCGGTGCAGCGGCGATCTGCATCAAGCGATCTATCCAGCCGGTGGCTAATCGCAACGAGCGAGCGCCAAGCGTGTAGCGCCGGTTCGGCGTCCGGCTCGCATAGCCGCGCGATATCAGGGTCGCGAGCAGTCGCGACGCGGTTGCCGGATCGACACCGAGATGTGCAGCCGCGTCTGCGACGCGGATGCCGGCCGGAGCGGCGCGTTGCATGATTTCCAAGAGATCGAGTGCGCGACCGACGCAGCGAATTTCGCCGTGGTCCCCGGTCACTCGATCGTCCGTCATGGATACTTACCCGCTCGCCGGCGCCGCGTCTGCGAATTTAGGTATGACTTTCTCACCGAACAGACGAATGCTCTCCAGCATGCGCTTATGCTCAGTCATGCCAGCATACATAATGAAGATGATGTAGTCGACGTTGAGCGTGTCCTTCAGGCGCTGGATTTCCTCGCCGACCTCGTCGGGTGTGCCGACGATCTGCATTCCGCTCTTGAGCATTTGCTCGAAGGTCTTCGGCACCGGTCCTTCCTGGCCTTTCATCCGCAACGCTTCAAAGAAGCCGAACTCGCCGAGCCAGTGGGTCCAGAAGGCCGATCCCTGCCGCGCGGTCTCCATCGCTTCTTCATGCGTGCGCCCGACGGCCACGTTGCGGCAGAGCACCATGCCGCCCTTGGTCGAATATTCGCCGGAGCGAACCTTTCGGCCATGCTTGGCCGCCTCATCCACGTAAGTCTGAAACACCCAGCGCACGATATCGAGGTCGGCGGCGAGCGTGACCACCGAAGCGCCGATGCGCGCGGACCAGTTGATGGTCTCGGGACTTTGGCTGAGCGTCGTGAACAGCGGCGGATAGGGCAACTGTTTGGGTTTGGGAACAGTGGCAACCCGGGTCAGGATTCCGTCCTCGACACCGGCATTTAGCTTGGCCGAAATCGGGTGCTTCCATTCCAGGCCGCGCGGCGGCACCGAAATGAACTCGCCCTCGAACTCCCAAAGATCCTCGGTCCAGGAGCGGCGCATCACCTCGAACCACTCCTCGACGATCTTTCGGTTGACGGCTTCGACCTCGGCACGCCCGGTGCCGGCGGCGTTGGCGCGGTAATGCTGGCCCATCACGCCGACCGAACGAGGCTGGTAGCCGCGGCTGAGCCCGACATCGAGGCGCCCACCGGTGAGATGGTCCGCCATCGCGATGTCTTCGGCGAGCCGCAACGGATTCCAGTTCGGCAGCACCAGCCCCATCTGCCCTTGCCGCAGCCGCTTGGTGTGCTGCGCGAGATAGACGTTCAGCATGAGCGGATTGGGTGTGACGTGATAGCCTTCGATCTCGAAGTGATGCTCCGCGAACATCATCGAGGTCCAGCCGGTTTCGTCGGCGGCGATCGCTTGTTCGCGCAGTTCGTCGATGGCGGTCATGTATCGCTTGCGATCGAGTCCCCAGAGACCTTTTCCAAGGTCGGCTTCGGACGCGACCGCGACCGGGTAGAACATCCCAAATTTCACAGCAGGATCCTCCAGGGACCGTCTCGCGGTCCGCCCGGTTACTGATGATCGCGGAAACTCTAGGAGGGGCCGAAGCAGCGTCAATGCGCGGTCTTGCGCCAGGCGCAACGTTTGCAAATAACGTTCGGCGAGGCTTCGAGGCTTATCGGGGCGCGATGCCGATCAACCGGGCGCCGCGCTGGAAGGTGAGGTAGCTCCATGCCCAGTTGAGCGCGACCACGAAGCGATTGCGCAATCCGATCAAAAAATAAATGTGCACCGCGCTCCAGAATAGCCAGCCGAGAAACCCGGTAAGCTGAAAAGCACCGAGCTTCACCACGGCGGACTTGCGGCCGATTGCAGCAAGTTCGCCCAAGTGTTGGTAGGCGAACGGCGGCGGTGCCGACTTTCCCTCGACCCGCGCAGCGATGACTTCTGCCGACATAACTGCCCATCTGTTTGGCCGCAGGCGCGATGCCGGGAACGGCTTTGCCGTCACGATCGAGAACACTCGCGGTGTCGCCGGCGGCAAAAATGTCCGGATATCCCGGAACCGTGAGGTCGGGATTCACCTTGATGCGGCCGGCGCGATCGTGTTCGGCGCCGATCCATTCCGCGGCCGGCGAGGCGACCACGCCCGCGGCCCAGATCACCGTTCCGGACTCGATGCGGCCGTCGTTCAACGTCACGCCATCCGCGTCGCAGCCCGTGACTTTGCGATTGAGCGCGACCTCGACGCCCATGCTTTCCAGTGAGCGCCGCGCATAGTCCGACAACGCCTCGGGAAACGTCGGCAGCAGGCGTGCACCGGCCTCGATCAGAATGATGCGCGATTTGCGCGGATCGATGCGGCGGAAATCGTGTTGCAGGGTCCGGCGCGCCACTTCGGCGATTGCGCCGGCCATTTCCACCCCGGTCGCGCCGCCGCCGATAATGACGAAGGTCAACAACCGCGCCCGTGCCGCCTCGTCCTCGACGACCTCGGCGCGCTCGAAGGCTAGCAGGAACCGTCGCCGGATCTCGGTCGCATCGGCGATGTGCTTGAGCCCGGGCGCAAACGGCGCCCAGTCGTCGTGGCCGAAATAGGAGTGGGTCGATCCGGTGGCAAGGAGCAGATAGTCGTACGGCAGATCGATCTCGGTGGTGTGCGCGCGGCGCGCTTTCACATCGATCGCAGTAACGCGCGCCATGATCACGCGGACATTCTGCTGCGCACGCAGAATGGCGCGGATCGGCCAGGCGACATCGGCCGGAGAGAGCGCCGCGGTTGCTACCTGATAGAGCAGCGGCTGAAAGCAATGGTGGTTGTACGCGTCGACGAGTGTCACATCGACGGCGGTTTTGGCCAGCGCTTTGCTCGCCTCCAGCCCGGCGAAGCCGGCACCGACGATCACCACTCGCGGTCGCTGTGCCTGCCTGTGCATGCCGGTCTCTTGCGGTTGCTTTCGCCAATTGGAGATTAATCAGCGTGCATCTTATATATGACGCCCCCGCGCGAATTCGACCGCAGCACCTTTCACTGCAAAGCTCGCATGCAAATCAAAGTCACGACCTGGAACATCAATTCGGTGAGGTTGCGTATCGGACTCGTCGGCAGATTCCTCAAGGCGGTTCAGCCCGATATTTTGTGCCTGCAGGAGACCAAGTGCCCGGACGACCGATTTCCGCGCAAGCAGTTCAAGCGCCTCGGCTATGAACATTTCGCGCTGAATGGCCAGAAAGGCTACCACGGTGTTGTGGTGGTCTCGCGGTTGCCGTTCGAATCCACCGTGATCAAAGCCTATTGCGGCAAGAGCGACTGCCGCCACGTCGCAATCGTGCTTGGTGAGCGGGCCGGGCTGAAAGATCCGATAACGCTGCATAATTTCTACGTGCCGGCCGGCGGCGACGTGCCGGACCCTTCGGTGAACGTCAAATTCGCGCACAAGCTCGCCTTCCTCGACGAAATGCACACCTGCGAAACGCTCCGGCCGTCGCCATCGGCGCGCTCTATTATCGTCGGCGATCTCAACGTTGCGCCGCTCGAATGCGACGTCTGGAGTCACAAGCAGCTTTTGTCCGTCGTTTCGCACACACCGATCGAATGCGGAAAGCTTCTCGGTGTGCAGAAAGTCGGCGGCTGGGTCGATGCGGTGCGCGCTCACGTGCCGGAGCCGACCAAGCTCTACACCTGGTGGAGCTATCGTTCGCCTGACTGGACGAAATCAGACCGCGGCCGTCGTCTCGACCACATCTGGACCTCTTCCATGCTGGCCGATCGGGTCGCTAAGATCGCCATCGCCAAAGAATATCGCAGCGCCAGGCGCCCCTCGGATCATGTACCGGTGACAGCGACGCTGGAACTGTAAGACGAAAGGGCAGCGCAGCGCGATAAAAGACGCTAGCGCGCTAGAGGGGGAAAGGGGAGGAACGCGGTGTATCCGGGAAAGCATGCCGCCAGTCAGCCGGACCAGCCGGCTGTGATCATGGCGCAGACCGGCGAGGTCATGACGTACGGCGAGCTTGATGCGCGCAGCAATCGGCTGGCGCACCTTCTTCGCGCGCGCGGACTCAATCGCCTCGATCACTACGCGATCTTCATGGAAAACAACTTGCACTACGTCGCGTGTTGCAGTGCCGGAGCGCGGACCGGCGTCTACTATACCTGCATCAACTCGTTTCTCACATCGGAAGAATTGGCCTACATCCTCAGCAACAGCGAATCCCGAATCCTGATCACGTCGGAGGCCAAGCGCAGCGTGGCTTGTGGCCGCGCTCAAAAGCTGTCCAAAGATCGAGCTTTGCCTGATCGTCGATGGAGAGGCCGACGGCGAGCGCCTGCAAAGGCTCGACGCGGCGATCGCGAGGTTTCCCGCAACGCCGGTTGCCGACGAGGCGCTCGGAACCGCGATGCTCTATTCCTCCGGCACCACCGGGCGGCCGAAAGGCATTTTACGGCCGTTGCCGGTCCAGCCGCCCTCGCAGCAACTGCCGCTCTACGCCTTTCTCGATAAGCTCTGGCGATACCGCGAAGGCATGGTCTATCTCTCGCCGGCTCCGCTCTATCACTCGGCGCCGCAGGCGGCTGTAAGCCTCACCATCGACCGCGGCGGCACCGTCATCATCATGGAGACCTTCGACCCCGAGCGGTATCTACAGCTCGTGCAGCACTACAAGGTGACGCACAGCCAGCTCGTGCCAACGATGTTCTCACGCATGCTCAAGCTGCCGGAAACGGTGCGGCGACGTTACGATCTGTCCTCGCTCGAAACCGCGGTCCATGCCGCCGCGCCATGCCCGGTGCAAGTGAAAGAACAGATGATCGCGTGGTGGGGGCCGGTCATCCTGGAATATTACGGCATGACGGAAGGCCTGGGCTTCACCGCCTGCGACAGCGCCGAATGGCTGGCGCATCGCGGCACCGTCGGCAAGGTGTTGCTTGGCGAGTTGCACGTCCTCGATGAGACTATGAAGCCGTGCCCGGTGGGAACAGCCGGCACGTTGTGGTTTGAGACCGCCACGCCGTTCGAATATTTTAACGATCCGGCGGCGACCGCGCGGGCGCGCTCCAGCGATGGCACCATGAGCACCGTCGGCGACGTCGGTTATGCCGATGAGGACGGTTATCTCTATCTCACCGACCGGGCGACTTTCATGATCATCTCCGGCGGTGTGAACATCTATCCGCAGGAATGCGAGAACCTGCTCATTACTCATCCCAAGGTCGCCGACGCCGCAGTATTCGGCGTGCCGAACCAAGACCTCGGCGAAGAAGTTAAGGCCGCAATTCAGCTGATGCCCGGCGTCGCGCCCGGTCCGGACATCACAGCGGAGCTGTTGGCGTTCTGCGGCGAACATTTGGCGCGGCAGAAGTGTCCGCGCTCGATCGATTTCGAAGCCGAGTTGCCGCGGCTGCCGACCGGGAAACTCTACAAGCGCTTGTTGCGCGACCGCTATTGGCAGGGGCACAAGACGCGGATCGTTTGAGCGCGCCAGTGTTCGATGTGTTTTTGTACAGATAGGATAACCAATGCCCGATCAACCGACGTTAGAGGCCTTTATCGCGACCGTTGAGAGCGGAAAGCACGACGAGGCGATCGATCGTTTCTATACCGATGATGCCAGTATGCAGGACAATTTGGGCCCGCTCCGCAAAGGCAAGGACAAACTCATCGCCCGCGAGCGCGCCTTCATGGGGCAGTTCAAGGAAATACGGTCCGCCTGCATCAGACCCGCTTTCGTTGCCGGAGACCACGTCGTCATCCGTTGGAGCTTCGAGTTTGTTCGGCCGGATGACTCAAGCTGGACCATGGATGAACTGGCTTACCAACGCTGGCAGGGGAATAAGATTGCGCAGGAGCGCTTCTATTTCGATCCCGGTCAGGTCAAGCTCTGACGCCAGTTGCCGTCGCCGTTCATCGCGCAGCAGCTAGCTGCCGATCCACTCGATTTATGCGTCTAGTCCTAATGGCCCTTGGTGCCGGGTGCGAGCGCGGCGCGAACGTTTTCGATCTCGCGGCCCCATTGATCGGCACGTGCTGCGATGACGTCACGCAGTCGCTGCGCCGCGTCCGGATAGCCGTCGAGCATTTTTAGAAACATCGCGCGCGAAATGCGCAGGACTACTGAATCCTCACGTGCCGTAGCGGTGGCCGGGCGTTGCGTTTCCGCCAGCAAAGCGGATTCGCCAAGCAAGGTGCCCGGTCCAACAAGTACTTCGGCTTCGCCGCCGCGCTCCGGGCGGAGACTAAACGAGCCTTGTTGCACGACGTAGGCGCCTTCGGCGTTGTCTCCTGCCGCGAACAACACTTGACCAGGCTCAACGCGATAGCTTTCGGCGCCAATGGCGAGAATGCGCAGGGCCGATGCACCAAGCGGGCGGAGAATTGGAATCCGCTCAAGGAAGGCGATGTCGTCCTCGATTGTCATGACGGCCGTAAATTACGGCACAAGCTTGTATCCGCCGGCTTCAGTAACGAGAATCGCTGGGGCCGCTGCATCCTTTTCGATCTTCTGCCGTAATCGGTAAATGTGGGTTTCGAGCGTGTGCGTGGTCACGCCGGAATTGTAGCCCCAGACTTCTTGCAGCAACGTTTCCCGCGATACCGGCCGTTGGCTGGCGCGGTAGAGGTAGCGCAGGATCGCGGTCTCCTTCTCGGTCAGGCGGACCTTGTTGCCCTTGGGGTTGAGCAAAAGCTTCGAGCTTGGCCGGAAGGTGTATGGACCGATCGTGAAAATGGCGTCCTCGCTCGCCTCATGCTGGCGCAATTGCGCCCGGATGCGCGCGAGCAGGACGGCGAATCGAAACGGCTTGGTGACGTAATCGTTGGCGCCCGATTCCAGCCCAAGGATAGTGTCGGAATCGGTATCGTGGCCGGTGAGCATGATGATCGGCGCCTTGAATCCGTTTTTGCGCAGAATGCGCACGGCTTCGCGGCCATCAATGTCCGGCAGCCCGACGTCCATGATCACCAGATCGATCTGCCCGGTCTTTGCGGTCTGCACGCCTTTGCTGCCGTTCTCGACGGCGACGGCTTCGAACTCCTCGTGCAGCGACAATTGCTCCGTCAGCGCCTCGCGCAGCTCGGTATCGTCGTCGACGATAAGAATCTTACGTGTGTTCGGCATCAGCCCCGGTCTCTGCGGCTACTGGTCCGCGTCAATGAACTGCCCCCGGTTTGGTCCCAATTCCCGCAATCGGTCCCAAATCGCGTGGCTGCGATTTTGTTGCGCCGCCCGGCGCGAAGTAGAACATGCAAAGATACAAGAGCAAGGATGAGTTGGGAAATTCCCTACCGACCAAGCCATTCTCTCGGCAACATGCGGATTAGTGCGCTGCCGGGCCGCCGCTCGCAAGGCGTCCTGCGTGCTGGTCCGCGCGTGGTCCGGGTTGCCCTCGGTCGCGGTGGGATCAAGGCCAATAAGCGTGAGTGCGACGGCGGCACGCCTCGGGGCCGGTTTTTCCCGGTGCGAGTTTGGTGGCGAGCCGACCGCGTCCCGCACCCGCGGACATCATTGCCAATACGTCGGATCGGTCCCGCGGACGCCTGGTGCGAAGATCCCACCGATCGGCGCTATAATCGGGCCTTTGGCCGGTCGGCCAGTGAACCAGGCGACCGGCTTTGGCGTCACGACGGGCTCTACGACCTGTTTATTGAAATCGACCACAACACCAAACCCCGTATCGCCGGCCGTGGCAGTGCCGTGTTCATTCACGTCGCGCGCCCCGGATTCGCGCCGACTGCAGGCTGTGTCGCGCTCCGCCTACCGGATCTCCAGAAGCTGGTGAGCCGGCTTAGTCCGAAGACGCGAATTATAATTCATAACTAACCGGACGGGGTCTGACGCCGAAAATCGCGGTGCCGATACGTACGTGCGTCGCGCCAAAGGCGATCGCTATCGGAAAGTCGGCACTCATGCCCATGGAGAGAAGCGAAAGGCCATTGCGACGGGCAATCTGTGCAGTGAGCGCAAAGTGCGGAGCCGGAGCCTCGTTGACCGGCGGGATGCACATCAAGCCCGAAATAGTGAGGCCGTAACTATCGCGGCAAGACGCGAGAAAAGCATCGGCGTTCTGCGGTTCGATGCCGGCCTTTTGCGGCTCGGCGCCGGTGTTTATCTCAGCGAAGAGTAGCGGCTGCCGCTTTTGCTCGGTGATCTCTTTGGCCAATGCTTCAGCGAGGCTCACCCGGTCGAGCGAATGAATGGCGTCGAATAGAGCGACCGCCTCTCTCGCCTTGTTGGATTGCAATGAGCCGACGAGATGAAGCTGAAGGCCTGGATGGCGCACCATGAGCGCCGGCCATTTTGACTTGGCCTCTTGGACCCTGTTCTCACCGAAAACGCGTTGACCCTGGGCGATGACCGGCTCGATCGCATCGGCGCCGAAGGTTTTCGATACCGCAACCAGGGTCACGCTTTGCGGATCGCGGCCGGCGTCACGGCAGGCGCGAGCAATTTCTGCGCGCACTGCCGACAGCCCGACGTCTCGGCTTATGGTTTCCATTTCATCAACAGTCCCGCAAGACGCGTCAAACTCTAACGACGTCACCAAGGTGGTCTTTACGCAATTCCATTACGTTGTGGAACCTGGGGCGGGGATTGCACATGCTGGAAGTTCCAACGGGACATTTTCAAGCGGCTTGGTCCTTTAGGGCTTGGTCGCATCAGGCTTGGCGCAAGCTGTCTTGGTTCACCGATGCTTTCCGCGATTGGCGTCGGATTTCCTGGCGTAGCAAGCCGATCCTTAGCATTCGCGCGCGCCTGATCGTTGTTGCTCTTTTGGCCATTGCTCCGCTCATGCTTGAGCGCGTGCGCGGCTTTGAGCGAACCCGCACCGAACGCGTTGAGCTTGCTCTCGCCAGAATGACCGACTTGGCGCGCAGCGGCGCTGAGGCGCAGCGTGAGGTTGTCTATTCGATGCGCGCTCTGCTCCAGGTCATCGCGCGCATCTACGCGAAAATGCAGCTCGGGCCGGCCGATTGCAATAAGACGCTCGCCGAACTGACCGGCAAAATTCCATGGCTCCATGGCGTAAGCATTGCCGGCGCCGACGGACGAATAAAATGCGCGACTGATCCGCGGACCGTCGGACTAAACGTTTCTGACCGTGCTTATTTTCAGAACGCGCTGCACTCGCGCGATTTTTCGCTTAGCGATTACCTCGTCACGCGGGTCAGCCAGTTACCCGCCCTGATCGCAACGTATCCGATCGTCAAAGATGACGGCTCGGTCAGCGGTGTGATCCTCGGATCGATCAATCTGCAATGGATTGACGATCTCGCAGCAACGGCCGCGCAGCGTAGCGGGACCTCTGTCGCATTGGTTGACGGCAACGGCACGCTGATTGCCGCATCGGCCGATGAGGCGCCACTGATCGGCAAGAACTTTACCGGCCATGTGCTGGCGCACGACATTTTGGCCAACGACGAAGGCACTTTGACCAGTGCGGGTTTCGACGGGATCCGGCGCATCTTCGCCTATGTCCGCGTGCCCTGGACGAAGGCACGGCTGGCGGTTGGGCTGGACGAAAGGGTGGTCCACAGCGGCATCGATCGCGAGATCAGCATCGCCTATGTGCAGCTTGCGGTGTTTGGCATGCTCGTCCTGCTGGCGGCATGGTTTGGCGGTGAACGTCTTATCCTGCGGCCGATCAGGTCGCTGGTCAGGACAGCCACGCGTTTCGGCCGCGGCGATCTGCGTGTGCGTGCAACCGAGAAGCCGTGGATCGCGGAGTTCGAGCCGCTGGCGGTCGCCCTCGACGACATGGCCCGCAAACTTGCCGGGCGCGAGGAGGAACTGCAAATAGCCAACCAGCATCTTGAGGAACTGGCCAGCCTCGACGGTCTTAGCGGTCTGGCGAACCGGCGCGGTTTCGATCGCGAGCTCGGCGTCGAATGGCGGCGCGCCGCCGAAAATTGCAAGCCTCTCGCCCTGATGATGATCGACATCGATCATTTCAAGTTGTTCAACGATCGCTACGGGCATGTGCGAGGTGACGCGTGCCTGCGTGCGGTCGGCGAGACCTTGTCATTGGTCACACTTGAGGAAGCGGTCCTTGTTGCCCGTTATGGCGGCGAGGAATTTGCTTTACTGCTGCCGGGGCTCGCGCTCGAGCGGGCGGCCGCTCTCGCCGAAGAGGCGCGCCGGGCGATCGAGGATCTTATCATTCCTCACGCCGAAGCGGCGTGCGGAATTGTTACGATCAGCATTGGCGTCGAAGCCCTGGTCCCGAAGCCGGAGCAACCGGCCGCTGACCTCGTCGAAGCAGCGGATCGTGCGCTCTATGCCGCCAAGCGCAGCGGTCGCAATATGGTGATCGCGCATCTTCCGGCCGCGCCTGAACTCGGCGAATTGGTCCAAGCCCGACAGCGCGTGCGCGGCTGCCGGCTAGAATTTTCGCACCGGCCTATTCTTTCTCGATGCAGCCTTGCGCTTCGCTTGCCTCCGTCTTTTGGGGGGCGCCCAGATCATGCCTTCGAGCTTCATCCCGTCGGGGTCCGCGAAATAAACGGCGTAATAGTTATGGCCGTAATACTCGCCGGGTGGATCGAGCACGTTCATGCTGTTCTGTTCCAGGAATGCGCCCAGCCGGTCGACATCATCGCGGCTTGCGAGCTCAAACGCGTAGTGATGGAAGCCGATATCGCCTTTTCTGTATTTCCGTTGGCGCCCTCGTGCGTCGGCGGCGGCGATCCAAAACAGGGTTTTGCCGTTACTCCAACCAACCATGTCCTGGAAATCATACTTGCGCTTGAAACCGAGAAAGCCGAGCAGCTTGTCGTAGAATTCTCTCGAGCGCGCGAAATCGCCGACGCTGAGGACAAGATGGTCGATACCGACAACGCGAGGCATTGGACCTCCCGATCTCGCAGGCCGGAAAGCCATGACTGAACTTGCCGCACTTGCGATCGGGATTTTCAGACCAGCTTGGTCAACGTGCAAGGAAACCAGCCGGGAGGGGGTCCAAAATAAAAAGGAGCCGGCACGAGGCCGGCCCTTTATCTAACCAAGGACAGGCCCGCGAGGCCGGTCCTTCCCCTATGAGCCTTCCAACCTCAGCCCTTGTGGACCATGGGCGGAGGCGGCGTGGCACAGCCAGCAACGCTCAGGAGAGTAAGTACTGCCGCGAGTGCTAGCGCCAACTTCTTCATAAATTCCACTCCCTTAGAGGCCGAAATGAGGGCGTACCCTTACAGCGGACGGCATCCCGGCCTCTAGTGCACAAAAGCCACAATACCCGGTCAAAAGCACAGCGTTCCGAAATAAGTGAGCTGATATCGGCCATCTGCCGTAGATAAAGCAGCTTAATCTGTTACGGCGTTGCAAATATGCCGCACCGGGAAGAATCGTCAGTGACTTTGGTGGACTACAGCAACGCCACGCCCGAACAACGCCGTCGTGGTGCCGGAGGCGAATCAATCCGCTGGCGCAGGGCCAATTGTTCCGCCGGCTTACGTTGGGGTATGATCGGCATCAGAGTGTGGCTCGATAGCCGAAGTCTGGGGAAGTTGCAGAATTGTTTTACTTTTAACCCCAGCCTTGCACGCTGCCCACGATGCCGAGTATCACCATTGAGGCGGGTGGCTCACTGTCACTAGCGGAATCCACAGAAGTCCGATGAAGATCGCAAGCCATTGGTCGCTGCAACGGCAGCTTTCAATCCGGTCCGGTTCGCCGCGACTTTGGCCAAGTGCGCGTCGTGGCGCGTTGCCGTCACCACGGGCTGTGGTGCTTGTTATGTTTGCCGCTGGCGTGGCGCTTTCGGCGTGCACAGGTTCGTTGCCCTTCAGTTCCTCGTCGAGTTCGTCGTCATCGCCGGCTTCATCTTCACATGCGACCGCGGAGAGTTCTGCTCGGACTGAGCGGCGTCGCGCCCTCGAGTGGTCAGGGCCAGCGCGAACTCACGCTGCCGGAAAAGAAGATCATCAGCGATGCGGTCGCGCTTTCGATCAAGGATCCAGGTTCGGCGCAGTATCGTTGGCCGACGATTCCGGCGTCTGAGGAGGGTCAGGTCAATTATTGCGGGATGGTCAATGCCAAAAGTCCTTACCCCGCGTACAGTGGCTGGCAGGCTTACATCGTCGAAACCCAGGTCAGCGCCGGTAAAGTTTCCTCGGCCGTGGTCGGTCTTATCGCCGGCGGCAAGGACGTCGAGATCGTTCGCAAAATGTGCAAGAAATACGAGCTCGATCCCGGCGGCACGGGCTAGTCGTTAAGCGAAACTACGAAGCAAATATCAGTTGCCGGGCGTGCCGCAAGCCGTTCGCACTACGCCGGATCGCAATGTCCCGCGCTGAAAGGCCAGCGCTTTCCACATCATATCATGCCGCGGATGGGCGCGTTCAGACCAGTAAGACGCCGATATGAATCTTGAAACTGTTGCCGACGATTTTCCTTCGCCTACGCGCTCAATTTCGCGACAGGAAAGTTATTTCTTTGGCGACCTGTTGTTGTTTTGACTTGGAATGGGCAATCGCCCAAAATTTCATCAGCTGGGCCAAGTCGAGCAGTAAAACAACTCCTTCTTAAATTAACCGAACGCGACGCCGCAGCTTGCGAATGTTCGATAAGCGGTCGCTCGTTAATAATCACGCGTGCGGTCGTTAATAAACAACACGTCGCGACCGCCAAGCACTATGCAACGAATGTTTATATCGCTATCATACTGACGTGGGAAGAAATGACGGGGGCATAAACCCCTGCCAGCAAGACCTTCAGGGAGGTATTCATGCGAAGACGCGAATTTCTGAAATATTCTGCCGCGGCCGCGGTCACTGCACCGTTCGTGCGGGTCGCGAGTGCGGATACCGGCGTCTACAAGGTCGCGGTGATCGGGGCAAAAACCGGTCCGCTTGCGCCGGGCGCAGCGATCACCCATTTCCCGCCCTACAAACTTTGGGCGAGTGAAATCAACGCGCGCGGCGGCCTCAAACTAAAAGACGGCACGCGCAAGATCGAAATCGTGGAGTACGACGACCGCACGCAACCGCCCGAGGCCATCAAGGCCGTCGAGCGCGCTGCCTCCGTGGACAAGGCGGACTGGATCGGCGGCGTTTACGCCACCGGCTTCAATCTCGCCACGGCGCCAACCTTCGCGAAGCACGGCTATCCGCAGCTTACGCAAGCCTGCGTGACCGATCAGGGAGCGAAGCTCGTCAAGCAGTTTCCCGGGTTCTTCATGTTCCAGTCGTCGACGACTGCCTATGCCAAGGGCGCGATTGCCGTTCTGAAGAAACTGAAAGACGGCGGCCAGATCGGCAACAAGGTTGCGGTCGTCAACGTCGGCGACGACTTCGGTATCGAACTTGCCAATGCCGGTCGGCCGTTATTCAAGGAAAACGGCTTCGAGATCGTCTACGACAAGTCCTATCCGCTGGGCACGCAGGACTACACGCCGGTGGTCAAGGCCGCGAAGGCTGCCAATCCGGATGCGTTCGTCGCGTGGTCTTATCCGCCCGATACGTTCGGTCTGGCGGATGCGTCGAAGATCGAAGCCCTCAACGTCAAGGCCTATTACTGCGCCGTCGGCTGCGCGTTCCAGGGTTTCTCGCAAAAGAACGGCGCCGCCGCGGAGAACATCCTCGGCGCCGGTGGCGTGGTTGACTCTCCGGAAATCCGCAATTTCTACAAGCGGCACAAGGAAGTCACCAACGTCGATGCCGACTATTGGGGCAGCCCGTTCTACTACTCCATGCTCCAGATGCTGACGCAGTCGATCGAAGCCGTCGGCACGGTGGACCGGATGGCCATTGCGGCGCATTTCCGAAACCGCAAGTTCAAGACGCTTGTCGGCGAAGTCGAGTTGCCCGGTCAAATCCTCGATAAGGTCTATACGGTCGGCCAGTGGCAGGGCGGCTTCTTCGCTGCCGTGAATGGCGAAGGCTTCCCCAGTTATTCGCAGGTCAAGCTGAAGGCCAGCTGGGGATGAGAAAGCCTGAGCTCGCGAAGGCGGTCTGACCGCATATCGTTGAGCCGATGACTCCTGCGTAAGGTTATCGTCCCCGGCCGGTTAAGGCCGGGGACGAGCACAATGAGGAGTCGACTTTTAGCTTGCCCTCTCTTTGGTCCTCCACGCGTCCAACCGTGGAGCATTAAGCAGAGGGCGCATTCGCACCGGGCATCCGTAATCGACTAACCCGTACGACATGGACATCGTCATCATCGGCCTGCTGCTCGGCGGCACTTATGCCTTGATGGCGATGGGCCTGCAATTGCAGTACGGCGTCGCCCGTATCATGAACCTCGCCAATGGCGAGATCCTGATCGCCGGAGCGTTCGGCGCCTTCTGGTTTTATGCGGGCACGAAAATCAGCCCGCTCGTATCCTTGTTGTTTGTGGTACCGCTCGCCTTCGCGCTGAACTGGGCGATCTATCGCGTGCTGATTTTGCCGCTGGTTCGGCGAGCCAAGAACCAGGGCAAACTCGAGGTTGACAGCATTCTCGCCACATTCGGCATCAGCTTCATCTTCATCGGGATCATGGTGGCGTTCTTCGGCGCCCAATATACCGACTACGCCTACCTGTCGGAGCCGATATTCATTTTCGGCGAGCGTTACGGCCTCAACCGCGTCGTAGCCTTTTTAGGTTCCGTTGTGCTCTGCGCCACGCTGTATTTTTGGTTGCACAAAACGCGAACCGGCCTGGCTCTGCGCGCCGTTTCGGTCAATCCGTCGGCCGCCGGGCTGGTCTCGATCAATGTCACGCGCACGTCCGCGCTCGCTTTCGCATTGGGCGGAGCGGTGACCGCGGCGGGAGGCGTGCTGCTCAGCATGTACCTGACCTTCGATGCTTCGTATGGCGTGGTCTTCACGCTCAAGGCGCTGATAATCGTCATCTTGGGAGGCGTGGGGGATATCCGCGGCACCATTGTTGCAGCGTTCATCCTTGGTCTCGCCGAGACTGCCGTTGCGTCGCTCGTCGATCCGGGTCTCACGCTTGCGGCGGCCTATGTCCTGTTCATGGTTGTACTGCTGGTGCGGCCCGAAGGGCTGTTCGGAAGGCGCACCGCATGAGCAGCGTCGAAAAAGCACTGGCTCTCCGCGCCTTCGGTCTTCGCATCAATGCCAATGAGTGGCGCACCCTGCTGGCCAGCGCGGTAATATTCATTGCCGCAGCGTTGGTGCCGCTGGTGTTCGGCGGCTATGTCCTACAGGTGACGATTTCTATCGTGATGTATACGGCGTTCGCTACGTCCTGGCTGTTGTTCTCCGGACCGACCAACTACATCGCCCTTTCGACGGCAGCATTCTTTGGCATCGGCATGTACGTCACGGCAGCCGGCGTAGAGCTCGTGCCCTATCCGGTGCTGATCATCGCTTCCGGCGTCGCTGGCGCGGCCGTGGCAGCGGTTGTTGGCTTGGCCACATTGCGGGTGTCCGGCGTCTACTTCGTCATATTTTCCCTCGGTCTTGCCGAGCTTGTGCGGCAGATCATGACCTGGGCGCAGCACGTCTTCGGCACCATGAGCGGGCTCTACGTCACGATCGACCGCAGCGAACCGGAGTACTACTGGCAACTTTTACTGCTTACTGCGGTCATTTACGTAGTTGGCTGGAGGATCGGCCGTTCGCGGCTCGGATTCGCGCTGCGCATCATCGGCAACGACGAGCTCGTCGCGGTGCATTGCGGCATCAATACCGCGCGCGCCAAGGTGGTTCTGTTCGTTATTTCCAGCACCTTCGCCTCGATCATCGGCGCTCTGGTCGCGCCACGATGGGGCTATGTCGAGCCGGTGGTGGCGTTCAATCCGTTTCTGTCGTTCCAGGTTGTGATCATGGCGCTGCTTGGCGGCACTCATCGTTTGTGGGGGCCGGTGTTGGGCGTTATTCCATTTACACTGATGTGGGAGCTGATTTCGATCGAGTTTCCGGACCAGACCACGCTGCTGCTCGGCGTGTGTTTTCTCCTGATCGTGTATGTCATTCCGAACGGCATCACCGGCCTGATCGAGGATGCCCTTCAACGTCGCACCAAGGCCGGCCGATCGGCGCCCGGCACGCTGCAACACCCGCTCGGCGTTTCGACCGCTTCGGTGCGGAACTTGTTGCAGCGGTGGAAGAGCAACAATGCCTGACACCGCGGCTGTCGAGGCTCTGACTGCCGCCGCCGTCACCAAGCGTTTTGGTGGTTTGGTCGCGGTCGAGAGCATGTCCTTCAATCTTGTCGAGAAGGAAGTTCTGGGCCTGATCGGTCCGAACGGATCCGGCAAGACCACGATGATGAATCTGATCTCCGGCGCGCTGAAACCGAGTTCCGGCGAGATCAGGCTTTACGGCGATTCCATTGCCGGAACCGGCGCAAGCCATGTCGCGAAGAAGGGCGTAGCTCGTACGTTCCAGTTGGTCCGTATGCTTCCGGGGATGACGGTGCTCGAGAACGTCAGTGCGGGCGGTGTCTTTGGTCACGCCCGGCGCTGGGGTAAGGAACTCGATGACTACGCCCACGCATTGCTGCGCCGCGTTGGCTTGCCGAACGCCGCCGACATGCCGGTGTCAGCGTTGACGTATATCGACCAGAAGCGCGTCGAGCTGGCGCGGGCGCTCGCGTCCGATCCGAAGGTGCTGCTGCTCGACGAGTGGCTTGCCGGTCTCAACCCGACCGAGCTTCGGATCGGAATTGCCTTGATCGAACAATTGCGCGCCGAGGGCTGCACCGTCATCATCGTCGAGCATGTCATGCACGCGATCCGCAGCCTTTGCGACCGCTGCATCGTGATGAACTCCGGCGCCAAAATCGCCGAGGGCACACCTGCCGAGGTGCTGGCGGATCATGGCGTCATCCGGGCCTATCTCGGAGACGAGAATGCTTGAGACCCGCAATGTATCGGTATTCTACGGCCGCCATCGCGCGCTGGAGAACGTATCCGCGACAATTTCCCAGGGTGAGATCGTGGTGATGCTCGGTGCCAATGGCGCCGGCAAAAGTACTTTTTTGCGGGCCATTGCCGGCCAAACGCGCAAGACGGAGGGTGGCACGGTGCTCATGGACGGCGCCGACATCACGCACCGTCAGCCATACGAAATCGTCGAAACCGGCATCGCGCTGGTGCCCGAGGATCGTGGCATCTTTGCCGACCTGACGGTGCGGGAAAATCTAATCCTCGGCGCCCATCCGCGACGCGCGCGCCAGCTTGAGGCGACAAATCTGGAGCGCGTGCTCAGTCTGTTCCCCAAGTTGAAGCAGCGCCCGAAACAGCTGGTGCGCACCATGAGCGGCGGCGAGCGCCAGATGGTTGCAATCGGACGGGCGATGATGTCGGCGCCGACGATCCTTTTGCTCGACGAACCTTCGCTCGGTCTTGCGCCGCTGTTGTGCACCGAACTGTTCCGGACCCTGGCGCGCATCAAGGAAGCCGGCGTCGGAATTTTTCTGGTCGAACAGAACGCCAAGCAGAGCCTCGCCATTGCCGACCGCGGTTATCTGCTCGACAACGGCCATATTGTCGGCGCCGATACGGCCGCAGCGCTGGCCAAGGACGAAAAGGTAAAGGCGGCTTATCTCGGCGAGTGATCGCTTCGCTCGCCGCAATGACTCCGGTTCATTGCGGCGTCCATTCTTCGGCGCTGACTCCAGCCAGCGATTGGACGCGTGCTTCGTCGGTGGCGAGTTCCCGCGCGGGCCCGGAATAGACGACGTGACCGTCGTCGAGCACATACGCGTGGTCGGCAATTTCGAGGCTCATGCGGACGTTCTGCTCCACCAGCAGCACTGAAATGCCCTCTGCGCGCATCTGCGCTATGATGCGGAAGACTTCGCGGGTAATGAGCGGCGCTAGCCCCTGCGAAGGCTCGTCGAGGATAAGGAGCTTGGGATTGATGAGGAGCGCTCGCGCGATCGCGAGCATTTCCTGCTCCCCGCCGGATAATTGCCGGCCGCGGTTCGATCGGCGCTCGGCGAGCCGGGGAAATAGCTGATAGATGCTCTGCGGCGTCCACGGGCCCGGCCGTTCGATCGGTACCAGCAGATTTTCGTTGACCGTGAGGTTGGGAAAAATTCGGCGTCCTTCCGGAACGTAGCCGACGCCGAGCGCGGCGACGCGAAACGGCGGCCAGCCGGTGGTCTCCCTGCCCAGAATTGCGACGCGTCCGTCGCGCGGCGGTGTCAGTCCCATGAGGCTTCGCAGCGTCGTTGTCTTGCCGGCGCCATTGCGGCCAAGGAGGGCGGTGACCTTGCCTTCGGCGGCTTGGAGGCTGACTCCGTGCAGGATGTGACTCTTGCCATAAAAGGTTTGCAGTCCTTCGGCGCTGAGTGCTGCGCTCATGCCGCCTGCCCCAGATAGGCGCTCTGCACCGCCGCGTTGGCGGCGATCTCCTTCGGTGCGCCTTCGGCGAGAAGACTGCCCTGATCGAGCACGGTGATGCGGTCGGCAAGATGGAACACGACGCGCATGTCGTGCTCGATCAGCACGATGGTGAGTTGACCGTCCTTGTGCAGGCGACGGATGAGCTGGGTAATCTCATAGGTCTCCTGGTCGCCCATCCCTGCCGTCGGCTCATCGAGCAGAAGTAGGCGCGGCTTGAGTGCCAGCGCCATCATAATCTCGGTGGCGCGCTGATCGCCGTGGGCAAGTTCGCCTACCAGGCGATCGGATTTGCCGGCAAGACCTCCCATGTCGAGCAGGTCGTCGACCCGGGCACGGACCGTCTTGTCGGCGTCGCGCGAAAGCCAGGGCCGCAACCGAAACCCGGACGCCACTTCGACCGGGATGCGTAGATTTTCGCGCACTGAAAGTTCGGGAAAGACTTCGGTGACTTGAAAGGTGCGGGCAATGCCGCGCCATACCCGCCGCGCCGGCAGAAGATTGCTCATATCCTCGCCGTCGAAAATGATGCGTCCCGAACTCTGCCGGAGGAATCCGCTGATCAGGTTGAAGAACGTTGTCTTGCCGGCGCCGTTCGGACCGATGATGGCACGCAACTCATTCGCTTCCACCGTCATCGATACATTTTTGACGGCAACCAGGCTGCCGAAATGCTTCGAGACGTTGTCGACCCGCAACAGGCTCACGATTCAGCCTTTCGCCGGATGATGCCGAGCACGCCGCGCGGAAAAAACAGAACGACGAGGACAAAGAACAGGCCGATAAACGACATCCAGTTCTGCGTCTCGCTAGAAACGTAATCCTGCAGCACGATGAAGATCGCGGCGCCGATGAGCGGCCCCCAGAAGCTGCGCATGCCGCCGAGCACCGCCATGATGACGAAGTTCCCCGATTGATCCCAGCGAAGCGCGCGCGGATCGACGAAATCGTTGAGCAGGGCGTAAAGCGTGCCCGCGACGGCGACGAAGAAGCAGGAAATCACCCAGGACGCCCAGATATGCCGGTCCACCGGAATGCCGAGAAAACGGGCGCGGCGCTCGTTCTCGCGGATCGCCAACAGAGTGCGGCCGAAGGGCGAGCGCAGCAGGAACGCCATCGCCGCCACGCAGATCGCGAACACCGCGAGCACGAAGTAATAAAGCGCCCTGCTGTCCTTGAGGATATCGATGGTGGTGAAGCCGAGGTTAAGCGGCATGCGGTGCCAGGCGCTGACGCCATCGTCGCCGCCGGTGACCGAGGACCATTGGAAAGCGATGTAAAAAAACACCTGGCCAAAGGCGATGGTGCACATGGCGAAATAGACTCCGCGCAAGCGGGCGATCAACGGCCCGACAACCGCCGCGGCGGCCGTCGCAACGACGATGCCGACCAACATGCCGACCGGCGTGCTCGGATAGAGATATTTGATGGTCAGCGCGGTGCCGTAGGCGCCGAGGCCGAAATAGGCGGCATGCCCGAAGGAGAGCACACCGGTAAAGCCGAGGAGGAAATTAAGAGCCATCGCCGCCAGCGCATAGATCACCACTCGGCTGCCAAGTTCGACATAGCCGCCAACATGCGTGAGCCAGTACGGCGCGGTGAGCAGCAGCAGCCAGACCGCGGCGTCGCCGGCGCGCTTGTCGAATTGCGGCATCAAAAACGACCCTCTTCGCCCATGAGCCCGTGCGGCCGGATGATCAAGACCGCCGCCATCATCACGTAGATGACCGCCTCGCTCGCCGACGGAAAGAACACGCTGGTGACACCCGAGGCGACGCCGATCAGCAATCCGCCAAGAAGCGTGCCGGGCAGTGAGCCGAGCCCGCCGACAATGATGGCGATGAAGCTCGGCATAATGAGATTATCGCCGACCGTTGGCTGCAGGCCGAGCATGCCGATGGCGAGCACGCCGGCGAGGCCGGCAAGATAGATGCCGAGACCGAAGTTGAGGTTGCGCAGTACGCGTACGTTGACGCCCAGAGCCGAAACGGTCTCAAGGTCAAGCGTGCCGGCGCGGATGCGCAACCCCAGGCGGGTGCGGTTGAGAATCAAAAACAGGCCGAGCACCGCCGTCCCCACCAGGATCATCATGAACACGCGATAGCCGGTGAGAAAGAAATACTCGTTGCTCAACGGCGCCGCGAGCCACGCCGGAATTTGATAGGGCAGGCTCTGCGCGCCCCAGATGAAGCGCGTGCCATCTTCGATCATGAAGGCTAGGCCGAAGGTCAACAGTAGGCTATAGAGCGGATCGCGCCCGTAAAGCTGGCGGATCAGGATGCGCTCGATCAGCGCACCGATGATGGCGACCAGAAAGGGCGACACCACCAGCGCCCCCCAAAATCCAAGATAAGGGACCAGCGTGTAGGCGAGGTAGCCGCCGATCGCGAGGAAGCCGCCATGCGCGAAGTTGATCACGCCCGAAAGGTTGAGGATGAGCGACAAACCGAGCGCCATCAACGCATAAAAGGCGCCGATAATCAGCCCGTTGAAAACGTTGAAGAGCAGCAGTTGCGTCATGCGGCGATCACGTAAACGCTGTGGCGCGGCGCGGGCAAGAAGCGGCCCGCCGCTTGCGATCGCTGCGGGCCTGGACGGATAACAACTGCAAAACGGCCTGGGACGCCCCCTCGTAGAAAACCAGGGCCGTACATGCCGGCCCAGTCTCCACTATGCCATCTTACGACGGCCACACTAGCTTGCAGCCGGTCTGATCAACCGGCAACGCAACCTGGTCGCCTTTTACCAGTTGCGTGACAGCGAACAGATCCTCAGGATCGCCACCCGCGGGCGCCGGCTGCGAATGGCCCACGAACAAGGTGGGCATTAGCTGGTTGTCCCCTTCGCGATAGTAAAACTCGTTCGGCATCAACGCGACTTCGGGCGGGAGGACCAAACCTTGCATCGCCTTGGCCAACTTGACGGGCTCGACCGACTTCGCCTTCTCGGCGGCCAGCTTGCAGGTGTGGACGGCGGTATAGCCGAACCAGGTGCGCGCGGTCGGCACCTTGCCGCCGCTTCGCTTGCGAACCTCGGCGACGAACTCGGCCACGTGGGGAACGTTCGGCTGCTTCCAGTACCACTCGAACACCCAATCGCCGAACAGCGCTTGTGGCGGCAGTCCTTCGTTGACTTCAAGTTCCTGCTGCGCGCCGGCGATGTGAAATTTCTTATCGAGGCCGAACTGAACCGATTGTTTGAGGCAGTTGATCATGTCGTCGCCTGCAAGCAGCAGGATGATCGCGTCGGGGTTAGTCGACTGCGCCTTGATGAGATAGGACGAGAAATCGGTCGATTGCAGCGGCACCATGTCGCCGCCCGCCTTGGTGCCGTTGGCGGCCTTCAAGCTCGCTTCGAAACCGGCCTGCAAACCATGACCGAAAGCATAGTCCGTGGTGATGAAGTACCACTTCTTGCCATACTGTTCGAGCAGCAGCTTCGATACCGAATTGGTCTCCATGCGCGTCGTATTGCAAACGCGGAAGACGTTCCAATGGCATTGCGTTCCGGTCACGCTGTCGGTATGGCCGCCGGGAACGATGTGGAACACGCCCTTCTCGAAAGCGACGTTCGCCATGGCCTGCGCCAGGCCGGAATTGATGTTGCCAATCAAGAAGTTGACCTTGTCGCGGTCGATCAGTTTGTTGGCTTTCTGCACTGCCGTTGCGGCATCCGCGCTCGTCGAATCCTCGACCAGAAGCTGGACCGGTCGCCCGAGAATGCCGTTCTTGGCGTTAATCTGGTCGAGCGCAAGTTGCGCGCCGATCAACTCGTTCTTGCCGAGCGCCGCATAGGTGCCGGTCAGCGGGTTATCGAGGCCGATCTTGAGAGGCTCGTCGGCGAGCGTCTTGACGACGAAGGGGCTCGCGACCTGGATGGCGCCGATCGCCAGACCGGCCTTGAGAACGGCCCTGCGGTGCACGGGACGGGTCGGCAGTTCCTTGGACATCGTATTCTCCCTTGTGTTCTGGCGTCTTTGCGATTTCGCGCCCTGAACCTTATCGAGCTGGATGTAGCATCAAAGCAAATAAAACAAAAGAAATCAGAGGCCAAATTGTCGCTTGTGGGATTAGTAAGTCTTCAGTCGCTTGGCAGCGCCGCGGCGGCGGATTTCTCGCCTGGCAAGAAATTATCCCACACGCGACGCAACTCGACGAGCGCTATATCGAGCGGTGAGACCGCGAGCCGGTCGACTTCGCGTTTGATCAGGCCGAGCTGTTCGAGTTTCTCGATCGCACCACCGACCTTGAAATCAACATCGACGCTAAAGGTCGCCTTAAGCCATGCATCGATCCGGTCGGCGAGATCGGCCGGCGCCAGCGGGGGCGATGACGTCCGGAGAAAATGATACGCCAGCAGCGCTCGCTTGCATTCCTGCTCCTCAGCGGCGCCGATGACGTAATCGAAAATCCCGGCGTTATTGTTGACGTTGCGGTAGTAGATGTTGTCTGTCAGCTCGATCTGATATTTGAGCGACTGGCGCTGATATTTCATCCACTGCCGGAGGATGAACCCGCCGAGTGCAACGAGGCCGCTCAGCGCGGCCAACGCCGTCTTCATGTCCTTGTCCTCCACAGTGGCGCTCACACCGATGTAGAAGCCGAGGACAAGGAACAACACGGTGATGGTGGTGTAGATATTGATCAAGATCGGAATTCCGCCGGCGACCGCGGGGACACTGAGAAAGAGCTTGTCGATGTTGCTCATCACCACCCGCGCGTTGGGGAAGAGTGCGTGGAGATCGCCGCTGGCGATATTACGAAAATATTTGAGCAGAACCGAGCCAGGCCGCATCTTGCGGCGCTCCAGCACCCGTAACTCTCGCCGCGAAATGATCTCGGCTTCCGACTTCATTGCGACGAGCAGCACGACATCGTCGTAAACCTCGGCTTCAACCTTGCGCGTGCGCAGACCGAACCAATCGGGAACTGCGAACTGCTCGGTATGGCGCCCACGCCGGTAGAAACGCACTTCGCGGAAATCCGTGAGCTGGGTGTTCACTTCGACCGGCAGCACCTTGCGACGGCGGTGGGCATCTCCGATCTCGGCGTGCGGCAGTTCCGCAAAATTCGCATCCTTCAGTACGCCATCCAGCGATAGCAAAAGATCGGCATAGGACCGCTCGATGAAAGCCCGGTCCATTGCCGCATGCGGTGCGATTTCCGGATTGAAATAGTAGTAATCATCGCGCAGACGCCGGAGCGTCGCAAAGTAGTCGGCGTGATAGATCGAGGCCAGCATCTCGCAAAGCTGGCGGAATTTTTCGCGCTCAGCGTCGCCGGCGAACGTTTCATCCTTGAGCAGGGCCGTGACAATGTCGCTCTTGCGAACCGGAACGAACCGATCGAGCTGTCCGGCCGCCGGCTGTGCAACGTCAGGCAAGGCGTCAACCATGCGGGACGCAGCCACGCCGCATCAGGACATCGCCGCTTTGGACTCTTTGGACGTTTTCCCCAGCCATTGTCACGTAGCCCGGCTGCTTACGGCGAAGCGTACATCGTCCGCGCGTCAGCGGTGAAGGCTTTGCGCGATTGCGGATCAACGTAGAACATGTGGCCGCCGCGGTAGAGCCGAAGCTCGGCGCGCTCGCCGTCCACGCTCGCCGGCAGATGGTTGAGCACGTAACCGGAAACCGCGTAGGGCGTGACCATGTCGCTGTAGCCGTGCGCGATCATCAGCCGAAATGACGGTGTGAATGCAAGCAGGTCGCGCAAGTCTTCCGCCGCGCTTGGCGGCGTGTGTCCGCCGCTTCCTTCCCAATCCCATTTACCGGAAACTTCCGAAGCGAGCAGGTTATAGGTCATGTCGGTCTTGAAACCGAGTTCGTCACGCGCGTAGACCGCAAAGGCGCCGCCGTAGGCGCGGATGAACCCGTCGAGAAAGGGATCGGGGCCGCGCGAGCTTTCCAATTCGGGATTGGGATCGTCCACGGCGAACGTCGCATCGTAGTGGCTCACGATCTTTTGGTCCTTGAGGTGCAGGTCCTTGACGTAGGCATCATGGATGAAACCTCGCGACCGGGCGATGACATCTTCCGGCAATCCGGTGATTTGCGCCACGCGCGCATAAAACGCCCGTGCCGCGTCACCGCGGAGCTGCGGCCCGGCGAGTGCAGCAAGATAATCGGTGAGGGCAAAATGCTCGGCCTGCACAAGCGCTGCCGCGCTGAAGTTTCCTTTGCGTTCTAGCTCGGCTGCCGCAAGCGACGGCAATTCCAGCGCTGCACCGAGCGCAAACCGATCGCCGCCAAACTGGAAATGGCCTTCGAGCATCGGCGAGACCATGACGATGCCGCGCGCCACGATGCCTTGGTTGTTCTGCAGCACGCGCGCCACCTTGGCGGCGCGGAAGCCGCCGTAGCTTTCGCCCAAAATGTATTTGGGCGCGCTGACGCGCCCGTTTTTAGCGACGTAGAGCGCAATGACTTTTGCCATCAATTCAGCGTCGCGGTGCACACCCCAGAATGCGCTGCCGCCGTCGGGTTTGGCCGGTCTGCTCCAGCCAGTGCCGACCGGATCGATCAGCACCAGATCAGTGAAGGCGAGCCAGGTATCCGGATTGTCGACCAAATGCACGCTGGCGCCGTCGTAGCCTTTACCGAAGGCGGCGGTGCGTGGACCGACCAGACCAAGATTGAGGAAAGCGGAGCCTGCGCCCGGCCCGCCGTTGAACACGAAGGTCAACGGCCGCCCGGAATCGTATGGCTTCGCCACATACGCTGTGTAGAAAATCGCGGCCGAGCGTTCGCCGGACTGATCGAACAACGAGAATGTGCCGGCAGTGGCGGTATAAGAGAGCTTGCCGGCCGGCAAGTCGATGCTGTGCTCGGTGACGAAATCGCCGGGCAACAAAGCCAGCACGCCAGGCCCTGCGGCCTCCTGCCGGCCTTGCTCGCCATGCGCGGGCCGATCCGCCGTGGGCCTTCCGTTATGCTCTTGGGCGGTGGCCGCCGTGGTCAGAAGCGCGATCGCCAAAGCGATGGTCGCGCGTTGAAGATCAAGCATATCTGTTACCCGCTTTACGATGGTGCGCTGACGTCGGTTCGGTCCATGATCGCCCGGCGAAAGTGCCGGAAAGATGGCTGCGTTTGGTACATTTTATCGGATCGCCGTGAGTAAAACGACTTTAGAACCGACAATGCGAACTGGTGGACAACGATCTTTGGATCAGGGAAGTTCTGGCCCATTCCCGGCGCACGTGCCGGCAAGAATTACGGAGTAGCAGACAGTGCCCATTCCCCGCGCGTCGAAGGCGCTGTCGCGCTTCACCGTGCTCGATTTGAGCCGTGTGCGCGCCGGCCCGACTTGCGTGCGCCAGCTCGCGGATTGGGGCGCCAACGTTATCAAGATCGAAGCGCCGCCCGGCATGGAAGACGCCATGGGCGGCCCGCGGGAGCGATCAGACTTCCAGAACCTGCACCGTAACAAACGCAGCATGACGTTAAACTTCAAATCGCCCGAGGGCGTTGCGACGTTCAAGCGGATGGTCAAAAAAGCGGATGTCGTGGTGGAGAATTTCCGCCCCAACGTGAAGAAGCGCCTCGGCATCGACTACAAGACGCTGTCGGGGATCAATCCGCGTCTGGTCTATGCCAGCATCTCCGGCTTCGGCCAGGACGGGCCGTACGCCGACCGGCCCGGCTTCGATCAGATTGCGCAGGGCATGGGCGGACTGATGTCAATCACCGGCCCGCCCGGCCAGGGGCCGTTTCGCGTCGGCATTCCCGTCGCCGACCTCAGCGCCGGCCTGTTCGCTGCGCTCGGTATTCTGGTCGCCTTGTTGGAGCGGGAAAAATCCGGCAAGGGGCAGGCAGTCGAAACCTCACTGTTGCAAGCCCAGATTTTCATGCTCGACTTTCAGGCCGCCCGCTATCTGGTCGAGGGTGAGGTGGCGAAGCAGGCCGGCAACAATCATCCGACCAGCATTCCGACCGGCGCGTTCAAGACGCGCGACGGGTACATCAATATCGCGACCACCGGCGGCAAAATGTGGGAGCGCTTTTGCCGCACCATCGACGCGGACGAATTGTTGGAGAACCCGCAGTACAAAACCGAAGCGGCGCGTTCGACGAACCGTGACGCGCTCAACGCCGAGATCGCGGGCCATCTGCAAGGCCTCACCAGCAACGAATGGGTCGAACGGCTCAACGAGGCCGGCGTGCCCTGCGGGCCGATCTATGCCATCGATCAAGTGTTCGCCGATCCGCAGGTGACGCACCTCGGCATCGCGCAGAGTGTCGGTGGCAAAGGTAAGAGTGGGCCTCGTCTCGTCGGCCAGCCGATGTCACTGTCGCGGACCGGTTCGCGTCTGGTGGCGCGACCGCCCAAGCGCGGCGAACACACTGACGCGGTGCTCAAGGAGTTCGGCTTTTCCGCGCGTGACATCGCTGCGCTGCATAAGGCCGGGGCGGTGTGAAGGTGCGCATCCATGAAACTAAGGCGTAAGGAGCCAATAAATGTCTGAGACCGACAAGATCCTCGCGCATAAGCAAGCGGGTGTCGGCATCGTCACCTTCAACAACCCCGAGCGGCTTAACGCCGTGTCGCTGGAAATGTGGGAGGCGGCCAAGCGCGCGCTCGACGGGTTTGCCGCCGATCCCGACGTGCGCGTCGTTGTGCTGACCGGCGCCGGCGGCAAGGCGTTCGTGTCGGGCGCCGACATCTCGAAATTCGGCAGCGAGCGCGCCACGCTCGAAGCAACGCGCGCCTATGACGTGACGACCGCAGCGACGTTCAACGGCATCTACGAATTTCCGAAGCCGACCATCGCCATGATCCGCGGCTATTGCATCGGCGGCGGGCTCGCGCTCGCCATCTGCTGCGACCTGCGGATTTGCTCCGACAATTCCAGGTTTGCGGTTCCGGCGGCGAAGCTTGGCCTGGGTTACGGCTATGCGGGGTTAAAGCGCCTCGTCGATGTGGTCGGGCCGTCCTACGCCAAGGAGATTTTCTACACCGCGCGCCAGTTCGACGCGCAGGAAGCCTACGCGATGGGTCTCGTCAACCGCGTGGTGCCGGCGGCGGAACTGGAAAGTGCGGTGAAGAGCATCACCGATTTGATCAGCGCCAATGCGCCGCTGACGATCAAGGCGGTCAAGTTCGCGGTCGCCGAAGCCGTCAAGGACGAGACTGAACGCGATCCCGCGCGCATGACCGAGATGGTGGAGGCATGTTTTAAAAGCAGCGACTACACCGAAGGCCGCACCGCCTTCATGGAAAAGCGCAAGCCGGTCTTTACCGGCACGTGAGATCGAAACGCGCGCAGGATTCCGGGAGCCGTCAGCCTGCAGCAATGGACGCCGGCGCGCGCTCGCTCCGGCACAACAGAGATGACAGCACTTCGCTCAGTATCCGCTTCGATGCGTGGCGCGCGTCGCTCGCTCTCCACGCAACGAAGCCGTCCGGGCGCACCATGACCGCGCCGGAATCGGACAAGCCGTAAGCATCGGTGAAACGCCGGTCAGGATCGCTGACAGTCTCGCCTTCAGCCACCCGGTAGGCATCGAGCGGCAAGCCGAGATCGGCGGCCGCGGCGCGGAAGGCTTCGCAGTACGCGCCGCCCTTGGGGGCGGCGAGCACGCAGAAGTTTTTGCCGAACAGGTCGAGAGTCGAAGTGCGCGCTGCGGAGCGCTGCAGCATGACGTGCGGCGCGCGCGTTCCCGGCATTCCTTGCGAGCGCCGCGGGTCTTCATACAGTGCGGTGCCGGTACGGTGCCCGGAGACGATCGCGGGCGAGTGGTAGCGATAGCCGATTTCCATGCTGAGATCGTCGACCAGCGGCTGCATCCCTTCCTTGCCGCGTTCGGGCACGACGCGCAGGACGTAGCGGGTATAGGCCTGTTGCATCGCCAGTTCGCCGATCGGCTGCC
Organism: uncultured Alphaproteobacteria bacterium; assembly: GCA_963794225.1. Taxonomy (GTDB): domain Bacteria; phylum Pseudomonadota; class Alphaproteobacteria; order Rhizobiales; family Xanthobacteraceae; genus BOG-931. The sequence goes on from CAWCCS010000006.1 coordinate 377,186, forward strand.
GTTCGTTGTTGTAGGTTGCGAGCAAATCAGGTCCCGCCAGGCCTTTGAGCACGAGTGCGATCTTCCAGGCGAGATTGTGCGCGTCCTGCACGCCGGTGTTGCCACCGAAGCCGCCCATCGGCGGCATCACGTGCGCCGCGTCGCCCACGAGGAAAACCCGGCCCTCGGTAAACCGCTCGGCGACCTCGGCAACCGCGCGCCACGATGCGATGTCTTCAATCTCGACTTTCGCCTCGGGCAGGCCGATCGCCGAGTGGACGAACGCGACGCAGCGCTTGTCGGTAATGCCTTGCGCCACTTTGAGCGCGTCGGGCTTTGACATGTCGCCGAGCGTCATCACCGCGAGGAAGCCGGAATCGCCGGTCCTCACCAGCCGGAAGAAGCCGCGGAGATCGGGATTAAAGACGTAAATCACGCCGAGATTGCGCCCGCGCAGCGCAGCGCCGCAGTCGGCGTGAAAATAGATCGTAACGCAGTCCGCGAGGTGGCCGGGGCCGCGGGTGCGGATACCGAGCCGCTCGCGGATCGGGCTGCGGTTGCCGTCGGCGGCGATCATGTATTTGGCGCGAATGATGTCCGTCGCTCCGGTCGTCACGTTGCGGATGTGTCCGGTGACACCGCTGGAATCCTGTTCGAACGACACCAGCTCGGTGGCATAGCGGAGCTTCGCGCCCAATTCCTCGGCGCGCGTGCGAATGAGCGGTTCGAGGCTTTGCTGCGTCATGAACAGCCGCGTGGACGGGCTGATCGCGGCGACGCCTTCGTTGAGATTGGCGATGTAGGTCGCGATTTCGTTGCCGGCCAGTGACTCCACCGCGTTGATGCCGCCATCGGGATCGAACTGTTCCTCGGAGGTCGCGCGGACGCGAGTTTCAAGACCGACCGAACGCAGCACTTCCAGCGTCCGAAGATGAAAATGCCCGGCGCGCGGGTAAATCGCGGTACCGTCATGACGCTCGACCGACAATGTCGGCACCCCGTGCCAGGCGAGGCACGTCGCGGCAGAAAGTCCGACCAGACTGCCGCCGACAATGAGCACATCGGTTTCGATCATGGCGTCTTCCCGCGCGTCGGCGTTTCTTCGGGCTGGAACGATAACAACGTGGACTTAAGCCGGCGCCCTTGTGTCGCGCCTGTCGCCATCTATTATAATTCGCGCAATCTGGCTCTGAAATGCCCCGACTGATGATCGGCCCGAATGGCCGGATTTTTATTTTTGGATTCCTCTCGGCGATCGCGCCGCTCTCGATCGATATCTATCTGCCGGCCTTGCCGATGCTGCGCCAGGCGCTCGCGGCAGACGAGGCGCAGACATTATTCACGCTTTCCGCCTTCTTCATCGGCTTTGGCGTCGGCCAGTTGCTGCTCGGGCCGCTGTCCGACCGCTTCGGACGCAAGCGTCCGCTGATCGCCGGTCTCGTCCTTTACATCATCGCGTCGGTAGCGTGCGCCGAGGCGACCACCATGCAGGCGATCGTCGCCTCGCGGTTTGTCCAGGCGTTCGGCGGTTCGGTCGTGCCCACCATCGTGCAGGCTATGGTCCGCGATCTCTACGATCGCAATCAGAGTGCGCGCATCTTGTCGCTCAACATGCTGGTGACGGCGTCGGCGCCGGTGGTGGCGCCGCTGATCGGCGGCCAGGTGCTGCTCTGGCTCGATTGGCGCGCGATCTTTTGGGTGCTGGTCGGCTTCGGCGTGTTGGCGCTGTTCGCGGCGCTCGCGCTGCCGGAAACGCTTGGCGACGCGCGCCGCAGCCAAACCAATCCGCTCACGATGCTGCTCGGCTATTTCGAGCTGTTCCGCAACCGCCGCTATGTCGGTTACGTCACCTGTTCCACGCTTTATTTTTGCTGCCTGTTCGCCTTCATCGCCGGCTCACCGTTTGTCTACATCGAATATTTCGGCGTGCCGCCGCAATATTACGGTTTCCTGTTCGGCGTGAACATGATCGGTATGATCACCGCGAGCTACACCAACAGCCGGATCGTGGTGCGGCGCGGCGCCGACCGGCTCTTGCGCATCGCCTGCACCATCGGCGCCGCCGGTGGCGTTGTTCTCTTGGCGACAGGTTTAAGCGGCTTCGGCGGCGTGGCCGGTATCGCGCTGCCGTTATTTGTGGTGCTGGCGCTGCTCACCATCGTCGCGTCCAACGCCATTTCCGGCGCGCTCGCGGTGGCGCAGAACCGCGCCGGAGCAGGTGCCGCGCTCGCCGGCGCACTGCAATTTGGCGCCGGCGCACTCACCAGCGCGGCGATCGGCTGGTTCGCCGATGGCACGCCACGGCCGATGAGCGCGCTCATTTGCGCCGGCGCGGTGGCGTCGCTGCTCGCCAATCTGGTGCTGCTGCGCAGGCCGCGCGACTGACGAGTATCCGGCGGGTTTTCGCCGGCGACCCTTAACAGCCGGTTGTGGGCCTTCCTTGCCCCGCCGAAGCGGTTTTCGCGAAGGCGGGAAACCGGCTTTCACTTTCGCGCGCCATGCTCTAAATACACGCGCGACGCTCAAGCCCAGCCTCGGTTCTGCGGAGAGGTGGCAGAGTGGTTGAATGCACCGCACTCGAAATGCGGCATACGGGCAACCGTATCGGGGGTTCGAATCCCTCCCTCTCCGCCAAGCTAAAAAATGTCCGGCCCGGAGACATAGGTAACGGAGCGTACCTAAGACATGGGTGACAACCTTGTGCCGAACGGGTTGTCGAGGGGTTGCAGGGCTTTCTGCTCCAGGTCGAAATAGCCTAAATCATAGTGCATGAAGCTGGCGAGCCAAATGCCGTCGTCGACTTCTTTTGACGCCGAGTTTTTGACCAAAGAGCACGGTCGAGATGTTGATTCTCTTGCGATGCAGGCAGAGCCGGCCGCATGCGGTGACGAGAATATCAAGATCGTGCAGCGGAACGCAACGCTATGCACGGCATCAATCTTGCGTGCTGTCGGAGCGGCTCAGCTCAGGGATGACAACGATGATACGCAAATTGCACTTGAAAGCGCTTTGTCCGGTTCTTCTGACGGTCGGCTTGCTGAACCTGCCGGCGCTTGCGGAGAATTGGCCGACCCGGCCGGTAACGATCGTCGTGCCGTTTGGCGCCGGCGGCAATACCGACATGATGGCCCGCCTCGCGGCGAAGGACTTATCGCAGAAGTTCGGCCAAAATTTCATCGTCGAAAATCGGCCCAGTCCCGGCGGCGTGCTGGGCGTCAGAGAGGTCGTGCAAGCTCAGCCTGACGGCTACACCTTGCTGTTTTGCGCATCGTCGATGATCACGCTTACGCCGCAGGTGCAAAACATCGCTTTCGATCCCATGAAGCAATTGGTGCCGATCACCAATGTGGGCACCGGCGCGCAGGTCATGGCGATCAAGCGCAGCTTGCCGGCGACCAATCTGGCGGAATTCCTCGCCTATGCGAAAGCGAACCCCGGCAAGTTGAACTTCTCCACCGCCGGCGTCCAAAACCTGAGCGAGTTCCTGCCGGTGCGGCTGTTCAACATAACCGGCGTCGATCTTGTAAAAGTGCCGGCGCGGGCCGAGCCGCAAGCGATTTCCGATCTTATGGGCGGTGTTACAGACGTCTATTTCGGAAACGCGTCCTCGCTATTGCCGCTCGCCAACAATGACCAGATCCGCTTGATTGCGGTGAGCACGCCAAAGCGACTTGCCGGCGCGCCCGACCTGCCGACAGTTGCGGAAACCGTGCCTGGCTTCGAATCGAATTCCTGGAACGGCTTTCTGGCGCCAGCCGGGACGCCGGCATCCATCGTCACAGCGATCAGGACCGAGGTCTCGGCGTTCGTCAAAAAGGAAGAGGTTGTACAGCGCTTGGCAAGTCTGGGTATTGTCCCGGGCGGAATGACCGAAGACCAAATCAAGGCGATGTTCCAGAAGGAGCACGAGACGTTCGCCAGCGTGATCAAGATTATGGGTATCGAAAAGAATAATTAGACTTCTTCGTCGCCGGAGGGATGCTCTCTCCGCCAACTGGAGCTGCAACGTTTCTCGCGATTTCCTCTATCGCGCATGCTGTCGCGGGTTTGGGAGGGAAAGTAAATTATGCTTCTTCGCGCTCTCAATGTGTTGAACTTCGCCGGCGCCATTGCCGTAGGCCTGATCTCTGCTGCGCCCGCCGCCGACGACGGCGCGCGTTACGGGCCGAGATTGGAAGGCTTTGAATATCCTTGGCCGGTGTCGCGGTTCTCGTTCACCTCGCAGGGCGAGACCCTCGAAATGGCCTACATGGACGTGAAGGCGGCAGCGCCGAACGGTAAGGTCGCCGTCCTGCTCCACGGCAAGAATTTTTGTTCTGCGACCTGGCAGGACACGATCGCCGTCCTGAGTGCGGCGGGTTATCGGGTGATTGCCCCCGATCAGATCGGCTTTTGCAAATCGAGCAAGCCTAAGCACTATCAATTCACTTTCCAGCAGCTCGCCGGCAACACCCGCGACCTGCTGGCGTCTCTTGGCATCAGCCGTGCAACGATGATCGGCCATTCGACCGGCGGCATGATCGGGGTCCGCTATGCGCTGATGTATCCCGATGATCTGGATCAGCTGGTGCTGGTCGATCCGATCGGGCTTGAAGACTGGAAAGCCAAGGGCGTGCCCTGGCAGAGCGTCGATGCGTGGTACCAGCAAGACCTCAAGACCACCGCCGACAGCATTCGCGATTACGAGCGCACGACCTACTATGTCGGCAACTGGGATGCGAAATATGAGCGCTGGGTGCAGATGCTGGCCGGCATGTACCGCGGTCCGGGCCGCGACATTGTCGCCTGGAATTCGGCGTTGCTCTACGACATGATTTATACGCAGCCGGTGTTCTACGAATTCGAAAAGATTTCAGTCCCCGTGCTGCTGATGATTGGCGACAAGGACACGACGGCGATCGGCAAGAATCGGGCGCCGCCAGACGTACGCGCCACGCTCGGCAATTATCCGGTCCTTGGAAAGGCCGCCGCCGCACGCATTCCGCGTGCCAAGCTTGTCGAGTTCCCCGATCTGGGCCATGCGCCGCAAATTCAGGCGCCCGGCGACTTTCACAAAGCTTTGCTTGACGGCCTGTTGAAATAAACATTGTGCCGCGGGCCGGCGTTGCCTTCGCACCGTTGCGACGAACCGTTAGAATTATTGCCGCGGTCTGGAACTGGCGAGGTCGATATGATTCTAGTCTTGATCCATGTGCTCATTACCGTCGTCGTCGGCGCGATCCTGTTCTGGGTGATCGACCGGTTCGTGCGCGACCGGCGGCTGGCGAATTTGCTGAAAATCCTCGTCGTATTGGTCTGTCTCGCTTCAATTTTACAGCGGCTGTTGCCAATGCTCGGCGTCGGATTTTAACCGGCGCGAGGTTCGATCAAAAATCACGCTGCGAACGGGCCATTTGCGCTTGCAATCGGCCTCATGACCGGATTGCGTTCATGGTTGCACGTCGCGTCAGCCGGGGAAGTTCAGAGGAGATCATGGATAATCAGCTCTACGACTATTCACCCATCGTTTCGCGGCCGGCGCTGAAGTGGCCGAAGAACGCGCGTGTGGCGTTCTATGTCGGGCTGAATGTCGAGCACTATGAGGTGGACAAGCCATCGACCAGCATTTTTGCCGGAACCAGCATGCTGACGCCGGACCCGCTCAACTACGGCTGGCGCGATTACGCCGTGCGGGTCGGCATTTGGCGCATGATGGACGTGCTGGACAAATATCGCATGCGAGCTTCGGTTTTGCTGAACGCCGATTGCTGCAAACATTATCCGCAAATCATCGAAGCCGGAAAGGAGCGCAACTGGGCCTGGATGGCGCACGGCAAGAACAACTCAATGTTTCAGTCCGGCATGGATGTCGAGGCCGAGCGAAAATATCTGAAAGAGATCGTCAGCATCACGTCGCAATCGACCGGCCAGCAGATCAAGGGCTGGCTAGGTCCGGCGTTGACGGAGACGTTTGAAACCCCGCGGCTGCTGAAGGAACTTGGACTGAACTACGTGCTGGACTGGTGTTCCGACGACCAGCCGTTTCCGCTCAAGATCCCCGGTATGATGTCGGTGCCTTATTCCATTGAACTGAACGACGTGACCATGTTCGTCGGCAAGGGCATGTCGGGCCAGGATTTCTATCAGACCGTGGTCGATCAGTTCGATCAGCTGTTCAGCGACGGCAAGAAATCGGGACGCGTCATGGCGCTTTGCCTCCACCCGTTCATCATCAATCAGCCGTTCCGGCAAAAATATCTGGATAAGGCTCTGAATTATATTTCTCGGCACTCCGGCGTTTGGTTGACGACCAGCGATGAAATCGCCGCCTACTACCAGGAGCACTACATGCCAAAAATCTACACTGGGGCGCGCTCGTAACGCCGCGGCGACGTTACTTGCTGGAAAGCACCTGGCTGTATACTGTCGGCGGCGGCCCGGTTAAAAAACTCAAGCAGTGCACCCGACCGAAAATCTGAAAAAGATCATGTCGCGACGGGACGCCGTAATCGTCCCGGGTGCGGCGAACGCCCTGTTTGCGCGCGTGGTCGAGGCGACCGGTTTTGAAGCCGTTTATGTCACCGGGGCCGGCATCGCCAACATGCTGTTGGGGGCGCCGGACATCGGCCTCACCACCTTGAGCGAAGTCGCGGACACTGTCGCCCGCATCGCAGACACCGTTTCAATTCCGCTCATTGTCGACGCCGATACCGGGTTCGGCAACGCCGTTAACATGGTGCGGACGGTTCGCTCACTTGAGCGCGCCGGCGCGGCCGCGATCCAGATCGAGGATCAGGTTTTTCCGAAAAAGTGCGGCCATTTTGCCGGCAAGGAAGTCATTCCGTTGCGCGACATGCTGCCGAAAATCAAAGCGGCGGTGGATACGCGCCGCGATAGTTCGCTGCAGATCATTGCGCGCACTGACGCGCGGGCGATCGACGGGCTCGACCGCGCGATCGAGCGCGCGCTTGCCTTTGCCGAAGCCGGCGCCGATGTCACGTTCGTCGAGGCGCCGACCGATCTTGTGGAGCTTTCGCGCATTCCGAAAGAAATTCGCGTGCCCCAGGTGGCGAACATGGTGTTCGGCGGCAAGACGCCGGAGCCTGGTCGAGAGAAACTCAAGGAGTACGGCTACTCGATTGTGCTTTATGCCAACGCGGTGCTTCAGGCCGCACTGAAGGCGAGCTATGAGGTGCTGGGTGCGCTCAGCAAAGACGGCTCACTGGCGGCGGTCGCGCAGCACCTCGCGACATTTGAAGAACGGCAAAAGGCTGTCGCCAAAGACGTGTGGGATGAACTGGAACGCCGTTATCAAGTCGAGAGTTGAGATCGCGCCATGAGCAAACCTTGGGACGGGATCATCTCGGAAGATGAGCAGAAAGCTTACAACGCCGCTGGCTTTGGCCGTCCGACCGGATTGGGCAAGCGGCCCGCGCTGCTGATCATCGATGTGCAATACCGCACCGTCGGCACGGTATCGCGGCCGTTCTGGGAGGCGATCAGGGAGTTTCCGACCGCGTGCGGGGAAGTGGGCTGGTCGGCGGTGAAACAGATCGAGCGGCTTCTGGCGATGTTCCGCAACAACGACTGGCCGGTGATGTACCCTTACGTGTCGCCCAAACAGAGCTTCGACCAGGGCCGGCTGTCCGACAAAGTGCCCGCGATCATGAACATCAGCCAGAAAGGCTACGAGTTCGTTGCCGAGGTCGCGCCCCGCGAAGGCGATATTCTGCTGCCGAAGAAACATCCCAGCGCGTTTTTCGGTACGCCGCTGGCGAGTTATCTGATCAATGCGGGCGCCGACAGCATCGTGGTCACCGGCTGCACGACGAGCGGATGCGTGCGCGGCAGCGTGGTCGACGGCTTTGCCTATAACTTTCGCGTCCTCGTGCCGTATGACGCGGTCTATGATCGCAGCGCGACGTCGCACGCCGTCAATCTCTTCGACATGGCCTCGAAATATGCCGACGTCACATCGACGGACGAAGCGCTGGCCGTGCTTGGCGGCCTGAAGGCTGCGGCCTAGTCGGGCGCTGCTTCATGTCCGATTTCGATGTGGTGATACGCAACGGCGAAGCCATCCTCCCGGCGCATGGCCAAACGCCGTGCGATATCGCAATCCGCGATGGGCGCATTGCGGCGATTGCCGCCCCCGGTGAAAGGCTCGTGGCGCAATCGGAAATTTCCGCGCGCGGTCTCGTGATTTTTCCCGGCGTCGTCGACGTTCATCTTCATCTCGGCCACGGCAGTGATATCGCGCGCCCGCGCGTACCTATGGACGCGGATCGTGAAACCGCGGCCGCCGCAAAAGGCGGCGTCACCTGCTTCATTCCTTATTTGATGACGACGGAGCCGTTTGAGACAATCTTCGACGATGTCGTTTCGGTCACGCAGGCCGGCGCCCGGATCGATTTCAGTTATCATTTCATTATTTCGACGGAGGCCCAGCTCGCCGGCGTGCCGGGCTACGTGAGGGATTATGGCGTGCCGAGCTTCAAGATTTTTATGAACAATCGGGGTGGGGAGGGGGCACGGCTTGGTCTGCCGGACATCGACGACGGGTTTCTGTTTCGGCTCTGCGAGGCGGCGGCGGCGTCCGGCGGAATGGTCTGTCCGCACCCGGAGACCATCGAGATCGCGTGGGTGCTGCGCGATCGTCTGAAGAAAAAGGATCCCGATGGTAGCGGAGGTTTGGCTACGTGGAACGCCACGCGGCCGCCCTTTGTCGAGGCGGACGCTGTACAGCGCGCAGCCTATGTGGCGGATATCGCCGGAGCCCCACTTTATGTCGTCCATACATCGTCAGCGGCGGCATTAGCAGCGGCGCTTCGTCATCGCCGATGCGGCGCAACGATTCATATCGAAACCTGCCCTCACTATCTGACGCACGATATCTCGTGGGCGGGCGGCGATGTCGGCAAAATCAATCCGCCGCTGCGCGAGTCGTCGGATCGGCAAGCGCTATGGCAGGCCTTGTTGGCTGGCGACATTGATACGGTCGCAACAGACCACGTGCACCGCGAGATTACGTCAAAGAAAGGCGGCATCTGGAACGCGTCGCCGGGTTGCCCGGGCTTGGAATCGCTTCTGCCGGTATTGTTGACCGAGGGTCATCACAAACGAGGCATGCCGCTTGAGCGTGTAGCGGAGGTTTCGGCGACCGCGCCGGCGCGGCTGATGGGGCTCGGTAAGTCGAAAGGCTCCATCGCGGTTGGCTATGACGCCGACCTCACCTTCGTCGACCTTGACCAAGCCTGGCGGCTCGATCGCGACAATGTGGTTTCGAGCGCTGGCTATTCGATCTACGAGGGCTGGAATTTTCGCGGTGCGATCGTGCATGTGATGTCGCGCGGATTATTCGTTTTGCGCGATAAGAATCTGCAAGACAACGCGGTGGGCCGCGGCCGTTTTGCGAAACGAACGCTTTGAGTATGCGAGGCCGTTAGCCCCTGCGAGGTCATATGAGCGACAGCGACTATCATCCCTTTGTCCCAGCGGCGGGACGAAGCAACATCGCGGGCCCAACGCCGCGCGCGCATGCGGCAGCGCGGATGCAGAATCCGCGCGCCAAGGATTTGTTTGCTACCTGGGCGAAACTGGGTGCGGCGCCGTTTGCCGGATTGACGACCGACGGACATGTCCAGCCGGACTTGTTTTCGCTGCAGGCAGAAGAAGCGCCGACGCCGGCAATGGTCGCCGCCGTGAAGGAATTGCTGCAACGTCTGACGCCGGCGCAACGCAGCGCCACCTCTTTTCCTATGGACTCTCAATTTTGGCGGCACTGGCAAAATACCGAGCTGTACGTCGAGCACCACGGCCTTCGGCTAGATGAGGTCGACGCTACAATCCAGGCGGCGGTCATGGCAGTCGTGCGCGCGAGCCTGAGCGGTAAAGGCTACGACGTGACGCGCGACGTGATGCGACTCAACCAATTTCTCGGCGATCTGGTCGGTGGGCCGCAGGTGCTCGGTGAATGGGCCTACATCTTTTGTCTGTTTGGCGATCCGTCGGAATCCGATCCATGGGGGTGGCAACTCTTCGGCCACCATCTGTGCCTCAACTGTTTCGTGATCGGCCGGCAAATGGTGCTGACGCCGTGCTTCTTTGGCGCCGAGCCGAACTATGCCGACACCGGGCCGTTTGCCGGCATCCGCCTGTTCGAGGATGAAGAGCGTGCCGGATTAAAGCTGATGCGTTCGTTGTCGCCGCAGCAACAGACCCGGGCGATCGTCGCGCATTCCATGATGGGCGGCGATCTGCCGCCCGACCGGCGCCACTTCGCCGACAATCTACATCTCGGCGGCGCTTATCAGGACAACCGCATTGTGCCTTATGAAGGGTTGCGCGTCTCCGATCTGTCGGCGCTGCAGCGGCGCGATCTGATGGACCTTGTCGCCGCCTATGTCGCGCCGCTGCCGTCCGGTCCGTCGACGGCGCGGCTTGCCGAAGTCGAACGGCATCTAGCCGACACGCACTTCTGCTGGATCGGCGGGTTCGATGAGAACAGTCCGTTCTACTATCGGATACAGAGCCCGGTGGTTTTCATCGAGTTCGACCACCACGCCGGCGTGTTCTTGACCAATCCCGAGCCGGCGAAATTCCACGTCCATACCATCGTGCGCACCCCGAACGGGAACGACTACGGCATTGACTTATTGCGCTTGCACTATCAGCACGCGCCGCATCACCAGCACAAATGATACGGCAGTGCCAGGCTGCGATTGCGGCCTTCGGGGTCAAATCGGCGCCTACCCCAGGGACCGCTTCCGCCGCGCCGCGCTCGCCAGCGTCTGGGCGCTTTGAAGGTTCTTGACGAACAGCACCCCACGGCATTGTATGCGGTAACAGCGCCGGTTGGCGTAAGGATCAGATAAACTGGGAGGAGATCATCCATGACATCGCGCGTCATAGCTATGCTTTGCGCCACCGCGGCCGCCGTCGTCGCGGTGATGCCCGCTGCGGCGGAGGATACCGTCAAGATCGCCTACGTTGACCCGTTGTCCGGCGGCGGGGCGAGTATCGGCGAGGTAGGCCTCAAGACCTTTCAGTATCTGGCCGACTGGACCAATGCGCACGGCGGCATTGCCGGCCGGAAGCTCGAAATCGTTGCCTACGACAACAAGCTCAATGCCCAGGAAACGCTGGTCCAAGTGCAGAAGGCGATCGATTCCGGTATCCGCTTCGTCACCCAGGGCAACGGCTCGGCATTCGCGGCCGCGATCTCGGACTTCGTGACGAAATACAATGACCGCAACCCCGGCAAGGAAGTGCTGTTCTTCAATTATGCGGCGGTCGATCCGGTATTGACCAACGACAAATGCACTTACTGGCATTTTCGCTGGGATGCGAACTCCGACATCAAGATGGCGGCCCTTACCAACTACATGAAGACCCGGGCCAACATCAAGAAAGTCTATTTGATCAATCAGGATTACTCGTTCGGCCAGGCCGTGCGCAGCGAGGCGCGCAAGATGCTCGGCGTCAAACGGCCGGACATCGAGATCGTCGGCGACGAAGTGCATCCCCTGCTCAAGGTCACTGACTTCTCGCCGTACATCGCCAAGATCAAGGCCTCCGGCGCTGACAGCGTCATCACCGGCAACTGGGGTCAGGATTTTGCCTTGTTGCTGAAGGCCGCGGCGGACGCCGGACTGCAGGTTGACTGGTACACTTACTACGCGGGCGGGACCGGCGGTCCGACGGCGATCAAACAGGCTAATCTTCCAGATCGCGTGTTTGCCATCGCCGAGGGCGTTTCAAACGAACCGTATGCGCCGGCCCAGGAGTTCGAGAAGGCGTTCCGCGCCAAAGTCGGAGTGACACTGTTCTACCCGCGGGCTGTCAACGAGATACGCATGTTCGTCAAGGCAGCCGAGGAGGCGAAGTCGGTCGAGCCGACCAAAATAGCGGCTGCGCTCGCCGGCATGAAAGTCTCGGTCTACGATGGCGGCAATGGTTTCATGCGAGCCGACGATCACCAGTTCTTCCAGCCAATGTACATCGCGAACCTCGGTCCCATCAGCAAGGATCAGCCGTTTGACGAGGAAAACACCGGCTGGGGCTGGAAGACGACGGGCAAGATCGACACGCAGGACACCATCCTTCCCACCAGCTGCAAGATGAATCGGCCGAGCTGAACTTAACAGCCGGCCGGGGGTGCTGGAGCTCGTCACCATATCGGCGCTGAACGGCGTGCTTTATGGCATGCTGCTGTTTTTGATGGCGAGCGGCCTTACGCTGATTTTCAGCATGATGGGCGTGCTCAATTTCGCGCATGCAAGTTTCTACATGCTGGGCGCGTTCTTTGGCTTCCAGATCGGCAAGATGCTCGGCTTTTGGCCGGCTCTTTTCATCGCGCCGGTGCTGGTCGGCGGCATCGGAGCGCTCGTTGAACGCTACGGCCTGCGCTACGTGCACCGGCACGGCCCGGTCGCCGAACTGCTGTTCACGTTCGGGCTCGCCTTCGTCATCGAAGAAGTTGTGCAGATGATCTGGGGCAAGGCTCCGGCGGATTATCGCGTGCCGGCATCCCTCGACTTCAGCGCCTTCACGGTGTTCTCGACCAACTATCCCGCCTACAAAATGTTCGAGCTGTTGACCGCGGTCGCGATTTTCGTGGTGCTGTTCGCGGTGCTGACGCGCACCCGCGTTGGGCTCATCATACAAGCCTCGCTGACGCACGCCCGCATGGTCGCCATGCTTGGCCATAACGTGCCGAGAGTGTTCATGCTGGTATTTGGTGTCGGCACCGGACTTGCAGCGGTCGCCGGCGTGATTGCTGGACCGGCTTTGGTCACCCAGTCGAATATGGCGGCGGCGCTTGGCCCGATCCTGTTCGTCGTCGTCGTGGTCGGCGGGCTCGGCTCGCTCGCCGGTGCCTTCGTGGCCTCGCTGCTGATCGGGCTCGTGCAGACGTTCGCGGTCTCCATCAACCTTTCGGTCGCCGATGTGCTGGGCGGTATCGGCGTCGCTCCCCCGACCGGCGGCGCGTTGTTCGATTTGTGGAACGTGACGGTGGCGGAGATCGCCCCGATCATTCCCTACCTGCTGCTGGTGCTGATTTTGATTTTCCGGCCGACCGGCCTTATGGGAACGCGTGAACATTGACTAACGCAGTGAGCGATGTGGCAAACGTGTCGGCGCGCAATGGCGCGTGGCCGGCCGGCACCGCGGCGCTCGCGCGGCTCGCGGCGCCGTGGCTCGCACTCGCCGTCGTGTTCGCGATCCTGCCGGCGATTTTCACGACCGGGAGCGCGCTCACGATGCTCAGCCTCATGGGCATCATGATTGTGTTCGCGCTCTCATACAACATGCTGCTCGGCGAAACCGGCCTGCTCTCGTTCGGTCACGCCGTCTACTACGGGCTCGGTGGATTCCTGGCTGTGCATGCCATGAACACTGTGATCCGTGACGCGCTTCCGGTGCCGCTGCCGCTCATTCCACTGGTTGGCGGATTCAGCGGTTTGTTGTTCGGCATCGTCTTTGGGTCGGTTTCGACCCGGCGCGCCGGCACCGTATTCGCCATGATCTCGCTCGGTCTGGGCGAGCTCGTCGCTTCGAGCTCACTGATCCTGCGTGGCTTCTTCGGCGGCGAGGAGGGTGTGAGCACCAACCGCACCAAACTGTTGCCTGTGTTCGGTTTTCATTTCGGTCCCCAGATGCAGGTCTACTATCTGATAGCGGCGTGGTGCCTCCTCTGCATGGTCGCAATGTATGCGCTCAGGCAGACTCCATTCGGTCGCATGTGCAACGCGGTGCGCGAGAATCCCGAGCGCGCACAGTTCATCGGCTACAATCCGCGGACGGTGCGTTACATCGCGTTTTCTCTGGCGGGGCTGTTCGCCGGCGTCGCCGGTGCGCTTGCGGCCATCAATTTCGAACTCGTCAATTCCTCTGAGGTCGGCGCGGGACAATCCGGTCTCGTGCTGCTCGCGGCTTATATCGGTGGCATTGGAAATTTCATGGGTCCGGTGATCGGCGCGGTCCTTGTCACTTGGCTCGAGGTGATGCTCAGTGACGTGACCGACGTGTGGCAGCTCTATTTCGGCCTGTTGTTCATCGGTATGGTGACCTTCGCGCCAAATGGCATCGCCGGGCTGTTGTTGATGCACGCGCCGCTGTGGCGGGCCCGTGCTTACGGACCGATGCTGCAGCTCGCACGTGCGTATCTGATCGCCCTGGTCCCGGCGCTCGCGCTGCTTGCGGGTGTGATCCTCATGATCGAGATGACGTATCATCTCAGCGTCAAGGCATCCGAGGGGACCACGATCTCCGTTTTCCACATTACCCTCGACAGCGCGAGCACGATGCCATGGATCGCCGCCGCAGCGCTTGTCGCCGGCGGGTTTGGACTGTTCCGCCTGACCTGGCCGCTCATCGGCGCGGCTTGGCATGACGCATTCGCGCATGCGCATGGCGTCGAGACAGCGAAATGACAGCGCCCGCGATCGAGCTGATCGACGTGCGCAAGAATTTTGGGGCTACGGAGATCATTCGCGGCGTGAGCATGACCGTCCCAGCTGGCGAACGCCACGCCATCATCGGGCCGAACGGTGCTGGAAAATCCACTCTGTTCAACTTGATTAGCGGCCTTCTTAGCCCGACCTCCGGCGCGGTGAGACTCGAGGGCGAGGACGTCACCGGGCTGCCGCCGTACCAGATCAACCGGCGCGGTCTTTCCCGCAGCTTCCAGGTCACAAATATCTTTCCGCGGCTTTCGGTGTGGGAAAACGTCCGCTGCGCGGTGCTCTGGTCGCTCGGGTACAGATATGCATTCTGGCGCGGCATCGAAGGTCTCGCCGATGCGCGCGAGCGGACCGAAACGATTCTCGAAGCAATCGACTTGACCGGACGCCGCCGCGTTCAGGCCGGCGTGTTGAGCTACGCCGAGCAACGCGCGCTTGAGATCGGTATCACCATCGCGGGCGGGGCCGGGATCATCCTGCTCGATGAGCCAAGCGCGGGGATGAGCGTGGCCGAGGCCGAGCGTGCGGTCGCGCTGATCCGCAAAGTCAGCACGGGCCGCACCTTGATCATGATCGAGCACGACATGGGTGTCGTGTTCGACCTTGCCGACCGGATTTCCGTACTGGTGTACGGGCAGGTCATCGCCAGCGACGTTCCGGCGCGGATCAAACAGGACAGCGCGGTGCAGGCGGCTTATCTGGGCACCGCGGCATGATGCTCGATGTCCACGATCTGCATGCCTATTACGGCAAGAGCCATATCCTGCAGGGTGTCTCGCTGAGCGTGGGTCCGGGCGAGATCGTCAGCATCCTCGGCCGCAATGGCGTCGGCCGCTCGACGACGTTGAAGGCCATCATGGGCGATGTGCCGCCGCGGGGTTCGATCACCTTCAAGGGAGAAGGCATCGCCGGCCTGAAGCCGTACGAGATCGCGCATCGCGGCCTCGGCTACGTCCCCGAAGATCGCGCGATCTTTCCGACGCTGACCGTCGCGCAGAACCTGATCCTCGGTGTCAAGACAGAGAACAAAGCGGTGCGATGGGGTTTTGATGACACCTATCGCCTGTTCCCCAGGCTCGAGGAACGCGCGAAGACGCCCGCTGGCGTGCTCTCCGGCGGTGAACAGCAGATGCTAACGATCTGCCGAACCCTGATGGGCGATCCCGATCTCATCATGATCGACGAGCCGACCGAGGGACTCGCGCCGCAGATGGTGGAGCGCGTTGCCGAGCTGCTGCAGAGCATCGCTGAACGCCATATCTCCATCCTCTTGGTCGAGCAGAGGCTCACCATTGCCTTGCGCATCTCGCATCGGGTGTACGTGATGGGCCACGGCAGGATGGTGTTCGAGGGGACGCCCGCCGAACTGAACGCTGACGCCAAAGTGCGTCACGCCTGGCTTGAGGTCTGACGAAGCAGGCGAGCGCTCAAGGCGCTGATCGAAGCCTAATCGCGCGAAGGACGTCTCTATTGGCTCCACTAGCAAAAACGCAACGCTATGACGGCGGCCCCGCCCATGGCCGCCGTTCGCGGTCGGCGGATTTGAAGGCAGCGATCCGGTCGCGGTAGCTCTGCGTCATGTCGATGTCATCCCAGCCGTTGAGTAACTGATTGCGGCTCACCGGATCGATGGTGAAGGTGAAGCTCCGGTTGCCGCGCAGAATCGTTTGTTGCCCGAGGTCGACCGTGACGGGAAGCTCCGGATCGGCGGCAATGGCGGCGCCGAGTTCCTGAACCTCCGGCTCGGAAAGCACCGCGGTCAGCAGACCGTTCTTCACCGAGTTCTGCGCGAAAATGTCGCCGAAGGAGGAGGCGATCACGCAGCGGATGCCGGCTTCGTAGAGCGCGTAGACGGCGGCCTCGCGGGAAGAGCCGCCGCCGAAGTTGCGCCCGGCCACGAGAATCTTGGCGTCGCGCCAGGCTGGCTGATTGAGCAGGAAGTCCGGTCTCTTGTTGCCCTGCGCGTCGCGCCGCAGGTCGTAAAACAGCGTTTCGCCGAGTTCGGGCGTGCGCGGCAGCTTCAGATACCGCGCCGGCAGGATCATGTCGGTGTTGACGTTGGACAAAAGCAGCGGACAGGCTTTGTCGGTGAGACGAACAAATTGCTCCATCGGCTTAAGACCTTATTGCTTGCGGCCGGCGAGGAACGGCCGCGCGTCGGCAAGGTGCCCGGAGACTGCGGCAGCAGCGACCATCGCGGGCGACATCAGATGCGTGCGCGCTCCCGGGCCTTGCCTGCCACGGAAATTGCGGTTGGTGGTCGAAGCGCAGCGCTCGCCGGGCGGCACGACATCACCGTTGATGCCGACACACATCGAGCAGCCTGAATCGGCCCATTCCAATCCAGCTTCGCGGAAAATGCGATCGAGTCCTTCCTCTTCCGCCTGCCGCTTGACTACCGATGAGCCCGGCGAAACGAGACCAGGCACTTTACTGACGCGGCCGGCGAGCACCGCCGCCGCGGCGCGCAAATCCTCGATGCGCGAATTGGTGCAGGAGCCAATGAACACGCGGTCGATGGTAATGTCGGTGAGTTTTTTGCCCGGCGTAATACCCATGTAGTCGAGTGCGTCGCGCACGTAGTTCGCGCGCACCGGGTCGCGCTCGCGCGCCGGGTCGGGCACGGTGCCGTCGATCGGTAAAGCATCGTCCGGCGTTGTGCCCCAGGTGACGATCGGCGCGATCGCGCCGGCATCAAGCGTGACCTCGCGGTCGAAGACTGCGTCTTTGTCGGAGACGAGTGCGGACCAGTCATCGACAGCATGATCGAACGCCGCCCCCTTAGGCGCGTACGGCCGGCCCTCGAGATAAGCGAACGTAGTCGCGTCGGGTGCAACCATGCCGGTGCGGCCGCCGGCCTCGATCGACAAGTTGCATAAGGTCAGGCGGCCTTCCATCGACAGCGCGGTAATGGCGCTGCCGGCATATTCGATGGCGTGTCCCTGCGCACCGTCAGCGCCAATATGCGCGATGATCGCGAGCGCGATATCCTTGGCGGCAACGCCGGCGATAGTCTTGCCGCTCACCGTGACGCGCATGCGCTTCGGTCTCTTTTGCCAGATTGTCTGCGTCATCAGGACGTGCGCGACCTCGGAGGCGCCGATGCCGAAGGCGTAAGCGCCGAAAGCGCCATGTGTCGACGTGTGGCTGTCGCCGCACACGATGAGCAGGCCAGGAAGCGTCAGGCCCTGTTCAGGCCCAACGACATGCACGATGCCCTGGCGCGGATCGCCGAGGCCAAAGTTGCTGATGTGGCTGGCGGCGGCGTTGGCCGCGAAATCCGAGACCATGGCCGCAATCGAGGGATCGGCGATCGGACGGTTACGCCGGGTCGGCACATAATGATCCGCCGTGCCGAAAGTGAGGCCGGGCTCGGCGACCGAACCACCGCGCTCCTTCATCTGCGTGAAGGCGAGGAAGGAGCCTTCGTGGACGTAATGGCGGTCGACCCACAACAACGCGGCGCCGTCCTCGCGCTGCGCGATTTCGTGGGCCGACCACAGCTTGTCGACGAGGGTTTGGGCTTGGCTCATGCAATACGCTTCGGGCCGAGGGCTTGCGGAGGTTGAAGCCAATATTGTACGCTAAAGAATACCAAGTAAAGCGACCGCTGCCGGGCGGCGTTCGATCGGGAGATCAACTTGCGCGACTGGCTCGGCGAAGCGAAGGCAAAGCAAGTTTACCTTATCCTGCGCGACCGCATTCTCAGCGGCGCTTTGGGCTTTGGAACGAGGCTCCTCACCGAACATGAGCTAGCGGATTATTACAGCGTGTCGCGGGTCACCGTGCGGCGCGCGCTTGGCGAGCTTGCCCGCGAGCGCTTCATTGAGCGCCGCCGCGGCGCTGGTACGCGCGTGACTTATCGGGCCGCGCCGGCGCCTATCGCGGCGGATATTTCAGGAGTGCTGGCAAACATTGCCGACATGGGGCGGCGCACGGCGGTCAAGCTCCTCTCGTTCGACTACGTGCCCGCGGCGGGCGCCGGCGCGGTTGCGGAGGCACTGGGTGTTGGACCGGATAAGATGCTGCAGCGATCGGTGCGGGTGCGCGCCGTCGATGGCGTGCCGTTTTCGTATCTGACCACGCATGTTCCCGAGAGCGTCGCAGTAACATTCACCAGACAGGAACTGGCGTCACGCCCGCTGCTTGAGCTTTTGGAGCGAGCCGGTGTGAAAGTCGAGCATGCCCGCCAACGCATCAGCGCCGGTTTGGCTACGCCTGATGTCGCAGATGCGCTCGACGTACGCGCCGGATCGCCGCTGATCGAACTCGTACGCGTCGTTTGCGATCAATCGGGCCGCGCCGTCGAACATCTGCACGCGCTTTACCGGCCCGATCGCTACGCCTTCGAGATGGATTTGGTGCGTTCCGGCGCGAAGGAAACGAAGTCGTGGTCGCCGGTGGTCCGGAAGAACGGCCGGGCCGGCACCCTCATGTCCGATGCCGGAATTTGAATACGAGAAACGTCGCAAAGCTGACGTCTTAACGTAAAACGAGGAGAGGACAGCCATGTCGGAGCAAAAAATGCCATTCAGCCGCCGCCGGTTTCTCGCCACCACCGCGCTTGGCGCTGCGGCGGCCGCTTCGGGGAGCCTGGCGATGCCATCGGTCCCGCGGGCGCAAGGCGCGGCGGTGAAGCTCGGGCTTCTCCATCCCGTGACTGGCGCGCTGTCGTATTCGGGCCAGCAGGGCCGCATCGGCGCGACCATGGCGGTCGATGAGATCAATGCTGCCGGCGGCATCAAGGCGCTTGGCGGCGCCAAGATCGACCCAATCCTCGGTGACGCGCAATCGACGCCCGACGGCGGCACAGCAGAAGTGGAGAAGATGAACGCTGCCGAGGTGCCGTGCATCGTCGGCGGGTACGCCTCCTCGATTTGTCTTGCCGTAAGTCAGGCCGCGGCGCGCTACGATTTGCCCTACGTCGTCGACGTCGGCGTCGCCGACTCGATTGTCACCCGCGGGCTCAAAAACACCTTCCGCTTCGGTCCCGGCTTCGGCGTCATTGCCAAGACCGCGCTCGATAATTTGTCCGTCCTCAACGACGCCGCCGGCAAGCCGGCGAAGACCGTCATTATCGTGCACGAAGATTCGCTATTCGGGTCCGGTCTCGCCAAGCTTCTGAATGCACAGCTGCCGCCGAAGGGCTTCGAGATACTTGAAACCATCCCGCATCCGACCCCGACGCGCGACTTCAACAATGTCGTGCTGAAGATCAAGGCGCATAATCCCGACCTGGTCATTCCCGCCGACTACTATAACGAATACGTCCTGCTCGCCCGCACCATGCTCGAGCAGCATGTGCGGCCGAAAGGAATCTACTCGGTACTCGGCGGCGCCGCCTCTTCCTACAAATTCCTCAAAGATTTTCCTGACGCTGCCAAGTACATCATGGACTGCAATCACTGGTTCAATCCGAAGAGTGCCAAGGCGCTGGAGCTGAAGAAAAAGGTCGAGGACAAAGGCCAGTTCTTCACTTACGAGCTGTACATGAACTACACGGCCGTTCAGCTCGTCGCCGATGCGCTGGAGCACGCGGCTTCCGTTGATCGCGCCAAGGTCGCGGCTGCATTGGCGAACTCGACGTTTTCAGGTCACATCATGCCGTACGGACCGACCAAATTCGTCAACGGCCAGAACCAGGGTGCGGCGCCCGTCAACACCCAAGTGCTCGACAACGACATTAAAGTGATCCTGCCGCCGGAATTCGCCAACGCCAAGGCGGTTTTCCCGCTGCCCGCGTAGATATGAGCACCTCGTCATTGCGAGCGAAGCGAAGCAATCCAGATCGCCTTCACCCCCTCCTCCCCCGCAGGCGCGGAAGGGTTAGGGCGGGGTATTGCTTCGTCGCTTCTGTCCTCGCAATGACGAGTGCATGATCGGCGTCCGTGCTCTCACCCGTCATTCTGATTACCGCAGTCCTCAACGGGCTCATGACCGGCGCCGTCTATGCGCTGGTCGCGCTCGGGCTGACGCTGGTCTATGGCGTGCTGCACATCATCAATTTCGCGCATGGCGCGCTACTGAGCGCGGCATTGTTTGCGGCATTCTTGGCTTATCAGAAACTCGGTCTTGATCCCTATCTCGCCACGTTTCTGCTCGCGCCCGGGTTCTTCGCGCTCGGCTACGCGTTGCAGCGGTTCATCATTGGTCCGGCCTCGCATGGCGACGACCGCAATATGCTGCTGGTGACGCTTGGCCTTGCCGTGCTGATCGAGAATGCGCTGCTCTACGAGTTCCGCGCCGACACCCGGACCATCGAGCTTGCCTACTCATTCAAGACGATCAACTTCGGCTTCACGTTTTTGTCGGTTGCACGGCTGATTTCGTTCGTGGCGGTTTTCGTGGTGGCGCTGGTGCTGTGGCTGATCATGGCGTTGACCGACACCGGCAAGGCGATCCGCGCTGTCGCCAAGGAGAAGCTTGGGGCGGAACTCGCCGGCATCGATGTCGCGCACATCTACGCCATCACGTTTGGCCTTGGCACTGCCTGCGTCGCCATCGCCGCGTGCCTGCTTATTCCAACTTACTACGTCAACCCGAGCGCCGGGAATGCCTTCGTGCTGGTCGCCTTCACCATCGTCGTGCTTGGCGGCATGGGATCGGTGCCGGGCGCGCTGATCGGCGGTCTCGTCATCGGCATTGTCGAAAGCCTGGGCGGGTTTTTCTTTGGTGAGTCGCTCGGCCAGGTCGGAATTTTTCTGATCTTCATCGTGGTGCTGCTCTTTCGTCCGCGCGGCCTGTTCGGAGCCAGCGCATGAGAGGGTTGCTTCTTATCGTCATCGTAGTTGCGGCACTCGCGGCCGTGCCGTTGCTCGTGCACTCAAACGTCGTGCTCAACTTTCTGGTCGTAACGCTAATGATCGCGCTCGCCGGCCAGGGCTGGAACGTCATCGGCGGTTACGGCGGACAATATTCGTTTGGGCACGCGGCCTTTTTCGGCACCGGCGCCTACGTCACCGCCATCCTGCAGGTGCACTACGGCGTCAATGCCTGGATCGGATTTCTCGCCGGCATTGCAGCCGGCGCTGCGGTCGGCGGTATCATCGGCGGGCTTGCCTTCCGCGCGGGATTGCGCAGCTCCTACTTTGCGCTGGTGACGCTCGCCTTCGCCGAAGTGTTGCGCATTCTCGCCAGCGTCGCGCCGATCACCGGGGCCGGTGTGGGTCTTCTCGTTAAGCTCGATTTGCGCGCGCAATCGTTCCAGTTTCAGAGCCGGGCGGTCTTCTATTATGTCGTCCTCGCGCTCGTTGCGATCGGGCTGCTGATTGCCCAATGGCTTGAGCGTTCGCGCTTCGGAGTCTGGCTCGTTGCGGTACGCGAGAACGAGGACGCCGCCATGGCGCTTGGCGTCGACGCGACCGCCGTCAAGCTTGTGGCGATGGTCATATCGGCTGCGATCACCGCCGCAGCCGGCTGCTTCTATGTGCAGTATTTTCTGTTCGTCGATTCCCCGATCGCCTACGGCACATGGATTTCGATCGAAGCACTGTTGACATCGATCATCGGCGGCGTCGGCACCGTATTCGGCGCGCTGGTCGGTGCGCTGGTGGTAAAATCGCTCGGTGAAGGCGCGAAGCTTGTGACGGGCGACGTGCCCGGCCTCGATCTGATGATTTACGGCGTGATGCTCGTGCTCGTCATCGCCTTCGCGCCACGCGGGCTTGTCGGCACGCTGACCGACTTGCGAGCGGGACTGACGCGCCGTTTCGGGATTGCGCGCAAAACCGCGGAGGCCGCGCGTGGCTGAAGCGCTCCTCTCTGTCGAAGGCGTATCGCGCCGCTTCGGCGGCTTGCTGGCGGTCAACGCCGCGTCGCTGACAGCTCCAGCAGCGCGCATCACCGCTTTGATCGGCCCGAATGGTGCCGGCAAAACCACGCTGTTTGCCATGATCTCCGGATTCCTCAAGCCCAGCTCTGGCCGCGTTCACTATGGCGGGGACGATATCACCGGCGAGCCGCCGCACCGGCTGGCGCGGCGCGGCATCGCGCGCACCTTCCAGATCGTCCAGCCATTCGCGGGACTTTCGGTTCGCGATAACATTCTTGTCGGCGCGTACCTGCGCCACCGCGCCCGCACTGAGGCGCTCGCACTCGCCGAAAAGGTCGGAGTGGAAGTCGGCCTCGGCGACAGGCTTGACCGACCGGCTCACACCTTGACCGTTGCGGGGCGAAAGCGACTGGAACTCGCCCGGGCGTTGGCGACCGAGCCGACGCTCCTTCTACTCGACGAAGTTCTCGCTGGCCTAAACCCCTCGGAGATTCGCGACATTGTTCCGGTCATTCGTGCCCTGAGCGCGCGCGGCATCGCCGTCGTTATGATCGAGCATGTAATGCAGGCGGTGATGAGCCTCGCCGAGCACGTTTTCGTGCTGGCCGAAGGCCGCATCATTGCCGAGGGCAGCCCGGCAGAGGTGGCGGACAATCCGGCGGTGGTCGAGGCCTATCTCGGCCACGGTGCGGCGGCAAAAGTAAGAGCCGGCCATGCCCACTGAAATGGCCGCAACCCCGCTCCTTGAAATTCACGAACTGCGCGCCGGCTACGGCGACACGGAGGTGCTCCGCGGCATTGATCTTACCGTCGCGACCGGCGAAATCGTCGCTGTCCTCGGTTCGAACGGTGTCGGCAAGTCGACGCTTAATCGCGTCATCTCCGGCATCGTGCGGGCTCGCGCGGGAGCGATCCGCTTTGACGGCGCCGCGATAGAGCGCGAGAAACCTGCGATGATCGTCGCGCTCGGATTGATCCATGTCCCCGAGGGCCGGAGGATTTTTCCCAATCTTTCCGTCGCCGAGAACCTCGATCTTGGCAGCTATCGCCGTGCCGCCGAACGGCGGAGCGCCAACCGCGACCGCGTGTATGCCATCTTCCCGCGGCTGTTGGAGCGCCGTACCCAGCGCGCCGGCACCTTGTCTGGTGGCGAGCAACAAATGCTCGCGATCGGCCGCGGCCTGATGGCGGAGCCGCGATTGTTGATCCTCGACGAGCCTTCGCTCGGGCTTTCGCCGCTTCTGGTCGAGGAATTGTTTGCGCTGATCGCGCGGATCCATGCCGACGGCGTCGCCGTTCTGCTGGTCGAGCAGAATGTGGTGCAGAGCCTGGAGATCGCCAGACGCGCTTATATTCTCGCCGAGGGACAATGTGTCATGTCTGGCCTTGCCGCCGACATCGGCGCCGATCCGAAACTCAAACGTGCATATTTAGGACTGTAAAGCATGACCGAAACCTCATTGTTAGCGCGCCTGCATCGCCAGCCGATTTTGATCGCGCCCGGCATCTACGATTCCCTCACGGCACTCATCGCCGAGCGCGCAGGTTTTGAAGCGCTTTACGTCTCCGGCGCCGGGATCTCGCATTCGCGGTTGGGGCGGCCGGATATTGGCCTCGTCAGCATGAGCGAAGTGGTGCAGACCGTCGCGCTGATCCGCGATCGGGTCGGCGCTCACCTCGTTGTTGACGCCGACACCGGCTACGGCAATGCGCTCAATGTCGAGCGCACGGTGCGGCTTTTGGAGCGTGCCGGCGCCAATGCGATCCAGATTGAAGATCAGGATTTTCCCAAGCGCTGCGGTCATCTCGACAACAAATCATTGATTTCGGCGCAGGAAATGGTCGGCAAGGTCAAGGCGGCGGTGGACACGCGGGCGTCGAAGGAAACCGTCATCATCGCCCGGACCGACGCCGTCGCCGTCGAAGGCTTCGATCGGGCCATGGCGCGCGCCGCACTCTACGGTGAGGCCGGCGCCGACATGCTGTTCGTCGAGGCGCCGCGGCAGCGCGACGAACTCGCCCGTATCACCGCACAGTTGGGCCATTCCATCCCGCTGATGGTCAACATGGTGGAAGGCGGCAAAACCCCGGTGCTGCCGGCGAGCGATCTTGAGGCGATCGGTTTTGCTTTCGTGATCTTTCCTGGCGCGGTTTTGCGCACACTCGCTAAGGCTGCTGAGGAATTTTATGGCTCGCTGAAGACGCACGGCACCACCGAGCCGTTCCGTGCCCGCATGTTCGACTTCGACGGGCTTAACCGTCTGATCGGAACGCCGGAGATGCTGGAGCGTGGCGACCGCTATGCCGCGATCGAGACGCAGCCCGGCCGCACCGCAGGGAAGCGATGACGCAAACGCTCGACCCCGTGACCTTGGCCGTGCTCAACGGTCGCCTGGTGCAGATCGCCGACGAGATGGACGCGACGCTTTATCGCTCGGCGTTCAACCCGATTATCGCT
Source organism: uncultured Alphaproteobacteria bacterium (assembly GCA_963794225.1). Classification (GTDB taxonomy): domain Bacteria; phylum Pseudomonadota; class Alphaproteobacteria; order Rhizobiales; family Xanthobacteraceae; genus BOG-931. Next base: position 401,838 of record CAWCCS010000006.1, read on the forward strand.
GAAGCGCACGACGCCTGCCACGGGCTTTATCATCCCGAGACCGGCGCGACCTTGGTGCAGGGTACATCGGGTCTGCCGATCTTCGTCGGCGCCATGGCGTTCGCGGTCAAAGCGGTGATCGACAAGGTCGCGCAACACGGCGGCCTCGCCGAAGGCGATACCTATCTGTTCAACGACCCTTACGACGGCGGCACTCACCTGAACGATTTCCGGTTAGTGCGTCCTGTGATGCGCGGCGGCAAAGTATTTGCCTGGCTCGCCTCGGTCGGCCACTGGCTCGACGTCGGCGGCAATGTTCCCGGCAATTACAACGCCAAGGCGACCGAAAGCTTTCAGGAGGGCTTTCGTGTGCCGCCGGTGAAGCTCATCAGCGGCGGCGTGTTCCAGCAGGATATCGTCGATATCCTCGCCGCGAATTCGCGCGTGCCATTGTCGAACTGGGGCGATCTCAACGGCCAGCTCAATGCGCTCGGGCTGGGCGAGCAGCGCGTCCATGCGCTGCTCGACGAGTACGGTGACGACACAGTCTCAGCCGCCACCGCGGCACTCACCGCGCGTGCGGAGGCACTGATGCGCGCCAACATCGCCTCGCTGCCGGACGGCACTTACTCATACGACGACTTCCTCGACAATGACGGCGTGACCGATGAGCCGCTGCGCATTGCGCTCGACCTGACGATTGCCGGCGAGACGATGCGGCTCGACTTTTCCCGCTCCTCGCCCCCATGCCAGGGGCCGCTCAACATCGCGCGCTCGACGGCGGTCGCGTGTTGTTACGTCGCGCTCAAGCATCTCTTCACCGATGTCCCGGCAAATGCGGGGTGCATGGCGCCGATCGAATTCATCATCCCCGACACCACGCTACTCGGCGTTTTGGCGCCGAAGCCGGTCGGGGGCTACACTGAAACCATCCTACGTGTGATCGACACGGTATTTGGCGCGTTCGCGCAGGCGGCGCCGGAGCGCGCCAACGGCAGCCCGTATGCAACGATCAATGCGCTCTCGCTCGCAGGGTGGCGGGCCAACGGCATGCGCTGGGTCATGTTCTGCTTCTTCGGCGGCGGGCTTGGCGGCAATCCTGAAGGCGACGGCCTCAACCACGGCAATAATCCGATTTCGACGGCGACCATCCCGCCGACGGAAATTCTCAAATCGCTCTATCCGGTGATGTTCACCCAATGGGCGCTGCGCCCGGACTCAGCGGGCCCTGGGTTTCATCGCGGCGGTCTTGGCGCGATCTACGAGGTCGAGGCGCTGGCTGACGGCGGCGCCGAAGTCTTTTTGCTCGGCGAGCGCGGAAAGTTTCCGCCGTTTGGCGTCAACGGCGGCAAGCCGGCCGCGCTCAACCGCTTTTTTTATCCGACCGAGGCGGGCGAGCGTTCGCCGCCGCTGACGTCGAAGATCACCGACGTGCACATCCGGCGTGGTCAGCGGGTGCGCTTGGAGACGCCAGGCGGGGGCGGCTTCGGCGATCCGCGGACGCGCGATCCGGCGCGGGTCGCGCGCGACGTTGCGCTAGGCTACGTGTCGCGGCAGGCGGCGTCGCGTTATTATGGTGTTGCGCTTTGCGAAGACGGCCGCGTCGATGCACCCGCGACCGCGCGATTGCGTCGCGAGGCGCGCGCATGAGTTTGGAAGGTGGGTCCATCGTCGGGGTCGATGTCGGCGGCACGTTCACGGATTTGTTCTGGTTCGACGCAGCGGCACGCGGCTTCCGCGTCGCCAAGGTGCCGTCGCAGCGCGGCGACGAGGCGGCCGGCTTTCTGCAAGGCCTGCTTGCGCTCGGCGCCATCGAAAGCTTCGGCGCCATCGTGCATGGCACCACGGTCGGCACCAATACGCTCTTGGAACGGCGCGGCCCCCGCATCGGTGTGATCACCACACGCGGCTTTCGCGACGTGCTTGAAATGCGCCGCCGCGACCGGAGGCAGACGTGGGGATTGTGGGGTGAGTTCATTCCGATTGCCCCTCGTGACTTACGCCTCGAAGTCGATGAACGCACACTCGCCGACGGCAGCATCCGGACGCCGGTCGATGCAGCAGCCGTGACGGTGGCGGCGAAGGCGCTGCGCGAGCGCGGCGCGCAAGCGCTCGCGATCATTTTCATCAACGCCTACGCAAACGCCGAAAACGAGCGCCGCGCGCTCACGGCGGCAGCAAAGGTCTGGCCTAACGAGCACCTGTCGGCATCGCATCAGGTGCTACCGGAAATCCGCGAGTTCGAGCGCGCCTCGACGACGGGGCTGAACGCTTATCTGCAGCCGGTGGTTGGCGCCTATCTCGGCAAGCTCGAAGCGGCTTTGGCGCAGCAAAAATTCGTCGGCACCTTTCACATCGTCCAGTCGAACGGCGGCGTGATGTCGACTGCAACCGCGCGCCGGTTGCCGGTGCGGACCGCGCTGTCCGGTCCCGCAGCCGGCGTCATCGCCGCTGCCGCGATCGCGCGCGCCAGCGGCTACGACAATGTCATCACCTGCGATCTCGGCGGCACTTCGTTCGACGTGTCGGTGATCGCCGGCGCGATGCCGTCGCTGGCGGCGCAGACAGTCGTCGACTTCGGGCTTGTGATCCGCACGCCGATGATCGAGATCACCACCATCGGGGCCGGCGGCGGCTCGATCGCCGCCGTCGATCGCGGCGGGCTGTTGCAGGTCGGACCCGAAAGCGCCGGGTCGGTGCCAGGACCCGCCTGCTACGGACAAGGCAACGAGCGGCCGACGCTTACCGACGCGCACGTTGTGCTCGGGCGCATCAATGCCGCGCGGCCGATCGGCGGCAAGCTCGCCCAGCTCGATGTCGAAGCGGCCAGGCGCGCGATCCTCACGCATGTCGGCGAACCGCTCGGGCTTGCGGCGCAGGAAGCCGCTGAGGCGATCGTGCGTGTCGCCGATGCGCGGATGGCCGGCGCCATTCGGCTCGTTTCGGTCGAGCGCGGCCATGATCCGGCAAAGTTCGCCGCGATGCCGTTCGGCGGCGGCGGTGCGCTGCACGCCAGCGCGCTGATCAAAGAGATCGGTCTGAGATGCGCGATCGTGCCGCGCTTTCCCGGCGTCACCTCGGCGCTCGGCTGCGTCATCGCCGATCTGCGCCACGATCAGGTGCAGACCGTGAACCTCATGCTCGACGGTCTCGACGCCGCTGCGCTCGACGCGCGGATGGCGGCGGCGGGCGAGGAGGCGAGGGGCGTCGTTGCGGCAGCTGGCATCGCGGTCGAGCGCATCGATGTGTTGTATGAACTCGACATGCATTACCTCGGCCAGACCCACACGGTCGCCGTGCCGTTGCCTGTTACGCTGACGAATGGCCATACCGGCATCGACGAAGGGGTAATAAGAACGGCCTTCGACAAAGCTTACACCGCTGCTTTCGTCCGCCTGCTTCCGGGCATTCAAGTGCGGATCGTGTCGCTGCGCACTGCCGCTGTTGGCCGACGTCCGGCATTCGATTTGACCGCCTTTGCGCCGTCTGCCGAAAGCTCGATACAAAAAGCCGAGCGCGGCGAGCGGCCGGCATGGTTCGCCGGACAATGGCACGCGACGCGGGTGTGGTCGCGGCTCGATCTTCCCGCCGGCGCGGTGATCGAGGCGCCGGCGATTCTCGAACAACCCGACGCGACCATCTTTATCGAACCCGGCCTGCGCGGGCGGGTCGACAAGTTGGGTAACGTCATCGTCGAGCGCAGCGCATGAGTCTCGAGACCACCGCACTCCTTCTGCTCGATCTGCAAAATGATTTTCTGCATCCGCAGGGCGCCTACGCTCGCGCCGGACAAACCAGCACCGCGATTGCGGCGCTCCCGGCGCGGCTGAAACCTCTGGCCGACGCTGTGCATCGCAGCGGCGGCTTGGTCGCCGCAACATTGTTCACGCTGGTGCCCGGCCGCGGCGGCGAGCCGATCGTCTCGCCGCATTTGAAAAAGCTCCGGCCGTTTCTCGGCAAAGGCGATTTCGCGTCGGGTTCATGGGGCCAGCAGCTGGTCGATGCGCTCGCACCGGCGGATGTTTCGGTCGAGAAGATCGCCTATTCGGCGTTCTACATGAGCCGCCTCGAATGGGTGCTGCACAAATGCGGCATCGAGCGGGTCTATGCCGCCGGCATCGTCACCAATGGCGGCGTCGCCTCGACCATTCGCGACGCCCACGTTCGCGAGTTTGCCTGCACCGTGCTCGAAGACGGCTGCGCCGCATTCTCAGACGAGGTGCACCGCGCCGCCATCGAAGGGCTGCGCCCGATCGCGCGCATCATGACGGTGGCGCAAGCGATCGATGAAGTCGAGGCGGCGCCGTCGTCTTAGTTGGCCGACGGCTTGTGCCGCGCCAGCACCTGATCGCGCAGGATGTGGCGGCGGATTTTCCCCGTCCCGGTCATTGGAAACTCCTCGAAGCGTTCGATCGTCTCCGGCAATTTGTAATCGGCGATCTGGCCTTTCAGGAAAGTCACCGCCTCGTCGAGTGACAAGTCGCGCCCGGATTTGGGGATGACGCAGAGACAGTTACGCTCGCCCAGCCGCGTGTCCGGTAGCCCGACCATCGCTGCGTGCATGACGTTTGGGTGGGTGTAGAGAATTTCCTCTACCTCGCGCGGGAAGAACTTCTTGCCGCCGCGATTGATGATTTCCTTGCTGCGCCCGGACAGCTGAACGTTCCCCGCGCCATCAACAAAGCGGCCGAGGTCGCCGGTGCGAAACCAGCCGTGGTCGGTGAACGAGGCGGCATTGGCGGCCGGGTTGTTGTGATAGCCGAGATGGACCGACGGCCCGCGCGCGGCGACTTCGCCGATCTCACCATACGGCACGTCGTTGCCGGCAGTATCGAGGATGCGGATTTCCATGTCGCCGACGAGGCGGCCGATGGTGCCATTCACCTTCTCGGGATCGTCGGTAAAACGGGTGTAGGTGTGGAAGCCGCTCTCCAGCATGCCGTAAAGCTCGATCAGGTGACCTTTGGCGCGTGCCTGATAATCGCGAATGGTCTCGATCGCGGCCGACGCACCGCCGGTAATTACGACGCGCAGCGAAGACAGATCGAACCGGCCAAGCTCCGGGTCGGCGAGTATCGAAACGATCGCGGCCGGCGCGGTCGGAATGTAGGTGACGCGCTCGCGCTCAATCAGCTCCAGCGCGGCGCGTGCGGAAAACCGCTCCATCAAAACGGCATGCGCGCCGGCCATGATGGTCTGCATCAGCGTGATGTAACCCCAATTGAGCCCGACCGGCAGGTAGGTGAGCAGCACGTCGCGCTCGGTCACATCCATATCGCGATTCAGAAGCCACGGCGCGTAGATCGTGGTGTTGAAGCTGTGCAGTACGCATTTCGGATCGCCGGTTGTGCCGGAGGTAAAGGCCATGCGGCAGACTTCGTTCGGGTCCATGTGCTCGCGGTGTTCGGCCGCAAGCGGTGGGCACGATCGCAACTCGCCGAGGCTGTGAATACCGTCCGCGGTTTCGCCGGCGACGATCAGATGCGCGAGGCCGGGCACCGAAGTGCGCAGGCCCCTGGCCATCGACAGAAAATCGAAGCCGCGAAATTCGCGCGGAAAGACGTAAGCGCTGCTGCCGGAAAATTTCAGGATGTAGTCGAGCTCCCGGGCGCGAAAGTCGGGATTGACCTTGTTGGCGATCGCGCCGATCAGTTCGAGCGAGAAGAAAGCAACTGCGAATTCGATCCAGTTAGGCAGCTGCACGGTGACCACATCGCCGCGCTTGATACCGATGCGGCGATAAAGCTCTGCACAGCGCAGCACTTCGTCCTTGAGCGCACCATAGCTGATGCGGCGCCGGGCGTCGGCGAACACCTCGCGCTCGGGATGCGCTGCGGCGGCCTCGTCGATGAATTCAAAAAACGTCTTGTTGGTCCACAAGCCCGACGCCGTGTAGCGCTGCGCGAGTTCGGGCTTGACCATGTTCACATAGGCCATTGTGTTCCCCTCAGCGAAGGCCGCGGAACAAGCCGCCGTCCACCTGGATCGCGGTGCCGGTGATGTAGTTGCCGCGCGGCGATACAAGAAAAGCGACAATGCCCGCGATATCCTCAACCGTGCCGATGCGTCGCATCGCTATCTCATCTGCAAGTTTGGCGCGCATCAGATTTGGATCCTGACCGTCGGCGGCGAATACTTTTTGTAGGCGCTCGGTTTCGATGTAGCCTGGGCAGATGGTGTTGACGTTGATGCCGGCGGCCGCAAGTTCAAGCGACAGCGTCTTGGCGTAACCAATCACCGCGTCCCAAGTGGCCACAGAAAGGCCGAAGCCGGGAATCGGTTGGATCGCCGAGATCGCCGTGATGTTCAGGACGCTGCCGCCACCGCGCGCTGTCATGTGTGGCACTGCGGCACGGCACATGCGCACCACGTACATCAGATTGCGTTCGATGGCCTGGTGCCATGCCGCGTCGTCGAAGCTAATGAGATCGCCAAGCGGCGGCGCGCCGTCATTGTTGACGAGGATGTCGAGGCCGCCGTAGTGCGCGGTGGTCAAGGTTACGACGGCGGCGCAATCTTCGGCGCGGCGGCAATCGGCCGGCAACGCTAGCGGCTCGATGCCGGTCTCGGCGCGGATTTTCTCGGCGGCTTCACGCAAAGGCTTTTCGCGGCGCGCGGTGATGGCGAGCTTGACGCCTTCGGCCGCGAGCGTCCGCGCAATGCCAAAGCCGATGCCCTGGCTTGCGCCGCCGACAATGGCGACCTTGTCCTTCAGTTTCAGGTCCACGACAGCCCCAGGGTCTGAGCGAATGTTTCGGCGTTGCGGTGAAAAAGCTTCTCCAGCAGGTCCGGCGCGTAGCCTTCGCCGATCCAGTCCTTGACGAGCCGCTCGTAGCCGAACAGCGGATAGTCGCCGCCAAACATGACGCGGTCCTTGAGCCGCCGCGGAATGTCGTGCTTGAGATCGGCGCTGTGATATTTCGGCGACCAGCCGTGCAGTTCGTACCAAATGTTGCGCTTGTGCATCAGCACGGCAAGGGTCTCGGTTTGCCACGGCCATCCCGGCCGCGCGGCCATGATTTTCAGCTCGGGATAATTCACTGCGACCAGATCAAGGTGCCGCGGATGGCAATTGTCGAGAATGACGCCGCCGCCGCCCGGCAGGCCTGCGCCGAGGCCGGTGGTGCCGACGAAGAACAGAATCGGAATGCCGGCCTCGATGCATAATTTGTAGAACGGCGCGTAGGACGGATCGCTGCCCGGCGGCGATCTGGAGGCTGACACCGCATAGCCAACGAAGCCAACGCGATTGTCGATGCAGCGGCGGAGTTCCTTGACGCCGGCTGTGCCCGTGCCGGGATCGATGTGGAACCAGTGACCCAAAATAACATCGCGATGCGCGCGTTCGGTGGCAAATGAATAATCGTGCAGGTTCTGCATCTCATCGAGCGGCAGGAATTTCGAGAAGCCGAGATCGAGGATGACGCGGACATTGTTGGTGCGGAAATACGCCGCCATCTCGTCCTCAGTCTTGTAGTCCGGATCGGAATGCCAGGTCGCGCGTTGCTGCGCCAGCTCCTCGGGGGTTTGCAGCACATAGCCGCGCTTGGTGCCCCAGTGCGAGTGCATGTCGATGATTTTCATTGTCACTCCATACCCAGATAGGACGCGCGAATGCGGTCGTCGTTCATCAGCTGCTTGCTTTCACCTTCAAACGCGACACGGCCGGTTTCCAGCACATAGACATAGTCGGCAAGCCGCAGGATACGGCGGACGTTCTGTTCGGCGATCAGCACCGGAATGCCCTCGGCGTTGATGCGACGGACCGCCTCGATGATCGTGCCGAACGCCTTGGGCGAAAGTCCGAGTGACGGCTCGTCAAGCAGCAGACAGCGCGGCGACGACATCAGGGCGCGGGCGACCGCGAGCATTTGCTGCTCGCCGCCTGACAGAAGTCCGGCCGGTTGCTGCGCGCGTTCGCGCAGGATCGGAAAAAGCGTCTCGACGCGCAACAATTGCATGTCCCAGGTTTCGCGGCTGGTGACGGTAAAGGCGCCCATTTCCAGATTTTCGCGCACCGTCATGTCGCCAAACAAGAGGCGCCCCTGCGGAACCAACACCAGCCCATCCCGCACCAGGGCTTCGGGCGCGCGTCCCGTTACCGTAGCGCCGGCAAAAGTGATGACGCCGGCTTGAATCGAAGCAAGGCCGGAGATCGCCCGCAGCAGCGTCGTCTTGCCAGCGCCGTTGGCGCCGAGAAGCGCGACGATCTTGCCCGCCGGTACGGTCAGCGACACGCCGCGTAGCACGCGCGCGCGGCCATATCCGGCATCGAGGTCGCGCGCCTCAAGCATGTTCGCCCGCTTCGCCGAGATAGGCGTCGATGACTTCGGGATGATCGCGAATTTCGGTGGGGGTACCCTCGGCGAGGACTTCGCCCTGGTGCATCACGGTGATGCGCTCGGCAAGGCGCATCATGACGCGCATATTGTGCTCGACGACGAAAAGCGTGATGCCGCGTTCGCGCGCCAGGCTGCGAATGGTGGCGACCGCCGCATCCGCCTCGGCTTCGCTCATTCCCGATATCGGCTCGTCCAGCAGGAGAAGGCGCGGCCGTACTGCAAGCGCGCGCGCCAGATCGACGCGCTTCTGGATCCCAAACGGCAGGTCACGAACGGGTGCTGCGGCGAGCGCGCCGAGCTCGAACGCTTCCAGCAGCGCCAGCGCTTCGCGGTGCGCGTCGCGCTCGACTCGTCGCGCGCGGCCGAGACCGATAAGGGCCGCTCTGATGTCGTAAACATGATGGCGGTAGAGTCCGGTCAGCACATTTTCCAGCACGGTGCTTTCGCGAAACAGCTCGACGTGCTGGAACGTCCGTCCAATACCGCGCGCGGCAATAATTTCGGCGCGAAGCACGGTTACTTCTTCATCGCCGAAGATGATGGCGCCGGCGCTGGGCCGCACGATCCCGGTGATTGCGTTGATGAGCGAGGTTTTACCGGCGCCGTTTGGCCCGATCAGGCCATGAATCTCGCCCTGTTCCACGCTCATGCTGACGCCGCGCACCGCGGCGACGCCGCCAAAACTGACCGATACCGAATTGAGGTTGAGCAGACTCATGTCAGACCGCCCTTGGCGTCGCGCCGCCTGAGCAGCAACGCAAGCGAGCCGACAATGCCTTTCGGCGCGAGGACGAGCGCGCCTAGCAAAATGACGCCGTAAACAACGTCGCCGTATTCCTTGGCGCCGCGCAACGTCTCGGGAAGGAGCGTCAACACCACGGCGCCGACGACCGAGCCGGCAACCGAGCCCAGCCCACCGACAACGATGAAAGTAATGTCGCGTAAGGAGGCCGAGATATCGAATTCGGTCAGATCGATGAAGCCGACAACCGCGGTGAACAATCCGCCGGCAAGGCCGGCGAACGCGGCGGCGATGGAAAAGGCGAGAAGTTTGGTGCGCCCGGGCGGAATGGCGAGCGCCTGCGCCACGATGACACTCTGCCGAACCGCGTCGAAGGCGCGGCCGTAGCGCGAGCGCTGAATGTTCCAGCCAGCGCAGATGGCGAGAGCCGTTATGCCGAGGACAAAAAAGTAGAGCGCGTGATCGTTCAAAGGCCAGCCGGCTAGTTCCGGCTTTGCCAGTTTCAGGCCGCGCACGCCGCCGGTCAGATCGGGAAATTCCTCAATGGCGATCGAAACCACTTCGAGAAAACCGAGCGTCACGAGGGCGAGATAGAGACCGGATAGTCTGCGCGCCGGATAGCCGAGGCTGGCGCCCAGCAGCGTGGTGACCACCACGCCGGCGGGTAGCGCGAGAGCGTAGGTCACTGCAAGTCGCGTCGTCAGTAGCGCCGTCGTATAGGCGCCGATCGCTACAAGCGAGGCGTGGCAGAGCGAAATCTGTCCGCAATTGCCGGTAAGCAGGTTGAGGCCGATGGCGGCGACGATATTGATCAAAATCAGTTCGGCCAGATAAATCTGATAGCTGCTGCCGAACAGCGGCAGAGAAATCGCAAAACCTGCGGGGATGACAATGGCGGCGTGAGCTAACCGCATTGCGCTAGACGCGAACCTGCGTCGCGCCCCACAATCCCTGCGGCCGCACCAGCAGAAAAGCGATCAGGATGGCGAACGGGATAATCTCTTTCAGCGCGGCGCCAAACATGGCGCCAGCGTATGTTTCAAGAATGCCGAGCAAGAGTCCCCCGACGACTGCGCCGCCCAGACTGCCGAAACCGCCGATCACGGCCGCTACCAGCGCCTTGACGATGACGTGCCCGAATTCAGGGTTGATGCCGATGACGGGCGCCAGCAGCAATCCGGCAAGCGCACCGATCGCGGCGGACAATGCCCAGGCCGAGCCGAATACGCGGCCGACGCTGATGCCCATCAGCCGCGCCGCAGTCTGATTGTACGCAACCGCCCGCATCGCCTTGCCGAGTTGGGTCTTCTGAAAGAACAGACTCAGCGAGGTCACGAGAGCCGCGGTGCTGCCGATGATGACCAGATAACTTGGATTGACGCGCAGAGATCCGACCGCGAGCGCGGGTCCGGCGTACGGCGCGGGGAGAAAAAAGACATTGTCCTGCCAATGAATGCGAATGAGCGCGCGGATAATCAGGCCGATGGCGAACGTCGCGATGACCAGCGTAAATTCCGGCGCGCCGACAATGGGACGGATGAACAGCCGCTCGATCAAAACGCCGAAACCGGCGGCGATGACGAGCGTTGCCGGCACCAACAGCGGATAGGGCAGGCCGTAGGAACTCAGCACCAGCGCGATATAGGCGCCGAGCGTGACCAGTTCGCCCTGGGCGAAGTTCAACACGCGACTCGCTTTGAACGGGATCGCCAGCGACAGCGCAACGATTGCGTAGATGCTACCGACGCTGAGCCCGGACAGGGCGAGCTGCAACGCGATGCGCCAGGTCATGAGTATTGCCCAGCCGCCGCCGTTCTACGTCTGCGGCAGCGATGCCCCAATTAGTGATAACGCTGAAGGATATCGCTTGGCCGTTTGCTTTCCCATGGGACCTGCACCCACTCGCCGTTCTTCACCTGCATCGGCTGCAGCCGCAGATTGCCGATGTGATGGACTTTGGCGAAGCTTCGCGGGCTTGCGATCGGGCCAACCCGGTAATCGTGCAGGTTCTCCAGAGCGTCGATCAGCCGGTCTGTGGTGAGGTCCTTGCCGGCGTTCCGCATCGCTTCGGCGAGCACGTAGATGTCGGCGTAGGCGAGCACGTCGAAAATATTGGGCCGGCTGGCTGGAAGATTTGGATATTCAGCCTTCCACTTGGCGCGCCAGGCCTTCATCGCCGGATCGCTTGAACCCGGCAACAGCGGAATGAGGGCAAAACCGCTCGCGCCTTCGGCGGCCGGGCCGGCCGCGGTGAGGAGCCCCTGATCGACCATGGTGGTGCCGACAAAGAATTGCTGACCAAGGCCGAGTTCTTTTGCTTGCCGGAGCGCAATCGCCGCTTCGGCCGGGTTACCGAAGAATGCGATCACTTGCGGGTTGGCCTGCTGCAATTCCAGAAGCTGCGGCGTGAAATCCTTGTCGCCGATGTTGAACTCGGCCCGCTTCACCGGCGTGATCTCGTACCATTTCTGCAATTGCTTGGTGAGGGCGTCGCCTTCGTTCTTCGGATATTCCTCGCGGCCGCTGAGAATACCGATCTTCTGCGCCTTCAATCTGTCGACAATATATTCGGCGTAGAGTTCGCCATAACGCGGCACTTCGGTGGTGCCGCCACGGAACAGATTTTTGGCAAACGGCCAGGTCACGCCCGGCGCCGAGGCGAAGGAGACGAACATGATCACGCCCTTCTCCTTGACGTAATCGATAGTACCGATGGTGCCGTTGCTGCCCGCGACATTGAACAGCATGAACACCTTGTCTTCGTCGATGAGTTTCTTCACTGCCGCGAGCGCTTTGGCCGGCGAGTGACCATCGTCTTCGAAGATCATGTTGAGCTTGCGGCCATTGACGCCGCCGGCGGCATTGATTTCCTTGATGGCCATGGCAGCACCGTCGCGGCCGGCGAGGCCGATATAGGCCGCAGGTCCTGTGATCGGTCCAAAGGCACCGATGGTGGTTGAATCGGCGGTGACGCCTTGCTCGGCTGCCGCGGGAGTTGCCGCCATCGCTGCCAATGCGAAACTTGTCGCGAATGCCAGGAAAAGCCTGCGTGCGCCGGACATGCTGCCTCCCACCCCGTCCGCTTGTTGAACGCGGATTGAACCCCAGTCTATTGATTGGCGCGGCGGTTAGTCAAAGGGCTTCCGCCCATCGCTCCGCGCGTCGTTTCAGCGCGTCGCGTCGCGTCTCTGGGACGGAATTTAAGGCGACGTCGCTCAGCAACAGCCAAACGGGGCGATTGCCCAATATTTCGCTTTCGCTGTTTTAAGCGATTATTGCGCGGCTGTTGCGGCAATTGTTTTTTGCTGCTTAGACGGGGGTGGCTCATGAAACTGCAATCGAACAGCCGATGAGGCTCGTTCCGGGAGGCGTTGAAGATGTATCGCGGTACTAAAGACATTATGTTGCCGACGACGATCACCGGCTCACTGCCGCGGCCGAGCTGGTACACGGAAAATCTCGGCACCCGCATGTTTCTCGATGCGATGGTGAGCCGCCGCTACCGCGAGCAGTATGTCGACACGTTGACCTGCTACCTACGCGAACAGGAGCTTGCCGGTCTCGATATCGTCACCGACGGCGATTGCCGCTTCGACGACGACGTTGGTGGCCAAAGCTGGACCAGTTATCCGCCGCACCACATGAGTGGCTACGAGCGCGGTGATCCACGGCCGACTCCGGCTGGGCGCGGCGGCCTATGGTTTCCACGTGGCCATATCTTGCACGATTATCTGGAATCGCGGGTGATGCCGGTCATCATCGGCCCGGTGGGCCGTGGCGATCTGCAATACACCACGCTATGGAAAACCGCACAGCGGCTGACCACGCGGCCGGTCAAATTCGGCGCGGTATCGGCGGAGATCGTCGCGTTTGCGTCGCAGGACCGCTACTACAAAAGCGTGCCCGAGCGCATGCTGGCGATCGCGGACGCCTTCAACGAAGAATACAACGAGCTCGCCGACGCCGGTTGCCCGGTGATCCAGATTGAGGAGCCGCAAATCCATCTCGCCGCGGCGCGCGGCATTCAGGACAAGGTGATTACGCCGGAATTGATGGTCGAGGTGTTCAATCGCACCGTGAAAGGCTTGCGCGCCAAGACCGAAGTGTGGGCGCATTCCTGCTGGGGCAACCCCTCCCAGCAGCGTATGTTCGCAAAGGTGCAGAGCTACAAGCCGTCGCTCGAGACCTATAACAAGGTCGACGCCGACGTGATCACGTTCGAGTCTTCAAGCTCCGGCGGTATCGACCTTGAAGCGATCGGCAAGACCATTGCTGAGAAGAAGATCGCCATCGGCGTGATCGACCACCACACGCTCCAAGTGGAGAGCCCGGACGAGGTCGCGGCGCAAATCCGCGCTGCCCTCAAATTCATTCCCCCGGAGCGGCTGGTGATCTCGTCCGATTGCGGCATGGGCCGTGAGGGCATGAGCCGCCGCCATGCCTACTACAAAATGGTCTCGCTGGTGCTCGGCACCAACATGGTGCGTAAGGAATTGGGCTTCCCCGAAGCCCCGTGTCTCGCGGCCGACGAGCGTTATTCGCTGGTGATGCCCGCGAAATAAGTTATTCTCGGCACGGAAGCGCGACAGGCGGAACTCAAATCCGCCTCCGGCGGTTGATCCTGCAGCTTGTTTCAGCTGGGATCTATTTGTCGTTAAGGCCGTGGAGCTTTTGTTATCCTCCGCATGGCTCGCGATCATTGCGTGGCTGATCGGCCGAGCCATCAAGCAGCGCGGGCTTCTGCCCCGCCTGCTCCGAACATCGCCTCCATCCGCTGAAGACGCGGCGTTCGTTACGGTGATCGTTCCGGCCCGAGATGAGGAGGCCAATATCGGGCCGTGCCTGCGGTCGCTGCTCGCACAAGACTATCCGCGGGACCGGTTCAGCATTTTGGTGGTGGACGACCATTCCGCTGACGCGACGGCGACTATCGTCAGCGAACTGGCCGTGCGGGATCCGCAAATTGCATTGATTCAAACTCCGCCGCTGCCGCCGCGCTGGACCGGCAAGTCGCACGCTTGCTGGATCGGCGTGCGCTCCGCGGCGCCGCAAACGCAATGGCTATGCTTCATCGACGCCGATGTGAAAGCCAGGGTCGGCGCGCTGTCGAGCGCGATGCGCGCGGCCGCGACGCAGCAGCTCGACCTTCTGTCGCTGGCGCCGCGCCAGGAGCTGCGAAGCTTTGCCGAGCGGCTCATTCTGCCATGCGGCCTCATTCTTCTGTCGTTTCTTCAGGACCTGCGGCAGGCGCAGGCCCGCTCGGGCCATGACGTAACGGCGACCGGGCAGTTCATGCTGGTCCGGCGCGACGCCTATGAGGCGGTCGGAGGCCACGCCGCCGTCCGTCGCGCGATCTGTGAAGATCTGGAGTTCGCCAGACGGCTCAAACAATCCGGACGATCCGTCCTGCTCATGGGGGGAGAGCGGCTTCTGTCGACGCGCATGTATACCGGCTGGCGAACGCTATGGCCGGGGCTAGCCAAGAACCTTGTCGATACACTCGGCGGCCAAGCTGCGACGTTGGCGCTGGCGTTCCTCGGCGTGACCTTGGCGTGGGCGGCCTGGGTGGTGCCGCTGATCGATCTCGTGGGGTGGTGGCACCACGTGGGTGATGCGGCTTTTGCATTGCCGCTGGCGCTCGCCGGCTCGGGCGCCGCGATTGGTTTGCACGTTGCGGCGGCGTTCTATTTTCGCATTCCATTCTGGTACGGTTTGATCTTTCCGTTGGGCTATACTGCGGGCGCGCTCATGGCGCTCGACAGTGTGCGCCGCCGTCGGAGCGGGCGGGTGGTCTGGAAGGGCCGGATCTATTCATGAAGGCTCTGCGGAAGAGAGGCGAGGAGGTGCGGTCCCCCGAGCGTGCCCGCATCGCCGGACCGCTCGATTCGGGCGAGACGCGCGCCATCATGATCGGGGCCGTCGTGCTTGCGATCTTTCTTTATTTCATCAAGCTGATTTTGCTGCCGTTCGTGCTGGCTGGCATCGTCGCCTATATCTGCACGCCGATTTTGGATTGGGCCGAGAAGCGGACGCGATGGCCGCGTTTGCTGTTCGCGATCGCACTGTTTCTGGTTCTGTGCGCCATCGCGGTCTTCATCGTCGTACTCGCCGCCGAGCGCGTGGCGGATGAAGCCCAGGCGACTGCAGCTGATTTGCAAGGGTTGTTGGAAAACTTTACCCGGCAAACCATGGGCGAGCAGCCCATTTCGCTGTTCGGATACACCATGAACGCTCACGCAGTCGCCGAGGTGGTGCTTGAGCGGGTTCGTGAGTGGGTCGGTCAGACCGACCTGATCACGATCCTGACTGGCTACAGCCTCGCTGCCACCATGGGCGCTTTTCTGACAATCGTGCTGCTGTTCTATTTTTTGGTGAGCGGAAGGCAGGTTGCACGCGGGGTGTTCTGGATCGTGCCGCCGCATCGGCGCCCCTTGGCGGCGCGCATTTGGGCGCGGCTTGATCCGGTGCTGATGCACTATTTTATCGGCGTGATTGGCGTCGTGATCTATGCCACGGTCGCCGCCTATATCGGTCTCGGCGTCATCCTCGGCATTCAACATGCCGTGCTATTGGCGCTGCTCACCGGCATTCTGGAAATAGTGCCGGTAGTCGGTCCTACTGCGGCAGCGGTCCTCGCCGGGTTGGTCTCGCTGCGCACCGCGACCGGCATCATCAACATTGTCGAATATGCGGCCTATGCAACCGCTTTGCGTCTTTCGATCGACCAGATCGTCGGTCCGATTGTCCTCGGCCGCGCGGCGCATTTGCACCCAGTGCTGATCATCTTTTGTTTCCTGGCCGGCGGTGTCGTGCTCGGAATTCCTGGCGTAATCCTCGCGGTGCCGGTCGCCCTGGTCGTCAAGAGTGCGCTGGCGACGATCTACGGCGACGCCGACGATTAGACGGGCCGCCGCGTCCAGACGCCGCCACTTTGGGCCTCGCGTGCCCGGAGCAAATGCGGTTATATTGCGTTGAGCTGGCAACTTTCTCCGGGACGAAGGGTTGTTGGCAGGGTTGAGGAAGGCGGAGACCCGCTAAATGGCGGTGTGGGATTCCGCAGAACGGACAACGCGGTGGCGGCCCAGCCGACGCTGGCTCGCGGACGCTGTCGGCTTGCTTGATAGTCGGCTGCGGCGCGGTCAGGCGGTGTTCGAATATACCCGACATCCGGCTTGCGTTTTTCGCCTCGACATCAATCGCGCGGTCAAAGTGCTTGATCTTCGCGACGGAACGCGGGTGTATCCCGGTCAGCGCGTTGCCCGCCTGCACTTCTGGAACGAGCAGGTGCCCCCCATACCAAAGAGCGGGGCAACAATCGCTTGGGCGGGTCAGCTGCAGCGAGCGATCGCCTCCTCTCTGCATGAACTTGCCAACTTTCTCGCGTCGCGGCCCGACCTCGCCGATGTCGTCATTGTCTGCGGCGAGGTCCCGTCCGGCACGCGTGCACAGGCCGGGCAAGTGGCGCGGATTATGGAGCGCTACGGGTTTGAGGCGATCGCTGCGCCCCAACATCTGTCGACCGGCGAACGCCTGCACCGCTTCGGTGAAAATATCCTGATTTCGCTGATCCTCCTCGCGCACAACCCGGGCGCCCTTCACTTCGGTACGCTCAAACGCGTGCGAGTCCCGATCTACATGTCACGTCGGGTACTGGAGAGAAAATTTGGCTGAATGAATTGGCGTTCTGGAGCGTAAGTCGAAGCCATGACAATTGCCGAAAGTGTTCCTCATGCGATGTCGCTGGCGCAGTCGTTGGGCTACGGTTTTCTGATCGTCGCCATCGTCGGCTGTCTGTTCACGCTGGCCGCCGCCGGGTGCGTTCTCAGCTTTCCCGACGAGGATATGGAGACTTCTGACACCCAACCGCCGGTGACTGTGCTCAAACCGCTCCACGATGCGGAGCCAGACCTACCGTCGCGTCTCGCCGCGTTCCATCGGCAAGATTATCGCGCTCCGATCCAGGTCTTATGCGGCACACACCGTCACGAATCTTCCGCTGCTGCCGTGGTGCGAACAATGAAGTCGAGTTTGCCGGATGACGGCATCGAACTTGTAGTCGAGCCACGAAGTCATGGCGTCAATCGCAAGGTTTCGAATCTGATCAATATGATGCCAAAGGTCCGGCACGACACGCTCGTTCTTTCCGATAGCGACATCGTTGTCGGGTCGGGCTATTTGCGGACGCTCACGGCGCTCCTTGAATCGCCAAGGGTGGGTCTGGTGACTTGCCTCTATTATGGCATTGGTGGCGAAACGCTGTGGACGCGGCTGTCGGCCCTTGCCATTAATCTGCAATTCCTGCCGCAAGCGATCGCTGCGGTCAGCCTGGGACTCGCGAAACCGTGTTGTGGCGCAACCATCGCGATGCGCCGATCGATGCTCGATCGGATCGGCGGCTTCGGTGCGCTCGCCGATGTGCTCGCCGATGATCACGCTATTGGCCTTGCGGTTCGATCCGCGGGCTATGAAGTAGTTACGGCGCCATTCTTGGTTGGGCATCACTGTTTTGAGGGAAGCCTGCGGCAGCTCGTTCGGCATCAGATCCGGGTCGCCCGCACAATCAAAAGCATCTACCCCCTTGCCTATGCGGGCACCATCGTTACGCATCCCTGGCCGCTTTCGCTCCTCGCCATGCTATCGGGAAGCGAGGCTGCATTCATGGTGGCGATCGCGGTGTTGCTTTCCCGTATCCTGCTCTGCGGCTCCGTCGAATGGCGGTTCGGTTTGCCGCGGCAAAATTACTGGCTCGTTCCGGTTCATGATCTCATCGCGTTCGCCATCTATGTGACGAGCTTCTTTGGCGCGACGGTCTACTGGCGCGGCGCCGACTACCGCGTAGCGTCTAATGGTAAGTTGATCGAAGGAGATGGTAAGTTGGTCGAAGGACAGGACTTGAGCCGATCATGAGGCGAAGCCTCGTCCTGCCGACACGTTTCGGCGCGTTTGACGGCAAGGCCGAACGGCGGGAGCTGGCGCACTGAATCGCCTGGTCATTACGGCGGACGATTTCGGGCTGAGCGAGCCGGTCAACGCCGCCATTGAAGAAGCGCACCGCCACGGCCTCCTTAGCGCCGCGAGCCTGATGGTTGCGGGCCCCGCTGCAGCCGACGCCATCAAGCGAGCGCGGACTTTGCCAAACCTGCGCGTTGGGCTGCATGTCGTTTTGGTCGACGGCAAGCCGGCGCTCGACCCTGCGGATATTCCGGGCCTGGTCGCCAACGGCGGATGGTTGCGCAACGATCTTCCTGTTTATGCGACGGAGATTGCCTTTCGTGCCTCGCTGCGCCGGCAAATCGAAAAAGAGATCGCTGCGCAGTTCGACGCCTATCGCGCCACGGGGTTGCCGCTCGACCACGTCAACACGCACCGGCACTTCCATTTGCATCCCGTTGTCGCTGCCGCCATCGTCGGTATCGGAAAGCGATACGGTATGCAGGCGTTGCGCGTTCCGATCGAGCCTTGGCGCATCGTCGCCGACATCGATCCAATAACGCAACGGCAGGTCGGTCGGATCGTCGCGCCGTGGGCCGGTTGGCTCCGGCGGCGCATTCAGCGCGCCGGACTGATAACCGCGGACGCCGTGTTTGGATTGGCGTGGTCGGGCGCGATGACCCAACGAAGGCTCGCCGCGCTTCTTAATCGGCTACCCAGCGGTCTGGTCGAAATCTATCTGCACCCGGCGACGACCGACGCATTCTTTGGTGCGGCGCCGGGCTATCGGTATGCCGAGGAGTTCGCCGCGCTGTGTGATAGCGGATGTATCGCGGCGGCGCGTGCATCGGGCTACCCGATCGGCGGTTACGCTGATTTCGCTTCTTGAAATCGCCGATGCGGTGTGCAGGTCGCAACGACGAGCTAGCGTTTGCGTTTTTTGTCCAGATATCCGGCCGCGGCGAACCATTGGACCGCATCCGCAAGCGCCTCGCGGTAAGGACGAGCGCGAACACCAAGATCGCGCTCCGCCTTAGCCGCAGTGAAGAACATGTGGTGCTCGGCCATACGGATCCCGTCGCGGGTCGTGAACGGCTCTCGTCCCGTCAGCCACGCTGTCGCCTCCGCCGCATAGGCGACTGGAATGACCACGGCGTGCGGAAGGCGCAGCCGCGGCGGACGACGGCCCACTATGTGGGAGATTTCAGCCAGCATATCGGCCAGCAGCACGTTCTCCCCGCCGAGAATGTATCGCTCTCCAATCACGCCGCGCTTCAGTGCCGCGAGGTGGCCCTCGGCGACGTCATCGACGTGGACGAGATTGAGACCGGTGTCGAGAAATCCGGGCACACGGCCGCGCGCCGTTTCGACGATGATGCGGCCCGTCGGTGTCGGCTTAACATCACGGGGCCCGATCGGTGTCGATGGATTGACGATCACCGCGGGTAGCGCGTCGTTGGCGACCATGGCCTCGACCAGCCGCTCGGCGGCGATCTTGCTACGCTTGTACGGGCCGATCCCTTGCTCCACCGAAAGTGGCACCGTCTCATCTGCGGGACTTCCGTCGGCCCGCAAGCCGAGCGTCGCAACACTGCTGGTATAGACGATGCGCTCAACAGCTGCGCGTTTCGCCTCCTCCATGACGATGCGCGTACCTTCCACATTGGCGGCAAAAATCTCGCTTGGATCGCGGGCCCAGAGCCGATAGTCGGCCGCGACGTGAAACACGTAGCGAACGCCGGCCATGGCGCGCCGTATCGATTCTGCGTCGCGGATATCGCCGGCGACGAACTCCAAATCGAGCCCCTCCAGGTGGAAGCGCGGACTGTTGGATCGCGCCAGCGCACGCACCGGGAACCCTTCGGCAACGAGTTTTCGGGCGACGGCAGACCCAACCAATCCTGTTGCCCCGGTGATCAGAGTTTTTGCGCTGCTGTTCATGGTGTTCCGTGCGAATCCGGCTGCGAATCAAGCATTTTCACGAGCAAACAGCCATGCGAGTTCCATGGGACGATCAAATTGGGGCATTCGCATTAGCAATGGCAATGGGATGGTTTTATGATACAGTTTTTGCACAACTCGGTGATTTGCCGGAATGAAGCCGAGTACGTCTGCAAGGACGCGATATGGGGGGCGTCTAGGCTGGGCTGGGCAAAGGCTGGGGCTACAGACGAGGGGTCAGGGCTTCTGATGGCATCGCAATTGGATTATGCGGGTGGAACTTTCGTAGAAGGACTTGTAGGCGACGCGGAAGAGACCTTTCAGGTCGCCGATGCCGCTGTTGAAAGTCCACGGCGTCTCGTCATCGCATTCGTCGGCCTAGCCTTCGAGGCGCGAATTGCAGCGGGCCCCGGAGTGCTGGTGGTTTGCCGCACTGCTGGCAGTGAGCTCGAGACCGTGGCAGACGCCGCTGTTCGCCAAGGTTATCGCGGCATGATCAGTTTCGGTGTCGCCGGTGGACTTGCTTCTCACCTCCGCGCCGGCGATTGGGTGGTCGCTTCCGCCGTCCGCGAATCGGACACGGTCCGTGCCACCGATGCAACGTGGTCGCGCAAGCTGCTCGGCAAGATCACCGGCGCCATCCATGCGCCGATTCTTGGCGTCGATGTGCCGATCGCCGACCCGGCAGAGAAGCGCAAACTGTACAAGACGACCGGCGCAGTCGCGGTCGACATGGAATCCCACATGGTGGCCCGCGTTGCAGCGACACATGATCTCGCCTTTGCCGCAGCGCGTGTCGTGGTCGACCCGGCGCACCGGACAGTGCCGCCGGCCGCACTCATCAACATGCGTCCCGATGGACGCGCCAACATCTGGGCGGTGATGCGCAATCTGATGATGCGGCCATCGCAACTCTCGCCGATGGCGCGCATCGCAGCGGATGCCTACACGGCGCGCGCGGCGATGAACCGGGTGCGGCGGCGGCTCGGCCCGCACTTCGGACTCATCGATCACGCCTGAGCAGCGGCCTTCGATGCTCGGCGCTCGCGCCGAGCCTCTCAGTGTGAGGAAAAGCAGGGTAAGAAACTTTAAGCCTGCGAAATGAACTTGGTGTTCAGATAGGCTTGCAGTCCCTCGAGGCCGCCTTCGCTGCCGTAGCCCGATTCCTTGACGCCGCCGAACGGTGTTTCGGGCGTCGAAACATTGATCGAGTTCACGCCGACCATGCCCGACTGTAACGCGTCGCCGATCATGTTGGCGGTCTGCGCCGAGCCGGTGAAGGCGTAAGCGGCGAGGCCGTAGGGCAGCGAGTTGGCGCGCTCGACCACTTCATCAAATGTCTTGAACGTCACCACCGGCGCCAGCGGACCGAATGGCTCCTGCGTCATGATCTTGGAATCGTCCGGCACGTCAGTGATGACCGTCGGCTCGTAGAAGTAGCCCTGATTGCCGCGACGCTGGCCGCCGGTCGCGATCTTGCCGCCGCGAGCCTTGGCGTCGTTAACGAACGAATCCATGGCGTCGATGCGCCGGGCATTGGCCAAAGGCCCCATCCCTACGCCTTTTTCCAGGCCGTCGCCGAGTTTGAGCGACTTGGCGTAGTCGGTGAAGCGCGCAAGGAAGCGGTCGTAGACCGGCTCCTGGACATAGAAGCGCGTCGGCGAGATGCACACCTGGCCCGCGTTACGATATTTGTACGCGGCGATGGTATCGGCGGATTTCTCCGGATCGGCATCGGCAAACACCACGACCGGCGAATGACCGCCGAGCTCCATGGTGGCGCGCTTCATGCTCTTGGCGGCAAGCGCGGCCAGATGTTTGCCAACCGGAATTGAGCCGGTGAAAGAAATTTTCCGCACATCGTCCTTGGCGACGAGGTGCTCGGAAATGCTCGCTGGCACGCCAAAGACAAGATTGAGCACGCCGGGCGGCAAGCCCGCGTCGGCAAAGCAGCGCACCATCTCAACGCAGGCGCCCGGCGTTTCCTCGGACGCTTTCAGGATCAGCGAACAGCCGGCGGCGAGTGCGCCACCGATCTTGCGGGCTGGCGTCAGCGCGGGAAAATTCCACGGCGTGAATGCCGCGACGATGCCGACCGGCTCCTGCACCACGATCTGACGGATGCCCTTGAAGGAACCTGGCACGATCCGGCCATAAGCGCGGCGGCCCTCTTCGGCGTACCATTCTATGATGTCGGCGGACGTGCGCACTTCAGCGCGCGCCTCCGGATAGGCCTTGCCTTCCTCTTGCACGAGGATTTTGGCGATCGTTTCGTGGCGCTCGCGCATAAGGTCGGCGGCCTTGCGCATGACCTTGGCGCGCTCGTACGGCGACACCGCCCGCCAGACCGCAAAGCCCTTCTTGGCGGCTTCAAGCGCACGATCGAGATCGGCCGCGCTCGCGTGCGGCAGGCGCGCCAGCGGTTTTTCCGTCGCTGGGTTGATCACGTCCTCGCTGGCGCGGCCGTCGCAGTTGAGCCACTGGCCGTCGATATAGAGTTCGAGATTGGCGTACATAGGGACCTCTTGGGTGACTACGCGTTTCGTCGGTTTATGGCGGTCGCGCTTAAGGCGAGTGTGTTTGCAGCAATGCTGGCTGAACGGATTAGCAGGTTTTGCAGTCGCGTTCACCCCTGTCAGCACGAGGGCGCAGTGTCCAAAAGCAAAAGCCCCGGTGGTGGCCGGGGCTCGGGAAAGGGATGGAATAAAATCTGTCGTTAGCGGATCACAATTGCCCATACTTTTTAAGCACCGCGCGGCAATCGCTGCTGACGCGCCAGCTATGTGCGGCGAGCGTAGCACCGCAACGAAGCAGGCTATCCCAGGTCATTCCTCTGGAATGGTCGCACATCCTGGCTGCTGCAGGTTTGCATGGCGCCAACTCGGCAAGATCGATTGCATTGGCGCTCGTCGTCCAAACACCGGCAACCACGCACGCGGCGATGATCATTTTCATGCTGAGACGGGTCCCTCATTTTTGATTGAAGGCGCCTGCCTACCGCGAACTTGAAACAAAAGCTACCCTTTTTGTGCGTCGCACAAATGCCCCAATCGGAATAACCTTACTGACAAAACCCCAACAAAATCTGCGTTTTCAGTAGCGAGCGGCGATCGGAAGTTCCTCCGCCGGGAACAACGATATGACGGTGTGGCCTTTGTCAGTGACGACGACCTCCTCTTCGATGCGCGCTGCCGAATAGCCGTCGCTCGCCGGGCAATAGGTCTCGAGCGCAAACACCATGCCTTCCTTGATCACGGTCGGGTGGTCGATGGAGACGACGCGACTGATGATCGGCCGCTCGTGCAGGTTCAAGCCGAGGCCGTGCCCGAATTGCAGGCCGAACGCCGAGAGTTCATCGGGGAAGCCAAACTCCTGCGCCTTCGGCCAGACGCTGCAGACTTCATCCGTGGTCACGCCAGGCTTGATCAGATCGATGGCCAGATCGAGCCACTCGCGGCATCTCTTGTAGGCGTCGCGCTGCGACGGCGTGGCGCGGCCGACGTTGAAGGTGCGATAGTAGCAGGTGCGATAGCCCATGAAGCTTTGCAGAATATCGAAGAACACCTGATCGCCGGGACGGATCATGCGGTCGGTGAAATTGTGCGGATGTGGATTGCCGCGCTCGCCGGAGATGGCGTTGATCGCTTCGACGTCGTCGGAGCCGTGGCGATAGAGAAACTCATTGACCAGCGCGACGATGTCGTTTTCGCGCACGCCGGGCTTTAGCTTTTCGTCGATCAGCTGATAAGCGCCATCGACCATCGCCGCCGCGCGATTGAGGAGCGCGATCTCGTCGGCGGATTTCGTTTCGCGCGCTTCGAGCATGATTTGCTGGCCGTCTTTCACTTTCAATCCGGCCTTTTCCAGTTCGAACATCATCGGTGGTTCGATGATGTCGACGCCGATCGGCATTTTGGCGAGACCGGCGGATTTCAGGATCGACGCCATCTCTTCGGCGTGGTGCTTCATCAGACCGAAGGCTGGATCGACGGTGCCGCGCAAACCGACGAGGCCGGCCTTGCAGTTCTCCGGCTTGAGCCACGGCGAATAAAGCCGATGATGGACCGCGGCAGAGCCGAAGTCCCAGAGGATCGGATCGCCGCCGCGCGGCAGCAGCGTCCAGCGAGAAAGCTTGTCGCGCGCCCATTCGCCGATCTTGGTCGACGTGACGTAGCGGATGTTGTTGTCGTCGAACAACAACAGTGCGCCGAGGTCGGAGGCTTCGAGCGCGGCCTTCGCGCGGCCGAGGCGGTAGCGGTGCATGCGGCGGTAATCGACGCGTTCCTCGAAGTCGACGGCCATGGTGCCAAGCACCGGCAGATGCCGCCCCCAATTGTAGCGCGGGTTGACGTCCTCGGCGCGAATCGTCGTCGGGTCGCGAGTTATTTCGTCCATGGCGTGTTTCCCTGTCCTTTAGCGGACTATAAGCGTTTCCCGGGCGCAGCGCAGCACGAAGTGGTGCGCTGCAGACGCGGGATCGTAATGAGCGCTGGACCAATAGAGGCTCAGTTTTCGAAGGCCCCGGATCAGCGGTGCGCTGCTTCGCGCCGCACCGCGTCCGGGGAACGGATGCGTTACGGTATTGGGATTTCGCCGACGTCCTTCGGAACTTTGTAGCCGCGTCGTACCGCAGGCCGGTTGGCGATCGCGACATACCAGCGCTTGACGTTCGGATAGGCGTTAAGGTCGATGGTCTGCCATTCGAAGCGCGAGATCCACGGCCAGATCGCAATGTCGGCGATCGAATAGGCGTCGGCAACGAATTCGTGGTCCTTAAGCCTGCGGTCCAGAACGCCGTAAAGCCGGTGTGCTTCCTTGAGGTAGCGCTCCTCGGCGTACGGGGCTTTACCTTTGTTGTACTTCACGAAGTGATGGACCTGGCCGAGCATTGGGCCGGGCCCGCCCATCTGCCACATCAGCCATTCAATGACGCGGTAGCGCGCATCGCCGGATTTCGGCATCAGCCGGCCGGTCTTGTCGGCGAGATAAATCAGGATCGCGCCGGACTCCATCAGGCTCAAGCCGGTGTCGCGATCGACGATCGCCGGAATCCGATTGTTCGGGCTGATTTTCAAAAAGTCCGGCGCAAACTGCTCGTCCTTGCTGATGTCGATGGCGTGCGCGGTGTAAGGCAATTCCATTTCTTCAAGTGCGATGGATGCCTTGCGGCCGTTCGGCGTGGTCCAGGTGTAGAGATCGATCACTGTGTCGTTCCTTGATTGTTGCAGTTGACGGCTGGAAATGGCGAAACGGCATTCACGCGGTTGAGCCTTCGCGCAGCGCCGCGAGATGCGAGGCGATGCCATCGCGAATTTTTGGACCGTGGGTCCGCATTTCAAGGAATTCCGCTTCTGAAATGAGATCGTAAAGCCCCGACCGAAAGCTCGGCCAGGCTTGTACCGCAGTCCACCAGTCCTGAACCCGGCGCCGGCCGCTGGTCCACACATCAAGCAGTCCAAGATAATCGAGACGCGCCGCAAACGGCATCAGGTTGATGTCGGCAAGTGTTGGATCAGCGCCGTGGATCCATGGGCCGCCGCTTTCCCCAAGCGCCTCTTCGAGGTGCTTGAAGGCATTCTCGTAGGAGGCGACCGCATGGACAACGAACGGAGATTGCACGCCTTGCTCATAAGTTGACTTCATCCGGTCGGTACGCCGCGGGTCGCCTACATTGCGAAAGCGCGCTTGGCGCGTTGCCTCGGGCATGGCCTTCATCCGCTCGCGGAACATCGCAGAAAAGCTGATCATTCCGATACCTTCAAAAAGTCCCTCGTCGACCATTTTGCTCCACAGCCGCATGCGGCTTTGCTGCCACGGATCGGCGGGAATTAGTTTTGGGGCGTGGGGAAAAGTCTGGTCGATGTATTCGCAGATCAGCGTCGATTCGATGACCGGCCTGCCGTCGTGGACCAGCGTCGGCACTACCCCCTTGGGGTTTAGCGCAAGATATTTTGGGTCGTACTGCTCGGCCTTGAACAGATCGATACTGACGGCTGCCCAATCCAGCCCTTTAGCACGCAGCGTGATGCGGACTTTTTGGCAACAGACCGAATTGCCAAAATCATAGAGAACGAGCTTGCTCATGCGGCCTTCTTGCCCCATAGCCGCGCCGAGGCGATGTCGGCGCCATCGCGGATGGCCTTGAGCTTGAGCCATACCGCGGGCTCGATCACCCATTCGCGCCGCGTGAAAGTGCCGAAGCCGCAATCGGTCGAGGCGACGACGCGCTCGCGGTCGCCGATCGCCGCTACCGCCTCCTCGATCCGCCGCGCGACCACTTCCGGGTGCTCGACGAAGTTCGAGGTCGACTCGACGACGCCGGGAATGAGGATCATGTCCTTGGGGAACGGGACACGCTTCAGCGCAGAATATTCGTGCGCATGACGCGGATTGGAAAATTCGATCGACAGCGCCCCGACATTGGCCTGGTAGAGCGCGGGAAGGATTTTCTCCAGCGCGATGTCGTGAATGTGCGGGCCTTCCCAGTTTCCATAGCAGATATGCAGTCGCACCCGGTCGCGCGGAATGCCGGCGATCCCCTTGTTGATCATGGCGACGTGCAACTCGACCGCCTTGACGAAGTCGGCGTCGGATCCGTCGCGATAGAACATGGTGCGGTCCATGGCGAGGTCGGGTGCGTCGATCTGCAAAACGAGCCCAGCCTTGTGGATCGCCATGTACTCGTTGCTCATCTCGCGCGCGAGCGCGGCAAGGTACGCCTCGTTGGTGTCGTAGAAGGCGTTGAGCATGGTCGACGCGATGATGCCGGGCGACGGTGCGGTCATAAAACTTTCCGCGAACGGCTTGCCTTCGGCGGCAATACGCTGAAAGCGCGCGATCTCGCGTTCGATCTGAGACGTGTCGTGATAGTGCAGTTCGCCTTTGCCTGCGGTGCATTCTGCTGCCGGCTCACATTAGGGAAACGGCGCGTGAGATTCTGCACCAGCTCCGGGAACTCTTCGAACTCGCGGCCGCGCCGGCGTTTCAACTCGCCGCCGAACCCCGACATCCGCGCCGGCACGTAGGTCTGAAACCCGACGCGCTGCTGCTCGCCGTCGTTGCCGCTATCGATGCCGGCTGCTTTCTGTTTGGCGACCACGTGCCGCAGCGCCTTGTCCATCTCGGCATCGAGCTGCGCCGGGTCGTAGCTTTCGCCGGCTTCGCGCCGGACCAGAAGCTCGCTTAAAGCTTCGCTGCGTGGCAGGCTGCCGACATGGGTGGTGAGGATACGGTCACGGCTGACGATCATGCTACTTGCTCCGGCGGCCGGCTTTGCTGTTGCGGCTTCTCATAGCGCAATTATGCCGCTCTGACATTGCCTTGCCGCCGAATTTTGCCGTCGGCATAATGCGTTGCGGTGGGCATGCCGTGGGCAAAGCGGTGGCTCGGGAGGAAATGCTGCGATGAATGTCGCTCAGCCGAGCCAGGCCCCGCGCGCGTCCGCAGAAGCATCCCGCGCGACTACAATTTCGCGGCTCGATATTCTCAATCGCAATCTCGATGCCGGCCGCGCCGGCAAGCTCGCCTACATCGATCGGCGCCAGGGCTGGACCTATGGCGATCTCGCGACACGCGTCGAGCGCTTTGGGCACGTACTTCGTTCGCTCGGCGTCCGCCGCGAGGAGCGGATCCTGATCTGTTTGCTTGACGGCATCGATTGGCCGACCGCGTTTCTCGGTGCGACCAAAGCCGGAATCGTACCAGTGCCGGTCAATACGCTGCTGACGGCCGACGATTATCGTTTCATGCTGGACGACAGCCGGGCGCGGCTGTTGGTCGTGTCCGAAGAGTTGTTTCCAAAATTCGCCGACCTGATCGGGCCGAGCGCGGACCTTTCCCACGTTATTGTGTCCGGAGCGCACGGATATGGTCATCCGCGGTTCGAGGACATGCTTGCCAGCGCCAAAGCCGAGCCGGTAACCACGCCGACGGTACGCGACGAGATCTGTTTCTGGCTCTACACCTCGGGCTCGACCGGCAGACCCAAGGCCGCGGTGCATACCCACGCCGACCTGAAATTCACCGACGAACTTTACGGTAAGCCGTTCCTCGGCATTTCCGAAAGCGACGTGTGCTATTCGGTGGCGAAGCTGTTCTTCGCTTACGGCCTGGGCAATGCGCTCACCTTTCCGATGTCGGCCGGCGCGACGACAATATTGCTGCCGGATCGGCCGACGCCGGAAGCCGTTGCGGAGATTCTCAAGCAACACCAGGTCACCGTGTTTTATGCGGTGCCGACCTTCTATGCCGGATTCCTCGCGAGTCCGGCGGCGCCGGAACGTTCGGCGTTGAAAGTCCGGCGTTGTGTCTCTGCCGGCGAAGCGCTGCCGGCTGACGTCGGCCGCCGCTGGAGCGAGCGCTACGGCGTCGACATTCTCGACGGCATCGGCTCGACGGAGATGCTGCACATCTTCGTTTCCAACCGCGCCGGCGAAGTGAAGTACGGCACCACCGGCAAGCCGGTGCCGGGCTACGATGTTCGCCTCGTCGATGACGACGGCGCAATTGTCAAAACCCGCGGCGAAATGGGTGAACTGCAGGTGCGCGGGCCCACCAGCGCGGTGATGTATTGGAACAATCGCGAGCAGTCGCGCACGACGTTTCTCGGGGAATGGACGCGCTCCGGCGACAAATACATCGAGGATGAGGACGGCTACTATGTTTACTGCGGCCGCCGCGACGACATGCTCAAGGTCTCGGGCATGTATGTCTCGCCGTTCGAGGTCGAGGCTGCGCTGCAGAGCCATCCCGACGTGCTCGAAGCGGCGGTCGTCGGGTGGCCGGATGTTGATACGCTGATCAAACCGAAGGCTTTCGTGGTGCTGAAGGCGCCGGAAAAAGCCGGCGACGATTTGGCACGTACGCTGCAGGATTATTGCCGCACGAGGCTCGCCCCGTTCAAATATCCGCGCTGGCTCGAATTCCGCAGCGAGCTGCCGAAAACCGCGACCGGAAAAATCCAGCGCTTCAAGCTGCGGGCCGAGGCGGAGGTGAAGTAACCATCTCCCGGGCGCGGCGCAGCACGAAGCGAAGCGCAGTGATGCGCTGCAGAACCGGGATCGTCATAAACTCCGAGTGTGGTACGATCCCGGATCAGCGTTGCATCGTTTCACGCTGCATCGCGTCCGGGAGACGCCGTCATGGGCGGAGATGCCTTGCGTTAATAGTTGGCGGGTATTACTACCACGCTATTCCGTCGGCGCGCCGCGGTAGCTCAGCTGGTAGAGCACCGCATTCGTAATGCGGGGGTCGGGGGTTCGAATCCCTTCCGCGGCACCAATATTTCCAAACTATTGACCGGCAGGAGCAGGCTACTTCCTTGGTGGCTATAGCGGTTTGATCCTTTAAGGTTTGCTGTCATGGATCTGAACCATCTGGCGTGGCCATTTTTTGATTCCGCCTGTGTCGAATTTGCGAACAGCTTCGATCGTTGGTCGCAAAGCGAACTTGGCGGCTTCGAGCACGACGAGGGAGGGGACGGCGCAGCCGCACGGCAGATCTTTGAGCGGCTGGCGGCTGCCGGCTGGTTGCGAAGCACGCTGCCAATGCAAGTGGCTGCCGCTCCCGCCAAGATTAGCCTCCGTCATGTCAGCCTGATGCGCGAGATCAGTGCCTACTCGTCGGCGATCGCCGACGTGGCGCTGTCGGAACCCTGGCTCGCCATCCTGCCTGTTGTTCTTTATGGCTCGCGCGAGATGCAAGATGAGCTGTTGCCGGACTATCTGGCCGGACGGCTCCTTCCTGCTTTTGCTCTCTCCGAGCCCGGCGCCGGGTCCGACGCGGCCGCGATCACGACGACCGCGCATCGC
This sequence comes from uncultured Alphaproteobacteria bacterium, assembly GCA_963794225.1. Classification (GTDB taxonomy): domain Bacteria; phylum Pseudomonadota; class Alphaproteobacteria; order Rhizobiales; family Xanthobacteraceae; genus BOG-931. The sequence goes on from CAWCCS010000006.1 coordinate 431,582, forward strand.
GACGGCGATCATTACGTCATCGATGGCCACAAGACCTGGACTTCAAATTGCGGGTTGGCCGATCTGTACGTCGTGTTCGCCCGCATGAAAGGACTGTCTGGCACCGGCGGCATTTCGGCATTTGCGGTTGACGGCGGCGAACCCGGCATCGTGCTTGAGGAGCGCCTTTCAGTTTTGCCGCCGCACACGGTCGGAACCTGGGTGCTGGAGAATTGCAGAGTGCCTGCGCGCCGGCTGATCGGCGAATTGGGGCAAGGCTTCAAAATCGCCATGCGGGTTCTTGAACTGTTTCGGCCGACCGTGGGCGCAGCGACGCTGGGGCTGGCGCGGCGCGCCATGGAGGAAGCGACGAAGCGCAGCCTCGACCGGACGGCTTTCAACAAACCGATCGCCGAGCATCAGCTGATCCAGGCCAAGCTTGCCGACATGGCGGTCGGCATCGATGCCGCCGCGTTATTGGTCTACCGCGCGGCCTGGCAACACGACGTCACCGAGCAAAGCATTGCGCGCGAAGCAGCAATCGCAAAGTTGTTCTCGACCGAGACGGCTTTCGAGATCATCGATCAGGCGCTGCAGATATTCGGCGGGCTTGGCGTGGTGCGAGGTTCCACCGTCGAGCGCCTGTTTCGGCACTCGCGGGCGTTTCGAATTTTCGATGGAACGAGCGAGATTTAACAGCTTATCATCGCCAGACACATTCTGCAGAACCGATAAGCGTCGCGGTTTTCGCGCTCAACCTCCGCTCAAAGCAATCGGCATGTCGGCGTAGATTTTGTACTTCTGCGTCCTCGGCTTCTCTTTGTCTTCGTCGCGCAGATATTCTACTGAGCTTCGCGCCAAATAAGCCATCGGCAGGACCATGACGCGAATGAAGCGCGTCGGCCGGTTCGCGGCTTGGGCAAAGACCGGTTCTGGTCCGCTCTCGAACCAGGCGCCGCCTGGTCCATAAGAGGTTGAGTGGCCGGCCGTGTCGATGCGGATGCCGCCTTCGAGCAGGCAGCGGATGCCGGGCCCCTGATGCCGGTGCAGATAGGCGCAGCCGTCCGGCGGAAAGGCGACGCTGTCGCCGCGCAGCAGGAGGGGGCCCTTCGGCAGTTTGTCGAGGCGCACCGAAAGTATTTCGCGTGAGACGATGGTCGCGCCAACCCGCGCTTGATCGGAGGAGTCGTCGGCGGCAAGCTCCCAGCGCCACACCGTTGCTCCTTCCGGACCGCCTTTGAGCCGCTCTGCGCTGTCGCCGCCGTAACCTTCGTCGCCGTGCATCGGACGATCGGCGATCGCAATGGAGCCGTAGACCACGTAGATCACGTGCGGTAACGCCGGCAACGCCAGTTCGGCGCCGTCGTTTGCGAATATATCCTCGTACAGCCGAAGCACCGGGGGCATCGCGTTCTCCTCCTGCGTTACGCGCGGACGAGGCATGAGTTTCCGCGCGGATGGGCTTGAGCGCAATGGGTTTACACCTGCGCGCGGCCCTTGCTAAATCGCGCGGGCGGTCGCGGCTTCAATTTCAAGAACAATAACGCGCCCGGCCGGAGGAAAAGCGGATGCAACGAACTACGCCACCGTTTCGCGCCGACCACGCCGGCAGCCTGTTACGGCCTCAGGCGCTCAAGGAGGCGCGGGCGAAACGCGCGCGCAATGAGATGACCGCAGAGGCGTTGCGCGCGGTCGAAGACCGCGAGATCGAAAAAGCGATCAGGAAGCAGGAAGACATTGGGCTGAAGCTGGCCACCGACGGCGAGCTCCGCCGTTCCTGGTACCAGTTCGATTTTCTCAAGGAATTGCAGGGCGTCGAGCTTTATCAGGTCGCTGAAGGCATCACGTTTCACGGTGTGAAAACCAAGGCCGAGAGCGTACGCACGATCGGCCGCGTCGACTTCACGACCCATTCGCACCTTGAAGACTTTCGTTTTGTGAAGGCGCATACGCGCGTCACGCCCAAGATGACGATTCCAGCGCCGAACATGCTGCATTTCCGCCCGGGCCGGAACTCTATCAGCAAACAAGTGTATCCCGATCTCGAGCCGTTCTTCGAGGACGTTGCCAACGCTTCTCGCAACGCGGTGCGCGCCTTTTATGATGCGGGCTGCCGCTATCTGCAGTTCGACGACACGACCTGGTCGATGATGTGCGACGAGCGTGAGCTTGCGCACTCGCGCGAGCGCGGCGACCAGCCGGAAAAACTTCCGGCCACCTACGCGCGCATGATCAACCGCGCCCTTGAAGGCAAGCCGGCCGATATGACGGTGACCATTCATTCCTGCCGCGGCAATTTCCGCTCCACCTTCATCGCTTCGGGCGGCTACGATCCATTTGCCGAACGGCTGTTCAACGAGATCAATGTCGACGGGTATTTCCTCGAATACGACGACGAGCGCTCCGGCAGCTTTGAACCGCTGCGGTTTTTCCCCAAGGGAAAGAAGCAGCTGGTGCTGGGCCTGATCACTTCCAAGAGCGGGGCGCTGGAAAAGAAAGACGACATCAAGCGGCGGATCGAAGCGGCCGCAAAATACGTGGCGCTCGATCAGCTCTGCCTGTCCCCGCAATGTGGCTTCGCCTCAACCGAGGAAGGCAACGTGCTCACCGAAGATGAGCAATGGGCCAAGCTGCGTCTCGTCGTCGAAATCGCCGACGAAGTGTGGGGCTGAAGCATGCGACGAACCAAACCGCCGTTTCGCGCCGACCACGTCGGCAGCCTTTTGCGCACGGCGGCGCTCAAAGATGCGCGCGAGAAACGTGCGCGCGGCGAGATCAGCGCCAATGCGTTGACGCAGGTCGAAGATCACGAGATCGAAGCCACCATCCGCAAGCAGGAGGCGGTCGGCCTTCATGGCGTGACCGACGGCGAGTTTCGCCGCATTTCCTGGAACTACGATTTCCTCGAACAGCTCGACAACGTCGAGTCGTATGTCGGCGAACGCAAGATCAAGTTCACGAGCAGTGGCCCGCAACCACGGCCGATCCTGTTGCGTGTGATCGGCAAGCTCGGCGGCTACAAGCCGCACCCGATGATCGAGCATTTCAAATTCTTGAAGGTGCACACCAGGCAAACCGCCAAGGTGACGATCCCGTCGCCGTCGTCGCTGCATTTCCGCTACGGCCGCGACGTCGTGCCAGAAACAATCTACCCGTTGATGGACGACTTCTATCGCGACCTCGGCGAGAGCTATCGCAAGGTGGTGCATGCATTTGCCGACGCCGGTTGCCGCTATCTGCAGCTGGACGAAGTTAATCTCGCATATTTGTGCGATCCTTCGCTCCGCACCCACATCGCGGCGCGCGGCGAGGATCCGGATACGTTACCCACGATCTATGCCGGCATGATCAACGCGGCGATTGCCGATATCCCGGCCGATATGACAATTACCATGCACCTGTGCCGCGGCAATTTTCGTTCAAGCTTTGCCGCCAGCGGCGGTTACGAGCCGGTCGCCGAAGTCCTGTTCAACGCCATCAACGTGCACGGCTACTTCATGGAATATGATAGCGACCGCGCCGGCGGCTTCGAGCCGCTACGGTTCGTGCCAAAGGACAAAACGGTGGTGCTCGGGCTCGTCACCAGCAAAACCGGAACGCTTGAAAGCCGCGACGAGATCAAGCGCCGGATCGAGCAAGCGGCGAAGTTCGTGCCGCTCGATCAGCTTTGTCTGTCGCCGCAATGCGGCTTTGCTTCGACCGAGGAAGGCAACGTGCTGTCTGAGGAGGAGCAATGGGCGAAGCTGCGTATGATCGTCGAAACCGCTGAGGACGTGTGGGGAAAATGACGCAACGAACCAAACCGCCATTCCGTGCCGATCATGTCGGCAGCCTGCTGCGGCCGGCCGCTTTGAGAGACGCGCGCCAGCGCCGCGCCAAAGGCGAGATCACCGCCGACGCGCTCAAGGTCGTGGAGGACCGCGCGATCGAAGATATCATCAAAAAACAAGAAGCAGTCGGGCTGCAAGCGATCAGCGACGGCGAGTTCCGCCGCTCGTGGTGGCATCTCGATTTCCTGTGGGGCCTCGATGGCGTCGAGCGCCACGTGATGGATACCGGTATCGCGTTTGCCGCCGTGACCACCCGCAACGAAGGCGTGCGCGTGACCGGCAAGATCGGCTTTACCGGCCATCCGATGCTTGAGCACTTCAAATTCCTCAAAGCCCATACCGGCCGGACGCCGAAAATGACGATTCCAGCACCGTCGGCGCTCTATGGCCGTCCGGTGCTGACGCCGATCGACAAGGCGATCTATCCGAACCTCGATACGTTTTTCGCCGATCTCGGTCAGGCCTACAGAAAAGCGGTGCGCGCATTCGCCGACGCCGGATGCCGCTACATTCAGCTCGACGAAGTGTTCATTGCCATGCTGTGCGATCCGAAATATTGCCAGCAGATGCGGGACCGCGGTGACGACCCCGACTATTTGGGCGGCGTCTACGCTGACCTTATCAACGAGGCGATGTCGGATATTCCGTCCGACATGACGGTGACGATGCATCTTTGCCGTGGCAATTACAAATCGACCTTCATGGGCACCGGCGGTTACGATGCCATGCAAGAAGTTCTGTTCGACCGCATCAAGGTGCACGGCTACTTCATGGAATACGATTCCGCGCGCGCCGGTGGTTTTGAGCCGCTGAAGCGGCTGCAGAAAGGTCGTCTCGCGGTGCTCGGCCTGGTGACGACCAAAACCGGCGCGCTTGAAAGCAAGGACACGATCAAGCGCCGTATCGAGGAAGCGGCGAAGTTCGCCGATCTCGAACAGCTCTGTCTGTCGCCGCAATGCGGTTTCGCTTCGACCGAGGAAGGCAATACCCTTGCCGAAGAAGAGCAATGGGCGAAGCTGAAAATGATCGTCGACGTCGCTAAGGAGGTCTGGGGGTAACCGATGCCGGGCATTGTGGAGGGTAAAGTCGCGATCGTCACCGGAGCGGGGCGCGGCATTGGCCGCGCCATCGCGCTGTTGATGGCGGAGGAAGGCGCTCGTGTCGTGGTCTGCGACATCGGCGCAAGCCTTGAAGGCGCCGGCACCGATTCTGGGCCGGCGCAGACGGTGGTCGAGGAAATAAAAAAAGCCGGCGGCAAAGCGATCGCCTCGACGTTGTCGATCAGCGAGCCGGCCAACGGCGACAAGATCGTGCAGGCGGCGCTCGACGCTTTCGGCCGCGTCGACATTCTGGTCAACAATGCCGGCATCCTGCGCGATCGCATTTTTCATCGCATGAGCTGGTCCGACTGGTCGGACGTGATCAACGTCCATCTCAACGGCAGCTTCATCATGAGCCGCGCTTCCGCGACAGCCTTCCGCGAGCAGAAATCAGGCAGCTATGTGCACATGACTTCGACGTCCGGGCTGATCGGCAATTTCGGTCAGGCCAATTACATGGCGGCAAAGCTCGGCATTCTCGGTCTCTCGCGGGGTATTGCGCTTGACATGGCGCGCTTCAATGTGCGCTCGAATTGCGTGTCGCCGTTCGCCTGGACGCGCATGGTGCAATCGATCCCCGCCGAAACCGAAGATGAAAAGGCACGGGTCGCCCGCGCTGCACAGGTGACGCCGGAGAAAGTGGCGCCGCTCGTCGTCTATCTGGCTTCGGATCAGGCCGACGGCATCACCGGCCAGATTCTGTCGGCACGTAACAACGAAATCTATCTGTTCAACCAGAACCGGCCGATCCGCACCCTGCACCGCTCCGACGGCTGGACGCCGCAAAAGCTCGCCGACCAGCTCAAGAGCGCGTTCGCCACCTCGTTCACGCCGCTTGAGCGATCGCCCGAAGTGTTTTCATGGGATCCGGTGTGAGATGACGATCGTCTACGACAAGCTGATGGCGCTCGATATTGCGCCGGCGGAGCAAATCTACGACGCCAGGGACTGCATGCTCTACGCGCTCGGCTGTGGCCTCGGTCACGACCCGATGAACGAGGACGAGCTTGCGTTCGTCTACGAGAAGAACCTGAAGGTGCTGCCGACTATGGCGACGGTGCTCGCGCACAGCGGCTCGCTGGCGCGAAACCCGGATAGCGGCATCAACTGGGTGATGGTGGTCAACGGCGAACAGGGTTTTACGCTTGAGCGTCCGCTTGCCGGACAGGGCGCCTTGATAGGCCAAACGCGGATCGTCGAAGTCATCGACAAGGGCGCGGGCAAAGGCGCGCTGCTTTTGACCGAGCGCAAAATCACCGACAAATCGACGGGCGCACTGATTGCATCGGTCACGCAGACGATCTTCTGCCGCGGCGATGGCGGGTTCGGCGGTCCGCCGCGGCAGTCGCCGCCGCCGCATCCGATCCCATCGCGCGCTCCGGACGCAGTTTGCGATTTCGGCACGCGTCCGGAAATCGCGCTGATCTACCGCCTGAGCGGCGACTACAATCCGTTGCACGCTGAACCCGCGGCGGCGAAAGCCGCCGGCTTCGACCGGCCGATCTTGCACGGGCTCGGTACGTTCGGCGTGTCCGGCCATGCTGTGCTCAAGACCATGTGCGGATACGATCCTGCGCGGCTTAAATCGTTCTCATGCCGGTTTTCGGCGCCGGTGTTTCCCGGTGAGACCATTCGCACCGAGATGTGGAGTGATGGACCGATTGTGAGTTTTCGCGCGCACGTCGTCGGACGCGATGTGATTGCTATCAACCACGGCCGTGCCGAGGTGGCATCGTGAATGAAGCCGCCGACCTCGCACCGATCCGCGAGGCGGTGCGGGCGCTGTGCGCGAATTTCCCCGGCGAATATTGGCGACGCCTCGACCGCGAGCGCGCCTATCCGGAAGAGTTCGTCGCCGCTTTGACCAAGGCCGGCTTTCTCGCCGCGCTGATCCCGGAAGAATATGGCGGCAGCGGGCTCTCTATGACCGCGGCTACGGCGATCATGGAGGAAATCCAGGCCGCCGGCTGCAACGGCGCCGGCTGTCATGCGCAGATGTACACCATGGGTACGGTCCTGCGGCATGGTAGCGCCGAACAAAAAAAGCGCTATCTGCCCGGGATCGCGCGCGGCGAACTCCGCCTGCAAGCATTCGGTGTCACCGAGCCGACCTCCGGCACCGATACATTGAGCCTTCGCACTACCGCGACGCGCGATGGCGACAGTTACGTCATCAACGGCCAGAAGATCTGGACTTCGCGCGCGGAATATTCCGATCTCATGCTGTTGCTCGCGCGTACCACGCCGCGGGAGAAGGCGAAGTCGCGCACCGCCGGCCTCTCGGTCTTCTTGCTCGACATGCGCGCGGTGAAGGGCAACGGACTGACTATCCGGCCGATCCGCACCATGATGAATCACGCCACGACCGAAGTCTTTTTTGAGAACATGCGGATACCGGCCGACAATCTGATCGGCGTCGAAGGCGAGGGTTTCCGCTACATCCTGTCCGGCATGAACGCCGAGCGTATTCTCATCGCCGCCGAATGCATCGGCGACGCCAAGTGGTTCATCGACAAAGCCGCGTCCTATGCGAAAGAGCGTGTGGTCTTCGGCCGGCCGATCGGACAGAACCAGGGCGTCCAGTTCCCGATCGCGCGATCTTACATTGGCATGCGCGCTGCTGAATTAATGGTCCGCGAGGCAGCGTCTCTCTACGAAGCCGGCAAAGATTGCGGCGCGGAAGCGAATATGGCGAAGCACCTCGCCGCCGAAGCCTCATGGGCGGCCGCCGATATGTGCCTGCAGACTCACGGCGGCTTCGGCTTTGCCGAGGAATTCGACATCGAGCGCAAGTTCCGCGAAACCCGGCTCTACACGGTAGCGCCGATCTCCACCAATCTCGTACTCTCTTATGTCGCCGAGCATGTGCTCGGGCTGCCGCGGTCGTATTGAGATGTCGCATTGAGATGACTTTTCCGCTTTCCGGCCTTCTGGTCGTTTCGCTCGAGCAGGCCGTCGCCGCGCCGATGTGCACCTGCCGGCTCGCCGATGCCGGAGCACGCGTGATCAAGATCGAGCGACCTGAGGGCGACTTCGGCCGCTACTACGACGGTTTCGCACACGGTGAGTGCAGCTATTTCGTCTGGCTCAATCGCGGCAAGGAATCCGTGGTGCTCGATCTCGGCAAAACCGGCGACAAGGCGCTGCTCGAAGCCATGCTCAAACACGCCGACGTATTCGTGCAGAATCTCAAACCGGGTACGATCGGCAAACTTGGGTTCCCGATCGCGCGGTTGCGGCGCGACTATTCGCGCCTCATTTGTTGCTCGATCTCCGGCTTTGGCGACAGCGGACCCTTCGCCACGCGCAAGGCCTACGATCTGCTGATTCAAGCGGAAGTGGGTTTGGCGTCGATCACGGGGACCACAGAGCCATCGCGCGTCGGCGTATCGGTGGTCGATGTTTCAACCGGAATGAATGCTTATGAGGCGATCCTCGAAGCGCTGCTGGCGCGACAGCGTACCGGTGAAGGTACCGAGCTTTCGCTGTCGATGTTCGATTCGATCGCCGACTGGATGGCCGTCCCGCTGATGCAGCAGGAAGCGGGTAAGCCGCCGCAGCGCGTCGGACTGACCCATTCCGCGATCGCACCATATGGGGCATTCCCGACGCGCGACGGCGCTCAAATCCTGATTGGCATTCAGAATGACCGCGAGTGGCGCGTGCTCGTCGAAAAAGTTCTGGGCGACGCCGGTCTCGCCGCCGATCCGGACTTTGCCACCAACCAGGCCCGCGTGCAGCGGCGCGCCGAAACCGACGGCAAAATTGCCGCCGAGACCGGCACTTTCGATGCCGAGCAACTCATCCAAAAACTCACCGCCGCCGATATTGCGTTCGCGCGTATCAACGACGTAGCAGGCCTTGCGCGCCATCCGCATCTGCGGCGAATCACGGTGGGAACGCCGAGCGGCCCGGTCTCGTATCCGGCGCCCGCCGAACAGCATGCTTCGGCATCACGGCATTATGGTCCGGTGCCTGCGCTCGGCGAACATACCGACAAAGCCCGCGAGGAATTCCTTCCGTCAGCGGTCTCAGCCCAGTAGCGAGTGGAGAAATACGATGGACATCGGCTTCATTGGCCTTGGCAACATGGGCTCGCACATGGCGCGCCGCCTCGTTCAAGCCGGGCACCACGTTGTCGTCTATGACACCCGTCAGGAAGCGATCGGCAATCTCGCTGCGATTGGCGCGGTCGCGGCGCGCTCGCCGGCGGAAGTCGCCGATGCCGCTGAAACGGTCATGGCGAGCCTGCCGACGCCGGACATCGTGCTCGCGGTTGCGACCGGTCCAAACGGGGTCATCGAGGGCAAGCGGGTCCGCCGCTTCGTCGACCTTTCGACCACCGGCGCGGTTATGGCCGAGCGCGTTTTCAAGCTCCTTGCCAACCGCGACATCGTGCAGATCGACTGTCCGGTCAGCGGCGGTGTGCCGGGCGCCGAGCACGGCACGCTCGCGCTGATGACCTCCGGCCCGCGCGCCGAAATCGCGAAAATCGAACCTGCGCTCGCGGCAATCGGAAAGCTGTTCTACCTCGGAGAACATCCAGGCGCTGGGCAGACCATGAAGCTCGTCAACAATGTGCTGTCCGCGACCGCGATGGCGGCAACGTCGGAGGCGATGGTGACCGGCATGAAGGCGGGGCTCGATCCGCGCCTGATGCTTGACGTCATCAACGCCGGGACCGGCCGCAACACGGCGACTGAAGACAAATTCGCCAAAGCGGTCCTGCCCGGGACTTTCGATCTCGGCTTCACTGCCGGATTGCTGATGAAGGACGTCAATCTCTTTCTCGCCGAACGTGAAGCGCTAGGCGTGCCGACTGACGTGATCGCAACCGTAGCGAAGGCGCTGAAGCTGACCTGCGATGAAGTCGGCCCGGATGCCGACATCAGCGCAATCATTCAGCCGATCGAAAAGCGCGCCGGCGTCAAGGTGCGCGCACCGCGTAACTGATCAACTGATACAAACCGTAGCGGTGTGTGATCAAGATCGGTCCGTTTGCCGAAAAAATTGTCGCAGAATCAACGGCAAACGCGCGTTCAAAAATAAAGAAGCTTTGTGTGATCGCGGTCACTTCGCTATTGCGGCGGGGTCAGTAGGTTGTGGTTAAGCAAATGGCTTGGTTCGCCGCGCGGTACCGCGATCCCCCCCGACCCCCCCGTGGGCCTGGCGGCGACCACCAAGGGGTGAAATCTCGGTCCCCAAACACCCCTACGGCCCTTTATAGGGCCGACTAGACCCGCCCGGATCGAAAGATCCGGGCGGTCTTTTATTGCCGCAATTTCTGCCGCATGCTTGGGTTAAAGCTGGCTGGCAGAGGGGGCCATGGATTCTGCGCCAAAGGCGAGCCGTCCGGGACCAAGCCTGTTAGCGGGCTTGCCGAAACGTCTCGCGACCGACCTGTTTGTGGGTGCCAAGCCGCTGAAGCTTGCCGCCGACGAAGTTCTTTTTCTGTCCGGCGACCCCGGTGACGGCTGCTATCGGATTGAGGACGGCTTGCTCAAAGTGGCGATGGTTTCCCGTACTGGCAGCGAACGCATCCTGGCGTTCCTTGGAGCCGGAGCGATCGTTGGCGAGCTTTCGATGATCGATGGCCGGCCGCGCTCGGCGTCGGTGGTGGCGGTGCGTGCGGCAACGCTGAGCTTTCTCAGCCGCAGTTCGTTCGAATCTTTTGCTCAAAAGAATCCCGAAGTCTACAAATCGCTGGTCACGATTCTCTCCACGCGCTTGCGTGAAACCGACGTGGTGATCGCTGCAGGAAGTTTTCTACCGCTCAAAGGCCGCGTCGCGTCGACCTTGCTCGAACTCGCCGAAAATTTCGGCCAGGATGTCGGTTCGGGCCGCATCGTTATTCGTCAGAAGATCGGACAGAGCGATATCGCCGCCATGGCCGGCATCGCTCGCGAGAACGTAAGCCGCATTCTCAACGACTGGAAGCGGCGCAAGCTGGTCAGCCGGTTGTCCGGGTATTATTGCCTTGAGAACAAGGCGCAGTTGGAACGAGAAGCGGAGCTGTGACGACATCGGTACGCGTTCCGATCGCGCCAGCCGTGAAGACGCCAGCGCTTGCCGACTTCCGCCGCATCGTCGTGAAGGTCGGCTCTTCGCTGCTGGTCGATTCGCAGGCCGGCGGCCTTAAGGAATCCTGGCTCGCCTCGCTGGTCGCGGATCTTGCCGACTTTCATCGCGATAAACGCGACGTTCTGGTGGTCTCCTCCGGCGCAATTGCGCTTGGCCGCGCGGTCCTCAAGCTCTCCAGTGGTCCGCTTAAACTCGAGGACAGCCAGGCCGCAGCGGCGGTAGGGCAGATCGCATTGGCGCGCACCTGGGCCGAAGCGTTGTCACGCCACGGCGTTATCGCTGGTCAGGTGCTGGTAACGCTTGGCGATACCGAGGAGCGGCGGCGCTATCTTAACGCGCGCTCCACCATCGATACGCTCTTGGCCTGGCGTGCGCTGCCGGTCATCAATGAGAACGATACGGTGGCGACAAACGAAATTCGCTATGGCGATAACGACCGGCTCGCTGCGCGCGTCGCCACTATGGTGAGCGCCGATCTTCTGATTCTGCTGTCAGACGTTGATGGACTCTATGACGCTCCGCCCGATACGGCGTCGTCGGCGCAGCATGTATCTTGCGTTGCACGTATTACGCCGGAGATCGAAGCGATGGCCGGCGCGGCGCCGTCAGAATTATCCCGTGGCGGTATGCAGACCAAGATCGAAGCGGCGCGGATTGCCACCAACGCCGGCACACACATGGTCATCGCATCGGGCCGCGTCGATCATCCGCTGCGCGCCGTCAAACAAGGTGCACGCTGCACATGGTTTCTCACGTCGGCGAATCCGGTAACGGCGCGGAAGAAATGGATCGCGGGCGCGCTTGAGCCCAAGGGCATGCTCGTGATCGACGCAGGCGCGGTTGCAGCGTTGCGGCGGGGCAAGAGCCTGCTTCCCGCTGGTGTTGTCGCCGTCGAAGGCAATTTCACGCGCGGTGACGCGGTGATCATCCGCGGTCCGACCGGTGCGGAAATTGGCCGCGGTCTGTGTGCCTACGACGTCGAGGACGCGCAGAAGATTCAGGGTCGTTCGTCACCGGATATCGCGACGCTGCTCGGTTTTGATGGCCGTGCGGAGATGGTTCATCGCGACGATTTGGTCGTCAGTCCGGAATGACGATGGGTGTCAAAGGAAAGGGAACCCCGGTCGCCTGAGCGACCGGGGTTCACGCCGGGTGATTGAGGGTGAGGGGCTGGGGGGCTTCGCCCGGCGCCACCCTTCTAACGTTGGTCCCGTCAGGCGGTTCCGCGGCTGGCGGAGATTTTTTCTCGAACTCTTCGGGAGCGAAGTTTCGGCCGAGATCGCTTTGAGTGGGAGCGTCCCTGGGCGGCTTGTGCCCGCCGCGTTCGCACTGAAGAAGTAGCCGGTCGTGAGAGATCCCCTGGAACATTAATGCGGTTCCCGTCGGGCAGCAGGAGATAGCGCGCAATCACGCGCAGTTTCCCCTCGCCACCGCCGTATCCCTCAACCACGTAAGTGGCACCGACCGGCAAGCGCCGCGGCACGCTGGTGGAACAACCTGTTATCGACAGAGCCATGGGACCCTCTCCTTTGGAACTCGGAACGAAAACACCGTCTGTTCGGGGCAGGTTCCCCGAAATCTGTGACCGTCCAACGAATGGTTGTGGACCACTGTGGACAACCTTGGGGGCCAAGCCCGGGTCAAGCCTCCTCGCCCGGCCTGACTGGACATGGTAGGAACGGTCCGAACGTTAGATGGATCAAGGCCATGAACGCTCCGCTCAAGGCGGTGGAGATCCCCAACAAGCTCGACGCGGCGATGCGCGAGATCGGCCGCGACGCGCGGCGCGCCGCTCACGTGTTGGCGCTCGCACCGGCAGCACGGAAGAATCGCGCGCTTGTTGCCATGGCGAAGGCCGTCCGCGACGCGCAATTGGCGGTTCTTGCCGCCAATGCGGAGGACGTGGCGGAAGCGAAGTCCAAGAGCGCGACGGCCGCCTTTCTCGACCGGCTGACGCTCGATGCGAAGCGGGTCGAGGCCATCGCGGCCGGGCTCGACATGATCCGCAAGCTTAAGGATCCGGTCGGGGCCGTCATGGCATCCTGGCGCCGTCCTAACGGGATGCGCATCGAGCGCGTGCGGGTGCCGCTTGGCGTCGTCGGTGTGATCTACGAGAGCCGACCCAACGTCACGGCCGATGCTGCGGCGCTGTGTCTGAAAGCGGGGAACGCCGTCATTTTGCGCGGCGGCTCCGAGAGCTTCCGCTCGGTGCGCGCGATCCATGCGGCGCTGATCGAAGGCCTGGCCCAAGCCGGGCTCCCGACGGCCGCAATTTCGCTGGTGCCGACGCGAGACCGGGCCGCTGTCGGCATGATGCTCGCGGGTTTGGATGGTGCGATCGACGTGATCGTTCCACGCGGTGGCAAGGATCTGGTCGAGCGGGTGCAGACCGAGGCCCGCGTGCCGGTCTTCGCGCATCTTGAAGGCGTCTGCCACGTCTATGTCGACGGCGCGGCTAAGCTCGCGATGGCCAAATCAATCGTGCTCAATGCCAAGATGCGGCGCACCGGAGTATGTGGGGCGGCGGAAACCCTGCTCGTCGACCGGGTCGGTGCAACGAAGTTGCTCAAGCCGCTCGTGACGATGCTCATCGATGCCGGCTGTGAAGTTCGCGGTGACGCGGCGGTACAGGCAGCCGATCCCCGCGTGAAGCCGGCGGGCGAATCTGACTGGAGCACCGAATACCTCGACGCCATTCTGACCGCGGGCGTGGTCGACGGCGTTGACGCGGCGATCGCGCACATCGAGCGCTACGGCTCGCATCACACCGACGCGATCGTTACCGAAAATCGTTCCGCAGCGGAGAAATTTTTGCGCGAAGTGGATTCGGCGATTGTTCTGCACAATGCGTCGACGCAGTTTGCCGACGGCGGCGAATTCGGCTTTGGCGGCGAGATCGGCATCGCCACGGGCAGACTGCACGCCCGCGGCCCGGTCGGTGTCGAACAGTTGACGAGTTTCAAGTACCGCATCCATGGCAGCGGACAGACGCGACCATAATTTTCGTCCCCTCCGTTGCGAGTTGTCGCGAATGGCGGTCGGCGAATGACACAAGGGGGAGGGGGTTGTTTCTGACGGCCATGAATCGTGAGTTCCCGCTCCCACGCGCGGCGGCCGCTGTTCCTTCTCCCGGAAACGGGCGACGGTTGGAAATCGCCAGAACCCGCGTAATTCTACCGCCGAACGCGCCCGGCATGCGCATCGGGCTTTTTGGCGGCACATTTGATCCGGCGCACGCTGCGCATCGTGCGGCCTGTCTGCTTGCCATGAAGCGGATCGGCCTCGATCGTGTCTGGTGGCTGGTCACGCCCGGCAATCCCTTGAAAGACACCAGCGGCCTCGCTTCGCTTGCCGTGCGGATCGCCGCCGCACGAGCGCTTGCCAATCATCCGCGCATTGACGTGACCGACCTCGAATACCAGCTAGGTACCCCCTACACCTATAAGACGGTCGCTTATTTGGTTCGGCGTTGTCCGCGCGTTCACTTCGTCTGGATCATGGGCGCCGACAATCTCCGTAGCTTTCATCGCTGGCAGCGCTGGCGCGGCATCGCCGAGCTGGTGCCGATCGCCGTCGTCGATCGTCTTGGACCGAGCCTCTACGCCAGGGCGAGCGTCGCCGGTCAGGCACTAGCGCGCGCCCGCATTCCGGAAACGGCGGCGCGGACGCTACCGGAACGAACGCCGCCAGCATGGATTTATCTGCATGGCCTGAAGTCGCCATTGTCCTCGACGGCGCTGCGGGCGGCACGAGCCTTGCACCATCGGTGAGTGCGGGTCGTAGCCGGGCGAAACTGTTGCAACGGTGTGACTTAAGAGAGTTGAAACTGTTAACCCGGCGTGCCTATCTTAAGGGTGGCCTCGGAATCGATGGCCGGGGCTGAAAAGGAGCGAAAGGATAAGGATCCCTGTCCACACCTGTAACTCTTTGGGCCGAACGTCGCGCGCCCGAACCGGTCTCCAGAATGCGTCCTGACGCCGAGGAGATCCTTCGTTTAGTCCTCTCCCGCCTCGACGATATGAAGGCGGAGGACACCCTCACCATAGATCTTCGGGACAAATCTTCGATCGGCGACTACATGGTCGTAGCCTCCGGCCGGTCGAACCGCCATGTCGGCTCAGTCGCCGACCGGGTTGTGGAAGATCTGCACAAAGTCGGCGTTGCGGCGCGGGTAGAAGGTGTTCCGCATTGCGATTGGGTGCTGATAGACGCTGGCGATGTCATCGTCCATGTCTTCCGTCCCGAGGTTCGCGCTTTCTACAACATCGAAAAGATGTGGTTGGCTAGCCGGCCAGCGCAGCGCGCGAGCTGATACGCTCGCGTCAGTGAGGGCGATTTGGTATGTGGCCCGAAAACGGGCCATGGTCCTGTGCGCCTTCGCTTTTCGCGTGTCACATTATGCGCTTGCTTGTCGCCGCAGTCGGACGCCTGAAACAAGGACCCGAGCGAGAACTCGCGGCCTCCTATTCCAAGCGTGTGTCGGCCAGCGGAAAACCGCTGGGCTGGCGACCCATCGAGGCCATCGAAATTCGAGAAAGCCGTGCGCAAGATGCAGAGCGTCGGCGTACCGAGGAATCGATCGCGCTCGCCAATGTCATTCCAGACGGTGCGATTGTTGTCGTTCTCGACCAACGCGGGGAGAGTCTCGATAGTCCGGCGCTTTCTGCACTGCTACGCCAGTGGCGGGCGGAGGACCGCGCAGCGGTCTGCTTCATCATCGGTGGCGCCGACGGGCTGGCACCGAGCCTCATCGAACGTGGCAGGGTCCGACTTGCCTTCGGCGCCGCCACTTGGCCGCATCAGCTGGTGCGCATCATGTTGCTTGAACAGCTTTATCGCGCTGGCACCATCCTCGCCGGCCACCCCTATCACCGGGCGTAAGATTAACAGTCGTTCGGACCTGAATTCTTCTTAATCTTGCCTCACCGATTTGTGACGACGTGATCTGGCCTGGCGTCTTATTCCGGTCGTTTCGCACCTGCTTTGTCTGATGTTTGTGATTACCTTGCGTTCCAGAGCGTGGCCCTTACTCTTGGACAACATGATTCTCCGCCGATCGCACCGGATCGATCCGCGCTTCGCGCTCGGATGGGCCTTGGCTTTGGCGTTGCCGCTCAGTCCTAATTGCGGCGCGCTCGCCCAGACGGCGCCTGGCGAAACACCTGCCGGCACAGTTCAAGCCCCTATCCCCCAGCCTCCGGTGCCGTTTCTTCCGCCAGCGCCTGCCGCTCTTCCGCCGGGGCCTGCCGCGGCACCGCCCGTCGCTGATCGCGACGCCCTCAAACTGCACGATCAGGAGCTCGACGCCGCGCGAGGGCGAGAGCGCGAGTCGGCAGAAAGCCAGGCGAAACTGCGGCGGGAGATCGACGCACTTGGTGATGATCGGCGTGCGCTTAATCAGCAACTCATCGACACCGCTGCGCGCGTGCGGGCGGTCGAGGCGAGTATCGATGCGACCCAAGCGCGCTTGAAGCCGCTCGACGAGCAGGACGTTTTCATCCGCAAATCGCTCGATGAGCGCCGCGCGGTGATTGTCGAAATCCTCGCTGTGCTGCAGCGCGTAGGGCATCAGCCGCCCCCAGCACTTCTGGTCCAGCCGGAGGACGCGCTGCAAGCCGTGCGCACCGCCATCACGCTCGGCGCCATGCTTCCCGATATGCGGGTACAAGCCGATGCGCTGGCCGGCGATCTCGCTGACCTTCAACGGGTGCGCAAGACAATCGTAGCCGAGAACGAACACCTGTCGCGCGACCTCGATTTGCTCGGGCGCGCGCAACTGCGGTTGAATGTCCTCGTCGAAGAGCGGCAAAGCAAGCAAGCCGCCACCGAACAGGCGCTCGAGGCTGAACGAGTGCGGGCGGCTGACCTGGCCCGCCAAGTCGACTCCCTGAAGGAACTCATCGCCAAGCTCGAATCGGGCCTCGATTCCGCCACCCGCACGGCTCATGCCGAGGCCCGGTCGATCGAGGAAGACGCGACCCGTCCGGATCTTTCGGCGCTCAAGGATCCAGGGCGCCTCGCGCCGGCGGTCGCCTTTGCGGCGATGCGCGGACATCTGCGCCTGCCCGTTAATGGTGCGAAAATCCGCGATTTTGGCAGCTCCGACGGCGTCGGTGGAGCGCAGAAGGGCTTGACGATTGGCACTCACGCCGGCGCGCAGATCACATCTCCGTGCGATGGCTGGGTAGTTTACGCCGGCACGTTTCGCAGCTATGGGCAACTCTTGATCCTGAATGCCGGTGGCGGGTATCATGTGCTACTAGCGGGGATGGAGCGGATTTCCGTCGATCTCGGCCAGTTTGTACTGACCGGCGAACCCGTAGCGGTGATGGGCGGCGGATCGCAGGTATCCGCGGCCGCGGCGACCAAGTCCAAGCAGCCTGTGCTTTATGTGGAGTTCCGTAAAGACGGCTCTCCCATTGATCCAAGCCCATGGTGGGCAACAAACGAAGGTGAAAAGGTTCGCGGATGATACGCAAAACTTCCCTCATTTTCCTTGGCGCGGTCGCAGGTGCCGGTCTCACGCTCTTGGCGACACAGCCACACATCGCGTTCGTTGGTTCGAGCGCCAAGGCCGCCTCGTCGGACACTTACCGGCAGCTTAATCTGTTCGGTGACGTGTTCGAGCGCGTCCGCGCCGATTACGTCGAAAAACCTGACGACAGCAAACTGGTCGAATCGGCGATCAACGGCATGCTGGCCGGGCTCGATCCGCATTCGAGTTACATGGACCCGAAAAGCTTCCGCGACATGCAGGTGCAGACCCGCGGCGAATTCGGCGGTCTCGGCATCGAGGTCACGATGGAGGACGGGCTCGTTAAAGTGGTCGCGCCGATCGACGAGACTCCGGCAGCCAAGGCCGGCGTCATGGCCAACGACATCATCACCAAGCTTGATGATGAGCAGGTACAGGGCCTGACGCTCAACCAGGCGGTCGAAAAGATGCGCGGTCCGGTGAATACCAAGATCAAGCTCACCATCATGCGCAAGGGGCAAGATAAACCGATCGATGTGACCATCGTGCGCGATGTGATCCGCGTTAAATCGGTGCGTTCGCACAACGAAGGCGAGGATGTCGGCTACATCCGCATCACGCAGTTCAATGAGCAGACGACCGATGGTTTGAAGAAGGCGATCAGCGACCTCAATTCGCAACTCGGCGTCGAAAAGATTAGAGGCTACGTCGTTGATCTGCGCAACAATCCGGGCGGTCTGCTCGATCAGGCGATCTCGGTCTCGGACGCCTTTCTGGAAAAGGGTGAAATCGTATCCACCCGCGGCCGTAATGCTGAGGAAACCCAGCGCTTTAATGCCCGGCCCGGCGATCTGACCAAAGGCAAGCCGGTCATTGTGCTGATCAACGGCGGTTCGGCTTCGGCGTCGGAGATCGTTGCCGGTGCCCTGCAGGATCACAAGCGCGCGACCCTTGTTGGCACGCGCTCGTTCGGCAAGGGCTCGGTGCAGACTATCATTCCGCTCGGCGCCGGCAATGGCGCGCTGCGGTTGACCACCGCGCGTTACTTCACACCCTCCGGCCGTTCTATTCAGGCCAAGGGCATCACGCCCGACATCGAGGTACTGCAGGACGTGCCGGAAGACTTGAAGTCGCGGACCGACACCAAGGGCGAGGCCTCGTTGCGCGGTCACCTCAAGGCAGAAGGCAGCGAAGAATCGGGCTCGCAGTCCTACGTGCCGCCTGACGAAAAAGACGACAAGGCGCTCAGGGAGGCACTCGACCTCCTGCGCGGCGCAATCAGCGACGCCGCCTTCCCCCCGAACCCGAAAGCAGCCGTTCCCAACTAAGGCTACGCTTCGGATCCAACAAAAACGGGGCGGCCTTGGGCCGCCCCGTTTTATTTTGTGGTTTTGTGAGAGCCGGAACACTCCGCGTGATAGCTGTCCCTCCGCAGGGTCTTGGGCGGCCGTGATAGACTGAAAACAAATGATTCGCCGGGACCTGATTTTTCGGACCGTGTCATGACGGCCGATGATCTGAGCGCACCGCTGGGCCAGCAGCCGCGGAAGCGTCGGTTCAAGTCGCCTGTTTCCATCTCTCAGGTCATTGCCGGTGCGCTTTTGCTGTTCCTCGGTGTATTCGCGGCCTGGGCGATTATCGGCGACAATCCTTTCGGCGGCGAGCCGGTGGTTGCCGTGCCGGTCGACCTCCACGCCATGCCGGCGGTGAAGAAAGCCGAGGCGACGCCGATGCCCGAAGCCAATCCCAGCGTGCCCGCCCCTGTCGGACGCGATGGCGCGGCCAACGCTTCGATGCCCGGATCGCCGGCATCGGCCCAGACCACCGCGCCGGGCACCAAGACGGTCACGATCATCGATGGCAAGACCGGCGCGCGCCAGGAGGTGGTCATTCCGGATGGCGGGAACGGCGGCAATTCGACGAGCGCTCCCCCGCCCAATCAGAACTTGATTGAAATGACGCCGCGCGGGCCAATTCCGAAAATTGCCGCGGATGGTACGCGGCCTTCGGAGGCCTTCGCCCGGCCGGTTAAACCACTCCCGGGCAAGCCGGATGCACCGCGCGTCGCGCTGATCATCAGCGGGCTCGGCGTGAGCGGCAGCGGCACTGCGGAAGCAATCACCAAGATGCCGGAAGCGGTGACGCTCGCATTCATGCCCTACGGCGCCGACGTCGATCGTCTGGTCGCGCGGGCCCGTGGGGAAGGTCATGAAATTCTGCTGCAAGTACCGCTTGAACCGTTCGGCTATCCCGAGAACGATTCCGGCCCGCAGACGCTGCTCACCTCGCTGACGCCGGAGCAAAATCTTGAACGGCTGCATTGGCTGATGAGCAGATTCCAGGGCTATGTCGGGATCGTCGGCGCCATGGGCGCCCGGTTCACCGCTTCCGAGCAGTCATTCGCGCCGATCATGCGCGAGACCGCCAAGCGCGGGCTGATCTTTGTCGACGATGGCGCCAACGCGCGGAGCGTCGCCGGCCGCATTGCCGGCGGCAGCAGTTTAGCTTTCGCCAAGGCAGACCTCGTTCTTGATGCAGTGCCGACGCCGGCCGAAATCGACCACGCGCTGGGCCGTCTGGAAATGGCGGCGCGCGAACGTTCGTTCGCGGTCGGCATAGCGTCGGCGCTGCCGGTTTCGATCGAGCATATCGCAAAATGGGCGAGAGAGGCCGAGAGCCGTGGTGTCCTGCTGGTGCCTATCACGGCCGTCGCCGGCAAAGCCAAGCAGAGCTGACGGCCGGCGCGAATAGCGACGCGGCGAAATAGCGAATACATTGCCGCTCGTCCCTTCGGCTATTTACCATTTCACTCACACTCCCCAATCGCTCATGACTTCATTCGAAGCTCTGCCGTATCGTCCTTGTGCCGGCCTGATGCTGCTCAATCGGGCCGGGTTCGCTTTTATCGGCCGTCGTATCGGCGGTCCGGAGCACATCGACAACACGCATGTCTGGCAGTTGCCGCAAGGCGGCATCGATTCGGATGAGGACCCGTGGCCGGCGGCCCTGCGTGAACTGCGCGAAGAAACCAACATCAGCTCGGTCGAACGGCTCGGTGAAATCGCCGAGTGGCTCACCTACGACATTCCGCCGGAGATCGCCGGCTACGCCTGGAGCGGCAAATATCGCGGCCAGACGCAAAAGTGGTTCGCGCTGCGGTTTACCGGCGCGGAGAGCGAGATTGATGTCGCCCATCCCGCCGGCGGCCACGAGCCCGAATTCGTCGAGTGGCGCTGGGAGAAGCTGGCGAACCTCCCGGCGCTGGTCGTACCGTTCAAGCGCAAAGTCTACGAGCGCGTGGTCGCGGAATTCACGAAATTTACTTGAGTATTTTGTTGAAGGTGAGGCGGCAGCGCTACTGCGCCAGCGCCGCCTGCAAGGCCTTTAGCTGTTCGAGATGGCGGCTGAGCCTGTCGCGCGCGGCTTCGTCGGCGGCAGCGGCGATATCTTCCTCGGCATCGTTTATTTCGGTGGTGAGCAAGGCGACATCAAAGCTCTCGCGCGCCACCGCGCGGTCGGCGAGCACTGTCAAGCCGGCAGGACCGACTTCGGCAAAGCCGCCGGTGACAACAACCGGTTCGCGCGCGCTGCCGCGGAAGATGGTCACGATCCCGGGCCGCAGCATCGTGACCAGCGGCGCGTGGCCAGCCAAGATGCCCATGTCGCCTTCGGACCCGGGCAAGTCCACCTGATCGACATCGCCGGAGAACAGCACAGCTTCGGGCGAGACGAACTCAAAATGCAGCGCGGCCATGTGTTACGCCTCGGCCGCGAGCTTCTTGCCCTTCTCGACCGCTTCCTCGATGGTTCCGACCATGTAGAACGCGGCTTCGGGCAGATGATCGTATTTGCCTTCGATCAGGCCTTTGAAACCTTTGATCGTGTCCTGCAGATCGACCAGCTTGCCTGGCGAGCCGGTGAACACTTCGGCGACGTGGAACGGCTGTGACAGGAAGCGCTCGATCTTGCGCGCCCGCGCCACCGTCAGCTTGTCCTCTTCCGACAGCTCATCCATGCCCAGAATGGCGATGATGTCCTGCAGCGCCTTGTAACGCTGCAGCACCTGCTGCACCTGGCGGGCGATCGCATAATGCTCGTCGCCGACGATCAGCGGCGACAGCATGCGCGAGGTCGAGTCGAGCGGATCGACCGCGGGGTAAATACCTTTCGCCGCAATGTCGCGCGACAGCACCGTCGTTGCATCAAGATGGGCGAACGACGTCGCCGGTGCCGGGTCGGTGAGGTCGTCGGCCGGCACGTAGATCGCCTGCACCGAGGTCACCGAGCCTTTGGTCGTCGTGGTAATGCGCTCCTGCAACGCGCCCATGTCGGTCGCAAGCGTCGGCTGATAGCCGACCGCCGAAGGAATACGGCCGAGCAGCGCGGAGACTTCCGAACCCGCTTGCGTAAACCGGAAGATGTTGTCGACGAAGAACAGCACGTCCTGGCCCTGATCGCGGAAATACTCCGCGACCGTCAGCCCGGAGAGACCGACGCGCAAACGGGCGCCCGGCGGCTCGTTCATCTGGCCGTAAACCAGCGCGCATTTGGAGCCTTCGACCGAGCCCTTGTGCGGATCCTTGTTGACGCCCGACTCGATCATCTCGTGATAGAGATCGTTGCCTTCACGGGTGCGCTCGCCGACGCCGGCGAATACCGAATAGCCGCCGTGCGCCTTGGCGACATTGTTGATCAGTTCCATGATCAGCACGGTCTTGCCGACGCCAGCGCCGCCAAACAGTCCGATCTTTCCCCCTTTGGCGTAGGGCGCGAGCAGATCGACCACCTTGATGCCGGTGACCAGGATTGCGGCTTCGGTCGATTGATCGGTATAGGCCGGCGCGGGCTGATGGATCGCGCGCCTCTCTTCCGCCTTGACCGGACCCGCTTCATCCACGGGATCGCCGATCACGTTGATGATGCGTCCGAGCAGACCCGCGCCGACCGGCACAGAAATCGGCGCGCCGGTGTCCCGCACTTCCTGACCGCGCACCAGCCCTTCGCTGACGTCCATCGCCACGGTGCGCACGGTATTTTCGCCGAGCTGCTGCGCTACTTCGAGCACCAGCCGATTGCCCTGGTTTGAGGTTTCGAGCGCGTTCATAATCGGTGGCAGATCGCCTTCGAAATGCACGTCGACGACGGCGCCGATGACCTGGGTGATATGTCCGACTAAGTTCGCCATCATGGCCCTCTTGGGTGATTACAGCGCCAATATTCTTTACAGAGCTTCCGCGCCGGAAATGATCTCGATGAGTTCTTTGGTGATCATCGCCTGGCGTGTGCGGTTGTAGGTGAGCGTCTGCCGGCGGATCATGTCGCCGGCATTGCGGGTTGCGTTGTCCATCGCCGACATCTGCGCGCCGTAGAACGACGCCGAATTTTCCAAGAGCGCGCGGAAAATCTGAACGGCGACGTTGCGCGGCAACAGGTCGTGCAGAATATCTTCGGCCTCGGGTTCGAATTCGTAGGCGGCGCCGCCGAGCGCGTCGCTTGCGGCCGCGTCGAACACCGGCGGAATGATCGGCTGCGCCGTCGGTATCTGTGCGATCACCGAGCGGAATCGCGAGAAAAACAGCGTGCAGACGTCGAATTCGAAATTGTTGAAACGGGTGATGACCTTTTCCGCGATCATTTCCGCGCTATCGAACCGCAGGGTTCGTACCGCGCGCAAATCGACCATGTCGACGATCTGGTCGGCATAGAGCCGGCGCAACTGATCGTAGCCCTTGCGGCCGACGCAGAAGAATTTCACTTCCTTGCCCTCGCGCATCAGCGCACCGGCGCGCTCGCGGGCTAGCCGCACGATGGCAGTGTTGAACGGTCCGCACAGGCCGCGCTCGGCGGTGCAGACCAGGAGGAGATGCCGGTCGGTGGCGCCGGTTCCGCGCAGCAGCCGCGGCGCACTGTCCGATCCGGCTACCGAAGCGGCGATGTTGCCGAGCACCTTGTCCATCTGCGCTGCGTAAGGGCGCGCGGCCTCGGCTGCCGCTTGCGCGCGGCGCAGCTTCGAGGCCGCGACCATCTGCATGGCCTTGGTGATCTTCTGCGTCGCCTTGGTGGCGGCGATACGATTGCGCAGGTCTTTGAGCGAGGCCATGGGCTTCGAATTACACTTTCAGCAATGCGCGCTCCCCTCCCCCTTGTGGGGAGGGGTTGGGGGTGGGGGTCGGGAGGATAACGCACGCGCATCGACGCTCGCGAGCCACCTCCCGACCCCCCTCCCTAACCCTCCCCCACAAGGGGGGAGGGAACAGGTTCGCGCGCGTCGTCAGTTCCTTGCCCACGCTCAGGCCACGAACGTTTTGGCGAAGCTTTCGACCGCCGCTTTCAGCTTTCCGGCCGTCGCGTCGTCGAGATCGTTGGACGTGCGGATGGTGTTGAGGATTTCGGGATGCTGCTGGCGCAGCATGCCGAGCAAACCTTCCTCGAACGCGCGGATGCGCGGCACCGGCAGCGGGTCGAGATAGCCATTGACGCCGGCATAGATCACGCAGACCTGCTCTTCCATCTTCAGCGGCGAGAATTGCGACTGTTTCAGCAATTCGGTGAGCCGCGAGCCGCGGTTGAGGAGGCGCTGCGTGGTGGCATCGAGATCAGAGCCGAACTGCGCGAATGCCGCCATTTCGCGGTATTGCGCCAACTCGCCCTTGATGCGGCCGGCGACCTTCTTCATCGCCTTGGTCTGGGCGGCAGAGCCGACCCGCGACACCGAGAGACCAACGTTCACCGCCGGCCGGATGCCCTGATAGAACAAATCAGTCTCAAGGAAGATTTGGCCGTCGGTGATCGAGATGACGTTGGTCGGAATATAGGCCGACACGTCGTTCGCCTGCGTTTCGATCACCGGCAGCGCGGTGAGCGAGCCGCCCTTGTGTTCGTCGTTCATCTTCGCCGCGCGCTCAAGGAGCCGCGAGTGCAAATAGAACACGTCGCCTGGATAGGCTTCGCGGCCCGGAGGACGGCGCAGCAAGAGCGACATCTGGCGGTAGGCGACGGCCTGTTTGGAAAGGTCGTCGTAAATGATGACCGCGTGCATGCCGTTGTCGCGGAAGTATTCACCCATGGCGCAGCCGGAGAACGGCGCCAGAAACTGCATCGGCGCCGGGTCGGAGGCGGTCGCCGCGACCACGATCGAATAATCGAGCGCGCCCTGTTCCTCCAGAACTTTGACAAACTGCGCCACCGTCGAGCGCTTCTGACCGACCGCGACGTAGACGCAGTAAAGCTTGATCTTCTCGTCGTTAGACGCGTTGAGCGGCTTCTGGTTCAGGATGGTGTCGAGCGCGATCGCGGTCTTGCCGGTCTGGCGGTCGCCGATGATCAGCTCGCGCTGGCCGCGGCCGATCGGAATAAGCGCATCGATCGCCTTGAGGCCGGTCGCCATCGGCTCGTGCACCGATTTGCGCGGAATGATACCGGGGGCCTTGACGTCAACGCGCGATCTCGCCTCGGCCTTGATCGGCCCCTTGCCGTCAATTGGCTCCCCAAGCGCGTCGACGACGCGGCCGAGCAGGCCCTTGCCGACCGGCACTTCGACGATGGCGCGGGTGCGCTTGACGGTCTGGCCCTCCTTGATCTCGCGGTCGGTGCCGAAGATCACGATGCCGACATTGTCGCCTTCGAGGTTCAGCGCCATGCCTTTGACGCCGCTTTCGAACTCGACCATCTCGCCGGCCTGGACGTTGTCGAGGCCGTAGACGCGGGCGATGCCGTCGCCGACCGACAGCACCTGCCCGACTTCGGAAACTTCGGCCTCCTGGCCGAAATTCTTGATCTGCTCCTTGAGGATGGCGGAGATTTCCGCGGCGCGGATATCCATTATCGAGCCTCTTTCATCGCGTGCCTGATTGAATTGAGCTTGGTGCGCAGCGAGCTGTCGACCATGCGGCTGCCGAGCTTGACAACGAGCCCGCCAATGATCGCGGGATCGACTTTGATGTGCAGATCGACATCCTTGCCGCTGACTGCTTTCAGCGCAGCGCGCAACGCCGCGACATGATCGTCCTTGAGCTGTTCGGCCACGGTGACCTCGGCTGTGGCCTCGCCTTTGTGACGGGCGACGAGCTTGCCGTATTCGCGGATCATGTCGCCGGCCGCGAACAGCCGGCGGTTGGTCGTCACCAGCTTGAGGAAACGCGCCGCCAGTCCGCCGATCCCGGCGCGGTCGAGCACCGCGGACAGCGCCTGCAATTGCTCGCCGGCGGAAAAGACCGGGCTCCTCACCAGCCGCGCGAGGTCGGGACTCTCGGCGACCAGCGTGTCGAAGCGGTCCAGATCCGCCTTGACCGCGTCAATGGCGGCAGAATCCTGGGCGAGTTCGAACAAAGCGAACGCGTAGCGGCTCGCAACGCCGGCTCCTGCGAACGGCGCGTTCGCGAAGTGGCCCGCGGCGGTGGGGATGATGGGTGCTTCGCCTGCCAAAGTTGATGCTCGCCTTAAGTCGCGTGCCGCGGTTTCAGGTTTCTTTGGAGCTCTTCCGCAAGACCCGCTACCGGCGGAAACCGCCGGCGCAAGTCCCTATGCAAGTCCGTGTTTAAGCCCTTGGGAATAAAGCGGGACTTGGAAATCCGGCGACGCTGCAGAAGGCTCCGCGCGCGCCCCACGAAAATCGCGCGTTTGCTAACATAGAGCGCCATGCGGTGCAACATGACGGAATCTCCAAGGGCATGGGCCGGGCGCGGAAGCTGCATCCTTCGAGGCCCGCACTGTGTGCGGGCACCTCAGGATGAGGCGGACAAGTGAAATCGTTCTCACGACGCATCCGCACGCGAGGGCGATTTATGCCGCCTTCATCGTGTGCGCGCGGATGACCTCAAGGAATAGGCTGCCGTATTGCTTGAGCTTCGCCGCGCCGACGCCGTGCACGGCGCCCATCTCGCTTACATTCGCCGGCTTGCGCCGGACCATGTCGATCAGGGTCTTGTCCGCGAACACAACGTAGGCCGCGACCCGCTGTTCCTTCGCAAGCTCCGAACGCCGTTTCCGCAGCTCCTCGAACAGAGCTGTGTCGCCTTCGGCGCCGTCGGCGAGCGCCGCGGCATTTGCAACCGAGCGCGCGGCTTTTTTGGTCGCCGGTTTAAGCGTGTCCTTGCGCAGCGTGACCTTCTCGGTGCCGCGCAGCACGCGCCACCCCGCATCCGTCACGGTCCATCCACCGTAGCCGTTGAGGTCGAGTACAACAATGCCGGCGCCGTGGAGCTGGCGGAAGATCGCGCGCCATTCTGGCTTGCCGTATTCCTTGCCGACGCCAAAAGTCGAGAGGATGTCGTGGCCGAATTTCTCGACCGCTTCGGTGTTCTGGCCCATCAGAACGTTGGTGAGATGCTCGCTGCCGAAGCGCTCGCCAGTGCGGACGATAGCGGAGAGCGCCTTTTGCGCCGCGATCGTGCCGTCGATGACCTCGGCGCCGTCGCAGCAGAAATCGCAATTGCCGCATGGCTCAATCGTCTCGCCGAAATAAGCGAGCAGCGTCTGGCGGCGACAGCGCGGCGACTCGCACAATGACACCAGCGCATTGAGCCGCTGGCGATCGACGCGCTTTTGTTCGTCGGAGGATTCGCTTTCGTCAATCTGCATGCGGCGAAGCCGGATGTCGCCCATGCCGTAGAGCGTCAGCGTATCGGCCGCGAGCCCGTCGCGGCCGGCTCGTCCGATTTCCTGGTAATAGCTCTCGATGTTGGACGGCATGTCGGCGTGGAGCACGAAGCGGATATCCGGTTTGTCGATGCCCATGCCGAACGCCACGGTCGCGACCATGACGACGCCGTCGTCCTGCAGGAACGTGTCCTGATTGCGTGAGCGCTCCATGGCGTCCATGCCGGCGTGATAGGCGAGCGCCGTGACGCCGCCGCCGCGCAGCGCTTCGGCAAGCTCCTCGGTTTTGCGCCGCGAGGCGCAATAGACAATGCCGTTTTGGCCTGCGTGAGCGGTGATAAAGTCGGTGATCTGTTTGCGGCCGCCGGATTTGGCCTGCATCGCCAGCCGCAAATTCGGCCGGTCGAACCCATGCACGAACACCGCCGGCGGCCGGCTGAAAAGCTTGTCGAGAATGTCGGCGCGTGTGCCGGCATCGGCGGTGGCCGTGAAGGCGACCGTCTGCACATCGCCAAGCTCCGCCTGAACCGCGCCGAGCGTTGCGTATTCCGGACGGAAGTCGTGGCCCCATTGCGAGATGCAATGCGCCTCGTCGACTGCGAGCAGCGCGACCCTGGCGCGTTTGAGGAGATCGAGCGTCTCGGTTTTCACCAATCGTTCGGGCGCGATGTAAAGGAGGCGCAGCTCGCCGCGCGCGATCTGATCGCGGGTCGACCAATTGTCAGCGGCATCGTTGGCGGAGTTCAGCGCGGCAGCCGCAATGCCGTAACCGCGAAGTTGCGCGACCTGATTGCGCATCAGCGCGATCAGCGGCGACACCACGACGGTCAAGCCGTCGCGCAGCAGCGCCGGGAGTTGGTAGCACAACGATTTGCCGCTGCCGGTCGGCATCACCGCGAGCACATCGCGGCCGTCCAGGATCGAGGCCACGATCTCATCCTGCCCCGGTCTGAAGGCTTCGAAGCCAAAAGTGGTGCGGAGGATCCGCTCTGCCGCGGCGAGGTCAGGCATCAGTCATTGCAATTGGTCACGGTCCGGCGGGAATGTTCTATCTTTGTTCTTGGAACGCGGCAAGGACTATGGCAAGCGTGCCATGCAAGAAAACCCCTGACGTGTCGCCTGTTTTTGCAGCATGGTGCTGCCTGGAAAAGCTGCTGCCCCCAAAACATCCCGTCACCTGATGCTGCAAGCCGTCAATCACGCCGTCGGCCCGCCAGTCGGCCGCCTCGTCAGGCTGCTGAGCCTGATGTGGCTCGCCGGCGTTGCCATGCGCATGACGCTCCTTGTCGTGCCGCCAGTGATTCCGCTGGTGCACGAACAACTGCACATGTCGGAGACGCAGATCGGGCTGCTGATCGGCCTGCCGCTGGCCATGTTCGCCATTGCCGCTGTGCCGGGATCGCTTTTGATCGCGCGCATCGGCGCCAAGCCGGCGCTTATTCTCGGCATGTTCATCGCGGCGGTCGCGGGGGGAGCGCGTGGCGCCGCGATCGATGTCTGGACGCTTTACGCTGCCTCGATCGTGACCGGCTTCGGCATCGCCATCATGCAGCCGGGAATGCCGACGCTGGTGCGCAACTGGCTGCCGGGCCGCGTTGGCCTCGGCACTGTCGCTTACTCGAACGGTATGGTGGTCGGCGCGACGCTGCCGCCCATCCTGACCCTGCCGCTGGTGTTGCCCTGGGTTGGTGGCTCGTGGCGGCTTGATTTTGTCGTATGGGCGCTGCCGGCCATTGTCATGGTGGTGGCGTTTTCGCTTCTTAGTCCGAAGGAGCAAACAGCCGCCGATGCAAAATTCAGCGGCGGCATTGGCACGCTTGGCCGGCTGTGGTGGCCGGATTGGAAAAATCCGCTGATCTGGCTGCTCGGCCTCACCTTCGGCAGCAACAACAGTCCGTTCTTCGGCGCCAACGCGTTTCTCGGCGACTATCTTGCGACCAAGGGAGAAACCGGTGTCCTTGGCCTCGCGCTCGCTTCGCTGAACGGAGCACAAATCCTGGCGCTGGGTTTTTTGATTGTCATGGCGGATCGCATGCAGCGGCGGGCCTGGCCGTTCCTGCTGTTCGGCCCGGTTATGCTGGCTGGTTTCCTCGGACTTATTTTTCTTCCATCTCCTGTCGCGATCGTCATAAGCACTGGACTAATCGGCATCTCGACCGCGCTCACCATGACTCCGACGCTGGCATTGCCGGCGTTGCTCGTGGCGCCGAGCGACGTGCCGCGCACCGCCGCCGGTATGTTCACCATCAGCTACGCCTGCGCGATCATCATTCCGACCATCTGCGGCGCGCTTTGGGACGTGACCGGCAAGCCGTGGGCCGCCTTCGTGCCGCTGGCACTCTGTGCCGCAACGCTGACGGTGATCGGCGCGATCACCGCGCGCCATCGTCCGCCGGCTGAAATACTGACCGAGCAAACGGCGATTGCGCGATGACGACGCGTCCGAAGAAATCGCGAACGAAGAGCCCGCCGAAGCCGCGCCTGCTGCCGACCGACCGCTTTGCCTATTCGGCTATTGCCGAGCGCGCGCCGCTCAAGCTGCCGGACGGCGCTCGCATGGCGGTGTGGATCGTCGTCAATATCGAAGAGTGGGATTTCACTGAGCCGATGCCGCGCACGGTGCTGACGCCACCAGCGGGCGGCTCGCCGATACCCGACGTGCCGAATTGGGCCTGGCACGAATACGGCAACCGGGTCGGCTTCTGGCGATTCGTCGAATTATTCGACGAGTTTGCGATACCTGCGGTGCTCGCCATCAATGGCTCGGCGATTGCCGCTTATCCGCCGATCGTGCGCGCGGCGGTGCAACGCAAGTGGGAGTTCATGGGCCACGGCTTCACCCAACGCAACATGCAGAAGGTGAAGAACGAGCGCGAGGACATCCGCAAAGTCCGCGACGCGATCGTAAAGGCGAGCGGCAAGCCGCCGCGCGGCTGGCTCGGCCCGGGTCTCACCGAAACTTGGGAAACGCCGGACCTCCTGGTCGAGGAAGGCTACGACTACGTCGCCGATTGGGTGCTCGATGATCAGCCGGTGTGGCTTAAGACCCGCACCGAGCCGATACTCAATCTGCCCTACACCCAGGAATGCAACGACGTCGCGATGATGCTGATCCAGCATCACTCGGCGTCCGAATATCGCGACCGCGCGCTCGACCAGTTCGAGCAGATTTATGCGGATTCCGCCCGATCAGCGCGCATCATGGCGCTTTCGATCCACCCCTACATCATGGGTGTGCCGCACCGGCTGAAATATCTGCGCCGCATCTTCGAAGTCATTCGCAACAAGAGCGACGTGAAGTTCTGGACCGGAGCGGAGATCGCCGATTGGTATCGCGCGACGGGACCGAAAGCACCATGACCGTCACCGAGGACCAGCAGCTGCAAAAATCCGATCATGCGGCGGACGTCCGCTCGCGGCTGATGCTCGTCACTCTCTGCCTGATTTGGGGAATGACGTGGCCGATGATGAAGATCTCGCTGACTGAAATTCCGCCGCTGAGCATGCGCACCATGACGGCCGCGATCGGCGGCGTCGCCCTGTTTGCGATCTGTCTGTTCAAGCGCCGCAGTCTGCGTGTATCGACCGCGCGTGATTGGCTGCACATATTCGTCGCTTCATTCTTCAATATTTCGGCCTTCAGTCTTTTTACCGCGTTCGCGCAAATTCAGGCCGCGACCTCGCGGGTGGCGATCCTGACGTATACTTTGCCGATCTGGACGCTGTTGCTGGCGTGGCTGGTGCTCGGCGAACGTCCCAGCCGATTGCAGGTATTCGCGATCGTATTGTGCTGCATCGGTATCGCGATCCTCGTCGCGCCATTGGCAACGACCGGAATTCCGCTTGGCCTGGCGCTGGCTGTCGGCGGCGGTTTCAGCTGGGCTGCCGGCACCGTCTACCTGAAGTGGGCGCGCATTAACGGCGACCCGATGGGGGCTGCGGCCTGGCAGCTCGCGATCGGATTCGTCGTCATCACCGGCTGCCTTGTGATTTTCGACGGCCGCCTCGATCTCGGCTCCGCAGGCCTGGGCGCCTGGTTGGCGCTTATCTTCGTCAGTGTGATGGGAAACGCGGTCGCCTACGCCATGTGGTTCGACATTGTGCCGGTCGTGCCGGCGGCGACCGCCGCACTCGGCATTCTCGGTATTCCGGTGCTGGGCGTATTGTCCACCGTGCTGATCGTCGGCGACCGGCTATCAGGTAACGACATCATCGGCTTTGCGTTGATTTTCGCCGCGTCCGCCTGCGTGCTGCTTTTCCCGGGGGCGCCGGCGCGCGCTAGGTCTTGAGCCGCTGCGTCAA
Organism: uncultured Alphaproteobacteria bacterium; assembly: GCA_963794225.1. Lineage (GTDB taxonomy): Bacteria > Pseudomonadota > Alphaproteobacteria > Rhizobiales > Xanthobacteraceae > BOG-931. Next base: position 462,946 of record CAWCCS010000006.1, read on the forward strand.
TTCGGCAATGCGCGTCACCATCGCGTTGTTCGGATCGGTGAGCGCGTCGATGACGGTAAAGTGGTTGCCGGGGTATTCCACATAGCGCGTCTCCGCTTTCGCCTGCCGCCAAGTGTCGGCCATCGTGCGGCTCTGGCTCTTGAACGCGCCGCTTTCGAGATCGCCGACGGTCACATCCAGCAAACGTCCGGGCGGGACCGGCCACAATAGCGGCGAAAGCCGCTGCGCATCTTCGGCCGAGAGCCGCAAATCCTGGTTCAAGCTGAAATTAACGAGCGGCCTCAGATCGAACACGCCCGAGATCGCAAAGCCGGCAGGAACCAGATCGGGCGGCGCCTTGGGATAGAGCGCCTGCCAGTCGGTTGCGACGGTGGCAGCGGCAAGATGGCCGCCGGCGGAATGCCCAACCGCCAGAATTTGCCGTCCGAAGCGCTGCCACAGAAACAAGCTGGCGCGGCGAATTTGTTCGATGATGTCGCCGATGGTGACGATCGGGCAAAGATCGTAGCCGACGACGGCAACGGCAATGCCGCGTTGGTTGAGACCGCGCGCCATTTGGCTGGAGAAGGAAGGATCGAAGGCCCGCCAATAACCGCCATGAATGAAGAGCACGAGTGGAGCGTTTTCGCCGGCCGTCGGCAGGAACAGATCCATCATCTGCCGTGGCGTGTCGCCATAAGACAGGCCGAGTTCGGCGCGGCCGGCTTTGAGCGTTTCGACGCGGTAAAGCTCGGCCTCGCGCGTCCAGCGTGCGAAAATTTCGTCGCAATCCGGCACGCTCGTTCGGGGACTATATTCACTCTCAAGATCGGCGGCGGCCATCGGCAACTCCAGCTGTTCGGCGCGCGACTTTGCGGCAACGACGTTGCACGGGCAAGCCACGCGACATAAGAAAAGCACGACGCGCGGAAGGATCTTGCGCAAGTTGAAGAGTAGCCCATGAAAGTCGACGGCAAGCCGATGCGCACGATCTGGCTCGAGCCGGACGGGTGGTCGGTGGGCATCATCGATCAGACCGCGTTGCCGCATCGCTTCGTCACCGCGCGGCTGACGACGCTCGAAGAGACCGCGCACGCGATACGCGCCATGCGCATCCGCGGCGCGCCGCTGATCGGGGCGACCGCCGCTTACGGCATGTGCCTGGCGCTGCGCGCGGACGCTTCCGATGAATTGCTTGAGCGCGCTTACGCCACGCTGCTCGCGACCCGGCCGACTGCGATCAATCTCAAATGGGCGCTCGACGAGATGATGGCGGTGGTGCGCAACCGGCCGCGCTCCGAGCGTGCCGCGGCAGCCTATCGCCGCGCATTCGAGATCAACGAGGAAGACATCGCCATCAACAACGGCATCGCCCGTAACGGTCTGCCGCTGATCGAGGCGGTTGCGGCGAAGAAAAAACGGGGCGAGCGGGTCAACGTGCTCACTCACTGCAATGCCGGCTGGCTCGCGGCCGTCGATGTCGGTACCGCCACCGCGCCGATTTATCTGGCGTACGACAGCGGCATTCCGATTCACGTTTTCGCCGACGAGACGCGGCCGCGCAATCAGGGTGCTTCGCTTACCGCCTGGGAGCTCGGCCAGCACGGCGTGCCCCACACGCTGATCGCTGACAACACCGGCGGCCATCTAATGCAGCACGGGCTTGTCGATCTCGTCATCGTCGGCACCGATCGGGTCACCGCCAATGGCGACGTGTGCAACAAGATCGGGACTTATTTGAAGGCGCTGGCAGCGCGCGACAATAACGTGCCGTTTTATGTGGCGCTGCCGTCGCCGACGATCGATTTCACTGTCGCTGACGGGATTGCAGAAATACCGATCGAAGAACGGGGCGCCGACGAGGTCGCGACCATGACCGGCCGCGCTGCCGACGGCCGCATCGAAACCGTGCGCATCGCGCCGGACGGAACGCCGGTCGCCAATTACGGCTTCGACGTGACCCCGGCCCGCCTGGTGACCGGACTGATCACCGAGCGCGGCGTGCTTGGCGCCTCGCGCGCCGCCCTCGCGGGGGCTTTCCCCGAGCGCGCTGCCGCGGCAAAATGACGATGTTGTAGGGTCGTCCAGTCGGTTGCGCAGTCGGAGTTGAGTGACATGCGTAAGATCGAAGGTCGGCAGGTATTCAGCTTGCCGCTTCCCGGAATTCTGACCATGAGCGTCAACTTGTTGCCGGCGCCGGTGCCGGTCGACGGACGGCAATCCCCGACGGCGCTCGCTATCGCGCGCGGCACCGCGCGCTATCTGCACGCGCTCGGCTATTCCGTGGTCAGCGAACTGCCGCTGCCGTCAGGACGCCGCGCCGATCTGGTCGCGCTTGGCGGCGATGGCGAAGTTCTGATCGTGGAGATAAAATCGTCGGTCGCCGATTTGCGTGCCGATCAGAAGTGGATGGACTATCGGCTGCATTGCGACCGGCTGTTTTTCGCCACCATCGTCGACGTGCCATGCGAGATATTTCCCGCCGACGCCGGCCTGATTGTCGCCGACGCTTTCGGCGCGTCGATCGTCTGTGATGCGCCCGAGCACCGGCTCGCGGCAGCTCGGCGCAAGACCGTGATGTTGCGCTTTGCGCACGCAGCGGCGTTGCGCTTGCAGGCGCTGGCCGATCCGCAAGGGCCCTACACCGGAGAAATTTGACGTCATCGGCGCGGTCTCGCTCGCAATGACGTTGCTAGGCTGGGAGGACGTCATGCGCCGAACATGTTGCCTACAATTGTGCTGTCTCGCGATCGGTCTCACGCTCGGAATCGCGTCGGCCTCAGCAGAGGACAAGACCTTTACGCTGAAGCTCTCGCATTGGGTGCCGCCATCGCATCCGCTGCAGAAGGGAATGGAGGATTGGGGCGCGTCGATCGAAAAAGATTCCGGCGGTACCATCAAATACAAGGTCTATCCGGCTCAGCAACTCGGCAAGGCGTTCGACCACTATGATATGGCGCGCGACGGCATTGCGGACGTGACCTATGTCAGCCCGGGCTATCAGCCCGGCCGCTTTCCGATCTTCGATGCCGCCAACTTGCCGTTCATGTTCGCCAACGCCAAGGGCGGCTCCGAGGCGCTTGACGAATGGTATCGCAAATACGCTGCGGCGGAGATGAAGGACGTCAAGTTTTGCTTTGCCTTCGCGCACGATCCCGGCTCGTTCCATTCGCGCACCAAAAAGATCGTGGTGCCGAGCGATATCAAAGGCATGAAGATCCGTCCGGCGCACGCGACCATGGCGTCACTGGTGACCTCGCTCGGCGGCACCAACGTCCAGGCCTCGGCTCCCGAAGTGCGTGACATTCTGGAAAAGGGTGTCGCCGAAGCCGGGACCTTCCCATGGGGCTCGGTCATCCTGTTCGGCATCGACAAGGTGACGAAGTTTCATATGGAAGCCGCGCTCTACACCACGAGCTTTGTTTGGATCATGAACAAGGCGACCTATGCCCAGATGTCTCCGTCACAGCAGAACGTGATCGACGATCACTGCAACACCAAATGGGCGGAACGTGTCGCCGCGCCATGGGCCGATTTTGAACACGCCGGTATCGCTAAGCTCAAGGCCGAGCCCGGCCACGAGGTCTATCCGCTGACCGACGCACAGCTCGGCGAGTGGAAAGCCGCGGCCGGTCCGGTAGTGCAGACCTGGGGCGATGCCGTGAAAAAGGTCGGCGGCAATCCTGACACGGTGTTAAAGGAACTGAAAGCGTCACTCGCCAAGTACGACGCCGCGTACTGATCGCTCCTCGCAATGACGATGGTGCGGCGGTCCTAAAATCCGATCGCAGAGGGCGCTGGCGCCCTGGCCGCGGCGGACTCCGCGACAGCCGTTGGCGCAAATTGTTTAACGCCATCGTGGCCGAGGGCGAACAGCGGCAGGACGCGCGGCATTTCCATATCTTCAAGGAGCGTGAGGCGGCGATTGTCGAGCACGATCCACTTGTCTTCGAGGCGCGCGGTGACGACGGCGTGATCTTCGCCGGTGGCAAGATCGCGCACGATGATAAGCTTCACATCCTCTTCGCTGACGCCGGCTTCGGTCAGCGCGACGTATTTGGCGATGGCATAATCCTCACAATCGCCACGGCCGGTCGTGAGCGTGGCGAGCGGCGCGCTCCAGCGATCAACCACGCCCCATTGGGCGAGATCACTCGTAGGGCGGATGGCGAGATTGATCGCCCGGTTGATAATGCCGATGCGCGCGCGGCCTTCGCGCGCACGGCCTTCGGCTACAACAGCGAGGAATTTTTGCGCGGCCGCCGGGCACAGCTGCGATGTGTCGCGGCAGCGCGTCAGAATGTCGCTTTCCGCGCGGATATCGTTGAGAACGCCGCTCCACTTGGTCAAGACTTCGCCGCCGGTTACGCGCAGGGCGTCCAGTCCGAACGGTTCCGGCGCGGCTGGCGTTTGACTCAGCAGCGCCGGCGCGTAGGACGCGCTGACGTTCACCTGATATTGCGCGAAGGCGGCCGACGATTGGCCGGCAACCCACAGCAAAAAGACGAGCAAAACCGCAAAGCGGCGTGCCGCAACGCAACCAGACATTTGACGTCCCCGACGGCTGGCGTTGCGCTGGCGTAAGCGCCCGCCCGGCTCTTTCGTTGTCAGGGACGCGATAACCCGGCAGCCGCTGCGGCCGCGTTAAAGCGGCGGGGTCGACGCGGGAACAATCGGAAACAGCGTGGAGAATCTCTTACGCTGCCGCGCACAGTTTTAGTGAATGCGCGTTAAGGCCGCTCCTATACAGGCGGCGGCTTTTGCGTTTAAATGGAAAAGTTAGGAATGCAACTAAATGATTAATGGGAGGAATGCGATGCGCCAGATGCCTCTGCTGAAACTCTGCGGCCTGGCGACGCTTGGGATCGCGATTGGGTTCGCATTTGGGACCGGCGCGGCATCGGCGCAGGACAAGACCTTCGAGCTCAAACTTTCGCACTGGGTGCCTCCGACACATCCGTTGCAGAAGGCGATCGAAGAATGGGCCGCCGACGTCGAAAAGGCCTCAGGCGGCACCATCAAATACAAAGTCTTCCCGTCGCAGCAGCTCGGCAAGGCGTTCGACCATTACGACATGGCGCGCGATGGCATCGCCGACTTTACTTACGTCAATCCGGGCTATCAGCCCGGCCGCTTCCCGATCATCGCAGCGGGCGAGCTGCCGTTCCTGGTCGGCGACGCGCACGGCGGCGCCAGGGCGATCGATGCGTGGTATCGCAAATACGCCGCGACCGAGATGAAGGACGTGCATTATTGCTTCTCCTTCATCCTCGATCCACTGACCTGGCATTCCAAAACCAAAAAAATCATGGTGCCGGGCGACATCAAGGGCATGAAGATCCGGCCCTCGCAGGCCACCGTCGCTGCGTGGGTGACGTTACTCGGCGGCACCAACGTACAGGCCAGCGCCACCGAAGTCCGCGACGTGCTCGATAAGGGCGTAGCGGAAGCGGTGAACTTCCCGTGGGGATCAGTGCCGCTGCTCGGCGTCGACAAGGTGACGAAGTATCACATGGACGCGCCGACCAACACGGTGACGTTTCAATGGCTGATGAACCCACGCGTCTATGCGTCGATGTCGCCGGCACAGCAAAAGGTGATCGACGATCATTGCACGACCGAGTGGGCGGGAAAGTTTGACGATCCGTGGGTGGATTTCGAGCACAGCGGGATTGCAAAGCTCAAGGCCGAGCCCGGGCATGAGGTTTACACTATCTCGGATGAACAACTCGGCGAGTGGAAGAAATCGTCCGAGCCGCTGCAGAACAAATGGGCTGACGCGGTCCGCGCGCGTGGCGGCGATCCCGACACGATGATGAAAGAGCTGAAGGCTTCGCTGGCGCAGTACAAGGCGGCCTATTAAGGCGACCGGGCCGAGACCATGGCGGGGCCCGCTGCGGATGCAACATCGGATCATGCCGCCGCCGCACGGCACGGCACGCGCGGTCCGATGAACTGGCTGATCGATTTCATCGAGCTGGTCGCCGCGGGCTTTGTTGGCATTGTCGCTGCCGACATCTTCATTTCTGTCATGTTGCGCTATTTCTTTAGCGTGCAGATCCCGGATGCCTACGATTTCGGGCGATTGTTGCTCGGCATTCTGATCTTCTGGGGGATTGCGGCGACGAGCTACCGCGGTACCCACATCACTGTCGATCTCCTTTACGCCAGCGTCGGACCGCGGGCGCAGCGTTTCATCGACGTGTTCGCCACGCTTGTCCTTTTGTTCGTCGTCACCGTGCAGACCTACACGCTCTACGACAAGGTCTGGACCACCCGCGCGGATCATGTGCTGACGTTCGATCTCCGTCTGCCGACCTGGCCGTTCTTTTTCGTCGCCTGGCTTGGTGACGCCTCCGCCGTGCTGTTGATCGCGATCCGCACCTACCGGCTGATCTTCCAGCCCGGCGAATTCGGCACCCGCTATCAGATCAAGCCGGTTGAGTAACAGCTGTGAGCGGTGAAGCCGTCGCGATCCTTGGTTTTGTGGTGCTGTTCGGCTTGATGCTGATGCGCGTGCCGGTCGGCATGGCGATGGGCCTCGTCGGTGTCGGCGGCTTTGCTTATCTGGTCAACGGTGAGGCGGCGCTGAAGATCATCGGTCACACTTCGATGCGCACGGTGACCGATTACACCTTCGGCGTCATTCCGATGTTCCTGCTGATGGGCGCGTTCGTTACCAATTCCGGCATGAGCCAGGAGCTGTTTCGCGCCGCCAATACGTTCCTCGGTCACCGGCGCGGCGGACTTGGTATCGCCACCATCGCTGCCTGTGGCGGTTTCGCGGCGATCTCCGGCTCGTCGGTCGCAACCGCGGCGACGTTTTCTACCGTCGCCTATCCGGAGATGCGCCGTTATGGCTATCCGCAGTCGTTCGCCGCCGGTGTGATCGCGGCCGGTGGCACGCTCGGCGCCATGCTGCCGCCGTCCACCGTGCTCGCGGTTTACGGCATCATCACTGAGCAGGACATCGGCAAGTTGTTCATCGCCGGCATCCTTCCCGGCATTCTCGCAGCCTCGATGTATATGATGACGGTGGCCATCATTGGCTGGGCGCGGCCAAAATATCTTCCCGCCGGGCCGCGCAGTTCCTGGAAACAGCGGCTCGAAAGCGTGCGCGACGTCTGGGCAACGTTGCTGCTCTTCATTTTCGTGATCGGCGGATTGTATGGCGGCCTGTTCACGCCGACCGAGGCCGGCGGTGTCGGCGCCGGCGGCGCGCTGATTATCGGCGTCCTGCGCGGGCGGCTTGGACTGAGCGACATCCGCCGCTCGCTGCTGCAGGCCACCCGCACCGCCGCTGCGGTTTTCACAGTGCTCATTGGCGCGCTGCTGTTCGGCTATTTCCTCACCGTGACGCAGACGCCGCAGAACGTCACGATGTTCTTCACCGGGCTCGGTATCGGCCGCTACGGCATCCTTGCGCTGATCATGGTGATGTACATTGTGCTCGGCTGCTTGATGGATTCGCTCGCCATGGTGATCCTGACGGTGCCGATCATCTTTCCGGTGATCAAGGAGCTTGGGTTCGACCCGATCTGGTTTGGCATCATCATTGTCATGACGGTGGAGCTTGGGCTCATTCATCCGCCGGTCGGCATGATCGTGTTCGTGATCAAGAGCGTGATCGGAGACATCGATTTCTCCACCATCTTCAAGGGCGTCGTCCCCTTCATCATCACCGACCTCATCCGGCTGGTGATCCTCATCACCTTTCCGGCGATTGCGCTCTACCTGCCGTCGCATATGTAAGCCAAACCCGAACACTGGAGGTCGCCATGCTTCGCCTGCTTGTCGCCGCTGCATTGATCGCGTTTGCGCCGGCCGCTCACGCCGCCGACACAAACCAGACGGAAGCAAACAAAAAAGCGGTAGTGGAGTTCTACGATCTCGCGATCAATCAGAAAAACTTCGATGCCGCGTCGAAATTTCTTGGTTCACGCTACGTCCAGCATAATCCGCGGGCCGCCGACGGCCCCGAGGGACTGAAGGCGTTTCTCGCTTTCCTCCGCGACAAATTCCCCGATTATCACAGCGACATCAAACGCGTCTTCGCCGACGGCGACTACGTCATCCTGCACGTTCACAACGTCCCGACGCCCGGCAGCCGCGGCAACGCTATCATTGATATTTTCAAGCTGGAGAATGGCAAGATCGTCGAACACTGGGACGTTCGTCAGGAAATCCCGGAGCAGGCCGCCAACAGCAACACGATGTTTTAGGCACGATGTTTTAGGCTTGGACCGTATGGCTGCCAAGCTTAATGAGGGCAGGCAAGTTTGCGTCAAGTTTCGCGCAAGCGACAGACCGGATTTGTCTGCCGGAAGAGTCCTTTTGATCGGAATCAGCCGATTTGTTGTCTTGAAAACGCGCCCAATATTCGCTAGCGGGTAACTGGCCATTCTTGAGACCGACTGACGCCAAAATCTCTCCGAGCTTCAGCCGCCGCCGGATGCTTCACCTTCGCTAACATCACCCGCCGCGAGGCCCGTTCGCGCTCAGGTGTCAAGATGCAGAAGCGGCCAAAGGCAGGCACTCACAGCAAAAAAAGGCAGCGTCAGCGGGCGGCCCTGCCGAAGCACAGGCCGCGTCCGAAGGCGGCGGGTGTCCGCGGCAAGTCTCTCGACGCCGGCGCATCGAGTTTTTCGCGAGAATCTCCAGCTGCACTTGACTTGATCCCAGCCCTCGCTTGGCGCGCACGGGCGGACGGCTTTATCGACTATCTCAGCAGGCGCTGGCTGGACTATACCGGCGCGTCGTTGGAACAAGCGCTGGGCTGGCAATGGCTCGCGCTCATTCACGCCGACGACGTTCCCGGGCTGCGTGATCGTTGGCTGAAGGTGCTCGAATCCGGGCAACCGGGCGAAGCCGAAGCGCGCATGAGACGCCGCGACGGAGTATACCGCTGGTTTCTCATGCGCGTGGTACCCGCCCGCGACGACAACGAAACGGTCGTCGCCTGGTATGGAATCAACACCGACATCGAAGAACTCAAGGCCGCTGCACTCCAACAAAGCAAGGCGGTGCCGGCCGATGCCACGCGCTTACAGGAAACACTCGATTCGATTCCAACGCTTGCCTGGCGAGCACGAGCCGACGGGTTCAGGGAGTTTCTCAACCGGCGTTGGCTGGACTACACCGGCTTCACCTTGCAGGAGGCATTGGGTTGGCAGTGGATGAACGCGGTTCATCCCGACGACCGGGATCAGGTTGCTGCTGCGTGGCGGGTATTGCTGGCCGCTCCAAAAACCAACGAGGTCGAGGCGCGCCTGCGGCGCGCCGACGGGACATATCGATGGTTCTTGTTCCGGGCGCAACCGGTGTACGACGAGAACAAGGTTTTGGTTGGGTGGCACGGGACTAATGACGACATCGAGGATCGCAAGCGCGCTGAAACCGAGCTGCGCATCAACGAGCAGAGATATCGCGAACTATTCAACTACACACCGGTAGGGTTGCTCGAGATTGATGCACAAAAACGGACCGAGATGCTCGACGACTTGCATCGCGAAGGTGTGACAGATGTAGAAGCTTATTTGAATGCAAATCCGGATTTCGAGAAACGTGCTATCGACGCAAGCATTATCAAAGACGTCAATCCACAGACGGTCGAAATGCTTGGTGCCCGCGATGCCGAGGAACTCATCGGGCTATCCACCGCCCGTCTGCTCTCCATGAGCGCAGGCGGCCTCCGCGCTGGAACGGTCAGCCGGTTCCGGGGTGATAAGCTGTTTCAGCACGAAATAAAGGTCGAGACTCTTGACGGTCGCGCCATCGATGTCGTCTTGACGGTCGCGAGACCGGACGTGAGCCGGAATTTTCTAGCCCTCACCGACGTTACCAAGCGCAAAGCGGCTGAAGATGCGCTTCGCGATAGCGAACGGCGTTACCATGACGTACAGATGGAGTTGGCACACGTAAACCGTGTGGCAACCGTCGGTCACTTGTCAGCCTCGATAGCGCACGAAGTCAATCAACCGCTCTCGGGCATTGTGACCAATGTGAGCACATGTGCGCGGATGCTGACCGCTGATCCACCCAACATTGCCGGCGCATTAGAAACTGCGCGGCGCGCGATCCGCGATGCCAATCGCGCAGCGGACATCATCACGCGATTACGCACCCTGTTCGCAAGGAAAGAAACGTCTGACGAACTGGTCAATCTGAACGAGGCTTCAAATGAAATAATTTCCTTGTCGCACAGACAATTTCACGGCAGCGGAGTTGTCGTTAGACCGGAATTTGCGAATAACCTTCCCCCCGTCAAAGGTGATCGCATCCAGATCCAGCAGGTGCTCCTGAACCTTATCCAAAACGGCTTGGACGCGATGAGCGCGGTCGATAATCGCTCAAAGCAACTGATAATCACGACCGCGAAGGTCGAACCCGACAATGTTTCAGTTGCGGTGCAAGACACCGGTCCGGGCGTCGACCCGGAAAATCTTGAACGCATATTTGAGGCGTTCTACACCACAAAATCCGACGGCTTGGGAATGGGTCTGTCCATCTGTCGCGCCATCATAGAGGCGCACGGCGGGAAATTATGGGCTACGACGGCCGCTCCACAGGGCACAGTATTGCAATTTACTCTACCCGTAGCGGCGGCATGACCAGCTCTTGCCGTCTTGTCGCTTAATTCCGCCCACTGCCGGCAAGCACCGCGCGGGTCGCGCGGTCCGGACCGAAATCGTCGACGTTGTCGATTGCGAGCAGGTCGGCAAGCCGCGTACGAGCGCGATTGACCCGGCTTTTGATGGTGCCGACCGCGCAGCCGCAAATGCCGGCGGCCTCTTCGTAAGAAAAGCCCGAGGCGCCAACCAGGATCAATGCTTCGCGCTGGTCCGACGGCAGCTTGGCCAGCGCCTCCCGGAATTCCGAGAATTCAACACGGCCGGTCTGCTCGGGATGGGATTTCAACGTTTCGGCATAGCGCCCGTCAGCATCCTCGACTTCGCGCCGGCGTTTGCGATACTCGGAGCGGAACAGGTTGCGCAGAATCGTGAACAGCCACGCCGGCATGTTGGTGCCGGGCTGGAAAGAGTCGATATGCGCCAGCGCGCGCAGCAGTGTTTCTTGCACCAGATCGTCTGCGCGATCGACATGTCCGCACAGCGATATGGCGAAGGCGCGCAGGCTCGGCACGGTGGCGAGCACCTGATCGCGTATAGCGGGATCGAGCTTCATGCGGCCCCATCATCTTGTTCACTAAGCCGACGAACCAGAGCGCTGATGTGTTCCGGCACGCCTTCCTTGACGACGTCGTCGTACAGTGCGCGAAGCTGCTGCCCGATGCGGGCCTGCACTTCGCGCCCCAGGCGGACTTCCCTTTTTGGTTGAATGGCTGGCGCGTCCATTATCCGCTCATCCTCTCCGTCCGGGTCCGCGGCCGGCTGCTCGAGGTTAACTGGTTTACCCGTATTCATTTTCTGTCGTCCCCCATCGCCGATCCTTCGCTGCCAATTCGCATGGCTTCCCCCGTCGTTCAGCGTCAACGCATCGTTGGGCCATTGGTTCCTAAGGCCGGAACAAGGCAGGGAACCTTTTTTGCCGCCTGACGTTAGCGCCGTTAGTATCGGGAACGTGGGAGGGTGTGCCTTGTCGACATCGCAAGCAGTACTTCAGCATCTGCCGTTTCTCCGCCGATACGCCCGGGCCCTCACCGGTAACCAAGCGTCCGGCGATGCTTATGTCGCGGCCGCTCTGGAATCCCTTATTGCCAGCCCCAAAATGCTGGAATCCGTTCCCAATCAGCGGGTTGCGCTCTATCGCCTGTTCACCAAAATCTGGAATTCCGTCGAAGTAAACGGCAAAGGCGACATCGTGGAGCCAAACTCCACGCCACAGCAGCACCTTACCCAGATCACCCCCCGGCCCCGGCAAGCTTTCCTTTTGGTGGCACTCGAAGGCTTTTCCGAGGAGGACGCAGCGCAAATCCTCGATTGCGACTTATCAGCTTTGCGCGATTTGGTTGAAGAATCTGGGCGTGAGCTCGCCGCCGAGATCGCCACTGACGTTCTGATTATCGAGGATGAGACATTTATCGCCATGGATATCGAGGCGCTGGTTGAAAGCCTCGGTCATCGGGTGATCGGCGTGGCGCGGACCCATTCCGAGGCCATCGCGCTTGCCCACAAAAAGCCGCCCGGATTGATCTTGGCAGACATCCAGCTCGCGGACGGCAGTTCCGGCCTGGATGCCGTCAATGAGCTGCTCGAACTCGTTCGAGGTGCCGGTTATTTTTATTACCGCCTATCCCGAGCGGTTCCTGACCGGCAAACGGCCGGAACCGGCGTTCCTGATTGCCAAGCCGTTCCAGCTTGCCGTGGTTTCGGCCGTCGCGAGTCAGGCGCTGTTCTTCGGACGTAAGGCGCGCCAGCGCGAGCGGCAGGCTATCGCGTAAGCGGACACGCTTCTTCAAACTGGACACGTGATGGCCGGGCTCGTCCCGGCCATCCGCGTTTTAGACCAAAATCAGAGAAAAGGCAGTTTCGCAAAGGGCTAGGCGTGCGCTCGGGCGGTCAAAAAAATAGGGCGGTCGACAAAAATAAGGGCGCAGCCGACTCGGTCCAGCGGCTGCGCCCAAGATGACCGGCCAAGCACGGGGGGAAGGGGGGAAGGATGGCCGGTCCCTACATTAATCCGCCCGGCGTCCTTTGGTTCCCGGACGATCCGGCTGAAAGTTTGAGACGGCGCGTCTTCACGCAGCTGTGAGCAAGGCATCAACGACCCAGAAATCACCCTGACAGTCCGTACGGAACCGGGCGGGGCGCATGCACGTTTCCGATCGCGCCAGGCAATCGGCTTGTCGCTATCGGGGACGCGGGGGATCGTGTCGATGTTTCGGAGACCGTCCGATGCGCGTTCCGCTCGTTGTTCGCTTCGCCAGCGTGGCGCTGGCATCGTTCGTCGCGAGCTTTGTTGCGTTCCCCTCGTTGCCCAATTCAGCACCGCTGTGGCTGACCGGACGCGAGCCAGTCAGCGTCGACCGAGCGCTTAAAGGCGACCGCCTCCCGCTCATCGCGCCGATCTCCAAGTCCCATGAGCTTGGATTGCCAATCGCCCCCGAGCCGTCGCAACCGCGCGCGAAGATACCGGTCGGATGCGAGGCCGCGTTCAGTCCGGTTTCCGCGCCGCAGCTGGCGAACATTTTTCGACGCTGCACGGTCTGATAAAAATCGATCCAAGTCTTCGCCCCAATTGGCGGGCGCATCGCGCGCGCTGAAAAGTTAGCGTCGGCCGGGCACGAGACCGATGGCCGCAGGCTTGCGGCCGTGACCGATCTGCGACACTAGTTGGGCGGCGCACCGTCGCACCACCATCCAAGAATCCAGCACATGAGCAAGAATGATCCCGCCGGGCCAGGCATGACGGCGGCACAGCCAGCGACTGACCGCGGACAGAATCGTACGCCGTTCGAGCGCGTCGCCTTGCTGCTACAGGGCGGCGGGGCGCTAGGCTCCTATCAGGCGGGCGTTTATCAGGCTTTGGCGGAAGCCGACCTTCATCCCGATTGGGTCGCGGGAATTTCGATTGGCGCGATCAACTCGGCGATCATCGCCGGCAATCCGCCGGCCGAGCGCGTCGCGCGATTGCGGGAATTTTGGGAGATCGTCTCCACGTCTCCGCTGGGAATTCCATATTTCAAGGCCGTCGAGCTGCAGGACGAATTCCATCATCAGGCCGTCAATTTGGCGCGGGCCTGGAATGTCCTCTGCTTTGGCGCTCCCAATTTTTTCGTGCCGCGCATGCCCCCGGCTCTGTTCTGGCCCGGCGGGACCGTCGATACGGCCAGCTATTATGACAATTCCGGCTTGAAACCGACGATCGAACGCCTGGTGGACTTCGATCGGATCAACGCCGGCCATCCGCGCTTTAGCGTCGGTGCGGTGGATGTGTGCAGCGGCAACTTTGCTTACTTCGATACGACCACCGATCGGATCCGGGTCGAGCATGTCATTGCCAGCGGTTCTTTGCCACCTGCTTTTCCGCCGACTGAAATCGACGGACAATATTTCTGGGATGGCGGACTTATATCCAACACGCCGCTGCAATGGGTGCTCGATAGTTGGCCTCGAAAGGATACACTGGCATTCCAGGTCGATCTCTGGAGTGCGCGCGGTCAATTGCCCAAGGACGTGATCGAGGTTGAAATCCGTCAGAAGGAAATCATCTATTCGAGCCGCAACCGTGCTGCGACCGATCAGTACAAGAATGCGCAAAGATTTCGTATCGCAGCCGCGAACCTTATCAGCAAGCTGCCGGCGGAACTCCGTGACAGCGAAGACGTAAAGTTACTTGAGACGGTAGCGAACGACAAAGTCTGTAATATCGTCCACCTGATCTACCGTGCGAAAAGCTATGAAGGCGTCGCCAAAGACTTTGAATTTTCCCGGCGCACGATGGAGGAGCACTGGGCAGCTGGTTACCGGAATGCCCAGCATACGCTTGCGAATCCGGAGGTGTTGGAGCTGCCGGATCGGCGAGAAGGAGTGCAGACTTTCGATATGGGGAAAGATCTGCCGGAGTAGTGCCGACCCTCATTCGGACGTCGGATTGCTTTTCAGATAAGGACAGCCGCTATGAGTGAGGACGTTGTCAGTATTCCGTCTGCTGGGTTGCGCCTGCACGGTGCGCTGGGCATGCCGGCGGGGTCGCAAGGTCCAGAACGGCGGGCGGCATTTCTGGTGCTTCACGGCTTCGGCAGTAACTGCGAGTCGCCAAGCGTTATCCAGCCTGCCCGGGTATTGAGCGAATTCGGTTATGTCACACTGCGCTTTGACATGCGGGGCTGCGGCAAGAGCGAAGGCGAGTTCGGCCGAGTCATCTGTCTGGAACAGGTCGAAGACTTGGGTAACGCGCTCGACTTCCTGGCGCGTCACCCGGCGGTCAATCCCGATCGTATCGGTGTGATCGGTTCGAGTTTCGGCGGCGCGGTCGCGGTCTATGCCGGCGGCATCAATCCGAGGATCGCTGCGGTGATTTCCAACGGCGGCTGGGGCCAAGGCGAGCGCAAGTTCCGCGGCCAGCATCCGACCCCTGAGGCTTGGGCGAAATTCACCGGAATGCTCGAGGAAGGCCGCGCCTACCGCGCCCGCACCGGCAAGTCGATGATGGTGCCGCGCGGTGACATCGTGCCGATCCCGGCGCATGTGCGCGAGACCCTCGACAAAAAGAATGTTCAGATGCTGTCCGCCAACTCCGTGGAAATGTTTCCGGCCGAGACCGCGCAGAGCATGTTCGATTTCCGCGCCGAGGAGGTGGTCGGCAAGATCGCACCGCGCCCGCTTCTTCTCATTCATGCCGCAAACAATTCGGTGACACCGACCGAACAATCGATCGAATTGTTCAAACACGCCGGCCAGCCCACGGAATTGCATCTGTTCAGCGGCCTCGACCATTTTCTGTTCAACGAAAACTCCAAGCGGGTTTGGAGCCTGCTGCGCAACTGGCTGGAGACCTATTTTCCGGCACGAGCATGATCCGGACCAAATATTTCAAATGTGAGCTAAGACGCGCGTGAGCGGCAACCGTATCGTCATTGGACACGAACAGCTTGCACGTTTTATCCGCGAAGTGCTTGTCGCCAAGGGCGCGGGCACGGCAGACGCCGCAAGCGTCGCCGATGGGCTGGTATGGGCAAATTTGCGCGGTGTTGACGGGCACGGGGTCGCGCGGCTCTCCTCCTATTTGACGCTGATCGAGCGCGGCGAGATCGATCCAAAGGCGCAGCCGCGCGTGCTGCAGGACCGTGGCGCGATCTTCGTGCTCGACGGCGGGTTTGGCTTTGGACCGCCGGCGATGATGCAAGCGATTGCGATCGCTGCGGAGCGGGCGCGAAGCCTGGGCGTCGGATTTGGGCTGGTCCGCGAGACCACGCACACCGGCGCGGTCGGACGCTACGCGCAATGGCTGGCCGATCGAGGTTGTGCCGCACTCATCATGGTTTCGGGTCCGGCATTCGTCGCCTATCATGGCGCGCGCGTTGCCAGCATCGGCACGAGCCCGATCGCGATTGCGGTGCCGAGCGGCGGTGGCCCGATCGTGCTCGACATGGCCACCAGCACGATTTCGAACGGCACCATCATTCAGGCGCGCGCCAACGGGACGGCGCTGCCGCCCGACACCGTGCTGACGTCGCACGGTGAGCCCACGACCGATCCCGCGCAGGCCGATGTTTTGCTGCCGCTCGGCGGGCCGAAGGGCTCTGGCCTCGCTTTGATGTTTGAAATGCTGGCGAGCGTACTTGCCGCCGCGCCGATCCAGGCGCGCGCGCTTGGACCCGAGAAGCGCACGCGCCGCACGCAAAACTGCGCGATCCTTGCCATCGATGTCGAGACCTTCCGGCCGTTTGCGGATTTTACGCGCGACGCCGATACGCTCGCTGCGATCCTGAAATCTCTGCCGCGGCAAGCGGGCTTCGACGAAATCCTGTTGCCTGGCGAGCGCTCCGGCCGTACCGAAACCGCGCGCCGTAAATCCGGGATTCCGATTCGGGCAAAGCTGTGGGAAGAGCTGGCAACGATTGCCCGAGCAAACACGGTCCAACTGCCGGCGCCTCTGCCCGCGACCCGAGGCGATTGAGACGGATCGCAGCCGCGCTTGTCGTCGGCGGCTGCGCATTCGGATGGACGGCTCCTGCTTTGGCCTATCGTCCCTTCGACGGGACTGACGCAGCCGTCGCCGATTTCGGCGAGGTCGAAATCGAGTTGCAGCCGGGGGGCTTACTGCATCCCGGGTCTCCCAGCACGTTTTCCGACGCTGTTTTCAACTACGGGTTTGCGGAGCGGTGGGAGCTCGTCGTGCAAGGCACGGCGCCGATGCCGCAAGGAGATGTTGGCCCGCTGAGCACTCCCGATGCCGTTTTGTTTAAATACGTGGTGCTCCCAGGCGTCTTGCAGGACAAGCCAGGGCCAAGCGTCGCTACGGAATTTGGCGCGCTGTTGCCGGACAATGGCGGCACCACGCCAGGAGTGAGCTGGACGGGCATCGTTTCGCAACGCTGGGAGTGGGGCACGGTCCACCTGAACGTCGAGACAAATCTTACTCCCGATCAGCATGGCGAACTTTTCTTAGACGCCATTGTTGAAGGACCGATCAAATGGACCGTGCGGCCGGTTCTTGAGCTCTACTTCAACAACGTCTTCAACCGAACTCAAACGTTCTCCGGCCTCGTCGGCGCCATCTGGCAAGTTCGCGACAATCTCGCGTTCGACATCGGATTGCGCTATGCGCTGGTTAACGGCCGGCCGGTGAACGAGTTGCGCGCAGGTCTGACGTTCGGATTTCCAGTCAATCTTGCCCGACCCGTGAACGCCTACGCCTGGAGCGCTGCGCCGTTCAATCGTCCCTGAGGCGGGCACACCGTCGTAGCGACCGTCCAATTCGTTAGCCCTACGGCACCCGCGCCTTGCGGATCCCTTTGCGAGGACGATCGTGTCGAGCGAGAGGCTGCGGATGCTTGAACCTGCAAGAAATGTTGGACGGGTTGTTCTGGAACTCTGGGAAAAGATTTTGTTTCTCTCGCGTTGTATCCAGTAAACGGCCACCAACGATTGGTCCTTTCATGGCATTTTCAACCCCTCGTTGACAGCTAGCCGTGATTGGCTAGGGTCACTTCTCATGGGGTCCGTCGGGTCAAACAAAAGTTCCGAACATAACGGCGCCGGGGCGCTGCCCGGCGGCAATCCGGCCGAATGGTCCGGTCTCCGGGTGCGCGCGACGGAGCTCGACTGTGCGTTCAAGTCGCTCTCGCTCGACGACAGATTGCTTGGCATGCGTCGCGAGGTTCGGGGGAAAATCATTTTTACGACCAGTTTCGGACTTGAAGATCAGATGATTCTGAGATTCGCTGCGCCGGCTGCAGGTCGACGTGGACATCGTCACGCTGGATACTGGGAGGTTGTTCGCTGAGACCTACGCTCTATGGGCGGAAAGCGAGCAACGCTACGGAATCCGCATCCGCGCCGTCTATCCACAGCATGATGCCGTCGAAGCATTGATCGCATCGCACGGCATCAACGGCTTTTACAATTCATCCGAAGCCCGTAAGGCTTGCTGTCACGCTAGAAAGGTTGAGCCGCTCAATCGCGCGCTTGCGGAGGCCGCTGCTTGGGTGACCGGGATCAGGGCCGGTCAATCCAATTCCCGCCGCGAGGTTGGGCTAGTCGACATCGATTGGGATCGCGGCATCCTCAAGTTCAATCCGCTGTCCGATTGGACGCGCGACGCTGTGCTGCAGTTTACGCGCGAGAGGAATATTCCGGTCAATTCGCTGCATGCCAAGGGCTTCGCGTCCATTGGCTGCGCCCCTTGCACGCGTGCAATCCAGCCAGACGAGCCCGAGCGCGCAGGCCGCTGGTGGTGGGAGCAAGATGCGAAAAAGGAATGCGGTCTACACGAACGCAGCCGGCCGTAGAGCAATTCATCGTAGACCTTGCACGAGATTTGCGTTGCGGGGTCACGGTGGCCTTAAATTATGTCTCCGCCAGCCGGAGTCCGATGAGCCGGTCGAGTGCGGCGTGGTCTGAGAGCAACTGCGCCGAAGGTCCAGAGTGGATGATGCGGCCGCGCTCGATGACGATTGCGGCCTGCGTCAATGACAAGGCAATGTCGGCGTGTTGCTCCACCAGGATGAAAGCATTGGAGCCCTCGCTGGTCATGCGCCTAATCGCGGCGGAGAGTTCCTCGACGATGATTGGCGCGAGCCCCTCGAGCGGTTCATCGAGCAGGAGCAGCGCCGGATTGGTCATCAGCGCACGCGCGATCGCCAGCATCTGTTGCTCGCCACCGGATAACTGATTGCCGAAATTGCCGCGGCGTTCGGCGAGACGCGGAAACAGATCGTAGACAGCCGGGAGGTCCCAGCGGCCGGCGCGAGCCGCGACCGTCAGATTTTCTTCCACCGTGAGCGAAACGAAGATCTCTCGCTCCTGCGCCACCCAGCCGATGCCGGCGCGTGCGCGGCGATGCGGCGGCCGGCGCGTGATGTCGTCGCCTTGCCAAACGACGCGTCCACGGCTGACTTGCGTGTACCCCATGATAGTGAGAAGCAGCGTCGACTTGCCGACGCCGTTGCGGCCGAGCACGGCCAGGCTGCCCCGTTCCGGCAACGCCAGCGACACACCGTCGAGCACGACGGCGGGGCCGTAGCCGGCGCGGACGTTGTCGAGGGCCAGGAGCGGTTCACTCATAGCACCGCTCTCGCTGGCGCCATGTGGAGCGCCTTGCCGAGATAAACCGCGCGCACCCGCGGATCGGCCGCAATCTCTTCCGCGCTGCCTTCGACCAGAACGCGCCCGCCGACCATCACGATGATGCGCGAAGCAAAACGAAATACCAGCTCCATGTCGTGTTCGATGAATAACACCGTGATCTCGCGCGACAGGCCGGCGATGGCGGCGAACAGTTCTTTGCTTTCCTCGCGAGGCACACCGGCAGCCGGTTCGTCGAGCAGCAAAACCTTCGGCCGCGTCGCAAGCGCGAGCGCGATTTCAAGCAGACGCTGCTGGCCGTAAGCGAGCTCGCGTGTCAGACGGTTGCAGACCGCATCGAGGTTGAGCGCCGAAAGAATGCCGTAGGCTTCGTCGATCTCGTGGCTGTAGGCCGGAAGCTGGCGCCACCAGGTGCGCGCGGCGCGGGTTCGCTCGCATACCGCGAGCGTCACCGACTCCAGCGCGGTCAGATGCGGAAATAGCGAGTTGATCTGATAGGTGCGGACGAGGCCCCGCCGCACCCGCTGGTCGGGCGCGAGCGCCGTGATATCGGCATCGTCAAGCAGGATACGGCCGGCATCCGGCCGGAGCATTCCGGTGATGAGATTGATCAGCGTGGTCTTGCCGGCGCCGTTGGGGCCGATCAGCGCGTAGCGCACGCCGTGAGGCAATTCGATTTCGATGTTGCTCGCGACCACCAGCGAGCCAAAGCTCTTGGCGAGGCCACGAGTTGCGAGCGCCGGTGAGCTCACGACCGGCTCCAGCGCGAGCTGAGCTTGGCGAGGCCGCCAAGGATACCGTTCGGCAGCAGCATCACCACGCCGACTAGCAGAATACCGATCCAGAAATACCAAAACTGCGGCTCGATGCCGGAAAACTGGTCGCGCGCAACCATGAAGATGATGGCGCCAACCAATCCGCCATACAGTCTGCCGGCGCCGCCGAGCACGAGCACCACCACCACTTCAGCGGAACGCTCGAAGCCGAGCGAGTCAAGCGACACGGTTTCAGTGGTCTGCGCCAACAGCGCGCCCGCGACCCCGGCGATGCAGGCAGCGATGGTGTAGATGGTGCGCATATGCGCGCGGCTCGGCGCACCGATCGCCGGCATGCGCACATAATTTTCGCGAATGCCGCGCAGCGACAAGCCGAACGGCGAATGAATAACCAGCCGCGCAAACAGAAACAACACGAACAGCATGGCGAGCGCGTAGCTGTATGCGGTGTAGCCGAACAAATCGAAGCGGAACGCGCCCAACAGCTTCCAGGTGTGGATGCCCTGCAGACCGTCCATGCCGCCGGTCAGCCAACCGAGGCTGTTGGCAAGCTCCGCCAGCAACAACCCAAAACCTGTGGTCAGCATGATCAGTGCGAGATGCCGAAACCGGCAGATCACGAAGCTCGTCGCATAACCGACGATGCCGGCTGCGACCGCTGCTATCGCCAGTCCCGTCAGCGGCTCGCCCCAGCCGTGTTTGGAAACAAGTCCGGCCGCATAGGCGCCGACGCCGAAATACGCCGCATGGCCGAGCGAGACGATGCCGGCATAACCGAGGATCAAATCGAGCGACATAGCAAACAGCGCGGTGATGGCGATCTGGCTGGCGAGCGAGAGATAATTTGGAAACAGAAAGTAAGGCAGCAGCGTCGCCAGCCAGAATACGATCTCGATCGGCTGCCACCGCGTCTGCGCCTGCAAATAAGCGAGCGGACTCGTTACCTTCTCGGCGAGCGTCATCGCTTTAGCGTCTCCCCAGCAGGCCGAGCGGACGCCACATCAACAATGTGATCATCACCAGATAGATGAGAAACGCGCCGAGCTGCGGAATGTAGTACTTGCCGGCGACATCGCTGATGCCGAGCACGATGGCGGCGGTGAACGATCCTGCAATCGAGCCCAGCCCGCCGACCGAGACGACGATCAGCACATAAATCAGGTAGGTCAGCGCGAACGAGGGGTCGAGGCCGATGATTTCGATGGCGAGCGCGCCGCCGAGCCCGGCGAGCCCGCTGCCGAGCGCAAAAGTGATGGCAAAGGTGCGATCGACGTCGATGCCGAGGCCGCGTGCCATGCGTTCGTTATCGACCGCGGCGCGCACGCGCGCGCCGAACCGGGTGTATTCGATCCCGAGCACCAGCGCGATCGTAATCAGAAGCGCCAGTCCGAGCAGAATCAGCCGGTAGACTGCAAAGCGCAGGCCCATGAACGTGAGCGAGGTGCGCAAATAGGACGGCAGCTGCAGCGGCTGCTGATCGGTGCCGAAGAAGTAAGCCGCGACCGCCACGGAAATAAAGACAATGCCGATGGTCAGGAGCACCTGATCGAGCTCGCCGGCCCGGTACAGGCGGCGAAAGAACGTCTGCTCAAACGCGACGCTGACCACCGCCGCGGCGATGAAGGCACAGGGCAGGGTGGCGAAAAACGGCACGCCGTAACGGTTCATCAAAGCGACAGTGACGTAGCCGCCAAGCATCGCGAAGCTGCAATGCGCGAGGTTGATGAAATTCATCATTCCGAGCGTCACCGACTGTCCGACCGACAGCAGGAACAGCAGCATGCCGTAAGCAAGGCCGTCGAACAGGACGCCCAAAATGGGAGGCAGCATAACCGGTTAGCCCCGATGAATTGGCGGACAACGTAACGGACGACGCGGCGGAGGGCCAAGCGATTTCCGGCCCACCGCGATCAATCTCGGACAATGGGCCGAGTGGTTGCAGCCCAACGGCAACTCTTACTGTTTCATCGCCGCTTTGAACGGATCCTTGACGTTCGGGATCGCGGCGATTTCCATATTGATCAGCCGACCGTCGATCTTCTGCACCTTGCGGATGTAGACCGTCTGGACGATGTCGCGCGTTTCAGGATCGATGGAGATCGGGCCACGCGGGCTTTCCCAAGCTGCGCCCTTGGCGGCATTGATCAGCGAGTCGCCGTCGGTCTTGCCGCCGGATTTTTGCAGCGCCAGGTCGATCAGGTGCATACCGTCGTAGCCGCCGACGGAAAAGAAATCGGGATTACGCCCGAACTCCGCCTTGAAGGCCTGGACGAACTCCTCGTTCATTTTGGAGTGGTGATTGTAGTCGTAGTGGCTCGCGGTAATGATGCCGATCGCGACATCGCCCATGCTGGCGAGCGCATGTTCGTCGGTGATTTCCGCTTGGCCGAGTATCTCGATCTTTTGTGGGTCGATGCCGCGCTCGGCCAGAGCCTTGCCGAAGGCGCCGGGCTGGGCGCCGCCGGGGATCATGATGAAAATTCCTTGCGGATTGAGATCCTTGGCGCGTTGCACATAAGCCGAGAAATCCGGGCTCTGCACCGCCATGCGTACCGAGCCGACAATGTCACCACCGGCCTCCTTGAAGCCTTTCTGAAAGGCGGCCTCGGCGTCAATGCCGGGGCCGTAATCGGTGACCATGATGTAGGCGTTCTTCAGCCCGTGCTGTTGCGCCGCCCAGGTGGCGAGCGTCTGGTTGAGCTGCGGTATCGTGAACGAGACGCGCGCCATGTAAGGCGATTTGGTGGTGACGATGGCCGTGGCCGCGTTCATAACTACCATGAATTTCTTTGCTTCGGCGGAAACGTCGGCGGCGGCCAGAGCGTTCGGCGTCAGCCCGAAGCCCACCAGCATGTCGACGCCGTCGCGGGTTACCAATTCTTGCGCCAGCCGTTTGGCGACTGGCGGATTGATGCCGCCGGTATCTTTGCGGATCAGTTCGACATTCTTCCCGGCAAGCTTGTCGCCGTGCTGCTTGAGATAGAGCTTGATGCCGTTATCCATCTGCGTCGACGGGTCGGCAAACTGGCCCGAATAAGCGAAGATGGCTCCGATCTTGACTGTGTCTTGCGCATGGCCGGTGGCCGCCAAAAGGCTTGGCACGACAGCGACGACGGCTGCGAGCAGAAAACGCTTCATCGTATCCTCCCCTTTTGTTTGTTGCGGTTGAGAATGCCTTACCCCGATAGCAAAGAAAAGCGCCGCGAAACTCAACTGTTCGCGGCGCGGATCTTTGGTTTTGAAATTGAGCCTTGGTTGGCGCGCGGTGTGCTCTATTGTCGCATTACTTCTTCGCGCGCTCCTTCCACGGGTCCTTGACGTTCTCGATCTTGTCGAACTCCACGTTAACGGGCTCACCGCCGATCTTCTCGACTCGGCGAATATAGACCGTCTGAATGATATCCCGCGTTTCTGGATCGATGCTCATCGGGCCGCGTGGGCTTTCCCAGCTCATGCCCTTGGCGGTGGCGATCAGCGCGTCGCCGTCGGTATCGCCGCCGGTCTTTTTCAGTGCCTGATAGATCAGGTGCATGCCGTCGTAACCACCGATCGAGAAGACGTCCGGATTGCGGTGAAATTCCTCATTGTAAGCCTTGACGAATTCCTGATTGAGCGGCGATTTGTGCGTGTAGACGTAGTTTCCCACGGTGATGATGCCGAGCGCTGCGTCCCCCATACTCTTGAGCGACGCCTCGAAGGCAAGCCCGGACTCGCCCAGCACTTTGACTTTGGATGCGTCGATCCCCCGCTCGGCGAGCGCCTTGCCGACCGCCGCCGGCTGCGCGCCGCCGGGTATCCATATGTAGATCGCTTCCGCATTAACGTCCTTGGCGCGCTGAACGAAGGCGGAGAAATCCGGATTGGCGACCGGGAAACGGACCGAGCCCGCGATCTCGCCGCCCGCCTCCTTGAAGCCGTTGTGAAAGGCGGTCTCGGCGTCGAGGCCAGGACCGTAGTCGGACACCATGGTGTACACGGTTTTGATGCCATGCTTCGCCGCCCAGGTGCCGAGCGTCTGGTTGAGTTGCGGTGTCGTCACCGAGGTGCGGGCGATGTACGGCGACTTGGTGGTGATGACCGCGGTCGCTGCGTTCATGACCACCATGAACTTCTTTGCTTCCGCGGACACGTCGGCGGCTGCGAGCGCGTTCGGCGTCAGCGCGAAGCCGGCAATGATGTCGGCGTGGTCGCGCACGACCAGCTCCTGAGCGAGCCTTTTGGCGACGTCCGGCGCAATGCCGCCGGTGTCCTTGCGGATGAGCTCGATCTTTTTGCCGGCGACAATGTCGCCGTGCTGCTTGATGTAGAGCTTGACCGCGTTGTCCATCTGCGCGGCGGTGTCGGCGAACTGCCCGGAATAGGAAATGATCAGGCCGATTTTTACCGTGCCTTCGGCATACCCCGCCGTCGCCGCGAGGCTTGCAGCCGCGGCGACAAAACCGGGGAGAAAAAGACGCTTCATGATCTCCTCCAGTGTTTTTAGTTGATGGTTAGAATGCCTCACTTGAGCAGCAAAGAAAAGCGCCGCGGACATTGGCGTCCGCAGCGTTTGGTCTTGTGGAAATGGCGCGTCAGCGGCGTCGCATCACTTCTTCATGCGTTCCTTGACGGGATCCTTTACGTTTTCGACTTTGTCGAACTCGACGTTGCGCAGTTCGCCGCCCACCCGCTCGACGCGGCGGATGTAAACCGTCTGCACCACATCCCGTGTTTCCGGATCGATGCTCATGGGGCCGCGGGGGCTCATCCAGCTCATGCCCTTGGCGGCTGCAATTAACGCATCGCCATCCGTGTTGCCGTGAGTTTTTTCCAGCGTCGCGTAAATGAGATGCATGCCGTCGTAACCGCCGATCGAGAAGAAGTCGGGGTTGCGCTTGAACTCGGCATTGTAGGCTTTCACGAACTCGTGGTTCATCGGCAGATTGAGATTGTAGTCGTATTCTCCGCACGTGATGATGCCGAGCGCCGCGTCGCCCATCGCTTTGACCGAAGTCTCGCCGGCCAGCGCATCCTGGCCGAGTATCTTGACCTTGGACGCATCGATGCCGCGCTCCGCCAGCGCTTTGCCGATCGCCGCCGGCTGCGCGCCGCCGGGAATCCAGATGTAGATTGCCTCGGGGTTCGTGTCCTTGGCGCGCTGAACAAAAGCGGAGAAATCGGGATTGGCTACCGGGAAGCGAACTGAACCGACGATGTTGCCGCCGGCCTCCTTGTAGCCGAGCTGGAAGGCGCCTTCGGCGTCGATGCCGGGACCATAATCCGAGACCATGGTGTACACCGTCTTGATCCCGTGCTTGGCCGCCCAGGTGCCGAGCGTCTGATTGAGCTGCGGCGTGGTCGTCGAGGTGCGCGCCAGGTATGGAGATTTTAGAGTGATGATCGAGGTCGCCGCATTCATCACCACCATGAATTTCTTGGCTTCCGCGGACACGTCGGCAGCGGCCAGCGCATTCGGCGTGAGTACGAACCCGGCGAGGATGTCGGCGTGATCGCGCACGACCAATTCCTGCGCCAGACGCTTGGCGACGTCGGGCGCAATACCGCCGGTGTCCTTGCGGATCAACTCGATCTTCTTGCCGGCGACGGTGTCGCCGTGCTGCTTCATGTATAGCTTGATGGCGTTGTCCATCTGCGCGGCGGTGTCGGCGAATTGGCCGGAATACGGCATGATGACGCCGATCTTGATGGTGTCTTCTGCTCCCGCTGGACCAGCAGCACATAACGCCAGTGCGAGGCCGGCAAGTCCGTAGGAGATTTTGTGAAAGAGACTCTGCATGTGCCTTCCTCCCGTTTTTGGCTTCTGCCCCTGTCGATCGGCTTCTTTTTCATATCCGATCCGATGTTCAGACTATCCTCGTTGAAGCCGGCGACGAGCGCAATCTGTACTCGTTGTCGCGGTTAAGTGGGCCGGCGCCCGCGAATGTGATTGAGCCACCTCTCCTTGCGGCCTAGAAAGGGAGGTGAAACGAACGGACCGTCGGATAGGCAGATGGCGGAAGATCGAGCGCGAGCCGGCACCGTCGATCGGGAGGAGATCGCGCGCTTCTCGCGCCTCGCCCAGCAATGGTGGGATCCGCGCGGCCCGATGGCGGCGCTGCACAAATTCAATCCGGTGCGGCTTGCTTACATCCGCGACCGGGCGGCCGCGCATTTCGACCGCGATCCGCTTCAGCGCGACAGCCTGGCCGGCCTGCGGGTGCTCGATATCGGCTGCGGTGGCGGCATTCTTTGCGAACCGCTGACCAGGCTCGGCGCATCAGTCGTTGGCGTCGACCCGTCGGAAAGCAACATTTTGGTTGCGCAGAAACATGCGGCAAGATCGGGCCTCACGATCGATTATCGCAATTCCACGGTGGAGGCGCTCGCGGAGGCGGGTGAAGCGTTTGATGTCGTTTTAGCCATGGAGGTGGTCGAACACGTCGCCGATGTCCCCCTGTTCGTCGAGCTTGCGGCCAAGACCGTGAAACCCGGCGGGCTCATGTTCGTCGCCTCGCTCAACCGCACCGCCAAAAGCTTTGCGCTGGCGATCGTCGGCGCCGAATACATCTTGCGCTGGCTGCCGCGCGGCACTCACCAATGGGACAAGTTCGTCATGCCTGACGAACTCGAGCTCGCCATCGAGCAGGGCGGCTTGCGCATCATCGGCGAGACCGGCGTGATCTATAATGTGTTCGCCGACCGCTGGCAGCTCTCCGCCGACATGGACGTGAACTACATGGTGGTCGCGGAGAAGGCTGCGTAATGGCCACGCCCTGGCTCTGGGCCGTCTTCACAGTCATTGCCGCTTTTGCCCAGACACTACGCAACGCGATGCAGCGCGAGCTGACCGCGAGCCTCGGCACCGTTGGCGCGAACTCATGTGCGGTTCCTGTTCGGCCTGCCGTTCGTGTTGATTTTTCTGGTCGGCGAATTGATCGCGACACACGCGACGCTGCCAACGCCCGGGCTGACTTTTTGGCCTTGGGTGCTCGACGGCGCTTGCGCGCAGGTGGCGGCCACCGCGTTGATGTTGGCTGCCATGGGTGAGCGTTCATTCGTCGTCACGATCGCCTATACCAAGACCGAGCCGATCCAGGTTGCCGTGTTCGGCCTGGTCTTTCTCGGCGATGTGCTGACTTGGCCGATGATGGTTGCCATCCTGATCGCCACGGCCGGCGTGGTGATCATGTCGACCAAGCCGGGCGGCATGGTCGGAGGCGTGAAGCCGACACTGATTGGCCTTGCTTCCGGCGGCATGTTTGCGCTTTCAGCAATCGGATTTCGCGGCGGGATTCTCAGCCTCAACTCGGCCAACTACATCACGGCCGCGACGTTCACGCTTGCCGTCGGCATTGCCATGCAGGCGGTGCTGCTGTCGCTCTATCTCGTTGTGCGCAATCCCGCGGTGATGCTTTCCATCGTCCGCGCCTGGAGGCCGTCGCTGCTCGCAGGCTTGGCGGGTGCTGTCGCCTCGCAGTTCTGGTTTCTGGCGTTTGCGCTTGCGACGGCGGCAAGCGTACGCACGCTCGCGCTGATCGAAGTGCTGTTCGCGCAACTGATCGCGCGCTTTGCCTTCGGTCACCACACCACGGTGCGCGAAGCCGTGGGCATGCTGCTAGTGGTCTGTGGTGTCGGCTTGCTGCTGTGGGCATACTAGGGGCGTGTATTCATAAATGTGGAACGCGGACCACGTAACCCCGTTGCGGTAGCACGGCTCGGTCCAGCCACACTAGCGAATGCGGCTACGCGGCCATTTGCTTGGACGTGTCACACCGGAACCGATCGCAAAAATCGAAATAGCATTTTCCGCGCATAAGCGAACACATTGCCTCAATCGATCGCAATAATCGCCGGTGCTTTATCCGCGGAAAGACACGCTTGCGCTACCACCTCTAACCTAGCGTCCTCTCGAGGGGCAATCGGGCAGCTCTCGCTCTGGCTTTAACTAGGGCACCTGAAGAGGCCCGACCCAAACAAAGGACGCATCATGTCACACCGAACCATGACTGCAATTGCTGCTTCGCTTTTGTGCGCAGCTCCAATCTCATTGCATTGGTCACCGACACAGGCGCCACAGTTCTCAGTCGACGGCGCTCAAGCTCGAATAGGACGGCCCCTCACGCCGTTCAGTGTTGCAGGCGTCAACCGGAGAATGAACCGACGCGCATATTATGGCGGTAACGGTGGTTATTACGGTGGCCATTATCGCCCGTACTATGGTTATGCAGCAGGCATCGGCGCAGCTGCCCTCGGTGCAGCGGCCATCGGTACCGGCGCGGCGTACAACAATTCTTACGGCCTCTATAACAACGCCGGTTACGGCAACGGCTACTTTGACGACCACGGGCGCTATTGGAACAGCTACTACAACCAAGACTATTGGAACGCCGTTCAGTGAGGCTACGGGCCGGTGCGGCGGCGTGTGGCTTCGAGCGCGCTGCCGCGAGACTATCTCGCGAAAATTCAGTGGCTCAGGCGGAGGAGGGGGCTTATGGCTTCGGATTGCTATGCCGGTTCGAATGCACGAGCAAATGATTATTCGCGGGGCTGCGGCACGTCCGCTTTGAGGGTCACAAACGGAAGTGCCGCTCTCAAATTGCGATGTCCGCTTTACCTCAAAGCGGACATTGCCCCGTTTGCGAGTACACGCCCTGGAGCCGATCAATTAAATTCGTCGGGCAAAATCGGCAGCGGATGAAATTCGATGCCCTCTTCGTACAATTCCTTGGCTTCATCCGGTGAAGCTTCGCCGTAAATCGAGCGATGCTCGATCTCGCCGTAATGGATTTTGCGCGCCTGCTCGGGAAAACGCGGGCCAACATAGTCGGCGTTTTTGGTGATGTGTTCGCGCAGCTCTTTCAGCTTCTTCCGCAGCTCGCGCTCGGGCGGCGACATGACGGCGAGCGGCGCGTTAGCCGGCGCAGGAACGGGCAAATGTGGAACTGGCAAATGCGGAACGGGCGGCATCGGAACGGCCGGAGAGGTCTCGGTGTCGGAGCGAGACAGCCGCGGCGCCATGATCGCTTTTTCCACCTTGGCCGAGCCGCAGATCGGGCACGCGACCAGACCGCGCTTAGCCTGCTTGTCGTAGGCCGCGGAATTCTGGAACCAGCTCTCGAACGTGTGGCCCTGCTCGCAATTGAGCGCGTAACGGATCATACCGGCTCTCGCACCGCGTGCAGGTGGGCCGGCTCGGCCATCGGCTCAATCAGCTCGAAGCGCCGCCCATGAAGCAGAGAGGGAATCCGCGAACGCGCCGCCGCGACCTGCGCCGGATCGACGTCGGCGAGGATCAGGCCAGGATCCGCGCCGCCCTCGGCGAGAATGCGACCCCACGGATCGACGATCAGTGAATGACCGAACGTCTCGCGCCCGCTCTCGTGCTTACCGCCTTGTGCGGCGGCGAACACGAACGAGCCATTTTCGATCGCGCGCGCGCGCATCAGCACATGCCAGTGCGCTTCGCCGGTTTGCTGCGTGAAAGCCGAGGGGATCGAAAAAAACGCAGCGCCGGCTTCGGCGAGCGCCCGATAGAGCGCCGGGAAACGCAAATCGTAACAGACCGTCACACCGAGCCTCCCCCAAGGCAGATCGGTGACCACAGCAAGTTCGCCGGCGCGATAAGTGCGCGACTCGCGATAGCTTTCGCCATTCGCCAGATCGACATCGAACATGTGGATCTTGTCGTAGCGCGCGACCACGTCGCCACGCGGGTCGATCAGAAACGAGCGGTTCGCCGCCCGGTCGGGCGAGGCTTTGACCGCGAGCGAGCCGATATGGATGTAGATCGACAGCCGGCGCGCGGCCTCGCGGAGCGCCGCAAGAGTTCGTGTCGCTTTCTTCATCGGCGATCGCGGCGAACAGGCGCTCGCGCTTGCTCTCCAGGATGTTGGTCATTTCCGGCGTCAGCACGTAGGCCGCGCCGGCGCGCTTCGCTTCTTCGATCGCGGCAAGCGCGGCGGCGAGGTTCGCCTGCGGATCGACGCCCGAACGCATTTGAACGAGACCGACTTTGAACGTGGAAGGCGAGGCCGCGCTCATGCCGGCGGGCTCTCGCCTGGCGTCGGGCTCTCGCCTGGCGCCAGCAGGGGGTCGAGCTTCCCGGCGTCCTCGAGCGCAAAGAGTTCGTCGCAGCCGCCGACATAGGTTGCGCCGATAAAAATCTGCGGCACCGAGGTGCGACCGTTCGTGCGCTCAAACATCTGGGACCGCATCTGGGTGTTTCCCGTGACGTCGATCTCGCGGTACTCCACCCCCTTGCGCGAAAGCAGGTCCTTCGCCCAATGACAGTAGGGACAGTATTTCTGCGTGTAGATTTCAACAGAAGTCATAACGGCGCGTTAAATCTACCAAATCTCCATATCCTGCAAGTCTTTATATGGATGTTCGCACCGGGTCGGCAACCCTTGCGAAGACCAGCAGGTCGACGTTGGCGGCGCCGGCGCGCAGGAGCGCCCGGGCACAGCCCTCGGCAGTGGCGCCGGAGGTCAACACGTCGTCGACCAGAACCAGCCGGCGGCCTGTGACGGCTGCCTTCCGTTCGGGTGGTACGCGGAAGGCGCCCTGGACATTGGCGGCACGCTCGGATCGGCTCAGTCCGACCTGCTGTACGGTAGGCTTGACGCGCTTGAGCGCGCCGGCGGCGATCGGCACGCCGCTTATGGAGGAGATTGCGGCCGCCAGCATGGCGGATTGGTTGAAGCGCCGCGCCCAATTCCGCCGCCAGTGGAGCGGCACCGGGATGAGAGCGTCGGCTTCGCCGAGCAGCTCGTGGCCGGCATGGCCGAGCCAGCGTCCCATCATCGGCGCAAGGTCTAGGCGGTCGCTATATTTCAGCGCATGCACCAAAGCGCGGGAGATTTCGTCAAAACGTACCGCGGCCCGGGCGCGGTTGTAGGCCGGCGGGTCGGCGATCGCCTCCATGGAGAGGATGCCGGGCCCCGGGTCATAGAGGAACGGAATGCCAAGACGCTCGCAATACGGCCGGCTGATGAACGAGAGCTTCGACCAGCAGGTCGGACAAAGGCCCTGGCCTTCGACCGGGGCGCGGCAGGCGGCGCACAGCCGCGGCAGAGCCAGATCGAGCGCTGCACGAAGGATTTCGCGCGCAACATCTGCCGCGCGTTTAAACCGCCGCGCGGAAGCGCCGCTCGCCAATTCTGCGGTTCCGTCCCCCATCGACGTAGGCTACCGCTCGCAGGTGGAATTGTCATCGGCGGAAGTGCTTTCGCGACACGCATGCCGAGACGTGAGACAATCAGCAGATGACCGATGGCTTGATAGCTCATGGCCCGTTGATCTTCGATCGCCGGCTGCTTCGCGTCCGCCGCCGGCGGGCGGCGGCTATGGAGCCGGTGACGTTTTTGCTTGATCGTATTGCCGCCGATCTCGGCGATCGCCTTGCCGCAGTGCTGCGGCGTTTCGATTTTGTGCTCGATCTTTGCACGCCGGGCGATGCCATGCGTCATGTGCTCCGCGACCTTGGCTCCGTCGCGACGATTGTCGCGGCGGACGCGGCGCCACCGGCCGGTGGCGCGCCGGCATGGCCGTTTGTCGTCACGGATGAGGAGGCGCTCCCGTTTGCCGATGCCACGTTCGATCTCGTGGTTTCCGCGCTGGCCTTACAATTCGTCGATGATCTGCCGGGCACGCTGGTGCAAATCCGCCGCGCGTTAAGGCCCGACGGATTGTTTCTCGCCGCGTTGATCGGCGGTGAGACGCTGACTGAATTGCGCCAATCCTTCGCTGCGGCCGAAAGCGAAGCCGAAGGCGGTATTTCGCCGCGCGTCGCGCCGTTCGCCGATTTGCGTGATCTGGGCGCGCTGTTGCAGCGTGCGGGCTTTGCGCTTCCGGTCACCGATATCGACCGTGTCATCGTGCGCTACAATTCCGTTTTTGCGCTGATGCACGACTTACGCCGCATGGGTGCGACGAACCCGCTGATCGATCGCCGCCGCATGCCGCTTCGGCGCGCGACGCTGATGCGAATGGCGGAGATTTACGGCGAGCGCTTCAGCGATGCCGACGGCCGCGTACGCGCGACTTTCGAGATCATGTGGCTTTCGGGATGGGCGCCGCATCCAAGCCAACAGCAGCCACTGCGGCCAGGCTCGGCCAAAGCCCGGCTCGCAGACGCGCTCGGGACGCGCGAAATATCAACAGGAGAAAAGGCGGGGAGTTAGGGGAAAAAAGGGCGCTTATTTCAGCGCCGTGGAGACGCTGCTGAACATGTTCTTCACGTTCGAGCCGAGCCCGCCGACGATGCCAACGATGGCCATGGAAACCCCGGAAGCGATCAGCGCGTATTCAATGGCAGTAGCGGCCTGCTCGTCATTGACGAAGCGATGCAGCGCAATGCGGACCGTGCGACGTGAAAATGTGAACATGGCCGGTTTCTCTTCGTTTTACGTTACAACAGCGTCAGCAAGTGCGGGATCAGCGGTTCATCGGCAGGCGGCATCGGATAGTTGCGCAGATCATTCGGCCTTACCCATTTAAGCTTTTGGGCCTCCCGCCCGGTGACAATTCCTTCCCATCGGCGGCAGACATACAGCGGCATCAGCAAGTGGAAGTCGGGATAGAGGTGGCTCGCGAATGTCAGTGGTGCGAGGCATTCTTCCCTGACGATAATTCCCAGTTCCTCTTTCAGCTCCCGGATCAGGCTCATCTCCGGCCGTTCGCCATCCTCAATCTTGCCGCCTGGAAACTCCCATAGCCCGGCCATCGACTTGCCCTCCGGGCGCTGGGCGATGAGCACGCGTCCGTCGGCATCGATGAGGGCACAGGCGGCGACTAGCACGAGTTTGACGCTCACGGCCGAGCCTCAATCTAGACAACACATGGTAAAGGCGCGCTTCAACACTGTAAGTACTTCCGTCGCTCCTTCCGCAATGGTTAAGGAGGGTTAAAGCGAGAGCAAAACAGCCTGGCTCTCAGGAGCGGTAATCGCCGTTGATGGCGATGTATTCCTTGGTAAGGTCGCAGGTGAGCACACGGTCGCGGCCTTTGCCGAGACCGAGACCGACCTTGAGCGTGATCTCAGGTTTTTTCATCGCCGCCGAAACTGCTGCTTCGTCATAGTCCGGATCGCGGGCGCCCTTGTGCGCCACACGAATGCCGTTGAACCAGATTGAGAGCCGGTCGCGGTTGGCCGGCTCGCCGGCCTTGCCAACCGCCATGACGACGCGGCCCCAATTGGCGTCCTCGCCGCCGATCGCGGTCTTGACCAACGGCGAGTTGGCGATCGACAGCGCGATGCGTCGCGCCGATTTCTTCGACGTGGCGCCTTCGATCAGAATTTCCACCAGCTTGCGCGCGCCTTCACCATCGCGCGCCACCTGCTCGGCGAGATCGGCCAGCACTGCATTGAAGCCCTTGCGGAACGCCGGCAGCCGCGGGTCGGACAGACGCGTGATCTTTGCTACGCCATGCGCTTCGGCGGCGCCGGTGGCGAAGGCGAGCAGCGTGTCGGAGGTGGAAGTGTCGCCGTCTATGGTCACTGCATTGAACGTGTCGGCGACGCCATCTCTCAACAGCGCCTTGAGCACGGCGGGCGCCAGCGGCGCATCGGTAAAAACGAACGACAGCATCGTCGCCATATCCGGCGCAATCATGCCGGCACCTTTGGCGATGCCGCAGATCGTCACCGCGTGCGAACCCATCCGCACCATGGCGGCGGCGCCTTTGGGAAATGTGTCGGTGGTCATGATCGCCTTGGCCGCCTCGTGCCAATTGCCCGGCGCCGCATCGGCGACCAGGCGATCCATCACGGCAGCGAATTTCGTCGCATCGAGCGGTTCGCCGATGACACCGGTCGAAGCGAGGAACACATCATCGGCCTTGCAACGCGCAGCCTCAGCGGCGATTTCCGCCGACAGTTTAGTTGCCGCGCGACCCGATTTGCCCGTGAAAGCGTTGGCATTGCCGGAGTTGACGACGAGCGCGCTGGCGATGCCGCTCTTGATCCGGTCGCGGCACCAGTCGACCGCCGCCGACGGACATTTCGAACGCGTGAACACGCCCGCAACGGCCGTGCCGGGCTCGAACAACGCCAGCAGTACGTCGGTGCGTCCGGGATAACGAATGCCCGCCGCGGCCGTCGCCAGCCGCACGCCGGCGATTGGCGGCATTTCCGGGAACGATGCTGGAGCGAGAGGGGATATCTGCGAAGCCATGTTCCGTCATCCTGAGGTGCGAGCAGAGCGAGCCTCGAAGGGCGACGGCCCGGGCGCCTCGGCGTGCATCCTTCGAGGCACGCCTTCGGCGCGCACCTCAGGATGACGGTAATAGCGCCGTGACGCCGGACTGACTACTTCTTCGACGGCGCCGCCGGATTGAGCGAAGTGTTCGGCTCCATCGGCTTGTCGAGGCGTTCGACATTGGCGGCGCTGCGCAATTTTTCGACCAGCTGCGATTGTGCGCGATGCGCGACGTAATTGTCGATCTGGGGTTTGACTTGCTCGAAGGCCGGCGTCGGTTTGATCCGCTTGTCTTCGACCTTGATGATGTGCCAGCCGAATTGCGTCTTCACCGGATCGGAAAGCTGGCCCTTGTCGAGCTTGAAAGCGACCGCGGCAAATTCGGGGACCATCTGGTCTTTGGTGAAGTAACCGAGATCGCCGCCTTCGGCAGCACCCGGATCTTTCGACTTCTCCTTGGCGAGTGCGGCGAAATCTGCGCCGCCCTTCAGCTGCGCGAGAATGGCTTTGGCCTCGTCTTCGGTTGGGACGAGAATGTGACGCGCGTGCACTTCCTCCTCGTTCTTCACCTGCTTGATGGCCTCGTCATAGACCTGATGCTCGGCCGTATCGGACAGGGCGGCGCGGCCGGTATCCTGCAGCAGCGACTCCATCAGCAGCCGGTTGCGATCGAAGGCAAGCCGATGCTTTACCTCGGGACGATCGGCGAGTTTTTGCTGTTCGGCCGCTTGCGACAGGACGATGACGTCGATCAGATAGTTGATAAGATACTCGCGCTTCTGCTCCGGCGCCATGTTCGGCATGTTGCCGCCGATTTCCTCTTCGGCGAACGCGATATCGCTCTGGTGGATGTCGACGCCGTTGGCGCGGGCGACCACCGGATCGCTGTCCTGCGCGAAGGAACGACCGATCGGCGCACATAGCAACGCAGCAATTACAAATGCGCCGAGCGCACAGCAAACGGATAGGCGAGTGAAGGCCATGGAACGCGATCCTTTGGGTAAATCGGCAATCGCCGGTCAAAAAGCGCCGATTGCCGGCGCGGACACTCGCCAAATCGGCTGCCCTTGGCAATGGCAGATTCGGCGGCAATCCTAACGAGCGCGTGAAGGGCCGCTCGCATTGACAGAAAACCTACCCCCTCCTATGTGTCCTGCAGTATTCAGCGCTCCATGCCGCCTTGCAGAAGCCCAAATAACGCCGCATTTTCCGCTGGTTGGACAAGCGTCGATGGCGAAGAGCCAAATCCTATGGGGCAGTCCGAGATTGAAAGGATGTTGACGCGATGATTGGCGCCGTCGCCCGCAAGCTGTTCGGTTCGGCCAACGACCGGCGCGTCCGCACCTATCAGGCGCGCGTCGACGCCATCAATGCTCTGGAAGGCGAGTTGGAGCAACTCTCCGACGAGGCGCTGCGCGCGCGGACTGGCGAATTCAAAAAACAACTGGCCGAGGGGGCGTCGCTCGACGACATTTTGGTGCCCGCATTCGCCACCGTGCGCGAGGCGGGCAAGCGTGCGCTGGGCCAGCGCCACTTCGACGTTCAGGTCATCGGCGGCATGGTCCTGCACGAGGGCAGGATTTCCGAAATGAAGACCGGCGAAGGCAAAACGCTGGTCGCCACGCTTCCGGTTTATCTCAACGCGCTCGCTGGCCGCGGCGTTCATGTGGTCACGGTCAATGACTACCTGGCCAAGCGCGACTCCGAATGGATGGGGCAGATCTACAAATTCCTCGGCCTGACGGTCGGCGTCATCGTCCATGGCCTCGACGACGAGCAGCGCAAAAAGGAATACGAGTGCGACGTCACCTACGGCACCAACAACGAACTGGGCTTCGATTATCTGCGCGACAATATGAAGTACCGGCTCGAAGACATGGTGCAGCGCGGCCATGTCTACGCCATCGTCGACGAGGTCAACTCGATTCTAATCGACGAAGCGCGCACGCCGCTGATTATTTCCGGTCCGCTCGACGACCGTTCCGATTTCTACAACACGATCGACACATACATTCCAAACTTGGATAAGGCCGACTACGAGCTCGATGAGAAGCAGCGCACCGTTACGCTGACCGAAGTCGGCATGGAGAAGATGGAGCAGGCGCTGCGAGCCGCAGGCGTGCTCAAATCCGACTCACTTTATGACGTCGAAAACGTTTCGGTCGTCCATCACGTCAATCAGGCGCTGCGCGCGCACAAGCTGTTTCAGCGCGACAAGGACTACATCGTCCGCAACGGCGAGGTCGTCATTATTGACGAGTTCACCGGCCGCATGATGCCGGGCGGCGCTATTCGGAAGGGCTTCATCAGGCGCTCGAGGCCAAGGAACGGCAGCCGATCCAGCCCGAGAACCAAACGCTCGCGTCGATCACTTTCCAGAACTACTTCCGCATGTACAACAAGCTCGCCGGCATGACCGGGACGGCGGCGACCGAAGCGGATGAGTTCCAGGACATCTACAATCTCGAAGTCCTTGAAATCCCCACCAACATGCCGATGGTCCGGATCGATGACGATGACGAGGTCTATCGCACGGCAACCGAGAAATTCCGCGCCATCCTCACCTTGATCGAGGAGTGCAAAACGCGCGGCCAGCCGGTGCTGGTTGGCACCACCTCGATCGAGAAATCCGAACAGCTCGCCGAAATGCTGCGCACGCACGGCTGGGAGCAGCACGACTTCTCCGATCCCAACGCATTTGCCGCGCTTTATTCTGGCGATGAGGGCGCCTCCGAGGCCAAGGTGTTCGCCGTCCTCAACGCCCGTTA
Source organism: uncultured Alphaproteobacteria bacterium (assembly GCA_963794225.1). Lineage (GTDB taxonomy): Bacteria > Pseudomonadota > Alphaproteobacteria > Rhizobiales > Xanthobacteraceae > BOG-931. The sequence goes on from CAWCCS010000006.1 coordinate 499,857, forward strand.
TCACGAGCAGGAAGCGGCGATCATCGCGCAGGCCGGTGTGCCGGGCGCCATCACCATCGCCACCAATATGGCCGGCCGCGGCACGGACATTCAGCTCGGCGGCAACGCCGACATGCGCATTCGCCAGGAACTGGCCGATGTCGACGACTGGCAAACGCGGGACAAGTCGCCACGTGCGGCCGAAATCCGCGCAGAGGTGGCGCGCTTGAAGGAAAAGGCGCTGGCCGCGGGCGGGCTCTTCGTGCTCGGCACCGAACGGCACGAGAGCCGGCGCATCGACAATCAATTACGCGGCCGCTCCGGACGCCAGGGCGATCCGGGCCACTCCAAGTTCTTCCTGTCGCTCGAAGACGATTTGATGCGCATCTTCGGCACCGACAAGCTCGACGGCATGCTGACCAGGCTCGGCCTGAAAGAGAACGAAGCCATCGTTCATCCGTGGATCAATAAAGCGCTGGAGAAGGCGCAGCAGAAGGTCGAGGCGCGCAACTTCGACATCCGCAAGAACATCCTCAAGTTCGACAATGTGATGAACGATCAGCGCAAGGTCATTTTCGACCAGCGCGTTGAATGGATGAACGATCAGGCTACGGCGGAGATCGTCGCCGACATGCGCCACACCTCGATCGACGATCTGGTCGCCAAGCACGTTCCCGAGAACGCCTATCCGGAACAATGGGACACGGCAGGCCTGAGAGAAGAGCTTAAACGCGTCGTCGGCCTCGATCTGCCGGTCGATGAATGGGCCAAGGAAGAAGGCATCGCCGACGAGGAGATTTTCACCCGCGTCGAGCGCCGCGCCGACGAGCATATGGCGGCGAAGGTCGCCCGATGGGGCTCCGATATCATCCGCTACATCGAAAAGTCGATCCTGCTGCAAACGCTTGATCATCTGTGGCGCGAGCATCTGGTCATGCTCGACCATCTGCGCCAGGTGGTCGGGTTGCGTGGTTACGCTCAGCGCGACCCGCTCAACGAGTACAAGGCGGAAGCCTTCAGCCTGTTCGAGGCAATGAGCCAGCACCTGCGCGAGGCAGTGACGGCGCAGCTGATGCGGGTCGAGGTCATGGATTCGCCACCGCCGGACCAACAGATGTCGGCGCTGCCCCCGATGGAAGGGCACAAGATCGATCCGATGACCGGCGAGGATGAGATGGCGCTGGCGATGGCTGGCGCCGAAACGCTGGCACGACACGGCATCGGCGGCAGCGCTACCGCCGCTGCGGCGGTGGCGATGCCGCGCAACACGCCCGCGGCGGAGCGCAATCCCAACGACCCGGCGAGTTGGGGGAAAGTCGGCCGCAACGAGGTCTGCCCCTGCGGCTCAGGCAAGAAGTTCAAGCACTGCCACGGAAGGTATCAGTAGTCGGAGATCAGGTATCAGAATTCGCGATTACTGATATCTTCCTGATTACTGCAATCCGCCCCAGCGGTTGGCGAAGTTGCCCGACGGCACCACGGCTTGAGCACCGTTGATGAGGCTCCCGGGCGCTGCCGATGTCGCAGCCGCATTGGCCTCTTGTTGTTGCGAAGCCGGCTTTGGCTTTGATGCCGCGGCCGCTGTGGTCGTCGTTGCAGTCGTAGCCGGAGCAGCAGCCGCAGTCGCGCTCTGTTGCGGTTCGGTCTTGCGCGGTTCAGCGCTATGCGGCTCGGCTTTGGGCTTCGAGGTGACGGCCGCAGTCTCATAATGTGGAACGGATTTGGGTTTTGGGGTCTCGACCGTTGCCGTCGTTATCGGGGGCTGTGCCGGGACCGCCGCCACCGGCTCCTGCCCCTTCGATGCGAACAGACTGTTGAAAAAACCGCCGCTGTTTGTTTCGCCGCGCTCCACCGTCTGCGTATCGGTAGCGGCGACTTGCGCCGGCTGCGCCGCGGCTGCTGATCCAAACAGGCCGCCGAGTAGGCCGCTGGGGGCTGTCGATTGACCGTTACCATTGTCGGCGACAACCGGCGGCGGTTGCGTCGGGAATGGCGCAGGTTTTCTGGACGGCGGAATATTGCCGCCGACCTGCGCCAGGAAGACTCGGTTCATGCCGCCGTCGAGGCCGGTTCTGATCGGCGCGGTCGGTATGTTGTTTCTGACAAACTGAGTGTACTGGGCGTCGTCCTTCTGCTCCTTCTGCAACGTGAGGCTGGCGACCTCAGGCGCTAAGGTGTAGGCGGGGCACGGACCGGTCGGATTGAACACCAGCGATTTTTTGGCGTCGGCGGGCTGCTGCGCATCGAACACGTAATGCCGATTGCAGACGTCGATCTTGGGCTCGAGGCGCGTCGCCTCGAAGTGATCGTTGCCTTCCTTGAGCATCTTCCAGAACGCCATGTTCGGATTGGTGCGATGCCGCGCCATGTTGAGCGGCGTCATGCGGAACGGGTAGGCCTGGATCTGGAACGCATGCTGGCCGCCGAGAAAGGATTCGCGGCCCAGCGAATAGATTTCGCCGATCTGTTCGTCGGTCATGGCGTAGCAGCCGCGCGACGAACAATCGCCGTGGATCATCAGGAGTGCGCCGCTGCGCCCGTTGGCTTTGTCGTAGGCGTTGGGGAATCCGGTATTGATTGCCAGGTAGTAATTGGAATTGGGATTCATCAGGTCGGGCGTAATCGCGTAAAAACCTTCGGGAGCCTGGCGGTCGCCTTCGTGAACCTTTGGTCCGAGATCGCCCGACCAGCGGCAGATCGGATAGACTTTCAGAATTTGGAAGCGTCCGGTGGTGTCCTGCTTCCAGACTTCGAGTTCCGATTCCTCCTTGAAGATCCGCACGAGGATCGGCGAGTCCTTCGGCATGTGTTTTTGTTCGAGCAGCGCCAAGGTCTGCGGCGACAGCTCTTTCATCGCGCGGGTGGGAAGCTGGTAACCCTCTTCGCTGTAGCAGCCGGCAAGCGCCAACGTCGCGGCAAGCACCGCTGACGCCGTTAGCGCGCGGACCAGGCTGGCGCGGATCAAATCGATACTCCCCGACTGATGGAACCGTCCCCGGGCCATCGCAGAACCAATGGTTATCCTTACGAGGCGGCCCGCGCAAGCCAAGCAAGTCGCGGGTATTGGAATGGATCACACCGGCGCTGAATGAATGGTAAATTTTTCGCAAAAATTAACGGGTGATGGTGAGAATTTATGCACCGTGCGCTCTGAGCGGTTCCACGATCAATCACGGCATGATTGTGGCAGAAAGCTTGGCGCGGCGCTGCCGCGTGCGGCCCCCCAATTGGTCAGCTGAGTGTCCGGCCAATCGCCATGAATTTCTCGCGCCGTAGCCGCACAATGGTCGCGGGGTCGAGTCCGTGCAGTTCGGTCAGCGCTTCGGCGATTGCTGCTCCCGCGGCGGCGATAGTGGCGGGAGGATCGCGGTGCGCGCCGCCGGTTGGTTCGGGCACCACCGTGTCGACCACGCCGAGGCGAAGCAGATCTTGCGCCGTGATTTTCATATTAGAGGCAGCATCTTGAGCTTTCGTGGCATCGCGCCAAAGGATCGAGGCGGCGCCTTCAGGTGAAATCACGCTGTAAATGGAATGCTCGAGCATGATGACGCGATTGGCAGTGGCGACTGCGATCGCTCCGCCCGAGCCGCCCTCTCCGATGATCGCCGCGACATTGGGCACGCCGATGCGCAGGCAGACTTCCGTGGAGCGCGCGATCGCTTCAGCTTGCCCGCGCTCCTCAGCGCCAATGCCCGGATAGGCGCCGGCGGTATCGATCAATGCGATCACCGGGATCTCAAAATGGTCGGCCATATCCATGAGCCGCGCCGCTTTGCGATAACCTTCCGGGCGCGCCATGCCGAAATTGTGCTTGAGCCGGCTCTCGGTGTCGGAGCCTTTCTCGTGGCCGATCACGCAGACGCTCTCGCCATGAAAACGGCCGAAGCCGCCGACGATCGCCGCGTCCTCGCCAAAGGTGCGATCGCCGGCGAGCGGCGTGAAATCAGCGATCAATTGCGCGATGTAATCGGCGCAATGCGGTCGCTGCGGATGCCGCGCCACTTGCGTCTTCTGCCAAGGCGTCAACTCGGCATAGAGTTCCTTAAGCGTCTGTGTTGCCTTGCCCTCGATACGATTGATCTCTTCCCCGATGGCAATGGCTTCGCCGCCGTTCTGCAGCGCGCGCATTTCTTCGATCTTGGCCTCCAGTTCGGCCACCGGTTTTTCGAAGTCGAGATAAGAGCGCATTACAGATTAGTTCCAACTTTTGATTGCCTTGGCGGGCCTGTCGCAATCCGCCGCTTTGCCAGATAGCTTCGTCCTGCGCTTTCGCGAGGACGAGCCTCATGGATCGTAGCCCTCAAGTATTTATGTCCGCTAACGGATGCAAATCGCGGACGAGGCTTTTCAGCCGTTCCTCGAGCACGTGGGTATAAATCTGGGTCGTAGAAATGTCAGCGTGACCGAGCAGTGTCTGCACCACGCGCAGGTCTGCGCCATTGTGCAGAAGGTGGCTGGCGAAGGCATGCCGCAGCACATGCGGGCTAAGCTGCGCCGCGCGCAATCCGGCGGCGGCTGCAAGCGCCTTGAGGTCGCGCGCAAAATGCTGGCGGGTGAGATGACCGGAATCGCCGAACGACGGGAATAGCCATTTCGATCCGGTGCCGATGCCTTCTTTGCCGCGCGTTTCGGTCAGAAGCGCAAGGTAATCGGCTGTCGCACGCTTGGCTGCATTGTTGAGCGGCACCAGCCGTTCCTTGTTGCCCTTGCCGCGTACAACAATGACCCGGGCATCATGGCGGGCCGCCGTGGCGGGCAGGGCCACAAGTTCGGAAACCCGCAAGCCGGTGGCGTAGAGAAGCTCGACCAGACAAGCGAGCCTGACGGCGCGAAGCCGCGCCGGTAGCGGCGACGCCGGATCAGTTTGCCCAGCCACCTGCAACAGACGATCGACCTCGGCAAGCGTGAGCGTCTTCGGCAGTGCGCGAGTGCGCTTTGGGCCTTCAAGTACGGCGGCTGGGTCGTCTTTGCGCCGGCCCTCCGCATAGAGGAACCGATAAAGTTGTCGGATCGCGGATAGACGCCGCGCCACCGTTGTCGGCCGCAAGCCGCGAGCGGCGAGGTCACCGAGATAAGCCCGCAAATTGTCGGTCGCCGCGTTCGCGACTGAACTGCCAGCTCCTTTCATATAAGACGCAAAATCCGCCAGGTCGCGGCTGTAGGCATCGAGCGTGTTTTTCCCGGCGCCGCGCTCGGCCGCCAGCATGTCGAGAAACAGCGAGATCAGCCGCTCCTCGGAAGGCTTTGTCTTCCGCGCCGATTCGGGAGTTGTCCTCCGAACCATTACCATTGGCCTCAACGGTTTTTGAAGAATCGGTCAGGCGGGACCGAGACGGTGATTTCGCGCGGTTTCGGCTGTACGAAATGCGCCAGCGAATAAACGCCGCCAAAGATGACGGCGCCCAGGGTGATAACGATCGTGAGGAATCGCAGCAGGCTCGGCATCAGGCACTCGCGCTCATCCCATTGGTGCCGGCGAACGGGACCGAGTACGATCACGTTCGGCCCGGGCAGGCAAGTTATTCGGCAGGCGATCCGGATGTTCCAGCGCAGGGCAGAAAATGCGTCCGGTCCCGGCTCGCGGCTTAACGATATATGACTGATATTGCTTTACAAAATGACACCAATGCGACCGTCTCACCGGCCGCGATCGTGGCCGGCCTCGGGCGGCGCTCAATTGTGCTGGTCGGCATGATGGGGGTCGGCAAATCGTCGGTCGGCCGCCGATTGGCGACCCAACTGGCGATCCCGTTTGTCGATGCTGATACGGAGATTGAGAAAGCGGCTGGTATGAGCATTGCCGATATTTTTTCCCATCAGGGCGAAGCCTATTTCCGCAGCGGCGAAGCGCGCGTCATCGCGCGGTTGCTCGAAGCCGGCCCGCAAGTGCTCGCGGCCGGCGGCGGCGCATTCATGAATGCAAATACGCGCGACCTCATCCGCGCGAAGGGGGTCTCCGTCTGGCTGAAGGCGGAGCTTGATGTGCTGTTGCGTCGGATCAACAAGCGCCGAAACGATCGGCCATTGTTGCAGACCGTGGATCCGGCCGAGACATTGCGCGCGCTCCTTCTTGAGCGAGAGCCGATCTATGCGCAAGCGGACCTCATCGTGCAGTCACGTGAAGTGGCTCACGACGCCGTCGTTGCCGAAATCATGACGGCGCTCGCCGCGTGGTTAAATAAGGAACCGCCGCCCGAGCGAAAGGCCAGTCCATGACGGCGCCACTTCGCAACGATCCTGCAACCGTCAAGGTCGCGCTCGGCGACCGCAGCTACGATATCGTCATCGGGCGTGGGATGATCGCGTCGCTTGGCGCGCGCATCGCGGCGCTGCGCCCGGGCGCGAAGGCGATCATTGTCACCGACGAGAATGTCGCGCGTCATCACCTCGCCGCGCTCGAAGCGTCGCTTGCCGGAGCCGGCGTGCTGGCGAGCCGGATCATCGTTCCCGTTGGCGAAGGCTCGAAGAGCTTTCGGGGGTTTGAGCAAGTCTGTGAGGCGATCATCGCGGCGCGGATCGAGCGCGGCGATCTGGTGATCGCACTCGGCGGCGGTGTTATCGGCGACCTTGCCGGCTTCGCTGCGTCCGCAGTGCGGCGTGGAATCGATTACGTGCAAGTTCCGACCTCATTGCTGGCGCAGGTCAATTCCTCGGTCGGCGGCAAGACCGCGATCAATTCCGCCCATGGAAAGAATCTGATCGGTGCGTTTTATCAGCCGATCCTGGTGCTTGCCGACACCGCCACCCTGGACACCCTGCCGGCCCGGGAATTTCGCGCTGGCTATGCCGAGGTCGCGAAATACGGCCTGCTCGGTGATGCTGCCTTCTTCTCCTGGCTGGAGGCGAACTGGCATGACGTCTTCAATGGTGGGCCCGCGCGGGAGCACGCGATCGCCGTGAGCTGCCGCGCCAAGGCCGCGATCGTTGCCCGCGACGAGCGCGAGACCGGCGACCGGGCGCTGCTCAATCTCGGCCATACTTTCGGCCATGCGCTGGAAGCGGCGTGCGGGTTTTCCGATCGGCTGCTCCACGGCGAGGCCGTGGCCGCGGGCACGGCGCTCGCTTTCGGTTTTTCGGCGCGGCTTGGACTTATTGCCCCTGCCGAAGCAGAGCGCGCGGTCCGTCATCTGGCGGAGGTCGGGCTGCCAACCCGGCCAGAGGACATTCCGGGTGGGCTGCCTTCGATCGATCGACTGATGGATTTGATCGCGCAAGACAAGAAAGTGAAGCGCGGCATGCTTACATTTATTCTGGTGCGCGGGGTCGGCGCCGCGTTTGTTGAAAGCGGCGTCGATCAACAGGATGTGCGCGCGTTTCTCAGCGAGAAGCTCGCCGGGCAATGACGATTTACGATTGGTTGACGGTCGCGGCGGTTGTGATCTGCCTCCTGATATCGGCGTTCTATTCCGCCAGCGAGACTGCGCTGACCGCGTCCTCACGTGCCGCCATGATGCGGCTGGAGAAACAAGGCAACATCGACGCGACCATCGTCAACCGCTTGCTCGGAACCCGGGAGCGTTTTCTCGGAGCGGTGCTGCTCGCCAATAACGTCACCAATATCGCGGCGTCGACCTTGGCGACCGGCCTGTTGCTGGCGCTGTTCGGTCACGCCGGAGTGATCTACGCGACCATCGTGATGACGGCGCTGATCTTCGTTCTCTGCGAAGTGCTGCCGAAGACCGCCGCCTTCAACGCGCCCGATCGCATGGCTCTTGCTGTCGCCCAGCCGATCGAGCGGACGGTCTCGATTTTCTTGCCGATCCTCAAAGCAGTCGAATGGCTGGTGCGGATCATCTTGCGCGGTGTCGGCGTACCGGTCGGCAAGATTCACTCGATCCTGTCGCCGCGCGAGGAGCTGCGTGGCGCTGTCGATCTCATGCACCGCGCCGGCGTCGTGGAAAAGCTCGACCGCGACATGATGGGCGGCTTGCTCGATCTGCGCGAACTCACCGTGTCGGATGTGATGATCCATCGCACCAAGATGGTCATGCTCGACGCCGATGAGCCGCCGCGGGAATTGATCGATGCGGTTTTGGCGGCCGGCGTAACGCGGCTGCCGCTGTGGCGCGATTCGCCAGATAACGTCATCGGCGTGTTGCACGCCAAGGAGGTGTGGCGCGCTCTGCATGCCGCCGGTGGCGATGCTGCCAAGATCGATCTTCTCGCGTTGGCCAAGCCCGCGTGGTTCGTGCCGGATACCACGCCGCTCTACGAACAGCTCAAGGCATTTCGCCACCGCAAGACTCCATTCGCGCTCGTGGTCGACGAATACGGCGAGCTCGAAGGCCTGGTGACATTGGAGGACATTGTCGAGGAAATCGTCGGCGACATCAGCGACGAGCATGACATCGCGGTCCCGGGCGTGCGCATGCTGCCGGACGGCTCGGTCAACGTCGACGGCGCGGTGCCGGTGCGCGACCTCAATCGGGCGATGGATTGGAACATTCCCGACGACGAGGCGACGACGATCGCCGGCGTGGTGATCCACGAATCGCGTTCGATCCCGGAGCCGGGACAGAGCTTTACCTTTCATGGCTTCCGCTTTCAGGTCCTGCGCAAGACCCGCAACCGGATCACAGCGTTGCGGGTTACGCCACTGGCGCGCAAGGTGACGGCGAAGGCGAGTTAGCGTGCTATAGAGTTTCCCCGGGCGCCGCGGCGTGGATCGCAAGCGCATGCACGCCGCCAGCGAGCTCGCCCGCAAGTGTCGCGTTGATCATGCGATGACGTTCAAGCCGGCTCTTTCCGCGAAACGCCTCCGACACAATATACAGACGGAAATGGGTCTCGCCGCCCGGCCGGTGTCCCGCGTGGCCTTCATGACGATGTGATTCGTCTTCGACGTTCAGGCTCTCGGGCGCGAAAGCCTTGCGCAACTTTTTCGTGATGAGATCGCGTGTTTGCATGGGCGACAGATAGCGAGCGTGCGATGCGGGTCAATGCCGGCATTTCGAGTTTTGTGGTCTGTCAAGTCTTGAAGGTGCCATCAACGCACCCTCATAATTGAAACAATGAGCAACGACTCGCCACTGTTCGATCGGATACGCGTCAAACCCGACCAGGACCGCCGCCAGCGTGCCGACCTGCCGGGATGCCAGTGGCCGGATTGCGCGGCGCCGGCGACGCATCGCGCGCCCAAGGGCCGGCTGCGCGCCAGTGAATATTGGCGCTTCTGCCTCGACCACGTTCGCGAATACAACAATTCATACAATTTCTTCGCTGGCATGAGCGATGACGCCGTCGCCAAGTATCAGAAGGAAGACCTGACCGGCCATCGTCCGACCTGGAAAATGGGGTCGATCGGCGGCGTCAGCGGCCGCCGCCGCAGCAGCCGTCGCGGCTCTGCTGACGTTCGCGGCGACGGGTGGGCGGCAGAAGATCCGTTCAGTTTGTTCGGCGCGGCGGGCGGCAATGGCGCCGGGCATGCGCGACCGTCGGCGGAGGGCCGCAAGAATTCTCAATGCTCAGCGCCGTGCCCTCGATACGCTCGGCCTTGAAGCCGAGGCAAAGCGCGCCGATATCAAGGCCAAGTTTAAGGTATTGGTAAAGCGGCATCATCCCGACGCCAACGGCGGCGACCGCACCTCCGAAGACCGGCTTCGGGAGATCATCCAAGCCTATAATTACCTGAAGTCGGCGGGATTCTGCTGACCAGTGGATAGCGGCTTTCGCGGCCTTATGGGCTTCTGCTAAGTTTGGGCCGACATCCGACCGCCAGAGAAGGCCGATCGCGGCCAATCGGGACACTCGGGCGTTCCGGGGTCACGGAGGTGCAATGAGTCTCGCGACAGAAACGGAATCCGGCTTGCCGGATATGAAGGTCTCGATCCGGCAGGTTTTCGGCATCGACAGCGACCTGGAGGTGCCGGCCTATTCCGAGCCGGACGAGCACGTTCCGGACCTCGACCCCGACTACAGGTTCGATAAGCCGACCACCCTCGCCATCCTCGCCGGCTTTGCCCGGAACCGCCGGGTGATTGTCACCGGCTATCACGGCACCGGCAAATCGACGCATGTCGAGCAGGTCGCGGCGCGGCTCAACTGGCCCTGCGTGCGCGTCAACCTCGACAGCCATATCAGCCGCGTCGATCTCATCGGCAAGGATGCGATTGTGATCCGCGATGGCATGCAGGTCACCGAATTTCGCGACGGCATTCTGCCGTGGGCGCTGCAGAACAACGTCGCGCTGTGCTTTGACGAATACGATGCCGGCCGTCCGGACGTGATGTTCGTGATTCAGCGGGTGCTGGAATCGTCCGGGCGATTGACGCTGCTGGACCAAAACAAGGTGATCAAGCCGCACCCGGCATTTCGTCTGTTCGCGACCGCCAATACGGTGGGCTTAGGCGACACGTCCGGCCTCTATCACGGCACCCAGCAGATCAACCAGGGCCAGATGGACCGCTGGTCGATCGTCACCACGCTGAACTATCTGCCGCACGATAACGAGGTCGAGATCGTGCTCTCCAAGGCGAAGCACTATCGCACCGATCAGGGCCGCGACATCGTCGGCAAGATGGTGCGCGTGGCGGATCTCACCCGCAATGCATTCATGAACGGCGATATCTCCACCGTCATGAGCCCGCGAACGGTGATCATCTGGGCCGAGAACGCCGAAATTTTCGGCGATATCGGCTTTGCTTTCCGGCTCACGTTCGTCAACAAATGTGACGAACTCGAACGTCCGCTGGTGGCGGAATTTTATCAGCGGTGCTTTGGGCAGGAATTGCCGGAATCCGCCGTCAACGTCGCGCTCTCCTGACAATCACCTCTTCCCGCGCCGGGCGGAGGGAAAACATGACCTCGAACGTCGCACTCCAAAGCTCGGTGCAGGACAAAGCGGTGCTTGACGCCGCTGATGTTTCTGCGGTTTCGCAATTGATCGTGCGCGAACGGTTGAGCCGCGATCTCGGATTGTGGGAACAGATGCACGATTGCTACCACGAAGACTCGGTGGTGCGCCTGAGCTGGATCAGCGGCAGCGGCCCGGAATTTGTGCGCCGTTCGAAAGACATGGCCGCGCGCAACGTCAAAGCGACCCACCGCCTCGGCCAGATTCTCGTTACGCTCGCGGGCGACCGCGCCATCGCGCAGCTTGGCGGGGTCATCGATATTCCCTCCAAAGTGAGAGGGATCGCCGTCACATTTTCAAGCTACGTACGATTTCTGTTTCGCGCCGAACGGCGCGAGCAGGTGTGGCGGCTCTCCGGCTTTGACGTGATCTATCAACGCGATGAAATTACGCCGGTCATTCCGGGGCAGACCGTCATCATCGAACCGCAGGAGCTGAAGAAGTTTCGTCCGTCCTACCACCTGCTGGCCTTTTGCGTCATGTCCGCCGGGTTTCCGGTGCGCGACGATCTTGCCGGCGTTGACCGTCCCGATTTGGTGGATGCGCTGACCAATGAGGTCTATGGCTGGGCCGGACTGATACCGCCGCGCTGAAGATTAAAAGAGCTACGGGTCCGATGACGTCGAACATCAAGACCAAAACACCGGCGAAGGAGGCGCCGACCGAGCCCTTTAAGCGCGCGGTCGCTGTTTGTGTGCGTGCAATCGCCGGCAAGGGCGATATCGAGGTCGCCTTCGCCGCCGAGCGCCCCGGTCTTACCGCCAACAAAGTGCGGCTGCCCGAGCCGCCGCGCCGGCTCAACGAGCGGGAAGCGGCGATCGTCCGCGGTCATGCCGATTCGATTGCGCTGCGGCTCGCGTGTCACGATCCAGCCGTGCACCGCAAGCTCGTCCCCGGCGGTCAACAGGCGCGCGCGGTGTTCGAAGCAGTCGAGCAGGCCCGCGTCGAGGCAATCGGATCGCGGCGCATGGGCGGCGTGAAGAAAAATCTCGCCGCCATGCTCGACGACCGCTTTCATCGCGGCAAATACGACGAGATCACAGACCGTGCCGACGCGCCGATCGAAGACGCCGTCGCCATGATCGTGCGCGAGCGGCTAACCGGCGAAACGCCGCCGCCGACCGCGCGCAAGGTTGTCGAGCTATGGCGGCCGCTGATTGAGGAGCGTGCCGGCCGCAATCTCGATCGGCTTGAACGGGTCCTCACCGATCAGCGCCGCTTCGGCGACGTGGTGCACGATCTGCTCGATTGTCTGGATATGGGCGAGGATCGCTCGAGCGAGACCGACGAGGAAGAGGGGGAGGACGGCGACCAGCAGGATCGCAGCGAGGAATCCGGTCAAGACGGTGAGGCGGCCGAGAGCGCCGACAGCGAGCGCATGAGCCTCGAAGATGCCGAGACTTCAGCCGATGAACTGCCCGACACCGCCGCCGAATCCGTCGATGCGCCGGCGTCCGACATGGCCGACGACGCGGAGATGGGCGATTCCGAGACCGCCGCCGAACCGTGGCGGCCGCGGCACAATCGCAACGAACCGCGCGGTCCCGACTATCGTCCTTTCACCAGCAAATTTGACGAGATCGTCGGCGCCGAGAACCTCTGCGATCCAGAGGAGCTCGATCGCCTTCGCGGCTATCTCGACAAGCAATTGTCGCATCTGCAAGGCGTGGTGGCGCGGCTCGCCAACCGGCTGCAGCGGCTGCTTCTGGCGCAGCAGAACCGGGCCTGGGAGTTCGATCTGGAAGAGGGCCTGCTCGATCCGGCGCGGCTGTCGCGCGTCATCGTCGATCCGCTGCATCCGCTGTCGTTCAAGCGCGAAAAGGACACCGATTTCCGCGATACGGTGGTCACCCTGCTGCTCGATAATTCGGGTTCGATGCGCGGACGTCCGATCACGGTCGCGGCGACCTGTGCCGATATCCTGGCACGGACGCTGGAACGCTGCGGCGTCAAGGTCGAGATTTTGGGCTTCACCACGCGAGCCTGGAAGGGCGGGCAATCGCGCGAAGCCTGGCTGGCGCAAGGCAAGCCGGCGAATCCGGGGCGGCTCAACGACCTGCGCCACATCGTCTACAAGGCCGCCGACGCGCCATGGCGGCGCGCGCGCAAGAACCTCGGTCTGATGATGCGCGAGGGTCTCTTGAAGGAGAACATTGACGGCGAGGCGCTCGACTGGGCGCACAAGCGCCTGCTCGGCCGGCCGGAAACGCGCAAGATCCTGATGATGATCTCCGACGGCGCGCCGGTCGATGACTCGACGTTGTCGGTCAATCCCGGCAATTATCTGGAACGTCACTTGCGCTGGGTGATCGAGGATATCGAAACGCGCTCGCCGGTCCAGTTGATCGCGATCGGCATCGGCCACGACGTCACGCGCTACTATCGCCGTGCCGTGACGATCGTTGACGCGGAGGAGCTCGGCGGCGTCATGACCGAAAAGCTCGCCGAGCTGTTCGACGAACAACCGGGCGAGGAACGCGCGCCGCGTCCGCCACGCAAGCGGTTGCACGCGTGAACTAGGGCTGCTGGGCGGACAAAAGGCCTAATAACCGCGGCATGCAGCTGACGACGCCGTGGCGAAAGATGGCAGGCGGTGCGCCGAAAACAACGACACAACGCCCAGCTAAGGCTATGCCGCGGCCAAGCTTGCGGGGCAGTGCACGCCCGGCAGGCTCAACAAATATTTGAGATGGAGTCTTGCGCTACGCCGCCGCTGCGGTGCGCTTCTTTGCAACCTGGCGCTTGAGTTCAAGCGCCCGCGCCGAAAGCTCACCGTCCTTGGCCGCCAGCAGGAAGCTGTCGAGCCCGCCGCGGTGATCGACGCTCTTGAGCGCGTTGGCCGAAATCCGCAGGCGTACGGAGCGGCCAAGTGAATCGGACAACAGCGTAACGTTGAGCAGGTTCGGCAGGAACCGCCGCTTGGTCTTCCGGTTCGAGTGGCTCACCCGATGCCCGATCTGACGTGTCTTGCCGGTCAGTTCGCAGCGCCATGCCATAGCAGAATTCCCATTAGCCCTCGGCGCCGCCGCGCCGAGCCCTCAACATGTAGGGAGAAAAGGTTGCGGAGCTATAGTCAGGGTGCCGAAAAGCGTCAAGCACGGGGTGCATTCGGACAAGGGGCGGCACCGGCCCAAACCGGTGTAAAACCACAGAAACGACGCATTCTCCGACAAGACAAAGCATAGTGCTTGCACTATCGCTTACGGTGGCCGATACGGCTTTTTATCGTCGTAGCCGCCCGTCGTCGTTAAGCTTCTCCCGCGGCTCCGAGGGATCCGTCACCATCGTGTCTTTTCTGCCAAGCCGGCTCGCCTGGACCACACCCTGCGCCACATTCGCCGTGGGGTGTTTCATCATGATGGTATTCACAGCGGACTCAAGCCGCGTCGCCGCGGCCCAGGGACGGCTTGAGGCCGAATATACCGCGACCCTTTCCGGCATCCCGATCGGCCACGGCAATTGGGTCATAGAGATTTCCGAGGATCAGTTCAGCGCGTCGGCAAGCGGCGGCACGACCGGCATTTTGCGCTTTTTCGCCCACGGCAGCGGCGCGAGTACGGTGCAGGGCGTCGTGGCCGCCGGGCAGCCAGCGCCGACGACCTACACGTCGACCATCACGAACCGGGAACGGGTCGATGATGTCCGCATGTCGTTCGCGGGTGGCAACGTCAAGGATTTCAGCGTCGACCCTCCGGTCGGGCCCAGCAACGACCGGATCCCGGTGACCGATGGCGATCGCCGCAACGTGCTCGACCCGATGACGTCGACGCTCGACCCGGTGACCGGCACCGGTGACCCGCTGTCGCCGCAGGCCTGCGGTCGCAAAGTGTCGGTGTTCGACGGCCGCATGCGCTTCGATCTGCGCAGCGAATTCAAGCGCATGGACGTCGTCAAAGCTGAAAAAGGCTACCAGGGTCCGGTCGTTGTCTGCGCGGTCTTCTTCACGCCAATATCCGGCTACGTGCCTAATCGTTTTGCCATCAAATATCTTGCGGAATTACGCGATGCCGAAGTTTGGCTCGCACCGATCACCGGCACACGGGTCCTGGTGCCGTTTCGCTTCTCGCTGCCGACGCCGGTTGGCACCGGAGTGGTCCAGGCGACGCAATTTATCTCCGCGGCGAAGCCGCCGCGCGCGGCCAGCGTGAAAACACAGTGACCGCAAACGTGGTCGCTGTTGAAGGCCGTCGTGTACGGCGTAGGGAAACCTGCGCGGCTTGATGCGCCGATCGGCGTCCCCATTATCCACAGGGCAAGACCCCTTAACTCATAGGAAAACTCTGGCGGCGCTCTACGTTAACTTTTCCGCCCGGAAAATGATGTCGAAAAGCCGCTGCAAACACCCCATGTTGTGTTTTGGAACAGCCGTAGCGCCATATGTCGCAGTGAACGAAGTCGAACGCGTCGCGAGTCGCCAATTCGGCCGCGATTTGTTCCAAACTCGTTCCACACCTTAATCACAGGCCTGTTCCGAACAGCACGAGGGCTTTTCCGTCGTGTTGTTGTGATACAGATGCAACCGCCGCCGCCGCGCGGCACGCCGGGCCCGCAATGCCGATTTCATTTTCGCCTGCCACCAATCGAGATTTGCGCGCGCGCGGTGCCGGCGTCACCGCCGTGCTCGGTCCGACCAACACCGGCAAAACCCATCTCGCCATCGAGCGGATGCTGGCGCATTCGTCCGGAATGATCGGCTTGCCGCTACGGCTGCTGGCGCGCGAAGTTTACAACAAGGCGGTCGAGCGGGTCGGGGCAGACGCGGTCGCGCTCGTGACCGGTGAAGAGAAAATCAAACCGCCCAATCCGCGCTTTTGGGTCTCGACCGTCGAGGCGATGCCCTCCGACCTTGATGTCGCATTCCTCGCGGTCGATGAGATCCAGCTTGCCACTGATTTTGAGCGCGGCCACGTCTTCACCGACCGCATGCTGCACCGGCGCGGGCGCGAGGAGACGTTGGTGCTCGGCGCAGCCACGATGCGGCCGCTGGTCGAACGGCTGCTCCCCGGCGTCAGCATCGTCAGCCGTCCGCGCCTGTCGCAATTGACGTTCGCCGGCGAGAAGAAACTGACGCGCTTGCCGCGCCGTTCCGCGATCGTGGCTTTCTCGGCCGATGAAGTTTACGCCATCGCGGAATTGATCCGCCGCCAGCGTGGCGGCGCTGCGGTTGTGCTCGGGGCGCTGTCGCCTCGCACGCGCAACGCGCAGGTCGCGCTCTACCAGGCTGGCGAAGTCGACTATCTGGTGGCGACCGACGCCATCGGCATGGGACTTAATCTTGACGTCGATCACATCTCGTTTGCGTCCGACCGCAAGTTCGACGGCTATCAGTTCCGCAAATTGAGCCCGGCCGAGCTGGCTCAGATCGCCGGCCGCGCCGGCCGCGCCATGCGCGACGGCACGTTTGGCACCACCGGCCGTTGTCCGCCGTTCGAGACTGAACTGGCACAGGCGCTTGAATCGCACAATTTCGAGCCGGTGAAGATTGTGCAATGGCGCAACAGCGATCTTGATTTCTCTTCCGTTGGCGCGCTGCAGGCTTCTCTGGCGGCAGCGCCGACTGAAAGCACAATGACGCGCGCCCCGGTCGCCGAAGACATCCTCGTGCTCGACCATGCCGCGCGCGACGATGAGGTGCGTCAGTTGATAGGATCCAGCACCGACGTCGAGCGGCTCTGGGAAGTCTGCCAAATTCCCGATTATCGCAAGATCGCGCCGGCGACGCACGCGGAGCTCGTGGTTTCGCTCTACGGCTTTCTCAAGCGCGAGGGCAAAATTCCAACCGACTGGTTCGCCAAGCAGGTGGCGCTGGCGGACCGGACCGACGGCGATATCGACACGCTGTCGAACCGCATCGCCCATATCAGGACCTGGACCTTCGCGGCCAACCGTCCGGATTGGCTCGCCGACCCGGAGCATTGGCAGGACGTCACCCGCGGCGTCGAGGACAAACTTTCCGACGCGCTGCACGAGCGGCTGACCGAGCGCTTTATCGATCGGCGCACCAGCGTGCTGATGCGCCGGCTTCGTGAGAACGGCGACCTCGAGCCGGAAATGAGCAAGACCGGCGAGGTCGTGGTCGAAGGGCACACCATCGGACGCCTCGACGGCTTCGTGTTCGTTCCCGACGCGTCGCAGGGTGGCTCGGAAGCGAAAGCGTTGCAGAACGCAGCGCAGAAAGCTTTGGCCGGCGAGATCGCGGCGCGCGCCGCGCGGCTTGCGGAGGCGCCCGATCAGCAATTTGTATTGGCGTCCGACGGCACCATCCGCTGGACCGGCGCCCCCGTCGGCAAGCTCATAGCCGGCGAAGAAGCATTGCGGCCGCGCGTGCGCGTCATCGCCGACGAACACCTTTCCGGTGCGCCGCGCGAAGCGGTCGAGGTACGACTGGATACTTTCGCGAAATCTCACATCACAAAGCTGCTCGGACCCTTGTTCGAGTTGTCGGCGGCCGCCGACGTCAGCGGCATTGCGCGCGGCATAGCGTTTCAGCTGATCGAAGCGTTCGGTGTGCTGGATCGGTCGCGGGTCGCCGACGAAGTCAAAGGACTGGAACAGCCGGAACGGGCAAGTTTACGCAAATACGGGGTGCGGTTCGGCGCCCACAACATTTATCTTCCGCTGCTGCTGAAGCCTGCGCCACGGTCGCTGGCGACGCAACTCTGGGCGCTCTCCCATGACGGGCCGCAAAGCAAAGGCCTTGACGATTTGCTGCATCTCGCCGGCAGCGGCCGCACCTCAATCCCGGTTAACAAAGAGATCGACGCGGCCCTCTATCACGTGGCCGGCTATCGCGTCTGCGGCGAACGCG
The DNA here is from genome assembly GCA_963794225.1 of uncultured Alphaproteobacteria bacterium. Classification (GTDB taxonomy): domain Bacteria; phylum Pseudomonadota; class Alphaproteobacteria; order Rhizobiales; family Xanthobacteraceae; genus BOG-931. The sequence goes on from CAWCCS010000006.1 coordinate 517,496, forward strand.
CGGTGCGCGTCGACATTCTGGAACGCCTTGCCGATCTGATCCGTCCCGCGCTCGCCTGGCGCGAAGGCGCTTTGGGGCAAAAACCGCCCGGCGCGATCGCTGGCGGCGGTTTCACCGTGGTCAACACGATGACGTCGCTGACCGGGGCCGCCGGTGAAGATTTTGCATCGATCCTGCGCTCGCTCGGCTATCGCATGGAGAAGCGGCCGAAACCCGCCGAACCGACGCCTGTTGTTGCAGCAATCGCAACAGTCGCGGCCGAAGTCACGGCCACGGACGCATCTTCAACCGATCCTGCCATCAATCCGTCGCTGTCCGATACACAGGCGTCTGCGGAAATTCTGGCAATCGCTGAAGAGACTGAGGTTTCGGCCGCAGAAGCCGAACCGGTGGTCGCGGCTGTCTCCAGCGAAGTTGCTTCGAACGAAAATGTGTCCAGCGAAGAGGGAGCTGTCGCGCCGCCTGCGGCATCCGCTTCACTTGCGGCCGAAGCGCAGGCTGATGCGCCTGCGGAGACAGCTGCGGCCGCCGAGGCCGAGTTGATCGAGGTATGGCGGCCGGGCCGGTCTGAGCGGCGCCGCGAACGCCCGCGGTTTCGCCAGCGCGAGGCGCGCAGGCATGCGCCGCAGGCAACAGTCGAACAGACACAAAACGTCGCTGCAGACATTTCCGCGCACGCGGCCGCTGCAACCAACGGCGCTTCCGAACCGGTCTCGTCCGCCGCTGGTCAAACTCCGCAGTCGGAGCCAGTGTCGGCGGAACCTCGCAAGCCCGGCCGCCACTCACGGCACCAACGACGCCGACCAGGCGGCGGGGGCGACCAGCGGTTCGACCGGCCGCGGCGCGATCAGGAGAGGTCGGGGCCGGCGGCGCGATTTGAACGGCACGAGCGGCGTGAGAAGGTCGCGGATCCGAATTCGCCGTTCGCGAAACTCGCTGCCCTGAAGGCGCAACTGGAAGCCGAGGCCAAAGGCCGTCGTTAAAGTGGTTGCCGAGACGGAACGCCAGCGCATCGACCGGTGGCTGTGGCACGCGCGCTTGGTGCGAACGCGCAGCGCCGCGGCAGCACTCGCGAGCGCCGGTCATGTGCGGGTCAACGGCACGCGCATCGCCGCGCCAAGCCGTCTGGTGCGAACCGGCGATGTGATCACCGTCGCGCTCGATCGCAACGTGCGCGTCGTCAAAGTCAGGGGATTTGCAAAACGCAGAGGTTCAGCCGAAGCCGGTCAGGTCCTCTACGAGGCATTAACATGATCGCGCCACGCGGCGCCGGAGCGGGTCGGCCGCCAGCTTGCGTGGTCACCAGCCATGCGGTAGGGAGCAGCTTGCTCCCCGAACCGGCCTAGAGTGAGCGGATGACCTACATCGTCAACGACAATTGCATCAAATGTAAATACATGGACTGCGTCGAGGTGTGCCCTGTGGATTGCTTTTACGAGGGCGAAAACATGCTGGTCATCCATCCCGACGAATGCATCGATTGCGGTGTCTGTGAACCGGAATGCCCGGTCGACGCGATCAAGCCCGACACCGAGCCCGGCGTCGAAAAATGGCTGGGCATCAATGCGGAATTCGCCAAAACCTGGCCGAACATCACCGCCAAGAAAGAGCCGCCGCCCGACGCCAAGGATTGGGAGGGGGTGGCCGGCAAATATGACAAGTTTTTCTCCCCTAATCCGGGCACCGGGGACTGATTTCAACCGTAAATCGGCGTTTTAACTGTTTCGTGGATGCGACCGTTTTGCAACGCGTTAACGCTTTGATTTTGGCTGGAAATGTGTTATAGAAGCGCCACATAATGAATAACACCCCCGATATGCCGCTCCCTGTCCTTGGGAGCTTATTTTTCCGGGGCGTTTTCGAGGAATCGTCAGAAGAGGCGTGAGACCCACGCGAGAGCAGTGGCAGAGAAAACTCGTCATCGTCGTGCGAAGAAGAGCGCGGCCGGCATGAGCCGGAAGGCAAGAAAACCCACCTCCCGCGCAAGCCGGAGGCCAACACAGTCCACGCGGCGACCGGCCCGGAGCCGGGTAAGCGTGGCGAAACCCGTCCCGCGGCGCAAGCCCGAGGCGGAAGGAGTAACTTTGGGAATGAATGCGAAGAAGACTACGCAGCGGCAGGGCTTCAAGACCACCGAATTCATCGTCTATCCGGCCCACGGCGTGGGCCAGATCGTGTCGATCGAAGAGCAAGAAGTTGCCGGCGTGCGCCTCGAACTTTTCGTCATCAACTTCGTCAAAGACAAAATGACGCTGCGGGTGCCGACCTCGAAGATCGCTTCTGTCGGCATGCGCAAGCTTGCCGAAACCCCGATGGTCAAGCGGGCGCTTGAGACACTCAAGGGCCGCGCCCGGATCAAGCGGACCATGTGGTCGCGCCGGGCCCAGGAATACGAGGCCAAGATCAACTCCGGCGACATCGTCGCCATCGCCGAGGTCGTTCGCGACCTCTATCGGTCTGAGTCGCAGCCGGAGCAATCCTACTCCGAGCGGCAACTCTACGAGGCCGCAATCGACCGGCTGTCGCGTGAAGTCGCCGCCGTGCAGCGGCTCACCGAGACCGAAGCGATCAAGGAGATCGAGGCCGCGCTTGCGAAGGGTCCACACCGTGGTCCCAAGCCTGAGGTGGCGGAGGAAGACGCCGTCGTCGAAGAAGAGGCGGCTTAGGGTTTTCGTCACCGATCAAGCGGCTTAACGCATCAAGGCCCGGCAGCAATGCCGGGCCTTTTGCTTATTCGGCCGTCGGTTCCGCGAACCGGCCGGAGGCTGTTGTTCCGCCGCAAAATTCCCCGCGTTAGTCATAAATTAAGCTTCATTTGCAACGACTAGGAAAGGTCTTTGTAAGGGACGGGGCGTTGCAAATGCGGCGTGAAAAGGCGCCAACGCGTAGCCGGTGGTTTTGGATTCTTGTCGCCGGCCTGATTGGTTTCCTGCTTGGCGATCGGCACGCCACCACCTGGCAGTCGGTCGGTGTTTCGCCCTCCCAGAATGTCGCCTTGCGATTCCCCGAGCCGAAAGACGAGGCAATGGTCGGGGAGGCAGATGCGGCAGCGCTTGCCGAGACGACTTCGGCGATCGGTGCGACGAGCGCTCCGGTCCTTGGCGGCGCCCAGCTCGCGTTGCTCAGTCCGGAGCCGATGGTGGTGGTGCCGGCACGGCGCCCGCCGCAAGCTTCAGCACCGACGCCAAATCCGCAACTGGCCATCGCTCCGTCTGCGGCCAAAGGGGCCGTCGTCCAGCGTCCGCGGGCCGAGCCAAAGCCGGTAACCCAAGTGGCGGCGGACACCGCGTCTCGTCACGCCAACCGTCCTGGGTTCATGCTCAACGACGCCCAGATCGCGAGCATCAAGCGACGCCTGCATCTGACGGCGGACCAGGAAGGCATGTGGCCAGCGGTCGAGGCGGCGCTGCGCAATGTCGCCTACGCGCGCGCACGCGACGCGCACCACCCGGGCGCACCGGGCAACGCCGCACAGCTGGCCTCCGCCGATCCCGACAGCGTCGAAGTACAAGGCCTCAAATCCGCGGCCGTTCCGCTGATCATGAGTTTCAGCGACGAGCAACGGCAGGAAGTCCGCAGCCTCGCCCACGTCATGGGGCTGGATAAGCTCGCCTCGGAGCTTTAAGACTGCGCCGCATCGCCGGGCTAAACTCCCCCGCGCGATGCGTGGTAACTCGGCCAACACGCCGCTGCCGTAGCTCAGTGGTAGAGCACTCCCTTGGTAAGGGAGAGGTCGTCAGTTCAATCCTGACCGGCAGCACCATTTGAAGTAAGACAAAGCCATCTCGATCCTGGGCCGGTCTTCTTGTTTGTGGGAAATGGCGTTCGACAAGAAAAAACTCAAATCCGTCGCTCCGTGCATCCTCGCGCTATCGACGCTGTTTCTCACCGGCGTCGTGGCACGAAGCGAAGGCGCCCGCGAGACAATTGTGTTCGTCCGACACGGGGAAAAGCCGGATGCCGGTCTTGGACAGCTCAATTGCCAGGGTCTCAATCGGTCGCTGGCGCTGCCAGCGGTCGTTTCAGATTTATTTGGTAAGCCGGATGCGATCTTTGCTCCCAATCCCGCCGTGCAAAAGACCGATGATGGCAAGTCGTACAATTACGTGCGGCCGCTGGCGACTATCGAACCGACGGCGATCGCGTTCGGCCTGCCTGTCAATACGAGCTTCGGCTTGTCCGATACGTCCGGGCTGCGGGCTGCTCTAGAGAAAAAACGTTCGGCGCATCGGAACGGGTTCATCCTGGTTGCGTGGGAGCACAAGATTATCGTCACGCTGGCGAAGGCGCTGCTGGCGTATCACGGCGGTGACCCGGCAGCGGTCCCCAAATGGCACGGTGACGATTTTGACAGCATCTACGTCATTGTGCCGACCGCGTCAGGCACTGCAAGGTTCGAACGCAAGCAGGAGAATTTGAACGGTTTGCCGCAAACCTGCCCGCGCTGAATCTTCAGCGTTGCTTACGCCGGCTGCAGCAGCTTAAAGGCGTGGAACCAGTCGTTGCGGATGAAGCCCGGGATGCACCACAGCATGCATAGCGGCTCGATCGCGCGGGCGGCCTCGGCCTTACCCATATCGGCGATCTCCCAACCGAACTGGTCGCAGATGCCGCGCACCGTTGCCTTGGCCTCGTCGTCGTTGCCGCAAATGAACATGGTCGGTTTGCCGCCGGGAAATTTCGGATTGATCATCGCGGCGTTGCCGACGGAATTGAACGCCTTGACGAAATGCACCTCAGGCATCGCGGCTTGCAATCGCTCCATCAGCGATTGATCGAGGTTGGTGAAAAATTTCAGCACGCCGTTCGCGGGTGGCGCGTCCGCGATCGGGTTGGTGGCGTCAATCACCGGCTTGCCGGCCATATTGGTGGCGCCGGCAGCCTTGAGCGCGTCAAGCGCCACCGTGCCTTTGACCGCAAGCACGACGAGTTCGCCGAACTTCGCCGCATCGGCAAAGCTGCCGGTCTGTGCGCCTTTATTCTGCGCGACGAAGTCCTTGAGTTTTCCGGTGTCGCGCGTCCCAAGCATGACTTGATGCCCGTGCTTGATGAAACCGCCGGCGAGAGATTTCGCGACGTCGCCCGATCCGAGAATGCCGACCTTCATGCCCGTCCTCCCGTTTACCGCACGCGCCCCGCGCGGCGGCGCCAGTAGCACCTAAGTATCAATGGCATTCGCGCGTCGCCTCTATATTTGGGTGATAGGCGTGGAGAGGAAGGGGTCACGCGATTTCTCGGGGTCGACATTGGGTCGCTCACAGGTGACCGCAACGGACCGTTCACTAAACGACGCCGGACTTGATCTACCACAAGGCAGCGCGACGATTTTACCCCGATAAGCGCCTCGACAATTACGCTGGAACCACTCTAAAAAGAGCCGGCGGCTGGCTCCGGCCGTGCCCGAAAGGGAAATTCATGGATTACCGTGCCTACTTCGACGACGCGCTCGCCCGGTTGCACGAGGAGCGTCGCTATCGGGTGTTTGCCGATCTCGAACGAATTGCCGGCCGCTTCCCGCATGCGGTCTGGCATTCGCCCCAGGGGCCGAAGAATGTCGTGATCTGGTGCTCGAACGACTACCTCGGCATGGGCCAGCATCCGAAGGTAATCGGCGCCATGGTCGAGACCGCGACGCGGATGGGCACCGGCGCCGGCGGCACGCGCAACATCGCCGGCAACAATCACCCGCTGGTCGAGCTTGAGCGTGAGCTCGCCGATCTGCATCGCAAGGAAGCGGCGCTGGTCTTTACTTCTGGCTATGTCTCCAACGAGACCGGCATTGCCACGCTCGCAAAGGTGATGCCGAACTGCCTCATTCTTTCGGATGCGTTGAACCACAATTCGATGATCGAGGGAGTGCGTCAGGCGTACTGCGAAAAACACATCTTCCGCCACAACGATGTGGCGCATCTCGAACAGCTTTTGGCCGCTGCCGATCCGGACCGGCCGAAGCTGATCGTGTTCGAGAGCCTTTATTCGATGGACGGCGATGTCGCGCCGGTCAATCGCATCTGCGATCTCGCTGACCGCTACGGCGCCATGACTTACATCGACGAGGTCCACGCGGTTGGCATGTATGGACCGCGTGGTGGCGGCATCAGCGAGCGCGATGGCGCCGCGAGCCGCATCGATGTCATCGAGGGCACGCTCGCGAAAGCGTTCGGCTGCCTGGGCGGTTACATCGCGGGCTCGGCCGCCATTATCGACACGGTGCGCTCGTATGCGCCGGGTTTCATTTTCACCACCGCGCTGCCGCCGTCGGTCTGTGCCGCGGCAACCGCCGCCATCCGGCATCTGAAGACTTCACAATGGGAGCGCGACCGCCATCAGGATCGCGCCGCGCGCACCAAGGCCGTACTCGCCGCCGCGGCGCTGCCGGTCATGACCAGCCCCACGCACATCGTGCCGGTGTTCGTCGGCGATCCTGAGCTGTGCAAGGAGGCGAGCGATCTCCTGCTCAGCGAGCATGGTATTTACATTCAGCCGATCAACTATCCGACGGTGCCGAAAGGCAAGGAACGGCTGCGCATCACGCCAAGCCCCTATCACGACGACGGCCTCATCGACGACTTGGCCGAGGCGCTCGTCGACGTCTGGCAAAACCTCGGGCTGCCGTTCAAAGAGCGCGCACTCGCCGCGGAGTAATTCCAAAGCGAAGCGGGCATGCCCTCTCCCCCTGCGGGAGAGGGCAGCACGGACTTTGCTGCTTGCGCGGTTGGGTGAGGGGTTGCGGCCCGACCCCTCACCCAATTTTGTTGTTGAACTGCCGAACGGCCCTCTCCCGCAGGGGGAGAGGGCGCGACAACATCCGCCCTACTTTTTATCTTTCACGATCCGTCGGGCAGCGATTGCCACCGTGAAGGTGACGACCAAAAAACGCGCCACATGGTGTGCGCCGACGTAGACCGGATCGAGATGGAGCGCGAGCGCGAGCACCATCATCGTGTCTTGCGCACCCGGCGAGAAGGCGACGACGACGTTGGCGGTCGGGAACGGAAAGAAATGCGCCGCGATCAGGGCGAACACTGTCGCGACCGAGAGCGAGACAGCAAATGAGCCGAACGCCGCGCCGAGATAGCTGACGATCAACCGCGGCGAGGTATTCGCGAAACGCGAGCCGACCACCGCGCCGAGCACGACGACTGCGGCGCTGCCGATCCACCACGGCAGGACGGCTTGAGCAAAACCAGTGCCGTGCAAAACGGCCGAGCCAGCCATCGCCCCGAACAGAAGCCCGCCCGGAAATCTGATCCGCGCCATCGCTATGCCGGCCACGACCGACACGGCGATGATGATCAGCATTTCCGGCAGCGACGACAGGCCGGCCGGACCGCGTGCGACCGGTATCGCCGGAGCGACCAGTCCAAACAAGGCAAGTCCGCCGGGTATGCCGATGGTCAGCAGCAGAACGCGCATGGTCTGCACGATCGCGATGGCGCGCAGGTCGGCGCCAAGTTCGCTCGATAGCGCGATCACCTGAATCATCGATCCCGGGCTTGCACCCATCAGCGCCGACAGCGGATCCCAATGATGCACGACGCGCAGGTAGGTCATGGTCGCCACAATCATCACGACCGAAGCCACCATCAGGATCGCGACGCTTGCCGGGTAGGTGGTCAAGCCTTTGAGCGTTTGCGGCGTGACCACGGCCCCGAGCAGGATGCCGACGATGACGTAACAGACGCGGGCCAGGCCGACTGGCACCTTGACCGGACGCCCAAACAACGCGGCCGCGGTGACGGCGAGCACCGATCCGGACACAAGGCCGGCGGGAAAACTTAATAAGGTAAATATCAGCCCGCCGGCGGCGGCGATCAGAAGCGTTTCGGCGGGCTCGATCAGCGCGCGCAGGGGAGGAAGAGCAGGCCACATCGGCGCGCGCATCAATGCCCACTGCCGGCAGCGCCGTCAAATGACGGTGCCGCATCCAAACAATGTGCCGCATGCAAAGCGCGGCCATTGCGCCGCAGGCGATGGTCCGGCCAATGGACAGCCCAGTCAAACTATGATGTTTTGAGCGAAATCAAGGGCATCTGAGGCTGCAAAAGCGCCGGATCGGCCGAAGAACGCCCGAGGAAGCGCCCAGGGAAACGCCATGCTGCAAGGCTGGGTCGTCGTTGTCATTGCGCTCGCCTATATCGGATTTTTGTTCCTGGTTGCGAGCTATGGCGACCGACGGCATCAGCTCACGCGTGGCAGCCGTGCACGCCTTCTGATTTATCCGCTTTCGCTGGCGATCTACTGCACGTCGTGGACGTTCTTCGGCTCGGTCGGCGTTGCCGCGCGCACCGGCTTTGAATTTCTCACCATTTATATCGGTCCGGTTTTGATGGTCGGGCTTGCCTATCCGCTGATCATCCGCATCATCCGGTTGGCCAAGGGCCAGAACATCACCTCGATCGCCGACTTCATCGCCGCGCGCTACGGCAAGAGCCAGGCGGTGGCGGCGACCGTGGCGCTGATCGCGATCGTCGGCATGATCCCGTACATCGCGCTGCAGCTCAAAGCGGTATCGGCGTCGGTCGGCACTATCCTTGCCGCTGTCTCGGCGGGGAGCGGCGCGGCGGAGCCGCTTCTGGGCGACATCGCTCTCTTCGTTGCTCTCTTGATGGCGGCGTTCGCCGTGCTGTTCGGCACCCGTCATATCGACGCCACCGAGCATCAGGACGGACTGATGCTGGCGGTCGCAACCGAGTCGGTGATCAAGCTCGTCGCCTTTCTCGCCGTCGGCATCTTTGTCACCTTCGTGATGTACCCGGGGCCGCTCGCGCTGTTTGCGGACGCGCTGCAACGGCCGGAGACGGCCGCAGTCCTCACCCGCGTGCCGCCCGCGACCACGTTCCTTGCCTCGACCGTGCTGTCGCTGTTTGCGATCGTGTTGCTGCCGCGGCAATTCCACGTCGGCGTGGTCGAGAACCACAGCGAAGCAGAGGTTCGCCGCGCCGCCTGGCTGTTTCCGCTCTATCTCGTCCTCATCAATCTGTTCGTGATGCCGATCGCGATGGCCGGGCTGCTGACGTTTCCTGCCGGCGGCACCGACGGCGACATGTTCGTGCTGGCGCTGCCGCTGAAGGCGCATTCCGAATTGTTTGCGCTGATCGCTTTTGTCGGCGGTCTGTCGGCTGCGACCGCGATGGTGATCGTTGAATCGGTCGCACTCGCGATCATGGTGTCGAACGACATTGTGATGCCTTTGGTTCTGAAGCGGCGCGCGGCAGGCTCCGGCGGCCCGAGCAATGCCGGCGCGCAACTCCTGACCGTGCGCCGCATCGCAATCTTTGCCATCCTGTTTCTTGCCTACATTTATTATCGCTCCGCCGGCCCGGCCCAACTCGCCTCCATAGGCCTGCTTTCGTTTGCGGCCATCACCCAGCTGATGCCTGCCTTCTTCGGCGGACTGGTCTGGCGGCGCGGTACGGCGCCGGGCGCGATCGCCGGTATGACTGCCGGCATTCTGGTTTGGGCTTACACGCTCTTGCTGCCGAGCATCTCCGATGTCGGCGTCATCGGCGACATCCTCAATAGCGGGCCGCTCGGCCTTGCCTGGTTGCGACCTCAAGCGTTGTTTGGTCTCGATCTGCCACCGCTCGTTCACGGTGTGGTTCTCAGCCTTCTCGCCAACGTCATTCTTTATGTCAGCTGCTCGCTTGCCCGGCGACCGACCGCCATCGAGCGCGTGCAAGCGGATGTGTTCGTTCCGTCCTCGCTCGCCCCGATGGCGCCGAGCTTCCGCTTGCGGCGTTCGTCGGTTACGACGGAGGAGTTGATCGCGACGATCGCCCGCTATCTTGGTGAGGAGCGCACCCGCGAATCACTCGCGAGCTTTGCCGCATCGCGCCGCGTCAGCCTGGCGCCGCAGGCTGAGGCCGACTTTCAACTTCTGCAATACGGCGAATATCTTCTTGCCTCGGCGATCGGAGCTGCGTCGTCGCGGCTGGTGCTGTCGCTTCTGCTGCGCAAGCGGACGGTTTCGACCAAGGCAGCGCTCAAGCTGCTCGATGACGCCAACGCGGCGATCCATTACAACCGCGAGATTCTGCAGACCGCGCTCGATCATGTGCGTCAGGGGATCGCCGTTTTCGACAAGGACCTCGCGCTGGTCTGCTGGAACCGGCAGTTCGGCGAAATTTTCGATCTGCCGCATTCGCTCACCCGCATCGGTATCGCACTCGACGAGATCCTTCGCCATATTGCAAAACACGACGCGCGCGATGCGCGAGACCTCGACGATCAGGTCGCCCAGCGTCTCGCCAGGTACACCTCGGAGGCCGAGCCGTTTCTCGAGCGCATCGCCGATCGCGGGCTGGTAATCGAAGTCCGCGCCGATCGTATGCCCGATGGCGGTGTCGTCACCACGTTCACCGATATCACACCGAGCGTGAAGGCTGCGGAGGCGCTCGAGCGCGCCAACGCGACGCTCGAGCGCCGCGTCCGCGAACGCACCGGCGATCTGACCCGGCTCAATGCCGAGCTTGAGCGCGCCAAGGCCGAGGCTGACGATGCCAATGTCTCGAAGACGCGTTTTATCGCCGCGGCGAGCCACGACATCCTGCAGCCGCTCAACGCCGCACGACTTTACGTGACCAGCCTGATCGAGCGCCAGGAGGCGGGCGCAGACGGAAGTCTGGTGCAGAATATCGACGCCTCTTTAGAGGCGGTCGAAGAGATATTCACGGCGCTGCTCGACATTTCGCGGCTCGACACCGGCGCGATGAAGCCCGAGCTGACTGATTTCCGCATCAGCGAATTGCTGCAGCGCCTCGAAGTGGAATTTGCGCCGGTGGCGCGCGAGAAGGGGCTCGATCTCATCTTCATGCCCTGCTCGCTGGCGGTGCGCTCCGATCGGCGCTTGTTACGGCGGCTGCTGCAGAACCTCGTGTCCAATGCGATCAAATACACGCCCAAGGGTACCGTAATGGTCGGATGCCGGCGCCGCGGCGGCAAGCTTCGCATCGAAGTCTATGACACCGGCATCGGCATTCCCCACGCCAAGCGCCGCGCGGTGTTTAAGGAATTTCACCGGCTCGACCAGGGCGCACGGGTCGCGCGCGGTGTCGGCCTTGGCCTGTCGATCGTCGAGCGTATCGCGCGTGTACTCCACTGCGAGCTCGCACTCAAATCCAACGTCGGTCGCGGTTCGCGGTTTTCGGTTGAAGTGCCGCGGGCGAGCGCCGCAATCGTTGAGCCTATGGTGCACGCAGTTCCCAAAGCCGCAACCGGGCAACTTGCCGGAACTGTCGTGCTCTGCATCGACAACGAACGAACTATTCTCGACGGGATGCAGACGCTGCTCGGCGGTTGGGGCTGCCGCGTTCTTACGGCGGCGGACCTCACCGAAGCGCTGGCAACGCTTGAAGGCAGCGGTCTCGAGCCGGACGGGCTCCTGGTCGACTATCACCTCGACGGCGACGATGGTATCGGCGCGATTGCCGAACTGCGCCGCCGCCACGGCCGCGACCTCGGCGCAATTCTCGTCACGGCCGATCGTTCTTTGCGCGTCCGCGAAGAGGCCCGCGCTGCCGGCGTGCAGGTTCTCAACAAGCCGGTGAAGCCTGCTGCGCTTCGTGCGCTCATCACGCAATGGCGTGTGCAGCGCGTCGCGGCGGAGTAGCCGTCATTCCGGGCCTGGTCTGAATTAACTGCTCGGTAAATGCGGCGCGGGTCGCCGCCCTCCCCGCAAGGGAAAAGGGCATTGACTATTCATTCTTCACGGCCACCTGCGGCCATTGGCCGGCTTCGATCTTGCCGGCGGCGATGACGGCCTGGGTGCGGCTCTCGACGCCAAGCTTTTGCAGGATCGCCGAGACGTGCGCCTTGACGGTCGCCTCCGATACGCCGAGCTCGTAAGCGATCTGTTTGTTGAGCAATCCGCCCGACAGCATCATCAGCACGCGCACCTGCTGCGGCGTCAGGGTCGACAGCCGCGCAATCAATGCCGTGGTTTCGGCGTCGGACTGACGCGTGAGATCGACGTCCGGCGGCGTCCACACTTCGCCTTGCAGCACCCGCGCGATCGCGGCGCGCAGCGCTTCGATGCCCAGTGTCTTCGGCATGAAACCCGAAGCGCCGAACTCCATGCAGCGGCGGATGACGGCGGGGTCGTCGTTTGCCGAGACCACGACGATCGGCACGCTTGGATATTGCGCGCGCAGATACATCAGGCCGGAAAAGCCGCGCACGCCGGGCATCGAGAGATCGAGCAGGATCAGATCGATATCGCCGCCGCGATCGAGGACCTCGCTGACCTCCTCGAAGGTGCCGGCTTCGGCGATTTCGGCGCGGTCGAACAGTCCGGTAACCGCTTCGCGGAGCGCGCCGCGGAACAGCGGGTGATCGTCGGCGATCAACAGATGATGGGATTGCGCCTCGCTCAACGGGATGACCCAGCCGATCAAATGTTGGGGACACGCATAAGTGACTTTACCGCCGAATGCCGGGCGGCGTCCATCGCACAACTCTTTGGGATCGGCACCGTTCTCGTTCGGGGTTGTGGTATACCTCGGTTGCCAACTTCAAGAACGCCAATGCGCAAAGGGCCTAAGCATGCGACGAAGGTTCGTTGCCGACGCCGTTGAGACCACTAAGCGGGGCCGGTGAGCAAGGAGTTCCCCCATGAGACGCCGTGATTTCATGCAATTGCTTGCGGGAGCCGCGGTCGCGGTGCCTGTCGGCGCCGCCGCGCAAACGACTGCAAAGACTTATCGCGTCGGCACGCTCACCGTCGGGCCGCCGATCCCGCCCACGCAGGGCACTGGAGCTATTCTCGTCGCCGGGCTTGGAAAGCAAGGCTTTACGCTCGGACAAAATCTCACCTACGAGGCTCGCGGCGCCGCCGGCAACATGAGCCAGATGGTCAATCTGATGCAGCAATTAAAAGCCGCTAACGTCGATGTGGTCGTCACTGTTGGCTACCCGGCTGCCGCGGCCGCTAAGGCCTCTGGCGTTGCGACGGTGATCGCTACCGGCTCAGGCGATCCGGTCGTGACCCGGCTTGTCGCCAGCTTGGCGCGGCCCGGCGGCAGCGTCACCGGAATATCCGATGACGCTGCGGCGCTCTCCACCAAGCGCCTTGGGCTCTTGAAAGCGATGTCGCCGCAACTTCGCAAGGTTGCCATGCTGTGGAACAAGGACGACCTCGGCATGTCGCAGCGCTACGACGCCTCGGCGAAGGCCGCGCAGGATATTGACGTCACGGTGTTGCCGCTCGGCGTGCGCGAGCCCGATGATTTCAACGAGGCGTTCACGGCGATGGACCGCACGCCGCCGGACGCCATTCTGATGGTCACCGACTCGCTCACACTCCTCAATCGCAAGCGCGTTTTCGATTACGCGTCCGCGCACCGCCTACCCGCGATCTATGAGCAGGATTTCATCGCTCGCGATGGCGGCTTGATGTCTTACGGCGCGGACGCGCGCGAATCCTTCGAGCGTGCCGCAGCGCTTGCCGCTCGCATTTTTCAAGGCGCCAAGCCCGCCGATCTGCCATTCGAGATTCCGACGCGTTATTTGTTCGTGATCAACCTGAAAACCGCCAAAGCGATGAACTTCACCGTGCCGAACAATGTGCTGGCACTTGCCGACGAAGTGATAGAATGAGGCATGAGAGCGCCCACTGACAATCGTGGCGAACGGGTAGAAACGCCGGCGGCGAGCACGTCGGTTGTGCGCAGCCGGCTGTTTCTCAAGTATATCGCGCTGTTTGTCGCCGTGGTCAGCCTTGCGCTGATCGCCAATGGCGCGTTCGAGGTGTGGTTCTCCTATCAGGAGCAAAAAACCTCGCTGGTGCGGATCCAGCGCGAGCAGGCGCAGGCCGCCGCCGGCAAGATCGGACAATTCATCCAGGAGATCGAAAGCCAGGTTGGCTGGACCACGCAGCTGCCCTGGTCGGCCGGGACGCTCGATCAGCGGCGCTTCGATGCGCTGCGGCTGCTGCGCCAGGTGCCCGCCATCACTGAGCTTGCCGAGATCGACTCAACCGGCCACGAGCAATTGCGGGTCTCGCGGCTGGCCATGGACGTCGTCGGCAGCAACGCCGATGTCTCGAAAGAGCCGGCATTTACTGAAGCCGTCGCGCATAAAGTCTACTACGGCCCGGTCTATTTCCGCCGCGAATCCGAGCCGTACATGACGCTGTCGCTCGCCGGCACGCGGCGCGACGCCGGCGTCAGTATCGCGCAGGTCAATCTGAAACTCATCGAAGACGTATTGGCGCAGATCAAATCCGTGGGACATGCGCGCGCGTATGTGGTGGATGCGCAAGGGCGTCTGATCGCTCATCCCGACATCAGTCTGGTGCTGCGCAATACCGATATGTCGCAGTTGGTGCAGGTGCGCGGCGCGCGCGCTGCGGGCGCCGACGCCTCAGCGGAGCAGGTGCAGGAAGCGGCCGATATTCAAGGTCAAAAGGTGCTCACGGCTTACGCCACGGTGGCGCCGCTCGGCTGGCTGGTGTTCGTTGAAACGCCGATCGAGGAGGCCTACGCGCCGCTCTACGCTTCAATCGAACGGACCGCCCTGGTCCTGCTCGGTGCGCTCGCACTTGCATTCATCGCCGGAATGTTTCTAGCCGGGCGCATGGTGGTGCCGATCCAGGCGTTGCGTGCCGGCGCAGCGCGCATCGGCTCGGGCGATCTTTCCCAACGCATCACGATCAAGACCGGCGACGAAGTCGAGGCCCTGGCCGATCAGTTCAACGATATGGCCGGCCGGCTCCAGGAATCCTACGCCGGCCTCGAGCGCAAGGTTGAGCAGCGCACTCATGAACTGAGCGAAGCTCTGGAGCAGCAGACCGCGACAGCCGACGTTCTCAAGGTCATCAGCCGCTCAACCTTCGACTTGCAGACCGTGCTCGATACGCTGACCGAGTTGGCTGCGCGGCTGTGCGGGGCCGACAAGGGCGTCATCTTTCAGCGGGACGGTGACTTGTTTCGGTTCGGCGCAAACTATGGGTTTTCGCGTGAGGTGGAGAAGTACGCGCGCGAGCACCCGCTAGGGGCGGACCAAGGTAGCGTTACCGGGCGAGCCGCCTTGGAGGGAAGAGCCATCCATGTTCCCGACGTGTTGGCCGATCCCGAGTACCGCGCGACCGGACATCAGCAGGGGGCGGGTTTCCGAACCAGCCTCGGCGTGCCGCTCCTGCGTGAAGGAACGACAATTGGCGTCTTCTCACTTACCCGCGACAGGGTGAACCCATTTACTGAGAAGCAGATAGAGCTCGCGACGACTTTCGCCGACCAGGCCGTGATTGCTATCGAGAACGCGCGGCTGTTCGAAGCGGAGCAGCAGCGTACACATGAGCTTTCGGAATCGCTAGAGCAGCAGACCGCTACCTCCGAGGTGCTCCAAGTTATCTCCAGCTCCCCCGGCGATCTGCAGCCGGTATTTGCCGCCATGCTGGAGAACGCCGTCCGCATCTGCGAGGCCAAGTTCGGCATTATCACCCGCTGGGACGGCGAGGCTTTGCACATGCTGGCAGCATACAATACGCCGCCTGCACTCATTGAGGCGCGCAAGCACGCACCGCGTCGTATCGAAGAGAACCCCCTGATTGCTCGCATGTTGACGGCGAAGACGGCCGTTCAGGTGCCGGACGCGGCCGCAACGCCAGGCTATCTTGACCGAAGCGACCCCGGAGCCGTCGAGGCCGTCGAATTGGGCGGCGCGCGGACGTGCATGCTTGTTCCGATGCTGAAGGAGAACGAGGTGATGGGTTCTTTCACCTTGTTCCGTCAGGAAGTTCGTCCCTTTACCGACAAGCAGATGGAGCTGGTTTCGAGCTTTGCCGCCCAGGCTGTCATCGCGATCGAAAACGCGCGGCTGCTCACCGAATTGCGGGAATCGCTGGAGCAGCAAACGGCAACCGCCGATGTGCTCGGCGTGATCAACGCCTCACGTGGCGACCTTCAGCCTGTGTTCGAGGCGATGGTGGATAAGGCACGGCGATTATGTGAGGCGGACGCGGGACATCTCGCGCTTCCAGTTGGCGACGATTATCGAAGCGTCGCGGTCTCGGCGATGTCGACGGAGATGACGGAGCTGATCCAGTCAATATCATATGCGCCCGGCCGCGGCACGGCCATCGGCCGGGCCCTCGCGGAACGCCGTCCGGTCCAGATATCCGACATTGGCGCCGACAATGAACATGCCGGCCGGCAAGCCGCACATCGAGGCTTCATAAGGACGATCCTAGCTGTACCGCTGCTCCGGGAGGGCGAGGCACTCGGTGCATTTGGATTGTCGCGCCAGCGTGTGGAGCCGTTCACCGATCGCCAGATCGAGCTGGTCCGTACCTTTGCCGACCAAGCCGTCATCGCCATCGAAAACACGCGGCTGTTCAAGGCCGAGCAAGAGCGCACCAAAGAACTCACCGAATCGCTGGCGCAGCAGACGGCGACGTCGGAAGTGCTCGGCGTCATCTCAAGCTCGCCCGGCGATTTGAACCCGGTCTTCGATGCCATGCTGTCGAACGCTGTCCGCCTTTGCGAAGCCCAGTTCGGCAATTTGCTGCTCCACGAGGATGGCGTTTTCCGGTTCACCGCGACTTACGCGCCCGCTGTCTTCGCCGAGCGCTGGCAACGTGAGCCGGTTTTCCGCCCCAGCCCGCTGGCACCGGTCGCTCGCGCGGTTGCATCCAGGGATGTCGTCCACGTCGCTAACGTTAAGGAGGATCCGGCGTATTTGCAGGGCGATCCTCCCATTACTTCTCTGGTCGATGAGGGCGGGGCGCGCACCATTCTGTGCGTGCCGATGATCAAAGATGCGGAGGTGATCGGGGCACTGAGTATCTTCCGTCAGGAGGTTCGGCCATTTACCGAGAAGCAGATCGACCTTGTCAAAAATTTTGCCGCGCAGGCCGTTATCGCCATCGAGAATACGCGGCTACTCACAGAACTGCGCGAGTCGCTGGCACAGCAGACCGCGACCTCTGAAGTGCTCAGCGTCATTTCGAGTTCGCCCGGCGATCTAAAACCTGTCTTCGACGCCATGCTGGCGAATGCTGCTCGCCTGTGTGAGGCTCAGTTTGGCAACCTGTTGCTCTATGAAGGTGGCGCCTTCCGCTTCGTCGCCATGCACAATGTGCCCGCGGTTTACGCCGAGCGTTGGCAGCGCGAGCCGCTGTTTCAGCCGAGTCCGCTGGCGCCCATCGCACGTGCGGTCGGCACCAAGGATTTCGTCCACGTTGTCAATCTCAGGGACGACCCGGCTTATTTGCAGCGCGATCCTCCCGTCGTTTCTTTGGTCGATGTTGGTGGGGCACGCACGCTCCTGATCGTACCAATGATCAAGGACGCGGAAGTGATCGGTACGCTGGGTATTTTCCGGCAGGAAGTTCGCCCCTTCACCGACAAGCAGATCGCGCTGGTCGAAAGCTTCGCGAGCCAGGCGGTGATCGCCATTGAAAATGCGCGGCTGCTCTCTGCCCTGCGTGAGCGTACTGATGAGCTAGGTCAGCTGGTTGAGGAGCTGCGCGCGCTCGGTGAGATCAGCCAGGCGGTCAATTCCACGCTCGATCTGCAAACCGTGCTTTCGACCATTGTCGCCAAGGCGGTGCAGCTCTCCGGCACCGAAGCCGGCGCGATCTTCGTGTTCGATGAGGCGCAGCGCGAGTTTCGCTTGCGGTCGACGTATGGCATGGAACAGGAATTGATCGACGCGCTTGGGCATCAGCATATCCGCCTCGACGAGCCGAATTTGCCGCCCGGCGTCGCGCTCGGCGAGCCGATCCAGGCCGCCGACCTGAGCCAGGAGATTTCCACACCGGTGAACGACGTCGTTCTGCGCGCCGGTTACCGGGCGCGGCTGATCGCGCCGCTGGTGCGCGGCGAAGACACCATCGGGCTATTGGTCGTCCGCCGCCGTGCGCCCGGCGCGTTTTCGCAGAACACCATCGAGCTGATGAAGACCTTTGCCGCGCAATCGGCATTGGCGATCCAGAACGCGCGGCTGTTCCACGAAATCGAGGACAAGGGCCGAGAGCTCGAAGTGGCGAGCCGGCATAAATCGCAGTTCCTGGCCAATATGAGCCACGAGCTGCGCACGCCGCTCAACGCCATCCTCGGCTACACCGAACTGATTCTCGATGAGATCTACGGCGAAGTGCCGGAAAAGGCGCGCGGTGTACTAGAGCGTGTACAGACCAACGGCAAGCACCTGCTCGGGCTGATCAACGATGTTCTCGATCTGTCGAAGATCGAAGCCGGCCAGCTGTCGCTGTCGCTGTCCGAGTATTCGCTCGCGAACCTCGTCTACGGCGTCTACGCAGCCGTCGAACCGCTGGCGGCGAAGAAGGATCTTGCACTGACGACCAAGATAGCGCCGAGCTTGCCGGCTGGGCATGGCGACGAGCGCCGCCTCTCACAGGTGTTGCTCAATCTGGTGGGCAATGCGATCAAATTCACCGACAAGGGCGAAGTGGCGATCGAAGCCTCGCTCACCGACGGATTGTTCTGCTTGGCGGTACGCGACAGCGGGCCGGGTATCGCCGCCGCCGATCAGGTGAAAATCTTTGAGGAGTTCCAGCAGGTCGATAACACGCTGACGAAGCAAAAAGGCGGAACCGGATTGGGGCTCGCGATCTCCAAGCGCATCGTCGAAATGCACGGCGGCCGCATCGTAGTGGATTCAGAACTCGGCAAAGGCTCCACGTTCACCATCAATCTGCCGGTCAACGTCCGCGCCGAAGCGCGAGTGTGATCTGCATCACGCCTTTCGTTGTCCGATTGCGATACTTTTGACGCGACATATCCACGCGATGCGACAGTGGCGGAAGTGGAACCCGCTTCTGCGACAAAGTAATCTTGCGGGCGGGCTGGAAAGTCGCCAGTATTTATTGGGGATTGGGGAGCTGAGAAATGTCGGTTAAACTAGGTATCGCTGTCCTTGTGCTTGCCACTGCGCTGGCAACCACGACGTACGCGGCCAGCAAAAGTAGTGGCAGCCACGGCGGCGGCGGTAGTCACGGTGGCAGCAGTCATGGTGGTAGCAGTCATGGCGCCAGCAGCCACGGCGGCAGTTCGCACGGCAGTCACAGCGGTGGCCACGAAGCGAAAGCTGGTCACGAAGGCAAAGGTGCTCACGGCAAGGGCGGCCACGACGGCAAGGTTCGTGCCGGGTTTGCCGGAGCATTTCGCAATCCCCTGTTCTGGCTAGCTTGGCCATTCGCTTACTACGCGGCGCCGGATCAGCTGGCTTTGACCTGCGGCGAGGACGTCGGCGATATCGCAACCATGCCGCTTGACCTGTTTCGGGATGCCATCCATCCGACGGAGGAACAGGCCGCTGCGCTTGACGATCTCGCGCTTGCCGCGACGAAAGCCACCCAGGACATCAAGATTGCCTGTCCGGCTGAAATGGCGCTGACGGCGCCGGGCCGAATGGCGGCCATGCAACGACGAATCGAGGCCATGATAGCCGCCGTCGAGATCGTGCAGTCGGCGATGGATAAGTTCTACGGGCTCCTCAATGACGAGCAGAAGGCGAAGGTGAACGCGCTAGCCGCCGCCGCACGTCCGGGCCCGGCCCCGGATCAGGCTGACCTCGCCCAGAACTGCGGTCCTTCGCAACTTAGTGGAATGGAACTGCCGGCGGCCCAGATCGACAAAGCGGTCCACTTGACCGATCCGGAACGGACCAGTCTCGTCGCATTGCAGAATACCGACACCCAGGCGGCGGCGGACTTGCTCAAGGCCTCGTGCGGAGCGGAGCCTGCGATCACCCCGCCGGGGCGGCTTGCGGCGGTCCACAAGCGGCTCGACGTGATGCTGGCGTCGGTCAAGACCGTACATACAGCGCTCAGCGACTTTTACGGAACCATGTCCGACGAGCAGAAGGCGAAGTTCGAAGCGATCGGTCCAATCGTTGAGGCCGATGAGGAGCCCGAAGTCGTGCATGCCCCGGTCGTGCGCAGAATAGGGCCTCCGCCCATTGGCGCCATTATCCGGCAATTTGTGCCGTTCAGATGATCTTTGATTACGGCCCATCAGCGTAATCAGCTGCAGCGCCCCGTCCAGACTGGCAGCGCGCTGTTTTTACGGTCCGGCGAAAGAAAAACTAATCGTGAGATTAGAAGTTTTCACTCGGGATCGCCGCGCCACGTTTTATAGTATCGATCTTTCGTCAGTTATTTTGAACCGGGAATAAAATGACCAGCATAAATCAACGGCTCACACCCATGCGATCCGGCGCGATAGTCAGCACTTGGCGCACGCCGATGCTCATTATTGGCTTCGGTTGCCTGATCTCACTCATGTCGTTTGGTCCGCGTTCTTCGCTCGGCTTTTTTCTGACGCCGATATCGGCCGCCAATCACTGGGGCCGCGATGTGTTCGCCTTTGCGCTCGCGCTACAGAACCTGCTTTGGGGCATCGGCCAGCCGCTCGCTGGCATGATCGCCGATCGCTTCGGCGCCGGTCGCGTATTCTGCGCCGGCGGGCTGATGTATGCCGCAGGCTTGGCACTGATGGCGCATGCCACGAGCGCCCCGGTGCTCGATGTTTCGGCCGGCGTATTGGTCGGCTTCGGTCTGTCCGGCACCTCGTTCATGGTCATTCTGGCGGCGTTCGCGAAATTATTGCCGCCGGAACGGCGTTCGGTCGCCTTTGGTTTTGGCACCGCCGCCGGGTCCTTCGGCCAATTTCTCTATTCACCCATCGCCGTCGCGCTGATGGACAATTTCGGCTGGCAACAAACTCTGACCATCTTCGCCGCAAGCACGCTGTTTGTGCTGCCGCTGTCGCTCGGGCTGGCGACACCGAAAACCGACGGGAGCAGAGCAGCCGCGCAACAATCGTTGCGCCACGCGCTCAGTGAGGCTTTCGGACATGGTTCGTATCTCATGCTGGTGCTGGGCTTCTTCACCTGCGGTTTTCAGCTCGCCTTCATCACCGTGCATTTGCCGTCGTATCTGGTCGATCGCGGTTTGTCGGCGACGGTAGGCGGCTGGACGCTGGCGACGATCGGGCTGTTTAACATTATCGGCTCCATCTCGTCCGGCTGGCTCGGCGACCGTATGCCCAAACGCTATCTGCTCTCGTTCATTTACTTCGTTCGCGCCGTCGCCATCTTCGCTTTCATTACAATTCCAATCACGCCGATGACGTGTATCGCGTTCGGCGCCGCGATGGGCTTGATGTGGCTGTCGACCGTGCCGCCGACCAACGGCATCATCGCCGTCATGTTCGGAACACGCTGGCTGGCGACACTCGGCGGCTTTGCGTTCCTCAGCCACCAGATCGGCGGCTTCCTCGGCGCCTGGCTCGGCGGCATCGTGTTCGACCGCACCGGTTCCTACGATATGGTGTGGTGGCTCGCGATCCTGTTTGGCGTGCTGTCGGCGCTGATCAACATGCCGATCGTCGAAAAACCTGTGGCGCGCGCGGCGGTCGCGCCAGCTTGATGATTGCGATGGGTGAAAGCATCGGCCACCGCTCAACGGCGCGGCCGCTCATTGTAGTAGCGGTCGCGATTGCATGTGTGCTTGCCGGCACGGGCTGGCTTTGGGCCCATTACGGCACGACGGTTTTTTTTGAGACCATTCGCGCCGGCTTCATCGGCTGCTTCGGCTAAGCGGCCACCGACCCGATAAATTGCAAGGTCACTTCGCGCCGGTGCTGGCGCCGGCGATGCTCAGCGACATAAATACCTTGCCAGGTCCCGAGATCGAGCGCGCCGCCGATGACCGGGACATTGAGCGAAACGCCGTTGATCATGGATTTGATATGGGCCGGCATATCGTCGGGTCCCTCGACGTCGTGGACCCAGCCGGCATCGGCCGGCGCCATGCGGTTGAGTGCGGTGACGAGATCGCGGCGCACATCGGAGTCAGCGTTCTCCTGGATGACGAGCGACGCGGAGGTGTGACGGAGAAAAAGTGTGAGCGCGCCGTCCCGCGCTTTGCTCTCTTTCAGAAACCGCCCGACCTCGCCGGTAATCTCAAAGAACCCTTCGCCGGGTGTTTCGATGGTAAGGACCGCGATGGCGATGGTTTCCGGGCGCGTCGTGCGGATAGCGGAGAGGTTGAGACGCACCTGATGGTCAGCTCTTGTTCAGCACTTGTTTTTGCGCGCGAACGATTGCGTCGACCAGCTGATGCCACACCCTGCCGACCAGCGCCACCATGCGGTCGACATCGGGATTGCTCCCGAGCCGGGGCAGGCGGTCGCCGTCGCGCACGATCGGCGGCTCGGCCATCGCCCCTGATGGTAGCGGCAGGCCGCGCGCAAGCAGTTCTTTTTTGAGCGCGGCATTGTTCTTGCGCAGCCGCGCGATCTCGCTCTCAAGCACGGCACGGTCTTCCGGCACGGCCTGGCAAGCCCAGCCGACGGTGCGCTGACTGCACACCGAAACCTCGCCGCTCTGCGTGTCGAGGCGCAAAAATCCTTCCGCGACTTTGCTGAACGTATACCGCCCGCCGCCACTGTCCGGCGTCGGGTCATCCGCCAGCGCGGGCGCGATCAAACAAAAGCCGGCGATGACGCTGGCAAAGACCGTGTTGGTCATAATTTCCCCGCTGGCGAAACGAAACCGCGGCGACATTCTTGCTTCGCTCCGACCCCAATACTATCCGCAGGGCCATTTTAGCGGCAACCGCTTCGCGCTGCACAATCGAGCTTCAACAGTCTATCCGAAGCGGGCCATATCTCTCGTCGTTTCAAGGTGTTAGCATTAACGACCGTTTCTTGACTTGGCGGAATCCAATCAGTAAGGTCCGCGCGGCTTCAGGGGGCGGGCCTGTCTCGATTGCCGGCAAGCCGCGAGTGTCGAACAGATGAGCGGCGGCACGCGCGAGAATGGCAATCGTGACAAGGCGCACAACGACGAAGCCGCCCTCTCCGCGAGACTCCAGCGTCTCGGCGAAGGTCTAGGCCAGGCACGCGGACGTGCCGAGCCTGCATCTTCGGATGGTCCTGGTGGAGATCGGGCCGCGACTGCATCGGGCTACGCCAGGGGCTTCCGGCTCTCGAGCGAACTCGTTGGAGGCGTGCTGGTCGGCGCCGGCCTCGGCTGGCTGATCGACCGGGTGCTCGGCATCTCGCCTTGGGGGTTTATCGTGTTTCTTTTGCTCGGCTTCGTCGCGGGCGTGCTCAACGTGATGCGCTCCGCCGGAGTCGTCCCCGGCCCGACACCCGGTGACGGCACATCGGGAGGCCGGAAACAATGACGGCGGGTCTGCGCACGGCGGCAATGCACTCATGACGATTGATCCGATCCACCAGTTTCAGATCCACAACATCGCGCCGCTGTTCTCGATCGGCCGTCATCAGATCTATTTCACCAATTCCGCCCTGTTCATGCTGATCATCGTGCTGGTGATTTCGGCGCTGCTGATCGCAACGCCGCGTGCGCTGATTCCAGGTCGGCTGCAGTCCGTGGCGGAAATGTCTTACGAGTTTGTCGCCAATACTGTGCGCAGCTCGGCTGGCAACGAGGGAATGAAGTTCTTCCCGTTCGTGTTCACCCTGTTCATGTTCGTTCTCGTTGCCAACATGATCGGGCTCATTCCGTATTCCTTCACGGTGACGAGCCAACTTATTGTCACCGCGACGCTGGCGCTGGCGGTGTTCTTTATCGTCGTCATCTACGGGTTCTGGAGGAACGGCCTGGGCTTTCTCAAGCTGTTCGTTCCCAAGGGCGTGCCGGTCTACATTCTACCAGCGATCGTGGTCATCGAGGTGCTGTCGTTCATCTCGCGGCCGATCTCGCACAGCGTGCGGTTGTTCGCCAACATGCTCGCCGGCCACATCACGCTTCAAGTCTTCGCCGGCTTCATCATCATGCTTGCGGGTTTCGGCATTGTCGGCTGGTTCGGCGCCGCGCTGCCGTTGCTCCTGGTCATCATGCTGACCGCACTGGAATTCCTGGTGGCCTTCCTGCAAGCCTACGTGTTCGCCATTCTCACCTGCATCTATCTGAACGATGCGATACACCCGGGCCACTGACGCCCAAACGAGATAACTCAAACAAGGAGCTTTGTTATGGATCCGACTGCCGCAAAATACATTGGTGCGGGCATTGCCTGTATCGGCATGGGCGGCGCCGGCGTCGGCGTGGGCATCATCTTCGGCAATTACCTGGCTGCGGCGCTGCGCAATCCTTCGGCGGCGCAGGGTCAATTCGGCAATCTGATTTTCGGATTTGCCATCACTGAGGCGCTCGGCATCTTTTCGCTGCTGATTGCGCTGCTGCTTCTATTCGGACTCTGACGTTAGATGGCCGAGCCGACCGCCCATACCGAGGCGCCGGCGGAAGACCACGCGTTTCCGCCGTTTCAGTCGCAGCACTTTCCATCGCAGCTGCTGTGGCTGGTGCTGACGTTTCTGCTTCTGTATGCGCTGATGTCGCGGATCGCGCTGCCGCGTATCGGCTCGATCTTCGCCGAGCGGAGCAAGCGCATCTCCGATGATCTTGCGGCGGCCAATCGGTTCAAGGAGCAATCGGAAGCGGCCAACGCCGCCTACCAGAAGGAACTTGCCGACGCGCGCAGCCGTGCGCAGGCGATTGCCGGCGAGATGCGCGAAAAGCAGGCGGCCGAAGCCGGAGCGACCAACAAACGGCTTGAAGCGCAGCTCCATGACAAGCTCGCGGCAGCCGAACACTCGATTGCCGGAACGCGCACGGCCGCGATGCAAAACGTCGACACAATCGCCGCCGAGACCGCAGCGGCCATCGTTGAGCGTCTGATCGGCACGGCGCCGAATGCGCAAGACGTCGCCGCCGCCGTGAGCGACGTCAGCAAGCGATAAGGTCCGCTATGTCTATGCCCGAAGCCGAAGCCTGGGTTGCCATCGCGTTCGTCATCTTCCTCGGCCTGCTCATCTATCTGGGCGCTCACCGCCGGGTGATTGACAGCATCGATGCGCGGCAGGCGCGGATCAAGTCGGAACTCGACGAAGCGGTGCGGCTGCGGCAAGAGGCCCAGGCGGTGCTCGCCGAATTCGAGCGCAAAGCGCGCGAGGCCGAAGGCGAGGCCGCTTCTATTGTCGCCGCCGCGAAGGCCGAAGCCGAGCGTCTTGCGGTCGAGGCAAAGGCGAGAATGGAAGATTTCGTCGTGCGACGGACCAAGATGGCGGAGGCCAAAATCGCCCAAGCCGAAGCGCAGGCGCTCGCCGACGTCCGCGCCGCGGCGGCGGATACGGCCGTGGCCGCCGCTGAAAAAATTCTCAGTACGGCATCCACGGGCAGGGTGGCTGAGGATTTGCTTGTCCGGGGCATCGAGGACGTGAGGGCGAAGTTCAATTGAGCGCGGCTTGCCGGTTCTGATCCCGCGCGCTCCAGCGTTAGAACACCCGTCAACCCTCCCGATGATCCGTTGCTGGTGTCGACGCCACCGGCATACGACAGTTTTGCGAATAATCTTGGGATTAGCGCGCTGACGGTCTTTGCTTACCTCCGCCGCCGCGTATGTTGCGACGAGTGATTCGGTCAGGACGGTACGATCGCCGGTTCTCTTGGCCAGATCATCGGAGGGACCTGTGGTCATCTTCGATTGTAATGGCGTGCTTGTCGACAGCGAGCCGATTGCCAACGCAGTGCTGGCCGATGCGTTTCAGCAGGCCGGCTTTAGCGTAACCGCAGATATTCTGGCGCGCCGGTTTCACGGGCGCCGGCTTTCGGACATTTGCACTGTTGTCGAGGCTGCGACGAAACGAAAGCTTCCGTTGGATTTTGCGGCAACCGTTGCGGCGACGATGCACGAGCGCTTGCGCACGGAGTTATGTGCCGTCCCGCACGCCGCCTACGCGCTGGCCTGGATTCGCGGGCCGAAAGCTGTGGCGTCGTCCTCCACGCTCGATCGTATCCGCTTGAGCCTCGCCGTTACCGATCTCCTGCGATTTTTCGAGCCGCGCCTGTTCTCCGGGGATTTCGTGACTCAAGGTAAACCTGCGCCCCACCTTTTTCTGCTCGCGGCCGAGCGTCTTGAGGTCGCCCCTGAAGATTGTATCGTTGTTGAAGATTCCGCTGCCGGCGTCGCTGCGGCCAACGCAGCGGGCATGAGACCGATCGGATTTGTCGGACGCGGCCATACCGAGGGCCGGCTTGCCGGCGATCTGCTCGCTGCCGGCGCGCGTAGCGTGATCGCCGATCTGCGCGCCTTGAAGGGCGCCATCATTGATCTGCGAGGGTGGTAATCCTCATTTCCGGCGCCGAGCGAAGGGGGAAACCCGGAGTGACCAGGAAACCGGTCAGTTCGCGCTCGCCGACGGTTGCGGCTTCGGCTTGCTGTGGGCTCGCGGCGCCGGCCGTTCTTTTGGCTTGTCCTGTGCTTGGGCCGAGAGCGGGTCGAAGCCGACATAGGCAATGTAGTCGTCGAGGTATGACACCGGCGTCGGCAGAGGAAAGCTCATGCCCTGCTCGATATGTGTAAACACGCCACCCTCATTGCCGCCAACCGCGACGGGAATGCGAATAAACTTGGTCGCGATCGGTCGCGCCCCTCCGGGTGTTTCCTGCACGACGGCGATCCGTAGCGGTACTTCGACCTGGCCAGGCCCGCCCAAAGGTCCAACGATAACCCGTCCCTGCACGCCAATCCGCATCACCAAATTGCCGCCGACCACGGCGCAATCGCGGCCTTCCCGCGTGAACTCACCCTGATACTTCAGAGACATCGCCGACTTGTTACCGTCCGCGCCGATGCTCAGCGTGGATGCGCCCTGGCGAACTTCAACGTGCGGGCAATTGACGTCAGATTGCCCACCGGTAGCGGCCTGCTGAGATTTTGCCGACGTGCCAGTGAAGAAGTCGGATATTGAACCCGATCCTGAGAAACCGCCCGGGCTCTCCGCGGGTGCAGCGTTCGGCAGGCCAAGGCCGCCGCCGCTGGAGCACGCGCCCGCCAACAGCCCAAACAAAAGCGCGCCCGCGATCAAAGCGCGGGTGCGCCACGGCTTACGACGGATAGTCCCCGGCATTCCCCGTCACTCTTCGCCAATACCCACTGATGCCTTTGTTATATCAAGCGAACCGTGGCCATCCCAAGGCGGCTTCAGTCGCGTGGTTAAGGCTGATTTCGCCAAGGGATTCCGCTGAAGCGTTTGCAGAGTTTGCGCGCTCAGGGTTTCGAATCCTTCAACCGCGCATAAAGCAGGTGGTCCTGCCAGACGCCATTGATGCAGAGATATTCCCGTGCATAGCCTTCGCGCAGGAAACCGGTGTTTTCCAGCAGCCGGATTGAGCCATTGTTGGTCGGGATACAGGCCGCTTCCAGCCGATGCAGCCGCAGTGTGCCGAAGCAAAATGGAACAAGTGCGCGGACCGCCGTCGTCATGTAGCCATGACGCGCAAACGGCTGGCCCATCCAATAGCCGAGGCTGCCTGCCTGCGCCACGCCGCGGCGGATATTGGCGAGCGTCAATCCACCAAGCAGGACATTGTCGGAACTGCGAAAAATCAGGAAGGCATAGCCCTGGTCGGTGCGCAGGTCCTCGGCATAGCGCCTGATCCGGCGGCGAAAGGCACTCCGGCTCAGGTCGTCGGCCGGCCACGTGGGTTCCCAGGGCGTCAAAAATTCGCGGCTTTGTTCCCGCAGCGCCGCCCAGTCGCCATAGTCCGTGGTTTGCGGTGTCCGCAGGATAACACCCTCGCCGACAATGGACGGCAGCGGCTCGGCGAAGTTGATGGTGCGGAAGAAAGCCATCGCCTCTGCTCAGCGGCAAACCATTCTCCGCTCATTCCCGCGAAAGCGGGAATCCAGCGCTGGTAATGCAAAACTGGATCCCCGCTTTCCGCCTTCGCGCGATGCGCTGCGGCGGACGCCGACCCGCCGAAGCTCATTGCGAGCGTAGGTGAGCCGCGGGGACGAGCAGACCTTGTATCCAGATTTTATGGTCATGCGGCCCGGCGGATCAGAGTCTCGGCAATGGCCGCGGCGCTTTCAAGCCCCGACCCCAGTCCCAACACTGCTATCGCCGGCTTGCCGCGGGCAATCAGCGCGCGCCCGGCGGCACGTGCACTCTCGACTGTCACCGCTTCGACCTTCTGCACCACTTCGTGGATCGGTATCGGCCGGCCCCACACCATCATCTGTCGCGCCAGTTGTCCGATCCGCTCGCCGGAGCTCTCCAGCGCCATCAGAAGCCCTGCCTTCATCTGCGCTTTGGAACGCGCGATTTCCGCTTCGGAAATCGTCTCGGCCGCGTTGGCGATTTCTTCGACAATGAGCCGCATCAGTTCGGAGGTGTCGGCGGCATCGGTGCCGGCATAGAGCCCGAACATGCCGACGTCGGAGTAGGGCGCGTGGAACGAATAGATCGAGTAACAAAGGCCGCGCTTCTCGCGCGCTTCCTGGAACAACCGGGACGACATGCCGCCGCCGAGAATGTTGGTGAAAGTCTGCAAGCTGTATAGCGACGGATCAGTCTGGGGCAGGCCGGGGAGCGCAAGCGCAATATGCACCTGTTCTAGCTCGCGCTTCTCGACATGAGCGCCGCCGCCGAATTGCGCCGCCGCAGGCGAAGGGCCTGCGGGTCCGTTGAAGCTGGCGAAATGCTCTTCGGCCTCGGCGACCACCGCTGCGTGATCGACCGCCCCGGCAGCGGCGATCACGATGTCCGGACCGCGATAATGCCGGGTGAGGTAGTCGCGCAATTTGCCGCCGTCGAATGAGCGCACCGTCTTCGCCGTTCCGAGTATCGAGCGGCCGAGCGGCTGGTCAGGAAACGCGATGGCCTGCAAATGCTCGAAGATAAGATCGTCGGGCGTATCAGCGACCGCGCCGATTTCCTGGACGATGACGTTCTGCTCGAGCGTGAGTTCGTCGCGGGCGAACGCGGGCTCGGAAAGAATGTCGGCCAGCACGTCGAGCGCGAGCGGTACGTCGGCCTTGAGTACGCGCGCGTAATAGGCGGTGCTCTCGGCACTGGTCGCTGCGTTCAGGTCGCCGCCTACAGCCTCGATTTCCTCCGCGATCTGCCGCGCCGTTCGCCGCCGCGTGCCTTTGAACGCCATGTGTTCGAGGAAATGCGAGATACCATGCTCGTCGTGCCGTTCACTGCGGCTACCGGTATTGACCCACACGCCAAGCGAGGCGGTTTCCAGATGCGGCATCGTATCGGTCACCACGTTGATGCCCGATTTCAAGGTCGTCACCGCTACGCTCATGCCGCCGCTCCTTCCTGTGCGGCACGGCTTGTCGCCAGGACAAAACGCTCAACCGCAGACTGATCCACCGGCAGCACTGTGACGCGCTCCGGCCGTTCACCAAGATCTGAAAGCCACTCCGGCAAAGCCGGCCGCTGTCCGCAGGCCGCTTCGACTGCTTCGGGGAATTTGGCCGGATGCGCGGTCGCCAGCACCACCATCGGCACGGCGGGATCGCGCGGTTCCTTTTCGGCCACCGCAATGCCGACCGCGGTGTGCGGGTCGACCAAATTGCCGGTCTCGCGCTTGACCGCGCGCATCGTCGCGGCAACTTCTTCTTCGTCGGCGCGATCCGCCGTAAACAGCGCGCGGATCTGCGACAGCGCCTGCGCCGACAATGTGAACCGCCGCGATTGCGCAAGCGTCCCCATCAGCGCGCGGACCGCGCCGCTGTCGCGGTCGTACGCATCGAACAGCAAACGTTCGAAATTGGATGCCACCTGGATGTCCATTGACGGCGATGTCGTCGGAACCACATCGCGCAGCTCATACGTTCCGGTGGCAAGCGTCCGCGTCAGGATGTCGTTGACATTGGTAGCGATCACCAGCCGCTCGATCGGCAATCCCATTCGGTGCGCGACGTAGCCGGCGTAGATGTCGCCGAAATTGCCGGTCGGGACGGTGAATGCGACCTTGCGATGGGGCGCACCGAGCGATACCGCGGCGGTAAAGTAATAGACCGCCTGCGCCACAATGCGCGCCCAGTTGATCGAATTGACGCCAGAGAGGCGCACACGGTCGCGAAAAGCGGAGTGGTTGAACAGGCCCTTCACGATCGCCTGGCAGTCGTCAAAGGTGCCGTCGATGGCAATCGCGTGAATGTTGGCGGCCGTGGCCGTCGTCATCATCTGCCGCTGTACGGCGGAAATCCGCCCTTGCGGAAACAGCACGATCAGGTCGACCTGACTGCGATCGCGAAATGCTTCGACGGCGGCGCCGCCGGTGTCGCCCGAGGTCGCGACCGCAATGGTGCGCCGCTCGCCGCGGGCGGCGAGCGCGTGATCCATCAGCCGCGCCAACAGCTGCATCGCGACGTCCTTGAAGGCTAGCGTCGGGCCGTGGAATAGCTCCAGCGCAAACGTATTGGCGCCGAGTTGCGCGAGCGGTGCGACCGCAGGATGACGGAAATTGCCGTACGCTTCGCTGGCCATCCGGGAGAGATCGGTGTCGCGGATGGAATCGGCGGTAAAGAGGCGGATCACCTCAACCGCAACTTCAGCATAGGGCCGCCCGGCGAAGCCAAGGATGGTCGCCGGATCGAGCTGCGGCCAGGCTTCCGGCACGTAGAGACCGCCGTCGCGGGCGAGACCCGCGAGCATCGCCTCGCTAAATCCGAGCGCGGTGGCTTCGCCTCTGGTCGAAATGTGTCGCAACCGACAGCTTCCCTGATGCCCCAAGCCGCTCGGGACATGCTTAACTTGTTGATTTTCCGAGATGTTCGCTTCGGGAGGCATACCTGCCACCCGTCCCGGACCAGGGCCACAATTATAGAAGGCCGGGACGTTTCACAAGGAAGACGAAGGCGCGTTACCCGGGCGCTTGCGTCGCGTCTCGCGGCCGGATTTGACCGCCCAGACGATGAAAACCACGGCAAGAACGAGCGCCAAGCCGAACCAGGTCACGGCGTATTGCAGGTGGTTGTCGGTCAGGCTGGGCACGAGCTTGCCCGGTTGCGGCCATCCTCCGGGCGGCACCGGCGATTCCTGCTCGACATAGAACGGGGCAGTGGCACCCCAGCCTTTTGCAGCCGCAATCGAGATCGGGTCGCGAACGAACCACATGTTTTCAGCCGGATTGGGTTTCGGGGTGAACCAATGCGACGCTTCCGGCCAGCGAATTGCTCCTGTGATCGCAACGATTCCCGGGTTCCCCCGGTTCGGCGGCGTCATTGCCTCCGCCGCCGGCGTGAAGCCGCGGTTGACGGCCACGACACTGCCGTCAGGTAGCCGGGCCGGGGCGAATATCCAAAAGCCCTGACCCTTCACGTCCGGGCGAAACGCGGAGGCGGTCGCAAAGACGAGCGCCTCCTTGGCGGTCTCGAACTCGGCCTCGAACGTCACGCGGCGATATTCGTTGCTTGCCTGGTCGAGCGTCGGCCATGCTGCCGGCGCGGGTAACGGCACGGGCGGCGCTTGCAGCCGCTCCGTCAGCGTCGCAATCAGTTGTTCTTTCCAGGCTTTGCGCTGGATTTGCCAGGTGCCCAGTCCAACCAGCATTGCGAAGGCGAGGAGTGCCGGAATGAGCAGGCTCCGCCACGAACGCCGTCGCTCTGGCTTCGCAGTCGTCGGCGCGTTCACGGCTCGCCTGCGCCGAACCGGCTCTCCGCGGCCTTGTGGTGGTATTGCAGCGCGATCAGCAGCCCTTTCATGGGTCGGAGCGGCCCGAGCGTGACGATGAGAATGAGCGGCAGCCATAGCGCTGCATGCACCCAGAATGGCGGCCGATAGATGACCTCGGTGATCAGTGCGGCGGCGACGACGATGAAGCCCGCGAACAAGATGATGAAGACCGCCGGTCCGTCGCCGGCATCGGCGAAGCCGTAGTCCAGTCCGCAAACTTCGCAGCGCGGACGCAAGGTCAAAAATCCGCGGAACAGCTTGCCCTCGCCGCAACGCGGACAGTCACAGAGCAATCCGGTGAGGATCGAGCCTGAAAGCGTGTCGATCGTTTTTTCGGTCATGCTCTGCGATCCGCGCGTTCCCCTCCCCCCTGTGGGGAGGGGTAGGGGTGGGGGTCGAGAGGTAACATGCCGGTGTCGACGTTCTCGCGTCGCCTCCCGACCCCCCTCCCTACCCTCCCCCACAAGGGGGGAGGGAGCAGGCCGATGCTCGCCGCTGGTGTCGAGTGTGCGCCGCGAATTTCACTATTCCGGCAGCGGCACGCCGCCGCCCCAAACATAGATGCAGGCGAACAGGAACAGCCACACTACGTCAACGAAGTGCCAATACCAGGCTGCGAATTCAAAGCCGAGGTGCTGGGTCGGCGTGAATTGGCCCGCGACCGCGCGGAACAGACAGACGATCAGGAAGATCGAGCCGATGATGACGTGCGCGCCATGGAATCCGGTCGCCATAAAGAACGTGGCGCCGTAGATGTTGCCCGAATAGTGAAACGCGGCATGCGCATACTCGTAGGCCTGCACGCAGGTAAAGGTAAGGCCGAGCGCGATAGTGCAGACGAGACCCCAAATCAGTCCCTTGCGGTTGTTCTCGAGCAGCGCGTGATGCGCCCAGGTCACCGTCGTGCCCGAAGTGAGCAGGATCAGGGTGTTTAAGAGCGGCAGGTGCCACGGATCAAAAGTGTGAATGTCCTTCGGGGGCCACACGCCGCCGAGAAACGCCGTCCGCGCCACGTCTTTCAGTTCCGCGGGGAACAGCGCAGTGTTGAAATAGGCCCAGAACCAGGCAACGAAGAACATCACCTCCGAGGCAATGAACAAGATCATCCCGTAGCGGTGCGAGATCTGCACCACGCGGGTGTGGTCGTGTTCGACTTCGGCTTCGTGGATCACGTCGCGCCACCAGCCGATCATGGTGTAGGCGACGCCGATGCCGCCGATGCCGAGAATGATCGGCGCATAAGCAACGATGCTGTGCATCCACAAGATCAGCCCGAACGCGGTGATGAATGCGGAAACGGCGCCGATCGCCGGCCACGGACTGGGATTGACCAGGTGGTAATCGTGGTGCGGTTTGGCGTGTGCGGCATCAGCCATCGTCGTCGTCTCCACGTTGGCGCGACCTTAAAGGGCGCGCCGCCTTGTTGCCTCTAGATACGGCCGGATTTTGCCGGCGTTTCCCCCTCTGCCGCCGCCTGGTCCGGTACGTGCACCGGATAGAAGGTGTAGGAGAGGGTGATAGTTTTGATGCCGTTCTGCTCGGCATCCTCGGCGAGCTTCGGATCCACGTAGAACACCACCGCCATATCGCGCTTCTCGCCCGGCTTCATGGTCTGTTCGGTGAAGCAGAAACAGTTGATCTTCTCGAAGTAGATGCCGGTGGTTGACGGACTGACATTGTAACCGGCCTGTCCCGCGGTCACCCGTGCCGCCTCGTTGGTGACAGCGTAGTAGACCGTGACGACCTGGCCGAGTTTGACCTCGATGGTTCTGCGCTCAGGCTCGAACCGCCACGGCAATCCCGCCGCCACGTTGGAGTCGAAGCGCACCGTGATTGTGCGATCGGAAGTTTGTGTGGGGGCAGCCTTCGCCACCTGGGTCGTGCCGCCGTAGCCGGTGGTGCGGCAGAACCATGAATAGAACGGCACGGCCGCGAACGACAGTCCAACCATCGACGCCACCAAGCCGCCGCAGCAGAAGGCGACGATGACATCGCGGCGGAGCTTCGGTGGCGTATGCGGCGTTTCAGTGCTCATCGGCCTGTCTGATCATAGCGGACGAACCAGCACTCCGGGCCCCTTCACCAGCGTCACGATGTAGAACAGCACCACGAGTACGCCAAGCGAAACGGCAATGGCGATCGAGCGCGCGCGCCGCGCGCGCAATTGCTGTTCGGTCAATCTGACCCCGGGTTCCGGCTTCTCCTCGTTCATTACGATGTCCGTCATCATGCCACCGACCAGCCGATCAGCTCTGTGGCAACCCGATCGACCAGCAGCATGGCAAACAGCAGAAACAAATAAAGGATCGAAAACGCGAACATCCGCTTGCTGGCAGCATAGCCCTTCCGTTCGGCGTGAAGCCGAAACGCCAGCACAACGATAGCAGCGCCTGCCACGACTGCGACAATGCCGTAGACCGCGCCGGCATACCCGAGAAACCATGGCGCAGCACCGAGCGGCGCCAGGATGAGCGCGTAAAACAGAATTTGGCGCCGCGTTGCCGGCTCGCCTGCGACCACCGGCAACATCGGCACGCCAGCGCGCGCATAATCCTCGGAGCGGAACAGCGCCAGCGCCCAGAAGTGTGGCGGCGTCCAGAAGAAGATGATGAGGAAGAGAAGCGCCGGCTCGATGCCGACGCTGCCGGTTGCCGCGGCCCAGCCGATCATCGGCGGCAGTGCACCCGCGGCGCCGCCGATGACGATATTCTGCGGCGTCGAGCGCTTGAGCCACATCGTGTAGATGAAGACGTAAAACCCGATCGACGCTGCGAGCAGAGCGGCTGCGATCACATTGACCAGGAGGCCAAGCACCACCACCGAGCCGACCGCAAGCGTGACGCCGAAAGCGAGCGCTTCGCCCGGCGCTATGCGTCCGGCAGGAACGGGCCGCGCCGCCGTTCGCTCCATCAGCGCATCGATATCGGCGTCGTACCACATGTTGAGCGCACCGGCGGCGCCGGCGCCGACGGCGATGCAGATCAGCGCCGTGAACGCAATGACCGGATGCAAATGGATCGGCGCGATCAGGAGGCCGACCAGCGCCGTGAACACCGCGAGCGACATCACCCGCGGCTTCATCAGCTCCAGATAATCGCCGACACCCGCGATGCTGGGCTCGACGCGCGAAACGGTGAAGCTCATCGGATCAGCGGCAGCGTTTCATATTGGTGGAAGGGCGGCGGCGACGGCAGCGTCCATTCGAGCGTGGTGGCGCCCGCGCCCCAGGGATTGGCCCCGGCCGGCACCTTGCGCATGAAGGCCTGCGCCACGCCGAAGAAGAACACCAGCGTGCCGATCCCCGAAATGTACGAGCCGATCGAGGAGATGAAATTCCAGTCCGAGAAGGCGTCGGGATAATCGGCGATCCGGCGCGGCATGCCAGCAAGCCCAAGGAAGTGCTGCGGGAAGAAGGCAACGTTGACGCCGATGAAAGTCAGCCAGAAGTGCAGCTTGCCGACAAATTCGCTGTACATGTAGCCGGTCATCTTCGGGAACCAGTAGTACCAGCCGCCGAAGATGGCAAAGATCGCCCCTAGTGAGAGCACATAGTGGAAGTGGGCGACGACGTAATAGGTGTCCTGCAGCACCCGGTCGACGCCGGCATTGGCGAGCACCACGCCGGTGACGCCGCCGATGGTGAACAGAAAGATGAAGCCCATGGCCCACAGCATCGGCGTCTTGAACTCGATCGAGCCGCCCCACATCGTGGCGATCCAGGAGAAGATCTTCACCCCCGTCGGCACCGCGATCACCATGGTGGCAGCGATGAAGTAGGCCTGCACGCTCGCCGACATGCCGACGGTGTACATATGGTGCGCCCACACGACGAAGCCGATGCCGCCGATCGAGACCATCGCGTAGGCCATGCCGAGATAGCCGAACACCGGCTTGCGCGAGAACGTCGCCACGATCTGGCTGACCATGCCGAAGCCCGGAAGGATGAGGATGTAAACCTCGGGATGACCGAAGAACCAGAACAGATGCTGGAACAGCAGCGGATCCCCGCCGCCATGCGGATCGAAGAAGGTGGTGCCGAAATTTCGGTCGGTGAGCAGCATGGTGATGGCGCCGGCCAGTACCGGCAACGCCAATAACAGCAGAAATACCGTGACCAGGATCGACCACACGAACAACGGCATTTTGTGCAGGGTCATGCCGGGGGCGCGCATGTTGAAGATCGTGGTGATGAAGTTGATGGCGCCAAGAATCGACGAGGCGCCGGCAAGATGCAGCGCTAGGATGACGAAATCCATCGCCGGGCCGGGATGGCCGTAGGTCGACAGCGGCGCATAGAGCGTCCAACCGGTCCCGGCGCCATTGGCGCCCGGCTCGCCTTCGAAGAACATCGAGGCGATGAACAAAGCGAATGACGCCGGCAGCAGCCAGAACGAAATGTTGTTCATGCGCGGGAACGCCATGTCCGGCGCGCCGATCATCAGCGGGACCATCCAATTGCCGAAGCCGCCGATCATCGCCGGCATGACCACGAAAAAGATCATGATCAATCCGTGCGCGGTGACGATGACATCGTAATAATGCGTCTCGTGGAAAATCTGCAGTCCGGGGAACATCAGTTCGGCGCGGATCAGCATCGAGAAAATGCCGCCGATCAGGCCGGCGACCAGCGCGAACACCAGGTACATCGTGCCGATGTCCTTGTGGTTCGTCGAATAGACGAAACGGCGCCAGCCGTGCGGAATGGCGTGTCCGTTGTCATCGCCGTGTGCCGCGTGTGTCATCGTGTCCATTGTCAGGTCCTGCGTTGGGCGCGTGTTTTTCGGCTTTTGAGTTTATCGCGTTTTTAGTCTACCGCGTCGGTGCGCTGGTCGCCGCGAGTGCGGTCGGCGGCGCGCTATCGAGACCGGCGCTCTTCTTTTCCTTGGTGACCCAGTCGTTGAACTCAGCGTCGTTCACGACCTTCACCGTGATCGGCATGAAGGCATGGTCCTTGCCGCACAGCTCGGAGCATTGACCGTGAAACAGGCCCTCGCTCGTCGCCTTGAACCAGGTGTCGTTGAGACGGCCGGGAACCGCATCGATCTTGATGCCGAACGACGGCACGGCGAAGGAGTGGATCACGTCGGCGCCGGTGACCAGCACGTGCACAACCTTGTTCACCGGCACCACCAGTTCATTGTCAACCGTGAGGAGCCGCGGCTGGCCCGGCTTGAGATCTTTATCGGCCACCAACAGCGAGTCGAACTCGAAGTCGCCGTTGTCGGGATAGCTGTAACTCCAGAACCACTGCTTGCCGGTAGCCTTCACTGTCAGGTCCGCAGTCGGCTCGTCGAGCTCCAGAAACAGGAGCCGGAACGAGGGCACCGCAATCGCCACCAGGATGACCACCGGCACGATGGTCCAGGCGACTTCAAGCAGCGAATTGTGGGTGGTGCGGGACGGGGTCGGATTGGCTCGGGCGTTGAAGCGAAGTACGACGATCGCAAGCAGGATCAGGACGAAGAGCGCGATGGCGCTGATGATCCAGACCAGGAAATCGTGAAACCAGACGATGTCGACCATAACCGGGGAAGAGGCGTCCTGAAGACCAAGCTGCCAGGGTGTCGGCTGGCCGACACCCGCGAGCGCCGACCCCGCACTCGCGAGCACGGTGCCCAGCGTCAACACAATGGCAGTCAGGCGTGAGAACTGCGGCATCTGTTTCTCGGCTCCTCGTCCCTCAGTCAGGCTTCAGTCACACAAGCTTCGTCACGCTGCGTCGCGCGGTCCGAAACATGCAAAAAATGCGTGTCTGCAGCGCGACGGCGCCGGCCCGACGCTGCCTGCTGCCGACGGGTTTGTGCCACGGTCTTATCCTTGACGGGCATCGGCGGGGGTCAAACCCCTCAAACCACAAATCACGCGGTACCGCAATGCACTCTTGACCATCTGCGCAGGTCTATCCGCAGCCCAGCCGAAGGCTGCCGGACGCTTCAATTTCGCTTCCTTCGCGCGGCCACAATGGCTTGATTTTCATCGACCTTGACAGCATGGGCTTGCCATGTAGGCAGGCCCGCGCGGCAACCGGCGTGCGCTGAGTGATTCGTGCCGAATGGGCAGGCCGGTAACAGGGGCGGCGGCGCGGCCGTAGGCAGGCAAAGGAAAACGATGATGGCCTTTCGCATTGTCGGTCGCGCGCTGCGGCCATTGGCCACGGCGCTTGGCGGCGCCGCTTTTGCGATTGCGCTCTTCGCCGCGGGCGGGGGCGAAGCGTTCGCTCAAGGCGCCGTGCGCGCGATTCATGGCGATTGGCAAATCCGCTGCGACACACCTCCGGGTGCGCAGAACGAACAATGCGCGCTGATGCAAAGTGTCACCGCGGAGGACCGGCCCAATGTCGGACTGACGGTCATCGTGCTCAAGACCACCGACCAAAAGAGCCGGCTAATGCGCGTCGTCGCTCCGCTCGGCGTGTTGCTGCCGTCGGGTCTTGGCTTAAAGATCGACAACAACGATGTCGGCCGCGCCGGCTTCGTGCGCTGCCTGCCGAACGGCTGCGTCGCCGAGGTGGTGATGGACGACAAGCTGATCGATCAGTTTCGCAACGGCCAAACTTCGACCTTCATCATTTTCCAGACACCGGAAGAAGGCATCGGCTTTCCGATGAGCCTGAAGGGCTTCGGCGAAGGCTTCGATAAGCTGCCCTAGCGCGCGCGTCTTGCCTCGGCGAAGCATGAGATCGTGCCGATGGTATTGGCGCCGTATTGCACGTAGCCGCTCGGCATCGGCGCTGAGTGCGCTGCGGTGATCGGCAGATAGATGTAGCAAATCGTGCCGTCGGCCGGGTCACGCCAGCGCTGCACGATCGTATCCTGCAGTGGGCCGGCGAATTGCCGGTCAAGCTGCATGTGCGGCAGCTTCGCCCATTCGCTCGGCGCTTGCGGTGCTGGATGCTGCGGCGCAGGTTGCGGCTGTTGCGCGATGGCGGCCAGAGGTAGCAGGAGGGCGGCGGCCGCGGTCGCTGTTCGAAGAAGCCACATCACGTCTGTTCGCGAACTCTTTGGCCAGGATATTCAATCTACCACGCCCACTGAAATCCGACACGCCCGCCGAACTGGTTGGTATTGTTGACCGGAGAAAATCCGATCGAGCCGGACGCCACTACGTTGTTGGTGATCCGCGCAAGGCCGGTCAGCCCCATCGCGTTTTGCCCGGCAAAGGTCCCGTAATTGGTGGACACCGCGTAGCTCTTGTTGTCCGGCAAAAAGCCACCGCCCATCGCCATCGCCATCGCGACGCCAGAATTGGCCTGGTTGATCTGCGTTTGCAGGCCGCCTAGCTGCGACGACATCCCGCTGGCGACGCTCTGCAGTTGGGCCACGTTGACCGCGTCGGTCGCGTTGACTCCCGGCGCCACGTTGCTGAGCACCCGCGGGCTGCTCGACGTGCCGAACGACACTGAATTCGGCGCGGTTGCGACGGAACCTTGCCCAATCGCCACCGCGTTGGTGGCGCCCGCCTGCACCGTTGCCCCGGCGCCGATCGCCGTACCGTTGACCGCGAGGACGCTGGCGCTTTGTCCGACCGCGACCGAATTGGCGACGGTTGCCTTGGCGGAGTTACCGATCGCGGTCGCCGACGACACGTTCGCGACGCCGCCGGTCGCCGCGGAAAAATCGCCAAATGCCGCGCCGCCGTTGGCCGCCGAGGCGCCATTGCCGACCGCAACCGAGCCGGTGGCGAGTGCACCGGTGCCAATGGCGATGGCGTTGACGCCGGTCGCCTGTGCGCCGGTGCCTTGGGCGATCGCGTTAGTGTTCGTCGCCTGCGCGCCGTTACCGAGCGCCAGCGATGACGTGCCGCTAGCCAGCGAATTCGCACCGGCGGCCACACTGAAATCTCCGCTCGCGGTGCTGAGTGCGCCGAACGCCGCAGCGATGCGGCCGCTCGCGGTGCTCAGGTTGCCAAACGCCGCGCTCTGCGTGCCCGATGCGGTGCTGCCGACGCCGACCGCCGTGGCTCCCGTAGCGTTCGCGGCGCTGGCGTGGCCGAGCGCCGTGGTGTCGACGCCGGTGGCGTTGCTGGCCTGGCCGATCGCCGTCGCCGTGCTGCCGTTGGCGATGCTCTTATCGCCAAGGGCGGTCGCGTCGGCGCCATTTGCAAAGCTGAGATAACCGGTTGCGGTTGCCTGAGAGCCGATTGCGTTGGCATGGGCGCCGAGCGCCGTCGCGTTCGTGCCGTTGGCTGTGCTCACCGCGCCCAGTGCAGTCACGTTGCCGCCGGTAGCGGTCGATGTCTCACCGATGGCGGTGGCACTGTTGCCGTTTGCAGTGCTGACCACGCCGATTGCAGTGGCGAAAAATCCCGTGGCATTGGCACTGCTGCCGATTGCCGTCGTGGCCAGGCCATTGGCAGTTGCGGTGACGCCCATTGCCGTTGCGTTCTGGCCAGTCGCGTTTGCAGCGGTCCCTATAGCCGTGGCGCTGTCGCCATTGGCCTTTGCAGTGACGCCCATTGCGGTTGCATTGGCGCCACTCGCGTTTGCGTTGACTCCGGTCGCAGTCGCGTTGGCGCCGTTCGCGATGCTGGTCACGCCTGTTGCAGTCGCGTTGGCGCCGTTCGCGAATGAGCTCTTGCCTGTTGCGGTCGCGCTGGCGCCGCTCGCGACGCTCTCGGCGCCTGTCGCAGTCGCGCTGGCGCCGGTCGCATTGGTGTTCCAGCCCGTAGCGGTCGCGTTAACGCCGTTCGCGAAACTGGTCTGGCCGGTCGCGGTCGCGTTGTTGCCGTTGGCGGTGGCGGTCGCACCAGTCGCGGTCGCGGAAGCGCCGTTCGCGAATGACGACCACCCGGTCGCGGTCGCGACGCCGCCCTTGGCAACGGCGGAGTTGCCAAGGGCAGTGTCTTGGGCATCGACAGCGGTGGCACCGAAGCCGAGCGCCGTGGCATTCGCGCCGGTCGGCACGACCGCCGTGCAGTTCCCCGCGATGCCGGTCGCGGTGGAGTAACATTGCGCAAAGGCCGGCGAGACGCCAAAGACGGTCGCCATCCCGGCGGCAAGCGCCAAACCGCGTAGCGATCCGCCGCCGAGCATGGTGCCCGCCAGCAGCCGCGCTCGCGCATCGATTGACGGCGCATAACGCAACAGAATCGGTAGCGGATCCGGAGCAGCTGCAGGCCGTCCGTGAGCTGATCTCATGTTGCCGCCCGAACCCATCCCGATAGGTACGGTAGCCGGGACTGCTGCGGCGATCTTGGACTGGAATGAAGTCAGATGTGCCTAAAAAGAAATCCGCTGAATTATTAATAAGTCGTTGTAATTCGGTCACTGTTCGCGATTCAACGATGAGAGATCAAACAGAAATCCCTTACCACCGGCCCTGAACGCGCAGGCTTTCTGCCAAATTACCTTGAAACATATGCTGGCCAAGATGCCCGAGCTTGCACGACGGATCCACCCAGATTCTGCCGCCCATGTCGCGCCAGCGCCGGCAGAAGGCGAAGTCCTCAGAGAGATAACGTCCCGAATCCGGGTCGACCATGCAATCGAAGAACCGCCAGTGCAGGTGAGCTTGCGGATGATTCGGCGGTCCGTCGGGCACATAGTTGAGCTCGGGATAGCGCTGCATCATAGCGAGGAAAACGTGCCGCTTGATGACCATGAACCCGGTCGGCGCCTCGGCCACTTCGACGAGACCGTCGGTATCCGCGTATTCGCTGACCCGGGCGTTGCCGTGCAGGATCGGATTGAACGGGTAGTCAGTGTAACGCACCTCGAATTCTTTCTCCGTCATGCCGCCGGGCAGGCCTTCGGCGGGCCAATTCATTGCTTTCATCGGATAGACGCCGGCGGCGACGTCACGATCCGCCCGCAGCAGACGAAAAACCGAATCCGAGCTGAAGGCGACGTCGGAATCGATCCAGAACAGATGCGTGAAGTGCTGCTCGGCGAGGAATTTGATGACGATCTTGTTGCGGCCGCGGGGGATCAGGCTTTCGCTGTGCAGATGTAAAGTGCAGGGCAGGCCGAGGTGGCCGGCATCGAGCGTCATGCTGAAAATGCTGGCGACATAGTTCATCGTCACCGCCGAAATGTAGCAAGGCGTGGCGAACAGGACGTTCATCGATTTCAGAGCGGAAGGAGGCAGCATGCAGGCTCCATGATGATCCAGGGCGAAGCGCACCAGAGGTCTCAGGGATCGTTCATCTGCCGGCGCGGTTCGTCAACCGGATCGCACGACGCGCCGATGCAGCTCGTCACAACGCCAGCATGGGCGGACGGTTACGCCCGGATACCCGCACTAACCGTCGCGGTTGGAATTTCGGCGTGCGGCATCGCGCAGGTCCGAAGGCGTGCCGCCAAACCGGCGACGAAACGCGCGATTGAAATAGGACAAGTCCGTGAAACCGGCTTCGGCCGCAACGTCGCTGATCTTGCGATCGCGCGACCGTGCGTCGCGCAGCAGCACGGCTGCATTTTCCAGGCGCCGCGCCAGGACATGATGGGTAAAACTGCGGCCTGTTTCCTCTAACAGGAGATGGATATAGCGCGGCGTAACGCCGAGCCGTGCAGCTATGTTGTTCGCGCTCAAATCCGCCTGGCCGCTGCGACAATCGATCTCGCGCAAGACGGCGCTAAGCCGGGCAGCACGCACGCCGCCTTTGTCGGCCTGCTCGCGGGCGTCGCCGGTAGCGCCCAAGATTAATGAAACGAGATCATAGACGTGAGCAACGATGAGTTTGGGCACGCCCCGCTTTGTCAGCGTCTCGGCGGTCGCGATTGCGCGGACGTAGCCGGTCAGGAGCAGCAGGCCCTCGTTGTCTTGCGGGATGCGGCGCGATAGGCGGGCATTGAGATCAGCAACCCTCGACCTTAAAATCGAACGCGATATGCGTAAACTGATGAAGCGGGACGTCGACGGAATAAGGACATCGGCGGAATCGGCACAGCTGGTGAGAACTGCGTCGCCGGAGCGAAGGATCGCCTCGCGGTCGAGCTGCCGAACCAAACATCGACCGCTGAGGCCGGTAGCTAGGACGACATCATCGCTATCAAGATGCTGCGGACCTCGGGTCCGTCGGCACGGCGATCTGATGGACGACGCCAGCCCCAAGGCCGGCAAGCTGACCATCGATGATGCAAAACGAAATGGCCGATCGCCGAACGGCTCAATGTCGTGTTTCTCAATGACGCGGCTATAGACGTCGTGGTAGGCGTCGATGCGTTTACGCTCCGGAAAATCTTCCGTAGAGAAACGAAGTACTTTGACGAGAGGCGCGTCCATGCAGCGGGAACAGTCTCTTTACGCGACGTATACGCTATTTTAGATCATTAATTTTGTTTGTTCCAGTCTCGCGAGCCTACCTGCCTACCGTTGAAACAAAAAAACAAGTTAAGAATTAATCGTCTCGTCAGGCTTTCATTGCTGCCGCAGCTGCCGAGTCAGCGGCCTCGCGGCGTGCAGTCCGGCGAGGTTGCTGGAAGCAATGACGGTGGTATGTCCTGCTTCAGCGGCGGCACAAAACGGGCTCAGATGGACTAAAAATCGAATGCCGGGTGAACGGGTCCCGCCCGAAGTGACCGGTCCGATGACACGCTCCGCGGGGCAATCCGATCGTTAAGCGAAGGCTGAATCGCTTCGTGGCTTCGCTCCCGCGGTGACGGTTATGCGGCGCCTTCTTTCATTGGATGACATTCGTTACTATCTTACGATTGTTCCTTGCAGCATCGGACGGGTGTCAGACCATGGACAGCAAAACAGTAGCGGACACCAAGCGATACCCAGTGACCCACACCGACGTGGAATGGCACAAGATTTTGACGCCCGAGCAGTTTCGGGTCATGCGCGCGCACGGCACCGAGGCGCCAGGCAGTTGCGCGCTGAACTATGAGAAACGCGCGGGGACGTTTTACTGTGCCGGCTGCGGGCAGCCGTTGTTCGCGTCGAAGAGGAAGTTCGAAAGCGGCACCGGCTGGCCGAGCTTCAACGATCCGGTCGAGGGGTCGGTTGAAACCTCAACCGACGACAGCTATGGCATGGCGCGCACCGAAGTGCATTGCAGCCGCTGTGGCAGTCATCTCGGCCACGTTTTCGACGACGGGCCGCCGCCAACGCACCTGCGCTATTGTATCAACGGCGTGGCGATGGACTTCAAGCCGGAGTGACCGCTCCGTCTTTTCGCTTTTTATTGCGAGGAGTCTCGTTATTGCGAGGAGTCTTGCGCCCCAGCGATCCGGATTGCTCGGCGCGCCCGTGATCCGCCGACAATGATGACAGTGGCACGGCGCAACTCGCCCGACCGCTAAATACGGCCGTTTTCGGGCTCCGCCGTGGCAATGTCCTCACGAAATTGCAATCAGGGGCGGCGAATTCATGCCTCGTTCATTTTGCTAAACTGTGGAACACTCCGCTACCGCTGAATCGCCGGAGTTTGGCTCAACCGCCCGAGGCTTGGCAGTCGATGAGCAGCGCACGGGAATCGGCCACTCGCCTGCTGCAATCCATGATGGTCGCCGCGGTGGTTTTGCCGGCGGCGATGTTCGCTTACGCCTGCTGGATCGGCTACCGCGAAATTCACGCTGTTGCCGACGAGCGTATTGTTCGTTCGCTCGACGTGATGCAGGAGCAGGCGCTCAAGGTTCTTCAAACCGTTGATCGCACGTTTGCCGAAGTCAACGAGATCGCGCGCGGCATGTCGGACGACGACATTCGCATCGATCAGCCGAGTTTGCACGAACGCCTCGCCGGCATCGTCGCAACGATGCCGCAGCTACAAGGCATTATGATACTCGATCGCGATGGCCGGCCGCTGGTGTCGAGCGCGCTGGTTTCCGTCCCCGCCGATAAAGGCTTCAGAGACCGCGATTATTTCCGAGTTCAGCGCGATGAGGGCGACGGCGCGCGAGGTCCTGGAACTCAAGGCTCAGGACCGCAACGTGCTGGAACGTATCTCAGCGATGTGCGCTCGCCGCGGCTGCCCGGCATGGGCGGCGATTTCTTTGTTCTGTCGCACCGCCTGGAATCGCCGGACGGTTCATTCAATGGCGTCGTCGCCGTTGCGGTGCGGCCGCGCTATTTCGAGGACTTCTATGAGCTGATCGGGCGGACGCCCGGCAGCTTCTATGCTCTGATCCGCGATGACGGCGCCTATCTTGCCCGTTTTCCCGCGCTCGACGATCGCTCGCGGCGGCTTAGTCCGGCGAGCACGTTTCGAAGCACGATCGCCCAGGGCATCGATCACGGTCTATATACCGCCAATT
This sequence comes from uncultured Alphaproteobacteria bacterium, assembly GCA_963794225.1. GTDB lineage: Bacteria > Pseudomonadota > Alphaproteobacteria > Rhizobiales > Xanthobacteraceae > BOG-931. The sequence goes on from CAWCCS010000006.1 coordinate 562,169, forward strand.
CGGACATCGATGGCATTTCACGCCGCTTCGGCTTTCGCAAGCTGCCGGGTTTCCCGGCCTACGCGCTTGCCGGCACGACCACTGCTGCGCTGCGCGCCGAATGGTTGTCGAGCATGGCGGTGCATTTGATCTTCGGTCTGCCCGCCACACTTCTGATCTTCGCCGTGCTCTGGGTGGCGCTGCGGCGCACCCGGCGGCTCTATGAGGAGGCCGGTCGCCGCGAAGTAGCGGAAGGCGCGCTGCGGCAGGCACAGCGGCTGGAAGCGATCGGCCAATTGACCGGCGGCGTCGCCCACGATTTCAACAATCTGCTGATGATCGTCAGCGGCAGCGTGCACCGGCTGCGCCGGGATATTGTCGACGAAAAACAGGTGAGGCTCCTCGATGCCATCACCACCGCTACCCAACGCGGCGAGAGCCTGACCCGCCAGTTGCTGTCGTTCTCGCGGCGGCAGACGCTGCAGCCGAGCGTCATCGATTTGGCCGCTTGGCTGCCGGAGCTTAAGGAAATGCTGAGCCGCTCGCTGCGCGGCGACATCGAGATCCGCGTGCTGCCCTCCAAGCGCTCATGTTTGGTGAAGGTGGATCCGAGCGAGCTTGAACTTGCTTTACTCAATCTCGCCGTCAACGCACGCGACGCCATGCCGTCCGGCGGCACCTTGACCATCACGACCAAGCCGATCGCGTTGCGCGGCAATGCCAGCGAAGAGGGCTTAAGCGGCGAGTTCGTCGCCATCAGGGTCGCAGATACCGGCGAGGGCATCCCGCCGGATGTGCTGCCGCGCGTATTCGAGCCATTTTTCACCACCAAAGATGTCGGCAAGGGCACCGGCTTGGGGCTTTCTCAGGTCTATGGATTCGCCAGGCAATCCGGTGGCGCGGCGACCATCACCAGCACCAGCAAGCGCGGTACGGCGATCACGCTGTTCCTGCCGCGGAGCTTCGAATCGCTGGAGCAATTGCCGGAACCGTCACCCACCATCGCGGCCGGGCTACCGGCCGGCACCGCGTTGTTGGTCGAAGACAATGCCGAAGTGCTTGAGGTTGCGCGCGGCTACTTCACCGACCTCGGCTTTAAGGTGAAAGTGGCGATGAGCGCGCAAGACGGTCTCGATCGTATCGAACGCGAACACGATATTGATCTGGTGTTCTCCGATATTTTGATGCCCGGGACATTGAACGGTCTGGAATTCGCGAAGTTTTTGCGCTCGCGCTTTCCGCGCATCGTTGTGTTGTTGACGACCGGCTATAGTTCGAGCGCGCAGGAAGCGGTGCGCGAGGGCTTCGAAGTGTTGCGGAAACCGTATGATCTTGCCGCCCTGCAGCGCGCACTGCTGGTCGCGTTCAAAGTGGCGGGCCGGGCTCCCGGCAAAGCGGCAGGCCGTTACGCCGCGCCGGCGGCCGCGCGCATTTGGGGATAAAGCTGGATCGGTGTGCGCCGCCGGCTTAAGTTCGCGATGCTGCGCCCACGAAACCAACAAGAACTTTATATTTTTTGCGGGAACTTAAGTCATGGACGTGCTGGGGGTAAAGATCGGCGAGACCGAGACCGAAAAGAAGGTCTTGTTTGACATCAGAGAGGACTGGCTCGCCAAACGTCGCGAAGAGCCGATCGATCCGGCGATGCCGATCCTGGATCCGCATCATCATCTGTGGGAGCGTGGCGGCGCGCGGTATCTGCTTCAGGATATCAAGGGCGACATCGACGCCGGCGGCCACAACGTCCGCGCCACCGTGTTCCTGCAGTGCGACTCGATGTATCGCGCCGACGGCGATCCGAATTTCGCGCCGATCGGCGAGAGCGAATTCGTCAACGGCATTGCTGCGATGAGCGCCAGCGGTCTGTACGGCCCGGCGCGGATCTGCGCCGGCATTGTCAGCTTTGCGAACCTTTTCATGGGCGCTGGGGTCGACGCCTTGCTTGAGGCGCATCTGCGCGCCGCCGGCGAGCGCTTCAAGGGCATTCGGTATTGCTCGGTGTGGGATGCCGACAAATCGATCAAATCGACGCCGATGGATTTTCCGAAGGGACTCCTGCTCGAACCTAAGTTCCGCTCAGGCTTTGCGCGGCTTGCGCGCTACCAGCTTTCCTTTGACGCGCTGCTTTACCACACGCAACTTCCCGAACTCACGGACCTGGCGCGAGCCTATCCCGATACTCTGATTGTGCTCAATCACATCGGTTGTCCGCTCGGCATCGGGGTCTACGCCGGGAAACACGACGAAGTCTTCAAGGCATGGCAGCGCAACATCCGCGACCTCGCTAAATGCCAGAATGTCGTCGTCAAGATCGGCGGCATGGGCATGCATTTCCTCGGCTTCGGTTTCGAGAAGCTGCCGGTGCCGCCGTCGTCGGACGATCTGGTCAAGATCTGGAAGCCCTACGTCGAGACCTGTATCGAGGCGTTCGGCCCGCAGCGCGCCATGTTCGAGAGCAACTTCCCGGTCGACAAGCGCTATTACAGTTACGGCGTGATGTGGAACGCGTTCAAGAAGCTCGCCGCAAACTATAGCGCCGCTGACAAGGCCGAGTTGTTCTTCAACGCCGCCAAGCGGGCCTATCGGCTGCCGACGACGATGAATTGATCCGCCGCGCGGGTTATGCGACCCGGCGTACGTCACCTTTTTCACAATCGATACGATCGCGGATGACGCGAAGGACGCTGTCATCTGGATGCCGGCGGATCAGGACATCAAGCGCGGCGACGGCGGCACCAGGATCGCGCTCCGCATCCTCAAGAATTCCGTTCAGCCTATCCGCATAACCGGCGGCAGGATGATTGTCTTCGAGCGGTTCGAATACCTCAGTCATTTCGTCCTTCCCGCGCAGATTTATCTTGCCGAGTGGCCGCGCTCTGACATTGGCGACCGCGTCTCGTGTAGACCTCGATATGAGGATCGCGGTTCCGAATACTTTGTTGGTCACCTCAAGTCGCGCCGCCGTATTAACCGCGTCGCCGTGCGCCGTGTAGTCGAACCGCGCCGCGCCGCCGTAGTTTCCGACAATGGCGCGGCCGGTGTTGATGCCGATACGGGTCGTCCCGAAAACCAAGTTCTCGCGCGCCCGCGACGCCGCGAATTCGTCAGCGAACCTGCGCATTTCGAACGCGGCAGCGACGGCGCGGGAAGCGTGGTCGGGCTGGGCCAGCGGTGCGTTGAACATCACATGAACGGCGTCGCCGACGATCTTGTCGATCGTGCCGCCGTGTCGCGTGGCGATGCGGCAAAGCCCATCGAGATAGGCGTTAAGCGTCGCCACCAGCCGCTCTGGCGCAGCTGCCTCGGCAAAGCGCGTGAATTCCGCAAGATCGGTGAACAGAAATGTCATCTCCCGATCTTCACCGCCAAGCCGAACCTGATCCGGGTTCTTGTACAATTCTTTGACCAAATCGGGAGACAGGTATTGCGCAAACGCTTGGGCGAGCAACGCGCCTTTGCGTTTGGCCAGGAAGTGATCGAACAAGCTCGCAACGAAAAACGTCGCGGCCACCGTCATTGCGGGCAGGACCGGATCGATCAGCAGGCTGTAGAAGCGGAAGGCCACGACCGTCGCTGCGCCGATCGCAAGCAGCAAGATCGCGCCAGTCGCTGTCGCCGCCCAAAGCCCGAAACGATACAGGCAGCCAAGAAGCAATGCGCCGGCGATCACGGCTGCCACCATTTCGAGCCCGACGGCAATCGCCGGGCGGTTCAGAAAGTGGCCGGCAAGAATTTGGTCAGCGGCGGCTGCCTGGAGATTGATGCCCGGCTCGAATGCGTTCAGCGGTGTTGGACGCAAGTCCGCCAGTCCCAGGGCGCTGGTGCCGATGAAAACGATGTGATTTTTGATCTTGGCGCGAACGCGCGTCGCGTCGGCTGAGTCGTCGAGAACGCTCGCGGCGGACACCACACTTGTGGTCCTTGGCAGGCGATGATGCAGGAGCAGCGCACCCTTGCGATCGAGCGGTATCTCAATGTCGCCGAGCGCAACGGTCATGCTTTCGACGGCGCCATCTGCACCGGCGCGGTTGAGCCGCAGCCGCACGGTCGGCGCGCCGGTCGCGACACGAAGCGCCTCTAGAGCAAGCGACGGCACGACCTGGCCGGCGCTCAGTGCCACGAGCGGCATGCGGCGCACGATTTCATCGGCGCCGGCGACGATGCTCATGTTGCCGAGACCTGCCGCGGCATCTTCAAGAAGCGGAATGTTGAGAACGGTTCCGGCAAATTGCGGAATGTTCGTCGCCGGATCGCCACCGATGATCGCGAAATTTGCCTTGGGCCGAACCGGTCGCGGCGTCGGTGTTGCGATCAAGCCGAATCCCAGCGTGACGCCGCCTTTGCCGATCGCGGCCGCGAAGGTTCCGTCGTTGTCGGGAAATGCGATACCGGCGCTCTTCAATTCATTTTGCGCCGCCTTCGGCAGTCGCGCGATCGCGTCGGCCGGAGATGTCCGATCGGGTTCCGCGAAGACCATATCGAAAGCCGACGATGCGGCGCCGAGTTCCCGCAAGCGATCAACCAGTGCGGCGAGTTCCGACCGCGGCCACGGCCATTGACCGTAACGGGCAAGGCTCGTCTCGTCGACGTCGACGACGGTGACCGGCATGTCGGGCGAGTTCCATGGAAAGACCCGCTGCAGTGAATCGAACATCGCCAGACGCGATCGTTCGAACGGTGATGGTTCCAACCAAGCCGCGCCGACCAGCGCGACAATGATCAACGCGCCGGAGACCGAAGGCGATAGACGGATTAGCCGGGATCGCATTGTTGTGTCGTTAGGCATGATCGGTCCATTTGTCTGATGGCAATCGACGCTTCATTGGTCATTTCCAGACTTGGCCCTGATCGATCATTGTCGGCTCTCAAAATTAGCTCCCGGTTAAGGGGAGATGGGTACGCAGAATTGTGTATTGCATCGTCGGTTGCGATGGCGTGCGGAGCAGTACTTGCTGAAGTTGGCGCCGAAGGAATATCTCTTCCGTCAGGGGGACCTTCCGACATCCGCGTTCCTGATTGAAGAAGGACATGTGGAAGTCGTGCTCGAACGCGACGGCAGCGATCGGGTGCTTGCCGTACGCGGGCCCGGCGACATCATCGGCGAAATGGCCATCGTCGATCGAGTTCCACGTTCCGCCAGCGTACGGGCCCTCGAAGGTTGTGTCGTTCTGCCGATCACGGCGGCTCAGTTGGAGCGCCGCATGGCGAACGCGGACCCGATCATGCGGATGGTTCTCAGCGTCGTCCTTGACCGCTTCCGCGCGACCCTGTCAATGATGGCCGGCGGTCCCGATTTTGATGTGTCGTCCCACTTTTGGCGCGACCCCGTTCTGGTCGATGCGGCCGCTGCCGTATTGCGCTTTGAGCGCGAAATCGACGACGCCCTAAACGGCGACCAGATCGAACCCCACTACCAGCCGATCATCCGTCTGTCGGACGGCAAGCTGGTGGGCTTCGAGGCGCTCGCACGCTGGAAGCATTCGACGCGCGGCTTCATTCCGCCGTTGGTATTCGTTCCGATCGTCGAGGCAAACGGCCGTAGCGCCGACCTGACGCTGCACTGCATGCGCTCAATCGCGCGCGACCTTCCGATGCTGATGAAGGTTGCGCTTTTGAACGTCGAGAATGTCGATCGGCTCCACATGAATTTGAACGTTTCCGCACACGATCTCGGCGACGATATGCTGGTCAAACGGCTGGCCGAGATCACCGATCAAGCCGGGATCTCCGCCAGCGCGGTTCATCTGGAGTTGACGGAGGCTGGGCTGCTGCACGCCTGCGAAACCGGGCGCAGCGCCTTGCACGTGGCATGCAGCCGCGGATTCCGCGTCGCCATTGACGACTTCGGCACCGGTTATTCGACAATGTTGGCGGTTCGCAATGTGCCGGCAAGCACGTTGAAGATCGATCGCTCTTTCGTGCAGGGATTAAGCGAGGGCGGCGTCAACTTCTGCCTTGTTAGGAATATCTTGCAGCTCGCGGAGTCGCTTGGAATGAGCGTCGTGGCTGAAGGGATAGAGACGGTCGAGGATGCCCGCATCCTCCAAGAGCTCGGATGTGATTTCGGTCAGGGATATGTGTTCGGGCGTCCTCAGCCGATCGAGCAATGTGTCGGCTTAGTGCGTTCGTGGAAACGCAACTTCGGCATGCCCTGGAATCCTCCTTCTATCAAAGCCGCCCTGCACGTTGCGTAGTCTAAACAGGAGAGGACCTATGCGAAAAGTTTGTACGTTTCTGATCGGTGCCGTGGCATTGATCGCGTTGCCTATTCACAACGGCGTTGCGGCGCCGGAGAAAGTCGGCTTGGTCGATCGGCTGCAAGGTGAGGCCGATGCTTCCCAAGGGCCGCAGAAGCGGAACCTCGCAGCCCAGGGCGACGTCCTGTTTCTGGATCACATCCAGACCGGCGATGCGGCTCGCCTGGAAGCAACGCTTGCCGACAGCACAAAGGTCACGCTCGGCGAACACGGTCGCCTCGTCATCGACAAGTTTGTCTACAATCCCGACAAACAGGGTGGCGTGCTGTCCATGAAGGTCAAAGGCGCCTTCCTGTTCGTCGGCGGCAAGATCGAAGGTCCGACCGGCGGCAATGTTGCCATTGAGACGCCGATCGGTACGCTCGGCGTACGCGGCACGACGGTTTGGGGAGGTTATATAGACGGCGGCTACGGCGTGCTGGTGCTTGACGGCGAGGTTACCGTCAACACCAAGCATGGGCAGGTCACGCTGCAGAAGGGGCAAGGCACCATGATCTACGGCGACAAGGCACCGAACAAGGCCGCTCCGTGGCCGGATCGGCGCGTTAAGGCCGCGGTCGCGACGATCAGCTTCAAATAAGACTGCGTTTTCTTATCCACCGTCACTCAAGAGCTGAGCCGCCGGCCTAGCCCGGCGGTTTTTCGTTTATTCCGCAGCGCCATTTTTTCATACCGAGCGCAGTTCTACATTCCAGACGCCGCAATCGCGTACCTGCAATTTTTATAAGGACAAGCCAGCGTCGCCGGTCGTTAGGCAATTTTTGTTGGGAGAAGAAAGTATTACCCTTTACCCAGATTCGCTGCACCGGGGCCGGGAACGTGGGTCGTACCGCCGCAAGACTTTGGACCAGACTGCGCGTCTTTGTGCGTTACCGCCGCGCGCAGTTGACGCTTTCGCTCCGGGTGACGATTGCCGCGCTCGTCGCCCTGGTGTTTGCGCAATTGTTGCAACTTCCGCTGCCGTTGTGGGCGGTCCTGACGGCTGTGATCGTCACGCAGGTCAGCGTCGGGCGGTCGTTGAAGGCAACCGTAGATTACCTCTTGGGGACACTGGGCGGCGCCATCTATGGCGGCACCATCGCTGTGCTCATTCCGCACGCGAGCGAAATCGCTCTGCTCATGGTTCTCGCCCTGGCCGTGGCGCCGCTCACGTTTATCGGAGCGATAAACCCCAGATTTTCGACCGCGCCTATCACCGCGATCATCGTGCTGCTGATTCCGATCATGACGCACGTCAGTCCGGTCGCTTCGGCCCTTGATCGCGTCATTGAGGTTGCGCTCGGCGGCGTTACCGGCCTCGTTGTCTCGTTTCTCCTCTTCCCGGCAAACGCCCATCGCCTGGTCGCCGTGGCGGCGGCGCGCACGCTTGATGAAATGGCGCGCGTTCTTGGCCAGCTGCTGGCGGGCTTGACGCAAGGTCTCGATCTGGATTCGCTCCACCGTATTCAGGACGGCATCCGGCAAGCTCTGGAGCAACTCCATGCGATGGGGACCGAGGCCGAGCAAGAGCGGTCGACGCGCCTCATCGCCGGGCCTGACACCGGGCCGCTGCTGCGGACGCTGCTGCGATTACGCCATGACCTGGTGATGATTGGCAGGGCGGCACTCAGTCCGCTGCCCGAGACCTTGCGCGGGCGGCTTGAATCGCCGCTGCAGCATGTCGGCGTTGCCCTGGCCGATTACTTGCGTGCCAGCGCCGCCGCGCTGCGGGCGAATAACGGACCGCCAACGCTCGACGCCGCGGAAACGGCACTTGCCGCCTATGCCGCCGGGATCGCCGCGCTCCGTCGCGATGGTCTGACGCGAAGTCTTCCCGGCGACGCGGCGGAAAGCTTCTTCGCCCTCGGTTTTGCCCTTGAGCAGATGCATAGCAATCTCAGGGACCTCGAACGTTGCGTGACCGAATGGGCTGGGCCATCCGAGAGCAGGTCGCAAAAACGGCCGGCCTGATTGCTTCTGGCTTCGAAGCGACCATGAGAAAAGTCGCGCCCGTCGGCCGGTTTTCAAATGGCGACCAAAGCTGTTGCGCCGTCGGACGTTGCGCAGCCATGGCCGCGCGACGACAGTAAACGGCGCACGGTGTTTACTATCGAAGCGCATTCGCTTTGATCTAACGACACGGCCCGATCACTCGACCTGTGCGGGCGTCCCTGCGCGGCCACGGCGATTTGTCCAAACCCAAATGCCATTCGGACCGCTCAAACATTGCTTGCACGCGAAGCGATGGGAGTATTCCTGCAGATGCGTGCGCCGAGTTCTCGCGATTGCCTAAGGAGCAGCCAAATGTCCTATACATTCATCTCGACGGAAACACACGGCGCGGTCGGCCTCATTCGGCTGAACCGTCCTTCCGCCCGTAATGCGCTCTGCGTAGCCTTGATCGATGAGCTCGGGCGCGCACTGAACGAATTCGAAGCCGATGACGCGATCGGCGGGCTGGTGCTGACCGGCAATGACCAGGCTTTTGCCGCGGGCGCCGATATCAAGGAGATGGCACAGCTCACCTCCTACGCGCAGGTATTTGCTCAGGATTTCAATGCCGGAAACTGGATACGCCTGTCGACCTGCCGTAAGCCGGTGGTCGCCGCAGTTGCCGGCTATGCGCTCGGCGGCGGGTGCGAGCTCGCAATGATGTGCGATTTCATCCTGGCGGGCGACAATGCAAAGTTTGGGCAGCTTGAGGTGACGGTCGGGATACCGCCTGGCGGCGGAGGAACCCAACGCCTTCCGCGATACATCGGCAAGTCTAAGGCAATGGAAATGTGTCTGACCGGCCGAATCATGGATGCGACCGAAGCTGAACGCGCTGGTCTTGTGGCACGGATCGTTCCGGTGTCCGAACTCGTTGACGAAGCTATTCGCACGGTGGCCCAAATCACACGCCTGTCGCGGCCGGTTACAATGACGATTAAGGAATGTGTGAACCGCGCCTATGAAAGCGCACTGGCCGAAGGTCTTTTGTTCGAGCGCAGAGCGTTGCATGCCGCTTTTTCTCTGAAAGACCAGAAAGAGGGTATGAGCGCTTTTATCGAGAAGCGGCCGCCTAAGTTCACCAATTCCTAGAGTGGTGCGTTGACCGTTATCTGTGGGTTGGGGGAGCTGAGCTTAAGTTGCGAAGCCGTTGCCGCTTCGCGGGGCGGGATGAAATTATCCTTCGCCGATCTCGCGCAAAATTTCGGCGGTGTGTTCGCCGAGACGCGGCGAGGGGCGCTCCGCCGCCATCGGCGCGCCGTCGAGCACGATCGGCGTCCGCACGCCCGGAATTTTTCCGTCCTTGGCGGCGGCGCTTGGGCGCTCGATCTTCATGCCGCGATGCTTGACCTGCGGATCGGCGAACACTTGCCCGAGATCGTTGATCGGGCCCGCCGGTACGCCGACCGCTTCGAGCTTTTCAAGAAGCACGGCGCCCGGGATGCGCGCCGTGGCCGCGCAGAGTTGGCCGATCAGTTCGGCGCGATGCGCGAGGCGGGCTTCGTTGTCGATGTAGTTCGGGTGCTTGGGGAGGTCCGGTTCGCCGAGCACGCCGCACAGCTTGGCAAACTGGCCGTCATTGCCGCTGGCGATGATGATGTGCCCATCGGCGACCGGGAACACCTGATAGGGCGTGATGTTGGCGTGCGCGTTGCCCATGCGGTGCGGCACCTTGCCGGAGACCAGATAATTCAGCGCCTGGTTGGAAAGGACGGCGACGGTCGAGTCGACGAGCGCCGTATCGACATAGCCGCCGCGCCCGGTTTTCTCCCGTCGCGCCAGTGCGGCAAGAATGCCGACCGCCGAATAGACGCCAGTGAAAATATCGGACACCGGCACTCCGGCGCGCAACGGCTCGCCCTCGGCATTGCCGGTGAGATCCATGAAGCCGCCCATCCCTTGTGCCATCAGATCGTAGCCGGGCCGGCTGGCGTAAGGACCGTCCTGACCGAAACCGGTAACCGAGCAATAAATCAGCCGCGGCATTTCCGGTGCGAGACTTTTGTAATCGAGGCCGAACTTGGCGAGGCCACCAACCTTGAAATTTTCGATCAGCACGTCGGAACGCGCGGCAAGTTTTTTGACGATCCGCCGGCCCTCTTCGCTCTCGAAATCAAGCTCGATGGAGCGCTTGCCGCGATTGGTGCCGTGAAAATAGGCGGCGCCGAGATGTGAGCCGTCGGCGGCGGGAACAAAGGGCGGGCCCCACGAGCGGGTGTCGTCGCCGGCGCCTTTGCGCTCGACCTTGATCACGTCGGCGCCGAGATCGGCCAGGATTTGCCCGGCCCATGGGCCAGCCAGAATCCGGGCCAGCTCCAGCACGCGCAACCCGGCCAAAGGACCTGACATGAACTACTTCCTCCCGCTTCGCGGCAGTCGCGCCGCGGCGGTTAACTGACAAAGCGGCGCGCGTTTGTCTACGGGCTATGCGTTTCGCTCAACCATGCGTTTCGCCAAACCTTGGGTTTCGCTAACTTGTCATCGCTGGTTGCGATCATTAGTTCTATTTTTGCCGGTGCGGACGGGTCGATCGATCAATGGTTGCGGTGAACGCCTCTTTCTTTAGCGACATGCTGCAAAGTATCGCCGACCGCAGCCGCGCCCTGATCCGGCGTGAGCGCCGTGAGCCGGCCCGCGATCGCCTGGATGGGCTGATCGAGCTGTGCGAGGCGCTGCTTTCCGGCCGGGGCGAGGCCTCTGGTGTAGCGCTCGCCAACGAAATTCTGGCCGATTATGCCGCGCTGACGACCGGACCGCGCGTCGCCTTTTTCGAGTCATTGGCGCGCACTTTCGGCTACGATAACGTGCGCATCGAGGCCGCGATCGCGGCCTGGCGACAGTCGCAGTCCGCCGATGATGCAGCGGAACTGCACCGCGCCAGCGAACCGCGCCGGCTCGAGCTTTTTCGTCGGCTCAATCTGGCGCCCGGCGGCACAGCCGCCCTGGTGCATATGCGCGAACAGCTGATGGACGCCATGGACCACCGCGACGATCTCGCTGTGATCGATAACGATTTCGTCCACCTGTTCTCGTCATGGTTCAACCGTGGCTTTTTGGTCCTGCGCCGGATCGACTGGTCGACGTCGGCTTCGATTCTGGAAAAGATCATCCGCTATGAAGCCGTGCACGAGATTCGAGATTGGGAAGATCTAAGGCGGCGCATCGACCTGCCGGACCGGCGCTGTTACGCCTTCTTTCATCCGGCGCTGGTCGACGAGCCGCTGATCTTTGTCGAGGTCGCGCTGACGCGCGAAATACCGGATGCGATCGCGCCGATCCTTTCGGACAAGCGCGAGACGGTCGATCCGGAGCGCGCGACCACGGCGGTGTTCTACTCCATCACCAATTGCCAGCGCGGGCTCGCCGGCGTGACGTTTGGCCATTTCCTCATCAAGCAGGTGGTGGAGGAAGTCCGCCGCGAATGGCCGCGCATCTCGACGTTCGTCACGCTGTCGCCGGCGCCGAATTTTGCCGAATGGCTCAAGCGCGAACGCGCCAACGAAGCTTCGATCGCGATCGACACGGATGATCGTGAAGCGCTCCGTGCGCTCGACCGTCCCAATTGGTGGCTCGACGAGCAATTGGTTGAAGTCATCGGCGAGCCGATTATGCGTGCCGCCGCCTGGTATTACGTGCGTGCGCGTAATCGGCGCGGCTTGCCGGTCGATTCAGTCGCGCGCTTTCATCTCGGCAACGGCGCGCGGCTGCAGCGGCTCAACTGGATCGCCGATACCTCCGAGCGGGCGCTCGAACAATCATACGGCCTCATGGTCAATTACCTCTACGATCTCGATTACATCGAAGAGAACCACGAGGCCTACGCGCAGCAGCATGTGGTCGTTGCCTCAACCGGCGTGACCCGGCTGGTGCGCTCGCCGGCGCGCGAAGTCGTCCCGGTTTCGGGGTAAATCTCGTCCTGGTTATTCCGGATCGCCACACAGCGGCGAGGCCGGAATCCATGATCCAGGCGTTAGCGAATATGGATTCCGGGCTCCTCGCCTCGCTCGGCCCCGGAATGACGAAATAGGTGCTGTTATGCCCGATCTGCTCGGCGTTCTGGAAACCTCGCTGTATGTCGACGCGTTCGAACGCGCTTGTCCGTTCTACGAGCAAATCCTCGGGCTCAACAGCATCTTCCGCGATCAGCGGCTGTGCGCTTATGACGTCGGTGGGCGCGGCGTGCTGTTGCTGTTTCTACGCGGCGGTTCGCTCGAGACCGTGCAACTGCCCGGCGGCACGCTCCCGCCGCACGATGGCCACGGGCCCGTGCACATGGCCTTCTCAATTGCCGCTGATGAACTTGCCGCGTGGGAAGAACGTCTAGCGCAAGCGGACGTCGCAATCGAAGGCCGCATCAAATGGCCGCGCGGCGGCGAGAGCATTTACTTCCGCGATCCGGACGGACACGTGCTCGAACTGGCGACGCCGGGACTGTGGCCGGGATATTAGGATTTGCCGTACACCGGCACGACGCCACCGCGGGTGACGCGGTTTTCAGGAGAGGCAAGAAACAAAATTGTTGTTGCCACTTCTTCGACCTTAGGCCACAGGCTGTAATCGGCTTTGGGCATGGCCGCCCGATTGGCCGGTGTGTCCATGATCGAGGGCGCGATGGCATTGACGAGAATGCCATCCTTCGCGACTTCCTCGGCGAGCGCGACTGTCAGCGCTGCGACCGCGGCCTTGCTGGCCGTATAGGCGGCCATGCCTGCGCCGGTCCGCCATTCGAGGCCGGGTCGGGCGGCGACATTGACGATGCGCCCGCCCTGGGCGGTGATCATGGCGTTGATTGCGGCGCGGCAGCACAACAGGCAGCTGACGAAATTCATGTCGATCTGTTGTCGTAGCGTCGCCATGCTTGCTTCGCGTAGCGGTCCGGCGGCGAAACCGCCGGCGATGTGGATTGAAGCCCAGAGCGGCCCAACGCCGTCGTACAGCCGCGTAATCCCTTTTTCATCGGCGAGGCTGCCGGTAACGGTCAGCACGACCTGCTTGTTGTCGCGCAGCCGGAAACGCTGGGCTTCGGCCTCGTCAACGCACGACACGTGGCACACGGCGCCGCCGGCGACGAGCGCTTCGACCACAGCGGTCCCTAACGCGCCGGTGCCGCCGGTGATCACGATGTGACGATCGCTGAAATCCATAGCGCGGCTCCTGAAACTGTTCGGAAGGGCATCATCGCCCATCCGTGGACCCAGGCCAGGTCACTGCATTGAGGTAAGCAGAGACGCCGGATTTGCTACTCTGCTGGCAAAGGAGAATCAGTGACCGATTTTGACCTTGCGATTATCGGCGGCGGCATCAACGGCGTCGGCATTGCCCGGGACGCTGCCGGACGCGGGCTGAAAGTCGCGCTGTTCGAGCAGAATGACCTCGCCTCGGGCACCTCGTCAGCATCTTCGAAGCTGATCCACGGTGGCCTACGCTACCTGGAACATGGCGCGCTGCGCCTGGTGCGCGCCGCGCTCAGCGAACGCGAGGTGTTGCTGCGGACGGCGCCGCATCTTATTCGCCCGCTGCGCTTCGTGTTGCCGCTTGATACTGCGAGCCGCTCGCCGATTGTGTTGCGGCTTGGTCTGTTTCTCTACGACCTGATCGGGCACAGAACGATTTTGCCTGGCACGCGTCCGGTCGATCTCGTCACCGGTGAGACCGGCCTGCCACTCAAGCGCCGCTTCCATCAGGGCTACGAATATTCCGATTGCTTTGCCGACGATGCGCGGCTTGTCGTAGTCAGCGCGATCGACGCCGCCGAGCGTGGCGCGGTCATCCGTACCCGCACGCGCTGCGCGCGCGCCGAGCGCGGCGATGTATGGCGCCTTATTCTCAATTCGCGCGGCGTCCGCGACGTCGTCACCGCGCGGGTGCTGGTCAATGCTGCCGGCGCCTGGGTGGAGACAGTTGCCGAGACGGTGCTGCAACAAGTGCCGCTGCGGCGTTTGCGGTTGGACAAAGGCAGCCACATCGTGGTGCCGCGCCTCTACGATCATGACCGCGCCTACATTTTGCAGGCGGCCGATGGCCGTGTTGTGTTCGCGATTCCATTTCAGCACGATTACACACTGATCGGCACGACCGACCAGAGTTTTGCCGGCGATCCCGCGGCAGTCGCGCCCTCGAAGGAGGAGATCGATTATCTCTGCGGCGTCATCAACGAATATTTCCGCTCTGCGATTGGCGCTGCCGACGTGGTGTGGGCCTACGCAGGCGTTCGATCGCTTTACGACGACGGCGCGCGTAAACCGCAGGACATCGGACGCGATTACACGCTTGTTCTCGACAAAAGCCGTGGCAACGCGCCGCTGCTGACGGTCTATGGCGGCAAGCTTACGACTTACCGGCGTCTGGCCGAGGACACGCTTGCGCGGCTGTCACATTTTTTTCCGCGCTCGCGGCCGTGGACCGCGAACAGCCCGCTGCCGGGCGGCGATTTTGTCTATGACGGTGCCGCGGTGCTGGTTGCGCGCACGCGGCGGCAATGGCCGTTTCTGACCGACGACCATGCCAGCCGGCTCGTAGCTGCCTACGGCACCCGCGTCGCAGACGTGCTCAAAACCGCTACGCAGCTGCATGATCTCGGCACCTGCTTTGGCGCGGATCTTACAGCAGCAGAGGTGCGTTATCTGATGATCAAGGAATGGGCGCAAACCGCGGAGGACGTGCTCTGGCGCCGGTCAAAGCTCGGCCTGCGTTTTTTGGAGAGTGAGCGAAGCGCGCTGGAACGCTTCATGGCTCAGCCGAACAGCTAACGCGCAGCCATTGTTGGCGAGCGCGCCGCGCCACATTAACTGAATGCTCACCACGTCGGAAGGTGTGCAGGCCGTCAACACGAAAAGCGTGGCCGACGACCACGGCCGCCTTTACCAACCCGCAAGACGCCCCGTGATCTGATGCGCGCCGCGCCGGCCCTTCGCCGCGGAACCGCCGAGGCAGTCAAGCCATGTCGTCGAAGATGTCCAAGAAAGAGATTGGCGATCTCATTGCCGGGTTATGTGTTCTGATCGTCGACGACAATCAGTACATGCGCAAGACGGTTCGCAATCTGCTGGTCAATTGCGGCATCAAGGATATTTACGAAGCACCCGACGGGATCTCTGCCCTCGATACCATTCGCACCGTCGGCCCCGATGTCGTGATCCTCGACTGGGAGATGCCGCTGTTGAGCGGCGCCGAACTCGTGCGCATCGTGCGCTCACCCGGTGTTTTCCCGGTGCCTGACGTGCCGATCATCATGCTCAGCGGACACGGCGAGCGCTGGCGCGTGGTGGAAGCCGTGAAACTCGGGGTCAACGAATATCTGGTCAAGCCGGTTTCGGCGAAGTCGATCTATGACCGGCTGGTTTCGATCATCACGCAGCCGCGGCCTCTGGTGCAGCTCGGCGACTATTACGGTCCGGAGCCGCGCAAGCATGCCGGCGAAGGCGGCGACGAAACCGACCTGCTTACGTCGCTCGCCGATCCGGTAGCCGACTGACGATCGGCGGCGAACGCCGAACCGCCGGCTGAAGCTTCTCATCAGTCGGGACAGCCCTAGAAAAACTCTTGCAGTTTTCTGCCGGCTGCGGCTGTTTGGGGCAATGCCGAGCGTCGCATCAAAGCGGGATTTCGCGCCCTGGACAGACCCGAAACTGCGTCCGGTGCTGCGCATTGAGACTTTGACGAAGCGCTACGGCAGCGTTGCGGTCGTCGATCATCTGTCGCTCGATATTTACGACGGCGAATTCTTCGCTCTGCTCGGCCCTTCGGGCTGCGGCAAGACCACGTTGTTGCGACTGATCGCGGGTTTCGAGCGGCCGAATTCGGGGCGGATGCTTCTTGACGGGATCGATCTTGCTCCGGTGCCGCCTTATCGGCGGCCAGTCAACATGATGTTCCAAAGCTACGCGTTGTTTCCGCACCTTACTGTGGAGGCCAATATCACCTTCGGCCTCAAACAGGAGGGCTTGCCCAAAGAGGAAATTACGCGCCGCGTCGCCGACATGCTTGCTTTGGTCAAACTCGAACGCTTCGCCCGCCGCAAGCCGCATGAACTGTCCGGCGGCCAGCGCCAGCGCGTCGCGCTCGCGCGTTCGCTGGTCAAGCGCCCGCGCGTTTTGCTGCTCGACGAGCCGATGGCCGCGCTCGACAAGAAATTGCGCGGCGAAACGCAATTCGAATTGATGGAATTGCAACGCAAGCTTGGGCTCACCTTCATCATTGTCACTCACGATCAGAGCGAAGCGATGACAGTCGCCGATCGCATTGCGGTGATGGATCGCGGCCGACTGATGCAAGTCGCGCCGCCCGCTGCGATCTATGAGCAGCCCAACTCACGCTGGGTCGCCGACTTCATCGGCGATGTCAATGTGTTTGAAGGCCGAGTAGGAGCAGATGCTTTAAGTGTTGAGGGCACGGCGGCAGGCCATCTGCGCGTAGCGGTGAAAGCGGATGCCGCACCCGGCACGACGGTATGGGTCGCCGTGCGGCCTGAGAAGGTCCGTATCACCCGCGAGCCGCCGTTGCCGGGTGCCGACAATTGTGTCGCCGGCAAAATCGTCGACATCGGCTATCTCGGTGACATTTCGATCTACAAGCTGCGCCTTCGCGATGGTGCTGTGATCAAGACGGCGCTCGCCAACGTTGGTGGCCGTGCCGAGCGCGCGCTGACCTTGGGTGAAGAGGTGTGGCTGATCTGGCCGCCTGAGAGTGGAATGTTGCTGACGCAATGAGGGGGCCGTCGTTGCCTATCAACGACCAAGGGAGAACGCCATGAGGCGAGAACGGGGGCTCTCCCTGGGACGCAAGCTGATCGTGCGCGTTCCCTACGCTTGGTTGCTGGCGTTTTTTCTTTTGCCTTTTCTGATCGTGCTCAAGATCAGCCTATCGCAGACCGCAATCGCCCAGCCGCCCTACATCCCGGTTCTGGACGTTGCGGCCGGCTGGCACGGCCTCATCGCCTTTTTTAGAGAGCTTTCATTCGATAATTACATCCTGCTCGGCTCCGACCCGCTCTATCTCTTGTCCTATGTAAAGAGCCTGGAGATCGCCGCGGTCTCCACGCTCATCCTGCTCGTCGTCGGGTTTCCGATTGCTTACGCGATCGCGCGCACACCGCGGCGCTGGCAGGCGATCCTCGTCGTCCTGACAGTCCTGCCGTTCTGGACGTCGCTGCTTATCCGCATCTATGCGTGGATGAACATCCTACAGCGCGACGGGCCGCTCAATGAAGTCCTGATGGCGCTTTCGATTGTGCGGGAGCCGCCGGTGTGGCTCTCGACCGACACGGCCGTCTATATCGGTATCGTCTATTCCTACCTGCCGTTCATGGTACTGCCGCTCTATGCGACGGTGGAGAAGCTGGACGAATCACTGCTTGAGGCGGCTGCCGATCTCGGCGCCCGGCGCTGGAAGATTTTCTGGCTGGTGACGGTGCCGCTGTCGATGTCCGGAATCATTGCCGGCGTGCTTCTGTGTTTCATCCCGATTGTCGGAGAATTCGTCATCCCCGACCTGCTTGGCGGTTCGCGGTCGCCCATGATCGGTCAGACCATCTGGATCGAGTTCTTCAGCAACAAGGACTGGCCGGCCGCCTCCGCGGTTGCGGTCGTGCTTGTGTGCCTCTTGGTGACGCCCATTGTAATCTATCAGAACCAGGCGATGCGCGCGGTGGAGCGGGAGTAAGATGCGCAGGCTTTCCGCTTTTAACGTTGCCGCAATTCTGCTCGGCATCGCCTTTCTCTACCTGCCAATCGCGGTTCTGGTGATTTATTCGTTCAACGCCTCGCGCTTGGTGGCGGTTTGGGGCGGCTGGTCGACCCATTGGTACGCGGAGCTCTTCAACGATGCGCCGCTGCTTGAGTTGGCATTCATCAGCATCCGTCTGGCGTTGGTTTCGGCAAGCGTTGCGACCGTGTTGGGAACGCTTGCCGCGCTGGCGCTGGTGCGCTTCGGGCGCTTCCGCGGCCGGCTTGCGTTTGCTGCAATGATCTACGCGCCGCTGGTCATGCCGGAAGTGATCACGGGCTTGTCGCTGCTGCTGCTTTTCGTCGCGATCGCGGTCGATCGCGGTTTTTGGACCGTCGCCATTGCCCATACGACAATGGCGATGTGCTTTGCGACCGTCATCGTACAATCGCGGCTGGTCGATTTCGACCTGAGCCTCGAGGAGGCGGCGATGGATCTGGGCGCCACGCCGTCGCGCACATTTATGTCCGTGACTTTACCATTGATCCTGCCGGCAATTGCTGCCGCCTGGATGCTCGCATTCGCGCTGTCGCTCGACGATCTGGTGATCGCGAGCTTCACCACCGGTCCCGGCGCGACGACGTTGCCGATCCGGATTTATTCGGAAGTACGCCTTGGCGTGAAACCAGAGATGAATGCCGTTTGCAGCATCATGGTTGCCGTGGTCGGCGTTGCGGTGATCGCGGCTTCCCTGCTGGCCAAGATCACCGGCGCGAGAGGTGCGGGCAGGATTTGATCGACCGCGCGTGTACCTGGCGGCGTCGGCGGAAACTAATCTCGATTTTTTGCTGCAGGCGCCGAGCCGTTCGGAGAGGCGAGGAGCTTATCGATTACCGAGCGCACGGCGGCGCCGGCATTACGGGCTTTGATGGCGTCGAGAAGTGGCGCGGCAGCGCCGGAACGGCGGATCAGGCTTTGCGCATCCGGCAGCATGATCGGATCGTCCCACTGTCCCTGCACAACGAACGGCAAATCGAACTGGTTGGAGGTTGCGCCTGAGACAAGCGTGGCGACTCCCTTGAGATCAAGATCGCGGGTGGGAACCGAGACCTGGCCGTTGACGGCGAGCCGTACCGTCGGACCTTCCAGATGCATGTCGTCGACCGACACTTGGCCTTGCTCGATTTTGAGACCAAGCGCGAATTTATCGAAGGGCGTGCGTCCGGTGCGGAAGTCGCCATTGCCAGACAGCGGGCGGCGTTCAAGCCGGCGCAGCAATTGCTCGACATTGATTCCAGCAACGGCGCCGTTGTGGGCGGTGAGGTTTGCGGAGCCGTGCAGCGTGCTGGTCACCGCCAAAACGGACGTACCGGAACCCTCGACGTTGAGTGCCATGTTGCCGCGGCCTTCGAGCTTCCTGACGCCGAAAATCTGGCTGAGGCAGCTTTCGAGGTCGACATCGACAAACTGCACGTGCGAGGTCACCGTAACGCCGCCGGCGGCGCTGGCAAGCCCAAGCGAGCCCTTGGCTATGCCACCGAAGGCTTGCGATTCTCCTATTGCCACGTCGAGCTTGCCGTTACGCATGGTGGCAGCGGCCGCCGTTCGCCCCAATTGCGCGGTCGCTATCTTGATGGTGGCGGCAGAGAGTCGAAGATCGAGATCAAAGTCGGCCATGCCATCGAGCGTAATGGGCAGTTGATCCCAAGCCCGTTCGTTCGCCGCCAGGATGTGAATCCCGGATACGTATGGCGTTAGATCAAGCGCGTCGGCCGCAAGCGTGCCCTGGACCGTACGCTGATCCGTCGACAGTGTAATCACGCCTTCTGCAGTATTGCCGTCGAGCTCGACGTTGACTCCGGAAAGCGAAGCGACCCCGGCGGCGAGACTGCTTTGTGCCCGCAATGTGAAGCGTCCGAAGCCGCCGAACGGAAGCTCTCTCGCGTGCGCCCAACGAAGCGCGTCGCGCAGCGAGGCAGACTCCACGCTCAGCGTTCCATCGACCTTCAACGTCGGCTCGTTACTAGCGGCACCGTCGAAGGCGACTTTCAGCGGAGCGCCACTCAGGCGGAGCTTGACGCCGGAACGGTCGCCATTGAGTGCGGCAAGAAAGTCACTGAGCGTCAGGCTCGCTTCGATCGGCTCTTCGTGCCACACAAAATGCCCGTTGGCGCCGAAACTGCGCGAAATCGACGGCCAGGCAAGCTGGAATTCCACGCCTTCGAGGCGGTCAGTCGTTTCCTTTCCGGCGTGAAAACTGCGGACGAGGACGACGCCATCACGGATACCGATCTCCGAGAAGGATGTTGTGCGGCCGGGATTGGGCTCCAGCGCGCGCGCTAGCGACCGAGCTAAGCCTGACCAATTTGACTGGCCGCTGGGCTGGAATGCCACCGTGATAGTTGGCCGTACCAGCATTACGTCGGCGATTTCAATTCGGCCGGCCAACAACGGGAAAAAGCGTAGATGCGCGGTTAGTTCCTCGACCGATACGGCTGGCTGACCGGGACGGTCGTCGCCGAGCAATACATCATGGAAGGTTGCCGTGCCGGAAGGGAACAGCGACACCGAGACCTCGCCGCGGAGTATCAGGTCGAGCCCGGTGACGGCGTGTATCTCCCGGGCGACTGCATCCCGTACCGAAGAAGCCGGAATGAGGAAGGACAGTACAACCAACGTCACGAACACCGCCGCGATCACGGCAGCAACGGCAATCGCGAGGCGCTTCAAGCCAGTAGCTGCGGTCACGGGAGGTGTGTTCCGAGTGCTTCGGTTAAGTCGTCCGAATAATACGGTTTGACGGCTGAGCTGCAAACCTGCCCGGCATCTGTGTCGCTTTCGTGGCCAGGGTCCCACTCAAATGACTGCTGTATAAGGGCAAAAACCCGCCCTGCCGCGTACAATCGCTGGCCGGAATACCTCGTGAGAGCCGCCGCCTATGATGACCGCGATTCGGTTATCGCTGTGAAGTGCGAAGCTTTTGGATGGCGTGCGCCTGCGCGACTTCCGCAATCATCTTCCTGACGATGGCTTGGCCGAACGAATTGAAATCTTGCGCGACCTGCACAAACGCGCCCGGACCGCCGACGACATTGTTGCGGTAATAGTTGTCGAGGCCGCCCGGCGGGTTGGTGTGGTCCGGATTCCAGACCAGAGGGGTATCACTGAGGATAACGAGACCGTTGATGGTTACCCCCCGCGCCAGCGCTTCATCGCGTACCGAAACCACGTCGCGGCCTGCATTGTTGGTGCCATCGCCGGAGATGTCGATAGTCCGGCGCGGCGCGTCATAAGGCGCGCGAGCAAACTGCCCCATGGCGAATTCGATGGCGCCTGAAATCGAAGTCCGATCGGCGAACGAGCGCGGCGCCTCCAGCAGCCGATCGCCGAAGCCTTTCGCCGATTCTGCGTCGCTGATCGTTGTCCAATCGATCACGACCCGCTGTGCGCCGACGCCGGACCATTCGACGAACGTCAGCCCGATGCGGCTATTGCGGCCCGAGCGAATGGCGTCGAGCACACGCGGATCCGAGATCGCGGCGGCATAGCCGTCACGTTGGAGCTGAAATTTTGTGCTGTCCACACTGCGCGACACATCGGCCGCCAGTATCAGCAGAAGGTCTACGTGCTCCGCGGCCGGCGCCGTAACCGGAACGAGTGTCATGCCGGTGCAGATCAGGATCAGAACGGTTGCGACGGTGCGCGCAAAGTTCATGCAGTTACTAAGACTCGCTGGCCGCCGCATGGATCGCGGCGCGAATACGCTGGTAGGTGCCGCAGCGGCAGATATTTGTGATTGCTGCATCGATGTCGGCGTCCGTCGGCTTGGGCTTTTGCGCGAGCAGGGCGGCCGCCGTCATCAGCATACCGCTCTGACAGTAGCCGCATTGTGGCACGTCGTGCTCCACCCAGGCCTTTTGCAGCGGGTGCAGCTTGCCATTCTGGGTGAGCGCCTCGATTGTGGTCACTTGTTTGCCGCCGAGACTGCCGACCTGGATCTGGCATGAGCGCGTGGCGACGCCATCGATATGTACGGTGCAGGCGCCGCATTGGGCGATGCCGCAACCGTACTTGGTGCCGGTGAGTCCGATCGTGTCGCGCAGCACCCATAATAGGGGCGTATCGGGCTCGACGTCGGCCTCGTAATGATTTCCATTAACGGACAGTGCCAGCATGTTTGGTACGTAGGCCCGCGCCTGTCTGGTCACGACGGTTCAGTCTAGCTCGTTGCGATGCGGAGCGAAATCGCAAATGCGTAATGCTCAACAAACAGGCACGCCGCAAGTCTTAAACTTCAGGCTTTCAGAGGGCCGCGACCAGGCCGGGGCAGATTGCCACGCTCCCCCGTTTGCGCCCTTTTCATGACCCCGGAAGCAGGGCATTGTCCCGCGCGGTGCTGTCGCGCAAAGCTCGAAAACGGGCGGCCAGCCAGGGTGCGTAAATCGAAAAAAGCTACTCAGGAGGAACGGCCATGGGTTATCGCAATGATCGCGTGACACGACGCGGTGTTGCCGTAGGGATTGGGGCGGCGGTGTTTGCCGTCGGGCTTGCTGCCGCGACCGTTAACGCGACCGCGCAGAGCGGCGAGCCAATTAAAATCGGCTTCAGTATGGCTCTCACCGGTCCGCTGGCGCCTAACGGCAAGCAGGCCCTGCTGGGCGCAGAGATCTGGCAAGAGGAAATCAACGCCAAGGGCGGTTTGCTCGGCCGAAAGGTCGAATTGGTCCATTACGACGACCAATCCAATCCGGCGAATGTCCCAGGCATCTACACGAAGCTGCTCGATGTTGACAAAGTCGACATTGTGATGGGTCCCTATGGGACCAATCTGAATGCACCGGCGATGCCGGTTGTCATGCAAAAGAACAAGGTTTTCGTCGGGTTTTTCGCGCTCGATATAAACGCGGAATTCCATTATCCGCGATATTTCTCGATGCTGCCGACGGGCGAGAAGCCGCGGGAAGCGTTCACTGAAGGTTTCTTCGAAGCGGCTGCGGCGCAGAATCCCAAGCCGCAAACCGTTGCGCTGACCTCCGAGGACGCTGAGTTTGCGCGCAATGCCTGCGATGGCGCCCGCGAAAACAGTAAGGCCCACGGCTTCAAGATCATCTACGACAAGACCTTCCCGCCGGGGACGACCGACTTCTCGCCGATTATCCGTGCGCTGCAAGCCGCCAACGCTGATCTGGTCGTTGCATGCTCCTATCCGCTGAGCTCGGTTGGACTGGTGCAGTCTGCGAAGGAACTTGGACTGAACCCTAAGATGTTCGGCGGCGCCATGGTCGGTCTGCAGTCGACGGTGTTCAAAGACAGGCTCAAGTCAAAGCTCAACGGCATCGTCAACTACGAAACCTGGGTGCCTTCGCCGAAATTGATGGCCCCGGCCAAAGCGTTCTTTGCGAAATATCAGGAGCGCGCCAAAGCCGCCGGCGTCGATCCGCTCGGTTATTATCTGGGCGGGTGGGGCTACGCGGACTTCCAGTTGATCGGTGAGGCGATCGAAGGCGCGAAAAGTATCAAGGATGAGCAGCTCGCTGATTATCTGCGCTCCCATGAATTCAAGACTATCATGGGCGATATCAGATTTGGAAAGAATGGCGAGTGGACCAAGTCCGGCATGCTGCAGGTGCAGTATCACGACGTCACGGATGCCGCGAACCTGGAGACCTGGCGCGGCATGAGCTACCAGACGGTCATTAGTCCTGCCGATCAGAAAACGGGCAATCTCGTCTATCCGTACGACAAAGTGAAGTAAGTCTCCTCAGCCGTTTCGGCGCTCTGGTTGCGGGCGCGGGCGTCAGGTCCGCGCCCCTTTTGATTCCAATTTCTGCCTTGGTCTTTTCATGAATTTTGAGGCGGTGCATTGTGGCGAAAGCGCCCTTGCACCAGGCGATTAAAATGCTTTTTCCCACTTCGCTCGTCGGCTCGTATCCGCAGCCGGAATGGCTGATCGACCGCGGTAAGCTTTCAAAGCAGGTGCCGCGGGCGCGCGCAGACGATCTCTGGCTGGTCGCCCCCGGCAAACTTGAAGCGGCGCAAGACGACGCCACGATCCTTGCCATCCGCGATCAGGAGCGCGCCGGGCTCGATATCGTCACCGACGGCGAGCAGCGGCGCGAAAGCTATTCGAACCGGTTTGCGACCACGCTCGAAGGCATCGACGCCGATAATCCCGGCACGACGATCAACCGCACCGGCCAGTCGATTCCCGTGCCGCGCGTGGTCGCCCCGATCCGGCGGACAGGCCCGGTGGAGGTGCGTGATCTCAAAGTGCTGCGCGCCAATACTGACCGCCCGATCAAGGCTACGTTGCCGGGCCCGTTTACGATGAGCAAACAGGCGCAAGATGATTTTTACGGCGACGCCGCAGCGATGGCGATGGACTATGCCGCCGCGGCGAACGCCGAGATCGCCGATCTGTTTGCTGCCGGCGCCGATATCGTGCAACTCGATGAGCCGTGGATGCAGCAGCATCCGGACGACGCCCGGCGTTACGGCCTCAAAGCGCTCGATCGGGCGCTGCAAGGGGTGACCGGCACGGTCGCGGTGCATCTCTGCTTCGGCTATGCCGCGCTGGTGCACGGAAAACCCTCGGGATATTCATTTCTCGCGGAACTGGAAAACTGCAAGGCGCAACAAATATCGATCGAAGCGGCGGAGCCCAAGCTCGATCTGAAAGTCCTGCAGGCGTTACCGTCAAAGACCATCATCCTCGGCGTCATTGATCTCGCCGACAACAATGCAGAGACGCCGCAGATCGTCGCCGAGCGAATTCGCCGCGCGCTTACCTACGTGCCTGCCGAGCGAATCGTGGTGGCGCCCGATTGCGGCATGAAATATCTGCCGCGTGCGGTCGCGTTTGCTAAGATCAAGGCAATGGCCGAGGGCGCGGCGCTGGTGCGGCGCGAAATCGAAGGCGGCTGATTGGGAGCGGACATGGGCTACGTGACCGAAGCAACTCTAACCGACGTCGTCGCCGAAAACTGGAGCAACATTTCCGATCCGCGTCTGCGCCAGATCATGCAGGCGGTCGTAAAGCACGTTCACGCGCTGATACGGGAGGTCGAGCCGACGCTCGAAGAATACAAGCTTGCGGTCGATTTCCTGATTCGCAGCGGCAAGATGAGTTCCGACAAACGCTCGGAAACCGGACTTATCGGCGATGTGCTTGGGCTCAGCATGCTGGTCGACGCCATCAACAATCGCAGACCAAGCCGCGCAACCCCAAGTACCATCGAAGGTCCGTTCCACGTCGCCGAACCGCCGCCGGACATGGCCAATGGCTCGAATATGGCAGCGAGCGCGCCGGGTATTCCCTGCTTTGTCAGCGGCAAAGTGACCGGATTATCGGGTGAACGGATTGCCGGCGCTGCGATCGAAGTTTGGCAGACCGATGGCGACGGCCTTTACGAGGATCAGCGCGACGGCATCGAAGGGCCGTGGATGCGCGCGATGTATTACAGCGAGGCTGACGGCTCATATACGTTCCGCACAGTCGTGCCGATCGCCTACACGATCCCGATGGACGGCCCGGTCGGCGAACTGATGAACGGGACCAATATGGAACACATGCGGCCCGCGCACGTGCATTTTGCGCTCGCCGCGCCGGGCTATCACGACCTGGTGACGCATATCTTCGAGGCCGGCGATCGCTACATCGATATCGATGTCGTTTACGCAGTCAAAGAGCCGCTCATCACCGAATTCAACAAAATGCCGGCGGGAAGCAAGGCGCCAAACGGCGAAATCATAAATGAGCCGTTCACCGTTGTGCACTACGATTTTGTTTTGGAGAAGAAGGTCGCGCAGGCCGCCGCGGCGTAAGGGTTGCGCCCCTATGGCGCGATAATCTCGACCGCAACGCCCGAGCTTATCAGCTCGGCCAAACTGCGGCTGAGATCAAATTCCAAATGATCGCCAAAGGCAGCCTGCGCCGCTTCGCTGATCGTATGCCCAGAGCGCAGCGCGAGCAGAAACGACGCGCCGCCCGGCGGCAACAGGCGCACTTCAACATCGAAATACGGCCGCACCACCAGCGCGTCTTCACCGCGCCAATGCTCGATCGGGGCAAGCTCCCGTTCGCCGCAGTTCATCGCCCAGATGGTCACAATCGGATGCGGCGACCGAACAATTTCGGTGGAGGGGTGCAAGCCAACTCGTATTTCACTCACGGCATCTGGATCGAGTGCAGCGAAACGGCTTGGGTCGGCCGGCGCGGCGTCGGCTGCGTGATAAGCGCGGGTGCGCGCCGCTTCGAGGCATGCCACGTCGGCGAGATAGCCAATCTCACGCACCGGCTCGAATGCCGCGATGAAATCGGCGAATTCTTCGCCGTAGGTCGTGAGGATTGGGGTGCGGGGCGGCATCTTGGCGACAAAGATACGCGCCATTGCGGCAAAGAATTCCTCCCCGACGAGTTTCTCAACCACCGGAAAACGCGCCTGCAGGGTTTTAATCAGCCCCACGACCACATTGTTGCGGTGGACGGCAAAGCGCCGCGCCGGCAACCCCCCGCTGTCGGTGGTGATGCCATGCGGCACCGGTTCTGACGGGTCGAGCAACGCCCGCGCAACCGGAGCTTCGAAAGACCCAGGCGCGCCCGCCCTCATGCTGCCGACGCGCGCGAGGCTGCGATCAGAATCTTCTCGGCTACGAGGGCTTCGTCGCGTAGCGTCGGCCAGTCCGGGATGTCGTCGTCCCATTCGATCAGAGTTGCGATCGGACCGGCCCGAGTGATGACATGTTCATAAAGTGTCCAGACGGATTTCGCGACCGCTGAACCGTGATCGTCAATCAGAAGGGCTGCGCCGGTATCATCGGTTTGTTCGTGATGGCCGCCAAGGTGGATTTCTTTCACCCGATCGAGCGGAAACGAATCCAGATAAGACAGTGGCGCGACGCCGCTGTTCCTGGCCGAGACGAACACATTGTTGACGTCGAGCAACAAGCCGCATCCGCTTCGCTTTGAGACTTCTGCCAGGAACTCGACCTCGGGCATTGTGCTTTCGGCAAGGCGAATGTAGCGGGACGGATTTTCAAGCAGCATTGTGCGACCGAGCGCCGTCTGCACCTCATCGATATGCTCGGCGATGCGCGCCAGCGTGTTCGCGGTATAGGGCAACGGCAGGAGATCATTGAAGTAGACGCCGTCGTGCGATGACCAGGCGAGATGTTCAGAAAAGCTCTCAGGCTGATAGCGATCGCATAGCACTTTGAGGCGCGCGAGATGATCGCGATCTATCGGCTCCATCGAGCCGATCGAAAGCCCGACGCCGTGGATCGACAGCGCGTACCTCTCGCGCAGGGCGCCAAGCTGCGCATGCGGCGGTCCGCCGGCGCCCATGTAGTTCT
This sequence comes from uncultured Alphaproteobacteria bacterium, assembly GCA_963794225.1. Lineage (GTDB taxonomy): Bacteria > Pseudomonadota > Alphaproteobacteria > Rhizobiales > Xanthobacteraceae > BOG-931. Next base: position 589,390 of record CAWCCS010000006.1, read on the forward strand.
CGGCATGCACCTCAAAAAAACCGATCCGTTGCGGTGCGGCAGCGATCTCCTTGAAGTGCTGAGGCTTGAAACCGACGCCAGCGCGCGTCGGCAGGTGCGAACCGCCGGACATGGGACGTTTATGATGGGTCGGATTTGTTCGGCTCAAGCGAGCCTTTCCCTTTGGGAGTTACCAAAGTCGCGCACGTTCCCTTCGGCACATACTTCCAGGCATTACTCTGGTAATCGGCGGCGGCCGTGCCGGCACAAGTAGTGCCGGGGCCGGCAGCGCAGTCGTTATCGCCCTTCAAGGCGATGCCGAAACACTTGTCCATGGTAGGCTGTGGCGGTTTCGGCGCCGAGAAAGCCGGCGTGGCGACCATAGCCAGGGCGGCGGCGAAGGAACTGGCGATGGTGACGGCCAGCGCGCTTTTTGCATTCATGGGCAATCCCCTTCCGAAACTTCGGCTGTCGCTGCCGAGGACACGCCTATTTCATAGCATAATTGTGTCGATCGGTTCGTGACAAAAACCGCCGCGGCGTCGCAAAGCTCGCGGCCTATTTCACTTTCATCGCGTTCGTTGCTTCCCACTCTTCTCCAGGCGGGTACTCAATGAATTTTTTGCATCGCTCCTGCATGATGCATGCCGGCGGATCGGATGGCCGTTCGCCCAAGAGCTTCTGGAAAAAGGCGATCGCGCCGGCAAAATCGCCTGCCCGATAGGCGGTGAGGCCGGACTCGTAGAGGGCGACCCAACCGGGCCGTTCCCCTCCACGTTCGGCGACGTCAAGCAATTCGTAGATGGCAAGGCCGCCGGCGCGGCCATAGACCATCAGCCGGTCAAGCTCGCGCACATGAATGCGATCACCGGCCAGACGGCGCGTGGCTTCGCCGATAATGATATCGGTGCCGTACTCTTTGTTGGCGCCCTCAAGGCGACTCGCGACGTTTACGGCGTCGCCGATGACGGTATAGTTGAGCCTGAACTCTGATCCGATATTGCCGACCAGCATATCGCCGGAATTGATGCCGATCCGCGCCTTGAGCGGCCGGCCGCTGTCATCAGTCAGTCCCGACCCTTGAAGCGAACGCTGACAGGCCAGCGCCGCCCGACAGGCGTCGACAGCGTGATCGGCATTGCTTATTGGTGCGCCCCAGAATGCCATGACGGCGTCGCCGATGAATTTGTCGATCGTGCCGCCGTGAGCATTCACCTCGCGCGACATGATGTCGAGATAGCGTGACAACAACGGGATAATCCCGTCGCCCAGCCGCTCCGACAGGCCGGTAAACCCTTCGATATCGGCAAACATCACGGTGAGGGTGCGAACGGAACCACCGGGGCGCGGCTCGACGCCCTCGCGCAACAGCATCCTTACCAGGTCCGCAGGTATGTATTTGCGAAAGGCGGCAAGCCCGCCGGCCATATCTGCGATCGCACTCGACAGATTCTCAAGTTCGGCAATACGCGAGGGATGCCGGCGCACCTGATCGAGTTCGAAGCCTTCGATATGTTTGATCTCGCCGACCACCGTAATCAACGGCCCGGCGATGATCCGACGGGCAAGCCACGCTGATAAAATGCCGGCGACAATGATGAGGAGCGCCAGCCCGATGAGCAAATAACGTATCGTCGTCTCAATGGGACCGAGAAATTCCGCTTCCGGGATGACGGTCGCCAGCGTCCAGCCGGGAAAATCCAGTGGAGTCATTGTGACTGCGTAGGCGCTCGCGTTGCTGACGAAGCGCATAGGGTGCGCGGTCTTGGCGTCGCTACTATACGAGCCGCCGGCTTCCTTCATCGCCCCGCGGGCGATCGCCAGCAGCGGCTGATCGGAACGCTGCATTTTGAGCTCGTCGGCGTCCGGATCGGGGCCGGCGATGACGGTGCCGTCCCGGCCAAGGATGAAAGCCGCGCCGGTCTTGCCGACCGACAGTTGCGAGAGGAATTGTGCCAGCCGGGTATTTTCGATGATGACGGCGAGCACGCCCTGCCGTTTTTGATAGACGTCGACCGGGCCGGCATAGGCGATCGATGGGCGCACCCCTACCGGAAAGTCGGAGAGTTCGAACCACCCTGCATCGTCGTTCTGGATGCCTTTGCGGTACCATTCCTGATCGGTGACAACGTAGTTGGTGTCTTCAAATCGGCGCTTCTCGAATTGAATGTCACCGACGACCACCTGATAGGTATCGACGCGCCGCTTGATCACGCCGTCGACGCGGGCGATCTCCATCATTTCCAGGCTCAGGTCGCCGAGCTTGTGCGCGGCGAAGAAATCGCCGTTCGGAAAGCCGAATGCGACCCACGAAATGCTCGGCTGGGATTGCAGCTGCGACAGAAACACGAATTCGCGTTTGTCAGCCTCGCGCGCGCCAAGCACGTTTTGCACGAACAAAGTGCGGATCGCGGTGTGCGCGGCGGTAGCCTGTGTCGTGATAGTATTGAGTTCTTTTCGCACCGCGGAGACGATCTGCTCGTCGATCGTTGCAGCAAGCTCGCGGCTGTTCGCCTCGGCCGTTCGCCACCACAGCAGGTGCACGCCGATGGCGCTGACGACGATCGACGCCAGCACCAGACTGGAAATCGCGAGGCGGATGCCAATGCGCATGCGGGCTGTCGATCTACCTCAAGCTTACTGGCGCAGGGGTCGAATCGCCCCGCTCGAGGCTTTTACGATCCCAGGCTGCCAGGTTAGCCGCGGCCTCGTAGGTTTCCTGCAGGAATCCAAGCAACAGCGTATCGGGAACGCGCGCTTGCCTCACCGCGTCGTAGGGCAGGATGAATTGGCCGACATTCTTGTCGTAGAAAGCCCCGGGTGTGTGCAACTGCGTGTCGCCGTAGCCGGATGGCTCCGGGTAAGCGTAGACATAGAAGGCGGGGCGGCCGTAGCCGCCGTTACCCGGCCAAAAACCGCAGCTCGAAACTTCGTGCGAATACGCTTCCGCCATCACCCAGGCGGCGACGTTTGGCGTGACGCTTTTGGGCGGCGGCGCGGTGCGGCCGGAAAATCGCGTGACCGCGAGATCGAAACTGCCCCAGAAGAAATGCACCGGGCTGGCTTTGCCGATAAAGCGGGCACGGAATTCATTCATCACGCGGGTGCTTTGGACGATCGCCTGACGAAACCGTGACACATATTCCGGATCGTACTGGGCGTGGGCACGGTCCTGGTCGAACGGCACCGCAGATTCGATCTCGCTCGGCATCGTCCAGATGTGGACGTCGATGTCGAGGCGGTCCAATCGGCCCATGAACTCGGCATAGAAGTCGGCGACCGACATCGGCGCGAGCGGGAAACTCTCGACGCGCCCGTCGCTGGTAGCGATGCGAAGCAGATGATCGACAAAGTCGAAAACAATATCGAAAGTGCGTCCACGGTGGACATTCGCCGGCGCGACCAGTCCGCGCGAGTTCAGATGGAACGTCACATTCCACCAATGATTGACCAGCGGTGTCGACGCGAGCCGCACCTTGCCGGCGATCTGCGTCCAAAGCTGCAGGGTATCGCAGGTATCGGACCATGCCGCGAGCGGCAGGTCCGGCCAGAGGGAATTCGTGTTCATCGCGGTGCCCAGCGGTTCAGCGGCGCGCCGGATTGCCGTGCTTGAGAGACGCGTCCTGAACTATTTACCGCGTCCCGCCGCATTATGGAAAGAAGTGCATGCTGTCGAGCGTTACGGGACACAGCGGACTTAGCCGCAATCTTGCCCCTGCCATGATCCCGCTTGCGCGTGTTCGAGGTGGCGGCCCGCGACGCGGTGGAATGTTGAACGCAAAAACGGCATTGGATCGTCCCACGACAGAGTTGACTTGGCTTCGCAACTCAGCGCCCAGTGAAGCCATGCTGCCAGCGGCATACCGCCGGCCCGCGCGGCCGGAAGATCCTTCCACATCCGGCACCAGCGGACTCCGGCTCTGGCGCCCGCGACCGGTGGTCGCGAGATTCCGACAAGGTCCGCGTACACCAGCGCCGGAATGTTCACGCCGGCAACGGCGCCGGCGTGATGCCACAGATTGAAGCGAGGATTGATTTCCAAAAGACGAAGGTCGCCGCGCGGATCGCGCTTGAAGTCGAGTTTGGCTACGCCGGTGAGCGAAAGCTGTTCCACGATGGCACGCCCGCTTCGGCGCACGTCGTCGGCATCAGTGATCTCAAGTGCGCTGGTGTGGCCGTAGCACACTGGATAAGTCCTAATCTTCCGGCCGGTGAACTCGCCGCCAATTCCGCCGCGTTCATCGACGTAGCAGTGATAGCTTTCGATCCGGCCTTCCGCGCCGGGGATGAATTCCTGGGCCAACAGTTCAAGGGTGACGGCACACAATTGCGGCCACAGATTCCGTAACGCTTCGGCGTTTTCGACGTAAATGGCCTTGTGCAATCCGAAGATATTGTTCCAGGGCTCAAGCCGGGTCAGCGGCTTAACGATCAGCGGGAATGCAACGCGAACATCGTGAGGATCAACGAACGCAGGCTTGAAACGACGTCCCATCGGCACCGGGAGCTTGAAGCGCTCCGCGAGCTGTTGGAAACGGCCTTTGTCGAGCAGGTCCTCGACGAGCTGTGGGTCGGCGATAACGAAGCGAAACGCTTGGGCCAAACGCTCGCGATGCCGCGAGACGAAAAGCACCTGAGCGTCCTCCTCGTAGAAAAGAACCGGGCGCTCGGACTGCGCCTGACCGAAACGCACCAATGCGTCGGCCAGAACCTCGGTGTTTTTCGAGCAATCATCCCAGACCAGGCGAGATCGCGCGTAGCGGGAGTAGAGCGAAGGAACGCCCGGCCGCGTAACGACGGCACAGGGAATTCCGGCCAACACCACCGGTCGCAACAAGTCCATGTCGCCCATGACGCAGGCGACGGCCGGTGGAGTCGATGCTGCGCCTGGAATGACAGAGTCACGAGGGTGCGATCGCGACGAAAGCGGATGCGGCAGCGGTCCGATCGCAGACCGGGCCCGAGAAGCCAGCCGCCACGCCCACGGCGTCTGCTTGATGAAGCGTTTAATCCGGCGTCGCACCGTTGACACGATTCGCGCCGGCAAGCCGCGCCAAGTCGCGGCGGCGGCAAAGTCGTGCAGGTTGAGGGTGGCATCGGACCATTCCAGTTTGTACGGTTCGTCGCCGATCGTGAAATCGAAACGCTTCAGCCTCATTCTGATCGCTTCAGCCATCAGCTCGCGCAAATGCATCGTGCCAGGCCCGTAGTGCGCGATCTCACCGTCATCGTAGCTTGCGAGCACATGGTAGTAGCAATCGCCGAATACGATTCCGAAGTTCGCAGCCGCAAACGATGAGCCAACTTCAACGCGGCTGATGTGGAACAGATGCCGGCATTGCGGATTTGACGCGAGATCGAGAAAAAACTCGCGATGTCCCGGTCGGGCAAAGATGTCGGCAATTCCCCGGCGCGCCAGCGATCGGCTTTTTTGTTCCAGCAGCGTTTCGAGCGTGCGCCGGCTGTCATCCGCGCCTGACGCGGTCACGAAGCGGACTTCGCCGAATTCCGACATGTGCCGGCGCTTGGCGCGGTCGCGGCGGCGGGTCGCTGACGAGCGCTTGGCGGCGTAGAATTTTTCCCAATCGTCGGCGAGATACGTCAGATGCGCGCCGCTGGCGTTCGGTGTGACGGACAGAAAGGTGAATGGATTGAGTTGGCTGCCAATCGTTTGCGGCATCTTCTCGAACTCGATCCAGTCGTAACGCAGCAGCGGATCGCATTGCAGATGCGCCTTCAGTTCACACCAGAGAGCGAGAAAGCTTTCGCGTGGAATGCGTTGCGAGAAGTCGGGCGCCAAAAGTGGCGCGTTGTAGTCGCACAGTTCCTGGCCGAGCCAGCAAAGCCGTCGCGCCAGCCGTTCCTGCGCTACGCAGAGCGGCATGATGAAAGCGATTTCGTCGTTGCTGTAGCGTCCGACAATGATAGCCGGGTGGACGCGTTGGCGCAGCCCAATGTGCCGATGCCACGACGAAAGCCAATCGAAGGTCTGAAACGCGGTGCAGTCAGCTTCACGCTCGAAGCGCCGCCAGTCGCTCTCGACCGCCGCCAAGTCCCCATAGATTTGGAAATTCAGTTTCGCCGGCACTTCGCGGCACAACTCGACGGCGGGCGCGTTCGCCGCACGACTGAGGTCCAGTGGCGAAGGCGCGTTCCTGAACGCCGTCAATGTCGTCGCGCGGGTCACGGCATTACTGCAATGGATGGAGATGCATTCGCGCCTAATAGTCGAAAATAGCTAAGGTTGCCTCGCCGCGGCGCGGTCCCGTCGCGTTAAGGTAAAGCGGGCGTGAAATTGTTAAGGCAAGATGGAGCGCCAACTGCTGTGCGACCAGCGTGACCATTAACGGCAGGCGCGCGTCAAAGGATAGAACTGGTACAGCTGGGTGGACTCGAACCACCGGCCTCCTGATCCACAGTCAGGCGCTCTAACCAACTGAGCTACAGCTGCACGGCCCGCGCGGGTCGGTGAGTGCGCGAAAGCTAGGAGGAACGTCTCGTTTTGGCAAGCCGATAAGCACGAACAGACAAGCAAAAGCCCGGGTCAAGCCCGGGCTTTTCCCCGTCGTACGACAGGGGTGATTGAAAGCGCGATAAGAGGTCGATCAAGCGACCTTGGTAAAGGCCTTGTTCATGCCGCTCTTGATCGGCTCGGCGGTCTCGGTCGCGACCTTCTGCGCCAGAGCGCCGAGTTCCTTGCTCTGCTGAGAGAGCGATTCGAACTGCTTGCGGGCGTGCGCGTTGGTCAGCTCGACAACTTCCGACATCGTCTTTGCCGCCATGATCTCGCCGGCAAAATCGAACGCGGCATTGGTGTTGGCCCGGGCTGCTTCGATGACCTTGAGGCCGTAATCGGAGGCGCCCTTGGTAGCAGTCGAATAGGTGGTCTCGAGAACGTCGGTCGCCTCTTCGGCGGCGGCCTTCATTTTCTCGTAGGTGTCTTTGGCTTGAGCGACACCGCGTTCCGCCATCTCGCGGAAGGCCGCGGGCATCTCTACCTTCGGCATGTCAAACTTGGGCATTTCGAACTTCGGCATTTCAAACGCAGCCATCGCCGGTTTGGCGGGCTTTGCTTTGGGGGCAGTAGTTGCAGCTTCTGCCATGACACTCGTCCTTGCTCTTTGGAGTCTATGGGCTGTTTGACCTGAGAATGCTCCTGGGCTCGCCGCCCATCGCGCGAGCCATCACATTTCGTTGAGCCCGCGGCAGAACGCAGCACAACTCAAGCCGGGGTCTTCCACTCGCATACATAGCAAGCATTTTGATGCGTTGCAATAGACTATATTGCATTGCACAATTATTCTTTTAAATATTTGATTTCGTTAATTTATTTCGTTGGAAGCTTTCACAAGCTCACGGCTTTTTAGGTTTGGCAGAATCCATGACTATTTTGGCAGCACTTTGTCCGAGGTCTTGCGCCTGGGTCGAGAGCGTTTTCATTTGGTTGGCAAGATACTCGGATTGCAGTCGAACGACCTCGGTCGGATCTTTTGCCTGCATCAGCTTTTGCGCGAACGCGAAAGTCGACGCCATGTTCTGTTCGACATAACCCATCGACTTGTGCGCGATTTCGCTGGCGCCGGCGCGCGCCGCCTCGGCCTGGCCCTGCCACTGCGCGACCGCTTGGTTCGCTGCCTGCACGATACCGTCGAAAGCCGTCCTTGCCTGTGAAACGCTTTGCTCGACGAACGCGCGAACCTCATTGGGCATTGCAAATTGTTCGAACGGTTCCTTGGCCATCCTCAAACTCCTCGCCCCGACAATCGTCGTCCTAAATCGTCATCCTAAGCGAATTAACCTTTGCCGTGCACCCCGGCCCTCATGCCAAGTCCAGATCTGCCCAAGTTTAGAGCTGTCCAAGTCCTGACCTGCCCAAGTCTGTGGCGTGATTAAGGTTATCCTACCTTGTTCAGTAGGAGTTGAGTGCCCGCGATGGACGGCGCGAGCGGCCCGCATTATTAAGAATCCCTTTACGGCGATGAGTTTTGTCGCATGTCGATTGCGGAGTCAGAGTTTGTCTTGTCGCGCGACCCGCGACTTTCGGCTCAGCTCGTCGATCACGCGACGAGCGCTTCACCTGCGTGGCTGTGGAGTGCCGACGGGTCCCGGATTCTGTGGGCGAATGCGGTCGGCGCCGCGATCTTCGGCGCTGCAAATATTGGCGAACTTGCAAATCGGCGCTTCGAGGCAAAACTACCCGCGGCCGTCGAGATTGTCCGCCTCGCAGGAACGCTGCCGTCGACCGGGCAAGCACGACTTGAAAGACTGCGCGGATTTGGAGCCAGCTTCGGCCGTACGCTGACGTGCGTCTGCTCGCGGCTCGTTGTGGCCGACGGCTCACCGGCGGTGCTGGTCGTCGCCAACGAGCCAGCGGGACGAGCGCTTCCGCTCGGCGAGCGGGTCAAGCGCCTGTTCTCAGACCAGGCCCAAGCTCAAGCAGCTTTTGCACCAGACGGCGCGCTGCTCGCCGCCACGTCGACGGCGGAGAAACGCTTTGCCGGCGCCTCAACGCTGTCCGCCCTCGGGCTTACCGCGGTCGCAACACAAGCCCTGGCCGCTGGCAGCGCCGACGCTGCGACAGACCGTGGCCAAGTCGCCTTGCGGCGTCTCGGTACCGGAGCGTCGGCCGTTCTGCTTGCTACCTTCGGCGCTGAACCGAGCGGTGCTCCCGCCGCGGAAAGTGCTGCTCCGAAGATAGAGCCGGCGCCGAAGCCAGAGTTTGAGCTGCCGCGTACCGAGCCGTCCAGCCCGCCGCCAGCAGCTGAGCCTGCAGCTTCCGCGGCCACGCCGCCGGAACCGCAGCCGACCGGCAGTCCTTCGCATGCTGAACCCGTTGTGGAGCGGCGTCATCCGTTGCGCTTCGTTTGGCAAATGGATGCCGATGGGCGCTTCGTCGTCGGTTCGGACGAGTTCATCGAGTTGACGGGGCCGCAAACCACGGCCGCTTTCGGCCGATTGTGGAGTGAGATCGCAGCTGAGCTGAAGCTTGATCCGGACCAGCAGGTGGCGCGCGCTATCGCCACGCGTGAAACTTGGAGCGGCATCACCGTCTCCTGGCCGGTGGACGACGGCGACGAGTGGCTTCCAGTCGAGCTATCCGGGCTTCCGGTGTTTGATCGAGAGCGACATTTTCGCGGCTATCGCGGCTTCGGCGTTTGTCGTGATATCAGCCGCATCAACGAACTGGCGCACGCGCGTCGCGAGCGTCCGATCGGGTTCATGGCGCGGCCCGAACAACAACCCGCCGCAAGTAGCGGCCAAGCTCCGGCGGCTCTGGGAGAGCCGGCAGCCGCCGACGCCAAAGCCGCGGCTTCGCAATCGCCGGCGTCCGAACCAACTGCCGAAGAGGTCGAGGCCGCTCCGCCCCAGCGCCCGAGCCTTCCACCCGCTGCCAACGTTGTACTGTTCCGCCCAGGGGCATCAGAACCGAAGACGCCCAGTCTTAGCCCCGTGGAGCGTAGGGCTTTCCGTGAGTTGGCGCAGGAGCTGACGGCCCGTTTGCAAGGCGGGCGCGACGCCCCGGTTGCCGAAAGCGTTGCGACCAGTCCGGCGACGGAAGTAGTTCCGGTTGAAGTCGCCGACACCCAGGTAGCGCCGCCGAACGCCGAGCTGATTTCGGCTAAAGCCGCCGAGGCCCCCATAGCCTCACCAAATCCCGAACCGATAACGGCTGCATCCGCTGAGGCCGCTCTTCCTCCTCCTGCCGCCGAAGTGATCTCGGCCCCCGTGAGTACGACGGCGCAGCCGCTGGTGGAGAGTCCTCGTCCCTCCGAGGTGGAAGCTTCAGCCGTGCAAACTCCTAACCAAGAGAAAACAGCAGGGGACGAAATCCCACCGCAACCTGCGCCGGCTGAGCTGCCCGAAGCTCAAGCCGCCCAAAAGGAAGCCGCGCCTAATTTCGAGCCGGGGTTGCTCGATCGCATTCCGATCGGGGCGCTGATCTACCGAAACGATTCGCTGCTGTACGCCAATCGTCATTTCCTTGAATTGACCGGCTATCGCAGTTTGGAAGCATTGACCGCGGCCGGATGGTTGAACGGCCTTGTCGCCGAAACCGACGCCGGCACGATTGCGGTAGGAGGCACCCCGAGCACGTTGTCGCTCACGACAAGTAACGGGGCACCCTGCCAGATCGAGGCTCGCTTGTTCGCTGTTCCCTGGGGGGATGCCACGGCGCTGGCGCTCATTCTAACCAACGGCAAAACCGCTGAGCAGCAGGCGACTTCGCTTTCGTTGAGCGCCGCCGAGAACGAGATCCGCGACCTGGCAGGCAAGCTGGAAGCAGCCAAAAAAAGCGAGGAGCAGTTGCGGGCCGCCGCACGGGAAGCACAAAAGGCGGCGGCGGTTAAAGCGGAGTTCGTCGGTAAAGTCAGCCACGAAATTCGCACGCCGCTTAACGCCATCACCGGTTTCACTGAAGTGATAATGGCGGAGCGCTTCGGCCCGATCGGCAATGAGCGCTACCGCGACTATCTCAAGGACGTGCACGCCGCCGGAATGCACATCGTCGCACTGCTGAACGACCTCCTCGACCTTTCCAAAATTGAGAGCGGCCAGCTCAATCTGAACTTTGCCAACGTCAGTCTCAACGAGCTCACGCAGCAATGCGTGGGAGTCATGCAGCCGCAGGCGAGCCGCGCGCGGATCATCATCCGCACTTCGCTCACACCCGGACTGCCGCAGGTCGTCGCCGATGAGCGATCATTGCGCCAGATCGTGCTCAACCTGCTGTCGAATTCGATCAAGTTTACCGGACCCGGCGGCCAGGTGATCATATCGACGGCATTCGCCGACAACGGCGAGGCTGTGCTGCGCGTACGAGATACCGGCGTCGGCATGAGCGAAAAGGATGTCGAGGCGGCGCTCGAACCATTTCGCCAAACGGCCACTGCGGGTACTTGGGGCTCTGGGGGGACCGGTCTCGGCTTGCCGTTGACCAAGGCGCTGGCGGAGGCCAACCGCGCCCATTTTAGCATCAAGAGCGCGCCGAATGCCGGCACGCTCATTGAGGTCGCATTCCCGCCGACGCGGGTGGCCGCGCAATAGCTGCTTGCAGCGCCTGGGTCTACCCGACCCGGATGACGATTTTGCCGAAGTGCGCGCCCGCCGCCATGTGATTGAAGGCGGCTTTGGCCTCGTCGAAGCCGAACACGCGGTCGATCGCCGGCTTTATCTTGTTCGCCGCGATGGCGGCGTTCATCGCCTCAAACGATTGCATGGAGCCGACCGAAATGCCCTGAACGTTGGCGCGCTTGGAAAAGATCAATCCCGGATTAAGCTCGGTTGCGCCACCGCTGACGCTGCCGATGATACTGATCTTGCCGCCGTGGCGGATGGCGCTGAATGAGCGGGTCAGTGTCGCTACGCCGCCGACTTCGAGCACCTGATCGACGCCGCGGCCGCCGGTGAAATCCCGTGCCGCTTTGTCCCATTCCGGCGTGGTCTTGTAATTGATGCCGAAGGCGGCGCCGATTGTTTTGGCGCGAGCAAGCTTTTCGTCGCTCGACGAGGTCACGATGGCGACAATGCCCATGGCGTGCGCCAATTGTACGCCAAAGATTGAGACGCCGCCGGTTCCTTGCAGCAGCACCGTTTGCCCAGCGACCAGCTTGGCGTGATTTATGATCGCGTCCCACGCGGTGACACCGGCGCAGGGCAATGTTGCGCCTTCCTCGAGTGATAGATGCTCCGGAAGTTTGACGACGCCTTCTTCTTCAAGCGTGGCGAATTCGGTGAGCATACCGTCTAGGCCGCCGCCGAGTGCAGAGGCTTGCAGTGTTGGGCTGGGGTCCCCTCCAGCCCAGCGCTGGAAGAAGCAGCCCGCCACCTTGTCACCGGCTTTGACGCGCGTAACACCTGGACCGATTTCGACCACCTCACCAGCGCCGTCCGAAAGTGGAATGAAATTGTCGCGCACCGGCGCGCGATATCCGCCGCGCGTAATCAGGAGGTCGCGATAATTCAGCGAACAGGCGGCGACCTTGACCAACACCTGCCGGTACTGCGGTTTCGGTATCGGTCGGTCGACTAAAGTGAGCGCGTCGATTCCGGCGCCGCCTTTCGGCAGCTGATAGGCACGCATGCTTGTTCTCCCAGCTGAGGCTCGGTTATCCGGCCGGCGTGACGTTCACGGCCACATCGATCTGCTGTCCGCCCGAGCCCACGATGACGCCGTCCATCGGCGCCACATCGGTATAGTCGCGGCCGACCGCCAGGACCACGTGCTGATCGGAAGCAATGACCGCATTGGTCGGATCGAGTCCTATCCAGCCTGTTTCCGCGCCGCACCAGACCAGCACCCACGCGTGCATGGCGTCGGCGCCTTGCAATCGCGTCGGATCGCTTCGCGGCACGGTCCGCAGGTAGCCGCTGACATAAGCGCCCGGCAAGCCAATGCCGCGCAAGCCGGAAATCATGATATGGGCGAAGTCCTGACAAACGCCGCGGCGCAGCGCGAACGACATCGGCGGCATGGTGGTGACGGTGGTTGCGCCAGTATCGTAGGTGATGTCGTGTTTTAGACGATTCATCAATTCGATGGCAGCATCGAGCACCGGCCGGGCGGGCGGAAAACTCTCGCGCGTGTAATCGCGGATCTCCGGATCGAGCGACACCATGCGGCTCGGAAACAAAAAATGCGCCGGTGAGTGTGGTCCGATGTCACTTGTTGCGAATGCTTCCTCGCGAACGGCCTCCCAGGTGGGTGTCGCGAGCGGATTGAATTCGGCCGCGGTATCGACGGTGACGCGCGCCGCGAGCTTGACCGTGAGCGTCCGGTGCGGTTCTTCGATTTCAACCCATGTTAGCCGATTGCCGAAAAAATCCTGCCCTTCGCGCCGGTTTATCGGTTCGGGGATGATCTGCAACGCCGCGACGTGCACGCGCTGACCGGGGCGTGGGATCGGCGTCAGGCGCAGAACGTGGCGGGCATGCGCCACCGGCGAGGCATAGGCGCAGGTTGTCGTTTGGCGTACGTCATAGATCACGCCAGCGCCTCCCAAACGGCTTCGGAACGTTCATTGTTGCTGAGATAGGCCGCGCCAACCGCATCAGAAAGTTTCATAAGCGACTGCTCGGTGTCGACGATCAAAGCCTCGTCGACGGCGGCGGCTTCGACAGTCCGCAAGCGCGTTGCGATCGAGGCAACGATCTGCTGCACTGGCGACAGGCGGCCGGTCGGGTTTCTTCCCGGCAAAGCCGACAGGTGCGTCTCAATACGGTCGAGCTGAAACGCAACCGAGCGCGGATTATTCGGATCGAGCATGAGGAGATCGATCACTGGCGCACGCGCTGCGACCATGACATAGCGTTGCCGATAGGTGATCTGGCTGTCGGCGAGTTCCAGCAGCAATTCAAGTCCGCCATCGGGCGCACCGGCGAGCGCGAAGCAGCGCACCAGCCGGCTGGTGAGGATCGCGCGTTCGATACGGCGGCCGAGTTCGAGGAAGCGCCATCCCGCCAGCTGAGTCATGTTTTCTTGCGCCAGCCCCGAGAACGATGAAATGATTCGCAGTGCCGCTTCGACGCGCTCGATGGTAACGCTTTCCGTTGGGCCGCCGGCGTTGAGCGGCATCGTGATCATGGTGGCGAGGTCGTTGAGCGCCCGCCAGGCGTCCGGCGAGAAACGGTCGCGGATGACAGAAGCGGCTGATCGCGCTGCACCAGTCAGAGATGGGAGCGATCCGCTCAGGTCTGCGTGGGTCAGTACCGCGCGGCTGACGAAACCGGCTGGCGCCGCCAATGCATCCTTCGATGCCGCGTCCCAGGCTTCAAGCAACGAAACAATACCGGTGATCACGGGCGCGGCGGTCTTATCGGCCTCGGCGGCGCGGTTGATCAAGGCGCGCACCAGCCGCAAGGTTGCCTCGGCGCGTTCGACGTAGCGCCCGACCCAGAATAGATTATCGGCGGCGCGGCTCGGCAGCAAGCCAGTCGCGCGCTGGACCTGAATGCGTTCTGGTGCTGGCAACAGTGTGGTTTCAGCGACCGGGCCATGCGCGAGCACCCAGGCGTCAGCCGTTGCGGCGCCGCGTTGCAGGCTCACCGCGCGCGCATCCGCACTGTCCGCAATCCGCACAAATCCGGCTGGCATCACCTGCCAGCGCTCGCCGACCTTGGCGAGAAACAGCCGCAGCGTGAAGGGGCGCGGCTGCAAATGGCCGTCGCGCCACACTGGCATGCTCGAAAGCGTTACCGCTTCCTGTGCGACGTAATCGACGCCGCGATCGCGGATCGAACGGATCAGCGCCCGGCGTTGCGCGTCGTCGAGCTTCGCAGCCAAAACTTCGTGGGCGTTGCTACCGTCGGTCTGTGATTCAAACGCCGACGCGATCACCATGCGATCGAGGTTCTCAATCATTTCTTCGCGCATGTCGGCGCGCCCGAGCCACCAGGTCGCAATGTTCGGTATCGCCAGATTTGCGCCGAGTACGTTCGGCGCCAGCGCGGGCAGGAACGCCAGCATCGCGCGCGCTTCCACCAAACCGGCGCCCAGCGCATTGATGATGACGATCTTGCCGTCCCGGACAGCCTGCAAGAGACCCGGAACGCCGAGGCGCGACGCAGCATTAAGTTCGAGGGGGTCGGCAAAGTCGGCGTCTATTCGCCGCAGCAGGACTTCCGTGCGCCGCAAGCCGGAAACAGTCCGGACGAAAACACCATCGCCGCGCACGGTCAGGTCTTCGCCCTCGACCAGCAAGAGGCCGAGATAACGCGCGAGGTAGGCGTGCTCGAAATAGGTTTCGCTCATCGGGCCCGGCGTGAGCAAACAAATTTGCGGATCGTCTTGCTTGCTCAGCGCGAGGAGTTCGGCCTGGAGCGCTTGAAAGAACGGAGCGACGCGTTCGACGCGCGTGCTGCGATAAATGTCGGGAATGGCGCGCGACAGTGCGAGGCGGTTCTCGATGGCGTAGCCTGCGCCTGAAGGCGCCTGGGCGCGATCGCTAAGCACCCACCAGCGGCCGTCGGCGCCGCGGCCGACGTCTACCGCGTAGAAGCGCAAATGTGCGCCGCCGGGAGGCGGTACGCCGACCATGGGACGCAGGAATTCCGGATTGCCCGCGATCAGCGCCGCAGGTAAACGGCCGTCGCCGCTGAGCAGCGCCTGACCATACGCATCGGTAAGAACCGCTTCGAGAAGTTCGGCGCGCTGGATCAAGCCCGCCTCGAGGTACTTCCATTCGGCAGGTTCAATGATGAGAGGCACGTGACTGAGCGGCCACGGACGCTCGATGCCGGCCGCATCTTCATAGACGCGATAAAAAACGCCGGAGCCGCGGAGATAACGGTCGGCGGCGGCGAAACGGCGGTTGATCTCATCGGCGCCTAGCGCGGCTAGCATGGTGAGGAACGGCTGCCAGTGCGCGCGGACGCGCCCTTCGCCATCCATCATTTCATCGAAAATGCCGGGAAGCGGCCGGTACGACGCGACAAATTGCGCGAGGCTAGCAACGTCTTTCTCGACGAGCGCGTCGCGTTGGGCTGACATCGGCAATTGTTGCTAGACCGCGCGCCGTAGATCGAGCGTCGTCGGATATTCGAGCGAGATTTCGCCTGCCGGAATATCCATCAGCCCGGCGGTGTGACCGATCTCCTCAAAGCGGGCGCGGCGGCGAGCTTCAGCTTCGTAGGAATTGACCGGGAAGGTCTCATAATTGCGTCCGCCGGGATGGGCGACGTGGTAGACGCACCCGCCGAGCGATCGGCGGCTCCAGGTATCGACGATATCGAACGTCAGCGGTGCCTGGACGCCTATGGTCGGATGCAGGCCCGATGCCAGGTCCCAGGCCTTGAAGCGCACGCCGGCGACGTATTCGCCGCTGCGGCCGGTTGACGTCAGCGGCACGCGGGCTCCGTTGCAGGTCACGACATAGCGGTCCGCGTTTAGGCCTTCGACTCTGATCTGCAGCCGCTCGACCGAGGAATCAACGAGGCGCGCGGTCTGGCCGGCCACGCCTGCTTCGCCCAATACGTACCAGGGCTCGATCGCTTGGCGGAGTTCGAGGCGCACGCCCGCATGCTGCACCGAGCCGCAGACTGGAAAACGAAACTGCCGCTGCGCTTCGAACCAGGCCGGATCGAACATGTATCCGGCGCGCTCCAGATCCTCCAGCACTTCGAGAAAATCGTTCCAGACAAAATGTTCCAGCATGTAACGGTCGTGCAGCGCCGTGCCCCAGCGCACCGGTTTGCCATCAAGCGGCGAGCGCCAGAACCAGGCGATGAGCGCGCGCAACAACAATTGTTGCGCGAGACTCATGCGCGCGTCGGGCGGCATCTCGAACGATCGGAATTCCACCAGGCCAAGGCGGCCGGTTGGGCCGTCGGGTGAAAAAAGTTTGTCGATGCAGATCTCGGTGCGATGGGTGTTGCCGGTGACGTCGACCAGGATGTTGCGGAACAGCCGATCGACGAGCCACGGCGGCACCTTGCTCGCGCCATCAGGCGCCGGAACTTTGCCGAGCGCGATTTCCAGTTCGTAGAGCATATCCTGACGCGCTTCATCGATCCGCGGCGCCTGACTCGTAGGCCCAATGAACAGACCGGAGAAGAAATAAGACAGTGACGGCCGCCGGTTCCAATACAGCACCAGGCTTTTGAGAAGGTCCGGCCGTCGCAGGAACGGACTATCCGCGGGTGTGCGCCCGCCGAGCACGACGTGATTGCCGCCGCCGGTGCCGCTATGCCGGCCGTCGATCATGAACTTGTCGGTGCCGAGCCGCGAGAGATGCGCTTCCTCATAAAGGTTCTTCGTAATCGTCACTGCTTCGCGCCACGACGCCGAAGGGTGGATGTTGACCTCAATCACGCCGGGGTCCGGCGTCACTTTGATGACAGCAAGCCGCGGATCAGGCGGTGGTTCGTAGCCTTCGACATGCACCGGCAGCGCGAGTTCGGCGGCCGTCGTCTCGACGACCGCGAGGAGTTCGAGATAATCGGCGAGCGTCTCGACCGGCGGCATGAACACACACAATCGGCCGTCGCGCACTTCGACGGTCAAAGCAGTGCGCACCGGTTCGGCGGTGCCGGCATGCGAGGTGCTTTGCGCCGGGGCCTGGTGCACGACCAATGTCTCTGGTGCGAGCGGCGGCGAAGGTTCTTCCGCATGTGCAGCCTGGAAGATTTTGGCGCCGATCGGATGCGTGACGCGCGGATCGGGCAGGGGCGTTCGTTCAGCGAACGGGTCGGCTGGCACAAGGTGCGGATAGTCGACTGGAGCGATCTCGGGCAGCGATTGCAGCGGCAGACGAAAACCGAGTGACGAGTCTCCCGGCACCAGAAACAAACGCCCACGCCGCGTTTGCCACACCTCGCTCAACCATCCTGGTTTCGCCTGCGCCGTCCAGCGCTGCAGGGGCAGCACATATCCGGCTGGTTTGCCGGCATGATCGTCAAACAGGTTCAAGATGCGCGCCCGCTCGCGCGGATCGTCAATCTTGGGATCGCTCGGGTCGATGTTCGCCGGGATCAGGCCTTGCTTGAGCATCCGGTCGGCCGGGTCCTCGTAAGCGGGTTGAACATAGTCCGCCGTGATTCCAACGCGCGCGGCAATCCCCTCGGCGAAGCGCTGTAAATCGTCGGCCGTTGGTTTGTGATCGACCGCCTCGCGCGCGATCAGATTTTCGTCGCGCCAGATCGGCACGCCGTCGCGGCGCCAGTACAGCGAAAATGCCCAACGCGGCAGCGGCTCGCCGGGGTACCACTTGCCCTGGCCGTAATGCAGCAGACCGCCGGGCGCGAAACGGTCGCGCAGACGCCGGATCAGTTCGTCGGCGCGCACGCGCTTCATCGGTCCGACGGCGGCGGTGTTCCATTCCGCCGACTGGTAATCATCAACTGACACAAAAGTCGGTTCGCCGCCCATGGTCAGACGGACGTCGTGAGCCAAGAGGTCGGCGTCGACCCTGTCACCCAGTGCATCAAGCGCGGTCCAGGCTTCTTCGGAAAATGGCGCGGTCACGCGCGGCTGTTCGGCAATGCGCGTGATGTTCATGTCGAACGCGAACCGGACTTCGCTCGGTTCGACGAGCCCGCTGAGCGGTGCGGCGGAGCGATAGTGCGGGGTGGCGGCGACCGGCAGATGGCCCTCGCCGCAGAGCAGGCCCGAGGTGGGATCAAGTCCGACCCAGCCGGCACCCGGCAGATAGACTTCGGTCCAGGCATGTAGGTCGGTGAAGTCGTGGGTAGCGCCGGCCGCGCCTTCGAGGGGTTTGATATCCGGCCGCAATTGGATGAGATAACCGGAAACGAAACGCGTCGGCAGACCGATGTGGCGTAGGAGCTGCACCAGGAGCCACGCGGTATCGCGGCAGGAGCCGGCGGCAGAGCTCAGCGTCTCTTCGGGAGTCTGTACGCCGGGCTCGAGACGGATGAGATAACGGACCATGCGCTGCAGGCGCTGATTGAGCTCGACCAGAAAATCGACGGTGTTGCGCTTCTCGCGCGAGATCGATTAAATCAGCTCTTGTAGAAGCGGCCCCGCGGGTTCCGGCTCGACAAAGGCGGAGAGGTCCTCGTGCAGGTCGACGGGAAATGCGAACGGCCATTGTTCAGCATACGGCTCGACGAAAAAGTCGAACGGATTGATCACCGTCATATCGGCAATCAGATCGACGGTGATGGAAAACTCTTTTGTCTTCTCGGGGAAAACAAAGCGGGCAAGCCAATTGCCGTGCGGATCCTGCTGCCAGTTCACAAAATGCTGGCTCGGCTTCACCGTCAGCGAATAACTCGGAATGTGGGTCCGGCAGTGCGGCGCCGGCCGCAGCCGCACGATCTGCGGGCCGAGATTGATCGGCCGGTCATAATCGTAACGTGTTGAGTGATGGAGCCCGACAATGATCGACATGCTGATACGCGATACGGACCGTTATTTTGCCCTGAGAATAGGCCATTTCCATGCAATTTCCGGGCCGCCGTCAATCGGCTTGGGACGCGGAATTCAGGGCTGCGCAAGTGGGGCGGAGGACTGAAGGGCAAATAAAAAGGGCGCGGTACCCCCGTATCCGCGCCGCTACCCGCAGCATGCGCGTTTCCGAGCATGGCTGCAAGCGTGCATCAATTGACCCGATACGCCCGCGGCGAACCTTGATTTCGATCAAATCTGAGCATGCAATGTTTTCGCGCAATCAATCGCCAGCGACGCCGCGAACGATATGGCCGGTCTCCGGCCCGCCCGCAGGCATGGCGCCAACCGGCTGCCCCTGCCGTTTGTCACCAAGGCGAAGCAGCGGGACGAGGAGGAACGCGAACGCGGTGAATGCAGCCGATACGAGCACCAGCGGCGGCAGATGGTGATTGAATAAATGCTGGAAGAAAAACGAACCGACGATATCGGCCGACGAAGTCGCCAGATTGATAAGGGACATCATCACCGCAAAGGTGAAGCCCTCCGATCGCTGCGGACAATAGTCGGCCGCAAGCGTAACTGTCGCCACGGTCGCCAGCATCGCGGCGAAGCCGCTGCAAAAACTGATAATCGCGGCGGAAGTCTCGTTATAGAGCAACAAATAGGCCGCGGTGGTCAGGGTACCAAGTGCGATGCTTAGCTGCAGGAAGCGTTTGGTCGACATCGCGTCGAACAGCCGCCGATAGAATAGCGCGCCGACGATCCACCCGGCGGACGCAATCGAACCGAGGATGCCGATGTAACCTTGGGAAAATTTTAGATCGTCGGTCATGACGTAATACAGCGGCGTACTCAGACCGGGGCTGAAGTAGTAGAGAAAGAGAAACAGCCCGACAAACCAAAGCTCGCGCTTTTTGAACGCGGCGGCGACACCGCCGAACGTGCCACGCAGCGCAACGACGTCCATGCGCGACTTGCGCTCCGAAATTAGGAAAATCGTTCCGAACAAAACCGCCAAAGGCGCAACGGCCACAATGGCGGCGGCGGTGTGAAGTGCGGCAGTTGGCGGCAGACGTTGGGCGAGCTGGCCGCCCAAGATCGAAGCGATCATCGCGGCCAAATTGAACCACAGCCACTGCTGATTCACGAACCGTCCGCTCTCGCCGAGCTTTTGGCCGTTCTCCACCAGCACGGCGCCGCACACCGTGCTCGATATCGCCATGGCATAGGCAGTTAGCTGGAGCGCCCATACCAGCTGGCTCGGCGCGGCGAGCTGAGTAATCCAGAAAAAGCCGACGATCGCGCAGACATTGGCCGCCAAGAGGTAGCTTTTGCGGCGGTAGCCGAACAGCGGAACGAAGTCGGAAAATGCCCCGTAGAGCGGTTTGATGATCCAGGGAAAATTGAAAATAGCGAGATACGCCGTGACTTGCAGTGGCGTCCAGCCATGGACTTCTTTCAAAAAATAGCTGAGCGGTTGCGCGATCAGCCCGCCGACCTGACCGACGCCTTCCACGACATAGAGCAGCGCGAAAAATACCAACAACCGGTTGGTTACAACGCGATGACGCGCCTGAGCGTCGGTTTGCATCGGTGCGAACTGCTCGTTCATCGGATCGCGACCAGCGGCTCTTGGCGCGCGACGCGCCGATCTTCGCTTCCGATCCTAACGGTTGGCCGAGGCAATGTCGCAACTTGTGTCGCGATTGACCCGCGCTGGCGGGAAGGAGCAAACGGAGAGGAGGGACTATTGCCGCAGGAAGATCTGCGAGGTCCCCGAAGCCGGTCCCGGCACGTGACTGCGCGCGAACGATCGTTCGCCCATCGAAACGGCGGTTGCGGCAATGATGAGTGAAACAGTCAATGTGCCGGTGGCAATCATATTGAGCGCGATTGCGCTCCGTCTGGTTCGCGTCTGCCCGGCTCTCCGCGGCGCGAATCCGGGGCTGCCGGTTAGCAATGCCATGGTCGTCATCCTTCGAATCAGCTGCCGTCACAATCACGATTGAAACCGGCGTCGGTTCGGCCGGATTTAGGCGTCGGCATTGAAGAACAAAGGCGATTCCGTGAAATATGGTTAAGCAATGGTTAACGCGCCAAACGCGATGACCTCTGCTCGCACCAGCGTTCTATGATGCGGACCTTCGCTCTCTCACGCCCCAGCAGCGGCGGGAACCACAGCCGGATTAAAGTCCATCGGGACGTGATCAGGCTCCACGGCGACGCGCGCGAGCCACGCGCGAACCGCAGGGAAGGGGCCGAGATCGAAGTCGCAGAGATGCGCCAGATGCGTGTAAGCATAGAGCGCAATATCGGCGATGGTGTAACGATCGGCCGCGAAGAAATCGTGCAGCGCGATGTGATTTTCCATCACGCCGAGCGCGCGATGGCCTTCCTCCATCCAGTCTTCAAATGCGTGTTGCTGCAGGTCTCGTCCGCCCTTGACTAGCGTGAGCCAGAAATAGGCGGCGCCCAGATTGGGCTCCAGACTGTGCTGCTCGAAGAACATCCACTGTAGTGTCTCCGCCTTTTCGATGCGGTCGTCGGGTGCGAGCGGCGAGCCGCCAGCAATGTACCAGAGGATGGCATTGGACTCGGCGAGGAACCGGCCGGGCGCGACTTCCAGAAGCGGGACCTGGCCATTCGGATTCTTCGTCAGAAATTCCGGCGTATGGCTCTCGCCTTTGAGAATATCGATCTCGACCAGCCGATAAGGAATATTGAGCTGCGCCAAGGCGAGCCGTGCCTTGTAGCTGTTTCCCGAACGCTGCATCGAATAGAGCGTAAACATGATCGCTCCCCAACCTTCCGCGCGGCTGAATCATCCTTTACGGACGTATTGCTTGAACGCGGCGATGTCGTGGCCGCGCCATGCATCGCACGGGTTATCCCGTTATTTTAGAATAAAAGCGCCTGAAGATGCTATCGGAAAGGCGGGCCGAGTCGTGCTGCGCCGCAACAGCAGAACGAAAACTGCGAGCATCATCGGGACGCCGACCGGAATAAGTGTCACATGCGCTATTGTTCGCGCGACCAAGGGCACCAGCCAGAGCGCTGCGAGCGCGGACTTTTCCCACGGGCCGAACCCCCGCGCGCAGCCGTCCACGGCTATGAAAGCGATGGCCGGCGCCAACACCATCATGTCGTAATCAAACGTGTAGGGCGTCGCGAGGATGGCGGCGAGGCAAAGCGCCGCCGCTTTGAGTGGATAAGAGGCGGCGCTCCGCCACAGCCAGATCAGCGCCGCGCCCAGCGCGACGATCAATGCGCTTTGCAGCGCGTAGGCGATCGGGACGTTGGCGCCCCACATTCGTGCCCAGGCAAACAAGCTTTGAATCTTGTACCAGCCAGTGTCGCCCTGCTCGAGCGCAACGACCCGGGTGAACCGGGTTGAATCAAAAAACGCCTGCCAAACATGCGGACCAAATGCCAATGTTGTGACGAGGACGAGCACAGAAACAGTAGCCGCCGCGGCTGCGAAGGCGCGCCACCGGCCGCTCGCCGCCATCACGATGGGAATCAGCAGGCCGAACTGAGGCTTGTAGGCAAGAAAGCCGAACAGAATCCCGGCTAACAGCGGCCGACGGCCGAGTTGCACCAGCGCGGCGCCAAGCAAAGCGGCGGTGAGAAAGCCGTTTTGCCCATGGCCTATATTGACGAGAACCGCAGGAAACGCGAGCGCGAGCAGGACCCAGAGGGAATCAACGGCGGTATTTGCTCGTTTCGGAAATGTGCGTTCGGTCGTGTAAGACGGCCGGGTAGTGGCCGCGAGAATCGCGCGGATCGTCAGGAGATAAAGACCAAGCGTGCCGGCCTGCCAAGCGGCTAGCGCAAACCCATAAGGCATGAGCGCGAGGGCTGCGGCGATAAACAGAAAGAACGGCGGATAGTGCCAGCCGTAGAACGGCGTCGCCTCTCCAAAGATTTGTTGCTCGCGTGCATGCTGTTGGGCCGGATCGTATGGCGCCGCAGGATTGCCGTCGAGCACGTAGGTGCCGGCGGCATAGACGTCGGAGAAATCCGTCCCCAGAGGCCGGCCTTGCAGGTCGATCAGCCCGTTCGCGGTCACGACCAGATAGAGAAAGCCCGCTGCGGAAGCGATCAGGACGGCGGCTGCAATGAGCCGGATCCGCTCTCGTGTCAGCCAGGCGCCGCTGCGCAGAAGCTCGCGGGCCCGATCCATGACGCCTCCTTGTTCGGATGAACTGCGGCCTGCATTAGGCCAGCGGAGCCTTAACGGAGAATTGAGCAACGGTTCGAAGCGTACCCTTGCCTGGGCACCTTTGGCGCTTTAGGAAACACGCGCCTTATGGGAGATTGCAATGGCCTTCCTTGCCGACCGACTCGCGCGCATCAAGCCGTCCGCCACCATCGCGGTGACGGATAAAGCGCGCGCGCTCAAGGCGGCGGGCCGCGACGTCATCGGCCTCGGCGCCGGCGAGCCTGATTTCGACACGCCGGATAACATTAAAGAGGCGGCCATCAAGGCGATCCGCGATGGCAAGGCGTCGAAGTACACAGCGGTCGACGGTATTCCCGAGCTTAAGGCTGCGATCGCGCGCAAGTTCAAGCGCGAGAATGAGCTGACCTACAAGCAGTCGCAGATCACCGTCGGCACCGGCGGCAAGCAGGTGCTCTACAACGCGCTGATCGCCACCATTAATCCGGGCGACGAGGTCATTATCCCGGCGCCGTACTGGGTGAGCTATCCGGATATGGTTCTGCTCGCCGGTGGCGAGCCGGTCGAGGTCGCAACCACGATGGAGTCGGGCTTCAAGATGAAGCCCGAGGCACTCGAGCGGGCGATCACGCCGAAGACCAAATGGATCATCTTCAATTCGCCGTCGAACCCGACCGGCGCCGCCTATACGCGCGCCGAACTCAAGGCGGTGACTGACGTGCTGGTGCGTCAACCGCACGTCCATGTCATGTCCGACGACATGTACGAGCACCTCGTCTACGACGACTTCAAGTTCTTCTCGCCGGCGCAGCTTGAGCCTCGGCTCTATGAGCGTACGTTGACGGTGAATGGTATGTCCAAGGCCTATTGCATGACCGGCTGGCGCATCGGTTATGCCGGTGGCCCGGAGCCGCTGATCAAGGCGATGGCCGCCATTCAGTCGCAATCGACGTCGAACCCGACTGCGGTATCGCAATGGGCGGCGGTGGAAGGGCTTGACGGTCCGCAGGATTTCATTCCGAAGCACAATAAAATTTTCAAGGAGCGCCGTGACCTCTGCGTCTCGATGCTCAACCAGGCGAATGGCATCCGCTGTCCGAAGCCGGAAGGCGCGTTCTACGTGTATCCGTCCTGCGCGGGTACGATTGGCAAGACCGCGCCGACCGGCAAGAAGCTGGCGACGGATGAGGATTTCGTCACTGAACTGCTGGAGGCGGAAGGCGTCGCGGTCGTGCAAGGTACGCCGTTTGGTGTTGGACCGGCTTTCCGTATTTCCTACGCCACGGCGACGAGTGCGCTTGAGGAAGCCTGCACGCGCATCCAGCGTTTTTGTGGAAATCTGAAATAGTCACTTCACCATCCGCGTTCACGGGCTGCGCGTTCTCCGGAATGACAAGACGGCGATGTCATTCTCGCCTACTATCCGCCGCTGAGGGCCGCATCGGGCGAGCCGGGGAGAATCAGATGTTTCGCAATTTGTTTGCTGCGACGATTGTCGCGGCGGTGTCACTTTTACTCGCCGGACGGCCATCGGAAGCACAGCCGGCGCAAATTCAGGTCGGCACGCTGACGTGCTCTCTTTCGGCCAGTGTCGGCCTGATCGTCGCTTCACAGAAGAATGTGAACTGCATCTTCAAGGGACGGCCGGGCGAGCCAGAGGAAGCCTACACCGGTACGATGACCACGATCGGCGTTGACATCGGCTTTACCACCGGCGGCGTGATTGTTTGGGCGGTGTTCGCCGGCACCAACCGCTATGCCGGAATGCTCGCCGGAACCTACGCCGGGGCGACGGCGGAAGTGTCGGTGGCCGCCGGCCTTGGCGCCAACGTGCTGGTCGGCGGATCGAACCGTAGCGTTGCTTTGCAGCCATTGTCAGTTCAGGGCCAGATTGGCCTCGATATTGCGGGCGGCATAGGGGCGCTGGAACTGCATCCGGTGCGGTGAGGTCGGCCCTGGTCCGGTAGTCACCGCACATTACGGCTGGGGGTGCGCCTACGATCGCGCCCTTGACCCGGCGCAACGCCGCGCCCCTTGACCAGCCCCGCCGACGCCTGAAACGATGGCGTATGCAGTCCGCGACCTAATGACGGATCTGCACCGGGAGGCGGTCATGGCAGCAAACGGAAATGCCGCGCGTGCAGCAGGCCCCCGCTGTGCCGCGCTGGTCGGCCCTTTTCAGAGCGGCAAGACCACATTGCTCGAGGCGATCCTCGCCCGTACCGGGGTCATTCCGCGCCAGGGCACGGTCGAAGCCGGAAATACTATCGGCGACAGCAGCCACGAAGCGCGGCATCACCACATGAGCGTCGAGCTCACGGTCGCGACGGCCAACTTCATGGGCGACAGTTACACCTTTCTTGATTGCCCCGGCTCGGTCGAGTTCGTGCACGATATGCGGGCGGTGCTGCCGGCGATCGACGTCGCCGTAGTCGTTTGCGAGCTCGACGAAAAGAAAATACCGCAGCTCCAGCTTATTCTGCGTGAGCTGGAAGACCAAAAAATTCCGCGCATTCTTTTCCTCAACAAGATCGACAAGGGCAATGCCGGCGTCCATGACGTGCTCACGTTGCTGCAGCCGGCATCTCGCACCAAGCTGATCTTGCGCCAGATCCCAACCTTCTCCGGCGATCTGATCTCCGGCTTCGTCGATCTCGCACTGGAACGAGCCTTCGTCTACAAGGAGCATGCTGCTTCCGAAGTCGTCGCCTTGGAAGGCGATGCCGCGGACCGCGAAAAGACGGCGCGCTTCTCCATGCTGGAAACCCTCGCCGACCACGACGACGAGCTGATGGAGCAGCTGCTCGAAGATATACAGCCGCCCCGCGACAAGGTTTTTGACGACCTCACGCGCGAACTGCGCGATGGGCTCGTCTGTCCGGTCCTGATGGGGACAGCGAGCCGCGCCAACGGGGTGTTGCGGCTATTGAAGGCGCTGCGCCACGAGGCGCCGGGCATCGCCGAGACAGCAAAGCGCCTCGGGGTGAAAGGCGGCGCCGACGGTGTTGCCTACGTGCTGAAAACCCAGAACAGCACTCATGGCGGCCGGATGTCGATTGCGCGCATGCTTGCGGGGCAGGCTGGCGACGGCACGACGTTCCTCACATCCGATGAGGAAGCCGGCCGCGTCGCTGGCGTCTTCAAGCTCGTCGGCCAAACGAGCGAGAAGCGTGGGCCGGCTCTGTTAGGCGAGGCTGTCGCCTTCGCCAAGCTCGACAAGGCAAGGACCAGCGACACGCTGACGGCTGGCAAGCAAGCGCATCCCGCTATCGCCAAGATTGAGCCCTATCCACCGGTGCTGGCGATCGCGATTTCAGCGAAGGAACGAAAGGATGATGTCAAGCTTGGCCAGGCGCTGAACAAGCTGGCTGAGGAAGACCCTTCCGTCACCATCGTGCACAATCCCGAGACCCATGAAGTCGTGTTGTGGGGCCAGGGCGAGATGCACTTGCGCGTCACGACCGAGCGCCTCGGCGATCGTTACGGCGTTGCCATTGAGCGTCGGCAACCAAGCGTCGGCTACCGCGAAACCGTCCGCAAAAGCGTTACGCAGCGCGGCCGTCATAAGAAGCAATCTGGCGGTCACGGCCAGTACGGCGACGTCGTGCTTGAAATCAAGCCGATGCCGCGTGGCGCGGGTTTTTCCTTCGAGGACAAGATTACCGGCGGGGTGGTGCCGCGCAATTACATCCCTTCGGTCGAGGAGGGAATTATCGACGCGCTGAAGCACGGCCCGCTCGGTTTCCCGGTGGTTGATCTCCACGTTGCGTTGATCGACGGCTCTTATCATACGGTCGATTCCTCAGATATGGCGTTCCGGACCGCCGGTCGCATCGGTATCGTCGAGGGTCTGCCGCAATGCCAGCCGGTGCTGCTCGAACCGATCCATCTGGTCGAAATCGTCTGCCCGAACGAAGCCACAGCAAAGATCAACGCGCTGATGTCGGGGCGGCGCGGCCAAATCCTCGGCTTCGATACCCGCGAAGGCTGGGAGGGCTGGGACGTGGTGCGCGCCAAGATGCCGGAGGCGGAGATCGGCGATCTGATCGTCGAGATTCGTTCCGCGACGGCAGGCGCCGGTACCTTCACCTTCAAGTTCGACCACATGGCCGAGCTCACCGGCCGAACTGCGGATCAGATCGTCGCCGCACGCCGCGCTGCGGAGTGATACAATAACCAGGTCAATCGGCGAGTTTGATGCCCGCGCTGGTCGCGGGCATCACGCATCTCGAACATGGAGCAAGCATCGATGCCGGCTTACTGGGTTGCGCGCGCGAAGGTCAATGATCCGGTCGAGTACAAGAAATATGCCGATCAAGTGCCGGCGATTCTCGCCAAGTACGGCGGCAAACCGTTGGCGCGCGGCGGCCGCTTCCAGATCATGGAAGGCCCCGAGACGTTTCAACGCTTCGTGGTGATCGAGTTTTCCACCTTCGAACAGGGCGTCGCCTGCTTTACTTCCGACGAATACAAAAAGGCCGCCGCGTTCCGGCGCAGCGGCGCCGGTGAGGTGGAGACGGTGATCGTCGAGGCGCTTTAGCCGCTGCCCTCATAGGCTGAGATCAAGGTGAGCGGTTCGGCCACGCGGCTGTGCTGCCAAAAGCGGACGTTCGGAGATGTCAGCAATATGCCAACAGGCAACATCAAAGAAAACAGTACGGTTGCGGCTCACCCCTTTATTTGACGACCATCGGCGCCTCGACGCCGCGCCGGCCCAAATCGGCTGCGAGCGCGAGCCCGATCGGTCCGCCACCGACGATCAGCACCGGTATCTCGGACGACTGTGCCGTCGCAGAAGCCGATAAGTCCTTGCGGCTGAACTTGTCAAACTGCTGGCTAGACGGCCGTTTATGTGTTTGCGGCAGCCAAAAGCTTGACCCGCGCGGTTGCAAGGCTTATAAACAGGAGCAAATCAGAGGGCACAGCTCGTGCGAAATTCCGTGTTGAAGTCGATCGTACTCGTAGGAAGGCGCACCGCCGTGGGTAGATGATCTACCCGCGAACGAGGCGGTGCGCGAACAAGGGCCCTCTGAGGCCCTTTTTTATTTTCTGAATCCCCTCATTGCCTCGCCGGCAAGCGGGGAAGGGATCGAAGCGGAACGGCTGGGAGAGAATGGAGCAAGCCATGACGGAAATGACCGGCGCGGAAATGGTGATCGCAGCGTTAGCCGATCAGGGCGTGGAGCACATTTTCGGCTACCCGGGCGGCGCCGTACTTCCGATCTACGACGCGCTGTTCCAGCAGGATAAGGTGAACCACATCCTGGTGCGGCACGAGCAGGGCGCCGTCCACGCTGCCGAGGGCTATGCGCGCTCGACCGGCAAGGTTGGGACCGTTCTCGTCACCTCCGGGCCCGGCGCAACCAACGCTGTCACCGGCCTCACCGACGCGCTCTGCGACTCTATTCCGCTTGTTGTCATCACCGGGCAGGTGCCGACGCATCTGATCGGCAATGATGCCTTTCAGGAATGCGACACCGTCGGCATCACCCGGCCGTGCACCAAATACAATTATCTGGTCAAAACCATCGCCGACCTGCCGCGTGCACTCCACGAAGCGTTTCACATCGCGGCGAGCGGGCGGCCGGGGCCGGTCGTGGTCGATATCCCCAAGGACATCCAGTTCGCCAAGGGTACGTACTCGAAGCCGAAGGAATTCCAGCACCGCGGCTATCGGCCGAAGGTCAAAGGCGATCTCGACAAGATCAAACAAGCGATCGACATGATGGCCGCCGCCAAGCGTCCGTTATTCTACACTGGCGGCGGCGTGGTCAATTCCGGGCCGGCGGCGTGCCAGCTCCTGCGCGAGCTCACCAAGCTCACCGGTTTTCCCATCACTTCGACGCTGATGGGTCTTGGCGCCTTTCCAGCGAACGATAAGCAATGGCTCGGCATGCTCGGCATGCACGGCACCTGGGAATCCAATTGGGCGATGCACGATTGCGACGTGATGATCGCTGTCGGCGCGCGCTTCGATGATCGCATCACCGGGCGGCTCGACGCTTTCTCGCCCGGCTCGAAGAAGATCCACATCGATATCGACCCGTCCTCGATCAACAAAAACGTCAAGGCTGATGTCGGCATTGTCGGGGATTGCGCGCATGTGCTCGAGGACATGGTGCGGCTGTGGCGCGCCAGTGCCGTCGTTCCGGACAAGAAGGCGCTGCAAGCGTGGTGGGAGCAGATCGGCAAATGGCGGACGAAGAATTCGCTCGCTTACCGCAACTCCAACGAGATCATCAAGCCGCAATACGCGATCGAGCGCCTCTACGCACAGACCAAGGACCGCGACGCCTACATCACGACCGAAGTCGGCCAACACCAGATGTGGGCCGCGCAGTTTTATGGCTTTCAGGAGCCGAACCGCTGGATGACCTCAGGCGGACTCGGCACCATGGGTTACGGCCTGCCGGCTGCGGTTGGCGTGCAGGTCGCGCACCCGAATTCGCTCGTCGTCGACATCGCCGGCGAAGCTTCGGTGCTCATGACCATGCAGGAAATGTCGACGGCGGTTCAATACGATTTGCCGATCAAGATTTTCATCCTCAACAACAAATATATGGGGATGGTGCGGCAGTGGCAGGAATTGCTGCACGGCGGGCGCTATTCCCATTCCTACACCGAAGCGCTGCCGGATTTCGTCAAGCTCGCCGAGGCCTATCACGCGCACGGTATCCGCTGCGAGCATCCGGGCGAGCTCGACGAGAAGATTCGCGAAATGCTCGATGTGAAAAAGCCGGTGCTGTTCGATTGCGTGGTCGATCCGGCGGAAAACTGCTTCCCGATGATTCCATCGGGCCGCGCCCATAATGAGATGCTGCTCGGCGATGCGGCGACGCGGATCGAGGACGCCATTACCGAACAAGGCAAGGTGATGGTGTAGGTCTACCCCTCGCCCGGAACGGGAGAGGGGATTTAAGGAGATGGACGTGAACGCCAATACTGCGCCGAGTCATTATCCCGCCGCTCCGGTTACTCAAGGCGTCGAGAGCCGCACCTTGTGTGTGCTCGTTGACAACGAGCCCGGCGTGCTGGCGCGCGTGATCGGCCTGTTCGCGGGCCGGGGCTACAACATCGACTCGCTGACGGTTTCAGAGACCGAGCACGAGAAGCACCTGTCGCGCATCACGGTGGTGACCCGCGGAACGCCGATGGTGATCGAGCAGATCAAAAACCAGCTGGATCGTCTCGTGCCGGTACACCGCGTCGTCGATCTGACCAGCAGCGGCCCGTCGTTGCAGCGCGAGCTCGCCATGGTCAAAGTGCGCGGCAAGGGCGAGCAGCGTATGGAAGCCTTGCGGCTCGCTGACGCCTTCCGCGCCCGCGTCATCGATGCGACCAACGAGAGCTTTGTGTTCGAAATCACCGGCGCCAGCGACAAGATCGAGAGCTTCGTCAACCTGATGCTGCCGCTCGGCCTGGTCGAAGTCTCACGCACCGGCGTCGTCGCCATCGGCCGCGGGCCGGAGGGGATGTAGCACTCCTTACGCCTCATCCTGAGGCGCCCGCGCCATGCGCGGGCCTCGAAGGATGCTGCTCGACCCGGGCCGCCGCCCTTCGAGGCTCGCCGCTTCGCGCCGAGCGCCTCAGGGTGAGGGAAACAAAGTTGTTACGCCGCCGAGCGCGCGTGCTCCCCGGTCAGCCGTCCGACCAGGAACGCGAAGCGGTCGATGTGGTCCTGGAGGAATTTCCGCGTGCTCTCGTCGCTGATATTGCCGTGGTCGTCGACCAGGTTCGGCTTGAACGTGACGTAAGCTTCGCCGCCGAGGAGAATCATGCCGAGGCCGGTCATGACCGAGCGCAGATGCTGCTGCGCCAATGCGCTGCCGATGGCGCCCGGTGAGGTGCCGGTGATAAAGCCCGGTTTGCCGGCCCACGAGTTCTTGCCCCAGGGGCGCGCACCCCAATCGACCGCGTTTTTCAGGACCGCGGGAATCGACCGATCGTGTTCCGGCGTGACGATCAGGACACCGTCGGCGCGCGCCAGTTCGTCCTTGAAGCGCACGACCTCGGCGGGCAGGTTGTTTTCATTATCCTGGTTGAACATCGGCAGATCGTCGACGCGGACGATCCTCGCGTCGAACTTGTCGGCGCCAAGCTTCATCATCGCCTGGGCGAGTTTGCGGTTGATCGATTCCCGGCGATTGCTGCCAACGATAACGGCAAGAAGCGGCTTTGCCATGGCGGGGTCCTCTGGTTAAAATCGATAACTAAGAGTAAATAAGTGCCTATGACGGAATCGCGCAAGAAGGCACATCGATGAAACCAAGCGACATTCATTTGCCCGGGGATTGCCGGGCGGTCAGCGACGTACTCGCCCGCGTCGGCGACAAATGGTCCGTGCTCGTTGTTTCGCGGCTCGGTGCGGGGCCGATGCGCTTCAACGAACTGCGGCGGTCGATCGGCGGCATTTCGCAACGCATGCTGACGCTGACGTTGCGCGGCCTTGAACGCGACGGCCTGTTGACGCGAACGGCGTTTCCGACCATTCCACCGCGGGTGGATTACGCGTTGACCCCGCTCGGCCGCGATTTGCTCAATCCGGTTTCGGCGCTTGGCGCCTGGGCGATCCGCAATCAGCCGAAAATCGCCCGCGCCCGCGAGCAATTCGACGAGAATTGCGAGGCGAACGGAAAGCCGCCGATACGCCGCCGCGGGACGCGAACCGGGCTTGTCCAAGCCGCTCCCAGAAACTAGAAGCAGCAACAGCAAGCAAAGGCCAAAGGCTGGCCTCCGGGTAGGGGTGAGACATCATGCGTGTTTATTACGACCGCGACGCCGATTTGAACCTGATCAAGGGCAAAAAGGTCGTTGTCATCGGCTATGGCAGTCAGGGCCATGCCCATGCGCTTAACCTGCGCGATTCCGGGGTCAAGAACGTCGCGGTGGCTTTGCGCAAGGGTTCGCAAGGCGTCAAGAAAGCGGAGGGCGAAAAGCTCAAGGTCATGGAAGTGACCGAAGCCGCCAAATGGGCCGACGTCATGATGATGCTGACGCCCGACGAATTGCAGGCCGACATTTATAACCAGCACCTCCACGCCAACATGAAAGACGGCGCGGCACTGATGTTCGCGCACGGGCTCAACATTCATTTCAATCTGATCGAGCCGCGCGCCGATCTTGACGTGATGATGATCGCGCCGAAAGGCCCGGGCCACACCGTTCGCTCCGAATACCAGCGCGGCGCCGGCGTGCCGTGTCTGCTCGCGATCCACAAGGATGCATCCGGCAACGCCCACGATCTCGGCCTGTCTTACGGCGCGGCAATCGGCGGCGGCCGTGCCGGCATCATCGAGACTAGCTTCCGCGAAGAATGCGAGACCGATCTGTTCGGCGAGCAATCCGTGCTGTGCGGCGGTCTGGTCGAACTGATGAAGGCCGGTTACGAAACCCTCGTCGAAGCCGGCTACGCGCCTGAGATGGCTTACTTCGAGTGCGTGCACGAGGTGAAGCTGATCGTCGATCTCATCTACGAGGGCGGCATCGCCACCATGAATTACTCGGTCTCCAATACTGCGGAATACGGCGAATACGTTTCCGGCCCGCGCGTCGTCGACGCCGAAACCCGCGCCGAGATGAAACGCATTCTCTCGGATATTCAGACCGGCAAGTTCGTCAGAGACTGGATGCTGGAAAACAAGGTCAACCAGACTTCTTTTAAAGCGATGCGCGCTGCATCCGCCGCTCATCCAATCGAGCAGGTCGGCGCCAAGCTGCGGGCGATGATGCCGTGGATCAAGGATCGGGCCTTAGTCGACCGGTCGCGGAACTAGGCTGGTCGTCCAAGGGTTGATCGTTGTCGCAATGGTGACTTGATCTCAAAGCGGCGGCAGCCAACACTCCAAGCACGGGCGAAGCTGAATACAGGAGGCTCCTCTTGTTCGGGAAACGACATCTGTTCGCGACGGCCGCCGCTATGTCCGTGGCGTTTGCTGGGACCGCAGCTTACGCCGCCGACGTCTTCACGCTGACCTCGACCACGTTTCAGGACGGCAAAATCATGCCGAAAAAGGTCGCCAACAACCGCGCCGGTAATCCAAACTGCGTGGGCGAAAATGTTTCGCCGCAGTTTTCGTGGACCAATATGCCGGCCGGCACCAAGAGCTTTGTGCTCTTGATGTCCGATCCTGAGGGTCGCGCGCCATCCGGCGTAAGTCACTGGGTGGCTTATGGAATACCAGCGTCTATCACCGGCTTTGCCGAGGGCGAAACGAGCAAGCCATCAGACAAATATGTCGGCGGCAAAAGCACGATGGGCGTTGGAAATTATTCGGGACCTTGCACGCCACCCAACACCACGCCCCATCACTACACCTTCATTCTCATCGCCACCGATTTCGAGCCGGCGGAACTGCCGCCAGGTTTGACGCGCGACGAGGTGATCGCAAAGTTCGGACCGCCGCCGGCGCATCTGAAGGGCGTAACCGGCATGGTCGGGTTGTTCGTGAATCCGTGGCACGAGTGAGCGCGGCCTCCCAGGCGCCTGATGCCCTCTGAAAGGGCAAACGTCGAAATCGCCGAAATCGATCGCGTGGAGATCGCGGTTGAGCCGTGGTCGTGGCAATTTGCTTTTGCGCGACGTGAAGAAATCGACCGGAACTTTGCCCGCCGTCAGAGCGAGGGATCTGCGATCTGGAACGGCCGCGTGCTCCTACTTCATCGCTATGTGGTGCGCGACGGCGTCCTGCAGGGCGCCTGCTTCGAGACAGACTACGCCAGCTTTCTGGCGTGGCGAGACTGGGACTTTCCTGACGCCAGCGTCTTTAACGTTTTCGGTTCCGCCGCCCTGCAATCGGCGGACGGCGCCTTTCTGCTCGGCGAAATGGGCCCGTCGACGGCGAGTCCCGGCTCAGTCTATTTTCCTTGCGGTACGCCGGATCCCGATGACATCGGCGCCGATGGCACCCTCGACCTCGCCGGCAGCGTCAGTCGCGAGCTCCTGGAGGAAACCGGCCTGGAGATTACGCGGCTTGATGTTCGGCCGGGGTGGACCATGGTGCACGATCGCGGCTTTCTCAACCTGATGAAGCTATTCAGGGCGCAACAGAACGCAGAAGAGTTCCGCGCTCAAATCATACGCAATATCGCAATGCAGGCGCGGCCGGAATTCTGCGATATCCATATTGTCCGCGGACGCGCCGATCTCGACGACCGTATGCCGCGATTTCTGGTTGCTTACTTGGAAGAAACCTGGCGGCGATGAGCCGAGTATCAGCACGCACGAGGCTCCGATGAAGCTCGATAAAATCCTGAAACATTGTCGGGTCAGCAAACCGGGTCGTTTCCGGCTGGCCGATTGCGATCCTGCTGAAACTTTCCACCTTGCGATCGACAAGGAAGACGGCAAGGCGACGCTGGCCGAGGGCATAGCCCGGCTCGCGGATTTGCAGGAGCGGCTTTACGCACAGGATCGCTGGGCAGTGCTGATCGTGCTGCAAGCTATGGACGCCGCCGGCAAGGATGGCGTCATCAAGCACGTGATGTCCGGGGTCAATCCGCAGGGCTGTGAAGTGCACGCCTTCAAGGCGCCGAGCGATGAGGAGCTGCAGCACGATTTTCTTTGGCGCGCGGCGATTTGCTTGCCCCGGCGCGGTCAGATCGGGATCTTCAATCGTTCCTATTACGAAGAAGTGCTTGTCGTTCGTGTGCATTCCGACCTGCTGGCGCAAGAGAAACTTCCGCCCGGCCTCATCGGCAAGGACGTTTGGAAACAGCGTTTCAAGGCGATCCGTGCATTCGAGCATCACCTCGTGCGCAACGGCACGCTGGTACTCAAATTCCATCTGCGCATTTCCAAGGAGGAACAACGTCGACGCTTTCTGGCGCGTATCAGTGAGCCCGCCAAGCGCTGGAAATTTTCAATGAGCGACGCCCGCGAACGCGAATATTGGGGCGACTACATGGCCGCTTACCAAGATATGATCCGCGAGACTTCGATGTCCGATGCGCCGTGGTATGTGGTGCCTTCCGATCACAAACCCGTCGCCTGGGCCGTGGTGGCGGCGGCGATCGTCGACGGGGTCGATCGACTTGATCTCAATCGGCCGCAGGTCTCGGGCGCGAAACTTAAGGAGCTCGCGTCCGCGGAGAAAGTTTTGCTGGCGGAAGCGCCAGGCAAAGCAAAGCAACGGAAATCAGTCGCCCGGAAATCGTCGCGCAAGCCAGCTTGATCGTTGGCAGTTCTCTCGGACGAAGATTTGCATTTGCGTGTTAGACGAAGACCTGCATTTGCGTGCTATCAGTGATCCAGCGTCGGCGCTTCACACTTTGCGCTGACAAGATTACAACCGAAGCTACTTGCGGAAGGCGGACCGGTAATCGTGAATACCTTTGTGAAGAAAGCGGCGGTACTTGGTATTGCGGTGGCGCTGGCCGGCGCGTCTATCGTTTCTTCAGCCCATGCCGCGCCGGCTGATTTCGACGGCGTATGGATTCCCGACGTGAGGGATCAGCACCGCCAAGAGATCGAAAATGCTCCGCCCTGGAAGCCCGAAATCCTGCCGCAGGTCCAGCGTCTGATCGCCGAGGAAAAGGCGGGCAGGCCGTTCCTGGTGCTGAGTCATTGCCTGCCGCACGGCATGCCGAGCTGGATGCTGATGACCCACAATGCGTTCGAGTGGCTGACCACGCCCGGCCGCGTCACCATGCTGGGCGAGGTCGACGGCAACCGCATGCGGCGTATCTACACGGATGGCCGTGCCCATCCGGAAGATGCCGATCTAACAATGCACGGCCACTCGATCGGCTATTGGGAGGGTGACGTTTTCGTCGTCGACACCACGGCCATCGCGCCACAGGCGTATATTGCGCCCAGCGAAGCGGTCGGGATACCAAACGACGGAGATATGCATATTGTCGAACGGCTTCATCTGGCGAAGCCGAATGTCCTTCACGACGATCTGGAAATCACAGCGCCGAAGGTCTTGACCGGAACCTGGAAAACCACGCGCATTTTCCGCCGCTATCCCGAGCGTCACTACGAGATCATCGAAGGCGAGTGCGAGCAGGAAGACCTCGTTCCCGGGAAAGATCAGTACGGTAACGACATATTCGTTCCACAACCACAAAACCCGGACGGTTCGGTCCGCGCAGTGAAATGAGGACGTTGTCGATGGTGTGGCCCAAAGTTGTTGTTGTAGCCGGCTTGACGCTGGGTTTAGTAGGCGTCGCGGCGGCGCATCACTCAGGTGCCGCCTACGACATGGAACATCCCAAGACGATGGAAGGCACCGTCAAAACGGTCAACTGGACCAACCCGCACATCACCTTCGTCATCGAGGCCGACGCCAAGGACGGCAATCCGGGCCAGACATGGGTGTTCGAAGTCTCGAGCCCCGGAGTGCTGACCCGGTCTGGCTGGACCAAGCGCTCGCTGCAGCCCGGCGATCACGCGGTTTTTCACTACGCGCCGCTTCGCGACGGCAGTCCGGGCGGCTTCCTGATGAAAGTGAATTTGCCGGACGGCAAAGAGCTGAGTTTCAGCCTGCAACCCGCCGATCAGTGAAGTCATGACCGGCGCCATCGTCGGGGATTTGGCCAAGTGGCTCGCGGCGACTGCGTTGAGCCACACGATCCAGACAGCCGGCTGGCTCATTCCGGCGCTGCAGACGATTCATATTCTCGGCATTGCGGTGCTGTTCTTTTCCGCTGTGATCGTGGACTTGCGCTTGTGGCGCGTGCTGCAACGCGACGTTCCGCTGACCGACGTCGCGGGACGTTTCCTGCCGGTGATATGGCCGGTTGTTCTGATCCTGCTGGTTACAGGGGGGCTACTTATCATCGGTGAGCCGCGGCGCTCGCTCCTTAACACCACTTTTTATCTGAAGATGGCGCTGCTCGCCTTAGCCATCGTGCTGACCGTCGCCCTGCAATGGTCGCTGTCGTCGGCTCCGGAGTTTTGGGAGAACAACGAGGGTGGGCGCATTGCGGCGCGTGTTGTGGCGACGCTCTCCATCCTGGTCTGGTGCTCCATCATTTTTGCTGGCCGTTGGATTGCCTACACCCAGGTCGGATAATGCTGTATCTGAAGGACGTCATCGCATTCCTGGAGGACAATAGCCTCGCCGACGCCGTTCGCGAGAATGACCTGCTGTTTCCCCTGATCGAATCGGTGCACGTG
This sequence comes from uncultured Alphaproteobacteria bacterium, assembly GCA_963794225.1. GTDB lineage: Bacteria > Pseudomonadota > Alphaproteobacteria > Rhizobiales > Xanthobacteraceae > BOG-931. Next base: position 626,515 of record CAWCCS010000006.1, read on the forward strand.
CTGGCGATCTGTCTCGTGGTCGGCTCCATCATGGCCGTCGATCTCCGGTTGCTTGGTTTCGCCTGGATCAAACGTCCGGTGAGTGCAGTCACACGTGGAATTCTGCCGCTCACCTGGGGCGCGTTCACGGTCGCGGTGGCGTCCGGTTTCTTGATGTTCATATCGAACGCAACCAAATATCTCGGCAACGGTTTTTTCGTCGCCAAGCTTTGTCTGATTGCCGCCGCGGGCGTCAACATGCTGGTCTTTCATTTCATCAGCGCGAGAGATCAGCCGCGGTGGGACAATCAGGCCCGGCTGCCGCTCACGGCACGCCTTGCCGGTGGGATATCGGTCCTTCTTTGGATTGCGGTGGTCGCATGCGGGCGTTGGATCGGCTTCACCATGGAGCCTGGCTAAGATGATTTCTCCGCGCGTTGTGCTGATTGCAGGTGCGACCGTGCTCGCGTGCATTGCCGTATCGCCGTCTAGTGGCAAAGACGCGGCGCGCCCGCCGCCCTTTCAGCCCTATGTCGACATGAAGACCTTCATGGAGCACGTGCTGACACCGGCAGCAAACGCCATTTGGCGAGTCAACGGTGTGGTGATCGACGCAAAAGGCGAGCACGACCTCGGTCCCCAATCGGACGCTGACTGGGAGACCATCGTCAGCGGCGCGGCGACGCTGGCGGAAGCCACCAACGCGTTGATGATTCCGCAGCGGGCGCTCGATCCGGCGTGGAACGGCTACGTCAAAAAGCTAGCGGAGGCAGCGAATAAAGCCTACATCGCCGCCGAAGCTCACGATCTGAAAACGATTTCACAGGTCAGCGACCGGCTCGACGGCATTTGCGCCGCCTGTCACCGCCACTACGGCCTTGAATGAGCCGCGCTGAATCGGTCGAAAATGACTGACGGCGGACATTTGCAGCATCGCGCCAAATTCGCTGTTGAGTTGGCGGCGAATGCCGCGCTGAAAACCGGATGGAACTTTGGATGGGCGCTGCCGGCGATCATCTTCAGAAACCTGTTTGCCTTTTACCGAGGAACTTAGTTACCGGCGCGTGAATGATTGTGATCTTCCGCCTCGCGTTGGCGTGAAATATTCAAGCGCCCGGACCATTCTGGAACCTGCAAGCGCGATGCCCAAAGACGCGCGCAGCAAACGGCTTCCTCCATGCGATTTGCAAGAAACTCAGGTAAAGCCGTTAGCCGCGTTGAAAAATCCGATGGTTCCCGGCCGGCCACTTTAGGCATTTTTCTGCCGCGCCGACTTAAATCAACTCATGTTGGTTATCGGGAGATCAATGGACTAAGCGCGAACGTGCCTCCCGCGCGGTCATGACCCGAACGGGCATGGGCGCACGGCCGACACCGGCTACAATGCTGCGGCGGAACAGGATAGTATCACCAGCCTCCTATGGCGGAGCCAACGAAACAAACCCGCGGGGCCGTGTGCAACAGATTGCGGACTGGCTTGGGCAACTTGGTCTCGCGCAATACGCACAGCGCTTTGCCGAGAACGACATTAGTTTTGCCGTTCTGCCTGATCTGACAGATCAAGACCTGAGAGAACTCGGGGTATCTTCCCTCGGTCATCGGCGTCAACTCCTGCGCGCGATTACCAAATTCGTCGAGAAACCGGCCGCGGCTGGTTCCACTCCTGCGCCGGCATCGGTGCCGGAGATTGTCGCGGCGACCACCACGGCGGCCACGGCAACCGCCGGCGAACGGCGCTATCTCACGGTGATGTTCTGTGACCTGGTGGGTTCGACCGCGATTTCGGCCCAACTCGATGCCGAGGAATGGCGCGACCTCGTCGGCGCCTATCTCGATGCAGCTTCGGCGGCGGTGACGGAGATGGGCGGTCATGTCGCGAAAAAACTCGGCGACGGACTAATGGCACTGTTCGGTTATCCGGTCGCGCAGGAGAATGATCCCGAGCGCGCGGCGCGGGCGGCGCTGTCGATCCAGCGTGCGTTGGCCGAACTCAATCGCAAGAACATCGGAACCGGCAAACCGGAGCTTGTGGCTCGCGTCGGCCTCGAAACCGGACCGGCGGTGGTGGATGCGGCAGGCGAGATTTACGGTGACGTCGCCAACATCGCGGCGCGGGTGCAATCGCTCGCCGAGCCCGGTGCGGTCCTGGTCACGACGCGCGTGCAGCGCCAAGTCGCGGGGCTGTTTGTTGCGGAAGGGCGCGGCACGCACGCGCTCAGGGGTGTGCCCGAGCCGACGGCGCTGTTCAGGCTCGTGCGCGCCAGCGGCGGCGGCCGCCGTTCGGGACAGCGCAATCTCACGCCGCTCGTTGGCCGCGACGACGAGATGACGATGCTGCTGCGGCGTTGGGAGCGGGTGCGTCAGGGCGACGGCCAGCTCGTGATGATGGTGGGTGAGCCAGGGCTCGGCAAGTCGCGCCTGATCGAGGAATTTCACGCCCGCTTAAGCGACACCCCGCACACCTGGGTCGAGTGGAGCTGTTCGCAGCTGTTGCAGAACACGCCGCTGCATCCGATTACTGAATGGGGTCGTCAGCGCTTCGGCGGTGCCGACGTGCCGGCAGTGCGGCGGCTTGCCGACCTCGAAAATTCGCTCGCGCAGGTCAAGCTCGAGCCCGCGGAGATCGCGCCGTTGGTGGCTCCGCTCCTTGATATTCCGCTGCCGAGGGAACGCGTTTCGACTTTAGCGCCGGAGGAGTTGCGCCGCCGGCAACTGGCGTCGCTGACCAATTGGGTGGTGGCCGGCGCCAAGGTCCAGCCGGTCGTGCTGGCGTTCGAAGATTTGCATTGGGCCGATCCAACGACGCTCGACGTGCTACGCGGTATTGCGGAGCGCGGCGCGCTGGCGCCGCTGTTCGTCGTGGCGACGATGCGGCCGGAATTCCGTCCGCCCTGGGGCACGCGCTCGCATCACGGCACCATTTCGCTCGTTCCGCTCGACCGCGCCCAAGTGCGCGGCATGGTGACCGACCTGTCCGCGCGGAACGCGCTGCCGCGTGAGGTCGTTGAGGACGTCGTCGCTCGCACCGGGGGCGTGCCGCTGTTCGTCGAGGAGGTGACGCGGCTCTTGCTGGAACGCGGCGAACACGGCGGCACCCACATCCCGCCGACGTTGCAACAATCGCTGATGGCGCGGCTCGACCGGCTCGGTCCAGCGCGCGAAGTGGCGCAACTGGGGTCGGTGATCGGCCGCAGCTTTTCCTATAAGTTGCTGCGCGCCGTCGCCAGCATGGAGGATGCGCCGCTGCAAACCGCGTTGGGGAAACTCGCCGACGCCGACATCGTGCTGGTGCAGGGCTTGCCGCCGGACAGCGATTACCGCTTCAAGCACGCGCTCATTCAAGACGCCGCTTACGAAAATCTGCTCAAGAGCCGCCGCCACGTTCTGCATCGTCGCGTCGCCGAGAATCTGCGCGACCGCTTCGCAGATAAGGCCGTAGCTGAGCCGGAAGTGCTTGCTCACCACTTCACCAAGGCCAGCCTGACCGAGGCCGCGATCGAATGGTGGGGCAGGGCCGGCGACCAGGCGCTGGGCCGCTCCGCCTTCCAGGAGGCGATCGCGCACCTCGGCAAGGCCATCGACATGGCAGACAGGACCGAGCGGTCGGCAGCGACAGCTAATGGCTCCACGAACCGGCGGCTGAAGCTGCAGACCAGCTACGGCCAGGCGCTCCTGTGGTCAAAGGGCTATGCCGATAAAGAAGCAAAGGCCGCCTTTACGCGTGCCGAGGAGCTCGCCGGCGGAATTGAAGACACCGCTGAGCGGCTCAAGATTTACTACGGCCAGTGCCTTGGGAATTTACTGCGAGGTGAATACACCTTGGCGCAGAGTCTCGCCGAGGGTCTTCTTCACGATGCTGAACATAGAGGGCGGGTACAAGAAGCGGCATTTGCCCGGCGTATTTTAGGTTTGACGCATCATATGCGGGGCGATTTCGCAGACGCCCAAACATTCTTCGAACAGGCCCTGGACATCTCCAATGGTGGCGGCAAGTTCGGCGTCGGGCTCGACATGGTCATCGCCGCCAAAGCTTACCTCTCCCACACCGCTTGGGTCCGCGGCGAATTTGCACGCGCGCGAAGCTTGATCGACGAGTCTGTTGCCCGGGCGGTATCAGCCTCTGATATTCCCGATCAATGCACGGCTTATAGTTTTGAGAGTACCTTCGCGATCCTGCAAAATGATGCGGAAAAAGCTTGTGATGCGGCGGAAAGGCTGATCGCGGTCGCTCAAGAGCATGGCACCAAATTATTCGTGGTGTTGGCGCGCGTCTACGCAAGCTGGGCGCGGGCTCGGCTCGGCCAAAGTCAGGCCAGTCGCAAAGAATTTCAGCAAGCTCTGGCGGCCTACATCGGAGAGGGAAACAAATTTTATGTACCTTTCTTCCTGGGTCTCCTTGCTGCGATTCAAGTGGAAACACAGGGTGAAAAAGAAGGAGCCGCTGTGCGCATTGATGAGGCGCTGGCGCTGGCCCAGCAGACCGGGGAGCGCTGGACGGACGCCTTCTTGCATCGCATCCGCGGGGAAGTCTTATTGAAACTCGATTCGCCGAATACGACGACGGCGGAGGACGCCTTTCTTACTGCGATCGCCATCGCGCAGCATCAAAAAGCGAAGAGCTTCGAGCTGCGCGCAGCGCTTTCGTTGGCAAAGCTCTATCAATCGGCCGGGCGTGCCGCCGACGCCGATGCGGTGCTTGGGCCGGCGCTCCAAGGCTTTTCGCCGACGCCGGAGTTTCCGGAAATCGAACGGGCGCAAAGGCTCCGCGACGCACTGCGTTGCCGCGCGGGGTAAAGGGGAGAAGTCCAATGCGGGCGCACATCGTTGGTGGCGGATTTGGCGGACTGGCCGCGGCCGCGCTGCTCATCCGGAACGCCGAGATGTCGGGGGCCGACATCACGATCTACGAGGCGGACGAGCGGCTGGGCGGCGGGTTCTTCCTCGATGGCGATGCGAAGAGCGGCTACAACCTGCCGGGCTCCGTCTTCGACAAGGAATATCGCTGCACGTTCGAATTGCTCAAGTCGATCCCTTCCGCAGGCAACCCCTCTGTCTCCGTCACGGAGGAATTCCTTGCCTTCAATACGGATGAGCCGTACGACGATAAGGCGCACATCTTCGATCGCGACGGCCGCATCGTGCATGGTCCGCGTTTCGGCCTCAGCCTCGGGGACGGCCTCAGCCTGGCCCGCTTCCTGCTGACGCCTGAAACGATGATGGACGGCCGGCGCATCGACGAGTTCTTTTCCCAGCAATTTTTCTCAACCGAATTCTGGTTCCTCTGGGCGTCGATCATGGGCACGCTGCCTTTGCACAGTGCGGTTGAATTTCGGCGCTACATGAACCGCTTCCTGTATCTGTTCGGACATCTGTCGGACATGAATGGCGTGATGCGCACGTCGATAAATCAGCACCAGGCGTTCATCGAACCGCTGGTCGCGTGGCTGCGCCCGCGCGGCGTGAACTTCGTCACCGGCGCCTTCGTGACGGATATCGGCTTCGCGCCGGTGCCCGGCCACATCACCGTCGAGCGGCTCGACTACGAACGGGGCGGCGCTGCCACATCGGTTGCCGTCGCGCCGGAAGATCTTGTGCTGGTGACCACCGGGTCGCAAGCCGCCGAACTTGCCGTGGGATCGATGGACGAGGCGCCTCGCCCGCGGCCGAGCGGGCGGGCCTGGGCGCTGTGGAAGCAACTCGCGCAAGGGCGAACGGATTTCGGCAATCCCGACGTCTTCTTCGGCCCGGCCCGGATACGCAACTCGCGCTGGGTGACGTTCACCGTCACCGACACCGGCACCGAATTCGTCAACCAGATTTCGGCGCTGACCAGCAGCACGCCCGGACGCGGCGGGCTCGTGACTTTGAAAGACTCCTGCTGGGTATTGTCGCTTTCCGTCTTCCACCAGCCCGAAATTACCGACCAGCCGCCCGGCACGACCATCTGGTGGGGCTATGGTCTGCATCCAGAGCGCAACGGCGATTTCGTGCGCAAAACCATGGATCAATGCACCGGCAGAGAGATCCTGGAGGAGACGCTGCGCCACCTGCGGTTCGATAAGCAATTGGACGCGATCATGGCGTCATCGATCTGCATTCCCTGCGACCTGCCCTATATCAACAATATCTGGCTACCGCGCAGCCGCGATGACAGGCCGCCCCCGGTTCCACAAGGGGCGACCAATCTTGGGCTCATCGGTCAGTACGTGGAGCTGCCGAAGGAAATCGCCTTCACCATCGAATGCTCCGTCCGCGCCGCGTGGGAAGCGATCTATGTTCTGCTCAAGCGCGGCCCTGCGCCCCCGCCTGTTTATCAAGGTCAGTACGATCCAAAGGCGCTGTTCGACGCGCTGAAGGTGTTTGTCTTTCAGTGATCCGCGCCACCGCCAGCGGATGCCACCAGCGCGCTGATGATTCCGCGACTGGCGCGAACTCCTAAATGAACGGTTACGTCGAAAAGCTGGCGTAGGCAGCGAATAGAGCTTACGGCGCCGCCGAAGCTCATGATCTGAAAACAATTTCAGAAATCACCGACCGGCTGGGCGGCGTCCACGCCGTCTGTCACTGCCACTACGGACTTGAATGGGCTAAGGAGTTCATTCGTAAACGCCCGCGGCCCCAATGTCTGTTTCCTGGGGCATAACCGACATCGCGAGGCCAACTTAAATTGGTCGAAAATGGACCTATGCAGACATGAGCAGCCAATTTTTGTTGCAACGCGTCAATACTTTTCGAATACGAAATTCCGGCCTTTCAATGAGGCCCGGTCATCATATGCGTTCGTGTTCGATCGCTTTGGCAGCTCGACCCTCGATTTCTTCACTTTCTTGTATGGAACGACGTCGAGAATCTTGGCGATGCAGTTAAGCCGTGCGCGCTTCTTGTCGTCGGAATTGACTATGTACCAGGGTGCGTACTTGTTGTCGGTCGCGGCGAGCATGGCGTCACGTGCTCGCGAATAGTCGTACCAGCGCCGATATGATTTCAAGTCCATAGGACTGAGCTTCCACTGCCGAAGTGGATCTTTGATTCGCGCGTTGAACCGCTTCTCCTGCTCCTCCTGCCCCACTTCAAGCCAGAATTTGATCAATATGATCCCGGCGTCGGTGATGTACTCTTCCACTTCCGGGCAGATCTTCAGGAAATGTGCCACTTCCGCTTTGCCGGCAAATCCCATTACGTTGTCGACGCCCGCGCGGTTGTACCAGCTGCGGTCGAAAATGACGATTTCGCCGCCTGCCGGAAAATGTTCGATGTAGCGTTGCACGAACATCTGCGTCTTCTCGCGATCAGACGGCGCCGGCAGCGCGACAACACGAAACACGCGAGGGCTCACCCGCTCGGTGATCGCCTTGATGGTTCCGCCCTTGCCCGCAGCGTCGCGGCCTTCGAATAGAATAATGACGCGCGCGCCTTTCGCCTTGACCCAGTCCTGCACGTGGCACAATTCGACCTGAAGCTTGCGGAGTTCCTTCTCGTAGAGCTTGCCTTTCATCTTGCCGTCGCTGCTGGTCGTGGCTTTGGTCATGGCTGATCAACTCCCGAAAATGACGCGACGGAAGCGGCTCATGGCAAACGCGAAATAAACTGAGCCGATGATGAGCATGGCCAGCAGCGGCCGCCAGACGAGTGTGATGTCGGCGCCGCGAAACAAGACCGCCTGGCTGAAGGAGACGAAATGCGGTGTCGGGCTGATGATATTCATCACGTATTGCAGCCAGATAGGCATACTCTCCATCGGGGTGCTGCTGCCGGAGAGAAGCTGCGTGACCATCAGTACCGGCATCGCGAGCAGGCCGAACTGGCCCATCGTCGTTGCAATCGTCCCAAGGAGAATGCCAAGCGCGGCAACGACGAGCGCGTAAAGCGCGGCACCGAGGAGAAAGAGAAAGATCGAGCCCGCGATGGGCGCGCCGATCCACCAATGGACCACGAATTCCAGCGACAGCATGGCCGCAACGAGAATCACAAGCCCGTTGGCGAACATCTTCGCGAGCATGATCTCGGCGGGCACAACCGGCATGACGAGAAGATGCTCGACCGTCCCCTGCTCGCGCTCCCGAATGAGCGCCGCGCCGGTCAGAATCACAGTCAGCAGCGTGATCTGATTTATGACTTGCGTCATCGCCGAAAACCACGCGGTTTTTAGGTTGGGATTAAAGCGCGCGCGCACGACGAGATTGATCGGGTCGACCGGCACACCGCCGCGCTGCGTGATGAAGTTTTGCACCTCGTTGAAGATCGCCGAGCGGAGGTAGCTTGAGCCGTTGCCGGCCTGAGCGACGGCAGTGGCGTCGACATTGATCTGCACCGACGTTTTGCGTTGGGCAAGGATGTCGGCCTGGAAATTGGGCGGTATCTCGACGACCAGCAGCAAGTCGCCCGCATCCATTTTCGGATCGATCTCGGACGCCTTGATCTGAACCGCAGGCTGGAAGGTCGGGCGCACCAGCGCGGCGGCAATTTCACGCGACAGCTCGGAATCGTCCTCGTCGATGATGCCGACGGAGAGGTTGGTGGCCTCGGTGACGGCACCAGTCGCGACCGTATTGACGGAAATGCTGAAGGCGTAGGCGACCAGAATGAGCATGGTCGGGTCCGCACGGATGCTGCGCAGTTCCTTAATCACCAAGCGGAAAATGTTGACGACGTGCCCGCCGAGCGTCGTTTTTCCTGCCTCGGCCAGTTTCACATGCGGCGCGGTTCGCGGCGAAGGCGTGCTTGGTGCCGGCATGATCACGTCTCCTGTTTGCGCAGCAAGAGGAGCGACAGCGCGAGGAAGGCGAGCTCGATGACGAGAATGGCGACAACATTGCGCCAGAGATCGGACATGCCGAGCCCCTTGGCGAAAACTCCGACCGTGATCGGCTGGTACCAGGCCGAAGGAAAGCTCAGTCCGAGGATTTTGGCGGTTCCTGAGAGCGACGAGACCGGCGCGAACAGTCCTGAAAAATTTACCGCCGGCACGATGGAGAGAATGGCGGTCGCGAACACCGCCGCGACCTGGGTCCGGGTAAACGAGGAAATGAGCTGGCCAAATCCAGTCGTTGACACGACGTATATGATGGTGCCGATCAGCAGTGTCAGAAACGATCCCTTGAGCGGCACGCCAAAGAGGAAGATCGCCATCAGGAAGAGAAACACGAAATTCACCATGGCGACCGCGATGTACGGTAGCTGCTTGCCGAGCAGGAACTCGAACCGCGTAATCGGGGTCGAGCGGAAGTTAGCGATGGAGCCGGTTTCCTTTTCGCGCACCACCGCGATAGCCGACATGATGGCCGGGATCAGGCACAACATCAGCATGAAGACGCTCGGCACCATGGCGTTGACGCTGAGAAAGGCCTGGTTATAGCGAAAGCGTGTCTGGATATCGCCGTCGGTCCAGCCGCTCGGGCTTCCCGCGCGCCGCGCTTGGCGCTGCAACTCCTCCCCTTCCCGTCGGACGACGCCGTTGACGTATCCTCGCGAGGTTTCGCCGCGAAACGTCATGGCGCCGTCAACTGAGGCGTCGACTTCAGGGCGGCTGCCGTTGAGCAGATCGCGGCCAAAGCCGCTCGGAATTTCGACGACGATTTGCGTATTGCCGCTGCGGAGCCGGCGGTCCGCCTCGACCGCGGACGTGATCGGCGGCTGCATCGAGAAGTACCGCGAACCGGAAAAGCCGTCGAGCAGCTGCCGGCTTTGCGGCGTATTGTCTTGATCGAACGCCGCTGTTTGCAAATTTTCGATGTCGAAAGAGATGCCGTAGCCGAAGGCGAGCATTAGCAGGATCGGGCCGAACACGGCAAAGCCGAGCCGAATCGGATCGCGCAGCAGTTCGACAGCTTCGCGCCGGGCATAGGCCCATAGCCGCGCCGGGTCGAACCGTCTCGGTACGCGTACGAGCTCCGTTTCGACGACCGTGTCGATGTTGACCCGCGCTTCGACCTTTTTTGTGCGGTCGATGCCGGCGGCGTCTGCGAGGTAGCCAACGAATGTGTCTTCGAGCGAATCGCTGCCGCGCTCCTTGACGAGATCGAGGGGCGCGCCGACCGCCAGCACCTTGCCCGCGTGCATGAGCGAGATGCGATCACAGCGCTCGGCCTCGTTCATGAAATGCGTCGAGAGAAAGATGGTGACGCCGTCATCGCGGGAGAGATCGATCAGCGTGCGCCAGAACGCGTCGCGCGCGATCGGGTCGACGCCGGAAGTCGGTTCATCGAGAATGAGAATAGCGGGCTCGTGCAGCACCGCCACGGCAAGCTGCAGCCGCTGTTTGATGCCGAGTGGGAGGCTTTCAGGTTTTGCGTTGGCGACGGTTTCCAGATCGTAGCGGTTCAATAGCTCCTTGATTCGACTTTCGATCTTGTCGGATGGCAAGTGATAGAGCTGTGCGTGGAGCAGAAGGTTCTGCCGAACCGTCAGTTCGCCGTAGAGCGAGAACGCCTGCGTCATGTAGCCGACGTTGCGGCGCATCTCCATGTCGTTCGAACCCATTGGGCTGCCAAACAGCTTGGCCCAGCCAGCGGTCGCCGGGAGAAATCCGGTCAACATCTTCATCGTCGTCGACTTGCCGCAGCCATTCGATCCGAGGAAGCCGAAAATCTCGCCCCGACCGATACGAAAGCTGACGTTATCCACGGCGACGAAATCGCCGAACCGCCGCGTCAGTCCTTCAGCCTCTATCGCCGGCACCTCGTCGGCCGACGCTGCTCGCGGGCGCACGATAACCTTCTGATGCAGCGCGCGCTTTTCTTCCGGCATCAGCGCGATGAACGCTTCGTCCAGCGTCGGCTCGCCGGCTTTGTCGAGCAGTTGTTGCAGCGTGCCGTCGGCAATGATCTTGCCGTCGTCCATCGCCATCAGCCAGTCGAAGCGCTGCGCTTCATCCATATATGCCGTCGCAACGAGCACGCTCATTTGCGGTCGCCGCGCCCGGATGGTGTTGATCAGATCCCAGAACTGGCCGCGCGACAGCGGATCGACGCCGGTGGTCGGTTCGTCAAGAATAAGCAGATCCGGATCGTTGATCAGTGCGCAGCATAGGCTCAGCTTCTGTTTCATGCCGCCGGAGAGCTTGCCCGCCGGGCGATCTTCGAACGGATCGAGGCCGGTAGCAGTTAGAAGTTCGGTAATCCGCGTTCGTCGCTCGGATGCGCCCTGCCCGAAAAGCCGGCCGAAGAAGTCGATGTTCTCGAAAACGCTGAGCGTTGGATAAAGATTGCGCCCGAGTCCTTGCGGCATGTAAGCGACGCGGCCTCGAATGCTCTTGAGATGGGCTGTGTTGGCCACATCTTCATCGAACACAAAGACCTTGCCGCCCTGGATCGTACGCACGCCCGATATCAGCGCCAACAAGGTTGATTTGCCGACCCCATCGGGGCCGATCACACCGACCATGATGCGCGCCGGAATCTCGATCGTGACGTCGTCAAGCGCTATGGTCGCGCCGTATCGGTGCGAGACGTTCTCGACCCGAGCGATGATTGCCTGCGTCATTGCGGCAGCTTCACCTGCAGGTCGTCCGGCCACCCCGTTGCGGTGTTGGTGCGCACAATGCCGAGACCGCGCACGCCTGTTTTTACCCGCCGCGAATATTGCTTAAGCACTTCCGCGTCCAGTTTGAGCTTGACGCGAAACATCAGCTTTTCACGTTCCTCGGCGGTTTCGACGGTCTTGGGCGTGAATTGTGCGTCCGCCGCCACAAAGCTCACCGAGGCGGGAACGACATATTGAGGAGCCGGGTCCAGAATGATGCGAGCTTCGCCGCCGACTTCCAATTTGGCCGCGCTCGCGGCAGGAAGAAAAATAGTCATGTACACATCGTGCAGATCGAGGATCGTCAGCACCTTGCCGCCAGCCGCGATGACTTCTCCGTTTCGCGCGAGCTGATATTGAACCCTTCCGGTCCGGGGCGAGATGAGAACCAGGTCGTGTAACACCGATTCAATTCGCTCGACCTCGGCCTGCGCACTCTTGATCGCAGCGTCGGCTTGATCGCGCTGCGCAGTCGCTCCCACGACGCTGGCTTGCGACCCCTCAAAATTCCGACGACGCTGGTCAAAAGTCTGTTGCGTAATGATTTGCTTTTCGATCAGCTGCTGGCCGCGTTCGAAGTCGGATTCTGGCTGCCTCCAGGGCGGCATTGCGCTGGTCGATGAGAGACGCCGCTTCGGCCATCGCCTGCTTGGCGCGCTCGACGTTGGATTGTGCTGCCCTGAGCTGGGCTTCATATTCCGGCGACGAGATGCGGCCGACAACCTGTCCCGCCTTGACTTCGCTGCCTTCCTCCACCGTGATGTCGACCAGCCGGCCGGGATATTTCGCCGCGACGTCAACTTGCGTGGCTTCGATGCGGCCGTTGGTCTTGACGATACCGGCGGGCATCGTTTTGCCGAGCACGCGATCAAGGAGATTGCGCACTTTCGATTTCGCCTGCGCGGTCGGAGCAAACAACCCCCCAACAGAGGGATACCGATGGGGCACCGGCGGTGGCACACTCACGGCGGTGAACAGAAACACCAGCAGGGCGCCTGCGAGAATACGAATAAACATTGCAAGTGTCCTTTCGAAAGGTCGTGAGTAGACGACCATGTGATCCCCAAATGGTCCGCGACACAAGAGCAGCGCACCAAGTCCTTCATTGACCAAGATCAATCGGGCTCAAATGCCCTGCGTCTTTGATCTTTGGTCCGGAAGATCTGCGGCGAAAATCGAATTTACCCGCGCGGTCTACCTCTGAGAAGTGAAAACGTATGTCGCGCGATCATGAGTTCTTCGTCGGTTGGAACGACGTAAAGCCCGACCCTGCCTTCCGGCCGCGATATCAGCGATTTGCCCCTCTCGTTTGCCATCGCATCAAAAATGACGCCAAGCCAAGCAAGCTTCTCGGCGATGCGGGCCCGTATGCTGATCGAGTTCTCGCCGATGCCGGCGGTGAAGACAAACGCGTCGAGCCCGCCGAGTGCGGCGGCGAGCAATCCGGCGTTCAATCCGACGCGATAGACAAAATAATCGATTGCCAGCGCCGCGCCGGGGGCGTCGCTTGCCTCGAGTTCACGCATATCGTTGCCGACGCCTGAAAGTCCCTTTAGTCCGCTCTCGTGGTAGAGCAGATTTTCGATGGCCGCCGGAACCATTGCCTTTTCGGTCATCAGATACAGCAACACGCCTGGATCGATCTGTCCCGGCCGCGTGCCCATCGGCAGCCCGTCAAGCGCGGTAAATCCCATCGTGCTTTCTATGCTTTTTCCGCCAGCCAGAGCGCACATCGAAGCGCCGCTGCCAAGGTGCGCGACGATGACACGTCCGTTTGCGACAGTCGGTGCAACTTCGCACAACCGGCCGGCGATGTATTCGTACGACAATCCGTGAAATCCATATCGCCGGACACCCTCGCGATAGAAATGTTCAGGTATCGCGAAGTGGTCGGCGACCGCGCTGTGACCGCGATGGAATGCGGTGTCGAAGCAGGCCACCTGCAACAAATCCGGGCGGCGCGTCAGCAGAGAGCGTATCGGCGCCAGATTGTTCGGCTGATGCAGGGGTGCGAGCGGACTTAATCGCTCTAAATGCGTCAGAACGTTCGCATCGACGACGATCGGCCGATCGTAGTCGGGCCCGCCGTGGACGACACGGTGGCCGACAGCGACCAGTTGGACCTTCTGCGTTTCCTGCAGCCAATCGCTTGCCGCCGCCATCGCAGCGTGAACGTCGGCAATTTGATCAGACGCATACGATTTGTCGATCATCCTGGCGCCGTTGCTCGCTTCAGCGCGCAGTCGGGGCTGCGTGCCGATCCCGTCAAGCTGACCCTTGACGAGCCGCTGTGGCTCTGTGCCCGACTCGACGTCGAATATCTGAAATTTGACGCTTGACGAGCCCGCGTTGACGACCAGCACGGCATCCATAGCGCGTCAGGCCGCGGGAACCGGGGCCTTGGCCCGTCGCGCGGCAGCATAAAGGACCGCAACCGCACATGACGCCATCCGGCTACGCACGGAGTCTGCGCGCGACGTCAGCACAATCGGCACGCGCGCACCAAGCACCAGCCCCGCCGAGTCGGCCTTCGCGAGATAAATGAGATTCTTGGCCAGCATGTTGCCGGCTTCAAGATCTGGCACCACCAGGATCTGCGCTTGGCCGGCAACCGGCGAATGAATCCCTTTGATCCGAGCCGCCTCGAGGTCAATCGCGTTGTCAAAAGCAAGCGGACCGTCGAGGACTGCTCCGGTGATTTGGCCGCGATCGGCCATCTTGCACAGAGCCGCCGCGTCGATGGTCGACGGTATTTTGGATGTGACGGTTTCGACGGCAGAGAGAATGGCGACGCGCGGCTTGCCGAGCCCCACCGCGGTAAACAGGTCGATCGCGTTCTGAACGATGTCGTGCTTGGCGTCGAGGTCGGGAAAAATGTTGATTGCGGCGTCGGTGATGAACAACGTTTCGGAGTGCGTCGGCACGTCCATGACGAACACGTGGCTTATGCGACGAGCCGTGCGCAAGCCAGTATTCGCGGCCGTGACGGCGCGCATCAGCTCATCGGTGTGGAGGCTACCCTTCATCAGCATTTCGCCCTGGCCGGCGCGAATGAGTTCGACCGCCTTGGCCGCCGCCGCGTCACTATGTGCGACGTCGACAAGCTCATATTTCCCGATATCGATCCCGTGCTCGCGGGCAACGTTTTTGACCTTGGCTGCCGGTCCGACCAGTACTGGAATGATAAGCCCGGCTTCCGCCGCATCTGTCGCGCCGCGGAGCGATGTCTCGTCGCACGGATGCACAACGATCGTCCTTGCCGCCGGCACTTTCTTTGCTTCGGCGATCAACCGGTCGTACTTCGATTCAGCACGGCGAGCGGTCGAACCGGTCGCTTGCAAGTTCACGGCGGTCATTTCCGTCACGACGCTTTGGCCTGAAGTTTGTCCTGATCGCCGGCGGCAATGGCGAGATTTCCGGGCCCTTTCAACCGGGCATCGACGCCAAAGAGCTCGCCCACCCGCTCGATGCGGCCCCGATCTTCGGCTGAGTATTCACCGCGGGCACTCAGTACCTCGGAAATAAGCCCGAACGCTTTGCTCCTGGTTTCGATATCGTCCGGGAGCATGGATGGGATCGCGCCGAGGGCTGCTTCGGTGTCGATCAACAGCATCGAAAATTGTTCGCGCACGGTTGCTTTAAACACAGCCAGCGACACGTCACTGAACCGCTGACGGATGCGCCGCACCATTTCGAAGCCGCGCTCGTCCACGGCGGCCCGCCCCATGCCGGCAAACAGAAGCCCGCGGATGACTGCCTCGCGCAATCCGCCGGACGTCATCCGCGACGTTAGCTCCGCAATTCGCTTGTCGATGAGTTCCTGATGGAGCGCGCTTTCGGCGGCCTTTCGCAGCGGCAGCGTAGCGCTGGCGTCAACGCCGACAGCTGCCTGCAGCGTGGGCGAACCGTAGGTCGTCATGAACAGACGCTCGGCGAAGGCTTCGCAGCCATCGCGCCAGGCGTCGAGCGCAGCAACAATTCGGCCCGACACATTCTCCTGCACGGCGATGAACGGGTTGTCGCTCGATGCGGGTCGCCGGTTGTTTCGAACTTGCTCGGCAAACGCGGCAATCGGTGCCATCAGCGGGTTCGCATTGGAGAACAATTCGTACTGCAGCCGTAATGGATGAAGGTGTTGTATAAAATCGGCCAAAACGGGATTGGCGAACGCTCGAACAAACGGCTGCAGGAACGTGCGATAGAGCGCAAGATTGTTCTGCGAAACGCGGTAGACCGCGGCGAAACGATGTTCGTCTGCGATGTCGTTGCCGCCAAGCGCCCGAATGTCGTCGAGTGTTCTTGCCTCACAGCGCATCACCCAGTCGCCGACCACAAGATCCGAACTCGCGGTCTTCGCGGTCTTTGGCTCGAAAACCGCCTCGTAAAGCCCGGGCGGCAGCGTGTCGATCAGATCGATATTGCTGGAAAACTCGTCATGTTGTTTTCGGGCGACCCCGCCGGACACGAAGATACCCAGATGGCCGACTTTGTCGTGGATCGTATAGATAATCGTCTGTCCATAGGCCCTGATTTGATCCACGTCCCCATACAGATCGAGAATCCACCCAAGCGCCTGCTGTGGCGGCGTGACGTTGTCGCCCTCGGAGCAAAAAACGACGATCGGTGAACGGATGTTGCGGAGATCGATGGCCAACCCTTCCGTTGTTTGGATTTTGCCTGCGGCGAGATTGTTGCCGACGAACAACTCGTCAACGATAAACTGAATTTCCTCGGCATTCAGATTGACGTGACCGCCCCACCAGCGCTCAAAGCCGAGATAGCGGGATGCTTCCGTATCGATCTTTGAGTAGAGATTGTATTGCTTGGTCCAGAGCGTATTGGCGGGATTCTGATTTTCGAAGTTCTGCACCAGCCACGCGCCGTCGAACTTACCGTGGCCCAGATCGCCGGCAAACGCGGTCAGCCAGCTGCCGCCGAGCAGGCCTCCCGAATATCGCATTGGATACTTGCCGTGGACGCCTTGCCAATATGACAGCGGCGAGCCGGCTATAATGATCGGGCCAAATAGATCAGGCCGTACCGCGGCGAGCATCATGACCGCCCAGCCGGCTTGGCAGTTGCCGATGACACAGGGCTTACCATCGGCCTGAGGGTGCAATTCGGAAACTTTTTTCAGGAACGCCGCCTCGGCGCGCGCGATATGCTCGATGGTCTGGCCCGGCATCGGCTCCGGCAGGAAACCGATAAAATAACAGGGATGACCGGCTTTTAGAGCGACGCCGATCTCGCTGTCGGCCTTGAAGCCGCCAATACCGGGGCCGTGTCCGGCGCGCGGATCGACGATGACAAACGGCCGCCGCGTCGGATCGATCTCGATACCGACCGGCGGGATAATGCGCACGAGACAATAGTTGACTGGCTTGTCAAACTGGCGCCCGTCGGCAACGAGTTCCACCTTGTAATCGAGCACGTGAGGAGCTGTTTCCGCCAAATGCTCGCGATATTGATTGCCGCGCTGCCGCATCACATCCCAGAACAGGATGTTCCGCTGCGCGGCATCGACGAAATATTCGATCGCTGGAGCAAATGGATCAAACAGCGGCGCGACCGTATTTGTCGACGATGATCGAAGGCTCGGTGACCCCGGCATTGCACCCGATCCTTCTGGCTTTCTGCTCTTTCTGCGCGGCAACAACGACTACGCGAAAGACAACAGTTACGCTAAACTTAGAAATCAATAAAAGCAATCCAGCTTTGAGCCAGATCAAATGTTCGTTCCTAGCTTTTGCTACCGACACGCACATTTGAATTTCGTCAAGGTAAGGCAGTCCCTGAAGCGAATGCTTAACCTGGAACAGGAGAATGCCTCATGATTCCTGCGGCGCAAGCCAAGCTTCTCAAAGGCAAAAAAGGTCTCATCGTTGGAATCGCGAATGACCAATCGATCGCCTGGGGTTGCGCAAAAGCGTTCCGCGCGTTCGGTGCCGAGCTTGCTGTAACGTATCTCAATGACAAGGCCCGTAAATACGTCGAGCCGCTTGCGCGCGAACTTGAAGCACAGATCGCTATGCCGCTTGACGCGCGCATACCTGGCCAAATGGAAGCGGTTTTCGAGCGCATCGCCAAGGACTGGGGCAACCTCGATTTCGTGGTCCATTCCATCGCCTTCTCGCCGAAGGACGCACTCGGGGGACGCGTGGTCGATGTGTCGCGTGAGGGTTTTCTGACCACAATGGAGGTATCTTGTTGGACATTTATCCGTATCGCGCACCTCGCCGAGCCTCTGATGCGCCAGGGTGGTACGCTCTTCACAATGACCTATTACGGCAGCCAGATGGTCGTCAAAAATTACAACATTATGGGTGTTGCTAAAGCCGCCCTGGAAGGCGCTGTCCGCTACCTCGCCGCCGAACTGGGGCCCAAAGGAATCCGCGTCCATGCCATCTCGCCAGGCCCCCTAGCCACCCGCGCCGCGTCCGGAATTCCAGAATTCGACGCGTTGCTCGACAAAGCGAAAGCGAAGGCCCCGGCACGACGGCTCGTCACCATCGAGGATGTCGGCGTCGCGACCGCGTTCCTTGCACACGACGCCGCTCGTCTGATCACCGGCGAAACGCTTTACGTCGACGGCGGCTATCACATTATTGATTAGCCTGGGTCATTGATTAGCCTACGTCAGATTCCACCAACTCCGACGGCCGATTGCGGCCCGGGTATATCGTTTTGAGACCCAGGCACCGAGGTGGCATTCGCTGATTGGGCGGGTCCTGATGCGTCATCTCGCTGGCATCGCCCGCGAGGCTGGGCTCCATGAACTTATCGCGCCGCGACGTCAACTTGCGTGGCTTCGATGCGGCCGTTGGTCTTGACGATACCGGCGGGCATCTTCTCGCCGGTCAGTCGATCAAGCAGGCTGCGCATCTTCAATTGCGCGTGCGCCGTAGAAACGATCATGCCGGAAGACAGCCGTTCCAAAAACGATTGAGGCGGATTGGCTGCAATGAGGCCAAGCGCCAGAACAATCAACACGCGTGCGCAAATCGACATCGGACGTTTCCCCCCGGGTATATTTGCTTGTAAGACCGTGGCGCTCGACCAAATGGTTTTATTAGGATGGTCAGCCGATAGCGCGCCGAGCCGACGATATCTGTGGATTTGGATCACTACAATGCGCCCTGGCACAAGGGCCACGTTGGGCATCGTCAAACTCAATGGTAAAATCCCCAGTGGTAAAATCGCCGACGTAGCGCGATTTGGCGCTTGTGGGGGCTGTCCATGTTCATCGATAAGGCGGCTTTGGGGGACATTTCCCAGGCCATCGTCGACGCGATGGCTCCAGCGTTCATCCTGGCCGCAGTTGCTGCCTTGATCTCCGCCATGACAACGCGATTGTTTCGGATACAAGATCTTATCCGCGTCTTGTCGAGCGGAAATGACGGTTCCAACAGGCCCGAGCAACGAAGCGAGCTGATTTATTTAAAACTTCATGCAAAAGCGATCAGCACGTGCGTATTATGCTTGGCCGCATGCGGAATGTGCGTGGTGCTCTATGTCATAGTAGTGTTCGTCACGACTATTCTTTCACTCCATTTTGAGCGGCTCGTCCTCAATATATTTCTGATCGCTTTCATATTTTTGTTTGTTTCTCTGGCGCTGTATGCGCGGGAAGTCTGGCTTCTGAGAAACCGGGAGTTCTAGTGAGCTTAAGTCGCGGATTTGCCTTACGCCGTGGATTACCCGGCGAGGTCGTCGTGATGCTACGCTGAGCGGGAATGCTGGACATTTTGATCCAGAGCGAGCCGAGCGCCGCAGGTGCAAACGTAATGGAGAGCCTTCCGGCACATCTCGACATGCTGATCGGCCGCTGGGACGGCCCGCTGGCATTTCGGATCGTGATCCAGCCGGCGGTGGCCGCCTTTCTAGCCATTCGCGCCGGGTTGCAGGACGCGCGGGCAGGCCGTCCGGCCTATGGGTGGACGCTCACGACCGATCCTTCTCAGCGGCGCGATCTGATACGCACGGGCTGGAAGGACGTGTGGAAGCTTTTTACGGCCGCGGTCATCATCGATCTGATCTATCAGATGATCGAGCTTGGCCGGATTCATCCGGGTCAGGCCTTGATCGTCGCGGCAGTGCTCGCTCTGACGTCCTATTTTCTCATTCGCGGTCTGGCCAATCGGATCGCACGCCTTTGGCTTCCTGCACCGCTTGCGCCGTCTGCAAACATTCCCGCCAAAAAGGGCCATCCTAATGGCGGCCAACACTGAGCCGACTGCCGCCCGTTCAGACGCCTCGACGCAACTCGCGCTCGAACGAACCGTCCCGTCTGACGGGCGAACAACGCTGTCACAGGTCAGAACTGCGACTTCGTGATTACCTTCGGATTCATCATTCAATTGCACAAACCTCGCCGTACGCCCAGTACCGCCCGATTGCTGATTATGATTCGTTGAGTCGCCCGGAATCGCCGCTGTGCACGAGTCCGTTAATAGCCCTAAGCGGATATTCCAAGATGTCCGCCGCACGTTCGCTTTCGGGGGTAAAGGCGATATGAGGCGGTTTATCCGCACACGCGCCGGGTGCGCGGCGCGTCCGACAGGAGGAATTACTCCGCTGCCTCCGCGGCGACGCTCGCCCGAAATTCAGTGGTCGTCCCGGCCTCGTTGTCGACGATCATCAGCAAATCGAAATAGCTGATGACCGGCGTGGAGCCGGTTCGCTTTTCGATATTGGCGCGCCACTCGGTATTGTGGCCGCGTAGCGCGGCTTCTTTCGACGGCCAGATGTAGAACGCGCCGCCGGCGCCGTTTTCGCCGGCGATGTAGTGCTTGCGGACCAGCTCCTCATTGGCCCGCCATTTGACGGCGGTCGGGCGCGCGTCGTCCAGAATCTGCTCGCGGGTCCAGCCCGCCGGATATTTGAATTGGACGTATTCGACGATCATAGGTCAGCCTCCCTGTCGCTTCTTTTAGTGTATCGCAACGGCTCTCGTCTGCGCAGCAAAGGTCTTGCTTTGCGGTCGATCTATCCGTTACAAGTCCGCGTCTTCAAGGATTAATGCGGTCTTTACCGTTCTCCGCGACCTTGAGGCCGAAGGAAGCGCATGTCGATTCGCAACGATTTCAAAGCGAACGAGCGGGGAGCCGCCAAGGCTCGTCCCGGCGCTGCCCTTTTTCTCGACGGGCTGCTGCTCCTTATCGCCCCCTGAGGGCCGGCTGGGCGTTTGCGCCTGGGCACTCAGGGGTCGCCAAGAAAGCTACCGGACCCACGAGCGCCTAAAGCCTAAGAGCACCGGCGCAGACGAGAAGGACTTAAAGCCATGACCACTCCAGTGCAGTCCGAGAAGGACCGCGTCGTTATCTTCGACACCACCTTGCGCGACGGCGAACAATGCCCCGGCGCGACCATGACGCATGAGGAAAAGCTCGAAGTCGCAGCCCTGCTCGACGAAATGGGCGTCGATGTCATCGAGGCCGGCTTTCCAATCGCCTCCGAAGGCGACTTCGCCGCTGTCCACGAGATCGCCAAGCGCACCAAGAATGCCGTTGTCTGCGGGCTTGCACGCGCCGCGTTCAAGGACATCGATGCCTGCGCCGAGGCGATCAAGCCCGCCAAGCGCCGGCGGATTCACACCTTTCTTTCCACGTCGCCGGTGCACATGAAATACAAGCTCCAGAAGGAGCCGCACGAAGTCTACGAAATGGTGATCGCGCAGGTGACGCGGGCGCGCGGCTACACCGACGATGTCGAGTGGTCGAGCGAGGACGGCACTCGCACCGAGCACGACTTTCTCTGCCGCTGCGTCGAGGCCGCGATCAAGGCGGGCGCCACCACGATCAACATTCCCGATACCGTCGGCTATTCGGTGCCGGAGGAATATTTCGCGCTCTTCAAGATGGTGCGCGAGCGGGTGCCGAACTCCGATCAGGCACGTTTTTCCGTGCACTGCCACGACGATCTCGGCATGGCGGTGGCCAATTCGCTCGCCGGTGTCCGCGCGGGCGCCCGGCAGATCGAGTGCACCATCAACGGCATCGGCGAACGCGCCGGCAACGCCTCGCTCGAAGAAGCTGTGATGGCGATGCGGGTGCGTAACGACGTGATGCCGTTCTGGACCGGCGTGAACGCCAAAATGTTGACGCGCGCCTCGAAGCTCGTCGCGGCGGTCACCTCGTTTCCGGTGCAATACAACAAGGCGATCGTCGGGCGGAATGCGTTCGCGCACGAGAGCGGCATCCACCAGGATGGCATGCTCAAGCACACGCAAACCTATGAGATCATGGTCCCTGAGGATGTCGGCGTGAAGCAGACTTCTCTGGTGATGGGCAAGCATTCCGGGCGGCACGCGTTCGTGCATAAGCTCGAGGAATTGGGCTATCACCTCGGCAACAATCAGCTCGAAGAGGCGTTCGTGCGCTTCAAGGCACTCGCCGACCGCAAGAAGCACGTCTACGACGAAGATATCGAAGCGCTGGTCGACGAGGAGATCGCGACCGCACAGGATCGTATCAAGCTCGTCTCGCTCTCGGTGATCGCCGGCACCCGCGGGCCGCAGCGCGCCACCATGAAACTCGACATCGACGGCAAATCGCTGATCGAGGAGTGCGAGGGCAACGGACCGGTCGACGCCGTTTTCAACTGCGTCAAGGCCATGGTGCCGCACGAAGCGGTGCTTGAGCTTTATCAGGTGCATGCCGTCACCGAGGGCACCGACGCGCAAGCAGAAGTGTCGGTCCGCTTGTCGGAAAACGGCCGCGCGGTGACCGCCAAGGGCGCCGATCCCGATACGCTCGTTGCCTCGGCGAAGGCCTATCTCGCCGCACTGAACAAGCTTGTGGCCCGGCGGCTGCGCGGCACATCGGAGGCCATCGCAGTCGGCGAACGCCGTATCCATTCGACGGATGTCGGCGGCTTCTAATTATTTCGGGTCACGTGCCAAACGGCCCGCGAGTTCGGAGTGACGAGTGGAATCATCGCCGCACCAGCAGACAGCCGCCGTGTTCCAGCGAGCGGAACGCGGTTGCGCCCGGAATGACACCGAGGATGTTGTAATCGTCCCAAGGCTCTTTTGATTCCGAGGCCTTTTTTACCTGGGCAAAATACATGTCGTGGACCAAGCGGCCGTCTTCGCGGAGGCGGCCGTTCTTGACGTAAAAATCGTTGACCGGGATTTCTCGCATCTTGGCCATCACCGCCTTGGCTTCGTCGGTGCCGGCGGCTGCGACGGCTTTGAGATAGTGGCGGATGGCGGAATAGACGCTGGCCTGCGCCTGGGTCGGCATCGCGCGGTGCCGCGTAAAGAAGCGCTTCGACCAGGCGCGGCTCTCCTCGTCGCGATCCCAGTAGAACGCGGTCGCGAATTTCAATCCCTGAGCATTCTGTAAGCCGATGCTGTGGATGTCGGAAATGAACACCAGCAGCGCGACGACGCTTTGACCGCCGCGCGTGATCCCGAATTCATTGGCTTGTTTGATGGCGTTGACCATGTCGCCGCCGCCATTGGCGAGTGCCACGACTTTTGCGCCCGATGCCTGCGCCTGCAACAGGTAGGAGCTGAAGTCGGAGGTGTTCAGCGGATGGCGGCCGCTGCCGAGAACTTTTCCTCCCGCGGCGAGCACCGCGCTCGTTGCGTCGGCTTCGAGCGAATGGCCGAAAGCATAATCGACGGTCAGGAAAAACCAGGTGTCGCGGCCCTCGGCCACGATCGATCGGGCGAGGCTCGTCGTCAATGCGTAGCTGTCGTAGATCCACGATGCTTCGGTTGCGGTGCATGCCTTGCCCGTGAAGGCCGTGCTTCCGACTGCCCCGGCGATGGCAATCCGGTTGCGGTCGGCGGCGAGTTGCTCGACAGCAAGCGCGACAGCTGAGTTGTCGAAGCCGATGACCATGTCCACTTTTTCAGCATCAAACCACTGGCGGGCAATCGCGGCGCCGATGTCGGCCTTGTTCTGATGATCGGCGACAACGAGGTCGACTGGTTTGCCGAGAACTGCGCCGCCGGCATCCTCGATCGCCATGCGCGCGGCAACCACCGAACCTGGACCGCCCAGATCGGCGTAAAGACCGGACTGGTCGTTGAGCACGCCGATTTTCACGACGTCATCGGACACTTGAGCATGCGCGCTCGCCACGCCCACAATCGCGGCCGCGGCGAGAGCGATCGGAAATCGCACGGCGCTCTCCCCATTCTGCATTTTTTGGGCAGGCTAGGCGGTCGCTTAACGGGATACAAGGCGGGTTGGTCAAACGCGCGGCACACCGCGATGCGGAAGCGATAGCCTGACAGACTTGTTACTGGTCGCGATTGATGAAGAGCGCATTGCCGAGGCCGGTGCCGATGGTGAACACAGCCCAGGACTCAACGTCGTTCATGAACGGCGCTTCGCTCAGGCCCTGCACGACGGCGTCGTTGTGCATCAGGATGGCCGTCTCGTGATCGCCAATCCGCGGAATGGCGTTCAGCACGGTTGCGGGCAGGTTGAACCGGCTGCTTTCCCAATTTCCCGGCAGGTTCTGTGCGCCGGCTTCGATTGATCCGTCGCTGTCGATTCTGCCCGGGCAACCGATGCCGATGAACGGGGCGAGCCGCAGCTCTTCTTTTTCCGCGCGTTTGATCAGGCGTTGCAGCATGTTGATCAAGCCGTCGACGGCTTCCTCGCGATTGAGCTTTTCATCGCCATGACGCCAAAGTTCGTATTTCCACACTTTCGCCTTCGACAGATCCGCCGCGCCGCGCAAGTTCAGTTGGACGACACCGGCGCGGATGTTGGTGCCGCCGATATCGACGGCAAGGATCGCGTCGTGCGCTTCAAACATCCACGTCGGCGCGAGATGCACTGCGCCGACGAGGCCTGCTTCATCGGGATCTTTCCGGATAATGCAAATCTCGGTCTTGATACCGTCGGTCTTCAACAGCACGGAAGCGCGACCGATCGCCAGCTCGCCGACCCGGCTACCCGAAAAACCGCCGCCGATCACGATCCGCGAAGCGTCCTTCCAACCCTTGAGTTTGAGAAACCGCTGCAGCACCCCGGCAAGCTCTTGCGCAAAAGATTCGATGGCGCTTTGGATGACGCCGGCCATTTCGGGATCGCCACTGGCAAGAAGTGCGTCGAGTTGCTTCTTCGCAATCTTGCCCGACGGCTCGTCGCCGAAGGGGTCTTCATCAATCTCGCGCAGCGGCTTGCGCCAATTGTCGATGAATTTACGGAATGCGCCTTTGCTGGCGCGATCGCCGATAAAGCCTTCGTCGTCCTTTAACTCGACGTTGTAGCTCGCAACCTCTACGGCCGGGAGCCGCGACCCGCCATGCGCGAGCGCCACCGCTGGTGCTGCTGACTGTTTCGGCATTCGACAGCTAACACGCCAACCGGCAAAAGGTTCGGTTGCGAACCCGGACTGTGCGCTACTCCACCTTGCCGACCGTGAATTTTCGCTCCGCCAGCATGTGATCCTGATACCAAATCTGCTCAGTCCACTCGCCGGGCACGATTTCCCACGCGTTGTCGAAGCCATAGCCGACGAGGCAGAGCGCACCAATTTTCATGTTCGGAAAGGCTATCCTTGCCGCATACATCGTCTTGCCGGTGTTAGGGTTATGAATTCCCTGCGGCGGAAAAATGAGCGTGAGGTACAGCGTTACGCTGTCGTCGCGCGGCTCGCCGTTGATGCGGAATTCAAGCCCGAAATGCGTCCCGGGCTTGGCGGGTACGTCAAGCGAATCCGGCTCGAAATGCCAGTCGGAATCGGTGCCGATGGTACCGGTCGGCGACTCCTGTCCGGACCGGGCCGGCGCGCTCTTCGTCGCCGCCGTATAGGTGCCGAAACGGGTGACGGTGACGCCGGTTACCGACGGTGCTTGGGCGGCCGCTAGTTCGGCCGCCGCGGTAAGCCAAAAAGCGATGAGAATCAGCATGCGCATGAGCCGGTTCCCAATCTGCGGAAACGAATCCATTGCGGTGATTCTCTCCGCTTGGAATCCCGGAAGCAATGCCCTAAATGTGGCCCGCGCGCGGGCCGGGGCCATGACCGCCGGATCGCGTCGCGTGGTGGCCGAACCTGACCTTTCGTTATTCTCCGGTTAGGGCGCATAGCTCAGTTGGTAGAGCAGCTGACTCTTAATCAGCGGGTCCAAGGTTCGAGTCCTTGTGCGCCCACCAAAACTTTCCCGAACAATCTGATCGGGATACGAGCTGGAGGATCTCTTGTCTCCGCGCCGAACTGGTTCGAATAAATAATGGTTTAAATAATACGAGCTGCTGTCCCGCGGCGTGTGGCCACCAGATGATCTTTGACTGCGGGCAGGTACCTGCGTTCTGGCAGAACGTGCGAAGTCCGTTATGCCCTGAAAGCGAGCGGCCGCCGTTTCAAGATCGCGTGTCGCGATGGGCCCAGACTCGGTCCTTCGGCGATGTCCGAGTAATGTCGGCTTTTCCGGATAGCTGACTAAACGTACGCGTTGCGGCACTTCGGCTTCGGGCCATTACCGGAAGTCACGGTAGACGACTGAAACGTCGCGCGCCCTCGGAGAGCACGGCCTATCAGACAGTGCGCATCGACGGGTTCAGTTACGCCATCGTTTAGTCCATGTCCGAAGCAAAGGGCGTGCGCGATCGAATGCACGCTAATAAGCTCATCGCGACGTCCGCTGCCGCAGCGACAATCGGTGTGTCATTCCGCCACTCCAATCAACCTGTTCAGTGTCGCGTGGTCGTACAGCAAGTCCTTGCTGGCGCAGCGGTGCACGATCTCACCGCGATCCATCACCAGGCAGCGGTCAGAATTGGCGAGCGCTATCTCGAATTTCTGCTCCACCATCAGGATGGCGAGGTCGTCCGCCGAGCGCATCCGCGCGATCGCTGCCACCACCTCCTGCACGACCAGCGGCGCTAATCCTTCTACCGGCTCGTCAAGCAGCAGCACCGACGGGTTGGTCGCGAGCGCGCGCGCAATGGCGAGCATCTGCTGTTCGCCGCCGGAGAGGTGGGTGCCGGAATTGCGGCGCCGAGCACCGAGGCGCGGAAATAGCTCATAGATCCGCTCGATCGTCCAAACTCCGGGACGCGCTACGACGGTGAGGTTCTCTTCGACCGTCAGCGCGCCGAATACTTCGCGCTGCTGCGGCACCCAGCCAAGACCGACGCGGCTGCGGCGATAGGCCGGCAGCGCATCGACCCGTTTGCCATGCAGCGAAATCTCCCCGCCTTGCAGCGTGGTCAACCCGCACAGCGTCTCGATCAGGGTGGTCTTGCCGACCCCGTTGCGGCCGATAATGACTACCATTTCGCCGCGCGCGAGCTGAAATTCAACGCCGTGCAGCACGCGCGCCTGTCCGTACCCGGCCAACAACCCTTTGACCACAAGCGCCGGCGCCTCAGACCCCAAGATCAGACCCCAAGATAAACCTCGCGCACACGCGGGTGGTTGCGTACGTGATCGGGGGTGTCCTGCACCACGAGCGCGCCAGCTGCGAACACCGACACGCGATCCGCATAGTGGAACACGAGGTTCATGTCATGTTCAATGAACAGGACCGTGGTGTCCGCAGTCAGCACCGCCAATTGGCGAAAGAGCTGGTGTCCTTGCTCGGTTGACAGCCCCGCCGCCGGCTCGTCGAGCAGCAGCAATTGCGGCCGCAGCGCCAGCGCCAATGCAACCTCGAGCAAGCGCTGCTTGCCGTAGGGCAGCGTTTCGGTGACCTTGAGCGCGTCGTCGGCGAGACCGAACTTCGCGAGCAGCGCACTCGCCTCGTCGATCAACGCCGGCCGCTTCGCAACCGAACGCAGCGAGACGCCGCCTCTGCCTTCGCGCTCGGCAAGCGCAATGACGATTGATGCGAGCGGATTGAGCGCTTTAAACAGGGAATTGATCTGAAACGTGCGGGCGATGCCGGCCTTGACCCGCTGCTGTGGCGAGGCGCGTGTGATCTCCGCACCATTGAACAACACCTCCCCAGCGGTCGGCTGCAGCAGTCCAGTGACCACACTTACAAAGGTTGTCTTGCCGGCGCCATTCGGACCAATGATCGCGTGGCGTTCGCCGCGTCGCAGCGCGAAGTTCAAATTCTCAAAGACGACGAGACCGCCGAACGCCATATATAGGTCGCGGGTCTCAAGCACGGGTTGCGCCGCAGCTCTATCCGTCATTGCCCGCGCAGGCGCTGCACCAGCGTCTCGGCTGACGGCACGATCCCCCTCCGAAAGAACGCAACGACAATGATCAGCAAGAGCCCGATCCAGAAATACCAATAGACCGGGCTGAGCTCGGCGAGCCACTCGCGCAGCAACAGAAACACGATCGCGCCGACGAACCCACCATAGAGCCGGCCGGTGCCGCCGATGATCAAAATCACGAGCACGTCGGCTGAACGTTGAAACGACAAAGTCGCCGGCGACACGAACTGCGTGGTCTGCGTGAGCAGGGCGCCAGCCGCGCCTGCCATCGCGGCGGCAATTGCGAATACGGTCGACACGTCGCGGTCGATCGGCGTGCCGAGCGTGATCATCCGCCGTGGGTTCTCACGTGCGCCAAGGAGCGCAAGGCCGAATGGCGATTTGACCAGCGCGCGCGCCACCAGAAAAAGCGCAAATGCCGAGGCGAGCGCATACAGATAAGCGGTACGACCGTAGATATCGAACCGGAACAGGCCAAGCACTGGAGCGATGACGATGCCCTGCAACCCATCGTCGCCGCCGGTAAAATCACTCTGACGGTGCACGATGTCATACAGGATAAGATTGAGTCCGAGCGTGACCATCAAAAGCGCGATGCCGTTCACCCGGCGAATGACGCGACCGGTAAGCCAACCGACGAGCCCGGCTGCAAGCGAAGCCAGCAACAACCCGCTGATCGGTTCGGTCCATCCAAATTTACCAAGGTAGCCGGCCGCGTAGGCCCCGATGCCGAAGAAGGCTGCATGCCCCAACGACGGAATGCCGCGATAGCCGAGCAGCAGGTCGAGCGACATGGCGAACAGGCCCCAGATCACGATCTGGCCGTAGAGCGGTAAGTCGGCGCCGGGAATGAAGAACACCGCCAGAAGGGCCGCCCAGAAAATGATCTCACCCGGCCCCCAGCGGGCGACGGACGCAAAATATCGCTGTCCGGGCGTTCGTGCCTGCGCCGACGGCTCACTGAGCGAACTCATGCCCAACGCCCCATTAGCCCGCGCGGCCGCCACAACATGACGGCGACGGTGATCACGTAGATCACAAACCCGCCGAGCTGCGGTGCATAGTATTTGACGGCCACGTCTGCGACGCCAAGCATCAGGCCGGCAATAAGTGTTCCACTGATCGTGCCGATACCGCCGACCGACACCACAATCAGCAAATAGACGAGGTAGCGCAGTGGGAAGTTTGGATCGATGCCCAGAAGGTTCGCCGAAAGCGCGCCGGCGAGGCCGGCGAGGCCGCCGCCGATCGCGAACGTAACTGCGAATACGAGATCGGTATTGAGGCCGCATGCGCGTGCAACGCGGCCGTTGTCGACGCAGGCGCGCGCGATCGCCCCGAATCTGGTCCGTTCAAGTCCAAACACCAGGGCGATCGCCAACGCGCCGCCTACCACCACCAGAAACATACGGTACCGCTCAAGCGTGAACCCAAGCACCTCCTGCTGGCCGCTCAGCCAGGGCGGCACGCGGAACTGTCGATACGTGCCACCCCAGAAATACGTGACGATCGCAATCGACATAAAGACCACGCCGATCGTCAGCAGCACCTGGGTCAAATCGTCGGTGCCATAGAAGTGCCGGAACACAAGTCGCTCGATCACCAGCGAGACGATCCCGACCGCGACGAAGGCGATCGGCAGGCTTAGGAGGAACGGAATGCCGAATGTTTGGGTGACGGCGACCATCACGTAGCCGCCGAGCATCGAGAAGCTCGCCTGCGCCAAATTCACAAAATTCATCATGCCCATCGTGACCGACAGCCCGACCGACATGATGAATAGCAGCATCCCGTAGGCGATTCCGTTGAACAGAACGGTCAGGAACGAAATCATGGCGGCACCTACGCCTGCCCGATGCGACTATCTAAATCCTTGGTTGGGCATGCTGGTGATTTCCACATTCTGCAGGACGCCGTCGACTTTGTCGGTGCGCCGGATATAGACGTTCTGGATGATATCGCCGTTGCCCTTGTCGATGGTGATCGGCCCGCGCGGACTCTCAAACGAGCGGCCGTGCACGAATGCCATGAACTTGTCGGGGTCAAAGCTGCTGCCTGCCTGCGCGTCCAGTCCGTCATAGATGAGCCGCAGCGCGTCCCAGACACTGATGGCGCTCCACCCGATACGCGGCGACTTGCCGTTGAGAGCCTCGAAGTCCTTGACGAACTCCTTGTTCATCGCGGAATCATGCTGGGTGGAATAGATGCCGGTCGTGATGGTGCCGAGAGCGGCGTCGCCGATCGCATCCACATAAGTCTCGTCCGTTATGTCGCCCGTGCCCATGATCTTGACGCCGGATGCTTTCAAACCGGAATCGTTGACGGCGCGGAGACTGCCGATACTGGGCTCGCCCAACGGCATGAAAATGAACAGCCCGTCGGGCTTGGAGTCCTTGATCCGCTGCATGTAGGCGGAAAATTCCGGATTACTGAGTGGAATGCGGACATTACCGACCAGCGTACCGCCGGCTTCGGCCAACGCTGCGCTGAAGTATTTCTCGCAATCATGGCCGGGAGCGAAGTCGGCCACCATGAGGTAGACCCGCTTCCAATTATGCTGCACGGCGTAGCCGGCAAGCGGCTTGCATAGCTGCGGTATGGCGAAGAACGTGCGGGTGAAATAGGGCGACTTCTCGCCGATGATCCCGGAGGTGGCGGCCCCGATGACGAAGGTCGGCACTTTTGCTTCGGTCACGATCGGCGCGGCCGCGAGCGTGTTGGGTGTGAAATCGGGCCCGATCAGGATCTGCGCTTTTCCACGGGTCACGACTTCCTGAACCAGCCGCTTGGCCACCTCCGGATTGGGCCCAGTGGTATCGCGCCGGATCAACTCGATCTTCTTGCCGCCCGGTGCATCGCCATAGCGCTTTTGGAAGAGTTTGATAGCGCCATCAGTGAGCTGGCCGCTGAGCAACGAAATGCCCGAATAGCCGACGAGGACGCCAATTTTGATCGTATCTTCCGCGTCGGCGTGCGTCCCGAGCCCTAGAAAGAGTCCGATCGCGATGAGAGCGCTCATGAGTGCGCGCATAGACGTTATCCTCCCTAGCCTTATCCTCCCAAGCCTTCTCGTGCGGTTGCATCGTCGACTTGTTTACCGATGAACCTTCGCCGGGCGCGATGCCCTGTTTACGGTCGCAGCCGGATTCCGCTTACTTTTTCACCTTCATGATGATCTCCAGCTCCCCGGGAATTCGACCTCGCCAGTTTAGACGAGTTTTTCACGGGGCGTGGCTCAGACTTTATTTGAATGTGTGACTGTATTACCTTTATAGTGCAACGCGACCAAATCGCGCAAATCTGAGTGCCGGGGGTTCGTTGCGTGAGGATGCTGGCACGTTCGCGCGAGCGGCCGCACCCACCTGAGTGACGATCCCCACAGCCTTGCGGTAGCGTCTTATGGCCTCCGATTCAAATCTCAATCGCCTGCGCGCCCTTAGCGTCTGCGACCTGTCGGATGCCTTGGATACGCTCGGTCTGCCGCCGGCTGTTACAGGTCTCGTCGCGACAAGCGCGGCGCGTCCGATCGCCGGTCGCGCCGTCACCGTGAAGCTGATGTCGGGTCAGGCGCCTGGAGGTTCCCCCCGTCACCTCTGCACGGCAGCGGTCGAGGCCGCGGGGCCCGATAGTGTGATTGTCGTCGAGCAACGCACTGCGATCGACGCGGCGTCGTGGGGTGGCCTGTTGTCGCAGGCCGCCAGGTATCGCGGCATATCCGGCACCATCATCGACGGACCGGTCCGCGATGTGGAGGAAAGCAACGCCATCGGCTACACCGTGTACGCGCGCTCGACGACCGCGCGCACGGCGCGCGGCCGTATCCATGAAGCTGAATGCCAAACCCCGATCCGCCTCGGGGACACCATCGTCGGGCCCGGCGATTACGTCGCTATCGACCGCAGCGGTTGTGTTGTGATTCCGCAGACGCACGTTGAACAAGTGCTTGCGACCGCAGAGCAGATCCTCACGAAAAGCCAAGTGCTAGCCAAGACCGTGCAGCAAGGCATGCCCGTCTCGCAGGCCATGGACGCAGGCTACGAGACGATGCTGCAGCGCTTGAAAGCCTTGAGCTGATTTCCTCACGCGGCCAAATTCCACCAATAAAATCCGTTGGCCGTACCGGTGCCGGCCGGCGAGCGATAGCACGGCACGTAGTCGATCTCGTTTAGCGGCGCGCTCTCGTTCGCCAGGACGCCGGCCAGCGAGATCCACGACTTCAGTTCGGATGTACCGGATTGAAGGTCGGCCTGCTGAA
Organism: uncultured Alphaproteobacteria bacterium; assembly: GCA_963794225.1. Classification (GTDB taxonomy): domain Bacteria; phylum Pseudomonadota; class Alphaproteobacteria; order Rhizobiales; family Xanthobacteraceae; genus BOG-931. The sequence continues at coordinate 658,402 of CAWCCS010000006.1, forward strand.
GCGAGGTGAGATAGTTCTTGTCGTGGTTCTTCAGTGCGGTGACGAACTTCCGGTCAAACTCCTCATCGACGACGAAGTGGCTCATGCCACCCGACGCGAACACCGCGACACGCTGATCGGACGGCCACGAGTCGATCGCCTCACGAAGGATCTGTCCGAATCGGTAGGCGCGCTTGGCCGTTGGCTGGTTGGGCGGAAAGAACGTGTTCTGATAGATCGGTACATTGGGTACGACCTTGTCCCTCATCACCTGGCGATAGATGTGACCGAATGCATGCGAGGCGCCGTTGTGCGCGTGTTTCGGCCACACCTTCGAGGCGGCGACGTCGAATTCGCGCTCCATCAATGTCTTGATGATGTGCTGACCGAGATCGGGCTGCCCGCGATACTCGGTGTATACTTCGGTAGCATGACCGTGCTCCGCTTCGGCGATGCCGGGCGGCAACTTCTTTTTGTCCTCCTCGGTCCGCGGATAGTTTGGGATGATCTCGCCGTAGAACACCATGAAGGCCGGATTGAGCTGATCCGTCTCGTAGATCTCATCCTGATCGTTACCGAGAATGACTGCCACGTCTGGCTTTATTTGCTCCCACTTGTCGGCGAGTTTGTCCATCGCCGCATGACAGCGCGCATGATATTTGCGTTGCGCCTCCATCGAGGATTTTTCCTCTAGCTTTTCGGACTGGCGCAACGCTACCAGATCGTCAAAGCTGTAGACGCCGTGACGAAACGGATGCTTGCGCGCTTTGTCCGCTTTGACACGCAGCTGCCACTGCTCGACTGTCGTGTGAAGCTGCGGACCGTGCGTCGTCGCCATTGCCATCACGATTTTGGCCATTGTCAGTTCCTCATTCCACACTCAATTGAGGTTGAAAACTGCACGCGCATTGCCAGCGAATATCTTCTCGCGATCGACCGGCGAAAGCCAGGCGAAGCTCTCGATATGCGGGCGAATATCATCCATCGTGCGTCCGGTGTCCGGATCGATAGCGGAGCCAACTCCGGGACATTCCGATCCAAACAGGCAGCGGTCTGGCCCGACCGTCTTGATCAGCAATTCGAGCGCCGGCGCGGTGTAGAGCACCGTGTCGAAATAGAGCATCTTCAGGCGATCGCGAAAGCGAACCGCGGTCTTGCCGCGCAACGAGGCCGCGTCAAAGCGGCCGAGCTGGTAGGGGATCGCGCCGCCGCCGTGTGACACGATGATCTTCAGCTTGGGAAAATCGGTGAACACATCCGAATTCAAGAGACCGAGTATCGCAATCGTGCCTTCGTTGATCAGGTGTACGGAATAGTTTGCACGCTCCGAGCGCGAACTGGTCGTGTGGATATGGGCCGGAATGTCGAGCTCGCATAGCTTCTCGTACAGCGGGTACCAATAGCGGCCTCCAAGCGGCGGAGGCTCCACGTTACCGTTCTCATATGGATCGGGGTTGAGCAGACATCCGACGAAACCGAGTTCCTTGATGCAACGTTCGAGCTCCGGAATCGCGCGCTCGATCGGGTCACCGGCGGCCTGCGGCAGGCTTGCCACGCCGTAGAATTTTCCCGGAAACATCTGAGTCTGCCGATGAATGATGTTGTGGCATTCCTCTGCAAACCAGTGGACAAGTTTGGCGGGCTTTTCGCTGTGCATGAGCTGGAACGGCCGAGGCGAGATCAGCTGAATGTCGGTGCCATGCTGATGCAGCGCATCGAGATGGCCTTTCGGCCCAATCTCGGCGGCGTTCAGCGCCGCGCGAATTTCATCATCGCTGACTTTGACGCCGCCGCGCCCGTGCGATCCGCGCGCCGCCAAGAGGGTCGCCTTATAGGCCCACAATTGCGCCGGCGCGCTGACGTGACCATGACAATCGATGATCACAGGCGTCTCCTCTTCTCACCGGCTTAAGCCGGTTTTTCGGTTGACGTCTGTCTAACTGTATTACATTTATCGTGCAAGAGGCCTTCAGACCTCGGCGCCGCGGCCAAGCCAAGCAGAGGAGACGCTCGAATGCCCCCCCAAAGTGAGGCAACGTTAGAACGCGAGACCGCTTACGTGCCGACCGCAACCAGCCCCGCTCACGGGGCAATGAACGGGCGGCGGTACGTCGAGAGCCTGCGGGATGGACGCGAGGTGTGGATTGACGGGGAATTGGTGCGCGACGTCACCGCCCACCCGGCTTTCAAGTCCATGATCGAAGCGCTGGCGCGGGTCTACGACCTGCAGAACAGCCCCAAATATCGCGATGAAATGACGTTCGTCGATCCGGAGTCGGACGTGCGCACCGGCGTGTCATGGCTGTTGCCGCGTTCCGCCGCCGATCTCAAGCGCAAGCGCCGCAACAGCGAACTGTGGAACGAACTGACTTGGGGCCAGCTCGGCCGCAGTCCCGATATCCTCGCCCCCTACATTATTTCCGCGCTCCACCTCAAGGATGAGTTCAGCAAGGTGAAGCATCCGAGGTGCGATTTCGGCGAGAATCTGGAGAACTACTACAAGCACTGCCTGCGTAATGATCTGTTTCTCACCCACGCGCTAGGCGATCCGCAGGTCGATCGCAGCGAGCAACCGCAGAATGTGCGTCGCGAAGTGCGCGAGGATGCGCAGGTCTCATTGCACGTGGTCGAGGAAATAAACGAGGGCGTCATCGTCACCGGCGGCAAGCAGCTCTCGACCGCCGCGGTTCACAGCCAAGAATGCTACGTTTCACTCTCGGCCACGTTCGCCAATCGCAACGACCCCAACTGCGTGCTGGCATTTGCGATCCCGACCAATTCGCCTGGGCTGACGATCCTCGCCCGCGAGCCGGTCTCGCGCTGGTTCGGCAGCTGGGGCCACCCGCTGCAGATGTTCGACGAGCAGGACTGCATGCTGTTCTTCGATCGCGTGCTGATACCGTGGGATCGGCTGTTCATGCTCTACGACCCGACCCCGATGGTGAAGATGCTCGGCGCCGCCGGCGGCAGCGTCAATTTCAACTTCCTCGGCTGGGCGAATCTCTGCCGTGTGCACTTTCGCATGCGCCTGATGACCGCGGTCGCCACCATGGTGGCGCGGGCGATCGGGGTCATCGAGTATCGCGAGGTTGCGACCAAGCTCGGCGAGATGGTGACCTATTGCGAGCTGTGGCGACACGCGATGGAGGGCGTCGAGCACGAGGCAAGCCCTTCGCCGAGCGGACAATGGAGCCTTGGACCCGCGCCCGTCCTGCACATCTGGTTTGCGCAGACTTCCGGCCGCATGGTCGCACTGATGCGCGAGATCTGCGGCTCGGGCATCATTATGCAACCGAGTGAACGCGACCTCGCCAACCCGAAACTGCGCAAATATCTCGATCGCTACATGCGCGGCAAAGACGTCGATGTCGAGTACAAGTCGCGCCTGTTCCGCCTCGCCCATGAGCTCGCTGCATCCTCGTACGGCATGCGCCAGGATATCTACGAATACTGGCACGCCGGCGACCCCAATCGAAACCGGATCAATCTCATGCGCAGTTACGACCAGAGTGCGATAATGAATCAGGTCGGCGACTTGCTAAAGCAGCCCTTGCCGCACGGCGACGTGCCCTGAGCCATGGCCGTTAAACAGAAGAAACAAGAACCGCATTGGGTCGGTTGGCAGACCGTGCGGACGGAATCTGCGTCCGCACGCATTGTCGACCAGGTTTGGGCCGCCTTGTTCCGCGGCGAATTGAAGCCGGGCGACTATCTTGGCTCCGAGGTTCAACTGGCGCAGAAGCTCGGCTTAAGCCGCGTCCCGGTGCGCGATGCGTTCCGAACCCTGCAGGCGCTGGGAATCATCGACGTTAAAGTAGGCGCCCGTGGCGGTGCCCGCGTCGCATCGGGCGATCCCAATCGCTTCGCCAGCGCTTTGGCGGTTCAATTGAAGCTGATCGGCATCAGCGTTGATGAAATGTTTGATGCGCAAATCGCGATTGAGGTCATGGCGGCCGAACTTGCGGCAAAACGGGCAACCACGGCTGACTTGGCCACGCTGCGCAGCATTAATGAAGAACTGCAGACTTACAAGACATCAAGCGTGCAATTCACCGAAAAAGCCATGCGCTTCCATGAAGCTCTCATAGAGGCCGCTCACAACCGCGCGCTTGCCGCGCAGTTCAAGGCGCTGCGTTCCGTCCTGGAGCCTATTTATGCGCGGCGGATCTCCGCGACCATTGTCAAGCGCGTGGTTGGCTGGAACAAGCAAATCATCGACAGCATTGCGGCCGCCGATACCGCGCGGGCGGGTGCATTGATGCGGCGTCGATTGGAAATCATTCGTGCTCGGCAGCTTATGAAGGCGGTGGACGACTAGCGTACATTTCGTCCGCGTTCTGTGTGCGAGTGAGCGGGAAACGCTCGGGCGATCTAACAGCGGCCGCCATTGGAAAGTACCGCCTGCTGGAATTGACAGGAATCGACCATGGCGCAAGGCGCTTCAGCACATCGGGTCAATTTCATTGCCGCCCTCTTCCACGTCTCGATCGGACTCGCGACAGGAAGTCCGACGGGGAGTACCCGCGATATTTCTTGAACGAACTGAACAGGCTGAAGGCGCTCACGCCGGTAATATCCGCGAGTTCCTCAAGCGAAATTGCCCGCAGCGCATTTGCCTCAATGTATTCCTCGGCTTGCCGGATCTGCAGCGGAGCTGCATCGGCCGGCTGCTGATCCAACAAGTGACTGTAGTTATGGCGATGTCCGCAGAGAAACAGCGTCATCAACAGCTGTTCGGTTTGCGCGGCCCACCAATCCGGAAACGGCGGTGCCCTCCGATTTAAGGTGTCGGCGAATAGCGGAAGATAGTGCTGCAGCATTCGCGCGGCAGGGTGTTTTGGGCTTTGCTGCGCCTCTGTCAACGCCGGAGCAAAAATGCATCAGCGGGCCGGAGCCATAATACATCAGTAATGCTGGAGAAGGCCCCCGCACTGGGTGCCTTTTCTTCAGGCATCAGGCTTGGGTCGGATTATCCGCTGGCGTATCCGAGGTGGGGCGGCGTGAGTGGCGTTTGCTCTGATTGAGCCTGTAGCTGTCGCCGTTCATTTCCAGGATATGGACGTGGTGGGTGAGCCGGTCGAGCAGCGCACCGGTGAGCCGCTCGGATCCGAACACGCCGGTCCATTCGTCGAATGGCAAGTTCGAGGTGACGATGGTTGAACCACGCTCATATCGCTGGCTGAACACCTCGAACAACAGCTCGGCGCCGGTCTGTGAGAGCGGCACATATCCGAGTTCGTCGATAATTAGGAGCTTGTATCCGGCGATCTGCCGCTGCAGGCGGAGCAATCGCTTCTCGTCTCGCGCCTCCAGTAGTTCATGGACGAGAGCCGCGGCGGTGTTGAAGCCAACCGACAGCCCCTTCTGGCAGGCCGCGAGACCAAGCCCGAGACCGATGTGCGTCTTGCCGGTGCCGGAGTTGCCGACGGCGATGATGTTCTCCCGGCGGGTCACATACTCCGAGCGGGCGAGCTCCAGCACGAGGGCCTTATTGAGCGACGCAATAGCGGCGAAGTCGAAGCTGTCCAGGCTCTTCACGGCCGGGAACTTCGCCTCTTTGATCCGACGCTCGACCATGCGCCGTTCACGGTCGATCAGCTCGAGTTCGGCCAGGCGCAGCAGAAAGCGGATATGATCGAGGCCCTCGGCGGCACACTGCCGAGCGAGCTTGTCGTACTCGCGCAGGAACGTCGGCAGCTTGAGCGCCTTCAGGTGATGAGCAAGCAGAAGCTGCGGCGTATCGGTCATGATGCAGCCCCCGTCAGCAGGCCCAAGTACGTTTTGGCCGACGTCATGGCCACATGGGCCTGCGGCAGATACGGATAGACCGTCATGTCGAGGCGCGGCGGGCGTCGTTCGATGCGGCACAGCACCAGGTGCTTCACGGCATCGAAGCCGATTGCTCCACGCCTGATGGCGTCGCGTACCGCGGCCGCCACCTCATCGGCGCGGAACACCTCCATGAGCCGCAGAACCTGCACGAACTCCCGCTTACCCGGCTTGCCCATCCGGGCTTCCAGGAGACGTCGCAGCGTCATGAACTCCTCTGGTAACCGCCAGCCAGCCAGCGGCGCAGCCTGGTCGAGCGCGTTGATCTTCTGCTCGATCAGCGCCAGGTAGTGCAGCGGTTCGAATACAAAGTCCTCCCGCTCGTAGGAGCGCGGATGACGTGCAATCACCTCCGCGCCGCATGAGATCGCCACCTCATGGACGTAACCGCGCACAAGAACATCACGGTGACCGTAGCTCGTCGGCACCGAGTAGTCATTGCGCCGGTAGCGCACCAGCGACAGCGAGGAGACAGTCGTGGCCACCTTCTCGCAGGCGTCGTAAGGCGCAGGCAGAGGCATTTGCAACGCGGCAAGGTCGCGCTTGAGCCGCTCGCCGATCGTCTCGTCATGGCCGCGCAAACAGTCAGCCATTCGACGGCGGCAGCATTCCAGCAGATAGGCGTTCAACGCCTCGAAGCTCTCGAACACCGGGATTGGTACCAGGAAGTTGCGTCGCGCATAGCCGACCAGCCCTTCGACTTTGCCGTTGTCGTTGCCTTTGCCAGCTCGGCCGAACCGGTCCTCAAATAGATAGTGCGATTGCAGCTCGGTGAACACGCGCGTCCGTTGCCGCTTGCCGTCACCGAGGATGCGCGCCACCGCGATCTTGGTGTTGTCATACAGGATCGACTTCGGCACGCCGCCGAAGAATGCAAACGCCCGAACGTGGCCGTCGCAAAAAAGCTTCCGTCGTCTCTGCCGGATAGCCAACAACAAAGCAGGCGTCCGAGTGCGGCAAATCAAAAGCGAAGAAGTGGATCTTGCGCTCCACGCCGCCGATGATGCCGATCGCTTGGCCAAAGTCCGCCTGAGCATGCCCCGGCGGATGCACCAGCGGTACGAACACCTCTTGCGTCCGCTGCCGCCAACCCGCCACGTAATCCTTAACGATCGTGATGCCGCCGGTGAAGCCGTGTTCGTCCCGAAGCCGCTCGAAGATGCGCTTCGACGTGTGCTGCTGCTTCTTAGGTCGTGACTTGTCGTCCCGGAGAATCCCGTCAATCACCGGTATAAATCGATCAAGCTTAGGCTTCGCCGGCGCCTTCTTGCGGACATAGCCCGGCGGCACTGAGAACTTCATCATCTTGCTAACGGTCCGCGGGTCGAGCCCGAACCGCCGTGCCGCCGAACGCTCGCTCAGGCCTTCAATCCGGACCGCGTAGCGAACCCGTCCATATAGCTCCACGTTCTTCATCCCTCGCCCTTCGCCAATTCGAGGCAAAGGGCCATCCGCTGCCGGATTTTTACTCCGGCGCAACCGGAATACCCGGCAGCTTCAGTGAGGGATTATTGCTCCGGCGCTTACACTTCGCCGCTTGCGTAACGCGGCCCTTCAGACCCGGGTTTGACATTTTTCGTCGAGAACGAAATAAGAACAATATAGCCATCCGAGCCCCCCCGCGAAGGCGCGTGTCGCCATGGTCCGACGATCTGGAACAGCCGATCTGCCGCTTCATAACGGACACGTGCCGAAATGGCTCGCCGACCGGATGACGCGGCTTGGCGCGGTCATCAGTCAGGCGATCATTCATCATTATGGGCGGGACGAGTTTCTGCGCCGTCTCGCCCATCCGTTCTGGTTTCAATCGTTTGGCGCGGTGATGGGAATGGACTGGCACTCCTCAGGCATCACGACAAGCGTCCTCGGCGCGCTCAAACGCGGCTTGGCTCCGCTCGATCGCGAACTCGGCCTGCGCGTTTGCGGCGGGCGTGGGAAGCATTCGCGTCAGACGCCGCACGAACTTGTGGCGATTGGGGATCGTGTGGGCCTTGACGGCGGCAAGCTCGCCACCGCAAGCCGGTTGGTGGCGAAGGTGGACAGCGCCGCCGTGCAGGACGGCTTCGAGCTCTATCTGCACGGCTTCGTGGTCGCCGACGACGGCCGCTGGGTCGTGGTGCAACAGGGCATGAACGGCGATCGCAAACAAGCGCGACGCTATCATTGGCTGTCGGACGGTCTGAAAAGCTTTGTCGACGCGCCACACGCTGCCATCGAGGGGCATGCACAAGGCGAGATCATCAACCTTACCGACCGGCGTGCCGAAGTCTCGCGCAGCAAGCAACTCGAACTTCTCGGTACGCACGGTCCAGATGGTGTTGCACGCGAACTGTCCCTGCTTGCCGGCGACGGCAAACCGCCGTCGCAAGCGAGTCTGCCGTTTCTCACCATGCCCGCTCATCACGACGTCCGGGCGGAAGACATCAACATCCGGCGTCTGCACGGCAACCTGGCCGCCGCGGCAGAGCGCGCGCCAGCCGATTTTGCCGAGCTGTTGCTGACCCCCGGTGTGGGGGCCCGCACGGTCCGCGCGCTCGCTTTGGTCGCGGAGGTCGTGCATGGCGCGCCGTGCCGTTTCAGCGACCCGGCTCGGTTCTCGCTCGCCCATGGCGGCAAAGACCGGCATCCATTTCCGGTGCCGTTGAAGGTCTACGACGAGACCATTTCGGTTCTCAAATCGGCGGTGCGGAAGGCTAAACTCGGCGAGGACGATGAATTAGCGGCTTTGCAGAAACTTGATCGCGAGTCGCGGAAACTGGAGTACCTTGCAACTGGTCCCACTGTGGAGCGTTTGATTGCGGATGAGTTCGAGCACTCCGCGCAATATGGCGGCCGGAGCGTCTTTGGCTGGGAGCGTCCGGTTGGCTCGGATTCATCCAAATCATCGAAGGCCGGAGCGCGTTAACTAACAAAAACGGGCTAAGGGTCTTTACGCATAACAGGCCGAAAAGCTTCGGACCGCGTTCCCCAAGCGCAAAGTTCGGTTAGGATGGCTCGCCGGGGGAAGCGGGACGATGGCCTTTGACGCGGACGCAATTATCGTCGGTGCCGGACTTGCCGGTCTCGTTGCCGCGGCGGAACTGATCGACGCGCGAAAAAAGGTCATCGTTCTCGATCAGGAGCCCGAACAATCGCTCGGCGGCCAGGCATTCTGGTCGTTCGGCGGCATCTTTTTGGTCGATTCCCCCGAACAGCGCCGGATGGGCATTCGGGATTCCCGCGAACTCGCGCTCAACGACTGGATGGGGACGGCCGCCTTCGATCGCGATGAGGATTATTGGCCGCGCCGATGGGCGGAGGCTTATGTTGCCTTCGCCGCCGGAGAAAAGCGGTCGTGGCTGCGCGATCGCGGCGTCCGCTTTTTCCCCGTTGTCGGCTGGGCCGAGCGCGGCGGCGACAATGCCAGCGCTCATGGCAATTCCGTGCCGCGATTTCATATCACTTGGGGCACCGGTCCGGGGTTGATCGCGCCGTTTGTCCAGCGCCTGCGGGAGGGAGCCAAGCAGGGCCTTGTCACCTTCAAGTTTCGCCATCGTGCCAACGCACTCACCAAGACGGGTGGAATCGTCGATGGCGTCCGCGGCGATATCCTTGAACCTGCCAATGTCGAACGCGGGCAAAAAAGTTCGCGTACAGTCGTCGGCGATTTTGCGCTGAAGGCGCAAGCGGTCATCGTCAGTTCCGGAGGCATTGGCGGTGATCACGACCTGGTGCGCCGGAACTGGCCGCAGCGTCTTGGGCCCGCACCAAAGCATATGATCACCGGCGTCCCCGATCACGTCGACGGCCGCATGCTGGCCGTCACCGAAGCCGCTGGCGGCACCGTGATCAATCCGGATCGCATGTGGCACTACGTCGAGGGCGTCAAGAATTGGAATCCGATCTGGACTGACCACGCTATTCGCGTTCTCCCCGGCCCATCGACGCTCTGGCTTGATGCACGAGGCAAACGGCTGCCGGCGCCGCTCTATCCCGGCTTCGATACGTTGCGTACGCTCACGCACATCTTGGCGACCGGCTACGACTATTCCTGGTTCATTCTGACGCGGAGAATCATCCAGAAGGAATTTGCGTTGTCCGGGTCGGAACAAAACCCCGATCTGACCGGCAAAAAGTGGAGCCTGGTCCTGGCGCGTGCGCGCAAGGGCATTCCTGCTCCGGTCAAAGCCTTCATGGACCACGGTGAGGATTTTATTGTCGAGCGCGATCTGGCGCGACTGGTGGAACGGATGAACGCGCTCACCGGCGAGCAATTGCTCGACCTTAAGCGGGTCGAGCATGAGATTGCCGCCCGCGACCTTCAGCTTGATAATCCGTTCTGCAAGGATGCCCAGATCACCGCCATTCGCGCCACCCGCCGCTACCTCGGCGATCGCCTGATCCGGACTGCGCGGCCGCACAAACTGCTCGACCCGAGCGCCGGCCCGTTGATTGCGGTGCGCTTGCGGATTTTGACACGTAAAACGCTCGGCGGTTTGCAGACCGATCTCGACAGCCGCGCGATTGCCGCCGACGGCCAGCCGGTGCCGGGGCTCTTTGCCGCGGGTGAGGTGGCCGGTTTCGGTGGCGGCGGCGTGCACGGCTACGCCGCGCTCGAGGGAACATTCCTTGGCGGCTGCATATTTTCGGGCCGCTCGGCGGGCCGCGCCGCGGCGCATGCCATCGGCTAGGCGATGGATCCATCAATCTCCTCGCCGGTTCAATCCGTCTCGACCAGACCTTTGGCGTGCAGCAAGGCAGCCTAAGCGGCCTCAGTGGCCAATGTGCGCAGTTTTTCATAGATCGGGAGATGAGCGCGCGCCGTCTCGATCCAGTCATGTCGCGCCGCTACTCGCATTCCTCGCGCGATCAGACCGCGGCGCCGCGTCACGTCGAGTGAATGCGACATAGCCTCGGCAATCGAGGCGGCGTTTAACGGATCACACCACGAGACATCGTCCTCGTCCAAATATTCGGTGAACGGCGCTATTCGTGACGTGATGACCGGGGTCCCGCTCGCCATTGCTTCCAGGACGACAAGCCCGAAGCCTTCCCTGATTGAGGGAAAGACGAGCGAAGTCGCGGCGCGATATAGTGCCGGCATCAATTTCTGCGGCAACGGTCCGGTCAAGATCACCGCGCTGGCCAATGCGCCGCTATGCGCAAATACCTCAGCGAAACGAGCCTTAAACGCCTCATTCTCGACGACGGCGGCGCCGCCTGCGATCACCAGCCTGGCCGAAGGGTGCTGCACTTGCGCAAATTTGAAGGCTCGCAGAACCTGAATCGTATTCTTGCGCCATTCGATCCCGCCCAACGCAAGGAATAAGGGCACGCCGACTGGCAGGTGTAGGAGCGTCTGTAGCTCGCTGTCCGTCTCGTCTGGCCTCGGCGAAAAACGTGTTCGATCGACGCCGTTCCCCACGTAGCACGCGTCGCGCTTGAGCTCGCGTGCGACCCAATCCTGCCATACGCGACCAACGACGAACAAATGATCGGCGGACGTGATCGCACGCAGTTGCAGGCGGCGGAGCGGCTCGTCACCGAGGATGTGATGAACGGTAAAGCCAAAGCCGCCGATCAGCCCGCGTTCTTTCAGCGTGGCTAGAGCATTTCCCGAACTTTCGCTCTGCGCATGCCATATGTCGAATTGTCTGTTTTCGTCGTGTTCGAAATGACGGATATAGTCATCGATCCACGTCTCGACTGTCGCCTGCCTGCTGTTCCCGGCAGGAGTGGCCGCCACGCACGATGTTGCACACAGCGTGTCGCGAAAGAATCCAGAGCCGGTAGGGTCTGGGGCAAAAACAGTCGCTTGGTATCCAAGGCGGGTCAGCGCGTCGCCGAGCTCCAGCGCATGCACCGGGCCGCCTCTGGGGATGGTGGAATGAGCGAGAATGGCGATACGCGCGGCACTCATGCGCCATTGTAAATCGCGGGGCTCGTCTCCGGTCAAGCTTGTGGGCGGCGGAAACGCGGCGGCAGGCACACCTCTCCTCGACTCCATAAGTGACAGATTACTAAGGAGATTCATCGATGATTGTGTGGCGGGCCGTTGCGAGCAGCGTCGCGCAAATGGAGAATTGGGAGAGCACCTGCTTGTGGTAATTTCGATGCGATACGGTGCCCGGTCCACAGCTGCGGACATCGGGAGGGCTGCTTGAAAATCCCTAAGGTCGGCGCGGATTATGAATCGAAACCATTCGAGTTGGCGCCGGCGACGCCGACTGCGTGGTGGCAGCGCGTTCAAGGGATCCTCGGTGCGGTTGTTTTCCACGGACGCGACGTGACATCGCCGCGTCCGGTTTTATGCGTCGGCCTCAAGAGCAGCGCGTCGACGTGGGTCTTTAATGTCGTGGTCGAAATCCTCCGCGCCTCGCGCGGCGATATCTCGCAAATGAGCCGCACGGTCTCGCCGGGTGCCGCGTTTGAACCTGGTGGCGTCATGTCATTTTACAGCGATGCAATTGAGGCTTTTCCCGAAGGCGCCGAACATGCCGGCTATCTCGTGATCAAGACTCACAAGCCTGCCCGATCTCTCCGCTACTTGGCCGGCGCCGGCGGCGCAAAAGTTTTGATCAGCGTTCGTGAGCCGCGCGACGCGGTCGCATCGCTCATGCAGCGTTTCGATCTCCCGTTCGAGACCGTCCTCCGCGATTTTAAGCTCAGCGCACAACATGTTATCGCCATGGCGCGAGGCCGTCCTTTTCTTTTGCTTCGGTATGAAGATCGCTTTTACGAAAACCTGGAGGGAGTGGCGTCAGTCGCGAAGTTTCTGGGCATTCGGCTTAATCGGTCAAAAATTGAGCTGATAGCCCGAGAGCTTTCTGCCGAAGAAATCGCATTGAAAATTGAGCAGCTTAAAGCCGACGGCGTGCTCGGCCCGCGGCCGGACGCGAATGAATTCGACCGCAGGACGCATCTGCACGCGGGGCACCTCGGTGATGGATCGATCGGAAAGCATGCTGCGCTGACGTTACAACAGCAGGATTCCGTGCTTGTGGCGCTGCGGGATTTCTGCCGGACTTTCGGATATGCAGCAAGGCGCGCTCAGCAAATTTCATCAGACGACCACTGACTAATCTATCATTCTGAACCCAAAACAGACGCGGTACTTGTTATCCTTATGACAGCGAGGCGGATGTATTTTTTCTGCTATCACAAGACGGGAACGGTGCTCTGTACGGCCATCGCACGGAAGATTGCTGCACGCTTCGGCTGGAGCGCGACCATCCTTCCGGGGCTTGTCAAGTCGGTTGATCCCGCAAAGCAGATCGTCGTCTTTGCGCACTCTCTGATCGATTTCGACCTGCAAAGTACGCCGCATAGAGGAGTTCGCCCTGATCCGCGACCCCCGTGATGTGTGGCTATCAGGTTATCTCTATCATCTGCATTGCAGCGAGCGTTGGTGCATCAATGAAGAATTTGATGCGACGTCGCCGATACTCTTTCCTCAGGTGCCGCACTCCCAACAGCATCGATCGGAACAATGGAAACGCGAATACATTGCGGGTCTTGGCTGCACGTCCTATCAAAAGAGCCTCTTGACCCGAAGCCAAGATGCGGGGCTGACTTTCGAAATGGAGCGTTATGCGAACTGGACGATTGAGGCCATGACCTCGTGGAGGGCTGATCGCGATACGATCGACGTGAAATTGGAAGACTTCATGGCAGATTTCGACGGCGCACTCACTTCGATCCTTAGACACTTTGGTATGAGCGAAGCCGACATTCCCAAGGCGCTAAGCGCAGCGGCGAGCGAAGATGTTCAGCGAATGTCCGACTTACAGATCGCAAAAAGCCCTTATATCCACGCGCGCTCAATCTCGAAATGGCGCGCAATGCTCACACCTGACCAGCGTCAAAGATTCGAGGCGCGATACGGAAGCGCGATCAAGCAACTTGGTTACACGCTGTTATCTGCCGAACCCGGAACATTTCGGGACAGCGCTCACCAACTGTCCGCCTCCTCGCATCGCACACCCAGGAAAACCAGCCAATTTAGCGGGACCGCCACCCTTCAAGCCTCTTCGCTAGCGCGGGATTTGCGAAATAGTTGACGCAGAATTTTGCATTCGAATGTCGCGGATCGGGCAATCCAACAATGCGCGCGATGTCGACGCGCGCGAGTTCAAGCGGGTCGAGCTGCTCGTGATCGAGGATTGGGGAGGGCGACACCCGGCCACCCTCCCCGACCCCGTTGATCAGTCGAGAAGGATCACGCCAATGCCAGCCGGCTCATCGGAGAGGTCTCCCGCCGCAGCCGCCATAGAACGAGGCCATGGAGCATGAGCGCAAGCGGAACAGCAAAGGTGGGTATCATGACCAGCGGATAGGATGAGATGAGGAGGTTTGGCGACTCGATGGCTAAGAGATGCGTCCGGCCCGGAGAGGTCATAGCCCCCATCGCAAGCGCAACGACGAGATCCGCGATTCCAAAAAGGCACCAGGCGTACGTCGCTCTGCGAGCACCGGCCGCGTTCTTCGCTAACGACAAGGCCACGACAACGGCAAAGGCGCCGGTCGCAACGTCCCCAATCCCCGCGGGCAGCGCGAATTGCCAGGGCAGGCGTCCGTCCGCCAAAAGCACGAGGAAGATGCCACCTCCAACGCGATAAACCTGAGCTGCAACGATCCATTGCAGCGGGATGGCGGAGACAAGGCTTGCGATGCTTCCCGATAGCCACAGGCCGAGTGCAGCGATAACCAGCGGGATCAACAAACCGAACATTATCGTCGGCACCGCGGTTTCGGTGCTTGCGAAATACATATTGTTCGAGCCGACATACTGGGCGACGGCGAGCCAAGCTATGAGAACCGCCGATAGCATGCCTGCGGTCGTATAACGCGACCCGCGCGGCGCCTTCATGCGCGCGGCGCCGGTCCAGATGAGGCCAAGGGCAATGGCCACGATCAGGGGCCGGATGGTGGATTCGAACTCTAGAAGATATCCGGGGATTTGCAGTGTCATGACGCGGCTCCTGCATTGACTGTTGATATGATAGTCACTACGTTATTATAAGTCAGTAACTACCATTGTAATAGTAACTATACAAATCACAGTCACGTGAGTGCAGCCATTACCGCGGGGGCGCAATGCAGAGCCGGCACTCTTGAGAGAAACCCCCGCTGCCGGGAGGCGGTTTGATGAGTCAGGCGGTGCGGAGGCAGAGTTCAATGCGCAGCGCGGTGAAATCCGGTTATGGGTTGGATTGCCCGGTGGCCCGCACACTTGATGTCGTCGGCGAGCGCTGGACCTTCCTCATCCTCCGCGACCTGTTACGCCAGGGCCCGCGCAAGTTTCAGGACTTGGAGGCAAGTCTCACCGGCGTCGGTCCGAATACGTTGTCTGCGCGACTGAAACGGCTGGAGGAGGCGGGGATTGTCGAGCGACGATTTTACGAGCAGCATCCGCCGCGCGCCGAGTACGTTCTGACACAGAAGGGACGGGCACTTGGACCGGTTCTCCTGGCCCTGAAAAAATGGGGCGAGGTGTATTAGGGCCGGTGCACATTTAACGGCGTCCAAATCCTTTGTCGCCAATCAAGGTCCAGCAGTCGATGCTGCCGGCCGTGGAACGTCGAAGCTCGGACGGCGGCATCATGAGCGAATGAGAGAAAGCGCGCGGCCCGCCGCCTCGGTAACGCCGATCTCACCGGATGCGGCAGCTTTGACCAGACTTTCCAATTCGGCGCCGGCATCGCGGATGCGATCGGCCACAGCGCGTCCGGCGGCTTGCGCGATCAGGCGGCGCATGCGGCGGTGGCGATTCTTCTGCTTGTCGCCGGCGCGCGTGGCTAGCAAGCCATCGACGACGGCGCACAAAGTCTCGATACCGGCTTCTTTGATCGCCACCGTCTCGATGACCGGAATGTCCTGCCTGTCTTGCCGCAGCTTGAGCATGTTTTTGAGTTGATCGGTGGTGCGCTGCGCCAGCGGCAGATCGGCCTTGTTTACCACGAGCACGTCGGCGATTTCGAGTACGCCGGCTTTCATCGCCTGTACGTCGTCGCCCATATTGGGGGCGTTCACCACGACGCAGATGTCGGCGATCTCGGTGACCTCGACTTCAGACTGCCCGGTGCCGACCGTTTCAACGATGACGACATCGCGCCCGGCTGCATCCATCACGTCGACAATCCGGTGAATGCTCTCCGAGAGGCCGCCGAGGTGTCCGCGCGACGCCACCGAGCGGATGAAAACGCCGGGATCTTCCGAATGCCGCCGCATGCGGACACGGTCGCCGAGAATGGCGCCGCCGGAAATGGGACTGGTCGGATCCACCGCGGCGACCGCGACTGTCTGCCCGCGTCCACGCAATGCGCCGACGTAGGCGTCGATCAAGGTCGATTTGCCCGCACCTGGCGCGCCGGTGAAACCGATGACCGCCGCGCGGCCTGCTTTGGCACACACACGCCGATGGATCAGGTCGGCAACCTCGCCTCCGCTTTCCATGAGCGTGATGCATTTGGCGAGCACCGTCGGGTCGCCGGCGGCGAGCTTACTAATAATGCCATCCACCGCCGGTGGCTGGCGCGCGGCCGCGGGTTCAGACAACGACGAGGGGATGCCCAAAGCCGAGCTCCTGGCGGAGGAGGCTCACTATCTCGCCATGGGTGACGCCCGCTTCCGCAGCCTCGACGATCCGCTCGTAAACGTTCTCGCGCGCACTGTTTGCAGCGCGCGCCAGTGCATCGAGCGCACGGCGCACGTTAGTCTGGCTGCGCTCCTCCTTGTAGGCTTTGAAGCGGGCGACGTGCTCGGTCATCCGTTCGGGATCGGGGCGCTCGGTCGGCCGGCCGCGGAAATCGTCGTCGGCCTGGTAGCAATTGACCCCGATCACCTTCTCGTCGCCGCTTTCCACGCGCTCCTGGAAGGCAAGCGCCGATTGACCGATCATCGATTGAATGAGCCCGGCTTCTGCGGCCTTGTACATGCCGCCGGCTTCATCGATCTTGCCGATCAGCGCCTCGATCTCGCGTTCCATCTGGTCGGTCAGTGTCTCGACGTAATAGGAACCGCCGAGCGGATCAATGACATCGCACAGACGCGCTTCTTCGCGCAGGATGTTCTGTGTGGCGACCGCAATGCGGGCGGTTTCCTCGGTCGGCGTGGTGATTGCTTCGTCGTAGGCGTCGGTGTGTAGCGATTGCAGGCCGCTCATGATCCCGGCCATCGCCTGCACGGCGACACGCGCGATATTGTTCAGCGGCTGCTGCTCGGTGAGATCGACGCCGGAAGTCTGGCCGTGGAACTTGAAACGCCATGAGCCCGGTTCCTTGGCGCCGAGACGCTCGCGCGCCAGCTTCGCCCAGATACGTCGGCCGGCGCGGAATTTTGCGACTTCCTCGAAAAAGCTGATCGAGATGTCGAAGAAAAAGGTGAAACGGCGGAGCACGACGTCGATGTCCATGCCGCGATCGATGCAGTCCTGCGCATATTGCAGCGCCGTCGAGATCGTGAAGGCCATGGTCTCGACCGGGGTCGCGCCGGCCTGCTGCATATGCTGGCCGACGACTGATACGGGATTCCAGCCCGGCACGTACTTGCGGCAGAACTCGATGTGGTCGAGCAGAACCCGCCGAGCGCCGGGCAGCGACAACCGGTAGAACATGTGATTGGCGATGAAGTGCGAGAGATAATCGCTCTGGTTCGAGGTGCCGGTAATCGAGGTCCAGGGAATGCCGCGCTTTTTAGCGACGGCCAGCATGAAGGCGAGCAGCGTGAATGGCGAGGGGTCGTTCATCGCCGCGGAGATGTTGCCAAGCGGCACGCTGTCAAGCGCCCGGTCCATATGATCCGTGGTGTTGATGACAGTGCCGCAGGTGCCGAGCAGCACTGGATCGACTTCATCGCAATCGACGCCGCGAAAACCGGAATTGCACGGCAAGAGACTGATGGCGGTCGCGCCCGCATCAAGAATCACACGGACACGCTTGTTATAGTCCTCGGGCGTGCCGAGCCCGATGAGTTGGCGCTGCGTCCAGGTGCGGCCGCGATGCATGGTCGGATAGATGCCGCGCGTAAAAGGGTACTGGCCGGGGAAGCCGAGGCTGTCGAGAAAGCTGTCGCCGTTCCAGTCGCGCGGCGTGTACAGCGGCTTGATCTCGATCCGCGAGCGGTTCCTGACGACGCGATCGCTGCCGATCTGGTTGTTGTAATCGGCGCGCCAGCGGCCCTGCTCCTGCTCGAAACCCGGAAGCGTTAGCTGGACGGCTTCTTTGCTCATTGGGCGATCTCCCTCAACTCGGCGTTTTTGATCTCGCGCACTTGGGCGGCGAGGTTGGCGACGTGCGCGATGATCTCGTCGCGCGCGGAGCCCGGTCCGAATATCGCGCTTACACCGGCTTCGATCAGGGCCGTGCGCTCGTCCTCCGGCACGATGCCGCCGACGAGGAGGCCGATATGACCCAGCCCGGCGGCGCGCAGTGCTTCCATCAGTTTCGGCACGATGAGATGATCGGTCGCAAGCGAACTCACCCCGATGACATCGACGTCCTCTTCCATCGCAAGCTTTACCACCGCGCCAATCGACTGCCATGGCGGCGTGTAGATGACTTCCATGCCGGCATCGCGCAGGTAGGCGGCGACGATGCGGCTGCCGCGGTCGTGGCCGTCAAGCCCGATCTTGGTGACGAGCACGCGGGCAGGGGGCGACAATTTGCTCGCGGTCATTTGCGGCCTCGCGAGATTTTGACGCCGGCGAGTGCGCGAAGCGGCGCCAAAAATTCGCGCGCAATCGCGGGCACCGGCTTGCCGGCTTCCTTGTACCAGACCGGCGTCCAGTTCATGGCCCCGAGCAGCGCGAGCCGGGCGATCGTAGCGTCGCGTTCACGCGGCAACGCAATCGCGGAAAAATATCGGCCGAGCCGCGCTTCGTAACGATCGCGCAATTCTTTCAATTCGCCGGAAATCTCCGGCGCATCGGTCGGCAGGATGCGAATAAGGACGCGGGCATAAGCGCTGGCGTCGAGGATGGATTCAAGATGCGCGGCGATGGCTTTTTCCAACCGCGCCCAAGGTTCGCGTTCGACCGCGGCGGCTCTTTCAACCCGATCGAGCAGGCGCTGTACGCCTTCCTCGTACACGGCGAGCAAAAGGGCCTGCTTGCTGGCCACATGAAAGTAGATTGCGCCCGGTGTCATCGCAGTCGCGGCCGCGAGATCGCGCATGCTGGTGGCGTGGTAGCCGCGCTCGGCGAATTGCGTCGCGGCGGCATTGAGCAAAGCCGGCCACCGGTTTGGCAGACGCTTGGTGCTGATTGCTGGCACGCGGTTGCTCACGTGTGGATCGCCAATCGATCGTTTAGCATAAAACGGGGGGCGAGAAAAGCCGTCGATTATGTCTTAAAGGTTTTTTGCCCTTTCATGGGGCAGGTAGCTAAACGGTCGTTCTGTGCGGTCTGACCGTCCGAAGGTATGTAATATACGAGACATATATCAGCGACCTTGCACAGCAGCCGATAGTTTGGGGACATCACGATGGCGAGCCCGGTGAGCGAACAGGCCGAGCGTCAAACAGCCGAGACCAAGAAAGCCGAAGTACCGAAACCCGAAAGCGAGCGGAAGAAGCGCACCATTACTGAAATCCGCGAGTTGAAAAAGACTGGTGAGAAGATGGTCTATATGTCGGTGCCGGATTACACCTCGGCGAAGTGGGCGGAGATGGCCGGCATCGACGTCGCGGTGGTCGGCGACAGTCTGGCGATGGTCGCGCATGGCCATGCCAGCACCATCCCGGCGACCATGGATATGATGATCATGCACGCGCAGGCGGTGCGCCGCGGCGCACCCAACACCTTCTCGCTCGGCTGCATGCCCTATCAGAGCTATCACACGGCGGAGCGCGCGCTCGTCAATGCGACGCGCTTCATGCAGGAAGCCCTATGCGATGCGGTCAAGCCGCAAGGCGGCAAATCGCAGGCGCATATTCTGCGCGCACTGGTCGACGCCGGTATTCCCACCGCCTCGCATATCGGCCTCACCCCGCACACCATCGCGATGTTCGGCGGCTTCAAGATTCAGGGCCGCACCGCCGATGCGGCGATGAAGATTCTGGAAGATGCGCTGGCCATCGAAGATGCCGGTTGTTTCATGCTGGAGTTCGAGGCGGTTCCGGCGAAGATCGCCAAGCTCATATCCGAACAATTGACCATCCCGACTATCGGCATCGGCGCCGGCGTCGGCTGCGATGGGCAAATTCTGTTGTGCTACGATCTGCTCGGCGTGTTCACCGACTTCAAGCCGAAATTCACCAAGCGTTATAGCAAGCTCACCGAAGTCGCCGTCGCCGGCATCACGCAATACATCAAAGAGGTCAAGGACGGCGCTTTCCCCGACGACGAGCACTCCTATTCGGTCAACGAAGCCGAATACGAGAAATTTGCGACGATGGTCGCCAAACGCAGGCAGGCGTGACGTGCCGCGATCGCAAACCGCGGCGGTGCGGCGTCCACGCCCCACGCGGCAGGCATCGGCAAAAGCTGGACGCCCTGCTACGGCGGCTGCCGAAAGCCTGACCGAGCAAGCCTATCGGCAAATCGAGGAGCAGATTGTCACCTTGCGGCTCAAGCCCGGCGACGTTCTGTCCGAGCAGATGCTGTCCGCGACGTTCGACATCGGACGAACGCCGGTGCGGGAAGCGTTGCAGCGGCTGGCGCACGAAGGGCTGGTGATCATTCTGCCGCGCAAGGGCATTCTGGTCTCGGACCTCAATCCGCGGCGTCAACTCCTTGTCCTCGAAGTGCGCCGCGAGCTTGAACGGCTGTTAAGCCGCGCCGGCGCCGAGCGGGCGACTGAAGAGCAGCGCCAGCAAATGCAGGACATCGCGCGCGGCATGGACCGCGCCGCTAAGTCCAACGACGACATCGCCTTCATGCGGCTCGACCGCGAATTCAATGGCCTCATGGTCGACGCCGCTCACAACGACTACGCCGCGCGTTCGATGAAGCTCTTGCAAGGTCTGTCGCGCCGCTTCTGGTACATGCACTATCGGCAAACTGCCGATCTGCCGCTATGCGCGCGGCTCCATGCCAACCACGCCCGCGCGATCGCGCGCGGCGACGGCGAGGCCGCGGCGCGCGCAAGCGACAAGCTGATCGATTATGTCGAGAGTTTCACCCGCGGCACCGTTGCGGTGTGAACAGCGAGAGCGATACATGAAGATCTACGAAGGCAAGCGCACCATGGACGGCCTGATCGTAACGGTCGACGGCCAGAAGCTGCCGGAGCATGACGAGGTCAAGCAGTTCACCCGGCGCGGCTTCGAATGGACCTATGAGGGAACGAGCCCGCAGCAACTGGCGCTGGCCATTTTGTTCGATCATCTCGGCGACAAGGACCGCGCCATCGCGCTTTCAGGGGCCTATATGAAGGACGTGATCGCTAATCTCGACAACGATTGGCGGCTCACCACGGATGACATCGAGGTCTACCTGAGCAAGGTCGGCATTCATTAGGCCTGCACGGTGGATTGCAGGCGCCACTCCGCCGTGATAGATGTGTGATATATCAGAGGCGGAGGACGACGATGATCAGCCAGCGCCAAATCGAGTTCCGGCGAGACTACCGTTCCCGCATCCTTGGTTGGTACGATGGCTACGTCCACCTCGTCATCATTTATGCGATGGGCGCGGCCGTCTTCTACGTTTACGTCGAGCATATTCACACTGTGACAGCGCTCGAATGGCTGACGGTCCCGCTCACCTTCCTGTTCACCAATCTGTTTGAATGGGCCGTGCACAAGTTCGTCATGCACCGCCCCGTCAATATCAAGGGCCTGCGGGCGATCTACGAGCGGCACACGCTCAATCATCACCAGTTTTTCAGCGACGATGAGATGCGTTTCCGCGACCATAAGGATTGGCGGGTGACGTTATTCCCTCCCTATGCGCTCGTCGTCTTCATCCTGATGTCGATCCCCGCCGCCGTCATCCTCGGCGCGCTGTTTACCGCCAATGTCGGCTGGCTGTTCATTTCGACCACGACCGCCATGTATCTGATCTACGAGTTTATGCACTTCTGCTGTCACGTCGACGAGAACTGGTTTGTCCGCCATTTCCCGTTCGTCAACACGCTGCGCCGCCATCATACGGCGCATCACAATGCGCGGCTGATGATGGAAGTGAACATGAACCTGACCTTTCCGATCGCCGATTGGCTGTTCGGCACGTCGGATCTCGACCGCGGCCTCATTGGCACGGTGCTCAACGGGTACGACACGCGGTTCCTGAAAAAGAATCTGCGCGGCACACCGCGGCTTCCGAGCGAAGCCGCCGCCGATCCGGTCGGCGCCAACTAGTTCGCCGGCGTCACGCACATGCCAAATGACGTCAAAGGGACGCTCTCTGCCGCCGTGCTGATCGTCGCCGCGGTGCTGGCTTATTGGAGCGGCTCGCCGGTTCGCCACGACTTCTCGACCTTCATTATGATCGTTGCCGTGCTGATGGTCGCGGCGATGTGGGTCTTTCCCGAGGCCGCCGCTAAAAAGAGCGGGGCGAAGCGCGCTGAGTAGGTCCGTTATGCCCGGCGCTAGTCCGGGCATAACGCTGTGCGTGCAAAACTCACGCCGCTACTTTGTGACGGGCAAGTTCGGCCTTGTAGAGGTTCATCTCCTCGATGAAGGCGCGCGCAATGCTCGGCCGTGTCTGCAAGCTCTCATAATAACATTTGATCGCCGGCCACGGCTTAAGCTCGACACTGGTCGGCGTCGTCCAGTTGAGCACGGTATAGAGGTAAGCGTCCGCGATGCTGAACCGATCGAGCAGGAATTCACGGCCGGTGAGGTGCTTGTCGAGGTAGCTCAGGCGCAATTCGTAGCGCTTGAGCGTGTGCGTACGGGTCCCTTCCGGCGCATTCTTGTCGAACAGCGGAATGAACAGCGCCTTGTGCAACTCGGTGCCGATGAAGCACAGCCATTGCTGCAGGCGCGCGCGGCCAGGTTCGTCAGCCGGCGCGAGCTCTGCGTCCGGGCACCGGCTCGCAATGTATTGCAGAATCGCGGCGTTCTCGCTCAGAAGCGAGCCGTCATCGAGGCGCAAGAGCGGTACGAGGCCCAGGGGGTAGATTTCCCGGTAATCGGCGCCATCAAGCGTGCGTTTACTCTTCGGGTCGACTTCGATGAAACGGACATCGGCAGCCCCCGCCTCGTAGAGTGCGATCCGGCTCGCCAGCGAGCAGGCCATCGGAGAAAAGTACAGGTCCATGCGTGTTCTCCCTTCTATTATTGTACTGTCTCGCATAAATTAGAGGCGGTCAAGGATTTTTTGCGAAATGGTACAAAAAAAACCGAAACCCCAGGAATCGGGTCAGAAACCCCCGTCCGCCGAGGCGCGTCGCCGTGGACGGCCGCGCCAATACGATCCCGACCGTGCGCTCGCTGACGCGGCGGCGACGTTCTGGAAGCAGGGGTATGCCGGCACGTCGCTCGACGATCTCGTCGCCGCGACCGGCATGAACCGGCCAAGCCTTTATGCGGCGTTTGGCGACAAGGGTGACCTCTATCTCAAGACGCTCCAGCGCTATCAGCGGAAGTCGCGCACCAAGACAATCGAGTTGCTCGCCGATCATCCATCGCTTCGGGTCTTTCTCGCACGCTTCTACGACGGTGCGCTCGAGATTTACCGGGCCGGTGGTGAAGATGCGCGCGGCTGTTACTCGATTTCGACCGCACCGGCGCAGGCGACCGTCGATCCGGCCATTCGTGAGTTTCTGGACGACAGCATTCGCGGTACGGACGCATTCCTCGCGGGGGTCATCGGTGAAGCGCGCGAGCGGGGCGAGATCGCGGCGAGCGCCAACCCTGCCGCTTTGGCGCAGATCGCGACCGCGACCTTGCACACCATCGCCGTTCGTTCCCGCGTCGGGGCCTCGCGTAAACAACTCACGGCGCTGGCCGCGGCGGCGATCGATCTGATCTGCGGACTGGAACGTGCGTGAGCAAAGCATGCGCGAACGCGGCACGCGTCGTCACGCAATCGAATGACGACCCACACCGATCAATTGATCGAGCTTTTCCCGGCTCTGCTTTAAGGGTTCACTCAATCCGTCATAGGTGATCCGGCCGCGGTTCATCACGACCGTGCGCGGCGAGATGTCGAGCGCGAGCCGGGTGTTTTGTTCGACCAGCACCAGCGTCAACCCTTGCGCATCGACAAGCCGGCGTACAGCGCGCGCCAGCTCTTCGACAATCACCGGCGCAAGTCCTTCGGACGGCTCGTCCATCAAGATGACGGCGGGATTACCGATCAGCGCGCGGCCGATCGCCAGCATTTGTTGTTCGCCGCCGGAGAGCTGCCCGCCCCAGTTCTGCTGCCGCTCCGCAAGTCGCGGGAACAGCGCGAATACCGCCTCCATGGTCCACGGCCCCGGCCGCGCCGCGACCTCAAGATTTTCCCGTAGCGTCAGCGACGGAAATATCTCGCGCTCCTGCGGCACGTAGCCCAGTCCGGCCCCGACTCGGCGATAGGCTGGCATGCGCGAGATGTCCCGGCCGAGCAGACGGATGCGCCCGCTGTGTAGCGTAGTGTGCCCCATCACTGTCGAGAGCAGCGTTGTCTTGCCAACGCCGTTGCGCCCGATGATGGCCAGCGTTTCGCCGGCTTTGACCTCAAGCCGAACCTTCTCGAGGATCACGGTCTCGCCGTAACCGCCCGAGACGTCGAGGAGTTCAAGTGCAGGCCCCCGCGCACTCATCGCGCGTCATCCCGGCGTTCGCCGAGATAGACCGAGCGCACCCGCTCGTCGGCGGCGATCTCTTGCGGCGTGCCTTCGGTCAACACTTCGCCTGCGACCAGCACCGTAATGCGGCTGGCGAAGCGGAACACCACGTCCATGTCGTGCTCGATGATCAAAACCGTGATGCTCGGGTCGAGCCTTTCGATCACGTCGAGGATCAGATGGTTTTCAGAGGACGGTACGCCGGCGGCAGGCTCATCGAGCAGCAACAGTTTCGGCCGCTGCGCCAGCGCGATGGCGATCTCGACCAGGCGCTGCCGTCCGTACGGCAACTCCCGCACCGGCTTCCAGGCGTCCGGCACGAGTTCAAGCGATTGCAGGTAATCGAGCGCTTCGTCGATGACTGCGGTTTCCCTTCCCGCGGATCGCCAGAGGTGATTGCAGGCGCCCGTGCGCTCGCCGATCGCGAGATAGACGTTTTCCAGGACGGTCAGGCCGCGGAACAGCTGGTTGACCTGAAACGTGCGGGCGATGCCGCGGCGGATACGGCCGGCCTGCGGCAACGACGTAATCACATCGCCGTCGAGCAACACCTCTCCAGACGACGCTCTGATTCTGCCGGTAATCAGATTGACGAGCGTGGTTTTGCCGGCGCCGTTAGGTCCGATCAAAGCGTGCCGGGCGCCACGCGGCAAAGCGAGGTTGATATCGTTCGCGACTTGCAGGGCGCCGAAGTTCTTTCGCAGATTTCTGATTTCGAGCGCGGGCGCGGTCATCGCTGCGCGCTCCAGGGCAGCGACCGGCCGAAGCGCGCGAGCCTGCCGTAGACGCCGTGTCGCGCCAACAGAACCACGGCAACCAGAATAAGTCCGATGCCGAATTGCCAAAATGCCGGGCTGAGCTTCGCCAGTTCGTTTTGTAGCACCATGTAGAGAGCCGCGCCGATGAAAGCGCCGTAAAGCCAACCGGCGCCGCCAAGAATGAGCATCATCAACACTGCGGCCGATTGGTCGAAGTCGAACACCCCGAGCGTCACGAGAGTGTTGGTGTGTGCAAACAGCGCACCGGCAATGCCGGCGACGCCTGCGGAAATCGTATAGGCGACAACGAGGCGCCAGTGCACCGGCGATCCAAGCGCGTGCATGCGGCCGACGTTCTCGCGGATGCCGACCAGCGCCTGCCCGAACGGCGAGTAGACGATCCGCCGCACGACGTAGAACGTAACCAGCAGCACGCCGAGGCAGTACAGATAGTATGTGTGGCCATAGAGGTCGTAATCAAACCACCCAAACAGCGGCGCGATGTTGATACTGGGAATGCCGTCATAGCCGCCGGTAAAATCGCGGAACAAGTTGCCAAGCTGCTGCAGCATGATGGTCGTCGACAGCGTCAGCACCAGCAGCGCCAGGCCGCGATAACGCAGCAGCAGCCACCCGGAAAGGAAACCGGCAAATGCCGCAACGATCGCGGCGCAAACGAGCCCGGAGATCGGCTCGCTCCAGTGCAGATCGGTCACCAACAAAGCCGCCGTGTATGCGCCGACACCGAAGTAGGCTGCGTGACCGAGCGTGACGATGCCGGCGTAGCCAAGAATGAGATCGAGCGAGAGCGCGAACAGAACCATGATCAGCGTCTGGCTGCCCAGAACCATCTGGTTGGGAAAGGCGAAATAGGCGGCGACGGCGATGAGCCACGGCAACGCTTCAGCGATACGAAAGCGATCTCGCCGCACTAGAAAGTAAGCGGCGCGCTTGCGCCCGGCGGTAATTTCGCCGGCGGCGAGTGACGGCGCCGTGCTATTCGCGTCCATAGAGACCGGCGGGCCTAATGAGCAAAATCAGCACAGCCACCGCGTAAATCGCGAAGCTGCCGGCGTCGGCGAAAAGGTATTTGCCGGCGGTGTCACAGATGCCGAGAACCAGCGCCCCCGCGAGCGTTCCCCACATGCTGCCCGAGCCACCCACCGCGACGACAAGCAGAAAGAACACCAGATAAATAACAGCAAAGCTCGGCGTCAGGCCGAGAAGCTGAATGGCGAGCCCGCCGCCAAGCGCGGCAAGTCCGCTGCCGACCGCGAATGTTAGCGTGAAAAGACGATCGACATTAATCCCGATCGATTGCGCCATGCGCCGGTTGTCGACCGCGGCGCGTATCTTGGCGCCGATATTGGTTCGCTCAAAGCCGTACCAGAGCGCAGCAACAAGTCCGGCCCCAACAACGATCAGAAAGACCCGGTAGGCCGGAAATGAACGCCCGCCGAGATGAAACTCACCGGCAAGATAATCGGGAACGTGGATCGCCTTCGGCAAAGGCCCATAAAAATATGTGTAGGTCGCGATCGCCATGAAGGCGAGGCCGATGGTCAACAGCACCTGATCGAGTTCGCCAGCGCCGTACAGCTGCGCATAAAGCGTCCGCTCGAACAGGACGCTGGCGGCGCCGACGACCAGAAAAGTAATGACGAGCGATGCAAGAAACGGCACGCCCCAGCTTGCCGTCGCGGTCAACACCAAATAGCCGCCCGCCATGGCAAACGCGCCATGCGCCAGGTTGACGACGCCCATCAGCCCCATGGTGACTGACAGTCCGACGGAAATAATGAACAGAAACATGGCCCAAGCCAGACCATCGAACAGAATACTGACGACGGTGTTAGCCACGGGCGATCTTTGATCTCAGTCTTCGGCGGTGCAAGCGAGGATACCGCTTGCGACCGCCGCCGCAAATGCTCAATGTGCTGTTTGGTGCGTGACCTGGGGTTGACTTGGGCCTACGACCCCGAAGCGCAACGTCCGACCTTCTGGACCTTACATTCGTCCTTCACCTCTGGAAATGTTTCCAGAATTTTGACACCGAGTTTGCCGTCCGGCTTTTTGATCACTTCCTCGACGCGTTCGGGTTGGATCACGTCGCGCGTCTGCGGATCGATCTCGATCGGGCCGCGTGGTCCGACATGCTTCCAGCCCTTGAGCGTGTCGACCACCTTGGCGCCGTCATCGAGGTTGCCGTTGAGCTTGTTGATGACGTCGAAGATCGCCGCCATCGTGTCCATGCCGGCGGCCGACTTGAAATCGGGATAGGAATCCGGCCCGTAAGCTTCGTGCCACGCCTTCACGAACTCCTTGTTGAGCGGCGTGTCGAGGTCGTCGGAATAGCTTGACACCACCACCAGCCCGATCGCCGCGTCGCTCATGTGCGCGAGTTGGTAATCGGGAATGAGGTCCATCGGGCCGATCAGACGGACTCCGGCCTGCCGCATGCCGAGGTCGCCATAGGTTTTCATGACGCCGCCGGCATGCGAGCCGGACGGGACGAAGACATAAAAGCAGTCCGGATGTTCATCTTTGACCCGTTGAAACAGCGGCGTGAAGTCGGGCACCGGGCCGGGCGGGCCCATCCGGACTTCGTCGACGACTTTGCCGCCGGCCTTCTCAAAAGCGGTCTTAAACGCCAGCGTCGAGTCCTGGCCGGGAGGAAAGTCGGTGAATCCAGTAGCCGCTGTTTTGCAGCCATATTTGCTCGCCGCATAGGTGCCCATTGGATAGGCCGGGTCCCACATGCTGAAGGAGAAGCGCACGATGTAAGGCGACAGCGTCGTGATCCAGGCGGTTCCTGCGTTCGAAATCAGCATCGGAATTTTCGCCTGGGTCGCGAGCGGTGCAGCGGCGATGGCTCCCGGCGAGAACACAAAGCCCGCGAGCAGCTTCACCTTGTCGTTGGTGATGAGTTCGGTGACCACCGTTCGGGCGTTAGCGCCCGATGCCGTCCCTTCATCGCGCTTGATCAACTCGATCTTATGCTCGCCGAGGTCTTTGGCGTGAAGCTTGAGATAGAGGTCGTACGCCCGGTCGACTTGAATGCCCAGGTCAGCGTTCGGACCTGAATAAGGCAACACCACGCCCACCTTAATCGTCTCGGCGATGGACGTTCCTGCCCAACACAAGGTGAGCAGCGACGCTGCAACTGCGCCAATGATTTTCATGACGACTTCCTCCCTGTCTTCCGATCGCCGTAATGGGCGATTGGTGGGCGACGGTCAACGACCGGCGCACTTGATTTTGAATACTTTCGCACGTCAATTCGGCGCTGGCAAAATAGGCTTTACGAGAAATTGCCGCGTCGGTCTGACGCAGCAATGGCAGTATAAGGCGCTTGGGGAAGAAGGAATGGTCGTCACGAAACGGATCGACGGCACGGCGCGAGCCGACCGCTTGACAGCCGATGTCGCTGTTGCGGCTGCAAAACTCAAGGCAGAAGCAGCCATCGCGGCGGGGTTATGCGCTGTCCTCGTCGGTGAGGACCCGGCAAGCCAGGTGTATGTCCGCAACAAGGGCAAGGCGGCGACAGCTGCCGGCATCGTGAGCTTCGAGGAGAAATTGCCTGCGACAATCAGCGAAGCCGACCTGCTGGCGCTCATTGCAAAGCTAAATACAGACGACCGAGTTGACGGCATCCTTGTGCAGCTGCCACTGCCAAAGCACATCGATCCGCAGCGCGTCATCGACGCAATCGATCCGCGCAAAGATGTGGACGGCTTCCATGCCCAGAATGTCGGTCAGTTATGGAGCGGTGCGCAACGCAAGGCGCTGATCCCGTGCACACCTTATGGCTGCCTGCTGCTGTTGCGCGATGTATTACCGGCTTTGGCCGGCGCCGAAGCGGTCGTGCTCGGACGCTCCAACATCGTCGGCAAACCGATGGCAGCCCTGCTGCTGGCCGAGAGCTGCACGGTGACGATTGCGCATTCGAAAACCCATGACCTTCCGGCGGTCCTGCGCCGCGCCGATATACTGGTGGCGGCCGTAGGTCAGCCGGAGATGGTGCGAGGCGACTGGATCAAACCGGGTGCCACCGTCATCGACGTCGGCATAAACCGGGTCACGGTCCCCGAAGGGAAATCGAAACTCGTCGGCGACGTCGCTTTTGCCGAAGCCCTTGGGGTTGCCGCCGCAATCACCCCGGTTCCCGGCGGGGTTGGGCCGATGACCATCGCCTGTCTATTACGCAACACCCTGGTTGCGGCTTGCCGGCGTCGCGGGCGGCCTGACCCGCAAGTCTGAAGTTTTGCCCGCAAGTCTGAAGTTTTGGCTGGTTCTGACGAAAATAATCTGCAATCTGTCCTGAATTGTATAATTATTTCAATAATTTATAGTCAGAAAGGGGTGGCTTGGCGGGCTCGCTTGCTAGGCTGTCGCTGCACCCTCTGAAATGGCTGTCGTCGCCACGTTCGAAAAATTTTCACCGTGTCCCTGCAGCACCTGGAACCTTCCCATGCCGAATGCGTTTCGCGTTACGGCTCAGGAGGAGTCAAGTGAGGGGGAAGATTAGGGTTTGGCGGCCAGGGCCCGCGGCGAAGTGCCGTGGCTAGGCTGGTCGGGCCATTTTCCCGTCGCTCGCAGTCGCCGCTCAGGTCCGCGCGCCGCCGCTCCGGCCGGGTGGCGCCGCGCTAGTCGTACTCGGAGACGTCCATGCCTCGCACTTCCGACGTAGCAAGCGCCAGGAAGAAGAACGGCGCCGCCGCAGCAGCAGCGGCCGCTTCGCTCGCCAACACCCAATCGGCAAATCTTAACGGTGGAGAGGCCTTGGAGCTGCAGGAACTTCTGCATGCGCTTCAGGCGATGCGGGTTGGCGACTTCTCGGTCCGTATGGCTGGGCACCGGGTCGGCGTCATGGGCAAGGTCGCCGACACCTTCAACGAAATCGTCACCGCGAACCAGCGCATGGCGAAGCAGCTTGAGCGCGTCGGACAGGTGGTGGGCCGGGACGGCAAGACCCGCCAGCGCGTGCGCTTCGGCCTTTCGGAAGGCGCTTGGGGCGAGATGGAATCCTCGGTCAATTCGCTGATCGACGATCTGCTTTGGCCGACGACCGAAGTGACCCGCGCTATCGCTGCCGTGGCGCAAGGCGACTTGCTGCGTACCGTCGCGCTCGACGTCGACGGCCGGCCTTTGAAGGGTGAGTTCCTCCGCTCGGCCGAGATCGTCAACACGATGATCAAGCAGCTCAACGTGTTTACGTCGGAAGTGACGCGTGTCGCCCGCGAAGTGGGCACCGAGGGCAAGCTCGGCGGTCAGGCGCAAGTGCGCGAAGTGACCGGCGTCTGGAAAGACCTCACCGAGAGCGTCAACTCGATGGCCTCGAACCTGACCGCCCAGGTTCGCAACATCGCCGAGGTGACGATTGCGGTGGCCAACGGTGACCTGTCGAAAAAGATCACCGTCGACGTGCGGGGCGAGATTCTGCAGCTCAAGGAAGCCATCAACACGATGGTCGATCAGCTGCGCTCGTTTGCTTCGGAAGTGACCCGCGTGGCCCGCGAGGTCGGCACCGACGGCAAGCTCGGCGGTCAGGCGATTGTGCCTGGGGTCGCCGGCACCTGGAAGGACCTGACCGACTCGGTCAACGCCATGTGCGGCAACCTCACCGACCAGGTGCGCAACATCGCGCACGTGACGACGGCAGTGGCCCGCGGCGACCTTTCCCGCAAGATTACGGTCGACGTTCGCGGTGAAATTCTCGAACTCAAAGACACCATCAACACGATGGTGGACCAGCTCAACGCGTTCGCGTCAGAAGTGACCCGCGTGGCCCGCGAGGTCGGCACCGAGGGTAAGCTCGGCGGCCAGGCGCAAGTGCCAGGCGTCGCCGGTACGTGGAAGGATCTGACCGACAGCGTCAACTTCATGGCGCTGAACCTCACGGCGCAGGTCCGCAACATCGCCGACGTTGCGACCGCCATCGCCGGCGGCGACTTGTCGAAGAAAATTACCGTCAACGTTTCCGGCGAAATCCTTCAGTTGAAGGAAACCATCAACACGATGGTGGACCAGCTCAACGCGTTTGCCGGCGAAGTGACGCGTGTCGCCCGTGAAGTCGGCACCGAAGGCCGGCTGGGCGGTCAGGCCAACGTCACCGGCGTCGCCGGTACCTGGAAAGATCTGACCGACTCGGTCAATTCGATGGCCTCGAACCTGACCGCACAGGTGCGCAACATCGCCGAAGTGTCCACCGCCATCGCCAACGGCGACCTGTCGAAGAAGATCACGGTCGACGTGCGCGGCGAAATTCTCGAGCTGAAAGACACCATCAACACCATGGTCGACCAGCTCAACGCCTTCGCTGGTGAAGTGACGCGTGTCGCCCGCGAAGTCGGTACCGAAGGCAAGCTCGGCGGCCAGGCGGTGGTGCGCGGCGTTGCCGGTACCTGGAAGGATTTGACCGACTCGGTCAACTCGATGGCGTCGAACCTGACCGGCCAGGTCCGCAACATCGCCGAAGTGGCAACCGCTGTCGCCCGCGGCGACCTTTCGCGCAAGATCACCGTCGACGTGCGCGGCGAAATTCTTGAGCTGAAAGACACGCTCAACACCATGGTCGACCAGCTCAACGCCTTCGCCGCGGAAGTGACGCGCGTCGCCCGCGAAGTCGGCACCGAAGGCAAGCTCGGCGGCCAGGCTCAGGTGCCGGGCGTCGCCGGCACCTGGAAGGACTTGACCGACTCGGTCAACTCCATGGCCGGCAACCTGACGGCGCAGGTCCGCAACATCGTTGAAGTGACGATCGCGGTCGCCAACGGCGACTTGTCGAAGAAGATCACGGTCGACGTACGCGGCGAAATCCTGCAGCTGAAAGAAACGCTCAATACGATGGTCGATCAGCTCAACCGCTTCGCCGGCGAGGTGACGCGCGTTGCCCGCGAGGTCGGCACCGAAGGCCGCCTTGGCGGTCAGGCCAACGTGCCCGGCGTCGCCGGTACGTGGAAGGACCTGACCGACTCGGTCAACTCGATGGCCGGCAATTTGACCGCGCAGGTCCGCAACATCGCCGAGGTGACCACGGCCGTTGCCCGTGGCGACCTGTCACGCAAGATCACCGTCGACGTAAAGGGCGAAATTCTGGAGCTGAAAAACACCATCAACACGATGGTCGATCAGCTCAACGCCTTTGCTTCGGAAGTCACACGCGTCGCCCGCGAAGTGGGCACCGAAGGCAAGCTCGGCGGTCAGGCTCAGGTGCCCGGCGTCGCCGGCACCTGGAAGGATTTGACCGACAACGTCAACTTCATGGCGTCGAACTTGACCGCGCAGGTTCGCAACATCGCCGAAGTTGCGACCGCCATCGCCGGCGGCGACTTGTCGAAGAAGATCACCGTCGACGTGCGCGGTGAAATCCTGCTGCTCAAAGAGACGCTCAACACCATGGTCGAGCAGTTGCGATCGTTCGCGGCGGAAGTCACCCGCGTCGCCCGCGAGGTCGGCACCGACGGCCGTCTCGGCGGTCAAGCCGTGGTGCCCGGCGTGGCCGGCACGTGGAAAGACCTGACTGACAACGTCAACCTCCTGGCGGCGAACCTCACCACACAAGTCCGCAACATCGCCGAGGTGACGACCGCCGTCGCCCGCGGCGACCTGTCGCGCAAGATCACCGTCGACGTGAAGGGCGAAATTCTGGAGCTGAAAAACACCATCAACACGATGGTGGATCAGCTCAACGGCTTCGCCTCGGAAGTGACCCGCGTCGCCCGCGAAGTCGGCACCGAGGGCCTCCTCGGCGGCCAAGCCCAGGTGCCTGGCGTCGCCGGCACTTGGAAGGATTTGACCGACACCGTCAACGTTATGGCGGCGAACCTCACCGAACAGGTGCGCGGTATCGTCAAGGTCGTGACCGCGGTTGCGAACGGCGATCTTAAGCAGAACCTCGCGGTGAAATCGAAGGGCGAGGTCGCCGCGCTCGCCGAGACGATCAACAACATGACCGACACGCTGGCGACGTTCGCCGATCAGGTTACGAGCGTCGCGCGCGAGGTCGGCGTCGAAGGCCGTCTGGGCGGACAGGCCAACGTGCCCGGCGCGGCCGGCACGTGGAAGGACCTCACCGGCAACGTCAACCTCCTGGCGGCGAACCTGACCACACAAGTTCGCGCCATTGCCGAAGTCGCGACCGCCGTCACCAAGGGCGATCTGACACGCTCGATTCAGGTCGAAGCCCGCGGCGAAGTGGCCGAACTCAAAGACAACATCAACACGATGATCGACAATTTGCGGCTCACGACCGACCGCAACACCGAACAAGATTGGCTCAAGACCAACCTTGCGAAGTTCACCAATATGTTGCAAGGCCAGCGCGATCTGACCACGGTCGGCCGGCTGCTGCTCTCCGAATTGACGCCACTCGTTAACGCCCACCAGGGCGTGATTTATCAGATCGAGAATGAGGACAAGCCCGGGCTGAAGCTGCTCTCTGCCTACGCTGACGACGGCGCTAACGGCCACGCGCAGACGTTGCGACTGGGCGAAGGCCTCATCGGCCAGTGTGCGATCGACAAACGCCGCATGCTGATCACCGAGATGCCGGACAGCACGGTGCCGATCAGTTCGGCTCTGTTCAAAGTGATGCCGCGCAACAACATCGTGCTGCCGGTGCTGTTCGAGAGCCAGGTCAAGGCGGTGATCGAGCTCGCCTCGGTCCACGAGTTTACTGCACTGCAGACCATGTTCCTCGAACAGCTCACGACCTCGATCGGTATCGTGCTCAATTCGATCGAAGCGACGATGCAGACCGAGGGCTTGCTCAAGCAGTCGCAGCAACTCGCCGGGGAGCTGCAGGCGCAGCAGCGTGAACTGCAACAGACCA
Organism: uncultured Alphaproteobacteria bacterium; assembly: GCA_963794225.1. Lineage (GTDB taxonomy): Bacteria > Pseudomonadota > Alphaproteobacteria > Rhizobiales > Xanthobacteraceae > BOG-931. The sequence continues at coordinate 692,496 of CAWCCS010000006.1, forward strand.
ACGAGCAGCTCGAACAGAAGGCCCAGCAGCTCGCCGAGCGCAACGTCGAAGTCGAGCGCAAGAATCAGGAAATCGAGCAGGCTCGCCGCGCGCTGGAAGAGAAAGCGACCGAGCTGGCGCTGACGTCGAAGTACAAGTCCGAGTTCCTGGCAAACATGTCGCACGAGTTGCGTACGCCGCTGAACTCGATCCTGATCCTCGGCCAGCAGTTGACCGAAAATCCCGAAGGCAACCTCACCGGCAAACAGGTCGAGTTTGCCAGAACCATCCACGGCGCCGGTACCGATCTTCTCAATCTCATCAGCGACATTCTGGATCTGTCGAAGATCGAGTCGGGCACCGTGACCGTAGATGCAGAAGAGATTTTCTTCTCGAATCTCGTGGATATGGTCGCACGTCCGTTCCGCCACGAAGCGGAAACACGTCAGCTGTCGTTCGATGTTCATGTCGATCCGAACCTTGGGCGCAGCATCACAACCGACTCCAAACGGTTGCAGCAGGTGCTCAAAAACCTGCTGTCGAACGCCTTCAAATTCACCGGTCAGGGCGGCGTGCGGCTGAACGTTTCCGCGGCACTCGGCGGCTGGAGTGCCGGACATCCGGTGCTCGGTCAGGCGACGGGCGTGGTAGCGTTCGAAGTTTCCGACTCCGGCATTGGTATTCCGCTCGAGAAACAGAAGATCATCTTCGAAGCCTTCCAGCAGGCCGATGCCTCGACCAGCCGCAAGTACGGTGGCACAGGCCTTGGTCTGGCCATCAGCCGCGAACTTGCGAGCTTGCTCGGTGGCGAAATCCACCTGCGCAGCGCCACAAACTCCGGATCGACCTTCACGCTTTATCTGCCGATCAAGTATGTCGGTTCGAGCACGGTGCCGCGTCCGGCGGCGCCTAGGGCGGTGCCAACGCCGGTGGTATCGGTCGAACGCGCAGTGGAGCAGATTCCGGACGATCGGCTGGAAATCCAGCCGGGCGACGCCATCCTACTCATCGTCGAGGACGATCCGCACTATGCGCGCATTCTCCTCGATCTGGCGCGGGATAAGGGTTTCAAGGTTCTACTGGCGTTGCGCGGGGATGACGCGCTCGATCTGGCCAAGCAGTACCAGCCGACCGCGGTATCGCTCGACGTCTTCCTGCCTGACATGCTGGGCTGGAATGTGCTCAGTCAGCTCAAACAGAACCCACTGACGCGCCACATACCCGTGCAGATCGTCACGCTGGACGAAGACCGTCAACATGGATTGGCGCGCGGCGCGTTCTCGTTTGTTACCAAGCCGACGACCCGCGAAGGCATCTCTGAGGCACTCGCAAAAATCAGGGATTTCTCGCAGCCGCGCCGCCGGCGTCTCCTCGTCGTTGAAGACAACAAGGCTGAGCAGTTGAGCATCCACGAACTCCTCGGTCACGATGACATCGAGATCGTCAATGCCGCAACGGGCAAGGAGGCGCTCGATATCCTGCGTCGGGAGGCCTGCGATTGCGTCGTGCTGGACCTGCGCCTGCCGGATATGTCCGGTTTCGAGGTGCTGGAGTGCATGCGCGGCGAACAGGCACTCGCCGACGTCCCAGTCGTCGTGTTCACCGGCCGCGAATTGTCGGCCAACGAGGACGCACAGTTGCATACCATGGCGCGCAGTATCGTCGTCAAAGGCGTCGAATCGCCGGAACGGCTGCTCGACGAGACAGCGCTGTTTCTGCACCGTGTCTTTTCGAACCTCCCGGCCGAGAAGCAGCGCATGCTCGAGCGGCTCAATTCGTCGGATGAAGATCTGGTCGGCCGCACCGTTCTCCTGGTGGACGACGACTCACGAAACATCTTCGCCTTGTCGAGCGTGCTGGAACGCCGCGGCATGCACGTATTGACTGCAACCACGGGCAGTGAGGCGATCGAACTGATCGAGCAGACGCCGGAACTGGCAATCGTGCTCATGGACATCATGATGCCCGAAATGGACGGTTACCAGACCATCGAGAACATTCGCGGCAATCCCACTCATCGCCGTCTGCCTATCATCGCTTTGACGGCCAAAGCCATGAAGGGGGACCGCGAGAAATGCCTGGAAGCGGGAGCCTCCGATTATCTCGCCAAACCCGTCAACACCGAGCAACTTCTATCTGCACTGAGGATGTGGCTCCATCGCTAAGCAGCTCCACCCATGAACGATAAAGTCAATGTGCTGCTGGTCGACGACCAGCCTGCGAAGCTGCTCGCCAATGAGGAGATTCTCCGCGATCTCGGAGAGAACCTCATCAAGACATCGTCGGCGCGCGAAGCATTGGAATTTCTGCTCAAGAACGACGCCGCAGTCGTGCTGATCGACGTCTGCATGCCGGAACTTGATGGCTTTCAGCTTGCGGCGATGATCCGTGATCATCCACGCTTTCAGCGGACCGCGATCATTTTTATCTCCGCCATCCAGGTGGACGATGTCGACCGGCTGCGCGGCTACGAGATGGGTGCGGTGGATTATGTGCCGGTGCCAGTCGTCCCCGCGGTACTACGCGCCAAGGTCAAGGTGTTCGCGGAGCTTTATCGCAAGACGCGGGAGCTGGAACGATTCAATTCCGAACTTGAACGACGCGTCGCCGAGCGCACCGCGGAGCTTGAAGCCTCAACTGAGCGGCTTCTGCATAGTGAACAACAATTGCGGTTGGCAACCGACGCGGCGGAAATCGGTCTCTGGGACGTCGATAACGTGACCGATACGCTGTTCTGGCCGTCGCGGGTCAAGGCAATGTTCGGTATATCGCCGGACGTCCCGGTGAGCATGGCAGACTTTTATGCCGGTCTGCATTCCGACGATAAGGCAGCGACCGTCGCGGCCTATGTCGCGGCCTGCGACCCGGAGCAGCGGGCGCACTACGATGTTGAGTACCGTACCGTCGGAAAAGAAGATGGCGTCACTCGTTGGGTGGAGGCGAAAGGCCGCGGCATCTTCGACGCACACGGAAAATGCGTTCGCGTTGTTGGCACCGCGATCGACATCACCAAACGTAAAGAGGCCGAAGAGCGGCAGGATCTGCTGGCGCGTGAAGTCGACCACCGCGCCCGCAATGCTCTGGCTGTCGTGCAATCGATTGTCCGGCTGACGCGCGCGGGCACCGTCGACGAGTATGTTGGCGCCGTCGAGGGCCGCATTAAGGCGCTGGCGCGGGCTCACGCGCTCCTTTCGGACTCACGCTGGCATGGCGCCGACCTCGACGCGCTCGTAGCTGAGGAATTAGCGCCTTATCGGCTGACCGAGGCAGAAAAGGTCAAGATTGTCGGGCCAAAAGTCTCGCTGCTTCCGCATATGGCTCAGGGACTGGCGCTCGCGCTGCATGAGATGGCGACAAACGCAGCCAAACATGGGGCTTTGTCGTCGATGCCAGGCAAGGTGAGCGTGACGTGGCGGGCGCAGCCGGATGGTCTGGTGCTGCAATGGGTCGAGACTGGCGGGCCACGCATTGCTCCACCGCCGGTCCGTAGTTTCGGCCTGAACGTGATCCGCGCCAGCATCGAGAGCCAGCTTGGCGGCAAGGCGACGTTCGAATGGGACCCTGAAGGAATGAGGTGCACGTTATTGATCCCGCGCAGCGAGACAACAATCCCCACTCCGTCCAAGCAGACAGGCAACGGAGCGGATATTAACCAGGCGCGTGAAAAGGTCACCTACGGTCGGCGAGTCCTGGTGGTCGAGGACGAAGCTCTCGTTGCCATGATGATTTAGGAATTTCTTACGGAATACGGGCATTCCGTGGTCGGCCCCATCGGCCGGGCGTCCGAGGCACTGGTGGCGGCAAAGCAAACCGACTACGACGCTGCCATCCTCGACATCAATCTCGGCGACGGCACGGCTTACCCGGTGGCCGAAATAGTGGCCGCTCGCGGCATCCCATTCGTTTTTGTTACCGGTTACGAGGCTGACACGGTCGACGATCGCTTTAGCCACGTACCCGTGCTGCAAAAGCCGATCGAACGACAGGCGCTGCAGAGGCTCTTCGTGCCGGGCTTAAATGAAGGCATGGCTGCGGACTCAAATCCAGCAAAAGCCCGCGCTCGCGCTTAGGCGCTTTATTCCATCAGGCTCATTCGGCGGCTACGCCAGATAACGTCCTCAACTCTAAGCAGGGCTAGTTTCCCGCTGCGCCAGATCTTAGGATCGACACGGCCTAAACGGATGAGCGCATTATGAATGCCATTGCCGCAGAAAAAATTGCAACCTTGAGCGCCTGCATCGGGAATTACCCGCACAGCAAGGCGCTGAAGGCAGGCGACATCAAATCCGACCGGGTGGCGTTGAACTTCACCGAAGTCAGCCCGGTCAATCGCGCCTTCCTGATGATGGTGCGTGAGCTGAAGTTCGACGTGTGCGAGATGGCGATCGTCACCTATCTGCAGGCCAAGGCTTATGGCAAGCCGCTCATGCTTCTGCCCGCGACGATGCTGGCGCGCTTTCAGCAGGGCGCACTGCTCTACAATTCCGAACGGGGAACGCTAAAGGTCGAAGATCTCCCCGGCCGCTGCGTCGGCGTCCGCGCCTTCTCGCAGACCACCGGGGTTTGGATTCGCGGCATTCTCTGGAAGGACTACGGGCTTGATCTCGGCAAGGTGAAATGGGTGACGTTCGAGGACGCCCACGTGGCCGAGGCCCGTGACCCGCCAGGGGTAGAGCGCGCGGCTGCCGGCAAAGACATCACCAAGATGTTGCTCGACGGCGAACTTGACGCCGCGATTTTCGGCGGCGACATGCCGACCGATCCGCGCTTGAAGAGCGTCATCGCCGACGTCGAAACGGCAGGAAAAGACTGGTACGCCAAATATAGCACCGTGCCGATCAATCACATGGTGGTCGTCAAGGAGGGCCTTTCGAAGTCGAATCCAGATGCGGTGCGCGAGATATTCCGCATGCTGCTCGCGAGTAAAGCGGCTGCGGGCTTGCCGAAAGCCGGCACGATCGACTTCGCGCCGTTCGGGTTCGATGCCGTCAAAACGGCGCTTGATCTCATGAGCAGCTATTGCCTGGAAATGAAGCTTGTTCCGAAGCGCTATTCGGTCGAGGAATTATTCGACGACACGACACGGCAGCTGCAAGCTTAATCGCCGCTATCGTGCCTTCATGTTGACATCGGCGGCTCATCGTGGCCGCCCCGCGGCCACTCAATGTAAGCGCGCGCCGATACAGGAGATCATCTCGCCTCCGGACGGATCGGGGCAGCGCGAAATCCGGTAGCACGCGCTTTTGTGGGTTCGCCGATTGGTTTAATGCCGAAATCCGTGGTCGATCAGTACGCCAATGATGACCCCCGCCAGCGCGGCAGCTATGCCGATCGAGACTGTTTCGGCGACCGTTCTCACGATGCTGCGCTTTGCAATTCTTGCGCGCCCGATGCCGAGTACCACCAGGAGCGCCAGCGTCACCACGCCTGAGATGATTCGCGCCTGGGGAATTGGAACAAAGACAAACGGTAGAATCGGCACCGCCGCGGCGAAAAAATCCGCGAGCAGCATCCAAAGCGCTTGCTCCCAAGGGTTCTGCGGTGCGTCTGGCGCGCCTTGCAGCGCGAGCAAGAGACCTGCAAAAGCCTGGCGGTTATTTTGCACGGCCCCGGCCAGTGCCGCCGATTGTTGCGGCGTCAAGCCGGCTTTGGCCAATCGGTTCGATAGTGATGCAGCGACAGCGGTAGAATCGCGTGTCACGTCGGATTGCAGCAGAGTACGATTTGCATTTATCCGGTCTCGGGTTGTCTCGACGTCGAGGTAGGCGCCCGCCATCATGGAGACGGCTGCGGCAACAGCGCCGGATGCCCCGGCGATAAGAACGGTCGCTGTACTCGTCGTCGTTGCGGCAACGCCAAAGATGAGACCGAAAATCGAAACGGTGCCGTCTTCCATCCCAAAAACGATGGTGCCGGCCGAGTTGGCCAAGGAGTTGCGCAGCCGATGCAAAGCTGAGGCACCAACCATCATCCGTTCCTTTCTTGCGGCCGCAGCATTACTGCGGCGCGATCTGCAGTAGTACGCTATGTGAGTGGCGAGCGGTAAAACCCGTAAATACCGTGCACGAGACCACCCCGAAGACGCTGATTGGAAAGCACAACATGGATGTATTTGAAGCGGTCGACTCGCGCTTCTCCTGCCGCTGGTTCCTCGACAAGCCCGTCGATCCCGGGCTCGTACGCGAACTCATTACGCGCGCCGCACGCGCGGCTTCGGGTGGCAATCTGCAGCCGTGGCAGGTGTACGCGCTCACCGGTTCGGCGCTTGGCGAGCTTAAACGGCAGGTCGCCGATTATGTCGCCGCGCACGATCCGCGCAAAACCGAGGCGGAATATCTGGTCTATCCCAAGACCATGTGGGACCCCTACAAGGCACGCCGCGAGCATCATGGCGTTCAGCTTTACGGCGCCCTCGGCATTCCCCAGGACGACGCCGAGCAGCGATTTCAGCAACACAAGCGCAACTACCAATTCTTCAACGCGCCGGTGGCGCTCTTTATTGCCATCGACCGCAAGCTCGGGCCGGGGCAATGGGCCGACCTCGGTGGCTATATCCACACGCTGATGTTTCTCGCCCGTGGCTACGGGCTTGACACCTGCTCGCAGGAATCCTGGGCGCGCTTGCACCATCTCGTCCGGCCGTTTGTGAACATGCCGCCGGAGCAAATGTTGTTCTGCGCGGTCTCGATCGGCTACGCCGATCACAGTCACGCAGCGAACAGTTTCCGTTCGCCCCGCGCTCCGCTGGCCGATTTCTGCTCGTTTCAGGGCTTTGACTGAACCGACCGCGGCGCAACTTGCGGCGGCGAATTTACGTATTAGCTTCAATGTGATAGAATTAAAGCATCAGGCAGGAGAGCGCCGCGATGGGCCTTGAAGGATTGGGATATGTCGGGATCCGCGCCAAGAATCTCGACGATTGGTCGACATACGCTACCCGCTTCCTCGGCATGCAACTTGTGGACAAAAGCCGTGGCACGCTCGCCTTGCGCATGGACGATCGCAAACAGCGCGTGATCATTCACGCCGACGAAGATGAAGGTCCGTCGTTCTATGGCTGGGAAGTCGCCGGCGCCGCCGCGCTCGATGCTTTGGCAGCGCATCTGGAAAAATGCAGCGTGAAAGTTGCGCGCGGCTCGCGAGCACTCGCGGAGGAGCGGAGCGTCAGGGATTTGATTGTCTTTGCCGATCCGATCGGCAACCGGCTTGAAGCGTTTCATGGCGCCGAAATTTCGTCCGAACAGTTCAAACCGGGGCGCTCGATCTCCGGATTTCGCACCGGCCCGCTGGGTATGGGGCACGCTGTCCTAACAACCGAGCGGATCGATGACGTGGTGCCGTTCTACACCGATATTCTCGGTTTTCGGCTCAGCGATTATTTCGTCCGGCCGTTCAAGGCGTATTTCTTTCACGTCAATCCTCGCCACCACAGCGTCGCTTTTATCGAGAGCGGCAAGAACGGCATTCATCATCTGATGTTCGAGCTGTGTTACCTGGACGACGTTGGTCAGGCCTACGATCTTGCGCTTCGCAAGCCCGAGATGATTGGCACTACGTTTGGCCGTCATGCCAACGATCACGTCACGTCATTTTATTCGTGGTCGCCGTCGGCGTTCCTCGTCGAATACGGCTGGGGCGGCCGTACCATCGATCTGGCAAGCTGGACACCGGAAGAGCGTAAAGACGGCCCGAGCCTGTGGGGCCACGATCGCATGTGGCTGCCGCCGGAAAAGCGTGAGGACGCCAGGGACCTCAGGATCAGCGTCGCCGAGGCGGGCGGCCGCGTTCCGCTCAACGTCATGGATGGCAACTATTTGCGCGCCAGCGACGTTTGCCCGTGGTGGAACGCGAACGTCGCCGCGCGCAAGACCGGCTGAACGATTAGCTGTGCCGCTCGGCCGTCCAATGACCAGCACATTCGTTGGTCGAGGTGTGCCATTGTCCGTGGCCGGCATCGTGAGTGAGCTTGCCGGTGCCACTGGCCGAACGGCCCTTTTCCTCGACGGTCACGTGGATCTCGCCCGCCGGTGTGACGGTGCCGTCCATCTGATAGGTGATCACGTGGGATTGCACTTTGCCTTCGGCAATGCGCACTGAGTAACGCAAACTATGCTGGCAATCGCCGTGAACGGTTATGATGTCTACGTCCCAGTCCCCGTCATAAGCGGTTCGACTTGCGGCGTCAGAGGTCACGCTCGCGCTCGTCGCGCCCAATGCGGCAAACGCCAGTACAAAGATCGCCCGCAACACATACTTCATCGACTGACTCCCCCAAGTTCCAATCAACAACCCGGCAACCAGGACGCAACGCCTGCTGTCCTACCAAGCGGCTCGCCGTTCGGCGGCCCATTGGCCGGAACACTCGCCCTTTGTGGTACGCCACCAACCGCGGCCGGCATCGCGCGTTAACCGGCCGGAGCCGTTTGCGGACTGGTCGCCTCGGGAGACGACTACCCTGATTGCACCATTCGACGCAACCACGCCGCGCGCGTCATAGCCCGGGTCGGGCGACAATACGCGACTGCCGGCGATACGCACTGCGACGCGGACGCCCCCGGCACAATCGCCGCGAAGCGTTTGAATTACCACGCTCCACTCGCCGTCGTACGCGCCCGCGCGCGGCACGGCATTGGTGGGGACGGTTCCCATCGCGACCGCGAGCGCGGTAACGGTAACAGCAGAAATCCAGCGGGAAGCGAGCTGCATCAGTTCACTCCGGATTTTTCATTCTGACTCGATTGCGGCGGCGGCCCGCTTGGATAGGGGGGGAGCTCGTTACTGAAAGGCGTCGCGCTTCGGCCTTGTTCGTAGCCGGTCTGGAACAGCGGCCCCATGTAACCGGGATCGAAGGGACCCTTGCTTGGCGCGTTGAAGCTTGAGGGGATCCAAGCAACGTTGAACCCAACGCCACTGCGTTTAGCAACGGTGTAGGCGATATCGACCATCAATCGCGTATCGATCTTCACAGCCGCGCTGACCGCCTGGGTCAGGATTGTTGGCAGAAAACGGTCGACGACCTGGAAGTCTCGTTCCAGCCCGGTGTTGATGACGACGTAGAGTTGGGTGGCAGGGAGCCGAAAGTCGCTGATGGGGAGCAGCAACGGTCCAGGCGCGACGAAAAACTGTCCGCCGATGCCGCCGTCGACGTGCATTTCCGCAAAGCGCTTGCCGTTCGCTTCGACGTCAATCAAGACGGGTGGGAATGCTCCGGGGACGGCAGTCGAAGCGAGCAGCACTGTCCGAAACAGCGCAAGCCCATCTTCTCCGCCGTGAGCGGCAATCGCGCCCATGTTCCAGATGACGGGGCGTTCGGCGTCGAGATCGAAGGTGGCGACGAATAGACGGCGGCCGCGACGATGTTCGGCAGCAATGTCGTCGAGGAGGGCGGGCGTGACCTCTTTAGCGATTGTCTCCTTCAGCGGCCATGAATCGACGAAACTTTCGGACGTCCGGCCCGCCTCAAAGACATCAGCAGCGCTGAGTTTGGTGTAGTTGTTGCGCAATGTATCGTCGTAACGCGGCCCGGCAAAGACAAAGGGCGCCATCAGAGCGCCCGTGCTCACGCCGGTGACCACCGAATATTCGGGGCGATTCCCCGCAGCACCTAAACCGACGAGGAGGCCCGCACCGAAGGCGCCGTCCCCTCCGCCGCTAGAGAAGACCAGCCACGGGCCCGGCTGAGCCGGCAGCGCGTTGATGTAGTCCGTCGCGGAGTCTGCCCAGAAACGAGCATCCGGTATGCCCGGAATTGCTGCGGCCGCGTCCTCTGCGGCGGTGAATGGAACGCGGGGCGGAGGTTGTTGGTCGTTCGATGCAGCGGGCGGCGCGGCCTTCTTTTCGCCCGCAGCGAGCGGTGTCGCATCGTCCCCCGGGACAGGCTTGGCGTGTCTTACTTTGCGATGATGATATCCCGGCCGATAAGGGTCGTACCAACCCTGCGCGAATACTGTTGCGGTCGCCCCAAACGGAGCGGCGGACGGTAAAAACGAAGGCGCCAACAGGAGGGCTGCAGCCACTGCCGAGATGGTCAATCGCGTAGACATGATCATGGCGGTTGAGGTCCCGAATTCCACAAAAGGCCCGGGCCGCGTTCAGTTTCCGTCAATCGGCTACGCGACTGCAAACCACATAGGTTCGGGTCAATGGAACTTCAATTGGGCCTAGTCTGGAACTTCTTCAATCTTGACATGGAGCAGCTGGCAAACGCTGCATCTCCACGGTTATCGATTGCGACCGTGACTTAAGCGTGTCGGTCCGCGACGAAATTCGCACCCTCGACAAGAATCGCGGCGGCCGGTCCGAACGGGGAAAGCGCCTGTTCGGCGGCGGCGACAAGCTCTCTGAGCTTGGCTTTCGCGCCCGCGCTTCCGAGTACGCCGACCATCGTTGCCTTGCCTGCGACGGCGTCCTTGCCTGTCTGCTTGCCGACGAGCGCGGGGTCGCCTTCGAGGTCGAGCAGATCGTCAGCGATTTGGAAGGCTTGGCCAACGGCAGATCCATACCGCTTGAGTGCCTGGCGCTGCGCAGCCGTCGCCGACCCCAGCATGCCGCCGGCTTCGCAGGCGAATTGCAACAGCGCGCCAGTTTTCATTGCCTGCAAGGTGCGCACCTCGCTTTCGCCCAGCCGCTCCGGCCCATCTCCCGAAAAGCGGCCCTCGGCAGCCAGATCGAGCATTTGCCCGCCGACCATACCGCCCAAGCCTGCCGCCCGGGCAAGCGCGCTGACGAGTTCAACACGCACGGCCGGATCAGGATGCGTCTCTGGCCTGGAAAGGATGTCGAAGGCGAAGGTAAGCAGCCCGTCGCCGGCGAGAATGGCCGTCGCCTCATCGAAGGCCTTATGCGCCGTAGGCTGTCCGCGCCTGAGGTCGTCGTTGTCCATGGCCGGCAGATCGTCGTGTACCAGGGAGTAGCAATGTACGCATTCCAGTGCCGCACCCGCCATCAATGCCTGCGGTCGCGCGACATCGAAGAGGGCGGCGCTTTCCACTACCAAAAGAGGCCGAAATCTCTTTCCGCCACCAAGGCTCGAATAGCGCATGGCGTCCATGAGGCGGGCCGGCCGGCTCAACTCGCCGTCCGCGGGTGTCGCCGATAGCAGGCGATCAAGCAATGCGTCCGTTTCTTTGGCCGTTGCGTCGAGGCGCGAGAGAAAAGGGCCGTTTTTCGCATTCATTGTTTCGTTGCCAGGTACTTGTTTCGTTGCCCAAGCTTGCAGCGTGCCGAATGGGCGCTATCAGTCCTATAATTATGCAGAGCGGCCCAGAGCTTGGGCGGCTCAGCGTTAACGTCGATGAATGGCAGACCCCGTTCCGCCGCCGAGGACTAATTTGTGACCATCGAGCTTATAGCGTCAATGGTGCTGGTTATCTGGCTCTATCTCCTGTTCGCCCGCGGCGGGTTTTGGCTGGCGGGAGAACGTGACGATGACATAACGGTAGCGGAAGGCGCCTGGCCTGCGGTCACCGCCGTCATTCCGGCTCGCGATGAGGTCGAATACATCGGTGCCACCGTCGCAGCGCTGTTGCGGCAAGATTACCTCGGCGAATTCTCGGTGATCGTGGTCGACGACCAGAGTCGGGACGCGACTGCGCAGGTCGCGCGCGAGGCCGCCGTAGCGCTCGGCGCCACCCAACGCCTTAGGGTTTTGTCGGGGCGGACGCTGCCCGCCGGATGGACAGGGAAACTCTGGGCGCAGCAGCAGGGCGTCGAGGCCGCGTCAGAGGCGCCGCATCCGCCCTCGTTTCTCCTGTTTACCGACGCCGATATCGGTCACGCGCCAGATTCGCTAAAGGCCCTCGTCGCGCGCGCGCGGTCCGGCGGCTATGCGCTCACCTCGCTGATGGCGAAGCTTCGTTGCGAAAGCTTGGCCGAGCGCATGTTCGTTCCGGCGTTCATTTTCTTTTTCCAGATGCTCTACCCGTTCGCGTGGTCGAACAACCCGCGTCGCGCCACCGCGGCCGCGGCCGGGGGCTGCATGTTGGTGCGCCGCGACGCCTTCGCCAAGGCTGGCGGCATTGCGGCGATCCGCAGCGCATTGATCGACGATTGCGCGCTGGCAAAAAAGCTAAAAGCACAGGGACCGATCTGGATCGGATTGACCAATCGCGTCCACAGCGCCCGGGCTTATCCGGCGATCGCGGATATTCGCCACATGGTCTCGCGCACCGCCTACGCCCAGCTTCGCTATTCGCCAATCTTGCTCGCAGGAACCGTCCTTGGGTTGACGATGACTTATCTTGCGCCGGTTGCCCTTGCCATTGCTGCGACCGGCTTTGCGCGCTCCCTTGGGATTGCAGCTTGGGTTCTGATGGCGTTGGCGTTTCAGCCCACGCTGCGCTTCTATGGCAGGTCAGGACTATGGGGCTTGGCGTTGCCGGCGATTGCCGCGACCTATATGGCGTTCACGCTTGATTCCGCCTATCAGCATGCCCGCGGGCGTGGCGGCATGTGGAAGGGCCGCGCCCAAGGGAATATTGAAGGTAACATCCAAGGAAAGCTTGAAAATAATGTCGAAGGCAACATTTCGGAATCGCGATGAATGACGCCAGTATCATGCGTTCGGGCAAGGGTGACCGGGATGAGAACTTTCCGGTCGCGTCATTCCTCATTCATCCGCGCCACCGCAAGGTGATCCTGGCATTCTATAATTTTGTTCGCACCGCCGACGATATCGCCGATCACGCTTCACTTCCGCCGGACGAGAAACTTGGCCTGCTCGATCGTCTCGAAGCTGGACTCCTCGGCGGCAATGACGAGGATGCGGTCGCGGTCCAACTCCGTAACGAGCTTGCTGCGCGAAGTCTTTCGCCTCGCCATGCGCAGGATTTGCTCGCCGCGTTCAAGCTCGACGTTACCAAATTGCGTTACCGGGATTGGGACGATCTCATCAGTTATTGTTCGCTGTCAGCGATGCCGGTGGGCCGTTTCGTCTGCGACGTGCACGGCGAGAGCCGCACGGCCTGGCCGGCCAATGACGCATTATGCGCGGCGTTGCAGATCATCAACCATCTGCAGGACTGTAAGGATGATTACCGCAATCTCGACCGCGTCTACGTGCCACTCGACACGCTTGCCGCATGCGGCACCAGCGTGGAAGCACTAAGCGCGGCGCAGGCATCGCCGGCGTTGCTTGCAGGCCTGCATGGCCTCGCCGAACGGACCGAACGGCTGCTCTGCGAGAGCGACGGTTTTTCGCTCCTGATCAATGATCGGCGGCTTGCACTCGAAGTTTCCGTCATTAATACGCTCGCCCATCGGCTCACGCGGCTGCTCATGTCGCGCGATCCTCTAAGCGATCGCGTTCACCTTTCCATGCCCGCGGTCGCCGGTCTCACATGTGTCGGCATCCTTTCCGCCGTGTCACGGCGGCTGGGCCGCCGTCCTTCCGCCGTGACGCAGAAGCCGCGGGGTGCGTGAGTGAACGCGCCCACCCCTGCGGCCGAGCGGGCCTCTCGCAGCTCGTTTTATACCGGCATGCGCATTCTGCCGCGCGCTCAGCGCGAGGCGATGTTCGAAATCTATTCGTTCTGCCGCGCCGTCGACGACATTGCCGACGATCCGGGCCCGCGTGAGCCGCGCCGCGAACAGCTGGCGCGCTGGCGTGCTGATATTGATGCGGTCTATCGCGGCGCAGCACCGCCGCAGCTTGGCGGTTTGGCCCAAGCGGTCCGCACCTTCGATCTGCAGCGCGACGATTTCGTCGCCGTCATCGATGGCATGGAGATGGATGTAATCGCGGATATCCGCGCACCGGACCGGGCCACGCTCGATCTCTACTGCGACCGCGTCGCCTGCGCGGTCGGCCGTCTTTCGGTGCGCGTGTTCGGCATGGAACGGGAAGCTGGTCTCGCGCTGGCTCATCACCTCGGCCGCGCCCTCCAGCTTACCAACATTTTGCGCGACCTCGACGAGGACGCTTCGCTGGGACGTCTGTATTTGCCGCGGGAAGCTCTGCACGCGGTAGGCATCGAGGCAACGGATCCGGCCACGGTGATTGCAAACCCGGCGGTCGCCGGAGCCTGTGCGACCATCGTCGCGCTTGCAAAATCCGAATTCGCCGCCGCCAACGCGATTATGAAAAAGAGTCCGCGCCGGGCGGTGCGGGCGCCGCGGATCATGGGCGAGGCCTATTGGCTCATTCTGCAGTTGCTGGTTGCTCGCGGCTTTGCGCCGCCGCGCGCCACGATTCGTCTGCCGCGCGCAAAACTCCTTTTCATCGTCCTGCGTAATCTCGTGTGATCGGATGAGCGGGACGGTCCACATTATCGGCGCCGGCCTTGCCGGTTTGTCTGCCGCCGTGCGGCTGACGGCGCGCGGCAGAACCGTAGCCGTGCATGAAGCGACGGCATTCGCGGGCGGTCGCTGCCGCTCTTATTACGATGCTTCGGTCGGCATGACGATCGACAACGGCAACCATCTCCTGCTTTCCGGAAATCGCGCTGCACTGGAGTATTTGCACAGCATCGGCGCCGAGAACCGGCTGATCGGGCCTGAGAAGGCTGAATTCTCTTTTGTTGATCTCCGAAGCGGCGAGCGCTGGACGCTGCGCTTTAACGACGGTCCGGTGCCGTTTTGGATTTTTGATGCGGGCCGCCGGGTGCCGGGGACGAAGCCGCTCGATTATCTGCCGTTGGCGCGGCTGCTCTGGGCGCCTGCCGGCAAGACAGTCGGCGAGGTCATCGCCTGTAAGGGAACGCTCTACGAGCGATTGGTTGAGCCGCTCTTCGTTGCGGCGCTGAATATCGATGCGCCTTTGGGGGCCGCGCGGCTCGCCGGCGCAATCGTCCGCGAGACTCTTGCCGTCGGCGGCAGGACTTGCCGTCCGCTGATTGCGCGCGAGGGCTTGGGCGCGACGCTGATCGAGCCGGCACTGGCTTTGTTGCGGCAACGCGGGACTGCGGTGCAGTTCGAGCATCAGCTGCGCGCGATTCGCTTTTCGGCAGAACGGGTCGCGGCGCTCGATTTTGGCGATAAGACAATTACGCTGAACGGCGACGACGCGGTCGTGCTCGCGGTCCCGCCCTACGCGGCTGCATCGATGGTGACTGGACTTAAAGTGCCAACCGACTTCCGCGCCATCGTCAATGCACATTTTCGGATCGAGCCCCCCGCTGAACTGCCGCCGATCCTCGGAGTGCTCAATGCTGAGGTGCAGTGGATTTTTTCGTTTCCCGGTCGCGTGTCGGTCACCATCAGCGCAGGTGATCGACTTATCGACACGCCACGGGAAGAATTGGCGAGAAAAATCTGGGATGAGGTTGCGCGCGTGACCAGGCTCCCAGCCGCGTTGCCGCCATGGCAGATCGTGCGCGAGCGTCGCGCGACATTTGCTGCCACGCCCACGGAGGACGCCAAGCGGCCGGGCGCCGCAACGCAATGGCGCAATCTGGTTCTCGCCGGCGATTGGACAGATACCGGCCTGCCCGCTACCATTGAAGGTGCGATCCGATCCGGCAATCGCGCGGCGGAATTCATCGCAAAATCAGCATGAACGAAACGCTCGAACAAACAAAGCCAACAACGTTCGACCGTCCGCTCGACGGCGCGCTTGAAGAGCATATCCAGAAGGGAACGCAGGCGCTTTTGGAGCAGCAGCGTCCCGACGGCCATTGGGTGTTCGAGCTCGAGGCTGATGCAACCATTCCCGCCGAATACGTCCTGCTGCGCCATTATCTCGGCGAGCCGATCGACAGCGCGCTCGAAGCCAAGATCGCGGTCTATCTGCGGCGCATCCAGGGCGATCACGGCGGCTGGCCGCTGTTCCGCGATGCCGATATCGACATCAGCGCCACGGTCAAAGCCTACTTTGCGCTAAAGATGATCGGCAACTCCGTCGACGCCGATCACATGCGTCGTGCGCGTGAAGCCGTTCTCGCCCGCGGCGGCGCCGAGCGTGTCAACGTCTTCACCCGCATCATGCTGGCGCTGTTTGGATTCATTTCCTGGCGCGCTGTCCCGGTGATGCCGGTCGAGATCATGCTGCTGCCGAAATGGTTTCCATTTCATCTCGACAAGATTTCCTACTGGAGCCGGACGGTCATCGTTCCCTTGCTGGTGATGATGGCGAAAAAAGCGCGCGCGCGTAACGCCAAGGACGTGCGCATCGACGAGCTTTTTCTCGAACCGCCTGAGCGCATGGGGTCAGCGCCGAAAGCGCCGCAACAGAAGGCTTCGTGGTTCTGGTTCTTTCATGGCGTCGACAATGTCTTGCGCGCGACCGAGCCGTACTTTCCGAAGCGCATACGGCAGCGCGCGATCGACCGCGCCGTCGCCTGGGTCGGCGAACGATTGAATGGTGAGGAAGGCCTCGGCGCGATTTTTCCGGCGATGGCGAACAGCGTGATGATGTTCGACGTGCTGGGCTATCCGGAAGATCATCCGCAGCGCGCGATCGCCCGCAAGTCAGTCGAGAAGCTTTTGGTGGTGCACGACAACGAGGCCTATTGTCAGCCCTGCGTCTCACCGATCTGGGATACCGGGCTAGTGTGTCACGCTCTTCTGGAAGTCGGCGGTGAGCGCGTGGTCGGCGATGTCAAACGAGGCCTCGATTGGCTTGTGCCCAAGCAGGTGCTCGATGTCCGCGGCGACTGGATCGCGCGGCGGAGCGATCTTCGCCCGGGTGGCTGGGCCTTCCAATACGCCAATCCGCACTATCCCGATGTCGACGACACCGCGATGGTGGCTATGGCGATGGATCGCCAGCAGAAACTTTCGGGCCGGAAAGATTTTGACGCCAGTCTGGCGCGCGCCCGCGAATGGATTATCGGCATGCAAAGTGAGAATGGCGCGTGGGGCGCGTTCGATGCCGATAATGAGTACTATTACCTCAACAACATTCCGTTTGCCGATCACGGTGCGTTGCTCGATCCGCCGACCGAAGATGTCACTGCGCGCTGCATGTCGATGCTGGCGCAGTTCGGCGAGACGATCGAGAACAGCACGGCCGTAGCGCGCGGCGTCGCGTATTTGCGCAAGACCCAGCTCGCGGAGGGCAGCTGGTACGGCCGTTGGGGCATGAACTACGTCTACGGCACCTGGTCGGTACTGTGCGCGCTCAACGTGGTCGGCCTCGATCGTGATGCGCCTGAGATGCGCAAAGCGGCGGCTTGGCTTGTCGCCATCCAGAACGGCGATGGCGGCTGGGGCGAAGATGGGACGAGTTACAAGCTCGACTATCGCGGCTACGAACGTGCGCCGTCGACGGCGTCACAGACCGCTTGGGCGGTACTGGGCTTGATGGCGGCAGGCGAGGTCGATCACTCGGCAGTGGCCCGCGGCATCAAATATTTAACCGACACTCAAGGGACAGACGGTTTCTGGAATGAGCCGCGCTACACCGCGACCGGTTTCCCGCGCGTGTTCTACCTGCGCTACCACGGCTATTCGAAGTTCTTCCCGGTGTGGGCGATGGCGCGCTACCGCAATCTCAAGCGCACCAATACCCGCGCGCTCGTTTACGGGATGTAGGCCAACTTGGGCGGGGCAAATCCACCGGGGGCGACGCTCTTTGTCGCCTAACCCCTCGCCAATTCGTCCCGACAAATCGACCGTCGCAAGCTTCCAAATTATATCGGCTGCAACACGTTCATAGTCGTGCCGTAAGACGCTCCCAGTGCCGGCCACCTTGGCCCAAGGAATTTCCGGGTGGCGCATCTTCAATTCAGCGCTCAGGTGTCGGCTTGCCTCCGAGATGATCAGCACACCTCGTTCCACAAGCCATCGGCGCTCCCAATTGTCCTCGAATTCTTCTAAGCTTGATCGGCTCACCACCGCACGAATTCGCTCGCTGGCCTCAATCATATCGGTCAAGCGCAGAACAAGCGATCGATCGGCCATCAGAACACGCGTAAGGCGCTTTCTTCGATTCGCTTTCGCAACATTGGATGCAGGCTGGCGCGTGTCATGATGTCGGTGCGCCGTCCCAAGATCTTTTGGGCTCGTTCCTTCACATCCATCAGTTCGTACAAACCGAGCTGCCCTCTCGCATGATCGAAAAACAAATCGACATCTGAATCAACTTTAGCATCGCCGCGAGCGACAGAGCCAAACAGGAAAAGGTGTTCAACGCCAAGCTTCTTAAGCTCGGCTTCGTGTAGTTTCAGAGCGCGTATAATATCGGCACGGTTCATCGTGCACCGACGTAATTAGTCTACGCCGCAGTTGCGGACGTTTTCGCTGCGGCTTTCGCGGCCTTCTCGCGCGCTTCGTTGGCGCGCATCTGCGACAGCGTGAGCTGCACCTGGCTGTCGAAGACGTATTGCGCCGGCCGTTGGTTCGCCATGGGAATTTCGGGTGCCATCGGTCCTTTGGTTTTCACCCCGCGCCAGGCGATCGCTAGCGCCTTGAGCGGGTGCTTCATCATGGCGTCGGCCGCGGTCGGCTCGTAGCCGCAATGCGCCATGCAGTTCGCGCACTTCTCGTAGCGGCCGGTGCCGTAGGCGTCCCAATCGGTGGTCTCCATCAATTCTGTGAACGTCTTGGCGTAGCCTTCGCCGAGCAAGTAGCACGGCTTCTGCCAGCCGAAAATGTTGCGCGTCGGCATGCCCCAGGGCGTGCAATGGAATTCCTGGTTGCCGGCGAGAAAGTCGAGGAACATGCCGGAGTGAGTCAGGTTCCACTTCTTGCCCTCGCCGAGCGCGAAGACTTTGCGGAACAGCTCCTTGGTCTTGCGGCGGCCGAGGAAGTGCTCCTGATCCGGTGCCCGCTCATAGGCGTAACCGGGCGAAATGGAAACGCCGACGCCTAGCTCTTCAGTCAGGTCAAGAAACGCCGCGATGTCTTCTGCCGGATGACCGTCGAAAACCGTGCAGTTGACGTTAACGGCGAAACCTTTGGCTTTTGCAGCCTTGATCGCGGACAAAGCCTTCTCGAAGCCGCCATCCATGCATACCGACTTGTCGTGATGCTCTTTGATGCCGTCGAGATGCACCGAGAAGAACAGATAGGGCGACGGCTCAAACAAATGCAGTTTCTTTTCCAGAAGCAGCGCATTGGTGCACAGCGAGACGAATTTCTTGCGCGCGACGATGCCTTTGACGATTTCGCCAATCTCTTTGTGGATCAGCGGCTCGCCGCCCGGAATGGCGACCATCGGGGCGCCACACTCGTCGACCGCATCAAGGCACTCCTGCACCGACAGGCGCTTGTTCAAGATGGCGTCGGGATAATCGATCTTGCCGCAACCGATGCAGGTAAGATTGCAGCGGAACAACGGTTCCAGCATGAGCACGAGCGGGTAACGTTTGCGCCCGGTAAGCCGCTGGCGCAGGATGTATGAACCGACGGCTGCGGTCTGTCGCAGTGATACAGTCACAATCGCTTCCTTCTTGATGCTCTCTCAGTTCCGCTCGGCAGTCTTAAGCACCCGGTGAAAACTTGACCTCCGAAACCTAGACTTTGCGAAACCTAGACTTTGGCGGTCGCCCGTTGTCCGACACGTCCGTCGGTCAGTTCCGGCGGCAAACGAAATTCGATGGTTTCTTGCCGGCCGGTCAGTTCGGAAACCTCGACCGGTCCAAGCCGCCGCAGCGCGTCGATGACATCTTCGACCAACACCTCCGGCGCCGACGCGCCCGCCGTGATTCCAACGGTCGCTGCGCCGTTAAACCATTCGGGCTCGACCTCGCTGCCATCGGCGATCAGATAACAGGGCGTACCGACTTCATGACCAATCTCGCGCAGCCGGTTGGAATTCGAACTGTTCTTGGCGCCGACCACTAGGATAACGTCGACGAGCTTCGAGAGTTCACGCACCGCCGTTTGCCGGTTCTGCGTGGCGTAACAGATGTCGCGGGTCTCGGGTCCGACGATGTCGGTAAAGCGGCGATGGAGCGCCGCGATGATGCCGCGGGTGTCGTCGACGCTAAGCGTCGTTTGCGTGACGTAGGCGACGGGCGTGTCATGGGGCAGATCGAGCGAAGCGACGTCGTTCTCGGTTTGCACCAGAGTGACCGGCTCGGAGATTTGCCCCATCGTCCCTTCGACCTCCGGATGTCCGGCATGGCCGATGAGAATGAGCCGACGCCCCTGCGCCACGTAACGTTTACCTTGATTGTGAACCTTGGTGACCAGTGGACAGGTTGCGTTCAGGACCGGCAGCTCGCGCGCCGCGGCCTCCTCCTCGACGCTTTTGGCGACACCGTGAGCGCTGAAGATGGTGACGGCGTGAGGTGGAACCTCGGACAGGTCCTCGACGAAATGAGCGCCCTTGGCCTTTAAGCTTTCAACGACGTGCTTGTTGTGCACGATTTCATGGCGCACGTAGACCGGCGGGCCGTATTTCTGCAAAGCGCGCTCGACGATCTCGATGGCGCGGACCACGCCGGCACAGAAACCGCGCGGCTGAGCGAGAATAACCCTCATTAAATAACCTCAATAACCTGCCGGCCGGATATCGGACTGCGGCCTTGCGCCGCAAGGGCATGGTGGGCCGCCCCCATGCTCTCCTGTCCACTACTTTGGCCACAACGCCGTGACAGTCAATTTGGCCACGATGCCATGACTATCAACCCCATGGCCGGCGCCAAGTGGCCGAACAATGACAAGGTTACCCCGTTTGGCAACCATTGAGCACAAATATGCTTGTTGTCCAGTGCGCTAGACGGCTAGGGCGGCAGCGTTTAGTGGGCCAGCCTGTGCGCCGGGATTAGGAAAATATCCATGATTTCACTTTTGCGCCGTTTCGGGGCATCTAAGGCCGCTGCTGGTGGTCGGGGGGATTCGAGAACCCGCAGCGACGCGCCGTTTTCTGCGCCGCGCCGGTCGTATAAGTCCGCTGGTATAAAACGCGTGCCACCGTTTCACCGATCATTTGACGCTTCAAACCCCGGTTCACCCCATTCACATCTCCACCCCATGAAGACGATTACGACTTTTGTCGTCCGCGCGATTGCCGTCTGCATCCATTACCCGCGATGGGTCATCGCGGCGGCGGTTCTTATTGCGGTGGTGTCGACTTGGTATGCCGCTACCCATTTTTCGATGACGACGGATATTAATCAGCTCCTCTCGGGCAACAGCCCGGCGCGGCAACGCGAATTGGCGTTCGAAAAGGCCTTCCCGCAATTCGATACCATTATTGTCGTGGTTGACGCGCCGACGCCCGAGCTGGTTCAGGCAGCGACCGGCGCGCTGGCGGCGCAATTGTCACAAAAGAAAGATCTGTTCCGCTCCGTTGAAGAACCGCAGGGCGGTGCCTTCCTCGGACAGAACGGTCTTTTGTTCGTGCCCACAGAGCAGCTCGGGCAACAGACGCAAATGCTCGGTCAGGCGCAGCGGCTGATTCAGGTGCTGGCTGCCGATCCCAGTCTTCGGGGCGCTCTCCGCGCCTTGCAGTATGGCCTTCTCGGTGTGCAAAGCGGCAAGCTCAAACTCGATGAGATGCAATGGCCGCTGAAGCTTGCGGCCAACACGGTCGATGAGGTGAATGCGAACAGGCTTGCGACCTTTTCCTGGCTGACGCTGGTGCAAGGTCACGAACCGAAGGCCAGCGACCTGTTGCGATTTTTGAAAATCCAGGCCGTACTCGACTATTCGGAGCTTGAGCCCGGCCTCAAGGCGAGCGATGCGATTCGAAAGACGGCGGCGGACCTCAAGCTCGACTCCACTTATCAAGCGCGATTGCGCTTGACCGGCCCGGTGCCGATGAATGACGACGAGTTTGCGACGATCAAGGAGAATGCGGCGCTCAATGCGACGCTGACGATCGCGGTGGTTCTGTTCATCCTGTGGATGGCGTTACGCTGGTGGCGCATCATACTCGCGGTGTTTATCAGCCTTGCGATCGGACTTTCCGTCACCGCGGCGCTCGGCATGCTGCTGGTCGGCTCGCTCAACCTGATCTCGGTGTATTTTGCCGTGCTGTTCGTCGGCCTGGGCGTCGACTTCGGAATTCAGTTCAGCGTTCGCTATCGGGCGGAACGGCACGACGTCGACGGACTGCACGAAGCGCTGCTGCACGCCGGCCGGCGTGCCGGCGCGCCGCTTACGCTTGCAGCGCTCGCCACTGCGGCAGGTTTTCTCGCGTTCCTGCCGACGGCTTATAGAGGGCTGTCGGAGCTCGGTTTGATTGCCGGCTTCGGCATGCTGATCGCGTTTTTCACCAGCATTACTTTATTGCCGGCGCTGTTGAGCCAATTCAAGCCGCGGAGCGAGCCTAATCCCCTTGGCTATGCCTTCCTCGCGCCGGTCGATGAATTTCTGGAGCGCCATCGCGTCATCATCCTCATCGTGACCGCGCTTGTCATTCTTGCAGCTTCACCGCTGCTCTATTGGCTGCGGTTCGATTTCAATCCGATGAATTTGCGCAATCCCAACGTCGAATCGGTCGCCACCTATATTCAGCTCGAGAAAGAGGGTAACGGCGGGTCCAGCAATATCGCGGCGCTCGAGCCGTCATTGCCGGAGGCCGATGAGGTAGCGGCCAAACTGAGAACGCTTCCTCAAGTGGCGCGGGTGACGACGCTCTCGACATTCATTCCGGACCACCAGCAGGAAAAGCTGCCGTTGATCCAGGCCGCGGCTGAGGCGCTGGATCCCGCGGTCAATCCGCCCAAGATGAGCAAGCCGCCAACCGATGCGGAAACCATCGCCGCGATCAATTCGACGGTGGATGCGCTCAACAAGCTTGCGGCCGCGGCGCCCGGTGCCGGCGCCGACGCCGCCAAGCGCCTGTCCGCCGGGCTCGCTGCGCTCGGGAAGGCGGATAACACAGCGCGCCAGCGCGCTGAAACGGCGTTCGTCCAGCCGTTGCAGACCGCACTCGACGATTTGCGCAACCTCCTCAAGGCCCACGAGGTCACCCGCGACAATCTTCCGAGCGACCTCGTCGACCAATGGGTTACGCCGGATGGCCGCGCTCGCCTTCAGGTCACGCCGAGCGGTGATGCAAACGACAATGCGACGCTGCGAGCGTTTGCGCACGACGTGCAAAGAATCGAACCGAACGCCACGGAAGGTCCGATTTCTATTCTCGAGGCGCGCCGCACCATCATCGCCGCTTTCCTCGAAGCGGGCGCGTTCGCGCTATTGTCGATCGCCGTCCTGTTGTGGATCACGCTGCGGCGCGTCGGCGACGTGATGCTCACGCTCATTCCGTTATTGGTGGCGGGCGTCGTCACGCTGGAAATCTGCGTCGCGATCGACATGCCGCTCAACTTCGCCAACATCATCGCGTTGCCGCTGTTGCTCGGCGTCGGTGTCGCCTTCAAGATTTATTACATCATGGCCTGGCGCGAGGGGCAGACCAGATTGCTGCAATCGGTGCTGACGAGAGCGGTGACCTTCAGCGCCTGCACGACGGCGACCGCGTTTGGGAGTCTGTATTTTTCGTCCGATCCGGGAACGTCCAGCATGGGCAAGCTGCTTGCCATCTCACTGCTGACGACCATGACGGCGGCGGCATTGTTCCAGCCGATTTTGATGGGCAAGCCGCGAGAAGAGGAGGCGCTCGCGCACGCACGCCGCAAGAGTCTCGGCGTCACCGATTAGGTGGCAGCTAAGCGGCAAGATCGTGCGAAATTCGCCGGATCAGTGCCTGAGGTCCGGTTTTGGCGCGGTCTGGGGTTTGCGCACCGGCGTAGGATTAAAACGCGCGTCGATCTCGTTATAGGCGGTGTCCGGCAGCCGCGTCCAAATTCGATCTTGGCCAAATAATGAGATGCCGAGATAGCCGCGAACCACGAGCGTCTGGCCGTCCGGTTTCAAGGTCATTTTCGCATTGTAAACATTGCCGTTACGCGGATCGAGAATTGTCCCGTCTTTGTAGTCCATACCCTCACGTTTCATCCCGCGGACGATGTCGAGGCCCATCCAGGGCTTGTCACGCCGGTCGTCTTTGCATTTGTCGCACGTGATGTCCGGGCTTTCGCCGGGTTTTAAGTACATTCTGACGATCGTTCCATCAAAGACGCCGTCGTGATCCCGGAACAGAAACCAGCCAGTCGGTTGACCGGTCTCCGGATCGGTCGATTGCCAAAGTCCTGCGGCCGTCAATTCGACGCTGCGTGCGCTACCGGCGCCGAACATCGACAGAAGCACGGTCGCCGCAACCAACAAGTGTTTTGCGTGCATCTTGCATTCTCCAGAAGCGCAATCGTCCAAGTTCTGATCAATTCCGTCAAGCCACGCGCCACGCTTGGAGGCCCCATGATGCGCAGCGACACGGCAGAAACCTGTCGCAAAGCGCGTGCTTTTGTGGCTAATCCAAGCGCTTCGGTCGGCCGATCTTTCCACTTGAACGCGGCCTGATGCTCAATAATCGTACCGCCGGCCGGGGACCGAAATTCGCCCGGACAACTGCAGACGCGTTGTCCGGAAACCATTAGCTGACAGGGGAAAACGCGATCATGGCGAACAAGATCATCATCAGCTGCGCAATTACCGGCTCGATCCATACCCCCACGATGTCGGACGCGCTGCCGATCACGCCCGATCAGATCGCGACCCAGGCGATCGATGCGGCTCAGGCCGGGGCCGCGATACTGCATTTACATGCCCGCGATCCGAAGGATGGGCGGCCGTCGCCGGACCCCAGTGTGTTCATGCAGTTCCTGCCGCGCATCAAGCAGGCGACCGACGCTGTCGTTAACATCACAACAGGCGGCGCCGTGACCATGACGGTTGAGCAGCGCATGTCGGCTGCCATGCAACTCTCCCCGGAGATGTGCTCGCTCAACATGGGGTCGATGAACTTCGCGCTCTATCCGATGGCGCGGCGCTACAAGAACTGGAAGTACGACTGGGAGGAGGGTTATCTCCTCAACTCCGACGCCTACATTTTCCCGAATACGTTTCGCGACATCGAAAAGATCTACAAAGCGCTGGGCGAAGGCCACGGCGTGAAATTCGAGCACGAATGCTACGACACCGGCCACCTCTACAACCTCGCCCATTGCATCGACCGCGGCCTGTTCAAGCCGCCGGTTTTCCTGCAGCTGATTTTCGGTATCCTCGGCGGTATCGGTCCGGATCTCGACAATCTCGCGTTCATGAAGCGGACCGCCGACCGGTTGTTCGGCGATCAATATCTGTGGTCGGTCCTTGCCGGCGGCCGTCACCAGATGAACTTTTGCACCAGCGCCGCCATGATGGGCGGCAATGTGCGCGTCGGGCTTGAGGATTCGCTCTATATCGGGCCGGGGAAGCTCGCCAAGAGCAATGCCGAGCAGGTGACCAAGATCCGCCGCATCGTCGAGGACCTCGGCTACGAGATCGCGACACCGGCCGAGGCGCGTGCGACTTTGGGGCTGAAGGGCGCCGATCGCGTCAAGTTTTAGCTTTGGCGGCGCTGACCGCTTGACCCTGCGGGCGGCGCGACGCTACATCCCGGACCTTGGAACGGGCGGTTAGCTCAGCGGGAGAGCACTTCCTTGACATGGAAGGGGTCGCAGGTTCGATCCCTGCACCGCCCACCAGCCTTCGCTCGCGAAGTGAGCGAAGGCTGCCGCGCCGAAGCCCAAAGGGCGAGGCGGGCTGACGTCCGCGAGCTATGGCTCGGCAAACCAGACGCGACGATTGCTCGCGAAGTGAGCGAAGGCTGCTACTCCGAAGGGCGAAGGCGAGCCGGTTTCCTCGAAACCAGCCCGCTCTCCTATGACATTACGCCCCTTGAGCCTTCTTGCGCTTGTCGCAAGCGCTCCAAAACTGCGGCCAGTGCATGCCGGCCGGGACCTTTCCCGCTGCCTTGTCGGCCTTCCATTCGGCGCCGCAGGCGCGCTCGCGGGCGATCATTGCCGCGCGACCGGGTGACATCGGTTTGGTTTCGGTCGTTGTTGTCGTGGCCGGCGGGGGCGTCGTCGCGGCAGGCTTCATCGGCGGTGGCGGGGCCGTTTTTTCGGCTGCTGGCGGCGGCGGAGTCGGCGCCGGTTTTGCTTCAGGCGCAACCGTTCCTCCCTCCGACATGCATTGCTTGCTGAAGTCGCGATACTTCATGCCGGCGGTTTGGTCTTTTTCTTTCAGCTCCTTCCACTGCGCGGCGCACTCTTTCATGGTTTTGGCTTGCGCCGGCGCGGATACCGAGGCGAGGGTGGCGAGAACGATACCCGACGCAATCAAGACGGCGGTTTTCATGACGGCAATTCTCCTGTGTCGATACGTGAATAACGGCGCGGCCGAAGAGCGCGTGGATGTTTCAGATTAGCTGCCGGCCGCGTCGGACATGCACTTCTTGGTGAAACTCGTCTGCGCTGCGCCGTGCAGGTTCTGGGCCGCGGCCTGATCGTTGCAGCACTTTTTCGCAAAGCTCGTCAACGCGGCGCCATGCAGGTTCTTGCCGGTTGCCTGCATTTTGCAGCTGTCATCCGCCATGGCGGCGGTGGCGACGCAAAAAACCGAAGCGAATACGATTGCGATAGTCTTCATGTGCTCCTCCCAATGAGAGCTTGAGAAATCCATATCTGCCGCCGAGGTCGCAACTACGCGGCGGGCTTTAGTATTCCGTTCGGCGATGCCTTGTCGATGATGTCGGGCAGATACTGCGCCAGAACTTTCATCGTCTGGTCGACCGGCAGACCGAGATGGTTGGCGAATTCCTGGACCTGGGCGTTGCCGAGAACCGCCTTGAGCTGATCTGCGGTAATCGGAAGATTGGCGCCAGGACCAAGCCACGATTGGACCTGGCTGCCGAGGCCGCCGCTTTGCAGCGCGGCGACGAGGCCATTGAGGTCATTGTATTGCGTCTTCGCCAGCACGCCATTGATCAGCGCCGGCAGAGCCGCAGCTTCCACCTGGCCCAACGCGCCTTTGAGCACGTCGCCCAGACCTAAATTGTCCAAGAGGCCCATGTCTTACTCCTCATTTTATTTCTTGCCCCTCACTTTAATCTCTCGCCACATGTGGTGCGCTTTTTGGAGAGAGTGGCAACGCTATGTGCAGGTCATGTCAAAACCAAGACGAGAAGCTAGTCGAACATTGCCCCCCGCACCAGAGCCGGCACAATCGGAAGTGGCGATGAACGGGAATAAGTTTCGTAAAATAGTGCCCTAACCGACTTTGCGCGCACGCAGACCAAAAACTGCAATCGCCGCCGCCACAAGTGAAACCAGCACGTTGTAACCGGCGAGCGAGATGCCGAACAGACGCCACGCCGCCTCGTCGCAGCGCACCACCTGAACCGATTGCAACTGATCCAGCAGCGATCCCTGCTTGGTGAAATCGGTCATCGGTCCCGAACAATCGGCGGGTCCCTGCCAAAAGCGCCATTCCACGCCGGCGTGATAGGCGCCGAGCGCGGCGCTACAGAGCGTCGCCGCGATGATAGCGAGAAGGCCGACGGCAACCAGCTGGCGCGGCGCGTGCATAAGCGCCGCGACCGCCGTCAACAGCGAAAGCGGGATGACGACATAATACGGGATGCGTTGTTCGAGACAGAGCGGGCAGGGCGGCAGTTTCTCGACGAGCTGAAAATACCACGCGCCCAGGATCGTCGCCGCGCACAGCACAAAGACCGCGAGCGCCGCGGTTGCGGCTTCGTCGCGGCGAAGCCGATCGATCCAGGTATCCGCTAACCAGGTATCCGTCATCCCGACCTCGCCGCCGCATCCTCGCGGTCCGCAGCAATGTGCTGATCTTGAAGGCCGTTGCAAGGCCGCCGCTGCACCGCCGCCAGCGGCCGCTGCATGGCGATTTTCTTTTGCCGAGGGCAAAGGCTGACGATATAGAAGGGCGCTCTAAGCCCGTGTGGCGGAACTGGTAGACGCGCACAACTCAAAATCGTGTTCCGCAAGGAGTGGGGGTTCGATTCCCTCCACGGGCACCAGCCTTCGCTCGCGAAGCGAGTGAAGGCTGCCCGCCGCAGCTTTCGCGAAGGCGGGCGGAGCAGCTGCCGCGAGCTACGGCTGGCAAGCCAGCCGGCGTAACGCGCGGTTCATCACCACACTCCAAACTCGTGTGAGTGGGATTGTGAGTACTGACGTTTTCCACACTCCCGATTGTGCTGTAATGTCGGCGCGTTATCCGATCAGTTCGCCTCCCTCCACGGGCACCACAACCCAACGACGCGCTGACTCCCTTCGCGGCTATGAGCCGTTGCCGTTCTGAAGCAGCGCGCTACAGCTACTGCGCTTTCGCAAGCTCCGGGTTCGCTCTGATCCGCGCGCTGTTCAAAATATGGACGGCGAAGCTGACGATGGCGCCGGCGGCAAAGGGGAGCGCCGACCACAGATAAAGCTTCTCCACCGAGAGGCCGACGAACAGCGCACCGAGAAGCGGGCCGATGATCGAGCCGAGCCGTCCGAGGCCGAGCTCCCAACCGGAGCCGGTGGCGCGCAGCGACGTCGGGTAGATCAACGCGCCGGCAACGTTGAGGCCGGCCTGGATGCCGAGAACCAGGAAGCCGCCGAGGAATGTCGCTGCGAGGAGCGCCGCATCGGAGGTTACGCCGGCATAGCCGATCGAAGCGACCACAGGCACGGTGAGCACGAATAGAATCGCAAGGGCGTAGAAGCGACTGCGCTGCAGCCACCAGCACAGCACCAGCGCGCCGACCGTGCCGCCAACTTGAAATGTTGCCCCGGCCAGCGCCGACATCGATTGCGACACATGCGCGGCCGACAGCAGCGTCGGCGTCCAGCTGATGAGAAAGAAGAAGCCCATCAGGTTGAGCGAAAACAAAAGCCATACCAGCGGCGTGATCAGCCATAACCCGTTACGGAACAGATAGATCGGATTATTGGTTGGCGCCTGCTGCTCATCCTCGATGATAAAGCGGGCGCTAGGCGAGACTTTCAGGTCCGGCCGGATCGCGGCTATCAATTGCTCCATTCGTGGCCGCTGGCTTTCATGCAGCGCCATGTACTTGATTGATTCGGACAAGCCGAAGATGGCGGCGAGCGCAAAGAGGATTGGCGCGATGCCGCCGATCTGAAACAGGATCTGCCAGCCGTAATGCGGAACGAGTGCCGCGCTGACAAAGCCGGCAATGGCGCCACCCATGGGGACACAGCCGACCGCAATGATCGCCAGCGTTGCGCGCAGTTTCCGCGGCGACGACTCGGCGTTGATCGCGACCAGGTTGGGAATGACACCGCCAATGCCGAAGCCGGCAAAGAAGCGTAGCCAGAACAACTCGGTCAGATTGCTCGAATAGGCCGCCGCAAAAGTCAGAACACCGAACAGCAGATTGGAGATGATCAGCGCGGTCTTGCGGCCATAGCGGTCGCCGATGAATCCCATCAGTTGCGAGCCGAACAAAACGCCGATGTTGCTCGCAGTCAGGACCGGTCCAAGCGCGGATCGCGGGATGCCCCAAGACTCGACGAGATGCGGCGCGGCAAAAGCGATGGCGCCAATATCATAGCCGTCAATGATCCCGATCAGGATCGTCCATGCCAGCATCCTGATCTGGAAGGCGCTGAGCCCGCGCTCGTCCAACAGACGCGAAACCTGGATTTCTGCTTCGCCGGCCATCTCGTCCCCTTGCAGATTTTTACAGTGTTTCTTGCAATGCTTCTTGGTCAGAAGTCGGCGAACCGCGCGCTCGCTCTGAAAGGGTAGGGGACTGTCGGCGCGAAGGAAAGTGACATTCGGGCGCACAAGCGCCGCCGTTCACTCCGCGGCGGCGGCACGCGGGCGGCTATTGCGCCGCGGCGGCGTATTCATCGACACCGCCCGGTTTTGCATATTGGCGTATACGCGGCGCAGGGAGCGCTTAAGGGTGGCAAGTTCTTCCGGGCGCAATCCGGCGACGGCCGCTGTTTCGTAGTCGTGGGCGATGGGAATGAGTCGCGCGACTTGCGCGTTCCCTTTGGCCGAGAGTTTCACGACTACTTCGCGCGTGCTGCTCGCCGAGCGTGCGCGCGTCACCACGCCCATCCGTACAAGGCGTGAGACGATGCGCGACAGGGTCGATACTTCAATGCTGGTCAGGTCGGCGAGATCGATCTGCCGCTGGCCGCCTTTGTGTGCCAGCACGGCCATCACCCGCCACATGGCGATGCTCAACCGGTAAGGCGCCAGCGCCTCGCTGCCGTACTGGTCGGCAATGATGGTCCCGACGCGATTCACCAGGTACGGCAGATAATTGTCGAGGTCGAGCTTGGCGGGCTTTTTCACGCGTGTTCCTTAGGACCGGTGTAGTCGGGGCAAGCAAGTGGGTGGCGCTGTTTGCACCTTTTCATTTGCGTTTTCAATAAATGTAACCTCCACTACCGTTCGAGCGGTCCGTGTTCCCGCAGGCTTAACGGCGGGCGCTATTTCAAGGTCGGAAAAGACCAGGACCGCATCAGGGAGGATTTCGACATGTCGACCTACGTACTTGTTCACGGCGCCTGGCACACCGGCGCAGAGCTTGAACCCACGGCCGCCCCAATTCGCGCCGCCGGCCACGAAGTCCATACCCCGACCCTTGCCGGCAACAGGCCGGGAGACAAGAAATCCGTCGGCCTGGCCGACGCCATCAAGTCGCTTGTCGATTATCTGACCGAGAAGAATCTGAAAGACATCGTCCTCCTCGGACACAGCTATGGCGGCATGGTCATTACCGGCGCAGCCGATCAGGTCCCTGACCGGATCCGCCGCTTGATCTACTGGAACGCGTTCGTCCCGAACAACGGCGAGAGTCTCAACGACATGGTGCCGCCGCCCTATGTCGCGCTGTTCGAGGCGGTCGCCGCCCAGCGCGGCGACAATTCGGTGGTGCTGCCGTTCCCGATCTGGCGCGAAGCCTTCATCAACGATGCCGATCTGGAAACCGCGCAGAAGGCCTACAACATTCTCAATCCGCATCCGGAGAAAACATTCTCCGACAAAATCTCGATCAAGACCAATCCGGCGGACCTGCAGATCGCCAAGTCGTACATCAATTGTACGGAAGACACTTCGCTGCCGCATCACTATCCGTGGCATCCGCGGCTGTCGCAGAAATTGGGGCTGTTCCGTCTGGTGCAGACGCCCGGCAGTCACGAGCTTTGCTTCTCCAATCCAAAGCGGCTGGCGCAAGCCATCATGGAGGCCGGCCGGGACTGATCGGCGAAACGATCGCGCCGGCAGACGCCTCGCATCGCCCATATGAGTGCATTTACAACAGATGCATCTTCAACTATCGTAGGCGGCATCGCGTAGCCGCTGAGCGGCCTCCAGGGAGGGAAACATGGATTTTGGCTACTTCACGCTGAGCGACAATCACTATGACAATAATCCGCGCTCCGCGAACCAGTTTGTCGCCGACATCACCGCCGAAGCACTCTATGCCGACAAGCTGGGCATGCATTCAGCCTGGATCGGCGAGCATCATTTCAACTCGCTCGGCGTCTTGTCCTGCCCGGACCTCGTGCTCGCCTATGTCGCCGCCAATACCACCCGCATCCGGCTCGCGCCGGCGGTGACGGTGCTGCCGCTGCATCATCCGATTCGGGTCGCCGAGCAGTGGGCGACGCTCGATCTTCTTTCCGGCGGCCGCGTCGATTTCGCGTGCGGGCGCGGCTACGACCAGCGGGAATATCTCCCGTTCCATGTCTCGTTCGCAGACAACCAGGGAATCTTCGAGGAGGGGCTGGAACTGGTGCGTCAACTGTGGTCGGCGGAGGGCCGCATCTCTCACCACGGCAAACATTACTCGTTCGATGACGTGCGCATCACGCCAAAGCCGGTGCAGCAACCAATACCGACCTATGTCGGCTCGTTCTCGAAACCCTCGATCGAACTCGCCGCGCGATTGGGGTGCGGGTTGATCGTCGCGCCGTTTGCCGCCGCACTCAGCTTCGGCGGGCTCAAACAGGTCGCGGACCTCTACCACGAATCTTGCGCGCGCTATGGGACGAAGCCCGGCCGGCTGATGTGCAGCTACTTCACGCATTTTGCCGACAACAAAGCCCAGGAAGACGCGCAGCGCGCGCGCCAGATCCGCTATTACAAGGAGTGCGTGATCCCGGCGTTCCCGGGCGATCCGAAGACCGCGCCGCCAAGCTACCGCTATTTCATCGACATGGTCGAGCGGCTGCAGAAGGTCAGGCCCGAGGATCTGACCGAAAACTCTGTGCTGCTCGGCTCGCCGGCCCGTATGATCGAGACGCTGAAGAAGGTCGAAGCGGCGGGCTTCGTCGAGGTAATTCTCTATTTCAATGTCGGCCTGAAGCCGCATAATCAGGTCAAGGACGAGATGGCGCGCTTCATGGCCGAAGTAGCGCCCGCGTTCGCTGGCGCCAAAAGGCATGCGGCATAGCCGTCAGCGTGCCGGTGTCGCCCGGCGCGAATAGCTAAAGCGGCCGCGATAAGGCCGACGACGACAGGAGGGACACCCAATGACGCTGCAGCAGAATACTGACCGCATTCAGACAACGCATATCGGCAGTCTGCCGCGGCCGCATCGGCTGCTTGATGCGATGAAGGCAAAATATTCCGGCCAGCCTTACGACGAGGCAGCCTATGAGCGCGAGCTGCGCGTGGCCGTCGCCGACAGTGTGCGCAAGCAGGTCGAATACGGCATCGACATTATCACCGACGGCGAACTGTCGAAGCCGGGTTTTTTTACCTACATCCGCGAAAGACTCGAAGGCTTCGAATCTCGCCCGAGCATCAAGGTGAAGCTGTTCGAGCAGGAAGTCGCCGCCTTTCCGGAATACTACGAACAGTATTTCAAGCTGGCGATGATGGGCGGCACGGTCGTTTCGCTCGCGCCGGTCGTTTGCGTGGGCCCGGTCAAATATCGCGGCCATAAGCTCGTGCAGACCGACATCGCCAACGTCAAGGCTGCGGCCACAGCCGCGGGCGTCGCCAATGAGCACGTTTTTCTGCCTGCCACGGCGCCGTCCGGCATCGGCATCAACGAGTATTACAAGTCATACGAGGAGTATTTTCACGCGCTCGCCGCCGCCATGAGCGAAGAATACCGCGCGATCTACAACGCCGGCATTCTGGTGCAGATCGATGACCCCTTTCTGCCGGACCTGTTTTACGAGCTTGGCATCGACGACAAGGAGAAAAAACGCCGCGCCCAAATCTATGTCGATGCCACCAATGCGGCGCTCAAAGGCATTCCGCCCGAGTGGGTCCGCTTCCACACCTGCTACGGCATCAATGAAGGGCCGCGCATCCACGAAGCCGCGCTTAGTCAGATCATCGACTATGTGCTGCAAATCAAGGCCGGCTCGTACAGCTTCGAGGCGGCCAATCCGCGCCACGAGCATGAGTATCACCTGTTCGAGCACGTGAAGGTGCCAAAAGATAAGGTCTTGGTCCCCGGCGTCATTACCCATGCGAGCAATATCGTCGAGCATCCGGAGCTGATTGCCGAGCGCATCATGCGCTTCGCCAAGCTGGTCGGACGCGAGAATGTGATCGCGGGCGCCGACTGCGGCTTCTCCTCGCAGGCTTTGTACAGCACCGAGGTGCACCCGACGGTGGTTTGGGAAAAGTTCAAGGCGATGCGCGAGGGAGCCGAAATCGCGACGCGGCATCTCTGGGCAAAGGCGGGAGGATCGCGGAAGAAAACAAGCCGGTCAGTGAAGAAAACAAGCGGCTCTGTGAAGAAAGCGAAGAAGAAGCCGACCAAAGTGCGCTCCGGCGCGCGGGGGAGGAAGCGATGAACCGCCTGCTTGTCGCGCTCGCGGCTGCGAGCGTTGTGGCGGCGCCGGCCAGCGCGGCCGACGCTATCAAAATCGGCTTCGTCAATACGTTCAGCGGTCCTGCCGCAATCATCGGCAACGACATGCGGGACGGCTTTAATCTCGGCTTACAAAATCTCAATCACCAGATGGCGGGGCGTCCGGTTGAGGTCATTTACGAGGACGACACTTCGAAGCCGGAAGTCGGCAAACAGAAAACCGATAAATTGATTGAGGCCGATCACGTCGACTTTCTCACCGGCTACGGCTTCTCCAACGTGTTGCTGGCCTCGCTGCTGCCAGCCGTGAACGCCAAGACCTTCATCATCAGCGCCAATGCCGGTCCTTCGCAGATCGCCGGCGAGCAATGCTCGCCGTATTTCTTCTCGACATCCTGGCAAGGCGATCAAGCGGCGCAAGCGACCGGCGAGTACCTCAACCAGAAAGGCGTCAAGACGCTCTACCTGATCGACCCGAATTATGCCGCGGGCAAAGATGTCGCCTCAGGCGTGAAGGCAAACTTCAAAGGCGAGGTTGTCGGCGACGAGTACACTCCGTGGCCGAGCCAGCTCGATTTCTCCGCCGAGCTGACCAAAGCCCGCGCGGCAAAGCCTGAAGCAATCTTCGCGTTCTTTCCGGGCGCCGCCGGCGCGCAGTTTCTCACCCAGTACGCCCAAGCCGGTTTAAAGGGCCAAATCCCGCTCTACACCGCCTACATGATCGACGCGCGGTTATTGGATCGGGCCGGCGAATTCGCGCTCGGGGTTGCGACTGCGGGGCATTGGGCGATCGATCTACCCAATGCAGCGAATGAAAAATTCGTCGCCGACTTTCGCGCCGCGTACAAGCGCGATCCGGCCTTCTATGCCGCACAAGCCTACGATGCGGCGAATTTAATCAACAGCGCCGTTGTCGCCGTCAAAGGCGACCTGTCCAATAAGGACGGTCTGCGCGCAGCGATGGAGAAGGCCGATTACGCTTCGGTCCGCGGACCTTACCGCTACGGCAACAACCACTTCCCAATTCAAAATTTCTATCTGCAGCAGGTCGTTAAGAAACCCGACGGCGGTTACGAGGTCAAAACCGTAGCAACGATCCTGAAGGATCATCAGGACCGTTATCACGACAAATGCCCGATGAAGTAGTGCTCGCCTTAAAGCCAGCGGCGGCTTAGACGGTCATGCGAATCGCTGCCGCGGCCATGTTGTAACCCACACCGGAGCCGATCATGACAACGAGATCACCGCGTTTGATCTTGCCGAGCTCAATGGCGTCATCCAATGCCATCGGTATGCACGCGGAGCCGGTGTAACCGTACTTTTCCATGATGGTGTGGCATTTCTCCGCCGGCACGCCGCACCGTTCGGCCGCGATCGGGATCGAGTGCTTGTTGATTTGGGTGAATATCAATTGATCGACGTCTTGTGGCGCGAAGCCGCTTTGGTGGGCGAGACGCTTGAATAGAGGCGGCCAACCTTCTTCATTGAGGTTCGCCGGATAGTTGATAAGCCTGCGCACCTGGGTGCGTCCGGCTTTCACCGCATCGATGCTGGCCGGCTCCACGGTTCCGCCGGCAAATATGCCCCAATAGGACGCGTAAGCCCCGTCGGCCTGGAAGCTCGCGCCGATAAAGCCTTGCAAGTCGCCGCCCTCCACAACTGCAGCACCTGCCCCATCGCCGTAGAAAAAGCAGACTGGATCGTCCGGATCGCAAAGCCTGTGCATCAGATAGACGCCGATCACGAGCACTGTCTTGAGCCCCGGATTAGTGGCGATCAGCCCGGAGGCAATCGCCAGCGACGCCGGAAACGACGCGCACGCGCAGCCGATGTCGAATGTCCCGGCGTTTTTCGCGCCGATCTTATATTGGAGAACGACCGAAGTGTCGGGTGTGATGTAGTCGGGCGAATCCGTGCCGACAATGATCAGGTCTACTTCCTCCGGTTTACGTCCGGCGCGTTTGAGCGCTTCTTTGGCCGCCGGCAGGGCGACGTCCGATGTCGCCCAGTCATCGGGCGCGTAGAAACGCTGGAGAATGCCAGTGGCGGTTTCAAACTTGTCGATGACGGTTGGTTTTCCCTGTGCTACAAAACGGGCTTTCAGCTCTGCATTGGTGACAGCACGCTCGGGCAAATAGCGAGCGGTCGAGACGATCTGGGCAATGCGCGCCATCCCGATCAAGCCATCGCAACAAACAACGTGAACGAAATTACCGCGCCATGGAAACGCTTCGCGATCGTTGTGAAACCGAGATGCAATGGCGCGCCTAGGGATCGAGCTCGGTATCCCAATAGAGATAATCCAGCCAGCTCTCGTGCAGATAATTCGGCGGGAACAGCCGGCCGTTGCGATGCAGGTGCTGAACCGAGGGTTGGAACGGCCGTTGCGACGGCCACATGTTGGCCTCGTCCGGCGTCAGGCTGCCTTTCTTCAGATTGCAAGGCGAGCAGGCCGCGACGACATTGATCCACGTGGTATTGCCGCCGCGTGAGCGCGGCAGCAGGTGATCGAAGGTCAGATCCTCCCGGGTGCCGCAATACTGGCAGCAGAACCGGTCGCGCAGGAACACGTTGAAGCGGGTGAAGGCCGGATGCGTCGAGGGTTTCACGTAGGTCTTGAGCGACACCACGCTCGGCAACTTCATTTCCAGGCTGGGGCTGTGAACTGCGCGGTCGTAGTTGGCGACGATATTCACCCGCTCGAGAAACACCGCCTTGATGGCGTCCTGCCAGGACCACAGCGAGAGCGGGTAATAGCTCAGCGGACGGAAATCCGCATTGAGGACCAGCGCCGGAAAGCCCGATGGCGAAACGTGAGCGTTCAAGACGACATTCCTAGCCGACTCGCATGCCGCACTGCGGCGTCGGCTACCAGTTTATAGGCAGGCGTGACAGGATTGTGAAGCCTTTCCAAGGGTTATCGGACATCAGCGCTTGCTGGCAAAGCAGTGCGCCAGGAATTCGCCGCCGTGGCGGAGGCCCTCCGGGTCGATGCCGTGGCCGATGCCGGCGGACAAATGCCATTCCACTGGCACGCCCATAGCCGCCAATGCCTGCGACCCCTGAAACAGCGCCTGCACCGGAATGAGTTCGTCCTGGTCGCCGTGCACCAACAGCACCGGCGGGCGCGATTTGATCTCCGCCGCGAGTGTTTCGGGATTGCCGTCCGGCGGCAGCACCAGCACTCCCGAATAGCCGACGATCGCGGCCGGCGAGTACGGCGCGGCGCAGGCCGACGTGCAGCGCCATCATGGTGCCCTGACTGAAGCCGACGAGCGCGAGCGCCGACGGCGGCAATTGTTGGCGGGCAAGCTCGGCGTCAAGGAAACGCTCCAGTATCGGCGCGGCCTCGTTGGCGCCAACCCAGCGCTCGTTAGGATCGCGGAACGTCAGCGCGAACCATTGCCGCCCGACTGGCGCCTGACCGCAGGGCTCAGGCGCATGCGGCGAGACGAACGCCGCTTGCGGCAACAATTGTTGCCAGGCGCGGCCGATCTCGATCAGATCGTCGCCGTCGGCGCCATAACCATGAAGAAACACGACCAGCTGTCGCGCGGCCCCAGAGCGCGGTGACAGCCGCGGACCATCAAGCTCTACGGCCATTCAAAATACCTTTTTCAAATCATCCGCACCGGCGGTGATTACACAGCCAGATAACGCGGCGGCCCAAGCCTTTTCTGCTTTAGCCGCGGTATCTATGGCGTGTCTATGTCAGAATGCGGTGTGAAAGCGCCCGGCGAAAACGTTCACCGGCCCGCGTTCAGTAGCGTAGCCGGGATTGGCGATGAACTGATAGTCGAAGCTGACTTTCGTCGCAGAGGTTATGGCATAGCTATAATACGCCTCGACGATCCCCTCTGGACCCGGATTCGGCAACTGTCCGTCGCCAGCGAGGATTCCCAAGCCTCCCGCGTTCAAATAAGCTTCGTGCACAGCGGAAATTCCGTTGACGACGCCGGCAATCCCAATCGTGTCGTCCTGCCGGTTCCATAGTTTGCCGGAGATTGAGACACCTCCCGAAACCGTACGATCGATATCAGTGAAATCCCACGGCTCGACGTTGCCGTCGGCCCAGCCAGCGCGTGCGAACACACCGACAGTTTCCGTGACCTGCTGTTCGAGATTGAGGCTGACGCCGGGTCTGCTTTGATACACGCGTACCGCCGCAAGCGCATCGGTCGGGTCGCCGAAGAACGGGCCTGGAGTTTGTGAAAGGTTGATCGCGTCCTGAAAACTTCCCGCATTGCCGCGGTTGAGAAAGCCGGTGATCTTGAGCTTGCCGGGTTGGCCCCACAGTTCGTGCCGTTCCTCGATTTCCCCAACCAGTTGAAATTGGTGGAACGTCGGGTCGAGACCGTAGCCCTGCGCATTGTCGCCGCCGCCGGTGGGGCTGGCCGAGAGATCGAAAATCCCGCCCCGCAGCGTCCAGCGGCCTTGGTACCATTCGGCCGCTGCACCGTAGGTGTAGGCCCAAGCGTCGGCGGCATAGTCGAACGTGCCGGCATTGACAACCGACCAGTTCAGGAAATCGCTTTTGGGATTATTGGCATATTTGTTGGTGTCGAACATGTCGACGCCGGCGAACTTGCCGATAGTCAGCACCAGCCGGTTCGCCGTTTGCGAGCCGGCGAATTGATTGATGTCGGCGTCCACCTTCTCGGTTTCGCCGCCGAGATCGACCGTCTGCCGGATGAAATAGCGCTGGACGCGCGCGTAGGGGTAGTCCGCGCCGACCTTGTAGGCCTCGGCGCTGGGAAATCCAGCTATCCCGTGCGTGTCGGCGAGACCGAAGCCCTGGTCAAGCTCTGGGTTGATCCACAGTTCGGCGCCGCGCCACAACCGCACGCCGGCAAAGAGCGTGGCGTCCCAGGTCTCGCGGCCCTCCGCGCTGCCGGGCAGACTATTGGTCCCCGCATAGGGTGATCGGAATGCAGGATAGGCTTGCTCGACAAACGTGGTCTGACCGTGGAAGTTGAAATTGTCCAAGTCCGGCGCGGCAGGCGTTTTGGTAACTATACTCGCCGGCGTCGCGTCGTTGCCGAACCGATAGTTCAAGCCTGCGCGCAGCTCCCGAAGCGAAAAATCAGAATCAATCCGCTGTGCGCCGCCCAAGAACGTGACGCTGCTGATGCCGTAATCGGTGAACAGATATTCGAGCCGTGCGGTCCAGTGTGGCGCCACGGGAACCTCGACGCCCGCCCCGGCCGCCCAGCCCAATCGCCACAGGAAGGGCGCTTCGGTCGCGCCGCTTGCGAGTTGAGTCAGCGTCAGTTGATCGTAGGTCCAAGCGAAACCGCCGGTGGCATAAAGGAGCCAGTTGCCGGGAGCATAACCGATGCGACCCCGCACTGTTCCGGAAGACAGCACCGTCTCGCTATAGCTCTGCGCGCCGAGCGTTGGCGAAGTAAGTGTCGAGGTGCCGCCAATGGAGATCCCGGAGAGATTTTGAAAGCTCGGGAACGACGCGTCGATTTCGGCGCCGACGACAAAACAATTCGGCAGCGTGTAGTTGTAACCGGCTTGCAGACCGGCGAAGAAACTTCCCGCCTCGTCGAAAGTGTCGATCCTTTGAAACAGGTCGATCGAACCGGAGGGACCTGCAGGCGTCGTCCAATTCGAGCTTCCCCAGGCCACGCCTAGATGACCGCCGGCATAGAACCCGCTCCAGTCGTAGGCGGATGCAGCGCTCGACGAAATTGGCGCAGCCTTCGTCACCATAATGTCATCGGCCGCGAGCGCTCTCTCCGCAGCCGCGAACACGACGACGATGACGGCACCCGCGACGAACTTTTTCACCCCGACCCCACCCCGCGCCAAGCCATCTTTAAGGTTTATTGTGACAGTCAGATTTTTGCAGCGAGAATCTTTGCTAGTCCTCTATCCGCACCATAGCTTTAGCGCGACGGCGCCGTCGCGCCGATCGCCGAAAACGGCGGACGTGCCGCGCCACATCGCCGCTTAGGCAGTGCGCGGTTTAAAACTCGGCATGGTACCGGGCCGCAAAAATATGCACCGGTCCGCGGTCGGCGTTATAGGCGGGGTCGGCGACGAATTGATAATCTAATGTGAGTGCGGACCAAGTGTTGAGGCTATAGGAGTAATAAGTCTCGGCAATCTTCTCCAACCGGTAATTGAGCGCACCGTCACCGATCAATATGCCGAGCCCGCCGGCGGCGAAGTAGGCTTGCGCCTCGGGCGAGAGACCATCGATGACGCCGGCCACGCCAATTCTGTCATTGGGGCGTCCCCAGGACGTCCCCTTCAACACGGCGCCTGCGGAAACGCTCTGGTCGCAATCGCTCCAGCCGATGATTTCGTCGAGACCAGGACTCCAACTCGCGCGCGAGAACACGCCGAGATCGCCGTTGATCGCCTGCTCGAGATTGGCGGCGAAGCCGTAATTCGTCCGCACACCACGCGTGAGGGTGATATCCGGATAATTCGGGGTTGTGATCGGTTCCGCGAGGGCCGCGGCGTAGGTGCCCATATTGGCGCGGTTGGCCCAGGCCATCAGCCGCAATTTTCCGGGCTGTGAGAACAGTGCATAGCGCAATTCAAGTTCGCCGATATACTCGCCGTCCGGAAAACGCATGTCGAAATCGTCGGTGTTGGACACGGCCGGAACCAGGAAGTAGCCGGCCCGGAAAGCCCAGAACTTCTGGTTCACTTCAGCCAAGGCACCCCACGTATAGCTGATCTGGTCCATGGTCCAATCGTAGGAGCCGCAGCAAAAGAGCTGCCAGTTGAAGAATTGCGTTCGCCCGTCGTTGGCGTAGGCGTTGTTGTCGAAGAAGTCCGTGACCGCTAGCTTGCCGGCGGTAATGGTGATCCGCGAAATGTCCTCCTTCCCTGCCAGTTGGTTGGGACCGTCCGCGATGGTCTCCTGTTCGCCGCCGAGGCCGAACGTTTGCTGTACATAGACGCGCGCCAGGTCGAAGCGTGGCATCGGGAAACTTGCCTTTTGCGCTTCCGTGTTGGGGAAGCCGGCGACACCTAAAGTGGCACTCAGCCCCTCGCCTTGGGTGATTTCGGGATCGATGTAGATTTTAGTGCCATCCCACGGTCGAAAGCCAACGAACCCGGTCGCGCTCGCCGTGTCCTGCGCTTGGCCGCCGCCGGAGAGGCTGTTTGGGCCTTGATACGGCGAGTGGAAGGCCGGATAGCCCTGCTCGATGAATGTGAATTGGCCGTGGACATTCCAGCTTCCAGGTGCGAGCGGCCACGAATTGCCGTTCGCGTTCGTGAAGGTGGCAGCGTCTTCCCAGCCAAGCTTGCGGTCGAGTCCAATACGCAATGTTTGGATATCGAAGACTGACTGGTAACCCGTGCCCGACGGAAAACTGTCAGCAACGCTTCCGAAGCGGTCGTAGAGATATTCGACCCGCACTGTCCAGTCCGGCGCAATTGCGACCTCGGCGCCGAGACCGAGCGTCCAGCCGGTGCGCGTGAGGAGAGATATGTCCTCATCGCCGGCGGCATTGGTCTCGCCGAAGCGTGCCTGCGACCAAGCGAATCCTCCGGTTCCGTAAATCAGCCAATGATCGAACGCGTAGCCGAAGCGACCGCGCAGCGTCGCGATATAGTCGATCTTGTCGGTGACGGTCGTGCCCTGGGACGTTTCTCCCGTAAAGATCAAGCCATTCTCGAAAAACTGCGGGAACGTAACATCGGCTTCGATTCCGAGCAGCAGCCGGGAAGGCGAAACGTAATTGTAGCCTGCCTGCAGGCCGCCATACTGACTGCCGAACGCATTGCTCGAAGCTGTCGGGTTGGGATTCGACAGTGTGCTGTTCGCATGGCCCAGACTATAGGCCGCGTGGCCGCCGACATAGAAGCCAGTCCAGTCATAGGCGGGGAAAGCGCTCGACGAGATGGGCGCGGCCTTCGTCGGCATGATGTCGTCGGCAGCGGCGCTCTGGGCGACGACGACAGCGATAGCGGCTGTTGTAACGGCCAACCAAAATGTTCTGGACCGGCGCGCGCCGCTCGTTGCGCGAACGAGAGGTTCGGCGATCCACGCACGTGGATGCTGTTGGCGTGATGGACTTTGTGCAGGCATAATCATGGCGGCCCCGTCCGCGTGACAACACACTCGGTCACCACGGCGGAAGTCCGCCCCGAACGCGCGCTCCGCACGCCGGAAGATGACGCCGTTCAGGCAGGTTTCCTGGCTCGCGGGTCCTGACCCTTCTCCGCCTTCCCAGGCTTTGCATGGCAAAGCCCAGTGGCATTTCGGAGAAGGGCTCTCCGCCGACAGTTGCGGGCGCAGCTCCGGAATTGCCTCGCCGCCAAAACGGCCTGACGCACCGGATTCTCTTTTGGCCGATCAACGCGATCGGCACACCTGAACTGTGCGAATTGGATTCGCGTGCGTTATTTGTGTCAAGTCGCGCGGGTGCAGTTTGTTGAAAGTTGTTGCAATCCGGCCACGCGCCTACGCGCCGCCGCGGTCGCGACGTGGCCGACGTGTACGGCCGAGGCTCCGCGGGTCGGAAATTTTTCACGCCATGATTGCCAATCACACCAATTTCAGCCTTGGTATCATTATGTAGCCAATGCTACATTACGTTCAATTTTGTCGTCAAGGGCTCAGATTTTGGCCACATGCTCAAAAAGATCAAAACATCTGAACGACCGCAGCGAAGCGGTATGGCAGCGACCGGAAATGCCGGTGCGAATGTCGCGGTTGTCATCTCATCCTCCCGGGATTGCGCGTCCCGTTAGAGCAGTGCCTTTTACAAAGAGGGTCCGGCTCACAACCTTTGAGACGAATCGACTTTGAGACGACTCTCCGGTCGAATACAGTGGCGCGACCGCGCCTGATTTCCACCGGTTTCCTCATTTAGTGAAGACAAAGGGAGGACGGGCGCCGCGTTATCAATGAACCGGTATGCCGCTCTAGTCGCTGCTTGTTTTCTGTTCAGAAGACACGCCGAGTTGATCGGGGGAGATGGACCGAGGTGTTCCCGCCGGAACGGATTGTTTGTCTGACTGAGGAAACCGTCGAGACCCTTTACCGGCTCGGCGAGGAGCGCCGCATTGTCGGCATCTCAGGGTATGTGGTGCGGCCGCCCAGAGCGCGGCGTGAGAAGCCGCGAGTCTCCGCCTTCATTTCGGCCGACATCCCAAAAATTCTTGATCTGAAACCCGACCTGGTCCTGACGTTCTCCGATCTTCAGGCCGACATCGCAGCGACTCTCATCCGCGAGGGCGTTGCTGTGCACGCGTTCAATCAGCGCACGATCTCCCAGATTATCGACATGATCGGCACGCTCGGCGCCTTGGTCGGGGTGCCTGATCGGGCCAATC
This sequence comes from uncultured Alphaproteobacteria bacterium, assembly GCA_963794225.1. Lineage (GTDB taxonomy): Bacteria > Pseudomonadota > Alphaproteobacteria > Rhizobiales > Xanthobacteraceae > BOG-931. The sequence goes on from CAWCCS010000006.1 coordinate 735,322, forward strand.
GGTTGGCGAGCGAGTTTGCTGGGGCAATCGCCGACGCGCGGCAACGGGCATCGCTACTACCGTGGCGGCCGAAGGTCTACTTCGAGGAATGGGACGATCCGATGATCTCCGCTATCGGTTGGGTATCGGAGCTCATCGAGGTCGCGGGCGGTATCGATATCTTCGCCGATCGCGCGTCTTGCAAGTCAGCCAAGGATCGCATCGTTACCGCCGAAGAGATCATACAACACAAGCCGGATATCATTGTCGGATCGTGGTGCGGTAAGAAGTTTCGCGGGGACAAGGTCGTCAATCGACCCGGTTTTAATGAAGTGCCGGCGGTCAAGCGTGGCGCGATTCACGAGATTAAATCGCCGCTGATCCTGCAACCGGGCCCCGCTGCCCTCACCGACGGACTGACTGCGCTGCAAGTTATCATCGAGAAGTGGATAACGTGACCGGACGGCGGCCGTTTTCGTCTACAACAATTTGACAGGGACAGGGCATCAGGGACAGGGCATGGAGACTTTGAGCCCAACCTCGAGACGGCTAACCTGCGAAAATTGCGGCGTTGAATTCGATTGTTCACCCGGCGGTAATCACAGCTGCTGGTGTCGAGGTGAATCTTATCGTTTACCAATGCCTCTGCCGTCGGAGGCCGGGCGTTTCAAAGATTGCCTCTGCCCTTCCTGCTTACGACGTGTGGCCAAACTTCTGATTGAGGGGCGAGGAATTGGCCCGGCGAGCTAAACATACGATGCCAATTGGACAACATGATTGGCAACGGAGAGTCTCATGAGAAAGATATTCGTCATCGGAATTGGCGCGGGCAATCCCGACTATATCACCGTGCAGGCGATTAACGCGCTCAATGAGGTTGACGTTTTCTTTGTGATGGACAAAGGCCACGAGAAAGAAGATCTGAAGCGTCTTCGCAAGGAGATCTGCGAGCGTTACATTGAGAACAAGTCGTATAAGACTGTTGAGGCTGTCGATCCGCGACGCGACCGAGATGCATTGTCGTACGAGGCCGCTGTCGCGGCGTGGCACGACCAGAGAGCGGTCATATACGAGCGACTGATCTCACAAGAACTCGGCGATGACGAATGCGGTGCTTTTCTCGTTTGGGGCGACCCGTCGCTCTACGACAGCACGTTGCGGATCATTGATCAGATCGCCGCCGGAGGAACCGTTGCGTTCGAATACGAAGTCATTCCGGGAATAAGCAGCATCCAGGCATTGGCCGCGCGTCACAAAATCGCGCTGAACCGTATCGGGAGGTCGGTTCACATCACAACCGGACGCAAGATGTCTGAAGGGCTGCCAAATAATATCGACGATGTCATCGTCATGCTCGACGCCGAATGTTCGTTCAAAAACATCGATAATTCCGAGATTGATATCTATTGGGGCGCGTACATCGGAACCGAAGATGAAATTCTCGTGTCTGGCAATCTCCGGGAGCTTATGGGGGACATTGAGCGGATGCGGACGGAAGCAAAGACACGGAAGGGCTGGATTATGGATACATATCTTTTGAGGAAGGCCAACGAGCAATAAATGGCGTCAGGACCGCATTTAATGCCGGCGCATTATCGCCTAATGTTGCTGCAAGCGGCCGATCCTTCTCTAGGCGTTCTCTTGTTTTGAGGTCGTCCGCTCCTAGCTAAAATTGGCCCGGTTGCACCGAAGTGAGGGACCGACATGGCCGAGACCTTTCCGGGAGCCCACAGTCACGTCTTCCTCGGCAGGGGCCACGAGCGGAACGAGCGCCGCACCTGGATGGTGATTGCGCTCTGTAGCGCCATGATGGTCGTTGAAATCATCGGCGGGCTCATCTTCGGTTCAATCGCGCTGGTCGCCGACGGCTTGCATATGTCGACGCACGCGAGTGCGCTTCTGCTCGCCGCGTTAGCCTATAGTTATGCGCGCCGCCATGCGGAGGACGACCGCTTCAGTTTCGGCACCGGCAAGCTTGGCGATCTGGCGGGATTTACCAGTGCCATCGTGCTGGCGATGATCGCGATCCTCATCGGTTACGAGGCCGTCACGCGTTTCATCTGGCCGGTTCCGATCGACTTCAACGAGGCCATTCCGATTGCGGTTCTGGGACTGATCGTCAACGTCGCGAGCGTGCTCCTGCTCGGCGGCGGTAGCCAGCACCCTGGTCACAGTCACAGCCATGGTCCTGGTCACGGTTATGGCGATTCACCGGCACGCCACGATCACGAGCATGACCAGGCGCATTCCCTGCAAGCCGGCGCCGGCCCTTTGACCCTTGAAATTTTAGAGGATGGCGTACCGCCGCGCTTCAGGCTGTCTGGCCCCGGAATGACGCCCGCCGCGGACAACGTCACCATCGAGACCTTACGCCCGGACGGTGCCCGCCAGTCCTTCGCGATGGTCGTGCGCGGAGGTTATCTGGAATCCATCGATGAAATCCCGGAGCCGCATGCGTTCACCGCCCGCATCTCACTCGATGGCGGCAGCGAAGTTCATTCGATCGATTTTCAAGAACACGAACACGCGCACGGTGCAGCGGAGCGCGACAACAATATGCGCTCTGCCATCGTTCATGTGTTGGCGGATGCAGGGGTCTCCGTATTGGTCATTGTCGGCCTCTTGTTCGGACGCTTCCTGGGATTGGCCTGGATGGATCCTTCTGTTGGTTTGGCCGGCGCTATCGTCATCGCCGTCTGGTCGTACACCCTCGTTCGCGACACCGGGGCCATTTTGCTTGACATGAATCCCGATCGCGGCATGGCCGAGCGCATGCGCGCGATGATCGAGACCGACGGCGATCGCCTGACCGATTTGCATTTGTGGCGGCTGGGGCCCGGGCATTTGGGTGCGATCGTGTCGGTGGCGACGGCGCTGCCGCGCGGGCCGGACTATTACCAAACACTGCTCAGGCGATTTCGCGCCTTGTCCCATGTGACCGTGCAGGTGCAACAGCGGTAACACTGCGAGCGGTGAGAACAATCTTATAATCTGAAGCTGAGCGCTGCTCCAGTTTTGAATTGTTTCAATTTAAAAAGAAAATATTCGACAGTGCCGCAACAAATGTGATTGTTGGCTTCCGCACGATGAACTGAAAATGCGCGTGCGGCGAACGGGTTTTATACTTTCAAACAATTCTAAAATACTTGGTGTCATGTCGAGACTTTCAGTAATAGCACGCGTGCTTTCTCTCCGACACACTCTTCCGCTCATCAGTACGGTGATTGTTTTCGATCTCGGCGCGATGGTCGCTGCAAACGCGCAGTCGCCAGGACCGACACCCACAGAATCACAGCAACCTGCAGAGCCGGCGCTGGCCCGAGTACCGACTCAAGTCCCAGACCAAGTCCCGGCAAACGGTGAAGTGAAGCTTCCGTCGATCGTCGTATCGGCGTCGAAGCCGAAACAAAAGCCCAAGCAAAAGCCGAGCGCAGAAGCGGCACAACGCGCCGCGCAGCCAGCGGATGCGCCGACGGCCGCGCAGGCGGCGTTGGATAACAAGATGCAGGCGCTGGATCAGGCGCGGGACAATCTGCTGCCGAAGATCGGAGCCACGTCTTATACAATCGGTCGCGATGCGATTGTGGCCTTGCCGCAGGGCGACAACACGCCGATCGACAAGGTCATTCTGCAATTCCCGGGCGTATCCTACGATTCCGCTGTATCCAATCCCGATTTCCACGTCAGAAACGAATATGCCAATGTCGCGTATCGTATCAACGGGATTGTGATTCCCGAGGGTGTCTCGTCCCTCGGCCCGGTGCTCGACACCAATTTCATCGGCAGCCTGTCACTGCTCACCGGCACGCTGCCGGCTCAATACGGGCTGCGCACCGCCGGCGTTCTGGATATTACCGCCAGAAGCTTCGCTGCGCCCGGCGGCGAGATCAGTCTGTATGGCGGCAGCCGGCAGACGTTCACGCCGAGCTTCGATTACGGCGGCAGCTTCGGCAACAGCGAGTATTTTGTCAGTGCGCGCGGCAACTGGAATGCGCTTGGGCTCGAAAATCCAACGTCGAGCCCTGACGCCAACCATGACTATACCCAGCAAGGCAAGTTTTTCGGCTATTCATCGACGCTGCTCGACGAATCGACGCGCTTAAGCTTCATCTCGGCCGCGTCCTACAGCGCGTTCCAGATACCAAACAATCCCGCTCAGGTCCCGCTCGGCGATTTCGGCCCGGCGAACTACAACTCACTGTGGCTCAATGAGAACGAGTTCGACACCTACGTTGCCAACATCGCGGCGCTGCAAAAGAAGGGCACGGACGGCGACGCGCAAATCGCGGTCTTCTCGCGTTACGCCAAAGTCAACTTCGTTCCCGACGTTTTCGGCGACCTGGTGTTCAACGACGTGGCATCCAATGTAACGCGCGAGAGCCTGCTTAACGGCACCCAATTCGACATGTCCTATATCGTGGACGCCCGGCACACGCTGCGAACCGGCTTTGCCGTGACCGAGGAGCAAACCAACGTCAACGACATTGCAACGGTCCTGCCGGTCGATCCGGTGACCGGGGCCATTTCGCCGACCCCGTTCGCCATCGACGATCTGAATTCGAAACTTGGCTGGAACATTGGAACCTACGTCCAGGACGAATGGAAAATTACCCGTGAGCTGACCCTGAACGCTGGCCTGCGCTTTGATCAATTGTATCAATACGTCAGTGCAAACCAGCTCAGCCCCCGCATCGCGCTGGTTTACAAGCCATTCGACGGAACAAGCCTTCACGCCGGTTACGCACGTTATTTTACGCCGCCTTACCAGGCGCAAGCGGCGCAATCGGATATCGGGCTTTTCACCAACACCACCAATCAGCCCGAGGTGCCGTTGAATAGTCCGGTGTTGCCCGAACGCTCGAACTATTACGACGTCGGTGTCGACCAGGTTCTGATGCCGGGCCTTACGGTCGGCGTCGACGGCTACTACAAGGACGCGCGCGACATGCTCGACGACGGCCAGTTCGGCAGCGCCGTGGTGCTGACCCAATTCAACTACGCGCGAGGCTACAGCGAAGGCGGTGAAGTCAAGGCCAAATACGTGAATGGTGACTTTCGGGCTTACGCGAATTTTTCATTCAACATCATGAGAGCGATCGACGTCGTCTCCAACCAATATCTGTTCGACCAGGCAACCTACGAATACCTCCTCACCAATTGGCATTACACCGACGACATGCAGATGATGACCGGCTCAGCCGGTGCGTCGTATCGCTGGTACGGCAATCTGTTCAGCACCAGCGTGATCTATGGCAGCGGTCAGCGCGCCGGCGATCTGTCCGATGGCGTCGCGCCCAATTCGCTTACCACTCCGCCCTACGTCATAGTGAATGCGGGTGTGTCACGCGAAATCAAGTGGTCGGCAAACTCCAAGCCAATGACGCTGCGTTTCGACATCGTCAATCTGTTGGACAAAGTTTACGAGCTGCGCGACGGCAGCGGCATCGGTGTCTTCGCCCCGCAATTTGGCGCCCGCCGTGGCTTCTACGTCGGCGTGTCGCAAAAGCTGTAATCGGTTGATCCGAGAATCCTTCGCGTTTATTATCACGAACATCGCCACTACCCGTTCAAAGTGGCTTGCGCGCTCGACGTTTGCGCGGATTGGCCACGGCTGACGACTTCGCTCCTGCGGCAGCGACGCGATAATACGACCACAAGATCCGCGCCGCGACGGCGCGCCAAGGTCGCCACAACTCGGCCAAAGCCAGCATCTCCTTTGCGGTCGGCCGTGCCGGCAGCGCGAATGCAACTCTGGCTGCTTCTTGCAAAGCGAGATCGCCAGCCGGCCAAGCGTCGGCATGGCCGAGGCATGCCAACAGATAAATATCCGCTGTCCACGGGCCGATACCATGCACGGCGGTCAGCGCCGCGTGCGCATCCTCGGCGGCAAGCCCGCCGAGCGCGGCGAGCGCGAGATCGCCGCGTTTCACGGCGCGGGCAATTTCCTTCAGTGCGCGGATTTTGGGTGCCGATAGGCCGAGCCGCGCCAGCCGCGCTGGGCGTGCCCGCAGGATCGCTTCCGGATCGAACGGATCGAACGCTGCCGCGAGCCGTCCCCAGATGGCGTTGGCGCTCGCGGTGGAAAGCTGCTGGGCCACAATGATCGCTGCGAGGCCGGCAAATCCATCGGACCGCCGGCGCAACGGCGGCCGTCCGGCTTTGGCGATCAGCGGCACAAACCGCGGATCGACTTTGCCGAGTGCGGCAAGCGCGGCATCGAGATCGGCCTCGGTATGGATGTGCGAATGGGCCATGGGGCCGGGCTATTTATGGGGTCGACCTCAGAATGGCCTACTTGTTTGAGTGACTGGCTCCCGTGTCAACCCGGGCCGGCGTATAACCAAACTGTCGATGTACACGCGTATCTTTCGTTTTGCGCCGAGCCCGAACGGCTATCTCCATCTGGGTCACGCTTTTTCGGCGCTGCTCAATCACGATTTGGCGCGGGAATGCGGTGGACGCCTCCTCCTGCGCATCGAAGACATCGATGCTGCCCGCTGCCGGCCGGAGTACGAAGCAGCGATCTACGACGACCTTGCCTGGCTCGGCATCTGCTGGGAAGAGAACGTTCGGCGGCAGAGCGAGCATCTTGGCGACCATCAGGCCGCGCTATCTAAACTCGAAAATGACGGGCTCATTTTTCGGAGTTTTGAGAGCCGAAGCGAGATCAATACCCTGGTCGCCGAGCGCGAAAGGCAGGGTCCTTGGCCGCGCGATCCCGATGGGGTGCCGCTGTATCCCGGCCGTGGGCGCAGGCTATCGCGGGCCGAAGGCGAACGCCGCCGGGTGGAGGGTGAACCGTTCGCGTTGCGGCTCGCCATGGACGCAGCTGTGGCGCGGGCCGGCGTTCTGACGTGGACCGAGACCGGCCAAGGCCCACAAGGCCAATCGGGCCTCGTGACGGCGGTGCCGCAAATGTGGGGGGACGTCGTTTTGGCCCGCAAGGAAGCGCCGACCAGCTATCACCTTGCCGTCGTGATTGACGACGCATTGCAAGGGGTAACCGACGTGGTGCGGGGACAGGATTTGTTTTGGGCGACCGCCATACACCGCCTGTTGCAGGCGCTGCTCGGCTTGCCTGAACCGGTCTATCATCACCACCGCCTCATCGTCGACGCGGCCGGCCGCAAGCTGTCGAAATCGACCTCGGCGACCAGCCTGCGTGAATTGCGCGCTGGCGGCGCCACAGCGGTGGATATCAGGCGCATGGTGGGGCTTGGACGCTGAAAATCAGTTGCGGTGTTGTTTTGTTTGATTCCCCCCCGTGCCATGGTGGGCTTGGCGGCGGGGGGCTGCCATGGCGCGATTGAAGTCAAAAAAGCCGAGCGGCAAAACGGCCGGCAGCAGCAAGCGAAAGCGCGTGCGGGCGGCGCCGGCGGTGCGTGGCGTGGACGCCTCGCTCGCGGCCTATGCACACGACATTCGCACCACGCTCACCGGCATTCTGGCACTCGGCGAATTGCTGGCGAGTTCCAATCTAGGTGAACGCGAGCGCCGTTGGGCCTTGGGCATCAGGAGTAGCGCCAAGCATCTGGCCTCGCTCACCACGCTGATGATCGACGCTGCCAAAGCCGCTACGACGACGCTGAAATTGCAGCAGGAAGCTTTTCAGCCGCGCCGGTTCATCGAAGATTTGGCCGAGTCGCTGTCAGCCCGCGCGGAGACGAAGGGCCTCACTACCGCGGTGACGGTGGCTGAGAGCTTGCCGCCGATGCTCGTCGGCGACACCGTGCGGCTGCGGGCGGCGCTCGAAAATCTTATCGACAATGCGGTCAAGTTCACCGATCGAGGCGCGGTGCGGCTTGATGTGCGCACCACGCGCGCAGCACGTGGACATGCCGGTCTCATCTTCACCGTTACCGACAGCGGGATTGGGCTTAAACCGACGGAGATCGGGCGTCTATTTCGCCCCTTCGTGCAGGCCAATGCTGACATTGCGCGCCGCTATGGCGGAGCCGGACTAGGGCTTGCCGTCGTCAAAGCGCTCGCCAAGCTGATGGGCGGCGATCTCACCGTCAGCAGCAAACACGGCCGTGGCTCGAGTTTCCGTCTCGCGGTTATATTTGCTGTCGCGCCGGGCGCGAACCCCGTAGACGCGCATCGAAATGTAACAAAGTCGCCGGTGCGATCACTTGCGATCCTTTGCGCCGAAGACAATCCTTACGGGCAAGTCATCCTTAACACCATCCTCACCGAACTTGGACACCGCGCGGATTTCGTCGGCTCCGGCGAAGAAGCGATCGCGTCGATTGGGCGCGGTTACGATGCGGTTCTGATGGACGTGACGCTTCCCGGGATCGACGGATTTGAGACAACGCGCCGCATCCGTGTGCTCGGCGGTGCTGCGGCTCGGATCCCGATCATCGGCATATCGGGCCGAACCGAAACCGGCGACGAACGGGCGGCGCGTGCGGCCGGTATGGACTCTTATCTGCGTAAGCCGCTGAGCCCGAGCGCGCTCAGCGAGGCGCTCGTGGCCGTCTTGCCGAAAGCCTGAAGTGAAGGCGCGGTTATCCGACCGCGGCAGCGACAGGTGAACGTCGTTCCGACCATTCGATGAATTCCACGCTTTCTCCGCCGTGCGCATCGTCGACCGGCAACGCGTAGAGTACGCTCGCGCCGCTCCGGCCAATTTCCTGAAATCCGAGGCGCGGATAAAGCTCCCGGACCAGCCCATTCTTCGCGGTCGGACAGTACTCCCCGACCAGCCGGCGCACGCCAAGCGCGCGGGCGCGGGCGAGGATGTCCGCCAGAATGGCCTCTTCAACCTTGCGCCCGAGAACCCGGCAAGACATCAGCCAGAGATCGATGCGCGCATCGTTTTGCTGCTCGCGCGCGACGGCGACGACGCTGATGATGCCGTTATCGCCGAACCGGTCTTTGAGCCGATACGAGCGGCCGAAACCATTCTTCACCACGTTCGCCAACTCGCCCCAATTGTAACGGCGCGTCGTCAGGTTGAATTGATTGGTCTTGTTAATGAGCTCGACGACCCGCTCGCGCGCCTCGTCGAGCGCCGATCCTTCCATGACCATTTTCAGCCCGCGCAAAAAGTCCTGATAATCGCCGACGTCGCGTTGCGCTTCCTCGCGCGCGGTATTCTCCGCGTACATGCGGTTCCGCTCGCGCGATTCCCGCGTGGCAAGTCGATGATCGAACAATCCGGTACGCTCCAGCATCGGCACGCGTTGCGCTGGATCGTCGGGCAATTCCGGCACCGCAATATCGGGAAAGCGCCGCCGCACTTCCGCGCGCTCGACCGGATTGTCGTCCAGGAACACGACACCCGCCGTCGAAAGCTTCAGGCGATCAAGAATGCGCGCAATGCTCGACGATTTCGGCTCCCAGTGAATTTCAGTCGCAGCGAAATCATCAAGACGCAGCATCATCTCGGGGCGCTTGGCGAACACTTCGTGGACGGCGGCGGGATCATTTTTGCTCGCGATCGCGAGCAAGACTCCTTTGTCGCGCAAGCCTTTCAGAAACGCCTGCAGCCGCAGAAAGTGACGGCCCTTGCCGGCGGAGTCGAGATCGACGCCGTCACAGCCGTCATCGCCGACGCGCCCGCCCCACAGTGTGTCGTCGAGGTCGACGACCACAAGCTTGCAGCGCGGTGCGATGGTGCCGATGACGGCATCCGCCAGAGCGCCGAGCACGGCTGGCGTGCGGTCGGGATGGAACGGTAGCTTGGCTCTGTCGTAGAAGCGATCGTCGAACCACGCGGGGCTACCGATGGCGCGGATCAGTGGCTCTATGTCGATGAGTGTCACGCGCGGCGTCGCGAGTGCCGCACGCAATCCCGCATTTACCGCAAGCCGCCAGGCATAAGCGGCGCCATTGTCGGAGATTTCGTCTGCAAGCGGCTCGGGCAGGGTAATGAGAATGTGTGCATCGCTTGCCTGCAGTGCGGCCTTGATCGCCGCGGCGATGGTTTCCACAACGACATCCGGGCTACGCAACGCCCCGTAAGCGAGCTCGATCGAGGTGAGTGTGAGCACCACGTGCGTCGGCGAAAACGCGTAGAGCGCTGAAGCGCTGTCAAGCATGTCCGCCCGCCATTGATTGTACGGGCTTTCGTAGATTTCCGCCGCGAACTCGCGCGCTGCGAGAGCCACCGGAAATCCGCGGGCCAGGAACTGCGTCGAGTAATTGCCAGTGAGCGCCAATCGGATTTTCGGCCATGAAGCGGATTTCGGCGCGCCGGCCTGTTGGTAAGCGCGCGCGCAGGTGTCAAGCTGCTGCAACGTCCGCGCTTCGGCGTAGCGCGCAACGAACGTCTCAAGCGCTCCGCCATCGGCGCTCATGCGCAAAGCTCGCCACTCATACGCGTACGCCCCGCTCTTGCAGCAAGGTCACCAATTCGCTCACGTTCTGCAGATCGGCGAGCTCGTCGGTGGTCAGCGCGACGCCGAGCTGCATCTCGATTTCGACCACCAGAATAATGTGCTTCAGCGAATCCCACAGCGGAACCTTCGATGCGTCGAGCTCTTCGGTCAGCGTGAGATTGGGGTCGATGACACTGCGAAAAATCGGCTCAAGCCGGCGCAGAACCGCTTCTCTGCTCAAGTTCCTATTCTCCCGTTCCCGCCGTTTTATGCGCCGCCAAGGGCGCGAACAAGGCGGCAGGCGGAGCGGATCGGCGCCAGCACACAGCAATCACGCGTTTTTCACAGCCACAGCAGCGTCATAGTGATCTTGGCTCGCCGATGACCTACAATCAAATGATGAGTTCCGAGCCGCGTTACCGCCCGGTGCCGTTGCACCGGCGCTGGATGAACGACCTCGTGCATTTCGGCAAGAAATCGCACGTCATGGGTTACGCGTGGCGGATCAACATCGCGCCCTTGGTCGCAGCGCGCGCGGCGGCACAGCCGGCGATCGGCTGGACCGCGATCTGGATGAAGGCGCTGGCGTTGGTTGGCCAGCGCCGGCCTGAACTGCGCACCGCATATCTGCCTTTTCCCTGGGCGCGGCTCTACCTGCATCCGGACAGCGTCCTCACCGTCGTCATCGAGCGGGCTTGGCGCGGCGCCGCGGCGCTGTTCTTTGAGCAGTTCGCCGCTCCCGACAAAATGCCGTTGACGAAGCTCGACGACGCGCTGCGTAACCTCCGTAAAGTGCCGGTCGAGAACGTCGGCAGTTTCCGCCGCCTGATCCGCTTCTCCCGCCCGCCGGTCTTGTTGCGCCGCCTGATCTGGAGCCTTGCGCTTTATTGGTCTGGCCCGCTGCGGGCGCGCTATATCGGCACCGCCGGGATCAATCCGTTTCCGACCGGTGGCACCATCACCCAATCGGCGATGCCGGCTTCGTTCATGCTTTACTACGGGCTGGTTGAGCCCAATGGCGATGCACAAATTCAGATCTTCTACGACCATCGCATCATGGACGGCATCGAGCTTTACCGAATCCTGCGCGATCTCGAAGCCACGCTGAATCGTGATGTCGCGGCGGAGCTTCGGGAACACACTACAGGCAACGCGCCAGGACCGTCCGTGCCACTGGCGCCGGCCGCCGAATAGCTCTTACGCCTTCGCCGTCGCGCCTTCGACGATGCGTACCAAGTCGGCCATGATGCGGTTGAGCTCAAAGTCCTTCGGCGTGTAGACCGCGGCGACGCCGGCGCTTTTCAGCGCGCGTGCGTCCTCCTTTGGGATGATGCCGCCGACCACCACCGGCACATCGTCAATCCCGGCCTCCTTCATGCGAGCGATCACGTCCTGCACCAGCGGCAAGTGCGAGCCGGACAGGATCGATAACCCGACCACGTGCACGTCCTTCTCCGCGGCCGCGGCTGCGATCGCTTCCGCCGTCAGCCGGATGCCGTCATAGACCACGTCCATGCCGGCATCGCGGGCGCGGGCGGCAATCTGCTCGGCGCCGTTGGAATGGCCGTCGAGACCGGGCTTGCCGACCAAAAATTTCAGCCGCCGGCCGAGTTTCTTCGACACCCGGTCGACCTCGGCGCGGATGTCGTCGAGGCCCTCGGCATCGTTGCGCATCGCGGTGCCGACGCCGGTCGGCGCGCGGTATTCGCCGAACGCCGAACGCAGCGCAAAGCCCCACTCGCCTGTGGTGACGCCTGCTTTGGCGCAGGCGATCGAGGGCGGCATGATGTTCGCGCCACTCTTTGCGGCCTTGCGTAATGCATCAAGCGCGGCGGCAACCGCTCTGCTGTCGCGCGCCGCGCGCCAAGCTGCAAGCCGCGAGATCTGCCCGGCCTCGGCCTCGGCTGAAACGGTCAGCACTGCATCGCCGGCGTCAGCGAGCGGCGAGGCTTCCGTCTCGGTAAAGCGGTTGACGCCGACGACGATCTGTTCGCCGCGCTCGATTGCCTCGACGCGGCGCGAATTTGACTCGACGAGTTGCTGTTTCAGATATCCCAATTCAACAGCGGCAACAGTGCCGCCCATTTCCTCGATCTGCTTCAGCTCCTCCTTCGCCGCTTTCTTCAGCGCTGCGACTTTGGCGGCGATTGCAGGCGAGCCATCGAACACGTCGCCGTATTCGAGCAAGTCGGTCTCGTAAGCGAGGATCTGCTGCATGCGCAGCGACCATTGCTGGTCCCAAGGGCGCGGCAAGCCGAGCGCCTCGTTCCACGCCGGCAGCTGTACGGCGCGGGCGCGCGCCTTTTCCGACAGCGTCACCGCCAGCATCGAGATGAGAATGCGATAGACGTTATTTTCGGGTTGTTGCTCAGTCAGTCCGAGTGAATTGACCTGCACGCCGTAGCGGAACAGCCGCTGCTTGGCGTCGGTCACGCCATAGCGCTCGCGTGTGATCTCATCCCATAATTCGCCGAATGCGCGCATTTTGCAGATTTCGGTGATCAGATGCGTCGAGGCGTTGACGAAGAAAGAGATGCGCCCGACCACCTCGCCGAAATCGTTGACGCCGCCGGCCGCCTTCACCGTGTCCAGCACCGCCACCGCGGTGGCGAGCGCGAAAGCGAGTTCCTGCACCGGCGTCGCGCCGGCTTCTTGCAGGTGGTAGGAGCAGACGTTCACCGGGTTCCATTTCGGCAGCTCGCGGGTCGTGAACAGGATCATGTCCTTGATCAGCCGCATCGACGGCGCCGGAGGAAACACATAAGTGCCGCGCGACAGATATTCCTTGATGATGTCGTTCTGGGTCGTGCCTTTGAGCTGCTCGCGCGGCACGTTCTGTTCGTCGGCGACGGCGATATAGAGCGCGAGCAGCCAAGCCGCGGTGGCGTTGATCGTCATCGACGTGTTCATTTCGCCGAGCGGGATGCCCTCGAACAGCATGCGCATGTCGCCGAGATGCGAAATCGGCACGCCGACCTTGCCGACTTCACCCTTGGCTTGCGGATGATCGCTGTCGTAGCCGGTCTGCGTCGGCAAATCGAAGGCGACCGACAGCCCGGTCTGCCCTTTACTCAGATTGTTCCTGTAGAGAGTGTTCGAGGCTCGCGCATCGGAGTGGCCCGCATAGGTGCGGAACATCCAAGGTTTAGCGCTTGGTGGCTTAGCGCTTGATGGCTTGGCGCTTGAAGATTTTGCGCCGGATGGTTTAGCGCCTAATGGCTCGGCTTGGCGCAGCTCTTCGCCCATCGGTTTTCCAGCCGTTCTTCACGCGTTGTCGCCACGCGCACTCGCAAGCACTTTGACGTGGAATTTTTTGCAATGCAACAAGCCGACCCAGTCCGGGAGAGGCTCGGAAGTTGGGCCAGCCCTTCAAATCAAGCCGGCGCCTAATACTGGCCGTATAGCTGATAGTACTGCGGCTGCAGGTAGCCCGGTTGGGCGTAGCCGGGTTGCACATAATAGTACACGTGCTGTCCGGCGGTTGGCGGCAGCACATAATAGAGGCGAGGCCCGTAAGCGCCGGCCTGGCGGTAGGAATAGGGCTGCGCGTAAGCCTGAGCTTGTTGCTGCTGCCGATAACCCGAAGGGAGCCGCGCCGACGGTGGCATCAAGGGCGGCTGTGCGTATGCCTGTAACCGATGATACACGGGAGGTGACTGTTCGCTAACGGCGGCGGCTGGTTTCAGCGGCTGTATCTCGAGCGGTTTGCCCTCGGCCGGTTGCTCATTGACCGCGGTCTCAAGGCCGGAAGCCGCCTGATGCCGTCCGCGGGTCGCTGGCCGATGCTCATCGACCTCAGCCGCGTGCGGCTGCGGTTGTGGCTGTTCGCTGGCGGCGGGCTGTTGCGGCGCCTCAACCTGCAGTGATTCGAAATCCGCAGCCGGTGGTTCGTTGATAGCGGTGCGAATCTCTGCACGTTCCGGCCGCATCGCGGAAACGGCCGGTTCATGTGGTTGCCGGTCGGCGGCGTGCGGCAGCGGCTGCGGTGCGACCGGCGGTGCAGGGACAACGTACGCAGCCTGCACGACGCTGGGGCGCCGCGTCCAGCGGGCGCCAGACATCGCAAAAGTCGGCGTCGCTATCAGCTGTTCAGAGGCAAGAGTCTGCGGCGGCTGGTATACCGCGGTTTCCTTGACGTAAGCCCTGGTTTCGTCGCGGTAAGGCGGCGCCTGGTCGGCGCTGCGATGCGAAAGCGATTCCCGCGTCAGCGGCGCGTTCGCGGCGATCATGTCGTGGCGCCGCAGCGCTGCAAGGCTCTGCAGGGACGGCGTCTTGCCGGTGATGACGACGGTGGTGTCGTGCATCTTTTCCATTTTCACCAGATCGAACAGAAGAGCTGCGTTTTGGGGCGCCAGCCGCACGCAACCGTGCGAGGCCGGATTGCCGAGGTGCGTGATACTCGCGAAGCCGTGAACGGCGTGGCCATGCATGTCGAAGAAGATGGTATGCGGCATCGGCGCGTTGTCCCACTCCTGCGAGTGGTGGTCGGCGTCCATACGGTTGGGCTGGAACGTGCCGCTTGGGGTGTCGCGCCCCTCCATTCCTGTCGAAACCGGCCAGACATAAGTCACCAAGCGGTCGACCGTGACCGTCATGGTCTGGGTTTCCTTGTCGACCCGGATCAGGATCTCGGCGGCCGCAGGCGGGGCAAATGAAATCGCCAGTGCCCCGGCGGTGAACGAGGCTCCGAGCAAGGCACTAAAACGCATGGCTTCACCCGATGGGATGGTCAGGACGAGACCGTCTGTAACCGAATAAGATTAACGCACATGATATCGACGCCGATCAAGCGCAAGAGTTCCGTTGAGCGCCGGTTAGCGTTCACAAATCGGATAGGGAAAGCCGCGCAGTCGCGCGACGTAAATCGGCGCCGGGGTTATGCGATTGCGTACCGCAATACCGCAGCCCGGATGGAGCGAAACGAAATCCGGGACCGGCGCTGTGGCTTGAATGCCGCTCCCGGATTTACGCTGACCTGATTATCCGGCCGGTTGGCTTCATCCAGGACGCGGCGGAGCGTCCGATCCCGCCTTTTCCAAAGCCGCGAAGACCGGAGTGTGCTGTCCCGCCGCCGACATCATTTGCGTTCGCATTCACCGAAGTCTGGCTCTGTAAATTGCGCATTGCGAGTTGAAGTTTTCGGGGCGAGTAGCAACGCTCGATGTTTGACAGAACTTTCATCCTAGTAGCTGCCGTGTTCGCCCTTGCGGGTTTCGTCAAGGGTGCTATCGGGCTTGGTCTGCCAACAATTGCGATGGGTCTTCTCGCCATCGTCATGCCACCTGTCGAGGCGGCAGCAATTTTGCTCCTGCCATCGTTGCTGACCAACATATGGCAAATGGCTGCGGGACCTTCTCTCCGTACCACCGTGCGGCGGCTTTGGCCGATGATGGTCGGCGTGTGTCTGGGCACTTGGGCGGGAATGGGGCTTATGACCGGCACATCCGCGCGATACGGCACGGTTTTTCTCGGCGCCGCGCTCGCGCTCTACGCGCTGACCGGCATCGTCTCCATTCGTTTAGCCCTACCGCGTGATTGGGAGGCAATCCTCGGGCCGCTGACAGGCGTCGTCACCGGTATCACTACGGCGGCAACAGGTGTCTTTGTGATACCGGCGGTTCCTTATTTGCAGGCTATCGGTCTCGAGAAAGACGACCTCGTTCAGGCCCTTGGGCTGTCATTTACGGTTTCGACGCTCGCTCTGGCGGTCAATATTGGCGCCGCGGGAAGTCTCAACGTCTCGAAGGCAAGCATAACCTTAGCCGCGGTGGTCATGGCGTGTGCCGGTATGTGGCTCGGTCAAACACTCCGCCTAAGATTGCCATCGTCAGTGTTCCGACGTTGGTTCTTCATCGGTCTGCTCTTGTTGGGAATATATCTCGCTGCAAGGTCTGTCGCCTGAACGCTGCACGCGGCATGGAGCTGGATCGCTTGGGGCCAGACTCCGTCACTCGGTGATTTCAGAGAAGAGTGCCCTCCGCCCGCATAAGCGTGATCAGGACGGCGTTCGGCGGAGAAGGTTGTTCCGGATTTCGCTCGGCCGATCCGGGCTTCGCTCGCCACCTCGGTGGACTCGCGCCCCCGACTCAAACCATAAACTCAAGCTCGAACTTTCATCCAAGCGGGACGACATGGGCCGTGAACTGTCGCTGTTTATCGGAACGTTCACGACCTTGCTCGCTATCATAAATCCGTTCGAGGTTCTCCCGGTTTATCTCAAATTGCTGGAGGGGAAGGACGACGGCGCCCATCGGAGGGTGGCGTGGAAGTCATGCCTCTACGCGCTCCTGCTCTGTCTGTTCTTCCTGGTCTTTGGAACGCTCATCCTGCGCTTGTTTGGTGTGCCGCTGAGCATGGTGCGTATCGTCGGTGGCATCATTCTGATGAAGATTGGATTCGAGCTGTTCGGGTCAGCCAGATCGGGAGGCGGAATCATTCCCGAAGGCGCGGCAACGGATGAAAGCATCGCCTTTGTGCCGCTGGCCTTGCCGTTGATGTGCGGTCCGGGTGCGATCGCGACCATCCTCGGCATGACTTCCGCCGTGGAGCATTCTCCGACCGAGCTGAGGGCATTTGCCGCCATCGTGGCAGCGATCCTGGCGACGATGCTGGTGACGTATGTGTGTTTGGCTTATGCCAGCCGGCTTACAGAGAAATTGGGCGTGATGGGGATCGACGCCACCACTCGCATCGTCGGCTTTTTCGTTTCAGCGATCGGCGTCGGCCTGATCGTCAACGGCGTCATCGAAGTGCTGGAAACTCACGGCTTCACCGGCTTGCATTGAGTGCGGGTGATCCTCCGCGGACGTGAGATGGGGAGTCGACATGGTTATCAGCTGCATGCGCGCGCAGTTCGGTCTCGGAAATTTGCGCGTTCGGAATTTGGTGTTGGCGCCCGGCGAACCCACAAATTTTGCAAAACTACCCGCGCGGCCCCGGGCCGGCGAGAATAAGCGCCCAGAAAACCTTGTACTTTGTACTGGGCGCTAAGGCAGCGGCGATGCCGATTCGGGTGACGCTGCGATTGAGCATGTTGGCGCGGTGCGGGGGTGAATCGCGCCAACCGGAAAACGCTTCGGCGAGCGTGTGATAGCCAGCAGAAATATTCTCGACCGCGACGCTGTTCTTGAACGGCGAATTGCGGATGCGGTCCTGGAACGGGCGGCCGATGTCGTGATCCATCTTGTCGTGAGCGGCCATGGCGTGCGCCTGTTCGCTCGCCATGCGCATCAGCTCGGGATCGACGGTGACTGGGCCAAGACCGTTGTTGCTGCGATAACCGGAGATCATCGAGGCTGCAGCGGCGGGATCGAGCGCAGCATCGGCTTTTGACAGGTCCTGGTAGAACGTCGGCTCGGCCGGCGGTGCCGTGTCGCTGCTGCAGCCGGAGAGCGCGGCGATGCTGAGTGCGGCGGCGCAGATGAGTAGCGATAGCCACCGTGACTCGTCACCACCGGGCTTGACCCGGTGATCCATGCTGAAGTGTCGCGAACGAAGGCGCGCGGCCGAACTGACGACGCCTGCCGGCCGCATGGATTGCCGGGTCAAGCCCGGCAATGACGACGCAAAAAATTCTTCTCGCGACGGGATCAAAGTCATGTGCGGGGCTTACTTCCCGAGCGCTTTCTCATACGGATAAATCACCTCGCCGCTTTTGAGGTCGGGTGGATAGACGACGATCTCGGTTTTCAGATCGCGGAATTCGTCGGCGCTGTTGCTCTTGATGTTCTGGAATTGCGCGGCGAGCATACGCTCTTCGGCCCATTCACCGTTTTCCCCAAACCTTATGCCGCCGACCACGGTGTTGAACGTGGCCTTGTGCATATAGGCGGCGAGTGCGTCGTCCTTTAGGGTCTTGGTCGCCGTGACGGCGTCGCCGAGCACCTGTAGGTCGGCGTACGCCATCACCGGAAAGTAGGCCATCGCATCGGCGCCGGCGAACTTGGCACGCTCCTGATATTTGCCGAGGAATTCGACGGCGGCTGGCGTTTTCAGCGGACCGACCGGCAGCCAGGTCTCGAAGTTGACGATGCCGTTGAGCAGCGGCCCGAGCTGGACCTTCAGCGCGGTCGATTGCAGGCCGACCATCGCACCGCCCCACATTTTCGGCTTGAACCCGATTTCGTGCACCGCCTTGATGATGCCAACGGTGTCGAGCGGATAGGAGCACACCACCAATAAATCCGGATTGACCGCCTGGATCGCGCGCACGATCGGCGCGAAATCGACCGTCGCGGGCGGATAATTCTTGTCGTAGACGATTCTGAAACCGGAGTCCTTGGCGTTGGCGCGCGCGCCCTCACAGGTGTTGTGGCCGAACTCGGCATCGGCGTAAGCAAGGGCAATCGTTTGTGGCTTCGGATTTTGCGCTTCCGCGACTTTGAAGAAGCCGTGCGTAAACGCGGGCTTGGTCGAGGGTCCGTTCGGCACCATGGCGAAATACATCGGATAATGGAATTCATCGTTAATGGCCGTGCCGGATAAGCCGATCAGCAGCTTGCGCCGCTCGATCGCTATCGGCATTGCGGCTGCGATCTGCGTTGAGGCATAGCCGGAAACGATCAAGTCGACTTTGTCGATGTCGAGCAGTTTGGCGTAGATGCCGGGCACATGCGCCGGATCGCTCTGATCGTCGTAGTAGATGAGCTTGACCGGACGTCCGAGCAGACCGCCGTGCGCGTTGGTGTCGTCTTCCCAGATTTGCATCCCGAGCAACGCCATTTTGCCGTTGGCGGCAAGCTTGCCGGTTAGCGACATGCCGAATCCGATTCTGATCGGATCGTCCGCATGGGCGGACACTGCCGCGAAAATGAGCAGCGCAGCGGCCAAGGCGTGCGTTAAGCCCAGCGATCGCGACGTCAGCGACATATAGCCTCTCCCTAATTCGCGGCGCCCAGCTATCGGCCTCGTCGGATAGCCGCTACGTTATCAATCCCATCCGCTTGACGCGTCTCCAAGCCACATTGAGCTTTGATCATGGTCAAAGCTGCAATGCCTAAATGTCATAGGTTTGTATTACTCGCTCATATAGAATGTCACACATGCCCACATCGTCTACATCGCGCTTCGATTGTCCCAAATGCGGCACGCCGTACACGCTGCTTCGCGTTGAGGCGGACGAAACCTCGGAAGACAACGAATTAGCCTGCACCGTATGCGGTGCTCCCCTCCTCGCGCGTGAGGAGCAATTCGTTCTCAAATATTTCCTGATGCGCCGCAAAGGCGCGCGCGAAGGCGCCCGCTACAGCGTGGTATGATGGCGTGGCGTCATGGTGAGTGCACGCTGCGCCACCAGGGCGATCACGATCATTGCCGCCGCGAGACCGAACTGGGTTTTCATATAGGGAAAAGCGAGAATGAGCGCGCCGGCAATCGGCAGCGCGACGATCTCGCTTGCGGTGAAGCCGTGCTTGAGCGCGATGCGCAGCAGAAATGCGACCGCGACCGCCAGAATCAGCGAAATCGTAAATGTAGGCGTATGGCGTGACGACAAGGGTGGCCGCCGCAAGTGCCGCAGCCTTTAGCTCATAGGCAACGCGGCTTCGCCACAGCACGATGAGCCCGGCAGCGAGCGCGATCGCGGCGACTGCCTGAGCGATCCAGGCCAGCATCTCGCCGCCACCGAGAGCGCGCACGAAGCCGAACAGGCTTTGCAGCCGGGCAAATTCCGCGCCGCCTTCGCCGAGCACGATGCGGCTGGTCATCGGCGTTGCGTGCACGAACGCCTCCCAGGTGACTGTGCCGAACGCGAGCCATGACACCACGGCGAGGGCTGACGCGACCAAAGTAGCTGTGACGAGCGTGAGCCAGCGCCGGTCCGCGATCAGCACGATCGGAAACAGCAAACCGAATTGCGGTTTGTATGACAGGAGCCCGAGACAAAGTCCGGCCAGCACCGGCCGCCGATCCAGCAAGGCGAGCGTGCCACCGATCAGCGTTGCAGTGAGAAAGCCGTTTTGTCCGGCGGTGATGTTCCAGAGCGCGGCCGGAAATCCGAGCGCAACGAAAGCGCCGGCGCGTCCGCCAAGAATGCCCGCAAGCGTCGCCGCGTAGGCCGCGAGCGTCGCCGTCAACCAGATCACGAGGGCGGCAACATACGGCAGCATCGCAAGCGCTGCGGCGACGAACAAAAACGTCGGCGGATAGTGCCAGCCGTAATAGTTCGCAAAGGCGTGGCCGACGGCGCGCTCTTCGGCGGCCTTGTGCAGCGGCCAGTCGTATGCCTCGGCCGGAGCGCCGTCGAGCGTGAGCCGTCCCGCGGCAAAGACGTTAACGAAGTCGTTGGCTATCGGTCGGCCTTGCTTGTCGGTGAGAAAGTTGCCTTCGAGATAAGCGCCGCCCAGTAGAACCAGATAGGCGAGTGAAAGCATCAAGCCGATCACGGCCACGAGGCGCGTACGGCTATTTTCATCCGCTGGGCTGCGAGCGGGGAATGCGTCGGCGTGACACGGCGTTGCAGGCTTGGTGCCGGCACCGTGCTCCGCGGACATATGAAAGAGCGCCATGGCCGGCCGCGCCTCGAATAAAGGTCGCGGCGAAGCTAGGCCGGGCTGCCTTGAGGAACCCTTAAAAGCGGGCTCCGCGTGTCGGCGCTCTATCGCCTAATCAGTCGGAGAATGATCAGCAAAATCACGGCGCCGATGAAGGCATCGATGATCGCCGCGATGAACCCGCCGCCAATGTAGATGCCAAGACGCGGCAGCAGCCAGCCGGCGATGACGGCGCCGACGATGCCGACAATGATGTCGCCGATCAGGCCATAGCCGCTACCCTTGACGACCATACCGGCAAGCCAGCCGGCGATCGCACCGACGATCAACCAAATAACGATAGTTTCCACGCCCATAAAATTTCCCCTTTGCGCAGCCGCCCCACAGGGACTGCCGCTCTTTGGCTTTGCACGCGCGATCCTAGCCGCAGCTTCGCCCGGTTGACAGCAGATGCCCTTTGAAGTGGTTGTTGCGCTGCAACATCAACTGCGGCACACTGTGCTGGCTGACAAATTCAGCGAGTTTGACCGGAGCACACCCATGGCCGTCGCGCAACGCAAACCGTCGGCTGCACCTCTTAAGGATCTCTACGATATCGGCGAAGTGCCGCCACTCGGCCACGTGCCGGCGAACATGCACGCCTGGGCGATCCGCAAGGAGCGTCACGGTCCGCCGGAGCAGGCGATGCAGCAGGAAGTGCTGCCAACCTGGCCGATCGCAGACGACGAAGTGCTGGTCTATGTCATGGCCGGTGGCGTCAATTACAACGGTGTGTGGGCCGGCCTCGGGATTCCAGTTTCGCCGCTGGACGGACACAAGAATCCATTCCACATCGCGGGCTCCGATGCGTCAGGGGTGGTGTGGGCCATCGGCTCCAAGGTGAAGCGCTGGAAGGTCGGCGACGAAGTCATCGTTCACTGCAATCAGGACGACGGCGACGATGAAGACTGCAACGGCGGCGATCCGCTCTTGTCGCCGTCGCAGCGCATCTGGGGTTACGAGACGCCGGACGGTTCGTTCGCGCAATTCTGCCGCGTGCAATCGCGCCAGCTGATGGTGAAACCCGCGCACCTGACCTGGGAAGAAGCGGCCTGCTACACGCTGACGCTCGCCACCGCCTATCGCATGCTGTTCGGCCATCCGCCACACACACTCAAGCCGGGCGACAACGTTTTGGTGTGGGGCGCCTCGGGCGGGCTTGGCGTGTTCGGCGTTCAGCTCGTCGCCGCCTCAGGCGCCAACGCCATCGGCATCGTCTCCGATCCGTCAAAATCGGAATATGTCTTCAATCTAGGCGCCAAGGGCGTCATCAACCGCAGTGAGTTCAAGTGCTGGGGCGCAATGCCCAAGGTTGGCACGCCGGAATACGACGCGTGGGTGAAGGAAGCGCGCCGTTTCGGCAAGGCGATCTGGGACATCACCGGCAAGCGCGACGTCGACATCGTGTTCGAGCATCCGGGCGAAGCGACATTTCCGGTTTCATGCCTGGTGGTGAAGCGCGGCGGCATGGTGGTGTTCTGCGCCGGCACCTCCGGCTTCAACATCACGTTCGACGCGCGCTATGTGTGGATGCGGCAGAAGCGGGTGCAGGGCTCGCACTTCGCACATCTGAAACAGGCGAGCGCCGCCAACCACTTCGTCATCGACCGCCGCATCGATCCGTGCATGAGCGACGTGTTCCCCTGGGCGAAGATACCGTACGCGCACGAACTGATGCGCACCAACCGGCACAAGCCCGGCAACATGGCGGTGCTGGTCAACGCGCCGCGCACCGGCTTGCGTAATTTCGACGACGCACTGGAAGCGGCCTCCGTGCCGACGCTGAGCCGCGAATCCAACCGGGCCTAGCGCCTTTTCATGCCCGCGATTGTCACGGGCATCCTCCTGACCATCCGGTTTTTTCAACGCGGTTAACGGCTTGCCCGGCGGAGGAGCGCGATCCTTCACGCGTGGGTAACGAAATCCTCGGTACAAGGCTGACAGGTTTCAACGCCGCCGATGATCGCGGATTGCGTCATCACAAGCCCGCTTCCATCGCCGTCCCTTGGCGAGACCGCATGTGCATCCTCAATCGACTGATACTCGCCTTCGCGGTCCTGTATTTTCCGCCGGTGACGCTGTCACGAGCCGCGGACATCAAAGCACCGATCCGGGGGCTTGTGTCCATGGGAGCGTATCGCTTCGTGGGCAAAGGGGGTGACCCCGTCAACACGTTTGAGCCGCTCAATGCCAAGCCCGGTATCTTCGGCGGACTCGTCGTCATTGCGAGCTGGAAACAATTGCAGCCGACGCCGCAATCCGAGATCGGCGACAACAACGTTATCGACCAGGCGCTTGCGCAGGTCCGCGCCTACAACGAGCAAAATCCTGGCAAACCGCTCGGAGTCAAACTGAGGGTCTGGGGTGGTTTCGAGGCGCCGGACTGGGCAAAGCAGATCGGCGGCATGCCGATCGACACTGTCTACAACGACAGGCCCCGCATCGTCGGTCGTTTCTGGAGTCTCGCCTATCGGCAAGCCTGGGCGCGGCTCCAACAACTTTTGGCCGCGCGGTTTGACAAGCGGCCGTTGATCAATGAGGTGGCGATCACGTCCTGCATGTCCTATACGGCCGAACCGTTCTATCTCCCCACCGTTGACGGTGTAACCACGCCGCTACGCGCTGCCGGTTTTGCCGACACAGCGTACAAAGATTGCCTGACCAATACTGTCGCCGACTACGCCCCCTGGAAAGAATCGCGGCTGGTGCTTTCGGTCAATCCGCTGCGCACCGGCGCCGGCCAAGGCAACGGCGATCCGGGATTCACAGAGGGCGTCATGCGCAACTGCCGCCAGACGATCGGAGCGCGCTGCGTGTTCGACAATCACGATCTCGATACCAACCTTCCGGCGCCGCTTCATAGAATTTACGCCACGATGAGGCGGATGGGTCCGGAAATCGAATTTCAGACTTGGCGCAAGACGCCGCAGGACTTTGACGGCACGATCAGAATGGGCGTTTCGTATGGCGCGAGTTCGATCGAGCTGTACCAGGACTACGGCGGGTTTCCGCTGGTGCCAGACGACCAGCTCAGGCGATGGGCCACGATGCTTGAAACAAACGCCGGCGTGGTTAAGCGCTGAGGCGAACTCGATCCGCGCGCCCGCGCTGATGTCGTCAGGCCGCGGCCAGGATTCCGGTCTCTTTCGCCCGCATTGCACCCGTTCCAGCTTGCACCCGTTCCAGCTATTGTCACCTTGACAGGAGGGACCTAAACCGGTCGATATTCATGCCTCGAACGCGCCGGAGAGTGCGGATATTTGCGACACGCCTTGGGAGGAAACACATGCGCTTCGCCGCCTGCGGCGCCGCCGCTGCGTTCTTGCTTTTCGTTCCCGCCGCCCACGCCGAGATGTCAGGCGGCAAGGTCAAGATCGGCGTCCTCACCGATCTTTCCGGACCCTATGAGGCTGGCGCCGGCATGGGCTCGGTCGAAGCCGCCAAGATCGCTGCGGAAGAGTTCGATTACAAAATAAACGGCGTGCCGATTGAGATCATTTCGGCCGATCACCAGAACAAGCCCGACATCGGCGCGGGCATTGCGCGACGCTGGTTCGATCTCGAAGGCGTCGATGCGGTTACCGATCTCGTCAACTCGGGCGTTGCGTTCGCCACGCTCGAGGTCGCAAAAGCCGCCAACAAGGCCGTCTTGCTGACCAGCGCAGGCTCTGCCGATTTCACCGGCAAGGCGTGCGCGCCCAATAATTTGGTGCACTGGGTTTACGATACCTATCAGCTGGGTGCTTCCATCGGCCAGGCCCTGCCGCAGCTCGGCAAGACCTGGTTCTTCATCACTGTTGACTACACCTTCGGTCGCGCCCTGCAGGACGGTACGACTGTGGCCATTGAAAAAAACGGCGGCAAGGTTCTGGGCTCCGCGCGGCATCCGCTCGGCACCACCGACTATTCCTCATACATGGTGCAGGCGCAGGCATCGGGCGCCGAAGTGGTGGCGCTCGCCAACGGCGGCGACGACACCATCAACGCGGTGAAAAGTGCGCGCGAATTCGGCATCGCTCAAAAACAGAGGGTGGTGCCGTTTGGGCTAAACTCGCTGACCACCATCCGTACAGCGAGTTTGGAGCAGGCGCAGGGCATGATGTTCGTTTCGGTATGGCTGCCGGATCGCGACGATGCGGCGAAAGCGTTCTTCGCCAAGTTTCTGAAGCGCCGCAACACTGCCCCAGGGAGTTTCCAGGTCGGCACCTACTCGGTCGTGCGCAGTTACCTCAAGGCGGTGCAAGCGACCAATTCGGACGATCCGAAAACCGTCATCGCCAAGATGCGCGAGACCAAGGTCGACGACGCGTTTACTCCGAACGGGAAATTGCGGCCTGACGGACGCATGGTGCATGACGTCTATCTGATGCAGGTCAAGTCGCCCTCCGAGTCGAAGGGTGAGTGGGACCTCACGAAGCTCGTGGCGACGATCCCCGGCGATAAGGTGTTCCGGCCGCTGGAAGACGGCGCCTGTCCCGCGCTTGCGCACTGAGCGTTCATCGTTGCAAGCGGCACGCCCCCGACGCAGATCGAGATGAACTTTCAACTAAGAGCCGAGCTTTCTTCTCGCATCCGCCCGATCGCGGCGTTGAGTTCGCCGCCGAAGATGAAGATCCAGGCGCAGTAATAGAGAAACACCAGCGCGATCATGGCCGACGCCAGTCCCGCATAATAGGTGACGTAGGCACTGGCGAAATCGGCGAGGTAGCGGCCGAAGATGAAGCCGCAGGCAAGCCACAGCGCCAGCGTTGCCACAATCCCCGGCCACACTTTGGCGAACTGCCGCCGTCCGGCCGGCAGCCACAGGTGCAGAATCACCAGCGACGCGGCGATTATGAAACCGCCGATGCCGAACCGCGCGACGTCATAGTGCGCCTTGAGCGGCTCGATCCAGGGTGCGTAGGCTGCGGCGGCGCGAAACATCAGCGGACCGAGAACCACCAGAAACGCCAGCGCCAGAAAGGCGATCGCGCTGACCAGCACGTAGCCGATCAATTCAAGCCGCAACAGCCACCAGCTGCGCTGCTCGGTTAGGCCATACGCGCGATTCAATCCAATCCGCAGGCTTTCGACGCCGCTCGACGCGAAATAGACGGCGAACACGGCGCCCAGCGTCAGCACGCCGCTACGCGTGGTCGTGAGGACGTTGTGAATTTCGTCGGCGAGCGGTGCCGCCACTTCCTTCGGCCAGACGGCGAACATCAGCCGGGCGACTTCGTTGGCAAGATTGACAGAGCCGGCAATGCCGGCGAGCGCCGTCACCACAATCAAGAACGGAAACATCGCCATCAGAATCGACAGCGAGATGTGGCTTGCGATGGCCCAGCCGTCATCGCGGCTGAAGCGCAGGAACGCTTCAGCAACGACGCGGAAGCACGTGCTGACAGGATGCAAAGCGGGCGGCCTCTGCGGAGCATATCGGCTCCATCAGATACACCATTCAAAGCCGCCCGCGCACCTGTTCAGCGGATCACTTGGCTTTTTCGTAGGGATAAATGACGTCGCCGGTTTTCTGGTCCGCCGGATACACGACATTCTGATAGCTCATGCCCCGCCAGGTTTCGAGGTTCGCGGCGTCAGTGAGGCCGTGATATTGAACCTGAAACAGTCCAGGCTTGGTCCACTCGCCTTCGGGCCCGAAGCTGATGTCGCCAATGACGGTGTGGACCTCATTGTGGTGCAGCCAGTCAGCGATCTTCGCGTCGTCGAGGCTCTTTGCGCCTTCGACGCCTGCGGCCAGCACCTGGAAATCGGCGTAGCCCCAGCCGCCGAGATAATAGCCAAGCGGATCGACGCCGGCTTCCTTAGCGCGGGCCTGGTATTTGTCGAAGAACGGCTTGGCGCGCGCCATCAGCTTCGGCGACGGCACCCAGGTTTCGTAATTGATAAAGCCGTTGAGCTTCGCCTTGAGCCGGTCCTTGAACACGGTCGCCTGCAGGCCGACCATTTCGCCGCCGATCATTTTTGGCTTGAAGCCGAGCTCATTGACCGATTGCACAATTCCGACCGAGCTGAGCGGATAAGAGCACACCACCACGATGTCGGGATTGGTTGCGGCGACGGCGCGAATAACCGGCGCAAAATCGGTCGTGCCAGGCGGAAAGCTTTTGTTGTAGACGACCTTCATGCCGTGCTTCTTGGCGTTGATTTCGCCGCTCTCGGCGCCGTTGTGGCCGAACTCACTGTCTTCCGAAATGATCGCCACCGTCTGCGGCTTCGGGTTTTGCGCCGCCGCTACTTCGAAAAACCCTTCGGCCGAAGAAACCTTCGGATCCGGTCCGTAAGGCACCATCGAGAAATAGTTCGCATAGTGAAAGTGGCTGTTCACCTCGAGCGCGAACAGACCGATCATCACTTTTCCTTTGGGCATCACAACCGGGAAGGCCGGCGCCACCAGATTAGTCCCGTACGGACCGACGATGAGATCGACTTTGTCGACGTCCAGGAGTTTGGCGTAGATGCCGGGCACGTTCGCCGGGCTCGATTGATCGTCGTAAGAGATCAGTTCGACCTTGCGGCCCAGCAGTCCGCCCTTGGCGTTGACTTCCTCTTCCCAGATTTTGGCGCCAAGCAGCGCCTGTTTGCCGTTAGGAGCGAGCGGCCCGGTTTGCGAGAAGCCGAAACCGATCTTGATCGGGTCGTCGGCCAAAGCCGACCCGATCATGACGCTGCCGGCGACAATGGCGGCTCCCAGCAGGCCGGCGCCATTCGCGGCACACTTCAGTAGTCTCTTGTCCATCGCTTCCTCCCATTTGTTTTTGCAATAACCGATGCCACCGGACGCTCGCCGGGGTCGTTTCAGATCAGCCGTGGTGGCGATGATGGTGTCCGTGCGCGTGACCGCGCTGCCGGTCACGATAGGCAGCCATCATCTCAAAGAGCGCGAAGATATCCGGCTCGGTGTGCTCGCCCTTAAACTCCTGGAACAAATTCCACACCGTCACCACGATTCGCTCAGCGTCTCCCAAGCTTGCGTATTGCCCAAGCGGAACGTCGAACGCAGCATCGCGCGCGCTCATGCCTTTGTCGTAGCGCTTGCGCGCTTCATCGATGACAAATTGCAGATAGCCGCGCATCTCGCGCACGGCCGTCTTGTCGGCAATCGGTCCGTGACCGGGCACCACGACATCGACGTCCATGCTGAGGATGCGGTCGCAGGCGCGCACCCAGTTCGACACCGGGCCGGCCCAAGCGATCGGGGTTCCTCCGTTGAACAGGATATCGCCGGTGTAGACGACGCGGTCTTTCGGCACGTGAACGAGGGTGTCGCCGCGTGTGTGCGCCGGCCCGACTTCGATCAGCCGCACGGTCTTGTCGCCGACCTTCAATTCATATTCGCCGCTGAAGGTCTTGTCCGGCATGCGCATGTGAATGCCGGAAAAGTCGAAGGGACTGAACAGTTCGGAGATGAAGGCGCCACCCGGCCCGAGCTTTCCGGCCTCGGCCTTGATGTGCTGGTAGTGCGCCGGCTCTTCGGGTTTCATGTCGGCCTTGGTGGCGCTCGATGCGACAACGAGGGCTCCTTCCACCAGTTGATTGCCAAAGGTGTGATCGCCGTTGTTGTGAGTGTTGACGAGCGTGCCGATTCGGCTGGCTGCGGGGATCGAGCGCCGCATCTCGGCAAGCATCTCGGCGGTCAGTTTCAGATCGAACAGCGTATCGACCAGGATGGATTGGTCGCCGTCGACGATGAGGCCGGCATTGCTCCAGCCCCACGAGCCGTCGGGCAACAGATAGGCCCAAAGTCCGTTGCCGAGATCCTTCAGGCCACGGCTGTATTGCCACTTCGGCACAGACTTTCCTCCCTAGGTATTCACTAAGTTAGCGTCCCCGGAATTGCTCCGGGCTTGGGCTTTGCGCCGCTCGCCGACGCTAAAATACTTTGATCAAGCTGACAAGTATCTTGATCAATCGTTCAAATCGCGTCAGTAAGGCCCAGATGGATCCCTGAGCAGGCGAAAATTCAATGCCTGTAAAAGTGGCTGAGCGCGAGAAAACGGTTGCCGGGCTCGACGGCAATGGTGGCGGCGCGTCGGCGCCGGAGCGGATACTGGCGGAGGCGGAGCGGGTATTCGCGCGCTTCGGCTACGACGGCGCTTCGATGCGCCAGATCGCCGAGGCCGCCGGCGTCCCCGTCGCTCTGGTGAGCTATCATTTCGAATCGAAAGACGGGCTCTACCGTGCGGTGTTCTATCGCCGTGTTCCCGCGATCGTCGAGCAGCGCCTCGCTGGTCTTTCCATCGCCATGAGCGAGGTCGACCTCGATCGCAGGCTCGAACTCATCGTCAAGGCGCTGGTGATGCCGATGCTGCGGCTGCGCGCGCGCGACAAAGACCCGAGTTGGGGACGGCTTCTGGCGCACGAGACCACCGACCCGAATTCGGAAGCGCGCGGGATCATCCGCGATCTGATCGATCCTATCGCGTACAAATTGATGGCTGCGCTGGCCTCTGCATTGCCTGGCCGATCGGCGCGGGATATCCGCTGGGCCTACCAGTTTATGCTCGGCGCGTTGGTGTTTGTGATGGCCGATACCGGGCGCATCGCGCGGCTGAGCGAAGGCCTCTGTCGTCCCGACGACGAGGAGGCGGCAATCGCCCACATGGTCACGTTTCTCACCGCCGGTATTCGCTTTGGCACGCCGGTTCCGGTGACGGGGTCGGTCAAAAACACATCCACGCGTGTGTCACCCGGTAAAAAGAACAAACGGAGGAACGCATAGTTCGCCCTCTGGCCGGTCGTTCTCAACGGAGTCCGGTCTGCACCAGCAGCGGATAAGTCACGTGCTTGAATTCGCGCATGCCTTCTTCGTAGCGCGGCCATGACAGCAGCACGCCGTCGAGCCCAATGGCTGAAAGCATTTTCAGCCCGTCAACGACCTGCTCCTTCGTGCCGATCAGCGGATAGCCGCCCCAGCCCGCAATGAAAAGTCCTTTGAGGTGCTGCAACGCGTCCGGAGGAAAGGTCTGGGCGTTCAAGCCCAAAGTGTCGAGCGCGAAGGTCACCGCCTCCCAATCGCCTTTCTCGTTGACGACATACTCGTCGTAACGCCGCGCTTCAGCTTCAGTCTCGGCTTGCACGATATTCGCCGAGGTCCAGATCTCAACCTCACGTCCGTATTCCTCGCGCGCGAGCCGGCGATAGCTTTCCACTTGCGCCTTGTTCTGCTCGAAGTCCGGCGCGCCAAGCGCGGTGAAGACCAGGTCGCAATATTTGGCGGCGAAGTGGCGGCCTCGCTCCGAGCCACCGGCATTCATCACCGCCGGATAAGGCTGTTGGATTGGCTTCGGCTGCAAATAGCCCTTCGCGATCTTGTAGAACTTGCCTTCGTGGTCGAACTCTTCGTCTTCGGTCCACAGCCGCTTGACGATGCCGAGCCATTCCTCCGCCATGTCGTAGCGGGCGCCGTGCGGCTTCATCTCAACGCCGAACATGTCGATCTCCGGCTTGTTCCAGCCGGTGACGATGTTGAGGATCATGCGGCCGTTGGAGATGTGGTCGATGACGGTCGCCTGCTTGGCCGCGATGATCGGATGGTTGATCGAGCAGTGCGAGGTGGCGACGACGCCTGCTTTCTCGGTCGAGGCCGCAATACCCGACGCCCACGTATAGGTCTCGAAGCCGGGGCCTTGCGGATTGAGCTTGCCGCCAAAGCCGCGCCAGCGCGCCACCGGTACGAGCGCCTCGAATTCCATCGCGTCCGCAAGCCTGGCGAGCGCAACGGTATTCGGCCAGCTGATTTTCAATCGCCCTTCGACGTCCGCCATCAGGCAGCCATAGTCGAGATTGGACTGAAACGTTCCGAGTTTCAGCTTGCGGCTGTTGAACGCCGGATTGATCGCACGACGATCGCCGCGGAACGTTGCGTCTTGAGCCAATGTTTCTCTCCCAGCCGATGTTCTTCCGGTTCATAATCGGAACGGACCAGCGCCGCGGAAGTCAAGCTTCCATGTTTTCTAGATATCGGTGCCGGTAAGACCGACAGTCGCAGAAGCTATTCTAGGTCCGACACAATTCGATAAAACCCGACTTCAGTGTCAGGCTGACTGATAAACCTTTTCTCGTCGTCCAATATGTCACTGCCGACTTTGCTCATCGAACGTGTGTAGGTTTCGACGTCGGGCTGATAACTTTCGGCGCAGCCCTCGAAATCATGCCGGCCGACACCGGCAGCGCGCGCGGCGAGAAAGCTGGCTTTTGGATCGGCGTGGAATTGCCGATATGCCCCGCCCCGCGCATCGACCCGCGGCTTCACGATCCAGCCGTGCCGGTTGAGCCAGTGCAAGTGAAAATCTTCGTAGGTCATTTCGAGTGATCGCCCCATCAAGACGCGCAGCGTGTACGGCTGCATGCCCGGACAGAAAACATAGACGCGGCCGGCGAGCGCGCAGGAAGATTGTGCATCGGCCATCTCGGCAATCGGCCGTAACAGAGTGCCGGCGATCTCGATGAGCTGCGCAAGACTTGCGTCTTCGTGCCCGAACTCCACTGCCGCGCGCAAAGCCGTTGGCTTGTAGCCCATCTTGGCGATATGCGGCGTCTCGTCCACCACGCCGTCGACGAGCTTCATAACGCGGACCATTGTGCTGCCATCGTTTGGCAGGCGTGTGCGAATCCGCGCGGCGACCTCGATCAGCGCGACTTCTGTTCTCTCGGCGTCTTCGATGCCGACTTTGTAGTGCACGGCAAGTTTGTTGATCATTGTTTCACTCTCGGGACTACACGGGGTGAGTTGCGACCGCCGTGCGGGTGTGCCGCAGATCTGGCTACGGCTTCGCGTCCGGTTGCACCAGAACGGCTTGCGGACCGCCGCCGGGGCCGATAGTTTTCACCGCCTTCCCACGGCAGCAAGGACATCTCAATGATCGATCTTTATGCGTTGACCAGCCCGAACGTGCAGAAAATCTACATCATGCTCGAAGAGACCAAGTTGCCTTACAAAGAGCATTTCGTCGACGTTTGGAAGGGCGATCAGTTCGATCCGGATTTCCTCAAGATCAACCCGAACGCAAAGGTTCCGGCAATCGTCGATCACGAGGGCCCGGGCGGTAAGCCCTATACTGTCTTCGAGTCCGGTGCGATTTTGATGTATCTGGCGGAAAAGTCCGGAAAATTCCTGCCGACGGACATGGCCAAGAAATACCAAGTGATGCAGTGGCTGATGATCCAGCTCACCAGTGTCGGTCCGATGTTCGGCCAGTTCACGCATTTCAAGTTGTTCCCGCCGAAGGACAAGGACACGTCCTACGCGATGACGCGCTATCAGACCGAAGTGAAGCGGCTTTACGAGCTGCTCGAACAGCGGTTGGCCAAAGTCCCGTATCTCGGCGGCAGCGAGTACGCCATCGCCGACATCGCGACGTTCCCGTGGACGCGCAATCACGACATGCAAGGTGTGAAATGGGAGGACAACCCCAACCTCGCACGCTGGTTCAACGCCATCAGCGAACGGCCGGCGGTGAAGGCGGCGCTTGCCAAGATCGGCGCCATCACGTCGAACCGCGAAACGGCGTCCGAGGATCAAAAGGATCGTTTTTTCAACCGCGGCCGTTATGCGCGAGCGTGATCAAAGCTGCTTCGCCAGCTGAAATATAAAATCTGGATCGCGGCGGCTCGCTCGCTTTCGAATGCCAAGACAGGAGGAGATACCGCCCGTGCTCCGCCTTATCCTTGAGAAGTTCGGAAGACGGTTGCTTGTCGCTGCCATTGCCGCAGCCGCCGGAAGCGCCTCACTTTTGACCACCGGCGCCGCGATCGGCGCGCAGGACACGATCAAGATTGGATTGTTGGCGCCTTTGACCGGGTCGTTTGCCGAGAACGGCAAGCAAGAGATTGCAGCCGCGAAGTTGTTCATGGAACAGAACAGCGCAATGCTCGCCGGCCGCGAGGTCAAGCTCCTCATCCGCGACGACGGCAGTGTGCCGGATCAGGCCAGGCGCATCGCGCAGGAATTCATTGTCAACGACAAGGTCGCGGTGCTGGCCGGCGGCAACCCGACGCCCAACGCGCTTGCGGTCGCGCCGCTGGCCACCGAGGCGAATATTCCAATGATGGTTGTGGGGGCCGTGGCTTCGGTCATCACCGCGCGTTGGCCTTACATCGTGCGCACCATGTATGCCCAGAGCCAGGTCACTGTCCCGATGGCCAAATGGGCGGCCAAAAATGGCATCAGACGGGTCGTTACCCTCGTGTCCGATTATTCCCCTGGCTTGGATGCCGAAAAGGCTTTCATCGACGAGTTCAAGGCCGATGGCGGGGAGATCGTTGAGGTAGTGCGCGTACCGTTGCAAAATGCCGACTATGCCCCTTACCTGCAGCGCGCCCGGGACGCCAAGCCGGATGCGCTGTTCGTGTGGGTGCCGGGCGGGTTGGCGGCGGCGCTGATGCGGCAATATGCGGAACGCGGTCTGAATAAGTCTGGTATCAAGCTGATCGGCGTTGGCGATATCACTGACGACGCCGTGCTGAACCAGGCCGGCAATTCCATGCTCGGCGTCACCACATCGATGCAGTATTCGGCGGCGCATCCGTCCCCGATGAACAGGGCCTTCGTGGAGGGCTTCAAGAACGCCGGCAACGGCATCCGGCCTGACCACATTGGGGTGGCGGTGTACGACGCGCTGCACCTGATCTACGCAGCGATCAACAAGACCGGCGGGAATACCAATGGCGACGCTCTGATCGCCGCCATGAAAGGCATGGCTTGGGAAAGCCCGCGCGGGCCGGTCTCGATCGATCCGGAAACCCGTGAGATGGTCCAGGACGTCTATATCCGCCGGGTCGAAAGGGTCGATGGCGAACTGTACAATGTCGAATTCGAGAAATTCGCGGCCGTCAAGGTCCCGCCCCGAACGGAACAAGCGAGATAGAACGTTGCGACTGTTGTTGTTTCCTTTCGATCAACCACCCCCACATCAAGGCATGCCGGCGTGAGCAAACTTTCCGTTGCGATCATCGGCGCGGGAATGGGGGGACTTGCGACCGCGGCCGCGCTGCGGCGAGTCGGTGTTGAGGTCACCGTCTACGAGCAGGCCCGGCGCTTCGCTCGCGTCGGGGCCGGCATTCAGATCGGGTGCAATGCCATGAAGGTAATGCGCGGCCTTGGCCTCGAGCCAAGCCTGCGTGCGACCTCCTTCTATCCGCGGTCCTGGAACAACAAGGAGTTCGATACCGGCGATATCCGCTTCGACATGATCTTCGGCGAGGCCGCCGAGGGACGTTATGGCGCGCCTTATCTGCTCGCGCACCGCGGCGATCTCCACGCCGCGTTGGCGGGCGTCCTGCCTGAGAGCGTGCTGCAGCTCGAGCATCAGCTCGTCGCGCTCGAACAGCTCGATGACGGCAGTGTCAGACTCAATTTTGCCAACGGCGTGAAGGTCGACGCTGATGCCGTCGTCGGCGCCGATGGCGTTCACTCCGTGGTCAGAGACACGTTGTTTGGTGGCGACACGCCGGCTTTTACCGGCCGCGTTGCCTATCGCACGGTATATCCGGCAACGCTGCTGAACGAATATCGGATCGACGATTGCACCAAATGGTGGGGACCGGATCGTCACATCGTCATCTATTACGTCAAGCCTGACCGCAGCGAAGTTTATTTTGTGACCAGTCAGCCCGAACCCGGCTTCGCTATCGAATCCTGGTCGGCCACCGGCGATGTGAACGTGCTGCGTGCCGCCTTCGCAGATTTCCATCCGCAGGTTCAGCACGTGCTCGCTTCGTGTCCCGCCGTTCACAAAAGACCGCTAGTCGATCACGATCCGCTGCCGCGCTGGTCGGAAGGCAACGTCACACTGTTGGGCGATGCTTGCCATCCGATGACGCCCTACATGGCGCAGGGGGCGGCCATGGCGTTCGAAGACGCCGCCGTGCTGTCACGCTGCCTCGACGGTGTCGATCGGTCGGGCGTGGTCGACGCTTTTCGGCGTTTCGAGTCGACCCGCAAGCCTCGCGCGTCGCAGGTCCAGCTCGGCTCGCGAACCAACACCTGGCTTCGCGACCAGACCGATCCCGACTGGGTCTACGGGTATGATGCGTGGACCGCTCCGTTGGCCAACTAACGCCTATGATCGTAATGCCTGACGGGCCGCAGCCGCTGATCGCGGTCCGGAATTGGCATTTGTGCACCGCACGCGTAAGCTTGGTATAGAGTCCGGGGACCGTCCAAAACCAAGTGAGCGGAGCCACTTATGTCGCTTGCCGAGGCCCAAATCCCCACCGGCGAAGAACTGATCGCGACGTTGTACCAGGCGGTGCAGGCCGTTGAAGCCATATTCGCTGATGCACGCCGGTCGGTCGCTGAGCGGGTGACGCGGGACGGCCGCGTGGCCCCGCGCATCCTCGATCGTGAACAGCGCGCCGCTCACGGCCTTGCCTGGCTCGCGACTTATGTCGACGCGATTCGCCAGCTAGGCGCTTATGCCGAGCGCCTGATGGAGGCTGACCACTTCGGGGAAGTCGAAGATCACATCGTGCGGATCGGCGCCGGCGAATATCTGGCGCAGATCCTCGGCGGGATTCCGATGAGTCAGGGCGAGATCGTGCGCCTGTCCGATCTCGGGCTTAGTTCTGCGGCGGTCGCGGCGCGCATCACGCCGGCAGTCGAGCAGCTGATCGCGCAAGGCAACACCGCGCCGCGCCGCGCCCGCCTCGTCGAACTGATGAAGTTCGGCCATGACGCCACCGTCGGCGCCAGCGGCCTCGACGACACGCTCGAATCAATCCGCGAGGAGATGCGCAAGTTCGCGGAAGGGCAGGTGGTGCCGCATGCCCAGGAATGGCATCTGCGCAACGAGTACATTCCGCTCGATGTCATCGCCCAGATGTCCGAGCTCGGCGTGTTCAGCCTGACCATCCCCGAGGATTACGGCGGCATGGGGCTAGGCAAGGAATCGATGTGCGTCGTTTCCGAGGAGCTGTCGCGCGGCTATATCGGCGTCGGCAGTCTCGGCACCCGCTCTGAGATCGCTGCCGAGCTTATCCTCGGCAGCGGCACCGAAGAGCAGAAACGCAAGTGGCTGCCGAAGATCGCGTCCGGGGAAGTGCTGCCGACCGCGGTGTTCACCGAGCCGAATACCGGCTCCGATCTCGCCTCGCTCAAGACGCGCGCCGCGCGCGACGGCAATTTTTACAAGGTCCACGGCAACAAGACCTGGATCACGCATCCGGTGCGCGCCGATTTGATGACGCTGCTCGTGCGCACCAATCCGAGTGAAAAAGGTTATCGCGGGCTCTCTATGCTGCTGGCGGAAAAGCCGCGCGGCACCGACCAGGATCCGTTTCCGGCGGCCGGCATGTCGGGCAGTGAAATCGGAGTGCTCGGCTACCGCGGCATGAAGGAATACGAGATCGCTTTCGACGGATTCAAAGTGAAAGCTGAAAATTTGCTGGGCGGTATCGAAGGGCTTGGTTTCAAGCAGCTGATGGCGACTTTCGAATCCGCGCGCATTCAGACCGCGGCGCGCGCCGTCGGCGTGGCGCAGGCGGCGCTCGAGGAAGCTCGGAGCTATGCATTCACGCGGGTGCAATTCTCCGAGCCGATCGCGAATTTTCCGCGCGTCGCCGACAAGCTGGCGATAATGGCGGTAGAGATCATGATCGCGCGCCAGCTTACCTATTACGCGGCGCGGCAGAAGGATTCAGGCCGCCGCTGCGATCTTGAGGCCGGAATGGCGAAACTCCTTGCCGCCCGGGTCGCATGGGCCGCGGCGGACAACGCGGTACAGATTCACGGCGGCAACGGCTTTGCACTGGAATTCCCGATTTCGCGGATCCTGTGCGATGCCCGCATTCTCAACATTTTCGAGGGCGCCGCCGAGATCCAGGCCCACGTGATCGCGCGGCGCCTGCTGGATGGATCGAATTAAAGGCCGCCGCTTTCCGCAACTAATCATCAACCCTCTGCTGCTACAAAGCAGGTTTACATAAGCTACGGCGCCATGGCTGAAGATCCCCCGATCACGGCACCCTGCCCAAAGTGTCGAATTGAAATGATATTTGTTGCGACGTTGCCGCATCCGAGATCCCCTCAGATGCAGCGGACGACGTTCGTTTGCTACGGCTGCAACCAGACCCGGAGTTACAGTCTGTCGTCACCGATGGCGGAGGCGTACAAACAGGCCGCTGCAGCCGCGGCAGATAATCAGGTCGCGATCCCGGCGGAATGATTTGAGCCGCAGGCTGACGGCGGTCCGACGACCTACGCGATCTCGGTTTTGGTTTTACCCGAACTGCATCCCTACAATATCGCGCTTGGTGCAGGCATTTGTAGCGCGGCCGAAGTCACTGCAGATCGAATAGCCCGCGTTGCGGGTTGCTATGGCCCAATGCTCGGGCGACCGTAGATGGGGCGTAGCCGGGCCGCGTGTTCCGGGCTACAACGGCGTGCATGTCAGAATTCCTCTCCCACGGCCTTGTCCCGATCGCCATCGGCGCCGTTGCAGTCGTGCTGCTGCTGGGCCTGTTCAACATGATGCGCGGCGGGTCGGGTAACACCTCGCAGAAGCTAATGCGGCTGCGGGTGCTGCTGCAGTTCATCGCCATCGTCGTCATCATGTTCACAATCTGGGTGACGGCGAAATAAGCGATGGTCGTCCTCAACAAAATCTACACCCGGACCGGAGACGACGGCACGACCGCGCTTGGCACCGGCGCGCGGCGCAAGAAATACGATCTCCGCGTTGCCGCCTATGGCACGCTCGACGAGACCAACGCCGCAATCGGCATCGCGCGGCTGCATACCAGCGGCGAGCACGCGCTCCACAACCCGCTGTCGCGCATTCAGAACGATCTGTTCGACCTTGGCGCCGATCTCGCCATGCCGGACAAAGGCAAGGGTCCGGGCGGCGCCCGGCTCACGGCGACCGCGGCGCAGGTGACCTGGCTCGAGAACCAGATCGACCAACTCAATGCCGAACTCTCGCCACTGCGATCGTTCGTCCTGTCGGGCGGCTTTCCGGCGGCAGCGTATCTGCATCTCGCCCGCACCATCTGCCGCCGCGCCGAGCGGCTGATCGCCGAGCTGATGGACCAGCCAGACGAAAGCGTCACGCCCGAGGTGCTGCAATACGTCAATCGGCTGTCTGATTATTTGTTCGTCGCCGCTCGTTACGCCAACGACAGGGGCGCGCGCGACGAGCTTTGGCAGCCGGGCCAGAACCGGTAATCCAAAACAAAAAATGTCAGCAAGGGGAGGGGGCCGATGGGCCGGCTTGAAGGCAAGGTTGCAATCGTCACCGGCGCGGGAAGCGGCATCGGCCGCGCCAGCGCGGTCCTGTTCGCGCGCGAGGGCGCCCGCGTCCTTGTTGTCGATCAGGAGCCCGAGGGGCTGATCGAGACCACCCGGCAGATCGCCGGCGATGGCGGCGCGGTGCATAGCGTAGTCGGCAATGTCGGCTGGGAGGAAGTTGTCAAAGGCTACGTGCAGGATGCACTGAAGCTCTTCGGTGCGCTCGACATCGTCTACGCTAATGCCGGGATCAGCGGCGGCTTCACGCCGCTCCTCGAGCAAACAGTCGAGTATTGGGAGCAAATTCTGCGGACCAACCTGATCGGGCCGTTCCTCGCGATCAAACACGCCGCTCCGCATTTGACCGCGAAAGGCCGCGGCTCGATCGTGCTCACCGCCTCGGTCGCGGGGTTGAAGGCAAACGCGGGCGCGGCCGCCTACAGCGCCAGCAAGGCCGGCGTCATCAGCCTCGCGCAGACCGCGGCCACCTCGCTCCTTGGCACCGGCGTCCGCGTCAATGCAATCTGCCCGGGTCTGATCGAGACCGGGATGACCCGAGAGATTTTCGAGCGAGCACGCGATCGCGGAACGCACGACAAGATCGGCCAGATCAATCCCCTGCAGCGCGCCGGCGGGCCGGAAGAAATAGCGGCCATGGCGCTGTTTCTGGCCAGTGATGAGTCGTCCTACGTCAACGGCCAGGCCTTTCCGGTCGATGGCGGGCTCTCAAGTACGCTGCCTTTCGTCCGGCCGATCCGTTGACCGCAGGCGTGACCGCCGGTACTTTCTCGCACCGCAGCATCGCCGGGACTTAAAGCAGCGGAAATACGAAACAAATCGAAATTGGCCATGAAGATTCTCGTGCCCGTAAAGCGGGCGATCGATAAAGACGTAAAAATCCGGGTCAAATCGGACGGCTCAGGCGTCGAGCTTGGCAACGTCAAGATGTCGATGAATCCGTTCGACGAGATCGCGGTCGAGGAAGCGATCAGGTTGAAGGAAGCCGGTAAAGCAACCGAGATCGTCGCGATTTCAATCGGGCCGGCGCAAGCAGGCGAAACGATCCGCACCGCGCTCGC
Organism: uncultured Alphaproteobacteria bacterium; assembly: GCA_963794225.1. Classification (GTDB taxonomy): domain Bacteria; phylum Pseudomonadota; class Alphaproteobacteria; order Rhizobiales; family Xanthobacteraceae; genus BOG-931. Next base: position 774,461 of record CAWCCS010000006.1, read on the forward strand.
CATGGGCGCCGACCGCGGCATTCTGGTGAAAGCCGACGGCATCGTCGAGCCGCTGGCGGTGGCAAAAATCCTCAAGGCCATCGCCGACGTAGAACAGCCGGGCCTCATTATCATGGGCAAGCAGGCGATCGACGACGACAGCAATCAGACCGGTCAGATGCTAGCCGCGCTGCTCGGCTGGCCGCAAGGCACATTCGCGTCCAAGGTCGCCATCGAAGGCGATGCGCTGATGGTGACGCGCGAGGTCGACGGCGGTCTGCAAACCGTAAAGCTGAAGATGCCCGCGATCGTGACCACGGATTTGCGCTTGAACGAGCCGCGCTACGCGTCGCTGCCGAACATCATGAAGGCGAAGAAAAAGCCGATCGACGACAAAAGCGCCGCCGATTACGGCGTCGACGTGAAGCCGCGGCTTGAGGTCGTCAAAACCACCGAGCCGCCGGTGCGCAAGGCCGGTGTCAAAGTCAAATCCGTCGCCGAACTGGTCGACAAATTAAAGAACGAGGCCGGGGCGATCTGATGCCTACTCTTCTCCTCGCCGAACACGACAATAAGTCACTGAAGGATTCAACCAACAAGGCGTTGACCGCCGCCAAGGCGATCGGCGCCGACGTGCACATTCTGGTCGCGGGTCACAACTGCAAGCCGGTTGCGGACGCCGCGGCCAAGCTCGATGGCGTCAAGAAAGTCCTGCTCGCGGACGCGCCGGCCTACGAGCACGTGCTGGCTGAGCCGACTGCGGCACTGATCGTTTCGCTCGCGGGCCCCTACGAAACCATCATGGCGCCGGCGACGACGTCGGGGAAGAACATCATGCCACGCGTCGCGGCACTGCTCGACGTGATGCAGATTTCCGAGATCACCAAGGTGGTCGCGCCCGACACCTTCGAGCGGCCGATTTATGCCGGCAACGCCATTCTGACGGTGCGCTCGCTCGACGCCAAGAAAGTTCTCACCGTGCGCACGGCCGCATTCCAAGCGACCGGCGAGGGCAGTTCGGCAGCGCAGGTGGAGCCGGCGGCGGCCGCTGCCGATCCCGGCATCTCCGGCTTCGTCGGCGAGGAATTATCGAAGTCGGAGCGGCCGGAACTGACCTCGGCCAAGATCATCATTTCCGGTGGCCGGGCGATGCAAAACCGCGAGAACTTCACCAAGTATATAGAGCCCGTTGCCGACCAGCTTGGCGCGGCGGTCGGTGCCTCGCGCGCGGCGGTCGATGCCGGCTATGCGCCGAATGACTGGCAGGTCGGTCAGACCGGCAAGGTGGTGGCGCCGGACCTCTATATCGCCGTCGGCATTTCAGGTGCTATTCAGCATCTCGCCGGTATGAAGGATTCGAAGGTTATCGTTGCGATCAACAAGGACGAGGAAGCACCTATCTTTCAAGTTGCCGACTATGGACTGGTGGCGGACCTTTATCAGGCCCTGCCGGAACTGGCCCAGGAGCTCGAAAAACGCGGTCGTTGACCTCGAGGTGGTGTGCACCAAAGAAGGTAAGCGAAGATGGTCGAAGTGAAGGAGCGCCCGAAGACGCGCGGCGGACCGTCCGCCGCGGGGCATGCGATCCACAAGATCGGTGTGATCGGCGCCGGGCAGATGGGCAACGGTATCGCGCATGTCTGCGCGCTGTCCGGGCTTCACGTGCTGCTCAATGATGTCGTTGCCGAGCGCATTAGTGAGGGGATTGCCACCATCAGCGGCAACCTGGCGCGTCAGGTCAGCCGGCAGCGTATCACCGACGAGGAGCGCGAAGCCGCGCTCAAGCGCATCAGCCCGGCAAAGACGCTTGCCGACCTCGGCGATTGCGATCTGGTGATCGAGGCGGCGACCGAGAAGGAAGAGGTCAAGCGCAAGATCTTCAGCGCGCTCTGCCCGGGGCTGAAGCCCGAGACCATTGTCGGCACCAACACCTCGTCGATTTCAATCACCCGGCTTGCTGCCTCAACCGACCGGCCCGAGCGCTTCATCGGCATTCATTTCATGAATCCGGTGCCGCTGATGGAGCTGGTCGAAGTGATCCGCGGCATCGCCACCGACGACGAGACGTTTGCGAGCACCAAACAATTCATCGCCAATCTGGGCAAGCAGATCGCGGTATCTGAGGATTTCCCCGCCTTCATCGTCAACCGCATTCTGTTGCCGATGATCAACGAGGCGATCTACACGCTGTACGAAGGCGTCGGCAACGTCGAGGCGATCGACAATGCGATGCGGCTCGGCGCCCACCACCCGATGGGACCGCTGGAACTCGCCGACTTCATCGGGCTCGATGTCTGTCTGTCGGTGATGCAGGTGCTGCACGAGGGACTGGCGGATTCAAAATACCGGCCGTGTCCGCTCCTTGTGAAGTACGTCGAGGCCGGGTGGCTCGGCCGCAAGACCCAGCGCGGCTTCTACGATTACCGCGGCGAAAAGCCGGTCCCGACCCGCTGATTTGCTTTCCGAGGAAGCACTCCGGTATGGCCGCACATACCGGAGGGCGTCGTCGCGTTGTGCCTGGCTGTGGCGCCGGCAACGTCACTTCATCAGGTCGATGAAGAGTCCGATGATGCACACGTAGCCGAGCACGAAAATGATCGTGCGGATGTAGGGAATGGCGACCAGATAGACGACGGCGTGCGCGACCCGCAGCCAAAAATAGCTCATTGTCCAGAACGCGGTCATGGAACTGTTCTTGCCCGTCAACTGCACCAGGATCACGATCGCAGCAAACGGCGCGAACGTCTCCACCGCATTGATATAAAGGCGGTTCGCGCGCTGACCCCAGAGCGGCAGCGGCCGCGTCGTCGGATCGACATAGTTCGCTGGCTTGAGCGGCCCATTGGTGACGAGTTGGGCGACAACAAAGGGAATCCATAGCGACGCCGTAAGCAAAGCTGTTAGCGCCAGGTATTTCAATTCGGGTGACATTTCGTTTCCTTCCCCTCAAGCTGATTCAAAATATTCAAAGAGACTGTAGCTCAAAGGACGGATTAGCAAGCACAATCCACCCTGTGTTGCGCAGAACACGCGCTCGCACTGCGCGCCTAATCGCAGCACGAATCCGAAGTCTTTGGCTGCTGGTAGGTCTCCTTCGGATCGACTGCGGCACCGTCATATTTGTCGTGATGGCGCACCCACGCCATACCGTACGCCAAGCCTTCCTCGTCGCGCCCCTTGGGAGCGATATCGAGGAAGTGATAGGCGCCGATCAGCATATCGAGGCCACGTCCATAGGACGAATAGGTGTGGAAGATTTCGCCGGCTGCGTTCTTGTAGAACACGCTGGCGCCGGGGCGCTCCTCGCTCGGGAATTCGGTCACTGCGTAATTGTAGTTCGCAATCCCGGTGGCTTTCTCCTCGGGCGTCGCCGACACCTGGTAGTCGAAGTTGAAGTCGTTGCCAAACGACGACGCCCAATTGAAATGCCAACCCATGCGCTGCTTGAATTTCTCGATTTGCGCAAGCGGCGCCCGTGACACCACGACGAAGGCCACGTCACGTTGCGCCAGATGGATGACCGAGCCGTCGAAGTGATCGGCAAGCAGCGAGCAGCTCTTGCAGCCTTCCTCCCAGTCGGGACCGAGCATGAAGTGATAGACGATGAGCTGGCCTTTGCCGCCGAACAGGTCGGCCAACGTCTCCTTGCCGTTTGGGCCGTCGAACACGTAATTCTTTTCGACTTTTTCCCAAGGCATCTCGCGGCGCTTGCGGCTTAACGCGTCGCGGGCGCGGGTAAAGGCCTTCTCTTCGGCAAGATGCGCCTTCCGCGCCGCGACCCATTCATCGTGAGAGACGATCTTGTGCGGGTCCATTTTCGCACCTCCTCAATGCAGCCAATCAAGATGTTGGGGTCATCCAGCCAATCCCAGCGCCGCCGGGCTCGAGCAGGATCACGATGCGGCCGACGTTGGGGACGTCGAAAGCCGGCTTCATCACTTTGGCGCCGGCCTTAGTTGCTTTTTTTACGCGCTCGTCGACGTTGTCGACGGCGATGTATGGCATCCAGCTTTCGGGCACGCCTTTATATTCGGGACCGCTGATGTCGAAGATGCCGCCGGCCGGCTTGCCGCCAGCCATGGCAAGCGTATAGGTAGCGCCGCCGGGCATCGGCATCGCGTCGTAGCTCCAGCCCATCGTCTCGGCGTAGAATTTTTTTGCTTTCTCCACGTCGCGCGTCATCAGTTCGTTCCAGTGAAACTGACCGTGTGTCCAAGTCATTGTACGCCTCCAGGTTTGCGTTCAGGATAGTGTTGAGTTTGTAGTTCCGCGTTGTGTCGTTCAGGCGACGAATTTCTCGAGCTTGTCGAGCGCGCCGATCCAGCCGTGCTCATGGCCGTCGCGTGATGCCTCGTCGAACAGCTTCTCGTGCGTAACGGTCAGCAACGTGCCGCCGCCGTCCGCCTTGAACAGCACCGTGACCAAAGACTCGTACGGGTCATCGGGCGGCGCAGCGTCCCAGGCCCAGGTGAAAACCAGCTTTTCGTTGGCGACAACCTCGCGATACACCCCGCCGACATTGTGCGGTTTGCCGTCGGGCGAGCGCATCTCGATACGATAGCGGCCGCCGGCGCGCGGGTCGCTCACCGCTCGCTCAGTGACGATGTTGCCGGGTCCCATCCAGCGTTTTATTTTTTCCGGGTCGGTCCAGGCGGCGAAGACTTTGGCAGGTGGCGCTTGGAGCCGCCGCTTGAGGGTGAGACTTGGTTTGACGGCGGTGTCGACGGACATGATTCATCCTCCTCCAGGAAAGCGGCGAGGCGGTGCAACGCCTCCGACCAGAAGCGTTCGTAGCGATTGAGCCAGGCGATGGCGTTCTGCATGGGCGCAGCGTTCAGGCGGCAGGTGACGGTACGGCCCGATTTGGTGCGCGCGACCAGTCCGGCATCGGACAAAACGTCGAGATGTTTCATGATCGCCGGCAGCGACACCGTGAAAGGTTCGGCGAGTGCACTGACGGAGAGGTCCGGTTGCTCGGCAAGCCGCGCCACCAAAGCCCGCCGCGTCGGGTCGGCAAGCGCAGCGAAGGTGCGATCCAAAGGCTCGGAACTTAACTTAACCATGTGGTTAAGTATAGGCCTGGGCGGCCAACTGTCAAGCGGCCGTTATTGGGGTCGTCAATGTTCGATGGTTGGAGTGGGGCGGTAATGCCGGAATGACACCGCTTACTTCGTGGTCCGCAAGGCCGCCGTTGTCACGTAGCTGACGCCGTATCCGTCGGTCAGCTGTCGCGTGTCAGGGAGCACGTCGTGGAAGACAACACCAAACACGCCGACCGCGGCGTAAAGGGTCACGATCACCCAGAGGCCCAATCCCAGCATCTTTTCCATCGCTCGTTCGCTTGAATTGGCCCCGGCTTGCCAAACCCTGAACTTTTCCCGGGGTCGAAGGTTCCGTGGCTCGCGGACACTTTCGTTCTTGCAGGCTGACGGAAGCTCGGCCGCTCATTTCTTCTCCAGCAGCATTGTCCCTTCGCGGTGGATCAGCGGCTGCGAAAGGTCGCCGCGTGTTTTGCCAGCTGCCACGGCAAAAGAACTTCCAGGCGCACGGGGTCGTCGGCGACCCAGAGGGAGCCGCTGACTACTTGCCCAAGCGTGCTCACCCGAAACTGCAGATGATCTCCGGTCCAGATCTCCTCCTCAACGCTGAACAGGTGGCCGAACTTAGCGCTGGCACTCCCCCAAGCCGGCTTTCAGACGGCGGAGTGCTTCTTCCTTGCCGAGCCGGTGTGGAATGGACACGATCAATGGCTTTGACATAAAGGCTCCCGCACTGTGTCCCTCTCCGGGAACCGCGTGCTGATGCAAACCCGCTCACGGGCGAGAGGTTTCGCAAGGGAGGACGTATGACCGCTGCACAAATTTTCGACCTCACCGGCAAGGTGGCGCTGGTGACCGGAGCGTCGAGTGGGCTCGGGGTGCGGTTCGCCGAGGTGCTGGCGGAGAATGGCGCCGAGGTCGTGCTGGTGGCGCGCCGCGCCGATCGCCTTGATGCAGTGAAGGCGAAGATCGAGAAGTCCGGCGCGCGAGCGCTTGTGGTCGAGGCTGACGTCCGCGATCGCGAAGCAATGCAGAGCGCGTTCAATGCTGCGGAAAAAACTTTCGGCGTGGTCACGGTTCTGGTCAACAACGCCGGCATCGTGCAGTCGAAGCGCGCCGTCGAAATCGCCGAGGAGGATTGGCGGCGCGTACTGTCGACCAATCTCGACGCTGTGTTCTATTGGGCGCAAGAGGGGGCGCGCCGAATGCTCGCCGCCGGCAAAGGCGGCGCTATCATCAATATCGCCTCGGTGCTCGGCATGAGCCCCGACAACGGCGTCGCCAGCTACGCCACCGCCAAGGCTGGTGTAATCCAGCTTACCAGGGCGCTGGCCATCGAACTCGCGTTCAAAGGCATTCGCGTCAACGCCATCGCTCCCGGCTGGATCGTCACCGAAATCAACCGCGACTATCTCGCGAGCGAACGCGGCGCGGCGATGAAGCGGCAAATCCCGATGGGCCGTTTCGGTGAGGACCGCGACCTCGATGGGCCGCTATTGCTGCTGGCGTCAGACGCCGGCCGCTTCATGACCGGGGCGACCGTCGTCGCCGACGGTGGGCAGGTCGTAGCGCTGCGCGTTTAACGGTGGCTTGAAGATCTGCCAATTCAAGCGCGCCACGCAATGCAGACACTATCGAACGCATCCTTGACTGTGTATTGACCCTGTCTGTTAGATGCGCACCTTTCAAGACTCCGTAGGGACGGAATAGCGTAATGGAAAGCCAAGTGCGACGCGTCGTCACCAGCCATGAGGCCGACGGCAAAGCGGTGGTGCTGTTCGACGGCGCACCGGCCAAAATCAGGGAGCAGGCCGAGAACGGAATAAAGTCGTGGCTGTTGTGGACTAGCGACTCGACGCCGGCCGACATCAGCGGATCGCAGGATCGCGGCGATCGCACGATCGGCATTCCGCCACCGCCCGGCGGAAATATATTCCGCATCGTCGACTTCCACCCGTTCGACAACTCAAAGTTGCCGCTCGACCACATGACACGTAACATCGGCGCTGACCATATGCCCGCAAAAGGTTGGGCGCCCCGCCATCCCGCCATGCATCGAACTCGCAGCATCGACTATGCGATCGTGATGTCCGGCGAGATCGACATGCTGCTCGACGATTCGGAAGTTCATCTGAAAGCCGGCGACGTGCTCGTTCAGCAGGGAACCAACCACGCCTGGGTCAATCGCGGCACCGCGCCATGCCGCATCGCCTTCGTGCTGATCGACGCGAAAGAGTCCTGATTCACATCCAGTCCTAATCCGCGCCGGTCAAAGCAGAAACGAGTTTACGCAATGGCGATCGAATTTGGCGTCGTCGATCATCTTGACCGGCAGAACGTCCCGGTGCACGAGACCTACGACGGTCGCCTCAAACTGATGGAGCTGTTCGACCAGGCCGGCTTCAGCACCTTCCACATTACCGAGCATCATTTCACGCCGCTTGGGCTTGCGCCATCGCCGCTGATCTTTCTGTCCGCCGCCGCGCGCATCACAAAGTCAATTCGTTTGGCGCCGCTGGTCTTGATCCTGCCGCTGTACAATCCGCTGCGGCTCGCGGGGGAGCTGTGCATGCTCGATCATCTCAGCAAGGGGCGGCTCGACATCGGCGCCGGGCGCGGCATCTCGCCCTATGAGCTTGCGTTCTACAACATCAACCACCTTGAAAGTCAGTCGATCTACAACGAGGCTTACGAGGTGCTGATGATGGCGCTGACGCGCGAAACCGTCGATTTTCGCGGGCAATACTTCAAGTACTTCAACGTGCCGATGGAGATGCGGCCTTACCAGAGGCCGCATCCGCCGCTTTGGTATGCCACCGGCTCCGAGGAGGGTGCAGCCTGGGCCGGCAGCCAGAACCACAACGTTGCTTTTCTCGCACCGACGCCGCGCGCCAAGGTTCTGGTCGATGCCTATAAGCGCGGCCGCGCTTCCAACAAAGAAAACGCGTCGCGGCCGATCGCCAAGATCGGCATCGCCCGGCATCTTTATCTCGCCGAGACCGATGAAGTCGCCCGCAAGGAGGGCGAGGAAGCTTATACGGCGTGGTTCGAAAAGTACGCCTGGCTTTGGGCGAAGTACGATCCGCGGCCGTCGCCGAGGATTGATGATGTTCTCGTCCGCGATGCCGGCCGCATCATTACCGGCTCGCCGCGCACCATGCGCGACGAGATCGCGCGCCAGCTCGAGGTGACGGGCGCCAATTATTTCATCACGCGTTTCGCCTATGGCAATCTGACCTTTGAGCAGAGTGCCCGGTCTCTGGAGCTATTTGTCTCCGAGGTGATGCCGCACTTCCGGAACAAATAGATCACAAGATTTGTGCAGGCCGCCGCCTGATCTGAAGGCACCCAACCTGCGCCGCGCCGCGAAAGCCCTTGGCGCTCGTCCTGCTGGCCCTTGCGCGGCGTGAAACCCCACAAAATCAAGCTGCGAAATGCCTTCGGACTTGGCACGAAGTGTGCGTGTGGCGAGGGGCGCGCCCCACGGATGGCGCTGCGGAAACCTCTCGCGTGTCGTCAGCCGGACGGAGCTTCGCGGCAATGGATATGGGCGTTTTCATACCGATCGGAAATAACGGCTGGATCATTTCGAACACGTCTCCGCAGTACAAACCGACGTTTGATTTGAACAAGGTAATCGTTCAGCGCGCCGAGCACTATGGCCTCGACTTTGTGCTCTCGATGATCAAGCTGCGCGGCTTCGGCGGCAAAACCGAATTCTGGGACTACAATCTCGAATCGTTGACGCTGATGGCCGGCCTCGCCGCCGTCACCTCAAAGATCAAGCTGTTCGCTTCAACCGCCATTCTCACGCTACCGCCGGCGATGGTGGCGCGCATGGCGACCACCATCGACTCGATTTCCGGCGGCCGGTTCGGAATCAACATTGTGAGTGGCTGGCAGAAGGCCGAGTACGATCAAATGGGCCTTTGGCCGGGCGACCAATATTTCGGATACCGCTACGAGTATGCGGCCGAGTACGTTCAGGTGATGAACGAACTCTGGGCGAACGGCGTTTCCAATTTCAAGGGCAAGCATTTCACCATGAACGATTGCCGGATGAGGCCAACGCCGGCCGGCAAGGTGAAGATCGTTGCCGCTGGCCAAAGCCCGACCGGCATGGATTTCGCCGCGAAATACACCGATTACAACTTCTTGCTCGCCACTGGCGTCAATACGCCGTCGGCTCATACCGCGGCAAATCAGCGGCTGGTCAGTGCGGTCGAGAAGACCGGCCGTGATGTCGGCGCCTATGTGCTGTTCATGGTGATCGCCGACGAGACCGACCAGGCGGCATTCGCAAAATGGCAAAAATACAAAGACGGCGTGGACGTCGACGCGCTCGCCTGGATGGCGGATCAGGGCAGCCAGGACAAAACGGCTGCCTCAAGCTCTACCGCGGCGACGATTAATCTTCCCGAACAAGCCGTCAATTTCAACATGGGCACGCTGGTCGGCTCATACGCCGCTGTCGCGCGGTTGCTCGACGAAGCGGCATGTGTTCCGGGCACCAAAGGCCTGATGCTGACCTTCGACGACTTCGTTATCGGCATTGAACAGTTCGGCCGGTTCATTCAACCGCTGATGCAGACCCGCGCCGACCGTTTAATGGCGGCCGCGTGATCTAACAGATCGAAGTGCGGGGCTTCACCATAACGCAGTCAAACTAACCGTCGGTTGCACTCGCATGCGCGAGCGTCTGCGCGGCCGGCGCCGCGCTGCGCGCCTGCCAGAAATTATGCGCGGCCATGCCGATCCCCATGGCGATGACGAAGACGATCACGCCGGGGGACAAGGTCGCGAGGTTCTCGATCGCCGGTCCCGGGCAAAGTCCCGCCAGGCCCCAACCGATTCCAAACAGAATTGAGCCGGCGACGAGCGGCGTATCGATCGCCGTTTGCGTCGGCCATTGAAGTTGCGATTCAAACACCGGCGTGCGCGGGCGCAGCCATGCATAGCCGGCAGCGGTGACCGCAAGCCCGACCGCCATGACCACGGCGAGGCTCGGATCCCAATTGCCGCTGGGGATGGCGAGGACATCAAGGAAGCCCAGAACTTTGGTCGGCAGCAGCATGCCGGAGAGGAACAGGCCCCAGCCGAAGATGAAACCGCAAACGAGACTTGCCAGTGCGCGCATGGGTTCAGCCTCCAAAGCCGTGCCGCGTCACCGCGACGGCAATCATCGCCGCGACCATGAAAATGCCGGTGGCGATGATCGATCGCGGCGATAGCCGCGCAATGCCGCAGATGCCGTGTCCGGATGTGCAGCCGTTACTGAGCCTCGTGCCAAAGCCGACGAGAAGGCCGGCGGCCGCGATGGTGATGTAGCTCGCAGGCATCTGCACAATCGGCAGGGAATAACCGAGCAGCAAGGCTGAGAGCGGCGCGGCAATCAGCCCGACAACAAACGTGGCGCGCCAGCCGCGATCGCCGCTCAGCGGATCGAGGATGCCCGCTGCGATTCCGGTGATACCGGCGATGCGGCCGTTGAGCAGCATCAGCAAAACGGCGGAAAGCCCGATCAGTGCGCCACCAATGGCGGCGGAAATCGGAGTAAAATTGGCCATCACTTCGCCTCGTGGCTAACGTGAGTTGCAGGCGATGTTGAAATCGCCGTCGCGCCAGAGACAATAGGTTCCCCTGGACGATGCCGCAATGAATCGCGCCGCACACGCTTTACTGAAGAATTGCTTATGCGCTGCTTTGCTTTTATCGATAAGAATGTGCTTTGGGAGGAAGCCGCGCCGGAAGGATTTTCCGGGCCATAAATGCAATGAATGACCGAAGCGCAGTCCGGACTCCAATGACACGAACGAATGAGCCGCCGGCCAGCAACACCCATAAGGCGGTATTGACGCGCGTGCGCGAATTGACCGCGGGTTTTCGCGACCGCGCCGCCGCAGCTGAGCAAGCGCGCACGCTACCGAAGGAATCGGTTGACGCGCTTCTTGGCGCCGGCATTACCCGCATTCTCATCCCGCCGCGGTTCGGCGGCTACGGCCTCGACCTCGACACCTGGTTCGAGGTCGTGCGCGAGATCGCCAAGGCGGACGCCTCCCACGGCTGGTGCGCCAGTCTGATGATTCATCACCCCCACTATGTCAGCCAGTTTCCGGAACCGGCGCAGCAAGACGTCTGGGTCGATGGGCTCGATATCTCGATCGCAGCTTCGATCCAGCCGATCGGCCGCGTGGCGACGGCCGAGGGCGGATATCGTATTTCCGGTGAATTTCCGTTCGCCAGCGGCGTCAATCACAGCCAATGGGTGATGGTGGGCTGTTTGGTCGACGCGCCCGGCGGTGGGGTGGAGGCGAAATTCTTTCTGATCGGGCCGAAGCATTTCAAGGTCAAGGATACCTGGTTCACCAGCGCCATGCAGGCGACCGGCAGCAATACCATCGTGTGCGACGACGTTTATGTTCCTGAGAGTCACACGCTCGCGTTGTCCGACGCGCGAGAAGGCAAGACCCCGGGCGGAAGGCTGCACTCGCACCCGATCTATCGCGCGCCGTGGATCAGTTACGCGCCGCTGACGTTCACGATTCCGATGCTGGGCGCCGCGCTCGGCGCTTACGAAATGTTCCGCGAATGGACCAAGTGCCGGAGCGCCGGCCGAGGCGGGGCGGCGCTTGCCGAACTCACCAGCATCCAGGTCCGCCTGGCGCGCGCCGCGGCTGATCTCGATGCCGCCGAGCTTCTGCTCCGCCGCGCGCTCGAGGTGGCACAAGCGCCGGTGCCGCCGTCCTTGAACGTGCGGGCGCGGACGATGCGCGACTGCGTGCGGGTGGCGGAATTTTGCGTCGGCGTGATCGACACGCTCATGGCGATGAGCGGCACCGCCGGTTTTGCCGCCTCGCATCCGATCCAGCGCGCGTGGCGCGATATTCATTTCGCCGCCATGCATGTTGCGCTCAATCCCGAACAGGGTTTTTCGCATTTCGGCCGCCTGGAATTTGGTCTGCCGCGCGATCCGCATCTGCCGTTCTTCTGATCCCGGGCGCACCCGTTCCCAGTGAGGAACCGCTATATGAAGTTTTATGACTGTACGACTGCTCCGAGCCCGCGCCGAGTGCGCATTTTCCTTGCCGAGAAGGGCATCACCGTGCCGACGGTACAGGTGGATTTGCGCAACAACGAGCAACTGACGCCTGAGTTTCGCGCCATCAATCCCGATACGACGGTGCCAGTGCTCGAACTTGACAACGGCACGCGGCTCACCGATGCGATCGGCATCTGCGTCTACTTCGAGGCGATCCAGCCGCAGCCGTCGTTGATGGGCGAGAGCGCCGAGGAGAAAGCGGTCATCGCCTCGTGGCAGCGCACGGCGGAGCGGAACGGCTTGTATGCCGGCATGGAAGCGTTGCGCAACGCAACGCCCGGGCTCAAAGGGCGCGCGCTGCCCGGCCCGGACGACTACGAGCAGATACCGGCATTGGCCGAGCGCGGGCGCACCCGCATCATGCGCTTTTTCGAGCAAATGGACGCACGTCTGGCGCAAAATGAATTCGTCGCCGGCGCACGTTACAGCGTTGCCGATATCACGACATTGATAGCGGTCGACTTCGCGCGGTGGGTCAAGCTTTCGGTTCCCGAAACCTGCGGCCACTTGCGCCGCTGGCACGCGCAGGTTTCGGCGCGGCCGAGCGCCAAGGCGTAGGCGCCGGCTCCGATGAGCGACATTCGCGAGATCACCGAGTGGCTTGTCGGCGGTGCGATCTCGGGTCCGAATTCCGAAGATGTTTTGGCGCAACTCTGCGAGCGCCTGGTCGAAAGCGGTATACCGCTGTGGCGGGTCGCGGTGTTCGTCACCACGCTGCACCCGGACGTCATGGGCCGCCGGTTTCTGTGGCAGGCCGACACTGGCGTGACCACGTCGAATGCGTTGTTTACGATCCTTGACACCGACGACTTTCAGAAAAGCCCGTTCACCACCGTCTATGCGACGCGCAAACCGCTGCGCCGGCGCATCGCCGACCCCGATTGTCCGGCCGACTTCGCCATTCTGCAGGACCTTCGTAATGAAGGCTGCACCGATTACGCCGCGTTCCCGTTGCTGTTCACCGACGGCACCATCCACGTGGCGACCTGGTCGACCAAAATGCCCGGTGGTTTTACGCCGAAGCAGTTTGCAGATATCGAAGCCGTCATCGCGCCACTGGCGCGGGTCGCCGAAATCCGTGCGTTGCGGCGCACGGCCGGAAACCTGATCGACACCTACGTCGGGCATCAGACCGGCGAGCGGATTCTTTCAGGGAAGATCCGCCGCGGTCATGTAGAGGCCATCCGCGCCGCGATCTGGCTATCGGACATGCGCGGATTTACCACGCTGTCGGAGCAATTGCCGCCGCAGGCTTTGATCGATCGGCTCAACCGCTATTTCGAATGCCAGGTGCCGGCGATCCTCGAACACGGCGGCGAGGTGCTTAAGTTCATGGGCGACGGATTGTTGGCGATTTTTCCGATCACCGGCGACGGCGATACCGGCGCAGTGTGCCGCCGCATGCTGTCGGGCGCGCTTGAGGTCCGAAAACGTGTCGTTGAACTTCCGCGCACCAGCGCGGACGACGAGCCGATACGCTTTGGGCTCGCGCTGCACGTCGGCGAGGTGATGTACGGCAATATCGGCGGCGGGAACCGCCTCGACTTCACCTGCATCGGCCCGGCCGTAAATCTTGCAGCGCGGCTGGAAAAGGTCGCGTCCAAACTCGGCGAAACCATCGTGGCGTCGGCGGATTTTGCCGGCCACTTTCCGGATCAATTTCGCCGCCTCGGCGAGCATACGGTCGCTGGTTTCGCCGCGCCGCAAACCGTGTTCGGCTTGGCTAACTAGGACGATAGCGGCGTTCGCATCATTTACGCCGCGCGCACATCAAGAGTCATCTCGCCAATTTTCTCGCAGCCGGCGCGCAGCCGGTCGCCCGGCTTGAGCGCACTTACGCCCTCGGGGCTTCCGGTCATGATGATGTCGCCGGGATAAAGCGTGTAGACGCGCGAGGCGATCTCGATGAGCTCGTCGATCTTGACCGTCATGGCCCCACTCGAGGAGCGTTGCTGTGGCCGGCCGTTGACCTCAAGCCAGAAGGTCAGGTTTTGCGGATCGGCGATCTCGTCCGCGGTGGTCAGCCAGGGACCGAACACCGCGTAGCTGTCGGCCGACTTGCGATAGCTCCGGTCCTCCGTACCACGGACCACGATGTCGAGACCGACCATGTAACCCGCAACATATTCAAGCGCGCGTGCCGCCGGGATGTTTTTTCCCTTGCGACCGATCACAACGGACAATTCTACTTCATGGTCGTTGCGGCGATCGAGCCAATGCAGCGCCACGCCTTCGGCGGGCCCGACGATCGCGGAGTTTGCTTTTAGGAACAAGCCGAACTTCTCGACCGGCCGCTCAACTCCGGCAATCTCGAGGTGGTGCTTGCCGTGATGGACGCCGGGGTCCTGTGCATCGATCTCCACATGAAGCCGATAATTCGCCGGCGCGGCCATGATCTTGGTCGGACAGGTGATCGGGCTGTGCAGCGTGACCTGGCCGAGAGGTTTCCGCGGCGCGGAGGCCTTGGCCTGAAGCGCCGCCGCGCGCACTTCATCGAGATGGAGGATCAATGGATCGCCGGGGGGATAAGGCCATGTGGGCGTAGACAAAACGCGCAATGCCTCGCTGACATCGAATACGACCGATCCTTCGACCAGACCGAGGCGGTCATTATTGAAACGGCACAGATGCATCACACCCCTGTTCGGTTATTGGGCTTAAGCTCTGGAATTAAACCGCGCCACGCTCCTTCAGTCCCGCATCAGAGACAGGTGGCTCAGCATTGGCAAGTATCAACAGACATTTCAGAAAAAGAGGGCGATATTCCTCTGGCAGCGGTTCAATCAGCTTCGTCATCGCATCGTCGGCGTGTCGAACGATTGCCAGCATCGCTTGTTTGCCCGCGGGCGCAATCGATACCTCCGCGGTTCGCCGATCATCGTCGGGAACGCGGCGGTGAACCAATCCCCGCTGGACCATCCGCTGCAGCATTTCGCCCAAAGTGCTGCGGTCAAGGAATAGGCGCTTCGCCAAAACTGTTTGGGTCAAGGGGCCGTTTTGAAACAGCGCCAGTAACGCACCGAACTGCCGCGGGGTCAGATCCTGCTGTCCGGTAAAATTATGAAAGAGCGAAGTCGCCCTGTTATGGAGCCGCCGAAACAGGAACCCGGGTTTCAGCTCTAGATCGAAGATTTTGGCGAACTGTTCGACCTCAGCCATTTCGGCTGAAGCGCGTTTCTTGATGTTCATTGCGGAGCGTTTTCGCACGATTTCTGGAGATCCGTCGGCCGAAAGGTTAGCCATTAAGACGGCCACAGTTTCTTGGTCGCCACCCGCGCTCCATCCACGAGCGCTTCTAACTTGGCCCACGCGATGTCAGGATGAACCCGCCAACGAAAGCCGCAATCGGTAGCCGCGACCACGCGCTCGCGCCCGACGATATTGGCGTATTTAACTATGAGTTCTGCGACATAGTCTGGGTGTTCAATCACGTTTGTCGCGTGACAGATCACTCCCGGCATGAGGATCTTATCGTCGGGAATCTTCACATTCGACCAGGCGTTCCAATCATGCCCGTGGCGCACGTTGGCCGCCTCTATTTGGTAGCCCTGTACATTCATTTTCAGAAGTGCGGGTAAGAGATGCTCCAGAGGCGCGTCGTCTGTGTGGGGCACGTTCTGAGACGACCAGCATAGGTGATACCGGACCTTTTCTGCCGGAATTCCTCGCAAGGAGCGATTGATGGTCTCCACCGCGAGATCGCACCAGCGCTGAAATGCCGGCAGCCCATCGGATGGCACCTGAAGCCGATAGCGGCCGGGGAGCGAGACATCATCGATCTGGACATGAAAGCCGGCATCGATGATTTGCTGATATTCATCGTGCAAGGCATCGGCGACCGCGAAGTAATACTCCTCCTCGCTCTCGTAATATTCATTGACATGTCTGGTCGCAAACATGCCGGGCGCTACCACAGGCATGAACACGTCCTCGACGACAACGCCCTGTGTTGCCGCCTTCAAGTTTTCGATGTCGCGTCTGACCTCTTTGGCCTTATATTTGAGCGGTCCCGTTACGGTGTAGACGGCGGGTTTTTCGACGGCCGTCCCGATCGGCATATAAAGTTGGATGACGCTTCCTGGAGATACGGCTCCGCTAGAAGGCTCGGTGTCGGCGTAGAACTTCGCAAACCGCTGGCGAACAGCCGCCGATGACATCACCGACTTTATCGCAGGATTGAGATATGCATTTGAAGTACGCGCGTCGCTTGCGGCCGATTTAACCATCGGCCGTGTTTCGATGCCATCAAGACGGTATTTCGCATAACTGAAGAAATCGGTTTTGCTGAACTCTCCGTCATCGATGATGTCGACGCCGATTTCCGCCTGCTTTTGCACAATTTCCGCGACGCTGGTGCGCAAGCGGCTCTCAAAAGCCACCTCGTCGTAGCTCTCTAGAGCAAGTTTTTTGCGAAATATCTCTTCAAGGTCTGACGGGCGGTGCAACGAACCGGTGTGCGTCGTCAGTATTCGTTTAAAGCGAGATTTCATCGGTACCCTCCCTCAGCGTCCCGGGCAGCTAGTCTTGTTTTTCCGTCAAACTGAATTGGCTGACGTTAGAATATTAGTACGTATACGTACGATGATAACAGAGGTGATGGCTGCTTTCAACTCAGTTTCTTTATCGGGGGTTCTTCGGGAAGCCGCAATGTTCGCCTCTGAGGAACCAAATTTGGCGTGAATGATTAAAATCGCCATGTCTTTTTGCCATTTGACACGAGCCTCTGATAATGGCTATTTTGTATGTATACGTAATAAAAAGCGCATCCGGAAATTATCTGGGGCGGGGAGGGAGTATTTTGGAATTCGGCATCCAGTTTTTCCCCTCGATCGGTCCGGACCAGAAATCGGCCGCGCAATACTGGAGTGAGGCGCTGCAGCTCACGCAACTGGCGGAGCAACTCGGCTATGCCAACGTGCGCACCGTTGAGCATTATTTTCACCCTTACGGCGGCTACAGTCCCGACCCGCTGATCTTCCTGAGCGCCGCCGCCGCGGTTACGCGCAGCATGCGATTGATCACCGGCGCCGTCCTGCCGGTCTTCAACAGTCCATTAAAACTCGCCGGCCAGATCGGCATGGTCGATGCGATCTCTCAGGGCCGCGTGGAAATCGGCTTCGCGCGCGCGTTTTTACCGCACGAGTTTGCCCGCTTCGGCATTTCGATGGACGAGAGCCGCCTTCGTTTTGACGAGGGCGTCGAGCAAATCGGCCGCCTGCTCGAGGAGGAGGACGTCACCGCGCGGGGCCGCTTCCACAGTTTCGAGAAGGTAACGTCGCTTCCGCGCCCGACGCAAAAGCCACGGCCACCATTCTGGATCGCCGCGCTGTCGACCAGGGATTCGTTCGAGAATGCCGGCCGCCTCGGCCACCACCTTATGGGCATCCCGCTGGCCGGTGCCCACATGAGCGAGCTTCTGAAAGTCTATCGTGCTGCGTGGGCGGCGGCGGGCCACCCTGGGCGCGGCAGAGTCATGCTGGCGTTCCACATGTACTGCGCCGACACCCGCGACAAGGCCGCGGCGGTCGCCCGCGAACCGCTGAATGTTTATCTGAAGTCCATCGTCAACGCCGCGTCGGACTGGATGTCTGGGGTGTCGTCGAAGGATTATCCGAACTACCAGAAGATGATCGAGATGATCTCCAACGAGACGTTTGAATCGCAGGTCGAGAAAGGCTCGGCCTGGATCGGCACACCGGACGATATCCTCAGGTCCATCGCAGCCTACGATGCAGAGGTCGGCGGCTTTGAATCCGCCTCGCTGCAGGTGAACTTCGGTGTAATACCGGAGCCTGAAGCCAGCCAATCGATCACGCTATTCGCACGCGAAGTGATGCCTCATTTCAGGCACTGAACAAAGGGGAGACTTCCAATGTCTGCAAGTACAGCCACTGTTGCCGCCGGCGCCGCCCTCGCGCCCGGCCTTTCGGGCCGTGATATCCCGACGCTCGACACGCTTTATGAAGCCGCCGGCGAGCGCAATTTTACACCCGGCTGGGTCCCGCGCAAAAATCCGATCATGTGGGGCGAGCCGCGACCGAAGTTCAGCCCGGCGCACTGGAGCTATGAGGACGCCAAGGCCGGGCTCGACGCCGCAGGCCGGCTGATCGACGTTTCTCTTGCTGAGCGACGTAATTTGGTAATGCGCAATCCAGCGCCGGGCACCAATTTTGAGACGACGCGCACGCTGGTCTGCGCCTATCAGATGATCCTGCCCGGCGAGGTCGCACCCTCGCACCGGCACTCGTCCCATGCGCTCCGCGTCATCGTCGATGGCAAAGGGTCGTTCTCCATCGTCAACGGCCAGAAAATGCCGATGGAGACCGGCGACGTGGTGCTCACGCCCGGCTGGTGCTGGCACGGCCACGGCCACGACGGCAGTGCGCCAGCGTATTGGTTCGACGGCCTCGACGTTCCGCTCACCCATTTGCTCGAGCCGATGTTCTACCAGGAGTATCCGCAAAAATATGAGAACGTTGAGCGCGTGGTGGCGAGCTCTCCGTTCCGTTTCAAGCGCGAGGATATTTTGCGAGGCCTTGATGCTGCGGCGCCCGACGCCGAAGGTTTCCACGGCGCGCGCATCACGCTCGCTGCGCCTGACATGCCGCCGATGGGCCTGTCGATGGAGCGATTAACCTCCGGCACCAAGACCCGGCGCTATCGCACCACGGCCAACACCGTCTTTCACGTCGCCGAAGGTGCTGGCGAAACAACGGTCGGCGACAAGCGCTTCTTCTGGCAGCGCGGCGACACTTTCGTCGCCCCGGGTTGGCATGCCATCAGCCATCAAGCGACCTCAGACGCACAATTGTTTGTGCTCGCCGACGAGCCGCTGCTGCGGTTCGCGAACTACTACCGGTTCGAAGCGGTGGAGTAGGGCGCGCAGCGCCTTTAGTACGGCGGATTTGACGTTCCTACACGAGCTAGCGGCAAGGATGGCGGGAACTTCAAATCCATCGTACTAGCTCTATATAACGGTAATAGAGCGCCCTCTGGCAGAATCGAGGCCATCGGGGCAAACTGGCTCGTCACAGTTGAAGGCCACCCCCGATGGCGCTGCGCGACGTCAAGCTCAACGACAAATACGACCTCGGCCACCGCCATGTCTTCGTCACCGGCTTCCAGGCGCTGGTGCGCCTGTGCCTGATGCAGAAGGAGCTCGACCGGCGCAACGGGCTCAACACCGCGGGCTACGTCACCGGCTATCGCGGTTCGCCGCTGGGCGGGCTCGACGGCCAGTTCCAGCGCGCCGAACCGTTCCTGCGCAAAAGCGACATTCGCTTTCAGGGCGGCATCAACGAGGATCTCGCCGCGACCGCAATCTGGGGCACGCAGCAGGCGGAACTGCGCGGCGAGGGCAAGTTCGATGGCGTATTTGGCATGTGGTACGGCAAAGGTCCCGGCGTCGATCGCACCGGCGACGTTTTCCGCCACGCCAATTTAGCCGGCACCTCGAAGAACGGCGGCGTTCTGGCGCTGATGGGTGACGACCACACCGCGGAGTCTTCGACCACCGCGCATCAATCCGAATATCACTTCATCGATGTGATGATTCCGATCCTGAATCCCGCCGGAGTGCAGGAGGTTCTCGATTACGGCCTGTACGGGTGGGCGATGTCGCGCTTCACCGGCTCCTGGGTGGCGCTTAAGACGATGCACGAGACGATCGAGTCGACGGCCACGATCGATGCGAGCTTCGATCGGATCAACATCGTCACTCCGACCGATTTCGTCATGCCGCCCGGCGGCCTCAATATCCGGCTGAACGATCCGATCCTGGCGCAGGAAGCGCGGCTGCACGATTACAAACGCGACGCCATGCTGGCGTTTCTCCGCGCCAACAAGATCAACCACACCATAACGTCGGGCGGGCGCGAGCCCAAGATCGGCATCATTACCACCGGCAAGAGCTATCTCGACGTCCGTCAGGCATTCGACGAACTCGGCATCGACGAAATCAAATGCAACCAGCTCGGCATCCGGCTCTACAAGGTCGGCTGTCCGTGGCCGATCAGCCGGCGGGAACTGGCCGAGTTCGCCGCCGGTCTCGATCTGATCATCGTCGTCGAGGAGAAGCGCTCGCTCATCGAAGTGCAGGTCCGCGAGGAACTATACGGAACGGCCAACCAGCCGGTGTGCATCGGCAAACGCGACGAAGAGGGCAACTGGCTGTTTCCGGTCAAAGGCGCGCTCGATGCCAACGACGTAGCGGTCTGCATCGGCGAGCGGCTGCTCAAGTATCATCGCAACGACGAGCTTACGCAGCGCGTCGCGCGCTTGAAGGAGGTGCAGCGGATCGCGGCAGAGACGCGCGATATCGCCCAGCGCATTCCGTATTTCTGTTCCGGTTGTCCGCACAATTCGTCGACCGTTGTGCCCGAAGGGATGCGTGCCTACGCGGGCATCGGCTGCCATTTCATGGCGCAGTGGATGGATCGCTCGACGCTCGGCTACACGCAAATGGGCGGTGAGGGAGCGAACTGGGTCGGCGAAGCGCCGTTCTCCACCCGCAATCACGTGTTCCAGAATCTCGGCGACGGCACCTACAATCATTCCGGCTACATGGCGATCCGCGCCGCAATCGCCTCGAAAACCAACATCACTTACAAGATCTTGTTCAACGATGCGGTCGCGATGACGGGCGGACAAGCCAATGACGGCGGCCTCACCGTGCCGCAAGTCGCGCGCCAGGTCGCCGCCGAAGGCGCCGAACGCGTGGTCGTGGTCACCGACGAGCCCGACAAATATCCGCCCGATGTCTCGTGGCCGTCGGGTCTCACCGTCCATCACCGCGACGATCTGATGGAGGTGCAAAAATCGCTGGCTGAAATTCCGGGCGTTACGGTGATGATCTACGATCAGACCTGCGCCGCGGAAAAGCGCCGGCGCAGAAAACGCCACACATTTCCTGATCCCGACAAACGGGTCATCATCAACGAACTCGTCTGCGAAGGCTGCGGCGATTGCGGTGTGAAGTCGAATTGCGTGTCGGTGCAGCCGCTCGAAACCGAGTGGGGAAGAAAGCGCACCATCGACCAATCGAGCTGCAACAAGGATTTTTCCTGCGTTAAGGGCTTCTGCCCGTCGTTCGTCACCGTGCATGGCGCCCTGTTGAAGAAAGGCACCGGCGTCGCTGCCGATCACGACCTGCCGGATCTTCCGGATCCGATGCTGCCGGCGATTTCTCAGACCTACAACATTATCGTCACCGGGGTCGGCGGCACCGGCATTGTGACGATCGGCGGTATCCTCGGCATGGCGGCGCATCTCGAAGGCCGCGGTGTCGGCGTGCTCGACATGGCCGGCCTCGCGCAAAAGGGCGGAGCGGTGTTCAGCTACATCCGCTTTGCGGAAAAGCCGGAAGACATTCACGCCATCCGGGTAGCTGCCGGGCGCGCCGATCTCGTCCTTGGCGGCGACATTGTGGTCGCCGGCACGCGCAAGATTCTGGCGGCGGTCAAACCCGGCGCAACCGAGATGGTGGTGAACACCGCCGAATTCCTGCCGGGCGAATTCACCCGCAACGCCGACTTCTCGCTGCCGACCGAGCGGCTGAAGCGGACCATCATGGCCGACGCCGGCCCCGACAAGACCCATTTCATCGATGCGTCGCGGATCGCGACCGCGCTGTTCGGGCAATCGCTCGGCAGCAACATGTTCCTCGTCGGCTATGCCTATCAACTCGGCGCGATCCCGCTTTCGGCGGCTTCTATCGAGAAGGCGATCGAGCTGAACGGCGAAGCCGTCGCTATGAACAAGGCCGCGTTTCATTGGGGCCGCCGCGCGGCGATAGATCGGGCAATTGTCGAAAAGCTGGCGCAGCCGGCCGCCGCGGCAACGAGTGACGCACGGCATTTGTCTGAGTCGTTTGCTGAAACCGTCGATCGTCGGGTAAAATTTCTCACCGACTATCAGGATGCCGCCTATGCGGCGCGCTATCGGGCCCTTGTCGAACGTGTCCAGGCGGCTGAGGCCGCGCGCACACCCGGTAAAAGCGAGCTGTCCGACGCGGTGGCGCGCTATCTGTTCAAGCTGATGGCCTATAAGGACGAATACGAGGTGGCGCGGCTCTACACCGACGGCGCGTTTTTGCAGCAGGTAGAAAGCGCGTTCTCCGGCGAGAAACTGCGACTGGAATTCCATCTCGCTCCGCCGCTCTTGGCACGCCGTGACAAGACCACACGGTTGCCGCGCAAGATGAGTTTCGGTCCGTGGCTAATGCCGGCGTTCCGATTGCTGGCGAAGCTTAAATTCCTCCGCGGCACGGCGTTCGATCCGTTTGGCCGCTCGCTGGAACGCCGCACCGAGCGCAAGCTGATCGAAGACTACGAAGCCATGCTCAACCAGGTGCTCGCCGCGCTGACGCCGGATAACCACCACCTTGCCGTCGGACTTGCAGCGATACCGGAAAAAATCCGCGGTTTCGGCCACGTCAAACAACGCCACCTCACTGCAGCAAAGGCGGACGAGGCCGCGTTGTTTGAACAGTTCAACAGCGGATCCCCGGTGTTGCTCAAAGCCGCGGAGTAATTCGGTCACGTCCGGTTTGCGGTGCGGCCGCGCCCCGGAATGGAGCATCACATCCCGTGGCCGTCGAGGACGGCGCGGCACGCCCGGCTCAATCGGTCGCGATGCTCCTGTAGGCAGGACGCCACGCGAAATTCGTCGGGAAGCGCGTCGCGGCAAAAGCGATGTGCGTCGCCGCGACACGCTCTTGCCTCGGCTGAATTGCTGTCGGGCGATTGCGTCCAGCCGGGGGTGGTGAGGAGCAAAAGGGCTGAGGCGAGGCAAAGACTGCGAACCATGATGTTGTTTTCCATTGTTAGCGCCAAGATTGTACGCAATGGCGCCCACCAGTCCCGCGAATGAGGCTATTATGAGGTTCGACAAGTAAAAGCCGCGCGGTCGTAAGGGTTCTCGCGTAAATCCAACAGTGAACGCAGCGAAAACGCGTTTACGATGTGGCGTGAGCCCACATGCAAGCCGGCCTCTGATCGCTTATGTTGGGCCGATGAGCGATAGACCTTCAAGCCTGGGGACCGCAGGCAAGTCCGGCGACGAGTTCACGAAACTGTCGCAACAGGTGGAGAGCCCAAATGTTGCGCCGTCGCTTGCACCGCCCGAGGGTCCCGGAGCAGAGTCTCCCGACAGGACGCTTCCGGCGGTAACCGACGCGCCGGTTGAGCTTTCTGCATTTTTGCCGGTCGAGGCTCCGATGGAGGTTCCCGCGTTTATCCCTGCCGAGCCTCCCACTTTAGCCGAACAGCCGGCAGCCGCACCGCTCGAAGCAACGACGTCCGCGTCTCCTTCCGCAGCGGCCGCCAAGCCAGCAGCAAGCGCCGGTGCGTTTGCCGAGGCTATGCCGACCACATCCGGAATCGGCGTGCTCATCGTCAATCTGGGCACGCCAGATGCCGCCGAGCCGCGCGCGATCCGTCGTTACCTGAAAGAATTCCTCACCGATCCGCGCGTGATCGAAAACAATTCGATGCTGTGGAAGTTTGTCCTTCATGGCATCATTCTGCCTCTGCGCTCGCGGCGCAAAGCCCACGACTACAAAAAGATCTGGAACAACGAGAAGGACGAGTCGCCGCTTAAGACGATCACCCGGTCGCAAGCGGAAAAGCTCTCGGGCATTCTCGAGCCGCTTGGCAAACACGTCATTGTTGATTGGGCGATGCGTTATGCGCAGCCTTCAATCGCATCACGCCTTGAAGCGTTGGTCGGCCGCGGCTGCGATCGCATACTGGTGATGCCGCTCTACCCGCAATATGCCGCGCCGACGACGGCGACGGTCTGCGACGAGGTGTTCCGCTTCCTGATGGGGTTGCGCCGGCAGCCGGCGCTCCGCATCATGCCGGCGTATTACGACGATCCCTATTACATCGAGGTGCTGGCGTCGTCGCTCAAAGCCGAGCTGAAGGCGCTCCCGTTCGAACCGGACGTCATCGTCGCGTCGTATCATGGGATGCCACAGGACTATGTGCGCAAGGGCGATCCGTACGGGAGTCAATGCGCCCGGACCACGCAGCTGTTACGCGAACAGCTCAAGTTCGACGACTCCAAGCTGGTGATGACGTATCAGTCCCGCTTCGGCCGCAGCCGCTGGCTCCAGCCGTACACCATCCAGACGGTGAAGGCGCTAGCCAAGAAGGGCATAAAAAACCTGGTTGTGATTACGCCGGGTTTCTCCGCCGATTGTCTCGAAACGCTGGAAGAAATCGCGGTCGAGAATGCGAAAGTCTTCAAGCGCTACGGCGGTCAGAACTTCGCTGCCATACCCTGCCTCAACGACAGCGAGGCCGGGATGCTGATGATCTGGCAACTGGCGATGCGCGAGCTCAAAGGCTGGGTGTGATGGCTCGCGGTCGGATTTATCTCCCGCGCATTCCCGCTTAGGCGGGAAATCTTGCGCTTTCGCGGTGTTGAGGGCCTCGGCGTTCCGCTCTCGCCGCCAAAATCAACCTCTCGTTAACCATAGCCGTTCTAATTCCGTTAACCATTCGGGGCGCCGCTAGGCGGGTCCGTGCCGGCCATCGCGCGGCCGCTGCACGGGACAATCCGTCCGCCGGCTTGCTCCGCGACGGTGGTTGGCTTTGGCAGTTCCCGAGGCGAGGCGGACGGCGGGGATGGCGCGCGCCTTGGCGGCGTTGCGCCCGCTCGCGATGCTCGGTCGAGGGGCGGCGGGGGCGGTCGGTTTCCTCGCCCTCGTTATTGCGCTAACGGCACTCCCGGCCTGGGCCCAAACACCGCCCTCCCCACCGAGCGATCTGCTCCAGCCTTCGCTTCAAGGCAACCCGGCAACGCCGCCGCGCTTTCAACAGCCGGGCCAGGCGACGCCGCCTGCGAATCAAGCGCCGCCGACCAACGCCTTCACCGCGCCGTCGCGAATCGGAGCGACTCCGAGTTACGGCAGTCCCAGTGGATTAGGCGAGGGTGACACCGGTTACGATTCCACCAACACGCCAAAAAGCAAAAGAAAAAAACGCGCTGCGCAGAAAGCCGCAGCCGGGTCGCAATCCAGCGCGACGTTTGCGCCAGTGCCGACGTTCGCGCTGCCGACTCCACCGCCAGCTGCGCCACCGCAAAATCCGCCGCTGCCCGAGGTCTATCCAAAGAATGCGGCGAGACGCCCCGGCGCAATCATACCGCCGCCGTCCGACGAACTGCCGATTAGCAATCCGCCGCCTGAAGTGCATCCGTTGTCGGCCGCCAACCGGCCCGGCGCGCAATTGCAGGTTCCGCCGGTCGAGTATTTCGACTATTCGGCCACCACGGCGGCGCCGACGTTGCTGCCGCTTAACGCCTTCCCACTGGGAACGCTGCCGCAAAAGCCCTTGCCGATCGGAAGCAACGATCCGTTCGGGCCAGTCGGCATCCGTGCGGGATCATTTTTGCTGTTGCCATCGGTTGATCTGTCAGGCGTCTACAGCACCAATCCCGGGCATGGGTCGCCGACCGGCCCGGCATCCGCGTATTTCGTCGCGGCGCCGGAGCTGCAAGTCGCCTCGGACTGGGAACGCCATTCGCTGACCGCCGACATCGTTGGATCGTACACCGAATACGCCTCTAACAGTCTCGTTCCGTCGCTGAACGTCCC
The DNA here is from genome assembly GCA_963794225.1 of uncultured Alphaproteobacteria bacterium. Lineage (GTDB taxonomy): Bacteria > Pseudomonadota > Alphaproteobacteria > Rhizobiales > Xanthobacteraceae > BOG-931. Next base: position 800,178 of record CAWCCS010000006.1, read on the forward strand.
GTTTCTCAATTCGAAAATCGACGGCACCATCGACGTGACGCGCAACACGCAGATCCTGCTCGAAAATCGGATCATTGTTGCGACCGATAATCCCGGCAGCCCCAACTTGCAGACCGAGCTCGCTCAACTGCCAATCAACCAGGACATTGGCGGTACGATCGGGCTGGCGCAACAATTCAATCGGCTTTCGTTTTCACTCAAGGGCACAATTGATCGCGCCACCTACGACGAGTCATTACTCACCAACGGCCAAACTGCGTCCAATGCCGACCGCAACTTCGACCAATATGCCGCCATCCTGCGGGTCGGCTATGAAATAGACCCGGGCATGAAGCCGTTCGTCGAAGTACAGGAGGACGAGCGGATTCACGACGAACAGTTCGATCGCAACGGACTGCAGCGCGACTCCACCGGCACCACCGTCAAACTTGGCAGTGTGATCGATATTTTCGGAACGGTCACCGGCGAAATGGCGCTTGGTTATCTGGAGCGCAATTATCAGGATCCGACGCTGCCGAACATCAGCGGGCCGATCGCCGCCGGTACGTTGATCTGGCAAGCGACGGCGCTGACGACGGCCAAGCTTACCGCCACTTCGCAGGTCTATGAGACGACGGTCGACTTCGCATCCGGCGAGTTCAGCCGCGACCTCAACCTCGAGGTCGATCACGCGTTTAGGACTTGGCTCATCGGCGTCATGAAGCTTGGTTACGGTACCGACGACTACACGGGCTCCGGACTTACCGACAATCGCTACTTTGTCTCGATCGGCGCCATCTACAAATTCAATCGCGAGTGGTGGCTGCGGACGGAATTGCGGCAGGATTGGCAGACCGCTTCGCAGCCCGGCAACTCCTACACTGCGACGTCGATCCTGCTCGGCCTGCGCTGGCAGCGCTAGCCGAGGATTTTCTTGATCTCGTCGCGAAAGCCGGGAGCGATGTCCTCACGCGCCAGCGCGTATGAGACGTTGGCGGCAAGGAAGCCGACCTTTGAGCCGCAATCGAAGCTGCGCCCATCGAATTTCAAACCATAGAACGGCTGGGTCCGCGAAAGTTCGATCATTGCATCGGTGAGCTGAATCTCGCCACCGGCGCCGCGGTCCTGCGTCGCCAGGAGATCGAGAATCTCGGGCTGCAAAATGTAACGGCCGGTCAGGATCAAGTTCGACGGCGCCCGCTCCCGCGGCGGCTTCTCCACCATGCTGGTGATCGAGAACAGCTTGCCTTTGACTGCGCCTACCCCGACCACGCCATATTGATCGACCCGCTCGAATGGCACCTCCTCGACGGCGACGATGTTGGCCCGCTCACCGATCTCGCGTGCGGCATCCATCATCTGCGCCAGACACCCGCGCTCATGCTGAACCAGCACGTCCGGCAACAGCAGCGCGAACGGTTCGTTGCCGAGCAGTTCGCGTGCGCACCACACCGCGTGGCCGAGACCGAGCGGCTCCTGCTGGCGTGTAAAGCTGGTTGTTCCAGGTGCCGGCAGATCATGCCGGAGCAGGTCGAGCGCCTGTTGCTTCTGCCGTTCAAGCAGCGTCATTTCCAGTTCGACCTGACGGTCGAAGTGATCCTCGATGACGCCCTTGTTGCGCCCGGTGACGAAGATGAAATGTTCGATGCCGGCTTCGCGGGCTTCATCGACAACGTGCTGGATCAGCGGCCGGTCGACCACCGGCAGCATTTCCTTCGGCATCGCCTTGGTCGCCGGCAGGAAGCGGGTCCCGAGCCCGGCGACGGGGAAAACGGCTTTACGGATAGGTTTCATGTTTTTGCTTTTTGGGATCAAAGGGCCGGATGGTGGGAGACGCTTTCTTGCCTAAATCGTCATGCAAGCAAAAAGGATGCAAGCAAAAAGGCAGCCTTGGATCGGTGCAGGTTAAGGTTGCTTCAGTGTATTATCCCCCGGACGTTGCCGGTCGGTGAACGGAGCCATTTGCAAGCCGGTTGCGAAAAGCCCCGACATTAAAGCTGTGGTAACATAACAGATGTTCATTCCCACCCCCAACACACCGAAATCGACGTTAAAAGAAAACCGCTAGAGATCATCCGTCTAAAGATCATCCTTCTAAAGATCGTTCATGGCAATTTCCGCGCCAATCCTTCGTCTCGTTGCCGCTTCTCTCATTGCGGTCGCCGCGTCCGGTGGGGCGCTGGCGCAAGATAAGCCCGGCAACTGGCTGACGCGATTGCTCCAACCGTCGTCGAGTTCGACGGTTCCAGGCTCGACCAATGGGGCGCCCGAGTGGAGCGGCCAATCGGGTGCGTCAGGCAACCCGTTGATGACCGCGGACGCGATCCGCGCGGCCGCCGCAGATTTCGGCAATTGCCTCGCGGCGCTGTGGCCACAAGCCGAACGCCGCGGCGTTACACGAGCTAATTTCGAGCACTACACCGCCGGGCTCACGCCGGACCTGAGCATCATGGATCTGCTCGACGCCCAGCCGGAGTTCAACAAATCGACCTGGGACTATCTCGATCTGCTGGTCAGCGACGATCGCATCGCACGCGGGCGTGAGGTGTTGACGCAATACGCTCCAGTTTTCGCTGCTGCCGAGCACACTTATGGCGTCGATCGCCACATCGTCGCGGCGATCTGGGGTGTCGAATCGAACTACGGCACCATGGGCGGCGACCGCTCGGTACTCCGCTCGACCGCGACGCTCGCCTGCGTCGGCCGCCGCCGTGACTATTTCCGCGAAGAGTTTTTGTCGGCGCTGGAAATCCTGCAGCGTGGCGATGTTGCGCCGGATCGTCTGGTTGGTTCCTGGGCCGGCGCCTTCGGACCGACGCAGTTCATGCCGACCTCCTTCAAGCGCTTTGCCGTCGACTTCGACGGCGACGGCCGGCGTAACGTCGTCGAACTCGATTCCCGACGTCATTGGTTCGACGGCGAACAATCTGAAAATAGACGGTTGGGCGAGCGGAGATAGTTGGGGGTACGAGATCGTCCTGCCGCCTAATTTCGATTATCTGCTCGCCGATCGTTCGCGGCAGATGGCAGTCGGGCAGTGGCAGGCACTCGGCATCAGGCGGGCGAACGACAAGCCATTTCCGCGGCTATCCGATCGTGCCGATGTCTTTCTGCCGGCGGGGGTGCGCGGGCCTGCCTTCCTGCTGCTGCCGAACTTCCGCGTCATCATGAAATACAACCCCGCCGAGGCCTACGCGCTCGCCATCGGTCATCTGGCCGACCGGCTCGCCGGCGGTGCGCCGTTCATCGCGAGCTGGCCGCGCGACGAGCGCGCGCTCTCCATTGCGGAGCGCTACGAGATGCAGCAGCTGCTGGCGCGCCGCGGCTTCGATGTCGGTGCCCCGGATGGGCTGCTTGGCCCGCGCACGCGCGTCGCCATTCGCAATTTTCAGATCGCATCGGGCCAGATACCCGACGGTTTTGCTTCGAGTTCGATGCTCGACCGGTTGCGGCAGCCCTGACCAGCTCAGGTGCGGCCTTACAAGTTTATCGGCTAGCCAGTCCGCGACGACGCCATGTCGAAGGCGTGAAACAAAGGGAAATGTGATGCCGCGAAAATATATAAATCCGCCCGGTCTCTTTAAGCACCCGAACTACACCCGCGTGCTGACGATCGAGAAGCCATCCAAACTGATCTACATCGCCGGGCAAACGCCTGCTGACGAAAATTACCATCCGGTTCATCCCGGCGATGTCCGCGGCCAGTATCTTGCGGTGCTCGATGGGCTGACCGTCCAGCTCAAAGCCGCCGGAGCAACGTGGGACAATGTCGTGTTTCGCCGCATGTACGTCGTCGGCGTGCCCGAGTTCATGAAGGTTCTGAGCGACAGGGCGATGCCGGTCCCGTGGAATCCAAGCCGCCCGTCGCCGAGTACACTCATCGGCGTCACGGCGCTGTCCAACCCGGGATTTCTGGTCGAAGTTGAAATCGTCGCCGTGGTTGAGGACTAGGCTGTGGACACATCAACGCGCAGCCATCACCGTATTCGCGTCGCGACCCGCCGACACCGTTTGAACTGCACGCGCAAACGCTGACGGCCGAGCCGAAAGGTGCGCTTGCTGGGCAAACCGCGCGTGACGTGGAGACCATATGAAAATCACTGATGTCACGCTCACCTTTTTTACTTGGGAGGGACTTCCACCAATCAGCTATGGGTTGACGATTCCGGCGCTCGGCGGGACATCGCTATTGGCGCTGCTGACCATCGTCACCGATGACGGGGTAACCGGGAATTCCTTCCTGGGCAGCGCAGTTCGGAGTGCGGATATCGACGGCCATCTCTTAATCCGGATCTTGAAACCATTGTTGGTCGGTCAGGATCCGCTGGATCGTGAGCGAATAGGCCAAAAGCTTTGGGCGAATGTGCGAGCTACGTCCGTTCGTGTCGTGGGAGCCGTCGACGTCGCCCTGTGGGATCTTGCAGGAAAAGCGGCAAACATGCCGATCCATCAGATACTCGGTTCCTACAGGCATTCGATCCCAGCGTATGCAAGCTCACCGGCGTACAATTCTGAAAGCGAGTATTGCGAAGAGGCGCTACACTGCATGTCGCAGGGCGTTCAAGCTTACAAGATACATGCTCGCCATCCGTGGACGAAGGAAATTTCCATTTGCCGGAGCGTACGCAAAGCAGTGGGGGGCGACTATTGTCTGATGTTCGACGCCACCTGGAGCTACGATTATCCAACCGCGCTACGGGTCGGTCGCGCATTGGAAGAACTTAACTTTTACTGGTTTGAGGATCCACTTTCCGAGTGGGATATCTACAACTACGTCAAATTGCGCCAGCAGCTTCGCATCCCGCTTATGGCAACCGAGTTGCCGTCCATCGGTCTCGAACAATATGGGCCCTGGATCATCGCCCAAGCGACTGATTATCTGCGCGGCGATGTTGCCTTTAAGGGCGGCATTACGACTGTGATCAAGGGCGCTCATCTCGCCGAGGCCTTTCACATGAACTATGAGATTCATCACGGCGGAAACTCCCTGAACAATGTCGCAAACCTCCATGCGGCTATGGCTATAAAAAATTGCGAGTACTTCGAGGTGCTGCTGCCAGATAGCGCGAACAAGTTCGGTCTAGTTGAAGATTTGGAAATCGACAGCGCCGGCTTGGTTCACGCGCCCATGAAAGCTGGCCTCGGCGTTGAAATCGACTTTGACCTCATCAAGCGCAATACGCAGTTCGTGTTGCAGTGAACGACTGCTACGCTGCGACGCGCCGCGCCGACATTGCGGGCTAAAGCGGACACTTGGCCGGGTTTTACGAGGACAGGCCTGGCCCGCGGGCCGATGCTGTGGTCGCGGGCTGCATTTGCTAAAGTGTGCGCGCGGCCTCGACCATATTTTCGACTTTCGCACGCAGCACCGGATTGTTGCGGGAAGGATGCCGGCCAAAGCCGCAGGATGGCGACACCCAGAGCCGTTCTTCGCCGACCACGCGGGCCCAGTCGGCGATGCGCTCGCGGATTTTTTTCGGCGTCTCGATCCAGTAACTGCCTTCATCGACGATGCCGGCGGCCAGCTCCATGCTTTTCGGCATGCGCTTGAACGCGTCGCGCTCGATCCACTGGAAGAAGTATTTGACCTCGAAGGCCGCTATGTCGACGACACCGTCGAGGCGCTCCAGAATGTCCACCCACGGCGCGCAATGCAGCGCGTGCGAGATCGGCCGGCCGCGCAGATTGCCGTTGCAAAAATGCAACGACTTCTTCGCCTTGACGCCTTCAAAGCACGGCGCAATCAAATCGGCAGCCTGCTGCGCGGTCATCATCCCCATGTTGACTTCACCGCCGAAGATCGGCGCGTCGAGCTGCACGTTCGGACAGCCCTCGTCGGCCATCGCGCGCAATTCAGCGTTGACGATTTTGGTGATCGCCGGGACTTGCGGAGCGAGCGCTTCGATCTGGTCGCGGCCGGCTACGCAGACTTCGTAAGGCGCCACGACGGCGGCCTTCTTCACGCCGCCCGGCAGCTTCTTTTCTCGGCGGAATGCTTCCAGATATCCAAGCCCGCGCGGTGCGGCGATGTTGCCGACGATCCTGGCGTGGGTCATGTCGTCGTAATCGAACACATCGTCGGCCTGCGGCTTATCGATTTCGAATCCGGTCATCATCTTATGGATGTGCAGGATGAAATTGTCGGTGTGGTATTCGCCGCCGGTCCATTCATCGAGGCCAAGTTCGCGTTGTTCCTTGATCGCTTTCGTTGCGGCGCGGTTGAGGATAGCCTCGCTTTCCTGCGCGGAACATTTGCCGGCATGATGACGGGCCAGATCCTCTTCCATTTCCGGATGCAGCCACCAGGAACCGACAACGGTGGTACGAACAGGCATTTCAAGTCTCCCTAGGTCAGGCTTTTTAGCTTCGCGGATTTCAGAAAATCGGCGGTGTCGCGGCGTTTCGTCCCCGGCCTGTTCCGGTCGGGGACGATTGCGGCGACCGATGTCTTCGACTCAACGACGGCGCACAGGCGAGCCGACGGGATTGCTCACGCCCAACTGGTCTTCAGCTTGGCCGGCACATAGTCGGAGGCGGGATAACCGACGCCGCCAACCGCGTGGAACCATCCATTGTGCCACTGGCCTGCGGTGTAGAGCCGATTGAGCAATTGATTGCGCATGTCGAACTCGCCCAGCAGCGTTTTGTAGGTGTGGCTCTTGATGTGGGCGGCAATGGCCTCGCGATCCAGCGTTCCTACGCCTTCGATCGCCTGCGTCAGCAGCTGGTTGTTGGCGTAGTACAGCGGGCTGCCATTGAAGTCGGCATCGACGCCGGTAACCTCCTTGTACATCTTGTAGAAGGCGCGACTGTCTGGCCTGTCCGGTACGCCGCCCCAGCCGAGAATGTTCTCCGCCGCGGATCCGAATTTTCCGTAATAACTCGGGAACGCGCAGCCGATGCCGTTGAAGTACACTCTTACATCGAAGTTTTCGATCTTGGCTTGCTCAGTCAGGCCGAAAGTGTCCGGCGGATAGGACCAGGCGATAAACGCGTCCGGATTGGTCGCCTTCGCGCCCTTGATCACCGGCGCCAAGTCCTGCGTACCCAGCGGGTATGATTTATTGTAGACGATTTCGAATCCGGCCGCCGGGAATTGCGACTTGCTGATGTTGGAGATTTCGATGCCGTACTCATCGGCGATGTTGACCATCGCGACCTTGTTGCCGATCTGGCCGCTTTCCCGGAACTTCTTGAGGATATCAATCACGCTCGTGCTGTAGTGGGTGAGCGTGCCGTTGCCGAAAAACAGCAGCGGATATTTCTTGACCAGCTGCGGCCCGAGCTCAGTGACGCATGCGACCGGAATTTGCGGATAGCCGAGCTTGGCAAAAGTCGGCACCGCCGCGACGTTGAAGCCGGTGCCGTAGAGCCCGGCGATCCAATCGACCTTGTCCACCGCGGCGAGGCGCTCCACGGCCTTGATGGCTTCGGGCGGCTGCGTGCGGTCGTCATATTCGATCAACTCGACCTTGCGCCGGCCATCTTTAAGTTTGAGGCCGCCCGCCTGGTTGACCTCGTGCGCCCAAAGTCGCCACGGCGGAAAGTGCGTTACCGCCGCGCCCGGAGCCAGCGGGCCGGTTTTTGCTCCAACCACGCCGACTTTGATCGGTCCCGTGTCCGCCTTCGCAGCGCGTACAAATGGCGCCGCCAGCACCGTCGCGCCGGCGTATTTCAGCAATTCGCGTCGTTGCATGATTTCCTCCCGGATTTTGAATTTTTGTCGTGGGCTTCCGCCCGCGTTTTTTTGGTGCAAAGAGCCGCCGTGCATCCTTTGGATGCGGGCCATTTGTGCACCAAAAAATCATATCACAGATCGCGTCTGCTGACACGGACGTTCTCAAGGAACCGCCATCTGAAGAATGCCGCATCGCGGCATCGAATTGAAAATAACTTGCGGCGGAATGTGGGCGCTCCGGAATACCGAAATCATTTTCAACAAAACGAAGGACTTAACTGACTTAGCGCGCCAATCACCAAGCGAAAAATAACTGCGCCACGCCGCTGCGATCGGCCGGTCAGATCAGGAAAGCGCACGACGTTCCGGGCGTGGTAAGGATGCCTGCACCCTCACATTGACATCTTTCATCGATATATGCGTGGCTTGCGCCCACTAAGCGGAATAGTGCCAAATCGCGTCATGTTTTGTGGGCATTTTCAGCGGACTCCGCAATGATATGTAAAACCCGGGTATTGGTAATTGGATTTGGTCTTGGGACAGCGGCCTTGACGCTGGCGGTTCCAGCGCGTGCGCAGCTTTCCGGCAGCGGTTCGGCATTTACCGAGCGGCCCGGCGTCGCGCTGGTCCAATTCCGCGATTTCTTCCAGTTCCCGTTTGGTGGCAACCGCGGCCAGGGCAATGGTCAAGGCAACCTGTTGAATCCCAATCTCAACAATCAGCAGCGTGTGCCGCAGGCTTATGAACCAACAAAACCGCCGCCGCCACGCAAGGTGGAAACACCGCCGACTTCGACGGTCATCGTGATTGGCGACACGTTCGCCGACTGGCTCGGCTACGGACTGGAGGAGGCGTTCACCGACACGCCGGAAATCGGCATCGTCCGAAAAATCCGGCCCTATTCCGGACTCATTCGCTACGAGGCAGCGCGCGGCGAGGTGCAGGACTGGTCGCAAACCCTCAAGGACCTGCTGGCGCCCGAAAATCCGGCTGCTGTTGTCGTCATGCTTGGCCTGAACGATCGAATTGCGCTGCGCGATCGCCCGCCACCGGCAAAGACCTCATCACAAGGTCCAGATGCGAAGGCTTCGGCGTCCGGTCAAACTCCGTCCGATGCGGCCAAGCATGAGAGCGAGCAGCCGGCGGCCACGGCGCCCGAGCGCAAGGTGCCGGGCGGCATCTACGAATATCACAGCGATAAATGGGCAGAGCTTTACGGCAAGCGTGTCGACGAGATGATCGCCGCGCTCAAGTCCAAGGGGGTGCCGGTGCTGTGGGTCGGATTGCCGGCGATCCGCGGCGCGCGTTCGACCAGCGACATGAGTTATCTCGACGAACTCTACCGCGCAGGCGCCGAAAAGTCCGGCATCACCTATGTCGACGTTTGGGACGGCTTCGTCGACGACAAAGGTAATTTCGCCGCTCAGGGGCCGGACTTTGAGGGCCAAACTCGCCGCCTTCGCACCTTTGACGGCGTCAACTTCACCAAGGCCGGCGCGGAGAAACTCGCTCACTATGTCGAACATGAATTGCGCCGGGTGATGACCAGCCACGTTATGCCGGTGGCTTTGCCCGGTCCTGAAGATCAGCCGAAGGGCAACGTTCGGCCCGAGATAGGGCCGGTCCTGCCGCTCACTGCGACCGGAGGTGGGGAGGGTGGTGATCTCTTGGGCGCGAGCAATCGTCCGGCGCAGCGAGAGATTGATCCGGTTGCCGCCAAGGTGCTCAACCACGGCGAGGCACTTGCGGCGCCGCCTGGCCGCGCTGATGATTTTTCCTGGCCGCGGACCAACGCCAACGCCACCACGACGCCCGACGTCATGCCGAGCGCACCGGCAGACATGTCGTCACCGCCGGCGGCAAAGCCCGCAGCCAAGCCTGCGGCCAAGAATGACGCAGGCAAAAACGAGCCCAACAAGAACGACGGAAAAAGACCGGCCAATGCCCGGACGCAGGCTGCGCCGAATGTTGCACCGCCGCCGGCCCGTCCAAGCCAGCCCCGCGCCGCACTCGACGGTGCGCCGCCGCGGCCGCCGTTGCCGCTCGGCCAGAGCCGCGATTAAATTGGCCCGCGGACCGCGCGGCTATTTCGGCGGCGCGTCGTACAACGGGGCGCCTTTATCCACGATGTGTACGGTGAGCAGCTTCAACGGCTTATCGCCGACCACTTTGAAACCCGCGTGGGGAACATCACGACGGTTGATCGAACCCGTCCCCGTCGCAAGCTGGATCTGTTTTCCGTCGGGCGTTTCGACCGTGGCGCCTTCAAGTACATAAAACGCTTCCTCGCCGTGATGGATGTGGCGGGCGATGGTCTCACCTGGCTTGTATTCGGCGGTCGAGAGGATGACCTCCATGTTGGTGCCGGTCAGATCGGCTCTTTTGATTTCCTTCCGGTTCGGTGAATCCTGAGCAAGTGACAAGCTGGCGAATGCGACGGCGCCAAATGCGGCGACGATCCATTTTGCGGTTTTAGCCATGTATCCCTCCCTGTATCGACCCGTCATAATACCGTAGATTGGCGGTAGAACGACTACCGGGCCCGGTGTCGCGTTCTCCGCGAGGTTCGGCCCGTTCGTAACCGAGAATGCTGGATGTGCGGCTGTTACCGTGGCAGCAGGCTCGAGCCCATCAGGAACTCATCGACCGCGTACGCAGCCTGGCGCCCTTCGCGGATCGCCCACACCACCAATGACTGGCCGCGACGCATGTCGCCGGCGGTGAACACCTTATCGACTGAGGTGCGATAGTCCTCGGTCGAGGCGCTGACATTGCCGCGCCGATCAAGCGCAAGATTGAGGTCGTTGATCATCCCTTCATGTGTCGGGTGAACGAAGCCCATCGCCAGCAGCACAAGCTCGGCGTCGATCTCGAACTCGCTGCCGGGGACCGCTTTCAGGTTGGCGTCGACATGCTCGCAGTGAAGCTTTTTCACAAAGCCGTTGGCGCCCGAGAAGCGCGCCGTCATCACAGCAAAATCGCGTTCGGCACCCTCTTCATGGCTCGACGAGGTGCGAAGCTTCAGCGGCCAATTCGGCCAGGTGAGCGCCTTGTTCTCATGCGTCGGCGGCGCCGGAAGAATTTCAAAATTGGTCACCGATAGCGCGCCCTGACGGATCGACGTGCCGATGCAGTCGGAGCCGGTGTCGCCGCCGCCGATGACGACGACGTGTTTACCGCCGGCGAGGACCGGTTCGACGTCGCCGGCCGGCTCGTTGCTGATGCGCCGGTTCTGCTGTGGCAGAAACTCCATCGCGAAATGGATGCCCTTGAGATCGCGTCCGGGGACCGGCAGATCGCGGCCCTTTTCGGCGCCGCCCGCCAGGACAATGGCGTCGTAATCATCGAGCAGCTGTTGTACCTGGACATTGACGCCGACGTCGGCGCCATAGTGAAACACCACGCCCTCAGCCTGCATCTGCACGACGCGACGGTCGATGTGTTGCTTCTCCATCTTGAAGTCGGGAATGCCGTAACGAAGGAGGCCACCGGCCTTCGCCCATCTCTCGTAGACATGAACGTCGTGGCCGGCGCGGGCGAGTTGCTGCGCGCAGGCGAGTCCCGCCGGTCCCGAGCCGACGATCGCCACTTTCTTGCCGGTTCGCGTCGTTGGCGGTTCAGGTTTTAAGCCCTGCGCAATGGCACGGTCGGCGATTGCGCATTCGATGGATTTGATGGTGACCGGGTTATCGTCAATGTTGAGCGTGCACGAGGCTTCGCAGGGCGCAGGGCAGACCCGGCCGGTGACTTCCGGAAAATTGTTGGTCGAATGCAGATTGCGCGCTGCTTCGTCCCAGTTGCCGGTGTAGATGAGATCGTTCCAGTCCGGGATCTGATTGTTGACGGGACAGCCCGGCGTGCCGGGCATCAGCGAGCCGGTGCCCTGGCAATACGGCACGCCGCAATTCATGCATCGTGCGGCCTGGGTGCGGTAATCCGCCTCCGGCAACGGCAGCACGAACTCATGCCAATGGCGAATGCGTTGCTCGACCGGCTCATAGTCGCGGTCTTCGCGTTCGTATTCAAGAAAGCCGGTTACCTTGCCCACTTCGCTCTCTATCGCGCGCCTATTCGGCGGCCTGCATAGCAGTGGCTTGCGCCTTGAGTTCGTTGAGAGCGCGACGGTACTCGACCGGCATGACTTTGCGGAACTTCGGATACCATTTCGACCACTCGCCGAGGATTTTGGCAGCGACCGTCGAATGCGTAAAGCGGGCGTGACGCGATATCAGGAGATGAAGACGCGCAGCGTCGAACTGGCTCATGTCGCTCATGACTTCGACCAGGCCGTGGGCTTCGAGATCGCGGGACTGATGGTAGAGGCGCTCGTTCAGCGTCTCCTCCTGCGGCATCGGCTCAAGTTCGACCATCGAAAGATTGCAGCGCGACGCGAAGGTGCCGTCCTCGTCGAGCACGTAGGCGATGCCGCCCGACATGCCGGCGGCAAAATTACGCCCGGTGCGGCCAAGCACGACCACAACACCGCCGGTCATATATTCGCAGCAGTGATCGCCGGCGCCCTCGATGACGGCCACCGCGCCGGAATTGCGCACTGCGAAGCGTTCGCCGGCAACGCCGCGGAAATAGCATTCGCCCTCGATGGCGCCGTACAGCACGGTGTTGCCGATGATGATCGAGTCTTCCGGTACGATGCTGGACTCGGCCGCCGGCCGTACCACGACGCGTCCGCCCGAGAGGCCCTTACCGACATAGTCGTTGGCGTCGCCCTCAAGCTCGAAGGTGACCCCGCGCGCGAGGAACGCGCCAAAGCTTTGGCCGGCGTGACCTTTGAAGCGCGCCACAATAGTATCGTGCGGCAAGCCGTGATGGCCGTAACGCTTGGCGATTTCGCCCGACAGCATGGCTCCGGTGGTGCGGTCGGTGTTGGTGATCGGCAGGCTCAACCGCACCAGCTCACCGTTCTCAAGCGCCGCCTGCGACTGCGCGATCAGCTTGCGGTCGATGATGTCGTGGATTTTGTGATCCTGCTGTTCGCGATTGTAGAGCGCGACCGAAGCCGGGACGTCCGGCTTGGTGAACAACCGGGAAAAATCGAGCCCGCGCGCTTTCCAGTGATCGACCATCTGATGCACTTCGAGCATCTGCATCTGGCCAATCATTTCGGCAAAGGTGCGAAAGCCCATCGCCGCCATCAGTTCCCGTACTTCTTCGGCGACGAAGAAGAAGAAGTTGATGATGTGCTCCGGCTGGCCGGTGAAGCGCTTGCGCAGCACCGGGTCCTGGGTGGCGATGCCGACAGGGCAGGTATTGAGATGGCATTTGCGCATCATGATGCAGCCGGCGGCGATCAGCGGCGCGGTGGCGAAACCGAATTCGTCGGCGCCAAGTAGCGCCCCGACCACGACGTCGCGGCCGGTACGCAGCCCGCCATCGACCTGCACGGCAATGCGGCCACGGAGCCGGTTGGCGACCAGGGTCTGGTGGGTCTCGGCCAGGCCGATCTCCCACGGCGAGCCGGCGTGTTTGATCGACGTCAGCGGCGAAGCGCCGGTGCCACCCTCAAAGCCCGCGATGGTGACGTGGTCGGAGCGCGCCTTTGACACGCCAGCAGCAACCGTGCCGACGCCGACCTCGGAGACTAGCTTGACGGAAACGGCGCCATCGGGATTGACGTTTTTCAGATCGAAGATGAGCTGCGCGAGATCCTCGATCGAATAAATGTCGTGATGCGGCGGTGGAGAGATCAGGCCGACGCCGGGAGTCGCGTGCCGCACCTTGGCGATGGTCTTGTCGACCTTGTGGCCTGGCAACTGGCCACCTTCGCCGGGCTTGGCGCCTTGCGCGATCTTGATCTGCATCACGTCCGAATTGACGAGGTATTCGGCGGACACGCCGAAGCGCCCGGATGCGACTTGCTTGATCGCCGAGCGCATCGAATCGCCGTTCGGTAGCGGCTTATAGCGGTCGGATTCCTCGCCGCCCTCGCCGGTGTTCGATTTCCCGCCGATCCGGTTCATGGCGATGGCGAGTGTGGTGTGCGCTTCGCGCGAGATCGAGCCGTAAGACATCGCGCCGGTGGAGAAGCGCTTGACGATTTCGACGGCAGGCTCGACCTCCTCGGTCGCCACGGCCTCGCGGCCGTCATCGCCGGCTGACTTGAGGCGGAACAGGCCGCGAATGGTGTAGAGGCGCTCCGACTGCTCGTTGATGATTTCGGCGTATTGGCGGTACTTTTCGCGCGAATTGCCGCGCACCGCGTGCTGCAACGCCGCGACCGTTGCCGCATTCCAGACGTGGTCTTCGCCGCGGACCCGCACAGCGTAGTCGCCGCCGACGTCGAGCATGGCGCGATAGATCGGCGCGTCGGAAAACGCGTCGCGATGACGGCGCACGGTCTCTTCGGCGATTTCGTCGACGCCGACGCCCTCGATGCGGGTTGCCGTGCCGGTAAAGTATTTGGCGACAAATTCGGATCGCAAGCCGACCGCATCGAAAATCTGCGCGCCGCAATAGGACTGATAGGTCGAGATGCCCATCTTCGACATCACCTTGAGCAGTCCCTTATCGATCGACTTGATGTAGCGCTTGATGATTTCCTTATCGTCGAGCTTCTGCGGCAGATCGCCCTTCATCGCGACGATCGTCTCGAAGGCGAGATACGGATTGATCGCTTCGGCGCCGTAGCCGGCAAGGCAGGCGAAGTGGTGCACTTCGCGCGGCTCGCCGGATTCGACCACGAGCCCGACCGAGGTGCGCAAGCCGACGCGGATCAGGTGATGGTGGACGGCCGCGCAGGCGAGCAGCGACGGTATCGGGATTCGGTCGGCGCCGGCGCGGCGATCCGAGAGAATGATGATGTTGACGCCGTCGCGCACCGCGGCGTCCGCGTGCCCGCAGAGGGCCGCAATGGCATCTTCCATGCCGGCGGCGCCGGTCTCGGCCGGCCAGGTGGTGTCGAGCGTAATCGACTTGAAGTGATCGTGACCGACCTCGGCGATCGCGCGGATTTTTTCCAGGTTCGCGTTGGTCAAGATCGGCTGATGAACTTCCAGGCGCTTAGTCTTCGACGTGCCTTCAAGGTCGAACAGGTTCGGTCGCGGCCCGATGATCGAGACCAGACTCATCACCAGTTCCTCGCGGATCGGGTCGATCGGCGGGTTGGTAACCTGGGCGAAATTTTGCTTGAAATAGGTGAACAGCAGCTTCGGTTTTTCGGACAGCGCGGAGATCGGCGCGTCGTTTCCCATCGAACCGATCGCCTCTTCGCCGGTCGTCGCCATCGGTGTCATCAGGATTTTGAGATCTTCCTGAGTGTAGCCGAAGGCCTGCTGACGATCGAGCAGCGCGAGGTTCGAAATCGGGGCGGCTTCCGAGGCTGCAGGCAAGTCCTCCAGCACGATCTGGGTGCGCTCAAGCCACTCTCGATACGGGTGGCTCTTGGCCAGCGTGCTTTTCAGCTCATCATCGGGAATGAGCCGGCCTTCCTCGAGGTCGACGAGGAGCATCTTGCCCGGCTGCAGCCGCCACTTGGTGACGATGTCCTCTTCGGGTATCGGCAGCACGCCCACTTCCGAGGCCATAATGATGCGATCGTCGCGGGTGACGATGTAACGCGCCGGTCGCAAGCCGTTGCGGTCTAGCGTGGCGCCGATCTGGCGGCCGTCGGTGAACGCGATCGCCGCCGGTCCGTCCCATGGCTCCATCAGCGCGGCATTGTATTCGTAGAAGTCACGCCGTTCCTCGCTCATCAGCGGGTTGCCGGCCCACGCTTCCGGAATCAGCATCATCATCGCGTGCGCGAGCGAGTAGCCGCCCATGGTGAGGAATTCCAGCGCATTGTCGAAGCAGGCGGTGTCGGATTGCCCTTCGTAGGAAATCGGCCACAGCTTCTCGATGTCATTGCCGAACTTCGGCGACGACACCGAGGCCTGCCGCGCTGCCATCCAGTTGTTGTTGCCGCGCAGCGTGTTGATCTCGCCGTTATGGGCGACCATGCGGTACGGATGCGCCAGCGACCAGGCCGGGAAGGTGTTGGTGGAGAAGCGCTGGTGCACCAGCGCGATCGCGCTCTCGAAATCCGGATCGTGCAAATCGGGATAATAGGCGCCGAGCTGATCGGCGAGGAACATGCCTTTGTAGATCACCGTGCGGCACGAGATCGACACCGGGTAATAGTGCGAGGCGCGCCGCTCATGCGTCGTGTAAAGCTTCTGCGAGATGGTCTTGCGCAGGATGTAAAGCCGGCGCTCGAATTCGTCCTCGGACTTTATGTTCGTTCCACGCGCGATAAAGACCTGCTTGTTCACCGGCTCGGTGGGTTTCACCGTCTCGCCAAGCGTGGAATTGTTGGTCGGCACATCACGCCAACCGAGCAGCGTCATGCCTTCTTGCGCGGCCACCTCCGCGTAAGTGTCCATGATCTCCTGCCGCCATTCCGCGTTGTGCGGAAGAAACAGCGCGCCGACGGCGTAGCGTCCCGGCGCCGGCAGGGTGAAGCCAAGCTCGGCGGCCTTCTTGGCAAAAAACTTATGCGGCGTCTGCACCAGGATGCCGGCGCCGTCACCGGCGCGCGGATCGGCGCCGACCGCGCCACGGTGCTCGAGATTGACCAGGATGGTCAGTCCGTCCTCGACGATCTTGTGCGACTTGCGGCCCTTGATATCGGCAATAAAGCCAACTCCGCAGGAATCCTTTTCCTGCGCCGGATCGAATAGGCCGAACGCTTGCGCGCCCAAGGTCATTCTCGCGCTCTCCGGCGGCGCCGTGATCGGCCCGCGAAGGTTTTGTTCCTCGCGCCGGCTCCCGCTGCAAACGCTGCAGCGAGGAGTTGCGCCCGAGGGCGATCCGCTTGTTCTTGGAGGCAACCTTCATGCCGGTAGCCGGCCTTGGCTGCTTTGTGCCGCCGTCCGACGCGCCCTCGCCTTCGGCGGCTGGCCCCCGCGCATCTTTCCCTACCTCGCTACCTTCCCGCGGATGCGGCGAAGGTAAAGGCAGGACGCGCGCGCTCTGGCCACCAATTAGGACAGCAATGCTGTCCTATGCGGAACATGGCAGAATCCCGACGGAAGCACAAGGGCGCGGCCCGGCGGCGCGCAAAGAGAATCGAACCTTGGGCCTTTCAACTGGAATTTCGACAGTGTCCGGCATCGTCAAGTGGACCACGGGCGCTGCGTGAGCGCAATGGTTCACTCGTTGCTTGTTTCGCTCGAGTCGGCGCCGTCGAAAGACACGTCTCGGTCGCCGGAGGAGCATCCCTCTCGAAACCGGCCGGGCATCTCGATACGCTGAACCCAGCTGTCTGGTCTCTTAACGGCTTTTGCAACGTGAATTTTGCCAGCGACAACACGGCGCCGGTGGCGCCCGCCATTCTCGACGCCATCGCGCAGGCCAATAACGGCTATGCGCGCGGCTACGGCAATGACGACTGGACGCAAACCGTCGAGCGGCGGCTCGCGGAAATTTTTGAGCACGATGTCGCGGTGTTTCTCGTTTCCACCGGCACGGCGTCGAACGCGCTGGCGCTGGCGCAGTTTTGCCCGCCCTGGGGCGTCGTGTTCTGTCACGTCGAATCTCACATCGCTACCGACGAGTGCGGCGCGCCGGAATTCTTTGGCGGCGGCTTGAAGCTCGCGGGTCTGCAGGGCGACGCCGGCAAGATCGCGCCGGACACGTTGCAAACGGCGCTGGCCGGCTACGGCGATCTCGCTCCGCACCAGATGATTCCGTCGGCGCTCTCCATCACACAGGCGACCGAAGCAGGCACGATCTATCGGCCCGACGAGATTGCGGCCCTTGCCGAGATCGCGCATCGGCGCTCGCTTGCCGTGCACATGGATGGCGCGCGTTTCGCCAACGCGTTGGTCCGCCTCAACGCGACGCCGGCGCAATTGACCTGGCAGTCCGGCGTCGACGTGCTCTCGTTCGGCGCCACCAAGGGCGGCGCGCTCGCCGCGGAAGCGGTCGTGGTATTCGATCCGGCGCGCGCATCGTTCATGGCGGAACGGCGCAAACGCGGCGGTCATCTTCAATCGAAGCACCGCTTTCTCGCCGCGCAATTCGGAGCCTACCTCGCCGACGACCTGTGGCTGAAGCTGGCGCGCCACGCCAACGCCATGGCCGATCGGTTGGCGGAAAGACTGCAAGCGATCGGCCTTCCTCCCGTCTGGCCGGTTGAGGCTAATCTCGTCTTTGTCCTCTTGCCCCGCGCGCTCGACGCCCGGCTCAAGGCTGCCGGCGCGAACTATTATCTGCGTCCGAGCGAGACGCTGCGCATCGGCGCGGATCAGGTTCTGGCGCGGCTGGTCACTTCGTTCGCGACGCAAGACGACGAGGTGGAAAGCTTTCTCCGCGTATGCGAGGATTTTCAGCAAAGATAGTCGCGATATGACAACCGCCGACTTCCAAGGCCACGCGACCCACGGCGTCCGTCAACGAGCCGCGGGAGACCGCCACGCCTGACTGACGCATCAGAAGGAACGGTCGTCTGGGCAGTTCGTTTATACCAGTGAGGCAGGTTATTTTCACAAACTGGATTTCGCGATGTGGCGAACAACGGTCGCGTTGGTGGCTTTGACAATTCCGCCGTTGTCGATTGCTGCTGCCGTTGCGCAGGTGCCGCCTCCGGTCCCGGTGCCAACGCCGCAATTTAATCCCAGCACGCCGCTCGTTATCCCGTCGGCGCCGGAGGTCCCGGTATCGCCGGGATATGGCAATGGCATCGGCGGATCCGGCCCCGCAACCGGCGGGCTGCCGAACTGGTCGATCGGCGCGTTGCCCAATTCGTCTTATTCAATCATCGCGCCCGGCAACACTGACGATGCGCCGATCAGGCACAAGCGCAAGCGTCACGTCGCGGTTCGTCACTCGCTCTAAAGCTGTGCGCTGAATACGACCCTCCGACGGCGACAAATTTCGATGTCCACTTTTGCGCGGTGACGCTGCCTCAGCTGTTTCGGCAAATCGTCACATTGGAAACCCATTGCAGCCCAATTCCACTGGAACCCTCGCTGCCAATGAAAAAACGAGCAGGCGCAATCATGGACAGCGAGCGAGGGACCAATGTTTGTTCAAAGGATTCTGCCGGCCATTCTTGTCGTCATACCCGCCGCTGTTGTCGCGACAGTGCACGGCGGCAGGAGCGAGCCCGCGGTTGATCAGTGCAGGACCAGGCCTGGCTTGTCTACGGCGCAAGGCACGCATTGGTACTATCGCCTCGATCACAAGACCAGGCGACAGTGCTGGTATTTGGGTTCGGCGAGTGCCGGCCGGCACGCCAACGCTAATGCACCTGAGGTATCGGTGGTTGCTCCGATGGTGCCTGTTCCGCCACAGAAACCAGCGGCAGTCGGAACGCCGCAAGCATCACAATGGCAAGCAGCAGACATGACGCCGCAGGAAGTCATCTCGGCAGCGGCGGTGTCGCTCGTCGAACTCCCGGTGCGCAACGAACAAGATGCCGTAGATTTTGCCACGCGCTGGCCCAACCTGCCACTGACAGACATAAGCTCCGTGAATTTCGCGAAAGAGAATCAAATCGGAGCGGGGGCTTCGCGATTAAGCAGCAGTTACGCTGAAAATAGCGCCGATGAAGACGCGCTGCCGGACGCACCCCTGACGTGGCCTGTTGTTGAAGCGGTCACTGCTCGACCGGGTACCTCGATAGCTACTGCGGTCGAACCGCTCTATCTCGCCGGTGGCGCTGTCATGGCGTTACTATTTTTGGCCGGCTGGAGCTTTGGGCAAGTTCGCGGACGTCGTATTCACATAGAACCTGCGCCGACGGTCTCTGCACCGATTGCTGCCAAAGGCCGGCAATCCTCGCCTGACGGTCACGACAGCACGATAGAGCGCAGCGTTGTGGCGAGGACAAGCCCGGCAGTTCGCGGCCGACCGATACCAACCGATCCCGCTCGTGACCTGAAGAAAAGCCTCGGAGAACTGATGCGTGATTTGCACCGAGCCGGCGCCGCCGCAGACGCGCGTCCATTGCCCGTCCGCAAGCCAAAGCATCGGATCGCCGCCGCACAAAAAACACGGCCGTTAGAGACCGTCGATTGAGACTACGTAAGGATTGCGCTGGTGGAAGGCGCAGCGACAGCCACGTACAGGGCCTTCAACCGCGCCTCGCAAATCGCTACGGTCGACCGGAGACAATTCGGATCAGCGTGGAGCCGGCCCATGAACGAGGTTCATCGACATAGTCACGCCGCGGAGCCAGGAGACGGCGCGGAACGATGGAAGCACGACGGGGTGCGCGTCATTCCAGGCAATCAACTGGACCCGAACGTGCCATCAACGCCCGGCATGGATCGGAAGGCGGCGATCAATTTCGCGCGCGCCGGTGCGCAGAAACTCTGGGCCGGCACGGTGACTATCAAGCCTGACGCAAAGACCGGCGCCCATCATCATGGGCATCTCGAAAGCATCATCTATGTGGTCCGCGGCAAGGCGCGCATGCGCTGGGGCGAGCATCTGCAATTCACGGCCGAAGCCAATCCAGGCGATTTCATTTTTATCCCGCCCTACGTCCCGCACCAGGAGATCAACGCCAGCCCGGACCAGATTCTGGAGTGCGTGCTGGTGCGCAGCGACGGTGAAGCCATCGCAATCAACCTCGACATCGAGCCGGTGGAGAAGCCAGAAACGGTGCTGTGGGTCGACCCAATTCACCGCGATCCGGCGGCGAAGACGTAAGGCCTGACATCGTCGGCCTCGATCGCGCACCGGCTGTTGCAAACTATCGACCGCCCCCCGAATCTGTGCAAAAATTTTGTACAGCGCCTAAGCGTTGCCCCATTTTTGCTTAATCTTTTGCCCGGGGCGTTGGCGTGCGAGGCGAGGAGGGGGTTTCGTGGGGTCAGGAGTGCGAGCGCCAATCGTCCGATCTCTCGTTGGCGCTGCCGCGTTTTCTCTGACTTTCTCGCTTTCAGCCGTTGCACCAGGGCGCGCCCAGAGCCCGCCGCCCCTGCCGGGTTTCGTTCCACCCTATGAAATTACCAGGATAGTGCGGACGGCCGGGTTCGATCCGCTTGCGCCGCCGTTGCGGGAGGGTACCACCTACGTAATCCGAGCCACCGACTTCCGTGGCATCCTGATGCGCGTCGTAGTGGATGCGCACAGCGGCGCCATCCGTGCCGTCAATCGGATCGTCTCCGATCAGGGGATGTACGGTGCGGTCGACATGCTGCCGCCGCCCTATGGCGCGCCACCCGCCTACAGCGGACCGGCGGCGGCGGCCTATGCGCCGCCCGAATTTGACGTGCCGGACATAGCGCCGAGAGAGGAGGCTTCCGCGCCAGCCGCTCCGGCTTCCGCCGCTGTCCGTTCCGTCCCACATCCTTTGGTCTTCGAACCGCCGCTGCCGCGTCCGCGCCCCGCCGCTCTTGCCGCGCGCAGAATCTCCGACGACGTCAAGCCCGCCGCCAAACCCTCCGGTACGCCAGTGCTCACCACCGCGCCATCGCTAAACAGACCTTCGCGGATCGAGCTTCCTGACTGAGTTTTCCTGGTCGAAGCGCCCGCGCCAGCCGGATGGTCCGCCGGACCGGATTGCTTCGCTTCGCCGGCAATGACACAGTCCCAGCCAATATGATGTGAGCTGTTGAAGCCCGCGCGGTCACGTCGGGGGCCGCTCTGGGGGAGAACGACATGGCTGCCGATGCAGCGGTCACGGTGGCGGCGCGTCTCGATCGCCTGCCGCCTTTGCGCTACACGCGTAACCTCGTGACACTCCTCTCACTCGGCGGCTGGTTTGAATTCTACGATTTGTTCTTCACCGCCTACGTGGCCATCGGTCTGTTCAAGGAAGGGCTCTTCACCGCAACCACGCACGGTTTGTTCGATCTGCACGGCTTCGCTAGCTTCGTCGCATCGCTGTTTGCCGGGATGTTCATCGGCACACTCGCCTTCAGCTGGTTGTCCGACCGCTTCGGCCGCCGCTCCATCTTCACCTTCGCGCTGCTCTGGTACTCGGTCGGCGCCTTCATCATGGCCTTGCAAAAAACGCCGGAGATGATCGATCTCTGGCGACTGATCGCGAGTATTGGCCTTGGCGTCGAGTTGGTGAACGTTGACGCCTATCTTTCGGAGCTGGTCCCCAAGGAACAGCGCGGACCGGCTTTCGCCTACAACCAGTTCATCATGTACACCGCCGTGCCGGTGGTCGCATTCCTCGCCTGGCAATTGGTACCGCAGACCATTCTGGGCCTCGAGGGCTGGCGCTGGGTCGTCATCATCGGCTCGATCGGCGCTGCGGTGATCTGGTGGATCCGCCGCAAGTTGCCGGAATCGCCGCGCTGGCTGGCGCAGCACGGGCGCGCGGCCGAAGCTGAACGCATCGTCGAAGACATGGAACGCCGCGCGCGAGAGGAAATCGGCGGCGACTTGCTGCCGCCCGAAATCGTTGCCGGTGAAGCTGAGCCCAAAGCAGGCGCATGGGTTGAAATGTGGAGTCCCGCTTATCGCGGCCGCACCATCATGCTGGTGATTTTCAATCTGTTCCAAACCATCGGTTTTTACGGCTTTTCCAGCTGGGTGCCGGCGCTTTTGATCTCGCAGGGCGTCGAGGTCACCAGATCGCTCGCCTACACCTTCATCATCGCCGTGGCGGCTCCGGTCGCCCCGCTGATCGCGGTCTATTTCGCCGACCGTTTCGAACGCAAGTGGCAGATATCCTGGGCTGCGATCGGCATCGCCGCATTCGGCCTGTTGTTTGCTCAGCAGACCACTGCCGTCGGCGTCATCGTGTGCGGTCTCTTGATTACGTTTTGCGCCAACTGGCTGTCGTTTTCGTTTCACGCCTATCAGGCGGAGCTTTATCCGACGCGCATTCGCGCCCAGGCGGTCGGCTTCGTTTATTCATGGAGCCGGTTCAGCGCCATCTTCTCGGGCTTCATCATCGCGTATTTCCTCGGCCGTTATGGCACCATCGGGGTGTTCGGTTTTATCGCCGGCGCCATGGTGATTGTCTTCATCGTGATTGGCGGCTTCGGACCCGCGGTCAACAAAAGGCGCCTCGAAGCGATCGCCGGCTGAGCCAATGCAAAGCAAAAAGCGCCCCGGAAATCCGGGGCGCTGAAGTCTAACAGCCGATTGCAGGGTGTTGGCTACTTACGCAGCCTGCTTCTGCTCGAGGGCCTTCTCGTCAACCGCGTTGCCGTTGCCGATCGGAATCGAGCGCGGCTTTTTGGCCTCGGGAATCTCCCGCACCAGGTCGACGTGAAGCAAGCCGTTCTCAAGCTTCGCGCCCTTCACCTGGACGAAATCGGCAAGCTGGAATACGCGCTCGAACGTGCGTGCAGCGATGCCCTGATAGAGCACTTCACCACGCTTCTCCTGCTCCTTGGCTTTCTTTTCACCGCGGATGGTCAGCGTGTTTTCCTTGGCTACGACCGAGAGTTCCCCCTCGGCAAAGCCTGCGGCAGCGACCGTGACGCGATAATCGTTGTCTCCGGTCCGCTCAATGTTGTACGGCGGGTAACCGGGAGCACTGCCGTCGACGCCCTGGTCGAGCAACGAAAACAGCCGGTCAAAGCCGACGGTCGAACGATAAAGCGGTGCTAGATCGAAAGTTCGCATGGCATATCCTCCTTGTGAAGCGACATGCGGGGGCCTGCCTTTAGGGCCAAGCCTGTGGATGAAACACAGCCATTCTCTGGCCTGTGCAGATATGAAATGGGGATGTCCCTCAATTGCTGCAAGAGGGCGTAAAACCCTGATAAGCAAGGCCAATGAGACTCGTCTCGATTCCCGCCAATCCGGTTCCCGATAACGTTGTCACCGGTACGCTGAAAACGCCCGATGGCGTTTCGCTGCGGTTCGCGCGCTTTGCGCCGCCCGCGGGCCGGCGCGGGACCGTGTGCATATTTCCCGGCCGCACCGAATGGATCGAGAAGTATTTCGAGACGGTTCGCGACTTGCGCAACCGCGGCTTCGCGGTTGCGCTGCTCGATTGGCGCGGTCAGGGCCTATCGGATCGCGCGCTGAACGATCGTCTCAAGGGCTACGTCGGAAGCTTCTCCCAGTTCGACATCGATCTTGACACATTTATGCGCGAGGTGGTGTTGCCGGATTGTCCACCACCGATCTTCGCGCTTGGCCATTCCATGGGCGCTGCCGTTGTGATCCGCGCCGTCCAACGAGGCCATCGCTGGTTCGATCGCACTGTATTGTCCGCACCGATGATCGGAATCGCGCTGGTCAATTCGATGACGATCGCCGGTACGTTCTTGAAGGCTGCGCGGTTTGCCGGCCTCGGCGATTCGTATTTGCCGGGACGCTACAATGGCGTGCTCGATCTGCGCCCGTTCGCCGGCAACATTCTGACCAGCGATCCAGTGCGCTACGCCCGTAACGCCGCCATTCTTGAAGCTGATCCCGAGCTTGCGTTGGGTGGACCCACCGTGACCTGGGTCGATGCGGCGTTTCGTGCGATGCGCGCCTTTCACGATCCGGGCTATCCCGCGCGTATCCGCCAGCCGATCCTTATCGTTGCGGCCGGGCGCGACGCCGTCGTTTCGAATACCGCGATCGAACAGTTTGGCATGCTGTTGCGTGCCGGTTCGCAACTCGTCGTGACCGGAGCCCAGCATGAGATCCTCATGGAGCAGGATCGCTACCGTTCACAATTCTGGGCCGCGTTCGATGCGTTTGTTCCGGGCACACCGCTGTATTGAAGGTTACTCTGCTCATTCCCGTGAAGGCGGGAATCCAGTCACGACGAGAATGCGAGAAATGGGTCGCCGCCTGCGCGGGGACGAGCGGGTGCTGAGGTCCTAGCCGCGTAACACTTCCAGCACTTTTGTGTGCAAGTGCCGGTCGCCTGCCGCGATCACGCGCCCGCCTCGGTTCGGACGCTCATTGTCCCACGTTGTTACGATGCCACCGGCACCCTCGATGATCGGGATCAGCGGCAGCACATCATAAGGTTTGAGTTCGGTCTCGATGACGAGATCGACGTGGCCGGCGGCCAGCATGCAATAAGCGTAGCAATCGCCGCCATAACGTGAGAGCCGGGCCCTTTGCTCGACGCGCTGAAAGATCTGGCGGTCAGCCTCGTGCATCAAGAGCGGGCTGGTCGTCAGCAGTACCGCGTCTTCCAGGTCCGCACACCGACGCGTGCGCAACGCCCGATCGCCGGCAGGACCACGATAGCTGGCCGCGCTGCCGTCCCCGGTGAAGTGCTCGGCCGTAAACGGTTGATGCATCATGCCGTAAATCGGCTCGCCGCGACGGGTCAGCGCAATCAGCGTGCCCCACGCCGGCATGCCGCAGATAAACGATTTGGTGCCGTCTATCGGGTCGAGCACCCAGACATACTCCGCATCGGGCCGGTCGGCGTCGAATTCCTCGCCAAGAATTCCGTGCTCCGGAAATGTCCTTTTGATCAAGGCGCGCATGACGGTCTCGGCGGCGCGGTCGGCCGCGGTGACCGGGTCGAAGCCGCCAGAGCTGCTTTTATTCTCGACGCCGAGTGCAGTCCGAAAGAATGGACGGATGGTGTCGCCGGCCACGGCGGCCAGCTCGTCGACGAACGCCACGAAGTCGATTGTTGTCATGCCGCCTCCGGATGGACCGAACCCGCACTGAGCCTCAGGTGTTGCCGATCGGATACACCGCACGGCAAATCCGGCTTCGACCCAGTGGCGACACGACAGCTTCGGAGGCCACTGCCTCTATTTTGCTCATTCGCCACTCGGGCCCTTCGATTGAGATAACCTCTTGGCGCGAAAAGTCTTTCGAGACTGAACTGAACGACCGTCCCCGTCTCATGTGATATGGGAAACCTGCTCTGCACATTTTGCAGGAGTTTTCAGGGGAAATGCCGGGGAAATAGGTCAATAGCACTTGCGTTTTGTGCGTCGCGGTGTATGTTGTTGCAGTGCGGTAGCGGAAGAGTTCCTCTTACGTTACCGTCGCCCTCCTTGGGCGTTTCCTCCCTAGACTTGGGCCGCTTGCATCGCGAGCGGCCCTTTTTCTTTGTTGAATGCGTGCCGGCTTTCCGCCTGCATCTTGGGCTTATTCCGCGGCTGCCCGATAAGGTCGCAATTCCTCCAGCGGAATCTCTGCAAGGCGATCGGCCAAAAGCTCAAACTGGCTCGCGAGCTTGGTGAAAGAAGACGTACGCTGGTAGCGCCGCTCGTCCATGTACAGAGCACGGTTGATTTCGAGCTGAATGGAGTGAAGGCCGGCAGCCGGATTGCCGTAGTGCTCAGTTATGAAACCGCCAGCATAGGGTTTGTTGCGGCTGACAACATAGCCGAACTCGCGCATGGTCGCCTCGATGGTCTCGGCGATAATGGGCACGCAGCTGGTGCCGTAACGGTCGCCGAGCACCAGATCGGCGCGCGGCCGCTCGTCGCGCGCTCCCGTCGCCGAAGGCATCGAGTGACAATCGATCAGCATGGCAGCGCCGAAATCGCGATGCAGGCGCGTGAACACCCGCCGCAAGGTCCGGTGGTAGGGCTTGTAGAGGCCGTCAATTCGCTGCAGCGCCTCCGTGACTGAGATACGCTGATCGTAGATTTCCTGAGCATCGCCGACCACGCGCGCCACCGTGCCGAGCCCGCCGGCCACCCGCATCGACCGCGTGTTGGCGAACGAAGGCAGACGGCCGTCGAACATTCGCGGATCGAGTTCGTAAGGTTCGCGATTGACGTCAACATAGCAGCGCGGGAAATGCGCTCGCACCAGCGGGTGGCCGCGGGTTACGACGCCCGCGATCAGTTCATCGACGAACGAGTCCTCAGAGCGCCGCAAGGTCGCAAGATCGAGCCGCGACGCCAGCAGGAATTCGCGCGGGTAGATCCGGCCGCTGTGCGGTGAATTGAACAGGACGGGGCCCCGGCATACGGCTGGCTCATGGGCTTCAAACGGCGGATTGAGTTCGTCCTGAATTTCCGACATAGGGCCTGGGGGTTTCTGGCGCCTTGACGCTCCCGCCATCAAATCCCTAGCGTGGGCCATCGGTCATTGTCCAGAGCGCCATACCGCCCGTGAGTCGCACCTTCACCTCATATTTACCCGCCATCGGGCTTATGGAATGAAGGGGGCCGGCTCCAAGCCGGAATCAACTGGCCATGCCCAAAATCCTGCTCGCGGAAGACGACATTGACATGCGCCGATTCTTGGTGAAGGCGCTGCAAAACGCCGGCTACGAGGTCAAGTCGTACGACAATGGCTTGGCCGCCTATCAGCGCTTGCGCGAGGAGCCGTTCGAGCTGCTGCTCACCGACATCGTCATGCCGGAGATGGACGGTATAGAACTCGCCCGCCGCGCCGCCGAACTCGACCCTGACATCAAGATTATGTTCATCACCGGCTTTGCCGCCGTGGCGCTCAATTCCGATTCCAGCGCGCCCAAGCATGCCAAGGTGCTCTCCAAGCCGATCCACCTGCGCGAGCTTGTCAGCGAAGTGCAGAAATTGCTGGCGGCCTGAACGCCGCGTTGCCGTGGATGGCTCTCAGTAGCAGCGCTCCCTGCCAGATCATGGCGGAGGCGCCTTTCGTTCCCGCTCGGCCCTGCGACCCATCGAAATCAGCTTGCCTACCAGGTTAACGGCGACGGCAAGCGGGATTTCGGCCAGGTGATTGACGCCGGCAACGTCCGCGATCATTCCCACGCCCCACAGCGGATCGCGAATCAGCAAATAAATGAGCACCGCCACGATCAACAACGGAAGCGCAACGATCAGGACAGTTATGGTCAGATTCCACAGCGAAAACGTTACTACCAGAGCATTCTGTTGGATCTTTACGTCTGAAAGTGCGGCCTTCAGCACGAATCCTTTGAGGTCGTTCTTGAGACGATAAACCGGAATTGCGGACAGGTAAGTTCGCGCTGTGCTTTCGGCAACGCGCTGCACCGCCGGGCCGACCGTATCAATCATCCGGCCGCGGGCGGTTGCATCTTCGTCGACGAGCGTCTTGCCGGCAATGGTGAGCTGATCGATTTTGACCGCGTCGAGATCGAAATACAGCGCTTCGCTGTGCGTGTCGTAGCGCGGCACACCTACAGCCGAGACCACGGCGGAAACCGGCTGGCGCAGAACGTCGGTCCGTAGGTTGATGCGCAGTGCGAGGCGATCGTCGGCGATGCTCACCGCCGCGCGCGTGATTGTTACCGTCCTAATTGTTCGTGGCAGCTCATGATTGACGCGCGCTGTTAGCGCGGACTCGGTGAAAACGACCCTGTCGGTTCCGAAGCTGCTCCACAGCATTCCGGCCGTCGATACGATCCCGACGATGGCGACCAGAATCCATGCCAGGTTGCGCTTCGACATTTCGTATCGTGCTCCACGTCGGAACTTATTTCGGCTTCGGCCTCTTGACCATCAACCGACTTTCAACCGCCATGAATGAATGGTGTTCGTTCGTCGCTGCCGCCCCGCAAAGATTTAAATCGAGGCCGGGTGATTGCCGTCAGTGGCCGGACCCGCCCCACCATCGCTCAATGTCGGCTCCGAGCGTAGCGTAACGCAGCATTCCGTACGCGGTCCGCTATTCTCGGATGTCGCTTCGCACCTTTCGCGCTACAATCACCATTGGCGAGGGAGAAATCCATGAAGTCCGAAGCGGTCACGTATTCGATGGGCAAGCTCACGGCCGAGGGCGTGCTTGTTTATGACGAGAAAGTGTCCAGCAAGCGGCCGGCGGTGCTGATGGCGCCGAATTGGCTTGGCCTCACCGAGCTGGCGATCGAGCGTGCGAAGCTGGTGGCCGGCGATCGCTACGTGGTGTTCGTCGCCGACATGTACGGGCAGGGGACTCGCCCCGCCGATTTTAATGAAGCCGCCGCACTGGCAAACCCGTTGCGCGAGAATGCTGCGGAGCAGCGGCAACGCATCCGTTCAGCCTATGCAACGATGCTCGACAAAGCGGGCAAGCGCAATCTGATCGATCACCGCCGTGCGGCCATCGGTTTCTGCTTTGGCGGCGGCAACGTTCTGGAGTTGGCCCGCGACGGGGCAGACATCGCTGCAGCGGTCTCGATCCACGGCGACCTGAAGACCGCTGAAGCAGCGAAGCCGGGCGCGATCAAGGCGGCGCTGCTGGTGACGCATGGTGCGCCCGATCCGGTGGTGCCAAAGGCCGACCGCGACACCTTCGAGCAGGAGATGGAGGCGGCCGGCGCCAAATGGCAGATGCTGGTATTCTCAGGAGTGGTGCACGCCTACACCGACGAGGGCGTGCACGTTCCGGGCATTGCCGCCTGGAACGAGCCGGCGACGCGCATGACTTACGCGCTGACGCAGCGATTTATTGCTGACGCTTTTGCCGGAATCTTGTGAGCGACAGCCTTTCGCGCAGGTCGATTTAAGCTGCTTCGACTGATGTCGACTGATATCAGCGACTTTCTTTCCGGCGGCGAGACAACCGCCGGCTTTTGCGCAACCTGATTTAGGCGGCTTCGCCTCAGGTCGACCGCTATCAACGTCTTGCTTTCCAGTAATCATCTCGGAATAGCGCGAGTAAAGGCGATCAATCCGCTGTCGCCACATCGTTACAAAGGCGCTTGAGGGCAGGTTCTCGACCGATTTCCACAAATGCTTGATCGCTGGAAGCGTGTTTTGCCAAACGGCGCGCTTGCACCACTTTTCGCCTTTTTCCTTGCCCTCATCGGTGGCGCACATCGATTTCCAGGCCACCCATTCCGGATGGCTGACGTGTTCGGCTGCGCCCTGCCAGCCTTGCTGATGAATGAGATACAGGTCGCTGTAGGTCGGGTTCTTGTGGGTATCCCACTCGAACTGCGTCCCCTCGTTGATAAATTTATAGGCCGCAGCAATGGCGTTGTCGCGAGGGTTGAGAATGTCTCCGGATCCGTATCTGGCGAATTCATAATGGCTGAGCTGGAACAGGCCGATATACGATCCGGTGCGTTGTTTGGGATCAAAATCTGATTCGACTTTGGCGACCGCCTTCATGAAGTTGTAGTCCAAGCCGAAAGCGGCGGCGGCTCTTTTGATCTCCTCGAGCGGCGTGCCGACCGGAACATTTTTCAATGCGTCCAAAGCCAGGTCTGCCGGCTTTCGGTCCGGAGGATGCTCGGCGTAAACGTAGTAAGCAAGATAGGCGTGCTTCGCCGGAAACGAACTGGGGCGAAGATCACCGAGCGGACGACGTGTCCTCCTCCAATTTGGCTTGTTCCGTCTTTTGGGCATCGGTGAGCGGTTCGTGCCGCAAAACCGGGCCCGGGACAATGATTGGCGCAATCTCATTCGGCAGTGCGGCGGAGACGTAGTCGAAGTCGTCAGCCGCCGACGCGGTGCGGTATTCCAGCGTCGGCTCGGCGCTCTCGGTGGAATTCTGCTCCACCGGTGCCTGTTCCGATTTGGGAGTCGCTTCGGCGCCGCTGTTTTGATGCGGGAGCAATGCTTCATTCCGAGAAGGTGCAGGGAGATCCGCTGTTGGAGCCCGAGGGGTCAGCAAGTCAGCACCGACTTCTGTCCCACTTCCGGTAGCGGTGGCGATCGCGACAATGATGTCGGGCGTCGCTGCTCCAGTCGTCGGCACATCGGTGGCCGTTTGAACTTCCGTCAGCTTGTTTTCGCCCAACTCAGGTTGTTCGGCGTCCGGCGCATTGGCGCTAGCCTGCTCTTGAGGCAACAGATGCGGCTCGTTCTCGGCCGCTAAAGACTTGGGAGCCGATTCTTGTGTTTCGGGCAGGGCGTTCTCCAAGCTTGCCCGCTTCGCTTGCCGAGCCTCTCCGGCCGCCTGCTCCGCAGGCGACGGCGACGATTTGTGTTGAGAGGATGAGTTCACGGCGGCGGAAGGCATGCGGCCATCCGGCAACTTTCCGACCACATCTGCTGTGGCGGGTGCGGATGGTCGGACGAAGCTCGGTGCTTCCAGAAGATAAATCGCGGCGGCAGCAACGACCGCTGTGACGCACGCGTACGCTACCCCCAAGTATTTCATGGTCCCCCGACCGTCTCGTCCCGGTCTGCGACAATACTAAACGCGATCTGCGCCCTCGTCCAACGTGAACATCCTGGGCCATCCACGATAAAACCCAGATGGAACTTTCGAATCTTCACCAATTCTACCCAAAAACTGAGAATTTTGACTTAAACTGACGCAAAACGCGGTGGAGCTGGTGAAGCAGGTCGAGAACGATCCAAAAATCGTGCCAGTCACAGACGCGCCTCAATCTATTGGGGGCACGTCCACTCGCGCGAAAACGAGGGTTAACCTCGTCGCGCCTTGGCTGATTGAATCGCACGCCAGACACGTTCGGGCGTCACCGGCATTTCGACGTGTGTGACTCCGAACTCGGCCAGCGCGTCCACGACCGCATTGACCACGGCGCCAAGGGCGCCTGTGGTTCCACCTTCGCCGCCGCCCCGTACGCCGAGCTTGTTCTTCGGCGTGAGCACTTGGCTGATGTCGGTTGTAAACGACGGCAGCATGTCCGCGCGCGGCATTGCGTAATCCATGAATGAGCCCGAGAGCAATTGTCCCTCAGCGTCGTAGGTGCACGCTTCCCACAGCGCTTGGCCGATGCCCTGCGCCGCACCGCCATGAGTTTGGCCATCTACGACCATGGGGTTGATGGCGCGCCCGACGTCGTCGACCGCGGTATAGCGCACCACCACGAGCGCTCCGGTCTGCGGATCTATTTCCACCTCACAGACATGAGCACCGTAGGGAAAGCCGAGTTGCCTGATGGTTTCATCGCAGGAGGCGGCAAGCGGTCCCCGCAAATCTTCTGGTACCGCGCTATCGTCCGCCGCTGCTCGGGCGACGTCGAAGATTCCAACCGAACGGTCGGTCCCTTTGACCGTAAAGCGTCCGGCGGCAAACGCGATATCGTCTTCGGCGGTTTCAAGCATATGCGCGGCGATTTTCCTGCCCTTCTCGATCACGGCGTCGGAAGCTTTACCCATGACAATGCCGGCCAGCCGCATCGAACGGGCGGAATGCGAGCCGCCGCCCTCTTTGACGATATCGGTGTCGCTTTCGAAGATGTGCACGTCGTGGAACGGCACGCCGAGCCATTCGGTCACGCATTGCGCAAAAGTTGTTTCATGGCTCTGTCCGCTCGACAGCGTGCCGACGACAACATCGACCCGGCCTTGCGGGTGAACGGTGATGTCCGCGCGCTCGCGCGGATAGCCGCCGGTCGTTTCCAGATAACTGCAAAGCCCAATGCCGCGCAGACGCTTTCGTTTGCGCGCTTCGGCGCGGCGCCGCTTGAATCCCTTCCAGTCGGCGAGCTCCATCGCGCGGTCCATCACCACGCGATAGGTGCCGTTGTCGTAAGTGATGCCTTGCGGATTGGTGTAGGGTAATGCCGAGGCAGGAATGAGGTTGCGCCGCCGTAGCGCGACGCGATCGAAGCCGTGCTCCTGCGCGGCTTTGTCGATCAGGCGTTCGATGACGTAGATCACCTCGGGCCGCCCGGCGCTGCGGTAGGGCGTCGTGCACATTGTGGTCGAGAGCACGGCGCGCGCCGTTATGTGCGCGGCGCGGATGCGGTAGCCCGAAGTCGCCAGTCCCACGCCTTTGACCAGCGGCACGTAGGATCCGCTGTGGCCGCCCACATTGCTGAGATTGGAACTGCGCAGTGCAAGGAAACGGCCGCCGGCGTCGAGCGCGAGTTCGGCCGACACCGTGAGATCGCGACCCATATAGTCGCTGAGAAATGCTTCCTGGCGTTCGCAGGTCCATTTCACTGGCCGACCGATGCGGCGTGAGCCCCAGGCGACCAGCGCGAATTCGGGAAAGAAGCTGTTACGTGTCCCAAAATTCCCGCCAATCTCGCGGGCGATGACGCGGACCGCTTCCTCCGGCACGCCAAGGATTGCCGCAAGCTCGCGCTTCTGGCGGACAATGCCGCCCGAACCGGCGTAGAGCGTGTAGCGTCCGCTTGCGGGATCGAAATTGCCGACGGCAGCGCGCGGCTCCATCGGCACGCCGGTGACGCGATTGATGCGGGTGTAGAGCTTCGTGACGTAAGCAGCGCGTGCAAATGCGTCAGCGGTCGCGGCGGCGTCGCCGGCTTCGGCGTCGATCATGATATTCGGCAGGTCGTCGTAAAGCTGCGGCGCATTGCTTTCGATTGCACTCGTCGCATCAATGACTGCAGCCAGCGGCTCATAGTCGACGACAATGCGCTCGGCCGCATCCTTGGCCGCCGCAACGCTCTCCGCAATCACGAACGCAACGGCCGTGCCGACGTGACGGACGCGATCGGCGGGAAGCACATGATGAGGCGCGGCCGGGACCGCCGAGCCGTCGCGGTTTTTCAGGACGATGTCAGGCGCCGTGCCGGGTGCGCAGGGATGCGGAATTCGTTTGAGCCCGTCGGCTAGTGCGTCGCGCCCCGTCAGCACCGCGAGCACGCCCGGCATGGCGCGCGCCGCCGCAACATCGATGGCGCGGATCAGCGCGTGCGCGTGTGGCGAACGCAAGACAGCAGCATAGGCCTGATCCGGGAGGTTGATATCGTCGCTATAGCATCCGCGGCCGACGAGAAGACGCGCGTCTTCCTTGCGGTGTACCGCGTCTCCGATCCTTACTTGCATTGCGGCTTCGGCTAAAGACTTGCGACAAAGACTTGCGACAGCAGGGTTAGTTATACTCTCACGCCTGCATTGCTGCGGCTAGTCGTCAGCCACCCGGTCGGTCGCTAGCTGCCATGCGCAGCTTCACGCCACCTTGCGCTTGTCGTGTGGTGCACGCGCGGGCCGGATCGCCTCGTGCTTGCCGGGGTGGAAATTACGGGCGGAGTGGGCAAGCTTTGGCTCGTCGGCGACGTGACGTGCGACAGCGAGTTTTTTCTCGGTCTTTTGTGCGACGGTCTCTGTCACTTGGGCGACCTTCACGGTTTTTTGCCCGGTCCTTTCGGTTTTTAGCGCGATCTTCGATGCGATCGCCTTTTTCTCGGCTCTCTGCGCGACATTCGATGAGATCGCCTTTTTCTCGGCTTTCAGCGCGACATTCGATGAGATCGTTTTGATGACTCGCTGCGCGATCTTCTTTGCCGCCGTCACGATTTGCGCGATCCTTGTCGGCATTTTTTCCAATGGTGGATTCGCCGGCTCAAACGCCGCCTGGCCCTGAGCTTCCTGTGCCTGCTCCAATCCGGCGAAGGCCGGCAGACGCCGGCAGGGCAGGGGCCTGGCAAATGTCAGGTGAGAATCGGGCACCGGCGATTTTCGCCAGGCCTCGGCGGAACGGCCGGTGACACGCAGAACATAGGTTCTGGTCTCCTGCGGCAGCGCCCGGTCGTGATCGAGCCAATCCGCTACGCGATGCGCGCCGGCGTTGTAGGCGGCGGCTACAAATCCAAGATTGTTGAATTGTTCGCGCAGTACGCGGAGGAATCGCGCGGAGGCGGGGAGGGCCTGGTGCGGATCGAACGGATCGCGCAAACCGACCTCTGCCGCCACCTCCGGCATGAACTGTGCAATGCCCAGTGCGCCCGCCGAACTGACCGAGTCGAGCTGCAGCCCGCTCTCCTGCCAGATCAGATTTGCGAAGAAAGGTACCGGCAGGTCGTTGTCTTCGGCCGAAGTGTAGATCGCATTGCAGAGATCGCCGACCGAGTGTGAAGTCTGGGGCGGACTCTTCAAATTCGCGTCAGCCGGAGTGGGCTCTTGCGAGGGCTCCGCAGCTTGTTCTCCCTGCCGGTGCGGATCATCGGATGGCTCGACGGGTAATGCGAAGGCGAGATCTTGATCGGAACTACCGGTGGGTATGTTCAATTCGAGCGATGACAACGCCTGTCGCGCGTCAGGCGTTGACTCATGATATTTTGTTTCTGCGTTCACGGAATAAACGCTGTGCAAAATGAGTGCAGGCGCAAGTGCAGCTGCATGCACAGTCGACATAATCAAACGCATCCCGTCCCCCTCAATAGCGTACGCTCGGCATCTGGCGACGCCGCGCGCATGGATGGATTGAGAGATCTCCCCTCGACGAGGTCGTGCGGATGACGACATAAAGGGGCGGTTTTTTGAAGAGATTGCGGATTCGCCAAGACGGTTCACGGCGATTGCCAAGCCGAATTGGGGCGTCACTTTGGAATTGAAACTTACGCCGCTACCCGGATAGAAGGTGCACAATGAGAGCCGGCTCGCGACCTTTTTTTCTCAGAGTTCCAATATTTTCTTTCGTTGCGCGATGAGCACCAATCGCCCGCGCATCCTGTTCGTCGCGGCGAACGACTGGTACTTTTACTGGCACCGCTTTGCTCTCGCGGAACGTGTCGCTGCCGCAGGCTATGACGTTGACGTAGCGACCCCTCCGGGGCGCTTCTGCGACGCGATTGCGGCCGGCGGCATGCGGCACCACGCGATTCAAATCGATCGCCAGGGCCTCAACCCGTTAAATGATATCGCGACGATCCAACGACTGGCCGCTCTCTATCGCAGTCTGAAACCGACGATCGTCCATCACGTCGCGATCAAACCGATCATCTATGGTTCGATAGCGGCCAAGCTCACGAAGGTGCCGGCGATTGTTAATGCAATCCCGGGCACCGGGTATCTTTTTGTCTCGCAGCAATTGCTCGCGCGCATCATCCGGCCCGGAGTGATGGCGGCATTTCGCCTGTTGCTGAACGCGCCCAATAGCCGCGTCATTCTGGAAAACCACGACGACCAGCAGATGTGGATTGCGCGACGCGTGCTGCAGCCAGATCGGGTCGTCGTGATGCCCGGCTGTGGGGTCGATACCGACGCTTTTCGGCCGGGCCCGAAGCCGCCCGGACCGCCGCTTGTCGTCCTGCCGGCGCGGCTGTTGTTTTACAAAGGCATTGTTGAATTCGTCGAAGCGGCGCGTCTGCTGCGCAAGCGCGGCACGCCGGCGCGATTTGCGTTGGTGGGCGAGGGTGATCCCGGAAATCCCGCTTCTGTTCCGCCCGAGCAGCTGCGTGAGTGGGAGCGCGAAGGCGTTGTAGAGCTTTTCGGCTGGCATGACGACATGAGCAAAGTGTTTTCTCAGGCCAGTATCGTCTGCTTGCCTTCCCACGGCGGCGAAGGTGTTCCGCGGTCGCTTCTGGAAGCGGCTGCCTGTGGCAAGCCTATTGTCACGACGGATGTGCCTGGCTGCAGAGACATCGTGCATCACGGTGACAACGGCCTACTCGTGCCAGCATTGCAGGTCGCGCCGCTGGCCAATGCGCTCGAGCGGCTTATACGCGACGACAACTTGCAGCGCGCGATGGGGGCGCGCGGTCGCGAGCGTGCACTCGCCGAGTTTTCGGCCGATATCGTCGCGGAGCAAACCCTACAGCTCTACGCGAAGCTATTGGGCACGAAAGCAACGAAACAATAGCCTCCGCAAAACGGCGCGAGCGCGAAGCGCCGCCGGTGACGGCGATGCGCAATGACTTTATTGAATTGATTGAATTGGCGCCCCCCGGAACCTTGCGTTGAGCACGCGAAAGGCCGATATTAGTTACGTTCGAGACCAATTCTCCCGCGAGGTGCTATCGCGGCTTCTTTTGGGGAGGTCCCATGACCCAAGTCGTAAAAGACGCAAAAGTCGCGCCCAAGGCGCATAAAGCCGAAAGCAAATCCGCATCCGCTGACTCATCGCTGCAATATCAGTCGGGTTTCGGCAATCATTTTGTCTCGGAGGCGGTCGCCGGTGCGTTGCCGGTTGGCCGCAACTCGCCGCAGCGGCCGCCGCTCGGACTTTATGCCGAGCAGATTTCCGGCACGTCGTTTACGACCGCGCGCGCGGAAAATCGTCATACCTGGACCTATCGCATTCAGCCCTCCGTCGTGCACCGGCCTTACGCCCGCATCGACAACGGCCTGATCCGCAGCGCTCCGTTCAATGACGCTGACGCAACGCCGACGCAATTGCGCTGGTCGCCGTTTCCGATTCCGAACAAGCCGACCGATTTCGTTGAAGGCATCGTCACGCTTGGCGGCAACGGCGATGTCGCCACCCAGGTCGGCATGGCGGTTCACATCTACGCCGCCAACCGCTCGATGGATAACCGTATCTTCTACAATGCCGACGGTGAAATGCTGATCGTGCCGCAGCAGGGCAGCGCCCGTTTCGTCACCGAACTCGGCGTTGTCGAAGCGCGTTGCGGCGAGATCGTCATCATTCCGCGCGGGCTGCGTTTCCGGGTCGAGCTGCCCGATGGACCGTCGCGCGGGTACATTTGCGAAAACTACGGCCCGTCACTGCGGTTGCCGGAACTCGGTCCCCTCGGCGCCAACGGCCTGGCGAACACGCGCGATTTCCTTGCGCCGGCCGCGGCCTATGAGGACAAAACAGGGCGGCACAGTCTGGTGTCGAAATTCCAGGGCAATCTCTGGGCTGCGGAGATGAATCATTCGCCGCTCAATGTCGTCGCCTGGCACGGCAACTTCGCGCCGTACAAATACGATCTTGCGCGGTTCAACGTCATGGGATCGGTCAGTTTCGATCACCCCGATCCTTCGATCTTTTCCGTGCTCACCGCCCCGTCTGATCTCCCGGGCGCGGCGACGATCGACTTCGTCATCTTCCCGCCGCGCTGGCTGGTTGGTGAGGATACGTTCCGTCCGCCGTGGTATCACCGCAACGTCATGACCGAATTCATGGGCCTTCTGTACGGCGCCTACGACGCCAAGGCGGAAGGCTTTCTGCCCGGCGGCGCCAGCCTGCACAATTGCATGACGGCGCACGGCCCGGATGCCGAGACCTGGGAGCGCGCGAGCAAGGCGGAACTGAAGCCCCACAAGATCGAGAACACGATGGCGTTCATGTTCGAAAGCCGTTTCGCGATGCGGCTGACGCGCTTCGCCGTGGAATCCTCCGAGCTTCAGCACGATTACTTCGAAGGCTGGCAAGGACTGGAGAAACATTTCTCCCGGCATAAATAGCGGGCGGTCACCCGCTCGTCCCGGCCGGGACATCAGGATCAGATCATGAGCAGACTTCCGACGCTCTTCATCCCGCATGGCGGCGGGCCCTGTTTTTTTATGGATTGGGATCCGCCCGATACCTGGGCGCGGATGGCGGATTATCTGCGGCACGTGCCCGAGGTGGCTGGATCGCGGGCGAAGGCGCTTGTTGTGATTTCCGGGCACTGGGAGGAGGACGTCGTTACCATCCAGAACAATCCGGCGCCGCCGCTGCTGTATGATTATTACGGCTTTCCGCCGGACACCTATCAGATCAAGTTTCCGGCTCCCGGAGCGCCCGAGGTTTCCGCGCGGATCGCCGAATTGCTCGGCGCCGCGGGTATCCCGTGGAAATACGACCATGAGCGCGGCTTCGATCATGGCGTCTTCGTCCCGCTGAAAGTCGCCTTTCCTCACGCCGATGTGCCGATCGTGCAGATCTCGCTGCTGGCGAGCATGGATCCCGCGGAACACATTAAGATCGGCCGCGCACTGATGCCGCTCCGCGACGAGGGCGTGCTGATCGTCGGCAGCGGCATGACCTATCACAACATGCGCACGCTGATGGCCAGCATGCGCGGCGGTGCCGATGGCAAAAGTGCCGACGCCGGCTCGGAGCGCTTCGACGATTGGCTGGAAGAGGTTTTGACCAAGGCGCCGCCGGAAAGTCGCGCCGACGCGCTCAGCGCTTGGGCCAAGGCGCCGTTTGCCCGCGCCGCGCATCCACGCGAAGAGCATCTGTTGCCCCTTCACGTCGCCGTAGGCGCGGCCGGCAACGATCCGGGACAGCGTACGCTGAAGGATGTCGTCATGGGGGCGGTGGAGTCGGCGTTTCGCTTCGGCTAGCCTTCCAGCGCCGCCACTTTCGCGGCTGGGATAAAACAAATGCAAAGGCCGATCGTCCGGACGGTAACCGGCGCGCTCGCGGTTTCTTTGTTTGTTATGTCAGCGGCGGTCGGCGCGGAACTAAATTACCCGACGCGCCCCGTCCGCATGATTGCCGCCTCCGCGGCGGGAGGAAATCCCGACGTCATGGCGCGTCTCCTCGCCAACCGTCTGAGTGAAGTGCTCAATAGTCCCTTCATTGTCGAGGACGTGCCCGGTGTGGGCGGTGTGATCGCCGCCAAGCGGATCGTGGCGGCAACTCCCGACGGCTACACCCTCATGCTCAACGATTCCGGCGCGTTGGCTATCAGTATCCTGACCAACCCGGACGCGGACTATCGGCTCGAGGATTTTACGCCGATCACGGCCCTCGCCAGTCTGCCGACTGTTCTGGTCGTCAAGCCGTCGGTGCCAGCCGATACGCTTTCGGAATTTGTGGCGCTTGCCAAATCCAAGCCCGGCGCGATGAGCTTCGGTTCGGCCGGCGCCGGATCGATCCATCAGCTCACCATGGTGATCTTCGAGCAGCGCGCCGGTATCGACCTCTTGCATGTGCCCTATCGGGGCGGGACCGGGCTGGTAAATGCACTGCTGACCGGCGAAGTCGATGCTGGCTGGTCGGGCATTGGTAACGTGCTTTCGCTGATCAGGACCGGCAAGTTGCGCGCGCTATGTCTCAGTGTTTTGCAGCGCGATCCATCACTGCCGGAGGTGCCGACGTGTGACGAACTCGGTTACAAGGGTTTCGATGTCGCGACCATGCTTGGCCTGCAAACAACCGCCGGTGTGACCCCGGCGATCGTTGCCCGTTTGCAATCCGCGGTCGCGAAAATACTCCGCGAGCCGGAGATGACAGAACGCATGGTCACGCTCGGTATTCATCTTCAGGAGAACGGCACCGCGTCATATGCCCGGTTCATGAAAGACGATCTGGAACGCTATAGGAGCGTCGTCGAGGCGATCCACATGCAGGTCAAATAAATTCCGACGAAGCTGCCAGTTTCCAGTTGGGTCGTAGCGGGGGTCAGAAGCTTGAAATGAAAAAGCCGCCGCCGGTTGCCCGGCAGCGGCTTTGAACCAGCCAAACCCGGTCTAGGCTGCTCTTCTAATGCGTTCTTGCGCGGCGGGCGTTTCGTTGCCGCCGTCGGTGATGATCCGGCTCCTGAGGGCGCCGACTTCCTGCTGCAGGCGCGACACGTCTTTGCGAGCGGTCTCGAGCGCACCTTCGGCCATTGAGCGCTCAAGCTGTTCGCGCTGGAGCTGGGCCTGGAGACTCTCGATCTGCATCTCGTGAGCACCGTGCGCCGCGGCGATCTGCTCCTCCAGCAGTTCCACCAGGTCGTTCTTTTCCCGGATATTTTGCTGGGTATTCTGGTAGATGCCTTCGCGCGCCGTGGCCGCGTGGATCAGCTTGTTGGCTTCGTCGGTGAGTAGCGCCCGAGCTTGCTCGAGATCCCTGATTTGCAATTCACGCTCGGCAAGCATGGCCTCGAGCGAACTCAGCCGCTCCGCCAGCGTGTCGTTTGTGGTGCCGGCGTCGCTCACGCGGCGGTCAAAGGTGCGCATTTCCTCGGCGCGCGCCATCAACGCCAGGCGGGCTTCTTCGAGCAGTTTGTCGGTCATGGTCCCGCGGGCCTGCAAGGCCTCGAGACGGGAATTCAGTCTGCTGGTTTGTTCGCGGTGGGTGTGGCTGGCCTCGTCAAGAGCCGCGGCAAGGCGCGAACGTTCTGTTTGCACTTCGGCCAGATTGATCTCTGTAGCTTTCAGCCGCGCTTGAGTCGAAGCGACCGCTTTGTCGGCGTCGCTCAGGCGGCGCGAGGTCTGCGCCAATTCGCTCTGCGTCTTTTCGAGCGAGGCCTGGATGGAAGCCCGCTCCTCCTTGATTTTCCGCGCTTCATGCTGTGCCGTTTGAGCTTCGCCCTCGAGTTGCACGATGCGCTGATCGGTGCCGACCACGCGTTCTCCGAGCCGGAGATTTTCATCGCGCGTCAGCCGCAGGTCGGATGCCTGTTGCTGGGTCAGGCCCTGCAGCTCGGCCACGTGGGCGCGATGCACGCCCAGTTCGGCAAGTTGCTCGGTCTTGGTCCGCTCCAGCCCGGCGATGGTTTGCCTCGCCAGCGTTGTGATTTCCTGTAAGCGGGTGCATTCGATCTTGAACTTTGTGGCTTTATTCTCAGCCGCGCTGAGATCGTCACGAAGCTTGTTGCAGACCTCCCGCGTGCTATTGAGCGCGCGCTGCAGAATCAGCTTCTCGCTCTGAGTCTCTTCGTAGCCGCGCAGCGTGTTGCAGACCGGGTCGACGAGCTTTGCGATCGAGATCTTGATGTTTTCGAGCTCGCCGATTTTGTGCTCGGCAT
The DNA here is from genome assembly GCA_963794225.1 of uncultured Alphaproteobacteria bacterium. GTDB lineage: Bacteria > Pseudomonadota > Alphaproteobacteria > Rhizobiales > Xanthobacteraceae > BOG-931. Next base: position 840,890 of record CAWCCS010000006.1, read on the forward strand.
CCATCAGCAGGTTGCGGACCGTCTCGTTTTCCTGACCAAGCTGCGTGGCAATCGGGAAGAACAGCTCGTTGTCGAGTTCGATTTCCGGTTCACTTGGCGCGGTTTCAGCGGCTTTGACGGGAGCCGCCGGGACCGGCTCGATCGGCGCGGCGGAATGCAGTTGCGGGGCAGGCGGCATGGGTGCAGGCGGCGGCTCGACACTCGGCGGGACCTGCACGATGGGCGGCTGGTGTAGAGCGGTCGGCCGCTGCGCGATCGCGGGTTTTGCGCTCCGGGCATCGGATCTGCGGCCGAGCAACGTGACAAATTTGGACATAAGTAGTCTCCCCTGCACCGATGCGCCCGGCGGAGGCGACGCCCTAAATCACAAAGTTTCTAAGTGGTTAAATAATTGATTTAGAAAGGTTAACGGAGTGTTAATCGGCGCCGGCGGGACCGCTTATAGGTGGTTTGACCTAGATCGAACTCCAACTCGCGGCTTCTGCCCGTTCCAAGCCCGCGCATGAAATTCTCGCGGATCAGCACCGGGTCGCGCATGGGCGGGCCTTTTCCCGGCCGATCGTCGATCTTCACTGCGAGTAAACGCGGTCCGCCATCCTCGAACCGGCCGTCGATCAGCGTGCCGAAATGGGTCTCGTCGTGCACCCATTCACTCGCCACGATGCCGGCGCCGCGCGCCACCGCGACGATATCGGTCGCGCCGCCGGTCGCCGCCGCCTGCTTGCCGGTGATTTGGTACATGCCATTGTCCCAGATGATGATGGTGAGATTGCGCGGCTGGATATTGCCGATGGTGGCGAGGCAGCCGAGCGCCATCAGGATCGAGCCATCACCTTCCAGCGCAATCACCCCGCGTTGGGGCTGCGCCAGCGCGACCCCGAGCGCGATCGGGCAAGCGAGCCCCATGCTGCCGAGCATGTAGAAATTCTGCGGGCGATGGCCGGCGGCGATGAGATCGAAATTGGTGTTGCCGAGGCCCGCGACGACGGCTTCCTCGCGTCGAAGCCGCTGCACCAGCCGTCGCGTAAGCGTGGTGCGGTTGAGTGTGTTTGCCGAAGCTCTTTCGTTGTTCACGGCCGGGCTCCAGGTGCTTTCGGCTAAATCAGTTGTTCGTGCGCGGCCGGATTGCCGCCACTCAGCAATGGCGAAAGAATGAACACGACCGGCGCCTGCGTCGTGAATGCCTGCTTGATCGAGCGGTCGAGAATGAAATGCAGCTTCGATAAGTCGGCCAGCGTGTGGTGCATGATGCCGAGCGCATCAAGTGTCGGCCGCATCGTGCGCGCGACCAGCGTTTGTCCGATATTGAATTCACCCATTATCCCCCGTTCCGAGACGATCAGGATTGCTGGAATCTGATAGGGCACGACCAGCGAACCGAGCGCATTGGCGATCAGTGCAAAACCGCTCGTCTGCATCATCGCCGCGGCGCGCAATCCCGCCATGTACGCACCCGTCGCCGCCGCGACCGCCTCGTCCTCCCGCGTAGCGCCGACCGAGACAAAATCGCGGTCCGCCGTAACGCTCGCGATCAGGGGCGTCAGGATATTGTCCGGCACGAAGGCGGCGAAGCGGACGCCGTTGTCCTTCAAGGCCGCAAGGACGATCTCGGACCAAGTCATCGTGTTCCCGGAAGGGTGAGCAAAAGGACAAAGGAACTTGAAGCGGCTCAATATCCGCCAGCGGCGACCGACCCGGCAACCGAAAATGCGCGATAACAGGCTCGGCAACCGCGCTTTTTTGGGCCGGATTGCGCCACTGCGCTGGGTAGCGTTGCGGGCTAAAGCCCGGTATTGGAAGGCAAGGGATAGTCAGCCGGTACGGTCGCCCAAAATGCTCGGACTTTTTACCAGCCCGCGCAAAGCGCTGGTCATAGCGCACGATCTGCTTATGACCGCCGCCGCAGTGCTGGCGAGCTTTTACATTCGTTTCGAAGCCGGCGGGCTGATGGAACGCGAAGGCGTTCTGTTCGTATTCCTTCCCGCCTTTGTTGTTTACGCTGGCATTGTCTACTTCTTCTTCCACCTCTACAACTCGAAGTGGCGCTTTGCGTCACTGCCCGACCTCATGAACATTTTACGCGCCGCGACGGTACTCGCGGTGTCGTTGTTGGTGCTCGACTACGTTTTGGTCGCACCCAATGTTTTCGGTCAGTTCTTTTTCGGCAAAATCACGATCGTGCTCTACTGGTTGCTGCAGATGGTGTTCCTGGGCGCGGGACGGATTGGCTATCGGTATTTCCGCTATACCCGCACCAGGCATCATTCACGCTCGCCGGAATCGAACCCGACCCTTGTGCTGGGACGCGCAGCGGATGCCGAAGTTCTGCTGCGCGCGATCGAAAGCGGCGCCGTCAAGAAAATTTGGCCGGTTGGAATTCTTTCGCCGTCACCAGCCGATCGCGGACAGGCTATTCGCGGCATTCCCGTTCTCGGCAACTTCGATGCGCTCGATGCGGTCGTCAATGACCTTGGGCAGCGCGACAAAACCATCACGCGGGTAATTCTTACGCCGTCCGCGCTCGATCCGGACGCCAAGCCCGAAGCGACCTTGATGCACGCGCGGCGGCTGGGCTTGGCCGTGGTCAGGCTGCCGTCGCTCGACGACGCCGGCGAGGCGCCACGCCTTGCGCCGGTTAATGTCGAAGACCTTTTGCTGCGGCCCACCGTCAAGATCGACTACGCGCGGCTGGAGAGCTTTCTCAAGGGCCGGTCGATTGTGGTGACGGGCGGCGGCGGCTCGATTGGCGCGGAAATCTGCGACCGCGTCGTCACGTTCGGCGCGGCGCGCGTACTGATCCTTGAGAATTCGGAGCCGGCGCTGCACGCGGTGCTCGAGAGTCTCGCGACCAAACAGTCGCGGCCCGAGATCATTGGACGTATCGCGGACGTTCGCGATCGCGCGCGGCTGTTTCGGCTTATGGGCGATTTCAAACCGGACATTGTGTTTCACGCTGCTGCGCTCAAGCACGTGCCGCTGCTCGAGCAGAATTGGGAGGAGGGGATCAAGACCAACGTCTTTGGTTCGGTCAACGTCGCCGATGCGGCGGCCGCGTCCGGAGCTGCCGCGATGGTAATGATCTCGACCGACAAGGCCATCGAGCCCGTCTCGGTCCTCGGCGCTACCAAGCGCTTTGCCGAGATGTACTGTCAGGCGCTGGACGCCGATCTCACCCGCCGTACCCAGCCGGCACGGCAACCGATGCGCTTGATTGCGGTGCGGTTTGGCAACGTGCTCGCTTCGAACGGCTCGGTAGTTCCGAAGTTCAAGGCACAGATCGACGCCGGCGGCCCGGTTACGGTCACGCATCCGGACATGGTGCGCTATTTCATGACCATTCGCGAAGCCTGCGACCTTGTCGTTACCGCCGCCACCCACGCGTTGGGGCCGGATCGCTCCGATGTATCGGTCTATGTGCTCAACATGGGCCAGCCGGTGAGGATCGTTGACCTCGCCGAGCGCATGATCCGGCTTGCCGGTCTTGAACCCGGCCGCGACATTGACATCGTCTTTACGGGCACGCGTCCAGGCGAGCGGATGCAGGAAGTCCTGTTTGCCCAGGGTGAGCCGACCGTGGAAATCGGGGTTGCCGGCGTTGTCGCCGCGCGCCCCGCTCAGCCCTCCGTCGAAGTCATGCGTGGCTGGCTTGCCATGCTTGAACAGGGGCTGCAACGTGAAGAGCGGGAAGCCATCTACCGCGTGCTGCGTGACGCCGTGCCGGATTTTCAAGGAGCGGCGGCATAAGCGCCAAGGTTCCTCGCACGGACGAGGCCGCGATCCAATTTCTGCGCCCGACCAGTCGAGGGTTTTCGTGGCCGCGTTAACAACGCTCGAGTTTACCAGCCTGGTTAACTTTGACCACGTGATCACTGCCGAGCTAGGTTTGCCGACGAAGCCGGATCGGCAAACGCCGGGGTTTTCGTCAGAATGTCACATAGCGTGCGTAGGAAACCGCGCGGTACGTGACCGAATCGCCGTAAGCTTGAAACGGAGGCCTTCGTGCGCGTGACTATGATCGGCGCCGGTTATGTCGGTCTCGTATCAAGTGCTTGCCTGGCCGACTTCGGTCATCATGTTATCTGTATCGATAAAGATGCGCGACGCATCACCGCGCTTAAGCGCGGCGAGATTCCGATCTTTGAGCCCGGCCTGTCGGACCTTGTCGCGAACAATGTTCGCCAAGGCCGGTTGGAATTCGAAGGCGACCTGGCGGCTGTCGCCGACGCCGATGCGGTATTTATCGCCGTGGGCACGCCCTCGCGTCGCGGCGACGGCCATGCCGATCTAAGGTTCGTCTACGAAGCCGTACGCGAGATCGCGCCGCTTCTTTCCGACACCGCAGTGGTCGTAACCAAATCGACTGTCCCGGTCGGTACCGGTGATGAAATCGAACGCATCCTCCGCGAAAAACGTCCCGAGGTTGAGCTGCAAGTCGTGTCGAACCCTGAATTCCTGCGCGAGGGCGCCGCGATCCAGGACTTCAAGCACCCCGATCGTATTGTGGTCGGCACCGACGATCCGCGGGCGCGTGCGCTGCTCGCGGAGATCTACCGGCCGCTTTATCTCAACGCCGCGCCGATTCTCTATGTCGGCCGGCGCGCGGCCGAGCTGATCAAATACGCCTCCAACGCATTTCTTGCGACCAAGATCACCTTCATCAACGAAATTGCCGACCTCTGCGAAAGCATTGGTGCGGACGTCCAAGACGTGGCGCGCGGGATGGGACTCGACAACCGCATCGGACCGAAGTTCTTGCATGCCGGCCCCGGCTTTGGAGGCTCATGCTTTCCGAAAGATACAACCGCGCTCCTGAAAACCGCCCAAGACCACGGCGCGCAGCTGCGCATCGTCGAAACCGTATCGGCGGTCAACGAACAGCGCAAGCGCGCGATGGCGCGCAAGGTGATCACTGCAGTCGACGGCCCGATCCGCGGCAAGACGATCGCTGTTTTGGGACTGACCTTCAAGCCGAACACTGACGATACGCGAGACTCCCCCGCGATTTCCCTGATTACCGCGTTGCTGGATATGGGCGCGCTGGTGCGGGCCTACGATCCGGCCGGCATGTCGCAGGCCCGGCAACAATTACCCGACATTGTCTACTGCGATGATGCTTATGCCGCCGCCGAAGGCGCCGTAGCCCTGGTGGTCGCGACCGAATGGGAGCAATTTCGGGCGCTCGACCTCAAGCGGTTGAGGCGCCTGATGCAGCGCCCGGCGATCGTTGATTTGCGGAACGTCTACCGTGCCGACGAAATGAAACGCGCGAGGTTCCGTTACGTGGGTGTAGGCGGCGCCGATGCGGATATTGCAAAGCGCGCCAAAGACGAGCGGCCGCGGCCAGCTCCGATTACGAAAGCGCCAGCCCTTCAGGTTTAATTGGTGGCGCGTGGCCCCTTTGGGCCAGCCGAGATTTCTCCGGCGACGATCGATCTGAAGTAGTCGATGGTGCGTTGCAGCCCGTCGCGAAGTTCGACCGTGGGCGCCCAGTTCAGCTTCTGACGCGCGAGCGTGATATCCGGCTGGCGTTGCTTCGGATCGTCGGCAGGCAGCGGCTTGAACACCAGCCGCGAGCGCGAACCGGTCATCTCGATGACGCGCTCGGCGAGCGCACGAACGCTGACTTCGCCGGGATTGCCCAGGTTGACCGGGCCGAGAAATGCATCCTCGGTCGCCATCAGCCGCAAAACGCCTTCGACCAGGTCGTCGACATAGCCGAACGAACGGGTCTGCGAGCCATCGCCGTAGATCGTGATTGGTTCGCCGCGTAGCGCTTGCATGATGAAGTTAGACACCACGCGGCCGTCGTCCGGATGCATACGCGGTCCGTAAGTGTTGAAGATGCGCGCCACCTTGATGGGGACGCCGTGTTGGCGATGATAATCGAAGAACAAAGTCTCGGCGGCGCGCTTGCCTTCATCATAGCAGGCGCGCGGGCCCAGCGGATTGACGTGGCCCCAGTAGGATTCAGGCTGCGGATGGACGTGCGGATCGCCGTAGACTTCGCTGGTTGAGGCCTGAAAGATCTTGGCTTTGATGCGCTTCGCTAGCCCCAGCATGTTGATCGCGCCGTGCACGCTGGCCTTGAGCGTCTGCACCGGATCGAACTGATAGTGGATAGGCGAGGCGGGACACGCCAGATTGTAGATTTCATCGACCTCGACATAAAGACTCATCGTTATGTCATGGCGCATGACTTCGAAGCGCGGGTTGCCCAGAAGATGCTCGATGTTCTGGCGTCGGCCGGTATAATAGTTGTCAACGCAAAGAACCTCGTGGCCTTCGGTCAGAAGCCGCTCGCAAAGATGCGAGCCAATGAAGCCCGAACCGCCCGTAACAAGCGTCCGTACACGAGAAAAACTCATCAATTGGGCCTTGTCTGGATTTGGAGCGTTTGAGCTCTGGTGGCCGTTGCAACCTGGTACGACCTCTTGCAGCTTACAAGTCTTGTGTCTTGCGCATCCAGCGGGTCGCCGAAGCTTTCTCCATTAACGTTGCCAAGCGCTTTGGTCTGCTCAGCAAGGCGGGTGCCGGGAAGGCGTGCAACAGCTGCTGATTGCGGGGCCTCGGCGCATTCCGGTTGTCGTGTTTCCAAAACGGCGCGTTAGTGCGGGTCCAGGATTATTCAATCGCTGAACGTTGTCGGTCTGATCCCGAGCAGCTCGCGAGCGTCGCCGCTTGGGGGCCTACTTCTTCCCGCGGGCGAAAGTGACGAGAAGCCAAGTCACCATCATTGCGCCAAGCAAGAGTGCCGCTACGTCGGCGAGGGGAACGTCGGCAAGAATGCTCGCGACCGCCAGCGCGCAAAGGCCGACATTGACTACGAATACGCGGCCGACGACGTCGCTGACCGAAAAGCCCCGTTCGGTGGCGAGCTGATAGAAGTGGGTCCGGTGGGCTTGCCATACCGGGTCGCCTTTTAGCAGGCGCCGGAAAATTGTGACGGTCGCATCGGCCAGATAATACAAGGGCAGCAACAAAGCGGCGGCAAGGTTGCCGGTACCGGCAAGGAGCGCCAGAAGCCAACCCAACAGAAGGCCCACCGGCAAACTGCCGACGTCGCCAAGGAAAAGCTTGGCAACCGGCCGGTTGAAATAGGCAAACCCAAGCACGGCCCCTCCGAGCGCCAGCGCCACAGGCGCGCAATCAAGCGGCAGCGCGCCCAGATATCCGATTACCGCCAGTGCCGCCGCGATCGGAACGACTTCCACGACTGTCATCCAGTCGATACCGTCCATGAAGTTCACCAGATTGACGAACCACAGCCCGGCAAAGAACAGCACGACGCGCTCAAGCCACCACGGCAGGACCGGGAGCGGGCGCAGTTGGTCGGGCAGCGCATAGATCACGGCGCCGATGGCCAATGCCTGCAGCAGCAGCCGTGGGATGACATCGAGAGGGCGGATGTCGTCGACAGCGCCGACGCAAGCCATCAGCACGACGGCGGCGACGAGAATTGCCGGCGGTGGCGTAATCGCGGAGCCGAAGCCGAATATGCCAAGGCATGCCGCCGCGATGGTCGCAGCGATAACGGCAATGCCGCCGCCCTGCGGCGTCGGTTCACGATGCGAGGAGCGGGCATTCGGCCTCGCCAGCGCATAGCGTCGGAGCGCCGGACGCAGCAGGATGATGAAACCGGCACACAGGACCGCGGAAAGGGCGGCCGTCGCGATATCGCGAACGGCCCACATCGCGGTCATGGGCTAGTCGGCTCCAAGCCCAATCATGCCCCGCGCGACCAACAGGTCGACCACGCGATCGGCCAGCTCCTCAGGGCCAGCACTCGCCGTATCCAGCACCAGATCGGCGTGCTCCGGCGGTTCGTAGGGCGAGTCGATGCCGGTAAAGGATGGTAATGCGCCGCTGCGGGCCTTGGCATAGAGACCTTTGGTGTCGCGCGCTTCGCAGATTGCAAGCGGCGTAGAGACGAAGATCTCGATAAACTCGCCCGGCTCGAGGATTTGCCGCATTGCCGCGCGTTCGGCGCGGAACGGCGAGATGAACGAGCACAGCACGATCAGCCCGCCGTCGACGAAGAGCTTGGCCACCTCTCCGACGCGCCGAATGTTCTCAACGCGATCGGCATCGGTGAAGCCGATATCCTTGTTCAAGCCGTGGCGAACGTTGTCGCCGTCGAGCATGTAGGTGTGCCGCTTTCTCTCCGCGAGCTTGGCTTCGACGACATTGGCGATCGTCGATTTTCCGGCGCCTGAAAGCCCGGTAAACCACAACACGCAGGGCCGTTGCGCCTTGAGCGCGGCGCGCTTGGCCTTGGATACGGACAGGATCTGTTGCCGGAGGTTCATCCCGCGCCGCAGCGCGAAGTCCACGGTGCCCGCCGCAACCGTCGCATTGCTGTAGCGGTCGATCAGGATGAAGCATCCGGTTTGCCGAATTTCTGCAAAACTGTCCAACGCAACAGGCGCCGCCGTGGCGATGTCGCAAATGCCGATTTCGTTGAGCGCCAGCGTATGAACGGGTTCGCGGCGCAGCGTCTCGATGTCGACCCGATGTTTGACGGCAGTTATGCTCGCCGAAACCGAGCGAACGCCAACCTTGAGCAAATACTCGCGGCCCGGCAGCAGCGGCTGCTCGCTCATCCAGATCAAATGCGCCTCGAACTGATCGGTGACTTGCGGCCGACGGTCGGGCGCCACCAGCGTGTCGCCGCGCGTGACGTCGATATGGCGGTCGAGCCCGATAGCGACCGACTCGCCGGTGTTGGCGCGGTCGCTGTCCTCGCCGGCGACGACGATGCGGCTTATTTTGCCGCTGACGCCGGACAGCGCGACCTGGACCGGATCGCCTTGGCGCAATGTGCCACCGGCGATGATTCCTGTGTAAAGCCGGCTGTCGCGATCGGGCCGCAGCACGTTTTGCACGAGAATGCGGAGCGGCGTTCCCGATTTATCGGCTTCCACATCGACGGTCTCCAGATGTCCGAGCAGGCTCGGTCCATCATGCCAGGGCGTATTCGGGCTTGCGGAGGATACGTTGTCGCCGTTGAGCGCGGATAACGGAATGGGAACGAGCGAGGCAAAGTTGAGCGGCTTGGCAAAGTCGCGGAAACCCCCGACGATGCGGTCATAAACCGGGCGGTCCCAGTTCACGAGGTCGAGTTTGTTCACCGCAAGCACGAAGTGGCGAACGCCGACCATGTGCGCGATCATCGCGTGCCGGCGCGTCTGCGCCAGGAGGCCTCGCCGCGCATCCACGAGAATGATGGCGAGATCGGCGTTCGAGGCGCCGCTTGCGGTATTGCGTGTATAGCTTTCGTGACCCGGCGTATCAGCGACAATGAACGCGCGCCGCGGCGACGAAAAATAGCGGTGCGCAACGTCGATGGTAATGCCCTGTTCGCGTTCGTCCTCCAGGCCATCAACCAGGAGTGCAAAATCGATCGCCTGGCCGCTGTTGCCGAAGCGGGCCGAATCCCGCGTTAGCGCCGCAAGCTCATCTTCGGCGACAGCGCCGGTTTCATGCAGCAAGCGGCCGATCAGCGTCGACTTGCCGTCGTCCACCGACCCGCCCATGAAGAAGCGGAGCAGACTTTTTTGCCGAACCGGTGCCGATCCGTGCATCAAAAGTACCCCTCTTTCTTCTTGCGCTCCATCGATGCGCCGCTGTCCTGATCGATCAGCCGTCCTTGGCGCTCCGAAAAGCGGCTCTCGCGCAATTCGGCGACGATGTCCTCGACGGTGGCGGCGTCGGATTCGATGCCACCGGACAACGGATAGCACCCGAGCGTCCGGAACCGGATCCGGCGCATCTGTGCGTGCTCGCCGGGCTCGAGAGGCAGCCGTTCATCGTCCACCATGATCCAGGTGCCGTTGCGTTCCACGACCGGCCTGTCGGCCGCAAAATAGAGCGGCACGACGGGGATATTCTCGGCGGCGATGTACTCCCAGACGTCGAGTTCGGTCCAGTCGGACAGCGGGAACACCCGCACGCTTTCACCGGGGCCGAGACGGGTGTTGAATACGTTCCAGAGTTCCGGGCGTTGCGCGCGCGGGTTCCAGCCGTGGCCGGCCGAGCGCAGGGAAAACACCCGCTCCTTGGCGCGGCTTTTTTCTTCGTCGCGGCGCGCGCCGCCGATCGCAGCGTCGATGTCGTGACGATCGAGCGCCTGTTTCAGCGCCAGTGTCTTCATGACGTGGGTATGGAGCGCCGAACCGGAAGCGATCGGACTGACGCCCTCCTTGAGGCCGTCCTGGTTGATATGGACGATCAGATCCAATCCCAGCCGTTCCGCGGTAGCGTCGCGAAAGGCAATCATGTCGCGGAACTTCCAGGTCGTATCGACGTGCAACAGCGAGAACGGCATCTTGCAAGGGCTGAATGCCTTGATCGCCAGATGCAGCAAGACGCTGGAATCCTTCCCAATCGAATAAAGGATCGTGGGACGTACAAACTCAGCGGCGGCCTCACGCAGGATGTAGATGGACTCAGCCTCCAGCCGCGCCAAGTGCGCGCTGAGCGTGTTGCGCGTGCGGCTCGGCGTCATGTCGTCTCGAGTTAGTGTCTGTGACAATGAGGGGCTCTCGTTTTGGTTGGCTAACTGAGCGTGACGCGGAACGCAATCCTCGGGAAGAATTTCCTTTATCGTGCCGCTGGCGGGAAAAGGATGTGACGGTAATCACCGTTTAGGCACGTCCGGGTTTCCTAATCCTATTTGACGGTCCCGAGTATGTTTGTTCAACGCACGGCGGCAATTTTGGGTTCGTTCTGCCAACCTGCAATCATAAGTAGTAGACCGAACGACTGCAATCAATGCCCCGAAAGCGCGTTGAATACTGCCCGGGTACAGCAGAAACGCTAGGCATAATTGCCGGAGGCGACCTTTTCGAATGCCCACTTCAGCGCGAGATGCGCCTCATCCTGCCAAGGGACGCTGGCCGGAGCTCAGGTTCGCGCGCTATTCCCGGTCTCGGAACTTAGGCTTCGGAATGTGAAGAAGCGGTACACAATGCCATACGCATTTAAATCGACGGCTGCGGCGTTCGATCAGTAAGGAAGTTGAAGTTGACATCTGCTGTGGCGTCGGGCGTTGCGGTAATTGTGCAGCGCTGCGGTGTAACGATCGACGTTCCCGGCGGCACAACTGATCGAGATCCTTTCGTTCTCGCTGACGAGGGCCTCGCACTCATACGTTACAGCGCAAAGGCATTTGCCTTATGACGCGATTGCACGCGCAGCGTCGAACGATCGGATCGCCGAACTGCGCCGCGATAGTGCGCGACGCTCGTACCTGTCGATTGCGGCTAGCTGTGCGGCGAGACGCGGTGACGAGCTTGCGAATTTTGCAGGTTCTTGGGTCCCAGGTTCTTGGGTCCCAGGTTCTTGGTCCCAGGTTCTTGGGTCCCAGGTTCTTGGGTCCCAGGTTCTTGGGTCCCGGTCTTCCCAGGTTCTTTGGTCCTTTGCATAGCCTGCTCCAGAATGCGCCTCAATTTTGGAGGAATGGGACGACCTTGCTCGGTAAGCTCATCGAAGCGGATAAGCGCATTGACTTCTTTCATGGCGTCTCTGGGCGGCTCAACGTCCGACGGGTCTTGCTCCCGCTCGAGCAAGTCGCGCCGCGCTTGCCGAACGCGCATGAGATCGACCTGAGCCTCCGCGATGCGTCGCGACACAGCAAGACCTGCATTATCTGAATCCGCGCCCGCTATATCGCGCGCGAGCGTTTCGGCCGTATCGGAGAGCTGGCGATCGGACCAGATCGAAATCGCCAATCCGTGGCGCCGGGCATTGGCCGCGGCGCGTGCTTTGCCGGCCGCGGTCCTTGGACCGGTGCTGGCCCCCGCGTTCTCGCGATTGGCGGCGCGCTGCCGGGGAGTGCTCATGCGGCCTTCCGTTGATCTGCGGATTTGTGCTCGATGACCCGAAATTCCGCATCTTCAATCTGGTTCACCGCGGTCCGCAGCCGCTCTGCAAAATACGAGCGGCGCCGCTCGATCTGCTGGATCGCGCTATTGCGGCGATACTCAGCACTCGCGCTCAAGCGCTGCAGGAGCTCGATATCAGTGCTCCTCATTGCGAAGGCCTCGGCTTGGACCAATTCCATCGTCAGCCCGGCGGTTTTCAAGAGGTCCTCGACCTCCTCAGCAGCGTCCTCGATCTTCAAGACGTATTCATGTGCCAACTTCTGCGACCGGTTCATCAGCAAGAAAGGGTCCCCATCTGGGGGTTGCCTTTCGAGGTTGCCGTAGATCAACATCCGCAGCACCCTCTCCAAGGCTTGCTGTTGGGTGGCGCCAATCAGCTCAGTCGTCAAATTGCGATAGCGGATGACCTCCCAGGACAAGTGGACCACATCCGCAACCCAGATCTTCTCGATAAAATCGGTCGGCTTCACCATTTCGCACATGGCATCGACCAGTTGGTCGTACCGGTCCGGGTCCTCGCCGGCGAGCAGTGCCTTAGACGACAGGAAGGCCACCTCGTTAGCCTTCACGGCGGTCGCCTTGGTCTCACTAGCCTGATGGAAGGTCCTTTCGGGGGTCGTATTCATCTTTGGGGGTCTCCTCGAGCCTCATTGGGCGGGATGTTCATGAAACGTTCTTTATACCCCGATGCCGCTTATGCTGTCAAGGCGTTTCCTTTTAACCAACTGGCATAGCGAGAGAATTTCACCTGGATTTTTGCCCGCAATTTAAATTCTCAGCGGCGCCGCGCGGTATCTGGGCCTAGGGCCGCCCTAAATGGCCCGATAAATCCGGCTCGCGGGGTAGGCCAAACCGCCGAGCCGGGAGCCACTCCCGGCTCGGGTCTCCATTTACTGATCGCTGTTCATATTGTCATTTTGTGGCGACCACCCCGGCGTACCGCTGTTCGTGGTCGACTACCCTTTTCGCTGTTGTCTCTTCCGTAAGCGGACGCCTGCGCCACCGCCGTTCTCCTCGATGAACTCGACGCCCGCTGACTCCAGCGCGTTGCGGATGGTCCGATCATTCGCGGTCGTGAGAGGCGTCTCGACCTCTCTGAGTTCCGCTCTTCGAATCGTACTCACGCCGAATGTGGTCACTCAAAAGTTGCTGACAAGCGGGCAAATTAGGGCGGCTCGTGCCCTTGTACGTTGGAGCGCGGAGGATTTGGCGAAGGGTCGGGCAGGAGGATTTGTCCGGCAATCTAGTGGTCCAAGCCCATCGGGCGAACGGCAATCACGGGCCCCCTTTCCTGGAGTAGCGCCGAGGCTGCTTCGGCCGAAACCCTCACCACCTATAGCGGAGGGTGCCCGAACCGGCGTAGGTCTGCGAGCCTTGAGCGAACTCGCCGTCGAAATTGACCAGGAGGGTGAGGCGCGGGGTGATGAAGAGCTCGGCGCCGGCCGAGGTCAGCGCCGAGTTCTGCGGCAGCGGCGCGCCGTTGACGATGAAGCTGGAGCCGGGAAGCGATTCGAACGCTGCGCTGAGGGAAGGATTGCTGACAAAGTCGTGCGCCCAGGCCAGCCTGCCGCGCAAAACGAGCGGCATAACGGCGATCACGTTGGAGCGTCGAAGCGGGAACCAAGCTCGGTGCGCAAATCGGTCGCATTCATCGCCGCGTAGGACAGCCCGAAGCCGCCGCCGGTGACATCGGTCTCGCTGTAGCTCGGGGTGTGGAAGTCCTGCGCCTGCAGCGCGGCATAGGGCGTCACCCAAAGCGTCGGCAGCACGGCGTAGCGATAGCCGCCCTCGAGCCGCGCGCCGTAGCTCTGGGCATCGAAGTTCGCCGTTAGTTCATCGCCGAGCGCGGCGCGGTTCGTGGTCATCCAGTGATTGGCGAAGGCGAGCGCGGCGGCGAGGTAAGCCGGGCCGGAGCGGGTGATGCCATAGACGCCGGTCTGGAAGGCGTCGCTTCGTCCGCTGCCGAGGCCGGCGGCAAGACTCCAATCGGTGCCGCCGCCGCCGAGCGCAAAGCCGAAGATCGTATCCGGCGAATAGTGGTAATCCATGCCGCCGGCAAAACCGTAGGTCTGCGCCGAAAGATTGCTCGAGCCGACAGCCGAATCGCCGTTGGTCAGGTTGGCGCCGCCATAAGCCGCGCCCCAGGCGTCCAGCGTTGCTCGAACGGCGTCGATGGTGGCGCCTTGAGCACGCTGGCATAAGCCAGTGCAACGTCGGGCGGCAGGCTCGCCAGTTCCTCGGGCGCAAATCCCATCGCCAGACCGCCGCCGCTCGCCGCCGCCGCTGCCGAAGCGGCCCGCGACGAACGGATCGAGCATCAAGTTCCAAAAATTCGTCCATCAACTGGAACGCGCCACGCTCGGCATCAGCCGCCGTCTCGCCGGAGATTTGCGAGAGTGCGTTGCCGAGATTGCCGCCGGTCAGGCCGAAGATTGGCGCAAAGCTCGGCGTGAGCGTGCCGCCGCCATTGAAGTAGTTGTTGATGGCGGTGGCGACATTCTGCTGGTTGACGTTCAATCCGCCGTCAGCGCCAAGCTTTGCCGCGGTCAGGGTCAGAAGCGCATCGCTCGGCGTGTAAGTGAATGTGCCGCTAAAGCCCGGATTGATGAAGCCGCTGAAAGTGCCGGTGAGCCCGCTGCCCGCCTGCAGGATGGTGAAGGTGTCTCCCTTGGCATAGGGAGCCGGCAGGACGACACCTTGCACTGTTCCGGCAAGCGAAGCGGTGCCGCCGACGTTGATCACTGATGAGGTCGGCGGCGCCAGCGCCACGACATAGAGCGCGCCCGACTGCAAGGAGAGATTGCCGGGGATCGTCAGCGTTCCGGCCGTGCCGCCGGCGGCGAGGTTCAGCGTGCCGCCATTGGTGAAAGTCGTCAGGCTGCTGAACGTAGTCGGGCCGAATACATTGATGATGCCGGTGTTGTTGACGCCGGAGTCCCCGAAGGGGCTTATGCCGAGCGTGTTCCAGATGCCGGCGTTATTAAAATTATTGCTTCCGATGCCGGTCATGGCGACGGTGCCGATCACGACGCCGCCCGCATTGTTGGTCAAAGTCGCGTTGCCGCTGCCGGACGTGGCGACCGCCAGGCTGCCGGGCTGGCCCGACAGGTTTTGGATCGTCCCCCAATTGTTGATCGCAATAGCGCCGCTATTCGACGCCGCGCTCACGCCGCTGGTCCCGCCCTGGGTGATCCCGGCAAGCACATTGATCGTCGTCGTCCCCACCCCGACGCTGTTCGTCTGGATGCCGCCGCCGTTGCTGGCGGTCACGTTGGCCGCAGTCGTGACCGTGATGTTACCGACTTCGGCGCTGAACGCCTCAATGCCATTCTGCGCCGTCGCTCCCGTTACCGTGATCGGCCCCGTCGAACTCACCGACACATTGCCGTTGCCGAAGTTGAAGCCAAAGATGCCGTTACCGCCGCCCGCGTTGATCGGCCCATTGTTGATGACACTGACAATGCCGTTGACGTTCGGATTCGGCGTCAGTGTTGTGCAGCCAAAATAGCCGCATGAAGTATACTGGCTTCTGGCTCGCCCAAACGCCGGTCCGCCGTTATAGCCCGCCAAAATGCCCTCTGCAGCGGCGGTAGGGGCGCCGCTGCCCTCATTGAGGAGGCCATTACTCCCGACTGGGTTTTGGATCGGGCCTGAGTTGACTGTCCCGTTGTTGGTTACGGCAATCGTGCTGAGGGCGGATGCCGGGATTGCGAAGGCTGAATTGTCGCTGAAGATGCCCGTTCCGTTGGCTTTGAGTGTGCTGAGCGTGCCGGTCGATACGCTGATGCTGCCGGCGCTGGACCTGCCGAACGCCTCAGCATCGATGCCGAACAGACCAGTGTTCGAAATCATTGCACCAGAACCGCCAGCTACGATGATGTTGCCGGTGCCGGCAGTCAAAGCGTGTACGCCCGCCGACACTGCTCTTTGGGGCGGCATTAGCGTGGACGTGGCAATTGTGTCGCCAGAGCGATCGACGATGACGTTGCTCAAATCCGCTGGATTGTCGATTTCGGCGCGGATCGCCGAACAACAGCCTGACGCCGCGGTTCCCGAAATCGTGCTGCCTAATCCGGTTATGAGGATACCGCCAAGACCTGTGGCATTCTCCAACGCGAATATGCCTCGGCCCAACTGTCCGAAAACCGTGCCGGACCCATCGACAACAATGTCGCCGCGGCCGTTCGATGTAGCCTCGATACCGTGGCTATTGTTGTCGCCGATAGTGTTTGCCTGCAGGCTGTCCGCACTGACATTTCCATTCGCTGTTATGCTGATGTTGCCATTTTGGGATGTCAGATTGACGGCCGGGTTGTTGCCCTGACTGCTCACGCCGCCGCTTCCAATCGTGACGATAAGCGGGCCGTTGCCTGTAGTGGCAAAGATACCAGAAGCGGCGCTTCCACTCACTGAGCCTGAGCCGGTTGTGATCGTCACGGTGGCGGTTCGTGTGGCCTTAGCACTGATGCCGGTTGCGCCGCCGATCGCCCCGGCTCCCGTGGCAATGGATACGTTACCGCCTGCGTCGTCGGCAAAGAGCGCCGCTGCACTGTTCGTATTAGTGATGCTACCATCGCCGAAGTAGCTAACCGACGCCCCGTTGCCGTTAAGCTGCAGCGAATTAAAGTTTTTAGTCGCCGCTACTTGGCCTTCATTGTTCACGGTGATCGGCGCAGAGGAGCGTGGTCCCGCCTCGTCGAGTTGAAGGCCGTACCCGTTCACGGTCACGCCGAACTGAATGGCGCCAGTGATGGCCGATCCGTTGTTGAAACGTTGCCGTCGGGCTGACGATATCGAATCTGCGCCGTCAATATTGCTGCTGTCACTCGTCGTCGTGTTTGTTGTGCAATCTACCGTGCCGGTGGTCGTGATGATGCAAGCCGCATGCGCATTTGGAGGGATTGATGCCAGGCCGATGATCATGGTGGCGAGCATAATCAGCGACAAGCGGCCGCTCTGTATTGCCGCCTGTGCCGTAGCATCGTGGACGCCCGCTCTCCACACCGGTAATTTCCCCACCAGAGTAAGGAGCGTTAGTGGGGTAGCCGGCGCGATTATCGCATAAGTTGCAGGCTCGGACAATTGTGAGTCAATACGACGCGAGTAACCGTCGGCGTTCGTCAAACAAAAAGGAAAGCGCGGGTGGCAAGATCTCGACATGCCCTGTTAAAGCGGGCGGTAGATCTCGATCGCCTGAATAACGGCTTGGCTTGCGCCAACAACCCTCATTTGGGTCATCGGCGGTGTAGCGCCGGGACGTTAGAAAAGCAAGAGCGGCTAGTTTTTTTTCAGCTGTCGCTTTCGTAACCGGACCCCCGGTCCGCCGCCGTTCTCGTCGATGAACTCTTGACGCCGATCGCTTTATGAGCGCGTCTTCGCTCCGGATACCTCTGAAGGGTGTGCTTCTTTGGAACGTTTCAATTTCTGCGGCTTAGCCACTTTCGAAAGACCAGCCGCCTCTAACGAGGAAAGCCGAACTCAGGCTTGTCGCCATTAGTGAACTCCACACCAGCGGTCTCGAGGGCGCGCTGAAGCGCCTCACAGTTCGCTCCTTTAATTCGTCTCCTCGCTGGATCTCGCGACAGTGTCGACGGACACTTTGACCAATACCGCCAGTTCTCTGACGCCCATAGCCCAATCTGCACGACCATCCTACACTGCACGGGCAACAAAATCATATCAGCGTTCCGATTTCAGTTGCAATCGTAGACCAGCCTGATATTATAACCCTGTTCTTATTTCAGAACAAATCAGCCCGCGCAGAAGGATAGCGGCGGACGGACAGGAGATCGCAGTGGGAACGCATCGCAATAGCCTAACTGATTCAGCTGATCGCCGGTACTTCATCGGCGGTTCGGATGCCCGGATCATCATGGGTGACGACGAAGCCGCCCTGATCCGGCTGTGGAAGGAAAAACGCGGCGAGGTCGAGCCAGAGGATTTGTCCGGCAACCTCATCGTTCAATTCGGGTCGGTCACCGAAGACCTGAACCGGCGCTGGTATGAGGCCAATACCGGTCAGGTCATCACGGACGTCCAAAAGCATGTCCGGCACGAGGGCCTACGATGGATGGCGGCGACGCTTGACGGGCGCGTGGAGTCCAGCGGGGCGGTCTTCGAAGCCAAGTTCATGCTGCCCTGGTATTTCTCGGAGGAAGCCGCAGCCGAAAAGTACGCACCCCAATTGCAGCACAATATGTGGGTGGTCGCTGCTCGCAGCGCGGTCCTTTCGGTGATCACCGGCGGCGGCAAATGGGTCGAGATCGCCACTCACGCTGATCCGCTCTACCAGCACCTTATCCTGACTGCCGAACGTCGGTTCTGGCGCTGCGTCGAGACCGGCGAGCCGCCTGTCCTGTTCGGGATCGAGCCGCCGAAGCCACGCATCGAGGCGGTGCGAATTGTCGATATGAGCTCATCCAATGCGTGGGCGGAGTTCGCCGCGGTGTTCTCGCGGACGCGGTCGGCACACCTCGAACACGAACAGGCCAAGGCGGAGCTTAAAGGCCTGATGCCGGAGGACGCCCAACAGGCCATTGGGCATGGAGTACGCGGCAAGCGCTCGAAATCAGGCGCCGTCAGCTTCGACCTCCTCAAAGTGGAGGATGGCCATGCAGCGCTCTAGCGGTTCGATCGGCAGCCTGGCGGCTGCGCTCGCCAAGGCGCAGGGTGAACTGACCAACCCGGAGAAGTCGCTGGTCGGGACCATTCGTTCCGGGATCGCCGATGGGGCTGACAGGATCTTCCGATATGCCTCGCTGTCTAGCGGACTCGACATCATCCGCAAGGTTTTGGGTCAGCATGAGATCGCGACCATGCAGACAACCGCCATCGATCAGGCTGCTGGCATCGTCAATCTGACCACGGTGCTGGCGCATGCCTCGGGGGAATGGATTGCTTCGGACTGGCCGGTCTGCCCGATCAGTGACATGGCGACCCGCACCGGATGGGAATGGCCCTGACATATGCCCGGCGTTACTCCCTCTTTACTCTCGTCGGAATTGCTGGCGAGGATGATCTCGATGCGCCGGATCTCGCCGCTCCGACAAACACATCATCCGGTAAGGAGCCGGCGCATGCGAAGGCTGCTGGAAACGGCAAGCTCAATGGCGGCCGCGATGGCTCGGTCCACCGATCAACGGCACGTCCTGATGCGAGGGTGCGGCCTCCCAAGGAAATGCTCGGACCGGAAGCCTCGGCGGAATTGCGCGATCGCCTGATTGCCGAACTCGGAAGCCTTGCCTCAGCGATGAGGCCGCGCAGTGGGCGCACCGCTCCCTCAGCGAGAAGAATAAGCTGACCGCCTCTGATGCCCAGCAGGTGGAAGAAGCCTTTGCGGCACGAGTGACTGGCCTCGCCGCTGCCGCCGAGCGATCCCCGAAACCGGAAGCGCCACGCAAGCATTCAAGGACTAAGAGGACTAAGGCGCAGAACAGCCGCGAGCGGAAACAAACGATCGATAAGAGTGTTTTGACGCTGCCAGAGCCGCGACGGCATCGCGACCGCGATCATATCAGGTTTGTCGCGACCCACTCCTGCCTGATCTGCGGACGACAACCCGCAGACGCCCACCACCTCCGCTTCATGCAAAGCCGCGCCCTCGGGCGAAAGGTCAGCGATGAGTTCACCGTCCCGCTGTGCCGAGGGCACCATCGGGAGGTCCATCGCTGCGGTAATGAAGCCGCGTGGTGGAGGAAAGTCGACATTGATCCGACGAGTGCCGCTCGTGCGCTATGGCTAACAAGCCACCCACTTCCGGTTACCGCAGAACGAGGCGTAGAAACGCCAGACCCTCCACTTTCGGGTTACCTCTAGAAGAATTGCCCGGACGCATGCGCCCGCGCTGCGGTCGGCAACACGCTACAATCTCTTATCTGGGTATCCACGCGCCTAGCCGACACGCGTGCTAGGACCTATCAGATAATGAACGACTTCAGCAGTGGCTTCCGGCTATGCTTTCGAGAATTGGAGGGCAATCTGTGACGCCGGTTCAAGATCGCACCCTGTTCTTATACTGGGGACGTCGTGGTTCCTTTTCAGAGTTTGTGCTGGAGTTAGCGAAAGTCTCAGATGGCCAAGCATTGTTTTCGGTGTCGCGGCAGAATGAATTATTCGCGCAAATCGGTGAGTTCGGAACGGCCATAGAACCAGTCGATACGTTCAAGCGAGGCTTGGGGGCTATTTTCGGTTTATTTCGAATTTGGAGTATCCGCCGCCAGCTTTTGGCGGCGATCCAACGACACCGGATCGATAAAGTCGTCGTTCTCATCTCCCACGTTTGGACGCCCCTCATCGCGCATAGCATTCGCAGTACCGGGGCGCGCTATGTCGTCGTCGTGCATGACGCGACCAATCATCCGGGTGATCCGACCGCGATTGTCAACTGGTGGCTTATGCGTGACGCGCTGAAAGCCGATGAGGTGGTTACACTCAGTGCTCACGTGACGTCTGCCTTGATCTCACGTTTCCCGCAGCTTGCACGGCGTACGAATACCCTTTTTCTCCCGATTATCAGGTCGTTTGCAGCCACTCGCCGGGCAAGAAGCGATCGTCCGCTTGGATTTCTTTTTTTCGGGAGGATATTGGCCTACAAGGGGCTGCCGCTTTTTGTGGAAGCTTGTGAACTCCTGCGTGCTCGCGGCCACGATTTCCGCATCGGAGTGGCGGGGGAAGGTTATCTCGGCGACCTGGCAGACAGGCTGGTGGCCCTTGATGCGGTCGTCATCAATCGTTGGCTCAGTTACGATGAAGTTACGACCGTCCATGGCGAATATGACTGCATCGTTCTTTCAAACATCGAGGCAAGCCAATCGGGTGTGGTCGCGCTGGCGCATGGATTGGGGATGCCGGTCGTGGCAACGCCAATCGGTGGCCTGACCGAGCAGATAAAGGACCGTCACTCGGGCCTTATCGCGCGCAGCGTATCCGCCGCTGCCTTAGCAGATGCAATGGAGCTGTTTCTGACGGATAATGAATTGCGAACCCAGCTGTCGGATGGTGTCGCGCAAACCCAGGTTGCGTTCAGCATGGCGCGATTTTTCCAACTCATCACAGTCCGTCGGGTGAACGGCGATCACGCAGACTCTTTCCCGGAATAGCGGATGTGTGGTCATCGATGGGTAGGTCTCCTTTTGGGGGGAAGCAGACAACACCAACTGCGAGCGCCTTTCAGAATTCTCGTTGTCCAGTCTATTGGATTTGCGCAAGCCGCAATCAGGGAAGTTCGAGAATCGTCCAAAGGCGACGTAAATGGAATGGTCGCCCGAGTCCGCGGGTCTCGCGCGGAGCACCGTTTCAGCATCGAAGAACGCAACCCCTCACAAAACGCCGATCAGCGGCGGCTGGGCGGGGTAAAAAGCCGCCGCTATTTAGCGGGTCTGGTCCGACAACCGATGGGTGACCAAGGCCTCGATCTCCAGGCTCACAGTGACAAGCGAGACAGCCATCGATCAATGGAGTGACTGTCGCAGAGGACGCTCCGGCATTAGAAGATCATTCCTCGGCGATCGAGAGCCACTTCAATCGGACTGTTATGGTCGTTCACCAACAACTGTATAATATTTGCATTCCACGGTCGGGCCTTGAAACTCTGAATTCTGAGAATGCTTCGTAATTGTCGTCTTGCTAAAACCAAGTATTGCGAGAATTTCCGCCACCGTCTCGGATGGCATATAATACCATGCATCGAGTGGCGATTTTGTTTCGCTTCTCGGGAGCATGAACATAAATTTTTTGCTCCACAACATGGGCTCGTGAGCCAAGAACTGTTCCTCGGCAATGTCCGAAACCACTATTGTTTTGGCGCACACAGTGGCCGCCCTTTGGATCGCCGTGAACGGATCGCGGAGATGCAATAATACACTGCAGAGCGTTACAATATCAAAGGCGCCGAGCGAAGAATCGATGTCGTATACTGTGCCGTAAATCATTTCGGCTTTCGCGCCGTAAGCTTTCCGGGTGAACCACCACGAATTGTGCAAACGTTGCAGATGCGTCTTTCGGGCCACGTTAAGTGCTTCCATATCGACGCCGGCGAACGGCACGAAATCCCACTTGTGATCCTCGCTCAAGTCAAATGCCGTGACTTTCGCGCCTTGACGTTCCATCCAGAAGGTCATGTAGCCACTAGCTGGGCCGATCTCGAGTACAGATCTGCGTCGAAGGTCTATCCCCCCAAGATAAGCATGCTCGTTCCCCCTCAAATCCCATTGACCTTTTACTTCACCGTGGCCAGGAATGTTTAGAGAGTGATAAAAATCGCAATCGGTGGCATTGGCGACGTAACGCTCGGATGAAAGTTGAAAATTCGAGCTAGGGTTATTCTGTGACATTTTACCCTCCCCTAAATACGTCACCAGACGCTCATTTGATAAATCACTGTTCCGTCATGAGTACGCCCGGCACCACCCGCTCAGCGTCAGCCTTGTCAAGGAACGTCGAGTGGATGTTGCTAAATTTTGCAAACAACGTACCCCCACATAGCGTGCGGGCAATGGCCAAATTGTGAAAATCTTGGTTCCAAACACGTTTGTTGCAGATCCTTGTGAAAGACGGCAGCCCACGCAACGTATTGCTTAGCGCGAGTATCATACCAAGGATATCTCAGTTTCAATTCGGGCGCCTGAAAGGATCGGCTAGCCCGCTTTGCATTCCGGATCGTACCGTTCAGCCTGACTTATGTAATATCCGCTTGCCGATAGCCGTCGATGATACTCGCGCTGTAACTCATCAATCCGGCAGCTCACGCGAGATTCCGAGCAGCTCATGCGAGGTAGCGAAGGTAATACGCGTGAGCGGCCCGTGTCGCACGATCTATCGATTGTGCAGCACGGTTATCGAGAGATAGTTTATCTATTCTTGTGAAAGCAGTACTTTATGGTCTGTCGCGTCAGCACGCTCGACGGTCAACTAATGATGCTGAAGGTGCGAACACTTGGAGTTTGTCATGGTTGTCAGTCATCGTCGTGATGTCCATGTTGGCAGGAACCTTAGAGATTGGGCGCGCCGCTTTATTGCCTCCGGATACGTTCCGACTTTACCGGCGTGGTCCGTCGCTGATCCCAAAACTCTTCAATTAATATTTGCGACGGCCTACGGACGCCTACCGACCGCCGACGAAATGCCGAGAGTGAAGGCGGCCGGAGCGGCAGCCATCGGAGCGAGCGACTTTTTGCGCCGCATAATAGCTCTCTTCGACTCGAGCGTTATCGCAACACCGATCAGCGTTCGGTTTGGGCCGAAGGATTTGACCAAGGTCGCACTCGAAGATTTTCAGATGATGCTTCCGGACAGTGACTACGCTGTCAGCAGGTCCATTATCAAACACAAGACGTACGAGCCGCATATGGTGAGTTTCATTCGCGAGCACGTAAAGCCAGGCATGACTGCGATAGATATCGGCGCTAATGTGGGTTTTTTCTCAATGCTGTTCGCTTCCATTGTCGGTCCGACCGGTCGCGTTCTTTCATTTGAACCCAATACCGAAAATTGCCGCCTCGTTCTCATAAACGCCGAAAGCAATGGATTTAAGAACATTAAGCTATTTCCTCTAGCCCTATCCTATGAGCGCGGTTACGCTCTGCTTAGAGCGGCGATAGGCAGTAACGGGATGGTCGTTCCGAGCGGCGCAGAAGCGCTTTTGGACCCAAGATCTGCTGTCGTTCCATGTGATCGGCTCGATAATTTGGTGCGTGACCGCGTGGACTTTATCAAGATTGATGTTGAAGGCGCGGAATATCTGGCGCTCTCTGGTGCCGAAGATGTTCTGCGGCGCGACCGGCCAATAGTGACGTCGGAATTCAGCTTAGGAATGCTGGGGCATATATCTGGAATTGAGGGTTCCGATTTTCTTCGGTGGATGAAGCGCCTCGGCTATCAGATCTTTTTGCTCGGTCGCAATGACGCGCGGCGGCAGGAAGTGACGGATATTGATGAACTAATGGCCGATTGGGGAAGGGCCGATAGAATTGAGGACATGGCCTTCATTCCGCTTACCTCGTGGGATCCGCTCGCATCATCAGCGCTGCCCTTCGACATACCGCTAACCGAACTGCAAGTCGCGAACGGCGGTAGCGCAGCGCCGACTGCAAATGGCCTCAGACTGGTAACGGCTACTCCCCAATGGGCCTATAGCCTGATGCGCTTCCTATTGTGGGCCCCAAGATCCGTGAGCGGTCCAGTTGTTGTAAAAGCCCAGCTACGTGTCACTGACGGCGCAATTGGGGTTTTGGTTTCCGCAGCCGGCGATATCAGTGATTCGATACGCGAGATCATCGTGAAACCGTCCGAAGAGACGCAAGTGATCGATATCGAAATTCCAGAGGCGAGCAAGGCGGGAATGCTCATCTTTCGGAATGCTTCACCCAGCGGTGCGAGCCAGGCCATTATTCAGGCGATCAAGGTTTGCCGCGATGCCTGACAAAGCGCTTTTACTTCGAGGATTCCACGCGTCGATTTTGATAGAGCTCGGGCAGTATTGGCGAAAGCCGGGCCATGGCGCTAAGCGCGACGGGAGGGACAGAGCCGATTTGCGCCACACTACGTTGTTTGTCTCGGCGCAAAGGCTCGCTGTTTTTTGCGACTGCGAAATGACGTTCATGCCCCGAACGTCGTTTGTCGCGAGACGGAAATATATCTGCAATCGGAGCAAAGCTGAAGTGCGTGACTTGTGCTCTACATGACGGTCACAACGCCAACGTCGGCGCCCAGCGGAGCTGCAATCGGCGTGATGAAAAATCGGAAAATGATATGAAACGAACGATCGCGGCGTGCGGGTTGGTGGCGTGGGCGCTCGGAGTTTCAAGAGAGATGAGCATGATGCGAACACTTGCGCTGACGCTGGCGGTCATTGCGGCTGCGGCAACTCATGCCTGGCCGGCCGGCTATCCGCAAGGGGCGATTGTCGCCGATCCAAATACGCCTGGGCTTTATTGGTTCAGCCAAGTCGACAACAATACGACCAACCCGACGACTGGTGGCGCCAATTGGTTGCCTTTTAATCCGAGCGCTGCATTGGTCACCGGGCAGGCGTATTTTGAATTTTCGACAGCGACGTCCGTCGCCCTCATGCCGTTCGGCGGGTCGAGCATCGTTATCAACAAGATTGCCTATCATATTCCATCGGCCGGTATCTTTTGCTCGAATACCAACACTTATGTCGGCGGCGTTTCCGGTCAGAGCCTTGCCAACGACTCAGTCTATGATGTGTTTCTGTTCAATGATGCCGGGACGCTTACCTGCGATTATTATCTGATCTCCGGTGGAATTGGCAGCTTGCATGAACCAGACACGACCGCCGGCAATGTTGGCATTGAAGTCAGGAATAATTCTGGATCTCCGGATTCGACGCGCAGCTTCATTGGAATGGTCCTGACAAATTCATCTGGGCAATTCCAAGACCAGGGCACCGGAACCCTTTCGTGGTTCAATCAGCAACCGATCGTGCTTGGCGGCACTGACATAGATGGCCCAATCGACATCGCTAGCCCCGGCGATGTCCAAGAGTTGACTTCTTCGGCCCGTATCTCATTCTTGTGTTTTGCCTCCTCCGCAAACAGTGTCTGTCCAGCGCAAATCAGCCTGGGCGGAAATGTGTCGGTATCGGCCGAGACCGCTATGGCGAGCTTCGGGATACTCTTGAACAGTGGGGTTAGCTACACTTGGGTAACGCAATCGCTGAATAAACAGGGTATGACCCCGGCGATCACTGCGACCTTCACCGAGGGGAGCAATTGGGCAAGTCCTGGCGGCGCGCTTTCTGGCAACGGTACCGCGTCATTCGGTGATTTCCAACTTTATATGATGATACGCGGCTGAAGTGCACCGGGTAATTTTTGCTGCATAATTTTGTCTGATCAGCGGTCGCGCATTGGCGCAGTCGTCGCCGGGATTATTTTTTGGTCAGGTTCCGACACTCGGCGAGTGGAACAGTTATTTTGCGGCCAAATAACACTACCTCGGCGCCGCGCCATGCATAACGACCCGCGCCACGCTCTGCATCTTGACCGGCCAGACAAGGACAGTCGCCAGGACGACCAGCTCGGCCAGGCTTTAATCTCCCCACCCGGTACGCACCGACATCGCCAAATAAATACTTAAAAGACGTTGAATGCCGGCAGCAGGCTGCGCGCGAGTTTCTGCAATGGTTCGACCTTCTCCGACCATTCCTATCCGCGCTTACGTGCTGTTCTAATTCCGAGCCTTCTTTCGTAATTTGATTTTCCGGCTGTCCTAATTCGCCTAGTTAGGGGGGTAGTGCCCACTAAGATTCCGCGCTAGAGGTTTTTTAAGGGCGATCTGGAGGAAGATCTCGGGGGAATGGGAAATGCGCGAACTTGCGGTGGCGATCTGCCTACTGGTAGCTCTGACGAGTTCGGCATTCGCGGCAGATATCGAGTCGGCGCCTAGGTCCGTCTACGCTCCGGCACCCTGTGCCCCCTCAGTATAATTGGTCCGGCTCTTATGTCGGCATTGATGGCGGATATGGCTTTGGCCAGCAGCCTTTCTCGGCGCCGGTCACTGAATTCTCGCGGATCAGCGCCGGGTCGCGCATAGGCGGCCCTTTTCCCGGCCGATCGTCGATCTTCACTGCGAGTAAACGCGGTCCACCATCTTCGAACCAGTAGTCGATCAGCGTGTAGGGCGCGGACATTGGCCGGATTTTATAAGCCTACGGCCTAACCTCCAGCGGCTAGCCGCCAGCTGCGCATGTAGTCGAGCAAATCATTTCTATGGCGCTCGAGATAAGCCTCCATGCTGGTCTTGCCTGCAAGCGCCAAGCGGTCGCGGTAAGCATGATCGACATAGAGCCGCCGCAACGCGTCCGCTGCCGCGTCTTCGTCGACTTCTGCCCAATGCGTGCCCTCGATGACGTAACGTTCGTCGACGTCGTCGACGGGTACGAGCGTGTAAGGCAGCAGAATAGAATTGTCCGCCGTCATGAAATCGAGGTTGGCCGACCAGCCGGTGGCGACCGCTACGCGGCCGCTGAGCATCGCGAGCGCGGGGATCATCCCATAGCCCTCGGCTCTATGGGTCGATAGGGCGACATCGATGCTGGCGTACAGCGACAACATTTCGAGGTCACTGAAATACTCGGTTACGAACACGAAGCGGGGATCGTCGCCGACCGCGGTTCGGAAATCCTTCCAGGCCGCGGCCTCGATATCGACATCCGAGATCTTGAAAACCAGGCGCACGTCGCTGTTGTCTGGAAAAGCCTTCAGGAAAGCCCGCACCGCGGCCATCGGATTCTTGCGGACGACACCCGAACGCAGGCTGAAGGCAAGGAGTACGGCGAAAGCGTCGGCATCGATGCCGAACCGGGCACGATCGGGGCTGGCCGCCGGCGGCGGCTCGAGCTGGGGCGGCACGATGCGGCACGGCAGCGTCACACCGCTTGTTTCGAAAGCACGACGCGCAAATTCGCTCGGCACCCAGATCTCATCCAGAATGTCGAGCGGCGCCAGCCATTGATCCGGAATTCGCTCCAGCTCCCAAACACACCAGCCGATGACGTATTTATTTTCGAAAATGCCCGCGGGCAGAAACGCTGCAGCGTAGCGAAATTGGTCGGGGTTGACGCAGACAAGCAGTGTGGCACTGCGTTCGGTCATTTCCTGGGCAGGAGCGCCGGGGCGCTCACGCATATCGGATAGATGCTCGGCGGCAAACGCGCCGGCAACGTCAAGTCCATAGACACTCAGATCGACTGACCGAGCGGCGTCGGAAAGCTGGCGCGCATTCCATCCCAGACTCGTGGTGCTGCGTAGGAAGCCGATCACCATGACGGGTTCGGTGGGACGTGCAAGCAGATGGTGGCGTTGCGGCAGCTGGGGGACGACCTGTCTTACGATCGCTTGCCGCATCGGCCTGGGTACGAGTCGCCAAATCGCGAACAGGCCGAGATTGAAGAACAGAAATGGGATTAGTCTGATAAGGCGCCGCAAGCGATCAATCCTGTCCTCAGCCGCTGGTGCGCAATTTTTGGATGCTATCCTCGCGCAATACTTTCGGCGCAAATGTCATGGGTCGTTAACGTTCTCTTAACCAAACCGGGATCAGGCTGGGTTGGGGGTGGCGTCGGAGGAATAGTTCCTTGTCCGGGGTCCATACCAATCCGAACGAAATAGCGTCAATCCGGCCGTCTGTGTGGCGCCATTTGGCCGTTTGCCCACGAACTTCAAGTGATCCGGCTACCCCGACAAAAAGGGATCCCGCCGGTGCGCGCCGGCAGCTGCGCTAGGCAGAGATTCAAGCCATGAAGATCGCCGGCTACATCCATCCAATCGCCCAGGCACTGGGACCCAACTTCGCCTGCGGCTGGTTCGAAATCGTGGCCAAGCTGCTGCAAGCCCTGCATCGCGATGCGGATTGCGAATGCATGATGATTGCAGGAAGCTGGCCGTTCCGCTGGGCCGCCGAGAAAGGCCGGGCGTCTCTCCTCGAAGGAGTCCGTTCCGCCGAAATTGACGAGATTGCCCTTTACCGGACGTTGAGCGCGCTCGGCAGGCTCCCCACGGCGCTGGACCAGGCCGCTTATGACCGGGGACACGAGGACGGCCCCGCGCTCCAGGCGATTACCGACGAAGTGGCGCGATCCGCCGGCGGCTTCGAACCCGATGTGATTATCTCGTTCGGCATTCAGATCGATTTTCTCGCGGCTTTGTGGCCGAACGCGTTGCGGCTTCACGTCGAGAGCGGACCGTTTTCCAGAAATCCGTATCCCTTCAGCATGTTCTTCGACCACCTCGGCATGTACGGCCGCTCGATCGTCGGACAGGCCGGCGATCGCCTGCGTGCACGGCCGG
Organism: uncultured Alphaproteobacteria bacterium; assembly: GCA_963794225.1. Taxonomy (GTDB): domain Bacteria; phylum Pseudomonadota; class Alphaproteobacteria; order Rhizobiales; family Xanthobacteraceae; genus BOG-931. Next base: position 869,580 of record CAWCCS010000006.1, read on the forward strand.
CGACCGGCGATTTGCTCGGCGTGGCAAGCGCGTTCCGCACCTGTAATGCGCTTGCGCTCGATGCCGTCGACCCGTTCCACACTGTCAATCTTCGCGCGAAGTTCGACCGCCTGGTTCTGCTCCCCTTGCAAGTCTCGAACTATTATTCGTTCAACGAGCAAACCAATTATCGGACGCAGTTCGAATATCTGTTGGATGTCTTATCGGCTTGTCCACGCGACGTCGGCGTGATCGTTACCGAGTATGTGGAATGGGGTCACATTTTAAAGACCTGTGGTTCGGGCGAAAACGTCGCTTACCTGCGGCGCAATTTTCCCCAGCTGATTTTTCTGGAGGAGTTTCGCTCCTATTGTTCGCCCTCCCAGTTTGTCACGCCGCGCGTCGACGGTGTTTGGAGCGTGTCGTCGAACGTCGCCTATCAGGCCTTGCTCTATAATCGCACCCTCGGTTCGCCGCCGACGAGTCATTTCGGCCGTATCGCAGATGCGACGACGCTGCAAAGCTTCTTCGGATCGCTCGGCCCGTCGTTGCCGGATCGCAATGACGCGCTCATGGCCTGGCTGCTTGAGCGCTACTTCGTTCCGGAGGCTCTCCTGTCCGATGGTCGATGGCTGCGCGATTATTTTGCGCGCCGCATTGGCGCACTTGCCGAAGGCGCCGAGTCCGTCGAGGCGTTCGTTCCTGTCGCGGACGCTGATCGGCTGATCGATAGCTGGATTGTCAAGGCGCCGAGATCCACTGCGGTTCGGTTCACGCAGCCTCTGGACGAGGCTTTAAGCGAGGCGAGGACGGCGAGGGCGGAAGCGCGCGTGGCTGAGAAAAAGCTCGATGCGGTTTTGCACTCCACGAGCTGGCGGATCACAGCGCCGCTGCGGCGCTTGTCTGAAGCGGTTAGCGCGGGTTGCGAACAACTTGTCTCACTGCTTCCGGCGAGAAGCCAACATGAGCAGCCGCTGGAACGCCCGCTGCTTCGCCTGCATTGAACCGGGCGTGACAGGCGGTTCTCGTCAGTTCCGGCCGTACTGATCGTTAAGGCGGACGATGTCGTCCTCGCCCAGATAGCTGCCGACCTGAACTTCGATCAGCTCAAGCGGTATCTTGCCTGGATTGGCGAGCCGATGGACGCTCCCGATCGGGATGTAGATCGAACTCGTTTTCATGCACGACGCTGACATCGGTCCCGACTGTGACCTCAGCGGTCCCGCGGACGACGACCCAATGCTCCGCTCGATGAAAGTGCTTTTGCAGCGAGAGCGTCGCGTTCGGCTTCACGACGATGCGCTTCACCTGATAACGCGCGCCGATATCAACGCCTTGATAATAGCCCCACGGCCGATAAATCCGTAAATGCTCAACCGCCTGCTGGCGGTTTTGGGCTTTGAGCTGCTCGACCAGTCCCTTGACCTGTTCCGCCTGTTCGCGAGAGGTGACCAGAACCGCATCGGGCGTCGCAATAACGACGACATTCTCAAGCCCGACGACGGCGGTCAGGATCGTCTCGTCGGATCGCGCCAGACTGTTTCGGCTGTTGTGGAATACGACCGTGCCGGTTGATGCATTCCCGTTGGCATCGTGGTCAAGAATGTCCCAGACCGCGCTCCAACTGCCGACATCCGACCAGCCGCAATCGATCGGTAACACGGCGGCAAGGTTGGTGCGCTCCATGACCGCGTAATCGATAGATTTCTTTGGCGCCCGACGGAACGGTTCGTCCGGAAGACGCAAAAAGTCCAGGTCGCGCGTGAGCCCGTCAACCGAAGATTTGGCGGCTGCCGCTATTTCCGGCTCGAGCCGGCCGATCTCGGCGAGCATGACGTCGGCGCGGAATGCGAAGTTGCCGCTGTTCCAGAGATAGTGCTCGGCAACGTAGCGGCCGGCGGTCTGCGCATCGGGCTTTTCCACGAAGGCTTCGACTGAACGCGCGGTCCCGCCGTTGAGTTTCGCGCCAGGCCTGATGTAGCCGTAACTCGTAGCGGGAGTGGTCGCGTTGATGCCAAATGTGACGATGCGGCCCTCGGCGGCAACCCCGGCGGCCTCGGCGCACGCCTTGATGAAGGCGTCGGAATCCCGCAACACATGGTCGGCGGCGAGGATCAGTACAATGGCGGCGGGATCGCGCGCCGCGGCGAGCGAAGCCGCAATAGCCACCGCCAATGCGGAATCGCGGCGCATCGGCTCAAGCACGATATCGGCTTCAACGTTGCATTCGCGCAGCTGCTCCGCGACGATGAAGCGAAAATCGGAATTGGTGATGATGACCGGTCGGCCAAATATCTCGCTGCCGGAGACGCGGCCAATGACCTGCTGAAATGTCGATTGATCTCCGACCAACGAAACGAACTGTTTGGGCATGCTCTCGCGCGAAATCGGCCACAGCCGCGTTCCGGCGCCGCCACACATGATCACTGGAGTAAGGACCGTTTCGGTCATCGTCCGAGAGTACCCCTTGAAACTTGTGCCTTCCTAGCACAGGAGTTTCGCCATTCAAGGAAATCTTGATTCAAGGAAATCTTGGCAGCGGTCCGCACAGACGGTTAGATCGAGGACGATCGGCGCAAACCGAGCTATACCTCTGGCGGCTCTCGCAAAATCTTGGCGCAACTCTTGTGCCGATCGGAGCGTGGGTGCAAACGGCGAACTAGCTGCAAATTTATGGACCGCCACGCGGTCGTCGATGCGGTCCGAGGGGCGAGCGACACGATACAATTGAAAAACTGCCCTCTTGCGCAAGCCGAGCGTTGATCTCGTTGGGATTTGCGGGCCAGTTCGCTTGGTGGGTTAACGTCCAATAATTGGTCGCGGCGTGATCTGAACAGCGCATTTTTTGGTTGGAAACGGATTTATGCTTTGCGCTAAACTGAACGCGCTAGAGTTCCTGAGCGTTGGCGCATTCGGCTTTTGTATTGTGCCAAGGCCTCTTTCGTGTGGCCTGGACGAAAGAGAAAGAAGTTCGCAAGTGTCGCTGGATCCGCCGAACTGGGCGCGGGCTTGGTCGCAGTTCTGGTATCAACAACCGATCCTTCCGCGGAAGCAGATGCAGGCGGAAGTAATGTAGGCGTCGGATTGCCCGCTCGCAAATCGAATGCCTGATCGCGCCGCCTGTGAAACCGGCGGTAGCAGGCCACTTTGGCAGCAGCAAGGCCGGACCGGAATTGTGGGGCAGCCTTCAATCGATTGCTTTTGGCAGCAAAACGGAGGAGAGGCGTGATAAAGTGGCGTGGCTAATGTCCGTGCCGGTATGGCATACTTTACAAAGCTGCCGGCCCGCGAGGGCTGGTCATTCGTGAAGCCGTTAACGTTTTTGTGCGACCGTTTCACCTGTTGTGCCACGAGGATCGTCGATGTGGGGACGTGAGCGTTTGTTGAACTGGCGGTCGTCCGCCCGGCTTCTCATACTGCTCGCCGCCGCGGGCCTCACCGCGGGCTGCTTCGAGCCACTCTACAAGAGCCACCCTCCGCCGACGGTGAAGGCGTCCAGGACAAGTTTGCCGCGGTCGAAATTACGCCGATCACTGCCCTCAAAGGTACGCCGGACGAGCGCATCGCCGTCGCGATCTACAACGCGCTGTCATACAAACTGCATAACGGTGGTAATGGCGGCCCGCCGACCTATCGGCTCACGGTGAACGTCTTAAGCAAGCAATTCACAGCAGTCATTGACCCCAACAGCGGCCGGCCCGATGCAGCGGTCGAAGGGATCACTGCGCGCTTCCAACTGATCGAGATCGCGACGGACAAGGTGGTGCTGACGTGACAATACCACCTCGTCTACCGACTATGACATTCCCGGCCCGCAGCAGCGGTTTGCCGCTCAGCGCGCGCGGCGTGACGCCGAAGACCGTGCGGTCGTCGTTGCCGCCGAGGCTGCCAAAGGCACGCCGACCGAGCCCGTTGCCGTCGCGTTGTACAATGCGCTGTCGTACAATTTGCATAACGGCAGCAATGGGGCACCGCCCGCTTTATCGCCTCAAGGTGGATGTCTCCAGCTCGCAATTCACCGCGGTTATCAATCCAACCAGCGGCCGGCCGGATGCTTCAATCGAGGTGGTCAGTGCCAGCTTCGACCTGACCGAGCTTGCAACCGGCAAGGAAGTGGCGAGTGGTACCGCAACCGCGCACGTCGACTATGACATTCCAGGGTCGCAGCAGCGGTTTGCCGGTCAACGCGCGCGGCGTGACGCCGAAGACCGTGCGGTCGTCGTTGCCGCCGAGGCTATCAGGAGCAGACTAGCCTCGTACTTCCTGGCCGGGACCTGATACCGGAGCTGTTGGCATTGATAAATGCCTGCACAGCACATTGAACAGTGAGAAGGCGCAGGTGCAGCACAAATATGAGAATGTCAGGGATGCTATTTTATCGTTTGGAATAGCAAATATGAGGGCGGCCAGAATTATATAAGGTAGTCTGGTTTCGTAGTAATCATTTCGAAAATCCGGCCCAATCGCGCCTTCCTAGCACACAAGTTCCGCGTTTCAAGCGATTCCTGAAAGTCACGTTCACTGATGGTTACATCGGGAATTATGCGCAGAAGCTAACTGCTGGAAGAGAGATCACGCTCCTGTCCCGTTGCTTGCCCGCCGAGTTCGCTCTGCTCGATGGATCTGATGACGAACAGCGGCCGTTGCTTGCTCTGCGTGTAGATGCGGCCGATATACTCGCCGATGATGCCGAGGCAAAACATCTGCATGCTGCCGAAGGCGAGCACGATGACAGCGATGCTGGTCCATCCTGGCACAGTGGCGCTGCTAAACCATTTCCAGAGCGCGTAGAGGCCAACGACGAAGGCCAGCAGCACTGACCATAGGCTGAAGTACAGGCTCAAGCGCAGTGGCGCGGCGGAGAAACCGGTGATGGCATCGACGGCGAACCTAATCATCTTGCGCAGGGAATATTTCGTTTTGCCGGCGAAGCGGGCATCGCGGTGATACGGCACCGCGACCTGGTGAAAACCGATCCACGCTACCATTCCGCGAATGAACCGGTGCTGCTCGGGCATCGATAGGAGCACATCGACCACCGCACGCTTCATCAGGCGAAAATCGCCAGTGTCGGCAGGTATCGGCGCATCCGCCAAAACCCGCAACAGCCGATAGAATAGCGCCGCGGATGCCTTCTTGAACTAGGACTTGCCTTTGCGCTGCAGATGTTGCCCATACGCGACGTCCGCGCCAGCATCCAACCGCGCCATCATTTCGGGCAAAAGCTCGGGCGGATCTTGAAGGTCGGCATCAATGATCATGACGCGATCACCCGCGGCGACGAAGAGACCTGCCGTCACCGCCAGTTGATGGCCGTGGTTGTGCGAGAGATCCACGCCGACGACTTGCGATTTGGCCGCCGACAGCCGCAGAATAACTGGCCACGTGTCGTCGCTCGAACAATCGTTGACCAGGATCAGTTCGTAGTCATTGCCGACACACCGTTCGCAGGCCGTGCCGAGCCGGCGGATTAGCTCGAGGTTCGCTGCTTCGTTGTAACAAGGTATCACCACTGACAATTTCTTTGTTCTCTTCGAGGAGCGCAAAGACGCAGCAGTTCCGCTGCCAGAAAAGGGCGACTGGAAGGTAGCCGAATAACGAAAGCTGGTCATGCCGTATTGCAAGACATCTCAGTCTGCGATTGCCAGTTAAGGCGGCCGCCGAAGCGCGCGTCGCTCACTGACGCCTCTGACAGGTTTGCATCATATGAACACTCGCGCAAGGCTAGTTCAGGTTCGGCGTTGCGAGGCTTTAATGGAGTTGGTGCGCAGGGTATAGCCGCCGCTGGCGCACTGGCCGACTCTGATCGCATTGCGTTGCAATCCCGATAAATTGCGTGCTAGCTGGCGAAGGTCGCGTCGTCGATTGGCCAGAAAACGCGCTGCTGCCGTCTGACGGGCCCGCCCACGTGAATAACTCACAGATCATGGCCACTAATCTCGATCTCTCTGCGTTCAGCGCCCATGAAGGAGCTGCTGTCGATCTTAAGACTTCACTCGCCTTTGTTTCACCAGCAGAGCAATGGCACTATGCGGTGAGCTTGTTGTGTTCAAGCATCGAGGCGCCAGCAATTGTCGAGATCGATACCGAAATCATTAGCGGTGCTGCTGGATACGGTTTCAACGACACATCGTTCTCGAGATATCTCACCAAAGAGGTGGTTGTTGGGCCGGACGCCGGCCGAACCAAGATAGAGATTTTTTTGGAGGGGTCCGAACGCGACGCTGCGCTTGTCATCCGAAACGTGTCAGATCCGGGCGAGTGCGCTGCGGGTGTTGTCCACGGCGTGCGAATTATGTCAGGCTCGAGTTACTCGTTTGCTGAAGCGCGGAAGTCCGGACGTTTCGCTGTTTGAGAGCTTCCACGATCTCGAAGCAGAAGCCGAGCCGGGGTTTGTTGTCGATTTCCTCGGCGCCAGGACGCGCGCTTCAACACTCTGGAAGAGCGCGCAAGCGTTTTCGGGGATGAAGTTGCCTCTGCCGGTGCAAGGAGACTATCGCGGCGATGCGCTGGAATGATTGGGCTCCTTAAGAGCGTAAGTGCGGCGCGCGACCAGTGGGTGATGATCGAATTGGGCGCTGGCCACGGACCATGGTCCATTGCCGGCGGAAAGGCGGCCGCACTTCGCGGAATAGGTAAAATACGGTTGTACGCCGTTAAGGCAGACCCTGATCGCTTTCTCCAATTGGAACAACATTTCGCGGAAATGGTTTTGCTCCGCACGAACAAATATTGATTCAGGGGGCTGTCGGAGTTCAGGAGGGAAGCAGTCGCTGGCGTGTAGCCGACTTGTCAGAAGACTGGAGCGGCCGTCCGCTTGGCGATCTCGGCGCTCCGGATTATCGTGGCTTGAGATCGGGCAAACGATCGAGATCCCCGTCGTGGCGATGTCGGACCTCCTACAACGCGAACCGATATGGGATCTGGTTCACCTCGATGTGCAGGGTCACGAGGTAGACCTATGCCGGTCAGCCGTAAGGGAACTTAAGGAACGCGCGCGCTGGATGATCGTTGGTACTCACTCCCGCAAGATCGACGGCGATCTAATCGATCTCATGTGGCGGCAAGGCTGGGTGCTGGAGGAGGAAATGCCCGCGCGATTTAACTTTCTTGGCTTTCTGCCCACTCTCGAAGGCATGACTTATTCAGACGGGACGCAGGTGTGGCGTAACCCGCAATTATGAGACGCGTAGTCGAAATGCGAACACGTGATCTGTGAAGCGGTATCGCGCTTTGGGACGACGGAAAGATTGGGCAATGCGCAGCGAGCCTCGGGTTAATTCCGATACACAGGAATTAGCGGAATTAGCCGCGCCGGAACAACTGGGTTCTGCGCTCTGCATTGACCGCTTGAATGCAACGATCGGCGCGGTAGATCAAGAGAAGCAATCCGTTTTCGGAGGGCGGAATTTGGCCTAAAACGCGTCGCGCGGTTGGTTAGCAAATCTCGCCCAAACGGCGGCACCAACGATGGTAGCGAGCCACGGCGGCCGGAGGCGGTTCCCAACTTGAGAAATGGGCCGGGGCGTGACAAGGAATGCAGCGAGGGGCATGAATGAAAGCGCTTTTGTTCGTCGGATCAACGCTGCGAACCAGGTTCCGGTCCGGTATCCAGCGAGTAACAGTTGAAATCGCCAGAGCGCTGGGCGGCGTCACCGCGGTCGATTTCGTTAAGTGGGATCCGATTGATGCGCAGTTGCGCTATCTGGATCGTCCTGACCTCGCCAACCTGTTTGGTAATTCCGGACCGGACACAAGCCTCACCCTATGGCTCACCGTGTTCACTATCGTTTTGGGGACACCATCGAGGAGCCGGCCGATACTTGGCTGCTCATACCTGAAGTGAGTTACCACGACTTTAGCGGCACCGATTATTTCGCGCGTGCTGTCTCGCAAGCCAGAGAATACGGAATCCAACCGCAGCGATTTTTTATGACCTGATTCCGATCACCAACGACGCATACCGCGAATTTGCGAGACGGCATGTGCGTTACACCGCGGAACTTCTCCGATTTGATCGCATATTGGCTATTTCCGTGACGAGCGCTAAGGCGTTGGAGGAGCACTACCGCAACACTTTTGCACTCGGAGGCGTCGATGAGACGTTTTGGTTGCCTAAGATCGTTCCTCTCCTGTTGCCCGAAATCAATTCGGAAACGCGCGCAATCGACAGATCCGTCCAAGGCAAAGGCCAGGTCATTGTGCTTGTGGGCACGGTCGAGCCTCGCAAGCGCCAAGTTGAGGTTCTCGAGGCAATAACGAGTTTGCAAGAAAGCGGTGCGATTTCCCCGACGATCGAAACGCGTGTGTTTGGCTCGCTGCATCCGGCCGTCTCAAGCCGCTTCCGTCAGCTCCTAAAGGCGAACCCGCGCATCCGTTATTTCGAATATGCCGACGCGGCTGCAATTCTTTCCGGGTACCGGCAGGCAATGTTTTCGATCTTCGCCTCCAATGACGAGGGGTACGGCCTGCCGATCGCTGAAAGCCTCGCGGCGGGTGTTCCGTGCCTGACTGCGAATTTCGGCTCCATGGCGGAGGTCGCCAAAGGCGGCGGTTGCTTCACCTGCGATGTCAACGACGGCTGCGCTCGCGAACGCAATTCGCGTCTTGTGCACGGACGACAAAGATCGGCAGCGATTGCGAAATGAAATAGCGTCCCGCCCGTTTCGCGATTGGACGACCTATTGCCGGGATCTGGTCGAGGTTCTCAAACGCTACGATTTGGAATCGCGGGCGCTGGGGTCGATGATTGAAGCTGCCGTGACAGCTGCCCTTGTGTCGAGACATCCTGAAAAGCAGAATTTCGACGCCATTGGGGGACACCAGGTCACCGCGAGCGACGCGGCACCGGGATTGCGTATTATCACGGTGGATCGCGTCACTGAACCGGAAAGGCCCCGCTCGGCGCGCGAACCCTTCATGATTTGCCGATTTCTCGGAAGCGCGGCCGACGCGGCTGTGCTTGCGCCCGAAGCGGTCGATGGCGCGCTAAATACGGACCTTTGGGGTGTACTCGTCGCAGAGGTAGTCCAAAATTGGATTGACCAGGCTCGGCGCGAGAACTTTCCGGCATTACTGCCGGGTGAAGCGGTCATCGATCCGAATCCCGCCTCGCTTGACACTGCTCTGGCAGCGAACGCCAAGCTTATAATCCTGGCTGACCGCCGCCGCCGACAAATTGCCCAAGACGAACGTCTGTTCCGTGAAGCGCTAAAACGATGGAAAGAGTCCCTGCCCGAGGGGGAGAGGCCTCTGGCGATCGTCGTCTCGACCTACAATCGTGGGCCTTTTATGGAGATGAACGTCGGTTGGTTGATCGACAATATCAACCGTCTTGGCCGCGACGTACAGGTTATCGTAGTAGATAACGCTTCGACTGACGACACCGTGCAGCGTCTGTCGAAGTTGCCACGGTCAAGTTCTTTTCACTGATTGTGAATCCGCAAAATACCGGGATGCTCGGCAACATGCGAATGTGCTCGATCTTTCGCCGGCACGTCACGTATGGATGACTGGAGATGACGACTTTATTTTACCTGAGCAGCTCGAAGCCGTTCTCAAGGTGCTCGATTATGATCCGGGGCTGCCGCTCGGATATGTGAATTTTGCGGTTTATTATCGACAGCATCTCGATCCGGGCGATAATGTGAAAAAGCTGCTTGCCGAGCGCCACGTTGTCGGCGAGAACGTTTTGCCGTCGGGCACGTATCCGGTGAACGTTGTGGCCACGCAACATGACAACATGTTCACCGCGATGTATCTGCTGATATTCAGGTCAGATCTTTTTGCCGCCTGCTTCAATCATCCGTTCGACGGAATTCTTTTTGACAACCTCACAGAATGTATTCCAACTACCCGCTGGTTTCTTGAAAACTATCGCTACGTCGATTGCTATTGGAACGCCCCGGTCAGCATCGTCGGCAACGCGCACAACAGCTGGACGCGCCACCGTCCGCGGTGGCATGGCGTGATCATGCCCCAGGTGTTCGAACTGGCCCGGGATGCCGGATCCGATGCGGTGGTGTTGAACGATTTTGCACAGGTGCACATCGGTCTCTACGATGAGGCGATCCAGCTCGCGGCCGAAGCGAAGCTGCCGATTTCGATCGCCGCCGATGAAACCGCGCCCGCGCAGCGAGTATTTCGCAAAGACCTGGTTGTGCCCGAGCAGGGAACAAGGACGTGACTGTGGTGTCACGCACTTCGCGGCGCGGCTGGACGGCAATGATGCTGGTGCGCCTCGCCGTACGCCAAGCGGGATTTATAAATATAGCGCGTCGAACGGTGACCATTCTTCGCGCAGGCGGGATGTCATTGCTCGCCGCGAAAGTGCGCGCTCTAGCCCATCGGCAATCGCTGACCTCCGCTAGGGACGCGGCACCGTCGAGTGCCCTGGACCCTTATCGCCGAAGACTGCTGCCCGAATATGTATTGCCTGCGAGCGAGGGCATTAATCTTGATTACGATTTCGGCGTCGAACGCAACAAATGGCATCGGTTCCTGGCGCGGCGGAGCCGTGTGCAATGCGACGGAGATGCTCCGCCTTTCATTGTCTTGGTGACGGCAGCAGTGGGGTCGCTGGAAATTGCTGAAACCCGCCGGGCTCTGACTGACGCCAATCTGCAGGTGCAGGCATTTGAATCTTGCGATCGACCAGAGTTTCCGCAAGCCTTCCAAAACGTTCTTGCCAAGGCGGATGATTTTGACCTTGTTTTGTTTTTGCAAGCCGGCGATCGACTTGACGTGGACGCGGCGGATGTCTTGAAACAAACAGCTCATCTAACCGCGGATCTTTATTTGTTCGACACCTATTTCATCGAAGATGATCGGGTTTTTCCACAACTGCATCCCGGGCTTAATGAACTATTTGGCGTCAACTGCGATTATTTTCGGTCGCGTTTTTTGGCTCGCGTCGGCGCTCTGCGCCGCATCCTTTATGGTGCGCCCTACACCGACGCCTATCAGGTTGCGAAAGCCCTGTTAATGTTGCGCCTGCAAGGCGAGGAAGTGTCGGCAGCCCATTTGTCGAACGCCTTTGTCCGTATTGCCGACAGCCACGCCCTCATGGGACAAGAATCGGCGGCTCTGATTGCCGGAAGACAGGCTGAATTCGGTATTTCTCGATCGACTAAGCGGCACGGTCGCGCAGCGGAGTTTCAGCGATCATCTGCACGCGTGACAAAGGGCATCTGCTGAGGGCGACGGTGCGCGGCTTAATGGAAACCGGTCGTGTCGACGAGATCGTCGTGGTCAGTCACGCAACGCAAAACCCTTACGCTTTAAAGGCTCTGGAAGACCTGCGTCGGAGCAACGTACGCGTCATCGCTTATGATGGCCCGTTCAATTTCTCCCGCCAATGCAATCTCGGCGCGCGAAACGCAGTCGCGCCGCACCTTCTGTTTATGAACGACGATGTCGTGCCAGCTACATCTGGTTGGCTGGACCGGCTATTGGAGCCATTCGATAACCCAACGGTGGGTATGAGCGGGCCGCTTCTCCTCTATCCCGACGAAACCGTGCAGCACGCTGGCATGTTTCTCGGGTACAAGGGTGTCGCGGGTCATCTTTTGCGCGGCTCACGGCTACCAGCCGAAGATTATCTGTTCATGACTTAGGCGCCTCGGGAAGTGAGTTGTGTGACCGGTGCTGTAATGGTTGTCGAGCGACAATTGTTTGAGAATCTCAACGGATTTGATCCTCTGCTGGGCACCTATATCCAGGATGTCGATCTGTGCCTCCGTGTCGGACACTCTGGCTTTCGCATCGTCTTCAATCCCCAGGCTATTTTGCTTCATTTGGAATCAAGTTCAGTCCGGGAGATGCTCGCTGATCCGGCTGTGCAGGCGACACGCGCTCGGGAGTATATTTACTTCGTTCGGCGCTGGGGGGAAGCGCGGGAGCGGAACGCCTTTCATAACCCGAGTTTTTTCCTGAACGCCGAAGATTTGCGTGCTGTAGTAGTAAAGGACGCCACCGAATCCGCGCGCCAATTTGTTTAGGATCGGACGAGGGACCCCCGCCAACGCGGAAAAGGCGCTGTGTCGGGATCGGAGTCTCTTTTCGAACGTATTCCAGAGAATGGCCAAAGTGTACATGCGTAACAATGAAACGGGTAATTTCGATCGTTGAAACTCGTAAACCGCAAAGTAGCCTGCAGTTGGAATGCCAAGCCGATGAATGCCGATGAAACGCACCGCTCCGCGCCGCCGACCGTTTCGCGCCTGCGCACCGCCCTCTCGCCGTGGGTGACATTGGAAACGATCTCGGTTGCGCGAATGACGTCGCCGACAATTGATGTATTTCACGCATTTCGCCAGGCTGATTATGTGCAGGTATTGACGATGACGCGCACGGGATGTTCGTGCTGGTACGGCAATACCGTCCGGTCGTGGAGCGCTGGACGATTGAGTTTCCCGGAGGCCTGCGAGATCCCGGCGAGACTCGCTGCGATCACCGCTGCGCGCGAACTTAAGGAAGAAACCGGCTACGAAGCGAGCGAATTGGTGGCGCTGATCGAATGTGATGCCGATGTCGGCCGTCTCTGCAACAAATTTTTTGGGTTTTTCGCTTTGGCGGAGCAGGTGGCCGATGCCGAGCCGGGCATCGAGCTGCTGTCCGTCAACGGCGAGGAACTCAAGGCCCACGCCGTCACCGGACGCATTGCCTGTGCCAGCCAGATCGGCCTGCTTTATCTTGGCCGCCGTCCATCCCCGCGTGCAGGAACTTTGTCGCCGCTGCGGTTACCCGACGGTGCCGTGGCTGGCGTGATGCAAGGCACCACGGTGGCAGAAGGCTAGATCGGGCGCCCGACGATCAGCATGTGCCAGCCGAGACGGCGCTCGAGTGCCTCGAACATTTCGCGCGGCATCGCTTTGAACCATGGCTGAAGTTCGTATTCGTAATTGACGTACTTCTCGACGACGTACGGGAAGATGTGCGTTTGCTCCAGCGACGTCACCTCGAAAAGACCGTTGATAGAGATCGCGGACCATTTCCGGCGTATAGGTCGTCGCATACGGGCAACCGCGCTGCGCCTCCGGCTGGTCGAACCCGGACTCGATCATGATGTCCTTCCAGGAGTTCTTGGCGTAGAGCATGCACCGGAACTCGCCGTCGGGGCGGATGACCTTCCTGATCTCTTCGACGATGGCGCGCTGGTGGGGGCTGTGGTGGATCACGCCGAACGAGTAGACCATGTCATAATGATTTTTCTCCACATGCTCGCTCAGACGCTCGGCATTGCAAACCATCAGATTGCCCTTGACGCCATAGACGTCGAACCGCTGGCGCGTGAGGTCTAGGCTGGCTTTGGACAGCTCAACCCCGGTGTACTCCGCGCCGCCGCGCGCAAAATTCACCGCCGCGGTGCCAATCCCGCAGCCGACTTCGAGCACACGCTTGCCGCGCCAGCGATCGAACTGGGCGAAGCCGGGAATGTGGTATTCGACGAAATGCTTGCGCTGCTCGACTTCATCGAAATATTCGCGGCTGCCCACCGGTTTGGGAGAGTGCCGGACATTGCATGGCCTTGCGTTCCAATAATCCTCGACGGCGCCGATGCCGGGTTCAGTCCTTTCCTCGGTGAGAGCACTTGTCGATGGCGTCATCATCGCTTCTCCGCAATTGCGGTCCCGCACTGGTAAATCTGGCTTGCCCCGTCATTACACGACCAGGGTTTGGCGGTCATCCGAAAATATTAGACCGTGCGAAAATTGACACCGATCAAGGAGATAAGCTATTCGGTGGCGTCGTTTTCTGGGCTAATTGAGGACGGTGATGGCACAGTTCACGTTGGTGACTGGAGCGGGCGGTTTCATCGGCGGTCAACTGGTACGCGATCTCCTCGCCAACGGCGTTCCAGTGCGTGCGGTGGACAAAAAGCCGGTGGACGAGTGGTATTTCCAATCACCCGGAGCCGAGAACGTGGTCGCCGATCTGCAATTGGTTGACGCCTGCGACCGGGTCAGCAAAGGCGTCGCCCACGTCTATAATCTCGCCGCCGATATGGGCGGCATGGGCTTCATCGAAAACAATAAAACGCTGTGCATGCTCTCGGTGCTGATCAACACGCATATGTTGATGGCGGCCCATAAGCATGGAGTCGATCGCTTCTTTTATTCGTCCTCGGCTTGCGTTTACCCGGGTTACAAGCAGACCGACGCCGACGTGGTCGCGTTGAAGGAGTCCGACGCTTATCCGGCGGACGCCGAGGACGGATACGGTTGGGAGAAATTATTCAGCGAGCGGCTGTGCCGGCACTTCCGCGAGGACTTCGGCGTCAAGACCCGCGTGGCGCGCTATCACAATGTCTACGGGCCGTTTGGAACCTGGGATGGCGGCCGCGAAAAAGCCCCCGCCGCCGTCTCCCGAAAAGTGGCGATGGCGGTGCTCTCCGGCAAGCATGAAATCGAGATTTGGGGCGACGGCGAGCAGACGCGCAGTTTCATGTATATCGATGATTGTTTGATCGGTACGCAGAAACTCCTCCACTCCGATATTGTGGAGCCGCTCAATATCGGCAGCGACGAAATGGTGACGATCAATCAGCTGGTCGACATCGTCGAGGATGTTGCCGGCGTCAAACTTAAGCGCAACTACAAGCTCGACGCACCGAAAGGCGTGCGCGGCCGTAACAGCGACAATACCCTGATCAAGGCCAAGCTCGGCTGGGCGCCGAACATCCCGCTTCGCACGGGGATGGAGCAGACTTACCGCTGGATTTACGATCAGGCCAAGGCGCGGCAGGAGGGGCGTCCGTACATTGCCGCGGCCGCCTAGTTTGGCATTCGCTTGCGACTGAGGAGATCAATAGCGCGACTTAAGATTAGCCAAAGTTGACCCGCTCATGACCGACAGCGAAATCCTGGCCAAGCTCCACCGACTTTATCGACATGGTGAGAGAGCAGAACGTCAGCACGATATTCGCGTTTCAAAGCTTTGACGGCTCGCCGTATCCGCACTATCGCCTTTATCCGAGCAACGGATCGAGTGCCTGGGCGACAAATCGCTGGGGCTGGCTTGGGACCGACACGGGAGTGCGCAAACCGCCCCGCACCATTAGCGTGGGTATGCTTGGCGATTCGACTATGCATAACCTCCATAGCTTGAATCTGCAGAGCTTTCTCAATGCGTGGGGTGATCGGAATGGTTATGGCCTACGGGTTGAAGTGTTTTCGATCGGGACGGCGGCCGGACGACGAGGTTGCGGCGATGAAATATGAATTGGCCCGATGGGACTTGATTACGTCTATCGATACTTTGCGCCCGGCTTCTCGCACGGCATAAACCTGATGCTTGACTTCGCCGCTCTGCCGCTCGGTGTTGAAGGAGGCAAGCCGCCGCCCGGCAACCATGCGCTGGACCAGGTCGCGCGCGAGCTGCTCACTTCAGTTTCGTCCAGTTCTGCGTTAGTGCGACGTGTCAGCGAACTGATCACTTATCAAGCGGCGACAGTATGCTACCCGAGCCGGGCAAGCCCAAAATGACGTTGCGACTGCCGGTTTTTCCACCAGCGCTGGCACGTCTGGCGGCCGACCCTATTGGCGCGCCCGCATCGCAAGCGCCTGAATCTCTGGGACCAATGGCCGCAATGTGAGATCCCTCCATGATCCTAGCACCGCTATAAAGTTAGTGCTTGCCCAACTTCGCCGCAAGGCGAGACGCGAGCGGTCGCCGCGGATCCGTATCTCGCCACCTTTCTTGGCATCCCACTCTCACGATCAACCGGGGCGAACGGTCCACTCGATCCAGAATGGTCGCGGGTTGTCACCGCCACAAGTACCAAAAAAATTTATAATGTTCGGGGACCCCGACTGAAAATGGACTTTTTGACCTTTCCACCCAAGCAACCAGGACCAACCGCCGACCCGACAGCGTCGAGGGATATGAAAAAGGAAAATATTTGGAACGCTACGACGCACCTGAACGTGAGCGCGTCGCCTGTCGGCATCCGCCGTTCGCAACTCTTTCTCGCGATTGCGGTTGGAGTATGCTGCTCGGCGGGACTGCTTTTGACAGCGAACCCAACGCTCAATCAAGCAGGTATGATCGATCCCTATTTCTACGTGGGGTATACCAACGACTATGCCGGGTTATTGGAGCGATTTGGCCCAACCTATTATGCGGACCGTGTTGCTTACATTTTCCCGGCGCGCGCCTTTAATTATTTGTTCGGCCCGGAAGGCGGTTATTTCGCTTTCCGGTTTGTTGCATTGGCCGCCGCTGTGGCCTCGGTGTTTGTCATCGGGGTGCGCTTTTACGGCTTTGCTGCCGCGCTTCTTGCCGCGGTTTGGTTGAGCTTCACGCCGGGGCTGCCACGCGCGTTGCTGTGGACCTACGTTGACGGCGTTGCCACCGCCTATTTGCTCGTCGGTGCAGCTTTACTTGTCGTTCCCACGCGTAGACGCCTCACCGGTCACGCCGTAGCGGGCACAGCCTTCGCATTTGCCGTTAACTGTAACATATTCGTGCTTGCGATTTGTGCTCTGCTTGGTCCCGGCTGGGCATTTTTCTATCGGCGCGAACGCATTGTTTGGCTGGCACGCGCCACGTTCGCTCTGGCTCTGGGATTTCTCGCCGCCCATTTCGCCTTGGCGCTGATGGCATATTTCCAATTCCCCGCTTATGGCCTCTCTCTCTCGTTCAAATCAATCCGATCAGCAATCTCACTTCTCGGTGCAGATGCGAATTTTTATCCCTTTTCTTCAAACTGGGAATACAACAGTTTTGCGCTGCTCATCCCCATTACTTTCGTGTCGGCGGCCCTTTTGTCTGTCGCTCGACGTTCGGCAATTATGCCGGCACCGGCTGACGGCACCGACTTTGCGGTGTTTGCCGTTTCCCACCTCGGCGCCATCATTTGTCTGTCGTTGATCTCACAGGTTGTATTTCACGACTCCTGGCTGACGGTCCAATACTACAGGACCTACTTCGTCCCTGGCTGCGTTTTCGCGTTGATCGTGATCGGCGGCGAAGCGCAGCGGCATGGCGGGCGAATGTCGGGTGACGCCGCCGTCTACGGTGGTTCCGCGTTGATTTTGTTGTGGTGGCTGGCGCTTCCCGTGCTGCCGCATCTGGAGATCGAAGCTAATTGGTTCTTCTGGCTCGCGATTGCCGCAGTGACCATAGTCGCCGCAGCGGCACTGCATCGAACCGCCGCTGCGGCTCGTGGCGCTTGTCGCGGGTACTGCGCTACTCAGTCAGTGCTTCTACGACTCCGATTACTCGACTTACTATCGTATTCGGGACCGCCCACCCGGACAAGAAGCGGTCGAGTGGGACGTTTACCGCGGTGCGTTTTTCCTGCATCAATTCTTGGATCGCTACGTCCGCCCGAAACAAACTATCGGGTTTTGGTCCAGCGGAAATCGCGAGGCGCCCTGGATATTGCTGAACTCGATCCAGGCCACGTATCTGTGGGGCTTCACTCGGATGTTTTCGGAGGGAAAGCCGGGAATGCCGCTGATCGATGAAGAATTCCGCAGGCAAATCGCTAGCCGACGCTTCGTTGTGTTGTTCGGTGTGTCAGATGCCGAGAACAACGATGGTCTTAAAGCTCTCCAGGAAGCACGATTCCAGTTCCATGAGGTCACTCGTGCTCATTTTCAAGGACAGGTCTGGGGATACACGGTAACAATCGTCGAGATGAACCAGGCTAAATAGGCGTTGAGTACCAACCCGCAAATCGAGAGCGCGTACGTCCGCTGTCGGTAACAGATAATGAACTTTTGATCATCCCGCTTAGGCAGGTGAGACGTGTCATCAACTCGACAGCGTCGATTGCTAAGGGACCCTTGAACGTGAACGCGTCCGCAGTCGGCCTCGACCGGTCGTGACTCTTGTCTCGCGATTTTGTTGGGACTTTCCCGCTCTGCGGGGCAGCTTTTGACGCATGATTGTACGGGGACGTTTCTACGCCTCAACGTACAGTCGAGACGCTTGTATCCCGACGACGCTAGGACTGCGATGATGCGGCCACCGACGATCCAAATGGAAACGACGATGATAGCAAATCCGGAGATTGGCGTTTCGGACTTAACGATTTGGTGACGAAGAAAATAAAGCGCCGTCGTAAATGCGAAGCCCGTAATAGAGAGACTCGGATAAAAAATGCGCCGCTGCGCGGCGGAAAAACCAACGATCGATTTGGCAAAGAGCCGTTTAGCGAACGTGTAGGTCGATTTTCCCTGCGGAGGATCCGCTCAAGACGGACCGGAACTGAGCTGAGCCCCGAGATCTTGATCCAAATGGGTAAAGTCCATCACCTGGAACGGGATGGACATTGAAGCCGAGCCGCGCCTGTGCCGTCATTTTCGTGAAGACTTTGGCATCAAGACGCGCGCGGCGCGCTATTACAACGTTTATGGCCCGGGTGGAACCTGGGCGGCGGTCACGAAAAGGCTTCCACCGCGGTCTCGCGCAAGGTGGCGATGGCTGTCATCGCCGGCAAACACGAAATCGAAATCTGGGGCGACGGCGAGCAGACGCGCAGTTTCATGTATATCGATGACTGCCTGCACGGGACACAAACGCTGCTGCACTCCGATGTTGAGGAGCCGCTCAATATCGGTAACGACGAAATGGTGACGGTCAATCGGTTCGTCGAAATCGTCGAGGACATTGCCGGTGTCAAACTCAAGCGCAATTACAAGCTCGATGCGCCGAAGGGCGTTCGCGGCCGCAACAGCGACGACACGCTGATCAAAGCAAAACTCGGTTGGGCGCCGAGCATCCCGTTGCACACGGGGATGGAACACACTTGTCGCTGGATTTACGACCAGGCCAGGGCACGAGAGGGACGTCCCTACATTGCCGCGGCGGTCTAGATGTCGCAGCCATCTGCGACTTAAGGATCAGGCTTCGCGAATTGATCATTAGCCGGAAACGCAACCTGGTCATGTTGTCGATAGCCAGGATCTTGACATCGTAGCCGCCGAGGAGGTTCAGGACATGCAGCTCACCACCTTTTCGATCGTGCGCACGGGGAAGTAGGTGGCCTGCCGCCGGATCAGGAATACGCTTTCGAAACGTCCGATCGGAGAATTCAAAATCGTTTAGTCTTGGGGCCGAACGCAAAAAGCGCGGTAGAACTGCACGCGCCCCATTCTTGACAGCCACACGCTGGGCGCCTTATCGCCGCCACCGAACGGCTCACCGGCCATGCGATGGAGCGCGCCTACCTCGATAAGGGATACCGCGGCCATGACACCACCAACCCGCGCCGCGTCTTCATCTCCGGCCAGAAGCGCGGTATGTTCGGCGTCGGCGCGCCTATCGGTCCGACGACTGGCCGTTGACTCTGGTGTTCGGGATCGGCGCCCGCCTGACATCGATCTCATCATGTTGCTCTATATGACGAACGATGCAGCGCCGTCCGGCTTCTGCCGCGAGATCGCCAGGCTCTACGTCATACCGGCGGCCGTCACCTTGTGAATTCTACTCGACGATCCGATCGTGTTCGCGCTGCGTGATCCCGTCAGTTGGGCATTGGGCGTCGTCGCCGCGACCGCTTTCGCGCTGGCGATCTAGTATCGCAGCGATGGCGAGCACGGAAATTCATCCCTGCACCTCGCACTCGACGAAGGTATCTGTGTAGTCAGTCGCCCCGCTGGGGCCGACATTTTGTCCATAGGGAGCTATCTGATGCACTCCCTCCGTGACGTCCACTCTGTTGGAAGCTGCCAACGTCATGTTTAAATCCTCGCCGGTGGCACCATAGGAGAGCTGTAGCACCGTCCCGTCAAGGCCGGATGCCACCGCCGACGTGAACTGCGCCCTCATGTTGCCAAAATAATTTACTCTAAATGGACGCTCAAACGTTAGGCAGTTCACACGCCCCACGGGGGCCTGTAGCTCTTGCGTGACGCCAAACGATACCGTGTCTTGGACCAACGTGCCCGACGAAGATAATGGCACGGGATTGAACCACGATATCACCCCCAGCGCCGTTATCGCGTCATTATGGCTGGCAAACTCTCCGTTCGCATTCGTGAGCACCTTTCCCACCAGACTATGGGTAGAAACGGGTATTTGCCCATCGCTCATGACTTCGATACCGGCGTTGCCTGGCGTGGTGTCGGTCATGTGAATTTTAGACGTGGTTGACCGGAAGTCGAACTTCAACACCCCTGAGTTCACGAACACGAACACGTCATAGATAGTAGACACCGCGAGGTTCTGGTTTGGAGTCCCGTTGACGGAGACACCTGTGTTGCTGCTGCTGATGCAGCTGGTTGGCACCTGATAGCTGATCTTGTTGACGACCAAGCTGGAACCATTAAGCGGGCAAAGTCTGACTTGCGTGCTGCTGTCCTGCGAGAAGTACACCTGGCCAGTCGGTGGCGCCGAGATAGAAAATGGATTTAGCAACACATACTCGGTGCCGTCCCACATCAGCACGGCTGCGCGGCCCGACTGAAGCTCCTGTCCCTGGAGCGATTGCAGACCGCCGGTTCCGCTCTTCTGCACTGGCTGCGCAGCCAGCCCTGACACTGACAGAGTGATTGATCCCGTGTTCGCATTGGCTGGAAGATAGGAAAACAGGAACTCCCAGCAGATCCTGCTGCGCACTGACGTCGACGATGGTCACGGTCTGAGCGTTGGCGGTGCCTCCCCCCATTCCGCCCCAGGTGCTCTGCGCCGGCTTTGACGTTACGACCGGCGGACTGTGGAGGAGCAGCGTCATCGTCAAGATCAACGTCAACATCAACAGAAGAAGCGGCTTCCTCACGACGGACTCCCCACAGGCTGTTGCCAAAGAACCTGTATCTAGCATACTACCACGCCTCGTCCATGACGAATGACGCTAGCTACTTCCCGGCGCAAACTTGAACGACTGAGCATCGTGGTCACTGGGTGGGGCAACGCAAACGCCGCCAGGATGACCGGCCAGAGTACTCAGTATGGCGGTCTGTTTGCTTAAGGGGCCACGTGTTTTTTTCATTGCGCGGCCTATGTTGACGACCTTGTCGGCGGTGACGCCGAGAGCCCGACCACCAGTTCATTTTGATGTAACCTTTGTAGCGGCAGCGGTCGAGCCGTGTCGCCGCTTGGTCACGCTGACCCTATCCTCGGACCCGGTGCGCCATTTCCGGCAATTGCGGAATCAGCACTTTTTCTGCTCGCGTTTGCGTTGAGGCTTTTGGTCGAGCGGCTGGGAATGCAAACGCGTACCTCGCGCGTCCATATTATAGTGAGATAAGCGTCTTGAAGAATTACCGGTCACCCTTTGCGAAGACTGCATACGTGTCACTTACGGGGAGATCGAGGGCCGGGTAAGGGACGAGGGGTTTCCCGACGGGGGTATGTTGGTATACACAGAGCCGGAGCGCCCTAATCTTTCCAATGTCGGTCATTCTATCGTAGCCGGATATGGAGGCGGTGATGCCAGCGAGGAACAGACAATTCAACGGCAGGGCGTCAATGACAGGCCCAATTTGTGCGCTCACCTTTCCGATAGCTAACCACAACAACACTAAGACGCAAAAAACGCGAATGACCGCCCTCTTCACATTCCACCTGACAGTCCGAGACACCTAACGTCACGCGAGGCTCTCCCGGTGATCGTGAAACACCGTGAAATTGGCGCCCCGTCAGCTTTCCCACAAGGCCGGATACGGGCGGTCGATGGTAGCCGTCATTCGTCAACCTGTGCGGGTTCCAAAATCACAATCGACTGCGAGAACGCCCGATTAGGACTCAATGCAACCTCCAGTTCTCGCCAATGACTGCACCAAAAACATCCACAGGTCTGGGCGCCGGGACGTAAAAATGGACAGCTTGACGTCTCGACCCAGGCCACCTGTCCTAAGGAGGACGACGGTCCCCAAGGGCTTAAACAAAGACAGCCTGGAAACCGCTACGGGCCGACTAACCGCATTTGCTATTGGCGTCTGCCGATCGCGCCTGCTTCTCGCACTGGTGGTCGGTTTATGCTGTTCCGCAGGTCTGGTTTCGACGGCAGGCAACGCGCTGTTTAATCAGGCCGGAAGTATCGATCCGTATCTATATCTCGGCTACATCCACGACTATCCAGGTTTGCTCTCGCGGTTTGGCCCGAACCTACTATTCAACGCGTATTGCTTTCATCTACCCCGAACATGTATTCGCGCATTTCTTCGGTGCGGAAGGCGGCTATTTGGCGTTGCGGTTTATTGCGCTTGCTTCTGCGGCGGCGGCGGTTTTCGCGATCGGGATGCGGTTTTATGGCTTCGCCCCTGCGCTTCTCGCTGCTGTCTGGCTGACCTTCACGCCCTGGCTCCCGCGCTCGCTGTCATGGACATACCCCGACGGAGTGGCTGTAGTCTATCTCCTCGTCGGCACTGCTCTCCTTATTGTTCCAACCCGTAGACGGCTGATCTGTCACGTAGCGGCTGGTGCCGCCTTTGCGTTTGCGGTCAATTGCAATCTGTTTTTGCTGGCAATCTGCGGCCTGCTTGGACCCGGCTGGGTATTTTTTTATCGGCGGGAGGGCGTTATTTGGCTAGCGCGCGCCGTCCTCGCTCTGGCGGCCGGCTTTTTTGCCACCTATCTCGCCATGGCATTGTTTATGTATATCGAATTTCCATCCTACGGTCTTTTTTTTGAACTCGTATCGATCCGGACCGCGATTTCGCATGCTAGGGGGACAAGGACAGATTTGGTTCGAGCCGCTGTCTTCGATCTGGGAAGGTAAATATTTTACGCTGCTCATCCCGGTCACTTATGCGCTGGCAGCGTTGTTGGTCGTCGCTCGAGGTTTGTTGATTGAGCGGATGCCGACCAGAGATATGGACTTTGCGGTACTCGTCGCGTGCTACCTTGCGAGCACGATTTTTCTTTCGCTGATCTTCCACTTTGGCTTTCACGACGCTTGGCTTTCGATCCCTTTTTACGTCGTGTACTTCGTGCCAGGCTGCGTTCTAGCCCTTTTGGTGCTCGGCGGCGAAGCCAAACGGCGCGGCGGCCGCATTTTCGGCAACGCCGCTGTGCTCAGCGGAGCCGTATTGATCCTGCTTTCGTGGCTGGCAAATCCCCTCGCTGCCGGATCTGACAATGCTGTCGAGCTGGGGCTTTTGGCTCGCTGTGGCCGCGGTGCCTGCGGGCGCGGCGCTCACATCGCGCCGCACTGCCGCGGCGTCTGCAGCCCTCGTCGGCGGCGCCGTGCTGGTAAGCATGTGTCTCTATCAGGACCACTTCCTTCTGCAAATTTGCGTCGGGCAGCCCCGAGCCGTAGTGGAATGGGACGTCTATCGCGGTGCGATTTTCCTTCAGCAATTCGTCAATGCCAACGTTCGCACGAAGCAAGCCATTGGATTTTGGTACAACAGGCGAACCCGTGGAACCCTGGAAATTGCTAAACTCGATCCAATCCATGTACTTGGCGGAATACTCGCGGTTATTTCGCCTTGGCTCCGCTGGAATGCCGCAGATAGACGAGCAATTTCGTGGCCGCATTGCTGAACTCCCCTTCGTTGTGTTGCTTGGGATCGCTGACACTGAAACGAACGACGGTCTCGCTGCTCTCGAGGCTGCGCAGATACCATTCCGCGAAGTCAAGCGCACCCATTTTGAGGGGCAGGAGTGGGGCTTTACGGCAGTTCTGGTCGACGTGAAACCACCGCGTTCGTTGTTGTTCAATATACCGACGGCAAGCCTTTGGTCGGAGAATGGCGCGATCCTCTCCTCGCTTGCGGATGGGCTGCGAGTGATCACCGCTGCATCGCCGTGGACGTATAGCTTGGTGGGCAGCGTTGGGGCCGAGCAGCACCGCGTGCATGGACCAGTCGTTGCGCGCGTGCGGCTTCTGGTCGAGGCAGGGAGCGGTCGGGGTCGCTATCTCCTCCCTGGGCAATAACAGCAGTTTGATACGCCGCGAAGATGGTTTGCAAGCAGGGACCGAGCTGCGAGAGGTTTATCTTGCTATTCCCGACGCAAGCGCAGCCGAACAGCTGATCATCCAGAACGAATCGCTGGATGGCCCCAGCCGTGTCGTCGTGTATTCCGTCGACGTGCTTCGCCTCAACTGAGCCGAGCGGGCAATCTTGCGTAAGGTGACCGCCTAAATCTTCTTGCTAATCTTCTTGCCCATCCTGTTGGGACGCTTTGGTAGAACCATTGGTCGGATCACCTATGGGCGCGCCGTTTCTATTGAATGAATGTATCTTGCGCACGATTGTGCGCGGCCGTCCCTTCGCTTCAATGTATAGTTGGGATACATATATCCCGACAATGCCCAGTACCGAGATAATAATGCCGCCAACAAGCCAGATCGAAACAATAATTGCGGTAAATCCAGCCTCGACCGCATCGGGATTCATGATTTTAGCGACAATGAAATAAAACGCCGTCGCAAATGCGAGCGCCGCAATGATCAAGCCAAAATAGAAAATGGCGACGAGGGGCTTTGCGGAAAAGTCGATGATCGACTTGGCAAAAAGCGACATTCGCTTCCGTGGAGTGTAGGTCGACTTTTCCCTGCGGATGCGCCGCTCGATACGGACCGGAATCTGCTTAAATCCTGGCCAAGCAAAAAGGCCCACCAAAGACACATTGCGCTCAGGAAGCGCGGAAAGAGCCTCGGCGTACTGTCGTGTCATGAGACTTATCGCGCACCTGTTGGGTTCCGCCTTGACGTCGGACAACATGTTGAAGATCTTCCAAAAGGTGCGTCCCGACCACCGACGAAACCAACTTCCCTGCGATCGATCGTGGACACCAAAGACAACGTCCGCATCTTCGTGCCGCATGATTTCCAGAAAGCTGTCGAGGAGCTCTGGCGGCTCTTCCAGATCGGAATCGAGCAGGAAAATGAGGTCGCCGCAGGCATGCGCGAGACCAGCCAGCATCGCGGCGTGATGGCCAAAATTCCGCGAGAGTTCGACGATTTTTATCCGCGGCTCATTTTGCGCGAGATAGAGCGCGTTCGCCAGCGAGGCGTCCGGCGAGCCGTCATCGATCAAGAGAAATTCGAAATCGGAAGTGACCTTTTCGGCCGATGCCACGCACCTTGTTACAAACTCATCGAGAAATGGCGCCGAATTGTAGAGCGTTGCTACGATAGAGAGGCGCATATTCACGTTCCGATACCAGCACCAGCACATTTCCTATCGATAGCGGATTGACTTGGCGGTGCGCCAAGCAAGCCCAGCCGTCAATAGCGCGAGATTACTCTTAGGTCCTTGGACGAATTCCTATTTTCTTGGCTGGGCTTCCCACGTATATGCCCCAAGGATCGCAATCTTTGTTGACAAAACTTGCGGCTCCGAGAATGGCCCCTTCGCCGATTGTAATGTTGGGCATTAAGGTGCAGCTCGCACCAATATAAGCGTCGGTGCCGATAGTCAGCTTGCCGTAGAGCGCTTTTGCTTCATCTTCAGGCAACCCGTCAACCATCTTTAGTCCGGCCGCATGAGAGTAGACCGCGGTCAGAAGGACGCTGCTAAGGCCGAGTGAGACACGATCTCCGACCTCCAAACTGCCGCCGCCCCACACGGTCACGTGTGGTTGAATATCGCAGTTCTTGCCGATTTTGACGCCTGTCCCGCCCCAAATAAACACGAAGTCGCAAACGCGGCAATCATCTCCAAGCTCGACCATATGCGGAACGCATATTTTGGCGAGCGGCATGATGCGGACTCCAGAGCCCACGCTTTTCAACGACGCCCTGACATTGTCACCCATAAACTCGGCACCGGCAACGTTATAGGAAATCATCGGTCTTCCCCCGTTCGCGAATTGTTATCAGCATCCCGTCGAAGGCGCACACAGCTTTAGGACTATCGGCCCGCGGTCCTTTCCATGAGCGCCTTTCGCTTTTGGATCAGGAACGAAAAACGTCCGCTTTCCCGCTCCTTACGATAATCCCGCAACATATCCTCGAACGAGTATTTGGGCTGCCATCCGAGTATATCTCGTGCCTTTCCGACGTCATACACATACAATTCGAGGTAGTGCGGTTTCTCCGGTTGGTAGCGGATTTCCGAACGCTTCCCCGGAGGTGAAAAGACGCGAATGGCGCACTCCGCCTGATCCTGAAGCGACAGTTTCTGGCCTGAGGATATGTTATAAAGTCCGGATACACCGGTGCGGCGAAGCGCAAGGACAATAGCGGCTACAACGTCCTTCACATAGACAATGTCCCGCGCCACGGCTGGATCGCCCCAAAGCACCAGCGGCTGACCTTGTTCGGCATTCTCGATCAGGCCGAGAAAGCCCGTCTTTATCGGCTTGCCGTCTTTGAATATCTCTAGGTGTGGACCAAAGCCATAGACCGGCGGCAGGCGAAGGATGATTCCCTCGATGCCGTAACGCTGAGTGTAGTGTTCGACACAATCCGAGGCGGCGGACTCAGAAATGCCGAACATCGCGTAGTCGCCGGTGAACAAGACCGCACGGCCATCGGTTTCCAAAATAGGCTGTCCAGCCTTCTTTGCCCAAAGCCCCTGAGTGTTCCTATGCGAACAAGTATAGATGGCTTTGGGTACACGGTTGAGTCGGCAAAATTCCAGGACATTCAGAGTGCCGACGATGTTCACCATCGCGTAGTCTAGGGGGCTATATTCCTGTTCGCTGACGTTCGCCGGCTGTACGCATGCCAAATGTACCACGGCCTCGATCGGCTCCCTTGGCAAATTATCGAACTGTTCTTTCTTGGTAATATCTACGTGCAGATATGGAACGCGCCGTTCATCGTAATGGGCCTTGGCAATCTCGGAGATATCACAAGCGACCACATTGGCGCCGTTGGCGACTAACTGGTCAATTAAATAAGTACCAATAAATCCGCCCGCTCCAAAGACGATCACCATTCTCGATTAACCCCGCAATTTCCAAGACCACATATCATAATAGCGAAGCGAGTGCGAGAGTCGGACATCATTCCGACGGCGCGATGTAATGTCGGATTTCTGGCCCGGTGCAAAACAGAGTGTCGAGCACCGAAACCTCGTGGACGAAATCTCCATGCGGCTGCGGGTATGTTCGATAGGGCCCGTACGTCATCCATTCGACCGTAATCGCCGCAAGGTCCATTTGTTTAATATCGAGGTATTGCCGCGCTGAAGGTCCAGAAAGATAGTGCGTGGCTCCGACTGCCTTGCAGAGTTGGACGAGCCGCTCAGTACGATCGCCCGAAAAAGAAAGCGTCCGATCGCGTACGATTTCGAGGTTCAGCTCGAACCGTTGGGACAGCCAGCGCAAAAACGTTTCGTTGACGTTTGTTAGCAGCGACTCATGTGCCACCGACTCAAAAAGCTCTTTCACCCCACCAGCTTCATCCTTGAAAAAAGCAGATTTGTTGTACGCTTGGGCGATACTTTCCCAATGTCGCTGAGCCCACCCTTCAACGACCGCGACCTCGTCGAGTGGCTGTCCGAGGCGGCTCGCGGTCTTGACGGGTATCGTCAGCCAGGCGGAACCTTGGTCGCGTTTTATCTTATTGCGATTGTGCCAATGGCCTTTCGAAAAGGCTGCCGAATCGTAGATGATGTACGACGTCACATCGACTTATGAGATCGAAAAATCCTTTCCATGGAATATAGGACGATTGAATGATGGCACACGCGTTTCATTTTCCGCGCCGGGCGATCTGCGCCTCTAAATAATTTCGCTGAAATTGATCTCGGATCGGCAACACTCTTTCAAAGCGGCGATCACCAGGCAGAAGCGAGGCGGCCGTCGTTAACGGCGCGATTCCGGCAGGTTTCCGGCACGCGCTGTCGATACATTGACAAGGCCTGCAGCCTTTAAAGCTAATCCGTCGGTCAATGTCGGGCCCATAAACCAATGCCGCGCGCAGAATTCAGCCTCGCAGTGCCGCGACAGGATGCGATGGCGACAAGGAGGCGAAGGGTGCCTCGATTTCCAACCGAGTTCGCGGTTGGGAAGCCGAGCAGTTGGCGCCGCAAACTGATGTTTGCCGTCCGGGCGCTGGTGGCAGTCGTAATCTTCGGATCTTATTCTTCACAGCGTGAACTTCGCAAGCATCATGGCGCGATTAACACGGCAACCGCGTGGGCGTTCGCGGCTGGCGTTCTTATGCTGCTTGGTCAATTTGGCGCTGTGCACCGCACGTTGGCGGCTGCTGGTCGAGCCTAGTTCGTCGCGCCCGGGTTTTGCCGATAGTTACTCCGCCTTCGTCGAAGGCCAATTCTTCAATCAGGTGCTTCCGTCGACTGTGGGCGGTGATGCCTGGCGCGTCGTGCGGTGGCGGGCAGCCGGAGTGAGCTTGCGGGCGGCGGCGGCAAGCGTGCTTATGGACCGCGTCTCCGGCGCGATGGGCGCTGCCATTCTTGCCATCGCCGCCAGCATGCTCCTCTCCCATTATGGTCTCGACGCTCGACTGACGGTTTCCATGTTGCTTCTTGGCACAATGATCGCCGGGGGGATTGTAGTGTTCATTTTCGTGATCCGCCGGCGCGGCCTTCCGCTGCAGCGGTTTGCACGCATTGCCGATCTTCAAGGATCGTTAGTGCTCGATCGCCGCTATCTAGCGTCTCTTGGTTATTCGATCGCGGGCCATTGCGTCTGCGGCATCGCCGTCTATGTGATCGCACGGAGCCTCGGCGTCGATCTTCCGCTCGTGCTGATCGTCAGCGTCACCGCGGCTGTGCTTCTCGTACTGATGATACCGATCTCGCTTGGAGGATGGGGAATACGTGAGGCGAGCTTTATCACATTGCTTGTGCCGCTCGGGGTGAATAGTCAGGATGCGTTGCTGATCGGAATTCTATTCGGCCTCATGAACCTGGTGTCTTCCTTGCCGGGTGGTCTGTGGTTCCTGGCTGACCGCAAAACGGTTTATCGCAACGCCGATCGAACAATGCCGTCGTCGTGAAGCTGTCCGCCCAACCCGCAGACCATTTGCGGCATGCCTGGAGCATCTTCGTGCGCAACCCGGTAACATAGCTGTCGCCGGGATTTACGTTGCTCCAGCGAGTCTGACACTCTCAGTTACAGCGTTTGACTCTTCACGGCATTTTGAGTTTAAACGTGAACATGTCTCCAGCCCGACCCAGAGTAGCCTCCGAAATTGGAGCTATCCCATTTAATTTGCCGCCCGTCACCGGCAACGAAATTGCGTACATTACGGACGCGATACGACGGCGTGAGTTCGAAGCTTACAATCATTACACCAGCCGTTGCCAAGTTTGGCTCCAGAAGCAGGTTGGCGCGCGAGACGTTTTACTTACACATTCTTGTACTGCTGCGCTCGAAATGGCTGCCATCCTAGCGGACCTTGAGCCGGGGGATGAGGTCATAATGCCGTCCTATACATTCACATCGACGGCAACCGCGGTGGTACTGCGTGGGGCCATTCCGGTATTTGTCGACATTGAACCCGATACGTTGAACATCGATCCGAGCAAGATCGAGCCGGCGATCACGCCGCGCACCAAGGCAGTTTTCGTCGTGCATTACGCTGGCGTATGCGCTGATATGGACGCGATCACCGCAATAGCGAGGCGGCATGATCTATGTGTCGTGGAGGACGCGGCACAGGCCCTGCTGTCGACATACCGCGGCCGCCCAGCAGGGGCCCTTGGAGATTTGGGCTGTTTCAGTTTTCACGCAAGTAAGAACATCATCGCAGGCGAAGGCGGCGCGCTAACAATAAACGCTTCCAATTTCGTTGAACGCGCTTATGTCATTGCGGAAAAGGGAACCAATCGACGTCAGTTTTTCGCCGGCCTCGTCGATAAATATAACTGGGTCGACATAGGCTCCTCGTACGGACCGAGCGAGATTACGGCGGCGTTCCTCCTTGCGCAATTAGAGGCTGCCGAAGCAATCATCGCAGGGCGACTTGCGGTCTGGCGGCGCTACCATGAGAGTTTTGCCGGATTGGAATCGCGCGAAGTTTTGCGACGGCCGGTCGTGCCTCCCGAGTGCCAACATAACGGTCATATCTATTATTTGATAATGCCGAGCAATCAGCTCAGGGATGCGATGATTGCGCAACTCGCGAAACTCGGCGTCAAGGCTCCGTTTCATTATGTCCCGTTGCATTCCGCTCCTGCAGGCAGGCGTTTCGGACGCATTAGCGGAAACCTGTCAGTGACGGAAGACCTCAGTGCCCGACTTTTGCGACTTCCGCTGTTCTTAGAGGTTGATGGTCTTGCCGAAGAGGTTGTAGATCGCGTTCATTCAGCGTGGACGGCAATAGCGCCAACAGTCCCGGCTAAGCCGAATAAGAATTAGGAGGCGCAGGGATTGTGAAGCCTGGAGCGCCAAACGAGCTTCCGAGCAGGCTCGTCGGTCGGCTGGACATTTTGGAATGCACGAAATGCGGTGGCTCACTCGTCCATCTGCAGGGCGCGCTCGTTTGCCAAAAATGCGACGCGGCTTTTCCCATCCGAGGCGGAAAAATCTATTTTGACACGCCGCCGGCGCATGAGACGGCTGAGGCGGGCTTTAAGGAACGTTTCAAGAAGCTACTGGGCACCAAATACAACCTAATGGTCGATCTAGTGGCGCCAATTTATCCTTTCAACGCCCGCAAGGTAATCGTCGAGCACGTCGATCCCGCCAAGAATCTGGTCGTCGACATTGGAGCCGGCGCACGACGCGTCCATCCCGATATTATCACTCTTGATCTCTTCGACTATGACACGGTAGACATCGTGTGTAGCGTGGATCGGTTGCCCTTTGCCCCAAACAGCGTCGACGGCTTCGTTTCCCTGGCGGTGATCGAGCATCTTCCCGATCCGTTCGCCATGGTGGAAAGCCTGCATCGCGCGTCCCGCGTCGGCGGCATCGGAGTACATGACGTGCCGTTTCTTTATCACTTTCACAAATCGCCGCGAGATTTTATGCGCTTCACCCATATGGGATTGATGCATCTGTTCAAAAAATGGAAGACTGTGCGTTTATTCAACAATGCAGGTCCGGTCAGCCTCGCGCTGTCGTCTGGCGTTGAAATCGCTGGCGAGCTTGTTGTCGTTCGGCAATGGTCGAGTCAAGGAACTGATTTATCTCGGCCTTTGCGGCGTGACATTCCCGATCAAGTTTCTTGACTGGCCGTTTATCAACAAGCAGGCGGTGTTTTCAACTGCGCCAGGGTTTTGCATCGTCGTCCAGAAGGGCGACTAGACCTGCATCGTTTCGCTGCCGAAGCGCAGAATGTTCGCCTCCCCAGTTCTGAGGCCTTGGCGAGCTCGCATCTGGCCAGCGGACTTTTCGCCAAGGTGCCGCGATACATCGCACGCCGCGCAATTCGCTGCGCATGATTGGATAGACGCTGGAACCTTTTGATGTCGTGGGCCGCTTGATTCTTCGTTGGGGATGCGGCCTCGACCTTGAAGCCGGAAGTCTTTAGCTTTGGCGAAACGTTGTCTTGATCTGGCTAGACTTTAGTGCGCGGGGGAACTAGTTTGCGCACAAACGCGTGTACTTTCCATGTGGGCGAAATATGCACGAGGATCTGCAACGGCGGGAAAAGATCAAGGGGTCGTCGGATCGATCATTTGGGCTCGTAATCGCCGCTGCCTTCGCTCTAATAGCTTTGCTACCTACTTGGCACGCGCCACATCAACCGCGCTGGTGGGCGCTGGTGATTGCAATCGCGTTTGCAACGATCGCCGTGTTGTCACCGAAATCGCTCGCTCCGCTAAATCGACTGTGGCTACGTCTTGGACTTGTTGCTCTCCGCGGTTATCAGCCCCATCGTGCTCGGGCTGCTGTTCTACACCACGCTGTTGCCGATCGGGCTGTTGATGCGCGCGTCCGGCAAGGATCCGCTTCGGTTGCGACCAGATCAGGCCGACAGCTATTGGATCCGCCGTGATCCGACTGCTTCCGCATCCGATCATGAAGCGCCAGTTCTAAGGGAGGATCGATGCTGTCCTTTCTGCGCGAATTCTGGATGTTCCTGCGAGTCCGCAAGAAATTCTGGCTGCTGCCGATCTTGATCATGATGGTGATCTTCGGCGGCTTGATGGTGCTGACCAAGGGCTCGGCGATCGCGCCGTTCATCTACACGCTGTTCTAGACAGGATCGGCACCGCCATGCGCATCCTCGGGATTTCGGCCTTCTATCACGACAGCGCCGCGGCGCTGGTCGAGGACGGCGAGATCGTCGCGGCCGCGCAGGAGGAGCGCTTCACGCGCAAGAAGCACGATGCCGGCTTTCCCGCACAACGCGATCGCAGTATTGCCTCGACGCAGGCCGGCATCAAGCTCGACGACGTCGACTACGTCGTCTTCTACGACAAGCCGTTCCTGAAGTTCGAGCGCCTGCTCGAAACCTATCTCGCGCTTCGCGCCGCGCGGCTTTCGCTCGTTCCGCATGGCCATGCCGCTGTGGCTGCGGGAGAAGCTGTTCCAGAAGCACCTGCTGCGCGACGAGTTGCGCGAGTTCGCAGCCGGACTTCGACTGGGAGAAGCGGCTGCTGTTCACCGAGCATCACCAGAGCCACGCGGCGTCGGCGTTCTTCCCGTCGCCGTTCGAGGAGGCCGCCGTGCTGACCATGGACGGCGTCGGCGAATGGGCGACGACGTCGCTGGCCATGGGCCAGCGGCAACGAGCTCGAGATGCTCAAGGAGATCCACTTCCCGCACTCGCTCGGCCTGCTCTATTCGGCCTTCACCTACTACACCGGCTTCAAGGTCAACTCCGGCGAGTACAAGGTCATGGGCCTCGCGCCCTACGGCGAGCCGAGATACGTCCAGACCGATCCTCGACAATCTGATCGACCTCAAGCCGGACGGCACGTTCCGCCTCGACCAGAGCTATTTCGACTATTGCACCGGCCTGCGCATGACCAACGACAAGCTTCGACGAGCTGTTCGGCGGGCCGCGCGCGCAAGCCCGAAGAGCTGCTGACGCAGCGGCACATGGACCTCGCGGCGTCGATCCAGGCCGTGCACCGAAGAGATCGTGCTGCGGCTGACGCGCTCGCCTGCCGAAGAGACCGGCGCGCAAGAACCTCTGCCTGGCCGGCGGCGTGGCGCTCAACTGCGTCGCCAACGGCAAGGTGCTGCGCGACGGCAGCTTCGACAACATCTGGATCCAGCCGGCGGCCGGCGATGCCGGCGGCGCGCTCGGCGCGGCGCTCGCCGCCTATCACATCTTCACGCGGCCAGCCGCGCCAGCTCAACGGCCATCTCGACGGCATGGCCGGGCGCCTATCTCGGCCCGACATTCGCCGACGACGAGATCCGAGCGCGCTCGACGGCCGCCGGCGCGCAGGTTCATCAGCGCTCGACGACGGCGCAGCTGATCGACGCAGACGGCGCAGGCGATCTGGCCGACGAGAAAGGCGCGTCGGCTGGTTTCAGGGCCGCATGGAGTTCGGCCCGCGCGCGCTCGGCGCCCGCTCGATCCTCGGCGACGCGCGCTCGCCGGCGATGCAGAACGACGCTCAACCTGAAGGTCAAATACCGCGAGTCGTTCCGGCCCTTCGCGCCGGCCGTGCTGCGCGAGGACGTCGCCGAGTGGTTCGAGCTCGACGCGACAGCCCCTACATGCTGCTGGTCGCCGACGTGGTGAAGAACCGCCGCCGCGCCATGACCGCCGAGCGAAGAGGCGCTGTTCGGCATCGACAAGCTGAACGTGCCGCGCTCGGACATTCCCGCCGTCACCCATGTCGACTATTCGGCGCGCATCCAGACCGTGCACAGCGAGACCAACCCGCGCTTCCACGCGCTGCTCTCGGCGTTCAAGGCGAAGACCGGCTGCCCGGTGCTGGTCAACACCAGCTTCAACGTGCGCGGCGAGCCGATCGTCTGCACGCCCGAGGACGCCTTCCGCTGCTTCATGGGCACCGAGATCGAGGTGCTGGCGGTCGGCAACTGCTTCCTGCGCAAGGAGGACCAGGACCCCGCGCTCAAGCTCGACTACAAGAACGCCTTCGAGCTGGATTGAACGCGATGCGCTGGATGCGGCTATCCGCTATCTTCGTCAATATTGTCGTTATGGTAGCGGCGACTTGCATCTGCCTCGTTGCCGTCGAGGTCTCTCTTCGTCTGATTGACGGATATTCCCTCGATCGTCTCATTTTGCAGCCCAAGAATGCCAATCCGGTGACGGCCTCTTTCAAAAATCCGGACGCTACTCCGTACGCGAATAAGATCGCTCTAGATCCCACGTTTGATCCAGCTTGGTTCCATTCCAGCCCGCCAGATTACGACCGGTCGCCAAGATACGCACTACCTGCCGAATGGGCCGACGCGCTTGCGAACTACAAAGCCTCACCCGATGAGCCCTACTACATCAAGGACGAGATTAAAATTCCTCTACAACTACAATACGCTCGCTGACATTTGTGCGACCGGCAATTATCATGGCTTTGATTACTATAAAAAATATCCTGGTTTGGTATACGCATTTGTTAGCCCGGATGCTTCTGATCAACCGCCATACCGCACTGTTCCCCGGGGCTGGGCTCGCACGGACTATTACAACAATTTTGGCTTCCGTGGGCCCGACATTACACCCCGCAAATCGGGACGCGTCGTCCGGGTGGCGTTCCTGGCGGCCTCCGTCGCGGCGTATGGACGGTTCAGCTTTCCGGAATATGTCGTGCATTATTTACGACAATGGGCTCGCAGCAAATGGACTCGATGTTGATTTCGATCTGGTCAACGCGGCACGCGTCGGCGTGAACTCGACTTACTTCCCACAAATCATGCGCTATGAGGTCGCGCCGCTGCATCCGGACATCGTAATCTCTTACGACGGCGGTGAATATTTGCGGGCGGCGTCGATCGTAAACGACGCCGATGGCAAAAGCGACTCCTCGAAACCCAGCGCGGCGGTCGATGCCCAGTACCATCCCTTGATGCAATACTCGGCATTTCTCAGCCGCCTATACCAGCTTTCCGGCTTTGGAACTGACATGGAAACCCTGAAGCCGGCCCACACGTTGAACTTCGATCTGACGCAGCAGGATGTGGACCTCGATCGCGAGGACCTGCCGTTCAGTCTCCACGAACAAATCGCCTCCATCCGCGATGCGGCAAACACGACCAGGAGCGTCGGCGGTGAATTCTTTCTGACTTCATACGTAGGTATGGTCGGAGATCGCATCCGCCTCGACCCCGTGCGTCACAAGGGGCTCTTGGATGTTCTCAACGACCGATATTTTCCCATGACATATCACGAGATCCGGCAAAGCTTGGATTTTGAGAACGCGGCGTATCGCAAACTCGCCCAAACGGAGCATTATTCTTTCATTGATATCGACCGGTACTTTCCGCAAGACCCTGATCTATTTGGCGACGAGTTTCATCTGTCTTCAACCGATAGCTTACGCCTGATGGCCTGGATCATTGCTCAGCAGTTGACACCGTATCTTCGCGAGGCGATCAAGAGCGGCTCTCTGCCGAAGGCGGCCTATGAGCCCAAATCCAAGGCAATGGCGTGGGTCGAGCAGCCGCCAATCAAATTTGACCTCAGTTGTCCCCAATGAGGTCGTCGCAACGGCAGGTCCATCTTGTCAATGCAGCGCGTTTGCGGTTGCCGCCGACATGCACAGCTGGAATGACGCTCGCAATGAATAGCGCAAAGAACTTCGTGTTCTCCCTCGTTCTGATCGTTGTCTCGGTGGCGCTTTGCCTGATCGGGGCGGAGATCGTCCTGCGCGCGAAGAACGCTTCGATGACGAACTACGACATCGAGATGTGGCGCTACGCCAACGAGCTCAAGCAGAAGAGCGCTGATCCAGCGATCGATTTTGATCACGTCAGGTCGAAATCTGCGCTTTTGCAGAACACCGAAATTCGAGTGAATGAATGGGGACTTGCGAGGTCCGCCCCTAGAGCCGATGCCGTTCGGCGGGCGACGCATTCTGTTCCTCGGCGGATCAATCACACTCGGATGGGGCGTGCGCGGAGAATCAAACCGTGGAAGCTCGCCTGGAGCACATGCTAAGCGGCGACTGGCGATCAAGCGCACGTCCTCAACGGCGGCGTCGGCAACTACAACACCGAACGCTACGTGTCGCGTTTCTTCAAGGAGCTTACCGGCCTTAATCCTACGGACATCGTGGTGCAGTATTTCCTGCGCGACGCTGA
The DNA here is from genome assembly GCA_963794225.1 of uncultured Alphaproteobacteria bacterium. GTDB lineage: Bacteria > Pseudomonadota > Alphaproteobacteria > Rhizobiales > Xanthobacteraceae > BOG-931. Next base: position 905,550 of record CAWCCS010000006.1, read on the forward strand.
GGAATCTCGAGCCTGGAGGTGGCAATTTTCTCCTGCGCCACAGCGAACTCGCGGTCACACTTTGGATCGCCGCCCATCGGCTGTTCGACAAGTCAGGCGAACACGTCCTGGAAGAACATTACCGAAAGGTCTATGACCCCAGCCAACGCGGCTTCGTCGTCATGCAGGAAAAACTAAAGGAACTGGCGGACTACGCCAAGGCGCACGGTATCCGCATCTATCTCGCCATGACGCCCGACGTGCATAACCTGATCGACTACAAGTTCGGGTACATCCACGATATCTTGCGCGAAATCGCCGAAAACGATGGTTATACTTACATCGACCTGCTGCCGGCGCTGCGCGGCAAGCCCCCGCAGGAGCTGTTTGCCATGCCCGGCGACCCGCATCCCAATGCGCTCGGCCACCGGCTTATGGCCGAAGCAATCTTTCCGGTGATCGGGAAAGCGAACGAAGCGGCAGCACACTAGGCTGCGCGGGCCCGCGGCGCCTTGCTTGGCTCGGCGAGGCGGGTTGTGGAAGCGGACACGGAAATTCGATGCTGTTCAGCTCGCCGACTTTTTTCGTGTTCTTTCTGGCTTATTTCGCCTGCCACCTCCTCATTCCTCGGGCTTACCGCAACTATTTGATCATCGTCGGCAGCACGATTTTCTACGCGTGGTGGAAAGTCGAGTACACTTGGATTCCCTTTTTTCTGATGGCGATCGCATATTTTGGCGCTTATGCGGTCGGACGCGCCAAAGAACCGTCGCGGTTTGCCTTTACGGCGGCCACCGTCGTGCTGCTGTTTCTGCCGCTCGTGATATTCAAATACACCGATTTTTTCTATCGCGACGTTTTCGGGCCGGTGTTCGGCTGGCGCGGCAAGGTCCTCGACGCAGCGCTTCCGCTCGGCGTCTCCTTCGTCACCTTCACCCTGACGGCTTACGTGGTCGATATTTATCGCGGCAAATTCCCCGCGCAGAATAGGCCCTCAACTGTGCTGGCCTATGTCCTGTTCTTTCCTCATCTGATCGCCGGGCCAATCCTGCGCCCGGACGAACTCATTCCGCAGCTCGAGCGGCCACGCTTCGGCGACGCTGCGCCATATCGCGGTTCCGCTGGCGATCTTCACGGTGGGGCTGGTAAAGAAGCTCGTCTTCGCCGATCAGATCGGCGAAATCGTTGACCCGTATTTAATCCGGGCAGCGCCGCGCCGGGAGCGCTTGAGGCGCTGTTGGCGATTTACGGATTCTCGGTGCAAATTTATTGCGATTTCAGCGGCTACACCGATATGGCGATAGCTTCAGCGTTACTGCTCGGCGTGCGCCTGCCCAACAACTTTCTGCGGCCCTACGCCGCCGGATCGCTGGTGGAGTTTTGGCGCCGCTGGCACATCACGCTCTCATTCTGGCTGCGAGACTACCTTTACATCCCGTTGGGTGGTAACCGCGGCGGTAGCGTGGCGGAAATCCGCAACATCCTCATCACGATGGTGTTGGGCGGGTTGTGGCACGGCGCGAACTGGACTTTTGTGATCTGGGGCTTATTGCACGGCGTCGGCCTTTCCCTGGTTCATGTAAAGAACCGGCTGCTCGGCGACCGGTTTCGCCTGCCAAAGTTTGTTGCCGTGCTGATCACCTTCCATTTCGTGACGTTCGCTTGGATCCTGTTCCGCGCGCCGACTTTGCACAAGGCGGGGCAGGTCATGGCCGCGCCGTTTAGCGGCAACTGGCCGAGCCTCGGGGATTTCATCGGACAGTACGGGTTTTTTCTGTTTCTCATTGCGTTTTTCTTGGCCACGCACCGCTACGACGACCATCGACACATCCGCGCTTTCGTGCGCTATACGCGCAAAGAGATTCTCTGGCCGCTGCTCGGCCTGCTGTGGATACTCGCAATCACGCTCAGCCAGGGCAGTTCTGCGAAATTCATCTACTTCGACTTCTGATCCGAGAATGTCCGGCCATCCATTTGCCATTTTCCACGCTCGGTTGATGGTTGTATAGGGAGCAATGGCACAAAGGGGGTTACAGGTGAGGACCAATCTGGGACGCCGGACCAGGGCGGCCATTCAAACTACTCTTTTGCTGACAGGGTCTTTGCTCGTTGCCTTGCTTTTCTGCGAGGGAATGGCGCGGGTCTATTCCTACCTTGTTGACGACGAAACGAAGGATGTCCTTGCGACGTCGCCGGCGGATGTTGCCCTTCTTAAAAAATATTTTAACTTTACGTCGCTTTCTAACGCACGTCGTCTCGAGCAGCCACTCGCTGATCGCCGCGTTGCCGACATTGCTGTCGCTGCGGGAATTGATCGGACTTGGTTTCAAGAATTACCTGCCGGCCCGGATCGAGATCCGAAGGACGTTGATCCGCAGGATGCTGCGCTTCAAGCTGAGTACATCAAACGCGGTCACTATGGACCGCAATCGTTTTATGTATGGAACGAACAATTCGTGAGGGCACAAGTTTGTGACGGGAGCGATAAACTTTTCAATAATCCACCCAAGCCCGTCAAGGTCTTCCAATCTCCAGATGACCTGCCTCACCCGATTTATCGATTCCCTGCGAGTCGCACGCTGCCATCGGGGCTTAAGACGAACCGCTACGGATTTCGCGGCCCCGATTTCCCGCCGGAACGTTCGTCGAATGTAATTCGAATAGCCTTCGTCGGCTCCTCGCAGACTGTCTCCGATCATATATTTCCATTCTCGTTCCCAGAATACTTCGGGATTTGGCTGAACAAATGGCTTGCCGCGAATGGTAACGGATTGAGGGCCGAAATTATTAACGCCGGCCGGGAGGGTATCGGCACGGCAGACGTCGCTGCGATATTGGAGCAGGAAGTGCTTCCGCTCGTTCCAGATTATGTTATTTTTTACGACGGTGCTAACCAACTATCGAACGCGCGATCACTTGTTACGGCTGCGGGGGCGTGTTCAAGACTTTACCTTCGAACAAGCACTGCGCGGGCCGAGACTTCTGCCTAACTCGTGGGCAGCGCGGTCGCGCCTCGTCAAAGTCGCCAACAAACTTTATCGGCTCTATCTGGCCTCCGCATTGGATGACTGGCGACGCCCCGACTATGTTTTCGGGTTTCCTGCCGCAATCAGCGAAGCCAATCCCGATATTGACGACCCGAACTTGCCGCTGGGCCTCCCGGGCTTTCTAGCTGACCTCAAGACCATGACGCATGCCACTCGGAGGGCAGGGGTTCCGTTCATGATTTCCACGCTTGTCTGGCTTGACGGAAGCGAACTAGCGCCAGGTAATCCCGACCAGACCGCGATCAGGGCGCTGCTTAAGTCGGTGTTCTGGCCGCTTAAGCCGGCTGAAATTCGTCGGCTTATCAACTTCTCCAATCGAACGCTGCGAAAATTCGCCAAATCCAACGACATCGGATTGTTAGATATTGCCAACGAATTTCCGCTCGACCCCGATCTGTTTGGCGACGCCTATCACATGCGTCCGGAAGGGCTCAAATTGCTGGCATGGATCGGCCTGCAACAATTCCTGCCCCGGCTGATGCAGGACCTGCGCGACGGTAATCTCGGAAGAACGCCAGAGGTATCTGTTCGCTTGCCGTTGCGTGCAGGCGACGACTTCGCGTTCGACTGTCGCCCAACGCCAGAAGCAATGGCCGCAGCAAGGGTTGTTCCGTTGCCTGCGATGAAGCGTGGTTCGCAAGGAGCGTCATTGCAACAGGGTGCATCGGGCCTGTCGTTTCGCTCCGGCCGCGAGCCGTCGTCCGATATCGGACGAATGCCGCTGCTCGTCGGGTGCGTCAAAGGCGGGGGATGGATTGCAGCAGACATCCGCGTTACCCGCGGCACCGTCGGCGTCCGCGTGCTTAATCGCAATGGCGATCGTGGCATAGTGCAGCGCTCCGCTGAAATCGGCGACGCGGTCCAGACCGTTTTTCTGCGGCTCGATTCGTTTGCCGATGCTGGTGACTTTATCTTGGAAAATTGGGATCAAAGCTCCGCCTCGGAGGGCATCCTACAAGAGGTTCGGATCGCCGCCGAGGACGGGCTAACCCCCGCAGAATGTGATCCCGATCCCGCTCGCACGAAAGCGCTTGCTCGGGCGCGCTCCATATCGCTCGAGACAATGACGCTTGGTGCGGAAGGGGCGTCTTTGCGTCCAAGTGCATCTGGCGTTGCGTTCCGCTCGTTGCCTGAACCGTGGGCCTACATTGGACGAATGCCGCTCAATGCCGGATGCATCGCTGGCGGTGGATGGGTTGCCGCGGACATCCGCGTGATGCGGGGGTCCGTGGGAGTCGGCGTGCTCAACCGCACCGGCGACGACTTTCTGGTCAGCGGCTTCGCCGTAAATGGGGAAAACACCCAAACCATTTTTCTGCGGCTCGAATTCGTTTGCCGCGGCTGGCGACGTCATCTTAAGGAATTGGGACGAGAGCTCCTCTTCGGAAGGGGTTCTTCAAGCAGTTCGAATGGCCGGCGCGGACGGCCAAACCCTCGCAGCGTGTGATCCTGATCCGCCCAGCACTGATCCTCCTGTTCAGACGAAATCTCACCGGGCGCCCGAGTTTTCAGGAGCGACGACAAATTTGCCGCTTGAGTCCCTGCGGGTCCAGAACGGCGGTGAGCTGACCATGCGCGACGGAAGCGCGGTACTAGCGACACCGGCGCAGCAATGGGCCTACGCAGCAACCGCTCTGCTGCTGCTTGAACGAGCCGCCGGTCCGGGCATCGTCCGCGTGCGGTTGCAAGTGGAGCAAGGAAAACTCGGCATCGGCGTGCTCGCGCGCGACAACGTATCGTACATGCTGGCCGAGCAAGCCGCGGACATTTCCGACGCACCGATCGACGTCGAGGTTGATATCTCCGACGTAGTGAATGCGGGATTGCTAGTCTTTAGAAGCTGGACCCCCAACGGCACCACCACACGTGCGCGAATTTTGTCAATAGAAACCAAACTGCGAGACGGATTGCAGCAGCAAATTCTCTCAGAACCCGGAACTATTCTACCACTTGACTCGCTTCAGCCGCAGAACGGAGGTACCCTGTCCACGCGTGAGGGAAGCCTGGTCCTGGCGACACCGACGCAGCAATGGGCCTATGCGGCAAGCGCTCCGCTGCCGCAGCTAGCGGCTGGTCCCGGCGTCGTGCGTGTGCGGTTGCAGGTGGAGCAAGGAAAGCTCGGCATCGGCGTCCTTGCGCGCGACGATGTATCACAGATGCTGTCCGAAAATGCTGCCGGCGCCACCAACGCGCCATCCAGCGTCGATGTGGATCTATCCAACGTAGCGAATGCAAGCTCGCTAATCTTGAGAAGTTGGAGTCCCAATGGGGTCAGCGTCCGGGCGCGGATATTTTCAATCGAGGTCCTGCTGCAACGAGCGCCACAGCGAGCGACATCCGAGCCGTAACGCTTGTCTCAGGCATGCGCATATTTTAAGCCTTCTTGTGGAGCCGCGCGAGGCGCACTCGCGTCTATGAAAGTGGCATTGGGTTATTGACGCCGAACAGCCGGAAAATTCAAGTTGCCGCGAACGATGAGACTGAATTTGTAGATATGCCGCTGCCAAAGGAATTGCTCCCGGTTTGCTGATGTTCCTAATACGTCAGTCTGTGGCAGGAGCAGGGCCTAATTGGCAAGACTCTACCGGCACCAACCGAACGCAGGCGACAGGATCGGAAATGGAAGGTTTCAAAGTAAATAGCGTAGCCTTTCAATACTTTGCCGATCGCCTTGTCAGCGATAAATTCACTTTGATCGATGTCGGGTGCTCCGGCGGAATCGATCCGATATGGCGGGCGTTTGGTCCGCGCCTGACCGCTTTTGGTTTCGACCCGAACCTCAATGAATGCGCGCGGCTCAACGCAGTCGAAACGCTTTCCGGCGTAAAGTATGTGGCCGCTTTTGTCGGGTTGCCAACGGACGACCCGATCCTAAAACGTCGTGGCGAGCGACAAAACGTATTACGAATGCTGGCCGAGCAAGCCGTGGCCCCTACCGACGCGCCGATCAACGTCGACGTCAACCTCGCTGACGTGGCGAATGCAGGATCGCTGGTCTTTAGAAGCTGGAGTCCTAACGGCGAGAGTACGCGTGCGCGAATTCTATCAATAGAAACCATACTCCCGAGCGGATCGCAGCAACAAATTCCCTCAGGACTAGGGACCATTCTACCGCTCAACTCTCTTCAACCGCAAAACGGCGGTGAACTGTCCGCCGCCGACGGATATGTTGTCCTGGCGACACCAGGGCAGCAATGGGCCTATGCAGCGAGCGCCATGCTGCTGCCGAAGCGAGCAGTCGGTCCCGGTGTTGTGCGCGTGCGGTTGCAAGTGGAGCAAGGAAAACTCGGCATTGGCGTCCTTGCGTGCGACTACGTCGAACGGGATCTTGCACGTCGGTTTTCGTATCAGCGCACGCTTCAGATACGGCAAACGCGCAATCCGCGTCGACCCGCCGAGGAGTTAGTGGCAGAAAATCAATGGACCAAAGTCTCACAGGCCGATGCGTCTACTCCAATCTTCTTGCCATATTTTTTTCGTGAGAACTCGGTCGATGACATTGACATGATCAAGATTGACGTCGATGGACCGGACTTCGATATACTTCAATCACTTTCCGACACCCTGACACGGTGCAACGTGCTGGCGCTCGGACTTGAGGTGAATTTCATCGGTTCGGCTGACGATACGGGTCATACGTTTGCTAACACTGATCGCTTTATGCGAGCCCACGGGTTCGACCTGTTTTACTTGACCGTTCGGCCGTACTCGGTGGCCGCCTTACCGTCTTCCTATCAACTCCCGGTGCCTGGGCAAACGAAGTATGGCCGCCCGGTTCAGGGTGATGCCGTTTATGCTCGTGACCTTGGGCAATCTAGCCATCCCGATCTTGTTGGTTCATTTGGGCCAGCGAAGCTCACCAAGCTTGCCGCCATTTTCACCGCTATTGGTTTGGTGGACTCTGCGGCAGAAGTGCTGCTGACGCATCGTGATAGTCTCAGTTTATTCTTGGATGTGGACGAGGCGCTCAATCTGCTTTGCCGGGAAGCTCAGGAAGCTAACGGCCGTCGCCAGGCGCCCTTGTCGTATCGAGACTACATGGCCGCGTTTGAGCGCGACGATCCGATGTTCTACCCGCTCGAAAGTGGCGACCCTCGGTCTGCGTTGACGCAGACGTCTTTCATGTCGTTTAAGATAGCGCGCGTGCTGTCGGTTGAGACGATGAACCTTTGTTCGCGGGAATCGTCACTGCAGCGAGGCGCCTCCGGAGTGAAGTTCCGCTCAGCTCCGCAGCCGTGGCTTCCGATCGGACGCATGCCTCTACTTGCGGGATGCATCCACGGTGGGGGTTGGGTTGTGGCCGACATCCGAGTGACGCAAGGCACGGTGAGCGTCGGAGTGCTGAACCTCAAGGGCGATGACGTCGTAATCAACGCCCCAGTGGAATCGCGTGATGAGGTCCAGACGGTGTATCTACGTGTCGATTTGTTCGCTGCTGCCGGCGACTTTATCGTGCGGAATTGGGATGAAAAATCCTCATCGGAGGGAGTCCTCAAGGCGGTACGGATTGCATCCGATGACCGGCAGAGTTCTGCGGCATGCTATGTCGATCCTGGCCGCATGGAGGCAACGGCTCTGGGTCGCCCGCTATCGCTCGCAGCTTTGAGCCTCGGTTCGCCGGAATCGTTATTGCGGCAAAGCGCGTCGGGCGTTGAGTTCCGCTCGCCACCCCTGCCATGGGCCCACATTGGACGGCTGCCGCTCGATGTGGCGGGCGCCGAAGGTGGTGGATGGGTTGCGGTGGACATGCGTTTGATGAGCGGCAGCGTCGGTGTTGGAGTGCTCAATCTCGTGGGCGACGCCTTCGTGGCTAGCGCCCTTGTTGCACCGAGCGACGATGTGCAGAAGGTTTTTCTGCGTATTGATTCATTTGCTGCGGCCGGTGACTTCATCGTGCGGAATTGGGATGAAGAATCGCCTTCCGAGGGAGTTTTGGAGGCGGTTCGGATCGCAAGCGATGGTGGACTGAGGCCGAAGAGCTCCGGCCTTGGGGGCAGCGACCCGCAACCGAGCACGACATGACCTCAAAAACTGTTCGGGTTATCTTCACCGCGCGCAACAGTTTTGCTATTCAAGTCGCATGACAACAATGCAAAACGTTCTGGTCACCGGCGGTGCCGGTTATCTTGGTTCGCGCGTGACCGCGCATCTTGCTTCAGGCCGGCCACCATGTGACCGTCTTCGACAAGCTCGTCTATGGCGGCGAGGCGCTGCTTCCCTTCAATCGCTACGAACGCTTCAAACTGTTGCGCGGCGATGTCCGCGACGGCGAAGCGTCGCTGCCGCGCTCGCCGGCATCGATGCGATCGTGCATTTTGCCGCGGTGGTTGGAGAGCCGGCGTGTTCCGTCGATCCCGAGCAATCCTGGTCGATCAATGTAGACGGCTCGAAAGCCGTGCTCGCCGCCGCGCACGCCGCCAAAACCGCGCGCTTCGTCTTTATCAGCACCTGCAGCAACTATGGGGTGGCCAAGTCCGGCGAGCTGGCCACGGAAGACTCGCCGCTGAATCCGTTATCCGACTACGCATGCGCCAAAGTGGAATGCGAGACGCTGATCTTGGCCGCGGCGCCGCCGCCGGCAAGCGCAGTGCTGCGTTTCGGTACGATCTGCGGATTGTCGGGACGCATGCGGTTCGATCTTCTCGTGAGCGAAATGGCGAAGAAATGCGCTCGTGGCGAAACGATCGATATTTTTTCGCCGGACGCATGGCGCCCGTTCCTCCACATTGCCGATGCTGCGCGGGCGATCGATCATATCCTCCAATCTTCCGTGAACGCGACCGAGCGGCGGGTGTTCAACGTCGTCGGTGAAAATTACCAAAAACGCGGTCTGGTGGAACTTGCGCAGCGGCACTTTCCGGGGGTCAAGATTGCCGTCACCGACAAAAACCCGGATCTCCGCGATTACCGTGTCGATGGCTCGCGCATCACGCACGAGCTGGGCTTTAGACCGCTTTATACTGTCGAGGACGCCTTCTGCGAAACGGCCAAGGCGGTCAGCGACGGCGTGTTCCGCGACCCGGATTGGCCCGGACACTCGGCCATTCCTCTTGATCCCGTGGCTCTTCGCCCGTAAAGCCACACCCTAGGTGGTGAGGCTTGTGGCCATGAGTGATGTTTCGATTTTCGGCCTAGGTAAAGTTGGCTATTCGCTTGCCGCGTGTCTCGGCGTCGCCGGTAATACCGTCGTTGGATGCGATCCGCGTCGCTGACATTGTCGATGCGATCAATGCGCGTCGGCATGTCACGGCGGAGCCGGGCGTCGCCGAGCGCATCGCGCAACTCGATCAAAGCCGATTGCGCGCGACGACGTTCGCCCGAAGACGCCGTGCTCAATTCGGATGCCAGCATCGTCATCGTGCCGACGCCGAGCAACGTGCTCGGCGGCTTCTCGCTCAAATACGTGCTGCGCGTCTGCGAACAGATCGGCGCGGCGTTGCGCCGCAAGAAAGACGAGCACACTAGTTTCCATCGCCAGCACCGTACTGCCCGGCGCCAGCGAACACTCGATCATTCCGGCGCTTGAGGCCGCTTCCGGCCGCCGCGTCGGCGACGGACTGGGCTATTGCTACAATCCCTGGTTCATCGCGCTCGGCGAAGTCGTCAAAGGCATGGAGACGCCGGATTATGCCCTGATCGGCGAGGCGGATCAGAAATCAGGCGACCGGATCGAGGCGCTGCACAAGTCGATGATCCGCAACGATGCGCCGGTGGTGCGCATGAAGCTGATCGAGGCGGAGATTTCGAAGATCGCCTGCAACACCCACGAGACCATGCGCGTCTCGTTCGCCAACATGCTGTTCTCGCTGTGCGCGGAAGTGCCCGGCGCTGACGTCGACAAGATCACCGGCGCGCTGTCGTACCGATTGGGGCAGCGATTTTTTAAAGGCGCGGTGCCTTACGGCGGCCCGTGCTGGCCGCGCGACAATCGAGCGTCTGGCCGTATTCATGGACGCGGTCGGTGTGCCTAGCCTGATGCCGCGCACCATCGACCAGAGCAACGCCGAGCACGGCCAATATCCTGCTGCGCAAGGTGCTGTCGGAAACGCAGGCGGGCGAGGCGGTCGGCTTGCTCGGGCTTTCCTACAAGCCGGGTACGCCTGTCATCGAGCGGTCGTTCGGCGTCGATCTGGCGGGCTGGCTCGCCGCGGAAGGCCGCAAGCGTCATCGGCTGGGATCCGCTGGCCATGGAGGAAGCGCGCAAGGTCGCTCGGCGACGTCATCGATTATGCGCCGAGCGCGGAAGAATGCCTGTCGCAGTCGAGCGTCGCCATCATCATCAACCCGATGAAGGAGTTTGCCGGCATCGACTGGTCGGCCGCGTGCGAAGACGCGCGTGCTCGATCCGTGGCGGTGCCTTGCCCCGGCGGCAGTAGAAAAGATCGGGACCTACGTGGCGCTCGGCCAAGGAAACGATCGCTCGGTCCGCGAATGGCTGTCCGGCGATCTGAAGGAACGGATGCGCCTCTTAAACGGCTGAAGTCTGCGCCGGCCGTCCGATGAGTGTCCAGGACGTCGACCGGCGCGACTGCGTCGGAATCTGGGTCGCGCAGCAACTCGGCCTGGAATATCCGCACCGTCGACGAAGGATGGCCGCCGCTGCGGACCATCAGACCCGACGCGCGACGCGGCGTCAGCGGCCAGCGGAATAAACGCCACCGCGCGCCCGCCGGTGTCGTCGAAAATACGTTCGCCGTGCAGCTTTTCGTCCGGCGTGACCATGCTGATCCCGACCGACCCGTCGATCGACCTCCAATTCCAGCCGGGCCCAATATTGCCCGCGTGTACTGTCGCCGTTAAGGGCCGGGGCAGGCCATTTCAAGGCTAAAACCCCACGGCGAGGCTGCGGTCCGGAGCGTCAGCGGATCGGGTGCGAGAATAGCGGCGCCGGTCCAGTGTGACGGTGGGGCGCTGCATTCCAGCCGGCCGAAGACGGCGGCCCGGGGGCCGGGGACGTTGCGCCTGACGATGCCGTTTGCGGCGTCATACCGGCCCTCGTTCCATGCCGAGATGAAGCGCGCGATGCGCGTCGTACGATTTGTCGTACCCGCTGCCGCGGCGCAATGGGCGAGGATATCCGGATGGTCCGGTTCGATGCCGCTCAGTTGCTCGGCGGCCCACATGTGAATGCCAGCGGCGGATCGGCCGCGCAGCGTCTCGATATCGTTTCCGGCATATTCTTTGGCTAGCAGATTGTTCAGATGCGCGAGCTTGTCGCGGCAAAATTGCGTAAAGCTCTCGGCCCGGAACGACATCGAAGTCGCGCGTGCGATAGGCTTGCGCGACGCTGACATCGTAACGCTTGAACGCCATCGGCAGGGAACCGAAAGCCAAGTCGCGCCCAGAATTCGTAGTCTGGGCAGGTCGGCACGTTCGCGGCATAGCGAAAGTCTTCACCGATCAGTGCGGCGATTGAAAAACGACGACAGATTAGACGGCACCAGTTCGCACGCGAGATGGGCAGACAAATTGAACGGCGCCGTCAGATGGTTGCCGATGATCATTGTCGTGCTCATCGATAAAATCCACATTGCCGCCGCACATGACGGCATCCGGTTCAGCCTCAAACCATTTAGCAGCCTGTTCGAGCGTGTTGGGATAATAGCGCTCGTCGGCGCAGAGCATCCCGACAATTTCGCCGGTGGCACGGCGAAGCGCCTTGGCCAAGGCCGTCAGCCAAGCTTCGGTCCGGCTCCGAAACGATGCGCAGCGGGAGCTCTTTCGTCGCCTCCGTGAGCGCTTCAAGCGTGCCGTCGGTCGACGCGCCATCGGCGACGACGACTTCAAAATCTTTGAAGGTCTGATTCTTGAGCGAATCCGAGAGTCCCGATGACGAGCGGGTGTGCGTTCTTGACTACAAGCAAAACGGAAACCTTGGGACTACGCAATAACTCATCCCTTCCCAGGCGGTCGCACTAGGCATTCGCGAAAACGTACAAGCGATATCAAATTGCAATGCGTTGTGCTACTCAGCGACGCCACAGGCTTTCCACTACCGGAAGTTGATCGGCAGGGTCGTGCATCCTGTTGACGCTGGCGAGCGATATAGTGGGTTCAAAATGACGATTGGGGGCGCCCCTTTCATCGAGCTCACAAATGGCGCGGCTTCACTGACAAATTCTGACGGCTCCGTCGATATCGTGACGAGCCCCGTGCAGTGGTCTTATTCGGCCATATTCCCGAAAGTGGCGAGTTCGTTCGACGAGGTGCTGGCATCGATCGAGGTGCAGGTCACCGCAGGCTCGGTCGGACTTCTTCCCATAAACTCGGATGGTGGATCATCAGGCGATGAGCTTATCCTGCGAGTAGGAGATGGCCGCCGCACCATAGATGTCGTTCTGCATACACGCACCGGCGATAGATTGTGCTTACGCAACGTAGACTCTGGCCAGTCCGAAGCGCGCGTGTTCAGGTACGAAACCTGGGAGCGTCGTCCCGTTAATATTGACGCAGCCTTCGATCGGCTCCTGCCGAAAATGCTGCTAAATCCCGGCTTGCCAGCCAAAATCGAGATTGCGAATGCTTTCGGCATTCTCCCAACTGAAATTTCTGCGCTACTTACCTCGCGGGCAGTTCTAAAACTGAATCTCGATGAAATTTTCACTGATGATCTTGGGCGGTTCCTGCTGAGGGAATATCAGCATCAGTGTGATCTTCTTTCAACCTATGACGCCAGCAAAATGGACGTTCGCTCCGGTTATCTTGGGCCGGACTATTACGCACGCTATTTCCGGCAAAGCATCACCCGCGTGTATCATTTGGTGACCGCGCTGCGGCGGTTTGGCATGGAAAGCGGAAGTTTGTTGGAAATAGGCTCTCTTTTCGGGACATTTTCCGGAGCTTTACAGAAGCTTGGATATCGGGTCACCGCAGTCGATCGTTACCGAAAATTCTCCGGGGCTCTTGACCGATACATCGATGATCTCCGATCAATCGGCGTGGAAGTAATAGAGACGGAGGTCGATGACGAGAATGGCGTTATCGATCAGCTCCCCCAGTACGACGTCGTGATCAGCATGGCCGTTATCGAGCATATTCCGCACACGCCTCGATATTTCCTTGAATCGCTGGCTCGTCACGTCCGCCCGGGGGGCGTCATTGCGCTGGATACTCCCAACATTGCTCAATATTGGCATCGCAATCGTCTTCGAGCGGGTAAGTCAATCCATGCCGACATAAAAGACCAGTTCTACGCCCCGATTCCATTTGAAGGACATCATCGGGAATACACTGCGTCGGAAATGCGCTGGATGCTTGAGCAAGTTGGGTGCAAGGACATTCAATGTGATATTTTCGATTATAATCTGTTTCAATTCGAGGAGCTGTCGCATGACCATATAACGTCGCTTCTGGCGATGACGATTGATCCGAGCCTAACCGATACTGTGCTCATTGTTGGTCTGGTCCCAAGTTGAAATAGAAAATATGGAAGTGCTCAGCTCGGGTAGTTAATGCCGCATCAAAGTAGCGTTGCCTCGAACTCTGCCGTTTAGCGTGGCGGGGTTGGTAGACAGGTAGATTGAGGTAAGAATTTTAATATGTTTAGCGAGTTGAGCGAAGATCGGTAAGGTACCAGTGAAGCCACTTGTAATTATTGGATCCGGAAACGGCGGTCGCATTACGCTTGATGTAGCCCGTGCCATCGGCTTCGATATTTGCGGCTTCGTAAGTTCGGATTTGGCGAAGGGTCAAGTCGTTAATGGCGCACCGGTTTTGGGCGATGATGGTCTTTTAGAAGATTCTCTTTTCCTCAATGGCAACAGTTTTGCGGTGTCGATGGGTCCGCAGGCGGCGCGGCGGCGGCTCGCTTTGAAGCTGATTGAAGGTGGTGCTGATCTGCCGTCTCTCGTTCACCCAAGCTGCGTCGTATCGGATCACGCTCGGATTGGGCCCGGCTCAATATTGGTGCCCGGTGTGATCGTCAATTGCAACGCCAGCATTGGCCGTTATTGTATCGTAAATGCCGGGGCCACAATCGAACATGACTCGGTCCTGCACGACGGGACATTGATTTCACCCGGCGTGCATTTTGGCGGCGGGACCGTTTGCGGCGAAGGTGCTTTTGTTGGCATCGGCGCGTGCACAATTGCTGGAATCCGAATCGGCAAGGCTGCAGTGGTGGGTGCCGGCTCCGTTGTCATAAAAGACGTTCCAGACAATGATGTTGTTGCAGGGAATCCAGCGAAATCTCTTAAGAAGACTTAGGAAGTTGGCCCGGACATGGCTTGGAACGAACACTTGGGACGCGGCAGTCAAATTACTTCTTCGCCTGCATGTTGAGATTGAAAAGTAGCCCATGTTCCTTATCCATGTGCGGAAAATAGGCTTGGGAGAAATCGTCAACGTCGGCGTGCTCCGTTTGCCGCCAATCCCATAATCCGATCTCGTTAAATCCCAATTTGCCGAGAAGTTCACCCAACGAGCGCTCGTCGTAGGTCGTGCGGTGATAAACAAAGCCGTTCTTGCCGTCGGGTATCCGTCCGTAGAGCGTTCCCAGAAATTTATCGAGCGGGATGCCGGACTGATAGAGCTTGCAGATCATGGCGAAGTTCGGGACCGACAGGCGCAAAATGCCGCCCGGGGCGAGCACACGCTGCCAGTCGGCGAGAACGCCGACGACTTCTTCGCGATCGAAATATTCGATGACCTGGCAGGCGTAGATCAGGCTCGCCGAGTTGTCGGCAAAGTTCGGCAGGCGGCGAATGTCCTGGACGTGATCGACGTGTGGAAACGCGACCTGGTCGATGTGGACGAAGCCGGGAATGAAACGCTTCCCGCAACCGATGTGAAGTTTCAGCAAATCCGCCATTTCATCTACTCGACGGGTGGAAGAATTTTTATCAGCAGCGGCGTGGCTCGTCGCCGCGTGTCATCCCGGCCAGCGTTTGATCGGAACGCCCGAACTCTTGACGGCGCGGCCGATGCGGCGCGCATCGTCCTCCGACAGCGCAAGTCCAAAAGGTAGATAAACCGCTGTGCGCGCCCAGCCGCGCGCGCCGAGGAAATCGCCGTCGTCCAGCGCCGCGTACGGCGGGTGCTCGGCGAGGAAACGATATTGCACAGCCGCGCCGATCTCCTGCGCGCGCAATTTGCCGACCAACGCCGGCGGATCGTCGCTGAAGACGATGTAATGCAGCGGCGCTTCAGTCGCCGGGAACGGTGTAAAGGAAGCCATCGAGCTCTTCGCGCAACGCGAGATAGCTGCGCCTTTTGCGCGCGAGCCGCTCGGTGAGCGTGTCGAGCTGGGCGAGGCCAAGTGATGCCAGAACATCATTGAAGCGCAAATTCGTCCCGATGCCGCGATTGAGATTGGTGCGCCGCCATTCAAGGTCGCCGTGATCGATGAAGGCCGCGGCGCGATCGGCCGCAGCCTTGTCGTTGGTAACCACCGCGCCACCTTGTCCGGTGGTCAAAATCTTCGGGACACTGAAAGACAGGCAGCCGACGGTGCCGAAGCTGCCGGCCGATTTTCCCTCGTGACGATGGCCGAACGCACAGGCGGCGTCCTCGATGAGAGGCAGTCCCTTGGTGTTGCAGAACGCGGCGACCTCGGCGAGCGGTGGCGCCGGTATGGCCTGAGAAATTGATAAAACAGACCGCCTTGGTGCGGGCCGTCAATCGTGCGGCCAGCGCGGCCGGGTCGATACAGGCGGTCGCCGGATCGATGTCCACAAGCCGCGGCGCATAGCCGAACGAGGCGAACGCGTTAATCGTCGAAATCACGCCGTAGGCCGGAACGATAATTTCATCTCCCGGCCTGAGATCAAGCGCCTTCGCTGCCACCGTGAGTGCAATGGTTCCGCTCGTCGTCGGTGCGCAGTGTTGTGTGCTAGTCAATGTGGCCAGCCGTTGCGCGAATGTGCTTGTCGCCGCGCCGGGACCGAGAAACCCAGAAGCTACCTGTTTGCCGACGGCTTGCGCGCAGTCGGCATCAATCCAGGGCTCGGCAAGGGGAATGAAGGCCATTGTACGACATCGCTGATGCGGGGTGCGCCTCTACTGAACGCGATATCTTGACTACCGCTAAATTGGCGCCATGCCAAATTGTGGTCGTAGGCTCGGCGGGTGCCCTATTTGCGGCGCAGAAAGCTGCAAACCGACCGTCGGGATATTTGCGCGAATCAAGCGTCGCTGAAGCGTGCTTTCCTTTGTTGGTCTATGATATCGAGATTGAGCTATGATATCGGGCTGTCACATTTGCATTTCCAGTCCCCTTTCCAGTCGCCGCCGCGAGCGCCTCCAGCCAAGCGCGATCGGATTGGTCTTTTTGCTTGCTGCCAGCGTACTGGGCTGGTTGTTCAATGAGCGATGGCATCGGTCCTTATCTCGCCGATCCCGGCGAGTATTCTGCGTTTCGCTGTGATGCTCTCAAACAACGATTGACCCAATTGCTCGAGAAGGAAGAGAAATTATCTAATCTCATGGACAAGGCGAGTGAAGGCGGTGGCGGCACCGTAATCGGAAGCCTAGCCTATCGGCCCGATTACGAGCTTGTGGTGGGCGAGGAGAAGGTCTTACGTCGCACGGCGGCCGAGAAGAAATGCGAGCTGCCCCCGCCTACTTCGGGGGCGGCGTCAGCTACCGTGCCAGCTTTTGAAAGCGATCAAAGTATCCACTGAACTCTTCATGCGACGTTCCGCATGCGTCCCTGAACGCAGAAGAGTTGACCTACGTCAGCCTCAGAACTAACCTCAACCGAGAGCGATGCGCGTTCGGGAAGGTAGGCTTTAACCTGCTCGAGATGCTGGGGAAATAGCCTTCGCGGGGATGACTGGGGTTCCGTATTCCCAATCGAGCCCAATCAAGCTAATGACATGCCGCTAATCGCGGGTGAGGGTCATCATGAGAGTTTCTGTCGTCGGATTGGGTAAGCTTGGGGCGCCGATTGTGGCTGTGTTCGCGGCCAAGGGTTATGACGTCGTCGGCCTCGATACCAATCCGGTCTTCGTCGAAAAGATCAACAATCATGTCGCTCCGGTCGAGGAACCTGGCCTGCAGGAGCTTTTGACCGAACACAAGGCGCGCATTTCCGCGACGAAAGACTGGTCGAAGGCAATCGGCGACACCGAGGTGACCACCGTCATTGTGCCGACGCCAAGCGGCGCCGACGGCGCATTCCGAAATGACTACGTGCTGTCGGTCATGGACGATCTTGGGCGCGCGCTGGCCAAGAAATCCGGTTATCATCTTGTGGTCATTCACTCGACGACCATGCCGGGCTCGGTCGGTGGTCCAATCCGCGAGCGGCTCGAGCACGCGTCCGGACGCAAAGTGGGTCGCGATCTCGGCCTTTGCTACAATCCGGAATTCATTGCGCTAGGCGACGTGATCAACGGGCTGTTACATCCCGATTTCATTCTGATCGGGGAGAGCGACAAGAAAGCCGGCGATCTCCTTGAGGGCATTTATCGCAAGGTCGTCGGGCCAAGTGCCAACATCGCGCGCATGAACTTCGTCAACGCAGAGCTGACCAAGATTTCGGTCAACACCTACGTGACCATGAAAATCTCCTTCGCCAACATGCTGGGCGAAATCTGCGATCGGTTGCAGGGCGCGGACGTATCGGTCGTCGCCGATGCCATCGGCCGCGACACCCGCATCGGCAAGAAATATCTGAAGCCTGCGATCGGTTATGGCGGTCCGTGCTTTCCACGCGACACCATCGCGTTCGGCCGGGTCGCCCATCTGGTGGGCGGGAAGGCCGATCTGGCGCTCGCCACCGATGTTATCAACCGCCGCCAGGTGCAGCGGCTGACCGAAACGATCAGGGAACTCGTTCCAGCCGGCGTCGTCGCCGTGCTCGGCCTGTCCTACAAACCGCATACGCCCGTCATCGAGGAGTTGCAGGGCGTCATGTTGGCCAAGGCGCTCGCCGATGAAGGTTTTGAGGTGGTCGCGCACGACCCCATGGCGCTTGGCCCGGCAGGGTCGGTGCTCGGTGCCACCGTGAAGTTGGCGTCATCGGCCGAGGAAGCTGTAAGCCGGGCGGACGTCGTCGCAATCATCACGCCCTGGGCGGAATACGCAGCCATCTCGCCGGAATGGGTTGGGGACGGGCGCACGCGCTTTATTATCGACTGCTGGCGTCAACTTGATCCGGCACAGTTCCCGCAGGACTGCAAGATTGTGCGCTTGGGAAACCAAGAGACAATTTCGGCGGCTGCCAAGCGCGTCGCGGCGGAATGAGCGGAGATGATGGGCGGTCGTAGAGGCCGCGTATGAACTTCTGGTCCCCGTATGGCCACGAGTTTGTGCGGGTCGCGTCCTGCGTGCCGGGCGTCGAGGTCGGTGATGCCGCGTTCAATGTGGCGCAGACGCTTGATTTGGCGCGGCGCGGCCATGAACGCAAAATTGCATTGATGATTTTTCCCGAGCTCGGGATCTCCGCCTACGCCATCGACGATCTGTTGTTCCAGGATGCGCTTCTCGATCGGGTCGAGAGCGGCGTCGTTGAGATTGCCGAAGCCTCGCGCGACCTCTTTCCGCTGCTTGTCGATTGGCGCGCCGCTGCGGCGCAACGGACAATTGTTCAACTGTGCGGTCGTCATCCATCGCGGCGCGATCCTGGGCGCCGTTCCCAAGACCTACCTTCCCAATTATCGGGAGTTCTATGAAGGGCGCCATTTTGCGTCTGGCGCCGCGATACGCAATACGGCGATCGAATTGGGCGGCCATTCCGTCCCGTTCGGCACCGATCTCCTGTTCAAGTCGCGCGGCTCGGTGCCATTCACGGCGCATATAGAGATTTGCGAGGACGTTTGGGTTCCGGAGCCACCTTCGACCGCGGCCGCGCTCGCCGGCGCCGAAATCCTTTTAAATCTGTCGGCAAGCAACATCACCATCGGAAAGGCGGAGGCGCGCCGCCTGCTGTGCGCTTCCCAATCCGCCCGCTGCATCGCCGCCTATGCCTATTCCGCGGCCGGACCTGGCGAGTCGACCACGGATCTGGCCTGGGATGGCCAGGCGGCAATCTTCGAATACGGCGTGTGCCTGGCGGAGACGGAGCGGTTTCCCGCCTCGCCGACAATGGCTATAGCCGACGTCGACCTGGCGCTGCTTCGCCAGGAACGCATGCGGGTGGGGACGTTCGGCGACTGCGTCGGCAATAATCGCGATCGGATTGAGGCGTTTCGCACAGTCTCTTTCACGATCGACGCGCCTGAGGCCGAACTGGAGCTCCTGCGCGCCATCGATCGCTTCCCGTACGTGCCTTCGGACCCGCGGCGACTGCAAGAGAACTGCTACGAGGCCTATAACATTCAGGTGCAAGGCCTGACGAAACGGCTGCAGGCGAGCCGGACTCAAAAGGTCGTCATCGGCGTTTCCGGCGGCTTGGATTCCACACAGGCGCTGATCGTTTCGACCCGGGTGATGGACCGGCTCGGGCTGCCTCGTTCCAACGTCCTAGCCTACACGTTGCCGGGCTTTGCCACATCAGATGGCACCAAGGCCAACGCCTGGGAGCTGATGCGCGCGCTCGGCGTAAGCGCGCAGGAAATCGACATCCGGCCGGCAGCGCGGCAGATGCTGGCCGATTTGGGTCATCCGTTCAGCCGCGGCGAAGAGATCTATGACGTCACGTTTGAAAACGTGCAGGCCGGATTGCGCACCGATTATTTGTTCCGCTTGGCCAATCACAATGGCGCACTGGTATGCGGAACCGGCGACCTTTCAGAGCTCGGCCTAGGCTGGTGTACCTATGGCGTCGGCGACCACATGTCGCACTATAACGTCAATGCGTCGGTCGCGAAAACGCTGATCCAGCATCTGATCCGGTTTGTTGCCACCTCCGGCGAAGTCAACGAGCAGACGGCGAAGGTGCTGTTCACAATACTGGCGACCGAAATATCTCCGGAGCTGGTACCGGCCGGGGCAGACGGGGTGATCCAATCGACCCAAAAAATCATCGGCCCCTACGAGCTTCAGGACTTCAATCTGTTCTATGTGACGCGATTCGGGTTTCGGCCCTCGCGCATCGCCTATCTCGCTTTCAACGCGTGGTCTGATGTGGCGCGCGGCGACTGGCCAGCTAATATTCCGGCCTCCGATCGTCGCAACTATTCGCTCGGACGAGATCAAGCGCTGGCTCGGTATTTTTCTGTTTCGTTTTTTCGCGATCAGCCAGTTCAAGCGCTCGGCGCTGCCGAATGGGCCAAAAATATCATCGGGAGGCTCGCTGTCGCCCCGCGGCGATTGGCGCGCTCCGTCCGATGGCAATGCCCGGGTCTGGCTGGAGGAATTGAAGGCTAACGTTCCCGAAATTTGAGTTGATTCTGGAGGGTCGCGCCGGCTTCCCAAATCAATAGAAATTTGCTAGCAGATGATTCGGCAGGGAAAGCTTCTGCCTAAGCTCCATTCTCTTCGATCGGGTAAGTGCCGTCGCGTTGGTTATGTCCAGCGCGCGCGTTCGATGATTTGCGCGGGGCTTCATCGAAAAGCGCGGTTCGCAATGATCGCTATCGAAGACCTTCATCCGAATAGCACCTTCGAAGATAATTGCGGACATCGGTTTGTGCTGAGGACCTTTTCCATTCGTTTAGTGCTTGGACAAGACGGCACGCCGCGCCTAAACGGGACCGCCACACTAGAGACCCTTGTGCTCAAGCCAAACGAGGAATCGCTGACCCTGTCAGTTCCTATTGACGGCGTCCCGCTGTTACGAAAGATCGCCGATTACGATTTGTCGCCGTTTTCATCGACGGCAACTGAGATACACCTCATTGTTTCCGACGCGGCCTGACCCCGCGTTTGTCGCAAGATGCTCGGAATCCACTCCCTATGGCTAGTCACTAGTTGTTGGCGGCGCACGGACCGTCAGGTCAAACTTGGCGTTTGCGCTCTCATAGCGTTCCGTGCGCCGAACCCAGCATCACTTTACTGCAACTTTTTCGCCGCAGCTCTGAGTAGCTTTGCTCCCGCCCCGAAAGCCTGGTCACGCAAGTCGCTCATCCTAGTCTTCGGCTTGACGGCGATGGAGCAGATCATAAATTCCCCCGCACCGGTGCTGTCGATACGGATTTGAATACCCCGCGCCTCACGTGGCAGGCCGGCAGGTGCATCGAAAGAGCATATGCGCAATGGCCCACGTGGGATGCGAAGCGGTCCAAAAGACCGCGGCGTGAATAAAATGTCTCGTACACCGAGCAGATTTGCGCCAGCCGTGATGATCACGCGGCCGGCGGGGTCGCCTTGACCAAAACCCTGCACTCTCAGAATTACTTCATATCGTCCGGGCGAAAATGGACGTTGCACGTAACCGACATTGCCGGCTTTACCTGCCGGCGCGAGAACGCCCTGCTCCACTTTAAGGCCGGCAGGGCCCATACCAAAAAACGCAAGCCAATCCTTCGCAGCGAGTGCGGCGAGCGAGGGGCTCGGCGCGACTTTGTCAGCTGTTTTTTCAACGCGGAGGCCACGAATTGAAATTGCTGCCGGCATAATCGCGCGGACAGACAGCTCTACGCCTGCTCCGGACGCAGCAATCGCTTTCGTAACCTCGAACGCCCGCGGGGCAAGGCTGCCGGGATTCGATCCGCGTTTGGCAGTCTGCATCGCCAGGACTTCCGATCCCGACCATATCTCGATCACAATGGGAGCTTCCGGGTCAGGATCGCTGTTTTTTCGTGCTTACGTCGATAGCATCGAGGAATAGCTCATAGTGGCCACAATCGAGGTCAAGTGGCGGCGTGTATGCGATACATCCGGTCTTATTCTCAATGCTCCTAATTTCGCCGCCGCTGTAGATTCCGCATTCTCCGGCGGTCAGGTAGCGAAACCAGTTGCGCTCCAATTCATCTGTGCGGACCCGCACCGCCAATGAACGAATGCGGAAACTAGTGTCGCCCGGCGTAAAAACGCGCGTCTCGATCGTCCGCAATTCCGGGGAAAGATCAGCCGCCAACGTGAACGGCAGACGAAATTCAACTGCTGTGTGCGGATCGCCACTTTCAAATTGGCCAAGGCGGCAATGGCACCCCGCGAGCTGGTGATGCCCATGATCCGCAGTGACATCGACGGTGATGACTGGCTTTCCGTCAGGGTTCGGCGCGGGCGGCACGATCGATGCAACCAGTTCGTAACGGCCGGCCGGCAGCGTCCAATACGGCCCGTAAACGGCGTAATCTGCGCGTCCTTCGGCGACGACAACACCCTCGGCGTCCGCCTTTGCGCTCGGCGTTGTCTTAAGGAAAGGAAGCCAGTTTTCGAGCGTGCATATTGCTGGGTCAGTTTCTCGGATTGCCAAGTTCGCACGTTCAAGCGTCAGTGTGCGTAGTGTAATTTTCGCCGGAGCAACAAGCTGCAGCAGGAATTCGAATCCCGGAATACCGGCTGGATCGGACGGGATTTCGAACGTCAGCTCGTGACTCTCGTTTTGGTCTGCTCCGGACGTAATTGTGGCGGCCGCCAAAATGTCGTAGTTGCCGCTTCACGAGCGCCACCATGCAGGTTCGCCCTATTTGGCAGTGGGGTGTTGCCGTCCGGTTCGACGGTGACCTGAAGGGCTAATCGGTAAGCGCCGGGCTCAACTGCGATAGTCTGGCTATATGCGACAAAGCCGATCCGCTTGTCCAAATTGCCAATTCCTTCGGCGACGCGGCGACCCACCTCTCCAATGCCCAGAAGCGGCAATAGGTCTTCTCGCTGTTGGTGCTCCGGCGATAAATCTCGCGGGGGCTGCGGTTGCCGCTCCAACGGCTTGACCGAAAGCGACCGAATGCAGAAACGATCCTCCCCAGAACTCCAAATTCGTGGCTGGATCTGCCGCTGTTCAGGCGCTTGCCCGTCTAATTCAAATGGCAGCCTCACTAACATTGGTGCGAGCTCATCATCGTTGGCTAGCGCGGCAGGACTGAAGGTTACCGCTACCAGCGGCCTATCGCCCTGCACGACATCAGCTTTGATTAAATGCTCGGGTGTTGCGGCTTCGCGACTGGGCTCAATGCGGACTATCATCTCGTACATTCCCGCCGGCAGAGACCAGTGCGGCCCGTACACCACAAATGCTGCCGCGCCGGTTTCGGCCTGATGACCCAACTCATCGACGCGGCCGAGCGGTCCAAGACGCAGAAACGGCAGCCAATCATCAATCCGCAACAGATCAGCAATAGTAAGAGCGGCCGCGACTTTGTCGTCAGCAACTATCGATGCCGCGTGCCGGTTCGACCGTCAGCGCCTGAACCGCGATACCGATCGGGCTCAGCACGCCGATACGCGTTTCAATCCCGGCAATCCCTTCGGCAATCTCCTGAGAGACGTCAAAGGTGAACTTGTGGTTCGTGGTGTTTAGTTCCCGAGCGCCTGAGCAAATGAATGCCCAGAAGTTCGGGGCCCGCCACTACCTCGACAAACAGGCACGGTTCATCTCTTGGTCGATCCGGTTCGTCGGCCAATATCTCGATCTCGATCGAAACCAGGTATCGCCCCTCTTCGAGGTACTTGAATGGTCCATAAGCAAGCCATCCGAACTTGGTTGGGTCGTTTCTGATCTGATTCCCGACCCGAATGCCCGCTTCGCCGATCGCGAGCAGCGGTAACCAATTCCCCCATGCTGCGCTCACCGGCAGCACGAATCCATGTCGCATATGGGTCGCAAACGGCGTTGCTGCCGCTGCCACGAAACCACATACAAACCCTTCATATTCGTTGTTGATGGCGTTAAGCGCGATAACGCGCCGCGGCGTTGCTCCCGATCGAGAGCCGGCGGCGCTCCTCGCGGACGATCCGACGAAAGTCTCTGCGCAATTCGCCGCTCACCAGGATCGACGGCGCCCGATCGATTGAGCGGGGTGCCACGCCGCCGAAATCGACCACAAAGACATCCGCTGCCGCCAACACCTCCGGCGTGGATACATAACGGATTGCCGTTGCCGTGATTTTGCTGTGATCAGCGGACGATCCAAGAGAATTCTGCCGGTGAAACTCAGCTTTTCCCAAATGCCCGCGAACAGACGGAGTGTTTCCTCTCTCTCGCCGTACCAGCCCACATTGGAGGCTCCTCGGCATCGACACAAACATGTCCGCCAAAAACGGCATGAGGTGCTTTGGATCGTAGTCGACCTTGTTGTAGGTCTCGCCCGTGTATTTGACGACATTCGGTGCAGTGAGAGGATCGCCGATCACATCCCGCAGCGCCTGCACGTAGACGCGTGCGGGATCGGCGGCGAGACGCACCTCTTCGATCACGTCGTCGGCGCAGCCCCAAGCTCGCCGACTGGTGCGGGAATCGAGGCGCTTGCAACATCGGTGACAAAGCGCCTCCAGTCGTTTTGCACCCTCGTCATGGCTGTGTGCCGGCGTTACCTGTCTGGTGTGATCGCAATGGTATCCGTAGACCTGCTTTCCCAGATCGCCGACCTCTTGGTATTTCAACAGCATCCGCGCGGCGATGTTTGAATCGACATGCCATCCGAGCAGCATGTCCTCATCAAACCCGTGATTTTCAAATAGGTCGCTGCGCAACAACAGCTGAAAATCGCCAGGGCCGTCGTAGCGGATGAAATTGGACCCCAGAACGATTTCATTCAGATGCAGTGTGGTCGCCCCAGTCGCGAACTGTGCTGATAATGTTTGTCGGAGCGCTGTCTGTCGAAGCTTTCCCATAGCGCTTCCGGAATTTCTATTCGCGGCGCATGATAGAAACCCGGCGCCAGACCGGCGCGCGATTTCCGACAGCGAAGACCTACCCTGTGGGACAAAGATCATGTCGGTGTTGGTCGACAATATCCACCGATTTGACGGGGACGAGCGCCGCACGGCGACGTTCCGTGCAATGGGTTCCAAGCGCCTTCAAGTGCGTCTTCGACTTGAACCTTTCGTGGATGCGCGGCCGCACCCGCAAAATCCGCAATATCTCGCGCGCCCGTTTGGTGAGCGTATCTTGGATCGCTTCGGGGAAGGTAGGATAGTCGTCCGGCGTATTGTAGTCGACGAACAGTATTTCATCCGCGGGGTCGGTTAGGACCTCCGCCATGCAATTCAGACTGAGCGCTGCGCGCTTGTGAAGATTGTATCCGTAATTGTCATTCCTGCCGTAAAGAACGATTGAAATCATCACGTACCCGGTGAAGAAACGGACGCCCCGATTGTGAGGCAGGTCGCCGCAGATGATCGTTCGGGCGAGCAACTAGCAGTATCACCGCAATTGTGGAAGGGAAATGCCCAATGTGGCGCGCTCGGGGCCGGTTGCGGCTGTAGCTTGCCGACGATGCGGTCGAGCGGCGATCGAGGCGACTTGATCAACGACGATAGGGCCAGTAAAGGAACCGCCTGGTGGGAGTTCCTTAATGCTAAAAGCTAGCCGGACGGGCGCGGCCGACGTCGTTGCGGGGTTACGCGGCTGGCGAACGTGGACCATGCTCGCGTGGAACGACGTCCGCCGCCGTTATCGCCGTTCCGGCCTCGGCCAATTCTGGCTGACATTGAGCATGGCGGCCATGATCGGCGGCCTTGGCTTCGTGTATTCGCACCTCTTTGCCGTCAATATATCGACCTATCTGCCTTATATCGCCGTCACTTTTGTGATCTGGGGCATCATCTCGACGGTGGTCATCGAAAGTTGCAATGCGCTGACCGAGAACGAGCAAATGTTGCGGCATGTCTCGTTGCCGCGATCTTTATTCACCTGTCGCGTGATTGCGCGGAATTTTATTGTTGCCGCCCACAACTTTATGATCATTCCGATCGTCTTTATTTGGTTCGGGGTCGGCATAAATGCCAACATTCTTTGGATTGTCGTCGGCTTGGCGCTGCTCATCGTCAATGCGTTTTGGCTCGGATATTTTCTTTCAATCATGTGCGCGCGGTTTCGCGATGTGCCGCAAATCGTCACCAGTGTTATGCAGGTGGTCTTTTTCATCACGCCGGTGATGTATCTGCCCGACCAATTGGCCCGCCGCGGTTTCGCCGTGGTTAGATGGAATCCATTCGCGAACTTGCTCGAGGTTGTGCGTGATCCGCTGCTTGGCGCGGCTCCGAGCCCGTGGGCGCTGGTCAGCTGTGCCGATCATGGCAGTTGTGGGATTGGCGCGTGGTCATTCCGTTCGCCGGGCGCTATGCCCCTCGCGTGGTCTACTGGCTGTGATCGCGATGCCTTCGATTAGATTAGAAGACGTTTGCGTCGACCTGCCGATTTACAATTCCAGAGGGCGATCGCTCAAATCGGCCCTCCTCGCGCAGACGGTCGGCGGCCGCGTCGCCGACGATCGCGATCGAAGCGTTGTGGTGATCAGCGCGCTCAACCATGTGACGCTGAACTTGGAGCACGGCTCGCAGAGTCGCCCTCATCGGCTCAAACGGCGCCGGGAAAACCACGCTGTTGCGGGTGATGGCCAAGATCTACCCGCCGACCCACGGGATCGGCAGATGTTACCGGCCGAATTTCATCGCTGACTGACCTCAATGTCGGAATGGATGGCGAGGCGACGGGTTACGAGAACGTCCGGATGAGGGGCGTCCTTCTGGGACTTACGTCGCAGCAAATAAGCCGGCTGATGGAGGACGTCACGGAGTTTACCGAGCTTGGCGATTATCTGAAGCTGCCGGTTCGCTGCTATTCCCAAGGCATGATGTTGCGCCTGGCATTTGGTATCAGCACGGCCATACAGCCGGAAATAATTCTGCTCGACGAGATCATCGGCGTCGGCGACCAGGCCTTCGCGGCCCGCGCACGCGACGCGGCTGCAAGTGTTGATCGACGCCGCAAGCATCCTGGTTCTGGCGACCCACGACACAAATATCATCACTCAACTCTGCTCGTCGGCAATTTGGTTGTCGCACGGCCGCGTGGTAGATATCGGCCCCCCGGCGGAAATTCTTGAACGCTATGCGAAGAGCCCTGCGCCCGCGTGAGCGGGACCGACGCTTGAACAAGTTCATTGCAATCTTTGACGGCCTCCTGCAGACAGCGGCATGACATCTTCGGTAATCACCGGCGTAACCGGCCAAGACGGCGCTTACCTCGCGCAGCAATTGCTGGAGCGTGGCCAGACGGTATTTGGCGCCTTCCGCAGGGTGAGTTCGGTCAATTTCTGGCGGCTGGAAGAACTCGGGATTCTCGATCATCCGAATCTCAAATTGATCGAATTCGATCTCATCGATCCCGGGCGCGTGCCTTCGATTGCTCGAAAAAGCCAAGCCGGATGTCGTCTACAATCTGGCGGCGCAAAGTTTTGTCGGCGTGTCATTCGAGCAACCGATCGCGACGGCGCAGATGACCGGTGTTGGGGCGTTGCATCTGCTCGAGGCGATCAGGCATGTCAACAGCGGCATCAAGTTCTATCAGGCCTCGACCTCCGAATTGTACGGCCGCGTCCATGCCGTTCCGCAGGACGAGGAAACGCCGTTCCATCCGCGCAGCCCCTATGCGGTCGCCAAGCTGTTCGGTCACTGGATTACGGTGAACTACCGCGAGGCGTACGGTATCTTTGCCAGCAGCGGCATCCTGTTCAACCACGAATCGCCGTTGCGCGGACGTGAGTTTGTGACGCGAAAAATTACTGACGCGGTCGCCCGCATTCACCTCGGCAAGCAGGATCTGGCTTGAGATCGGCAACCTTGAGGCGCGCCGGGACTGGGGATTTGCCAAAGAGTATACGCACGGAATGACCCTGATCATGGACCACAGCGAGCCGGAAACATTCGTTCTGGCGACCGGCAGGAATGCGAGCGTCCGTGATTTTACCGCAATGGCCTTTGCCGCCATCGGGATCGATCTTCAGTGGCGCGGAGAGGGGCCCGGCGAAGAGGGGGTTTGCACGGAAAACCGGTAAAGTCATGGTCAAGGTCAATCCGGCGTTCTTTCGTCCCGCCGAGGTCGACGAACTGATCGGCAATCCCGCCCGTGCGCAACGATTGCTGCAGTGGAGGGCGGAGACGCCGCTCGAAGAATTGTGCCGGTTGATGGTCGAGGCCGACATCCGGAGAAACAAAATTGGGTTCTCGTTCTGAACGGGTGTTGATCACCGGCGGCGCGGGATTTACCGGACGGCCTTTGGTCGAGCGGTTGCGTCAGGACGGTCACGAGGTCGCCGCTCTCAGTCACGGTGACGGCGATGCAGTGCGACTCAATGTCGACCTTTGCGATTTCGATGCTGTTTACGGAGGCGCTCAATCAGATCCGGCCAACCGCAATTGTGCATCTCGCCGGTATTGCGGCGCCAACTCACACCAAGTCGGCGAGATGTATTCGGCCAATGTCGTCGGTACCGCAAACCTGTTCGCGGCTCTTGCCGACTGCAAGAATCGACCCGAGGATTGTTATCGTCGCCAGCAGTGGTCAGCTTTATGCGGCGCCGGACGCCGAGCGCCTGCTGACCGAAGACGCACCGCTGGCGCCGAAGACCCACTATGCCGTCAGCAAGCATGCGACCGAAGAAATCGCGGCGATTTATTCGCGCCAGTTCCCGATCATCGTCACCCGGCCGTTCAACTATACCGGCCCAGGTCAGACCGCGAGCTTTCTCGTTCCCAAGATTGTCCAGCATTACGCCGAGCAACGAAGCGAGATTCGGCTCGGAAACTTGGATTTGTTTCGCGACTTCTCCGATATCGGCCGGGTCATCGAGGCGTATTCGCGGCTCGTCTCGCAGCCGATCGATCCGACTACAGTCAACATCTGTTCCGGTCGCGCCGGTGCATCTCGCTGATATTCTCGCCATAATGGACGACATTTCCGGGCACTCGCTGCGCCGGGTGAGCGATCCTTCGTTGTTTCGCGCCGACGAAGCGCGGTTTCTGGTCGGATCCCCGGCGCGGCTTGAAGTTGCTCATAGGACCTCTGCCGAACCCCGAATTTCGTGACACATTGACGCGAATGTACGAGGCCTTCGTGAAGGAGCGCGGCCGCCGCCGGGTAGCGGAGTTTCAAGTGGGATGACGCTTGTCGACGAAACCGGTCTTTGGTGCGAGATTCTCGGCACAGATTATGCCGGGCGGCCGGCGATCTTTCTCGATCGGGACGGTGTCGTCGTGGAAGATGTCGACTATTTGGCGCGCGCAAGCGATCTGCACATGATTGCGGGCTCCGCAGCAGGCAGTTGCGCGCTGCAATCGATTGGGGATTCCCGTCATTCTGGTTTCGAACCAGTCGGGCATAGGACGGGGGTTTTACGGCTGGAGCGATTTTGCGGCCGTGCAAGCGGCGCTTTCCGCCGCGCTCGCAGAAGTCGGCGCACATTTCGACGCGGTACTGGCTTGCGCGTATCATGCCGACGCGCAAGGAGAGTATCGTGTCGCCGATCATCCGTGGCGCAAGCCAAATCCCGGCATGCTGCGCGAGGCGGGCAAGCGAATGCACCTTGATCTCTCCAATTCGTGGATCATAGGCGACCGGGCGAGCGACCTGGCTGCCGGCCAAGCCGCGTCGCTCCGTGGTGGCGTTCTCGTCGCCACTGGTTACGGTCAGAAGGAGCGGGAAGCAGCGTTGGAATTGGGTGACCAGACGCTTTGCCGTGAGAATTTCGCCGAACCTGGCGGCCGCGGTCGAGGTGCCGATCGCATGGGTGCGCGAGGCCGAATGTTGACGCCAGCGGCCGCCGTTGGCTGGCGCAGCGCCAGCGTGGTGCTGGTTGATCATTGTCGCCAGCTCATGACAGGCCGCGGCGCGGGCTCAGAGAGGCTTGCCGCAGAGGCCGACAAATTGCGCCGTTGGCTCTTGGATGCTGCCTTTCCGCTCTGGTGGCAGGTTGGCGCCGATCATGTGGGCGGGGGGTGGCACGAGCGGATCGATTTTAATGGCTTGCCCGTCGCTCTGCCAAAACGCTCGCGCGTCGCGGCTCGCCAGGTGTTTTGTTATTGCGAAGCCGGGCGGCTTGGCTGGCAGGGCCCTTGGCGGGAAGCGGCATCGCATGCGCTTTCGTCGTTGCGCGACCATTTTGTGCGCAGCGACGGTACGGTGATTGCCGCGCTGAGCCAAGATGCGACGCCCGCCGACGAGAGGTTCGATCTCTATAACCAAGCTTTCGCCTTGCTGGCTTATGCCCATGCCCATCAGATGATCGATCGCGGCGGCGGTTGGAGGGCGCCGGCTCTCGCGCTGATCGGAACCCTGGAGCGGGATTATAGTCATCCGGAGGGCGGATTTTACGAGGACCGTGACGGCAGAGGGCTGCTTCGCGCCAACCCTCACATGCATCTGCTTGAGGCGGCACTGGCATGGTTGCCAATTGATCCCGAGCCGATCTGGCGGCGCTCGGCAGACATGATCGCTGCTCTGTGCCTCGACCGGTTCATGGAAGGCGAAAGCGGCGTGCTGCGGGAGCGCTTCAGCACTGACTGGGCGCCGCTTCCCGGGCCGGAGGGCCAAATTGTCGAGCCGGGTCACCATTACGAATGGGCATTTTTGCTCGATCGTTGGGCCAGGCTTACCGGCCGGGAACGGC
Source organism: uncultured Alphaproteobacteria bacterium (assembly GCA_963794225.1). Taxonomy (GTDB): domain Bacteria; phylum Pseudomonadota; class Alphaproteobacteria; order Rhizobiales; family Xanthobacteraceae; genus BOG-931. The sequence goes on from CAWCCS010000006.1 coordinate 935,953, forward strand.
CAGCGGCGGTGGCGAAGCTTATCGCTTTTGCTGACCGCCACGGCGTCGATCGAGGCCGCAACGTGGCCGTCAATGCGATTACGACGGATGGACATATTCACGATCCGGTCGCGCGGCTGTGGCCGCAGACCGAACGTCTCCGCGCGTATATTATTGACGACCAAGCGGACAGCGATGCGCGCCTGCAACAGGCGATCGCCGCGCTGTGGCGTTACCTCAACGCGCCGCTCTCAGGGCTGTGGTATGAAAATCAGGCCGCTAACGGTCAGTTCGTGATTGAAGCGGCACCGGCCACAAGCCTTTATCACATCGTCGGTGCGGTGGTGGAACTATGGAGTGCGTTCGGGGTCGAGCGCGGTAGCCCCGTGCAGCGCGATCGCTGACCGAATTTGCGCGGGCATTGCAAAGCATGCTTGTTGAAGGCGCTGAGGTCGCCGTCGCACTGCTTTGTGATCGGCCGTCGTTGGCGTTCACGTTGCAAAGTATTCACGTCGCAAAGCGCCGCGAGATTAAAACGCTGTATTGCCCTTTGGTCCATTTTTCGGGTTGATCGCCATGCACGAGCCAGTTCTGGTGACTGGAGCCGCCGGCTTCATCGGCTTTCATGTGGCGCGACGGCTGCTCGAAGACGGGCACGCACGTCGTCGGTCTTGACAATCTCAACTCTTACTATGATCCCGGCCTAAAAGACGCGCGCCGCGCAGTGCTCGCAAAGCACGACGGCTTTCAGTTTCGTTAAGGGCGATATTTCCGATCGTGACGGCATGGCCGCGCTGTTCGCCGAGCACCGGTTTACCTACGTCGTCCACCTCGCCGCGCAGGTTGGCGTGCGCTATTCGCTCGCTGAGCCGCAGGCATACATCGACAGCAATCTCACCGGGTTCGCCAACATACTCGAAGGCTGTCGCCACCATGGCTGCAAGCACCTTTTGTACGCGTCTTCATCGTCGGTGTACGGCGCCAACACCAGCATGCCGTCTCGCACCTCGGATAATGTCGATCACCCCCTCAATCTTTACGGAGCGACCAAGAAGGCAAACGAATTGATGGCGCATGCCTACGCGCATCTGTTCGCGATTCCGACAACAGGTTTGCGTTTTTTCACGGTGTATGGCCCGTGGGGGCGGCCCGATATGGCGATGTGGCTGTTCACCGCCGCCATCATGGAGGGCAAGCCCGTTCGCCTCTTCAACCACGGACAAATGCGGCGGGACTTCACCTACATCGACGACATAACCGAGGCCGTTGTGCGTCTCGTGACACGTCCGCCTGCGCCCAACCCGGCATGGTCGGGCGACAGGCCCGATCCAGCCACCAGCCGTGCGCCGTGGCACGTTTACAATATCGGAAACAGTCACCCGGTGGAGCTGTTGGAGGTCGTTGCACAAATCGAGCATGCCGTCGGCCGGCCGGCGGTTCGCGAATTCCTGCCGATGCAGCCCGGCGATGCGCTGGAGACCTTTGCCGATTGCTCCGACCTGGAAAGCGCTATCGGCTTTCGGCCGAGCACTGCGCTCGCGGACGGAATCCATCGGTTTGTTCAATGGTATCGCGACTTTCACGCCGGCAGAAACAGCCAGTCCAAATAGCGGCGTCTCCGGCTACCGCTCCCATTTCGACCAAGTAGTAACCCTCATGCGCCGGTTAATGCAGTCTTTGCGGCTCTGCCCGCCGTTAATGGATCATTAACCATACAGGCGCACTTTATTAACCAATCGGAATCACCGGAAAGAGGAGAGGCACAGTGTCGAGCGTTCTTCGCCAACGCCAGTCGCTGATGTTTCGACCGCGCTCCTACACCGCGTTTGCGATCGCGCCGCAGCCTCCCCTCCAGGACTGGCTCGCCGATCTCGACGTGACCTTGGAACGCTCCAAGGGCTTTTTCTCCGGGCACCCCGTCGCGCTTGATCTTTCGGCAGTCAACCTAAATTCAGCGGCTATCAGCGAACTCGTGGCGGATCTCGAAAAGCGGAACATTTGCGTTCTCGGCGTCGAAGGAATCGACCCGGCCAAGTGGCAATCTGGTTTTCCTCCGATCCTTCGCGGTGGCCGCGGCACGCAGCCGTTCGAAGTTCCGTCAAAGAACGCGCCTGTCTTTGCAACTCCGGTTGCCACCCCCAAAGCCGCGCAGAAGGCGCAGCCGGCATCGCTGTTGATCGAAGATCCGGTGCGCTCTGGCCAATCCGTGGTCTTCATGGAGGGCGACATTACGGTTCTTGGTTCGGTCGGATCGGGCGCTGAAATCATCGCCGGCGGATCGATCCATGTCTACGGCGCGCTGCGTGGCCGCGCGCTGGCGGGTGCCACCGGCAATGTCAGGGCGCGGATCTTCTGCCACGCCGTCGAGGCCGAGTTGCTCGCGATCGACTCCTACTACAAGACGGCCGACGACATTGAGGACAGCCTGCGCCGCCGCTCGGTTCAGGCCTGGCTCGAGGACGGCACGCTCAAAATTTCGGCGATGAACTAAAGGAACGAAAGGCAGGAAAAATGTCGCAGGTCGTGGTCGTCACATCGGGCAAAGGTGGGGTTGGCAAGACAACGTCAACGGCGGCTTTAGGCGCCGCGCTCGCACAGGAAGGGCAGAAAGTCGTCGTCATCGATTTCGACGTCGGCCTTCGCAACCTCGATCTGGTCATGGGCGCGGAGCGCCGCGTGGTCTTTGATCTGATCAATGTCATTCACGGGGTGGCAAAGCTGCCGCAGGCGCTGATCCGCGACAAACGTCTGGAAAATCTCCACCTGCTTCCCGCTTCGCAGACGCGCGACAAGGATGCGCTGACCGAGGAGGGCGTCGCCAAAGTCATCGAAGAGCTGCGCACCAAGTTCGACTGGATCATTTGCGACAGTCCGGCCGGAATTGAGCGCGGCGCGACGCTCGCCATGCGCTATGCCGATGCCGCAATCATCGTCACCAATCCCGAAGTCTCTTCGGTGCGCGACTCCGATCGCATCATCGGTCTCCTCGACTCAAAGACGGCGAAGGCGGAGCGCGGCGAGCGGGTCGAGAAGCACCTTCTGGTCACGCGCTACCATTCCGCGCGCGCGGCGGCCGGCGAGATGCTGTCGATCGATGATGTGCTGGAGATTCTGTCGGTACCTCTGCTCGGCATTATTCCCGAGAGCCAAGAGGTGCTGCGCGCTTCCAACCTCGGCTCGCCGGTGACGTTAAACAACGCGCTAAGCGCCGCCGCTCGTGCCTACTTCGCCGCCGCCCGGCGGCTCAAGGGCGAAACTATTCCCATGCAGGTTCCCAGCGAGAGCAACGGCTTTTTCAACAAGCTGTTCGGACGGAAAGCGGCATGAGACTTTTCAACCTGTTCCGGAGCAGCTCTGCGCCGATCGCGCGCGAGCGCCTGCAGATTCTGCTCGCTCACGAGCGGATGGCCTCGAACCAATCCGATCTTCTTGGCGTCCTGCGCGAAGAGATCCTCGCGGTTATCGGCCGACATGTCTCGCTTGAACCCGACAGAGTGCGGATTGAGATGGATCGCGGCAAATCAGTCTCGACACTTGCCGTCGACATTGAAATTCCGAACGGCTTCGGAACGTCAAGCCTCATTCCTCTCCATGACCAGGCGTCGCTCGATTCCGGACGCAATGACGGCATCTCGGGAATTGAACATTCGGTGGTGTAATGCGCACGATTGCATTCCTCACGCAAAAAGGCGGGGCGGGAAAAACGACGCTTGCGGCATCGCTCGCGGTGGCGGCAGCAGCCACCGGCGAGAGAGTGATCGCGCTTGATCTTGATCCGCAAGGGTCGCTCGCGCGTTGGGGGGAGCGCCGCGAGGCGGGGAAGCTGCCGATCCAAGTGATGGTCGAGCCGCTTGAATCCGAGCGTCTTCCACGGCTTCGTAGCATCGTCGAGGGGCTGGCCGAAGTCGGCTTTACGGTCGCGGTCTTCGACACTGCCGGCGCCGACAGCGCGGCCGCCAGGTTGATAACCGACGCAGCGGATATTTGCCTGCTGCCGGCGCGTCCGGCGCGCCTGGATGTGGAGGCGACGGCGGCGACGTTCCGCGCTGCCTTTCTTGCCAAGCGCAAAGCGGCCTTCGTGCTTAACCAATGTCCGTCGACCTATCGCAGCTCGCGGACCAGCGAATCGGCGCGAAGCCTGACGCGGCTCGGGGTGCTGGCCGAGCCGATGCTGTCCGCGCGCATGGATTTTCAAGATGCGATCGCTGCCGGCCTCGGTGTGACCGAATACGCGCCGCAAGGCCGGGCCGCACAGGAGATCGAAGAACTGTGGAGCTGGGTTCGCGGCCAGTTCAAAGGGATAAAAAATGAAACGTCCGTTTACACTCGGCACGGTCGCCAGGCCGCGGCCTAATACCAGTGCGGCGAGCGTTGCTGCTTTCCGGCCGCGCGCGCCACGGCTACGCACCTGGAGCGTGGCCCGCCAGCACACCAACGGGAATAACCGTTCGATTTTGCGAGTGATCCGGGCTTCGGCGGCGCTTGTCACTCATTGATCGAGAGCCAGCCGCGATTCACTCTTTCTTCCACTCCGCAACGTCTTTGAACAACGCCGCACACCTGTCCCGGTAGGTTCGAACCGCGCTCTCCACGTTCCGGCAGTTGCTCCCGATCGACGTGAATATCTGACCGGTCTTGCGATCGACGATCGCCTGTTGGGAAATCTCCGAGAGCTGTGCATTTTGCCCGAGCTGTCCGAGGTGTTGCGCAGCTGCCGACTGGAGCCGCTCGAGCGATTGGCGAAGTCGCGATACGTCCTTTTGTGTCAATCCCGGCGGGAGACACTGGCCCACAATTTTCCAGTATGCGATGCAGGCCGCAAAGCTGTCGAATTGCTGCGCCGCCTGATGCCGTTCGTCGGTCGGAGTCGCGAGCTGAATGGGTGCAGCTTGCGCGTTTGCCCAGATCAAATTGGCGACGATTATGCCTGTTAGTACCGTGATGTTCCGCATCAGGGGAGCGCGGCACACCAGCCGTGCAGCCGAAAACGTGATCGTCAACCGATCGCGGCCAACAATCGCTAGTGGCTCATGTGTGCGCATCTTGAAAAGACCGAGCTGAAAAGAGCTCCCAGGTGAGCTGCATGGTATGGGTGATTCAGCATCTCGTGGAGAAGGGCGGTCCGCTTTCGAATCTAAAGCGTCAATCAATCGGCAGAACAGGGAGTTCGCGGCAATAGCCGATTCGTTTCGGTAATGAAGTCGTAGCCGGTCAGATATGGCGAAGCAAAATGCGCTCCGCTAGGTCGATTTGCAATGGGCCAATTTCCAGATTTTATTGTCTTTATTCCTTTGACGTTATTCTCCTTTGACATCGCGAGTTCGAATAGGCTCAGATATCAGAGGTTTACCTCCAACGATTGACCAGAGGCCATGACTAAATCGGTACTTGGTATCATCGGCGGGTCCGGCATTTACGACTTGCCGGGCCTCGAAAAAGTTCGCTCGCAGCGAATCAGGAGCCCGTGGGGCGAACCGTCGGCTCCGCTGCGCATTGGCGAGATCGCAGGCCTGCCCGTTGTGTTTCTGTCGCGCCACGATAAGGGGCACGTGCACTCGCCTTCCGACATCAATTATCGGGCCAACATCGACGTGCTAAAGCGCGCTGGCGTTACCGATCTCATCTCGCTGTCGGCATGCGGCTCGTTCAAGGAGGAATTGCCGCCCGGCACATTCGTGCTGATCGATCAGTTCGTCGATCGCACCTACAAGCGCGAGAGTTCGTTTTTTGGCCGGGGGTGCGTTGCCCATGTTTCGATGGCGCATCCGGTATCGCCCCGCTTGCGTATTCACCTCGCCGAAGCCGCCATGGCGGAGAATATCAACATCGTGCGTGACGGCACTTACGTTTGCATGGAGGGACCGCAATTCTCGACGCTCGCCGAGAGTCTCACCTACAAAAATCTCGGCTACGCGGTGATCGGCATGACCAATATGCCGGAAGCGAAGCTCGCCCGCGAGGCCGAGATCTGTTACGCGACGGTCGCGATGGTGACGGACTTTGACTGCTGGCATCCGGACCATGATGCAGTCACCGTGCAGGACATCATCAAGGTACTGATGGCCAATGCGGACAAGGCCAAGCGTTTGGTGGCACGGCTCGCGCGGGACTTTCCCCGCGAGCATGAGCCCTGTCCGATCGGTTCCGATCGGGCGCTTGACAACGCTTTGATTACCGCGCCTGAAGCACGCGATCCGAAGCTGCTGAAAAAACTCGACGCCGTGGCGGGCAGGATATTCAAGGCAGCCGCACCCAAAGCAGTGGCGCCCAAGGCGCCAAAGCGCCGCCAGAAAAGCAAACACTAAATTCGGGAACACGCTGCCGGCGATGCGCCGGACTCGCGGCGGGGGCGATGGGTCGAATCGCGTACTAACATCCCGTCGTTAAGTCGTATGCTATGGTATGCTTCTTGCTGGTTGTCGTTTACCCCGCAGAGTTCGACTGGATGCGCATTCTCCTCACCGGCACGAGTGGTCAGGTCGGCGGAGCCCTTCTGTCCCGCTTACAAGGTTTTGGCCTGGTCATGGCTCCCGACGAGGTGGAGTTCAACCTCGCACAACCGGTTGAGATTTCAGGGGCATTGGATCGCTTAAAGCCGGACCTCATTATCAATCCGGCGGCCTACACGGCCGTTGATAAGGCTGAGGATGAGCCTGAACTCGCGTTGCGCGTCAATGGCGAAGCCCCCGCGGTGATTGCGCGATGGGCCGCACGTCACAACGTTCCGCTCATTCATTTTTCAACCGACTATGTGTTCAACGGCGCCGGCGATCGGGCTTGGCGCGAAGATGACGCGGTACAGCCGTTGTCGGTCTACGGCAGCAGCAAGCTCGCCGGCGAAAATGCCGTCCGTGCCGCGGGTGGCACGTCCCTGGTCATTCGCACGTCCTGGGTCTACGCGGCACAGGGCACGAACTTTTTGCGGGCCATCAGCCGCTTGGCTCGGGAGCGCAAGGAATTGCGCATCGTTGCTGACCAGATCGGCGCGCCGACATCCGCCGCAGTCATTGCGGACGGCGTGACCGCAATGCTTTCCCCAGGATTAGACAAATTTTGCACCCGCTGCGGCGAAGCCAACGGACTTGTTCACCTCGTGGCATCCGGCGAGACCAGCTGGCACGGCTTTGCGTCGGCGATTGTCGAGGGTTTGAAGGGGCGGGGGATCGCGCTTGCGGTCGAACAGGTTCTGCCGATCACGACCGCTGAATATCCGACCCGCGCGAAACGTCCGCACAACTCGCGGCTCGATCTTTCCCGACTGCACGAAATCTTCGGCATCACGACTCCGCACTGGAAGGATGCTCTGGCGCCGGAACTCGATGCCTTGGCGCGAGAACTATCGGCCACTTTCGCGTAAAGCGGTTGGGCTTCAGACGCAGTTTTTTCAATCGAGCGAATTGCTGCGCGCTTGCCGCAACACGCGCTTGCGGGAGCGGCCTGCTTTGGCCGGCTCTTTTTCGCGCTGCGGATCAACGCCCTCGCGCAGCAACGCCATCATCTGCGGCAAAGCGATACGACGCAGATCAAATTGCTCGACGGCCGTCCGGCGAGCTGCCGCCCGCATTGATTGAAACCGGCGTGGCTGGGCGAGCGCCTCAATCACGTGTTTCGCAAGCAGGTCGTGATCGAAGAAAGAAACCAGAACGCCGTTTTCGCCATTGATGACTTCGCGCACCGGCGCGGTGTCTGAACCAATGATCACGCAACCACAGCTCATCGCTTCGATGCAGGACCACGACAGCACAAATGGATAAGTCAGATAGACGTGAGCAGAAGATACCTGCAATGCCTTCAGATACTCGCGATACGGCAAGCGGCCGGTGAAATGCACTCTGTCGGCGCCGATCCTATCGCTTACCTCGTTGAGGAAGATCGACTTCCAGGTCGTACCAGCGGGCGGCGAAGCACCATAGTAAGTCCGATCTTCGCCGATCACCAGAACTTGCGCACGCGGTCGTTCTTTCAAGATCCGGGGTAAAGCTCGCATGAAAATGTGATAACCGCGCAGCGGCTCAAGGTTCCGCGCGACGAACGTCACGACTTCGTCTTCACGCCGGAGCGTGCGGCCGGTTGGCAAACGCAACGTGACTTCAGCCTGCGGTTTGAGGGCCTCGGTATCGACGCCTTCGTGAATAACTTTTATTCTCGGCTGATAAATCTCTGGGAAAGTCGAGCGCTGCCACAGCGTCGGCGACAACCCGACGTCGCACTCGGCGAGCGCCAACAGGGTCGTGGCGTTCTTCAAGTGCAGGGCAACGTCACCATCGGCTCCGGTTTGGGGAAACTCCGGATCAAAGCCGACATCGCGGCCTTCGGTGCCGTAGAAAAATTCGCAATACAGTACAATGCGCGCCCGGGGAAATATGGTGCGTAACGGCAACGTCTCACCCCAGCCGGGATGAGCGACAATCACGTCCGGCACAAAGCCGGACGACACCAGCGATGTTAGGACGTACAGCACCTGCTCGGCGCGATGGCACTCCATATCAAAGCGCCGTGCGAACGGATGCGTCGCCGCAACGTCAACTCTGTTCAGGCTGTACCTGAGAAGGCGCGCACCGGGCACCGGCTGTGAACCCGGAGCACCGACGCCGACGACGGTGACTTCGGGATCCCGTGCCAGCGCCGCCGCAACATGCCGAAACTGCCCAGGGAAATTGTTGTGGACAAACAGGATATTCATGCGTTCGCAATATCTGACCAAGCTTTGACTTGGTCAATCGGTATACGATGCGCGGCCTCCAGGCGGCTTAATGAGAACAATGTGCCGCCAGCTAAAAGGTGCCGCCGATCTCGCTAGGCGACGTTGGCTACCTTGGCATCGGCAAAGGTGTAGTCGAATTCAATCTCGGCAACCGGCATCGGCCGCTTGAAGAGGTATCCCTGCAACGAGGTAACGCCCGCCAATCGCAACAATCGGCATTGATCATTGGTTTCCACACCTTCAGCCGTGGTCGCTATGTTGAGTGTGTCGGCAAGTGTGAGCGTCGCGGAAATGATGGCAGCGCAATCTGCGCGCTTGGTCAGGTTTTGGGTGAACGACTTGTCGATTTTGATTCTGTCGAACGGGAACATTGTCAAGTGGCTCAATGAAGAATAACCGGTTCCAAAATCATCGAGCGCGATGGTGATGCCAAGGCTTTTAAATCGCTGGAAGGCCGGCAAGCACTCTGACGCCGCCTCGATGAGCGCGGTCTCGGTCATTTCCAGTTCCAGCCGCTCGGGCGAAAGGCCTGACCGGGACAGGGCTGTCATCACCACTTCAGGCAAGTTCGTCTTGCGGAATTGGACAGGCGACAAGTTCACTGCGACTTTAACATCGGCCGGCCAGCTAACAGCATCGGCGCAGGCCTTGTTAAGGACCCACTCGCCGATCTGCGCGATCTGCCCGGTTTCTTCGGCAAGCGGTATGAATTTATCCGGATAAATCACGCCTCTGGTCGGATGGCGCCAGCGTACCAACGCCTCGGCGGCGCAGATTCTCATCGTTTTGGAATCGACGATCGGCTGGTAAAGCAGGTGAAGTTCATCGTTTCGGAGTGCGCGGCGCAGATCGCCTTCGAGCGCGAGACGTTCGTTGGCCGCAGTTCCCATTTCCGGATTAAAGAATCGATAGCCGTTTCTGCCGTCGGACTTGGCGCGATAAAGGGCCATGTCGGCCATCTTCAGGAGCGCGTCGGGGTCTGTGCTTTGCTCGGGAGCCAGAGCAATGCCGATGCTCGTGCCGATGCTGAATTCGTGGCCTTCTATGCCAAAGGGCTCGGCAATGATCTGTATGACGCGTTGTGCGAGCGTCGCCGCCGCGGACCTTTGGTCGCTTTCGCCGGCCTGGATGATCGCGAACTCATCGCCCCCCAGTCTTGCCAGAGAGTCGGTTTCGCGCAGTGATGCTTTGAGGCGGGCCGCTACTTCCCGCAATAACGTGTCACCGGCCGCGTGGCCGAGCGTATCGTTGACATGTTTGAAGCGGTCAAGATCTAACAGCAAAACCGTGAAGGGGGTTGCCCACCGGCGCTGTCGCGCGGCGGCCTCTTCGATTTTTTGGGTCACGGTAGCCCGGTTGGCCAAGCCGGTCAGCGGGTCATGATGCGCCATGAAAGCAATGTGCTGCTCCGACTTGCGTCGCTCGGTAATGTCATCGATGACCGTGATCAGGAACTTAGTGTCGCCCTTTGAGTCATAGATGACGATCCGACTGGCGGCTTGAATGAGAACGCCGCGCTTGGGTGTTTCGACCTCATACTCTTGATAATTTGCGCCGCCGCCGTCTTTCAACGTTGCGCTGTCAAATTTTGCGATCAGCTTGGCATAGTTGCGCGGATATATATCGAATACGGTTTTGCTGATCAGCTTTTCTTGCGGCAAATCGATCATGGCCTCAAAGGCTCGGTTGGCAAGAAGGAACTTGCCCGTCCTCGCTTCTTTGACCACCACCGCGAGCGGAATGTTTTGAATGATGGATTGCAAAAACTGCTTGGTCTCGGACAATTCCTCCTCTGCACGCCGCTGCCGGGTGATGTCTTCGTGCGTGGCAACCCAACCACCGCGCTCCATCGGCTTGCGAACGACCCTGACAAGCCGACCGCCGGCGAGCCGGTTGATGGTCGTGTTCTGCTCGTCTGGTACCGACGCCTGCAGCGTTGAAACCAGCCGTTGAACCGCGGGTTCACCGCATTCGCGGTCGAGAATGTTCATTCGGACGCAATAGGCAACGATTCGATCGTGCGGCGTTCCCGGCTGAAGCAGTTGCTCCGGCAGCATGTACATTTGGGCATAAAGCCGATTGCATACGACAAGGCAGTCCGCGGTCGTCGAACATGCACAAGCCTTGCGACATGTTCTCCGCTGCTGCGTTAAACCGCTCACTTTGCTCCGCGATGTCGCGTTGGCGATGGAGTTCGGCTTCAGCCAACAGGCGGGATTTGTCGGCCTCGATGACAGCGTTGCGGGCGGCGGTGAGCCGTTCCTGCTGTCTCCAGGATCTTGCCAGAAGGGTGGCGCCGACCAAAACCGCGGCGATCAGGAGCAGCGCGACAACGCCCATCGTGAGCGCTGTGTTACGCCAGGTCGCGAACGCGGTCGCATCGCTCTGGGTGGTAATCACCGCGACTGGATAATCCAGCAGCCGATAAGCGGCGGCAATGCGCGTCTGGTGGTCCACCGGACTGATGGCTCGGGAAGCGGCGGATCTTGCGGCAGCAGATCGGGGAAACACTGTCACGGTTGCCTTCATTCCAATCGTGCCTGCTCTGGGAAAGCGTGCGAGCAGAGTCCCGTCCTGCCTTACCAACGAAGCTGCGTAACCCTCTCCCAGCGAGGTCGAGCGAAACATATCTTCAAAATATTCCAGGCTGATCGAGGCGAATACGACGCCTTGAAATTTGCCGTCGTTTCCCAGGACCGGCCGCGCGATGATGACGACCCAAACTCCGCTGGAGGTGGCCTGTACCGGACTGCTGATGAACGATGTCGGTTTTGGGTTGGCGCTCAATTCCTTGAAATATTCGCGTTGCGAGAGGTCTGCCTTCGCGCTTGGCCAGTCGCGGGAGAGGTTCAACCGATTGCCTTGGATGTCGATAATTCCCAGCGCATCGATCTGCGGCAGTCCCGCCATCTTTTCCTTGAGGAAGATGTGGTGTTCGCGATCGGCAAGCTCGCTTGGATCGGCACCTGAGAATTCCGGCCGAAGCTTCTCAACCGACGCTTTCAAGAACCAGATCGACAGACTGTAGCGTTCGTTCGGCCAATTCAGAGAGCGCGAGACTTTGCCGAAGCAGGTTAGTCTGGGTGTCCCGCAAAGTATTTTGGTAAAGGAGTATCAATGTTAGCGCATAAGCACCAAGGATGGCCGCAATGGTGGCGCCCGCGGCGATAACGAGACTTCGGCGTCGCCGCCAGGGGAGGTTTCGGCCCGGGGGAGCAGCTTCCATTTCCGCTTCCTGACTGCGCGGGCGAGGTTTCTCTAAAGCTCTTGATCAGAGCAAAGTTCTGTTGAATTTCGGTAAACTATTGTTTCGGCTGGAGAATATTTATTTTTCTGTGGTGGGCTTAAAAGGCGAGCGGTGCCCGGCGGATTTTGCCAAGCGAACTGAAATCGTTCGTTGAAAACTCAGAGATTACAGTGTCAGCGGGCCTAACCACGCCTGGTCAAAAGCTTTCTTCTCGGGACGGAATCGTAGCTTCGGCTGAACTAGACCTAGCGTTAACGCCCGCTGAAAGCTGCCAGTCAGACAATGAAATGGAAGTTGTGCGCATGCAGATGCGCTGCCGAAAAATTCGCCAGCGTTATGGTGTCATTGGCATCGAGCGTTATCACGGTATTTGCTCCCGAGGACTGAATGTTTGCCTCGACGGCGGCAAAATTTCCGAACGTGCTGCTCGGCAGCGAGATCACGTCGGCCTTTTCGTGGAAATGTTCGTGGTGATGATAGAAATCTTCGTCTCGGGCGTGAAAATTGTCGATAGTCTCGTTGCCGAAATTGGGCGCGAAGACGAAATTGTCCCGACCGTTGCCGCCAACGAGTGTGTCGCCTGGTCCGCCGTACAGCGTTTGAGGGCCCGTAGCCGGCAGCCAGCGTCATGTTGCCGGCACTGCCATCGAGCACGGTTGGGCCGCTTCCGCCATTGACCGTGCTGTTTGACGTGCCGGTGATCAGAGTTTCATTCGCTGAAGTTATCAGGACCGTCAACGATGAGCTGGCGGTATCGCCTTGGCCGTCGCTAATGGTGAAATTGAAGGTATCCTCGGCAACGCCGTGGGCGCTGGTTACCGCGCCGGGATTGCTGTTGACGTAAGTGTAACTGCCATCAGCGTTTAGCGTCAGCGCGCCAAAGTCCCCGGCGACAGCGACGCCTACATCGGCCGAAGAACCATTGACCGAGCTTACGCTCAAGCCGCCATTTGAGTTGATGTCGGTTACATTCGCGAGCACGCCATTGGCCGCGGAGACCGATACCGTGCCTCCCGCCAAATCATGACCCTGGGCAGGCGCAGCGGTAATCGCCGGCGGAGCCGATTGCGCCGTTAAATCCCAACCGAGCAGATTCATGACTGTAAGGTCGGATGCGGTGACGGGGTTCAGAACCGCAGGGTCGCTGAACGCGAGGTAAGAGTTGTTGCCAACACTTGACGCCCAATCGCCAAAGTCGCCCTCTGGGTTGGTGTTGAAATTCCCCAGATTGGTGAAGCCGCCGTTCGGCGAAAAATACCCGGGTGTTGTGCCGGAGAAATCGGCAACGCCGGGTGCTGAATAGTGGAACAGATCGAGCGCGGTATAACCGGGCGCGCCGGCAAAGTCGGCGCCGTCCAACATCTGGCGGCCCATGATCTCGGAAAATTCGTGAGCGATCGCGCCGAACATATCGTACTGGTTATTCGGTACCGTCCCGCTGGTATTGGTGGCGCTGTAGTCCGACAGGTTTGGAATGTTGGTGAAACCGGCATAACCGTCGAGGGTGACGCTGTTCGAGCTGATCAACCCCAAAGCCTTGGCTTCCGCGGTCGGTATCCAGTATTGGCCGTTTACCGGACTTGTGGCGGCCAGGCTTGCTGCGGCCGCGGTGTCGCCAATGGCGTTGGCATTGTTGGCCAGGGCACTCTGCAGCTGAGCATAAGAGACCGAGGTCATGTAGGCTTCGCTTTCGCCAAGTGCGAAAGCCTCCAGTGCCTGACCGTCGATTTCGCCATAACCCACATCGATCGTGATCGTCACCGGATTGCTGAAATGACTTTCGTAAAAGGCGACGACGTTGGCGACAGCCTGGGTAAATCCGGCGGGCGCGTTGGCAACGCTTGCGTCGTAGACAATGTTGATGACCAGGCCTTGGCCGTCGCCGGCATTCGGAACCCCGAGGACACCGCCGGAACCTCCGCTGCCAGTCCCGGCAGTCGTCGCATTGGTGTAGCCGCTGCCGATGTCGCCGTTCCATGCTTGAAGAACGGTTTCCGATCCGGAGTTCGCAGTTGCGGCAGGCACTCCTGTGGAACCGGCTATCGTGGAGAGCTGATTGTTCTCGAACGAGGCGGCCGATTGAACTCCGCTGAAATTTTGCCCACTGCTGCCGACATGGGTGTCGGGCGTCGGAAGTTCTGACGAGATTGCAACGGTCTGATCGGAGTGTACGCCGCCCGGCGCGGTATCAAGAATGCTCGGGCCATTATATTGAAATGAGCTCGACGCTGCGCTCGTGAACACCACTTCAACATCGGATGCGGAAGTATTCGCCGAACCGTCCGCGAAGCCGGTGAATTCTCCGGCCGATGAATGATCGGCGTCGGTGCTGAACACGATATGCACCGGACCATTGGCGTCGAACCAAAAACCCTCGGCATTCGCTGAGATCGAGCCCGAACCGTCATCGGCATCCGAATGCGTCGAAGGCGTGGGCGCAAACAACGCGCCATCGTGTTCGAGCGAACCATCGCTGGGGACGCCGTATCGTTCGACGCATGGTGTGTGTCGGAGGCGGTGCCGGATGAGATATCTGCCGGTTGATCGGTTATCGACGTTTCGGATTGCATCGAATGCGGGGCGTGTGCCGCCGCCTGTTCGAGAAAACCGATGACCAGCGCCATTGCCGTGCCGGCAAGGCCGCCCATCCGAAAACGTCCAGCCGAAATAAAACTGGACTCCGCCGACCTCTCTGTCCGCCGCATAGCCGCGCCTGATCCCCTGCGGCCTTAAGCGTGCGAAGTTTCTTGTGCCCCCGCAGAACTTGGCCGTGGGGCGCATCCTGATCAAAACACTCTACTTTTCCGGTTTTTGGCTGACTTAAATGCGGATCAGTTTTGCAATGAATTTTTAGCCATGCGGCGTCAGCGGATAAGGCTTGGTGTTCATCCGCTTCTCAATATTGAGACGTCATCCGGGGTGTCTCGGTTCTCACTAGCGGCCTTGCGAGAAACGCGGTGCGAACTTGAGCATCTCATTTTATCCACGGAATGCGGGGTGGTCCATGGCACGAGCGTACGCCTGTTGTTCGGTTCCGATTCTTCGCACCGAACTTGCGCGATCCACTCGCGTTGCCGCATAGAGGAGGCGGCTATAGTAAGACTAAGTAGGGGAAAGTTTTTACGATGAACGGATTTTCCGGCGGATGGAAACGGTAAAGCGCGTTCTCAACGCGGGATCGGGGCCCCCGTCAAACCGCCATCTTCATCCGATATTTACGAAAGGCGACTGGACCGAGGTCCGCCTCGATGTCGACCCGCGCGCCGCGCCGCACCTGACGGGCTCGGTCGTAGACATGCGCGCCCTCGTCCAAGACCAAAGCTTCGATGCAATTTGGTCATCGCACAGTCTTGAGCATCTCCACGGTCACGAGGTCCCCAAAGCGCTGTCCGAATTTACCCGAATTCTCAAACCGGACGGCTTCGCTTTGATTACTTCCCCGGACCTGGAAATGGTTGCGTCTTTGGTTTTGGAGCGCGGGTTACACCATACGGCTTACACGTCCCCGGTGGGACCCATCACTCCTCACGATATGCTGTTTGGACATTCCGCCTCGATCGCCCGGGGCATGACGTTCATGGCGCACAATACCGGCTTTACCTGCGCGTCGCTCGGTCATCTCCTCGCGGATGCCGGCTTCGCGGTGGTCCTCGTCAAGCGTGACAATTTCGATTTGTGGGCGCTGGCGCTCATGCAGAAGGCCGACAAGGCCTCGATCCAACGGGATCTGAAGGCGAGCGATCTCGACATGTTCGATGAGCCGGAAACAGAGGTTCTGGGAAACGCCGCAACTTCCTAAGTCAAGCACAACTCCGAAGAGGATTCGCGTGCCGACAAAAGCGGGCTTTAGTCATCACGCGTATCGGAGTGTTGCTGAGCCGGCGTAGGTTTGTGATCCTGGGGCGATCATCGCGGCATAGGACAGCCCGAAACAGGCTTGGTCGGAGTGCCTGCTGCGTTCGGCGTGATCGACCGGACGAAAACGATGTGCCCCGCGCTCGGCGGGGCCTATCGTAGTCCGGCCTGCAAAGTGAACTAGATGTGGATGACGTGGCCGTCGGAGAACTGCAACGTCGAAACACCCTGGATCTTGAAGCTCTGGCTGGTGTCGGTGAATTGCACCGTCGTAACCGATCCGTGGGTGGTAATCGAAATGCCGCTGCCGCTGCCGTAAGCCTGCGAGTCGAAGAAGACTTTATCTCCGCTGCCGCTGCCGGTGATCGTATCGCTGCCATGCGCGCCGATATGGAACTGGGCGTGGTCGCCGCCAGCAAGCGTCCCGCTACCATTGCCGGAATCGCCAGCACCGCCAGCATAGATCGAATCATCGTGGCCGGAACCATCGATGCTTTCGTGGTCTGCGCTGCCGGTCAAAAGAGTGGCATCGGCGCCGCTGGCGGTCAGCGACTGATGGGCGCCACTGCCGCCTTGCAGCCAGTCGATATCGGCCATGACCAGCTTCAAGAAGCTGATCGAGCGCCGCTTCCGCCGTACAAGCGTCGCTGGCTGCCGTCTGCGGCCGTCCAGCGTATCGCCGGTGCCGCTGCCACCACGAGCTCGTCGAAATTAC
The DNA here is from genome assembly GCA_963794225.1 of uncultured Alphaproteobacteria bacterium. Taxonomy (GTDB): domain Bacteria; phylum Pseudomonadota; class Alphaproteobacteria; order Rhizobiales; family Xanthobacteraceae; genus BOG-931. Next base: position 952,453 of record CAWCCS010000006.1, read on the forward strand.
CCGCACCCGCAGACAGCGAATCATCGTTACCGCTTCCGGCCACGAGCGTGTCGAGCTGACGTCCATCGACGGAGCGTATCGTTGTTTCCACTTCCCGCCATTAACGAAGACGCTTCCCCGTCGGTCCGCAACAGTGCCGTTGCCACCGCTGCCGCCCAAAAGCGTGTCGAAGCGCGCGTGACCGTCCGAAATCGTATCGTTGCTGCCGTCGCCGGTTACAGCCAGCACGCGGTGTGGCCTGCGATCTTGACTCTGGGTGCTCGCCGTCCTCAACGACGACGAGTTGCTCGCCCGCGGTAGTCTGAATTGATAAAAGTGCCGGCGGACGTGACGTCTAAGACTTGCGCCGCCGGAAAGGGCGGCGTTCCCGACTTGCCCGAAATCAGATCTGTAGTGTCGGAGCGGCCGGTGGTGTCACCGAGGCCGATCAGATAGCTGTTGATCGAGTGGATGAGCGATGAATTTATCGCCCTCGCCCTCAGGACCGCATCAAGCGAAGCTAGGTCGACATCGAAAGCCGCGTAAGTAGCCACGCCACACCCCCTCTACGCAACCGCAAAAACGCAGCGCGTCTAAGCGTTACCCGGCAGATAAATTTTTCCCGACGACCGAGGGTTGCATGCTAACACGCGTGCAGTGCAATGCAACCGAATTTTAAGATAAAATTAACGTCGTTATCTTTTTTCCTAAGAGTATGTTATTACTATCAAATCGCGCCGTCGCCGACGACGTTTTGATGACGGTTTTATGGTAACTCTAGGTGGAACTTTTCCAAAAGGTCTCGAAAGATTAGGACGTAAAAATGGGCGCGGGTCAGCGGCGGACAACCGAAATTGCTAGGGGCTTGTTTGCCGTGCGGTATGTCGGCGCCGACGATGCTGTACAGCCGCCGCACGTGAAAATCACTGCCGAACCAGAGTCCGAACCTTACGTTGACGTGATCTTGCACCCCGATCACGAAGAGGCAGTGCTATCCCATCCCGGGACATCCCTCATTGTCCGTGCGATGCGGCCGGGCACGTTAGCGATCGAGGTGGAGCCGAGCCGAGCTAACGGCTCGATCGCGGCGACGGTCAACATCGAGCCTTTGATCCAGGGAGAAGCCGTTGCACCTGCGGCCGGTCCACGACAACACGTGACGGAAGGGCGCGCCGCCGAGCTGGCCGCCGACATCCGGCTTCTTGGGCACATCGCCGGCATTGGCGACGTCCATGCGAATGCGAACGAATGGCTTGCGGGCCCGACTGCCCCTTCACGCATCGAAGGAATTTCGATCGAATGGCCAACAAAGCCGGAAGGGGTCGACATTCGCTATTCGGTGAAGACGGCGCAACCGCTCAACATATCCGGCCGCATCGTCGATCTCGGGGCTTTCGTCGGAACGCGCGGACGGGCCATGGCGCTGACCGGCCTGATGCTCGAACTGTCCGGTCCGGATGCTTCGCTTTACCAATTTTCGGCTGAAGCGCTCTTTCTCGGATCGCCGGTGATGCGGGTAAGCGGCGAGCGCGTCGTTGTGTCGGGGCCGACCGGCCGCGAACCTCTGGTCGGGCTGCGTGTGGCGCTTCAAGAAGCAAATAGGCAGAACGATCGGGTTGTTCAGAGCGGCCAAGCTGCGCAAAGCAAACAGAAAGATCAGCTGCAGCGACAGCCGAGCCCACCGGCACAGGCCCCCTCAACACCGGGCCCGGCGAGTTCGTCCGGCCGCGTTCGCGTTTTCCGCAGCCGACCTAAAGAAAAACCCGCAACGTGAGACGAAACAAAGCTTCTCAGTCGGACCGGTTCTAAAGCACGTTGTGGCCACTTGATTAGAGTGGGGCATGCAAGCGGACCGCACAATATTTGATGAGCCGCATCACCAATCTCTCGAACGACTTGCGGTCAAAGCTCTTGCGTCAGGTGATAAACACCGAGCTTTTGCTTACGCCGATCGCCGATGCCGTATTAATCCGCCGCCGGGTCCGCAAAATTATACGTTACGCGCCGAAGCGCTGTTCCAGATGGGCGAGCACGCCGCGGCGATCGCCGACCTCGATCGGGCGCTCCACCTGGCCCCGGACGATATTGCCGCTAACCGCCGTATGCTGGCGTTTGCAGACGGGGCGAGAAAGAGCGAGGCCGCACTTAATCTGATCAGTCGCGAACGCGATGTGAAAATGTTGCGCGAGGCGATTGAGGTTTTGCGCGCCGAGCGGACGGTGGCACATCGCTCACGCTATCATGTATGATGAAGCGGTGCGCGGCTGGGCTGTCTGGCAGGGCGAAGCGTGCGCTCGAAATCACGATATCGAGCGACGCCGGCGTCCTGACGTCTTTGATCGAAGCCAACCCGTCTCATGCATTTGCCGATTTGGGCCGCGCGGCAAATTTCGATTTGCGGCGGCCCAAATCAGACGCACCTCAGTCCGTTACGCTCTCGGTCGCGGGCGAGGTGATTTATTCCACCCGGGCGGCGGGGAACGAAGAACGTCGTCCAAAAAAACGGTTGCCGCAATCGGTCGATCATGCACCGCGCGAGCTGCGGCCGGTTGCAATCGTGGTGCCGGTTTACGCCGATTTTGAATCGGTGTGCATCTGTCTCGAAAGTTTGTTGTCTGCAGTCGCAGGGAGCAGCCATAACCGCATTGTTCTGGTCAACGATGCGACGCCAGATCCGCGCATCGCCGATTACCTCGATCAATTTGCGAATAACCCATCCGTCTTGCTGCTAAAAAACAATCGCTAACCTCGGATTTGTCGGTTCGGTCAACCGGGCGCTCGATCAGCTTCGCGACGAAGACGTCGTTTTGCTCAACGCGGATACGATCGTGCCGAGAGATTTCGTTGCGCGGTTGGCTGAGGCAGCAGCATCGGACCCCGCTATTGGTACGGTCACGCCGTTGTCGAACAATGGCGAGGAAACGAGCTTTCCGCTTGCCAATGAGGCCAATCCAATTGGCACTATTGATGATGTCTTGGCGATTGACGCGATTGCAGCGACGGTCAATGCGGGGCGGGTCGTCGATATACCCAATGGCACGGGCTTTTGCCTTTACATCACCCGCGAATGCCTCGATGCGGTAGGTTTCCTTTCCGAGGATTATTATCGCGGTTACGTGGAAGATGTGGATTTTTGTTTGAACGCGCGTTCAAAGGGTTTCCGCAATGTCTGCGCGCCGTCCGTCTATGTCGGCCACGCCGGCAACAAATCATTTGGTCGAGAAAAACGCGCGTTGGTGGTTCGTAACTATGCAGTGTTGGATCGCCGGTATCCCACTTATCAGGCAGAATCGGCGGCCTTTAATTTCGCCGACCCGCTGGCGCCGGCGCGCCAGGCAATTGAGCGCGCGATGGCGCCGTCGGGAAGGCGTCCGCGATTGTTGCTGACGGGATCCGGCTCTATGGCAGAGCTGGCCAAGGAGCGCGCCCGACAAATCACATCGGGCCCAGAGGCGGAACGGTCGTCGGTAATGATCTTGCAGGTGCACTACGAGGCGACCGGGCCAAAGGCCAAAATATTCGATTCCGGCGGTGACATTCCGCAATCGTTGGTATTCGACTTAAGCTCGGAAGCCGAGACCGATGCGATGATCGACTATGTGCGCGCGATGAGTCCCTGTGCGGTCGAGATTATCGATCCGGCTCACTTGCCGCTGTCCATGGTCGATCGCGCTCCTGAAGCTGGATGTGCCGCATGATATTTTTGTCGGCGATGCTGCCCTTGATGCCGGCGCCGTGCGAGCCACGGCGACGCGGTTGCCACCCGACTCGATCGGCCTGACCGCTGTCGTCTCCGATAGCGACGCACCGGCAAATTCGCGCGATCGGTGGCAGGAAATCATCGCTACGGCAGACCGTATTATCGTTCCATCTGAACAGGCGCGAATGTTTGCGCTCAAGTATCTCGACGAATCTGTTCGGGATCGCGTCGCGACGATACCAGCCATCCAGGAAAAACCCCGGCGCCGTCGGCCGGCACGGCGAATTTCCCGGCTTGGGGTGCTTCCGGTTCGCTCAGACAGCGAGGAGCAGACTTTGATCGGCGCAATCGCGGGAGCGTTGCGTTCGTCAAATCCCGCCGTTGCCATGACCGTGGTCGGCGCGACGCTTGATGACCTCGGCTTGATGCAAATCGGCAATCTGTTCGTTACTGGCAAGATAGAATTGCCTGACTTCGAAAGGGCGGTGAAATCGTACGGTCTGCAGGCACTGTTGCTGGCCGCAACTTGCCCGATCTTCGGCCATCCAGCTATTGAAGCTCGCGTCCGCTTGTGGCTTGCCGACGGCGTACTTTGACTGGTCGGTGGGATCGCTTAAGCCAAAAACCGGCGACTTGGCGCTTGATCCGGCGATGTCATTCGGGGACATGATGATGGCGCTCTGGGTCGCTGGCTGGCGAAACCCTGAACATGCGCACGGTCAGGCGTCCGTCCACCCAGGGTTCAACGAAGCAAAAGCTGCGAACGGCTTTCTCTCGGTTGGGGGAGCGGCGATTTTCCGGATACGCAGTCGATCCGGCGAATCTCGACCAGCGATTCACGATCGAGATCACGGTTGACGGCTATGTCGTTCGCGTCGTCCGCGCCGATGACTACGTCCACGAACTTGCCCAGCAATCACTGGGCGATGGTTTTTACGGGTTCTCTGTTTCGCTCGATGCACACGCCATGAATGGCGGCGTCTGTAGTGGCGGCGCGGTTAGCGAATGTCGGTACTGCGGTAGGTCCGGTCATTGCGCTCGAAAATCCGTCGCCGTTAGTTGACCCAACTGACGGACCTGGCGCAGTGCACTGGCTTCGGGGGCTTCGGTTCTCCGGCTGGCTCAGAGCTGATCAAGATCCCGCTTCCGTGAATGTTTTGGTGGATGGGATCTTTAATCGACAATATTCGCATCACCCGATGGAGCCATTTGGGCAGCGGCGAGGACGCCCGGGCGGTTCGCAGTTTTGATGTGTTTCTGCCGCGGCGGTTCGGCGACGGCGGTATTCACAGGTTGGCAGCGGTCACGTCGAGCGGAGAAAATCTACAAGGCAGCCCGGTCACTTTTCTCGCCTTCGCCGACGGGCTGCTCCGACTTCGTCGCCTCGCAAGATGCTCTTGGTCAAGAAGGCGTGCGCGCCGAACTGTTCGATCAACTGGTGCCGTCTTCAGTGCCGTTTTCTCGCTATCACGAATGGCGGCGCCGCTTCCCGATTGGCAACGTGCCCGCGGCAACCGAATTGTGTGCTGTCGTTATGGTTGGCGCCGGCGCAATCGAGGACACATTGACGAGCCTGGAAAAGCAAAGCGGCGCCAACTGGGTAGCCATTGCAAGCGCGGCGGAACCAGACGCCCATGGGTTTCGAACGCGATCTGGTGCAAAGCTTCCTCGAAGGCGAGGGCGCCGAATGCGGTTACGTACTATTCGCCCTCGCCGGAACGGTACTGGCGTCGGACGCTTTGCGGCGGATTGCGCAGGCCTTTTCGGTCTTCGACGAAGCCTACGCGGCGTACGGCGATCTCGATATCCGAAGCGATGATGGATCGGTTTGGCCGCTTGCGCTCTCCGCTTTCGACTATGAGCGGATGCTGGAGCAGGGCTATTGCGCGCATTTGTTCGCGCTGCGATCTGCCGTCGCGACACAGGCGTTGGCAGCCGGAGCATCCGACCTTTATCGGCTGTTCAATTCGATTTTCGAGGGCGAGAGCGTCTCGAGCGACGGCATCGTTCACCTTCCGGGCAGTCTCGGCGTGCTTCCCGCGTTCGATCGGCAAGCGGCAAGCGAGACACTGGCCGCCGCCAGCCTCGCGCATCTTCAAGCCAGAGGCGTTGAGGCCAAAGCCGTAGCGACGTCCGCGGGCATTTTTCCTGCAGTGCATATCGCCCGTGTCAGCCGAACCGCCAAGTGTTACGATCGTTATTCCGACGCGCGACCGTCAAGCCCTGCTTGAAGCCTGCATCGAGTCGATCCGCCCGGCGCTGAAGCGGGGCCGGATCGAGATCCTGGTGGTCGACAATGACTCGGCGGAGCCAAACGCCCGCGAATATCTCGCCAAGATCGGGTCGCGCCTCGCCACCGTTGTGCGGGTCCCGGGAACTTTCAATTTTGCCCGGCTCAATAATCATGCGGCGGCGGCCGCGAACACCGACATGCTTTGTCTTCTCAACAACGACGTCAAAGCGCTCGATGACAGCTGGCTCGAGGAGATGTTGAGCCGGATCGGGGAGCCCGACGTCGGCGCTGTCGGTGCAACGCTGCTTTGGCCCAGCGGAGTGGTGCAGCATGGTGGCGTCGTTCTGGGAATCGGTTTTGCCGCCGACCATGCCTTCAAAGACCGAATGGACGGCGATCCGGGCTACGGCGATCTTTTAAGAGTTGCGCATGAGTGCAGCGCGGTGACAGCGGCTTGTTTAGTCACGCGACGGCAAGATTACCTCGGCGTTGGTGGTATGGACGAAGTGCTGTTCCCGGTGAATTTCAACGATGTCGATTATTGTCTGAAGCTCCGCGCGCGCGGGCAGCGGATCGTTTTCACGCCGCATGCCAAGCTTCTGCATCTTGAATCCGCAAGTCGCGGGCTCGATCTGGCGCTGGATCGTAAGGCGCGCCTTGATCGCGAACTGCGGAATCTGCGATCGAAATGGGGGAGCGTGCTGGCTGCCGATCCCTATTACAGTCCGTTGCTCTCACGAGATCCAATGCCGTACTCGGCTTTGGCATGGCCTCCCGGTTCCGTGGAGCCGCGGGTCAATCTCGCTCCGCTGGCGGCGGAAGTGCCACCCGGTTTTTGATCATAGCGGCATGCAAGCGTTCGACCGCCGTCGTGATCCTTCGTTGCGGCATCGGATGGTTACCCACCCACTCGGCTGTCGACGAAGCAGCCGATGGTGCGCCGGAAACGGGAGCAGGCTCTCACAACCAGCGGTAGGAAAATGCAGATGAAAACAAGACTGCTGAAGATCATCCCGACGCGAAGCTCACGAGGGCTCAGCCAAACGGGCATGCTCCTTGCCATATTCCTTGCGTCAGTGGCATCATAGCGATCTTCGAGGGGGAGTTTCATCATGATTGACCGCAGTTCGTATTCCCGAAGCTGGAAGTCCCTCGGTAGCGAGGATCAGACGCCCGCTTTTGCGGCGGTAGGCTGCGATCGGCGCATAACTTTCCGACTAGCGCGTCGTGCTGCCGTGGGCTTCGCGATTGCGGCTTCGCTGGCCTCGCATGCTCGTGCAGCCGAGCCGTTTAAATTGGAAGGTCCGCCAAAGATCGCCTTCATATACACGCAGACGCGCACCGACGGCGGCTGGGTTCAGTCGTTCGACGAAGCGCGAATGCGAATGGAAAAAGCGCTCAATACGGACATCGCCTACGTTGAAAATGTGAAGGAAGATAAAAGTCAGTTCGTTCCTCCGGTCGAGAAACTCATCGCTCGGGGCTACAACATTATTATTCCGACTTCGTTCGGCTATTCCGACCCCGTGAAAGAGATTGCTGCCAAATACCCCAAAGTCGCGTTTCTCAACGGCTCCGGTACGACCAACGGACCCAATCTCGTGTCGTTTTACCCGCGCACTTACCAAGGTCATTACCTGTGCGGCATGGTCGCGGGCGCAATGACCAAGACCGGCAAGTTAGGCCATGTTTCCCCCTTTCCTTTCGGCGTCGTCAACTGGACGATCAATGCGTTCCTGATGGGCGCGCAACAGATGAGACCAGACGCGACCGTCACGGCAGTCAACATCGGCGCTTGGGACGACGCCGCCAAGGAGCGCGCAGCCACCCTGGCGCTCATCGATCATGGCGCTGACGTCATCGACCAGCAGACCGGCTCGCCGACACCGCAAATCGTCGCCCAGGAGCGCGGCGTCTACGGGATTGGCAATCAAAGCGACATGCGCGCGAATGCGCCGAAGGCGACACTGTGCTCCATTATCTACACATGGGACACCTATCTGACGCCGGCAGTGAAGAAGATTGAATCAGGCAATTGGGCGCCGTCGCCCTATGGTGACTTCATCACCATGAAAGACGGCGGATCTGACATCGCCTGCTGCAATGCCGTCGTTCCTGCCGCCGTTGTCGCGAAGGTGGAAGCGGCGCGTCAGGAGATCATGAATGGCAAGCAGGTATTCGCGGGCCCGATCAAGGACGCGGAAGGCAAAGAACGGGTGCCCGCCGGGAAGGTGCTGGGGGATGGGGACCTTTGGAAAATGGACTGGTTCGTTCCCGGCGTCGCGATGCAAAAGTAACACCGCTTTGATGTAGAATAGCGGTCTCAGTGAAGACGCGTGGCAGCCGTCCTTGAGCTTTCGCGGATAATCAAAAAATTCGGCGAATTCGCTGCCCTCAGTGGGGCGGAATTCGAGCTCAGGCAAGGTGAAGTGCACGCACTGCTCGGCGAGAATGGCGCCGGCAAATCCTCGCTGATGAACATTGCCGCCGGCCTCTACAGTGCGGATGCCGGCAGCGTATTGATCGATGGCGAAGAGGTTTTTCTTTCCGGACCGCGAGATGCCCGCCGGCGCGGCATCGGCATGGTGCAACAGCACTTCCGTCTGGTCAAAACATGTTCGGTCGCGGAGAATGTGCTGCTGGCAAATCCGGCGCGCCATTACAGCGCTGGATTGCGCGATATACGAGCCCAAATTCAACAACGCTCCCGCGAATTGGGCTTCGAGATCGATCCCTTCGCCCCGATTCACGCCTTGTCGTTGGCGGAGCAGCAACGCGTCGAGATTCTGAAAGTCTTGATTGGCGGCGCGCGAATTATAATCCTGGACGAGCCCACCGCGGTTCTCTCGGAGCATGAAGCAGATCGCCTGCTGTTTACGTTGCGGGCCCTCGCATCGGGCGGTGCGGCGGTCGTCCTGGTCACGCACAAGCTCCGGGAAGTGGCTGCGACGGATCGCGTCACCGTCATGCACGGCGGGCAGACAATTGGTACCTTTGCCTCGAAGGACACTACTTCTGACGTGCTGGCGAGCATGATCGTCGGGGCGGAAGTTACTCCGACGGTGCGGCTGCCCCGACAAGCCGGTGAGCGCAGGCTGAACATTGTCCGTTTGAAATGCGGGCGAGACGACGGCCACGTCACCGTCAATGATGCGACGTTTTACGTCCGCACGGGCGAGATTTATGGCATCGCAGGCGTAAGCGGCAACGGCCAGTCGGAATTGGTCGAGGCATTCATGGGACTACGCCGCCCATCGTCCGGCAACATTGAAGTCGTGGGAATTGGCGAGCTCTCGACGATTCCCCCGCATCGCCGTCGTCATCTGCAGTTGTCCGTTATCCCGGCTGACCGCAACAAATACGCGCTGGCCCGCGGCGTTTCAATTCGCGACAATTACATTGTCGGTCATGTCCATACCGGTCGCTACGGCAGCGCTGCCTGGATGCGCTTCAATAAAATGAACCGTGATACACGGGCCGCTCTCGAAGAATTCGAGGTGCAGGGCATTCGAAGCCTTCGTCAGGGCGCGGCTCTGTTATCGGGTGGAAACGCCCAAAAGCTGGTGCTGGCTCGGGAAATGCACCGTCAGCCTTCGGTCATCGTTGCCCACAATCTCAATCGCGGCCTCGATGTGCGCGCTTGTGCCGCCGTGCACAGACGCCTGCTATCGGCGCGGGATGCGGGCGCGGCGATCGTCCTGATCAGCGAAGACATAGACGAGATTCTTCTGCTGTCGGATCGAATCGGTGTTCTGTCGGCAGGCCGCATCGTCGAAGAATTCACATCCCCTGCGGACCGGCAAGCCATCGGACGAGCTATGGTGAGCCATGCTTGAAAACGCCGGATCGGCGACCCCCGCTGTTCGGCCTAAAACGCCGTTGCGGCTCGGCAAATTCGTTCTCGAAATACGAGAAGGGGTATCGTACGCCGAACACGCCGTGATTTTAGGAGGCTTTATTCTTCTCGGCCTGTTGATTTCGGCCGTCATCCTCATCGCATCGGGCGTCCCCGCAAGAAATCTCGCAAACGAATTCATCCTGGATACTTTTGCCGATCTGCAAAGTGTGCGGAATGTGCTGCGGCTGGCGGCTCCTCTGGTTTTTATTGGATTGGCCGCGGCAATGGCTTTCCGGGTGGGCTTTTGGAATCTGGGACTGGAAGGCCAGATGATCTGGGGCGGGATCGCCGGCGCCTATCTATCGATACACCACGTCGGGCCGGACTCGACGCGACTTTTCACAATGTTCGTCGCCGCGGCCGCGGCCGGGGCACTGTGGATACTCGTCGCAGCGTTTCTGAAGCTGCGGTTTGGCGTGAACGAAATTATTTCGACGCTGCTGCTCGGCTACGTCGCGACATATTTTCTCATCTATCTTCTTCACGGGCCGTGGCTCGACCCGCGCGACGGCTTCCCGCATTCACAACTTTTTGCGCCCTACGAACATCTTCCGGATCTCGGCGATGGTATCAGTAGTGCCGTGCCTTTCGCGATCATCGCGACGATCCTGGTTGCATGGCTTGTCCACGTCAGCCGCGTTGCGCTTTATATGAAGTTTGTCCGTAACGACAGCCTCGTCGCATTGGCGACCGGAGTGCCGGTGCGCATGGTGATAGTTTTGGCGGTCGGACTGTCCGGTGCTTTGGCGGGGCTTGGCGGCGAGATCATTTTGACGAGTCAGGAAGGACGCCTCACCTACACATTTTTTACCGGCTTCGGCTTTTCGGGAATCTTGATCGCCTTCCTCGGCCGTAATCATCCATTTGTCGTCCTGGGCGTCGCCGTGCTCGTTGCGATGCTGTTCGTCGCCGGACAGAACCTGCAGATTTTCTACCAAATCCCTGGCTCGATGGTACAGGTGATAGAGGCGACCATCGTGCTTTGCGTCGCTTCCGCCGACTTCTTCCTTCGGCATCGCCTGCATTGGGTCCGTTGAGGGGAAGCGGCATGGAACTATTGGTTGGCTGGCTGGCTGCGACGCCAAGTTTTGCTGAGCCTTACGCATTGGCGGCGTTGGGGCTTATTCTGAGCGAGCGTGCCGGCGTGCTCTCGCTTGGCGCCGAAGGATTTATCCTGGTCGGCGCACTTGCCGCGGTGATCGCTTGCCTGTCTCTAGACTGCGGCCCCTTTCTGGCAATTCTGGTGGCGCTGCTGGCAACGGCCGCTGCGTCCACTGTTTTTGCCTTCGTCGTGGTTTTCCTGCGAGTCAATCAGGCGATCGCCGGCTTGGCGACGGTGTTTCTCTTTCAAGGCCTCACTGACCTCGTTGGCACGCTCGGTCATTGGGGAAGTCGCGCTGTGGTCGGTCTGGATCGCGTGCCGCTCGGACCTTTAGCTGACATTCCAGTGCTCGGGCCGGTCCTGTTTGATCAGGACTTCGTCATATATGCGACCTTGCCTTTATTCGCTGCGATGCATTTTTTCTTTTCGCGTTCGATGCTCGGTTTGCGCCTGAAGGCGGTCGGCGACAGTCCAGAAACCGCCGACGCGGTCGGCATCAAAGTGGGGCTGTACCGCTTTTGCGCCACGATTATCGGGTCTGGCATAGTCGGCGTTGGCGGCGCTTATCTTGCGCTGGCTGACGCCAAGGTTTGGGGCGCTCACCTTGCCAACGGGCGAGGCTGGATTGCGATCGCTCTTGTGGTCTTTGCCCGTTGGCGACCGTGGAGGGCGCTAGCGGGCGCGCTGCTGTTTGGTGGAGTTGAAGCGCTTAGCCCATGGGTAGCTGCTGCCGGCTTTCAGGTTCCGCAATACCTTATGTTGATGACGCCTTACATCGCGACTCTGTCAGTCATGGTCTGGGCCGGATACTCAAAACCGGCGGCGTCTGGAAGTCCGCTCTCGCTTGGCCAGCCTTTTGTTCGGGAGGAACGGCGATGACTCGAAGGACCGAGCCCGACGGAACGCTTCACGCTGCCGAAGCGGGCGCGCGCAGTCCTGCCTTCTCCAGGCGAGGCAGCACTTCCCGGCCGAACCGATCCAGACCGCCCTCGTAGTCCAACCACGTTAACAGGAAGCCATCGACACCTGCCTCGGCTAGGTCCGTGAAAAGGCCTGCGATATGATCCGCATCTCCCACAAGCGGATAACCGATGAATCCAGCTTTGTAGGCGTAGGCAAGTTTCTCAATTGCTCCGGGCGGCATGGATTTGGTGTCGCCTGCATTATGTTTGAGTAGGGTTTGGACGGCAGCATCATCGCCATGAGTAACAATGTAATCGTGCGCGTAGGCTTTCGCTTCTTCCATTGTGTCTCTCAGCACGACGTAAGCAGACATCCATATTTGGATCTCTCTGTTAAATTTCGTTCGTGCTTCGATGCGGTAGGCATCGACCTGCTTCTTTAAAGCATTAGGCTCGAGGTTATGTGCGGAGACAAAGGCAACGTCGCAGTACTTTGCCGCAAACTCTCGGCCGCGCGGAGAACGACCTGCGTTGAGCAGAACCGGACGCGCCTGTACGCCGTGGGGCTGACTGAAAGCAGCTTTCAGTTCATAGTTCTTGCCCTTGTAATCAAAACTTTTTCGCTCTGACCACAAGCGGTCGAAAATCTGTATCCACTCGTCCGCGAGCTCAAAGCGATCGCTGTGCTCCTTCATTTTGAGTCCAAAAAGTTCCATGTCCGCGGGATACCACCCAAGGACAAGGTTCATTCCGGCGCGACCATTAGAGATGAGATCGACGGTAGCCTCCGCTTTGGCAACGAAGACCGGATGGTTGACCGTCAGATGTACCGTGCTGATGATAGCGATACGCTCCGTCACGGCAGCGACGGCTCCCGCCCAGGTAAACGTCTCCATCAAGTCGCCGCTGTAATGGTCGTCGCCAGCGAGCGACTTCCAGTGTGCCGCGGAGACAAAGGCCTCGAAACCAAGTTTTTCAGCCTTCTGCGCCAATCGTGCGTTGGCGTCCCAGGTGCATTTGAAGCGATCCGGATGGAAAGTGAAGGCGGCGCCGTTGCCGTTGGTGGCGAAGACGCCGAACTTGATCCGATTCTTTAAATTGCGGATGGGGTTCGAGTGAGGGATTTTTGGGTCGGTCATTGTCGCTCGTCTTATTGTCTTGGAGGCACTTTTTTATTTGATCGAGGCACTACAGCCGACAGCTCGCACTCCCAAGCGCCGCCGCCTTAGTATCGCCGCCGCTATCGTTGAAGGCTGATTAACAACGGCCATTGTCGCGCGATGCGCCTTGGTATTCAAGGCGAAACCGGCGGCGTTCGACCAGAAGAAACAGCGACGAAACGCTGCCGTCGATCTTCTACGACGATGCTCTCCTGAAACGCTTCCCCCCAGATGGCGAAGGCGCGCGCGGCACCCGGTCATAAATGTCGCTGGGTCATCGGGGAAAGCTTCGCATGGCCGTCGCAAGTTCGATCCCGGAGACCGGCTTGTGCATGATGTTGACTTTTGTATTCAGCGCCGAACTCCAGTTTTGGATGGCGTCGTTGTCCATGTAGCCGGTGAGCAGAAGCGAGCGGAGTCCCGGTAGGCGCGCTTGTGCCTCAGCCGCGGGTTAATCTTGCGCCGCTGGCGGCGGAAGTACCACCCGGCTTTTGATCGCAGCGGCATGCAAGCGCTCGACCGTCATCGTGACGCTTCATTGCGGCATCGGATGGTTACGACTGGAGTCCCCCGGCTTGCTTCGATGGGCAATAAGCGGATCGGCGGCCTGTGTCGACGTGGCGTATCGGATCGCGTTAACGTGCAACACGCTGCCAGTGTTGTTGTTAGACAAATAGAGCGTTGGCGAGGCGCTGATCTCAAGCCGAAAGCAAAAAGCCCTTTTTAGGCTTGCTCGTTTTGGGCTGAACGATAGCCTTCGGCTCGGCTAACACTTTGCGCAAGTCTTGGATGCGATCGTGCTCTGCATCGATAAGCTGCTTTGCTTTATTTATCAGAGCTTGAATATTTGCGGGTGAGGCGTCATCCATTTGTGGGTTCACTGCTTCCCCTTCGGGCGTCGCTGTAGTGAGAGATACGTCCAATCGCCAATGATAATCGCCGAGTAATTCCGCGACTTCGACGGCAACAGTCTGTGAGCTGCCTCCCATAAAAATCGACATCATTGGCAGAGCCCAACGTACGTCTCCCCAAGTGGAAGCAGTTGCGAAATTTACGTTTGTTGGCTCGCTGCCGGTTCCGATCGAGACGACCATGAACTTTGTCGAATGGTACAGGTGGTAAGCTTCGACGATAGCGCACATCGCTGGATTGTTCGCGAACACGCCTCCGTCGATCATGGTGAATGATTGGCCGGCCTTGTTCACGATAGCGGCGGGAGGGAAGTACGTTGGTGCCGCGGAAGTAGCACGAGCGATCGAGTTTAGCTTAAAATCATATTCGTCACTTTTAGCATTTTCGCCGAGTAGTAGACCTCTTGCCTGCCAGCTGCGGAAGAACATTGGTGCACACGTACTGTCCTGCGGCTGCTCTTTCGGAAGTTCGATGGCATAGCTGGGTACGAGCAATTCAACATTTTTGACTTCGGAGAGGTACGTGTCTCCAAGTTCGGAAGCCAAAAAATGCTCCAAAGCGGTCGACGCGTATCTTGGACCATAGACGTAATGGCTCCAATCGATCAGACCTTTTTTAAAAATGTCACTTCCATGTTTCACGTACAAATCGATGATATCTTGAAGATTGATGGGGTCTGGCTTCGCCAGGCCGCATGCAATGATGCCGCCGGTCGACGTGCCCGCAATAATATGGAACACGTCCTGGGCTTTGAGATCGCCCAGCAAAGCTTGAATGACCATCGCGGGGATAATGCCGCGAATACCTCCTCCATCAATGGAGAGTATCCTTATGGCGTCTTTCATCGCACCCTCCCGCGCGTGAGCCGTTCAAACGTAAGTTAAAATGCTCCTGCTACTTTACATTGCAGCTGGCCTATTCGACAATGATCGGATGCGTGCGCTGGCGTCGTGTTGCTTTGTCTTAGGGTTCATTTTCATTTCCGGATCGGCGGCAAGCGCGCAAAGCGCAAGCAAAATCTTACGCGCCTGTGAGACCCTTCAACGCGGAATGCATTTGGAACGCACAACGATTTTTCTGCCGCCCGGCGACGACGCTCATCAGTGTTGGGGTTACATGAACGCGGTCCTGGACTACGCGGTGCTAGCCAATCAGGACGGAAAGCCTCTGCTCGGTGCCTGCGTGCCGGCAGAAACCACGGCGCTCGACGCCGTCCATCTATTTGTCAGTTATGCGAATGCCCACCCGGACAAGCTCAATCTCAGTGCGGCCGCGGTAGCGTACAACGCGATGGCTGAGGCGTTTCCCTGCAAGTGAGCTGGGGACAAACAAGCGCAAGTGACGACCGAATTCTCCCGCCGGAGCAGCCGAAAGCGAATTAGCTGACACTACGCCTGACGTTGGTCCGACGCCCAAGCGAGCGACCTAACGCTTCAATCTTCCTATCGTGAGACGGTTGCAGCGGGCATTCTCGGAGCGCTTGTCCTCACAGCCTGTCTGGGTCCTGGCGGTTGGGGCCAAGCCTTGGGAACTTTCGCGGTCACTGCCGGATTGTCGTCGCGAGAGTGTGGTTTGGGAATTGCAATGCAAACGGCGTCCAGAGGCGCGAGTGGATGAGCATGTACTTTGCGTGCCCGAGTCTCGCGCTGTTGGCGTTGCTGCTGGCCGCCACTGCGGCGTTCAGTCAACCCATTACTAACGAGCAAATCGAATACTCACAGAATCCGATCCCGCTAAAGATGGCGCGTTGCTACATGCAGCCCCGCATCGCATTGGAATGGTCGTGTTTTCGCGCGGTTGAGATCGAGCGATCAACCGCGGCGCAGAGTACAGATAGATGCCCAAACCCCGCTGCTGCATTTCTGGCAATACGGCGAGCCTTGATCCAAATCGGGCACTAACGCCCGAGGAGTGCAATGACGGATCCCGCGGTGGAACTGACGCGGCGCGCGCAACGCGCCCGATGCTCATGCTCGAAGGCGCCCACTACGATGTCCGACAGCGCTCCCCGCTGTTTGTCGTTTTAACTCTTCTCGGGAACAAGAAGCCTCCTACTGCTTTGGAAACGGTCGAAAACGAAGCCTGCCCTTATGCGCGCCAGATTGAAATGGAGTTTTCAGACGCTCATGTGGGCGATCGCTTTCCTGGTCGCGGCGTTTCCAGCCGCGGCGCAAGTCGCCACGACCGAAACCACGCAGCAACAATTGAGTGGTCAAAGCGAGCTCCAAACGGCAGCTCAGGCTGCAACGACTTCGCAAGCTCCAACGACCGGGGTTGTCTGCATAGAGGAAATGCTCGCTACGTTCTGTAACGTACCCGCCGGTCCGAACACGAGCGGCTACGGATCGAGCGGTGGGTCCGGATCAAGCAGCGGCGCCGGATCCGGTGTTGGCAGCGGAAGTAACGCCTCGTCCACTCCGATCTGCGGAACTGAACCACCATTCAACGAACTGTGCGACTAAGTCAGCGAGCCGAGTTGCCACCCGTGTCTGGTTTGCTTCGCTTTCGGATTAAGTGGCGCGTTTGCTTCGCGTCCGTTCCGCCGCCAGCGCGGACATTCACTGTGAAGAAAGAGCAACTCATTAAGCCGAAAGCCCGGCGATCTTGAAGCGTTGAACCACTCTTGTGCCGACCAGCGTACCTTGCCAGTCTTAATGATAAAAACCCCGCGACAGCACGCTCGCACGTGGGCTTGCTTCTCAAACCTCCCGGAGCAAGAAGAAGCCCGCGCGTGCTCCGCGTGCTTCTAAGTAAAACATCGGCAGTCGCGCCTGATCGGGGCTAAACACCACTCGGTACCTCGGTCACAATTAGTCAACACTGGCAATCTGAAAGATGCCATTGCCAACAAGCGCCGGTCGACTGCCACTTACCAGCAGCCCCAGACCCCATTCCTTCGATACCGCCGGCATCCTACCTGCGTTGGATGATCGATTTGGGCGATGGCTACGCCAGAGGGATGCGGCGTGGCTCGCGAGGGCGTGGCGATGCAGGCGAAAAACAAACTCACGAAAGCGACTGCGAACGCGGTCCGAAGCATCGGGTTCTCCTTTGAGTGCGGACTCAGAACTGGACTCACTCCAAGATGCAAAGCGCCACAAAAGGGAAAAGGTTCCTGGATAGACGTGGAAGGGCCCTAAATGGCGACGTCGAAATCGCCCGCAATCGTAGGCTAAGTACAGGAATGTCGAGAGTTCACGCACGAAACGCGCGCCACGCCGGTCTCGAGCTGTGACTTTTCGGCTTGCTTAAGTCCGGACGGATGCCGCCGTAAACCGCAGCGGCTTCCTGCGGTGGGTCCAAGAACCCGACTAAAATGTCGATGTGTATCAGACGCGGCGTTGTTCATCGGGTGGCGTATGTCGGTAGTGACTGATGATATCAATCATTCGCGGCAAAAATGGCCGAAGAAGCAGGTGTCGATCCGTCGCGATGACAAAGATTTTGTTGTCGCATTCCAGCCGGAAGACTTTGTGATTTTTCGGAATGGGGATGCGAACGCCTTACGAAGAGTTTGTCGTTTGCTGCGGTGGGAAGTTATAAGCGACACGATACCCGAGGCGAATGACTCCGCGTCCTGGTAGCCTTTTCATTACCGCATCTTTGGGCTGGGGCTATTTCTTCATCACGGACACTCTGCAAGTGTGACACGCCACCTTCAACGCGGTAGTCGGTTTGACGTCAACTAAAGGTGGTCCCGGTTGTCTGAACAGAATTTCCGCGTCGATAAGTGGAGTGTCTGCCTCGGTTAAGCTGCCAAGCGGAAGGGCAGCGGGGTGAAGTAGGCGTGATCGGGTGTCGTGCCGTCAAGGCTCGAGTGTGGTCGTCGACCATTGTAGAAGTCCAGGTAACGACCGATCGACGCACGGGCCTCGCTGACGCTGTCGTAAGCTCGCAGATACACCTCCTCATATTTGACGCTGCGCCAAAGCCGCTCAACGAAGACGTTGTCGCGCCAGGCGCCCTTGCCATCCATGCTGATCGCAATGCCGTTGTTGGCGAGCACACCGGTGAAGGCCGAGCCCGTGAACTGTGAGCCCTGATCCGTGTTGAAGATTTCCGGCTTGCCGTGGTTCGACAGCGCCTCCTCCAGTGTCTCGACGCAGAACGCCGCTTCCATCGTGATCGACACGCGCCACGACAGTACGCGACGGCTGAACCAGTCGAGCACGACGGCCAGATAGACGAAGCCGCGTGCCATTCGGATGTAGGTGATGTCCATCGCCCACACCTGGTTCGGCCGCGTGATCGCCATCCCGCGCAGCAGGTACGGATAGATCTTGTGACCCGGTTCGGGTTTGGTCGTGCGCGGCCGGCGATAGAGCGCTTCTATCCCCATCCGCCGCATCAGCGTCTTCACGTGACGGCGGCCGACCTTGCTCCCCTCGGCAGTCAGCAAGCCTTGCAACATCCGCGAGCCGGCGAATGGGAACTCCAGATGCAGCTCGTCAATCCGCCGCATCAAAGCGAGGTCGGCGGCCGACACCGGCCGTGGCAGGTAGTAGACGCTGCCACGGCTGATGTTCAGAGCTTCCGCCTGCTTGGCGATCGGCAGATCGTGTGCACGGTCGATCATCGCTTTGCGCTCAACAGCCCGGCCTTGGTGAGCGCTCCTTCTAAAAAACTATGCACGGCGCTGTGCGCCCCCTGTGGGATAGAAACGGATCGGCGCTAGACTGCGTTCGGAAGGGAGCGGCCGATATGATTTTGGTGGCAAGTGACCCCGTTAAAAAACATGGTCCATGGGCTGTTGCGCACTTGAGAGTGGTGACGCCACCGCGGCGATCCCGTTTAGGAATCTGATGAATGGCGCAGCCCAGCCCTTCCGCTGATGTCAGCAGGAGGACAGGAGATGAACCGCAAAAGAGCGAAGACCAAGGTCGAACACACGATGCCCGTGATGCATCCGAACGCGGCCGCCATCGACGTTGGGGCGACCATGCACATGGCTGCCGTAAGGGCAGATCGCGCGCCTGAGCCAGTACGCAGTTTCGGCACCTTCACGACCGACCTGCATCGGTTAGTGGACTGGTTCACGGAATGCGACGTCGAGACTGTCGTCATGGAATTGACCAGCGTCTACTGGATTCCGATTTTCGAGCTTCTCGACGCCCGTGGGTTCACTGTGTTTCTGGTCAATGCGCGCGATGCCAAGCACGTGCCTGGGCGCAAGACCGACGTCAGCGATGCGCAGTGGCTGCAGCGGCTCCATTCGCACGGGCTGCTGCGTGCCAGCTTTCGGCCCAAGGGCCAGATCGCCGAGCTGCGTGCCTACGTGCGTCAGCGCGAGCGTCTGCTTGAGTACGCAGCATCGCATATCCAGCACATGCAGAAGGCGCTGACAGAGATGAACCTCCAGCTCCACCACGTCGTCGCCGACATTACTGGCACGACCGGCCTGCGGATCATCCGCGCGATTCTTGCCGGCGAGCGCGACCCCGAGGTGCTGGCGCGCTTGCGCCATTACAGTTGCCACTCAAGCGCTGAGACAATTGCGAAGGCGCTCACCGGCAGCTACCGGGCTGAACACCTGTTCGCGCTCGAACAGGCACTCGCCCTCTACGATGTTTACCACGAGAAGGCATCTGCTTGTGACGTCCGGATCGAAGCCGTGTTGAAAGAACTCAGCATCGATCGCGGTCGTTCCGGATCAAAGGAGTTGTCGACACCACGTCGGAGCAGAACAGATCAGCCGAATGCTCTGGCTTTCGACGTGCGCGCGGCGCTGTTTGTGCTGCTCGGAAAGGACATTACGATGATCGACGGTCTCGGTCCTTACCTTTCGCTGAAGTTGATCGCTGAATGCGGCGACGACCTCTCCTCCTGGCCGAGTGCAAAGCATTTTACCTCCTGGCTGGGCTTGGCGCCGAACAACAAGATCTCCGGGGGCAAAATGCTCTCATCGCGAACGCGCCGTTCCGGGGGCCGCGCTGCAGCACTTCTGCGGCTTGCTGCCGTAACCGTTGGTCGCACCGACACCGCGCTCGGCGCCTTCTACAGGCGGCTCTCGGCGCGCATCGGCAAGGCCAAGGCAGTCACCGCCACGGCGCGCAAGGTCGCAGTCCTGTTCTACAACGCCGTACGTCACGGAATGGACTACGTCGATCCTGGTGCGTCGGCCTACGAGACACGCTATCGCAAGCGGGTAGTCCATAATCTGCATCGGCGCGCCAAGGCATTCGGATATGTCCTTCAGCCCATGGAGCCGAATCCTGGTGTCGCCGTTTCTTAGGAATCATTTTCGAGCGTCAGCTCGCCGATCTTGGCGTGCAGCGACTTCACATCGACGCTCGGCTGCGTGGTCGCGTTGCTACCCGGACCGAATGCATTGGCGGCCGATTCCTGAAGCTGAACCTTCCATTGCGTTATCTGGTTCGGGTGAACGTCGAAGTGCTCAGCCAGCTGGGCCAGCGTCATCTCGCCCTTGATGGCCGCAAGCGCCACCTTTGCCTTGAAGGCCGGTGTGTGCGTCCGGCGCGATCGTCTGCTCATTGTCTCTCCTGATTCGCGGGCCAATCTTGCCCGCCGTCAGGCAGAAACTCCACTTAGCGCTCTGTGCAGATTTCCGCGACCGGCTCTGACACCTCCTGGTGGAGCACCAATTAAACGCCACGTAAGGGTCGCAGGCCGCGACTCATAACGATCCGCC
Source organism: uncultured Alphaproteobacteria bacterium (assembly GCA_963794225.1). Classification (GTDB taxonomy): domain Bacteria; phylum Pseudomonadota; class Alphaproteobacteria; order Rhizobiales; family Xanthobacteraceae; genus BOG-931. The sequence continues at coordinate 972,988 of CAWCCS010000006.1, forward strand.
GCCACCTTTCGAAAATATAACAGCAACGTTTCCTCGGAGGATTGAATGCAATTCCGTCCACTGCACGACCGGGTGTAAGAAATTTAAAGCCCGCGATCTCGGGCTTGGGGTCCATCTTTTTATGCCGCTGTACATAGAACGGGAACATGAAACAGTTTTTTTGAGTTGAAGGATCATGTTCCACGACACCCTACGGCACGGACTGATCCGTCGCGATGACAAAGATTTCGTCGTCGCACTCCAGCCGGAAGACTTTGTCATTTTTCGGAATGGAGATGCAAACGACTTACGAAGACTCTGTCGTTTGCTGCGGCGGGAAGTTATAAGCGACACGATACCCGAGGCGAATGACTCCACGTCCTGGTAGTCTTTTCATTATCGCATCTTTGGGCCGGGGCTATTTCTTCACCACGGAGACGCCGCAAATGTGGCAGGTCGCGATGCATGGTGCTGATCAGATTGTCTTTGGTTGATGTAGCTGCTGTTTTTGTCGCGCAGTCTTTGGCCGTTAAATTGTCAATATCCGAGATTGTTTCGCGGAGACTGGGTTTGCATGTGTCGGCCGGTTTGGGGTTTTTGCTGGGCGGCGCAAAGGCGACGATCAAATCGAAACGCGAGCGTTGTCGTTGCGGGGTGTGCGGTTCGCCCGCTCTTCAAGCCGTTATTGTTGACGGAAGTTTGATTTCAAATTTCCAGCGTAACGTGCTGCGACGCGCTCCTTTTCGATGAATCGTTCCGATCGAGCGCTGATAACCCGCTCTTCAGAAATTTTTCAATCAGTGCGGTGCCGGTATAAGCGCAATGCTTCCGACAAAGCTCAGCGACCGCAGCCGCATCTCCACGTTTGAAAAACCGTGCCATTTCGTGGTGCTCTTGCTGTGCACGCCGCAATTCCCCAGTCTCTGATGCGAGTAACCTGATTAATGGTGCAACCGCGTCGCGCAGCATCCCGATCTGACGACGCAAATATTTGCGATTACAACTTTGATAGAGCCTTTCATGAAATTGCTCGTTCAATCGCGCGTAATCATCAAGTCCTTCGTTGCCGTGTATTGCCGCATCGAGCGAGTTGACGAGATGGTCCAGGGCCTCGGCGTCAAGCGCTGTCATTCGTTCGGTTGCCAGATGTCCGGCGCGCGCCTCGAGCATGGCGCGCATTTCAAAAATATCTTCGATCTCATCCGGTTTCAGAGATACGACATAAAATCCACGGCGCGGTTTGAGCTCAACGAGTTCCTCGGTCGCCAGACGATTTAAGGCTTCACGCACGGGAAGTCTGCTCAGCCCCAGCTGCCGGGCGATTTCCTCTTGGCGTAAAGCTTGCCCTGCCTGCAGTGCGCCGGAGAAAATCAATTCACGCAGCTTTGCATGGGCCGCTTCCTGCGCGCTCACCAACGTATCGCCGAGAATTTCCGACATGACGAGCGCCTGCTATACCGATTCCGGCTCTTTCGCCGCCACGGCGTCATGCCCTTTGCTGTAGCTGTCCGTCCCCTGCCAGCCGTGCTGGGAAATATCAAAGATAACGCCGTCAGGATCCTTGAACTTGCGTTCGAAATTGCCCTCACGCTCGCTCCCAAGATCAAAGAAAAAGTGCCCGCCGTTCGCCTCAATGCGCTTTTGGGTTTCGGCAAGATCGTCGACCTGAAAGCCGAAATGGTGAGCGCCGACAAAGCCGTTGGGATTCTTGAGGTCCGAGGCTTTACTGCCCTGGCTGCCCTTGAAATTCAGCAATGCGAGGTTGATCACGCCGTCGCTCATGTAGATTGCTGAGCCGATCTCCAGATCCTCGCGGGCGATGCGATTGAGGTCGAAAACCGATTGATAAAACGCCGCGGCCTTGTCGAGATCGTTCACGCAAATGGCGAAATGACGCAGACGGGCCATAGAAGTTTCTCCAATTGTGCAAGTGGCGTGTGTTCGCGACGACTAAAGACGCCCCGTTCCCTTAGCGGCGTAATTGACATGGCTATCGTATATTGGATACAAAATCCAGATAGTCGTTGGGAATCCTCGCCAGCGGGGGCGTCGGCCATAGAGAGCGTTCGATGGGTGGGAGTTTGCCGTGAGCGAGTTCGGAATCGGCGCCCGACTGCCACGGCTCGAAGACGACCGTTTCTTGAACGGCAACGCGCAGTACTGCGCTGACATCGCTCTGCCCGGAGCCTTGCATGCGGCGTTCGTGAGAAGTCCGCACGCACACGCACGTGTTGTTTCGCGGCCGAAGCCTGCGGGCTTCGAGAAATCAGTCTATTTCGCGGACGATCTCGTCGGACTTGGGACGCTGCGCTCGACTGCCAAAATGCCGGGTTTCAAGCCGTCCGATTGGCCTATTTTGGCTAAAGGCAAGGTCAGGCACGTCGGCGAGCCGGTCGCCATGGTGATCGGTGCCACGCCAGCCGAGGCCGAGGACTGTGCTGCGCTGGTGCAGGTGGAATACGAGCCGTTGCCGCCGGTCGTCTCGATGATGGACGCGCAGCAAAGGGGCCAACCCTACGTCCATGAAGAATGGGGCGACAACGTTCTCGTCGACATCAAACTTGAGGCCGGCGATCTAGCCGCAGCGAAAGCTGCTGCCGCTTACGTCATCGAGCGGAGCTTCCGCATGAACCGGATGCACCCGTTACCGCTGGAAGGCCGCGCCTGCATTGCGCACTACGACTCAAGACTCGACGAACTCGTTGTCTATGTCGCCAATCAGCTCCCGGTACCGCTGCAGATCGGCCTGGCACAGGTTCTCGGTATCAGCCAGCGGCGGGTGCGCATCGTTGCGCCAGACATTGGAGCGTCGTTTGGGCTGAAAACCTATCTCGAAAGCGAAACTGTCTGCGTCGCTTGGGCCGCGATGCAGTTGCGCCGACCTGTTCGTTGGATTCAGGACCGCTACGAATCTCTCGTTTGCGACGCGAACTGCCGCGACTACCACTGCAAGGTCGTCGCACACGCCGATGCAAACGGGCGTGTGCTAGGCCTCGAGTGCGACGTGACTGTCGATTCCGGCGCCTACTCTCCGTGGCCGTGGCCAGCGGGAATCGAAGGCGGGCTGGCGATTGGCAATATGCAAGGCTGCTACGACATCCGCGCCTTTCGTGGCCGGGCATTAAACTTCGTGAGCAACAAGCCCGCAGGCCAGCCGTTTCGCGGCGTGGCGCGCCCGTTATCGTGTATAGGCCACGAGCTTCTTATGGACGGCATCGCGGACGCGGTGGGTATCGATCCAGTCGAGGTGCGGCTGCGCAATTTCGTAAAACCTGAGCAGATGCCCTATGTATCGATCACGAAAAAGACTCTCGACAGCGGCGACTATGCTGCAGCGCTCAAGCGAGCCGTCGAACTAATCGATCTACCTGCCGTGCGCGCCCGACAAAAGAAGGGCGAGCCCGATGGCAAGTTGATTGGCGTGGGCTTTGCTTCGTTTTATGAGCAGACCGCTTACGGGACAGGACCGTTCGGTTACTCCGCCTGGGGCATCGAACTTGTCCCCGGCATGGAGCCGGCGGTCGCGCGGCTCACCGGCGACGGCGAACTCATTGTTGAGGTGGGCTCGCATTCTCACGGGCAGGGCCACGAGACGGTTTTTGCCCAGGTGGCTAACGAGGTCCTGGGTATCGATCCGCGTAGGGTCTCAATCAGGTTTGGCGACACGTCGACGTCGCCAGTCGGAACCGGCACTTACACCTCGCGCTCAATGGTGACGACCGGCGGAGCGGTCGCCGAAGCATGTGAACTTTTGAAAGCACCGCTCATCAAAATTGGCGCACATCTGCTGCAATGCAAATCGAGCGACGCCCAGATCAGGAACGGCGCGGTCCACGGGCCGCGAGGGAGTGTGGCATTCGGGGAAATCGGTCGCGCCTGGTATCATCATCCAGAAGATCTGCCAGCAGACATGGATCCCGGCGGCCTGAGCGTGACCGCCGGCCACAAGCCGCATGACCCGGGAGTTTTTGCGTATTCCGCTCATGCCGCGGTCGTTGCGGTCGATCCGGAAATCGGCAGCGTCGAGGTGCTCGACTATGCGATCGTAGCCGATTGCGGAAGGCGAGTGAATCCGCTGCTGGTCGAGGGGCAAATCATTGGGGGCTTCTCCAATGGGCTCGGAAACGCTCTCTACGAAGAAAGCACGTACGACGAGATGGGCCAGCCCACGGCGACGACTCTCGCCGACTATACTGCTCCCACAGCGTCGTCGATGCCCGAGGTCAAGCTTGAATTCCTCGAAACGCCTTCGCCTTTTGCCATGTTCGGCATGAAGGGCATCGGCGAAAATGGCGCGATCGGGCCGCCTGCTTCTATCGTCAACGCGGTGAACGACGCGTTGCGACCGATCGGCGCGATTGTGTCCGAGACACCCGTTACCGCGCGCCGCGTTCGCGAGGCTATTGCGCGCGCGAATTCGACCAAACCGTCATGAAGCCCTCGGAATTTACTTACACGCGCGGCGCCACGCTGGAGGAGGCACTGGTCAGCTTTACTTCCTCGGCGGCGGCCCGCGTCATTGCGGGCGGACAATCGTTGGGGCCAATGCTCAACTTGCGACTAGCGGAACCGAAACTGCTTGTCGATGTCTCCCGCCTCGCCGAATTGCACCAGGCCAACATTGAGGGTGACCTTCTGGCGATTGGTGCAGGCGTTACGCACGCGCAGATCGAGGACGGCGAGGTCGCCGATGTAACGCGTGGGCTCATGCCGTTCGTCGCGCGCGGCATTGCCTACCGTGCGGTTCGCAACCGCGGCACCATCGGTGGCAGCATCGCACACGCCGACCCGGCCGCAGACTGGCTCACCACAACGATTGCGCTGGACGCCTCAATCCGGCTATCGGGAGCGGCCGGTCGGCGCGAGGTCAAAGTCTCGGAGTTCGTTAGGGGCCCTTTGGATACGGCGATTGGTGATGGCGAAATCATCACCCACGTCTTGGTGCCACGGCTCTCCGTCGGCGCTTGTTGGGGCCACGCAAAATACGCCAAAAAGCTCGGCGATTTTGCGCAATCCATGGCCGTGGCTGTCGTCGATCCGGATCGGCGCCTTGCCCGCGTCGTTCTCGGACAACGCGCCGAGCGGCCAAGACTCATGCGCAAAACTTCTGAACTCCTTGCGGCGGAGGGGAACAGACCGTCGCCGGCAGTTCGGCGCGCCGTGGTCGAGGCTGATCTTACCGAGGCGCAGATCGATCAAGGCGATTGGACCATGCACCGCGCCATCCTCGAACGCGCCGTTGCGGATCTGATCGCATGAAGACGATCAACATCCGGATCAATGGTGAGAAGATATCGCATCCGGTTGATGATCGTTTGTCGCTCGCCGATTTTGTACGCGATCATTGCCTGCTGACGGGAACGCATGTGGGTTGCGAACAAGGTGTGTGCGGCGCGTGTACGCTGATGCTGAACGATAAGCCGGTCCGTTCGTGCATTACGCTGGCGGTCGCCGCCGATGGCACGAACGTGCGCACAGTCGAGGGCTATCTTGACGACCCGCTGATGCAGGCCATTCGCACGGCGTTCAATCGCCGTCACGCCTTGCAATGCGGCTTTTGCACGCCCGGCATGCTGGCGACCGCTTACGATATTCTTTCGCGGATTGCAGGCCTCGATCACGAGCGAATTCGCGCCGAGCTCGGCGGCAACTTCTGCCGCTGCACGGGTTATCTGCCGATCATCCAGGCCATCGAAGACGTCTACGCCGAACGCGCGGCATCGATGACATCAAAACCGGCAATCCAAGCTGCCGAGTGAGCACGGGGTCTTAGGGAAGGGGATCAGCATGAGCAAGCGTATTGCGGTCAATCGAAGACAAGTCCTCGCTGCCGGGGCCGGCGTCCTCAGCACTGGCATTCTGCCACGCACCGTCATCGCCCAAGGCGCCGCCGTCAAAATTGGCGTCATCCTCTACTTGAGCGGTGTCCAGGCTTTTATGGGTCAACAGACCCGCAAGGGAAATGAATTCGGCGGGACCTACGCCAAGGAAAATGGTGGTCCGCCGATGGAGTTCATCTACGGCGATGCCGAATCCAAACCCGAAAATGGCCGCGTCGTCGCTGAACGGCTGATCCGCGACGGCTGCACGCTACTGATCGGCACCAATGATTCCGGCAGCACGATTTCTGTCGCGCAGGCGGCGGAAGCGGCGAAGATACCATTCCTGATCAACATCGCCTCCGCGCCGCAGATCACCGAGCAGGGCTTCACCCAGATTTTCCGCAACTTTCCTCCGGCGACAACGCTGGTCGGCAATGCGGTCGTCCGCATCAAGGAATTGGGAGCGACGACCGGCATTGAGCCGAAGACCGCTGTCATTCTTCACGTCAACGACACGTTCGGCCAAGGAATTATGAAAGGCGTCGATGTCGTTTGGGAAAAGGTGCAAGTTCCGATCAAAATAGTAGACCGTATTTCCTACGACGTTCACGCTCGCGATCTCTCGGTTGAAGTTGCCAAAGCGAAAGCCACAGGGGCGGATTTGCTGATGCCGATTACGCGCGTTAGCGACGCGATCCTGATCATTCGCGAAATGGTGAAACAAAGCTGGTCGCCGATGGGAATCATAAGTCCCGGAAGTCCGGGGCCCTACGAGAAGGCCTTCACTGACGCGCTCGGAAAATATGGTGACGGCTATATGTCGTGTGTTCCCTGGTACAATCCGAACAAGCCCGGCGCTCGCGAAATCGCCGCCCAATTCGAAAAAGAAATGGATGCCCGGTTCGACCTCAACGCCGCATTTGCCTTTGAGGCTGTTCAGATTGCAGCCGATGCCGTCAAACGAGCGAAATCGAATGAGCCGGCGGCGATTCACGCAGCGCTGAAGACCACCGATATCAAAGATCATATCGTCTACGGTGGCCCGATCCGATTCGACGAAAAGGGTCAGAATCCCAATATCGGCGTTGTTATGCTGCAAAATCAGAACGGCAGGCCGGTCGTGGTAAGTCCTGCCGACGCAAGCGAGGCCAAGGCCGTTTTTCCGCTCGTACCGTTCGACAAGCGGTGATCGGTAAGCTCAGGACCGGCATCCGGCTAACGTAGGCGCCGTGACGACGCTCTATCTGAACGTAATCGCCGGCGGAATATTGATCGGCATAGTCTATGCGCTGATCGCGCTGGGACTCACCATCATATTCGGCGTCATGCGCATCGTGAATTTTGCTCACGGCGAGATGGTGGTCATCGGCATGTATATCGGATACGGGATTTGGTCGGTGACCAAGATCTCGCCTTGGATGATTGCGCCGGCGGCAGCGCTCGTGTTGTTCGTTCTGGGATACATGCTGCAGCGCTCCATCGTGAACGCCTTTATTGAGCGACCGCAGCATGCGCAATTCATCCTTTTCATTTCGTTCGCGTTAATCATCACCGGATTGCATCTCGTATTGTTTGGTCCGGATTCGCGACCGATCGAAATGATTGAAAGCATGCAGTCCTATTCGGTCGGATCGTTGCGTCTAGATGTCGTGCGCTCGCAGGCGGCCCTGACGGCACTCGCGCTGATCGCGGGTTTGATCCTCTTTATGCGCCAATCGTCGTTTGGCCGCTCGATCCGTGCCGCGGCCGACAATCTGATCGGAGCGCGGGTGATCGGCATCCGCATCCGAAACGTCTATGCAGCGACTGCCGGTATCGGTATGGCTTGTGCCGGGGCGGCGGGAGCCCTGGTTGCGCCGATCTTTGACACGCAACCGTTTCTGGCTACGGATTTCACTCTAATCGCTTTTATCATCGTGATCGTCGGTGGTTTGGGCAGCCTGACCGGCGCATTGCTCGGCGGGGTTATGATTGGGCTGTCCGAGGCGCTGGCTGCGCTGATTTTTTCTCCGGCCCTTAAAACCGTGTTCTCATACGCGCTGCTCACCATCGTTTTGATCTGGCGGCCGAACGGCTTGTTTGGGGAGCAGAGCCAGTGAAGCGAGCGCTGGAGCGGTCGCCCTGGCTGGCACTCGTCTTCTTCCTTGCCGTTGCGGGGATCGGACCGCTGTTGGATTCATTTTGGCTCAGCCTCCTAACGCTGGTGTTTTTCTACGCGTTGATGGGGCTGAGCTGGAATTTGATGATGAGTGCTGGCCTGTTGTCACTCGGCCATGCTCTTTTCCTTGGGCTCGGCGCCTATACGACAGCCTTTTTGACCGCGTCGGGCGGCATTACCCCGTGGGTCGCAATCCCGGCCGGCGCGGGCGTTGCAGCGCTTACCGGCAGCATGATCGGTTGGGTCGGCGGGCGATTTTCGGTGCGCGGCGTTCAGTTCGCGGTGCTGACGATTGCTTTTGCGGAACTTGTGCGCGTGCTGTTCGACAATTGGGAATTCGTCGGTGGCACCGGCGGGTTCTTTCTCAAGGCGATCAATCCGGACACCAATCAACCATTGCTGACGCTCCGCGGTGGCCCGCTGTTTTCATATTTCGCATTTCTCGCGGTCATCGCGGCAGCCTATTTTCTGGTCCAGCGCTTGTTGGCCTCCCGGTGGGGTTTTCGCTGGCGCGCGATCAGTGAGGACGAAGACGCAGCACGCGCGCTCGGCGTTCCAGCACTGCGAAGCAAAGTATTGGCGGTAACCATCAGCGCCGGCCTGGCCGGTCTCGGAGGCGGTCTTTTTGGTTTGATGCAGGGCAGCCTGTTTCCCAACTCCACGATGCGCCTACAACTGTCCATTGAAGTCTTGATTGCGCCGATCGTCGGCGGCCTCGGCTCGCCATTTGGGTCCGTCATAGGAGCTTTTTTTGTTGTGCCATTGATGGAGTTCGCCAACGTGCTGGGCCAGCGCACCGGCTATTACGGCGTTAACACATTGATTTACGGGGTCGTCATTCTCGCCGTGATCGCTTTCCTGCCTGACGGTATTTGGCCACGCGTCGTGCGGGTCGTCAGATCCACGCGTCCCGCCTGATGCTTCAAGTTCGCGCCCTGACCAAGTCATTCCGCGGCCTCACCGCCGTCAGAGATGTTTCGTTCGATGTTGCCAACAACGAAATCGTCGCTTTGATTGGCCCCAACGGCGCCGGCAAGACCACGTGCTTCAATATGATCTCTGGTGCGTTGCGGCCAACGGCCGGCAGCGTGATGCTTGGCGGTGAAATCATCGCTGGGTTGCCGCCGGAGCAGATTGCGATGAAAGGCCTGATACGGACTTTCCAGATCGTGCGACCGATGCGCACGATGACGGTGCTGGAAAACGCCATGATAGGCGCCTTCGCGCGCACCGCCGACGTCAGTCAGGCCATGGACACAGCTTCTCGCTCGATCGTTCGGGTAGGCCTGCAGAGCAAAGCCAACGCTCTTGCCGGCAGCCTTACGCTTCCCGACCGCAAAATGCTCGAACTCGCGCGGGCGATAGCGGCGGGCCCGCGGCTTTTGCTGTTGGACGAGGTCATGGCCGGTTTGCGAACAGCCGAAAGCGATCGGATCGTCGACATCATTGGCAGTTTGAAAGCGGAGGGCATGACCATTCTCCTGATTGAGCACATCATGCGCGTGGTCATGGCTCTAGCCGATCGCGTTGTCGTTCTGCATCACGGCGAGAAGCTGGCCGAAGGAAAACCTTCCGAGATTGGCGCCGATCCAAAGGTAATCGAAAGTTATCTGGGCAAAAGGACAAAGCTCGCATGACTGAGGCGTTGCTGGATGTCCGCGACCTCGAAGTAAGCTATGGAGAAGCGCGCGCGCTGAACGGCGTCAGCTTTAATGTACCGAACAACAGCCTCACCGCGATCGTCGGCGCTAACGGGGCCGGCAAAACCACATTAGTTCGAACGATCGCCGGCATGATCAGACCCAAACGCGGACGGATCGTATTCGACGGAACCGACATCACCGGCTGGGAATCAAGTGAAACCTGCGAGCTCGGCATTGGCCAAGTCGCCGAAGGACGCCAGATATTCCCTAATCTGACAGTAGACGAAAACTTGCAACTGGGCGGCGCGCTGCGGCGATCCGCCAATTCGTTCAGGGTCAACCGGCAACGCGCCTTTGACATGTTTCCGCGGTTGGCCGAGCGTCGCAAACAGAAGGCGGGAACTTTGTCCGGCGGCGAGCAGCAGATGCTGGCAATCGGCCGCTGCCTGATGAGCAGTCCGAGATTGATCATGTTCGACGAACCTTCGCTTGGATTGGCCCCGCTGATGGTCGAGACCATTTTTGCCGCCATTCTCGAACTCAAGAACTCGGGAAAAACAGTTTTGCTCATCGAGCAGAATGTTGCGGAATCCCTTGAGCTCGCGGAATTTGCTACGGTGCTGGAGAATGGCGAGGTCGCTTTGTCGGGCGCGTCTGCCGACGTCGCCGATGATGACCGCGTGCGGAAGGCATATCTGGGATTATAGGCAACCGATAACCAACACCAGTGCGCAAAAACTCGGTCGCAATCCTTCTCCGTAAGAGGTACCTAACCCGAATAATCGATAAAGGCAGACGTCCATGATAAGTAAACAGAAGGAGCGATTAGTCTTACTCCTTGGCAGCATCCCGCTGGCTTCGGCGGAAGAAGTTTTCGAGGCGGTGAGCTTGGAGTTGGGCAAATTCGTCAAACGAATACCCGACGGTGAGACTGGTCCCCGCTCATTGTGGATCGTCTGCCAAGGTGAGCCGATGAGGAATTCGCAAGGACTGGAGGTTGGCGGCGAACGTCAACTCCAAGGCGGCATAAGAAATCCCAGGTACAAGATAAGGGAGGGGCTTAAGCCCGAGGACGTCAAATTCAGTCGCCTTGGCTATGCCCACAGTGCTCTAAATTCCTATAAAATCTTCAAGCGCCTGCAAGGCCTCGGGAAGATTCCTACCCAGGTGCGATTCCAGGTCTGCTTACCTACACCGCTCGCCGTCGTATACGCCTTCTTCATAGCGTCTGAGGTGCGTCGCATTTGGCCGTTCTATGAGCGGCGGTTGCTGGAGGAACTCGACGAGATCACCCGTGCTATCCCCCATGGCGATCTGGCGATCCAAATCGACATCGCCACGGAAATGCACACTTTCCTCGAAGTGCCGGAGCTGCAGAACGCCTATCCAATTGAGGAACTGGTGGAAGCTTTCGCGCGACTAGGCAATCGCGTTCCTACCTATGTTGAACTTGGCATTCACCTTTGCTACGGCGACCCTGGCCACAAGCATGTTCGCGAGCCGACGGACACAGGACGAATGGTCGATCTTTATCACCGCCTCACGACTGCGATTCAGCGGCCAATCACGTGGCTACATATGCCAGTGCCGCGCGACCGCGACGACGAGTCATATTATTCGCCACTACACAATCTCCGGTTAAAATCCGGCACCGAACTCTATCTCGGTCTCATCCATCTCACGGATGGGATTGAAGGCGCAAAGCGCAGAGCCGCGGCAGCAGAGCGGGTTGTGTCGAATTTCGGAATCGCAACCGAATGTGGGTTTGGACGACGGCCGCCTGACACCGTTCCGGAATTGCTTCGGCTACATCGCGCAGCGGTGGAGCAACTATAGACAAGAATAACTCAGAGGGAGCGCTGATGATCAGACGTCGGTGCTTGCTCGGCAGCGCAGTCCCGCCGCACCTGGAAATCTCGGACCAACTGCTCGCGATGCCGCAAATAGGAGCTTATCTTGGCCATCATTCCAAAACCGCTGCACGAGCACATCAATACGGCGTTCCCGGCCAATGTGTGTTTGGTGGCCACCGTGTTGCCGGACGGGTTCGCGCAGGTAAGCCCGCGCGGCAGTACAATGGTCTACGATGACGAGCACTTAGCCCTTTGGGAGAGAGGTAAGGGCTCAGTCAACGCCAGTCTGACGGACGGAACTAAGGTCACGATTTTCCTGCGCAAGATTGCTCTGCGCGAGGCCGGTCTGCTGCCCAAGGGCGGTATCGCGCGCTTCTACGGAACCGCAAAGATCTACAGTTCGGGCCCGGTCTACGAAGAAATCTGGAAGCGGCTCGTTCAGCCGGAAAAGGATCGCGATCTGCAGAAGAAGGGGTTCGCAGTACTCATCAAAGTCGAGCGGGCGGAAGATTTGGACGGCAAGCCGCTGGACATCAAATGATGCCGGAACGGGGCAATGCAAGTGCCTTGTGGCTTAGACCGCCATCTTCAAATCCTTGGCTGCCCGGAATGCGACTTTCTTGCTTGCCTTGATCTTGATCGCTTCGCCAGTTCCCGGATTACGGCCCATGCGGGCTGCCCGTTTTCTGACTTGTAAGATGCCGAGGCCCGCGATGCGGACTCGTTCGCCCTTCTTTAGATGCTTTGTAATCATGCAGACCAAATCGCCGAGGATAGCTTCACCGCCCCGTTTCGTCAGTTGATGCTCCTCTGCCAAAGCCGCGGCAAGATGCTTGATCGTTACCGGACGGCTGGTCTTCGCCGCAGCAATTGATTTTTTTGCTTCGCCTGACAACGCCATGATAGTTCCCTCCGGATGGCGTGAAATACGCTAGTGAGGAGGATATGATTCGACGCTGTAAGAAAAGCGGTTTGATGGATCGCCCTCCAGATTTTGCTCTCTGTCGGCCCGTACACCGTTGAATGAGAGCACTTCCCGCCCTGGACGAACCGTGCGATTTTTCCGGAACGGGGCGGTATCTCATTGGCCGCAGAAGGTGACAATCTATCAAGGTCAGACCAATTGCCCAACTCCACTGAGCATATCGGCATCGACAGTTCGGGTGCCGAGACGCCGACTGCGAGCCTAAAAGGGTTGAGCATGCTAGATAAAGTTGGTTTCGATGACGCCGACTATTCGGTTGTCGTGAAGCATAGGGGCCGCCCTCCGAACCCATGGAGGTGGGAGATTTATCGCGCCGGTAGATCGGGCTCTATAGGGCAGTCGCCGATATTCTTTCGCACCATGGCAGGCGCTAACAAAGCGGGGAAGGCGGCACTCAAGCAGCTGTTGGCCAAGCTCGACGCTTAGCGACCGCTTTGCATCTCCGTGAGTATCACAGTTGCCGGAAGGGTTTGCGGCCCCACGACGTCAAATCGACTTCCCATGATCAACACCTGAGCACCGAATACCCGGAAGGAAACGGAGCGGGGTCATTTCGGCGGCAATATCGCGATCGCTTCGACCTCGAATAAAGCCCCTGGGCGTGCTAGCTGCGGGACGCCAATTGTAGTGCTAGCCGGCGGCGAGCTTTTATTCACATATTTGTTTCGCACCTCACGGTAATGCGCGAGATTCTCGTCAATATCGACCACATAGTTGTTGAGCTTAACAACATGCTCGAAACCAGCGCCGACTGAGTCCAGCGCGGCCTTCAAATTCTGGAATGCCATGTCTATCTGTTCGCGTGCTTTCGCACCCATCTTGCCAGACTTGTCGATTCCGAGTTGGCCGGTAAAATAGACTGTGCGGCCTGGTCCGGTCACTTCCACAACGTGACTGTAGCCTGGCGGCTTCTGCATGGTGTCCGGATTGGAAAAACGGACGTTGTTGAGCATGTTTGGGTCCTTGTCGGTTGAATGCGCTAGATGGCAGTGGTCGTAGCAGCGATTGGTAGCAGAACGGCGCTTGCCACGACGCGCCAACGTGACTCCCCGGTGCAAATTCCAGCGTACCTCCGAGGAAGATCGTCGTTCAGGGACTCGATCCTAGAATTCAAGCACAGTCAAATCGGAGCGGGCTAACCAAGCGGGCGTCTTCAATGCGTGTGCCGCCGCCATCGACGATGATCGTCTGCCCAGCCACGAAATCACTGGTGGAACAAGCCAGGTAGATAAGGGTGCCTAGAGGATCTATTCCGCGGTAGGATCCAAAAGGAAATGTTTTCCGGAAGGGAGACTTGTCACCAAAAAGTTCAGTGTTGGCTGTCCTAAGGAATGCCACCCGATTGCTGTGAAATTCGGCAACAAATACGGCGATGATGACGTACTACTATCGGTAGCCAAGCCGAATAGGAGCGGTCAACAACAAGCTGGGTTCGTAAACGCACCGTCACGCGAATAGAGTGATAGAGGCTCGACCCCAGGGCAGGAACCGAGCCTCTTTGGCAGTGCACCGGCAAAGCACGGGCAGGAGTTCCAATGCCGGGGCGCGTTCGGGATAGCACGAGCCGATTAGTGGACGGTTGAATGGGATGAGAAAATTGTCCCGAAGCGGAACCGGCGGCTCGTTCCTGCTTTCTCGGTCCGTACCATTTGCCAATGCGTCGGAGCTTAACCAACAGAACCAGGAACTTCGGACCGGCCACGAATTTGATATTGATGAACTGGCATTGTTGGTCGCCAGTTTTTTGAATCGCCGTCGACTTGCTTCAACGGCAATCGCCGATCTAATGATCACGTCGTCAGCTGCTGATCGGGCCGACGACCCGACAATGCCGCCCGCCTTTGGAACACGTTTCGTAAACCCTAAGGTGGGGCATCTTTCTGGCCCGATCCTAACCGTGGCTGCAATAATTAACCGCGCTTCAGCATACTGATTTGGCGCCGTACGCCTGGCACGTTGGCTCGTAAGAATGGCCGCGGTGCATATGTGGATCCAATGCGCGACAAATCGCGTTTTGAGCGCAACCCGACTATGCCGGAGGGACCAGTGTTGGCCGCGGTCCGCGCCGAACAGATCAAGGTGCTCTATCAAGCGCCTGCGATCATGCTGGCCAATCCGATCAACGCATCAATTCTCGCGGTCGTGCTCTGGCCAGCTTACCCGCCCTGGGTTCTCCTGGTGTGGGTTGGGCTGTTCTGCCTCGTCGTCGGCGCGCGGTTCGGGGATCGCGTACGTTTTCTGCTGCAACCTTGCGAGAGCCAACACAAGGTTAACTGGGCCAGACGCTTTACTGTCGGAGCCGGCGCGACAGGTTTTCTTTGGGGCCTCTCCGCATCCGTCGTTTTCGTATCGCCTGATCCTGTTGCCCACGTCATCGTCGCGTTTGCAGTTGGCGGGATGACGGTCGGCGCGGTTTTCCAACAATCGGCGTATCTGCCGGCCTTTCTCGCCTTCACGCTGCCTGCCGTCGTTCCTCAAGTCGTTTGTTATTTGCTGAAAGGCGACCGCACCTCGGTGGCCATGGGCCTCATGCTCGCCGCCTACGCCGTGGTCGTCGCGCTGATGGGACGCCACATCAACCGCTGGATTATCGAGACGGTGCGCCTGCGACTTGAGCAAGCCGCCGCCAATCGCGAACTGCGGACCGCGGTGGCCGAGAGCAAGGCCGTACTCAACGAAATCGAGCAAATCTACCGGTATTCGCCGGTGGGTCTTTGTTTCATGGATAGCGACCACCGGTTCGTGCGGATCAACGAGCATATGGCGGAGATAAATGGACGCCCCGTCAGCGCCCATATCGGCCGCACCTTGCGTGAGATCATTCCCGGACTTGCGGACGAGGTCTTGGAGTTACACCGGCCGGTCTATGAGCGCGGCGAGCCCGTGCTGAACGCGGAAATTCAAGGTGTAACTGCGGCGGCGCCAGACGCCCAGCGTTACTGGTTGGCAAATTTCTTCCCGTTCCGGTCTGAAGCAGGCGAAGTGACCGGCCTGATCGGGGTGGTACAGGACATTACCAATCTCAAGAACGCGCAATTGGCTTTGCTTCAAAGCGAGGAGCGCTTCCGTACCATCTTCGACTCGGTCAGTGACCTCATATTTGTCCGCGACTTCGAGACCGGCGCTATCGTCGAGGTCAACCACCGTGCTTGCGAGATGCTCGGCTACACGCGCGACGAATTGCTAAGCCTGAAGATTGGGGAACTCTCGGAAAACGAGACGCCATACACCGGCCCGAACTTCTGGACCGAGGTGCAGAAGGCGCGGGCCGGGACGCCGCAAACGTTCGACTGGCGCGTCAGGACCAAGGACGGCCGATCGCTTTGGGTGGAAGTCTCGATACAGCGGGCCAACTTCGCGGGACGGGATTTACTGCTGTCGACGGCCCGCGAAATTTCGCGGCGCAAAGATGCCGAAGGCCAGCTCAAGAGGATGGCGCAGTTCGATCTCCTGACCGGATTGGCCAATCGCGGCGTATTCGTCGCCGAGATTGCGCGTGCCATCGAGCGTGCGCGCCGAGGCGAACGCAGCTTCGCGGTGCTTTATCTCGATCTTGATCACTTCAAGGATGTCAATGACACGCTTGGACACCCTATCGGGGACCGGCTACTCCAGTCGGTCGCCGAACGGTTGCAGGCGACCGTGAGAGCGACTGATACTCTCGCGCGATTTGGCGGCGACGAATTCGCCTTGTTGATGGCAGACATCGGTGATCCGACAGATGCTGGGGTGCTGGCGGATAAACTCCTGCAAATCATGGCCGAGCCCTTTCTGCTTGACGATAACCAAATCCAATCAGGAGTCAGCATCGGCGTCGCCACCTACGAGTTGGATGCTGCGGATGCCGAAACGCTTCTCGCACACGCGGACGTCGCGCTTTATCGGGCAAAATCGGATGGCCGGCACACGTATCGGTTTTTCACCGCCGCGATGGACGCAGAAGTGCGCCAACGCGTGACTCTGACGTCGGAGTTGTCTGCGGGGATCGCGGCCGGGCAGTTGTTCCTGGTGTACCAGCCTCAAGTTGACATGGAGACCAGCCGCCTCGTCGGGGTGGAGGCGCTGGTCCGCTGGCATCACCCGAAGCGGGGTGTGCTCTTGCCCGGCGACTTCCTGCCTGCGGCAGAACGCAGCGGCCTCATCGTCATGCTTGGAAATTGGGTTTTGCGCTCAGCTTGCCATCAAGCACAGCGATGGCTGGAAGCCGGTGTCGCACTGCCTCCAGTGGCGATCAATGTTTCAGCGCTCCAGTTCAAGGCGCCTCGCGAGCTGGAAAAGGAAATCGATACTGTGCTTGCGGACACCGGCTTGCCGCCCGGGTTGCTGGAAATTGAGATGACAGAAACCGCGCTGATGGGGACTTCGAGTGGGCACGACAACGTTGTCGAGCGACTGCGTGCGCGCGGGCTCCGGATTGCGATCGACGATTTCGGCACGGGCTATTCGTCACTCCTGTACCTTCGGAGCTTTCCGGTCGATCGAATCAAGATCGCTCAGGAGTTCGTGAAGGGTATCGGCGTGGAACCCAACGACACCGCGATCGTCAAGGCGGCAATCGGCTTGGCACGCGAGCTGGGAATAGGAATCCTCGCCGAGGGCGTGGAAACGGCAGACCAGCTGCGCCTGCTGTACGGGTGGGGCTGCCGACAAGCCCAGGGTTTCTATTTTGCCGCACCAATGCCGGCGGAGGATGTTCTTCCGCTCCTGCGTAGCGGCAACGTCATGCGCTGGCTGGCGGCGTCCTCGGTTGCTCCCGCGCAAGGGCAGCCTCTGACGGTTGCCAAACCCCGACGCGGTCATTTCTCTCCCAAAAGCGGTGTGTCGCATCATATTGCCCGCAAACGGCCCCAATCTTGACTGGTCTGAGAGCTTCACGACCCGTCATTGCCGCCTTGATAGGGAACCGTGATTTTATGAATTGCGCGCGCGTACAGACTCCACGAACGCATACCGATCCAAAGGAAAGAAGCTTGGAGCGAACGACGAAAGAGTGGCCCAGCTAGCGCGCTGTTTCACTTCAACCCAACCGGCAATGTCGCCATTTGGCCCCATAACGTCATTCGCCGCGCTGCAAAGACGTGGTCGCTATCGGATCAACAACGGACATGCCGTGCGGCGCAAGCCGCTGCGCCTCGCGCAACAGCGCCGTGTTGTAGGACTTTTCGCGCAAGCTCGCCGAGAGCGAGAGCACCGTCAATTCTGTCATGCGCTAGCCGATGCGAAAATCGATCTCGCCCCAGGCTCGGTCAGTGCGCAGGTGATTTTCGAACGGCTCTCGTTCCCGAGCATACTGTTTCGGAGCCGGGCTCTCAAAGTAGCGCATCAGCGCCTCGCGCGACTCAAGCCCGTAGATCATCATATACGCATCCCAATTGTCGGCGGCTTTTTCGTCGAGTTTCACGCGGCGCAGCCACCGGAAGCCCGGTTGCGCAACCACTTCGGCACTGTGCTTGCTGTCTAGCCAGTGCATGATCGCGGCGGCGCCGTCAGGATGGACCCAGAATTTCACGACGTATACGAAAGGCGCATCCATTTTCTACTCCTTTTTCGTTGGAATCATTGCATCCGTGAGCCGCCATTGACGTCGATCACGCTGCCGGTGATGTATCCGGCCGCTTCGCTGACAAGGAAGCGCACCGCGGCTGCAATCTCATCAGGTGTTCCGATCCGTCCGAGTGGCACGCTCGCCAGCATCGGTCCATCATTGCCAGGCGGATTGACGCTCCGAAACAGCGGTGTCTCGATCGGACCCGGCGCGATCGAATTCACGGTCATGCCGGTCGGCGCAGCCTCGCGTGCCGCGAGCTTGGTCAACGCCAGTACGGCGGCCTTGGAAGCTGCGTAGTCGGCGCCGCCGCGCAGGCCGCCAGTCTGTCCCGCCGCGGACGAAATCGTGACGATCCGCCCGTGTGGCAACGGATCGCCTATCCGGCGGCGCAAGAGCGCGCGTACGGCGAAAAATGTGCCCCGGGCGTTGACACGAAATGTTTCGTCCCAGGCTTGCGCGGTGATCTGTGTCAGCGACGGCCGACCCTCCGTCGGTGCGATCATAGTACCGGCGCTGGTAACGAGCACGCTGACTTTGCCGAGCTTCGCCTCGACGTCGTCGAATCCGCGTTCAACCGCGTGTTCGTCGGTTACATCCAATAGGAACGGTGCGGCATGGCGGTCCGTCGCGGCTACAATAAGTCCGTCGGCCTCAAGCGTGCGGGCGCACGCTGCACCAATGCCGCTGGCGCCGCCGGTGATGAGGGCTACGCGCGGCATGGCTGATGTTCAGTTCGGACCATCGCGCATTTTTACACCAATCTGACGCTTTTTTCGTAGGGCGCCAGCGTGGCAATCTCCGCCTTCAGCAGCCTCTGCGCGAATTCGTCCCGGCGCGGCGCGTAATGCTTTACTTGACGCTTGAAAGCCGATCTGGTCGGTTATTTTCAACTGCAAAAGAAGATCAAGGGGGAAACCGTGAGCACGTGCGGCATGCGGCATTTGGTGGCGGCGACTGCCACGTCACTGCTTTTAATCGGGTCGGGCGCGCGAGCCGCCGATCCGGGCCTCACCGACACCGAAATCACCATTGGCCTGTTCGCCCCGATGTCGGGGCCGCTCGCTTCCTTCGGCCTCGATCCTCTACAAGCGGCGAAGATGTGGTACGAGGAAACGAACAAGAAAGGCGGCATCTACGGCCGCAAGATCAGGGTCGTCACCGAAGACGACAAGTGCAACCCGAACGAGGCGGTCGCAGTCGTTAAAAAGCTGGTCACGGTCGATAAGACGTTCATCGTACATGGCGGCTCATGCACGGCCGCGGCGGTCGCCGCGCAAGAATTCGTCACGCGCGAGAAAGTTCCGCACGTCATGCTCAACGCGTCAGGCGATAGTGCCGTGATCCCGCCGACCCGCTACGTATTCGGCGCCTTCGGCGGAACGCAACGCACCGTGGGAGCAACAATTACCGAATTTGTCATTGAGCAACTCAAGGGCAAACGCATCGCGCTGATCGCGCATGACGACGACTATGGCACGGCGAATGCCGCGACGGTCCGCGCCGTGGCCGCGCGATTGGGCGCCGAAGTGGTCGCCGCCGAGATGATCTCGCCGCGCATCACCGACGTGACAGCGCCGCTGCTCAACATCAGGGCGGCGAACCCGGACGTCATCGTGTCGACCGTATACCCGGGACCTGCCGTTCTGGTTGCACAAAAATATGCGGAATACGGCCTGACGAAAATTCCGTTGGCACAGGCCGTGCAGGGCATACCGGTCCCGGCGGCCTTCGCAAAGAATGTCGGCAATGATGCCGCGTTTGCGAACTTCTACTACGGCTCGCCGCTTAATGATCTGACCGATGGTCCGAAGCAGCAAAAATGGCTGGCGCTGTACAAGCAGTATTACCCGGATCGTGCGCCGGGCGCCTTCATGACTTACGGCCTGCCATCGGCGATGGCGGTGACGCGGGCGCTCGAAAAAGCCGGGCGTGACGTGACGCGCGAAAGCTTTGTCGATGCGCTGCAGACGTTGGACTTTGACAGCGAAGTCGTGGCCGGCCCGATAGCTTTCGCGACGGATCGGCGTGATGCTCATCGGGCATCGATTTTTGTCAAATTCGACGGCAAGACGCATGAGCTGATGCCCGGCGTCTACTTTTGGAACGGCAAGGACGGCATGTAGTGCACCGCTGACGTGCCTCGTCGATGTTGCCACTCGTCCTTCAAGGCATTGCCAGCGGCATTGTGACCGGCTGCGTCTATGCGCTGATCGCGCTCTCGCTCGTCATCGTCTACAAGTCGAGCGACGTCATCAATTTCGCCGCCGGCGAAATGGTGATGGTGGGCGGCTACCTCGGCATGTTTGCGCTGCTTTGGCTCGGCCTGCCTTACATCGTGATCTTTCCATTCGCAGCGGTCGCGATCTTCATTGTTGGAGCATTGTTTGACCGCGTGGTGCTCAGCCGTGCGGTTGGCCGATCGGTACCGGGTCACAGCGTTCTCGTTGCAATGATCATCGCAACAGTCGGACTCTCCTATGTACTGAGGGGAATAGTGCGCCTCATTCCATACACAGAGGAGGTGCGCCGACTGCCGCCGATTAGTTCGGGCGCGCCGATTTTCCTGGGCCCGGTCGTGCTGCAACGCCAGGACGTCGCGATTGTGCTCGCGGCGCTCGTCATTATGTCGGCGCTGTGGGCGTTCTTCAGTTTTACAATGATTGGCAAGGCGTTACGCGCCTCCAGCCAAAATCCGCGAGCCGCCGCACTGGTCGGCATTCCGGTGCGCCAGATGAGCATGACGGCGTGGGGGATTGCGGCGGCGCTCGCTGGCACTGCCGGGATCCTCCTTGCGCCGAAGCTCCTGCTCACCCCCGACATGGGAGTGATCATCATTCTAGCGCTTGCTGCGGCGATCATCGGCGGGTTCGTCAGTCTTCCCGGCTGCGTTGTCGGCGGTGTGGCGCTCGGCATCGTGCAGAACCTGATCGGCGTCTATATCAGTTCGCGCGCAATCTCGCTCGCACCGTTCCTTGTGATCATGATCGTACTTCTGGTGCGACCGCAGGGGTTGTTCGCCGGCAGTGTCCGCGCGAAGAAGGTTTGACGTGCACGGCGCCCCACCTCTATCGCGGCTGGCTTGGTTGCTGCTTTTGCTCCTCGCGGGCTTCTTACTGCCGTTCTTTTTGCCGCAATACTTTCTCTATCTTGGCAACTTTCTGATGATGTTCGCCGTACTGGCGATCGGGCTCGACCTGTTGCTCGGCTGGGCCGGGCAGTTCGCATTCGCGCACGTGGCTTTCTTTGGCGTCGGCGTGTACGGCACCGCGCTGCTGCAAATCCGGCTCGGCTTACCGTTCATCCTCGGAATGCCGCTCTCTGCGCTGCTGGCCGGCGCAATCGGCTTGTTGATCGGACTGCCAGCGACGCGGTTGCGCACGGTCTATCTGGCGCTCGCGACGTTTGCCTTCGCCGAAGCCGCGCAATGGGTCTTCAACTCTTGGGACAGGGTCACCAACGGGCCCGACGGCCTGCGCATAGCCGCGCCGAACATTCTCGGCTACCACGCGGGTACGGACCAGGCTGCCTTCCCCGTCATGGCGATCCTTCTTGCCGTCATGATTGCGGCAGCCATGTATCTGACGACTTCGAAATTTGGCCGCGCCATGTGCGCGATCCGCGACAGCGAACACGTCGCCTCCGCATCCGGCATCAATGTGCGTGGTACCAAGGTGTGGGCGTTCGCGATCTCCGCCGTATACGCGGGCGTCGCTGGCGGCATGTACACGCTGTTCCAGTCGTTCGTGAATCCGGAAGTGTTCGGCTTCCAACAAATCGTGCTGTTGCTTTCGATGATCGTGGTTGGTGGTCTTGGTACGGTTCCCGGCGTCCTCATCGGTGTCGCGCTGCTCGGCCTTCTCCCGGAAGTGATGCGAACGACGATGCGTAGTCTTCTGATCTGGCAGGAGCTTGTCTACGGCCTGGTCCTCATTCTCGCCGTCACGTTCATGCCACGCGGCATCTGGGGCTTTGTCACTGCGCGCCGGGGGCGGCGATGAGCGAACCGTTTTTCGCGCTGCGTGACATCAGTGTCCGCTTCGGCGGCCTGCGCGCGCTCAATCGCTTTTCGATGGACGTCGCCCAAGGCGCAATCCACGCGCTCATCGGGCCGAATGGCGCCGGCAAGTCCACCGTCTTTAATTGCATTTCGCGCTTCCACCGCCCCTCTGAAGGCGACATCATCTTCGACGGCCGTTCACTGTTGCGGGTTCCGGCACACGGTATCGCCGGATGCGGCATTGCGCGCACGTTCCAGAATATCGAGCTTTGCCGCAGTCTCACCGTTCTGGAGAACGTCCTCATCGGCATGGCGGCGCGCACGCCATCGTATTTTCCTCTTGGGCCCGGCGCTAAACGCGCTCGTGTCGAAAGGGGCGCGCTTGCCGAAGCCGACGCGCTGCTCGAACGTACCGGACTCACCGGCTACCGGAACACTCCGGCTGAGCAACTCGACTTCGGTCATCAAAAGATGCTCGACCTCGCGCGCGCTCTTGCAGCAAAACCAAAGCTCATTCTGTTGGACGAGCCGGCGGCAGGTCTGCGCAACCGCGAGATTGCGGCTCTGGACGCGCTTCTTGTCGATCTCGTGCGCAAGCAGAACATCACGATAATTCTTGTCGAACACGTGATGCAGCTTGTCATGGCGGTTGCTGACCGGATCACGGTGCTGAATTTCGGTGAGAAGATCGCTGAAGGATCGCCGGCCGACATCCGCAACAATGCGGTGGTCATTGAAGCCTATCTGGGAAGGGGCGCGGGTGCTTGAGATCGAGCATATTTCGGCCCGATACGGCGCGATCCATGCGCTCGAGGCCGTATCGCTCACTGTATCGGCGGGACAGATCGTATGCCTGCTCGGCGCAAACGGCGCCGGCAAGTCCACCACGCTCAATTGCATTTCCGGCGTCGTGCCCCTCGCGGCGGGCCGCGTCCGCTTTGAAAATGAAGACATCACCGGGCTCAACATCGACAGGATCGTCGCGCGCGGCATCGTGCAGGTGCCCGAGGGACGTGAGATTTTTCCGGATATGACGGTGACTGACAATCTACTGCTCGGGTGCTGGCTGAACCGCAAGGGCGTCACTGATCTGTTCGCGCGGGTCTACGATTATTTCCCGCGGCTGAAGGAGCGCGCGAGGCAGCCGGCGGGAACGCTCTCGGGAGGCGAACAGCAAATGCTCATGATCGGCCGTGCGCTGATGGCGCGGCCAAAGCTTCTATTGATGGATGAGCCGAGCCTTGGCCTGTCGCCAGTGCTGATCGAGCAGGTGTTTGCGATCTTGACGCGCATCAACAGCGACGGCGTACCAATTCTGCTGGTCGAGCAGAACGCGCAGGTGGCGCTCGCGGCAAGCCAATACGGCTACGTCCTTGAGAACGGCGAAATCCGCCTCCACGGCGCGTCTGCGGACCTGGTCGAAAATCCCGAAATCCGCGCGGCCTATCTCGGCGGCTAACTTCTTTTCGCCGCGAGCGATTTGACGCGGTTGAAAGTCGCGCCGACCGCCTCGAGCGCGTCGGGAAAGAGCAACGGGTCACGCATGCCGGAAATTTCGATGAAACGCGCCGCGATCGCTTCCGCAGACACCTCGGCCGGATTGTCGATGTCGATCCCGCGGCTTTCGAGAGTTCGCGCAGTCGCGAAATGTCCGCCGCCGGCGATGACGATCTCGCCCGATACCGGACACCTCTCGCTGCACAGCAGCACGATGGCGGAGGCCACCTGCGCGGGATCGATGTAATCGGCAATGTCTTTTGGAAATATGTCGCCGAGCCGGGTCAGCGCGAATGGCGCAATGCAATTCACCTTGATGCCGAGCGGCTCAGCGGAGAGCCGCACGCCGTGCATCAGTCCGACGACGCCTGCCTTTGCCATGCCGTATGCCACGCTGTCGACCTTGCCATAAAAGCCGACCTGGCTCGTCGTGAACACGATACGGCCGTAGCGCTTGGCCGCAAGGGTCGGCCACGCAGCCTTGGTGATCAGAAACGAGCCGACCAAATGAACGTCAATCACGTTGCGCAAGTCTTCGAGCGTCGTTTCGGCAAAGGTGTGGCGCCGGTTGTTGCCGGCATTGTTGACCACGATATCGAGCGTACCGAAGGCGTCGATCGCACCCTGCACCATCGCCGCTGCCGCCTCCGGATCGGCGACGCTGCCGTAATCCGCAATCGCGTTGCCGCCGGCCGCCGTGATCTTGGCGACGACCGTGTCAGCGAGTGCCCGATCGCCCGCATCGTCGCCACGTATATTGACGCCCGGATCGTTCACCACGATCGCAGCGCCACGCTTTGCCAACTCCAGCGCATAGGCGCGGCCAAGCCCTCGCCCGGCGCCCGTCACCAGCGCGACGCGGCCGTCGAGGCTGATCGCGCTCACGCGGTGAGCAGCCCTTTGCGACGGCTCCAGTCCGTCACCGCGGAGATGCACTCGGCGACCTGTTGCGGCTGGTTCGCGTAGTAATGGGTGGCGCCCATGATCTCGACGTATTCTTTGTCGTCCGTTCCAAGCGCGGCACGGATTGCCGGGTTATGCGTTGCCGGCACCGCATCGTCGGCCTGATTCACGATCTGCAGGACCGGCGCCGTTTTCACCAGTGCCGCGTTCACCGGACCCTTGGCGTTGGACTTGTCATAGGACCATTGCGACAACCAGGAGCGCAGCGATGAATAGCGGGCGAGACCCGCCGGCGCCGAATTGGCGATGCGCGGATCGCCGAGATAACACCAGTTGGGCTTGCGGCCATTTGGATCAATGCTGGCATCGATCCAGCGCACGTCGCACATGGTGCGGTGAATGACGAAGCCACGCTCCATCTCGCCGTCGTTCTTCTTTTTAAGAAACTCCAGCTTGTCGAGCGCCCAGGCGGTGATCTTGCGGTTGCGCGCGACCTGTGCGGCGCGAAAAGCGGCGACGAAATCTTTGTCGAACGGCGGCTTGTTGGGACATTTGGCGTTGTAGATATCGAGCGCGAGCTCGCGATTGTCCGGGTCCAGTTCTTCGCGGACCGACGGGTCGATCCATTCGGTGAGCGTTTCCGCCCTGCTCAAATGCGCCGCGATGAAGATGATCCCGTCGGCGCGCGGCAGTCCCGCTTGCGTCAGGTCGTAGGGGTCGCCGGCCGGCGTGTGTGTGATCGTCGGATTCTCAGCCTGCCCCTGATAGAAGAGCGACAATGATCCCCCGCCAGACCATCCGACGAGGATCACACGACGATAGCCCAGCGCCTCGCGCGCGTGACGGATATATTGACCCAGATCGTAGGCCACTTTCTCCATGATCAGCGGGCTGTCGTTCTTGGCATAACGGCTGCCGCAGCACAGCACGTGAAGTCCCGCATTCGCGAGGGCGGTCGGCATCGGCATCAGATGCAGCGTCGTCGAAGGGTGCATGAACACAAACACAGTATCCGACGGCTTTCCACGTGGCAGTAGCCGCTGGCCTTCGAGCACCGTCTGCCCCTGGGTTCCGGCGAACCCATAGGTCTCGACCATCTGCTTGGCTTCAGCGAATGAGATGATGACGGGAATGCGATCCCATTCGGCGGCGTTTGTCATGCAAATCTCCGCGAGACGCGCACTCGCGCGTCCCGACGCTGGGATTCAGAAAGAGTTGACAGTGTCAGACTTTAGCGGCGACGCCAGACGCGGCTTTTTCCTTGGTCCAGGCCGCAAGGGCTGCGTGCGCGTTGCGCGCGTACCCCTTCAATTCTTCCTGGCTGACGGTTTCGGCGGTGAATTCGAGCCGGATGCCGTTCGGATCAAAGAAGTAAATCGACTTGACGAAGCCATGATCGGTAATACCGACGACGTTGATGCCATTCGCCTCAAGCCGCGCTTTCATGATCTCCACGTCCTTCAGCGACGGGACCTTGAGCGCCAAGTGATTGACCCAGGCCGGCGTATTTGGCGATGGCGCGGGCTTCACGTTATCTCCTAGGTCGAAGAAGGCGATGCACGACCCGTCCTTGAGTTCGAAGAACAGATGCACGAACGGCGACTTCTCGCCGGTGCTCGGCACAAAAGATTCCTTGACTACGTGGACGAGCGGCAGGCCGAGCACGTCTTCATAAAATTGACGGGTTTCTTCCGCGTCGCGGCAACGATAGGCGAAATGATGCAGACGGAGAACATCCGACGGGGCAGGAGCGGCTTTGGCAGCGATGTTCATCGTTTCCTCCTTGTTTCCTCCGACCAGTGCGCTGCTGGGCAGCGCCAAATCCGATTTCCCACAGCAGATCGGAACGTTCTAATGCCACGTATATAACATCCGGAGAACCCTCCTGCGAACAGATCACCTAGCGAAAAACGATAGTGTTCCGGGTGATCGCCTTTGCCGGCTCTCGCGCTGGTTGCGCACGGGCGGCCCTGAAATTGCGTCCGAAGTGGACGGGCTGCGTTTTGACATTGCGTCGCCTACTCGCCGCCGCCGGTAGCTCCGATTGCCGTCATTTCGGCGGCGGCAATATAGCGATGGCCTCGACCTCGAATAACGCCCCAGGACGCGCCAGTTGCGGCACACCGACTGTGGTACTGGCTGGCGGGGAAACTGTGTTCACGTACTTGTCCCGCACTTCGCGGTAATGCGCGAGATTGGCGCTAATATCGACCACGTAATTGTTGAGTTTGACGACATGTTCAAAACTGGCGCCGACAGAGGCGAGCGCCGCTTTTACGTTTTCGAACGCGATTTCCACCTGCTCGCGAGCGTTGGCGCCCATCCTGCCGGACTTATCTATGCCGAGCTGACCGGCAAAGTAGACGATGCGGCCCGGTCCTATGATTTCCACGACGTGACTGTAGCCCGGCGGCTCCTGCATCGTATCGGGGTTCGAGAAGCGGATGTTGTCCGGCATATGTTTAGTCCCTTTGTCGATTGACGGCACAAGATAACACGCCAGAAGCAGCGGGCCTTGTTCCTTTAGTTGGCCGGTGGTTCCGGCCCTTAAGTCACGCAACTTTCTTTTTTTGCCGGTCGAATCACTTAGTGCGACACATCGATCTGCTCGCTATCGGGGGACAAGCAGATATCACACGAAAATCCCAAACCGGTCGTTCATGACCTAGGCTGTTCTCTAATTCCGGGCCAGGGGTCAAGCCTCCGTGAGCATCCTTGCCGGGTGCAGGGTTCTCTCCGCGGTAGGGGCGTGCCCTCCGCATGATGGCGTAAGATGACGCTGGTGGATCAATGTGTGAAGCGCGCTTTGCTCTCTCGAGCATCGCAAAACCAAGAGCGATCTCACCAACGCCAGCGTCCCGGCAGGGACGTTCGTTCCCGCTGGTCGGCGGGAACTCGGTTGACCTGCTACGCAGGCTGATTAGCGACCTCCTTTGATGACCAGTTGAATTCGGTGCCTTCGATCCACATTCGGTGCAGAATGACGGCAAGCTTTCGAGCGACCGCAACTTTGGCTTTGCGCAGCCCACTTCGCTTCGCAAGCCGGATGCCCCAGGCTTTAAGCGTCGACCACTTTGCCACGCGGGTGAGCAGGACATTGGCTGCCTCGTAGAGGTAACTTCGCAGCATCGCATCGCCGCATTTCGAGATTCGGCCCGTCCAGTCGATCTCGCCGGATGCGTATCGTCGAGTCGTCAGTCCAACATAGGCTCCGACGCTTCTCGATCTCTTGAAGCGGGTGGGGTCATCGACTGTTGCAAGAAAGCAAAGAGCCGTGATGGCCCCGACGCCTGGTGCTGTCATGAACCGTCGAACTTGAGCATCATTGCGTGCTAGCCGCATCACCTTGCGGTCGAGGTCTGCAATCTGCCGCTCGATAGCCTCGCGTGCTTTGAGCAGCGGTTCTACCGCGGCAGCGAGTTCTGGCCGAGACTCGGCTAGCTGCGCGGCGCGCACGGCAAAAACATTCATCTTTGCACGACCGATGACGAGCCCGAGATTCTTGAGGAGCCCACGGATCTGGTTCTCAATATCCCGCTTGATCTTGACTAGCAGAGCTCGGCTGACAAGAACGGCTTTGGTCGCGTGACTGTCGAGATCTTTGACGCGGACTTGCTTGTACCACCCACATTGCATGATGCGCGCAATGCCCACTGCCGGACGTTGAGCGAACGGCGCGGCACGCCAAATTTGCGAGTACTTGACTCAGTTTACGAACAAACCATCTTATCGCCCGTCGGCTGGCGCGGAGCTGTGAAACTTTAGAAGTCGCTGAAGATAGCCCGGGCTAGGCCGCCGATAGTGTTCGGTCGAAGCACCTACCGACGGCAACCCGGGCTGCTATGAAATGCCTTCGAGGGCCCGCGCCAATCAGTTCCATCATGGATGCTTTTCGGTTTTCGACGCACGATCGCCTTGCGCTACGGCCTCCCTCTCACAGGCGTAAGCGCCTAGCTTGGTGTTTCCGTAGTTCTTTGTTCCGGTGAAGTGATAAATTTTTGATTTCAGATTGACCCACACAACGGTGTCCGTGGGGCAGTGCCCTCTGGCCTCTGCCTCGGTGCGATATTGGCCTGCTCCGGTCGGCGCTATTGGCGCTGCGGGTGGCGGCGCACTGGTCGCAGTCGGCAACCTTTTAGCGGGGGGCGACGGAGGCGGGGCCGCCTCTGGAACCGGCGTCGGTGCTACCGCGACGCTACCGGTGCGGCACTGTGCGACGTATTGCTTCTTGGTAATACCTTTCGCCTGATTATCGGCTTTGTTCGCAGTCCATTCGGCCCCGCACTCTTTGGCGGTCTTTCCGTTTTTGGGAGCCGCTTCTTGTGGTGCAGCCGCGGGGGGCGTGGCTGGTGCCTCTTTGGGAGCGGCAACGGGGGTCAGTGCACCGCGGCACTGTGCGACGTAGTCCTTTTCCTTGATCCCCTTAGCTTCGTTGTCCGCTTTGTTGGCTCGCCATTCACTCTGGCATTCCTTGACGGTTTTCGTTTGCGCCAAAGTAGTCGAAGCGAACGCAACAACCGCGGTCAAAGTTACACACGCAACGACGAATACTGGGGCTCTCATTTGCGTCCGCTCCTATGAAAGGGTGCGCGTTTCGCGCGGTGAAAAAGGCAGGGACCATTCATATCATCCCCGACGTTTTTTGCCCAGCCTATGCCGCCGTACCGCCGTCATTGGCCACTTTGGCGGAATCATTTTTTGGGTCGTGGCGCCGTTAGGAGCGGAACAACAAAAAGGGCGAGCAAGGCATTCTTAATGACATCGTCGTGGGCTGGATGGTCTTTCCGAGTGGAGAAGAACCCCGGAGTGCGCAGTCCCGTCGCCTGTTCAACTACAAAAGAGGCGATCGCCGGCACGCCTTGGGACGATCGCTGAGCGGTCGCAGTCGCGATGACGGTTCTTGCGAATATTGCCAAGTGGCCTTATTGCGCGTTGCTTCCTCGTTCAGTCGGGCGATGGAATTGGAGGACATCATGCGGAAGAGCGTCGGAGAAAAGAAGAAGCCGTGCAAAAATTGCGAGGGTAAGGGCACGCTCAAGAAGGGAGATAAAATCGTGAAATGTCAGAGGTGCGCCGGGACCGGACTCAAGCCCTCATAATTCGTCCAAGTTCTTCGACACCTCGCCGAATGATTTCAAAATTGTAGCGTCGGCGAAATTTCCCATGTTCGGGTCGCCGCTGCGCTTGAACGCCAGTGCGCCTGCGTTACCCGGATCTCGCGACATCAATTCGGCGCGCCGGATCGCGGCCCCTTCGTTGGGCATCTCTTGCGCTTCGCCAGGCGCAACGCCCTCTTCGGTCCT
The DNA here is from genome assembly GCA_963794225.1 of uncultured Alphaproteobacteria bacterium. GTDB lineage: Bacteria > Pseudomonadota > Alphaproteobacteria > Rhizobiales > Xanthobacteraceae > BOG-931. The sequence continues at coordinate 1,002,676 of CAWCCS010000006.1, forward strand.
CACAAAAGGCAGGGCAACGTAGTATGTGACGGCCATTGGTGCTTTCTGTGCGGCCTCGTCTTATCTTGATTGTGGCGGGACGGCAAAATATCTTAAACTTATTGGCGAAGCGGAAGTGCGCAGCTTTCGGTCGAGATGACGTGAATGACCTCGGCTGTGGGCAGGCTCCGTGATCAATCGGTCTAGTTGGAGGGGCCGGACAGTCCGGCCCTTTGCTGCGAAATGGTGGGGACTTACTTCCAGCCGGATTCCTTGTCGCACGTCGCCGTTTCGACTGAATGCGACTTTTCCCAGGCAGTGACTGAAAGGGTTTCGCTCGACGACATCGTGCCGTTCATGCACGAGCAATACGCGGTGACCACTTCCGAAGTTGCGCCTTCTCTCTTGTTGTCATTAACGCATTTCTTGATCCAGGCGGCGTCATCCGCATCGGCCCGTGCGGGCACAATTGAGGATGTTAGACCCAAGCTGATGAGAACTGCAAAAAACGCAAAGGTTGTCTTCATGTGATCTATCCCTTCTTCACATTCACCTGCCGTAGCGTAGCGTCGCAGAGGGCGGTGTCTGAGCAAAACTGCTCACTTTGAAACCAGCAGTAGCGAACACGGGGCCGGGTCTGGAGTTGGTCTGGATGTCTGCCACTGGCCCCGCGCGTCATTAGTGCGTTGCGACCGAACGTCGGCTTTTGGGCGGAGAGCCGAAGGGCCTATTTGGATTTAATTGAGCAGACTCACGTATTTTCGCGTAGCTTCCGGCCGGCCGAGACTTACAAGCTGTCCGGCGCATACCCATTGTATCAAAGACTGCCATTTGGCCCCGGGAGGAAGATGTCGCAAATGTTCCACCATCGCTGGCTGATCGCGTTTGCGGCGATCACGGCCGCGTTCTTGTTGGTTATCGCTGATGCCCACGCGCGCGCGGGTGGCGGCTTTTCAGGCGGTAGCCGCGGTATGAACACGTTCTCGGCGCCGCCGGCGACGCCCACGGCACCTACTGCCGCGCCAATCCAGAATTCGATCACACCATCCGGCGGCGCCGCCTCCATGGGCCAAGCTGCAGCTCGTCCCGGCTTGTTCGGCGGTCGCGGCTTGTTCGGCGGGATTGCGGCTGGCTTCCTTGGCGCTGGTCTCTTTGGCCTGCTGTTCGGGCAGGGATTTTTCGGTGGTATGGCGGGCCTCTCCTCGGTCATTGGTCTGCTGTTGCAGGTCATTCTAGTCGTGATCGTAGCGCGACTGGTCTTATCATGGTGGCAGCGGCGCAATATGCTAGCGTCTGCTTACGCGGCGGCGCCTCCTGCGAGGGGCCACAGTTTTGGCGGCCTCCGTGAGATCGGCGGCACCCCCGCACCCAGGGCTGGCCAACCTCTTCCCATCGATAAGTCCGACTATGACTCGTTCGAACGATTACTCGGTGAAATCCAAACTACTTATTCAAACGAAGACATTTCGGCCCTGCGCGTAAAACTCACGCCTGAAATGCTGTCCTATTTTTCCGACCAGTTGGCGGGCAACGCAAGTCGCGGTGTAATCAATCGGGTCACGGACGTGAAATTGCTGCAAGGCGATCTTGCTGAAGCTTGGCAGGAAGGCGACACTGATTATGCAACCGTCGCCATGAAATTTTCACTCAAGGACAGCATGGTCGAACGCGCTAGCGGACGTACCGTCGAAGGAGGCGAGCCGAGCGAGGTCACTGAATTGTGGACCTTCATGCGCGCGCGGGGCGGCAATTGGCTGCTCTCCGCCATCCAGCAGACTTGAAGTTCGATCCCGTTCGAAGGGGTTATGCACCACGGACTGCGATCTTCCATGGCGTAGCAAACCAGCATGGCGGTGACGGCGAACAAGCCGAAGGTGGTCAGGGCGTCCACAGTCGCTGCCGAATTTGTATGTCTTTTTTGATATCTTTTCCGCAACTCAAAGGTGCATACTCCGCTACCGTCGAAAGCGACACTTGGGCATCGGTCAGGTCCCAATGCCGATCACTCCGTTTTTGCACAACCAAGCCTTTGAGCCTGACGTTATCGAGGAAATGTCGGCGGCGTTCACGGACGCCTGCAAGACCCTTGGTCTTTTAGATCGCGCCGACCCTCTCACCGAAATTGTCGCCCAGCGCGTCATCCAACTCGCCCAGCGCGGTATTCGTATCAAGGCGGAGCTTTACGCATTGACCGTCAAGGATCTTAAAGCTCACTCGGAATGATTAGCGGCCTCTTTCTTTGCCTTCTTTTCGGCAAGGCGCTCCCATTGTTCAGCCAACTTCAAAATGGCCGCACGCTCATGTTCGTCATTGCTCTGAAAGACAAGCGCGCGACACTCTCCCGCCCGCTGCCTATAATGTTCCGCGGTGAGCATATTTCCAACTATTGCGCGCGGCGCGCATTATAAATCTCACCGAGGAGGAAATCCCGGACCTTTTCGCGAGACCCCCCTGGTTTCCATTTGCGCGAACTAAAATAGATTTCGGACCACATAATTGCATCTCCAAGCTTCTCAATTCGGTGGGGATCGCTCGCGTCAAGATGGAGAGCGCGAAGCTCCCTCACGGTTTCTTGCTCGGTGGCGCGACCATTGGTGACCCTATCAAACAGTGCAGAGAGTCGTTCTTCCACGCTTATGACAATACGCAAAATGCTTTTCCTCGTTACGCCTCAGTACCCATTTGGCGCGCCAGTTCACCGTCGACGCGTGATTAGAAAAAGCCCCGGCCGTGTAGCCGGGGCTAAGTTACTACAGAGCGGACACGGCCCCCCAAGGCCCTATCCAAAAGTCACCCTAGACTTATGGTGCGGATTGACAATGCTGCTCGCCGGGCGTCCGGCGCCGGCCAACATGTAACGTTAATCTGAGGACGGAACAGGCCGTAGCTCCTCGTTGACGCCGATGCGTGACGAGCAAGCGCGGTCAACGGAGCGCGAGGAGAACCGTCAACATCCGCTGTTCGACGAGGTGGTTGCGCTGCACAAGGCCGGCCGGCTTCGCGAGGCGGAGCAATCTTACTGTGACATTATCGCGGTTGACGGCGCTCATTTCGGCGCAATGCATTATCTTGGATTTCGTATAACGTCATCGCACATGGGCAGGCGCCGAACTAAGGAAGCGCTCTACCAAATCTGTCAGCGCGCGTATTTCGCCGTAAGCCAATTCTCCGGCCCAGCCGGAAATCGGAAACCCGGTCGAGAAGGCGCGGACAAAAACGGCCCGGTTGCCGATTTGCGGACTAACATGTTCGCCAAAGGCGACGGGTTCTTCGACCAGCTGTTGACCTTCAAGCGTTCGCCGATCCACCCGGTTCGGAACCAGGATCAGGCGGGGAACACCATGCGAGGGGACTCGCACCGCGTCGACGATCTCGAGCGTGCGGATGGTCGCCTCGAGGTCCAATCCGGACGGAGTGCAGGGGACCAGTACCAGGTCTGAGATGGCGCTGGCGGCATCGAGCGAGCGATCGTTGGGGGCCGTGTCGATGACGACGTAATCGGCCTTGATCCGCTACACTTGCTCGGCCAGAGAACGTCTCATTGTGGATAGTGCGAAGTGTCGCAATGCCAACTTTAAGTCCGCTCTTAGAGTTTCAACAAGTCCGCTCTTAGAGTTTCAACGGACTAATAGCTGACGTCGCGAACTAGACGTTGATGACCCAAACCGGAACTCGCGCTTCCCTTAGGCCATTGATTGGCCTTCTAAGTAGCTAGGGATAAGCGACCGTCAGCGGCCGGGTTTTTTCTCAACAGGCACGCCTGGATTTTTCCGAGCAATCGCTCCAGATCGACCGGCTTGATATCGAAGTCTGCGCAACCTACCTCAACGCTCTTTTCGCGATCGGTCGAAAGAGCGGAAGCAGTCAAAACGATGATTGGTATGCCCTTCGTTCTTGGGTCGTCCTTGATGCGGCGCGATGCTTCCCAACCGTCCATTCCACCCAAAACAATGTCCATCAGGATGATATCCGGCATTTCCAACACCGCCAGCGCGACGCCGCACGGGCCATTCGCGGCGCTGCACACGGCAAAGCCTCGACGTTCCAGGCGGCGGGTCAGCATGTCGCGATTTGCAAGATTGTCTTCCACAAGCAATATTTTTGGTTGCAGAGATGCTGTTGTACTAGGAATATCGGTCAATTAAGCCCCCTAAACGTTATGCCCCCAGGATCGGCAATCTTTGCGCAAATCCTTGCACTCAGCGATCTAAAATCGAACTAAAGTTTATGGTGAAACAAACGTTTTCTTTTCGTGGAAACGTCGTGCATCGGCCCTTAGCGGATCTCCTAGCTGGTGCGTTGAGGAGGATGGTGTGCTGTCGGTCGGCGCGATCGTAACCCCTCGAAGCCGCAGCGCAACTCCCATCCAAAGGCCCTCACGATTCGGAGGAGCTAAGTCATGGTGCGTCTAATGCCGCCGGCCTACCGCATGGTCCGCTACGCACGCCCGAGAGGCTGCTGAGGCGGGCGCTACGGAACCTCGATCAGATCCGAACTCCCGCCTCAGTTTTTCGTTGGGCCAAGGACCCAGGAAAAAAGACGACTGTCCTATTTCTTGCTGGGATCATCCGACGGATCGACGTAAGTGATCGCAAAAGGCCCCTGGCCGTGAACCTGAACAACGGTTTCACTAGTGGTCCAAGCATAGTGGTTCATCTTCGCAGGCGCTTCCGCAAAACCACCTGAACGTAAGAGTTGGCCCTTTTGGGCGTTTAGTTTGTCTCCCATCCCGATGTGGAAGTCGCCGGAAAGCACGGTGACGTACTCGGTCGTCGGATGATTATGAGCAGGGATTTTATAGCCCGCTGGCATTTTCAGACGAACCACGTAGCGCCCTTCTTTGAAGGGGTTCCCAGAAACGATAGCGATTTGTGCTTGTGCAGGAAAGACATTGGGCGGCGGACCCCATTTTACGGCGTCTGCATTCATTGGCATCGGCATTTCTTGGGTAAATGCAGTTGCACTAGGCGACTCGCGCGTCAGCCGGTGGAGGCCGGGTTGAAGAAAAGATTTTCTTCCGCAACGCGGTAACGCTCAAGATCGGCGACGGATTGCGGAACCTTTGCGGCCCCTTACCGCTAGGCGTATAAATGCTTTTGCTTGAAAATTGACTGTTAGTTTGGGTAGAGGCAGTAGCAAATGTCGACCGCACTGCGGATAGTCTGTGGGAAGTTCGGCCGTGTCGCTTTGCTCGACATGGACCGCTCGCTTGTTCGTCACGCGCATCCGCATTGTCATGTTCTTATCAAAGTCGATGGTGACGACACGCAATTCGCTGTCGGCGACAGTCTGGTGCCGCTAACCAGCCGGCAGGCGGTGCTGATCAATGCGTGGGAGCCGCACGCCTACGTTCACCATCCGGAATGCCCGCGCACGGTCATTCTGGCGCTGTATATCGAGCCGCAATGGCTGAAAAATTTTCGGCCGAACTGGGCCGCCAGCGGCGCGCCGGGCTTCTTCGAACAACAAGCCGGCGACGTATCGCCGCGCATCCGCCGGCTCACCATGGATCTGGCTGCGCTGATGCTGGCGGAACCCGGAGACAGTTCGACGCTGGAGCTACTGCTGTCGGACCTGATGATCACGGTCATCGAGCGCTTTACGCCATGGCGCACGCTGGCCCGCCGTTTTCAGGATTTCGAGCGAACGCGCGGCCGCTTCGATTGGCGTGTCCGCCGCGCGGTCAACCTCATTCGGCTCGAGCCGAATTCTGCCCACGACGTTGACAGCCTGGCCAAAGAGTCCGGCCTGTCACGCGCGCATTTTTACCGATTGTTTGAGCGCTCGACCCGGATGACGCCGCACGTCTACGTCAATCTGCTGCGTATGGAGCTGGCGGTGAACTCCGTGGTGCATACCGACGACAGCCTCGCCGCGGTTGGCGACAATCTCGGTTTCAGTGCGCAAGGCCATTTCACGCGCTTCTTCCGCGATCATGCCGGGGTGAACCCCAGCGAGTTCCGCCAGGTTTCGCGGATGAGTTCGACACTCCCGGCCTGAAATGAGACCTTTCGGTAAATGATGAGACACGGCGGCATGGCGCGGATCGCGGCCCTCGTGCCAGCTACTTGGTCGAGCTCCCCAAAAGGGCGCGCTGGAGGATCGTCCGAGAATGTCCGCAGCAACGACCACATGGTGTGGTCAGTCGGTCGAACGCGTTGAGGATGCAGCGCTCCTGACGGGACGGGGGCGTTTTATCGACGATCTCGGGGAAAAGCCCGGTACGCTCCATGCGGCCATTTTGCGGTCGCCGCATGCCCACGGCCGCATCCTTCAGATCACGGTCGATAGGGCGCGTAAGGCGCCGGGTGTCGCAGCGGTTTTGACCGGTGACGACGTCGCCAAATTGTCGGCAAGCCTCGCAGTCGGCGTAAGAGCGTCGATCGAATGCTGGCCGATTGCCGTCGGCAGGGTGCGTTACGTCGGCGAGCCAGTGGCGGTAGTCGTTGCTGCCGACCGCTATCTCGCGGAGGATGCTCTCGACTTGATCGATGTCGACTACGAACTGCTCGCCGTGGTCGTCGACCCGGTCATGGCACTTGAGCCATCACAGCCGATCCTGCATGAAGCGTTGGCTGGCAACCTCGCCAACGAACGCCGCTTTCGCTACGGCGAGCCCGAGCGGATCTTTGCCGAGACCGAGCACCGCATCGCGGTCATGGTTCGCTACCCGCGCAATTCCTGCACGCCGATCGAAACCTACGGCCTCGTCGCCGAATACGACGCCGCCGAGGACTCGTATGATGTGCTCGCCAATTTCATGGGACCATTCAGTCTCCACGCGGTGATGGCGCGTGCTTTGAAGGTGCCGGGCAATCGCTTCCGACTGCGAACGCCGCCCGATTCCGGCGGCAGTTTCGGCGTCAAGCAGGGCGTGTTTCCTTATGTCGTGTTGATGAGCGTCGCGGCCCGTGTTTGCCGACGGCCGGTCAAGTGGATCGAGGATCGGCTCGAGCATCTGGCTGCCTCGGTGTCGGCGACGAACCGCGTGACGACGCTCGAAGCTGCGGTCGGGAACGACGGCCGCATCCGGGCGCTCGCTTGGGATCAGATCGAGGATGTGGGCGCGCATATTCGGGCGCCTGAGCCGGCCACGCTCTATCGCATGCATGGCAATCTCACCGGCGCCTACGACATCCGGCATGTTCTCGTGCGTAACCGGATCGTGCTGACCAACAAGACGCCGACCGGGCTTAATCGCGGCTTCGGCGGCCCCCAGGTCTATTACGCGCTTGAGCGGCTGATGCAGCGCATTGCCGTCGAGCTTGCTCTCGATCCGATCGAGGTCATACGGCGCAATCTCATTCCGTCGGGATCGTTTCCTTACCGTACGGCGACGGGCGGCTTGCTGGATTCAGGAGACTACGTCAAAGCCTTCGAGACCGCGTTGGCGGACGGTGGCTTGGCAGAATTGCGCGTACGGCAGAAAGCGGCGCGTGCCGAGGGTCGCTTCTACGGCATCGGCTGCGTGACCGCGATCGAGCCGAGCGTCTCCAATATGGGCTACATCACGACGGTTCTAACGCCGGAAGAGCGCCGCAAAGCCGGCCCTAAGAACGGTGCGCAGGCGACGGCGACCGTGGCGCTAGACCCTCTCGGTTCGGTGTCTGTGCATGTCTCCTCGGTACCGCAGGGGCAAGGCCATCGCACCGTCATCGCGCAGATCGTCGCCGACGCGCTTGGCCTGAAACCCGCAGATATCCGCGTCGTCACTGAGCTCGATACCGCCCGCGATGCGTGGTCGATCGCCTCTGGCAATTATTCCAGCCGGTTCGCGGCGGCGACCGGCGGAGCCGCTCATCTCGCTGCGCAAAAGGTCAAGACGAAGCTCGTTAAGATGGCGGCGGCGCAGCTTAATGTCGGCGCTGAGGCCATCGAATTCAAAAATGGCCGCGTGCAGGCCCGCGACAACCCCGACAACGCAGTTTCGTTTTCGCGGCTCGCCGCAACCAGTCACTGGTCGCCGGGCCTAGTGCCCGAGGAAAATCAGGCCCTGCGTGAGACCGTGTTCTGGACACCGCCCGAACTGACGCCGCCGACCGAGGCAGACGAGATCAACTCCTCGCTCTGCCACGGCTTCATCTGCGACTTCTGCGCCGTCGAAATCGACCGCGTCACCGGCGCCGTGCGCATTGACAAATACATTACCATGCACGATTGCGGCCGCATTCTGCATCCGGCCATGGTGGCCGGACAGGTGACCGGCGGCTTTGCGCATGCCGTGGGCGCTGCGTTGTACGAGGAACATGCCTACGGGCCGGATGGCAGCTTTCTCACCGGCACCTTCGCCGACTATCTGGTGCCAACGACGATGGAGGTGCCCGCTCCGATCATCCTGCACATCGAGACGCCATCGCCATTCACGCCGCTCGGCGCCAAAGGCGTCGGCGAAGGCAATTGCATGAGCACACCGGTCTGCATCGCCAACGCAGTTGCGGACGCGCTCGGGATAGATGCAATCGATCTGCCTCTAAAACCCGCGAAGCTTGCCGCCTATCTGCATGGTCCCGAACGCGAGCAGTCTCAGCCGCAACGGCAGCTTTCGGCGTCAGTCAAGGGCCGTGGTCTACATGGGACCGGCGCCGCCTATGTGCCGGCCGCGCCAGAGTTCGCATGGCGAATGCTGTTGGACCCGGAAACGCTCAAATCCATTATTCCCGGCTGTCATTCACTCGAAAAACTCTCCGACATGCATTTCCGCGCCGACGTTACACTTGGCGTCGGTCCGGTCAGCGGCCGCTACAAGGCCGACATCAAGCTTTCTGATCTCGATCCACCGTGCGCGGTCACATTGACCGGCATCGTCACCGGCGCGCTCGGCGACGGGCGCGGCTCGGGCCGGATCAAGCTTGAGCCCGGCGAGGATGGCGGGACGCGTGTGACCTACGACTACGACGCTGAAATCGGCGGCAAGGTCGCTTCTGTCGGGGGGCGGCTGCTCGACGGTGCCGCAAAGATGGTGATCCGGCAATTCTTTACGGCGCTGGCGCGCCGTGCCGGCGGTGCGCCCAAACACGGCCTGTTCGCCCGTTTGTTCAGGAGACGCGCATGAAACCGGCGCGCTTCGATTATGTCCGCGCGGATGACCTCACCGAAGTGCACGCGGTTCTTGCCGAGCACGGCAACGCTGCCCGCATCGTCGCCGGCGGACAAACCCTCTTGCCGATGCTGTCGATGCGCCTGGTAAGGCCGGAGGTCGTTGTCGATATCATGCATCTGCCGGTGCTACGCGGCATCGAGGCTGGCAAAAAAGACATCCGGATCCGCGCCGGCGTACGGCAGGCGGAGCTGCTGGCCTGGCCCGACATTGCCGCAGCCTTGCCGCTACTGGCGGTGGCGTTGCCATGGGTCGGCCATGCGCAAACGCGAAGCCGCGGGACGGTGTGTGGGTCGATCGCGCACGCCGACCCGAGCGCCGAGATTCCCCTCGTTTTGCTCGCGCTTGACGGAGCCGTCGAGTTGTCGTCACGACGGCGGCGCCGTCGCGCGCCGGCGACTAGCTTCTTCACCGGTATGATGTCGACCGAACGTCTGGACGATGAACTGATCGAGAGCGTCGTCCTCCCTAAAACGCAGCCTGGCCACGGCTACGCTTTCCAGGAATTCGGCCGCCGTCATGGTGATTTCGCGATAGTCTCCTGTGCGGCAATTTGTGCGCAAGACAGTATCAGGCTGGCGGTCGGCGGCGTGGCTGACCGACCGATGGCGCGCGATTTTCCGGCGCTGGACGGCAGCGCATTGAATGACGCGCTCGACGGATTCGCTTGGGAGCTCGACGCGCGTGACGATCTCCATGCCACCGCCCGCTATCGCCGCGACCTGGTCCGGCAGATGGGACGCGCCACGATCGAGGAGGCACGACGATGGCGCGCCTGAGCGCCGATCGGTGCCATCGCGTGCGGCTCATCCTCAACGGCAGTGCCGTCGAGGCTGAAGCGGAGCCGCGCATGTTATTGACCGACTTCCTGCGCCACAAGCTGGGCATGACCGGCACCCACGTTGGCTGCGAGCATGGCGTATGCGGTGCCTGCACGATCGATATGGACGGCGAGCCAGCGCGCGCCTGCCTGACGTTGGCGGTGCAGGCCGATGGGGCGACGATCCGAACGGTGGAAGGTCTGGCGCCTGGATCGGAGCGGCTGTCCGTGCTGCAGGATGCATTTCGTCGCCATCACGCCTTGCAGTGCGGCTTTTGTACCGCAGGCATTCTGATGTCGTTGGACATCTACCTGAGGCACCATGCCGATCCATCCGAACATGACCTGCGCGAATATCTTTCCGGGCATCTTTGTCGCTGCACAGGCTATGTGCCGATCATTGCGGCGGCTCTCGACGCCGCAGTAAGGCTGCGGGAGGTCGCGTCCCGTGCTTGATCTCGGCAACAGCTTTCTCTCCAGCGTTGAGCGAGATCCGCAGGCGCTTGCTATCGTCGACGGCCCGGTGCGGCTCAGCTACACACAGTGGTATCGTTGTGTCTCAGCTATCGTTGCTTCATTCGACGAACTCGGTCTGCTGCCGGGCGACCATCTGATAACGCTGCTGCAAAACCGCTGGGAAGCGGCGACGTTGCACTGGGCTTGTCAATTCGCCGGCATCATTTCGACGCCGATCAATTGGCGCGCGACGGCCGACGAGATCGACTATTGCGTCGAAGATTGCGGTGCGAAGGCGATCGTTTTCGAGGCCGTTTCGGCTGATCACGTTCGCCATTCGCATGAAGCCACTGGCCGCAAGCGCATTGCGGTCAACTCACCGCAGGATGACGAGATTCCATTCCAGGCGATGATCGAGCGTGATGCCGCCGAGGCGGCGCCGCGAATGGGTGCCGACGCCTGGTCGATCATGCTCTACACGTCAGGCACGACGGCAAAGCCCAAGGGCGTGCCGCGGCGCCACGTCGCAGAACGAACGGCGGCGATCGCGCATGTCGCTCAGAATCAATACGGCTACGGCGAGCGAACGCTCGGCGTCATGCCGCTCTACCACACGATGGGCGTGCGCTCCTTGCTGGCGATGTCGCTCATCGGAGGCGCATTCGTCTGCCTGCCGCGGTTCGACGCGGCGAAGGCGCTCGAACTGATCGCAACCGAGAAGATCACCAATCTTTATCTCGTGCCGACGCTCTACCACGATCTCATCCACAACGATGTCTTCGCCAAGACGAATGTGAGTTCCGTGCAAAAGCTCGGCTTTGCTGGCGCGCCAATGACTGATGCCCTGTTGCAGGCGCTCACGGCAGCGTTCAAGCCTGAGTTGTTCGTGAACCATTATGGTTCCTCCGAGATCTACACCTTTACGGTCAACCAGAACGCCCCGGCCAAGCCGGGCTCCGCTGGAAGGGCCGGCATCAATCAACGCATCCGCGTGGTGAAGCTCGGCGCTGTCGGCCCCGTTGATATCGCCTCAGTCGGGGAGGAAGGCGAAATCATCGCCTTGCTGCGGAGCGATGAGGCCTTCGAAGGCTATTGGCGCCGCCCCGATGCCGATGCCAAGTCGCTGCGGCACGGCTGGTATTTCACCGGCGACACCGGCTACCTGGACGGCGACGGCGATCTGTTCGTCACCGGGCGCGTCGACGATATGATCATTACCGGCGGCGAGAACGTATCGCCGGTGGAGATTGAGAGCTGCCTGTCGCTGCATCCCGCCGTATCCGAGGTCGCCGTAGTGGGCATGCCGGACGATCGCTGGGGCAAGATCGTCGCGGCTTTCATCAAACGACGTAGTCCGGTCGAGGCAGACGAGTTCGACAGCTTCTGCCGCGCCTCTGGACTTGCCAACTTCAAGCGCCCGCGACGCTATGTTTTCGTCAGCGACATTCCAAAATCCCCGGTCGGAAAACTCCTGCGCCGCAAGCTGGTCGCGGGCGAATTCGAGGCCGAGGTGCCAACAGGAAAAAGAGCATGAGCAACAGCAAAATGGTCTTCAACGATCGGCGTCTGGCGGCGCTGAACGGCTTTGAGGTCGAAATCGACCCTGCCGAGCAGCGTGCCGATATTATATTGCATCGGCCACCGCTGAACGTGATCGAAATGGCGCAGCGCGACCAGCTTCGGCTGGTGTTCGAGACTTTAGATGAGGACGACCGCGTCCGCGTGATCGTGCTGCGCGCAATCGGCGAGCATTTCTCAAGCGGCGGCAGCATCAAGGGCTTCATGGAAGCGTCGCCGGAGCATGTCTCCAAGCTCGCCTGGAACGTGGCGTCGCCGGCCCGCTGCGATAAGCCGGTGATCGCAGCCAACCGCGGCTATTGCTTCGGCGTAGGATTCGAAATCTCGCTGGCTTGCGATTTTCGCCTTGTTTCCGAAACCTGCCTGTATGCGCTTCCCGAGCAGAAACTGGGGCAGATCCCCGGCTCCGGCGGCTCGGCCCGCTTGCAGAAAATCATCGGGATCACGCGGACCAAGGACATCGTGATGCGCTCGAAGCGCATCCCGGCGCGGCAGGCTTACGACTGGGGCATTGCCACCGAAGTCGTGCCCGACGACGAGCTTGAGGCCGCGACCGATGGACTGGTGCGGGAACTGATCGGCTTTTCTCCGTTGGCGCAACGTACCGCCAAGAAGCTCCTCAACGACACCGAAGATGCCTCGCTGTCGGTCGCGATCGAGCTGGAAGGCCATTGCTACAGCCGCCTGCGCTCCTCGGACGACTTTCGCGAGGGCGTGGCCGCCTTTCACGAGAAGCGCGCCGCAAAGTTCCGTGGCACCTGACACAGGATCGAACCGATGCCAAACGCGGTCCGTCCTAATATTCCCCAGCCAGTGCCGGTCACCACCTTGCGCGGCTGGCTAGATGATCTGGCCGCGCACGACCGCCTGGCGATCATCCGGCCGGGGGTAAAACTACGCCATGAACTTGCTGCGATCTCCAAGCGGCTGGACGGACAGAAGGCAACGTTCTTTCCGTCTCCTGACGGTCACGCCATGCCGGTCGTGTCGGGATTGCTGGGCGATCGCGCTTGGATCGCGGACGCCATGGGCGTCACCGCCGACGCCGTGCTCGAGCGGTTCAGCGAGGCGGCCGCGAATCCGCTGCCATGGCGGGAGGTCGCGACGGGGCCTGCACAGGACGTGGTGCACGATCGCGTTCATCTCACTCAGTTGTTGCCGATACCGACCCACAACGAACTCGACAGCGGCCCCTATATCAGTGCCGGTCTCTTGATCACGCGCAATCCGCGGACAGGCATTCAGAACGTCGCGATCCATCGCTGTCAGATCAATGCCCCTGACGAACTCGGGATGTTGCTGCTACCGCGGCATACGCTCGCGCTTTACACCGAGGCGGAAGACACGGGCGAAGCGCTCGACATCGCCATCGTCATCGGCTGCGATCCGCTGACGTCGCTCGCCTCCCAGGCGATCACGCCGCTCGACTTCGATGAACTCACCATCGCCGGCGCGTTGCATGGTGAGGCGCTAGAGGTAGTGAAATGCCTAACCAATGCGGTGCGCGTGCCCGCCGCCGCGGAGATTATTTTGGAGGGCCGCATCTTGCCGCGGCGGCGCGCGCCCGAGGGGCCGTTCGGAGAATTTCCGCAATACTATGGCGAGCGCGCAGAACGCCACGTCGCCAAGATCGACCGGATTACACACCGCCATGACGCGATTTTTCACACTATCGTCGGCGGCGCCAACGAGCATCTTTTGTTGGGCGCCATTCCGCGCGAGGCAACACTCCTCGGTCATTTGCGCCGCAACTTTCCGAACGTTCTGGACGTCCATCTATCGATGGGAGGCGTCGGCCGCTACGTGCTGTACGTCAAGCTTCGGAAGCGGCAGGAAGGCGAGGCAAAGAACGTGATCATGGGCGCCTTCGCCGGTCATTACGACCTGAAGCATGTGATCGTGGTCGACGAGGACGTCGATATTCACAACGCGCGCGAGGTGGAATGGGCGGTTGTCACTCGTTCCCAGGCAGATCAAGATTTCCTGATTGTCGCCAATGCCCAGGGCTCAAAGCTCGATCCGTCGTCGTGCGACGGTGTCGGCGCCAAGTTGGGCGTCGACGCGACCGTTCCATTATCGGCGCCGGCCGGAAAATTCACCCGGATCCACGTCCCGGGCGAGGAATCGGTCGACCTTGCTGCAGTCGTCGACACCGAAGTGGGTAGTGACTGGCGCCGCGCCAGCAGCGCGTCGCGCGGCGACGAAGGCGACTAGGAAAATAGACCAACAATTCTGGGAGAGAGAGCGAGATGGCCAGCGTTACGGAAACTGCGAATCAAACCTGGCCTGTCGCCAAGGATAAAATGGTCATTGCCATCGCCGCCTCTGCGTTGGGCTGGGCACTCGATCTTTTCGATCTTTTCATTCTGCTCTACGTCGCGCCCATTGTCGGCAAGCTGTTCTTTCCGTCGGCCTTTCCGACATTGTCGCTGGCGGCCGTCTATGCCTCCTTCGCCGTAACGCTGCTAATGCGGCCCGTCGGCTCTGCGTTGTTTGGTTCTTATGGCGACCGCCACGGCCGCCGCGGCGCGATGATTGTTGCCGTGGTCGGCGTCGGCATCGCTACAGCGCTGTTCGGTGCTTTGCCGACCATCGAACAGATCGGCGTGGCAGCACCGGTGATCTTCCTCGTCCTGCGGCTGATCCAGGGCCTGTTTGTAGGCGGCGTGGTCGCCTCGACCCACACCATCGGCACCGAGTCGGTGCCGCCCTATTGGCGCGGCGCGATGTCCGGCCTGATCGGTGGCGGCGGCGCGGGTATCGGGGCGCTGCTGGCCTCGGTCGCCTATTTCGTTGCCACAGAGGCCTTCCCCGGCGATCTTTTTGCCGTTTGGGGTTGGCGATGCATGTTCTTCTCCGGGATCATCAGTTCGATCTTCGGCTTCTTCATCTTCAACAAACTTGAGGAATCGCCGATCTGGGCCGAGCTCCAGGCCAAGCGCGGCCAGGTGCTTAAGGCGCCGGTTCGTGCGTTGTTTTCCCGCGAGTATTTACCGGTCCTGATGGTCAATCTGATGATGACTATCGGCGGCGGCGCCGGTTACTACCTGACCTCAGGCTATCTGCCGACCTTCCTCAAAGTCGTGAGCAAGATTCCGAGCGACACGGCATCTTTGATCCTGATAGCCGGCAGCTTTGTCGTCATCATCGCCTCGGTGATCGCCGGTCATCTGAGCACCTTGTGGGGGCGGAAACGGACGTTGCTCATCCTTGCACTCATCCGCATCGTGCTGCTGCCGCTATGCTATATTGAGATGGGCGGCACCCAGGACATCGGCGCCCTGGCATTCTGGGGTCTGCTGCTGACCTTCTTTGGCAGTGCGGGCTATGCGCCGCTGGTTATCTTCCTCAACGAACGCTTCCCGACAGCGCTGCGTGCGACCGGCACCGGACTTTCTTGGAATATTGGCTTTGCCATCGGCGGTATGACGCCGATCTTCGTTTCGTTGTTCTCGGCAACTCCAGCCGACCTCCCAAACATGCTGGCAATCTTCTGCTTCGGGATTTCAGTACTGTTCCTGGCTGGAGCGCTGATCATTCCGGAGACCAAGGATAACCTGAGATAAGCCGGCGACATTCTGATGAGCTGCTCGGCGCCTTGGTGTTTCTGATGTTCAGCACCCGGTAAACGATCGGGGTGGATGCCAGCTCCGTGATGCTCTGAGTTCGCTCGATCCAGATTTCTAAGAGGAGGCAAGCTTCGGACATCATTATCCTCTCCTCTTGTCCTACCTGGCGTCATCCCCGTAAGGACAAAAGGCACACTACCATTACGTGCGTGCGGCAAAAAACGGACCACCTTCGTATTTCAATTGGGATCAGCGGGGATGGAAAGGGACCAGTACCAAAAAAAGGCCCCGACCTTCGGGAGGGCCGGGGCTGGAACTCAGCTACGCCACTGACGAAGCCGTGCACGGTGTACGGGGGGAAGGTGGCTTCGTCTGCTACATGAACCCGAAACCCCATATTTCGTTCCCGAAATGCGTATCCGGCCACTGCTGTTTTCAAAACCGGCCACCAGGCTCGGAAACCGGCCAGCCCCGAAGGCTAGGGTACTGGCTCCTTTCCGACCGCGCTGGTCCGTTTTGAGAAGTAAGGGTGCTCCCTTTTGAACAAGCCGGAGCCAATGTGGAGGGGGGTGCGCCATGCCCTGCAGGAGCATAAGGAAAAGCCCCAACCTTTGGGGAGGCCGGGGCTTACTCCGATACTCAACAAACGAGCCGCTCGGGGGCGTCGGGGGACGGGCTGCGGCTCGTCTGCAGCAATAATCCAAAGCCCCAACGTTCGTTCCGCTAAGGCCGCCGTAGCCGAGGAAAAATTGATTCGGTGTGTCGGGCTCCGGGCTCGAGGTTTTCGTATTTCGTATGACGTCATCGCGCATGGGCAGGTGCCGAACACGGACGGCCCTGAAATTGCATGAGAAGTGGATGGGCTGCTTTAAACGACGAAACCTGCTTTCGAGGCTTTGTTGCGAAAATGGTTTTGCATCCTTGATCGCAATATTTGCGAACCGCGGGCGCGTTTTCCTGTAAGCATTGGTTAGCGGCTTGTCATTTTTCCAGCCACGACTGGTACTTCGGCGGCGCCGCTTTCGGGCAGAAATGGGCAAATGCCAAAGGTCCGAGTAACTGAAGTAAGACGGCAGTTGCGGCGGTAAGCAGAGCGGACATGGGTTTCATCGACATCGTCGTCAATCTATTCACGGCAGAGGAGATTGCGCTCGGGCAAACTGGCATTGATGCGGATTTCATGACGCAGGTCAGGATGCCGGAGGCGATGCGCAAGGGCATCTCCATCGAGCAATATATGCAAAAGATGGACCGCGCCGGCATTGACCGGTCATTGTTGATTGCGGTCCGTGCCGGCGATCTTAAAGTCAAAGGCTCGTTCGAAATCCCATACGAGCGCATCTACTCCATTTGTTCCGCGCACCCGCAACGCTTCTCCGGACTCGCAGGAGTTGATCCGTTCAGGGGCATGCAAGGCCTGCGCGACCTCGAACACGCTGTGCGTGACCTCGGCTTTGTCGGTGCGCATCTCTATCCGCACTGGTTTGAGCTCGCGCCCGATCACGCCAAGTATTATCCGTACTATGCCAAGTGCTGCGAACTCGACATCCCGATCATGATGCAGGTCGGGCAGAATTTGATCTATCAGCGCGACCGGCGGCTGCCGAGCGTCGCGCGGCCGATCACACTCGACCGCGTCGCCATCGACTTTCCCGAACTGAAGCTCCTTGGGATCCACATCGGCGTCCCTTGGGTTGACGAGATGATCGCGATGGCGTGGAAGCACGAGAATGTCTTTATCGGAGTCGACGCCTACGCACCTAAACACTGGCAGCCGCAGCTCCTTCACTATCTCAACACCTATGGCAAGCATAAGGTTCTGTTCGGAACGGATTGGCCGGTGATCGATCCGGAGCGCGCCGTCGCCGAAATTGCCGAGCTCAAGCTGCGGCCCGATGCGCAGCAGATGCTGATGCGCGAGAACGCGCTGCGCGTTTTCCGTCTGCCCGAAAGCGCGAGCGAGCCGCGATGAAGGTGGCACGGCAAGCGCTTTTGCCGGCTACCTACCGGCCGATGACGATGGCGAGCGGCGTACGCTCGTGCGCGTTGCGAGACCCGGACAAGATCGCGCTCATCTGCGGCAATCGCCAACTCACCTTTCGGCAACTCGTCGATCGCATCGACCGGGTCGCGACGCTCACGAGTCACTATTTTGGCCTTCGTCAAGGCGACCGTGCCGCCATCGTGGCCGGCAATTGTCTCGAATATATCGAAATCGTGGATGGCCTCTCAGAGGCGGGGGTTGCCGCGGCAACACCCAACCATCGTCAAACACCGGCCGAGATCGGATTCATTCTCAACGATTGCGCCGCGCGTGTCGCCTTCGTCACACCGGAGATCGAATCTGCGGTGCGCGCCGCCGATTGCCCGGGGCTGGAGCGTATCATTGTTATCGGCGAGGCCTATGAAGCGTTACTTAACGAAGCGCGGCCAGGCAGTGATCTACCGAACGTCGATGAGTGGGAGGCGTTCGCCATACCCTATACATCGGGCACAACCGGAAAGCCGCGCGGGGTGACCTTGTCGCATCGTTCGCGGGTTCTGACTGGCTTGTGCATGGCTTCGGAATACGGATGCTATTCGCCCGACGATCAGTATCTCGCCATTGCGCCGCTTTTCCATGGCGCAGGCTTCAACTTTGCCCATGCTGCGGTTTTCTTCGGCGGCACCTGCGAAGTCCTGCCAAATTTTGATCCAGAGATCACCATTCGCAAGTTGCATGAAAGTAAAGCGGCAGGCACGTTCATGGTGCCGACCCACTTCCATGCCATCTTTGCGCTCGAAAAATCGGTTCGGGACCGCTGGCGCGGCGTGGCCTTGAAGGCGCTGGTGTCAAATGCCGCCCCGCTACCGCAACGCACCAAGGAAACCATTGTCGACTATTTCGGTGACGGCATCCTGCACGAGACCTACGGCTCGACTGAGGGCGGTATCGTCACCAATCTGCGGCCACCCGATCAGCTGCGAAAGCAACAATGCGTTGGCAGGCCGTTCCTGATGAACCAAGTTCGTCTTCTCGGCGAAGAAGGCAAGCCGGTGGCTGCCGGAGAAGTCGGCGAGCTTTACAACAATTCGCCCTGCCTGTTCCTCGGCTACTGGAATCAACCCGAGGCGACGGCGGCGACGATGCGAGACGGATGGTTCTCAGCCGGCGATCTCGCGCGCATGGATGAGGAAGGATACTTATATCTCGTTGACCGCAAGAAGGACATGTACATATCCGGTGGCGTCAACGTCTATCCCCGCGAGATCGAAGAGTTCTTGTTCCGCCACCCGGGCATCAAGGAGGCCGCGGTCGTCGGTGTGCAGGACGATTACTGGGGTGAAGCCGGCAGGGCCTTCGTCGTCTTGCAGCCGGGCGCAACGCTCGGCGCCGGTGAGTTGATTACGGCCTGCAAGCAGAATCTCGCAGGATACAAGGTTCCGCGTCAGGTTGTCTTTCTCGACGCGCTGCCACGCAATGCCGCTGGCAAAGTGCTCAAGACAGATTTGCGGAAGCGGTCCTGATACCGTACCGCAAGATCTCGCGCCACGGATCATCGAAACCGCCGATGGGCGTGAGGTAAGCTACCGCCGCTTCGGCAACGGTCCGCCCGCGGTCCTCCTGCATGCATCGCCTCTTGGTGCTGTTTTTGGAGGGCGTCGAGTGCCGTCCGCAATGAGGTCGAACGGCGCTGTCGGCGTGATTGCCGCGCGCGAACCTGTATCGGCGAGTGCGGCCCCGGTACTCCGGGTTGGGCTTTGGAGAAACCGGGAGCCGCTGTCCAGACGCGGGGACGCATTTGGACGACGATTTAACATCTGATCGCGTCGTCCGTTCCCAATTCAAACTGTACCGATTGCTGCAATTTCAACGGCGCTCGACTGCTTTGGTCTCGCGGTGGCCGCGCTTTTTAGAGCTATACCGTTTAGCAATTTTTCGAGCGTCGATTTCATCCATCCGCGCTAGGAGCGCGTAAAACATGGACGGCACAGGTTCTGAAGCCTCGCATTCCCTGCGGAGACGGTTACCAATCGCCATCCGCGCGGCGCCATCTAGTGACCGCGGCGAGGGATGGAACCGTTGACGCGGCTCATGTGCCATTTAAGGCAAACCGGGAACCCATCCATCGTTCCCCTCTAGAGCAGCGCGTCTCAGGAGGAGCTGCTGCAACGTTGGCCCGTCTCGCAGCGCGTCAATAGCTCGAAGGCGCCGGTCGATGATCCGACGTTGATAGAACAGATCACCATCTGACTCGACGGGACCGACACGTTCGGTAAATTCTCACAAGCGCAGGCAACGTCAGTCCTCGTCTAACTGAAAAGTTAGTTATGGGACGAACAGCTTTTTCATTTTGTTATCTCGTCGAAGTACCTCCCGCGTTTCAAAGAGATACGCAAGAAAGATAAGATGATGGGGACACCGGGCCTCGGGATTGCGGTGGTCAGACGGGATTGAAGAGATTTTCAGGCTTCCTGATCCGATGGCGGTATGACGAGTGCTTCGATGGCTTCGTCAGTAACGAGGTTGCGAGCAACCAGGAAACTGCAATCGGTATAATCCATAAGATATGCTCCCTTGGGGCCTGACCACCAGCGAGCAAATGCGTTCTGTCGACGATGGCCGACCACGATTAGGTCTGCCCCAATCTCCGTTGCGAAGGCTCCGATTTGTTGGGCTGGCTGACCTTTTACGAGTTTGGCAACGGGATCAAAGCCAAGCTTCCGCAGTCGGTCAACGCCTTCGTTTAATATTTCGAGGAAGTCAGCTTCCAGCCGAGCGGACGCTCCGGCGATGCCTGCCTCCGCCATCAACATTGTATTGGTATCGTCGAGGACTGATAAAAGAAACACTTCGGCTCCGTATTGACGTGCCAGTAGTGCGCCCTCTCGAAGCGCGGTGCGCCCCTCCACCGAACCGTCATAGGCGAGCACGATGCGCTTATACATTTTAGCCCCTTATTTCGTTGCCCTCATTACACCGAATGGCGAACCTCTCGCGGAGTGTCCAATACGAGATCAAGCCCGGTCGAAGGGTACGCCTCAGCGTCACGCAGAACCAGAGAGGTCAAAAGGTTTCGGCGCTGGCGGACGATGACTTTGTTCGTTGCCGGACCGATAGCTACCGTGATCGTCGAAGCCGCAGACGTTGCGCAGGCGTTTTCTATTCTGGCTGATGAGCGGCGAACGAAATGGGTATTTTTGGGCTGAGCAAGCTGACTTCAAAAACTGTTTTGCGTTAGTTTGTCCGCCGCACCGGCATCAACTTTGATGATATAGGCGACGTTATCTTCAGACGATGCATTATTCTGAGCCAAATCGCACTTCATGAGCCAGATGGACGGTCTACCGGCTTCCGAGCGCCGCTGGGCGATGCTTTGCGTTTTGCTAGGGGTCGCGCTGAGTAACCTCAGTAGTGCGGTAGTCAACATCGCCTTGCCTGATATCTCGCGGTCCTTCGCCAGTAGCGAGGCGGCGGTGGTTTGGGTAGTGAATGCTTACCAACTTGCGGGCACGGTGTGTTTACTACCGATTGCGGGCCTGGCGGAGTCGTTGGGGCTGAAACGCGTCTATGCCGCAGGGCTTGCTATCTTCACCCTTGCCTCATTGGGTTGTGTCCTGTCGCCGTCGCTGCCGGCGCTGGTGTTTGCGCGCGGGGTTCAAGGTGTGGGGGGAGCCTGCATTTCGGTGGCAGGTGTGGCGTTGGTCCGCACGATCTATCCGCGCAGAAGCCTCAGTGAGGGCCTGGCATTAATCGCTGTTGTTGTAGCAGTTACCGGAGCGCTGGGGCCGACCATCGGTGCGATGATCTTAGCTGTGGCCAATTGGCCTTGGCTGTTTTTGGTGAATGTGCCGGTCGGCGTACTTGCGGTGCCATTGTTCCTCGTGGTGGCGCCGCCCGACGTCCGCATTGCTCGGCCGTTTGATCTGACCGGCGTCGCGCTCAATGCGTTAGCATTTGGCTTTTTTGTCATCGGGGTCGGCGCGCTGGGGGCAGGTAATCCGGAAATTGCGGTAGGAGAAATAGTGGCGGGTCTTTTCTTCTTTGCTCTCTTGGTAAGACAGCAGGTTCGACACACTAGGCCGATGTTGCCATTCGATCTGCTTCGAATACCCGTGTTCGCATTGACGATCGGTACGTCGATCTGCTCCTACACGGCACAGATCCTGGCCTACGTCTCCTTGCCATTTATGTTCGAGACGGCGCTGCATCTCACGCCAGTCGGCACCGGTCTACTGCTGACGCCGTGGCCCCTTATGACTGCAGTGGCGGCCCCAATCGCTGGTCGCCTGACGACTCGCTATCCTGCCTCCGTGATAAGCAGCATTGGCCTGATCGTCTTGGCGACCGGTTTAGTGCTGATGGTCTTCTTGCCGGCGGCTCCCGCGAATTGGGACATCGTGTGGCGCCTGGCACTTTGCGGTATTGGTTTCGGCCTGTTCCAGACCCCAAACAACATTGCAATGATGACGGCCGGTCCCGTGGAGCGCAGTGGTGCCGCAAGTGGCATGAACGCCGTCGCGCGCTACGTCGGGTGGGCGCTGGGTTCAGCTTTGGTCGCCTTGATCTTCGGCTTTGGCGGAGCCCGCGCCACGGTGTCTTGCCTGGAGACCGGCGCGGCCTTTGCCCTGGTCGGCGCTATCGCAAGCAGTGCTCGCCGGTACAGGTAGAGCTGGGAATTGGTTGCGTGCTCTTGAGCAGCCGGAATCAACTACCGCGACAGCGGCGTCGGCTTCCGATGCCAACTCGTGTCGTTTCTCGACGATCCACATCTGGGCGTGAGATGGTTCGGGAGCCTTTGAATAAAACGTTTGCGCTCTGAATCAGATGTTTCGTAAGAAATGCCCACCATACTGAATGGAGAGCCACGAACTTGCTAGGGTGTCCTCATGCAAGATTTGTTGCTGATATGCGGTCCATTAGCAGTCGTGGTCTACGCTGCGGTTAACCCGACGCAATTCGAATTGTTTTTGAATTGGGTTGCGAGATTATTTCAGTAAAAGAGCCGTCACGGTCATTTCGGCTCGAAGTGAAGCCGCTCGATCTCGAGCGCCCGATAGACCGGTCTATGCCACGGCAATACCGAAAGCGCGTCCGATTAGGCGAAAATTACTATTGGAATATTGGTAAGTCCAGGAATGACGAACGAACCTGGCCTCCTTCACCGGTTTGGCCCGAGGTCGCGCGAGCCCGGCATGTAAGCCACGACGAAATTCGGCCGCGCTTGGATGCGGGCGTACCAGTCCGCCACGCGCGGCAGATCGTGCCACATCGCGACACGGCCGAGATCCTCCATGCGCACGATCGTCGGCGTCACGCTCACATCGGCGAGCGAGTATTCGTCGCCGTTGAGCCACGGGCCGCGCCCCAGTGAAGCCTCCATGCGCTCCAGCGTCTGACGCAGTTGCTCTAGCGCATTGGTCAGTTCTTGTTCGGAAAATCCGCTGCGGCCCATGCGCTTGTAGAAATGCTTGCGCAGCGGTAGCCCATTTGCATAGTCGGTGAATTTCTCATCGCTGAGCCCGGACCACCGCGCAACGAAGAATTGGTTGAACGACGGTACGCGGATCGCCGGCGTCGGCACCTCGTCGATATACTGGCGCCAGGCGCGCATCCGCGCCCGCGCCTTCAAATCACGCGGCCGCAGCGGCTTATCGGGAAAGGCATCGTCGAGATATTCGTTGATCACGGAAGAGTCGATGATCGGATCGCCATCGTGAACGAGCGTGGGCACCACGCCGTTGGGATTGAGCTTCAGATAAGCTTCGCTGAGGTGCTCGCGCGCGGAAAAGCGAATCTCACGGGAGGTCCACGGCAGGTCCTTTTCCGCCAACACCAGCCGCACTTTCTGGCTGCAGGTCGAAATCGGCGAATGGTAAAGTTCGAGCACAATATCCTCCCGGCGGCGCAGCGGCGCGGTTGTTCATTAAGCGCCAACCGGCCGCTTCGTCCAGGGGCGCTACCCGGCGAAAGCCAAGCGATCCGGCGGAAGCCGGCCCACCTTCTTGTCGTTATTCGAGTTGGTCGGCGACCTGAAGACCGTGAGGACTTCGCCATGCGGGTTCCTCACCGAGTAAGAATTGTATGTCACGATGCATTGCTACGGGAAAAACGCCAACGCTTGGCCGTACAATCGAGGAAATTGCACCATCATCCCGAGACATTCGCCGTTCGCAAAATCGAAGGCCATGACTCCATTCTGAGCGACGCAACATAGAGTGCCATCGGGACCGAAGCGAAGACCGCGCGGCCTGCGAAATTCGGCCACCCCTTTGGGACGCAAGACGCGCACAAGATGTCCGTCCGCGGCGTCATATTCACGGACCGTCGTCATGGCATCGGCCGCTCCAAATGGATACTCGCTAGACACGACGATGTTGCCATTGGGCGCGATTGCCAGGTCGAGAGGGCTGAGTTCTGGGTCATTCACAAGTCGCGAGGGCATGTCGTTATTTGGAGCGAATGCGGCAATAGTGTTGTCGCCCTCGCCAGTCGGGCCAATCCCAGAGCCCAGAAACAGTCTCCCATTGCGACCGAAAGCAAATCCGCGCGGAAACGGCACGATTCCCGGCGCAAGAAAATGCTCGCTGGGCGCGTCAAGGGTGCGCGGAAATGCCGTGACTGTGCGTGCGCTGCGTAAGCCGACGTAATATCGGCCATCCGGACCGAAATTCCCCCCACCGGGGTTCAGGCTTTTAATCGGGCCCGTATCGCGGACGACGGTGCCCGCTGCGTCGAGAGCTAAGACCCGATCTTGGCCGCTGTTCAGGTAAAGCAGTCCCTCATGTTGATGGACGACTAGGCCTCGTGGATCGGCGATGCGCTTATCATTACAGAACACGCCCAGCGGCGCACCATTGCGATCGAAAGCAAGCAGCGCGCCATACCCATCGCCATTGACACCGGATGCGCTTGTAACAAGGAGAGGCATCGAGATCGCGCTCGCAGTTCAATGCCCGGGAGTTGAACCATAATGTGCCGAGAGTGCGGAAGGGTGGAACCTCCGCGGTACGGAAGAATTGACGGTCTGCGTAAGCGGATGGTCGCTCGGCATCAAGGGCGTGGGGAGATCGGCTGGTCGGCGTCGCGGCGTCGATCGCGGCCAGCGGCGTCTACCATGCGACCGGCAGCGCATGCGCAACCTGCGGATAGGCAGGATTGCAGCGGTGGAGCGGAACTCCGATCCGGTTGAAACTCCAATCCGGCTGAAATGTCATTACGAGCACAGCGAAGCAATCCAAGGAGAGTGCTATGCAAACCCATCAAGCTGACTACTTCGGTGCCTATCGCACCATGAAGATGACGCGAGATACCAAGGGCGTGCTGGTGGTCGAATTTCACAGCAATGGCGGGCCGTGCACTTTCTCGGCACAACACCACACGGAGGTCGTGGACGCTTTTCACCGGATTGCGCAAGATCGAGCAAACAAGATCGTCATACTGACGGGCGCAGCTGGCGACTTCATTATTGGGGTCGATTGGAATTCTTTTGGCGATGTTTCCGATCCCGGCGTTTGGAGCCAGATTCACGACGAAGGCAGCTCAGGTTTTGGAAAACATAGCCAACATACGCGTGCCTGTCATCGCGGCTATCGAAGGACGTGCGTATATCCATTCAGACTATGCGCTGCTTGCGAACGTGATCGTGGCGGCCGAGGGTGCGACCTTCCAGGATGTTGGGCATTTCGCCGTAGGTGTCGTGCCCGGCGACGGAATCTTTACGACGTGGAGTTACCGCGCTGGAGCGGGACGAGCCGAGGCGTTCCTGCTCAACCCGCGGCCGCTGCCAGCTAGTACCGCATATGAATGGGGAGTCGTGGCAGAAGTCGTGCCGAACGGCAAGGCGCTCAGTCGGGCGCGGGAACTGGCCGCGCTGTACTTGAAGGCTCCGGAAGTGACGCGTCGCGACACGCGCATCCACTTCATTCAACCATTGAAGGAGCGCATTGTACGGGAAGTTGGATATGGGCTGTCGCTCGAAGGAACATCGTCGGCCGCCCTAATGAGATCACGGGTCAAGAATGAAGCTGCGTGATCGTCCGGTCTTGGCCATATAGTCGCGGATTTATACCGTGGGCACTTACGTACCGTGGGCACTTACGTAATTTGCTGCACTGCCTGAGTTCTAAAGTGGCCCGTCGCCGACGTGAATTGATGTCCGCGATTTAGTCGCTATTAGAGGAGAAGCGGACATTCAATCGGGCCGCCGCGACGTCGGCGTTTTGACCCACTGCGGAAGTCGCCGCTGCATCCGACGTCGGAGAGCGTTATTAGGCGACGGCGCATCCACAACCTGAACTCGTCCGCCGAGACCACCACATGCTGCGCCGCCCGGCACGCATTCGCCGTCGGCATCAACGGCGCACCGTCGAGCGAGCGACGCACCTCGACGGCGTCGGTCGTGAAGGCGAGCCCGGCCGGCGGCGCGAACGCGAAGCTGTGGTGGCCGCTGCCGAGGCCGGCTTGCTGCGAGGTCCTCGCGATAGCGATTGGCAAGGACCTGCCCGATCAACCGGCCGCCGGCATAGATGTCGAGACAGACCGGCGCTTCGGGATGATCGACATTCTGCGCCCAGCCGGCGATGCAGTCGCGGGCTGACGCGATCGACATAGCCGCGCAGCGCGCCGATGCGCGGCCGCTTCGCCGCCGGCGACGCAGTCCGGCGCGCAGCGCGATGCGCCGCCGCACCGCTTCGACCTCATAGCCTCGTCCAGCCGCGGCGCGCAATAGCGCGCGAGCCCGGTCGCCGCATCCGGATAGAGCGTCCGGTATTCGTGCGCGTTGTGGAACATGCCGCGGCTGTCGTCGTCGATGAAGCTTTCCGACAGCGCGCCCTCGGCGATGATCACATCGTGGGTTTCGAGCTCGATGTGGAAGTACTCGACCTTCTCGACGCGTCTCGGCCTGCACGATCGAGACGCCGTTGACGAGGTCCTTGGCCTCGATCAGCACGCCACGCTCGTCCTCGAAATACATCGCGTGGTTGCGGCGAGATCCAGAGATCGCGCTGCGGCACATTGTCGTCGAGCGCGCCGGCCTTGATGCAGACCGGCAGAATGTCCTTGCGCCCCATGACGAAGCGGCCGCCATAGCTGCGCCGCCCGATCCATTTGATCGGCCGCGCCACGCCGGACACGGTCATCACCTTGTCGCCGATCTCGAAGCTTCTCGACCGCGCTTCGCCGCGCTCGGTCGCGGATCAGCGTGCCGCGGCAATAGCAGGGCGATTGTTTCGGTGATGTCCGTGCCCGGTCCGGCGCCACCGTTGTCGGACGAAGTTAGGAAGAGATCGCCCGCGAAATTGCCGGAGAAGTTGAGCGTATAGGTTTGAATGCCCTCGGTGACGGTCAGAACGTCCGTCAGAATCGTTCATGACGGCGAGACTGCCGGCCTGGTTCGGCAATCGACGCGAGATCGATGGTGTCGTCGGCCACGAAGCCGGAAATAGTCGTGCCGGGAGCAGATTGCCTGTATTACTGGCGTCGATCTGCAGCGTGCCGCCGTGCCGTGAAAGTGATCGAGGCACCGGCGGAACCGCCGGACGTCACTTCCATGGTGCTGCTGCTGATCGTAGTCGATGCAGCGGTGCCGCCGTTGAGGATGTCGAGTTTGCCGCCGCTGTCGACGGTCGGTATCGGTTACCGAGCCGCCGACTTCGAGCGTCCGCCCTCGACGAGCCAGTCTGAACCCGATCCGGTCGTGTCCCAAACGCCGCCGGTCACCTCAAACGTCGTGAAGCCGGAATATTGCTGGCTGGTCCCGATATTGTCGAAGTCGAAATCGGCGCTGCCGCTGCCGCCGAGCACAAGCGTGTCGGTGCCGCCACCGAGTACGTCGCCGGTGATGGTGTAGCCGGCAGCGAGTGTCAGCGTATTGTCGCTTGTGGCCCCGCCGTCGAACTCGATCGCTGTGCCGCCGGTGCCGTCAATGAGACCGGAATTGAACACGCTGACATTCGGCGTTTGACAAGCTCGATGCCGATCGAGCCTGAAATCGTCCCGGTATTGACAATGTCGCCGCGAGGATCGGCGGCGCTAAATGCGAGACGCTGCTCAACTTGATGCCAACGCCTCGGCGCGGTGATCGTGCCTTTGTTAACGATGCTGCCGAGGAAGGTGGCGACCGGCTTGGTATAGCGGGAAGTAGAGAAGTGCTGTTAAGGTGCCCGAAGTCAGCAGTGCAGTTGGCGGGGTGTACGTGACATTGGTGCGACGGCCGAGCTGCCCAATCTCAATTCCATCGCCGGAAGTTGCGGTGATCTGCCCGTTTTTGCTGTTGACGATATCGCCGGAGAAGGTGGCGATGTCGTTGAGCAGGATGCCGTTGCCGGCGCTGACGGTGCCACTGTTGGTGATGCCGCCATCGAACGTCGATATTGCGGGCCGATCCAGTCTCGCTTCCCGTATAGCCGACGAAGATGCCGGTTCCGGCAGCTTTGACCGTGCCGGTATTGGTGATGCTGCCATCGAAAACTGAAATCCCGGCATTACTGCTATATGTTCCGGACGTGGTGCGGGTGGTAAAGGCAACGGAGCCGGCGCGCACGGCGATGCCGCGGCCCGGAGCGCCAGGGCCGAACGGCGACGTCGCCACCGTCACCGAGATCGTGCCGGCATTGACAATGGCGAGGCCGCCGGGAGTGTTCGTCCCGAATGTGGCGTTCGACGTGCGGTCGTTCACTACGAGAATGCCGGTCGTCGCCGCGGTAATTGTCCCGGTGCCACTGTTGACGACATCGCCGTCGGGGTTAGTGCCGGTAAAGTTGACGTTGCTGCCGACGGCGATTCCCACACCGGCGGTGATGCTGCCGCTGTTGGCAATATCACCGGCAAAATCCCCGACGTCGCCGACACTAATTCCGGTCGAACTTCCGAACGGGCCGGAAGCAGCAACCGAGATCGTGCCACTGTTGCTGACATCCCCGGTGAAGGTCGAGACGTCCTCCAGCGCAATTCCGACACCGCTGGCCGTGATTGCTCCGCTATTGGTGATGCCGCCGTCGAAGCTGGTGGCGGACTCGACGACAATTCCGCGGCGGCCGAAATGGTGCCGCCGGTCTGATTGACGATGCCGCCCTGGAACGTCGCGTAACCGTCTTCTTTGATGCCGTACACATCAGCGGAAATGGCACCGCTGTTGCTGATGCCCCCGAAGAAAATCCCGCTGCCGGAGGAATCCGAGACCGCAATGCCGGTCACGTTCCCGGACATCGAACCGGTGGCGGTATTGACGACGCCGCCCTGGAAATCTCCTACGTCTTCGACGCGGATGCTCTGGCCGTAGTAATAATAGTAGCTGCCGCTGGTGTAGGTGATCAGGGCGCCGCCGGTGATCGCGCCGCTATTGGTTATGCCGCCAGAGAAGTAAGACACGGCATTGGTCTGGCTCTCACCGACCAGGATGCCGCCGCGAAATGCCGAGATCGTGTCGGTGTTGACGATGCTGCCGAGGAAGCTCGCAGCGCTGTAGAGATAAATCCCGGCGCCGTTCGGCGCCTCGATCGATCCGCTGTTGCTGATGTCGCCGACGAAACTCGAGACGTTAGAGATAGTGATGGCGCCGAATGGGTCGAATCCGCTATCTGAAATGGTACCGCTGTTGGTAATGCCACCTAAAAAGGTGCTGACGCCCCCGACGCGGATGGCGGAACCGCTGACGTCGATGGTGCCGGAATTGACGATACCGCCGCCGGCGCTGTCGATTTCGAATTGCGCCACGCTCGATACTTCGACACCGCGATAGGAGCTCGTGATCGTACCGGTCGAGGCGTTTACGACGCCGCCCGCAAAAGTCTGGACATCTTCGATCTGAACTCCGCCGACGATGGAGCCGCTGTTGGTAAGGCCGCCGGAAATTGTTTGGTCATTCTGGAAATTGACGGCGTATCCGCCGGCGACCGAAATCGTGCCGCTATTTGTGATGCCGCCGCTAAAGTCGGTGACGTTGAAAATCCAAATGCCGGTCGTGTTTGCCGAAATCGAACCGGCGTTGGTGATGCCGCCGGTGAAGGTCGGGCCGGTGACATCAACGGCAAAAAACGAGCGAGAGACTTCGCTTGCGGTGTCGATCGAAATGCCGCCGAAGAGGGTTCCGTCGCTGTAGACGCCGCCAGTGATCGTACTGCCGGAGATTGAGATGCCACCGGTGAGGGTGCCGAGGTTTTCAACCCGGCCGTCGATGGAACTGCCGGAAACAGCGATGCCGCTGGTCGTGATCGTTCCGTCGTTGACGACATTGCCGCTGATGCTTGTGTTACTGACCTCTATCCCGGAAATCGTGCCGAAATTGGTACCGGTGTACGGCGTACCCATTATGCACCCCCTCAGGCGGGAACTAATCCTGCCGCGATACTACGTGCCGGACCGAACTGCCACGTTGGCGATCCGACATTTTATCGAACGTGCGAAACATGGAACTTCGACACCGCTCGGAAAGATAGAACTTTATCGAACGTGCGAAGATGGAACTTTGGTTCGGTGGACCGCACGCTTCCCGCATTTTTTGATTAAACCATATGTTAACAAGACCACAACAAAGACTGCAACGGAACTTTTGCCAACGATCGGGAACTCAACTGACATTATTAAAATCTTTTCGCGTGTCCGCGCTGTGAAAGCGGCGACGTCAAAGCGCTGACGAAAAAAAACACCGTGCAGCACTCAAAGATGATTGAATATACGCGCGGTCTGACGATGTGAATTTGGGAACATGGAACTCGCAACGTTGAATGACGAGCGCGCGTCATTTCGCCGCGCGGCCTGAGTTCCAACGAACGAAGTTTTTTTACGATTTAGTCTGGGGCAGCTCGCCTATATCCAGCGCGCTCAAGAGCGGCCCGAGGTGCTGCTCATAGACGCGCCAGCGGCCGACGGCGCTCGTTGTAGATCGGCTGGCGCACCTGCGTCGCGCTGGCGGTGCGGACCGGCCGCTCGGTCTCATGGAACGAGAGGCAGCGATCGTCCCAGGGCAGGCCGCAATGGGCGATGATGCGCCGCGCCTGGCTTTCGACGATCGGCGACGACGTCCTCGTAGCGCACATCGAGAATGCGGCCCGCCGGCAGCACGCTGCGCCAATGCGCCATCAAGCTGCTCGTATCGTTTGTAATAACGGCCAAGCTCGCCGAGATCGTAGGTGTGGTTCTGCTCGGCCGGCGAACAGTTTCGAGAAGCAGGAAATGCAGGTGTCGACCGGATCGCGGATGGTGTGGATGATCTTCGCGTTCGGCAGCGCCAGATGGATCAGGCCGGCGAAATAGTAGTTCGACGGCATCTTGTCGGTGATCGCGCTCCGCGTCCGCGCGTCCGTGCTTGGCAGCGAGCGCGCGGACCAGCGCGAGATAGCGCGCGCCGATCTGCTTGCAGCGGCGCTGCGTCGAGCGCCGGAACGAATTCGGGATAGGGCAATCGTGTTGCCGTCCGGCCCGCGTACCGTGAGCACGACGTCGTTGAAAGTCTTGCAATTCGCCGGCGCCATAGCACCAGCGGGATGACTGGCGATGATCTGCTCGACCAGCGTCGTGCCCGAACGCGGCATGCCGATGACGAAGATCGGTAGCGGCGAGGGATCGCCGCCGCCGGATTTTGCCGCGATCAGGTCGCGCGTGAACACGGCTTCGATGCGGTCAAACAGAGCGAAGGTCGCTTGTTCGTCGTAAGCGATCGTCGCGCGCTTGGCCGCATTGCCGGCGAGCAGGTGCTCGAACGAGCGGTCGTAATCCTTAAGGTCGGCGTAGGCCTTGCCGAGACGCGAAATCGAGCTGCATGCGATCGGTCTTCGACAAGTCCGTCGGTCTTCGCCGCGAGCGCTTCCATGGCGACGAGATGCGGATCGCCGGGCGCGAATTTCTTTGAATCGGCAAGATTGACGTAGACGCCGGCGATAGTCGGATCGAGCCGGAGCGCCTCGCAGATAAGCCGTGTGTGCCTCGTCCAGCTCGCCCAGTTCCTTGAGCACGTTGCCCATGTTGTTGTAGGCGTCGGCGAGGTCCGGCTTGAGCGCCAGCGCGCGCCGATAGTGCGCGAGCGAAGCCGTCAAGCTCGCCGCGCTCGAAGGCGACGCGGCCCATCAGATTGACGGCGTCGTGATTGTTCGGGTTGAGCGCCAGCGCGCGCTCGCCGCGGCGGCGGCATCGTCGAACTTGTGCTGATCGAGCAAGATCGTTGGCATAGTGCACGTGAAATTTGTCGCTGCGCGCCTCGATGACGAGCGCGCGGCGCATCAGATCGGCGGCCTCGTCGAGCCGGTCGAGATCTTTCACCGCGAGCGCCAGGTTGTCGAGCGTGTCGGGATTGTTGGGATGCAAGCTCCAGCGCCTTGCGATAGACGGTCTCGGCCTCCTCCGGCCGCTTCAGCTCGCGCAGGCAGGTGCCGAGATTGTTCCAGGCGTCGGCGAAGTTCGGCTTCAGCTCGATGCGCGCGGCGATAGGCCGGTTCGGCATCGGCGAAGCGCTTGAGGCGCTGCAGCGCATTGCCGCGGTTGCTGTGCGCCTGGGCGAAATTGTCCTCGCAGCGCGATGGCGCGGTCGTAGAGGTCGAGCGCCTCCTCAAACTTGCCCTGATCGAACAGCGCAATGCCGAGATTGCTCAACGCGCCGGGATAATCGGGATTGATTTCGAGCGCGCGGCGGCCGGCAGCGATCGCCTCGTCGATGCGGCCGGCAAGCCGGCACATTTCGCCGAGATTGGCGTGATAGAGCGCGACGTCCGGCTTGATGGCGATGGCGCGGCGGATGTGTTCGATCGCTTCGCCGAGTTTGCCGGATTGATGGGCGATAATGCCGAGCATGTGCTCGGCCTCGGCGTTGTCCGGCTCGGCTGGCGGCGGCGCGCCGCGTCAGTTCGTCGGCATCGGCCAGAAAGCCGTGGCGGCGCTTCTGCTCGGCAAGAATGAGCGCTTGGCCGGGATTGACGGCTTGCTGCTGGTCGACGCGGCCGGCGCTGCGGCGACGCGCGGCTTCCGCCGCCATGATGGCCGCCGCCTGCGCGGCGCGGCGCTCGCCCTCGGCCTTGAATGGCATGAGCGGCGCCATGTCGCCGCTCGCGACCGCTGTAAGTTCCTTCGCCACACGCGCAATGACGGCGGTCCAGTCTTCGCCCTCTTGTCTGGCGGAACAGCCGCATGGTCGGGTACCAGGGATTGTCCTCGCGCTGCGAGCATCCAGCGCCAATCGGTCACCGACGGCAGCAGCACCCAGACCGGCTTGCCGAGGGCGCCGGCAAGATGCGCCATCGGCGGTGTCGACTGTGATCACCAGATCGAGCGCGCTGACCGCGCGCTGCGCTATTCGGCGAAATCCGTCGAACGGCGGCGGCAAGATCCTCGATCGTCGTGATTGCTTGCTTGCGCTTTTTAGCTTTTTGCAGATCGGCACGCGCGCGGGCCGACTTGAAGGCTCGCGAACGACGCGCCGGGTACAGCAAACAGCGGCATCAAGCAGCTCGAGGTCGATCGAGCGGCGGGGATCGTTGACGTGTTCGGGATTACCCGCCCACACCAACGCCGATCTTGAGGCCGGGCATCTTGCCAAGCCGCTTGCTTCCAGCGCTCCACCTTATTTGTGCGGTGCCCGCAGATAGGGCACATCGGCGGGGATGGTTTCGAGCCGCGTCTTGAAGAAGCGCGGCAAGCTCAACAGCACGGCGTCACATTGGTAGGGCTCCGGATCGCCGCGATCGCCGAGAACGGTGATGCCGGGAAGGCTTTCGCGCAGGAGCGTCACGAGCTGCTGATGCACCCGCAACGTGATCTTGCCGGCGCGTGCAGCGAGCGGCGGGATGTAGCGGGCAAATTGAATGCGTGTCGCCTAATCCCTGCTCGGCCTGTACGTAGATATGCTTGCCGGCGAGGCTCTCGCCCTGCCATGGATTTTCAGGAAAGCGCGGGCCCTTGCGCTCGGTCGAGCGCAGCCGCCACTCGTACTCCTCCCAGCCTTCGGCGAACTCGCCGCGCATCAGCAAAAGGATGCCGAGTCCTGAATGGGCATTGGCGTGATGCGGGCGCGAGCGCGATGGCGCGCCGCAAAGCGTAGATGCCTTCTTCGTAGCTCGCCGCTGTGATGCAACGTCGTGCCGAGATTGGCCCAGGCGTCGGCAAATTTCGGTTTGAGTTCGATCGCACGGCGATAGGCGGGAATGGCCTCGTCGAAGACCCGAGCGCATGCAGTGCGTTGCCGAGATTGCTGTGCGCCTCGGCGAAATCCGGATTGGCGGCTATCGCCTGCCGCTGCGCGTTGGCGGCCTCTTCGTAGTCTTTCAACTCATAGAGCGCGACACCGAGATTACACAAGGCCGCCGGCATTTTCGGCTCGATCGTCGAGCGCGCGCCGCGCCTGCTTCGACGGCAAGCTTGCGGTCGGCCAGCGAGCCGGAGCATTTCGCCGAGATTGGCGTGAAACAGCGCAACGCGTGGCGCAAGCTTGGTCGCGCGCTGCACGTGTTTGATCGCCTCGCCGAGCTTGCCATTCTGGTGTGCGATGACGCCCGAGCAGATGCACCGCTTCGGGCAGGTTCGGCTGCGCCTCGAGCACGCGCCGGCAAACTGTCATCGGCCTCCAGCAAGCCGGCCTTCGCCGCGGCAGCGCTCAGCATAAGCGAGCGCTTCGCGGAGCGACATGAAGGTCGCGGTCTGTTGCTTGGTGACCTGGTTCATCCCGTCTCAATAACACGAGTTGAAATATCCCGGCTATTCGCGGGACTGACGTATGCGCCGAAGCCGATGAGTTTTTTAGTTAGGTGCGTTGACCCTCAAGCGCGCGCCGCTGGCACCGGCGCCAACGGAGCACAGCGGAACTTTTGCCAACGATCGGGAACAATCGGGCCAACAGGCGTCGACGCGCGTTCGTTCGACAAAGCCCTCCGCTTCGGCTAGTTGGCGTCACGCCCACGTCGCGTCCTTCCGCTGTTTTTGCGCTAACGATCAAATGCTGACGTCGTAGGATGTCTGAAATTAGGCAGGTTACTCGGCAACGCCTTTGCGCCGTCTTAGGACAAAGTAGGGGATAGCGCATCCGTTGGACTTACACGGTATTATGGCGCAAGCGGTGGAAGCCATCTGACCGCGACCATGTTAGATTTTGCGGATGGCCGAAAGCCGCACAATTGAAACGCTGGAAAAGAAGCGCGACGAAATTCTCCGGGCCATCGCGGGCTACGAGGAAAAGATCGGCCAAGCCCAAGCCGATCTCGCACACCTCAACGCAACCATTTGGATCTTTGGTACGAGCTACGAAGGTCACGCAACGCGGCCCTACGTCAACCTGGCTGGCTTGTTTAAGCGTGGCGAGATGGTTGCCATAGCAAAGGCCGTACTCGCCAACGGACCGCAGAATACGCGCGAGCTATCCGCCGCCGTGCTCAAAGCCAAAGGGCTTGATCCCGGCGACCGCGTCCTCGCCAAGGCCATCGGGCATCGGCTCCAATGACAAAGACGGAAGCGCCATGATACCGAACTTAGATTGCAACGTCAGGAGCTGTCACCTTGGGAACGCCGTTGGGCGCTGCAGAGTTGTTCGGTGAAATGCGTCGTCGTCGCAGTCACATCTTCACGCCTGAGGCCATCCAGATCGTTTGTCGATTGGCTGGCGAGGGTAAATCTGCCTCAGACATAGCCGACGCAATTGGTTCCACGGCTGCGAGCGTTCGCGTGAGATGCTGCCAGCTTAAGATTAAGTTGGCACAAGGAGCGCGTATTGACGTCCCAAGAGCAGGGCACCGCAATGTTCAAGGGCAAAAACTAATCGTTGGCGTGACTCCTGCAGTTTATGCCGCATTGGCGCAAAAAGCGGCTGGCATGCAGAAATCCACGGATGAACTTGCACGAATGCTTTTGGAAGCCGTGGTCAGCAGCGACATCTATGAGGCTGTCCTGGACGCTGACGAATAAAGCGCGCTCCTCAAGGCGGAGCTTTACGCATTGACCGTAAAGGATCTTAGAGCTCATTCGGAATGAGTAGCGGCCTCTTTCTTTGCCTTCTTTTCGGCGAGGCGCTCCCACTGTTCGGCCAACTTCAAAATGGCCGCACGCTCAGTTCGTCATTGCTCTGAAAGACAAGCGCGCGACGCTCTTCCGCCCGCTGCCTATAATGTTCCGCAGTGAGCATATTTCCAACTATTGTGCCCGGCGCGCGTTATAAATCTCACCGAGGAGGAAATCCCGGACCTTTTCGCGAGACCCCCATGGTTTCCATTTGCGCGAACTAAAATAGATTTCGGTCCACCTAATTGCATCCCCAAGCTTCTCAATTCGGTGGGGATCGCTTACGTCAAGGCGAAGAGCGCGAAGCTCCCTCACGGTGTCTTGCTCGGTGGCGCGACCATGGGTGACCCTGTCAAACAGTGCAGAGAGTCGTTCTTCAACGCTTACGACAATACGCAATGTGCTCTTCCTTGTTACGCTACAGTACCGTTTTGGCGTGCCGGTCAGGGCAATTCGCCATTGACGCGTGAGTAAAAAAGCCCCGGCCGAGTAGCCGGGGCTTAGTTACAGTTGAGAGGACATGGCCCCCCAAGGCCCTATCCAAAAGTCAGTTTAGACTTATGGTGCTGATTGACAATGCTGCTAGCCTGTCAAGCGCGAGCCAGCCAACCGTAACGTTAATTTGAGGACGGAACAGGCCGTAGCTGCTCGTTGACGCCGATGAGCGCCGACGTTTCGCGCTAGAATTCAAATGCAACTTCGGCAGTCACGATAAATCTGAGCGAGCTGTGCTCTCACATCTGACAGACTTGGTACCGCTGCGACAGGTGCGGGTGTCCGCACCTTTGGTTGCATCGATTGCATTGTTGGTTTCTTTCGCTTTCTGAAAAAACATGGGGAACCCTGCAAAAAATGGACGAGGATGGGATCTCCGATGTAGATCAATTCGAGCTTTCACAACCTATTCTACTCGCCCGAGGCATCGGAGGAACAAAACACGCTTCGCTCGGTTGGAGGCTTAGCCAGTCACCCACGGGCTGGAACCCCAAGCATGGAGCGACGTATGAAACTCAAGACTATCCTGCCGTTGGTGGTGTTTGCGACACTCGCTGTGCCAATGACGGTGCAAGCACAAGGAACTGTTCGAGGTGCAGAAGAAGGCGCCGCTGTGGGCGATAGAGACGCTGGCCCACTCGGAGCAGTCGTCGGGGGTACGGTTGGCGCGGTCACCGGAACGATTGGCGGGATTCTCGGCGTCGACGACCGTCCGCGTTTCCACGAGTTTGTGGTGCAACAGGGACCAGAATCGTATCGCTACCGGGGTGAGGTGCGTGTCGGCGTTGTGTTGCCGCGAGAGGGCGTTAGGTATTATGACGTTCCCGCTGAATATCACGTCCGGGCTTATAGATACGCCTACGTGAATGATCGCGTGGTGTTGGTCGATCCTCGCACCCGACGAATTGTGCAGGTTGTCGATTAAAGTCTAAACGGTTGTGCGGGAATCCGCTCCGGTGATGCCGGGGCGGATTTCAATTTGGCTGGCATACGAGAGCGGCGAGACCTTTGTCATCGGCCTTGCCGGCGGAGCCACGAAATACATTTCCGCTTTCGGGGCACGTTGATGTCTGATGTGGCTGCGCCCAACAAAGCGTTGTCCGCTCTCCCAGTATTTCGGACGTCAACTTGGTCCACTATGGCAAGCGCGTCATCCACCTCAATGCCGAGGTGGATGACCGCCACGCTTATCGCGTTGAACCGCAAGAGCGTTATTTTGGCTGAACGCTCGGATTGCCGCCTGGGCTTCCTGGAGGTGGAATTACCGGTGTTTTGCCGGCGTTCGGCGTCGGCGCTTGGATTGCCGGATCGACGTCTGGTGGGCAAATGACGCCCTTGGTCTGATTAAGTTTTTAACTCAGCGTTTGGTTTGATCGCTCCTGTGGTGTGCAGCCACCCAAATCGGCTGCTTGTGCCGTGGGCAGAGCGATTGAGTTGGTCAGCAGGATACCCAGAATTATTGCTCTCACGGGCACCATCGGGTGGGTCCTCGATGCTAAGTACAGGTCAATTGTAACGTGCCTCACAATGCGTGGTTCCGCGCGGAGGGCCGACATCCGTCGCCGTGCACCCAATCGTATCTAAGGCCGCGTGCGGTTGTGCGGTTTTCGCGGAGGGCCGGCTGACCACCGATCGTCTTCACAACGGTTTTAATTGCCGCTGCGTTTCGGAGCGATGCTCCACGATTTCCTCAACGTCTTGTTGGTCTAGGCGGCTTAGCCCGGTTTCCGCCTCGCCGTAGGCGCGCAAAGCCGCTCGCATACATAAATCAACCAGCGAATTTGCAGGAATGCTCTCAGAAGCAATCGTCCGCAGAGCTATCTATGAGGCGGTCTTGGACGATGGCGATGGATTGATACTGGTTGCGCAGCATCGGTCATTTGAAAAAAAAGCGGTTTGTAAGAAACGCCGTTGAACTGAGAAAAATTCGA
Organism: uncultured Alphaproteobacteria bacterium; assembly: GCA_963794225.1. GTDB lineage: Bacteria > Pseudomonadota > Alphaproteobacteria > Rhizobiales > Xanthobacteraceae > BOG-931. Next base: position 1,040,558 of record CAWCCS010000006.1, read on the forward strand.
GCCGGTAGGCGGCAGTGAGCGATCTGGGATTTGGTACGGCTTCATTGGGCACCGGCGGGCGCCGAGCTGAGGAAACGTTCAACCAAATCGGTCAGCGCCCGGATTTCGTCGTAGGCCAATTCTCCCGCCCAGCCAGAAATCGGAAAGCCGGTCGAGAAGGCGCGGACAAAAACGGCCCGGTTGCCGATTGGCGGACTAACGTGTTCGCCAAAGGCGACGAGTTCTTCGACCAGCTGTTGACCTTCAAGTGTCCGCCGATCCACCCGGTTCGGGACCAGGATCAGGCGGGGAACACCGCGTGGGGGGACTCGCACCGCGTCGACGATCTCGAGCGTGCGGATAGTCGCCTCAAGGTCCAAGCCAGAGGGAGTGCAGGGGACCAGCACTAGGTCTGAGATGGCACTGGCGGCGCCAAGCGAGCGATCGTTGGGCGCGGTGTCGATGACGACGCAACCGGCCTTGATCCGCTGCACTTGCTCGGTCGGAGAATGTCTCATTGTGGCCCGTTTCGTCCGTTGCTGTAACACGGCAAATCGGTAACGATCGGGGCAATAACGGACATGCCGTCGACGTCGTCGCGACGCACATGACCCATTTCGGAAGTCGGGGGTGCGGCCCCTTTTTTGGCCTCGCTTTTTAGCACTTGAAGACCGTACTCTTCGTTGCGGGTGTGTGTAGGGGTAGGGCGTGCGTAGGCCGTTTGTCGCGGCTTTGTTTCTAATGGCGCTAGCCATGCCGGCGGTTGCCGGCGGGTTGGCGACTGTGCACCTCTACGTGCACAAGACCGGCAAGTGCGGGGCGCAGCGCGAGGTGCTTGCGTCGTACTACTGGACCGGCGCCCGCACCGCCAACGGCGAGCGCTTCAACCCCGACGGCCTGACGGCTGCCTCCCACGACTACGCGGTCAACACAGTGATCAACGTCACGAACCCGAGCAACGGCCGCAGCTGCGCCGTCCGCGTCAACGACCGCGGGCCATACGGGATTGCCCTGCACATGGGCGCGCGCATCGACTTCGCGCGCGGGGCCGCGCGGTGCCTCGGGATGATCGCTAGCACATACGTCTGCGCGCCGGAGCCCCAATTGTTGGCCGCGCGTGACCTTAAACAAGTAGCTGTGCATCACCTCAAGCACGTAGCGCACCGTATCCAAGTGGCGGCACATCACTTCAAGCAATTGGCGGCGCATCAAATCAAGCGTTGAAGCGGACACTCCGGGGACATCGCGAAAGCCGACACCTTGACCCGAAGCGGGTAAGCGAACGTTACGTTCCCTCAAGCCATTCCCCAATGACGCACTTCTTGTTATCGTTGAGGGTATTCCAACGACAAGTGGAGGAAACGATGGCGCTACGGCGGTTTGTCATTGAAAGAGACATTCCAAAAGTCGGCAGCTTTGAGCGCGAGCAGCTCCGCGGGGCTGCGGCCAAGTCGAATGAGGTGCTGCATCAGCTCGGGCCAGACATCCAATGGGTGGAGAGTTACGTTGCCGACAACAAGACGTTCTGCGTGTATCTCGCCAAGGATGAGGCGATCATTCATAAGCACGCGGAAATAAGCGGCTTCCCCGCGACCAAAATCACCGAAGTGAAAAAGATGATCGACCCAACGACCGCAGCATCCTGAGCACTACGCTGCGGTCATGAGCTCCGGCATGTTCTGAGCGAGCCATGTCTGTTCATGTCGCCGTGATCGTCACGCTGGTCTGGTGGCTGCGGCGGCGGCGCGCCAAACCAAAGGTCGCCAATGAGACGGCGGCCTCAATTAAACGGAATGGCGAAGACAGCTCGCGTGAGATGCTGTCAGCTCAAGATTAAGTTGGTCAGCGGGCGAGAAACCGCACTCCGACCCGCTCGCCGTCTTTCCAAACCACCGTACAGGCACGATCAATCTGTTCGGTCGACACAATGAGCAAGAAAAACGCGGAAGGTCAGCGGGGCCCTCAAGCCGCAGGCGAGCACTCCCAGCGAAATGTCCTCCAGAATGCAACGAACATCATTGCCACCGTCAGGCCATTGAAGCCGCAAGCGATGATGATCCGCTTTTTTCCTTCGTGCTGGCTCTTTGGGTAAATCTGCGGGTAAAGCGCGCTTGATCGGATTTTTCGCAGCGCCATCAAGCGGGGAGGGCGGACGACCGCTCCGCAACTGGTTCTCGCGGCGGCCATCGACTGCCTGCCTGTGGCGGATCCCGCGGGTCGTCCTCTTTGAGGGTCGGTCGTCACGCTCATAAGCCCATCACGTCACTTAGTGCGACGCAACGAAATGTCCGGAGTTGGGCCAAAGCGGAAGTGGCGGGGCCATTGCGCGACTTCGCAGTTTGGACCCAAAACGGAAGGGCCTAACGTCGTCTCGAAATTCCGCCTATCGGGGTAAAGCGGGCTCACCGCTTGCATTCGGCGGTCGTTTCCTTTCGGCCTCATTTCTGTGTCGGGCCTCGGAGCGGTGAGCGGCGATTTCTTCGACGTCCTGTTGGTCTAGCGCCGTTAATTCGGTCCTCGCCGCACTGTGGGCACGCAGTAGTTCATCCAGTTTCGCGTGGATGGCCTGGGTGTCCCGATGCTCAGTCCGCGTTATGAATAATGTCATCAGCCAAGTGGCCAACGTGGCAATCGCTCCCCAACCAAATGTAGCTGGCGAGAATATCAGCCAAGCGAGGGCGTAAACCGCTATGACGGCAAAAGCCGCCGGGCGGGTTGTAAGTTCCCCTATTTGCGTCGGAGCATGCCGCAGCCACACGCCAATCATACGCATTTAAGCAATCTGGGCGACGTATGTTCCTGCGTGCTGGCAGCGGCCTAAAGCGCCCACACTTAGCCTAACGGCTGCGGTCGGCGCCGATAATAGCGCATTTCAAAGGCAACCCGTGACGGGATATATATCGCAAGTGTGTCCTACCAATTTCCGGATTTGTAAATTGGGATGCGGCATTGGTGATCGACCGCGCATTACGGCAGTCACTGGCTTGCCTACTCCGATGCGGTTCCGTTCCACTTGCAACCGCGGCTTCGTGGGGCGTTTCCCTCGATGAAGATGTCTTCAGTCCGCGTGTGTGGAAACGAGCCCAATGACAAATGAAAACTTCGCGGCGGATAATTTAAGGGCGGTATCCGTGCCAGCCGCCGTCGTCGATCACGATCATCTAACGGCCGAGCAGGACGCCCAAAGGGTCACGCCGACGGCGGCACTGGCCGCGCTCGGGATCGTTTACGGTGATCTTGGGACTAGTCCGCTTTACACGATGCAAGCAGTCGTCGGCGCGAGCGGCGGGCATCTTGCCGCGGATGGAGCGCTTGGGAGTCTGTCGCTGATTTTCTGGGCGCTGCTGATTTCCATCTCAGTCAAATATTGCCTGTTCGTTATGCGCGCCGACAATCATGGTGAAGGAGGCATCCTTGCGTTGATGTCGATGACAAGCGCGGATTGGTCCAAAGGCCGGCGCATCCTCATCGTCATGGGACTATTCGGAGCGGCGCTGATCTACGGCGACGGCATCATCACGCCGGCAATCTCCGTACTGAGCGCACTTGAAGGGCTTAATGTCGCGACGGATGTGTTTGAGCCTCATGTCGCAGCGATTGCGGTTGTTATTCTTGTCGGACTGTTTGCCGTCCAAAGTCGGGGCACCGCCGCCATAGGCAAGGCGTTCGGCCCGGTCATGTTATTGTGGTTCGCGGTGATCGCGGCGCTCGGCGTCGCCGGCATTTGCCGACACCCGGCTGTGCTCGCCGCCGTCGATCCGCGTTACGGCATCGCATTGCTGACCGAACACGGCTTGGCGGGCATCGTTGTCCTCGGTGGCATCTTTCTGGCGATGACCGGTGGCGAAGCGATGTACGCAGACATGGGCCACATCGGCCGCAATCCCATTCGCGCCTCCTGGTACGTGATCGTGCTGCCGGCGCTGCTTCTTAGCTATGCCGGGCAGGTCGGACTTTTCCTCGACGGTCCCGGTATGACGGGCAATCCGTTTTTCCGGCTGGCGCCGTCATGGTCGATCTATCCTCTGGTGGCTCTCGCGACTGTCGCTACCATCATTGCCAGCCAGGCCATCATTACGGGATCGTTTTCGCTAACCCGTCAAGCGATACAGCTCGGCTGGTTTCCGGGCGTACGAATCCGCCAGACCTCTTCGGAGGAATACGGACAAATCTACGTGCCCTTCGTCAACTGGACGATGTTGGCGCTGACCGTAACGCTCACTATCGGTTTCGGCAGTTCGGATCGGCTTGCCGGCGCCTATGGCACCGCTGTTTCGACCACAATGCTGTTGACGACCGCTCTCCTTTACAACGTCATGCGCGAGCACTGGCGTTGGCCGCTGGGGCCGGTCTTGATCACAAGCGGCCTGTTTCTCACCGTCGATTTTGCGTTCTTCACGGCAAATCTGTTCAAGATTCGGGAGGGCGGTTGGATCCCGCTTACGTTCGGCACGCTGGTATTTCTCGTCATGGTGACATGGCATTTTGGGCTCCAAGCCATGCGCGACCGTCACACGACTTTGGCAGAAACGCCCGAGGAATTCGTCTCTCGGCTCGAAGAACGTCATATCCCGCGTGTCCCCGGGACCGGCGTCTTCCTCACGCGTTTCGCCAATGCGACGCCATTTCTCATCGTCGAGCACGTCGCGCAGATGCGATCACTGTACGAAACAGCGATTGTGCTAACCGTGCAATTCGAAAATATACCGCGCGTCGCCCCTCACCAGCGCGTCGAGCTGGTGAACCTTGCGGACGGACTGTGGCATATCACTGTGCACTTCGGTTTCGTGGAAGTGCCGGATATTCCTGCCGCCTTGCGTTTGGCGAAAGATCGCGGGTGCCCGGTCGCACTCCGGGACGCGATCTACTTCGGGGCTCGCGACACCCTGATCTGTTCGAAAAATCGAAATTGGTTGCTACGCCTCAGCCTGCGCCTTTTCGCGGTGATGTTTCGCAACTCGGTGCGCTCGGTGGATCTGTTCAATATTCCTCCGGACGGCTTTGTCGAGATCGGGCGGCAAATCGAAATCTGACCGCGCGTCGCGTTTCGCTGCGCGCCTCAGAACGCGGCCTGTGGAACGGTCAGTACTGCGACGCGTTAAGTTCCTAGGTCCGATGCCAAGAGGACGACATGCCGACATGGCCGAAGATGTCGAGCGAAGGCTTGCAGCGATTCTCTCAGCCGATATCGTGAGCTATTCCCGACTGACCGGCGAGGACGAAGAAGGCACGTTGCGCCGCGTGTGGGAGCTTCGGGCTGAACTCATTGATCCGTCCATCAAAACCCATCGCGGTCGGATCATCAAAACAATGGGCGACGGCTTTCTGGTGGAATTTGCTAGCGTTGTGGATGCGGTGCGTTCATCGCTTGAAGTGCAGCAAGGTTTGATTGAGAAAAACGCGACATACGCACCTGAAAAGCGAATTGAGTTCCGGATGGGCGTTCATCTTGGGGATGTCATGGTTCAGCCTGACGGAGATCTGCTCGGCGACAGCGTCAATATCGCTGCGCGGCTGCAATCCCTCGCTGATCCCAATAGCATTTTTCTGTCTGAGGATGCCTATCGTCAGGTTCGCGATCGCCTTAAGGCGGAGTTCATCGATCTTGGCGACAAACAATTCAAGAATATTGTGCGACCGATGCGGGTCTACGCTCTGACAACCGGCGGCGACCGGAGTGTTGGCGATGAAGGAGCGGAATCGGCGAAGCCGGCTTCTTTGCAGCGGGATCGCATGCGCCGGCCTGACGCCGAGGCGATAAAATTGCCGGCGCAAATACCCGTTCGTGCACCCGGCTTACGCATTAAGCTCAAGACGGTCGATCAAGCTATCCATATGATCGACAAGAATTTGCCGGCGGAACTCGCCGGACTGTCGCGCTGGACCTTTGCAAGAGCGCTGCTCGTGGAAGCCATCCGAACCGGTAAGTCCCGGGACGTGAATGCTGCTGCACGACAGCTGTCCCAGGCGCTGCGCAACGAGCGCTGGCTTGACGAGGAACAGGAAACACAGGGCCCCGCCAAGACCGGGTAGATGTTCGCGACGGATTTTTAGCGTCGCTGGTGCCTCTATGGCGCTAGTTGGAACCGAAGGAAGCTTTGCCTGTTCTCCTCTCGCTACCGCGAAGGTGACAGGCACATGGATGCTCGCGTCGAGCTGGCGGCTCCCCAGCTATTGCGAAAGACGCGTATTCGGGAAGGGTTGCCTTTTCCGCTTGGCGCTACCTGGACCGGGCTCGGGGTGAACTTCGCGCTGTTTTCAGCGCACGCCACCAAAGTCGAACTTTGTATTTTCGACGATCAGGGTGACCGCGAAATCGAGCGCGTCGAACTGCCGGAGTTTACCGACGAAGTCTGGCACGGGTTTTTACCCGATGCCCGGCCCGGGACCATCTACGGCTACCGCGTGCATGGCCCGTACGATCCGGAGCAAGGCCATCGTTTCAATGCCAACAAGCTTCTTCTCGATCCTTACGCCAAGGCGGTGGTCGGCAATCTGGAGTGGAAACCGGCTGTTTTCGGTTATCGCATGGAGTCTGGCGATGATCTGACGTTCGACGACCGCGACAGTGCGCCGTTTATGCCACGCTGCCGTGTGATCGACCCAGCTTTCACGTGGGGAGAGGAGCGCGCGCCGCACATAGGCTGGGAGCGCGCCGTCATCTACGAAATGCACGTGCGCGGTTACACCAAGCTCAACCCATCTGTGCCTGAGGAATTGCGCGGCACGTTTCGCGGGCTGACCGAGCCGGGCGTGCTCGATCACATTCGTGGCCTCGGTGTTACGGCGGTCGAGCTGTTGCCGGTCCATACCTTCGTCAATGACAGCTATTTGCTCGACAAGGGCCTCACCAATTATTGGGGCTACAACACAATCGCGTTCTTTGCTCCGGCGCGACGTTACGCGCATGTGCCAGATTTCGCCTTCGCCGAATTTAAGGAAATGGTCGCCCGCTTTCACCATGCCGGCATCGAAGTCATCCTCGATGTCGTCTACAATCACACCGCAGAGGGCAACCAGCTTGGTCCGACATTATCGTTCAAGGGCATCGACAACGTCTCCTACTATCGCCTGTTGCCCGAGCAGCCGCGCTACTACATCAACGACACCGGAACCGGAAATACCCTCAATTTATCTCATCAGCGTGTCCTGCAGATGGTCACAGATTCTCTGCGCTATTGGGTACAGGAGATGCACGTTGACGGCTTTCGTTTCGACCTCGGCACCATCCTTGCCCGTGAGATGCATGGCTTCGACCAGAGTGGCGGTTTTCTCGATTCGTGCCGCCAGGACCCGGTGTTGTCCTCCGTTAAGTTGATAGCGGAGCCTTGGGACTGCGGTCCCGGAGGTTATCAGGTCGGCGCTTTCTCGCCCGGCTGGGCCGAATGGAACGACCGCTATCGCGACACGGTTCGGTCGTTCTGGAAGGGCGACGAAGGCAAGCTTGCGGAATTCGCGGCTCGGCTGATGGGATCAAGCGACCTTTTTAATCATCGCGGCCGCAAGCCGTGGGCCAGCGTCAACTTTGTCACCGCGCACGACGGCTTCACGCTCAACGATCTCGTTACTTACGAAAGTAAACACAACGAAGCGAACGGTGAAGAGAACCGGGATGGCCATTCGGACAACCGGTCCTGCAACTATGGCGTCGAAGGGCCGACAAATGATCCGGCTATCGTCGAAATTCGAGAGCGCCAAAAGCGAAACATGCTTGCCACGCTGTTGCTGTCTCAGGGCACGCCGATGATTCTCGGCGGCGACGAATTTGGCCGAACCCAGCGTGGGAACAACAATGCCTATTGCCAGGACAATGATATTTCCTGGGTGAATTGGGAGAGAAATGAGGGCGGCGAAATCTTGGACGCTTTCGCCCGCCGCCTTGTGGCACTGCGTAGCCAATATCCGATGTTGCGCCGAACCCGTTTCCTCACCGGAGAATGGAACGAGGAGCTTGCGGTCAAAGATTTTACCTGGCTCACGCCGAGCGGCGAGGAGATGACACCCGCGCTTTGGCAAGACAAGGCCGCCAAGTGTATCGGTCTCCTGCTCGACGGTCGCGCCCCGACCAGCGGTATTCGGCGCCGTGCCAGCGAATCCACACTTTTATTGATCGCCAACGCTCACCACGACGTCGTGGTTTTTACCTTGCCCAAAGTAAACGGCGGGCGTGACTGGATGCGGCTCGTTGATACCAACTTGCCCGAAGAGGACGAAGATATCGAGGACGCGGTCAAGTTCGAAATTAGTCATTGTTATGAAGTGACAGGGCGTTCGCTGCTTTTGTTTCTGTTGCGGCCGGCAAGAGGCCGGCGGCTTGGCGGAAAAGAAGACGCTGCCTCCGATGATGCCGGCCCATCCTAACGAATTTCTATTTACCGGCACCGTCATCAGGGCTGGAATTGAACCGACAACGAGCCGGATGGAACTTTTTGCCCGGTGCCGGCTTTTACGTTTGTCAGGGCAATAACGACGTCTACGACTTTGTAGTGCGCAGCAGATCCGATGCGCCCGAGCAGCCATTCACCGGACATTGTGAAGCAAGCTACCGCGGTTTTTGCACCGAAAATCTACTACTTCAATCCGTTGCTCGCGGGTTCTCGCAGCGAGTGGCCGCGCCACATTCAGCGCTGCCGGGATCTTGGCTTTGACATCGTTCTGATGGCGCCGCCGTTTGCCCCGGGCGCTGCGGGAGACATCTTCCTGACGGCCGATCACGAAAGGGTCAATCCAGCCATCGACGGCGCTATCGCCGCCGATCACCTGCTTTCGGAGTTTTCTCAAGCGTGTAGTGAATACGGACTGCGGCTCTTTATCGATGTATTGCTCGGCCGGTTTGCCCTCGACGGTGCCATTGTTTCTTCGGCGCCGCAATGGTTTCACCCCTGCGGTTCACCGGGATTGCGGATCGATCCTCGCTTGGTACGCCGGCATACCGATTCCGCCTACGGCCGTTTTGACGATCCTACAATTGCGAATGAGTTGATCGCCTGGTGGATCGATCGTCTGCAGCGGCTGACGCACGTGGGCGTCACTGGCTTCAGGTTTGAAGAGCCCCATCTCGTTCCGGCGAGCAACTGGCGGACTTTCATCGGCGCGATCAAAACTCGTCAACCGGATTGTCGCTTTCTGGCGTGGACGCCGGGTACCGAATGGTCGTCGGTTGCCGCTTTGACCGATGTCGGCTTCGACGCCGCGTTCTCCTCAGTTGCCTGGTGGGATGGCCGCGCAAGCTGGCTAGTGGAAGAGTTCGAATTGCTGCGCGGTGTCGGTACGGTCATCGGCACCCCGGAGCCATTGTACGGCCGCCGGCTGACAAGTCCCATCAAGCCATCAGATGACGTGCGAACGCGATGCCGCCATTTGCTGCGCCGCACCGCGGCGGTCAGCGATGGGATCATGATCCCGATGGGGCTCGAATTCGGATCGACTGTCGACATGGACCGACGGGGCGGCGGACCAGGCGACCTCTTTGCCGGCAAAGATTCCTCCCACGTTTCACTCGCAGATGAGATCCGCGACGCCAATGCTCTGACGACGAAGCTTGCGGCGCTCAGCTTGGGCGGACAGATGCGCATGTTGACTGATCCTGGTGGCGCCGTGACGGGGCTACTGCGATCCGACGCCCCGGACGTCCGCGGCTCACGATCTGCTATGCTTGTCGTGGTCAATACCGACCTTGGCCGCGAACGATCGTTACCGATAACCCTTGATCCGCTGCCGCCGGCGGCGGGGTTAGCGGCGAAAGCGGGCAATCTGATTGCTGGAGAGCGCGCGCCCGATGCGGTGCTTGCCGCCGGCGAAATCCGGCTCGTCGGCGTCCAGCCGAGCACCGGCATCGAATTGCCACGCGCCGAGCGCTCAGCCGCCACGGCCGGCAAACTGTCGCGCATCGTCATCGACAACGTCACGCCAAGTGTCGACGACGGCCGCTTCGCCGCCAAGCGGATCATCGGTGAGAAGATTGAGGTCGAAGCTGATGTATTCGCCGACGGACACAAAATGCTTGCCGTCGAGCTGCAATGGCGTGAGGCCGACGCCAACGATTGGCATCGCACGCCGATGTCGTCGCAGGGCAACGATCGCTGGCGAGCAGCTTTCCTTCCTGATCGAATCGGGCGGTACGAATTTACGATCGAGGCGTGGTGGGACCAATACAGCACGTTCTGCCGCGACCTGGAAGTCAAGCACAAGGCCGAGGTCGGCATCGAGGTCGAAATTGCGGAGGGTAGGCGGCTCCTGGAGCAAGCCAAGCAACGAAGTCAGAACGGGGCAGGTACGATCATTGCTTCTGCACTCGACTGGTTGGCCGACGCCGAACAGCCGAGCATCGAAGTGTTCACGCTTCCTGACGTCCGCGAGGTGATGCAGGACGCGCAGGATCGCCTGTTTCTGTGCCGCACCGCGCATCCCTTTCTGATTGATGTCGAACGACCGCAAGCCGCTTTCGCGGCGTGGTATGAGCTGTTCCCGCGTTCCGCAACCGACGCGCCCGGACGACACGGCACGTTCAACGACGTGATCCGACGTCTGCCGGCAATCAAGGCGCTGGGTTTCGATGTCTTGTATCTGCCGCCGATCCATCCGATCGGAGTCACAAACCGCAAGGGTAAGAACAACAGCGTCACGGCGGAGCCCGGCGATGTCGGTAGCCCGTACGCGATCGGCAGCACCGAAGGGGGCCATGACGCAATTCATCCCGCTCTTGGGACCATCGAGGAGTTTCGTCGCCTACGCGACGCTGCCCTCGCGAACGGAATGGAAATCGCGCTCGACTTCGCGATCCAGTGCTCACCCGATCATCCCTGGCTCAAAGAACATCCCGAATGGTTCAACTGGCGCCCTGACGGATCGGTGCGCTACGCGGAAAATCCGCCCAAAAAATATCAGGACATCGTCAACGTCGATTTCTATACACCTGAAGCGTTCCCGGCCTTGTGGATCGCTTTGCGGGACGTGGTGTTTTTCTGGATACGTGAAGGTGTGCGCGTCTTCCGCGTCGATAATCCGCATACCAAGCCATTGCCGTTCTGGGAATGGCTTATTCTTCAGGTTCGCGGGCGCTATCCCGATGTGATTTTTCTTTCGGAGGCTTTTACACGGCCGAAAATGATGTATCGCCTGGCGAAAGCCGGCTTCTCGCAATCCTATTCATATTTCACTTGGCGCAACACCAAGCAGGAGCTGACCGATTATTTTATCGAACTGACAACAACGCACGCGAAGGAATATTTCAGGCCAAATCTGTTCGTGAACACGCCGGATATCAATCCGTATTTTTTGCAGACCTCAGGCCGGCCCGGGTTTTTGATCCGCGCGGCGCTCGCGGCTACCCTCTCCGGACTTTGGGGCGTTTATTCCGGGTTTGAAGTGTGCGAAGCGGCGGCGCTGCCGGGCCGCGAAGAATATCTGGACTCTGAGAAGTACCAGATCCGTGTCCGGCGCTACGACGCGCCGGGAAATATCTCAGCGGAGATTGCTAAACTAAACCGTATCCGCCGCTCACACATCGCGCTGCAAAGCCACTTGGGAGTGAGCTTTTATCGCGCTCATGACGATCGGGTGATGCTTTACGGGAAAATGCCGGTGGACCGTTCGTCGATGATCTTGGTCGCCGTCAATCTCGATCCTTTCCAACCACATGAGGTTACGCTCGAAGTCCCGCTCTGGGAATGGAGCTTGCCGGATGAGGGCACGCTCGACGTTCGTGACCTGACGCGCGATACGGCGTTCGTTTGGCAAGGCAAGCTGCAACGGATCCGGCTCGATCCCGCCGACCTGCCGTACGCGATCTGGCACGTCACCCCGCGTGAGGTTGGGTGACATGGACGCCCAAATCAAACAAAAGGCCGTTGTCGGTGATCAGCTTTGGTACAAAGACGCCATCATTTATCAGTTGCACGTCAAGTCGTTCTTTGACAGCAATAACGATGGCGTCGGCGACTTCCCCGGTTTGATTTCGAAGCTGGATTACATCGCCGATCTGGGCGTCAACACCATCTGGCTGCTGCCGTTCTATCCTTCTCCCCGGCTGGACGACGGTTACGACATCAGCGAGTACCGCGACGTTCACCCTGACTACGGGACGCTTTCTGATTTTCGTGTTTTTATCCGCAAGGCGCATGCGCGCGGAATCCGGATTATCACCGAACTGGTCGTCAATCACACGTCGGACCAACATCCCTGGTTCCAGCGGGCGCGCAACGCCAGACCGGGTTCGCCCTGGCGCAATTTTTATGTCTGGTCGGATAACGACCAAAAATATGCCGGTACGCGCATCATCTTTGTCGACAGCGAGCGTTCGAATTGGAGTTGGGACCCTGTCGCGGGTGCCTATTACTGGCACCGGTTTTATTCACATCAGCCGGATCTGAACTACGACAATCCCCAGGTGTTGAAGTCGGTTTTAAGCGTGATGCGATTTTGGCTGCAGATTGGGGTCGACGGACTGCGCCTCGATGCTGTCCCCTATCTCGTCGAGCGTGAGGGCACGAATTGCGAAAATCTTCCGGAGACACACGACATCCTCAAGCGATTTCGCGCCGCGCTCGACGCCGAATTTCCCGGGCGAATGCTTCTCGCCGAGGTCAATCAATGGCCTGAAGACACCAAAGAGTATTTCGGTAACGGCGATGAGTGTCATATGGCTTTTCATTTCCCGCTGATGCCGCGCATGTACATGGCGATCGCACGCGAGGACCGTTTCCCGATCAGCGACATCATGCGGCAGACGCCGCCGATCCCGGACAATTGTCAGTGGGCGGTGTTTTTGCGCAATCACGACGAACTGACGCTGGAAATGGTGACGGACAGTGAGCGCGATTATCTCTGGCAGGCTTATGCCTCGGACCGGCGCGCGCGCCTTAATCTCGGTATCCGGCGCCGCCTCGCGCCGCTGCTGCAACGGGATCGGCGGCGCGTTGAACTCATGAACAGTCTCTTGCTGTCCATGCCGGGCACGCCGGTCATTTATTACGGCGACGAGATTGGCATGGGCGACAATATCCATCTCGGCGACAGAAATGGCGTGCGGACACCCATGCAGTGGTCGCCGGACCGCAATGGCGGATTTTCCAACGCCGATCCCGCTGAGCTCGTTTTGCCGCCCATCATGGACCCGCTTTACGGCTACGGGGCCGTGAGTGTGGAGGCGCAGAATAGAGACCCGCATTCCATACTCAACTGGACGCGTCGAATGCTTGCGGTGCGAAGCCGGCATCCGGCTTTCGGCTGCGGCGCTCTAACGCTGTTATACCCGAAGAACCGCAAGATCCTCGCGTATCTGCGCGAGTATCGCGGCGACACGCTGTTATGCGTCGCCAACGTGGCGCACAGCCCGCAAGCGGTGGAACTCGATCTCTCGCAATTCGTTGGCCGTGTTCCAGTGGAACTCAACGCCGGCACGTTGTTTCCCCCAATCGGCGAACTCACGTATCTGCTCACGCTGCCGCCTTATGGCTTTTACTGGTTCGTGTTGGCAACTGCGAGCGATTGGCCGTCCTGGCACACGCCGGCGCCCGAGCCACTTCCCGAGTTTGTGACAATGGTCATTCGCGGCAATCTGGAAATGGCCTTTTCGACCGCGGCGCGCGCCAGCATCGAGGGCAACTCGCTGCCGCAATATATTGCCAAGCGCCGCTGGTTCGGCCTGAAGGACCAGAAGATCGAGCGCGCGCAGATCGCCAATTACGCCAATATCGGCGACAGCGACCGCGAAATCCTCTTGACCGAGATCGAAGTAACGACGCGGGATTCGGATAGTTGCTGGCTTCTGCCGATGGCGGTGCTTTGGGAGGACGAGCCTGCAGCGGCGCTGCCGAACAGGCTGGCGCTGGCGCGAGTGCGGCGTGGCCGGCGCATCGGTCTTTTGACCGACGCCTTCTCGCTCCCGGCATTTGCCCACGTCGTCGTGACCGCACTGGCATCTGCGCGACAGATTGATACTCCCAAAGGATTGCTCTGCTTTCAGCCGACGGCAGCCGGGCGCGAACTGTTGAGCGCTGGCGCCGATTCCGAGGTGAATTGGCTCGCCGCGGAGCAATCCAACAGTTCGCTGACCATCGGCGACAGCGTCATGCTCAAGATGTTTCGCCGCATCGTTCCCGGCGAGCATCCCGAGAGCGAGATGAGCCGCCATCTCACCGCTCAAGGGTTCGCCAACACTCCACCCCTGCTAGGCGACATTGTCCGCATCGGCAAGGACGGCACGCCGCACACGCTCGGCATCGCCGTGGGATTCGTCCGCAATCAAGGCGACGCCTGGTCGTGGATGCTGGATCATTTGACCCGAGCGCTGGACAGCGCAGGACCATCCGAAGCGGCCGCGGCTTCAGAAGCCGACTTGTTGACCGACTGCGAAGACGTCGCGGCCGCAATCGGAAGACGGCTCGGCGAGATGCACGTCATTTTGGCTCAAAAGAGCGAAGATGGCGCATTCGCGCCCAGAGAAGCAACCGCGAAAGACGCGGCTGCGTGGGGAGCAAAAGCCGAGGAGCGGCTTAAGAAGTCGCTTCGCAATATTGAGGAGATAAGCGAATGGAACCGCGATCAGGATCGCGAGCGCGCCGAAGGCATTCTCGAACTAAGCATGCGACTCATCGGCGCGGTCCGTGATCTCGCCAAGAGCGGTACGGGCACTTTGATGACTCGCGTTCACGGCGATTTCCATCTCGGCCAAGTGCTGGTGGCAGAGGCCGAAGCTTATATCGTAGATTTTGAAGGCGAGCCGGCCACATCTACCGCCGAGCGTCGCGCCAAGAGCAACCCGCTGCGCGACGTGGCCGGCCTGCTGCGTTCTATCGACTATGCCGGCGCCACGTTGATTGACCGCAAGGACGTCGGCGCGATGCCGACCAACGAGGTGCAGCGTGATCACCTGATCGCCGATTTTCGTACGCGTGCATCGCGGGCGTTCTTGAAGGCATATTGGGCAGCGCGCGGTTGCAGTCCTACCCGTGAGGATCGTGCGCTGCTTGATCTCTTCCTGATTGAGAAGGCGGCTTACGAGATTATTTATGAAGCAGCCAACCGGCCAGCCTGGATAGGCGTACCGGTGGCGGGGCTGTCTAGATTGGCATCCCGAACCCTCGAAAAAGAAATTGTCGGTCATGGCTGATTTAGGAACCAAGCCTTCTTGGCAGCTTGACCCAGAATCCGTACGCGCGCTCGGGGCCGGTGTATATGGAAATCCATTCGCCGTGCTTGGCCCGCATGACGCCCACGACGGCTGCGTCATTCGCGCGATGTTGCCGGGTGCGGTCAAGGTCGAAGTCGTAAGACGATCCGATGGTGGTCTCTTGTGCCAGCTCGAGCCTACCGGCGATGGCGGGCTGTTTGAGAATTTTGTGCACGAACGCGCGCCGTACCGGCTGCGGATATTCTGGCCGCAAGGTGTGCAGGAGACTGAGGATCCGTATTCATTCGGTCTTCTCCTCGGCGACATCGACCTTCATTTGTTCAACGAAGGCCGCCACTTCGAATTGGCCCAAGTTCTCGGCGCACAGCCTCTGACGATCGGTGGCGTCAATGGCGTCCGCTTTGCAGTGTGGGCGCCGAACGCAACGCGGGTGGCTGTCGTCGGTGATTTCAATTCTTGGGACCGTCGCCGGCATGCGATGCGGGTCCGCCACAGTTCCGGAATTTGGGAGCTGTTTTTGCCGCGGGTCGCGCCCGGCTCACATTACAAATATGATATCCTCGGTCCCGGCGGCGCGCAGCTTCCCTGGAAAGCCGATCCGCTGGCCCGACAGACCGAAACGCCGCCAAATACTGCTTCGGTCGTGCTGCAACATGATGACCATCGCTGGCATGACCAGGAATGGATGTCAGAACGCGGCAGGCGACAGACGCCCGATGCGCCGATTTCGATTTATGAAGTTCATCTCGGCTCCTGGCTAAAACCTGACGGCCGCACGCAAGCCGGTTCGCTGTGGGATTTCGCGATCGAGCGGCTTTTGCCCTACTTGGTCGAAATGAACTTTACCCACGTCGAGCTTCTGCCGATCACCGAACACCCGTTCGGCGGGTCTTGGGGTTATCAACCTCTCAGTTTGTTTGCACCGAGCGCGCGCTATGGACCGCCGGGAGCGCTGTTGCGCTTTATCGATGCGCTTCACGTTGCTGGAATCGGCATCATCCTCGATTGGGTGCCGGCTCATTTCCCAAGCGACCCGCATGGATTGGCGCAATTCGATGGCACAGCGCTGTACGAGCACCTTGATCCACGCGAGGGCTTCCATCGCGATTGGAATACTTACATCTACAACTTCGGGCGGCGGGAAGTGCAGGGCTTCCTGATCGCCAGCGCGCTCTATTGGCTCGAATATTTTCACATCGACGGGCTGCGGGTCGATGCAGTGGCGTCGATGCTTTATCGCGACTATAGCCGTCGGCAGGGCGAGTGGATGCCCAACATTTATGGCGGCCGCGAAAACCTCGAAGCGATCGGCTTTCTGCGTCATCTTAACGCCGTCGTGGCCGAGCGTGCTCCCGGCGCCATCGTCGTCGCCGAAGAATCGACCGCATGGCCGGGAGTGAGCCGGCCTATTTCGCAAGGCGGCCTCGGCTTCTCTTACAAATGGAATATGGGGTGGATGCACGACACCCTGAATTACATCGAAAAGGACCCTATTCATCGAGGGTATCACCACAATGACCTGACGTTCGGGCTACTTTATGCGTTCACTGAAAATTTCGTTCTGCCGCTATCGCACGACGAAGTCGTCTATGGAAAAGGCTCGCTGATCGGGAAAATGCCGGGCGATCGCTGGCAGCGGTTTGCCAATCTGCGCGCTTACTTCGGCTTTATGTGGGGTCATCCCGGCAAGAAGCTTCTGTTCATGGGTGGCGAGTTCGCCCAGGAGCGGGAGTGGAACCACGATCTTGAACTCGATTGGGGCGCTTGTGGACGAGCCTATGCACGCCGGCGTTCAGCGTGTCGTCCGCGATCTCAATCGCCATTATCTGGCAGAGCCGGCGTTGCATTGCCGCGACAGCCAGCCGGACGGTTTTCAGTGGACGGTTGGCGACGATAGCTCCAATTCCGTGTTTGCTTTTTTACGGTACGCTGAAAATCAGACGCCCATCCTCATCGTTTGCAATATGACACCGGTCCCGCGTTCGGGGTATCGGATCGGCGTTCCGCTCGACGGCGGCTGGCGCGAAATCTTCAACAGCGATTCTGGCTTCTATGGCGGGTCGAATGTTGGCAATGACGGGCGGATGCAGGCCGCTGCCATTGCAGCACACGGCCAGCCGAACTCCCTCGAACTCGTGTTGCCGCCGCTCGCCACGATCTATCTGCGCCACGACGGATGATTGATGTCGTCAACGCCGGCACAACTCGATCGCGGTGCGCCGTATCCGCTCGGCGCGACCTGGAACGGCCTTGGCATTAATTTTGCGGTATTCTCCGCTCACGCCGAACGCATTGAACTCTGCCTGTTTGACCCTACCGGCAGACGCGAGATCGCACGCTTCGATCTGCCTGAATGCACCGACGAGATATGGCACGGCTATTTGCCCGACGCGCGAACCGGCCTGATCTACGGCTACCGAGCTTACGGCCCGTACCGGCCGCAGGATGGGTATCGCTTCAATCCGTCCAAGCTTCTGCTTGATCCTTATGCGCGGCGTTTGGCCGGTACGTTGCGTTGGTCCGACGCGTTATTTGGTTACCGTATCAATTCGCCGCGTGCCGATCTCTCATACGATCGGCGCGACAGCGCGCCGGGTATGCTGAAGGCGATCGTTGGTGACGATGCCTTCGACTGGGGTGACGATCGTTCGCCCAACACTCGCTGGTCCGAGACGGTCATCTACGAAGCGCATGTGCGCGGCATAACCATGCTCCGGCGTGACGTTCGCGCCAACGAGCGAGGCACCTTTGCCGGCCTGGCCGACGCGAACGTGATCCAATATCTGCAGCGGCTGGGCATTACAGCGATTGAGCTTCTGCCGGTCCATCCGTTTGTACAGGATCGCATTCTGGTCGAGCGCGGTCTGAAGAATTACTGGGGCTACAATTCGATCTGCTTTTTTGCGATCGAACCGCGCTATCTTTCGGATGGGTCGCGCGACGAGATGCGCGTAGCGGTGCGGCGACTGCATGCGGCGGGAATCGAGATAATCCTCGATGTCGTTTACAACCATACTGCCGAAGGCAGCGAGCTCGGACCTACGCTGGCGTTTCGCGGTCTCGATAATGCCAGCTACTACCGCCTGGTGGCGAACGATCGCCGCTATTGCATCAATGATACCGGCACGGGCAACACCCTCAATCTGTCACATCCGCGCGTTCTGCAAATGGTGATGGATTCGCTGCGTTACTGGGTGACTTCGTTTCACGTCGACGGCTTCCGCTTCGATCTCGGTGTCACGCTCGGCCGCGAAGATAACGGGTTCGACCCCAATAGCGGTTTCTTTGATGCGGTGCGGCAGGATCCCGTTCTGGCGCGCGTCAAACTGATTTCGGAGCCTTGGGATTTGGGGCCCGGCGGCTACCAGCTTGGTCATCATCCGCCTGGTTTTGCCGAATGGAACGATCGCTTTCGCGATAGCACGCGGCGATTTTGGCGCGGCGACGGCGGCGAACGCCCAGAAATTGCGGCGCGGCTTGCTGGTTCGGCCGATCTGTTCGACCGGCAGTCGCGGCGGCCATGGGCGTCGATCAACTATGCGGCGTCGCACGACGGTTTCACGCTCGCTGATGCAGTCAGTTTCAACCAGCGCCACAACGAGGCGAACGGAGAAGACAACAGGGACGGCCAACGGGAAAACTACACCAACGACTGGGGCGTCGAAGGACCGACTGCGAGCGCGACGATTGTGGAGATCCGCACGCGCGTCCGCCGAGCCATGTTGGCGACCGTCATGTTTGCCGAGGGCACGCCGATGCTGCTGGCCGGCGACGAATTCGGAAGAACGCAACGTGGGAATAATAACGCTTACTGCCAGGACAACGAGGTTTCCTGGCTGGACTGGCAGCTAGCCAATTCTTCCGCCGGACGAGAGTTCGTAACGTTCGTCAGGCGGCTTATCGCGCTACGCCGGGAGCATGCGGCGTTGCGCGCCAGCTATTTTCTGCACGGCCAGCGCGAGCTTGCGCCCGCCGTTTCCGAGATTGCGTGGTTCGACGAGCGCGGCGAGCCGATCCCCGATAAATCCTGGAAGAATCCTGAGCTCAGGCTTTTGTCGCTGCGGCGCGCTGCCGGCAATGAAAACGGCACGATTTCCATCTTGACCTTGCTGCTCAATCCGACCGCAGAGGATCATTCATTCCGGTTGCCGGAACCGAATCTTCCGGCACGCATTCTCCTCGATATTGCCAAGCCCGAGCAGAACTCCATTGACTTGAAGGACCCGAACGTGGCCGTCCATGCCCATTGTGCTGTCCTCGCCTATTCGCAGCTGGAGCGCACCAAATAATGCCTTCGCCTGATTGGCACCTATCGTTCGGGGCAAATTTGTTGGAGGTCAATCGCACGAGTTTTCGTATTTGGGCGCCGGCCCAGGAAGCCGTATCGCTTGCGATTGAGGGAATGCGCACCACGCCGATGTCGCGCTGCGACGACGGCTGGTTCGAGGCTGAGGTAAATTGCGGGGCCGGCAGCCGGTACTGTTACGTACTGCAGGACGGAATTACAATTCCAGATCCGGCCGCGCGCGCACAAGCCGTAGACGTGCATGGCGCGAGCGTCGTCGTCGACCCTGCGTCCTATCGTTGGCGGCATTCGGAATGGTGCGGCCGACCGTGGACGGAAACGGTGCTGTACGAACTCCACGCCGGTTTGCTCGGTGGGTTTGACGGGGTCAGCCGAGAACTGGCCCGGCTCGCCCAACTCGGCATAACGGCCATTGAGCTGATGCCGATCGCGGAATTCCCCGGCGAGCGGAATTGGGGTTACGACGGGGTTTTGCCGTTTGCGCCGGAACACAGCTACGGCGCACCCGATCAGCTGAAAGCCTTGATTGACGCCGCGCACGGCCACGGCCTCATGATGTTTCTCGACGTCGTCTACAATCATTTCGGCCCCGACGGAAATTATCTTCCTGTGCTTGCGCCGCAGATGTTTCGCAGCGACCTGCCGACCCCGTGGGGTCCCGCGATCGACTTTCGTCAAAACGTAGTCCGCCGCTTCTTCGTCGAAAACTCGTTGTATTGGCTCCTCGAATATCGTTTTGACGGGCTACGCTTCGATGCCGTCCATGCGATATCGGATCCGGATTTTCTTGATGAAATAGCGGCGGAAGTGCGCAGGACCGTCGGGCGAGGCCGCCAGATCCATCTGGTGCTTGAAAACGATGACAACATCGCGAGCCATCTGGCGGGCGATTTCGATGCACAATGGAACGACGACGGTCATCATGTTTTGCATGCGCTGCTGACCGGAGAGCACGAAGGTTATTATCAGGATTACGCCGATGCGACCGCGGTTCGGCTTGCGCGCTGCTTGAAGGACGGCTTTGACTATCAGGGCGAACCCTCACCGCATCGTGGCGGTAAACGACGTGGAACGAACAGTGGTGATTTGCCGCCGACCGCATTCGTATTGTTTCTGCAAAATCACGATCAAATCGGAAACCGCGCCTTCGGCGAGCGGTTAACGGCGCTTGCCAATCCGGCAGCACTGGAGGCAGCGATTGCGCTTCAGCTGCTGTGTCCGCAAATCCCAATGCTGTTTATGGGAGAAGAGCACGGCAGCATCTCGCCGTTCCAGTTTTTTACCGATCACAACCCGGATTTGGCAAAGGCGGTGCGAGAGGGGAGGCGGCGTGAATTTTCCGGCTTTCCGGAGTTCTCAGATGCGGCGCAGCTGGCCAAAATTCCCGATCCCAACGCGATAGAGACGTTCGAGCGCTCCAGACCTGAACCAAATCCAGCGGGCGCCGGAATACGTGAAGAGCTCTATCGGCGTCTGTTGTCGACTAGGCGCGAAGAGATTGTTCCTCGCCTGAGCGGCGCCCATAGCCTTGATGCCACTGCGGTCGGAACGGCAGCCGTGGTGGCGCGCTGGCGAATGGGCGACGGCTCGGTCCTCGCGTTAGCGAGTAATCTCGGTGCTTCGGAGGCGGCCATCCCTCAGCAACAAGGCAGGATTTTATTTGCCTCTACGGAAGTAGCCGCGCGCGCTACCGGTGAGGGAATGCTCAGTCCATACTCGACAGTCGCATTGCTGAGTGACCGATGACCGATGCGGCCGTTCGCAATCTCGCTCGCCGCGCTGGAATCTCGATGCAATGGAACGATTACGCCGGCAAACGTCACGCCGTTCCGCTCGATGCTGTGCGCCGGATACTTACGGCTCTCGGTCTTCCATCCGAGACCACAGGCGATGTCGCGCACAGCACGCATTTGTTAAGGACTGAAGAAACGCCGCGTCTGAAGACAGCGACGGTTGCCCAGCCCATTACGCTTTGTTTAAGAGATGAAGATGTCCCGGCTTGCGCCCGGCTTGTTCAAGAGGACGGCAAGGCTATCGACCTTGAGGTGAGCCGTACCGCTAGCGGCATTCGGTTGCCGGGTATCGCGGCCGCCGGTTATCACGCCCTCGAAATCGGTTCGGTGCGGCTCTCGCTCGCGGTTGCGCCGGCTCGGTGCTTGACCGTGGAGGACATTGCGCGAGGTGAACGGGTATGGGGACTGGCTGCACAAACCTACGGGCTGCGTAGCGTCGGCGATTGCGGCATAGGTGATATGGCCGGGGCGGAGGCGCTAGCCAAGGCGGCGGCGCGGCTCAATGCGGATGCGCTAGCGCTCAGTCCGGCGCACGCGCTGTTTGCGGCCGATCCGGGGCATTTTAGTCCTTACTCACCGTCAAGCCGGCTGTTTTACAATCCGCTCCTCGCCGACCCAAGTCCGCTATTTGGCAAGGAGCGCGTTTGGCTGGCCAGGGATGCTGCTGGCTTTGGGACCATGGAGGGCGCGCTTGAACGCGCCAAGCTGATCGACTGGCCAGCTGCCGGCCGCGCCAAAATGTCGGTCTTTCGCCGACTATTCGAGAATTTCGCAAGCACAGATCTCGTCGCTGAGCCGAAAACCGCGCTCGCTCAAGACTTCGAAAAATTTCGCGCCGCACGCGGCGTGTCGCTCCAACAGCACGCGCTGTTCGAAACTTTGCACGCAGTGCGATTGCAAGCCGATCCGGCGGCGTGGGACTGGAGAAAGTGGGCCGCCGAGTGGCGCGAACCCGCGAGCAACGCGGTCCGCGGTTTTGCCGAACAGCACCAACAGGAAATCTTGTTCCACTGCTTTCTGCAATGGATTGCCGGCCACTCTATTGCGGCGGCGCAGGATGCGACGAGGCGCGCGGGAATGCGGATCGGATTGATTGCCGACTTGGCGGTCGGCATGAACGGCGCCGGAAGCGAGGCTTGGAGCAAACAAACGGATATCCTCGGCGGCGTCGAGATTGGCGCGCCGGCGGATCTGTTCAATCCGAACGGTCAGAATTGGGGACTAACAACCTTCTCACCGCGCGCGCTCCGCAGCGACGGCTTTGCCGCTTTCCTTGCTACGATGCGCGCCCCCATGGCCCACGCGGGCGGTGTACGCATTGACCACGCCATGGGCTTGATGCGGCTTTGGGTAACCCCACACGGCGCCAAGGCAAGTGAAGGCGCCTATCTCGCGTTTCCATTGGAAGACTTACTGCGACTGACCGCGCTGGAATCACAGCGCCATCGCGCCATCGTCATCGGGGAGGACCTCGGCACCGTGCCCGCCGGGTTTGGGGCTATGCTCGCTGCGACCGGCATCTACGGAATGCGGGTACTGTGGTTTGAGCGCGACAAGGAGGGCTTCGCCACGCCAGGACGTTGGCCGCGCGACGCCGCGGCGATGACTACGACCCACGATCTGCCAACCGTGGCGGGTTGGTGGCGCGGCAGCGATCTCGAAACGCGCGCAAATCTAAACTTGCTAGCGGATAAGGCGGCCGAGCAGTCTGCGCGAAGCCGTGACCGCGAGCTGCTGTGGAAGGCGTTTCAGTCAGCTCGCGCAGCGGACGGTGACTTGCCGCCGGCCGACCAAGCGGCGCGCGTCGTTGACGCAGCCGTGAGGTACATTGCCGAAACACCGTCACAATTGACGCTGCTTCCGTTAGAAGATGCGCTCGCGTTGCAAGAGCAGCCGAATCTTCCCGCGACGATCGACGAGCACCCGAACTGGCGGCGCCGTTATGCGGGCGCGGCCGGCACGTTGCTAGATTGTTCCGACGTGCGTGCGCGACTCCAGCCGCTCGCCGAACGGAACACCTCATGACTGCGCCCCGTGCGACTTTGCGGCTTCAGTTCCATCGCGGCTTCACTTTCGCCGACGCTCGGCCGCTGGTCCGGTACTTTGCGCAGCTCGGCATCAGCCATGTTTATTCCTCGCCGATCCTAACGGCGCGTCCCGGATCTATGCATGGCTACGACGTCATTGACCCTGACAGTATCAACCCGGAATTGGGCGGCGAGGATGGATTTCGGGAGTTCGTCGACGAACTGCGGCGGCACGAACTCCGGCTTATCCTGGATATTGTTCCGAACCATATCGCTGTCGGCGCCGGTAACCGCCGCTGGATGGATGTGCTCGCTGCCGGACCTGGAAGCAGATACGCGAAATTCTTCGACATCGATTGGAATCCGCCGGACGGAAATCTGCGAGGTAAAGTTTTCTTGCCCGTGCTTGGCCGTCCTTATGGCGAAGCGCTCGATGCCGGCGAGATTACCGTACGGGAGCTCGAAGCCGGGAAATTCTTCATTTGTTATTTCGACCAAATGTTTCCGGTTCGCGCTGACGACGCCGCGGCGATCGCAGATGCATCGCTTAAAACTTTCGATCCCGCTGGCGCGGCCGGGCGCGAACTGCTCCATGAATTGCTTGAACGGCAACACTATCGGCTCGGCTGGTGGCGTGTCGCCAATGACGAGATCAACTGGCGGCGCTTCTTTGATATCAATGAGCTGGTGGCTGTCCGTGTTGAAGACGATGAAGTGTTCGAAGAAGTTCATGCGACGATTTTTCGTCTCTATGCCGAAGGACTGGTCGATGGTCTTCGGGTCGATCACATCGACGGGCTTTCGCAACCGGCGGCCTATTGCCGAAAGCTGCGAGAGCGCCTTTCCAGACTTGAGGGTGTTCGGCCTCGGAGCGCACCGTCCGGGCGCGCCTATTTTGTTGTCGAGAAAATCTTGGCACGCGATGAAAGCCTGCCCGAAGATTGGCTGACCGACGGGACAACTGGCTATGATTTCATGGACGAAGTGGACGCGTTGCTCCATGCGCAAACCGGGGAGCAATCTCTGCGCTCGCTGTGGCATCGCATCAGCGGTAGGCCCGATAATTTTGATGACGAAGAACTGCTTGCGCGCCATCAGGTGTTGGAGCGAAGCTTTTCCGCACAGCGAGAGGCGGCAGTACAGACATTATACCAGATCGCTATAAGCGATCTCAAAACGCGGGATTTTTCCTGCGCCTCACTCCGTCGCGTACTGTCGGAAATCCTTGCGCACTTTCCGGTCTACCGCACTTACGCTCGTGTGGGTCATGAATTGGCATTGGATCGAAAATACTTATCGCAGGCGATCGAGCGCGCCAAGACTACGTGTCTGTCGAGCGACGTGTGGCTGGTCGAGAAATTAGGCCGATGGCTGTCGGGGACGCCCATAGGGCCTAAAGTCGCCACGCTGCAGGCCATAGCGCTCGCGCGCTTTCAGCAATTATCCGCACCATTATGCGCCAAGGCCGTGGAAGACACGGCGTTCTACCGCTATGGCCGCCTGATCTCACGCAACGACGTGGGGTTCGACGCGCGTCAGTTTGCCCTGTCGCCGAATGAATTTCATCAGAGAATGGCGACCCGCCAAAAGGCCTATCCGCATTCCCTGCTGGCGACCGCCACGCACGATCACAAGCGCGGCGAAGACGTTCGTGCGCGCCTGGCGGTGTTAAGCGAAATGGCCGATGCGTGGCGCAAAGCCGTCGAGCGTTGGACCGCTCTGAGCGCGGCGCACTGCCGGATCTGCGACGGCAGCATCATGCCGAGCGCCGGCGACCGCGCAATTCTATTCCAGATAATCGTTGGCAGTTGGCCGCTCTCTCTCGCGGCTGACGATCAGGAAGCGCTGGGTGTTTTCGGTCGACGAATTTCAGCCTGGCAGCTGAAGGCCGTTCGCGAAGCGAGACTACATAGCGATTGGTCGGTGCCAAACGAGCCCTATGAACGGGCCAGTGCGGCGTTCATTTCCTGGCTCTTCTCCGGTTGGTCTGGCTTACTTGGCGAGATTGCTGATTTTGTGCAGTTGATCGCCCCGGCTGGCGCGGTCAACGCGCTATCTCAAGCGATCATCAAGATGACCGCGCCAGGTATCCCTGATTTCTACCAGGGAACTGAATATTGGGATTTCAGTCTGGTGGATCCAGACAATCGGTCGCCGGTGGATTTCGCAGCGCGACAAAAGACCATTGACACAGTCCTCCCGGCAGAAGCGATCCGAACTTGGCGCGATGGGCGAATTAAACAATCAATGGTGCAGCGCGTTCTTGCGCTGCGAAAGAAAATGCCCAGTTTATTTGCAGAGGGAGGCTATATCCCCCTTGAGGTGATCGGCGATCCGGCCGAACACGTCGTCGCATTCGCGCGCACTTGGCACAATTCAGCGGCACTCACGATAGCTTGCCGAAATTCTGCACATTTATTGGCAGGTGACGGTTCATTGGCTATTTCGGTGGAGCGCTGGGAGAATGCTAAGCTGGTACTTCCTTCGGAACTGCAAAAAATTTTCGCAAACACTTTGCTGCCGCAACAGGCGAAGCGTTTCAGCGAAAGAGTTTGCATCGCACAAATTTTCGATCATTTACCATTGGCGGTTTGGGCTGCAAAAGAACAATGAGATGTGCACAAATTCACCTTCTGTGTGTTGGAATCTTGTGCAAATGTCCCGCTGCAATTAGTTGATTCCTGTAATCGCGGCGGCGTGGAATGCAGACACGCAGCATGGAACGCACGGGAGCCGGGGCTTCTCGGGTGAGGGGCGCCCAAAGCGGAAATCCGAAACGCAGCGGCCACTACCTCACGGTGCGTAGGTAGCGAAAAAGTGGCCAGTCGGAGTTGCGACCGACCCGCGATTTTCTTCTAAAGCAAAGCCTGCCATTCCATGAGGCGTGGCTCTGCCAAGTTCTTAGCCCCGTTTATGCTATCGCCGAAAGACCAGAAAAACGTGCGACGCAGTTCGCTCGGACGGCATCCGGCCGCTCAGCGCGCGCCATCAGCACGCGGGAAACTACCGGCTTGCGAGATATCGAATTGTGCGACCATCTCCTGCTGATGCTTGAGGCCGTTCCACACCGACCTCGTTTCACCATCAGCTGAAGTGCAGCACCCGAATCTTCAGCTATCCACAAGCTGGTCGGCCGATTACCCCATCTTTCCCCGCCCCCGAATTCTGCAACGCCGCCGCCCTTCGTAGAATCGAGCGTGGCCCCGCGGGGTCGGGCGATGGCCTCACCTCGTGCGCGCTTTGGGGACAGCTGCGAAACGACCCCGTTGACTAAGGCCGTACCCATCCGTATACCATCCATATGGATGGTTAAACATGACGGAAAATGTGCATCAACTGCGCCCTAAACCGAGTGACAGTGAAAAGATCACGATCAATCTCGGCTACGTCGATCTTGGCCATATCGATCTAATGGTGAAGGACGGCTTTTACTCAAACCGAACCGATTTCATTCGCACGGCAATTCGAAACCAACTCGAACGCCATGCCGAAGTCGTCAAACAGTCAACCGTCCGAAAGAGTCTGGATCTTGGTCTGCGGAATTATAGCCGTGAGGATCTTGAAGAGGCGCGTCGCACCGGACAGAAGCTGGAGATCAACGTATTGGGCCTCGCCACTATCGCGGCCGATGTCACCCCTGAACTCGCCCGCGCCACCATCGCTTCCGTCGTCGTGCTGGGAGCGTTGCACGCCAGTCCGGAGGTCAAGGCCGCTCTCGCCGATAGAATGCGATGACAAAAAACATGTCGCGAATTTGATGCGGACTAAAAGTGTTCGACATTGCTGGCTCCAAGCAAAAGGTTGCTTTCGATATGAATGACATGATGCTCCAGGCAACGCGGCTTACGGGTGCAAACCAACTCGTCGAAGCCACGGCACTCATTCAGCGCATGCTTCGAGGCGAGACCGACTCCGAGCCAGCTAGTCTCGGAAACACGCCATCAACCATTGATGGGTGCCTGGAGACAATTGATGGAGCCGAGCCTTCCCACTTCAACGCAGCGCCTTCCGCTCAGCCGCATTTTTTCCAGACGTTGCGCGATCCAACATATCGCTTCGAATACCGCTCAAGGCCTGGACTGCAGGCGATGGATGCGGCCCGCACCGTTATGCACGCCGGACATCGTGCCCGAAGGCGGGAAGTTCATTGAAGAGGTTTACACCAACTCCGCCGGAAGCCGCGCCTACAAGGTTTACATCCCCAGTGGCTTTCAAGGCCAAGCGGTTCCTTTGGTCGTCATGCTGCACGGCGGCACCCAAACGCCTGACGATTTCGCCGCCGGGACCCGAATGAACGTGATCGCGGAGGAAGAGACCTGTCTCGTGGTCTACCCCGCACAGCCCAGTCATGCGAACCCGGCGAAGTGCTGGAATTGGTTTCGCCCGAACGACCAGCGCCGGGATCGCGGTGAACCTTCGCTCATTGCCGGCATCACGCGCCAAGTCATGCACGACTATGCCATCGATCCGCGACGCGTCTACGTTGGGGGATTGTCAGCCGGAGCGGCTGCGGCCGCCGTGATGGGGGCAACTTACCCTGATCTATATGCCGCAATCGCCGTGCATTCCGGTTTGGCCTGTGGGGTCGCCGACGATCTTATTTCTGCATTCGTCGCCATGCGGCAAGGCGATTCACGAACCTCTTCCGCGCCCGGTGAAGCTACGGTCGCTCTTGACGACCAGCAGCCGTTTGTCCCGACTATCGTTTTCCACGGAGATCGTGACACCATAGTACACCCCCGAAACGCCGATCACGTCATCACCCGGTCTATGAGTACCACTGCCTTGCAAAAGAAAGTGCGTCGCGGGCAAGTACCCGGTGGCCATGCCTACACCTGCACGATCCATGC
Source organism: uncultured Alphaproteobacteria bacterium (assembly GCA_963794225.1). Taxonomy (GTDB): domain Bacteria; phylum Pseudomonadota; class Alphaproteobacteria; order Rhizobiales; family Xanthobacteraceae; genus BOG-931. Next base: position 1,068,646 of record CAWCCS010000006.1, read on the forward strand.
CGACGCGAAGGGGCAAGCAATCCTGGAGCAATGGTGCATTCATGGAGCTGGCCACGCTTGGTCGGGTGGAAGTCCCGCCGGTTCCTACACCGATCCGCGAGGTCCGGATGCCACTAGAGAAATGCTGCGGTTCTTTCGCGATCATCGCGCCGTTGAACGCGATACGGAAGCCGCAAATTGAGTGCTCTCGATGAGGCGAACCTTACGGCAAGGTTAGCCAATTTGCGGTTTCAATCGAGATTGGAAGGCCCCTTATGTCAGGTGACCAAGAAGTAAACGAAGAGCGGCGGTGCTTGCATTGCCTGATGGTCGAATTGATTGACGATTTTTTTGCAGAGAACCCTGTGGCAACAGGGGAGCCAAACGCATTCGACACTGATGATGTGATTACCGCGTTGGCAAAAACGGTGGCAGAATTGACTTCCAGCCAGGGTGGTTCGGTCCGCCAAAGTATAATCGAACAGCTGATGCGCGAAATTATGAAATACGATACGGAGTTTCGTCAGCTGGAAGCGATGGGTGCGCCCAGCTCCGATGCACGGCACTAGCTTAATCTCGGCGTCGCAAGGACAATCTGTGTTTCGTCTCCGAACATTGACCCCTTTCGGCGTCCAAGCGGGACCCCAGTCGGAGCAACGTTTCTGACGACGGTTCAGATGTTTTGAGCGAAGCGAGGAGGGGTCCACCTTGGGCTCTGACTCAATCTCGATGAAGTTTACTGATGGCATCGGGCGATTCTCTAAAAGGAATCAGCGCCATGCCAATCAATTTTCGGATTTCTGCTCTCGTCCCCGTGGGTCTGATTGTTGAAAGCGTTGCCCAACTCGACGATTCCATCCTTGTAACCGCTCGGACCGGTATCCAGGTGGCGAGTTGTCCGCTGTGTGGATCGCCGTCGCGACGCGTTCACAGTCGGTATGCTCGTGAGGTTGCGGACCTGCCGTGCTCTGGCCGGAGCGTACGGCTTCGGGTCGAGATACGCCGGTATCGTTGTGACACCCAGCATTGTCGGAGACGGATCTTCGCCGAACGCTTTGACGAGACAGTGCTTCTCGTCCGGTCACGCCGGACCAGCCGACTGGACTGCATCGTCCATCATCTCGGGTTAGCTCTAGGCGGCAGGCCGGCAGCGAGCTTCGCCAAACGACTGATGCTGCCAGTCAGCAATGATACCGTTCTCCGCGTGGTACGAGCCCGCGCTTGCCCGCGCACCGAACCGCTGAATGTGGTTGGCATCGACGACTGGGCCTTCCGACGTAACCACAGCTATGGAACTATCGTCTGCGACCTGGAGCGACGACGCATCGTGACACTGTTGCCGGATCGAGAGATGGCAACAGTTGAGGCTTGGCTCGCTGGTCATCCTGACATTACGGTCCTCTCTCGCGATCGTGGCGGCGGATACGGCGAAGCAGCTTCGAAGGCATTGCCTAGCGCCATACAGGTTGCCGATCGCTGGCATCTCATGGAGAACGCGAGCTCGGCTTTCTTGAGCGCCGTCCGTAAATCGATGCGTCCGATCCGTGCAGCGATCGGCGCAACGACGATCAATCCAGAGCTACTGACCTGCGCGGAACGACTGCAATACGAGGGTTACTTGCGACGTGAGGAGACCATTGCCACCATCTTGGCGCTCGCCAAGGATGGCACGGCAATCAAGCAGATCGTTCGTAAAACCGGCCACAGTCGCAATCGTGTGCGCCAGGTCCTTCGGGGCGATAGAGGTGACGTCTTCAGGACACGGCAAAGCTCGCTCGATGCGCACCTGCCTCTGCTCGATGCGCAATGGGCTGGAGGCTGTCGCAACGGCGCCAAACTCTGGCGGAGGCTCAAATTGGATGGCTTCCGCGGTTCGCAGCGGGTGGTCAGCGAGTGGGCGACCCGGCGTCGTCGCGCCGAAAAGGCAAGCGATCAACAACTGCAAAAGGTCCCCTCGGCCCGCACGATCGCACGGCTGATGACGACGGCACGGGATCACATGAGCAAAGCCGATACGATCACCATCGCCGCCATCGAAACGGGCGTGCCGACGCTCGTCGCTGCACGAACACTCACTGATCGCTTTCACATCATGGTCAAACAAAGGACCGAAGCCGATCTTGTCCCATGGATTGCCGCCGCAAGCCAAAGCCTGATCGCCTCATTCGCCTCAGGCATCACTAAAGACATCGCAGCGGTCCACGCCGCCCTGGTCCAGCCGTGGTCGAACGGCCAAACCGAAGGCCAGATCACCAAGCTCAAGCTCGTCAAGCGGCAGATGTACGGCAGAGCAAAGATTGATCTTCTTCAGGCCAGACTAATCGGCGCGACCTAAGATGCGGCAAGTATCATCGAGATTGCGTCAGAGCCCACTTTTGCACGCCGAACTGGGGGTCAAAAGGCCGCCGAATTTACAGTCAGCGATCTGCAGTTTGGTACGGCTTCATTGGGCATTGGCAGGCGCTGAGCTAAGGAAACGTTCAACCAAATCGGTCAGCGCCCGGATTTCGCCGTAGGCCAATTCTCCCGCCCAGCCGGAAATCGGGAAGCCAGTGGAGAAGGCCCGGACAAAGACGGCTCGGTTGCCGATCGGCGGACTAACGTGTTCGCCAAAGGCGACGAGTTCTTCGACCAGCTGTTGACCTTCAAGTGTTCGCCGATCCACCCGGTTCGGGACCAGGATCAGGCGGGGAACACCGCGTGGGGGACTTGCACCGCGTCGACGATCTCGAGGGTGCGTATCGTCGCCTCAAGGTCCAAGCCTGAGGGAGTGCAGGGGACCAGCACCAGGTCTGAAATCGCGCTTGCGGCACCGAGCGAGCGATCGTTGGGCGGTGTCGATGACGACGCAACCAGCCCTGATCCGCTGCGCTTGCTCGGCCGGAGAAGTGTCTCATCGTGCCAATACGGTATTCTCAAACCTCATTTCAAAATGAGGCTTGGCCGATTGGCTCGTGATGCCGTACTCTGGCATGCGCGTCAGCGACCTCGTGGCGACAGCATGAAGATCCTTGACGTAGTCTGGGACTATCAGGATGATTCCATCAAGTCCGCTTTCGATGACTGTCCTAGAAACGCGTTTCGCGATCGAAGCGTAAGACCCTACAATTGCGCCCGGCGCTACGGAACTACGGTTTTCCTTGGCAGCGGCTAGCCGTAGTGACGCGACGCTTACGTCCTTTACGTTGGGGTTCATATTGTATCCTAGCGCGATGTCTTCCAAACACACCAAATCCACTCCCTCATTGAAGTAATCGAGACGGGCTTGAGCCTCTTCCTCAGTCTCGCCGGGGATCAGTACCAAGAGTCCGTAGACCTTGAGGTCTGGTTTACTCATCGCTCGCGCCATCGCCTTTGCCTGCTTACCGGTCTCAATTGATCTCGGATCATCGCTGGAACCGATGAACACGATATCGCAGTTCTCGACGGCGAACTTGAAACCACGCCCCGACGCACCCGCATTCGCGAGAGGTGGCATGCGCGATGGCTTGGGTCCCATCGTGGCTTGAGTGAGTTCAAAGAACCTGCCCTTGTGCGATACGACATCTTCGGTCCAAAGCCGCTTAACGACCTGCGTCCACTCGTCAGCCAAGTCATAGCGCTCGTTGTGGTTAAGCCCATC
>CAWCCS010000007.1:0-55184 GCA_963794225.1 uncultured Alphaproteobacteria bacterium
TAAGCCGCTCGTCTTGGCCGTCACCCTGAGGTGCTCGGCCACAGGCCGAGCCTCGAAGGGCGCAGCTCAGACGCCTCGGCCGCATCCTTCGAGGCTTGCTTCGCTCGCACCTCTGGATGAGGTCGTGACCTCGTTCCCCAGCGCGGCGTGCAACTCCTTCTCCCCGCACGCGGGGAGAAGATCGGGATGAGGAGGCCTAACCGCCGGGCGCAGAGTTGCGGCGCGACGCACCTCAACGCGTCATGGCCGGGCTCGTCCCGGCCATCCACGTCTTGCTTTCTCTCGCTCGCAATGACGACAACTACCCCGCCGCCTTCGGCTCCGCCGCATCATCCACGGGCTTGTCCGACACGCCCGCCTCCGCGAACGTCGCCATGCCGGTGTGGCAGGCGAGCGCGGCGCGCAGGAGCGACAACGCCACTGCGGCGCCGGAGGCTTCGCCGAGGCGCATGTTGAGGTCGAGGAGCGGTTTCAGCTTCAGCTCGTCGAGCAGCATGCGGTGGCCGGCTTCGGCGGAGACGTGGCCGGCGATGGTGTGCGCGAGCGTGTCGGTGCGGAGCTTATAGAGCGGCGCGACCGCGGCGGTGCAGACGAAGCCGTCGAGGATGACCGGAATGCCGTAGCGCCGCGCCGCCAGCGCCGCGCCGAGAATGGCGGCAAGCTCGCGGCCGCCGAGGGCTGCGGCAACGCGGAGCGGATCGTTGAGGATCGCGACGTGACGTTCGAGTGCGCGGTCGATGACGCTGCGCTTTCTCTGCAGGCCCGCGTCGTCGACACCGGTGCCGCGGCCGGCCCAGCGCGCGCCGCCGCCGCCGAACAAGGCCGCCGCCAGCGCCGCCGCGGCGGTGGTGTTGCCGATGCCCATTTCGCCGAGACCGATCAGATCGCTCTCGCTCGACACCGCTTCGTATCCGGTCTGCACCGCGGCGAGGAATTCGGCTTCGGTGAGCGCGGGATTTTCCGTGAAATCCGCGGTTGGTTGGTCGAGCGACAGGGGAATAACGCGCAATTGGGCGCCGCCATTGCGCGCGAGCTGATTGATGGCGGCGCCGCCTGAGGCAAAATTCGCCACCATCTGCACCGTGACTTCCGAAGGATAGGCCGAGACGCCCTGTGCGGTGACGCCGTGATTGCCGGCGAACACCAGGATGTCGACGCGGTCGAAGTCTTGGCGGCGCGTGGCCCTGCCAGTGCGCGAGGAAGGCGACCAGCTCCTCGAGCCGGCCCAGGCTTTTCGGCGGCTTGGTCAGCGTGTCTTCGCGCTGCGCGACCGCCGAGCTCGCGGCCGGATGTCCGCTCGGCAGATCGAGGCAGACGGCGCGCAGGTCGGTGAAGGTGGCGAAGCTGGTCATTGGTGTCCTCTCCCGTCATTGCGAGCGAAGCGAAGCAATCCAGCACGGCGGCTCCGCTACGTTGGCCAACGAAGCTATCGCGCCGTGCCCCGCTGGATTGCTTCGTCGCTACGCTCCTCGCAATGACGAAGCCTTGGATTTCCGGCAATCCCTAGCAAATCCGCATATTGCCGGAAACCGGACGGCGGGTCGGGCGCGTAACGAGGCCGGCTGCGCCCACCGGCCGCAAAACTCGACATCAGATCGTCAAAGGCTACTTCGCTTCGCCTTCGAGCATAAATGAAAGCGAGTCCGTTGTTTTGGCGCGGATTGCATCGACCTCTTTCTGGGCCGCCGAATTGTGCCACGCCATTGCCTTCTCGGGGCTGTCGAACTTGAGAAGGACAAAGCGCGCCGGCGGCGTGCCGTCGAGACTTGTTATTTTATCGGAGCGGATGACGAAAGTAGCGCCGCTGGCCGCCGCCGCTGCGGGCCCTTTTACCATGACTTCCTTATAGGCGTCGGCGTTGGTTATTTTCCGAATGGCAATGACGACGTAAGTCGGCGGCTTCATCTGGGCGTGGATCCCCTCGATTGCGGCGGCTCCGAGCGCGATCCCGGCAAGCAGTGTCAAACCCAGTTTGTACCTGGCTTTCATGCTTTCCTCCTGTTGTGATGAGCGGCGAACTTTACCATGCCCACAACGCCAGATACATGACATGTCAGCAGCACGCCCCGAACCCGAGGGTGAGACATGATCAACCGCGGCACATGGGACGATTGGGCTCCCTGGTTCGGCAACCGCGCCGGCGAGATTAAAACGGCTGTTACTTTTTCCACGCGGCTGCCGCTGGCGGCCTTTGCAGCGGCCGGCGAAGCAACAATCGCGCAGGCGATCTGGGCGCTGCCGCTTGCCGGCCTCCTGGTCGGCGGCGTCGGCGCCATCGTCTATGCCATCGCGCACCGGCTCGGCGTGCCGGCGTGGCCGGCGGCGGCGCTCACCGTCGCCGCGACGCTGGCGTTGACCGGCTGTCTGCATGAGGACGGGCTCGCCGATACCGCCGACGGCTTCGGCGGCGGCGCGACGCGCGAGCGCAAGCTTGAGATCATGCGCGACAGCCGGATCGGCGCTTACGGCGTCTGCGCGCTGGTGGTCTCGATCCTGATCCGCGCCAGCGTGCTCGCAAGCCTCGCCGATCCGGGATGGGTGGCGTGGGCTCTGATCGCCGCGCACGGCGCCGGCCGCGCGACGCTGCCGGTGTTGATGTTCCTGGTGGGCCCGGCGCGCGCCGACGGCCTGTCAGTCAGCGCCGGCCAGCCGCCGCGCGAGCAGGCGATCGCCGGCGCGGTGCTGGGCGTTCTCATTCTTGTTGTTTGTCTCGGCGTTGAGTCCGCGCTGATCGCTGCGGTGCTGCTCGCGGTTTCGGTTGCGGTGGTGGCGCGATTGAGCACCGCGCAGATCGGGGGCCAGACCGGGGATGTGTTGGGGGCGCTGGAGCAGGTCGGAGAGATTGTCGTTTTGTTGGTCGCGGTGGCGTGAGGTGGGGGACCTCGTCATTGCGAGGAGCGAAGCGACGAAGCAATCCAGACCGTGAGGCCGGACTGGATTGCTTCGCTCCGCTCGCAATGATGAGGGTGGGTGAATGAAGCAACCCGCCGTGTACATCATGGCGAGCGGCCGGAACGGCACCCTCTATACGGGGGTGACATCAAATCTGCCGCAAAGAGCCTGGCTGCATCGTACTGGAGCGGTTCCCGGTTTCACGAAGCGTTATGAGTGTAAGACACTCGTTTGGTACGAAGTGCATGCGACGATGCTAAACGCGATTACTCGCGAAAAGCAAATCAAAGGTGGATCGCGACAGAAGAAACTGGCGTTGATTGAAGCGGCAAATCCCGCTTGGCAGGATTTGTTTGATGAGCTGACCTAATACGTCATTGCGAGGAGCGAAGCGATGAAGCAATCCAAACCGTGAGGCTGCGCTGCATTGCTTCGCTTTGCTCGCAATGACGAGCTATTTCCGCGGGCTCAGAAAACGCGCGCCGCCGAGCAGCGCGAGCGTGATCAGCGCCGGCGCGATGGCGAGCCAGAGGCTGACGGCGGCGACGGCGGCGGTGGCAGCCCAGCCGATTGAGGAGAACGCCTCGGCAAACGTCGCAATGCGCGAGGAGACCTGGCGGCGGCGGAATTGGCTTCGCTTGGCCTGGGTGCGGAACCAGAGCTGAATGGCGGTCGCTGACGCCGCAGCGATGAAGACACCCAGGCCGGTGACGAGCGCGTGCCACGGCGAGGCGATCGCGAGCACCACGACCAGCGGCGCGAAGATCGTCGCGATGATACCGAGCACCGCCTCGATCTTGGCGCGCAGGATGAAACCTGCCGGTACCGGCGCGGTGGCGACGAGATCGGGCGCGTCTTCGCCGGAGATGGTGAGCCAGGCGAGGCCGCCGGAGAGCTGGCCGGCCGCCATCACCAGCACCGGCACCAGCAGGTAGAGCGCGCTGCCGCCGGCCTGGAAACTTCGCCACAGCAGGATCGCTGGCGGCACCAGATAAAGCATCTGCATCAGCGTCTGTGACACGAGCCAGGGGTCGCGGCGCAGCAGGATCCATTCCTTGCGGCGGAGCGCGCGCCGCGGCGAGGTGATGCGGAAGATGGCGCGGCGTTGCGCGCGGCTCGCTGGTGTGTTCTCGGCGCCAGAAGCGGCGACGGCATATTCGCCAAAGCGCGGTGCGACCAGCGCGACGGCGAGCGCGAGCAAGACGAAACTGAAAAGCAAAACGCCGATGAGCGGGACGGCATCCCCCAGCACCGCGCGCGCCGGCCACCAGAAAACGCTGCCGGTATCGGGCGCGAGCGCAAACAATCCATCCGACTGCAACACGCTCGCTTGCGACAGCGTCCCGTAGGACAGGATCGCCGCAACCTGAAGTCCGATCACGAAGGCGGCGCCGATCACGGCGGCGACCACTTGCGCGACGAGGCGGGTGCGCTTCGGGCCGATGGCGCGGAATAGCGCGACCGTCATCGCCACCGCAAGGGCTGCCGCCGCCGTGCCCATGGCGATGATGACACCGTAAGCTCCGAGCCAGCGGATGCCGCCGCGCACGATCAGCATGTCGATGAACGGCCCGGCAAGCGGCACCGCCATCGCAGCGACAGTGAGCGCCACGGTCGAGATGCGGATGGCGAACAGCTTATGCGCCGCCGTCGGCGATGCGAGGATGAGATCGAGATCGGCGCGGGCATAAAACGCGCGCGTCATCGATTCCATCGCCTGCGAGATCATCAGCAACCACGCCAGCAACAGCGTCGCCGTGATGGCAATCATCGTGTGCTTGTCGGGCGCCGCGGTAGCGGACGTGCCGACCACGACATACGCCACTGCGTGCATGACGATGATGAAGGCGACAAAGCCGATGGCGACGCCACGCGCCCGCGCGCGGCGGCCGGCCGTCATCATCGAGAGCCAGTCGCGCCAGGCAAGCCGGGATTCGTGCCGCGCAAACCAGACCGCGCTGCCGACTTGGATCATGGCAAGACACCCGCCCCGTCATTCCGGGTCGCGCGAAGCGCGAGCCGGGAATCCATAACCACGACACGCGCCGATCCTGCACCGACTGTGGCTACGGATTCCGGACAACCGCTACGCGGTTTCCGGAATGACGCATTGGAGTATCTCAAATTCACGCCGCTTGCGCCGGCTGGGCGACGAGCGCGAGGAAGGTGTCTTCGAGACTTCGCGGCGTTTGATGCATCTTCGCCGATGGCACCCGCACCGTTGCCGGCCTGTTGGCGCAGTTCATCGAGCGTGCCCTCCGCGACGAGCCGGCCGTGCGCAATGACGCCGATGCGGTCGGCCATCCGCTCGGCGACTTCAAGAATGTGCGTGGTCATGATGATGGTGCCGCCGGCGCGGGCCCGTTCGCGCAGCACACTTTTGACCTGGCGGGCGGAGCCGGCATCAAGGCCGGTCAGCGGCTCGTCGAGAATGATCAGGCGCGGGTCGTGCACCAGCGCGCCGGCGAGCGCCACTTTCTGCCGCATGCCCTTGGAGAACGTCTCGCAGCGCTCGCGCGCATGCGCCGCAAGCCCGAGCCATTCCAGAAGCTCTTGCGCGCGCGCCTGCGCCAGCGCCGGCTCGACGCTCCACAGCCCAGCGACGAATTCCAGATATTCCTCCGGCGTCAGCTTGTCGTAGATCATCGGCTCGTCGGAGATCCACGCCACCACGCGTTTGGCCGCGACCGGATCGGCCAGCGCGTCGATGCCGGTTATGTGGATCGACCCTGCGTCGGGGCGCAGCAGGCCCGCGATCATGCGCAGCGTCGTGGTCTTGCCGGCGCCGTTTGGGCCGAGCAGCGCGTAAAACTCGCCGCTGCGCACGGCGAGATCGAGGCCGTCCACGGCCGGGCGGTCAAAGCGCTTGACCAGACCGCGGACTTCGAGGGCGGGTGCTGATTGCGGTTGAAGCATGTGAATTCGATCTCTGCCCGTCATTGCGAGGAGCGCAGCGAAGCAATCCAGTATGGCGGAGCAGCTCTGGATTGCTTCGTCGCTGCGCTCCTCGCAATGACGAGTTCCCTAGCAGAGAGTGGTTTCGCGCCGGTGAATCCGCCGGCGCATTTTTCGCGGTTTCGCTTAAGCAGTGATGCGGTCGATTTCCGCGAGGTCAGCCGGCGATAATGTCCAGCCAACGGCGGCCACATTCTGTTCCACCTGCTCCGGCCGGGTCGCGCCGGCAATGATGCTCGATACCGGCGAGCGGCTGGCGAGCCAGCTCATCGCCAGTTCAAGGAGCGTGCGGCCGCGCTTCGCCGCGAACTCGCCGAGCGCACCGACGATCTGCCAATTGCGCGGCGTCATCACGCTGTCGGCGAGGCGCTTGGTGGTGGCAAGCCGGGTACCGGCAGGCGGCGCGGCGCCGTGTTTGTACTTGCCGGTCAGCAATCCGCTCGCCAGCGGAAAAAACGGCAACAGGCCGAGGCCGTACTTCTGCATCGCCGCGATACGATCCTTTTCCAGGCCGCGTACCAGCAGGCTGTATTCATCCTGGCAGCAAACAAACGACGTCAGCGCGTTCTCGCGGGCGACAGTTTGCGCCTCTTCAAGCTGCGCCGCGGAGAAGTTCGAGCAGCCGATGTAGCGGACCTTGCCCGCCTTCACCAGATCGTCGAGCGCGCGCAGGGTTTCTTCGATCGGCGTCTTCGGATCGGGCTGATGGACCTGATAAAGATCGATCCAGTCGGTCTTGAGCCGGGCGAGACTTGCTTCGACCGCCTGCATGATGTAGCGCCGCGATGCGCCCTTGCGGGTGCCGGCGTCGTCCATCGCCATGCCGAACTTGGTTGCCAGCACGATAGTTTTGCGGCGGGGCCCAAGCACTTTTCCCAACACTTCTTCCGAGCCGCCGTAATTGCCGTAGATGTCGGCGGTGTCGAACAATGTGACGCCGAGCTCCAGCGCTTTGTCGACGACGTGGCGCGAGGCTTCGAGATCGATCCGGCCGCCGAAATTGTTGGTGCCGAGGCCGACGAGCGAGACTTCCGGCCCCGCTGTTCCGAGCTTGCGCTTTTCCATGCAGGTTCCGACTGGCGCTTGTCTCAGCCGCTGACGTTGTAGGCGGCGAGCGCCGCCATGTTGACGAGCTGCGCGTCGTTGGCGGAGAGCGGTACGATCTGCACCGAGCGGTCGAGGCCGACCAGGAGCGGGCCGATCACGGTGGCGCCGCCAAGCTCCATCAACAATTTGGTCGAGATCGAGGCCGAGTGAAACGCCGGCATGATCAGCACGTTGGCGGGACCCGAAAGCCGGCAGAACGGATAGGCTTCGCGCAGCTCCATGTTCAGCGCCACGTCGGCCGCCATCTCGCCGTCGTATTCGAAATCGACGCGGCGCTTGTCGAGGAGCCGCACCGCCTCCTGCACGCGTTGCGAACGCTCGCCGGGCGGATGACCGAAGGTCGAGAATGCCAGCAGCGCCAGCCGCGGCTCGTAGCCGAGCGTGCGAGCGACGCGCGCGGCTTCGACCGCGATGTCGGCAATATCGGCCGCGTCCGGCATCTCGGTCACCGCGGTGTCGGCGACCAGCACGGTGCGGCCGCGCGCCAGCACCATCGAGACGCCGATCACGCGGTGGCCGGGTTTTGGATCGATGCAGCGCCGCACGTCTTCGAGCGCCACGGAGAAATTGCGGGTCACGCCGGTGAGCATGGCGTCGGCATCGCCGAGCGCGACCATGCAGGAGGCGAAGTGATTACGGTCCTGGTTGACCAGCCGTTGGCAATCGCGCTGCAGGAAGCCGTGACGCTGCAGCCGCTCGTAGAGATACGCGGCATACGTCGCGTTGCGTGACGATAGCCGCGCGTTGATGATCTCGATGCCGTGGCCGAGTTCGACGCCGAGCGCGTTCGCAGTCTCCTTCACGCGCTCCTCGCGGCCGACCAACAATGCGGTGCCGAGCCCTTGCTGCACGAACGAAGCGGCGGCGCGGATCACTTGCTCCTCTTCGCCCTCGGCGAATACCACGCGGCGCGGCTGCCGGCGCAATACTTCGAACACCCGCTGCAACACGCCGGCAATCGGATCGCGCCGGCTGCGCAACTGCTGCCGGTAAGCGTCCATGTCGACGATCGGCCGCCGCGCGACTTTCGAATCCATCGCCGCCTGTGCCACCGCCGCCGGGATCGAAACGATCAGGCGCGGATCGAACGGTACCGGGATGATGTAATCGGGCCCGTATTTCGGTCGCGCGCCGTAGGCGGCGGCAACCTCATCCGGCACGTCCTCGCGCGCGAGTTCCGCAAGCGCGTGCGCCGCGGCAATCTTCATCTCCATGTTGATCGCGCGCGCGCGTACATCGAGCGCGCCGCGGAAAATGTAGGGAAAGCCGAGCACGTTGTTGATCTGGTTCGGATAGTCCGACCGGCCGGTCGCCATGATGGCGTCCGAGCGCACGGCGGCGACGTCCTCGACGGTGATTTCAGGATCGGGGTTGGCCATGGCGAAAATGATCGGCTTCTCCGCCATCGACTTGACCATGTCCTGCGTCATCGCGCCCTTCGCCGACAAGCCGAAGAACACGTCGGCGCCGACCAGCGCCTCGGCGAGCGTGCGCGCGTCGGTTTTGACTGCGTAGCCTGACTTCCACTGGTTCATGCCCTCGGTGCGGCCCTCGTAGATCACGCCCTTGGTATCGCAGAGAATGAGATTTTCCGGGCGAAAGCCGATGGCGCGCAGCAGTTCGAGGCAGGCGATGCCGGCGGAACCGGCGCCATTGCAGACGAGCCTGGTGGTCTTGATCTCGCGGCCGGTGAGTTCGAGCGCGTTGATCAGTCCCGCCGCGGCGATGATGGCGGTGCCGTGCTGGTCGTCGTGAAACACCGGAATGTCGAGCAGCTCGCGCAATCTTTGCTCGATGATGAAGCACTCGGGCGCCTTGATGTCTTCGAGATTGATGCCGCCCCAGCTTTTGCCCAACAATTTCACGCAATCGATGAACTCGTCCGGATCCTCGGTTGAAACTTCAAGATCGATGGAGTCAACGTCGGCGAAGCGCTTGAATAGAACTGCTTTGCCTTCCATCACCGGCTTGGCGGCCAGCGCACCGCGATTGCCGAGACCGAGAATGGCGGTGCCGTTGGTGATCACGGCGACGAAATTGCCCTTAGTGGTGTAATCGTAGGCGCGGCTCTCATCCTCGGCGATCGCCAGCACCGGAACAGCGACGCCCGGCGAATAAGCGAGCGAAAGGTCGCGCTGCGTCGCCATCGGTTTGGTCGCCACAACCTCAAGCTTGCCCGGCCGGCCCTGGCTGTGAAACAGCAACGCTTCCTGGTCGGTAAACGTCGGCCGGTGCGTCGTCGCGCCGGGTTTCGATCCGGTTTTCGAAGCCATTTCAATTCCTTGCTGCTGGGCACGCCAGCCGAGCGGGGCGGCACGGCGGACGTTAGCGGAACCGGCGGCCTGTACTCAAGAGAGCGGCGGGCTGCGGTCGGCCGCTTCCGGACGCTCTATCACATAAGCGACCGCATCCGTCGCACATTGAATAAGCCGGCGTCCGGTAGTAATGGCTGCGTGCAATCCCGAACCATCAAGAGCTTGCCGGCGCCGCCATGCTTAGATTTCTGCTACGTTTTATCGGTCTCGGCATGTTGGCCCTGGCCTTTTTCTTTGTTGTCTATGACGGCAGCCAATGGATTACCAATCAGCGCCTGGCCTGGACTGATCTGGCTCAGGCGTGGGCCATTGTCGATCAGAGCGGGCTCAACTCGGTGCAAAATTGGCTTAGGCAAAAGGCGACGTGGGCAGACCCGTCGGTTCAGTTGGCTTTCAAGACACCGATTTCCGCAATCCTTGCGATCCTGGCGATGATTTTGATGGTACTGGGACGAAAAAAGCGGCCGCTCATCGGCTATGCCCGCAACTGAGCGTGCGCCCCGCAGGATTTCCGTACCGCCGGCTTTGCGCCGTCTTTTGCCCGCCCTGGCCGTTATTGTCGTTGTTTTCCTTGCACTGCCCTACCTGATCGCCCCGCTTTATCGGTTCGTGCAGCCGGTTTCGACGCCGATGCTGTGGCGCTGGATGACCGGCAAGCGGGTCGAGCGCGTCTTCGTTCCGATCGGGCGTCTCGGGACCACGCTACCGATCGCCGTCATCGTCGCCGAAGACGGCACCTTCTGCCGCAACCGCGGCATCGACCTTGGCGCGATGCGCGAGGCTATGGAAGAAGCCGACGATCTCGGCGGCGCGCGCGGCGGTTCGACCATCACCCAGCAGACGGCCAAGAATCTGTTTCTCTGGAACGGGCGCAGCTTTGTGCGCAAGGCGTTGGAAATTCCGCTGGCGCTGTGGCTCAGTCTGGTGCTGCCGAAACACCGCGTGCTCGAAATTTACCTCAATATCGCCGAGTGGGGCCCGAACGGCGAGTTTGGTGCTGAAGCGGGTTCGCGCTGGGCCTTCGGCAAGTCCGGCCGCGATCTGACCGCCCGCGAAGCCGGCGAGCTCGCGGCGATCCTGCCGAATCCGGTGCGCCGCAGCGCGCGGACACCGAACTCGATGGTGCGAAGGCTCGCCGGTCTTTATGAACACCGTGCGGAGGCGCACCCGTCGCTCGATGCTTGTATCCGCCCCCGCACCCCCTAGCTTCTCCTGGGCCGTTCTTCTATAAGCGCGCCAATCCAAGCATAGGGCCTGTACCAGGAGAGCGACACATGGCCGTTCCGAAGCGAAAAACATCACCGTCGCGGCGCGGCATGCGCCGGTCCGCCGACGCGCTCAAGCGCCCGTGCTACGTTGAGGACAAGGATTCCGGCGAATTGCGCCGTCCGCACCACATCGACCTCAAAACCGGTATGTATCGCGGCCGGCAGGTGCTCAAGAAGAAGGCCGAGGCATAGCGTTTCGGAAGCGCCATGTTTATTCTTGGTTTTCCTCTGCTTCTTGTTCCGTTCGCCATTTACAACATCATCGCATTTATCACCCCGGGCGTCGGCTGGACCACACCGGTGACGACCGTGCACATGATGTCCGGCCAGGATTGGGTGCTGACCTGGGAGGATTTGCTCCTCGCTTTCGCGATCCTGTTGCTCGCAGTCGAGATCATCAAATCGACCCGGATGGGAATGCGGTCGATCGTCGATCACGTGCTCGCAATGGCGCTTTTCATTGTCATGCTGGTTGAGTTTCTGCTGGTGCAGCGCGCCGGCACGTCAACGTTTTTCCTGCTGACAATGATCGGGCTGGTCGACGTGCTGGTCGGCTTTATCGTCAGTATCCGCAGCTCACAGCGCCAGGTCGAAGTCGAAACCGAGCGCGCGGTCTAACCGCGGCCCTCTGGAGAAGGGTCGCCGAGGGGCCCGCAGCTTATCATGTGGCCGCTCGCCGAAGACGGACGGCGTTTAAGAGGCGGGACACTTCGCAGACCGCCACCAATCCGATCAGCCAGACCGCACTCAGGAGGCCGAGCCGAGCAACGATGGCCAACGTAAATGAGCCGGCCCCGCCCAACACGGGCGTAAATGCGAACAGCACGACCTCATAAGCGGCGTACGCCGCGATCAAGGCCAAGCCGAGAGCGACGGGAGAAGCGGTTCGCGGGACCGAGCGCAATACCAGCTTGCATGCCCCCGTTCCGATCAGTGCCGCGACGCCGATGGCAAAACCCCAGAGTAGCGTATTCAGATCGAGCGGATAATGGAGCACGCCGAAACCGATTGCCTGATTGACGAGCCATGCGACAGTCACCATGACGAGCGCGGGCCCCAACGGCAGCATCGCTGCTGCAGCCACCGCGAAGGCCGCGAACGGCGTCGCGCATGCGAAGACGAAACTCGCGAGCGCACAGGCGGCCGTCAGCAGATTCAAACAGAATAGCGCCGCAAGACGCGGCTCAACTGGAGCGAGCCGGCCCGATGCGGCTGCGGGAAGGCGCTGTGTGTCGAGAGGCATTGCCGGTCTCCTTTTATTGAGAGGTAGCACGTTTCAAAATCGAGAGCGATGACGCCCTACAACTTCGTCATATTCGCTGCCGGCGGGTCCGCCTCGATCTCCGAGTCCAACGTACTATCGCGGTTCGCGCTGCCCGTAAGTAAGACAGCAATCGTCGCCACGCGATGACCACGGCGGTGAAGCTGAACAACAGTCCGCACAGGCAAAGAGCGACGACCAATATCGCGCGCACGGCCGGATGCGCCGTCAATGTAGGAAAGTCGAGCGTATGAAGACCGGCAAACAGCCACCGATAGGCTCGCCGCGAAGTGTCAAGCTTTTCCAGCACCGCCCCGTTCGCCCCGTCGATGTCGAACCAGTCGGCACCGCAGCGCACTCGGAACACGGGAGCACCGGGCATGGTCGCGACTACCGCATAAGCGTCGTCGGGCTGGACGGGAAATGAAGCTTGGCACGCCCGCGCAAAGATGCCGCATCGCCGCGTCGACTTCGTCCGGCCCGAGGAACTCACGATCCGCCGCGTAGTTTTTGAGTCGGCAAGGAACAGCCGCTGACTATCGAAGCCAATGCGCTCACGACGATAAAGCCTTCCCCCGAACGCGAACCATTCCACTTCTCGTACCGACGCTGACAAGTGCTGAATTTGATCGGGCGCAAGAGCGCTCCAGTCTGCAGCGCCGGTGATGGAAGCCGCTTCGGCGTCAGCAGGCTTGCCGCTCGAGAACAGACGACCGTTGTCCATCGATAGCCAGCCGCTGAATATCCAGGTCAGGAGAAACAGCATGCAGCACAAGCCGAGCCAATGGTGTAGGGCCTGCCACCCGCGATAGGGCGACACCAATCGCAATCCACCGACCGAAACGCGCAAAGTACCGACGACCGCGCCTGCTGCCGCGCCGATCAAGGCAAGCAACGAAAGCCACCACAAAAGCCCAGCCCATACCGCCGGATGGCCGCGTAGCGCGATCGGGTAAATCCAGTGTGCGACGCTGCCGACATAATTCCAGGCACGCTCCCACCGCGCCGTATGGAGCACAACTTCACCGGTAGTCGTGGACACATAAAGCTCGGTGCCGAGCGGGTCGTCTACTGCGACCCGGTAGAGGGGACGATACCGATTAAAGCTGCTCGCGACAGTCCACTGATCGTAGAAAGTCAACGGAACAACGCCGAGCGCCGCATCCCTTCGCCGATTGACTTGGTAATTCGTCGCGATCGCAAGCGCCAACTCTGCCGATTGCACCGCAGCGTCCGAAAGATCAGAGGCGTGGAAAGCGGCTGTATGTGTCCGTCCAGGAACCAAATAAACCGGCCCATCGCTTCGCTGAATCAATCGAACAAATGCAGCATCCTTGATGCCACTCAATCTTAGTGCTTCGACCGGGTCGTGGTTGACACTCGCAAGATCGACCCGCGCCAGCCCGGCAAATCGTTCTGCTTCCGTCAGCCCGGGAAACGGCACGAAGTGCATCACGATGCCGCTCGCAAACCACATCGCGAAGAACAAACAGAACACGACGCCCAGCCAGCGGTGGAGCGGAATAAGCGCGCGTATCATTGCGGTATGGTTCACCACTTGAAGTGAGCGGCAACCTCATAGGTGCGCGGATCGCCGAGGTAGACTTGGTCCGGATAGCCGGGATCGGAGAATGCGGCGTAGACAGTGTTGGTCACGTTGCGTACGCGGAATGTCAAACGCATATTTTTAAGCTCCGGCCGTCCAAAGTCCTTTCCGGGAATATCGACGAACGCAAAAAGATCGGCCGTCGTGTAAGCATCCATGGTCGTAGCGTCGTCCTCGAACAGATAGCGGTTACCGACGTGGCGTACCGAGGCGCCGATCTCCACCGGCCATTGCCAATCGCTGAAACGATAGGATGCGCCTGCATTGAGGATGATCGGAGCGACGTTCGAGGGCGTGTTACCGCTCCAGTTGCCATCGGCGCCGTCGAAATCTACATAGCGGGCCTGCGTTAAAGCCAGATTGGCCCAGAGCTTGATATTGCTGATCGGACGCACCGCGCCGGCAAGTTCAATGCCCTTGGTGGCGATTTCGCCCGCAAGAGAGTACGTCGTGTCAGTGATAGGCACATAGACGTTGCGCCGAGTGATGTCATAAGCGGCGAACGTCCACTCGGCCTTATTGTCCCAGAACAGTTGCTTGACGCCGGTTTCGAAAATTTGCGCGCTCGTCAATGCCAGCGGCACCGAGGCATTGACGGAAAACACGTCGGCGGCGGCCGGATCGTAGGATGTAGCGTACATGCCGTAGAAGACCATTTTGGCAATCGGCTCGTAGGTAAAGGCCGCGCGGTAAGAAACCGGCTTCCATACTTGGGTGAACGGCTCACCGGCCGGGATCGAGCCATCAAAGTCGGTGCCGTTGCTCTTGAGCGTCCAATCGTCGACCCGAATGCCACCAATCAATGCGAATTCGGGCGTGATTTTCAAACGGTCTTCGAGCGCCACGGCAACGTCATCGAGCTCTTTGTTCCGGATATCCGGAAACATCGGGCCGTAAACGCCCTGAGCCGGATCGATAACCGAGACGTTATCATACGGATAATCGTTCGGATTGCCCTCTTCGGTGAAGGTGATCCAGTCTCCGCTCACCTGGAGTTGGGCCGCGAGCCGGTTGTCCATACCGAACAGCCGGGAGTCCCATAAGAAATCGAGATTATTGCCGACCACGTTCTGATTGTGCGTTACGAAGAAACGGTCGCGGTCGATGGTATTTGCCGCAAAGACCGATCCGTCATCGAAGGCGTAGGTCTCGCTGTCGATCCAGTGTCGCTGCGCCTGAAAGTAATAAACTTGGTCCTTGACCGTAACATTGCTGAGCGGAGTCCATTCAAAGCCGCTGCGCAGCCAAAGTTCGTTGGCTCCGGTCGAATTGTTGGCAACGTTGTAGTTAGTCGTCAGCGTGCGAGAGTTGATTGTCACCGGCCCGATGATTGAGCCGCTGAACGTGTTGACCATGTTGCCTGAGACAACACCGTTTACGGCGAAAGGTCCGGCAAATGAGGTCGGAACCATCGGCGTGCCCCAGTAGGCTTGGCCGGAATCCTTCTTGTAATCGATGGCGACGAAGGTCTTAAGCGTATTGTTGACGTGATAGTTGATTTGCGCGGAGAGGTTCGCCAAGTCGCGGTAATCACCGTCGACGGCGCCATGGATATCCGAGAACGTCGCGTCGAAGCGATAGTCGAGACCCTCCACACCCGTGCTGCCGCCGGAGCCGTAATGCGAGCGAAATGTGCCAAGCGAATCCACCGACAGGTCCAATTCGTTCTGGATCGGACCCGTGGTTGGCTGTTTGCTGACGTAGTTGACCGAGCCGCCGATCGCCATGATCCCTGACATCAGCGCCGACGGCCCTTTGAGGAATTCGACTTGGTCGAGATTAGCCGTGTCCAATACGCGCGTCGTGTCGCTTGCCACACCGATCGAAATTCCGTTGTAGAGGACGTTCACGGCGCCGAAGGTGAAACCTCGCATCGAAAAGTTGGCCGGCGCCCCGGAAAAATCGAGGTCCAATACACCGACCGCGCCTTTGGCGATTTCTGCGCTGGTCCGATAACCCTGATCCTGCATCGTCTGCTGAGTGACGATTTCAACACTAGCCGGTGTTTGAAGGACTGGGAGGTCAAGCCGGCTTGCGCTAGTCGCGACACCGTTGAGCGGCGTCATTGGAATTCCGGCCAAGGCGCCAGCCGGCGCCGGCCCGGGGTTCGGCGCTGGTGCAATCCCGGCGTCCGTGCGGGGCTTTTTGGGTTTCGCGGGCTTTGGACGCTCACCCGACACTTGGATTTGCGGAAGGCTACTGCGCTGATCCGTCGTCGTTGGCGTTGTCGTTGCAGGTTGCTCCGGTGCCGTGACCGGTTGCGCGGCGCCGGGACTTATTCCCAGAAGCGCGATCGCGGCGAACGTCGATGTTGAAAGAAGGAAGCATCCAAACGCACTAATACTGTCGGCGCAGCTCAAGCTGCGTCGCAAAACGACGAACTGGGAACGCATGGAGACACCTCGGGTAACACGCCCTGTGGCACGTCACCGCGATTGAGTGTCCCCGCACATCCAGGAAGGATGATTGGTTCGCTCACCGTCAATACACCCCGACCGACAGCGCTCGCGTATGACCACGGCTGACGGCAGGTCTCCTGGCTCGCGGGTCTTACCCTTCCGTCGCCTTCCCGGGACCCGAGATCCCAGTGGCATATGACGAAAGATTCGCCGCTTACAGTTGCGGGGGCAGCCGCAGCATTGGGCGATGTTGCGCCCGCACTGCGTTCCCTTTTGATCCCCGACCGGGGGAACCGTCAACAATTAGTAAAGCGGGAACTCGCGAGCGCGTCAAATCGCGCTTCCGGCAACTAAGAGGTTTGCGGGCCGAAGTAGCGTTGGGAACCACTAGACCGCGCTGCATGGTGTGATGCACGCTGATCCGCTGCCGCACTTACTGTGGTCAAGGATCCCACTGTTCTGCTGAGCATCATTTCGCGCCGCGCCGCGAAACGTCTTCGGGAAGTCTCTCAGAGCGAGCGCTGCAACGCGCCACCTGCGGATGTCGGCGTCCGATCACTCGAACAATAAGCCGCGATCGCCACGTCCGGCTCAGCGCGGCGGCGCAGCCGTGTCTGCGGCGCCTTGACGGATGTCGCAATGAGTTGCGCGAGGAAATTGGCCCGCGGTCGGCTTCCGACCTGCAAAACCGGCGCGCTATCGACGGCCGGGGAGAGAGCGACCAGGGCTGTGCTCATTTGGCGCGCTTCCTGTCCCGAAATGGGACTGCAACGTTCCTTGAGCCCTACATCGCAAACGCCGTGCCGCCGCGCCGGATGCATCAATTCGGCGTGCTAATTTTGGAATTCTTTAAATTCTTCCGCTACTTTGCTGCATACCGGCCGTCTGCAGTCGCCGCCGCGGACTGCAACCCGTCAATGAGGCGACCGTGAACAATAACGGCCGGCAAAATTCCAACTATCAAGACGCTAACCATCACGGCGGCGAAGTGCGCGGCACCGATGCAGGGTCGAAGACCATTGCGGGCGCTGAAGCCCAAGAAATTCTGACCTCGGTCGGTGATGCGCTTTACCGCTGGGATATCGACAGCGACGTTCTGAGCTGGAGCGCGAACGCCGCCGATATTCTCTCAATCCGTGATGCTGCGGCACTCGCCAGCGGCCGTGCTTTCGCGCAACTGGTCGAGAAAGAAGCCGCGCAGACCCGGCTCAGCGCGGTAACGCAATCCGAGCAGCGCGATGGCGGCCGCGGTGTGAGCTATCGCATCCAGTATGGCATCCGCCCCCAACCCGGCGAGGACACAGTCCTTTGGCTCGAAGACACCGGCCGCTGGTTTGCCGGTCCGGACGGGAAGCCGGCGCGCGCTCATGGCGTCATGCGCGTCATCAATGAGCGTTACGAGAACGAACGCCGGCTCAACTACCTTGCCCGTTACGACAACCTCACCGGCGAGTTCAACCGGTCTCAGTTGACCGAGATCCTCGAAAAGACTTTGGAAGAGGCGATACGCTTCCGCTCGTCCTGCGGCTTTCTGCTGATCGCGATCGACAATCTGGCGCGGATCAATGAGTCGTACGGATTCGAGACTGCCGACCAACTGATCGGCGCGGCCGCCAAACGCATTCGGAAATTGATGCGCGGCAAGGACACGCTGGGCCGTTTTTCCGGCAACAAGTTCGGCATTGTGTTGCGGGACTGTACGCCGGACGATCTGGCGATCGCCGCCGAGCGTATGCTCACGGGTGTCCGCGACGAGATGCTGCCGACCGCCGCGGGTACCATCGCGGTGACGGTGACGATCGGCGGGGTCACGGCGCCACGCCATGCGCGCACCGTCGCTGAGGTCCTCGCCCGGGCCCAGGAGGCGCTCGACACCGCGAAGGGTCAGCGTCAGGGCTCGTTCTGCGCCTACCGGCCCAACATCGAGCGCGAAACGCTGCGCAAGGAGAGCGTACGCGCGACCGACGCGATCGTAGCAGCGCTCAACGAGCGCCGGATCTTTCTCGCCTTTGAGACAGTCGTGACCGCCATCACGCGGGCGCCGGCTTTTTACGAATGTCTGATGCGCGTCCGCCGCGCCGACGGCAGCCTGCTTGGCGCCAACGACGTGGTCCCGGTCGCCGAACGGCTGGGTCTTTTGCGGCTGCTCGATCACCGGGTGCTCGAACTCGTGGTCGAGGAAATGGTCGCCGCGCCTTCACTGCAAGCGAGCGTCAATGTCTCGCCACGCTCGACCACCGATCCCGATTGGTGGGCAGGCCTCGATTCACTGCTCCGCGCCAATGCCGGGGTGGCGGAGCGCTTGATCGTCGAGATTACCGAAAGCGCCGTGATCCAGGACATCGACGAAACCCGCGGGTTTGTTTCGCGCGTCAAGGATCTCGGTTGCCGGATCGCGATCGATGATTTCGGCGCCGGCTACACGTCGTTTCGCAATCTGCGCAAGCTCGGCGTCGATATTCTAAAAATCGACGGCGCGTTCGTACAGAACCTCAATCGTTCGGAAGACGATCGCGCCTTCGTGCGCACGCTCACCGATCTTGCCAAGCGGCTCAAGCTCGCCACCGTCGCCGAATGGGTGCAGGACGAGCAAGCAGCCAAGACGTTGGAGTCATGGGGCTGCGATTACCTGCAGGGCGCTTTCGTCGGCCTTGCTTCCGTTGAGCGGCCGTGGCTTGCCGGCCCGCTCGCACAGACGGTGTAGCATTCAAGTAGAGTCCCCACGGAAATTTCGTCATTGCGAGCGAAGCGAAGCAATCCAGTCCGGCCTCACCGCACTGGATTGCTTCGTCGCTTCGCTCCTCGCAATGACGAGTACTTCTCGCGTTCGCGGGAACAAGCTGAGAGTTGAGGCTGCGGATATGTTATTGCGACGGCTCGCCGCCGGTCGGGCCTTTATCAGAAAGCCGGTCGACCTTCCGCTGCATGTCATCAAGCTGGCGCTTGAGATCGTCAATCTCGCCGGTCTTCGGCGGCGTATTGCCCGCTTCCGCGGCAGCTTCAGCAGCCTGACTCTCGCGCCGCGCAAACGGCGCGAACATCGTGAAGGCGCGTTCGAACATTTCCATGTTCCGCCGCACCTGGTCTTCCAGCGAAGGGAAGCCGCCGACGCCGAACGCCTGCGCCATCTGGTGCCGGAATTTTTCCTGCTCGCGGGTGAGCGATTCGATGGAGACTTCCAGGTAGCGCGGCACCAGCATTTGCATGCTGTCGCCGTAGAAGCGGATCAGCTGGCGGAGAAACGCGATCGGCAGCAGGTTCTGCCCTTCTTTGTTCTCCTGCTCGAAAATAATTTGAGTGAGCACCGAGCGGGTGATTTCTTCGCCGCTCTTGGCGTCGTAAACGACGAAATCCTCGCCGGTCTTGACCATGCCGGCCAGGTCCTCGAGCGTGACGTAAGCGCTCGTGCCGGTATTGTAGAGTCGGCGGTTGGCGTATTTTTTGATTGTGATCGGTTCTACGGTCTTAGTCGTCGTCGCTGCAGTCATTGTTGCTGTCATGTTGCGATCGTGGGTTCTGACATGAGGCTGGCGCCGCGCGGTGTTCATAAAGTAGGCGCTTTCCGGCGGCCGGGCTACCGTTTTGTGCGAGACATCAAGACGGGCCGGAGGGCAGCAAGGACGGGGGCAGACAGCGCCCCGGCGGCATGGCAGGATTGCGGGGTGTTGCCGCCTTGTCGATGGGCAGTCATGTCCTTATGACATATATCAATGGCGCCGCGGCGCTGCCGCGTCATAAATCCTGACCCGAACCAGACCCGAAAGGACATCGTATGAAGGACGACATCGTCATTGTCGGCGCGGTACGCACGCCGGTCGGCGCATTTAACGGGGTGTTCGGAACGACGCCCGCCCATGACCTCGGCAAAGTCGCGATCAAAGCGGCCGTCGATCGCGCCGGTGTCGAACCGTCGCGGGTATCCGAAGTGATTTTGGGTCAAATCCTTCAGGCCGGGCAAGGCCAGGGCCCGGCCCGGCAAGCGTCGGTCAACGCCGGTATTCCGGTTGAGGTGCCGGCTTGGAGCGTCAATCAGCTCTGCGGCTCGGGTCTTCGCTCGGTCGCGCTGGGCTATCAAGCCCTCGTCAACGGCGATTCCGAAATTGCCGTGGTCGGTGGCCAGGAATTGATGAGCATGGCCCCGCACTGCGCCTATCTGCGCAGCGGCGTGAAGATGGGCAATTTCGAGATGGTCGACACCATGATCAAGGACGGCCTGTGGGATGCCTTTAACGGCTACCACATGGGCAACACCGCCGAGAACGTCGCGCGCCAGTGGCAGATCACGCGCCAGCAGCAGGACGAGTTCGCGGTTGCCTCGCAACACAAGGCCGAGGCAGCCCAAAAGGCCGGAAAATTCAAGGATGAGATCGTGCCGGTCACAATCAAGAGCCGCAAGGGCGACGTCGTCGTCGATACCGACGAATATCCGAAGCACGGCACCACGCTCGAAGGGATCAGCAAGCTGCGTCCGGCGTTCGACAAGGAAGGCACCGTCACCGCGGCCAGCGCCTCGGGCATCAATGATGGCGCAGCGGCCATGGTGCTGATGAAAGCAAGCGAAGCCGCCAAGCTTGGCAAGACGCCGATGGCGCGCATCGTGTCGTGGGCTCAGGCCGGCGTTGATCCCAAGATCATGGGCACCGGACCGATCCCGGCTTCGCGCGCCGCGCTGAAGAAAGCCGGCTGGAGCGTCGGCGATCTTGATCTGATCGAGGCCAACGAGGCCTTTGCCGCGCAAGCTTGTGCCGTCAACAAGGACCTCGGCTGGGACACCGGCAAGGTCAACGTCAACGGCGGCGCCATCGCCATCGGCCACCCGATCGGCGCCTCGGGTGCGCGCGTGCTGGTGACGCTGCTGTACGAGATGCAAAAGCGCAACGCGAAAAAGGGCCTCGCTACCTTGTGCATCGGCGGCGGCATGGGCATTGCCATGTGCGTGGAGCGGTAGCCGCGCGATACCGCGTTTTCTTTGATTTAGGTCATGGCCGGGACGGCCACCCCACGACAAGAGTGTCGCCGGGCCAGTTGTCCCGGCCATCTACGTCTTTAACATGCACGTCTCTACGGCATCCGCGAAAGCAAAGCGGGATTTGGGACCCGACAGCAGTTCGGGGAAGGCAATACAGGGAGGATCATCATGCCACGCGTCGCACTGGTGACAGGCGGGACACGCGGTATCGGCGCAGCGATTGCCAAAGCGCTGAAAGCGGCTGGCTACAATGTCGCGGCCGTTTATCACGGCAACGACGAGGCGGCGCAGAAATTCAAGGCTGAAACCGGCATCAATGTCTACAAATGGGACGTGTCTTCATTCGACGCCTGCGCAGCCGGCGTGAAACAGGTCGAGGCCGATTTGGGACCGGTCGACGTACTGGTCAACAATGCCGGCATCACCCGCGATGCGCAGCTTCACCGCATGAAGCCCGAGCAATGGACGGAGGTGATCAACACCAATCTCGGCTCGCTGTTCAACATGACGCGTCAGGTGATCGAGGGCATGCGGACGCGCAAATTTGGCCGCGTCATCAATATTTCTTCGATCAATGGCCAAAAGGGCCAGTTCGGGCAGACCAATTATTCCGCCGCCAAGGCCGGCGAGATCGGTTTCACCAAGGCGCTGGCGCAGGAGGGCGCGCGCGCCGGCATTACCGTCAACGCGATTGCGCCCGGATACATCAATACCGAGATGGTGCAGGCGGTACCGAAGGACGTACTGGAGAAAAGTATCCTGCCGACCATCCCGATCGGCCGGCTTGGCGAGCCGGAAGAGATCGGGCGCTGCGTGGTGTTTCTCGCTTCCGACGATGCCGGCCTCATCACCGGCTCGACGCTGACGGCGAACGGCGGCCAATATATTACCTGAGCGTAGTGCCGGGCAGTCACGACGCGCGATGCGAAGCTCTCCGGTTTTGTGCCGCGGCTTCCAACTACAAATAGCCATGCTCGCGATAGTATCGTTCGGCGCCCGCAGCCAAGGGAATTGACGTTGCTGCAATCTTGCGCGGCTGCAACGGATAAGTCACCGGACTGTCTTTCGGGGGAATGTGACGGTACTGGCTTTCCAGCAGTTCCGGCGTCTCGCACAGCAATGCCGCAATGATGTAGGCGACGTCATCGGGGAAATCGTCGCGGCACAACAGCAAAAAATCCGAAAAGTCGAGCGCCTGGAACGGCCCGCTCAAACCGGGAAATCTGTCGCCAGCCACTTCGGCCCGCCTCCAGGCGAACTTGCTTTCGACTTCGCGCAACGCAGCGTCCTCGAATGGAAGGAAATTCATTTTCCTCGACGCGCACATATCGCGCCAGTACGGCGTCATCACCGCTTCAAACAAAACCGCGTCGGCCTCGCCGCGGGTGACGAGCGGAACGATGTCCCACGGGGCTTCGCCGAGGAGCAGCTTGCCGCCCCAGGATTCGAGCGTCGCCGGGGCAATTCCCGACGCTTCGAGCATGCGGTGCGCGCCGAACCCGGCCATGTTGACGCCGTCGTCGAAGGCTGTCGCAAGCCGGAACGACGGGCGCTGCGCCCGCAGCTCGGCGAAATTGGCAACGCCGAAGCTGGCGTCGATGGCAAACACAAGGCGGTCATCCTGCGGCAGCGTGGCGAGCGCGCGCAGCCGGGCAACGTCCGCGCGCTGACAGATACCGCGGCCCTCGAAGATCGTGCGCGCGAAGCCGGCCGGCACGAACAAAGCGGTCTGCACCTCGCCGTCGAGCACAGCCGTGACCGCATCGGCGCCGCCGCGTCCCGCCCAGGTCGCGAACTTTGAGCCGGCCGGCGACCGCCGCCACAACTCGGCGCCGATCCAGCCGCAGATGCGATGCAGATTGGCGATCCCCCAGTCACCCATCATGTGCAGCGTGATCGGATGTTCCAGCCGAGCTTCCATCTTTGGGTCCTTTGACAGGTGGAGTGGTCGAAGCTAAACTGAGATTAGTAGATATCTACCGAATTGGCATGAGCAATCTTCGCGCTATCCCTCGTCAGATTTCGCCGGCTGCCGATGCCGTCCTCGTCCCGCTGGAGCGAAGCGTCGGCTATCACGTGCGCCAGCTTGCCGAGACCTGGCAGGGTGTGATGGACCAGCGTGCGGCCGCAAACGGCGTCACCATCAGCCAGTGGCGTTATCTGCGCGAGCTGTGGGAAGAAGACGGCCTTTCGATCGGCGAACTGACGCAGCGCGTCGGCCGACAGGGCCCAACCACAGTGGTCGCGGTTCAGCTGCTTGAGAAGGCGGGGCTGGTGAGCATCGCCAAATCGGAAGAAGACCGACGCAAGAGTTTCATCCATCTGACGCGGCGCGGGCGGCGGCTGGCGGCGGCGATGTCGCCGCTGATCAGCGAGGTCAACGAGCAGGCGATGGGCGATCTGACCGAGAGCGAAATCCTCACCTTCAAGCGGCTCATCGTCCGGCTCCAGCGCACGCTTGATGCCGAAAGCGGCCATCGCAATAGTTGGTCGGAGCGGCGGACGCAGCGACTGGCGGAGGAGGTTGGACTGTAGAAGTTGGACTTGAACAAAAAGCTCAAACTGCAAAAATCAGGGTGGAACAACATGCCGCTATTCATCACCATTCACCGTGCCCCCGGTCTCAAGCGCGACGAACTGGCGCAAAACGCGCCGCACGTACTCGGCGCCAAGGTCGCGACGTTCAAGCAAATCTACGCTAACATCGCGTCGGGCTTCCTGGTCTCAGTGTTCGAGGCCAACTCCAGGGAAAAGCTCGAGGAGCAGATGGAAATCCTCGGCTTTCCGATCGACGAGACGCACGAAGTGCACTTTGCCGCTTCGCGCGCCGAAATGGAGCAGATGGTTAAACAACACAGCAAATGACCCACGGAGGACTGCCATGTCCGACGACCAACTCGTCATCCCGCCGCCGCGGCCCGACCGCCCGCCGATGCACGCCAACGCCTTCGACGTGGCGCAAGGGAGCAATACTCAGCTTAAGCCGCTGTTCCCCTATCTGCATCCGGGCGCCATGGTGCCGGCTTCAGCGCTGCTGATCGGCGGCCCCGACGCGGATTACGGTCATTTCTTTCATCACAATACCCAGCACGAAATCGTCATGACGTTGGCCGCAAACGGCGCGATGCTGACAACGGGTCAGCTCTTCGTCGGCGCGCTGATCCACGGCGTTAATTCGTTTTTGAAGAACGAAAAAGACCCAAAGTCATTCGCCACTTTTGTCATTACGCAAATGCAGGCCGAAGCCGGCGTGCAAACCGAAGCCTGCAGTTTGCGCTGCGAAAAGTGCCACGAACAAATCTTCTTCAAGGAGTTTGATGCGACGCCGCACCCGGATTCAACCGAGGCAAATTTCCCCTTCGTGTCGGTCGCAGTCCTGCCGGGGCTGTTCGGAGAATACAACAACGATCCGGCGAAACACGTCTGCGAGAAATGCGGCCATACAAACCGTGATTTTCCCGTGGCCGCCTGGGGCTGGGACAAATACGCGGATCAAAGCGCCGCGGCGATGGCCGCCCGGCGCACGCTCCTCGACGCGGCACGCCCGGCCTAATCGTTGGCGCGACCATGCGGAAAAAGACATTTCAGGCGTTGCGTGAGGGAGCAAAGGTCGGTCCATACGACGAAATGCCGATGCTGCCGGACGACAAGCAGGTGCAAATCCATCTCAGCAAAAACGATCGGCCGCAACCGTTCTACCTCATCTGTGGCAAGGACACCTTGCTTTCACTGGTGTCCGGCGCCGCGACAGTTGCGTTCAAGGGCACCGCCGTCGGTCACTTCACGCTGGCACCGGGAAGCTTTGTTTACGTGCCCGCCGGCGCACCGCACCGCATCGTTCCGGCCGAGACCAGCGTCATGATGCGCTATAAGCAGATGTATGCGGGGCTCGAAGGTGTGGCCTGGTATTGCGACAATTGCGATGCGGAAATTCATCGTGAGGTGTGGGATACCGCTACGACGGTGTCGCAAGCGAAATACACAGACGAGACGTCCCGTTTTGCCGCCGACGCATCGCTACGAACGTGCCGCAACTGCGGTTTCGTCCATCCGGCGCCCGATCTGGAAGGCTATCGCTGGTCCGAGGTGGCGCGCGAGCTCGCGGCTGAAGCGACCGCCGCCTGAGAAGAAGAAGTTTAAAAGCATTCAGCTTCGCACTAGGTCACAACGCGAATGGCGTCCTTTACGTACCGCTGTCCGAACACGGGAGCTATGGTCCAGGGCTTCATTGTCGTCGAGGACATTCCCGAGAGTTTCAACTTTGAACCGGAAGACGGCCCATATGAGTCGATGTACTGCGAAATGTGCCGGCAGGCTCACATGGTGAACGTAAGGACGGGCAAAGTGTTGGGCGAGGAAGGAGATGACGTAGAGGCTACCAATTCCGGCTAAGCTGTAGCGACGGGAAGAGATAATCGTCAGCCTGGCTGCCAGCCCTTCGGCGCCAATTCAAATTTCGCAAATTCAAAACCCGGCGCGACCGTGCATCCAACCAGCGTCCAGTCGCCGAGACTTTGCGCCGCCTGCCAGGCGTGAGCCGGCACGATGGCTTGCGGCCGTTCGCCGGCGGCGAGATCGATCCCGAGCGTAATTCGCTCGCGCGCACCGGAGCCTTGCGTGATTTGCAGTTCAAGCGCTGCACCGGCGTGCCAATGCCACGCTTCCGCAGCGTCGACGCGGTGCCAGTGCGAACGCTCGCCGCGTGCGAGAAGAAAATAAATCGCGGTCGAAGCTGAGCGTTGGCCGTTGACCAACTGCGTGTCGCGAAACGTTTCGCGAAAATGTCCGCCCTCCGGATGCGGCTTGAGATCGAGAAGCCGGATTACATCCGCGGCAGTGAGCGGCGGCATTAGAACTTATTTTTACGTTCGCGAATTTCCGCGAAAACTTTCCAGGCCGGACTGCCGGCGAGACCGACCGAATTGGCAACTTCGGGCAGGTCCGCGCGCAGAAACGGATTCTCGGTCTTCTCGGCGCCGATCGTTGTCGGAATGGTGGGCTTGCCGGCGGCAAGTTGCTGCTTAACCTCTTCGGCGCGTGTGGCCAGCGCCTTGTTGTCCGGCTCGATGGTCTTGGCGAAGCGGATGTTGGCGTCGGTGTATTCGTGGCCGCAGTAAAATCTGGTGTCGTCGGGCAGATTGCGCAGCTTGAGCAGCGACTGCCACATCATTTCCGGATTGCCTTCGATGACGCGGCCGCAGCCGATCGAAAACAGCGTATCGCCGACAAACGCGACTTTGTCCTTCGGGAAGAAATAAGAGATGTGGCCCGCAGTATGGCCGGGCGTTTCAATCACGCGCCCCTCGAGCGCGCCGACACGGACCACGTCGTTTTCGCCGACCTTCTCGTCCACATCCGCAATCCGTTGCGCCTCGTTGCGCGGCGCAACGACGCGGCATTTGTGATGGCGCTTTAGTTCCGGAATGCCGGCGGTGTGATCGCCGTGATGATGCGTGACCAAAATGTCGGTCAGGCGCCAGCCGGTTTTCGCCAGCGCCGCCTCAACCGGCGCGGCCTCCGGCGCATCGATGGCGGCCGTAGCGCCGCTTTCCGGGTCGTGGATGAGCACACCGAAATTATCCTTGAGGCAGGGGAACAGGTACGTCTGCGCGGGCATGAGTATTTTCTCGTTACTGGGTGATTGAACATCATCCGCTTTCGCGGATAGCGGCGCAACCAGCCTGGTTAACCTTGCGGGGCGACGGAAAGATAACGCATTCCATGTTAGTTTGCCGCTATGGATGTGGTCGATCTGCGCAATTTCTACGCCCAGCGGCTCGGCACGGTGGCGCGCCGTTTCATTGCGCGCGGCATTCGCGAACGCTGGCCCGATACCACATCGCTGCGCGTTGTAGGGATCGGCTACGCAACGCCGTATCTCGGCCTGTTCCGCGAGGAGGCCGACCGCTGCCTCGCTCTGATGCCGGCGCCGCAAGGCGTGGTGCGCTGGCCTTCAACCAAGCCGGCGCTGACGGCCTTGGTCGAGGAAGACGACCTGCCGCTGACTGATTCCGCGGTCGACCGCGTGCTCCTTGTCCACGGTCTGGAAAACTCGGCCGATCCGGTCAGTCTGTTGCGCGAGGTGTGGCGGGTGCTGGCCGGTGGCGGCAGATTGCTCGCGGTGGTGCCGAATCGGCGCGGCCTTTGGGCGCGCATGGACACCACGCCGTTCGGCCACGGCCGGCCGTATTCGCGCCCGCAGATCACGCACCTTCTTCGCGAGACCTGGTTTACACCGACCGGATGGGGCGAGGCTTTGTACGTGCCGCCAATTTCGCGCGGATGGTTTCTCCGCTCGGCCGTGGCCTGGGAGCGCACCGGCGCAACGCTGTCGGCGCCGTTTGCCGGGGTCCATATCGTCGAAGCAACAAAGCAGGTTTATCGCGCCATCCCGGCGCGGCGCGAGCGGCGGCGTCTGATGCCGGCGCTGCAGCCGGTCCTTGCTCCGGTGCCCGGCGCGGCGGCGGTCTCGCGTTTCGACGGCGTGCACCCAACTTCCGGGACCTGAAAGTCACTCCGGCCACGGCTCGGCGGTGACCGCGGCAGCGTCGGCGCCGACCAGGTCGTTGAGATTTTCGAGACGGTCGCGGTCGACAGCGGCGATCAGCGCCGTCTTGATCTCGCTGACCAGCCCAAGGCCGCGGAACACCAGCGCCGAGTAAAGCTGGACCAGACTCGCACCGGCACGGAATTTGGCGAGCGCGGCTGCGCCAGAATCGATCCCGCCCGCTCCGATCAGCGGAAACACACCTTCCACCCGCACATAGGTTTCGGCCAGCATGCGGGTCGAGAGCGGAAACAGCGGCCGGCCGGACAAGCCGCCGGCCTGTTTTGCCGTTTCGGTTTCGCGCAAGCCCGGCGGCCGCGATAGCGTCGTGTTGCTGACGATCATGCCGTCAACCCGGCGCGACCGCGCGATGCCGACGATGTCGTCCAGATCGGATAGCGAGAGGTCCGGCGCGATCTTCAACAGCACCGGCGTCGGGCCGGCATTCTCCACGACGCGCTCACGCGCATCGACCACTCGCGCGAGCAGATCGTCGAGCATCGCCGCCTGCTGCAAATCGCGCAGGCCGGGCGTATTGGGTGAAGACACGTTGACGGCGACATAGCTTGCCACCGAGGCAAAGCGCTCGATCAGCTGCACATAGTCGGCGACGCGATCCGGCGTATCTTTGTTTGCTCCGACGTTGATACCGACTATTCCCCCGCCCCACCCGCGCTCGCTTGCCTGGATAGGAAGCAAAGGAGCTGCGGCCCGAGCGGCCAGCCGCTTGAGAACCGCTTCGGCGCCCTGCGAATTAAAGCCGAGCCGGTTGATCACCCCGCCGTCGGCTTCGAGACGAAACACCCGCGGACGCGGGTTGCCCATTTGCGGTAGCGGCGTGATGGTACCGACTTCGACAAAGCCAAAACCGAGGCGCAGCAGCGCGTCGGGCACCTCGGCGTTCTTGTCAAAACCCGCCGCCATCCCGATCGGATTAGGAAAATTCAGCGCGAAGGCCCGCACCGCGAGCCTTTTGTCGTCGCGAGCGGCTCGAAGCAACGGAGCAAATCTGAGCATTTTGAGCGTGAGCCCGTGGGCGTCTTCCGCGTCGAGCGTTCGCAACAATGGCCGAAAGAGCCCGTCAAACAAGCCAATCACGGTTCCAGCTCCGGGAGCGTGCGGCGGCCTTCGACTTCGTCCGGCAGCGGGCGCGTCCATTTCACCGCCGAGAGCGGCAACACGCCGTAGAGATGCGGGAAAAGATCGCCGCCGCGCGAACGCTCCCAGACCAGCGTCATTCCCAACGTATCGGCGTCGACCGCGATCAGGATCAGATCAATCTTCCCGGCGTAATGCTTCCCGACGGTCTCGGCGAGTTGCGCGGCGCTGGAGAAATGGATGAAACCGTCGCGCTCGTCGGCATCGGTGCCAAGAAATGACTGAGCGGCCTCGGCCTCGCGCCACACCGCCCGCTCGCAGATTTTGTAGATCGTCGGCACCTAAACCTTCCGCCCTGACCCTATCGGCGCGGAATCGCCTGTTCAACACACGACGCTCGCCGTTCGACCGCTGTCCACGATCAAAGCGGCCGCGTGCACGCGCGGGCTTGAGCATGCAGGAATAGTTCCCTACCATCATTTCAAGGTTGAGGGGCTCGGATGCTCACCCACGCGCAGGTCTGGTCGGCCATCGATCGTCTGGCGGCGCGGAGCGGCCTGTCGCCTTCGGGGCTCGCCAAACGGGCGGGGCTTGATGCGACCACCTTCAACAAATCGAAACGGGTTACACCGCAGGGCCGCGCCCGCTGGCCTTCGACCGAGTCGATCGCCAAGGCGCTCGCCGCCACCGGCATCTCCATTGACGCCTTCGTCGAGTTGATCAACGCCGGCGGCGGGCCGGCGACGCGGGCGGTGCCGCTCCTTGGCTTCGCCGAGGCCGGCGCCGGCGGCTATTTCGACGACGGCGGCTATCCGGTTGGCGAAGGCTGGGACGAGATCGCGTTTCCCGCGGTCACCGACGAGCACGCGTATGCGCTCGAAGTCTCCGGCCAGTCGATGGAGCCGGCTTACCGCGACGGCGACGTGATCCTGATTTCGCCGGCAGCGCCGATCCGCCGCGGCGACCGCGTCGTGGTGCGAACGCGAAGCGGCGAAGTCATGGCAAAGGAACTCAAGCGCCGGACCGCGAAATCCATTGAGCTGCGCTCGCTCAATCCCGAACACGCCGATCGCACGCTAGCGGTTACGGACGTGCTCTGGATCGCGCGGATTTTGTGGGCGAGTCAGTAATCCCGAATGCCGAGGCGCCCACGGGGTGTCGGCGTCGCCTAACCGTCCAAATCCTCTGAAAGCCGCGGCTGCTCAGACAAAAGATTAAATTTTGCAAAAGATTAAATTTTGGCCTCGCAGCAAATAAATGCACCGCCATCGCAACGATCACTCTTGATCGCTGCCGGCGGTCCAAAATCTCGTTGACCGTTTGACGCAACCGCAAATCGTCTTTGCGGTTCCCCGGCTTGTTTCAATACATCGTGTATTGGACTGCACCGTCGGCCCGGTTAATCTCGGCACTGACGCAATATGTGCGTCGTTGAATGACTGCGTCACCTTACTCTGAGGAGAGCCACGGTGATCACGATCGAAGTCAACGGTACCCCCCGACAAATCGACATTGAGCCCGATACGCCGCTGCTTTGGGTGCTGCGCGACGTCATCGGCCTGACCGGCACGAAATTCGGCTGCGGCATCGCCCAATGCGGCGCCTGCACGGTGCATATCGATGGCAACCCGATGCGCTCGTGTTCGGTGCCAATCGGCGCGCTCGATGGCGCCAAGGTCACGACCATCGAAGGCCTCTCCTCCGATAACAGCCATCCGGTGCAGCGCGCGTGGATCGCCGAAGACGTTCCGCAATGCGGCTACTGCCAGTCCGGGCAAATCATGGCCACGGTCGCATTTCTGAAAGACTTTCCCAATCCGACCGATGCCGATATCGATGTGAACATCACCAACATCTGCCGTTGCGGCACTTATGAGCGTCTGCGCCGCGCCATTCATCGCGCCGCCGACATGATGAAGAGCTAGGTGGGAGGACGGATATGCCGGAGCACCACAGCATCCAAAACGATATTCAAGCCGAGCGGCAAGCTTCCTTTCGTGCTGGCCACGCGAGTTTGACGCGGCGCCACTTTATTTTCACGGCAGCCAGCGCCGCCGGCGGCCTCATGATCGGCATCGCTGCCGCCCCGCGCTCCGCCCTGGCGGCCACCGTCGGGGCGCAGCCCTGGAACGACGACAATGCCTATGCCCAAAACGAAATCGACGCGTGGATCGCCATCGACCCGGACGATTCCATCCTCATTCGCTATCAGCGATCGGAGATGGGCCAGGGCAGCATGACGGCGCTGCCGATGATGATCACCGAGGAACTGCAATGCGATTGGTCGAAAGTGCGTATCGAATATGCCTCGCCCAACCGCAATCTGCGTGAGAAGAACGTCTATGGCCCGATGTTCTCCAACGGCAGCCGATCGGTACGGGCGTCGCAGAAGAAGATACAACAGGTCGGCGCCAGCGCGCGCGAACGCCTGATCGCCGCAGCGGCGGCGCGCTGGGACGTTCCGCCGGCGGAATGCGCGGCAGCCGCCAGCGTCGTGACTCACAAACCGTCGGGCCGCACCCTGCGCTACGGCGAGGTCGCTGCCGACGCGGCAAAGATTACGCTCGCCGCTGAGCCGGCTATCAAGACGCCTGCTCAGTTCACCTTCATCCCCAGGCCGTTGCCGCGCGTAGACGTCAGCCCCAAGACCGACGGCTCGGCCAAGTTCGGCATCGACGCGCAAGTTCCGGGCATGGTGTTCGCCGCGATCACGGCCTGCCCGGTCCCCGGCGGCAAGCTCAAGAGCGTCGATGAGTCGGTGCTCGCCGGCGCGCCGGGCATTCTGAACGTAGTGAAGCTCGAACATGCGGTGGCGGTGGTCGCGACCGAAAGCTTTTGGCGCGCCAAGCGGGCGCTATCCCGGCTGCAACCGGAATGGGATGTCGGCACGGCCGGCAAGGTCGACAGCGAACAACTTTCGAAGCAATTCCGTGCCGCACTCACCGAGCCGATGCTGACTGCGCGCAACGACGGCAATGTCGATCAAGCCATGTCGGGCGCAACCAAGACGTTCGAGGCGATTTACGAGACGCCTTATCTGTCGCATTCGCCGATGGAGCCGATGAATGCGACCGTTAGTCTGCAGCCCGACCGGCTCGACGTTTGGGTCGGAACGCAGGCGGCGGATGAGGCGCTCGAAGCGGCGGCGCGCGCCTCCGGCTTGAAGCCGGAGCAGGTGTATCTCCACAACGCCTTCCTTGGCGGCGGCTTTGGCCGCCGCGACGCCAACGACGAGGTCGCTCAGGCCATCGCCATCGCCAAGGTCGTCAAGCGCCCCGTCAAGCTGGTGTGGACGCGCGAGGAGGATACCCGGCAGGACAAGTTCCGTCCGCATGCCGTGGTCGCCTTCAAAGCCGCCGCCGGCCCGGACGGACTGCCAACCGCATGGTCGATGCGCGTCGTCACTTCATCAATCTGGGCGTCGGTTGGCAGGCCGGTCCCAGGCGGCAAGGTTGAGTCACAAACTGTCGCCGGACTGGACAACAATGGCTACAAGGTGCCGAACACGCGCGTGGAATCGCTGGTCAAAAATACGCACTTGCCGGTGTGGTTCTGGCGTGCGCCCGGCGCCAACCAGCACGTCTTCGCCATTGAAAGCTTCCTCGATGAGATCGCATCAGCGAGCGGCCTCGATCCCTATCAGGTGCGGCGCAAGCTGCTTGACGGCAAGCCCGACTGGCTGAAGGTGCTCGATACCGCCGCCGAGAAGGGCGATTGGGGCAAGCCGTTGCCGAAAGGCAGCGGCCGCGGCATCGCTATCTGTACCGATACGGACAGCCTCTGCGCGCAGGTCGCCGAGGTGACGGTCAAGCCGAACGGACGGGTGAAGGTCAACCGAGTCACTGTCGCACTCGATACACGCTACATGGTCAATCCGCAGACCATCGCCGAACAGGCCGAGGGCGGCGTGATCTTCGGTCTGAGCGCTGCGCTCTATGGCAAGATCACCATCAAGGACGGCGCGGCGGTGCAGGGCAATTTCGACACCTATCGCATGGTGCGCCTGGCCGAAGCGCCGAAGATCGACGTCCATCTGGTGCCGAGCGGCGGGAAGGTTTGGGGCGGCGCGGGCGAGGCTGCAACTCCGCCGATCGCGGCCGCGGTGGCCAACGCGATCTTCGCCGCCACCGGCAAACGCATCCGTTCGCTGCCGATCATTGATCACGATCTGACCGGATCATCGGCATAGCCGGCGCATCTCCAAACCGGCGCGATGTGGCGACAGCGCGATGGCCGCCTCCCGCGAATCCATAAAAGATAACGGGCGACGCCCGCTCAGGCGGAGGCGGAGGACGTGATGATAATTTCAAGGACGACCTTCTGCGGCCTGCTGGTGATCTTCGCAATTTCGACATCGCGGGCGGACGAGACCGTCAGCCCGTCCGGCAGCCGCGGTGAATACTTGGCGCGGGCCGGCGACTGCGTCTCGTGTCACTCGGTCGCCGACGGCAAGGCCTTCGCTGGCGGCCTCAAGATGGGCACGCCGCTCGGCGCTATTTATTCAACCAATATCACGCCTGATCCGGAAACCGGTATCGGCAGCTATAGTGTTGATGATTTCGATCGCGCCATGCGCCGTGGTATCGCCAAGGACGGCCACCGGCTCTATCCGGCGATGCCCTATCCCTCTTACGCTAAACTGACTGACGCGGACGTCGCCGCGCTGTACGACTTTTTCATGAAGGAGGTGCCGGCGGTCCATCAGTCAAATTTGCCGAATGAGCTGCCGTGGCCGTTCAGTTTTCGCTGGCCGCTTGCGATCTGGAGTTTCATCTTCACGACGAGCGGCAGCTATGTTGCGAAGAGCGACCATGATGCCGACTGGAATCGCGGCGCTTATTTGGTGCAGGGCCTCGGCCATTGCGGCGCCTGCCACACGCCGCGCGGCCTGGCCTGGCAGGAAAAGGCGCTCGACGAGCGGAGCCAGGGCTATCTTTCCGGAGCATTGCTCGATGCCTGGTATGCACCGAGCCTGCGGGGCGACGTTCGCACCGGTCTTGGCAGTTGGTCGAAGGGCGACGTCGGCGAATTTCTCAAGCTCGGCCACAACCGCGACGCCACGGCGTTCGGGTCGATGATCGACGTCGTCAACAACAGCACGCCGTACCTGTCGGACAGCGACATCGACGCCATCGGAGCTTATCTGAAATCGCTTCCGGCGAACGCGACACAGCCGGCTTTTGCTTACAGCGATGCGACCACCGCAGCGTTGCGCGGCGGCCACCCGTCGCAACCCGGTGGGACGGTCTACGCCAACACCTGCGCGACTTGCCACGGGTTCGATGCTAAGGGTTTCGGTCCCTATATGCCGGCACTCGCCGGCAATCCCATCGTGCTCGACAACGATCCGTCTTCGCTTATCAACCTCGTGCTGAACGGCTCGAACCCGCTTGTCGTCAAGGGCGCGCCGGACGCCTATCGGATGCCGCAATTCCGGTTACAGCTCTCCGACCAGGATATAGCGGACACGGTCACTTTCATCCGTAACGGCTGGGGCAACCAGGCGCCGGCGGTCACTGCCGCGCAAGTCGCGACGTTGCGCAAGACAACCGATCCGGCCAGCGACCAGGTCATCATTCTCAAAATGCGTTAGGCGGTAGCGAAGCCCGCCGGGGCGGCTGAGCGGCTCGTGGTTTAAGCCAAGTCAGTAAGGCCGAAACCGGCATCACACCCGTTCGCAATCGCGTGAGCGCATTTCCTTATTTCACCACTCTGTCCTAATTTGCTGCTCGATTGTGTCACGGTTCATTGACCCGGCTTTAGGGTATGATCGCAGCAGCAAATTGAGGAGAAATCGCAGTGGCGCGCGTTCTGGCGATTGCGGCGCTGTTTGGCTTCTGCGCCGCGCTATTGACACCGACGACCGCATCGGCCGTGTGCGAATGTTATAACAAAGGTCGCTATTTGAGATGCCACCCGAGCCTGGCTTCGTGCCGTTTCGCGGGTGGTGATCGCTGCTATGAAGGATGCCGCCCGAACAGCGGCCCCTAAGAAGAAGACTGCATCGCGACCGACTTAAAATCGATTCGGTACTTGATTGGCTACTTGGCTAGGCGCGCGTGCCGGAGAACGAAGAGCTGCCGAAGGCTCCCAGGGTAACGCTGCCGCTGAGCTTGTCGCCGTCGATGGTGCCATTGAATTCGAGCGTCATCGGCATCGGGTCGGTAATCGAAACCTTCCACGCGATCGCGTTGCCGTTCACGGTGCCGTCAAAAATCTGGGCTGAATTCCCCTCAGCCATTTGGCTGCCCTTCAGTACGTCGCCATCCGTCTTCGCCGAAAGGGTCGCCTGGCGCTCGCCCATCGGCGTCGAAACGACGAGATTCCAGTTTCCGTCTGCGGTCATGTAACGCTCCTCTCAGCCGCGGCGAACGTATATGCGGCGACCGGGATGTTCAAGCCGGCAACGTCCCGTAACGGCCAAGCAGCACCCGATCAAGCGGGCACCACCGGCACTTTTTCTTTGCGCAACGCCGCCATCACTTGCTTGTCCAGGTTGAGGTGTGCCTCGACCAACTCCGGCGGAGTTAGCGCCATCCACTGGTCCAGCGACACGTCGGCGTAATAGCTGCTCTTGAACATTTCAAGAAAGCGCAGCGGCGTCTTGCCGGTGTTCTCGATGTAATGCCCCATGGCGAAGGGCACGTAACCGACGTCACCGGCCATAAAATCGAAAGTGCGCGCCTGACCTGCGGCAGCGAATACGCCCATGCGCGCCTGGCCCTCGATGTAGTACTGCCACTCGTCGGTGTTTGGGTGCCAGTGCAGCTCCCGCATGCCGCCGGGTTCAACCTCGACCAGCGCCGCGGCAATATTTTTGGAAGCCGGAAATACGCTGGAATCGGTGATCCTCACCGTTCCGCTCTTCGTCTTGATCGGTTGCTGCGCCATCATCCTGTGGCTCAAAGGCTGAGGCATCGCGGTTGCGCCCGGGATCTTGTCGGAGGCGAGCGGCCCGGGTACCGGCGCCGGGAACATGTATCGCTCGCTGGGGTCAGGGGTATGACCAAAAAAAGAGGGTGAGACGCCAAAATTCTTGCCAAGTACCTCGTTCGGTACATGCTTGAACCAGTCGCTGATCAGGAAAGTGTTGTCTTCGTCGAACTCACCGTCGTCGAACACCAGAAGAAACTCGCAGCCGTCCGGGTTGAGGCCCTGAATGGAATGCGGAATGCCGGAAGCGAAATACCAAAGGTCTCCAACTCCCACGTCATCGACGAAATTCCGGCCTTGCGGGTCAATGGCTGTAATGCGCGCGGTTCCGTAGAGCATATAGGCCCACTCGGCCGCCTTGTGCCAATGCAGCTCCCTGACGCCGCCGGCATTGAGACGCATGTTCACGCCGGCAATGTTTTTGGAGATACCGAGCTCGCGGACGGTGACCTGGCGAGTCCAGCCGCCCGACTCCAGCCGCATATGCGAATCGGAAAACGAATAGCGCAGATTCGGCAACGTGCCGTGGTCGGTCGCGGGCGGGACCAGAATGTCCGGGTTTTGTTGGTCGCGCATCAGGTTGCGCGGACCGGGATCGGTGCCGCCGTGGCCGGGGCGCTGCGGTTGCGGCACGCCGGTGCCGGTCTGCGCCGCCGCAGCGGTCGTCGCCGTCAGGACGCCGCCGGCCGCAGTCGCAATGACGTTTCGCCGTGACATCGGAATCATGACATTTCTCCCGTTTGCGATGTGGGAGAAAGCATAAGCGGGTTACTGAAGGCTTTCTCCAGTCCAGGATCCTTATTCCCTTTGCTACGCGGTGGGACCGTGTGCGCGCCGCCATGGGCGCGCAAGAATGCCGCAGACGATGGCTCCGCGAGGCTCATCCACCGCTTGATGTCCCGTTCGGCTTGAACGTCGCAAATCCCTGAAGGCATCACAAAGTCGGCCTCGGCCGATGCCGAGCTAACGTTGATTGAACGCGAGATGCGGTAGCCTTGTTCCCGCATCTCGCTCGGCGCCTGCCGCTACAGATTATGCAGCGCTAACCGTCAGATTGCTCACGCCGAGCGCGCCAGCGCGCCGTCGATCATCTCGATGGTGCTCTGGATGCCGTAGGCGGCGACGAAGGAGCCAAAACGCGGGCCCTTCTCCTGACCGAGCAGCACCTGATAGAGCATGTTGAACCAGTCGAGCGTGACGCCCGGCTTGCCGTCCTTGGCCTTCTTTTTCTGATCCAGAAACGGCTCGCGCCGGCCGACTTCGTAGACCACGTTCTGTATCTCTTCCGCCGGAGCGTCGGCGGGAATTTGCGACAGCGCGTCGCGCAGATCGATCAGCGCAGCGCGTTCGCCCGGGCCGGGCTCGCGGAATTTTTTCGCCGGCAGCACGAAATCGCGGAAATAGTGGATGGCGTAATCGACCAGGGCGGCCAGATGGGGATGAGTTTGCCGCGTCACACCGGGCCGGTAGCGGCCGATGAAGCCCCACAGGGTGTCGGCATTTTCAGCGTTCGAGGCGGTGACGAGCGAGAGCAACATGGCAAACGTCACGGGGTTGTCCGCCTTCGGTGGCGCGCCACCGTGAATGTGCCAGACCGGATTCGACAGCCGCTCTTTGGGAGTTTGCCGCTCATAAGCTTCGAGGTATTGCTGGTATTCATCGACGTGCCGCGGGATGACGTCAAAATAGAGCCGCTTGGCCGACTTCGGCTCGCGATACATAAAGAGCGACAGGCTTTCCTGGCTCGCGTACCGGAGCCACTCGTCGATGGTCAGCCCGTTGCCTTTGGACTTGGAAATTTTCTGGCCGTTCTCGTCGAGAAAAAGCTCGTAGTTGAAGCCCTCCGGCGGCGAGCCGCCGAGCGCGCGGCAAATCTCGCTCGACAGCTTGACGGAATTGATCAGGTCTTTGCCCGCCATTTCATAATCGACGCCGAGCGCGACCCAGCGCATCGCCCAATCCGGCTTCCATTGCAGCTTGCAGCGCCCGCCGGTGACGAG
This sequence comes from uncultured Alphaproteobacteria bacterium, assembly GCA_963794225.1. Lineage (GTDB taxonomy): Bacteria > Pseudomonadota > Alphaproteobacteria > Rhizobiales > Xanthobacteraceae > BOG-931. The sequence continues at coordinate 37,351 of CAWCCS010000007.1, forward strand.
CGTCGTGGCGCGCTCGCCGCTGTCCGGATCGTCGTAGGTGATGGTGCCGGCCTTGGCGTCATGCGCGACCACGGGCACTTGCAGCACAATGCCGCTGCGCGGCGAGATCGGCAGGAACGGCGAATAGGTTTCGGCGCGCTCCTCCCGCAGCGACGGCAGCATGATGTTCATCACCGCGTCGAAGCGCGCGAGCACTTTCAGAAGCGCGGCGTCGAAGCGCCCCGACGTGTAGCAGGCGGTGGACGACATGAATTCATAGTCAAAGCCGAACTGATCGAGGAAGGCGCGCAGCCGCGCGTTATTGTGCGCGGCAAAGCTGTCGTGGGTGCCGAACGGGTCCGGTATTTTGGTCAACGGCTTGCCGAGATGCTCAGCGACCATCGCCTTGTTGGGGATGTTGTCCGGCACCTTGCGCAGGCCGTCCATGTCGTCGGAGAATGCGATCAGGCGGGTTTTTACCGCGTCGCCGGTGAGCACGCGGAAGGCGTGGCGCACCATCGTGGTGCGAGCGACTTCGCCGAAGGTGCCGATGTGCGGCAGGCCGGACGGCCCGTAGCCGGTTTCGAAAATCACTTCCGGCTTTGGATTGCGTTGCAGCCGCGCGACGATCTTGCGCGCTTCTTCGAACGGCCAGGCGTGCGACTGCTCGGCGACCTCGCGCAAGTCCGATGCATTTTCAAGTACTGCGGCCGTCATCTTCAAGTCCATAAACGCTTATCGGTGCGGATCAAATCAAAATGGACTGATCGGGAAATAGCGCAGCCATAAGTCGGTGTAGGCGCCCTTCTCCCACAGCTGGAACAGCGCCCAATTGATCGCCAGGCGCAGAAGATCGTTGCCGCGCCTGACCGCAATGCCGATCCCTTCGCCGAAATAGCGGCTTTCCAGAAACGGTCCGCCGCGGAAAACGCAGCAGTTCCCGGAATCTGAACTATGGAGCCAGAACGCCAGCGTAATGCCGTCGCCGAACAAAAGGTCGACGTCCTTCTTGCGCAAGGCTTCGCGTGCCGCGGCGGCGTCGGGATAGGGCCGCACCTCGGCTTCGGTAAACATCGCCTTGAGAAAAGCCTCGTGTGCGGTGCCGGCGATCACTGCGATCTTCTTGCCTTCGAGCCGCTCCGGCAGCACGTCGGTGATCGCGCTGTCGGAGCGCGCGACAAAGCGCGCCGGCGTGCGGTAGTACGGATCGGTGAAATCGGCGCGCTGGCGGGTTTCGGCTGTCGGCGAGATGGAGGCAACCACCGCGTCGCCGCGACCCTCATTGAGCGCATCAAGCAGACCGGCGAACGGCCGCGCCTGGATGGTGCAGCTGACCTTGATTTCGTCGCAAATGAGCCGGGCGAGATCGACATTGAAGCCCGCGGGATTGCCGTCCGGTCCGGAATAATCGAATGGCGGGTAATCGAGTTCGGTCAGGAAACGGATGCTGCCGAGGCGCGAGAGATCGGGCCGTTCCGGCCGGCGTCGCGGATCCCAAAAGCCGGGAACCACGACGGCGCGCGGCGTCGCAACCCCCTCCCCGGCCGCTGCGGCCGGATGCATTCCGGCAGCGATCGCGGCAAGGCTGACAGCAGCTGCGGCGATCAGCCGGAACGCGGCTGCCCTCGCGAGTGAAACGGGGCCTGGTGACATGATCTCGGGCGCTTGTTTGCTGCGGCCCGCTTAGCGGGGAAGCCGGCAAAAGTCGAGGCGAGTGACGTTTGGCCGCCTGATTTAGTTACCGGCCGGACGAGCGACGCGTCACCGCGGCAAGCTGACGAAGACCTGACCGTCGCGCACCGCGACCTTGACCGGCGTCAGCCGCACCGATGCGTCGCCCGGATGGCAGCCCGTCTCTAGATCGAATTCGTAGCCATGCCAGGGGCAGACGATGTGGCGCTGTTTACCGAAACGCAGCCCCGCGCTCTTTTTGTCGGTGGTGATCAGCTCTTCGACCTGATTGAAGATCTTGCCCTGGCAGACTGGGCCACCGGCATGCGGGCACACATTCTCATAGGCCACCACCCGATTGCCGGAGCGGAAGATGCCGACCTCCAAAGCATCGAGCGCAAAGATGCGATAATCGCCGTCGGGGATATCGGCAAGCCTGGCGACCGCGATTTCGTCCATTACTGTCCTTTGGTCCATAACTGTCCCCGCACTGTCCCCGCAATGAAGTCTTACGTCGCCGGGCGATGAAACCACATCGCCACGTCGAAGATATTCAGATCGGCGGCCCGGATCATGGCGCACGCGGCCACCACTGTCTCGGTCGCGGTGATCAGTCCTTCCGGGAATGGTTCTAATCCGCTGCCGCGCCGCTCCGCTTTCGCCGCGTAGCATTTCACCGCGGCGGCCAGCACCTTTTGCAGCTCCTGATCGGAAATCGCGTCCGGTTCACCGCGATCGAGCGCCACTTGCACGCGCGCCGAAAAATCCGCCCCGGGCAGACTTCCGCGGGTGCGCACCGGCGCCCGACGCGCTTTCGTTTGTTTGGTCGCCTTGCGCGTTGGAGCTCGCGGCATACGCAACATCCTTTAGCCGGCGGCTACGCCGTAACCGGCTCGCGCCGCACTGGCGCTTTCTTCACCTGCTTGTGCGCCGGAACCGGCAAGCTGAACAGCCGCGCCGCATTCAGCCCGAGAATGTTGCGCTTGGCCTGTTCAGAGAGGAACGGCAGCGTCGTGATTGCATTCGGCAAATCGAAATCCCAGTGCGGCCAGTCGGACGCGAACAGAAGTTGGGTTTCCGCTTTGATCGCGTCGAAGGTCGCCTCGGTGAGTTTGAGGTTCGACCGCTCCAGCGGCTGGCTGGTGAAGTACATGTCGGCGATGTACTCGCTTGGACGGCGCCGCAGGAGCGGCGCCTCCGAGGAGCGCATCATGTATTCGGAATCAAGCCGCTGCATCAGGAACGGCGCCCAGGCGAGCCCGCTTTCAATCCAGATCACTTTCAGCTTCGGAAACCGCTCCGGAATGCCGTTGATGATCCAGTTGGTGAGATGCACCAGATTAAAGTGCACGAACGAAATCGCATGCATCGAGATGAATCGATTGCATTGCTGCATCGACTGATCGCCCCAATGAAAGCCGGAATGGAAGCTCAGCGGCTTGCCGGTCGCCTGGATCGCGGCATAGAGCGGCATGTAGCTGTCATGGTGGACCGGACGGAACCGGGTCGAAGTGATGGTAAAGCCGATGACGGACGGATTATCGGCATATTGCTCGACGACTTTGACGCAAGCTTCCGGATGATTGAACGGCAGATAGAGCATCGCCTTGATGCGCCCGTCCTGCGGCAGGATCTCATCGGTAAGCCAGCGATTAAACGCATTGCCGATCGCCACCTCCATATCGGCTTGCGGATGCATGCCAAGCACCAGCATCGGCGTCGGGAATACGACCATGTAATCGATCCCCATCGAATCCATCGCGCGCTGCACCAGCGTCACCTGCGCGTGGGTGCGTCCGCCCGGAACGGCTTCCGCCAAACGCTGCTGATGTGGAATCCGGCCGAACACGTCCTGATACAACATGCCGGGCGTCGCATTGAGCAGACCGGGCGGCGAGCCGCCGCGACCCTTGAACGCGCTCGCCATCTGCCGGTAGACGTCGCTGTCCATGCGGTCGACGATTTCAGACCAGAACGCCGTCTCGGTGACATGGGCATCGACGTCGACGATAAAATAATCATCGAGGCCGGCTTCATTGGCGGCGTGCGCAAGAATGTCGCGCGTGTCGGTCTGGGTGCTGATCTTGGGCAGCTCGCGCACGCGCAGAGCGCGTTTGCCGTTCTTGCCATTGCGCGGCACGGCTTTCGGCATGGGGCTTCCTCCGATCGCGGGGCGGGCGCTGGTCGCGCCTCGGCTATGCGGGCAAAATATCAGCAATTGTCGAATTGCGAAATGCTCGCCGCCGCGGCTGGCCGGCCCGATCACGTTGACCGCCCAATCGCGCCGGTGTTACGAAATGCGGGACGGACCTTTTGCGGTCTCGTTTCGAAGCGGACGTTCTGGCTATGAAATTGCCGCCCTTCGAATATTCCTGCCCGACCAGCCTGTCCGACGCTGTCGCGTTGCTCGCGGAGCATGGCGCCGAAGCTAAACCACTCGCCGGCGGCCAAAGCCTCGTACCGATGCTGGCGTTTCGGGTCGCGGCGCCCGCACTGGTCATTGACCTCCGCAAGCTGAAAGAGCTGCGGCAGATCAAGATTTCCGACCAGCGCGTCACGCTCGGCGCCATGGTGCGCTGGTGCGATATTCTCGACGACGCGCGGCTGCGCTCCGCGCATCCACTCTTGGTCGAAGCCATCTCGCACGTGGCGCATTATCAGATCCGCAATCGCGGTACGGTCGGCGGCAGCTTGGCGCATGCCGATCCCGCGGCCGAAATGCCGGGCATCGCGGTCACCTGCGACGCTGAGATCGCCGTTGCCAGCAAAGACGCGACGCGAACCATCGCCGCGAACGATTTCTTCCAGGGTCCATTGACGACGGCGCTCAGGTCCGACGAAATCATCACCGCAATCCGCCTGCCGCGTTGGCCCGCGCGGCGCCGGTTCGGCTTTGCAGAATTCGCCCGCCGCCACGGCGATTTCGCCACAGCGGGTGTCGCGTTGTTTTACGATCAGGACGGCGACGGAAAAGTGGAAGGCGCCCACCTCGGTGTCATCGGTGTCGCCGACCGGCCGTTGCGCCTTGCCGCTGCGGAGAACGTGCTCAACGGCAGGCGCGTTGACGATGCTACGATCGCCACAGTTGCCGCAGCGGCGAGCGCCGCCGTCAACCCGCCTGACGACATTCACGGCAGCGGCGCTTATCGGCGCGTGCTGCTCGGCACCATGGTCGAACGCGCGCTCAAAAGTGCGGCGCGATTGTAACACGCCGCCTGCCCCACCCGCCGTTGCCGCCGGAACCGCCAATACACACATTATAGTGCTGGCGTTTGGATCGATCGGTCGTTTGCGGGGTGACATGTCATGGACCAGATTTACGTCGAGCATCAACCCGCAGGCGCGGTGAAGGTACCGCCCCAGCTTCCAGGCCAAGTGGTTTTGGTATTTCAAGGCGGCGGTGCGCTCGGCGCCTATCAGGGCGGCGTTTATCAGGCGCTCCACGAAGCCGGTATAGAACCCGACTGGGTCGTCGGGACCTCAATCGGTGCGATCAACGGCGCGATAATTGCCGGCAATCAAGTCGGAACACGGCTCGAGCGCTTGCGCGAATTCTGGGATCGGGTCGGGCGCAAGCCGCTTTGGGACGGTACGCCGTTTGGACAGCTCGCCGGCAGCGCCGCGTCGTACGTGATGGCGATGTTCAACGGGATTTCCGGCTATTACGCGCCGAACCGCGCGCTCGCGTGGGGCGGAATGGGTGCGCTGGTCGGCGTGGAGCGTGCCGCGTTCTATACGATCGACGACTTGCGAAAGACGGTCAGCAACCTGGTCGATTTTACCCGCCTTAATGCCAAGCACATGCGCCTGACCGTCGGGGCGGTGAACGTGCGAACCGGCAAGATGCATTATTTCGACAGCCGCAATCTTCCGATCACGCTCGATCACGTACTGGCTTCCGGTGCACTGCCGCCGGGATTTCCTGCGGTGCGGATCGACGGCGATCCTTATTGGGACGGCGGACTCTATTCCAACACACCCATCGAGGTGGTGTTCGATGATAATCCGCGCCGCGATTCCGTTGTGTTCTCGGTGCAGATCTTTCCGATCGCAGGTCCCGAGCCGGAATCGGTTTGGCAGGTCTTAAGCCGGCAGATCGACATTCAGTACGCCAGCCGCGCTGATAGCCACATTCCGCGGCAAGAGCACATCCATCAGCTGCGCCACATGGTGCGAGAATTGGTGCGCATGCTGCCGGAAAGCCAGCGCAACTCTCCCCGAGTGAGGGAGATGGCCGGTTATGGCTGCGGTACCCTCATGCACATCGTGCGGATCAACGCCACGCCGAGCAAAAACGATGATTATTTGCGCGAGATCGATTTCTCGTCAGAAGGCATTCAAAGGCGCTGGCGCGCCGGCTATGACGACACCATGCGCACACTGGATCGCCGGCCGTGGGAAACTCTGATCGATCCGATGGTCGGCGTTGCCGTGCACGATTCCGACGCGCCGGATCTTCCCAACACTCTGGAAAAGGCCAGCTGAAAGTGCTGCGGCGGCGTTAGCTGTTGCCGGAGAAAATAAGCGGCCCGGAGATCTTTCTTCTGCATCCGGCAGCGGAGATTTGACCGTGCCGCGACGGCTCGACGCAAAACCACAAGCCGGCGGCCGATGCTGGCGCGGGCTAAAAGCGAGCTGCGCAGACAGTTTGGCCGGGACTAAGCACGCCTGATCGCGAGCGTGCCGCCGCTGATCTCCCCCGACAGTTTAACCGCGTTACTCAACCGGCTTAACGGTCCGTAAATCGAAATGCTCAATTGTTATGCATGGGGGACCGCCTGGTAGTTCGTCCACATTCGTGGACGCTTAGCCTGACCGGGCTTGCATTTATTTCCCCCGGCACGTGCGATCGATAGTTTGGGGAGAGGACTATGTTGCGCCTGAACAACATCAAGATTCCGGTGCGGATTGCGATTGCATGTTTGGTTCCGATGTTAGCATTTGTCGCGTTTGCGTTGAAAGATATCGTCGAAAAACATTCGGTTTATTCAACGGCAGATCGTATCGTCGCTATTGCAAACACCGCGCCCAAAATTTCCGGTCTAATTCACGAATTGCAAAAGGAGCGGGGCGCTACCGCAGGCTTCGTCAACTCCAAAGGCGCCGCGTTTGCGGAAGCGTTGCCGGCGCAACGTGCGCTGACCGATAAGGCCACCGCGGATTGGCGGCAGACGATGGACGTGCTTGATCCGTCCGTGCTGAGCGCAAAGTTCAAAGCCGATCTCGATGGCGTCCGCTCGGCATTCGACGCGTTGAACGATACCCGCACCAGCGCCGATCGATTCAGCACGACCGCGCAGGCGACGTCAGGTTACTATACCGGCGTTATCGGTCATTTGGTCAGTATGATCGAGTTCGATCAGCGGTATGAGCGAGGACGCCCGGATCATGCGCGCGTCGGCCGCGTTGTCCTCCATTCTCAAGCGCAAGGAATTTGCCGGCCAGGAACGCGCGACCGGAGTGGTCGGATTCACCAAGGGCGAGTTCGCGCCTGACGTCCACCGCAACTTCATTCGCTTGAGCGCGATGCAAGACGCACAATTGGCGGCGTTCGAAAACAGCGCGACGCCGGTCGAAATCGAAATTGCCACACAGGCTTTGCAGTCTGCCGGCATGGACGAGGTCGCGCGGATGCGCACAGCCGGAGCCGAGTCTCCGTTCAAGGGGAACGTGGGAGGCGTGAGCGCCGCCCAATGGTTCGACGCCACAACCAAATATATCGACGCTCTCAGACCAGTCGAAGCGCGGCTGTCGGACGATCTGGTCACGACCGTGCGGGGTGTTGCCAATGAAGCGCGCTGGAGTTTTTGGGGAATTCTCGCGCTGTTCGTGGCGATGCTGGCGGCTGCGGCCGGATTAAGCGTCTTCGTGGCGCTGTCGATCACCCGGCCGGTCGGACAGTTGGTCGGAGCCATGGGCATTCTCGCCGGCGGCGATACCTCGATTGAAGTCCCCGGGACGGATCGTGGCGACGAGATTGGGACGATGGCGCAAGCGGTATTGGTGTTCCGCGACGCCGCGATCGAGAAGACGCGGCTGGAGACGGAGAACGCCGAGCGCGAGCGGCGGGAGGCCGCCGAGAAGGCCGAGCGGGAGCGCCGGGCGATGGAGGAGAAGGCCGAAGCCGCTCGCCGGGCCGCCGCCGAGCGGGAGGCGGCCGCGGCCAAGGTGATGAACGAGTTCGACGCCGCGGTCGGCGGCATTGTCAAAGCGGCGATGGCGGGCGATTTCTCGCAACGCGTGTCGTTGGACGGCAAGGACGGCGTCATCCGCAATCTCGCGGCATCGATGAACACGATGTGCGACAACGTCGGCAAAGTATTCGAAGACCTGGTGCGCATGCTGGGCGCACTGGCGCAGGGCGACCTCACCTCCCGCATCACCGCTGAGTATCAGGGCGCCTTTGCCAGTCTAAAGGACAACGCCAACGCAACAGCGCAGCGCCTGTTGGAGACCATTGCCGAGATCAAGGCGGCGGCCAAGGAGGTCGCGAACGCTGCGCTGGAGATTTCGGGCGCAACCACCGACTTGTCGCAACGCACCGAGGAACAGGCCGCCAGCCTCGAGCAGACCTCGGCGTCGATGGAGCAAATCTCGGCCACGGTGAAGAAGAAGCGGAGAATGCCCAGCACGCCAGCCAATCGACCACGGCAACCCGCGATGTCGGCAGCCGCGGCGGGACCGTCGTGGCGCAGGCGGTGGACGCGATGTCGCGCATCGAGGAGTCCTCCGGCAAGATTGCCAACATCATCAGCGTCATTGACGAGATTGCCCACCAGACCAATCTCCTGGCGCTCAATGCCGCGGTCGAGGCCGCCCGCGCCGGAGACGCCGGACGTGGCTTTGCCGTGGTGGCAGCCGAGGTCCGCAACCTGGCGCAGCGCTCCTCCGAAGCTGCAAAAACCATCAAGGACTTGATCACCAATTCCAGCGCGCAAGTGAACGACGGCGTCGAACTGGTCAGCCGGGCGGGCGCGGCGCTCAAAGAGATCGTGGGATCGATCGAGACCGTCGCCGCCATCGTCGCGGACATCGCCAATGCCAGCGCCGAACAGGCCGCCGGTATCGAGCAGGTCAACAAGGCGCTGACCCAGATGGACGAGGTCACTCAGCAGAACTCGGCCCTGGTCGAGGAAAATGCCGCCACCGCCAAGACGCTGGAGCACCAGGCATCGCAGATGGACGAACGCGTCAGCTACTTCCGCAGCGACATCGACAAAGTCGTGCCGATCAAACCGCCCGCGGAAGGCTCAAAATCCGGCAAATCCAAGCCAGGCGACCGCAGAGTCGCCTAAACGCTTGGCCGAAAGAATTTTTGCGGTGCGCATTTTAGTGCGACCGTAATCTCGAATGTCCTGTGCCGAGCGGACGATTTCGCCAGCCCCGCGTGGCGGATTTTACTGCGAATTAACCGCCGCGGTTAATGATGCCCTAATTGCCAACAGGGCCCCTCGATGGCCATTTTCGATCTATCCATTCGCAACAAACTCGCTCTCTGCGCCAGCGCCGGCATGGTGCTGGTGGCCGGAATGCTGATCAACCAGCAAATCGGCGATCACTGCGCCGCGCTGCAACGGGCCGAGGCCGACAGCAAGCAGCTGGCCGCGGTCGAAGCGTTGCGCGCCGCCGCCAACGTGCGCAGCATGCAGATCGAGACGCGCGAAATGCGCCTTGCCATCGTACCAAGCGAGGTCGATCGCGCCCTATACAGACTTCAAGCTGGCCAAGCCTCGGTGGCGGAGCATATCGAGGCCGCGCTCAATTTGACCAACGAGCCGGCCGACAAAGAACGGCTCCATCGGCTCGCCGAACTGGTCAAGGCTTATGCGGCCGTCGGCGGCCAACTCGCCAAGGCCGCAAAGGATCACGGCGATACCGCTGACACAGTGGAACGCACCGGCGGGTTGAGCGACGGGCTGAATGCCCTGATCGAACGGACTACGGCCGCGCTGATCGTAGCAGCGCAGGAGCGGAAGGAGCAAGCGGACGCGGAAACCGGGTTTGTGAACCGGCTCGATCTCGGCATGGGCCTGTTCATCACCGCGCTGCTCGGCTTCGTTTCCGTGTTTGGCGCACTCGCGATCTCCAGGCCAATCCATCGCATTGGCGCGGTGTTGCGGCAGCTCGTCGCCGGCAACAAGAACATCGATGTCCCATATACGGAGCGCCGGGACGAGGTCGGCGACGCGGCCCGCGGTGCACAAGCATTTAAGGAAAAACTCATCCGCATCGAACAACTCGAAGCGGCCGAGAAAGAAACCGCGCAGCGCTCAGCCGACCAGCGCCGGGCCGACATGCAGGCTCTTGCCGGCGCATTCGAGGAAACGGTCGCCAGTATCGTGCGGTCGGTGTCGTCGTCGTCGGTAGAGCTTGAAGCGGCGGCCGAAGCCTTAAGCACGACGGCGGGGGCTACGCGCGACCTGTCCGGCAGGGTATTGGCGGCGTCGACACAAGCCTCGGAAAATGTGCACTCCGTCTCGGCCGCCACCGAGGAGCTTATAGCGTCGGTCGGCGAGATTTCCAGGCAAGTGCAAGAATCGGCCCGGATTGCGCTCGACGCCGTGTCTCAGGCAGAGCAGACCGATGGCCGGATCGCCGAACTGACGCGCGCGGCCGGCCGTATCGGCGACGTGGTCAAGCTGATCACCGACATCGCCGAGCAGACCAACCTTCTGGCGCTCAATGCCACGATCGAAGCGGCGCGCGCCGGCGAGGCCGGGCGGGGCTTCGCCGTAGTCGCGCAGGAGGTCAAGGCGCTGGCGTCGCAGACTTCGAAGGCAACCGAGGAGATCGGCGTGCAGATCGCCGGCGTTCAGGCGGCGACCCGGGATTCGGTGGCGACGATCAAAGTCATCGGCGCAACGATCGGACGTATTTCGGAAATCGCAGCCGTCATCACCGCCGCGGTCGACGAGCAGGCGGCAACCACGCAGCACATCGCCGAAAACGTGAGCGCCGCCGCCGGCAGCGCCAAACACGTTGCCGCCAACATCGGCGAAGTGAACGAAAGCGCGACTGCCATCAGCTCCGCTTCTTCGCAGCTGCTTTCGTCGGCGCAGACGCTGTCGCAGGACGGCAACCGGCTGGCGGCGGAAATGGAGAAATTCCTCGCTGCGGTCTGCGCCGCCTAAGCGGCGGAATCGCAGGACAAGCGAGATGCTGCGTACGGTGACTGCGGGTACATTGACGGTGCAGTCGGCATACCCTGATCCGCCATTCGATCTGATGCGCAATGGCGCCGCGACCGGGTTTGACGTCGAATTGATGCGCGCGGTCTGTGAGCGGCTCGGGCTTGAGCTGCGCCCGCTCGCTTACAAAGGCGACAACTTCAATGACATTTTCAAGGGACTGATTGAAGGAACCTGCGACGCGGTGATTTCAGGAACGACAATTACGCCTGAGCGATCCGCCATCGTGAAATTCTCGCAACCTTATCTGGTGTTCAATCAAGGCATCGCGGTGAACCGACGGCGCACGCCCAAGGTCGCGTCGGTTGCAGACCTGCGCGGTCTGACGGCCGGCATCCAGTCGGGAAATACTTCCGATATCGTGGCGCAACGCTTGCTGGCGGAGCGCGCCATTGCCGACGTCCGCTACTACCCCTATCACGGCATCATGACTGCGCTTGACGATCTGGAAGCCGGTCGTATCGGGCTGATCATCAAGCTGTTTCCCGTGATCTCCTGGCTGGTGCGGGACCGGACCGATTTGGCGGTGGTGATGCAACAGCCGACCCATGAACGGCTCGGAATCGCCTTTGCTCCAAACCGTAGCGATCTGTGCGACGCGGTTGATGAAGCGATCCGGCAACTGCGCGCCAGCGGAAAATTTGCGCAGCTGCAGGCCAATTGGCCGGGTACCGAAGCCAGCCTGTGAATACCAAAAGACTTCGTTTGGTTTAGTCGAAACGTGACTTAGTCTAACGGGACCCGGATATCGACCGGACCGGAGGGCGGAAATTCACCGGCGTAGGCGCGCCGGTGCAAATCCTCTGGCGAAGCGCCTGCGGCGCGCGCCTGCACCATCTTTGCCGGATCGACCATCATGCCAATCGGGTTTTTGGCAAACGCCGGTGAGGTTCGCATCCACTCGGAAGACGCTCGCCAATCGCCGAAATTGTCGTATTGCAGTTCGACGCTGTTGCCATCCGGATCGACGTAATAAAATGACATGGTCATGCCGTGATCGAGTGACATATGCGGCGCGATGCCCAGCGCCTTAAGGCGCGTGTAGGTGTCGAGGAGTTCGTCGCATGATTTATATTCGAACGCGATGTGATGCATCCCGGTGTGCATGATTTTGTCCGGGTCATCGGTCATTTTTGAGGACGTGAGCAGCGCAATGCGGTGATTGGCGCCGTCATTGGTCAACCAGGCGCCGCCGGGAAACTGGAACGTCGGCTTTGTTCCGATCACCGTGCCGTACCAATCGATCATCTCCTGAAGCCGCGTCGTCTTCAGATTGACGTGATGGAAAATCGGCCCGTGAGTCTCGCTCGTTTGGCTATTCATTGTTTGCTCCTTTCACTGACAACGGCGCTTGGCGCTGAAGTTTCCGCGGGTGAAGTTCCAGGCGTGCAGTTCTATGGGTCGCGTTCATCGCCAAAGCTGCTTGCTCGCGAGACGCGCGCCTGCTTCGAGCGCCTTGAGCTTTGACCACGCGATCTCGGGGTGCACCCGGCCGCCGAGGCCGCAATCGGTGCCGGCAATAACGTTCTCGCGGCCAACGGCGTTCGCGTAAGCGAGGATGCGATCGGCCACGAGTTCCGGGTGTTCGACCACGTTGGTGGCGTGGCTGACGACTCCCGGCATGAGGATTTTGCCGTCGGGCAGTTTGACCTCACTCCAGAGCTTGTACTCGTGCTCGTGCCGGACGTTGCCGGCTTCGACGGAATAAGCCTGCGCCTTGACCCGAAGCATCACGTCGACAATGTCGCGCAAGGGAATGTCCGTGGTATGCGGGCCGTGCCAACTGCCCCAGCAGATGTGATAGCGGACGCGATCTTCCGGAATCCCGGCGAGCGCGTGATTGAGCGCATCGACGCGCAGCGTTGCATAGCGCTTGTAGTCCGCCAGCGTCGGCTGCGGATCGAGCATGTCCCAGGTGTCGGGCAGACCGGGATCGTCGAGCTGCAACACGAAGCCGGCCTCGACAATGGCCTGATACTCGGCGCGCAGGGCGTCGGCAATTCCTTCGAGAAACGCTTCGGCATTGGCGTAGTGGCGGTTTTGTCCGCGGCAGAACATCTCCAGACTTCCAACCGCGATTGACGTAACAAAGGCCTCGTTCACGCCGGCCGCGTCCGCAGCTGCCTTGAGGTTGGCGAGATCGCGGCGGAGCGCGTCCTGGCCGGTGTACGCAAGCGCGGCGAGGCACGTCGGCCGCCCGGCAGGGCGAGCAATTCCGGAACTGTACTCCGTGTAAAATCCGGGAAACTCGCGCTGCTCCCAGCGCAGACCGACGATGCGCGTGGGCTCGCCGCTCTTGGCTTTGTCCGGCGCTTCGGCGCCAGCTGGCGTCGGGCCGAAGCCGGACAAGCGACCGAAGATATAGGTGCCCCAGGCGGCAAGATCGGACGCGGCGCGCATCGGCTTGCCAAACTCGCCGTCGTTCGGAATGTCGAGGCCGGCCTTTTTTTGTCCGGCGATAATATCAACGACGGATTTTTTCAGGAGCGCATGCAGCTTTGCCTCCTGCTGCGCGTCATTCCCTGGTTGTGACCACGCCTCGCGAAGCGCGTCCGGCCGCGGCAGGCTACCGGCGTGCGTCGTCAACACGCGATCGATGCTCCGTTGCATTCAAAATTCCTTTTTCACACGCAACCGATCTGCCGGCGAGCCGTCTTGTTCAGGAAATTTTCGGGCTTGGGGTGAGCGTGCCGAGGACCTTGAGCCGGTCGGCATGAAAGGTGAAAGCGAGGATGAACACGGCGGCGACGAACGGCGCGAGTGCCGTCGCGAGGAAGATTTGGGTGGTTCCCCAACCCAATCCCAACATCATGCTGATGATCAGCGGTGCGACAACCTGGCCGCCGCGGCCCAGCCCCATGGCCCAGCCGACACCGGTCGAGCGGAGCGCCGTGGGATAATTCAGCGCAGCAAGAGCGATCGCACCGGACGCGCCCATACCGACAAACACGCCGATCAGCGCCAGCACGATCGACATCGAGACCAATGACGTCGCCGCAAAGCCGATCGCGGCGGTTGCGACTGCCCCAAGAATGAGAGCCGGCACGAGGGTCGCTACGGTTCCGAACGCTTCCATCAACCGCCCGGCGCTACCCATCCCGATCAGCGCGCCGACGCCGTGAAAGCCGAGGACGATCGCGGCCTGCGACGGGGCCATGCCGTTCGCGCGCAGCAAAGCGGGCGTCCACAGCACCGTGATCGCCAGCGTAGCGAATGCGGTGATGAACGGAACCCACAGTAGCAGCGTGCCGACCGCGCGGCCGTCGCTGAACAAATGCTTGAGCGTCATGCCGGCGACGTGTTCCTCGTCGGCAACAATTTGTGCGCTCGGCGCGACGGACGGAACGATCCGTTGCGCGATGGCGCGAGCTTTGTCCGGATCGCGGTTCTCGGCGAGGAGAAAGCGGATCGATTCCGGCAGCCAGATCATCAACGCGCCCGCGACCACGAGCGGCAGCACGCCGCCGGCCAAAAACACCACCGGCCAGCCGAAATTGGCGAGAATGTAGGCGTTGAGGAATCCGCCGACAGTGCCGCCGAGCGGAAAGGCGGACCAGATCAGGCTCGCAATCATCGCGCGGCGCCGTTGCGGCGCGTATTCAGAGGCGAGCGCGATGAAGCACGGCGTCGCGCCGCCAAGTCCGATCCCGGAAACAAAGCGAACAACCAACAGCTCATTGTACGAGTTGGCGCGCGCTGTCAGGAGCGTGCCGACGCCGAAGATGATGGCCGCCGCGATCAGGCAGCGCTTGCGTCCGAAGCGATCGCCGAGCGGCCCGAACGTCAGCGCGCCAATCATGGCGCCGAGAAGCGCCGCGGAGAAGATCGGCCCCAGCGCGGTTTTAGCGAGGCTCAGCTTGTCGGCAATCAGCGGCGCGGCGACGGCGATCGACTGGCTGTCGAGACCGTCGAGGAACGCGACCAATGAGCAAAGAATGATCGCGCCGATCTGAAACGGCGTGACCGGGCCGAAGTCGATCGCCTGCGTAATGTTCAGAACGTCGCGCTTTTCGCCGCTCATGCGGTTCGCTCCCGGAGTTCGCTGGTCGGCGCCTCTTTGCGGTGGGCGCCGCGCAGAATCGCAATAACGCGATCGGGGTCAACCGCGCGCGAACCGCGCCAGGCCACGTATTGATCCGGCCGGATCAGCGCGAGCGGCGCGCCGTAAAGTTCACGCAAGTGCTGGTCGTGGAAATTGAGCACGGTCAGCGGCACGCCGGCGCGCCTGGCGGCTGCCACCAAAGCATCCGCCGGCGCCGCATCGTCGAGCACAAGCAGCGTGTAGCCGCGGCCGAAATGATCGTAGAGCGACGAGCCATCCGGGAGCCACGCATGCGGTGCAAGGCAGCCCGGGTAAGCGGAGGGCTCGAAATTGGCATGATGCTCGGCAGGCGGCGTGCTGCCGTCATCGACAATGATCGGCGATTCCCGGTAGCGCGAGCCGAGCACGACGCCGAGTGTCTTGAACTCCCGCGTCTTGGTCCGCTCGATCTCCTGGCCGACCGCGCGGCGGGCCTCTTCTCCCGCTGCGCTATCCTCATCAAGATTATCCTTGAGAAGCTGCGCGCTCAGCGTCCGATAATTCTCGACCGCTTCGGCGATGGTGCGCTGATGCACGGCACGGCGTTCTTGCTCGTAGGACTCCAACAGTTCCGGTCCGCCCCAACCGGCCAGCGTCGCCGCAAGCTTCCATCCAAGATCGACACCATCGGCGATGCCGAGGTTCATGCCATAGCCGCCGAACGGCGGGTGCAGATGACAGGCGTCTCCGGCGAGGAAGATGCGGCGGTCACGATAATGATTGGCGATCAGACGGTGCGCGGCCCAGACGTCGCGGGTGAGGATCTCGATGTCGATCTCGCGGCCGACCGCTGCACAGACCTGGCGGCGGAGCGTGTCATCGTCGGGCTCTTCGACGCCCGCCGGCAGCGTCATGCCGAAATACCAGCGGCCTTCGCCATCCATCGGGCCCATAACGGCCGGCGTTTCTTTGTTGATGAGCCAGTACATGATGGCCCGCCGGCTCGGCGGCGCACGTACGAGTTCGGGCACGCGCATGATGAGACTGTAGTTGATCCCATAAGCGTGCTCGCCTTCCATCCTGGCGCCCATGATCTGGCGGACGTTGCTGCGCGCACCGTCGGCGCCGATCAGATACTTGGCGTGGACAATCCGCTCCTTGCCATCGGTAACGTCGCGGACCCGCGCGGTAACATTGCGGTCCGACTGTTCCGCCGCCACAAGCTCGGTATTGAAGGCGATTTTGACCGAAGGAAACGTTTCGACATGCTCACGCAACACCGCCTCGACGGTGAATTGCGGCACCCATTGCGCCGGTTCGGGAAACCGCGGATCGCGCCGCTTGGCCCCCTCGAACGCGTTTTCGATCACGGCAAGCGTGCGGCCGAACAGCCGGGTCGCAAACACGATGTCTGTCGGATAGTCCGGCGGCAGTGGCGCCGCCGCACGAAGCGCCGGAGCAATGCCCCAGCGGCGAAAATGCTGCAGCGACCGGACGTTCGTGGTTTTGGCCCGCGGCTGGTTTCCGGTTCGCGGGTGCCGCTCGACGACCATCGCAGCCACGCCGCGAAGGCCGAGCTCAATGGCCAGCGAGAGCCCGGTCGGCCCCGCGCCAACGATCAATACGTCGGTTTCCGCTTCGTTGGTTGCCATGCGTTTCCCTGCCTGCAGCGCGCGCTGTCTTGTTTTTGGGTGACGAACCGCACCCGGTCCATCGCCTTTTCAGACCCCTAAGACTGGATAATGCACGAGTTAACAGATCATGCATATTTCTCTTTTTGTGCACGATCTGCTAAATGGGCGGAGGAGGATTGCATGGCCGCCGGGTCTACGCTCACGCAAAACGTCTATCAGCGCTTGCGCGCCGACCTGCTGGCTTGCCGGCTGATGCCCGGACAGAAGCTGAAAATCGAGGAGCTGTGCGAGCGGCTTTCGGCCGGCTCAAGCGCGGTGCGCGAGGCTTTGTCGCGGCTGGCCGCCGATGGTTTCGTGGTGGTGGAGCCGCAGCGCGGATTTCGCGTCACGCCGCTGTCGTTCACCGAGCTGCGCGATCTGACCAACGTGCGCTGTGAAATCGAGGGCCAATGCATCCGCGACGCCATCAAGCACGGCGACATCGACTGGGAAACCGCGGTGATCGCGGCGTTGCATCGCCTGTCGCGGACGCCGGAGCGCGCTCCGGACGATCCCAAGCGCTACAACGACGACTTCGCCGTCGCGCATACGGCATTTCACCAAGCCGTCGTTGCTGCCTGCGCGAGCCCCTGGCTCCTTCGCATTCGCGCGCAGCTGTTCGCCCAGCACGAGCGCTATCGCTGGCTGTCGAAGCCGCTGGCGCAAATTGAGCGCGATCTCGCGGCCGAACATTCCGGCATCGCCGAAGCCGCAATCGCGCGCCGCGCCGGCGAGGCGGTCGAACGGATGAACGCGCATTTGCGGCTGACCGCCGACATCATCCTGAACTCACCATTGCTGTCGGAAGCTTCCGGTGGGCTTGCGCCGACTGACCCCGTCCCCGAAACAGCAAAAAGCTGTAGTTCCGACTGTCTATTGATCAGGTCATCGAACTTTGCGGATCAGACCTTGCCCACACACCCACGCAATCAGGGCGAATATAGTCAGATCAGAATTGCAATACGGCAGTACAAAATTGTACACCGACCGTTGCGTGCATTATGCCGAAATACTTTTTCATTGTTGAAGGTTCAGGTCACGCCGACGGCCGCGGCGACGATCCGGACGGCACGGTATTTCCGACCGACGCCGCAGCGCTCGGCTACGCACAAAGGATCATCCGCGAACTCAGGGATGCGGGCGCCTACCGCGATCCCGGGCTGATGATGGTCGTGAAGTCCGAGACCGGCAGCGACGGTTTTCGCCATTCCGTTTAATTGAGCCCGCCGGTTTAGCGGTAGCAGCGACTGAGCGCGTAGCCACGACGCCCTTGCGGCCTGCTGTCCCTCGGCTATGCTGAAA
>CAWCCS010000008.1:0-1263246 GCA_963794225.1 uncultured Alphaproteobacteria bacterium
ACTTGCGCGTGGAATCAGGAATGGAATTCATTCTTCGGCCGCAATGCGCTGCGGCTCAATTGCGCGTCCCGGTCTTACCGCATGTACGCTGCAACAGCGGATTGAAAGCTATATCGCCGCACAGTTGCTCACCGCCGTTGGCGTTGGCCAATCAATCACCGTCCAGTTTGAAATCTACAACAACACGGACACTTCGATCACGCCGCAGATCGCGACGGAGTATCCTTCGGCACAGGATAACTTCGGCAGTACCAGCGACGATTTAGTGGCAACCAATTTGCAGAGCATCGCCAACGGCGCTTCGGGACTTGTCGCTTATACCTTCACGCCTTCCGTCAACGCAATTCGCGGTTATCAAACTGATGTTCGGCGGTGGGCTCAACGCGGCGTCTGGTTATGTGGATATAACGCTCGCCGACGTGCGAGTTACGCTCGGCGTCGCGACCGGGCTCAATTCCAATCCGCCATCGCCTGAGCAACGTCCCGTCGCTGCTGAACTTCCAGCAAATACGCGATATTTCCAGACCAGCTACGGCAATGGCGTCGCACCGGGAACGGTAACGACAAACGGCCAATTGTCGTACTATAACAGCGGCGGCAGCGCCGTCACTCAGGTGTTCATCAGCACGCAGCTTCAAATGCGTGCGGCGCCGACAGTCACTTGGTACAGTCCAAATAGCGGTAGCAGTGGCGACATTTACAACAGTTCCGTTGACAGAGCCGTCAGCAGCACGACTGGAGCGGGCACGACAACCACCGGAGATCCTGTGCTGTCCGCCAATCTTGCCGCCGGTCTCGTCGGGGACCGCACATTACGCGGCCAGCGCGGAGCTTTAGATGACGTAATGCCGGCGCCGGGCGCTTCAAGCTTGACGGCGCCGGCATTGTCAGCGGCGTAAATTATTTGGCGTCTGCATCAATCATCACGTCCGCTCGTGCAACTGGCGTCCTTGAAATCGGCAGCCGGCAATTCGAGCCATCTATTCGTTATCCAACAAAAGGACAAATCACATGCCGTCCTCTCCCACTCGCGCGCCCGCGCGCACCGTCAAGCTCAGCAGTCCCGCACGCACCGCGCTCGCCACCCATCTTGACCTCCTGCGACAGGCACAAATCGCCGCCGATGAAGCCCGCCGGCCATTAGACCGCGCGCGTTTTCAGGTCACGCAAGCTGAAGTGGCCGTCCAAACCTCAGAAGCCGCTATTGCGGCTCTAGACAGAAAAGAAACCAAAGCCATCCGCGAATGGGATTTGGCCGGCTCGCCCTCGCCGCCCCCGGTCACGTCAAAAGAATTGCGTCTTGTCCGCGCCGATGAAGCAGACGCTCTCGCCGCAGCGCGTCGCATGTTGGATACGGTCAGGCGAACCGCGGACGCCGCGATTGGTCAAGTCGAACGGGCACAGGCCGAGGCTAGAGCCATCGGGAAGCAAACAGAGTCGGCCGCTATCGCCGTCTTGATAGAGGAAAGTGAAGCGGCGCTAACGTGCCTCGTAGAGGCGAACATTCAAGCGGCAACGGCGTCAAGCTCCGTAAGATCGTTCGTGGCGGCATTGGTCGCCCGCGGCCGGTTCACCGAGGCAGAGCGCATTAATACGGCGCTTTACGACATGGCGCGACCGCGGCCGGATACCGACGAGACCTCGATCGCGAGCTTCATTGATCGACTGATGTCCGACGCCGACGCGACGGTAGCCCAATGAGCGCAAATCCGTGGCGGCATGGCGGCCTCGCCAACTCAATCGTTTGGTTCTCCGATTTGGGCGCAACATCCATTGTCAAGACATTGAGCACAATTCAAGACATCGTTCACCGCCTGGACGCTATTGAAACCGAAACGGAGCGCGCGAGGCGGCGAGCGCGATGAGCAAAAAGTTTGCCGAAGCAAGAAAGTCTAAGGACGTTACATCATGAGCAACAACAGGGATAACGTAATTGAGTGTGTCCAAATTCCGCGGCGTGACCATCGATCTGCATGATGTGTCGCACGAACTTCAGAGGAAGTATCGTGCTGCGAGCGCCGCGGCCGGTCGCGGCGTCGCCAATAAGGCCAAACTCAACGAGATTGGCGAGGCGATACTCGCGGAACAACTGCCAAAACTCGCGATCAAGCACGCCCCGTCCGCTCGTGGCACCCACGAGTCTTGAGCAGTTGCAAAAGCGGTCGCGGTAACGCCCGCGTCTACCCCAATACGGCAAATTGTTGCGCTGCGCGGTGCAACATCGGGCGGTCGGGCGCGTTTAGGTGGCACTCTCCGTGCCCGACCGCTTCAATTTCTGATGGGCATTTCCGATGACAATCAAGAACAAACGAGCGCCCATTGGGGGCGCACCAACCACTGCCGGCCAGAATCGTCCACCGATCCGCGACCATCCAGACAGGGAAAAGATTGAGTTTGAGTTGGCAACCGGAAAGTCCGTGCGCGTGATAGCCAACAAATACAGCGTCCACGAAGTTAGCCTTTATCGGCATAGAAAAAAGCTGCCGCCGCAACTCAAAGCCGCCTTCGTCGGCCGCTTGCTTAAGCCGGGCGTCGATCTTGAAAAACTAAAGACGGAAGAGTCTGAAGGCTTGCTGCAATCGCTCGCGCAACAACGGGCACGGCTTCTCGTCATGCAAGATGGCGAGATGGAGGCCGGCAACGCCCAGGCTGTCGCGAACCTGTCCAACGGCATTCATCGTAACCTTGAGCTTGTTGGCCGGTATCTCGGCGAGCTTCAGCAACATCACGTTCACACGGCCGTCTCCATCCTCATTTCGACCGAATATCTTGAGCTACGCAATGCCCTGCTCCGAGCACTGGCCCCATTCCCGGACGCGCGACGTTGTGTGGCGGAGACGCTGCATCGGCTTGAAGATGGCGCAGCACGCCGGCCGACACCGCGAATGATTGACGTGACGCCGCCGGCCGTCGCACTGCCCGCATAGCGATGGACCACCCAAGCATTTCGTTGGGCCGCGACTTTGCCCGCGCCCTTGATCCGGTATTGCTCGCTCGCGACTGCGAGATTTACCCGGACGACGTTCAAGCTCGGTTGCTTACGACAGTATCGCGCAAGGTGCTTGTCTGTTGTTGCCGGCAGTGGGCAAGTCCACAACGACCGCCCTTGTTGCTTTACATGAGGCGCTTTACGCGGCGCCGGCTATGATCATTCTAATTTCGCCATCGCAGCCGCAGTCAACGGAGTTGTTCAAGAAAATACATAGCTTCTGGGAACGGCTTCCGGGCGCACCGGAAGCCAATCAGGATCGCTCACTCGTATGGAGTTGGCGAACGGATCGCAAATCATCAGTTTGCCGGGCAGTGAGAAGACGACGCGCGGTTATTCGGCGGCGACATTGGTTGTGATGGATGAAGCAAGCCGCGTGCCCGACGAATTGCTAGCATCTGTTCGTCCGATGCTTGCCACGACGAACGGGCGCTTCATCGCGCTCAGCACGCCGGCAGGAAAGCGTGGTTGGTTTTATGAGAGTTGGACGGACGGACAAGGCTGGGAGCGCGTAGACGTTAAGGGCGCCGACTGTCCGCGAATTTCCAAGGATTTCCTTGAAGAGGAAAGGCAGGCGCTCGGGCCAATGCGATTTAGCCAAGAGTACGAGTGCCAGTTCATCAACTCTGAAACTTCGGTTTTTAACACCGACTTGATCCAACAGGCGCTCACAAATGACTTCCAACCCTTCTTCGGCGTCGCCGCTTGAAACGCTCGACCTCAACTCGCAATACAAAGAGCGGTACACGGTCGGCGCGGACCTGGGCCAATCCCAGGACCCCACTGCCGTTGCGGTTGTGCGACGGCTCGATAGATGGCCCGCAAAGCCGATCTTTCAGGTTGGGCATCTTGGGCGGCTGCCGCTGGGCACATCATATCCGAACGTCGTTTCGCATGTGACAAACATGCTGCACCGTCCGCCTCTATTGGGGAAAGCAGAGCTTGTAATCGACTTCACGGGAGTCGGCCGTCCGGTCTTCGATATGTTTGTTGGCCGCGGCGTGTCGCCTATCGGCGTGACGATTACCGCCGGCAAATCTACTACGCACGAAGGACTAATTTGGCGCGTTCCAAAGATAACCCTCATTTCGCGCATTCAAGCTTTGCTCCACGACGGTCGCTTGAAAATTCACAAAGACCTCCCGGACGCCGCCGCGCTGGTAAGCGAGCTACAAGACTTCCGCGCCGACGTTACGACTCTGGTTATTGGAAGTTCGGCGCACGGGCCGGCAAGCATGACGATCTTGTGCTGGCGCTCGCCATCGCACTTTGGCGCGCGCACGGCGACGAACAACACACCGGGCTCTTGGAATACTACCAGCAAGCCGCTGCGCGCGGTGACTTCATCGAGCCAGTATCAAGCGCGCCAAAGGCGCTTGTGAAGTTGAAGAGCCCAACTCAAGTTTCGAACGTCTACACGTCCACGGGACGCGCGCTTAACGTCAACGAAGATGGTACAGTTGAAGTACACGAAGAAGAGACGATTGCATTTTTGCAAGCGGGTTGGGTCAAGATCGCGGCCTAAGCCGGGCGCCGCCTCAACTTCTTTCGCAGTCGCGCGCCAGGACCGCCCCGTTCTCGGGAAGGAACTCCATGCCGGCCCGTTCAAGCGCGTGACAGATTGATTCAAGATTGGCCGCGTGGGGGACACGTCGGCCGGCCTCAAAATCCTTGACCGTTGAGAGACTGAGCGTTGCCCTTTTGGCAAGTTTGGTTTGTGACCAATCCAAAAAACCGCGTGCGCCGCGGGATTGTTCTGGCGTAATCATGTTGCGAAAATCGCAAGCTATCGCGGAAAAGTCAACCATTTTAGCGGCCATCCATTTTGGTTGACTTTCATTAGGCGCCGGCGCACAAATCCTTTGGGCACGATTTTGCACCAGGGGAAATGGCACCATGACACACAGTGAGTTTGAGACAGCAGTTGCTCAAGTCTCGACGGCGTCGTTGGCAATGACGCCGGCCGAGCAGTCTCGCCAGTCGGCAGCGTTGCGCCGTTCACTGAATTCGGAGCTTATCGAACTCGGCAGGCAATTCGACGAAATTAGCCCATGCCTCAGTAGCGCGTACGAACGCAATTATGAGCTAGAAGAAGAGTGCGGTGGTTATGTTGCCGAGCCCCCGGAGGTTGTTCTCTTGAGCAAAGAAATGGACCCGCTTTTGGAAAAAATCTCAGCAACAAGAGCCATCACGATGGCGGGGCTGAAAATAAAAGCCAGGGCTGCTCTTTGGGCCTACGGCCTGGGACTAGACCCGCTCCATCCCGCGGACGCGGAGAACGAAGACCAGTCACGGAGGATGGCGTGGTCAGTATTGCGTGACCTCGTCGGCTAATTGCCGTAACTCGCGGCTTCGCAGCCGCTTCATTTTTCAAGCCTCCGCGGGTTGCAAACTGCGGAGGCTTTTTGCTGCCGGAGACGGCGGCGATCTGTGACTACCAGTCCGCGCCCCACAACAATTTGCGTTGGGGGTAGAGGCGGCGACCTTAGCTGCCCGGAGACGGGCCGACGATACAATCCGCCGGAGACGGTTGCCTTCAAAGACCAGAGCGCCGGAGACGGCCGCTAATCACACCGGGCGCGTGACGCGCTGATAGGTGCGCCGGGGACGGCTGCACCCATTACAGCGCGTCCGACCCGCCACTCCGCCAATCTCCGATGAGGTTTCCCAATGCGATCACTTTTCGCAGCGACTACGCTTGCTTGCGCGTTGCTGTTCTTCGGCTCGCCGGCAAAGGCTTCGTACATCTTGGATATGCCGGTGACGGCCTCGCCGACTAAGCATCAACGCGCGCAAGCGACCCACAATCACCAGCAAAAACCGTCGCGAGTAGCAGAGCGACCGCAGGCCGCGCCAGTTTGGACGGCCAGCATCTTCTCTGCCGTCATCACGCGGGCGGAGTCGGCAAGCCCCGCGCCGGCTTCGATCAGCGGCGACGTGCGCCCGCCGGCATGGTGCGGCTGGTACATGCGTCAGTTGTTCCACGAGGCCGACCACAGACTCAATCTTGCGATCAACTGGGCGCGCATTTGGGGACATGCGGTTGCCGGGCCGCACATCGGCGCCATCGCCGTTTGGTCGTTCGGCAACGGGCATGGACACGTCGCCCTAATACGTGCCGGGCCGGACAGGCACGGCCGTTGGATGACTGAAGGCGGCAACGAAGACAACGCGGTGCGTATTCACTGGCGTTCGCTCGCCGGAGCGTTCGCGTTTCGCTCGCCCTAACTTCCCAGATTTTTCAACCACCAAACAAAGAGGATTTTTCCAATGTTAAATCGACGATTACTTCCGCCCGTCAACGTCGGGCAGCAAACGATCACGACGCCTAGCGGCCGGGTCTACACCGCAGCGCCGGGCGCATTCTTGGACGTACCCGACAACATCGACGCGAGCACTCTTGAGGGAAATGGTTGGACGTTCGTTGCGTTTAGCGGCCCAACGTCGGGGCGCCCTGGCACCGCTTTGACCAGCACGCCGATGGCAACGCCCGGCTTTCGCTATTACGACACCACAATTAGCGCACTCGCCATCTTCGACGGCGCAACGTGGCGCTCGCCGGCTGGCGTTTCGATCTGACAAATCTGCCGGCATCACGGGTAACGGCAATTCTCGTGACGCCGGTTTCGACGTGCTCGACGGCCCGCTCCTTGGCCGCTGTGGCGCGAAACTTGGTGGCCGGCACGTCCGCGCGCTGGCAACGCCCGCGTCATTATCGAGTTAGGGCTGCCGGCCACCCTTTTATTGGAAAAAATGAGCTTGAGGCGGGCGCGAAGCGCGCCAAGGAAGCCGTTGGCGTAGTAGGCGAAGCCGGCGGCACGCAAGTTCACGCAATGTGTCAGCGTGCTTCGATCTAAAGTTTTTCGGTCAATTTATCGAACTGCGCGGTTCTCGTCGCCGCGCCGTAAGGCGGTCGGTTCGTCGGGGTATGAGCGTGCTCCAAGCGGACCGGCCGCCAACTTTTTCAGAAACCAACCGACATTGTGAGGGGGCCGGCTTGATGCGCCCAATTGTTAGAATCGAGGCTTGGCCGCGGAGAATGCCAGCGGAGCAAGCCGCGTCCTATTGCGGTGAGCGCACCGTTGGTGCTTTCCTGCAAAGAGTCGGAACAGAGTATCCACCGCCGCGCGTCGCTGAGGGGCACCGACGACTATGGCTCAAGGACGATCTCGATCAGGCGATTCTTCCGCCAGAGTTGGCGTCACCGCGCGACCTCGCCGAGGATTTGTGACGATGACGTTGAAGCTGCCCCGCTACGTCATCGCAAAGCGGTTGGCCCATAGCACCACCGGATTCTATTTCAATGTGCCAACGCGGTATCGGCAACTGGGTTGCGAAATCTCAAATGAACCGCTGGGCAATGACTACACCGTCGCGTGTGGGGTTGACGGTAAAGGCGGCCGCGCCGCTGCTCTCAATGGTCTGTTCGACGAATGGTGGAAAATCAAGAACGGCGAGCCTGTCGAAAGCATCGCCAGATATGGGACAGTCGATTGGCTGTTCCGGGAATACAAGGCGAGCAAGCGCTACGAGAAGCGTGTATCGGCGCGGACCCGACCGGACTACGAACGGCTGATGCTTTTGGTCTGCGACTTAGCAACAAAGCGAGGCGACCACGTCGGCCAACGTCCGATTAAATCCATCACGCCGCGGGCCGCGGATAAAATCTATGAGCAGGTCTGCGACGGGCCGAACGGTCCACGACCGAGGCAAGGCGAGAAGGTTGTCGCGCTATGTCGCGCAGCTTGGCGTGTCGTTCACCGCCTCTATCCCGATTGCTTCGATCGCCAGCTGCCGAATCCCTGGGATGGCGTCACCATGGAGCAGCGGACCAAGACGACCAAGCCGGCCGCTACGCGCGAGCAAGTCTACCAATTCGCTTGGGGGGCGATCGAAGCCGGGCGCCCCGAATCGGCCGCAGCGGCGGTGATTTGCTTCGAGTTCTTGCAGCGTCCGGAAAACGTGCTCGCAGGCTACCTAGCGTGGCCTGATTATCGAGGCCAGAACGCGCCCAACGCCATCAAGATCACGCATCACAAGACGGGGGGCATCGTATGGCATCCCCTGGAGGAAATGACTGACGAGGGCGCCGTCAAGTTCTACGGCGATGCGGAGGCCGTGCTGGCCCACCTGCCCCGCCGCGGTATCGCTATGGTGCTCAAGCCGCGCCGCGATGGCACCTCAGAGCCGTACACGGCGATGCAGATGTCCAAGATCGTTCGCAAGCTGCGGGACCAGCTTGGCTTGCCAGCATCATTCACGCTGGATGCTTGCCGCCACGGCGGCATGACCGAGTTGGAGGAAGCCGAACTCACTGACGGGCAAGGCCGGGCGCTTTCGGGGCACCGGACTGAGCGGGCCTATGAAGGATACGCGAAGCGGACAATGGAGCGCGCCCTGCCCGCCACCAGGAAGCGCTACGCCCATGCGTTGGCGAACGCCCAGGGAACATCCATTCAGAATGGGCCACGTCCGGCCGTTCAGAATGAGATGAAGTCCGATGACATAGCGATTGCGTAATCGATTGCTACACTTTAGGTATTCGCGACGGATGGCCACGTGGCGGAGTGGTTACGCAGCGGTCTGCAAAACCGTTTACCCCGGTTCAATTCCGGGCGTGGCCTCCAGCCTTCGCTCGCGCCGCGAGTGAAAGCGCGTCATAGCAGGGCCCATTATCGGATTTCGTCGGTGTTATGCTTTCAAAGCCGCCGCGGCTTTGTTATAGGCACTTTCACTTCGCGAGCACCGCATTGTTCCCCGGTAGCTCAGTGGTAGAGCAACCGGCTGTTAACCGGTTGGTCGCTGGTTCGAATCCGGCCCGGGGAGCCAAAAGTTTCAATAGCATAGCGGTTGGCGTGCGCAGGCAGGTTTGAGCTTGGGACGCGGGGCGAGATTGGCCTCGACCCCGCGCCGGACCTTAGCGGTCAAGTGACCAAAGATTTCTTTCCGGGTGTACCACTCCACCCGGTTCTCATTTTCGTCCGCAGGGTCAGAAGGTCACGTCAGTCCCTGATTGGCACGGGCTTCGGCAATGGCATCGCTGATTGGCGTTGTGCCGCCGCGATTTGTTCCGATGACAATGCGCGGTGCGCTGCCTTCAGGAACGATTCAGCGAGCGGGCTGCCGCCGGCCCGCGCGCGCAGCAACCAGGCCAGAGCGGCGACGCCGTCGCGCGGCACGCCGGCTCCGAGCATATGTGCCGCGCCGAGCATCGCCTGACCATCGGCATCGCCTCGCGCGGCGGCTTTGGCCCACCACGCTGCCGCCATCGCCGCATCGCGATCGACTTCAAGCGCGTTGTGATAAATCATGCCGAGGCGCGTCATGGACGCAGCGACGTCTTGATCCGCCGCAGCAACGGCCCAGCGGCGTGCCTCGATGGCATCGCGCGCGATGCTTTCACCTTCGAGCAGCATCCAGCTCAGCATGTCCTGCGCCGGCCCGTCGCCTGCCTCGGCCGCGGCGCGATAGAGATCGGCGGCCCGTGTGTGATCCTGTTCAACACCCTCGCCTTTGAAATAAAGCGCCGCCAGATTTCGTTGCCCGACCGGGTCGCGCGCTTCGACGGCAAGTGTCAACCAACGCAGCGCGAGTGCAAAATCGCGGTCGACGCCGAGCCCCTCGGCGAAGCACGCGCCGACGTTGTTCTGCGCCCGCGCAACACCGACCTGGGCCAGCGGCCCCCAGATGGCGAGCGCGGCGTCATAGTCGCCGCGTCCGGCCGCGTCATAAGCCTCGGCCATACGCGCGGTGACATCACGCTTGATGGTCATTGAAGAGTCAGCGGTCGCTGAAGAGCTGACGGTCACCGACGCGCCCCTCAATACCCGAGCAGGAACGGATTGACTGCGCCACGCCGGTAACCGGATTCACGAACCAGCAGATCGAGCGCGAGGGTGGCAACGTCATCGGCGACCGGATCAATCGCCGCATCGATGCGCTGATGCATAATCTTTAAGTAGCTGCCGCAAGATTCGCAGGTTTCCGTTTTTACGGTTGCAGGACCGCCGGCGATTTCCTGATAGGCAATTCCCTCGGTAGAGCCACAAAGCGTGCATTTAACGCGAGGTTGGTTCCATAGCGCACCGCACAACGAGCAGGCGCAAAAGCGCGTGTCTTGAGCGCCAGGCCAGCCGACTACCATTGACGCCACTGGCGCACTGCCGCAGGCGGGACAGGCGCCTTCACCGACCGGCACCAGCATTGTCGGGTCGAGCTGCACGGCAAGCCGGGCGAAATGCACCTGCAGTGCCGCAGCGGCGAATGTGTGCTCCGCCAACGCCTCGACCGGTATCGTGTTTGAAAGTACGGCATCGAGCCTAGCGGCCTTCGCGACAGGATCCGCTGCGCTGACCCGATCCAGCGCGGTGCGCGCGCTATCGGGCATGGCGATAGCCGCCGCCAACGCCAGAAGCCGCTCCCACGTTGCGTCCATGGCCTTGTCCGCTACAAAACGCGTCCGATTGAGCGGCGGCATCCGAAATTCTCGCGCGCGCTCAATCCCGCCAGACGGAGGTAGTTCCGCTGCAGGCAGTCCATCCTGGATGCGATGCTGCGCCTCGCACAAATTGGCAAGGAAGAGCAAATAAGAGCTCAGCTGATGATTGCTGGCGAGCGCCTTCAGGCGCACGGCGCGGCGCGCGAACATCGCCAAAGGATCGGGCAGCCGCGCAAAGGGCGGTTTTGCTATCTCACCGATTGGAATCGGATCGTGCGTTGGCGCGCCTGCCTGCTCCATACTCAAGCCTCACGAACCACACAGGCCACGTGATATGACGTGACGCAGCGGCATTCTTGCTGTTCAACCGGAATGCTTCGCTCCGGTGGAGCGATTTTCGGGCCTGCCAGTGACGAGTTCCCGCAGCCACTTGCGGTGGTGCCGCCACGCCCAGCCACCGGTGACTTGCCCGCGAGTCATGGCCCCGATCGTGCCACGCACCCAGATCGCCGCATAGACGTGCACGATCCACACGCAGATGATGGCGACGGCGGCGACTGAATGAACAAGGATGGCCCAGCGCTTTTGCTCGATGCTCGTAAGCGGATAAAAATACTGATCCCAAATGACGATTCCGGTGCAAATTAAAACGATGATCAGAATCGACATCGACCAGAAGACCACCTTTTGTCCGGCGTTGTATTTGCCGACTTCCGGCAACTTTTCTTCCTGATTTGTCAGAACATCGCGCAAATGCGCCAGCCAGCTTCCGTCTTCGCTGCGCCACAAGTTTGCCTTCCAGAAACGCACGAACAACAAAAAGAAGCTGAAAAACAGGACCACGCCGAGCCACGGATGAATCGTCCGCGTCCACTGCCCTCCACCAAACAAAGCGGTGAGGAAGAACAGGCTCGGGGTAAACAAAGCAAGGCCGGAAATGGCCAGCAACACCAGGCTAGTCGCAGTGATCCAATGATTCACCCGGGCCCCCGCCGTATATCGATCCACGACAACCGGATCGCCGGGGTGGACGGCATCACCTGTTTCTACGTCGTACGCAGCCATGATCAGCGACTTCCCGTGAGGCGCTCGGCGTCTTCCTCATCCTTCGGCTCGACCTTATTGGGACCGGAAACCAGGTAGTGGAGAAGGCCGATCACCGGGAACGCGGCTATCGCCGCGAGGCCGGCATATTTCGTCAGTCCCTTCCAGAGATTGACGATCGGACTGATTTTCGGATCCTTCGGCAGACGCGCATAAATCTCCGGCTTGTCGGCATGCTGCAGCACGTACATGACGTGGGTGCCACCGACGCCCGGTGGATCGTAAAGACCGGCATTCTTGTAGCCACGCGACTGCAGGTCTTTGATCCGTTCGGCGGCGTGCTGCTTCATCTCGTCTTTGGTACCGAACACGATCGCGTGCGTCGGACACGACCTGGCGCAGGCGGGACCTTGGCCGACGGCGACGCGGTCTGAGCAAAGCGTACACTTGTAAGCTTTGTGATCGACCTGCGAAATGCGCGGGATGTCGAACGGACATCCTTTTATGCAATAGCCGCAGCCAATGCATTTCTCGTGATCGAAGTCGACGATACCGTTGGAATATTGCACGATCGCGCCGGGCGCCGGGCATGCCTTCAGGCAGCCCGGATCTTCGCAATGCATGCAACCGTCCTTGCGGATGAGCCATTCCAGATTCTGGCTCTCGGGATTGATCCATTCCGTAAACCGCATCACCGTGAACGATTTCAGGCGTGAGATCCACTGGATCGTCATAGACGCCGTAATTGAAGCCAATCCTTTCAGTCTTGTCGTTCCATTCGAGGCACGCGACCTGGCAGGCCTTACAGCCGATGCATTTCGACACATCGATCAGCTTCGCCACTTCGGTGAGTTTCCGCGCCGGCTGCGGCACCGTCGACGCCGAGCGGCGCACGATGTCGGCTTCTCCGAAGTCCACTTTAATGTTCTCGGTCGGCGCGGGGGGCAGCTCGAATTCGAAGGCCATCGCGTCCCTCCTTGTGCCGCTCAGAAGTCGGTTCGCGATCGATCGCCGAGGGTATCGGCGATCAGGGATGAGAAGTCGCCCTCCTCGGCGTCGGGTCCCTCGGGGAGGGACACGACATTCGGTCCTGCAATCCGCTCGATGTTGACGAGGAATGCCTTGAATTCCGGCGTATCGGTGTTGGCGTCGCCGACAAAAGGTGTGAGCGAATTCGGGCCGAAGCCTTCTTTGGTTTCGCCGATGAAGGCCCAATGCAGCGGCACGCCAATCACGTGAACGGGCTTGCCGTCGCATATCAGCGTGTTGATTCGTTTGCTGACCACGGCCTTCGCCTTCACCGAGCCGCGTTTCGACCAGACCCGCACCCAATGCCCGGATTCGATCCCTTTTTCGCTGGCGAGCTGCTCCGGAATTTCAACGAAGAATTCCGGCTGCATCACCGCGTTGAAACGGACGTGTTTGGTCCAGAAATGGAAGTGCTCGGTGAGCCGGTAGGATGTAGCCGCGTAGGGAAATTCCTTGGCGTCGCCCAATTGTTGCAAATCGTTCTGGAATATACGCGCGACCGGATTGCCGCGAATTTTCGGCGCGACGAGATTGACCATCGGCGATTCGAACGGCTCGTAGTGTGCCGGAAACGGACCATCGCGCAGCAAGCCGAGCGTGAACAGGCGCCCGCTGCCCTCGGCGTTCATGATAAATGGGCCAACGACGTTCGGCTTGGCGTTGGGCGCGATATCGGGAACGTCATAGCCGGTCCACTTGGCGCCATCCCACCACATCAGCTTGCGACTTGGATCCCACGAATTTCCGTCGATGTCGGCCGAGGCCCTGTTGTAGAGGACGCGCCGGTTGAGCGGCCATGACCAAGCCCATTTCGGAAATACGCCGGTATTGTCGGGATCGGTATTGTCGCGGCGGGCCATGTTGTTGCCGGCTTCGTTGAAGCAGCCCGAATAGATCCAGCAGCCGCAGGTCGTCTTGCCGTCGTCGCGCAGGACCGAGAAATTGACGAGTTGCTTGCCTTTGGCAATCACGACCTTGGTTGGATCGTTGGGATCGGTGATGTCTTCGGACGCGTAGCCGTTGAGTTCTCTAGCCAACTCCTCCGGCGTCGGTTCACCGGGATCCTTGTAACGCCAATCCAGGTTAACGATCGGTTCGGGAACCGCGCCGCCTTCCTTCTGATAAAGCGCACGCAGGCGCAAAAATATCTGCGCCATGATCCAGTTGTCGTGCTTGGCCTCGCCGGGCGGCGTCGCGCCAGCCCAATGCCATTGCAGCCAGCGCCCGGAATTCACCAGTGATCCGGTTTCCTCGGCGAAGCATGTTGTCGGCAGCTCGATGACTTCCGTCTGAATGCCGGAAGTATCAACGTCGTTGTGCTCGCCGTAGTTCTCCCAAAACCGCGCCGTCTCGGTCTGTAGCGGGTCCATCACGACCAGAAATTTCAGTTTCGAGAGCGCGGTCGTTACCTTGCGGCGGTTGGGCGCCGACAACAGGATGTTGAAGCCTTGGCAGAAGTAGCCGTTCATCTTGCCTTCGTGCATCAGCTGCAGCGCGCGCAAAATGTCGTAGCCCGACACATCGAGCTTCGGCAGCCAGTCGTAGGCAAAATCATTTTCGGCGGTGGCGGCATCGCCCCACATCGCCTTCTGGAAGCTAATGAAGAATTTCTTGTAGTTCTGCCAATAGCTGGTCTGGTCGGGCCGCAGTGGCTTGAAGTCGCGGGTCGACATGTAAGCGTCGAGGGTTGTTTCCTTGTCCGACGGAATGATCAGATATCCGGGAATGAGGTTCGACATCAGCCCGATGTCGGTGAGGCCCTGGATGTTGGAATGGCCCCGGAGCGCGTTCATGCCGCCGCCGCGGACGCCGATATTGCCGAGGATGAGCTGCAACATCGCCATGGTGCGGATGTTCTGCGAGCCGCTGGAATGTTAAGTCCAGCCGAGCGCATACATTGAGGTCATCGTCTTGGTCTTGGACGAGCACTCGCCAATCATCTCGCAGACCTTCAGGAACTTTTCCTTTGGCGTGCCACAGATGCGTTCGACCAGCTCCGGCGTAAAGATTGCGGCGTGCTTTTTAAGGAGTTGCCAGACGCAACGTGGATTCTGCAGGGTTTCGTCGGAGATGACGTAACCGTCCGCACCGATTTCGTAGCTCCACGTCGAGCGGTCGTAGTCGCGCCTTGCCTCGTCGTAGCCGGTGAACAGGCCGTCGGCGTAGCCAAACCCCTCCTTGATCAAATATGGCGCATTGGTGAAGGCCTTGACGTAATCCCACTGCACCTTGTCGTTCAGCATGCAATAATTGATCACGCCGAGCAGAAAAGCGATGTCGGTGCCTTGCCGGATCGGCGCATAAAAATCCGCAACCGCGGCCGAGCGCGTAAAGCGTGGATCGACAACGATCAGCTTGGCGCCGCGATTGGCCTTTGCCTCAGTGACCCATTTGAATCCGCAGGGATGCGCCTCGGCGGCGTTGCCGCCCATGATAATGGCGAGATCCGTATTCTGGATGTCAGTCCAGGAATTCGTCATCGCACCACGGCCGAATGTCGGGGCCAGACTGGCCACCGTGGGGCCGTGTCAAACGCGTGCTTGATTATCGAATGCCAGCATCCCGGCGCCGCGCACCACCTTGTAGGTCGCCCACGCAGTTTCATTGCTGGATGCCGAGGCCGCGAGAAAGCCCGTGCTCAGCCACCGGTTGACCGTGACGCCATCGCTGTTCTTCGGAATAAAATTCTTGTCGCGGTCATCCTTCATCAGCCTGGCGATGCGGTCGAGCGCGAAGTCCCACGATACCCGCTCGAACTTGTCGGAGCCGGGCTTGCGGATTTGCGGATAGAGCGTGCGCGTCTTGGAGTGCACAAGCTCCAGCAGCGCCGCCCCCTTCGGACAGAGCGTGCCGCGATTGGTCGGGTGATCGGGGTCACCTTCGATGTGAACGATCTCGGCTTTTTCACCCTTAGCCAGGTTACCGTTTGAATACATGATGATGCCGCACCCCACTGCACAATAAGTGCAGGTGTTGCGGGTTTCGGTGGTTCCCGAAAGCTTCCAAGCGCGGATCGATGTCGCGTAGGCCGTCTCGATAGCGCCGAAACCGAGCGCGCCGAGCGAAGTCCCTGCAACGCCCGCGGCGGCGCCCCGCATGAATTGACGTCGTGACACTTCAATATTCATGGCACGGTCCTCTCGAGCCTTGTCCCCCATCGGGCGCGCTCATCGCGCGGTGCACACAGCACCGCCGAGCAGCGGGATTCCGTTGTTGGCAGCCTATTTTTCACTGAGGCGAAGTCAAGTCAGAACCCGACGCGCCGCTTCACGGCTGGTTGATATTAAGTCAACCGATAGTGCAACTTTTATCATCCCAAACGGTTTGCCAATTACGCTTTTGTGTCACAAAATTCCGACCTCGGGCCGAACACCGTTTTTGTGTGTTGACATCGGTCCTTGGCGCAATCCTAATCTTGGTATGGGTTTTTGCGGACGAACCGCGCATCAGCGGCCGAATGCCGCTGCCGACTGCAACCTGGAGCGCTTTTTCTCGAAGCCCAGCGCAGTTGGAGGCAAGCTCGGCTGAAGCCATCGGAGACCCCCGACAATGGCAAAAAATTATCTGTTCGCGGAACTGAGAAGGAGAGGCATATGTCTATTGGTCGACGCGCACTACTGAAGAGTAGCGCTGCTCTCTGCGCCGCGGCGGTGCTACCGCGCACGGCGGACGCTCAAATCCGCTTCGTCCCCCAGCCCGGCAGATGGCGCAATTTTCAGGTGGTCACCCGGGTCGAACTTCCTGCGGCCGAGGGCGTGAGCAAAGCCTGGATCCCGGTGCCGGCGGTGAATGAGCCAGACTGGTTCAAATCACTGGGCAATGAGTGGACGGGCAACGGTCGCGCCTCGCTGGTAGGCGATCCCAAATATCCGAAATACGCAGCCGAGATGCTCCATGTCGAATGGGCGAGCGACGAAAAGAAGCCATTTCTAGAGGTGACCAGTCGGATCGCTACGCGCGATCGTTCGATCGATTTGGACAAGCCCGGTTCATCCGAAGAGCTTTCGGCAGAAGAACACAGAGTCAATACGCAAGCTACGGAACTCATTCCGGTAGGCGGCATCGTCAAACAAACCTCTGACAACATTGTTGCTCATGCCAATGCCAGGACCGACCTCGAAAAGGCGCGGGCGATTTACGAGTGGGTCGTCGAAAATACGTTCCGCGACGCCAATGTGCCCGGCTGCGGCATCGGTGACGTCGCGGCGATGTTGACCAGCGGCCGTCTTGGCGGCAAATGCGCCGACATCAACGCGCTCTACGTCGGTTTGGTCCGCGCAGCCGGCGTCCCGGCGCGCGACTTCTATGGCGTTCGCGTTGCGCCGTCCAAATTCGGCTACAAAAGCTTGGGCGCCGCTTCCGACGTGATCACAAAGGCCCAACATTGCCGGTCTGAAGTCTATCTGGCGGGGTTTGGCTGGGTGCCGGTCGACGCCGCCGATGTGCGCAAGGTCATGCTTGAGGAAACGCCCGATGGTCTTGCGATGAATGATCCAAAAGTCGTTGCCGCGCGTAAGGCGCTGTTCGGATCGTGGGAGGCCAATTGGCTGGCGTACAACTTCGCCCATGACGTCGACCTACCCGGGTCGAAGGGACCGCGCTTGCCTTTCTTGATGTACCCTCAGGCAGAAACCGCCAGCGCTCGGCTTGATTGCCTCGATTTTGCGTCTCTAAAATATACGATCACGGCACGAGAATTGACCTCGGCGTGATGCAGACGATTTCTGGCGTGGCCTAGCCAGCTCCAGCGCTGAAGTTCGGAGTTCGGCTACGCTTTGCTTAATCGCCCAGACCTAGTCCAAAGGTATCGCCAACACCAAGGTCTAACTGGATTAGCGATCAGAACAATCCATGTGCCCAACGCGATGATTGTTGTGCGCCGCCCATATCAGTCGGCGTTCCTTCAATCACGTGAAAATGGAGGCACTCGTGAAGGTATTGATGGTTCTTACATCTCATGACCAACTGGGTAACACCGGACGAAAGACCGGTTTCTGGCTCGAAGAGCTGGCAGCTCCCTACTACGTTTTCAAGGACGCTGGCGTCGAGATCACACTCGCATCGCCGAAAGGCGGCCGTCCGCCGCTCGATCCCAAAAGCGACGAACCCGGGTCCCGTACGCCCTTGACGATCCGGTTCGAGAAGGACGCCGCTGCGGAGGCGCAGCTCGGCAAGACCCTTCTCCTCAACAGCGTCAAACAAGAAGACTTTGACACCCTTTTCTACCCGGGCGGCCATGGCCCGATGTGGGATCTCGCCGAAGACAAAAATTCGATCAAGCTGATCGAGTCCTTCGTGGCCGCGGGCAAGCCAATTGCCATCGTGTGCCATTCCACCGGCGCGCTGCGTCACGTCAAGGCGCCGGACGGCGCGTATCTGGTTCAAGGCAAGGAAGTGACGGGCTTTACCAACGGCGAAGAGGAGGAGATGGGCCTCACCAAAGTTGTACCCTTCCTTGTCGAAGATGAGATGTTGAAACTGGGCGCGGTCTTCTCAAAGGTAGCGGACTGGGGGGTCCACGTGGTCAGCGATGGCTTGCTGATTACGGGACAGAATCCACACTCCTCGGGCCCTGCCGCGCAGACGCTGATGGCGGCGGTCAAGCAAAGAGTGAAACCGGCTGCGGCCGCTCGGGCGTCGTAGCTCGAATATCCACAAGCGGCTGCTGATTTTCTACGGACGCGGCCGTCGCTCACCGTTGCGAGGCGCTGCCCGTCGGCGCCCCGCCTCAGGCGCCGCTCCGATCGTCCCGTCGGACGAGCTTCGTCACGCTGAAGGAGCTTGGCTCTAAGCTTGCCGTTCGGGTTGCCACGGGACGGAACACTTGGTTGCTTATGAAATCCCGGCGCGTGACCGTCCGACTTCCTTTTCAAATTTTCTTAGCCCGGCGGACGACCGACACCAAGGTATCATGGATTTACCTGGGGGCGGCGTTTACCGTCCCACGGGAGTCACATGGGTGGGTCAGCTGCGCCGATTTCCTTTGCCGGCTCAGAGCTTAGCGAAGTTCGGCATATCTGCGCATTCTTCAACGGCGCCGAGGAAGAGTATCGCCTCGATCATGGAGTCATCACGGCCGACTATGGGGTGAACCAAACGAAGGCCCGGGAGCGACCTTTTCATTTTCTGTGCCTCGACTACCCGAGGGTGAGACTGGTGTCCGCGATCTTGACGCGGCTCGGACACTTGCCGGGACGGCGTCGTGAGGTGTCTTTGATGACTGAACTATCACTCGTGTCGGTCGTCGATGACGACGAATCCGTGCGCGAGTCGCTACCTGATTTGCTGAAGGAGTTCGGCTATGCGGTCAAAGCATTCGCGTCGGCGGAAGAGTTCCTTGCATCCGATTGCATCGGCCGGACCGGATGTCTGATCCTCGATATTGCGATGCCGGGCATGTCGGGACCCGATCTGCAACAAGAACTGAAGCTTCGCGGACAGAAAATCCCGATCATATTCATCACCGCAAATCAGGCTGCCCGCCCGCGCGTACTCGAGCAGGGCGCTGTGGACTGTCTTTTCAAGCCGTTTAGCGATGCGGCTTTGCTTAGCGCGCTCCATGCAGCTTTTCGGATAAATTGAACGATGCGTCCCCCCCTTTCGCACCTGCGAGATACAGGCTAATGCTACGAAGCCTGCGGGGGCGACGACTGGTACCGACGTGAGGTCATCTCCCATGGCTCACGATGTCCCTATCGTGTTCGTCGTTGACGACGATATCTCAGTGCGCGAATCGCTTGAATTGCTGATCCGCAATGCCGGCTGGCAGCCGGAGCTGTTCGAGACCGCTCAGGATTTCTTGTCTCGCCAGCGCGTCGTTGTTCCGAATTGCCTGGTACTCGACGTCACCCTTCCCGGTCTCAACGGCATCGATTTGCAGAAGCAGGTCGCGCGCGACCGGACCGACATGCCGATCATTTTTATTACCGGTCATGGCAACATTCCCATGACGGTTCAAGCCATGAAGGGAGGAGCCGTCGAGTTCTTGACCAAACCGTTCGGCGAAGAGGTGCTGTTAAGCGCAATCCGGCTGGCCCTCGAACGCAGCCGGACGACACTTGATTTCGAGACGCAGTTGCAAGGGCTCCGCGACTGTTACGCGTCATTAAGCCGCCGCGAACGGGAGGTGATGGCATTGGTGGTTCGCGGTCTGTTGAACAAGCAAGTCGGCTTCGAGCTCGGCATCAGCGAGATTACCGTGAAGGCGCACCGAGGCCAGGTGATGCGGAAGATGAATGCCGGCTCTTTCGCCGACCTCGTGAATATTGCAGCGAAGCTCGGGATCGCGCGCGAGCAGTGACAGCAAGAGCCTATGGCTTCGAAATCGCAAGACGCCGGCGTTCAGTTCGGCCAGATGCAGGCGTTGTGGGAGGACGGTGAGCGCGTCTTCTATAGAGCGTCGCGTGACGAGCCGGGCGGCGATCGGCGTACCGTCATTGTCGTCGTTCTCGCGACCGAGAATCCGACGACCGTCGGTCTCGATCGACTCGCGCACGAATACAGCCTGAAAGACCATCTCGACGCGCCCTGGGCAGTTCGGCCTCTGGATCTTGTACGCGAGCGCGGCCGGACCATGCTGGTCCTCGAAGACGCTGGAGCCGAGCCGCTTCATCGCCTTCTGGGATCTCCGATGGAGCTGCCGACGTTCCTCCGTCTTGCAGAGGCGCTGACGGCGGCTCTGCGCGGGCTGCACGAACGCGGCCTCATTCACAAGGACATCAATCCCGCGAACGTCCTGGTGAATGATTCGACTGGTCAAGTCTGGTTGACGGGCTTCGGCCTTGCCTCGCGCTTGCCGCGCGAACGGCAAGCACCTTCGCCGCCCGAGTTTATCGCCAGCACGCTCCGCTACATGGCGCCGGAACAGACCGGACGGATGAACCGCTCGATTGATTCCCGAACCGATCTCTACTCCCTCGGCATTACGTTCTACGAAATGCTGACGGGCGCGCTGCCATTCGCCGCCTCCGACCCCATGGGATGGGTCCATTGCCATATCGCCAGAGCGCCGCTGCCGCCGCACGAGCGGGTCGCTAACATCCCGGCGCTTCTCTCTCAGATCGTCGTGAAGCTCCTCGCCAAAACGGCAGAGGAGCGCTACCAGACCGCAGCCGGCGTCGAGCATGATCTTCGACGATGCCGCACCGAATGGGAAATGCGGGGTGGCATCGACGAATTTCCGCTCGCGGCGCACGACGCGTCGGCTCGGCTCTTGATCCCCGAGAAACTATACGGCCGCTCCCGCGAGGCCGCAGCCCTCCTCAGTTCGTTCTATCGAGTCATCGCTACGGGCACACCGGAACTCGTTCTGGTCTCCGGATATTCCGGCATCGGCAAGTCCTCGGTCGTGAATGAGCTTCACAAGGCGCTGGTTCCGGCGCGCGGCCTCTTCGCCTCCGGCAAATTCGATCAATACAAGCGCGACATCCCTTACGCCACAGTGGCGCGGGCCTTTCAAAGTTTGGTCCGGCAGATTTTGAGCAAGAGCGAGGCTGAGCTGCAAGGCTGGCGGGATGCGCTCCGCGAGGCTCTGGGTCCGAATGGGCTGCTGATCGTAAACCTCATCCCGGAACTGGAACTCGTCCTCGGCGAGCAGCCGCCAGTCCCCGATCTATTACCGCAAGATGCGCAGCGCCGTTTCCAGATGGTGCTACGCCGATTCATCGCCGTCTTTGCGCGTCCGGAACATCCGCTGGTGCTCTTCCTCGACGATCTGCAATGGCTCGATGCCGCCACGCTCGATCTGCTCGAAGATATTCTCGCGCAACGGGACATTCGGCATTTGCTGCTGATCGGCGCGTATCGGGACAACGAAGTCGGCGCCGCGCACCCGCTCATGCGAAAGCTCGATGCGATCCGTCAAGCGGGCGCAGCAGTACACGATATCGTATTGGCGCCTTTAACCTATGATGATCTCGAACAGCTGATCGCGGACTCGCTGCGCTGCGAGACCAAGCCGATAAACCAGGTCGTGCAACTCGTGCACGAGAAGACCGGCGGCAATCCATTCTTTGCTATTCAGTTTCTCCACGCGCTCGCGGATGAGGCGCTGCTGGTCTTCGATCACGCAGATGGGCGATGGCTTTGTGACCTCGGTCGCGTCCGCGCCAAAAACTACTCCGGCAACGTGGTGGACCTTATGGCCGCGAAGCTGAGGCGATTGTCCGCACCTGCCCAGGAAGTCTTGAAACAGTTCGCTTGTCTGGGCAATGCCGCGGAAACCTCCGCTCTGGTCCTTGCTCTCGGCGAAACAGAAGAGTCGATGCACACGGCATTCGCGGAGGCCGTGCACGCTGGGCTCGTCGTCCACCAGGAGCACGGGTACAAATTCCTGCACGATCGCATCCAGCAAGCGGCGTATTCGCTGATACCCGACGAGCAACGTGGCAACGTTCACCTGCGTATCGGCAGGGTGCTACTGGCGAGCATGACGGAGGACCGACTCGCCGAACATCTGTTCGATGTCGCCAATCAACTGAACCGGGGTACCGCACTGCTGATCGACCACGACGAGAAGGTGCATGTGGCCGCAATCGATTTGAGAGCCGGACGAAAGGCTAAGGCGTCGGCAGCTTATGCATCCGCGCGTGCGTATTTCTCGGCCGGCATGGCGCTTTTGGACGAAAGCGATTGGACGGACAAATACAAGTTGACGTTCAGCCTTTGGCTCGAACGCGCGGAATGCGAGCTTCTGACTGGTGACTTCGACACAGCCGGCCAACTGATCGAGCAGTTATTGCCGCGTGCGGCGTCTAAAGTCGACGAGGCCGCCGTCTACGATCTGAAGGTTCGGCTCCATACTTTGAAGTCGGAACCCCACGACGCTGTAGCCACTGCGCTCACATGTCTGCGCCGGTTGGGCATCGAGATACCGGCGCATCCGACCGAGGATCAGGTCAAAGCCGAATACGAGACGCTAGGGCAAGCTCTCGACGCGCGCTCGATCGAAAGCCTTATCGATCTGCCGCTGATGACCGACCCGGAGCTGGTGGCCGCCACGCAGGTGTTATCGATTGTTACTGCCCCCGCCTACTTTGCCGACCAACGTTTGTTTTGCTTGCTGCCATTCCGCATGGTGAAGATCAGCCTGCAGCACGGCATAAGCACAGATTCCGCATACGCCTTCTCCAATCTGGGCTTTATACTTGGGTGGGACCGCTTTCGCCGTTACCGTGATGGCTATCGTTTCGCCAAGCTTGCATGCGACTTGGTCGAGAAGCACGGCTTCATCGCAAATCGGGCGAAAGTTTACGTCGCCTCTGGCGTAGTTGCCCCCTGGACGCGGCCGATCGCGACCGCGATCGATTTCGGCCAGACCGCCTTTCGCGCTGCGATTGATACCGGCGATCTTACCTACGCTTGCTTGAGCGTGTACGAAACCATCGCACACCTCCTCGTTCGGAACGACCCGCTTGATGTGGTTTGGCGCGAATTGGAGACAGGGCTGGAATTCGTCCAAAAGGCCAGGTACCGCGACGCTGCGGACATTATCATAAGCCACCAGCGCTTCATCGCCACTATGCAGGGCAGAACCGCAACCTTCTCCACCTTCAGTGATGCGCAGTTCGACGAGGCCGCGTTCGAGGTTCAGATCACCGGGGGTCGGAACCTCATGACGATCTCCTGGTATTGGATCGTCAAGCTGAAGGCGCGATTCCTGTCAGGCGAGTACGCCGAGGCGCTGGCGGCGGCCGACAATGCGAAGCCGATGCTTGCAGCCACCGCCGGCCTAATGCCGGCGCAGCTCGACTACTTCTACTACACCGCATTGACGCTGTTGGCGCTCTATGAGACAGCATCAGCCGATGATCGGCACGCGTGGCGCGAACTCCTGAGAGAACATCAGGAACAACTGCGTGAGTGGGCCGAAAGCTATCCTCCGACGTTCGCCGACAAGCACGCGCTGGTGTCAGCGGAGATCGCTCGTCTCGAAGGGCGAGACGCCGATGCCATGCGCCTTTACGAGCAGGCCATTCGCTCAGCCCGCGAGCATGGTTTCGTGCAGAACGAAGGCGTGGCCTACGAGGTGGCAGCACGATTCTACGCGGCGCGCGGCGTCGAGAGTATTGCCGACGCCTATATACGGAACGCGAAGGACTGCTATCTCCGCTGGGGCGCCGACGGCAAAGTGCGGCAACTCGATCGGCTTTATCCATATTTGGCGGGTCCTGTGGCACAGCGTTCTGTAGCCGCCACTGGCTCCCCGCTCCAGCAGCTCGACGTCGCGAGTGTGGTCAAGGCTTCTCAGGCCTTGTCGAGCGAGATCGTGCTGCCGAAGTTAATCGAGCGGCTGATGACGATCGCGATCGAAAACGCAGGTGCGGATCGCGGCCTTTTGATATTGCCGGCAGGGGATGAATATCTGATCCAGGCTGAGGCGCGGACGGCCGGCGATCAGATTGAAGTCACGATGCGCCAGGAGCCGATCACTAGGATCAACTCTCCCAAATCCCTCGTCCGCTATGTTATCCGCACGCACGAAAGCGTGATTCTCGATGATGCCTCCAAGTCGAACCTGTTCTCTGCGGACGATTATCTGCGCGACCAACAATCGAAGTCGATCCTCTGCCTTCCGCTGATCAAGCAACAGCAATTGACCGGCATTCTCTACCTCGAAAACGGGTTGACTTCGCACGCGTTCACACCCGCTCGGATCGCAATCCTGGAACTGCTGGCAGCACAAGCGGCAATCTCGCTGGAAAACACGCGTCTCTATAGCGATCTTCAAGAACGGGAAGCGAAGGTTCGACGCCTCGTCGACTCCAATATCGTCGGGATATGCATTTTTGATTTTGACGGTCGCATCTTGGAGGCCAACGACGCCTTTCTCGACATCGTGAGATATAGCCGCGACGATCTCATTTCGGGTCGACTTCGCTGGACCGCCCTGGCCACTCCCGAATGGGGCGGAGCTGTAGAACGTGGCTTGGCGGAGCTCGCTTCGACAGGAACCTGCAGGCCTTTCGAGATGGAGTATTCTCGGAAAGACAACAGCCGCGTGCCGGTGCTTGTGGGCGCGGCGACCTTCGGCGAAATCCGACACCAGGGCGTCGCCTTCGTCGTCAACCTGACCGACCGCAAGCAGGCGGAAGCAGCGGCGCGCGAAAGCGAACGGCGTTACCACGAGGTACAAATGGAGCTCGCACACGTGAACCGCGTGGCGACCATCGGCCAGTTGTCGGCCTCGATAGCGCACGAAGTCAATCAACCGCTCTCAGGCATTGTGACCAATGCAAGCACGTTTGCGCGGATGCTGGCCGCCGATCCACCAAACATTGCTGGCGCATTGGAAACCGCGAGGCGCACAATCCGCGACGCCAATCGCGCGGCGGACATCATCGCGCGACTACGCACGCTTTTCGCCAGGAAGGAAACGCCTAACGAGCTGGTCAATCTGAACGAGGCTTCGAATGACATAATCTCGCTATCGCAAAGAGAATTTCAAAGCGGCGGAGTTATCGTTCGGGCAGAATTTGCGGATAACCTTGCCCCGGTGAAAGGCGATAAGGTCCAGCTTCAGCAGGTGCTCCTCAATCTTATCCGAAACGGTATGGATGCAATGAGCACCGTCGATGATCGTCCCCGACAGCTGATAGTCACGACCTCTAGGGCTGAGTCCGGCGATGTTCTTATTGCGGTGCAGGACTCCGGCCCAGGCGTGGACGCGGCAAAGCTTGAACGCATATTTGACGCGTTCTACACCACAAAGCCCGACGGCTTAGGAATGGGTCTGTCCATCTGTCGCACCATCATAGAGGCGCACGGAGGGAAATTATGGGCTACGACGGCCGCTCCACAGGGCACGATCCTGCAGTTCACCCTACCTGCCGCGGCGATGTAACTCGGTGACCTATGGCGGACACGAGAGCAACGCCGATGCTCGCGGCGCTCGTCCGCGACGCTTGCAGCGGACCGAAGACCCGTCCCTATTCGTGAAGCAGCGTTTTCCAGTTTGAAGGCACCGCTCCGGCTGGTCCAGGTACCGGTTGATCCGTCGGATGCGACTGAGGGGCATGAAGCTTCGGGCCGTCGAAGAACTCTTGCGTACGATAGTCATAAAACCAATGCTCGCCGGGCTCGAAGCTCGTGATGACGGGGTGACCCGTAGCGGCGTGGTGTTTCGATGCGTGCTGACTTGGTGAACTATCGCAGCAGCCGATGTGACCGCATTCGGCACATCGGCGAAGATGCAACCACCACCCGCCCGGAGAGCATTCGACGCAACCTGTTCCGCTGGGCTTGGCCGCCGGGTTGATACCTTCCCTCTCGGACTTCATACTCTTCTCTCCGATTTTCCCTTGCTTTTAATTGTTCAGCAACGAGAGCGGACCGAAGGCGCGCCGTCTATCCGTAAGTGACGCCCGGATTGCTCTGCCCAACTTCAATAATATAGCCATCAGGATCGCGAATGTAGCAGCGCGTCTCGCCGTATTTGGGCTTCGGCTCCGTGAGAAACTCGGCGCCTCGACTTCGCCAAAGTTTGTAACACGCTTCAATATCCGCAACGCGGATATTCATGAAGCTACTGACTTTATCGGGGTCGGGAGGGACGCGGAGGATTACCGTCGGCTTATCGGGCGTCGGACCGCCGCCGACGTTAACGATGAGCCAGGTATTGGCGATCTGGATGTATCCCGGCGCGCCTTCGCTGTCGCCCTTGCTCGCGATGCGGCCACCAAACACCTTCTCGTAAAATCGAAGCGATCGCTCGACGTCGGCGACGGTGAGAAAGTGCGCGATCGTAATCCCTTCCTTCGGCGGCATCTGATAGGTTTTCTGCTCGACTTGTACCTGGTTCATAGACGACTCCCTTTGCTTCAGATCCATCACATGAAATCTCGAGGAATAGAGCGTTCCCAGTCGCGACGACACACTTCTTTCGCGCCGTCCCAGGCGCGCAAACTTCCTTGCAGCAGGAAGGCATCGCTCGTTGATGACATTCGCAGCTGCGTCTCGACCTGGATTTGCCATTCGTCTCGCGACAGAGTTCTGAGTGTGGCGCAGCTCGGCAAATGCGCTGAGCGGATCGTTGTCCTCGACGTGATACTCCGTCTTGTCCTGAGTACCGGATTCCAGACCGATACGGTCGATGCGTT
Source organism: uncultured Alphaproteobacteria bacterium (assembly GCA_963794225.1). Lineage (GTDB taxonomy): Bacteria > Pseudomonadota > Alphaproteobacteria > Rhizobiales > Xanthobacteraceae > BOG-931. The sequence goes on from CAWCCS010000008.1 coordinate 26,597, forward strand.
CAATCCGCACGCCATCGCGGCGAGAGATGGTTGGCTTGTCTGGTGGCGCTGTCTCCGGCTCAGGAAAAGGCGCGAGGCTCGCGTCCGCGACGTCGGGTAAGCGTTGCGGGAGATCGAGCGTGCCGGCAAAGATCCGCAGCGTCGCCGTCTCCGGACTGGGCCAGATCATCGGCCAGTAAGTTGTCGATATCGCAAGCCTCACCTTGTGGCCGGCTGGAAATACCGAACCTGCGTCATTGAGCTGGACGCGTACGCGGTAGCGCTCACCTGGCGCCAGCAAGGCGGGCTCTTCATGGCTCTCGCGATGCGTGAGGTTGAGGACACCATAGCTGACACGCAGCGATTTACCAGACGGGTGCACATCGCATAACCGAACCACCAGATTCGCGATCGGCCGATCGGATGCGAGATCGAGGGTAACGATCGGAGCGCCAAGGATCTCGATCGGCTCCGCAAGTGGCAGCGTATCGAAAGTGAGCGCGCGGGCGTCGTCTTCTTGCTGGTCGCCGGCCTGATCGTGCCCGCGACCGAATGGCACCCAATAGCCCCCACACTTGCCAACCGTCTGCGGCGAGCACACGGCCCGAGCCGTCAAAGGTGTCGCGGCTTGTCGCAGCCCCTCATCGGTCAAGAACAGACGCCGCGGCTTGATTCCTGCCGGCGGCCACGAAGGTTCAGCAATCCACCGGCCCGGCAGTGCGTCGTGGTGGGTCGCCGGTTTGACGCTTTCCGTCATCCACGCACGCAGCATTGGTTCATCCATCACGCCGGTATCGACGCCCTTCAGCCAATGGTCCCACCAGCGCAGCATTTCCTGGAGGAATCCGATCTGGGGGCCGGGCATTCCAAAGTGCGGATAGGCATGTCCCCATGGCCCGATGAGACCCTTGCGAGGCGCCTTCAGTCGATCGAGAAGCCGCGGGATTGCGTTCTTATAACCATCGGTCCAGCCACCGACGGCGTAAACCGGGCATTGGATTGCTGCGTAGTCCTCGCACACCGATCCGTGTTTCCAATACGCATCGCGTCGTTGGTGCTGCAGCCAATTGTCCTGGAACAGCGGTATGTTCTCCAGGCGCTCCAGCCACATCCCCCGCCAGCTATCGCCAACCAGCGCCGGATCGGGCGGCAGGCACATCAAACTGAAAAAGAAAAAGGCCCACTCAAGTCCGGCGGTGGTCAGAAACGTGCCGCCCATGTAGTGCGCGTCGTCGGCATACCGGTCGTCGGTCGAACAGATGGTTACGATTGCTTTGAGTGCTGGCGGACGCCGCGCCGCGATCTGAAGGCCGTTGAACCCGCCCCAGGAAATTCCCATCATCCCAACGGCCCCGTTACACCAGGGCTGTGCCGCCAGCCACGCGATGAGCTCCACGCCATCGTCTTGTTCCTGCTTGGCGTATTCGTCGAACAACAAGCCCGTCGATTCCCCGCAGCCTCGAAGGTCGACGCGCACGCCCGCGTAACCGTGACCCGCGAGATAGGGATGAGTGAGCGCGTCACGTTCGTAAGTCCCGTCGCGCTTGCGATACGGGAGATACTCAAGGATTGCAGGTACTGGATTCTGTTCAGCATCCTCCGGCAACCAGATGCGCGCCGCCAGAGTCGTGCCGTCTTTCAACGGTATCAACGTGTGCTCGATAACCCGCACAGCCCTTGGAAATGTCGTGACAATCATGGGAATCGACCCGATCGATCAATGCATGCGTGCGACAATCGCGGAATCGACGCTGTATGGTCCGGCGCCGGCAGAGATAACCAGCAGAAGCATGAAAGCGTACAAGGTTTCCGGCAAATACAGCCAATCGTCGATCCGGTCTGCCTCATCAATCGGCTTGTAAGTTTTTATTCGCTGCCGTCCCGATGTCGCACAGGCGACCAGAATGACGACAAGCAGGCCAAGCGCGGCGAGCGGCGCGAGGAGCCCGATGACCACTGCCCCGCCAGCCGAGAACTCGACGAGTGGCACCCACCACTGATTTATTCCAAGCGCATGAACGTGCAGGGCCTTTAGCTCGTCGGTAAACATGCGATGACGCGGCGCGTTGAAGAGCTTGTGGTAACCCGAGAATAGAAAGAACGCCCCAACCGCGACACGGTTCAGAAGGAACGCGATGTCGGTCCAGCCGACCCCCTTGAAAAGCAAATCGATCATTTCAGCTCTCCGCGCGCAGCGCTCACTTTTGTGATCCAAATGTTGGCAGACGATTGCGTTCGTTACCGCAGCATTGCGGTGAGGAGATGAAGGTCGGGCGACGGCACCAGCGTCCAGGCTCCATCGCCAAGAAGAAACAGCACCAGCAAGGCGGCCGCCCAGAATGCCGGATACTCCCAGCCGCCACCCTTGTTGGTGAATTCCCAACCGTTTTTCCCGTGAACGGTCACAATCGTTCCGATCATTTCCGGAACGAGCAACAGGGCAACGTAGCGTGGATAAATGCCGAAGATCAGACCGGCCGCACCGAGCAATTCCATTGTGATTGTGACGTAAAGGAGCCAGCCGGGCAGACCCAACGATTTAAAGAACTCGACCTCAACGGGCGCCGTGAACACACGCCACTTGAGCAGGGCATGGGCCGCAAACATGACACCAAGACACAGGCGAAGCAGCAGTGCGCCGTAGGGAGCGGTCACAACGTCAATCATGGCATTCCCCCAGTGCCGAAACCTCACGAGATTGCAAGATTCCAAGGCGGTAACCCGGTTTCATGTTAGTTCCCAACCGATATCATTTGGCGAAACGCGGGCTTTTCGGCCGCGACGTCCGGCGATGGTTTCGCAAAATCGTCCGATTGCGCCGTTCCTTCTTTCGCGAGGATCACTGAGAATAGCTCCTGGTCGTCGGTCCAACCCGCGATCGGAGTCCAGCCGCCGGCCCGCAGAAGCACGCTGGCCTCGCGCGGCCCGTATTTCAGGCTGTTTTCGGTGTGAATCGTCTCGCCCTTCGCCATCGAGAAGTAACGGCCCTCAACCGCAAAGCGGGCGTCGCGGGCGGCAAGGAGATGCATTTCGATACGCGTCTCAGCCTCGTTCCATCGCGCGAGATGACGGAACGCATCCACCGGTACAGAGCCCCTGAGTTCGCGGTTGATCCGATGCAGAAGGTTAAGGTTGAATGCCGCCGTTACTCCCTGCTTGTCGTCATAGGCAGGCACGAGCACATTTGTATCTTTGATGCGATCGATGCCAATGAGCAGCATTGAACCGCGGCCCAGAGTCTTCGCCATCGAACGCAACAGATCGACCGCGGCTGGTACCAGCAAGTTGCCGATTGTTGATCCAGGAAAGAAGCCAAGCCGGGGCATATTTCCGACGGCCGGCGGGAGTTGCACCGCACCGGTAAAGTCACCCTCGACGGGGTAGATGGCGAGATTTGGAAACATGCCAGCGAGACGCTCCACCGACTCCCAAAGAAAGTCGATCGAGATGTCGATCGGCACATATGCGCCCGGGCTTACCGCCGACAGTAAAATCGGTGTCTTGGCAGACGATCCCGATCCGAATTCGACGATTGCGCGTCCCGCTCTGGTCAAGGCGGCGATCTCGTTTGCCGCCGCTGAAAGGATCGAACGCTCGGTCCGGGTCGGGTAATACTCCGGTAATGCAGTGATCGCTTCAAAAAGCTCGGAGCCGGAGTGGTCGTAAAGCCAGCGCGCCGGAATTGCCCGCGTCCGCCTAGAGAGGCCTTCCAGTACGTCATAGCGGAAGGCCGGATCGACCTCGGCAACAGTCAAGTGTCGGTCGTTCTCACAGAGAGCCATTCGATGTCCGTAACGTTGGTTGGCCAGCGACCTCATACTTGATGCTTGTCGACCACCGGGCTGTCGGCGTCGTACATTCGCTCGACCCACTGGGCACGAGACGGACCAGGTGGAAACGGGTCGCCGAAATATTGGGTCTCCCTGGCGACCTTTCCATCCTTAAACTCCATGATACTGACCGTGTATGACGGCTTTCCATCGTAGCTAAGAACGAATTCAGTTACCCAGAGGTCGCCGGCGCCAACAATTCGTCGCACGGAAAACCGCTTGTAATTGGGCTGCGCCATGCGCGAGGCCTGAATGTTTTTGCGGCTGCGGATTCGTTCGCCGGATTGCGGATACTCAAGGACCGCGTCTTCCCGGTAAATTTGATGCTCGGTGTCAAAATCATTCGCGTCTGAAGCCGCCCAATGGCGCTCCAGAGCTATGCGAATTTCGGACTCTGGCATTCTGATTTTCCCCCGCATTGCCGCACCTGCAGGATGTGCGCAGAGCACCCCTGCAAAGCCATTGAACGATGGTGTCGCCGATACCTTTGTATCGGTTGGGAGGGAATTCGAAAGGCAGGAAAGAAACGGAAAGCATACAGGAGTGCAGCGCAGAAGTAGTCTGCTGGCCTTCGGGCACTGCGCGGACTTCTGACCCGAGGGAGGCCGTGCGGAAAAGGGTGGCTTGATCCGAACATATCGATCCAGGGGATCGACGCTGCGGAACAGCGAGTGCGGGCTCAACCTGGAGAATTGTCCGTCGAGGTGACCGTCGATCATCGTCGATCGATCCAAAAGTATCGACCACACCATCGTTCAATAGATTCGATTTTACGTCTAACTCAATCTATCGCGAGGTTGACTGTTGCTATCGCTCCGGGCGGCGAATAGGCGAATTTCAGGAGGGAAGCTCGTCCAATAGCATGACATCAAGCAGACCGACGGCTCCGATGCGATGCGCGAATAATATCCTGCCGGATGCTTTATGGTTTTTGCCTGATAGATTCAGGATACGCTCCGCGAGCCCTCCGAGCCGCACTCTCATGTGCCGCTGAAGGATGAGCGCAAGGGCGGCGCCTCTGATCCTTGGCGTGTGTTCAGCACCGAGATAATTTGCTCTACAATTTGGCTAGGCCGCGGCTCGATCGAGATCACAATCGGATTTTCGTCTGGTCCAGGTTCTTCAAGCGCTTCGAACTGACTGTGAAGCAGGCTGCTGGGCATGAAATGCTCATGACGGGTCGCGATGCGGCGAGCGATCAATTCTTCATCGCCCTTAAGGTAGACCAAGCCGACGTCGGGACGATCGCCGATCAAAATGTCGCGGTAGCGCCGTTTCAAAGCCGAGCATGCGACGACGCCATGTCCGTGCGAATCACGGCAATGATCGATCCAACCGGCGACGGCTTCGAGCCACGGCCGACGATCCTCATCGGTCAGCGGAATGCCGCTGTGCATCTTCTCGACATTGGCCGCCGGATGAAGCCAATCCGCGTCCTCGAATTCCCATCCCAGGCGGGCAGCAAGAAGTGCGCCGATGGTTGATTTCCCGCTGCCTGAAACCCCCATAATAATCAGCACGGAGGGAGCTGTCTGTAGCGATGCATTGTTCGTCGGTTTGGTCGGTGCGGACACCATGTCGCTCACTCCGGAGCTGCCGCGCGGTCAGTAAACCAGTGGAGGCGCCCGACCGGGCGAATAGCTCCGGCGGGAATCGTCCGGTCTCTCGCTTCGGCGCGGGCCACGACTTGCTTCTTCGCCTCCCCGGTCGCCAGGAATGCGAGGTCCATGCTGCTGTCGAGCGCCGGATACGTCAACGTGATACGGGCTTCGGCCTTGGCACCGATGACTGCGACGACCCAACGCTTGGTTTCCTTCAATGCCAGCTGACCTGGGAACAACGAGGCGGTGTGACCATCATCTCCAATTCCGAGCAACGTAACATCGAACAGCGGCCGGGCCGGATCGAGCGTGCCGCTGCCGTAAAAGCGCTGAAGCGTTGTTTCGTAGGCGGCCGCTGCCTGATCCGGAGTCACGCCCTCGGTAACCACGGCGTGAATGTTTTCCTTCGGAGCGGGTACCCGCGACAGGAAGGCGTCTCGGGCCATTCCAAAGTTGCTGTCGGGATGATCATGCGGCACGAACCGTTCGTCACCCCAGAACCAGTGCGTGCGATTCCAGGGAAAGCGCGCTGCGATTTCGGGCGAAGCAAGCCGCTCGTACAGCCGCCGCGGCGTTGAACCTCCGGAAAGATTTACCGAGAAGGCGTGGTCGCTTGCTTGGGCAAGCCCGCACAGCCATTCGGCAACATCGCACGCCAAAGCGTCGGCGTCTTGGAAGGTCCTGATATCGGCCGATAGCGCGGCGCTCATTGTGCGACCATCTTCGCGCGCGGCGCGCCGTCGCGAATTCCGCTGATGGCCGCTGCGTAGTCGCGCGATCCAAATATCGCCGAACCAGCGACAATCGCGTCCGCGCCGTGCGCGACAGCCAGCGCGGCGTTCTCCGCGTTCTCTCCGCCGTCAACCTCAATCCATGGATCGAGCCGCCGCGACTGGCACAGCTGCCGCAATTCACGGATCTTCGGCAGCATCTCGGGCAGAAACTTTTGGCCGCCAAATCCGGGATTGACGGTCATCACCAGGATCACGTCGCACAAATGCAGCACGTACTCGACCATGGCAACGGGACTGGCCGGATCGAGAACGGCGCCAGCCTTCTTGCCCAGCTCGCGAATCTGCGACAAAACGCGATGGAGATGGATGGTCGACGACGGCTCCGCGTGGACCAGCAAGTGATCAGCCCCCGCCTTCGCGAAATCGGCAACGTAGCGCTCAGGTTCAACAATCATCAGATGTACGTTGAGGGGCTTTGCGGTCGAGCGGCGCACCGCTTCGACGATCGCAGGACCAAAGGATATGTTGGGTACGAACCGGCCGTCCATGACATCGACGTGGATCCAATCGGCGCCGGCCCGATCGACCGCCTCGACTTCCTCACCGATCCGCCGAAGGTCGGCGGCGAGAATCGACGGCGCGACCACAATGGGCCTCATGATGCTCTCGGCAACGTCGAGCTAACGCCCGGAAGGATGAAACGCTCCATCGCCTTGGCAAAACCTTCGTCGTCGTAGGAGTCAGTCACGACATTCGCTTGGGCCTGCACCTCCGGGCTGGCGTTGCCCATGGCGATGCTCAGCCCGCTTTTCCGAAACATCAAAACGTCGTTCGGCATGTCCCCGATCGTCGCGATTTCGCTGGCCGGCACGGCGAGCATTTTTGACAGCGCCGTAACGACGGCTCCCTTATTGGCATCCGGATGCGTGACATCGAGGTAGTAAGGTTGCGAACGAGCAGCCGATGCGTTTGCGCCGAGCACGTCTTGCGCTTGCTTTTCGCAACGTGCGACCAGATCGTAATCGTCGCTCACGCCTACGATCTTGACCGCCTCATCGAGCATCGGTTCGAGATCGCCGACGACCCTCGGCGGAAATTTGACGGTCCATTGTTCGCGCGCGACATGGGGTGCGTCGAGTTTGCGTATAAACCAGTCGTTGCCACGATAGACCCAGGCATCCATGCCGTTTTGGAGAATGACCTGCAGCGCGCGTCTGGCTGTGTCGGCGGCAAGCACGCGTTCTTCGATGATGGTCATGTCCGGCTTAACGAAGATTCCGCCGTTAAAGCCGGCGATCGGCGTTCGCAACGCCAACGGATCGATCAGCATCGCCATGCCGCGGGGTGGCCGGCCGCTGGTGATCGCAAAGGCAATGCCGGCGCTTCGCAAAGCTTCTACGGCAGTCTTTGCGCGCGGCGTCAGCACTTTCTCTGACGTGACCAACGTGCCGTCGACGTCAGCCAGCACAAGTGAGATTTTAGATGCTGTCCGATCGACTGCGGTCATGCACGGCCACCCGCTTTCGCCGCTTTAGCCCGGCTGCCACCGAGAATGATGTGCGTCATCGCGTGCGCAAAGCCATCTTCTCGGTTGGTCGCCGTGACGAAATCGGCCCGCTGCTGCACCTCCGGAGTGGCGTTCCCCATGGCGATACTGAGACCGCTTCGTTCAAACATCGCGACATCATTGGCGCTGTCGCCAATGGTCGCGATTTCCCTCAACGGAAGACCCAAGAGCTTCGCGATCTCCGCCACGGCAGCGCCCTTGTTGGCAAGCGGGTGGGTGATGTCGAGGTAGTACGGTTGTGACCGCACCACGGAAGCTTGATCGGCGAGCGACATACGCAGGTCGTACTCGCATTGAGCGAGCCGTTCGAAATCCGGACTGACGCCCACGATTTTGGCAGTGCTACCAAGGCCCACCGAGAAATCATCAACGACCACCGGTCCAAAACCGACCGTACGCTCTTCCAGTTCAACGTAAGGAGCATCGGACTGGCGCACGAGCCAATCGGGACCACTGAAGACCCAAACTTGGACCTGGCGCGCTTTAAGCATCTGGACCGCGGCGCGCGCGACGCCGGCGGGCAGTACATGTGTGGAAATGACGGATAGATCCGGCGACGCGAGCACGCCGCCGTTGAAGCCGGCAACAGGCGCCGTAATTCCGAGCGAACTGATCAACATTTGGAGGCCGCGCGGCGGCCGGCTGCTCACGATCGAGAGAATAATGCCGTTTGCTCGCAGTTCAGTCGCCGCGACTTGGGCAAGCGGGGTTAGTATTTTGTCGTCGGCCACGAGAGTGCCATCGACATCGGAAATCACAGCCGAACATTTGAACGAAGACGGCCGGGATGCTCTCATTGCGGAATCCGCTCGTCGTCGCCATCGATGGTGCGCCATCGCCGGCCATCCTTCGCCAACAGTGCGTCGGCCTCAACCGGCCCCGCGCTTCCCGCCGGGTAGATCGCGAGATCACTCCCGCGCTTGCTGGTCCAGGCATCCAGCACCGGCTGAACGATGCGCCAAGTCTGCTCGACCATATCGGCGCGCATGAACAACGTCGGATCGCCGATCATGACGTCATAGAGCAGCGTCTCGTATCCGACGTTGGGTTCTTTGCGAAACCAATCATCGTAGCGGAAATCCATCTTCACGGCCGCAAGATCCATCACCGGACCTCGACGCTTAACCTCGAATTGCAGCGAGATGTCTTCGTCGGGCGCGATGCTCATAACCAGCCAATTGGGACGCAACGAATCGACCGGGGTATCTTGGAAGGCCGCGTAGGGCGCTTGTTTGAAGCAAATTGCTATCTCAGTGCTCCGCCGCGACAGCCGTTTGCCGGTTCGCAGATAAAAAGGCACTCGCGCCCACCGCCAGTTGTCGATCTCCACACGCATCGCGACATAGGTTTCAACATTCGAATCTCCGGCAACGTCCGGTTCTTGGCGATACGCCCTCACCTGTTTGCCAAGGACCACGCCCGCGCCATACTGGCCTCGTACCGCTTCCGCGACGTCAACAGCCGGAATCGCAGCTAACAGCTCGGCCTTCTTTGAACGGATCGCGGCTGCGTCGAAACCGATGGGCGGCTCCATGGCAACCATCGATAATAACGTGAACAGATGGTTCGGCACCATGTCACGGAGCGCGCCAGTTGCCTCATAGAAGCTGCCTCGCTCTTCAACACCGACCGTTTCCGCCGCCGTGATCTGCACGTGGTCAATTCGATCGCGATTCCAGATCGGTTCGAACAAACCATTGGCGAAGCGGAACGCCATAATGTTTTGAACCGTATCCTTGCCGAGAAAATGATCGATCCGAAAGATCTGATCCTCGTGCAATGTGCGCTGGATGCTGGCGTTCAACTTGCGCGCGGAGTCGAGGCTGTGGCCAAACGGCTTTTCGATGACGACGCGCCGCCAAAATGAACGCTTGCCGCTCTGGTCTTCGCTCTGATCGGTGAGCTTCGCCTTGCCGAGTTGCTCGACGACGGCGCCGAATAGGCGGTCGGCGATCGCGAGATAAAAGATGACGTTCCCGCGGGTGCCGTGGGTCTTCTCCGCCTGGCTGAGAACATTGCGCAGATTGTCGTAGAGCTCCGGCTTGGTCAGGTCGCCGCGGACATACGTCATCTTTGCCGCCAACTGCTTCCAGGCGTCTTCGTCGATATGGTCGGCGTTGAATTCCGCTCCGGCACGGCCGACAAAACTTTTCAGCATGTCGTAAAGCTGATCACGCCAGCTTTCTACGGTTTCGTCAGAGCGGGCAACGCCGATCAGCGCGAACTGCTTTGGCAAGACGCTGGTGCGCAGCAGATTGTAAAGCGCCGGTACAACAAGCCGCTTGGTCAGATCGCCGGTTGCGCCAAAAATCACCATGGCACAGGGATCGGTCGGTTTAGCTTGTCGCCGTGGCGGGCAAGCAATCAACTTCGCGGCATGCGGCGTGCGAGCCGGAGGTTTGTCGAGCATGACGCTACTCGGCCGCGTTCTGGGCCGAGGTTCGTTGCGAAGCACTCGGCTCTGGTTCTGGATCAATCGGCTCTCGACCCTCAACATGGCCGCCGAAGCCGAGGCGCATCGCGGAAAGCATTTTCTCAGCGAAGGTGTGATCCTGCCGCGAGCGGAAACGGGTGAACAGCGCAGTCGTGATCACTTCGGCTGGCACCGCTTCTTCGATGGCGGCCTCGACCGTCCATCGGCCTTCGCCCGAATCCTGGACGAAGCCTGAAAAGCCTTTCAAATGCGGATCTTTCGCCAGCGCAGCGGCACTCAGATCGAGTAGCCAAGATGAGATGACGCTACCGCGCCGCCAGACCTCTGCAATATCCGCCAAGTTCAGAGTAAACCGTTCGTCTTCTGGAAGGTCGCCGGAGTCCTTGTTCCGGAGAATGTCAAAACCCTCCGCGTACGCCTGCATCAACCCATACTCGATCCCGTTATGTACCATTTTGACGAAGTGACCGGCTCCGGATGGGCCCGCGTGAATGTAACCGCGCTCGGCGCGGCTATCGCCATCCACGCGCCCCCGCGTGCGTGGAATATCGCCGCGGCCGGGAGCGAGCGCTGAGAAAATCGGATCAAGATGATCGACCGCCTCTTTCGGCCCGCCGATCATCATGCAATAGCCGCGCTCGATACCCCAGATTCCACCGGACGTGCCGCAATCGACGTAGCGGATGCGTTTGCCCGCCAACTGCCTGGCGCGACGGATGTCGTCTTTGTAGAAGGAATTCCCGCCGTCAATAATGATGTCGCCGCCGTCCAAAATCCCGCCGAGATGCTCCACCGTCTCTTCGGTTATCTGCCCGGCGGGCAGCATGACCCAGATGAACTCGGGGCTTTTCGCTCAGCGTCTTAACCAGATCTTCCAGAGAACCAGTCGGCGTGGCGCCTTCTTTGGCCAACGCCTCGCGAGGTTTCGGATTAGCATCGAACACGACACACTGGTGCCCTGCCTTCATCAACCGGCGGGCCATGTTACCGCCCATGCGGCCCAGCCCGATGATGGCGATCTGCATAGGCTCGCTCTCCACAGACGTATTATTCAAACGCCGCGTCCACCGCGCGAGCGAGCTCGGTCAAACCCGAATCGACGTTCTTGAGATGGACGCGCAGTGCGCGGCGGCCGCGCTCAACCAGGACGTCGAAATCCCCGCTCGCCTGGGCCGCCTTCACCACGCCAAAACTGTACGAGTGGCCGGGAACCTCGATGTCGTTGGAATCGACGCACGTAATCTGCAAGAATACCCCGGAATTTGGACCGCCTTTGTAGGCCTGTCCGGTGGAATGCTGGAAGCGCGGCCCGAAGCCCAGACAAGTCGCCGCCCGGGTGTGATCGCGGACCTGCACGCGTATCCCAGTCAGCGCTTTGGTATGTGACTTGTCGCGTTCGATATAGGCCAGGAGAGCCACATAATCTCCTGCATGTGCGCGCTCGAAATGGCTCTTCAGATACCCCGACAGCGTGTTGTGGCGGCCTAGCTCTGATGCGTTACGCGGATCGGCATAAAGTGCCACGCCATTTTCGCGAAAGATCGGCGCCTGCTCCGGCAGGCGATGCGACTTCTCGTATTCCTGCATTAACGCTCGCGTTTTTTCCTTGCTCGCCTCGACGTCCGGCTGATCGAACGGATTGATGCCAATAACCGCGCCCGCGACTGCCGTCGCGATTTCCCAGCGGAAGAACTCCTGACCGAGGTGCCATTTGTCCTTCATTTTAATCCGCACAACCGGATGCCCGGCCTTTTCGAGACCTTCAACGGCGTGCCTTTGTGAGGGGTCGCCGCCGCCGTCAAGCTCAAGATATGCGAAGAACCGATCGTTCCCATAATACGATGGTGTCGTAAGCGGCTCATCGGCGAGCGGAATCAGTCCCCGACCATGCTTACCCGTACTCTCCGCAAGGAGCTGCTCAAGCCATGCCCCAAGATCAGCGATTCCTGGCGATGCAATGATCGTTACTTTGTCACGGCCGAACCGGGCGCCCGCAATGCCCATTGCGATGCCTAGTTGCACGCCGGGATTTTCGGCCGGCGGCACATCTGCGCCGCAGGTCGTCTCCATCAATTGCGTGGTCTGCAGGAAGCGTTTGACATCGATGCCGATCGCCGCCGCCGGCACCAAACCGAATTTCGACAACACGGAGTAACGCCCGCCGATGGAACCTATGCCGAGGAAGATGTCCGCAAAATGCAATTCCTTCGCGCGGCGCTCTAGTGACGAGCCTGGGTCAGTGACAGCGACGAAGTGTTGTCCCGCTTTATCCTTCCCGCGCACCGAGCTGACGCGATCGAAAAAGTAATCCATGAAGATATTGGGCTCGAGCGTGCTCCCCGATTTTGAGGAAACGATGAATAGCGTCTTGTCGAGATCGATCGCCTTCTCGATTGCGTGGATCTGCGCGGGGTCGGTACTATCGAGCATATGGAATCGAGGCCAACCCGACTGCCGGCCAAAAGTGCATGCCAAAACTTCCGGCCCCAGGCTCGATCCGCCCATACCCAACAAAACCAGATCGCTGAAGCCGCGCTGTTTTATTCCGTCCGCGAACCGTTGCAGCCGCTCAACATCTTTCAGTTCATCGTCTATGATATGAAGCCATCCGAGCCACTTGGCTTCGTCCGTCCCGGTCCACAGTGTCTTGTCGCCGGCCCAAAGACGCCGAATACGCCCCTCCTTGCGCCAGATTTCCATTTCCTCGTCGAAGGCGGATTTGAGCTGCGCAGAGCCTAAGGCAATGGTGAAGCGTTTGTTGTCGCCGTCTGCCAGTGCACGGCGGCGAGCGGCGATTACACCGAACAATTTGTCGAACGCATCAGCGAATTGCTGAACGCCCTCGGTGACGAGTTCGTCGGTGATCTCTTTCAGGGATATGCCGTATCGATCGAGCGTGGCAATTACGTCGCGTGCGCCCGCCACGTCTTGCTCAATCGCGCCCGGCGTAACAACGCCATGGTCGCGAAACGCGTCCATTGTCGCAGGCGGTATGGTGTCAACGGTCCGTGGCCCGACCAGCGCTTCAACGTACATCGTATCCCGGTATGCGGGGTTCTTGGTGCTGGTGGAGGCCCAGAGCAGGCGCTGCGTTTTCGCGCCAGCCGCGGCCAGCTTTTCCCAGCGCGGTCCGGCGAACAGCGACTGATAGCGGGCATATGCCAGTTTGGCGTTCGCGATCGCGACCTTTCCACGAACGCGCGCGGCAAGTTGCTCGTCGGCGATCTTCTCGAGCCGCTTGTCGACGGCGCTGTCTATACGGCTGACAAAAAAGCTTGCAACGCTGCCTACTCTGGAAATATCCCCACCGGCACGCGCCAATTCTTCCAATCCCGAGATGTAAGCTTCAGCAACTTGTTCATAGACATCGACCGCGAACAGCAAGGTGATGTTGATGTTAATGCCCTGCCCGATCAGTTCGCGGACTGCAGGAATGCCGGCGGGTGTCGCTGGAACCTTCACCATCAAGTTGGGCCGGTCGACTGCCCGCCAGAGCCGCTTTGCTTCGACTACGGTGGCCTTGGTATCGTTGGCCAAATAGGGTGAGCATTCGAGGCTTACATAACCATCGCGGGTCGCTGTCTCGTCATAAACCGGTCGGAACACATCGCCGGCGCCCCGAATGTCAGCAATCGCCAGATGTTCGTAGATCTCAGAGATGCTGTGATCAGCCTCGGCCTGAAAGCGTTTCAGCGCGTCCGCGTATTCATCGCTGTCGCCGATCGCCTTCTCGAAGATCGACGGATTCGAAGTAAGACCCTTCAGTCCGTCGCGCTCGATCATATGACGTAACTCGCCGCCCTCAACCAAGCTGCGTTTCAGATAATCGAGCCACGGCGATTGGCCGTACTGCTGGAGTTGTTTGAGCGGATTCATAATGTCTGCCTTCTGGACTTCGCAATCTGCTCTTTGGCCGCCGCAACCACCTTGTCCGGCGTAAATCCGAATTTTGTCAGCAAGTCCTTGAGCGGTGCCGACGAGCCGAAGGTATGCATACCGATCTTGGCGCCATCAATGCCGACATAGTGATCCCAGCCCAGCACTGAACCCTGCTCGACCGACACACGCGCCGTCACCTCGGGCGGCAGAACGCTCTCACGATAAGCCTGTTCCTGTTGTTCAAATAATTCCCAAGACGGCATGCTGATGACACGTACCGCGATGCCTTCCCGGGTCAGGGTCTCGTAAGCTCCGATACAAAGCGCCACTTCGCTCCCAGTGCCGATCAAGATCACGGTGGGCTTGCCGTCCTTCGCATCCGCCAGAACATACGCACCCTTGGCCACGCCAGAGGCCGAAGCGAAGCGCTTCCGATCGAACGTCGGAAGAGGCTGGCGGCTCAGCACCAAACAGGCAGGCTGATGCTTCAGCCCGATAACGACCCGCCAGGCCTCGACAACTTCATTGGCATCGGCGGGACGAAGCGTGATAAGGCCGGGAATGCCCCGCAGCGCGATAAGCTGTTCCACCGGTTGGTGGGTAGGCCCATCCTCTCCCACGCCAATGGAGTCGTGTGTGAAGACGTAGATGACCGGCAGCTCCATCAAAGCGCCCAGCCGGATCGGCGGCTTCATATAATCGGAAAAGATAAGAAAGCCCGCGCCAAAGGCGCGAATTTTCGACAGCGCCAATCCATTCACGACGGCGCCCATGGCGTGCTCGCGTATGCCGAAGTGCATGTTCCGGCCGCCCGGCGTATCAGCCTCAAGATCACCCGCCCCTTCGAACATGAGCCGCGTCTTTGTGGACGGGGAAAGGTCGGCCGCGCCACCTATCAGCCAAGGGTAATGCGATGAGATCGCGTTGAGCACCTTGCCCGATAAATCCCGTGTCGCCAGACCCTTTGGGTCCGCCGTAAAACTCGGCAGTTCTGCGTCCCAACCTGTCGGCAATTCGCGCCGTTGCATGAGTTCGCACTCTTCGGCCAGATCGGGATACTTCTCGCGATAAGACTTGAATTGGGCGAGCCAAGTCTCGTGAAGCTTTCGACCGCGCTGACCCATGCCGTCCCGCATGTGCTCGCGCACGCCCTCCGGTATCAGAAACTTCGCATCCTCAGGCCAACCATAATTTCGTTTCGCGAGACGTATTTCCTCCTCGCCGAGCGGCTCGCCGTGCGCCGCGCTGGTGTCATGCTTGTGCGGAGCGCCGTAGCCAATATGGCTGTCGACGATAATGAGTGTCGGCGTATCTTTTGTCTGGCGGAAGGCATCAATCGCCTGCGACAGCCGGGCCCGATCATTGACGTCCCCGACGTGATGCACGTTCCAGCCGTATGAAAGGAACCGCGCCTCGACATTCTCGCTGAACGATAGATCAGTGTGGCCTTCGATCGTCACACGATTGCTGTCATAGAACCAACAAAGATTGCCAAGCATCTGATGGCCCGCCAGCGAAGCCGCTTCGCTGGATACGCCTTCCATCATGTCGCCGTCGCCGCACACGACGTAAACGTCATAGTCAAAAATCGGAAAATCCGGTCGGTTCAAGCGTCTCGCCAACCAACGCGCCGCGAGCGCCATGCCCACGCTGTTGCCGCAACCTTGGCCTAACGGGCCGGTTGTCGTTTCGACGCCTGAGGTGAGGTGATATTCAGGATGTCCGGGACATTTGCTGCCGAGCTGGCGAAATCGCTTAATATCCTCCAGCGACACCGCCGGTTCACCGAGACGTTCGTATTTGGAATTCACAGCTTTGACGCCGCATAGGAAAAGAACGGCGTAGAGCAACATGGACGCGTGACCGTTAGATAGTACGAAGCGGTCGCGATTAGGCCAAATTGGATCGTCTGGATCAAACCGCAGAAAATTCTGCCAGATGGTGTAGACCAACGGTGCCAATGCCATCGGCGTGCCAGGATGGCCGGAATTGGCTTTCTGGACCGCGTCCATAGCAAGTGTGCGGATGGTGTTTATGGAAAGCTGAGCAAGGGCCTCGTCGTCACCCTTCTCGTTCGGCGTCTCGATTGGTTGAATTGTTTTCGATGTCGCCGGCATCAGCGGCTCATGGTTTTAAGACAAATCGAATGATTCTGGCAGTCCGGCCAGATAACCCCCGTGACCTTAACGCCACGGCCACAAGACAGTTCCCGGCCCCGGGGAAGCAAAATCCGCCGGCAGACAATATAGAATTCAAAGTGGCTTTGACAGCTAGAACATTCCCGGTGGCCAAAGCGTTTACGTAGTGCCGTGAGATTCCGACGGGTGGCGCCAAACAAGCTTATTGTAATCGAGCTTCTCGGTCAGAGCGAACTCGTTCGGTCCGTGCACACGTTAGTAATTCAACCCGCTCGACATGAGCCGCGCCGCCGTGAAATGATCCAACAAACGGCAGTGGCGCCGCCGCGGTGCGCCTAACATCGACGGCCGGTGCAGGGGGGCGATGGCGGACGCCAGTCATTCGGATCGTGCGCGACTTGTCCGGTTCTGGGCGAGCGCGCGCGGATTTTGGCGTGGCAAGTCTGCGATGATCGCATGGCCTTTGACATTCGGCCTCGTGGTTATCGCGGTATTGCAACTCGCCGTGCAATACCGCCTCAACTACTGGAATCGCGATTTCTTCAATGCACTCGCCCGCCACGACGGTGCTACGCTGTGGCGCCAGGTCGCAGTGTTTGCGCCGCTCGCGATCATGAGTGTCGGCTTATCCGTCATTTCGGTGTGGGCGCGCATGACCACACAACGCAAATGGCGACAATGGCTGACAACCGATATTCTCACCAACTGGTTCGCCGACGATCACTATCGCAAGCTCGAAGCGGTACCCGGCGATTATAACAATGCCGAATACCGCATCTCTTACGATGCAAAATCGGCCACCGATTCACCCGTTGATTTGACGCTGGGGTTGGTCAATTCGGTGATGACCGCCGGCGTCTTCATCGGCGTCCTCTGGTCGGTCGGCGGAGGGCTGACGGTTGACGTCGGTGGCCTGATGGCGACCATTCCGGGCTATCTCGTCCTCGGCGCGGTGATCTATGCGGTCCTCTTCACCGGCCTCATGCTGCTGATCGGCCGTAACCTCCCGTCGGTCATTCAGACGCAGAGCCAGAGCGAGGCCGAGTTTCTGGCGGCAGCCAACGAGATCCGCGAGTCCGGTAGTCACCCGGCAAGCGATCTGGATCTCAAACGGCAGAGTACGGTTTGGGACGCGCTTTCGCAGGTGCTGTTGCGCTGGCGTCAACTGCTTTGGCAATTGATGGGCACAACGTTCGTCTCGCAGACCGACCTTTTGTTCGCACCGGTCTTTGGCTGGTTTCTGTGCGTACCGAAATATTTGGCAGGCAGCATGACGCTTGGCGAACTGACCCAAGCGTCGGCCGCCTTCGTTGCAGTTCAGGTGGCGTTCAATTGGCTGGTCGACAATTATCAGCGCCTGTCGGAGTGGCGCTCCGCCGCCGGCCGCGTCGCCGTGCTGCTGCTGGCGCTCGATCGCGTCAAACAGTCGGAACCGCCGAAGCTGAATGGGTCTTGATCTGGTCCGCGAACCAGCGGAGCAATTCCTTTGGCAGCCGGCGCTGGGTGGGATAGTCTACGTAGACGAGCCCGAAGCGCTCGCTGTAGCCCGAGCTCCATTCGAAATTATCCAGCAACGCCCAGACGAAATAGCCGCGCACGTCGACGCCGGCCGCAATCGCATCGAACATCGCCCGGGTATAGGCTTTTAAGTAAGCGATGCGCGGCTCGTCTGGCACCTTGCCGTCCGGCGTAGGCTGGTCGGCATAGGCGGTGCCGTTTTCCGTCACGTAAATCGGCAGTCCGTAGCGCTTGTACATGCGTGTGAGAATTTCACCGAATGCATCCGGCTCGACCGGCCAGCCCATTGTGGACCGCGGCACATCGGCGGGCGCTGAGCCGAACCACAATCCGAGCGGATTATTGTCGCTCGCGACCACATATTGCGGCGAATAGTGGTTCAACCCGAACCAATCAACCGGCCGGCAGATGTGCTCAAGGTCATCGGGCTTCAGATAAGGCGTCATCAATCCTGCGATGACGGGCGGATAAACGCCCCGCAACTGCGGATCGGGAAAAGCGAGGTTCCAATAGGCGTCGAGCGCTTCAGCCGCAACCCGATCTTCCGGCTTTTCCGTCGCCGGCCGGCATGGCTGGCAATTGTGAATGGCGCCGAGCGAAGCGTTCTTGACGTTTGCGCGCAGCCGGTCGATTGCCGCGCCATGACCGAGATTCACATGATGGATGGCGCGCAAGAGCATGCTGCGGTCGACAATGCCCGGCGCCTGGCCGCCGAGGCAAAAACCGAACAGCGTGAACACGCTCGGCTCGTTGATGGTCGCAAAGCGCTTCACCCGGTCGCCGTAACGCCGCGCGACCACATCGGTAAAGTCGGCAAACCATTGCGCGCAATCCCGGTTGGTCCAGCCGCCTTTGTCCTGCAGCGCCTGCGGCAGATCCCAGTGATAGAGGCAAAGCCACGGCTCAATGCCCGCGGCGATGACTGCATCGATCAGCCGGTCGTAGAACGCGAGCCCGGCTTCGTTGATCGCGCCGCGGCCCTCCGGCATGATCCGCGGCCACCCTACCGAAAAGCGGTAGGCCTCAACTCCGAATTCCTGCATCAGCGCCACGTCTTCGCGGTAGCGATGATAGTGGTCGCAAGCAATGTCGCCCGTATCGCCGTTTTTGATCTTGCCGGGCAACCCCGAATATGTGTCCCAGATGCCTAGCCCGCGCCCGTCCTCCTTGGTGGCGCCTTCGACCTGATAGTTCGAGGTAGCGACGCCCCAGGTGAAGCGCGACGGGGCCTTGGCGGATGCGGGGCCGGCGTTCATGGCGTAGACCTGATGAGGGATTAAGTGTTGCCGATGCAGCGGACGCTGCATCGTAAAGAACTAACGAGGGTGGTCAAAACGGCCGCACCACCCGCGCGCGCTCGCGCCAGATCTGCCGCTCCAGTTCGGCCAGACGCGCGTCGACGCTGGCATCGCGCATCGGCGCTGGCGAAACTTTTTCGGCCGACACGGCCACAGCGCGTACAAGATCGGCACGCGCGATCATGCCGACGAGCTTGTCACCCTCGACCACAGGCAATCGCCTGAGGTGGTGCTCATGCAGCAGGCGGCAGGCTTCAGCAATCGATGCGCCAGGCGCGATGGTGATCGGCTCGCGCGTCATGATGTCTCCGACTTTTCGCGTGTCGAGCCGGTGCGGTTCGGCAGGCTCCCCATCCGGCCCAACCATCATTCGCAGCCACGGCGAGCCGTCGTCGCCCGTGCCCTCCTCGCGCAGCAGATCGCTCTCGCTGAAGACCCCGATGATGCGGCCGGACGCGTCCAGCACCGGCAAACCGCCGACCCGATGTTCCAGCATCAGCTTGGCCGCCGCAAGGAAAGTCGTGTCGGGCGTGATCGTCACCACCCGGCGTGTCATGAAATCTTCAACCGGCACTTTCGCTCTCGACATAAGCCGATTTTATCAGGGGTTATTTGACGCTGTCCATTAGGACCTGAACTCATAAATTCATCCGGCAAACCGGACTGGAGGTCCACGTTCTCATAAGTCCGATGCTTGAAACGCAATGGTGGGCGTTCCGCCGCCGTCGTAATGTCTGCGCGGAAAATCCACGCAATCCTTGGGGTCACGGGCTCGCAAAGGAAACGAGAAAGGCTTTGACGTTGAGCCAATCCACCATTACCCGCTCGCAAGCTGGCGGAGCCGCGTTTGTGATTCTCGGCGCCATCACCTTCTGCCATCTTTTGAACGACGTGATGCAGGCGCTCCTGCCTGCGATTTACCCGATGCTGAAAAGCAGCTTCAGCCTGTCGTTCGGCCAGATCGGCCTTCT
This sequence comes from uncultured Alphaproteobacteria bacterium, assembly GCA_963794225.1. Taxonomy (GTDB): domain Bacteria; phylum Pseudomonadota; class Alphaproteobacteria; order Rhizobiales; family Xanthobacteraceae; genus BOG-931. The sequence continues at coordinate 46,546 of CAWCCS010000008.1, forward strand.
GACGTTGATTTTCCAGGTCACGGCTTCTCTTTTACAGCCAATAGTGGGCGTTTACACGGACCGCAGGCCGCAGCCTTACTCGCTACCGCTGGGCATGGCTTGTTCGCTACTGGGGATGGTCACGCTGGCCTTTGCCCCGAGCTTCCCAACGCTGCTGATCGGTGCAGCATTTCTTGGCATCGGCAGTTCGATCTTTCACCCCAAATCTGCGCGCCTTGCCAGACTGGCATCGGGCGGCGCTCACGGTTTTGCACAATCTTTTTTCCAGGTCGGCGGCAATATCGGAGCCGCACTCGGGCCGTTGCTTGCCGCTTTCATCGTCTTGCCGCGAGGACGTGGCAGCATCGCCTGGTTTGCTTTGGCGGCACTTTTGGGGATGGGGATCCTAGTGGGCGTCGGGCGATGGTACAAAGGCGCCGTCCACGCCAGAGCAACCAAATCCGGAGCATCGGCGCGTCACGTCACGTTGCCGCCGTCGCAGGTGCGCCGGGCGATGGCGGTACTGATCGCTTTGATTTTCTCCAAATTTTTCTATCTGGCGAGCATTACTAGCTATTACATTTTTTATTTGATGCATCGCTTCAATTTGCCGACCGAGACAGCGCAAATCTATCTCTTTGTCTTTCTTGCCGCCGCTGCGGCTGGGGTTTTCATCGGCGGACCCGTAGGCGACAGGTTTGGTCGCAAAAAGGTCATTTGGGGATCAATCGTCGGAGTTCTGCCTTTTGCGCTGGCGTTGCCGTATGTAGGTCTGACGGCAACGCTCATTCTCAGCATCGTCATCGGATTGGTATTATCGTCCGCGTTCTCGGCGATTGTCGTTTATGGTCAGGAGTTGATGCCGGGACGCGTTGGCATGGTTTCCGGGCTTTTCTTTGGACTAGCGTTCGGAATGGGCGGCATCGGCGCTGCAGTGTTGGGTGAGCTTGCCGACTGGACCAGCATCGAATTCGTCTATCGCGTCTGCTCGTTCCTGCCGATGATCGGCTTGCTCACCATATTCCTTCCCAACGTGGAGGATCGACCGGAGGCTGAAATAAATCGACTGGTTAGTGCGGAATAGCGCGCTCGCGACCGCTGTTGAACAATTGCGGCAAGAACTTTCACTCGTGGGACGGCGACCGAAAACGAGGGTGAACAATGATCCCGGGTTTTGAGTGATCGGCCAAATATGCCTGCAAGCGAACGGCGCTTTCGCTACTGACAATCAGCCGCTCCACCATATCAAGCAGCTGCAGAAATTCAGCTTTACCGAGAGACCCGAATTGGACGTCGTTCACCTGCCGTTGCACCGGCGCCAGTTCGGCCAGCAGCTCATCTCCCTTGGCCGAGACTTGGAGTTTTACCCGCCGCCGATCGAGCGGGTCGACCGATTTGTGGATCAGGCCGCGTTTGAGGAGTTTGTTGGTAACCGTGGTAATAAACGCGCCACTGAGATGAAGATGGCCGGCCAGGCGGTTGACGTTGACATCGCCCTCCTCGGCTTCCAAATGCCTGATCGAAATCAAAGTCGTGTATTCAATGCCGACCAGACCGATCCGCGCAGCGTGTCCGGTACGCACCGCCTCGTGCCGGGCAAGAAATCCAAACAAGCTGTGGACCAGACGGCGAAAGTGACGGTCCGAACCGTCAATCAATATCTCCGGCCGCGAAATGGTCAGCGGCGGTTTTTTACGAACCCGTCCGGAAGACGGGCGTGGCGCTTTCTCCTTCAGATTTTTTTTCTGCACACGCATGTGAGTGCTTATCCCGATTGTCCGTGATTCTCAACGAGCGCCGCCGCCGGGTCGAACCATTTCAAATTTGCCTTGTATACCTTTGACAGTTAGCTATCTTAGCAATCTGTGGAAGACAAGATTTTCCATCGACCCAGCCCGAGCGAATTCGCGCGCGGCGCCGATCTGGCAGCGCGATGACCGCCAATAGTGCACGCTCGCGCCGGGACGCCGGGGACGCTCCAACAATCTTGACGATCGAGAATTTGACGATGCGCTTTAGCGGGGTCGTTGCGCTCGACGGCGTCGGCTTTGATGTAAAGCGCGGGCAAATCTGCGGCCTGATCGGCCCAAATGGAGCCGGAAAGACCACGTTGTTCAATTGCCTCTCCCGGCTCAATCGATCATGGCACGGTGAAATCATTTTCGACGGGCACCGCCTCGCTGTTGCACCTATTCACCGCATGGCCAGTTTTGGTATCGGCCGGACCTTTCAGAACTTGGCGTTGTTCGGATCATTGACTGTTCTTGAAAACATCATGCTCGGCGGCCATTGCCGCACCAGCGGCGGTTTTATTGCTCACGCATTATCGGCGCCGATTGTCGCTCGCGAGGAGCGGTTCTTGCTGCAGCGAGCCAATGACCTTATCGAACTCGTCAAGCTCAGGCAGGTCGCTAATCGCAAGGTCGGCGACTTGCCATTTGGCTACCGCAAACGCGTGGAATTGGCCCGCGCGCTCGCTTCGGAACCGAAGCTGCTGCTACTCGACGAGCCGGCGGCGGGTCTTAATCGCGAGGAGGTCGATGCGCTGCGTGACCTCATCTGGCAAATTCGCGACCAATTGAGCCTGACGACCATCCTGGTTGAGCATCACATGAATTTGGTGATGACCGTCTCCGACACCGTGGTCGCCCTCAATTTCGGGCGCAAGATTGCGGAAGGACTTCCACGCGACGTGCAGAATCATCCCGAGGTCATCAACGCTTATCTTGGGCACGTCACGTGACGGCGCAGTTGCTCGAACTCGAGAACATCGGTGCCTTCTACGGCCAAATCCAAGTGCTTCACGGCATCACGTTCGGACTTGAGGAAGGGGGGATAATAACGCTTTTGGGTGCAAACGGCGCCGGCAAGACCACGACCTTGCGTGCGATATCCGGTCTCGTGAAAACAACGGGAACAATCCGCTTTTTAGGCGCTCGGATCGACGGCCGTAAGACCGAGGATATTGCCCGCCGCGGTATCGCACACGTGCCGGACAACCGGGGCACATTTCAGGAATTTACAGTTGAGGAGAACCTTCGCCTCGGCGCACACGCACGACGTGACGCCGCCAACATCGCCGCCGATTTCGAGAGCGTTTACGGCTATTTTCCGACGCTAAAGGAACGTCGCCGCCAGCAAGCGGGCACGTTGTCGGGCGGCGAGCAGCAAATGCTGGCGATCGGCCGCGCCCTGATGATGCGGCCGAAGCTGTTTCTACTCGACGAGCCATCGTTTGGGTTAGCGCCGCTCGTGGTCCAAGAGATCTTCGCCATCATGCGAGCGATCAACCGTCAGCAAAAAGTCAGCATGCTGCTCGTCGAGCAGAACGCGAACCTCGCTTTTGACCTCGCCGACCACGCCTATCTTCTCGAAACCGGCCGCGTGGTGCTCTCCGGCTCGTGCGATGAGGTCAAGCAGGACAGCGCGGTGCGCCGCTCCTACCTCGGCTACTGAAAAAGATATGGAAGCGCTGCTGCATCAAGTCATCTCGGGCCTGGCGACCGGCGGCATCTATGCCAGCGTCGCGCTGGCATTGGTCATGATCTATCAGGCGACCCATCTTGTGAACTTCGCCCAAGGTGAAATGGCGATGTTTTCTACCTACGGCGCGTGGTCATTGATTTGGGCGGGGATCCCCTACTGGGAATCGTTCGTGATCGTCGTGATCGCCTCGTTTGTGATCGGTGTTCTCCTCGAACGGTTTGTCGTACGCCCAGTCGCGGCGCGCTCAATTCTCTCGGTCGTCGTCATCTTCATTGGGTTGCTGGTCATCTTTAACAGTATCGCCGGATGGATTTGGACGTACTCGGTGCAGACGTTTCCAAGTCCGTTCCTGGATAAAGTGTTTCCGAGCAACAAATACATCACCAGTCATGAGTTCGGCTCGCTCATGGTCATGCTGGTCGAGCTTGCCGCGCTGTTTCTGTTCTTCCGATTTACCAACCTCGGGCTTGCGATGCGCGCCGCAGCCTACAATCCGGTTTCGAGCCGGCTGGTCGGCGTGCGCGTCGATCTCATGCTGGCGCTAGGTTGGGGGATTGCCGCGGCGATCGGTGCGGTCGCCGGCATGATGGTCGCACCTATTGTGTACCTCGATCCCAACATGATGTCGGGCATCCTCCTTTATGCTTTCGCCGGTGCTCTGCTCGGCGGCATCGACTCCGCTGCCGGTGCCGTCGTTGGCGGGTTGCTTTTAGGCGTGTTGGAGAACCTTGCCGGTGCTTACGTCATCGGCACCGGCCTGAAGCTAACCTTTGCGCTCGTCATCATTGTCGGCGTGCTCACCGTGCGGCCTTCCGGCCTGTTCGGCAAGTCGGTGGTTTCGCGGGTTTGACAATGGCAACGAACGGCTTACCCGGCACCGACCGCTCGCGTGCGCGGCGCACTTGGGAGCGGGGACGCAGCGGAGTCGCGATTGCCATATTGCTGCTGGTCGCAATCGCGTTGCCGTTCTTGGTCAGCGATTATCGCACATTTCAGCTCACATTGATGATCGCCTATGCGATCGCACTTCTCGGGCTCAATATTTTGACCGGCTACAACGGGCAAATCTCGCTTGGACACGGAGCCTTCTTCGCCATTGGCTCTTACGTGGCCGCGATCATGATGGACCGCTGGGATCTGCCCTATTGGTCGACAGTGCCTGCTGCCGGCGTGGTTTGCTTCGTCGCCGGCTTCCTGTTCGGCCTGCCAGCGTTGCGGCTCGAAGGACTTTATTTGGCGCTCGCGACGTTCGCACTCGCGGTCGCCACTCCTCAGATCCTAAAATACCAGGGCATCGAAGAGTGGACCGGCGGGGTACAGGGCATCACGATCATCAAGCCCCAAGCCCCGTGGCGTCTGCCGCTGAGCCCCGACCAATGGCTCTATTTTTTTGCGCTGGCGGTGGCGATTGTGATGTTCGTCGTTGGTTCGCGTTTGGTGCGCGGACGCCTTGGACGCGCACTGATCGCAATTCGCGACAACCCGACCGCAGCGGCGACGATGGGCGTCAACACCGCGCTCTATAAGACGCTGACATTCGGGGTCAGCGCGCTGTTTACCGGCGTCGGCGGGGCGCTGAGCGCCATTGCCGTGCAGTTCGTGGCGCCGGACAGCTTCGGCTTCCTGTTGTCGATCTCTTTTCTCGTCGGCATCGTCATCGGCGGATTAGCGACGATTTCCGGCGCGATTTATGGCGCCTTTTTCATCGAATTCATTCCCAACATTGCGGACAGCATTTCCAAATCCGCACCGTGGGCGGTTTACGGAGCGTTCCTCGTCGTCTCGGTCTATTTCATGCCCGCGGGCGTCGCCGGAGTTTTGCACCTGGCCTGCACCCGCATTTTCGGCACAAAACGGTCCCCGGATATATCTTCGTAACAAAGCAATTGAACCAAGATATATAAACTGGTAGACATTAGCCGCAGCTCCCAGCGGCCATACTGCTTCGAGGAGGATCGCGCGATGTATCTGATGAACGCCTGGTACAGCGCAGGCTGGTCAAACGAGATCACCAACCAGCCGCTTGCGCGCACGCTCCTGGACGAACCGATCGTGATGTATCGCGGCGCAAACAATCGTGTTGTCGCGCTTGAGGACCGCTGCTGTCACCGCGGCATGCCGCTGTCGAAAGGCGAGGTGTTACACAACAATATTCGCTGCGAGTACCATGGAATGCTGTTCGACGGAACGGGGCGTTGCGTCGACATCCCAGGCCAGACCAAGATTCCGTCCCAGGCAAAAGTCCGAAGTTACCCGATCGAAGAGCGGAACGATCTGATCTGGATCTGGATGGGCGATCCGGACAAGGCGGACACGGGCCAGATCGTCAGCTACCCGTGGCATGACACCTGGCCGTACAAGGCCAAAAGCGAAATTCTGAAATGCAATTATCTGCTCGCGTCCGACAACCTGCTCGATCAAACCCACGCCGCCTACGTCCACAAATCGACGCTCTCCAGCAATCCGGATGCATACGCCACTGCCAAAATGGAGACGACGCCGACACCGGATGGCGTCAAGTTCATACGTTGGCTGCTCAACTGCAATCCGCCGAACCTCTATGCCAGCGCCGTTAAATTCGATGGACTTGTCGATCGCTGGGGCGAGTTCGAATACGTCGCGCCTTCCTGCATTCTCCAATTCACCGGCGCACTCGATGCCGGAAAGGGCGCTTACGATAAAGGTATCCGCGATGGCGGCTTCGGCTTGCGGATGTTCTATGGGATCACGCCGGAGACCGAGGAAACCACGTGGTTTTTCTGGTCCACCGCGAACGGTCACCGTCAAAACGATCCGGCGGCGACCGACCAACTGTTCCGCTCGATCGAGGAAGCTTTCGTCGAAGACGATCATGTTCTTGAGGCGCAGCAGCAGACATTGCGCCGCCTCGGCGATCGGCGGCTGATCAACATTGCCTCTGATGTCGCACGCGTCCACGCGCGTAACGCGCTGGAGCGCAAAATTGCGGCAGAGCGCGGAATTTCGACTGAACACGTGGTGACTACGGTTTAGCCGGGGCAACAAGCGGGCGCGAGCCCATGGAGGCAGTCATGTCGATGCAATCCTCGAAGGCGGCCATTCTGGCCACTGCGCTGATCTTTGGCGCCGGCGTCGCTCTGGCGCAGAACAAATACGATCCCGGCGCGAGCGACGGCGAAATTATTATTGGCCAGACCAATCCCTACAGCGGCCCGCTGTCCTCGTACAGCACTCAAGGCAAGGTACAGGCCGCCTATTACGCCATGATCAACGAACAGGGCGGCGTGAACGGCCGGAAGATCAAGCTGATTACGCTCGATGACGGCTACAGTCCGCCGCGAACGGTTGAGCAGCATCGCAAGATGGTCGAGGAAGACAACGTGCTTGCCATCGTGGGCACGATGGGAACGCCGACCAACTCCGCCATTATCAAATACATGAACGCCAAACAGGTGCCGCAGATTTTCATCGCCACCGGCGCGTCAAAGTGGGGCGCCAATCCGACGGAATTCCCGTGGACCATGGGCTGGTATCCGACCTATCGGAATGAGGGCGTGATTTATGGAAAGTACATCCTTGGCAACGTCAAAGACGCCAAGATAGCCATTCTCTACCAGAACGATGACTACGGTAAGGACTTCGTCAACGGCCTTAAATCCGGCCTCGGCGCGGACGCCGCCAAATTGATCGTCAAGGAGGTGACTTACGAAGTATCCGACCCGACGGTCGATTCACAGATCGTGACGCTCAAAGATTCCGGAGCAAACGTCTTCTTCAGCGCCACGACCAACAAAGTTGCCGCACAGGCAATCCGCAAAGCCTACGATATTGACTGGCACCCGACGCAGTTTTTGGTCAACAACGCGGCCTCCATCGCTACCGTCCTGACGCCGGCGGGTCTCGATAAATCCGTCGGGATCATCTCGACCGCATACATCAAGGATCCCAGTGACCCGCAGTTCGCGAACGATAAGGGGATTGCCTGGTATCGCGAGTTCATGGCGAAGTACTACCCCCAGGGTGACATCAACGATCCGCAGAATGAGATCGGGATTTCGATCGCACAGACTTGGGTGCAGGTGCTCAAGCAGGCCGGTAACGACCTGACGCGTAACAACATCCGCAAACAGGCGGCGAACATTCACGACCTCGAACTTCCGCTGCTGCTTCCGGGCATCAAGCTCAATACCGGTCCGACAAACTACTATCCGGTCACCCAGCTGCAGCTCACCAAGTTCGACGGGAAGAGCTGGGTACGCTTTGGCAACGTGTTGAGCGGCTCGTGATCGACACAACCATCAAAGCACCGGCGTCGCGACAATATTAAGTCACGACGCCGGAGCATCCCGATGCCGCGCTTCTTGGCGCGCAACCAACCTGACTTGTACGTTTTATTTCGATGACGTTGCGCAACCGACCCGGCAACACCGATGGAAATCAAAAGAATACTGACCTTCGTCGATGAGGTGCGCACGGAGTTGGGTCGGCGCACCGATCCGCCGTTGCGAAAATCGGCCGTGGCGGCAATCGTGCAAAATCCCTTTGCAGGCAAATACGTTGAAGATCTGTCGCCGCTCACCGCGGCGAGCGAAGCGATCGGACGCGAGATCTGCGCAATTGCCGTGGCGTTGCTGTCGCCATACAAACCGGCGAGCTACGGAAAGGCGGCGGTCGTCGGGTTGGCGGGGGAGCAGGAGCATGGCAATGCGATGCTTACGACCATCTATGGCAACGTGATGCGGGAAGCCGCCGGCGGCGGCAAAGCGTGGATTTCTTCATTCACAAAGCGCGCAGCCCCGGGCGCCACTATCGACATCCCGCTAGCCCACAAGGACGCGTTATACGTGCGATCGCATTATGACGGTATCAGCATCACGCTGCACGATGCGCCGCAGGCGGACGAAATAGCCGTCATCTGCGCCTACGCGACCCGTGGACGGCCGAACCGTCGCGTCGGCGGACTTGCCGCCGATAACATCAAGGGCATCGACGGGCTCACCTGAGCTCGCCGGAGATTTTCGATCCCCGGTTTAAACGGAGTTGACATGAGCGATTGCAAGACCGGCGCCGAGCACATCAAGTCGCTCAAAGATGGCCGCACCGTCTATCTTGACGGCCAACTGATCGGCGACGTCACCGAGCATGTGGCATTCCGCAACGCCGTGCATTCCGCCGCGGCGCTGTACGATTTTCAGGCCCAGCCGGACATGCTGGAGCTGATGACCTTTCAACCCGACGGCTCGAACCGGCGCATCAATCGCGCGTGGCAGATGCCGCGCAACTATGACGAAATGGTTCAGCGCCGAAAAGCATTGCAGGCGTGGGCCGCGTTGTCGTGCGGCTTCTTTGGCCGTTCGCCCGATCATCTCGCATCGGCACTGGTCGGTCAGGTCATGGGTATCGACGTGTTCCGCAAGCACAGCCTCGATCGCGCGAATGCTTTGACGGATTACTTCGAATTCGCCAGCAAGAACGATCTATTCCTCACCTACGTCATCATCAATCCGCAAGCGCAGAGGACCAAGGATTGGGGCGAGCAGGACGATGATCTTGTGGCGCGGATCGTCGACGAGGATTCGAGCGGCGTCACCATTCGTGGCGCCAAGATGCTCGGTACGTCCTCGATCATGGCGAACGAGGTGTTCGTCGCGAACCTCCAGCCGCTTAAAGCCGGCGAGGAAAATTTGGCGTTTTCCTGTGCGCTACCTATGAACGCAAAGGGATTGCGCGTCCTGTCCCGCAAATCCTACGAAGCGCACGCCGTCTCCGTGTACGACAATCCGATCTCCTCGCGGTTCGACGAAAACGACGCTCTGATGTACTTCGACGACGTCAAGGTGCCGTGGGAGAGGATGTTCGTCTATCGCGATCCGGACATGTGCCGTGCGCAATTTCACGACACGCCAGGACACGCCTATCAGAATTATCAGGCGCAGATCCGCCTGTCGGTGAAGATCGCTTTCCTCGCCGGCCTAGCGCGCCGCCTGACCGAAGCAATCGGGACCACCAATATCCCGTCGGTTTCTGAGCAGCTCGGCATGCTGGCGGCGCAAGTCGGCATGGTCAGCGCGATGCTATCCGGCATGGAGGCATCGGGTTCTCAGGTCGGCGAATGGTACGTACCGAACAAGCACTTCATGTATTCAGCGCAGGTGCTCACGCAGGAGCTCTATCCTCGCGTGGTGCAGACAATACGGGATCTCGCCGGCGGCGCGTTCATCATGCTGCCCTCCTCCGTGCTGGACTTCGGTAATCCGCAGATGGCCGCAATCATCAACAAGACGCAGCGCTCGGCGTCGATGAATCCTGAGCAGAAAGTGAAATTTCTCAAAGCGGCCTGGGACGCGATCGGCTCCGAATTCGGTTCGCGGCACACGCAATACGAGATGTTCTATGCCGGCGCGCGCTTTGTCACCTGCGGCCACAGCTTCCGTAGCTTCGACTGGAAGAATGCCGCCGGACTGGTCGAGTCGCTTCTCTCCTCTTATGATTTGCAGAGCGAGTTGACGCGCGCCACGCATTAACACCGAGCCGTTCATGAAGATCGCAATCGTCAACCTCGGTCAGATCGTTTCCGGGGATTGGCAGGCTCCGTTCGTTGCCGGCGACACGATCGTTACCGACGGTGATCGTCTGACGCGCGTGGGCTCCGCTTCTGCGGCAGAGGTCGAGAACGTCGACGTGATCATCGATGCCGATGGCATGACGGCGATCCCCGGTCTCATCGACTTACACGTGCACATTACTTTTGGCGATTACACGCCGCGCCAGCGGACGGTCGGATTTCTGGAAAGCTACCTTCACGGCGGCATCACCACCGCGATCTCGGCCTCAGAAGTGCATGTTCCCGGCCGCCCGAGCGATCCCGAGGGCGTCAAGGCGCTGGCGATTGCTGCGCAACGTTGTTTTGCGCACTACCGCCCGGGAGGCATGAAGGTTATTGCGGGGTCAGTTATTCTGGAGCCCGGCCTTGCACCGGCCGACTTCCGGGAGCTGGCGGCCAAAGGCGTGACGCTGGCCAAGGCCGGATTCGGCGCCGTCAAGACTGCGTATGACTATGTGCCACTGGTTCGCGAGGCCAAGGCAGCAGGCTTGATAACCACGTGCCACACCGGTGGCTCATCTATTCCGGGCTCCGGCGCGATCACCGGGGATCACCTGCTCGCCATGCAGCCGCATGTTTCTTTCCACATCAACGGCGGGCCGACGGCAATGCCCGACGCTGATTTCGAGCGAGTCATCAGGGAAAGCCAAATGGCGTTGCAAGTTTGCACGGCCGGCAATCTGCGGACCGTGTTGTTGTGCGCGCGCCTCGCGGAGCGGTTTGGCGCCTTCGATCGTTTCATTATGGGCACAGACACGCCGACCGGCTCTGGCATCATGCCGCTCGGCCTGCTCTACACGATCGCGCATTGCGCGAGCCTGACCGATATGCCGGCGGAACGTTTCGTGTGCGCGGCGACGGGCAGCAATGCGCGCGTCTACAACCTCGATTCAGGATACCTCGCAGCCGGCAAAGCGGCGGATGTCGTGCTGATCGATGCGCCCGACGGCGGCACGCAGCAGACCGCACTCAACGCCATCAAGCATGGTGACATCGCCGCGATCGGCGCGGTCGTAACCGCAGGCACCCCTCGCTTCGTTGGCCGAAGCCGCAACACGCCGGCCACAACACGCAAGGCTCGGGTCGTGAAGTCGACGGTGATGCAAGATTTCGCTCACACTACCTAGCGGGCTTGAGAGCGAGACATCGGATGGATGGCAAGAAGATCAGCTAGCCGCGCTGTTTGCGAAACGCGTTCTTGGTCGCAACCTTGTCGCCGACAAACTGCAACAGATCGCAACCCGCTGTTCGCACCTTGTTGCCGCCCGCGTCGGTAGCAACGAAGTTCCATTCGAAGGTGCCGATGTCGCCAGCCACCACTACTTTTAGATTCTCAAATTTGCCGTCGGGATAACGGTCAAAGAAAGCCTGCACGCCCTGCCGGATGTTGTCCTTGCCAAAGTAACTCCTGCCGAGCGGTTCAGGCCCGACTGAGGCATGGAAGGCGCCGTCATCGGCAAAGAAGCTCGCGACCAAATCCGCGTCGCCGCTATTCCATGCGGCGCCAAATTCTTCCGCGCGCTCACAGGTCATTTTTACACCCATCCGCGCGCCCGATACCGGTTTGTGAACATCGCCTGTGGGATTTTGCGACGCCAAATCCGATCGGGGAGCGTTCGGGGACATGGTACCACCGCCGACCGTCAGGGTCGCAGAGCGAGATAGTGCGCCAACGCTTCCATATCCGCATCGCTGAGTTCGTACGTGATCTCCGACATCGAGGCGACACCGGACGACGGGCGCACGCCCGCTTTGAAGTCGTGAAGCGCCTTGAGCAAGACGTCCTCGCGCTGGCCGGCGAGGCGCGCGGCGGCCAAGTGGCCTGAATAATCGTCGGAATGACACGACCGGCAGCGGTGTTGCGCGGCAAGCTTTTCACCGGTCTGCGCGAGCGCATCGGTCGCGGCCATTGCGGCCGCGGGCTTTGGCGGCGCGAGCGACGCGTAATAGGCGCCGAGGTTGCGAATGTCCCCGTTACTCAGCGCCTCGCCAATCGGCCCCATCACCTCACTTTTCCTGGCGCCGCCGCGAAAATAGACAAGCTGCCATTGCGTGAAATCGTCCGGTTCACCGGCAAGCGACGGCGTCAGCGGCATTTGCGAGACGCCGTCCGCGCCGTGGCATCCCGCGCAACCCTCAGCCAGAGCCTTGCCGGCCGCGATGTCGGCGGCCAACGCTGGTGCGGCGGCGGCGAGAAGTGCGAATACTGCCAAGGCGCCCGGTATGACCCGTCTCAGTTTTATCAATGAAGGAAACCGCTTATTTCCATTTGGGCCTCGACTTCCGCAACGCGTCAAAAAGTCCAGGCCGGAAGACTCCAGCCTGGACCTGCGTACGATCAAACGATCGATCGAACCCGGATCACTTGCTGTAGCTGATCCGATAGATGGAGCCGGTGAAATCATCGGCCACCATGAGCGAGCCGTCTTTTGCCTGCAGCACATCGTTGGGTCGGCCGCGATACTTGCCGTCGGCGCCGATCCAGCCTGAGGCAAATTCCGTCTGCTTGACGTTCTTGCCATCCGGGTCGGCCGTAACGCGCATCAGCCTCCCGCCCTGGAACTTGTGGCGGTTCCAGGAGCCGTGTTCGGCAATGATCATGTTGTTCTTGTAGTCGGCCGGAAATTGACTTCCGGTGTAGAACTTCATGCCGAGGGGAGCGACGTGCGCGCCGAGGTTAAGCGCCGGCGGAGCAAATTCCGAGCACTTATGCCCCATCGCGAATTTCGGATCCGGAGTATCGCCCTGGTGGCAATGCGGGTAACCGAAATTCTCGCCGATCTTCGTAATGACGTTGAGCTTGTCGCTCGGCAAATCGTCGCCGAGCCAATCACGCGCGTTCTCGGTGAACCAGTAGTCGCCGCTGCGCGGATCGACGTCGCCGCCGACGCTGTTGCGGACGCCAAGCGCGACGATTTCTGCCAGCCCGGTCGCGGGATCGATGCGCCGGATCTGGGACGTCGACGTTGGCGGTAGGCAGATATTGCACGGCGGACCGAAGGCCACATAAAGCCAGCCGTTCTTGTCGAATGTCAGATATTTCCAGCCGTGCGGAATGTAGGGCGGCATGTCGTCGTAAACGACCTGCCCCGCCGGCATATTATCGAGGCTCGCCTCGGCGTTATCGTACTTGAAGATCTTGCTGACGTCGGCAACGTAGAGCGAGCCATTGCGGAACGCTACGCCGGTCGGCACCGTCATGCCCTTGATAGCCTCCTTGACGGTCTTCTTGCCGCCATTGTCGACAACGGCGAAGACTTTGCCGACCCCGAACCATGAGCCGACGAACAACGTGCCTTTGTCGCCCCACGCCATCTGCCGAGCGGCGGGAACCCGCGCCCACAACTCGATCTTAAAACCGGCCGGCAGTTTGACGTTTTTCAGGTTGGCCACGACCTCATCATCGGTGAAGCCAGTCGGCGGCGGCAGGGTATTCAGGACGTGCGTGCCCTTCTGCTCCTGCGTCTCGTCGCCCATGAACCAGTCATCTGGCGGATGCAGCCAGAAATCTTTTTTGCTGGAATCGTAGTGCTTGAGTTCTTCGGTGCGGGCGCCGGATGCAAACAGGAGCCCGGCGACGGCGACCATCGCCGTCGCGGCGACGACCGCCGCAGCGCCCGTTCTCAACTTCGCTACAGGATGCATGTTGTTTTCCTCCCATGGATCGTTTTGGTTTTGGCACAGTCCACCGGCAATTGCCGGTGGTAGCAAAAGGCGAACCGTATCCGCTTGGTGCTGGATTGCCGCTGCCGGAATTGCCACGCCTCCCGTTGGCCGTCCATTGCGGTCTTTTTTAGCCGCCTGAACTGCCGCATCTACTGCGCGGTCAGCAGCCAGCACGCGCAGGCTAGGACTCTCCCGGTTTTTGTTCAAGTAGCTTGGAACGCCGCCGACCGCGGGAAAGCCAATCACATCGCTCGATAAGCGTAAGGCTCCGCTTCCTGCACCGCAGCAAGCGCGACGATCTTGTCGTGCTCCGGCGCAAGATGACACACCGGGTCGGCCGCCCGAGCGTCGCCGGTGATTGCGAACGCCTGACAGCGGCAGCCCCCGAAGTCGATCTCGCGGCGCGCGCAGCTGCGGCACGGTTCCAGCATCCAGTCGGTACCGCGAAAGGCATTAAACGCTGGCGCGTTGGCCCAAATATCGGCCAGCGAATGGTCGCGCACCGACCAGAATTCAAGCCCAGGGATGCTCTCGGCAGCGTGGCATGGCAGCACCTTGCCCACCGGCGTCACGTTGAGCGAGCGCCGTCCCCAGCCGCCCACGCACGGCTTGGGCAGCCGCGCGTGGTAATCCGGCACGACCGCGTCGATCACGATCTCGCCGTGATGCTGCTTGCGCAACCCCTCGACCGCCGCAGCCGCGCGTTTGACCTGCTCGCTGCTCGGCATCAGGGCTGAGCGGTTCTTCAGCGCCCAGCCGTAATATTGTGCGTGCGCGATCTCGACGCGGCTCGCGCCGAGTTTGAGCGCCAAGGCGACCATATCCTCGATGCGGTCGATGTTGGCGCGATGCATCACCGCGTTGACGGTCAGCGGGATTTTGAGCCGCACCACTTCAGCGGCGAGCGCCTGTTTGCGCGCAAAAGCGCCTTGGTAACCGGCGATATGGTCGGCGCTCTTGGGCTCGCTGTCCTGGATCGAGATCTGCACGTGATCGAGGCCATTCTCGGCGAGCTTCTGCAGCGTTTTCGCGGTGATGCCCACAGCCGAGGTGATGAGATTGGTGTAGAGGCCCGCAGCGTGCGCCGCCGCTGTAATCTCGACAAGATCGCGCCGCGCGCCCGGCTCCCCTCCCGAGAGATGCACTTGCAGCACCCCGAGCCCGGCGGCCTCGCGAAACACCCTGGCCCAGGTTTGCGTATCGAGCTCAGTTTCACGCGGCTCCAGCGCCAGCGGATTAGAGCAATACGGACAACGTAGCGGACACCGGTGTGTCAGTTCGGCGAGCAGGCCAAGCGGGCTGTGCAGCGCGGCGCTCATAACTCCAGCAGCCTCTTGTCGGCGAGGCCGCGCAGCAGCGCCGTTACGTCTGTGAGAATCCGATCGCGCGGCGCCGAATACGTCGTGGCCAGGTCGTCGACGATCGCGGCAAAGGTCGCCTCACCGGTACAGCGTTTGAGAACCTCAACGGCGATGGCATCGGCTTTGAAGACCCGCTCCGGCGCCAGCAGTACCCATCCGCCTTGCGCTTCGTTGTGAACGAGCCGAACGCCGCGCGGCAGGCGCGGGCATACGTCGGACGCAATGGCTGCTGTCGTCTCACTCACGATACTATCCTAGTCCTGCGGCACAAAAGCGCCGGGCGGCACCTGCTTCGGCGCGACATAGGCGTGATAAAGCGCATCCAGCATGGCCCACAGTACGTCGCATTTGAATTCAAGCGCGGCGAGCACGCGACGCTGCGTCTCCGGCGTACGCGCATGCTGCTTGACGTAATCGAGCGCAAAGCGCGAGTCCCGCTCGGCCTGCGGCGGCCGCTGCGAAAAATACGCCAGCGTCTCCGCCGTCACGAACGGGTAACTCTTCAGCATCCCTTCCATACGCTCGCTGATGATGGCGGGCGAGAACAATTCCGTGAGCGAGGAGGCAATTGCTTCGAGCAGCGTTTTGTCGCGGACGAAGTGCACATAGGCATCGACGGCAAAGCGCGTTGCCGGCAACAGCCCTTGCAGCGAAACCACATAATCGTGATTAAGACCAAGCCCGTCGGTAAGCTTCAGCCAGCGCGCAATGCCGCCTTCGCCCTCACGCGTCCCGTCGTGATCGACGAGGCGGCTTCGCCATTCGCGGCGGGTCGCTGGGTCATCGCAGCGGGCGATCAGGCTCGCGTCCTTCACCGGGATCATCGCCTGGTAATAGTAACGGTTGAGCGCCCAGGCCTGGACTTGCCCTTTGCTGCAGGCTCCGCCATGCAGCAGCTTATGAAACGGATGCAGCCGGTGATAACGCCGCGCCCCGATATCGCGCAGACGCGCTTCCAGCTCCTCCGCACTCAAGGCATTCACAGCACGATCTCCATGCCGTCTTCCGCGACCTCAAAGCCCGCAGCCTCGACTTTGCGCCGCTCAGGCGAACCCTCGACGAGGATCGGATTGGTGTTGTTGATGTGAGTCAAGATGCGCCGGCCCGGAAGATCAGCGAGCGCGGCGAGCGTTCCGCTCTCACCGTCAATCGGCATGTGTCCCATGCGGCGGCCGGTTTTCTCGCCGGTTCCGGTTGAGATCATCTCGTGGTCTGAAAATAGGGTGCCGTCGAAGAGAACGGCGTCGGCGCGGGCAAGGCGCTCGTGCAGGGCCGCGGTCACATTCGCTGCTCCCGGAACGTAGACCAGCCGCCGGCCCTCGCAGAGCAATTCCACGCCGACATTGGCCCCGGTTTCCGCAGCAAGCGCCGGATTCTCGCCTTCGAGATAGAGGGCGACCTTGCCGGGAACGGCGAACAGTTCGGCGGTGAAGCCACCCGGCAATGGGAATGCCCGATCGCGTTCGACGGTTTTGCGCGTCACAAGATCAGGAGCCAGTACTCCAAAAATCGGATTGGCTGCCAAGGCCGCAAGCGTCTCGGCGGTAGCGAACACGGTGAAGGCTTGACGCTCGCGCAACGTCAGTAGCCCGGCGATCTGGTCGACCTCCGCACCGGTGAGAACCACCGCCGCGATGGGGCTGTTGCGCAGATCGGCCCGCGGCTGCAAGAAAGCGGTAGCGAGCAGCTGCGCACGCAGGTCCGGAGACGCGTTCAGCAAAGTCCAGTGTCCACCGTCACCGGACACGGCAAGACTGGCTTGGGTACGCGCCCGCGTCCGCTTGTCGTTGCTCCAAGCAAGCCGACAAACGTCACACTGGCAATTCCATTGCGGAAAACCTCCACCTGCCGCAGCACCGAGAACGATGGCGGTCAGGCGCCCCATTCACGGGGTCGCGGAGGCTAAAAGCTGAGTATCAGAACTCGGCCGGGAGATAGCCGTTGATCTCGAGCCCGATGCAGATTTCGACAAGGGTCGGAGTTGTCCACGCCATGTTCGTTTCCTTTGTCTAAAGGCCCTTAGCTAAGTCCGGACCCGCTACGGGGCTCCTGGACAACTTATAATAGGTCCGCGCCGTACGCTTCGGCAAGCGGCTTTCGCTCAAAGGATTGTGTATGCGGTGCTTATGTTGCAACGCCGCATTTGAGCGCCGAACGACATCCGGCGCAGCTGCTAGGCGTCGATCTCTGACTCCGTCATCGCCAAAAAAGCTTGCTCGATCGTGCTCTTACCGGCACGGGCCATGAGCTGTGCCGGCGTCGTGTCAGCCAGGATCTTGCCGCGATGAAGCACGACGACGCGATCGGCCTCGGGCACTTCGTCGCACAGATGCGTCGCCCAAAGCACCGCCACGGAACGCTCGGCGCGCAACTTCAGCATTAGTGCGAGGAGATCGCTGCGACTCGCCGGATCAAGGCCAACGGTCGGTTCGTCCATCAGCAACACGCGCGGTTCGTGCAGCAGTGCGCGCGCCAGTTCGACGCGGCGGCGATTACCGCCACTCAATTGCGCCGCCTTGTCGTTGGCGCGTTCCGCAAGCCCGAGCCGCGCCAGCTCTTTGGCGATGCGCTCTTGAGCCGTGGCGCGATGAATTCCGTGCAGACCGGCATGAAACAGGAGATTACCGGTCACCGAGAGCTCAAGGTCGAGCGTCGGCTGTTGAAACACGATGCCGAGCGTGGCCAAGGCCGGCACCGGCTCCGAGCGCATGTCATGTCCCATGACCTCGATCCGGCCGGAATCGGGCACGAACAGCCCGGACAGCAGCTGAAACAGAGTAGTCTTGCCGGCGCCATTGGGGCCGAGCAGCGCGATGAACTCACCGGCTGACGCGGTCAGACTGAGGCCATCCAGCGCGCGAATCGTGCCGTAGCTTTTGACGACATTGTCGAGGGTAAGCGCGGGCAGCTGTTCACCACGTGTCATTCGTTCCCCGGCTGTTGCCTTGCCCGCGTCCATTGTTAGGACTTAGTTTGGGCGATGCCTTTGAGGCGATGCAATGCTTAAATTCGCTGCTGTTGTTCTCGCGGCGCTCGCCTGCGTGCCCGCGCAGGCCACAGATACCGGGCTGATTTTCGTCAGCAACGAGAAAACCAACAACATCATCGTCATTGATCCCAAGGCCTACAAAGTCGTCAGGGACATCAAGGTTTCGCGCCGGCCGCGCGACATGCATTTCAACGCCGATCACAGCCTGCTCTACGTCGCGTGCGGCGACGACGACGTCATCGACATTCTCGACGTGGCAAAGCTGCAGGTGGTCGCCAAGCTCAAGACCGGCCCGAGCCCCGAAGCCTTCGCCATCGATGAGAAGCGCCGCCGAATCTATGTCTCCGACGAAGAGGGTTCTTCGCTCGCGATCATCGACGTGGATCGGGACACGATCGTGAAGGAAATCCCGACCGGCGCGGAGCCGGAGGGCGTGCTGATCGGCGATGACGGCAAGACGGTCTATGTCACCTCCGAGGCCGGCGATCTCGTTCATGCGATTGACACTGACACCGGCGTCATCGCGCACGACGTGGTGGTCGGGTTACGTCCGCGCCGCCTCGCGGCAACACCCGACGGCAAAGAGCTGTGGGTAACAGCGGAGCTCGCCGGCCGGGTCGACATCATCGACCGCAGCCGATTTGTCGTTGCGGGCTCTGTCTCGTTCCTGCCGCCCGGCATGCGCAAAACCGATGTCACACCGGTCGGTCTCACCATGACCAGGGACGGCAAGACGGCTTACGTCACGCTCGGACACGCGGCGCATGTCGCGATCGTCGATGTGCCAACGCGCAAGGTGCTGGGTTACATCCTGGTCGGTAGACGCCCGTGGGGAATTGCGCTCTCGCGCGACGAACAGACGCTCTACGTCGCCAACGGCCTCGGCGACGATATCACCGTGATCGATACGAAGAGCCGCAAGGCGCGCGTGTCGGTGCCGGTTGGCCGCATACCCTACGGCGTAGCGGTCGATGATTAACCTCGCCCGAGAGCTATCCGTTCTGCTTATCCTGGCAGGCGCGCTTGCGACTGCTGCCGCGCAAGACACATCACCAGCTTCCCCGCGACCTCGTGTGAAGATCGGTTTCGTCGAAATCGAGAACGACCCCCGGTATGAGCCGATCCGTGCCTATGAACGCATCACGCTCAAGACGCATGAGCATCCGTATGCCGGAGCCGAGCTTGGCGTTAACGACGCGACCGCACTCGCACGCGTGCTCCCGGCCGATTTCACGCTGGAACGCATCACCGCAAAATCATCAGCGGACGTGGCGCCGGCGATGCTGGGCGCGCTTGAGGCCGGCACGCATTTTTTTCTGATCGATTTACCCGCGGAGGCGTTTAAGTCTGTGGCTGCAATATTGCATGGCCGCGACGTGATCATGTTCAACGTCTCGGAGCCGGACGACGCGCTGCGGCGTAATCTTTGCGCCGCCGAATTCGTGCACGTCTATCCAAGCCGCGCGCAGCTTATGGACGGTCTCGTGCAATATATTGTGTCGCGGAAATGGCGCGATGTCATGGTCATGCAGGGCCCCTCGCCCGTCGACGCTGCGGCAGCGATGGCGTTTGAGCATTCAGCGCAAAAATTCGGCGCTCGCATTGTGGCGGACCAGCATTTCAAGCCCGGCGCCGATCCCCGCGAGCGGGAACAAAACGATCCGACGCTCCTGAGCGCGATCAACCGCGATTTCGACGTGGCATTTGTCGCGGACGACGCCTTCGACTTCGCCCGAACCGTGCCCTACCGACTCGCGCGCCCGCGCCCGGTGGTCGGCAGCATCGATCTTGAGCCGGTAGCGTGGCACTGGACCTGGGAGCGTAACGGTGCGCCGCAAGTCAACTCGCGCTTCGACAAGAAATCCGGCGGACGGCATATGGAGGGCGCGGATTGGGCGGCTTGGCTCGCGGTCAAAATGATCGTGCAATCGGCGCTGCGGACCAGTTCGGCCGATTTCGCCAAACAACGCACCTTCATCCTCGGCGATGGCACGTTCGACGGCGACAAAGGGCTGGCCATGAGTGTCCGGCCCTGGGACCATCAAGTGCGGCAGGCCATTTTGCTGGCGGCGCCCTATGAGGTCGTCGCCGCTGCTCCGGTGGAAGGATTTCTTCATCGCACCAATGAACTTGATACGCTCGGCGATGATGAGCCGGAATCGCCATGTCATTTGAACAAGTGACGGGCGACGCTGCGGCGGCTTAGGAGAATGAACGGTGCGGTTCGGTCACATCCTCCGCGCGCTGCGCGCGATCACCACACGGGAGCTGCTGAAATTCGTGCAGCAGCGCGGGCGGCTTCTGTCTGCCTTAGTGCGGCCGATGATCTGGCTCGCGGTGTTCGCAGCGGGCTTCTACAACGTGTTCGGCGTTTCGATTATTCCACCGTACAAGACCTACATTACGTATCAGGTCTACATCGTGCCCGGACTGCTGGGCATGATCCTTCTGTTTCACGGTATGCAGTCCTCGCTGTCGATGGTTTACGACCGCGAGATGGGCGTGATGCGGCTGTTGCTCACGGCGCCTTTGCCGCGCTGGGTTCTGCTTGCTTGCAAGCTCGCGGCCGGAACTGCGCTGTCGGTGATCACCTGCTATGTGTTTCTTGCCGTGTGCATTCTCTTTGACGTCACGTTCGAACCGATCGATTGGCTTGCCGTGTTTCCGGCGCTCATCGTGTCCGGCCTTATGCTTGGTGCGCTGTGGCTGTTCTTGTCGGTCTATATCCGACAGGTCGAGAATTTTGCCGGCGCGATGAATTTCGTGATGTTTCCGATGTTCTTCTTCTCGTCGGCGCTTTATCCGTTGTGGCGTCTGCGCGAGGGCGGCTCGCAATTGCTGTACTACGTATCGCTCGCTAATCCGTTCACTTACGCGGTGGAGCTGATCCGTTTTGCGCTTTACGGTTCATTCGAGCCGCTCGCCGCGCTGGTCGTCGTCGGCACTACGGCGCTGTTCTTTTTGCTGGCGGTCATCGGCTACGATCCGCAGCGCGGCATGTTCCGCCGCATGACGCGGGCGCAGCCGGCGTAGCGCTGTCGCGCGGCGCACCGTCTTCCCCTCCTGATGCTGCCGAAGGCCCTCATGCGCTGGAAAAACGGCGCATGACCGAACCCGTAGATAATGGCAGACTTTTAGTCTCGCGGTCCGGGGCGGGTAATGCGTAGGGTTGTAAGCGTTGGTGGCGTTGGAGCAGCCTCAATGCGGAGGCCGTTCCTCACGTCGCTCATCGGAATTATCGCGAGCGCGCTCGGCCCGAGCATTGTTGCTGCGCAACAAGCTTCGAGCCCCAATGCAAATCAATATCCAAGCGGAGCGGCCCTGCCGGAAATTCGGGTGATCGGGACCTCGCCGGTGCCGCCCCCTCCTGCTCCCGCGGCGGTCACACCGTCTCCCGGCTCTACTGAGAATCCAGGCGCACCGCCGGCTCAGCCCGGCGCGGCTGATCGCGACAAGATCCCATCGAATGTGCAGGTTCTTTCCGCGCCTGATTTCGACCACGCAACGACACCGGACCTGTTGCAGAGCATGGCGCGGGGACTTCCCGGGGTCGCGTTGAGCGACCAGACCGGTAATCAGTTCCAGCTTGACCTTAACTACCGCGGCTTTACCGCCTCACCGGTCATCGGTACGCCGCAGGGGCTCGCGGTTTATCAGAACGGCGTGCGCATCAACGAAGTCTTCGGCGACACCGTCAACTGGGACTTCATCCCGGAGAACGCAATCAACCGGATGACATTGGTGCCGAGCAATCCGGTCTATGGACTCAACGCAATCGGCGGCGCGCTCTCACTGGAGATGAAAAATGGATTCACCTATCAGGGCGTCCAAGGCGAAGTGAACGGCGGCTCTTACGGCCGCGTCGGAACGTCCGTGCAGGCCGGCGGCCAGGTCGGAAGCCTCTCCGGCTATATCGCTGCCGATGCGATCGACGATGCCGGGTGGCGCAACAACTCGGCATCGTCCGTGCGGCGCCTTTATATGGATCTCGGCGCACGCGGCGATCAGACCGAATTCCACGTCAACTTCACCGGCGCCGACAACAGTTTCGGCGCCGCTGCCGCGACACCCAGCCAACTGCTCGCCCAGAACTGGTCGAGCATCTACACCGTACCGCAAACCACCGAGAACCAGCTTGCTTTCCTAAGCGCGAGCGCGACGTGGAAGCCCAGCGACACCTGGACTTATCAGGCGATCGCCTATTTTCGGAACTTCAACCAGGCCCACGTCGACGGCAACGGGACAGATGCGCAGAACTCGGGCTGCCCGAATCCCGCGGTCCTCTGTTTTCCCAATCTCGATGGCTCGCTGTCCAATCTGATGACCACCGGCGGACAGACCGTGCCCGCGACGGGAACGCTCGGCTCCAGCATTTTGGGCGAAATTGACCGGACCTGGACGACGACCAACAGCTTCGGCGGTTCGCTGCAAGCCGCTTCCTCGGAGAAGGTATTCGGTCACAACAACAATTTCGTGGTTGGCTTCAGCCTCGACCGCGGGTTGGTGCAATTTTCCACGACGAGCGAACTCGGCACAGTCAATGCCAATCAGTTTCCGTTTGTGCAAGGCAACGGCCTGTTCATCGACCAACCATCAGGCGATGTCGCTCCCGTCGGCTTAGGCGCCACGACATTCTATACCGGGGTTTACGCCACTGACACATTCGACCTGACGCCGCGGCTTTCTGTCACCGGAGGCGGCCGGTTCAATTTCGCCCAGATTACCTTGACCGATGAACTCGGCGACGCGCCGCTGCTCAATGGCAGTCACGATTACATGCATTTCAATCCCATGATCGGTGCGACCTATAAGATTACGCCTAATATCACGCTCTACGGCGATTTTGCCGAAAGCAATCGCGCGCCGACGCCGCTTGAACTCGGCTGCTCCAATCCACTGCAGCCTTGCCTGATTGATAACGCTCTGGTCGGCGATCCTAATCTGCAGCAGGTCGTCACTTATACCTTCGAGGCAGGCTTGCGGGGGCATTTCGACATTGCCAAAGGGCAACTCAATTGGACCGTCGGCGCTTATCACGCGCTAAACACCAACGACATCATCAATGTCGCAAGCTCAATTCCGGGGCATGAATATTTTCAGAACGCCGGCGACACTTTGCGCCAGGGCATTGAAGCGAGCGCAACGTACAAGTGGGATCGCTGGAACGCCTACGCCAACTTCACCTTTGTCGATGCCACCTTCCATAATTCGCTGACTTTGTCTTCGCCGTTCAATCCGTTTGCCGACGCCAACGGCAATATCTTCGTCAATCCTGGCGACCACCTGACCGGCATTCCCGATTTCCGTTTCAAGCTGGGCGCTGAATATCGCATCACCGATCCGTGGAAGCTCGGTGCCGACCTCAACGTCATCGGCAGCCAATGGCTGGTCGGCGACGAAGCCAACCAATTGCCGAAAATTCCGGCCTATTGGGTGGTGAACCTGCACTCGTCCTACAAGATCACCGAGAACATCGAGGTGTTCGGGCTGGTGCGCAATCTGTTCGATCAGCACTACTACGTTTACGGCACACTGTTCGACGTCACTTCGTTCCCTTATCTCAATCTGACCGATCCGCGTACGTTTATCCCCGGCGTACCGTTCGCAGTGTACGGCGGCGTGCGCGGCACGCTGCCCGGAGCCGGGCCGGTCCTGCTGGCCGATCTTCCGCCACCAATGCTGGCCAAGACGCCACCGCCTCCATTCAGTTGGACCGGTCTCTATGTTGGTATCAACGGCGGCTATAGCTTCGGCGCCAGCAGCTGGACCGATGGCGTGACCGGCGGCGCCACCGGCAACTTTGCCACCACCGGATTTCTGTTCGGCGGCACGGCCGGCGCCAACTACCAGATTGGCCGATTTGTATTCGGCGTGGAGGCCGACGGCGATTGGGCCGACGCAAGCGGCTTTGCCACCTTCACGGGCACGAGCCTCTGCGCCGGAGGCTGTATGACCAGCAACAACTGGCTCGCCACGGTGCGTGGCCGCGCCGGTTACGCGTTCGACCGCCTGCTGGCTTACGGCACCGCCGGAGCAGTATTTGGCGATGTCCGCGCCAATTTCTCCAACAGTTCCGTCAACAACGCGACCGAACCGGGCTGGACAGTCGGCGGCGGCGTCGAATTCGCTTTCGCCGCGAACTGGACGGCCAAAGCGGAGTATCTTTTTGTCGGCCTGACCAACGGTTCCTGCGCGACGGATTGCGCCATTCAAAACGCCAGCGGACCGGCGTTAATTCCAAATGTCGCGGTGAAATTTAATGAGAAGTCTTGTCCGCGCTGGCATCAATTACAGAATTGGCGGGTAATCCGTGCGCCAACCGCTTCATTACATTTTTGCCTTAGCGTTTTTTTCGACGGTGTGCGCCCCGCTATCGCCGGCCTTCGCGCAAGGCCCACAGACGCGTGCCGAAGAGAATTGCAGCGAAATCACCCGCAATTTTGAGCTGATCAAAGCTCAAGCGGTCTCAATACAAACCAATATGGCGCTGTTCGCGGCCGCGGATCGGGGCTGCGATGATCTGGCGCGCAAGCTCCTCGATTCCGGTGCGTCGCTTCTGGCGCGCGATCGGCGCGGCGCCATGCCGCTTGCACACGCCGCGCGCTCCGGCCAGATTAAACTGGTCGAATTTTTTGTCGCCCGAGGCGCACCGATCGACGCGCGCAATGTCGATGGCGGGACGGCTTTATACGACGCCGCCCAAAGTGAGAAACACTCAACCGTAGCGCTTCTGATCGCCAAAGGCGCCGATCCAAATATTCCCGGCAGAAAAGGCGTGACGCCGCTGATCGCCGCAGCTTTCAAAGGCAACGACCGCATCCTTGAAACTCTGCTCGCGCACGGCGCCGACGTCAACGCGATCGATGAGACCGGCAAGTCCGCGATGGTCTATGCGGCGGCGCGCGGTTTCGACGACATTGTGAAGCGGCTGCTCGAATCCGGAGTTGCCGCGCAACGACGTTACGGCAACGACCTTACCGCGCTGATGTGGGCCGCTGGACATGACGAGGGTGTCGGTGCGGCAGCCAGCGGCCGCGTCATCGATCTTTTGCTGGCGCACGGCGCGAAGCTTGATGACACCGACAACCGCGGCCGCACCGCGCTGATGATCGCCACTTCGCTCGGCGACGCCGCAGTGGTCGATCTGCTCCTGCAACGCGGTGCCAATCGCGGGCTGAAAGACAAAGAGGGCAAGACAGCGCTCGATCTCGCGCCGAATGCGAAAGTGCGCGCAAAATTGATTGTGAAGTAGCTGCAGCTCCGTCTCAAGCGAGGTGTCGCTACATCCCGGCGAGCCAGGCCGCCATTGCCGCAATTTCCGGCTCGGTGAGCCCCTTCATGAACCCCGCCATACCCGGATTGTTGGCGCGGGCGTCGGTACTGAAATCGATCATGGTCTTTTTCAGATACGCCCGCACCTGACCGGCGAGGCGCGGCTGCGTACTGTCGCCTTTAAATCCCTCCAAGTGGCAGCTCGTGCACACCACGGAAGCGTTGACGCGGCGCGCTACTGCCGCCACGTCATCCGCCGGATGCGGCTGTTCGAGATTGGGCCACGGTTTCTTCGAGAAATATTGCGCCAGCAGCATGAGGTCGCCTCGCTCAAGCGCGTCCGCGACCGGCGTCATCTGGTCGTTTTTGCGAGCGCCAGACTTGAAGTCCCGCAGCTGGAAGAAAAGGTACCCGAGGTTCTGGCCCCAGATCACCGGCACCGGGAAGGGTTGCTCGGTCGGCACACCGCTCTCGCCGTGGCAGGCAGCGCAAATTTGCGCCTTCTCTTCGATACTTTGGGCCGCAACAGCACTTGGCAGCGCCGCGAACGCGACAAAGGCCGCGACCGATAGATCTTTCGTACGCATGCGCGAAACGCCGGGTCCCCCAAAAAATCGGACGGGGCCGTTTCCGGTCCCGTCCCTGCCTTATTACCGCGTGTAGATCCCGTTAGCTACTCAAGCGTGAAAGCGATGATGCTGTCGCCGCGCTTGGAATCGACCTGCACGTTGCCGCCAGCCGCCACCGCGATGTACTGCTTGTCGCCGACCATATAGGACGACGGCGGTGCGTTGACGCCGGCGCCGGCCTGGAATTTCCAGAGCACCTTGCCGCTCTTGGAATCGTAGGCCTTGAACCAGCCGTTGCTTTCGCCCGCGAACACCACGCCGCCGCCGGTGGCGAGAATGCCGCCGATCATCGGCTGCGGTGTCTTCGCCTGCCACTTGATCTTCCCCGTGTTGTAGTCGACCGCCGTGACGTTGCCGGCCTGGACGCCGCCGGGGACGTTGGTGAACGCGCCGCCGAGCCAAAGCTTCCCCTGCGGATAGGGCGAACTGTCGACCGTGTAGGTCATTTCCTGCTCGAGGTTGATCGCATACGCCATGCCAAGGCCTGGATCGGTCGCCAGCGGCGACCACTCAACGCCGCCGTTAGCACCGGGGAACATGCGCGACGCATTGCTGTCGAGCGGTTTGGTCGGCGACGGCAGCACCCACCGGTCCTTTTGCGAGACCATCGGCTCAGAGAAGCGGATCAGGCTGCAATCCTTGCGGTCGTGCACATAGACGTAGCCGGTCTTGCCGGCATGAAGCACGCCCGGGATAGTCTTACCGCCCTTGTCCTTCACATCGACCAGGACTGTGGGGCTGGTGGCGTCGAGGTCCCACAGGTCATGAGCAATGTACTGAAAGTGACAGGCCAGCTTTCCGGTATCGAGATCGACCGAAACCAGCGAGTCGGTATAGAGATTGTCGCCGGGCCGCGGCGCACCGTCGAGATCCGGAGACGGATTCCCGACGACGAAATAGATCCGCTTGGTGGCCAAATCGACCGACGGATTCTGCCACACGCCGCCGCCGAGTGTTTTGTACGGATCGCCGTTTTTCGCCAGCGCGTCTTTCTCGGCGGCAATGTCGCGATGCATGTCGCGGCCGGTGGCGTCCTTCGTTGCCCACACCCCGACCGAATTCTCCGGAATAGTGTCGAAAGTCCAAAGCAGTTTGCCATCATTGGCGTCGAAGGCCTTGACGAAGCCGCGGATACCGTATTCGCCGCCGTTGGTACCGATCAAAATCTTTCCGTCGACGGCGGTCGGCGCCATCGTCTCGCTGTAGCCGAGCGACGGATCAGCGATCTGCTGCGACCAGACCGGCTTGCCGGTCTTGGCGTCGAGTGCGACGAGCTTGGCATCGAGCGTCGCGAGGTAGACCTTGTCGTTATAAACCGCGGCACCGCGGTTGTTGGGTCCGCAGCAATAGACCGTGATCGGTCCCATGTCGTGCTTGTAGTGCCAGATTTGCTCGCCGGTCTTGGCATTGAGCGCATAGACGTGGTCGAACGACGTGGTCACATACATCACACCGTTGACGACGATCGGCGAAGTCTCCATGGACTCCCTGACGTCGGTCTGGAAAATCCAGGCGACGTGCAAGCCTTTGACGTTCTTTTCAGTGATCTTGTTGGCGGGATGGAACCGCGTTTGATCGTAATTGCCGTTGGTCGCAAGGAAGTTCTTGCTGTCCTTCGCAGCGTTGTTGAGCATCGCCTGGCTGACACTGGGAATCGCAGGCGCTTTCGCGTTGCCCGCGCCGCCGCCTCCGCCAGTCTCCTGTGCAAACGCCAGACCGCCCAACGGAAGCGCCATCGCCCCCACAAGCAGCATCGTCTTACCCATTCGCATCATGGATTTGCCCTCCCGGTATGCGCTTAAAGCGCCAAGGCGACTGTTTGCCAGTCGCGCTTGTTTACAATTTGCGCGCGAGCGTCGCTCCGAAACCGGAGAGTGTCAAGACGCACGGGATGCAGAGATGAAGCGCAACTGAGACGGGGTTCGGCGTAGGAAAATGTTGGGCCGCTCCCACACAGCAGCATTGTCAGCAGTGATCGCTTTACGGAATCAAATCTTGCTGCACCGCACGCCGCCGTGGCCGGACGCGCCAGAATTCATCCGATGCTGCGTTCGTCAGCTATGATCTTGCCGTCGTTCGGCAGCGCCCCGGGTATAACAAGATCAATGCGGCCTTTAAGTTTGGTCACCGCTTGCAGACTTGCAGCCACAGCGTCGGCAAGCCCCCCTGCCTTCGCTGCGTTGGCACATTCAGCTGCAAGCGTCATGACATCCTGCTCCGCCTCGCGCGTGACCGAAAGGCGGACGCGGCCGAGTTCGGGATGACGCTTGGCGACCTCGGCGATCTGACCCGGATGCACGAACATGCCTTTGATCTTGGTGGTCTGGTCGGCGCGTCCCATCCAGCCCTTGATCCGCATGTTGGTGCGGCCGCACGGCGAGTGCCCGGCAAGAACCGCCGAGAGATCGCCGGTGGCGAGACGGATCATCGGATAGTCCGGGTTGAATGAGGTGACGACGACTTCGCCCACCTCGCCTTCACTCACCGGATCGCCGGTGCCCGGCCGAACGATTTCCAGAATGACCGTCTCGTTGACGACCATGCCTTCGAACGCCGGGGTTTCGTAGGCGATCACGCCGAGTTCGGCTGTGGCGTAACACTGCAGCACCGCGACGCCGCGCGAAGCGAGCTCCGAGCGCAGCGACGACGGTAATGCCGCTCCAGATACAAGTCCCCGCTTGATGGAAGAAATATCCTTGCCGGCTTTCGCCGCGGCATCGAGGAGGATTTTGAGAAAATCCGGTGTGCCGGTGTAACCGCTCGGTTTGAGCTGCGCGATGGCGTCCACCTGCTGCTCGGTATTGCCGACGCCGCCGGGGACGACGGCGCAGCCGAGCGCGTGAGCACCCGCTTCGAGAATGAAGCCGCCTGGCGTGAGGTGATAGGCAAAGGAGTTGTGCACCACGTCGCCGGCACGAAAGCCTGCAGCAAACAAAGCCCGCGCGGAATTCCACCAATCCTTGCCGTGTCCCTCCGGCTCGAAAATCGGCCCTGGCGACATGAGGAGGCGCTTGAGCTTGCCTGGCTCAGTAACGGCGAAGCCGCCGAGGGGCGGCTTCTTCCCCTGCCGTTCCTTCAGGTCGGACTTGCGCAGCAGCGGCAGTCCGGCGAGTGCCGCGCGCGAACTGACGGATTTCGGATCGACCCCGGCCAACGTCTCCGCCCAACCAAGCGCGCTCATCGCGCGCGCGATCACATCGGGCAGTTTGGAGAACTGCTCGCGCTCGCGCGCGTCGGGCGCGCGCGTTTCCAAGGCATCGTAGAAATCCGCCATCAGCCGGACGCCAATGCTAGTGCGCAAGCGCCGGGCAGGCGCCGGCTTCCAGCGGCCGGAACGCCTTATCGCCGGGAATCGTGGCGACGAGCTTCAACAAATCCCAATCGCCCGTCGATTCGGCCGGCGATTTGATCTGCACCAGATAAACGTCATGCACCATGCGGCCGTCGGGCCGCAGCTTGCCGTTCGGCGTGAACGCGTCGTTGATCGGCATCTCACGCATTTTCGCGAGTACGATCTTCGGATCGTCGGAGTTTGTCGCCTCGACGGCTTTGAGATAACTGCGCACCGCCGAGTAGGTGCCGACCTGGAAGGTCGAAGGCCCTGTCTTGCGCCGTTCCAGGAACTTGGCAAAGAACGCCTTGGCCGCGTCGTCGCGGCCTGGCAGCCACGGCGACACATACATCAGGCCCTGCGCGAGCTGCAGGCTGGTTGAGCGGATCGCAGGCAGCGAGTCCAATCCGAACGGAACCACTTTCTGCTTATCGGTGATGCCGAACTCGCGCGCGCTCTTGACCGAGTTGATGGCGTCGTCGCCGCCGTTCGCCAGTGCGACGACATCGGCCTTCGACGCCTGCGCCTGCAGCATGAAGGAGGAATAGTCCGTGGTGCCAAGCGGCGAACGGACCCCGCCCAGGACCTTGCCGCCGTTCTTCTCGATGAACGCCGTGGCGCCGTCCTGGAGCGCGCGGCCGAACACATAGTCGGCTGTAATGAAGAACCAGGTCTTGCCGAGTTGCGGCAATGCCTGGCCGATCGCGGCCCCCATTTCGTAGGTGTCATAGACCCAGTGGACCGAGTTGTTCGGCGCGCAGGCTTTGCCGGTGAAATCGGCCGACCCGGCGCTGGTCAGCAGCACCGCCTTGTTGTCGGTCTTGGCGATTTCGAGCACGGCAAAGCCGACCGCCGAATTGACCAGATCGGTGATCGCATCGACGCCGTCGAGATCGAACCAGTGCCGCGCGATGCCCGCGCCGATATCGGGCTTATTCTGATGATCGGCGGAAACGATCTCGATCGGGACGCCATTGATCTTGTTGCCAAACTCGTCGGCCGCCATTTTGGCTGCCTCGACGGAGCCCATGCCCGAATTCTGCTCGTAGGGCCCGGAGAGATCGGTGAGCACACCGATCTTGACCTTGCCGCCGGACATTTCGGCGTGTGCGGCCGGAACGGCGACCAGGAACGCCGCGGCAGCGGCAAGGTAGGCGGTAAAGCGCATGTGTTTCTCCCAAGGTCTGTCGCGGATGTCCGCGCATCTCTGGCGCGTTTGAGCATAAGTATCGGTGGGTTTAACGGCGTATTGTCAAGGCGGCAAGCGCGACGCCCTCTTGTAGGCGTCAAATCTCTATACGAAAGCCGACCTCGATTACCCCATCGTTGGGAATTTTAAAATAATCGGGAGCGCGGCTGGAAATCTTGCTGAAGAACGCAAAGATCGCAAACGAGATCGGGCCCATCGCTGAACCTTTCTCGCGCCGCACCACCGTTTCATGCGCGAGATAATAATGCTTGCGCTCGAGATCGGCATCGAATCCGAGCATCCTGATGTTCTCAAGCGTGCGCGGGATATCCGGCGTTTGCATGAAGCCGAGCCGCACCTGTACGCGGTAGAACCCATGGCCGAGACGCTCGACCTTATGCCGCTCGCCGAACGGTACGCGCGGACGGCGCTCGAACACGTAGCTCAAGAGCACGACGCGTTCGTGAAAAATGCGATTGTGCTCGAGGTGCCTGATCAGCATTGGCGAGGCGCCGTGCTCGACCTTGGTCAGCCATACCCCCAGCCCTGGTGCGCGGCCGATGACAAGATCGTCAACATAGGTGAGAAAGCGATCGAGCGGCAGCATCGACATCTCGTAAAGGCGCCGCCTCACCTCCAGCGATCCTTTGCGCCACGACAGCATCACGGCTGCAATCGCAGCCCCGACGATGAGCGGAAACCAACCGCCCTGGACGATCTTGAGTGAGTTGGACACCAGAAAAATCGCTTCGATGATGCTGAAGAATGCGATGACCAGCCCGGCAACGATCGGGGGCCAGTTCCAGCGCCCGACTGCGACGCGATAAAGGAGCAGCGTCGTGCACAACATCGTGCCCGACACGGCAATCCCGTAAGCGGATGCCAGCGCGTCGGAACTCCTGAAAATCACTACCACCAGCAAGGTGCCGATCATCAACAGCCAATTCGCCGTCGGCAGATAGACCTGTCCGGCCTCGTCGCTAGACGTCGGCACGATCTCCGAGCGAGGCGACAACCCCATCTGAATGGCTTGGCGCGTCATCGAGAACACGCCGGAGATCAGCGCTTGCGAAGCGATGATGGTCGCCAACGTCGCTAGCAGTACCATCGGAATGAGCGCCCAGCCGGGAGCCTGACTGTAGAATGGATTTTCGATCGCCTTTGGATCGACAAGGACACGCGCGCCTTGCCCGAAGTAACTTAAAATCAGCGCCGGGAACACCAATCCGAACCAGGCTTGACGGATCGCGCGGCTGCCGACGTGACCCATATCGGCATAGAGCGCCTCGCCTCCGGTCAAAGCGAGGAACACACCGCCGAGAACGATGAAAAGCGTGAGCGGACTTTCCATCGCAAACCGGACGGCAGCCAACGGATTCAAAGCAGCCAGGATTTCCGGCGCGGACCAGATATTAATGGCGCCGAGAACACCGATGGCGACGAACCAAACGACCATGACCGGACCGAATAGGCGGCCGACGCTGCCGGTCCCGCGATATTGAAGCGCAAAAAGTCCGATCAGGATGACGAGGGTCGCGGGCACGACGAAGTTCGCTGCTGCGGGGCTGAACTTCAGCCCCTCGATCGCCGATAGGACTGAGATCGCGGGCGTGATGACGCCATCGCCGTAAAGTAACGCTGCTCCGATCACGCCAAGCACGACCACGAGCGAAAGTTTGACCCGCTCGGCGGTATGACCATGTTGTTCGACCAAAGACAGCAGCGCCAAAATCCCGCCTTCGCCGTCATTGTCCGCGCGCAGCACGATGGTGACGTACTTCAGCGATATCAGCACCATTAACGCCCAAAAGGTGAGCGAGACGACGCCAAGGATTTGTGTCGGCCCGGGCGCCTGACCAGTGGCCGTGAGCGCCGTGGAAAACGTGTAGAGCGGGCTCGTTCCGATATCGCCGAACACGACGCCAAGCGCCGTCAGCGCCAGAAACGATTGCGCGCGGGAGTGACCACCTTCCGCCTTATGCCCAGGCGGGTGAGCGGATTTCTTCGCCGATTTACGCTCGGCGCCGGCTTTCGATGCCGCATCCATCCGTCCACCCCACCGGTTACGAAGCTCTCGTACGCCCGATCCGTGACAATCAAGATTTGGGCCACAAACGGCTTGCCGCCCCACCCTGTCCAAAAGATCAAGGTCAATCCGCCGATTGCGCCAACGCTCCTTGCCGCGACGTCGCGAACCGTGCCGCGGCACTAACGGCGACCAGGACCACGACATTGACGGCAAGCGCGATGATCCCAACGTTGAGTTCTTTGATCTCAACCGGCAGGAATGGAAACAGCGTCCCGATGGTCGTATGCGTCAAGCTGATCGCCGCAACGGTGGCGACACCGGCAACGATACCGGCGACCGCGCCTTCGCGGGTGATCCACCGGTTGCGGCCGAGACTGAGAACAAGCGACGGAAACAGCTGAGTGACGAAGCTGTAGCCCATCAACAACAACGCCACGATCGTTTGTCCGACCTGCAGCGTGAAGTAGACGGCAATGAGCGCGACGACCGGCACCAGCACTTTGGCGATCCACAACACACGGGCATCGCCGGCAGAACGATCAAACGCCCGGTAGAGATTGTTGGCGGCCAACGTGGCCGTCGTCATCAAGATCATCGAACCGGGAACGAGCGCGGTCAGCACACCGGCCGCGCCGACCACGCCAACGGCCCACGGATCGAAGGTTTTGACCGACAGCTTCAACAGGGCAAGGTCGATCTCCGGACCCGTCAGGCCGGGGACCTGCAGGATGGCAGCGAACCCGGCAAAGAACACGAACAGCAGGATCAGCTGATAGACCGGGAGAAAGATCGCGTTCAGCCGGATCACTCTCGCCTCCTTCGCCGTGTAGATCGAGCCGAAGGTATGAGGCCACATGTAAAAGCCGAGCACCGTCAGAAGCACGGTGGACGCAAACCACCAGATGCTTTCGCCTCGCGCCGGCAGCACGATGAAGCCGGGTTTTGCCTGTTCGATGGCGTCAAACATCGCGCCGAGGCCGCCGTAATAATGAAGCGGAAAATAGATGCCGAGAAATACCACGACGACCAGGATCATCAGGTCCTTGGCGACTGCCGTCCATGCCGAGCCGCGGACGCCTGACATCATCACGTATGCAGTAGCGACCGCCGCGCCGATCCATACCGCAGCGGTCGATGAGATCCCGCCATAGCCGGCAACTTCAACGATGATGCCGAGACCTTTGAACTGCAGCACCAAATAAGGAATGAGCGCTACGATGCCGACCAGCGAGACGATGACGCCGAGCGCAGAGCTATCGTACTTCCGAACAAAGAAATCCGGCTGGGAGTAAAGACGATTGTCGCGCGCATAACGCCAGATCGGCGGCAGCATGAAATAGGACATCACATAGGCGAGCGCGGCGTAGCAGAGAATGTAGTAGGCCGGCCCGCCCTTGCCGTAAGCAAAACCGCTGCCGCCGAGAAACGTGAACGTCGTATAGATCTCGCCGGCCATCAGTAGAAAGACGAGCGGAGCGCCAAAGGACCGACCGGCTACGGTCCATTGCTCCAGGCCCATCTGCCGGCCGCGCCGTGCTAGAAAGCCGAGCCCAAGCGCGAGGAGTGCGGCGGCGGCAATGCCGATCAGCGCGCCATTCATTCGGGACCGTCGCGGTTTGCCGGATCAAGCCGAAAAATGACTGCCATGATCGCAGCGGTCAGCAGGATCCAGGCGACGATCCAGGCCAACAGGAAAGGCAAGCCGAAGATGGTCGGCGTGACCCGATTGACGAAAAACGGGCCAATCAGCATGGCGAGAAACGGCAGTGACGCGAGGGCGCGAACCATGCGCATCAGTAGGCTTGCTACACCTCTCCCGATCGAGGCCGCTTAAGCGTCATAGGCGATCGCGGCGGCGCTGCCTAGCGCCGCAAGCGTATCACCTTGTCGCCCGCGTCCCTGAAGAGCGCTGATAGCACCTTCTCGGGCAACTCGCCGCTGCGGAAAGGGCTTTCGAACATTCCGGCTATCAATCATGCCGGCAAGCGCGGCACCATCGACCTGTTGGCAACCGGCAGCCCGACGAGGATGGGGATCGCGAGATAATTGGGATTTGCTTTAAATGCGGCAGGTATAGTGAAGCTGCTTTTCACACCCTGGAGCGAAGGTGCAGCTACGTACTGGCGTAGTAATCCTTAGCCCCGGTCCCGCCCAAAGCGGGCCGGGTTTTTTTCTTGGTGTGAAAATGGGCGCCGCCATAACGTTTGTGACAGCGTTTACGCCGTAATGCCGGAAAGCCCTATTTTTTGTTGCCGCCCGGCTGCAGCTTAAGCAGACGATCGGCGTTGCCGTGCGCAAGCTTTTCCAGATCGGCCGGCGGCAATTTGAGACCGTCGAGATACTCCCTGCCCTGCCGATTACTGCTGAACGGGTAATCGATCGAGAAAAGCACGCGATCCACGCCGAAGACCGCGAGCGCGATTTCAAGCGGCGGCCACGTGAACAATCCACTCGTGGTGACCCAGACTTGGTCGTGTATCGTCTTGGCGACAGAACGGGTCAGATGACTAACGTCTCCTGACAAAGCTTTGTCCGTGCGGACCAGCATGGCCGGCAAGCCTTCGCCCATGTGACCGATGATCACCTTCAGCCGCGGATGGCGGTCGAGCGCACCGGAAAGCACAAGCCGCAGCACGTGAATGGCAACCTCCGAATGCCAGCCCCAAGCCGCCATCGACAGCCGAAAGCCGGCGTCTCCCGGCAAGCCCTCATAGTAGGCCTCGCGGACCGACGGCGGCGGCAGGTTCGGATGAACATAGATCGGCACATCAAGCTTCTCGGCCCGCGCCAGGATCGGCTCGAAGCGCGCGTCGTCGAGAAAGCGGCCTTCCGTCAACCCATTGATCAAGGCGCCGCAAAAGCCGAGGTCGCGCACGGAACGCTCAAGCTCGTCAGCCGCAGCTTGCGGACTGCGCACCGGCAGATGCGCAAATCCCGCGAGGCGATCGGGATGTGCGGCCACTGCCTTTCCCAAAATGTCGTTGATGTCGCGCGCGAAGGCGATGCCTTCAGCGCCGTCGAGCAAATCGGCGCCGGGACCTGAGGCGGAGAGCACTTGTACCGTAATACCGGCCTCATCCATTTCGGCAATCCGCAACGCATCGAGATCGGCCAACTGCCTCTCGAGCGGTGCACCGAAGCCCGGCGGAAAGCCGCGTTTCGTGATCGCCTCGGGATTGATCCTGCGCACCAGCGACGGGGCGATGAAATGCTCCTCAAGCGTAATAATTCGCATCGAAACTCCCTTCATAGACCTCCGCCACAGCTGCCGGCCGAGGCCTGATTTACGCGACGCTAACTATACCGCGGCACTATCCTGCGGCGACTTTTTTAAACGAGACACAAAGCATGAGCTACCTGCTGCCCCGCGTATTCGTTGTTCTGATGGCGTGGGGGATGACCTGCGGCATGATCGAGAACTTGTGGCGAGATGCCGATCCGATGGTCTTCGGGATCGTTGGCCTTATGTGGGTAGGCGGCGGAATAGCCTACTTCGTGTACTTGCGCAGGCTGCGCCGCGACATCGCTGACCTTGAGCGCAATCGGGGCTACAGCATTAGCCGCACCGCAAGCTAGGCCCGCTGGCCGAGGCCGGTTCAGGCTCCGGCGCGGTTCCAACCACGTGCGCGATTACCATAGATCTCGTGACCGGTTGGGGTGACTGCGACTGTATCTTCAAGTTTGATAAAGCCGCGGCGCGGATGCAGCAAAGTCGTCTCGACTGAAACCACCATTCCTGCTTCGAGCGGCTTCTGTGCATCGTAGGCGTCGTACGGCACCGGACCGGATGCCGTGAGCCGGGGCGCTTCGTGGCTGACCAGTCCCATGCCGTGGGCCAAAAATTCGTAGTGATTGTGCAGCTTCGATTTCTTGAGCACCGGTTCGGCCGCGGCATAAATCTCGATGCCATTAATACCGGGGCGGATCGGCTTGAACGCCGCCTGCTGGGTTGCCTCGATCTCGGCAAGCAAATCTTCGAGCTCGGCGTCGGGTTCGCCGACGATGCCCATGCGTGCAAGATCGCCGATATAGCCGTGGTAGTTGCCGCCCGAATCCACCGAAAGCGGATCGCCCTTCTCCCAGCGCTGATCGGATGGCGCGCGATTGAGACTCGTGCCCGCGGCGATGAGGCAATAATCGAACGTCAGGCCACGCGAGGTTTCCTCGCGACGCAGCGCCTCGGCCAATTCGGCCTTGGTGGCGCCGGCGCCGTGGCTACCAATGACCGCAAGCATGGAATCGATCACCAGATCGGATGCGATCTTGAGCTTCTCCAGCTCTTCGGGCGTCTTGCGCACACGCAAGCGCTCCAACACGAACAACGCATCCTTGATCTCGGAGTCGGGGAACGCCTTGCGCAGCGCTGCGGCGGCATCTGCCGGGATAAACGCAAGCTCGACGCCAATTCGTGGTGGCTTCGCAGAAAGCTTGCGCAGGTAATCGACGGCCTTTTGCATCACGTCGACGGAGCCGCCGCTCCTCGTGCTCACTTCCGACATCCAGAACGGCTTTATCTGTGTCTGGTAGGTCTCCATGCCGTGGCCGAAATAGCCGGCCTTTTCCGGCGTGCCTTTTACATAGACGAAGACCGGCAGGTAACGGCTGATCCCGATCGCATCCATGTTGTCGAAAAAGAATGAGCGGTGGCCCCCAAGGAGGTATTGGACGTTATGCTTGGAGGTGGCGAGCAGCACATCGATTCCGGCCTCTTCCATCAGCTGGTCCAATCGCGCGGTGTCGAAAGGCGCTGCGTCTTGTTTCTTGGTGACGTCCAGCATGCTTCATCTCCTGATGGCGAGGCTCCCTATTAAAGTGAGTGTATCAAAGCCGGCCGCAAATATGAACCCGCCTCCAGTCGCCGGCAGCAATGCGGGTTCGGCGGGTCGACGATGCCACGAATTGCAGGCTGTGGTGGGGTCGGGCAGAACGCCCGCTGCGGGGTCAGGCGGCGGTTTTCGTTGGCGATTTCACCGGCGACTTGACCGCCGCCATCAGCTCGGCGGCGCTACGTTTGGCGCGATCAAGAATAAGCTCGATGGAAGCGATTTCGACGCGGTTGCGGCCCGAGTCCTTGGCACGATAGAGCGCATGATCGGCTTGAGCGAGCAACGCCGAAAGATCAAGCACCGCGTCATGGCTGATCACGATGCCGATACTCACTGTTGCGACGACCGGCTGACCCTGCACTTCCTGAGTTGCCGCGGCGAAGTCGGCGCGGATTTGCTCGGCGACAGCCAGCGCGCGTTCTCGCGTGGTGTCGCGCAATAACGCGGCGAATTCCTCGCCGCCGAGGCGGCCGAACAGGTCGACATGACGCATCGAGGCGCTCGCCACATCGGCAAAAATCTCCAGCACGCGATCGCCAAGCGCGTGACCGAAACGATCGTTGATCGATTTGAAGTTGTCGAGGTCGAGCAGCATCACGGCGGTCGGACGCGGATCGGCCGCCTGCCGCTTGAGGTGAGCCTCGCCGTCCTGCAGGAAAGCGCGGCGATTGGCGACGCCGGTCAGCGAATCGACCAGTGCTGCGGTCTTGTGACGGTGCTCGGTGCGCTCTTTTGCCATCGCCAGAAGAATGAAGGCGATCGCGATCGTGAACAGGAGTCCCTCGAAGCTTAGGACGGTCAGCCAGACGCTGCCGAACATTTGATTGTTGGTGGGCGACCAAGGCAGCATGGTGCCCAACGGTGTGCGCAACAAATAAAGCGCGCCGTGCGCGAACAACATAAAGATCGCGGGCCAGCGCGACACCAAAGGTTCGCTGCGCCCGCGCCAGAATTCGTACGCCGTCGCCCAGGTATACATGGTGATAATGGCCGAGCTCATGAGCACGCGCACGTCGTAGGCTTGAGCGAAGCCCGGTATGCGACAGGCGATCAGCCACAGCGCTGCGCCGCCGAACAACAGGACTGGCTGCGGCCGATGATGGTCGAAAACACGCGCGCCGGTCCATGTCACGGCAAAGGAGGTGAACAGAAGTGCGTTGGCGAGATCAATCGACACCAAATCCGATGCCGAGCCATAGCGGCCGAACAGCACCACCGAAGCAGCCCGCAACAGGTGCGCAAAACCCCACCACGCCACAGCGCTGATCGCGGTATTCTGAGCCCAGGCGAATAGCAGCAGCAATCCGAGGATCGCTTCGACGTAGATCGTCACGAGGAATAGCGTATTGACGTCGAGATTCATCGCGTCCCACCAGAACGGTCGGCTGCAGGCGAGCGATCGCTGGAAGCCCTTCGTGGCCGGGATACGGCAGCGCCTCAAAACAATCAGTGAATGACCCTGGATCGGCGTGGAACTTGCGCCGCTATGGTTTCGGCATTGTTGCGAACTTTCGCGGCAATTGATCCGCTCTTGTTCCTCCTGGCTTAGTCATTTAGGGTCCCGGCCCTCTAGGATCATGCGACGATGCACTTCAGCAACGGAATCATAGAAGCAATCGGCAACACGCCGTTGATCAAGCTGGAGCGCGTGTCCGCAGCGACCGGCTGCACCATACTCGGCAAGGCCGAGTTCATGAATCCCGGGCAGTCAGTAAAGGATCGCGCTGCGTTATTTATTATCGAAGATGCCATCAAGAAGGGCGAACTCAAGCTTGGCGGCGTCATTGTCGAGGGCACAGCCGGCAACACCGGTATCGGCCTGGCGCTGGTCGGCAATGCCATGGGCTTCCGCTCCGTGATCGTGATCCCGGAAACGCAGAGCCAGGAGAAGAAAGACACATTGCGCTTGTGCGGGGCAGAGCTGGTCGAGGTGCCGGCCGTGCCCTATTCCAATCCTAACAATTACGTAAAGCTGTCGGGCCGCCTCGCCGAGCAGCTGGCGAAGACTGAAAAGAACGGAGCGATTTGGGCGAACCAGTTCGATAACGTCGCCAATCGCCAGGGACACACCGAGACCACAGGTCCGGAAATCTGGCGGCAAACCGACGGCAAGATCGATGGCTTTACCTGCGCGGTCGGGACCGGCGGCACATTGGCCGGCATCGCCATCGCGCTTAAATCATTTAACAGTGCCGTGCGTATCGCGCTTGCCGATCCAATGGGCGCCGCGCTCTACAGTTACTACACCACAGGCACTCTGAAATCGGAAGGCTCGTCCATCACCGAGGGCATTGGCCAAGGCCGTATCACCAAAAATCTTGAAGGCGCGCCGATCGATACCGCTTATCAGATTCCGGACGCCGAGGCCGTGCCGATCATCTTCGACCTTCTCGAACATGAAGGCCTTTGCCTCGGCGGTTCCTCCGGCATTAACGTCGCCGGCGCCGTTCGCCTCGCCAAGGAGCTTGGACCCGGCCACACCGTCGTGACCATCCTTGCGGATTACGGCACGCGGTATCAATCGAAGCTGTTCAATCCGCAGTTTCTGCGCGAAAAGAATCTGCCAGTCCCGCCTTGGCTCGAGCGACACTCGCAAATCAAGGTTCCGTATGAATGAACATTGCGAGCCTGCTCGCGTTGTCACGAGATGATTGTCATGCTGAGACCTGAGGATAATTCCACCCCATTTCCAAAAAGCCGCTGGCTGGTTTCTACCGATTGGCTCGCCGAGCACTTGCAAGATCGCAACGTGATAGCGGTCGACAGCTCGTATTTTCTGCCGGCCCAGCAACGCGACGCGCATGCTGAATATCGCGACGGACATATCCCGGGCGCCGTTTTTTTCGATATCGACAAGATCGCCGACGGTTCATCCGATTTGCCGCACACTCTGCCCGGCCCGGCGTATTTTGGCGAAGCGGTCGGCGCGCTTGGCATCGGCGATGGCGACACGGTCGTGGTCTATGACAGCGTCGGCCTGTTTTCAGCAGCCCGAGTGTGGTGGACCTTTCGCATCTTTGGCGCCAAGAAAGCTTTTATCCTCGATGGCGGTCTGCCCAAGTGGAAGGCCGAAGGCCGCCCGCTCGAACAGGGCGACGCCAAGCGAGCCGCCAGAAAATTCAATGCTGAGATGAATGTCGGCGCCGTTGCGACGCTGTCCGATATGCGGATGGCTGTCACCGACGACGACACCCAGGTCGTTGATGCACGCTCCGCCGGACGCTTCGCCGGCACAGAGCCGGAACCGCGTCCCGACTTGCGCCCCGGTCACATGCCGGGGGCATTCAACTTGCCTTACGGCGAACTGATCGAAAACGGTCAGCTCGTGTCACGCGCGCGCATTGAAGCCGCATTCAAGAAAACGGGCATCGATCTCGAAAAGCCGGTCATCACCACGTGCGGCTCCGGCGTTACCGCCGCAATCCTGACGCTCGCCCTTGAAACAATCGGCAAAGAACCGCAAGGCCTGTACGATGGTTCATGGGCGGAATGGGGCTCGCGTCCCGACGTGCCGGTCGAACGCAGTTAGACAACGCTGAGCGTGGAAACATTCTTCGTCGAACATATAGAGACGCCGACTGCGCGGATGCGGATCGTCACCGACAGCGAACGGCGTTTGCGAGCGGCTGATTGGGACGATCACGAGCGATCTCGTTTCCACGCCATAAACGTCTCGTATTCGGGATTGCCGCCTGGCAATCGCCAAAGCCTGGCTCCGGGCCCGATATCGCCGACGTTGAATTCGCGCTACACTCAACGTGGAATCGTCAGGCACGGCCTCTTGCCCACGGAGCCGATCATGCTTTTGCTCAAGCCCAACTGCGAATGCTGCAACGTCGATCTACCGCCAGATTCGCAAGACGCCATGATCTGTTCATTCGAGTGCACATTCTGCCGCGGTTGCGCGGAAAGTGTGCTCAAGGGACGATGCCCGAATTGCGGGGGCGAGTTTGTCCAGCGCCCGATCCGACCTGCTGCGGCGCTTGCCAAATTTCCGCCGTCGGCCGAGCGGTATTTTAAGCCCGAAGGGTGCGCGACCGTCGCACCAACGTAATAAGCCCGCTTGAAAGGGAACGGAGGCACCCGTGATCTTTCGCCAATTGTTCGACAGCACGTCGGGAACCTACACTTATCTCCTCGCCAGCCGTCACGGCGGCGAGGCGCTGATCATCGATCCCGTACTCGAGCGGGTCGATCGGTATTTGCAGCTGGTCCGTGAGCTTGATCTCAAACTGGTCAAGGCGGTGGACACCCATCTTCACGCCGACCACGTGACCGGCCTCGGCGCGCTGCGTGACCGCACCAGCTGTATCACGGTGATGGGAGAGCAGAGCCACGCCGACGTGGTGTCCATGCGCGTAACCGAGGGCGACCGCATCGCCATTGAGGGCGTAAGCCTCGACGTGCTGTACACGCCCGGTCACACCGACAACTCCTATTCGTTCCTGTTGGCCGACCGGGTTTTCACCGGCGATACGCTGCTGATCCGCGGCACCGGCCGCACCGATTTCCAGAACGGCGATCCGCGCGCGCAATACAATTCGATTTTCAACAAGCTGATGAAACTGCCCGACGATACGCTGGTCTATCCCGCCCACGACTACAAGGGCGAAACCGTCTCCACAATCGGTGAGGAGAAATTCTTCAACCCGCGGCTCAAGGTCAAATCGATCGACGAATACGCCGATCTGATGAACAATCTAAAACTGCCCAATCCGAAAATGATGGACGTGGCCGTGCCGGCCAACATGCAAGTCGGCCTGCGCCAGGAAGAGATCGCGCGCAAAGGCTGGGCGCTATCGGCAGCCGAGGCGATTGCACTGTGCGGACGCCCGAGCGTAGCGATGATCGATCTCCGCGAACAAACCGAACGCGACAAGCATGGCGTCATTCCTGGTTCGCTGCATACTGCCTATGCGGACTTGCCAGACAATGTCCGCGCTGGCGGGATGCTGCACGAACTAGCCGCGGCGACCGGCAAACGCATGGTGTTTTACTGCGCGTTCGGCGAGCGCTCCGCCATGGCCGTGCAGGCCGCGCAAGACGCCGGACTTAAAACTGCTTGTCACATCGAGGGCGGCATCAACGCCTGGAAAAAGGCTGACGGGCCGCTAGCGCGATAGCCGCCCTCGCCGCGAGAGCGGCGAAAGCCGCAGGTGGCGACCCCGCGGCTTTCACATTTGGCATCCATTCCTGCAGGGAAAATCAGCAGGTTCCCCGCGACAATCGCAATGATCTAAAGCTGCGAGTCTTGATCCTCGCTCTCCGTCAGGTTGGGCAACTGCGCCGCAGGGTTTTGATCGCCTTGACCGAAACGACGGTTCTCGAAGTGGCGCCAACGGCCTCCCTGGCCGCCGTCGCGTCCCTCATTGCCTTGGCCCCAATCGTGGCCGTAACCTTCCTTGCTAGCGTGCATATGATGATGCGGCCGCAACATGCGCGCCAGGATGTGGAAGCGCTGCTTCTGCGCGTCGTCAAGGCTCTGATACAGCGGCGTCCCGGTTTCGGCGAGCTGCTTGAGTGCGACGCCGGCCTTGGACATGCGGTCGGCGCGCCGCGCCAGCCGATCGAACGGCGTGGCCGGAGTCTGATCGGGTTGGCTGCCCGCCTGGTGGGCCTGCATGCGCTCCATGTGCAGTTTTGCCATGTCGCGCAGGGCCTGCTCGAACGGCGGCCAGTTCTTTGCTTGATCGGGCGTAAGCTGGAGACCGGCCTTGAGCGCAGCGACACGCGCGTCGGTGAATGCGGCCATGTCTTGCGCGCTCGGCCGATAGTGGTGTTCGAAACCCTGCCCGCGGTCACCATCACCGCCGGATCCGCCCAAACGCTGCTGCGCATACACGATCGAAGAGCCGGCGATCGCAAGCGCCGCTGCCGCGACTACCACAGGCTTCAACATGTTTTCCTCCACGGAGATTCAAATCTCGCAAAGTAAAAGGTCGCGGACTGGTTGTTACAAGTTAAAGTTTTGTCAGGTTGGCGGGCATTCACCGCCTTTCGGCCGTGAATATGAACCGCGGTTCAAAATAACTTCGAAATTAAACTCAAGGCAGTATTTGTTTCAGAAATGTCCGGGTCCGCTGATGCTGGGGCCGGTCAAAAAACTCTCCCGGCGCATTGATTTCGACGATCTGTCCGTCGTCCATGAGGATGACGCGATCGGCTACTTGCCGCGCGAAACCCATCTCATGGGAAACCACAAGCATCGTGATGCCGTCGCTTGCCAACTCGACCATGGTGTCGAGCACCTCCTTCACCATTTCAGGGTCGAGCGCTGAAGTTGGCTCGTCGAACAACATAATGTTTGGATTCATGCACAGCGCGCGTGCAATCGCCACGCGTTGTTGTTGGCCACCCGAAAGGCGTGCCGGGTATTTGTCGGCTTGTTCTGGTATTTTCACGCGCGCCAGATAAGTCATCGCCAGGGCTTCGGCTTCCCCCTGCGGCATATGCCGGACCCAGATCGGCGCCAGCGTGCAATTCTCAAGAACCGTCAGATGCGGAAACAGATTGAATTGTTGAAACACCATGCCGACATCGCGGCGCACGGCAAGAATACGCTTGGGATCCTCCGTCAGCTCGACGCCGTCGACGATGATGCTGCCGCGCTGCCAATCCTCCAGCCGATTGATACAGCGAAGCAGCGTCGACTTGCCGCCGCCGGAAGGACCGCAAATGACGATACGTTCGCCGCGCGCGAACTTCAGATTGATATCGCGCAGCACATGGAAATCGCCGTACCACTTGTGCAGGCCGACGACTTCGACCGCAACTTCGGCCAAACGATTGGCCGTGCCCGACTGCTCCCCACTGTGCTGCATGCAATTCCTTTTAACGCCGCCCGGCGCGGGTCAATCGTGTTTCCACGCTTCGCGCATAGCGCGACATGCCATAACAGCAGACAAAGTAGAAGAGTGCGGCC
The DNA here is from genome assembly GCA_963794225.1 of uncultured Alphaproteobacteria bacterium. Lineage (GTDB taxonomy): Bacteria > Pseudomonadota > Alphaproteobacteria > Rhizobiales > Xanthobacteraceae > BOG-931. The sequence continues at coordinate 90,808 of CAWCCS010000008.1, forward strand.
AAGGCATACCCGGTTATGGGAATATTCGGCGCCGCCCATTTTGGGTCGGCGCGCGCGGCCTCGATTGTGCGCAGAAAATCAAAAATGCCGACGACAAAAACCAGCGTCGTGTCCTTGAACAGTCCGATGAAGGTATTGACGATGTTTGGCAGCGTAATGCGCAACGCTTGCGGCAGAATGACCAGACCCATCATCCGCCAGTAGGCGAAGCCTAGAACACGCGCCGCCTCGTATTGCCCGCGAGGAACGGCAACGAGGCCGCCGCGAACCACCTCGGCCATGTAAGCGGAAGCAAATAGCGCAACACCGATCAGCGCGCGAATGAGCTTATCCGGCGCCAGGCGCTCGGGGACGAACAGCGGCAGCATCACGCTCGCCATGAACAGCACTGTGATCAGCGGGACGCCGCGAACGAATTCGATGAATGTAATCGATGCCCATTTGACGACGGGAAGCTCGGAGCGGCGTCCCAGTGCCAGCAAGACGCCCAGCGGCAACGAGAACACCATGCCGATTGCGGCCACGACCACGGTCACAAGGATGCCGCCCCATGACGAGGTCGGGACGACGGTAAGCCCGAGTAACGGGGCGCCGCGCAGCAAACCGAACGACAACAGCGGCAGCACTATAAAAAAATAAATTGCGCCAAGGCGGCGGCGCGGAGCGGACAACCGCAACAGCCACCCGATGCCGAACGCCAAGGCCAAGAAGAAAACGTCAACCCGCCACCGTTCGTTGATCGGATAGAAGCCGTAGACGAAATAGGACGACCACACCCGCACGAACGCCCAGCATGCTCCCGGATTCGGCAGTGCGGGTGATGCCAGGCATGCGTCGCGGTCGCTGCCGGACCACACCGCATCCATCAGAAAGAAGCGAACCAACGGAGGCACCGCCCAGACGATGAACAGGACGCAAACCAGCGTGAGCGCGATATTGAGCGGGCTGGAAAAGAGATTGGCCCGCAACCAACCGAACAGTCCGGTGCGAGACGTCGGCGGCGGAAGCCGCTCCGCTGGTAGCAATCGCAGAAAAGTGTCCGCTTCGTCGCCGATGGCGCTCATAGCCGGTCAGCGCTCCACGAGCGCGGTCGACCGCGCGTATAGGTTCATCAGAAGCGACGTGAACAGACTCAACGCGAGATATACCGCCATCGTTATGGCGATCACTTCCACGGCCTGGCCAGTGATGTTGAGCACGCTGCCGGCAAACACCTGCACGAGATCGGGATAGCCAATGGCGACGGCAAGCGAAGAATTTTTGATCAGGTTGAGGTACTGACTGGTCAACGGCGGGATAATCACCCGCATCGCCTGCGGAACGACGACGAGGCGGAGCGTCGTCCCGGGACGGAGGCCCAGTGCTTGCGCAGCCTCGATCTGTCCAGATGGCACGGCAAGCACACCGGCTCGCACGACTTCGGCAATGAAGGCGGCAGTGTAGATCGTCAGCGCAACAATCAGCGCGGCCAATTCGGGAAGGATTTCGATGCCACCGCTGACATTGAAGCGGCCCATCTTCGGGACGCTCAGGGTCAGAGGAAACCCAGCAAGCGCAAAGACGATGAGCGGAAGGCCAATCATGAGGCCGAGCGCAGGCCAAAAAATCTGCATTTCCGCACCGGTGCGCGCGAAGCGCCGGCGTGACCAACCGTGCAAAGCGATCGTGGCGGCGATGCCAACAAAGAACGCGACGACGACCGTCATGAAGTGCGGGTCGAAGATCAGCCGCGGCAGGAACAGGCCGCGGTTGTTGAGAATGGCACCACCAGGCAGCGCTACGCTGCCGCGCAATTGCGGCAGCGACTTGAGTACGGCATTGTACCAGAACAGCAACTGCAGCAAGAGCGGCACATTGCGAACCAGTTCGACATAACCGCCGGCAAGCCGCGCCACCAGCCAGTTGCGTGACAGCCGCGCGATGCCGATGATGAAGCCGAGCGCGGTGGCCAACACAATCCCAATCGCAGCAACCAGCAGCGTGTTGAGGAAACCGACCCAGAAGGCGCGACCGAAGCTCGATGTGCTCGGCGAATAGTCGATCAGTGACTGGCTGATGTCGAACCCGGCCGTGTTATTCCAAAATCCGAAGCCGGAGGCGATCTGGGCGCGGGCAAGATTTTGCGTCACGTTGTAGGCCACGGCAGCGGCAAGCGCAGCGATCACCACTGCGATCGCAACCTGCACCGCAACCGCGCCTACGCGGCGCGGCAAGCGCGGCCGGTCTTTATGCGAGAAGACTTGTTGCAGAAAACCTTGGGCGTTCTCTGCCATCGGGCGGCCCGACGCGAGGCGTCACCTGGCGACGGATCAGCGAATAGGCAGCCCGTATTGGAGGCCGCCCTTGGTCCAGAGCGCGTTGAGGCCGCGAACGATTTTCAGCGGCGAGCCCTGACCGACATTCCGCTCGAAAGTCTCGGCGTAATTGCCCACGTGCTTGACGATCCGGTACGCCCAGTCGTTGGTCAGGCCGAGGCCCTCCCCGTATTGGCCCTCGGCGCCCAGCAGTCGCCGGATTTCCGGATCGTCGGATTTTAATTTTTGGTCGACATTGGCCTTGGTTACGCCCAGCTCTTCAGCGTCGAGCATGACGAAGTGCGTCCAGCGCACAAGATCACTCCACTGATTGTCGCCTTGGCGCACCGCAGGACTGAGTGGCTCCTTGGAAATAATTTCGGGCAACACGATGTGCTGACCCGGTTCGGCAAGCCGCAGCCGTTCGCCGTACAAGCCCGACGAATCGGTCGTATAAGAATCGCAGCGGCCGGATTCATAAGCTTTGAGCGCCTCTTCGGCCGTTACGAACGCCACGGTCTTGAGGCCCATGTGGTTAGCGCGAAAATAGTCGGCGAGATTTAGCTCGCTCGTCGTACCTTGCTGCACGCAGACAGCGGCGTCGCTCAATTCCAACGCCGAGCTGACCTTGAGCGCCTTGTGCACCATGAAGCCTTGGCCGTCGAAATAGGTAACGGCGGGAAATTCCAAACCGAGCGAAGTGTCGCGCGACAAGGTCCATGTCGTGTTGCGCGAAAGAACATCGATCTCGCCCGATTGCAGCGCCGTGAACCGATCCTTCGATGTCAACGGGACAAACTTTACTTTGGCCGGATTATTGAAAATCGCGGCCGCGATCGCCCGGCAGAAATCGACGTCGAACCCGGTCCAATTGCCTTGCGGGTCTGGCAGCCCAAAGCCGGCGAGCGTGCCATTGGCTCCGCAGATGAGTTCGCCGCGTTCTTTAACCGCGGCCAACGTCTGCGCACGCGCCGTTTGCGCCCCGAATGCCAGCAGCGTTGCCAAAGCGATTGCCGTAGCGAGGCGTTTCATGATCAAGCCTTTCAGGATGGCGGCGGCGCGAAGAACGTGTTGCGGCGCCTTCACGAATTCCCCTGCCGGCGGGCATCTGAGGACGATAGCCCTGTAAGGTCAAGGGTTGACGGGGACGGATGATGCCGAAGTAATGGCATAATTAATGGTACACGGACGTATCGAGGTACCGCGAGATACACGAGAGACGAAGGCGATGAAAGAGGGAAAGAAGGGAGGCCCTGCCCCGGCCCGGCATCAGGATACGCGCGTCATTAACGCCGGGCGCGATCCCGCATCGTACCATGGCTTCGTCAACCCGCCAGTCTATCACGCGTCCACTGTGCTTTATCCCAGCGCCGAGGATTTCCTCGCCCATCGCGCGCGCTATCAGTACGGCCGCCGCGGCACGCCGACAACGGAGGCGCTTGAACTCGCGCTGCAGGAGCTCGAGGGGCCGCAATGCGCGGGCGTAGCCCTGCTGCCGTCCGGGCTTGCAGCAATCTCGGCGGCATTGCTGTCGGTGGTTCACGCCGGCGACCATATCCTCGTCACCGATAGCGTGTACGGACCAACACGCGCCTTTTGCGACCAAATCCTGACCCGGTACGGCGTCGCCACGACTTATTTCGATCCGCTTGCCGGCGCCTCGATCGCCGCGCTCATGCGCGATAACACCCGCGCGGTGTTTCTCGAGTCGCCGGGCTCGTTGAGTTTCGAGATGCAGGACGTCACCGCAATCGCCAGCGCGGCCCATGCTAAAGGCGCAATTGTTCTGATGGACAATACCTGGGCGAGCCCGCTCTACTACCGTGCGCTTGATTTCGGCGTCGACCTCTCGATCCAGGCCGGCACCAAATATATCGGCGGCCACGCCGACGTGATGATCGGAACGGTTTCGGCCAATAGCCGGACGGTGGCAGACCTCCAGAAAAACGTGCGGCTGAGTGGATTATGCGTCGGCCCCGACGACGTGTACCTCGGCCTGCGTGGACTGCGCACATTGGCGGTGCGGCTCGAACGGCATTACCGCTCCGGGCTCGCGGTCGCGCGGTGGCTCGAGCAACGGCCCGAGGTGTTACGGCCGTTGCATCCGGCGATGCCGGGTGATGCCGGTCATGCGCTGTGGAAACGGGATTTCACCGGAGCGTGCGGCTTGTTCAGCGTGGTGCTCAAACCCGTGCCGTTGAAGGCGGTTTATGCATTTCTGGATACGCTCGAATTGTTTGGCATCGGTTCGTCATGGGGTGGGTTCGAGAGTCTTGCCATTCCATTCGACTGCACGAACGTGCGTACCGCGACGCGATGGGCGCCCGGCGGCCCGACAGTGCGTTTCCATATCGGACTGGAAGCGGTCGAAGACCTGCTCGCCGATCTCGAACGCGGCTTTGCCGCGCTCGCCGTCGCAGCGCGCGCTTAGGTTTGTTGCTTGGCAGAACCCGCTGCGCTTCCGACGATCTGCCGGGCGGCTATTTTAAGTCGACGCCATGAAGGTCCGGCGAAGGGCCGCAAGTCTTGAGCGAAGAAGACCAGGCCGCGCGCTGCGAACCATCGGCGCACCATCAGGGCGCCAATCACGCCCACCAATCCGCCGGCGATGACATCGCTCACGTGGTGGACGTTGATGACGACGCGGGTGAGCATGATGATCAGCGCATACGCCCACATCACAATGCGTGAGCGCGGCCAAATAGCGCCGATGGCGATCGCGGCGGCTGCCGCCGTCGTTGCGTGTCCCGAAGGCATGCTGGCGTACTCGGGCGACCAGCTCAACGGCTTGTAGAAGAACGGATTGCCGCGCGGTTCGATATAGGGGCGCGCCCGGCCGATCAGGCGCTTGACGATGGTGTCGAACAAACTCGGCAACGCGATCGCAATGAACAGAAAGCCGAAGCGCGCCAGGAGCGCGGCAAGCACGCCCTGTGTCAGCGACGGCAGCCACCGCCCAATGAGCGCTGCGAGAAACAATATGATGAAACCGAGCGGATACAGAAAGCGCCCGGAAAGCCCGAAATTGGTAATCTCATCCGCGGGGTCTGTGACCCATTGCGGCAGATGCCGGGCCCAATCGCTGGCCGCCGCGTCGAGAAGAAACATCGACGCAACGATAGCCACGAGCATTATAGCGACCGCGACCAGCGCACCCACGGGCACGCGAGGCAGCCGCGCTCGCGGCGCACGGCCAAGAACGAGAATTGCTTGCCCGAGATTGCTCGCGATGCGTAGCGCGCCGGCGAAAAACGCCGCGAAAACGCTCGCTGGCCCAAAAGTTCGCGACGGCGCGCTATTGCTCGTGCTCATGCCTCTCCTGGCGCAAAATGGGATGCGACCATAGAGAATGGATGCGCGGCGGAAAAGGACGTTTAGGGATGATTACAGGGTGTAATGGGGCAGTCTGACCGAACCGCCGGCAGCGTTGCGGAACCGCTGTCATCCAGCCGCACGACGATACTGTCCGTGGCTCCCACCCCATCGATCACTGTCACCCGCGCAAATCCTGGGCCCGCGGGCTGGAAGAACAGCGTTCCCCGTGGTTGGGCCCGCGCTGGAACGCCATTGACGAGAACGATCAGCGGCGCGATCGCACCTGTGACTTTAAGCGGCACTGGATTTGGCTTGTCGTCAGCGGCGATCAGTTCAAGCCGGGCGCCATCCGGCGGAAACAAGATATGAAGCCGGCTCAGCGCGGCCTCACCGGGATGATCGCCCGGCGCAAAATGCCGCAGCGGTGGCGGGAGCTTTGCACTCGTCGTCATGACAATGCCGTCGGGTGCACGCGGCAATGGCGCCGGCACGGTTTCCAAACGCGCGAAGGCGTCGAATAGAATTGGCGCAGCTGCATTACGCCCGACCAGGCGCGGAACGGGTGCGCCGTCGGGACGGCCAACCCAGATGCCGATTGTATGCTTGCCATCGAAACCGATCGACCAGGCATCGCGGTAGCCGTAGCTGGTGCCGGTCTTGAATGCGATGCGCCCGGGTACGCCGTTTTCAGGCGGTGGCGTGCCAAGAAGCACGTTGCTCACGTACCACGCCGCAACGGGACCCATCAGACGCGTCTCTTCCCTCTTCACCGCGCCAGAAGATGTGAGACTCAGGAGCTCCCGCAGCGGCACAACGGTGCCTTGGCGCGCGATCCCGGCGTAGAGCATCGCCAGATCGGCAAGCTTGATGCCGACACCACCAAGGCCAATGGCAAGGCCTGGCGACTCGCCTTCGGGCAAAACCAGCGTAGCCCCAGCTTGCGAAAGCCTCGCCGTCAGACGGCTCGGACCGACTTGATCGAGCACCGCAAGAGCCGGAAGGTTTAATGACTGCTGCAGCGCTTTGCGAACCGTCACCGTCCCCTGGAAGGTGAGATCGAAGTTCTTCGGCGCGTAGCCGCCGTATCGCGCTGGCCGATCCTCGATCAGCGTCTCGGGATGAATAAAGCCGTCCTCAAAGCCAAGACCATAGATGAACGGTTTCAAAGTTGAGCCGGGCGAGCGGAGCGCCTGAGTGACGTCCACTTGCCCGGCGCGGCGCTCATCGAAATAGTCGGGCGAGCCGACGCGCGCGCGCACCTCGCCAGTGGCGTTGTCGACGACGATGATGCCAAGCGAGACTTCCGGTCCGAGAGTTTGTGCAAGCGTGCGGACGCGCTCGCGCGCGAGCTGTTCAAGGTTGCGCTGCAGATCGGCATCTATCGTCAGCCGCGCCTCGCTCCCTGCCGGAATTTCGGAGATTGCCCGATCGGCCGCGTGCGGCGCAAGCATCGGCATCGGACCGCGGCCCAGCGGAACTGGTTCGGCTTTCGCCAACGCGATCTCATCGGTCGGCACGCTACCGAGTGCTGCAAACTGATCAAGAACACGGTTGCGCGCTTTGCGCGCGGCCTCGATCGATCGGTCGGGACGCCTTGCCTCGGGAGATTGCGGCAAAGCCACCAAAAGTGCGGCTTCGGCGAGCGAGAGCCGGCGCGGCTCTTTGCCGAAATAGACCAAAGCGGCGGCGCGAATTCCCTCGATGTTGCCGCCGTAGGGCGCCAGATCGAGATAGACCGCCAGCACCTCGTCTTTCGTCAGTGCACGTTCGATTTCGAGCGCTCGAACCATTTGGCGCAGCTTGGCAACAAAGGTTCGGCCGCTGCGCGGCTCAAGCAGCCGCGCCACCTGCATGGTCAGCGTCGAGGCGCCAGAACGAATCCGCCCGCTGGTCGCGAGTTGCAACGCTGCGCGTGCAAGCGCCAGCGGATCGACACCATGATGGGCGCGAAACCTTTTGTCCTCAAACGCCAACAGCATGTCGAAAAAGCGTGGGTCTACGTCGGCGACCTTCGCCGGCAACCGCCAGCGGCCTTCGCCGGTGGCGTAAGCGCGCAACAAGCGACCGTCGCGATCGACGACCCGTGTCGAGAACGAAAGGTCTTTGCCGAGCGGCGCCGGACCAAGCGACGCGACCCACCAGCCAACGCCGGCAACGGCCGTCACGCTGACCAGCGCTACGGCGACCATTGCCACGCGCTTTTTGTAACGCGTCATTGCGAGGAGCGAAGCGACGAAGCAATCCAGAACCGCGCCGCTGGACTGGATTGCTTCGCTTTGCTCGCAATGACGAGGATGCGTCATTTACTCGCCGTGACTTCGACGTTCTCTGTTGCCGTGCGACCGAAGCGGTCGGGACGATACATATCCTCAACGCTGGCCTGCGGCCTGACGTATTTGCCCGGTGCAACCGCGCGTACGACGTAGGCGACGGTGAAAACCGGCGAGTTGTCCTTCTTGCGCTCGAAGGCAGCCGTGAAGCGATCGTCGCGGAATTCGGAACTGACCGGCTCGAGCCCATCCGCGATCCATGACAACGTCCCGGTATCGCCTGATGAAACCAAGTGCGGATTGTCAATCTCGAATCCCGCCGGCAGATAGTCGGCGACGATCAGCCGGCCGAATTGCGGTTGCGCTTCGGTGACTTTCAGCACGACTGCAAGGCGGGTGTTCTGCTTGACCTGTTTGGCGTCGACCGGCTGGCCCTCGAGCGTGTAAGTCAGTCGCTCGATCTTGAAGCCTTTCGCGATCGCTGCCTCCGGTGTCAGCGGCGCACCACTGACAGTCACCACCGCCTGGACTTCATCTTCGCCGTTATTGGTCACACGCAGCGGCTCCTTCAAGTCGCCCGCGCGAAGGGTGCGAAACAGCGGGTGCGACATCGGCTCGCCGCCAACGTCGAGCGATATCTTGCCGCCGTCCTTGGCCATGGCGTTCGCCGCGAGCAGCAGCCAGGCATCCTCCTGCGTTGACGTCGGACGTAGGTTTATTCGCGCCGCCTCGACACGCTGCACAGCGGCCTGCACGGTGGCACGCGCAGCGCCACCTTCGCTGGCGAGCGCCACGAGGGCTGCGGCGTCCCGCAACGCCGAGCCGTAATCTTCACGGCTGACGAGATCGGGCTGGGCCGAAGGCGTGATCGCGGCCAGTGCCGCGGCATATGCGCGCTCGGCTCGGGTCCGGTCGCCGACCATGGCGAGCGCGGCGGCGATTTGCGCCTTGGCGATGGGCGTCGACAGCGCATCGAGTTTGGAATCCGCCAGATAGCGCAAGTCGCCGATCGGCGCCAAACCGTTGCGCGCCAGCACGTACAGTGCGTACGCGAGATCGGCGCCGCCGTTTTTGCCGGAATCGGTCGTGTTGGCGACGTCGTTACGCAGGCGGTTAAGCCCAAGCTTGAACGCAGTGTCCGGGACAGCGACCTTGCGCTCGCGCGCCCTGGTCAGGAAGTCCATGACGTAGGCGTTGAGCCAGACATCGGCGCCACCGACACCCCAGAGACCGAACGAACCCGTGCTGTCCTGCCGGGTCAGCAGCATCTCGATAGCTTCGCTGATACGCCGATCGGTGGTTGGATCGGTCGCCGTCAGCGTGCCTTTGGCCAGTTCACTGACGTAAAGGAGCGGCATCGCCCGGCTCGTGATCTGCTCGGAACAGCGAAACGGATACCGATCGAGCGCCGCCAAAAGGCTCGCCGCATCGAGCGCCGTTGAAGCTCCAACCGAGATCGACACCGCGCCAGTGCCGGGGACAAGATCGGCAAATAGCGCGCTGGACACCGTCAGATTTTCGCCCTTGGCGATTGGTTTGATCGTCCGCCGCGCCAAAATCTGCGCCGGTGATCGCACCGCTAGCGCGAAGCTTCGTTCGAGTGCAAAATCCGAGGGTCCACTCACCTTCACGCGCACGTTGCCGTTCCCCGCGGCGGTCGCGGTGAGCGGCACCGTCGCGGTGCCGCGCTCCTTGGCGCGCAAGGTGAGCTTTTGCGTTGCGTTTGCCGAAAGCGCATCGGCTCCCGTTACCGCGATGCTGTAGTCGCCAGCCGGGCCTTCGACGTTATCGAGATCGAGATGGACGCTGGAACGATCGCCGGGAAGGAGAAACCGCGGCAACGTTACCGCAAGCACGACCGGATCACGCACGACGACGTCGGCTGTGGCGTGGCCGATCTTATCCTTGTTCCAGGCCACCACCATGACGCGGATCGTGCCGGAAAAATCGCCGACCTCGAACGCGACCTCGGCGTTGCCATCGGCGCCGACCGTCACAAGGCCGGAATAAAACGCCACCGGCGGTCCGGTCGGCGGCGTCCCCTGCAACGGCGCCCCGGCGTCGCCGCCAGAGCGTATCTCACCGCGCACGCCCTGCATGCCATCGATCAATTGGCCGTAGAGATCTCGGATCTCCGCTGAAAGCGCACGCTGGCCAAGATAGTAATTCTCCGGCGATGGCGGCTTGTAGCTGGTGAGATTGAGGATGCCGACATCGACGGCGGCGACGACGATCCGCGCCTCTTCGCCCGCCGCAAGACCGGAAATATTCACCGGCACCCGCAAGGTCGAGTTCGGCCGCATCAGCGCCGGCGGCTTCACATCGATCGCCAGCGTCTTGGCCGCGCGATCGATCGCGAACCACTGCACGCCGATGGCGCGGCCCGGCATGCGCTGCTCCTGCGCATCGAGCGGCCGGCGCAAGGTTGCAATGACGTAGGCGCCCGAGCCCCAGTCGCGGCCGACCGACAGTTTCACTTGCGCTTCGCCTGGCTGGACGTCGACCGTCTTGGTCGCCAACAACCGATCGCCGATGACGTTCAATGTCAGGCGCCCGGCACTGCGTGCCGTCACCGCGGCCGTCATGGTATCGCCTGCGGCGTATTCGGGTTTGTCGAGCGCCACTTCGAGAAGGTCCGGGGTGTCCGCGCTCGACTCGATATAAAAGCCGGCATCGAAACCGACCGACGTCACCGGACCGTTGGCGTCGCCGCTCGACACTTCAAGCCGGTAACGGCCGAATGTGACGGGGAGCGAAATATGCCCCGGCTGATCGAGCGTCGTGTCGATCTTGCCGTCAGCAACGCGCTTGGTGGTTTTGACCGGCTCATAGTTCCAGCGGCCATCGCGCTTATAGTACTGATAATGCGTATCGATGCGGAGCAGCTCGTATTTCAGCCCGCGCTGCGCGATCGCCAAGCCATCGGGCGCAACGGTGACGACGTCAAACGTGGCGCTCGCGCCGTCGCCAAGAGAGCGACCGGAGAACAGCGGCTTGACGCCGATCATGTTGCCGGTCGCCGTTACCGGCAGGCTGATCTTGCGCTCCACAGCGCGACCACCGGACTCCGCCAAGCGCACCGTGATCTTCGCCTCAAGCGGATGCGTGCTCGACGGCAGCTTGTCGAGCTTCACCGTAAAGCTTGCCTTCCCTTGCGCGTCCGTCGTCGGCAAATCTTCGAGGGGCTGCTGGGCGGGTTGCACCTCTTCGTCGTCGAGGCCGAACTGATAACCAGCAAAGCCCGCTCGCTCCTGCGCCATAGCGACGCTCACGTCGCCCTCGAGATCAAGGTTGGCGGCGGGTGCGCCATAGAGGAAACGACCGACGACATCGACCTTGGCCGGCGTCTTGGGTGAGATGCGACCGGTCGGCGACGCAAGATCGAATTCGATCCGGTCCGGCACATAATCTTCGACCAAAAAGTTCGTTTCCCCGATTGGCGGCCGTTTCGGATCGGCGAACGTCCGCACATGCCAGGTGCCGGTCGGCGCCGAGGCTGGCAGCGGCAGCGTCAGGCTGTGGCCGCCCAGGCCTTGGTCCGCGACCACAGCACGATGGAATTCAACGCCGTCGGGCCGCTCGACGACGAAGGTCAGCGGAACATCGAGCGCAGCGGCGTTGCGTACATCACGCAACACCGCGGTCAGATAGGCGGTCTCGCCGGACCGGTAGACGCCGCGCTCGGAATAGACGAACGCATCGAGCCCGTTCGGCGCAGGACGGCCGCCGACGCCGCGGTCGGTGAGATCGAACGCCGGCGACTTAAGGTTCAGGAAAGCGTAATCGCCTTTCCCGTCGCTGACGCCGAGCATGGCGGGAGACGAGCCGCCCTCGCCGCTTGCGAGCCCCGGCTCGAACAGCACATGCCCGCTAGGATCGCTGCGGCGGGTGGCGAGCACCTCGTTGGCGCGGGAAACCAGCCGGACCTCGGCGTCGTTCTTGGCCTCGGTCGTCGCCAGAGAGTTAACGAAAACGTGGATGCCGTCATTGCCGGAGAAAGCCGTGAGCCCGAGGTCGGAAACGATGAACCATTGCGTCGCCAGCGAATCGAAATTGTTGTCGAGGTTCTTGGTTTCCCGCGGTTGCGCCACCATGATGTAGACGCCGGCTTTGAGTTCGCCGACGGCCTGATCGACTGGAAATGCGGTGGTGACATCGGCGTTGAGCGGCGGCGACTCGACCGCAAGCTCGCCCTTCCATACCGCGATCCCGCGCGATTGCCGGAGTTGCTCGACCTCGTAACGGCCAAGACTGCGCTGGAAGTCGCCGCGCGCGTAATTGTAGGTGCCGACGGTATCGGTGAGATTGCGGTCGCCGATGCGGTAAATCTCGACGGCGATGCTGCGCGTATTGGTGCTGATGACCGGGATACCGCGCTGGCCGGTTCGCGGCAGTACGTAGGCCGTCGTCGCGAAGTGCACCGACGGCGCCCGATCGCGCACATAAATCGAAAAATCCGCCGACTTTGACAGCGACTCATGCACCACCGACGGCAATCCGGCGCGTAGCGTGACGGTGTAGGTCTCGCCGTGCCGCAAGCCCTCGACGCAAAGCTGTTTCTCGGCGGCCGATACTGCCGGTTTGTCGGTGCCGGCAAGCGCGACGAACGGCGAGAAGTCGGTGCGCAGCGGCAAGTCTTCGGAGAACTGGAAGCAGGCGCGCGGCGAAGCCGTGTCGGCATCGACGCTATAATCGAGCACGCGGAAGCCGTGCTGTTCGCGGACCCGCTCGTATTGGCCGCGGACATCGGCAACTTCGCGCAGTTCGAGCGAGAGCCGCAACGAATTCGAGCGCCGGCCGCCACTCTTCGCGCCGGACCAGCAAATTGCCGAGGAAGGCGAGACTGTCGGCCTCTTCCGCGCGGTTCGTGGTGCGCTGATAAGCGACGAAAGCCGCGGTCGATGCGCGCTCGAGCAGGAGCTTGCGCTCCTTATCGTCCGCCGGCTTGATTTGCATGATCGCGCGCCCGAGGCGGAGCCACGTGGTGCTGTCGTTCGGCGCCGCGGCCACGATCTGTCCGAGCAGCGCCATGCCGGCGCGGAAATCGTTCCGCGAAAACGCCGCGTCGGCATCGCGCCGGACTTGCGCCACCGGCTTTGTCTGCGTGCCCGCATCCGACTTGATCTGCGCTTCGAGGGTGATAGCGCTATCGGCAAGATCTTTGTTCTGAAATGGCTTGTCGGCTGCGCTTGCGGCAAACGGCGTAAGAATCAACGGCGCGACGAGCAACACAGCGGCGGCAACGCCGGCGCGAACCATCGAAAGCATTGGGCAATTCTCCCTCGAGGGTGCGCAATTTCACCCACCGAAGGATTCAAGGCAATGATCGTGTCGAGGTCGTGGCCGAACCGGCGGCGCGCGGTGATTTACCAGGCGTTTTCCATTCCGATTCTGTATAAGCTTACCGCTGCGCGGCCCCGTAGCTCAGGGGATAGAGCAACAGCCTTCTAAGCTGAAGGTCGCAGGTTCGAATCCTGCCGGGGTCGCCAGCTTAAACACCCTCGCCGGCAACGCTGCCGGATTAGCAGACGCCGGCCATTCTCCGTGACAGGCGAGCGCCCAGCCGCATCATAGGGCGTTCAACGCTTAGATAGGTAAACGTTGAAAGCGTGAAGGTAGCGGCAATGACGAGCGCGATATTTTCCATACAACTCAAGTTTGGCAACGACCATCCCGAAATTGCCAGAACAAAGAAATGCCAAAAGTAGGCACTGTAGCTGATCAGTCCCACTGCGCAAATTGGACGATTAACGAGAAATTGGATTCTACCGCTGCCGAGCGCGTAGCCGATCGCGGCGAAGGCCGTCGCCCAGACCAGGAATAGGCGAGCGGCATAATCCGTCAGAAAACACAAAACGACGACGGTTGCGATTCCCAAAACTCCGACGGCGAGGGCATTCAATCGCTGCTCCTTGAGAGACATAAAGACGAGAATACCGAGCGCGAAGCACGGCGCCTGAGACGAAAAGGCCTCGTACGCAAAAAGACGCTGACCATGGGGGTCAGAGACTCCGGTCCACGCCGCATACCACAAAAGAACCGGCCACAGACCCACAGCAACAACGACCGTGATTGCGAGCAGCCAAGCTGCATGGCGCGCGCTCGATATCCGCGCAGCGACAAACGGAAAGAACAGATAAAAAATCATTTCGCAAGCGATCGACCACGATCCCGGGACCGCCGCATTGTTCCACTGGAATTTTATCCAGTGCGTAAACGTCACGGCCGAAACGATCTGGGCAGCGTCTGCCGGGGCAACGCCGGTCAGCAGGTGCAGAAAATAAAACGCCGGAATCGCCGCCCAGAACATAGGGGCGATACGAAAGAAGCGCCGGATAAAAAATGGGGTGACGCTCGTTTCGCGGTGCGCAGCGCGACTGAACAGAAGTGCAATGGCGCTGGTGACAAAAAAGAGCTGGACGCCCACGCTAGCCCCGGCGAAGAGGTCTAAATGAGTGAACATCACCAGAAGAATGGCGTAACCGCGCAGCGCGTCTATCCAATGTAGACGTCTTCCTGGTGTCTCCTCGCGGTTCAACCCGCTCGCTTCCCCCGCGTTTGCTACCAAGTTTGCTACCAACATGGCTGGATGGTTCTTGGCGGCGATGCATGATGGCAGCCGTTCCACTTGCAGGAGGCGGTGCGAAACATTGGCGCGCTCGGAGAGATTTCGAACTCCCGACCCTCAGATTCGAAGTCTGATGCTCTATCCAGCTGAGCTACGAGCGCCGCGCGTGGTTGGCCGCACCATAGCGGCTCTGCGGTTCCATTCAACAGCCGAACATCCGCGTTAACGTCCCGCTAACCGTCCCAATTGAGGCGAAGTGACGTCATGCCGGTGCGGCAGAGCGGCTATTCGCGCGGCAGTGGGGAACAGGGCACGGACACAGCCGGTTGTTGGTGAGGCCAACAAGGATGGAGGTTCGCCCATGTCTGATTATAGAGACCCAAACGAGCCATTATGGCGTGGCCAGGAATATGAACCGGCTACGCGCGGCACGGACGCCAGCTGGGGATGGATTGCGGGCGTCCTTGCTGTCGTTGTGGTCGTCGCCATTGCCTTTGGCATCGGCCATAGTCCGACCCAAACCGCTTCGAACGACACCGCGCCCGCAGCGCGCATGGCGCCGCCACCTCCGGCTCCGCCACGCCCCATGAATCCCGCCTTGCCTGGTCTGACGCCGCCCCCGGCGCAGGGGAACACGCCAGCACAGTAACGAACGCTACCGTTGGTGCTACCAACCGCCCCGGTCCTACGACCGGGGCGGCTTTCTTTTGGCGAGACGTTTCAGATCTTCTCGAGCCGCGGCAGCAGTGCACGCGGATTGTCGCTTTCGATTTTTTGCAAATCCGCGGCGTTGAAGATCTGCTTTAAACCATTGACGTGATCGAGTGAGGTTCGATACGGAAAATCAGTGCCGAACACAATCTGCGAGGTCGGCACGATTTTGGTCAGCGCGGCCATCGCGGCGGGATTGGCGACCTGCGCGGTGTCGTAATGGAACCTTTGAAGCAGCGGCATGATGCCCTCAGGGGTTTTTGCCGCCGCCGCTTTGCTGAGGATCGGGAGCCGGACATAGCGCTCGATCAGAAACGGCATGGTGCCGCCGCCGTGCGAGAAAATGAATTTAATGTCCGGACATCGGGAGGCGGTACCGGTGAAAAGCAGGCTTGCGATCGTGCGCGAGGTGTCGGTGCCATATTCGATGATCGGCTCCGGCACGTCGGCGATGAGATTGACACAGCAATTCGCGCCGGTGGGATGGGTATAAACCACCGCCTTGCGGCGATTGAGTTCGTCCATCACCGGCGCGAACGCAGGATCGCCGAGCCACTTATCGCCATAGCTCGTGAACAGCCCGATGCCGTCGGCTTTGAGCGTATCGAGGGCGTATTCAATCTCGCGCAGACTGGCGTCGATGTCCGGCAACGGCAGGGTCGAGAAAGTACCGAAGCGACGCGGATTGCCGGAAGTGAGCTTCGCACCGTACTCGTTGCAGGCGCGCGCCAGCGCCGCGGCCGCAGCAGCGTCACCGAACCATACGCCCGGCGTCGTGATCGACAGGATCGCCGTTGAAACACCGGCGGCATCCATGTCGGCGAGCGATTTTTCCGGGGTCCATTGCAACGTCGGCGGCAAGCCCAGTTTGCGCCGGGTGAGATCGGCGACGTAGGCCGGCGGCGCGAGATGGTGGTGCACGTCGACGATCGGAATCTTTGCCGGCGTTTGCGCGCGAACGCGCGGCGCGGCAAGCCCGCTCAGCGCCACGCCGGCCGCTCCGCTGAGTATGGTGCGGCGGGTAAGTCCCCTGCCAGTCAGCGTCACCGTCTCATTGCAACAACTGCAGCCGCGGAACGATAATTTGTGTTGCACGCGCTTCTCTCCCTTTTGACCGACGCACGATCCCCGCAATGAATCGGAACTTCGGCGGTGAAATGGAACTGCATTTTTCGGAACAAGGCTTGTGTTCCCTTTGTTGTTTACCCGGGCGCGCGCGCTCATTCAACATTGGGCGAGATCGATGAAACAGACTTTGTTGGCGGGCGCAGCGGAGACTTGAAGATCATTTTTCGAACGCAGGATCGATCGGGACGCGGTATCCGTTAGCCAGGCGGTTGGTCTCGTTGGCCATGCCAACCACGGCCATCAGCTCGCCAAACATCTCCTCGCTCATTCCCGCCTTGCGCGCGGCGACGCCGTGGCTGGCGATGCAATAAGCGCAACCATTGGTCACGCTGACCGCCAGATAAATCATTTCCTTGGTTCGTGCATCGAGCGTCCCTGGCGCCATAACTTCCTTGATGCTCTCCCAAGTGCGCTTGAGCGTCGGCCGGATCGTGCGCGAGGTATTTCCAGAAATTGTTCACGTCTTCGACCTGCCGCGTACGCTTGATGTCATCGAACACGGCGCGCACCCCGGGCGGGGCGTCGCGATAATCGATCGGTCGTTGCAGGGCCATGATGTTTCTCCTCAACCGCCGTGCGCGAGTTTGCTGATGACGCCGGCCAGCGCGCCTACGAGCAGCACGACGCAAACGGCACCCTGCACAGTAAACCCGGGGCCGCGCTTATCGTGCGGCGGCCGTATAGCGCACCATGTAAAGTATGCGCCCGCCAATCCAGACCAGCCCCAACACCGCCGCGCCGATATCGCTCAGGTAAAGGGCAAACAACCAAAGCAGCGGCAGAAAAATCGGCATCCATTCGAGTGTATTCATTTGCACCCGAAAGGCCCGATCGAAATCCGGCTGGCCGCTCGTCGCCGGCGCCGAGACGCCAAATTTACGTCGCGCCCGTGCCACGCCGAAGCCGGTGGCTGCGTAGAACAGCACGGCGAGCAACGTCACGAACGCAGTGTAATTCGGCATTGTACGGTTCTCTCTGTCGAGCGGTTTACCGCCGGTTCCTGACGCCCGCACCTGCATTGCGCCGCTGCAGCAAAACGGTGCAATCAAAATTACAATTATACGAAATTCAATTCATTTTCGTATCAATTCCATTTGCCCCACGACAACCGGGACTTGTGAGCCGATGAACCGATTTGGCCCGCCGCGGTTGTGCTGTCAGCGGAATGCAGCACGGAAGCAAGCCATGTCGCACACCATCAGCATGCTCATTGCCGACGACTCCCACGTCATCCAGCAAGTGCTGACGGACGCCGCTCGCGCTTCAAAGCTGCCGCTTCGGTTGAGTGCGACCGACAACGGGCGCGACTGCCTGACCTTGCTCAACGGCTCCAATATCGATCTGGCCTTTATCGACGTCCACATGCCGGAGCTGTCAGGCACGCAAGCGTTCTGGTCGGCGAAAAAGATAGGCATCAAGACTTTTGTAACGCTGATGTCGAACCCGCCGGCGACCGAGGCCGTCGAGGTGGCGATCAAGCTGCAGGCCTATGAGTTTTTGTTCAAACCGTTCACCGCCGACGACGCTCTCGCCATCATCAAGACTTACGCGCGCGTTTCAGCGCCGACGAAGGTCTTGATCGTGGACGACTCCTCATCGGTGCGCCAGATCGTGCAGAAGATCGTCCGAGGGAGTGTTTTCAACTGTGACATCGAAGAAGCCGGCGACGGCGAGACGGCGCTGACGCTCTGCCGGGCATCAGAATACGACGTGGTCTTCCTCGACTTGAATATGCCGGGCCTGAGCGGCCTCGCGACCATGAAGCTGCTTTCGCTGCTGCAACCGTCGCTGCGGATCGTGATGATGTCGTCCGAGCACAATTCCATCCACGAAAGAGAGGCGGTCGAATCCGGCGCTTCGGCTTTCCTGCATAAGCCGTTTAATTCGGAGGACGTGGACAAAGTACTGCATGCCGCCTTCGGCTTGCGCTCGCCTAATTTGAAAGTGAAAAATAACGAGGAGCATTTCGACGTCGCCATCCAGGGCAGCACCATCCGGCTGGCGCACAAGATCAGCGGTCACATTTTCGAATATCTATGGAACGAAAAGCCACCACACTTGCGCAATAGCGTCATTCGCCCTGCCCGCTCCTGCGGCATCGCGCCGAACCATGTCGCGCCGGTCGCCGAGAAGATGGCTTTGCAGCAATTGCGTTCAGCGCGATTGCTCCACGCCTGAGTTAGTCACTCTGCCGGAGTGACCATCGGCTGAGCTCTCCCCAAGTTAACACGCGACGACCGGCCCGCAGGGCTTGTCCTCATTGCGCCTTCGGCATGGATGGCGCGGTCGGCATCTCAAACGATTGTCGCCGGCGTTTCTGGCGCGCACAATCGGTAGACAGCAATCGCAAGAGTCCCAGCCATGCCCAGGACGCCGGACTATTTCGCCGGAAAGACCATCATCATCACCGGCGCGGCAAGCGGCATCGGCTGCGCCACGGCACTGATATTCGCCCGTGAGGGGGCCAATGTCGTCTGCGCCGACGTCAACGAGAAAGGCGCGCAGGAAACCGCCGCCGAGGTCAACAGCAAAGGCAGTCAGGCGCTGGCGCTGAAGGTCGACGTCACCAAGCGCGGCGAGGTCAACGCGATGGTCGCGCACGCCATTGCCGCGTTCGGCAGCGTGCAGTTTCTGTTCAACTCGGCTGGAGCCGCCATCCGTCGCGCCAAATTTCTGGAGATCGACGATGGGCTGATGGACAAGACCTTCGCGCTTAACGTCAATGGCACGTTTTACGGCATGCAAGCGGTGCTCCCGCACATGATTGCCAACAAAAGCGGCGTCATCGTCAACATGGCGAGCATGGCGCACCGCCGCGGCGGACCAGGTTCCTCGATTCACTATGCCGCGGCGAAGGGCGCGGTGGTGTCTATGACCTTGGGCGTGGCGCGCGAGTTCGCGACGCAAGGCATTCGCGCGCTTTCGATCTCACCCGGCCCCATCAAAACGCCATTCCAGGACGCGGCCCAGTCATCGCCGGAACTCATCAAGCGCTTTTTGGAAGACGTACCGATGCAACGCTTCGGCGAGCCGGAAGAGATCGGAGAACTGGTGCTGTTCCTCTGCTCCGACGCTTGCGGCTTTATGACCGCTGACACCGTTTACGTGAATGGCGGCGGCGGCTGGCGGTGATTTGGGACGGCAAGCTCACTCTTTGCTCTGCGGGCAGGCGCGCTCGGGTAGGCGCGAGTTGCAGACATGCACGGCTTTCAGATAGCCGACCCAACGCGTGATCTGCTCCTTCGACGGTGCGAACCGGAAGGCTTTCTGCACGACATAGAAACTATCGTTGCCCTGCACCCCCTTGAACCAGGTGATCTCGACTTTGCCGCTCGCGGGGTTTTGCGGGCAGCTTAACAGCCACACCAGGGTCGGATAGCCGTTCTCGACCGCATTGGCGATTGGTAGCGCGCGGTCTGAGCCCGGACAGCCTCTCAGCCATCGGGTCTCCAGGTTGGACATAAACGCTTCGGGTGACACCTTCAGATGATAGAAAACCTGCACCGTTACCATTTCGGTCCAGTTCTCGACCGTTTGGCCCGCCGGCACCCATTCGGTAATCCGCCCATCGTCGCCTTTATTCTGGAATCCGACGTGGTATCCGGCGGGCGCCGTTGTGATCAGGTTTTCGTTGATAAACGCGGCTGCCGCCGGACGATCGAAGAAGACGCCGAGTATCAATGCCGTCAGCACTACGAGCCGCATGATAAGCCTTTCGGCAAAGTCCGCACGAATGCGACGCAATGCGGATCAACCCGCCGCCATTTGATTTCCATCGTATTCTTGCGGCGCGATGCCGAGCCGGCGGAACAGGGCGCTATCCTTGTCTTCGTCGGGGTTGTCGGCCGTCAAAAGCGTATCGCCAACGAAGATCGAATTGGCGCCGGCGAAAAAGCACAATGCCTGCAGCTCATCGCTCATCGCCGTGCGTCCAGCCGACAATCGGACGTGCGATTTCGGCATCATGATCCGGGCGAGCGCAATGATCCGCACGAAATCGATCGGCTCGATGGGGGCAGCCTGCGCCAGAGGCGTGCCTTCGATCGGAATCAGCATGTTGATCGGAACGCTTTCGGGATGTTCCGGCAGGTTGGCGAGTGTCACCAGCATATCGATACGGTCGATCGCCTGCTCCCCCATCCCGACGATGCCGCCGCAGCACACCTTGATGCCGCTGTCGCGGACATGAGCCAGCGTTTCCAGGCGATCGGCAAAGGTGCGTGTCGAGATGATCTTGCCGTAATGGCGCTCGGAGGTGTCGATGTTGTGATTGTAGTAGTCGAGGCCGGCTTCCTTGAGCTGCCGCGCTTGATGCCGATCGAGCATGCCGAGCGTTGCGCAGGTTTCCATGCCAAGCGCCTTGACGCCTTTGACCATGGCGACCACCGCATCCATGTCGCGGTCTTTGGGACTGCGCCAGGCTGCGCCCATGCAGTAGCGGGTGGCGCCGGCGTCACGCGCGGTTCTGGCTTCGGCGATGACCCGCTCGACTTCCATTAATTTCGCGGCCTTCAGGCCGGTGTGATGATGAACGGATTGGCTGCAATAGCCGCAGTCCTCCGGACATCCGCCGGTTTTGATGCTGAGCAGACGGCTCAACTGGACGCGGTTGGGATCGAAATTTTGCCGATGGACCGTTTGTGCCCGGAACAGAAGATCGTTGAATGGCAGATCGTGAAGCTGTTTAGCTTCTTCGACGGTCCATTGGTCGCGGCGGCGGGGATCGTGATTTGGGGCGGCGGTCATGGATTATTCCGCTGTCTGAGGGCGCGACCACCAATACCGCGCCCCGACAGCCGCGGCAAAGAGAAAGCCCCAAGCGCCGGGGGGATTGCGCTTGGGGCTCTACAGGCAGAGCAGCATTTGCGTTGCTCGCCTAAGATCTAGTCCTCGGCTGCGTCCGTCACCGCGATCCCGCACTCACCGCATCGATAGCGGCGCAGATCGGGAAGGATGCCGTGGGGCAGATCGCCGCGCGACAGGTGCATCGGCCTGCCGCAGTTCGGGCACGGCCGGCTCCTCATCGGTTCACCGCCACGCCGTATCAACTCGCGTGTTTCTGACGTGTACACTTCAAGCACCCTCCGGTCCTTATTCATACGCCCGATTGAAATTCAAACGCATGTTTGAGACGGGCGCGAGCCGGAAAAAAGGCGTTTTGGTGATTTCATCCACCGGCCGCGGTACCGCGGTAAGCCCGTCTTGACTCGAATCGGAAAGGTTCGCGTAGTAAGCAACTGTCAACTATATTTTCGCGTTGAGCGTGCTGTTTGCCGGGAAAGGCAAGCATGATGCGCACGATCGACATGCGTACGATCGTCTTGGCTACCCAAAAAGGCGGCAGCGGCAAGAGCACGCTTGCCATCGGGCTTGCTGTGGCCGCGATGGCAGAGGGACACCGCGTCGCGCTGGTCGACACCGACCGGCAGGGAACGGTTAAGAGCTGGGGGCGGCGGCGGACACTTGCGGAGCCCCGCATCGAGCCTGCCGGGAGCGGCATCGACATCGAGCGGGTGTTGCTGACGCTCGGCCGCAGCGGTTTTACGCTCGCCGTCATCGACACGCCCGCAACCGAAAACGATTTGACCGTCAGCGCGATCGGCGCGGCCGATTTGTGCCTGATCCCGGCGCGGCCAAGTCCGGCCGATATCGAGGCGGCACTGCCGACGCTCCGTACCGTCCGCAAACTCGGCAAGCCGTTCGCCTTTGTACTCAACCAGACTGCGCCGCGCGGCGGCCGCATCGACGAGGCCGCGATGGCGCTGCATTCGGCCGGTGCGCTCGCGCTGCCCTATGTCGTGCAGCGCATCGACCATCAGGATGCGCTTGGCGCGGGCTTTGGCGTCACCGAGTTCGCGCCCGACAGCAAAGCTGCCGCCGAGATCCGCGATTTATGGCGATGGGTCTGGCAAACCGTGGAGTTGCAAACCGTGGAGTTGAACGACCATGAGCACGCCCCTGTCAGAGCGGCCGGCTGAGGTCCCGCGCCCCGCTCGCCGCTCGTTGACCGACCTCGCCGCGATGCTGGCAAGCGACGCCGTCGTCGAGAAATTGCCGTCGCGGCAGCCCGCCGTGAGCCCATTGCGCGGGCGGGCCGTCAACCGCATTGGTTCCAGGCCGGATAAGGACCGTGCATCGCAACAGCTCGACGAAGTGACGCTCGCCGCCGCAACCTCTGCCAAGCATTACCGCTCCTCGATGCTGGAAGACTTAAAGCTCCACGTCATCGCCACACCGAAAGATAGCAGCGCGGCTGCCCCTGCAAATTCGCCGTCCAAGCCTGCCAGCCAGCCGAGCGCACAGGAAAAAGCCAGCACCGCGCCGACGCTTCAGCAACCGACGCCGGCAGCAGCCGCTGGCACCCAGGATTTTGCCGCACACCATCGCGCCAAGGATTTTCGGGACAGAGCGTGCGAACTGATCAATGCCAACCTGAACGCCGGCTTGGAATATGCGCGGCTGCTCGCCAATGCGCGGTCGCCGGTCGAACTCGTCGAACTGTCAACCAACCACGCCCGCGAGCACTTCGAATTGATCATTAAACACGCCGCTGCGCTTGCGGCGTTGTCGCGGTCCATGATGGGCGCCAAAGACTAAGTAGCGGGCCGCCAGTTCACGAGAAACACGCCGACAACGCAGACCGCCATGCCGGCGAGCGCCAGCGGCGCCAGCCGCTCGCCGAACATCGCCCATGCCATCAGCGCGGTGGTCGGCGGGGTCAGATAGAACAGGCTGGTCACGCGCGTCGCCGCCGCCCGCCGGATCATGTAGTAGTAGAGCCAGATCGCGCCGAGCGACAAAGCGAACACCAGCCAGCCGAGTGCGAGCAGAAATTCGGGCGTCCAGTGCACGACGCGCGTTTCGAAGGCGAACGCGCCGAACGCGAACAGGATCGCAGCCGCCACATACTGGATGCACAGCGCCGGCCGCCAATCCATGCCGCCGCCGAAGCGCTTCTGATAAAGCGTCCCGGCGGTGATGCCAATCAGCGCCACGGTCGCCGCGAGCCAGCCGAACGGCGTCGCACCGCCGGATGCGGTCTTCTCGTGCAGGACCAGATAAACGCCAAGGAGGCCCAGCGCGAGGCCAAGCCACTGCCTAGCCGCGACGCGCTCGCCGAGCCAGCGGTTGGCGATCGTCGACGTCAGCACCGGCTGCAAGCTGACGATCAGCGCGGCTAAGCCCGCCGACACCCCGTTCTCAATGGCAACGAACACGCCGCCGAGATAAAGGCCGTGCACCATGAGCCCGGTCGCAGCGCTGTGCACCATTCCGGTAGCGCTCGGCCATTTCGGCCGTGTGATCGCAATGGCGATGCCGAGGAGCACCACGACCGCGCCGATCCGCAGCGACAGGAACGTGAATGGCTCGGCATAGCCGAGACCGAGCTTGGTAAAGACAAATCCCGACGCCCACAGCACGACGAAAACGCCCGGCGCCGCAAAGACGGCGAAATCTCCCAACGTTCGCGGCATTTGTTTTTGCGCCCGGCGGCTGACGAGTAAGGTGAGACAGGTACCCGCCGGCGGCAGCCTGGTCGAGAGGCGCGGGCAAATTGCCGCCATGCAGGCCGCGCAAACGTGTCTACAGACGTGGGCGCGACGAAGCGGCCGCCGTGAATTTCTCCGAGCCTATGATATCATGATGTTATCAGGAGCCAGTCATGGGCGACTTCTTGGTCCGCAATGTCGACGACGCCACCTTGGCGCAGCTCAAGACGAAAGCAAAAGCGCAAGGCAAGTCGATGAACGACCTCGCGCGCGAGGCGTTGCACGCCGCCGTAAAACCCAGGAAAGAAGAGATTTGGGCCGAGGCCGACCGTATTCGCGCGAAGATTTGCGCCAGCGTCGGTCACGATCTGCCCGAACTCGACCGCCGGCATTCGTGAAGATCGTGACAGCCGCTAAAGGCGATGACCATCGTCGTCGACGCCAGCTCCGCCGTCGAATTCTGCTGCCGAAACCCGGCTCCGACCGCGCCGCTGCGATCCAAACGGCGCACGACGACCTCCTTGCCCCGTCCCTCGCCTACGCCGAGATCGGCAGTGCGATCTGGCGCGCTGATGGCGTTCCTGCAGCGGAGGTGCGCCGGGACCTGAAAGTCGCAATCAGTCACTATAGTCGTATTCTTCCTATCGCAGAGCTCGCGGACAGAGCCTTCGAACTGGCAACGCGCCTGCGGCATCCGATCTACGACTGTTTCTATTGGCGCTCGCCGAGCGCGAACGATGCACATTGATAACGGCTGACGCCGGACTTATCGCCGCGGCGTAGCGCGCCAAGAGCATCAAAGTCCGCGCGCTGTAGCGGAATACGGTGCATTGGCCCCAAATTACATCTAGGCGGCAACTGCAGGATCAATGTAATCTCTAGGTTGAGCGCGGCGAAAACAGCACCGATTCGAACGAATGCCTGCTCCAACGCCTGTTCCAGCCAAGAGTTTAGACTGACCTGCCACTGAGTTTTTCCTCCACGCGGAGTTAGAGTCCGGCCTGCATAAGGGGACGGACGATGAAGCGGATTAGGTTCACGGAAGAGCAGATCATAGCGGTTCTGCGCGAGCACGAAGCCGGTGCGAAGACGGCCGATCTGGCGCGCAAGCACGGCATCTCGGAAGCCACGCTGTACAACTGGAAGGCCAAGTACGGCGGCATGGAGATGTCGGAGGCCAAGCGTCTTCGCGCGCTGGAAGACGAGAACCGCAAGCTGAAGAAGCTCCTGGCGGAGTCGATGCTGGACCAGGCCGCGCTGAAGGAGCTTCTGACAAAAAAATGGTAGGGCCCGCCGCCAAGCGTGAAGCTGTCTCTCATCTGCGCAATGTGCTGCAAATGAGCGAGCGTCGGGCCTGCACCCTGGTTGCCGCGGATCGCAAGATGATCCGCTATCGCTCACGGCGGCCGGGCGATGCCGAGCTGCGTATCCGTCTGCGCGATCTCGCCAATCAGAGACGCCGGTTTGGCTACCGACGGCTGTTCATCCTGCTGCGGGAACAGGGCGAGCCGTCAGGCGTCAATCGCATCTATCGGCTCTACCGGGAGGAAGGGCTGACAGTTCGCAAGCGCAAGGCGCGGCGGAGAGCCGTCGGAACACGCACACCAATCCTGGTGGAAGCCAAGGTCAATGCGCGCTGGTCGCTCGACTTCGTCCACGATCAGTTCGCCCTGGGCCGCCGCTTCCGCATCCTCAACATTGTGGATGACGTGACGCGCGAATGTCTGGCGGCAATCCCCGACACCTCGATCTCGGGCAAACGGGTTGCACGCGAGCTTACGAGCTCATCGATGCGCGTGGCAAGCCCCAGATGATCGTTTCCGACAACGGCACCGAGTTCACCTCGAACGCGATCCTGGGCTGGGCAAAGGATCATCGGGTGGAATGGCATTACATCGCGCCAGGCAGGCCGATGCAGAACGGCTACATCGAATCCTTCAACGGCCGCATGCGTGATGAGCTTCTCAATGAGAGCCTGTTCATCGATCTCGATCAGACCCGCCAGCTCATCGGAGCCTGGGCCATCGACTACAACACCGCGAGGCCGCACTCCTCGCTCGGATACAAAACGCCGGCAGCCTATGCCGGTACACTCATCGCGCCGAAGGGCGTAACATTGGCCGAGGCTCTAACTGCCGCTGGATGAAAGTTCAGTGGCAGGTCAAAGCTGGAATTAGTTGCTTCGCCGTATTGGCGTGATGACCTTCCCTTCAAGCTTTGGCTTCAGCTTTTCAGCCAATTCGTTGAGAGCAGCCTCTCGCTCGAGCCGTAACAATCTCCGCTTGTCGTGTAGTTGGTCCCCAATTAATCCGCACCATTCCGTAACTGGAGAGATAACGTCTAGCCACCTGCCCGCCTTCTCACGCGTCACATCCTCCGGAATAACCTCGGAGATCGTCTTCTTGTGCTCAATAATAACTTTGATCGGCAAAATCAGATTCATCAGCCAGCAAAGATCTCCTACACTGGCAAATTGTCGTGCTTCCGTCCCGGCATCTCCACCGTCTTCCCCCGCAGCATCGCCAGCGCGCGCGCGATGCGCGGCCGCGTGGCGTGGGGCATGATCACGTCGTCGATGTAGCCGCGTTCGGCGGCGATGAACGGCGAGAGGAAACGCTCCTCGTATTCCTTGGTCCGCCCGGCGATCTTGTCGGCATCGCCGATGTCGGCGCGGAAGATGATCTCGACCGCGCCTTTGGCGCCCATCACCGCGATCTGCGCGGTCGGCCAGGCGTAGTTGACGTCGCCGCCGATGTGCTTTGACGCCATCACGTCGTAGGCGCCGCCGAAGGCCTTGCGCGTAATCACGGTGACGAGCGGCACCGTCGCCTGCGAATAGGCAAACAGAAGCTTGGCGCCGTGCTTGATCAGCCCGCCGTATTCCTGCGCGGTGCCGGGCAAAAATCCCGGCACATCGACGAAGGTGACGATCGGAATGTTGAAGGCGTCGCAAAACCGGACAAACCGCGCGGCCTTGCGGCTGGCGTCGGAGTCGAGCACGCCAGCGAGCACCATCGGCTGGTTGGCGACGAAGCCGACAGTGCGGCCTGCGATCCGGCCGAAGCCGATCACGATGTTGCGGGCATAGGTCTCCGACAATTCGAAGAAGTCGCCCTCGTCCACGGTTTTGAGGATCAGCTCCTTGATGTCGTAAGGTTTGTTGGGGTTTTCGGGCACCAAACTGTCGAGCGACGGCTCGATGCGGTCGATCTCATCGAACGACGGCCATTCGGGAACACCGGCGGAAAAATTCGCCGGCAGGAAATCAACGAGCCGGCGCATTTGCAGCAGGCACTCGACGTCGTTGTCATAGGCGCCGTCGGCGATCGAGGATTTGCTGGCGTGGATCGAGGCGCCGCCGAGTTCTTCGGCGGTGACGATCTCGTTGGTCACCGTCTTCACCACGTCGGGGCCGGTGACGAACATGTAGCTCGTATCGCGCACCATGAAGATGAAATCGGTCATCGCCGGCGAATAGACATCGCCGCCGGCGCATGGGCCCATGATCACGGAAATCTGCGGAATGACGCCCGAGGCGATGACGTTGCGCTTGAACACCTCACCATAGCCGCCGAGCGCCGCGACGCCTTCCTGGATGCGGGCGCCGCCGGCGTCGAACAGGCCGACGATCGGCGCCCGCGCGCGCATCGCCATGTCCTGAATCTTCACGATCTTCTGCGCGTGGGTTTCGGACAACGAACCGCCGAACACGGTGAAATCCTTGGCGAAGGTAAAGACGCTGCGGCCGTTGACGGTGCCCCAGCCGGTGACCACGCCGTCGCCGGCGATCTTCGATTTCTCCATGCCGAAATCGTACGAGCGGTGCTCGACGAACATGTCGAACTCCTCGAACGAGTTCTTGTCCATCAGGAGCTCGATGCGCTCGCGGGCGGTGAGCTTGCCGCGCTTGTGCTGCGCCTCGACGCGCCGCTCCCCGCCGCCTCCGCGCGCGCTGCCGCGGCGCTCTTCGAGCCTGTCGACAATGTCCTTCATTTTTCGCCCGCCCTTCGGCCCGGTTGACCCGGTCGCGAACTCAATAGCAAGGCCCGCGCGTGGCGTCATGTTCCCCTCCCCCTTGTGGGGAGGGGTTAGGGGTGGGGGTCGGGAGGCCGATCGCAGGCGTCAATGCAGCACGCGACCTCCCGACCCCCCTCCCCACCCTCCCCCACAAGGGGGAAGGGAGCAGACTTGAGTCGGCCTTGTTGTCGTGCATCTAAGGCGACGCAGGACTGCGGACCGATGACGCAATGAAAATGGCCCGATTGATCGACGCGGTGGAACGCCGCCCAGGAGCGGCTTTTGCGAGCTTTCTCGTCGTGCATGGGCTGGTCTGGACGGCGCTGCCGTCGCTCATCTACTTCAACCTGCCGCTCGACGTCATCGAAGCGATGGTTTACGGCCGCGAGTGGCAGCTCGGCTACGACAAGCTACCGCCGCTGCCATGGTGGCTGGCCGAAGCGATGTACCGCGTGTTCGGCTCCGACGATTCGCTTTACGCGCTGTCCCAGATCGCCGTCATCATCGCGTTCGTCGCGGTGTGGAAGACCGCGCGGCCGCTGGTCGGCGCGGCCGGCGCGCTCGCTGCGATCCTGATCACCGACGGCATGCACTACTTCACCGCCAGCGCCACCAAGTGGAATCATAACGTGATCGAACTGCCGCTGTGGGCGCTCGCCGGTTTCGCCTTTTACGCGGCGCTCCGCCGCAACAAGCTCGGCTACTGGGTCTTGCTCGGCGCCGCGATCGGGCTTGCCTGGTGGGCGAAATATTTCATGGTGGTGCTGGCGGCGCCGTTCGCGATTTTTCTGATCTTCGACCGCAATGCGCGCAGCAATTTGGCCAGTGCCGGCCCGTGGGTCGCCGCGGCGGTGGCGCTTGCGGTGATGGCGCCGCATCTGATCTGGCTCGTGCAGAACGACTTCCTGCCTTTCAACTACGCCGAAGCACGCGCGACGCCGTCCAGCGGCCTGCTCGATCATCTGCGCAATCCGGCGGACTATGTGAGCGCGCAGGCGTTTTTTCTCATTCCTTCGCTGCTGATTGCCGCGCCGCTGTTCTGGCGCGGAGGCAAGAAAGTGCCGCGCGCGAGTGCCGACGCTTTCGACTGCCGCATCGTGACGCTTTTGGTTTTTGGTCCGGCGCTCACGTTGCTGGCGTTGAGCCTCGTCACCGGCCGCGGCACCCAGGCGATGTGGGGCTTTCCGCTCTGGCTGTTCCTCGGGCTGTGGTTCGTCCTGTTCGCCCGCGCCGCGCTTGATCGCACGCGGCTGGCACTGATCGGCGCGCTGTGGGCCGCGGTCTTTGTGCTTTCAGCCGCCGCCTTCATCGCCGATTATCTGGTGCTGCCGAATTACGATCATCGGTACCGCGCCGCGTTTTTCCCCGGCGATCTTTTGTCGGCCGCCATCACACAACGGTACGAGCAGGCAACCGGACAAAAGCCCACCTACATCATCGCCTCGATGTGGGACGGCGGCAACGTTTCACATTATTCGGAGCAACACCCACAGCCGCGCGTGCTGATCGACGGCCAGCCGCGCCGCGCGCCCTGGATCGATCTCAACGATTTGCGCACCCGCGGCGCCGTCATCGTCTGGACCGACAGCGATCCGCGCGTGCTGCCGCAAAACTTTGCCGCGGTTGCGGCCGGAGCCGAGGTCGGGACGCCGTTCGACGTCCCTGCTCATCGCGACAACGGCACCCTCCACGTCGGCTGGGCGATCTTGCGTCCGCAAGCGCCATAATTTACGCCGCCGCAGCGGAGTGCTAGTTTCCGGAGCGGGCGAGAACAAGGCGATCGAATGCCAAAGACGACGGCCTATCTGAGACTTCAGGCATTCAGTACCACTCCTTTGGTGCAGGAGCCGTTTCAGCATCTGATCGTGCCCGCGTTCATCAGCCCGGAAGGCCTGGCGGCGATCAACGCCGATTATCCGAAGATTTCATCCTCTGGCAGCTTTCCGGTGGATCAGGTCACCTTCGGTGCGGAGTTCCAGAACCTGCTTGACGAACTCGAAAGCGACGACTTTCGCGCCGCCTTTGAAGAGAAATTCAGCCTCGATCTCGCGGGCCGGCCGACCGTGACTACGGTCCGCGGGCGCTGCAACTCAAGCGACGGCCGCATCCATACCGATTCGACCAGCAAGATCATTACCGTGCTCATATACATGAACGAAAGCTGGGATCAGCCCGGCGGCCGGCTGCGGCTTCTGCGCTCCGCCGACAACCTCAACGACATCATTGTCGAAGTGCCGCCGATCGCCGGTACGATGCTCGCGTTCAAACGCGGCAAGAATTCCTGGCATGGCCACGAGCCATTCGTCGGCGAACGCCGCGTCATTCAGTTCAACTGGCTCACGTCGCAAGGCAACCGCCAGATCGCCATGCTGCGGCACCACACCTCGGCGTCGTTCAAGCGCGTGCTGGAAAAGATCTTGCCGGGGCGCGCGTAAGCGCCACAAGACACGCGCACCGCAAGCCGAACCGCCGCGCGACAGGAGCCGTTTTTGACCACGCCCGCGGCCGATCTGCGCACCCGTGACTTCGGCAAAATTCTGCTGATCAAATTATCCGCTGTCGGCGACGTCGTTCACACTATCCCGGTCCTGAACAAGTTGCGGCGGCGCTATCCGGCGGCGCAATTGGATTGGCTGGTCACGCCATCGATCGGTGAACTGCTCCGCCACCATCCCGCCATCAACAACGTCATCGAATTCGAGCGCAAAGAATGGTCGCGGCCGTGGCGGCTGACGCCGTTTATCAGCTACGCGCGTCTTGCCTCGCAGCTGCGAAGCACCGGTTACGATCTGGTGCTCGACATGCACGGGCAGTTCCGCACCGCGATCTTTACGCTGGCAAGCGGCGCGCCGGTGCGGATCGGCTTCGACCGGCCGCGTGCCGGTGTCTGGGACGCCTCGCCGCGGAAGTTCCCCGAAGAGACCCGCAAGCACGCCTGGCAAGGCGCGCGCGAGGGCAGCTGGCTTGCCTACACCCATCATATTCCGGTGCCGACCCTCGACCTCCATGCGGTCGACCGTTACCTCGGCGTCGGGCCGTTGCTTGGTCTCGACGACGGCCCCGCCGATTTTTCGTTTCCGATTCCCGAAGAGGCAACCAAGCGCATCGATGCGCTGATCGACTACTATGGCGCCGAAGGCAAAAAGCTCGCGGTACTGGCGCCCGGCACCATTTGGGAAACCAAACAATGGCGCGGCGAAGGCTTTGCGGAGGTGGCGCGGTATTTGCTGCAAAAGGGCTTTGCCGTGATGCTGATCGGCGCCGCACGCGAACGTGCCGCTTGTGACGACGTCGCACGGCTCGCTGCCGGGACGGTAAACCTCGCCGGCGAAACGACGCTGACCGAGCTTGCGGCGCTGATCCGGCATTCGACCATCAGCGTCACCAACGATTCCGGACCGATGCATCTTGCGGTCGCCGTCGATCGTCCGGTGGTGAGCATATTCGGCCCGACCGATCCGATCTGGATCGGTCCCTATGGCCGCGCCGGCGCGGTCTTGCAGGCGAAACTGTCCTGTTCGCCGTGTTATCTGCGGCAGCTCAGCCGTTGTCCCAACGACCACGCCTGCATGCGCGATGTCTCGGCGGCGGAAGTGATCGCGCGGATTGAAAACGTTCTGCTCAAGAAACCGATGAACGTCAGTCTCGTCAGGACATAGACCGGGTAGCCGAAAATGGGGGCGGCTCGATCCCGGCGTTATGGAGCAAACGCTATTGCGGCGTCTGCGGAAGAGAAGAACGCTCTGTAGCGACGTCACCCTCAAGGGTGGACAAACCGCGCACTGCAGTGAAACGATCGTCTGCCATCACGGCGTCGAGCTTTGCCTGGTTAATCTCCAAGCGCGAGCGGTCGACTGGCGCATGCCAAAGATGGAGCACGCCGGTCGCAAAACGACCGTCCTTCCTCCAAACGCCGGCGTGAAACAGACGCACTATCAGGTCGGTATCTTCAAGGCCCCAACCCCGATAGCTGACGTCGAAACCGTCGATCCGCTCCAGATCGGCGCGTGCAACTCCGAGATTGCATGTTTGGGCACCGCGCCAGGAGCGCGAATGAAGCTTACGCGGTAGGCCGAGGGGCAATCGTAACGCGGGTTGCAGCCGATTGATCCCTCCGCGCAAACGCTCACGCAGGAGGGCAGTAAAGCCCCACCCTTCTACCGCTGTATGCTCGGCGAGCACGGTCCGGGTGAACTGGCGCGATAGCAGGATGCGGTTGCCCGTCACGAACGATCCCTTTTCGGCCAAGGCGCGGTGCTTTGCCACAAAGTCGCGGCGGGCGAGGCAATCGCCGTCGAGGAAGATGCAATATTTCCCCGCACTTGCGCGTATCCCGCGATTGCGCACCTCGCCCGCGCGAAAGCCGTCATGCTCGTGGCGAACATGCTTGACCGCGACCGGAAGACGCGAGGCCCAGGATTCGATAACGCGCGCGGTGTCAGTTCCCGATCCATCGTCGGCGACAACGATTTCAAAATATCGGTCCGATTGGTTCGCAAGCGCGCGCAATGCGGCGTCAAGCGCGTCCTCGCGATTGTACGTCGTTACGATGACCGAAATCAGATCGGAATGACTTAAAAGCAAGCGCATGCTTTGCCCGCCAGCACCAGGGCGTTCCAGGCGCACTGCCAACCGGCCACCAACCCGTCCCGCTCGCCAACAGCACAGAACTCAGTCTTGAGCCCGTCCTCAGCCCGATCGGGAAAAACAATTTGAACCATAGCGCCTGCCTAGCCGCGTGCCGCTGCGCGATCACTGATTTTGTGAACCCGGTCCCCCAGGCAACGACCGCGCTAACATCGCTGGACATATTATCCTGTCAATCGGCCAAAATCGCCAAGCCTGGCGGCTGCTCTTGTAATCTCCGCATGCATGATGCACAGGGTGCCGCCCACCAAATAGTCGCAGAGATACACTTCACGACAAGGGCGGCAAGAATACGTAAACGGGCCTAGGGCAAACGTTCCGGTTGCGGCGAGACATAACATCGGCGAAGTGATGAACGACGAACGATCGCAGCGTCAACCCGACGATAAGCTTGCTGGAAATCCGGTAAAACCGCTTCGGATCCTTGAAATTGGGGATCTCGATCTGTTTGTCCTTGCGGTACCGGAGCAAACCGAATTTTACTGGACCGGCACCAAGCCTCGGCAGTGGGGACAGCGCGCTTTCGGCCCGATCCGCATGATCAGAAGCCTGGGCAAGCTCCGCCGCGGAGAATTCGATTTGCTTGTTGTTCACACGACGCAATACCCGCCGTGGCATCTGCGTTCGATCCTCACAGCGTTGCGTGACTGGGGCTTGCGGGCGCCACTCGGCCTATTTGCGATTTTCGCGTGGCGGTTTGTCCATTTGTTCCACAATGTGCCCATTGCTGTTCTCGATCTTAACGATCCCTGCCGCATCGGCAGTCATAATTTTTTTCTGCTGGACCGCTGCAAGGCATTCTTCAAGCGTGAGCTGCCGTCCGATCCCTGGCTCGCCTTTTGCAAATCAAGTTATCCGAATTTTCCCGGGCGACGGTGGCGCAGTAACGAGCGGAATCGCATACGGGTCGGCAAGCTCAGGCCGATCAGCCTCGGATCTCATCCAATATCTCAGGAGATTCCATCACCAGCAAAGAGCGTGGATATTTTCTTCGCCGGCGCCGTAGTTTCGAACAATTGGGCGCGGCCAACCGGCTTGAACGAGCTGCAAACGCTTGCGGCCGAGGGATACGTCGTTGATATCGCGACCGAGCGATTGACGCGGCAAGAGTTCCTGTCCCGCATGTCCGCAGCGTGGCTGGCATGGTCACCGCCTGGTCTCGGTTGGGACTGCACCCGGCATTACGAAGCACCCGTGATTGGTTCAGTGCCGCTGATAACTTACCCGTCGATTATGCGACATCGGCCTCTGTTGGGCGGCGAGCACTGTGTTTTGTATCGCCCTGAAGCAGGCGGGCTTGCTGACGCTGCGCGAAAGGCCCTAATCGACAAGGCTCGCCTGCGCAAGATGGCGGCGGCCGGCGCCGATCTCGTCCGCAATCATCATTCCTATTATGCGCGCGCGGAATATGTGACGGCTACAGTACTGGGACAACGTCTCGATGGGAGCCGGATCGAGGAGACCGGCGCCCCGCCAGACCAATTTCAAGCCGTTGGTTGACGGCGCCGCTCCGCGACTTGGCGCCAAGCTGCCACGGCAAACCAAGCCTACCGCTATCGGTCACGCTGGTCGCTCGCGCGCGGCGGAGATCGCTAGCCAGAGATAAAGGATCAGCAGCGCGGCCTCGAAGAAAACGATGAAAATGCTGCCGCCGAAGACTTGAGGAAAGAACACCTCGACTACCGCCATAGATACGGCCGAGGTCAGCCATACGACTGCGCCCCAAGGAGCCGCGAGCCACAGCCCCACGGCGGCAACGAGGTCAATAACTGCGAAGAATACAGTCGCCGTCCGCCACGCGACCGTGTGTCCCTCGAAGCCGCCGTCGGCGGTGGCGCCGATGCCGCACACCTGACCCCAATGATAGAGGCCCTTGACGAGAGAGATGACCGCCATGATGCGCAGAAATAGCACCAGATACTCGGCCCACGATCCCGCCGCGTTGACGGCGCCGCCGGCATGAACGGGTTCCAGCAGGTCGCTCGGCCGCGTCGGGCGATGCTCCGACTGATCGCTCGTATCACTCATGGCAGGCCGGCCATTGGCATCCGCGATGGCTTTAAGTCAATCCATCAGGCCGGCAGTAGCGGGCCACGCGGGGAAACGGTAAAAGAGCCGGCACCGCTGTGGAGCGCCCGATGGCGATCAAAATAGGCCGGCCGCTGGAACGTGCCCGCTCTTCTCCGGTCGAGGCACAACCGCCGGCCGACCCTCTCGATTTAGCCGCACGTCCACGCCGTAATCGGCGCGCCGAATGGGCGCGGCGCATGGTGCGCGAGCACGTCCTCACCACTGACGATTTGATTTGGCCGCTGTTTTTGGTCGAGGGCACCAAAGTCCGGGCGCCGGTCGCTTCGATGCCCGACGTTGAGCGCTTATCGGTCGATCAAGCAATCCGCGCGGCGGAGCGCGCCGCCAAGCTTACCATCCCTTGCGTCGCGCTCTTCCCTTACACCGAGCCAGGAAAACGCGACGAAACAGGCTCCGAAGCGCTCAACGATCAAAATCTCGTCTGTCAGGCGATCCGCGCCATCAAGAAAGAGGTGCCGGACATCGGCATCCTCTGCGATGTTGCGCTCGACCCGTATACCAGCCATGGCCATGACGGCCTGCTGCGGGGCGACATCATCCTCAACGATGAGACCGTCGCCGTGCTGGTCCGCCAGGCGCTCGTTCAGGCTGAAGCCGGGTGCGACATCATCGCCCCGTCCGACATGATGGACGGCCGCGTCGGTGAAATCCGCAAAGGCCTTGATGCCGCAGGTTACCACGATGTTCAGATCATGGCTTATGCCGCCAAGTACGCATCGGCTTTCTACGGCCCATTTCGCGACGCTGTCGGCTCAAGCACCACGCTGACCGGCGACAAGCGCACTTATCAGATGGACCCGGCGAACTCCGACGAAGCGCTACGCGAAGTCGAACTCGATATCGCCGAAGGCGCCGATATGGTCATGGTCAAGCCGGGCCTGCCGTATCTCGACATTCTCGCGCGGGTCAAAGAGACTTTCGGCATGCCCACCTTTGCCTACCAAGTGTCGGGCGAATATGCGATGATCATGGCGGCCGCGGGCAACGGCTGGCTCGACGGGGACAAGGCGATGACCGAAAGCTTGATCGCCTTTAAACGCGCCGGCGCCGATGGCGTACTGACTTATTTCGCGGCAAGGGTTGCGGAGAAACTGAAGAAGGACGGCGCGTACGCATGATCGCTACCTCGGATCTGAACCCGGGTTGCTGCAAGATACCGCGAAGGATCGTGCGCAATTAAGCACCAACGTCCCGCCTGGAACGCGACGAGGGAGGCGGATGTCATGCATGAATACGACGACCAGGCCCGGCCGTACGTGGTGTTGCGGCGGATCATCATCGTAGTGGCGGTTCTCACCGCAGTCCCCGTGGCGCTGTGGACTGTCACGGCCTTCGTGCGGACTTACGTTGGGCCACCAAAACTCCCTACTTTCCGCCAGCTCGCAACAACTACAGATGAGCAACTGGAAAGCACCGGCGCGACCAGAGCGGCCGGCGATCAGCCGCTATGGCAGACCGTCACCACCTTTGTGCGCGCCCATGTCGCAGTTCCGCAGATGCCGTCGGTTGGCCAACTCACGGCAACGTTCACGGGCGACCCCAACGCAAAGCCCGCAGCGAGTGACCGGACACGACCGGCGGCTGAGCAAGCCCGAGCGCCAGCTCCATTGCCGTTGACAGTCGAAGCGAGGGCAACAGCGACGGACGCGCGCGATCTGTCGGGCTCGTCAAAAGAGCTGCCGACCAACGACGCCAACGTACCAGCAAACACAACGAAAATAACCGATGCTTCGCCAACACCGATGATCGCGAAATCTGCCGATATGCCGGTCACGATTCCGGCCAGCGCGCAAGCAGCGGATACATCGCGGTCACTGTCCAAACCTGACGCAACTGCACCGAATGCGTGGCCGGCGCCGCAGCAAAATACGACGTCGCAGACCAACGCCCCGTGGCCGCCGGGGCAACAAACGCAGCCGACGACGCAGCCGAGTCCGACCGAACAGACCGCCGCGGCCGACGAGTCCGCGACTGACGTCACCCCAGCTAAACAACCGCTGACCGGCCGAATCCCGCTGCCGCGACACCGTCCGAGCGATCTCGCCATGGTGCAGATAACCGCTGCAAATGTACCAATGCCGCGTCCGCGTCCCGAACTCGCCGGTTCGGCTGCTCCCTCCGAGACGGCAACGAACGTCCGCCCGCTCGATTTTCTGAACAATCTTTTCCATTAGCGTTGCGGGCGGTCACTGCAGGGCTGTGCCGCTCGGCATACGCACCGGCTGATAGCCGTCCGCCGCGAAGGCACGAAAAATCTCGTCGGCGTGGGCCGCGTCGCGGGTCTCCATCGTGACATCGAGCTTGGCGCCTTTGGCGGGAACGTCGAGAAACAGCCGATGATGATCGACGCTCAAAATATTGGCGTTGAACTCGCCAAGCCGGCTGGCTATCTGGCCCAAAATTCCCGGACGATCGGGGATGGTAAGGCGGAATGACACAATGCGATCGGCGCGCTCCAACTCGCGCACCATAATGGAAGCGAGGATGCGAGGATCGATGTTGCCGCCACACAGGATCAAACCGACTTTGCGGCCCCGAAAGCGTTCCGGCTCGGTGAGCATCGCGGCCAGACCCGCGGCGCCTGCACCCTCTGCCATGGTCTTTTGCAGCGTGAGAAAAGCATTGACCGCTCGCTCGATCAGCAACTCGTCGACCATCAGGACATCGCTCACCAATTCGCGAACGATCGGAAATGTGAGTTTGCCGACATTTTTTACTGCAATGCCTTCGGCGAGCGTGGCACCGCCGCACGGCCTGTTGCCCTGATGCAGCGCGTTCCACATTGACGGATAGAGTGCGGATTCGACGCCGACAATCTCGATCGAAGGTTTGAGCGCGCGCGCGGCAATGGCGCAGCCGGCGATCAGGCCGCCGCCGCCGACCGGAACGACCAACACGTCCAGATCAGGCACCTTCTCCAGCATTTCGAGCGCGACGGTGCCCTGCCCCGCAATGATGTGCGGATCGTCGTAAGGATGAACCCACACTAGATTTCGTTCATTCGCTATCGCTCCCGCGCGCGCCTGGGATTCCGTCAACGTCTCGCCATCAAGAACAACGGTAGCGCCCAGTGCCTTGGTCGCTTTGATTTTAACGAATGGCGTCGTCACCGGCATGACGATTGTCGCCGGTATGCCAAGTCGGCGGGCGTGATACGCCACGGCCTGGGCGTGATTTCCGGCCGACATGGCGATGACGCCGCGCCGGCGTTCGGCGGCGGAGAGCGCCGCAAGCTTGACGCAGGCGCCGCGTTCTTTAAACGAGTTGGTAACCTGCAAATTCTCGTACTTCACAAACACATCGGCGCCGGTCAACGCCGAGAGCGGCGGCGCCGCCAGTTCAGGTGTACGCAGAACATGCCCGGCAATCGTGCGCCGCGCAGCCTCAATATCGGCAATCGTCACCATGTCCGGCCTTTTTCCCTATTTCCGCAGGCGTTACAATCGCGGAGTCGCATTAAATGTAGTCATGGCCACCTCGGCACGGAGCAACACGCCAATGGCCTTTAACGTGCCGGCTTTCTCGGGCAATCTACCGGGCAGCCGGGGGACATCCGGCGGCATGCCAACGGGGCCAGGAGTCAGGTGACTCAGCACTCACGCGATACGCCGCAATTCTACCTGACGGCCCCGTCCCCTTGCCCTTACCTCGGCGGCAAGGAAGAGCGGAAGGTTTTCACCCACCTCGTCGGCGAGCGCGCCGCTGAACTCAACAATATCCTCACCCAAGGCGGGTTTCGACGAAGCCAATCGATCGCCTATCGGCCAGCCTGCGAGGGTTGCCGCGGCTGTGTCTCGGTGCGCGTTATCGCCAAGGAATTCCAACCGACCCGCAGCATGCGCCGGATTGCCAACCGCAACGCGGACATCACCGGCGAAATGAAAACCGCGGTGCCGACATCCGAGCAGTATTCGATCTTTCGGGCCTATCTCAATTCGCGGCACCGCGATGGCGGAATGGCCGACATGACCGTGCTCGACTACGCCATGATGGTCGAGGACAGCCATATCGAGACCCGCATCATCGAATATCGCCGCCGAGAGCCGCGCGGCGCCGGCGATCTGATCGCGGTCGCGTTGACCGACGTGCTCGCCGACGGCCTGTCGATGGTTTACTCGTTCTTTGAGCCTGATGAAGCCTCGCGATCGCTCGGCACTTTGATGGTACTCGATCACATCGCACGCGCGAAGAGCATGGGACTGAGCTACGTCTATCTCGGCTATTGGGTCCGCGGCTCGCGCAAGATGGACTACAAAGGCCGGTTTCTGCCGCAGGAGCGGCTCACCCCGGACGGCTGGGCGCGGGTGGAATAGCAGACTTTCTGCTGCAACGATTCCCTCACCAAAACGGCACCAATGGCTGCTTCCCCGTCTGAACAACCCGGCGCAGCCAAGCGTCCTAACAAGCCCGACTCCCTGCGAGAAGGCAACGCTGCAAAAAGGCGTCGGGGCGAAAAGGGCCGAACGCCGGTCGTCGCCGCAGAGAACACCCGCGAGCGCATTCTGCGTGTCGCGATCGCAGAATTTTCCGAGAAGGGCTATAGCGGAGCGCGCGTTGACGTGATCTGTAAGCTATCGCGAGCCAATCCGCGGATGATTTACCACTACTTCGGCGGCAAGGATCATCTTTATATCGCTGTGCTCGAACAGGTTCTCGGCGAGCTGCGCACCGAGGAGCTCAAGCTCGATGTCGCCCACGTCGCCCCGATCGACGGCATGATGCAGCTATTCGATTTTACCTACGACCATTTTGGCGGCCATCCCGAATTGATTCATCTTCTAAGCGGTGAGAATTTGCTCAAAGCGCGGTTTCTGCGGCAGTCGATCAAAACGCCGATCATCGCCTCGCCGCTGATCAAGCTGATCGATGGACTGTTGCGCCGGGGTGAAAAAGGAGGCGACTTCCGCCGCGGCATTGACCCGCTGCAGCTATACGTCACCATGGTAGGCTTCTCATATTTCCACCGTTCCAATGCCTATACCCTTTCGGTGATCTTTCAGTCCGATCTGCTGGCGCCTGCCTGGCAAGCCGCCCAGAAACGCTCTGCTAAGGAGATGTTGTTGCGCTTTCTGCGGCGGGATCGCGCCTGACGCCGACCGTCTTTTTCATCAGCGGCTGCATAAATTCTGGTCAACATCCGTGGCGTTTGACGCGCTTCGAATGACGGACTCAGCAGCAAGCGAAAAATTCCCTCACCTTATCAGGCGGTTCACAAAATCGCCCATAAATGGCACGCTCTTTGCTGGTAAATAAACACTTACTTATGCGGCACCAAATGTGCGCCGCTCTTTAACAGGAGGTGACCATGATGTTTCCCGTCCGCTTCGCCGCACTCGCCCTGTTCGGTGCCGCGGCGCTAGCCACGCCGGCAAAAGCCGAAGACAAAATCGGCTTTATCTATGTCGGCCCGGCCGCCGACTTTGGCTACAACACATCGATGGATCTCGGCCGCCAGTATGTCGAAAAACACATGCCTGGCGTAACGACCACCGCCTTCGAGCTCATTCCCGAAACCGCCGAGGTGGAACGCGTGATGGAGCGGCTGATCGCCAGCGGCCACAAGATCATCTTCGCCACCAGCTATGGCTATCTCGACTACGCCATCAAAGTCGGCGAAAAGCATCCGGACGTCACCATCCTGCATGCGGGCGGGCTCAAGACTTCGAAGAACGTCGGCACTTACTGGGCCGACAGCGATGCCGGTATGTACCTCGCCGGTGTGACCGCCGCTCATGTCAGCAAAAGCGGCAAGCTTGGCTTCCAGGGTGGCTTCCAGATCCCGCAACTGATGCGTTCCGTAAACGCCTTCACGCTTGGCGCCCAGTCGGTCAACCCCAAGATCACCACGACCGTGGTCTGGAACGGCGGCTGGTGGGAGCCACAAAAGGAAACCGAAGCGACCAACGCTTTTGCCGATCTCGGCATCGACGTGATCGCCGAGCAGGTAGACAGTCCGATCACCATCGCGCAGGCCGCCGAAAAGCGCGGTATCTTTATGGTCGGCAAGGATGTCGACATTCATGACCGCGCGCCGAAGGCCATCATCACCGGGGTGTCGTGGGATTGGGGCCCGATGATGGTGGAAGAAATCAAAGAAATAAAAGCTGGCACCTGGAAGGCGACGAACATGCGCGGCGACATTGCCAGCGGCAATGTCGTCCTCGATCCATTCGGCAGCGCGGTGCCCGAGGATGTTCAGAAAGAAGTCCTCAAGCTGAAAGCCGCAATCATCGCCGGCAAGAAATCGATCTGGGAAGGCTCGATTACCAAACAGGATGGAACCGTGGTCGTTCCCGCCGGCGAGAAATTGTCCATGCAGCAGGTCGAGACCATGGACTATCTGGTCAAAGGCGTGACGGGGGCTACCAAGTAGTCAAAGTACGCCAGACGCACTTCGGCAGGGGGGACCAGTCATGAACGTGACGGCAAAGCCGACCAAGCCCGTTGAAATGGGGGCAAGTCCGGGGCAATCGTGGCTGGTTACTCCTGAAGCTGTCGACATGACACGTCCAGCGCCCGCGGTACGGCCGCTGTCGATCGAGGCCGAACCGCAACGCATCGTCGTCGATGCCGCAAAATCGGCCCTCCTGATCGTCGACATGCAGAACGATTTCTGCACCGAAGGCGGCTGGCTGCACAGCCGCGGCATCGATGTCTCGCCGAACCGAAAGCCGATCAAGCCGCTGCAGTCGCTGATCGCAGTCTTTCGGGAAAAAAGCTTACCGGTGATCTGGGTCAATTGGGGCGTGCGCAAGGACTTGTTGAATATCAGTCCGTCCTTGCGGCATGCCCATAACCCCAAAGGCGACGAACCGGGATTGGCGCAACCGGTGCCGGGCACCCGCTCCGAAGTGATCAAAATCGGCAGCTGGGGCGCCCAGGTTGTTGATGAAATCAATCCGGGCGAACGCGACGTTCAGATCGTCAAGCACCGCTTCAGCGCTTTCTGGGACACCGAAACCGACGCGGTGCTGCGCAATCTTGGCGTCAAAACCTTGTTCATCGGCGGCGTCAATATGGACCAGTGCGTCATGACCACGCTCGAAGACGCAAGCTTCCTCGGCTACGATACAATCTTGATTGAAGATGCGACCGCGACCACCTCACCGGACTATTGCGTGCAAGCGGTGCTTTATAACGTCAAGCTTCTGTTCGGCTTCGTGATCCGCTCCGCGGCTCTGCTCGCGGCGTTCTCCGGCGCGTCGAAGCCATAACCTCTTGATGTCGAAAATTGCCGATTTCGACTTCGGTCGACGCGCGGCTTTCGGCGCTCGCGATCGAATTGCCGCGTGTCCCCGTTCCGGTCGCCAATTTCGTCCCGTTCCGGCGCATCGGGAATCTGGTCTTCCTCGCCGGACAGGTGTGCGAGTGGAATGGCGAAGTCCGTTATGTCGGCCGCGTTGGAATTGATTATGAT
The DNA here is from genome assembly GCA_963794225.1 of uncultured Alphaproteobacteria bacterium. Taxonomy (GTDB): domain Bacteria; phylum Pseudomonadota; class Alphaproteobacteria; order Rhizobiales; family Xanthobacteraceae; genus BOG-931. The sequence goes on from CAWCCS010000008.1 coordinate 132,756, forward strand.
CTTGCCGATGGCCAGAAAGCCGCGCGCGTCTGCGCGCTGAATCTGATCGCGGCTTTAAAAGCGGCCTGTGGGGGAACCCTCGATGGCGTCACCGCCTGCATTCGCCTCGGCGGCTTTGTCAATTGCAGTCCGCATTTCAACGAAATACCGCAAGTCATCAATGGCGCCTCCGATCTCATCCATGAGTTGTTCGGCAGCAACGGCAGCCACGCGCGCACGGCCGTCGGCGTCGCCAATCTGCCGCGCGGCGCCGCTGTCGAGGTCGACGGCATTTTCGCATTGGGATAGCGGCGGATGACGGCCTCCGCCCTTATCACCATGTCCGGCATCCGCAAGCAGTTCGGCACTGTTATTGCGAACGACAATGTCGATCTCGAAATTCATGCTGGCGAAGTGCTCGCGCTGCTCGGCGAAAATGGGGCCGGCAAAAGCACCTTAATGAAAGTGCTTTACGGATATTATCGTGCCGACGCCGGCGAAATTTGCCTTGACGGTACAGTGGTGGCCGTCGGTTCTCCACGTGAAGCGATGGCGCACGGCATCGGCATGGTGTTCCAGCAATTTTCGCTGGTGCCGGCACTTACGGTGCTGGAGAACCTGCTCGCGGCATTTCCAGATGCGCCGTGGTGGCAAGCCCGCGGACGGCCGCGCGTGAAGGCGGCATTGCACTGGCTTGAGCGGCTGGCGCCCAAACTCGATCCTGCACGGCCGGTCCGTGACCTTTCGGTCGGCGAGCGACAAATCGTCGAGCTCGCCAAGGTGCTCAACCTCCACGCGCGAATTGTCATTTTGGATGAGCCAACATCGGTGCTGACGCCAGCCGAAACTGAGCGCCTCTACGGCTTCATCCGTTCGCTGGTCGCGGAGGGCAAGGGGGTAGTGTTGATCACTCACAAGCTTGCCGATGTCGCCGCCTGCGCCGATCGCATTGTTGTCATGCGCGATGGCCGCGTGGTGGATCGCGCGTTGGCGCGGGAGCGAACCCCAGAACAGCTCGTCAGCGGGATGGTCGGGCGGGAGAGGCTAACGACCATCGAAGCGCCACCGATTCCTTCCGGCACGATCCCGGTGCTGCAGGCGCGTGGCGTGTTCGCGACCGCGCAGGGCGCCCAAATTCGGGACGTCTCGTTTGAAATGGCGGCCGGCGAAATCCTCGGTATTGCCGGGGTCTCCGGCAACGGGCAATACGCGCTCGCAGAAGCGCTCGCGGGGCTTATTCCGGTCACGACGGGCGACATTATTCTTGGCGGCGCAAGCATTGCCAGCCGCATCAGCGACGGAGCGATCGCCGACGAGGTCGCTTATATCCCGGAGCGCCCGCTCGATAACGCGGTCGTTGCCGATCTCGATCTCGGATTAAACCTCACGCTGAGGAGACTGACCAAGCTGCCGCTGTTTCCGCAACGGCGCGCCATTAACGGGCAAGCCAGCGATCTGATAAATCGCTTCGGCGTGCGGCCGCCGAACCCTACCCTCCCCGCCGCCGCACTGTCCGGCGGTAATCTGCAAAAGCTCGTAATAGCGCGCGAGCTTTCCGATGCGCATCGCCTCGTCATCGCTTGCTATCCGACAATGGGGCTAGATGTCCTGGCGACACAGGCGGTTTATCGTGCGCTGTTCGAACAAGCGGCCGCGGGCGCCTGCGTCGTCTGGATCTCGGAAGAGCTGGACGACCTTCTGGCTTATGCACACCGGATCGCGGTGATCCATGGCGGAAGCATTGCCGGGATTGTCAGGCGGCGAGACGCGAGCCGGCAAACGATCGGCCACTGGATGGCCGGCGTGGAGCGCGGAGCAGCGGCGTGAGCGGCAACTTAGTTCAGCGCTCACTTTACGGCGCAGGCGGCGTGATCTTATTCTTGGTGTTGGCTTCGGTCTTTCTCTTGACGATTGGCCAGCCGCCGCTCCTGACACTTGCGACCATGACGGGCTACGCGTTCGGCGATGTTTATTCGGCCTCCGAAAGTCTGGTCAAGGCAACGCCGATTTTGCTGTGCGCGCTCGCGGTAATCTTGCCAGCGCGGCTTGGTTTGATCACTGTTGGCGGTGAAGGTCAGCTTTACCTTGGCGCGCTCCTCGGCACCGCCGTGGTGGTGAATTTTCCTGGCGCGCCTTTATTTGTTTTGCTGCCGGCGATGCTTGTGCTCGGCGCGGCTGGTGGCGCTATTTGGAGCGGGTTGGCGGGGATCTTGCGCGGCCGCTTCGATGTCAACGAGACGATATCCACGCTGCTCCTCAATTACATTGCTGTCCTGCTGGTGAATTTCGCCGTCTACGGCGCCTGGAAAGATCCGGCGAGCCTCGGCTGGCCGGCAACGATTCAGTTCCCGCCGGCCGCCACTGTGCCAAGTCTCTTTGGAACGCGCGTCCACTTCGGGTTCATCGTTGCTGTTGTTGCCGCATTCATTCTACATATGGCAGTAGCGCGCACGCGTTGGGGCCTGGAACTCAAAGTCCTCGCCGGCAACCGCAAAGTCGGCGCTATGGTCGGACTGCGATTTGCCCAAAACACGTTGATCGTGATGGCGCTCGGCGGCGCGCTCGCGGGATTTGCTGGAATTTGCGAGACGTCGGCCATTCAGGGGCGGCTCCAGTCCGGCCTGTCGGTCGGTTACGGACTGACCGGCTTTCTCGTCGCCTGGCTGTCGGGTCAGAATTTCCTGCGCGCGGTGCCAATCGCAATCATGATCGGCGGCCTGATCGCGGCCGGCGATGCACTTCAGCTTTACAGCAAGATTCCCAGCGCCAGCGCCACCGTGCTGCAAGGATTGCTGTTCGCCGCCGCTTTGGCGGCGAGTGGTTTGGCGGCGCAACGCGAGGCGCGCCGTGGATGAATTGACTGCAGTCGGACAATGGACCGCAGCGATGCTGCGGTCGTCGACGCCGCTGCTTGTCGTCACGCTAGGCGAAACACTGACGCAGCGCGTCGGCATCATCAACCTTGGCGTCGAGGGCCAGATGCTGGGCGGCGCGTGCGCGGGCTTCGCCGTAGCCGCGGTCACCGGCGATCCTCTGATCGGCTTCGCGGCCGGTGCTGGAGCCGGCGCCTTGCTGTCGGCCGTGCATGCGATTTTGTGTCTTGCCTGCGGCGCTAACCAGATCGGCAGCGGCATCGCGGTGTGGACGCTGGGCTTAGGCCTCACATCTTACTTCGGCCGCGCCTTCATCGGAGGCAAGGTAACGGGTCTTGCCGCGATCGGCGGACCCGCCGTCAACGACATTCCGTTTTTCGGAGCCGTTCTCGCGCAGCTCACGCCAATGGCGCCCGTGGCGCTGCTGCTGGTCGCCATCGCCGGTGTCTGGCTTTACCGCACGAGCACTGGACTGAACTGGCGCATTGTCGGTGAGTCGTTTGAGACCGCGCGGGCGATCGGGTTGGCGCCGCTTTTGGTGCAACTCCAAGGCATTCTTGTCGGCGGCCTGTTGTCCGGCATCGCCGGCGCGATCCTGTCCGTCGACTATACTCAGACTTGGGCCAATGACATGACCAAAGGCCGGGGCTTCGTCGCGGTGGGTCTTGTGATCGTCGCCCGGTGGAATCCGTTTCTGGTGCTTCCCGTTGCACTGATTTTCGGATTGAGTGAGGCTGCTACGTTGCGGCTGCAGGCGGGCGGGCTGACCTTGTCGCCCTACTTGATCGCTTGCTTGCCTTACGTCGTTTGCCTGTTGTGTGTCATTGTCGCCTCCATGCGCGAAGGCCGCATTGGCGGCATGCCGGCCGAGCTCGCATCGGTCTTCGGTCGCCGGCGCTAGCAGCCATCCTCGGGCGGCTGCGGCAGCAGGCTTTGAACGAAAATGGAGGATGCCGGCATGAGCGAGGACGTGCACGAGGTTTATGCCATCCGCTATGGGCATCACGCGCGGCGCTCGGCGGAAAACTTTATCGGCGGCGATCCGCATGACCTGCTCCAGCCGCTCGACTTCTTCGTCTGGGCGATCATCGGTCCGGCCGGCACCATCATCGTCGATACCGGCTTCGATGAGCCGATGAGCCGCCGCCGCCAGCGCGAGATTACCAAGCCAGTGCGGGAAGGATTGACGGCGCTTGGCATTGCGCCCGAGACAGTGTCGCGCGTCATTGTCAGCCACCTTCACTATGACCATTGCGGCAATTACGAACTGTTTCCGCAGGCGCGCTATCATCTGCAGGATCGCGAGATGGCGTATGCGACCGGCCGCTGCATGTGTCACCAGACGCTGCGCCTGCCGTTCGAGGCGGACGACGTGGTCGCCATGGTGCGCAAAGTGTTTGAAGGCCGCGTAACTTTCCACGACGGCGCGGATGAAATCGTGCCGGGCGTGACCGTGCACCGCATCGGCGGGCATTCGATGGGCCTGCAGTCAATACGCGTAAAAACCAGACGCGGCGATGTGATGCTCGCTGCGGACGCCGCGCATCTTTACGCTCACATCGACCAAGGACGGATTTTTCCGATCACCTACAACGTCGGCGAAGTGCTCGAAGGTTACGAGACGCTGAAGAAACTCGCGGCGTCGCCATGCCATATCGTGCCCGGTCACGACCCGCTGGTGCTCACGCGGTATCCGCCGGCAAAGCCCGGCCTCGAAGGCTGGGTCGCCCGGCTTGACGTAGAACCGACCGCGTAACAGCGCAGCCAGCGTCAGCGACCGTCAAATTTATTGGTCTTCGGAAAACCCTTCGGCGCCAAACGGCCGGCGTCGGCGCGGTTGCCGCGCCAGTCGGCGAGTTCCTTCAGGGACAGTGTGAAAACCCGGCCGGCGGAATCGGTCCAGGTCAAACCCTTCTCCGCTTCGAAGACCTTCAGATCGGAGAGGCCGCCGTCCTTGTGTCGTTGCAAGCGCACGCCACGGCCGCGCGTCATCTCCGGCACCTGATCGATCGGGAACACCAGCATCTTGCGGTTCTCGCCGATCGCTGCGACCAGTTCGCCCTCGGCCGGCCCGATGGCGCGCGCTAGATCGGGCGGCTTGACGTTGAGGATTTGTTTGCCCTTGCGCGTATTGGCGAGGCACTCATCCTCGGGCACGATAAAGCCCCTGCCCTGTTTGCTCGCGACGATCAGCTTGCGACCACCCTGATAGCGGAACACCGAAATGACGTCGGTCTCCTGCTCCATGTCAATGTAGAGCCGGATCGGTTCACCGTGGCCGCGACCACCCGGCAGCTTCGCCGCCTCGATGGTGTAACAGCGGCCGTTGGTAGCAAAGAGGAGGAGCTTCGACGTCGTTTCGGCGAAAAACGCAAGCTTGAGACTGTCGTCGGCCTTGAACGCGAGACCGGAGAGCTCGGCGACTTGACCGCGCAGCGCCCGGATCCAGCCCTTTTCGGACACCACAATCGTGACCGGCTCGCGCTCGACCAAAGCTTCTTCGATCGCGGCTTCGTCGTGCGCCGGCGCCTCGGCGAACGTAGTGCGGCGCTTGCCGAGCGGTGTCTTGGCACTGAACTTGTCGCGAACATCGCGGATCTGGCCGGCAATGGTTTTCCACTGCGCCTTTTCCGAACGCAGCAAATCCTCGATCGATTTCTTTTCCGCGCGTAGCGCCTTTTCTTCGGCGCGGATTTCCATTTCTTCAAGCCGGCGCAAATTGCGCAGCCGCATGTTGAGGATCGCTTCGGCCTGGACTTCGGTGAGCTTGAACGTCTTGATCAACACCGGCTTCGGCTCATCCTCGGTGCGGATGATTTTGATAACCTTATCGAGGTTGAGATAGGCGACGAGATAGCCGCCGAGGACTTCAAGCCGGTGTTCGATCTGATTGAACCGCCAGCGCGAGCGCCGCAGCAGCACGTCGCGCCGGTGCGTCAGCCATTCGCTCAACGCTTCGGCAAGGCCGACGACCTTGGGGATGCGGCCGCGCACCAGCACGTTCATGTTGAGCGGCACGCGGCTTTCAAGCTCGGTCAGCTTGAACAAGCTTTCCATCAACAGCGCCGGATCGATGCTGCGCGAGCGCGGCTCGAACACGAGCCGCACGTCCTCGGCGGACTCGTCGCGCATGTCGGCGAGAAACGGCAGCTTTTTCTCGTTCATCAATTCGGCGATGCGCTCGACCAGCCGCATCTTCTGCACCTGCCAGGGGATTTCGGTGACCACCACCTGATAGGTGCCACGCCCGGTATCCTCGGTGTTCCACCGCGCGCGGAGCCGGAACGAGCCGCGCCCGGTGGTGTAGGCCTCGGCGATGGTCTCGGGCGTATCGACGATCACACCGCCGGTCGGAAAATCGGGACCGGGCACGAATTTCAGGAGCGTGCGGCTGCGCGCATTCGGCGTGTCGATGAGATGAAGCGCCGCGTCGCACAGCTCGGCGATATTGTGCGGCGGGATCGCGGTCGCCATGCCGACGGCAATGCCTTGTGCGCCGTTGGCGAGGAGATTGGGAAACGCCGCCGGCAGCACCGCGGGCTCTTCCGACACGCCGTCGTAGTTGGGGCGGAAGTCCACGGCATCTTCGTCGATGCCGTCGAGCAGAAGCCGCGCGGCTTCGGTCAGCCGCGCTTCGGTGTAGCGGTAGGCCGCGGCGTTATCGCCGTCGATGTTGCCGAAATTGCCTTGGCCGTCGACCAGCGGATAGCGCGAGGCGAAATCCTGGGCGAGCCGCACCAGCGCGTCATAGATCGCCTGGTCGCCGTGCGGGTGAAAATTGCCCATGACGTCGCCGACGATCTTGGCCGATTTCTTGAAAGCCGAGCCGGGATCGAGGCGGAGCAACCGCATGCCGTAGAGAATGCGGCGGTGCACGGGTTTGAGCCCATCGCGCGCGTCGGGCAGCGCGCGGTGCATGATGGTCGACAGCGCGTAAGCGAGGTAGCGCTCCTCCAGCGCTTCGCGCAGCGCAATTTCCTGCACGTCACCGGATTCGGGGGGAATCACTTTCCTCGTCATGGCGGAGAGCGGTACTCCGGCTGGCCGCGGCCGACAAGAATAGCGGAGATGAAACGCCCGCGGGCGTCGGGCACCGGCAGTCCGCGCGGCGCAAAAGCGTGACGGTCGAGGAAGAAGCCGGTCAACGCAAAGGCATCGGCGAGATCGGCGGCAGACGTTGGCTCCGCCGCGGTGCTCAAGAAGCTGGGCAACCGCATCAGCTTGTCCTGGTAAGCTTCTCCACCCACACGCGAAACCGCGCGCCCGGAACGCGGCGACACGTAGATCAGATCCTCTTTCGACCCGTTCGCCGCACAGGACGAAAGGTCAAGGCCGAAACCGAGTTCGGCGAGGAACGAAAGCTCAAAGCGCGCGATCATCGGCGCGACCACAGACGGATTGTCGAGTGCGTCAAGGATCGCTTCGAGCGCGCCATACACGCCCGCATGCGGCTCGCGTTCGGCAAGGAGCCGGCACAACGCCGCCAGGTGCGTCACGCCATGAACGGCATGCGCGGCCGAGAGAAAACCAGCGGCGCGCAGATTGGTGCCCTCCACCGCATAATTGCCGAGATGGTCATCAAGCCGCGCCCGCCAGGTCGCGTGCAGCGAATTGCCCGGCTGGAGCACCGCGCGCAACCGCCGCCCGGTGCCGCCGCGCACCAGCCCAAGATGCCGCCCGCGCGCTTGCGTCATCAATTCAAGAATGACGCTCGACTCGCCATAGCGCCGCACGCCAAGCACGATGCCTTCGTCAGTCCATTGCATGGCGCTTATGTAACGTGCCCAGCCCAGATTCGCAGGCTCTGCGGCGCATTAGTCCGGGCCCGCGTGGCGGGGAAAGCGCGGACTCGACTACTCCCTCGAAAACTCCAGCCCCATTTCCCGATAACGCTCCGGGTCGTCGCCCCAACCTTCCCGCACTTTGACGAACAAAAAGAGGTGCACCGGGTGCTCGATGGCCGCGGCGATTTCGATGCGGGCTGCGGCGCCGATGGCCTTGATGGTCTGGCCGCCTTTACCGAGCACGATCTTGCGCTGGCTTTCGCGCTCGACGTAGATCGTCTGCTCGATGCGCACCGCACCGTCTTTGAGTTCGGTCCAGGCCTCGGTCTCGACCGTCGATTGGTAAGGCAATTCCTGGTGCAGCCGCAGATAAAGTTTTTCGCGGGTGATCTCGGCGGCGAGATGGCGCAGCGGCGCGTCGGAAATCTGATCTTCGGGATAAAGCCACGGCCCGGGCGGCACGTGGGCGGCGAAGAAAGTTTTCAAATCGGCAACACCGTCGCCGGACCGCGCGGAAATCATGAAGGTTGCGGCAAAGGCGGCGCGTTCGTTGAGCGTTTGCGTCAACGCAAGCAGCTTCGGCTTGCCGACCAGATCGACCTTGTTGAGCACCAGCACCTTGGGGGCGCGGACATCGCCGAGGCCACGCGTGATCGTCTCGTCGTCCTCTTGCACTCCTTTGGAAGCGTCGATCAGGAGCGCGACCAGGTCCGCTTCCTTGGCGCTGCCCCAGGCGCTGCCGACCATGGCGCGGTCGAGCCGCCGCCGCGGCGCAAAGATGCCCGGCGTATCGACGAAAATCAGTTGCGCGGCGCCTTCGATGGCAATGCCGCGAATAAGCGCGCGGGTGGTTTGCACTTTCGGCGTGACAATCGAAATCTTGGCGCCGACGAGCGCGTTCAGCAGCGTCGACTTGCCAGCATTCGGCGCGCCGATCAACGCCACAAAGCCGCAGCGTGTGGCGGGCGCCGCGGGCGCGGGAGGTGCTCGCCCTCAACCATCGAAGCGGTCGTGCTTGACGCCCTCGCGCGTCATCATTGCGGCGGCGGCGGCTTGCTCCGCGCCGCGCTTGGAGCGCCCGGAGCCTTCGGCCGGAGCGAGCTTCGGCAACTGGACGGTGACGCGGAACACCGGGTCGTGGTCGGGGCCGGAGCGCGCCACTTCACGATAAGCCGGAGTCGGCAGGCCGCGCGCCTGCGCCCATTCCTGCAGCACGGTCTTTGGATCGCGCAGCGGCTGCGCCTTGGTCTTCATCCGCGCGTCCCAAAGCCGGCCGACCAGCGCTTCAGCCGCCGGGTAGCCGCCATCGAGATAGACAGCGCCGATGAGTGCTTCGCAGACGTCGGCGAGGATCGCCGGGCGCTTCCTCCCGCCGGCGTTGGCTTCTGACGAGCCGAGCCTGATCGCAGCACCGAGATCGATCGCGCGCGCAATGTCCGCGCAGGTCTCCTTGCGCACGAGATCGGCTAGCCGCCGCGACAACTCGCCCTCGTCGGCCTTGGGGAAGGCGCGAAACAGCATGTCGGAAATCACCAGGCCTAAGACGTGATCGCCGAGAAATTCGAGCCGCTGATAGCTGCCGGCGCGATTGCGCCCGCCCTTGAGCGCTGAGATGTGCGAGAGCGCGCTGTCGAATAGCGCGGTGTCCTTGAAACGATAGCCGATCCGCTCTTCGAGCGAGCCATCGCCGCGGCGGCGACGGCGGCGGGTATCTTTTGGTGCTTCAATTGCTGCTGCGGCCGCTGCTGGGGCCGGGGCCGGGGCGGCATCAATAACGAGCGGCTCGTGAATAGTGGACCGCTGCGGAGGAGCGACCGATTTGCTTTTGGCCCGGCCGCTCATCGCACCAGAGTAAACAGCCGGCTCCAGCGCACCGTCCACGGCCAGCGCCAGGCCTCCCAGGCGTGCGCGCCGTCCCGGATCGAGAAGAAGATGATCTGAGCCCGCCCAATGATGTTCTCGTAGGGCACGTAGCCGACCGCGCTGAGCACGCGGCTGTCGGTCGAGTTGTCGCGGTTGTCGCCCATCATGAAATAATGGCCGGGCGGGACCGTATAGACTTGGGTGTTGTCGTAGAAGCCGTTGTCGGTGAGATCGAGCGTCGTGTATACGACACCGTTCGGCAGCGTCTCACGATAGCGCTTAACGCGCTGCACGGCGCCGTCGTCGTCGCTGACGAAATCCTCGATGCGGGTGCGCTTGACCGGCTCGCCGTTGATGTTGAGCACGCCGTCGATCATCTGGATGCGATCACCCGGCAGCCCGATGACACGCTTGATGTAATCGGTGGTGTCGTCCTTCGGCAGGCGGAACACCACCACATCGCCGCGACCGACCGACTGGCCGATGACGCGCCCGGAGAAAATCGGCGGCGAGAACGGCAGCGAATAATGGGTATAGCCGTAGGAATATTTGGAGACGAACAGATAATCGCCGACCAAAAGCGTCGGGATCATCGACCCGGACGGGATGTTGAATGGCTGAAACAGGAAGGTGCGGATCACAAGCGCGATGATCAGCGCGTGGATGATCACGCGCACGGTCTCGGCGAATCCGCCCTCTTTCCGTTTTGTCCCGGTCTGCACGCTCATCGGCCTATGGTTCCGCTGCTTACTCGGCGCCCCGCGATCTTGTAACCCTTGGGCCAAGAGCACGCAATTGCACGCGGGAATTCGCCGCGGGGCCGGCTTTAGCTAGTGATGCCATACGCTTACCGCCAGAGCTTCGCGGACATGACGAATTTGTCATCGCTGATGGCGTGGTCGGGCAGATCGATTTGCGCCCAGTTGTCGCTGACCCGACTCAGGGATTGGCGATGGCCGTCGCCGAGATGATGACGAACGCCTGAGCCATCGGCCCCTCGTCGGTGATGGTGAGGTCGATGCGCGCCTGGTATCCGGCGGGGGTGATCGCGTCCAGCCGCCGTTTGGCGCCGCCGGTCAATTCCAGCGTCGGCCGCCCGCCGGGGAGATTCACCACCCCCATATCGCGCCACCACACGCCTGCGCGCAGCCCGGTGCCCAGCGCTTTGGCGCAGGCCTCCTTGGCGGCAAAGCGCTTGGCGTAAGTCTCGGCACGATTGCGCCGCCGCTCCGCCTTCGCCCGCTCGACTGGCGTGAATACGCGGTCGATGAAGCGGTCGCCGTGGCGTTCCAGCACCTTCGCGATGCGACGCACGTCGGCGATGTCGGTGCCGATGCCGAGAATCATCATGTAATCCCAACATGGGCTCGGCCGCGATCCATCGCCGCGCGCATGTTTCGCACCACGGCGGGAAGGCCGTCGAAAATTGCCTCGCCGATCAGGAAATGGCCGATGTTGAGTTCGGCGATCTCTGACAGCGCGGCAATCTTCTCCGCGGTCACGTAATCCAGGCCGTGTCCGGCATGAACTTCGAGGCCGGCGTTCCTTGCGAGTGCGGCACCGCGGACGATGCGCGCGAATTCGGCTGCCGCGGCGTCGGCCTTGCCCGCAGTCAAAGCGTTGCACCAGGCGCCGGTGTGAATCTCGATCACCGGCGCACCGACAGCAACGGCGGCTTCAATTTGCGCCTGCTCAGGGGCAATAAATAAAGACACCCGAATGCCCGCAGCAGCGAGCTTCGCCACCGCAGGGCGCAACGCGTCGCGCTGGCCTGCGGCATCGAGGCCTCCTTCGGTCGTGCGCTCGGCCCGCCGCTCCGGCACGATGCAAGCGGCGTGCGGCCTCACGTTGCACGCGATCTCCACCATTTCGGCGGTCGCGGCCATTTCCATGTTCAGCGGCTTTGCGATGATAGCCTTGAGCCGCGCGATATCGTCATCGACGATGTGGCGGCGATCTTCCCGCAGATGCGCGGTGATGCCGTCGGCGCCGGCCGCGATCGCGATCTCGGCGGCCTTCACCGGATCGGGATGCTCGCCACCGCGCGCGTTACGCACGGTGGCGACGTGATCGATGTTGACGCCGAGGCGGATGGGAGCGGGAGCGGGCATGCGGATTTCGTCAGCGCTCAGCCGTTGACCCGCTCGGCGTTGGCGATCACCTTTTTCGCACGCAGCTGCGAGATGATCGAAGTCAGATGCTTGAGGTTGTACACTTCAAGGTCAATGGTCAGCTCGGTGAAATCCGGCGACTGACGCGACATATGAATATTGTCGATATTGCCGTCGTGGTCGGCGATGACTTGAGCAACTTGCGCCAGCGATCCCGGCTCGTTCACCGACTGGATCGCGAGCTGTGCGGGGAAACGCTGCGGCGCCTTTTCGTCCACATCCCAGCGCACGTCGAGCCAGCGTTCCGGCTGGTCTTCGAATTCCTTCAGCGCCGGCGAGTGGATCGGGTAGATCGTTATTCCCTCTCCCGGAGTCATGATACCGACAATGCGGTCGCCGGGAACGGCGCCGCCGTTCGGGGCGAAGCGCACCGGCAGGTCGGAGTTGATGCCACGGATCGGGATCGCTGCGCCGTTCTCCCCGCTTTCCGGAAGCTTGAACTTCACCGCCTTGGCGCGTTTGAGGCCGAACCAACCACTGTCCGGTTGCGGCGCCAGCGGCGTGACGCGCTCGTCCTTGTAGTCCGGATACATGGCCCGCACGACATCGGCGGCCTTCATCTCGCCGCGGCCGACCGCCGACATCACGTCGTCGATCGAAGCGCGCGCAAGGCGCGGCAGCGACCCTTCAAGCTGTTCATCCGAGTAGGCGATCTTGGCGCGCTCGCACAATCGCTCCAGAATGCGGCGGCCGAGCCCGGAATATTGATCGCGGACCGCGGCACGGGTGGCGCGGCGGATGGCGGCGCGCGCCTTGCCGGTCGCGACGATCGATTCCCAGGCTGCAGGCGGCGCCGTTTGCGCCTTGGAGGTGAGGATCTGCACCTCGTCGCCGTTCTGCAGCGGCGAACTTAAGGGACCAATCTTGCCGTTGATTTTTGCGCCGATCGCCATATTGCCGACGTCGGTGTGCACCGCATAGGCAAAATCAATCGGCGTGGCGCCGCGCGGCAGCGCGATCAGCTTGCCTTTGGGCGTGAAGCAGAACACCTGGTCGTGGAACAGTTCGAGCTTGGTGTGCTCCAAAAACTCTTCCGGGTTGGAGCCTTCGGCCAATAGTTCGATGGTGCGGCGGAGCCACGCATAGGCATTCGAACTCGCGCGACAGCAACTCGGTCGGCGAGCCGACGCCGTCTTTATAAAGCGCGTGCGCGGCAATACCGTATTCCGCGATCTGCTGCATTTCGCGGGTGCGGATTTGCAGCTCGACGCGCTGCTTGCCCGGCCCGATCACAGTGGAATGAAGCGAACGGTAATCGTTCTGCTTGGGCGTTGAAATGTAATCCTTGAAGCGGCCGGGAACGACCGGCCAAGTGGTATGGACAATCCCCAGCGCCTGGTAACATTCGGCAATGCTGCCGACGAGGACGCGGAATCCGAAAATGTCGGAGAGCTGCTCGAAGCCGACGGCCTTTCTTTCCATCTTGCGCCAGATCGAATAGGCACGCTTCCTGCGGCCGCTGACTTCGGCGGCGATGCCGCTGTCGGCGAGCTTCTTGGCCAGTTGGTCTTCAATGTCCGCAATCCAGCTTTTGCTGCGTGCGGCGAGCGCTTCGAGCCGCTCGGTAATGACTTTGTAGGCGTCGGGATTGAGTTCGCGGAACGCGAGGTCCTCAAGCTCCTCGCGCATTTCATGCATGCCCATGCGCCCGGCAAGCGGCGCATAGATGTCGAGCGTCTCTTCTGCAGTCTGCCGGCGTGCCTCCGGCGGCCGATGCGACAGCGTCCGCATATTGTGCAGCCGGTCGGCGAGCTTGATCAGCAGCACGCGCACGTCATCGGCGATGGCGAGAAGAAGCTTGCGCAGGTTCTCCGCCTGCTTCGCTTCCTTGGAGACGAGATCGAGCTTCTTCAGCTTGGTCAGGCCCTCGACCAAAACGCCGATGTCGTGGCCAAACAGGCCGTCGATCTCGGTGCGGGTCGCGTCGGTATCTTCGATCGTATCGTGCAGGAGCGCGGCCGCGATGGTCGCGTCGTCGAGCTTGAGATCGGTGAGGATGGCGGCGACCTGGAGCGGGTGCGAGAAATATGGATCGCCGGAGTCGCGTTTCTGCGAGCCGTGCGCGCGCATGGCGTAGACGTAAGCGCGGTTGAGCAAATCTTCGTTGGTCGCCGGGTTGTACTGCTTAACCCGATCGACGAGTTCGAACTGCCGCATCAATCGCGGCTTGCGGACCTTCGGTACGCGCGGCTCGTCCTGCGGCACAAGGCTCGGGCCGCGCGCGACCGCAACCCGCGGCCGGGCCTGGTTCTGCATCCGCGGCAAATCAATCGGCGAGCGCGCCATAGACGAAACCTCGACCGCCCCCGAAGATTTTGGACGGCGGAACTCACAAAGATATCATGGCGCTGGCCACAAGCTACAAGCCAAGCCGCCGGCACCACCGCGAGACTAATCTCGCCGCAGTGCACAAACCTCTAATGGCCTTGACCGTTCTTCGCTTTCGCTGCGCGGATCAGCGCCCGCAACCGCGATGGCGTCACTGGCACGGTATCGATTTTTACACCGAGCGGCCGCAGCGCATCCTCGATCGCCGAGACAAGCGCGGGCGGTGCGACCATCCGGCCGCCCTCGCCGGCTCCCTTCACGCCGTATTCAGTGTAGGGCGACGGGGTGACGAGATGTCCGATGCGGACCTGTGGCGGCAAATTGCCGATCCGCGGCAACAGATAGTCCGTGAACGATGTGTTCAGGAGTTGCCCGTTCTTGTCGTAGCGAAATTCCTCCAGCAACGTGGTGCCGATGCCTTGCGCAGTGCCACCGCGCACGTGCCCGTCCACCGTCATCGGGTTGATCATGGTGCCGCAATCGTGCACGGCGACATAATCCAGAAAACTGACCTGCCCGGTCCTGGTATCCACCTCGACGACGGGCATGTGGCACATGTGGCCCATGATCGGATAGAAAATGCCGAAATCGCTGTCGCTCTTCGGCAGCGTCGCCAGCGGATGATCGTAGGTGTAGCTCGCGTCCAGACCACTCGTCAGATCCGGATCATCGGGCAGCGAGAGACGAAAGAAGTGCGCCTGGGTGGCGACTTCGGTGATCGACACTTCCAATCCTGATGCGCCCTTGACGCCGATCTTGCCGTTGCGGAATTCGAGGTCGTGGGGGCCCGCTTCGAGCATATGGCTCGCCACGCGTTTTAGCTTTTCCTTGATAATCGTAGCAGCGCCGGTAATGGCGCCAGTCACCATCACGGTATAGCGGCTGCCGCCAGGCCCGGTTCCGGGGAGGCCGTGATCGGTGTCCGAGTAGGTCACGCTGATGTCGGCCGGGTCCATGGTGAGCTGTTCGGCAAGCACCATGGCCGCGACCGTCTCCGGACTGTTGCCCCAGCACGGCGCGTGCAGCGAGATCACGGCCTTGCCGGTCGCATCGATCTTGATCGAAGCGCTTTCCGGTGAACTCGTCAGCGCAAATCCGGGCTGACGGTTGAGCATCCAGAATTCGGTGGCGCTGAACACTCCCTTTTCCTGGCAGGAGGCGACGCCGATGCCGACATAGCGGCCTTGCGTCCGCGCCAATTGCTGCTTGTCGCGCCAGCCGTCGTAGTCGAGCATCTGCAGCGCCATATCGAGCGCGCCGGGATAGTTGCCGCTGTCATACAGATTGCCGGTTGGAATTTGATAGGGAAATTCCTCCGGCCGGATGAAATTGTCGCGCCGGAATGCGACCGGATCGAGATTTAGTTCGTCGACGGCGGCGTCCACGATGCGCTCAATCATGAAATTGGTAACTTCGGAGCCGAAACCGCGGCAGGCCCCCTGCTGGCATTTGTTGGTAAAGACCGCGTAGATCTCCGCTCCAACCGCGCGGATTTTGTAGGGGCCAACGGTCTGCGAAAAGCCGTTGCCGTGAGTACCGAGTCCGTATTGGAAATAGGCGCCGTAATCGTCCACGACCTTGTAGCGCAGCGCGGTCATCCGGTTGGCGGCGTCCAGCGCAAGCTCGACGTCATAGATACGATCCGAACCGTGATTGTCGGATGCGGTAATGTTGTCGATACGGTCCTCGATGTATTTGACCGGGCGCCCCGCGACGCGCGCGCCCGCAGCGGCGAGCACCGCGACCTTGTGCAGAAACAGCTTGCTGCCGAAACTGCCACCGGCATCCACGGGCACGATATTGACCTGGTGGCTTGCCACCTTGAGCGCGGTCGCGATCGTAAAGCCGATGTAGTTGTACATTGAGCCGTTGACGTAGATCGTGAACTTGCCGGAGCCTTCATCGAAGCTTGCGACCGAACCCGCGGTCTCCAGCGGCTGCCCGCCGGATCGCGACCAGCGCAGCCGCCGTTTGATCACGTGCGCCGCCTGGGCAAATTCCTGATCAACGGGGCCGAATAAGTAATTGCGATGTTCCGCGACATTGTCCGGACCACGCTCCGGATGCAGCACCGCGTCGCCGCGGGACGTGATCGCGTCCATCATGTCGGATACCACCGGCAGCGGCGCGTATTCGACATGCACGAGAGCGGCAGCATCTTCGGCGATATAGCGGGTATCGGCGACCACCAGCGTGACCGGTTCGCCAACGTGACGAACCTTTCCAAGCGCGATGCATCGTTGTTCGACCGTCGGGTTGGCAAAACACGGCAGCGGCCCGGTCTCCTTCGCCGCGTCCTCGCCGGTAATCACCGCGACGACGCCGGGCAGCGCCAGCGCCGCGCTCGTGTTGATCGATTTGATACGTGCGTGCGCGTGGGGCGACCGCAGCACCGCGGCATGCGCCATGTTTGGCAGGATAATATCGTCAATGAATCGGCCCCGCCCGATCAGAAAGCGCGGGTCTTCCTTCCGCAGCATGCGGGTGCCGATGACATTGAGCCGCTGATCAGCCCGCTCCTTCTGCCGGCCGGCCGGAGGCGAAAGGATTTTTCCCGCTTCCGCCATTACGGCCTCGGGCGCTCGCCGCGCATCAGTTCGACCGCACGCTCGACCGAATTGACGATGTCTTCATAGCCGGTACAGCGGCATATGTTGTCGTTGAGCCGCGCCCGGATCGTGTCCCGGTCCGGATTGGGGTTCGCGCGCAGCAGTTCGGTCATCAGCATCAGCATCCCCGGCGTGCAGTAACCGCATTGCAGCCCGTGCATCTCCCAGAAGCCGCGCTGCAGCGGGCTCAGATTATTCACGCGGCCAAGCGACTCGACGGTCTCGACTTGACGGCCATCGGTTTGAACCGCGAGCGTGCAGCAGGAACGTGTCGCCAACCCGTCGAGCAGCACGGTGCAGGCGCCACAGACGCCGTTCTCGCAGCCCACATGCGTGCCGGTCAGCCCAATCTCGTGGCGAATGAAGTCCGACAGCAGGAGGCGGGGCTCGATCCGCCGCTTGAAAACCCTGCCATTGACGGTGACGTTGACGTCCTGATTGTCCATCGAACCGGTCATCCGTCGATTGTCAAACCAGCTCGCGCGCAGGCCTCGCGCAGCATCCGGCGCGCAAGCGTGCTCGTTACGTCGCGGCGGTAAGCTTCGTCGGCATGCAGATCGTCGGCCGCCTGGATGTTGTCGGCGGCCGCTTCAGATGCCTCCTCAATGAGTGAGACCGATGCCGCTTTGCCCTCGAGCTTTGCCTCCGCTGCCGGGATGCGGAACACATTATCGACCGCATTGCGAAAACCGATGCGCACGTCACGGCAGGTGCCGTAGCGCAACGTCAACAAACAGCCGGCCGCGATGAGGGCCCGATCGCCGTAGCGCTGGCTGACCTCAAGGAAGCTATAGCCGTGACCTGGCGGCAGCCGCGGAACGCGAATTTCAACAAGCATCTCGTCAGCCGCGAGATCGGTGGCGAACGGCGCTTTGAAGAATTTTTCGGCGGGAATGGTGCGCGTTGAACGCGTGCTTCGCGCAATCATCGTCGCCCCGAGAAGCGTGACGACGAGCGGCATCTCGAACGCGGGATCGTTGTGACAAAGGTTGCCGCCGAGCGTGCCGCGGTTGCGGATGGAATGGTTGGCGACGTGCGCGTACGCCTCGGTCATGATCGGGCAATTCGCCGCGACAATGGGCGAGTGGAGAATGGCGTTGTGGGTCGTCAGTGCGCCGATCCGCAGCTGTCCGTACTCTTCGATGATGTATTGCAGTTCGCTAAGCCGGCCGACATCGATCAGCCGCGCCGGGGCGATCGCTCTCATATTGAGCATCGGGATAAGGCTGTGCCCGCCGGCCAGCAGTTTGGCCTTGCTGCCATGCCGCGACAGCGCTTCGAGCGCGGCGCGCAAGCTGGACGGCCTCTCGTAGTCGAATACGGGAGGCTTCATCGGCCTTCCCCTCCCCTTCGCGGACCCTTTAGCGGACACCGACGCGCTATCGAGATCCATTTATTTTCGTTGGGCAGCAATGTGATTGATGGACCCCGTGCTGGCAAGCGAGCTATCCGCAACCGCCGGCAAGACACGAGCCGCTCCCGGCACTTTTCGGAGTTGAGCGGTCTCACTTGCTGTGATCGACTTCGCGCACTTCGGTCACGATTGAGGAGAACAGCGATGCCGTTCGCGCTACCCGAACTTCCCTACGCTTACGACGCGCTCGCCCCTTTCATGTCACGTGAAACGCTCGAATTTCACCACGACAAACATCACCTCGCCTACGTGAACAACGGCAACAATCTGATGAAGGGCACCGCGTTCGAAGGCCGGCCGGTGGAAGACGTGGTCAAGAGCTCGTTCTTCGGCAATCCCGGTCTCTTCAATAACGCCGGACAGCACTACAATCACATTCACTTCTGGAACTGGATGAAGCCCAAAGGCGGCGGCGACCGCATACCGGGCAAGCTGGAAAAGCAGATTGTCGCCGATCTCGGATCGGTGGCGAAGATGAAAGAGGATTTCGTCCAGGCCGGCGTTACCCAGTTCGGATCAGGCTGGTGCTGGCTCGCCGTCAAATACGGGCGGATCGAAGTCATGAAGACGCCGAACGGCGAGAACCCGCTCGTCCATGGCGCTACACCGATTCTGGGCTGCGACGTATGGGAGCACTCCTACTACATCGACTACCGCAATCGCCGCCCCGATTATCTGAAGGCGTTCCTCGATCACCTGGTCAACTGGGAGTACGTGGCCGAGCTGCTCGCGGCCGCCGCCAAATAATCGGATTGGAGCTGATGAGCCCGGCCGAAGACTATTCGTCCTCGTCGGTCACGTCGACGTCGGTGTCCGGCTCGGGCTGGCTTTCAGGCGGCGTCAGACCCTCGAGCCCCTTGAGCAACTCCTCTTCGCTCATACGATCGGTCGTCACCTCGGTGTCGTCGGCATCGACGCCGGTCCCTGGCGCGCCGATGAGTGGAAGTCCCTCGGGTTCGGGCTCGTCAACTTCCACGTATTTCTGCAGCGAATGGACGAGTTCCTCCTTGAGGTCCTCCGGCGATACCGCCGTCTCCGCGATCTCGCGCAGCGCCACGACCGGATTTTTGTCGTTATCGCGTTCGACCGTGATCTGGCCGCCGGACGAGATCATGCGGGCGCGGTGGCTCGCGAGCAAAACAAGATCGAAGCGGTTTTCCACCTTGTCGATGCAATCTTCGACGGTGACACGGGCCATAATCGCTGCTCCTGGCGAGGAATCTTGGGGTTGAGCCGTTACCTATCGTTACAGGGGGTGAAGCGCAAGGGTGTTCCCGACTGCCGGGTTCCCCGTGTCAAGCCTATTAACTTGATGCGCTCACCCTGCTCTGGTCCCGAAAATCCGGAACGCAGTCGCTGGATTGTGCTTTTCTTATAGTGAAACCGCGGCGGCCTGCCGCAGTGCCGGCTCCTGTGCTTGCACAAAAAATGGGTTGGTCATAAAGCGGATAGCATCGTGCTTTTGCCATCGTCGCCGCGTACTTAACGGTGTTCCCGGTGGCGCCAAACCAGTTTTAAAGAAACTCCGGAACTGTCGAATTCATTGCGGCCGGTCGGGTTTCATCACGAGAAGGCATATCGAGAGATCAAAATGTCGACACAGATTGAAAAAATCGCCCTCTTTATTGACGGCGCCAACCTTTACGCCACCGCGAAATCGCTGGGTTTCGATATCGACTACAAGCGGCTGCTGCGCGAGTTCCAGTCGCGCGGCTATCTGGTTCGCGCCTTTTATTATACCGCTGTAATTGAAGATCAGGAGTATTCGTCGATCCGGCCGCTAATCGATTGGCTCGACTATAACGGCTATACCGTCGTCACCAAAGCGACCAAGGAATTCGTCGATCAAACCGGCCGGCGCAAGGTCAAAGGCAACATGGATATCGAGCTTGCGGTCGATGCCATGGAACTCGCGCCGCACATCGATCAGATGGTGCTGTTCTCCGGCGACGGCGATTTCCGCTCGCTCGTCGAGGCCGTGCAGCGGCGCGGTGTGCGGGTCATTGTGGTGTCGACGATATCGACACAGCCGCCTATGGTCGCCGACGAGCTACGCCGGCAGGCCGACCAGTTCGTCGACATCATCGAGCTGCAGAACAAGATCGGCCGCGATCCGACGGAACGCCCGGTCCGCGAGCCGCGCGAAGGCCGAGAGCTGCGCGAGCCGCGCCATACGCCGCAATTCCTGCAGCGCAGCACCGGCACCGCGCGTTCCGAGGTCGAAGTCGAAGACGAATTCGAAGAGGACTAAATAGACCAAGCGGACAACGGCGATGGCGCCCGCGAGCGGCAAACCCGGCCGCGACTGTCCGCGCTGTCCTCGTCTGGTCGCCTTTCGCGAAGCTTGGCGGCAAAGCGAGCCGAACTGGTTTAATGCCCCGGTCCCGTCATTTGGCCCGATCGAGGCGCGCCTGTTGATCGTTGGACTCGCACCGGGGTTGCGCGGCGCCAATCGCACCGGGCGCCCGTTCACCGGCGACTACGCCGGCGATCTCCTCTACGCCACGCTGAAAGAATTTGGCTTCGCCCAGGGCAACTACGAAACCCGCCCCGACGACGGTCTGACGCTGGTCGATTGCCGCATCACCAATGCCGTGCGCTGCGTGCCGCCGGAGAACAAGCCGACGCCGCAGGAGATCAAAACCTGCCGCGACTTTTTGTTAGCGACAATCAACGAAATGACCAGGCTTCGCGCCATCGTGATGCTTGGCCGCATCGCCCACGAAACGTTCATCGCGGCGCAAAGCGCGAGGCAGCGCGAGTATCCGTTCACCCATGGCCGTATGCATCCTATGGGTGAGATTGCCTTATTCGATAGCTATCATT
The DNA here is from genome assembly GCA_963794225.1 of uncultured Alphaproteobacteria bacterium. Lineage (GTDB taxonomy): Bacteria > Pseudomonadota > Alphaproteobacteria > Rhizobiales > Xanthobacteraceae > BOG-931. The sequence continues at coordinate 153,603 of CAWCCS010000008.1, forward strand.
GCTCGCGCTACAACACGAACACCGGCGTTCTGACGCCGCAGATGTTTCGCGACGTCTTCGCGCAGGTGCGCAAGCATATCGACGCCACATAGCCTGCGCGTTGCTACGCGCGACGGCACGGGCCTACACGAAGATGGAAGTTTCGTATTTGCCGCTGCCCATTTCTCCCGGCGGGAAAATACCGTGTCGCTCGATCCACTCGAAGGACTCTTCGAAAGTCTGCTTCGAATACGGCTCAAACACCAACCGCTCGCCCGGTCCCCAGCGCCGCGTATCTATCTGCTGATGGAAGCGCACCGGGAACTCTTTCTTGTAGTAGTGTGTGTAAAGTTCCGGTCGCAGATCGATGTCGCGTTGCGCGCGGCGCAGCGCACGAAAATATTTGCGTACGTCCTCCGGGTCCGGCGTACCGGTGACCATCGCGGCGATCATAAACGTGGTGTCGATGATTTTGCGGAAGCCTAGCTGCTCAGCGAAATAATACGGGCCGCTGAACAGCGACGCCGCCGGCACCTTGCCGTCGATCAGCATTTCCATGCGGCTGAACAGCATCCCGTCGTTGAACGACAATTTGATCGCATCGGGTTTCAGATATTGCTCAAGTCCCTGGATGGTGGCGTAGTGACTGCCGGACTGGTAGCCCACCGAGATCGGCACGTTGGCAAGATCGGCCGGCGTTTTCACCGCCGAGTCCGCCGGCACGAAAACACCGCATGGCGAAACCGAATAACAATCGGCGTAAAGCTTGCCATGGCCGTTGGACGCGGCAACGTTTACGGTCCAGTGGCAGGCGCCGCTGACATTGCAGGTCCGCCCCGCTTCGAATGTTTGATATGCGCCAACTTTGGTGCCGAGGTGATGGCTGCTGGCCGAACTGGAATCCATGGTCTCGCGGAACTCGTATGCGAGACCTTCAGCCGCAAAGTAATCCTTCTCCTCTGCAACCCATTCCTGGAGGCGGAAATGCGGAGCAACGATGAATTTCGGCACGGTCTCCTCCGTTCGCTCTTTATTATCTCGGCATCGCGGCAGTGAATGTGCACACTACGCGCGCGAATTGATTTGATAATCCCAGAGCGTCGAAATAGATTGTCAATTATTGGTTGACAATCTGGCTTGACCCCGTGGATCGCTTTGAAAACGCAAGAGTTTTTGCCGCTGTCATCGAGGGCGGTGGCTTTACCCGGGCCGCCGAACGGCTCGGCCTCTCGCGGGCGGCGACCAGCAAGCATGTGCTGCAGCTTGAGCAGCGCCTGGGCGCCCGGCTGCTCGACCGCACCACGCGGCGTGTGAGCGTCACCGCCGCGGGGCGCACCTTCTACGAACAATGCCGGCGCATCCTCGCCGACCTTGATGAAGCCGAACGCACGGCCGGCGGACTACACAACGAACCGCGCGGCGAACTGCGCGTCATCGCCCCCACCAATTTCGGTCTCACCGAAATCGGCACCGCGATCACCGATTTTCTCGTCGCCTACCCGCAGCTCCGTATCAATCTCACGCTGAACGACCACCTCACCGATCCGATCGAGGGCGGCTATGACGTCGCCATCAGCGTCGGCATGCCGCGCGGCACCTCTTCCAGCCTGGTTGCGCGTAAACTTTACACGTCACAGCGCGTTCTGTGCGCAGCACCGGACTATCTGGCACGGCGCGGCAAGCCGCAGCGGCCGGACGACCTCACCCACCACGACTGTCTCAGCTACAGCTATCTGGCAGTTCCGGACGAATGGCACTTCATCGGACCCGACGGCGAGCGCGTGGTGAAAGTGAGCGGACCGATTGTGACCAGTCACCGCCCGGTCCTGCGGACCGCCGCCGTGCGCGGGCTCGGCATCGCCTATGGCCCCGCCGACTTTTTCCGCGACGATATCGAAGCCGGCCGCCTGATCGCAGTGCTGCCGAAACACCAATTGCCCGAAGCGACAATCTACGCGATCTATCCGGTGAGCAAACAGCTCTCGGCGAAAGTGAAAGTGTTCAACGACTTCATCGCCGCATATTTTGCCGAAAATCAGTGGCCGCTGCGCAACCAGGCAACGACGTCGGCGGCATTCTTGTCGGGCGGGAACACCGGATAAAACACCTTGGTGATGACGCCGTCGTCGACCACGAGCGCCATGCGCTTGAGCAGCGTCATGCCGGCGGTCGAGAACGTCGGCAGTTTCAGCGCGCGGGTAAATTTCAATTCCGCGTCGGACAGGATCGGGAACGGCAGGTGCAGCCGCTCGGCGGCCTCGCGCTGATAGGCGGTGTCTTGCGTCGAGAGGCCGAAGACGTGGTCGACGCCCAGCTCTTTCAGTTCGGCAAAATGGTCGCGAAAGCCGCAGGATTGTGGCGTGCAACCGCGCGCACCGGGGATGTCGTCCCATCCTGGCGGCAGTTCGACTCCCGGCACGCCGGTGCGCGGGTAAATATAAAGTACGGTGCGGCCAGCGATGATCGACAGATTGAAGGCGCCGCCGCGCGTGGCCGGCAGCGGCAGATCGGGCAACTTCATGCCGATAAGATGCCGCGCCGCGCCGTCGTCCTGCGGAACCGGAATATTGGAGGGCAAAAAAGTGGGGTCGTGCTTGCCGGGTGCTTCCCTCATCGTTTGCGCTCCGACGTAAGACATGAATTCCATCAGCGACCCGTCGGGATCACGAAAGTAGACGCTGGTCCCCGCGCCCTTGGCACCGAACCGCTGCATCGGGCCCGCCTCGATCGCGATGCGGCAGCGTTCCAGGTGCGCGATAGCGTCGGCGATCGGGCCGTTCCATTCGAAGCACAGATCGCTGTTACCCGGAGCGACCGGCAGCCGCGCGACTTCGGCCGGTGCGACGCCCGGACCATGAACGTTGAGCTGGCGGTCGCCGAAGCGGTAGGCGTAGCCGATCGGCCGGGTAATCAGCTCGGCGCCAAGCACCTTGGTGTAGAAGGCATTCGAACGGTCCCAGTCGGTAACATGAATGACGCAATGATCGAGCGTTACCGGAAGCATTTCTCTCAGCCCTTCTGCCGCAACAACCGCCCGCGCTCGCGGTCCCAAGAGCGCTTCTTCTCGGTATCGCGCTTGTCGTAAAGCTTCTTGCCGCGCGCCAAAGCAAGCTCGACCTTGGCGCGCCCCTTCTCGTTAAAATACAGCTTGAGCGGAACGAGTGTCATGCCCTCGCGTTCGACCGCGCCAATGAGCTTGTTGATCTGCCGGCGGTGCAGCAACAGCTTGCGCGGCCGCTTCGGCGTGTGATTGAAGCGGTTCGCCTGCAGATATTCGGGAATGTTCGAGTTGATCAGCCAGATCTCGCCGCCGCGGGCATCGGCATAGGACTCGGCAATGGTTGCCTTACCCTGGCGCAGCGACTTCACCTCGGTGCCGGTCAGGGCGAGGCCCGCTTCCATCGTGTCGTCGATAAAGTAGTTGAAGCGCGCTTTGCGATTGTCGGCGACGACCCGCAGTTTCCGCTCAGCTGTGGTCGCCATGCCGCCGTCCTGGCCTCACCGCGTTTTCAGCACGTCGCGGATTTCGGTCAACAACTGGACCTCCTTGGAAGGCCCGGTGGGCGCCGGTGTTTCCGGCTTTTGCAGCCGATTGATGCCCTTGACGGCTATGAACAAGGCGATAGCGATGATGATGAAGTTGATGACCACTGAGAGAAAACTACCATACGCGAACACCGCGCCTTGTTTTTTTGCCTCGGCCAGCGTCGCGGCTGTCACCTTTGACGACAGCGGAAGGAAATAGTTGGAAAAGTCGAGGCCGCCGGTGACTGCGCCAAGGATCGGCATGACGAGGTCGCCAACCAGAGAATTGACGATTGCGCCAAAAGCGGCACCAATGATAACGCCGACGGCGAGATCGACAACGTTGCCGCGCATAGCGAATTTCTTAAATTCTTCGAGCATCAACGCCTCCGTGAATTGGGCTTAGAAACCCGATCGTCCCCGCCCCGGCGGAGTTCCAGTGTCCTATCCCAGCGTTTGCGGGACCGCGCGGGTCATCAGTTGATCAGGCCGGCATGCACCATGGCCTCGCGCACCGCGGCGCGCGTTTGGTCAGCAAGAGGCACCATGGGCAGACGCACCGTCTCGGCACACTTGCCGATCAGCGACAGCGCATATTTGATCGGCGCCGGGCTCGTTTCGATGAACAGCGCCCCGTGCAGCGGCATCAGCTTGTCCTGAAGCTTCAGCGCGCCGGCATAGTCGCCCTTCAGGCACGAGGCCTGAAACTCCGAACACAGGCGCGGCGCCACGTTGGAGGTGACCGAGATGCAGCCATGACCGCCATGGACATTGAAGCCCAGCGCGGTCGCGTCTTCGCCGGAAAGCTGATTGAAATCCGGGCCCATCGCGGCGCGCTGTTGTGAGACGCGCACCATGTTGGCGGTCGCATCCTTGACGCCGGCGATATTTTTCAATTCGAACAAGCGCTTCATGGTTTCGACCGACATATCGATCACCGACCGCGGCGGGATATTGTAGATGATGATCGGAATGCCGATCGCGTCGTTGATGGCCTTGAAGTGTTGATAGAGACCCTCCTGAGTCGGCTTGTTGTAATAGGGCGTCACCACAAGCACGGCATCGGCACCGGCCTCTTCGGCGTGCTTCGCGAGCGCGATCGCTTCCCTGGTGGAGTTGGAACCGGCGCCGGCGACGACCGGGACGCGACCTTTCGCTTGCTCGACGCACCATTCGACCACTTCGTTATGCTCTTCGTGGGACAGCGTCGGGCTTTCGCCGGTGGTGCCAACCGGGACCAGCCCATTGGTGCCCTCAGCAATCTGCCAATCGACCAGCCCACGGAAGGCTTTCTCGTCGACTGAGCCGTTGTTGAACGGCGTGACGAGCGCAGTGAATGAGCCTCGAAAGCTCGTCTTGGCGGTCATGACACGATCCTTGATTACCCCGGGGGCGGGAAGCGTTGCCGCTCGACGCGGACGCTGCCGACGCAAAATAGATACCGGGTCACAGAGTTCCTTTAAAGCCCCTCATCGCTTGGCGCGCTCGAAGCGCCATTTCACCGAACTGGTGGAACATTTTTGCACTAGAGGCCCTCAGCCCCGCTTTTGCCGTGAAATTCGCTAATTGTCGCGGCGGCTTGCGGGCTTTAGGAGTTTTTTTAGTCCTGCGGCCGAAGACTTTTCCTTCGAACGCTGACGGCAAGAGCCGCGGCGGGAGGTATGTGCCGGTGAAGGCTGTTCGACTTATTTTCGCATTGATTGCGGCCGCTCTCGTCGTCGGCGAGGCAAGCGCGGCGCCGCCGAGCGGCGATATCCCATTGCCCCGGCCTCGTCCCGCGAGCGCCGGCCCCCGGAATGGGAAGGTTGCAGCGCAGGTCGTCGCTCCCGCGCTCACGACCACTCCGATGGTGCTCGCCCCGGCAATCTCCGCGACGACCTCAATTCCTCCTTCGGGGGTGCTTCTAAGACGCGGCGACGCCGATACTTCCAGAAGCGCGACAGCGAGCATCCCCCTGGCCGCTCCTGTCGTCACCGCCCCGGTGGTTCGGGCCAGTCCACCGCTCGCGACAGCAAGCACGTCGGTCACCTCGCCGCTTGATCTTGCCGCCGTCAAACAGGCGATCGAGCTCGCGCAAAAAGGCAGGCCCGACGAGGCGACGAGCGTCGAGGGCAGAATCTACGATCCGGTCGCGCGCAAGCTGGTTGAATGGGTCATCCTGCGCAGTGACGAGGCCGATCTCGACTTCCCGCGCTACGCGGCCTTCATCGCCGGCAATCCAGGCTGGCCAAGCATCTTGTTTTTGCGGCGGCGGGCCGAAGCCGCGCTGTGGCAGCAGCAGCTGGACCCACGCACGGTGATCGCCTTTTTCGCCAATGAGCCGGCGCGGACAGCCAAAGGCCGGTTTGCGTTGTCGCGAGCGCTTCTTGCCACAGGAGATCGCCCCGGCGCCCAAGCGCTTGTGAGCGCAGCTTGGCGAAAGGACGGCTTTTCCGGCGACACCGAAGCACAAGCGCGGCAGGTCTTCGCCGGTCTGATCACGCCGGCCGACGACAAAGCGCGCATGGATACGCGCTTCGATGTTGAAGACGAAGGAGCCGGGCTGCGGGCGGCGAACCAGCTCGGCGGCATTGAACTCGCCATCGCCAAGGCACGCTCTGCTGTCATCGACAAATCCACCAAGGCCAAGACGCTGTTCGACGAGATACCCATCGAGGCTCGGCGCGATGCCGGCTATTTGTTCAGCCGCATTCAATGGCTGCGCCGCTCTGAAAAAATTTCGGAGGCCGCCCAATTGTTGCTGAGCGCGCCGCGCGAGCCGGAAAAACTGGGCGACGTGGACCAATGGTGGGCCGAGCGCCGGCTCGTGGCACGCAAACTGCTCGACCTCGGTGACGCGAGATCGGCCTATGAGGTTGCGGCCGGTGCCGCGATGCCGGTTACCGAGAATCATCGCGCCGAACAGCAATTCACCGCCGGGTGGATCGCGCTGCGCTTTTTAGGCCAGCCCACGATCGCTCTCGCCCATTTTGCGCGTGTCGCCGAGGGAACGGCCAACCCAATCACGCTCGCCCGCTCCTATTACTGGCAAGGCCGTGCCGCCGAGGCGCTGGGGCGTGGACAAGAAGCCCGCGCCCACTACGAGACAGCAGCCCGCTATTCCACCGCCTATTACGGCCAACTGGCGCGCGCGCGACTTGGTATTGGCGAAGTTACGCTGCGGGGACCGCCCGAACTGTCCACCGATCACCGCCGCCTCGAAGTCACGCGCGCTTTCGAGATCCTCTACGCGCTCGATGAGCGCGACCTTGCCTCCATCATGGCGGTCGAATTTGCCGACAAGGCAACCGACGTGCACGCGCTCGCGGCGCTCGGCGAGATCGCGGCGCAACACAACGACGCGCGGGCAGCGCTCCTGATCGGCAAGACCGCGCTCGGCCACGGCCTGCCGATGGAGCACTACGCGTTTCCCGATTTTGGCGTGCCGGATTACGAGCAGATCGGACCGCAGGTAGAGCGTTGCGTCGTATTCTCGATCGTGCGGCAGGAAAGCGCGTTCAATCCTAAAGTGATTTCCAGCGCCAACGCGCTGGGCCTCATGCAGGTCACACCCGGCGCGGGCCGCGATACCGCCAAGCGCTTCAATGTTGCCTTCAACCAGCACCGTCTGTTGGTCGACGTTCCCTATAATGCCCAAATCGGGACCGCTGAACTCGGGAACGATATCGCTTCCTGGCGCGGCTCCTACATCCTCGCCTTCGTCGCCTACAACGCCGGACCGGGACGCGCGCGGGAATGGATCGCAAAATACGGCGATCCGCGCGATCCGAAGGTGGACCCGATCGACTGGGTCGAGCGCATTCCCCTCTCGGAAACGCGGAACTATGTCCAGCGCGTGATGGAAAATATGCAGGTCTACCGCGCCCGGCTTAATAACAGTTCGCGGCTGCTGATTGACGCCGACATGCGGCGAGGCGGTTGATTTATCGTTTCCGCCGCATTTACCAGTTGCCCCTTTGCCCGGCCCGCAGTTAATGTCGCTTTTATGACCTCTCTCTATGCGGGAGAGTTCGAATGGGCGACTGGGACAGGCGATGAATAAGCCCTCCCCTCATCTGGTACCGGACGCGGGTTACGCCGCGCACAATCACGGCAAGAGCCTGTTCGTCACGGCGAATGATGGGCTGCGGATTCATGTGCGCGAGTATGGGTCGCGCTCCTCGCCCGGTTTGTCTGTGGTATGCCTGCCGGGCCTCGCCCGCACTGCGGCCGATTTCGATGAACTTGCGCCCGCCCTGGCAGCCGGTCCGCCGGAGCGGCACGTCATCGCGATCGATTTACGCGGCCGCGGCCACTCCGAATATGATGCCGATCATTCCAACTATAACTGCACCGTCGAACTTGCCGACATCGTGAGTGTCCTTTTCGCGCTCGGCGTTGGCCCTGCCATGTTCGTCGGAAGTTCGCGCGGCGGCGTTCTCACCATGATGCTGGCGACCGTGCACCCGACCGCGATCGCTGGCGTCGTTCTGCATGATGTTGGTCCCGTTACCGAGCCCAAAGGTGTTGCGCGGCTTCGCGGCTATCTCGGCAAATTACCGCACCCGCGCAGCTTCGAGGAAGGTGCGGAAATTCTCCGGCGCCTGATGAGCGCACAGTTTCCTAACCTGACCGCGGAGCAATGGCTCGCCGGTGCACGGCGCACCTGGCACCAAAAGCACGGCGCGTTTAAGCCGGCCTATGATTTGGGCATCGCGCGTGCGCTCGCCGGCATCGATATCGAGCTTCCGATACCGTCGCTCTGGCACGAATTTGACGCGCTCGGCAATATGCCGATGCTGGTCATTCGCGGCGCAAATTCCGACATACTTTCGGCGGCGACGGTCGCGGGCATGCGCGCGCGGCGCGCGCAGATGGAGATGATCGAAGTCGCCGATCAGGGTCACGCACCGCTGCTTGAGGGCGACCTGGTGCGCAGGATCGTCAGCTTCGTTGTGTCTTGTGAGAACGCGCGGCAAAACGCTTCGGGCGCAAATGGAGCGAGCTAAACTAAGCTGCGGCGTTACCAGCCGGGTTTGAAATTCAACCGGCCCAACAAGCTCTGGCTCTTCAGCGCCGTTGAGTACATCTCGGGCGATCCAGTAAGAGGCGCGCCGTTTGCTCCGTTGGGAGCACCGCTGCCGAGATCGGTGTAAAGGTATTCAAGCCCCAACGACCACTTCGGCGTTATCTGATATTCGAGACCGACACCGGCGGTCCAACCGCCAAGTTGATTGCCTTGAGAAAAACCGCCGATCTGAGCGGCCTGCGCCGGCGTCGCGACGTCAGCCGCAGCAAAGCCGCCCTTGACGTAGGGCAGCCACTGACCAAACGAATAGCCGAGGCGGCCGGTGACCGTACCGAGCCAATTCATGTTCGGCGCCCATGCGCCGACCGCAGGAAGATAGGGGCTCGTAAACCTGCCATCGAAGTTTGCCGCGGCGAGCGAACCTTCCAGGCCGAAAACGAAACTGCCGGACTGGAAATTGTAACCAAATGTCTCGTTGATCGGCGGAGCGGTTGCGGCCGAAAATCCATTTGCCGATGCCGGTATGCTCCAAGGCGTACCATCCGGGCCGCTTCCGGAATTATTTCTGAGATAAAAACCTGCCCACTCGGGCTTTTGTGGCGGGGGCGGTGTCAGCGGAAAATTACTCAGATCCGTCTTGGTCAAATCCGTCGCGCCGGCGCCTTGCGCCAGGCAAGCGCCCAGAAAGGCGACGAGCAAAAATGTGCGAGCCTTGCTGACCGGCACGACAATTCACCTCGCTCGCGGCAATCGATTACCGACGAGTTATAAGCCCAGCGGTCCCGGGGCACAAAGACGCGCACCCGCAATTCCCCCGCTTGCCCGTTTGCATATTACACCTATGCGAATCTCCGGTCAATTCCGCATTTGGTGAGGTGAGCTACCTAAGCCGTTATTTATGCTGGTTTTTTTGCGCGTAGCGTCGCTTTCCCGCCCAGTGTGGCAAATATGGCTCATGCGGACTCGGCGGTTTCCAACAACTCGCCGAATGGTAATTGGCCGGGTGCTTCTCCTAAATCGTCAAAACATAACGCCGCCGGCTGATGCCGGCGGCGCCTATGAATTCGCGAAACTCTTCCGGTTCAGACTTTGTTAGAAGCGGAAGCGGACGCCGCCGACGCCGGCGAGGTTGTTGTTTTGAATATCGCCGTTGGAGATGCCGCCCTCGCGATCGAATACACGACGCCGACATAGGTGTCCCACTTCGGCAGGAACCGCCAGTCGAGCACCGCCGAGGACACTGGTCAAGTGCCGGCGCACTGGCTGTGGGCGCCGGGAGAGGCGCAAATGCGCCACGCCGTTCACGAATTGGTTTTGCCAGATTCATAGTAAGCGCCGATGATATCCAGGTCGCGGGTGATGCCGTATTTGGCGCCAACCCAAAAGAACTGGAAGACTTCATTCCCGCAACCGGTGCCGGTGCCGCAGAGGGAATTGAGCGCATTGTTATTGATCGAGGTCAGGTTAGCAGTGGCAATCGAGCCATGGTTGACGCCGCCGGAATTATTGAAAGTGAAGCCGTCATCGATGAATGACGTGGTCTGCGGGTCGCTCGGGCTGGAGAACTGGATCCACTCATAACCGCCATACAGCGTGAGCGGGAATACCGGAGGCGGCGCGCAGGTGCTTTGGCTACGAGCGGCTGCTCGGGCCCCCACGAACCGAAGCTGTATTTGCCCGCCACCGTGACGGTGGCCTGGTTGGAGAGCGTTGCCTTGAGGGCGGCATCGGCCGGCGAAGAACGTGGGTCGGCGTCCCATTGGCGTTGAGGGCTTGGCCGGGATACATCGCCGAAATGTTGACCGCGTCTCTCTCGTAAGTCCCGACGACGTCCATCGAGAGCATGCCGGGTCCGAGATGTCTGATGTCCGTGCCGATGTCGCCGGCGATCGCGCCATTGTTCGGGTTATAGGCATTGTAGCCGCCGTTGGAGCCACCGATCGGCTGTCCCATGACGCCGATGCGGAGCCAGTCGCCGAAATTGACGCGATACTTGATCGCCGTGGTCCAACGCGCGTCCTCGGTGTCGCCGGAGCCGCCGGCCTTGCCGGAATAGCCGATCAGCGAGAAGGCATAAGAGCCCCCCATCGCATCGTAGGCATTGATCTCGTCCAGCTGCAGCGTGTTTTGCCGGCCGAAGAGTCAGCAAGCCCCAAAACGGCTGGCTAACACCGACATACTGATTTGTGTTGCAGCCAGCCCCAGCGGCTGGAGTCGAACGGCAGGGCCTCGGTATTCTGCGCTATGCCCTTGGCGTCTTGCATAGCCTGCGGCGCGTTGGCCAGCAGGACTGAATACGGGATCGAAAGCCAGCTCGCCGCGGGAAACAAAAGCCCAGCCGCCGGGCGCGATCGGCTCTTTGATGTTCGACACCGACGTTGGACTGGCTGAGCGCGTTGGGAGCAAGACCCAATCCGGGGCTGTCCGGTTCGTCGCGCCCGTACCACCGGCGCCCACAAGGTAACTGGCGCCGGTCGGGAAGTTCTTATCAAACGGTGTGCCGTGGGTCTGATACAGGCCGCCCAGGTCAACCGTGCCGTAGAACCGCACGCCGTAGTAGATCAGCTGACAGTCGGTCAGGAAAAAGCCATAGAGGGTCGTGCAGCTCGACGGTCCGGCCGCAGCCGCCGAAACCACCGGCGGTGCCTTCGTCACCATCGCGTCCATATCGGCGGCCAAGGCAGTCGTAGCGCAACTCGCGAGCGCCGCGATCGCCGCGGCGGGAATGCCCGCGCGCATACCAAAGTTGACCATTTAGACCCCCTCCACCTTCTGTGAGTGTTTGAAATTCAGAAGCGATTAACCCTCCGTTGATCTATTTTTGGCGCATGACTGTCCGATGACAGCTGGTTCCTCCGCCATCATTTTGCCGCGCGTTGGGAGCAGATCGGCCCGCCTCGTGGCATAAATACAACAACGCAAACCGTACCAGGTGTCGGGCGAGCTCGAATCCGCCGGCAATGAGAAGTTTCTCGCATCGCGCTCACGTCTTCCACCCGCCGCGGCGAGCACGCGTGTTTAGTCTCGCACCGTCGGATGCCGCCGTCTGCTAAGGGCCTGCGTTCGGAGCCAGCAAACTTTTGAAGGCGGCCGCGACGGCAGGAAGCGGCAGGGGGATCGGTGGGAAGATTTGATAATCCTCCCAGCCGCCGCCGAGTGACTTGTAGAGCGTGACGAGTTGCTCGGCAGCGCTTTGCTGCGCGGATACGTATTGTTGCTCGATTGCAAATTCCTGCCGCTGCGCGTCGATCACGTTGAGCGAATCGATCAACCCCCGATCGAACCGCTCCGTCGCGAGCGCGACCGCACGCCGCGCCGCCTTTAGTGCATCTGCAAGATGGCGCAACCGAGCCTGCTGCGCGGTATAGGCATCGACTGCGGTATCCACTTCGCGGACGGCGTTGAGCACCGTCTGCTTGTAGAAGAACAAAAGCTCGCGGCTCCGATAATCGGCCTTCTCAACCAACGCATCGAGCCGGCCAAAATCCAACAGCGGCGCGGCAAGCGCGGGCCCGACCGACCATATCGGATTGATTGGAGCCTGCATCAGGCCCGGTCCTTGCTGTGCGCCATAAGAAGCGGTGACGGCGATCTGAGGAAAGAGGTCGGCGGTCGCGACACCGATGAGTGCATTGGCGTTCGCGAGTTGGCGTTCCGCTTCGGCAATGTCGGGCCGGCGCCGGAGCAGGTCGATCGGCAGCCCGGAACGAATGTGCCCGGGAAGCGCTGGAAGCATTCCGGGCCGTTTCAGCTCTTGACCCAAACTCTCCGGAAATTCGCCGATCAGCACCGCAATCACGTAACGTGCGGCATTTATCTCGGCCAGCAACGGCTCAATCTCGGACTGCAACTGCGCCAATTGACGTTGTGCCAGCGTGACGTCCAACTCATTGGTGATGCCGCGGCTAAATCGCTCTTGCACGAAGTCGGCATACTTCTGCACAACCTCGATTTGTTTTCGAAGCACCGCGAGCCGCATTTGCAAAGCGCGCAGATCGAGATAGCCGCGGGTTACATCGGCGACGAGCGAAATCAGCACCACGTTGCGCGCCGCAATTGCGGCTTCCACGTCGTACTGCGCGGCCTCGATGGCACGCCGGTATTTGCCGAACACGTCGATTTCCCAGGCGGCGTCGAACCCGACGAGATTGTTGATTTGGCCGATGCCCGCCCCGTTCTCGGCGGAGACCAGAGTTTGGCTCGCGCGCCCGCGGCCCAGATCGCTTCCCGTGCCGATGCCCCCGCCTTCGCTGCCCCCTAACATTGGCAGCGCCGAGCCGATGACCACGAATTCCTGTGCGCGGGCCTGTTGCAGGCGATCCAAGGCGATCTCAAGCGTTGGGCTCGCGGCGATGGCGCGATCAACCAGTAAATCAAGTTCCCGATCATGCAGCGTGCGCCACCATTTGGCGGTGTCAGCGACACGATGGTCCGCCGCAGCGCGTCGGGCGGCAGCACGGCCGCAGCGAAACCCGCCGGCATCGGAGCTTGCGGAGGCGAATAGTCAGGTCCGACTGCGCACGAAGCCAAACCAACGCAGCAGATATGCTGCTCAAGACGGCATGGCGTAAGCGGGCTGTGCGGCCTCGTCGGCGGCCCCCTTGTCGACGCGGAAGCTTGGCTGACGCCGGCACGAGACGGATGCACTCCAACTGCGCAAGCAACGACGATTAAGTGCAATGATCGTCAACCATCAGCAGAGCCGACATGACACGCGACAATTGCCGCCTGCGGATGGCATCCCCTTGATCGAGAATGGTCGGTTTCGATAACGCGCGCAAGCGACCCTAAGCCGCCACTCCCCGGAAAGTTGGCGGTAGCGTCTCGACCGCAACACTAGCGCGCATTGTAGGTGGCATCTCGGCCACAGGCGGCCCGACCCGTGGCCTCCGCACTCGCTGCCGTCAATCGTAGCGGCGATCTTTATTGACCGGTGTCGCCTTCCGGGGCCAGCGCTGGCGAATAGTTGGATGGGACCTGGAAGAGCTCAGCCGCCTGCGCGCCGTAGCTGACCGATCGCGCCTGCATGATTATCGCGCCGTCGACGACAAGCCGCAGCAGGACGCCGTCGGCTGTCGTGCAGATCGTGCGCGTTTCCACATCTTCCGTCCACATCCAGTCAGTACAGTGCAAACCGGCGATGACAAACTCGGCTCCGCGTTTGAGGACCACACCCGCTTCCGGCTCCGGGGGTTGTCGCGGCGAGCCCTCAAGCGTGCGAAAGGTCCGCTTTGCAGGGTTGAGAAGCGTAATCTCGTGAGCGTTGCGGTCGAAAATGGTCGCCGATTTGTCCGGACCTTCGATCCGCTCCCGATGCTCGTTTGCCAGCCAGCGCGCGCGCTGGCGGATTTTCGGCTGTTGCGGGCGAGTGACGTCGTAAGTGATATCAACGTCCCGCGTGGGAAAAAGCGGTGGCCGCTCCTCAGCTCGCGACGCGGAGGCGAGAAGGAGCACCGCGAGAGCGACAACCAGCGGAGAGGTGCGCACATCAATCATTTGCGGCGCGCTTGTTTGGGTTCGACTGCGATCGCACCGAACACAATCGCCCGACGACAGGTTTGACCGGGTACGCGTGGCTTGGCTCGATGTCCTAGACCCCACGGTCGCCTCCGTATCTGCATAATGATCCGCATGACGGCTCGGTTCAATGCGCCCGAGATGAAAGTAGCCTGGCCGCATGACCCGCTGGAAAACCGAGGGTTTTCATCAAAATCGACGCGACCCATGGCCGCGCACGAGAACCAAATCGAACTTGTCAAAAAATCCATCGTAGAGCATTGTTCTGGTACTCAGCAGTGCCGGATAGCCGGGTTCTGCGCGGGAACGGGGAGCGACGAGAATACGGTGACAAGCCCGCGGGCTACGGTCTGGTCAGGGTTTCGACTGTCGTCTTGGAGCTTCGCGTTAAATGAGTCTCGCGGACGCTAGAGCCCGCCGTATCAATCAAAAAGGCGGATCTTCCCGCATTCGGCTCCAATCGGGTTCGCCGGCGTCGTTGTTCAGGTACCGACGCGCCCGGCAACGCACCGCCTGTGCCTGCTCGCCGTTTGCCACCGGAAATCTTGTAAATCGGTTATTATCCACCCGCGCAAGGGAGTTCCCGGGGTGCCGTTCGACGCATCAGTGGCTGCCTGACGGCTCTTCACCTGTCCTCTTCGCTACTCAGATGACCTTATCCGCAGGAGATCACTGACGTGTGGGTCGTTCTGATCGCGCTGCGGCGACCTTATACCTTCGTCGTCTTATCATTTCTGATTGCGATCTTTGGAGCGCTGGCGGCGCTGCGAACGCCTACCGACATCTTTCCGAACATCAATATTCCGGTCGTCAGCGTCGTATGGACCTACACGGGACTTTTGCCCAACGACATGTCCGGTCGCGTGATTTATTTTTACGAACGCTACCTGACCGCCCAAGTCGCCGACATCGAGCACATCGAGTCGCAATCGCTCAACAGCTACGGCGTCGTCAAAATCTTTTTTCAAAGGGGCGTAAATATCCGCACCGCGCTCGCGCAGGTGACGGCGGCCTCGCAGACCGTGCTCAAGCTTCTGCCGCCCGGCATCACCCCGCCATACGTGCTGAGCTACAACGCCGCGACAGTGCCGATCCTGCAGCTGGCGCTCTCTGGCGAAAAGCTGCCGCAAATGGAGTTGTTCGATCTCGGCCAGAACTTCATCCGGCCGCAGCTCGCGACAGTCGCGGGCGCCGCGGTGCCCTCGCCCTACGGCGGCAAGATTCTGCAGGCCCAGGTCGATCTCGACCAACAGGCTATGCAGGCGCACAACGTCTCGGCCAACGATGTGCTCAACGCCATCACGGCGCAGAACCTGATTCTGCCGGCGGGCGACGCTAAGATCGGCAAGTTCGACTGGAACGTGGCGCTCAACGCGAGCCCCGTGCAGCTCGACAAGATCAACGACCTGCCGGTGCGGAAGGTCAACAATACGATCATCTATGTGCGCGACGTCGCCTACGTACACGAGGGCTCGCCGCCGCAGACCAACCTGGTGCGCGTCAATGGCTCGCGCGCGGTGCTGATGACGATCCTCAAGGCTGGCGCCGCCTCGACCCTCAATGTCATCGATGGCATCAAATCGCTGCTGCCGCGGGTCGAAGAGAGCCTGCCCGCCGGACTTAATGTCCGCGCGGTCGGCGATCAGTCGATCTTTGTCAAAGCGGCAATCTTCGGCGTGCTGCGCGAAGCGGTGCTCGCCGCCGGCCTCGTCGGCCTGATGATTCTTTTGTTCCTCGGCAGCTGGCGCTCGACGA
Organism: uncultured Alphaproteobacteria bacterium; assembly: GCA_963794225.1. Taxonomy (GTDB): domain Bacteria; phylum Pseudomonadota; class Alphaproteobacteria; order Rhizobiales; family Xanthobacteraceae; genus BOG-931. The sequence continues at coordinate 169,387 of CAWCCS010000008.1, forward strand.
TGATCATCATCGTTTCCATCCCACTGTCGATCCTGTTTTCGGTGATCGCGATTGCGGCGCTCGGCGAGACTATCAACGTGATGACGCTTGGCGGCCTTGCGCTTGCCGTCGGCATGCTGGTCGACGAAGGCACCGTCACGCTCGAAAACATTTTCTTTCATCTGGAGCAAGGCAAGGACGTCGAACCGGCCATCCTCGATGGCGCGCAGCAGATCGTGGTGCCCGCGTTCGTCACATTGCTTGTGCTCGATATCGTGTTCGCGCCGATGTTCCAGCTCGGCGGCGTAGCGGGCTACTTGTTCCGGCCGCTGGCCGAGGCGGTCGTCTTCGCGCTGATCGGCTCCTTCGTGCTGTCACGGACCTTGGTGCCGACGATGGCGCGATACTTCCTTCACGCCCACACCGGGCATCAGGATGGTCATGCGGCATCCACTCAACATTCGCGCAATCCGCTGAAACGGTTTCAGATGGGCTTCGAGCGCATCTTCACATTGATTCGCAGCCGTTACCGCGCGCTCCTCTTGATCGCCCTCGGCTACCCCAAGACTGTGATCGCCGGCTTTATTGTTATCGTGATCTGTTCCTTCGGGCTGTGGCCGTTCCTCGGCGAGAACTTCTTTCCAGCAGTCGATTCGGGACAGATTCTGATGCACGTGCGCGCCCAGCCGGGCACGCGCATCGAGGAAACTGCCCGCCTTTTCGATCTCATTGAGCAGACAATCCGGGGCGCCATCCCGCCCGAACAACTCGACAACATCGTCGACAATATCGGATTGCCATTTTCCGGGATCAACATGGCCTACCAGAACACCGGAACGATCGGCCCCGAGGACGGCGACGCCTTGATCAGCCTCAAGGAAAATCACGCTCCGACGGCGGATTTCATCAAGCGACTGCGCACCAGACTGCCGCAGCAATTCCCGGGTACAACATTTTCGTTCCTGCCGGCCGACATCGTTTCGCAGATTCTCAACTTCGGCCTGCCGGCGCCGATCGATATTCAAATCATTGGCAACAATCAGAAAGCCAATTACGCCTACGCCTCCAACTTGCTCAAGCGCATCCGCCTTGTCTCCGGCATCGCCGATCTGCGCATCCAGCAGGTGTTTAATTATCCGCAGATCAATGTCGACGTCGATCGGACGTTCGCTGGCGCCGTTGGACTAACGCAACGCGACACCGCGAACAGCTTGCTGGTCACACTTTCGGGCAGCGGCCAGATCCAGCCGAATTTCTGGTTGAATACCCGCAATGGCGTCTCTTATCCGATCGTTGCGCAGATGCCGCAATATCGCATCAACACCATTTCGGACCTCGTCAACTTGCCGGTCACCTCGGTGAAAGCAAAAACACCGCAATACCTCGGCGGGCTAGCCCGCATCACGCCCGGACCGAGCCCGGGCGTGGTTTCGCATTACAATGTGCAGCCGGTGATCGATATTTTCGGCGCCGTCCAGGACCGCGATCTCGGCGCCGTCTCTGGCGACCTCGAGCGGATCCTCGAGGCAACCCGCAAGGACCTGCCACGGGGCTCCTATGTGGCCGTGCGCGGCCAAGTCCGCACCATGAACGACGCTTATGGCCAATTGTATTTCGGACTCGCTGGCGCTGTCGTGCTCGTCTATCTGGTGATTGTCGTCAATTTCCAATCCTGGCTCGACCCATTCATCATTATCACAGCGCTGCCCGGCGCGCTCGCCGGCATCATTTGGATGCTGTTTGTCACGGGAACGACGCTTTCGGTGCCGGCGTTGACCGGTGCCGTCATGTGCATGGGCATCGCCACCGCCAACAGTGTACTGCTGGTAAGCTTCGCGCGCGAAGGGCTGACAAATGGCCTTGATGCCGCGACGGCGGCGCTTGAGGCCGGATTCACGCGCTTTCGGCCGGTGCTGATGACGGCGCTGGCCATGATCATCGGCATGGTGCCGATGGCATTTGCGCTCGGCGAGGGCGGCGAGCAGAACGCACCACTCGGCCGCGCGGTCATCGGCGGCCTGACAATAGCTACGTTAGCGACTTTGTTCTTCGTTCCGACCGTGTTCAGCGTCCTGCATCGCCGGCCGCGGCGGGCGCGGCATCACTAGGAGATCGCAGCCGTGTGGATCGTAGTCACCGCGCTTCGACGTCCTTACACATTCGTCGTGCTTGCCGTGGTAATTGCGCTTTTCGGCGTCCGCGCCGCGCTGCTTACTCCCACCGATATCTTTCCCAACATCAACATTCCGGTGGTCAGCGTCGTCTGGACTTACAACGGCCTGTTGCCCAACGATATGTCAGGCCGCGTCATCTACTTCTACGAACGCTACCTGACCGCCCAGGTCGCCGACATCGAGCACATCGAGTCGCAGTCGCTGACGGGCTACGGCGTGGTCAAGATTTTCTTCCAGAAAAACGTCGATATCGCCGCCGCGCTGGCGCAGGTGACCGCGGCCTCGCAGACGGTGCTCAAGCTGCTGCCGCCGGGCATCACGCCGCCTTATGTGCTGAGCTATAACGCTTCCAGTGTGCCCATCCTCCAGCTGGCGCTGTCGAGCAAAAAGCTGCCGCAGATGCAGTTGTTTGATTTCGGCCAGAATTTCATCCGGCCGCAGCTCGCGACGGTCGCGGGCGCCGCGGTGCCGTCGCCCTATGGCGGCAAGATTCTGCAGGTGCAGGTCGATCTCGATCAGCAGGCCATGCAGGCCCACAACGTATCGGCCGACGATGTCGTCAACACCATCTCGGTGCAGAACCTCATCTTGCCGGCTGGCGACGAGAAGGTGGGGAAGTTCGACTGGAACGTAGCGCTCAATGCGAGCCCGGTCGTGCTCGAAAGGATCAACGACCTGCCGGTGAAGAAGGTCAACGGCACCGTCATCTTCCTTCACGACGTGGCTTACGTGCACCAAGGCTCGCCGCCACAGACCAACCTCGTCCGCGTCAACGGATCGCGCGCGGTGCTGATGACCATTCTAAAGGCCGGTGCGGCGTCGACGCTGAGCGTCATCGATGGCATCAAATCGCTGCTGCCGCGCGTCGAAGAGAGCCTGCCGACGAGTCTCAACCTGCATGCCGTCGGCGATCAGTCGATTTTCGTCAAAGCCGCGGTATTCGGTGTCGTCCGCGAGGCGGCGCTCGCAGCCGCTTTGGTCGGCCTTATGATTCTGATCTTCCTCGGCAGTTGGCGCTCCACGGTCATCATCCTCATCGAGATTCCGCTCGCCATACTTTTCTCGCTGACCGCTCTGTCGTGGCTCGGCGAGACCATCAACGTCATGACCTTGGGAGGCCTTGCTCTCGCGGTGGGCATTCTTGTCGATGACGGAACCGTCACCATCGAAAACATCAACTATCATCTGGAACAGGGCAAGGAGATCGAACCGGCGATCCTCGACGGCGCGCAGCAGATTGTCATCCCGGCATTCGTAACTCTGTTATGCCTGTGCATCGTCTTCGTCCCGATGTTCCAGCTCGGCGGCGTCGCCGGCTACCTCTTCCGGCCGCTGGCCGAAGCGGTGGTATTTGCTCTTGTCGGCTCGTTCGTCCTGTCGCGCACGCTCGTTCCGACCATGGCCAACTATCTTATGGCCGGCGAGCACGGCGGAGCCGGCCATGGCTTGCCACCGGCGCGCTCGCGCAACCCGCTGAAGCGCTTTCAGCTGGTATTCGATCGGCGATTTGGGCGCATCCGCGACCGTTACCGCTCGCTTTTGTTGCTCGCGCTTGGCCGCCCAAAGACCTTTATCGTCGCCTTCCTTGCCTGCGTGCTTTTGTCGTTCGGATTGTGGCCGTTCCTCGGCGAGAACTTCTTTCCGTCGGTCGATTCCGGACAGATTCTGATGCACGTGCGCGCCCAGTCCGGCACGCGTATCGAGGAAACCGCGCGCTTGTTCGATCGCATCGAACAGACCGTCCGCCATACGATCCCGCCGGGCCAGCTCGACAACATAGTCGACAATATCGGGCTGCCGTTTTCCGGCATTAACATGGCCTACCAGAACACCGGGACGATCGGACCCGAGGACGGCGACGCCTTGATCAGCCTCAAGGAGGATCACGCTCCGACTGCGGACTTCATCAAGGAGCTGCGCACCAGACTGCCGCAGCAATTCCCAGAAGCTACCTTTTCGTTCCTGCCGGCCGACATCGTCTCCCAAATCCTCAATTTCGGCCTGCCGGCGCCTATCGATGTGCAGGTCATCGGTCATGACCAAAAGGCCAATTACGCTTACGCCACGGACCTGCTCAAGCACATCCGTTTGGTTTCCGGCATCGCCGACTTGCGCATCCAGCAGGTGTTCAATTATCCGCAGATCAATGTGGACGTTGATCGAACCTTCGCCGGTGAGGTCGGCCTGACCCAGCGCGACGTCGCCAACAGCCTCTTGGTCACGCTCTCCGGAAGCCTTCAGGTGCATCCAAATTTCTGGCTGAACACCGAGAACGGTGTTTCGTATCCGATCGTCGCGCAGATGCCGCAATATCGCATCGACTCAATGTCGGACCTTATCAACGTGCCGATTAGGTCGGCAGATAGCGAGGCGTCACAATATCTAGGGGGCCTCGCACAATTCACGCCGGGGCCGAGCCCCGGCGTCGTGTCTCACTACAATGTGCAACCGGTCATCGACATCTACGGCGCCGTCCAAGGCCGCGACCTTGGCGCAGTCTCCAGCGACATCGAGCACGCCCTGCAGGAGACGCGCAAAGACGTGCCACGCGGCTCATATGTCGTGCTAAGCGGCCAAGTCCACACCATGACCAGCGCGTACAGCCAACTCTACTTCGGACTGGCCGGCGCCATTCTGCTCATTTACCTGGTGATCGTCGTCAACTTCCAGTCCTGGGTCGATCCCTTCATCATCATCACGGCGCTGCCGGGGGCACTCGCAGGAATCGTCTGGATGCTGTTCATGACCGGCACCACACTTTCGGTCCCCGCGCTCACCGGCGCGGTCATGTGCATGGGTATCGCCACCGCAAACAGCATTCTTTTGGTCAGCTTCGCGCGCGAAGGTTTATCGGCCGGATTGGACGCGGCATCAGCGGCGCTGGAGGCCGGCTTTACCCGGTTCCGCCCGGTGTTGATGACGGCGCTGGCGATGATTATCGGCATGCTGCCGATGGCATTTGCACTTGGCGAAGGCGGCGAGCAGAATGCGCCGCTCGGCCGCGCGGTGATCGGCGGCCTCTTGGTCGCAACTGTGGCGACGCTGTTCTTCGTCCCAACCGTTTTTACGGTCTTGCATTCCCGGCAGGATCGGCTTCGTGAAGCTTCGTCGGGCGCTGCGAATTCCGCAGCGCCCGCCTGAACGCGAGCGCCCATGGCCACAGAAGAGCACCAATCCCACGAGGATGCGACATCGACGCCGCCGCGGCCCCCGCGAAACCTGCGAACCATCGCGTTGGTCGCTGTCGCTGCCGCAATCGTCATTGCGCTATTTGGGATTCTGCAACGACGGAGCCATGAGGAAGAAGTCAAACAGTGGACCCAGGAGCAGGCGATTCCGACTGTGGCGGTTATCTCTCCGCAGCAGGGCCCTGCGGTCCAGCATCTCGTTCTGCCCGGCACCGTTCAAGCCTGGTACGAGGCGCCGATCTTTGCGCGCGTCAGCGGTTATTTGAAGAACTGGTACTTCGACTACGGCGCCCATGTAAAAAAGGGCGACCTGCTCGCCGAGATCGACGCCCCGGACCTCGATGCCCAACTGGCAGCGTCGCAAGCCAAGCTTAATTCCGCCAGAGCTACGGTCAAAGTCAGAGAGGCGGAGAAAACGTTCGCCGAAACGACTTTCGAGCGCTGGCGCAACTCGCCCAAGGGGGTCGTTTCCGAGCAAGAGCAGCAGAGCAAGCAGGCCGATTACAACAGCGCCGCAGCACGCGTTAACGCGGCGACGGCCGAGGTCGCCGCCGACCAAGGCGACGTCGATCGTCTGCAAGCCCTGGAGGACTATAAGAGGATTACGGCGCCCTTTGACGGCGTCGTCACGGCGCGGGAAACGGACATCGGCGCTCTCATCAACGCCGGCAGCGGAACGGGCGGAGGCAACGGACCGGAGCTGTTCCGGGTCGCTGACATCCATGAGATGCGGGTTTACGTGCAAGTCCCACAGCAATTGACCGCCGGCATTCAACCGGGGCTGACTGCCAATCTCAATCTGCCGCAGCATCCGGATACGACTTTCAAGGCGACCGTCGCCACCACTTCGAATGCGATCAACGAGAACGCGCGCACACTGCTGGTGGAACTGCATGCTGCCAACCCCGATGGACAGCTGCAGCCGGGCGCGTACGCACAGGTTACTTTCGAGCTGCCCAGCAACCCGCACATGGTCCGGCTTCCGACCAGCGCGTTGATTTTCCGCGAGAACGGTCTGGAAGTCGCGACCATCGGTCCGGACAACAAAATCGAGTTGAGGCCGATCACGCTCGGGCCGCAATCTCGGCACTGAGGTTGAGGTGCTCAAGGGGCTGACATTAACCGATCGCGTGGTGAACAGTCCGCCGGACTCGCTTTCAGCCGGCGATACGGTTCGCATCGCCGGTCAACAATCCAGCGCAGCGGCCACATCGGGCAGCCTGGCAAACCGGGAAGCGAGGACGTAGCGGCGGCGCCCGAATCGAAGCCGTGACGGAGACTAAAACACACATGAAAGCGCAACGCGCCGCTAAATCCGGGACCTCAAATCCCCTGTCCGCCACCCGGATGCGCCGAGACATTGACCCGGAAGTGCTGGAGCTCCTTGCGGCCGCTCGGCCAGGTAATTTCCAACAGAAATTCGTCAGTGCCATCAAATTCGGCCGCTCCGTGATAGAGCGCGACAAAGGCCGGAACTTCGGTCGCCAGGCATTGCTTGAAATTGGTGGCTTTCAAGGTGCCACGTTTGACGTTGACAGCGCCGTGCGCCGGCGGCGTGACGAGCCGGATTGCCGGCAGCGGGCCCGAGGTACAATCCGGCTTGATGTCGGTATAGACGCCGACGCGCGCGTCACGGCCCGCCGCCGCCTTGACCTGGCGTTCAACGACGCTTCCCTGTGCGCGCGCCGTGAGCGCGGTCAGGCATAGCACCGCCGCGGTGAGCCAAATTCTGGTGTAGCACCGTCGGGTAGATGGTATTTGCTGCGACATCGCGGCCACGTCCGATGCACCGGTTTACCACACCGGCGCGGTCCGCAAACCGGCTTGCTTGCCGACCCGGCAGCGCATAGTGATAACGCGAGATCGGAGAGGTGGCCGAGTGGCTGAAGGCGGCGGTTTGCTAAACCGTTATACGGTCTAAAGCCGTATCAAGGGTTCGAAATCCCTTCCTCTCCGCCACGGATAACGTGTCCGGCCCGGCTCAGCCTTGGTGATCGTGGCGGTGCAAAAGCGCCGCAGCGATGTGGCCGGCTCAGATTTCGAAATAGCTCGGGCGGTCGATATCGGGAATGAGTGCGAACTCTCCCGGATGAGCCCGGAATTCGACGCGATGTGGCGTGACAATGACGTCCGCGACACCCACGGCGAGGCCGCCAAACACATCCGGCATCCGGTTGCCGGACCGATCGCGCTGGAATATTCGGCCTTTGCCGTCGACGGCCGGCCCGATCTCGGCATGGTGATCTACAATCCGGCAAGCCCGGCGGACGCCGACCGTATCCGATGGCTCGTGAAGCCGAAAACGTGTGCATCTAAAGCCGCAGCAAAACGCGCGCGTTCCAGCGTCAACGTATAGGCACGGCCGGCTCAAAAAGATCGCGCAAACCGGATGCTCAGCCGCGCACGGCTTACGCCGCGATCGCCTGTTCCGTCGTCACCGTCGGCTCTGTGGCGACCGCGGTTCCCCGCAGCCAGTCCCGCGCGGCGCGTTGTGCTGTGGCGATCTCAGCGTCCGACATTTGATCGGCGATCTCACGGCGCAAACGGATCGCTTCGCGGTTGCCCTTCGCCACCGCAAGGTTGAACCACTTGTGCGCGGAGACGAGATCGACCGGCACGTCGCGGCCGATCGAATACATCATTCCAAGTTCGAACAGCATATCGCCGCCAGCAGGTCCCTCGCCGAGCGGCGCAGCGTTGCCATCAAGAATTTCAAAACGCGCCATAACGCACTCCCCTGTTTAACGCCCCGTCGCCTGTCCCGAGGCGACAACTTCGCCGGCGCATTCGCCGATCGATGTGGCGATCATCAACGGAAGATTTGAATGGCAGTTTAAGCAACGCGATGAATTAAAACTGAACGGCGGCGGGGCGATTACGCGCGCGCGGAAACGCTGCGTTAATCACGCGGCCGCGCCGCCACTGTGACGCCGCGCCCGATCTGCGCGGAATTACGGCTCATCCTTAGGCCGCAAAGCGGCTTGCAATGGCGATTTCGTCGCGGTTATCTTGCGGCTGCGCCACAAGCAAAACCCTGGGAGGGGCGATCATGAAATTGCTTCACATTACGGCCGCCGCAATCGCTTCGACGATCGCGTTCGCACCGATTTTGATCGCGCCCGCGCAAGCCGCCGATCCGCTTGGCACCTGGCTCGCCGGCGACAAGAAAGGCAAGATCCGCATCGTCAATTGTGGCGGGGCAATATGCGGCAATCTGGTTTGGCTGGCCGAGCCAAACGATCCCGCGACCAACCAGGCGAAGCTGGACGATAAAAACGCCGACCCCGGCAAGCGGTCGCGGCCCCTTGTCGGCATTCCAATCGTGCTCAGCATGAAGCCGAGCGGCGGGGACAAATGGGACGGCCAAGTTTACAATTCACGCGACGGCCAGACCTATTCCGGTTCGTTCACCCTGACCGGCCCTAGTACCGCCGTGCTCAAAGGCTGTGTTGCGGTCGTAATGTGCAAGTCGGAGACCTGGACGCGTTCGAATTAGCGCTCGTACCGTCAATCCTGAGGCACTCGCCCGCGGCCTTCGAGGCTCGGCGCTTGGCGCCGAGCACCTCAGGGTGACGGAAGGGACATCATCTGGCCCGCTGACCGAACAACACCGCCCGCACCTTGGGATTGCGGATGTCGACCGCTGCGGCGGCTTCGACGCGGATCGCGAAGGCGCGTTTGACGGCGGGGCGCGCGCGGATGGTCTCGAACCAGCGCTTGAGATGGGGGAACAGCGCGAGGTCCTGGCCCATGCGCTCGGCGAGTTTGACCCAGCCGACGCACGCCATGTCGGCGATCGAATAGCGGCCGGCTAAAAAATCGCGATCGGCGAGCCGTGCGTTCATGACGCCGAACAAGCGGTTGACCTCGTCGGTGTAGCGCGCCACCGCGTAGGTGATCATCTCCGGCGCGTAACGGCGGAAGTGGTTGGCCTGGCCGGCCATCGGACCAAGCCCACCGACTTGCCAGAACAACCACTCCTCGACAGCGACCCGCGCCCGCTCCGCGTGCGGATAAAATTTGCCGGTCTTGCGGCCGAGATATTGCAGGATGGCGCCGGATTCGAACACCGAGATCGGTCGTCCCTCGGGACCATCGGGATCGGTGATCGCCGGTATCCGGTTATTCGGTGAAATCGCCAGGAAGTGCGGCGCAAATTGATCGCCCTTCGAAATGTCGATAGGGCGCACAACGTAGGGCAGCGCGCACTCCTCAAGCATGATTGAAATTTTCCAGCCGTTCGGCGTCGGCCAGTAATAAAGCTCGATGGGCTTGCCGGGGCGCAGCGCCGGACGCGCTGTTGTGCGAGCGGGCTTCTTCTTCGACGGGCGCGATTTAGCTGGCATTGCGGCCGGATAAAAAACGGCGCCGCAGACTATCGCCACGACGCCGAAAGTGGTCTTGGGAGGATTAACCCACACCACACACATACATACACCGAGGGCGTCGGCGAGATCACTTAAGGTTTTGGTCCGCTGGCTATCTGCCAAAGGGAGGTCCGGGGTGACCCTTTCCTCTTCTCCACGGCTGCGCGCTGATGCGAACGACTGTGAAGCCCAAGCCCCTGTCTCGCCGACGCCCCCTGTTGTCCACCTGAGCCGGCCCGTCTTGGGCGATGATTCCACCCTCGACGAAGGCCGGCCCGTGTGACGCGATCTTCAACTGTTGTCAGTCGAAGACCGATGCGACGTCGTCTACTTCTTCTTTTTCCGGCGAGTAGTCTTCTTCGCCGTCTTCTTCGCCGCTGCCTTCGTCTTTCTCTTCTTCGCCATTGCTGCCCTCCTAGCTTGAGTGGATGGCGACATCGGTGCAGTGCAGTCGCGAATCGATCCGCACTACCTTCCGATTACTACAGCAGGAAAAAAATAACAGTGACTCCACTTAATTTTGTGTGTAAGTGCCGCGCCCCGCTTCCGGAACGCGTTCGCCTCGCAGGCATCAGCAAACACACGCGGTGAAAAACATTTGCGACGATGCGCTTGCGCACGAAAATTCCACGTTGGCGAGAAATGCCGATGAAATGCAGGTTTGTGCGACGTCTCATCACGCAACGCTACGCAAAAATCGCACGCATCGTGCGCCGATGATTGGCCTTTTTGCCGGCGCTTTAGTGCGCGTAAATACGCATTCACCACTTGGAAAAAATTTTGCGCAAAAGGCCGTTTGCGGGCGCGTTGCCGGCCTCACTCGGGCAAAAAACGCGCGAATCGGTGCAGACCAATTCGCTTTTCGCGTCCGCGCGTGGCGTCCTTCGGCGGTATGCGGAGGAGTTTTTCGCGTTCGTTTTGGTCTTGCGCGACGATCCGCGGCGTCTTCGCGGCGCGCGCGCCGCAGAGCGCTCCGCTCAGCTTCCGATCCGTTGCTTCAACAGATCGCTGACCGCCTGCGGGTTGGCTTTGCCACCTGAAGCCTTCATCACCTGACCGACAAACCAGCTGATCGCCTTCGGATTGGTCTTGGCGTCGCCAACCTTGTCCGGATTCTTGGCGATAATGTCGTCGACGAGCTTTTCGAGCGCCGAGAGGTCGGTGACTTGCTTCAATCCGCGCGTTTCGACGATCGCGCGCGGGTCACCGCCCTCAGTCCAGACGATCTCGAACACGTCCTTGGCGATCTTTCCCGAGATCGTGCCGTCGGCGATGAGGTCGAGGATGGCGCCAAGTTGCGCTTCGCTCACCGGCGAGGCTGCGATGTCCTTGCCTTCCTTGTTCAGGCGGCCGAACAGTTCGTTGATCACCCAGTTCGCCGCGGTTTTGGCGTCGCGCCCCTTCGCCACGGCTTCGAAGTAGTCAGCGGCGGCGCGTTCGGCGACGAGAACGTCCGCTTCGTATGCCGACAACCGGCAATCGCGCACAAAGCGCGCCCGCTTTTCATCCGGCAGTTCCGGCAGACTTGCCTCGAGCGCGTCGACTTCCGCTTGCTTCAGTTCAAGCGGCAGCAGGTCAGGATCGGGGAAATACCGGTAGTCGTGCGCTTCTTCCTTGTTGCGCATCGACCGCGTCTCGCCCTTGTCGGGATCGTACAGCCGGGTCTCCTGCTCGATTGTGCCGCCGTCTTCGATGACGCCGATCTGGCGACGGGCTTCGCGTTCGATCGCCTGACCGATGAAGCGGATGGAATTGAGATTCTTGATCTCGCAGCGCGTGCCAAGCGGTTCGCCCTGTCGGCGCACCGACACGTTGACGTCCGCGCGCAGATGTCCCTTCTCCATGTCGCCATCGCAGGTACCGAGGTAGCGCAGCATCGACCGCAGCTTGGTCAGGAAGGCTCTGGCCTCCTCGGCCGAACGCAGGTCGGGCTTGGTCACGATCTCCATCAAGGCGACGCCGGAGCGATTGAGATCGACGAGCGACATCGCGGCATGCTGGTCATGCAGCGACTTGCCGGCGTCCTGCTCGAGATGCAGCCGCTCGATGCCGACACGTACGGTCTCGCCATCCACAAGATCGACGACGACTTCGCCCTCGCCCACGATCGGCGATTTGTACTGGCTGATCTGGTAGCCCTGCGGCAGATCCGGATAGAAATAATTCTTCCGGTCGAACACTGACTTCAGATTGATTTTGGCTTTCAGCCCGAGCCCGGTGCGCACCGCCTGCCGCACGCATTCGGCGTTGATCACCGGCAGCATGCCGGGCATGGCGGCATCGACGAGCGATACGTGCGAATTCGGCTCGCCGCCGAAGGCGGTCGAGGCGCCGGAGAACAGTTTGGCTTGCGAAGTGACCTGGGCATGCACTTCCATGCCGACAACCACTTCCCAACCGTCGATCAGTTTCGATTTTCGTTGCGCCGGTGCGTTCATGAAGACCGTCGGTTACGCGCTTGCCCCGCCCATCGCAAGCCCCCGGGGAGTGTATGCGCTGCCCACCCTGCGCGGCGCCGAAGTTGGGACGTCGTGTTGCAACTTCCCGGCTTTAGACAGGGCCCGGTAACGCGGCCTATGCTCCGATCACAACAACGCCGGGAGGATTTCATGAAACACGTTCCAGCGATCTTTGCCGTCGCCGTCACGCTGACGGCCGCGACCAGCCTGCGGGCCGAACCGCTTTACCCCAACGTCGTCAACACCTCGCACGCCACGCCCGAAGCGGCCTCGTTCTTTAAGTCCTATTTCACCGCCAAGAGCGAGCATAAGCCGTTGCCGACGACTAACCATTTCTCGGAAGCGCACCTCACTTACATAGACGCGGCGCTCGGCTGGCCGTTCTATAACAAGAAGGGCATGACCGAAATTTTCGAGCAATTCATGCCGAAATGGCCGCCGGCCGGCCTGTCGTACCCGACACGCATCAGCGGCGACACCCATTCCGCCTTGGTCGCCTTTACCGACACGCCCGAATTGTTCGGCGGCGAGATCCGTATCCTCGCCGCGATCGACTTCAAGGACGGCAAAATTGTGCGCTGGATCGACTATTGGGATGGCCGCTCGTTCGGCGCGGAAACGGCGGCGAAGATGCGAACTCCGCCGGATAAATTCCCGACCAACTTTGATTACGATGTCGCTAGCGAAGGTGCATCGGCGAAGATCAAAGACGTATCGCAAAAACTTGCCGCGGCGTTCGCGTCGGGCGATGCCCAGGCTGCAGACGCATTGTTCAGCCCCGACGCCGTCTACCTCGACCGCGCCTTGCGCGCCCGCGTCCTCGGCAAGCTCGCCATCGGCAAATACCTGTCGCGTGTGTTGGCGACGGCGCCGTACGGCAAGGGTGCCAAACTCGTTCATGTCGTCGGCAGCGATCAGGGCGGCGGTTACGAATGGACCAACGCGGCTGCCTCGGTAAAGCGCGGCATCGTTGCAATCGATCTGAACAGCGCCGGACAGATTGAGCGGCTCGACGCCACCTGGGACAACGGCGTGATGAGCGATGCCGACCTGCAGGCGCTCGTGCTGCAATCGATCGAGAAGTAGATCTGTCTTCGACTGGGACCCTTGGGGCATTGCCCCCGGGGGTTGCCGGATTAAGACCGGCAGCAAACGGGCTTTTTATTTCCCCTCGCGCCACAAGCCGAGCGCTTCCTGCGCCGGACGATCGGAGATCGAGAACAGCACCGATTGTTTCGACGCGGAGTGGGAATAGCGCTTCCACGACGGCACCACGAACACGTCGTTTGGTCCCCATTCGAGCACCTTGCCGTCGACGGTGGTGGTGCCCTCACCCTCCGCGCAGGCGAAGACAGTGCCGTCGGTCGCGCGATACGGCTCGCCCCGGAAACCCTTCGGCAGCATCGCGAGATAAGCGCCCATGGTCGGCAACACCGGCCCGCCATTGATCGGATTGGCATAGCGCACGCGTGCGCCGTGGCTTTTGTCGATGTCGCCCGCCTGCATCCGCCGCTCGACGATCGGGCGGGTGCGAGCATAGGTGTAATTGATCACCGGCGTGCGGTTCATCGCCGTGGTGCCGTCAGGCAGCACGCCGGAGGCATAGAAGCTCAATGAATCGCCATCGTGCCGCGTCGTCGTCTGGGTCGGGGTGTCGAAATCCTCCGCGAACGAGGTTTCGAAGAAATTGACCGCCGGCACATCGAGCACGTCGAGCCACAACATCGGCTTGTCGGAGGTGTTGCCGTGATCGTGCGGCGCCCAGTTGGCGGTGATCAGGAAATCGCCGGGCGACATGAATGCCTTCTCGCCCTCAACCGCGGTGTAAGCGCCCTCGCCGTCCAGCACAAAGCGAATGGCTGACGAGGCATGGCGGTGAGCTGGTGCCACCTCGCCCGGCATGATCATCTGGATGCCGGCAAACAACGTATTGGTGACGCGCGCCTCGCCGGGCAATGACGGGTTCTCGAGGATAAGCACGCGGCGCTTCGCTTCCTCGGCGCTGATCAGCCCGGCGGATTCCATGACCAGCGATTTGACGTCGCCGAAATGCCAGACCGCGGGCGCGCAACGGGTGACCGGCTCATCCGGAATGAGCGAACTCATCACCGTCCACAGCGGCGTCATGCCGTGCTTGGCGATGCGGGCGTAATAATCCTGACGCATCGCGTCGATGTTGTGTTTGCGGTCGGGCTGGCCGCTTGCCGGCGTCTTTACGGTTGCGACCGCCATAATATCCTCCACGAAAGTCGGGTACTTAGGGTGAATATAGAGAAAGCGGCCGATTGCGGAAATAGCGCCTCAGCGCCACTGCCGCGTGGCTGCCATGCCTTCTGGGCCTGATCAGGTGTTGGAATTGCCGCCGTCGACCAGGATGTTCTGCCCGGTAACGAAGTCGCTGTCGGCGCTGGCGAGGAAGACCAGCGCGCCAAGCAGATCCTGCGGGTGCTGGTCGCGCTTGAGCGAGCGCGAAGCCACGACGCGGTCGCGCGCGGTTGCGATGTGCCCCGGATTTTCGGACATCAGCGTTTCGCTCATGGTAAGGCCGGGCGACAGCGTGTTGACGCGGATGCCGTGCTCGCCAAGTTCGAGCGCCATCACGCGGGTCATCGCCAATATTCCGCCTTTGGACGTGACGTAGTGCAGCATCCACGGGATGCCGTGAAAAATACTGCCGGAGCCGATGTTGATGATCTTGCCGTAGCCCTGCGCGGTCATATGCGGGGCGACGTGCTTCACCATCAGGAACGGCCCACGCAGATTGATCGCCATGACGCGATCCCATAATGCCGCATCGATCTCGGTACACTTAGTTTCCTTCAGCGGCGCGAACAGCGCGGCGTTGTTGACCAGCACGTCGATCTTGCCGAAGCGTTCCATGGTTTGCGCGACCAGCGCCTTGACCGCGCCTTCGTCGCTAACGTCGATGACCGCGCTCGCCACTGAATTGGCGCCGTGGTCGCGGGCGATCTCGTTCGCCACATCCTTGCCGTCGGCGAGGTCAGCGATCATCAGCCGCGCGCCCTCGGCGGCGAGCGCCTTCGCGTAGTGCCGCCCGATGCCTTTGGCGCCGCCCGTGACAATGGCGACGCGGCCGTCCAATCGCGCCATGAAATAGTCCTCCCGGTTGATGCTCACGCTTCTCCCGGCCCGCGGGAGTTAGGAGTCGAATTAGACTTTACTTATCGCTTGCCGTTGCTCGATGAATTTCGCGAACGCGGCGAGCTGCTGGCGGATGAACTCGACTGTCTGCTGATCGGTGATCTGGCCGGTCTTGGCGTCGATCCGCGTCGAGACATTGCCGATGAAGATCTCCGGCTTGTTCAGCGTGGCGGCGTCGAGAAAGATCATCGACCGCCGCAGATCGTATTGCATGCGGCCGCCGCCGAGCGGACCGTTTGCCGCCGATTGGATCGCGACCGGCTTGCCAACGAACGGCTGGTTCTGCACCCGCGACACCCAGTCGATCGCGTTCTTCAAGCCACCGGGAATCGAAAAATTGTATTCCGGAGAATTAAAGATCACGCCGTCGGCGGCACGGATCGCGTCAGCCAGCTTCTGCACCGCCGGCGGGATGCCGCTCGCCTCCTGCACATCGGCATTGTAGTTCGGAAAGTCGGCAAACGACGGCGATTCCGTTAGCTTCATGCCACCCGGCGCCAGGCCGGGAAGCGCATTCATAACCATGCGATTGTAGGAGCCTTTGCGCAGGCTCCCACAAATGCAGACGACATTGACGGCCATGGAAACCTCAGGCTGCTTTTTCGTCTGCGATCGGATTGCGCAATACGCCGATGCCCTGAATTTCGACCTCGCAAACGTCGCCGTTTTTCATCCAGACCGGGGGCGTGCGGGCAAAGCCGACGCCCGAAGGCGTGCCGCTGAAAATGATATCGCCGGGCTCAAGCGTCATGCCCTGGGTGACGTAAACCAGCGTCTCAATCACCGGGAACATCATGTTGTCGGTGTTGTCCGACTGCATGACCTTGCCGTTGAGGCGGGTTTCAATCTTCAGTCCTTTTCCGCCGGGCGGCAGCTCGTCGTCGGTGACCATCCAGGGGCCGAAGCCGCCGGTATGGTCGAAATTCTTTCCCATGTCCCATTGTGTGGTCTTGCGCTGAAATTCGCGCACCGAGCCTTCGTTGCCAGAGGAATAGCCGGCGACACAAGACAGTGCGTTGGCCGCGGTCAAATGCTTGGCGCGTTTGCCGATGATGAGGATCATTTCGGCTTCGTAATCGAGCGTCTCAGTCACCTGCGGCCGCACGATCGGCTGGCCATGCGGCACGAGCGACGTCTGGCCGCGCATGAAAATGGTCGGGAATTTTGGAATGTTGTCGCGTTGGCCGCCTTCCTTGACGTGCTCGAGATAATTCAATCCGAGGCAAAGAATCTTGCCGGGCCGGGCGACGGGCAACGCATAATTCAAGCCGGAAAGCGGCTTGCGCGCGCTTGCCGGCGCACGCTTGGCGAGATCGGCGAGCGGCTTGAGGTCGCCGTTATTGGCTTTGAGCCACTCCCCGAGATCGGTCGGCGCTTTGGCGTCGGCGGCGGTTAAATCAATCGCCTGATCGCCCTCAACAACGCCGAGCCTCGACCCGCCCTCCCCTTTAAATGCAACAATTTTCATGATTTGGCTTCCTTGACTGAACTTGGTGGTCCGTCCGCGACTATAGCGGGCGACTTTGAGGCAATCCACGGTCTTGCCTGCAACGGTGATCCGCGCCCGCGCCGCTCTCGTAGAACGAACGATCGAGCAATTGCGGGGGCGCTAATGCAAATTGTAGCCGGGTACATGACGGCGCTTGTCGTCTTTGTCGTGATCGACGCGGCTTGGCTAAGCGTAACGGGAAACTTGCTCTATCGCCCGACGCTCGGGGACATCCTGCTGCCGACTTTGCGGGTCTCCCCAGCCATCGTTTTTTACGTGGTATTTCCGGTCGGCATCCTGGTGTTTGCGGTGATGCCAGGGCTTAAAGCTGACGCCATCACCACGGCCGTGCTGCATGGGCTCCTATTTGGGGCCATCGCTTACGCCACCTACGATCTGACCAACTACGCGACACTGCGAAATTGGAGCCTTCAAATCACACTGCTCGACCTCGCCTACGGAGCCATCGCGACAGCGGCGGCGGCAACCGCAGCGACGCTTGTAGCCCGCATGGTAGCCGCCTAGCGATTTTCTTCTTCGATCACGCTGCGGCTCTTAGCCGGTAATGGCTGACGCCCCATTCCGTGCCGCCGCTATGACCAAACAAGCCGGACGTCGCATGCAGGAATAAACGCCAGCGCCGATACCACAACGCCGCATCGTCGCCGTAGAAGTTCCGGAGCACCCGGTCGACATCGGCGCCGTTGCGGTCGAAATTTTGCAGCCAGTGCTCGGCGGTGCGCCGGTAGTGATTGCCGTTCCACCACCATTCCTGTTCGACCCCGACGAGATCACTGAATTGCCGGATCAGACCGTGGCTTGGCATGATCCCGCCGGTGAAAAAGTGCTGCGCAATCCAGTCGGCGCGGTCGCCGGCGTTGAAGCGATACGCCGCGCGCCGGTGACTGAAGATGTGGATAAAGAGAACGCCTTGCGGTGTCATCCAGGAGACAATGCGCTTCAGCAGCTCCCGCCAGTTCGACATATGCTCGAACATCTCAACTGAAACGACGCGATCGAATTGGCCCGTTGGCGCAAACCCGTTGATGTCGGCCGCGAGCACGGTGAGATTCCGTAACCCTTGCATTTCGGCGCGCTGGGTAATGAACACGCGTTGCGAATGCGAATTGGACACGGAGACAATCTGCGCATTGGGAAACTTTCGCGCCATCCATAGCGAAAGCGATCCCCAGCCGCAGCCGAGCTCCAGGATGCGCTGGCCGTCGGCGAGAGCCGCGTGATCCACTGTCTCAGCAAGCGCCCGCTCTTCGGCCTGCTCCAGCGTGGCGGCGAGATGATCGTAGTAGCAACATGAATACTTGCGCTGCGGACCAAGCATGAGAGAGAAAAATTCCGGTGGCAATTCGTAGTGCTGGTCGTTCGCCTCTCGAGTGTTGATCGCGATCGGATACTCCGCCATGCCGCGGGCGAAATCGCGTTCACCTGAAAGGTCCCTGGTTTGCAGCCGCCGCCGGGTCCGGCCTACCAGCATTTTAACCGCAGTGCGCAGCACCGGATCGGGCCAAGGCACGCGTTCGCCAATGTCGATCGCTGCAGCTGTGAGGCTCAAGGGGACATCGCTCCGGCAATCGCGCGTGACGGCCAGGGGAAAAAAGCATTGGTGCGCGCCTGATAAGCGCGGAATTCGTCGCCTCGCGTTCGCAGCATGTGCTCCTCAAGCGGCGGAATGCCTGAGATGTAGACCAGGAGCCAATACATGCAGGCCGGCGCAAGGAGCGCGAGCCATCCCCAGCCGTAGCCGCCGGATAGATCAATGGCGACAAGCGGATAGCCGAGCCAGCCGAACCATTCGAAGAAGTAGTTCGGATGCCGCGACCAGCGCCATAATCCAGCTTGGCAGATCCGCCCGCTCTTGGTTGAGGTGCGGCGAAAGCGCTGCAATTGTTGGTCGGCCACGCCCTCGCCGACGATGGCAAGAATGAAGATCAGGGTTGCGAGGCCGTCTTGCAGCCGCAGCGCGGGTGCTGGGTTGTGGGCGGCAAGGAATACGGCGAGCACGAGCGGGATGCTCACGACCGCCTGCTTCTGCACCAACAGCCACATCTGCCAGGAGGCGTTTGCGCCCCACCCCTGTCGTAACGTAGCGTAGCGCGGATCGTCAGCAACGCCGGCAGTGCGCCCGGCAATATGGAAGCCGAGCCGGAGCGCCCAAAGCGCGATCGCGACGGCAACGAGCCATCGGCGCGGAAGGTTAGCCGCTGAATCGGCCCCAAGCGGAACAAGCGCACCGGCAACGCCGACAAATCCCACGCCAAAGGTCCAGACCGTATCGATCCAGCCGGAATTGCCGGTGCGCTGCTCGGCCGCCCAGGCAAGCGACATCACCAGTGACAAACCGACCGCGATGGCCAGCAGCGCCGTTGCGAATTGAGCGAAGCTCACGGCGTAGCCGCCCCGACATGAGAGACAACCCGCGGAGCGCCCGGCCGGACGCGAGCTACAAAAGCTTCGACGTCAGTCAAAATGGGAAGAACGCTCGACAGCAAAGGTGCAAAACCGGCGAGAACAGTCATGTGCCCGAGGCGTCGGTAGATCACCTCGGTAGCCTCGTTGCCGTTGTGCCGCAGACGGTCGGCAAGCCGCGTCGAATTGCCCGGACTGACGACTTTGTCAGCATCGCCGGTCACCAACAGCGCCGGCGGCTTGCGCCCCTCGGCAAACGAGATCGGTTGCGTATCGGCACGATTGGCGCCACCAAAAATGTCAACCAGCGTCGGGTCGCGGAGCGGAAGGAAATCGTAGGGTCCCGATATGCCGATCAATCCGGCGATGTCGCGAGCCGCATTGAGTCCGACGCCATCGAGCCATTGCGGATCAAGTGTGAGCATGGCGGCAATGTGTGCCCCCGCCGAATGCCCCATGACGAACAGCCGCTGCGGATCGCCGCCCAATGTTGCGACGTTGTCGTGGGTCCAGCGCAAAGCCTTGGCGCCGTCGACCAGGAAATCGGGGAACCTGACTTCGGGGTAAAGCCGATAGTCCGGCACGACAACAACGTAGCCGCGCGTGGCCAGCGCGGCGGCCAACAGCTGATACCAAGCTTTTGTGCCGCTGAGCCATCGTCCACCATAGAAAAATACGATAACCGGAGCGTTGGCAGCGGCGCGTGGCCGGTAAACGTCGAGCTTCCGCCGGGCGCCGTCAGCATAGGAAATATCGGTCGTCCTCACGCATCGCTCCAATTCAATCGTGGCGATGATCAATGGCGTTGCAACGCAGGCCACAGCGAGCAGAAGCAACAGCCCGCCGCGAACCACCCAACGGCGACGAAGCGATGAAGCCCGTGACACCGCCATGGCGTGGGATGTGAGCGGCATGGTCCCGCTCGATCAAATTCGTATGAACGGCTGGATCAAACGCCCCATCCAGCTTTTCAGTTGGATTTGGCCTTGCAGCGCGACCAGGCAGATGCACTCGATACCATCTTCGACCACCGGCTGATGCTCGATCGTAGCGTCGGCTTCATCGAAATCGCCGGCGCCGTAGCGGCCAAGCTGGTGGCTAAACGCGCCCTGCAGCACGCAGGTCCATTCGAGGCCGGCGTGTGCATGATGTGGAATCCTGATGCCGGGCGCCGCCTTGAGCATAAAGACGCGGGTGCCTTCTGCCGCCGGAACCGCCACCCGGCGCCATTGCAGTCCAGAAGCAATCCGGCGCCACTTCCCGAGCGAATACGCGGACAACGGAGCCGGTCGCGCCTCAGACTGATCATGGTCGGGGACGCTCGCCTCCGCCGGCCCGTCGGATGAAATCTTCTGCAGCGCGCGTTGCAGCGCCCCCTCTTCCAGGCGAACCGGTTCCCCGTCTTCCAGCGCGATTCCGCGCAACCGCTCAAAAGAGCGCACCGCTCCGCGACAGACTGCACAGCCGACCAGGTGGGTCGATACCACGAGGGCACGTCCCTCATCGAGCGTACCGGCGGCAAAAGCGGCGAGCGTCGGATCAGTCGGATGGTGAGCTATCGTCATGACAATTCATCCGAGCGTTCGCGCAGTTTGGCCAATGCCAACCGCAGCCGCGATTTGACGGTTCCCAACGGTATCCCGAGGATGCGGGCGATATCGCCGTGGGGCTTATCCTCGAAAAACGACATATGGACGACCGTCTTTTGCTCGTCCGGCAGTTCATCCATCGCGGCGCGGATCCGGTCGTCCCGTTCCGCGCCTTGCAACAGATCGTCGGGTTGATCGGGATCGTCGCCTCGGAGCACGTCGTAAAGGGCTTCCGCGCTCGCGCCCCGTTCATGGCGCAGCCGGTCGATCCGGACATTCCGGGCGATCGTGTAAATCCACGTTGAGACGCTGGCGCGTGAGGCGTCGAATTGCGCGGCCTTGCGCCAGACCGACAACATCGCCTCCTGCGTGAGCTCTTCCGCGGTCTCCGCCGACGTACCGGTACGAACCAAAAATCCCTTGATGCGCGGAGCGTAGAAGCCGAACAAAGCCGCGAACGCAGCGCGATCGCAGCGCAGCGCTATCGCCGCGATCCAGCCCTCGGCATCGCCCTGGCCGCTGTCAGATGGCATATGCATCTCGTTCCGGCGCGCGATCGTCACCACCCGCCGGCCACTCCCTCCAAATCGCCGGACACCGCTTACTAGTCGCGGCAAGACCGCTGCGAGTGCCATGTTCTCCATACCACCAATACGGAAGCCAAAACGTGTTGGATCAGTCGCGGTGCCGGCAGGCGGCGGTGATCCAGGCGGCAGCGCAATACGTAAGCATAAGCGAAGAGGTGCAGCCAAAAACCTTACGCCTGGAGGCCGCGCGTGGACGACCAGCTACTGGGTACCAGGCGAGAAAGCCGGCTAAGGCTTGCCGTCATCGGCACCGGAATTTCCGGCATGTCGGCGGCCTGGCTGCTCAGCCTGTGGCACGATGTGACCGTATACGAGCGTAACGACCGGATCGGGGGCCATTGCCATACCG
Source organism: uncultured Alphaproteobacteria bacterium (assembly GCA_963794225.1). GTDB lineage: Bacteria > Pseudomonadota > Alphaproteobacteria > Rhizobiales > Xanthobacteraceae > BOG-931. The sequence continues at coordinate 191,154 of CAWCCS010000008.1, forward strand.
TCGACGTATCGATCCCCGACGGGGTCGTTCCGGTCGATACCGGCTTTATCGTCTATAACGAGAAGACCTACCCCAATCTCACCGCCCTGTTCGCGCACCTCGATGTGCCGACCGAGCCGTCCGAAATGTCCTTTGCCGTTTCGCTCGACGGCGGGCGCCTCGAATATGCGGGCGGCAAGCTTTCCGGTTTGTTTGCTCAAAAGCGCAACATGATCCGGCCGCGCTTCTGGTCGATGCTCAACGACATCCATCGCTTCTATCGCGAGGCGCCGAGCGACATGACGGTGCTCGACGAGTTGCATACAACACTCGGCGATTATCTCGACATGCGCAGCTACGGGCGTGCGTTTCGCGACGATCATCTCCTGCCGATGGCAGGCGCGATCTGGTCGGCGGCGCCGCAAGCCATGCTCGCCTATCCGGCGACATCTTTTATCCGCTTCCACGACAATCACGGACTGCTGCGGGTGCGTAAACGGCCGCAATGGCGCACCGTGACCGGCGGCAGCCGATCCTATGTGGAAAGATTGACGGCCTCCTATCGGGACCGGATCAAACTTGGCACCGGCGCAAAACGCGTGCGGCGGCGCGGCAATCAGGTCGGCGTCTGGGACGCGGCCGGCCGGGTGCAATGGTTTGATCATGCTGTAATCGCGACGCATGCCGACGAGGCCCTGGCAATGCTGGAAGACCCCAGCGCCGCCGAGCAAGCGCTTCTCGGCGCATTCCGCTACAGCAAAAACACCGCGATCCTTCACAGCGACGCGTCATTGATGCCGAAACGCCGTGCCGTGTGGTCGAGCTGGAATTACATCGGCCCGGCGTCGCCCGGAAAGACAGCCGATGGCTGCACCGTGACGTACTGGATGAACCGGCTGCAAAATATTTCCCAAAAGACTCCGCTCTTCGTGACGCTTAATCCGCAGCGCATGCCCGATCCCCGCACCATCGTCGCCGCGCAAGTCTACGAGCATCCGTTGTTCGATGCAGCGGCAATACGCTCTCAGCAGCAACTCTGGTCGCTGCAGGGCGAGCGCAATACCTGGTTCTGCGGCGCGTATTTCGGCGCCGGCTTTCATGAGGACGGCCTGCAGGCTGGATTGGCGGTGAGCGAGGCGGTCGGCGGGGTGCGGCGTCCCTGGATGGTCGCCAACGAATCGGGACGGATATTCGCCGGGCAAACGCCGCCAGTGCCGGCTAAGCGGAGCGCGGCATGACGACGAACTCCGCACTTTTTGTCGGCGCCGTCATCCATCGGCGATTGCGTCCGCGACGGCATGATCTGCGCCATTCCGCGTTCTGGATGCTTCTCGACCTCGAAGAGCTCGACGCCTTGCACCGGCGCCTGCGGCTGTTTTCGCGCGGCCGTTTCAATGCCGTGAGCTTTCACGACGCCGATCACGGCGAGCAAACCCAGGAGCCGCTGCGCGCGCAAGTCGAACGCCATCTTTTCGCTGCCGGCATCGCCTTGGACGGCGGCGCCATCCAGCTCCTGTGCATGCCGCGGATCTTCGGCTATGGCTTTAATCCGCTGAGCATCTATTTTTGCCATCGACGCGACGGCGCACTTGCGGCGCTGCTCTACGAAGTCCGCAACACTTTTGGCGAACGGCACAGTTATCTGATCCCGGTTCGTCCAGGCGACGATTCCATTATTCGCCAAAGCTGCGACAAGTGCTTCTACGTGTCGCCGTTCATGGACATGAGCTTGCGTTACGATTTTCGTGTCGTTCCGCCGGCGCGCACCGTCTCAGTGGTGATTTCCGCCAGTGATGCTCAGGGACCCGCGATCGTCGCCTCGTTGATCGGACGGCGCACGCCGCTCACCGACGCGATGCTGCTGCGGCTTCTTCTGGGCGTGCCGCTTCTGACCCTGAAGGTCATCGGCGCAATCCACTGGCATGCGCTGCGGATGTGGTGGAAAGGCTTTACCCTGAAGCCGCGGCCGCCGAAGCCGCTGTGGCCGGTCACGACGGTCACGGCAAAGGATTAGCGACAATGGCTTTGCCGCACACCACACTCGCCGGTTCGGCGTTTGGCCATTTTCCGCCGGTGCTGTCCTCGGCGCTGCGCCGAACGCTGCTGCATCTTCTCAGGCGGATCGAGGTCGGCACGCTGACGGTGACCTTGCCGTCAGGGGCGTCGATCCATCACGCCGGCGCGCGCCCTGGTCCGGACGGTGTGCTGCTGGTGCGCCGGTGGCGCGCACTATTGCGGTTACTGCTCGCAGGCGATCTTGGGCTCGCACGAGCCTACATGGACGACGATTGCCGCAGTCCCGACTTGCGGGCGCTGCTCGAATTCGGCGCCAGGAATGCGCGCTCACGAAAGAAATTACCCTCGGATTTCCCGCTCGCCCGCAGCCTCGACCGCATCCGGCACGCGCTCCGCGCCAACACGAGAACCGGAAGCCGCCGCAACATTGCCGCGCACTATGACCTCGGCAACAATTTCTATGCGCTGTGGCTCGATCGCGGCATGAATTATTCGTCGGCACTGTTCACGGAAGCCGGGCAGACCCTGGAACAAGCACAGGACGCCAAACTGTCCCGCATTGTCGAGCTTCTCGACGTCCAAGCCGGTCAGCGCATACTCGAAATCGGCTGCGGCTGGGGACCGCTGGCCGAGCGGCTGGCCACCGACGCCGCGTGTGATGTAACTGGCGTGACGTTGTCGGCCGCGCAACTTGAATTTGCTCGAGCACGGCTTCGGCACCAAACATGCGTCAAAAACTGGGATCTGCGCCTGCAAGATTATCGTGACATCAATGGCCGCTACGATCGCATCGCCTCGGTCGAGATGCTGGAGGCGGTCGGCGAGCGCTATTGGCCGACTTACTTCGACAAGCTGCGGCAATCGCTGACCGACACCGGCATCGCGGTGCTGCAGGTGATCACGATCGCTGAAGGGCGGTTCGCCGCCTATCGGCGCCGTCCGGATTTCATTCAGCGTTACATTTTCCCCGGCGGCATGCTGCCGACGCTGGAGATCATCCGGCAGCAAGCCGCACGTGCCGGACTACATCTGATCGCTCAGCAGTCATTCGGTGCGAGCTATGCGCAAACGCTTGCCGAGTGGCGCCGGCGCTTCTTGAACGCCTGGCCTTGCATCGAGGCCCTCGGCTTTGATGCGCGCTTCAAGCGCATGTGGGAATATTATCTGTCGTATTGCGAAGCCGGATTTGCGGTCAACGCCATCGACGTCAACCTGATCAAGCTCGTTCCGGCGCGATGCGCCGGAGAAAGTGCTCCTTAAGCCGCTCGCGCGCGGCGAGCGCTCCTGCCAGATCGAAGCCGTTGACGACAGCAAGCCGAAAGCCGCCCGGCGGCATGGAATGCCGTTCCGGCGGCAGCTCCTCGTGGAACGTGAGCTGAACGCTGCTGACGCCCGGAATGCGCTTGATCTCGTCGAGGAGCGGCGGTGGCGGGTGGCGGTAGCGGACGCCATTCGGGCCAAACAGCACCACGCTGTAGCCGCCCCGACGGTCGGCATCGGCGAAATCCCAGACGCCGCTCTCGTAAAGCCGCACGACGGCCTCGACCCAGCCGGCGCCATAAAGATCCGGCCATTGGTCGGCGAAGCGCAAATGCACCTCAATGATGCTAGCGCCGATAGTTTCGAGATTGAGCATGCCGGTGTAGTCGGCAAGATGTCTTCGCACCCAGGCGCCGCCGCGCCCCTCGATCTCGGGGTCGGGCTCGGCATGCACGATCCAGTAATCGAAAGTCCCCTCGCCCGCGGGCTTGCCCGTCACGTGCCGCCACCAGCGCGGCTCGCCATCGACCACGGCAAGATCGGAGGAAACATGACGTCCCTCCAGCAGCGTCATCCAGAAATGGCCCGGCGCGTAATGCCGTTCGTAGTCGGCTTTGGAATGCAGCACCCGGCTGCCGACGCCCATGCCCTTGAGGTTGGTGATCGGCTTGGAGAAAACCGGGAAGCGCGGCGGCGGCGTTCCGTGCGGACCGGCGTCAAGCCCTTGGCTCAACGCAACCGCAAGCTTGTCATAGACCCAGCGATGCGCCGGGTACCATTGCCAAGCGTCCGCATCTTCCGTCGTGATGTCGACCGCGGTTTCGACCCGCGCAAAATATTGCAGGCGCCAGGGATCGGCTTCGTGGATCGGCATAGAGGCAGACGGCCGAGGTCAGAGGACTGAAGCGACAGGATAGATGGACACTCTGTCGTCTGTCATCCGTCGTCGGGTGCCTAGCGCGTTCGCCGCCCTCGGGTCCCCACTGCCTTTTTTGCCGCCGCTGACCGTCCGGCGGCGCCTTTGGTACGCACCCCCTTGCGTGCTGCGGCGGAACGCTGCGCAGCGGTGCGCTGCGACGCCGCGCTCCGCGCCTGCTGCGAGAGCGCCTTGCGCGATACCGTGTTGCGCGGTTCGCGCTTCAGCGCCTTGGTCACAGCGCGTGATACGCGTGGCCTCCGTTTTGGCTTGCGCTGGCCCTGACCCGCCTCATAGGCATATTCCGCGCTCTTTCGCGTTTGCTCGCTGGTTTGGCCGCGCTTCGGCGGCGGCAGGTCGACGCCGGCGCGCCGCGCTTCGGACAACCCGATGGCGATCGCCTGTTTAGCCGAGCGCGCGCCATGCTCGCCGTGACGAATTTTGTCGATTTCATCGCGGACAAATTCGCCCGCCTGGGTCGAGGCGGATTTGCCTTCACGCTTATCCCGGCGCGCCTTTTCAATGGTTCGCTTCAGCGGCATTGCCTTCTCCCTACACTCCCAGCCGCGACATCAACTCTGTCGCGCGCGGATGGTTCGGAGTTCGGGTCAGATGTCGGTCATCCGCAGCGCGTGAACGCTGAACAGCCCGTCGGTCCACGCCTTGATCGGCGACCAGCCGCTGCCGTGCGCCAGCGCCTGAAATGACTCAATCGAATATTTGTAGCTGTTCTCGGTGTGGATGGTTTCGCCGGCGCGAAATTCGATTGTGGTGTCGCAGAGCCGCACTTTCTGGCGCTTCGTGCTGGCGAGATGCATTTCGATACGGCTGCGCTCGGCATTGTAGAAGGCGTGGTGCTCGAAGGCTTCAAGATCGAAATTCGCGCCAAGCTCGCGATTGATGCGCGCCAGCAGGTTGAGATTGAATTTGGCGGTGACACCTTCGGCGTCGTTGTAAGCGCGATAGAGAATGTCAGGAGCCTTGGCGAGATCGACGCCAACCACGAAGACCGCACCAGTGCCCAATATGCCCCCAGCCCGGCGCAGAAAGGCCGCCGCCTCGTGCGGCTCGAAATTGCCGATGGTCGAGCCGGGGAAGAAACCGGCGCGCGGCTTGGATGCGATCTCGGCTGGCGGCTCCAGCATGGTGGTGAAATCGGCGACCACCGGATGGATCGCAAGGTGCGGCAGATCGCGTCGCAGATACGCCGCATCCTGTTGCAGGAAATCGCCGGAAATATCGATCGGGACGTAGGCTTCAACGCTCGTCGCGGCGCGCAACAGAATACGCGCCTTGGTGCTGGCGCCGGCGCCAAATTCGACCAACGCACAGGCGGGCGGAAACAAAGACGTTATCGCCGGAGCATGTTGCTTCAAAAGCTCAAGTTCGCTTCGCGTCGGGTAATATTCCGGCAAGCGCGTGATGCGTTCGAACAGAGCGGAGCCGGCCAAATCATAAAAATATTTTGGCGGCAAATGCTTCGGCTTGGCGCTTAAGCCGGCAATGACGTCGGCGGCGAAGGGATTGGCCGACTCGATCGTTCGGCGCGCACGGACAGCCGTTTGCATAACCATTTTGAACGCCTAGCGCTCGAATTCCGCCAGCCGCAATCCGCTGAACTGCCAGCGGGCCGACGGATAAAAGAAATTGCGATAAGTCTCGCGCGAATGATTTGCCGGCGTCGCCAACGACGAGCCGCGCAGCACCATTTGGCTGACCATGAATTTGCCGTTGTATTCGCCGAGCGCGCCGGGCTCGGCCACATAGCCGGGATAGGGCGAATAGGCGCTGCGGGTCCATTGCCAGACCATGCCGAATGCGTTGTCGAGAGCCTCCGCTTTGACCGCGATCTCCCATTCAGCTTCGCTCGGCAGATGCTTGCCGGCCCAGCGTGCGAATGCGTCGGCTTCGTAATAGCTGACGTGGCAGACCGGCAGTGCCGGATCGACGGGGCGCAGTCCACCGAGAGTCATGCTGAACCACGCGCCGTCGATATGCTGCCAATAACCAGGCGCCGAGAAACTTTGCGACTGCACTTCGTCCCAACCGCTCGATAACCAAAGCGACGGTGTGGCGTAGCCGCCATCGGCCATGAATTCGAGCCAGTCGCCGTTGGTTACAAGCGCACGAGCGACCCGGACCGGCTGCAGCAGCACTTGATGCGCAGGTCGTTCATTATCGAAACAGAAGCCGGCGCCTTGGTGGCCGATCGCGTGAATGCCGGAAACGACCGACCCTACCGCCGTCGCCGTGTGACGGCTTTGCGGCCAGTGCCAAGACGCATCGTAAACCGGATTGGTGGCGTTTTGCGCAAACGCGTGCAGGAGATCGGTCAGGAGCAACTCCTGATGCTGCTGTTCGTGGTGAAGGCCGATCTCAACGATCGGCCGCACCGCTTCAAAATCGTCCGTCGTCTCGATCAGCGCTTCAACAGCAGCGTCAACGTGCGCACGATAGGCCGTCGTCTCGGCAACACCGGGACGTGTGATCAGGCCGCGCTGCGGACGGGCCTGCCGCGGACCGGCAGCGACATAATATGAGTTGAACAGAAACGCGAAGCGCTCGTCGAACGGGCGATAGGACGGCGCGAATGGCCGCAGCAGAAACTGTTCAAAGAACCAGGTCACGTGCGCCCGATGCCATTTGGTCGGACTGGCGTCGGGCATCGACTGCACGACCTGGTCCTCGGTGGAGAGGAACGCCGCGCGGCGCTCGGTCTCGGCACGTACATCTCGAAAAGCGTCGAGCCAAAATTGGCGCGAACCGCTTGGAGGCTCCGCGAGCGCGTCATCTGCACCGGCTATGTCTGGCAGTAGAACGGCGGGGCGAGGCATTAGTCAGGGCCCGGAAAAACCAAGGGAGAGGAATACCGCAACGGCAATAGTTAAGGTGGTAATCAGCCCGTACAAGGATAGTTCCATACCTATTCATACGGCCGGGGCAAAGGCCGGGGTTCACATTTAACGCGGATGTGATGAGGTAAAGAATGGCGGCTAAGGGATTGACGTTGCCGCAAAATTACCTATCGAATCTCGCGCCTATCGGTTCGCGATCCGTAAAATAAAGGGGACTTGCCCATGGCGAACGCGATGCTGCCGCGCGAACGCTGCGACTACTCGGCCATCGTCGATCGGCCGCCGCTGAAGCTTCCCGGTGGGGCGCGCCTCGTGCTCTGGACTATCGTCAATCTTGAAGTGTGGGACATCCGCAAGCCGATGGCGCGCCAGGTGATCGGTCCTCCCGCGGGGCAGCTGCAACTTCCCGATGTCCCCAACTGGAGCTGGCACGAATACGGCATGCGGGTCGGTGTCTGGCGCTTCTTCGACCTGTTCAAGCGCCTGAACATCCGCCCGACGCTCGCACTCAACGCGCGCGTCTGCGAGGATTATCCGCGCGTCGCGAAAGAGGCTCTCGCCGACAAGTGGGAATTCATGGGCCACGCCTACGAGCAGGGTCCAATCCACGCCGAGCCCGATCAGAAGGCGATGGTCGCGCGTACCCTCGACGTCACCGAACGGTTTTGCGGCAAGCGGCCGGTCGGCTGGCTCGGACCGGGGTTGACGCAAACGCTCGATACGCCGGAAATTCTCGCCGCAGCGGGAGTCAAATACATCGGCGACTGGGTTTACGACGATGAGCCGACGACCATCAACACATCCGCCGGACCATTGGTGACGCTGCCCTACACCGTCGAGCTCAACGACATTCCGATGATGATCATCCAGCATCACGAAAGCGACTATTTGCTCCGCCGCGCCATCGATCAGTTCGACCGGCTTTACGCCGAAGGTGCCGGGCGCGCCAAGATCATGGCGCTCGCGATCCATCCCTACATCAGCGGCCAGCCGCACCGGATCAAATACCTCGAAGCCATCTACGAGCACGCACGCCGCCACGACGGCGTCGTTTATTGGACCGGTGAGGAAATTTTGCAGTGGTATCTGAAATCCGGCACCGCCGGAGCTTGAGGGGCCTTTGATGCTGAGGCGCGGATTCATTGGCGCGACATTATTGTTGGTGCTTGGGGGCAATTCCGCGCTGGCCGCGCCGCCGTGCCGCAGCAGCGGCACTTACGAGGCGTGGCTTGCGGCTTTCGAGCGCGAGGCCGCTGCCAAAGGGATTTCCCAGCGCGCCATTGCCGCCGCCGCACCGTCGCTGACCTACGACCAGAAAATCGTCAATATCGACCGCGGCCAGCGCATTTTCGCTCAGACTTTCCTTGAATTCTCCGGCCGCATGGCCAGCAGCTATCGCATTTCGCACGGTGCAGCCCTCATCAAGTCGCACGCGGCGGAGTTTGCGCGCATCGAGCAGCAATATGGCGTGCCGGCTCCGGTCATTGTCTCGTTCTGGGCGCTGGAAAGCGATTTCGGCGCCAACATGGGCAACTACCACGCGCTCAGCGCCATCGCTTCGCTGGCGTACGATTGCCGCCGCAGCGACCGATTTCGCTCCCAGCTTTTCGACGCGCTTCGCCTGATCGAGCGCGGCGATCTGCAGCCGGAAGATATGATCGGTTCGTGGGCCGGCGAGCTCGGCCAGACGCAAATGATGCCGTCGGAATATTATCAGTACGCCATCGACTACAACGGCGACGGCAAGCGCGATCTGATCCACGACGTCGCCGACATGCTCGCGTCAACGGGAAATTATCTGCACGGGCTCGGCTGGCGAAAAGGCGAGCCGTGGCTCACGGAAGTACGCGTTCCGGCAAACCTCCCGTGGGAGCAGGCCGATCTTGCGATCACGCTGCCGCGGTCCAAATGGGCGGGTTTAGGCGTGACCTTGGCCGATGGCCGCCCCCTGCCCGCTGACAGTCTTCCGGCGTCACTGTTGTTGCCAATGGGACGATCTGGGCCGGCGTTCCTCACCTATCAAAATTTCCAGATCTATCTGCAGTGGAACAACTCGCTCGTCTATTCGACGACGGCCGCGTATCTGGCGACGCGGATTGCCGGCGCGCCGGCGCTCCATCCGGGCATGCCGCCGGCGGCACTTCCTTTTGCAGAGGTCAAGGAAATGCAAAGCCTCTTGGTGCGCGCGGGGTACGACGTAGGCAATGTCGACGGATTTATGGGGCTGAAAACCCGGCAGGCGGTCAAGGCGATGCAGGTCAAATACGGGCTTCCTGCCAACTCCTACCCGACCGCCGAACTGCTCGCGCGCATGCGCCCGAGAAAGTAGCAGCGGGCCGGTCGCTTAATAGCGGCTAGGGTCGTTGAGGTTGTAAGGCTGCGGCGGCGGTTGAGATGCGGATGATCCAAAGCTGGACGCCGGTCCATGGCTGAAGGGTGATGGACTACCGGGCTGCGTGCCGAATTGCAAAGCCGGACCACCTTGGCCAAACGGTCGTACACCCTGCGTGTTGGACTGGTCGTCCAAGTTGTATCTCGACCCGCCGCTGGCATCGCCGCCGATCGTCTCAAGGCTGAACGCCCACGCTGACGGCGCCGAAAGCGACACCATCGCGACTACCATTGCTCCTGCCGCCAAACGAAGCGGCGTCAATCGAAGCACCATGATTCCCTCATTGCGCCAGCGACGGACACGCTATGAGCACACCACACCAACCGTCAAGTCATACCATACCCAATGGTGTCTCGCCAAGAAATCCGCCACAATATTGCAAGGCCTGTCGTTCTTCTCGGCGAAGCAATAGGCGCGGAAGGCAGCGTGTCGCAGCGAATCGCAAAGTCCTGGTTGGTGTTCATGAGTCTGGAAAACTTCGAACAAGATCGATGCGTCGACGTGTTCTCCCGTCCGGACGGAAGCTGCGGATTCGAAGAGTTCAGACGCGACGCCGAAGACCAAGGTGCCTGGACTGCCGTCCAATTCCACTCGGGCGCTGTCTATCCCTCGCGGAAGGCGGCGCTTGCCGCGGCCGTGCAGTCGGTGGCTTGGTTGCCCGAAGCGATCCGGCAACACCCCGCCGCTCAAAAATTATTGAATCAAAATGCGACCTGAACCAGCTTCGCAACCCAGTCATAAGGAGAAACCATGCGCAACAAGCCAAGCCTGACGTGGACCGACGTGAAAAACATGCTGGCCGCCTGCGAAACCGAGGCCGCGAAGAACAATTGGGCGGTGGCGATCGCCATCGTCGACGATGGCGGCTATCTGCTCGGCTTCGAGCGGATGGACGGCGCGCCGCTGATCTCGGCCGAAGTTTCGCTTGGCAAAGCCCGCACGTCCGCCATGACCAAACGTCCGAGCAAATTCTTTGAAGACCGCGTCAAGGACCGGCCGGCGTTCGTCACTTTTCCTGCCGGCTTATTGATACAAGGGGCCTTGCCGGTCATGCACCAAAGCGAATGCGTCGGTGCGATCGGCGTCTCGGGCGTGCAATCGCACGAGGACGAGCAGGTCGCGCTCGCCGGCGTCAAAGCGCTCGGTTAGCGCGTGACGCCGGGCCGTCAGGCGTCAAGCTCCTTGAAGTAGCGGTAGATGCCCCACTGGCTAAACGGAATGCGCCGCTTCGAGGTCATATAGGCTTTGATGCGCGGGCGCTTCGCAACACGCTCGTGCAGTGCAACCACACCCGGAACTTTTCTCTCGAAGCGCTTCATGCGTTTCGGGAAAGCATAGCGCAGCCCTTCGACGATCTGGAACAGCGACAGATCGACATAGCTCAAGCGCCCTCCTACCAGATAGCGCCCGCCATTTCGCTGCAGCACGCGCTCGAAATAGCCCAGGTATTTCGGCACACGGTAGCGCCAGAAATCCGTGGTGCGCCGCTTCGCCGCCGGGCGCTGTTCCTCGTAGTACAGCCACGAAGTGATCGGATGGTGGGTGTCGTGAATCTCGACCACGAGATCGGTGATGGTGAGCTGCAATTGGTGAGCCCACAGCTGCCCTGCTTCGTCGCGCGGTGCGAGTTTAAGATGCGGCCCTAAGTAGAGGAGAATATTGGCGGTTTGCCCGATCACGAGCTTGCCGGCCTTGAGAAACGGCGGGGCGAATGGCGGATGTTTGCTGCGCTTGTCTTCGATGATCTTCGACATCGCCGGCACGCCGGCCTTGCCTTTGCGGCGCGCCACATCGACGTAATCGGCGCCGGCCTCCTCCAGCGCCAGCCGCACGAATTCGCCGCGGCCCTGCACTGTCGGATGATAGTAGAGTTCGTAGCGCATCGGTCCCTTCTCCAATCGGCAATCAACGCCAACCAAGATCGGCCCAGGCTCAAGCCTTCAGGTCGAGGCCCGTCACTTTCTTGTCGCTTGCCAGGTGCCGGCGCAATGACCATCGGGGCCAACACCACTCCAGGTGCCGCCGCCGTGCGTCATGGTCATTCGTCCATGCGCCTCGCCGTGACCCGTGCCGGCTGTAATCCGCACGAACGTGTTTCCATTCGGTTCAACTCGGCCGGTGACTTCGAGCGAACCATAAGCGTACGAGATATCGCCATTCACGATTTGCCCACTGAAGCGGTAAGAGGCTTCGCACGATCCGGTTGTGGTGTAGGCGGCAACGCTCCACGAGCCGTCAAATTTGCTCTCTGCAAAAGCATTGCTCGCGGGCGTCAACGCCGAGCCAACAATGGCTGCGGAAAGGAAAAATGCCAGTGCACTATTGTGGATCATGATTTCTCCAAACTTTCGGATACCGCAGGGCCTAACGTCATGCAGCTTTATATTGCTCGTCGGTCACCTTCTCCATCCAGTCGACGAATTTGCTGCCGCTCACTCCGGTGATAGCCATGTGCACCATTCCAGCGACCGGGCTGGCGCCGTGCCAATGCCTGGTATTCGGCGGGAACCAGACCACATCACCGGCGCGCACTTCCCGCACCTTCCCGCCCTCGCTCTGCACCCTGCCAATACCGGAAATAATATAAAGAGTTTGTCCGGCTGGATGGGTGTGCCAGTTGGTGCGCGCGCCGGGATCGAAGCGCACCAGCGTCGCGCGCACGTCATCCGGCGGCATCGGCGCCTCGATGATCGGATCCTGCCAGACGATGCCCGTGAAATATTGGGCCGGCGCTTGGCGCGACGGCGTAGAGCCGCAGGGGCGGATGTCCATGTGCGTTTTCCTCTCTCCTTAAGCCGCAATCCGGGCGTCGCGGCCGTTCCGGCGGTAAGATAATGGAAATCGGTGGGCGATACGCTCCTATATTCACGGCCGCCGCAACAAGGTCGTAGTCGACCGCTATGGTTACGGGATGCAGGACTTGATGCAACAGGGCGGCGAACTGCGATGGGTCGCTTGGTGGGTGCCTAAAATCGTGCGTATCGCCAGTCAGCGCGCGCTGCAAATGCTCGTCGTGACGGGATTTGCTCTTACACTCGCTGCCTGTGACAAGTGCAGCATGCCGGTCTGGCGGCACGATACCGCGCCCACCCCGCAATCCTGCCACGACGACGCGCCGGCACAGCAATAGCCGATCACGCCGCGAGCGTTTCCTTTACGACGGTGACCAGGTCTTTGAGCGTGAAAGGCTTAGGCAGGAATGCGAACTGGCCAAGATCGGGAAGACTCTTTTCGAAGGCGTCAACCGCATAGCCGGACATAAAGACGATTTTCAGGTCAGGATGGCGGCTCCGTAATTCCCGCAGCATGGTGGGTCCATCCATCTCCGGCATCATCACGTCGGAGACCACGAGATCGACCGCCCGGTTGGATTTCTCGATAACCTCAATGGCCTCGATGCCGTTGCCAGCTTCGAGCACGGTGTAACCGCGCGATTTCAGGCCGCGGGCGTTGAGTGCGCGCAAGCCTTCCTCATCCTCAACCAAAAGAATAGTCCCGTGGCCGGTGAGATCGACGCTGGCGGCGCGCTTGACTTGGTCAGCCGCGACCAGCGCGTCGAAAACTGCGGGCGCTTCGGGGCCCGTGGATTCGGCGGAGCGTTTGGGCGCCTGCTCGCGGGCGTCGGCGACATGGCGCGGCAGGAAGATGCGGAAGGTAGTGCCCGTGCCTTCAACCAAGTCGAAGTAGACGAAGCCGCCGGTCTGTTTGATGATCCCATACACAGTTGCCAGACCAAGGCCGGTGCCCTTGCCGACGTCCTTGGTCGAGAAGAACGGTTCGAAAATCTTCCCGCGGATGGCTTCGGGAATGCCGGTGCCAGTGTCGCTGACTTCGACCAGTGCGTAATCGGCCGCCGGCATACCCTTGCTTTGGTAGCGTGCGCATTCCTTGGCGGTCACGTTAGCGCTGCGGATCTCCAGCCGGCCACCGCCCGGCATGGCGTCGCGCGCATTGACCGCCAAATTCATGATCACCTGCTCGAACTGCAGGTTGTCGACCTTGACCGGCCACAGATCGCGACCGTGCACAACCTCGAGGGCGACCTTCTCGCCGATCAGCCGGCGCAGCACGAGGGTCAGATCGCTGAGTACTTCACCGAGATCGAGCACCTGCGGGCGCAGTGTCTGCTTACGCGAGAAAGCCACCAGATGCCGCACCAGGCTGGCCGCCCGGTTGGCGCTTTGTTTGATCTCGATGATGTCCTTAAAGGACGGATCGGTCGGCTTATGGGCATTAAGCAGGAAATCAGTAGCCAAAATAATGGCATTGAGCATGTTGTTAAAGTCATGCGCCATGCCGCCGGCGAGTTGGCCGATCAACTCCATTTTCTGCTGCTGAACGAGCCTGTTCTCGAGTTCACGCTGTGCGGTGGTTTCCAGCGTGTAGACGATGGCCACTTCCTGGTCCCGCTCGGCCTCCTCGACCGGGGTGACATAGAAGCGCCCAAACCGCTCACCCTCTCCCGCGAGCGCGGCATCGACTGGCGGAATGTCGCCCTTGCCTCCAGCCGCCGCCCCGATGGCGTCCTCAAGCGCAGCCCGGTCGCGTTCCGCGATGACGGCGCCGATCGAGCGGGCGCCGCCTTCCGCGCTGAGTGCGCTGTGGAACAATCGCGCGAACAGCGGATTGCTGCGGACGATACGGCCGGTTCTGTCCACGGTGGCTATCGCCATTGGCGTGTTGTGGAAAAAGCGCATGAAGCGGATTTCCGCCGCGCGCTGCGGATCGGTGCCGTCGTCGCGCGCGCGATTGAGAACCAAAGTGCGCGAGGCTCCAGCTATGCCGTCGCCGCCGAAAGCGACTTTGTGAAACAGGCGAACCGGAAGCGTGCGTCCGCTGCGGGTCTTCAGATCCAGATCGAGCACCTCGGTCTTGATCTCCCCCGCCGCGGCGCGCAACGTCGTTAGCAACGCCGCCCCGTCACCGGCAACGAGGTCGCTCAGCTTAAGACCACCAGATCCGACCTGAGCAAGATCCTGATCGAGCCAATTGGCCAGCGTGGCGTTGAGATAGACGACGTCGCCAGCGGTATTGACGGAAAAAAAGCCGGCTGGAGCATGATCGAGATAATCGATGGCATGCTGCAATTCTTGAAAAACATTTTCCTGACGCTCACGCTCACGGGTCACGTCAGAAAGCGACCAAACGGTCAGCCGGCGCGCGCGGCCTTCTTCGCCAAGCGGCCGCACGCGCAGCCGTAGCCACCGCGCCGGTCGGCCTTTGATCCCGGCGACACGCACTTCCTCCTGCAGGCGCTTTCCTTCACGCGCCGCCTTGAGCATCCGGTAGATCGCCTCGGACGCATCCGCATCGCCGATGAACACGCGTTCGACGGGCCGCATGTCATTCGCGTTCGTCGCATCGATGAGATCGAGATAGGCCGCATTGGCGTACACGACCCGCCCATCACCGTCAGTGACGAGAATGCCGTCGATAGCTTGATCGATCACGGACTTGATCAGCGGGTTGGCGGCTTCAGCCGCCGACAGCCGCAAGATGCCCGCGGCGAAAGCAAAGAGCGAAAACACCCCTACCGTGGCGAGCAGCGCCAGAAACCCGAGGATATACGGCTCGGCGTTGCCGCGGCCGAGCACCACGAAGCCGGTCGCTGCCGCGACCAAAACGCCGGCAACGAGCAACACCAGGACAATACTGCCCCCGCGCGCTCCGCCGGCGCTGCGATCAACCGCTTTGCGGGCGATCGCCATCGAATCCTGCGTGATGCCCTGGGTGGTCATCGTGCTCCCTTCCTGCCCAGCAGCGCGACTCAACGGAATCTCTCGTGCCTTGTACGCAGTCTGCGCGCAAGAGGCATTAAAAGGCACGTCACAGCGGCCTCGGCCGGTTCACCAGCCCGCGCAGCCGCATGATGTAGCCGATGATTTCGGCCACGGCGCGATAATGTTCCTGCGGAATTTCCTGATCGATCTCGACGGTGGCGTGCAGCGCGCGCGCAAGCGGCGGGTTTTCGACCACCGGCACGTCGTGGGCTTCCGCGACTTCGCGGATCTTGCGGGCAATCAAATCGATACCTTTGGCGACGCAGATCGGCGCGTTCATGCCGCGCTCGTATTTCAGCGCGATGGCGAAATGGGTCGGATTGGTGATGACCACCGAAGCCTTCGGCACCGCCGACATCATGCGCTTGCGCATCCGCGCCATGCGCAATTGCCGGAGTTTGCCTTTGACGACCGGATCGCCGTCGGTCTGCCGGAACTCCTCCTTCATCTCCTGCAGTGACATCTTATGCCGCTCGAACCATTGGCGGTATTGAAACAGGTAGTCGGCAGTGGCGACGATGGCGAGAACAGCGACCACCGCGCCCAGCATCTGCATGATCAGCGAGCGCGTGAACGGCAGAATAGAGCCCGGATCGTAGCTGATAAGGCCGCTCAAGAAGTGGCGCTGCGGCCATATCAGGGCCCCCATAATTGCGCCGACCAGCAAGAGCTTGGCGAGGCCCTTGGCGAAATTCGCAAATCCCTGCCGCGAGAACAGCCGCGCAGCGCCGGCGAGCGGCGAAATCCGCGACAGTTGCGGCTTGATCGGCTCGATCGAAAACACCAAGCGGTGCTGAACGACATTGCCGGCAAGAGCCGCAATCACCAGCAGCACGAGCGGGATGCCGAACGCAGAGACCACGGTTACCGCCAGCTTCTGCATAAGTGCTGCCAAAGCGGGCCCGTCGGTGGGAATTTGATAAGACTTGGCGAGCAGGCCGCGGAATGTGGCCTGAAGGCTCGTTGCCATCGGCTCCGCAAACAGCATGATCATCAGCGCGCCGCCGGCAATCATGAACCAGGTATTGACTTCCGGGCTTTTGGCAACGTCGCCACGCCGAATGGCTTCCTCGAGCCGCCTCGGACTCGGGTCTTCTGTATGTTCGCCGCCGTCGCGATCCTCTTCGGCCATAGCCGGCGCTTACCCGTGCGGCGCCAGCGCCTGCATGACGCCGCCCGCATAGTCGAGAAAAAACCCCATCATCCCGCCGAGCACCACCGCCAAACAAATAAGGCCAAGCAAAATCGACAGCGGTAACGCGACGAAGAACACCTGCATTTGCGGCATTAGCCGCGACAACACACCGAGCCCGATATTGAACACGAGCCCGAAAACCAAAAACGGCGCGGACAGCTGGATGCCGATGCGAAAAGCCCCGGAGACGGTTCGCGTGATCAGCGCTGCGGCATCACCGGTCGCCGGCATTTCGCCCGGCGCGAACAGATCGTAGCTGTCATTGAGCGCGGCGATAACCAGATGATGCATGTCGGTCGCGAAGAACAGGGTAATGCCGAGCATGGTCAGAAAATTGCCGACGAGGAGCCCCTGCGTGCCCTGGGTTGGGTCGACCGCGGTCACAAACCCAAGGCCGAGCTGCTGGGCAATGACCGAGCCCGCCACCTCGAGCGCGGAAATGGTGAGGCGCGCGGTGATGCCGAGCGTCGCGCCGATCAAAATCTCTTCCACCAGCATGACCAGCGCCGGCCCGAGCGCGGCGGGGTCGATGTGATAGGCGTCCCGATGAAGCGGCAGCAATACGGCAGCGAGAACCAGCGCGAATGTCAGCCGCATGCGCGCTGAGAGGTTCTGTTCACCGAGACCCGGGAGTAGCATCAGCATGGTGCCAACGCGAGCGAAAACCAGGAGGAAAGCGGCGGCGATCGCAGGCAGGAATGACAGATCGATCCGCACGCGGCCTCCCCTACACTATTCCGCTCAACCGCCGATGATGTGGGCCGTGATGCGCATAAAGCTTGCGTGAAGCACGTCTGCCATAAACGGCAGCGCAATCAGAAGCGTGAGAAAGATCGCGATAATTTTCGGCACAAAAACCAGCGTCGATTCCTGGATTTGCGTGAGCGCCTGAAACAGCGAAATGGCGACGCCAACGATCAATCCCACCAGCATCAACGGCGCCGAGACAAGCAGAAGCGTCACGATCGCATCGCGCGCCACGTCCAACACTTCCGGTCCGCTCATTTGCTCCCCCTACCCCGCACTTCTCTCACAAACAAATGCCGTCGCGCGAAGAATTCAGATCGGCATTCTTAAAATCTCTTCGTAGGCCGCGATCACCTTATCGCGTACCGATACCATCGCCTGCACCGCGGTCTCGCTCTCCGCAACTGCAGTGACGACGTCGATCATGTTGGCCTTGCCCGTCGCCACAGCATTGGCTTGTACATCCGACTTGCGGCCGGCCGCGGTTACGCCGTCCATCGCGTCTTTAAGCATCGCGCCGAAATCTGGCCCGCCCGCCTGGGCGGCGGCGTCGCCAGCGAGACTCTTGGTTTGTTCGCCCATGCGCGCGAGCGCGGCATAGGCATTAGCGGCGGCGGCAGCCGGTATCGGCATGGTTCACCTTAAGTTTTGATAATATCGAGGGTACGCTGAAGCATGCGTTTGGTGGCGCTGACGACGTTGAGATTGGCTTCGTAGGAACGCTGTGCGTCGCGGAAATCGGTCATCTCGACCAGCGGATTCACGTTCGGATATTTGACGTCTCCGTTGGTGTCGGCGACCGGATTATCGGGTTCATGCCTGACCTGGAAATCCGAATTGTCGGGAGCTACGCGGCCCATCGCCACCACATTCGCACCAAGCTCGTGGTCAAGCTCGGAACGGAAGGTCACGATTCGCCGGCGGTATGGGTTGCCGCCCGGCGTCGTCGCGGTCGAGTCAGCATTGGCGATATTTTCGGAAATTATCTTCATGCGGCCGCCTTGTGCCCGCATTCCGGTGGCGGCAATCGCAATCGATTTGATGAAGTCCATCATGATCGCGGTCTCCGAATTCCTTTACGAGCCATCAGTTTGCGACATCATCGGACCGCCGTTTTGATCAAACCGATGCTGTGCGTGTAGATCGATGTCACCGCGTCGTAGTCCATCTGGTTGCTGGAGAGCTTGAGCATTTCGTCTTCGTGGCTCACCCCATTGCCCCGCGGACGCACCTCGAAGTGCGGGTCGTGCCCTTCGGCAAACGGCGTTCCATTGCCGCCGGCGCCAGCGATATGACCGGGCGCGGTGGTTGCGAGCGGCAGCGAAACGGTTTGCAGCGCGCTTTCGAAATTTGGCGGCGCCAGATCGCGCGGCCGGTAATTCGGGGTGTCCGCGTTAGCAACGTTCTCGGCGAGAACCTGCTGGCGCTCCTGATGCCACTGCATGCGCGTGCGCAACATCGAGAGAATCGGGATGTCTGAGATTGGCATCGGCCCTGCCTCAGCGTTGATCGAACTGGGCAGACTTTGCCGAGGTCATGGTTAATGGCGAGTTAAAGGCGCGCGCCGCCCAGATTTGCCATTAAACCGCCGTTTACCATGAGAAGTGTTGTGGTACGGGGATCGGCGGTGAGTTTGCTCGGCCGCCTTAATTCTTTGTTAGTATTCGGCACGGCAAAAGTTACCGGCGCTGTTAACCATTGGAGTTCCAATGGGCGGCAGCGGCGACACGGGGAGTAGGGCGAATGTTCGACGTGTTCGGCGCGGAAATGCCACTCGCCGTGCGGTTTTTCTTGGCATTTCTGATTGTACTGGGATTGATCGGCGCGACCGCGTGGGCGGTGCGAAGATTCGGCGGCGGTCGCCTCAGCAACACGACGCGCGGACGGCAGCCGCGACTCGCAGTCATTGATTACGCCAGTGTCGATGCCCGCCGGCGGCTCATTCTTGTTCGCCGCGACAATGTCGAGCACCTCCTGATGATTGGCGGACCGACCGATGTCGTGGTCGAAGCGAACATCGTGCGGGCAACACCGGCTGCGCGTGACGCGCCTTCAGCGCGGCCGCCTGTCGCCGCTGATACCCTGCCCCGCGTCATTCCCCTACCCGAAGCGCCGTCGAATGGCTCCTGGCCGTTGCAACCGGAGCCGGCAGGCCCGCCGCTCCCGCCCGCTCCGCCACGTCGCGGTCCGCGAGTTCGAGCCGATCCAAGAAGAGCCACGAAATTTTCCGCCGCCGCCGCCGCTGCCGGAAACGCCGCCTCGCCCACAGCGCGAAGCACTGGCGGCGCTGGCCGAAGATCTCGCAGCCGGTCCAGTCCCGCCGCTGCTCCCGCGCAACCGTCCGGCTGGACCGGTTCGGCCGCAGCCAAATGAACCTCGTGCGGAGGCGCGCTCTGAGCCGCGCCTGCCCGCGCCGTCGGCTGAGCCGGAGGCGCCATCCGCGGTCGATCAGAATCTCGCCGAGATGGCGCAACGGCTCGAAGCGGCTTTGCGCAAACCCAAATCCACCGAGGCGCGCGAAGCCCCAACGCTTTCACCGCCTGCATCGGCGCCTCCGCCGGTTGTCGCTCCGACATCGCCGCCGCCCGTCGAGTCTACCGCAGTGGCTGAGGAAGCCGCTGAACCGCCCGCTTCGCCAACGCCAGGCTCGCCGCCGCCATTACCGCGGGCCACGCGTCCAGCCGAAGCAAGACCTCCCCGCCCTGCCCCCAAAGCAAAGGAAGGCAAGGCAATCTACGATACCCTCGAACAAGAGATGGCCAGTCTGCTAGGCCGTCCACCAGGCAAAACGAACTGATGACATCACTTTGGGGCCGCCGCGTCCGTGTACAAACGGTGGCGGTCTCAGTAGCGGCTCTCATAGTTTCGGCGACGCCGCTCGCCGCGCAAGATATCAGCATCAATCTCGGTCAAGGCGCCGCTGGCGGAGGCGGGCTGAACGAACGCATCATCCAGCTGATCGCGCTGATGACGGTGCTGTCGCTCGCGCCGTCGATCCTGGTCATGATGACCTCGTTCACACGGATCGTCGTCGTGCTGTCGCTGCTGCGCACCGCACTCGGGACCGCGACGTCGCCACCCAATTCGGTCGTTATCTCGCTCGCGTTGTTCCTCACCGCATTCGTGATGGGGCCGGTACTGACCCGCGTCTACGACGCCGGCGTGAAGCCGCTGATCGCCAATGAGATCACGGTCCCCGTAGCACTAGAACGCGCATCGGGACCATTGCGCAGCTTCATGGAGAAAAACGTCCGCGAGAAGGACTTGCAGTTGTTTGTCGACATGTCGGGCGAGAAGCAGCCGCAGAAGCCCGAAGATTTGTCGATGCGCGTACTTATTCCGGCCTTCATGATTTCTGAGCTCAAGCGCGCTTTCGAGATCGGATTTTTGCTGTTCTTGCCCTTTCTGATCATCGACCTCGTGGTCGCGTCGGTTCTAATGTCGATGGGCATGATGATGCTGCCTCCGGTCGTCGTGTCGCTGCCGTTCAAGCTGATCTTCTTTGTCTTGGTCGACGGCTGGTCGCTAGTTGCCGGCTCGCTCATTCAGAGCTACGGAACGTGACGACGCGCGATCGACGATGGCTGTGTATCCCGCCGGCAGTTATCCCCAGACCTGACGCGCGACTTCGACGACGCGCTCCAGCTTTCGCTTCTGATCGTCGGCGCTGAGCAGATTGCCGACCACGTCCGAGGCAAAGCCGCATTGCGGCGAGATCGCCAGTTGCTCGATCGGCAGGAAACGGCTTGCTTCGTCAATGCGCCGCTTGAGTTCGTCGACACTTTCGAGTTCTGCAACCTTGCTGCTGACGAGCCCCAGCACGACCACCCTTCCCTTCGGGACGAAGCGCAACGGCTCGAAACTCCCGGCGCGAGGCGAATCATATTCGAGCAGGAATCGCTGGTGCGGCAGTACATTGAACAACCGTTCCGCGATCGCGTCATAGGTTCCATCGCGGTGCCACATGCTGCGCTGATTGCCGCGGCAAAGGTGGATGCCGAACACAATACCAGGGTAGTCGGCGATCACCGCCGCTTCGGCCTTGAGTGAGCGATCGAGATTCCGCTCCGGGTCTTCGCCCCGGGCCCGCATCTGCAGAAGCGAAGGCTCATCGACATAGGCCGTAAAGCCTGGCGCGTCGATGTGGACGTAGCGGCATCCTGCGTCGACGAGGCTCGTCACGATCTGCCGCTCGATTGCGACCACGTCTGCTAAAAACGCGCCCATGTCGCGATAGACCGATGTTGAACTTTCATATGCAAAACGCTGGGAAATCCGGTCCGGACCGATCAGCGAAACCTTGGCCGGCTTTACCGCGACCTCACGGACGAAGAGGTATTCATCGAGCGGTACATTGTGTTGAAGCGTGAGACGCGTCCTTGTCGGCCGGCGGTGCGCGACCGCAGTCCCGGCGTCACCCATCGTCGGAATATCCCAGCGTTGCCCGGGCGCTGCGCCTTCGATCCGCTGTTCGTAGACTTTCAACGTTGAGCGCTCGGTGTCGTAGCCGGCGACCGCCGCGCCAAAGCTGTCCTGAAAATTCAGCCGGCGCATTTCGCCATCGGTAACGACATCGAGCCCGATGTCTTCCTGCAACCACACCGCGTCTCGAACTGCATCGTCCTCAATGGCGCGCAATGCTTCGGGGGTAAGCTTGCCGTCATCGAGGGCGACGCGCGCCTCCCGCACCGCAGCCGGCCGGAGCAGGCTGCCGACGACATCGGTGCGGACATTTGCCAGGGCATCTCCGCTTCTCGTTCCGGACTGATGTCCACTCATTGTCCCTCGCCTGAACAGAATCGCTTGCTCGTTGAAAGGAGCAACGATAGCGCATTCAAGCTACCGGCGCGCCGCCGGAGAATGCGTCTCGCTCTCTTTGTACGGAACTCTTGGTATGGAACTCTTGCAGCCGGCCAGCGTTATTAAGCTGACATCCAAATTTGCTGAGGAGACACCACAATGGGTTTCGGACGTGGGTTATTGCTTTGGCTGCTTGGTATTCCGTTGCCAATCATCATTTTGCTGGCGATTTTCATGCACCACTGAGTATTTGAAGCAAAGGAACGGCAGATTTCTGCCACGCAATGCCCGCGCTTGTCGCGGGCATTTGCGTTTCCGGACTCACCGCTGGGCAGTTCTTGGTTTGCCACGCGCGGCAGCGCTGGGCACCGATCCGGTGGTCGCTGGGCGAGTCTGTGGCGGAGTGGAAGAAGTCGGTGCGGGCGGTTGAACTGCCGGCGCAGGTGGCGCCGGGCTCGCCTCCGGATAGCGCGCCCGCATATCGCGCAAGAAGCCTTCCAGCGTATCCACCGAAGCTGCCGCGTGGGCGATGTTGCGGAATTCCGCGCCGCTGGTGCCGAGCGGCGCCGAAACGACTTCGAAGTCGCGCGCATCGGGCGTCTGCGCCATCTTCGCCGCGTATTTCTCACGGAAGCGGCCCAGCCCCAGCGCATCCTCGCCCAGAGCATAGCCCGTCGCGGCGCGCAAAATGTCCGCGCGCTCGATCTCGTTTAAAGGCTTCCAGTCCTTCCAGCGCTCACCGTAATAGAGTTCGAGTTGCTCGGCCGCCGGGCCCCAACGACGCGCCGCCCATAAAATGTCGGAGCGCAATCTGACAACCTCGCGGCCTTCCAGACGGGCGACAACTTCGAGCGCCAGATCATGCCGGCCGAGGTCCGAAAGTGCCCGCGCTTCAAGAAGCAGGCGCTGATTGCGCAGTTCGTTGGCGAGATCGCCGCTGCGGCTTCCCTGCAGCGCCGCCAGTGCACGATCAGGTTTGTGATTTATCAAATAAATGACGGCAAGCCGGGTCGCCACCTGCGCGCGCGCGGCCCCCTGCAATCGGCGATCGACCTGATATTGCAACAGTTCGGCAGCCTGATCGAGCAGGTCCACGGATACCAGACGGTCGGCGAGCCGCCGTATCATCTCGTCGCCGCGATGGCCGATCGGTGTCAGCTCGCGAAAATCGTAGAACAACGCGAGCGCGTCGATGGCCGGCAAGCCGTCGCCTTTGCCGTTGAGAAACAGCGCCTCGAACGTCGCCGCCGCCTCATCCTCGATGCGCCGGGTCATGTCCGAATTCGGATGCGCCGCCATGGCGCTGCGCATCACATAAAATGAGTTGCGGTAGCGGCCTTCCTCGGTGTAGAGCCGCGCCAGGACTTTCAGCGCCTCCACTTCGGTTTCGTCACCGCGCCAGATCGTGGTGAGCGTTTCCAGTTGGGAGATAACATCTTCCCGCTTCAGGTCGCCGAGCGCGTACCGCAGAGCGACTTCGCGCAGTTTGCCTTGCGCCGCGGCCGGACGATCCCAGGAATCCGCCGCAGTCTGGTACGCTGCGATCGCGTCCTCCTTGCGGCCCATTCCCTCGGACAATCGTCCGATGAGCACCGACATCGCCGGCTGCAATTCGCGCGGCAAGCCAATCGTCTGAAGGTCGTTGAGTTGGTCGGATGCGGTGGCAAAATCGCCGACCTCGATTGCGGCACGCATCTCATCCTTGAGCGCGGTCCGTTGCAGCTCGATTGGAAGGGTGGCGATGGTCGCCTCGACGCGCTTGAAGCTTTCGCGCGCCTGCGCCCATTTGCCCTGGCATGCATACGCGAGCGCGCGCCAAAGCGGTGCATCGTGCTGATCACCGATCGCGGGCGCAGCGAGGTCCTTGAGCGCATCGTCGGGCCGGTTCATCATGACTTCCGTCACGGCGCGAAGCACGCTCGCGGTGACATCGCCCGTCGCCTTGTGATCATCCGACAAGGCAACGTCGAGCACGCCCTTAGCCTCCGGATACATGTCGCGAGCGATGTAAAAGCGCGCGAGATCAAGCTCCGGCAACAGGCGCTTGCCCGGCGGCGCGGCCGACGCCGCATCAATCAGATGCGCTTGCCGTTCGATATAAGTCGACTCCCGGTCAAATCCCCAGAGCTGTGAATCGAACATCGCCGGCCGCAATCCGCTCCCGCGCAACACACTATGCAGAGAACTTGAAAGCGTCAGACCACTGGGCCGGGTGACGACGATCTTGTCGGGCGCAGTTTCCACTTTCACGTCATCGGCGAGCGGCTCCACGGCCACGCCTTGGGTCGAAGCCAGCACATGGAATTCGACGAAGTCCTGCTCATTGATGAAGCCGCGGACCGGCGCGAAGCCTGTGACCACGAATAGATCGTCTTCGGTGTCTGGATCGCGGATGCGGTGCTGCTGGTGCGGATCGTCGAACGGAACCGCGACGCTCGCGTGATTGGCGCCGATCATGTTGCGGATCAGGTCCAGCGGGCGAGTACGGGAGAAAACCGTGTCACCGATGGTTATGACCCATCCCGCTCCCTCCGTGCTGACGCTCGATAGATGCGGACGATCAAGCCGAATGCGTACGACGGCGGTGTCGGCCGCGCGGATGAACTCGGCGCCGCGGATGGTTCGGCTTGGATCGCCATCGAGGGCGGAGACGTCGATCGAGAATTTCGTATCAAATACGACCCACAGGGTATCGGAACGCATGAAAACTGCAGCCGCGGTGGGGGCGGCGAAAGGAAATGACAATTTCAGATTGGCGCCTTCCCGCGACACATCGACCGCGACGGCATCTCCGGCCTTGTCTCCGGCGTTTGGGCGAGCGCGCGGCGCGGCGACTGATTGACGTTGCGGCGCCGGCGAGTCCTCTGCCGCCTTTGGCCCCGCTGCGGTTGGCGGGAGCGGCGTGGGCGCGAGAGTTTTTGATTCCTGCGAGAGAGTTTTCGCGCCCTGCGCGGGAGTCATTGCCTCCTGCGAGGGTGTGTTTGGTTCGTGCGGGATGGTCTTTGCTTCCTGAGCGGCAGCCGCGGCGGCGGCCGGAACTGGCTTCGCCTCCTGCGAGGCAGGTTTCACTTCCGGCTGGTGAGCGAGTTTTGCTTCCGAAGAAGGAGACTTCGGTTCCTGCGGAGGTGCCATTGCCGGGGCATTCGACTGCGGCGGTGCATCTGGCGAGACGGGAGCGCCCGAAGGGGCCCTACTCTCAGCCGGAATGGTCGCAGGCGCTGTGACCTTCGGCCTTTCTCCAAATGCCGCCGCAGCGGCCGCAACAGCGCGGGAAGCCGCCGCTTCGGCGGGAGCTTTTTCGGACGTGGCGGACTCAAGTGCTACGGTCGGCAGCGCTTTTCCAGCGCCCCCGCCATGCATCTCCGATTTTTGATCGGGGATGACGACATCGACATCGTAGCTCTTGCCGTCGCGGAAGGTGCGGACATCGACCTTGGAAATAAAGCCAAAACGGACCAGCGTCGTATCCTGTTCGAGCTCGGCGTTGATCGACGCGACCGAAGCCGGCAACGTTGCTTCCGCGTCGGCGAGATCGAACGTGATCGGCGCTTCGAAGGTCAGCGTCAGGCGATCTTTGGCGCGGTCGGCGGTCACCGCGGTCTGATCGGGGACGTCAAACACGTAGCGCATGAAGGTCGGCTGACTAGCCACGCGCACGCGCACCGGAGGTGGCTTCTTCGCCATCGCACTCTGGCGCGCGAGGCGCTCCAGCCGTTCGCCTTCGCGCGCGCGGCGTGCCAGTTCTTCGACGACGTCCTGCGGCAGTCCGGGCGGCTCTCCGGTCCAGGTGTCCGGCAGCAAATCGACAAAGAACTTTTCGCCGGCCCTGATCGAATTGAGTTTTACTTTGCGCTCAATTGCCATCCGCACGGCCCGGCCGTCGGGATCCCGTCGTGCCGCGCCGATGTAGTCCGGCGCCTGCGCAGAGAGACGATCAACACGCGCGGGGGTCGGTTGGGAAAAGCCGATAATCAAAACATTACCGGCCATGCGCGCAGTGGCGTCGACGTCATCCCGAATTAAGAAAAGGAGCCGGGCATAACCGCCGGTGACGTTTACTTTGACATCGCCGTTCGCTGGATCCGCCACAGACGGTGAAAGGTTGGCAAACGCTATGGCAAAAGCGGCCAGGCCGAGCGCAAACGCCCTTCGAATGGTGCGACCGCACGCCATACTGAACTCGACCAACGCCACTTTCACGAAGACAGCCACGCCTTAACCGGCGCGATGCCCGGCGCAGGTCGCCGGCCAGAGCATGAAAGTAAGGCCGTGCGTTTAACGGCTGATTAACGGCTTTTTCAATGATTCCAGAAGGTTATGGTAAAAAGCACAAGATTTTCGACGCGATCCGGGAGTGCGTCTCTCCGTCCCCATTCACGCCGCTCCCGGAACCAACGCTCGCGATGCAGCGTTGCTTCGTCACAAAGTTCTATTCCCTCAAAAGGATGCGCTTCATGTCAGGTTCGTCGAGATACACCCGCGCCGTCTCTGCCGAGGTTGGGGAAATCGAACGGCGTTTGCGGTCGCTCGAGAAGAATTTGGAGAAGATCGGCGCACGAGCCTCGACCCATGCAAGGGATACAGCCGAGGGCCTTGGCGATGCCGTTGCATCCGCATTGTTCGGATGGGCGGACCGCTTTCGCCAAAGCACGAGCGCACTGGGCGACCAATCGGCGGAAGTCGGCCGGGATGCGACCAAAGTCGGAGCCCGGCTTGGTCGCGGCGCACTGACGACGGTCTCCGGCGAGACCGAGCGGCATCCGTTCTTTGCACTGGCGGTGGCGATCGGCATCGGCGTCCTCATCGGGATGGTGAGCAAGAGCCGGCACTAAGGGGCTTTCGACAGCACGGTCAGCTTTGCTCCGAAACGGGGTACCGCGCTCGCGCGGGACCATGTACATGCATGCGCCACGCACCCTTTCGGACGGTCAGTCATGCTCGGCGCCTATCCCACCCCGCGTGCCGACGGCACGTCGCTCAAGAATGCGGCTTGGGTGGACCTTTTCGATCCCAGCGACGCGGAAAGGTCAGCGTTCGAGCAGGCTTTTGGACTACACGTGCCGACCAAAGAGCAGATCGTCGAAATTGAAACAACCAGCCGGGCTCGCATCGAGAACAACGCGCTTTATTTGACCGCACCGCTGATCTTTACCGCCGATGATGGGCCATGGATCGTGGTGCCTACCGGATTTGTGCTCGCCAAAGAAGTCCTCCTGACCGTGCGTTTCGCAAAATCGATGGCGTTCGACGCGGTGATCGCCGAATTAGGCGCGAGCGAGCAATGCTCGCCGGCTTTGGCCTTTGTCAGGCTCCTTGAGGTGCTGGTCGATCGCTTGGCCGATATGCTCGAGGGCAGCGGCCGCGATCTCGACGACGCGTCGCATGTTATATTTCGGCCGGATGCTCCTGTGCTGAAATTATCGCGAGAAACGGCGCAGCTGCGCCGGCTCATGATCCGCACCGGCCGCACCAGCGAGCGGATGGCTCGCATTCACTACACCCTGGTCTGCGTCGACCGGATGGCCAAGTTTACCGTCGAGCGCGGCCGCGATTGGATCGCGTCCGACCTGATAAATCGGCTGCAAGTCGTCAGCTCCGACATTGCCTCGCTGGTACATTTTGCCGAGGGCCTCGTCAGCCGGGTGCAACTCCTCCAGGATGCCGCGACCGGCATTATCAGCATCGACCAGAACGAGGTGATCAAGGTGCTGACCATCGCGTCGGTCGTGGGAATCCCGCCCGTTCTCGTTGCCGGCATCTACGGAATGAACTTCAAGGGGATGCCGGAATACGATTGGGCTTGGGGCTATCCCTATGCCCTGGCTTTGATCGTCGTCACCGGGCTGCTGCCGCTGATTTGGTTCAAGTGGAAGGACTGGATTTGATCGGGCGGTGATCTTTCTCACCAAATTGATCATGGAGCATATGATGGAAATGCGTGAACTCGGACGTTCGGGCCTGAAGGTTTCCGCGCTCGGGCTCGGTTGCATGGGCATGTCGGAGTTTTACGCCGGCCGCGACGACGAGGAAGCGATTGCGACCATTCATCACGCCATCGATCGCGGCGTGACGATGCTCGATACGTCCGACATGTACGGCGTCGGCCGCAACGAGGAATTGGTCGGCCGGGCGATCCACGGCCGCCGCGACAAATTGGTTTTGGCGACGAAATTCGGATGGGCGCGCAGCCCCGAGGGCGCGATGCTCGGCGTCAGGGGGGACCCGGCCTATGTTCGCCAAGCTTGTGAGGCCAGTCTGAAGCGGCTCGGCATCGACGTTATCGACCTTTACTATCAGCATCGAGTCGATCCGAAGACGCCGATCGAGGATACGGTCGGCGCCATGGCCGATTTGGTGCGTCAAGGAAAAGTCCGCCATCTCGGCCTGTCGGAGGCGTCGCCGTCGACCATCCGCCGCGCGGTCGCGGTCCATTCGATCGCCGCATTGCAAACTGAATATTCGTTGTGGAGCCGGGACCCCGAAGGCGAGCTGCTTGCAACCGTTCGCGAGCTCGGCGTTGGCTTTGTCGCCTATAGCCCGCTTGGCCGCGGTTTTCTCACCGGGCGCTTCCAAAAGCTTGATGATTTGCCTGACGACGACGCGCGGCGAAACATGCCACGCTTTCAGGGTGAGAACTTCCAGCGCAACGTCAGCCTGATTGGCAAAGTCGAGGAACTGGCCCGCGCCAAACAGTGCACACCGGCGCAATTGGCGCTCGCCTGGGTTCTTTCCAAGGGCAAGGATATCGTGCCGATCCCCGGCACAAAGCGCCGCAGCTACCTCGATCAAAATCTCGGCGCACTCGAAGTTCGGCTGACTCCCGGCGATCAGGCAGCGCTCGACGATGCGATCCCGACCGGCGGCGCGGCCGGTCAGCGGTACCAAGAAGGCGGAATGCGTACCGTCAACCTCTAGCGAACTGGAAGTAGCTCGGTTCACCGAGCGGGAACCCAAAACCGCAGACCTTGGCCTTTTTGCAGTGACGGCTGAGTAGATTCGAGTGAACAAATTAGATTAACCGAGGGCAAATCGTCATATTTGTAAGGAATTTTTCGTAAGGAATTTGAACGACTAAGAACAACCGACGAAAGCGCAGGTCAGAACCGTGAAGAACGCCGCCGCCACCAAAAAAATGGGGTTTGTTTTCGTATTGTTGGTCGTCCTGCTGCTTGTGGGTCTGCCGATCGCTGTCTGGTTGGACCTGCGCAGTCTCGCCAACAGCGATCTCCGCCGTCAGGCGAGCGACGTCAATTCGATCATCAGCAGCGTCCGCAGCTACTACGCCAACAACGTCGTCGGACGCATTCTGGCGGCTCCTCCGGGAACCGCGACCCAGGTGGTACACAATTACGAAGATATCCCCGGCGCGATCCCCATTCCGGCAACGCTTTCGCTGGAACTCGGCAAAGTCATCAACGAGCAGCAGCACAACATCGGCTATCGTTTCGTGTCCGACTATCCGTTCGCCAATCGTGCGCCGCATACGCTTGATCAATTCGAGTCCAGTGCGCTGCGCCGTCTTCGCGAGAATCCAAATCAGATAATCTCAACCTCATCGGACTCTGCATTCGTTGGCCAGGTTCGCTGGGTGGCGCCGGTGATCATGGCCCAGGGGTGCGTGAGCTGCCACAACGCCCATCCGGGAAGCACAAAGCGCGACTGGAAGGTCGGCGATGTACGCGGCATGCAGGAAGTCACCATCACCCAACCGATCATCGGCAACATCTTTGCGTTCAATTACCTTTTGGCCTACTTCGCGCTCGTCGCACTGGTCGGCTTGATCTTCATCGCGTTGCAGCGCCGCCAGGCCGCAATAATCCAGGGCATGAACGGCGAATTGGAAACGGCGAATGAGTTTCTCGCCACCCTGTCGATGAAGATTTCCCGTTACCTGTCGCCGCAGATCTATAAGAGTATTTTCAGCGGTCAGAAGGATGTGACCATCCAGACCGAGCGGAAAAAGCTCACGATCTTTTTTTCCGACATTCAGGATTTCACGGCGACCACGGAGCGGCTGCAACCGGAAGAGATCACCGCGCTGCTCAATGAATATTTCACCGAAATGTCCAAGATCGCGCTCAGCCATGGCGGCACCATCGACAAATTCGTCGGCGACGCCATGCTGATCTTTTTCGGCGACCCGGAAACGAGGGGCGACGCCGAGGATGCCAAAGCGTGTCTGCGCATGGCGATCGAGATGCAGGATCGTATCGCCGGGCTCAACGCCAAATGGCGCAACGCCGGCATCGAGCAGCCGTTCCGGGTGCGCATGGGCATCAACACCGGTTATTGCAACGTCGGCAATTTCGGCAGCGATGACCGGATGGACTATACGATCATCGGCGCCGAGGCCAATCTCGCCGCACGCCTGCAGGCGGTGGCGCAAGCCGGCCACATCGTGGTCAGCTATGAAACCTACGCGCTGGTTCGCGACGCCGTGGTCGCCCAAGCGCTGCCGCCGATCACCATGAAGGGGATCAGCCGCGAGGTTGTGCCCTACGCGATCAGTGGCATTCTTGATTCAACCGGCCAGACCGTCACGGTTTTTAGTGAGCATCAAACCGGACTGGACTTCTACCTCAACGCCAACATGATCGACGCCAGCGATGCGGCCCGTATCCGCAAGGTGCTGGAGGACGCCCTCAAGGCGCTTGACAAAAATGCCGCCGCACCGGCGGCGATCTAGCGCATCAGCGCGCCGCCGTCGACGCTGATGGTCTGTCCGGTAACGAAATTGCTGTCGTCGGAGCACAGATAAATCAGCGTCGAGAGTAGATCGGCGGGCAGTTGTTCGCGCTGGATGGCGCGGGCTGCGATGCCGGCCGCGCTGGCCTTGCCGGTCCACTCCGGATTGACCTTGACCTTTTCGCTCATGGTCAGTCCCGGCGCGATGGCGTTGACGCAGACATTGTGCGGGCCGAGCTCGCGCGCCAGCGAACGGGTCATCGACACGACAGCGCCCTTTGAGGTCACGTAGTGCAAAAGATTCGGCGTGCCCTTAAACGCGGTGCCGGACGCGATGTTGACGATGCGGCCCTTCTTGTTCCCGATCATCACGGGCGCGACCGCCTTGGCGCACTGGAAGGTGCCGCGCACGTTCACCGCCATCACCTTGTCCCATTCGTCTTCGTCGATCTCAAGGAACGGCTTGTGGTGGAGGTCGGCAAACAGGCCCGCATTGTTGACCAGAATATCGACGGTGCCGAACTCTCGCACCGTATCCGATACTAGGTTCTCGACCGATTTCTTCGAGGTGACGTCGGCGCGGACGTAAATCGCGCGCTTTTGGGTTTCGGCGATGCGCTCGGCAACCGGGCCGCCATCGAGCACATCGGAAACGACCACTTTGGCGCCGGCGGCAGCCAGGCCTTCACAGAAGGCCGTGCCGATACCACGCGCGCCGCCAGTCACGATCGCAACCTTATCCTTGAGCCGCGTATCCATGTTTTCCTTCCCTGATTGTCGCTCAGTGTAGGAAGCTATCCAGGGCGACCGCAAGTCTTCGGCCTGGTTTGTCGCCACTGGGTGTAACCGATCGAGACGCCGGAGATCGACAGCTGCTCAGCCGAAAAAAGTCCGGCCGCGGCTTCCCGCGACCGGACTTCATACGCTACCCGACGTAATACGCTACTTGACCTACGCGTCGCCTTGAAAACCTTAAAGCGGCCGGTGCATGCGCCCCAGCAGCCAGCCGATACCGAGTGCGATGGCGGCAGCCGTGTAGGGCTGCGTCTCGATGGTGTTGCGGATCGCCTGCTCGAAGGAGCCGACAGTCTTGCGGGCTGCCGTGTGCGCGGTATCGAGGACGTCGGCCGCGCTCTCGCGCGCCTGACCGTAAACGTCCTCCGCCGCGTCCGTGAAGGCGCTGGCGACACCGCTGGCCTGCTTCTTGGCATCGCCAAGTGCCCGATCGAAATCCGTAGGTCTTGTAGAGGCTTGTGCCATTGTGTTCCTCTTGGAAGTGCGGTCGGGAAGGTAAGCCGCATGCGCGGCGAAAGTTCCGAAGCGCAAGCGAATTTTTGCCCTGCCGTCCAGTCATCGCGCTGGCGTCGGCGTCGGGGGTGTTGGCAAGACCACAAAGTGGATATTCTGAATTCCTCCGCCCGGACGCGCAGTTCTTTTTGCCATCGCGCCGGCTCGGGAATTTTCGCGATTACGAAGCAAGTTTGGTCGGTTGTTGGACGGGGGCTGGCTTTGCACAGCCGGGCGCCATCGGCGAAGCAGTTAAGCGCGATTCCGAGTTGCGCCGGTCTGATGACGCGGCTTTGCTGCACGCACGCGCAAAACGCCGGCATTGATCTTTCGCCGCTGCTGCGGCGCGCCGGCCTCACCTTGAGCGACATCGAAGACGAGAGCGTTCGGCTCAGCGTCGCGTCCCAGATCAAATGCCTCAACTTCCTGGCGCAAGCGCTCGACGATCGGCTGCTTGGCTTCCACGTGGCCCTGGAAATGGACCTCCGGCGCACCGGACTTCTGTATTACGTCGCCGCATCTTCCGCAGTTTTGGGCGATGCGCTGCGCGAGATCGCCCGCTGCTCCACGATGTTCAACGAAGGTATCAAGCTCGAAACCGATCTGGGCCAGGTTCTCCGCGTCGGCTTCGAATATGCCGGCATATCGCGCCAGTCGGACCGGCATCAGATCGAGGCCTGGATCACTGCCATCACTCGTTGCTGCCGGGAGATCACCGGGCGCGAATTGCAGCCCCTTGAGGTCAGGATTATCCATCAGCGCATCCCGGAATCCGCCGAGATCGACAGCTTTTTCGGCCGCACCGTCGAATTCGGCGCGGACCAGGATGAAGTCTCATTTGCAGGCGAAGCGGCGAAACTGCCGGTCGTGCAGGCCGACCGCCAACTCAACCGGCTTTTGGTCCAGTATTGCGAAGACGTGCTGGCGCGACGAAAGACTCGGTTGGGCGCGATCCAGGCAGATGTCGAAAATGCGCTGGCCGCACTCTTGCCGCATGGCCAAACCGGTATCGAAAGAGTGGCCGAGAAGCTTCGTATGAGCGCGCGAACGTTGCGGCGCAAGCTCGCCGCCGAAGGTGTCACGTTTGCCAAAATCCTCGAGGATTTGCGCTTCGCGCTCGCCAAGCACCATTTGGCCGAACCGGACCTATCGATTTCCCGGATTGCCTGGATGCTCGGCTACACCGAGGTCAGCGCGTTCTCACATGCGTTTCGCCGCTGGAGCGGCCGCCCGCCGCGCGCGGTTCGTTCGCAACGGCGAAAGCCGGCGCCGCCTGCGCCGGCTAAACTGCGCGCGCGGCGCTGATGCGACGACTGACGCCGCGCTTTGGTACGCCAAAACAAGTTTTTGTCCCCAGATCGCAAGTTTTTGCCGGCCGTCTGCACTACGTGAGGCCCACACCAATAGAATCTTGGATTCGACCGGGACCCCCACGATGGACACGATAACTTATCTGCGCGAGATCGCGCAGACTTGCACGCGGCTCGCCCGTACATGCCCGCACCAGGCAACCTCACACGGGCTTGAGGAGATTGCAGTCGACCTGATGGCGAAAGCGCAGGAACTGGAGCGTCATTACGACCAGTGAGCGCTGAGGCAGCGCCTATCGGACAGCGGCCACCGCTGATTTCCGTATCGCCGCAGACTGCGCAAGCGCGCCCGCGGGCGATTCCGCGCGCATGGCCTCCAGATGGCGCGTCAGCTTTTCGGCAAAGACCGCAGTCGCGACCGGCAGCGTGCGCCCGCGCAGCCGTCCGAACACCAGCTTGGCGCGGGGCACATCGCGGCCATCGATTTCGCGGGCGATCACGCCGAGCTTGTTGCCGACTGGCAATGTCCCGATGCTGATCTGGAACGAGATCAGCCCGGCGCGAATAACCAGACCGCGCAGCATTTCGAACGAGTTGGATTCGGCGGCGATTTTGAAACTCAGACCCGTGCGCGCCAAGACCTCGTCCAGCAACTGCCGGCCGCCAATCGTGCGCGATGGCAAGGCGACCGGATAAGCCGCGCAGTCACTCAAACGCAGCAGGCGTCGGGACGCTAGCGGATGGTCTTTGGCCATGACCACGACCAATTGCTGTTCAAGCGTCATCAGCGGCTGGAAGGTGGCGAGGTAAGCCGGCCGAAAAACGATCACCAGGTCGACTTCGTAGGCTGCCAGCGCCGCCATCGCCCATTCGTGGTCGACCACCTGCAGGTCAAATGACACCAGCGGATGGGTCTTGCGAAATTCGGCGATCTGTCGCGGCAGGAAATCGAGCGCCAGCGCCTGACTGCAGGCAATGCGCACCGTGCCGCGTCGCAAGCCCTTGAGGTCCTCGATTTGGGATTTCATCCGCTCGACTTCGCCGTTCTGCCCGCGCAGATAGTGGACGAAGACTTCACCCGCCGCGGTAAGCTGCACGCCGCGTGGACGGCGGTCGAACAATGCGGTGCCGAGTTCGTCCTCCAGATCGGCTATCCGCCGGTTGACCGCTGATGCGGTGACGTTGAGCCGGCCGGCCGCCTTGCGGATCGACCCGGTGCGGGCAACTTCGTCCACATAGTTCAGAATCCGCAGATGCTTCATGCAGTTACCCGTCATTCGAAAGCGGTGCCTTTTCGGCACCACTCTAACAAGAAAACGGCGGCAGATGGCAACACTAATTCTGGCTAGCTTCGGAACAGCGTTTCGCGATCAGGGCCCGTGAACTCTCGCAGAGCCGAACAAAGCCGGGGCCGACGCCACTGACCAGATGTAACCCCAACAGGAGCCCGCACATGGCCTTGCTTACCCGACGCTCCGCCGTCGTCGTCGCTGCCGCGCTCGCAATGGCCGCACCGCTCGCCGCGGCCGCACCTGCGGCCGCCGAAACCAAGCTGAAAATGGTGCTGAACTGGAAATACCAGGGCCCGCAAGGAGCGTTTTTCCTGGCCGACGATCGCGGCTACTTCAAAGCCGCCGGAACTCGAGATGACGATTGATCAGGGCAACGGCTCAGGTGCTCCGATCCCGCTCGTCGCCAACGGTACGTACGACGTGGGCTTCGGCGATATCAATGCGTTGATCCAGTTTGCTGCCATAAAGCCCGAAGACGCGCCGATCGCCGTCTACGTCATGTTCAACCAGCCGCCGTTCACTATTGCTGTGAAGGCTGACTCGCCGATCAAGACGCCGAAGGATTTGGAGGGGAAAACCCTGGGCGGCTCGACCAACGATGCCGCTCTCAAGCTGTTCCCGGCATTTTGCAAGATCACCAAGATCGACTGCAGCAAAATCACCATCACCAACATGCAGCCGAACTTGCGTGAGCAGATGCTGATGCAGGGGCAGATCGATGGAGCCTTCGGTTACGTCAACACCATCCGCTTTTCCGCCAAGCTGATCGGCGTCGACGTGGACAAGCAGCTCCGCTTCATCAATTACGGCGATTACGGCATGGACCTCTATTCCAATGCCATCATCGTCTCGAAGAAACTCGCCAAGGACAATCCAGCGGCTGTGCGCGGGCTCGTTGCCGCAATCAATCACGGCGTTGAGGATGCGCTCAAGGATCCTGACGCAGCCGTCGCCGCGGTCGCCAAGCGCGAACCGCTGATCAAAGTCCCCGTCGAGCGCGAACGGTTCGACGCCACGCTCAAGCTCGAGATGAACCATCCGGAGATCGCCAAGATCGGGCTCGGCAATGTCGACATGAGCCGGCTGAAGCGCTCGATCGATATTCTGGTCCAAGCCAACAATCTACCCCGCACGCCGAAGCCGGAGGAAATCTTTACGCCGGCGTTCCTGCCCCCGGCCGATGAGCTGCCGAAAAAGCTGTTCTGAGGCGGCTCGATGCCGCCGCTTCGCGGGGGGCGGAGCGGCCGCGTTTCTGCAAAAGATTTTTTTGTCGCGGTAGGACACAATGGACCTCAATCTCAACGGTAAGGTTGCGGTGATCACCGGCCCGGCGAAGGGAATGGGCGCGGCGATCACTCATGCTTTTGCGGCCGAGGGCGCGCATTTGGCGCTGGTTGGACGCGATAGCGCCGCCATCGAGCCCATCGCCAACACCATCAAGGCGGCCGGCGGCGGC
Organism: uncultured Alphaproteobacteria bacterium; assembly: GCA_963794225.1. Lineage (GTDB taxonomy): Bacteria > Pseudomonadota > Alphaproteobacteria > Rhizobiales > Xanthobacteraceae > BOG-931. Next base: position 227,124 of record CAWCCS010000008.1, read on the forward strand.
GCGATCGTCGTGCCCTGCGATCTCACCAATCCGCAGCAATGCGAAGACGCCGCCGAAAAGGCCAAAGCTGCCTACGGCGGCCGCGTCGACATTCTCGTCAACGTCGCCGGCGGATCGGGCCCGATCGGCAAAACCGGGGTTGAAACCACGCCGGCCGAATTTGACGACATCATCAAGCTGAACATGAACGGCGCGTTTCACATCATGCACAGCGTACTGCCGATCATGATCGGCCAGCGCTACGGCAAGGTCGTCAATGTCGGCGGCACGTTCGGCATGCGCGGACGCGCCGGCCGCATGGCCTATTCGGCGTCGAAATGGGGGCTGCGTGGCATCACCAAGAGCTTCGCCCTCGAAGTCGGGCAGTACAACATCAACGTCAATTGCGTGGCGCCTGGGATGGTCGATGGACCGCGCTTCCGCGAGAAGGTCTGCGCCGATATGGCCAAGCGCCTCAACATCAGCCTTGATGAAGCGATTGAGCGACACGCCGCGGATTACGCGCTCAAACGGGTGACCGTCGATGCCGATGTGGCCAACGCTTGCCTTTTCCTCTCAAGCGACGTGTCGCGCCAGATCACCGGGATTGATCTTCCCGTCGATGGCGGTTGGGCGATGTTGTGAGCCACGAGCTGATGGCAGCAGTCACCGCCGATCTCGTCATTCGCAACGGCACTTTGGTGTCCCACGACGGCATGATCGCCGGAAGTATCGCCATTGGAGACGGACGCGTACTGGCAGTCGGCGCCGACGAAGCCATGCCGGCGGCGCGCGAAGCTTTTGACGCGACCGGTTTGCACATTCTTCCCGGCGCTATCGACGTCCACGTGCACTTCCGCGATCCGGGCTATCCGCACAAAGAGGATTGGGGGACCGGGACCGCCGCGGCCGCGTTCGGCGGCGTCACCACGGTGTTCGATATGCCGAACACCGTTCCGCCGACCGGAACCGCCCAGGCGCTTGCCGCCAAGCATGCCATCGCCGCAAACAAGGCGTGCGTTGATTTCGGCCTCTACGGTCTTCTTGGCGAGGACACCATCGCGAATGTCCCGGAGCTCATTGACGGCGGCGTCATCGGCTTCAAGCTTTACATGGGCAACACGTTCGGCAAGATCCCCTCGCCTTCCACCGGCGCCATGCTCGAAGCCTTCGAAGTCGTCGCGCCGACCGGCAAGCGCATCTCGCTGCATGCCGAGACCAACTCGATCATGGAGCGGCGGCAAGACCGGCTGACGCGCGCAGGCCGGCGCGATCCGCTGGCGCACATCGATTCCCGGCCCGCCATTGTCGCGGTCGAAGCCGTCGGCCGCGCTGCGCTGCTCGCGGAATGGACCGGAGCGCGCATTCATATCCTGCACATTTCGTCTGCCGAAGAGCTGCGGCCATTGCGCGAAGGCAAAGCGCGTGGCGTCGACATCACCGGCGAAACGTGCCCGCACTATCTCCTGCTCTCCGCCGACGACTATCACGATCTCGCAGGCATCATTAGGGTCAATCCGCCGGTGCGCGAAGCGCGCAACCGCGAGCCGCTCTGGGCGGCGCTGTCGGACGGCACCATCGATTTGATCGCGACCGATCACGCCCCGCATGCGCCGGAGGAAAAAACCCGCAACGACATCTGGGCGGTCGATTGCGGCTTTCCCGGCGTCGAAACGCAAATGCCGCTGATGCTGACCCAAGTGAACAGCGGGCGGCTATCGCTCTGCGACTATGTGCGGCTGAGTTCATTTAATCCGGCGAAAATCTGGGGGCTCTATCCGCGCAAGGGTGCGATTGTTCCAGGGGCCGATGCTGACCTGGCGCTGGTCGATCTGGCGCGCGACCACACCATCGCCGATAGCGACCTGCAGTCGCGCTCAAAAATCTCGCCGTGGAATGGGCGCCGGGTAAAAGGGTTGCCGCTCCACACGTTGGTGCGCGGACGTTTCGTGATGAAGGACCGCGCGCTGACCGCGGGAGCCAGCGGCTGGGGTCGCTCCGTGCAGACGATCCAGCAAATGCCACAGCCGGCGCCACTTCACACTGATCAGACCATGGAAGCGATCGTGCACCGGGGCAACGGTCACAATCTGGAGCACTGAAGCATGACAGCGCCCACCGAAGCCCAGCCTCATTCGGACTATTTTGTAGAACTTGAGGAGGTGACGCTAAGCTACGGGCGCGCTGAAAAGAAAATCCATGCGCTTGGGCTTACCAATTTGCGGCTGAAACAGGGCGATTTCGTCGCTCTGGTCGGACCGTCAGGCTGTGGCAAATCGACAATTCTCAAGCTCGTCACTGGCCTGATCACCGCCAGCACCGGGTATGTCTACGTCGCCGGCCGCCAAGTCGGCGCCGAGCCGGTCCGCGTCGGCATGGCGTTCCAGAATCCGACCATGCTGCCGTGGCTGACGGTGCGCGAAAACGTCATGCTGCCGCTGAAAATCGTGCCGCCGTTTCGGCAAGACTATCGCGCCAAGCGCAAGACCGAATTTCGTGACCGGGCGGATGCCTTGCTCAAAGAAGTCGGGCTCGCCAATTTCGGCGACAAGCGGCCCTGGCAATTGTCCGGCGGCATGCTGCAACGCGCCTCGCTGTGCCGGGCGCTGGTGCATGAGCCGCAGCTTCTGATGCTCGACGAACCGTTCGGCGCGCTCGATCAGTTCACGCGCGAAGAGTTGTGGGCGATCATGCAGGAATTGTGGATCAAACTCCGCCCCACGGTGCTTCTGGTTACCCACGATCTCAAGGAAGCCGGCTATCTCGCCAACCGCATTTGCGTCATGCGGGCGCGGCCCGGACAGATCATCGACGACGCGGACGTAGCGTTTCCGCGACCTCGCACCATCGAAATGTCCTACACGCCCGCGTTCGTTACGATGACGCAGCGGCTGCGCGAACTCATCGTGACGGCGCGCCCGGTCAAGGAGGCGGCGTGATGGACGCGCAGCTCCGCCGCCGGATCGCCTCGACGCTCTTCATCGTCGGTTTCTTCGTGCTCTGGGAGGCGCTGTGCTGGCTGTTTCACGTCAGCGACATCGTGCTCCCCAAGCCCAGTGAGATTATTGTCACGATGATCTCAAATATGCCGGCGCTGTGGCCGCATGTGCTGCAAACGCTGTACACGACCCTGATCGGATTTGGTCTCGGCATCGCCATCGGGATTGCGCTCGGTGTCGCGATCGGCTCGTCGCGGCTTGCTTACGACGTCGCCTATCCCCTGCTGATCGGTTTTGCCACAATACCGAAAGTCGCCGTGGTGCCGATCTTCGTGCTCTGGTTCGGCGCCGGCGGCGTGCCGGCGGTGCTTACCGCCATGATCATGTGCATCTTCCCGATCGTCGTGAACGTTGCCACGGGACTTGCCACCACCGAGCCCGAGCTGGAAGACGTGATGCGGGCGCTGCACGCCAGCAAGCTTGAAATTCTCTGGAACGTCGGCCTGCCGCGCACCATGCCGTACTTCTTCGCCTCGCTGAAAGTCTCGGTGACGCTCGCTTTCGTCGGCACCGTCATTTCCGAAACGGTCGCGTCCAATCGCGGCATTGGCAATGTGATGATGATTGCCAGCTCCAACTTCGATGTCCCGCTGGTGTTTGCCGGGTTGTTGATCCTGGCGATCCTCGGCGTCGCGCTCTACGCGATCTTCTCGGTGGTCGAGAGCAACATCACAGGCTGGGCGCACCGAAAGGACGAACTGGCGATGGGGTAGCCGACCTTCCGGAGCACCGCCATTAAGTCCGGCCCGAGCGGCTGACGACAAGCTCCGCGGCTAGCCGGGAATGACGAAGCAGCGCCGATTTCGGCGGATAGTCACAGGAGTTGGGGATGTGGGCGGACGACTTACGGGAGTCCGCTTTACCCCGAAAGCGACGGTCGGCCGTCAAAACGCGATCGGTCGCTATGGGCCAAGATGCGACATGCGCGAAGATATGCACCTTATTTCTGTATGGGCTGAGCTGTTGGAATTGTTAGCCCGAATTCTGGTGGCACCATCGCGAGTTGCCATCTGCTCGCAAGGTATCAAGTCCGCGCTGGCCCATTTCTGCGGCGAGCGAGCCCGGGTGGATAACGAGATCACGATTGACGACCACATCGACCGTCGCGCGACTCCGGCGACCCTTACGCGGCTGAGCCGTATTCAGATCCGGTCGGGTAATCTGGCCAAGGGTGTGCCCAAGCCGGGATGCGCATTAGCCTATCAAGCCATCGCACGATGTTTGGAAACTCTGCTAGGGGCATTTCCGATTCCCGCCAATAGGTCGCCATTGACGCCAACTGGAAATCAGCGATTGTGAGCCGCTCGCAAGCTACATACGAGCGACCGCTGAGATGCCCGTCGAGCACCTTCGCGTATTTCGCGAGGTCAGCGACCTTTGGCTTCAGAGCCTCGCGGTCGGGAGGTCCGATTCCGAATGTCGTCTTGACGATGTGTTCGAAGTAAAACGGACCGACAACGACTGACCAGTGACTGTCGTTCCAGGATAGCCAGCGCAGAACCTCGACCTGCTCGGCAGGCGTGTTGGCCGGCCACATGTCGGAGCCCGCCTCTATACACAGACGGGCCATGATGGCGGAAGACTCCCAAAGCACGAAATCGCCATCGACCAGTGTCGGCGCTTTCATATTGGGATTAAGAGCAACATAGTTCGGCTGCTTGAAGCCACCGGCCATCATGTCGACCTCGACGAGGTCCACCTTGAGGCCGAGATGTTTCACCAGCGCTAGCACGCGGCGCGGTGCCTGTGCCTTGATCCAGTAAATCTTCGGGCGCTCACCGGAAGGGCGAATATCGTAGCGCTCGGGGATTGTATGGGCTGTCATGATCATTCCTCCTACGATGGCTACGACCTGACGAAACAAACAGCGAGCTGAGGTAGAGCCGCAGATGCGCGAGACTCTCGCGCGCAACCTCGGGACCTTGCTTTGCCTTGGCGAAGATGAACGCGCCCTGCAAAACGGTTTGAATGAAAAAGCCAACGCTCACAGCGCTCCAAGGCGCGTCGGGCACGTAGAGCTGCTTGGCGGCTTCGATGTCGCGCGTCAAAACAGCGATGTGCGTGGATAATCCCTTGTCGCAAGCGGCACGAATGTCGGGATGGGTCGCGTAGGTTTCTTGAACCAGTGTGCCAAGGAGACAAGTGTAGTCTGCCAACTCGCCCTGCAAAATCTCGGCGCGAAAATCGATATAGCCTAGAAGTCGCTGCAAGGGTTCTTTCGATTGGTGATAGGGCGCAGCGGCGAAGAATCCTTCCGCCGTCTCGTTCCAGTAGGCGACGGCGGAGAGCGCCAGATCGTCCTTGCTTTTGAAGTGATGGAAGAAGCTGCCCTTCGTGACACCCGCCGCGTCGCAGATGTCGTCAATTGTGGTCGCTGTGTATCCCTTGGCGCGGATCACGTTTTGCGCCGCTTCTAGGAGCTTGGTTTTCGATTCATGTCGCATCTGGCTCATAGCGCGACACAATACCAACTAGTTGGTATGGTATCAAGACCAAATTCTTCCCCCGGGCGCTCGACCTGTCAAAAGCCCCTGTTTTTAAGCCGAAAATGGCTGGTGCAAATTCTCGATTTTTTGCTCCAAACCAAGCGGCGCAAAGTCTGGTTCGGGTCCATTTGCGACCGGGGTCGCGCCAGCGGCAGGTCCGGCGATGTCCGCAGTGCCCCGAAAACGGAAGTGCAACATGCAATCGAGACCGAACCAGCTGAACGGCAAGCGTTGCGGCCCCAACATGGTGCCGCGCAGTGACGCCAACACACGGCATCGGGTTCGCACGGTTCGCCATGCGCGGCATCGGTCACCGGACGCAATGATCCTTTCGTTTTTTTATCCGTACGGCCGGCGAATATGGATTTCCGGGCTTACGCCCGCGCTCCGGAATGACGAAGCAACGCCGACTTCGGCAACATGACGTGGATCCCCTTGTGCACGGCGACGAGCTGGGTCACGTGAACGTCAGCTGCAATGCTGCACAGCGTATAGGCGTCTTCAGCAGCGATGCCGCTTGAGCGCACGATCATCTTGACCATTTCGTGCACTGCCGACTCCGCAGCGACGTCGAGGTCCAGGTCGAATGCCATTGTTATAATGTGCGTCGGCGTTTCCGCCCAAGGCCGGTCGATGCCGGTGCCCTTTTCGAGGCTGATTCTGATCCGGCCGGTGAGCGCCGTCTCGAGCGCGGTGAGGCAGACTTCGCCGTCGCCTTGAAGGGCGTGACCGTCGCCGAGCGAAAGCAGACCGCCCGGATTGAACACCGGAAGGTGAAGCTTGGCGCCGGGGCGAAGATTTTTGTTGTCCATATTACCGCCGAAAGCGCGCGGAATGTTGGAGGTCACCCGTCCCATCGCCGGCGGCGGCGCAACGCCGATGATGCCGAAAAACGGCGCCGCCGTTAATTCCAGGCCCCATGGCATTGTGACGATGCTGCGCGCACGATTGATGGCGGCGTGAATGCGGCGCAGCCGCGGAAAAAGCTCGGGCAGGACGCCCTTGTTCGGCGCGATGGCGTTCCAGCCCCAATCCTGCAGCAGCCCGACGTGGAGAATCTCAACCACAAGCTCATCGCCCGGAACCGCGCCAACCACCTCGATCGGGCCGGTCATGAAATGCGGCCCCTCGCCCGGCGCGACGTTGGCGAGCACGGCGTTGTGTTCCGGCAATATCGCAAAGCCCAAGGCCGGCGGCGGAAGCTCCTCGGCGTTGGCTGACAGCGTCGTCAACTCGACGACGTCGCCGGACTCAACACGCAGCACCGGAGGCAGTGTTGCGTCGAAGCTGCCGCGGTGCACGGTGCCGACGTTGGCTCGCAAGGTGTGAACCGTCTCCACCTGCTTGAAATCCTCGGGTGTAAAGTGAGAGCTGGCGTGTTCAGTCTTGCACGACGCACAGCCGCGGCAGAGTTGTCGCGCAATTTACTGTGTCGGACGGCCTTCGATTTTCGGCAGTTCGCCGCCCGGCTTCGCCGCCGCTTTGGCGCGGCTTGCAAGCTCGACGGTCAATCGTTCGGCCATGTCCGGCGCCATCTGGGCCAAAATTTCCGACATTTGCCTCGGTTTGATTTGTGACGCGACTTCCAGCAGCACGCTCATTTCCAGGCGGTCGAAAATTTTCGCCGCATCGCGGGCTTTCATGTTCTCGTACATCGTAACGAGACCTTTGAAGCGGGCAGCTTCAGCTTCGTCCTTTTTCTCCGTTGCGGTGGCCATCTGCGCTTCGCCTTGCTTGATTTCGGCAAGGTGCGCGTCGATACGTTTCTCGGCCTCCCCAATCAGGCCCTCGCGGATATCGAGCTCGCGGGCGCGCTTGTCGAGTTCCTGCCGGCGCTCGGACAACCGCTCGAGTAGCGCACGTTCGGCGGCGGAAGGCAGTGGCCTGTTGTCCGGCAGGATCACCGTGCCGTTCGGCGGCGCGGGTGGCGGATCGGCGGCCGCGGGCTTGCCGTCCTTGCCCGACGCTGCCGGTTTTTCGTCTTTGCCCGCGTGGTCAGCTCCCTCGGCCTTTGGTTTAGCCTGGCTTTTTTCTTCATTGACCGAGCCGGTAACAATGTCGGCGTTCTTGTCTGCGGGCGTCGCTGCAATGCCGGGAAGCTGCGCCAAGTCGGTAGCGCCCGGCGGAGCCCCGTTGCCGCCCGGAAAGTTGAACATCTGCTGCGCCCACGATTGGCCCGGGTCGCTGGGACGCGAGACGCCGGGCGCTGCGCGAATGATTGTCGCTTCGGCCGAAGGCGCGTTCTCGGTCGCCGGTGAACCGCCGTCGAGAATGAAGTCAGCCATCTTCAACACGAGAAGGCACGCGCTCGCGATCATCGCAATCGGGATGAGACGCAGATCGCGAATAAGACGCATCATGCCGCGCGACCATGCACCTTTAAGCGCACCCGTTCAGCGAAAGCCGCCGCCGCCGCAGCGACCGCCTGCGCATCTTTGCGTGGCGGGGGCGCAGGGATTTGCTGTTGTGCGACAGTCTGCGCAGCACCTTTTGCGGCCATTTTGCCGGCGATGGAGCCGCCGCCGGCAGCCACGATCTGCGACAGGCGATCGAGCAAGTCCTTGCCGCCGGCGACAGCGCGGTCGAGATCTGCCGTGAAACGATCCGCGCTCCGTAGCCTTGCTCCGAGGCCGAGTTCACATTCCTCGACAGTGAGTTTCAAGCCGGCGATCGCCCGTTCGGCAATCTCTGTCGCCGTCACCAGCTCCGAGATCGTCGCTCGCAGCGAATGCTCATCGGATTTCAGAAGCTTGAGCCGCCGGTTGAGCGTCATGCAATAACCAACAGTCATCGCGAGCAAAATCGCGACCAGTATCTCAATGATCAGTCCGAATCCGCTGCTCAAGGTGCCTCCATTCTGTTGCCGGCGCCGGCCGCGCTTTCGAATATGGCGAGCGTCATATTGGGCCTACGTAGCGGCTTGCCGACACGCACAGCGACGCGGTCGCCGACGCGCCCCATGCGCCCTTCGGTCAACGTCACGTCACCACAGCGCACGATGACCGGCGCGTCGGATTTCAGTTCGAGCATCAGAGTGTCGCCGACGTCGAGCTTCATCATCTGCCGAAGCGGCAACGGCGCCTCGTAAAGCACCGCTTCGACGGCGATTTCCGCTTGCCCCATCTCGGTCGCGAGATGGCCTTCCCAGGTCGGGTCACGGCCGAATTTCTCGCCCATGAACATCTGCAACAACACGTCGCGGATCGGTTCGATGGTGGCGTACGGCAACAGAAGTTCGATGGTGCCGCCGCGATCCTCCATATCGATGCGCAGCCGCACCAGGATCGCGGCATTCGCCGGCCGCGAGATCGCGGCAAAGCGCGGATTGGTCTCCAAGCGGTCGATGTTGAACTTCACCGGCGAAAGCGGTTTGAAGGCGAGTTCGGCATCGGCGAGCACCACCTCGATCATGCGCTTGACGAGGTTGGTCTCGATCGTGGTGTAGGGGCGGCCTTCGATGCGGATCGCGGTCTGGCCGCGGCGGCCGCCAAGCAGCACATCGATGATCGAATAGATCAGACTTGAATTGACGGTGATCAGGCCGGAGTTTTCCCACTCCTCGGCTTTGAAGACACCGAGGATGGCGGGCAGCGGTATCGAGTTGAGATAGTCGCCGAAGCGCACCGAGGTGATGCGATCGAGTGAGACTTCAACGTTGTCCGAGGTGAAGTTGCGCAGACTGGTGGTCATCAACCGGACCAGCCGGTCGAAGATGATCTCCAGCATCGGCAAGCGCTCGTAGGAGACCATCGCCGAATCGATGATCGCGCGAATGCCGGAATTGTCGCTGAGCGAGACGTCGGCCAGCGAAAACCCAAGGAGCGAATCGATCTCCTCCTGGGTGAGGATGCGTTCGGCGCCGCCTTTCGCCGCCTGGATGAAATGGCCGTCGTCGACCATGGTCGCCCATTGCGCAGCCATCGCTTCAGCGCCGCTGTCGCCGCCTTCGACGGGCGCGCTCTTACTTTCACCGGTGGCTGCCTGCTGCTCCGCCTCAAGGGCTACGCCCCATTCGGCGGCAAGCGCGTCCTGGTCGATTTGATCTTTGGCCATTTGTTATGTCTTATCCCGACCGATCAGCAGAAACTCACTGGACCACGATTTCCTTGAACAACACGGCATTGATCCGGCTTGGCGCGATCGCTGCGTTGACGCGCCGCGTCAGTTCCTCCTTCAGCCGGTAGAGGCCGGCCGAACCGTCGAGATCGGTTGGTCGCAATTCACGCAGGTAAGTCTGGAACGCATCCATCAGGCGGGGCATGACCGGCTGAATTTGCGCAGACATCGCCTGGTCCGGCAATTCGAGCGTTACTTTCACTTTCAGATACTGCGTGCGGTCGCCGCCGGCCGAGGACAGGTTTACCAAGACGTCCGGCATATCGAGGAATACGACCGGCTTGGTTTGAGGCACGGCTGCTGCCGCCGCTTCCGCCTTCCCATGCCCGGCGAAGAAAAAATAATAACCGCCACCGCCAAGCCCGCCTAAAACGGCGAGGCCGCCGACAGCCATGATGATCATCTTGAGCGAAAGCTTGCGCTTGGCGGGAGCTTCTTTGCCCTCCTCGCTTTCGGCTTTGGATTGCGTTTCGTCTGTCGTTGCCATTACCGCTCCGCTGGCGTGAGATCCGCACGCAGCCGGCAGCACAGAACGCAGAACAACGCCGCGAGCGCCGTGTGGCGCCGGAGGATTTTGGCGCCGTCGCAGCCAAGCTATTCCCGCAATGGTTAACGGATGATTGCGAGGAACCCGGCGGCAGGAAGAATTTGCCGGGTTACCGCATCGCTGCGGTGTTTTCTGCCCCCCAATCGCCGCGGTGTCATCGATTAAAGCTTTGTTTATTATACATTTTCGCCATTGGCACGGCTTCTGCACCTCCGTCCGTGCCGCGGCTTGGGAGAAGTTGCGGTATGGGACCAGAAGCTGCCGGGGACGGCATCTTCTTAGATGCACTGGGGGAGTGTACCGATGGAGAATGCCCTTCTCGTCGGCTTGTCGCGACAGATGGGGCTCGCTCACGAGCTCGATGTCGTTTCCAACAACATCGCCAACATCAACACCACCGGATTCAAGGCCGACAACGCGGCGTTCTCCGAATTCCTGACGTCGAACGCCCGCGACAATGACTTCGGCGGCAAAGACAAACGCATCAGTTTCGTCCAGGACCGCAACACTTGGATCGATCTGAGCCAGGGCGCGGTCGAGCGCACCGGCAATCCGCTCGACGTCGCCGTCGACGGCAAGGGCTATTTCACCGTGCAGACCCAGCGCGGGCAGCGTTACACCCGCAACGGTTCGCTGACGATCAACGCGACGGGACAGCTCGTCACCAGCGAAGGTGATCAGGTCATGGGCACTGCCGGTCCGATCACCTTCCAAGTCAACGATCACGACGTCAATATCAGCTCCACTGGCATTATCTCCGTGCGTGACGGCACAGGTGCGGACGCGCCGCGAGGCCAGTTACAGCTCACCTACTTCGACCGGCCCCAACTGCTGAAGAAAGACGGCGCCTCGCTGTTCAATGCGCCTGCCGGCGTCAATACCGTTCCGGTGCCGGCGAACACCCGTGTGGTGCAAGGCGGGCTCGAGAAATCAAATGTCCACGCCATCGCCGCGATGGCGCGCATGATCGAAATCACCCGCAGCTACTCCGACGTTTCAGCGATCCTGCAGCAGGAGAGCGATCAACGCCGCAGCGCGTTGCAGCAGCTCTCGCAGCCGCCGAGTTCATCTTGATGTTTGACGTAGGGAATTGAGACCATGCGTGCGCTTGATACTGCAGCGACCGGAATGGCGGCGATGGACCTTCAGGTCCAGGTCATCGCCGGCAACCTGGCCAACATGACGACTACGGGCTTCAAGAGCCAGCGCGCCGAATTTCAGGATCTGATTTACGAACACGTTCAGCGCATTGGTGCACAAGCTTCCGACAACGGCAACATCCTGCCGGTCGGCATCGATCTCGGCTCCGGCGTGAAGACCGTGGGCACGCCCCGCTTGATGACGCAAGGAACGCTGGCACAGACCGGCAATACGCTCGACATCGCCATTCAGGGCGCCGGCTGGTTCCAGATCCTGATGCCCGACGGCACTTTCAGCTACACCCGCGACGGGTCGTTCCAGATGGACAATCAGGGACGCATCGTCACGGCCGAGGGCAATCTCGTTCAGCCGACGATCACCATCCCGCCGAACTCGACCGGATTGACCATCAACCAGCAAGGCCAAGTGTCGGTGACACTGCCCGGCAGCACTACTTCCAGCATCCTCGGTCAGCTCAACCTCACGACCTTCATAAACGACGCCGGCCTGCAGGCCACCGGCAACAACTTGTTCGTCGCGACGCCCGCCTCGGGCACGCCGCAAGTCGGTGTCCCCGGCATTAACGGGGCGGGCACGCTGCTTCAGGGCAGTCTCGAACAATCAAACGTCTCGGCGGTAACTGAAATCTCCAACTTGATCGCGGCGCAGCGCGCTTACGAGATGAATTCAAAGGTCATTACGGCCGCGGACGAGATGCTGCAAACGACCGCGCAATTGATGCGCTGAGGAGGGTCCTTGTCATGATCCGTCCCATCATTCGACTCGTCAGTTTGACGCCGATACTGCTCGGCCAGTTCGCGATCCCGGCAACGGCGCAGAACGCAATGCCGGCGCTGCGCGCAACCATTACCGTGAACGGCGACATCGTGCGCATCGGCGACCTTGTCGAGAATGCCGGACCGGTCGCCGACGTGCCGATCTTTCGCGCACCCGACCTCGGCACCAGAGGTACCGTGGCGACTGAACGCATCCTCGATGCCATTCGGCCGCAGCATCTCATCGGCATCGACACCCGCGGGCTTTCCGAGGTCATCGTAACCCGCGCCAGCCGGACGATTGCGCCGAAAGAAATTTCCGCGCGGATCGCGCAGGCGCTGGAAGGCCAATACGGCTTCAGCACGGCGCGCAATATTCTGGTCGAGTTCGACCGAGAGGTGCACACGCTTAACGTCGAACCGACGGCAACCGGCGAGCTGCAGGTTCTCACCCTGACCTACAATACGCGGACCTCGCGCTTCGACGTGACACTCGATTTGCCGTCGAGCGCAGCGTTACGCAAACAGGCGACGCGTTTCACCGGGATTGCGATCGAAACCATCGACACCGTCACCGTCGACCATCCGATCGAGCGCGGTGCGGTGCTCAAAGCGTCCGACCTCATCGTTCAACGGCGTCCCAAGTCTGAAGGCTCCGCCATCAGCAACATTGCCGCCGCGACCGGGCTGGCCGCTCGCCATGAATTGCGGCCCGGACAAACGTTGCGCGACGCCGATTTGATGAAACCGGCCGTCATTCAGCGCAACGACACAGTCACCATCGTCTACGAAGCGCTGGGTTTTAAACTCACGTTGCGCGGCCAAGCGCAAGATGCCGGTGCGCTGGGCGATACGATCAGCGTGCTCAACGTTGAGTCAAAGCACGTCGTCCAGGGCGTTGTTTCCGGCCCTGGCCGGGTGACCGTCAACACCACGCCAAAGAAGCTCGTCGAGAATACGGCAGAACCTGACACCACACCGACTCCTCCGCAATCCGATCCACCGCGGCGAGGACACCGCATCCAGTAACCCTGAGTTCAAAGTAAATGTTGAGATCGAATTCGCGTCTTCGGCACGCACGTGTGCTCTTGAGTACGGTTGCCGTGGCTTCCATGCTGACCGGCTGTGCTGCGCTCAGTGACCGCATCAGGCAGCTCGGCGAACCGCCGGCGTTGTCGCCGGTCGATAATCCGACCGCAAAGCCCGGATATAAGCCGGTGCAGATGCCGATGCCGACCCCGCAGCCGGTCGTTTACAATCCCAATTCGCTCTGGCGCACCGGCTCACGCGCGTTCTTTAACGATCAGCGTGCGCACATCGTCGGCGACATCTTGACCGTGAAGGTCAACATCAACGACACCGCGATCTTCCAGGATCAGACCCAGCTCAGCCGAACCACCACCGAAGATTCCGGCATTACCAATTTCATTGGCGCCAACGCGCTTGGCGGTTCGATCACGACGGCAGTGTTACCAGGCCGCCTCCTCACCGCCGACTTTAACTCGCAGAGCAACGGCCAAGGCACAATCAACCGGCAGGATCAGTTGGTGACCAACGTCGCTGCCGTCGTCACCCAGGTGCTCGCCAACGGCAATATGGTGATTGAAGGCAAACAGGAAGTGCGTCTGAATTCGGAAATCCGCGAACTGATCGTCGCTGGTGTGGTGCGGCCTGAAGACATCGAAAGCGACAACGCAATCGAACTATCCAAGATCGCCGAAGCGCGCGTCGCCTATGGCGGGCGCGGCACACTCACCAACATTCAGCAAGAGCGCTGGGGCCAGCAGGCAGTGGATATCATCTTGCCGTTCTGACCAGGAGTTGGATGTCAGTTTGCACGATGGGTTGAGCGCAGTGAAACCCGTCGCGTGTTTGTAACATAGAAAGCAGGATAAGTTTGGTTCGTGCATCCTGCAGAAAGCTCCCCGGGGCCGCATTCGCCATGCGAGCGGGCCCGACAAGGCGCGGCCTCCGGCAGCTCCCCGCCGGAGGCCGCGAGTTTTTCCGTCAGCTACGCACCGCTAATCAGCTATGTTCCTCGGCGTGCATTTTTGCCGCGTGCTCGTGGTGCTCGGTCGCGTGCAAGTGATGCCCATGGGCGACCTTGGAGTGATGCGCAGCCTTTTCATGATTGCCGGCCTTGTGGTGTTTCGCGGCCTCGTGATGGTGTTTGGCCGCATGTTCGTGGTGGTGCGCGGCTTGTTCGTGATGTTCGTGAATGTCGTGGCTGTCCATCGCTGGCTCCCTGGCTCTGGCTTGTTGGGAGACAGAACATCGTCAGGTTCGATGAAGTATTTGCGAAGGAAACTTGTCAGGCAATTCGTCGAGGACCGCTCACGCCGCCCTGCCCCAACGGGTGCCGAGCAGCGCCAATTCCTGCAGCAGCGAGCGCACGACACTGGCCCAATCGCCAAATTGCGGTTGACGAAACAGTCGCGCGCTCGGATACCATGGGCTGTCGGTACGTTCACGCAGCCAACGAAAATCCGCAGCAAACGGCAGTAGCAAAAACAGCGGCTTGCCCATGGCGCCGACCAAATGTGCTGCGGCGGTATCAACCGCAATCACCAGATCGAGCTGTGCGACAGCGGCAGCAGTGTCGGCGAAGTCCTTAAACCGCCCGCCGATTACGCACACCTGACCACGGCTTTCAAGCCTTTGCAGCAATGGCAAATCTGCGTCCCGCACTTCGTGTTGTAAGCTGACGAACGCCATTTGCGGCAAATCGAGCAACGGCTTCAGTGTTTCAAGACCGATTGAGCGGTTGAGATCGTTGTCGTGCGAGCGCTCGCCGGACCAAACCAGGCCGATACGCGGCCGCTGGCGCGGCACATGGGTTCGCCATCGCAAAACGTCGGCATCGGCCGGCGTGACGTAGGCACGATCCGCGGGGATAGTTTCGAGTGTTGTGGAAAAAGCCAGCGGCAAACTGAGCAACGGACAGTGAAAATCGTGGTGCGGCAACGCTTCCCCACGCCCCACCACCGCTGCAACACCTTGCTGCGACAACAGCCGCACCAAAGAGCGCTGCACTTCGAAAATGACGCTGGCGCCACGCGCCACAAGAAGCGGCGCATAGCGCGCGAACTGGATAGTGTCGCCAAGCCCCTGCTCGGCGTGAAGCAGAATGGTCTTGCCTTCGAGGGATTCTTTGCCGAGCCACAACGGCCCGGCGAAGGTTCGCTTCTGGGACGCAAGCCACCCGACTTGCCACCGTGACTCATATCCGCGCCAGCCGGCGGCAAAATCGCCGAGCGTCAAGCGTGCAACGCTTTCGACAAAACGCGCTGGCGCGAAATCTGGCTTGATAGCGAGCGCCCGCGATGCGCTGAGCATCGCCTCCTGGGCGCGATCCAGCCGGCGCAACGCCACGGCGCGGTTGGTGAGAAGTTGGACGTTCCGTGGCGCGTGTTCCAATGCACGGTCATACGCGGCGAGCGCCTCGGGCACCCGATTAAGCTTCAGAAGCGCATTGCCCCGATTACCTAGCGCGTCCAGGTGGTACGGTTCGCGCAGAAGCACGCGATCAAAAATTTCCAGCGCGTCGCGCGGCCGGCCGAGTTCGAGCAGCGCAATGCCGCGCCGGTTGAGTAACTCGGCATCGTCCGGCGAAATGCGCAGACCCTCGTCGTAACTGACGAGCGCGCGCTGAAAATCTCCCAGCGCGTGAAAGACGAGGCCAAGGCTGGCAAAGCCGTCGGCGCGGGAAAGATCGCTTTTCAACGACGCCTGGGTAAGCGCAAGCGCCTGATCGAGCCGCCCGCGCTGGTATGCGATTTGCCCAAGACCGTGGAGTGCGTCGAAATTGTCGGATTGCTGCTGCAACAGCTCGGTGTAGAGCCGCTCAGCTTTGTCAAACTGACCCTCCCCGACCGCCCTTTGCGCGCGCCGGAGCACCCGCGACAGGTTCGGCTGGAAGTTTTGCGTCGGCTGATCGAGCATCAAAATCTGAGGCAGAAAAGACAACGACGCGCAGGCCCGATCCGGCCAGCGATCATTAACGAGCGGTAAAGGAACGAGGTAAATAAAGACTTAAGAAGCCGATCGGCCCGACGATCGGGGGTCTTGCAAAGCATCGAGCCGTTGGTGAAGACGAGCCACTTCGCGCTCAAGCTTCGCCAGTCGGTCGGCGAAGGTGTGCTCGGAGTTGCCATGCCCGGGGTTTTGCCTCGAGAATTGTTCCTGGCTCCAGCTTATTCCGAGACTGCCGCCCCGGCGCCACTGGACCTTGGCGTTAAAGTACTCATCCCTGTTCGGAAGATAGACCTCGAAGACATTCGGCAGGGCGACACTCTCCGAAACTTCGAGGCGGCCGCCATTGGCGGTCGCATCACGGACCATGCAATCCATGCTGGACAGTCTATTGTTGAAATAGATTCGTCCTTTGAAAAATGTCTTGTGGCGGACAAGTGCGCGGCGCTCGACCATCGCGAATCCGGCCTCCTTCGCTTTTCAGCTTGGCCTAAAACCTTAGCGCTTTCGCTTAAATATTTTGCGGCTCATGTCGCGGCGGATCAAAATCCGCCCGCGGCATTGGGCCGTGGTTGACAAAACGTCAACGGCAACCCGCGCGATGCAGCGGCGTCACTACTTACGTTACACAGAGTCCACGTTGCGCAAGAGATCAAAAGTCGCCGTCGATGACCGGCGCTTATCTTCTTCTCGACAGGAGCAGCCGAAAACAGGCCGCTTATTCCTCGCGATAAACGCGCTCGCGGCGCTCGTGCCGTTCCTGCGCCTCGATCGACAATGTGGCGATCGGGCGCGCTTCGAGGCGCTTGAGCGAGATCGGCTCGCCGGTTTCCTCGCAATAGCCGTAGGTGCCGTCTTCAATGCGCTGGAGCGCGGCATCGATCTTGGAAATGAGCTTGCGCTGGCGGTCCCGGGCACGCAGTTCGATGGCCCGGTCGGTTTCCGATGAAGCCCGATCGGCGAGGTCGGGGTGATTCTGGTTGTCGTCCTGGAGGTGTTGCAGCGTCTCCTTGGCCTCTTTGAGGATGTCCTCACGCCAGTCGAGCAGCTTGAGCCTAAAGTATTCGCGCTGACGATCGCTCATGAACGGTTCGCGATCGGTCGGCCGGTAGATCTTGTCGAAGGGCCGAATGCTCTTACCGTTCTTGAACAACGTTTCGTCGGGTCGACCGTTCTTGCTTTTCACCGACTGCATGAACCTAATGTCCCCTACTCCGCGCTACTGCACGCACACGTTACGTCCTCCCGGAGGCGCGCCCATATACCGCGGGTCTGTGACGGTGACAATAATGTTCGTTTGGCGGAGGCCGCCGGGCGGCGAGGCAGGTTAATTCAACCCGGCTTTGGCCAGTTCTACCGCGACCCGGAGGTCTATTTCGCTTAAGACCTGATCGAGTCTTGCGTCGCCCGAACTGTCCTTGAGGTCCACGGCAACCGCTTTAAGCCGCAGCATGGTCGCCTGATCGAGCGTACCGGACAGGAGGCCGAGCTTAAGTTCATCCAGGGCGTCAAGCGCTCGCGTGCCGTGTTTGACCGCGCGGCGACGCCGTTCCAGCGGGTCCTCGATACCTTGCAGGGCAATCAGGGCATCGATGCCGCCGAGTGTCCGTAACGCCACCGCCGGACTTTGCGCTTGGGGCGTGCTTGCTTCGGACAGCGTGAAGCCGCCACCGGCGGTGCGCCGTGCTGCTACCGGCGGCCCCGCAATTGCCGTTCCGTTTGGTCCGGTGACACGCATGGATAAGAAGTGGGCCCTTATGGTTAATGGGCGGTAAAACATTGCCGGGCCACCCCGGCAACAATTGCCGAAAACCGGCAATGGCTGCGCCGCAGATTTCCAGCATCAATTTCGTCAAAGACAATTTATCTAGTAATTGCAAAGGCTTGTCAGACGTGCCTGCCTTGGCACGCTATTGGCAATGAGGTAACCGTCCGACCTCTTGGGGAGCAGGAGATGAAAGGGACGCTTAAACCCGCGCTCGTCGCGCTGGGGGTTCTTGCGTGCGCCGCGTCAACGGCGACGGCGACCTCGCGTATCAAGGATCTCGCCAATATTGAGGGCATCCGCCAAAACCAGCTCATCGGTTATGGCCTGGTCGTCGGTCTCAACGGCACCGGCGATACCCTCAACAACACGCCATTCACCAAGCAGTCCCTGCAGGGCATGCTGGAGCGGCTCGGCGTCAACATTCGCGGCCAGCAGATTCGCACCGGCAACGTGGCGGCTGTCATGGTCACCGCCAACCTGCCGCCATTTGCGACCCAAGGGACCCGCATCGACGTCACCGCCTCGGCCATGGGCGATTCCAAAAGCCTGCTCGGTGGCACCCTTTTGGTGACGCCGCTCCTCGGCGCGGACGGCAACGTTTACGCGGTGGCCCAAGGCTCGCTCGCCATCGGCGGCTTCGAGGCCCAGGGCGAAGCGGCCAAGGTGGTGCGTGGGGTGCCGACGGTCGGAAGGCTGCCGAACGGCGCCATCATCGAGCGGGAGATCGACTTCTCACTCGCGACGCTCGGCCATCTGCGCCTGGCGCTGCGCAACGCAGACTTCACCACGGCGAAACGGATCGCTATCGCTATCAATGATTATATCGGCTCGCCGGTTGCCGAACCGCTCGATCCGTCGACCGTCCAGTTGTCGCTGCCGAAGAAGTTCCCGCAAAACTTCGTCGCGATGCTCACTGAGATCGAGCAGCTGCAGGTCGAGCCAGACTCCGCAGCAAAGATTGTCATCGACGAGCGCTCTGGCGTCATCGTCATCGGACGCGACGTCCGCGTGTCCACCGTTGCGGTGGCGCAGGGCAATCTTACCGTCACAATCTCGGAATCGCCGCAAGTCAGTCAGCCCGGTCCGCTGTCGCGAGGCCGCACCGTCGTCGTACCCCGCACCAGTGTCGGTGTGACCGAGGAAGGCAAGAAGCTCGCCTTGGTCAGGGAAGGCGTGTCGCTTCAAGAAATCGTCGACGGGCTGAACGCACTCGGTATCGGTCCGCGCGATCTCATTTCCATCCTGCAGGCGATCAAGGCCGCAGGCGCCATCCAAGCCGATATCGAGGTGATGTGATGACAAGCTCAGCCGCAGCCGGACTTAGTCAGTCGATCGCCGCGCTCGGCGCCGCCAATAGCGCGCAGGCTCAAGCCGCCCTCAAGCTCAAGGGCAAGGCCAAAGCCGCCGCGCAACAATTCGAGGCGATGTTTTTGAACACCATGTTCCAGCAGATGTTCGCCGGGGTAAATGGCGAAGGGCCGTTCGGCGGCAGCGGGGCGCTAAAAGTGTGGCGCTCGATGCTGACCGATCAATACGCCAAGAACTTTGCGCAGAATGGCGGCATCGGCATCGCATCGCACGTCTACGACGCGTTGCTCAAGCAACAAGGAGTTAGCAAACAATGAGTGAGATAGCGGCAGCGGCCGAGGCAGAAAACGCCATTGCTCGCGTGGCCGATTTGATTGCCAAGCTGCACGGCGTCATCGAACAAGAAACTGCTCTTGTCCACGCCGGGAAGGTTCGCAAAGCCGCGACCCTTAGTCCGACAAAGAGCGAACTCGCCAGTCAGCTTTTCGCCGGCGCCGAGTGGCTGAAGGCAAATGCAAAATTTCTATTGCGCGCTGCGCCGGCGAGCGTCGACGCGCTACGGCAAATGCAGCAGACGTTTCAAACGGTGCTGCAGAAGAACATGATCGTGCTGGCGACGTCGCACGCGGTGTCGGAGGGCATCGTGCGCCGGCTCTCGGACGATCTCGCGCGCAAGGCCTCTCCCCAGGTCTACGGCGCTTCGGGCCGCGCGATAGCGCCTAACCCCAGGAGCGGTCAGCCTCTTGCCATTAGTCGGGTGCTTTAGTTTTAGATTCCGGTCGGCGGGCGGCACGCTTGGTGACGCGATTAACACATCGTTCACCATAATCTTTTAACGACTGTCGAAAGGCTTTCGCGGTAGGCGCCGGTTATTCGAGCTTTTCGGACATGCGCCATGGCCAATTCGGAGCTTTCGTTAGTAGCGCAGCGACGAGGTGCCCGCATGTTCAAGTTGGATTCGCGCATTAATGCGGCGGAGGTCGGTGGGTATTTCTCGGCACTGGCCGACTATCTTGCGCGCACCGAAGTAACCTCGGCCTCCGGCGAGCCGCTGGATCTCGCCGAAGCAGTCGATCAGGTCATGGACTGGGCTCGCAAAACACACGCGGCCGGCCACAAGCTCATCTTCCTCGGCAATGGCGGTAGCGCGGCGATCGCGAGTCACATGGCCGCGGATTTTTCCAAGAATGGTAACATTCGCTCCCTCGCCCTCAACGACAGTTCGATGTTGACCTGTATCAGCAATGATCTCGGTTACCACCGGGTGTTCGCCGAGCAGATCGAGCTGTACGCCGCTCGCGGCGACCTTATTTTGGCGATCAGCAGCTCAGGCGGATCGGCCAACATTCTCCAAGCGGTCGATGCGGCGCGAAAACGGCAATGCGCGGTGGTAACTTTGAGCGGCTTTGCAGCCGACAATCCCTTGCGTGGTCGCGGCGACCTCAACTTCTATATTGCGTCCGACCGCTACGGCTTCGTGGAAATCGGACACCTCACACTATGTCATGCCATCCTCGATTTTCTTTGCGGTTTGCGAGTTTCCAAAAAAAAGAGCTTCGAACGCGCTGCCGATCGCGGTGCCCATCCAAGTGGTCACGCGAAGATTCCCAGTGTAGTCGCGCCGGCGTTTGCAATTGACTCTGCTGAATCCGCAAAGCCATGATTCAAAATGATGATTCGCAACGATCGATGTGACCGCAGGTAACCGAACGTGCGAGAAACGTTTGGCCTCGACCTCGTTACTGGCGGCGCCGGATTTATCGGCAGCCATCTTGTCGACCGGCTCATCAATGAGGGCCGGCGCATTCGGGTCCTCGACAATTTTGTTGTCGGCCGCCGGGCCAATTTGGCACAGCACGACGGCGATCCACGGCTCGAGATCGTTGAAGGCGACGTTGCTGACAAGAAGACAGCTTTGCGGGCGACCGAGGGAGTGGAGCGCGTCTTCCATCT
Source organism: uncultured Alphaproteobacteria bacterium (assembly GCA_963794225.1). Classification (GTDB taxonomy): domain Bacteria; phylum Pseudomonadota; class Alphaproteobacteria; order Rhizobiales; family Xanthobacteraceae; genus BOG-931. Next base: position 248,168 of record CAWCCS010000008.1, read on the forward strand.
GGCGGCGCGAGCCGACATCGTTCCTTCGATCCGCGAACCGGAAGCTTATTTCCGGGCCAACGTCGACGGCACCTTTGCCGTATTGGAAGCGGCGCGCCGCAAGTCGATAGCGCGCTTTGTTTATGTTGCTTCCTCATCGTGCTACGGCGTTCCCGCGCTCTACCCGACGCCGGAGACCGCTCCCGCTGATCCGCGGTACCCTTATGCCCTTACCAAGTATTTGGGCGAGCAAATAGTCCTGCACTGGGGCAAAGTTTACGGCCTGCCGGTGACATCAGTGCGATTCTTCAATGTCTATGGTCCGCGTGCACGAACTAGCGGCACATACGGTGCGGTGTTCGGTGTGTTCCTGGCGCAGCTCTTGGCCGGCCAGCCATTAACGATCGTCGGCGACGGCGAGCAAACACGCGACTTCACCTTCGTGAGCGATGCCGTCGATGCGCTGATCGCGGTCGCCGATAGCGGCAGCGTAGGTGAAGTGTACAACGTTGGTAGTGGCCAGCCCGTCAGCGTCAACGAGATCGTTCGGCAGTTGGGGTCGCCGCCGACCGTACCGATTCCCAAACGGCCCGGAGAACCGGATTCCACCTGGGCGGATATTTCCAAGATCGGTGCGCAGCTCGGTTGGACGCCAAAAATCAATATTACCGATGGCGTACAGGCCATGAGGCAAAACATCGAGTATTGGCGCGACGCACCAGTGTGGACCGCCGCCGGGATCGCCGAGGCCACGAGAGATTGGTTTCACTTTCTTGAGCCACGCCATGGCATTCAGCAGGAGAACAGCTCTTGGATCTCGCCGTCGCCAAGCTGAGCCGTCAGCCCGCGCTGACTGCCGCGACAAGTCCACGCGACAAAATCAAGGATTTGTCCGAGATCGCCGCAATTGCCGGGCGGCTGCGCAAGTCCGGCCAAATCGTCGTGCAGGCGCACGGCGCGTTCGATTTGCTTCACCTCGGTCATGTTCGTCATCTTGAAGCGGCGCGAAAACTCGGCGATGTCCTTGTCGTCACCATAACCGCCGATCGCTTCGTCAACAAAGGTCCCGGCCGGCCGGTGTTCAGCGCGGAACTTCGCGCCGAGATGCTTGCCAGTCTCGAATACGTCGACTGGGTCGTCATAAACGATGCAGCCGATTCCATCACTGCGATCGAGCGAATACGACCGAGCATTTACGTCAAAGGACAGGATTATCAGAATCCGCAGGGCGACATCACCGGCAAGATCACGCTCGAACGCAACGCCGTCGAGAGCTTCGGCGGACGGATTCATTTCACCGAAGAGATGACTTTCAGCTCGTCCGAGCTGATCAACCGGCATCTGAACGTATTCGAACCGCATGTGCACGAGCACCTCGCCACGCTGCGGCAAGACGGCGGATTGGCGACACTCATCAACCTAATCGAGAGCGTGCGCGATTACCGCGTGTTGCTCGTCGGCGACGCGATCATCGACGACTATCACTATGTTTTGCCAATGGGCAAGAGTCCAAAAGAGAACATGATTGCAACCCGCTACCAGGATCACGAACTGTTCGCGGGGGGCGTTTTCGCGGCAGCCAATCACGTCGCCTCTTTCTGCGCCGAGGTCGATGTCATCACTTGCCTCGGAGAGTTTGACGACCACGAAGATTTCATCCGTGACAGCTTGCGGCCCAACGTTCGGCTGCACGCGTTGCGCCGACCCGGTGCGCCCACGACATTGAAGCGCCGCTTCGTCGAAACTGGATACCTGCGCAAACTGTTCGAAGTGTATTTCATGAATGATGAACCGCTGCCGAACGACGTGCAGCGCGAGCTTGATTCTGCGATCGAAGCAAGGGCTCCCTTTTACGATTTGGTGATCTGCGCCGACTTCGGCCATGGACTCCTCAACAAGTCTTCGATTGAAGCGATGACGTCGACCGCGCGTTTTCTCGCGGTCAACAGCCAAAGCAACAGCGCAAATCTCGGTTACAATCTTATCACCAAATATCCTAGAGCCGACTACATCTGCATTGACGCGCCGGAGGCGCGGCTCGCCGTCAGCGACCGCGTTTCGCCAGTCGGCGATATCGCGCGCAGGCTGCTCGAGGACCATCTCGACTGCTCGAAGATCATCATCACGCAGGGCAAGCACGGCTGCGTCACCTGCGAGCGCGGTGGAATCGTCCACACCATTCCTGCATTCGCAAAAATCGTAGTTGATACCGTGGGCGCTGGAGACGCTTTTTTGTCGGTGACGGCGCCGTTGGTGGCCGCGGGCGGCGCTATGCATAACATCGGCTTTATCGGCAATGTAGTCGGAGCGCTCAAAGTGCAAATCGTCGGCCACCGCCAATGGATCGACAAGCCGTCGCTTATCAAGGCGATCACCGGATTGCTGAAATGAGCGAAAAACCCCACGGCACGAGCGACGCAATGCGGCAATTTAAGCGCATCTTGGTAACGGGCGGAGCCGGTTATGTCGGTTCACGGTTAGTGCCCAAGCTGCTGGACGCAGGCTACCAGGTGACGGTTCTCGACCTTTACATCTATGGCCAGGATGTCTTGAGCGAACCAAGTAACGCTTCGGGCCTTCTGCAGGTGCGGGGCGATCTGCGCGATCCTGCCGTCGTAGCGCGCGCGGTCGCCGGCTGCGACGCCGTCATTCACCTTGCTTGTATTTCCAACGATCCGTCGTTCGACTTGGACCCGGCATTGGGCCGCTCGATCAACTACGACTGTTTTCGACCACTGGTGAAGGCTTGCAAGGACGGCGGCGTGCGGCGCTTTATCTATGCGTCGTCATCGTCCGTCTATGGGATCAAGAACGACTCGGAGGTGACTGAGGAGTTGAGCCGTGAGCCGCTCAGTGATTACTCGAAATACAAGGCCATGTGTGAAGACGTTCTGGAGGAAGAGCGAGAACCCGGATTTGTTACCGTTACTCTGCGTCCCGCCACCGTGTGCGGCTATGCTCCCCGATTGCGTCTCGATCTCACCGTCAACATCCTGACCAATCAAGCGATCAATAACAGCCGCATCACCGTTTTTGGCGGCGATCAGCTGCGTCCCAACCTTCACGTGGAGGATATGACAGACCTCTACGTGCAATTACTTGAAGAGCCGGATTTCGCGGTCGATGGCAAGGTCTGGAACGCGGGCTACGACAATCTCAAGGTTCGGGCGATCGCCGACCTGGTGCGTTCCGAGATCGGCTCCGCCGTCGGCATTGTCGTAACGCCAACCAATGATCATCGCTCGTATCACGTCTCCTCGGAGAAAATACGACGAGACCTTGGATTCCAGCCGCGGCATTCCGTTCGCGACGCAATCGCGGATCTCAAGTCGGCATTCGACGCGGGTAAGGTACCAAACGCGATGACGGATGCCCGCTATTACAACATCAAACGCATGCAACAGCTCAGGCTGCGTTAACAAGCCGTCGATGGCCAATGAAGGCGCATATGCGGGTCGGCATAGACTTCGACAACACCATCATTTCGTATGACGAGGTGTTTCGTTCCGTTGCCGGGGACTGGGGCTTGATCGATGACGGGGGCGCGGCGCGAAAACAAACGATCCGCGACCACATCAGGGTGCTGCCCGACGGCGAGCTGATGTGGCAGCGGTTGCAGGGCTACGTCTACGGCAAAGGAATCTCCGGCGCCCGCATGTTCGACGGCGTCGATTCATTTCTAAGCCGGTGCCGGTCGGAGGGCTGCGCGGTTTTGATCATAAGCCACAAGACGCAGTTCGGGCACTTTGATCCTGATTCGGTCAACCTGCGCGAGGCGGCGTTAGGTTGGATGGATGCACACGGTTTCTTTCACGATGGCGGATACGATATTCAGATCGAAAACGTCTATTTTGAAGAAAGCCGCGCCGAGAAAGTGGCGCGGATAGCCGCGCTCGATTGCACCTGTTTCATAGATGATCTTGAAGAAGTTCTCGGCGACCCGGCGTTCCCTGTCGATGTCGCCCCTATCCTGTTCTCAGACCGAGCAAAGGCTGCAGACCGGTTTGCCGCTTTCAGTATCTGGAAGGATATCGAGGAGCACCTGTTCCGTGATCGCCGCTGATACCGCTCTCGCACAGGCGCAGGATGTCGCCAGGACAATCCTCGGCGCACCGATCGAGGTGAGTCATTTCGTCGGCGGAGGATGCAACAGTCGCATCTATAAAGTGCGTTTCAAACAGCAGGAATTTGCGCTCAAGCAATATCCTTTGAGCGTCGGCGATTCAGGCGGGCGGCTTGTCGCCGAAGTCGGCGCGTTGCGCCTGATGGAACGCCATCGGGTCGATGCAGTCCCGCGCGTCGTCGGCGTCGACCAAGATCGGGGTTATGCGCTCTTGACATGGATCGATGGATCGGCGGTTCGCGAACCGACAAATGCCGACGTCGATGCCGCACTCGCTTTTTTGGAAACAATCCACGGCCTGCGACAATTGCCTCGGGCCGCTGACCAGCCGCCGGCGGCCGAAGCCTGCCTGACCGGCGCAGAGATTGATCGGCAAATCGGCCGGCGGTTCGCACGCTTACAGAGCCTGGAAGCGGAGAGCGAACTGCTCACGTTCCTTGAATCTTGCTTCCGTCCGGTTTGGCGCTGCGCCGTCAAGCAGGCCGGAGCGGACATGGAAGCCGCCGGCGGCGATTTTTCTGCCGAGCTGCTGCACGAAAGGCGCAGTCTGATTCCAGCGGATTTCGGCTTCCACAACAGCCTGCGCCGCCGAGATCGGTCGCTTGCGTTTATTGACTTTGAATATTTTGGTTGGGATGACCCGGTCAAGCTTACTGCCGATACGTTGTTACATCCCGGCACATCGCTCGCTGCCCCGCAGAGCAATCGCTTTCGCCGCGGGGCGGTGCGGCTATACGGCGGGGACGCAACCTTTGAGCAGCGACTCAGTGCGTACCTGCCGCTGTTCACTTTGCGTTGGACGCTTATTGTGTTGAACGAGTTCATACCGGAACGCTGGGAGCGGCGGCTCATGTCGGGGATTGCGAGGAGCTGGAAGGATGTCAAAGCGGATCAATTGGCGAAAGCGCGAGACATGCTTGCCTCTTTGCCTGAAACAATGTGCGAGCAAGCATGACCGGCAAGTGTGAGGCGAAACACTCCGCCCTCGATGAGCGGTCGAAGTACCTGCGCCGTTTGATAGTGCGCGCGCTCGAAGGCGGCGGCCGCGGTCACGTCGGTTCCTCACTGTCTCTCGTCGAAATCGTCCGCGTTCTTTACGACGATATCCTTCGGTTTCGCGCCGGCGATCCGAAATGGCCCGAGCGTGATCGAATGATTCTCAGCAAAGGGCATGGATGCTTGGCACTCTACGCTGTGCTTGCCGACAAGGGATACTTCCCGACCAATATCCTCGATACATTCTGCAGGCGCGATTCGATTCTCGGAGGGCATCCTGAAGCTTCGAAAGTCCCCGGCATCGAGGCTTCGACCGGGTCGTTGGGCCACGGCCTCTCGTACGGCGTCGGCATGGCGCTGGCGGCGCGAATGCGGAACCGCGACAGTCGCGTCTTTGTGGTGATGGGCGACGGCGAAATCAACGAGGGCTCGGTCTGGGAAGCCGCGATGTGCGCCGGGAAACATCGCCTCGCCAACCTCACCGCCATTATCGATTACAACAAAATACAATCGGCAGGCGCGACGCGGGAAATTCAGGATATGGAGCCCCTTCTGGACAAATGGCGAGCGTTCGGCTTCGCCGCCGTCGAGGTCGACGGCCATGACGTTACCGCCTTGCGCGGTCTATTTAGCGGATTACCGCTATCGAATGATCGACCCGCGGCGATCATCTGCCACACCGTCAAGGGAAAAGGCCTGCCGTTTGCTGAAAACGATGCCAACTGGCACCACAAGGCCAAAATACCGCCTGACCTCGTGACCAACATGTACGCGGCCCTGGATTGAGCCATGCGCGCAACCTGCCTCAATATGATTTATGAGCTGGCCAAACGCGATAAACGGCCGTTGTTTATTGGCTCTGACCTCAGCCCAGGACTACTCGACGCGATGCGCAAGGAAATGCCTGAGCGCTGGTACATGGAGGGCATTAGCGAAGCGAACGTGATTGGAATGGCGGCGGGGCTGGCTATGGAAGGCTTCATCCCATACGTGAACACGATCGCCACTTTCATTACACGGCGATGCTATGAGCAAGTGGCGATCGATCTCTGCCTCCATAAATTACCGGTCCGCTTGATTGGCAACGGCGGCGGTCTCGTCTACGCCCCGCTAGGGCCGACGCATCTGGCGATCGAGGACATTGCCATCATGCGTGCGCTTCCAAACATGACCGTGACAGCGGTCTGTGATGCGCAGGAAATGATACGATTGATGAACTGCACCCTCGATTGGCCCGACCCGATCTACATTCGGCTCGCCAAAGGCGGCGACCCCGTGATCAGTCGCGAGGAGAATGGTTTCGCCATCGGCAAAGCCATTCCCATGCGCATCGCAAAATCGAAGCGGCCGGTCCTGTTGGCGGGAACGGGAATCATGACGACCGCCTGCCTCAACGCCGCGCAACTTCTGATCAAGGACGGCATTGATGTGTCGGTCGTGCATTTCCATACGGTCAAGCCGCTGGATGAGGACGCGCTGCTCGAATTCGCGCACGACGCGCGGATGGTGGTGACCGTAGAGGAAGGCATCAAGATCGGCGGGTTCGGGAGTGCCGTCACCGATGTGCTGGTCGAGAAAGTGGGCGCGGCCCACCCGTCCGTGTTGCGACTTGGTCTCCCGGACGCATTCCCCCAAAAGTACGGAGTGCAGGAGGACCTGCTGGAGTTATTCGGCCTGACGCCGCACCAAATCGCTGCAGCGGTGACCGAAGCCGTGAACGGCGGCAAAGCCGAGCGCGACCCGGTCTTCGCCGAAATGATGCACGCATGAACCCCGTCGAGGGCGGATATGTTCCTGCTCGTCGGCGGTGACTCGGAGATCGGAGCCGCGACCCACCGGCTTTTGCAAGCTCGCGGCCAATCGGCCGCGGCAACAACGCGACGACCGGAGCAAATCGCCCCCGACCGTCCGTTTCTCGATCTGACGGCCCCGATCGATCAATGGACGGCGCCGCGGGCGACCCGGGCAGCCTGCATTTTTGCTGCAATAGCGCGGATTGCGAGCTGCCACGATGACCCCATCGGCTCGGCGCGGGTCAATGTGACGCAAACGTTGGCTCTTATCGAGCGTCTGGTCGCTCATGGCATCCATGTTTTGTTTCTGTCAACGAACCAAGTATTTGACGGGACAACTCCGAACATGCCGGCGGACGCACCGCATTCGCCAGTAAGCGAATATGGCCGGCAAAAAGCTCAGGTCGAGGCGGCGCTGCGCCGGCACATCGATCGAGGTGCACCGGTTGCCATCCTCCGGCTTGCCAAGGTCGTCTCGCCGCAGATGCCCCTCATCAGCGGATGGATCACGGCGCTTTCGTCGGGGCTGCCGATCCGCGCCTTCGAAGATATGCGAATGGCGCCGACACCGATCGAACTGGTAAGCGGCGCGATTGGCGAGTTGCTGCAGGACCGTACGGCTGGGATATTCCAGCTAACCGGCGCACGCGATGTCACTTATGCTGAGGTCGGCTACTTTCTGGCTGATCGCCTGCACGCGAATCCGTCCCAGGTGACCGTGACGAGCGCCCGCTCCTCCATGCCAGAAGGCTCGACGCCTTGGCATACCACGCTCGAGTCGCAGCGGTTACGTGACCGCTATGGCTTTTTGGCACCCGACGCCTGGGAGGTCGTTGACAGGATGCTTTCTGCGAGTAGACAACCGCCTGACCCCGTGGCGGACGACACGTTCGGCGTCATTGCTGCGCGACATTGACCAGTACACGGCCGGCTTGGCCGCTGCGCACCAGATCAAGCGCCTGGTTTATATTGTCTAAGGAAAACTCGTGCGTGATGATTCCGTCGAACGACACACGGCCCGCCTGATTGAGCCTGATCAGCCGCGTAATATCGACATGGGGCACCGCATCGCCCCCGTGTGAGCCGGTAAGAACCTTGTTGAAGTAAATCGGCAGGGTGTTGATTGTCACTTTTTCGTGCGGCACGCCGACCAGTACGCAGATCCCGTCCGGGTGAGTTAGATCGTAAGCAAGCTCGATGATGAATTTGACGCCCGTCGTCTCGATGACCTTATCCGGTCCCTTGGCGCCGACGATCTTGCGGATCTCGGCATCCAGGTTGGAGATTTTCCCCGCATTGAGCACATCGGTCGCGCCCCGCATCTTAGCCATGCCGAGTTTTTCATCAACGAGATCCACCGCCACGATCGGATAAGCACCGGCCAGACGGGCGAATTGCACCACATTCAGGCCGACACCGCCCACGCCGAAGACGACAACCAACTCGCCGATCTTGACCTTGGCGTCGTTGTTGATCACTCCAGCCGCAGTGGTAATGGCGCAGCCCAGCAACGGTGCGACCTTGAGATCGTAAGTTGCAGGGATCACGGTCATGCGGTTCTCCGACACTATGGCATATTCGTTGAAGGTGGTAACCCATCCGGCGTTGAGGCGCGCGGAACGCCATGTGTACGACGGCGGCTGACACTGAATGCCTTGGCTCGGTCGCCAATGCAGCACCACCGTGTCACCCGGTTTGATGGTCGTCACTCCTGGCCCGATATCCATGACGATGGCAGAGGCTTCGTGGCCGAGCAGATGCGGAAGAAACTTGTCGGGTCCCTTGGCGGCCTCGATCTCATTGATCTGAGCGCCGCAGATGGTCGTATGCAAAATCTTGACCAGCACCTGGCCGACACCGAGGGCGTCCGGAAAAGTAATTTCGTCGATAACAAGCGGCTTGCGCGATTCCGCCAGTATCGCCGCTCTGGATTTTTGGATTTTCATCCTGCCGCGCCGCTATTCGAAGTAGATAAATTCGTAATCGCCGGTGTAGCCAAACTGCCCGTATAACCAGATCCATTCCGACGTGTGCAGGATGCTTTCGGCCGTGAGAGCCCAACACTCCAAATTAAACTGCTCAAGTTCGTTGCGATAACCCTCCACCATAATGTATTTGTTCTTGCCGACCCTTTCGATTTCCTGCACCGCCGTCTGCAACTCGTAGAGACGTAGATTGTGCAAAGCACCGAGGCTGATGACTAGATCGAACTCCTTGTCACCGTACGGAAACTTGTCCTGCGCGCGATAGCGAAAGAGATAGGGCTTGATCTCCTCCTTGGCCTCGGCGAGTCCGTGGCGCGAAATGTCAAATCCGGCAATCTCGAGTTCGGGTAGGAGCTTTTTCAACTCGTAAAGCAAAAAGGCCTTACCGCACCCGACATCGAGAATGCGCGAACCGCTCCGCAGGCCGTAGGTTGAAACCAGCGCCTCGGCGACCGGCTTCCACCGGCCCTCGATAAACTTGTACCCCCCGTATCCGTAACGCCGATCGCCGTCCCAGTACTCGAATTCGTACTCCTTCGCCTTGAGCATGCAATGGACCTTGTCGTCAACCATGCGCGCAATGTAATCGCGCTTGGTCGCCCGGTGCAGCGGCGTAACAATGTTGAGAAGTCGACCCATCAGGCCTCCGACCTATTCCGTAGATGCGCGATTTTCAGGGCCGGCTATCTGTTCCGGCATCTCGGCGGTGACAGGCAACGCCAATGAGATAATGCGCCATCGGATAAAAACCGGTGTGAACCACTTCGTCGTTCATCGAAAAGACGAACACGGTGTGGAAATGACGTTCCAGCGTGCGTTTCAGGGCCTCGCCCGATTTGCAATTGACGTGCCCTGCCTTGCTTTGCGGTGAAGCGTGGCTCTGCGACTCGATCGAAGGCATGCCGAAGATCGCAACACCGGTTGCGGTGAGTGATATAACGATATTGCTGATGAACCGGTCTTCGTCCGCCTCGGAGATGTGCTCCAGAACGTCCAGCGCGTATGCGGCATCAAATGGGCCCGCCACCGGCCCCGCAAGCATATCGTGCACGAACGCCTCGAGAGGCCAATTTGGATCCATCCGCTCTTTGACATCGGCTATGAACACCGGATCGAAATCGGTCGCCGATACTTTGCCTACGACCTGCTGGACGATGCGAGTCCCAAAGGCGTCGGCGCAGCCGACCTCCAGCACGTGGTTGCGGCCGGCGAGCATCTTGGCAACAAATTTATAACGCGCCAGCGTAAACAACGTGCGCCTAGGATCCTGATTCCAGGAACTCATTCGCCATCAATCCAAGGTGCGCAATGCCGTGTTTCTCGCGAACATCGAATACCACCGAATATTGGGGTTCTTTGGTCTTTGGCGAAACGCTCATGGACGTCGTTCCAATAATCCCGGTGAGAGAATCAGGGAATAGATCACCCTCATCGTATACAAGAACGCGGGATTCTCACAAAACATCCCGGCAGCCGGCGGCTGTGATCTGTGAGCATTCAAGCGAGAAACACGCCCCGAGCTTTTGGGTCCGCCGCACACTCATTGGGCGCGCGATTGAGCAATTGTTGATGCGCATCTACGAGGACCGTCCGCCGCCGATGTCGGCGGGTACGCGGAATTCCACCAGAGGCCTGGCGAGGCGCGCTGTCACGGCCCGCGCTGCGGCCGGAATAAGAAGGACGTACACACGAGCGCCGGCGGGAATCTCTTCCGGAGCGCGTACCGGACGACCGCACAACGTTGTGTTGTGACGGCTTGGGTCCTCATCGACGAAAAAATCAACCCTGTCGGCCAGCTGCCCGAACAGCCACGTCGCCGCGATCGAGGTGCCGAACAGACCAAAAGTGGCGCCGCGCGCCGCTTCACGCGCGTCACTGACGACCGCATTCAGCCATTCGACCTGAGCTCGCACGCGATCGAGTGCTTGCGCCGGCCTCCCCCGCGCGGGAGTGACGGCCACGGGTCCATCAGGCAACGCGATTGCCGATAACTCCTTGGTCACCCAATCGTCGCTTATCGACGCGACTCCCATTCCGGCTCTGCCAATAAGCTGCGCCAAATGGTGCCGCGTGAAGTGGCTCGCGTGGTCGGCAATGAGAAGGTCAAACGGATTGATCTCGGCGTTCGGCACCTCGATCAGCAGCGAGCCTTCCGTGCCGAGCTTGGTGCGCAGATCGGCAAGAGCAGCCGCAGGATCCGTAAAATGCTCAAGTGCGTGCATCATCGTGATGAGGTCGAAGGCCGGCGGTAGTTCGCTTAGGTCTCCGCAGTACAGCTTTGCGAAGCCGGGGATCGTCGCCAGCGCGGCAACGTGAAGGTCACTGAGCTCATGTCCAAACAGTTCCCAAACGGGACGTACTTGGGCGAATGCGCGCAGCAGCGCGCCGTTGCCGCAGCCTACGTCGAGTATCCGACCCGCCGGTCCGACGGCGCGAATTTGCAGCAACTTCTCGATGACGACCTCGCTCCGTCGGCGTGGTCCGCCCTTCGCGGAGGAGTCGATTACCGCCTGTTCGACGCCGCCAGCCTGATGATACGGCTCGTACTGACGGTAAATCGCAGAGACCTCAGCCTGCCAATTGGCGTCGGTCGGCTTCTGCACAGCTCCGCAGGCACCGCAAACGGCGATACGCCCACCCGGCGGGAATGCGCGGCAGTCGGAAGTCACGCGTGGCAGTACGGCAAACCTAGCGATCTCTTCCAACTCGCTTGCACCGCACGCTAGGCATGTGAAGGCGGCAAGTGCCATGCGGTCATTCGCTCGTCGTCAGACGGTTGCTGTAGCCGTGGATTGTCGCTCCACAGCGACTTCGGACAACTCTTTCGGTAGCCGATCAATCCTTACCCCGCGGGCTCAGATCGACTTCGGGCGCGCCGCGCCTCACTGAGCGCACGATCCCAATCGGCGATCCGGGCTTGTCAGAATTACAAGCCGTTTGCGCGTGCCCTTTTGTTCAAAAGCTAGGGTCAGGCAAGATAGTTAACCAAACGTGAAGCGCCCTAGAAAACACACGCTATATTAACCAGATGCGAGCATGAACAAAGGACTTGACGATCGGATCAGGGAATTCGGCAAGACCATGAGTGTTGGAAGCGTGTCGTTCTGGCAGCAGGACCAGAACTACTGGAGCCAATCGCAATCCCAGTCTCAGAATAGCGATGCAGTGATTACGACGATCAGCTCGGCGATGACCAGCTTGTCGAGCGGCCTTGCCAGTATATACAACCAGGAGGCATTGACGCGCACCAACAATGCGCTGACGGCCGCTATCCAAAGCGAACTGCAACAAACCCAATCCGCCAGCTCGACCGGGTCATCCTCCGGCTCCTCGAGTTCGTCCAGTTCTTCAACAAGCGGGTCGTCGTCCTCATCCTCATCGGGGTCTTCATCTGCCGGCTCACTGGCAACCGGAATCGGCACGGTGCCGCTCACCGCAAGCACCCCGCTGTCGACCCTGCGAATTCCGCCAAACAGTGCAATCACCGTCAGTGACGGCACCCAGTCCACGACCTATACGACCACAGGGACCGATACGGTCACCAATTTGATCGGCGCCATCAACGCCAATGTTTACGGTAACGCACAGGTGACTGCATCGCTCAACAGTAACGGCAATCTGGTGCTCACTGGAAATTATAATAGCGATAACATAACGGTTGGCGGCACATTCGCATCTGCAATCGGCTTCGGCATCGGAAACAATCAATTCTCCCCCACTCCCGCTTCTGCTCCTTCTAGCTCGGCAACCGGCGCCGCTTCGGCTGGAACGGGCAGCTCCACGGGCTCGGCGGGCTCGTCCAGCAGCACATCGGGCAGTTCCTCTTCAGCCACTCCCTTCAATTCCGCTCTGGCCCTCCAGACCGATGGCTCCGCAGAACTTTTGCTCGCCAGCAACGGCGCCGTCGGGACGTTGCTCAATGTCTTAGCCTGACAAACGCCGAGTGATTCCTATGGCAAGAGCCCAAAATGACCGGATGATGCAGGCTGCCGATTCGCTACGCCGCGGCGGCAATCTCATGGAAGCAGCCAAACTCTATCGCCAGGTCATAAAAGACGATAAAAAAAACTATCACGCGCTTCATTTTCTTGGCGTTACCGAGGCAGAGACTGGAAATTTCAAGCAAGCCAAGCGCCTCATGGCGCGTTCTTTGTCGATACAGCCGCCCAACGTTCAATTTATAGAGAACTATGCGACCGTTCTGTTTCAGGCCGGCGATTACGAAGCCGCGCTCAATTCATGCCAACGCGGTCTTCGGCTCAATGATAACAGCATTACGCTCACCTATGTGAGCGCGCTCGCGTTATTCAAACTCGACAGGTTTAGCGAGTCAGTCGCGCAATTCGACAGGCTTCTCCTCATCCAGCCAAATCACGTCGCAGCGCACAACGAGCGAGGTTCCGTCCTCGCGATGATGAAGCAATATGACGCGGCACTTGCCAGCGTCGAAAATGCGCTCACGCTCGATCCGCGCTCCGCCCAGGCGCTTTTGAACCAGGCGGTCATCTACTGCGAGCTCAGACGATACGACGACGCACTTTCTTCCTACGGCAGTATGCTGGCTCTTAACCCAAATTTTGCCAACGCCTGGTTCGGCCGCGGCAATGTCCTCAGTCAGCTCAGGCGCCACGACGAGGCGCTGGCCGCATACGACAAGGCGTTGGCGTTGAACCCTGGACTTGTCGGCGCCAGGCTCCGACGCGGCAATGTGCTCAGAGACCTCGGGCGATACAGCGACTCTCTCGCTGCCTATGACAGCGCGCTGGCATCGGATCCCGACATTGCCGAAGCCTGGCTGGGGCGCGGCAACGCTTTGAGCGAGCTTAAGCGCTACGATGAGGCGCTGGCCGCTTATGACCGCGCCACGGCGTTAAAGCCAGACCTTGCCGAAGCGTGGATTGGTCGCGGCAACATGCTGGACGCCATGAAGCGCAACGACGACGCGCTCGCCGCATATGAACGGGCGCTCGCATTGAAACCCGATCTTGCCGAAGCCTGGCTCGGGGGCGGCAATATTCTCAACGAACTTAAGCGCCATAGCCAAGCTCTCGCAGCCTACGACCAAGCGATCGCACTCAATGCCGACCTTGCTGAAGCCTGGCTCGGAGGCGGCAACGTTTTGGGCGAACTCAAGCGCTACAACGAGGCGCTGGCCGCCTATGACAAGGCGCTGGCAATGAACCCCGACCTCGCCGGCGTCTCGGTGGGCCGCGGCAACGTACTCAACGCCCTGCGACGCCACGACGAAGCGCTGGCCGCCTATGACAAAGCACTCGCATTAAACCCCGATCTTGCCGACGCCTGGCTCGGTCGCGGCAATGTGCTGTGCGAGACCAAGCGCCACGACGAAGCACTGGAGGCTTACGATCGGGCGCTGGCATCGAAACCCGACCTTGCCAAGGCTTGGGTTGGCCGCGGCAACGTTTTCTTCGAGCTTAAACGCTCCCCCGAATCCTATGCCGCCCACGAAAAAGCGGTGGCGCTGGACCCAAATCTTGCCGAAGCCTGGATCGGCCGCGGCAACGCTCTGGGCAAATACAGAGAGTACGACAAAGCGTTGGCCGCTTTTGACCAAGCGCTGGAGTTGAATCCCGATCTTGCCAGCGGCTTGCTCGGCCGCGGCAATGTTCTTACAAAGCTTCATCGCTACGATGAAGCTTTTGCGGCGTATGACCGCGCCCTCGCGTTGAAACCTGACTTTGCCTTTGCTCTCGCCGGGCGCGGACACGCCCTCTGCAAGCTCGGCCGGTACGATGAGGCAATCGCCAGTCACGATCGGGCGCTGGCGCTTGACTCCGACCTCGCCGAAGCGTGGCTTGGCCGCGGTATTGCCTTGTTTGAAAGCAACCACCTGACCGAAGGGCTCGCAAACGTCGATAAATCGCTGGAGATCAGCCCCGATTTGATCGACGCAATTGCTTTCCGCATCTATGCGCTCGACTTTGCCAGCGGCGCCACCGTCGAGGATCAGCAAAAAGCGCGAAGCCTTTGGTGGCACGCATTCGGCTCGAAGGTTGCCGAAAAAAAATCGAAAGGTCCGCTCAGCAACAGCCGCGATCCCGACCGGCGCATCAGAATCGGATATGTTTCCGCTGATTTCCGTGCACACTCGGCAGCGCTATGCTTCCGGCCCGTGCTGCTCAATCACGACAAGACCCAATTTGAAATCACCTGTTATTCCTCGTCGATGCAGGAGGACGGCTATACCAACGACTTTCGCGGCGCCGCAGACCGATGGCGCAATGTTACGCAACTGTTCCGCTACGAATTTGCCGAGCAAGTCGAGGCCGATCAAATCGATATCCTGGTCGATCTGTCCGGCCATTCGGACGGTAGTCGGCTCGCTGTGTTCGCGTGCAAGCCCGCACCCATTCAGGTCACAGCATGGGGACACGCGACCGGTACGGGCCTGCCGACAATGGACTATCTGTTTTCTGACCCGGTGACGTGTCCGCACGAGGTTCGGCATCATTTCGCGGAGAAAATTATCGATCTTCCGTGCGCCGTCACCATTGAACCATTACCCGCGCCGATGCAGTTGTCAGCTCCACCCGTTCTGTCGAACGGTTATATTACCTTCGGAGCCTTCAATCGCGGGACCAAGATCACCGACGAGGTCGTGGCGCTGTGGGCGCGCATTCTCCATGCGGTGCCGCAATCACGCATAATGCTGAAGCATCATGCTTTTAAATCGGCGGCCTTGCAAGCCAGGATGCTGGAAACGTTCTCAAATCACGGAATTGCGGCGGATCGTGTCGTCATCCGCGGATCGACCACGCGCGCCGAACATCTTGCGGCGTTCAAGGATGTCGATATCTCACTCATTCCCTTTCCCCACGCCGGCGGCATTAGCACCTTTGAGTCCTTGCAGATGGGGGTGCCGACGATCGCAATGCTGGGCAAGACCCCTGCGACCCGCGTGGCCGGCGCGATCCTCACTGCCGTAGGACTGACGGATTGGGTTTCGCAGGATGCCGACGATTATTTGACACGTGCAGTGAAATACGCGGCCATGCCCGACTATCTCAAGACCTTGCGCTATGAGATTCCGTCGACGCTATCGGCGTGTCCCGCGGGCAACAATGTGATGTACACCCGAGCCGTCGAGGCGTCGTATCGAAAGATGTGGGTCGATTACTGCCGCGGCGGCACCGAACAACCGGCACCCCTCTGAAAATCCCGCCGTCTTATTACTCGGACTATCGACAAAACCTCGGACAGACAGTCCGTCACGGCTCTCTCGGTCGAAGGCAACGAGCCGAAGGTAGAAATCGACCGGCTTTTACAACCGCGCGCGTGGCCTTGTTTGAGGAATGATCGGCCGAGACGCTTCGCGTCATGGCCTGACGAAGCTGAGGTATTGCATCCCGCGTCCAAACCACGGTGGGAATGTCCCGAAGTCCGCGTCCTCGCCCTTGAGCATCCGACGAGCGCCGGATGCAAAATCCCTGATGGCCTTTGCCGTCATCGGCAGTTCCCGCAGAACCTCGGCGATACCCAATACGTCTGAGACGCATTCATCGACCTTCTCGATATTTCCGGTTTCCCATGCACGTTGCGCCAGCATGTAGAAATCGTGGCAACGATCTTCCAGCACGGAGCCGTCAACCGTGAAACGGGTGTTCTCGTCGATTCGGTAGTCGATAAAGAACGGAGCCCATTTTTCTATTTGCTCAAGAGCCACAGCGTTGATCGCCCGGCCGAGCGCGATGGATTTGTACCAGCGGAAATCCTGAACGACCATTGGGGAACTGCCGAAGAACGTCAATTCATCGATGACTGACCTGACCGCGCGCGAGGCGGAGAACGGCAACGCGTCCGGCCACGGATGCAGAATATTGTCCCAGACCCAATCCTCGGTCAGCCGCGAGCGTCCCGGCAACGACGATAGGTGTGGGTCGAAAAACTTGCAGAGGACCGGCAGCAATTCGTCCCGCGAAAGCCGCGAAGCCAATATCGGCTTGATCAACCTGCGGCAGACATCTGACAAAATCCCCGTTGCCCCGCTTGTCGTTACGACTAACATCCCGCCCTCATCGACCAGGGACGCCAGTTTGCGGGTGAAGGCTTCCGGTTCGAGCTGGCCAGGAATGGTGCCTTCGCAGATCACCAGATCGAATTTCTCGGCTCCGCGATATTCCAGAAAATCGCTCTCAATGACCTCGACCTCCACAAGACGCGAGATGGCGAATTGCCTATCGGCAAGCTTAGCCTCGACCTCCGCCAGCGAGCGTGGATTGGCGTCCATCAGCGTGTAGGACGCCGGATTGAGCGAAGCCGTATAGATCGCGTTGTCACCGGAGCCGGGGCCGACTTCCAAAACGCGCCGACCGCGAACGGCATTAGGCGGAATGTGTAGCAGGGTGTAGAGCGCCGCCCGTCTTTTTAGGTGCAGATCAAGGTCTGAAATATCCTGCCTGACGGGAGCGATGTTGTTCTGACCGTAGAAGTCGAGAAAGGGTCTGCTCATCGCGGTTCAATTATTGTATCGGCTGAACGCCGCGGTGGCACGGCAAATATTTCACACCGACCCCGGCCGCACCAGAGCCATCACGCCTCCAATACAATCCTTAGGTGATTCGCGGGAGAAGCGCATCTCGATCGGAATGAGCGATTGGGTCGCCATTGAAAGCTCAGATCTAAAAGATCGCCGACGAACGGGAAGATGCGTGACCGACCGGATCGAGACGGTCGGCCGACGATGGTCGGGCTCGGCGGTTTCCGGTCGTCCAATATCAACCACATAGTGGAACGAGTTCAGGCAGTATCTTTCCGTCGATCGAAATGGGCCGCTTATCGAGCAGTTCAAATTTCAGGTTCGACAATCCGTCTGTCGTCATGAAATCCGCAAGGCGGCCGCGACGCTTTTGAAAAAGCGCGCGCGTTCGCTGCGCTTCCTCGGTGCGGGCGCCGGCCGCAGTGTAGCCGGCGTGCGGATGCGGCAGTGGCAGGTATGTGCCGTCCCTTTTGTCGAAGCCAAGCCCGGCCAAAGAGCAGCGGCAACCGAGTTCCAGGTCTTCGCAACCCCAGCCCCAATACTCATTCGGATAGCCGTTGACGTTTTCGAACGCCGCTTTGTCAAACAGGACGACACCGCCGAAGAAGGAGTTTGGGTTTTCGGGCAGCTGCAGGCCATTCCATGCCAAGCGCGCCGGCCTCGCCGACCATGAATAGTCGGCCCACAGCGGCAGGTAATCGACGTCGTGAAAGCAAATGTAATCGGCGTTGTCGCATGCAAGCGCGTACCCGCAATTGAGAACGCGGCCCCGATTGAACGGGGCGTTTCCGCTTTGCTCCACGACATGGAGCGAGATCGGGATGTGCCGATCGAGCTTGTCGCTCTGAAAATAGGTCGCAAGGTGCGGCACGAACTTACGCAGGTGCTCTGCGCGGTCGCGGTACGGCACAACGATCGCCAGCCGTTTATTGTAACGCTCTGCCATGTTCGCGGTGTCAAAGACTATCATCTGCCGCTGCCCGGTTGACTCGCCTACTGCGCCGACGCGCGAGCGATCGGCGTCAGCCACCGATGAACTGCGACGACAAATCGCCGCAGAACGTCATCGGGCCGACGTGGTTGAGCTTGCTGTCGAGATCGGCCCAGATTTCGCCGCCCATGTCGGTCCAGCGCTTGCAGAAAGCGAAATCCTCGCTGAGATAGGTGCCGTCTTTGTCGATCAGACATTCGAACAACGCGAAGCGGTTGTCGCTTGCGTCGACGGCATCGAGCGAATGGTCTCGCTTATAACGCAGCTGCGGGTATCGGGCGCACATGCGTTCCAGCGCCTGGCGCCGGATCAGGAGAAAGCCGGTCCCGGCGTAGCGGATCTTGACGAATCCGGCTTTTTCGGTGACGGCGTTTGGGTCGTCAACTTCAAACACGTATCTCAGGGCCGCCGCAGCAGGGTTCGGACGGGCGGTCTCTATCGTTGTCTTCACCTTGTCCCAATCGATGCGCTTGATTGGATAAATCGCAGCGCACATCTCGGCGCCGGCCGCGATCAGCCGCAAAACCTGCTCCGGCTCGAAGCCGATGTCGGCATCGACGAACAGCAAGTGGGTCGCATCCTTATCGTCGAGGAATTGAGAGATCAGGCTCGCGCGCGCCCGCGTGATCAGTGCATCGCCGTCCTTAAACAAAACCTTGAGATTGATATCGGCGTAGCCCCGCATAAGCTTTTGCAGCTTGAAGAGCGAGGCCGCGTAGACAACCGAAATCTGTCCGCCGAAGCAGGGCGTCGCGATGACAAGATTGATGTTGTTGGCCGTCGATGGGTTGGACATGGTGGAAGGCCCGTTCATCGAACTGGCGCGGCCATCGCCGCACCGGCAGTGGCCGCTCTCCAATCCTGGTTAAGCAATAGCGAAGAAGAATAGTTAACGGCGGTTTAAGCAGGCGCGCAAAAGCCGTGAAACGGATCGAAAACCTGCGCCCCCTGCAGGGCCGACATCGAAGTGCCGATGTACGTTAACATCGAGCATTAATGTGAAGCGCAGGGCGGGCCCCTACGCGCAAAAGCCGAAACTGCGGCGGATTTACGCGTCTTTAAGCCGACTATGGCAAACCTTCGGCAGCCGATCGTCTCGATCGGAAATGCGCTTGCCGTTGCCGACACTCGCCAGTGCGGCGCGTACACAAGTGCAAGCCAGTACGGCCTGTAACCAGAAGGGTACACTACCATGTCTGACATCACTTTGACCTCGGGCATCCGACAGAACCTGCTGTCGCTGCAGCAAACTTCCGCGAACCTGCAAACCACCCAGGAAGCACTTTCGACCGGCAAGAAGGTCAACACCGCCTTCGACAATCCGACTGCCTACTTCACGTCGCAGTCGTTGACCAACCGCGCCAACGACCTGAGCTCGCTCCTTGACCAGATCGGCCAGGCGCAACAGACGCTGTCGGAGGCCAACAACGGCCTGACCTCGCTGACCAGCCTGCTCGAACAGGCGCTGTCCACCGCGCAGCAGGCGCAGCAGTCGGCGACGGGAACCGTGAACTACACCCAGATCACCGGCACAACCGACATCGCCGCCGATACTACGAAAGTGACCAGCTCAGCGACCGTCGCCACCGCGGTTGCCAGCTCCGGCGTCACCGCTTCGACGCAGTCAAACGTCTTTCTCAACAGCACCGGATTCAACAGCCTGACCGTCGGCGACACGCTCACTTATACCTTCGCCGGCACAAGCCTCACCGCGCTGGTTGGCACCACCAATTCGGGCACTACCTTCGATACCACGACCGGCCTGATCGCGCTGCTCAACACCTCCTTTGCCGGGGCGACCGCGACCTCCGACGGCAGCGGTGGCGTCGACATCTATAGCAACGACCTCGCCAACAACTTCACCACGAGCAACACTTCCGCCGCCCTCACTGCCCACCCGGCAAATTTTGCGGAAACCAACCTCAGTCTGGGCAGCGCGCTGACGATCTCCGACGGCACGCACCAGCAGAGCTTCTACTACGTCGCCCAGAACGCGCAGGCCGGCGACAACACCTTTACCACCGTCGGCACCACCACCACCACCGCCGGTACGCTGCTTGCCGCTATCGCCAACGCCGCCTCCACCATTCACGCCACCACAACGCCGAGCAGCAGCACCGGCGACCTCGTCCTCTCCGCCGCCAACAACGTCGGACTCACGATCGGTGGCGCCATTGGCAGCGCGCTGGGCTTTAACACCTCGGCATACGAAAATAACTACAACGCGCAATTGGCAGGTATCTCCGGCACGACACTGACGATCGGGGTCGGCTCGGATACGACACATACCCTGACCTTCGGCAGCGGCAACGGCGACATCTCGACCCAAGCCGGGCTCACCGCGGCGCTTACCGGGTTCGGCGACATAACCGCCGCATTCGATACCTCAGGCCAGCTGCAATTGACGCCGACGAGCACCTCCAGCGTCACTATCGGGGGCTCGCCGTCGGCCGCGGCCTTGTTCGGCGTCAACCTCGGCACCTACGTACCGCAGGCGACCGTGGTGGCCCCGAGCTCCACCCGCTCGACGCTGCAGACCAACTTCAACAACCTGTTAACGCAGATCAGCCAGCTCGCCGGCAACTCGCAGTACAACGGCATCAACCTGCTTACCAACGGCAACCTTTCGGTCGTCTTCAACGAGAACAACACCAGCTCGCTGCAGATCCAGGGCGTGAACGACACGGCCGGAGGGCTCGGCCTGAGCTCGCTCAATAACGGCGAGTTCCAGGACAACAACTCGATCAACACGGTAATCAGCAACATCAATTCTGCGATTACCTCCGTGCGCGCGCAGACTCAGACATTCGGTCAGAACTCCGGCACCATCACGACCCGCCAGAGCTTCGAGCAGAACACCATCAACACGCTGCAGACCGGATCGAGCAACCTGGTTCTGGCCGACCAGAATGCGGAGAGCGCGGACCTGCTCACCGAACAGACCCAGCAACAGCTGGAAATCTCCGCACTGTCCATCGCCAACCAGGCGAACCAGTCGGTGCTCAAGTTGTTCCCGTAAGACTCTTCCAGAACAGGCCTCTGGTGAAGACGGCGGGGCGAAAGCCCCGCCGTTTTTATTTGTGGGGCAGGAACTGCCGCTGCGCGGCAATCTCGCGATTTACAATCCGCTCCGCGCCGCCTCGGTCCCTTAGCCTTACCTTAACCCGCATCGCCAATCATGACGCCACGCGGCGAGGATTGTGGCGTGACTCTAAAAATCGAATTCAAGGCCGGCGAACGCATCATCCTCGGCGATTGCGTCGTCACCAATCACGGCCAGCGCACCCGCCTGTCGATCGAAGGAACGGTCCCGATCCTGCGCGAGAAGGACATCATGAGGCAGAGCCAGGTGGACAGCCCGGCCAAGCGCATCTACTTCGCCGTGCAACTCATGTACACGTCGAAGCGCCCGCAGGACCATTACGATTTCTATCTGGGGCTGGTGCGCCGCATTCTCAAAGCCGCGCCCAGCACGCGGCCTTATATCGAGCGTATCAATAATCGAATCTTAACGGACGAACTGTACAAAGCGTTAAAGGAAACGCGCAAGCTCATCGCCTACGAAAAGGGGCTCCTTGACCATGCATTACGCCAGCAAAGCCTACGCGACAGTCGCCAAGGAAATAGCAGATCCGCGCGAACTGGAAGCGAGCTTGCTCCTCAAAGCCGCCGCCAAATTGCAGGCGGCGCATGACTCCTGGCGCGATGCGGCGCCGAACCTCGGCGAAGCGGTAATGTACAATCGCCGGCTCTGGACCGTGTTTATCGACGCGGTGATGAGCGACGAAAACAAGCTGCCGATTCCGGTCCGCCAGAACATCGCCAATATCGGCATCTTCGTCATGGGCGAGATCTTTTCCCTGATGACCGCGCCGAAGCCGGACCACTTGACGTCGATCATCAAGGTCAATCGCCGCATCGCTGCGGGGCTGCGACGCAAGGCTGGACAATAGCCCCTCGGATTGCCCGCTCTTGGATAACTCGGCAAAACAGCGTTGTCGGACTTGACGGGGCAATCCGTCTCTCTCTTATCGTGAGCGATGACCGAGGCGGATTCTGTGTTGATTTCGGGGGATGCTCTGAAAGCATCCGCGCTGAAATTCACAGAGCTGATGCGGACCAGGGTCGAACTCGAGCAGGGCGGCCTCCGCAGTGTGTTCGACAGCTGGTTCACGCGTGTCGTCAGCCATCTAATAAGCTTCGATCCGAGCCGCTCCTGGGAAGACAGTGTGCATCAAGAGGCTTTGCGCGCCCCAGCGCAAAGCCAGTCGCTGCAATGGGACTTGATGCGGCTGCGTCTCTTCCTCGATCGCTGGGCGCAAGGGCGCCTCGTGGATTATTCCCAGCGCGAGCGGTCAGGTATCCATTATCATCCGCGGTTCGGCACCGAATTTGGGATCGACGTGCTCTTGACCTGCCAGGGCGCCCCCTCGCTGATGCGCTGGCGCGGCATGCCGCTGATGAAGAACGTCTTCGATTTTGCCATGTACCCGATGCTGATCGCAGAAATAAAACCTCGTTCCATCTTCGAAGTCGGCTCGGGGCTTGGCGCCAGCGCGGCCTGGTTCGCCGACAATCTGGCGGCCCTTGGCATAGCCGGCAGCGTGCATTCAGTCGATCTGGTCAAAGCCAAGATCGAACATCCGCGCGTCACTTTCCTTCAGGGCGATTGTTCGGAGCCCGAGCGGTTGTTCGATCCGGAACATTTGCGCTCCGCACCGCATCCATGGCTCGTCGTCGAGGACGCACACCACAATGTTGCAGCGGTCCTGGACCATTTTCACAAATTTCTCCTGCCTGGAGATTATCTCGTTGTCGAAGACAGCGATGTGAAGCGAGAAGCGCTGCGGACGTTTCTCGGCGCACATCCCGGCAATTATCTGGTAGACACCAAATTCACGGACAATTTCGGCAGAAACGCAACGTGTGCGGCCAATTCGATATTCGCCCGGATCGACCCCGGCAAGGTCATGCTCTCCGCCAATCCCCCGAAGTAGGGAACCGCAACGCGCAGCAAGCGCTTTTCGGCTTGCGCGGCGTTCGCAGGCGCTTTCGCCGTCGGCGTTGTCGCGGTGCTACTCGCCTATCCCGACGACGGCGAGAGGTAATTCACCAGGCTCAATTGCGCCAGCCGCGCCGTGACCGACATCGACGCCGATAGATTATTCTGCAGCGTCAAAATATCTTCGCCGATCTGATTCTGATTGACGCCTTCGAAGCCCTGCAACAAGTCCTGCAAGGTGGTCTGGGTTTGGGTATTCTGGGTGGTGGCGTTTTGGACGGTCGTCTGCGCGCTGGCGAGCTCGGCTTCGATGTCGCTGATCTGCTGGGTGCCCGGCTGGCCGTTGAGATTGGTGGTGACATCTTGCGTGAGAGCCTGGTAATTGCTCTGGGCGTTCGGATCGCTGGCCGAATAGGTCGAGGCCGCGAGCACTGCCACGTTGGCAACCAGCGTACTGATGGCAAACTCGTTAGCGCGCATGCCGTAGGAAATTGTCAACGACGGGCCAACTTGCGCCGTTGCGGTCTGCAGCGCTGGCGTTGCGCCGTTTTCGCCCGTGTACCAGAGCACTGTATTGGCCGCGGTGCCGGCCACCAGCGAGGTCGCGGCGTCGAACGGTGGGCCGGCGACCCGCAGCGGCGGGTTCACGTTGTTATCGACAGATCCGGACGGGAAGCCCAGCGCGCTGCCGATAGCTCCGCCGACCGTGATCGAGCCATTGCTGTTGGTAAGCTCGAGCGCGCCGCCGTTATTAGAGGGCGTGATCGTGGCGTGGATGCTGGACGCCGGGTTGGCGATGGCGGCAAGAAGCGAGGAGCCGGGCGTATCGAGGGTGCTGAAGGTGCCGTTGGCGGCGCTGGCATTGCTGGCAACGTAGTAAAGCGTCGTCGTCTGATTGTCATCGCTGATCGTCAGTTCGCTGCCCGGAACTATGTTCGCATTCGTGGCGGCGAAATCCGTACCGGGATTGACGATACTGTTGACGCCGCCGGTGGTGAAGTTTTGGGTGAGGTTGTCGCTGGTCAAAACGAGGCCGCCGCTGTCGGGCCCGCTGCCTGGTAGAGTTGCGACCGCTTGCCCGTTGAAGGCCGTGTTCAGAAGTGTCTGCAGTTGAGCAAGCGACGTGAACTGATCGCCGACCGGAGCGCCAGTGGTGTATGTGGCCGTGAAGGACGTCGCCCCGAGCGTGAAAGTCAGGGTGTCGCCGTTTTGCAGTTGGCTGAACCCGGTGGACGTGAGGGCGGCGGTCGATTGCGTCGAAGGCGTTGCGCTCGCGAGCGTAGCGTCGGCGGCATTATTCGTACCGGTAACCTGGGTCTCGCCGATGAAGAAATCATTCGCGGCGGCCATGGCGGAAGCGGCCGGCAGCGCGGATTGCGCGAGATTGCCGACGGCCGTCGTCAGCGCGGCCTGAAGATTGGCTGCAGTAGCCGCAGGCGTTGCGCCTATGGTGAACTGGTTGGTGCCCGGCGGCGTTGACGCTGTCGCTTGCAGCGTAATGGTTTGGCTGGTGCCGTCGGGCAAATTCAGACTGAACGCGATCGAATCACCGGGATTTGGATTGGATGCACCGAGATTGACCGAATAAGACGTCGGTGGACCCGAGGGAGTGACCACCGCTCCGGTCAAGCTGGAGTTCACAGCGGCCAGCTTGAAGCCGAAGGGCGAGCCCGCGACATCTTCGCCGATCGAAACGGTCGAACCGGCCACCGGCGGAATGACCAGACGGCCGAGTGGGGGAACATTGGCGCCTTCATCGGCCTGCAGGCGTTCGGCCATGACCTGCGTCAAGCCGGCCTGCGCGCCGTTGCCGTTGAGAATGTCGCTGGCGCTCGCCACTGAAGGCTGGTTCAGGGCGCTGCCTGAAAACATGTAATTGTCGCCCGACTGCGTATTCAGCGCCGCGAGGATCTGATCAAGCTGGCCCGCGGCGGATACTTGCGCCGTTGTCTGCCCGGTATTGTCGAGCGAAAAGGCCGAACTCTGCAGCAGCGATTGTTGAACCGCGCTGCTGGAGCTGCCGAGTTCCGTCAGCACCGATTGGGCAAGGGTCAGCGTGGTGCCGACGGTAGTGGCGGTGCTGTTGTAGCCGTTGATATCGGCGAGCTGGCCACCGAGCTGCAGCGCCAACCCCGCTTGCGACTGGAGCCCGGAATAGGTGGCAGCGGCTTGGCCAGTACCGAGCTCCTGACTCAGTGTGTTGAGCTGGGTGCTCATGTTGTTCTGCGCCAACAGGTTCGCGGCAGTGATCGATCCGGGACCGGTAATGCTCATTACTGCACCACTTGCATCAACGTACTCATCATCTGCTGGATCGCGGACATGACGCGCGCGTTGGCGCCATAGGCATTCTGCAGCGCGATGAGGTTTGACATTTCAGTGTCGATGTTGACACCAGATTGGTCGTTAAAGCGCTGCTGCAACGCCGCAAGCACCGTATCCTGCCCCTGCTGCAGATTGGTCGCCGCGTTCGCCGCCTGACTTTGCTGGCTGACGATCTGGCTCATGTAGTCGGTCAGGGTGCCGCTGAACGGCGTGCCTGGGGTGCCAATGCCTGTGCTGGGTGAATAGGTCAGCGAAGCGGTGGTCATTTGATTGACCAAGAAATCCGGCCGAGTCGGGTCGCCGCTGGTGGTATTGGCGGCGTAGGCGACGAGACTCGTCGGTGACGCAACGAGCGCCGGATTGACCTCGATGCGTCCCGCGAGGCCCGTCGTTTGCTGGCCGCTCGCGCTACTGGCGCCCGTAATCGGCTGATTTCCAATTCCGTCGGTGAATAGCGGGACCTGCGGGCTGCCACTCGTGAGTGAAGTGACGGTCGATGTCGCCGAGAGCGAATTGACGACGTTGCTGGTGCCGTTCTTGTTGATCACCTGCAGCAGGGTGCCGGACGGATTGGAAAACTGCAGGTTTGCCCCGAGTGCACCATTGAGCTGTGACACCACCGAACTAATGCCGCCAGAAAAATCGACGCCGATAACCTGATCGTCCGGGTTCGAGGGCGTGTCCTGTGGCGGCAGTGTGCCACCGGCCCCGAGCGAAACGACGGTAATCGTGTGCTGGATATTGCTGCTGTCGGTATAGGTCAGCTGGACGCTATTACCGGGCAAGACCGAACCGACGTCGACGTTGAAGCCGGACTGAGCGCCGACAGTGACCGCAGTTCCGCTTGTCGTCTGATCCGACAGCGCCTGGGACATCTGGTTGGCGAGTTCGTCGAGCTGGGTCTGTGCCTGCGGCAGAACGCTATCGCGCATCTGCACATAGGCGCCAAGCTGGCCCGACTGCAGCGCGTTGGTCGCGATCAGGTCGGTCGTGGCGCCGCTCGGCGAAACCAGCGTGACCGTACCAGCTCCGTCGTCACTCGGAGTTGCGCTCCACAAGGCCGTGGCCGTGAGACTCCCCACATTGCTGAATTGCAACTGCGAGGCCTGCGGACCGCCCACGAGCTGTTGGCCCGTTCCGGTGAAGACGGAGATCTGATTGTTCGGATTCTGCACCACCTTGACGTTCATCAGCTGGCTCAGCTGAGTGACATCCTGATCGCGCTGGTCCTCGAGCGTTGCCGTGGTGCCGTCGGTGGCGCTCGCTCCCTGAAGCTGCAGATTGATTTGGGCAATCTGCTGCAGCGCGTTGTTCGCCGTTTGCACACCATTGGCAATTCCCTGCTCGGCCTCGGTGCGAAGCTGCTGGACAGTGGTGGTCATTGAATTGAGGTTTTGCGCCAGCTCTTGAGCGCTGCCGATCACGGCGGATTGTTGTGAAGTCGAGCTGGGATTCGACGCCAGCGATTGCAGCGCGGTGGTGAAATTGTTGTAGATGGCATCAAAAGAGGTCGAAGATCCAGGCGTGCCGTACACCTGCTGAAGCTGCTGATAAAGCTGCGAGGTCGTGTCCGCGTAGGAATCGCCTGAGGTTTCGGTCCACAATTGGCTCTGCAACAAGGTGTTGAGATCGCGGTTGATCCCGGTCGTATCGACGCTGGCCCCGGCCTGGCCGGCAACCACCACCTCGTTTTGGTTGACGCTCTCGTCGACGTAGCCTGGCGTGTCGGCGTTCGCCACGTTTCCGGCGA
This sequence comes from uncultured Alphaproteobacteria bacterium, assembly GCA_963794225.1. Lineage (GTDB taxonomy): Bacteria > Pseudomonadota > Alphaproteobacteria > Rhizobiales > Xanthobacteraceae > BOG-931. The sequence goes on from CAWCCS010000008.1 coordinate 275,609, forward strand.
TTACCGACAGGCTTTGCTGGGTGACGTTCACGCCCGCAAGCGCGGCGGATAACGCCTGGGAAAGTCCCATTTCCCTAGCTCTCCACGGAGCTTATCGATTGCGCCCGGCGCGGTTCATCCTCACTGGATGACCTGGAGCAGGGCCTGAATCATCTGATCGGCGGTCTGCATGACCTTGGCGTTGGCGGAATAGGCCTGCTGCGCGACGATCAGCTGGCTGAACTGGGTCGCGATGTCGACGTTTGAGGCTTCCAGCGAACTGCCGACCACCGTACCGGTGGCGTTAAGGAGCGGCGGGCCGGAATCGGCGGTTTGGGCGTAAGCTTCACCGTTGAGCGGCTGCAAGGCGTCCTGACCATTGAACGTTGCCAGCGTGATCTGCGCCAACGGCATGGTTTGCCCGTTTGAGAACGTGCCGGTGATTTGGTTCTGGCTGTCGACCGCAACGGATTCAAGTTCGCCGGAGGCGAAACCATTTTGTTGCAGCTGGCTTACCTGCGTCGTGCCGCTGGTGTTGGCGAACTGGGTCAGACCGGTGCCGAAATTGAGTGCGATGTTGCCAAGCGAGTCGCCGTTCACCGTGAGATTTTGCAGCGTCACGCTGGAAATGGGCGGTTGCAGCTGGCCGCTCGAATTGAAATTGAACACGGTGCCGACGTTTTGCCACGCGGCTTCGGTCCCGGTCGCGGCGGAATTACTTTGATAGAACAGCTGCCACGAACCGGCACTGGTCTCGGCCCAGCGGAATTGGACATTCACCGGATTTCCAAGCGTGTCATAGGCTGTGATCGAGCCGCCATCGACCGACTGGGCGGTGAAAGTCGTTTCATCGTTGGCGATCACCGTGTCGTTGGACGGATAGGCCGCATCGTTGTGGATGCCGAATTCCGACAAGAGCGCGGGCGGTGTGCTGTCGAGAGCAATCTGGCTGTTTGACGTCAACGTCACATCGCCGTTGGAGGTGTTCACCGTTCCGGACGCGCCGGTAATACCGGTAATAGCCGCCTGCAATTGAGCGAGCGTAGCCACTTGACCGGCGCCGGTGTTGGTTCCGAATGTGATAATCTGCGGCGCGTTGCTCCCGATTGTGACGGTCATGGTATCGCCTTGCGACACGGCGCCTTGCGTCAACAGATTGGTCGGCTGCGCCGAGTTCGCCCCGGCTGCAAACCCGAGCGAGGTGGCGTCGGTGCCCGTGGCGGTGACGGTGACCGAGGCGATACCGTTTGTGCCGGTTAGCACGAGATTGCCGGAAGCGCCGCCCGACAGCGCAGCCTGAACATCCAGCGTGCCACCCGTTTTTGCTGCGTTGATGGCGGTGATCAGGTCATTAACCGTCGGAGCTGGCGGCCCCGCCGGTACGGTATAGGTCGTTGGTGGCGCGTTGATTCCGTCGTTGATCGTTATCTGATCGCCCGAACTGATGCCTAGCGACGCAAGCGTGGTTGCGCTCGTGAGATTCACGTTTCCCGTGAGCGTCGCGATGGCGTCCGGCTGCAACGTGGCGCCAGTTCCCGTTACCACTGCCGCGGCCGGAGCGCCGGCAAGCGGATTGGCTTCGAAATCGGTACCAACAATCATTCCAGAACTTGGTGTGCTTGGTAGATTGGCCTGGTATTGGATCGCCGTGGTCGCTTGCGCCGGCACGAAGTCGTTGTTGAACTGCAAAACTTGTGGGGAACTGCCGATGGGATTTCCGGTCGCGGAATCGATCGGGATGCCCATCAGATAATAGCCGGCGCCGTTGACCAGATATCCGCCCGAATTGAGCTGGAAATCGCCTGCCCGGGTATAGTCGCTCACCCCGCTGAATACCGGCTGGTTGTCCTGGGACCCGGTGGGCTGGGCCACGACGAAATAGCCGGAACCATTGATGGCCATGTCGGTCGAGACCTGGGTACTTTGAATGGTCCCCTGCACCGAATTGGTGGCGACCGAATTTGCAATGACACCGTTGGCGTAGGTCTGCGCCACCGAGGCAGCGGAAACCATATCCTCAAAACTGGTGTTGGTCTCTTTGTAGCCGGTGGTCTGCGAGTTGGCGATGTTGCCGGAGATGTTTTGGAGCGCAAACGATTGCGCCTGCAGACCAGCCACCGAGGTGGTCAATGCGTCGAAGATACCCATGACTATGTCTCCACTCGATTCTCAACTCGAACTGCGATGGGGCATAACCGGCCATCCACCACGCACGCGCACCTCGCAGCAAGCTCCGTGCCATTGAATTTATCTCGTAATTTCATGGTCTTATGGCAGCGGCTAAATTTCGCCTGGTACGGATTGTGCCGGGCTCTGGGCAGAAATTGCCGGGCTCGCCCGTTGGTTTGGCGCGACGCTACCCAGCGTTCGGCTGCAGCGCCTTGTGAGCAACAAGTCTGCCGTGCTTAATGCGACGTCGAGCATGACAGCGGTGCTCGGCTAAAATTTTCGAGCGGGATGAGCATGCGTTTTGAAGGTACCAATGCCTACGTCGCCACCGACGATCTTAAAGTCGCGGTCAACGCCGCGATCGCCTTGGAACGGCCGCTCCTCGTGAAGGGAGAGCCCGGTACCGGCAAGACCGTGCTGGCCATCGAGATCGCAAAGGCGCTCGGCGCGTCGCTCATCGAGTGGCACATCAAGTCGACCACCAAGGCGCAGCAAGGGCTCTACGAATATGACGCGGTGACGCGGCTGCGCGACAGTCAATTAGGCGATGCACGCGTCAAGGACATTCGCAACTACATCAAGCGCGGCAAGCTGTGGGACGCATTTGTCGCCGACGAGCGCCCGGTACTGCTCATTGACGAGATCGACAAGGCCGACATCGAGTTTCCGAATGACCTGCTGCAGGAACTCGATCGCATGGAGTTCTTTGTCTACGAGACCGGTGAAACGATCCATGCCCGGCGGCGGCCGATCGTCGTCATCACATCAAACAACGAAAAGGAATTGCCGGACGCGTTTTTGCGACGCTGTTTCTTCCATTACATCCGTTTCCCCGATGCCGACACAATGCGCGCGATCATCGAAGTGCATTTTCCCGGCATCAAGCATCGGCTGGTCGCCGAAGCGCTGCGGCTGTTTTATGAAATCCGAGACGTGCCCGGCATGAAGAAAAAACCCTCAACCTCCGAACTTCTCGACTGGCTGAAGCTGCTTATGGTCGAGGATATTTCAGTGGAGACATTGCGCGAGCGCGATCCGAAGAAACTGATCCCGCCGCTGCATGGCGCGCTGCTCAAGAACGAGCAGGATGTGCACCTGTTCGAGCGGCTGGCGTTTATGGCGAGACGCGAAAGCCGTTGAAGCGCGACGCACTCACCACAACGAGTGCAGATTGAACAACGGGTGCATGCCGAAAGTATAGGTGGCGCCTACTCCGAAAGTGAATTGGTTCGGCGAACCGCGCATCGTCACCAGCGGAGAATCGGCCGCGGAACCGGTAATCCGCTCATACTCAAAGAGGACATGGGTCTGCCATTGTGGGTTCCAGAAATACTCGATCTGGCTGCCGGCGCCGTAAGAGTAGATGCCGCCGGAAACGTTGTAGACCGGCAACGGCGGAAGACCGGAAACGGTGGAATTGGCCGACTGCGTCGGCGTGATGCCGAAATAGGGAGACAGCGCCGCAGCGGATTGCGCCGTCAGGCGCGGCCCTGCCGATAGCCGAAATTGACCAAGCGGCACAACCGCGTCGGCAAAGAGGTCGCCGGTCACGCCGGTTTCGCTGCCGATCCCTTGGCGAATTTCACCCCGCAGCCGCAGCCACGGCGTCATCCAGTATTGCGCATAGCCGCCCAGTTGGAGTCCCCAGCCAACATCGCCAAGACCGTTGAGCTGTGTGTATTCATTGGCATAGCGAGGCCAGAGCAGCTTGCCGACGGGCCCGAGCTGGAACTGGCCCAACGTGAGAATCGGTATGCCGAAACCGTCGCGGGCGCCAAAAAAGAACGGCGGATCTCCCGGCTTTTGAATGATAAAGAGGGGAACGCCGGTCAATTGGTATTTGTTGGTTGGAGCGCCGGGCCAAGCTGGGATCGCGCGGGCTTCGCCGCCGATCGTCACGATCCAATCCGGCGTCGCATAAGCCACTGGAGCGGCAGTCGGCGGTGGGCCCGGCAAAGGCAGATCAGCTGCAGCCGCAATGCCCGGAATCGACAGGAGCACCGCAATCGCAACACGCCATGTTTTTAACGCCATGCCACCGTGCCCCCTACTCTGCCCGCTTACAGAGCCGATAATGCAGTGTAGAGCAAATTCGATTCAAGTGCGACTGTGCCGAAGGGTTTGCAGCCGATAAAGAGCGGACCTCGGCGGTATCGTTCACGCTTTGGCTCCCTGGCGGCGCTTCCGCCGTCGCGGCCGATTCGCCGCAACCCCGGGCTGACTTAAATCCGCGTCAGCCCGCGTCCCAATATCGGCCGGCGATGGCACAATCGACCCGGGGCCGGCGGCGGACTGCTGGTCGAGCGTAGCTCGGGCCGCGTCAGCGTCGCGTGCGCGCCGGCGCGCAAGCTCAACCGCGCGGCTACGGCTCTCAGCAATGGCGTCGCGCGCGCGCCTCATCCAATAGTAGATTTGGCCGGTCGCCCGGCCCAAAACCCCGCCTGCCCAAACGAGTTCGAACGGCGTGAACTGCCGCCAGGTTTGATCGCCATCGGCGACAGCGCGGGCGATAAGAGTACCCGCCAGCGCCGTGGTATTAAGACCGTGACCGCCGAAGCCGCTCGCCAGCCACAGTCCGGGAGCAAGCTCACCGATCTGCGGCATGCTATGGATGGAGTTACCCAACGTGCCAGACCAGGCGAAGTCGACGGCGATATCGCTGAGCTGAGGATACGTTTTCTTGATGTCGGCGGTAAGGGCGCGCACGTAGCGGCGGGCGTCACGCGGCCACATGGTCACGCGGCCCGACCACATCAGCCGATCGCCGTTGACGACGCGATAATGATTGTCAGCGAGTTCGCTGTCGCTGACCGCGCCGTGATAGCTGATCGCTTGCGCAAGGCGCGGCCCAAGCGGAGCGGTGGTAATCACGTAGGTCGTGATGGGAAGAAGCGTCGCGGCAATTTTCGGCATCAGACCGGCGAGCTGCACATTTCCGCACAGCACGACATGGTGAGCCCGCACGCGCGCTGCCGGCGTGACGATGCGCTTGCGCACGCCTGCAGGATCGATCGACAACGCAGGCGTTTGCTCGAAGATGCGAGCGCCGGCGCGTTCGGCCGCGGCGGCCAAGCCCAAGGCGTAGTTCAGCGGGTGGATATGGAAGGCCCGCGGCAAGTGGATGGCGTGAAAATATCGGTCACTGTGCAGTGCCGCTCGTACCCGCTCGGTCGGCCAGCCTTCGACCTCACCGCCGAACTCGCCGATCAGCCCAACGAGGCGCGTGAATGCGTCGCCATTGTCGGTCTTGGAAACGCAAAGCCAGCCATCCTGGGGATCGACGCCCGACATCGCATCGTCGGCGATAGCACTGCGAACATATTCGAGCCCACTTTGCGACAGCGCCCAAAGATCCTTGGCCCGCTCGAAACCGACGCGGCTAACGATGCTCTTGGGCGCTGCGGCAAAACCGGGCAGCACGAAGCCGGTATTGCGTCCCGAAGCGGCGGCAGCAATGCGGCCGGCCTCAATCAGCACCACGGAGCGCCCGTCCCGCGCCAGTTCACGCGTGGTCGTCAAGCCGGCAAGCCCGCCGCCGATCACACAGATATCGACATCAAGATCGAGTTGAAGCGACGGCCGCGGCGGCGTGTCCACCTTGGTCGTGGCGTACCAGGTTCCGGCATAGGCGGCGGTGGAGTCAGCTTCGTCCATGACTCAATTATTCCGCGCCGCTACGAGACGGCGGTGCAACCTATTCACATCCTACGGATTCGAAATTGCTGTGGCGGCGACACTACAGGAACTTCACATTTATCGCACTAGCCTACGGCATTTGGGGTTCGTCTAACATCGCAGCCGAACTTCGAATCGTACTAAGCTTACTAGTCTTTCGATTGACATGCCCCTTTTGTCATCGAGCTCCCGAGATGCGTCGTTTACTGCTGCTCCGTCATGCCAAGACCGAACGCGCCGCACCAGGCGAGCGCGATGGCGACCGCAAGCTTATGGAACGTGGTCGCGCCGACGCCCTGATTATTGGCGCGTATTTGATGCGGCATCGTTTTGTTCCGGACCTGGCGCTAGTTTCTCCGGCCACGCGGGCAGCGGAAACTTGGGCGCTGGTTGCCGCTGCTTTCCCCGCAACATCGCCGCGAGCCGTGAGCGATGAACGTATCTACAACGCCGTTCCCGAGACCCTGATGGGCCTCATCCGCGAGACCACCCGAGCGCATTCCGTCATCGTCGTCGGTCACAATCCCAGCTTGCATGACCTCGCCCTGCAATTGATTGCGTCCGGTGACGTCGAAGCGCGCGAGCGCCTCAGCGAGAACCTGCCGACCTGCGGCCTCGTCATTATCGATTTTCCCTTCGACGATTGGTCGCGGCTGCACGTCAATGCCGGCCGGCTGGAGCGTTTCGTCAGTCCGCGCCTCATCGCCGAAGCCACAGACTGAATATTTACTCGAGGATCTCGATCAGGCCGATGCCGACGACGGCATAGAACGACACGGCACGGCCGCCGAACAAAACGGCAGGACGCGGCGGGAGCACGCAAATCGGACGAAGCTTGGCAGCTTCGATCGCGGCGAGGCTTTTCAACCGGTCGGCGGTCTCGTAGCAGGCGTGATAGATAAGGCCGCTCGCGAACCGCGTGACATACTTGTCGATCGGCCCCGGCCCATTGCCAGGGTAGATGATTTCGACCGCGGGCATCTGTGGGTGACAGCAAAACGCAAGATTGATGTTTTGTTCGGGATCGAACACCGGTTCGCCGATTGCATAGCCGAGGCCGGTAAGAAGCGTCACCGCCTCATCGGGCCGGGACACCGCCAACCCGAAGTGATGAAATGCGAGGCCAAAGCCGGTCATCGCCCGATGCCTCGTCCCCGGTCAGAGCGGGAAGAGAATAACTCGCCTAATCGTAGAATTGCGGCGACTTCTTCTGTGCATCGCTTTGCGGCTTGTCGTGATTGATCCAGAGCTGGGCGTGCTCTTTTGCCAGGATATCCGCGATGCGTTGCATCGACGCCAACGTCTGCTCCTTGCTGGTGTTCATCGATGGCACCCGGCGATTGTCCCAATTGTCCTTGAAGTGGACGGCATCGCCGGAGAGAACCACAGCCCCGGTCTTCGGCAGGCGGACCAGCAGAGATTGATGACCAGGCGTGTGTCCCGGCGTCGAAATGATCACGACGGAGCCGTCGCCGAACACGTCGTGGTCGCCTTCGAGCTTGGTCACCGGGTGATTGGGATTAAAACGCGGCGCGCCGTTGGCGCCCGGCCACTCGTACTCGGCCTTCTGCACATACAGCATGGCCTGTGGAAACTCTTCCACGTTGCCGATGTGATCGGGATGGGTGTGCGAGATCGCCATCATCTTGATGTCGGATGGCTTGACGCCGAGCTCCTGGAGCTGCGCGGCGAGCGTCTTGGTCCGTTTCGAATCCGGACCGCCGTTGGTGCCTTTGACGCCGTCGGGTATCGCGGCAAGCGCATCGGGAAGACCAGTGTCCCAGAGGAACCAGTCCTGCCCGTGACGAATGAGATAGCAGTTGTCGGACACCGGCAGCGGCACTCCCACATTCACGCCGGGTGACCAGCGCGACTGATCGGGGCCGACAGCTTCGCCGCAATAAAGCACGTAGAGCCGGTCGACGCCCGCGGCCGAGGCAGGCAGCGAACCGAGCATCGCGGCAAGGACAGTGATCGCGACAAAAGCGTATCTCATGGCTTTCTCCTTTACCCGGCAAGCGCAGCCAGAATCCGCGCCCAGCTGCGAATGCCTTTGTGGAAACTGCGCAGATCGTATTTTTCGTTTGGCGAGTGCACCCGGTCATCGTCGAGCGCAAAGCCGACCATTAGCGTATCCATTCCGAGCACGGTCTTGAAATCGCCGACGATCGGAATCGAGCCGCCGGCGCCGACCGTCACCGCCTTTTTGCCCCACTCGTCGGCGAGCGCGGCGCGCGCTTTGGCGAGCGCCGGATTGTCGAACGCCACGTCGAACGCCGGTGCGCTGGTGAAATTACCGAAATCGACTGAGCAATCGGACGGAACGCGCGCGCTGACGAACGCGCGGAAGGCGGCGCGGATTTTGTCCGGGTCCTGTGCACCGACCAGCCGGAACGAGACCTTGGCCATCGCCTTGCCGGGAATGACGGTCTTGGCGCCCTCCCCCGTGTAGCCGCCAAGAATGCCGTTGACCTCAGCTGTCGGCCGCGTCGAGACCTGCTCGATCAGCAGGCGATCCTTTTCGCCGGCGGGAATTTTCAGCCCGATCGGACCGAGAAACTTTTCCGCGGTCAGCCCGAGCCCTGCGAGGTCGGCCTTGATGTCGGGCGGCAAATCGTGAACGCCGTCGTAGAATCCGGGAATGGCAACGGAGCCGTCCGGCTTGTGCATCGCGGCGAGAATGTCGGCCAGCACGTGGATCGGGTTGCGCGCCGCGCCGCCGAACAGTCCGGAATGCAGATCGCGGTCAGCGCAGGTGAGCCTGACCTCTTCATACACCAGACCACGCAATGAGGTCGTGATCGAGGGCGTCTGCGCGTCCCACATGCCGGTGTCGCACACCAGAGCGAGATCGCGTTTGAACTCCGCAGCATTGTCGCGCACGAAGCCGAAGAGGTTCTTCGAGCCGCACTCCTCTTCGCCCTCGATCATCATCGTAATGTCGAGCGGCAGCGTACCGGTGACCGCCTTGAAAGCGCGGCAAGCCTCGATAAAGGTCATGGCTTGACCTTTGTCATCGCAAGCCCCGCGGGCGACGATGATTTTTCGCGCGCCGTCGAGTGTCTCGATCCGCGGTTCGAACGGAGGCGTCTGCCATAAATCGAGCGGATCGACCGGCTGTACATCATAATGGCCGTAGAACAGGACCCGCGGCGCCTTGCCGTTGGCTTGGCCGTCGGCTTTGCCGTTGCCGCTTTTGCCCGCGGGCGTTTTGCCAATCACGATCGGGTGGCCCGCGGTCGGACGAACGCTTGCTTCGAGACCCAGGCTACGCAAATCGGTCGCAACGTGTTCGGCTGCGGTGCGGCAGTACGCCGCAAATGCCGGATCGGTGGACACTGACTGGATACGTAACAGCGCGAACAGGCGATCCAGGCTTGCCTCAAGATCGTCGTCGATGCGGTCGAGAACCGCGGGAAGAGCGTCGAGTGCCGTCATGGGCTCACCACCGCGCTTGCGCCAATAAGAACTTGCCGGACTTGATCCGGCTTCGTCACAATTCTTCGCCTTCGCGAACGACGACAACGCCGACGACGGTCGCAATCGCTCGCTCGGAAATTTTTATAATGCGCCGCACTATCTATTTCTACCGTACTAGTTGCGAACGTAATCTATCGAACTGTTACTTGTCATGCCGCACCCGAATGTACATGATGGCAAGAACGCGACGGAAATACGGGCTGGCTGGGGGCAAGTAGACGGGTTGATCTGGGACTTGTCGCCGACGCGGCGGCATTGTCGGCACCGTTTCGCATCTCTCACTTTGTTCGAGTACACGTGGTTGCGCGATCTGGCGGGGTTAAGGGGAGGCAGTGATGGCGTATCCCATCACCGACATTCGAGGCATCGGAGCGGATACGGCTGCGATCCTCAAGTTGGAGGGGATCCGCACCACCATGGCACTCCTGCGCTCGGCCAAGACCCCGAAACAGCGGTTGAAGATCGCGGAGAAGGTCGGCATCGACGATAAACATGTGCTGGACTGGGTCACTGCCGCCGACCGCATGCGCGTGAAAGGCGTCGGCTGGGAATATTCGGAACTGTTGTGTGCCGCGGGCGTCAAGACCGTCAACGAACTCAAGTATCGCAATCCCCAGAAGCTGGTCGACCAGATGTCGGTCGCCAACACCAAGCGCAAGCTGGTGCAACTTTTGCCGTCGGTGACCATGGTCGAGCGCTGGATCGAAAACGCCAAGAAGCTGCCTCCCGTCATTCGCTATTGATCGACCGTAAGCACGCCTCGCTCCCACCTTGACTTGCCGCAGCCACGAGCGTCTTTGCCAAGCGCGAAGGCACCGCGGCAATCGCGTTTTGCGGAACCGGATTGCGCCGTCTGGTGACAGTTTGCGGTGATGGCAGCGGCAATCAGTATGGCGACGAGTCTGCATACTGGCGCGCCTTCCACGGCCGAAATCGGGCCGGGCGATAACGTACTCTCGCGGCTTCTCGCCAATCGGCGCCCGCTTGTGATGGGCATTCTGAACGTCACGCCGGATTCATTTTCCGACGGCGGCCGTTTTCTCGATGCGCATGCAGCGCTGACCCAAGCCCGCCGGCTGGTCGCCGAAGGAGCTGACATTATAGATGTCGGCGCGGAATCCACGCGACCCTATGGGGGCGCTATTCGTGTTTCGGTCGAAGAAGAGCGCGCAAGACTCGCGCCAGTTTTGCCGGAAGTGATTTCGCTCGGTGTGCCGGTTTCGATCGATACGCTGAAAGCCCCGATCGCGGGCTGGGCGCTCGATCTCGGCGCGATGATCGTGAACGACGTGTGGGGTCTGCAGCGCGATCCCGACATGGCGAGCATCGTCGCCGGCCATGACACCCCTGTCATTATTATGCACAATCGGGAGAACGCCGATCAGGCCATCGACATTGTCGCCGACGTGACTTCTTTCTTTGAGCGCTCGCTTGACATCGCGGCGCGCGCCGGCATTCGCCGCGAGCAGATCGTTCTCGATCCCGGGATCGGCTTCGGCAAAACTCCGGAGCAATCATTAACCTGCATCGCCCGGCTCGATGTGTGGCGCGGCTTTGGCCTGCCGATCCTGGTTGGCGCTTCGCGCAAACGCTTCATCAACGCGATCGTGCCTTCTGCACCCATGGAGCGTATTGGCGGCTCGTTGGCCGCGCACCTCTTGGCCATTGAGAACGGCGCTGCGATCGTTCGCGTGCACGACGTCGCGCCGACGGTTCAGGCGCTCGCCGTCGCAACCGCAATCAGGCAGGCGCGATGAGCGACGCAATCTTCGTCAATGGACTCATTATTCATGCCTATCACGGCGTGATGCCGCACGAGGCCAGAGTCGGGCAGCCGTTTGGCCTCGATCTCGTCCTCGACATCGATCTCGGCGAAGCCTCCCGCAGCGATAAACTGAAGGCAACGGTGTCATATGAAGCACTGGTGAGGGTAGCAAGCGAAGCGTTCAGCGCGCGACGCTATCGGTTGGTCGAGGCTGCCGCAGGCGCCGTCGCCGACGCGGTGCTTGACCAGTATCCACAGGTTCGCGGCATTCGCGTCACCGTGCGGAAGCCCCATGCGCCGATCGCTGCGACCTTCGACGACGTCGGGGTCATTGTCACGCGCACCCGCCAAAAGCCGCGGTAATGACCATCGCCGTAGCTGAGGCTTTCATCGCGCTGGGCGGCAACGTGGGCGACGTGCGCTCGACCTTCGATCGGGCCATTGCGCTGTTGTGCGAAAACGGAACAGTGCGTGTGACGGCCCGCTCTTCCGATTATCGGACACCGCCATGGGGGGTCACCGAGCAGCCACCATTCGTCAATGCCGTGATCGCCGTGGCGACGAAGCTCGCGCCGCACGACCTCCTCGCGCTTGCCGCGGAGTGTGAGCGCAAACTCGGGCGCGAGCGGGCGCGCGAACGGCGTTGGGGACCGCGGGCGATCGACCTCGACCTTCTCGCTTATGACGACCTGGTGCTGATCGATCGCGACCTGATTTTGCCGCATCCGCATCTGTTCGAGCGCGCCTTCGTTCTGGTACCGCTCGCCGAAATAGGGCCCGATCAGATCATCGCCGGCATCCGGGTGCGCGACGCACTCGAACGCGTGAACTCAAGCGGCATCGAAAAGCTGCCGGCGCGTTAAGTGAAAGTCTTAGTCTCGACGCAACTCGGAGTTTGTTTGCCGTCTGGTGACAAAGACGTGGTAGGTGACGGCGTCCCAAGCATTGTGAATCCCGATGAACAGCATTAGCAGCGCGGTGGCGCCGACGCCGAACAGGGCCTCGTGCGCATGGGAGACGGCTGCAAATGACGACATCACAAGGATGGCATAAGCCGCCAGCGGCAGCACAAGATGAAACAGCCAGTCCTCGAATTCTGGCTGGTACACGTCCTGGCTCAGCATGCGCCGGGCGACGACAATCACGTACGCCCCTCCGCTAAGGCCGATGACGCCACAAAGAGCGGCGGCGGGGATGATCGTCGGCCACGGCGCGTGCAGAAGTGCCGACAACAGCAAAACGGCGCTGAAGTGAACGATCGTCGGCGTCCCGAAAGCGGCGCCGGCCTCACCCGCTCGTAGCGCAGGCCTCTCGGCGATGAGCGTCATGACGACGAACTGCAATCCGATCAGCGCGCCAGCAGCTGAGCCGACAATGACGTAGAAGCCGTCCCATGCTGCGAGTTCTGACATGATGAGCGCTCAGTCCTTGAACCGCTCGAAGCGATACCCCAGTTCCGGACCGCCGTCTCCCTCGTAAGCGAGCTGGGCCATGAGCAGCGCAAACGGCTCGGTGTAACGGGCGATCCGCAGGGGGCCCGCGTCTACCGGCTCGAACCCAACATCGCGGATCAGCGCCGCCGCAACCTCTTTGCTGCGCGCGTCGTCGCCGCAGTAGACCAGGCTGGGTTTGCTCATTTTGCGGCGCGCTGCATAGACGCCGAAAAGTGCTTCACTCGGTACCGTATTGAATGCACAGACGACCTTCGCCTTCGGCACCTTCTTCGCCAGTTCCTCCGCTCCGGACATGGTGTGCCCGATCACGAGTTCGGTATTGTCTTCATTCATCGGCAACGAGCAGGTCAGGATCAGCATGCCCGACAGATCGCCGGCCTGATGCAAGACGTCGTCGATGCGCGACCAGTGCACGGCGACGAGAACAGCATCCGCATGCTGCACGGCCTCATGCGGCGTGCCTGCCCGCGCATTTGCCCCGGCCTCGTCCGCGACCTTTTTCAGTTTCTCCCAGCGGCTCGCGTAACTGAACACGACCTCGTGCCCGGCGCGCGCGAACAGAGTGCCGAGCTTGCCGCCCATCAATCCCGAACCGAGAATGCCTATTCGCATATTGTTCCCCGCGATTCGATTCTACCGGCGATCTGGGACGCGCCCTTTTTAACGGTGAAAAAAACATACCAGGCAGCCGAGACCAATGGCTGTCATGCCCGCGCTTGTCGCGGGCATCCACGTCTTAAAGCAACTTAAAAACAAGACGTAGATGGCCGGAACGAGTCCGGCCATGACGTAGACAGTATCGAGTTAGCATCGTCTTCACTTGAATGTCGGCTTACACTTTTTGGGATTATGCGCTGTTGGCCTGCCCGGTCGGGCGTGCCATTTTGCGGCGATGACTGATCCAGAACCCGTGCAATTCGCCGCCGATTTTCCCGCGGCAACGGCCGAGCAATGGCGCAAGCTGGTGGATGTCGTGCTGAAGGGTGCGCCGTTCGAGCGCCTTGTCAGCACCACCTATGACGGGATTTCCATCGAGCCGCTCGCGGCGCGGCGTTCCGATGCTCGTCCCGTCACGGCCCGTCCCGGTGCGACGACGTGGGAGATATTGGCGCGGATCGATCATCCCGATCCGGCGCTCGCCAACGAAATTGCGTTGCGTGAACTCGGCAACGGCGCGACCGGTCTTGCGCTCGTGTTCGCCGGTTCGCGCGGCGATCATGGCTTCGGCCTGCCGGCGACCGAGGCGGCGCTCGAACGCCTGCTCGAAGGCGTCTATCTCGATGCAGGCATCGGTATCGAAGTCGATCTTTCGCCGACGGCCGTCGCGGTCCTCGACGCGATGCTGGCGCGTGGATTGGCATTTCCGCTGCCGGCGGCGAATGTCCGGCTTGGGCACGATCCGCTCGGCGCGAATGCCATTGCCGGCGTTGCGACGCGGCCCTGGAACGAGCATGCGCCGCATTTTGCCCGCCGCCTCGCCGCGCTCGCGCGCGCCGGTTTCCGTGGCAGGCTCGCCGCTGCCGATGGGCGCGTGATCCACAATAGCGGCGGGTCCGAGGCGCAGGAATTGGCGTTCGCCCTGTCGGTCGCGCTCGCATATCTGCGTGCGCTTGAAGCCGAAGGTGTTGGGCTTGAAACGGCGCGGCGCATGATCTTCTTCCGTTTGTCAGCCGACGCGGATCAGTTTCTCACCATCGCCAAATTCCGCGCGTTGCGGAAATTGTGGGCGCGCGTTGAAGTCTCATGCGGACTTGCGGCGGAGCCGGCTTTCATCTCAGCCGAAACTGCATGGCGCATGATGGCGCGGCGCGATCCGCACGTGAATATTCTACGGACGACGATTGCTGTGTTTGCTGCGGCACTCGGCGGTGCCGACGCGATCACCGTGTTGCCGTTCACCGCCGCGCGCGGCCTGCCCGACCGGTTTGCGCGCCGGATCGCCCGCAATACCCAACTCCTCCTCAGCGAAGAATCGCATCTCGATAAGGTCGCCGATCCGGCGGCAGGTTCTGGCGCCGTCGAAGATTTGACCGATCAGCTTTGCCGCACCGCCTGGGCCCTGTTCCAGGAGATCGAAACTGCAGGCGGCATCGCCGCCGAGCTCGAAACCGGCCTCATTCGCAGCAAGGTTGCCGCGGTGCGGGCCAGGCGCGAGACATCCGTAGCGCGGCGAAAAGATGCGCTGACGGGCGTGAGCATATTTCCCAATCTCACCGAGGCCGACGCGCGGGTCGACCTCCCAGCGCCGCCGGCCAAGCCATCGGCCGACGGGTTACAGCCGATCCGCCTTGCCGAACCGTTCGAAGCGCTGCGCGACGCGTCGGACCGTCAGCTTGCGAAAACCGACGCCCGGCCGAAGATTTTTCTGGCCAATCTCGGCACGCCGGCCGACTTCACCGCGCGAACAACCTTTGCCAAGAATTTCTTCGAGGCCGGCGGAATCGACGCGGTGGACAGCGACAGCGCTGACACCCCTGCCCTTGCGTCGGCGTTTAAGGCCGCCGGCATTGCGCTCGTCTGTCTCTGCTCAACCGACAAGGTCTACGAACGGGAAGCCGTCGCGGCGGCGCAGGCGCTTAAAGCGGCCGGCGCCCGGCACATTTATCTGGCCGGCCGGCCGCGCGAGCAGGAAGCCGCACTCAAGGCGGCCGGCGTTCAATCGTTTATTTACGAGGGCTGCGACACCCTGGCGACACTGAAGGGCGCCTACGATATCCTCGGGATCGAGATCGGATGACTGCGATGAGCCGTATCCCGAACTTCGCCAAGGTTGAGTTTGCCGATGCGCCGGTTGCGGCACCGGCGCAAGCCGCGCCGTGGCTTACGCCTGAAGGCGTGGCGGTCGAGAGCAGCTACAGCGCGGACGATCTTAAGGGTCTCGACGGGCTCGACACCTATCCCGGCATCGCGCCCTACCTGCGCGGCCCCTACCCGACCATGTACGTCACCCAGCCATGGACGATCCGGCAATATGCCGGCTTCTCCACCGCGGAGGATTCCAACGCCTTCTACCGGCGCAATCTCGCCGCCGGACAAAAGGGCCTCTCGATCGCCTTCGATCTCGCCACCCATCGCGGCTATGACAGCGATCATCCGCGCGTCTCCGGCGATGTCGGCATGGCCGGCGTCGCGATCGATTCGATCTACGACATGCGCACGCTGTTTGCCGGCATCCCGCTCGACCAGATGTCGGTGTCGATGACCATGAACGGCGCCGTGCTGCCGGTGCTGGCGCTCTACATCGTCGCCGCCGAGGAACAGGGCGTGCCGCCGGAAAAACTCGCCGGCACGATCCAGAACGACATCCTCAAAGAATTCATGGTGCGCAACACCTACATTTATCCGCCGAAGCCGTCGCTGCGCATCATCTCCGATATTTTCGCCTACACCTCGGCGCACATGCCGAAGTTCAATTCGATTTCGATCT
This sequence comes from uncultured Alphaproteobacteria bacterium, assembly GCA_963794225.1. Lineage (GTDB taxonomy): Bacteria > Pseudomonadota > Alphaproteobacteria > Rhizobiales > Xanthobacteraceae > BOG-931. The sequence goes on from CAWCCS010000008.1 coordinate 291,558, forward strand.
CCGGCTATCACATGCAGGAAGCCGGTGCGACCGCGGACCTTGAACTCGCTTATACGCTCGCCGATGGCGTCGAATACGTGCGCGCCGGGCGGGCGGCCTCGCTCGACATCGACCGCTTCGCGCCGCGGCTGTCGTTCTTCTTCGGCATCGGCATGAACTTTTTCATGGAGGTGGCGAAGCTTCGCGCCGCGCGGGTGCTGTGGGCAAAGCTGATGAAAGAGTTTAATCCGCAGGACGCCCGCTCGCTGTCGCTGCGCACCCACTGTCAGACCTCAGGCTGGTCGCTGGCCGCGCAGGATGTGTTCAACAATGTCGCGCGTACTTGCGTGGAGGCGATGGCGGCGACGCAAGGCGGTACGCAATCGCTGCACACCAACGCGCTCGACGAAGCGCTGGCGCTGCCGACTGATTTTTCGGCACGCATCGCCCGCAACACCCAGATCGTCTTGCAGCGCGAAAGCGGCACGACGCGGATGATCGATCCGTGGGGTGGCTCATTCTACGTCGAACGGCTGACCCACGATCTCGCCAACCAGGCTTGGGCGCACATCCGCGAAGTCGAAGAGCTCGGCGGCATGACCCGCGCCATCGAGGCGTCGCTGCCGAAGCTCCGCATCGAGGAAGCCGCCGCCCGGACGCAAGCGCGCATCGATTCCGGCGCCCAGGCCGTGATCGGCGTCAACAAATATCGGCCGCGGGACGAGGCCGATATCGACATCCTGAAAGTCGACAACGGCGCGGTGCGCCAATTGCAGATCGACAAGCTGTCGCGGTTAAAGCGCGAACGCGATCCGCAGGCCGTCGCCGAAGCGTTGTCCGCGCTCACCCGCAACGCCGGAGGCGGCAACGCCAATCTCTTGGCGCTTGCGATCGATGCGGCGCGGGCCAAAGCGACCGTGGGCGAGATATCGTTGGCGCTGGAGCAAGTTTTTGGTCGCCATCGGGCCGAGATCAAGGCGATCTCCGGCGTCTACAGGCGGGAGGCCGGCATGAGCGACGCCGTCGAACGGGTACAGAAGCGCGTCGCCGAATTCGAAGAGAACGAAGGCCGCCGCCCGCGCATCCTGGTCGCCAAAATCGGCCAGGACGGCCATGACCGCGGCCAGAAAGTGATCGCGTCCGCATTTGCCGATCTCGGCTTCGACGTCGACATCGGTCCGCTGTTTGCGACGCCGGCAGAAGCGGCGCGCCAGGCGGTCGAGAACGACGTGCACGTTCTCGGCATCTCATCGCTTGCCGGCGCTCACCTGACCTTGGTGCCGGAGCTCAAGGCCGAGCTTGGAAAGAACGGCCGCTCCGACATCATGGTGGTGGTCGGCGGCGTAATCCCGCCGCGGGATTACGAGGCGCTGAAGACCGCCGGGGCTGAAGCGATCTTTCCGCCCGGGACTGTCATCGCGGAAGCAGCCGAAGGCTTGCTCGACGCGCTCAACCGCCGGCTCGGGCATACCAAGGCGGCAGCGGAATAAGATTTCGCGATGCTATTGCGCCAGCGCCTCTTGGGGCGGGGCGGCGGAAGATACCAGCGGCCGGCCGCGTGCGCGCAAGGGTCGCGCCTTCGGACCACTGCCCATGGAATTCATGAAGGCGTTAAAAACGCCGCTGCTTTTGACCGCGTCGTGGCCGGCCGAGATCAGCATGTCGATCTGGTCGGGGGGGAGTTTGAAAGACGTCACGATGGCGTTGAGTTTCGCCGCGCGCTGATCGTCGAATTGATCGAACGAGACGCGGCCCACAAAGATTTTCAGATCCCGGCAATTCCAAACGGCCGGCGCACCGTAGCGCCGCCGCTCGGCTGCCGAAAGTTTGCAACGCCAGTCGATCAACGATTGCTGCCATCGCGCCATGGTGTCCTGAAACGCGGTGTAGCTGCCGACCGCGCCCGAGCCGGTCGCGGTATCGGACGACGCGGTGATCAGATTGGCGCCGGAGGGCCCCTCCACGGTCTTCACCCAGTCGCCGGCCGGCGCGCGGCCGGCGTCGGCGACCAGAAACAACAGCCGCCGCAATTTCACGCCCTCTTCCGGCTCCAGCGGCCCGTAAGGTGTTTCGGACGCAAGACGGGCAATGGTGAAGCCGGCGAGTCCGTAATTGTCCACCATGCCGCCATCGAGCAGCTTCACGTAATGCACTTCGCCGGAATGATAGCGGAACATTGCATCGGCAAAGTACCGCAGCAGCGGCGGCGCGTCGGGATTGCGACGCACGCGCGTGACCCAATCCGGCAGCGGGACCGGGCAGCGGCCCGGATAGCCTTCAATGACGACGGGCGCAAACACAACCGGAACGGCTGCCGACGCGGCCACCGCCATCGAGATCGGATAGGTCGCGAGATCGCTGCACAGCGCGCCGAACAGAACCCGGCCAAACACGAACGGAGTGCGGTCGTAGATATCCGAGGCGTTGATCCAGACGAACGGCCGCCGCTGGGTGAGCAAGGATTTGAACGTCGCGTGGTCGTAGAGATTGTCGTCAAGCCAGCGCGGAAACACCGTCGGGTCGTTGATGCCGCCCTGCAGGCCGCGGGCGATGTTGAGGAGGCTGAGATCCATTTTCAGATTTTCCTCCGGATTGCGCAGGAGGAAACGCTGCTTGAAATCGGCCAGGGCCTTGCGCTTCTTCAGTCCGTAGTAGGCGGCAAGAATCGATCCGCCGGAGACGCCGGTGACAAAGTCGACCCGATCGATCAGCGCGGTCGAACGGCCCGGAAGCGTCGTCTCGTCCATGGCGGTGAGAACGCCGTAGGAGAACGCAGCCGCGCGCGTACCGCCGCCCGAGAACGACAGCGCAACGACCGTATCGTCGTAATAGGTATCGACCTCGCGGTTGAGGTCGGCTGACATCTGCAGGCCGCTGGTCAGCGGCTGATTGATCGGCTCGTTGTGAATTTGGGCGCAAGCCGCCAGGAGGGCGGAGCACGCAATGACGCGCCCGGCGCGGACAAAACGCTGCAACAAAACGCCCCTCACCATTAACCAACGTTATCGACGCAACGGTTCAGTTGGGTCAAGCAAACGCAGGCTTTGGCAAATAGCAGGTTACTTTTGAGGTTAATGATAGGCGCAAACGAGATATTTTAGCGCCTCAGGCGGCCAATCGGGCTTTTGAGCAACCCCTTACCACCGAACGCGACTCGATTAAGTCGGATTCGTCTTCCGATTCAATGCGCTAGACGCCACAAACTTGGTGCCTGCCGGCAAAAGCGCCGATTTTCCGCGGCGTTTCACTCAGAATCGGGAGGAAAGGCGCGCCGTTGCGTGACAGATGCGTGAATTCCTCACTTTTGGGGAACTTGTCGGGCTCGCTTTTTCAGAGCCGCAGGAGCGGTCCGCGAGCACCCCGAGCCCGGCTTGCGGACCCCGAAGCAGAAAGAATCCACCGGCGCCCATCCAAGCCGCTTTCGAATCTGGCCCTGATATCCGATACTTGCGCGTCCCCTCCCGATTCGTCCCCGCAATCCCCACATTTAGTGGTTGATTCAGATTTTTATACTAAGTCTTGACGGGCGCGACCGGCTTGGCCTAGCTTTTCAAAGTTCGGCGCGCGGGTAAGGAAGTCGGCCGGGCTCTCCAATAAAGGGCGGAAATGCTCCGCGCCGTCGTGGCGCGATGCAAGGGCGGCTTTGCCTCTAACGAGGCGCCCGGAGTTGCGTAACGAGGTCCGGCTTAAGCCGGCGGGTTGGGGTGGCAGACAGAATCAGGGGTGAGGCCGGACGCGGGGACAGTTGCGTTCCTCCGCGTGCCGGAGAACCGTCGGCGACTTATATTATGCGGGTGTTTCCGCATGACGCCGGTGAAAAACAGTTTGGGACATAAAGGGGCAGAGAATGCGGATCGAGCGGCGCTACACCAAAGAGGGACAATCGGCTTACGCGGACATCGCGTTCCGGCTCACGGTTAGTGAGATCCGGAATCCGGACGGCTCCGTCGTCTTTCATGCCGATAATGTCGAAGTGCCGGAGCAGTGGTCGCAAGTCGCCTCGGACGTGCTCGCGCAGAAGTATTTCCGCAAAGCCGGCGTCCCCTCGCGGCTGAAGAAGGTCGAAGAGGAAACTGTTCCGTCATGGCTGTGGCGCAGCGTTGCCGACGAGGCAGCGCTCAAAGAGCTGCAGGAGAAGGAGCGCTACGTCGGCGAAACCTCGTGCAAGCAGGTGTTCGACCGGCTGGCCGGCACCTGGACCTATTGGGGCTGGAAGGGCGGCTACTTTACCTCCGAGGCGGACGCCCAAGCCTTCTTCGACGAGCACCGCTACATGCTGGCGATGCAGATGGCGGCGCCGAATTCGCCGCAATGGTTCAACACCGGGCTGCACTGGGCCTACGGCATCGACGGCCCGAGCCAGGGACATTTCTACGTCGACTTCAAGACCGGCGAACTCACGCAATCCGCTACCGCTTACGAGCATCCGCAGCCGCACGCCTGCTTCATCCAGTCGATCGCCGACGACCTCGTCAACGAGGGCGGCATTATGGATTTGTGGGTGCGCGAGGCGCGGCTGTTCAAATACGGCTCCGGCACCGGCACGAATTTCTCGAAGCTGCGCGGCGCCGGCGAAAAGCTCTCCGGCGGCGGCAAGTCTTCGGGCCTGATGAGCTTCCTGAAAATCGGCGACCGCGCCGCGGGCGCGATCAAGTCGGGTGGCACCACCCGCCGCGCCGCCAAGATGGTGATCCTCGACGCCGATCATCCGGATATCGAGCAATTCACCGAGTGGAAGGTGATCGAGGAGCAAAAAGTCGCCAACCTCGTCACCGGCTCCAAGATCAATCAGCGGCATCTGCGCGCGATCCTGAAAGCCTGCGTGAACTGCGAGGGCTCGGGCGACGACTGCTTTACGCCGGAAAAGAATCCGGTGCTCCGCCGCGAGATCAAGGCGGCGCGCAAGAACCACGTGCCGGACAACTACATCCGCCGCGTCATTCAATTCGCCAAGCAGGGCTACAAGGACATCGAATTTCCGATCTACGACACCGATTGGGATTCGGAGGCCTATCTCACCGTCTCCGGCCAGAATTCCAACAATACGGTGCGGGTGACGGACGAATTCCTCAAAGCCGTCGAGGCCGACCGCGACTGGGATCTGTTCTGGCGCACCAAGCCGGGAAAGATTTCCAAGACCGTGAAGGCGCGCGATTTGTGGGAAAAGATCGGCTACGCCGCCTGGGCCAGCGCCGATCCCGGCCTGCAATTTCACACCACCATCAACGACTGGCACACTTGCCCGGCTTCCGGCCCGATCGTCGCCTCCAATCCGTGCTCGGAATACATGTTCCTCGACGATACGGCGTGCAATCTCGCCTCGTTGAACCTGCTCGCCTTCCACGCCGCCTCCCTCCCCGACGGCGGTTCGGCCAAGGAGCTGTTCGACGTCGAGGGTTACGAGCACGCGGTGCGGCTGTGGACCATCGTGCTCGAAATCTCGGTGCTGATGGCGCAATTCCCCTCGCGCGAGATCGCGCAGCGCTCCTATGACTTCCGCACGCTGGGCTTCGGCTACGCCAATGTCGGCGGGCTCCTGATGTCGTCGGGTATCCCGTACGATTCGGAAGCCGGACGCGCCATCTGCGCGGCGCTGTCGGCGATCATGACCGGCATCTGCTACGCCACCTCGGCGGAAATGGCCGCCGAGCTTGGCACATTCCCGCGCTATGACGAAAACCGCGCCGCGATGCTGCGGGTGATGCGCAACCATCGCCGCGCGGCGCGAGGCGAACGCACCGGCTACGAAATGATGACGACCTCGCCGGTGCCGCTCGACCATGCGGCGCTGACCGAAGGCGCGCGTAATTACCTTGCGTTGTCGGAGCACGCTAAGAGGGCCTGGGACCAGGCGCTCTCGCTCGGGCAGGTGCACGGCTATCGCAATGCGCAGGCGAGCGTGGTGGCGCCGACCGGCACCATCGGCCTCGTGATGGATTGCGACACCACCGGCATCGAGCCCGACTTCGCGCTGGTGAAATTCAAGAAGCTCGCCGGCGGCGGCTACTTCAAGATCATCAACCGCGCCGTGCCGGAAGCCTTGCGCGTGCTCGGCTACAGCGAAAGCGACATTGCCGAGATCGAGGTCTATGCCATCGGCCACGGCTCGCTTGGACAGGCGCCGGCAATCAACCACACCACGCTCAAGGCCAAGGGCTTTAGCCCCGAGGCAATCGAGAAGGTGGAAAAGGCGCTGCCGACTGCCTTCGACATCAAGTTCGCCTTCAACAAATGGACGCTTGGCGCCGAATTTTTACGCGACGAACTTGGCGTCGATGCCGAAGACCTCGCCTCGCCTAGCTTCGACCTCCTTGCGCATCTCGGCTTCACCAAGCGCGAGATCGACGCCGCCAACATCCACGTCTGCGGCGCCATGACGGTCGAAGGCGCACCGCATCTGAAACCCGAGCACTATGCGGTGTTCGACTGCGCCAATCCGTGCGGCCGCACCGGGAAGCGTTATCTCTCAGTCGAGAGCCACATCCGCATGCTGGCGGCGGCGCAGCCGTTTATTTCCGGCGCCATCTCCAAGACCATCAACATGCCGAACGAGGCGACGGTCGACGATTGCAAGCAGGCCTACATGCTCTCCTGGCGGCTTGGCCTGAAAGCCAACGCGCTCTACCGCGACGGCTCGAAGCTCTCCCAGCCGCTGCAAAGCCAGCTCATCGCCGACGACGAAGAGGACGATGACGTCATCGAGGCTTTCCTCGACAAGCCGGCGACTTCACGTGCTGCCGCGCTCGCGGAGAAGGTGGTCGAGAAAGTCGTCGAGCGCATCGTGGTGATGCGCGAGCGCGAGCGCATGCCCGACCGGAGGAAGGGCTACACCCAGAAGGCCGTGGTCGGCGGGCACAAGGTCTATCTGCGCACCGGCGAATACGACGACGGCCGGCTCGGCGAAATCTTCATCGACATGCACAAGGAGGGCGCGGCGCTCCGCTCGCTCCTCAACAACTTCGCCATCGCGGTGTCGCTCGGCCTGCAATACGGCGTGCCGCTCGACGAATATGTCGATGCCTTCACCTTCACCCGCTTCGAGCCGTCCGGCCCGGTGCAGGGCAACGACACCATCAAATACGCCACCTCGATCCTCGACTACGTGTTCCGCGAGCTTGCGGTCTCCTACATGGAGCGCTTCGACCTCGCCCACGTCGATCCGTCCGGCGAAGGCTTTGACGCGCTCGGCAAGGGCGTCGAGGAAGGCCGCCCGTCGTCCGAAACGCGCTACGTGTCGAAGGGGCTGACCCGCTCGCGCACCGACCGGCTGAAAGTGATGCAGGGCGGCCCTTCACCCTCCCCTGCAGCGGGAGCGTCGTCCGCCGAAGCTCGCGCAGCGAGCGAAGGTGGACGGGGCGGGGCCTCCAACGTCACCGCTTTGATCTCGTCTGCCCCGCGCGGCGAAGCCGCCGGCGCGACCGCCCTCAAGACCGAGCCCGAGCAAAAACTCTCGCCGGCGCAAGCGCTCGAGCAAATGCAATGGGCCAAGCAAGACGCCCGCGCCGCAGCAGCCGAGAAGCGCGCCGAGGCCAAGGCCAAAGGCTACGAGGGTGAGGCTTGCGGTGAGTGCGGAAATTTCACGCTGGTGCGGAACGGCACGTGTTTGAAGTGCGACACGTGCGGAAGCACGACGGGGTGTTCGTAAGAGAAGCCGAGGTGCGGCAGTAACGATGGGCGCTAGCGAGTTGTGACAGTTCACTCACTTCCAAAAGAGATTCTATACTCGGCTTATCAATTTCGCGCCTTACACCTCGCGCCAGACGGAAGCACGAAGGAGATTAGTGGAACCTGCTTTTATGTGAAGTTAGGCGAAAGGCTGTTTGTCGTAACCAACAAACACAACTTCTTCCTGAGCTTCGCACACCAAAAATATATCGGCTACAAGCTCGACGGAATACGCATTGTCGGGTATTTCGGCCTCGAGCGGTATGCAGAGTGTGATTTTGTCGGACAATCTATTTCCTTCGCCACGCCTGAGAACAATGCCGAGGACCTCGTTGTATTCGAAGTCACGAACGTTCCTTTTAGGTTTGTGCGCGAACGAGCGGTTAATGAGGATGCGAGCATTAAGACAACTCAACTCTCGCCCATCAACATTGACATCACCATGCTGGCCACTGATGACGACCTAAAGGCTCTAAATCCGGGCGATCCCATCGCCTTCCCGAGCTACCCTGAGTTATTCGATGCAAACGGAATTAGGCCATTAATGCGGAGCGGTACAATTGCCAGTGACCCTATGAGCGATTATCGCTCCATTGACCAAGAGCCCGCTCGACGAATTGTATTTGAGTTCTCACTCAACTCAAGGCTCTTCTGGAGGACCGGTCTTTTCGATGAAGCAGTCAGAGGTTGTCCTGCTCGGAATCAATGCCGGGCATCTTACCGCGAACGAGACCAAGCTTGGTCCAATTCATTCTGGCTTCTCTTACTGCTTTAAGGCTAATTGCATTCTTGATGCGAGCGGAAGGATCCAGCGAGCGTAGCCCGGATGGAGCGTAGCGCAATCCGAGGGTAGCAGAGAAGCCTGTAGCATCGCCCCGGATTTCGCTTCGCTTCATCCAGGCTACATTCCGCGCTCCCTCGCCTTGCAGCTTAGGGTGACGGCATCTCGTCATTGCGAGCGGCAGCGAAGCAATCCAGTGCTGCGGCGCCGATCTGGATTGCTTCGTCGCTGTCGCTCCTCGCAATGGCGACTCCTGTCCTCGTGATCACAGCAAGCGTAGCCCGTAGAGCGGATAAGGCGAAGCCGTAATCCGCCACATCGAGTCGATCAATAATGGCGGATTACGCTTCGCTAATCCACCCTACTATATAGTCGCTGTTCACTTCGCGCAATGGTCGAACTCAGCAGCCCGCTTCTCGTAGTCGGCGCAAAAGTCGTCCTTGCCCGACGCCGACATCACCACCTTGCCGTCGAACTTGGCGTGAATGACTTTGCTCTTTGTGATCGACAGACGGTCGTTGGCACACCCCTTCAACGCGGCAGCCTGGCAATCTTGAGTGCTCGCGGTGGACTCAGGCAGCACGCAGCTTTGCTTGCCGCCGCATTTCGAAAAGCTCTCCGCTTCCTGGCCTGGGCACGCAGTACGCACGTATTCGATTGCGCATTCTCCCGCGACCGCCGTGCCGGCGGCCGCCATGAACAGGAGTACTGCACTGGTCCGGATCAAATAATGCGATTTCATCGTTTCGTCTCCCTTTTGCAAGGAGCAAACGGTACAAAGCTTTGATTTCGGCGGTGCAAAGCTTAGATTTCAGCTGGGTGACGGAGATGGACGACGGCTCGATCTAAGCGGTGATGCGATGGGGCGCTCACGCGATCACTCCCCCGCATTGAGCCGGCGCGAGCGCGGCGATGTCCTTGGCCGGACGGTCAATGCTGATAGGCCGCGCATTCTGCGACGGCGCGCGATATAACGGTGACGGGTTGGGGTGAAAAAATGCCCGTCGTGTTTCGTGACAGCGGCCTGCGCTACTATTTCTTCTCGAACGAAGGCCTGCCGCGCGAGCCGCGACACGTTCACATCAAAGGCCGCGGCAAGGACGCCAAAATCTGGCTTGAACCCGAGGTCGCCGTGGCAGAAAGTTATGGCTTTAATCCCGCCGAACTCGCGCGTATTTTGAGGATCGTCGCAGAACGACGCGGACAAATTCTGAAGGCATGGGATGACCATTTCGGCAACGGCCGTACGCTTTGACGAGCACACGATGTGGGTCGAACTATCCGACGGCCGCACGCTTGGTGTGCCTCTTGCCTGGTTTCCGCGCTTGTTGCGCGCGAGCCCGGAAGCGAGAGCGCGCGTCGAAATCAGTCGTGTCGGACTGCATTGGGAAGAGCTGGACGAGGACATTTCGATCGCAGGTCTGCTCGCTGGCCGAAGCGATATGACGCGCCAGAGCGAACACGTGGCGTAAAGAAGGAAGCGCCCCGCACCGAAATTCGTGGATGGCCGGAACAAGTCCGACCATGACGGCGGCCCTCACGCGCGCTGCCGGTCGTTGTCGATCGGCAGCACCTGGCCGCTGATCGACTTGCCCGCATCGGAGGCCAGAAATACCGCCAGCGCGGCGATATCTTTCGCATCGATCATCGCCTTGATCGATTGCTCGGCCATCGCTGCGGCGCGCACCTCTGTTATCGACTTGCCGCTGATCTGGGCGCGGCCGGCGAAGACGCGCTCGATGCGGTCGCCCGCGACCGCGCCGGGCGCGATCGCGTTAGCACGGATGCCCCACTCGCCAAGCTCGATCGCCAGCGTCTTGGTGAAGCCGATCACGCCCCATTTGGTGGCGGCGTAGGGGCTCCTGTTGGCAAAGCCGAAGCGCCCGGCCACCGACGACATGTTGATAATGACGCCGGCTTCCGAAAGCTTCAGATGTGGGATCGCGAGCCGGGTGACGTCGAACATGGCGGTTAGATTGACCGCGATCACCTTGTCCCAGTCGTCCGGCGGGTAATCGGCGACCGGCAGCGTCATCCCGGAGATGCCGGCATTGTTGATCAGCACGTCGAGCCCGCCGAGCCGCGCAACGGCATCCGGGACCATGCGCTCGATCTCGGCGCGGCGCGACATGTCGCAGGGCTGCGCGATCAATCCGGGGATTTCCTTGGCGATTGCCGCGAGCGCCTCAGCGTCGATGTCGCAGACAAAAACGCGCGCGCCGGCCACCGTAAATGCGCGCGCGAATTCACGGCCGATGCCGGCGGCGCCGGCGGTGATCAAGACCCGTTGCGGCATGTCCTCTCCCTCCCTGTTGCAGCTTCGTCCCTGCTCGCGCGCATCGCAAGCATGAGAAATTCTCATTGTCCGGATGAAAACATTCGTTTGTCGCCCGGACCATCAAACCACACATTCCAACCAGCAAAGAGGCAAGTCGGCGTCCCTCAACAATGGAGGACGGACATGAGCGGCGTTGCAGCATATCGGGGTTTTCATTTTCACCTGCCCCATACCCGCGTGCCAGCATTGACGAACACGCCTGCGTGCTCGCATGGCGGTATCTTTAGGCGCATTTTTGCGGCCATCGAGCGTTCGCGGCAGCGCCGCATCGAGCAAGAGGCGGGGCGCTTCATCGCCAAGCACGGCGGGCGCGTCACCGACGACGTCGAGCGGCAGCTCAATGGGCACTTCAGCGGTGGCGGTTTCCCGCCGTACCGGCCGCAGCGCGCGTTCCGGCCGTTCGCCGGTCCGTATGGAAGCTAAAATGTGAGGAGCGCCCACACGGCACCCTTAGTGCGGTTTCTATTCGAGCCGGCTCCGGTTACACTTCCGCAATGGACAACTTCCCCATCGCGCCGCCGCTTGTCATTCGGGATGAGCCGAAGCCGCGGCATCTCAAGACGCTGAAAGACGCCCGCGACTATGTCGACGCGGCGATGCGCATCGGCCGCCCGGAGCCGTGGCGCGAGGTGTGGCACCGGCTGAAATCCGTGGCAACCGAAGAGGATGCGATCGAAGCGATCGGCGACCTTCGCGAGCTTCTCAACGAGGAAGACCTGCTGCTGCCCTCTGGTCCCGCGTAGGCGTCGCAGTCACGCGCGAGTGCGCGCCAGGCTTTTGCGCGTGTCGATTGCTTTGGTCGGGTTGCGCGCCAAGCTGCGGCCGTAGCACAGCCGAGAATCGCGCCGCCGCCGGTTAACGAGATATGAATCCCGGAAAAAACAAAGCGCGGGACTCACCGCTGAGTCTCACTCATGTTCGGCGTGCGAATCTTCAGGGGTTCTTTGGAGCGTTCTTGGAGCCCACGATGCACACGCTCTTGGCCGTCGCGCTTTTGACCGCATGTGTGGTCAACGTAGCCTGCCTCTGCGGCTATTTGTGAGCGTGGGCTGGCGATCACGGCGAAGCCCCGAAGGGTTTTCCGTTCGTATCATCCACAGCTTGAGTTTACGGTTTGGCGTAACGAGTGGAGACAGCGGTCATGCGTCGACTAATTCCGGCCACGACTTTGCTTCTGATCCAATGCGCCACGGCCGCCTGGCCGGGTTCGGCACGAGCGCAGCCGGCAAGCCCATCGGTTGATGCGGTGTTGACTGCGCTGGCCGGCGGGCTCGTGGAGCGTCGCGCGTGCGTGGGCGTCGCGGTCGCGACCGATCATGGCGGCAAACAAAACCTTTATGCTTATGGCGAGGTGACCCGCGGCACTGGACGCGCGCCGACAGCGGCGACCGAGTTCGAGATCGGTTCGATTACCAAGGTCTTCACCACCACACTCTTGGCGTTTGAGGCCCACCGCCAAGTGATCAAGCTCAATGCACCGCTGCAGAACTATGTGCCGCAAGGCATCCCTGTGCCGAGCTTTGCAGGGCGGCAAATCACGCTCGCCGATTTGGCGACGCACACGTCGGGTCTGCCGCGCCAGCCACCCATGCAAGGCGAGAGTTATTCTTCAGCGGAGATGTTCGCGTTCCTTGCCTCCTACCGGCTTACACGCGCGCCCGGCACTCAGTTCGAATACTCAAACCTCGGCGTCGCCCTGCTCGCGCATGCGCTGGCACAGGCCACGGGCGTGCCTTGGGAAACGATGGTTGAACGCGAGATCACGACCAAGCTCGGCATGCCCGACACGCGGCTCAAGCTCGACGACGAACAGCGGACGCGTCTGGCGATCGGCTACAACCGGGCCGGACAGCGCGCCAAAGAAAACATGCCGACCTGGCCCGCATTCAACGGCGCCGGCGCGTTATTTTCGACGATCAGCGACATGCAGCGTTTCCTTGCCTGGAACATGGGCAAGCTCAAAGTTAATTCCCTCAACGACCTGCTTGAGGACTTGCACAAGCCGCGGTTTGCGCTGCCGCGCCCGGGCGCCGGAATAGGACTGGGCTGGCAGATCGTACCGTTGGGAGGACGTCTGTCGGTGGTTTGGAAAAACGGCGGAACGCCGGGCTACAGCTCCTATATCGGGTTCGTACCGGGCGCCAATTCCGGCATTGTCCTGTTGGCGAATTCAACAAAATGCCCGGTCACGCGCGTTGGAGCCCAGATTCTCGCTGCGCTGAATGGGCAGACTCCGGGGACTACCCAGGAGCTGGAAGGTGGCGACTGACATCGTGACCAGCGACCAGTCGATCTGAGTGTCAGCGCGTATAAGGGTAGCGACGCTCTCATCGCGAGCGTCGGCCGCTCCGCTGTAACGTTAATTTCAAGGTCCGATGGAATGTCGGCAAGGGGCGTGCTCCGGTTTTGTCCGAGGCAGCGCGTCTTTGTACTGCGTAGCGAACGCCTGCCTTGGGCCCCAAGCGTCGTGCCGCCATAGCCGCGCTTGGGGTTCCTGCTTTTCGGGGAAATGCTGGCGGCCGGTTCACGCTCATCAGCCCGACGGCCTGACAGCACGATTGAGAAAGCCGGCGCCGCGCAGTAACAATAAGCGATCAACGACGGGAGGATGTTATGTCGTCGCTCTATACGAACCTGACCAAGGCAAGTCCCTCTATCCTGAGCATTCTGCGCATCGTCGCCGCGTTGTTGTTCATCGAACACGGCTTGCAGAAATATTTTGGCTTCCCATCCGCCGGGCCACCGATGAACACGCTCCTCTACGTCCAGGGCGCGATCGAAATCATTGGCGGAATCCTTCTCCTGGTCGGCGCTTTCACCCGCCCGATTGCGTTTATTCTCGCCGGCGATATGGCCGCGGCTTATTTCATGGCGCATTTTCCGCGATCCTTTTATCCGGCGATGAATGCCGGCGACGCCGCGGTGCTCTTCTGCTTCATCTTCCTCTACATCTTTTTCGCCGGCGGCGGCGCCTGGAGCGTCGATCGCGCCGTGTTTAAGCAGGACTAGGCGGGCCGTTAACTGCCGCCGGCAACCGCGGCTGCGGTGTCGGCTATTACAAATAGCGCGAGCAGCCGCAGGACGGATTAACCCAACGGCAAGCGCGCGTTTACGCCCGATTGGACTGCTGCGCTTATGTCCAATGGATTTTTTCGCAGCTATAGTCTTCGCTGGATTGGCAAACAGGGGTGTGGGCAGTGCCGCAGTTTCACGACGCCGAGACTTGGCAAACGAGGCTTGCTGGCCTTCCGCTCACCAGCTACGGCGCCGGCGAGACCGTGTTCAGTGAGGGGACGAGAACCGGGCAACTTCTCATTCTCAAAAGCGGTGTGGTCAGCGTCGTCAAGGCTGGCACTGAGATCGCCACGGTGGCCGAGCCCGGCGTGATCTTCGGCGAGCTGTCCGCGTTGCTCGACCAGCCGCACACCGCCGACGTGCGCACCGTGGAACCGTCAGAGTTTCACGTGGCCGACGCCGCGGCGCTGCTGGGGGAGGATCCGGTCGCGCTGCTTTACGTTGCGACGGTTCTGGCGCGGCGTCTCGACTTCACCAACCAGGCGCTGCTTGAACTCAAGAACCAGCTTGAGTCAGGCGAATCGCCGGGCCTGATCGATCAAACAATCGGAAGAATCGAAGGCCTGCTGAGCGCCATCGGCGACGGCTACATTCGTGCCGGAGCCGGATTTTCCATGTTTCCGGGTGCCTAGCCCGGCGCCAATCCGGCAACATCAGCCCTGCATAAACGTCACCTGCGAAAATCCAAGCGGCCACCGGACCGCATGATCGCCCGCCCACCCGCTTCCTGCCATCGCGTCGCAAAGCCATCACAAAGTAACGACAGACTGCGCGCGCGAGATTCGGGGCGGGATTCAAGTGAGCTGTGGCGCAACGATTGCGATTTGCTTGCTGGCTGTTGTGCGCCGCGATCCTGAGCGGCTGCGCGACAATTTACGATGCGCCGATTAATCTTCCGCTGGCGAGCACGAAAGCGGCAACGTTTGATTCCGGCAGCGCAATTCCCACCAAAGGCGACGACCTTCTGATCGCTTTGGCATTCTCCGGTGGCGGTTCGCGCGCCGCCGCCTTCTCTTACGGAGTGCTTCTGGGAATTGACCGAACGCAAGCGGCTTCGGTTGGACGAAATATCCGCTTGCTCGATAGTATTCACTACATTTCTGGCGTGTCGGGTGGCGCCATCACGGCCGCATATTTCGGACTGAGAGGCCGCTCCGCTCTTTCGGATTTTCCCAAGCAATTTCTCCTGCGCGACGCGGAAGAATCCTTGAGCACGCCATTTACCCCGCTGGGTATGTTTCGCGCCTATCAAGGTGGCACCAACGACGCCCAGCAATTCACGCATTGGCTTGATCAAAACGTCTTTCAAGGCGCCACATTCGGGCAACTCGATGCTGCGGATCATCCCCATATTTTGATCTACGCCTCGGACGTCTACAATCGAACGCCATTCGTGTTCAACGCGACGACATTTGGGGCAATTTGCAGCGACTTGAATGCCTATCCGATTGCCAATGCAGTCGCAGCTTCGGCTGCCATGCCGCTGATCTTCGCGCCAATGGTGCTGACGTCCTACGGCGATCGATGCCGCACAGCGCTTCCGAAGTGGGTCACGGAGACTCAAAACTCCAAAGATGCGCCTCCCCTCCTGAAAGCATCGGCCGAGGCCATCGTTCGCTATCGCAACGGCTCCGTGCCGTTCATCAAGCTGTTAGATGGCGGGGTGGTCGATTTTTACGGCCTGTCCGGATTTACGATCACGCGGTTGGCGGCGGAAGCGCCTTATGAACCGCTGACCGCGCAACAGGCGGTCAAGATTCGGCGCATCTTGTTTCTGGTGGTCGACGCAGGGAAAGGCCCCTCCGGAGATTGGGTTCAAAGCGTGGAAGGCCCAAGCGCCCCTGAACTCATCATGGCTGCGGCCAACACCGCGACTGATTCAAGCGCTCGTTTGAGCTTTACCGCCTTCGACCGCACCATGTCGGAATGGCGCGAGACAATGCTGCATTGGCGCTGCGGCTTATCGCAGAGCCAACGGCAAAGCTACGGTCTCTCCGGCAAATGGGATTGTCGCGACCTGAAATTCCTTGTCGGACACCTCGACTTTGACCAACTCGGCGCGCAGCGGTCGCTCGAACTCAATTCCATACCGACACGCTTTAAGTTGTCGCCGGAAGACGTGGAAAAAGTCGTCGTCGCGGGCGAGGACGCACTTCGAACCAACCCGACATTTCGGGCTTTTCTTGGCAGCCTCGGCGGACCAGCGCTCGTGGCGCCTTCTGCAACGACGAGGCCGTGACGAGTTTGCCAAATCACCAACCGGCTTCGTCAGAATTTGGATCAAACAATCCAGCCGGCGCGTCGAGCGATCATGGCACGGAGATGGTGATGACCTTCGACATCACCGGTGGCACGTGCGGAACGTGCGACCAGTCGCCAAGCACCAGCTGCAACGTGTGCTTGCCCTTGGGCAGCGTGATCATTGCTTCGGTCTGACCGCCGCCGAAATGCCGATGCTGATCGTCCGCCGGGATTGGCGCCGTCAGTTGCTCCGGCGTCAAGGTCGTGTCGATCAACAGATGATGATGCCCGGTGTTCGGCTTTTCGACACCGGCAGGCGCGACGCCCATACCGGAGAGGCCGAATTCCACCAAGAACGGGCTCTTTACCTCCTGCCCGTCCTTCAAATTGATGAAGTAGACCGAGGCACCGGCGGGCGATGGCGTTTGCGCTGAAGCCGATACCAGGCCTACGCCAACAACCGCCGCTACCAGCGTTAGTGTGGTGCGTATCAATTTGAACATGGCTACCCTCCTTCAGTCGCCCCCACGAGATGGTATCGGAATTGGATCGCATTTTAAGGCTTCATATCGGCGCTCTCGGAATGCCCCGCAGTCCGCGTCACGGTCGCCGCTATCGAACGGCTCGGGCGCCCATCGGCCACGTTAGCTCAGTGTTCACTAAAATCAGCCTAGGATGAAGGGTTATGACGCTGACCTCCCAGGCAGTGCTTGCCGAGCTCGATTCGGTGCTTCTGGCGAAGCCCGATTCCTGGCGCAGCACGGCATTGCAGCGGATCGTCGATCTGTTTCTCGCGGGCGCTCCCCGGTACGGCGACGAGCAGGTCGCCGTGTTCGACGAGGTGATCATTCGCCTGATCCAGAAAATGGACCGGCTGCAGCTTGCCGAACTGAGCAATCGGCTGGCGCCGGTTGCCAGCGCACCCATTGGAGTCCTCGGACGCTTGGCCCGGCACGGTGACATGGCGGTTTGCGGCCCGATCCTGGACCAGGCGGCGGCATTGCCGGACGCCGACCTCATCGAGGTCGCCGACAAGGACCGCGTCGACCCAAACCTGCTGATGAAGATCGGCGCGCGTCCGCAGCTCAGCACGGCGGTCACCGATGTGCTGCTTAAACGCGGCAACAAAACGCTGCAGCGGAAACTGATCGACAATCCGAATGCCCTGATATCGGAAGAAGGCTTTGCTCGAGTCATCACTTCCCTCAACGGCGACAAAAATCTGGCGGGCGCGATTGCCGCACGTACTGATGTGCCGGCCGAGCTACGAGTCTGGCTCACCAAGACTCTGACCGGCTAGCCGTAAGCCCGGATTGAGGGCGCGCCTGCCGCGCTCCCCTTTAGCCGGGTGCCTTTCGCCACCAGAGCGCATCGAGGCTCCACGGACCGGGGCCTGCGAACACAAAATACAAAAACACGAAGCAGTACAGCACGGCCGGTTCGCCGTGATTGAGGTATGGGTAGAAACTCTGAGGCGCGTGGAACAGAAAATAGCCGATCGCCATCTCGCCGGACATGATCAACGCCGCAAGGCGCGACAACAGGCCGAGCGTCAACAGCACGCCGCCACCAAACTCAATGAGCGCCGCGAACCATTCGAGATCGAACAGGTGCGGCGGCGGCGTGGTGGCGGCCGGGAAGCCGAAAAACTTCGCCAGGCCGTGCTCCATGAACAGCAATGCCGTCATGATCCGCAGAATGCTCAACAGATAGGGCGCGTAACGACCAATCGAAGGCGAAACATCAGGCATTGGAATTCCCCCAAAGCCGCCCCTTCGCGTTTTAGCCCCTGACGTAGATCACGGACTTCACAATCTCCTGATCCCGCAGCAGGAACCGGATGAAAAAACCGCCCCGGGCATTGGAACGACGGCCGGACTTTCGGGTTTCTAAGCCGTAGCCGACTCGCGAATGAGACTTCCAAGAATGGACCGACGCGAAATGAACCGGCGCGACGAGGAACTTTTGGACAAGCAAATGCGGCGGTTCAGCCCCGCACCAAGACGCGACGGTACGATGATGTTGGCGCTGGTTGCAGTGTTTCTCGCCGGCATGACAGTCGGAGCCTTCGGGTTTGCCTACAGAAGCGATCCAATACGCATTGCAACAAACAGCGCCCTGGCCACGAACGAAGCCCCGATAACGGCCCTGCCGATCGCGAGATGATGCACCGGGCCGGGCACGACGCCACCGGCACATGGGCACTCCCTCTCAACTTGCTTTCCCTCAAAAACACAACTCGACATCCCGTCGGATGCGGCTATTGTTGAGGAGTCCGGGGAGTTGAGGCGCATCGGGGGAACAGCCTCAGGTGGGCGTTGCGTGGGGGTTCGGGGCGGTCGCGTCCGCGCTAATGTTGCTTTGTGTAAACCTGGCCCACGCTGATACCGCGGGACCGGACGGCCGTTCTTTTCTCTTGTTCGCTGGAACAGATTTGTGGCGCGACGGCGCTTTCCTTCATGGCGGCTTGCTTTGGTCGCCCGGCGGTTTTGATGCTGACGGCTTCACGTTAAAGCTGCTGCTCGCGGGCGGAGGTTACACTTACCCTTCCGGCGGTTTGCACACGGATGTGGACGGGACGCTCGTCTCCGCCTCCGCGTTGCCTGGGTGGCGCGTGATCAGCGACGGCATCACCATTACTCTTTATGCCGGGCCGATGATCCAAGACTATCGCCTGTCGCCTTACGATCCCGGCAGCCTGCTGCACGGTTTTTATTCCGGCGCGCAGATAGCGGCTGACGTCTGGTACCAGCCGTCGCCCGCGAGCATGGTCGCGATCAACGGCACGATTGCATCTATTGCTGCCATCGGCACGATGCGCGCTGCCGTCGGCTGGCAATTTGACCAGCCCTTCTTTGTCGGCCCCGAGGCGCAGGCACTGTGGTGCATCGATTATCAACAATGGCGGCTCGGCGCACACGTCACGGGCTTTCGCCTTGATGGCCTCGATTGGTCAGCCAGTGCCGGCTGGGCGGTCGAATCCATCGGCCGCGCCGGCCCCTATCTGCGCCTTGGCGTCAACACGCGATTCTGAGGCCCTTCCGTTGCGTCAATCCAGCGTGCGTCTGAAACGGGTGACTGCGACGGTCATGGCGAACGCCATCAATCCGGCAAGCGCCAGCGTGTCGAATTGCAGGTCAGCGATTGTTGAGCCCTTGAGCATGATGGCGCGGACGATGCGAATGTAGTGCGTCAGCGGTAGCCATTCGCCGATTGCCTGTGCCCAGCCGGGCATGCCGAGGAACGGAAACACGAAGCCGGACAAGCAGCATGTTGGGGAGAAAGAACATCATCGACATCTGAATCGCCTGCAGCTGGTTTTGCGCGAGCGTCGAGAAGGTGTAACCGAACGACAGATTGGTGGCGATGAACAGCGTGGTGAGCGTGGCAAGCAGCGTGAGATTGCCGACGATCGGTACGCGGAACATCAGCACGCCGGCGACCAGAATCAGCGCCGCCTGCACGAAGCCGACCAGCACATAGGGTGCGATCTTGCCGATCATGATCTCGAACGGCGTGATCGGCATCGCCAGCAGGCTTTCCATGGTGCCGCGCTCGATCTCCCGCGTGACCGAAAGCGCGGTGAAGATCAGCATGGTCAGCGTCAGGATGGTGCCGAGCAATCCGGGCACGATGTTGAGCGGCGTCGAGGCCGCAGGGTTGTAGCGCTGGTGCGCGCGAATTTCGAACGGCGGCTGGCCGCTGTCGGGAATCCAGCGGTCATTGACCAGCGCCGTCTCGACGATGGCCGAAAGCGCAGCGGTCGCTGGGCCGGTTGCGACCGGGTCGGTAGCATCGGCGGCGAGTAGCAGCGCCGGATCGTCGCCGCGGCGTAGCGCGCGCTCGAAGCCGGCTGGGATTTCGATCGCGAACAACACCGTGCCGGAGGCGAGCGCCTGGTCAAGCTCGGCCTCATCGCGGAGCTGACGCGTTACCTTGAAAAATTTGGTGTTTTGCAACGCCGCGAGGATGGAACGGCCGACGTCGCTCGATTCCTGCAACAGCACGGCGGTCGGCAGATAGCGCGGCGTGGTGTTGATGGCGTAGCCGAACAACGTCAACTGCAACAGCGGGATCGTAATCATCGTGGCAAAGGTCACGCGATCGCGGCGTAGCTGCAAAAACTCCTTGAGCAGCATGGCGCCGGCGCGGCGAAAAAAGCCGCCACCTCGGACTTCGGCCAGCGCGCTCATTGGAAATTGTCCTGGGCGCGGCCCATGAGATCGATGAAAACATCTTCCAGCGACGGCGACGTCCGCTCCCAGTATAGGCCGGGCTGCGCGCGGTAAGGCGCGATCGCCGCTTCCAGTGCGTCGCCGTCGCGGGCTGACACGTGCAGGCTGGTGCCGAACGGCGCCACCATGTCTATTCCCGGAAGTGCTGCAAGCTCGCCCGCGAGGCGCGAAAGATTTTCACCGCGCGGCGCGTTGACCGTGTGCGTGACGAGGTGCGAATTGACGATCACATCCTGCACGGTCCCGCGCGTCAGCACTTCGCCGAAAGCGATGTAAGCGATCTCGTGGCAACGTTCGGCTTCGTCCATGTAATGGGTGGAAACCAGCACGGTGAGACCTTCGGCGGCGAGATGATGGATCTCGCTCCAAAAGTCGCGCCGGGCTTTTGGATCGACGCCGGCAGTAGGTTCATCGAGCAGGAGGAGACTGGGATTCGGCAGTGTGCAGGCGCCAAGTGCAAGCCGCTGTTTCCAGCCGCCGGAAAGCTTTCCCGCGATCTGCTCCTCACGGCCGTGCAAGCCGAGCCGCTCGACCATCGCTTTGGCCGCCGCCACGGGGCGCGGCATGCCGTAGATGCGCGCGACGAACTCGAGATTCTCGCGGACCGAAAGGTCTTCGTAGAGGCTGAAGCGCTGCGTCATATAGCCGACGCGGTTTTTGATCTTCACCGCGTCGGTGCGGATGTCGTAGCCGAGGCAGGTGCCGCTACCTTCATCCGGCGTGAGTAGCCCGCACAGCATGCGAATAGTCGTCGTCTTGCCCGAGCCGTTCGGTCCGAGGAAGCCGAAGATCGTGCCGCGTTTAACCTGCATGGACAGGTTACGCACGACCTGACGACCTCCATAGGACTTGGTCAGACCATGCACGTCGATGACGATCTCGGGCGTTGCGCCCGAGGCCGCATCGAGGGCGTGTTCGGGAACGACACTCATCGCGACGCCTGCGGCTGTGGTGCAGGCATCACTTGGCGGGCCAGCGTAACGTCGACCGGTTGGCCCACGCGCAGCGCAGCGGGCTTTTCCGGCAACGCCTCGATGAGGAACACAAGCTTGGCGCGCTCGTCGAGGCTGTAGATCACCGGCGGCGTAAACTCCGATTGTCGAGCAATAAAGCTCACGCGCGCCGTCAGGCCCGCGGCACAACCATCGCAAGCGACCTCGATTTCGTCGCCGTAGGCGATATTCGGCAGCCCGGACTCGGGCACATAGAAACGCACCTTGAGGTTGCCCGGCGGCAGGATCGACAGCACCGGCCGGCTGGCGGGCACCATTTCGCCCGGACGAAAATAAATCTGCTGCACGGTGCCATCGACCGCGCTGAAAATGCGGCGGCGCGACAGCCGAGTCTGCACCGAATTAAGCCGCGCCTGTGCATCGCGCAGAACCATTTCGGCGGCGTCGTAATCCTTTTGCGTTCCGGTGCCGGTTTTCAGCAACGACGTGGCGCGCCCGTAGGTTTGCTGCGCATTAGTCAGTGAAGCCTTGACCTGAGCAAAGTCGGCGCGCTGCAGATCGTCGTCGACGGTGAACAATTCGTCGCCGGCTTTGACCACGTCACCTTCGCGCACCGAAAGCGTCTGAACACGGCCAGTCTCATCGGGGGCAACGAAGATCAGATTGGCTTCGACCCAGCCCTGGTAGGGGCTGTCGTGGCCGTTGCAGGCCGAAAGCGAGATTGCCAGCGCGCCGGCAATCAGAAGAAGGCGACGAGCGCTCATGCCGGCCTGTCCGCTTGCAGAAACAGCCGGTCGAAATAGGCCCGCATCATGGCGTGTACATCGAGCGGCTCGAACCGATCGAACAGGCCATGCCAGACGATGGCGACGACGGAGACCGCGCCGAGCAATTGCGGGAAGCGGATCAGCAGGTCATCGGCAATCTCGCCACGTTCGAGCGAGCGGGCCAACCTCGCGCGCAGCGCCTTGAGCAGGCGCGACAGCACCTCGCGATAGTAGAATTCGGCGAGCGCCGGAAATCGCGGTCCCTCGGTGATGATCAGCCGTATTACCTGCTTGCGGTGGGTGCCGTAGATTTCGCGAACAAAAATCTCGATCGCGTGATCGATGATGGCGCGTAGCGGCAGTTCACTCGCAAGCGCCGTTTCAAAGGTGCCGACCACCGGATTCAACTGGAACCGGATCAGCTCCTGAAACAGCGCTTCCTTATCCTTGAAGTGAAGGTAGATGGTGCCCTTGGCGACGCCGGCCCGGCGCGCCACGTCATCAAGCCGCGTATCCGCAAAACCCCGGGCTGAAAACTCTTCCAGCGCCGCATCAAGGATCGCGCTGCGCCGGGCAGCGGCATTGGCGATGCGCGTGCTCTGCCGGGAGGCGAGCACGGAACCTTCCCCCTGACTGCGGGCCTTTGCAGGTAATCTGGATTTCGGCGCAACGCTCATTTTTACATAATGACTGACTAGTCAGTCATTATCAAGGCCGGTGAAGGCCGCACTCCCCGAGCCTCTTCGTGCGAATACGCGCAATCTCGATGAAATTAGCCGTTCATTCAGTTGGCAAGATCGCAAAGTATGCCAAAGGTCGAATGATCGGAGTTTATCCCCATGGCTGATAACGGACTTATTACGATCGCCAGCAGGCACGCGGTTAAAGCCACGATCGATCGGTTAGAAAGTGCCGCGAAGGCAAAAGGCCTGACCATCTTTGCCCGCATCGATCATGCAGCCGGCGCGACGACGGTCGGCATGCCACTGCGGCCGACCGAGCTGCTCATTTTCGGCAATGCGCGAGGCGGTACGCCGCTGTTGCAGCTAGCGCAGACAATCGGGATCGATCTGCCGCTCAAGGCCCTGGCCTGGGAGGATGCAGCCGGAAAAACCTGGCTGTCCTACAATGATCCGGCATGGCTTGCGGCGCGGCACGGCATCGCGGAGCAAGGCGCCGCGGTCGCCAAGACTTCTCGGCAATGTTCTTGCGGCACTCGCGCAGGAAGCGACCAGCGCGTAGGCGCCGCTTCCGATGACGGAGCAAAAGCCGGCTCAGCCCTTTTCGTCGCAGGCCCAGGCGCGCACGACGCAATCCCGGCCGCCGAACTCATAGCAGCGGCGCAGTGATGCGTTCTCGGCCTTGCCAAGGTGCGAATTGACGGCCCAACCGAACGATCCGCACGGATGCTTGGCGTCGATCGCAAGCGCGGCGCAGCCGCGCCGGATTTCGCCGACAATCTTGCAGGCATTGCTGGAGCACTGCTTCAGCGCCGCGGTGCGGGCGTCGGCCGGCTTGTGATAATCGTAACCGTAGCCATAGGCGCCGCAGGAACCGACCGCAAAAGCGCCTGCAGCGTGCGCGGCGCCGATTGCTGTCATCAAAATGCAGCCGATCGCCAAGGCGAGCGCGGACTTACGCGTAAAACCAATCATAGAAGCCCTCCCCAAGGGATGACGCAACGCTAACGGGGAAGAGTTTCCAGTCGGTGAATTGGGGAATGCCGGTGTCTGCACGGTATGAAAGGCGTCTCGCGCCGCATTCTGGACCGCGACTACGTCCCTTCCAGCTCCGCCCGGACAGCTTCGAGCGCCTCCGGCGTGTCGACGTCGGTGAGCGCGGCCGCGCCAGTGAGCGGCACCTCGACCACGGCCTCGCTGTAGCGGCCAATCAGGTGGCGGGCGCCGATGTCGCCCTCGACGTTCATGAGATCGGAGAAAAACCGGCGCGACCAAACCACCGGGTTGCCGCGCTGCCCGTCGATGGTCGGCACGGCGATCAGTGCTCCTTTGTGCGGATCGAGCGCGCCGATCAGCTGGTCGATCATCGCGGCGTCGACCTGCGGCATGTCGCCAAGGCAGACGATGACGGCGTCGGACTGACCCGGTAACACCGAAATGCCGGCGCGCAGCGAAGAGCCGAGACCGTCGGCGAAATGCGAATTGTGCACGAATTCAACCGGCAGGCCGGCAAGCGCCGCTTCCACGCGTTCGCGCTGATGCCCGGTGACCACGATCACAGGCCGCGCGCGCGAAGCAAGCGCTTCTTCGACAGCGATGCGGACGAGCGGCCTGCCGCCAATCTCCGCCAACAGCTTGTTCGGTCCGCCCATACGGCTCGATCGGCCGGCGGCCAGCACCAGCGCCGCGATATTGCTTGCCGGATGCACCGGCTCGTCGCGGGGCTGCGGGCGGGTTACAATTTCCATGAGCAAACCGCCGACGCCCATGCCAGTGATGTCCTCACGCGGCACTTCAAGGCCGGCGAGCAACCGCATCAGGACCCAGTCAAAACCGTTTTCCTTGGGACTGCGGGCGCAGCCGGGCGCGCCGAGCACCGGGTGCCCCGCAGCGGTGCCGATCAGTAGAAGATTGCCGGGATCGACCGGCATGCCGAAATGCTCGATGCGGCCGCCGATCGCCTCCAGCGCCGCCGGAATGACGTCGCGCCGGTCGGCAATCGCCGAAGCGCCGAAGACGATTGCCAGCTCCGCGCCTTGCTTGAGCACCTCGCCAAGGGCGCGGGCCAGTGCGGCGCGCTCGTGCGGCACGCGACGTTCGGCGATGATCGTAGCTTTAGCGGGCGCCAGCCGCTCGGCAGTGATTTTCAACGTCTTGTCGATCACCTTCGGCGAGAGCCCCGGGAGCAACGTGGATACGACGCCGACTTTGCGGATGCGGTACGGCGCCACGCGAACCAGCGGCCGCTTCGCCGCAGCAAGCGCCAGATCCCGCGCCAAGGCGGCAACCGCGAACGGAATAATCTTGACGGTCGCGATCATCTCGCCGGGTACGACGGGTTTGTAAGCCGACAGCGTCGCGACGGTGATCGCTTCGTCGACGCGATTGATGCCGTCGACGGCGTCCTTGTCGACAACCAGGACGCCGGCCGCTTGCGCGAACAGGTTGGCGCGTCCGGTAAAGGCGCGATCGACGTCGACGCCCTCCCCGGCAATCGCTGACGCAATCTCGGCCGCCGCCAAGTCCTCGGAAACATCGCCCGGCTCAAGCCGCGCCACCACGATATCCTTGATGCCGGCGGCTTGAAGCGCCGCGGCCTCGACCGGTCCGATCAGCGTACCCTTCTTGAGCACGAGCGCACCCTGGCGGATGGTGTGCACCGCAGTGGCGCCGATTGCCTCTTTGGGGGCGACTGCTCCGAACTTCATGACGCTGCCTTGATGAGAGGCGCTTCGGCTTCCGGCTCCTCGCGCAGCCGTTCGGTGATTTGGGCGATGATCGAGACCGCGATTTCCGCGGGCGATACTGCGCCGATGTCGAGACCGATCGGCGCGTGGATGCGGGCAAGATCGGCATCGCCGATTCCCTGCTGCTTGAGCCGATCGACGCGCCGGGCGTGCGTCTTCCGCGAGCCGAGCGCCCCGATATAGAAGCAGTCGCGTAACAGCGCATGCAGCAGCGCAGGATCGTCGATCTTGGGATCGTGGGTGAGTGCGACGAACGCGGTGTAACGGTCAATGCCGAGCGGCGGCAGTGCCTGGTCGGGCCATTCGGCGATGACTTTTACGTCCGGGAATCGTTCCGGCGAGGCGAATGCCGTGCGCGGATCGACGATGGTCACGTCGTAACCGAGGAGCTTTGCGATCGGCGCCAGCGCCTGGCTGATGTGCACAGCGCCGGTGATGACGAGCTGCGGCGCCGGCACATAAACGGTGAAAAAGACACGTCCTTGCGGAGTCTCTTCCATGCCGCTTCGCGCGCTGCGCAGGCGCTCGGCCAGCAACGCTTTCAGCGGATCCTTGCCGATGTCGGCCGCCTTCACCAGCCGCTGCTGACCGCTGGCGGTATCCGTAATAACGATCGCGGCGCGGCGCGCGGCCCGCTCAGCATTCAGCGCGGTCAGAAGATCAAGCTGCATGAATGACTTCCAGCCCTCAGTCCACCTTTTCCACGAACACCCGGATGGTGCCGCCGCAAGACAGGCCAACCTTCCAGGCGGTCTCGTCGGCGACGCCAAATTCCAGCATTTTCGGCTTGCCCGAATCGATCACATCAAGCGCCTCGGTGACCACGGCGCCTTCGACGCAGCCGCCGGAAACTGAGCCCAGGAAATTGCCCTCCTCGTCGATAACAAGGTTTGATCCCACTGGGCGCGGCGCCGAGCCCCAGGTTTCCACCACCGTCGCCAGCGCCACGGAGCGGCCAGCTTTCCGCCAGTCCTCGGCGGCTTTGAGAATGTCGTTGTCGGTTGAGAGCATGGATAACCTCCGCCCTTCGTCACGTAGAGTTAAGTATAGGCCTTCAGGCCACTTTTTGCATCCATGCTTTCGGATCGCCGGCCCGGCTGCCACCCAGCTGCAATGCCATCACCAGGTCGGTGATCGAGTCGAGATTGTGAATCGGCCGGAATTCGTCGACGTGCGGCAACATCGTTCTGATGCCGCGCGCCCGCGCCTCGAAGCCGTCAAAGCGCAACAGCGGATTGAGCCAGATCAGCCGCCGGCACGAGCGATGCAGCCGGTCAATTTCGAAGGCGAGCGTGTCGTCCGCGTCGCGCTCGAGCCCGTCGGTGATCAGAAGAACGATGGCGCCTTGGGTGAGCACGCGGCGCGCCCACTGCTTGTTGAAAGCGTGCAAAGACGACGCAATCCGCGTCCCGCCCGACCAGTCGGGCACGCTCGCCGAACAAGCGGCGAGCGCGTCGTCGGGATCGCGTTGCCGCAAGGCGCGCGTAATATTGGTCAGCCGGGTGCCAAACAGGAACGTGCTCACGCGCCTTCGCTTTTCCGTCAAGGCGTGAAGGAAATGCAAAAAAATCCGACTGTACTGAATCATTGACCCCGAGATGTCGAGCAAAGCGACGATCGGCGGCGGCTTAACTTTGGGCCCGACGAAGCGCAGATCGATAAAGTCGCCGCCGCCTTTAAGGCTCGATCGCAAGGTGCGGCGGATATCAATCAGATGTCCGTGCGGATGCGGCGCAAGCCGCCGCGTGCGCACTTCTGCCATCGGCAACACGAGCCGCTGCATCGCTTCCTTGGCCGCGGTGATTTCGGCATTCGACATTTGCGCGAAGTCCTTGCGCTGCAAAACTTCCCGCTCGGAGACGGTCATGCGGGTATCGAGTTCGATCTCGCGCTCCTGTTTGAGTTTGTCTTCGAGGCCCGAGAACAGCGCCTCCTGGATGCGGGTAGCACCGGCCTCCGGCGCGCGCGGCGCACCTGGCGCCGGCGGCGCCATCATCGCCAGAAGCTGATCGATGTAGCCGCGACGGCGGAAGAAAATGCGGAAAGCCTGATCGAACAGGATCGAATGCTCGTGCCGCTTCACGAACACCGCGTGCAGCGTCCAGTAAAAATCCTCACGCGTACCGACGCCAGCCGCCTCAACGGCCTCAAGCGCATCAAGCACTGCACCCGGCCCAACCGGAATGCCCGCCGCGCGCAGCGCGCGGGCGAAGTAGAGGATATTTTCAGCGAGCCGGCCGTTGCTCTCAGTCATTCCGATTCCCTGCCGCTCGACTATTCAGCCGCGCGCAAGTCCGACTTAATCTCGTCGAGCAGCTCCTTGACCTTGCTGCCATCGAGCCGCGCGATGTCGTCCTGATATTTCAGGAGCACGCCGAGCGTGTCGGAGACTGTCGACGGATCGAGCGCGACCACGTCAAGCTCGGACAGCGCGCTCGCCCAATCGAGCGTCTCGGCGACGCCCGGCGATTTAAACAGATCCTGCTTGCGCAGCGCTTGCACGAACGTCACCACCTGCTCGGACAGCTTTTTGCCGACGCCGGGCACCTTGGTGCGCACAATCGCCAATTCGCGTTCGGCGCCCGGATAGCCGACCCAATGGTAGAGACAGCGGCGCTTAAGCGCGTCGTGCACCTCGCGGGTGCGGTTCGAGGTAATGACAACGACCGGCGGATGCGCAGCCTTTATTGTACCCATTTCCGGGATCGTGACCTGGAAGTCGCTTAAGACTTCCAGCAGAAAAGCCTCGAACGCTTCGTCGGTGCGGTCGATTTCGTCGATCAGCAACACCGGAGCGCCGGCGGTGTCCGGCTCGAGCGCCTGCAGCAGCGGGCGCTTGATCAGAAAGCGTTCGGAGAAAATGTCGCTCTCAAGCCGTGCACGGTCATGCTCGCCCTCAGCCTCGGCGACGCGGATGGCAATCATCTGCGCGGCGTAGTTCCACTCATAGACCGCGGCGGCGACGTCGAGGCCCTCGTAGCATTGCAGCCGGATCAGGCGCCGGCCGAGGCTTGCAGACAGTACTTTGGCAATCTCGGTCTTGCCGACGCCGGCCTCGCCTTCGAGGAAAATCGGCCGGCCCATTTTCAGCGCAAGATAAAGTACCGTACCGAGCGAACGGTCGGCGAGATATTCGGCTTCCGCGAGCAGCGCGACGGTTGCGTCGATGGAGGCGGGCAAAGAGCGGGGCGAGGACTTGTTCATGAAAGCAATTTAGTCATCGCCGCCGGGTTTGTCCCGTCGATCGAAATTGATGATCCAGGTATGACAAACGGCCGAAATGACGGCCTATTTGCCGATCGCCTCAGCAACCGCCCGCCGCGCCAGCACACCGACGAGGTGCGCGCGATATTCGGCGCTGCCGTGAATGTCGCTGTTGAGGCCGTCCGCGGGGATCGTGAGGCCTTCGAGCGATTTCGGCGAAAACCGCTTCTTCAGCGCCTCCTCAAACGACGGCACGCGAAATACACCGTTACCGCCAGCGCCGGTCACGGCGACGCGGATATCGCTGGCCCGTTTGCCCACGAACACGCCAACCAGCGCGTAACGCGAGGCCTGGTTGCGGAATTTCTGATAGGCCGCTTTCTTCGGCAGCGGGAAGCTTATTTTGGTGATGATTTCCGCGGGCTCAAGCGCCGTCGAAAACATGCCTGTGAAGAAATCATCGGCTGCAATCCGGCGTTTGTTGGTGATGATGGTAGCGCCCAGCCCGAGGCAGGCGGCCGGATAATCCGCCGTCGGATCGTTGTTGGCGACCGAGCCGCCAATCGTGCCCATGTGCCGCACCGCCGGATCGCCGATCATCCCCGCGAGCTTGGCGATAACCGGTGCGGCCTGCTGCACCACCGGCGAGGTGTGGACATCGACGTGGCGCGTCATCGCTCCGATCACCAACGCGCGTCCCTTCAGCTCAATCCCGGCCAAACCTTCGATACCCGACAGGTCGATCAAGTCCGGAGGATTGGCAAGACGGAGCTTCATCGTCGGCAGGAGTGTGTGACCGCCGGCAAGAAGTTTTGCGTCTTCGTTCTTGCTCAGCAGATTGATCGCCTTCCGCAGCGTTTCCGGGCGATGGTAGTTGAAGCTGTACATTGGGGTTCTCCGTTTATCTCGTGCGCATCATGCCGCGTGCGGCAGCGCGCGGCCCGACTTCTGCAGCGCGGCCCACACCGCGGCCGGCGTTGCCGGCATGGCGATGGCTTCGGTGCCGATGGCATCGGTGATGGCGTTGATGACAGCGGCCGGCGAAGCAATCGCACCGGCTTCGCCGCAGCCTTTGATGCCAAGCGGATTCGACGGGGCTTTGGTAACCGTCGTTCCGATTTTCAGCGATGGCAAATGATCGGCACGCGGCATGCAATAATCCATCAGCGAACCGGTGAGGAGCTGACCTTCTTTATTATACACCGCGCCCTCGCAAAGTGCCTGACCGACACCGTGGGCAATGCCGCCGTGAACCTGGCCCTCGACAATCATCGGATTGATCACGACACCGAAATCATCGACGGCGGTCCACGCAACGATATCAGTTTTGCCGGTCTCAGGATCAACCTCCACCTCGCAGATATGACAGCCGGCCGGGAAGGTGAAATTGGTCGGGTCATAGAAGGCGCCTTCCTTCAGTCCGGGTTCGAGTTCGTGGCCGGGGAATTTATGGGCGATATAGGCGTTGAGGGCTACAGCTCCCCACGGAACGGACTTGTCGGTACCAGCGACGCTGAACTTTCCATCCTTGAATTCGATATCGCCCTCGGCCGCTTCCAAAAGATAAGCGGCGACTTTCTTGGCCTTGGCCTCGACCTTGTCGAGTGCCTTGACGATCGCCGACACGCCGACGGCGCCCGAGCGCGAGCCGTAGGTTCCCATGCCAAATTGTACCTTGTCGGTGTCGCCATGCACGACCGAAACGCTTTCGATCGGGATTCCGAGCCGCTCGGCGACGACCTGCGCAAAGGTCGTCTCGTGACCTTGGCCGTGGGCATGCGAGCCGGTGAGGACTTCCACCGAGCCGGTCGGATTGACCCGCACCTCTGCGGATTCCCACAAGCCGACGCCTGCCCCGAGCGAGCCGACTGCCTGCGACGGCGCAAGCCCGCAAGCTTCGATGTAAGTGGAGAAACCGATGCCGCGTAGCTTACCACGGCGGGCGGCTTCGCGCTTGCGCTTGGCAATACCTTTGTAGTCGGCAAGCTGCAGCGCCTTATCGAGGCTCGCACCGTAATCGCCGCCGTCGTAGCAAAACAGCACCGGCGTTTGATGCGGGAACGACTTGACGAAATTGGCGCGGCGGAACGCAACCGGATCGCGACCCGTCTCCCGCGCGGCGAGTTCGACAATGCGTTCGACGACGAAAGTTGCCTCCGGGCGTCCAGCACCCCGAACCGCGTCGACCGGCGCAGTGTTGGTATAAACCGCGTCGACCTCACAATAGATTTGCGGGATCGCGTATTGCCCGGACAATAACGGGGCATAGAGGTAAGTCGGGACCGACGACCAGAACAACGACGGATATGCGCCCAGGTTGGCGATCGTATGCACGCGCAAGCCTTTGATCTTGCCGCTTTGGTCGAGCGCCAGTTCCGCATGGGTGACGTGATCGCGGCCGTGAGCGTCAACCAGGAATGACTCGCTGCGCTCTGCGGTCCACTTTACCGGCCGGCCGACTTTCTTCGCGGCCCAGACGCAGACCGTTTCCTCGGCGTAAATGAAAATTTTCGACCCAAAGCCGCCGCCTACGTCAGGTGCGATCACACGCAGCTTGTTCTCAGGCGCGATGCCGCAGAACGCCGCCAGTACGAGGCGCGCGGCGTGCGGATTTTGGCTCGTGGTATAGAGCGTGAAGGAGCCCGAGCCTGAATCATATTCGCCGACCGCCGCCCGCGGTTCGATCGCGGCGGGAACGACCCGGTTGTTGATGAGATCGATCTTGGTGACGTGGGCGGCCGATGCAAACGCAGCGTCGGTCGCCGCCTTGTCGCCGAGATGCCAGTTGAACACGGTGTTGTTCGGCGCAACGTCGTGAATTTGCGGCGCTCCGGGCTTCGCCGCCGCCGCCGGATCAACCACCGCCGGCAGAACGGCGTAGCTGACTGCGACCTTTTCTGCAGCGTCCTTGGCCTTCGGGTAACTGTCGGCAATGACGACCGCGACCTCATCCCCGACATAGCGCACCTTGCCCTGCGCCAACGCCCCGCTCGGTTCGGTTTTCATCGGCGAACCATCCTTGGAATGAACCGTCCAGCCACAGATATGTCCGCCGATCTTGTCGGCTGCGAGGTCCGCAGCCGTAAAGATCGCGACCACGCCGGGCATGCTGGAGGCAGCTTTGATGTCAATCGATTTGATGGTCGCATGGGCGTGCGGGGAACGGACGAAATAGGCGTAGGCCTGACCCGGCCGGTTGATGTCGTCGGTGTAATGACCCTTGCCGGTGATGAAGCGGTGATCTTCCTTCCGGCGCACCGCGGCGCCGATCCCGGTTGCAGTCATGGCGTTCCTCCCGCGATTTCGCTTCGGACGCGCGTCTTCCCTGTCGGCGGATTTTTATTCAGCGGCTTTTTTGGCGGCGCTGCTGTCCATGGCGCGTGCGCCGGCGGCGATCGCCTTGACGATGTTGTGGTAGCCGGTGCAGCGGCAGATGTTGCCTTCCAGCTCCTCGCGGATGGTCTTGTCGTCCAGCTCGTGGCCCTTGCGGCGGACCATATCCACCGCGGTCAGGATCATACCGGGCGTGCAATAACCGCATTGCAATCCGTGGTTTTCGCGGAAGGCCTCTTGCATCGGATGAAGTGGTCCGTCGGCCGGCGCCAAGCCTTCGATCGAGAGCACATCGGCGCCCTGGAGCTGCAAGGCCAGCACGGTGCAAGATTTCACTGCCTTGCCGTTCAACAGCACGACGCAGGCACCGCACTGCGACGTATCGCAACCGACATGGGTGCCAGTCAGCCGCAGGTTCTCGCGCAGCAACTGGACAAGAAGCGTGCGCGGATCCACGTCAACAGTGACGGATTTGCCATTCACGGTGAGGGATACGGCTGCCATGAGCGCCTCCTCCGATTCTCTTAAAACGTCATGTTTGCAGGACGGCTCGCGGCCGTGGGCTGCTTTCAAGGCCAAAATCGTGACGTTTTCCCGGATTTCAACCTTGGAACCGTGCCAATCTGAACCGCGCAGCCGCCGCGGGTCAAGGATTATCGCCTGCCGCTCGTTTGCGCGGACAGACCTGGGGAGTCGCGGCGTCAGGAGGCCTTCGGAGATACAGCAGCGGCGAAATTCTGGAAAAACTCGTCGGCTACTTTCTTGGCCGCGCCGTTGATCAGCCGCTGGCCAAGTTGCGCGAGCTTGCCGCCGATCTGCGCCTCGACCGCGTAGCTCAGCAATGTACCCCCATCCTTCGCCAGGAGCTTGACGGTCGCGCCGCCCTTGGCAAAGCCGGCGACACCGCCGTCGCCCTGCCCAGAGATGGTGTAACCGTTCGGCGGGTCGAGATCGGACAAGGTCACCTTGCCTTTGAACTTCGCCTTCACCGGCCCGATCTTGGTGGTCGCGACCGCCTGAAATTCGGTATCCGATAATTTGTCCAACTGCTCGCAGCCGGGAATGCAAGCCTTCAGGGTCTCAGCGTCGTTGAGCTTTTCCCAGACCGTCTCCCGCGGCACCGCAAGCTGATATTCACCGCTCATCGTCATCGCCATATCGACTTACTCCTGCCCGCGCTGCTGCAAGGTGGCGCCAGTATCCGTTATATGTATCGCTTAGCCCCTCGTGCGGCGGCTGGAAAGACCGTCGTTCACCGCTTAGGCTGACACGAGGCGCCAGTGGGGAGGACGTTTCATGCCGAAAATCAACGCGGACGGCTGCGCCATTCACGTAGAGATCGAAGGGCCTGAGGGCGCTCCAGTGCTGATGCTATCGAACTCTCTCGGCACCGATCTGCATATGTGGGACGGGCAAGTGGCGCCGTTCACGCGGCACTTCCGGCTGGTGCGTTATGACCGCCGAGGCCATGGCCAATCGGATGCGCCGAAGGGGCCTTATTCGATGGAGCGGCTCGGCCGCGATGTGCTTGCGATCCTCGACGCGCTCAAGATTGAGCGTATCAATTGGTGCGGACTGTCGATGGGCGGGATGGTGGGGATGTGGCTCGGCGCAAACGCGCCGACCCGCATCAACAAGCTCATCCTCTCCAACACCTCCTCCTATATGACGGACGCGCCGTGGGACGAGCGCATTAAGGCCGCCCGCGAGCGAGGAATGGCCGCGCTCGTCGAAGGCACGCTCGACCGCTGGTTCACCAAGCCATTCCGCGAGCGCGCGCCTCAGGCTGTCGAGCCGATCAGGCAAATGTTCGTTGCCACCAAGGTCGACGGCTATGTCGGCTGCGTCGAAGCGATCCGCGCCATGGACCACCGCCCGTTGTTGGCAAAAATTACTGCGCCGACGATGGTCATTGCCGGCCGCCACGATCCGGGCACGACGTTGGAAGCCGGCGAGTACATCGCCCAGCATATTCCAGGCGCCCAACTTGCCGTGCTCGAGGCGGCACACATTGCCAACGTCGAGCAGCCGCAGGTCTACGCCGAGACGGCGTTGGGATTTTTGTTGGGAAAGTAAGCCAATACAGCGTCTTTTCCCGGACGCGGTGCAGCGTGAAACGGTGCACCGCTGATCCGGGATCGTTACACGTTCTGCGTCCGCAACGATCCCGGTTCTGCAGCGCATCACTTCGTGCTGCGCTGCGCCCGGGAGACGCGTTTGTTTACCCCCGCTGCTCCCGAAACTCATGCGGGGTCGTGCCGGTGTGCTTGCGGAAGAACCGCGCGAAGTGCGACGGATCGGAAAACGCGAGTTCGTCGGCGATCTCCTGAATCGGCTGGGTTGTGAACACCAGCTGGCGCTTGGCTTCAGTGAGCACGCGCTGGCGGATCAGATGTCCGGCGGTGACGCCAGTCGCGCGCTTGACGTGGTCGTTGAGCCGATCGACCGTCATGCCGAGTTTCTCGGCATAAAAGCCGAGCTGATGCTCGCTACGGAAAAATTCGTCGACCAGCGCTCGTAAGTGCGCGACGGTGGTGTCGGCCGGCTGCAGCGTCACGCTACCGGTGCGGGCACGGCTTGCGGCAAGGCGCGCCACGCCGACCGCGATCAGCGCCAGCAGACCGCGCATTGCGACGCGATAGCCTTCCCGCGCGAGGCTGCTCTCTTCGAGCAACTCGGTACACAGCGCCGAAAGGCGCGCCCGCTCAGCGTCGTCGACAACGGGAATGATTGGATGAGCAGCGAGAACGCGTAGCCGCGACAACGCTTCGCGCGTCCGGTCGGCAAGTGCGACGGCGGCATCTTCCGTGAAGGTCAACACCCAGCCTTGGGTGACATTCGGCTCGAAACGAAAGCCATGTGCGATTGCTGCCGGAACCAGAATCGCGGCGGGCGCGGAGAACGGAAGCCGCACAGCTTCGAACGTCATCTCGCCGCCGCCCGCTTCGATCAGAAGAATCTGAAAAAGATTGCGGTGCCGATGTGCGCGAATGGTCCAATCGTGAACCGCGGAGCGCGAAGCAACGGTTTCGACGTGAATGAAGTCGAATGCCTCATCGTCCGGAGGATCGCCGTAGAGGTGGAACAGCGGCAGCGCATTGGCCATCGGCCAAGCATAAGCCTATTGCCCGCAAGTAGAAGTCGAGGCTTGGCGGCGTTCACAACAAAACGGCAGCCCGCCGGCTGAAGCGGGCTGCCGCGCTAAACGCAAAAGTCAGTTAGCGGTCCATGCCGCCTTGCTGACCCGGCTTGTTCTGGCCACCTTGCTGGCCGGGTTTGTTCTGGCCGCCCTGGCCACCCTGATGCTGCTGGTCGGGCTTGTTCTGGCCGCCCTGCTGGCCCGGCTTGCCGCCCTGTTGCGGATTACTCTGGTTCTGCTGATCGCGCTGCGGATTCTGGTGCTCGTTCGCCATTTGGGATGTTCTCCAGTGGGTTTGGAAACCCCCGCCCGACAGCGAGACAACCCGAAACTCCTATCGAGGTTCCTGGTTCCATTGCTCTAATTTTCACCAACCAATTGGAAAAACACGTAAAATTACGTATCTCGCCGTGAATGAAACGCCCCTTGATGTGCTCAGTTGAAGGGCAGTCGTTGGCTTTGCCGCGCCGGGACACCCCTGTTAAGACTTCGCCGGGGAATCGCAACGCGGCGGACGCATGGAATACTTCGTCCAGCAGCTCATCAACGGCATTACGCTCGGATCGATCTACGGCCTGATCGCCATCGGCTACACGATGGTCTACGGCATCATCGGCATGATCAATTTCGCGCACGGCGACATCTTTATGGTCGGCGCGTTTTTGGCACTCATCGCCTTCCTCGTGCTGGTTGCGATCGGTGTAACTGCCATACCGCTGGCGCTGTTCCTGGTATTGCTCGTCGCCATGGCGCTGACGGCGCTGTATGGCTGGGCCGTCGAGCGCATCGCCTACCGGCCGCTGCGGCATTCTTTTCGGCTGGCGCCGCTGATTTCCGCGATCGGCATGTCGATCGTGCTGCAAAACTACGTGCAGGTGGCGCAGGGCGCGCGGGTCAAGCCGCTGCCGCCGCTGATCCAGGGCGGTTACACGCTGATGGAGGGCAATGATTTCGCCGTCCGGCTCTCCAACATTCAGATCATCGTGGTGGTGACGACGCTGCTTCTGATGGCCGGCTTTTCGTTCCTCGTGGCGCGCACCCGGCTGGGCCGCAACATGCGGGCCTGCGAGCAGGATATGAAAATGGCAGCGCTGCTCGGCATCGACGTCGACCGCACCATCTCGCTGACGTTCGTTATCGGCGCGGCGCTGGCGGCGGTGGCCGGGCTGATGTTCCTCCTCTATTACGGCGTCGTCGATTTCTTCATCGGCTTTCTCGCCGGCGTCAAAGCGTTTACCGCCGCCGTCCTTGGCGGCATTGGCTCGCTACCCGGCGCGATGATCGGCGGAATCCTGATTGGGCTGATCGAAACCATGTGGTCGGCTTATTTTTCTATCGAGTATAAGGACGTCGCCGCATTCGCCATTCTCATCGTCGTGCTGATATTCCTGCCGACCGGCATTCTGGGCCGACCTGAAGTCGAGAAGGTGTGAGCGAGCGGGCGCCCGTGCCGCAGCAGAGTGAACCCGCTGAACCGCGGCTTGATCTGCCTGCTGCGGTCAAAGAAGCCGCCATTGCGGCGCTCGTGGCTTTCGGCCTGTTCGTGCTGATGATCGGTATCCGCACCGATCAGGGACCGACCGGCGCGCTGGTGCTCACGACGCGTTTCGGCGCGCTTGCCGCGATTGTTGCAGCGGTGTTCGTCGCCGCGCTCTTGCGCGCGACGATCTGGCGCGAAGCAACGCTTTCGATCAACAATTTTGTGCCACCCTTCCTTAAGACCGCGGCCTCCGGTGCTTCCGGCTATGTCGCCATCGCGTTTCTGATCTTTGCGCTGATCGTTCCAGTCATTTTCTATTCCAATCGTTATTTGCTCGATCTCGCGATCCTGATTCTCACTTATACGATGCTCGGTTTCGGGCTGAACATCGTCGTCGGTCTCGCGGGCCTGCTCGATCTCGGTTACGTCGCGTTCTATGCCGTCGGCGCATACTCGTATGCGCTGATCGCGCAGACCTTCGGGCTGTCGTTCTGGATCTGCCTGCCGCTCGCCGGCATCCTCGCCGCGTTCGCCGGTATCCTGCTCGGCTTTCCGGTGCTGCGGCTGCGCGGCGATTATCTCGCCATCGTCACGCTTGGCTTCGGTGAAATTATCCGGCTGATCCTGCTGAACTGGCAAAGTCTCACCGGCGGGCCAAACGGCATTTCAGCAATTCAACGCCCGTCATTCTTCGGCCTGCCGTTCGACACTTCAGACCGCGGATTTGCCTCGACGTTCGGCCTGCACTATTCGCCGACCCACCGTGTGGTGTTTCTTTATTATCTTATTCTTGCGCTTGCGCTCCTGACCAACTGGGTGACGCTGCGGTTACGCCGACTGCCGATCGGCCGCGCCTGGGAAGCCTTGCGCGAGGACGAGATCGCCTGCCGGGCGCTCGGCATCAACACCACCAGGACCAAGCTCACGGCGTTTGCGATGGGCGCGATGTTCGGCGGTTTCGCCGGCGCCTTCTTTGCCACGCGGCAGGGTTTCATCAGTCCGGAGTCTTTCACCTTCGGAGAATCCGCTTTGGTGCTGGCAATCGTCGTCCTCGGCGGCATGGGATCGCAGCTCGGTGTCGCCATCGCCGCCACCGTCATGCTCGGCGGCTTCGAACTGTTTCGCGAGTTCGACCAATATCGGATGCTGGTATTCGGCGCCGCCATGGTCGCGATCGTGATTTATCGGCCGCGCGGTCTGGTCTCGACGCGTGCGCCCTCGGTGTCGCTGCACGCCCAAAAGGAGATTCCGGCCGCCATCGTCAATGAGGCGCGGACGGAGACTCCAGCATGACGCCGGAGCCAATCCTGTCCGTGGAACACCTGACCATGCGCTTTGGCGGACTTGTGGCCGTCGGCGATCTTTCGTTCGCTGCACGCGCGAGAGAGATCACTGCGCTGATCGGACCGAACGGAGCGGGCAAGACCACTTTGTTCAACTGCATCACCGGTTTCTACAAGCCTGCAGTCGGCCGTTTGCTACTCGCGCATCCGGACGGCGCCACCTTCCTGCTCGAACGCCTGCCGGAATTTCGTATCGCCAAAGAAGCTCGCGTTGCGCGCACGTTTCAGAATGTGCGGCTGTTTGCCGGCATGACGCTCCTGGAAAACCTGCTGGTCGCCCAGCACAACCCGCTGATGGTCGCCTCAGGCTTTACTGTCCTCGGCCTGTTCGGTTTACCCAGCTATGCACGTGCGGAAGCGGACGCCATCGACAAAGCGCGCTACTGGCTCGATCGCGTCGGTCTCCCCGACCGCGCCGACGATCCGGCCGGCGCCCTACCCTACGGCGCACAACGCCGGCTGGAGATCGCGCGCGCCATGTGCACCGATCCGGTGCTGCTGTGCCTCGACGAACCTGCTGCCGGCCTCAACAATCGCGAAAGCGCCGAGCTCAACGCATTCCTGCGCACGCTACGCGACGACCATGGAGTTTCGATCCTTCTGATCGAGCATGACATGGGCGTGGTGATGGAAATTTCCGACCATATTATCGTACTGGACTACGGCGTGAAAATCGCCGACGGCGCGCCGCACGATGTGCGCAACGATTCCAAAGTAATCGCCGCCTATCTTGGCGTACCCGACGAGGAAGTCGAACAAGCCGAAGCGGAGGTCGGACTGTGAGCGCCGCGAATGAGCCGCTGCTCTCGCTGCGCGGGGTCAAAGCCTATTACGGCAACGTCATCGCGCTCAAAGGCGTCGACGTCGACGTCAATGAAGGCGAGATCGTCGCGCTGATCGGCGCCAACGGCGCCGGCAAATCGACGCTGATGATGACGGTGTTCGGCAATCCCCGCGCCCGCGAAGGCAGCATTTGCTTCGCCGGCCGCGACATCACCGCGCTGCCGACGCACGAGGTCGCCAGGCTCCGTATCGCGCAATCGCCGGAAGGCCGCCGCATTTTCCCGCGCATGACGGTGATGGAGAACTTGCAGATCGGCGCCACCGTGACCGACGCTACGGACTTCGACGGCGATCTAGCACGGGTGTTCGAGTTGTTTCCGCGGCTCCGTGACCGCAAGTATCAGCGCGGCGGCACCCTGTCGGGCGGCGAGCAGCAAATGCTGGCGATCGGCCGTGCGCTCATGGGGCGGCCGCGGCTCATCTTGCTCGATGAACCGTCGCTTGGCCTGGCGCCGCTACTGGTCCAGCAAATCTTCGCCGCTATCCGTGCGCTTAATGAACGCGACAAACTCACCGTGTTTCTGGTCGAGCAAAACGCCTATCACGCGCTCAAGCTGGCCCATCGCGGCTATGTCATGGTGAATGGCGAAATCACTTTGCAAGGCAACGGGCGTGAATTGCTGCAGCGGCCTGAAATCCGCGCCGCCTACCTCGAAGGCGGCAAGCGCTGACAAGGACGAATATGTTCAACCTTTATTCTGGCGAGGGCATCGCGCCCATCCTCCTGGTCACGTTTGTGCTCGGCGGTGGTGCCGCCGCTCTTTCCGGCCGCGCGATTGCGCGTGCCTGGCGATCGCAATGGCCGGTCGTCGTCGCGGCGTTACTTCTTGGCTGCGCCACGCGGTTCTTTCATTTCGCGCTGTTCGACGGCGAGCTTCTTTCACTCACTTCGTATTGCTGCGATACGATAGTTTTTCTCGTCTTCGGATTGATCGCATGGCGGACGACGTGGGCCGCCCAGATGGTGCGCCAATATCCCTGGCTCTATGCTCGCTCGGGCCCGCTGAACTGGCGCGAAATCGGGCAAGAAACCGCAAGCTGAAAGTGTTAGGTTTGCGCAACGCGTCACTCTCCAGCGAGGGATAGATATGAACAGAACGTGGCTGAGCGCCTTTGCGCTTTTTTCGATCCTCGCCGCCGGCACAGCGAACGCACAGGATATCGCGGTTGCCGCGGCAGGACCGATGACCGGCGGCCAGGCCACCTTCGGGCGACAGATGCGCAACGGCGCCGAGCAGGCGATCGCCGATCTTAACGCCGCAGGTGGCGTGCTTGGGAAGCAGCTCAAGCTTCAGATCGGCGACGACGCCTGCGATCCGAAACAGGCGCGTTCGGTCGCGGAAAAGCTCGCCGGCGCGGGCGTTGCCGTTGTGGTTGGCCATTACTGCTCGTCCTCATCGATCCCGGCGTCGGACGCCTATCTCGACGGCGGCGTTCTTCAGATCACGCCGGCATCGACCAATCCGCTCTTCACCGATCGCAAAATGTGGAACACGTTCCGCACCTGCGGCCGCGACGATCAACAGGGTGGCTTTGCAGCGGCCTATCTGGCGAAGAACTTCAAGGGCAAGAATATCGCCATCATCAATGACAAGACGACCTACGGGAAAGGTCTCGCCGACGAGGTCAAGAAAGCGCTTAACGCAGCCGGCGTGAAAGAGAAGCTCTACGAATTCATACAATCAGGGCGACAAAGACTTCACCGCGCTCGTTTCCAAGCTCAAGCTCAACGGCATCGATATTGTCTACGACGGTGGCTACCATCAGGAGGCCGGCCTGATCGTGCGGCAGATGCACGACCAGGGGCTGAAGACGATCCTGATGGCAGGGGACGCGCTGGCCGATCGGGAGTTTGCATCGATCGCCGGTCCGGCGGCGGAAGGTGTGTTGTTCACCTTCGGTCCCGATCCGCGCAAGCGCGCCACCGCGGCGCCGATCGTGGAAAAATTCAAAGCCAAAGGCATCGATCCCGAGGGCTACACGCTTTACACCTACGCCGCCTATCAGGTTTGGGCGCAAGCCGTCGCCAAGGCCGGCAGCGTCGACGGGCAAAAGGTCGCCGCCGCGTTACACGCGGACACCTGGGACACGGTGCTCGGTCCGCTCTCGTTCGACAAGAAAGGCGATATCACCGCCGTCGGTTGGGCGGTATTTCGCTGGGACAAAGACGGCAATTACGATGAGATCACCGAGTCCGGCCGGACCTGACCTTGTCGCCGCTCGCCACGCGCGCGTCTTAGGCTAGCAGAGCAAATTTCCGCTAGCCGATCTTCCCAAGCATCGGGAACGCATCGAGCAACCAGAAACTCGCCTGCGTCACCGCGCCGGTGAGGAAGGCAATGCCGGTCAACACCAAGAGCCCGCCCATCGCCTTTTCGACCAGACCGAGATGAGCACGGAACCGCGCGAGGAACGCGGCAAACGGCTCGATCGCGAACGCAGCGGCAATGAATGGAATGCCAAGACCGAGCGAATAAATCGCGAGCATCCCGGCGCCTTTGGCAACGGTCGCCTCCGACGCCGCGATGGCCAGGATTGCCGCAAGGATCGGCCCGATGCAGGGCGTCCACCCAAGCGCGAACGCGAGCCCCATTAAATAGGCGCCCCACAATCCAACAGGCCTGGTCATGCCGAAGCGCTTCTCGCGCATCAACATCTTGATCGGCGTGAGCCCGAGGAAGTGCAGGCCCATGGCGATGATGACGAAGCCCGCGACGATGGCGAGCGTGCCCGAATAGGCGCGCACCAGCGAACCGATTGCGCTCGCACTGGCGCCGAGTGCGACGAAAACCGTGGAGAAGCCGAGTACGAAGATGAGCGCGGCGGCGAGCGTTTTGCGGCGGACCCGCGGCTTGGGTTCCTGATCGGCGAAGCGCTCGAGCGACGTACCGGTGAGATAGACCAGATAAGGCGGCACCAGGGGCAGCACGCAAGGCGAAAGAAAGCTCAACATACCGGCGACGAGCGCTGCGGCGATGGTGACGTTCGGCATGGACGCACTCATGCCCGGCCGCTCCCCGCCGCGCAAGCATGGCACCGCCGCGCCCGCGAGGATGTGATCGTTTGTCATTCCGGGGCCGGCCGCGCGGCCGGAATCCATAATCCCCGCAGCAGCAGCAAAAACTCTGTAGCAGACGCCTCAGTCCTGTGGTTATGGATCGGGGCTCGCGCCTTTTCGGCGCGCCGCGGAATGACGGAAACCGTGCGCAATCTCATCACCGACGTCCCCGGACTCAAAATCGGTCACGCTGATGACGCGCGGCTGGGATCCGGCACGACTGTCATCGTTTTCGACGAACCGTCCGTTGCCTCGATCGACATTCGCGGCGGTGGGCCGGGCACGCGCGAAACGGCTCTGCTCGATCCGGCACAGGCAGTTGAGGGCATCGATGCCATCACCTTGTCCGGCGGTTCGGCTTTCGGCCTTGATTCGGCTTCCGGCACACAAGCTTGGCTGCGGGAACAGCATCGTGGCTTCGCCGTGCGTACCGCGCGGGTTCCAATCGTCCCGGCGGCGATTCTGTTTGATCTTCTCGCCGCCGGCGACAAGAACTGGGGCCGGTTCCCGCCCTATCGCGAACTCGGCTACGCTGCGGCGGCAGCGGCGGCAGGTGGCGATTTCGCCCTCGGCAGTGTTGGCGCCGGCATGGGGGCCACCACCGTCAATTACAAAGGCGGAATTGGTTCGGCTTCAGCGCAGACGCCCGACGGCCACATTGTCGGTGCGCTTGCCGTGACCAACGCGGCCGGCAGCGTCGTGATGGGCGAAGGTCCCTGGTTCTGGGCGGCGCCATTTGAATGCGACCACGAGTATGGTGGCCGCGGGTTCCCGTCCGCGGTGCCCGCCGCCGCGCTCGATGTCCTGACCAAGGGTAGCGCACGGGAGAACACAACCCTGGTTGTTGTTGCGACAGACGCAATATTAACCAAAGCCCAAGCAAAAAGGCTTGCCGTTATGGCGCAATCGGGCCTGTCCCGCGCCATTTACCCGGTTCACACCCCACTCGACGGCGACGTGGTGTTTGCTGCTTCGACCGGTCGCCGCCCTCTTGCGGACGCACTTATGGGGTTAACTATTCTTGGCGCGATTGCGGCTAATGTTGTAGCGCGAGCGATCGCGCGCGGCGTTTATACCGCTACGGCGCTTCCGCTTGCGGGTGCGCTGCCAAGTTGGAAGGATCGATTCGGCAAATGAACGGGACTGAAAAACTACATTTTCGTGACGGCTGTCGCGGAAACCACAACGGGATATCTTTCGTCTGATCGTGCTTGGCTAACGTTGACACATTCGCCAATTGCGCCTTGAGTTGGCTTCAAACGGCGTTCGAGTTTCTGTGAGGGATCATGCGTGCTGTAATCATCGGCGTTGCCGTGTTGGTGGGGTTAGGTCTCGCGGCCTTTGGCGGCCTCGCCGCGTTCGGAATCGGTCTGCCGCAATTGACGGCAGCCGCGCCGTCAGTCACCGCGCCGGCTTCTACCGCGACGCTCACGCGCCTCGCATCCAACGATAAGACGGTTCCGGCACTGTCGCCATTCCGCCAGCTTGCGCAATCGCTGGAGTCGGAATTGGCGGCACCGAAGACAGCCGCGGCGGTGTCGGCACCAGCGAACGTGGAACCCGCGAGCGTCGCGCCGATGCGCGTCGCCCAGACCACGCCTGCGCAGAACACCTCCAATCAGAGCGCAGCCGGGACGCCCGCCGCCGGCTCGGCCAAGGCCGCCGCTGCCGCTCCGCCTCCCAACAGCATCCCGGTCTGCGACAAGCCCGGTGGAATGGGCCTTTCGCGCATAGTCGAAATCGACACCACCGGTGGCCCCGGGTTCGGCTTCGAGCACTTCAAGCAGTACGATTTCCTTCGCGATAAGGAAATCGTTTTGACTTTTGATGACGGTCCCTGGCCAGAGAACACCATGGCGGTCGTCAAGGCGCTTAACAACGAATGTTTGAAAGCGACCTTCTTTGAGATAGGCGAGCATGCGAGCTGGCATCCGGAAATCACGAAGCAGGTCGTGGCAGCGGGAATGACGGTCGGTTCACACACCTGGTCACACAAGGATCTCGCCAAGAACCCCTACGCCAGCGATATTGAACTGGCCAAGAAGGAAATCGAAATGGGCATCAGCGCCGTGCATGCGGCCGCCGACGCTCCAATCGCACCGTTCTTCCGCTTCCCGAGCCTGCAGCATCCGCCGCAGCTGCTGTCGTATCTGGCCGAGCGCAACATTGGCGTGTTCTCGACGGACATCAACTCGTTCGATTTCAAGATCCGCAAGCCCGACCAAGTGATCAAATCGGTGATGACCAAGCTTGAAAAGCACGGCAAGGGCATCATCCTGATGCATGACTTCCAGAAGGCGACCGGCGAAGCGATGCCTGAACTGCTGCGCCAACTGAAGGCGGGCGGCTACAAAATCGTGCATCTGGTGCCGCATCAGCCGGTGACGACGCTGCCTCAGTACGACGAAATGCTCATGCAGCAGGACAAGTTGTCGGTGAACAATACGCGGCCCGAGAGCAGCGTGTTTCACACCATTGGTGAGTATAAAGGCTCGCCGGCCCCGGCGACGGCAACGCACGATTGACCGCCACGCCGCGCCATTGGCGGGGCGTTCATTTGGTGAAGCGATCGGCGCCGTAAGGCTTGGGATCGCAGAACGGCGTTGCGCCGGTCATCATCTCGGCAATAAGCCGCCCAGTCGCGGGGCCCAGCGTCAGGCCCCAATGGGCATGGCCTATCGCGAGCCACAGGCCACGCTGACCTGGCGCCCGTCCGATCACCGGCCGCGAGTCGGGAAAGCAAGGCCGCGCACCATGCCAAGGCTGCGGCT
Organism: uncultured Alphaproteobacteria bacterium; assembly: GCA_963794225.1. GTDB lineage: Bacteria > Pseudomonadota > Alphaproteobacteria > Rhizobiales > Xanthobacteraceae > BOG-931. Next base: position 336,190 of record CAWCCS010000008.1, read on the forward strand.
CGACGCCCTCCCCCAGCGGAAACAGGGCCCGCGCCGCCGGTAGCAGCCGATCAAATTGCGCCGGCGTTGGCGGCGCATCCCGTGAGGCGAATTCGACACCAGTCGTGATGCGGATGCCCTGCTCCATCGGAGCGAGCACGTAGCCATTCTCGGCGTCGAGAACCGGACGGCTCAGCGCTGCGTTTCCCTGCGGCCGATAATGGCGGTGATAACCGCGCTTGACGGCAAGCGGCAGACGAATGCCGAGAGGGCTCAGCAAATCGAGCGCCCACGGTCCGAGCGCGACCACGACGTCGCCGGCATCGATCGGCCCGGAAGCGGTTTCAACGCGCCAGTTAGAACCGGACCGATGCAAAGTGCGGGCATCGCCCGAAAGGGTGAGGCCGCCGAGCGCAGCAAACCGCGCCGCGTAGGCACGCGTCAGCGCCAGCGGATTGCTGACGCTGACCGCGCCGGTCCAATGCACCGCGCGCCGGAACTCACCCGCCAACGCCGGCTCAAGCGCAAGCGCACCGTCGCGTTCAAGCGGCACGTTGGCGATGCGAAAGCGTGCGGCAAGCTCGAACTCAGGAGCCAACGCGGCAAACGCGCTATCGGTACGGTAAAGCTTGAGCCAGCCGCGATAGCTCAGATAGCGCTCCGCGCCGGCTTCGGCGGCGACTTGCTCGTGTTCGACGATCGCGCGGGTGAACAGCGGCCGCATCAACTGTGCAGTCTCGACCAATCGTTGTGGTTGCGATGCCGCGCGAAAAGCCGCGAGCCACGGTATGACCCGCGGCAGAAATGAAAGGTGATAGTTCGCGACTGGCGAGCGCTTGAGCGCGATGCGCGCAAGTTCGGCGAAGCTTGACGGAAACGCCGCCGGGAAAACGGTATTGCCCTCGATGATGCCGGCATTGCCGTAGGACGTGCCCTCGCCCGGCCCGCCGCGGTCAATCAGCGCCACCGACAGGCCGCGCTTGACAAGATGGAGCGCGATCGATGTGCCGACGATGCCGGCGCCGAGCACGATGACATCGGTGCGCGCCAGGGGAGCCTCCACTGCGGCTAAATTCTCGTCGCGTTATCGTATGCGCACGTGCCCACCGGACTACAAGGCCCGGAGTAAATCATCGCCGATAAAAAATGCGGCTCGGTAGCGCTGCTACCAGCGCCGCACGGCTCACAATGCGCAACCCAGCAGCGATTTATTTATTAGTGGACGCTTGCGCTGCCAGCAGTGTTTGCAGGGTCTGCGGTTCGAAACGCGGAAAGGCGCCGACGGATGTATAGGCTGTCTTGACGTTCGCAGGAGCGGCGGTCGTTGAGGACGACGTATTGGCGTTTTGCGGACCTGTCGCGGCGAACGACTGCGACGGGGCATCGCCCTGCGCCGCGCTGCTTTGCGATTGTCCCCGCTTCCACAACGTCTGAAGCTGGACAAACGGATTGTTGCCGTTCGCTGCGCCAACCGTGGACATGGCACACTCCTCGAAGCACCGGCCACACCGATGGATGAAAGTCGCCCAAACGCCGGAATGCAAGACCGGGGCCGCCGCGCAAGTAGAGGCGGGGCAACGATTTTCCTTGCGAACGGCGTTTGGCGGCGGAAAACAAATTGCCGCGTTCCTGCTATGGCGGGCAAATATTGCCGCGTCGCGGCACCGTGCGTTGCCCCTGCGGGCATGGCGTGTTAGGCGAACCGCGCCTGAACAAGACCATTCAGTTCCGATGAGGCCCTGGTGAATCGTCCGCTGATGATCGCGCCGTCGATCCTGTCCGCCGATTTCGCGAAACTGGGCGAGGAAGTACGTGCGGTCGATGCTGCTGGAGCCGATTGGATCCATGTCGACGTCATGGACGGGCATTTCGTTCCCAACATCACCATCGGGCCGGACGTGGTGAAGGCGCTCCGCCCGCACAGCAAAAAGGTATTCGACGTCCATCTGATGATCGCACCGTGTGACCCTTACCTCGAAGCGTTCGCCAAGGCTGGCGCCGACATCATCACCGTTCACGTCGAAGCCGGCCCCCACATCTACCGCTCGCTGCAGACCATCCGCGCGCTCGGCAAGAAAGTCGGCGTGACCATGAACCCGGGCACACCGGCGGAAATGGTCGCGCCGGTGATCGATCTCGTCGACGTGATCCTCGTTATGTCGGTCAATCCCGGCTTCGGTGGGCAGAAATTCATTCCCGGTGCTATCGAGAAAGTGCAAAAGTTGCGCGCACTCGCCGCCGGCCGGCCGATCGACATCGAGGTCGACGGCGGCATCACGCCGGAAGTTGCACCCGAAGTAGTACGCGCCGGCGCCAACGCGCTCGTCGCCGGAGCGGCCGTTTTCAGGGACCGGACGCCGGAGTCCTACCGTACCAATATCACGGCGATCCGCCAGGCGGCGGCACTCGTCCGCGGGGAGGCTGCCTGATGGGTATTTTGGTCGACGGCAAATGGCGCGACGAAGACTTGCCGCAGGAAACCGGCAACGCTGGCAATTTCCAGCGTATCGATAGCGTCTTTCGGGATCGGGTCACGGCCGATGGTTCAAGCGGATTCAAGGCAGAAGCCGGCCGCTATCATCTCTACCTCGCCTATACCTGCCCGTGGGCACATCGCACGCAGATTTATCTGGCGCTGAAAAAACTCACCGGCGCGATCAGCGTGGCGATCGCCGTGCCCGGCTTGCGCCAGGAGGGCTGGACGTTCGAGGACAACGCCGCATTTCCTGATTGCCCGCCGGATCGCGTCAATGGCTTCCACTATCTGCACGAGGCGTACAGCGCGAGTAATCCGCACTACACCGGCAAAGTCACCGTGCCGACGTTGTGGGACAAAAAGACCAAGCGGATCGTCAACAACGAATCCTCCGAGATCATCCGTATGCTCAATTCGGAGTTCGCTGGTGTCGGCGCCGACACGACGGATTTCTATCCGCCGCATCTGCGCGCCGAGATCGACCGCATCAACGCGCAGGTCTATGCCAACGTCAACAACGGCGTCTATCGCTGCGGCTTTGCCCGCTCGCAAGCCGCTTACGATGAAGCGTACGACGCGCTGTTCGCCACGCTGGATGAGATCGAGGCCCGGCTCGGACGCCAGCGTTATCTGGTCGGCAATCAGATCACCGAGGCCGACTGGCGGCTATTCCCCACGCTGGTGCGCTTCGACGTCGCCTATTTTTCGCTGTTCAAATGCAACAAGAAGCGAATCGCCGACTATCCAAATATCTTGAACTACTTGCGCGAGCTCTACGCCGTGCCGGGCGTCGCCGAGACCGTGAAGCCGCGGTATTACGTCATGGGTTATTACTCGATCACGCGCGTCAATCCGACCGGCATTATTCCGAAAGGCACGCCGGTCGACTTCCGGCAGCCGCATGACCGGGCGCGATTTGCGGCGTGAGAGACGCCGCCTGCGTATCGCTCGCTGGAACTTCAAACTAAGACACATAGCCGTTAACCGCTTGAAGTTTTGTATCCCATAGGATACGTTAGACTTATGAGCTCGATCGCCGTGCTCCAGACCGATGAATTTCGGGACTGGCTGGGGCGTTTGCGAGACCGTAAGGCGATTGCGCGAATAACCTCTCGGATTCGTCGCGTGGAGCTGGGCAACCCCGGCGACTTCAGGTCCTTGGGCGCGGGCTTGATGGAGATGAAGATCGATTATGGCCCTGGATACCGCGTCTATTTTGTTCATCGCGGACTATCGATTGTTCTTTTGTTGTGCGGTGGCGACAAACATACCCAACGGCGGGACATCGAAGCGGCGCGGGCAATGGCAAAGGCACTACCACGATGAAAACAACGCGCTTTGACGCTGCGGATTATCTCACTACGCGAGACGCACAAATAGAATACATTACTGCTGCGTACGAGACCGGCGATCCAGAATTCATCCGCGATGCCTATAACCTCGTTGCACGTGCAAGGGGTATGACACGTATTGCTGCAGAGACCGGATTGAGCCGGGAAAGTCTGTACAAAACCCTGGGTGAGAGCGGCAACCCGGAGTTCGGCACCATGATGCGGATCAATCGAGCCTTAGGCATCACACTATCCGCCCATCCCGCCAAATCGAACCGGCGTCAGTCGCCGAAAGAGGCGCGGCAACGCCGTACCTGAAAGCCATAGATGATCCCTCGTTACACCAGACCTGAAATGGCGGCGATCTGGTCGCCGGAGACGCGCTTTCGCATCTGGTTCGAGATCGAGGCCCATGCCGCCGACGCCATGGCTGGGCTCGGCATCATCCCGAAGGAGGCAGCAGCGAAAATCTGGGCCAAGGCCAAGGACGCCAAGTTCGATATCGCCCGCATCGAGGAAATCGAGCGCGAGACCAAGCACGACGTGGTCGCCTTTCTCACCCACTTGGCTGAAATCGTCGGCCCGGAAGCGCGTTTCGTGCATCAGGGGATGACCTCCTCGGACGTGCTCGACACCTGCCTCAATGTCCAGCTTGTCCGCGCCGCCGACCTCCTGATCGCCGACGTGGAAAAGCTCAACGCCGCGCTCAAACGGCGCGCGCTGGAATACAAGTTCACGCCGACCATCGGCCGCTCGCACGGCATCCACGCCGAGCCGACGACGTTTGGACTGAAGCTCGCTTATGCCTATGCCGAGTTCGCCCGCGCCAGGGAACGCCTGACAGCCGCGCGCGGCGAAGTAGCGACCTGCGCGATTTCCGGCGCCGTCGGCACGTTCGCCCAAGTCGATCCGCGCGTCGAGGCTTATGTGGCGGAAAAGATGGGACTGAAGGTCGAGCCGATCTCGACCCAGGTCATTCCGCGTGATCGCCACGCGATGTATTTCGCCACGCTCGGCGTCGTTGCCTCCTCGATCGAGCGGCTGGCGACGGAAATCCGCCATCTGCAGCGCACCGAAGTTCTGGAAGCGGAGGAGTATTTTTCGGAAGGGCAGAAGGGCTCCTCCGCCATGCCGCACAAGCGCAACCCGGTGCTGTCGGAGAATCTGGTCGGCCTCGCACGAATGGTCCGCGCCTATGTGACGCCGGCGCTGGAAGATGTTGCGCTCTGGCACGAGCGCGACATCTCGCATTCCTCGGTCGAGCGCATGATCGGGCCCGACGCGACGGTGACACTCGATTTCGCGCTCAATCGCCTCGCCGGACTCATCGACAAGTTGCTGGTTTATCCGGACAACATGGGCAAAAACCTCGACCGTCTCGGCGGTCTGGTACATTCCCAGCGCGTGCTGCTGGCGCTGACGCAAAAGGGCGCAACGCGCGAAGCCGCCTACGCCATGGTTCAGCGCAGCGCCATGAAGGCGTGGCGCGGCGAAGGCGATTTCCTCGCGCTGCTCAAGGGCGATCCAGAGGTGGGCAAGTATCTCAACGAGAAAGAGCTCGCCGCCAATTTTGACCTCAATTTCCACTTCGCCCAAGTTGATACGATCTTCCAACGGGTCTTTGGCTGATCGCCGTGAACGCCGCGGCGACGTCCGAAACGATTTTGGTGTTTGACTCAGGGCTTGGCGGCCTCACGGTCTATCGGGAGATTGCGGCAGCACGTCCTAACGCCGATTTCATTTACGTTGCCGACGATGCCGCGTTTCCCTATGGGGCGATGGTCGAACCCGCGCTTGTCGCGCGTGTTGTCGCGCTGATGGACGAATTGATCGCAACGTATCGTCCCGACCTCATCGTCATCGCCTGCAACACCGCTTCGACCATCGTGCTGTCGGATCTGCGAAAAAGAATTTCGTTGCCCTTCGTCGGCACCGTGCCGGCGATCAAGCCTGCCTGCGCAAGCTCGGTCAGCCGGCATATTTCCGTGCTCGGCACCGAAGCAACTGTCGCGCGCGAATATACCCGCGCGTTGATCCGCGATTACGCCGGCGATTGCCGCGTGACGCTGGTCGGTTCAAAAACGCTCGCAGCCTACGCTGAGGCAGAACTTGCCGGCACGCCCGCCAGCGACGAAGCGCTCTGCGCTGAAATCGCGCCGTGCTTCCGCGACGATGGCGCGCGGACCGATACTGTCGTGCTGGCCTGCACCCATTATCCTCTGCTGATTGACCGCTTGCAGCAGCTCGCCCCGTGGCCGGTTGCATTTCTCGATCCGGCGCCGGCAATCGCGCGGCGCGTCAGCGATCTTCTTGGCCCGGCACCCTCACCGGCGCATGCCGGCACCACGCGCGCCATTTTCACATCAGGCCGCACGCCGCGAACCGCGCTTGCGCGCTTTGGCATTGACGCGGACATGCCGGCCTCGACGAATTAAGGTGACACCTTAAACATTGCACCAAATTCCGGCGCCGGTGCGCCAGGCAAGTAGTTTGGAAATGGAGATCGGGAAATAGGTAAGGTGTCGCCGTAATTGCGCGCTCGCTTGTCGCCTCACCGCGCCGACGCTACCCTTTCAGTTTCTCGCCGGGACGCGAGGCCGCCACGATGACCGTTGCAGTCCAGACCGGGCGCACCGCCTGGTATCTCAATCGCTGGAATCAGCTGATCCTTGGCGTCATCGCCATGATGGCGATCTCCAGTCCGCAATATGTCTGGACGCTGTTCACCGGCCCGCTCAATCAAAAGCTCGGCACGACGCTGGCGCAATTGCAGTGGACGTTCTCGCTGCTGATCATCCTGCAGACCTGGCTGTCGCCATTCCAGGCTTATCTGGTCGACCGTTTCGGCCCGCGCCGGCTGATCGCGATCGGCGCGTTGCTGTCAGGCGGAAGCTGGGTCGCCTCGGCTTATGTGAATGATCTCTGGGCGCTCTATTTCACCTACGGCGTGCTTGGCGGGTTCGGCACCGGCATCATTTACGTCGGCATCATCGGCTTGATGGTGCGCTGGTTTCCCGACCGGCGCGGGCTTGCGACCGGGCTTGCCGCGGCGGGTTACGGCTTCGGTGCGGTATTCACCAGCTTTCCCATCGACAGCATGATCAAAAGCGCTGGCTATGGGCAGACACTGGTCGTGTGGGGAATTATCCAGGGCGTGATTGGCATCCTCGCTGCGCAATGGTTGCACGTTCCGCCGGAGAATTATCACGTACCTGGCACAGCGGCCGTGCCACTCGCCGCGCAACAGACCCGCCGAAGCTATTCGCCGCGCGAGATGCTGCAAAACCCGGTCTTCTATCTCCTGTTTCTGATGATGAGCATGATGTCGACTTCGGGCCTGATGGTCGTCTCCAATGTCGGGCCATTCGCCAAGGAGTTCGGCGTCGCCGACATGCTGGTCCTCGGCATGGCGGCGCTGCCGTTGTCGCTGACGCTCTCGCGCGTCACCAATGGACTGACCCGGCCGTTCTTCGGCTGGGTTTCCGATCACATTGGGCGCGAAGCGACCATGGCGCTCGCGTTCTCGCTCGAAGCGGTCGCCATCCTGATCCTGTTCGCATTCATCAACCAGCCGGCGCTGTTCGTGGTGCTGACCGGGCTCGTGTTCTTCGGCTGGGGCGAAATCTTCTCGCTGTTTCCGTCGACGTTAACCGACACCTTTGGCCCGAAATACGCGGCCACGAACTATGGCTTTCTCTATATCGCCCAGGGCGTCGGCTCGATCCTTGGCGGGCCGGCGGCGGCGTTTCTCAAGCAAACGACGGGAAGCTGGACCGCTGTGTTCATCATTGTCGCCGTGCTCGACGCCGTCACCGCGCTACTCGCCATAACCGCACTGCGGGCGATGCGGCAGCGGCATTTTGCCAGCTAATGAGCCGTCACGACCGCCAGTTTGACACTGCCGCGGTTTGCACCTAAATACCCGGCGCGGCGCGGGCCTTTAGGGCCCGCGCTGTGTTTCGCGACCCGTGGTTTGCGCCGGCGCTTCGGCGGCAAAACCTGTCGGTTTCTCCCTTCCTGTGGGAAGGAGAGCAACAGAGGAGGGCGCGATCCTCAGCCACGCGGCATGGGTCCGAAGAGCCATTCCGGCTTCGGACAGGATCATGCCGCAGCAAAGTCAGCGAGGACGCGAATGACCAAGCGCCATGAGGCGAAGTACAAGATCGACCGCCGGTTGGGCCAGAACATCTGGGGCCGCCCGAAGTCACCGATCAACAAACGCGAATACGGCCCCGGCCAGCACGGCCAGCGCCGCAAAGGCAAGCTCTCCGACTACGGCGTGCAGCTTCGCGCCAAGCAGAAGCTCAAAGGTTATTACGCCAACATGTCGGAGCGGCACTTCCGCGGCATCTACGAAGAGGCCCGGCGGCTCAAAGGCGATACCGGCGCACACATGATCGGGCTCCTTGAGCGGCGGCTCGACACCATGATCTATCGCGCGAAGTTCGTGCCCACCGTGTTCGCCGCACGTCAATTCGTCAACCACGGCCACGTCAAGGTCAACGGTCGACGTGTCACGATCCCGAGCTTCCGGGTCAAAGTCGGCGATCTCATAGAGGTTAAAGACAAGTCGAAACAGCTGGCGCTTGTTCTCGAAGCAACAGCGCTGGCCGAACGCGACGTGCCGGACTACGTCGAAGTCGATCACTCGAAGATGACCGCGAAGCTTTCACGGGTGCCGCTCATTGGCGACGTCCCCTACCCGGTCATGATGGAACCGCACCTCGTCGTCGAATACTACTCGCGCTAGTCAAACTAAGCGCGCGATTCGGTTTTGCCGATTTTCTGATTCGCGTCGACTGTGCTGCACTGCGGAATTTGCCGCAATGCAGCGCAGCGCGCGAGTTATGCACCTCTTTTTTGGTCGCAACTTGAACAATCAGACTCTCCCGCGTAGGCTTTAATGGCAAGCTGTGCATCTATCGTGATGCGTTCGCACGGGGCTGCTCAACAACTAAGGGGAGAACGTACATGGATGCGTTAGGAAGGGTAAAAAGCTGGATCGGCGCGTTGACGGAAATCGGGCTGATGCTGCTCGCGTTGGCGATCGTCGCTGCACTTCTCGTCGGAGCAAATCTGCCGTTCTTCGGCAACGTCACCGCGAACATCATGGCTCTGGTCAAGAGTCTGGGTGACGCCGGCCTGGTCGGCCTGATCGCGCTTGGCGTGATTATCTGGCTGTTCTCTTCGCGGCGGATGGCCTGACGACGCCGCGCTGCCGCTAAGTTACAACACACGTGTGACAACGTTGGGTGGCGAGGAAGCTCCCACCCAACGCCTTGAATGAAATCCCGCTCCGGTAATTTGCTGAACGCTTCGAGCTGAAGCGTTCGTGAGGGCGTGCGATGCTGGACTATCTGCAAAAGGCCAAACAATACCTGTGGGCGTTCGTCGAGATCGGATTTTTGACGCTGCTCGCCGTCATGCTGCTCTATCTGATCCTTGGCGCCAATTCGGGTGTGTTTGTTTCCGGCGTCGCCGACAACGTCCTGAAGTTCGCCGCCGCCATCCCCTCTCAAACTCTGGTCGGGCTCGCCATCGTCTTGGCGCTGGTTTTTCTGATCACCAATCGCATGCGCTAATCGCGCTCTAACGTCCGGTTGCTAAAATGAAATGGCCGGGGCAAGCCCGGCCATCATCATTTTGGTTGTCTCGGCAATGCGCTCAAACCTGGGCGCTCTCCTTCAGCGCAATGCCCTTGTCCTTGAGGAGCGATTGCAGCTCGCCAGCCTGAAACATCTCGCGGATGATGTCGCAGCCGCCGACGAATTCGCCTTTGACGTAGAGCTGCGGAATGGTCGGCCAGTTGGAATAGTTTTTGATTCCCCCGCGCAAATCGTCGTTCTCGAGCACATTGAGGCCCTTATAGGGGACGCCGATGTAGTCCAGAATCTGGACGACCTGGCCCGAGAACCCGCACATCGGAAACTGCGGCGTGCCCTTCATGAAAAGCACCACGTCGTTTGCCTTCACCTCGTTGTCGATGAACTGCTCGATGGACATCGCGGTCTTCCTTGTTGCGGCCAGCGCCGCCCAGGCGCCGACTCTCGTCGCTCTCAAACCTCAATATATGTAACTTAAAATGCCGGCAAAGCCCAAGCCATGAATTCTTCGGATGGTCAATTTAGCCGAGGGAGGAATAAGCCCGGTTCGCCGCTCCGGTGGCAAGGATTTCTCCAAGGACAGCCTGGGAAAGAAGGCTGTCCGCCCGAAGCCCCAATCCGTGAGATCACGGCTGCGGTGTGCCGGTCTGCAGCGCCAGCGCGTGCAGTTTGCCGCCCATTTCGCCCTTGAGCGCCGCGTAAACGATCTGGTGCTGCTGGACACGCGATTTGCCGCGAAACGACTCGGCAATGACCGTGGCGGCGTAATGGTCGCCATCCCCCGCGAGGTCGCGGATGGTCACCTCCGCGTCGGGAATGCTGGCCCGGATCAACCGCTCTATGTCGCCCGCAGCCATAGCCATGGCCGTCTCCTTGCCGCCCCGAGCGTATGCGGGGCGGCTTAACAAATTCACCCGTCGACAGGGAAGCCTGCGCAGCGACGCAGCCTAGCTCAGTGCCAGAGTTCCTTGGTCGCGAGCCGGGCGCCGGCGGCCAAAGCCTCCAGCTTCGCCCAGGCGATTTGCGGGTGGATGCGCCCGCCAAAGCCGCAATCGGTGCCGGCGATGACATTCTCCCGGCCGACAATGTTGGCGTAGCGCACGATCCGGTCGGCGACGACCTGTGGATGCTCCACGATGTTGGTGGCGTGGCTGACAACGCCGGGGATGAGCAGTTTGCCGTCCGGAAGTTTCACCTCTTTCCAAACGCGCCATTCGTGCTCGTGGCGCACGTTACCCGCTTCCACCGAATAGGCGGCGGCGTTGACGCGCAGCACGAGGTCGACGATGTCGTGCAACGGAATGTCCGTGGTGTGCGGTCCATGCCAACTCCCCCAGCAGATGTGAAAGCGGATGCGGTCGGCGGGCAAACCGCGCAAAGCATGATTGAGCGCATCGATGCGCACCCGCTCGAATTTCTTGAATTCGGCCAGCGGCGGTTCGGGATTGATCATGTCCCAGTTGTCAGGGAGGCTTGGATCGTCGATCTGCAGCACGATCCCGGCGTCGACGATGGCCTTGTATTCTTCATGCATGGCATCGGCGGCAGCGAACACGAACTCCTCTTCGGTCTTGTAGTAGAGGTCCTCGCCGCGGGCGAAGCTCCCCGGCCCGATCGAACACATAAACCCCTCTTGGGCGCCGGCAGCAGCCATCGCCTTCTTCAAGTTGGCGATATCTGCTGCAATCGCGGCGTGCCCGACATATTTGATCGGCGCGGTACAAACCGGACGACGCGTGCCTCGCCGTGCGGCGCTTCCGAGCAAAGTGCCGGTCAATTCCGGGTCCTGATAAAAATCCTTGAATTTCTGCCAGTCGCGGCGATTGGGCATCGTTGTCAGCGCCATATCGGCAACGCTGGATTTCTTGTGTTGCGACTGTGGAACAGAATCCGCCGGCACAAAGCCTTCCATCCGCGCGAAGGCATAATTCCACCAGACGCCGTAGTCGTAGTTTGACGCCATCGGCTTGCCGAACTCACCGTCATCGGGAATGTCGACACCGAGTTCGCGCTGTTTGCGCACGACGTCGGCGACAGCGGCGCCCAGGCATTTGGCATACGCGGCGTCGTCGACCTTTTCGCCCTGCGCGCGCGCGCGGTTCAGCGCGATGAGGTCGGCCGGCCTCGACAGACTGCCGGAGTGAGTGGTGAGGATACGATCAGTGCTGCGTTTCATGTGTGATTGCCTCCCTGGGACGCGCACCTTCATATAACCGGAACCATCTCACAACCCGCGGATCGTTGGTCCCCGGTATGCCCAAATGGCGAGACAGTCGTGCGGACGGGCAGGCGTTCAGTGGGAGCCGGCCATATAAGCCGGCAGCCATTCTTCGAAGCGCTTGAGAAGATCGGCGATCGGCAAAGGCCGCTCATCGCCGAAGGCGAGGACGCGCCCGCCAGTCGCGCCAAGCCGCAGGATCGGCACGGCGGCCGTTTTGGCGAGTTGCATGATCCCGTCGGCGTCCTTCGCCGTGATGATATAGCGAGCCTGATCTTCGCCGAACCAGAATGCGTGTGCGGGGATATCCAAAGGCGCTTCAAGTACTGCGCCGAGACGCGATGCCATCGCCATCTCGGCAAGCGCGATTATGAGCCCTCCGTCGGAGACATCGTGCACTGCCGTGACCAGAGCATCGCCGATCAGGGCGCGGACGAAATCGCCGTGGCGGCGCTCGGCGGCAAGATCAACGGGAGGCGGTGCACCCTCCTCCCGCCCGCAGATTTCGCGCAGATAAAGCGATTGGCCGAGCCAGCCCTGCGCCTCGCCAACGAGCAAAATCGCTTCGCCCTCGGCTTTGAACGCGAGCGTCATCGATTTGGTGAAGTCAGGAAGGATGCCGACGCCGCCGATGGTCGGCGTCGGCAGGATCGCCTTGCCGTTGGTCTCGTTGTAAAGCGACACATTGCCTGACACGATCGGAAAATCGAGCGCGCGCGCAGCTTCGCCAATGCCGCGAATGCAGCCGACAAGTTGCCCCATGATGTCCGGCCGCTCCGGATTGCCGAAATTGAGATTGTCGGTCAGCGCCAGTGGGCGCGCACCAACGGCCGTGAGGTTACGCCAGGCTTCCGCGACCGCCTGCTTGCCGCCCTCGAATGGATCGGCCTCGCAATAACGTGGCGTGACATCGGACGTGAGCGCGAGCGCCTTGGGACCGTCTTCGATCCGGACGACCGCCGCATCGCCGCCGGGCCGCTGCACCGTATTGCCAAGGATGACGTGGTCGTATTGTTCAAACACCCAGCGTCTGGAGCACAGATCGGGCGAGCCGATGAGCTTCTCCAAGGCATCCGCATTGCTCATCGGCGGCTTCAATGAAGTTGCGTCGATCACCGGAGGCCGCGCGGTCTCGGCGAATGGGCGATCGTAGAGCGGCGCTTCATCGCCGAGCTCCTTGATCGGCAAGTCTGCCATGACGTCGGCGCCATGCCTGATCAAGAAACGCTTGGTCGGCGTCGTTTTGCCGACCACGGCAAAATCAAGTCCCCATTTTCGGAAGATCGCCTCCGCCTCCTTTTCCTTATCCGGCTTGAGCACCATGAGCATACGCTCCTGGCTCTCAGACAACATCATTTCGTAGGCGCTCATGCCGGTTTCACGGCATGGCACGCGGTCGAGATCGAGCGAGACGCCAAGATCACCCTTGGCGCCCATCTCGACGGCGGAGCAGGTCAAACCCGCAGCACCCATGTCCTGGATGGCGATGACGCAGCCCTTGGCCATGATCTCAAGGCAGGCTTCGAGCAGGAGCTTTTCCGAGAACGGATCGCCGACCTGCACCGTCGGCCGTTTCTCCTCAGTGTCGGCGCCAAACTCGGCCGATGCCATGGTGGCGCCGTGAATGCCGTCGCGCCCGGTCTTGGAACCGAGATAGACGATCGGCATGCCGACGCCGGAGGCGGCAGAATAGAAAATCTTGTCCTTTTCGGCGATGCCAACGGCCATGGCGTTGACCAGGCAATTGCCGTCATAGCGGCGATGAAATCTCACCTCGCCGCCGACCGTCGGCACACCGAACGAATTGCCATAGCCCCCGATACCGGCGACCACGCCCGAGACCAGGTGACGAGTTTTCGGATTTTTTGGATCGCCGAAGGACAGCGCATTGAGACAGGCGACTGGCCGCGCGCCCATGGTGAACACATCGCGCAAAATGCCGCCGACGCCGGTCGCGGCGCCCTGATAGGGCTCGATGTAGCTCGGATGATTGTGGCTTTCCATCTTGAACACGACGGCGAGCCCATCGCCGATATCGATGACGCCGGCATTCTCGCCCGGCCCTTAAATCACCCAAGGCGCCTTGGTCGGCAGCGTGCGCAGATGAATCTTCGATGATTTGTATGAGCAGTGCTCGTTCCACATCGCCGAAAAAATGCCGAGCTCGGTGAAACTCGGGGTCCGGCCGATCAGCTTGAGAATGCGCTGGTACTCGTCCGGCTTCAGCCCGTGCTGAGCAATGAGTTCGGGAGTAATGGCAGGCTCGTTGGAAATCACGCGGCCACTTTGAAATGATCCACCAACCCGGCAAACAAGCCACGCCCGTCGGTCCGCCCCATCGACGCTTCGACGTGGTTCTCCGGGTGCGGCATCAGGCCGAGCACGTTGCCATGCTCGCTGATTATGCCGGCAATCGCGTTCATCGCGCCGTTGTGGTTCCAGTCCGGGTCGACCATGCCGTCGGGTGACGCATAGCGGAACAGCACCCTGCCCTCGCCTTCAAGCCGCGCAATGGTTTCACCGTCAGCTATGTAATTGCCTTCGCCATGCGCTACCGGCACGCGGATCACTTGGCCGGCATTGTAGCCGCGTGTGAACGGCGTATCGGAACGCTCGACCCGCAAGTAGACGTCGCGACAGATGAAGCGGAGCTGGGCATTGCGCATCAGCACACCGGGGAGGAGCCCCGCCTCGCAGGCGATCTGAAAACCGTTGCACACCGCGAGCACCAAGCCGCCTTTCTGTGCGAAAGCGCGCACCGCTGTCATGATCGGCGCGCGGGCGGCGATCGCGCCACAGCGCAGATAATCGCCGTAGGAAAAACCGCCAGGGATGACAACCAAATCGGTGCCGGGCGGCAGCGCTGTCTCGGCATGCCAGATCATCGCCGGTTCACGTCCCGAGATCAGCCGCAGCGCGCGCGCCATGTCGCGCTCGCGATTAATTCCGGGGAAAACGAGTATCGCCGATTTCATCGCAATTCCGGCCAGGCCCGCGTCATCCGGTGACCTCGACCCGATAATTCTCGATCACGCTATTGGCGAGCAATCTCTCGGCCGCGGTTTTGAGCGCAGCTTCGGCGCCGGCGCGGTCCGCGCCCTCGATCTCGATGTCGAACACTTTGCCCTGGCGGACGCTCGCAACCCCGTCCACGCCGAGGGAACGCAATGCGCCCTCGATGGCCTTGCCCTGCGGGTCGAGGATGCCGGATTTGAGCGTGACGGTGACGCGCGCTTTCATGACCCAAGCTCCAGCTCGCCCCCCTTCAATAGGCATCAGTCGCCGCGGTCGCAACGGTTGCCGCGTCGTACCCGGAATACTGGCGAGTTATTCCAAGCCGGTATCGCGATAAATTTCCGACAGCGGCAAAGAAATGCCAAGCGATGGCAATTCGAGCGTCTCCCCAGTCGAGCGAAGGTGCCGCTCTGCAAATCCCGCGTCGCGGGCGAACACGACCACATCAATCGCATCCTGCGCGATCACGACATAGTGCGTGAGCGACCGGAGGCTTGTGTAGGCTGTGCGCTTCCAGCGCAAGTCACGCTCGGCGGTGGAGGGAGAGAGAATTTCGAAGGCGATAAGGACATCGCGAGTTTCTCGGTTGTACGGATCGCGTCTCACCGTTCCCGCAGGCAGAATAAAAACGTCCGGCTCTGGTAAGCTCGTATCCGACACCCTCACGCCGATACCCGGAATTGCCTCCCAAGCGCGCGGATGCTGCCGCTCGAGCGTTCCGAGAAGGATGGCAAGATTCCAAAGGATCCGCTGATGCAAACCACTGGGCGACGCATTCAAGACCGGCTCCCCGTCGATCAGCTCCCATTTCTCATTGTCGGGACGCGTGTCGGTGAAGGCAAAATACTCCTCCACCGTCATCGGGCCAGTCTTGATCGTTGGGACGCCCACAACGCGAGCTCCGCGCTCAGCTCTTGACGAGGACCGGACCGGCGCCTTGCGGCCGCTCGCCCTCGCTCATGATGCCGAGCCGCTTGGCGACTTCGGTATAGGCCTCAACCAGGCCACCGAGGTCGCGCCGGAAGCGATCCTTGTCGAGCTTCTCGTTCGACTTGATATCCCACAACCGGCAGGAATCCGGAGAAATCTCGTCGGCGACCACGATCCGCATCAGATCGTTCTCCCACAGCCGGCCGGTCTCCATTTTGAAATCGACCAGACGGATGCCGACGCCGAGGAACAGCCCGGACAGGAAGTCATTGACGCGGATCGCGAGCGACATGATGTCGTCGATCTCCTGCGGTGTCGCCCAGCCGAACGCGGTGATGTGCTCTTCCGATACCATCGGGTCGTTGAGCTGATCGTTCTTGTAGTAGAACTCGATGATCGAGCGCGGCAGCTGCGTGCCTTCCTCGATGCCGAGCCGCTGCGACAGCGAACCCGCGGCAACATTGCGCACCACGACCTCGAGCGGAATGATCTCGACTTCGCGAATGAGCTGCTCGCGCATGTTGAGCCGGCGGATGAAGTGCGTCGGCACGCCGATGTCGTTGAGGTGCTGAAAGACGTATTCCGAGATCCGGTTGTTCAGGACCCCCTTACCTTCGATCACTTCATGCTTCTTGGCGTTGAAGGCGGTCGCATCGTCCTTGAAGTGCTGGATCAGAGTTCCGGGCTCCGGCCCTTCGTAAAGGACCTTCGCCTTGCCTTCATAGATGCGGCGACGGCGGCTCATCGGTGTATACCGTGGCTTGGTGAAATCCATCGAATGCCGTGGCTCCAGTTCTCGTGTCGAGGTCCGCGGCGGCGGCAGAGGGTGTGCGACTCAAAACACTGCCCCTCCGCGATCGAAAAGCTAGCTGAACGCGACGCGGAGTACAATCGACATAGACCTGCAATGGCCCGACCGCAACGGCGATGTTTCGCATGACGCCCGTTGCCTTGACGGGCCACCATCGATATGCAAGGCGGCAACGCTTCTGCTGGTTCCATATAAAGCATCAGGACGCATCAGCATGACCACGTTCGACAAGCGCGAACAAGGCTTCGAACAGGAGTTCGCGCACGACGAAGAGCTTCGCTTTAAGGCAACCGCGCGCCGCAACAAGCTTCTTGGCCTCTGGGCCGCGGAAAAGCTCGGGCTTTCCGGCCCCGAAGCCGACAACTATGCCAAGTCCCTGGTGATGAGCGACATCGAAGCCGGCACGCACGATGTGCTCGGCAAAATCCACAACGATTTCGCCGCCAAGGGCGTCGTGCAATCCGATCACCAGATCGGCCGTCTCATGACCGAGCTGATGGAAAAGGCGATCGCCGACATCAAGGCCGGCAAATAGCCCGGGCGGCGAGCGGTCATTTTCGGCGAACGTCGCGCAACAGGTTCACAGAAAGCATTATGGCCATACCCGCGTTCACCCTTGCCCGCCGGCTGCGCGCCGGAGAAACGGTCTTCAGCGGCTGGTGCAGTCTGCCCTACCCGCTCGTTGCCGAGACGCTCGGCCGCGAAGGCTTTCCGGCGGTGACGATCGAGGGCCAGCACGGATTGTGGGATGTTGCCTCGATGCTCACCGGCATTGCCGCCGTGCGGCAAAGCGGGTCGGCGCCGGTGGTGCGCGTGCCGGTCGGCGATTTTGCACTCGCCTCCCGGGTGCTCGACTTCGGCGCCGAAGGCCTCATCGCCCCGATGATCAATACTGCCGCCGACGCGCGCGCGTTCGCGGCGTCCGCCAAATACCCGCCGGTCGGTGAGCGAAGCTGGGGCCCGCATCGGGTGACTTCGCTCGCCGGGCTTCCCGATCAGTCGGTCTATCTGCGCGAAGCCAACGATCATGTGATTACGCTTGCAATGATCGAAACCCGCACTGCGCTCGACAATCTCGATATGATCGTCGACACGCCGGGCATTGATGGACTTTTTCTCGGCCCGTCCGACCTTTCCATCGCGCTCTCGAACGGCAAAAGCCTGGACCCGACGGCCAAGGAAGTAGACCACGCGCTCGACCGTATGGTCGCTGCCACACAAAAGGCCGGCAAAATTCCGGGCGCCTTCTGTCACACCGCTGAACGGGCTAAGGCGCTGGAAAAACGCGGCGTGCGCTTTCTTGCGGTCATGAGCGATCTGGCCATGCTGCGCTCAGGCATTGGCGCGGCGCTGAAGTTGCTCAACGCAAGCTGAACGCTGGCGTCACTTCGGTATGACGCGAAACGTGACGTTGCCGTTGATGTTGAACCCGTCGCTCTTTTGCTGGTTGAAATTTTGACCGCCCGTCACCCGCTGGACGTTGACGTTGACCGCATCAAGCCGGCAATCGCTGGCCAGCACGTCGCGCAGCACTGCGCATTCACGCGCGGCGACTTCGTAGATCAATCGCCGTCCGCCCTCCTGAGCCTTGAGCGCCTGCTCGCTTTCGTCGGCCGGGGCCGCCACGAACAGGTTGACGTTAACGGCGATGCGAACCTGTTCGGCGACAATCGGCCCGATCGGCCGCGGCTCGTTGGGCTTGACCACGATTGTCTGCGCTGAGGCCGCAGTCGCAAAGATGGCTAAAAGTACGCCCAGCAGATACAAGCGCTTCATACCGAATATCCTCGGCGGCGAATGTCTTGAGCAGCCGGCGGCACGCTAGCCCCGACACGTTGGCAACGTCGTAAGAAATTATTTCAATTTGTCGATAGTCGATTGTGTCGCCACCAGCGTCACCGCCAAACGATCGAGCACGGCGCCGGGATCGGCTTCGACATCGGCGGCCTTGACCTCAAGCACAGTATAGTCGCGTTCGGTAAGCCAGGCGCGCTTGGCGGCTCGCATGTGTGCAGCAGCTCCCCCTCGTTTGCCGGCACCAGATCGATGACGAGGCGCAGCGGAAACGAGACCAGATCGCAAATGTGCTGCCCGATCGGGGTCTGCCGCTTAAAACCGCGGCCGGCGAAACGGCGGTCGTTGACCAGCGCCTGCCACAATGTCCGCTCGGCCTCGGTCGGATTGCGGCGCAATAGGCGCGACAGGCCTCGCACCGGGCCGCGCTCGTTCGGCACCCGGCCGCCACCGTGTTCCGCGAGCAGCGCCCGCAACAGCTCGGCCTCCTCGCCGTCGAGCATGCCACCGCGCGCCGGCCCCTTGCGGCCCTCGGCGATTGCCATGATGACGCCGTGCAGCGTCTGAATGTCCTGCTGCGTCGGCTGCATGCGGGTGAAGATGTTGCGCAGATTGATCTGCATCGTTTCGCGCTTGTCGGGCGGGCGGAAAAACTCGACTGTCTCCAGCTCCCGCTCGAGCGAAGCGAAGAAGGCGAGGAGCTGCTCCTTTGCCGCCGGCGCGGATTTTTGCGGCATTGCGAACGGGAGCTTGCCGCCCGTCGCGAGCTTGAACCATTCATAGGCAACGACGACGACCGCCTGCGCCAGATTAAGCGAGGCAAACGCCGGATTGACCGGCAAGGTGAGAATGCGATCGGCGAGCGCGACTTCATCGTTTTCAAGCCCGTTGCGCTCGCGGCCGAACACGATGGCCACGGTTTCGCCGGCCGCAACATGATCCGCCATTTCGGCCGCGGCCTGCGCCGCTCCGACGACCGGTTTGGCCTGGTCATGGGCGCGTGCGGTCGCCGCCAATACGAAGGCGCAGTCGGCGATGGCTGCTTCAAGGCTGTCGTAGATGACCGCGCCGTCCAGAATTCGGTCAGCGCCGGCCGCCATCATCACTGCTTTGTCGTTCGGCCAGCGCTGCCGCGGCTTGACCAAACGCAGCCGTTCCAGACCGAAATTCGCCATGGCGCGCGCGGCAGCGCCGATATTTTCGCCGAGCTGCGGTTCGACCAGCACGACGGCGGGCGCCGGCCCTGCGCGCCATCTCTTGGTCTTGT
Organism: uncultured Alphaproteobacteria bacterium; assembly: GCA_963794225.1. Taxonomy (GTDB): domain Bacteria; phylum Pseudomonadota; class Alphaproteobacteria; order Rhizobiales; family Xanthobacteraceae; genus BOG-931. The sequence goes on from CAWCCS010000008.1 coordinate 355,614, forward strand.
CGGTGCCAGCGCCCGGCATGCACGCTCCTCGGCGGGCCAATGACCGCAAGACGCAAGCCCCTGCCCAAGCCGGCCGCTCGCGTCAAGCGGGGCACGTACCCGGCCGAAAAACCCGCCGGCCCCCGACGGAAATTCGCCGCGGCGCAGAGGGCTTTTACCAACGGAATGCGGGTGCTATAGGGCGCGCTTCGAACTCCTGTCAGTCGAATTCCCGGTTGGCGATGTCCGCGCCTAGAACAATTCGTTTGCGGGCCGGCGGGAGAAATCATTTCAGCGCGCCCGGCAATGTTCGGTTTTCCGGTCGGCCCAAACCAGCACGGCGACCAGAGGTGCAAGCATGGCAGATCTCGAAATCATGTGGACAAAGGTCGACGAGGCGCCGGCGCTCGCGACCTATTCGCTCCTCCCGATCGTCGAAGCCTTCGTGGGCGCGGCGGGCGTGTCCGTGAACCTCAAAGACATCTCGCTGGCCGGTCGCATCCTCGCCAATTTCCCCGAAAAGCTCACCCCCGCACAACGGATCAACGACGAACTCACCGAACTCGGCGAGCTCGCGACGCGGCCCGAAGCCAACATCATGAAGCTGCCGAACATCTCCGCCTCAATCCCGCAGCTCAAAGCCGCGATCAAGGAACTGCAAGGCAAGGGCTACGGCGTTCCGGACTATCCGGATAACCTGACAACAGAATCCGAAAAGGACATCAAGTCGCGCTATGCCAAGATATTCGGCAGCGTCGTCAACCCGGTTTTGCGCGAAGGCAATTCCGACCGCCGCGCCGCAGGCGCCGTCAAGCAATACGCCCGCAACCATCCGCACAAGATGGGCGCCTGGAATTCCGCTTCCAAATCGCACGTGGCGTCGATGTCGGGCGGTGATTTCTACGGCTCGGAAGTCTCGACCACCGTTCCCTCGGCGACCAACGCCCGCATCGAGCTGGCCGGCGCCAACGGCGCCGTCACGGTGCTCAAAGCGAAGACGCCGCTTGCGGCCGGCGAGATCATCGACGCAGCGGTGCTGAGCCGCAAAGCGCTGCGCGCCTTCTTTGCGCAGCAGATTGAAGCCGCCAAGAAGGAAGGTGTGCTGTTTTCACTGCACGTGAAGGCCACCATGATGAAGATCTCCGATCCCATCGTGTTCGGTCATGCCGTTTCCACATTCTTCGCCGATGTGATCGAAAAGCACGCCGCAACACTCAAGCGTCTCGGGGTCAATCTCAACAACGGCTTCGGCGATCTGCTGACGAAAATCGAGACGCTGCCGGCGGCCGAAAAAGCAGCGATCAAGGCCGACATCGCCGCCGAATACGCGAAACGGCCGGGCCTCGCGATGGTCAACTCCGACAAGGGGATCACCAACCTCAACGTGCCCAGCGATGTGATCATCGACGCTTCGATGCCGGCAATGATCCGAGAATCCGGCCGCATGTGGGGCGCCGACGGCAAGCTGCACGACGTCCTCGCCGCGATCCCGGATCGCAGCTATGCGACGATGTATCAGGCGGTCCTCGAGGACTGTAAGGCCCACGGCGCGTTCGACCCGAAGACCATGGGCTCGGTTCCCAACGTCGGCTTGATGGCGCAGCAGGCCGAGGAATACGGCTCGCACGACAAGACCTTTGAAATTCCCGCGGATGGAACGGTCCGCGTCACAGCCGACGACGGCAAGGTGCTGCTGGAGCGCCCGGTCGAGACCGGCGACATCTTCCGCATGTGCGAGCTTAAGGACGCGCCGATCCAGGACTGGGTCAAGCTCGCCGTCCGCCGCGCGCGCCTCACCGGCACGCCTGCGGTGTTCTGGCTTGACGCCAAGCGCGGGCATGACGCGCAGGTCATCGCCAAAGTCGAGAAGTACCTGAAGGATCAAGACACCGCGGGGCTCGACATCCGCATTCTGCCGCCGGTCGAGGCGATCAAGTTTTCGCTCGAGCGCATTCGCAAAGGGCAGGACACGATCTCCGTCACCGGCAACGTGCTGCGCGATTATCTGACCGACCTCTTTCCGATCATGGAGCTCGGTACCTCGGCCAAGATGCTGTCAATCGTTCCGCTGATGGCGGGTGGCGGTCTGTTCGAGACCGGCGCCGGCGGCTCGGCGCCAAAGCACGTGGAACAGTTCCAACAGGAGGGCTATTTGCGGTGGGATTCGCTCGGCGAGTTTCTCGCGCTAGGCGCCTCGCTCGAACATCTGGCGCAGACCTACAAGAACGCCAAAGCGCAGGTTCTCGCCGAGACGCTCGACGCGGCCATCGGCAAGATCCTGGCGTTCAACCGCTCTCCAGCGCGCAAGGTCGGCGAACTCGACAATCGCGGCAGCCATTTTTACCTCGCTTTGTACTGGGCGGAGGCGCTGGCCGCTCAGGCCAAGGACGCCGAGCTTCAGGCCCGCTTCAAACCGCTGGCCGAGACGCTCGGTAAGAGCGAGGCCAAGATCAATGGCGAGCTGATCGGCGCGCAAGGCAAGCCGGTCGACATCGGCGGCTACTACCTCCCCGATTCCGCCAGGGCATCTGCGGCGATGCGGCCGAGTGCGACGCTCAACGCCGCGATCGCCGCGCTCTGACGCGCAGCCCGGCTGCGGCAGGTGTTTCCCCGCACCGTGACCGCGTCAGTGCGATGTCGGCTTTATGAGCTCACATCGTAACGCGACTTTTACGGCAAGAAAGTCGATGCTATAGAGCCAATCGTAGCTGTGGGTAGCGTCATCCGAGCGCGCGCCTGAATCTCTGCCAATCCGGCTTGCAACAGACCGTGCTCCAACGGGATCGAAGCTCTATGGCGAAAATCAAGGTCACCAACCCCATCGTCGAGATGGACGGCGACGAGATGACCAGGATCATCTGGCAGCTCATCAAGGAAAAACTCATCTTTCCGTATCTCGATATTACGCTCCTCTATTTCGATCTCGGCATCCAGAAGCGCGACGAGACCCGCGACAAGATCACCATCGACGCCGCCGAAGCGACCAAGAAGGTCGGCGTCGCGGTCAAATGCGCGACCATTACGCCGGACGAGGCGCGGGTGAAGGAGTTCAACTTGCATGAGATGTACCGTTCGCCGAACGGCACCATCCGCAACATTCTGGGCGGCGTCATCTTCCGCGAGCCGATTATCTGCAAGAACGTGCCGCGGCTGGTTCCCGGCTGGACCGAGCCGATCATCATCGGCCGCCATGCCTACGGCGATCAGTATCGCGCCACCGATTACAAGGTCCCCGGCAAGGGCAAGCTGTTTTTGACCTTCGTCGGCGACGACGGTAAGGAAATCAAGCGCGAGGTTTTCCAGTTCCCCGGATCGGGCATCGCGATGGCGATGTACAACCTCGACGGCTCGATCTACGACTTCGCCCGCGCGTCGATGAATTACGCGCTCAACCGCGGCTATCCGCTCTATCTCTCGACCAAGAACACCATCCTCAAAGTCTATGACGGCCGCTTCAAGGACATTTTCCAGGAGGTGTTCGACAACGAGTTCAAGGACAAATTCGCCGAGAAGAAGATCACTTACGAGCACCGGCTGATCGACGACATGGTGGCGGCGGCGCTGAAATGGTCCGGCGGCTACGTCTGGGCGTGCAAAAATTACGACGGCGACGTGCAGTCGGATACGGTGGCGCAGGGCTACGGTTCGCTCGGGCTGATGACCTCGGTCTTGACGACGCCCGACGGCAAGATCGTCGAAGCCGAGGCGGCGCATGGCACCGTGACGCGGCATTACCGCGAGCATCAGAAGGGCCGCGACACCTCGACCAACTCCATCGCCTCGATCTTCGCCTGGACGCGCGGGCTTGCGCACCGCGCCAAGCTCGACAACAATCCCGAGCTCGCGAAATTCGCCGCGACGCTGGAGCAGGTCACCGTCAGCACCGTGGAGTCCGGGTTCATGACCAAGGACCTTGCACTTCTGGTCGGTCCCGACCAGAAATGGCTTTCCACCACCGGCTTCCTCGACAAGGTCGACGGGAATTTGCAAACAGCCGTGTCGGCGAAAGCCGTGGCGTGAGGATCGGACATGCTGATGACGACGCGCGGCCTCCAAGCGCTGCCATTAATCGCGATCGTGGGGTTGATTATTGTGGCCGACACCGCGGTCGCACAGATGCCGGCGGCAATTGCCGCGCCGGAAGCTAAACCGGTTGTCACGCTGCACGCCGAAGGCGCGCAGATTTACCAATGCAAGGCCGGCAGCGACGGCAAGCTGGCGTGGAGCTTTCGCGAGCCGATCGCAACATTGATCGCTGACGGCCGGACCGTCGGACGGCACTACGCCGGTCCGATCTGGGAGCACAACGACGGCAGCGCGGTGACTGGAAAGGTTGCGGGCAATGCGCCGGGCGCGACCAAAAACGATGTAGCCTGGCTTAAGCTCGACGTCGTTTCGCGGCGCGGCAGCGGCGTGCTCAGCCCTGCCACCATTGTGCAGCGCATCAACACTTCGGGCGGCGCACTTGGCGGCGAATGCGATCATGCCGGCGCCTTGCGCAGCGTCCCCTATTCCGCGGATTATGTTTTTCTGCGCCAGGGGAACTAGCCAAGGCGGCTAAGCGCCACAGCGCGATCAGCGCAGGTTGGCGGCGGCAGGCTGGCGGCGCCGGTGCCGGCTGCCTATTTGATATTTATGCCTAAGCGAAAGCTAAGCGTGCTCGCGACGGCGGCAATCATTGTGCCGCTCCTCGTCATCCTTGCGGCCGCGCTGTGGTTTGCCGCCGGCGCCTGGGTGTCGCTCGGCGGCCCGCCGATGCCCGCCGGCGGCTATATCGCCATGATCCTTGGCATCGTGTTTTCGCTGATTATCGGCTGCGGGCTGATGGCGCTGTTGTTTTACTCAAGCCGCCACGGCTACGACGAACCTTACCGCGCCGATGGCGATCGCGACTAAAGGACAGTCGCGACTAAGGACGAACGCGACTAACGACGACCGCGGTCAACGAAGACGATTAAACCGGCCCATTCCAAACAAGCAATTCTGTGACGGTCATCAACTCAATGTAAGCATTTGGCCGGTACTAATAGCTGGAAAAGGAAAACTGGTTAAGCGTATCTCACCGGACCAGGCGAATTCGCGAACGGCGCAGGCGCCCAAAGAATTTGGAGGCAGCAATGTTTTTCTCCCGCAAGTGCACAAAGTGGACCGCTATCGCATTGATTGCCTCCTCGGCTGCGTTCGCCGCAACGCCGGGGTTTGCCGTGCCGCGCTATGACGGCGTCTGGAGCGTTTCGATCGTCACCAAGAAAGGCGACTGCATCGCCAGCTACCGCTATCCGATGCTGATCGAGAATGGCGTACTCGCCAACGGTGGAGCAATCGCGCTCAGCGTCAGCGGCCGGGTCGCCTCGAGCGGCGCCGTCAAGGTCAAGGTTTCAAGCGGCGACAAGAGCGCGACCGGCTACGGGCGGCTTGCCGGCAATACCGGCGGCGGCTCATGGACCGGGATGTCATGCTCGGGCTCCTGGAGCGCCGAACGCCGGAGCTCTTAAGGTTTCCGTCCAGTCAGCTGAGCTAACACCGTCAGTTCAGCTCACTCCCAAAACGTCATGGCCGGGCTTACCCCGGCCATCCACGTCTTTCGTTACGCTCAACGCTGGAAAGCCGTAGATGCCCGTGACAGAACGCGGGCACGACAGCCGAAAACCTCACGCTTCCGCGGCGTCGTCGTCGTCGGTGTCGCTGTCTTCACCGGCTAGAATTTTTTCCGCGATCAGGCCTGCATTCTGGCGGACGGCCGCTTCGATTTTTGCAGCGATGTCGGGATTGGCCTTGAGAAAGGTCTTGGCGTTTTCACGGCCCTGACCGATGCGCTGGCTGTCATAAGAAAACCAGGAGCCGGATTTTTCCACGACGCCGGCCTTGACGCCGAGATCGACCAGTTCGCCGAGCTTGGAAACGCCTTCGCCGTACATGATGTCGAACTCGACCTGCTTGAACGGCGGAGCGAGCTTGTTTTTGACGACTTTGACCCGCGTCTGATTGCCGACCACCTCGTCGCGATCCTTGATGGCGCCGATGCGGCGGATGTCGAGGCGGACGGAAGCGTAGAATTTCAGCGCCTGGCCGCCGCTCGTGGTCTCCGGCGAGCCATACATGACGCCGATCTTCATCCGGATCTGATTGATGAAGATCACCATGGTGTTCGAGCGGTTGATCGAGGCTGTGAGCTTGCGCAGCGCCTGGCTCATCAGCCGCGCCTGCAGGCCGGGCTGCTGGTCGCCCATCTCGCCTTCGAGCTCGGCGCGCGGCACCAGCGCCGCGACCGAATCGATCACCAGCACATCGACGGCGCCGGAACGAACCAGCGTATCGGCGATTTCCAGCGCCTGCTCGCCGGCGTCGGGCTGCGAGATCAGCAGGTCATCGACATTGACGCCGAGCTTGCGGGCGTAGATCGGGTCGAGCGCGTGCTCGGCATCGACGAAGGCGCAAATGCCGCCCTTTTTCTGCGCCTCGGCGATGCAATGCAAGGCAAGCGTGGTCTTGCCCGACGATTCCGGTCCGTAGATTTCGACCACGCGGCCGCGCGGCAATCCGCCGATGCCGAGCGCGATATCGAGGCCAAGCGAGCCCGTGGAGACGGTCTCCACATCCATCGTGCCCATGTTCTTGCCGAGCCGCATGATCGAGCCCTTGCCGAAGTTGCGCTCGATTTGCGACAGCGCGGCATCGAGAGCCTTCGATTTATCCATGGACGATCCTTCGACGAGACGAAGCGCTGCACTCATGTTCCGTGCTCCTTATGGCCGGGATGACCGGGATTCGAAAGGCCCGTTGCGGACGCCCGTTTGCCCTCAAAAACCCGACGATCCCGAAGCCCCCTTCATTGGGTCATGGCTGGGTAATGACGAAGGACTCAATGTACACGATTTGTTCCCGGTTCGCAATATGTTCTTTTTGGCCTGCGGGTACTGGCCCCTTATGAGCGAAAAGGGACCAAGCGCCCCCAGCAAAAGGGGCCAGCCGTGATTAGCGGCGTGTTTGCGCGACAGGCGGAACGGACTCCTAGCGATCGGTATTATCTTGGCGTGAGTGGGCTTGCGGCGAGGTCCCATGTCTAAGGTGGTCGCAACCATTCAGCCATTTGAATACGTCGATGAAATCACCGGCGACAAAATCACTGTGTCGGTATCTCCGCTTTATTCGAAGATAACGGTCAATGACCGAGAATATTTTTTCGTCCGCGAAACCGGAGAATTTGACGGCGCGGCGACTATTGAGAGTCGATATGGCCCTACCTTGATTTACGAGGCGGGGTAATCGTTTTGTGTTTGTTTTCTTCCCACTTTCGTGCCCCTTCTTCGGTCTTAACGTGCCCGACAACGGTTAAATGACCACTGGGCCAGCGTTGCTGGTGCTCTGTCTCTCGCCGATCAGGGTCATTGGTAAAACCACTGTGCTTGATTTTGTTGCCTACTTTAAAATCGTAAGTGTACTTGTCGCGTTTCTTGCTCATGGCGCAAAACTCCGTCCTTTGACGAAGGTCGCCTTGACCGTAAGTCAGGATGGCGCAATTTGCGTCGTCGTGAGACTCAGTCCCGCAGGCGACCAACCATTTCGCGGGATTGAAACGGGCGGGGTCTGATACACCCCGCCCGAATCACGAATCAGGTTGAGTTTGCACCTGATACGCGGATGAGTCGAATCCGGCTCACTCAAAAAGATCGCCTTGGATTACCCGGAATGACTTGCGACGCTGCGACGGCGTAGGCGTCGGTATTGTCGGGACCGCCTTAAGCGCCGCCTCGATCAAGTCGCCGATTGACCAAACGCGATCCGCAATCCCAAGCGCCATTGCTGGCGTCATCCGCAACGCTTCATGCGTTTTGCAGAGATTGTAGAACGCGACGTACAGGCTGACGGCCGCAAGGTGGCAATCGATCTTTTTGCTAAAGCCGTTGCTCAATCGAGCGAACCGTTTTGATGCCATCCGCAGCGTGAGGTTTTGCCGTTCAACGTAGCTGGTCGATATGTCGACCGGCAGGCCGTTCTGTACCTCGCGAGCTACTGCTACTACCTGGGCCGGCGAATAGCGGCGCGACGCTTCGTTTACGTTCAGGTGCGTTACCGAGTAGGTCTTTTGGATCACGCCGTGAGCGACGTTCTTGCCGAAGGCGTCGCGGATCGCATTCTTGTACGGATGATAGCCATCCGTCGTAATTTCCGGCACGCCGATCACGCGCTGGCGCAAGTCCTGAATGAAATCGTCCGTGGTCGCGCTGTCGCGCTTGCCAGTGCGATAGCCGACGATGGCCCGCGTGGACGATGCCAGCGCAACATAGGTGTACTGGTCGCCCATTACGGGCGAGGGACGGCGCTTCGGTCCTGCTTGCGGGTTTCGCTTGTGACCGACATAGGCCCACAGCTCGTCGCATTCGATCCGGTGAACGCGAAGCCCGACCATCATGCGGTCATGCAGCTCGGCACAGCCACGGCCAATAGCGAGCGCGAGGCGCGCGACCGTCTTGCGGTCGGTATCCGTGAGGCGAGACTACGGCCCGTTGGCCGACGCCTTCACAGAGCATTCCGATGATTTCAATTTGCTTGTCGCGAGGAAGGTTGTTCATGGCGGGCCGCAATCCGTCATGTTGGGGGATTGAGCCGCCGCATGGAAAATCCGAGCCGATAGCTGCTATATTCGCTACGGTCGGATACCAAGGGGCCGCAATCCCGAGGTTGAAGATCAGGGCTCGCCGCTGTTGACGCAGCGACGGGCCCACTTAGTTGGTGCAGGGAGCCAGGTTCGAACTGACGTTTCGGGGATGTACCCCCCGCGTCCTTACCGCTAGACGATCCCCGCGCCGCACAAAGAAAAACGCCCCATCCGCTTGACGGCGGGTGGGGCGTTTTTGCTTTCGCAGTTTCCTTGTGCATGCTTGCTACTTTATGCTTGCTATTGTAGAAAGCAAGCATTATTTTAAGTATGCTTGCTTATGCACAGGGGCGGAGATGAAGGATGATCGAGCCGGACCCGGACGAGAGTAACAGGGCCGATATTGCATCAAGGGGTGGACAGGCTCGTGCGGCAAGTCTGACGCCCGAGGAACGATCCGCAATCGCATAGGAGGCTGCCAAAAAACGATGGCAGCTACGGCAACAAGCCGATCGCAACGGATGGGCTGCCGCGTGTCCTAGAGGGCTATAAGAGCGATTTGGATTTAGCGGGCATGAAATTGCCGTGCGCCGTCATTCAGGGCCCTAAAGGCATTCAGCGGGTTTTGTCGGAGAACGGCATCACTAATGCAATTCTTGGGACGCCGCAGCGGTGCATCAAAACGCCTGAAAGAAGGCTGCGTCAGAAGAAGGGGCCCTTAAGCCACTTTTTATCGCGCCGCGACAACTAAAACCATTTATCGACAAAGACTTACTCGATGGGCCCCTAATGCCCATTGATTACTTAGATGGAGATCGGGTTGTCGAGTGGTGTATGACGCCTCAGTGCTAGTTATTGTTTGTAATATTTGGCTTCGAGAGCCGCGAGAGGCTCGCGCGCTTCAAGAAACAGCAACTAAGGAAAGCTGCAAAAGGCTGAAATCCTAACGCGCGCACTCGCGCATACCGGCATCGTCGCTCTGGTCGACGAGGCTACGGGTTATGAAAAAGTTAGGCCCCAAAACGCCCTTCAAGAATATCTCGCGCACGATGCATGCAGGAAGGAACTTGGCTGCTTGGGTCAAGAAATTTCCTGATGAGTTCTACGAGAACATTTACAAATTAAAGGGATGGGTTTGAGCCCGGAATGAGCACAGAACAGATACAGCGTGGTTGGCCATTACACGAACAATCTTGTTTTCGAGCGACTTGCACCTGGGCTGCTGACGGAACTTGCAATCGTAGGAGCCCTAAAAACGAAAGAAGGTTATCGGGGCAACCAGGCTTCCATCAATGGCTGACCAGAAGAGGTGGGCGACCCTATGCTGGCTCAAGCATCTCATTCCCTGATCATGTTCCGAGCAGTCTGCGCAATCGCGAACGGTTATGGTTGACAACGATTTCTTGCACAAGGTAGATCGGGTACTTCCGAGGCGCGGAGAGACCTTGGAATTACCGTTCGAATTATGCCCGGAGAAGGAAGAGGCCGCCAACTGAGGCGGCCTCACCTTGAGTGCAAAATATTATTTATTATTTTTGTTGGCCTTTTCGCCTACGGCTACGCCTTCTCTGTAGTTCCGTGCGTCACACACATAGTCACCGTAGGTCCGATCCGATGGTGTCTTGTCTTGGGGTCAGCCGTGGGTTTCATCGCGTAACCCTTTGTCGAACATCTCTTTCGCGTGGTCTGCTTCTGTTTTCGCCATTTTTGGCTCCTGTTTGGCCTTAGCTGAGCCCAACAATAGTTTCTCCAGAATTGTGGTCCAAATCAAAAAAACTTCCGTTCAGTTACAAACCTGCAATCGCCTGCTCTGGCTTTGGAAAACTTAAAAGGGGCCAGCCCCTAATTTCAAAAGGGCCCAGTCGATACGGAAAGGGGCCAGTACCGGCCTGCGGGTACTGGCCCCTTTCCATCCCCACTGGTCCCTTTTGGAATTGAGGGGTGGTCCCTTTTGAAATAGTAATCTCAACGAGGAACCTTCAGGGAGCGAACCATGCCAAAGCTAGTGGTCATCGTCACTGCAACCGCCGCACTATTGCTCGCGGGTGGACTTGCCTCAAACGCTCAGACTTCACGCGGGGCAGCAAATATCCATGCGCAGGCGCAAAACTTCACGCCGATCGAGAAAGCCGCCTGCGGGCCGCATTTTGGCGCACGGTGCGGTCCATACCATCATTGGGTCTGCTCCTATGGCCGCTGCTGGTGCGCCCACTGTTAATTGCGACAGGACGGTGCTGTCCTAATTCCGAGCCCTTTGTCCTAATTTGGATTTTCGACTGTCCTAATTTACAAAATCGGTATGAAGCGGACCATCTTTGCCGTTTTGCTCCTTGCCTGCCCGTTGGCGGCCAACGCCGAAACCCCGGATGAGTGGGTAACGCTTGGGGCGAGGGTACATGGCGGTTTCGGTGCCTTCATCCCTCTCGGGATCAAGATCGGCCTCGATGCGGTCAAGCGGCTGGACGCCAAGCCGCGCGAGCTTACCGTTCTCTACTATGACGGCAATTCGTCGCCTTGTGCCTGCTTCGCGGACGGAATCGCGATTGCCACCTATGCCTCAGTCGGGCAACGCACCCTCACCATCGCGCCAGATAAAGCGCCGGCCGGCGATGCTGCCGTTATCGTCATTCGCCCGCGCAAGGGCGGCTCCGGCTTCAAATACACAATTCCAATGTCCGCGCTCGCCAAGCTCGGACCGATGAACAAAGAACTTGATCCGCGCGGGCGCTATGATGCCGTGATGGCGGCGGACGGATTATTTCAGGTTGAACCCGCCCCGTAGGCCGCCTCAGTTGGCGGCCTCAAATAGTTTTTGGTTTCGGCAGGTACAACGTCAATTGTATTGGTTCTTTCCCGTAATGCTCTGCGACTTTGTCCCTAAGTTCGCGGATTCAGTTACAGGTCTTACCCATTCCGATAATTTCGTAGCATCGTGACACTAATTTTCGTGCACCAAAATTTTCAAATTCCGAGCCTTTTGTCCTAATTTGAATTTTGGAGTGTCCTAATTCAGATTTCAGAAAACGGGACCGGAGACCATCTTCAACACTGCCTGGCCGGTAATAGGAATGGTCAGCAGACGCGGCGCTTCGCTGTTATTCTTGGGCACAGTTTCCAGCTTGGCAGTGCCGCTTGGGTGCCGACTACCGTCTTCCGCCACAGTGTAGCGGACGGAAAATTCTTTCAATATGAAAGCGTGTCCGCAATCGTCCTCAAAGATTGCCCCAACAATGAGGCAATGGGCAGCGATCATTTGCCCGGTCCCAACGCCCACCACAGGTTGCCGATAGACGATGTTGCACGCAACCACAAATGGAGTCAACGGGTCTTACGCCGCCTCAGTTGGCGGCCTCTTTCATTTTCGGGTACTGGCCCCTTTCCGACCGCGCTGATCCCTTTTGAGAACGAAGGGTGGTTCCTTTTGAAAAGGGACGGCTTGTGCCGTCCATCACAGCAGACAGTTCGGCTATGAGCGACAAGTGTGCCTTGAACCCTGGGGACGACGCCTGGAGGACTGCAAATGAGCGAACAACATTACATTCATAACTTGACGCACGAGATGGACATCATGAGGAGCCTCATCAAGGGAACGGCAGAGGCCCCGGAAATCCATCACGATCTTCAAGTAATAAAACCACATGCGGACCCGCTGTCGTTCTACTTCAGCGTCCAGGCGGCGGATTCAAACCTGCTTCAAGAAATCAATTTGGTGGGAGCGGGTCACGAGGGTCTCTTCACAGCAGATCATATCTATAGCGACGTAAGTTACCTGCAGTCTCAGTACGATTATTGGCTCGTCTGAATGAAGAGGCCGCCTCAGTTGGCGGCCTCTTCATAAACCTTTTCCGTCATCCTGATCTGGCTCGCACGGAAACGGCGATCGATATTGTTCGCCGAAGCGCGGGTAATGCTGATCTGTCAAACGGCTTCCAAATTTGACCCCCGATCGGCGTCCAATTTTTTGACCCCCTCCGGCGACGTGGTTTGGCGGTAGCGCTCGCGAGGTAGCGCCGAAACCGGCCGTTGGTCGAGTAGCGAGCAACCACGGACACGACATCTGAAGGCAAAGCCGTTCTTTACTGCGGATGACGATGTCCGAAAACGACCAGCTTAATGCCGCGCCCTCGGGCATACTGGTCCCATGAAACTGGATCACGAAGCCTGCTATCGAGCGTTATCGACCCGTGATGCGCGGTTCGACGGACGGATGTTTATCGCCGTTCGCACGACAGGGGTTTATTGCCGACCGATCTGCCCGGCGCGTACGCCAAAACGGGAGAACATAACGTTCTACCCCACGGCGAGCGCGGCGCAGGAGGCAGGTTTTCGCCCCTGTCTTCGGTGTCGCCCGGAGAGTTCTCCGGACCTGGCGGCGTGGCGAGGCACGTCGAACACCGTTTCGCGCGGCTTGGCGCTGATCGCCGAGGGCGCGCTCGATGGCGAGGCGGTCGATGCGCTAGCGGAACGGCTCGGAGTCGGTGAGCGGCAATTCCGGCGGCTGTTCAGGCAGCACCTGGGAGCATCGCCTATCGCTGTCGCTCAGACACGCCGCGTGCTCTTTGCGAAGCAGCTCATCGTCGAGACGACCATGCCGATGACGGAAGTCGCCCTGGCGTCTGGCTTCAGCAGCATCCGTCGCTTCAACGCGACATTCCACACGCTGTATCGGCGATCGCCCAGCGAGCTGCGCCGGTCGAGCGGTGCCGTCGGCGAGCAGACCGGCGCGGAAGGCATCAGCCTCATGCTGCCCTATGCACCGCCCTACGATTGGGATGCGATGATCGGCTTCCTCGCGGCAAGGGCGATTACCGGCATCGAAGCGGTTGACGGGAGTAAAAGCTACCGGCGCTCGATCGCACTAGACGGCGCGCAAGGGACGATCACTATTGAACCGGACGAGCGGGAACGCGGCCTGCGTGTGACGATCCGCTTTCCGCGCATCGCATCGCTTGCCACGATCGTTCGGAGCGTTCGACGCGTTTTCGACCTCAGCGCGGACCCGCTGGCCATCGGCAAGGACCTTGCTCGAGACCCGCTGCTTGCGCCGCTGGTCGCCCGGCGTCCGGGCCTGCGCGTGCCGGGCGCGTGGGACGGCTTTGAAGTCGCCGTTCGCGCCATGCTCGGCCAGCAAATTACCGTAACGGGCGCCTTGAAACTTGCGGCGAAACTCGTCGCCGCCTATGGCGAGAAGCTGTGTCCTAGCGACGGGACGAGCCTGACGCATACGTTCCCGACACCCGAAAGACTGGCTCAAGCCGATTTGCGGTCGCTCGGAATGCCCGCTGTCCGCGCGGAAGCGCTGTCAACGCTGGCTCGCGCTGCTGCCGCCGATGCGGGTCTTTTCCGCCCTACGCAGTCGCTGGAGGGCGCAATAGCCAAGCTCCGCTCGCTGCGCGGGATCGGCGAATGGACAGCGCAATACATTGCCATGCGCGTGTTGCGTGAGCCGGATGCCTTTCCCGCCGCCGATATCGGTCTTATGCGAGCTTTGACACCTCCGGGCGGCGCGCGGCCCGCGGCTAGCGAAGTCCTTGCCAGAGCGGAGGCCTGGCGACCGTGGCGAGCCTATGCGGCTCAACACCTCTGGACGGGCGATGCGGAGGCGGTGAGAGCGAGCGCCCGCACCAATTCAAAGGACAATCTCGATGCCCAACCCGATGCCGCCTCAAACGTTCTTTATCGACCGGGCCGAAAGCCCGGTCGGGACGATGCTCCTCATCCATGATCCCGAAGAGCGTGTACGAGCTCTCGACTTTCATGACTTCGAAGCCCGAATGCGGCAGCTCCTCAGGCGGCATTACGGTGAGGATGGAAATGATTTTGTCGTAAAGAGCCGCGAGACGCCGGCGGCAATTCGGCGCGCACTTGCCGGCTATTTCGCGGGCGATCTAACCGCCATCAATGCGATTGCGGTCGCGACGGCTGGCACTTCCTTTCAGCGCGAGGTCTGGGCGGCGCTTCGCGGAATTCGGCCGGGGACAACGCTAAGTTATGGCGCGTTGGCGCGAAAGCTGGGACGCCCGAACTCCGCTCGCGCCGTCGGCCTTGCCAACGGCGCCAACCCGATTGCCATCGTGGTTCCTTGCCATCGCGTCATCGGCGCGGATGCAAGCCTTACCGGCTATGGCGGTGGCGTCGACCGCAAACGGTGGCTGCTCGCTCATGAAGGCGCCGCCTTCGAGGACCTAGCGGTAGGGCCCGTCTCAAACGCAACCTGATCTACGCGCTCGCGAAGCCAGCCGTCGCAGACCAACCGGATCAGCCGATAGCAATCCCCCTCCGGCGCGGGTCAACTCGTTGTCGGTGCGAGCTGCACGATCGCGGCAGTGCCGCTCTTTCTGCGGATGACGATGTCCGGAAGCGGCCAGCTTAATGCCGCGCCCTCGAGCACACTGCGTCATCACCAACGAGGACCCTCCTCATGACCGATATTATCCTGCACCATTACGAAACCTCTCCTTATGCGGAGAAGGTCCGGCTCGGCCTCGGACTCAAAGGCCTGGCCTGGGCATCGGTTGAAATTCCGGTCATCATGCCAAAACCCGACCTGACGGCCCTAACAGGAGGCTACCGTAAAACGCCGGTGTTGCAGATCGGCGCGGACATCTATTGCGATAGCCAGTTGATCATGCGCGAACTTGAGCGCCGGCACCCCACCCCGAGCTTTTATCCAGCCGGCCGCGGCGCGGCCGACGCGCTTGCCTGGTGGGCCGAGAAGACAACGTTCAGCCCAGCTGTCAGCATCGCATTCGCGAAGAAGCCCGACGCGTTGCCCGAGGGATTTCTTGAAGACCGGGCCAAATTCTCCGGCCGAAATATAAACCTCGCCGCAATGATGGCGGCAGTGCCGAACCTGCTCGATCAGCTGCGCGCGCATTTCGATTGGCTGGACCAGAGCCTGGCTGACAGTCGATCATTTTTGCAGGGCTCCGCTGCTAGCCTTGCCGACCTCGCCGCCTACCATCCGATTTGGTTCTTGAAACAAAATTTCGGACTAACAGCCGCGCCGCTCGATGGCTTTCCAAGGCTGCTGAGCTGGGCCGAGCGGGTTGCCGCAATCGGCCACGGCAGACGGAGCCCAATGACCTCCGAACAAGCGCTCGATGTGGCCAGAACCGCTACCTCAATCGCTAAAGCATCCACTGACGCGAAAGATCCCATCGGCCGGAAGCCTGGCCAAGTCGTCAGCGTTACTCCGGACGACACCGGACGCGATCCGGTCGTCGGTGAATTAGTCGCCTCGAGCGCCGATGAGATCGTCATCCGGCGCAGCGATCCCGTGGTCGCCGAGGTCTGCATACATTTTCCGCGCGCCGGATTCGTGGTTGCGTCAGCCTAACGGCCAACGCTGGGGCGCACAAAACACTGTGCGCCGACAGCAGGAGCAATGAATGCAGCAATCGAAAAAAATCCAAGAGGATATAAGCAACGACGCCGAGCGTTTGAGCATCCGCAATCCTGTCCGGCCAATAGAATAGTGGCCGCCTCAGTTGGCGGCCTCTTTCATTTCGAACGGGGCATCAAGTCGAAATCGGATAGCGAAAGTTGGGCCGGGCTTTTCTTGAAAACTCGGGTACTGGCCGCTTTCCATCCGGGCAGGTCGCTTCTGAAATGACCGGCTGGTCCGTTTTGAACGAAACGGGAAATGAGTGAGTAACTCTACTGACCAACAAGCCACGTGAAACAGCTTTGACTGTGTCGAACATCACATTCCGCCGGTTGTAGACGCGACATTATCCCTCCCTGAGGGCGCTGGCTTCGCCGTGCGACAGCGGCGCCAGAGAGATTACCGATGGGTGTTTTGAATACCGACAATCCGAAGTCGTTGATAGCGGTCCGAAGGCATTCACGCAGCCCGAGCCAGCAACCGGCAATGATCATTGTTGCATCTAATCTCCCGCCCATCAGCTGCACGGTCATTGATATATCGGAGGCGGGCGCCGGTCTTTGGGTCGGGAGCACGTTCGGTATTCCCGACAACTTCGACCTTCTTATCGACGGCGATACGATGAAGCGTGCGTGTAGGGTTATATGGAAAGAGACGCACAAGTTTGGCGTCCAATTCAAATAATTGGCCACCTCAGTTGGCGGCCCCGCCTTTTTCAGTACTGGCCCCTTTCCATCCCGGCTGGTCCCTTTTGAAATTTCAGGGTGGGCCCCTTTTGATTTTCCGAGCGCATTTATAGATCGCGAAAGTATGTCTTTTGACAATCGACAACAGCGTTGCACACCGCCATAAAGGTTCCCGGCTGGGAACCAATGCCGATCACTCCATTCCTGCATAACCAAGCTTTTGAGCCTGACGTTATCGAGGAAATGTCGGCAGCGTTCACGGACGCCTGCAAGACCCTTGGTCTTATAGATCGCGCCGACCCTCTCACCGAAATTGTCGCCCAGCGCGTCATCCGCCTCGCCCAGCGCGGTATTCGTACTAGGGCGGAGCTTTACGCAATGACCGTCAAGGATTTGAAAGCTCATCCGGAATGAGCAGCAGCCTCTTTTTTCGCCTTCATTGCGGCGAGGCGGTCCCACTCGGCGGCCAACTTCAATATGGCCGCACGCTCATGTTCGTCGTTGCTCTGAAAGGCAAGCGCCCGGCATTCTTCGGCCCGGTGCCTATAATGTTCCGCAGTTAGCATACTTTCCCCCGCGACTCTTCGGCAACGTCGCAGAGATCAAAAGGTTGCCGCCTCAGCTGGCGGATACTGGCTGGCGGCCAGTACCGGGCGGCCGGGTACTGGCCGAAATGCTCTGGCCCCTTTTGAAATGACCTCAACACAAAAATAGCCTTTTAGTTGATTCCCGGCCAAAGCGGGAACCTCCGTGACATCCGGGCCTTACCCATGACGAACTTGTGACGCTCGTCGGGAGGGTCGGCATGTCAGATCCAGAGTCAAAAGCCCGAAAACGACTTGATGTGGAGATGCAACGGGCGATGCTGACAAAAGTCGCAAACGAGTTCCGTGCCCGCTATGAGCCGGCGGACGGAATGCCGCCAGAAATCGTCGCCCTTCTGGAGCAACTAGACCAGAGTCAAAAGTCAGCGGCGCCGCCGATTCGCATTCCGTCCATGAGCGGCTTTGCGCTGATGCCGGCATGTCCAAAGTGTTCATCATCCATGGAACTGAAGCTATCAATGCCGATCGGGAATGGGGGCGAAGAACGACACTTTCTGTGCCTCCAGTGCGAGCATTCGCAAATCTACATTGTAGAATCTTAGGCGCCGCAGAACCAAAAACCGCCGAACCGCCTGTTCAGCGGCGCAGGACCTGGCAAGACCTACCCGGAACTTGAATTAATTGGTCGTTATACGTTTGCGCTTTAGCTATACGCGCTTCCGGATGGCCGACCGCAATGTCCGCAGATTCAGATCGACGCCAGGGTGCGCGGCGCAGGGCGCCCGCCATCGGCACAATTACGAGCGAGGACGGCTCTCGCGTCTACGCGTGCACAACCGACAATATTTCAGAGAGCGGCGCTTTGTTGCACGTCGCCACCGATGCCTTGTTGCCTACGTTCTTCAAACTCAGCGTGCCGGACGAAAAACTGGACCGTCGCTGTAAGATGGTCTGGCGCATTGAGCGGCAAATTGGCGTCGCGTTTATTTGATTGCAGTTGGAGCCCGCCTCAGTTGGGGTGCGGCCGGACCGCACAAGGGGGATAAGTCAATGAGCAAAATTACCGTACTGCTTGCGCTTTTGGGCGCCGTTGTTCCTTTGAGCTCAGCGAGCGCATTTGGGGACTGCCCACCTGGCCAAGTCATGCACCGCGCGGCAGGAGGCTGCGTTGCCATCGTCACCCCGGCAAAGACTTATGCGCAATGTCTCCGGAACGGTCGAACGATGGGTTATTCCGCTGCCGATGCTGAGACCTATTGTAAGCGCAAGTTTCCGAGGTGAGCCTCCGACGAGGCCGTCTCGGTTGGTGGCCGCTTAGACTTTAGGCTGCAACATTTCCAAGATGCCGGTCTGATGTCTTTGCCACACGCCCCACCCGCAACCCCGGATTTGCGGGACATAAATCGCACATGCGAGTCATGGTTGCGGCCGGCCGCAAGAAAAAGCCCCGCACGAGTGCGGGGCTAGTCGGGAAAAGGGACCTGCGAGTGTCCGGGGGGACAATCCCCCTCCCCAGCCTACACATACGGACAAGGTCATCCCGGGTTTCAGTGACCTGACATAATTTTGCGCGCAATACCGGAAGAACTGGAGATCCGGGCTGCCGTGATCGCGATGCTCGAGGCTGCCACATTTGGGCGTCGTCCAAATTCCCGCTTTTTTACAAAATTTGAGGAATTTGCTTTTCCTAATTTGCAGTACGTGAATTTACGTACCGACAACGGGAACTTGGTACGTTGCGGTCCGGGCGAGGAGGGCAACCCCCAGGGCACCGCTATGTCTCAGCTTCTTGTTCGGTTTGTGAAGAATCAGTCTGGAGCCACGGCCATTGAATACGGCCTGATTGCCGCCGGCATCTCTATTGCCATCATTGCGGTTGTGAACGGGCTCGGCACGCAATTGAATACGACGTTTTCGAGTATCTCGACCCAGCTTAAGTGAGCTACCCGCAGATCTATTCGCAAACCGAGGCCGCCACCCGTGGCGGCCTCATTCGTTTTTGAGCGCCTTAGTGCGCTGTTTCCGTAGCCTTAATTCACGCCGCGCTGGAACAAATACTGCTCAAGCTTGGTTAGCGGGTCGTGCGTCTTTTGACGTGGCGGGGATGGTACATGGTGGACCGACAAGTCGAGGCCTATCGAACTCATGCCGGCGTATGCCTTTGGCTGGCCCAGCGGACCAGCGATCCGGAAACCAAACTTATTCTTCTCGACATGGCGCGCGCCTGGCAGGCGCTCGCTGAGCAAGGCGAAAAGAACAGGAACACTACGCTGGTCTACGAGACACCTGAGCCGCGCCTTGACCCCGCTCAGCAACAGCCGAAGCCGGGACGCGCCGATCCAGAGATGAGGGAATAAACCTGCACCGCTCGCCGACCGACGGCGGACAGCTCATGCCTCGATGACGATTTTCGGCGCCGGGCGGCTTTCGGCTTGGAAGCCCTCGCGCACCCGCGCGGCGATGTCGCGGAAGATTTGGGCGTGTGGGCCATCCGGGTCGGTCGCGACGACGGGTGCACCGGCATCGGATTTTTCCCGGATGTCGATCGCCAGCGGCACTTCACCCAAGAACGGCACGCCGAGGCGCTCGGCTTCGTGACGCGCCCCGCCATGACCGAAAATATCCGAGCGCGTCCCACAATGCGGGCAGATGAACATCGACATGTTCTCAACGATGCCCAGCACCGGCACGTTGACGCGGCGGAACATGGCGATGCCGCGGCGCGCATCGATCAAGGCGAGGTCTTGCGGCGTCGATACGATCACCGCGCCCTTAAGCGGTACCTGCTGGGCCATGGTGAGCTGCGCGTCGCCGGTACCCGGCGGCATATCGACCACCATGACGTCGAGCGTGCCCCATTCCACCTCGCGCAGCATCTGGGTCAGCGCCGACATCACCATCGGGCCGCGCCAGATCATCGGCGTCTCTTCCTCGACCAAAAAACCGATCGACATCACCGCCATGCCATGGCGGACAATCGGCTTTAGTCGGGTGCCACCGACCGTCTGCGGCTTTTCACGGATGGCAAGAAGCTTCGGCATCGACGGCCCGTAAATGTCAGCGTCGAGAATGCCGACCTTGAGCCCGAGGTCGCGCAGGCCGAGCGCAAGATTAAGCGCAACAGTGGATTTGCCGACGCCGCCCTTGCCGGAGGCAACCGCGATGATCGCAGCAACGCCCGGAATGCCCGCCGGGCCCGCAGGCCGCGGCGCGGCGCCATGCGTGCCCCCGCGCGGCTGCGCGGCCGCGGGCGCAGTAGCAGGCGGGCGCGGTGGGCCGCCGCCGTTAGAGGTCCGCTCGGCGGTGAGCGCGATCATGACCGATTGGACGCCCGGTACGGCACGCACTGCTTTCTCGGCGCGCTCACGCACGCTTTCCCACTGTTTCACTGCAGCAGCGTCAACGGTGATGGAGAAGAACACCTTGCCGTCGGTGGCGACGACTTCGGAAAGCTTTCCGCTCTGCGACAGCGGCACTCCGTCAGGGCCCGAAACCGTGGCGAGCCTGGCCAGAACGTCATCCTTGAGTAATGCCATGGCCGCCTCCACGCGTTGTCCCCTAGATATGACGCCAAGAGACAGGACGCAAAGACGCCGAATGCCAAGGCGAAGGACTCAACTGGCTGCCGCCACTTGGTATAAGGCGGCGGCAGCAGTGATGGAGGACATGATGGCGAAGGTGGCGTTTGTCGGTCTCGGTGTGATGGGTTACCCGATGGCCGGGCATCTGAAAACCAAAGGCGGCCACGACGTCACCGTTTTCAACCGCACCGCCGCCAAGGCGGCGAAGTGGGTCGCCGAATACGGCGGCAAAAGCGCCCCGACGCCAAAGGAAGCGGCCGCGGGCCAGGATTTCGTCATGGCCTGTGTCGGTAACGACCATGATTTGCGCGAGGTGATGCTGGGCAAGGACGGCATCTTTGCCGGTGCGCGCAAAGGCGCCGTCGTGGTCGATCACACCACCGCCTCGGCCGAGATCGCGCGCGAGCTTTACGCGGAGGCCAAAAACCGCGGTTTCGATTTCATCGATGCTCCCGTATCAGGCGGCGAAGCCGGCGCGCAGAACGGCGCGTTGACGGTGATGTGCGGTGGCGACGCGGCTGTGTTCGCACAAGCCGAGAAAGTCATTGCTGCTTATGCGCGCGCCTGCAACCTCCTCGGTGCCTCGGGCTCGGGTCAGCTCGCCAAGATGGTGAACCAGATTTGCATTGCCGGCGTGGTTCAGGGCCTCGCCGAGGCGCTGCACTTTGCGCAAAAAGCCAACCTCGATATCGAGAAGCTGATCGCCACCATCTCCAAAGGCGCCGCGCAGTCGTGGCAGATGGAGAACCGTTACAAGACCATGACCGCCGGCAAATTCGATTACGGCTTCGCGGTCGACTGGATGCGCAAGGATCTCGGCATTTGCCTCGCTGAAGCACGAAGAAACGGCGCCCACCTGCCGCTCACCGCTCTGGTCGACCAGTTCTATTCCGAAGTCCAAGCGATGGGCGGCAAGCGCTGGGATACGTCGAGCCTGATTGCGCTGCTGCAACGCTGACGAAACGCCCAGCGGCCATCTCCCGCAAGGGCAACCTTCTCATGACGGCAACCACTGCGCCTGGCGCGAGCAAGCTACCTGAAGTCACCCTCGCCTTCTGGATCATCAAGATCGCCGCCACGACGCTTGGCGAGACCTGCGGCGACACCGTGACAATGACGCTCGAGTGGGGCTACCTCGCTGGCACCGCACTATTTCTCTCCCTGCTGTTGGTCCTCGCCGTAGCGCAGATCGCCGCGGCCAAATTTCATCCGTTCCTTTATTGGGCGACCATCGTTGCTTCAACGACAGCCGGCACGACCATGGCGGATTTCGCCGACCGCTCGCTGGGGATCGGTTATGCCGGAGGATCGTCGGTCTTGTTGGTCGCCCTCCTGGCTGTACTCGGCCTGTGGAATTGGTCGCTCGGCTCAATATCGGTGGGGACTGTCAGAACCCGCAAGGCTGAAGGGTTCTATTGGGCCGCCATCACGCTATCGCAGACGCTCGGTACGGCGCTGGGAGACTGGACCGCCGACGACACCGGCCTTGGCTATGAAGGCGGCGCGCTCGCCTTCGCTGCCGGATTGGGCCTCATCATTCTCGCGTATTATTTCACCGGCGTTTCACGCGTGTTTCTGTTCTGGGCCGCCTTTATTCTGTCGCGGCCGCTCGGCGCCACCGTCGGCGACTTCCTCGACAAGCCGGTGGCCGAGGGCGGTCTCGCGCTGAGCCGTCCGCTCACGTCGGCCTTGCTTGCGATCTTTATTGTCGCTTGCGTCTTCGCGTTGCCACAAAGGGCCGGGCAGCATCCGAACCAATCGTAACGCGGCGCGGCGAAGGTCAAACTGCGACATCGCACGACGTCTGCGCCACTTCCGTTCATGCCGCGGTCGTTAAATTCCACCTCTTTCGCCTGGACCGATCGCGACAACGTAGCTCCGTCCACCGAGCGCCGCACCGCGGCTGCACCGGGAGCGGCTAGTATTGCTGTCGCCTTTAGGCAACATCTAGGCATTTGTTGAGTAGTGCGGTACGGAAACGGAATGGGCTAGCCTGACAGCATCGCCTCCCGTGGCCGCCGTCCCCCGCCCTCCGGAGCCGCCGAGCGCTACGCCATGAAACTGCTGTCGTCAGTGCGTGGTGATGTGATCGGCGGCTTGGTGTCGGCAGCGGTCGCCATTCCGCTGGCGATGGGCTACGGCATGTTTGCGTTCGCCGCGCTCGGCGACGATTATTTTGCATCCGGTGCGCTCGCCGGATTAGCAACCGCGTGCGTCGTCGCCATCGTTTGCGTTCTGCTCGGCGACCGGACGACGACCGTTTACGCCCCGCGGGTCACCAGCACTTTCTTCTTGGGCCTCTTGATCTACGGTTTGGTTCATTCGGACATGCCGACGATCGTCGCCGGCGGCATTCCCTTGATTCTGGCAATCACGTTTTCCGTCGTGCTGGTCGCCGGCGCGCTGCAGGCCTTGTTCGGCCTCGTCAAGCTCGGGACACTGATCAAATTCGCGCCGCACCCGGTAATGGCCGGGTTTCAGGACGCCGCTGCGGCGCTGTTGTTTCTCGTGCAACTGGGCAACGTTTGCGGTTTTGACCGCAGCGTTCCGTTTACCCAGGTCCATCAGCATCTGGCGTCGGTCAAGCCGCTCAGTCTGGCGATCGCCGCGGTCACTTTTGCCGCGATGTGGAACGCGCGGAAGCTCTTGCCGAAGGTGCCGCCGATAATCGTCGGCATGGGCGCCGGCTGCATTCTTTATTACGTTGGCATACTTGCCGGCCTCGGCGCTTACCTCGGTCCCGCCGTTGCCGGTGGCCCGCGCGCGGCCATCGGCTTAACGGCCCTCCCTTATCTCGCCGATCTCGCGCGCGCCGGCGATTTGTCGGCGTTGCTGCCGACGGTGGTAGGCGGCGCGATCGCCTTGGCCATGATCGCGTCCATCGACGCGCTGCTATGCGCCAAGCTTGTCACCGCCCCGGACCAACGTCGCCGCGACGGCGACCGGCTGCTGGTCCGGCTTGGTCTTGGCAACGTGGCGGCATCTTGCGTGGGCGGAATTACCAGCGGCATCAATATCGGTCCAAGCGTTGCTAATCGAGCTTTTGGCGCTCGCACCGCGTTGTCGGTGTTGGTCAATGCCGCAGCACTGCTGGTCGCTGCGGCTTTCCTGTTCCGCTGGCTTGGCGAAATCCCCCGCGTCGTGCTGTCCGCCGTCATCATGGTGATCGCTGTTCAGCATTTCGATCTCTGGAGTCTGCAACTGATAGGCAGACTGCGCCGCGGACCACCCGCGCATCGCCTGAACGTGGCGCTTGATCTTGCCGTTGTGGTGGTGGTCGCAGTCCTTTCGATCACGCTCAACATCGTGCTGGCGGTGTTCATCGGCGTGGCGCTTGCGGTTGTGCTGTTCGTGTTCCGGATGAGCCGTTCCCTCGTTCGCCGGACCTATCGCTGCAGCGGCATCCATTCGCGAACATCACGTACTGCTCCGGAGCGGGAATTTCTCGAACGGTCTGGCAACTCCATCCTGGTGCTGGAGTTGCAGGGAGCCCTGTTCTTCGGCACCGGCGAGAAAATGCTCAGCGACATCGAAATTGCCCTGCGCCACCAGACCTCGTGCGTGATCCTTGATATGCGGCGGCTCAC
This sequence comes from uncultured Alphaproteobacteria bacterium, assembly GCA_963794225.1. Lineage (GTDB taxonomy): Bacteria > Pseudomonadota > Alphaproteobacteria > Rhizobiales > Xanthobacteraceae > BOG-931. Next base: position 379,978 of record CAWCCS010000008.1, read on the forward strand.
CGAAATCGACTCAACTGGCGCGAACATTTTGCTTGAGCTTAAATCGAGCCTCAGCAGTCGACACAAGCCGCTCTTGCTGGCCGCTCCTGAGAGAAGCCTCGCGCGGGAGCGCCTGGAAAATTTTGGCGCGCTACGCTCGAGCGTGGAAGCAAACATGTTTCCCGACGTCGACCGCGCCATCGAATCGGCAGAGGACGAGTTGCTGCGATCGCAGCCGCTGCTCCATCGTAAAGAGATATCTCTCCAGGACGTTGGCCTATTCCGCGATTTCTCCAACGCAGATCTCGCCGCGATCGAACAACATTTTCTGCGCACGTCATATCAGTCGACGAGCGTGGTGTTCAGCGAAGGCGACCCCGGAAATCAGCTTTTCGTCGTCACCAAAGGCGCCGCCAGCGCCTACATGCAAACGCCCAACGGCAACATTCGCTTGACGACCTTTGTTCCCGGCACAATGTTTGGCGAGCTGGCACTGCTCGACGGGGGCGCGCGCTCGGCGACAGTTGTCGCCGACCAAGAGCTGACATGCTATGTGCTGACCACCTCGAGCTTTGCGTCATTGTCGGCACAATTCCCCAACCTCGCCATCCGCTTTCTGGCGGCGGTCGGCAGCGAGCTGAGCGGGCGTCTGCGCACAGCCAACCGCACAATTCATCAACTCGAGACCTGACGCTTCAGGGATGCTCTGGTCGCCTTCATAAGTTACGGATCCAGAGCGCATTTCCTCTTTGCGCTGTACGCGTAGGATTTCAACTCCTTGGTCAGCACGTCGCTAACCGCGGCGAAACCCGGTGTTGATCGAGCGTGTGCCGTCGTGACGAATGGCGAGCTGTTGCACGTCTGTTGTCGGTCAACAGCGACCGTGGCGGCTAACTGCAAAAGCGGGCGCGGGGTTGGAAAACTATAGAGGGGTGGCGGGCTGAACTGCCCGAGCAAGCCAGAAAATTCGCCCGCCTTTCGCCGGATCGTTGATCGAATGTTCGATCAATTTGAAATCGGCGTTGGTCAACAGAACTTCATATTCGGACGGTGGCCCCGCTCTGTCCGTCTCTCTTACTGGGTCAAGCGGGAACACCGCCCCAGCTGTTGAGGCTACCGGCGTTTTCGAGTTCGGCAATCAGCGGCGCGAGTTCCGCGGCATAGGCTTTCCAGCGGCCAAGGCCGCGCGCGTTCACCGGCTGGCGCACTTGTGCATAGCTGACTGTGCGGACGCGGCTTTCGCCTTCGTAGAAGCGCGCGCAATTCGGATCGGGCGGCAGATCAACGTGGCGCAGCACACGCGCGAGCGTGCCGTCGAAATCTTCGACCCAGTCCGACAATTTCACCGTCAAGATCGGCTGCGGCAGCGCGTCCTTCCAATGCGCCATCAGCCGTTCATGCTCAGCGATATACCAGCCGAGATCGGCGAGATCGTGGGCATAGCCGTGCGCGCCATGAAAGCGGAAGGTGAAGATTGAGAGGCCAATGTCGCGAGGATCTCGCACGCAGTGAATGATCTTCGCGCCGGGCAGCATGAGGCCGACGAGGCCGAGATAATTGAAATTGCCGGGCAGCTTGTCGACGATACGCGCCTTGTCCGGGGCGAGTGCGTGGAGTTCGGAGAGATAACCTGTGGCTGCTTCGTCTAGCGCGTCTGCTCCAAGCGCTGCGATCCGGCCGACGCCGGCGGTTTGGTCCGCGGAGCCGCCCAGCGCGTGGAAAACGCGGGGGAGCGCGCTTCTCTCGCCGGCACCGAGAGCCTGCGCATGCGCGGCGAGAATTTGCTCGCACAAGGTCGTGCCGGAGCGCGGCATGCCGACGATGAACACCGGCGCGGGATCGATATTGCGCGCCCGCGGCCCATGCGCGAAGCGATCCGGATTGAACACCGCGATGTTGGCGTCGACGAATGCGCGATGTTCGTCACGTGAAAACGGCTGGCTGCGTTTAAGCAGCGCGTGGCCCGCCTGCCAATGCGCGAACGCGCGCGACTGTGCATTCTGCCCCGACCAGAACTTGGCGAGATCGTAATGCGCCATGATCTGATGCTCGAGCACAGCGTCGGCGCCCATTGTTTCCAGCGAGGCTTCCATTCGCGCGGCGGCCTCGCAGGCGCGCGGGATGTCGTTTTCCGCGCGCGCCAGCAGCACCTGCCGCCAATGCCAGAGCGGCGCCAGGTTGACCGGTATCGGACCGAGCGCGGCCAGCGTATCGAGCACCGCTTTCGCTTCGGCGGCCCGGCCGAGTTGCAGCAGCGCTTGTGATTTCTGCAGATGCCAGTGGCGGGCAGCGCGCAGATCGTCGGCCGGCGGCTCGGCCTCGCCGAGCAGCGCCAGCGCGTCGCCGGCGCGCTCGTCCTGCAACAAATCCGCCGCCAGGTTAAGCCGCGCGCCGACGTTTCGCGGCTCGCGGACAAGCGTCGCGCGCAACAGATTTTCCGCCGCCTCCGATTCACCGCTGATGCGCATGAACGCGCCGAGATTGGAGATTGCGGCAGCGTTGCCGGGGCTGTGACGAAGCGCCTGACGCATCGCGGTCTTGGCTTCTTCGATGGCGCCCTGGCGGTAACGGGCAATGCCGTAATTGACCCAGGCATCTGCCCACAAAGGCGCAAGCCGAATGGCCTCCGCGAAAGCGCGCTCGGCCTTGCCGGGCTCGCTCATGGCCAGCCACGCTTGACCATAGACATAGTGAGTTTGCGCCACGCCCGGTGCGCGGTGGCAAGCGTCGCTCGCCGCGCCCAAAGCAGCGGAAGCCTCGCCGAGATGCAAAAATGACAGCGCGGCGTGGAGAAATGCCGCCGGATCGTCCGGCAACAACTTTTGCACCGAGGCAAACAACTTCAACGCCTCGGCATGACGATCTACGCCTTGCAACGCGATGCCGAGATTAAGTTGCGTCGTTGGCTCGTTTGGCTCCGCTGTTACCGCGCGAGCAAGCAACGCGATCGCTTCGACGAACGCATTGGCGCGCAAACGATCAATGCCTTCCCGTCGCAACGCGACAACCAAATCCGGTTCCATTTGGTCACGCACAGCGCTTATACGTCGGCCGAGCCAAGGTTTGAGGCATCGTTTTACGCCCGACGAGATTTCTGAAGGGACTCCTGGCAGAGGTCCCGCCAGCGAAACCTCTTAGACAAAATGCACCATTGTGCCGTGTGCGCCGTCGCTCCTGATGCCGAAGTCGCTCGTTGTGTAGTGGCCGGCCAGGTGGAGGTCGATCGCTTGCGAGCCGTGTGCGACGGTAAGCGTTCCCCGATCGCCACCGGTCTGGTCCCAGTGCACCGTCGTCGCGTTTCGGCCGCTGCCGGCGAACGCGACATGGGCAAGGTCGAGCGTGTCCGACGGGCCGAAATCTCTGATCACGCCTTCGAACCCGTGGCCGGTCTCGTCGAGCAACAGCCTGGCGGTCGATTGTAAAATCAGATCCATTCCTGTCGGAACGACCGCGCTCTGGTGCAGCAGCAATTCCCCGCCCATGAGGTTTGTTGTTCCCTCGAGCGTTCCGCCGGACGCAACAGTGGCGCGTGCGGTGAAACTCCGGTCATCCGGATCGTCGATCGTCAGTCCGCTGACGGTACCGCCGGCCAGGACGTTGAGCCTGCCGCCGCTGTCGAGCGTTATGTCGCTCGCGCTGCCGCCAGAACCGGCGACGACGTGCGCGCCGCTCTGGACCGTGATGCCGCCAGTCCCGGCGGCGCCGCCGGACGCGAGCAGCAATCTGCCGGCCTCCACCAATGTGCCGCCGGTATAGGTGTTGGCGCCGGTGAACTCGACCGTGCCGCCGCGGGCGGTGTCGATCATCACGCCGCCTGAGCCGGCGGTGAAGTTTTCCGCCGTCGGGTTGCCGTCCTGGTCGGTGATGACGGCGGCAACGAGCGTCGTCTGAGCCGCCGCCCCCCCGAACGTGATCGTCTGATTGCCTTGCAGGAAAATGCCAGTGCCCAAGGCGTCGCCGTTCTCGGCTTCGTCCGCCGCCGCGCCGCCCGCGACGCTGCCGCCGGACAGGCTGCCGCCTTCGATGGTGAGCGTAGCGCCCTGCTGCACGAAAATGTCGCCGCCGGCGCCGAGACCGCCGGCGCCGCTGGTGGTGGGGTTGCCGCCGCTAGTGCGGGCGTCGCCGCCGCCAAAGCCGCCGTTGCCGCTGCCGCCTTTTCCGCCGTCGCCGCCGCCGCCGCCAAAGCCCCCGTCGCCGCCGCCGCTCGATGGCGCCGTCGCCGCCGCCGCCGCCGAAGCCGCCGTGCGCCGCCGCGCTCGCCGCCGCCGCCGCCGCCGCCGCCAAAGCCGCCCGTGCCGCCGTCGCGGCGCGCCCGATCGGCGCCGCCAATGCCGCCGCCGCCGCCGCGCCCGCCGCGCGCCGCCGCCGCCGCCCGAGGCGCCGCCGGGGCTGCCGGAGCCACTGCCGCCGCCGGCAGCCCCTGGCACAATTCCGGGCTGGCCGGAGTCAGATTGGTTCCCCCCCGAAGCGGCCGTCCCAATACCCGCCGCCACCGCCGAGGCGGAGCCGCCAATGCCGCCGCCAGGCCGCCGCCGCCGCCGCCGCCGTGCCGCCGCCGGCGCCGGCGCCGCCCTTTGCGGCGTCGTTGCTGAACACCACATCGTCCAGCGTCACATTGGGCGTCACCGCCTGGCCGGAATCGCCGCTGCCGGCCACGAACAGGCCGCCGCCGAGCCCGGCGCCGCCGCCACCGCCGGGGCCGCCAGTGCCGCCGACTGCCGTCATATTTTGCAGCGTCAGGTTCTCGACCGTGACGTCGCCCGAATAGACGAACAGCCCGCGTTGGGCGCCGTCGCCGTCGAGCGCCGCGCCCGCGGCGCCGGCAATCGTCAGTGAAACACCGTTGTGCAGATTGATCGCCTCGAGCGCCGACGCGAGATTGACCGTACCGGAAATCTTGATGGTCATACTGCCGGAGGTCGCTTCATCCGCGAGCACGATGGCGTTGTTGAGCGCTGTCTCGGTGGATACCGAGAGCGTATAGCCCGCGCCGAGCTCAAGCTTGCCGCCGGACTCGACCGTGACATTGCTGGCGCTGCCGCCGGCCAAGAGCTCCAGCGTGCCGCCGCTCGTCACGATGGTGCCGCTGGCGGTGCCGCCGGATTCCACGATCTCGCTGCCGCCGCTCGACACAGTGGTGCCGCTCGTGGTGCCGCCTGATTCCACGACCTGCGTGCCGCCGCTGAAGATTGTGGCGCCGCTGGCGAGGCCGAAGACTTGTTGCTCGCCGGAAATCTGCGCACCGTCGTCGCTGCCGCCTGAGCTGACGATTTCGCTGCCGCCGGTTTCGATCGTCGTCGGATCGGCCAAGCCGCCGGAAAACACAGTCAGCACGCCGCCGCTGTCGATCGTGGTATCGCTCGCGGTGCCACCGGACAGAACGTCCACGGTGCCGCCGTTGTTGATCGTCGTGCCGGACGCGGTTGCGAAGGCACCGATCGACTGGAGGCCGCCGCTGTTGACGGTCGTGTCGCTCGCAATGGCGAAGCCGGTGAGAGATTGCGTGCCGCCGTTATTGATCGTCGTGTCGAAGGCCGTGGCCTCATCCGTGATCGACTGGAGGCCGCCGCTGTTGATGGTCGTTTCGATCGCGACGCCGAAGCCGGTGACATATTGCGTGCCGCCGTTCAGCGTCGTGATGTCGACTTGGGCGCCGTCCTCGACCCATTGCGCGCCGCCGCCATTCACCTCAGTCGCGTCCGCTGTGGCGAAGTCTTCGACATACTGGACGGCGCCGTTATTCACGACGGTGGCGGTTGCGTTCCCGTCGTCTTCGACGTCCTGCTGGCCGCCGCTGTCGACGATGGTGGTGCCCGCAACGCCGGAATTCAGAATGAGCTGCTCGCCATAGACGATGTCGCCAGCACCGGTCCCCGCGCTGACGATTTGTTCGCCGCCGCTGTTGATCACCGCCGTCGCAATGCCGCCGTCGACATCCTCCAGCCCGCCGCTGTTAACGGACAATTCATCCGCGGTGCCGCCGCTCGCGATGTCCAAAGTTGCGCCGCTCTGTACGGTAATGCCGCCGGTGCCGCCGCCGCCGCCGGACGCGAGCAGCAGCGTGCCGGCCTCAACCACCGTGCCGCCGGTGTAGGTATTGGCGCCGGTGAACTCGACAGTGCCGCCGGAGGCGGCGTCGATTACAACGTTGCCCGAGCCGGACGTGAAGTTTTCCGCAGTCGGGTTGCCGCTCTGATCGGTGATAACGTCGGAGACAATCGTCGTCTGCCCCGCCGCTGCCCCGAAGGTGACGGTCTGATTGCCTTGCAGGAAAATGCCGGTGCCCAAAGCGTCGCCATTGTTTCCGACGCCGCCGCCGCCCGCCCCGCCCGCGATGCTGCCGCCTGATAAGCTGCCGCCTTCGATCGTGAGCGTGGCGCCTTGCTGGACGAAAATGTCGCCGCCGGCGCCGAGGCCGCCGCCGCCGGCGAAGCTGAGGCCATTGCCCGCGCCGAAGCCGCCTTGGCTGTTGTTGCCGCCACCGCCACCGCCGCCGCCACCAAAACCGCCTGTGCCGCCGGTGCCAATAAAACCGCCGCCGCCGCCGCCGCCAAAGCCGCCACTGCCGCCAAGGGGACCGCCACCGCCGCCGCCGCCAAAACCGCCCGTGCCGCCAACAGCGTTGTGCGCATTACCGGCGCCGATGCCGCCGCCACCACCGCCGGCAACGCCATTGCCACCGCCGCCACCGCCGCCGCCGGACGCACCGCCCGGCAAGCTACCGCTGCCTCCGGCGGCGGCTCCGGGCACAATTCCTGGATCGCCGGAGCTACCAGTGGCTCCGCCCGCAGCGGCGTTCCCAATTCCGCCGCCCCCGCCGCCGTCGTTGGCGCCGCCTTCGCCGCCGAGACCGCCGCCGCCGCCGCCGACGTTTACTTCGAGGTTGCCGCCGCCGCCCTCCGCGGCGTCGTTGCTGAACACCACATTGTCCAGCGTGACGTTGGGCGTCACCGCCTGGCCGGGATCGCCGCTGCCGGCCACAAACAGGCCGCCGCCGAGCCCAGCACCGCCGCCGGCGGCGCTGCCGCCGGCGCCGCCGACTGCCTCCATGTTCTGCAGCGTCAGGTTCTCGACCGTGACGTTGCCGGAATAGACGAAGAGACCACGCTGCGTGCCGCCGCCGTCGAGCACCGCGCCCGAGGCGCCGGAGATCGTCAACGAGACGCCGGTGTTGAGATTGATCGCTTCCAGCGCCGAGCTGACGCTGATGGTGCCGCTGGCGATGTCGATTTGCTGAGCGCCGGAGCCGGCAGCGGCCGCGTCGACCGCTTCGATCGCCGAGTTCAGCTCGGACAGAGTCGAGACATCATAGGTCGTCATGGTGCAGGCCTCCCCCAGAGGTACGCGGGTTACGCTGGCGTGCGCGGTAACACTTTAGCAACCAAACGGGCGACGCGCGAGTGCCCGGCACCTTCGTCCTTTATGCAAGCTATGACGTTGAAAAAGAAGGGAAAATCAGGCCGCGCCATTGAAGGGCGACAGCGCTTTCAACGGCGCTTCGATATGTCTTTTTACGCTGGGACCATCAGCGCCTTGATCCCGAAGCCGTATATCTACCAGGCGCGCCCGTGGTCGAGCGGCTCTTCAACAAGATCAAACAATGCCGGCGGGCCGCAACACACTTCACCAAGCTCGCGGCCAACTACCTGGCCTTCGTTCAACTCGCGTCAGTGCGTTTGTGGCTGCACGGATGAGTCCACGCCCTAGTACCGCGTATTCATAGACTCGAGCAGACGTCCGCTTCGCTCCAAAAGCGACCTAGTTACCGCGCGGCACCAGCGCCGTGTCATACCCGTACTGTCGACAAAGTCGCGGCAGTAAAAGGCCAGATGCGCATGATTCTTGTCGACAAAATCCGAGCTCACGTTTGACATTTCTTTGTCGTTGGCATGGAATTGGCATGGCAGGGCGCGCTGGCAATTTATTGTCGGCATTGGGGGTGGGGTGCACATCTGCGGTGCAGATTCTGTCTTGTCTTGGCACGGCTTGAGGGATCGATGCGCCGCTCCTCCCCCGCCATACTCCCTCTCATTTGCGTTGGTTCCTGCCGGTTGCCCGTCGTCACAGCCGCAATTGCTCAGATTTGACGCGGGCGTCGTCGATCTGCATTTCCCAACCGATCGGCCCGGCATAGCTCTGCGATGTCGCATCGAGACATGCTCCGAAGCGCTGTCGCGGATTCGCCGTGATATTCGTCGTGTCGCCAATCATCAATCCTCTACATGGGCGATTGCCGGCCTGGTGCTGTTGCTTGCGGTGTGCGGCTGGATCGTGGAGGGCGCAGACGGCGCGCACCGCGCAGTGTCAACGGAAGGCCCACGCTCGAATAACCGGCCGATTTCCCGCGAGGCCATATACCAATGGTTCGGCGCTCGCCCTTTGAGTGCTGCCGCAGCGCCAACTTTGTTCTGTATACTTGCTGAAGTCTGCCGGCGGGCCGGGCTCCGCCGCTACCCCGAGCTCTATTACATCGCCACTCGTGGCGACATGAATGCCTATGCCCTCGGCGGCCCGGACGATGCAGCGATTGTTTTGACTGCCGGCTTGCTGCGCGGCATGAACGCTGATGAACTTGCGGGCATTCTCGCCCATGAAGTCGCGCACATTTATAATAACGATGCCTGGGCGATGGATTGGGTCGTCGCGCTCGGGCGCGCTATTGAATGGACGTCTTTGTGCGGACTGGCTGCAATGCGAGCGCGTAGCGGTGGTCTTGCTGCAAATCAGCTGCACGAAATGCTGCTCAACGCTGCTCCGGCGCTGGGTCGTTTACTGAGTTTGGCGCTGTGCCGCGTTCGCGAATTGGATGCCGACGCCACCGCATTGGAATTAATCGGGGATTCGTGCGGCTTGATAGCCGCACTCGACAAGCTCGAACGCCATCACGCCGGCGCACCAGGCTCAGCGGCCAACGCGGGGACGGACAATTTGCATCTCTTGAGCAGCCACCCCGCAACTGCCGAGAGAGTCGGTATGCTGCTCAGTCTTGCTTACTGACGGCATAATTGCGCTCTCTCGATGACCGTAATTTGTGCGCTGGAACACCGCGCGTCGTTGCGGAACTATTCAAAACATTTCCACAAAAATTATTGCCATGCACACCGCAACCATCCATCGCCTTGGGCATTGGCGACCAGAATATCCGGCGACGAGCGTCTGTGAGCAAGAGGGCAGGACCTCCGACATAAAGACAGCCAACCTGCAACAAGTGAGTTTGGTTGCGGAACTCCAGTCGTATGGCCTTCTCGCCATCTTCCGCCCGGACGAACCGGGCGAAGAACTGAGACACTCGACGATCGCCTGCATCGATGCGTCGTTCGCGGCGATAAAATAGCGTCCTTTGTTCGTTGCGGGCTGCGGGGCACCAACGGAGATGGAGAGTTCGCTATGTACTACGAGACCCAACAACAAAATCCAATGGCCAACCCACAATTCAATCCGCAGCAATGGTCGTCATTCGGTTCCCAATTTTGGCAAGGCCCTGGTAACGGAATTGGGCAGGCTGCTTATGGCCAGCAATTCGGCGCACAGCCGTCATTTGGCGGACCCGGATACAATCCCGGCTGGGGTGCTCAGCCACATTGGGGGGGACAATCACAACGTCAGCTCTCGCAAAACGAGGTCAGTGAGGTAGTGCGGCAATTGCTTCCGGCCTTGCCGCAGATCCTCGCGCAAGCGCAGCAGCCGCCGACTCCATCAAGTTATGCTGCATTCGGTCAAATGCCGCGTCAGTTAAGCCAGCAGGATGTCAACGAGGTGGTGCGGCAAATTCTGCCTTTCGTTCCCCAGTTCGTCGGAATGCTGCAAGGCCAGCCGCACCTGCAATACTCGCAAGGCGGTCAATTCGGCCAATACGGTCTCCCGCAATTCCAGTCGGCGTTCGGCAACCCGACGCATTGGGGAGGACAACCGCAACGCCAGCTCACGCAACAAGACGTAGCCGACATCACGCGTCAGCTGGTTGGGCTGATTCCGCAAGTCATCGCCAATCTGCAGACGTTCAATCAGCAACGCGCAATGTAACGCAGAACAAATGTAACGCAGAGCTGCGGATCCAATGGCGACCGTCGCCGGCACAGCGGCGGTCGCCGGGGCCGCGTCACCGGATCATCCTCGTCCAGGAAATGCTCAAGGAGAACGTCGATGTCAGAATCTAATCCATACAATCCGACTGGCCCGAGTCACGGTACTGCCGCGGGCGGCCCTGGCGGGTTACAGTCGCCCGACTTTCAGCAGCTTGTTGCCCTTCTTGGGAACCTGATGCCGCTTCTGCTGCGATTCCAACTGCAGGTCGAGCCGACCTTTCAGGAAGGCGTGAGCCAAACAATTTTACACGGACCGATGCTCGACCACCAGGCGGCTGTGAGCTTGGCCGACGACATGATCGGGGGATCGTTACAGACAGTTTCCGGTTACTTGGATGCAAACGCCGGGAAAAACGTGGGCTTGAACAACTGTCTTCCCATCGTCGCTGAAGCAAAACAAAGCTTAGCGGCACGCAATTATGCTCAAGCCCTGAATTTGACCTGGATGATCTATCGCGCGATCACGACGATGCGTGCAGCAGATCCCAAGCTTCCGCAATTGCGCGGCGCGTCGCCCGATCCAGCCACATCGGTTCATTAAGAACGCGCCATCCAATCACCCAGGCGGGGGTGGTTGCCACTCATGAGTCCACGCCCTGGTGCCGCGCCTGGCATTCGCCAATCAATCAAGAGTGACGGCGATGCCAAGTGACAGTGATGCCAAGGTGACGTCGCGGGCGTGTTACGCAAGGCTTCATTGACCCGGCATAAGTGGAGTGAGCACGTACAACGCCTCGGCGGCACAATACGGCTCCAACTTTTTGCTGAAACCATTGCGCAAGCGCATATATCACGTCACTTTTTCCTTGACATCGCGTCCCTGTTTCGGTTATACGGCGCCATCTCGCTCGTTTGAGGGCGCCTTTCCGGAAGGCATGCCGTAAAGACGAGAGCGAGGCGCGGTGCCCGCGGGCGGATTGCCAACCGCACCCGGGCGGCTCTGGATCCCCGGTCGACCGGCATCAGGACCGGTCTGCACGGAGCGTGCTTAACTGCGGCATCGTTTGGCGAAGCGGGCAACTCCGCCAGCCAAAGCCGCGGGAAACCCGGTTCCGGGGCTGAGCCATCGGGGTAGAAGCCGGTGGCGAGTGCCGCAAGCGTGAGCGCCGAAAGGCGGCGTGCCCCCTCCCCGATCCTCTCCTGCAAGCAGCGGAGGACGGCAGAGACAAAGGCGCGCAGCCGCGCTTTGCGCGGACATTGGTTGGACAATGCGCCTTTCGGCGCTCTGCTTCCCTCTTTCGTGCGCGTGATCTTGTCCGAGAACCGGACGCTAATTTTCGGGATCATGCGCGGGGCAGCACAACGAATCTTCGTGGTGGTCATACGGCAAAGCTCGGACGCAGACGATGCGCCGCGAGAATGGATTTGCGTTTTCACTTCTCCTCGCGTGCGGGAGAGGTGAGTGAGCGAACGAGGGGGATGGGACCTTGCCGCGAAGCTTAGCCCGGCGGAAACGCCCCCTCACCCCGACCCTCTCCCCGCGTGCGGGGAGAGGGAGTGGCATGCGAGGAGCAAATATGCGGCGGAAGGTGAGCGCGAAAGACTGGCGTTTTCCGCAGCGGATGACGCGCAAGCAATGGCGCGTGCTGCCCTACGCGGACCGGCACGCTTATCTGGCGGAAGCGCAATGCAATCTGCTCGGCTACTGGCGCGATTGCGCCAACGCACGGTGCCGGCGGGCGCGGCGCTGCCTGCATCCGCACCCCTGCTATTGGGACCGCAAGCAAGCGATGTCAGCGGCTGATTGGGCGAAAGCGGCCGCGCTGTGCCGCCCGCTGCGCGAACTTCTTTCGGTTGGCTCGCTGAAAGGCTCGGAAGGGCTGTGGCTATTTTGAAGTCCTTCCGTCATTCCAGAAAGCGCGGGCTACGCCGCCGCGCTCGGACGCGCGGATACGTTCGCGTGCCAGCGCCGCACGTTGGCGAATTCGTCGGGCAGCGGAAGCTTCGGCACTTTCATGAAATCCACCGCCGTGAGAGCGGTGATATCGGCGATGGTGAAATCGTTGCCGGCGATATACGGGCGATCCTTCAGTTCGCTATCGAGGAATTTCAGGAATTCGAAAACACGCGGCTTGTTGGCCTCGCCCCAGTCAGGCACCTGGGGATTGACCAAGGGTTTCATGAAGGGATGGAGATGCTGAAACACGGTCGTGACCGGCCCCATGAGATTAAACTCGGCTCGCCTGTTCCACATTTCGACCATCGCAATTTCCAGCGCGCCGCGGCCGAACAGCGGCGGATCGGGCTGCAACGCTTCGAAGTAACGGCAAATCGCAACCAATTCGGCGATCACCGTGCCGTCGTCGAGCACCAATGCCGGCAGCCTCCGCATCGGATTAATCGCGGCGAAAACTTCGGTTCGGTGTTGCAGGGTGGCGATGTCGATCGGCTCGATCGGAACGTCGATCCCCTTTTCGGCGAGGAATATGCGCACCCGCCGCGGATTGACCGCGCGGCCGCCATCATAGAGCTTCATGCGATGGCCCCTTATCCCGTTGAGCGGCCGACCTTATCGTGGCCGGGGACTGGCTGCCAGCGCGCCACAAGTTAACCGACGCCCGCTGCAGGCCATCCGAAAAAACGGCGCAAAAGGCGGGCTATTGCATGCCACTAACCGGCAATTGGCGCCGGTCTTAAGCCTGGTCTTAAGGAATTTGGGCGACTTTTGACGCAAATTAGCGTCAGCCGCGGACAGCAATGCCAAGTACGACCAGCGAACCACGCGAGGGAGCAGCGCTGGGCGCCACCCCCTCGACGAAGCGGCGTCTTGCCAGCCAGCACGTGCGCGAAGCGCGCGATCGGCTGACGTCGACCAGCGGCACGCGGCCGGTGTTCGACTACGAATTACTGCGCCAGTTCGCCCAAAACCGGCTGTCGGGCTCGCTGGTGATCCTGCTTCTCATTGTCACCATCGGAGTCCTGTCGAGCCTGTGGACGCAGGTGCTCACCGCCGGGATCTGGACCGCCGGCGCGTTGCTCATCCATCTGGTGATCATCCGCACCTGCCGGCAGTTCCTCAACGAGCCGCCGGGCACCGCCAACCTGCGCTCCTGGCGTCTGCGCTTCATCATGCTCGATCTGTTTTTCGGCATGGCGTGGACCTTCATCCTGATCCATCCGCTCGGCGTCGACGAACAGTCCGGCATGTTCATGCTGTTCGTCATGCTGCTGGTGGTGGCGATCTCCAGCATGCTGGCGTCGAGCCTGCCGGTCGCGGTGCTGGCGCTGACCTTGCCGGTGACGATCGCGATCGCGCTCGACTTCGTGCTGAAAGGTACGCTGCACGATTATATCCTCGCGGTCATGGCGCTCACCGCCGAGGGCTACTTTTCGCTGCTGGCTTACCGACTCTATTCGACGACGTTGGCGACGCTGGAAGCGCGCGCCGAGAAGGACGCATTGATCGGCGAGCTTGAACAATCAAAATCGATTTCCGACGAGGCCCGCCGCCGCGCCGAAGGCGCCAACATCGCCAAGTCGCGCTTCCTCGCCCAGATGAGTCACGAGCTGCGCACGCCACTCAACGCCATCCTCGGCTTCTCCGAAGTGATGAGCGGCGAAATTTTTGGCGCCCACGCGGTACCGATGTATAAAGACTACGCCGCCGACATTCACAGTTCCGGCGTGCATCTTCTCAATCTCATCAACGAAATCCTCGATCTGTCGCGTATCGAGGCCGGCCGCTATGAGCTGAACGAGGAGGCCGTGTCGCTGCATCGCGTGGTGGAGGATTGCCACCATCTCCTCAAGCTGCGCGCCAGCAATCGCGGCATCACCATCCACGAATTGTTCGAGCCCGACATGCCGCGGTTGTGGGCCGATGAGCGCGCAGTGCGCCAGATCTGTCTCAACCTTCTCTCCAATGCGATCAAGTTCACCCCGCAGGGCGGCGAGATCTGGTTGAAAGTCGGCTGGACGGCATCCGGCGGACAATACATGAGTGTGAAAGATACCGGGCCGGGAATTCCGGAGGAGGAGATCCCTGTTGTACTCGCCTCGTTCGGTCAAGGCTCGAACTCGATCAAGTCCGCCGAACAAGGCGCCGGCCTTGGACTGCCGATTGCCAAGAATCTCATTGATCTTCACGGCGGCACGTTCACTCTCAAATCCAAGTTGCGCATCGGCACCGAGGTGGTCGTGACCTTCCCGCCGGAGCGGGTGATGGCGGCGCTGGCGCCAATGCCCGATGGCGCCCCGCCAATTGCACCACGCACGGACGCTTCGCCATCGGCACCGTTCTCGTCGGCGTCAGACGAATCCACAAACCGCGCCCGCCGTGCGTTGTTCGGGACATGAGTATGATCCGGAACAATAGCGACCGGTCTTCCGACACGATCTTGCTCCACTCAAACGTTATCGCCGCAGACTGAAATCTCCTAAAGTGCGTCGTAGGTCGGCGTCGAGAGGAGTGACATCCGTGCGCCAACGCCTGTTATGGATATTCCTAACCGGCCTTCTGATTGCGGTTGTCGTCTTTATGGTCCGCCGCAACGACGTAACGCTCGGCCAGCTGTCGAGCGCCGATTCTGTTTGGCTTGTTTACAAGATCGCGCTCCTCGCTTTTGTCGGGGCCGGCGTGTTCATCATGTTCCGCGGGCGTTTCGTGCAGGCGCTGGCCGCAGCGCTGCTCTGGATCGTGCTCGCCGTGGTTTTGGTCGTCGGCTACTCCTATCGGTACGAACTGCACGACGTGGCCGACCGCGTCATGGCCGAGCTCGTGCCCGGCCACGTCATTTCGCGTGGGCGAACAGTCGAAGTCGCCCGCACGGTGAACGGCGATTTCGATGTGACCGCGCAGATCAACGGCGCACACGTCGCCATGGTGCTCGACACCGGCGCGAGTTCCGTGGTGCTCACACGCGAGGATGCGAAGGCCGCCGGTCTGCCGCTCGAGGTGCTCGCCTACACGACCAACATCGAAACCGCCAACGGGCGCACGCGGGCGGCACCGGTCACGCTCGATCGCCTTGCGATCGGCGGCCTTGTCGAGCATTCGGTTGCCGCTTTGGTGGCCCAGCCGGGCCAGCTTAAAACGAGCCTTCTCGGCATGAGCTTTCTCAACCGGCTGCAAAGCTGGGAAGTGCGTGGCGACCGATTGCTGCTGCACGGATATCCGTAGGCGCCATTTCGGGGCGGCCGAATACATCCAGCAGCAATTGCTGAATCAAAACAAACTCACCAGAAACCGCAACGACACGAGCAGCAGAAAACAACCAAACGCGATCTCGAGCGTTCGGCGCGACAGCCGGTGCGCGAGCCTCGCGCCATAAGGCGAGACCAAGCTCGCCACCGGCGCCATCACCACGAGCCCGATCAGCGAAACAAAGCCCAGCGAGAATGGCGGCAGGAGCGCCTGGTGTGGCAGGCCGGCAAGCGCAAAACCGATCGCGCCGGCGGCGGTGATCGGAACGCCAATGCCCGCCGAGGTCGCCACCGCATTGTGGATCGGCTTGCCGTAGATCGTCAGCACCATGGTGGAGATCGCGCCGCCGCTGACGCCCATGAGCGAGCCACACAGTCCGATGCCGAATCCGTAGAGCGCCATCGGCACCGTGCCAGGCAGATCGGTGCCGAGATTCCATCGGTCACCCGCAAACAGGAGCTTGATGGCGATGAAGCTCGCAATGAGCACGAAGGAAATCGTAAACACGGCGGCCGGCGCAAACGCCGCGATCACCGCGCCGCACGCGACGCCAATGACCGCGGGTATTGACCAGACCTTGATCACGCCCGGGATCACGTACCCCTTGGCGCGATGTGTGAGGTAGGAGCGAAAAGCCGTCGGTACGATGATCGCTATCGAAGTACCGACGCAAAGCTGCATGCGCACGTCTTCGGAGACGCCAAGAACGCGAAACACCTCGAACAGCACCGGCACGATGACCGAACCACCACCGACGCCGAACGTGCCGGCAAGCAATCCAGTAATTACGCCGCCGATGACGATCGCAAGCGCGAGCCAAAGGATTTCGTGCAACCCGACGCCGAGGAACATCTGCTGGGCACTTACGCCGTTCTTTTCACGCCGCGATGTGCGCTAATTCGCGATCAGCGTCTACCACCAAGGAAAGCGCGGCAGCCAAGACTTCGCCGCTTGCCTCCGGCTCGCTGGCGGCCTCGGCCAAGCGGCGCCGGAAAGCGCGGGCGCCCGGCACCGCGCGGAATAATCCGTGCAGATGCCGCGTGATGGCATGAAGCCGCGTACCTTGCGTCAACTCGCGCTCGATATACGGGATCAAAGCCGCCGCCGCCTGTTTCGGAGACGCAAAGGAAGCGTTCTCGCCGAAGAACACCGGATCGACGGCAATGAGCCGCCAAGGCTCCTGATAGGCGGCGCGCCCGATCATGATGCCGTCCACATGCCCCAGGTGCTCGCGTGCTTCTTCGAGCGTCCCAATGCCGCCGTTGAGTATGATCGTCAGATGCGGATGCGCCGCTTTCAGCCGATAGACCCGATTGTAGTCGAGCGGAGGCACCTCGCGGTTCTCTTTTGGCGATAGACCTTTGAGCCAGGCCTTGCGAGCGTGCACGACAAGTGCATCGGTTCCCGCCTGCTGCACTGAGCGCGCAAAAATATCCAGCGACTGTTCCGGATCCTGATCGTCAATGCCGATGCGGCACTTCACCGTAATGGGAATAGACACCGCGGCCTTCATCGACACGACGCAGTCGCCAACGAGCGCTGGCTCTGCCATCAGACAGGCGCCGAAGCAGCCCTCCTGCACCCGGTCGGAGGGGCAACCGACATTCAGATTGATTTCGTCGAAGCCGAGATCGGCGCCAATCCGCGCACAGGCGGCAAGCGCTCGCGGGTCGGAGCCGCCAAGTTGCAGAGCCAGCGGGTGCTCGGCGGCATCAAAGCGCAACAACCGCCCCCGATCACCGTGAAGCACCGCGTTAGTGGTGAGCATCTCGGTATAAAGCAACGCGCGGCGCGTGAGCAGGCGATGGAAGAACCTGCAATGGCGGTCAGTCCATTCCATCATCGGAGCAACTGAAAATCGGCGGGACCGACTATGAAATAGTTTATCTGTTAATTCAGTCACTTAGTTAATTCCAGTTAAGGCCTGTGTCGTACCACTGGGTACAACAAAAACAAAGTCGGTACGAGATCGGAACCATAACAGCACGGACTCGCAAAGGCGGCTCCAAAGCCTTCCTCGCCCACCAGATCGTGGTCAAGAAAACCGGCGCGATCGTCCACCGCGAGGCGGAAACATTTGACCCTGCATCTCGGATGGCTTTTTGCCTTCAAGTATCTTCTGCACAGACTGCGCCATCTGCCGATATAGGGCATTTCCTTGTAAGCCGAGCCACATCAGGCCTCCGGGCTCTGCAACTCGGTCGGAACCTCGTCGCCGCCGCCACGCGGTGTTTAGCTGCTCGATCGTATATAGTCCGCAATCGATGCGATTCGGCGGCCAAAGCTTCCTTCCCGAAATGCGTTCCAAGATTTTGCGCCCGCGCGCGATGTCGGTTGAGCGCGGCCTGGGCCTCGTGATCGAAGTCGATGGCGGCGAGAATGCGACGACAGCGGCGGGGGCCGCTGGCGCACCAGCGATCGTCGTTGCAGGCTCCGCAATTTTGGAGCGAAGGATTACAGCAAGGCTGTTGTCGAGATTCGCGCAAGGGCCGGCCCGGCGGCTGCGACGTCATGAACGCGGCTCCTGTCACTGACCGTGTCGATCGGGATTCTCTCAAGCGCGCCGCCGCCGTGCAATAATTCGCTGGGGAGAGGATCCACAGCATGATGGATCTTTCGTCGCCGTCGCGCCGTGTCTTCCTTGTCGGCGCCACCTTGACCGCCACTGGGCTACTGGTTCCTATTCGGATCGTTCTGAGCAACGCCGCTGAGGAAAACAGCGCCGCGTCCATCAGCATCACTGATTGGATCATGATCGCGCCGACCGGAAGGGTCACGCTCGGTCTCTCGCAGCCAGAAGTGGGGCAAGGCTCGTACACCGTTCTGCCAGCAATTCTCGCTGAGGAGCTCGACGCCGACTGGCAGCGGGTTGGGGTTGCGTTCGTCACCGGCAAGGACGCGTACAAGATCTCTTTCAATGGGGAGGCGCCGACCCAGAAGGAAGGCGCCTCGATGTCGACGACGGTGCTGTACGGCCGCTTGCGCCGAGCCGGCGCCGCCGCGCGCGACGTACTGATCCGCGCCGCCGCGCAGCGATGGGGCGTTGCGCGCGAGGAATGTCGATCCGAAAAGAGCTATGTGATCAACGCGCGCGGCGAACGGCTATCATACGGCGAACTCGCGGCAGCGGCCACAGGACTTACGCTCGATCCCGACCCGCCGCTCAAGGATCCGACGCGCTTCCAGCTCGTCGGCAAGCCGCTGGCCCGGCTCGACACCCCCGCGAAATGCGATGGCAGCGCGGTGTTTGGAATCGATGTCATGGTACCCGGCATGTTGAACGCCGCGATCAGGATGTCGCCTTCGTTCAGCGGAGCCGTGGTGGCGATCCGAAACGAAGCCGAAGTCTCAAGCATGCCGGGCGTGAAAGCAATCGTCATGACACCGGCGGTCGCAGTGGCGAATGAAGAGCCTGGCTCGCAGAACGCGAAACTCACCTATCTGTCGCGCGCGAACGCCGTGTGCGTCATCGCCGATCATTTCTGGCAGGCCAAACGTGCGATCGCGGCGCTAGATGTTGAATTCGATCGCGGTGAGTTCGGCGACCTCGCGACCGCCAAGATCGACGCCGCGGTCGTGGCTGGCTTTGCGGCCGCGAGCGGAGTCCCGGCGCTGCTACGCGGCGATCCGCAAACCTTGTTACAACAAGCCGGTGCCTCGGTGATCGAGCGTCGCTTTGTGCTGCCGCATATCGCGCACGCGCCGATGGAACCAGTCAATGCAACAGCCCACTACCAGCATGATGCTGTCGAGGTCTGGGGACCGATCCAGTCGGTGACAGCCTGCCAGGAGGCGGTGGCGGCTGCCATCGGGTGCCCGGCCGATGCGGTGAAGGTCAACGTAACGTTTCTGGGTGGAAGTTTCGGCCGCAAGATCGTTCCTGATTTCGTGGTGCAGGCCGTTCGCGCATCGAAAGCGGTCGAACGGCCGGTGAAGCTCATCCGCTCGCGCGAAGAGGACATGCAGCACGACACCTACCGGCCGAACGCCGGGGGCCTCTTTCACGCGGTACTCGATCCTGAAGGCTACCCGCTCGCGGTGCACGCTCGCGTGGTCGGCCAGTCGTTGTTCGGCGCCACTCGCAAGAGCTGGCTCACCCAGACGCCAGAAGGTGACTGGGACGAGAGCATGGTGGACGGGATTTACAATCAGAGCTATCGGCTGCCGAATTTCCTAGTCGAGACGATCGACACGCCGCAACCGATCCCGGTCTATTTCATGCGCTCGGTCGGCTCGACCGCCGGCGTCTTCTTCTGGGAAAGCTTTATCACGGCTCTCGCGCGCCACAGCGGCATCGATCAATACGCCTATCGTCGCAACCTTCTGGCCGATGATCCGCTGGCGCGCCGCGTGCTCGACGCGGTGGCAGAGGCCGCGAAGTGGACGGCCCAGCCGTTTGACGGGGTCTATCGCGGTATCGCCTACAATTGCTACGTCGGCCGCGGCGGCCACTTCAAAACCTACGTGGCCGAAGTTGTCGAGCTGCATCGCGAGCGCAACCGCCTCGCGGTCCGGCGCGTGTTCTGTGCGGTCGATCCCGGCCTCGTCGTCAATCCCAACACGCTGACCGCTCAGATCGAAGGCGGCATCGGCTTTGCCATGACCACGGCGCTCAAGAGCAAGATCACGTTCGCAAACGGCGGCGCCGTCGAGACCAACTTCACTGATTATCCGCTGATCCGCATCGACGAGATGCCGGAAATCGTTCCGATCATCGTTGCAAGCGACCGGCCGCCACAAGGTTTCGGCGAAGCCGTCCTGGCGCCGCTCGCCCCCGCGATCGCCCAGGCCTTGCTGCACGCAACCGGCCGCGAGATCACAACGATGCCGATCCCCGACGATGCATTCCGGTTGAGCTAGATGAGCTCGCGCTTCGCTGCAGGCATTCTGGCGATTGCGGTCGTGACGGTCGTCGCGGTGGGCGGTTTCCTGATATGGCGGCCCGCCATCGACCCGATCGTCCCGCCGGCTCCGGGATCATTTGACGCGAAGCTCGTCGCCCACGGCCGCGAGCTCGCGCTCGTAGGCGACTGCAACGTTTGTCACACGCGGCCGGGTGGTGCGGCTTTCGCCGGTGGGCGCGCGATCCCGACGCCATTCGGCACGCTCTACTCGAGCAACATCACGCCGGACGCGCAAACCGGCATCGGCACCTGGTCGCAGGCGGCGTTTGTCCGCGCCATGCGAGCTGGTGTGAAACGCACCGGGCAGTTCATCTATCCCGCGCATCCTTATGATCATTTCACGCGCATGACCGACGCCGATCTTGCATCGCTCTATGCCTATGTCATGACGCGCCCTCCGATCGCGGCGGCGACGCCGACGCCGGATCTGCGCTTTCCGTTCAACGTTCGTGCGCTGCTGACCGGTTGGAACCTGCTGTTCCTCGACCAAGGCCCCTACCGCGTCGACCCAACACAAAACGCAGAGTGGAACCGGGGTGCCTACTTGGTGCTGGGCTTGGGTCATTGCGGCGCTTGCCATACGCCGTACAATCTTCTGGGCGCGGAAGAGAAAAACCGCGCGTTCGCGGGAGGCGTGGCGGAAGGCTGGGACGCTCCGGCGCTTGACCAGAAATCGCCCGCCATCATCCCTTGGACGCAAGCGAGCCTGTTCACCTACTTGCGGACCGGGCTCGAGGCCGGCCACGGCATCGCCGGCGGCCCAATGGCGGACGTAGCGCGCGATCTCGGCGAGGCGCCCGAAGGCGACGTGAAGGCGGTCGCGACTTACGTGGCGTTGCTCATGGGCGAGCGGTCCGAGCGGCGCGATGCAAAGGCGCGGGCGCTGATTGCGCAAACCGAGCGGCGATCAAAAGAACTCCGGCAGACGATCGCGCGTAATCGCGTCACCGACGTGGGCGAGATCATCTACGCAACCTCTTGCGCGCAATGCCACGAGCCCTGGAACAGCGATCCGCCACAACATGCCGGGCAAAATCTGGCGCTGCAGAGCGCGGTATCCGCACCCAGTCCAAGCAACCTTATCCACACCATCCTCACGGGCATCCAACCGCTCGATAGTCCATCCCACACTTTCATGCCCGACTTCGCCGGCGCATTCACCGACGCTCAGATTGCGGATCTTGCCCGCTATGTGCGGCGAACCTTCTCGGATCAACCCGCCTGGGGCGATCTTGCGGCGACCGTACGCGCGGTGCGCGCCGGTGTCACGACACAAGCGCGTCGACACGCGTCCGCTGCAGCATCCACCAATCAAGCGCGCGGCGAATGAGGTCGAATCATGCCGATAACGTTTTTGGTCAACCAACAGCAGGCACAATTCGACGGGCCCCCGGACGTGCCATTACTTTGGGTC
This sequence comes from uncultured Alphaproteobacteria bacterium, assembly GCA_963794225.1. Lineage (GTDB taxonomy): Bacteria > Pseudomonadota > Alphaproteobacteria > Rhizobiales > Xanthobacteraceae > BOG-931. The sequence goes on from CAWCCS010000008.1 coordinate 401,503, forward strand.
GTACGCGAGCACCTAGGCTTGACTGGAAGCAAGTTCGGGTGCGGCATCGGCGTGTGTGGCGCGTGCGTCATGCATATCGACGGCGCGCCGGCCAGAACCTGCATCCTTCCGATCGTTGCCGTGCAGGGCCGCGCAGTGACGACCATCGAGGGCCTTGCACCCGACGCCGATCACCCGGTCCAGCGCGCCTGGCGGGCGCTGGACGTGCCACAATGCGGGTACTGTCAGTCCGGGATGATCATGACAGCGGCGCATCTGCTCGAGCAGAAGCCCGCGCCGAGCGATCAGGATATCGACGCAGCAATGACCAATCTTTGCCGATGCGCGACCTACGTGCGGATCCGCAAGGCAATCCATTTCGCGGCAGAGATTGGGAAGAGCGGCAAACGTTGATTGCTGCTAAGAAGGCGCCCGACCTTTGCGGTTGTGGGTATGCAACCATAGTGCGCGGTAAAACGGCCTCAAGCGGTGAGTTCATGCTGGATTCCGCTCGGCGGAAACACGCTTGCTAAGCTCTTGGCTCGCACATGAAGGCCACAAATTTATCAGGAGGACCGTGCAGCTCTGTTGTTCATGCGGGGATGAGGCTCCTGGCTGCGCCGATTGTGCAAGCTGCCGCTCATTTGCTCAGTAAACTTGTTCAGTTTTCATTTCATGCGGCGACTGGTTGGCGGGAAGCACAATCCAACCCGCCGCTGAAAATCTTACGGACTATCACTTAACCATTATAGCGCCAAACTCGGCGGACGCCTCTACCAACCACTCGGAAAGTGCGATGGCAAAACTGCGGAACACCGTAAATTCGTACGTCGGAACATCGTCAACCTGCCAAAAATGCACACCGATATGGGCGACCGCGGTGATCGCAGCATCGCCCGCTCGGAAGGCGCTCGGATGCAGATCGACTTGCAACCCCTTTGCCAGAGCTTCACGCGCGCACGAACCGCTAACGCGTAAAATCGTGCGGCCGTCGGATTGATCGACGACCGAGGCGAGACCAAGAAATGATGAACTCAGAGAAGCGGCAAATGCGTTGCCGTCGCCTTCCGCGCCGAGTGCCAGCCATTGCGATGGCCCGGCCCATACGAACGAGAGAGCGGAGGAACCGACATAACGGGGAATCGACGGCAGCGCGACATTGAAAATTTCCCGTGCCCGCTCGGCAAGTTGTGCATCCGCAGCCTTGCGGGCGAGAACTTGGGACAACAAGACGCCAGTCCGCTCGATGATGATAACGCCGGGCTTCTTCGTCTCTTCGAGCGGGAGTGGCGCTCGAAAGGAGTTCAGGTTCGACATGGGGGCCAGCGTATAATCAGACACGCAGCCTCTCACCTTGCTGATCAACGAAACACGGCGCGCAAATATCGACCTCGATGTCGGCATCGCGCACCAGATCCACCGCGCGAACGTGCTCGCCCAAACGCTCGGGCCCGCGTTGCAAGAGTCCCAACCCGATCCAGTGCCCGAGCGAGGGCGAGAAAGCCACTGAGGTCACGACACCTTGATCGTGCTCCGCTTCGGTCGTGGCATCAGCGGGCAAAAGATGAGCGCCAGCGCGCAGTCGTTTTGTCGGATCGAGCGGCTTAATGCCAACGATGCGCATGCGGTCCGGTTCTGTCAGCGCCGGGCGATCCGCCAGCACCCGGCCGATATAATCCTTCTTCATGGACATCATTCGGCCCAGACCGAGATCGCGGGCAGTGGTACGTCCATCCATCTCGTTGCCCGCGACGTGTCCTTTTTCAATGCGCATGACGCTCAAAGCTTCGGTGCCGTAAGGCGCAATTTTATAGGGCGCGCCCGCCTGCATCAGCACCCGCGCAAGCGAGTCCCCGTAGCTGGCCCCAACGCCGATTTCGTAAGCGAGCTCTCCTGAAAACGAAATGCGATAAAGCCTTGCCGGCACGCCGCCGCATATCGTTATGTGACCCGCTGCCATATAAGGAAGCGCCTCGTTGCCGATATCGAATTGCGGATCGACAACAGCTTGCAGAACCTTTCGGGCATTCGGCCCCGCTATTGAATACTGCGCCCATTGATCGGTCGCTGAAACGAATTGCACGTCCAGTTCGGGCCGCAAGACCTGATGACAAAACTGCATGTGCTGAAAAACGCGTCCCGCATTTGCGGTTGTCGTGGTCAAGAAAAAACCGTCGTCGGCGAGACGCGCAACCGTCCCATCGTCCAGCGCGAACCCGTCCTCACGCAGCATCATGCCGTAGCGGACACGTCCGACCGGCAATGTGGAGAAAGTGTTGATGTAGAGCCGATCAAGAAAAACGCCGGCGTCAGGGCCTCGCAATTCAATCTTGCCGAGCGTCGAGACGTCGCAAAAGCCGACGCTTTCACGCACCGAGCGAACTTCGCGGCTGACGGTCGTCAGCCAGTCTGTTTCTCCGGGCCCCGGAAAATATTGTGCCCTCAGCCACGGGCCGACCTCGGTGAATATTGCGCCCTGCTCCTGGGCCCAACTATGCGAAGGCGTACGGCGGACGGGGCGAAATGCTCGGCCGCGATGCGGTCCGGCGAACGCCCCGATCGCAACCGGCGTATACGGCGGCCGGTACGTCGTTGTGCCCGTGGCCTGAATCGAACGGCCTGTCAGCGCAGCCATCATGGCTAATCCAACGACATTCGCGGTGCGGCCCTGATCGGTCGCCATTCCGAGAGTTGTGTAGCGTTTGAGGTGCTCGACCGAGCGAAATCCTTCGCGCGCCGCCAACGTCACGTCGTCAGCCGTGACATCGTTCTGAAAGTCCACAAACGCCTTCTGTATCGAATCGGTTACGTGCCAAAACGGCCGCACTTCAAAAGCTTCATCGTGCGCCGTCGGCAATGTGTCCGATGCGGCTTTTAAGCCCAGCAACTCGATCAGCGACCGCGCGGCGAGAGTGCCCTCCTTGATACACGCCGCCAGCGTCATCGCACCATTGGCGGCGCCGACGATTGTCATCCCCTTCGGCGCAGCGGCTGGTACGAACGCGGCAATCTCTTCTCGCCAATTCGGCCGAGCGCCATGATGACCGGCAAGACCAATGTTGGGATTCCAGCCGCCCGACATTGCGATTGCGTCGCAGGCAATGGTCTCACGGCCGCGCGCAGTCTGGATCAGCGCCGCACGGACGCCACGACCGCCCTTCGTGCCGATGAGCGTCGCGCCGCGCAGGACGCGCCCGTCGAAATCCGCCGCTACCGCGTCCGCAACAGCCGACCTGGTGTCGACCAGCGCCACAACGCCAATTCCGTTCGCCCGGAGATCGCGCGCCGTGCGCCAACCGTCATTGTTATTGGTGAAGACCAGGACCTCTCGTCCCACTGCAACCGCAAAGCGGTTTGCGTAACTACGCGCGGCAGCCGACATCATAACTCCCGGACGGTCATTACCGCCGAACACGATCGGGCGCTCGATGGCACCCGCGGCAAGCACTGCTCGCCTGGCCACGATCCGCCACAGGCGCTGCCGCGGCTGATTGGACGCTGGCATCAGGCGATGATCCGAGACGCGCTCGAGTGCGCCGTAAACGCCATCGTCGTAATGACCGAAAACCGTCGTCCGGCGCATCAGCCGCACATCCTGAAACCCGGCAAGCTCGGCGATCGCGGATCGCGCCCAAAGAGCTCCAGGCCCGCCGTTGACCTCTTGTTGATCGCTCAGAAGACGGCCGCCAAAAACGAAATCCTCCTCGCAAAGAATCACGCGCGCACCTGATCGCGCGGCAACAAGCGCAGCCGAAAGACCGGCAGGCCCGCTGCCGATGACCAGCAGGTCGCAGAACGTATTGGCATGTTCGTAATGATCTGGATCAGGGACGCCCGCGGCGCGACCGAGACCTGCGGCACGCCGGATCAGCGGCTCGTAGATCCGCTCCCAAAACGACGCCGGCCACATGAAGGTCTTGTAGTAGAAGCCAGCGCCGATTATCGGCGAAAACAAAGAATTTAGGTGCCGCAGATCAAAATGGATGGACGGCCAACCATTTTGCGTCACCGCTTCGAGTCCATCATATAGTTCGATCGTCGTCGCTTTGGTGTTCGGCTCGCGCCGGGCGCCGGATCGAAGCTCCACCAACGCATTGGGCTCTTCCGAGCCGGCCGTCAGCACGCCGCGCGGCCGGTGATATTTGAAACTCCGCCCGATTAAGCGTTGCCCCGAAGCGAGCAAGGCCGACGCAAGTGTATCTCCGGCAAAGCCGGTGAAGTTTCGGCCGTCCAGCGTAAACGCCAAGGGAGCGTCGCGATCGATCAACCCGCCCTTCGGTAATCGAAACGAATTTGAAGCCGCCGACGACGTGGTCATGACCGCACCGCGACCTCCGATGCCGGCTCAGCACTGAATATTTCATGTGTACGCGTATCGCGGACGACCACGAGCCAGGCCTGGCAACCAAAGCCGTGATACCAAAACTCGCGATGCGGCCCGGCCGGATTGTCGCGTAGATATACGTAGTCGACGAAGCGGCTGGTGGCGTCCGGATCATCGGGGTCAGGACGCGACACTGTTGCATCGCCAAGGTAACTGAACTCGCGGACATCGCGCGTGCCGCAGAAAGGACACGGGATTCTCATCGGATCGCTCAGTGCAGATTGGGTTGGGCGCCGGCGCCCCGCTCGTCGATCAAGCGGCCCGAGGTGTAACGGTCCAGGCGATACGCCACCGCCGATGGATGCGGCTCATCGTGCGCGACCAAATGCGCCAAGCACCATCCTGCTGCCGGGGTCGCCTTGAATCCGCCGTAGCACCAGCCGGCGTTGAGGTACAAACCTTCGATGGATGTCCGATCGATGATCGGCGAACCGTCCATCGACATATCGACGAGGCCGCCCCATGAACGCACAACGCGCAGCCGTCCAAGCGAAGGCATGATCGCCATACCGCCTTCGCAAACGTCCTCGACCGTAGGGAGGTTGCCCCGCTGTGCGTAGGAATTGTAGCCGTCGATATCGCCTCCGAACACGAGACCGCCTTTGTCCGACTGACTGATGTAAAAGTGCCCGGCTCCAAAGGTGATGACGTGATCGACCAGCGGCTTGATTCCTTCGGTAACAAACGCTTGGAGAACGTGGCTTTCGATTGGGAGGCGTAAGCCGGCCATCGCGGCGAGGCGCGAGCTGTTGCCGGCAACACTCACCGCGATCTTACCGGCACAGATGACACCGCGGGAGGTTTCAAGGGCGACTACCCGCCCTGCCCTTGTTTGGATGCCTGTGACCTCGCAGTTCTGGATGATGTCGACGCCCCGCTGGTCGGCCGCGCGGGCATAGCCCCACACCACCGCATCGTGACGGGCAGTCCCGCCGCGGCGCTGCAACAACCCGCCCCGGATCGGAAATCTCGCATCATCGAAGTCCAGATAAGGCACCAGATCGGCAGTTTGGGCCCGATCCAACAGTTCGGCATCGACACCATGAAGGCGCATTGCATTGCCGCGCCGCGCAAAAGCGTCGCGCTGTGCGTCGGAATGATAAAGATTGAGCACACCGCGCTGACTCACCATCGTGTTGTAGTTGAGATCCTGCTCCAGGCCCTCCCAAAGCTTCATCGACCATTCGTAGAACGGGATGTTTCCCGGCATCAGATAGTTGGAGCGGATGATCGTGGTATTGCGGCCCGCATTGCCCGAGCCGATCCAGTTCTTCTCCAGCACCGCCACATTGCTAATGCCGTGGTTTCGGGCCAGATAATAAGCAGCGGCTAGGCCGTGACCGCCGCCGCCAATAATCAACACGTCATAATGATCGCGCGGCGCCGCGTCACGCCAAAGCGGCGTCCAGCTACGGTTTCCCTTGAGGGCGTTCCAGGCAAGCGCGAGTGCGGAGTTCCGCATGGCTAGCAATCGAGTGTGGCCTGCCGCTCCCATTCAGTGAGATGGCGGCAGTAATTGTCCCAATCGGCGTGTTTGAGCTTGAGGTAGGAGGCGGTCAAGTCTTCTCCCAAAGCCGTCTTGAGCACGGACGATTTTTCCAGCGACCGCAGGGCGTCGAGCAGGTTGAGCGGCAGCTTTCCGGCATTCTTGGCTTTTTCGCCTTCGGTGTACATGTTGATGTCGAGGCGCTTACCCGGATCACGTGCGTTCTTGATCCCGTCCAGTCCAGCCGCCAGAACCGCGGCAGGCAGCAGGTAGGGATTGGCGGCGCCGTCCGCGAGCCGCAGCTCAAAGCGACCAGCGTCCGGAATCCGGATCATATGGGTGCGGTTGTTACCGCCATACGTAATCGTATTCGGCGACCAGGTGGCGCCGGACAATGTCGGTGGCGCGTTGATGCGCTTGTAGGAGTTCACCGTGGGATTGGTGATGGCGCAGACCGCGTCTGCAGAATGCATGACGCCGCCGATGAAGTGATATGCCGCCTTCGAAAGGCCGAGCTCGCCATTTTTGTCCGCAAAGACATTCTTGTTTTTTCCCGACCACAGCGAGACGTGCATGTGGCATCCGCTGCCAGTCAGGTTGGCGAACGGCTTGGGCATGAACGTCGCGCGAAAGCCGTGCTTCTCGGCGATCGATTTCACCATGAATTTGAAGAACGCATGCCGGTCGGCGGTCAGCAGCGCATCATCATATTCCCAGTTCATTTCAAACTGGCCGTTGGCGTCTTCGTGGTCGTTCTGATACGGCCGCCAGCCGAGCGCAACCATCGCGTCGCAAATCTCGGCCACGATCTCATAGCGGCGCATCAGCGCCTGCTGGTCATAACAGGGCTTTGCTTGCCGATCGGCCGCATCGGAAATCGCCGTGCCATCCGGCGTAATCAGAAAATACTCGCATTCGACGCCGGTTTTCATTGCCAAGCTGTGCTTGGACGCGCTCGCCATCACGCGCTTGAGGACTTGTCGCGGGTTTTGTCTGACTTCCTTGCCGTCCATGAAAAGATCGCCCGTCACCCAGGCGACGCCCGGCTTCCAGGGCAGCGGAATGACCGTGCTCGGATCCGGCATGACGAGCACATCCGGATCGGCCGGCGTCATATCAAACCAGGCGGCAAAGCCGGCAAAGCCTGCGCCTGATTTGGCGACGGTCTCGATGGCACTGACGGGGACGATCTTTGCCCGCATCGTGCCGAAAAGATCGACGAACGCGATCAGGAAATATTTGACCCCATACTGCTTGGCTACGTCCTTCCAAGTCGCCATCCCTCAATCCTCAACTCTCGCGTCCGCACCCGGTAATTTTTGTTGCTTCGCCAGTCTCATAATTTGTCCGCTCCCGGAATCCAGTTCGTTCCGGCCAAAGGGACTCGCGCCATGGCCGCGGCCTCGATGGTCAGCGCGGCCAAATCCTCGGGCTCGAGATTGTGCAGGTGACTCTTACCGCAAGCACGCGCAATGGTTTGCGCTTCGAGCGTCATGACCGACAGATAATTGGCCAACTTCCGCGCGCCGGCGATCGGGTCAAGTCGCGCCGAAAGCACGGGATCCTGGGTGGTAATGCCCGCCGGATCGAGACCTTCGTGCCAGTCGTCATAGGCGCCCGCGGTCGTCCCGAGCGCACGATATTCGTCTTCAAGGTGCGGATCGTTATCCCCAAGCGCGATCAGAGCCGAAGTGCCGATCGACACCGCATCGGCGCCCAGCGCCAGGCATTTCGCCACATCGGCGCCGTTGCGGATGCCGCCGGAGACAATGAGCTGGACCTTGCGATGCATGCCGAGTTCCTGCAGCGCCCCTACCGCGGGCACAATTGCTGAGAGAATCGGAAGACCCACGTTTTCGATGAACACATCCTGGGTCGCTGCCGTGCCACCTTGCATGCCGTCGAGCACGATCGCATCGGCGCCGGACTTTACCGCCAGCGCCGTATCGTAATAGGGCCGCGAAGCGCCGACCTTGACATAGATCGGCTTCTCCCAATCGGTGATCTCACGAAGTTCGTGGATCTTGATTTCCAGATCATCGGGACCGGTCCAATCCGGATGGCGGCACGCCGAGCGCTGATCGATACCCTCAGGCAGGCGGCGCATCTCGGCCACACGCTTGGTGATCTTCTGGCCGAGCAGCATTCCACCGCCGCCCGGTTTGGCGCCCTGCCCGACCACGACTTCGATCGCGTCGGCTTTGCGCAGATCGTCCGGGTTCATCCCATAGCGCGATGGCAGAACCTGATAGACGAGCAGATTCGAATGCGCGCGCTCTTCCGCGGTCATGCCGCCGTCGCCGGTTGTGGTGGAGGTGCCAACGGCAGACGCACCACGACCAAGCGCTTCCTTCGCTTGCGCCGAAAGCGCGCCAAAGCTCATGCCGGCGATGGTGATCGGAATTTTCAGCTCGATCGGCTTTTTGGCGAAGCGGCCGCCGATGGTCATATCGGTTGCGCATTTCTCGCGGTATCCCTCAAGCGGATATCGGCTGATCGACGCGCCGAGGAACACCAGATCGTCGAAATGCGGAAGCTTGCGCTTGGTGCCGCCGCCGCGAATATCGTAGATCCCTGTCGCCGCCGCGCGCCGGATTTCGGCGATGGCGTAATCGTCAAATGTGGCCGACTTGCGCGGCGGCGTGTGGATCCAACGCTCTTGAGCCGTCATCAGTATGATCCGACGTTGTCGACGTGAAAGTGATAGAGGTTGCGGGCCGAGCCATAACGCCGGAACTCGCCAACATCGATGCTGCCGTTAATACCGGCTGCATCGAGGAGCCTACGGAGCTCGGCCTTATGGTCATCCCGCACTGGCTTCTCGACGCAGTCGGCGCCGAGGCTTTTCACTCCGCCACGCACGTAAAGGCGCGCTTCATAGACGGAGTCGCCGAGTGCATCGCCTGCGTCACCAAGGACCACGAGGTTTCCGGCCTGGGCCATGAAAGCCGATAAGTGTCCAACCGATCCCTTGACGACAATATCGATGCCTTTCATGGAAATTCCGCAGCGCGCCGAAGCGTTGCCGTCAATCACCAGGAGGCCGCCGCACCCGCTCGCGCCCGCTGCTTGCGAAGCGTCGCCTTCGACGTGAACGCGGCCCGACATCATGTTTTCAGCAACACCCTGCCCGGCATTGCCATGCACGACGACACGCGCACGCTTGTTCATGCCGGCACAATAATAGCCTACGTGGCCGTCTACTTCGACCAGAACGTCCGCGTCCACGCCCGCTGCGATGGAATGTTGACCGCGCGGATTGAGGATACGCCAATGCGTCTCATTGGTGGTGGCGGTGAGCCCGTGGAGCGCCGCATTGATCTCACGCAGCGGCGTGCGCGCCAGATCGACTGTGGGCATCAATGCCGTTCCCACAAATAAGCCTTTGCCGGCTCCGGCTCCCAGACCTTGGCAGCTTCTATTCCGGGTAAGTCGACCAAAGCGCGATATTCAGTGCCGAATGCCACCCACTTGTCGGTCTCCGCCATAACGGCCGGTTTGCAAGCGATCGGGTCGCGCAAAACGCCAAATCCGGACTCGGTGCCGATAACAAAAGTATAGAACCCATCGAGCGCCTCCAATGACGCTTCCATTGCCTGCTGCAGCGATGAGCCGTTCTGCATCTTCCAGGTCAGAAACCCCGCAGCCACTTCGGAATCGTTGTCCGTTTCAAAGCTGAGACCTTCGCGGGCAAGTTCGCGGCGCACGGCATTGTGGTTCGACAAGGAGCCGTTATGCACCAGGCACTGATCCGGGCCGGTGGTGAACGGATGAGCGCCTTCAGTCGTGACCGCAGACTCCGTCGCCATCCGGGTGTGACCAATGGCGTGAGTGCCGGACATGCGATCAAGTTCGAAACGGGTCGCAACTTTGTCCGGGCGCCCAATCTCCTTGAAAATCTCCATCCGTCTGCCGCCACCTACAATCTTGACGCCCTTAGCGGTCCCGATCGCAGCGACAACACTCCGCTCGCGAGCACCCGGCACGGTGATAACCAAGTGCGTGTCGTGCCTTTGATGAGCGGATACGGCAGAGCCCAAAGCGCTCAACAGCTTTTCGAAATCAAAATCTGCGGGTGCGCGGAGTGTCAGCTTACGATGATCGGGAGTGGCCTCTCCGTAAACCGCAAACCCGGCCGAGTCCGGCCCGCGATCGCAGAGCGTTCCCAGCATGCCCGCCAGCAACTTCCCGAGTTTGGGCTCGAGTTCAGGGTCTTTCAGAAAGATGCCCGCGATGCCGCACATGGCCGGACAATGCTGCAAGCCGGAAATCCAGTCAAGTTTACGGGCAACTTATTTTCCTGCTAGGAAACACCGGCGTCCCCCCGGAGAGGCACTTAATGCGCCGCGCTGCTGGCGATGAAATTAAAGCGGGACATGGGCCCCTGTTGTGAAACGCAAACCCAAGCCAAAAAACGCGGTCAGACGCGGTTCGTCCAGAGCCGAATTTCGGACTGGTTCGCACGCACCCAGTGAGATCGCTCCGTCTCTGGAAGCCGGCATCGGGGCCGAGGTGCGAAGGCTGCGCAAAGACCTCGACCTCACAGTCGCGGAACTCGGCGCCGCTGCGGGCATCTCCACGGGAATGCTGTCGAAAATCGAGAACGGGTCAATTTCGGCGTCGGTCATGACATTGAGCGCATTGGCCCGGGCGCTGAACGTTCCAATCAGCCGACTGTTCAGCGAAACCGATGAGCAACGCGATTGCTCGTTCGTGAAGGCGGGACAGGGCGTGCGCATCGAACGCCGCGGCAGCAAAGCCGGGCATCTCTACGATCTCCTCGGCCATTCGCTCGGCGGACCGATCGTCGTCGAGCCGTATCTCATTACACTCAAGCACGACGCGGTACCGTATACCGAGTTTAGGCATGCCGGCATCGAGTTGATATACATGTTGACCGGCAAAGTTCGCTATCGCCACGCTGATCGAAGCTACGTTATGGAGCCTGGTGACGCGCTATTTTTCGATGCGGCAGCCCGCCACGGCCCGCAGGAGCTTATCAGGGCGCCAATGACCTATTTGTCCGTCATTATATATCCGCGCCGATGACGGTCCGCAGTGCGGCAGAAGTCGCTCGCCGCCAAACCCGATCGCAGCACAAACAGAGTCATCCGCCGAGTTGCCTATAGCCAAAACGTCTGCGACTGTGATTTCGGTACGCGGTCGGGTCCTGACGGTGGGTCTTGCCTGCTTTCGGGGTTTCTACCGAGGTACGTTAAAGCATTTGAGAAAAATAGCTGAGAAGTACGGACAGCATGAAATGACGTGGCGCGTCGGCGTGTTATTTTCGCAAACGGGAGTTACGGCGGCCATCGAGCGCTCTCAGCTCAACGCTACGCTGCTCGCTGTCGAGGAGATCAACAAAGCGGGCGGCGTGCTGGGCCGCGCCATCGAGCCGGATATCTACGATCCAGCTTCCGATCCAAAGCAATTCAGGGCCCTGGCGGAACGGTTGTTGACCGTCGACCGGGTACGGCTGATTTTCGGTTGCTACATGTCGAGCACGCGCAAGGCCGTGCTTCCGGTCGTCGAGGCTTTGCGCGGTCTGCTGTTTTACCCGACGCTATATGAGGGTTTCGAATACTCGCTGCACTGCATCTACACCGGCGCGGCTCCCAATCAAAACTCGCTGCAATTGGCTAAGTTCTTATTGCAGCACTATGGCAACCGATTTGTGCTGATCGGCTCGAACTACATTTATCCTTACGAGTCCAACCGGGTGATGGCCGATCTCGTCGCCCAGTCCAAGGGCAAGGTTCTGGACGAGCTGTACGTGCCGCTCGATGCCAAGGCGAAGGACTTCGACAAACCAATCAGCAAGATCGCTAACTTGAAGCCCGATGTTGTGTTCTCGACCGTTGTCGGCCAATCGACCGCGATCTTTTACGAAGCTTACCGGCGCGCCGGTTTCGATCCGAATAAAATGCCGATTGCGAGCCTCACAACCAGCGAAGCCGAGGTTGCCGAGATGTCGGCCGAGGCCGCCGAAGGCCACATTACGGCGGCGCCGTTTTTTGAGGCCCTCGCTACGTCCGCTGCGCGGCGCTTTATCAGCGCCTACAAGCTCCGTTACGGCCCGAATGCTCCGGTCACCGCGGGCGCCGAGGCAGCCTATTTTCAAGTGCATCTCGCCGCGGGCGCGCTTTCCCGCGCCGGCACTGACGATCCCGAACGGCTGTTGCCGGCGTTGCGCGATGCCGAATTCGATGCGCCCCAAGGGCGCGTTCGCATCGATGCTAGCAACAATCACACTTATCTTTGGCCGCGCGTTGCAAAGCTCGATGCCCGCGGAAAATTTCAGATTGTCTGGAACCCCGGCGTCCGCGTTACGCCGGATCCGTATTGCGTCGTCATGAGCCTCGACGACTGGTCGGCGGATCGTCCACAGCCGATCCACGCCTAAGCGGAGGATGTCGTGGCTATCCCGATACTGCGGGATCTTCGCGGTTTGCGCGTGCAGGTCATTCACCCTCCCGACGACGAGGGCGTCGAACTCGTCGAACACCTTCGACGCATCGGTTGCACCGTCGAAGCGCAGTGGCCGATCCCGGAAACATTCGCGCCTACCGCCGATATCGTGCTTCTTACCATCGACTACGAAAGCAGAGATGCTCTCCTCAAGCTGTTCCGCAGTCACCATGAACAAAATCCTACGCTGCTCGCGGTCGTTGGCTACGAAAGTCCGTCGACCTTGCAACTCGTTCTTGAATCCGGCGCGATGGCGATCATCGAACGCCCTATCCGCCCGTTTGGCCTCCTCACTAATCTCATGATCGCACGCAGTTTGTGGATGGATCGCCGCGAGACCGCAAAACGCCTGCACAAGGTGGAACGGAAATTATCGGGTCTCCAGAAAATCCAGAAAGCAAAGTCCATTTTGATGGAGAAGCAGGGGCTGACCGAGGAAGACGCTTACAAAGCGTTGCGTCAACAAGCGATGGGAAAGCGCGTTACCGTGGAAGACATGGCGCTCGCAATCATCAACGCAAACGAGCTATTGCAAACCCGTCCGAAAGGTGTTTAGCTTTTGCCGCTGTAACTTTGTTACGGCGCGTCGTCGGCCACCAATGATGTTGGTTCGACAAGGCTAGGTAAGCCCGAGGGGTTCTCAGACCCCGGCGGGCTTTTTTTGTTTTGAGGCGACGGAGAAGCAACTCCGTCGACTTTTCATAACAGTGTCGCCGGTGTCTCAGGCTCCGGCGCGGGAGGGTTGTTCTCACTGGCGCGACGCCGGCGCGCCAGCACGGTGATGTGCGTACTCACGACGTCAACAGGGGAGAAGTGTGATGCTAAATCGGCGGAAATTTCTTACGACAACAGGCGCTGTGGGCGCCGCCGGCGCGCTTGCGACACCGGAATTTTTTCTTCGTTCCGCGCAGGCGGCCAATACCGTTCAGGTCGGGGTGTTGTTCTCGCTTACCGGCGGTCTGTCGATCATCGAAAAATCGCTCGCTGACGCAACCATGTTGGCGATTTCCGAGATCAACGCCAGCGGCGGCGTCAAAGGAATGAAGATCGAGGCGATCCTCGAGGATGGCGCCTCCGATCCCAAGACCTACAATGAAAAGGCTTCCAAGCTCGTCATTCAGGACAAGGTTCCGACGGTGTTCGGCTCCTACACCTCGGCGAGCCGCAAGGCGGTTCTTCCAGTGTTCGAGAAGCGCAACAATCTCTATTTCTACCCGACTTATTACGAAGGTTTCGAGTGCTCAAAGAACGTCGTCTACACCGGCGCCGTTCCCAATCAGCAGCTTTCGAATTTCATTCCGTGGATCATCAAGACGCTCGGCAAGAAGAAGTTCTTCATTGTCGGCTCGAACTACATCTATCCGCGCGAAATGGCGAAGGTCTGCAAGATCCTGATCGAGAAAAGCGGGGGCGAATGGATCGCCGACGAATATCTTGAACTAGGCAACTCCGAGTGGGGTTCGATGGTCAACAAGATCAAGGGCTCGGGCTGCGACGTCGTCCTCTCCAACGTGGTTGGCGATTCAGTGGTCGCGTTCTATCGCGAGTTCAAAAACCAGGGTCTCACCCACGACAAGCTGCCGATCTGCGCGACGGTGACCTCGGAGATCGAGATCGCGGCCATGGGCGCTGAATACGCGGTCGGGAGCTTCACGTCCTTCCCTTACTTCCAGGCCATCGACACCGATATCAACAAGCAGTTCGTCGAGCGCTATCGGAAGTTCGTGAAAGATCCCAAGGCTGTGACGCATCACGCGCTGGAATCGTCCTACTTCCAGGTGTTCTTGTGGAAGCAGGCCGCGGAGAAGGCGAGCGCTCTGACACCGACGGCCATTCGCGATGCGGTGAAGGGCCAAGAGTTCAACGCGCCGAACGGGCACGTCAAGATCGAACCAGAAAACCTCCACACCTACCTGACGCCGCGCATTGCCCAGTGGCTGCCCGATGGCCAAGGCAAGATCATCGACGAGTACAAGGCCCCAATTAAGCCCCTGCCCTACGTGGCGTATGGCGAGACCGACGACAATCTGTTCTGCACCTCCAAGGGACTGGACACTTCGAAGCTGAAAAAGACCTGAGCTGATCCACGAATGCGGCCGCCGGGATTCTCGGCGGCCGCTTTGGTGATGCAATGATCGATACAATTTTCATCGGCCTCAGCGTCGGTTCCATTCTGCTGCTCGTGGCACTCGGCCTTGCCATCACTTACGGCGTGATGGGCGTCATCAACATGGCGCACGGCGAACTGGTGATGGTCGGCGCTTACACGACCGTGATGTCAGGCCTTTGGCTGCATACCGGCATCCTGATCGCCATCCCGCTTGCCTTCATCGTGACGGCGCTGCTCGGGCTGATGATCGAGCGGGTCGTGGTGCGGCGGCTTTACGGCCGTATGCTCGACACGCTGCTCGCGACCTGGGGCATCGGCATACTCATACAGCAGGCGGTGCGGCTCGAATTCGGCCTGTCGTTCCTCGGCATTCATATTGCCGGCCTCGGCGCCGGACTGCAGAACGTCACGATACCGGAAGCGCTGCAAGGCGCCCTCTCCATCGGCGGCATCGAAATCAACGCCTATCGCACCTTCATCATCGGGGTGACCATCGTGTTCACGGTGATCACCTGGGTCATCCTGTTTCGCACCTCGATTGGCACGCAGGTGCGCGCCATCATCCGCAACCGGCAGATGGCTGCGGCCTGCGGCATCGATGTCGAACGGATCAACGCGCTGACCTTTGCCTTCGGCTCGGGCCTCGCAGGCGTCGCCGGCGTCATGATGTCCGGCTTCAAGACCGTGTTTCCCGACATGGGAACGCCGATGGTGGTCGACGGATTTTTGGTCGTCGTCGTCGGCGGCGTTGGCAGTTTGCTGGGATCGGTGCTCTCCGCCGGCATGCTCGGCGAAATAAATGGCGTCGTCGCCTCGGTGACGAACGACATCGTCGCGCGCGCCGTCGTGTTCGGTGTTGTCATCCTCATTATCGTTGCCAAGCCAAAAGGCCTGTTCTCGTTCAAGGAACGCTGACCCGATGACCAAGCGTCACATCGAGATAGGCGTTTACGTGCTCTTCATCGTGGCGATCATGCTGGCGCCGCTGGTGATGGATCCGTTTTGGCTCAATCGCATCGCCAAATATCTGGTCTTTGGAATGCTCGGCATCGCGGTCGCGCTGTCGTGGGGCTATGCGGGCGTTCTCAACCTCGGCCAGGGCCTGTTCTTCGGCGGCGGCGCCTACATGCTCGCGATGTCTTTAAAGCTCGCGAGCCAGACCAGTCTGCAGCAGGGTTCGGACAAGCCGGTGCCGGATTTCATGCTATGGAACGCAGAGCCCGGCTCACAGACGGACCTTTGCTGCATCAACAAAGCCTCGTTCTTGTGGATACCGTTCCAGAATCAATGGTTCGGCGTCGCCATGGGCATCGTACTCCCGGTGTGCATAGCCGCCGTACTCGGCATCATCCTGTTCCGTAAAAGGATCGCGGGCGTCTTTATTTCGATCATCACGCTGGCGCTTGTTCTCCTGGTGCGACTCCTTATCATCGACGCGCAGCCGATAACCAACGGCTTCAATGGGCTGACCGATCTCGGCTGGTTCAAGCTGTTCGACTTCGAGTTCGATCCGTATCTGGTTCAGACCTACTATCTGATCGCCATCTCGCTTGCGGTCGTGCTGGTCGCCGCACGGCTTTTGATCGAGACCCGCGCCGGCCTGATATTGCAGGCGATCCGCGACGATCAAAATCGAGCGAGATATCTCGGCTTCGACGTGCCGCGCTTTCAGACCTTCTTCTTCACGGTTTCGGCGGGCATCGCGTCATTCGCCGGCATGCTGTACGTGATCGCGGCGGAGTTCGCTTCGCCGACTTTTATGGATCTGAGTTTCTCGATCAGCATGGTCGTATGGGCGGCGGTCGGCGGACGCGCCTCGATTCTCGGCGCCTGCATCGGCGCCATTCTAATCAACACCCTCACCGCTACGATCAGCGAGACCAAAGGCTTTGCCGAGGCCTGGAAAGCCATCATCGGCCTGATCTTCGTCCTGGTCGTGCTGTATCTGCCGCGCGGTCTCGCCGGCTTTGCGCACGATCTCGCCGACCGGTTTGTCGCGCGCGTCAACGGTTGGCGATCGAGCGCCACCGGCAGGCAACAAGCAAATAAAGTCCAGCCGGCGGAATAGGACACGACCATGCCCGCGGCGCTGACGGTTGACGGTCTTTCGGTTGATTTTGACGGCTTCAAAGCCGTCAACACCGTGACGATGATCGTCGATGAGGGTGAATTACGCGTCCTTCTCGGCGCCAACGGCGCCGGCAAGACGACGCTCATGGACCTGATCTCTGGCAAGACCAAGAGCACAAGCGGCCGCGTGTACCTGTACAACACCGACATCACCAACAAGGAAGAGCACGAAATCGCGCTTGCCGGCGTCGGACGCAAATTCCAGATCCCGAGCGTGTTCAAGGACCTCACTGTCCGACGCAATCTGGAAGTGGTGAGCTGCGGCGATACACGGGTCTTGGCTAACCTTGGATTCGGCTTTTCTCGCGAAGGCGAACAGCGCGTCGACGAGGTCCTCGAACTCGTCGGTCTCTCCGAGCAGGCGGCAATGATCGCAGCCAATCTCAGTCACGGTCAAACCCAATGGCTCGAGCTTGGAATGCTGATGGTGCAGAACGCGAAGGTTCTGTTGCTCGACGAGCCCACCGCCGGAATGACCCAGGTGGAGACCTTAAAAACTTCCAAGATCATCAACGCACTCAAGGGCAAGCACACGCTGCTCGTGGTCGAGCATGACATGGCGTTTGTCCGCGAGATCGCCGAGCGCATCACCGTCATGCATCTCGGCCAGGTGCTGGCCGAAGGTAGTGTGACCGAGATCGAGCAGAATCCGAAGGTGCGCGAAGCTTATCTCGGCTCGAGGGCGATCAGCTGATGCTCAAGCTCGTCCAGGTCGACAGCTACTACGGTCGCAGCCATGTGCTGCACGGCGTGAATCTCGAGGTGCGGTCGGGCGAGATCACCACCATCCTTGGCCGCAATGGCACGGGTAAGACGACGCTGCTCAAGACCATCATGGGGCTGACTGATCGGGCGACCGGCGAAATCAAGTACGGCAACGACGACATTGCCGCCAAGCCGACCTTCCGTCGTGCCCGCGCGGGTTTTGCCTATGTACCGCAAGGCCGCGAGATCATCCCCGATTTCACCATCCGCGATAACATTCTGCTCGGCGCTTTCGCTCGAACTGACGGGCGCCGGTCGATCCCAAGCCTGGTGCCCGAGCTGTTTCCCTATCTCATCGAAAATCTGGATCGCCGGGGCGGCATTTTATCCGGCGGACAGCAGCAACAGCTCGCTATTGCGCGCGCTCTCGCCGCAGAGCCGAAAATATTGCTGCTCGATGAGCCGACCGAAGGAATTCAGCCTTCGATCGTTGAAGAAATCGAGGAGGTGATTCTGCGGCTCAATCGGGTCGAGCACCTCACGGTGATTCTCGTCGAGCAAAACGTCGAGTTCGCGCGCCGCGCCGGCCGCCGCTTCGCCATCATGGAGAAGGGCAGCGTGGTCGCGGCTGGCGACATTGGCGAGTTGAGCGACGATCTGGTTCACCGCCACATGGCGGTCTGAAAGTGTTGCCGGCGCCGCGGCTCACAATCGCCGCGGCACTCGGAAAGATGCAAGAGCCTGTCACCAAGGAGAACGTTCATGTTGCACGGCGATATTTCAAGCAGCAAAGACACCGTCGGCGTTGCGGTGGTGAACTACAAGATGCCGCGCCTGCATACCAAGGCAGAGGTCATCGATAACGCCAAGAAGATTGCCGATATGGTCGTCGGCATGAAGACCGGGCTGCCGGGGCTCGATCTTGTGATCTTCCCGGAATATTCCACCCACGGCATCATGTATGATTCAAAAGAGATGTACGACACCGCATCGACGGTGCCGGGCGAAGAAACGGAGATTTTTGCCGAAGCCTGCCGCAAAGCGAAAGTCTGGGGCGTGTTCTCGCTCACGGGCGAACGCCATGAGCAGCATCCAAAAAAGGCGCCCTACAACACCCTCATCCTGATGAACGATTCCGGCGAGGTCGTTCAGAAATATCGCAAGATCATGCCTTGGGTTCCGATCGAAGGATGGTACCCGGGCAATTGCACCTACGTTTCCGATGGACCGAAGGGTCTCAAGGTCAGCCTGATCATCTGCGACGACGGCAATTATCCGGAAATTTGGCGCGACTGCGCGATGAAAGGCGCCGAATTGATCGTGCGCTGCCAGGGCTACATGTACCCGGCCAAGGACCAGCAGGTGATCATGGCGAAGGCGATGGCGTGGGCAAACAATGTCTATGTGGCTGTCGCCAACGCCGCCGGCTTCGACGGCGTCTACTCGTATTTCGGGCACTCGGCGATCATCGGATTTGACGGCCGCACGCTCGGCGAATGCGGCGAGGAGGACTACGGCATCCAGTACGCTGCGCTTTCGATGTCTTTGATCCGCGACGCACGCCGCAACATGCAGTCGGAAAACCATCTGTTCAAGCTCGTGCACCGCGGCTACACCGGCAAGATCAACTCCGGCGAGGACGTTCGTGGTGAAGTCGTGTGTCCTTACGACTTCTACAAGAAGTGGATCACCGATCCCGAAGGCACGCGCGAAATGGTCGAGGCAATTACCCGACCGACGGTCGGAACGGAGGAATGTCCGATCGAGGGCATTCCTGCAAAGAAAGTTGCTCACCGCTAGCACCGTGTCGCGTCGCCGGTGTGCCACTTCACCACCAACGGCGAAGTGGCACACCGGACAAGCCAATCCGAGAGGTAGTGTTCAATGCTGCGGATCGAGCAGGTTCTCGGAAGCCGTCTTGATCCGGCGCTTGCGGCGCAGCTTCACGAACTTGAACATCACGGCGCCGTCGACCTCTTGACCGTGCCCGTTGCCGATGTAGCCCGGCATCGTTTCCGGGCAACGACGCAAGGCGGCACTGAGGTCGCGATCGCGCTGCCGCGCGATCAGCGCCTGTACGATGGCGCCGTGCTTGTGCTTGAGCCGGACCGCGCCGTGGTGGTGCGGGTTGCGCAGGAGCGTTGGCTGCGTCTGCAGCCGCGCGCCATCGCTGACGCCATCGAGCTCGGCTATCACGCCGGCAATCTGCATTGGCGGGTACGCTTTGCCGGCGAAGCGCTCATGATCGCCATGGAAGCGCCGATGGACGAGTATCTCGCCCGCCTCGGAGATTTGATCCGCGACCGCCGCGTCATCTCCTCGCTCGCCGAGGCCGATGAGGTTTTGCTTTGATCGACCTGCTCACGGTCCTGCAGCACGCGGATTCCGCATTTCCGAGCGGCAGTTTCGCCTTTTCCAACGGGATCGAGGGACTGGCGGCCATGAACGCGGCGCTCGACCGGACCGGGCTGCAAAATGTCGTGACCATGTTCCTCCGTCATCGCTGGGCGACCTCCGATCGTATCGCTTTGGCTCTCGCGCATCGCGCCAACGGCGATCTTGATCGTGTCGGTGAGATCGATTTCGCTGTTGAAGCCGCAACGCTCTCCGAACCGTTGCGCACCGGATCGAAGCGGAACGGCAACGCGCTGCTCGCTGCTCATGTGCGCTTGCGGACGCCGGCCGCAGCGGATTTGCGCAAGCTCATTGGCGACGGCAAAGCGCATGGCCACCTCCCTGTCGTGCAAGGCTTTGTCTGGCAGGCCCGCGGTATCACCGAGGCCAACGCCATCGCCGTATCAGGATATTCGACGGCGGCGGGACTGATCGCAGCAGCAGTGCGATTGGGGCACATCGGCGCGGTCGAAGCCCAAACGGCGCTCGCCTCGGTCCTGGAAACAATTGCCAATTTGTCTGCGCCAGTGCCGCCCGATGCCGAAATCGAGAGTTTCATGCCCTGGGTTGATGCGGCTGCATCGCGGCATGCCCGCGCACATCTGCGTTTGTTTGCGAGCTAGGGACCGCGCATGCTGCTGACACCGACCGAGCTCGAACGCCTCACCATCTTCACCGCCGCAGAGCTGGCGCGGAAGCGGCGCGCCAAGGGACTGAAGCTCAACCATCCCGAGGCGGTCGCGATCATCACCGATGAAATCCTGGAGGGCGCACGCGAGGGACGGAGCGTCGCCGACTTGATGTCCCATGGATCGACGATCCTCACCACCGCAGACGTGATGCCGGGCGTCGCATCCATGCTGCCGATCCTTCAGGTCGAGGGCATGTTTCCTGATGGAACCAAACTTGTCACGGTGCACGAGCCGATCCGGCCGCAAGCCGGCGCGCCGGCCGAAACACTGGAACCCGGCGCAATCCTTGCGGCGGATGGCGAAATCGAACTATCGGCCGGACGGCCCCGCAGCACGCTTGCTGTGACCAACACCGGCGACCGTCCGGTCCAGATCGGTTCGCACTACCACTTCTTCGAAGTGAATAAGGCACTCGACTTCGATCGCGCGGCGGCATTCGGCATGCGCCTCGACATTCCTGCGGGTACGGCCGTTCGTTTTGAACCCGGCCAGCGCAAAGAAGTCGCATTGGTTGGTTTCGGCGGCCGTCGCGAACTGTCCGGTCTCAATGCCTTGACCGACGGAATCGCGACCGATCAGGGGGCACGCGAGGCTGCGCTGCGGCGCGCCCGCGAAGCCGGCTTCAAGGGCGCGTGAGGGCTCGCCATGGTCGCAATCGCACGCAGAGACTATGCGGCCTTGTACGGCCCAACGGTTGGCGACGGCGTACGCCTCGCTGACACGTCGCTGGTTGCGGTCGTTGAGAAAGACCACGCCGTCTATGGCGATGAATGCCTGCACGGCGGCGGCAAGACGCTGCGCGACGGCATCGGGCTCGCCGCCGGAGTGACGAGCGCGCAAGGCGCGCTCGACATGTTGTTGTGCAATGTGCTGGTGATCGACCCAATGATCGGGATCGTCAAAGGTGATCTCGGCATCAAAGACGGCCGCGTGGTCGGTCTCGGCAAGGCTGGCAATCCCGCCATCATGGATGGCGTCGATCCGCGCCTCCTGGTCTCGGCGGCGACAACCGTGCGCGATTGCGAAGGAATGATCGCGACGCCCGGGGCTATCGACGTGCATGTCCACTTCGATTCGGCGGGGCTGTGCGAACACGCCATCGCGTCGGGCATCACCACCATGCTCGGCGGCTCGCTAGGTCCGATTACCGTCGGGATCGACTCGGGCGGCCCGTTCAACGTCGGCAAGATGTTGCAAGCTGCCGAGCATTGGCCGATCAATTTCGGTTTTCTCGGTCGCGGCAATTCGCACAAGCCCGCGTCGCTGGTCGAGCAGCTTGAAACCGGCTGCGTCGGTTTGAAGATTCACGAAGACTGGGGCTCGATGCCCGCGACCATCGATACGTGTCTCGCCGTCGCCGACGATCTTGATTTCCAGGTGCAGCTTCACACCGACACCTTGAACGAGTCCGGCTTCGTCGAGGATACGCTTGCCGCGATCCGCGGACGCACCATTCACATGTATCACACCGAGGGCGCGGGCGGCGGTCACGCACCTGACATCATTCGAGTTGCCGGCATTGCAAACTGTCTGCCGTCCTCCACCAATCCGACCAACCCCTACACGGTGAACACCTTCGACGAACATCTCGACATGACGATGGTGTGCCACCACCTGAACCCCGCCATTCCGGAAGACGTCGCCTTTGCCGAGAGCCGCATTCGCGCGCAGACCATTGCTGCCGAGGACGTACTCCACGACATCGGTGCGATCTCGATGCTCGGCTCCGACAGCCAGGGCATGGGGCGCATCCACGAAGTCATTTGCCGCACCTGGCAGTTGGCGTCGAAGATGAAGACCCAGCGCGGCACGCTGCCTGAGGAACGCGCGGGCTTTGCCGACAACGCCCGGATTCGCCGCTACATCGCGAAATACACGATTAATGCCGCCCGCACCTTCGGCATCGCCGATCACGTCGGCTCGCTGGAGGACGGCAAAATGGCTGATGTGGTGGTGTGGCGTCCCGCGTTCTTCGGCATTAAGCCCGAGCTTGTCATCAAGGGCGGCTTCATCGCCTGGGGTGCGATGGGTGACTCCGCTGCCTCGCTGATGACATGCGAGCCCATCCTGCTCCGTCCACAATGGGGCGCGTTCGGGCGCGCTGCTCCTGCGCTGTCGGCAAGCTTCGTGCATCCGCTCGCGATCGATCGCGGGTTGAAGAGCGAGCTAGGACTGTCCAAGACATTGTTGCCGGCAAGCGGCACGCGCAAACTTTCGAAGTCCGACATGATCTGGAACGACGCTTGCCCGAATATTCGCGTCGATCCGCAGACGTTCGACGTCTTTGTCGATGGCGAAATCGCGACCTGCGAGCCGGCGCGCGAGCTGCCGCTGGCGCAGCGGTACATGCTGCGGTGACCGTCATGCATGATCGGGTGGCGATTTCAGCATCGCGGCCGGCAACCACCGTCGGCGCTGCACGCATCGGCATCGGCGGTCCCGTCGGGTCCGGCAAGACGGCGTTGATTGAGCGGCTTATTCCGATACTTGCTGCACGCGGCATCGATCTTGCCGTCGTGACCAACGATCTTGTCACCAAGGAGGATGCCGAACGGCTGCGGCGCTCAGGCCTGATCGACCCCGCGCGAGTCTCAGCAGTCGAGGCAGGCGCTTGTCCGCATACCGTCATTCGCGAAGATCCGACGCTCAACATCGCCGCCGGCGACGAACTCGAGCGCAAATTTCCCGGCGTCGAGCTTATCCTGTTTGAATCCGGCGGCGACAATCTCGCGTCGACGTTTTCGCTCGACTTGGTCGATTGGTGGATCTTTGTGATCGACGTTGCCGGCGGTGATGATATTCCGCGCAAACGCGGGCCAGGCGTGCTGCGCTGCGATTTGCTCGTCATCAACAAAACCGACCTCGCGCCGTTTGTCGGCGTCGATCTCAACGCCATGCTCGCAGAGGCGAGCGCCGTGCGCGAAGGCCGGCCGATCTTGGCGACCAACGCGCGCACCGGCGATGGCGTTGTGGCGGTAGCCGATGCGATGAACCAGGCCGTTCTGTTTCGTTGATCCGGAGACCGCCGTGCTGGATACGATCGCGCGCTCCGCTGAAGCGGCCGGCACCAAGCATGCTTCCGGTCAGGTCAAAGCGACGCTGCAATTCCACCGTGGCGGCGGAAGGACCGTGCTCGCCCACCAGCACGTGCCCTACCCTTTCCACGCCACGCGGCCTTTTTATCTCGATCGCAAGCGCCCGGAGATCGCCACGCTCTATCTGCAATCCGCGTCCGGCGGTCTCTATCGAGGCGACGACGTTGCGCTCTCGATCGTCGCCGCCCCGCACGCCGCGGTGCATGTCACCACCCAGGCAGCGACCATCGTCCACAAGACCCATAAGCGCGCCGTCGCGCAAACCACGCGCATCGCAATCGGCGAACATTCTTTTGTCGCGATGACACCTGACCCGCTGGTGCTGTTTCCGGGCGCGGAAATTTGTTGCACGACTGAGGTCACATTGGCCGCGGCGGGATGCGCCATCCTGACCGATGGCCTTGCGCATCACGACCCGCAGGGCACCGCCCGCCCTTTCGAGCGATACAGCAACGCTATCATTGTGCGCAACGAATCTGGCAGGGTCTTTCTCTGCGACCGCGGATCGCTGGCCGGCGAATTGATGCTCGGGCCAGCCTCTCCGCTCGGACCTTTCCGCGCCGTGGGGACACTGCTGGTTCTCGGCCGCGGAGCGCAGCGCTGTGACGCCGACGTTCTGGAAGGCCGCCTCACCGATGTCGGCTGCGTGGCCGGCATTTCAAAGCTGCCGAACGATGCCGGCATCGGCGGCCGCGTCCTCGCCGCAAACGGCGGAACGCTGGCGCGCGGACTGGAAGCGGCGTTTGCAATTGCCTTCGAGGCGCTGATTGGTGTACCGCCCGCGCACCGGCGAAAGTGACTGGCTTTGGCTCAGCGCCGAGCGAGGCGGAAATAAAGCTCGGCCAGACGCGCCGGCAAATCTTCCAGGCGCCGCACCGGCATATGTTGTCCGCGGCCAAACACCGCCGCCCCGGATCCCGCGCCGGACGGATCGAGCGTTACGCCAAACACGTCGATGCCGCGCGATCGCAGCTTGAGCACGGCGCGCCGTGCGTCCTCGACCAGATCGCGCGGATCGACAACGTCGACGTCGGATGGCTCACCGTCCGTGAGCACAAGGATCAATTTGCGATGGCTGCGCACCGCCGCGATCTCGGCACCGGTGTGCCGCAACGCGGTTCCGAGCCGCGTCGACAGGTGCGGTTCGAGATGCACCAGCCGCGCCTTGACGCTCGCGCCGTAGGGCTCATCAAATTCTTTCAAACAAAACATGCGGACATCTTCGCGGCCGGCCGACGCAAATGCCCGTACTGCAAACGGATCGCCGAGCGCGGCGAGAGCTTCGGCCAGCGTCGCCACCGCCAGCCGCTCCAGATCGAGCACCGAGGCACCCGCTGCGACGACGCAGTCGCGGGTTGATTCCGAGACATCCATCAGAATTGTGACCGCGAGGTCGCGCTTGCGCCGCATCATGGTGCGAAAAACGCGCTCGTCCGGCATATCGTCCGCGCGTAGCGCAATGGCCGCATCCAGCGCGGCGTCGAGGTCGAGTTCGGGTCCGTCGCTGCGCCGCTTCAGCCGCTCATGCCGCCCGACCTTGGCGCCGCGCACCAGGCGCCGCACCCGCGCCCGCACCGCCGGAATGTTGTCGAGCGCGCTATCGATCGCACCAGCATCGCCCTGCCATACCGGGGCGGCGCGGACGGTCGTCCAGTCCGGCCGTTCCGTAGCAGCGTCGCAATCCCACTCGGGGTAAGTCGCCAGCGCCGGGCCGCGTTCGTCAGGGGTGCGTTCCCGCGCCCGGCCTACCGCGTTCGGCGTCGGCTCTGCTTCCTCGCGGTGGCGATCCGGGTTGTCAGCTTCGTCACGCCGCTCGATCCGCGCGGCGTCGACCATCAGTTCGACAACGTCGTCCTGCGGGTGTGCGCGATCGCCGAAATCCCATAGACCGAGTCCGTCGTCACGATAGACCGGTTCGACCACATAGGTGCGCGCGTTAAACTGCACGCGCATTTGGCCGAGATCATTGCCAAGCAGTCCACCGATCTGCCGGCTCAGCGAAACATCGTCGAGCCGATGCAGCTCGGCAGCGAACAACACGCGCCCTTTGTTCACAAACCCGTCGGGGTCCGCGTAATCCGGATCAAACAGCGCACGAGCGAGCCGCGCCATCAGCGTCGGCGCGGTGATCACGCCTGTAGGCTCGGCAATGTGAAATGGCGCCCACAGCCGGCGCAAGCCGGGAAAGGAGCGCATTGCCAAAGCTTCGACGCGCGCATCCTCGACCAATCCGATCAGCCCCATTTGCAGTGGCTTGAGCGATCCGATCGGAAAACGCGTTCGTGTCAGCGCGACATGCGCAGTCGCGTGCGCGACGCAGGCGCGAAACAATTGCGGCAAAGAATTTTTTGAGACGCCGCGAAATACCGGCGGAACGCGCACCACTCCGCCCGCGATATTGACGCGGCGCGGCAGCTGACCGCCCGGCGGCGCCACGGCGCTGCGAAGAACCGGCGGCGGCCCCCACAAAGCTGTGGCGTACGCCTTCAGCACGCGCTCATCGCGGGAGAAAGTCAGGGCACCGGCCGCTTGCTCCAAAGCCTGCGCGGCCAACCGGTCTTCCAGCGTGAAGAAGGCGCGCCGCCGCGCGCGGTCGCCGCGCGTGTATTTGAGTCCTGTGGCGATGAAGGTTTCAAAACCCGAAACGTCGCAAGCCTGCAGGATGATGTCGGTTCGGCTCGCTACCGCCACCACCGATTCCGGCGCTTCGCGCGCCATCCGAACAAGGCCGCGAGACCAAAGCGCGATGTGGCCAACTGACGGCAACCTTCGCTGCGCCACGGGCAACGCCTGCAGGCATGCCAGTGCGGCCTGCGCACCGGCGCCGCGGCAAATGTCCGCCGCCGCGCGGGCGAAATCAGCGAGGCCATTGAGTGTCAGTTCGGATCTGAGATCAACGCTCAACCGCCAAAAAGCGAATTGGCATTCCGGCCCGGCATTGACGAAAGCGAGTTCCAGCGAGCCCTCGGCCCATCGATCGAGATCGGCATCCGCGGCGCCGGCTGAAATCACCGCCCAGCAGTCGCGGAACGGAGTACGCAATGCATCGCGATGCCGGATAAGATGATGGAGGCGCGTAACCGCGCGGTCCGGCTCCGTCTCGATGACCTGAAGCTGCGCGCGTCGGCGTGGGCTCATGGTTGGCAGTAAAGTTTATCTCAGAGACATGCCGCGATCGCCGCCGTGAGCGCCTCACGCATATCCAGGTCATCCGTGATTGGCAGGACAATCGAGGCCTGGGAAGCTTGTTCGAGCCCAACGCCGGCGGCGACCAGCCGGCCGGCGTGGATCAGCATGCGGGTCGACGCGCCTTCTTCAAGGCCTTGCCCGCGCAGATTGCGTGAGCGCAGCGCGATGTCGACCAGGCGACGGGCGGTCTTACGGTCGGCGCCGGATTCGCGGCAGACAATTTCGGCCTCGATGTCCGGCGCCGGATATCCGAAGTCGATACCGACAAATCGCTGCTTGGTTGATTCTTTCAAATCTTTGACCGCGCTCTGGTAGCCGGGATTGTACGAGATGACGAGCTGGAAGTCGGGATGTGCCGAGACCAGCTCATTCTTTTTCTCGAGCGGCAGCATGCGCCGCGCGTCGGTGAGCGGATGGATCACCACCGTGGTGTCCTGGCGGGCCTCGACGATTTCGTCCAGATAGCAGATTGCGCCGTACCGCACGCCGAGTGTCAGCGGGCCGTCGTGCCACACAGTGCCTTCCGGCGCGAGCAGAAAGCGGCCGGCGAGATCGGCCGCGGTCATATCCTCGTGTGCCGCGACCGTAATGAGCGGCCGCTCGAGCCGCCAGGCCATATACTCAACAAACCGCGTCTTGCCGCACCCGGTGGGGCCTTTCAGCATCACCGGCAAACGGCTCACATACGCTGCTTCGAACAGCGCGATCTCCGCACCGACCGGCAGGTAATACGGCTCGGATTTAATACGGTAGGCGTCCAGTTGCATGGCCCATTCCTGCGCCTCGCGCCGAGACCACCCGGAATGAGCAACAACGCCCGCTCGCCTGCGGCGGTCCGGCGTCACTGCCAAATGCGGGCGCGACGTCGTTGTCGCGCCGGTAGGAGGGTTTGCCCCTCAACGATCATTACATCACCGAATGACGCAAAGCACAATCCGAATGCCGCCACTTCATGCAGCACGATACGTTTGCCTACTCGCTCTCGGCAGGTATAGACCGAGCCTTCAGCTCACCACGTATATCTTAGCGTTCCGGTGCCGGCGTAGGTGTCCGAGCCTGGAGCGAACTGGCCTTCGAGTTTGGCGATGAGGCTCCAGCGCGTCGTGATGAAGAGCTCCGCCCCAGCCGTAGCCAGCGCCGAGTTCTGCGGCATCGGCGCACCATTGACGGTGAAGCTCGTGCCGGGAAGGACCTCGAACGCCGCATTCAGCGCCGGGTTAGTCACAAAGTCATGCGCCCAGGCGAGCCGGCCTAGGAGAACGAGCGGCATGCCGGCAACGATGGTCGGATCGTCAAAGCGGGCGCCAAGCTCAGTGCGTACGTCGGTCGCGTTCATCGAAGCATAGGAGAGACCGAAGCCGCCGCCCGTTAGATCGGCCTCGCTAAAGGGCTGCGTGTGAAAGTCCTGCGCCTGCAAAGCGCCGTAGGGTGTCACCCCGATGATTGAATGCGGCACGAGCGCCGGTACAAGCGGGAAACGGTAGCCGCCTTCCAGCCGCGCGCCAAAGCTCTGGCCGGTGAACGTCCCTGTCAGCTCGTCGCCGGGCGCCGCGCGGTTGGTGGTGAACCAATTGTTGGCAAAGGCGAGCGCGCCGGCCAGATAGGCCGGACCGGACCGGGTCGTGCCGTAGACACCGGTTTGAAACGCATCGCTTCTCCCGGTGCCAAGCCTACTCGCCAGGCCCCAGTTGCTGCCGGCGCCGCCGAGCGCAAAGCCAAAGATCGTGTCCGGCGAGTAGTGGTAGTCCATGCCGGCCGCAAAGCCGTAGGTCGACGCCGCGATATTGCTCGATCCGACGCTCGTGACGCCGGTTGTGGAATTGACCCCGCCATAGCTCGCCGCCCAGCTGGTCCAGCGTTGCTCGAACGGCGCTAGCGGCGGCGCCTTGAAGATGCCCGCATAAGCGAGCGCTGCGTCTGGTGGCAGGATGGTCTGCGCATCGGGGGCAAAATTCATGGTCGGCCCGCCGCCAGACCCGGCGTCAAAACCAAGCCGGCCGTAGACGAACGGATCGAGCATCAGATTGAGAAATTGATCCATCAGCTGGAAGGCGACGACCTGCGAACCGGTCGCGACTTCGCCATCGATTTGCGTCAGCCCGGCTGCGGTGAGATTGGCGAACTGCGAGGGGATGCCGCCGGATGCGTTGAAGTAATTGGTCAGTGTGTTGGCAACGTTCTGCTGGTTCACCGAAAGGCCGGCGACGGTGAAGTTAGCGGCTAAATTCAGAGTGACGGCGTTGGTGCTGTAGCGCAGGCTCTCGCTCAGGCTCGGCGGCGCGTTGGTCGTTGTCAGCCCGGTGAAGATGGTCCCGCCCAGTCCTCCTGTCGCGGTGAGGATCACGTATTGCTTCGGCACATAACTGCCGGAGGCGAACACCGCGCTCACGCTGGCGCCGGTGAGCGTCGCGGTCCCGCTGACGTTAGCGCTGGTGGCGGCTGAAGGGTTGATCTGCACCAAATAGATCGCCCCCGACTGAAACGCGAGATTGCCGGCAACCGTCATCGATGTGCCGGGCGTGCCGTTGCCGGGCGCAAATGTGCCGCCGGAATTGACCGTCGTCCGCGACACGGTGCCCGTGCCGGTGAGCGTGGCGCCCGAATTGACGGTGACGCCGCTCGATGGTGCGACCGAGCCGTCCACCTCGAGCGTGCCGGCATTGATCGTGGTAGCGCCGGTGTAGGTGTTGCTGCCCGACAGCGTCAGCGTGCCGAGTCCGACCTTGATCAGCGAGCCGCCGACGCCGCCGCTGATACCGCCATCGGAAATAACACCCTCCACAATGGTCGACAGATTGTTGCTGCCGACTGTCAGCGCGTTGCCACCGAGGAAAAAATTGCCGAAGCCGGCGATCGACCCCGCCGTCATGCCGTGGTCGGTCAACCCAGACATGTCGAATGTTCCGCCGTTGTTGATGGTCGCGCGGCCGCCGCTGCTCGAGTTCGTGAACGTCAGCACGCCGTCGTTGCCGAGCGTGGCGGCGCCCGCCGTGCTGGTGCCGCGGAACGTCATGCCGGTACCCAGCCCGACATCATTGATGGTCGCGCGTTTCGCGCTGGCCGAGTTTTTAAACAATACACCCCCGTTGTTGAAAATCGTCGCAGTGCCGGCATTGCTGGTATTGGCGAACGTCACGCTGCTGACCATGTCGACGATACCCAAGGCTCCGGCGCTGCTCGAATTGCTGAACTCGATCCCCCCGTTGTTGATAATGTTGGGGGAACCGCGGCCGTTGATGACAATTCCGGCGCCAGTGAACCGTAACGAATGGGACCCATTCTCGAACATGTAATTCGATGCGACGCCATTAAATGTCCAACCGTTGATCGTCGTATTCGCCGAGAATGACAGGTTAGTTATGGCCGAAGCATTGAAGAAAGCCGTACCGGTTGGAACCGCCGCTGGGGTCCAATTCGCCGCGTTGTTGAAATTTGCGTTGGCAGGAGCGGCGTCCCAGGTCGCATTCTGCGCCGCTACCGGCAATGCCGCAGCCATCAGGGCCGCGGCCGCGAGCAGAAGCCCACGCCACGGGATTAGAGTAACTCTGATTCGAGGAACTCTAGTGTGTGATCCGCCCGGAATCACGCCGCATTCCCCCGTGCACGCGCCGGCCCAAGCCGCCATTACTTCTAAATGGTATCACCTCTGTCGCCACACTCCGACAGGTTAATCAACACAGCGAAGCTGCAATTCTGATCTAGCGAGGTACGTCCGCGAGTGCGACCGCTTACTCGCCAGCCAGCATAAGCTTTTTACATCGCGATCCGGCGAATTTTGACGAGGTCCACAGATTGGACCGGGCAGCGTCTTGTCACTGCAACAATTCTCGCACAGATTGGTCGGTGAAGCCCCAAAAAGCGGGAACCATACCCGTTTCGGGTCGTTTGTAGCCTGGTCTGATGGAAGCCCAAGCGTACTTGAACCGGAGCAGGCGTGACAGATCGGTTCACAACGGCGCGTTCAACTGAAGCGATCCGGCGGTGGAAGGCTCCCGCGATCGTCACCCTCGCCGCCACCGCCGCGCTAACGACGCTGACGCTCGCTCCATCTGCGGGCGCTGCGGGGGATCAGGAGCGTTCCGCACACACCCGTGTGGCGACCGCCCCGCGCGATGCGGGTGAACCGATCATGGCGATCGTCTCCCTTAAGCGGCAGCAGGTAAGCATCTACGACGCCGATG
Source organism: uncultured Alphaproteobacteria bacterium (assembly GCA_963794225.1). GTDB lineage: Bacteria > Pseudomonadota > Alphaproteobacteria > Rhizobiales > Xanthobacteraceae > BOG-931. The sequence goes on from CAWCCS010000008.1 coordinate 432,316, forward strand.
GCTGGATCCTGCGCGCGCCGGTGTCGAGCGGCACGACGGGACGCGAGACTCCTTCTGGAGTCTTCAGCATCGTCGAGAAGGACAAAGACCACCACTCGAACCTCTACGACGATGCCTCGATGCCGAACATGGAGCGTATCACCTGGTCGGGTATCGCACTGCACGGCGGACCCCTGCCCGGATATGCGGCCTCGCACGGATGCGTGCGGATGCCCTATGAGTTTGCGGAGATGCTGTTCGACAAGACGCGGATCGGCATGCGCGTCATCATTGCGCCGAGCGACGCAGAGCCGGTCGCGTTTTCCGATCCGGCCCTGTTTGTCCCGAATGCCAAGGCTCTTGCGGATGCGCCGGCGCGCGCGGAGACACTTGCCCGCGAGGCGGCGGATGCCGAAAAGGCCGCCGCCGACGCCAAGAGCGCCGCCGCGACGGCGGCGCGCGAGTCCGCGCCATTGACGTTGCTGGTGCGTCAGCTGGAGTGGCAAAAGGGCGCCGCCGACGCCCAGGTCGCCTATGCCGACAGGGCGCTCGTCTCCGCCAAGACCGACCAGGCCAAGGCGCAGGCCGGAGACATCAAGCAGAAGGCTGCAGCCAAGGCGGTAGACCTCGCGGTGAAACTCAACGCCGCTAAGGCCGACGCGAAGAAGAAGCTCGATGCGGCCAAGGCGGCACAGGCGGCCGCCGGGGCGGCAAAGGACAAAATGGCCGATACCGCCAAAGCGGCCCGCGAGGCAAAGCTCGCACTCGAACCGGTCTCGATCTTCATCAGCCGCGCAACACAAAAGCTGTACCTGCGGCGCGACACGCATACCCGAGTGCCGGACGGGGGCGAGATGTTCGATACGCCACTCGCCGTTCCGGTCACAATCCGCAATCCTGGTACGCCCATCGGCACGCATGTGTTCACGGCCGTGGCGCGGACCGACGGGGGGCTACGCTGGACCGCGGTCACGATCGACAGCGCCGACGACGCCAAGGACGCGCTCCACCGCGTGACCATCCCGCAGGACGTGCTCGACCGCATCGCACCGACTGCTTTGCCTCTATCCTCGATTGTTATCTCGGACGAACCGCTGAACCGCGAGACCAACTATCGCACCGAGTTTGTCGTGGTGCTCAATAACCAACCGCAGGGCGGCCTCGCGATGCGCGAGCGCCCGGAGGATGACCGTGTCGCCGACCGTAATACATCTTCGGGCCCACCTTCAGCGCCTGGAAGCTTTTTCGACTTCGGTCGCTTGGGCACTTGGGACTCTTCCACGCCCCAGAACACCGGCCAGAACTATTATTCGCGAAAATGGTGAGAACGCCGCGCGTTGCGGGTAGCTGCGCGGCGCGCGAAGAAAATGCGGCCGGCAAAGCGGACCGGGTCAGCGAATACCGACCGTTCGAACTGCGAGAGCGGCGGCGGAGGTGCGGTTTTCAACTCCGAGTTTGGCATAGATCTGCTCGAGATGCTTGTTGACGGTTCGCGGACTGAGATCGAGAATTTCCGCAATGTCGCGGTTCGATTTGCCGCGCGCTATCCAAAGCAGCACTTCCGCCTCGCGCTCCGTCACCGCGAGTTTTTGCTTGAGTAGCGTCTGGTCGTCGATTGCGCCTTCGATGAGGCGCAGCAGATATTCGTCCGGTCCGATTTGCGCGATGTAAATCAGTCGCATCCCAGCCTGGGCATCGCGGACCGTTAAATCGATCGGAGGTGGCTCAGAGCTTGGCGCCAGTGCCGCGCATTGATGTAACCACAGCTGGACATTGCGCGGCAGCGAGTAGTCTTCCTTGTCGAAGTCGGTAAAAGCAACACCCAGCAGTTTTGCCGCCTGAGGCGTATACCAAAGCACGCGTCCGGTGTGGCTTGCCGCCAGAAGAAACCTGCCGAATGCATCGAGTGCCGTGCGAGCACTATGCGCCATACGGGCATTCGCGAGATGGACGCGAATGCGTGCCAACAGTTCACCGGGCACGATAGGCTTGCTGATGTAATCGACACCGCCGGCTTCCAGACCTTTGATGATGTGTTCGGTGTCGGTGAGCCCGGTCATGAATATGACCGGCACGTGCGCGAGCGCCCTGTTTTGCTTCAGCCTGCGGCAGGTCGCAAATCCGTCTGTGCCGGGCATCAGTGCATCCATCAGAATTACGTCGGGAACTATTTTCTCCGCGATCGAAAGCGCATACTCGCCTTCGCGCGCGACCAAGACGGTCATACCGGCCTCTTCGAGCGCGTCGGTGAGCAATCGCAGCGTCTCGGGAGAGTCATCGACCACAAGCACGATGTCTCGTGTCTCACCCCTACGCATGAGCGCGACGAACCTCCTGCAACGCGGACTCGTATCGCTTGAAATCGAAGGCATTCACCATCAGGCGCATCCGGATAACGAACTCGCGGCATTCCGGTGAGGCGTTCTCGATCTCACTCAATTTTTCCAGAATCCGCGAGACATGTCCGATCTGACCGAGCCGAATCAGCTCGTCGAGCTCACCACCAGCCGGCGGTGCGGATGCAGTTGACGTGCCGGTCGGTATCGCATCCCGCGCCCCCCCTTCTGTCTCGTAGAGCCACTCTATGTCCACCAGCGAATGGATCTTCTTGAGTAATTGGCGAAGGTCGACCGGTTTCATCAACGTGTCGTCGTAGAGGCGCTCGGCGTCCAGCATATGATGCGGATCGACGGCATTGGCTGACAGCATGAGAATCGCTGCGCGTTTTCCCGGCTGGCGACGAAGACGCTGCGCGATCTCCCAGCCGTCCATCTCGGGCATTGCGATGTCCAATAGGATGAGGTTCGGATTGATCTGCTCGACAATTTGCAGGCACTCGCGGCCGGTCGCGGCGGCCACAACGACAAAACCAAGCGGCTCGAGCAAGTCGCGGATCAGTTCACGCTGGACCTCGTGGTCGTCGACTACGAGTATCGTCTGCCGCGGGCCGGTATAGCCCCGCACGTGGTACTCCATCGTGGATGCAACACGTGGGCGCGAGACTTCCGATAGAAAGAGCTTGACGCGAAATGTGCTGCCCTTGCCGATCTCGCTCCGAACGGTGATCTCGCCACCCATGATCTTCGTCAGCAGGCTGGTGATCGTCAGCCCCAGTCCAGTCCCGATTGTAGCCATGGCGCCGACGTTGCGCGCGCGTTCGAACGGTTGAAAAATCCGCTCCAAATCGCTCTTGTGAATGCCAACGCCAGTGTCCTCGACGGTAAATTCGGCAACCTGATGATGATTGCGGACCTGGAACGTCACGTGTCCGGTCTCGGTGAACTTAATCGCGTTGGACAACAGATTGATCAGAATTTGGCGCAGTCGGTTTTCGTCGGTTTGCACCACGGCAGGCAGACGCCCAGCCCGGAGATGGCGAAACTCAATACCTTTTGCGGTCGCCTGCAGCCGGAACATGGCGACAAGTTCGTCGAGGAAATCAGATATCTGTACCTCGTTGCGGCTGAGGTGAAAGCGCCCGGCCTCGATTTTTGAGATGTCGAGTAATCCATCGATCAAGCCAGAAAGATGCTCGGCGCTGCGACGCACGACTTTGACCGCGTTTTTCCGCGGTAGCGGGATTGCCGGGTCGCGCTCAAGAAGCTGGGCGTAGCCGAGGATGGCATTGAGTGGCGTCCGCAATTCATGGCTCAGGCCCACAACATACTGGCTTTTCGCCTTGCTCGCCGCTTCGGCAACCTCTTTGGCCTTTTGCAGCTCGGCGTCGGTTCGCTTGTGAGCTTCGATCTCGTTGATCAACAGGTCCGTCTGGCGTCGCGTTTCCTCCTCTGCTACGCGGCGGCTTTCCTGAGCAAGGACGAACAGCCACGCCGCCACTCCGGCTATGATGATGAGGATGAAAAACACCGTCCACAATGTCGATGCCAGCACCTCCCGCGTGCCTTCGGTGTCCAGTGAGATCAGGAAATAAACCAGAGAGAGGACCGCGCCGATGATGCCGACGAAGAGCAACAGAACGCCGAGATAGCGGCCCACATGGGTGTTGAGCAATCTGACGGTCCGGTCCGGCAACGCCGCACCAAACCAGGTGAAAAGTTGGTTTGAAATTCGGCCCTGGGGTTTGCAACAATCGCGGCAACGGGTCTCCAGCGAACAGCATAGCGAACAGATCGCGCCCGAATAGGCCGGACAATGCGACATGTCCTCGGCCTCGAAATGATGCTCGCAAATCGAGCAGCGAATGACATTTTCTCCGTTCCAATTCTGACGCGCGGTTCGCGCGATGTAGTAACGGCCTTGCGTCGCCCACGCGATAACGGGAGCCATGACGAAGGCCACAAGGAGTGCCAAAAACGCCGACAGCGATTGCAGGGTCGTGCCGAGGATGCCCGAAAATGCCGCAATGCCGGCAATCGTCGCGGCAAGCATGGCGCCGACGCCGACCGGATTGATGTCGTAGAGATGGGCGCGCTTGAACTCGATGCCCGCCGGGCTAAGTCCGAGCGGCTTGTTGATCACGAGGTCGGCGACGAGCGCGCTCACCCAGGAAACCGCGACGATCGAATACAGACCGAGGGCGTGTTCAAGCATCTTGAAGATGCCGAGCTCCATCAGCATCAGCGCGATGGTTACATTAAAGACCACCCAAACGACGCGGCCGGGATGGCTATGCGTCAGACGCGAGAAAAAGTTCGACCACGCGATCGAGCCCGCGTACGCGTTTGTCACGTTGATTTTGAGCTGTGAGATGACAACGAACGCGCCGGTGAATGCGAGCGCCATCTGCGGCGAGGAAAAGACATATTGAAATGCAACCAGATACATCCGCGTCGGCTCCACCGCTTTCGGCAGCGACACAAAATGCTCAACCGCGAGGAACGCCAGAAACGATCCGGCGAGGAGCTTCATCATGCCGGGAATGATCCAGCCGGGACCGGCAGCCAGGTAGGCAAGCCACCAAGCCCGATTGCCGGTTGCACCGCGTGCCGGCAAAAATCGCAAGAAATCGACCTGTTCGCCGATTTGCGCGATCAGCGAAAATACGACCGTCGCGGCTGTTCCGAACAAAATCAGATCGAACGATTGTCCGTCTGCGCCGGCGAGGCCCGAGAAATTTGTCCAGCGCTCGAACGATGCACTGTCGGCCGCGGCAATATAAACAAATGGAATGAGATGCAGTACGACCCACACCGGCTGCGTCCAGAACTGAAAGCGGCTGATGAACGTGATGCCGTGCGTCACCAGCGGAATAACGATCAGGGAACTGAGCACGTAACCCAAGAACAGCGGGATGCCGAGGCACATTTCGAATGCGAGCGACATGATCGCGGCTTCGATGGCAAAAAACAGGAAAGTGAATGAGGCATAGATCAGTGAAGTGATCGTCGATCCGAGGTAGCCAAAGCCGGCGCCGCGCGTGAGCAGATCGATGTCGACGCCGTAGGTCGACGCGTAATATGCGATCGGCAGGCTGGTGAGCAGGATCAGCAGGCCAACGACCAGAATGGCGGCGGTACCGTTCACGAAGCCGTAATTGACGGTGATCGAGCCGCCAATCGCTTCCAGCGCCAAAAACGAAACCGCCCCGATCGCCGTATTGGCTACGCGCAGGCTTGACCAGCGGCGTGCCGTTTTGGCGGTAAAGCGAAGCGCGTAATCCTCAAGTGTCTGGTTCGCGACCCATTGATTGTAGTTACGCCGAACGCGAACGATGCGTTGTTGCGCAGTCATGAGCGATCACCATCTCAAATTCATGCTCTGACGATCTGCGCCTTCCTTGTGCTTCGTGTTTCCTGACCCGCCGCTGTTTCCAGGTTTTTGCCTCACGCACACCAACAGCCATTGTAACGGTATGTGCCGGGCTGCTTGTGGTGAAAGACCAAGCAGTGTGCGGTGCAATATGAGGCATTGTTCCGTTCCGGCCGCACGACCGCGGTTTCCCTCGTCAATTGGGAATATGATACGGCATTTAACGTAGGCATATACGTCAATCGACGTATGCTGCACTGCAATAAATCGGCGCAGTCTCGATTTAAGGAGCAGCGTCCGCTCGCTCCGATGGGTAACAACCATTGCTGAATTGAGGAGTCGCATGTCTTCGGAAAAGTCTTGGGAAAAGTCTTGGGAAAAGCGCACTGACAATCTTCTGACTCCGACCCGCCGCGGCCTCCTCGCCGGCGCCGCGACCTTGTCGGCCGCGGCGATGCTGCCGCAAATGGCCCGCGCCGCCGCGCCGCCAACCGCGGCGGTGAATACGACCGGCCTCGCCGTTACCGACACCGAGGTCACCGTCGGCATCTTGCATTCCGTCACCGGCACCATGGCGATCAGCGAAACCGGTTCGGTCGAGGCCGAGAAGCTCGCGATCGAACAAATCAATGCGCAGGGCGGCGTGCTCGGCCGCAAGATAAAGTTCATCCAGGAAGATGGAGCGAGCGACTGGCCGACCTTCGCTGAGAAGGCAAAGAAGCTCCTGGTGCAGGACAAGTGCGCGTCGGTGATGGGCTGCTGGACGTCGGCATCCCGCAAGGCGGTGCTGCCGGTGTTCGAGCAGTACAATGGCATGCTCTACTACCCGACCTTCTATGAAGGCCTCGAGCAATCGAAGAATGTCATCTACACCGGACAGGAAGCAACCCAGCAAATTCTCGCCGGGTTGAATTGGGTAGAAAAGGAGAAAGGTGCGAAGACCTTCTACCTGCTCGGGTCTGATTACATCTGGCCGCGTACGTCGAATAAGATCGCGCGCAAGCATATTGAGAATTTCCTCAAGCTCAAAGTCGTCGGTGAGGAGTACTTCCCGCTCGGCAGCACTCAATTCAACTCCGTCATCAACAAGATGAAGCTGGTGAAGCCGGACGTAATCTATGCGATCATCGTCGGCGGCTCCAACGTCGCCTTCTACAAACAACTGAAGGCGGCGGGCATCGATCTCACCAAGCAGACCTTGATGACGATCTCGGTCACCGAGGACGAGATCCTCGGCATCGGCGGCGAGAACATCGTCGGCGCCTATGCGTGCATGAAATATTTTCAGTCGCTCGACAATCCTAACAACAAGGCCTTCGTTCCGGCGTTCCACAAGATGTGGGGCGAGAAAACGGTTATCGGCGACGTCACGCAAGCCGCCTATCTCGGACCGTGGCTATGGAAGCTGACGGCTGAAAAGGCCGGCAGCTTCGATATTGACAAGATCGCTGCGGCTTCGCCGGGGGTCGAGTTCAAGGGCGCGCCTGAAGGCTACGTGCGCATCCACGAGAACCATCATCTGTGGAGCAAGACGCGAGTCGGACGGGCGCGCACCGACGGCCAGTATGACTTGGTCTACGAAACCGCCGAGCTGATGGAGCCCAATCCGTTCCCGAAAGGATACCAGTAAGCGAGTGTGATCGAGTGCCTCGGCGCCCCACCGTCGAGGCACATTTGTCCCTCACTAAACTCCCACGCAGGGAAACGCGATGTTCGGCTATTCGCTTGGTGAACTCGGCTCGATTCTGGCGATGCAGGGCTTTGCGGGCCTGATTCTGTTCTCGGTCTACCTGCTCATGGCGCTTGGTCTGGCTATCATCTTTGGCCAGATGGGCGTGATCAACATGGCGCACGGGGAGTTCATGATCCTTGGCGCCTACATGACTTATTTCTGCTCGCACCTGTTTCAGAGTTATCTGCCCGGGCTTTACGCCGGCTATTTCTTCGTTGCCATGATCGTTGCGTTCATCGCCTCCGGGACCGCCGGGCTACTAGTGGAATGGGCGTTGATCCAGCGGCTCTACGCTCGCCCGCTCGATACGCTGCTGGCGACCTGGGGACTAAGCCTGATTATGCAGCAGGCGTTCCGCTCCGGCTTCGGCGCCCGCGAGGTTGGCGTCGAGCTGCCGCCCTGGATGATGGGTTCGTTGCAAGTCACCGATACGATTGAAGTGCAGATCAACGGCCTCTTCGTCATGGGCCTGACGCTGCTCATCACCGCGGCGGTCGCCGTGCTTATGTACCGGTCGCGCTGGGGATTGCAGGTGCGCGGTGTGGTGGCGAACCGCACCATGGCCGGCGCCGCCGGCATCGATACGCGGCGGATTGATCGATTCACCTTCGGCCTCGGATGCGGTATTGCCGGCATCGCCGGCAGCGCCTTCACCATGATCGGCTCGACCGGGCCGACCGCCGGCCAGCTGTACATCGTCGATACGTTCCTGGTCGTGGTCTTCGGCGGCGCGCAGAGCCTGCTCGGCACAATCGCATCGGCGCTCACCATTTCGCAGTCACAATCGACGCTGGAATTCTTCCTCACAGGATCGATGGCGAAAGTGCTCACCCTCCTTATCGTCATTGGTATCCTGATGCTGCGCCCGCAGGGATTGTTCGCCCTCAAGGTGAGAAAGTAACGCTGATGTCCGGCCGTATCGATGCTCGTCGACTTGAATTGATCGGTATTGCGTTGGTCGCCGTCCTCATTCTGGTCTTCCTGCCGCTTGTGCTCGACATCTTCCGGCTCAATCTCGTCGGCAAGTATCTCACCTACGCTTTTGTCGCCATCGGCCTGGTTCTGTGTTGGGGACACACCGGTATTCTCAGCCTGGGACAGGGGCTGTTCTTCGGACTTGGCGGGTATTGCATGGCCGCCTTTCTTAAGCTCGAGGCATCGAGCGTCGCCAATACGAAGATCCAGTCAACGCCGGGTATTCCCGACTTCATGGATTGGAATCAGCTCACGGCGCTGCCGTATTTCTGGGTTCCCTTCAAATCGCTGCCTTTCGCGCTGGTCGCCGTGATTGCTGTGCCGACGGTTTTGGCCTTCATCGTCGGCGCGGCCATGTTCAAGCGGCGCGTGGGCGGCGTTTACTTTGCCATTATCACGCAGGCGCTAGCGCTGGTGATGACGATCCTGATCGTCGGTCAGCAAGGTTACACCGGCGGCATCAACGGCATCACCGACCTGCGCACATTGCTGGGCTGGGACATCCGGACCGATAGTGCGAAGTACATTCTCTATTTCGTTTGCTGCGTGCTGCTGCTCGGCACCATGTTCCTGGCTCGCTTCGTGCTCGCCAGCAAGCTTGGCCGAATCCTGGTTGCTACGCGCGACAAGGAAGATCGCGTCCGCTTTTCGGGCTACGATGTCGCCAACTACAAGATTTTCATATTCTGCCTGGCATCGGCGATGGCGGGCGTCGGTGGGGCAATGTTCACCCTGCAAGTCGGTTTCATGTCGCCGTCGTTCGTCGGCATCGTGCCGTCGATCGATATGGTCATCTTCTGCGCGGTTGGTGGCCGCAATTCTATCGTTGGTGCGGTCGCGGGTACGCTCCTGGTGAACTGGGCCAAGACCCTGTTCTCGGAGGCGTTCCCCGAGCTCTGGCTGTTCGCAATGGGCGGATTATTCATTGCTGTGGTCGTTTTCTTTCCTCGCGGGCTCGCCGGGATCATGACCGACCAGATCATCCCGAAGCTAGGATCGTGGAAAGGCTTCGGATCGTGGAAGAGCGACGGCCGCGACCAGGCAAGCCCGGCGCCAGCGCCAGCTGAATAAGGGAGAGCGATCGCGATGGCTTCCAACACCGACTTCCTGCTCGCCCTCGAAAGCGTCGCGGTCTCCTTCGATGGTTTCAAGGCGGTGGACGGCCTCAACCTTTACATCGACTACGGCGAGCTGCGCGTGATCATCGGGCCGAACGGCGCCGGCAAGACCACCGTGCTCGATCTGATTTGCGGCCGCACCCGGGTTTCCGATGGCTCAATCAAATTCAAAAATCAGGAAATCACCGGTTGGAAGGAGCAGGAAATCGTCCGCCACGGCATCGGTCGCAAGTTTCAGACTCCGACCATCTACGAAGACCTCACCGTTTTCGAGAACCTCGAATTGTCGGTGCCGCGCGGCCGCAATGTTGCCGGCGCGCTGTTCTGGAAGCGCACCGACGAGGTTATCGAGCGCGTGCGCGAGGTTGCAGCGATGATCTTTTTGCAAGAGCAACTCGATCGGTCCGCCGAAACGCTCAGCCACGGCCAGAAGCAGTGGCTTGAGATCGGCATGCTGCTCATTCAGGACCCTGAACTCCTCATGCTCGACGAGCCGGTCGCCGGAATGAGCGTATCCGAGCGTGCGAAGACCGCGGAACTGCTCAAGGAAATCATCAAGAACCGCTCCGTCATCGTCATCGAGCACGACATGAAGTTCGTCGAGAGTATCGCCCATCGAGTGACGGTCCTGCACCAGGGCAAAGTCTTGGCTGAGGGTGACATGCAGTCGGTTCAGAACAATCCGAAGGTCAAAGAAGTTTATCTCGGGCACTGAGGTGGGGCAGATGCTGGAAGTTCACAATCTTTCTGCGGCCTACGGGCAAAGCGAAGTCCTGCATGGGATCGATCTCTCGGCGAACGCCGGCGAGATCGTTGCGCTCGTGGGACGCAACGGCATGGGCAAATCGACACTGATGAAATCGCTGATTGGCGTTATGCCGGCACGTTCCGGACAGATCATCGTTGATGGTGCGAACATCGCGGGATTGCCCAGTTACCAGCGCGTTGCGCACGGGCTCGCCTATGTGCCGCAGGGGCGGCAAATTTTCGGCACCATGACGGTTAAGGAGAACATCGAAACTGGCCGCGTGGTCACGGGCAAGGGCGACATTCCCTCCGAAATCTTTGACTTGTTTCCCATACTGGCGGATTTCGCCAAACGGCGGGGCGGCAACCTTTCCGGCGGCCAGCAGCAGCAATTGGCGATTGCGCGGGCGCTGGCCAGCGATCCGAAGGTACTGTTGCTGGATGAGCCCACCGAGGGCATTCAGCCGTCGATCATCAAGGACATGGCGCGGCTGCTTCGCGAAATTCGCAGCCTTCGCAACATCTGCATCGTTGTTTGCGAGCAGGTGCTGAGCTTCATTCTCGACATCGCCGATCGCATTCTGGTCATGGAAGGAGGCCGCATCGTTCATGCCGATACGCGTGAACATGTCGACGAGGCGGTGATCGCCCGTTTCCTCGCCGTGTAAACGGATCTCCAAAAGGCCGAGGTGGGTTGAATTTGAAGTTCACCAATTAGCGTCGAAGGAGCTGAAATGTCCAAAACGATCGTGAAGCTTGACCTTTCGGAATCCCCTTACAAAAACCCCATGATCCACAACCGGTGGCATCCGGATGTCCCGATCATCGAATGGGTGAAGCCGGGCGAAGATTTCGTCATGGAGACTTACGACTGGACCGGAGGATTCATCAAAAACAACGAATCCGCCGACGATGTCCGCGACATCGATCTCAGCATCGTTCATTTTCTGTCGGGGCCGATTGGTGTCCACGGCGCCGAGCCAGGCGATCTCCTCGTCGTCGACATTCTCGACATCGGCATCCTTCCGGAGAGTCCGTGGGGGTTCAACGGCTTCTTTTCCAAGAAGAATGGCGGCGGATTCCTGACCGATCACTTTCCGCTGGCGCAGAAGTCGATCTGGGACATTTCGGGTCTCTATACCCATTCCCGGCACGTCCCCGGCGTCAGTTTCGCCGGCCTTGTCCATCCGGGTTTGATCGGCTGCCTGCCAGACCAAAAAATGCTCGAAGCATGGAATGCGCGCGAGCAGGCGCTGATCGACACCAATCCAACCCGCGTCCCGCCGCTGGCCAATCCGCCGTTTCCGGTTACCGCGCATTGTGGCACCGCCAAGGGCGACGTGAAGAACAAGATCGCCGCCGAGGGCGCGCGCACGGTTCCACCTCGCGAACACGGGGGCAATTGCGACATCAAGGATCTGTCGCGTGGCTCGCGGGTGTTTTTCCCGGTCTATGTGAACGGCGCCGGCCTTTCGATGGGCGACCTTCACTTCAGCCAGGGCGACGGCGAAATCACCTTCTGCGGCGCCATCGAGATGGCGGGATGGCTGCACCTGAAAGTCGATCTCATCAAAGGCGGCATGGCCAAATACGGGATCAAGAACCCGATCTTCAAGCCGTCACCAATCGTCCCGACTTATAACGACTATCTCATCTTCGAGGGCATCTCGGTCGACGAGCAAGGCAAGCAATACTACCTCGATGTCCATATCGCCTATCGTCAGGCTTGCCTCAACGCCATCGAATATCTGACCAAATTCGGTTATTCGCCTGCCCAGGCTTACGCGATCCTTGGAACTGCGCCGTGCCAAGGTCATATCTCTGGCGTCGTCGACATCCCTAACGCTTGCGCTACGCTTTGGCTTCCGACCGATATCTTTGCTTTCGACGTGATGCCGAGCGCAGCAGGACCGATCAAGCACGTTAAGGGCGGGATCGATATTCCGATGTCGCCTGACAAATGACGTAAGAGCACGACGAGGAACACAATGCCGGTTTATGATTATCTTTGTGGCCGGTGCGGCCCATTCACCGAGATGCGGCCGATGGCGGAATGCGAACTGCCATTCGCCTGTCCGGCCTGCGGCAAAAATGCACCGCGGGCTTTCCTCACGGTGCCGTATCTTGCGACCATGTCGAGCGAGCGGAGATTGGCGCATGCGACCAACGAGCGGAGCGCATCGGCGCCACGGGCCCTATCCGATTTGAAAAAGACTCACGGCAGTGGCTGCAGTTGCTGCTCGGGAAAATCATTGCGCTCTGACAACCGAAAGGGCGGCAACTCCGATCGTACTGCGTCAAAGAGCTACCCGACGCGCCGCCCTTGGATGCTCTCTCACTGATTTTGGTAAAGGAGAGCCGGTCAGGCCTTGAGTTTTTACCGCCGAGGTCGAAGCACCTACTTCGGTGGGCGACCACGCGAATTCCGTTTTTCCCCTTGAAGGGGACATAGTCGCTCAGTCATTTCGTCAGGGGGGTAGGACCATCCGAATTTGGGCAAGCAAAAATTGCAAATCGGGACGGAACGAATGCTTTCCGGCTGCGTTAGCCGGTCCGGGTGGGGAACTGTTTGCCCCTGAAGTATTCCGAAAAGCATTGAGTATTTTGGTGCCAACCCTCTGATCGCCAACCCATCGGTGCGACCATGCCATCCATAGTGTTCGCGGCGACGCTCGCCGCTGCGTTTGCGAGTGCCTTGTGCGGGTCAGCTTCCGCCGAAGTCCTGATCTACGTGGACAAAGACGCGCAGCGAATGACGATCACGGTCGATCGCGCGCGGCTATTTACATGGCCTGTTTCAACGGGCCTGCCGGGCCACACCGAAACGCCCAACGGCACGTTCCGCGCCAACCGCATGGACGCCGATCATCGCTCGCAAGAGTACAACCGGGCGCCAATGCCCTACACGGTGTTCTTCGATCTTCATGGCCACGCCGTTCACGGCATTCTCGATGCGAGCCGCATCGGCAACCCCGGTTCTCATGGCTGTGTGCGGCTGCCTACCGACAAAGCTGCGCTGCTTTTCGACTTGATCAAAACGGAAGGCTTGAAAGCGACGACGGTGGTGGTCACCGGCCGCACGCCTTCGCTGCAAAGCCTGTTTCTGGCGCGGCGCCGCACATTGCGCGAAGCAAACACAGCGTCGTCGCCTTTGTTCATCACTCATGTCAGCGACAAGCCGCCGCCGCACAGCGTCACCACCGCGACCGAAATTGATCGGTTACAGGAAGCAACGGTGCTCCAGCCGCCGCTCGCGGATTATGACCTGCTGACACCACCTGCGCCCGATGACGAGAGCGCTGTGCCATCGTCGTGATGCGGGGAAGCGCTCATAACCCCACCCTACCGTTCACCGCACCCCACCCTACCCTACCGTTCACCGCGTTTCGCAAGGGTTCGATGCCGCGATCGTTCTTCGCCCGGACATAGCCCCGTTGCTGGCCGTTCGGATCGGATGATTCGCCCTGCCTGCGTTGCCTTACCGGCGCGATTTGGTTCAAGTTGCCGTTCAGCTGATTGCGGCGGTGTTCGCGCTCCGTGCCGTCGGCGATTTTCGGTATATCGGGTTCTTCAAGCGCGTGCGAGACAGCCGCTTCGCACGGCTCCAAACGCTTGTGAATTGCCTCTCCGCATACATTGCGTTGCAAGCGGGTATTTCCGCGGTCACCTAACCGCGCTAAGCCGCTGTGATGAACGAAAAGGAAAAGGTTGCGCTCGGATCGATTGCCGCCTCGGCCGGGCTGACCGTGGCGAAGGCCATTGTCGGCCTACTCACCGGCTCGCTCGCCATCCTGTCGGAGGCCGGACATTCCCTGATCGATCTTGCGGCGACTGTTCTGACCTATATCGCCCTGCGCGTGTCCGGAAAGCCGGCCGACGCCGAGCACCAATACGGCCACGGCAAAGTCGAAAGCGTGGCCGCGCTCGCCGAAACCGCGTTTTTGTTTCTCCTCGCAGTAGTGGTCATTTACGAGGCGGCGCAGCGGTTGTTCGGTGAACGCGCTCACGCGGTTGAAGCCACCGCCGCCGCTTTCGCCATCATCGCCGCGTCGGTCGTCGTCGATTTCTTCCGCGCACGCACGCTGACCCGCGTGGCCAGGAAGACATCGAGCCAGGCGCTCGAAGCCGATGCGCTGCATTTCAGCTCCGACATGTGGTCGTCGATCGCGGTGCTGATCGGTTTAGGCGGCGTCGCACTCGGCTATTCGCAGGCCGATGCAGTGGCCGCTCTGGTCGTCGCGATCTTCATCGGCATCGCTGGTTTGCGGCTCGGACGGCGCACCATCGACAGTTTGACCGATACCGCGCCGGCCGGCGTCAGCGAGCGCGTAGCCGCGATCGCACGCCGCGTGCCGGGTATCGTTGCCGTTGAGCGCGTGCGTGTGCGTCCCGCCGGCCCTGTGCTGTTCGTCGATCTCGCCGTCGGCGTCAGCCGCACTTTGCCGCTCGAGCGGGTCGCTGCAATCAAGGATCGGTTGACGCAAGCGGTGCGCGCCGGACTGCCGGAGACCGAGATCACGATCACCACCGAGCCGCGCGCGCTTGATGACGAAACAGTGCGCGAACGCGTCATGTTGATTGCGCGCAACCGGAGCCTGGCGGTGCACCACGTTGCCGTGCAGGCGCTGGCCGATCGACTTTCGGTGTCGTTCGATCTCGAAGTCGAAGGCACATTGCCGCTCAACGCCGCGCACGAAACCGCAAGCCAGCTTGAAGAGGCGATCCGCGAGGAGCTTGGCCCGGACGTCGAAGTGGAAACACACATCGAGCCCCTGCCGGCCGTCGTGCTCGCCGGGCACGACGCGGCAGCCGAGCGGGTTGCAGAAATTGACGGCGCGCTTGGCGAGCTTGCCACGGACATCACCGGGCTCGGAGAAGTGCACGACGTCCGCGTGCGCGAAACCAGCGATGGCGAAATTGTCAATTTTCATTGCCGCGTCGACCCGACCCTGTCCGTCAGCACGGTGCATGACTTGGTTGACACCGCCGAGCGGCGGTTGCGCCGGCGCTTTCCCAGCATCGCCCGCGTCATCGGCCATGCCGAGCCCGGACGATAGTGGAGCCCTTCCTGCGCGCCACGAGGCTTATGACCTGCGCTTTCAATTAGCCGGCAAAGCTTCTACATCAAGCCGATCATGTGCACCGAAGAACCGCGTCCTATCCGTCTCAAGGATTACCGCCCGCCGGACTGGCTCATCGAAACCGTCGATCTCGACGTATCGCTCGATCCGGCCGCAACAACCGTCCGCGCCAAGCTCAAGCTAAAGCCGAGCAGCGGCGGCACGCCGGCGCCGCTGGTGCTGGATGGCGAGGCGTTGAAGCTGCGCTCGCTCGCGCTCGACGGCAAGCCGCTGCCGAGTGACAGTTTCCTCGCCACGCCCGAGCGGCTGACGATTGCGCAGCCGCCAAACCGCCCCTTCGAGCTGACGATCGAGACCATCGTCGATCCGACGGCGAACACCCAGCTCATGGGCCTCTACCGCGCAGGCGCGACGTATTGCACGCAGTGCGAGGCCGAGGGCTTCCGCCGGATCACTTACTTCCTCGATCGGCCCGACGTTATGGCGGTCTACACGACGCGTATCGAGGCTGACAAAACCGAGACGCCCGTTCTTCTCTCCAACGGCAATCTGATCGCGCAAGGCGACGTGCCCGGCACCAATCGGCATTTCGCCCTTTGGCACGACCCGTTCAAGAAGCCCTGCTATTTGTTCGCGCTGGTCGGCGGCAAACTTGGACGCATTACCGATAGCTTCACCACCATCTCCGGCCGCAACGTCGCACTGCACATTTATGTGGAGCCGGGCAAGGAAGATCGCGCGCACTACGCCATGGACAGCCTCAAGCGCGCGATGCGCTGGGACGAAGAGGCGTTTGGGCGCGAATACGATCTCGATATTTTCATGATTGTCGCGGTCTCGGCCTTCAATATGGGCGCGATGGAAAACAAGGGCCTCAATGTCTTCAATGATAAATATGTGCTCGCCTCGCCGGCGACCGCAACCGACACCGATTACGCTCATATCGAGGCGGTAATCGCGCACGAATATTTTCACAACTGGACCGGCGATCGCATCACCTGCCGCGACTGGTTTCAGCTGTGTCTGAAAGAAGGCCTCACGGTTTTTCGCGACGAGGAGTTCTCAGCCGATCAACGTTCGCGGGCGGTGGAGCGCATTGGCGACGTACGGGCATTGCGATCGCATCAATTCGTCGAGGATGCCGGCCCGTTGGCGCATGCGGTACGGCCCGAGGTCTATCACGAGATCAACAACTTCTACACGACCACCGTCTACGACAAAGGCGGCGAAGTCGTGCGCATGATTAAGGTACTGCTCGGACCGGAGCTGTTCCGCAGAGGAATGGACCTCTACTTCGAGCGGCACGACGGCGAAGCAGCCACGGTCGAGCAATTCGTGCAGTGCTTCGCCGATGTGAGCCATCGCGATTTTTCGCAATTCATGCGCTGGTACACCCAGGCCGGCACGCCCGACGTCGTGGTGGCGCCGCATTATGATGCGCGCGCCAAAACCTACCGGCTCGATATCTCCCAGACAACGCCACCAACTCCCGGTCAGCCGGATAAGGCGCCGGTGGTCATTCCATTGGCCGTCGGGCTAGTCGGGAAGGACGGCGGCGACCTGCCGCTGACGCTCGACGGCCATCCGCTCGATCGCGGCGTGATCGAGGTGACGAGGTCGAACCAGAGTTTCGTCTTCACCGGCGTCAGCGAGCAGCCGATCCCATCGTTCAACCGCGGTTTTTCAGCCCCGATCAAGCTTTCGCTGCCGATCGAACCGGACGACCTTCGTTTCCTTGCGGCGCAGGACTCCGATTCCTTCAATCGCTGGCAGGCGGTGCAGACACTTGGGATGTCCTTATTGACCGCGAACGTCGCGACGCTGCGGCAAAATAGGAGTCCGCGCACTGACGACGGCTTGATCGCCGCGCTCAGCGCGAACCTTGCCGACCGAAGCCTCGAGCCCGCTTTCATCGCGCTGACACTCAATCCTCCGAGCGAGAGCGACATCGCCCGCGAGATCGGGCGCAATGTCGATCCGGACGCCATCTTTGCCGCGCGCCGGCACTTGCGCGCCGCGATCGGCGAGCGGCTTGGTACCGCGCTTACTGATACCTATCGGCGCATGATCGGTGCCAGTCCCTACTCGCCGGACGCAACGAGCGCCGGAAAGCGGACGCTGAAGAACGTCTGCCTCGACCTTCTGGCCGCGACGCAGCAAAACGAAGCGATCGCCCGCGCGTTTGCGCAGTATCGCGACGCCGACAATATGACCGATCGCATGGCCGCGCTGGAGACGCTGGCCCAGTACGATCGGCCCGAGCGCACGGAGGCCATCGCGGACTTCTACGCCCGCTATTCCGCCGATCCGTTGATCATCGACAAATGGCTGGCACTGCAAGCGGCGATCCCCGAGCCCGCGACGCTCGATCGTGTGCGCACTTTGACCGCGCACCCGGCTTTTTCCATGGCCAATCCAAATCGTGTGCGGTCGCTGATCGGATCGTTTGCGCAAGTCAACCACACCCAGTTCAACCGCGCCGATGGCGCCGGCTACGACTTCGTCGCCGACATCGTACTCACGCTCGACCCGAAGAACCCCCAGGTGGCCGCGCGCCTGATGGGTGCGTTCCGCTCCTGGCGCGCACTCGAACCGCTACGCCGCGACCGCGCCGAAGCCACGCTTCGTCGCGTCGCCGCAGCGCCGACGCTGTCGCCTGACGTTCGCGATATCGTCGCACGCACGCTGGCCGAAAACTAGGCCGGTATTACGCTCGGTGCTAAGCCCCTGCGGAATTGCGCATCGGGCTCGCGATACCGACATTAGTTATCGCACCGCGTAGCCGGACGAAGACACCCATCATGACCGACAACTCACCCACCAAGACCCGGCGACGGGTCAAAGCGCTGCTGTTGAGCGATCGCGTCGATACGTCGAACCTTGAGCACAACGGCGTCGTTTCGACCGCGCCCTTGACCTACAAGTTTGGCGCCGAAGGCTTCGTGACTTTGTTTCGCTATGGCGTTGCGGTGGTCATGGGGCTTACGGCGGCAGAGGAGGACGAAGTCCTTCGCAGCCTGCAGCGCCGTTTGATCCGCCCGGTCAAGCCGCCCGAGGAAGAAAGCGTGCTGATCGAGCTCGCTCCCGACAAGGACGATCAAATTCCTCCGGGCGGGCCGATCACGCTGAAGACGATGACGCCCGACCACTTGATCGTCATTGCCGATGCGTTGTCGAAGAGTGTGGTTCTGGCGCGCGACGAGCGCGAAGTCGCCGCGGTCTTCGAACTGGTCGAGCCGTTTGCCCGGCAGCTTGCCGAACGCGGCCGCGTCGTCGCCGGTCGCCGGACCATCCTCAAACACGTCGGCAATGCCTTGCTGGTTCAGCATCGTGTTTCTGGCCGCGTTGCGGTCGCAGAAAAACCAGACGTGGTCTGGGATCGTCCCGATCTCGACCGGCTCTATGCCCGGCTGGAGGACGAATACGAGCTGAAAGAGCGCGCCGAGGCGCTGGCGCGTAAACTTGCGGTCATCGCCGAAACCGCGGAAGTCCTCACCGATATCATCGACACCAAGCGGTCAATGCGGCTGGAAATCATCATCGTCGTCCTGATCGCCGTCGAACTCCTCGTTGCCGGTTATCAGGCGCTGACGCTGCATTGATCAATGCCTCGGGCTTTTGGAGTGCCGGCCCCCGCCGGGCACGTCTTTGATTGGACTCAAAAATCACGACCTCAATGCCTGCCCAGCAGGTGTCACCGTGACGGCGATGATTTCCGTCCAACCCGCGCGTCAAAAAAAACGTGGGATAGTGTTCAATAAAATATTGACTCCAGACTCTCGACAAATCAGCGCGCATCGATTCTTATTGACGTGATTCTGGAAAGAGATGTGGCACATCCTTCCGATCGCGGTGCAGGGGACCGTCCGAACGGAGGCTGGCTATGGCGCGCGCCGAAGCGGCGAGTGCGTCTTTACGACCCGATTTGATTCAGGGGCTGGCAAAATCGATTGCCAAACCCGCGTATCGACGGCTTCTCAGCGCCGAGCCGGTGCTGCGGCGCGCAGTCCCCGTTCTCATCATCGCCTTTCTGATCACGATCTGCGTCGGCGCCGCAGTTCAAGTGCTCGAGCAGCGTCGCCAGGCGACCGTCGAAGCGCGCCGCGCCATCGAGGCCCTTGCCGACAATCTCGCGCTTGAGTTCGATCGTCCGGCAAGAAACCTAAGGGGAAATTCCGACCGCACTTCGGGGGCGATCGAGCATGCGCTGCCGGCATGGGCAGCGAACGGCGACCGCGAGATTCTTGTCGCGGATTCCGACGGCAGGATCATCGCCACTATGCCGAACGATCCGCGACAGATCGGACGTGCGCTCATCGATTTGCTCGGACCGTCACAGCCGCTGACCACCTTTGGCGCTGCCGCCGGCACGCTCGAGATCACGTTGCCTGACGGAGCATCCGCTTTCGCCACGGTGCGATCGTTGCAAAATCCGCTTGGCGTCGTCGCTGTGATCGAAACCGCAAGCAGCGCGCTTGCCGGTTGGCGTTCGAGCACCGCACTCACCATCACGCTGTCTGCCACGACCGGTTTCGTGGTGCTGATCCTTGGCTTCGCGTTTCATTGGCAAGCCACACGCGCGCGCGAAGCTGACCTCATCCACGATACTGTGCGGGGCCGCGTCGATACGGCGCTCAATCGCGGCCGCTGTGGACTGTGGGATTGGGACCTGGCACGCGGTCGCGTGTTCTGGTCGCACTCGATGTTCGACATTCTTGGCTTGCCGGCGAAGGATGATCTGCTGACCTTCGGCGAGCTCAATGCGTTGGTGCACGAAGGTGACATCGACCTTTACGAGCTTGCCCGGCAGCTCGCAGACGGCGAGCTCGCCTCGATCGACCACGCCTTCCGCATGCGCCACGCCGACGGCCGCTGGTTATGGCTGCGGGTGCGTTGTGAACTGGCATGCCAGGAAGGCGAAGCCGGTCTTCACGTGATCGGAATTGCCGTTGACGTCTCGGAACAGAAAAACCTGGTCGAAAAAACGACGGCAGCGGATTTGAGGCTGCGCGATGCCATCGAGACCATACCGGAAGCCTTCGTGCTCTGGGACGCCGAGAATCGGCTGGTGCTGTGCAATTCATATTTCCAGGAACTGCACCGGCTCCCGGATGCGGCAGTGGTCGCCGGCACGCCCTACGAGAGGGTCGTCGCCGCCGGCAAGAAAGCAATCATTCGCACTACCATCGCCAACGAAGACAATGAGGCGCAGGGCGCACGCACCTTCGAGGCGCAACTCAACGACGGCCGCTGGATGCATATCAGCGAGCGCCGTACCAAGGACGGTGGCTATGTCTGTGTCGGCACCGACATCACCAAAATCAAACAGCATGAGCAAAAGCTCATGGACGGTGAGAAAAGGCGGATTGCGACCATCAACGATTTGCGCCAATCGCAGCAGGCGCTCGAGCGGCAGACCGACGAATTGGCCGACCTCGCTAAGAAGTATGCCGAGGAAAAGAACCGAGCCGAAGAGGCCAATCAAACCAAATCGAAGTTCCTGGCTAATATGAGCCATGAGCTGCGCACGCCGCTCAACGCCATCATCGGCTTCTCCGAAATAATGGAAGCGGCGATGTTCGGACCGCTCGGTGTGGACAAATATCGCGAATATTCCCGCGACATTCGCGAAAGCGGCCGCTACCTGCTCGACGTCATCAACGACATTCTCGACATGTCGAAAATCGAGGCCGGCGGCATCCACCTCCATCCGGAGACCGTTGAACTCGATCAGATCGTGGCCAACTTGCTTCGAGTCGTCCTGGGGCGGGCCAATGAAAAGGGCCTGACGCTTCGTTCCAACTTTGCGGCCGGTATTGAACTGAAAGCCGATCGCCGAGCGCTCAAGCAGATCGCGCTCAATCTGCTGTCCAATGCAGTGAAGTTCACGCCCGACGGTGGCGCTGTCACCGTTCGCGGGCGGACGCATCGCGGCCACGTGACCATTGCCATCGAGGACAACGGGATCGGCATCCCGAAGGATGCGCTGCACAAGCTCGGCCGGCCGTTCGAGCAGGTGGAAAGTCAGCTGACCAAGCGCCACCAGGGATCGGGGCTCGGTCTTGCGATTGCCAAATCGCTCACCGAACTGCACGGCGGCCGAATGCGGATTCGCTCAGTGCTCGGAACCGGCACGATGGTCGTGGTGCGGCTGCCGCGGGAGGCGTGCCTCGCCCTACCTCATGACGCGACTCAGGCGGAAACTATCCCGTTCGCAAAATCCGCATAAAGCTTTCGCGAACCTGGCGTTCGGTTTCCACAACATAAGCGTTTAACGCCGCGAAATCTGGCAGGTCGGCCGCGCGCGCGAGTAAGCCGAGCACCCCGGCGCTCGCTGCCTTGGGATCGAACGAGCCGGGCAGGCAGAGCCGGAGAATCTGCGTCAGGTCATGGAACAGCCGAACGGCCGGGCGGAGCACGGCTGCGTCTTCCGTCTTGAGCACGCCGGCGCGCGCGGCCTTCTCCAGCATGCGCGCCGTCGAAGTGTCGAGAATTTCCGGCACTTCGGCCGCATGGATGAGCTGCAGATATTGGGCGATAAACTCGATGTCGACCAAGCCACCGGCGGCGTATTTGAGATCCCACGGATCCGCATCGCCCTTTTCCTGTGCGATTGCCGCCCGCATCTCAATAACGTCGGCGGCAATGGCGCGTGCGTCGCGTTTGTGGCTGAGCACGTCATAGATCGCCGCTTCGACCTGCGCGGCGAACGCCGGCGAGGCGGAGACGACGCGGGCGCGTGTCAACGCCATGTGTTCCCAGGTCCACGCTTCACGTTCTTGATAGCTGATAAAGCCGGCGATCTGCGTCGCCAGCGGACCGGAGCGGCCAGAAGGCCGCAGCCGCATATCGACGTGGTAGAGCACGCCGTAATTGGTTTGCACCGTGAGCGCGCTGATCAGTCGCTGGGTCAGGCGCGCAAAATATTGTGCGCCGTAAAGCGGACGCTTGCCGTCCGAGGTTGGATGCTCGGCGTCAAAGTCGTAGATCACGATCAGGTCTAAGTCCGAGCTCGCGGTCATCTCGCGGGCGCCGAGCCGGCCAAGCGCGACGATCGCGGTCTCCTGACCGCGGACGTGGCCGTGGGTCGCGACGAAATCGTTTTCCACGCGAGCATGTAACGCACGAATGAGAACGTCGGCGAGGCCGGCAAACACCTCACCGGCCTGCTCGGCCGCCACCGATCCCGACAGAATGCGCGCGCCGATCAGGAACATTTGCTCCTGGCCAAACAAGCGGATCGCATCGAGCATTTCCTCGTAACGCCGGGTCTCGCCGAGCGACCGCGCCAGGGCGACTTCGAGGTGTCTCGCATCTGGCAACACGGCAAAGGCATTGGGCTCGATCAGCGGGTCGATGACATGGGGATGCTGGGCCAGAATGTCGGCAAGCCGAGGCGCAGTACCAAGGAGGAGCGCAATGAAGCGGACGAGGTCAGGATTTTGCCGCAGCAATGACAGGAACCGACCCCCGCCGCGCAAGCCGGCCAGGAAATGATCGAATGCGGCAAGGGCGCCATCCGGATTTTCCGCGCGCGCGAACTGGTCGATGATGACTGGGACAAGTTCGGCCAGATTTTTCCGTGCCTGCTCGCCACGCAAGGCGCGATAAGTCGCCGCGTGCCAGCGCCGCACAGCCGCCGCCGCCTCGCGAGGTTGCCGAAAGCCCATTTCTACAAGGCGATCGAGCGTCTCTCCCTCGTCCTCAAGGTTCTCAAACGACAGGTTCTGCTGTTGCGCGAGCAAATCCGGCGCACTTTCGAACAATCTGACATAGTGCTTTTCAACCGTGCGCAGCTGTGCCAGCAGGGCAACGGCAAAGGTGTCGCGGCTTGCGAAGCCGAGAAAGCGGGCGAACGCTTCGAGTGCATCGCGATCCGCGGGTAACGTATGTATCTGTTCGTCAGCTATCATTTGCAGCCGATGTTCGACGCGGCGCAAAAATTCATACGCGGTCGTCAACTCGTCCCGTGTCTCTGCATCGATCCAGCCGCCGGTGGCGAGCGCGGCTAGCGTCGCTACCGTCTCACGGCCGCGTAGCGCAATGTTGCGCCCGCCGGCGATGAGCTGCTGGGTCTGTGCGAAAAACTCGATCTCGCGAATGCCGCCGCGGCCGAGCTTGACGTTGTGGCCCTCGACCGCGATTTCGCCGTGTCCGCGATAGGCGTGAATCTGCTGCTTCATGGCGTGCACGTCGGCTACCGCTGCGTAATCGAGATATTTGCGCCAGACGAAAGGCGATAGCTCGCGGAGAAGCCGCTCGCCGGCTTCGCGATCGCCAGCGCAAGGCCGCGCCTTGATCAGCGCCGCACGCTCCCAGTTCTGTCCCCGGCTTTCGTAATAATTGAGGGCCGCGTCGGTTGAGATCGCAACTTGAGTGGAAGATGGATCGGGACGAAGCCGCAGGTCGACACGAAAGACATAGCCGTCCGCCGTGCGCTCCTGCAAAAGCTTCACCAGTTCACGCGTGAGCCGCGCGAAGAACGGTACAGCTTCAAGACGGGGCGTTAGTGCCGACACCGACGGATCAAAAAAGATCATGAGGTCGATATCGCTGGAGAAATTCAGCTCGTAGCCACCCATTTTCCCCATTGCCAATACGATATAGCCGGAGCCGCTTTCAGGATGTTGCAGATCGCGCAACACAAGCTTGCCGCCACGTAACGCCTCGCGGAGCAGATAACGGACTGCCTCGCCGAGCGCGGTCTCGGCCACATCGGTGAGCGCCGTAGTCACGCGCGCAAGCGGCCAAACGCCACCAATATCGGCCAGAGCGATAAGAAGAGCTGCTCCAGCCTTCATTCGGCGGAGGCTTCGCATCACTGCATCAGAATTGCGGGCCGGCGCAGCGTCGGCCCGCACCGTCGCCAGGAGCTTGGCCAATTCGTCCTCGGGGTCATGTGTGAGGAAGCCGACCAAGCGCAACGGATCAGCACGCACCAAATCCCAAAGATAGGGAGCTTCCGCGGCGACACCTCCGAGCAAAGCCGCCAGCGGCTGATGCTCGTCGACCAGCGATTTAAGGGCTTTGCCAGCCGCCGTTCGCTTAAGGCTCTCCAGCCACGCTGCCAGGCGCGCGCGACCTTCGGCTGATGAGAAAGGCAGTCCCCGTCCAGTCTTTCTACCGCGCGGCAACTCCCCAAGTCGCTCGGCCAAACCCAAGCGGTCGGGCTTCTTGACCCGGCGTTTGGCGGGAGTGGACCGCCGCATCACGCCCTTGCCGGGCCGGCCCGCGGTAAAGCGATGATGCTCTTCAACCCCGGATGATTGTCTTCAAACGTAAGTTCGCCGCCATGCAGTCTCGCGACCGCGGATGCAAGGCTCAAGCCCAATCCCGAGCCAGGCTCCGACCGGCTTTGCTCCAGCCGCACAAAGCGCTCTACCACGCGGCCACGGTCCGCTTCAGGAATGCCGGGCCCGTGATCGGATACCGTCAGCATGATGCGCTCGCCCTCGGCGCCAGCGCAGATGACGATCTCGGCTGTGGCGCCATTTGATCTTGCTCGTCGCCGGCCCGGCATATTTGATGGCGTTGTCGACGAGATTGGCCAAAGCCTGGCTTACCAGCTCGCGATTGCCCCGTACCGGTGCGGTGAGCGGCGTTTCGACCTTGAGCGCCAGCCCCTTTTCGTCGGCCAGCGGTTCGTACAATTCGCCAATGTCGCGCACGATATCAGCCGCATCGAAATCGGCCATGTTGTCGCGCGCATGGCCGGATTCGGCGCGGGCGATCATCAACAGAGCGTCGAAGGTCCGGATAAGCTCATCCGATTCTGCGATCGTGGATTCCAGCGTCGCACGGTAATCTGCGTCGCGATTGGTGACGCGCAGCGCTTGTTCACAGCGATTGCGCAGCCGCGTCAGCGGCGTCTTCAGATCATGAGCGATGTTGTCGGAGACTTCCTTCAGCCCGCGCATCAGCGCTTCGATGCGTTCCAGCATGGCGTTAAGATTCTCGGCGAGACGGTCGAGTTCGTCGCCGGTGCCGGCTACGGGCAACCGACCGCTGAGGTCGCCGGCCATGATGGTGTGCGCGGTTTCGCTCATCGCGTCGACCCGCTTGAGCACCCGGCGGCTTACAAAAAATCCGCCGGCCACTCCGAGCACGACGACCAGCGCGAATGACCAGCGCCCGGCATTGGCGATAATCGCGTAGATACGTTCGCGCTCTTCAAGATCGCGACCGACCAAAATGCGAAAGCCACTCGGCAGCTCCACGACCTGGACCAGCGCACGATGCTGGGCCTCGTCTGACGCGTCGGCCCGGCGGTAAGACAACTCAAACCATCCCGGGTGGTCGAGAACGCCCGGTTCCAACGAGCCAACATTGCCGGCAAGCTCCTCGCCGGTCGGCGTCGTCACCATCAAGAGGTTCGAACTGGGGCGACGCGCGCGCTGATCGATAATGGTCACCAATCGTCTGATGCCGCCTTGCTCGTATTGCTCGCGCAACACATTGACTTCAACATTGACCCGATTGGTGATCTGCTCGGTAATGAGCCGGCGCGTGTTCAGCGCGAAGTAGCCTAGAAGCGACACCGCAAAGAGAATGAAGATCAACAAATACGCGAGCGTCAATTGAAACGCGGTCGTCCGCAGGAGCTTGCCGAGGGCAGCCACAGATCAAAATCTCCTACCGCTGCGGGCACGGACAAGCGAAAGCGCCATCGGGTGGTCTTCCATCGTTCCGGTCTCCCATCGCGCCGCCAGCCTGGTTGAACCGGCAGATTTCAGTCGAAGATGAAATATGCTTTTCCAGTTGACAATGAGTTAGGAGCACATTCCTCTTTGTCTGATCCTTTGCCAGACCACCTGCCCAAACGCCAATGAAAAACCGGAAAGGTTCGCGACGGAGGCACCCATGAGCGAGCAGCCGGAAGCCATTCCGAATTGGCGATTAAAGGGCGACTGGTTCGACCTGTGCAGTTGCAACATCGGCTGTCCTTGCGTGTTCGGCGCCAAGCCGACGACCGGGACCTGCGAGGGCGTGCTGACCTGGATCATTCGCGAGGGAAATTACGGCGACGTACCGCTAAGCGGGCTCAACGCCATCATCATTAGCGCCTGGACCGGCGCAGTCACCGAACGCAATCGGCATTTCGGCTTCCTGATCGACGCGCGCGCCGACGCGCGGCAGCGTCAGGCGCTCGAACTGATTTTCACCGGCCAAGTCGGCGGCCATTTCGCCGCATGGCGCGACCTCACCGAAGAGCAGATGGGCGTCCAATTCGTGCCCATCGACGTCACCTTCAGCGACGAACAATGGAAGGTACGGGTGCCGGGCATGATCGACGGCGAAGGCGGCCCCTACCGTAACTTGATGGTCCCCGACGGCAAGGTCTGCAAAATTTCGAATGCGCCGCGGCCGGAAGTCGGCCCGGGCGACATCACCGTCGGCCAGGCGAAGAAGAACGTCTTCGAGGGCTTCGGACTGAAATGGGATTGGTCATCGCTGTCGGCCAAGCACATTCCCTTCGAGCACATCGGCCCGGGAAAATTCACTTGGCAAAAGCCATGGGACCGCCAGACCCAGAACTAGGAGCGGCGCGGTGCTGTCGGCCAGGGAACGAACCGTCCTTTACGCGGCGCTGCTGCTGGCGACTGTGGCGGCGTGGTCTGTCACCTGGATGCAATCATCGGACCTCCCGGCATGGAGTCCGTTCCTGGCGCAGGCTTTATGCGGCAGCGCGTGGACTACAGCCGGTGTCGCATCGTCGTCGCTGATGTGGATCAGCATGATGATAGCGATGATGCTGCCGGCAACCGCCCCGGTGGTCGATGCTTACGCGACAATCGCCCGCCGAAGGCGCGCGCGGCGGGAGCCTTACACGCCAACATTGATTTTCGTCGGCGGGTACGTTCTGGTTTGGTCATGCTTCAGCGCGACGGCTGCGATCACCCAGTGGCAGCTTTATCGCGCCGCTTTCCTCACGCCGACGACACAGAATGCAAGCCCAATACTTGCTGGGATGGCCCTTTTAACGGCAGGCTTTTACCAATTCACCCCCGTGAAGGCAGCATGCATGCGCGGCTGCCGCAGCCCGCTCGCTTTTATCATGGCGGAGTGGCGCGAGGGTTATACCGGCGCGCTGCTGATGGGCCTTCGGCATGGCCTGTTCTGTGTCGGGTGCTGCTGGGCGCTGATGACACTGATGTTCTGCGTCTCGATGATGGATCTACGCTGGGCGGCTGCGTTCGGCGTCTATGCCGCCGTTGAAAAAATTGCTCCGGGCGGCGACACGGTCATTGCGCCGGCTTTCGGTTCGGCGGCAATCTTGGGCGGTGCGGCTTTGCTCGGATTGACCTTGCTCTAAACTAACGGTCGTCGCCTCTAGCATTCGGGATGGACAAATGGGACCGCTCACAGGCCTTCGCATTGTCGAGTTCGCCGGTATCGGCCCAGGACCAATGGCGGCGATGCTGTTTGCCGATCTTGGCGCCCGCGTCATTCGCTTGGACCGCGTTTCCGCAAGCGATCTTGGCATCGCCGTTCCGACGCGCTTCGAGTTGCTGACCCGCTCGCGGCCATCCGTGGCCGTCGATCTAAAACATCCTGAAGGTATTGCGCTCGCCATTGATCTCGCGGCGAAGGCCGATGGTCTGATCGAAGGCTTCCGGCCGGGTACGATGGAGCGGCTCGGACTCGGCCCTGATGTTCTCCTAGCGCGCAACCCACGCCTCGTTTATGGCCGCATGACCGGTTGGGGACAGACCGGCCCGCTGGCGCACGCCGCTGGCCATGATCTCAATTACCTGGCCTTGGCCGGTGGACTGCACGCCATCGGGCGCGCCGGATCGAAGCCCACACCACCGCTCAATCTGGTGGCGGATTTCGGCGGCGGCGCGCTGTATCTCGCCTTCGGTATGGCTTGCGCCCTGCTCGAAGCCCAGCGCTCCGGCAAAGGTCAGGTGGTCGACGCGGCGATGACTGAGGGCGCAGCGTCGTTGATGACGCTGTTTTACGGCCTGCACGCCGGCGGACGGCATAGTCTCGAGCGGGGAACCAACCTGCTCGATTCCGGATCAGCGATCTATGACGTGTACGAATGCGCCGATGGGCGGTTTATCTCGGTCGCCGCGATCGAGGCGAAATTCCGCAAGGTTTTGTTTGATCGCCTTGGCCTGCCTTTCACCACCGACGAAGGCCCCGAGTTACGCGGTGCGCTTGAAAAGCTTTTCAAGACGCGCAATCGCGACGAGTGGTGTGTGGTGCTGGAGGGAACCGATGCCTGTTTTGCACCGGTGCTCTCCATGGCGGAAGCGCCGCACCATCCGCACAATGTTGCCCGTGGCTCCTTCGTCGAAATCGATGGCGTGGTGCAGCCGGCTCCAGCGCCGCGCTTTTCCAGGACGCCAACTGCCAAGCCGACGGCACCGGAAGAGGTCGGCGCCGATACTCGGTCGGTTCTGCGCGGATGGGAAATCCCGACAGAAAGGATCGAGGCGCTGATCGCCGGCGGTGTGCTGGGAGAGTGTGAAGCCGTCCCGGCCGAATAACCGCCGGGACTCCGCAGTTATCAGCTTTCAATTTGAGCGCGCGCCGGTTCCCTCGAACAGCGCGGAGGCGTCACGCTCCGGCGGGAAAATAGTGGAGTGGCTTACTTCGCCTCGTCGCGGATCATGTAGCCGGCCCCGCGCACCGTATGCAGCAGCGGCTGGGCAAATCCCTTATCGATCTTGGAACGCAGCCGTGAAATGTGCACGTCGATGACGTTGGTCTGCGGATCAAAATGATAATCCCAGACGTTTTCCAAGAGCATGGTGCGGGTGACGACCTGACCGGCATGCCGCATCAGATATTCGAGCAGACGGAATTCGCGCGGCTGCAACTGCAGCTCCTGCCCGGCACGTTTCACCTCGTGGGACAGCCGGTTAAGTTCGAGATCGCCAACGCGATAGACGGTCTCTTCGCCGCGATTGCCACGCCGCCGTGCCAGCGCCTCGATGCGCGCGAGCAATTCCGAGAATGAGTACGGCTTGGCCAGATAATCGTCCCCGCCCGCGCGCAACCCCTTCACCCGGTCATCGACCTGGCCGAGCGCGGAGAGGATCAGCACCGGCGTCTCAATGGATTTGCTGCGCAAAGTGCCGATGATCGACAATCCGTCCATCTTCGGCAGCATGCGATCGATGATCATCACGTCGTACTGACCGTCGAGCCCGAGCGCGAGGCCCTCCTCCCCGTCGGTGGCGCGGTCGGCAACATGGCCCACTTCGCGAAAGGCCTTGACCAGATAGTCGGCGGCTTCGCGGTCGTCCTCGATGATGAGAAGGCGCATACGTGCCGCGGTGCTCAGGAGACTGACTGGCGGTCCGAAGGGACTGCCGATCGCCGGATCATACTGGGTCATCATAGTGCTTCCCACCATTCTCCCGGCAATATCGCCGTTTTAAATCCGGGTATGCATCGACCGGTAAAATGAGGGGGTGGCGAGGGTTAGCCCGCCACCCCCTCGACCACTACGCCCGGCGGGGGCGACGAACGCCGGGAAGCAGCGGCGGTGTTCGACGGGGACGGACCTCGCAGCCCGTCCCCCGGGTACGCCCGCCAGCGGGGGCGACGGATGCCGGCGGATGTCCCACTACTGCGTCAGGCGTTGCCGAGCGGCAGCGCAACGAAGCGCGTGCCTTCGTGCGACTTCACCCGAAATAACAAAGCGTGCTTGCCCGCCTTGTGCGCTTCAGCAAGCTGCTTGCGGATGTCCGACGGGTTCGCGACTGTCTTGCCGCCAACATCCAGGATCACGTCACCGACCTGGAAGCCGTGATCGGCGGCAACGCCGTTCGGATCGATCGCGGTAACGACTACGCCGTTACCTTCCGACCCGGACACTTGGTTGCTCGGCGCCAGCGTCATGCCGAGCTTGGGCATGGCGTTGTCGGAACCTTGACGATCGTTGTCGTGGTTCGCAGCCTGGTGCTCACTTGGCAGCGTGCCGAGAGTTAGGTTCACCGTCTTCTCCTGACCTTGACGGATCAGATCGAGCTTGATCGAGCTGCCTGGCGCCATCGTTCCAATTTTGCGAGCGAGTTCGCGCGCGTCGGCGATCGATTTGCCATCAACTGCGGTGATGACGTCGCCGCTTTCAATCCCGGCTTTTGCCGCGGGGCTATTGGTCTGCGGTTCGGAAACCAGAGCTCCAGCGGCCTTCTTCAGGCCGAGACTATCGGCAAGATCGGGAGTCACAGTTTGGATTTGGACGCCGATCCATCCGCGTGTGACGCTGCCCTTGTCGCGCAATTGCGCGACCACGGTCTTCACCGTTTCGGCCGGGATATCGAAGGCAATGCCGACAGAACCACCTGACGGCGAGAAGATCGCCGTGTTGACGCCAATGACATTGCCGTCAACGTCGAAGCTGGGACCGCCTGAGTTACCCTTGTTGACCGGTGCGTCGATTTGGATGAAGTCGTCATACGGACCCGCGCCGATATCGCGGCCGCGGGCAGACACGATGCCGGCGGTTACGGTGCCGCCAAGTCCGAACGGATTGCCGACTGCAAGCACCCAATCACCGATCCGCGGTGCAGCGTCGGCAAGCTTCACGTAGGGGAAGTCCTTGCCATCGACTTTGATCAGCGCAAGATCCGTGCGTGGATCAGTCCCGATCACCTTGGCGGTATATATCTTGCCGTCGTCGGTCGTGACTTGAACATTGTCGGCATTCTGCACGACGTGATTGTTGGTCACGGCATAGCCGTCCGCGGTGAGGAAGAAGCCGGAGCCCTGGCCAGTGACAAGCTGCCGATGACCCTCGCCGCCGTTCGGATTGCCGAAGCGCCGGAAGAAGCGATCAAACGGCGAGCCAGGCGGAAACGGAACTTCGTCCTCGCTGAGCCCGGGAGTTTCCTCTTTCTCCATCTTCACGCGCACCGAAATCACCGCCGGTTTCACCTTGGCGACGATGTCGGCAAAGCCGACGGGATGCTGCGGCAATTGCTGCGCCTGCTGCGTCAGGTTTTGCGCATGCGCCGGCGCCGCAAAGAATGCAGCGTTGGGCGCGAGATTTGGCGCGACGAACAAAGCCGCTGCGCCGAGACCGGCGATCGTGGTCGCCAAAAGCCCAATACGCCGCGCAGACAAGATGCGGCTTGGGCGTTGTGTAGTGCCGTTCATTAGTGTCTCCAACTGGGTTGTCCGTCTCGCAACGGTTCCCCTAACCCCAAACTCAACGCGCAATGTGGGGAAGCCCGCCTTACGGCGTGCTGGCGGGCCGATTAAAAATTCGTAATGTCGCAGGGTTTCGCCCGACGCCATTCACGCCACGGCGCGGGAAGGCGCAGGATTGATGCGGCTTTAGCCTTCCCGCCGCAACAGTTCGGACAACCGGGCTTCTTCCGTTGCCGTCAGATTTGCGGCCCCCAACGCTGGGGCCGCGCGGCGCCGCCTGATCACAACAACAATCGCAATGATGCCGATCAATAAAACAGCGGGCGGAACGCCCCAAAGTACCGCGTTGTGCCAGGCTAGGCGCGGCCGCAGCAGTACAAATTCGCCGTATCGCGCGACGAGAAAATCGAGGACCTGCGTGTCGTTATCCCCGGCTTTCAGCCGTTCACGGACCAGCACGCGCAAATCGTGCGCGAGCGGTGCTTCGGAATCATCAATCGACTGGTTCTGACACACCATGCAGCGTAACTCCTTCGACAGAGTCCGCGCGCGCGCTTCGAGTGTCGGGTCCGCCAGCATCTCGTTGGGCTCAACTGCTCGCAGCGGCAACACTGCTGAGAGCAACAAAAAAAGTCCGGCAATGAGCCTGAGCGCCGGCGGAGCCGCACGCAAACTCGCCATGACTTTCACTCCGCCGCCTGTAACGCGGCTTGGCCCTTCGAGGGCCTCGGGGCGCCGATACGCAGCCGCCGATCAGAGAGCGACAGGGCCCCGCCGGCGAACATGATCAGAGCGCCCAGCCAGATCATCAGGACCTGAGGCTTGAAGTAGAGGCGTACCGGGACGGTGCCGTCCGGATTTGGATCGCCGAGCGACAGGTATAGCTGGCTTGCACCGCGCCGCATCAACGCTGCCTCGGTCGTCGCCATGTTGCGGGCGGGAAACGTGCGCCGGCTTGGCTCCATGATGCCGAGCAGATCGCCATTGGCTCGACGCACAATGAAGCGACCGACCAGGTCGCGGTAGTTCGGCCCGGGTCGGTTGATCAGGCCCTCATACGTCAGTCGATAATGTGCGACATCGACGGTTTCGCCCGGTCTGAGTGCGGCGATGCGCTCGCTTCCCCAAGCGGTTACGGCAACAATGCCCATGAGTGTGACGCCGATGCCGAAATGCGCCAGGGCGGTGCCCCACGCCGAACGCGGCAGCCCTGCAGCGCGACGCAACGCCGCGCCGAGCGGTATGCGAAACACCATGGTGCGCTCGGCGATATCGGTGAGCGCACCGGCCATGATGAAGATCGCAAGGCCGACGCCGAATGGCGCCAGCACCGGACCGCCGCGTTGAAGCGCATAGCTGGCTGCAATGGCGACCGCAGCAATCATCGCCGCCGCGAGCAAACGTTGCGCCGCGGCCAGAAGGTCACCGCGCTTCCATCCAAGCAACGGCCCGAATGGCATGGCCAGCAGGAGCGGCACAAAAAGCGGACCGAAGGTCGCGTTGAAGAACGGCGGGCCGACCGAAATTTTTTCGCCGGTCAACGCCTCGAGCGCGAGCGGATAGAGGGTGCCGACGAATACTGTCGCGCACGCGGCGGTGAGGAATAGATTGTTAAACACCAGCGCGCCTTCGCGCGAAATCGGCGCAAACAGTCCGCCCTGTTTCAGGAGCGGTGCGCGCCAAGCGTAAAGCGCCAGCGCGCCGCCAATGAACATGACCAGGATGGCGAGAATGAAAATGCCGCGTGTCGGGTCGGTGGCAAATGCGTGAACCGAAGTGAGCACGCCGGACCGCACCAGGAACGTACCAATCAGCGACAGTGAGAAGGCCACGATGGCGAGCAGGATGGTCCAAACTTTAAGGGCGCCCCGCTTTTCCATCACCACGGCCGAATGGAGCAATGCAGTACCGGCAAGCCAGGGCATCAGCGATGCATTTTCGACTGGATCCCAGAACCAGAAGCCGCCCCAGCCGAGTTCGTAATAGGCCCAGTACGAACCTCCGGCGATGCCGAGCGTCAAACACATCCATGCGCCAAGCACCCATGGGCGCACCCACCGTGCCCAGGCGGCGTCGATACGGCCTTCGATCAGGGCCGCAATCGCGAAGGAAAACGAAATCGAGAAACCGACATAGCCGAGGTAGAGAAGTGGCGGATGAAATGCGAGGCCGGGATCTTGAAGGACCGGATTAAGGTCGCGCCCCTCGAGCGGCGCGACGGCGATGCGGAGAAACGGATTGGAGGTAACCAGAATAAACAAATAAAAGGCGGCGGCGATCCAGGCCTGCACGGCCAGAGCATTGGCCTTGAGTATGATCGGCAAATTTCTCCCAAAGGCCGCGACTAGCGCGCCGCAGAGCGTGAGGATGAAGACCCACAGCATCATGGAACCTTCATGGTTCCCCCAGACGCTGGTCAGCCGGTAAATCAGTGGCATCGCCGAGTTCGAATTCTCGTAAACGTTGAGTACCGAGAAGTCGGATGTGACGTAGCAGACGGCGAGCGCACCGAAGGCCAGGGCGACGAACGCAAACTGTGCGAGCGCGGTGGGAGCCGACAGACTCATCAGCACCGGATCGTTGCTGCGCGCGCCGACGATCGGCATCACGCCCTGAATCAAGGCGAGGCCCAACGCCAGCATCAACGCGTAGTGGCCTAGCTCGGCGATCATTTCGCGTCGCCTCCGGCCGGCGTCGCCGCCCGCTGCCCGTAGTCGTCCTTCCAATGCCCACTCTTCTTCAAAGCATCGGCAACTTCCTTAGGCATATAGGTCTCGTCATGTTTGGCGAGCACAGTGTCGGCGTTGAAGACACCTGAGCCGTCGAGCGCGCCTTCGGTCACCACCCCCTGCCCTTCGCGAAACAAGTCAGGAAGTACGCCCTGATAGGCGACGGCCATATCGTGGCTTCCGTCGGTCACGTCAAAACGAACCTTCAGATTATCGCTGCGCACCAGGCTGCCGGATTTGACCAGTCCGCCGAGCCGGATGCGGGTGCCGGGGCCAATGTGTTTTTCAGCGACGTCGCTGGGTGAATTGAAAAATACTATAGAATCGCGGAACGCGTTGAGCATAAGCGCAACAGCAACCGCCAGCACGCCAAGGCTGCCGCCGATTAAAATCAGGCGTCGTTGCTTACGGGTCATGATTTTCGCTGTTCCAGCATCATTTCACCCGTCAGCCCTCGAGCCCGAGGCCTTTGACCAGTTCGTCGATGCGTTTGATCTCGTCCGGATGATCGGCTAGCGCGCGCTTGGCATCAGCGGCGGCATCTCTCGCCTTGTCGCGATCGCCCAGAACTGCATAGGCGCGAACAAGGCGCAGCCAGGCTTCGATATCGGCGCCATTGTCGTGCAACCGACCGGCGAGACGTGCCACCATGCCACGGACCATGTCGCGGCGCGCGTCGTCAGACATGTCGGCCGCGGCCGCTACATCCTCAGCGCTTGGTCCCGGGCTCGGTCCCGATATGGAACTCTGCCCGCCGCCGGCGCGCGACAGCGCTTCGCTCACGAATTTGATCCACGGCGCGCCGGCCGGCGCGTCCGCAAGCAGCGAGCGCCAGATTGTTGTGGCCTGCCCACTATTGCCGTCCTGTTCGGCAGCGAGACCGAGAAAATAGCGGGCCTTCGCTTCGTGCGGGTCGTTGGCGATGGCGCGCTCAAACACAGCCTTGGCATCGGCCGTGACCACGCCATCGGCGGCGGCAATCATCGCCTCACCGAGGTCGGCTTGTCGCATAGCGCTGTCGCCGTTGAGCGCCAGGGATTTTTTTCGTGCTGCGACCGCGTCGTCGAAGCGGCCGAGCCGCATGTAGACCGGCGCGATAAGCTGCCAGCCGGAGCCGTCATTAGGATAATTCGCGAGATGCGCCTCGACCTTCCTCACCAAGCTGTCAATCAACTCGCGGCCCTGGCTGGTGTCGACGCGAGCGAAAGCGGGTTCCCAAGGTACGTTGGGCGACCCTAAGGCGACGTATAGAGTCGGCGGACCGAAAGGCAAAATGATCAAAGTCGCAATCGCTGCCGCGCGCCGCCGCCGCAGCATCGGCTGGGAAAAAGTCAAAGGAGCGCTCGGTGGTTGGGTATCAGCTGCGGCGAGAAGCCGACGCGACACTTCGAGCCGGGCGGTTTCCGCCTCCGCTTCGCCGATCAGACCGGCTGCGCGATCGCGGTCGATTTCGTGAAGTTGATCCTTATAGACAATGAGGTCGCTGCCGCCACCGAGTTTGCCCGGTTTTCGCCCAAGCGGCCACACTACGGCGAAGATCGCCGCGGCCGTCATCAACGCGAATATGCACCATAGAATCATGGTCATCATTCATCCGCGGAACGGGGAAAGCCGCAGCAAGGGGGCGGCGCACCACCGGGCCGCGTCGTTACATCATCACGGCGTCATTGCGGCGGCAATGGGAGCATGGGCGCGGCAATTGCGCGCTGTGGCGCAATATCTTGGCCCTCGGTGAGGATTTGGTTGCACGCGGACTACGCGCGGACCGATTTGCGCTCGGCCGTGGCCGCCTGCATTGCAATTTCGGCTGCCTTGGCCAAAAGCCCAGCATAGTCAGCCCCAAACACAACCCGGCAGAATCGAATCGCCGCATCGATTTGCGATTGCCGAAACGGCCGGTCCGCGTCGCCAGCATGACGCATGCCGTCGAGCAGTACCTTTGTCCCGGTTTCCAGGTAGTGTTGCAGTTCGGAAAAGCTGCGCATGGTTGCTTCACTGACCGCAAGTTCGCTCGCATAGTTGCGGCAAGCGGCCACCAGGTCGACCAACATCTCAGTGTCGCTGACGTCGATGGAATCAAGGACAGAACCGGCGGCAATCTCCTTGACCGGCCGAGGCCGAAGCAGCCGGCGTACATGACCCGGCGCAGACTCGATTTCGAACCTCAGCAAGTTCGAGACCTCGGTGCGGATGTGGACCAGCTGACGGCTCCAGGGTGAGTCGACGGAAAGGTCCATTTCCGTCCGCACGCCGCGCACGGCGTCGTGGATCGCCTTGAGCAGCGACTCAATCGGGCGATGCGCTTTGTGCTCAACGCGCAGCTCGCTCACCACACACTCAATCTCGCTGAGCACGATGGTGACGGCAGGCGCCCAAGGCGATTCAGCAATGCGCGCGGTGTCGTCGGTTTCGGCAGCGAGTGTCGCGATGCGGACAAGTTGCCATGGTGCCGCCAGCCTACCCATAACGAGAACCAGGCCGCAAAGCGCGAGATTCCCTTTGTTTGTCACAGTCGTGGCGGACGGCTTCTTTGCTGTCGCTATATCGACCCAGGCCTTGATGATATCGACGTGCTCACGCTCGAGCGTGCGGATTTGGCTCGGCAGCCGTCGGGTCAATTCGGCAAGCGCGTCACGATTGGCCAGAACGGCGGCGATGGTTGCAAGATCGTCGAGCGCCCTGGGTGTGCCGACTTGCACGGCGAGACGCCGGCGTCCCTTGTCGTCGCCAGTCACCGCGCTGACGACTTCTCTGATGCGCATCACCGCCCGGTCATGGAGAGCACGCGTCAGCTGATCGGCCTTGACCCGATCGTCGTTGTGTAATGCGCGATTGATATCTTCACTCAGCGCCTTGGCCTCGGCCGGCATAAGGTCGCGCCCCAACCAAGCCCAGATCGGGTCTACCGACACGCGTGCAATACGGCCGCTGCGCTTGTGATCTGCAGTATCGTCGATGAGGAACGGCTCAAGCGGCGCAAAAAACAAACGCGCGGCGTCGCCAATCCGGGCAACCGGCTGGCCGGCGGCGCGGATCGCTTGGCGTAATTCCTGGAGAATGAGGTCGCTGCCGGCGGCCTCCTCCCCGCGCAGCGCGGCGCGTTCAAGCTCGGCGACCAGCATTCCTTGCGCCTCAGGCGTGAGGTGCCGAAGATAGTCGCGCAATCGTTCGACGGCCGGCCCGCCGCTCGTCATAGGCACACCAGTGTTGAGCGCACCGCGTTCGGACGCACCACCTCTCGCCCGAAGGGGTACGGCACACTTTTTAGTCAACCCGCGCTTAAGAAGGGGTTACGCAAAACGCCGGAAAATTCAGGGGTATATCACCGCTTTGGGCCAGGGTGGAGCCTTCACCTTTGACGAGCCGTGAGCGGTAAACAATTAGCTAATTCACAATCATCCAGGTCCCGTCGGGTTTGCGACAGGCGGACCCGCGCTCAGTCTGCGGCCTTCCATCGACATACATCGTGCTGGTGTATTGCCGGCATGGGACGCCGTTGAACTCGTAAGCGGGACCCGGCACAACATTGCCGTATCGTCCGGAATCCGGGTTACGCCAAGGCACCGGCGCGCCCGAAGGGCCAACTTCGAGCGCCCACATTTGTGCCGCATACGCTCGACGCCGGTCCTCGTCGTCGAGGACGGTGCCGAGGCGATTGCCGAGAAGACCACCGAGTGGAGCGCCGGCAACCGTGCCGCCAAGCTCTCGCGGCCCGATATCGGCCGAGCATGCCGCAACACCCAGTCCGGCCAACCCCAACGCTACCAACCTGAACGCCGGCATGCCCTGCCTCGAACGCGCGAACCGGCAGGATAACACCAGCCGTGTACGGCAGCGCCAGCCAACACCTATCCGCCCGGGAGCGCGAGTTCGGCGCGCAAACCGCCGATCGGCGCCGTGCCGAGCGTCAGTGCTCCGTCGTAGAGGCCGGCGAGTTCAACAACAATGGAGAGGCCCAGCCCCGAGCCGGGCTTGGTTTCGTCGAGCCGCTGCCCGCGCAGCGCCACCCTCTCGCGTTCGGCGGCCGAAAGCCCCGGCCCATCGTCGTCGACAACAACTCGCACCTTCAACTTGCCGTCGCCTACCGAACGTTCCTCCGCGACCTCGATAGCAACGCGCGACTGCGCCCACTTGCAGGCATTGTCCACCAGGTTGCCGATCATCTCTTCAAGATCCTGCTGTTCACCGCGGAAGCGAGCGTGATCGGGTACGTCGACGGCGATGGCGATGTCGCGATCGCGGTGAAGCTTCTCCATTGTGCGCGCGAGAGCCGTCACAACCGGCGGCACGTCAATCAGTGTAGCAATGACGCTCGAGCGCGCGACAAGCCGCGCACGCTCCAGTTGCCGCACGATTTGATCACGCATGATATCGGCTTGTTCAAGCACCTTTTGCGCCAGCGGATCGCTGCCCCGCGCTGCCGCCTCATTGACAATGACCGACAGCGGCGTCTTGAGCGCGTGCGCGAGGTTGCCGACATGGGTGCGCGCGCGCTCGACGATTTCGCGATTGGCTTCGATCAGTGCGTTGGTCTCGCGCGCGAGCGGAGCAATCTCGACGGGAAATTCGCCCTCCAGGCGCTCGGCCCGACCAGACCGGATTGCGGCCAAGCTCGCAGAAATTCGCTTCAGCGGCGCAAGGCCAAACCGCACCTGTAAAACGGTCGTTATCAGTAACGCGACAGCAAGGCCCCCGAAAATCGCGCCGATGATGCGATCGAAGCTCAGCATCTCGTCCTCGATCTCCGACGCATTTCCGGCAACCGCTATCAGGTAACGCCCGTCGTCGCCGAGGTCGATGTCGCGTTCGACCAGGCGCAGCTGAGCCTCTTCGGGGCCCGCCGCGTAACCTTTCCGGTACCCGAGGGGCACAACGGGGTCTTCTTTGGTTTCGGGCAACCGCGGCAGATTCGAATCCCATAGCGAGCGGGAGGAATGCACCTCGGGTTTCGTGGTATCTAGCCGCGTGACCTGCCAATACCACCCCGACAAAGGCAACTCGAACAGCGGCTCGCCGATCGACAGCGGGAACTTCTCGTTGCCTTCCTCGGGCGAGGCGAGGTCGGCAACAAGGGTGTGCACGTAGACGTCAAGGCGCAGGTCGAAACCGCGCTCAACAGCATTGCGATAAAGCGAAGACAAAGCGATCCCGGTGACGATTAGGACGACAACTGTCAATCCGGTCGCCCAAAGGAATAGGCGAAACGCGAGTGAGTTAACGCGCATCGGGCGGGGTGAGCAAATAACCGAGACCGCGCACCGTCTGAATTACGTCGACGCCGAGTTTTTTGCGGATGCGGCCGACGAAGACTTCGATGGTGTTGGAATCGCGGTCGAAATCCTGATCGTAGAGATGCTCTACAAGTTCAGTGCGCGACACCACGCGACCGCTGTGATGCATGAGATACGAGAGAAGGCGATACTCATGCGAGGTCAACTTGACCGGATTGCCGTCGACGGCAACCCGTCCAGTGCGGGTGTCCAGTCGCACCGGGCCGCAGGTGAATTCGCTTTTGGCGTGCCCAGCCGAGCGGCGTAGCAGCGCACGCACCCGTGCCAGCACTTCTTCAACATGAAAGGGCTTTGCAACATAGTCGTCAGCCCCGGCGTCGAAGCCTTGCACCTTGTCGCTCCAGCGATCGCGCGCCGTCAGGATCAATACCGGCATGGCGCGACCGGTGCGCCGCCAAGAT
This sequence comes from uncultured Alphaproteobacteria bacterium, assembly GCA_963794225.1. Lineage (GTDB taxonomy): Bacteria > Pseudomonadota > Alphaproteobacteria > Rhizobiales > Xanthobacteraceae > BOG-931. The sequence continues at coordinate 472,188 of CAWCCS010000008.1, forward strand.
TCCAGCACCGAAATGCCGTCCATTTTCGGCAAGCCGATGTCGAGGATGACCGCGTCGTAAGGCTCGCTCTCGCCCAAATAATGGCCTTCCTCGCCGTCGTACGCGCGGTCGACGACATAACCGGCATCAGTCAGCGCGGTCGCGAGCTGCCGATTGAGATCGGGGTCGTCTTCAACAACCAAAAGGCGCAAAAATAACTCCGTTAGTGCTTGCCAAGCATCGTGCCTTTTACAGCATCGACCGCCACCTGTGTCACTTTGCCATTGAAGGCAAGCAGTGTCAGCAAATAGACAAAGCCGTCCGAGCGGTGACAAAGCTGTGCGCCCACCAAGAATCCTGGCACCGTGACCCGCACCATCCGCATGACGGCAACCAGCCGCAGCACCGCGCCACTTTCGATCAACGCGCGGCGCTCTCTCGGGCTGAGACAGCCGTGCGGATACTCGCTTACGGAATAAATCGGGCGAGACCCCTCCTGCCCCCGGACCGGCGTGAGCGCAACGGTGGTGGCAAACAACGCTGCAATGAACACGCGTGCGAGGGCACCCATGCGGGCCTCCCGAAGCGATGAATGCTCATCGCCCCAGCGGTAAGTGGAGGGTCAGACGCCCTGTTCCACCTTCCCGGCCATGCTCTAGGCATTCTGCCGTGAATGAGACCTGAACGGCCGATAGGCGCCCGCTCAACTATCGCTCCGCTTGCATTGAATAAGGTGCCGGCCGGGCCGGGTTATTCGGCCGCGATGTCCACGCGCCGGAGCGGCCCGTGCAGTGGACGCTCCTCGACCATAGCGAGAGAAGCCAGTGCGACGGCCAGGAAAATCGCTGCAGCCAAAAACACCCAGCGAAAGGTCGAAGCAACATCGGTTTGGCCGGCCAGCGGCGTTAGCATGATCCTGCCATGGTCACCGGCGCTGTCAAATACAATGGCTCCAAACGCCGCGACGACGATCGCCCCGCCCAGCAGACGGAAAAAATTCAAGGTACCGGTGGCGATACCCATCTGATGCGGCTTGACGGCATTCTGCATGATAATGGTGCTGGTCGGATACATCGGCCCGACAGCGACGCCGAATATGGCAAGCAACAATGTGAAGCCGGCGAGCGGCAGGGCCGCGGGCTTGATAACAAGATAGCCGAGCACGGCGATCCCGATAAGAAGGCCCACCATCGGCACGCGCATGTAGTGCGTCGATCGCACCAACAACCGCCCGCTCATCAACGAGCCAAGCGTGCAGCCCGCCAAAAATCCAATCAGCGCCAGCCCGGAAATGCTGGCCGATGCACCCAGAACCGTCTGGCAATAAAGCGGAGTGAAGATCGTCACCCCAATAATGGTGCCAATGCTGAAAAACGCTGCGCTGGTGATCGCACTGGTCACCCGATCACGCAATATCACGAGCGGAATGAGGGGCTCGCGCGCCGTGAGAAGCCTGCCGGCGAACAACATCCAAAGTACGGCAGAGGTGGCTATCAAACTCACGATCGGCCACGAGGTCCAGCCGTAGCGAGCACCGCCCCAATCGAGCGCCAGAAGTAAGGCGATAGCCGCGACGACCATCAGCACCGCGCCCGGAATGTCGAGTTGGTGCGGTCGATCATGACGCGGCAGGCGGCGCAACGCACGTCCGGTCATGACCAGCGCAATCGCGCCCAGCGGAACATTGATCCAGAAAATGAAAGACCAGTGCAAGTAGTCGGTCAGCAATCCGCCCAGCACAGGCCCGAGAATGCTCGCACTCAGAAAAACTACAGCGGTGTAACTCTGAACTAAAGGACGCTCGCGCGGCGAGAGCATGTCCGCGATGATGGTCTGCGCGATCGGCAGGATGCCGCCGCCGCCGAGTCCTTGTAATGCGCGCCCGAGTACCAGCACCCAAAGTGTGGGAGCCATCGCGCAAACGATCGAACCAACAATGAAAATAGCGATGGCCAGCAGCATGATCGCGCGCCTGCCATGGATATCGCTCAGCTTTCCAAACAACGGCGTCGCCGCAGTCGCGGCGAGGAGATACGCCGTCACCACCCAGGAAAGATCATCAAGGTCAGCAAGGCTTTTGCCGATCGCCGGCAAAGCGGGCGCGACGATGGTCTGCTCCAGAGCAGAGAGAAACATTGCCAGCATGATGCCAACGAGGATGGTGCGAATGGCGGCATGGTCGAGAGGTCGCAGAACGCCGGTGTCTTGTGCTCCCCGAGCGAACGCCGCCGACAGACCTGGCCTATGCGCCGCGCTCTCGGGCGCGTGGTCATTTGCCGAGGCCTCGCCGGCAAGGTGCGGAGCGATACTGTGGGCGTCGTCGGGGCTGATATCGCGAGGCAGATTGCCGGGCATGTCGCGCGTGTCGCTATCGGGTGAATTCTTCATCGGTCGGCGCCACTTGCATCTTTGCCGCAGCCCCTGCCCAGCCCGGCCATCACTTGGCTTGCGCACCGGACGAATGCAACAGCTTTGGCCGCAGAGCTGGGCTGCCCTTCGGTGGAATCCGCCGGGCGAAAATCGCGTTGCGCTTGTTTCTGGTTGGCGGCCAGCGCTTTCCAGTTATTCGCCGCCGGCCGCGGCCTTCTTCCGTCGCGCCCCTTTCGGCAGCTTCAACGGCCAGCTGACGATGTAGTCTTCGAGCATATCGTCGGAGACGTGAGTCTCGCTGGCGCTCACCCGGCCGCGCACGGAGACGCCGGCGGCATGGACTGTGTCGGGGTCCCCAGAGACCAGTGGATGCCACCAATAAAGGTCCTTGCCCTCCGCGAGCAGCACGTAGGCGCAGGAGGGTGGGAGCCAGGTTATGGTTTTCAGGCTTTGAGGCGTGAGCTGTACGCAATCGTCCACCTCTTGCAGCCGGTTTGCGTAGTCGTGGCAACGGCAGGTCTTGCTGTCGAGAAGGCGGCAGCCGACGTCGGTATAGAAGGTGCGATCGGTTCCCTCTTCTTCAAGTTTGTTAAGGCAGCAGCGGCCGCAGCCGTCACAAAGGCTTTCCCATTCTGAATCTGTCATTTCTTCCAATGACTTAAGTCGCCAAAACGGAACGTCCCCGGAACCGTGATCGGTCATTTCGCTATCCAGTCTGGCGCCGAAACCATGTCGCCGGACGGCGATTATGGTCTCACCCGGTTTGCCGCAATGGTCTTACGCCCAATTTGCCCCTAATTTCCATTCACACTGTCCTGCTAGCGTCATTGGCCGCAGGAGATCCTGATGGCTGGGCAGACAAGCGGGGGGCACCCCCGTCAGGGAGTAGTGTGAAGCGTGACTGACTGGTTTCCCGATCAGCGCGACGACTGGCGGCTCAAGCTCAAGCGCTTTCTGCTTGATCTGGACGCGCGGATCGATTTTGCCGTCTATCAAAGCGGCAAATGGACGCGAGAGCTGTACGAGCGCTTTACCGCGATCATGGATCGGTTCCATGTCGCTGGCTGGCGACGCTGGCTTATCATCGAACCGCTTTCGGAAGCGGCGACCTGGGGCACGTTCGGTCTCCTGCTGCTGCTGACGCTCGCCATCCCCTCATTTCGCGAAACCTCCGACGAGGATTGGCTGAAGAAGTCCGAGCTCGCCGTCACCTTCCTGGACCGTTACGGCAATGAGATCGGCAACCGCGGCATCAAGCACAACGATTCGGTGCCGCTCGAGGAGATGCCCGACCATCTGATCAAGGCAGTGCTAGCTACCGAGGACCGCCGTTTTTACGAGCATTACGGTATCGACTTCTACGGTACGCTCCGCGCGCTGATGACCAATGCCCGGGCCGGCGGCGTGGTACAGGGTGGATCCACTATCACGCAGCAGCTTGCCAAGAACCTGTTCCTGTCGAACGAACGCACCATCGAGCGCAAGATCAACGAGGCGTTTCTCGCCAGCTGGCTCGAGACGCATCTTTCCAAGAAAGAGATACTCAAGCTTTACCTCGACCGCGCTTACCTTGGCGGCGGCACCTTCGGGGTCAACGGCGCCGCCCAGTTCTACTTCGGCAAGTCGGTGCGTGACGTGACTTTGCCGGAAGCGGCGATGCTCGCAGGTCTGTTCAAGGCACCGAGTAAATACTCTCCACTGGCCAATTTGCCGGCCGCGCGTGCCCGCGCCAATGTTGTGCTCGACAACCTGGTCGACACCGGCTTCATGACCGCTGGTCAAGTCTACGGCGCTCGCCGCAACCCCGCCACCCCGGTGGATCGCCGCGAGGATTACTCCCCGAATTACTATCTCGACTGGGCCTTCGACGAGATGCGCAAGCTCGTCGATACATTTCCGAAATCCGTCAACGAGAGTTTCTTCGTGGTCCGGACGGCACTCGACCCCGACCTGCAGCGCTATGCCGATCGCGAGGCAGAATCGACGCTACGCCAATTCGGCCACGATTACGGCGCCAGCCAGACGGCATTGGTGATCGCCGATCTTGATGGCGGCGTGCGAACGATGGTCGGCGGACGCGACTATGGCGCCAGCCAGTTCAATCGCGCCGTCGACGCCATGCGTCAGCCGGGCTCCTCATTCAAACCTTACGTCTATGCGACGGCATTGGCGAACGGCTTTACACCGAACTCCATCGTGGTCGATTCGCCGGTGTGCATCGGTAATTGGTGCCCGCACAATTATTCGGGCGGCTATTCGGGTTCGCTGACGCTGACCCAAGCCATCACCAATTCCGTCAACATCATTCCGGTCAAGCTTTCGATCGCGTTGGGCGACGGCAATCCGAAGCTCGGCCGCGCCAAGATCATTCAGACCGCGCGCAACTTCGGCATCTACACGCCGCTTCCCGATACGCCGTCGCTCCCGATCGGCGCCGATGCGGTCAATGTGCTTGAACATTCGGTTGCCTATGCGACTTTTCCAAATCTCGGCAAGGCTGTTACGCCGCACGCGGCGCTTGAAGTGCGCAGCGGCGCCGGCGAGGTGATCTGGCGTTTCGACCGCGACGGCAAGCGGCCGCAACAGGTGATATCGCCACAGGTCGCTCTGGAAATGATCGGGATGATGAACTCGGTGGTCGAAAAGGGCACCGGCAAGCGGGCGCAACTCGACGGCACCCGCGTCGCGGGCAAGACCGGCACGACCAATGGCTACCGCGATGCATGGTTCGTCGGTTACACGGGAAATTTTACCGGCGCGGTGTGGATGGGCAACGACGATTACACGCCGACCAAACGCATGACCGGTGGTACGCTCCCTGCGCTGCTTTGGCACAACGTCATGACTTACGCGCACCAGGGCATCGAATTGCGCCCATTGCCTGGCCTGCCGCCAATCCCGCCGCATGCACCAAGCGTAGCTGACGCCGCACTCCTCAAAGAGAGCCCTGCCCCGCAACAGCTTCTGTTGACGCGCAAAGCGACCGACGCCCTTATTCGTATCGAGCACTCCTTGGACGATGCCAGCCACGCGCTTTCAGTTGAGGCAACGCCAGCCGGAACACTGGGCCTGCTCGACGGCGGCGAAACTCGCGGTGGCACCGTTACCGCAGCCAGCGAATTGAAGCCGGCGGGATTCTCGCGCGGCAATTAGTCATGAGTTCGCGCGAGCAGCACAACTAAATCGGGACGAACGTGCGCCTGTTTTTCGGTTCCTGTTTCGCACTCTTCCTCGCGGCGGTCATCGGACTGAGCGCGACCTGGCTGACGGTGACGCGCGGCGTCGCTTTCGGTTCGCTGAAAATCGGCGCATGGACCGCATGGCCACGAAGCGGATCGGTCGACATCGATCCTTATGCGCGCGCGATCATCGCCCGTAGCGGTGAACTGCCGATTGGTACGGGCGACGGCGTCGCCTTCTTTGCCCGTACCGACGATGCGGGAAATCGCTTTGACGGCCGATGCTCGTTCGTGCTCAGCGGCATGACGCCCGCGGCCCGTTATTGGACGCTGACGCTCTATGACCAGGATGGGAGACTGGTCGCCAACACAATCGACCGCCACGGCTTTACCAGCGCGGAACTTGTGCGCGACGTGGGTGGTCGCTTCGCGATTAATGTCGGACCGCGGGCGCGGGCCGGCAACTGGCTACCGAGCGGCGGCATCGAAAATTTCGTGCTGGTGCTGCGCCTCTACGATACCCCGATCGGTGTCGCCTCGCTGACGTCGAAGGAAGGGCCAATGCCGGCGATCGTGCGAAAGGCTTGCTCATGATCCGCCTTTCGTTTTGGATCCTTGGCGCCCTTCTGCTCGGAGGCATCGTCCATCTTTCTACCGTTCTCGCAATGCCGCAGGCGGCGACACAGGACGCGTATTCGCGGCTGGCGCGGCTGGCGCCCGTCAATCGGTTGGTGCCGCTAGCGGCGCCGAGTGCGCAGGACACGATCATGCCTTTCATGGATCCGGCCTTCGCGGTGGCAGTCTGCCGATACGACCTTTCCGCTGGCACGTTGAAATTCAATGCGCCGGTGAGCCAAGCCTACACGTCGGTTACGTTCTACACGCGCAAAAGCGTCGCGTATTACGCGATCAACGACCGCGCCGCCGGCCGTCGCTCGATCGAACTCGATCTGATGACGGCGGAGCAGCATGCGGAACTACCGGAACAGGAAGAAGTGACGGCAGCAGATCGCTTGATTATAGAATCGCCCACGACGACCGGGCTGATCATCCTGCGGGCGCTGGCGCCGGAGCCGGGATTGACAGCAATGGCGCGCCGCGCACTCGCGGACGCGCGCTGCCGCGCCGTGCCGTTGCAACAATAGACGGCAATTTTGATTTGTTCTATTTGACGATCGGCGGCTTTGCCGCTGCGGCGCGTGGCATGGCGGCAAAGCGTGGATCAGGGATCAACTCGTTCGCCGCGAGTTGCTGCTGCAACAAAGCGAGCGCTATGTCCGCCTGAGCGGCAACGTTCTCTGGCTCCGCGACCACCAGGTGATCAAGCGCGAAACGGTAGCCAGCCCAGCGTTGAGCGAGCGAATGTTGCACCCACGCAATGGTCAGACTGTTCTCGCCGATGCGCGCCAGCGCGTTGAACCGGTCGGGCGGAGCAATATCGGGAAGATAATCCAGGCTCTCGCGGCGCCGCCGGTCCATCTCGACAACGCGGCGTGCGATATCGAAGAACGGACCGATACGAACTGCATCGTTACGGATATCGTCAATCAAACGATTGTAGCGCCCGGCGGTCGAACGAAAATCGGCGCTCAATAAGGCCCGGTAATAGGCGGTCGGGTCGACAACCCACAACGAATTTTGGAATTGGCGCTTGACGCCATATTCATACAGTATGGCATCCCAGCGCTGCCGGCCGTAGGGCGGCACGATCAGCGGAAACGCCAAGTCTCGGAGCGTGCGCTCATCTTCGGTCAGATTGTCGGACGAGGCCGGCGCGCCGGCGTGCACTGCTGCCTCGTGCCCGACCCAGTCGTGAACATCGTCGACAACAAAGGCCCGATCCAGCCGGCCAAAATCGCCGATGCTGGTGCAGCCGGCAAGAGCTGACAAAAGGAGAAGAACGAAGGCCAACTTGGTTTCGACTTGGAGACCTACTCGCGGCGACATCGATGTGGCCCGCGTTAGCGTCGCCTCACGCGTCGGCGACCGCCATTATCCGCCGGCGGATGAGTGCGCGGTTCCGCGCTTTCGGCGCGTGCTTCGTCATGTCGCTCGATGCGAATAACTGGAAGAATAATGACCGTCGCGGACTCGTCGGTGTTGTCCGCACGGCCAAACCTCACAATCCGCCCCTCGTCGGGGAACTTGACAATGGTACCCATCTTGGCGGCCCAGCCGTGGTCCTCTGCCTACCCGGACAGCGGACCTCCTGCCCGACGCACACGCATCGGCCTCGCAATAACTAAGCCGTATGCAGGGTTAACGCTCCGCTAACGGCGACAACTTAGGTTTAAAAGACGGCCTGATTGGCGCGATCCGATATCGCGCCGCGGTCCGCTGTTGTTGAGTGAGTAACGGACGATGGAAACGCAGCAGCTTTTCGGTCTGGATGGGCTTACTGCGCTTGGAGCCCGCACCGGCGCCGATATGCGCCCAACATTGCTGCGTGTGCTCACCGATCTCTACGTTCACAGGCTAAGCCATACGCCGGAGGAAGAGCGCCACTACACCGAACTGGCGCTGCGCCTGCTTGATGCTGTAGACACGCCCACGCGCGTCGCCGTTGCTCGACGTTTTGCCGGCTACATCTCGCCGCCGCTGCGAGTCCTGCAATGGCTCATGCGCGACCTCCCGGAAGTCCGCGCGCAGCTGCGTTCGCATCCGCTGCTGCAGCCTTCTGCTCCGAGCGAACGGCCGGCGGCTCAATCCGCGGCGGCACCGGTCACTGACAACGTCATCCCCGACACTGAAACGATGGTCCCGCTTGATTCGACCGTTGCTGCCGAACTAACGGAGCTGTTCTTCGCAGCCAACGCGACCGAGCGGCGCCTCATTCTGCTCAACCTCAACATTGTCGCTCCAGTTGCAGCCGGCCGCATCCATGTGGTGCGCGACCTTTCGATCAGCGAACGGCTGGAAGTCGCAGCGCTCGGCGGTAACCGGGAAGGCTTCGCAAACGATCTTGCGCGGGCACTACGAATTCCGCGCGAGCAGGCAAGACGTATCGTGCGCGACGATCTGGGCGAGCCTGTAGTCGTCGCGGCAAAAGCGCTCAGCATGCCGCGCGAAGTGCTCTACCGCGTGCTGATATTCGTCAATCCAACGGTCGGCCACTCGGTTGAGCGCGTCCATGCGCTGGCTACGCTCAACGACGAGATGACGCAGGCTGCTGCCGAAGGCATGGTCGCTATCTGGCAGGCGCTCCAACAGCGAGATCGAGTCGTATCTCAGTATCAGCCGACCGCCTGGGACGACGAAGCGCGGCGACGCGCTCGGCCGCCTACCGCCACCGTGCAACGCGCTCCTGCGACGCAACGAACAAGTGGGCGCCGGAACGCTTCATAAATAACCCGCTTAACCGGCAACAACATCGAGGAAATTGCGACCCTCCCGGTCCTCGACCTCGACGATCCAGGCATCAGAATCGAATTTCAGCTGCCGTAAGAGATAAGCCTCGACGTCAGCATCCGGCGCCGACTGGGTGGCGAGGCTCGGTGTAAACGCCCGGGTGGTTTCCGCAGTCGTGTCAAAGGCGCTTTGCGGCGCCGGCCCGAATAGATCCGAAGTGCCGTTAAGCCTGCTGATCCGAACGAAGACCGCGCCAGCCTCTTCCGCCCCGCGCCTTCGCACCACCGCGAAGACACCCTCGACGTGACAGCGCCGCAGATACGCGGCGACCCAGAGCGCGGTTTTCAGGCGCATTGTCTCATCCAGACGGACCCAAAGGGGCCGACCTGGAATCCATACCTACAAACCGCGGCGTTTGCGACTTCCCCTGTCCGACCCGCCGTAACGACTATTCGATCGGATGACCCGTCAAGGCGCCAAGCTCACTCAACAGGCGATCCGAGAGCCGACCGGTCACCGGCAATTTATGGTCGCTCTCAAATTTCCCGATCGCCGCGCTCGTCGCCCCGTCAAGAGTGCCAGACAGCCTGATCTGGCCGTAGCCGAACGCTGAGAGAACACGCTGCACAGCGATGACACGTGATGGCGGAGGAATGGAGGAACTGATCAATTCTGCGATCGGATCACTGCGGGGTGCGGAAACCGTCTGCAGCGCCATCCCCGAACCTGCTGTCGGACGCGGCGCCATCAGGACTGGAAGGGCGAGGCGGTTTGCAAAGGTTTGGGGCTGTGGCGCCGGATTTGCGACAAATGGTGCGGGATGTCCGTGCGATTGCAGAAAAAGCGCGTTGACGACAATGACGAGGCTCGCCGCGCCGGCGCCAAATATCGCCAGTGAATCGACCGGCCGGCGTGCCGCCCTTGCCAGCAACCAAATTCCAATTGAAGCGACGGCGCCAAGAACGCGCGTCGGGCCGATGGAAGCTCGCGCTTTGTCGTTGCGGCGCTCAGGCACTTTTCTTCACTCGAATGTTAGTGGGAGGCAGTGCCGCTTCGCGCGGCGCCGTTGCGCGCAACGATTCCGCTGCGTCATTCGGCGGCGCCAAAAGATAGCGCGCAATGTCGGTCGGACGTTTCGCGGAACGCTGCTTTGCTCGAGGGGTGCGCTCGCAGTCGATCGGCAGGCACACGGTGACGCGCGTGCCTTCACCGATCCGGCTGCGGATAGTGACCTCCCCGCCATGCAGTCTGACCAGACCTTTGACAATTGAGAAGCCGAGACCCGTACCCGCGTGACGACGGTCGTAGGAGGCGCGCGCCTGGAAATAGGGCTCGCCGACACGCGCCAAGTCTTCGTCATTAATACCGACGCCGTTGTCGTCGACCACAAAAACGATGTTTCCCGCCTCGGCGCGCGCGCCAATCGTCACGCGGCCGCCGCGGTCAGTAAAGCGAATGGCATTCGAAAGAAGGTTGAGAAGGATCTGATTTAGCGCTCGTTTATCGGCGACGATTTCCGGAAGTTCGCCAGCGGGGACTCTTTCGAGAGCAACGCCAGCCTCATTTGCCTGCAACGCCAATAGGTCGCAGCAGGCGGTAATGACCTGCGCGGGAGCGAAGGGCTCCGGCGTAATTTCGAAATTGCCGGTCTCGATTTTTGACATATCGAGAATGCCGTTGATGACCGCGAGCAGATGTTGCCCGGAATCATTGATGAGACCGGCGTATTCGTTGCGACGCTCGGCCTCGAGCCGCAGCGTGGCTTCATTCATCAACATGTCAGAGAAGCCAATGATCGCGTTGAGCGGCGTACGCAGTTCGTGGCTCATGGTCGCGAGAAACCGGCTCTTGGCAGAGTTGGCGCGTTCGGCCTCGGCGCGAGCCTCCTCAAGCGCCTTTTCCTGCCGCTTGCGCTCGGTCACGTCGCGAAGCACGGCAACAACTTCGCGGCGGTGGCCCGCCTCGGCCGCAGCCTGCTCCACCGGCCGGCACCGCATCTCAATCCAGACGAAATCAGCATTGAGCCAGCCGCCGGCATCTGCAGCCTCACGCCGTACGCGGAATTCGGCGGAACAGCTCTCGCCCAATGCCGTGGTACCGCCAAGGGCGCTTAGATAGGCCGGGCGGTCCGCAACATGGACACGGTTGAACAGGCCTTGTCCGTGCAATTCGGCCGCACCGCAGCCGAACAGAGATTGCGCAACGGGCGACACAAACAGCACGGCGCCATCCCGGCCATGCCGTGTGATCACGTCGGTCATGTTGCGCGCCAACAGCCGGTATCTGTCCTCCTCGGCGTACAAAAGCCAGAAGCTCGTGCGCGACAGTGCCTCGCCGCCAAGCGCGAGCCCCGCGGCGTAGAGCGCGGCCGACACAATGCCGAGCGCAGCAAGCGTCGCATGACCACCCAGCACGGGCGCAGGCAGCAGATCGAGCGCGCTAACAAGTACCAGGAGACCGGCGGCGGCAAGCGCAAAGGTTGAAGCGATCGCGACGACGCGTCGCGACGCCGAGAGCGATGCTTCTAGCGGGACAACAACGAGCCAGATGGCGGCAAATGATGCGATACCGCCGGTCGACACAGCCACCACCGTCACCAAACCGGTCAAAGCGAGCGACGACAGGACGTGAGCGCTCTCGTAGCGTCCGGTGCGGGAAAGAAAATAAGCGATGAGGATTGGCGCGACGAGCCAGGCAAATATCATCAACTCGACGGCCGTCGGTGCACCGCGCACCATCAAGTAGATTGGGAACGATGCCAGCGCGATGACGCTGCCGAGCAGCCGCGGTGCGATGAAGGCGCGATGGCGCGCCGCCGTCAACGCATCCTGCTGCACCGACGGGTGCACCAGCGAGGCAACATAATCTCGTACCGGCGCGAAGAGGCCCACGTTCCCGATCGCACGGTCGGCTTTTGCCGACGCGCTCCCCTTTTTCTATCGCACGATCGTGTCAGACGGCGCTTAAGCGAACCCTAAATCGCCGGACATGCTTCGGTGCGGAATCTGCTGACATGTTCGGCACGCAGGCGCATTCGCTGGAAACCGTCATCATGGTGAACGGGTCGTTGCGGTGAGAATTTGCTTGCAGCGCGCGGACTTATCCAGTGCGCAGGAACGCCTAGTCGGGAAATGCTTCGGCTTCGGTGCCGTCCGCGATGCAGCGCCCGCTGCTGCGCGTTCGTTCAAATTTTAGGTAAATAATATTATTTCGATTTGCGCGAAAATTTGCAGCGTATTCTGTTCGATTATGGACAAAAACGTCTCGGCACCGCCAACGTGGCCTTCAAGGCTGCCTGCTAGGTTGCGCTCAGGTGCGGCGATACTGCCCGCCGGGGATGTGGGTGTCATGTTCTTCTTGTTGCGAATGGCGTTTTGGCTGGGCGTTGTGCTGGTGCTGTTGCCGACCGGCGCAGCGCCGCGAAGTCCGTCGGCCAGCGAAGTCAACGCTTCAGAGGCCATCTCGGCAGCATCGGCAACGGTCGGTGACATGCGCGGCTTCTGTACACGGCAGCCTGACGCTTGCACGGTGGGTTCGCAGGTCGCGACGACCATCGGCTACAAAGCGCAGGCTGGCGCAAAGATGCTTTACGATGTGTTGACCGAGGCGCTCGCGCCGCACGAAACGGGTACGGTATCAAACCCGCCGTCGCGACGTGTCGCCGGCACCAGGATCGCGCCCGACCGAACTTCGGTTGAGCGGACTTCACAGAGTACCTTGACGCCTGCCGATCTCGCGCCGTCGTGGCGCGGGCCGCTACCGCGCAAAGACGGCAGGCACCCGGCATAGTCGGATCGCCACCAAACCCGAAATCGTCGCGACTGCGTTTTCCCAAGCATCGACCTCCTCGACGCTGCGCTCTATATAAGGGCGGACGAGGAACCCACGCGGCAATGGCAGATATCGAAGAAATCATTGACAATTTCGCGACGCTGGACGTTTGGGACGACCGTTATCGCTACCTGATCGAGCTCGGGCGGGAACTTCCGCCTTTGGCCCCCGCCGCCCACAGCGCCGCCAACAAGGTGCAGGGATGCGCCAGCCAGGTATGGCTCGATACCACCGTGCTGCCTAACGGCGCGGGCGGGCCGGTGCTCACCTTCGCGGGCGATAGCGACGCTCACATCGTGCGCGGGCTGATTGCAATCCTGTTCTCAATATTCTCGGGCAAGCCGGCGAAAGACATCCTTTCAACCGATGCGCTTTCATTGTTCGAACAGATGGGATTGCGCGAGCATCTGACGCCGCAGCGATCAAATGGCTTCCGCTCGATGGTGGAACGCATCCGCTCCGACGCCCGTGCCGCACTAACCACCGCCCCAGTTTGAACTTGGTGTGACCGGCGCGAAAGCGCCGCTCGCGCGATGCGGGGGACTGTGGCTACGCCATCGGCCGTGCTGTAAGGTTGCCGAGGCCTGCGATCATTATCAACTCGGCGCCGGGAATTTGAACGATGGCTGTTAGTTCTGCCGGCGTCATCGGAACTTTCAATAATCAAAAGTTCCGGAGCGGGTTGACCGATGTGTTCGCCGGGGTGATTTGCAGCACACTCTCGATCGCTTATTGCCTATCCTATGCGGCGCTGATCTTCACCGGCCCGCTCGCGCATCTGCTTGCTTACGGGATTGCTGGAACCTTCCTGTCGGCAGCCGTGGGCGGAACCGTCGTGGCGCTGCGCAGCTCGCTGCCCTTCGCCGTCGCCGGGCCGGACAGTTCGATTTCCGTTGTGATCGCGGCGATGGTCGCAACCGTGGCCCAGCGCATTGTAGCCCAGGGTGGCAACGCCGACCTCCTCCAACCGACGCTCATCGTCATGTCGCTGGCAACGGCGTTTACGGGGCTCGTGCTTTGTATCCTCGGGTTTACACGTGCCGGACGTGCGATTCGGTTCGTGCCCTTTCCGGTTATCGCCGGATTTCTGGGCGCTACCGGATGGCTGATGATCATGGGCGCGATACAGGTCGTCACCGATCAGCGGCCATCGCTGAACAATTTCGGCGCCTTTGTCAGCATGGCCGTTATCGGCAAGCTCACGGCGGGGCTCATCGTCGCGATGGTTTTGCATTTCCTGGTGCGGCGCTCGAAAAGTCCTTTCATCTTGCCCGGCGTCCTGCTGGCGGCATTCGCCGCCACCTATCTCGTACTGTTTCTGACGGGTGTGTCGCTTGGCCTGACACAAGCTGACGGCTGGATGTTTCAGCCGCAGCCCGTGGCCGCGCTGACATTGCCTTGGAAAGGTGGCGCACTCGAGAGTTTTTCCTGGACGTTGCTTCCCTCGCTGACTGGCGATTTTCTCGCCATCCTGTTCGTCACGACCAGTACCTTGTTGCTCAACACCACCGGCATCGAAATCGCGACCAGAAGCGAAGCCAATATCGATCGCGATCTCAGAGTGCTCGGATTTGCGAATCTGTTGACGGCGGCACTAGGCGGATATGTCAGCTGTACGTCTTTGAGCCGCTCAATCCTTGCCCGCACCGCCGGCGCGACCAGCCGATTATCAGGTCTGACGGTTGCCGCAATCTCGGCAGCAATCCTGATCGCTGATCCGTCTTTTCTTGGCTACGTGCCGAAGTACATTCTCGGCGGTTTGTTGATCTTCCTCGGCTCCGGGCTGGTCTACCAATGGATCATCCAGTCATCCCGCCAATTGCTGCCTATCGAGTGGGTTTCGCTGCTTGCGATTGCGCTGCTTATCATCAACTGGGGCTTTGTTGCCGGCGTTCTGATCGGGATAGTAATCGGATGCGCGACGTTTGCGGTGAGTGCAAGCCGCGTGAGCGCGATCAAGTTCAATTTTGACGGTTCCGAATATCGCTCGTCGCTCGATCGTGGACCGGACGAGCTGGCGCTTCTGGCCGATTACGGGCGCCAGATCCAGGGGTTGGCGCTACAGAGTTATTTGTTCTTTGGCTCGGCGAACCGCCTTTATCAGCATGTCAAAGCGCTATTGGCCCGGCAGCCGGAATGCAGATTCCTGATTTTCGATTTCCGTAACGTGACCGGCATCGATTCGTCGGCGACGCAGAGCTTCGCCCAGATCAAACAGGCGGCGACCGAAGCCGGCGCCAGAATCGTGCTGGTGAACCTTACGGCGGAACTCGAACGGCCGTTCCGCTCAGCCAAGTTCATCTCGCATGACATCATCGTCGCGGCCGATCTCGACCGGGCGCTGGAGGCCTGCGAACAGGCCATCATCGAGGGACATCGCGGCAACGGCAGCGACGCTCGATCGTTGCGCGCCTGGCTGACTGAAGCACTCGGAAATTCCCAACTTGCTGACAGTCTGGCACAGTATTGCCGACGCCTCGAAGTTAAGGCTGGCGACATCATTGCGCGGCAGGGCGATCAGGCGGCCTCGATGCATTTCATTCTGGAGGGTCGTGTCGGGATCATTGTCGACCTGCCCGATGCGCGCACTACGCGCGTGCGCAGCCTGGGACCGCACACAACGGTGGGCGAAATGGGTTTGCTGACCCAGGCTCCGCGCAGCGCGACAATTCAAGCGGAAGCTCCGAGCATCCTTTATGAGCTCGACGCCGACGCATTCGAACGAATCAAACGCGAGCGCCCACCGCTGAGCCAGGCGTTACTCGCTTACGTTATCGCGGTGATGTCGGAGCGGCTCAGCTTTGCCAACCGGGTGATCGGAGTCCTGCAACGCTGACTTTCTCTGTTTTGCTAGTCAGGCAAAGCAAGATCAGCCGCGGCGTCGGCGCCGCTGCTGGCCGAGCCCCATCTGTTTAGCGAGGCGCGATCGAGCCTCAGCATAATTGGGCGCCACCATCGGATAGTCAGCGGCCAATCCCCATTTCTCGCGGTATCGTTCCGGAGTCATGTCGTATTGCGTCCGCAAGTGGCGCTTGAGCGACTTGAATTTCTTACCGTCCTCAAGACAGACGATATATTCCGGCGTGATCGAGCGTTTGACCGGGACGGCCGGCTTGAGCGGCTCCGTCGGCGGCGCCGCCTGCCCGTTCGAAACCCGGAACAGCGCCGAGTACACTTGGCTGATCAGATTTGGAATGTCCGCGCTTGCGACGGTGTTGTTGCTCACATAGGCCGACACAATACTCGCGGTCAGTTGAATATAACTCGTCTCCCCCGAATTCTCAGCCATGTTCCGATAATTCTCTTAAGAGTAGCCGCCCCCCGGCGCGCCCGAATACGCATTTTTTACGCGCAAAGAACCGTTCTTAAGATTGGTTCTTGAGGCATGATACTTATTAATGCGAAACAATCAACCAATGTCGGCTGACTTAACCTCGGATATACAAGAAACGTCTATAGTGTATACAGTGTTACCCAAACTGTATTTGCTTTCGCAGGCACGATTATTACAAAAATAGTTGGGCCCCGCCATCGACAAAAGGCGCACGGCTTCGTCCGGCAAACAACTTTGCGTGCAACGCCGGCTGAAGGGCTAGGCACTACTCTCAATATGATCACGTAGGGCCTCAATCGAGCCGAAACGCAATGTGCCTTGCGGCAGCTCAGCTTCGATCGAGCCGTCCGAGTAGAGGCTATAGGCCATACCTTCGACCACGCCGGATTTGAGAATCGAAATTGGCAGCCGAGCGACGAGTTCGATGCCCTCCGTTTGCGCGACGGGAGTCATCGCGGCCACCGGCGCGGGTGAGACTTCCGACCGAAGTACTGGCGGAGGCTGCGGCGTCGACGAGGCAGCCCCTGCGGACGCCGCCCCGTTGCCGGCTCGTGACTTGTCCGGCCAAAATGCATTCAACACTGCTCCCCTCGCCACGTCGGGCGCGGCGGATTGGCGTCCGCTCGCAACGACGCGTGGCGCCTGGCGGATGGGCCTGGCCCCGTTCCCGCCTCGACCAATCACCGCAAGGTCTTTGACCTCGTGGATTGCTTCATCCGCGTCGACCGGCGTTTGCGGCATTAGCGATAGTGCGGTGTCTTCGACAACCGGCGCGGCTTTGAGCGACGCCAGGGCCGGGGGTATGGCCGGTGCGGTCTCCATCGCTGCAACTTCGGCCGGCGCCGGCATTGCGCCAAGAGGCAGCGGCGGCGGGTTGGGACTAACCGGCATCTTAGGCGGAAACGGCAAACGCCCTGCGGCTGCCGGCAACTTCGCAGCAGAAAGTGCCGGCGCTTCGTGCGGAACAGGACGGAGGCCGGGCCGACCAGCGAGCGCCCGCTCGATGTGTTGCAATTGACGCACCGCGAGCCCCATACCGACAAGAATAAGGCCACCTACGGCTGCGATCGTGCCCGGGGTAACAACTTCGACGCCAATTGTACCCTCGGGAAGGACCACGCCCGATGCCACAAGGATGAAGCCGGCTGCCGTGGTTGCCGCGCCCAAAACCAGCAAAAACAGTGACATAACGCTAATTCTCGCCCGTCAGAATGCCAGGAGCTAGCCTACACCCATTTTATTCTGGCTGTCGTCAAAACCCGACGCAAGGATTAATGCCGGAAGGTTAGCGCGCCCCGCAGGCGGAGCACCGCTGCGGCGCTTTGCGACTCTGACACCACCGTTGCCCAAACCGGGCCGTTGGGCCTATTTAGACGAAACCTTATCCCGCCGGCGCGGTTTTGTCGGCGTGCCCCGCCCGTTCTGATTTCACATTGAGGAGTAGAACCAATGGCATTCACCCTACCTGACCTGCCTTACGCCTATGATGCCCTGACCCCATACATGTCCCGCGAGACGCTCGAATTTCATCACGACAAGCACCACCAAGCCTACGTCACCAATCTGAATAACCTCACCAAAGGCACCGAGTGGGAGAACAAGCCGCTCGAGGAAGTGGTCAAAGGAACATTCGGCAAGAACGCCGGCATCTTCAACAACGCCGGCCAGCACTACAACCATATCCACTTCTGGAAGTGGATGAAAAAAGGCGGTGGCGGCGACAAACTGCCTGGCAAACTGGAGAAACAGATTACGACCGACATCGGGCCGATCGCCAAGATGAAAGAGGATTTCGTCCAGGCCGGTGTTACCCAATTCGGTTCAGGCTGGTGCTGGCTTGCGGTGAAGGACGGCAAGATCACGATCACGAAGACAGCCAACGGGGAGAGCCCGCTGGTGCACGGCGCTGCGCCAATTCTTGGCTGCGACGTCTGGGAGCACTCCTACTACATCGATTATCGCAACCGGCGTCCGGACTACCTCAAGGCGTTTGTTGATCACCTGGTCAATTGGGACGACGTGGCCGAGATGTACGAAGCAGCGATGAAGTAGCGACTAGTTGCCGCGGTTGGGCAGTTGAAAAGCAGGATCATTTGATCCTGCTTTTTTTTGCAAGCCAGAGATGCGGTCGCGCTTTTGTTAACGACGGAAGGACTGAAAGCGCCATCAGGCCGTCGCATGCGCGAATTCCCAGTAGAGCTCGCGCGCTCGCCGGTAAACCGGACCCGGCTGCAAGTCGCGCTCGTCAATGCGGTTGACCGGCGACACCTTGGTGTAGTTGCCGGTGGAAAAGACTTCGTCCGCCGACTGAAAATCTGAATAGCGCAGCGTCGTCTCAATCACCGTTGTGCCGGCCTCGCGCAGCAGCGCAATGACTCGCGCGCGTGTAATTCCGGCGAGGAAGGTGCCGTTGAAAACGGGCGTGAAAGCAACGCCGTCCTTGACCATAAAGATGTTGGCGGTGGAAAGCTCGGCGACATTACCGAGCATGTCGCACATCAGGCAATTGTCAAAGCCGCGCGAACGCGCTTCGGTCATGGCGCGGGCGTTGTTCGGATAAAGGCAGCCCGCTTTGGCATCGACCGGAGCAGAGTCCCGGGTCGGACGGCGGTACGGCGACAACGTGATGGCGGTGCCGGTCGGCTCCGGCAACGGCGAGATATAAAGCGTCAGGCACCAGCGCGTGGTTTCGGGATCCGGGCGAACCGCCCCCGAGGCCGCGTCCTCGGGCCAATACATTGGCCGGATGTAAAGCTCAGCATCGCGCTCGAAGCACTTTAATCCCTCGCGCGCGTGGCCAAGCCAGGTGTCGACGCCAACGAGCGGCTTAAGCCCCATCGTCTTGGCGGATTCATTGACTCGTGCGAAATGCAGATCGAGATCGGGGGCGGTACCCTCAAACGCTCGTGCGCCGTCGAACACCGACGTACACAGCCAGGCCGCATGGGTTCGCACGCCCATGATCGGCACATTGCCTTCGTGCCATTCATCTTCGAAAAAAGTCACGGTCTTCGACCAAGTGACGGACCGGCTCATCGAATCATCCTTCCACAAGCCCCATTGTCCTAAGGGCGTCCCATTTGTCACCATGACAATCGCAGGGAGACAAGATCATGAGGACTTATGTATTCGACGCCTACGGCACCCTCTTTGACGTCCACGCGGCTATCGCGCACCACCGTACCGTCGCGGGTCCAGAGGCGGAACGGTGCTCGGAGATCTGGCGAACCAAGCAACTTGAATACACCTGGACTTTGACACTTGCCGGCCGCTACGTTGATTTCTGGACGCTGACCGAGCGGGCGCTGGACTATGCGCTGGCCCGCGTACCTTCGGTGGATCGCTCGCTGCGGCCGCAATTGCTAGACGCTTATTTGAAACTCGACGCCTTTGCCGACGCCGTTGCGACTTTGGCCGATCTCAAAAAACGCGGCGGACAGCTAGCCATCCTTTCCAACGGCTCGCCGCGCATGCTCACCGCCGCGGTCGACGCTTCCGGGATGGCTGGACTCTTCGATGCGGTGCTGTCGGTCGACAGCGTCCGCGCGTACAAGCCGCGGCCGGAGGTCTATGCCCTCGTCACGGCGAGGTTCAGCATCAAGCCGGAGGAAGTCGTATTCGTCTCTTCCAACCGGTGGGACGTTATGGGCGCATCTTCCTTCGGATTCGGCACGGTATGGCTAAATCGCGCGCGCATGCCGAACGAGTATGAAGATTTGCCGCCGCTCCGCGAAATCTCAGAACTCGCCACATTGCCGACGCTGGACTATTGAACAAGTTAAGTCGCCGGCAAATGAATTGACGCGTCACGCCGCGTCGTGGTGCGACTCGATGGTCTCGGGATTCTTCAGCGCGGTTACGATCTGCTGCTTGGTCAAGCGTGTACCATCGTCGCCTTCGATCAGCAAAGCGACGCGGCCACTGTTGTTAACGTGCCGCGCCCAACTCATCGCCTCATCGAGAACGCTGAATTCCTTGAATAGGTGGCGATCCTTTTCGATGGGAGAGATCGACTGGGAGCCGCGCGGTCCGGAATAGACGCGAAAGGTCATCTTGGACCTCCTGCTGGAGATGACATCATCCAAAGACTTATATCGGTGCAAATTGTGCCCGCCCCGAGCCCGCGCGCCGCGGCCTGTTGACGCGGGCGATTGACTACGGACGCGGTGCAAAAAGCTGGTCGCCGTAGGCCGGCGACGCCGGACGCTGGATAACGATAAAGGCATGATCCAGTGTGTGGTGGCAGCTGTTGCAGCCCGCCGTCAGTTTATCGAACGCGTTGATAAAGGCGCCGCGGTCTTTGTCATCGATCGCTTTCTCGATAGCGGCAATCGGCGCGCCTATCGCTTTCGCGACAGTGTCTCCGCCAAGCATCTGGTTTACATCGTCAAAGGCGTCCTTCAATTGATCGATCTCGTAGTCGGCGAGCGGCCAGTTGCCAGCGCGGCCGGCGAACCAGAGCTTGATGTGACGCATCTGTTGTAGTGGCATGATTTCGCCGATCTTTGGTAAGGGCGGCTCGTCCGTGGCTTGCGATGCCGTGGCTTGCTGTGCAGTCACTTCGCGCGCGCTTGCACCGATCACCACGAAAAGCGCCAAGGCGGCGAATATGACTTTCATGAAACAGCTCCTTCCGGGGCACGCCCATCCCGAGCCAGCGCGCCGACGGTTTCGCAAACAGCGCCTCAAGTTTAGCGCGCCGGAATCGGCGATTCATTACACAGCTTGGGCCAAGCCTCCCGGCACGCCTGATACAACGCCGGACAAGCCTTTGCCGCCGCGAGCGCGGACTCGATGGTCTTCAGGCGATCGCCTGCGGCACGCGATTGTCCCTCATAGGTGAGCACCGCGTCAGCGCGCTCGACGCCGCGGTTGGTCATCAGAAAGTGCTCGGCTCCGTCGAACAAGGTTGTCGCGGTCTTGATTGCGTTGGTGAGCTTTTTGGTGAACTCGGCGTTGGTCGTCGGGTCGGGCTGGATCACGCGCGCATGCACCGCGACGTCGGTATAAAATCCATTCAGCTTGAAATAGATGCCGCCGCATTGCGCCAACGCGAGCCAATAGGGTCGCCCGTTGAAGGCCCCCGGTGCTGCAACAACCGCATCGCGCGGATCGGCCGGCACGGCAGGGGTGGCGGGTTCCGGCTTGCGTTGCTGCTGCAGCCTTTGCCTCGTGGTCTGCGCCTCCACGGTGCCCGCGGCAACAACGAGCGCGAGCGTCAACATAACCGCCTTGGCCATCGTTCCTGGTATGGCACGAGCATACCGGCGCTTGGTGCCGAAACTCAAAACCGTTCGACCCATGGGCGCAGCTCGATCTCCCAGGCCCAGGCACTGCGCTGCTGGCGCAAAAGGTCGAGATAGGTTTGCGCAATGGCATCGGGGCTGAGCATGCTGTCCGGCTTGTCCGGCGGTTCGGCGCGGCTTGCACTGCGGATGCCGCCGTCGATCACGATGTGGGCGATGTGAAGACCTTGAGGCGAGAGTTCCCTCGCCATACTTTGCGCCAGCCCGCGCAACGCAAACTTGCCCATGGCGAACGGCGCCGATTGTGCGTAGCCCTTGACGCTGGCGGACGCGCCGGTGAACAGGATCGCGCCATGTCCGCCAGGCAACATGCGCTTGGCCGCCTCTTGCGCCACCAAAAAACCGGCGAAAGCGCTGACGATGAGGGTCTTCTCGACTTCGGCCGGGTCAAGTTCGACAAACGGACCGCGCGTGCGATAGCTCGCATTGTAGACGACGACATCTGGCGCACCGAACGCGCCTTCAACATCGGCGAAGAGCTTGGCGACGTCGGCGCGCTTGGTCGCATCGCAGGCAAAGGCTTTGCCGCCGATTTCTTTGGCAAGCGCCGCGAGATCGTTGGCGCGGCGTGCCGCTAGCGCCACCTTCAGGCCCGCTTTCGTAAAAGTGCGCGCCACCGAGGCCGAGAGCCCACCGCCGACCCCGACAATAAGCGCCGTTCGATACGCCAATTCGGCCATGCAGCCCTCCATTTCCGGCCCAAAGGACCGGGCGCGGATATGAGCGGCCAATCCGCGCCCGCGTCAAGCAGGCGCAACGTGGTTGGCGCGCAATGTGATTGACACTTCCGTCAATCAACGACGGCGATCGCGTTGATTTCGACAAGACAGCGCGGATCGGTGGCAAGCCGCACCACCTGTACGGTCGTTGTCGCCGGCTTGGCGTCGCGAAAGTATTCGGCCCAGACCCGGTTGAGTGCATCCTGATCGGTGAGATCGGTCACGAAGCGGTCCGCGGTTACCACATCGGCAAAAGTCGCGCCCACGGCCTCAAGTCCACGCTTGAGATTCTCCAACGCCGCGCGCGCCTGCCCCGCCATGTCGCCCGGCATGGCATCGAACTCTTCCGGCCGATGCGGATGATGATGATAGACCGGAGCCGCAGTGACACCGGCAAGATACACGGTCGTGCCGCCGCGCACCTTGATCGCTGGCGCATACGGCATCCACATATCCGGAGCATCCGGCCAATGCATGTGCTCGACGGTTTTGGGCATGACGTCACCTCACGTTATCAAGGGCTGCTCGCCGACACCGCGATGGGCGCGCAGACTCTGGTCCTGGGCAGATAAATATTTCTGATCGTCGTGGCCATTCGGCGAAACTGATGGAAGTCTCACATCCTAAACACACCGAACTTGGTTTCCGGGATTGGAGCATTGAGCGCAGCAGAAAAGCACAGAGCCAGGACGCGGCGGGTTTCGGCGGGCGTAATGATGCCGTCGTCCCACAGTCGTGCGGTGGCGTAATAGGGGTCGCTTTCCAAATCGAACTGGTCGCGGATCGGTTTCTTGAACTTTTCTTCCTCCTCGGCCGGCCAGGTCTTTCCTGCCGCTTCAAGGTTGTCACGCCGCACTGTCGCTAGCACGCTTGCGGCCTGTTCGGAGCCCATCAGCGATACCCGCGCGTTCGGCCAGGTGAACAGGAAGCGTGGGCCATAGGCCCGGCCGCACATGCCGTAATTGCCGGCGCCATACGAGCCACCGATCACCACAGTGATCTTTGGTACCTGGGCGCAGGCAACGGCCATCACCATCTTGGCGCCGTCCTTGGCGATGCCCCCCGCCTCGTACTCGCGCCCAACCATGAAGCCGACGATATTTTGCAAAAACAAGAGCGGCACGCGGCGCTGGCAGCATAGCTCGATGAAGTGCGCGGCCTTGCGCGCGCTCTCGGAAAACAAAATGCCGTTGTTGCCTAAAATGCCGACCGGAATTCCGTGGATGTGCGCGAAGCCGGTGACCAATGTGGTGCCGTAGAGCGCCTTGAACTCGTCGAACTCGGAGCCATCGACGAGGCGCGCAATTACCTCGCGCACGTCGTATTGCTTCTTGAGGTCGGCCGAAACGATACCGTCGAGCTCGCCGGCGTCGTATTTCGGTACGACCGGCTTGGCGACCACAACGTCGTTGAGTTTCTTCGTGTTCAGGGTGCCGACGATGCGCCGGCACTGCGCCAATGCGTGGCGGTCGTTCTCGGCATAGTAATCAGCAACACCGGATTTTCGTGCGTGCACATCGGCGCCGCCTAAGTCTTCCGCCGAGACGACCTCGCCGGTCGCCGCCTTCACCAGCGGCGGGCCTCCGAGAAAGATGGTGCCCTGATTGCGCACGATGATGGTCTCGTCCGACATCGCCGGCACGTAGGCGCCGCCTGCGGTGCACGACCCCATGACCACGGCAATCTGTGCGATACCTGCTGCTGACAGGGTTGCCTGATTGTAAAAGATACGGCCGAAGTGCTCGCGGTCGGGGAAGACCTCCGGCCATTGCGGCAGATTGGCGCCGCCGGAATCGACTAAATAAATACAAGGCAGCGCGTTCTCGCGCGCGACCTCCTGCGCGCGGAGGTGTTTCTTGACGGTCATCGGATAATAGGTGCCGCCCTTGATCGTGGAATCGTTACAGACGATCACGCATTCGCGTCCGGCAATGCGGCCGACGCCGGTGATAATGCCGGCCGCATGAATGGACTCTTCGTACATGCCGTTGGCAGCGAGCGGCGACAATTCGAGGAATGGCGACCCTGCATCAATAAGCGCCATCACCCGTTCCCGCGGCAGAAGTTTTCCACGCGCCAGGTGACGTTCACGCGAGCGCGACGGTCCGCCCTCGGCAGCTTGAGCGCGGCGCTCCTGCAATTGCGCGATCAGCCCGTGCATCGCCGCCTGATTGGCTTGGAACTCAGGCGACGCGGTATCGACAGTCGTTGCGATGGCGGTCACGTTTCCCTCCCCCGGGCAGATTTCACTATGCCGCGATGGCGTGCGCAACGCGCGCGGCCCGGTGTGCCGCGATTTTTTCGGGCTTAGCCAGGGACCAAAACGTGCGCGGTGGGCCGCCTTCTGCCCTATGCGCGCACTTCCTGGCGCTGGAAGGTCACGTAGCCGATGACGAACAGCACAATGGCGCTCGCTATCATGCCGACGGTCTGCGGCCAGGCGATCAGCATGCTCTCGGTGAGCGGGAGTGGCGCACCGAGCACGGCTCCCTGGAGCTGGCTCAGATAAATCGGCCCCAATGAGCGTGTAGTTGGATCAAGCAGCGCCACCACCGTCTCCGCAAATAGAGTCGACGGCGACAGCCGCGCCAGAATCTGCTCCACCTGCGAGGTCGCCGGCGTCGGCAATCCCAGCGCGAGGTAACGCGGGTCGGGCGGCGCGATGATTTGCGCGACGGCGCCGGCCAGCACCGGCCAGATGAAAGTGATGAACAGCCAGATCCCGAGCGTGACCAGCGCCGCAGTCGCGGCCGACCGGAACACGATCGAGAACAATAGCGCCAACGCAAGCCAAACACCGGCATAGATGATCGTCACCAAGAGGAAGAGAAAGCCGCGGGCGATCTCCTCGGCACCGGGTGGAATGCCGATCAGCAGCAGGCCTAGCCCGATGACCAGCAGCCACAGCGTAATCAGGCTGATCGCGAGCGTAATGAGCCCAGCGAGAAATTTCCCGAATAGCAGCGCATCCCGGTAGATCGGCTGGGCGAGAATGCGCGACAGGGTGCGCCGGTTGTACTCGGCGTTGACGGAGTCAAAGCCAAGCCCAATCGCCATCAGCGGCACCAGGAAAGAGATGAAGGACACGAACGAGGGCAGCGGCTCGCGCGATGTCGTGAACAAGCGCAGGAACAGGAACGGATCCTCGGCCGTCGTCTCCTTGATCTGCTGGATCGCGCCATAGAGCGCAGCCAACGCGACCAGCACGATGAGCCATTCGAGCACGCGCATGCGCACGCTGGTGAGGTGGTCGGAGAGTTCCTTGAGCACCACCACGCCGAGACCGGAAAAGGCAGAGCCTTCACGCTGCATCGCGCTCTCCGTCCTTCACCGCCATTTCGGCGTCGGGTTTGCTTTCGAAATAGCGGGTGTAGATGGCGTCGAGGCTCGGCTCCTGAACGCCGAGATACTTCAGTCGGCCTTGCATGGCGACAACTTCGGCGGCGGCTTCCGGCCGCACGTCGCGGTCCGCATGCAGGCGCATTTTGCCGATGCCCGTTCGCTCAACGCCACTGACGCCCGGAATGAGCGCCAGCCGCTCAGGCAGGCCAGCACCGTCAGCTTCGATGTCGACCACATAGCCGCCGCCAAGGATCTGCCGGCCAAGATCGGGCACCGAGCCCATCAGTGCGATGCGGCCGCCCGAAAATAGCGCAACGCGATCGCACACGCTCTGCACCCGCTCGAGCAGATGCGAGGAGAGCAGCACCGACACGCCCTCCGCTTTGAAGCCGCGGATGATGGCCAGCAGTTCCGCGGTCGCATGTGGGTCGAGCCCCGTCGTCGGCTCGTCGAGAATGGCGATCTGCGCGCCTTTCATCAGAATTTCCGCAAGCCCGAGGCGCTGGCGCATGCCACGGGAGAAAGTGGCGACGCGATTGTCGGCGGCTTCGGCAAGACCCACGCGCTCGATCGCGTCAGCGATTCGTTTTTCGCGCTCATCTTTCTTAAATCCGATCAGACGGGCGGTGTAGCGCAGATTATCGGCAGCGGTCATCTGATCATAAAAGCCGACCGAATCGGGCAGATAACCAACCCGGCGCTTGACCGAAAGCGGTTCGCGCGCCGGATTGAACCCGAGCACGCTCACTTCGCCGCCGGAAATATCGGTCAGCCCGAGCAACATCAGGATCGTGGTTGTCTTGCCCGCGCCGTTCGGGCCGAGGAGCCCGAAAATCTCTCCGCGCCCGACGGTGAAGGAGATGTGATCGACCGCGACCGCGCGCCCGTAGGTCTTGGTCAGCCCTTTCGCCTCGATAACGACGTCCGCGCTCATCGCCGGCCGAACCTTGCGACCGCTCCCACCATCACCAGCAAGGCGACACCGATGATGCCGACACCGGCGATCCCCCACATCGTCGAGGTCGTCACCGTAACGCGGAAGGTGGTGGACGCCAACTCGCCGCGGGCGGCGGCGCGGACGGTTGTCACATAATCGCCGGCGATGGCCTTCTCGGTCGGCGTGATCAGAGCCTGCACTTCCTTGTTCTCATTCGGCGCGATGTGATCGACGCTCTTCGGATCGAAGGTAATCTTCCAGCCACTCGGCGCCGAGCCGCTGAGTTCGACGTCGTCGGCCGGTGCGGTGCCGGTGTTGGTGATGACGACCGGTACGGTTGATTCTTTGCCGGCAGAAGCGCGCGTCGACACCAACCCTTCGCGTCCGCTGATGTCGAGTTTGGGCTGCCCGGTGATGTCGAGCGTGAGATCGGCGGTTGCCGTCGCATCCTCGGCGCCGACCCGCGCCATGAGTTTATAGCTGCCGGCGGCGGCCGTGTTCGGCGGCCGCACTTTGAGCTTTACGTCTTTGGTCTGGCCAGGCTCGATCGGCACGGCGTTGAGCTCCTGACTGCCGTAGTTCTCGGTGAACGAAGCATCGAAATTCTGCGGCGCCTGGGCGGACAGACTGACGGTGAGCTTCTTGCCGCTGTCGTTCTTGATGCCGAGCTGATACTCGAAGCTCGACCGCGACGTGCCGCGCAATTCGGGAAGCTGCGGCGTCAGCGTCAGCTTGGCTGGCAGATCCTTGGCCAGCGTCACTGCGATCGGCAGCTCGACGTTCGTTGACCCGCCCGTGGCGGTGACCGTAAGCGTCTGGGTGCCGACGGCGGCGCTCTTCGGTACATCAAGCCGCAGTTCAAGCGACACGCTCGCGTTGGTCGCCGGCATCGCCGCTGCGACAGGCTGACCGCCGCCCATCAGTGTCGCCGTCCAACCGGAGGGGACACCGGATACCGACAAGGCCAGACGCTCGGGCGCCAGGTCGTAATTGTGCAGTTTCAGACTGACCGAGGAGGTCTCACCCGGCCGTAACGTGACGGCGGGATAATCGCTCATCAGATAAAGGCCCTTCACGTCTTTGGGGGCATCGTCGGCTTTGGCAATCGGTGCCAGCGAGGCCGCGACGGCGGCAAATGCAAGAGCGGCGATAACCTGATATCGCATTGGCGTCAACTCCCGTTCAGGAAATGGTTGGCGGCCTTTCTACGGCACGCTTGCGCGCGCGTCGAGGAAGCCGGCATTGTGGGCGCAATCGTGACAAAATCATGCAGACAACGGCCTATTTAGCAAGGCCTGCGGTAGGAAGCCGCAGTTTCAAGGTAAATTGCGCGGATGCGTCGCAGGGCAGAAATCAGCGCCGGCCTTCTGGCATTCCGGCGAAGAAACCAGCTTGAAGTGCTGTTGGCCCATCCAGGCGGGCCGTTCTGGGCTAAGAAAGACGACGGGGCGTGGACCGTCCCCAAGGGGGTCGCCGAGCCCGGAGCCGACCTCCTCGCTACCGCCCGGCGCGAGTTTAAGGAGGAGACAAACCTGACCGCGGCGGAAAACCTCATGCCGCTGACGCCCGTCAAACAAAAAAGCGGGAAGGCCGTGCTTGTCTGGGCGTTCGAAGCCGACCTCGATTTGGCGGCGTTCGCCAGCAACACTTTCGAACTCGAGTGGCCGCCAAAATCGGGCCGCAAACAGAACTTCCCCGAGATCGATCGCATCGCCTACTTCGCGCTGCCGATCGCGATGGTCAAAATTATTGCTTATCAGCAGCCACTGTTGCGCGACCTCGAACGCCGCATTGGTTGAAGCGCGTCACTCCCGCTTGACGTCCGGCCAATCGACCTCGTCGTGCGGGAGCACCCAAGGCTCAAGCCGCGCGGCTTCGCGCCATTCGATCCACGCCGGCAACGCCATAAGCGCGCGCATATAGGCCTGCGCAGCAGCGCTGACCTCAACCGCGTACGTGTGGAAACGCCAAACAACCGGAGCATACATGGCGTCGGCCGCGCCGAAAGCTCCATAGAGAAACGGTCCGCTGGCGCCAAACCGCGACCGGCTCTCGCTCCAGATTGCGTCGATACGCGCGACGTCTCCAGCCGCGTCAGTATCGAGCGCGCGCGGTATCACCGGCCGGCGGATATTCATTGGCAATTGCCGCCGCAGCGCACCGAATCCGGCGTGCATCTCGGACGCGATCGCGCGCGCATGAGCGCGTGCCGACGGATCCTTAGGCCAGAGAGCAGCAGCTGGAAATTTCTCGGCCAGGTATTCAAGGATCGCGAGCAATTCCCAGACACACGCGCCGCCGTCGATCAGCGTCGGCACCCTGCCGGCGCCGCCCAAGGCAGTCACGCGCGATTTGAAATCGGAAGCATCGAGCGAGATCAGCGTCTCTTCGAATGCAATACCGGCGATCTTCATCGCCAGCCATGGCCGGAACGACCAGGAAGAGTAGTTCTTATTGCCGATGATCAGGCGAAGTCCCATGGAAAGATCTGCTCGCTCTCTATCGCGATCAGATCAGCATGGCGCCCGTTCGTGAGCAAGAACGTACCGCTCAAACGAGGCCGGTCACCACAGCCAGCGACGACGCGAGAACAACCGCCGCGACGGCAAACGCCACCGCCAGCGCCGGTTCAATCCATCGGTAAGCCGCCGGCGCTTGGGCTTGGTCCGCCTCCTCAGCCGTTTCACGCGCGAGCGCGGCAGGCATTTCGAGCAGTGACATCGCGGTCCCCTTCCCCAAGGAACATGAGTACCGCGCTGCTCGTAAAAGATCGGTGAATTGGCGACGCAGTTCGGACCCTCATGGCCCAGGAAACAACTCCGCCGTCTTGCCGGCGAGCCGGTAGGCCAAGAGGCCGACCCACTCGCGCACGGCGGTGTCGGTCCGGCGCAACCCATCGCCAAGTGAGGCGAACGGCCGTAATGCGTCGATTAGCCCGCGGGTGCGCCAATCGACGGGATACGGCTCGACCAGGAAATCGGCCGCTCTGAAGGCCGCCATTGAGCGAGGCATGTGATAGGCCGACGTCACTAAAAGCCAGCGCTCTCCCGGCTTTGGATTGGCAAGCCGGCGTGAGAACACCGCATTCTCAATGGTATTGCGCGATCTGTCCTCTGCGATGATCCGCTCAGGAGCTACACCCAGATCCTGCAGCTGCCGCACGGCGAACGTCGCCTCGGTCCCTTCGTCGAATATCACCGCGTTGCTGCCGCCGGAGAACAAGATGCGCGCGTGCGGGTAGCGGCGCGCCAACTCGGCACCGACCGTAAGGCGCTCCGCCGCTTCGTCGAGTGCCACCGCGCCACGGGCGGCAGACACGCCTGGCGAGATCGCGCCGCCCAGGATGACGATGCCGTCGGGTGGCCCGCGCGTGTCGTCCCAGGGCGGAAACCGCTGTTCGAGCGGCAATATCAGTGCATTGCCGAGTGGCGATAAGCCAACAAGGGCGATCAGCACGAGGCTTGTAACGATCAGCCAACTGCCAAGCCGCGTGAACCGCGTACAAAACAGAACGAGGCCGAAGAGCCCGACCGCAATGATGAAGTTGGACGGCAAGGCGAAGAAACCTAAAACCTTGGAGAGCACGAAAAACATCCAATGCTCCGAAAGACTGCGCGGCAGTTTTTAGGGTGCAGGAAGGACGCGCAGTTTCACGAACGCGATTTCCGCCACGCTGCGTAGCGCGCTTTGGCTTCATCATTCGGCGGATAAAGGCCGGGCAGCTTCACGCCATTCTCGACTTCGCTGAAAACCCAACTTTCATAAAGCTCGTGCTCGGCCCCCTCGTGGGCGACGAATTCCAGCATCGCTTGAGGAATGACGATCGCGCCGTCGTCGTCGGCTACGATCACATCGCCGGGAAAAATTGCGCATCCGCCACAGCCGATCGGTTGCTGCCAGCCGACAAAGGTAAGCCCGTTGACCGAGGCCGGCGCCGCCGTGCCGGCGCACCAGACTGGCAGCGCGCTGATCAAAACGCCGGCGCGGTCACGCACGACGCCATCGGTGACCAGCGCTGCAACATTCCGTTTTTTCATCCGCGCGCAAAGAATATCGCCAAAGATGCCGGCACTGGGCACACCCATGGCGTCGGCAACCGCGATGACGCCCTCCGGCATTTCCTCGATTGCGGCGCGGGTTGATATCGGATGGCCCCAGCTTTCCGGGGTCGCGATATCTTCACGCACCGGAACGAAGCGCAGCGTAAAGGCCGGCCCGATTACGCGTTCGCCCCTCGCGGCGAACGGCTTTGGCCCGTTCATCCAGCAACGCCTGATGCCCTTTTTGAGCAGCATCGTGGTCATTGTCGCGGTCGTCACCTTGCGCAGAATGTCGAACAGCGCGTCGCTCATTGTCCGCCTCGTTCGGTCGCGTTCGATGCCAGCCAATTCCCGATCCGCTCGACCGCTTCATGCATGTCGCGGCGGGCGCCGGCATAACACAGACGCAGAAAATGCTTGCCGCGGATCGGATCGAAATCGACACCGGGCGTCGCCGCGACACCTGCCTCCTCCAGCATCCGCGTCGCGAACGCGAAACTGTCGCCCGAGAACCGCGAAACGTCGGCATAGAGATAAAAGGCGCCATCGGCCGGCAGAAATGAATCAAGGCCGGCGTGCGGCAATCCCTCAAGCAAAACGCGGCGATTTTCCTCGTAGCCGTGGCGGACGTCTTCAAGTTCGGCACGACCCTCGAACGCTGCTTCGGCGGCGATTTGCGCCAGCGTTGGAACTGAGATCGCGAGGTTCTGTTGCAACCGCTCGACGGCGCGCACGAGCGACGGCGGCACCACCATCCAGCCGATCCGCCATCCGGTCATGCAGAAATATTTCGAGAACGAGTTGACGATAATGGCGTCCGGCGAGATGCGCGCGGCGCACTCGGCGGTAAAGGCATAGTCGAGGCCGTGATAGATCTCATCCGAGATAACGACAATGCCGGCGTCTCCGGCACAGCGGATCAAGTCGCCGAGCGCCGAGGCGGTCATCATCGTACCGCTCGGATTAGCAGGAGAGGCGATGACGACACCCTTGAGCGGTGTCTTCCGGTGTTGAGCGAGCAAGGCCTCACCAGTCATCGACCAGCGCGTCGGCGCCGTCGTTTCAATGCCCACCGGCTCGCAGCCGAGCGCCGTCAGGATATGGCGATAGGGCGGATACCCGGGAAGCGCCACGCCGATGCGATCCCCCACCTCGAAGACGGCGAGGAACGCCAGAATAAATCCGCCCGAAGAGCCGGTGGTAACGACAATGCGATTTGGATCGATATCGATATCGTGCCACTCGGCATAAGCGCGAGCGATGCGCTGGCGCAGCGAGGGGATGCCGAGCGTTTCGGTATAGCCGAGCGAACCGGAGGAGAGTGCAGCGTGGGCCGCAGCGATAGCCGTCGCCGGCGCGCCTGCGGCTGGTTGGCCGACTTCCATGTGAATGACACGGCGGCCTTGCGTCTCTAGACGGGCCGCCGCAGCCATCACATCCATCACCATGAACGGCGGCACATCGCTGCGCGCCGATGGACGCATCAAATGTTTTGCCCTCTCAAGCATCGTTTGGCCCCAGCGGCTCGTCCGCCTCGTCGGAACCGCCCCGGTACTGCCGTATTCGCCGGGCTTTGTGGAGTTTGGTTGTGTCTGCGCAGCAGGCCGCGCCGTGTTGACCGTAACGGCTTACATTCATAGCTTGGTCCCTGGACAGGGGACCCGATACTTTAGTCCCGAATGATTGCTGCCAGACCTCCTAGCAAGATGCGCCCGGCGGGACCAGCCTTTCGCGCCATAGCAATGAGTGCGGCCGCAGCGCTCGCGCTGGCGAGCCTTCCGGCGCGCGCGCAGACCGGATCCTCGGCAGGCATTCCTATGATTCGCGATGCCGAGATCGAGCAGCTATTACGCGAGTATTCGCAGCCGATTTTACGCGTCGCCGGTCTGAGCCAGCAAAATGTTCAGATAGTGATCATCAACGACAAATCGTTCAACGCTTTCGTGATGGATGGGCACCGTATCTTCGTGAACTCAGGCGCGCTGATGCAAGCAACCACGCCCAACGAACTGATTGGCGTGTTCGCCCACGAGACCGGACATATCGTCGGCGGCCATCTGTCGAAGATGCGGCAGGAGCTTGCCAACGCGACAACCGCGGCGATTGTCGCCATGCTGGTCGGCGCCGGCGCCATGGTTGCGGCGGCGAAGTCGAGCAACTACGGCAACAGCCTCGACTTGGGCAATGCCGGCGCTGCGATCTTCAGCGCGCCGCAGTCCTACTTGGCGCACACGCTACTCGCCTATCAACGTGCCCAAGAAGATCAGGCGGATCGCTCCGGCGTCCGTTTTCTGACCATGACCGGCCAGTCGGCCAAGGGCATGTACGACACGTTTAAGCGTTTCGCCGACGAGATGATGTTCACGGCGGCTTACGTCGATCCCTATGTGCAGAACCACCCCATGCCCGCGGAGCGCATGGCCGCATTGGCGGAGCTGGTCAAGACTCCATACTGGGACAAGAAGGATCCTCCCGAACTGCAATTCCGCCACGACATGATGCGCGCCAAACTGTACGGTTTTACCGAGCGAGCCGAGACTGTGTTGCGGCGTTATCCAACGTCCAACACCAGTATTCCAGCGCGCTACGCCCGCGCGATCGTCACTTACCGCTTCGGTGACATGCGGTCAGCCCTCACCCAGATCCAGAGCCTGATCCAGGCGATGCCCAACAATCCCTATTTCTACGAGCTCGAGGGCCAGGCGTTGCTTGAAAACGGCCACGCCGCGGAAGCGATTCCGCCCTTGCGCCGCGCGGTTGAGCTCGCGCCCAATCCCGCTCTCATTCAGATTCTGTTGGGCCAGGCGCTGATCGCAACCAAAGATCCAAAGCTGGCGTCCCAGGCAGTCCCGCTGCTAAAAGCCGCTCTGATTAAAGAGCCGGAATCCGGCGACGCCTACGAACAACTCGCGATGGCGTACGGCCACAACGGCAAGCTTGCCGAGGCTGACCTTGCCTCTGCGCAAGCCGCCTTCGCACGGGGCGACAACAAGACCGCGCGCGAACTCGCGGCGCGAGCCAAAACCCGATTCCCGATCGGCTCGCCGGGATGGGTAAGGGCGGACGACATCGTCGCTTTCAACAAAGGCAAGAGTCCCCTGCTATTCGGTCAATAACCAAACAAAGGACAACGATAATGACGTCGAGCCCACGCAAGGCAGTTCTGATCGCAGCCGCACTATTTCTCGCGGCGCCGGCGGTCGCAACTGCACAGACGTTTTCCGCCGATCAGCGTCAGGAGATCGGGACCATCGTCAAGGAGTATCTGCTGGCGCATCCGGAAGTGATACAGGACGTCATGGCGGAGCTGGAAAAGCACCAGCAGACGGCGGAGGCCGAGAAACATCGCGCCGCGGTGGCAGAAAATAACGCGACGCTTCTCAGTTCGCCGCATCAGGTCGTGCTCGGCAACCCGCACGGCAACGTCACCATGGTCGAATTCTTCGATTACAATTGCGGCTATTGCAAGCGCGCGCTTTCCGACATGCTTGACCTTCTGAAGACCAACCCCAATCTGAAGTTCGTTCTCAAGGAATTCCCGGTGCTCGGCGAGGGCTCGGTCGAGGCCGCCCACGTCGCAGTTGCCGCCCGCATGCAGGACGTCACGGGGAAGAAATACATCGAATTTCACCAGAAGCTCCTTGGCGGCCGTGGTGCGGCCGATAAGGCGCGCGCGCTTGCCGTCGCCAAGGATGTCGGTTTCGACATGGCGCGTATCGAGAAGGACATGGGGAGCGACGAGGTCAAAAAGACAATCGACGAGAGCATGAAGCTTGCGGAAGCACTCGGCGTCAACGGAACACCGAGCTACGTGGTCGGCGATGAAGTCGTCGTCGGAGCGGTCGGCCTCGACGCACTGAAGGAAAAACTCGCCGCTGAGCGCAAATAGCGGATTGACTCATTCCGCCTTACGCCGCCGTCCTTCAAGAAGCCTTGGAGCTCAAAGAAGCCTTGGAGCTCACCTCCCCGGTTGGTCGCCGGGGAGGGCTTTATTGCTGGCTAACCCCATCGGTCCCTGCCGCTTCCCCTTTGCGGAGGCCTTCCCTATAACCAGCCGGCTTAGCGGGCGCCGCCCGCAATAGTGACCGCCGGGTAAGCTCGCGAATGCCGAAAACCGTCTATATCCTGAACGGACCCAATCTCAATCTGCTCGGTACCCGCGAGCCGGAAATCTACGGCTATGCAACGCTCGCCGACGTCGAAAAGCTGTGCAACGCGACGGCACAACGACACGGGCTCGCTGTGGACTTCCGCCAGTCAAACCATGAAGGCGAAATCATCGACTGGATTCAAGAGGCCGGCAGAGAACGGGCGGCAGGCCTTGTGATCAATCCTGCGGGTTACAGCCACACCTCCGTCGCGATACGCGACGCGCTTGCCGCCTTGGAAGCGCCAATTATCGAGGTTCACATCAGCAATATTCACGCTCGCGAACAGTTCCGCCGACGCTCCTACGTATCGCAAGTCGCGCGTGCGGTCGTGTGCGGCTTTGGCGCCGAGGGCTATGCGCTGGCGATCACGGGTCTCGCCGCCATCATCGACGCCAAGGATTGATTGTGGCTCGCCAGCCCGGGAACCTACCGATGCCGAAGACGCCGGTGCCCAAGACGATCGCGCCAAAGACACCCGCGATCGATCACGATGTGATCCGCGAACTGGCAAAGCTGCTCGATGAAACCGGCCTTACCGAGATCGAGTACCAACAGGACGGCGTATCGATACGCGTCGCGCGAAACCTCGCTATCGCGGGAGCTCGCGCGCAAGCGCCAACCGCAATTGCCGCCGAGACGGTTTTAGCCCCGATCGCGGCCGCGATCGAACCGGCGCAACATCCCGGTCTGGTCGCTTCGCCGATGGTGGGAACCGCCTATCTCGGGGCCGCACCGGGCGCTCGGCCTTTCGTCGACGTCGGCACGCAGGTGAAGGCTGGCGAGACGCTGATCATCATCGAAGCGATGAAGACGATGAATCAAATTCCTGCGCCCCGCTCCGGCACTGTTATTCAAATTTTGGTCGAGGACGGTCAGCCGGTCGAATACGGCGAACCGTTGATGATCATAGAGTGAAGCGAATAGCGAATGGCGAATACCGAACGATGGCCCGCCTCCCCTACTCGCTATTTGCCATTCGCTATTCGCTTCTAAGGCCGAGATGTTCGATAAGATCCTGATCGCCAACCGAGGGGAAATCGCACTGCGCGTCCTGCGGGCGTGCAAAGAGCTCGGCATTCCGACAGTGGCGGTGCATTCGACCGCGGATGCCGACGCCATGCATGTGCGGCTCGCCGACGAGAGCGTCTGCATCGGCCCGCCGGCCGCCAAGGACAGCTATCTCAATATCCCAGCTTTGCTCGCCGCCTGCGAGATCACCGGCGCCGATGCGGTGCATCCGGGCTATGGATTTCTCGCGGAGAACGCCCGCTTCGCCGAAATTCTCGCCGACCACAACGTGCAATTTATCGGCCCGCGGCCCGAGCACATCCGCTTGATGGGGGACAAGATCGCTGCCAAGCGCGCTGCCGTTGAACTTGGCATTCCGACCGTGCCGGGTTCCAGCGGCGGCGTTGGCTCCGATGAAGAAGCCGCACGATTGGCGCGCGATGTTGGCTTTCCTGTCATGCTCAAGGCCGCAGCCGGCGGCGGCGGCCGGGGCATGAAGGTTGTCCGCGCACCGGGCGAAATGGCTTCAGCGCTTGCGATGGCCAGAGCAGAGTCGAAGGCGGCATTCGGCGACGACACCGTCTATCTGGAGAAATATCTCGAGCGGCCGCGACACATCGAGATTCAGGTTCTTGGCGACGGCAAGGGCCGCGCCATCCATCTCGGCGAGCGCGATTGCTCGTTGCAGCGCCGGCACCAAAAAGTTTGGGAGGAAGGCCCCTCACCGGCCCTGAATGCCGCGACGCGAGATCAGATTTGCGAAACCGTCGCAAGA
Source organism: uncultured Alphaproteobacteria bacterium (assembly GCA_963794225.1). Classification (GTDB taxonomy): domain Bacteria; phylum Pseudomonadota; class Alphaproteobacteria; order Rhizobiales; family Xanthobacteraceae; genus BOG-931. The sequence goes on from CAWCCS010000008.1 coordinate 508,507, forward strand.
GCCATGCGCAAAATCAAATATCTCAGCGCCGGGACCGTCGAATTTCTCTACGAGGACGGCAAATTCAGTTTCATCGAGATGAATACGCGGATCCAGGTCGAACATCCGGTGACAGAGATGATCACCGACATCGACCTCGTTGCTGAACAAATCCGAGTCGCCGCTGGTAACGACCTCTCACTCGCGCAAAGCGACGTGAAGTTCCACGGTCATGCCATCGAATGCCGCATCAATGCGGAAAATCCGGTCTCGTTCCGCGCCTCGCCCGGCAAGATCGTGCACTATCACCCGCCCGGCGGACTGGGTGTGCGGATCGATTCAGCCGTCTATCACGGATACGCGATACCGCCGTTCTACAACTCTTTGCTTGGAAAACTGATCGTCCATGGCAAGACGCGAGAAGAATGCCTGATGCGTCTAAAACGCGCGTTGGACGAATTCGTCGTCGATGGGATTGAGACCACGCTGCCGCTATTTCGCGCCCTGGTGCGGGAAGCGGAGATCATTGACGGCGACTATCACATCCACTGGCTCGAAGAATTTCTCGCGCGTGGGGCGGTCGAGCAGTAACGCCTCACGCCGGCATGAGTTCCGCGCTCGATTTGACGGCATTGGCGAGAATGCGCCCGATCAGGGCGGGGACATAGGGCTTTGGCACAAAAGCAGAGCGCGGCACGCGCACTTGTGGGTCGAGTATGTTGACCCGCCCGGAGGCATAGACGACCGGCAGGTCAGGCAGCAATTCGCGGGCGCGACGCGCCAGCGCGGTACCATCGACGCCGCCTGGCAGATTGACATCAGTGAACAATACATCCACCGGCGCCGCATCGAGGTGGCGGAGCGCATCGGCCGCATTCGCGACTGCGTGTACCGTAAAGCCTAGCTCTTCGAGCAATTCCGTTACCCATTCGCTGATGAGAAACTCATCCTCCACGAGGAGAACACGGATCGGCTGAACCTCATTGGCTATCGCCCTCATGGTGACGGGCTCCGATCTTTTGGCCTTGGTGACGTAACCACATCCAGAGCAGTTGCGTTCAAAGCGATGAAAATTTTACGGAAAACGTGGTTTACAAGTATTTAAGGTAATCGGAGGAACCGTGACCAAATGGCATCGCAGCCGCTCCGCCGCGGGCGCTTGAAGAGACCGCCTTCACTTCGCTAAACGAAACTCATGGCAAGCCGAGAATCCGCGCTCGTCGATATCACGCCGGAGGTGCTCCTGAAGGCCTATTCCTGCGGGATTTTTCCAATGGCGGAAAGCGCCGAAGACCCTGCGCTCTATTGGATCGAACCAGAGCGCCGCGGCATCATTCCGCTAGACCGGTTCCACGTACCAAGCCGTCTTGCGCGAACGGTGCGCTCCGGGGATTTCACCGTCGTCGTCGACCATGACTTTGACGGGGTACTCGATGGCTGCTCGGAGCCGGCGCCGGGCCGGACTCGCACCTGGATCAATTCCCGCATTCGCAATCTCTACCGAAAGCTTTACGAGCGGGGTGACTGCCACACCGTCGAGGTTTACGACGGCGACAAACTGATCGGCGGGCTTTACGGCGTCAGTCTCGGACGCGCGTTTTTCGGCGAGAGCATGTTCCACCGTGCCCGTGACGCCTCTAAAGTCGCGCTCGTGCATTTGGTGGCGAGGCTCAGAGCCGGGCATTACCACCTGCTCGACACCCAGTTCGTCACCGAGCATCTCCAGACATTCGGCGCGGTCGAGGTTTCGCGGCCGGCTTACCACAAGCTGCTCGATGCCGCGCTGGTCGGCGAAGGTAATTTTGGCGCACTCGGGCTCGACCGTCCGGTTTCCGGCAGTGTTGCACTCGCGCGCCTTGCAGCAACGTAAACGCGGGCTATCGCGGCTGCACTTCGACAGTAGGTGCCGGCTGTTGGCGCGGCGCGGCTTGGCGCGTGCGCGGTGAAGCCGCTGAACGCCCGGGAGCGGCGGCTGGGCCGGCTGGCTCGGCGACTTTGACCGGCGAAGCGCAATCGCTCAGCCAGACATCGTAAATTGGATGCTCGACCGCGTGGAGGCCGGGACTAGCGGCGAACATCCAGCCGGAGAAGATGCGCTTGACCTCGCCCTGAAGCGTGACTTCGTCGACTTGAACGAATGCATCCGTGTTGGTCGCCTCGGTCGGCGGTCGTGTGTAGCACACCCGCGCGGTGACCTGCAGCGCCCCGAACTGAACCGTCTCGCCAATCGCCGCATCGAAGCTGATGATGCGCCCGGTGATCTTGTCGAGGCCGGAAAATACCGCGCGCGAGTTCTCGATCTTCTGCGTCGGCATTTCAGTGATCACCGCATCGTCGGTTTGCGGTGCAGTGTCCGCCGGTTGCAAAGGCGGCGGATTGGTTCCCGGGGGCCCCATTTGCTGGATCATCGCCCGGTTGGACGCACCCGGTGGCGCCAATGTCGCACCGGGAGGCGGTGGCAAAGGCTGCGTCTCGATGTTGGACGGTGAAGGTCCCACCGAAGATCTCATGGCCGCCGGTGGGGGCAAGGATTGCGGAGGATATTGCGCGGGCGGCGGCGGCAAAGACTGAGCGGGATATTGCACCGGCGGCGTTGGCGACGCTTGCGAGGGATACTGCACCGGCGGCGGCTGCGGCGGGAACGATCCGTTCGGAACGCTGCCTGGCGGGCGCGGCGGCAAATCGCCGAAGATCGCGCCCAGCTGCGCAACCGCCGGTCCCGCGGCGAGCGTTCCGCCGAGCACGGCTAATAGGACGACGATACGGTGCATGGAATCCGGGACGCGATCAGGTTTGGCGCATCATCGCGTTTCGCCCGGTTAACATGGGGAATGCGGCACGGGAAGGGCGAACGGTTTAGCGGAAGTTAACCTTAGCCGCCCGGCGTCCACGGCTTGTAGTCGCCCGTCGCTTTCGGCCGGTGACCCCGCGCCAAAGTCGACCCGCTTGGCCGGTAGGCCCCAGGCGTGCCGGTCAGATTCGGCCGGTGCGGTTTCTGCCAAGGGCGGGGCTCGGTCTTGTCCTCAGTTGGCGGCACATCGACAGTGTGATGCAGCCAGCCATGCCAGCTTGATGGGACGGTAGACGCCTCGGTAACACCGCTATAAATCACCCAGCGCCGTTCAATGCCGAGCGTCGGATCGATTTTGCCGTTTTTGGTGCGGTAGTAACGATTGCCGAATTCGTCCTCGCCGACGAATTCGCCATAAAGGGCAGTCCACAACTGCGTGCCGAAGGTCTGGCTGTTCCACCAGGTGAACAAGCGCAGCAGGAAAGTTTTCATCTTCGCTATCGCCCGATCGCCGTGCACTTTTGGCGCACCAGTGGGTTGGGTGATGCCATTTCACGCCGTGACTGTCCAGCGAACATGTCGGAACCCGTTGGACTTGATGACCGTTCTTTAAGTGCGGCTGGAATGGAAACCCCACCATCGGTTTAGGCATGTGGCAAGCGGCCGCGCTACGAAGCGGAAGGAAAGTCCGCGCTACAGCAGGATGAAGCCCGGCAGGTTCGCGTCGCGCGCGGCCGTTGATTGCTCACCACCGTTGCGGCGGCGCGAAGTGCCCCGCGGCCTTCTCGATGACAGCAGCGAGTGCAAACAATGTTTCTTCGCCGAAAGGCCGCCCAATCAGCTGCAAACCGAGCGGCAGCCCCTGGGCATCAAAACCACTCGGCACCGAAATGCCCGGCAGCCCAGCCATGTTCACCGTCACGGTGAATATGTCATTGAGATACATCTCGGCCGGATCGGCGCCGCCGTGTTGACCGACAGCAAAAGCAGCCGAAGGCGTTGTCGGGGTCAGGATCGCGTCGATACCAGCCGCAAAGCAGGTTTCGAAGTCGCGCTTGATCAGCGTACGCACTTTCTGCGCCCGGAGATAATACGCGTCGTAGTATCCGGCGGAGAGCACATAGGTGCCGATCATGATGCGGCGGCGCACTTCCTCACCGAAGCCCGCCGCGCGCGTCTGCTCGTACATTTCAATCACGTCGCGGCCGGGTACGCGCAGTCCGTAGCGCACGCCGTCATAGCGCGCGAGATTGGACGAGGCTTCAGCGGGCGCCACGACGTAGTAGGCCGGCAACGCGTACGCGGTGTGCGGAAGCGAAATGTCAACGATCTCGGCGCCGGCCTCTTTCAACCATCGGACACCGCGCTGCCAAAGCTCCTCAATCTCGCCTGCCATGCCCGGCACCCGATATTCCTTTGGAATGCCGATGCGCCTGCCTTTGACCGAAGCGCCAACGGCTTTCTCGTAGTCCGGCACCGGCAGATCGGCGCTGGTCGTGTCGCGGGGATCGCAGCCCGCCATCGAGCGCAACAGAATCGCGCAATCGCGCACCGAGCGCGCAAACGGCCCGGCCTGATCAAGCGAAGATGCGAATGCAACGATGCCCCAGCGCGAGCAGCGGCCGTAGGTCGGCTTGATCCCAACAACGCCGCAAAATGCTGCCGGCTGACGGATCGAGCCGCCGGTATCGGTGCCGGTCGCACCGACACAAAGGTTGGCGGCCACTGCGGCCGCCGAACCGCCGGATGAACCGCCCGGCACCAGCTTCGCGTCCGAGCCGCGCCGTCGCCACGGCGAGACGACCGGGCCAAAGAAAGAATTCTCGTTCGACGAGCCCATAGCGAACTCGTCGTTATTGAGCTTGCCGAGCAGGACCGCACCGTCGCGCCATAGATTGGCGGTGACATGAAATTCATAGGTCGGAACGAAGTTCTCCAACATGCGTGAGCAGGCGGTGGTGCGCACACCCGCTGTGCAGAACAAATCCTTGATGCCAAGCGGCAGCCCTTCAAGCGGCCCGCCCTCTCCTCTCGCCAGCCGCGCGTCCGCCGCACGCGCCATATCGCGGGCGCGGTCTGGCGTTTCCAGCACGAACGCATTGAGCGCGCGTGCTCGTTCAATGGCGGAAAGATGCGCCTCGGCAAGTTCGGTTGCAGTGAAGTCTTTGTTTTGTAGAGCGTCGCGGGCCTGCGCCAGCGTTAGCGAGGTGAGATCGGTCATCCAACCTTCGGATCGTCGCAGGAAAACTCGCTCTTTTCCGCGGATGCGGCGACGCTATCCTGTTTCTTTTCTTCTTCTGCCGGTGCCGGTGTCGACTCGATCGGATCAGCGAGAAATGGCGGCTGCTCCACCAAATACCCGTCGGGCGTAATCAGGCCGCGTTTTTGCAGGTAGGCGAACCAAAGAGCGTCTTGTTCACATGCAATGCACATCATTCCACCACTTTGGGTACAACAAAAAAATGGTCTTCCCGCGCCGGTGCATTCGCCATGACGTCATCGGCGATACCGCCCTCGGTTACTTGGTCACTGCGCATCGCCAATACCATAGGCATTACCGAGGTCATCGGCTCGACACCGGTGACATCAGCCTCAGCCAGCCGCTCGACGAAGGCCAGCATGGCGTTGAGCTCACCACGAAGATTCTCGACCTCGTTTTCGGCTACCGCCACACGTGCGAGGTGCGCCACCCGACGGACAGTTTCGGCATCAACGGACATGGCGGCGGCGTTAAACCGTGTTGAAGAGGTGCGCGACGCTTCGGCTATAGCAGAGGGCCAATTTGCCGCCAACTGCCCGCCTACTGCTTAAGTTTGGCGATATTTGCCCACATTGTGCCGTCCGCGGACCCCGCCTAACTTGAGGCCACGATGCACTCTCTCGCACCTGTTCATGTCATCGGCGGGGGCCTTGCGGGGTCTGAAGCGGCCTGGCAGTTGGCGCGCCACGGCGTGCCTGTGGTACTGCACGAAATGCGGCCGTTACGCTCCACTGCGGTGCACAAAACGGGAGATTTCGCCGAACTCGTCTGCTCGAACTCTTTCCGGTCCGACGACGCACAAGGCAGCGCTATCGGCGTCCTCCATGAGGAAATGCGCCGGCTGGGCTCGCTGGTGATGCGCGAAGCCAACGCCCACATGCTTCCGGCCGGTGGCGCGCTCGCGGTCGACCGGGAAGGGTTCGCCGCCGCGATTACTGCGGCAATTGCGGGCGAGCCGCGCATCAGTATAAGCCGGGAGGAAATCCTCGAGGTCCCGCCAGAGTGGGACAGCGTCATCGCGGCTACCGGTCCCCTCACCTCGCCCGCACTCGCCGAGGCGATTCGCGCACTGACCGGCGAAACTGCGCTCGCTTTTTTCGATGCCATCGCGCCGATCGTGCATCGCGAAACGATCGATTTCGATATTGCCTGGTTCCAATCGCGTTACGACAAAACCGGACCTGCCGGGTCAGGCGCCGATTACGTCAATTGTCCGCTGACCCGCGCGCAATACGAAAGCTTCGTCGAAGCGCTCATTGCCGGCGACAAGATCGCGTTCCACGAATTCGAGACGGCAACGCCCTACTTCGACGGATGCCTGCCAATCGAGGTGATGGCCGAGCGCGGCAAAGAGACGCTGCGCCATGGGCCGATGAAGCCGTTCGGCCTAACCAATCCGCGCCAACCGGCCGAGAAGCCTTACGCCGTGGTGCAGCTGCGCCAGGACAACAAACTCGGCACGCTGTTCAACATGGTGGGCTTCCAGACCAAGCTGAAACATGGCGAACAAGCGCGGATCTTCCGCACCATTCCGGGCCTCGCCAACGCCGAATTCGCCCGGCTCGGCGGCTTGCACCGCAACACCTTCATCAACTCACCGAAACTGCTCGACGAGACGCTGCGGCTCAAAGCGACGCCGCGGCTGCGTTTCGCCGGCCAGATCACCGGCTGCGAAGGCTATGTAGAATCGGCGGCTATCGGTCTTCTTGCCGGCCGCTTTGCCGCCGCCGAGCGGTTCGGCGAAATGCCGAGCCTGCCGCCGTCGACTACGGCGCATGGAGCTTTGCTTCGGCACATCACCAGCGGTCATATCGAGGCGGCCGAATCCGGCGAGCGTTCGTTTCAGCCGATGAACGTCAACTTCGGCCTGTTCCCGCCACTGCGAAGCGGTACCGCGCGCGATGCCAGAAAACAGGCGTTTTGCTCCCGCGCTCTCGCCGACCTCGAGTCGTGGATCGGCGCGGCGGTGCCACACGCCGCCGAGTGATCGTGTTAGAAGCGCCGCATGAACGAACGTGACGATCGGTCGGTATTGGCGGAGGCGTGGCGCAGCAGCGTCCTTCTCAAGCGCGATATCTTTTCGACCATAGAACGCGGCCGTTTCCGCACGGAGGCCGGCGAAGTCGAAGCGGTGCTGCGCCGCCTCGACGAAGTGCCGTGGTGGAGCCGGGCTCTGGCGCACTTTTTGTTTCGGCGTGAGCGCCGCGCACTTGCGATCGCCGGACCGCTTGGGATTTGCCCGCCACTTCTGTTCGCGGGACGCCGCATGCTGGTGCGCGGCTGGATCGATGGCGTATCGCTGCACATCGCCAAGCCGCACGGCGACGTCGGCTATTTCCGCGACGCCAAAGCGGCATTGCGGGCGCTGCATCGCGCCGGCATTACCCACAACGATCTCGCCAAGGAACAGAATTGGCTTTATGCGGACGGCCGCGCCTACATCACCGACTTTCAGCTTGCCTCGAGTTTCCGCAGCCGTGGGAGGCTCTTTCGCCTCGCGCGTTACGAAGATTTGCGGCATCTACTGAAGCACAAACGCCGTTACGCACCCACCGCTCTCACTGCCGCCGAGCGCCGCGTGCTTGCGCGCAAGACCTGGATCACCCGCGTGTGGATGGCGACCGGCAAGAAAGTCTATTACGCCGTCACCCGCGGCATCGGCGTGACCGACCGCGAGGGCCGCGGCATGCGTTTCATCCGCGAAGCGCCCGAAATCGCCGCGCGTCTGAAGACCCATCCCCAAGTCCGCGACGTCTCAATCGTCGCCTTTCCCGACCGGCGGGCCGGCACTGGCCTCTATGCATTTGTCGAAGGCAGCGCTAGCGAGCGCGAGCTCGGCGATTTTCTCGGCCGCGCCAGCCCCGAACGCCTGCAAGTCGTCGAAGCCTTGCCGCGCAATTCATACGGCGAGGTGCGCAGCGAAATTCTCGAGCTTGTGGCGATAAATCAACTCGACCTGATCGGATCGCTGGTCAAGACCGATGCCGAGCGTGCGCTGGTCGGGCAAATTGTCTCGGGCCGGCGCAACTTGCGCGATCGCTTCGCGTTCTAATGCCTTCCCCGACAGACTTTCAGCTCCGAGAGTTCACTTATCCGGCCAAGCTCTGCGTCAGCACCTTCATCAGCGCGGTCGGCGCCGTGATGTTGGGACTGTGACTGGCGTCAAGTTCATAGAATTGCCAACCCGGCCTGTCTTTGGCGAGATTTGCGAACTGGCCAAACGGCTTTTTGTCGGCGTATCGCGTACAATGAATAAACACACGCGGAACATCGACTTTGGCCTGCAAGCGCAGCGGCTGGGTGAAACACTTTACCGATTGCGGCATCCTGAATTTTGTAATCCACTCCAAATCCTCCGGAAGTGTATCCGGCGGTGTTGGATTGGGCGTAACCCGCCAACCATCGCCGGTCTGAACACTGCCGAGCAGCCGCTCACGCTCTGCAGGCGGGACCAAATCGGTCAAAGCCTGCCCGTTCGTGGGCACAAACGCATCAAGGTAGATGAGCCTTGCCACGCGATCCCCCGCGCGGTCGGCCACGCCGGTTGCGACCATGCCGCCGTAGCTGTGCCCAATCAGCATGACCTCACGAAGATCTTCGAACTTCAGCACGCCGAGCACATCTTCTATGTGCGTTTCGAGGTCGTTTGACGGGCTCGCGAGATGCGCTCGCTCGCCCAGTCCGGTGTAGGTCGGCGTAAAAAACTGATGCCCCGCCGCAGCCATCAAGGGACGCACTTTCTTCCACGCCCAGGCGGACGACCAGCCGCCGTGAGCCAGCACGACAATCGCCACGACGATCCTCCCTCAATCCATCGCGTTCGACGCGAATAGATGCAACGCGAAGCCGTTTATCGCGTGCAGATGTTCTGCGCGCAAGCACGACGCCTACGCATCGCAGGCGCCCCGGCGATCGCGCGCGGACAGACAACTAATCCGCAAGCCGCGCTGGATTGCGCGCTGCGCGCCAGATCAGCCATTGCCGCCGCCAAGGTGGAATTTCAACGGGCGCGAATGGTTCACTGCGCTCCAGCCGGTCGAGCGAAGGCCGCACCAGCGCCAGCGGAAGCAAAGCCGGTATGGCTTCCCGCGGCAGCGTTGCCACTAAGCCATCGGCAGTGCGCAGCCGGCTGCGTGCGAGGCCGCGCAATTCGGCAAGGGCCGCGTTGAGGCCAGCGGAAGAACGGCCGGCAAATAGATCATGCAGCGGGACCTGATGACGCTCCAGAATATCCCCCGGCACATAAAGTTGCCGTTGCGCAGCGTGTCGCGGAAAGGCGCGCAGTATCCCCGTGATGCAGTAAGCAACACCCGCCGGCAGGCAAATTGCCTCAGCGTCGGTTTTGGCGAGGATTCGCATTGCAGAGGAAAATAGCGCCGACGATATTCTGCTCGCATAGCCTTCGAGATGGCCAATACCAGCCATCGGATCGTCGTAGAGATCGAAGCGATGGGCTTCGATCAGATCGATGAGCTTGTCGGACGAAAGCCGATAGCGCGCGATGGTGGTCAGAAGCGACGCAGCCACCGGGTTGGCACGCGCCTCATCAGCCCTCTCGCCACTGATGATTTCGCTCCACCATTGCAGGCGGATTTCGCCCGGCAACGCCGCGTGCGCCACGTCCCGCACACGCGTCACTTCCGCATTAAAGGCATAGAGCGCATGCAGCGCGCCGCGGTGGAGCGCCGGTGCGAACAGCGTGGCGATGAAACGGTCCCGATCGGCCTTGCGGACCAGCTCGGCGCAATAGGCGAAAGCGTCCTGCATGCGCGCGAGCTTAACACTCAATCCACCGCGATCAGACCCGCTCCGACGCGGCGGCTTTCCATCAGCATGACGTTGTAGGTGCGCACGGCGGCGCTGGTGGTCATGGCGTCGAATGAAATCTGCGCGCTGCGGAATCGCGCGCGCCAGGCTTCCGGCGCGGCCCAGGGACCGGAGCCAGTGCCGAGAATGAAAAAATCCAGGGTGTGGGGACGCTCGAAAACGGGCGCCAACGCCTCGTCCGTCAGCGCGCTCGCCGTGTCTATCCGCCACGCCCAGATGCCGTCGGGAAGGCTAAGGAGCGAGCCGCGATGCGACAGGCCAGCGAAGCGGAAGCCGCCACTGCCATAGGAATCGATCAGCGCCTGCCGAGGCAGATGCCGGTCGTTCACTAGACCATGATCCAATTTGATTTAATCGGATCATGGTCCAGTTTGTTTGTTTGTCGCATGATCTTTTCCGAAAACCGGTTCCCACTTTTCGGGATCAGGTTCTAACGACGCGCTCTCGCACGGCGCGGCGCGGATGGCGTGGGCGCCGTGGGCGCGGTCGGCGGCGCCACCGGCGTTTCGGTTTCGGTGTCTTCCGGCTCGCCATGCCGGGTTCGGCCGACACCGAGATAGATCAGGATCGGCGAGGCGATGAACACCGACGTGTAGGTGCCCACCAGCACGACGCCGAACATCATCGTCGCCGTGAAGCTGCGGATCGCCTGGCCGCCGAACAGCAGCAAAGCGAGCAGCGACAGCGACACTGTGAGGTGGGTGACGATCGAGCGCGACAGCGTAGCATTGATCGATGCGTTGAGCAGATCGGGCATCGACATCCGCTTGTAGCGCCGCAACATCTCGCGGATGCGGTCGTAGATCACAACCGTATCGTTGAGCGAATAGCCAAGAATAGTGAGCAAGGCCGCAATGCTGGTGAGATCGAAGTCGATATGCGTGAGCGACATGAAGCCGACGGTGAGCACCAGGTCGTGCACGTTGGCGATCATGGCGCCGAGCGCAAACTGCCACTCGAACCTGAACCAGAGATAGACCAGGATGGCAGCAATCGCCATCACGAGCCCGATGGTGCCGTAGGACAATAGCTCCGTCGAAACGCTCGGTCCGACGACTTCGACGCGACGGTATTCGACCTCGCTGCCGAGTGCCTCGCGGACCTTCTGCACCGCTTGCTGCTGCGCCGTGTCACCGCCTGGCTGCTCCGAAATGCGGATCAGCACATCGTTCGGCGCGCCAAATTCCTGCAGCTGGAAATCGCCGAGACCAAGCGATCCAATGGTGCCGCGCATTTTCGCGATATCGGCCGGGCCAGCTTTGGTCTGCACCTCCATCAGAGTGCCGCCGACGAAGTCGATGCCGAAATTCAGCCCGTGAGTGAAATACAGAACGATCGCGGCGATCGACAGTATCGCTGAAATGGGGAAGCTGATGCGCCGAAAGCGCATAAAGTCGAATTTGGTGTCATCAGGGACGATGCGAAGCAGACGCACTGGAATTCTTTCGTTTTAGACTTTTGGTCCGAGCATGATCATCATGCTCTAGATCGGCACAGTGCGCGGCCGCCACATCCGCACCCAATACGCCACGATCAGTCGTGTCAGCGTGAAAGCGGTGAACAGGCTGGTGAGAATGCCGATCCCGAGCGTCACGGCAAAGCCGCGGACCGGGCCGGTGCCGATATAGAACAGCACCGCGGCAGCGATGAACGTCGTGATGTTGGAATCGAGAATGGTCGCAAGGGCTCGGGAGAAACCGGCATCGATCGCGTTGATGGCGGTGCGGCCGGCGCGAACTTCCTCGCGGATGCGCTCGTAGATCAGCACGTTGGAATCCACCGCAATGCCGACCGTGAGAACGATGCCGGCGATGCCCGGCAGCGTCAGGGTCGCGCTGAGCACCGAGAGCACGCCGAAGATCATGGCGACGTTGATCGCGACGGCGATGTTGGCGAACAGCCCGAACAGGCCGTAGGTCACCAGCATGAAGAACACAACCAGTGCCGCGCCCACATATGCGGCATGTTCGCCGGCATTGATCGAGTCCTGACCAAGGCCAGGTCCAACGGTGCGTTCCTCGATCACGGTCAGCGGCGCCGGCAACGCGCCGGCGCGCAACAGGATGGACAGATCGTTTGCCTGCTGAACGGTGAAATTGCCGGAAATCTGTCCGGAGCCGCCGAGGATTGGTTCGCGGATGACCGGCGCCGAAATCACCTTGTTGTCGAGAATGATCGCAAACGGCTTGCCGACATTTTGCTGCGTGGCTTCGGCAAACTTGCGCGCCCCGGCGGAGTTGAAGCGGAAACTGACGATGGGCTCATTGCTGCGCTGGTCGAATCCAGGCTGAGCATCGACGAGATCGGCGCCTGAAACCAGAACGCGCTTTTCGATGAGATATTTCTGACCACCCTCCCCGTCGAGGAGTTCGGAATCGGGCGGCGGACGGTTGGCTATCGCCTGCTCCGCAGTCATCGATTGATCGACCATGCGAAAATCGAGCTTCGCGGTCTTGCCGAGAATTTCCTTCAGGCGCGACGGATCTTGCAGGCCCGGCACTTGAACGAGAATGCAACTCGCGCCCTCGCGCTGAATAGTGGGCTCCACCAATCCAAGTTCGTTGACGCGGCGCTCGATGATCTGGATCGACTGGTCGACCGATTGGCGGATGCGCTCGGCGAGCGCGGGATCCGAAGGCGCGAGCGTAATCAGGCCGCCGTTCTCGGTGATGTCGACGCTGCGCTGCCCCGCAGAGCCGACTAGCCCCGACAATGGCTGTGAGAGTTCACGGAGCTTGCCGACCGCATTGTCCACATCGCTCTCGCGCGTGATCCGCACCTCAACGCTGTTGCCGTGGATCGCGCGACCGGTGAAAGGAATGCGCGCCGCGCGCAGAATGCGCAGCACGTCGTCGGCAATGCCCTGCAGCCGCTCCTTGCGCACGGCACCGGTATCGACTTCGAGCAGCAGGCTCGAGCCGCCCTGCAGATCGAGACCGAGCACAATGTGGCGCTGCGCCCAAGCCGGCCACTTGCGCACGGTGCTCTCAGAAAAAAAATTCGGTAGCGCGAAAAGGCACACGACAAAAGCCGTGATCAGGATGCCCGCCGCCCGCCACCGCGTAAAAAACAACATGAATACCGTAACCTTTGTTACGAAAGCGCGGCGCGATCAGCTCGCGCTGTCGTCTTTGACCGGCTCGCCCTTGGCGCGCACTTCGGAGACCATCGAGCGCATCTGCCGCACCCGGACGCCGTCGGAGATTTCGACCTCGATCTGGTCGTCGTCGACCACTTTGGTGACTTTGCCGACAAGGCCGCCGTTGGTCACGACCGTGTCGCCGCGGCGCAGCGCCTTGACCATCGACTGATGGCTTTTGACCCGCTGCTGCTGCGGGCGCAGCACCAGGAAATACATAATCACGACAATCAAAATGAGCGGTAGCAGCGACGTGACCATGCCGCCACTGTCGCCGCCGAACAGGCTGCTTAGCGGATTGCCTTGCGCGAATGCAGGCGTGATGAACATGGTTCCTCCGGTCCGCTTAAAAGCGAGGCGCCGACCTTAAGGACTAAGGCCGATTTTGCGCGGGAAATCGGCGCGGAATATAGCCGCCGTTGGCTTAATTGCAATGTTGCGGCTTAGCGTCCGGCACGCTAGCGAGAGCGCCGAACAACGCTGGCGTCGGCGCAGACCGGGACAAACATGGCCAAATCCTCACAACGCGGGCGAAAAAAGCCGGCAAACAAGCACGCTGATGGGTCAAAAACGCGCTCGAGGGGGAACGGCGACGCGTTGCTTCTGCAAAGGATCGCCGCCGCTTTGGAACGCTTGGCGCCGCCCGCGCCTCCCGGTCCGGATTTTTCCGCTGCCGAAGCCTTTGTGTGGCACCCCGAAGGACGGACGCTCGCCCCGGTGCGGCGCGTCAACCGTGTCGAGATGTCGCTTCTGAAGGGCATCGATCGGGTGCGTGATCTTCTCGTCGAGAATACCGAAAGGTTCGCGCGCGGCTTACCTGCAAACAACGCGCTGCTTTGGGGCGCCCGCGGCATGGGAAAGTCCTCGCTGGTCAAGGCTGCTCATGCCGCGGTGAGCGCCGCGCGCCGCGGCGCCGCTCTTCGGCTCATTGAGATTCACCGCGAGGACATCGAGTCACTGCCGGAGCTGATGGCGCTTCTGCGCTATGCGCCGCAACGCTTCATCGTGTTCTGCGACGATCTTTCGTTCGAGGCTGAGGACACGTCGTACAAGGCGCTCAAAACAATGCTTGAAGGCGGCATCGAGGGACGGCCCGATAATGTTATCTTCTATGCCACCTCAAATCGCCGCCATCTGATGGCTCGCGATATGGTCGATAACGAGCGCGCAACCGCGATTAATCCCGGCGAAGCGGTCGAGGAGAAGGTCTCGTTATCGGACCGGTTCGGTTTGTGGCTTGGGTTTCATCGCTGCAGCCAGGACGAATACCTCGAGATGGTCGAGGGCTACGTCGCGCGTTACGGGATCACGCTTGCCGACACCGAGTTGCGCCGTGAAGCGCTCGAATGGGCGACGACGCGCGGCGCGCGCTCGGGCCGCGTGGCGTGGCAGTACGTGCAGGATGTGGCGGGACGGCTCGGCGTACCGCTGCGCGATTAGCGGCGACTACACGCCGTTGAGATATTGCGCGGGATCGACCGGCACGGAGCCTTTGCGAATCTCAAAGTGCAATTGCGGCGAGGTGACGGTACCGGTCTGGCCGGACTTCGCGATCACCTGGCCGCGTTTGACCACATCGCCCTTCTTGACCAGCACTTCGCTCGCATGGGCGTAGGCGGTGACAAATCCGTTGCTGTGGCGCACCAGCACCAGATTACCGTAGCCCTTCAGTTCGTTGCCGGCATAAGCGACCACACCGTCGTCCGCGGCCTTGACCGGTGTGCCCTCCGGCACGGCGAGGTTGATGCCGTCGTTCTGCAAGCCGTTTGGCTGCGGTCCAAAGCCGGTGATGATGCGGCCGCGCGCCGGCCATCGGAACGCCTGCAACGCACCTGCAGGCTCCGCGCTCTTGAGCGGTCCTTCCTGCCCGGCCGGGCCGGCCGGCGTGACGACCCGCGCGCTGTGCGGTAAATCCGCCGTGGCGAAATTCTGACTGACGGGTGGAGGCGTCAGCGCTTCGACCCGTGGTGCGGGCGGCACTGCCAGCGTTGCCGCATGGGCATCGGGAATGACGATCCGCGCGCCGATCCGCAGCTGCGTGTCGGGCGGAATGTTATTCGCCTTCGCCAGCACCAGAACCGGCTTGTGATAGAGCCGCGCGATGCTGTGGAGGGTCTCGCCGGGCGCCACAACGTGGACAGCAACCGTCGGCGCCAGCGCGCTTCGTGGCGGGCCGGGCGGGACAGCCACGGCCGAAGGCACTGATGAGGCGATACGTGTCTGCGGCGCCGAAAGTGCGCTCGCCGGACCCCGATAACGAGGAATGACCAGACGCTGGCCTGCGTGGATCTGACCGGGGCTGGTGATGCTGTTTGCTTCCATCAGCGCGGCAACGGGTACACCATGCCGCTTCGCCAGCATTTCAAGCGTCTCGCCGGGAGCAAGAATGACGGCCGTGCCGCCTTCCCAGGTCCAGGCCGGGGGCGGCGGGGCGGCCGCCGGGAGCGAGCCGGTGACATCCGAATTGCCGGGCTGATAGGAGCCCATGCCCCGGCCACCGCCCGAAACGCCATCCCCGGAGTTGCTGGCAAGATGCGGCAGCGGCTTGCTCTCGACGCGGCTCGTGCTCGACGGGATTGAGCCCGTCGTTTCACTGCGCGGATCGTTGCCGGAGCCGAAAATATCTGAAAAGCGGTCGGAGTCGCTGCTGCAGCTGGCGACGCCCAATCCGATTAACGCAACCACAACCAATTGCGGCCCGACGGCCAGCCAACGCGAAGCGCACATGGTTACTCGCTCGCACGCAAAAACACCTGCGAACGAATAGACATCGTTGGGGTAAACAGCCCTTTAAGTATTGGGAGAGGAACCTAACGATGCCGGAAATATGGTGGAATGGTTACAATTCTCGTGCTTTTCCGTGGAGCAGCGGCACAAACCTGACTGCGATCAGATTTTGACGTGTCAGGCCGGATGCTGATTTGGTCAGCTTGACGATGTGCTGGGTGCCATCACGCGGGCCGAGCGGCAGCACCATCTTACCATCCTCACCGAGTTGATCGACGAGCGCGTCGGGAATCTCTTCGGCGGCAGCGGTAACAATAATCCGATCAAATGGCGCCCGGTCCGGAGCGCCGGCAAATCCATCCCCGGCGATAACGGTGACATTGGAACATCCAAGTGTCTTGAGGCGGTCGCGCGCGGAGTCAGCGAGCGTCCGATAGCGCTCGACGCTCACCACCTCGCACGCCAACCGGCTCAGAATAGCGGCCTGGTAACCTGAGCCGGTGCCGACTTCCAGTACGCGATGCTGCGGCTCGACCTCAAGCTGTTCAGTCATGTAGGCAACGACGTAAGGCTGACTAATGGTCTGACCGCAGGCGATCGGCAGGGCGTGATCGGCATAAGCACTGTCGACGAATTCGGACGTGACAAAGTGCTCGCGCGGCACTTCGTCCATAGCGCGCAGCACCGCCTGGTCGCTGATACCGCGGCGGCGCAGCGTCAGTTGAAACCCCATCCGCTCCACGTCGTCCGAATTGATCCCGGCCACGGTGACCTCGCGGAGGAAAGCCGCCGCTTTTTTACCATTATGTCCCAGCACCTTACATCGCTACCTCAGGGTTCTCCCCCGGAACCGGCTGCGGAACTTCCGCATTAAGCGTTTCGGCACGGCATTTCAGGATCCGGCCGCCCGCGAAAGGACCTGTCGCGGCTGGCTGGACAGCGCATGTTCGCAGAAATATTGCCAGTTGTAGCGGGGGCCCGGTATTTCGGATGACATCTGAGGGCAATTCGGCGACCAGCAAACGCATCCTCGTGGTCGAGGACGAGTTGATGATCCGTATGTTGCTGCAGGACATGCTGGCCGATCTTGGCCATACGCTTGCCGGCGAAGCTGGCGGCATCGAGGAAGCCTTGACGCTCGCGAAGCAGAGCGAGTTCGATCTCGCGATCCTAGACGTTAATTTGAACGGGCAGCCGATCTCGCCCGTTGTTGAGGTACTGGTCGCACGCGGGCTGCCATTCGTATTCGCGACCGGCTACGGCCAGCGCGGCGTGCCTGAGCCCTACCGAACGACGCCGACACTGCAGAAGCCGTTCCAGTCGGATGCGCTCGCCAAGGCGATCGAAGCGGCGGCGACGGCTATTCGCAACTAGCCTTCGTCAAACAGCGCAGCAAGCTTCGTCATGTAGGGCTCATCGGTCATATCGAGCTTGAGCGGCGTGACTGCGATGCAGTGCTCATCGAGTGCGGCGAGATCGGTGCCTTCCGGCGCGGCAAGGAAACCGTGCCGCACATAAGTGATCCAGTAATACGGATTGTTGCGGCCGTCCTTGCGTTCATCGATTTGGAGCCGCTCCTGGCCGCCGCGGCGGCCTTGCGCGGTGACGGCGATGCGCTTGACGCCGTCGGGCGGACAATCGGGAAAATTGACATTGATCAGCACGTCGCGCGGGATGCCTTGGGCGACGACGCGGCGGATGATGTCCGGTCCGTATTTGAGCGCGGTGTCCCAAAACGGCGGACGGTTGAGCCGCGAGGCATAGGCTTGCGAGAGCGCCAGCGACGGAACGCCGATCACGGTGCCCTCAACCGCGCCTGCGACTGTACCCGAATAGATGACGTCCTCGCCGGCGTTGCGGCCGCGATTGACGCCGGAGAGGATCAGATCGGGACCCTTGCCGTTGAGCAGATGACGCGCGCCCATAATGACGCAATCGGTCGGCGTGCCGCGCACTGCAAAGCGGCGTTCGGCCACCTGGCGCAGCCGCAGCGGATCGTTCAACGACAACGAATGCGCCACGCCCGACTGGTCGTATTCCGGCGCGATCACCCACACGTCGTCGGAAATGGCGCGCGCGATCTTCTCGCAGACGTCAAGCCCTTCCGCGTGGATGCCGTCGTCATTGGTGATCAGGATGCGCATGGCTCAGACCAATTCCCCTCCCCCTTGTGGGGAGGGGTTAGGGGTGGGGGTCGAGAGGCTTTGCGTCGGCGAAGACGCGCGTTCGTACGTTCGTCTTTGCGAGCGTCCTACCTGCCGACCCCCCTCCCCACCCTCCCCCACAAGGGGGGAGGGAGCAGCGCGCGTCTCGCTCACAAATTTGCTCATTGTCTTTCGATCTTCTTGATGCCGCCCATGTATGGCGCAAGCGCTTCCGGCACCGCAATCGATCCGTCTTCCTGCTGATAGGTTTCCATCACCGCGATCAGCGCGCGGCCGACGGCGACGCCCGAGCCGTTGAGCGTGTGCACGTGGCGCACCTGCCGGCCCTCCTTGGTGCGATAGCGCGCATTCATGCGCCGCGCCTGGAATTCGCCGCAGACCGAGCAGGAGGAAATCTCGCGATACATGTTTTGGCCCGGCAGCCACACCTCGATGTCATAGGTCTTTTGCGACGCAAATCCCATGTCGCCAGTGCACAGCGTCATCACCCGATAATGCAACCCGAGCCGGCGCAAAATCTCCTCGGCGCAGGAGAGCATACGCTCGTGCTCGTCTTTGCTTTGCTCTGGCGTGGTGATGGAGACTAGCTCGACCTTGGTGAACTGATGTTGCCGGATCATGCCGCGCGTGTCCTTGCCGGCGGCTCCGGCTTCGGCGCGGAAGCACGGCGTGCAGGCGGTGAAGCGCATCGGAAAATGCGCTTCGTCGATGATCGGATTCTGCGGACAAGGTTGGTAAGCGGCACTTCGGCTGTGGGAATGAGCCAGAAATTCCTTTCCGTGAAAGACGCACTAACTCATCCCGCTCCTGAATTGAGCTGGGGAGCGCCATGAGAGCAGCGCGGACAGCTGGATCGTCCCGTTTAAAATAAAGTGCGATCAAGTGAATGACAGCCGCTGCACCTTCCAATCCCTGCTGAAAATAATTCTGGAGATCGATCTTCTTGATGGACTGCGCAGCAAATTGATCCTCAAGCAAATTTTGGCAACTGCGCGGTTCCAAACATTACTTCATCGCGCACCAACAGTGGCGGAGCAATTTCGATATATCCATGCTCGCTAGTATGCAACATCGAGCATGAATTGCCCCAGCGCCCGTTCAAGTCGCGCCAAGCCCTTTTTTCAAAACAACAAACCGCGAGCCGGAAAGTTTGGCCGCAATCTCGAAATCCATCTGGCCGAGCGCTTCGCCGAGATCGAAATGCTGCTTCGGTTCGAACGCATAGTCGCGTTTCGCCCCAAAATGATGACGCTCGACGTTGTCGTTCGCATCCTTGCCGTCAGGAACGTCGTCGAGCGGCAAATTGGGGATTTCCGCAAGCGCGCGTTCAGTTCTTCGCTCGCTTCTTTCTCCTCCGCCTCCATCGCCGGGATCGATTCCTTGAGCGTCGCGACTTCGCCTAGCAGGCTCTTGGCTTTTTTTCGTCCTTGTTCTTTTTGGCTTCGCCGATTTCTTTCGACGCCGCGTTGCGGCGCGCCTGCGCGGTTTCGAGCGCGAGGATTTTCTGCCGCCGCTTTTCGTCGAGCGCGATCAGCCGCTGCGCTTCGCCCGAAAGCCCGCGCGCGCTTGAGCGCGCGGTCGAAAGCGTCGGGATTTTCGCGGATGAAGCGGATGTCGTGCATGCAATAATCTGTCCACGTCATGGCACGGCCTTATAGCCATTCCAACGTGTCGTTGCGCGGACTTGATCCCGCGCATCCATGCTGCCTCCATCGCTGCCCGGGATTGCCGGATCAAGTCCGGCAATGACGAATAACGCGAAAATCACTCCGCGGGCTTCGCCGCGGCGGCAGCGGCTGCCGCCGCGCGATCAGCCGCCGCGCGCTTCTCGACAAATCGCACCGACCAGATCGAGCCCTCATAGAGCGCGACCAGCGGCAGCGCCAGCGACATCTGGCTGAGCACGTCCGGTGGGGTGAGCACGGCCGCGATCACAAAGGCGACGACGATGAAATAGCGGCGCTTCGACTTGAGCTGGTCCGAGGTGATGATGCCGACGCGGCCGAGCAGCGTGAGGATCACCGGGAGCTGGAAGGCGATGCCGAACGCGAGAATGAGCTTCATCATCAGCGCCAGATAGTCTTCGACTTTCGGTAATAGCTCGATGGTCGCCTGGCCATCGCCGCCGGCTTGCTGCATGCCGAGCGAAAACCGCGCCAGCATCGGCCAGACCACGAAATAGACGATCATCGACCCCATCAGAAAGAAAATCGGCGTGGCGACGAGGTACGGCAGGAACGCGTGCCGTTCGTTGCGATAAAGTCCGGGCGCAACGAACATGTAGATCTGCGTAGCGATCACCGGAAACGCGATGAACGCCGCGCCGAACATCGCAAGCTTCAGCTGCACGATGAAATATTCAAGGAGGCCGGTGTAGATGAACTTGAAGTCCGGGCCGGCCACCCAGATGTAAGGCCACGTCAGCACGTTGTAGATTTGCTTGGCGAAGAAGAAGCACACCACGGCTGCAAGCGCGAAGGCGGCGAGCGCCTTGATCAGCCGCGACCGCAGTTCGATCAGGTGATCCATCAGCGGCGCTTTGGTCGCCTCGATCGCCTTCTCTTCATCCTCGGACGTCATCCGGCGCGCCTTGTGCTGTCCGGTTCGACGGCGGTCTCGGCGGCTTCAGGCGCGATCGCTTCAGGAACAACCTGGGGCGTGGCCGTCGCAATAGTTCCTATCTCGTGAGCCACGCCGGGTTCGGGAGTGGCAGATATTTCAGAACTTTCGACCGCCTCAGGGGCAACCCGGCCAGTTGCGGCGGCCATAACATCGGTCTCATCGAGCTCAGCTGCAGCTTCGGCGACCGGGAGTTCGGCGACAGGCTCCGGCGCAGCGTCGGCCGCCGCGGACGTCATCAGCGGCTGTTGGTCCAGCGACGTCTGGATATCTTTGCCTGCGGCTTCAAGATCGGAGCGCACGTCCTTGAGCGGATCGTAGCTCTTGATGCCCTGCGCAATGTCATCGACCTCTTTTTTGAGATCGGTCATTTCGGCTTCGCGCATCGCTTCCTGAAACTGGCCCTGGAAGTCGGCGGCCATGCTGCGGATCCGGCGCGTCCACTGCCCCATGGTGCGCATCACCGCGGGCAGTTCCTTCGGCCCGATGAAAACCAGCGCGACCACGCCGATCAGCAGGAACTCGGTCCACGAAATGTCGAACATGGAAACTCCGGGCCGGCTAGCCGCCCATTCCGTGCGTCAATCGCCGGCCGGTTTCATCCGCCAGCGTCGGCCGCGAGCAACCGTCAGGAGACCTTGGTGCCGGCCTCGGCGCGCGGCTTGACCGCTTCCGCCGCCTGATGGTCGAGCGACTTGACGGTGGCGTCGGATTTGCCGGCGTCCGACGTCCTCGGCCATGCCCTTCTTGAAGGACTTGATGCCCTTGGCGACATCGCCCATCAGATCGGAAATCTTGCCGCGCCCACCGAAGAGCAAAAGCCCTGCGGCAAGGACGACCAACCAGTGCCAGATGCTCAAAGACCCCATAGAAACCTCCGTGCGCGGGATACGCCCGCGCTCGCGTGCGGCTGCGATTTTAGCCAGAAACTAGGCGCGAGTGGGGGCAAAAACAAGGATAACAGAAAACGCCGTTAAGCCGCACGAGCTTCACGCCTAAGTGACTGCCGCCGCTTCAGTCCTCGGTGCGGTCGGGCGGCGGCGCCAGCCCCAAATCGAGATCGCCGGGTTCCAGCGGGTCTTCGTCATCCCGCAATTCCGGATCGTCGGACGGCACGGGTATGCTGAAACCGGCCGGTAGCGATTTTTCGACGAGACCGGCCCCTTTGAGCTCATCCAGCCCCGGAAGATCGGTGATTGCGTCCAAGCCAAAATGCGACATGAAGGCTTCCGAGGTGCCGTATGTCACCGGCCGGCCGGGCGCTTTGCGCCGGCCGCGCAAACGGATCCAGCCGGTTTCGAGTAGCACGTCGAGCGTTCCCTTCGACGTCGAGACGCCGCGAATGTCCTCGATCTCGGCCCGCGTCACCGGCTGGTGATAGGCGACGATCGCGAGGGTCTCCACTGCGGCGCGGGAGAGCTTCTTGGTGACGACGGTTTCACGCGTCAGCAGCCACGCAAGATCGCCCGCGGTGCGCAGCGACCATTTGCCGCCGACGCGCACGATGTTCACCCCGCGCAGCGCATACTCGCTCTGCAATTGCAGCAGCAGCGCGCGTACGTCGGCGCCGGCTGGCAGCCGCGCCGCCAGAATCTTCTCGTCGAGCGGCGCGTCCGCGGCAAACAGCAAAGCTTCCAGGATACGCAATTCCTCGGCTCGTTCGTTCACATCCTGGCCGCTCACAATCACGCGCATCTCCGCCACGTTCGAAATCATCGAAACCTCCACGTCAAACAGTCCCGGACTCGCCAGACGCACCATTACCGTCCGCATGCTGCCGCTTACGCACATAAAGCGGAGCAAAGGCGCCTTGCTGATGCAATTCAAGACGACCCTCGCGCACCAATTCCAGCGTTGCCGCAAAGCTCGAAGCGCGCACCGTCGCGGCCAACGACGGCTCGACCATGTAGGCGATCAGATACTCGTCGAGCACGCACCAGTCGGCCGATTGGCCAATCAGCCGCTCAAGAGCTTCGCGCGCTTCAGCGAGCGACCAGACGGTGCGTTTGGGCAGGCGCACAAAAGAGCGCGCCTGTTTTTGCCGCTGCCCCGCATAAGCTGAAAGAAGATCGTAGAGTGTAGCCGTCCACTCCGGCCGCTTGATCTCCGCGATCGGCTCGGGCTGGCCGCGCTGAAAAACCTCACGGCCAAGCTGCGGCCGGTTCAACAATTGCTCGGCAACTTGCCGGATCGCTTCGAGCCGGCGCAGACGCTGCGCCAGCGCCGTCGCCATGTCTTCGGCGCTGAGGCCGTCCGGCTCGTGTTGTTCGGGCAGGAGCAGCCGCGACTTCAGGTACGCGAGCCACGCCGCCATCACGAGATAGTCGGCAGCGATCTCCAGCCGCAGCTTTCGCGCTTCTTCGATGAAGGCGAGGTACTGGTCGGCGAGTGCCAGGATCGAGATTTTGGCGAGGTCGACTTTCTGCTGGCGCGCCAGCGTCAGCAATAGATCGAGCGGCCCTTCGAAGCCCTCGACATCGATCACGAGCGCGGGCTCGTCGGTGGCGCGCTCCGAGAATTCGGTCACGAATTGCGCATCGTCAGCGATCATGCGGTCCCCTGCGCGGGCTGCCAGACGCCGGTCATCAGCCGCGAGAATTCGGCGCGGCCGGCGGCAAGATCGATCGGCGCCGCGGATTGCTTCATCGCCAGCGCGGCTGCGGCCCGGCGTGCTGCTTCGCCCGAAAGCGCCGGCGCCTCGGCCGCGACCGCAAGCATTTCCGGCATTTCTCCGTTGCAGTGAAGCACCATGTCGCAACCAGCGGCGATCGCCGCGCGGGTGCGCTCGGCGACCGTGCCCGACAAGGCGCCCATCGAAATGTCGTCGGTCATCAAGAGGCCCCCGAAGCCGATGGAATCACGAATCACATCGCGCACTATAGTTGCCGAAATCGTGGCGGGCGCGACCGGATCGATTGCTGTAAACACAACATGCGCGGTCATGGCGAGCGGAAGCGCCACCAGCGGACGAAAAGCAGCGAAATCGGTCGCCTCGAGTTCGGCGCGGCTTGCCCCGACCACTGGCAGCTTTTGGTGACTGTCGGCGGTGGCGCGACCGTGGCCGGGTATGTGCTTGAGTACCGGCAATACCCCTCCGTCGATAAGGCCCTCCGCAATAGCGCCGGCGATTGCGGCAACTTTGGCAGGCTCTTGGCCGTAAGCGCGGTCACCGACCACCGGATCGGAGCCGGCGACCGGCACGTCCGCAAGCGGCAAACAATCGACATCGATGCCAAGCGCCGCGAGATCAGCCGCGATCAGGCGCGCACCAAGCCGTGCCGCCGCAAGACCCGCTCCCCGGTCGCGATCGTAAATCGTCCCGAATGCGGCTCCAGGCGGATATTTCGGCCAATGCGGTGGCCCGAGCCGCTGCACCCGGCCGCCTTCCTGATCGATCAATGCCGGAGCCGCACGCCCCAGCGTCGTCCGGACATCGTCGATCAGGTTCCGCAGAGCTTCGGGGCGATCGACGTTCCGGCGGAACACAATGAAGCCCCAAGGCTCCGCCTCACGAAGAAAAGCTCGCTCCTCGTCCGTAAGGACAGTGCCGGAAATGCCAGTGATGAAAGCACGCATCTAGCGCCGCTTAGCTCGCGAGGCGCGAAACGGTCAAGCGACGGACATTAGTTCCGCTGGACGAGGCAGTTGCCGCCAGCCGCTTTGATACTGCTGCAAGCACCGGCCGCCTGTTCCACCGAGGCGTAGGGACCGACGAGAGCGCGATAGTAGACACCCTTGGCGCCAAGATCGGCGCGACGAATGATCGGCGCGCGCCCGCTCAGTTGACCGGGGAACTTGGCTTGCAATTCTTTGAAGCTTGCTTTGGCATCGGCCTCACTGCGCTGGGAGGTTACCTGCACGGCATAGCCCCCTCCCGAGGGTGCGCCTGCGGGTACCGCCCCAGCGGGCTCGGCGCTTGCCAGTGCGATGGGCGCTGCAGCCGCCACGCGAGAACGCGACGGCGCCGAAGCGACGTGTGCCGGCGCCATCGGCGCCGGCATGACGGCCTCGCCTTCGGCGCCAGGAATGATCGACAAAGGCGCATTCGCGCCGACCGGAGCCGCTCCGGCCGCCGGGCTGGCCTTGTTTGCCGATGTCGCTGGGCGTGCACTCCGCGGAGCCGGAGCAGCCGCAGTCGCCTGTGCTCCAGCGGCGGCGGACTGATCGGAGTGGATGACGACGGTGCGGACCTTCTTCGGCTCGGATGGAGCCGGCGGGCTTGCAGTCGCTGTCGGCGGCGGCGGTGCCGCGGGAGCGGCGTCAGGCGTGGCAACTGATGCCGTGTTGAACGCGGCCGTAGAGGTTTCCGCGGCGGCCGGGGCCGGCGCCGCTGGCGCTGCGGCCAACGGAGGCGGCGTTGATCCAGAGCCGATGGGTATAGTCGCGACCACACGCGAGCCGACTTTGGGCGGCTCCATACTGACCGGCTGTTCTTCGCGCGAGACGAGTTTATCTGCCGCGGCTTGGGTCGCCGCGGCGGCTTTCGCATACTCGGCTTGCGCGTCGCCGCTATTCGGTACGATCTTGTTCGGCGCGATGCTCGCTTTGATGATCGGCGGCAGGCTGGGAAATGCGACAGAACCAAACATCGCCCGATAGGCGAATGCGCCGGCGGTCCCAACAATCACGAGTCCAAGCACCGCCATCATGACGATCAGTCCGCCGCGCTGACGGGGGCGTGGCGGCTCTTCGTAATAATCGTCGGCATAGTCGCCGTAGTCTTCGCCGGCCTCCTGCGGGTGGCCCGGCGCTGCAGTCTGATAACGGTTGGCAGGGGCAGGCGACATGAAAGCCGGAAACTGACGAGGCGGCAAAACCGGTCCGAGTTGCTCCGCCTCGTTATCCGCACCAAATCCATTGAACTTCGCCGACGGACCAGAAAAATATTGGCCGCCGGCCGGGGCTTCGGCCTCGTAGTCCGGTTCGTCGTGCGCGTAGGACGCGTAAGAAGCCGGCGGTAGCGGTGGCGGCGCGTCGTGTTCTTCGGGGTAAGCAGGCGCTTCGGCGTAGTCTTGGTTGGCCGCCCAATCAAATCCCGGGGCCGCGGCGTGGTCCTGCGATCGGCCCGAGCCACGTCCGGCGTAGGGATCGCCCTGACCGATGAGCCGCGCCAGTTCGGCAAGAGGATCAGTCGCGCTTTCGCGCGGCGCCTCGACCCGCGCTCTGCCGTCGCGGTTGCCATAAGATCGGAAGTTGTTGTCAGCCATCGAATTCGCCTCGTTCAGGCGTCCACACTATCTCGATCAGCTTTTCCCGGCGGTTGCTGCCGCGTCCCAAACGGCACCAAAGGGAATTACCGCATTTCGTCAGGCGCCGCGACACCAAGCAACGCAAGCCCCGACGCAAGCACTGTGACCACGCCCGCTACGAGCACCTGACGGGCCAAGGTCAGTTCTCGATCATTCTGGATAATGAAGCGTAAATGTGGCGATGCATTGCCCAGCGTCCAAAGAGCATGAAACTCGCTGGCTAAGTCATATAAATAAAAGGCTATTCGATGGGGCTCGTGCGCTGCCGCGGCGCCCTCGACGACCCGCGGATAAAGCGCGATTTGCCGCATCAATGCGAGTTCCGCGGGATCAGCGAGCAAATCCAAATTCGCTGCCTCAAGCAAATTAATCATATCTGCAGGCAAATCGGGAAACGCCTCGCGCGCGTTGCGGAACACCGATTGGCCGCGGGCGTGGCCGTACTGGACGTAGAAGACCGGATTGTCGCGGGACTGCTCTTTTACTTTGGCCAGGTCGAAATCGAGCGCCGCGTCATTCTTGCGAAACAGCATCATGAAGCGGACGGCATCGGGGCCGACTTCATCTACGACCTCGCGCAGCGTAACGAACTCTCCTGCCCGCTTGGACATTTTGACCGGCGCGCCGGCCCGCAGAAGCTTCACAAGTTGGACGAGTTTCACATCGAGCTCGGCTTTGCGATCGCTCAACGCCGCCACCGCCGCCTGCATGCGTTTGATATAGCCGCCGTGATCGGCGCCCCACACATCGATCAACGTGCCAAAGCCGCGCTCCAGCTTGCTGCGGTGATACGCAATGTCGGATGCAAAATAGGTGTACGAGCCGTCGGACTTCTTCAGCGGACGGTCGATGTCGTCGCCGAACGCGGTCGAGCGGAACAGCGTCTGTTCACGATCCTCCCAGTCCTCCCGCAGCGCGCCTTTCGGTGGTGGCAATCGGCCTTCATAGACGTAGTCGCGGGCCCGCAGCCAATCGATCGTTGCACCCACGAGATCGACCTTGCCTTCGATCAACGACCGTTCGGAATAAAAAACGTCGAAGTCGATATTCAACGCGGCCAGATCGGTGCGCACTGCGGCCATCATCATCTCGATTGCTTTTGTGCGCACGACCGGCAGCCAATCGGCTTCGGACTGTTTCGTCAGCGCATCGCCATATTGTGCAGCAAGCGCCGCTCCGACCGGCTTGAGATAGTCACCCGGATAGAGCCCATCGGGAATCGCGCCGATATCTTCGCTCAAGGCTTCGCGATAACGCAAATATGCCGAGCGCGCGAGCTGATCGACCTGCGCGCCGGCGTCGTTGACGTAATACTCGCGCGTAACCTCGAAACCGGTGAACGCCAACAGGCTCGCCAACGCGTCGCCAAACACCGCGCCACGGCAATGGCCGACATGCATCGGACCAGTCGGATTTGCCGAAACATATTCGACGTTGATCGGCTTGCCGGAGCCGATGTCGCATCTGCCAAATTGCGCGCCCAATTGCACTGCGTTCTGCAGCGTCGTGCGCCAAGCGGACGGCTTGAGCGTCAGGTTGATGAAACCGGGGCCGGCGATATCGACTTTGGCAACCAATTCATCCGCGCGCAGTTTTTCGGCCAATGCGTCTGCAAGTTCGCGGGGCTTTTTGCCCGCGTCCTTTGCCAGCACCATTGCAACATTGGTCGCCATATCGCCGTGGGCGGCATCACGCGGCGGCTCAATTGTGACGCGCGATAGATCAATGCCCGCCGGCAAAACGCCGGCCGCGATCAAATGCTCGCTTGCGCGACGGACGCGCTCGAGCATTTCGGCGAAGATGTTGTGCGCGATCATTGCAAAGGAGCGGACGCCATGGTGGAGCGCCGCGCGCCTAACGCAATTCGGGGGTCGAGTCAAAAAGCCGCGTGTGTTCGGCGAGCGCGAAACGGTCGGTCATTCCGGCGATAAAGTCGGCGATGTGGCGGGCGCGACCGGCCTCGTCCAAGCCGGTAAGCCCTTCCCGCCATTCCGGTGGCAGATCGTCGGGCTGCGTGCTGTACCGGGCAAAGAGATCTCTGACCACGTTGGCCGCTTCGCTCATCACCCCCTGCACCCTGTCGTGACGGTACATGCGCGTTTTGAGAAACTCCTTGATGGCGCCCTCGGCTTCCGCCATCGGCGCGGAGAATCCGGCAACCACGGACGGCGCTTGCCGCACATCGTCCGCCGAACGCGGCGCCAGCCCTACAAGCCGGCGTCCGGTTTCGGCGGTCACGTCCTCAATCAGAAGGCCGATCAGCTGCCGGATGAACTCGTGGACGCGCCGGGCGGAATCAAGCTTCGGAAAGGCGTTGCCGATCTCGGCGATGATGGTGCCAGGCAGCGCGACAGTGGCAAGATCATCAAGGCTGAACAACGCGGCGCGCAAACCGTCGTCGATGTCGTGAGCGTCGTAGGCGATGTCGTCGGCAATTGCAGCGACTTGCGCCTCTAAGCTCGGGAAGCTCCAGAGTTGGAGATCCTGCCGCTGATCGTAGTCCGCAATGGTCTCGGGGATACCGTGAGCACCATACCGGCCGAGCGGCTTGCCGTCCCGACCGGTCAGCGGGCCATTGTGTTTGACCAGCCCCTCCAAGGTTTCCCAGGTCAGGTTTAGTCCATCGAACGCCGGGTAGCGGCGCTCGAGCGCGGTCACGACGCGCAAAGTCTGAGCGTTGTGATCGAAGCCGCCGAAGGCGCCGAGGCACCGTTCAAGCGCGCGTTCGCCGGCATGTCCAAACGGCGGATGGCCGAGGTCATGGGCGAGAGCCAGCGTCTCAGCGAGGTCCTCGTCGACACGGAGCGCCCGAGCCAGCGCGCGCGCCACCTGCGCCACTTCGAGCGTGTGCGTCAGCCGGGTGCGGTAGTGGTCGCCCTCGTCAAACACAAACACCTGGGTCTTGTGCTTAAGCCTTCGGAAGGCGGTGCAATGGATGATGCGGTCGCAGTCGCGGCGGAAAGCGCTCCGGCCCTTGCTCGCTGGCTCCGAATGAAGACGGCCACGGCTCCGTTCCGGATCGCATGCATAGGACGCGCGCAGCACTGCGGCATCGATCGCCATCGGTCTGCCCGGGCCTCCGTAATTGACCTTGGCCTGGGGCGCACTTAACTATCGGGGTAATGCCGTGGCAATCGGCGCGATCGCCCGGCGGGAGAAGGACTATGACCGTCAACGTCACTGTCACCGAGCGCGCGGCACGGAAGATCGGCGAAATCCTCGGGAGGGAAGCCGTGGGCACGATGCTGCGCGTCAGTGTCGAGGGCGGCGGCTGCTCGGGCTTCCAATACAAATTCGACACCGAGAGCACCAAGGCGGACGACGACATCGTGATTGAGCGCAGCGGCGCCACGGTGCTGATCGATCCGGTCTCGCTAAATTACATGGCAGGTTCCGAGATCGACTTCGTCGACGACCTGATCGGATCGGCCTTCAAGGTGCAGAATCCGCAGGCCACCGCCTCGTGCGGCTGCGGCACGAGCTTCGCGCTTTAGATGCTCGCGCCGCAATAGGGCGTCAGCCGGTGCGAATCGCCACTTGGAACGTCAATTCCATCAAGCAGCGCCTTGACGGGGCGCTGGCATGGCTCGCCGAGCGCCAGCCCGACATCGTCTGCATGCAAGAGACAAAGTGCGTCGACGAAGCTTTCCCGCGCGAGCCGTTCGAGGCGCTTGGCTATAATCTCGCGGTCCACGGGCAAAAGACTTTCAACGGCGTCGCGCTGCTCTCAAAATTCCCGTTCGACGAGGTGACCATCGGCCTGCCCGGCGACCGTTCAGACGACCACGCACGCTTTATCGAAGGGGTGGTGTCGACGGCAAAGGGCGCCATGCGGATCGCTAGCATTTATCTGCCCAACGGAAATCCCCCGGACACCGACAAATATCCGTACAAGATCAAGTGGATGAAGCGGCTGTTTGACTACGCGCGTGAACGACTTTCGCTGCAAGAGCCACTGATCCTTGCCGGCGATTACAACGTCATTCCGGCGACCAGCGATGCCCGCAACGCGGAAGCCTGGCGCGGCGATGCGTTGTTCCTGCCGCGGACGCGCTTGGCGTTTCAGTCGCTCATCAATCTCGGTCTGACCGACGCGGTGCGCGCGACCAGCGAGGAGCCGGGACTCTATACGTTCTGGGATTACCAGGCCGGCGCCTGGCAGAAGAACAACGGCATCCGGATTGACCACGTGTTGCTGTCACCCGAGGCCGCCGATCACCTCACCGAACTTGGCATCGATCGGCACGTGCGAAGCTGGGAGAAGCCTTCGGACCACGTACCGGTCTGGATCGATTTGGCGATCGAACGCCAGCATTAGCCATATCTGCGCCGACGAAGTTCCGCGCTGGTAGTAACTTGGCCGGAATTACTCAACACTGACATAGGTGTAACTGCTGCCTAGTGCCGGACTTAACTCTATGTTCACCCTGGCGGCAGACAGTACACCCACCTCACGAACCTTCGACCCCGAATGCTATGGCTCCCTCTAAAACGCCGGGAACACCTTAATCAAGCGGTGGGGCCTGAGGCGTTGCAAGGCCCGGCCGAGACGAATCAGACGGCCCAAACGGCTCAATCAGGCGGCATTCACGAAACGATCGATCTTCTTGAGTCCGACCTGGGCGCAATGATCGGCCTGGTGCATGGCGCCTGCGAGCTCGTTTGCCGCGAAGCTGAAGATTCTGCGGCGGCCACCTTCAGCATTACTCAAAAGACCGACGGGCTTGTCCGTCAATCCGGCACCGCCAGCCGCGATCTCACTCAGCTGGCCGCGGCGATCGAGGAATTGGCGCGGTCATCGGACGATATCGGATTTCAGGTCCGCAAGGCGGACGATCTCACCGGGGAGGCGAATGCATCGGCTGAACTCGCGGCACGCGGCGTCGACGGCCTCAAGAATTCGTCGACCCAGATCAGTCATGTTTTGAGCCTGATCTCCGCGGTGGCGCGGCAGACCAACTTGCTGGCTCTCAACGCAACAATCGAAGCTGCCCGCGCCGGCGAAGCCGGCCGCGGCTTTGCGGTTGTTGCCGCCGAAGTGAAGAAGCTCTCGCGGGAAACGCAAACCGCAACGGAAGAGATCGCGCACAGGATTGGCGCATTGCAAAGCGATGCCGCCGCCTGCTTTGAAGCGGTGCAGCAGATCACCGACGTGATTAAGGTCTTGCGGCCGCTGTTCGCAGCGGTGGCGGTCGCGGTGCAAGAGCAAGGCAACGCGACGACAAGCGTTGCACGCGGCGCGACGGAAACGTTGCGATTTGCCGAGTCGGTATCGGGGGGCGCATCCGAAATCCGCGATGCGGCAGTGGGCGCAAATGCCTACGGCAAATCCGTAGAACAGCACGGCAAAAGCGTCATTGGGCTCGCCGAGAAGCTCAAGACGCGAATGACCATATTCCTGCGCCAAAGCGAGGCTGGGGATCGCAGGCGGCACGACCGCTTGCCCTGCGAAATCGGGGTCGAGCTAAGGGTGGATGGCCGCACCATTCGTGGACACACCGCCGATATTTCCGAGGGCGGCGCGCTCATCCGCCTCGACAATGCAGAGTCCCTCGTCGCTGGTGTCATTCTAGAGGCAACCATCGAGGGCATCGGCGCGACACGCGCTCGCGTCGCCAACAGATCGTCGCTTGGATTGCATCTCGAATTTGTGGAGATGGGATCGACCGCCCGCGCGAATTTAGAACGCAAACTCACTTCGATCCGCGAGGAAAATCGCGAAATCATTTCACGCGCGGTCGA
This sequence comes from uncultured Alphaproteobacteria bacterium, assembly GCA_963794225.1. Classification (GTDB taxonomy): domain Bacteria; phylum Pseudomonadota; class Alphaproteobacteria; order Rhizobiales; family Xanthobacteraceae; genus BOG-931. Next base: position 540,005 of record CAWCCS010000008.1, read on the forward strand.
CGCTGCAAACGATATTTCCCGGTTGCTTGAGGGTGTGATCGAACAGAGAAAGCTGAGCCGCGAAGACCTCTTCGACAACAACTACATTCCAATCGAGGGCACCGATCCGCAGCAATATCGGACACGGTTTCTTTCGGCGTTGGAGGACGTGTTGCCGCTGATACAGGAACCGCTGCTTGCAAACGACGCGCGGATGGTATTTTGCGCAGCCGTTGATCGAAACGGCTACTTGCCGGTTCATAATCGCAAGTATTCCTTACCGCAGCGGCCCGGCGAGAAAGCCTGGAACACCGCAAATTCGCGCAATCGCCGGATCTTTGACGATCGCGCCGGCCTCGCCTCCGGGCGCAGCGTGCGTCCTTATCTGATTCAGGTCTATGCGCGCGACATGGGCAACGGCGTCACGGTTATCGTGCGGGAGATTGACGCGCCGATCCGTGTGTTCGGCAAACATTGGGGCGGCTTTCGCACCGCCTACACACTTTGAGACACCGCGTGGGCGTGGCGGCGCTGACTAATCCCTGCGGCCCCGGAGCCAACCTTCGAGATAGACCAGCGCCATGGCCCGCTCGTCGTCGCTCGCGCGATGGAAAGCGCCGTCGTAGAGCGGCTTCACCCAGCCTTCTTCCGAACCAGCACAGTCTTTGCTCAGGGTAAGCCACATCAGGCCGCGGGCAGCTTGCCGCGGTACTTTCAAGCCCTGAAACAGCAAGTCGCCGAGCGCCGCCTCGGCACTGCAATCACCCTTGGTCGCGGCAAGCAGCAACCAGCGAGCCGCCTGGTGTGGGTCGCTGGGCGTACCGTCGAGATAAAGACGGCCAAGCTGATACTGCGCATCGGCATCACCGAAATACGATGCCGCGTAGGCGAACAACTCGCGAGCACGCGCGGTATCCGGCTGGATGGTCGAATTGGGAATGCCGGTGAGATAGTAGTGGCCGAGCGCGACGAAGGCATTGGCGACGATCCGCGCCTGCGTGGTGCCCGGCGTCTCGTCCGGATGGGTATTCGCGATCTGGCTGAAATAGGCGAAAGCCCGCTGGTCATCCTGCGGAACGCCGTCGCCGGCGGCATACATGCGTCCGACTTTCCATTGCGCGACGAGGTGACCCTGATCGGCCGCATATTGAAGCGCAGTCAACGCTTTCGACTTTTCGGCGCCATCCGGTAGCGCGCCCGGGCCGCGCAATCCATCGCTCGGCGTCAGCAAAGCCGTGTTCGGTGTCGTCGTCCCATCGAAGGCGGAGGCCGGTCCTGGCATGAGTCCAAGCCCAAGCCCACAGATCGCGGCAACGATGAGGCCGCGTGAGGCAACGCGCGTTGTTTGCTCAGATGTCCGCATAGCACTCTTTCTCAACAGCCCCGCCGGGATGGGTGACCGCGCCGTTGCGCGCCGGCCCGACCTGCTGGGTATATTTCCACAAGTAACCGGAGGTGAATTCTTCCGCGCGCGGCTTCCACTCCCGCGCGCGCCGCTCAAGCTCGCTTTTGGTCAGTTTGACGTCGAGGATCGCCTTCTCGGCATCCAATTCGATGATGTCGCCGTCGCGAATGAGCGCGATGGGACCGCCGACCGCAGCTTCAGGACCGACATGGCCGACACAAAAGCCGCGCGTCGCGCCGGAGAAGCGGCCGTCGGTGATCAGCGCAACTTTGTCGCCCATGCCCTGACCGTAGAGCGCTGCCGTCGTTGACAGCATCTCGCGCATACCGGGGCCACCCTTTGGGCCTTCATAGCGGATGACCAGCACGTCGCCTTCCTGGTACTTTTTGTTCTTAACCGCTTCGAAACAGGCTTCCTCGCCGTCGAAGCAGCGCGCCGGGCCGGAGAACTGCAGGCCCCGCATCCCGGCAACCTTAACGATCGCGCCATCCGGTGCGAGGTTACCTTTGAGACCGACAACACCGCCCGTAGGCAGCATCGGCTTATCGGCTGGATGAACGACGTCCTGATCTTTGTTCCACTTCACCGATTTGAGGTTCTCGGCAATCGTGCGGCCGGTGACAGTCACGCAGTCGCCATGCAGGAAGCCATGATCGAGCAGCGTCTTCATCAACAACGGCACGCCGCCAGCTTCGAACATGTCTTTGGCGACATAACGGCCGCCCGGTTTCAAATCCGCGATGTAAGGTGTCTTTTTAAAGACCTCCGCAACATCGAACAGATCGAATTCGATACCGCACTCGTGCGCGATCGCGGGCAGGTGCAGCGCTGCATTGGTCGAGCCGCCGGTCGCGGCGACAACCGCCGCCGCATTCTCCAGCGCTTTTCGCGTCACGATATCGCGTGGGCGGAGATTCTTGCTGATCAGATCCATGATCATCTCGCCCGCCAGCATGCAGAACTTGTCGCGAATTTCGTACGGCGCCGGAGCGCCCGCCGAGTATGGCAGCGCCAACCCAATGGCTTCGGATACGGTCGCCATGGTGTTGGCGGTAAATTGCGCGCCGCAGGCCCCGGCCGACGGGCAGGCGTTTTGCTCGAGGGTATCGAGATCGGCATCCGACATAGCGCCGACTGAGTATTTGCCGACCGCCTCGTAGACGTCCTGAATGGTAACGGGCTGACCCTTGAAGGTGCCGGGCAGGATCGAGCCGCCATAGATAAAGATCGACGGCACGTTCAGCCGGCACATGGCCATCATCATGCCCGGTTGCGACTTGTCGCACCCGGCGACACCGACCAAGGCGTCGTAGGAGTGACCGCGTACCGTCAGCTCAATGGAATCGGCGATGACTTCGCGCGACGGCAGCGAGGCCTTCATGCCGCCATGGCCCATGGCAATGCCGTCGGTCACCGTGATCGTGCAAAATTCGCGTGCCGTACCGGCAGCTGACGCGACGCCCAACTTGACCGCCTGGGCCTGCCGCATCAGCGCGATGTTGCAAGGCGCGGCTTCATTCCAGCAGGTCGCGACGCCGACGAAGGGCTGATGGATTTGTTCTTTGGTCAAGCCCATCGCGTAGTAGAACGCGCGGTGTGGTGCTCGCTCAGGCCCTTCCGTAGCGTGCCGGCTTGGCAGTCGCAATTTCAAATTGGTCTTGGCATCCATCGAACACTTGTGGGCCTATCGGCCCCCTCGCCCCCCTTCCGACGTCCAGGACGGAAAGCCGTCCTTGAAATCGAAAGCGCCACAAAACACCTGTACCGCCAGCCCTGACGGACACGCACGCATCGTGTCGAGAAATCCTATGGCTAAAAAGCGGCGCTTTGGACGCGTGCAGTGCGGCATGGTCAAATCTTCCCTGCCTGTTGCGCCGGGGACACAGATTTTGCCGCTGGACCGTCAAAACTTAACTTCGCATTTACTATAGGTCTTGGGCCCGGCAACGATGCTCCAATGCCGCGGCGTCTAACCCGAGCCTTTTTCAGCCGAAGCGTTCACGAGGTTGCCCCCGATCTGATTGGAGCCACCCTTTTGTTTGACGGCGTGGGAGGCCGCATCGTCGAGCTCGAGGCCTACGACCAAACCGACCCTGCGGCGCACAGTTTTCGTGGACCGACCGTCCGCAACGCGGTCATGTTCGGCCCCCCGGGCTATTCCTACGTCTACCGCTCCTACGGCATTCACTGGTGCCTCAATCTCGTCTGTGAGCCGAAGGGCTCGGCCAGTGCCGTACTGATCCGCGCCATCGAGCCGACTACGGCGCTTCCCACTATGCGGCGTCGGCGTGGTGTCAGCGATGACCGGCTGCTCTGCTCCGGCCCTGGCCGCCTTTGCGAGGCGCTGCGCATTACCGGCGCCGATGGCGGGCTGAGGCTCGACAAGCCGCCCTTTGAGCTTTTCGCCCGTTCCGGCCCTGTGGAAGTGGTGGACGGCATCCGGATCGGCATCACCAAGGCAGTAGACTTGCCCTGGCGCTACGGCCTGAAAGGCTCGCGCTTTCTCAGCAAGCCTTTTCCAAGGACAGACAGCCGGACACCCGTGAGATAATCGACAAGGGCTTGCATGAACTACGTTTTGTAGTTACATTCAATGGAGTTTGAAGGGGATACGGCCCAGGCGCGCGCGAACGTTTACAAGCACACTGTAAGTTTCGAGGAAGCGGCCTCGATATTCCGAGGTCTCTCTATTCGGCGCGCCGACACGCGACGCAACTACGGCGAAGAACGCTTCGTCGCGCTCGGGCGCGACAGCAACGGAGTCATTCTCAACGTGATCTACACTCTGCGTGGCGAAAACATTCGGATAATTTCGGCTTGGAAGGCATCACGGCATGAGCGGAAAGACTACACAAAAGCGCTCGCGGATCGTCCGCTATAGCCTCCCCGACATTCCGGTAAAGCCGCTAAATCGCAAGCTGATCGAGATGAGCGATGAAGAGGTCGAACGCCGCGCCGCTGCCGATCCGGACGCCGGCGTTATCCCACCCGGCTTCTGGGATAACGCAACGGTATGGGTGCCGGAGGCCAAGCAACAGATTACGCTGCGCCTCGATCCCGATGTCATTCGCTGGTTCAAGCGCACCGGCAAGGGTTATCAGTCGCGGATGGGCGCGGTACTCCGCAGTTACGTCGAAGCCAAACGCAAACGCAGCGCATAGTTATTCGAGCCTGAACGCCGGATCGAAACCAAGTTCTTTGCGCGCCTTGTCGATCCTCACCGCGCCGTCGTCCTCGGCAATGTTGTAGATGCCGGGCGATCCGTGGATGACGGCAAGCAGCGCAGCGTGTGCGGCAGCATCGACGTGCAGTGGCGCCCGCGCGTTGGGGGTGTTCCAGGTGCCGGGGCCGTACAGACGCCCGTAGCGCAGCACGATGCCATCGGTGCCGCGGGCTTTGAGCACAGCCTCCTCCAAGGCGTGCACCCCGCGCGCTGAGATCGCACCTGGCCCATCACCCTCGGCCGAGACCAGCGGATCGCTCTCGCCGTGCGGCTCAGAGCCGTCGGCGTAGGAAAAGGCGATGCTCTGGGCGATCAGCCGGTGGGCGCCGGCCGCGAGCGCGGCAGCGATCAGATTGGCCGTCCCTTCGATGCGCAGACGCGCGTTGCGCGCTAGCCACCCAGCGAGCTGCGCCGGATCGATGACTTGCGGTAGATCGGTCAGCTGATGAATGACCACATCCGGCCGTGCGCGGACGACGGCGTCCCGCAACGCATCCTTATCGAAAACATCGACAACGACCGGTTCGATCCCGGCGGCCTTTAGATCATCGGCTTTCTCGGCGGACCGTGTCGTGCCGGTGACGGCGTGACCCGCCGAAATCAGAAGCGGCGTCAACCGCCGTCCGATCGCGCCGCCTGCTCCGGCAAGAAAAATCCGCACGGTGGCCGTCAATGATACGCGACGATAAATTCGCAGCCGGCTTCGGTCGGAAACGTCCGCGTGATCGCGCCCGTCTTCAGTTCGAACTCGAACACCACGGCGTCGTCGTGGCAGCACAGATAAGCGTGCTCGCCGTCCGGCGCGAAGCCGAAGCCCATCGGACTCTTCTTGGTCGGGAACGATGCGATGCGCTTCAATCCGTCGGAGGTATAAATCGCGGCGTGCTCGCCCTTGTTGGATGACACCACGACGTAGCGATTGTCCGGCGATACGCGCACACGCCGCATTTGCGGATTGATCGGGTTTGCTTCGTCGATCGCAACCGTTTGATGCACGGCGTGGCTGCGCGCGTCGATCGCGCAGAATTCGGGCGCCGTTTGCGCGCATACATAGAGCGTGGCGCCGTCCGGCGAAATGGCGAGCCCTTCGGTCACTTGCGGCAGCTTGATGCGATCGATGACCGCGCGGCGGGCGACGTCGACCACGACCACATCCTTGGTTTTGACCGAGACAAACGCCTTGCCGGTCGCGTGGCTGATCGCGACCCAATGGGCGGTGCTGCCGACATCGATCCGCTGCACCTTGTCGGTTGCGGGATCGATGACCAGCACCGCATTGCCAAGCTCGCCCGAGCACCACACCGCGCCCGCTTGATCCATCATGACGCCGTGCGGCGCATAGACCTGGCCGAGGTCGATGACGCGCGACAGCGATTGCGACGGTAAGTCGATGACGACGATGCGCCGGTCCGGGTTCACGCGCTTGATGAAAATCCCGTCGCCGTAGACCGAGCCGTAGGCGGTCCGTCCGTCAGCAGAGAGTGCGAGTTCATGCGTCGAGCCCGGCATGTCGATGGTCTTCGACAGCGTCAGCGTCTCGGCGTCGAGAAAGTGCACCTTGTGCGCGGTCTTGGCCGTGACGATCAGATTGGGGCCGCCGGGCCGGTTGTTGAGATCGAGCATATACTGGCCTCTTCCACGCCGCGGCGCTGCGCAGCTTCACAGCTACACTCTAAGCCGAAGCCTTACACGGCTCCAGTGCGGGGACTCGCCGCGCGGTCGAATCGGATCGTCGGCGCCAGCAGCAACAGCGGCAGCGCCGACAGCGCAATTGGTATAAACGCAAAGCGCTCCACCCCGACAAAGTCCCACACGATGCCGCTCAGCACCGAGATCAACATGGTGCCCGCATAGCTGATGGTGAACATGGCCGCCGCCACGCGCGCGACCTCCTGTGGCGGCGCCAGCAGCGGCGGCAGCGTCAGGCAGAGCGCAAACGCGGCACCGATCGCAAAGCCGAGCACGCTCGTCCCGGCAATCACCGGCAGCGTATCGTCGGTCGCGACGATCAAAGCAAGACAGCAGAGCGAAATCAGACCCGAAAGCACGAACGGCCAGGCTCGGCGTTCAAGCGACCGCGAAAATGCGATCAGGATGAGCGAAGCCGGCAGCTGGCCGAAATTAAGCGCCGTCAGCGCCGGATTGATGAGGTCGGCTCGCCCGACGTCGGTCAGGTGTCCGGGGAGGAAAGCGTTGGTGGCGTAGTAGAGCGCGCTAGCGCTCGCGAAAGTGAATCCCCAGCGCAGAACGTCGCGCAGCGGCACTGCCGGCCACCAGCGCTGCTCGACAAACACCTTGCGGCCTTGCTCGCGCGGGGCCGCAACGACAAGAAAACTCGCGATGACGGCGATCGGTATCGCCCACCAAACGAATGTCGCGCGCCAGCTTTCGCCGAGGAGAGGAAACAGCAGCGGGAACAATGCAACGGGAAGAATTTCGCCGACGATCAATCCGTTGGTATAGACGCCGGTGCCGAGCCCGATCTTGTTCGGAAGCCAACGGCCGACCAGCGCCGGCGCGGCCGGCTGCATGATCGCGACGCCGCCGCCCGTGACGACGGTCGCGGCAAACAACGTCAGCACGTCCGGCGAAACGGCGCGCAGCGCCGAGCCAAGCGCCGTCAGTATGAGCCCGATCACGGCGGCCGAGACCGCGCCAACCCGCGATACCAGTCGTGAGCCAGCCAAAGCAGCTGCCGCAAACAAAATAACCGGCAAGCCGGTCAGGAAGCCAATGTCGGTGCCGGAGAGATTGAATTCGTTGCGGAGCGCCGGAATGACCGGCGGCACCGCGAGAATCGTCAAGCGCATCGCAACGCCGATCAGCCAAAGCAGCAGCAGCGTGAGCGCGTATGGACGGGACTTCACCGGATTTTCCCCGACTGAGGAGGTTCGAGGGCAGAAAGACTACGCCGCGCCTTGGAGCCGCTCCAGCGCCTCGGCGATCTTGCTCTTGCGCGCTTGTGCCTCGTCGCGTTTTTCCTTTTCTTCCTCGACCACATCTTCCGGCGCGCGCGCCACGAAATTGGGATTCCCAAGCTTGGCGTCGACACGGGCGATGTCGGCATCGCACTTCGCAATTTCCTTGGCGAGCCGCGCCCGTTCGGCAGCGAGATCGATGATACCCGCGAGGGGTAGCTCCACAACCTCGCCGCGCACGACGAGTTGCACAGCGCCTTGCTGATGCATAGGCGCTCTGTTCACCTCTGAAATCTTGGCCATCCGCATTATGAATTCAGACCAGCGTTGGGCTCTGTCCCAAACGTGATCACCGACCCTCACCATAACGAGTGGCAACGGCACATTGACATTCATTTCCGCGCGCACTGAACGGACCGCAGAAATGAGATCAATCACCCAGCCAATCTCGGCTTCCGCTCTAGCGTCGCCGATGCCTTCGAGCGAGGGCCATTCGCTAAGAGCGAGCAAAGATTCGCGCTCGGTCGAAGCAGTAACCGCCCACAATTCTTCCGTGATGAATGGCATGAAAGGGTGCAGCAGTTTTAGGATTTCGTCACGTGCCCAGGCGACCATGGCGCGAGTCTCATCCTTTCCGGCACCGTCAGGGCCGGTGAGTAACGGCTTCGCGAGTTCAAGGTACCAGTCACAATAGATATTCCAGACGAAACGGTACGCCGCAGCCGCTGCTTCGTTGAAACGGTAAACGGAAATTGCTTCGGTAATCTCCGCCGCGGTCTTAGCCGTCTCGTGGGCGATCCAACGGTTCAGAATTTCCTTGGCTCCGCGCGGATCGAAGCCTTCGATCGTTGCGCAGCCGTTGATCTCGGCAAAGCGCGCGGCGTTCCAGAGCTTGGTCGCGAAATTGCGGTAACCGGCGACGCGTTCGGACGAAAGCTTAATGTCGCGGCCCTGCGCCGCCATGGCGGCAAGCGTGAAGCGAAGCGCGTCGGCGCCGTATTCGTCGATCAATTCCAGCGGATCGATGACGTTGCCCTTCGACTTCGACATCTTGGCGCCGGTGGCGTCGCGCACCAGCGCATGGATGTAGACGGTGTGGGAATCGGCGACTTCTTTCATGAAGTGCAGCCCCATCATCATCATGCGGGCGACCCAGAAGAAGATGATGTCGAAGCCGGTGACGAGCACGCTGGTCGGATAATAGCGCTTCAGCTCGGGTGTCTCGTCGGGCCAGCCCAGCGTCGAGAACGGCCATAGCGCCGAAGAGAACCAGGTATCGAGCACGTCGGGATCGCGGCGAAGTTTTATTGGCTGCTTCGTCGTGTTCCCAAGAACGTAGCTTCGTTGCCACTCAACAAATTCGTCGTCGCTTCTTGCGATCGAAATCTTTGTGCCATCAGGATATAAATCGCGAGCCTGAGCAAGTGCCTCTTCTTCCGAAAGAGCCACTAACTTCTCTTCGTAAAAAGGCGGTTCGGCACCATAGGTGGTAGGATTTTCCGGTCCGTACCAACACGGAATTTGATGGCCCCACCAGATTTGCCGGGAGATGCACCAAGGCTGGATGTTTTCCAACCAGTTGAAGAACGTCGCTTCCCATTGCTGCGGCACGAACGCAGTGCGACCTGCGCGCACCGCCTCGATCGCCGGCTGTGCTAGCGTCTTGGCGTTGACGTACCATTGATCTGTCAGATACGGCTCAACGATCTCACCGGACCGATCGCCGTGCGGCACAGCATGAGTGATTTGCTCGATCTTTTACGATCAGATCGAGTTTTTCTAAGGCGGCCACAATTCTCTTGCGTGCGACAAATCGGTCTTCGCCATTTAGATCAGCTATCGTTTGATCGACTTGAAGGATGAACGCGTTGACCACGTGCAGTTTTAAAATCAAAGTTTGGAAATGAAAGAAGGCGGCCATCTGGCACTAAGAATGTTGACTGGTATGTAGGCCTTTAAATCGTCATCCTTGTGACGCTGCCAAACCTCAAAGTCGTTGAAGTCGTGCGCCGGCGTGATCTTTACCGCGCCTGAGCCTTTTTCCGGGTCGGCGTAGTCGTCGCCGATGATCGGAATGCGGCGGCCGACCAGCGGCAGAATCGCGAATTTGCCAATCAGATGCTTGAGCCACTTGTTCTCGCGGGTGAATAGCAACGGCGGTGTCGCCGAGCATCGTTTCAGGCCGTGTCGTCGCCACCACGACAAATTCGTCGCTGCCTTCGATTGGATATTTGATGTACCAGAGCGAGCCCTTGGTCTCGACCTGCTGCACTTCAAGGTCGGAGATGGCGGTCTTGAGCTTCGGGTCCCAATTGACCAGCCGCTTGTCCTTGTAGATCAGCCCTTCGCGATAGAGTTCGACGAACACTTTCGCCACCGCGCGCGAAAGGCCTTCGTCCATGGTGAAGCGTTCGCGCGACCAGTCGCACGAGGCGCCGAGCCGCTTGAGCTGGCCGATGATCGCGCCACCGGATTCCGCCTTCCATTCCCACACTCGCTTGATGAACGCCTCGCGCCCCATCTCGCGGCTGCCTGGCTCCTGGCGTTCCATCAATTGGCGCTCGACCACCGCCTGAGTGGCGATGCCGGCGTGATCGGTGCCCGGCTGCCAGAGCACATCCTTGCCGCGCATCCGCTCGAAGCGGCAGAGAATGTCCTGCAAGGTGTTGTTGAGCGCGTGCCCCATGTGCAGCGAGCCGGTCACATTGGGCGGCGGAATGACGATGCAGTACGGCGCGGCTTTGGCGCGCTCAGGGCGCCCGGCGCGGAAAGCGCCGGCCTCCTCCCACGCCTCATAAATGCGGCGTTCGACGGCGGCGGGCTGATAGGTCTTGTCAATCGTCATCGTCGTGTTTCCGCCGCGCGGCAGCGCTTAACTGCAACGCGGTCATTCCAGAAAACGGGTATCCGCGGCCGCGGCGGTGGCCTAAGAAACCCGCGCCGCGCGCACTGTCAACGCCGGCGTTCCTGCGCCGCTTTGGCACAACCGCTTGCCCAGCGAGTTAACCGCGCCGTGCTGTCCCCGCTCAACGCCCCGCCCGCTTCGGCGCAGAAAATCCCGACGCGCTCGATCCTGCTGCTGGCGGCCGCGGGCTTTGCCGCACAGGCGCAAGTGCGCGTAACCGATTCGCTCCTGCCGCAAATCGCCAACGATTTCCAGACCACCGTGGGCGTCGCCGCCATCGTGGTCACTGCCTATGCCATCACCCACGGCACCATTCAGTTCGTCGTCGGCCCGGTGGCCGACCGCTTCGGCAAATATCGCACCGTCGCCATCATCAGCGTGCTTGCCGCCGTGCTGGTGGCGGTCTGCGGCACAGCCTCGACTTTGCCGCAACTCGCGCTCGCGCGGCTGGCGACCGGCGCCGTCGTCGGCTGGGTCATTCCGGTGTCGATGGCGTATCTCGGCGACGTAACCCCGGCCGATCGGCTGCAGCCGCTGCTGGCGCGGTACGCGTCGGGCTATATTTTCGGCCAGCTGTTCGGGCAGGCCGCCGGCGGGGTGCTGGGCGACCTGTTCGGCTGGCGCAATGTGTTTTTTGCGCTCGCCGCCATGTTCGCGCTGGCGGCGGTGGGCCTCGTGATCGAACTGATTATCAATCCGGCGACGCGCGCATCAGGCAAATCGGTCGAGACCTCGCGCAGCTTCACCGGCAATTATGCGGCGGTGCTGTCGAATCCGTTTGCGCGCATCATCATCGCCGTGGGGTTCGTTGAAGGCGGGCTGGCGTGGGGCGCGTTCGCCTATATCGGCGCCAGCCTGCACTTGCGGTTCGGGCTGAGCTACACGCTCATCGGCATCACCGTCGCGTTCTTCGGCATCGGCGGATTGATCTACTCCGGACTGGTGCGGATGTTTGTGAACCGGCTCGGGCAGATCGCGCTGCCGATCGTCGGCGCCCTCGTCATCGGTGGCGCCTATCTCATACTGGCGTTTCAGTCGGTGTGGTGGCTTGCGCCAATCGCGGTGACCGCGATCGGACTTGGCTTCTATATGTTCCACAACACTTTGCAGACCATTGCCACGCAAATGACGCCGCAGGCCCGCGGCACCGCCGTCTCGATCTTCTCGTCCGCGCTTTACCTCGGGCAGACAGCGGGTGTCGCGATAGGCGCGCTCGTCATCGATCGCGCCGGCGCAGCGCCGGTCTTTCTCGGCACCGCGATTGCGTTTCCGGTGCTTGCTGTCTGGTTCGCATACGAGTTACGCCGCCGGCCAGTACACTGAGCTTTTCGTGGCCGTCCTTCGAGGCCCGCGCTAAAGCGCGGGCTCCTCAGGATGAGGTCGCAGATATCGCCGTTACGCCTTGACCAGCGGCACCTTCGGCACCGACCCGCGGCGCGGCGGCGAGTTGCCACCGGGTCCGCCGCCCGGCGGTTTCCGTCGCGGCGATGACTTTCGCTTCTTGGCCCGGCGCGGCTCAGGCAGTTTTTCCGGCCGCGGCGTCACCGGACCATCGAGATACTCGAACCCGAGCTCGGTCCTGCCGTTTGCGTTGGTGGTTACGACCACGCGCACGTGGCCGCCCGATTTCAGGCGTCCGAACAGCACCTCGTCGGCCAGCGGCTTCTTGATGTGCTCCTGGATCACCCGCGCCATCGGCCGGGCGCCCATCAGCTCGTCATAGCCGTTCGCAATCAGCCATTTCGAGGACTCGTCAGTGAGCTCAATGGTCACGTCGCGATCGGCGAGTTGCGCCTCGAGCTGGAGGACGAACTTCTCGACCACCTTCGAGATCACTTCCTCCGACAGATGCGCAAAGGTGATGATCGAGTCGAGCCGGTTGCGGAATTCCGGCGCGAACAGCTTGGTGATCGCCTCCATGTCATCGCCTTCACGTTTGCTGCGCGTGAAGCCGAAGGCGGCCTTGGCCATATCGGCGGCGCCGGCATTGGTGGTCATGATCAGGATCACGTTGCGGAAATCGACCTGCTTGCCATTGTGGTCGGTCAGCTTGCCGTGATCCATGATCTGCAGGAGCACGTTGAAGAGATCCGGGTGCGCCTTCTCGATTTCGTCGAGCAGCAGCACGCAATGCGGATGCTGGTCGACACCGTCGGTCAGCAAGCCGCCCTGATCGAAGCCGACATAGCCGGGCGGCGCACCAATCAGCCTCGATATGGTGTGACGCTCCATGTATTCCGACATGTCGAAGCGGATGATTTCGACGCCGAGTGTAGCGGCAAGCTGCCGCGCCACTTCGGTTTTGCCGACGCCGGTCGGGCCGGAGAACAGATAGCAGCCGATCGGCTTCTCGGGTTCGCGCAGGCCGGCGCGCGCAAGCTTAATGGAAGCAGAGAGCGCCTCGATCGCCTTGTCCTGACCATAGACGACGCGCTTGAGCGTTTCCTCCAAATGGCGGAGCACCTCGGCGTCGTCCTTCGATACCGCTTTCGGCGGGATGCGGGCCATGGTGGCGATCGTCGTCTCGATCTCCTTGATGCCGATGGTGCGCTTGCGCCGGCTTTCCGGCAGCAGCATCTGCGCCGCGCCCAACTCGTCGATCACGTCGATGGCCTTGTCGGGCAGCTTGCGATCGTGGATGTAGCGCGCCGACAATTCGACCGCCGCCTTGATCGCTTCATTGGTGTATCGGAGCTTGTGATAGTCCTCGAAATAGGGCTTCAGCCCCTTGAGGATTTCGATCGCGTCGGGCACCGACGGCTCATTGACGTCGATCTTCTGGAACCGGCGGACCAGCGCCCGGTCCTTCTCGAAATATTGCCGGTATTCCTTGTAAGTGGTCGAGCCGATGCAGCGCACCGTGCCCGACGACAACGCGGGCTTCAGCAGGTTGGACGCATCCATCGCGCCGCCGGAGGTGGCGCCGGCGCCGATCACGGTATGGATTTCATCGATGAAGAGGATCGCGCCGGGATAGGCCTCAAGCTCCTTGATGACCTGCTTGAGCCGCTCTTCGAAATCGCCGCGGTAGCGCGTACCGGCCAGCAGCGTACCCATATCCAGCGCAAACACAGTCGCGTTGCGCAACACGTCGGGCACTTCGCCGTGAACGATGCGGCGCGCCAGGCCTTCGGCGATCGCGGTTTTGCCGACGCCGGCGTCACCAACGAACAGCGGGTTGTTCTTGGACCGTCGGCAGAGCACCTGAATGGTGCGGCTGATTTCGGCATCGCGGCCGATCAGCGGATCGATCTTGCCCTCACGCGCCTTCTTGTTGAGGTTGACGCAATAAGCATCGAGCGCGTCGCCCTTCTTCTTCGGCTCGTCACCGCTCTTGGCGTCGGTCTCTTCGTCGGAGCCGCGGACCGGCCGCGCCTCCGACATGCCGGGCCGTTTGGCGATGCCGTGACTGATGTAGTTGACCGCGTCGTAGCGCGTCATGTCCTGCTCCTGCAGGAAATACGCGGCGTGACTCTCGCGCTCGGCAAAGATCGCGACCAGCACATTGGCCCCGGTCACTTCTTCGCGGCCGGACGACTGGACGTGGATCACCGCGCGCTGAATGACGCGCTGGAAGCCGGCGGTCGGCTTCGAATCTTCGGCCCCGTCGGTGACGAGATTGTCGAGTTCCGATTCGAGATAGGCGACCAAGCTACGGCGCAGTTTGTCGAGATCGACATTGCAGGCCCGCATCACCGCGGCCGCGTCCTGATCTTCGATCAGTGCGAGCAGAAGATGTTCGAGCGTGGCGTATTCGTGGTGGCGCTCATTGGCCAGCGCCAGGGCCCGGTGGAGCGACTGTTCAAGACTGCGCGAGAACGTGGGCATTCAGTGTCTCATTTCCTTTGTAGTAGCCGTTCCCCCCGGAATCACTTCTTCTCCATGATGCACTGCAAAGGATGCTGATGTTTGCGTGCAAAGTCCATGACCTGCGTCACTTTGGTTTCGGCGACTTCGTAAGTGAAAACTCCACACTCGCCGATCCCGTGCTGGTGCACGTGCATCATGATGCGGTGCGCCGCTTCCTGGTCCTTATTGAAAAAGCGTTCGAGCACGTGAACCACAAACTCCATCGGCGTGTAGTCGTCGTTGAGTAACAGCACGCGATAGAGGTTCGGCCGCTTGGTCTGCGGCCGCGTCTTGGTAATGACCGCCGTGCCCGGACCGCCCTGATCGTTTTTGCGCTTGCGGTCGTCGTCGGCCGCGCGGACCCGGTGGTTTGTGCTGACGTTGCCCCTTGGCAGCATTGCTTCGTCTATCGTTCAACCAGTTGCGGTGGTAATCATCGGTCCCGCGACGAGGACGTCAAATCCGCCAGTATCCAGACACTATCATAAATACGGAATCGCGCGCTTTCCAGATCGGTCCGGTAACCACCCCACAGAACCGCGCATCTGGCTTGCGCGTTTCCCGTGTCCGCCAATCATTTGGCAACAACCGACACGGCTGGACTTGCCTGCACATTTGGTGCCAACCCGGCGACTCGGTTATTCATCGCGGGATTACGATAGGGGGACAATTATGGTCGATCCCGTACGCCGCGCCAAAATGCTGCGCGAACTCGAACAAGACTTCGTACCCGATTATGACGCGTCAAACCTGCCGTCCGCCGACAAGCGGGCAGCCTACGCGCTTGAGCACATTGCTTTCCGGGTCGGCCGCATCGAGCAAAATCTTGCCAAAATAGCGGCGGTTATCGAGTCAGCGCTCGCAAAAGCGTGACTCGGTCGCTTCCAGGCACGGCGCGAGGCAGAATTAAAATCGCCTCGCGCGATGCGGACAACGTTACTTCATTCCGGCCTTCGCCATCACACCTTCGAACGGCTTGTAAGCCTCCTTGGCGAGACCGGCGTAAAGCTCACCGAACTTAGTCGATTGGGCGACGAAATCTTCGTACGAAGATTTGAGGTATTCGCTCTGCACTTCCATCGCCTTCTCGATGCTCTTGGCGCCGATGAGCTTCTCCCAAGCGGCCGCCGAGCCCTCGAACGACTTTTTCGAGTAGTCCGCTACCTCCGTCGCGATGGCCTGTGCGTTCTTGGTCCACGTACCAAAAGACGCCATCGCCATGTCCATGCTGTCCTTGCTCATCTTTTGCATCTGATCAGGGTTCATAAGGTCCTCCCGGCAGAACGACGCTGCCTGGCGTTTAGGGGTTGAAATCCTGCCCGGCCCTTCCGCCTCAAAAAGGCCTTCCGCGAAGGCAAATCTATTATAGTGCACTGCACAAAAAATTCAACCGGAATCAAATGCATTGCACAATTGATCGGCACAAAGAATGGCCCCGGGTCGACGCCAGTGAGGTTAACGCTTTCGCAATGGCGCTGGCCTAGCGTGTCCGAACGTGCCGTCCGAGTGACGGCCGTTCCTTGATTTGGGGCAGTGCTTCGCCAGCGTTGGTTGTCCGGAACCGAGCCGACGGCCGACTGCGGAGGGGGACCGACCCTAAGGAGCCAACAGGGGTGGGCTCCCTCTGGGAGTTCCGTGCGCGTCAGGGACGGGGTGAGTAATGCGTTGCGTGCGTTCTGAAGCCCGGTACGGGCTTTGCTTTTGCGTCTTGGGTCTCGCCGCCGTCGCAGCGGCCTTAGCCATCACCACCAACTCGGCCGATGCCGGATACCGCCATCGCTATCGGGTGCTGCTGATACGCGAAGCGGCCAGAATCCATCGCCAAGCCGATAGCGAAAGCTATTCGCCGCTGTTTGCCTCGATCGTGGTCGACGGCAATAGCGGCGAAGTCTTGAACGCGACCAACGCCGATGCCCCGCGTCACCCCGCGTCGCTCACGAAAATCATGACGCTTTATTTGCTGTTCGAACAGCTTGAAGCCGGCAAAATGAGGCTCGACACCCAGCTCAAAGTGTCCGAGCACGCTTCGGAGCAGGCGCCCACCAAACTCGGCTTAAGGCCGGGTCAAACCATCGTTGTCGACGACGCGATCAAGGCCGTGGTCACGAAGTCAGCGAACGACGCAGCCGTCACGATTGCCGAGAATCTCGCCGGCGATGAAGCCGAGTTCGCCCGGCTGATGACACAAAAGGCCCGCGCGCTCGGCATGAGCCGCACGACCTACGTCAATGCGTCCGGGCTGCCGGACGACGACCAGATCACCACCGCTCGCGACCAAGCGGTGCTCGGCCGCGCGATTCAGGAACGGTTTCCTCGCTACTATAGATATTTCTCCACGCCAGAGTTCGTCTATCACGGCCGGGAGATGCGCAATCACAACCATCTGCTCGGCGAAGTCGGCGGGGTCGATGGCATCAAGACCGGCTACACCCGCGCCTCGGGTTTCAACCTCGTCACCTCGGTGCACCGCGACGGACGCTACCTCGTTGCCGTGGTGCTCGGCGGCCGTTCGGCGTCCGAACGTGACGAGCGCATGCGCGAATTGATCAGCGCCCACATCAGGGAGGCTGTGTTGCTGCATCACGTCGCGCCGCCGGTCGCAGAAAAATCCGAGCCGCGCGCCGAGCCACATCCAGCGCTGCTTACGCGAGCGCAAACATCGCCGGCGCCCCGAGCTGAGACGACGATCACGGGCACCGCGACCGCTCAACCGCAAGCGGGTTCCAGCGATCCGATCCAGCCGGTCATGGTCAGGACGATTACCTACCGCACCGCGCCGTTGCAAACGGGTTCATTCGCCGCGATGCCAGCACTCGCCCCGGTCGCCGCTGTCGCACCGCCAGCACCAGCACCCGTTGCGGTCCGCACGACCCCGGTCATGCAGCCCGAACCGGAACCAAGCCACATCATCGTAGCGTCGACTGAGCCCGCTCAGATCGTCGCCGCCACCAAAGCGCAACCGGTCAAAGCTAGTCCGGCGATCCCCGAGCCGGCTCAGCCTCACTCCCACGCGCACGGCGAATGGCTGATCCAAGTCGGCGCGTTCGAGGATGAAATTGAAGCCAGGCAACATTTGAGCGCCGCCCAGCTCAAGGTGCCGGCGATGCTGGCGGCTGCCGATCCGTTCACCGAGCGCGTCCAAAAAGGTGACAAAGCTTATTTCCGCGCGCGCTTCGCCGGATTCGACAAGGCGACGGCGGAGGCCACCTGCAAACTTCTTAAGCGCAGCGAGATCGAGTGCATGGCGTTGAAGAACTAGGCCACGCTCGAAACGAAACAGTTTTCGAAAATGCGCATCAATAAACTAACGCCGGATCAACCGGGACACGCAACGGGACGTTCATTCACGGATGGGATGCTACGCGACAGTTCGTGCGTAGGGAATTTCAGCGATGGCGGCGAAGCAGGACGTCCTTGGCTTCATTGACGCGGGCGGCGAGGTACGTCGACCCCCCCTGGTCGGGATGCAGTTTCTTCATCAGGAACCGGTGAGCGCGGCCGATGTCCTGCGCACTCGCTCCGGGCTGAAGGCCAAGGATCTGATAAGCCTCCTGTTCCGTCATTTTGCCGCCGCGCGCCGCGTTGCTCCCGTTCCCCGCTGCCGCATTACCTTGCGCGTTCTCACGCCAGCGGGGCTCGCGGCGGTCAAGATAAGCCATCAGTAGCTGGCGGCTGTCGTCGTCGAACTCGCCCAGCAGGCCGATAAGAGCCGGAGGGTCGAGCGCGTCGAGCGCGACGCCTTCATATTTCCCAGCCAGAATACGACCGCGCATCGCGCCGCTATCGTGATCGAGCTCCATTTCGAGGAACGCCGAACGCACGCGTGAGACCTGTCCGGTGCTTTTCTGCGTGCGCCGCCCGAACCCCGCCGGCCACAACGTTATCCAGCCGAGCATTCCGAGCCCGACGGCACCAACCGTAATCGCAACCCCGATCTCACCGCGAAACAGGAGGAATGCGGCAAAGAGTAGCGCGGCACCTCCACCGATGCCGCGGATCAGCTTTGCTGCTTGTTTGGGATCTGCTTTGGCAAAGGCTTTGACCGCCCACAACAGCAGGATGAGGACGACGACGCCGAGAATAAGCGGCATGGCTACTTCATCTGTTCGAGCAGCTTGGCCGCGCCGGTCGAATGCCTTGTTTGAAGGTCAGCAAGGGCCTTCATGCCGCCGGCAGCATAGGCGGCCGCCGCACGCAAAAGCTCACCCAGCTCATGCGCAGCGCCGGGCGCGAAGCGGCAATAGGCACCGCGGGTCAGCCGTGCCAGCTCACGAAAGGCCTGCTCGCAAACCGGATCGTAACCCTCCTGGAACATGAACGCCGGAACACTGCGCAGGCTGAGATCGCCAGCACCGGCGCACAGATCGTCGAGGGATTCCTCCATGGCATCGCCGACAAACACCAAAGCTCCGACCTTGGCTTTGTCGTTCTCGCGCCGTGTATGGGCGAGAATTTTTGAAATCTGCGTGTGACCGCCGCGGCAATCGATGCGTGACATAAGTGCGCCGAGACGCTCTGGCTCGCCCACCCAGGGCGAAGCGCGGCACTCCGCCAGACCTCGGTAGTACACGAGCTGGATGTCGAGGCCGCCAGCAGCTGCCGCCTCACGGAACATCTCGGCTTGCAGCACGCAGGCCTGATCCCAAGTTGGTTGGCGGCTCATTGTCGCATCAAGCGCAAACACGAGCCGGCCGCGCGCTCCAGCCTTAACCGCCGGACCGAGCGCCTTGACCCGCCCTAGAAAGGCATCGACATCCGCGCGAGAAGAAGCGGCCGGAGTCCGGCCTGGCGTCGGGGACTGTGCACTCTCCTGGCTTGGCGCCGGCGCGTGGGCGGCCCGGTCGTTGCTCATCGGACAACTCTTTGCGGCAAGTGGCTCAAAACCTCGCCACAAAGGTGGCCTCCGCGCGCAACCCGCGCAATAGGCTACCGACCCCCTTACAAACCGATTAGCTTCGGAAAAGCAAAGCTCGGATCAGAGCTCGGCAAACAGATCGTGCGTATCGAGCGGTCTCGCGGCGGCGACGGACCACTCTGCCCGGGCGGCAGCGCGGCGTTTGCCACGCTCGTCGATCGGCAACCTCAAAGCGTCGATGAGCCGTTTGACCTCATCGCGTGCGGTGACGTGAGAGGCGTTGGGGCGTTGCCCCAGAGTAGCCTCATCGATTTCGTCGAGTGCCGTCAGTCCACGTGGGAAGAACTCGCGATAAACCACGCGTTCGGCAAATCCGTCGATGGGGCGGAACCCGAGTTGTTTAGACAGTGCTTCGACACCGGCGCCGACGAGCCGCTTATTCCGCGATCCGAGCGTCGACAAACGGTTGCGCACCACGACCCAGTCGGTAAGGCCGCCGTCAATCAGACGGCGTTTGCGGCGCGCCTCGCGGACCATTTCTGCGTAATGGCTGACGCCGGACAACTCGAAGCTGTTCGCCTCGACCGAGCCGAGCACGTCAAAGTCGACAAAACTGTCGTTTAGCGGGGTGATCAACGTGTCCGCCATCGAGTGCGCCAATCGCATCAGATAGGAATCACTGCCCGGGGTATCGATGACCACGAAATCGTGGGTGCTCTCAACGGCGCTCACCGCCGAAGCAAACGCGCTGAACTCCTGCGCCTCAATTTCATCCAGCCGTTCACCAAAGCCGCGGGCGACGCAGAAATGCCGGGGGTGCTGGAGGTCGAGCCCGGCGCGAAGCGCCCAGTCACGGCGGTTTTCGACGTAGTGAGTGAAGCTGCTCTGTCGGGCGTCGAGGTCGACGGTTGCAACACGCTGGCCGGCCTGAAGGAGCGCAACGGCGACGTGCATGGCGGTGGTCGACTTTCCGGAACCACCCTTTTCGTTGCCGAGGACGATGACATGCGCCGAACACGGCTTGCCAGGATCCGCCTGCATCAACATGGAAACGCAACCCCCGTAGCGATCCGCTGTCTTGTTTTGCAACGTTCTTTTTTTAACTGTCTTGCTTGCAACCCTTTTGGTCAAGATACAGCATCGCGCGGCGTAAGTTAATCATTAACCACGGGGTGCATGTCAAATGCTATCACCGTGTGCTCGCGCGGCAACGCATGACCAAACAAATCTCACAATTAAGGCAAGCCCGGCCGCAGGTGATCCGCTCACTGCCCGCGCTTAAACGCACGCTCGGCGTTTGGCGGGCGCGGCGCAAAACAATTGCGCTGGTGCCGACCATGGGAGCCCTGCACGCCGGCCATATTCGCCTGGTGCGACTGGCGCAGCGGCGCGCCGACAGGGTCATTGTGTCGATCTTCGTCAATCCGTCACAATTTGCGCCGGGCGAAGATCTCAATGCTTATCCGCGAACGTTTGCGGCGGACCTCGCTGCGCTCGCCGACTTGAAGGCTGATCTGGTCTGGGCGCCCTCAGTCGACGTGATGTACCCGCCCGGCTTCGCCAGCCGCATCGTGCCAGAGGGCCCGGCGATCGTCGGCCTTGAGGACGCTTACCGGCCGCACTTCTTTGGCGGCGTCGCCACAATCGTCGCGAAGCTCCTGATCCAGTGTGACCCGGACATCGCGATCTTCGGCGAGAAGGACTACCAACAGCTCAAGGTAGTGACTCAGCTTGCGTGCGACTTTGACCTGAAAGCGCGCATCGTCGGCGCACCGGTCGTCCGCGAGGCCGACGGCCTCGCGCTGTCATCGCGAAACCGCTACCTGTCGCCGAGCGAGCGCGCGACGGCGCCGGTGCTGTATCAGGTACTCAAGAGCTGCGCGGCGCAAATCGTGGCCGGCAAACCGATCGCGGGCGTGCTCAACAAAGGACGTGCGGCAATGACCGACGCGGGATTTATGGTCGATTATCTGGAAGCCCGCGACGCCAAGACACTGGCGCCGGTCACCTCAGCCAAACAACAGCCCGTCCGGCTCCTCGTTGCCGCACGCTTGGGGAAGACGAGGCTGATCGATAATGTCGCGGTTTAAGCGCCGCCGCTCCTGATCACTTTGCGCCGCCGGGCTTCAACGGGTCTTTCACCGCCTCGTAGGTCGCGAACTCGACACTGTAGAGTTGCCCGTCCACCTTCTCGACCTTGCGGATATAGATGTTCTGCACGATGTCGCGGGTTTGCGGGTCGATTGAGATCGGGCCACGCGGGCTTTCCCAGGCCATGCCCTTCATTGCCGCCAGCAAGGCATCCCCGTTGGAATTGCCGTTGGTCTTCTTGAGTGCTTCGTAGATGAGATGCATGCCGTCGTACCCGCCGACCGAGACGAAATCCGGGCGAAAGCCGCTCGCCTTCTCGAATGCGGCAACATAGGCCTTGTTCAAAGCTGAATTGTGCGCGGCCGAGTAAGACCCTGAGGTGATCATGCCGAGCATCTGATCGCCCATGGTGTTGAGATCGTCGTCGTCGGTCAGGTCGCCCGGGCCAACGATCTTGATTCCGGAGGTCGCGAGGCCGCGCTCGGCGAATTGCTTGGCGAAGATGCCGGCCTGCGTACCCGGGAAATAGATGAATGCCGTATCCGGATTGATGTCGCGGATGCGCTGCAGGAACGGCGCGAAATCGGGATTGGCGAGCGGAATCCGGATCAACTCGATAATCTCGCCGCCAGCCTGGGTGAAACGGGTCCTGAACGCGGTTTCCGCCTCAATGCCCGGAGCCCAGTCGTTGACCAGCGTAACGACACGTTTGCTGCCGTTCTTGTACGCCCACTCGCCGATGATCCACGACTGTTGACCGACCAGGAAGCCGGCGCGAACCATGTAGGGCGACTTCGTCACCGTGATCGAGGCGCCGGAGCTTAAGACCAGCGTCGCAATCTTGGCCTCGGTTACGACCGGCGCGATGGCCAATCCTGCCGGCGTGGTTCCGATGCCAATAAGGCCCACCTTCTCGTTGACGATCATGTCCTGGACAATCCGCCGCGCGTTGTCGGCCACACCGCCATCATCGCGGATGATGAGTTCGAGCTTTCGCCCGGCTACGACGCTGCCGTGTTGCTGAACATAAAGCTTGATCGCAGCTTGCAGCTGCCGCCCTACGGCGTTGAAGCCCACGCCGGTCAGGGGGATGCTGATCCCCATCTTGAGGACTTCGTCGGCGCTTGCGCGACGGCCAAGCAGCGCCGCCGCGGCACCGGCCGCCGCGCCCTTAAGTATCGTTCGACGCAACATCGCGTTCCCCTCCCCGTTTCACTTTGCTTGTTTTCCCGCGCCTGCTTTACTGCAGGCTTCGGCAGCGTAAGACGTCAGGCCGGTTCGAGATGCGGAATCTGCGGCCGCTCTCCTTCGGCCTTCCCCGTAATCGGCGCCCTCGGCAGACGCGCCGTACCGGCTTCCATGACGAAATTGTGCGTCAGCGAATACCACGGCGCTTTGACATCGGCCGCGGGTGCCGGCCCGTCGTCGTGACGGACAAATTTACCCAGCAAATGACGGGTGACGCCGAACTGCACGTCGCTATCGATGTATTTGTCATCGGGCGGATAGATTTGCGAAACCAGCGTTTTGTAGCCGGGCTTATAGGCCAGGAAATGCAGATGCGCGGGGCGCATGTTGTGTCGCCCCTGGGCGCGCAGCAGATCGCCGACCGGGCCATCGACCGGGATCGGATAACCGGCGGGCTTCACGCTGCGAAAGCTCATGTGACCGTGTGCGTCAGTGAAGAACTTGCCGCGCAGATTCATGTCCGACTGAACCGGGTCCTGGTTCTCGTAGAAGCCCTCTGGTGACGAATGCCATATATCAACTTCGACCCCCTCGATCGGCTTGCCGTGAACGTCACGATAGTAGGCGTCGACAAACAGCGCCGGCCCCGGCGTCGGCGATCGCACGATCGAGTCACCATTCTTCATCACCGGCGAATTCATCCGCCAGAATGGCCCGAGCTGGCTGGCGTCGGTTTCGGTCTGGCCCTGATCGCCGTTGTTGAGCAGGCAGACGAGGGCAGAGAAACCAAGCGTCCCGGCCATCAGCACGGCTTCGTTGTGGTTCTCGTTGGTGTGCTGGCCGAGCGCATTGATATAGGCGTTCGCGGCCTGGAACTCCTGCTCGGTCAACTTCACCTCCCGGGCAAAATCGTGCAGATGGCGGATGAACGCGGACATGATTTCGCGGAATCGCGGATCGCGCGCTCGCGATAACTCGCTGAGCACCGCCTTGGTAACGTCCGCCTGGGTTTCAATAATCATCGTCCACTCCGCATCTGCGCATTGCCATTGCGACGGAGTTTACGGGATCGCCGAAGGTTGCGCCACGCAGGATCGCGGGTTCACATCAGGCCGAGTTCGCGCAACTCGCGGCGCATTTTTTCCGGCATGGCGGCGGCCCCAGGTGCCACCTTGTCGAGATCGCGTGGGGCATCCTTTAGTGCAAGGTAGCGCCAGCCCTGGAACGCGCGAAACGGGCGCGGCGCCACCAGCACCACCTTGGGGTCAAGCACCAGGCCGCAGCGGCCAATTCCCTCTTTGTCGCGGAACGGCCTCACATCGCGGATACGCTGACGGCAAGTGATCTCGCCGCGGATCACCCAATAGAGCGACCCGCCATCGACCAATTCCTCCGCACGTTTCGGCGTCATGCGGGTGCGGTGGATGTGCTCGGGTTTTTCGCCGCGCTTGCGCTTTTCTTTGAGCCTTTGCTTGATCCAGTCCTCAAGATCACGGACCGAGTCCGCGCCGACGCACAGCTTGATGAGATGGAGGGCCATCCGGTGAGACTATCCCTCCCCCGCCCGTTCGATCACTATGATCTTTCCGCCCTCCACAACTTGGACGCCGGCAGCGACTGCAACCTCTCGCACGGTTCCGGCAAATGGCGCACGCAATGTGTGCTCCATTTTCATCGCTTCTATGACCGCCAGTCGCTGACCGCCGGTCACAGCGTCACCCAAACTCACAAAAAGTTCCAGCACCCTACCGTGCATCGGCGCCTTGACGACGCCGTCGCCGGTTCCCGCGTCGGCCTCAGCGACCGAGATATCCCGCAATCGGACCCGCGTCTGGCGGCCCTGACGAACGACGTAGACTTCGTCTCCCAAGGCAAAGGTTCTCGCGTCCCTGGCGGGCGTCGTGTCGTCGATGGTGACCTTCACGCCTTCGTTGCCGTAGGTCAAAATTGCGTTGGCGCTCTCACCGTCGATGACGACCGGGACCGTGATCGAACGGCTGCCACCAAGTTGAAAGGCGTCGCGCGTAGCCCAAGGCGAGTTTGCATCCTGCGCGGACTGCGCATCTTCGCTGGCAATGTCATCGGCGAGGAGACGCGCGACACCGGCCGCCGCCGCGGCACGGTCCGGACCTCGCTGCACGGCGCCAAGCGCGGCGAGGTTGCGCTCGATAAAGCCCGTATCGACTTTGCCATCGCGAAAGTTCGGCGCCCGGCAAAGCTCACCAAGAAAGGCAACATTACTGCGCACGCCGGCAACGAGCGTTTGATCGAGCGCGGTGGACATCTGGTCGATCGCAGCATCACGCGACGGGGCATGCGCGATGAGTTTCGCTATCATCGGATCGTAGAACGGCGTCACTTCACCGCCCTGCTCGACACCGCTGTCGACGCGGATATCGGCGGGCAATTCCAGAGCCACGAGTTTACCGGTCGACGGCAGAAAGCCGTGCTCGGGATCTTCGGCATAAACGCGCGCTTCGATCGCGTGCCCGTCGAACCGGATTTGCGGCTGTTCAAGCGGAAGCCGTTCGCCCGCTGCAATCTGGAACTGCCAGGCGACGAGGTCGATGCCGGTGACCGCCTCGGTCACCGGGTGCTCGACTTGAAGCCGCGTGTTCATTTCGATGAACCAGAAGCCGTCGGCACACAATCCCGCGGTGCCGTCGGCCACAAACTCGACCGTGCCGGCGCCGACATAACCGACCGCCTTCGCGGCCGCGACGGCGGCCGCCCCCATCAGCGCGCGCAATGACTCAGTCATGCCCGGCGCGGGCGTTTCCTCGATTACCTTCTGATGGCGGCGCTGCAACGAGCAGTCACGTTCACCGAGATGAACGACGTTCCCGTGCCGATCGCCGAACACCTGAATCTCGATGTGGCGCGGCGCCGCGACATACTTCTCAATTAAAACGCGGGTCGAACCGAATGCGGTTGCCGTTTCGCGCATTGCCCCTTCGAGCGCATCCTCAAAGTCGGCCCCGGTGTCGACCCGGCGCATGCCTCTGCCGCCGCCTCCCGCCGCCGGTTTTATCAGGACCGGATATCCGATCTTGTCCGCCTGCTCCTTGAGGAACCTCCCGTCTTGGCGCTCGCCGTGATAGCCGGGAACAATCGGAACACCCGCCTTCTCCATCAGTGCCTTGGCGCGATCTTTAAGCCCCATCGCGCGCATCGCTGCTGCCGGTGGCCCGACGAACGCGATCCCGGCTTGTGTGCAAGCGTCAGCAAAATCGCCGCTCTCAGACAGGAACCCGTAGCCCGGGTGAACGCATTCCGCGCCGGATATCTTGGCGACCTCGATCAATCGATCGATCGACAGATAGCTTTCGCGCGATTCGGCGGGGCCGATGAAGTAAGCCTCATCGCAAACTCGCCGATGCAGCGCATGAACGTCTGCCGCCGAATAGACAGCGATTGTACGCAACCCGAGCCGTTTGGCGGTTCGCGCGATGCGGCAGGCGATTTCGCCGCGATTGGCAATGAGGACTGAGCTGAACATCACCGGGGATTGGCCGCGGGTGCTGGACTCACGCCCGAGTTACTGCGCCCGGACCGACCCGCCGGCGCTTGCGCTGGGCGAAGGCGGATTGAGCTGAACCGGTGCGCCAGCGGGTGTCGCGGAGGTCTGCGACGGCGCCGGCGGGAGCGGCTCCGGCCAGATCGGTTCCGACGAAGCCGTGCCGGCCAGGGTGGGTTGCGCGACAGTTTGCGTCGGCGAGGCAGCGGCCTGCTTGCGTGACCGCCGCGACGCCGCGGCGGAAGCCTGAGGATTTGGGTTGGCCGCGGCCGCAGCGGCTACGCCGGGCAACACCGGCCCCGTAGGCTCCGGATTCATTATGCTGACTGGCGGAATCGAAGCTGCCGACGGAAAGTCGATGTTGATCAGCTTGCGCGGTCCGGGCGGCTGCGCTTGCGCGACCTCTGCGGGCGTCGCTTCGGACGCCTTCGCCCAAACCTCCTGATAGTGGTCGAGGTAGCGATCAAGCGGCTGCGCGCCGAGATTGGAACGCACGCGGCCCGGATCGCGTAGGAGCGCCAGTGGTTTGCAAGTCTCGCTGGTACAGGCGTCACGGACCGCGAGCACGTGCGCGACGAATCCAAAATGATCGGCCTCAAGCGAGCGCCGCAGCGGCGCCAACACGTATTCGATATTTGCACCGCCGCGCGCTGCATAGGCAGTCATGCCCGCCAGCAACGTCAGTCGTGCGGCAACATAAGAGGATGCCGACGCGACGCTGGCCGGCGAAGCAAAAAGCGCTTTCTCGCACGCGGCTTCGACATTCTCGCCCGCCACAGCATCGAGGCAGGCAAGCGATGAGCCGGGAGCCAGCGCTTGGACGCTAAGTTCAGACAGGCGCAATTCGAGAGCCCGGCGATCGGGATTTAAATCACCCGACGAAGAATGGCCGAGGGAAGCCCAGGCGATTGCCGCGCCAAAAATTGCACTGAGGATGACAAGACCGGCGCGCCAAGGCAGGCTCGGCTGCGGTCGAAACAACGCCAGCATGCAGAACAAAAACAGCAAAGCCGCCGAGCCGGCCGCCACCCACAAGCGCAACGCTGAAGTTCCGAATTCGGGATCAACGCCGAGCATCAACCCACCCTGGTACCGACAAAACGCTATCTCGTCGAAAAGAAGTATGTCCCAGAGCCACCAGCAACTCCAGCCCCGTCTGTCCTTGAGGCCTTCAAGTCTTCAGGCACTCACGCCGTGTGAAAGGCTCGGCCGATTTCAGTGATCAAGCTCGAGCTGGCTTTCTCTGGCCACGCGCTCAAAGGCCTCACCGGTGTTTTTGATCCGGTACTGATAGTCATCGCCATCGGACGGCAGCAGCTTGACGACCTTGTACGTGCCGCTGGCGCCAGGACGGCTAATCGGGCTGGAGGTGTACAAGACCGTCTGACCGACACGGAATTTGTGTGTGCGCAACGGCGGCGCGCGCATCGTCACTTCGGCGACGGTTACGGCAGCTATCTTGATGGCGTTGACAGGTTCCCGATTGCCCGAAATCTGTCGCGAAACAGCCTTTCGAACAACTGGACTGCGGGTTGCCTTTGCAGGCTTACTCTTCACTGAACGTCTATTCATAGAACCACTATATAGGCAAAACGGTGACTTGAGCAAAGAATATAGTGTGCCCGGACGGGTCTTGCGAGAGCGGGTCGTCAATTTAAAAATGACAACTTCTACAATAACCTGCGAACATATCTTGCGAGTAAGCTTGCGGCTTGGTTTTAAGCTTGTCGCCGCCAGCCGCCTCTTTCGTCAGCCTGCCAATATGTCACCTCAAAACCGGCGGATTTAGCTTCGCTCCAGCGCGCCCGCGCAGCATCAAGCGCGTCGGGATCTTCGCCGTCGAACAACAGCACAACACGCTCGTAAGCGTTGGCATCGCCAGGCATGGCCGCACCCTCAAACAAGAAGCGCACGCCTGCTCCGTTCGGGTTGTGCTCATGTACCGTCAGCAAGACAGGCTGCTGTGCCGCTTCAGCGTCGCGCCAGGTGCCGTGCGGGAGAAATAAGTCGTCGCGCCAAGTCCACAGATGCGCATCGAGCGCTTCGATGCGTTCTTCCGACGAGCCCTGCACCACGACACGCCAGCCGCGCTCCAGCGACTTTTGCAGCAGCGCCGGCAGGACCTGTTCCGGCGTTTGGCCTTTGAGCTGATAGAACAGGACCTCAGTCATCGCTCGAATGGAAAGATTTTCTGGTAATCAGCGCTCGTAATGATCCGCGACGAGGCGATCGAGCAGGCGGACGCCCCAACCGGAACTCCAGCTTTTATTGATGTCGGTCTGTGGCGAGCCGAGCGCGGTGCCGGCAATGTCGAGATGCACCCACGGAGTCTTATTGACAAACCGCTGTATAAATTGTGCCGCCGTAATGGAACCGCCCCAGCGCCCTCCGGTATTTTTCATGTCGGCAAATTTCGAATCGATCATCTTGTCGTATTCCGGCCCAAGGGGCATGCGCCATACCCGTTCGCCGGTCGCCTCTCCCGCCTTGACCAGTCTTTCGGCGAGTTTGTCGTCGTTGGAGAACATCCCGGCGTATTCTTGGCCGAGCGCCACAATGATGGCGCCGGTCAGGGTCGCCAGATTGATCATGAACCGCGGTTTAAATCGCTTGTTGACGTAGTGCAGAACGTCGGCGAGGACGAGACGGCCTTCGGCGTCGGTATTGATCACTTCGACCGTCTGTCCTGACATCGTTGTCACGATGTCGCCGGGCCGCTGCGCCTTGCCGTCGGGCATGTTCTCCACAAGCCCAATCGCGCCGACAACGTTGACCTTGGCTTTGCGCTTGGCCAGCGCGCGCACGAGACCGACGACGCAGGCCGCTCCCGCCATGTCGCCCTTCATATCCTCCATGCCTTGTGCCGGTTTGATAGAAATGCCGCCGCTGTCGAAGCAGACGCCCTTGCCGATGAAAGCTATCGGATCCGTTCCGCGCTTGCCGCCGTTCCAACGCATCACAACGAGCTTCAATTCATGTGCGGAGCCTTGGCCGACACCGAGCAGCGCTCCCATGCCGAGCTTCTTCATGGCCGCCACATCAAGAACCTCGACAAGAACGCCGAGTTTTCGCAATTCAGACGCGCGGCGTGCGAACTCCCCCGGATAAAGGACGTTAGCCGGCTCGTTGATGAGGTCGCGCGCCAAGACGACGCCGTCGGCAAGACCAGCCGCGCTCGCCCACGCCTTTTCGGCCGCGGCCGGGTTGGCGCTGGCGAAATTTATTTCCGCCTTGGCTGGCCGTTCGTCGCCTTCCTTGCGCTTCGTTTTGTACTGATCGAACCGGTACGCACGCAGGCGCGCGCCGAGCACAAGATTTGCAATCTGGTCGCCCTTAAGTGCGCCGCCCGCAAATTCGGTCACAATCGTCGCCTGTGCTGCGGTCGCGGGCACTGCCCCGGCGGCAACGCCGCCCAGCCTGACCAAGTCGCGATCCTTCAAGTCTCGCTCCTTGCCAATGCCAACCACGATTAAGCGCGGCGCACTGAGACCCGTAGGCGCGATAATGTTGAGGGCGGAGCCGATCTTTCCAGTGAAGCGGTCCACAGCTGCGGCGCGGCGTAAATGATCGCTGATCGGCGATAAAATCTTTTGCGTCGCCGGCCCGAATTTGAGGCCCTCCGCGCAGAACACAACCAGAACCCCACGTAGGCGGTCAAACGACGTGAAGCCGATTTTGAGGTCGGGCATGGTCCTAGTCCCTATTTGCCGGATCGTCCCGGCCTTGGGTCGTCATATGAACCGGACCGCGCAAACGTGCCAAGCGAGTTCTCGCGGCCGCCGGCCGCATGACCCGGCTCGCTTGGATAGAATCTATTAACCCTTAGCAACCGTTAGCATTGGATTTTCAATGGATTTGCCTTGGCGAGGCCATTTTGTGAACGCATGAAACTGCTTGTGTATTGGGGGAACTCGGCTCGCAAGGCGGCAACCGCCTTGGAGGGGGAGCCGAGGGCGGCCGCTGGGCCCATCTGTGGGGATGTTACGTCCGATGGGGTCGATCGGTCGCTATATGTTTCGCACCACGATGGGTGCGTTCGTGATTACCTGCGTCAGCCTGACCATCGTCATGTGGTTCACGCAGGCAATCCGCGAATTCGACCTGATCACCAGCCAACGGCAAACGGTCTTCGTCTTCGTCGGCATCACCGGACTGTTGATTCCGCTTCTGGTGATGATGATTGCACCGATCTCGCTGGTGCTCGCTGTTGCTCACATTCTCAACAAGCTCAGTTCCGATTCCGAGATCATTGTCATGAACGCGGCTGGGGTGTCGCCGTGGCGCTTGCTCAGTCCATTCATTGCGGTCGCGCTGGTCGTCTCGCTACTGGTCACCGCCATCGCCGTCTACATTTCGCCGCTGAGCCTCCGTGCGCTGCGCGATTGGGCCACCCAGGTACGCGCCGACATTCTCACGAATATCGTGCAGCCAGGACGCTTCGCAACGATAGGCGGTAACCTTACTTTTCACATTGCCGATCGGCGGCCCAACGGGCTCCTGCTCGGGATCTTTCTCGACGACCGACGCGATCCGAAAGAACATGCCACCTATCTCGCCGAGCAGGGTGAGATCGTGAAAAACGAGACAGGCTCCTTTCTCGTGCTCGAGAAGGGCAGTGTGCAGCGCCTGGAGGTCGGCCAAAGCGACCCGCGCATCGTGACGTTCGACCGCTACGCCTTCGACCTCTCGAAATTTGCCGCCGGCCCCCACACCATCGTCTACAACACCCGGGAGAAATACATTTGGGAGCTGATGTGGCCCGCGCCAGACGATCCCCTCTATGTGGCGCAAGCAGGCGAGTTCCGGTCAGAACTCCATGACCGCTTCGCTACCCCGCTCTATCCGCTGGCGTTCGTCATACTCGCCTTCACATTTCTCGGGCCGCCGCAGACGACCCGCCAGAGCCGTGCGCTCGCAGCACTAAGCTTGATCGGCACGGTATCGCTCTTGCGCCTGATCGGCTTTCTCAGCGTGATCGTCGGCGTGCACACCCCGAGTGTACTCGCAGTTCAATACGTCGCGCTTGTCGGCGCGATTGTCGCCGGCCTGTGGCAAATATCGCGGGGCCAGGCGATCGAGCCGGTTACGGCGGTTGCCAAGATCGCAACCACGCTCACCGAGCGTTTCGCACGGGCGACGGCGAGTTGAGGCGCGGGCAATGCTGACTGGCACGCTTTCACGCTATTTCGGATTTCGCTTTCTCAAATCGCTCGTCGGCACGTTCTTCGGCGTCGTCGCGCTTGCCGCGATGATCGATTACGTCGAGCTGTTGCGCCGAAGTTCGGACTGGCCGCACGCCACCGCCTGGATCCTCGCCGAGATTTCCCTGTTCCGCGTTCCCCAGCTTTCCGAGCGCATCATGCCGTTCGCGGTGCTGGTCGGAGCGATGTCTTGTTACCTGACGCTTTCCCGCCGCCTCGAACTGGTCGTTGCGCGCGCGGCAGGCGTCTCCGCCTGGCAGTTCGTAGCCCCCGCCATGATCGCCGCTTTCGTCTTCGGCGTGGCCGCCACGACGATTTACAATCCACTCGCTGCCGTGCTGCACGAGCGTTCCAAACGTCTCGAAACAGAGATGATGGGCGAAACTCCATCGGCCGCGCTGCAGGGCGGCTCCGGCGGCTTTTGGGTGCGTCAGAAAAGTGCAGACGGAGCGGCTATCATCAACGCCAAGTCGAGCCGGGAGCAAGGCTCCCAGCTCGGCGGCGTCACCGTGTTTACTTTCGACAATTCCGGCCAATTCCAGGAGCGGATCGAGGCGAAGATTGCTTTTCTTGAGCAAGGCTACTGGCGCTTTGAGGACGCGCGCATCTATTCGAGCGGCAATCCCGCGATAGTCCGAGATGATTACCGCATCGCCACCAATTTGACGCTCGCACAGGTCCGGGAAAGCTTTGCAACGCCCGAAACCGTCCCGTTCTGGCAATTGCCCTTCTACATCGACCTGGCCGAGCGCGCCGGACTAGGCGCCGCCGGCTACCGGCTGCAATACCAGCAATTGCTGTCCCGTCCGTTCCTGCTCACCGCGATGGTCATGCTCGCCGCTTCGGTCAGCCTTCGCTTCTTTCGTTTCGGCGGCGTGCAAAAGATGGTGTTGGGTGGAATCTCATCCGGCTTTCTGCTGTTTGTATTGTCAAAGTTCACGGAGGATATGAGCAAATCGGAACTCATGTCGCCGGTCATGGCGGCTTGGATTCCGGTACTGGTCGGCAGTCTAACTGGCTTCGTTGTGCTGTTGCACCAGGAGGACGGTTAGTGGCGAGTTCGTTCCACCCGTCAGGGTCCGGTGTGCGAGGTAGCGTTCGAACGAGTGTGGCGATTCTTGCTGCGCTCGTGGCTTTTGCGATTTGCTCGCTGCTCGCGCCTGCGCCCGTCTCGGCCCAAAGTATGCTGCGTTTCCCCGAGCGACCGGCGGCGCCCAAGCCACCAGCGACTGCGCCCGATGCGCCGATGCTCGTGCAGGCCAACGAGATCCGATACGACTACACCAACAATAGCGTGGCAGCGGTTGGCAACGTGCAGCTTTATTACAACGGCGCGACCGTCGAAGCCGACGAGGTCATCTACGATCAAAAGACCAAGCGTCTGCAGGCACGCGGCAACGTCAGGATGACCGAAGCCGACGGCAAAATCACCTACGGTCAATTCATCGATCTGACTCAGGACTACCGCGACGGTTTCGTCAATTCACTGCGGCTTGAAACCACCGACGATACGCGGTTTGCCGCCAAACGCGCCGATCGCGTCAAAGGCAACTACACGGTGATGCAAAACGGCGTCTATACCGCCTGCGAGCCGTGCAAAGATGATCCAAAGAAGCCGCCGCTGTGGCAGGTCGAGGCGACCCGGATCATCCACGACAACGGCGAAAAGATGATCTACTTCGAAGACGCCCGCGTTGAGTTTTTTGGCGCTCCGTTGATGTATTTCCCGTTCATGTCGGCGCCTGATCCGTCGGTGACGCGCAAAAGCGGCTTCCTGTATCCGACTTTCACTTACAACACGCCTTACGGCGTTGGCGCGGAAGTTGATTATTTCTGGGCCTTGGCACCAGACTACGACGTCACTTTCGGGGTAATGGCGACATCGAAACAAGGAGAGTTGATTAACGGAATTTGGCGCCAGCGTTTGATGGACGGCTCATACTCCGTCAAGGCCGCGGGCATTTTTCAGCAAGACCCGGGTTATTTTGCCAATCGCGATGGTCCCGACAGCCCCACCGCCAACACGTTCCGCGGTGCGATCCAGACCGCCGGCCAGTTCGCGCTGACTGACAAGTGGGTGTGGGGATGGACCGGGTTGTTGATGACCGACAGCCAGTTTCTGTACGATTATCAGCTCTCTCAGTTCTTAAGCTCGTTTGACCCTTTCCATACCGGCATTGCCACCGAGGGCGTCTCTCAGGTTTATCTGACCGGCGCCGGCGATCGCAGCTATTTCGACATCCGTACGGTTTACTACTACGGCTTCTCAGGTCAGGACATCCAGGCGGAGATTCCGATCATCCACCCGGTCCTCGACTATTCCAATGTGGTCCCGCAGACGATGTGGGGCGGTGAGCTGAGTTACAAATTCAATATGACGAGCCTGACTCGACAGCAGGCGGAATTCGACGCCATCAATCAGAATGCCGCCACCAACAACCTGTGCACGTCAAACAACCCCGCGGAGATGACCCGTTCGAATTGCCTGCTGCGAGGCGTTGCCGGAACCTATTCGCGCGCCTCTGGTGAAGTGGATTGGCGACGCACGTTTGTCACCGACAACGGCCAGATGATCACGCCGTTCTTTGGCGTACGCGGCGACATCGCCCAGCTCGATATTCAAAACCAGCCGGGCACATCCAACTTTATCAACCCTGGCAACAGCGAACTTACCCGTGCCATGCCCGACGTCGGGGTCGAGTATCGCTATCCCTTTATTGATGTGGAGCCGTGGGGCACTCAGAAGATCGAGCCGATCGCGCAACTGATCCTGCGGCCGAACGAGACCCAAATCGGACGATGGCCGAACGAAGACGCTCAGAGCGTGGTGTTCAGCGACAGCAATCTGTTCTCGATCGACAAATTCTCGGGCTGGGATCGCGTCGAAGGCGGCGACCGCGTCAATGCCGGCTTTCAGTATACTGCGCAGGTCAACGGCGCCGGCTCGTTTAACGCCGTATTTGGTCAATCTTATCAGATTTACGGCGTGAATTCGTTCGCCGCCGCCGACCTCATCAATACCGGGGCCGAAAGCGGCCTTGACAAGACCTTCTCCGACTATGTCGCCGGGCTCACTTACCAGCCGAACTCGGTGTTCTCATTCATCGCCCACGGCCGTTTCTCCTCCGGCGGGTATGATCCCGGGCTCGGTGAAAATGTGGCGCAATTCACGCCCGAGCGGCTGGAGTTCGAAACTCGCGCCAACTTCGATCGGTGGACCTTCCAGTTGATGTACGGCGACTACGCGCCGCAGCCCGAGATCGGCTTTCTGACACGACGCGAGGAAATTCTCCTCGGAGCCGCGTTCAAGGTCACGCAAAACTGGATCCTTATGGGCTCTGCTCGCTACGACCTTGCCGTCAATCAATTCGAGCAGACCCGGTTTGGTGTCGGCTATACCGACGATTGCTTCCTGCTGTCGCTGAACTACATTACATCGTATATTTATACCGGCTCGACGCCGACGCCGAACAATACGGTGATGTTCCAGTTCAGCCTGCGCACGCTGGGTCCCGAAGTGCTGGCGCTGTCGCCGATCGCTACTGGGTTCTAAATTCGCGGATGTGATATTGCGATTTCAACCAGGTTGGGAGCCAGAGAAGCCGGCGCGTAAATCGCCGGGAGACAAATAGAGATCATGCAAATGCCGCTCAGTGCGCACTATAAGATATTTGCCGCGGCGATGCTCGCGGCAGCGTCATTGCTGGCCGTTTCAACCGCCGCCGGCGCGCAACAGGTCGTCGCGCTGGTAAACGGGACACCTATTACGAACCTCGACGTCGAGCATCGCGCCAAGTTCATTCAGCTGAGCACCAAAAAACCTGCGTCGCGCAGGGAAGCCCTCGATAGTCTTATCGACGAGATATTGGAAATTAACGAAGCGAAGCGTTTCAGCATCGAGGTTCCGGATTCGGACATAGAAAATTCTTACGCGGGTGTGGCAACCCGGATGGGGATCGACAAGGCGAAGCTGACACAATTGCTGGTGGCCGGCGGTGCGAGCGACGACACATTAAAGCGACAACTCCGAGCCCAGCTCGTCTGGACCAATCTGGTGCGCGGCCGTTACAAATCGAGCATGGAAGTCGGAGACAAGGACGTCGAGGCGCAGCTCCGACAAAACCCGGAAAAAATGAAGAACGACATCGGGTACGAGTACGTCATGCGGCCCGTTGTATTCATCGTGCCGCGGGGCTCGCCCGAAGCAGCCTATGACAACCGCAAACGCGACGCCGAAGCCCTGCGCGCCCGATTTCAAAACTGCAACGACGGGATTATTTTTGCGCGCGCGCTCGAAGATGTCGCGGTCCGCGACCAGGTGTCGAAGTATTCCGCCGACCTTGCCCAGCAATTGCGCGAAATTCTCGAAAGCACGGCGATCGGCCACTTGACGCCGCCGGAAACGACCGCCGAGGGAGTGCAGATGTTTGCCATCTGCGCCAAGAGAGAGACCAAGTCCGACACTCCGGAAATGCGGGAGATCCGCGAACAGATGCTGCAGCAAAAGTTTGGTGCACAGGCCAAGCGCTACCTTGAAAGTTTGCGGCGCGCGGCGATGATCGAATACAAGACACCGGAAGACAAATAGGCGGCAGAAGCGAAATCGTGCAGCCATTGGCTTTGACCATCGGCGAGCCGGCCGGAATTGGACCCGACCTTACACTTGCGGTCTGGCATCGACGCGCCGAACTCGGCATTCCGCCGTTCTACGTTGTTGCCGATCCGGATTTTCTCCGCCGTCGCGCCCGTCGGTTGGACCTCGACGTTCCGATCGCAGCGGTAACGCCAAGTCCGGCCGCGGCGATGTTTCGCTCGGCATTGCCGGTCGTTCCGCTCGATCTCGCGGTGAGCGCCGAGCCGGGCCACCCGGACCGGTCGAGCGCACCGGCCGCCGTCGCCTCAATTCGCCGCGCGGTCGCGGATGTCATGGCGGGTGCAGCCGCCGCCATCGTGACCAACCCGGTGGCGAAGAACGTTCTTTACAATTGGGGATTCGCCGAACCCGGTCACACAGAGTTTCTGGCGACGCTGGTGCGTGAAGCGACGGGGCAGGCGCTACGGCCGGTGATGATGTTATGGTCGCCGGAGCTCGCCGTCGTGCCGGTCACAATTCACCTTCCGCTCCGGGAGATCTTTGAGCATCTCTCGATCGGCCTCATAGTCGAAACGGGACGTATTGTGGCGCATGACCTGACCACGCGATTTCGGGTAGCGCGACCGCGTCTCGCGATTGCCGGGCTTAACCCCCACGCCGGCGAAAATGGCGCGATCGGCGAAGAAGACCGCACGATCGTCGCGCCGGCGGTGGCTCGGCTGATTGCAGAAGGCATCGATGCGCGGGGCCCGCTACCGGCGGACTCGCTGTTCCACGAGGCGGCGCGCGCAAGCTACGACGCCGCCTTGTGCATGTATCACGACCAGGCGCTGATCCCAATCAAGACGCTCGCTTTCGACCACGCTGTCAACGTGACGCTCGGGCTACCTTTCGTTCGAACCTCGCCCGATCACGGTACCGCATTCGATATCGCCGGCACCGGCAGCGCGGACGCGACGAGTTTGGTGTCCGCGCTGAAGCTGGCGGCGCGGCTGGCAATGGCTGACAGCCCGGCATCCGTACCCGCATCGTGACAGTCGCGCCGGACGGCCTGCCGCCGTTGCGCGAAGTCATTCGCCGGTACGGTTTGTTCGCCAAAAAATCGCTCGGACAGAATTTCCTGCTCGACCTCAATCTCGCCGCGCGCATCGCGCGCGCAGCGGGAGATCTTTCAGCGGTCACCGTGCTTGAAATCGGCTCCGGACCGGGCGGCCTGACGCGCGCGTTGCTGACGCTTGGGGCCCCTCGCGTGATCGCGGTCGAGCGTGACGCCCGCGCAATTGCGGCGCTGGAAGAAATTGCCGGTCACTACGCCGGCCGGCTCGAGATTATCGCCGCAGACGCGCTTGCATTTGATGCGCGCGCGTATCTTGACCCGGGCCCGGTGCGCATCGTGGCCAATTTGCCGTACAACATCGCCACGGCGCTGCTCGTTTCCTGGGTCACGCTAGAGCCGTGGCCGCCCTGGTACGAGGCTGCCGTGCTCATGTTCCAGCGCGAGGTTGCTGAACGCATCGTGGCTGCGCCCGGCTCGAAAAGCTACGGGCGTCTCTCGGTGCTGGTTCAATGGCGTTGCGAGGCGCGAATTCTGTTTGACGTCAATCCGTCAGCGTTTGTCCCTCCGCCAAAGGTCACCTCGTCGCTGGTTCGCCTCGTGCCGCGGACAGAGCCGCTAGCTTGCGATCGCAAGC
Organism: uncultured Alphaproteobacteria bacterium; assembly: GCA_963794225.1. Classification (GTDB taxonomy): domain Bacteria; phylum Pseudomonadota; class Alphaproteobacteria; order Rhizobiales; family Xanthobacteraceae; genus BOG-931. Next base: position 577,421 of record CAWCCS010000008.1, read on the forward strand.
TGCTCGAAGCCGTAACCCAAGCCGCATTTGGGCAACGGCGCAAGATGCTGCGTCAAAGCCTGCGCTCGCTCGGTGTTGATGTCCCGGCTCTGCTGTCGACCGCCGGCTTAAGCCCTATGGCGCGCGCCGAAGATATCTCGATCGCCGGATTTGCATCGCTGGCGCGGGCCCTCGCCGCACATCGCGGTCTCAGGCATGATACCGGCTCCGAGGCCGCGGGAGGATCCTTATGACGAAAATGCATCGCCAGTCGCTCGTGGCCTACGCGCAACCACTTTGCGAAACGATCGTGGATTGCCCGGTGCCTCGGGGCAGTGAAGTGCTGGTGCGCATTGAACGTTGCGGCGTATGCCATTCCGACCTGCATCTGCAGGACGGTTATTTCTCGCTGGGTGGCGACAAAAAGCTTGATGTGACCGCAGGCCGTACGCTGCCATTCACGCTCGGGCACGAAATCGCCGGAGTGATCGAGAGCGCTGGCGCGGAGGCCAAGGACGCGACCATCGGTCATCGCGTCGCGGTTTATCCCTGGATCGGGTGCGGGACTTGCCCGGCGTGTGTGGCGGGAGAAGAGAACCTGTGTGCCAACCATCGTCATCTCGGCATCTCGGTCGATGGCGGATTTGCAACCCACGTCCTCGTCCCTCATCCGCGCTACCTCCTCGACTACGCGCCGCTGTCGCCCGACTTCGCCGGACCGCTGATGTGTTCGGGTCTGACCGCGTATGCGGCGCTCAAACGGCACACCAACCGGCCGGAGCGCGGTCCAGTGTTGCTGGTCGGGCTCGGCGGGGTCGGCATGATGGGGCTCGCTATTGCGCGTGCGCTGTTTCGAACATCTCCGATCGTTGCCGATATCGACGCCACCAAACGCCAGGCGGCTCTGGCAGCCGGCGCTGCGCACGCCTACGATCCGTCCGACCCGACCGCCCGCAAGGCCGTTATGTCCGCGACCGGAGGAGTGCTGGCGATTTGCGATTTTGTTGGCTCAGACAAATCGCTGCAATTCGCCACCGGATTGCTGGCGCGTGGCGGCAAGGTCGTGGTGACCGGCCTTCTCGGCGGCAATTTCTCGATCGCCGCCGCCATGTTTGGCATCAAGGCGATGACCATCGAAGGAACGCTGACCGGGACGCTTGCTGAAGCGCGGGAACTTCTCGACTTGGCCCGCGCGGGGAGGATCGCGCCGATTCCCACGCGCGAGCGCCCGCTCGCGGAGGCTCAGGCGGCCCTCGACGATTTGCGCTCCGGCAGAATTGTCGGCCGCACAGTGCTGTCGGCGTAAAGACGTCAGCAACTCAAGAAGTCGATGCGCGTGACCGGCGCCCAATCGTCATCGCACGAAAGTCGGCTGCTTGCCCGACACGTCGTCCGCCGACTGCCGCTCGCCTCCGTGTTTAACGTACCAAAAGCGAAACAGCACAACAAAAAGTGCGGCGATAAGCCCGGCGCAAGCGATGACGATCATGATTCTATCGGCAGTCCAGCCAGCGCCCAGCAGCGCGCCTGCAATAAGCGGACCGACGATCTGGCCAAAACGGCCCATGGCCATGCCCCAACCAACGCCGGTGGAACGAATTGGCGTGGGATAGATCAGTGCCGACAGGGCAATTGCACCGGCGGTCCCAAGCCCCATGAAAAGGCCAACCAAGCCGATGAACGTTGCGGCAAGCGCGACCGAGGAAGCCCCAAAGCCCAATCCGATCGTCGCCGCAGTTCCGAGCAGGAATGCCGGAAACAGCACGAGCAAGATTCCGAAGCGCTCCATCAACCGTCCCGCGGTCGATTGGCCGATGAATGCGCCCAAACCATTGAAGGCGATGACGAAGGCGGTGTTGGCCGGCGAGATGCCGTTGATCCGCAATAATGCCGGGGTCCACAGCGTCACTACCGTCAGCACGCCAAAGCCCATAAAAAACGGCACCCACAACAAAAGCGTACCCAGTGCTCGCCCCTCACTGAATAGATGCCGAATCGGTGCCCCCGGAAGCTGCTTTTCCTCGATCACGAAGTACAAATCTTCGCGAACCAGCGGCGAGCGAAAGCGGGCGACGATTTTGCGGATCGCACCGGCATCGTTGCGGCGGGTCAGAAGAAACTTGATCGATTCCGGTAGGTAGAAAAACAACAACACCGCGATCGCGAGCGGCACTACACCGCCGATATAGAAGATCGCCTGCCATCCCATTTGCGTCAGCAGATACGAATTCAACAACCCGCCAATCATCCCGCCAAACGGAAATGCCGACCACATCAGGGTTACGATCGCCGCTCGCAGCCGCGCCGGCGCGTATTCCGACGTCAGCGCGATGAAGCACGGCGTGGCGCCCCCCAGCCCAAGCCCGGCAAGCAATCTGAACACCATCAGCATTGGCACGGAAGTCGCCGTGGCGGTCAGAAGCGTGAAAACACCGATCAGCACGGTGGCGATAATCAGGAGTGTCTTGCGCCCCATGCGATCCGCGAGCGGGCCAAATGACGCTGCACCAATTGTCGCGCCAACCAAAGCCGACGAGAAGATCGGTCCAAAATTCGCGATCTTGACGCCAAGCGCGTCGGCGATGAAAGGAGCAGCAACACCGATGGACTGTGTGTCTATGCCATCAAACAAATTGACCAAAGCGCAGAAGATGATTGTTGCTATCTGAAAGGGCGTCACGCGTCCTTCGTCGATAAGCCGCGTGACATTGACTTCTTTCGTTGACTGCGACATCCGGATAAAAGTCCTGTTCGATCTTATAGCTTCGCCTGGAGATCGCGGACGAAGCCGGAAAGGCCGATCTGCCGCTCGCGCTTGAGCCGCTCCGCTGCAAGGATGGCCCGCACTTCGGTGAATGCCTTATCGATATTACTATTGACGACTACATAGTCGTATTCCGGCCAATGGCTCATCTCGCCCGCAGCCTTGGCCATGCGAGCCCCGATGATGTCACGGCTGTCCTGCGCGCGGCGTTTAAGTCTCCGCTCCAGTTCCTTCGCCGTGGGCGGCAGGATGAAGACGCTGACGAGATCGTCGCGGGCCTTCTCGCGAAGCTGCTGCGTGCCTTGCCAGTCGATGTCGAACAGGACATCGCGGCCGGCGCGCAAGGCCTGTTCCACCAGCCGGCGCGGCGTGCCGTAGCGATGATTGAAAACTTCAGCCCATTCCAAAAGCTTGCCCGTTTTCACCATCGCCTCGAAGCGGGAAAGATCGATGAAATGATAGTCGCGCCCGCCGATCTCGCCGCGGCGCTTCGGTCTTGTCGTCACCGACACCGACAGCTCAACGTTACGATCCGCCTTGAGCAACAGGCGCGCGAGCGTCGTCTTTCCGGCACCCGAAGGCGAAGATAAAACGAACATCAGGCCGCGACGCGCAACGCTGTTTCGTTTGTTCTGACCGCGCGCCATGTCTTATTCTACGTTCTGAACTTGCTCGCGGAACTGCTCGACCGCGGCTTTGAGTTCCAAGCCGATATTGGTGAGTTCGACATCGTTGGCCTTGGCGCACAGCGTGTTGGCTTCGCGATTAAGCTCCTGCGCGAGAAAATCGAGCCGCCGGCCGATGGGGCCGCCCTGATCGATAAGAAGCCGCGCCTGCGCCAGATGGGCGGTCAGCCGGTCAAGCTCTTCGCGCACGTCCGCCTTGGTCGCGATCAGAATCGCTTCTTGATGCAGCCGGTCAGGATCGAAACGATCAGATTGCGCCAGGAGCGCAGCGACCTGCTCCGCAAGCCGCGCCCGTATGGTCTCAGGCCGCCGGCCCGGCGTGATTTCCGCGCGCTCCACCTGCCCCGCAATATCGCGTAGCCGCGCCGCAAGCACGTGCCCTAGCGCTGTGCCCTCATGGCGCCGCATGTCGACAAGTGCGCTTACGGTCTCGGCGAAACCGGCGATCGCTGCCGTTTCAGCGCTCCGCTTCTCCTCCTCGTTTTCCTCGGCATCGCCGACTTCGATCACTCCCTTCAATGCGAGAAGGCCGTCGAGCGACGGTGGAGATGCCTCGACGCGACGCGCCAGCTGCCGTGCCGCTCCTAAAACCGCTTCCAGCACTGCGGTATTGATGCGCACCACCGGCACGATACCGCTACGTTCGACCGTCAAGTTCGCTTGAAGTGAGCCGCGAGCAAGTTTCTCCGCGGCTTGGGTACGCACCGGCACTTCGATTGCGTCCCAACCTGGCGGCAGTCTAAGCCGCAGATCGAGACCTTTGCCGTTGACCGATTTGATTTCCCAGGCCCACGCATACGAGCCGCTGACGCCATGGCCGCGAGCGAATCCCGTCATGCTCGACAGCGCCATGGAATGCGTTTCCCCGGAAAAAATTGCGGAATTTCGCGCCGAACTTAGCGGCGGGTTTCTGCGGTCACAAGTGCGAAGCCCATGAGGCCTAGGAGAGTCAAAGCACCAAGACCCCATTTGGGGCTAGTGAGCCGGTTGTTGCGTGTTTTGAGTGCCTTGAGTGCTTAGGGCGCGATGATTTGATGGACGGCGAGGCGGCGTCGCGGCGGGCGCGGGCTGCGGCGGCGATGTTGCCGATTGAGCCTCCGCCGGAGCCGGATCCTTTTGATCTCCTTCCATTGAGCGCAGGCGCGCAACATTCTTCTGGTGTTGCTCGTAGGTCTCCGCAAAGGCGTGACCGCCGGTGCCATCGGCAACGAAATATAGTTCGCGCGTACGAGCCGGATTGGCAGCCGCCTCAAGAGAGGCGCGGCCCGGGTTGGCGATCGGCCCCGGGGGCAACCCCTCGATTTGGTAAGTATTATACGCCGTGGGCTGATCGATCTCGCTCTTCATGATCGGCCGCCCAAGCGAACCCTTGCCGCCGACCAGCCCGTAAATGATCGTCGGGTCGGATTGCAACCTCATTTTCTGCCGCAGGCGATTGGCAAATACCGCAGCAACGCGTGTGCGTTCCTCGGGCTTACCCGTCTCTTTCTCAACCAGCGACGCCAGCACAACAAGCTGATCCGGTGTTTTGATCGGCAAGTCGGGGGAATGGCGGTCCCAGACTTCTTTCAACAGACGTTGTTGCGCCTGCTGCATGCGCTGGATCATCTGCTCGCGCGTGACGCCGCGGGTGTAATTGTAGGTATCCGGAAGCAGGCTTCCCTCACGTGGGACTTCTTTGATGTTTCCGACAAGCTCGGGGTCATCTAACAATCGCGCAACGATCTGCTCGGAGGTCAGCCCTTCGGGAATCGTGAACTGATGCGTCACGACGCGACCCTCGACAATGGTCGAAACGACGTCGCGCAGGCTGGCGTGCGCCTTGAATTGATACTCACCGGCTTTGAGATCTTCGCGCGCCTTGAGCACGAACACCCCGCCGATAAATACCCATGGCTGATCGATAACCCCTTCGCTGACGAGGACATCAGCGATGTCGTGGATGCCCGACCCGCGGGGAATGTTGACGACACGGTTCTCAGGCAGAGGCCCCGGGGCATCGAAACGCTGCTTGCCGAAGACCAGTGTCGCGCCGGCCGCTATCGCTAACAGGACGAAGACGCTCAGGATGGCGTTACCAACGACAACGAAAGGATGCCGTGCGCTTTTGGAACGACGAGTCGGTATTTCGACGGTATCCGGCTCAAGTGCGGTTCGCGGGCTGCGCGGCATGATCTGCCTGGTCGCTTGGGCGCGCGTCGGAAGCGTGCCGTTCCGTGCTAGTGGCCGTTGGGACATCGGCGGATACGGTTCGCCCGCGTCTTGTACCGCTCTTTTTGTTGGTACTTGATTTGGCGCAGATGGGCGCGCGGATTGGCCGTTAGTGGTGACGGGCCGAACAGGCGGGGCCGCGACCGCTGGCCGCTGCGCCGACGCAGAACCGGTAGGTGCCCCCTTGGCGGCGCCATTCGTCGGCGGCCGGGGTACGCCTTCAGGAGCTTTATCGGCGCTCGCGGCGACGGGCCGAGGCGTCGGTGCTGGTGCATTTGGTTTGGGCGCCGGCGGCGCGCTCACTTGTGAGCTTGGCGTTTGCGGCACCTTTGCTTGCTGAGCCGGGGTGAGTGCGGGCGGAGTTTGTTTCGCGCCGGCCGAAGCCGCAGGCGGGACTTTTGTACCGTTCGTGTTAGGCGCCGGCGGAACACGCGGAGGTACCGCCGTGCTCCCGGCGCCTTTGGGCGGCGAAGGTGAATCGGGCTCGGTCACCGCCGCCTATCCGCTTTTGGATTCAGCATGATCAAAACACTGGTGAACCTTGCCCGGCAAGCAGTCGACCAACACTTTTTCCGCCGATCCAGGGGACAATGCGATCATGCCGAGTTGCACGCGAGTGCGGGGCAAATATGGCAGCGCCGTGAACGGCGGCACTAGTTGATCACCCGGCGAAACACCAACGAGGCGTTGGTGCCGCCGAATCCAAATGAGTTCGACAGTACGACATTGACCGGCCGCTGCCGCGGCTTATGCGGCACGAGGTCGATAGCGGTCGAGACGGACGGGTTATCGAGATTGAGTGTTGGCGGCACGACCTGATCGCGAATCGCCAGCAGACAGAAAATCGATTTCGATAGTGCCGGCCGCACCGAGCAGATGACCGATCGAAGACTTCGTCGATGACATACTGATGTTGCCGGCGGCGTTGCCGACCAGCCGTTCCACGGCTTTCAGCTCGATCTCGTCGCCGAGTGGCGTCGAAGTGCCGTGCGCGTTGATGTAATCGATTTCCGCGGGTGAAATTTCGGCGCGTTTGATCGCAGCCTTCATGCAACGCAACGCGCCGTCGCCATCCTCGGCCGGCGCGGTGATGTGGAAAGCATCGCCAGAAAGGCCGTAGCCGATAAGTTCGGCGTAGATGGGAGCGCCGCGCCGCTTTGCATGGTCGTACTCTTCGAGGACCACCGCGCCGGCGCCCTCGCCCATCACGAACCCATCGCGATCGCGATCGTAAGGGCGGGATGCGCGTTCGGGCGTGTCGTTAAATCCGGTCGACAGCGCGCGGCACGCGGCAAACCCGGCGAGCGAAATACGGCTCACCGGTGATTCTGTCCCACCGGCCACCATGACGTCGGCGTCCCCTAGCGCAATAAGTCTGCCCGCATCGCCGATCGCATGAGCGCCGGTCGAACAAGCAGTGACGACGGAGTGATTGGGGCCTTTCAGCGAGTGGGCGATAGAGACATAGCCCGAAGCGAGATTGATGATCCGTCCGGGAATAAAAAAAGGCGATATCCGGCGCGGCCCCCGGTCCCGCAAAAGCACCGCCGTCTCCGCGATGCCTTCAATGCCGCCGATACCGGAGCCGATCAGGACGCCAGTCGTGGTTTGGTCGTCATAGGTTTGCGGGTGCCAGCCGGCGTCATCGAGCGCCTGCTTTGCCGCGCACATGGCAAACAAAATAAAGTCGTCGACCTTCCGCTGTTCCTTGGGCTCCATCCACTGGTCGGGATTGAAGGTGCCGTCCGAACCGTCACCGCGGGGAATCTGGCCGGCAATCTTGCACGGCAGATCGGCTACCTCGAATTTGCTGACATGCCCGATCCCGCTCTTGCAGGCCAGTAGGCGTCGCCACGTCTGATCGACCCCGGTGGCGAGCGGCGTCACCATTCCAAGACCAGTGACGACGACGCGTCTCATGATCTGCACTCCCGGCAGACACTTTTGCTGACGCCGTCAAATCCGCCGCCACACCACGCGTCCGCCCGAGGCGGCGCGCCAACGTCGCGCGCACGCGCGCGATTCAAGAAGTGGCGAAAGATCGTGGGCGGACTCAGCTCTTCGCGTTTTTTTCGAGGAACTTGATGGCGTCGCCCACGGTGAGAATCGTCTCGGCGGCGTCGTCGGGTATCTCGCAACCAAACTCCTCCTCGAAGGCCATGACGAGCTCGACGGTGTCGAGGCTGTCAGCGCCGAGATCGTCGATGAAACTGGCGTTCTCAGTCACCTTGTCGGGCTCGACGCCAAGGTGTTCCACGACGATCTTCTTCACGCGCTCGCCAATATCGCTCATCGTTCCAACCTCTTCTTTCAACGCGGCCCGATCAATTACGTCTCGGCCCCGTCCGAGTCTACGTAACCCTGTCTTCGTAACTCTCGGGCGACGGCCGCGGATCGAAGGCGATCAGAGGCGGACGTTCACTTCCCGCACTCCGGCTTTGCGGTTCCCCCAGCCAAGTCACGGTCCGGTTACCACACTTCAATAGCCTTGACCAGCGCGGCAGTACATCGTTGTCGCCCCTCTATCACCTTCAAATCATGGCCATTCCTCCGTTCACATGCAACGTCTGACCGGTCACGTAGGCGGCCTCCGCGGAGGCGAGATAAGCAACCGCCGCCGCGACTTCCTCCACCGTGCCGGCGCGACTAGCCGGTATTCTCGCGAGGATGGTCTCGCGCTGTTTGTCATTAAGCTTGTCGGTCATCGGCGTAACAATGAAACCCGGTGCGACGCAGTTCGCCGTGACATTGCGCTTGGCGTATTCCTGCGCAATCGACTTGATCATTCCGGTGATGCCCGCTTTCGCGGCAACATAATTCGCTTGCCCGGGGTTTCCAGTCGCACCCACCACGGAGGTGATTGCAATGATCCGTCCGAAGCGGCGGCGCATCATGCCGCGCACGGCGGCGCGGGCCAGACGAAATGTTGCGGTGAGGTTGACGGCGATTACCTGGTCCCAGTCTTCGTCGCGCAGCTGCACGAACAGGTTGTCTTTGGTCACACCGGCATTGGCGACGAGGATGTCGAGTTGACCCATCGCCTCCTCGGCCCGCGGGACCAGAGCATCGGTCTCGCTGCGATCAGCAAGATTGCAGGGCAGCACATGAACGCGAGCTCCGAGGTCTGCGGCAAGCTGGTCGAGGATTTCACGCCGGGTGCCTGATATTGCCACTGTGGCGCCCTGCACGTGGAGAACGCGCGCGATGCTGCCACCAATTGGGCCGGTAGCTCCCGTGATCAACGCGGTCTTGCCGGTAAGTTCAAACATGAGAGTCCTCTCGAACGCGTGACACTAACCGCGCGCCGCCTTGAACTTGGCAATGTCTTCAGGCGTACCGATTGATGATGCCTCGGACGTTTCGGCGATTCGCCTGATCAAACCGGTGAGCACTTTGCCCGCGCCAACTTCATGAAACACATTCACACCCGCTTGCTCCATAAAGAGCACGGACTCCCGCCACCGGACCGTGCCGGTCACCTGCTGCACCAAACTTCGGATAATGACCGCGGGATCACTGATCGGCTGCGCCAGCACATTGGCGACCAGCGGCACCGTGGGGGCCTTAACGGCGACTGAAGCAAGCGCCTCCGCCATGGCGTCCGCCGCAGGACCCATCAAGGAGCAATGAAACGGTGCAGAAACCGGCAACATCATCGCCCGCCTCACACCTTGCGCCTTTGCGTTTTCAACGGCGCGTTCGACCGCCGACTTCTCGCCCGACAGAACGACCTGGTCGCCGCCGTTGTCATTCGCGGCCGCGCAGACGCCCACGCCGGCAGCTTCTGCAGCGATGGCTTTGGCTTGATCGAGTTTGACGCCTACGAGCGCAGCCATAGCTCCAACGCCTACGGGCACGGCCTTTTGCATCGCCCGGCCGCGAATGCGAAGGAGCCGCGCCGCATCGGTGATGGTGAGCGACCGCGCAGCGGCAAGTGCCGAATATTCCCCGAGTGAGTGACCGGCAACGAAAGCTGCGTCGCGCCCGAGATCGACGCCGGCCTCAGCTTCGAGCACGCGCAACGCTGCGAGCGAGACCGCCATCAGCGCAGGTTGCGCATTCTCGGTAAGGGTTAACGCCTCCGCGGGCCCGTTCCACATCGTTTCACTGAGCTTTTCGCCGAGCGCGGTATCGACTTCCTCGAACACCTGGCGAGCCGAGGCAAAGGTTTCGGCCAGCGCCTTACCCATGCCGACCGCCTGGCTACCTTGGCCGGGAAATACGAAAGCGACAGTCATGGTTACCCCTCGGGGGCGCGAAAGATACCGTCATACCGGCCGTGTCAAGGGATGGGACCGGTAACCAAGCAACAACCGAGTGCCGGTATTCTCGATGCGCCCGGCGCACGAGCTTTTAGGGATAGTTTACACTTTGCTCTGGATGGACCCTTTTGCACCGGTCACTGAGGCTGATCTCGCGCAAGCGCGCGTAGACCCCGAATTCCGAAACAAGCTTTTGACCAGGAACCTCGAGCTTCTGCTCGGTAAAATTCAAAGGCAACGCCAGTCGCCGCGCTCCGCAACGGCGTCCGCCGCCCAGATTCGCGAAGGCGTCACGCTTGCGGTGCGTCTTGCGGAACTGATCCAGACCACCGCAATCCCGCCCCGCGGTTCCTAATCGTCTTCGCCCTGATAGCGTCGCCTTTATAGCCTTGCGTTTCCACACCGGCTGCTTATAACGCGTGTTTTCCGCTCGTCCCTGGCCGGGGGCTGAACGGACGGCCGCGCCGGTCGATGGCGCGGTAGGGCCAGGTGGTCCGGCGTCCGGTGTTCCCGCCTTCTGAGCATTCGAGCCTTTCCCGAAGGGTTCGAGGGGCTTCGCGCCGAGAGCGAGCGACGACACAAAGGAAAGGGCACCAATAATGCCGCTCTATGAGCACGTCTACCTTGCGCGCCAGGACGCCAGCGCGCAGCAGGTGGAGGAATTGACCGCGCATCTGAAGGGCGTGATCGAAGGATTGGGCGGGACGCTTGCCAAGACCGAATATTGGGGCGTCAAATCTCTATCCTATCGGCTGCGAAAGAACCGCAAAGCCCACTTCACGCTGATGAACATCGATGGACCGCCCGCCGCCATCAACGAGATCGAGCGGCTGGAGCGGCTCAACGAAGATGTGTTGCGTTATCTGACGATCAGGGTCGAGGAACACGAGCAAGAGCCGTCAGCCATGATGCGCCGCACCGAACGTGATCGCGATCGCGACGACCGCCGTGGCGACAGAGGCGATCGGTTCGATCGCGGGGACCGGGGCGACCGGCCTAGGGACCGCGACCGCCGCCCGTCCGAGGGTGCTGACGACCTTGCAACCGGAGCGGAGGAATAATCATGGCAATGTCACCGCATTCCGGCGGGGCACGCCGGCCATTCTTCCGCCGCCGCAAGAGCTGCCCGTTCTCCGGCGCGAACGCGCCCAAGATCGACTACAAGGACGTCAAGCTGCTGCAGCGATTTGTATCCGAGCGCGGCAAGATCGTTCCAAGCCGCATCACGGCAGTTTCCGCGAAGAAGCAGCGCGAACTCGCTCAAGCGATCAAGCGCGCGCGGTTTCTCGGGCTGCTGCCTTACGTGATCCGCTGAGCCGGGAGGTCTGATATGGAAGTCATCCTGCTCGAACGGGTGCCCAGGCTCGGCCAGATGGGCGACGTAGTCCGTGTCAAAGACGGATTTGCCCGCAATTTCCTGTTGCCGCGCGGCAAGGCGCTGCGCTCCACCGAGGAGAATCGGACGCGCTTTTCGACAATGAAAACCGAGCTAGAGGCGCGTTCTTTGACCCTCAAGGGCGACGCAAGCCAGGTCGCCGCAAAGCTCGACGGCAAAACTTTTGCGGTTCTGCGCCAGGCGTCGGAATCAGGTCAGCTGTTCGGCTCGGTTTCGCCGCGGGATATTATCAGCCTGCTTGCTACCGGCGGCTTTAACGTGAACCGCAGTCAAATCGAGCTCAACGCCCCGATCAAGACGATGGGCCGGCATACGGTTCAATTGTCGCTGCATCCGGAAATAGAGACTTCGATTACGGTCATCGTTGCCCGCAACAACGAAGAAGCGGCACGGATCGAACGCGGCGAGGACGTCACGCGCCTTCGCGAAGAGCCGACGGATGAAGAAGCCGCGGCGATCGCGGCGGAAGCATTCTTCGAGCCCGAGGTGGCTGAATCTTTGCGGGCCCGTGAAGGCGAGGAAGCAACCGAACCCGCTGCAACGGCCGACAAGAGCTAGTCTCGGCGCCAAGCCTTCTTCCTCGGCAATCAAGCCTTCTTCCTCGGCAATCAAGCCTTCTTGCTCGGCAATCAAGCCTTCTTATTCGGCAATCAAGCGTTCTTAGTCGGGGATGTTGTCGCGCGGCACCGGCGGGTTTTCGCCGGACGCCGCATCTCCTGGCGTAGGAGTCTCCTGCATTAGCGTCGGTGCAGGCTTCGCCTCCTCGCTCGGAGGTGCGACCGGCTCCGCTACAGCCGGGGCGGGCGCCCGAGCGATCCCGGCCGGCTCCATAGGCGATAACGGCGGCTTCGGCTCCCTGCGTCGGCCCCGGGTGGTCGGCGGCCGATCGCCCGGCCCGAGTTCGATGTCCGGTTTGACTTCAGGCTTGGCGTCCGACTTGGCCTCGGTACGGGCGGCATCGTCGGGTTTAGATGGCCGCGCCTGGCGTTTGCTCGGCTTCGCCTCTTCGGGTGCAGGTGCCTCGCGTTCGGCCCGTTCGGCTGCGGGCTTTTGACCCTTGCCTTGCGCCGGGCCCCCTACGGGCTCGGTCCCGCGGCCACCCTGCACATAAGCAGCGAGCGCCGCCGCCTGGTCGCGGCTGGTGGTGTAGTGCTCGCGCAAAAAGTCCGTTAGCGCAGCGTTGTTCCTGCCGTTAGCCAACCCGCGTGGAGCCTTGTGGCATTCGGAGCAAGCGGCCGCAAAGATTTGCGATGCCGACTTGCCTTGGTCGAGATTGGTCTGCGCGTGCGCCACTGCCGGCGCTAGCACTGCAACAAGGCCGATCGTCGGCGCGAAACGCCAGTTCACCCCTTGAACTCCTCAATCCTGCGGCTTGACGCCGGTCTTCCTTACCCCAAAACCGGGCGAATGTGAGAGGCGTTAAGCCCGGTGAAGAGCCTTAGCAATGGATTGCTGGTCAAGGAGGATTTTGTTTTAATAACGGCAAGTCCGAAAGCCCGCTGGCCTGCAGTCAATAAGCCGCAGGGTCAGCGGATCGAAAGTTAAATATGCGTCGACCGTCCCGTCCGGCCCGGCGCACGTAGCAGTGCGGAGGCGACGTTGGATCGGCTACTATCGTTATTCATGCGGCGGTTTATCCGCCAGGGCTCGCTCACAGTCACGACGGCCTCGGGCAATCGATACACGTTCGGCGACGGCAGCGGCCCGCCGGTTTCAGTGCGCTTCACAAATGCGAAAGCCCAACGGTCGGTCCTGCTCGATCCGGAACTGCGATTGGGCGAGGCCTACATGGATGGGACATTCGTCGTCGAGCAGGGCTCGATCGCGGATGCGCTCGCTATTCTGCTGCGGCAAGAGCACATCGCCGCGCCGAAATGGGCTCTGCCGACCCGCCTGGTTCGTTACCTGTTTCGCCGTGTGCAGCAGTTCAACCTGCGTTCGCGATCGCGAAGCAATGTGGCCCATCACTACGACCTCGACGGCAGGCTCTACAGCCTCTTCCTCGACGCCGACCAGCAATACAGCTGCGCCTATTTCGAGAGCGAGGACCAGTCGCTTGACGACGCACAACTCGCCAAGAAGCGCCACCTTGCCGCCAAGCTCCTGGTCAAACCCGGTGCCAACGTCCTTGATATCGGATGCGGTTGGGGCGGCCTTGCGCTTTACCTCGCCGAGGTTGCGGGCGCCTACACGACCGGCATCACGCTCTCACAGGAACAATTCGCTCGGGCACAGCAGAGAGCGATGGAGCGCGGCCGCAGCCAGGACGCGATGTTCCGGCTCATCGACTATCGCGATGTGACCGGCAACTTCGACCGCATCGTCTCGGTCGGCATGTTCGAGCATGTCGGCGTCGGCTTTTACGACAGGTACTTTCGTAAATGCGCGCAGCTTCTCGATGACGACGGCGTGTTTCTCCTTCACACCATCGGACGCAGCGGTCCTCCGAGCGTCACCAACCCCTGGATCGCCAAATACATCTTCCCGGGGGGATATATCCCGGCGCTTTCGGAAGTACTGCCGGCGGTCCAGCGCGCGAAGCTCGTTGTCACTGACGTCGAGATTCTCCAGCTTCACTACGCCGAGACACTCAAGGCGTGGCGCGAACGCTTCCTCGCGCACCGCGAAGACGTGGAGCGGCTATACGATCAGCGCTTCGTACGCATGTGGGAATTCTACCTGGCTTCATCGGAAATGGCGTTTCGCGAGAGCGACATGGTGGTATTCCAGATCCAGATGACCAAACGGAAGGGTGTGGTGCCGCAAACTCGCGACTACATTGCACACGAAGAAGCGCGGCTGCGCACCGCCGAAGCCGGCTACGCGGAGCCGCTCCGCCTGGCAGGGGAGTAGCACCGATCGGCGCGCGCCGAAAAACTGAACGTCAAGAGCCATGTGCTCTTGTCGGTGTTCTATGCTCGATGTGCGGTGGGTAACGGGGAAAGCCGCAATCAGCATTTCCCATCGCGAGCCCGCTCGACTATCGACAAAGCGTTCGTCGGAAGCGCAAACGGTTGTTAATTCCAGCGTGGCACCGTCCGTCGAGTAATCCGCGATGTTGAGTCACCCTAAATTGGCCACAGGTTATTCCGTTGATCGGGACGATGGCAGTATTCGATTCGACCGCACGCAAGCAGGCTCCCGCGGAACCCGCGTTCCGCATGCCGCCGCACAATATCGAGGCCGAGCAGGCTCTGCTGGGCGCGATCCTCGTTAATAACGAGGCCTTCTATCGCGTCTCCGATTTTCTCGAACCGAAGCATTTCCTCGAGAACATCCATCAGCGCATTTTCGAACTTGCCGGTGGCCTCATCCGTGCGGGAAAAATCGCGACCCCGGTCACGTTGAAAACCTTCCTGCCGGGTGACCTCGACATCGCCGGACTTTCCGTCAATCAGTATCTTGCCCGGCTTGCTGCCGAGGCGACCACAATTATCAACGCCGAAGATTACGGCCGGACCGTTTATGATCTGTCGATCCGGCGCGACCTGATCACTATCGGCGAGGATATGGTCAACCTCGCTTACGATGCGCCGGTTGAGGCAACCCCGCAAAGTCATATCGAAGATGCCGAGCGCAAGCTGTTCGAGCTCGCCGAAACCGGACGCTACGAGAGCGGCTTCCAGCGATTCGCCCAAGCTCTCACCACCGCCGTCGACCTGGCCGCGCACGCTTATCAGCGCGACGGCAGCCTGTCGGGCCTCGCCACTGGAATGACCGATCTCGACGCTCGGATGGGCGGGTTGCAGGCGTCCGATCTGGTTATCCTCGCCGGCAGGCCCGGTATGGGTAAGACCGCGCTTGCGACCAATATCGCCTACAACGTTGCCAGGGGTTGGGCCGGCGAAGTCCGGGCCGATGGGCACATGGCCACTGTTAACGGCGGCATTGTCGGCTTTTTCTCGCTGGAAATGTCGGCTGAACAGCTCGCCACTCGCATCATCGCCGAGCAGACGGGAATTCCGTCGAACAAGATCAGGCGCGGCGCAATCGATGAAGCCGATTTCGAGAAAATCAAGGACGTATCGATCGAGCTGCAGAACCTGCCGTTCTACGTCGACGAGACCGGCGGGCTCTCAATCGGGCAATTGGCGGCTCGCGCGCGCCGCCTCAAACGCCAGCGCGGCCTCGATCTCCTGGTGATAGACTACGTTCAACTTTTGCAAGGCTCGACGCGCCGCTCCAACGAAAACCGCGTGCAGGAAATTACGGAAATCACCACGCGGCTCAAGGCACTTGCCAAGGAGCTGAACGTTCCGATCCTCGCGCTGTCGCAATTGTCGCGCCAGGTCGAAGCGCGGGAGGACAAACGGCCACAGCTTTCGGATTTGCGTGAGTTCGGGCTCGATCGAACAGGACGCCGACGTGGTTCTGTTCGTGTTCCGCGAGGAATACTATCACCAGATGCGCAAGCCGACGGAAGCGAATCGGGAAAAGTTTGCCGAATGGCTGGCCGAGGGTGAACGGGTTGACGGCAAGGCGGAGGTGATTATCGGCAAGCAGCGCCATGGTCCGATCGGCACGATCGAATTGCAGTTCGACGCCGCCGTCACGCGCTTTGCCAACCTTGACACTGCGCATCAGCCGAGCTTCTAGGCGGCTCTCGGCCGGACGTCGCGCTCGATCGCTACGCCATTTTCCGTCCGCGCCTTGGTTAAATCGTGCATCGCCTGCAGATTGATCCAGAACTCGGCGCTGGTGCCAAAGAAGCGCGCAAGTCGCAACGCCGTATCCGCTGTCACGGACCGCTCGCCCTTGACGATGGCGCCTATCCGCGTTGCGGGCACGCGCAGAGCAAGCGCGAGCGCGTTGACCGACATTCCGAGCGGCTTGAGGAATTCCTCGTTCAGCATTTCGCCGGGATGGGTGGTCACGCGATTCGGGGTGGCCACACCTTTAGTGGTAGTCGACAATTTCGACATTGACCGGACCCTCCCTGGTCCACATGAAGCAGATGCGCCATTGATCGTTGATACGGACCGAATGTTGCCCGCGGCGATCTCCGGCAAGCGCTTCGAGCCGATTTGCCGGGGGCGCTCGCAAATCATTGAGGTTTCGCGCCTGATGAAGCATGTCAAGCTTCCGAACCGCTTGTTTCTCGATGCCACTGAAACGCTTGACGAAAGCACCCATCCACAGGGCTTCGGTGGCGCGATCGCGAAACGACCGGATCATCGAAAGGAATGTTATACCGCATCGCGTTATACGACAAGCGTATAACTTACGGGACGGCAATCGGCCGCGCGTCAT
Organism: uncultured Alphaproteobacteria bacterium; assembly: GCA_963794225.1. Taxonomy (GTDB): domain Bacteria; phylum Pseudomonadota; class Alphaproteobacteria; order Rhizobiales; family Xanthobacteraceae; genus BOG-931. Next base: position 593,969 of record CAWCCS010000008.1, read on the forward strand.
AGTCAAGCTTTACCGGCACCCCGACGCCCGCCATAACGCAAGCATGGCGCTCGCACAGCCGCTGCCTGAATCGGCAAGCAACCTCCCCGACCCCGAGACCGGCGGGACTCTGACCATCGATCTCGATGCGGTCGAGGCGAACTGGCGCGCGCTCGCGCGCCAGCTTCTCACCGTCGAGTGCGCCGCCGTGGTCAAAGCCAATGCCTACGGGCTGGGTCTTGAGCCGGTTACGACCAAACTCGTAAAGGCCGGCTGCAAGACCTTCTTCGTTGCCGACGTCGCCGAGGCACGGCGGGTGCGCGCGCGTGCGCGCGAAGCCGCAATCTACGTACTCAACGGGTTTGCGCCTGAGGCCGCCAAAGCGTTCGCCGAACTGAACGCGCAACCCGTCATCAACAGCACCACCGAACTCGCGGAGTGGGACGCCTTCGTCGCCGCTCAGAATTGGCGCGGCGGTGCTGCGCTCCACATCGACACCGGCATGAACCGGCTCGGCATTACCGCAGACGAAGCGGCCGCTTTGGCGCCGCGTGCGCAGACCGAAAATCACGGTATCACCCTGTTAATGAGCCATCTCGCCTGCGCCGAAATCGCCGACCACCCGCTTACGGCCAACCAGATCCGGCTGTTTCGCGAACTGCGTATGCTCTATCACGGCATCCCCGCTTCGCTGGTCAACTCGTCGGGCATTTTTCTCGGCAATTCGGCGCATTTCGACATCGCAAGACCCGGCGCTGCGCTCTACGGCATCAACCCGACGCCAAATCGCGACAATCCCATGCAAAGCGTGGTCGAACTCACCGGCCGGATCCTGCAGGTGCGCAAGGTATCGCAAGCGAGAGACTGTCGGTTACGGCGCGGCGTGGAAAGCGCGGCGGGCCTCCCAAATCGCTATTGCAGCACTCGGCTACGCCGATGGCGTTATGCGTTTCGCGAGCGGGGTCGATGCAAGGGCGAGCGGCGCGGCCGTCGTCGCCGGCAAACGTTGCCCGATCGTCGGCGCGATTTCCATGGACCTCACGTGCATCGACGTCACTGAAATTGCCGATGCACCAGTTCAGCGTGGCGATATCGCGACATTTATCGGCAAGGGTTTATTGGTCGACGAAGTGGCCGCCTCCGCCGGCACCATCGCTTACGAGATTCTGACCCGGCTTGGTCCGCGGAGCCATCTCGTCTATCGCGGCGGATAAGGAGCGCACCGATGGTCGCGCGCGGACAAAATTTTGTCTGTCAGAGTTGTGGTGCCGCCGCGGCGCGTTGGGCCGGCCGCTGCGAAGCGTGTGGCGCGTGGAATTCGCTGGTCGAAGAAGGCGCTGCGACGGCGGCCCGCTCTTCCCGTAAGGGGCGTCTGTTCGTCGTCGAGCCGCTCAAAGGGCAAACGCACGAAGCGCCGCGGCTTGCTTCTGGCATCGCGGAATTTGATCGCGTCACCGGCGGCGGTCTGGTGCGCGGTTCGGTGCTGCTGCTCGGCGGCGATCCGGGCATCGGCAAATCGACTTTGTTGATCGAAGTTGCGGCTGATTACGCGCGCCACGGTCAGCGCGCAGTCTACATTTCCGGCGAGGAAGCGGTCGCCCAGGTGCGGCTGCGCGCCGAACGGCTCGGCCTTAGCGATGCGGCGGTCGAACTCGCCGCGGAGACTTCTGTCGAGGATATCGTGGCAACGCTCTCGCAAGGGCCGCCGCCGCAACTGCTTGTGATCAATTCGATCCAGACGATGTGGACTCAAACCGTCGAGGCCGCGCCGGGGACAGTCACGCAGGTACGCGGATCGGCGGCCGAACTCATCCGCTTTGCCAAACGAAGCGGCACGGCCGTGATTCTGGTCGGGCATGTCACCAAGGACGGGCAAATCGCCGGTCCGCGCGTGGTCGAGCATATGGTCGACGCGGTGCTGTCGTTCGAAGGTGAAGGATCGCAGCAATTCCGCATCCTCCGCGCGCTTAAGAATCGGTTCGGCCCGACCGACGAAATCGGCGTGTTCGAGATGACCGGGAGCGGACTGCGCGAAGTCGCCAATCCATCGGAGCTGTTTCTCTCGGAGCGCGAACTCGGAAGCGCCGGCACGGCAGTGTTTGCCGGAATAGAAGGCACGCGCCCGCTGCTGGTGGAAATCCAGGCGCTGGTCGCACCAACGTCGCTCGGGACACCACGGCGCGCCGTCGTCGGCTGGGATCCGAGCCGGCTGTCCATGGTGCTAGCGGTGCTGGAAGCCCATTGCGGCGTTCGTCTTTCCGGGCATGACGTCTATCTCAACGTAGCGGGCGGCTTGCGTGTCCAGGAGCCAGCGGCCGATCTGGCCGCCGCGGCCGCTCTGGTGTCATCGCTTGCGCATGCCCCCCTGCCCGCCGATGCCGTCTATTTCGGCGAAGTGTCGCTCTCAGGAGCAGTGCGGCCCGTGGCGCAGACGGCGGCGCAACTCAAGGAAGCCCAGAAACTAGGGTTTGCGCGCGCGACAGTTCCGGACGCTGCACGCACTGAAGCCCCGCAAGGCTTTGCGCTCTCGACCCTTGGCACGCTCGCGAATCTTGTTGCCGAGATTGCGCGGGACGGCGTACCCGCACTCAAGCGCGTTGGCCGGCAGGATGGGTAATCCAAAACCACGATCTGCGATCCGCGACCGGCCTGCTTGCTCATGATTTCGGCCTGCTTGCTCATGACTAGTGAGACTGTTGAACGCATGAGAAGGCGGATGACTGTGACGCCCGGCCCGGCTATACACGCCGCGGGCTTGGCGTTCGGGCCCCCTGCGGACACCGCCGATCTGGCGGAGAAGCGAGCGGATTAGCAACCATGCCGATTACGCTTCTCGACATCGGGCTGATCGTCATCATGCTCGTCTCGGCGCTGCTCGCCATGGTGCGCGGCTTTATGCGCGAAATTCTTTCGATCATCGCCTGGATATTGGCCGCCGGCGCAACTCTTTACGCGTATTCGAAGCTTTTGCCGCTGGCCAAGCAGTACTTCAATAGCGACGTCGTAGCGACCGTTGCCGTGATCGGCGGTGTATTCCTCATTACGCTGCTGGTGGTCTCGATCCTGACCGTCAGAATCTCAGACATGGTGCTCGACAGCAGGGTTGGTGCGCTCGATCGCACCCTGGGTTTCCTGTTCGGGCTCGGGCGCGGACTTATCATCGTCGTGGTCGCCTACATGTTCTTCGACTGGCTAGTACCCGACCGCAGTAAGCCGGAGTGGGTCTTGCATGCCAAATCCAGGGTTGTCCTGAGTGGGACTGGAGAATGGCTCAAGGACCAATTGCCGGAGAACGCCGAAGCCACCATCTTAAAGCGGTTGAAGAAGCCACGGCCCGAAGAGACGGATACGCCGGAAAATCCACCTGACCAGCGCAGCGACCTCGACGCTCCTGGTAATGGCAGCGCCGGTTACGATCATTCCAGCCGGGTCGGTATGCAGCAATTGCTCGGGGCTAAAGGAACACTGCATTGAACATCGAAAGGCCGAATATGACCGAACCCGGCCTGCTCGATCTTAACGACGACCGCCTTCGGGAAGAGTGCGGCGTGTTTGGCATTTTCGGCCACCCCGATGCCGCCGCCATCACCGCGCTCGGCCTCCACGCGCTGCAGCACCGCGGCCAGGAGGCAACTGGCATCGTTTCCTTCGATGGCAAGCGGTTCCATTCCGAGCGGCGGCTCGGACTTGTTGGCGACGCCTTTTCCGGACGGGAAGTGATCGATCGCCTGCCGGGTAATGCGGCCATCGGCCATGTCCGCTATTCGACCACCGGCGAGACCATTCTGCGCAATGTGCAGCCGCTGTTCGCTGAGCTGAACGCCGGCGGATTTGCCATCGGCCACAACGGCAATCTCACCAATGGCCTGACGTTGCGACGGCAACTCGTGCGCGAAGGCGCCATGATGCAGTCGACGACGGATACCGAGGTCATCCTGCATCTGGTCGCGCGCTCGCACCGCAACCGCTTCGTCGACCGTTTCATCGAGGGGCTGCGCCTGCTCGAAGGCTCCTACGCCTTCGTCGGCCTCACCAACAAGAAACTCGTCGGCGCCCGTGACCCGCTCGGCATCCGGCCGCTGGTGCTGGGCAGGCTGGACGGGTGTCCGATCCTCGCCTCCGAGACCTGTGCGCTTGACATCATCGGTGCGCAATATGTGCGCGATGTCGAGAACGGCGAGGTTCTGGTGTTTGATGAGGACGGCGCGCACTCGCACAAGCCATTCCCGGCGATGGCGCCGCGTCCCTGCATCTTCGAGTACATCTATTTCTCGCGACCGGATTCAATCATCGGCGGCCGCAGCGTCTATGACGTGCGCAAGACCTGCGGCGCGGAACTCGCGCGGGAAGCGCCCGCCTCCGCCGACGTTGTGATTCCGGTTCCCGATTCGGGCGTGCCTGCAGCGATCGGCTACGCGCAAGCCTCCGGCATCCCCTATGAGCTCGGCATCATCCGCAATCACTATGTCGGCCGCACCTTCATCGAGCCGACGCAGCAGATCCGCGCACTCGGCGTCCGCCTCAAGCACAGCGCAAACCGCGCCGTGGTCAGTGGCAAGCGCATCGTGCTGATCGACAATTCGATCGTGCGCGGCACGACGTCGGTGAAGATCGTGCAGATGATGCGCGACGCGGGGGCGCGCGAAGTGCACTTTCGCATCGCCTCGCCGCCGATCACCCATCCCGACTATTACGGCATCGACACGCCGGAGCAGGACAAACTCCTCGCCGCCACACATGATCTCGAAGGCATGCGGCAATTCATCGGTGCGGATTCACTTTCCTTCCTCTCGGTCGAAGGCATCTACCGCGCCATGGGCGAGAAGGGGCGCGATTCGGCGCGCCCGCAATTCACCGATCATTGCTTTACCGGTGAATACCCGACGCCGCTGACCGACCGCACCGCCCAGGACGCTCCACCCCATCAGCTTTCGCTGCTCGCCGAGGCGAGCTGAGGAATGCCGCTACCGCTCGCGGATCGGATCGCGCTTGTCACCGGCGCCTCGCGCGGCATCGGTTACGCGACGGCGCTCGCGCTTGGTCGCGCGGGTGCGCATGTGGTGGCGGTGGCACGCACTGTCGGCGGCCTCGAAGAGCTCGACGATGCGATAAAAGCAGCCGGCAGTTCGGCAACGCTGACGCCGCTCGATGTCAGGGATTATGGCGGCCTCTACAATCTCGCCGCCGCGCTCAACGAGCGCTACGGGCGGCTCGATGTGCTGGTTGGCAATGCCGCGATGGGCGATGTGCCCTCTCCGCTCGATCACATCGAACCAAAAGCCTGGGATGAGATGATGGCGGTCAATGTCACCGCCAACTGGCATCTGATCCGCGCCATGCACCCTTTGCTCAAACGCTCCGGCGCCGGGCGCGCCGTGTTCGTCACCTCCGGCATCGCCACGCTTGCGCGCGCCTACTGGGCGCCGTATTCGGTTTCCAAGGCGGCGCTGGACGCGCTGGCGCGGACTTACGCCGATGAAACGAGCGCGACGGCTGTGCGCGTCAATTTGTTCAATCCCGGCCCGACCCGCACCCGCATGCGCGCTTTGGCCATGCCCGGGGAAGATCCGATAAGTCTCCCCACGCCGGAACAGGTTGCGGGAAAAATTCTCGATCTTTGCCTGCCCGGATTTTCTGAAACCGGGAAGCTTTACGATTTCCGCGCCGGAAAGCTTTTGGACTTCAGGCAGCCTGCCTGAGGCGTCAGGCTCGTTTGCGCGTCACCAACCAGCCGGTGACGGCAGCGAAAAGCAACAGTAATGATGCCAGCATGAAGGGCGCACCGCTCAAATGCCATTCGCGACCGCCGGCAATGGCGGCCGCGAAAATCTGAGTAAACAACACCGGCCCGAACAGATTGGCGATGCCGCTGATGCTGGCATTGGCGCCCTGAAGTTGTCCTTGTTCATCGGCTCCGACGAACCGGCTCATCAAAGCAAGACACGCCGGGCCCTCCAGTCCCCATATCGCCATCAGCGGAATGCCGAGCCAGAATTCCACGCCAGTGCGCGCGAGTGCGAAAACCATGAAGCCGGCGACGCCGAATATGAGTCCCACCAATAGCGCAGCCCGTTCACCGATCCGTTTCGTGACCGGGCCGACCACACCGCCCTGCACGATAATCGATGCCGCTCCGACGGCGGCAAGGGTTAAGCCGACGGTGCTTTCGTCCCAGCTGTAGCGATACAGCATGTAGAGAACGCTGATGCTGGGGAGAACGGCGTGCGCGAGATTGCCGAGGAAATTGACAGAGGCGAGCCCGAACAACTCAGCGTGGGAGCGCAGCAGCACGAGGGCGCCCAGTGGATTGGCCCGCCGCCAGCGGAACCGTGCGCGGCGCTCGCGCGACAACAATTCCGGCAGCACCGCAAATCCGTAGCAGGCGTTGGCGAGACTTAAGCCCGCAGCAATCCAGAACGGCAAGCGCGGCGAAATGCTGCCTGCGAGACCGCCGAGCGCCGGACCGAGCACAAAGCCGGCTCCGAAAGCCGCTCCAAGCAGACCGAAGCGCGCGGCGCGTTTGTCGGGCGGCGTCACGTCGGCAACGTACGCGTAAGCGGTGGCGATGCTCGCTGCCGTGATGCCGGAAATCACCCGCCCGACAAACAGCCACCCAAGCGTCGGCGCCAACGCCATCAGCACATAATCGAGGCCGACGCCAAAGTTCGAGATAATGATCAGCGGCCGCCGGCCGAAAGTGTCTGACAGAGCGCCCTGAAACGGCGAGAACAGAAATTGCATCAACGCCCATGCAGTACCGAAAATACCGAAAACCCTCGCCGCCTCCTCGGTATTGCCGCCGACAAAATCGACCACGAGCTTCGGCAACACCGGAATGACAATGCCGATTGCGAGCATGTCCAGGAAGACGGTGGCAAAAATAAAAACAAACGCCGCCTCGCGCCGCAGCCCGCCGAGTTCTGATTTCGGTCCCGCTGTCGGCGTCTCCATCAGCGGCGCTTTCGGCCGGCATAAGGGTTGGCCTTGGCGCGCAATGTGAGCCGCACCGGCGTGCCCGGCAGCGCGAACGCCTCGCGCAAGCCGTTCACCAGATAGCGGCGATAAGTTTCCGGCAGCGACGACGCGCGCGACGAAAATAAAACGAAAGTGGGTGGCCGCGATTTGGGCTGGGTGATGTAATCGAGCCGGACGCGGCGGCCGGAAATCGCGGGCGGCGGATGGGCTGAAACCGCTTCACTGAGGAAGCGGTTGAGTGCCGCCGTCGGCACGCGACGGTTCCAGACCGCGTAGCTTTCCATTACCGCTGTCATCAGTCGATCGAGTCCCTCGCCGGTGCGCGCCGACAGCGGAACCACCTGCACGCCCTTGATCTGCGGCAGCGCACGATCGGCTATGTCGCGCAATCGCGTCCGGACGCCGGGTTGCCGCTCGACCAGATCAACTTTGTTGATGCCGATGACGACGGCGCGCCCTTCGCGCTCGACAAGATCGGCGATCCGGGTGTCCTGCTCTTCAAACGGCGCCTCAGCGTCAACCAGAACGACGACCACTTCAGCAAAGCGGATCGCGTTGAGCGTGTCGGCCGTCGACAGCTTTTCAAGCTTCTCCGAAACGCGCGAGCGGCGGCGCAGCCCCGCCGTATCGTGGATGCGCAACTTTCGCCCCTGCCAATCGACATCGACGGCGATCGCGTCGCGGGTGATGCCGGCTTCGGGGCCGGTCAGCAGCCGCTCTTCACCGAGTAGTCGGTTGATTAACGTCGATTTGCCGGTGTTGGGGCGGCCGACCACCGCAATGCGAATCGGCTTCTCACCGGCGGTGGGTGTTGCCGCTTCTGCGTCTTCGCCCTCGGCGGTCGCATCCGGCAGCGCGGCCCGAAGCGCATCGTAGAGCCCGGCCAATCCCTCACCATGTTCTGCGCTGATCGCGATCGGGTCGCCGAGGCCGAGCGCATAGGCTTCAAGAACACCAGCCTCGGCGGCACGCCCCTCGCTCTTGTTGGCGACCACGATCGCTGGCTTGCCCGATTTGCGAACAAGATCGGCGAACGGGCGATCGGTGGAAGTTGCACCCGCGCGGGCATCGATGAGAAAGAACACGGCGTCGGCTTGCGCCAAGGCCGCAGCCGTCTGAGCCTGAATCCTTGCAGAGAGGCTCTCACCATCCCGATGGGGCTCTTCCAACCCCGCAGTGTCGATGACCTTGAACGACAGATCGCCGAGCTTTCCCTCACCTTCCCGGCGATCGCGCGTCACTCCCGGACGGTCGTCAACGAGCGCACGCCGCGCTCCGACGAGCCGATTGAACAGGGTCGATTTGCCGACGTTAGGCCGACCGACAATGGCAATGGTGAAGGACATGGCAACGATTGACCTGGCCCAATCTGACCGCAGGGGCCAAGGAGCTATGCGCGCCAATTCCGCGCGTAGCGGTTGTCTATCCCGGCGCGATCAGCGTGAATAGGTGGTGCCGGGTGTCGACGGATTCGGCCAAGGCGGTTGCGCCGGCTGCGCCGTCTGTTGGCCTTGCCCTGTCGGTGGCGGCCACGCCGTCGACTGTCCTGGCTGTGCCGCGGGCTGCCCAGCAGCTGGCCAATTTGCCTGCGCTGGCTGAGATGCCGGCGAGTTCGGCCAAGCCGGCGGAGCGGCTTGCGCGGCAGACGGGGCCCGATTCCAAGCCGGATCCGGCGCGGCGGAGGCCGAGGGGTGCGGAGTCGCGGGCGCACGTGCGACCGCAGGTTTCGGTTTTGGCTTCGGCTTAGGCTTTGCCGGGCCTGCCACCGCCGCGGCTTTGGGCGCAGGAGGCGCCGGTGCCGCGTTATCTACCGCCTGTTGCTCAGGCGGAGGCTGATAGCCCTTCACCAAATCCGGCGGCACTCCCGTTTCGGCGCCCGGCACGCCGTTCGGGAATAGCGGCTCGCGCTCGCCAGACAGCTTCTTCTTGGTGCTGAACATGTCGGATGACAGCACTTCCGTTGGGTCGAACTGCCCACCCGGCGTGCAGGCGCCCAGTATGAGCCCTAACGCTAAGGCCGAGCCGATCCAAACCAGCGAGGAAGGTTTTCGCGTCGACATCCCCTCAGTCCTGCTCAACCCTTGCCACTCGCGGCAATAAGTTCGCTCAAAAGCTCGGCGCGGCTACGCGCGGCCGCCGGTGTCTGCGGATCACCGGTGATCATGTCGGTCCACCGCCGGGCGGCCGCGATATCGCCTTCCTTCCACGCGGACAGCGCCAGCAATTCACGCGCGCTGTGCCGGAACACCCGCTCCGGTCCCGTCAGCGGCTCAAGTCGCGCGCGCAGTTCGCCATAGGAGGAACTGTCAACAAGCAGAAAGCCTGAGCGAAGCGCTGCCAAATCCTGCATGACGGTGCCAACGGTCTTGTCGGCCGCGATCTCGTCATAGGCTTTGACCGCGGCGTTGCGATCGGTCTGGCCGAGTCCTGCAGCCTCGCGCAAGCGCGCCAGCACGCGATAGCCTGCGGTGCCGTCGGTGGCCAGTTTGGCGAACGCTGCTTCCAACTCCTGGCGCTTCCCGGATTCCGCAAGCGTCACCGCTTGCTCGAACGCCGCACCAGCCTCCGCCGCCCGCTTGGCTTGCCACCATTCGTAGCCACGCCACCCGCCGATCGCGACGATCACGAGGATGCAGGCGGCAATGATGTAGGTGCCGTAGCGCTCCCACAGCTTTTTCAGCTGCTCGCGGCGTACTTCCTCGTCGACTTCCCGAAAAATATCCGACACGGACCTGCCCCAGCACCAGCGCCGGTTCGCAGGAACCGTCTGCCTCAGCGAAGCTGAGGAAGTCGGCTCGACGAACCATGCAACCACAAAGTTAAGGAATTCCGGGCGGCTAGGCTCGGAGAACCGCCTGCGGGCTAGAATAAGCATGTGGCGTGAGCAAGGCAAAGCCTTGGACACTCAGCCGCAATGGAACAGCGATTAACGTCAACGCAGGCCGGAATTAATCCTTCTTCTTTCGCATCCCATAAACCTGCTCGGCACCCGGAAAACTGCGAGCCCGGACCTCATCGGCATAGCTCTTGACCGCCCGCTCGATCGAAGGGCCAAGTTCGCCGAAGCGTTTGACGAATTTCGGCACCCGCGGCGATAGCCCGAGCATATCCTCGAGCACAAGGATCTGGCCGTCGCAGGCGACGCTTGCGCCGATGCCAATCGTTGGTATTTCGACGTCGCCACTGATGCGGCGCGCGAGTGGCTCGGCGATTGCTTCCAGCACAACGGCAAAAGCGCCGGCGTCCGCCACCGCGCGCGCGTCCGCTTCGATCGGCGCCCAGTCGCTCTCGACGCGGCCCTGCGCGCGGAACGAGCCGATGGTGTTGATAGCCTGCGGCGTCAGGCCGACGTGACCCATGACCGGCACGCCGCGCTCGACCAAAAAAGCAATGGTCTCCGCCATGCGGCGGCCGCCCTCGAGCTTGATGGCGCCGCAACCGGTTTCCTTCAACACCCGGGCCGCGGAAGCGAACGCCTGCTCTTTGGAAGCCTCGTATGAGCCAAACGGCAGATCGACAATCACCAGCGCCCGCTTTGACCCGCGCATCACCGCGTGCCCTTGCAGGATCATCATGTCGAGCGTGACCGGCACGGTGGTTTCGAGGCCATGCATCACCATGCCGAGTGAATCGCCGACCAGAATGACGTCGCAATAGCCGTCAAGGATGCGCGCGGTGTGCGCATGATAGGACGTCAAACAAACAATCGGTATCCCGCCCTTGCGCGCGCGAATGTCAGGCGCGGTGAACCGCCGCGTCTCCTCGTGCACTGACACGCGTCAGTGTCCGAGCGCCGGCGTTCCAAACGCCGGCAAACCGATGACGATCGGATGGAACACAAAGCCGAGCGCAAGATAGAGAATGGTGCCGACGACGATTGCGATGATGTCGTTTCGCCGTCCGCCAGCGGGAATAGGCGGTCCCCCGGAGTCGGTCCTGCGCTTTAACGTAATCCGGTCGTACACGGCCCACGCCAGCACCGAGCCGAACAGGATAATGCCGCCGAGGTCGCCGTTGGCGCACAGATGCGCGAATGCCCAGAGTTTGACGCCAACCAGCATCGGATGCTTGAGCATGCGCTTGATGTCGCCGGGAATGTACGCGGCGACGACCGCGATGCTCGCCGGCCACATCAGCGCGACCACGATCTGGCGCGTCCACGCCGGCGGGTACCACAGCGGGATCAGGCCTTCGGCGCGATAGCGGGCAAAGCCGTAGCCGATCAGGACAAGACCGACGATCGAGACCACCGTGAACAAGCCCAGATAAGGCCCACGGCCCATGCGCTTGATGAGAGCCTCTCGTTCGCCGCGCATGGAGACAAACACATGCGCGCCGAGGAACACGATCAGCCCGATGATTTCGACAGTGAGGCCCATGGTCCCGCCCGGTTCGCAGCCGAGGGCTTGCAAGCGCATTGAAATCGCCGGCCCCGGCGGCGTCGGGGCGCGATCATGGCCAGCACGTCTTGCTTGTCAATGATGGTATCGATAGCCCCTTGAAAGACATCCCAGCGGTCAGCGCCCACCCGGTGTGCGCCCGCGGCCGCGTCAAAGTAGGACGGTGATCGAACCCGTGAAAACGAATACCAAGGGCCCATGAAACGTTCCGCTGTTGCGCTCTTCGGGATCCTGCTCGCCGTTCCGGCTTTGGCGCAGGATTGGCCAAGCAAAAGTGTCAGGATCATTGTGCCGTTCGCGGCCGGGGCAACGCCGGATCTGGTCGCCCGTCTAGTAGCCAATGCGCTGCATCGGAAGCTCGGCCAGACTTTCATTGTTGAGAACCGCCCGGGCGCGAGCGGCAACATCGGCACCGACGCGGTGGCGAAAGCGGAGCCCGATGGCTCGACCATCGGCGTCAGCATCGGCGGCCCGCTTGCGATCAACACGCTGCTGTTCCGTAAGCTTCCTTACGATCCGAACAAAGACCTCGCGCTGATCACAATGCTCGCCACACAACCGAGCGTGCTGGCCATCAATAGCGATCTCGGCGTCGGCGGCGTGGGGCAACTGATCGACCTGATCAGACGCAATCCGGGCAAGTATAATTTCGGCTCGATCGGCACCGGATCACTGTCGCATCTGGCGATGGAAGCCATCGCCATCAAAAGCGGCACGCAGCTGGTGCACGTGCCGTATGCCTCATCGCCTCAAGCCATGACGGCACTCATTCGTAATGAAGTGCAAATGGCTTGCCTCCCCGCAACTTCAGTCGTGCCGCAGGTCAGCACCGGCGCAGTGAGACTCCTCGCCGTTTCGACTGCGGAGCGCTCCGCTTTGTTGCCCAACGTTCCGACGCTGAAGGAGTCCGGGATCGATGTTGAAGCCGACGCCTGGATGGGGCTGATCGGTCCGGCCGGTTTGTCGCCGGCCACCGTGGACCACATCAATCAGCTCGTCCGGGACGTCATCACGTCGCCGGCGATCCGCGACAAACTCGCTGCACAGTTGATGGAGCCGATTCCCGATACGCCGGCCGACTTCCGCGCCCGCATCGACGCCGACCTCGCCCGGTGGAGACCGGTCATCGAGACGGCGCATATCCGCATCAACTAGCGCGCCGCCGGCCGCCGATTCGGCGGATCATGGCCTTAGAAGCGGAAATTCACACCCGCTTTGACTTCCTGAATGTTGAGGTTGGCGTTCGAGCTGTACAACGAAGTCGTAGACGTCGTGAAATTCAAAGTCTGCGAGCCGAAGTTCAAATAGTCGTACTCGATCTTGGCCGACCAGTTCCTGGTGATGCCGTATTCGAGTCCGGCGCCGGCGGTCCAGCCGGTGCGCATGAAAGTGGTGTTCGCGCTGTTGGCAAAGGTGTCGGTGAAACTACTGGCATCTTGCGCAAATGCGACACCGCCCTTTCCGTAGACCAGGATGCGATCGAAGGCGGCGCCGACGCGGCCGGTGACGGTCGACGTCCAGTTCACGCCGGTATTGATCGAATCTCCGAGCGAATCCGTGCCGCTGCCTTTGAGGTTGGTCCAGCTGAAATCGCCTTCGACACCAAGCACCAGCATGTTGATCTGATAATTCGCGCCGAGCTGGGCGCCGCCGAGAAATCCCGTGCTGCTGAACGCATTGCTGGCTCCCGTAAACGGGTCGCTCCAGGACGAATTGCCAAAGTCGCCGCCGGCGTGCGCGCCGATATAGAAGCCGGTCCAATTGTAGATCGCAGCCGGCGCGTAAGCGACCGGCGCGGTCGGAGGCGGAACCGACGGCGGCGGCAGATCGGCGGCGGTTGCCGAGCAAACGGACAAAGCGGCGACAGCAGCGCTCGCGGCGCCGCCAATGAAGGCACGAATTATCATGAAGAACTCCACCCTTACCCCAAACGTGCTTTCGCCCAGCGCGACCAACGGAACCCGACGCTCCGTCATGCGGAGGGTAGAAAACCATGCATGTTCGGAAAAACGATGGTGTCACCGTGGCCGGAAAATGACGCCGACTTTGCTATTAATGAATTCGCAATCGGGATTTGAGTAGCGGACCAATGAACAAAACGACAGAAATTCATTCGCTCGCATTGCAGGAACAATATCAATCAATCTCGATACAGCGCGCAGTCACCGCGATCGGTGCCAGGTGGTCAGACCTTCTCATCCATTGTTAGAGGTGATGGAACTCGTGCGCCCTCCGGCGCCAGAGTCAGGTAACGAAGCTGTTGCGACAGCTTCTTCGTCGCCTCCGCTGTCGCCTCGAAAATTTGTGTTCGCAATGCGTTGTCGTAGCGTATCGCTGCGGTTGCGATGCTGATTGCGCCGACGACATTCCCGTTGGAACCGATCACGGGCCGCGCTGTGCCGATGATTCCCGGTATCTGTTCCTCGAAACAATACGCGATGCCATCGCGGCGGATGGTCTGGAGTTGAATGCGCAGTTCCTCGACAGAGCGAATTGTCCTGGGCGTCACCGGCACGAGCTCTACCCGCGCCAAATAATCCTCCTGCATATCGGCGGGCAGATAAGCCAGCAGCGCCTTGCCGTAGGACGTGGTGTAGAGCGGCGATTTCTCACCCAGCCGCATGACCGCCAGAAGCGTATCACCGCCCAGTACGGTAGCGACAGTTTCCGCCAGATCACCGCGCAAGATATTCAAGGCCGAGGTCTGGTTTGTGGCGAGCGTAAGTTCGGCCAGAACAGGCCCGGATAGACCTATGACGTCGTGTGTCTGAGCAGCGCCGCGCGCGATGTCGATGATCGCCGCACCGAGCCCGTAGCTCTTTGTGTCGGATGAATAGGCTAGCCACCCCCGTCCCACCAGATTCCTGAGCAACTGGCTCAAACTGCTTTTTGGGATACCCATGATGTCGGCAATTTCCGCATGCGACATCTCACGGCCCCACCGCCCGAGCAATTCGAACAGGGTCAGGACGCGGTCGGCCGACTTGACTGTTACGCGGCTGCGGGCGCCGTTTTCCCCCTCGTCGGCATCCTTGGCTAGTCTAGTCACAAAGCCCTCGCGCGCAGCCGGCAAACCAAATGAACTTCAGGCAATCAGATTGCCATATTCGCGCCGTCGACGGCGAGAGCATGTCCGGTTATGAATGAAGCGCCGTCAGACAAAAGAAAGAGAGCCGCGCCGGCAACCTCCTCAGGCCGGCCAAAGCGCCCGATCGGGTGCTGCGCCAGCAGAATTTCTTCCAGCCCCGGCATCTTCACGAACACGCCCTCTTTGGTCATCGGCGTTTCGATGACGCCGGGCATGATTGCGTTCACCCTGATGTTCTTGGTCGCATAATCGAGCGCGGTCGCCCGCGTCAGCCCAAGCACACCAGCCTTCGACGCACAATAGGCCGGCATGTTGTATTGCCCGACCTGGCCCAAAGCAGACGACGTATTGACGATCGCTCCACCTCCGGTTCGCAGCATGGCGGATGTCTCATACTTCATGCACAGAAACATGCTGGTCAGATTGATGCGAAGGACGCGGTCCCATTCGGCCAGGCTGTAATTGCCAACCGGCGCTGCCAGATCGCTGATAATGCCCGCGTTGTTGAAGGCGCCATCAAGCCGGCCGTGGGTTTGAACCGCGCCGGCCACCACCTGTTCGACGAATGGCTCGGACGAAATATCTCCGGCCAGGAAATGCGCAGCACCCCCGGACTTTCGAACGAGATCAAGCGTCTCCTGGCCTCGCCGGGCGTCGCGGTCCGTCAGCGTGAGGCGCGCTCCCTCTTTTGCGAATAGCGTGGCCGCGGCGCGACCGATGCCGCCACCTGCTCCCGTTATGATGACCGATCGATCCGCGAGTGATTGTCCCATGACGTTCCTCCACATCTATTCATGTACATGACCTTGTGCATAATGGTATATGGGCTTGCGTGGGTAGGCACCTGCCCACGAATGGCCGGCCAAAAGGTCGCAAACTTTTTCGGGAGGGACACCAATGAAGGCATCGTTAGGGATAGGTTTTGCACTCGCAGGCGCCACATTTTGCGCACTAGCTCTGCCCGCCGCGGCACAAGACAAGCCTTTGACCATCGGCGTATCGCATCAAAGTCTTGGCTTCCCCTACGCCGTCGCCCTTGAGAACGGCGAGTTGAAAGCGGCCAAGGAGCTTGGCGCCAAAACGATCGATCTCGACTCTCATCTGAACACGCTCACGCAGGCGAACGACATCGACAAGCTGATCGCCCAGCACGTTGACGGCATCGTCATCGATCCGGGCGACAGCATCGCCGCGCAAGATTGGGCCGACAAAGCCAAGGCGGCCGGCATTCCGATCGCCTCGATGGGCGTTTTCGTCGGCGACCCCAAGAAGCATCAGCCGCCGTGGGTCTATCCGGCGCTGGTCGCCTTGGCGGACCGCAACGATATCGAGCAAGGTTATGCCGTCGGCAAACTCGCAGTTGCCGATAATCCGAACGGCGCCAAACTCGCTATCGTCGAAGGGTTGCCAGGCTTTGCGGCTGTGTTGTTCCGCACCGAAGGCTTCGAAAAAGCCCTAAAGGAATCCGGCAAGAAGTTCGACGTGGTTGCCAAACAAGCCGGCAATTGGGACCCGGAGCGGGCGCATCAAATCTGCCAGGACGCGGTTCAAGCCCATCCCGACATCACGATCATGTTCGTGCACGATCAGGCCATGGGCCAAGGCTGCCTCGCCGCGCTGAAATCTGCCAAGTCGAAGGCAAAGATCTACACGCTCGACAGCTCCAAGAGCGTCGAGGCGCTGATCAAAGCAGGCGAGCCGATCGTAACTACGTGCGCCAACCCGGAAACCAGCGGCTATCAGGCGACCGCTGCCGTCATCAACTATGCCCGCACGAAGCAGATGCCGGCCGATCGGTATCTGACCTACAAGTGGGACACCGTCAGAAAGGATAACGTGGACACTTGTCCGCCCCAGTTCTGAGGATGTCGCCTTGGCATTGAATGATGCTGTCCTTTCGGTCAGACGATTGGAAAAAGTCTATCCGAATGGGACTGCAGCACTAAAGAATGCCAGCTTCGAAATTGCCGGCGCCACCATTCATGGCCTCATCGGGGCCAATGGCGCCGGCAAATCGACGCTGATTAAAATTCTGTCCGGTGCGATCGCCGCCTCCGGCGGTGAGATCGTCTGGTCCGGCGAGCGCCGCTCCTGGCGCAAGCCGGCGGACGCGGCAGCCGCTGGCATCGCCACCATCCATCAGCATATCCCCTTGGCCGGAACTTTGTCGGTGCGCGAAAACGTGTTTCTGGCTTCAACGCAGCCTTGGCGCGAGTCCGGCTTTGAACGGCGTCGGTTCGAAGAACTGCTCGAGACGGTCGGCTACGACATCGATCCCGACATGATCGTGGACGAGTTACCGATCGGACGACGGCAAATGATTTCGATCCTCCAAGCCATCGCCGCCGACGCGCGTCTCCTGATCATGGATGAGCCGACGGCGTCGCTGTCCGACACCGAGCGCGCGATGGTATTCAATACCATTCGCCGGCTGCGGGATTCACACGGCACGTCGGTCTTGTTCATTTCGCACTTTCTCGACGAAATCCTGGAGCTTTGTCAAAACGTGACGGTATTGCGCGACGGCGTCACGGTCCTCAACGAGTCGCGCGCAGCAATCGACGAGCGAAAGCTGATTGTTGCCATCGTCGGCCGCGAAGCGGCCCTCGCCGCCGTCAATCACTCGACGTTCGTCGATAAAAACGCGGAGCCCCTGCTGACCGTCAGCGACCTCTCGTCTCCGGGCCGTCTTGACCGGATCGCGTTCTCCGCCAAGCCCGGCGAGATTGTCGGACTGGCCGGGCTGCTCGGTTCCGGGCGTAGTGAAATCCTGCACGCCATCTTCGGCGCCGATCCGGCCGCGAGCGGTAGCGTCGTCGTCGCGGGCAGGCCCGTCAGACGAACGATCCCGGCCGCCATGGCAGCCGGGGTCGTTCTCGTTCCTGAGGACCGGATTCGCCAGGCGCTCTTTGCCGATGAATCCATCCGGTGGAACACGACATTGCCGAACCCGGCGCCGGTCTCGGCGCTGGGTCTATTTCCGATCGAGGCGCTGGAAGAACAACGCGCGGCAATGATCATCTCGACATTCTCTGTGGTTGCACCGAACGCCGACGTTCCAGTCGCAGCGCTTAGCGGCGGCAACGCGCAAAAGATCGCTCTTGGCCGCGCGCTCGCCACCGCGTGCCGCGTGCTCCTCCTCGACGAGCCTACCGCAGGCGTCGACATTGGCGCCAAGGCAGACATTCGCCGTGCCATCGGAGAAATCGCAGCCAAGGGCACTGCCATCATTGTAGCGATTTCCGATTTTGAAGAGCTGCTGGCGCTGTGCGATCGTGTTCTTGTGGTGTCACACGGACGCATCACCGCCGAGCGGCGCGCGGCCGACACCAGCGAGCACGAATTGATGGCGCTCGCCGGCGGCTTGACCAATTGAGTTGCCGGCATGGCCGAACTGACCCAAGCACAATCGCTCGTCCCAAAGACACCGACGTGGCGGAAGAGGCTCAAGGGCTTCTCGCTTGGCGAGGCCGGTATTTATTACGCTTTGGCGCTGATCGTTATCGTCCTCACCGTGCTCTCGCGCGTGCTCGAGTCGCAAAACTTCCTCGATCCGGCCAATCTCGCGAACATTCTCTATCAAGCCTCCTTCGTCGCCATCATCGCGGTGCCGATGACGCTCGTGCTGATCAGCGGCAATTTTGATTTGTCCGTCGCATCGACCGCCGCGATTTCGGCCGCCTGCGTTCTGCTGTTGAGCGATGAGGTCGGAATCTTTCCGGCGATGCTCATCAGCCTTGTGCCGGGCATACTAGTCGGCCTGGTCAATGCCGCGGTCGTGCAGGGCCTGGGCATCAACGCCTTTATCGTGACATTGGCGACCATGACCGCGCTACGTGGCGTGCTCCTGATCATCACCGGCGGTCATACCGCTTCCGCCGACGATCGCGAGGCGCTGTGGCCGCTAAAATGGATCGAGAACGGATTTTGGACTGTCCCGAATTTGCTGTGGTGCGGCGGAGCGGTCGCGATTGTTGCGGCCGGCATCATGTGGTGGCAACGCCGGGGAGCACTTTCAGTGTTTTGGGGTGCGGTCGGAGTAGTGCTGCTCGTAGGCGGCTGCTTCGTCGATGCGTCCTGGCCGCTCGCCAAGCCCGTCTACTACATGGCGGCCGTAACGGCGGTCGCCTGGTCCGTGACCCGCTTTACTATTGTCGGCCGCCGTCTCCAGGCCGTCGGCGCCAATCCCGAAGCGGCGCGGCTCATGGGCATCAGCATCAACCGTTATCGCATCGTTCCGTTCGTGCTCAATGGGCTCGCCGCATCGTTCGTCGGCCTGCTGTTTGCGGCGCGTTTGGGAGCGGTGCTGCCGAACGCGATGTCGGGCATGGAGCTAACCGTGATCACCGCGGCGATTCTCGGCGGTACATCGCTGTTCGGCGGCTCGGGAAGCGTGCTCAAGTCCGTTGCAGGCGCCGTCGTACTCTACACGCTGGTCAATGGCTTCGACATTCTCGGCCTGGGCACCAGCTATCAGGGCGTGATCGAAGGTGTCGTGCTGATCATTGCGGCTGCGATCTACACCATCGGTAAACGCGGACGGCGCGGGTAAGACTTCAACATTCGAGGTGAGCAATGGCAGGACGTTTGAAAGATAAGGTTTGCATCATCACCGGTACCGGGAGCGGCATGGGGCGCGCCGCTGCATTATTGTTTTGCACCGAAGGCGCGAAAGTCGTCGGCTGCGACATCAACCTCGAAAGCGCCGAGGCGACACTACACGATGCACTGAAAGCTGGCGGGCAAATGGTCTCGCTGCAACCGGCCGACCTCACCAAACAAAACCAATGCGACGCACTGGTGGCGCTTGCGCTCAAGACCTATGGCGGCATCGACGTCGTCTACAACAACGCGGCGACGGCCTATTTCGGCTGGATGGATCAATTCACGTTTGAGGAATTCGCCCGCACCATCGAGGAAGAACTGCTGATCGTGTTCCGCTTCTGCAAAACCGTCTGGCCGCATCTGATCGCGCGCGGCGGCGGCTCGATCATCAATGTCGCCTCAACCTCGGCGAAAGTTGCGTACAAGGCGCTGCCGGGTATCGCCCACACCGCCGCCAAAGGCGGCGTTCTCGCCATGACGCGCCAACTGGCAATGGAAGGCGGCAAGCACAACATCCGCGCCAACACCATCTCGCCGGGTCTGATCGCAACCGGCGCGACTAACGAACTCTTGAAGGATCCAAACTTCCTCAATCCCATGATGGAAAAATTGATGCTCGGCCGCGTAGGCAAGCCGGAAGAAGTGGCGCCCGCCGCGGTATACCTGGCCTCGGATGAAAGCTCGTTCGTCACCGGCGCGGACATCGCCGTCGATGGCGGCACCACGGCGTGGTAGTCCATATCAATCCAATCAATCACAGCTGAAACAAAGGGAGAGCAGCATGCCCAACACTTTGGCCCAAGGCGCATATCAAATCGGTATTGTCGTGCCCGACATTCATAAAGGAATGGATTTCTTCAAAGGAAAGCTCGGCGTTCCGGAGTTCCTGTATATCGAAAAGCCGGAGCTGCAAGACGAAACCTACATGGGCAAGCCTGCGCCGTTGCGATTGCAACTGGCCTTCGGCTGGGCCGGCGAGATGCAAGTGGAACTCATTCAACCCATCGCCGGCGTCAGCACGTATTCGAAGTTCCTCGACCATAACCCGCAGGGCGGCGTCCATCACTACGGCATCGAAATCGCCAATTACGCGCAGGGCGTGAAAGAAATGGAAACAGCGGGGTTTTCGCTGGTCCAAGGCGGCCGCCACAACGAAACGCGGTTCGCCTACTTCGACACGACGAGCGTCATCGGCACGCTGACCGAACTGGTCTATCTACAGCCGGAAGAGCGGGCCTTTATGCATGGGCTGAAGCACAAGAAGTAGGTGCGGAGCGTCGTCGCGCTCGTTTACCAACGAGCGATCAGTAACTGCCTAAACGGCCTCGGCGTATTGCTCCGGCGAGAAGCCCACCAGCAATTTATCGCCGCCCAGTTCGAGCACCGGCCGCTTGATCATGGATGGCTGCGCCAGCATCAACGCCAAAGCTTTTCTGGCGTCGAGGGCGCTTTTGTCTTTCTCGGGGAGCTTGCGGAAGGTCGTACCGGCGCGATTGAGCAAGATTTCCCAGCCAACTTTCTTGCTCCATCCTTCAAGCCGCTCGCGGTTGATGCCCGCGGCTTTATAATCGTGAAATGAATAAGCAACGCCGCGCTTGTCGAGCCAGGCGCGCGCCTTCTTCATCGTGTCGCAGTTCTTGATACCGTAGATAGTGATGGGCTTTGTCATACGTGTCACTCCGCCGGGCGCGGTGTAACACAAATCGCGATGGCTCCGCCCTTGATTGCCTAACTTATGCACTTGCCTACCGCGGCCGCGTTTGTTTCTCTTGCGCAACCCGCACGATCCGCGAGGACGATCCATGACGCCCCCTGCCAACGCGGCCTATGCCCTCGCCGAGCTTAAGAAGGAGCAGGGCCTCGGCGGCATCGGTGAAAGGAAAGCCCGCGACGTGCCGCGCATCGACATGAGCGGGTTCGACGCGCGCAAGTCCGAGATCGCCGAGCAAATCTGGAGCGCCTCGACCGAGATCGGGTTTTTCCAGCTCGCCAATCACGGCATTCCGCAGGAACAGATCGACGAAGCGTTCGCCATGACCGAGCGCTTCTTCGCGCTGCCTCACGACACCAAAGCGCACTACCCGCTCGGCAAGGGCACCAATGCCGGCTGGGAATACAAAAGCCAGGTGCGCCCTTCGACCGGCACCGCCGACCAGAAAGAATCCTACCAGATCACCCTGCCGCGGATGTCCGGTCTTTGGCCGACGGGAGATGAGCTGCCGGGCTTCAAAGCGGCGATGCTCGCGTTCGAGCGCACCAACTGGGCGCTCGCCATGAAAGTGCTGTCCTGTTTCGCGCTTAAGCTCGGCTTTGCGCCCGATTTCTTCACCGGGTGTCACGATCCGCTGTCGGCCGAGTATCAATGCACACTGCGGCTGCTGCACTATCTGCCGATGGTCAACGCGAAGCCCGCGGACTTCACCGGCTGGCGCGCCGGCGCGCATACCGACTTCGACTGTCTGACGCTGCTGCATCAGCGCACCGGCCAAAGCGGGCTGCAGCTCTGTCCCGGAAAGGAATTTGCGGAGCTTGCCTGGACCGACGTTGAGCCTCTCCCAGGCCTCGTCACCTGCAATATCGGCGATATGCTGATGCGCTGGAGCGACGACAAGCTGCTGTCAACGCTGCACCGCGTGCGGATGCCGCGGACCGACGAATATCTGGGCCCGCGCTATTCCATTCCGTTTTTCTGTCAGGCCAACAAGGACGCGATGATTTAAGGTCCCGGCAAGCGCTATGCGCCGATCACGGCGCACGACTATCTGCAGCAGCGGATCGCGGCGAACTACGCCAAATAGCTCGGTGTGCTATTTCGGCTGAATGATCGCGCGTGTAACCTGTTCGGCGAGCTCGGTCGCCGATGGCCAGTCCAATGTGGGCTTGTTGATGCGAAGCGAGATCACGCCATGGAGGCCGGACCACAACAGCAGCGCCAACCGCTCTGGATCGTTGGAGACCCGCGCCTTGTCGGACACCGGCTTGATTTGCCGTATCAATTCAACGGATCGCACCAGAAGTGGGCGACCGAAGTCGGCGATCCGACGATCATTGAGCCGCAAGACGACACGGCCTTCAAACAGGACCTTGTAATGTCCCGGCTGTTTCAGCCCGAACTCGACTGATGCAATGGAGCGGGCAAGGAGGCGCGCCCACGCGCCTCGCTCCATGTCTGGCAGCTTCCTCCTCTGCTGCGGCTCGCATTACAATCTGCTCGCGAAACAACTTTTCGAGGACTGCCAACAACAAGACATTGCGGTCGTCAAAGTGGATATAGACCGACGGCGCGGCAATTTTAGCTTCTTTCGCTACCGCGCGCAGCGAGAACGGGTCTTCCGGTCCGATCGCCGACAGAACCCTGATCGCGGCTGAAATGATTTCATCGCGCAGACGTTCGCCTTCTCCGCGGGCGTTGCGAGCTCTCGGTGTTTCACTCTTGCGAACCGTCTTTGCCCGCATTTCTTCGGCATTCCCGTGGTGGTCCGACAGAAGTCTAGCGCAAGGGTTGACATCCGTAACCTTACATATGTAAGATTACGGTTATTAGCTGAATAAAGTGGCTTCGTCACCCGGAGGTATCCATGTCGCAACCCACCAGCCTTGGCGGTGTTTTCGCGCCCAACGGTACCGGTCTTGCGCTCAATCGCATCGGCTATGGCGCAATGCAGCTCACCGGTCCGATGGCTTTCGGCGAGCCGAAGAATCGCGAAGCGGCGCTTGCGGTAGTCCGCGAAGCGGTGCGGCTTGGGATCAATCACATCGATACCAGCGACTATTACGGCCCACACGTCGCCAATCAGATTATTCGCGAAGCCATCCACCCCTATCCTGAAGGTCTTGTGATCGTCACTAAGATCGGCGCCAGGCGCGGCCCTGATAAGTCCTGGCCCGCAGCGCTGTCACGCGAAGAACTCGGCAGCGCTGTCGAGGACAATCTGCGCAATCTCGGACTGGAAGCGCTGGATATCGTGAATCTTCGTGTCGGCGGGCACCTCGGGCCCGACGAGAAGTCGATCGCAGAACCACTTAAGGCCCTGGTCGATCTCCAGTCCAAGGGACTGGTTCGCCATATTGGTCTCAGCAACATCTCGCCACGGCAATTCGCGCAGGCGCAGGGTATCGCCAAGATCGTGTGTGTGCAGAACCACTATAATCTGGCTCACCGGCAAGACGATCAGTTTATCAATACGCTTGCGGCTCAGGGAATCGCTTACGTGCCGTTCTTTCCGTTGGGCGGCTTCCGTCCGCTACAATCACCGCTTCTGGATGAAGCGGCTGCCTCTGTGGGAGCAACGACGCGACAAGTGGCCTTGGCGTGGCTTCTGCAGCGTTCAGCCAACATTCTCATCATTGCTGGAACGTCTTCCGTCGCGCATCTGCATGACAATCTCAAAGCCGCAAGCCTGGTCTTGCCGCCCGACATTGTCGCGAAGCTCGATCAGATTTCCGCGTTTGCAGGGAAGGAAAAAAGCTGAGTGACCCCTGCGGCGAAATGCACGCAACGTGCCGGAGCGTTACATATTCGATAAACGCCGAATTTTCTCCCAGCGGCAGTGGATCGCGGCGACTACGCCAAGCGTTCGTTCAGGTTTTGGCAAACTGGCGGATAAAGCCGGAGCCGATGTGCCTTCGCATCTGCGCGGGAGCTCCCGTCATCGCCCCAGGAGCATCGCTACTCTAGCGACGAGCAGCCGCGCTATGAGTCGCAACGGATAACCCGGGTAGTTTGGCGTATCGCCGGGGAGTTCGGCGTCACCGGCACGGAATTTCGTGCATATCCGAAACTCCACGGGTGGAAGATCGCTGTGGAAGCGCGTCCGATATGCCGACACCCAATACGGCCCTTTATCGAAGTTGACGAACATTGCCGAGTTGCAACAGGTCGCGACGACCCGGTTCGTGGCCGACGTTTCCTCTAGCTTGTAACTTTTGAGGAGCGCCTCGTTTTGAGCGCAGCGAATCCGATCTTTGCGGAAGAGAAGGTAGGCCGTACCGCCATCGGATTCGAGAATGGCGGCTGCATTCGGCAACGCCTCGATCAGGCGAGCGCCCGCCTGGCAGTCGTCGCAATAGCAAACGGCGGTCACTATGGGATCACCAGTCGCTTCAAGGACGACACGACCGCAGACACAGGATGCCGCAAAGCGTGGTGTGCCTTTCATCGGCTATCCGCGGCGATTGCCCTCACTCCCACTCGATTATTTGAAGACATGGGAACACTCTGATTTGACTACGCAAATTTTTTCTGCGCACGACGAAAAACCGTCTCGCCGGTCCGTCGAAAATTCGGGCTCTTGATTTCAAACATGAATTTCGACGATCCGCTGTCTGTTCAGTTTCAGCGACTATCGGGATCGATCGGTCGATTTCGGTCTCGTCAGCCACGCAGCACCTTGTGCTTCAGCGCGAAAAAGACCGTCACCGTCGGAGCATCGCGTGATTTTGTGTGACGGAAGGCAACTTCCGAAACTCATTCGTCACTCCACCACCCCGCTTGCAAAGACCGGCGCCGCGGCCTTAGCATCGGGCCGCCGCAACACGACGAACGTTCGAAGCTCTCGCGTCTGAAAACTCAGAGCAAGACCGACGGAGGCATCTGATGAAAACACCTGTGGCTGCCGCTGAACAGAATCGCTGGCCGGCAACGAGTGTCAATAAGCCCGCGCCGAACATTCCTGGTATTCCGGATGCGCTCGCAAAACATTTGCGTAATTTCGATGACCTCGATTTTCGTGTTTACACGAACCAGGAGTGGCAGGACCTTCACAAGAGCCACGCGGAAAATATCCTCGTGCAATACCCGGATGGTAGCACCACCACAGGGATACCGGATCACATCAACAGCTAGCCTTCATGTGGACGTTCGCGCCTGACAACCGCATTACCGAACATCCTGTCCGGTTTGGCACCGCTGATGGCGAATGGACCGCCGTCATGGGTTATCTCGACGGCACGTTCACTAAGCCGATGGACCTTGGTAACGGGAAGGTTATTCAGCCGACAGGGAAGAAATACCATCTTCCAATGGCGACCTTGGGTCATTGGAACAACCAAGGTACGATGAACGAGGAGTATTTGTTCTGGGACAACTCCACGCTCATGCAGCAGATCGGGGTGTCGCAGTAAGTGAGTGACAGTTGCGCCCGCATGCCAGCGCTATTTATCGGACACGGGAGCCCGATAAATACGCTAGAGCGGAACGGCTACACGAATGCCTGGCGTCGAATCGGCCAATCACTTCCTCGACCGCGCGCGATCCTTTGTATTTCAGCACATTGGTTCATCGGATCGACTGCCGTTACGGCGATGCCGCGTCCGCGTACGATCCATGACTTTTACGACTTCCCGAAAGAATTGTTCGCGTTCCAATACCCTGCACCTGGACTACCTCACTTGGTAGAGGAGGTGGCGGAGGTTGCGAAGCCGCACTGGGTCGGCGGCGACATAGATCAATGGGGATTGGATCATGGCACGTGGAGTGTTCTTGCGCACCTGTTTCCCGAAGCGGATGTTCCTGTCGTACAGCTTTCAATCAACGCGCTGAAACCACTGGACTATCACTTGGACCTCGGCAACCGGCTTGCACCTTTGAGCGATGCGGGGATCCTCATAATCGCAAGCGGCAATGTCGTTCACAATCTTCGTCGTATCCAGTGGAACATGCCAGATGAAGGAGAGGCATGGGCGCAGCGTTTTGATCAACATGTAGCTGCTTTGATGCAAGACGCGCCGGGCGACTTGCTCAAAGCGACTGGCCACCCTGACTATACGATGGCAGTGCCGACACCCGATCATTTCATCCCGTTGCTCTATACGGCAGGCCTTTCCGTTGCATCGAGCAATAGCGCCGCCGCGCTGATACGGGGCTATTCCCTAGGTTCACTATCGATGACTTGTTACGGCATTGGCGTGAGAGATCTCCCTTCCTCGGGCGAGGAATGTCGCGGAGCATGACTCTTTCCGGGAACGGTTTCGGCGGCCATCGCTTCAGTCGTAAAAACGCGCCGAACAGGCTGTTATTTACCCCTTCCAGTACATTATCAAAAACTTGCTGGCCGGAAAAGACCGTCAGCGCCATCCGCACTATCTGACGGTCTTTTGAATTCGGCAGGTGTGCGACCGTTCCCAACGATCGCGAACGATGGTCCATTCGCTCTCGTTTAGATTGGCGCATGCGATCGCCGCGACGTTCGCGCGTCGGCAGACCCCGCCATGAGCTTAAGGTTGTCAGCATTCCGGTGGCGCAGATCCCGACCACATTTCCCACGCTCTCCCAAGAAAGCCGAGCCGGCAGCGGAGTTGTCACGGCTCACCCCAAAGACTTCGAAGTCACGGTATGGAGACCAGTTGCGAAGATGAACAACGCCGTTTGACATAATAATCAGTTTGCACTAATCATAAGCCATGACTGTTGATAGCGCACAGCTGACCGCCCTTGGCGACCCGACCCGTCGCACCATCTTCGAGCTGATCGCGGAGCGCCCGCGCTCGGTCGCCGAGATCACCCGGCAGGTTCCCGTCTCGCAGTCAGCCGTCTCGCAGCATCTGAAGGTGTTGCGAGACTCACGCCTAGTCCGCGCGAAGCCGAAAGGCGCGAGCAACGTCTATCACATCGACCCGCACGGGCTTGGCCAGCTGCGGGCCTGGCTCGACCGGTTTTGGAGCAAGACGCTGGCGGCCTACAAGGTGGCCGTCGAGCAACCACCAAAGGAGTCACGATGAACACGAATTTAGCGGTCACGTCCGTGAAACAATCCGTCGTGGTCGAGGCTCCGATCGCGCGCGCATTCAAGGTCTTCACCGAGGAGTTCGGGAGTTTCAAACCCCCGGAGCACAACATGCTCGGCGTGGAGATCGCCGAGACGGTGTTCGAGCCTCGGGTCGGCGGGCACATATATGACCGAGGCACAGACGGCAGTGAATGTCGCTGGGCGCGCGTGCTGGTCTACGAACCGCCGCACCGAGTGCTGCTCAGCTGGGACATCAGCCCCCAATGGCAGATCGAGACCGACCCGGAAAAGACCAGCGAGTGGGAGGTACGGTTCACTGCCGAGACGCCGAACCGGACCCGCGTCGAGCTCGAGCACCGCAAGCTACAACGCCATGGCGGCGGCTGGGAAGGTGTGCGCGATGGTGTCGCCGGTGATCAGGGCTGGCCACTGTATCTGCAGCGCTATGCCGATCTTTTCACCCATGCGGCCTGACAGACGCGCGTTGAACCTCTCGGACAGAGGCAATCACTTACCGTGATTGCCCCCTCCTGTTGGCATCGCGATCCAGAATGACGGCGGTCAGCATGGAAGCCTATACCCTGAGTATCGTCGGAGTGCTCGCGCTCTGCCTCGTGTCTATCCTTTTGGCGGTCCATTCGGGGTATTCCAAAGGCCGCGCGGGGGCACTCTCCGGTCCAGTGCTACCGGCAGACGACGGGAACCCCCTATATCGCATCGACCGTGTACACGTGAATTCTGTGGAGGCGCTGGCACCCTTCGTCGTGCCGGCCGTGCTGGCAATGATGGTAGGTGTCGGGCCGACCACGCTGGCGGTGCTAGTATGGGTCCATGTCGCGATCCGCCTGATTCACTTGGTGACCTATTTGCGCGGCGGCAACGCGGCGAAAGGTGGCAGCGTCAGAACCATTCTCTATGTCTCAGGCGCGTTGGTCACCGTGGTTCTTATTGTCGTTACTGGCTGGGCAGCCATCCACTGAGGCATCGTCGCGGGCCTGAGCTGCCAGTTGCACCTCTTTGCAGGCAAAACCTGATCCTCGTCTTCTTCAGTGCATGACGAGACCGCGCAATCGTTGGTCATTCCTTCGATCCACCGGACAACCAAGCCCGTAGCGCGGGTTAGCGAAAGCGTAACCCGCGATCACGGCACGAACTCGATGAGAGCATGTGGTGGATTACGCCGGAGCCTGTCATCGGCCGTGCCTCGCGCGGACCCGGTGGGCTAATCCACCCTACGAGCTGCGGCGACCAACTTGAACGGATCTGGCTAAAGCGTCCGCGGTCATGCTGTTAGTCGATAAGGCCTGCGCGGACGGCACCACGATGATCAGCTGTGTTGTACTACCTGCCGCAGGAAGCTCCGTATTGACGGTCCTTCAAGGTCTGAAACGGTCCGCAACTTCAAGGTTCGCGAAGTCTTGCCTGCTCCACCGAGAAGACCCTCTGGATCATCGAACAAGGCACCGTTTGCAAATGAGATTGTCAGCGCTTCATGACTGGGGCTGAGTACCATCGCGCCTCGCTTTAGGCGCCATACCGGCACAGGAATATATTTCTCGGTTCCGCCGCGCATCCCGGGGGTAAGCTCCGGGGCTTCACGCGCAACCAGTTTCCAGAATTTAAGTGCAATCGGCCTCGAGTTGGGTTGAACTTTGGTTTCAACAAAATGCGTGAAATCTTGCAGGGTAAGACTGTAACTCGTTGGTTTTGCTTTGGCCATCTTCCCCTCCCATTGGAACTGTGGATTGCTTCAATCATTGCCACGTTGATTTTAAGCGGCGCCATTCCGCTCCTCTACGACCACGGTTGGTAGCGCCGGATCAGATCATGACATCTTCGAGCATTTTGCGACGCTCTCTCTGTCGAGGTCTATCGGCAGCTATCATGCACAACTATTACGCCGGAGCATTCAAAAGCCGCCGACGGCCGCCTATTTCTATTCCCCCTCACTCCCACTCGATCGTTCCAGGTGGCTTCGAGGTCACGTCGTAGACGACGCGATTGATGCCCTTCACCTCGTTGACGATGCGGGTCGCAACCGTGCCGAGAAAATTCATGTCGAACGGATAGAAATCGGCGGTCATGCCGTCGGTCGAGGTCACCGCGCGCAGGCCAACGACGAAATCGTAGGTGCGGAAATCGCCCATGACGCCGACAGTCCGCACCGGCAACAGCACCGCGAACGCCTGCCAGATATCGTCGTAGAGTCCGCAGCGGCGGATTTCTTCGATGAAGATTTCGTCGGCAAAGCGCAGGATGTCGAGCTTTTCGCGGGTGATCGGCCCAGGACAGCGGATCGCAAGCCCCGGACCCGGAAACGGATGGCGGCCGACAAATGCGTCGGGCAAATCGAGCTCACGGCCGAGCGCGCGGACTTCGTCCTTGAACAATTCGCGCAACGGTTCGACGAGCTGCATGTTCATGCGCTCCGGCAAGCCGCCGACATTATGATGCGACTTGATCGTCACCGACGGGCCGCCGGTGAACGAGACACTCTCGATCACGTCCGGGTAAAGCGTGCCTTGGGCGAGGAACTCGGCCAATCCTCTGCCATCATTTGCGAGCTTTTTCGCTTCGCCCTCGAACACGTCGATGAACAATTTGCCAATGGTCTTGCGCTTGACTTCCGGATCGTCGACGCCGTCCAGGGCTTGCAGGAAGTCCTCGGCGGCATCAACGTGCACCAGCGGAATGTTGTAGTGGCCGCGAAACAGCGCCACCACCTTTTCAGCTTCGCCGAGCCGCAACAGCCCGTGGTCGACGAACACACAGGTGAGCTGATCGGCGATCGCCTCGTGAATCAGCACCGCGGCGACCGCAGAATCGACACCACCTGAAAGGCCGCAGATCACCCTGCCCTTGCCGACCTGGCGGCGGATTTTTGCGATCGCCTCTTCCTTGAAGGCGCGCATGGTCCAGTCGCCGGTGCAGCCGGCAATGTTGCGCACGAAGTTGCGCAGGATCGCGGCGCCGTGCGGTGTGTGCACCACTTCAAGATGGAACTGGGTCGCGTAGAACTTTCGTTTCTCGTCGCCGATCATCGCCATTGGCGCGTTGGCTGAGGTGCCGATCGCAGCAAAGCCATCCGGCAACCTGGTGACGCGATCACCGTGGCTCATCCACACCGGATAACGCTCGCCGACCTGCCAGACGCCGTCGGTCAGCGGCGACGGCTTGGTCAGCTCAAGTTCGGCGCGGCCGAACTCGCGATGATGACCGGCTTCGACCTTGCCGCCGAGCTGGTGTGCCATCGCCTGCTCGCCGTAGCAGATGCCAAGCACCGGAACGCCGGCCTGATAAAGCGCCATCGGTGCAAGCGGCGCGTCCTTGTCGAGCACGGAGGCCGGGCCACCGGAGAGGATGACGCCTTTCGGTTTCATGTCCCGTAGCGCCGCTTCAGCTTTCTGGAACGGCACGATTTCGCAGTAGACCTTCTCTTCGCGCACGCGACGCGCGATCAGTTGCGTCACCTGCGAACCGAAATCGACGATCAAAATCTTGTCGTGCGACGTCGCGGCGGGCTCCAGGGGCGCCGCCTCGACGGGTCTGGATTTGGCAACAGAGGTCATACAGAGCGCCGCAGCAGGCTGACAAAAAACCCGTCGGTGTCGGTCCGGCGCGGCGTCATCAGCAATCCTGCATCCGAGATAAGCGCGGCGTGCGTAAAAAGATAGGCGCGCTCGGCCAGCACCTGCGCCATATCAGCAGGCTTTTCCACGGAAAAATCCGCGTTTCGCTCGATGAAAGCGTGCACCTGATCGTCATTCTCTTCCGCCAAGACCGAACAGGTGACGTAGGCGATGCGGCCGCCCGGCTTTACCAGCGCGGCGGCGCGATCGAGCAATGCTGCCTGCTGGGTCAGACGCTGCGACAGCGCGCCGGGCCGCACGCGCCACTTGGCGTCGGGATTACGCCGCCAGGCGCCAGTTCCGGTGCACGGCGCATCGATCAGCGCGAGATCGATTCGGCCGGTGAGGTCGGCGAGGATGTCGGCCTCGCCACGCGGCGTGCGCACCTGGATGTTATGAGCGCCGGCCCGCGCGAGCCGTTCATGGATCGGCGCCAGCTGCCGCTTGTCGATGTCGGTTGCGTAGATCTGGCCGTGGTTCTCCATGGCGGCCGCCAACGCCAAAGTCTTGCCGCCGGCGCCGGCTGCGAGGTCCAGGACCTGCTCACCGGGCTTGGCGCCGGCGAAGAGTGCAGCAAGTTGCGAGCCCTCGTCCTGAATTTCGACGGCGCCTTTGAGAAACGCAGGTTCGGCGTAAATCGCCGGGCTCTTTGCATCCGCCGAAAGCCGAATGCGCAGGCCGATCGGCGACCACCGCGTCGGTTCGGCGTTAAGATGCGCGAGCTTCGGCAATGTTTCATCACGCTCGCCTTTGAGCGTATTGGCCCGCAGATCAAGCGGCGCCCGGCTCGCGAGCGCTGCGCCCTCGGCTGCGCGCTCATCGCCGAACACGCGCGTAAAATGCGGGTCAAGCCAGTCTGGGTAATCACCCAGAACGTAGGCCGGCGCACCAGCGAGCGCGCCGCCGGCGAGCGCCTCGCGCTCGGTTTGCGTCAGTTGCTCTGGCGCAAAGCGCGCTCCGCTGCAGAGTGCCGAAATCTCTTCGACATCAAGACCACGCTCGCGATGTAACATGCCGATGAGCACCGCGCGCGGGCTCGTCTCACCCATTAGCCACGCCGACGACGATCTGCGGCGCAGCGCATCGTAGACAAGGCCGGCAATCGCGGCACGATCAGACGAGCCGGCGAACCGATGTGCGAGACCCCAATCCCTGAGCGCGTCGGCAGCCGGACGCCGCCGCGTTTCAAGTTCGGCAATCACCTCGATCGCAGCCGAAAGACGTGCAGGCAGGCGTCATGCCGATGCGCCGCGGCCGGCCGGACTCATTTCATCGCCTTATCCACGCCACTTTCCGCCGGAGTTACAGGATGCCGCCGCTCAGGACCTCGACGACATAGATCGCCCACATGACCATGAGCACCACCGCTCCGACCGAGTAAAAAGCGCCGCGCAGCCGCACTTTGTTGTTGGTCACATGCACATAGGCTTGTAGCACCCGGCAGATCACGAAAATCCAGGCCAGAACGACAAAAGCGTAGCCAGCATGGCGCGTGACCCATTCGAGGATGGTGAGGACATAGAACAGCACCGGCAACTCGAACTGATTTGAAAACGAATACGCGGCTTGCATCGCCGGCTTCGGCCAGTTCGGTTCGCGCAGCGCAACGTCTGCGGATTTGACCGCGCCCGTCCGATAGGCCGCGCTGCGCAGCGCGCCCATGCGGAGCATCAGCCCGAAGGTCAGGATGACCTCAACGAAAAGCGGCAGCAGCACGGCTTGGAGCGACATCGGCACGGACCCCCAGGATTCATTGTCAGAATGTCTTATCACCGCGCCCGCACCCGGCCAACGCGTCGCGCTACTGTCACAGCTTGACGCTGATCGCCGTCTCGCCGTCCTCATCGATCAGCGCGCTGCGCCAAGATTTGCCGTCGAACAGAGCTTTGGAAACCGCGTCGGCAGTCCCGCCATGGTTCAGGTTAGCCGTGATCAAGGTGCCGCCGGTGCGCAACAGGTTACGCACAGCGGTATGCAGCGCCGGTGCCGGCGTGTGACCATCAAAGAAAGCGAGATCGTAGCCGGCATCGAGCGTCGGCAGCACAGACGCGAAATCGCCTTCGTGCACGGTAATGCGGTGATCAAGCGCAGCCGCCGCGATATTGTCGCGGGCAAGCGCAGCATGATCGGGATCGCGTTCCACGGTATCGACGGTCGAGTTCGGCGCGCCGTGGGCAAACGACAACGCCGTGTAGCCGAGCGCCGTACCCAATTCCAGAATGCGCCGCGCCTGAACCGCCGCCGCGAGCGCGCTGAGCAGTGGACCATTATCGTAAGGGTGCGCGCCACAGCCGTGCCGCGCACGATGCTGCTCGGTGGCCTTGCGAACATGCGCGAACGGATCGGCGACCGGTCTCGTCATGAGATCACTCGCGGCTCGGATAGTTCGGGCTCTCGCGCGTGATCGTGACGTCGTGAACGTGGCTCTCGCGCAAACCCGCACCGGAGATGCGCATGAACTCCGCTTTTTCGTGAAGCTCGGCGAGGTTCTTAGCGCCGACATAGCCCATGGCGGCGCGCAGCCCGCCGACCAGCTGGTGCAACACGTTGGCGACCGGACCCTTGTACGGCACCTGACCTTCCACGCCCTCGGGCACAAGTTTCAGCGTGTCCTTGATTTCCTGCTGGAAGTAACGGTCGGCCGAGCCGCGCGCCATTGCGCCAACCGAACCCATGCCGCGATACGTCTTGTAGGAGCGGCCCTGAAACAGAAACACCTCGCCCGGCGTCTCATCGGTGCCGGCCAGGAGCGAGCCGACCATGGCGCAGTCGGCCCCCGCCGCCATCGCCTTGGCGAGATCGCCGGAGTATTTGATGCCGCCATCGGCGATCACCGGCGTACCGGTCTTTTCCGCCGCCTCAACCGTATCGGTGATCGCGGTGAGCTGCGGCACGCCAACGCCGGCGATGACCCGCGTGGTGCAAATCGACCCCGGGCCGATGCCGACTTTGATCGAATCAGCACCGGCATCGATCAGCGCCTTGGCGCCTTCGGCGGTAGCGACGTTGCCGGCAACCACTTGGACTGCGTTCGACAAACGCTTGATACGCGTCACAGTGTCGAGCACCCGTCTTGAATGGCCGTGTGCGGTATCGACGACGACGAGATCGACGCCGGCGTCGATCAGCGCCTCGCTGCGGGCGTAGCCGGCTTCGCCGACGCTCGTGGCGGCGGCAACACGGAGCCTGCCCTGCTCGTCCTTGCAAGCGTTGGGATTCGCTACGGCCTTCTCGATGTCCTTTACGGTGACCAGGCCGACGCACCGGTAATCGCCATCGACAACCAGAAGCTTCTCAATCCGGTGCTGATGCAAAAGCCGTTTCGCTTCATCCTGACCGACGCCCTCGCTCACCGTGATGAGCCCATCCTTGGTCATCAGCTCGGAGACCTTCTGCCGCCGGTCGGTGGCAAAGCGCACGTCGCGGTTGGTGAGGATCCCGACGAGCTTGCCGGCACGGCCGTTACCGCCGCCCTCGACGACCGGGATGCCGGAAATGTGATTCTCCTGCATCAGCGCCAATGCATCGGCGAGCGTTGCGTCGGGATGGATGGTGACCGGATTGACCACCATGCCCGATTCGAACTTCTTCACCTGCCGCACCTGCGCAGCCTGCACCGCCGGATCGAGATTACGATGAATGACGCCGATGCCACCGGCCTGCGCCATGGCGATCGCCATGTGCGCCTCGGTCACGGTATCCATGGCGGATGCGACAATCGGGATATTGAGCGAAATTCCGCGGGTAATGCGGGAGCGGATATCCACCTCGGAAGGCAGCACATCCGAAAGACCGGGCCTGATCAGCACGTCGTCGAAGGTCAATCCTTCGCGTGGACCGGTCTGCACACCATTCTGCGAACCATTCTTGGCCATGGCCAACTCACTCGTGCCCGCGCCATTGCGGCGGGCTGCTGGGGCGGGCACGTCGAAAGCCAGTCGATGGACGAAACACTGTGCGGTCGGACTAAGCGCCCGGCCTATTCATCGAACTCAACGGCCCGCTTTTGGGTTGGCGGCGGCTCCTAGCACGTCCGCACCCGTATTGATAGATGGTGCGAACCGGCTTTGCCGGCCAGTGCACAGCAGAGTACATTGACCGCAGCCGAGACAGTACAATGCCAATAAAGCCGAGCCGTTTTGCCCAGCTCTTAGTGGGTGAATCCTCACTGCCGTATCGCTTGTTCCATCGTTCCGCCGGGTTCATGGCGATCGCCTTCGCCGTGCCGCTCGTGTTTGCATTGTCCGCCCACGCGCAAGACGCCGGCGATGAACGCCGTTGCACCGGACAAACCCGCGCTACCAACGAGGAGCGTATCGCGTCCTGCACGGCCCTGATTGATTCGGGTCGCTTTCAGGCGCCCAACCTCGCCATCCTGCACCACAACCGGGGCATTGCAATGCGGGCCAAAGGCGACCTCGCTGGCGCGCAGACCGAATTCACCGAAGCGATCAAGCTCAATCCCGAGTATGGGCGCGCTTACGCCGATCGCGGCGGCGTGCGCTTTAGCCAGCACGATCTGGACGGCGCCATGGAAGATCTGGACGCTGCGATCAAGCTTGATGCAACCGACGCCGGCGCGTTCATGATGCGCGGTAATGTCTTTGACGAGAAGGCCGATTTTGACCGCGCCATCGCCGACTACAACGAAGCGATCCGGTTGTCGCCGAACTATGCCGCCGCCTATTTCAATCGCGGTCTCGCTTACCGTCGCAAGCACGACTTCGATCATGCGACCGCCGACTATGATCAGGCCATCAGGCTCGATCCTAAAAATGCGTCGGTGTTGAATAATCGCGGCATCGTCTGGTTCGAAAAGGGCGACTTCGATCGTGCCATCGCCGATTACAATCAAGCGATCAAGCTCGACGCTAATTTTGCGGCGGCCTACAACAACCGCGGCGACGCCTGGCGCGCGAAGGGCGATCTGGTGCATGCGCTCGCTGATTTCGATCGCGCGATCCAGCTTTCACCGCAATTCACGCTCGCTTACGACAATCGCGGCTTGGTTTATTACCAAAAGCGGGATTATCAGCACGCCATCGCCGATTTCGACGCAGCAATACGCTTCGATCCGACCAACGCCGACGCCTTCGGCAACCGCGGCAACGCTCACGACGACAAGGGCGAGCGCTCCGCCGCCATTGCCGACTACAACGAGGCCATCCGCCTCGATCCCAAGAACGCGCGGGTCTACTATGATCGCGGCATCGCGTTCCGCCGTGATGGCGACCTCGACCGCGCCATCGCGGATTTGACCCAGGCGATTGAACTCAACCCGCAGCACGCCGGCGCTTATAATGAGCGCGGTTATGCATACTATCAGCGGCACGATTTCGAGCACGCCGTCGCCGACTATGATCAGGCCATCAAGCTCAATCCGAAGTTCGCCGTTGCCTACAATAATCGCGGCAACGCGCTCGATGATAACGGCGATCCAGGCCGCGCCATCGCCGACTACACCGAAGCGTTACGGGTCGATCCAAACTACGCGGTGGCGCTCTACAATCGCGCCATTGCCTGGCGACGCAAAGGCGATCTCGACCGCGCGATTGCCGATTACGATCAGGCGATCAAGCTCAATCCAACGGCAGCGGCCTACAACAACCGGGGCAGCGCCTTCCTCGCCAAAGGCGAGCCCGATCGCGCCATTGCCGATCTGGACCAGGCCATCAAGCTCGATCCGCGCTCGGCCGACGCCTACATCAACCGCGGCAATGCCAAACGCGAACGGCTCTCTCTCGACCTGGCCATCACCGACTACACGAGGGCGATCGAGCTTTCGCCCAATGCCGCGCTCGCCTTCTACAATCGCGCCTGGGCGCACTACCTCGCCGGCGACAGTGTGCCGGCGTTGGCTGATGCCGATCGTGCGATTGCGCTAAACGCCCACTCGGCGAGCGCCTTTTCCACGCGGGGTCTTATTCGCGAGCGGCTCGCCGATACCGCGGGCGCCATCGCCGATTTCCGCAAAGCACTCGAGCTTGATCCTGCGTTCCAGCAGCCGGCCGAAGGTCTACAGCGGCTCAAAGCGAGCCGCTGATCCTTGAGCATGCCGTCGAGCTCGTACGACCGGGTCGTACCGCTGATTGTCGCGGTGGCGCTGTTCATGGAGAACATGGATTCCACCGTGATCGCGACGTCGCTGCCGGCGATTGCGCGGGCGCTCGGCACCAACCCGCTGGCGTTGAAGCTCGCGGTCACGTCCTATCTGCTGGCACTTGCCATCTTTATCCCGGCGAGCGGCTGGACCGCCGATCGCTTTGGCGCGCGCAATGTTTTTCGGCTCGCTATCGGGGTGTTCGTGCTCGGCTCGATCGGCTGCGCGCTGTCGCGTTCGCTTGATGAATTTGTGGTGGCGCGGATTGTTCAGGGCACGGGCGGAGCGATGATGACGCCGGTCGGGCGGCTGATCATGGTGCGCAGCATCGACAAGCGGCTTCTGGTTCATGCGATGTCGTTGGTGACCATACCGGCTCTGGTCGGCCCGATCTGCGGTCCGCCGCTGGGTGGTTTCATCACCACTTACGCCTCGTGGCACTGGATCTTCCTCATCAATGTGCCGATCGGGCTGGTCGGCATGGTGATGGCGACATTCTTTATTCCTGACCTACCTGGCGAACGGCCGGGGCCATTCGACTACGTCGGATTCGTCCTTTCCGGACTCGGCATCGGCGGATTGGCCTTCGGACTTTCAGTCCTGGGCCTCGAATTCTTGCCGGTCTGGATTGTCGCTGCACTCCTGGGTGGCGGCGCGGCAGCAACGGTCGCGTACATCGTCTACGCCAAATACAAAACGGCGCCGATCCTCGATCTCAGCCTGTTCAAATATCCGACGTTTCGCGCCAGTATTTTCGGCGGTTTCATGTTCCGCATTGGCATCGGCGCCTTGCCGTTCCTGCTGCCGCTCCTTTTGCAGATCGGATTCAATCTTTCGCCGTTTCAGTCCGGCCTTATCACCTTTACCGGCGCGCTCGGCTCGATGTTCATGAAGGCCGCGGTGGCCAGCGTGCTCAGACGCGTCGGCTACCGTCCGGTGCTGGTCTATAACAGTCTCCTTAGCGCCGCCTTTCTGGCAGCCTGCGCCGGCTTCGTGCCGGGCATGCCATACGCTGTGATGGTCGCAGTTCTGCTCGCCGGCGGATTTTTCCGCTCGCTGCAGTTCACCGCCATCAACACCATCGCCTATGCCGAGATCGAACCGCGCTTGATGAGTCGCGCCACCACGCTGGTCGCCATGGGCCAGCAACTGGCGCTCTCTACCGGCGTCGCCGTCGGCGCCCTCGTCGTCGAGATCATGATACAGCTCAAGCACGGCAGCGCCATGAACGCCTATGACTTTCCACCGGCCTTCCTCGCGGTCGGCGTCCTCACCGCAGCCGCGGCCTTAGTCTTTATGCGGCTTGCGCCCGATGCCGGCGCCGAACTCGCCGGACGCGAGGTCATTGCTCAAACGGCGCCTGAAACGGCGCGCTGATCAACACCCGTCGATTGGCGCTTTCATCTCGCTGATTTCGGCAACGACCACGGCACAAACCACCGCTGCGCCAAGGTGCAGAGTCTGAATAGAATAAGGCTCAACGCCACCAGCACCGCGAGCCCAGCGAATGCTTGCGGAATCCTGAAGAACGATGTCGAGAACATGATGAAAAACCCGAGGCCATGCTCTGCTGCCACAAACTCGGCGACAACGGCGCCGATGATCGCGAGCGTAATCGATATCTTCAGCGCGCTAAAAATGTACGGGACCGCAAACGGAAGGCGTATGTGCAGCATTTCGCGAGTCCGACCGGCCCGCAGCGAGCGCGACAGCTCGATCAGCTCTTCCGGCGTCGCCATCAGGCCGGTGACGGTTGAAACCACGATGGGAAAGAACGTGATCAAAAACGTGATGACGACGCGCGGCAGATCGGACGCGCCCAGTGTCACGACGATGATGGGCGCGACAGCGACGATCGGCGTCGACTGGACAATGACGAGAATTGGATAGAGCGTTCGCGACAGCAAGCGCGAGTTGGCGAGCGCGACCGCGAGTGGGATGGAGACCGCGATGGCCACGACGTAGCCCATCAACGCGACGCGCAGTGTCGCGCTGATGTTGGTCAGCCACTGCATCGCCGAGACTTCAAGGCCCGCGGCGACAATGGCGCTCGGCGACGGCAGCAGGAACGACGGGATATGGAACAGCCGGCAGGCGCCCTCCCATACGACGATGAGCGCGACGAAGGCGGTGGCTGGCGCAAGCCGGTCGGCCCATAGACGCAGCAACGGGCCAAAAGCGGCCGCGCCGGCTTTCGCCTCAGGCGGCGGCACGGGTAAAGAGCTGGCCGCGGATATGGTTTGCGAGCGCATGAAACTTCGGGTCCGAAAGGGTCGTAATCGAACGCGGACGCGGCAAATCGACGTCGATGATTTCTCGGACCCGGCCGGGCCGCGGCGTCATCACAATGATGCGGTCGGAGAGCA
This sequence comes from uncultured Alphaproteobacteria bacterium, assembly GCA_963794225.1. Taxonomy (GTDB): domain Bacteria; phylum Pseudomonadota; class Alphaproteobacteria; order Rhizobiales; family Xanthobacteraceae; genus BOG-931. The sequence goes on from CAWCCS010000008.1 coordinate 632,838, forward strand.
GCACCGCCTCGGGTATGGAATGGGTGATGAACAGGACGGTCTTCGGCCGCTCGGACCAGATGCGCAGCAGCTCAAGACTCATCTCATCGCGTGTGAGAGCGTCCAGCGCCGAGAACGGCTCGTCCATCAACAGGATATCGGGATCGAGCAGCAGCGCGCGGGCTATAGCGACGCGCTGCTGCATGCCGCCGGAAAGCTCGTCGATGCGCTTGGCCGCAAAATCCGAAAGTCCGACAAGCGCAAGAAGCTCGCGCGCCCGGACCTTGTCCTCGGCGCTGACGCGGCCGTATTTATGGCGCAACGGGAACGTGACATTGCCGAGCACATCGAACCATGGCAACAGCGTCGGCCGCTGGAACACAATGCCGATCTCGTCACGGGGCTCGGTCACCTTCAGGTCGTAGATGCTGACCGTCCCGCGGGTGGAAAAGATCAGGCCCGCGATCAGGCGCAGCAGGGTCGACTTGCCGCAACCGGATGGACCGAGCACCGCGAGAAATTCATTCTTGCCGACATCGAATGTCACGTTTTCGAGCGCGGTGACCGCCGAACCGTCGTCGCGTCCGAAAGTCTGCTCGACATCGGCGAAGCGAATGACCTGCGAGGGTTCGCTCATCACCGGGCCCCGCGGCCGGCGCGCCGGGCGCCGCGCCCGTTCACTTGGGCAAGAACGAACGGTCGACCGCCATCTCGGGATCGATCTTGTCGAGCGGCATGTTTTGCGCTTCGGCGGTCCACTTCCACGTCTTCGCCAGCAGCGCTTTGTCGAACGCGCCTTCGCCGTCCTTCTTGCTGATCGCGTTGACAATGAGCGGCACCGACGCGGCAAATTGGGCGCGCGCAACTTCGGCATCTACTTCTGGCACCATAGCCTTCAAGGCCATCGCCGCAGCCATCGGATCGGCGATCGCCTTGGCGGTCGCTTTCATGTAGGCCCGCATGAATTTCTTTACGGTTTCGGGCCGTTCGGTCAGGATTTTTTCCGATGCGAACACTGACAGCCCGTAGCCGTCAAAGCCGTAATCCGACCAGGCGATCACTTTCAGCTTCTTGCCGGTTTCAGAAAGCGGTTTGGCGAAGGCGGGCGCGACAGTGACCCAATTGATGGTCGCTGCAACTTTTCCGGTAGCCAGCATCGGCGCCAACGCGCCGGGATCGGCCTTGAGCAGATCGACCTTGGCTGGGTCGATCTCGTTTGCCTTGAGAACCAGCGGCCACACGACGTTCGATGAGGAGAACGTCGCCGTCGCTACGGTCTTGCCGACAATGTCTTTGAGACTCGAAATACCGGAGCTATCAGTCGTGAAAATCGCATCCGGCTGCAGCGTGTAAATCGACGCTACAGCCTTCACAGCTACCGGGGTCTGCGCGCGGGCTTGCAGCAGTGCGGCAAGCCCGCCGGTGCCCATATCGGCCGCGCCAGTTCCTAGTTTGGTCACGACGTCGGACGAGCCACGGCCTGATTGAATGGTGACGTCAAGGCCTTCGGCAGCAAACAATCCGTCCTGAACGCCAAGATAAGGAACGGCCTTGTCGCCGGCCGGAAGCCAGTCGATCATAAAGACGACTTTTTCGGCCGCGACGGCCGGAGCGTTGGCGCCGATCAGCAGGACCAGCCCAGCCAGGGCAAAAAGGGCAAGCAGCTTTTTTATCATCACACCGGTCTCCAGCTTTCCCGGAGGTTTTAAGCAATAGTTGCGCCAAGGGCGCAGCGCTCTCAGCCTTTATAGGTCTGCTGGTACATCTCGCGCATGTGCGCCTCGACGGTGATTGGGGGATATTTCGGCGTTTCGCCGGGTCCGAGGCAGGTCGGAATGCACTCGACCTTGTGCGCGTAGTTGCCGGTGTAGAAAAAAGGCACTGAATAGCGTTCGCGTCCCGATGCGTTGACGACGCGATGGATGGTCGAACGGTAACGATCGTTGGTCCAGCGCGAGATCATGTCGCCGAGATTGACGACATAAGTTCCGGGCAACGGATCGGCATGGATCCATCCATCCGAGGCCTGATCCCACACCTGGAGCCCGCCGACATTGTCCTGCCGCAGCAGCGTGAGGCCGCCGAAATCGGTATGGGCGCCGGCTCCCTTTTGGCCGGGCCGTGCGCCAGCAGGCTGTGGCGGATAATGCAGCAACCGGACCGTCGCCATCGCATCGTTGCAAAAGCCGGCGAAATACTGCTCCGGCAGGTCGAGCGAGAGCGCTATTCCGCCCATCATCCGCGCCGCCAAATCGAGCATGACGGTCAGATAGGCTTGCATCACCGGGCGAAAGTTCGGCCGTTGCGACGGCCACTGATTGGCGCCGTGATTGAACATTCCCGCGATTACCCGCGGATCGTCGGGTTTGTGGTCCGGACCGATGTAATAGCCTTCCTTGAGATCAGGCGGCGTCCCGGCCTCGAGGGTTTGTCCCTGCAGCGGCTCATAACCGCGATTGACCTTCGATTTCCCCTTGTCGACTTCGGCCTTCTGCTCGGGTGGAAGAGCAAAGAAGGCCGCGGCCTCCTTGAAAACGTCATGGACCAGCGGCTCAGAAACACCGTGATTTTTTATGTAGAAAAAGCCCTTGTCGATACACGCAGTGTGAAGTGCAGCGCCAACCTTTTGCCGGTCAGCCGCGCTTACGCTCGTCAGCCCGGATATATCGATGACGGGTAGCGACGCCGCAGAAACCCTCGCCGCCTCAAGCGCACTCGCCACTGGCGCCCCTCGTTTCCACTGGAGTACCCGATCTGACCAAACAATGATCCCGATCGGCGGACGCCTAAAGCCTATTTTGTAATCAGGCTTGATTAAATCGGCGGCACGCGATTTCCGCCACCGCGAAATCCACGAGCAAGGAGATAAAGCTCCGCTGAATCGGTGCGGCTGGCCGGCGGTTTGACGTGCCTGACGCTACTAAAATCGCGCTTGAGATCAGACAAAAGTCCGGCCTCGGTCCCACCCTGGAGCACCTTGCAGACTAAGCTCCCGCCGCCTGCCAGCACTTCGCGGGCGAAATGCGCCGCCGCTTCTGCCAGCGCCATAATGCGCAAATGGTCGGTTTTGCGATGGCCGGTGGCATTGGCCGCCATGTCGGAAAGAACCAGGTCGGCCTCACCGCCAAGCAGCGCGCTGAGGCGCTCTGGCGCCGCCTCGTCGAGAAAATCAAGCTTGAGGAATTCGACGCCGGGAATCGGCTTCATGTCCAGAATATCAAGCGCGACCACGCGCCCGCTTGCGCCGACACGGCGCGCCGCGATTTCGCTCCAGCCGCCGGGCGCTGCTCCGAGATCGACCACGCGCGAGCCCGATTTGAGCAAATGATATTTGTCATCGATCTCAGCGAGCTTATACGCCGCGCGGGAGCGAAATCCCTCGCGCTTGGCCCGCATGACGTATGGATCTTTGAGCTGACGCTCCAGCCACGTGCGTGAGGACAGCGTGCGGCGCTTTTCGTCCTTGAGCCGCGCCATGATCCGTCAGGCTTCGCCCCAGACGCCGTCGGCACGCATCATCTCGACCAACATGCCCTCGCGTAGGCCACGATCGGCAACGCGCAACCGCGGACAGGGAAAGGAGCGGCGAATGGCATCGAGGATCGCGCAGCCGGCGAGCACCAAATCCGCGCGTTCTGCTCCAATGCAAGGATTGGCGGCGCGCTCATCAAAACTCATCGCGATCAGTTCGCCGACGACGCGCGATACCTCGGTATCGGAAAGCCAGTAGCCGTCGACGCGGCGACGGTCATAGCGTTTCAGCTTCTGGGAGACGCCGGCGATGGTCGTGACGGTTCCGGACGTGCCAAGCATGTGAAAGCCGGCGAGGTCGCCACGATGATCGGCCGCGAATTTTTCCACCGATGCCGCGACGTCATCGACCATGGCGTCATAGATTTCGCGCGGCACGACGGTACCGCCGTAACGCTCAGCAAGCGTAACGACGCCGACCGGAAGCGATGCCCAGCCGATAATGTCGGGCTGCGGCGGCCCGCGCCGGTCACCATTAGGCCGGCCGAGGCGCACAAGCTCAGATGATCCGCCGCCGATGTCGAACAAAATGACGCCCGCAGCAGCTGGATCGAACAATTCCGTGCAGCCGGCCGCCGCCAGCCTCGCCTCGGTCGCCGAATTAACAATTTCCAGCTCGAGGCCCGCTTCCGCGGCAACGCGGGCACGGAAGGCTTCGCCGTTCTCGGCGGCGCGGCAAGCCTCGGTGGCGATCAGCCGCGCGCGCTTGACGTTGCGCGCCCGCATCTTGTCGCGGCAGACCAGCAACGCAGCAACGGCGCGCTCGATCGCCGCCTCGCTGATGCGGCGCGAAGCCGCCACGCCCTCGCCGAGACGGATGATGCGCGAAAACGCATCGACGACACGAAACCCGTCGGCGGTGGGACGCGCGACGAGCAAGCGGCAATTGTTGGTGCCCAGATCAAGCGCGGCGTAGGTGCCCGCGGACTGCTCGTCTTGAGCATCATCCCGCCATTGGCCGTCGCGCCGAATGCCGTACGGCGTTCGGCGCGGCCAGCGCGGCCGCCGTCGCGGCGCTCCACGGCCGTCGAGGCCGCCGGTCGGCGGGGCCTCCTCCGTCATCCAGTACCTTCCTGCCGCGCCGGAACTCCGGGCTCGACGGCTGCGGGCTTGGTTCAAGTCCAAATCCCGAAGAATGTATCAGCCGGGGGCGGCAGGGCCAATACTGTGCGGTTCTGTGCCGTTCCTGCCTATGAGCCATGCCGGGCGGCCAGCTTGTCGCAGTGCACCAAGTCCACTATGTGACGCAGTGTGATTCCTGACCGGATTGACCCCCGATGAATTTGCATCAGCCCGCCGCCCGACCGGCGGACCAATTGGCTGCGGACAAATTGGCGGTTGAGAAATTTGCCGTCGGCCAGTCGGTGCCGCGCAGCGAAGATCCGATGCTGCTGCGGGGCCAGGGACGCTACACCGACGACGTCAGCCTTGCCGGCCAAGCCTATGCCGTGATCGTGCGCAGCCGCAACGCCCACGGTATCATTCGCGCCATCAGGCTCGACGCAGCACGAAAAATGCCGGGCGTGCTCGCGATCTATACTGCCGCCGATCTGGAAGCCTACGGCGCGCTGAAATGCGTCGTACCGCTGAAGAACCGCGACGGCACGCCGATGAAAAAACCGTGGCGCGGCGCACTGGCGAAAGACAAAGTGCGTTACGTCGGCGATCCTGTTGCCTGTGTCATCGCCGAGACCGTAAACGCCGCGAAGGACGCAGCCGAAGCGGTCGAAATAGAAATCGAGGCCCTGCCGGCGCTGACCTCCCCAGCCGACGCCGTCCGCAACGGCGCGCCGCTCCTTTACGACGATGTGCCTGCGAACGTTCCGCTCGACTATCATTACGGCGATACAGCCGCCGTCGATGCCGCCTTTGCCCAGGCGGCGCACGTCACCCGGATGGACCTGGTGAACAGCCGCGTGGTCGTCAACGCGATGGAGCCGCGTGCTGCGGTCGCAGCGTACGATGGCAACCGTTTTACATTATATGTGTGTTCGCAGGGCGTCACCAGCATGCGCGCCAACATCGCCGAGGCGCTCGGCGTCGACGCCAAAGCGGTGCGCATTCTCACTGGGCAGGTCGGCGGCTCGTTCGGTATGAAGGGTGGCGTATTCCCTGAGTACATCTGCATCCTCCACGGCACGCGCACTCTTGGCCGGCCGGTGAAGTGGACCGACGAACGCTCCGGAAGTTTTTTTTCCGACAGTCACGGCCGCGACCATGGTGTCACGGCCGAACTTGCGTTGGCCGAAGACGGCAGCTTCCTCGCCATCCGCATCAAATGCTTTGCCGACATGGGCGCGTTTCTCTCGCCGATGGGGCCGTTCCCCGGCACGGTCAACATCGTGAAGAACGTGCAAAGCATGTATCGGACGCCGCTGATCGAACTGTCGGCGAAATGCGTTTTCACCAACACCTCGCAGACCGGCCCGTATCGCGGCGCCGGGCGGCCCGAGGGCAATTACTTCATGGAGCGATTGATCGATACCGCCGCATCCGAGATGGGCATCGATCGCATGACACTGCGCCGGCGCAATCAGATCCGGCCGCAAGAGCTTCCGTACAAGACCGCATCCGACGTGACTTACGACACCGGCGACTTCGCCGCTCTGACCAAGCAGGCATTCGAACTCGCCGACGGCAAAGGCTTTGCCGGCCGCAAGCGCGAAAGCCGCAAACGCGGCAAGCTGCGGGGCCTCGGCGTCGGCAACTTTCTGGAGGTCACAGCTCCGCCAGCGAAAGAGCTGGCCGAGATTACTTTCAATGCCGACGGCACGGTGACGCTGACAACCGGCACGCTCGATTTTGGCATGGGCCACGCCACGCCGTTTGCGCAAGTGTTGAGCCAACAGCTCGGCGTGCCGTTCGAAAAGATCAAGCTGGTTCAGGGCGACAGCGACCTGCTTGTCATGGGCGGCGGCAGCGGCGGTTCGAAGTCGCTGATGCATAGCGGCACCGCGATCGTTGAAGCCTCGGCCAAGATCATCGAGAAGGGCAAGGAAGCCGCGAGCCACGTACTTGAGGCGGCGCCCTCGGATATCGAATTCCAGCACGGCCGCTTCGTCATCGCCGGCACGGACCGCTCGATTTCGGTGATGGAGCTGGCGCAGACGTTGCGAAACGGCGCAGCCAAGCTGCCGCCGGATGCACCGAAAACCCTCGACGTCACCCACATCAGCGACGGACCGGGCGCGCCGACTTTTCCCAATGGCTGTCACATCGCCGAAGTCGAGGTCGATCCCGATACCGGCGTCGTCGAGGTCGTCAAATACGTCTGCGTCAACGATTTCGGCAACGTCGTCAATCCGCTGGTCGTCGCGGGCCAGCTACACGGCGGCGTCGTGCAGGGCATCGGCCAAGCGCTTATGGAAATGACGGTTTATGACGGCGACGGACAATTGCTCACCGGCTCGTTCATGGACTACGCCATGCCGCGCGCAACGGACGCACCGTTATTCGTGTTGGCTGAGCATCCGGTGCCGGCAAAAACCAATCCGCTCGGCGTCAAAGGATGCGGTGAAGCCGGCTGCGCCGGCTCGCTGACGTCGGTGATGAACGCAGTGATCAACGCGCTCGCCGACCGAGGAGTCCGTCACGTCGACATGCCGCTGACGCCGTTCCGAATCTGGCAGGCGCTGCAAAACGCGGATGGTGTCGGCGCCGAGCCCTCAAAGCAATGACACAGCAGGCCATTTCCGTCCCGGCGCAGCGTTTCGGCGCGATGCGCGTCGTGGTGCCGATCTGCGCGGCGCACTTCGTCAGCCATTATTACATGATGATATTGGCGCCGCTGTTCGCGTTCATACGCGTTGATTATGGCGTGAGCTATACCGACCTTGGGCTGGCGCTGACCGCGTTCAACCTGGTTTCGGCCGTGCTGCAAACGCCGGCCGGCTTCCTGGTCGACCGTATTGGTGCGCGCGCGGTGTTGATTGCGGGCGTCGCGCTCGGCGCCAGCGCCTTCGCGGTGGCAGGCCTCGTCAATTCGTTCGTCGTTTTTGTCGCCATGTTCGCCGTCGCCGGCATTGGCAATACCGCATATCATCCGGCAGATTATTCGCTGTTGTCGGACCACGGATCGCCGGCGCGCATCAGCCAGATTTTCTCGTATCACACCTTCGCCGGCATTCTCGGCGGTGCGGTTGCCCCGGCCACGCTTCTGGTGATGCACAGCTACTTCGGCTGGCGCGGCGCGTTCGTCGGCGCCGCCATCCTGGGCTTCGTGGTGCTTGCGCTCCTGATCGCCGAGCGCTCGGCAATGCCTTCCGAACGTTTGGAGGAAAAGCACCGGTCGCTGCGAGCGGCCGGCAAGGTTGCCGATGCTTCCAAAACCGACAATCATGGCTGGCGGCTGCTGTTGTCGCCGCCAATCCTGCTTAATCTTTGTTTCTTTATCCTGCTCTCGCTGATGGGCGGGCTGTATAGTTTCTTCGTCGTCGCGCTCGCCGCTCTCTACGAGACGCCGGCGACCATTGCCAACGTGGCGCTCAGCGCTCTTTTGCTGATGAATGCCCTTGGCGTACTGGTCGGCGGCGTGCTGGCGTCCCGCACCAACCGCCATGCCGCCGTTGCCGCCGTGGGCCTGGCTGTCGCGGGTGTTGGTACGGCGCTCGTGGCGGTGGTCGGGTTTTCCTCCCCTGCGCTCGTCGTGCTGGCGTCGATTGCCGGCCTGTTCGTCGGCATTGCGAGCCCCTCACGCGATATGCTGGTGCGCGCGGTGACACCGAAGGGAGCGTTTGGACGCGTTTTCGGCTTTGTGTCCTCCGGCTACAACATCGGCGCCATGATTGCTCCGACCATCTACGGCATGCTGATGGATCACGGCCAACCGCGCGGGGTATTCCTGTTCTCGGCGATTTGCAGCATCGTCTGCATCGGCACTGTGGTATTTGGATTTTCCGGCCGCCAGCAGCGTACGGTCGACGTCTAAGTCGCCGAATTGTTCGCTTGCAAAGGCTTCCCGACAGGTTTTGAAAACGGGTCGGGATGTCCTAAACGAGGCCGTCCCGGCGAACCGCCCGGGCGCGTGCCGAAATTCCCGTGCGCGTAAATTGGGGAATAGTTCAACGGCAGAACAGCGGACTCTGACAAATCGCCGCATCACCCCCTCGCTGACCCGGGCGAAATGCTGGTCGATGTTCGGGCCGCGCACTGAAAGCGGTGCAATCAAACTGCTCGGGTTTTTGGCCGGGCTTGTGGTGGCGAGCCGAACGTCTCGGCACCGCCGATGGCGCGGCGGACCATGGCAGCCAGCTCCGACTTCCGATAAGGCTTCGCCAAAAGATGCACGCCGGGATCGAGCCGGCCGTGGTGGATGATTGCGTTCTCGGTGTAGCCGGACGTGAACAGCACCTTGAGTGGCGAACCGCGTTTAGCGATTTCCTCGGCGAGTTGCCGTCCGTTCATACCGCCCGGCATGATCACGTCGGTAAACAAGAGTTCGAACGGTGCGCCCGCGTCGACAACGGCAAGCGCTTCGGCGGCGCTGGCCGCGGTCAGCGTGCGGTAGCCGAGGCTTTGCAGTTGCAGGGTAACCGAGCCGCGCACCAGCGGATCGTCCTCGACCACCAGGATTGTTTCGAAGCCGCCGGCAAGCGCGTGTTCCGGCAATTCGTCCATCGCTTCCGCCGCGGCGGCGCGCGGCAGGTAAAGCTTGAACGTCGTCCCGTGGCCGACCTCGCTGTAGAGCTTGATGTGCCCATTCGACTGCTTGATGAAGCCGTACACCATGCTCAGGCCGAGCCCGGTCCCCCTGCCGACCTCCTTGGTGGTGAAGAACGGCTCGAACACCTGGTCGCGGATCGCTTCCGGGATGCCGGCGCCGGTGTCGCTGACTGCGATCATCACGTAGCTGCCGGGTTGGGCGTCGCGATTGTTCTCGACATAGGCACGGTCGAGCACGGCGTTGCCGGTCTCCAGCGTCAGCTTGCCGCCATTTGCCATGGCGTCGCGGGCGTTCACCGCAAGATTGAGCAGTGCCGTGGTCAATTGGCTCGGATCGACCAGCGCCGGCCAAGCCTTCTCTTCCAGCACCACCTCAATCTCGACCTGCTCGCCGAGTGCACGGCGCAAAAGCTTTTCCGACTCGACCATCAAAGCATTCACGTCGATCTGGCGCGGCTGCAACGGCTGCTTACGGGCGAACGCCAGCAGCTGGCCGGTCAGCTCGGCGCCGCGGTCGGCGGCTTCGCTGATCAGTTTGGCAATCGCCGCCAGTTCCGGCTTGTCTTGTAGGCCCTCGGCGAGGAAATCGATGGTACCGGTGATCACGGTAAGCATATTGTTGAAGTCGTGCGCGATGCCGCCGGTCATCTGGCCGATCGTTTCCATTTTCTGCGCTTGCCGCAGCTGATTTTCCACCGCTCGCCGCTCGGTGACGTCCTCCACGACCCCCAGTATGTACTGCACCTCGCCCTTTTGGTCGTAGATGGCGAGCCGGTTCGACGTCACCAGCCGTGTGGCATTGTCGGGCGACAACAGCGTGTGGTCCCCGACAAAGAAGTTCGACTTTGACTTCAGTAACTGCCGGTCGTTCTCCTCGATCACGTCAGCGGTCGTGGGCGGGAAGATCTCGCGCGCCGTCTTGCCGATCACCTGCCCGCGCGGCATGCCCCATAGCCGTTCTGCACTCTTGTTGATCAGCACGTAGCGGGAATCGCGGGCATCCTTGACCAGAATGGCGGCCGTTATGTTTTCGATAATGCGATCGAGGAACTCACTGTTGCGGTCGCGATCCCTTTCAGCCTGGACGCGGTCGGTAATGTCGCGGATGAAGCCGTTGATGATGTAACGGTCGCCGCGCCGCAACGCAGTGATGGAAACTTCGGTGTCTATCTGCTTGCCATCGCGCCGCAGCGAGGGAGCTTCGTAGCGCCGGCCGGGAGTTCCCTGTCGGACGCCTTCGAGGAAGGCCGCAAGTCGTCCAGCATTGGCGGCACGATTTTCGGGCGGAATGACAAAATCGCGAATATTTCGGCCGACGATCTCGTCGCGCGACCAGTCGAACATGGCCTCTGCCTTCGGACTCCAGTCGAGCACGGTGCCCACCTCATCCAACTGCATAAAGGCGTCGAGCGCGGTGTCGATGATGCCGCGCGCCATCTGCTCGCTTTCGCCAAGCGCCACCTGCGCCTGCTTGCGGGCGCTGATGTCGCGCACGACTTTTGCGGCCCCGATTATCGCGCCGGATTGGGATTTTACCGGAGACACGCTTACCGATACGTCGATCCGACACCCCCCCTTGGTGACGCGCACGGTTTCATGATGCTCGACCTTTTCACCGGTCTTGATCTTCGCCAGAATCAGGCTCACGTCGCCGCGCAATTCGGCGGGAACGATGATATCGATGCTTTTTCCAATCACTTCCTCGACGGTGTAGCCGAAAAGGTGTTCCGCGGCTGCATTCCAACCGGTGATGACACCATCGAGGTTCTTTGTGACGATCGCATCGTTTGACGATTCGACCGCCGCAATGAAAAGCTGCTCGCGTTCGGCGTATTCGCGGATCGTCGCCTCATCCCGCTTTTGCGCGGTGATATCGCGGCCGAAAAAAAAGTGCCGCTGTGCTGGGCTCGACCAGGCGCCGGTCCATTCCAGCGCGACCACGCGGCCGTCCTTGTGCCGGTACCGGGCCTCGAAGATGCGCGCCTCCTCACGGCGGCGCAATGCGCGCATGTGATCGCGCGTCCGATCGAGATCGTCGGGATGAATGAAGCTGATCGCGCTGCGCCCTGTCATCTCCTCCGGCCCGTAGCCCAATATCGTTTCGCAGCTCGGGCTGACGCGGACGATGTTGCCCCGGGTGTCGGTGATCAGAATCAGATCAGGCGAGGTATGGAAGATATGGCGGCCTTCTTTGACCTCCGCAGCGCGCGCGGTATTTGCCGATTGCCGCAGAGCGCCAGCAAACAATCTGTTCAGATGTCCGAATACCTTCATCGCAAGCCCTGGCTTGCCGCCGCCACAGGCGGCATCCGAATCACCTCGCTTATATATTGTAACAGCGTTTGGCGGCTGCTCGATCGGAAGGCTGCGCGTCGCACTGCATGCCACGGAATTTCAGAAGGCCCCGATCCTTCCCCGAACTATGGTCGGAACTTTCCAAGGCATGGGCGAGCGTTATTCAGAGTTGGGCCATTTTGAGCAGCAATACTTTTGCTGGAAGGAGACGGGATCTTCTGCGCCATGCATACGCATCGCCGAACTCGTTTCCGATGCTTTTCAGCGGTGTACGCCACACCACCTGCCCCGCGCAAGAGTTGGGCGCGACACATTCGCGATGTCCGCGCAATGTCAGTTTCGCCGTTGCGTCGTGACAAGACGGCACTTTCCAGTGGGTGCAAATCCCACCCGGCCACCGCTCCAGCCGGAAGCAAAGCTAACCAAAGGTGTTGGCGCCGGCCGGCGCTCCTAGGCGCTTTGCATCAGCCACTGGTCCTTGCTGGACGTAGTTTGCAGCAAGGCTCGGATCCATTTTTCGGATCCGGCGAGCAGTGTCGAAGCAAGTTTGGCTGCGGGCATCGGCTTCGCGAACAAGAACCCCTGCGCCGTGTCGCATTGCATATCGATGATGGCCCGAAGGTCGTCAGCGGTCTCCACACCTTCGGCGCAGGCCGTGGCTCCAAAGCGATGGGCTAGATCGACGACGGTCTGACAAAGGCCGTGCTTGAGTTTGTTTGATGCGCAACCAGAAACGAAGCTCCGGTCGATCTTGACCTCGATGAACGGCAGGTCGGCGACCCGCGATAGCGCGGCGTAGCCTGATCCGAAGTCATCGATCGAAAATCCGATATTGTAGAGCTTTAGCTGGCTTGCAATCTCGCGCACCGATTCGCTGTCGCGGATAACTTCATCTTCGGTCACCTCAACGGTTAGACCGGGAAAATCCGGTCCCTTCGGCAGCGCTGAGCGGACCAGATCGACGAACGCGGGTGTATTGATCGCCGAAACCGGCGCGTTAATTGACAAATTGAGCTGCAGGCCTTGCTTCGCGAACCTTGTCCAATCAGTAACGGCGCGCTCAATGACGAACTCGGTCAGCGGCCAATAGTCCGGATCGCCGGCCGGCGGCAACAATTGGTCGGGCATGACGATGCCGTACATTGGATGTCGTGCCCGAACCAAACCCTCTGCGCCGCAGACCGACAGCGTTTTGAGATCGATCTTGGGCTGATACCACAGCTCCAGCCAGTTGTTGCGCATCGCCTCGGCCAACTGAAAGAGGCCCTTCTTGGGCGTAACGGCATCTGGCGGGGAGTCCGATACCTTGGACGGTGCTGGAACCGCCACCTGTCCGGACAGCCGCTGCTTGACGTCGCCTGCGCGAAACGGTTTTTTCAGGGGTGGCAGCATAACGAGACCGCGCCGTTTGCCGATCTCAGTGATTTCATTGAGGGTCGTCTCGTCGCGACCGCTGATGAGGATCACCTTGCCCTGGTATTTGTTGACTTCAAGATTGCGGATCATCTCGACGGCATCGGATTGGCCAAGTGATAGGTCGAGCACAATGAGGTCGGGCGGCGACGTCTTGACCTCGACCAAGAACGGCGTCGGCGATGTAAACTGCCGTGCGGCGAGGCCGCAGGCTTCAAGCACTTTGCAGACCAGCGCTGCGATCTGGGGCTCGTCGTCGAGCACGTAGGCGCTGCCGCTGCACGATTGGTTGACATCGGGGGTTGGAGACGAAGACGACATACTTTCCTCCACATCACTCGCCCACCACGTGAGCAGTTCATTCGAATTTGCCAGTGGTCGCGATTCGCCGTCGTTTGACATCGGGCTACGTTTTGCAGTGCGCACCACGCCCGACCATTGCACGTCGAGATCGCTGAGCTCAGCCGCGACGACCCGGTTGCGCCCGCCGTTCTTAGCTTGATACAGAGCGGCATCGGCGCGCTTCAAAAGGCGGTCGATGGTCTCGCCCGGCTCGCATTCGGCAACGCCGAAGCTGCAAGTCACGGCCATCTTGCCGTTTGCGATCTGGAACGAGAGCGCGGCGAGCTTTTCACGCAAGCCTTCGGCATGTGTCATGCCGGCTTCGAGGTTCGACTCTTCGAGCAGAATCGCGAACTCTTCACCGCCGAGACGGCCGACTGTGGCACGTTCGCCGACGGCTTCGCCGCCGATGGCGCGAAGGACCTGGTCTCCGACGTCATGCCCATACAAGTCATTGACGCGCTTGAAATGGTCGACATCGAACATGATCGCGGTCGGGCGTTCAGAACCGGTGGCTCGCAGACATGATTGGCTCCCCTTGCCGAAGAAGGCGCGCCGATTGAACAGGCCGGTCAGGGGATCGGTCATCGCCAACCGAACCAACTCGTGCTGCAGACGAAGGAGCCGGTCGGCGCAGCGCAGCCGGGCGTACAGCTCCTCGGCCGCTGGCGGTTTGGCGATGAATTCGTCGGCGCCGCTGTCGAGCGCGTTGATGAGGTGCTGTCGATCCGAGTTGGACGACATCAGAATGATGTAGATCGCCCGATCGTAGTCACAGAGCAATCGGGTTTCCCAGCATAGCTCGATACCTGTCATGGGGCCGAGCTCGGCGCTGGTGATCAGTGCATGGACATCCGCGGTCGCTTTGATGAAGTCCAGCGCGTCCTGTCCGCCGGTAAATGCGCTTACGACATGGCCATCGCTCTCAAGCAGCCGCGACACGGCCTTCACGACCGTACGGCTCGGATCCACGACGACGACATGCATGACAATACCGATCCCAAGGCGCCAGGTCGCAAAGTAACCGAAGGTCAATAAACAATTAGTTCGAGATATATGGTTTATGAATCGTAAATCTTGACGCGACTGCTGTGTCTGCTGGACACCGACACTCGCTTGCTCTGAACTAAGTGACGCGACGGCCAACCACGACGTTGAGTCAGCGCTGGTGATTGGCTTGATGAGATATGATGATCTGGATTGCAGCGCATGAATACAAAGAAGTCCTCCACCCGATCGAAGCCCGAAATCCCAATACTTGGGCATAAAATTCAGCCGTTAATCTTGGGTCTTCGACCACGAATGCAACGTGTCCGAGTTTAACCGGACCAATTCCAATCACTTCCTTGTCGTCCAAGAACTCAGCCCGTTTAAACCGTTCAATCCACTTCCCTTCCGGATCCTTGATTTTTAGTGATCTGTCGACGCCCGGTCTGACATTAGTAGCCTGCTCTGAGGTTACTCCCTGCTTTAAGAGCAATTTGGCCACCCTCGCGATCAGCTGACTGGTCCCGATCTCGAAAGACAACCTTCGCAACGAAACACGTCGCCTGATTTCAAAATAACGGCGACTTCGCCAATTTTCGTAGCCAGAACGGCTTGGTTGCGGGTTTGATCGACGACGGCATGCCCCATGACGCGCCGGTAGTAGTCTAACTGGCGCTCAAGGACAGGCGTTTGGAGCGCGACAGTTCTGAGGGCAGACTGCAGCTAGCACGACCAGCATGTTGTTTTGTGGCCACGCACGGCCGGCCCGGAGGGGATCGCAGCGACGCCAAAGAGGAACGCCGAGCCCGATCGTGGCTCTCGTGGCGATAAGCACCAGCTTGGCGTCGGTGAGCCGCATTTTCCAACGCCTCCAAGTCCGCCATCCGGGAACGTGCGTCAGCGCTTGGAAAGTCGGCCAAAATCGCTTAGATCAACATCGCCCTCCCGACGCGAGAGGCTAAGGGACCTCGGAACCATCTAAATTCTTTTCGACAACCGCCTGAAGTAAAATGGTTTTGGGGAATAGTTCAACGGTAGAACAGCGGACTCTGACTCCGTTAATCTAGGTTCGAATCCTAGTTCCCCAGCCACGTTTGGCCGCTCTTAACGTCAGCAAACGCAGAACGTAGGTGCGTCGGTATTCCAAATCCGATCATCCGACGACCAATCGCGAACCGTGCACGTCAAGCGCGGGCGGCCCTGCCCGGATGGGAAGCCTTTGACAAATCTGTCAATTTCTATATAGTAGGGGCTGGCTTGTTTTGACGAGCTGCCGACGAAACGGCGACGCTAGCGAAGTCTCCGCTCTTTATCACTGGCAGTTCGGGTGCCCATCGGCGCGCTCGACCTCACTTAATCGACGCTGGGTGCTGTTCGCGGCTGGCGCCGGCACGCGAAACACATACTTATCCGTGCGGCAGTTGTTTCGGCTTCTGGCCGTCGGACCGTTCAACGCTCGATCGAAGAGGAAAATACCACGTGCAAGTTCTCGTCCGTGACAACAACGTCGACCAGGCTCTCAAGGTTCTGAAGAAAAAGATGCAGCGCGAGGGCGTCTTCCGCGAGATGAAGCTCCGCGGCCATTACGAAAAGCCGTCCGAGAAGAAAGTCCGGGAGAAGGCGGAAGCAATCCGCCGCGCGCGCAAGCTCGCCCGCAAAAAATTGCAACGCGAGGGCTTGTTGCCGATGAAGCCGCGGCCGGCTCCCGGAGCCGCCGCCGGGGGACGAAGCGGCCCGCCGCGCGCGCCGCGCTTTTGATCTGTAACTTTTGTAATCGACATCTCTCCGCTGATCGCCAAGCGATGTCGCTCTAAACGAAATGGCTGCGAAACCACGCAGCCTCACGTTCTGTGCACCGAGCATCTACTTCAAGGAACGACTTCAAGTGACGCCTTCAAGTCACGACTTGGAGCCGATGCCCATACAAGGAGATCCGAATGGCCCCACGCCAAATGAAAATGCCGACGAAAATCGAATCTGAACCTGAAGAGCATTTCTCGCAGCGTAAACGGCCGGAGTTGGGCCGCTATCTCCTGCAGGTGGACCGCCAAACAAAGGGCTCATATCAGACCGTCGAAACCGCCGAATTGGCGGGCCTCGCGATCAAGAAGGAATATCCGATCCTTCACGTCACCGTTTATGACAGCATTGATTGTGCGAGCACCGTGCTCGCGCTTCCCGCGGCATCTTGAGCACGGATACCGGCGCTATCTTTCTTACCGATGCCGATGCGAACGAGACCCACGAAATTCTCGCCTGGAAGATGCAAGAAGAGCAGTCTTCCTGATAGCCTTGAAACCAACACATCTTTCGCTTATGTTGTGTTCGTGGCCTAATGGCTGCTGCGAGCCGCGTGTACCGATTCCGTTAAAGCGGCCTCTGGCTCGCCCTTTTTCCTGGTTCATTGACAGCCCAGATCGCGCGGGGTGTCTCGGTTCACCCGCAACGCTGGCGCTGCGCAACATGCAGCGGCTGCGCCAGCGCGCACAAAAGAAAGCATTCTCTTTGACCTCATTTCCCGAATTCGGACTTAACGACGCAATCACGCGTAGCCTCACGGAAGAAAAATACCTCGCTCCAACCCCGATCCAAGTGCAGATGATACCGGCCGTCATGGCGGCCCGCGATGTGATCGGGATAGCCCAGACCGGGACCGGCAAGACCGCCGCATTCGCGTTGCCGATCCTGCATCATCTTGCCGGCCATATGCCCCCAGCGGTGCGTAAGGCTTGTCGCGTCCTGGTGCTTGCGCCGACGCGCGAATTGTCCGGGCAAATCCTCGACAGTTTTCGCGTCTACGGCCGCCATCTGCAAATCAAGTCGGCGCTGGCAATCGGCGGCGTACCGATGGGCGGCCAAGTCCGCGCCCTTCTCAACGGCGTGGACGTTCTGGTCGCCACCCCGGGCCGGCTCATGGATCTGGTCAAAAGCAACGCGCTTCGCCTCGACAATGTCGAGTGTCTCGTCCTTGATGAGGCCGACCGCATGCTCGACATGGGATTCATCCACGACATCCGCAAAATCGTCGCGAAGCTTCCGGTAAATCGCCAGACACTGATGCTTTCGGCGACAATGCCTAACGCCATCGCCGAACTCGCTGCCCACATGCTGCGCGATCCAGTCAGAGTGGCGGTTGCGCCGGTCGCTACTACCGCGGAGCGAATCGAGCAGCGTCTCATCCGCGTCGATCGCGCCGCCAAGTCCGCCGTCCTCATCGACGTGTTGCGGCACGAGGCGATCGATCGCGCCCTGATTTTCACCCGAACCAAGCACGGCGCCGACAAGGTCGCGCGCGGTTTGCTCAAGGCGGGCATCGCCGCAGACGCTATTCACGGCAACAAATCGCAAAACCAGCGCGAGCGGGTCCTCGCCGCTTTTCGCAAAGGCGCAACCAGAATTCTCGTCGCCACGGATATTGCGGCACGCGGCATCGATGTCGATGGCATCAGCCACGTGATCAATTTCGATCTGCCGAATGTGCCGGAAACCTACGTCCACCGCATCGGCCGGACCGCGCGTGCCGGCGCAGAGGGCGTCGCGATCTCGCTGTGCGACGGCGAAGAGACGGCATACGTGCGCGATATCGAAAAGCTCATCCGCATGTCCATTCCTGCGACCGACCGGCGGACGCCGGGACGTCAGTCCGAGCCGCCGCGCGGCAAAGGCGGCGGCGTGCGATCCTCACCCGGTGGGCCCGCGAAACGGCGGCAACAGCACCACAACGGCGCGGCGCGAGAGCGGCACCATCACGATCATTCTCATTCGTCAGAGACCGCGAACGGGATCGCATCCGTTCGCTTCTTGCACAGCCACGGCGCACCAGGACGTGACCTCGCTCGCCACGAGCCGCGCCGCACCGCGCCTGCCAAAGGATCATGACGTGGCCAAAGAAGAACTTCTTCAATTCGAGGGTCTTGTCACCGAAATCCTGCCCGACGCGCGCTACCGCGTTGAGCTCGACAACGGCCATGCGCTGGTTGCCTATACCGCCGGGCGCATGAAGAAGAACCGGATCAAAACGCTGGCCGGCGACCGGGTAACGGTCGAAGTTTCGCCCTACGACCTGGAAAAAGGGCGGTTGATTTTCCGGCACAAGGACGAAAGAGCTTCGGCGGCCAGTCGTCCGCCGCAACGCAGTCAATTCCGCCGACGGTGACCTGCCATGCCCGAGCACACACCGAAACCGGCGACGATGCGAGGGCAAAGATAGGCGGGAACCATGCGAATCTTCATTTTCAAATCCGAGAAAAGTCCTCGATTGCGCGCGTTCGGCGGCGATCTCGCCGGCTCGCAATTGCCGAGCCAGTTCAGGCCGTGGCGCGCCGTCGGCGCCATCGCTCCGGACCGCGAGCCGCCGTACCAGCTGTCGCGCGAGTTGATCGAAACAGCGATCAAAGATTCCGGCTATCAGCTGTGGCGCATGAGCAAAAAGAGTGCAGTTAAAGCGTGAGGCAGACCGCGTCGGACAAAACGGCGCGGCCCGCACAATGGTAGGGAGCATCGGCGATGACAGATGGCGTCCATAAGTTCAAAGTCGGGCAAACCGTCGATCTGATCCCTTCGTCTCTACGTTCTGCGGCCAGCGGAACTTACCAAATCATCAGTCTGCGGCCGGCAGAGGGCGGAAACACCCGCTATCGGATCAAGAGCAAAAGCGAAGCCCATGAACGCGTGGTTTCGGAAAGCGACCTCGTCCTTTCGGCGAAGCTGACATTCGGTCCCGATTGAGCTTCGCGAACGGGGTGGCCGTCGTTCAAGATTGTTGAACTTGGCGCCCATCGCGCTGCGCGCGCGGCGTTCGTCC
This sequence comes from uncultured Alphaproteobacteria bacterium, assembly GCA_963794225.1. Taxonomy (GTDB): domain Bacteria; phylum Pseudomonadota; class Alphaproteobacteria; order Rhizobiales; family Xanthobacteraceae; genus BOG-931. Next base: position 651,850 of record CAWCCS010000008.1, read on the forward strand.
CGGCAAACTATTTCGCGAAGATGCCGAACACGATTGCTGCGGATAGACGGACGCTATCGGTCTGAATTGCCTGGTGTAGCGGCGGACGCCAGTGGTTCAGTTGAACCCGCGACATTGCAAGTTTGCGGCTTAGGGCTGGGCCGCTGGCGTGTAAGTGCTCGGCGGACGCGGTGTATTTTGCACGGGTGGCGAAGGGTTCGTCGAATCCTTGAACAGATCCATGAGAGATTGATTGGGATACGGGTAACCGACGGCCGCATTGTCGGCTGGAGGCGGGGGTGAAGGCGGGGGAGCAGCGGCGGCAACGGGTACGCCGTAAGCCGGCTGGTTCGCAGGGTATGGCTGACCCGCGGGCGTATAACTGGTCGGCGGACGCGGCGCATTTGGCGTGGCCGGCGCGGCGTCCGTTGAGTCCCTGAACAACTCGACCAGCGACTGTTTGGGATACGGATAGCCGGACGTCCCCGCTTCATCTGGAAGCGGCGAGGGTGCGGCCGCAGTCTGGGCCGCTGGGGAAGACGGCGAAGAAAACGACGAACACCCTGCCAGCGCCGGCAGGAGGGTCAAGGATATCGCGACAAACGAGGTGACTATCGGATTTAGTCGCGCCCCGCCCTCGCGGGCGGCTGGCCAATAATCCTTTGCGCGAGCGCGCAACCCCTGCTTCCCCATCGTACAATTATAGCAATCGCTTCATGTCGATCACAAGGCCGGAGAGCGCGCAAACGCATCGCTTCGTGGGCCTTAAACCCTTTTCCGGTCAACGAAAACGCCGGCAGCTTTATTCGGCGCTCCCGGCCACAATCCTTTGCTATAGTGAATGTTAAAGTTCGCTCGAGCGAAGGGTCCTGACCGCGAGGCGGCGATGAGCGTCATCGACAGTGCCGAATTTCCAACTCTTGCCGCACCGCGCCGGCCGGAAGGCCCGACCAGCATGCGGCGATCGCTGCGCGACATGCGCGATAACGCGCTCGCTGCCCACCCTCCTGAGAACTTCGCCGCCGACATTATCGCGCAGCGTATTTTATGGCGGCGCATGTTCATCCTCAACGAACCTGGCGCGATAAAATATGTCCTGCTCGATAACGCCGCGAACTACACCAAATCGGAAGTCGGCCGGCGCCTGCTTGAGCCCGGCCTCGGCCGCGGCCTGTTGACCAGCGAAGGCGAGACCTGGCGGCGGCACCGCCGCATCATGGCGCCCTCTTTCGATCCCCGCAGCGTCATCGGCTATGCGCCGATCATGACCGGCGTCACCGAGGAATTGCTGGCGAAATGGGACGCGTTGCCCGAGCCGCGCGAATTGGATGTTGCAGCGGCGATGATGCATGTGACCCTGCACATCATCTCGCGCGCGATGTTTTCTTCCGATTCCGACGAGATCGTCGACGTGGTCGAGGGCGGCGTCAGCCAGTATCAGACGCTGGTACGGCCAAGCGTATTTGACCTCCTGCATTTTCCGCAATGGTTCGCGCGGCTGATCTCGCCGCTGCCTACGGATGGAATTTTCGATGAGTTCGACCGCAAGGTTGACCGGCTCCTGACCGAGCGGGGCCGAGCACCCGATGCCGAGCCCAAAGATCTTCTCGCCCGCCTGCTCGCCGCACGCGATAGCGAGACCGGTGGCGGCATGTCCGGGCAGGAAGTGCGCGATCAGGTGGTCACCATCTTCATGGCTGGCCACGAGACCACCTCGCTGGCGCTGACCTGGACCTGGTATCTGCTCTCGCAACACCCAGCGGTGGAAGCGAAGCTTTATAACGAACTGCGTGAAGTGCTCGGCGGCCGCACCCCGGATTACGCCGACGTCGCCAACCTTCGTTACACCCGCATGGTGATCGAGGAATCGATGCGCCTCTATCCGCCGGCGCACACCACCGGGCGTCAACCAATCGCGCCCGACGAAATTCTTGGCCATCGCATTCCGGCCGGCGCCGAGGTGCTGATCATGCCGTGGCTCTTACATCGCAAGCCGCAGCTATGGGAGCATCCGGATCGCTTCGATCCGGAGCGGTTCCTGCCCGATCGCGTCACCGCGCGTCCGCGCTTTGCTTACATCCCGTTCGGCGCCGGACCACGCATCTGCATCGGCGCTGCATTCGCCATGACCGAAGCGATCCTTATCCTCGCCACCATCGCGCAACGCTACCGGCTGCATCTCAAACCCGGTCATCCGGTCGAACCGCAAGGCCTCATCACGCTACGGCCCCGGCACGGGATGCAGATGACGTTGGAGCGGCGCCAGCGTCAGTAGCGCCTAATAAACGTCAGCCTGATAGCGGCCTTGGGCTTTCAGCTCGGCGATGAATTTTGCCGCCTCGGCGGCGTTGCGGCCGCTTTGTTCGGCGACAATGTCGGTGAGCGCGTTTTCGACATCTTTGGCCATGCGCAGCGCGTCGCCGCAAACATAGACGTGCGCGCCGTCATTGAGCCATGACCACAGATCGCGTCCGACTTCGCGCATACGGTGCTGCACGTAAGTTTTCTCCTTGCCATCACGCGACCAGGCGAGCGTCAATCGCGTCAGGTGCCCGGCCGAACGCATCGCGACCAGCTCCTCCTCATAAAAGAAATCGTAGTCGCTGCGCTGGTGGCCGAAGAACAGCCAGTTGCGCCCCGGCGCCATGACCGCCTGCCGCTCGTGCAGGAAGGCGCGGAATGGCGCAATCCCGGTGCCGGGCCCTATCATGATGATCGGTTTTCCCGGATCGTCGGGCAGCGCGAAATGCTGCGCTTTCTGCACGTAGACTCTGATCTTTTCGCCCGGCGCAATGCGGCCGCCGAGGAAGGTCGAGCAGACACCAAGCCGGGTGCGCTTATCGATTTCGTAGCGCACCGCATCGACCGTGAGCGAAACCCGGCCGGGGTTGGCCTTGAGCGATGAGGAAATCGAATAAACCCTCGGCTGAAGCGGTTCGAGCGCCTCGATGAAGGCTTCGGGATCGGGCCTGATGCCGGGGAACTTGTGGAGAGCGGCGAGCACGTCGAGTGTCGCAGCATCGCCATCGGGGTCTTCGCCGGCGGCCAGCCGCTTGGCCTTTTGCTTGCGCTCACCGCCAGTGAGATACGAAATCAACTCGAACAGCATGTCAGGCGCCGGCGACAGCGCGACGCCGTCGGTGAGAACCTCGCGCAAGCTTCGGTCGCCGATCGGAAAACCCGCCGGGGCACCAAGCGCGGCAAGTACTGCCGTTACCAGATGATGATCGTTGGCGGAAAAGATGCCGAATAAATCGCCGACCACGTAATCGAGATCGGTGCCGGCAAGGTCGATGTCGACGTGCCAAGTCTCCTTCTCGGAGCCCGGTTTGTTGAGGCGGCGGCGGGAGAGGAAGGTGGCGTAGACCGGATTGTCGCGGGAGCGTCCCGGTGCTGTGGCGAGCGCTGACGCCGGTCGGGCCGCTATCGGCTCCGCCGCAGCGGCCGCTGCACCATCAAGCTCCTGATAAAGTTGCTTGAGCGCGCGGGAGGTTTCTTTGCCTCCCGGCACGCAGAGGTTCAGCCGCTTCTCAGATTTGCCAAACAGCGCGTCGGCGTAGTCTTTGCAATTATAGCCGCACTGGCCGCAATCCTGCTGCGCCATGGCCGCCATCAGCCGGCGTGGCAGCGCCCTGCCTTCTGCAAGCTTCATACGGTCTGGCAAGGCGATGACGGGATCGTGCCACGGGGCGGCGTCATCCTCGGGTTCTGCCGCAGACGGTAGAGCGGCGCCATCGATCAATCCGTCGAGTAATTTCGCGGCATCGACGGTCGACAGCGGCGTCACGCTCTCCTGCAAGTCGAAAAGTCCGGCGAACAGACCGTTGAGCCAGGTCCGCTGCTCGGGCGTAAACGGCGCCGATTCGGGAATGAATGACGGGATCGGCGGCCGCTGCGTCATGCTCATGCGGCCGCCTCAAGCTCGGTCATGGCTTGCAACGCGCCAATCTCATGGCGGCGCGCGAAGGCGAGAAATGTCTCTTCAGGCGAGGCGCGGTGCGAAAGATAAGCTTTGAGAATCCGCTCGATGGTGCGCGGCGCGTCCTCGGCAACGACATCGCGATAAATTTCGCGTCCGAGCGCCGCGTTTGGCCCAAAGCCGCCGCCGACCAGAATGTGGTAACCCTCGACCGGATCGGCTTCCTCATCGGCCTGGACCTTGCAAGCGAGGAGCCCGATCTCGGAAACAAAATGCTGCGCGCACGAGTGGTGGCAGCCGGTGAGGTGAATGTTGACCGGCGTGTCGAGTTCAACGCGCGCTTCGCACCAGCGTGCGATCTCCTCGGCGTGGCGCTTGGTGTCGGACGCCGCGAATTTGCAGCCGGTATTGCCGGTGCAGGCCACAAGGCCGGCGCGGATCGGATTGGTTTCAATCGCAAGACCGAGCGCTTCGATCCGCGCCTTGGCCGCTGCCACGTTAGCGATCGCGACACCTGAAATCAGCAGATTTTGCCACACCGTAAGCCGCAGATCGCCGTCGCCGAGGTCGTGCGCAATGTCGGCAAGGCCACGCATTTGCGCCACCGACAGATAGCCGACCGGCACGACGATGCCGATCCAGTTCAGTCCGTCCTGCTTCTGCGGGTGAACGCCAAGATGTGCGGTGCGATCAAACACCGGACGCGGTGCAACGGCGCCGGGCACCGCGCGGTCGAATTTCCGGCCGAGCTTTTCCTCCAGCAAAGCAACGAATTTCTCGATGCCCATGGCATCGAGCACGTATTTCAGACGCGCCTTGGTGCGGTCGGCGCGGTTGCCGTGTTCGATGAACAGGCGCACCACCGCGTCTGCCACTTTGCACGCGTCGTTCGGCTGCACCAGCACGCCGGTGTCGCGCGCAAAATCGCGATGCCCGGTGATGCCGCCAAGCCCGAGCTTGAACCAGACCCCGGGCGCAAGCCCGAACCCCTCGTTCACCTGCACCGCCTGAAAGGCGATGTCGTTGGTGTCCTCCAGCACCGCAATGGCGCCGGCGCCGTCGAACGCAACGTTGAACTTGCGCGGCAGGCCGTAGAGCCCGCGGTCGTTGAGAATGTGGAAATGCCATTCGCGCGCAAACGGGCGGGTATCGATCAGCTCCTGCGGATCGATGCCGGCGGTCGGTGTGCCGGTGACATTGCGGATGTTGTCGGCGCCGGAGCCGCGCGAGCACAACCCCAGATCCTGCACCGCCTCGATCATGGCGACCGCGTCATGTGCTTTGACTTCGCGGATCTGAATGTTGGCGCGCGTCGTGACGTGGGCGTAACCGCCACCGTAACGCTCGGCGAGATCGGCGAGCCCGGCGAATTGCGCGGCTTTGAGGATACCGTTCGGGATCCGCAGCCGGCACATATAAGAGTTCTGATTCGGCGCGACGTAAAACAGGCCGAAAAAGCGCCAGCGGAAATTGTCCGGCGGCTTTGGATATTCGCCCTTGGCGGCGTGATCCCTCAGCCGCTCGTAAGTATCGAACGGATGCTGCTCGCGCTTGAATTTTTCCTGGTCGGAAAGTTTACCGCCGGAGGAGATGAGCCGGTTCTGCGCTTTCAGGCCGGCTGCGTCCGGCCCGACCGGTTCGGCGGCCGCGACTGTTCCGCCGCCGCCGGAGGCGCCGGCGACGCTCTTGGCCGCCTTGGCAATTTGCACACCGGCAACGAACCCTTCGAGATAGCGTTTTTGTTCGGGGTTGAAGTCGCCGGTCTGCTCCGCGGCCGCCTGTTTGAGGTCGGTTTCGCTCATTCGGCCGGTACGCGCGTCGGCGCGGCGAGTGGCGCCGGCGCCGCGGTGCGGGGCTTGTGGGTGATATAGAGCGCGAGCCCCGTGAATACGAAGCCCCCAACAAGATTGCCGAGCGTGACCGGGATCTGGTTCCACACCCACCATTGCGCGACGGTAACCTTCGCGCCCATCATCATTCCGGTCGGAATGATGAACATGTTGACGACCGAATGCTCGAAGCCCTGAGCAAAGAAGATAAAGACCGGCATGTAGGCGCACGCGATCTTGCCGATCGTCGACGACGTCGTCATTGCTGCGACGATGGCGAGGCAGACCATCCAGTTGCAGAGGATCGCCTTGACGAACACGGTGATCATGCCGGCGTAGCCGAGCGCCTCGTAACCCGTGGTCTTCGCCTGGGCGATGGCGATGATCTTGGCAGCGACACCGGCCGGCGCCGTGGCTCCGAAATTCGTGAGCACGATCGCCAGTAGTCCGCCGTAGACGACGCTGCCGATCAGATTGCCGAGGAACACCCAGCCCCAATTGGCCAGAATGGTTTTGCCGTCGGTATCGTTCTCAAGCCACGGCAGCGGCAACAAACCGAAACTGCCGGTGACGAGATCAAGACCGAGCAGCACGATCAGGATCAGTCCCACGGGGAAGATCAATGCACCGACCAAGGGCTGATCGGTCTGCACCGCGCCGGTGATGGCAAGACTGGTTGCCGCCGCGAGGATGCTGCCAGCAAGGGCGCCACGGATGACAAGATCGACGGGGGATAGCGCCAGCTTGATCCGCCCCGCATTGACCATGGCGGAGGCGACGTCCGCTGGTTTCACATAATCCATGACCCGGCTCCCAAATGCGTAAAGGCCCGCCGATAGACTTGGTCAAAGTCCCCGGCAGGCCCCGTTGCCTTCGCTGAAGCAGGGAGCAAATGATGTGCCAGTCTCTAAAGTATTGATTTTATTATATTATTATTTAAGGACGAAAGCCGATGCTATGCATGGCGGCGACCGAAGTCCAAATTTTGTGCACCGCACGCACGCCTGCCGGCAGGTCAGCGCATCACACCCATCCAGGACCGCACAATGTTCGCGACCGCCGCCCACGCCCGATTTTTTGCTTCGATCAGCGGCGGACCGCTGAGTGCTGTCTCAGTCGCTACCGTCTTGCCGCAGCCTCCCACCAGAACGGAAAACTTGATCTCGCCGTCGGTGAAGTATCGGTCGCCCTCGCCATTGCGGCCGTTGACCATCGGGCCGACGCCACTGACTTCGTAGGTATCGGTGACGACCTTGGCGTCGCCCAGATCGGCGATGAGCAGATCGCGCTCGGCATCGATGTCGGGCGCGATGTGGTGGGTAATTTGCGCGTCACGGTGGCTGAAGCCGACACCACGGTCGAAGGTCACGGCGCCGAGCCAGACGATGCGCCCCTCTTGCCCGCGCTCGAGCGCTTCCCAAAAGCGCACGTGATGCCGCCGGTCGGCGCTTTTGCCGGCAGGCTTTTCGAACGCCAAATCCTGACGCTTGCCGTCGTAATATAGACGACTGACCGGCGCGCCGTGGTAAGGCCGGTCCATCATAACGCTGCCGGCGATTTTCAGACTGGAGATGAGCGTGATCGGATCGGCCGGATACCAGCCCGCGGCGTGCATGGCGCAGATCAGGTCGTCGCGCGACCCGACCAGCCCAAGATTGATCGGATCGCCCGGAATGCCATCCCGCGTGCGCGTGGTCACATCGAGCGTCGCAAGGCTTTTCTGGTGCTCGTAATGCCGCCAGGTCGACGGCAACAAGATGTAAGCGAGCAGCACATAGAGAGCGATGAAGGCCCCGGCCCCACCGCACGCGTACTTGGACTCCCGACCCATCGGCATTAGCGATACCCTCTTGCGGGTATCTGCCGAATGCCGGCTCCTCTTTCAACCGGGATGAACCGGCGCCTGCAAGTCCATCAAGGCGGCGCACTAGGGAAAGTGCGATAACGCGCGCGTCAGCGCCCACTTAACCGCGGCCTCAACGACCCAGCCAAAGACCACGACCCCAGCAAACCCGATCGAGGCCCACGCCGCAAGCTTCGACCTGGAAAGTTCCAGCGCGGCAACAGCCGGTCGCAGCATCTCGACCGCCGCGGCGTGCTGATCGATCTTTTGCGTGAGCGCGGCAATCGCGGTGCGGCTTTCCGCATACCAGCGATCGCGGGTTTCACGGTCTTCGTCGGCGCGGCGGCGCAGATCACGCACGCTCGTTTCGATCGCACCGATCACACGACTGATGTCATCGAGTTTGCCGGGCATTGATTGCGCTCACTTTTCATTACCGATTCAGGAAAGCGCCGCCAAATCACTGATCAAATCGGCGTACGAAAAGCCCTCAGGAGATTTCTGGTTGACCAGACATTCCAGCGACACGTAGGCGATGGCCTCATCGCAATATTGTTTGAGGAATGTCTCCGACATTACCTGATCCGTCCCCCAGCTGATGACGTGCAGCCCTGCTGCCTGGCGACCGACCAGCGGCACGTAGTGGCCGCCGTCAATTGGCGCGCCGGCAACGACGTCCCACGTTTGCCCCTGTTTGCTTTGTTCGAGCGCCGTGGCAGGCAATTGCAGGCCAATACCGGCGGCACCGAACAAGTACGTGGCCTGATACAGATGCTGGAGATTGCCGGGCTTCAGCGCCAGATAGGCCGCGATGCGGTGCCGGCTGCCGTGCGCATCGATGACTCCGGTTGTGCGGCGATACTCTGCGGCTTGTTGCACATCGGTACCTTGGTCGGTTTCGGGTTTCGCCGGATCGAAGCCGGTAACAGCCGCATAGTCGCCAAGCACGGCTGCGTCGATGAACGTAATGGCGTTGCCGGCTTCGCGCGCCAGCAACATCGTTTCGTGCGCGGCACCGGCCCACACACAGTCGCCGTAGCGATCGTTCGCGAACATTCCCCAGTCGTGCCCACCAATGGCGGCATCATGCCCGAAGGTGGGCGGCACCGGCGGCAACCCGGCTGCATTGCTGTAGCTCGCGAACTTGAGCCGCACCGCGCCGGGCCGCGCCGGCTTCTTGCCAAGCTTGAACGTCATGGCCGCGTGCTCGGGCGCGCGTACGGCACGACGACCCCGTTAAGCACCACGAACCCCGGCGTTGCTTTGAGCCGCACGCCCAGCCGGCCGTAGGGAACGATAACGCCATTGATCTCGACGGCATTTGGCGCGACCGGCGTCGCCTTCAGTTTGGCGCTGACCGGTACGGCGTTGACTGTCGCGCAGAACGCCTGCGCAATCGCTTCTGCGGCCGTGCCAATCGGAAAAGTAGCGATCAGGGCGGTGATTGCGGTCAAATCAGCTGCGATACTGCACGCACCCTTGATGTCATTCACCACCGTCTGTCCGGTGGGCGTCAGAGTGATGGTGCCGTTGGGCGAAATGCTGGCGCAGCCGCCAACGGCAAAGAACGATGCCAAAGCGGCGCCGAGCATGAGCTTACGCATGCGGTAATCTCCTCTTCATTTTTTGGATAAAATGCACTGACGGGTGTGGCGCTATGATTGGCCGCCGATGACTTTTCCGGTTTTGTTGGTGACGACGCTCCAAGCCGCCGCCGCGATTGCAACTGCGGCGGAAATCACCGTGTCAGCCGATCCCGCAGGGATAACGTTTTTGGCCACCAGCCAAGTGATGAGTGGCGGAACGACGGCGCGCACGATGCCGCCAAGCTGGTCCTGGTTCATGGTTTTGGCTCCTTTGTTTGATTGGTATTTGTCGGCGCCGCCGCGTCGAGCACGACCTGGCAAAGATCTCGCACCGCAGCGTCCGAGATCATGCTGGCGTAAAAACCCGCTTGCTGGTTGATCCAGGCGCGCGCGGCGTTAAACGCAGCGTCGAGCTGCGCTTGCGTGGTCATCGGCTACTCCGTTTGAGTTCAGGCGTGAACGCGTGCGGCCTGCATGTGCATCGCGTCGACCGAAGCAGGCGACCAATCGCCGCCCCAGATCCATCCCGCTTCCTTGAATTTTACGACCAGCAGGCTGTCGTTCTGGAAGAGGTGCCGCTGCGCGTGTTGTTCATTATCGGCGGCATCCCAATCGATCGCGGCGGCAAAAGCGTGCATGGACAACGAGGCGGCGCTGCCGCGAATGTTGCGAAGATTGTAACTGCCGTCGTACACGTCGTAGCGAAGCTTTTTGATCGTATCGACACTTTTGCCGGTCGCTTCCCATACGGCGTCGAGTACGCGCGTCAGACTCTCCGCACATTTCTTGTGGATGAGGATGTGCGCGATGGCGACTTGCCCCATGTGCAGCGGCCACGGACACGGCACGTCAACGGTATTGCCGTGCAGCCAACTTGCTGCTCGGGGATCGCCATAGAACGACACGCAGTCACTCTGTAACGGCCAGATATTCGTCATGCGCCTGCTCCCGGGAGGAAACATCTGATCTGAGTGCGGCCGTCGGCGTCCTGATAAGGCCATACGACGGCAGGCCCGAACCGGTTCGGCTCGGTTACGACTGCCGCCTCGGGCACGTCGATCCAGCGACCCTCGACCCGAACGCGATAGCGGACGCCATCGGTATCCCAATCGACATCCGCGATGCTGAAACCATCGGCAAAGGAACAACAGAGACCCTTGCCGCTTGCCAGCTGATCGAACCAAGCGTGCAGTGCCGGATTCATTGTTGCGTACCGGCCGTCGTCGCGCGCCGAAGCCGCGGCCACGCCGCACGCGAACGCGCACGCGGCGAGCGCCGCGACGCTCCTTCCGCCCATGGGCGATTCTCCGTTTTGTGGGTTTGGAGTCGAACCGCGTGACGTCCTAAGAAGTCACGCTGCTGAACTGCGGCTAAGCGCAAAAACGGCTCGGATTAAAGCTCTGCGCTGGCCTGAATGTATGAGTTCGCGCTGCCGGCATCGCGCAGCAGTCCGCTCGCGGCGCTAGCTCCGCTGATCGTCAGAGCGATCTGAGCTGATTGTGAGGTGACAGCACTCGCGCTGATGGCGGTTGCCGTGATGGCGGAACCACCGGCGGGACGAACCTGGAACGTGCTACTGGCGGAAAAGCTGAAGCTTGGCGCCGTCCGCATGCCGGCAGAGTAGAATAATCCGAACAATGCACTGGTCGCCGTGTCGACAAATCCGCTGGCAAACGGCGAATTGGCAGCTGTCGACGTCCACCCAACGAAATAGCGTTGGCAGAGCGAGAGCTCAGTCGCAACCGGACGCAGCTCCGGCGGTGGCGGATTGGCATTGAGGCCGATTGCGACACCCGGAGTAACGCGGATATCGCACTCGGTGATTTGAATGCTCTTGGTGTTGGCGCCGAAATTGTTGCCGAAGTCGAACGTAATCTCGACCCCATTGTAAGAGTTTGTGTTGGCCGAAAACGTGTAACCGACCTGCGTCCACGCGGCGTTGGCGCAGGGTTGGAGGCTGATCGCATTCACGTCGGTCGTCGGGCTTGTCCAATTGTCCTGCGAGCCCGCGTGTTTGACGGTCAACAGCGGCGTAATCGAGCCGCCGGTGCCGTTATAAATTTGTGCTTGTACCGTGACGGTCTGACTGCAAAATGCAGCGGCAATCAGGCTCTCGACACGTTGTTTGACGATCAAGTCGGTGACAGAAGCAGCGCCGGTCACCTGCAAACTGCCTTTGGTCAATAGGCGACCGCCGGCCTGCGCCGCAGTCACGCTGGCGCCGGTCGGGAGCACGATCCAGCCGTCCGCTACATAAGCACTGGCAGTGGTGACAGTGACCGAACCCGTCCCGCGCTGCCAGACATCCATCGTGCCGTTGCGAAACTTGTTGACCATACCCCCCGGGCCGCCGAGCGTGATGGTCGAACCCGACGCGGTGACGACGTCGCCGTCATTGGCCGCGATTGTGAGCGTCCCGGTCAGTCCGTTTACCGATGGCACCACCTCGGACAGCTTGGCCGCCGGCCAGCCGCCCGACGTCGCGCCATCCTGCACCACGACGCGGTTGTTGGTCGTGTCGATCACCATCTCGCCTTCCGCGCCGGCAAAGCTCGCGACCTGCGAGGCAGTTCCGCGGCGATACTGGACCTGAACGGCGGTTGTCATTGTTTGCTCCCTGCTCGCGCCCGTTCGAGACGTCGGTTAATCGTGCGAGCAAGTCGCGTTGGAAGACGGCGACTTACGAGCGCGAAGAATCAAGCGGCGCCAAGATCGACATCGAGTTCGACAGCGAGTGTGAATGGAACGCCGAAATCGTCTTCGACCCCGGACGCTGTCGTGACCGATCCCATGTCCATCGGCGTTGCGGTCATCCAGGAGCGCGCCACCGGATGATCGATAGCGGTCCCGCTCGGCGTGTAGGTGTAGGCGGTGCACGCCGCAATGTTCTGGACGCCGCCACCGAAGACGTTGAAGCTTTGCAGCTTGATATAGATCTCGCGACCCACGTACCGAGCCGACAAATCGTACTTGAAGATCCCGCTGCCGTTGAGAAATGCAAATTGTGCGCCGGTCGAATGTGAGGTGATCGCAGTGCCGTAGAGACCGCGATACAGATAGGTCAGCGAATATTTGTTCGCGGCCGTCAAAGTCGCGGTCGCATACGATACGAACTCGAAATCGACGATGCACAGCATATTAGCCAGTTGCGCATCGAGGTCGCTTGCCGTCACTAACGCCACGCCGCTTTCCGCCATGTTTACCGCGAGCGTATGGACAGTATCCGGATTAGTGCCGTTGTAGGAGGCAAGCGACGCCGTGAGCACGCCCTGCGGCGACGGACCAACGATGGTGCCGATTTGGCTGTACGACGTACCGTTGCTCGACAGCCAAACATTGCAGCCTCCCCAATTCGGATCGGCGACCCCGCCCGCTCCCCCGGACGCGGCGATCCAAACCTGGGCGGTCGCGCCAAGCAGCGCCGACGGCGGCTCAAAAATAATGGGGGCGTTGACGGGATCGGCCGCCACCGCGCGGTTGATCGGATTGTTGCTCGCCGATTGCGTCGCATAGAGCGTTGCCGTCGCGACGCCCAGCGGGAATTCCTCCGCGGTCACGCTCAGAAAGCCGTTCTCATCTTCCTCGATCTCGGTGATGCGAATGGCCGCACGCGACAAACCGAGCACTGTGTCGGTCACCGTGACCAAGTCCATCGGATCGAGCAGACAGCACTCCCACGACAGCCGGAATTTGTAGGTGTTGCGGATGTAGACCGCACGCTGCAGCATCAGCTGGCCGGAGATCAGCCCGACATTGCGATCGCAGATTTCGTGCGCGGTGACGGTCGGGGCGATCCGCATGCCGTACAGTTCGACCGCGTTCTGGTCGCGCGATTCTATCGGGTGAGATTGTAGGCGTTGTCGCGATCGGCGACTTCCAGACGCCAGACATTGTAGGCCTCGTAAGGGTCCGAGCGCGAGACCTGCAGCGGGTCCTCGTTGTTCTCAAATTTGAAATCGTCGTCGGTGAGATCGTAGATCGGCGTGAGGTTCGGTGAAAACGAGGCCGCGATCTCGTAAGTGAAAGTGATTTCGACGTTCGAGCCCTCATCGCCGTAAGCGAACAGATAGGTGCCGTTCGGCGACAATCCGTAGGCGCCGGCCGTTGTGGGCCACGACGTCCCGATATAGGTCAGCGGCGCGCCGGTGCTGGAATAGGTTACGCCGCCATTGGATACGAAATACGCCGAATTGCAGACCGTGATCGCGGCCGGATTGCCGCCGCCGGAAGGAACCTCGCCGATTTCCCGCTGCTGGCTGACGGTGACTTGCGTTCCGGCCGTCGTGACCGTGTCGCCATAAGGAATGAAGCTTTAGCAGTCCGCCGGACCAGACCGCCGCAGTGTTGGTCAGTTGCAGCCAGCGCGCCAGGATGCTCGACGCCTGCTCCTGATCGGTCAGCGCCGGGCTCAGGCCAAGACCGATGGCCTTGCAATAGGTCTGAAACGACGCGTCGCCACCGGCGCCGAACAGCGTCGTCGCGTCGATCGATGCTGACGGAAAGCCGACGCCATATTGGGCATTGACCAGAAAATCGTTCACGATCTCGGCGGGATCGGCATCGATTCCGTTGATCCCGCTGCCGACGAAAGCGCCCTGCACCTCAAAATTATGATTGTCGAGCGTCGCGCTGTCGCCGAGGCTGTAGTCCGATGAGCACACATAACGGTGCCCTGGTAGGCGAGCGCCTGCGACGGATAAGCGGTTGCGAGGTAGCTCCACGCGCTTTGCGGCGTCGTGCCGGTAAACAGCGACAACCCGAGCTCGCTCAAGGTATAGACCGATTGGTCCTCCAAATCTGGTTGATCCCGGTGATCGGGCCCTTCGCAAAGGGCCATGATCACCGCGGCGCTGTAGGTGGTTTCCGAAGCGCCGCCGCCGAAAAGGCCGCCCTTCCCGCCGCCTTTGCCGCCGCCCTGAGAGGTCTGAAAATTATTGTACCAGATGACGTTCGGCGCGAGCTTGGACGCGCCCCAAACGATCGGCACCGGCAGCGTGTTGACCGCGGTCTGGATTTGCAGGCCGGTATAGTCCGGCGTCGATCGCGTGCTGGTCTGTTCGCCGCGCAGCCAAACAGCCCGCTCATGGCTCTCTGTCGCCCAAGGCTGAAGAAGCGCGGCTGCCCGCGCCGGCGTCGGCAAGCACGGTGTTGTGCGATCTCCTCCTCGAGAACCATGCGCGCCGGATGGAAGGCGTGCACGATGGTCAGCGGCCGTGCCGTGGTGACGATGCCGCCGTGCGCGTAGCTGCGGCCGTAGCGGAACACCATCGACGTCGCCCGGCTGCGGCTCGGTGACTTCGCGGCTGCGGTCGAAAACAAAGCCGAGATAGCGCTCCTCGCCGCGATGCAGATGCCAATCGATCGGATAAGGCCGCGGATCGAACGGCTGGCACAGCCCAGTATCGACAAAGACGCGCACCAGCAGCATGCCGCAATCGACGCCGACGCCCTTGATGTCGGCGCAATTGTGATACGGCGTGCCGATCCACGAGCGCGCCTCGGCGACGACGGCGGCGCGCTGGCGCTCGTCGATGCCGTCGAATACCTCGGCTGCGCCTCCGCCACCCGCGATCCGCTCGGCGGTACCGTTCTCAGATCGCCATTTGCGGCGGCGGCACATAAGGAAAGCCGCGGAAATTCGCCAGATTGTTGAACTTGGCCTGGCAGGTGCCGGCGTGTGGTCGCAGCCGAAATAGACGGTGAAGCCGTCGCCCAGCGACGGCACGCTTTCCAGCGGATAGATCAGCGTCAGTGACGTGCCGGCGACGGCCGAGCCCACGGTCGCGGTCACGCCGGCATTGACGCCGGAGGTGAAGGTGATCGTGCCTTGCTGGAAATTGGCGTTGGCGCCCGTCCAGTTGATCATCGAAGCGGTGGAGCCGGCACCGACCGTACCGCTGATGCCGAAGGCGTTCTTGATCAGTGTGCAGCCGGAATCGTAGAGCGTGTGCAGGCACGTCGGCTGATAGACGTTGCGCGGCATGTCGATGTCGAGCAGCACCAGGTCGGAATTGACCGTGAGCTTGGCGCTGGTGCGCCCGATCTCGTCGATGGTGCCGAGCCGGCCCTTGAACAAGGTCACCGCGCCGATCGCCGTGCCGCCGATGCGGTCGGAGAAAAACACGCGGTCGCGCACGATCTCGCAGCCATCGAAGGCGCCGTCGCGCAGCGCTTGCAGGAACGGCGCGCCGCCGGTGATGGTATCGGTCGACCGCGCGGCGACCGTGATCTGCTGCTGGTCGACTTCGAGCCCGACCGCGGCCTTGTATTTGAGCCCATCGACCAGGATCGAATTCGCCAGATAGGTGTTGCCGTTGTAGGTGAACGTCACGTCGACATTGGTGTAGCAAAGGATCAGCCCGGAAGCGAGCGTGAACGTGAAAGCTGTCCGCCATCAGCAGCGGCACGTCGGGATTTGCGCGCGCGTTGTTCAGGTAGGTGATGAGCGCGGACGATGCCGGCTTCATGGCGCGCTGCCAGCTCACGCTGCGGAATTTCATGCTGTCGAGCTTCCAGAGGTTCGACATGAATTCCTCGAAGTCCATCTGGTCGTCGAGAAAGCGGCAGTTGAAAGCGTAGGAAAAATCGGCCGAGACCGATGACACCGGCGCCCGGCGCCGCGGTGAAGGTCAGCATGTTCGGTGTCGTCAGGCCGTCGTGCCCCCGACTGCGCACGCCGTTCAAATAGACGTTGGCAACGCCGTCACCCAGCCGACCGGTTCGAGAAATCCGCCGAGCGAGCGCATCATCGTAAACGCCGTGGTCGTGCCGTCGCCGGTTGCGAAGCCTGCGCCGGTGACCGTGTTGTCGTCGGGATCGGTGTAGAGGAAGGTGCCGAACTGGCCCTGCAGCTGCAGGAAAAAGCCCATCAGGCTTTGCAGGCTCGCGGTGCCGAGGCCGGCGAACGCGCGTCGCCGACGAGGCGAGGCCGTCGTACACCGCCTCGAACTCGTAGAGCGGATAGCTCATCAACGCGACGCGCACTTCGCGGCCAGAGGCGTGCGAGGCGACGCGGGTCGAAAAGCCGGGCTTCTTGTGCCGCGACCAGGAAAGCCCGGCGAGGCTCGGCAGCGACGGCGGCGTGGTCATGACCGCACCGTGCGCAGCTTGAGCGACTGCAGCGCGTAAAGCTGCGGCCATGAATTCCTCCGCATCGGCGCTGTCATCGTCGAAGCGGCAGAGCAAGTACCAGTCGAAATCCGCGGTGACGGCGACACCGGCCGGCCGGCGCAGTCGCGAAAGTCACAGACGGCGCGAGCGCCGTCCGTTGCACAGCGTAATTGCCGCTCGGATTGCTACGCCATTGAGATAGACGGCCGCACCGTGCCGACATTCGCCGGCGTCATCGCATAGCCGCCGATCGTCACAACGAAAGGGAACATCGTGGTCGTGCCGTCGCCGGTGCCAATCGCCTGCGCGGCAACCGGCGACAGCGTCGGCGGCTCGAAATAGAACGAGCGCATCCTCGCCCTGGCACGGTTCGAAGAAGCCGAGGATCTCTTGCAGCTCGTTGTCCGGCGAGGCCATGCGCAGCAGATCGTAGTTCAGCTCGATCCGCCAGAGCGGGCGGCGTATTTTGCTGCGCGAACCTCCGGCCGAGGCATGCAGCGCCGATTCGGTCGAAAAACATCGGCGGAAATTGACCGACCAGCCGAGCGTCGGCACCGCCGGAAACGTCGAATACGGACCCGGCGCCAGCGGCGGGTCCGGTACCGGCACGGGCAGGAACGGCCCCTTGCCGCCGACCCAATTGCCGGCCGGCCAGTCGCCGGCGTCGCCCCAGACTGCGCTCATTTGCGGGAATGTCGGAAACGGCCGCGCGTCCCAATTCCAGACCGACATGAACGCGGTCTGGATCATCGGCACGCCGCCGCCGACGGTCTCGTTGTTCCCGTCGGTCACCCAATATTCGTAGACCGCCTGCAGCGCGAAAATGCAGAATGTCGTCGCGGCGCGGCCCGTAGCGGCCGGCGACACTCTCGCTCGGATCCCAGATCGACCAGAACGGCGTCGCGCTTTCGGTCGACGCCGGACCGTAGAACACGTTGGGCTGATTGGTGCCGCGGTCGCACGCCGGAAAACCGTACTCGGCAAAAGTGATCGATTTCGACTGCGGCACCCACTCGGTATAAGGGCCTTGCGGCAACCACGGCCATTGCCGTTGTCATAGATCGCCTGGTGCTAATTGTTCCACCACCAGCGCAGCTGTTTGTTCGCCAAAAACTGCTGATTGGGTAAATAGGGATTGCGCGCTTGCGAGAGCCTGTCGCCTTCCGGCAGCGAGACGCACAAATCCGTGCCGTTCGGATCGAGCCCGATGCCGAGGTTGTTGCTGTCGTCGTAGAACCAGTTGAAATACTGGCCGCCTTCGATGTTCGCCTTCAGATAAGGGATGCTGTAGATAGTTGGCTGGCCAGTCAGGCCGAGGCCGTTGAACGTCGCCGACGTCGGCGGCCACGCCCCGCTTGGCGCCGGCACAAGCCAGTTCTGTGCATCCAGGCCACCGTCGCCCGTCGTCCAATCCGACAGCGGCAGGTAATTGTCGAACGAGACCAAGTCGATATTGTCGTGGGCATAAAGCTGGTCGAGATGCGGCCATTGTCCATTTTCGCCCGGATGCTGAAAGCCCATCCAGACCGACCAATCGGCCGAATAGGCGATCAGATTGTGCAGGTTCACCGTATCTTTGGTCAGCGAGGCCGCATCAAACACACTGCGAACATCGTCGGCGAGCTGGATCAGACCAGCGACAAACGGATAGTCCCAGGTCACCTTGCCGTCGCTGCCGGTCGTGCCGGCTTTGGTCCAGGCGGCGCCGCGAATGGTCTCGATGCCGCGAAGCTCCGAGCCGAGCAGGAAAAGATCAACGCCGCCGGCAACCACGCACAGATTGGCGTAGTGCAGGATCATCCGCCGGAAGGTGAAATCCGTTGGCGATCCTGAATAGGCGACGGTCAGGTTGACGTTGTCGTGCGTAAAGTTCGAAGTCGTCGCTGCGCCGAGGAAATTGTTCACCGCCGTGGTCGCGGCGCTGGAAATGTCACTTCCGTTGTAGGTGATACGGCCGCGCCAGGGCTCGCCCGAAGCGGTCATCAGGATAAACGGATAGAACACAACCCGCAGCCCGCGCGATTTCAGATCGCCAATGCAGCGGACGATCGACTGGTCAGACGGCGTGCCGCCATAGATGAACGCGCCCCCGATCTGCGGGATGGGGATGAGACCCGCCGAGGACTGCGTCAGGCTCGAACAACGCCAAACGTCGGTGCCACCGGCGGCCTGCCGGAAACTGCCGTTGATGTAGGTCGTCGACGGGTAGATTTGGCACGCGGTGATATCAGTCGAATTTCCGAACCAGGCAATCACCAAAGAGACCGTCGTGCAGCCCGGAAATTCCGCCTGCAGATTGTTGATCGCGATGGTGTAATCCGTGGTCGATCCGGTTCCCGCCACCGGACCGCCGTTGGCATAGCGATTGATCGAAGTCAGGCCCGTTTCGGTGACGCGCTGGCCGAGATAGGCGATCGTGTCGTAAGTGAACTCGCCGGTCGACGGCAGCAGATTGACGCCCTGGATGTACCCCATGCTCGATTATTGATGGCCAATCACGGATGAATGGCCCGCAACCCAAGGTGCGCGCCGCGCCGGACCGCGTCGTTGATCGCCCGCATCATCTGCTTTTGGTTGTCGTTAAAGAAGCGATTGACGCTTTGCGAATCGAGCGCGGAGACATTGATGCTGACCGGCGCATGGATTTGCGGTCCGACGCCGGCGCCGGTAAATGGACCGGAGCCGCGCGCCGCCGGGATGATGGTCTCGCCAGGATGGATCAGCGCCAGGCCGCCGCGCACGACGTAGTCCGTTCCGACATCAAAGATCGCCGCAGCCGATACCGAGGCCTGCGCGGCCGCAGCGGGGCCGGCGGCCGCCGGCCCCATGACCGGCGCCAAAAATGCAAACACGCCAGCAAATGTCTGTGCCGCGTCGCTCATGATCGCCTGCAGCGCGTGCGCCGCGTTCGCCAGAATTCCCGCGCTTGCAGCGCCCTGCTCGGCCGCCGCGCGCGCGGCTGCTCCGCTCGTGGTGGCGGTAGTCTGCGCCAGCTCTGCAGCCAGCCACTTCACCACCATCGTCTCGCACATCTCGATGAACTTGATGATGATATCGCCGAGAATGTTCTTGAACGCCTGCGACCAGCTGGTGGTGCCGGCGAGGAGCCCGCGAAGCTGCGAGTTGAAGGCGCCCTCGATCGCGCCGAGCGAGGCCGTCCACATCTGCTGCTGCTGCGCGATCGCCTGCTCGTCGAGCTTGATCATGTCGATGCGGTACTTCTCCTCCATCAAGGTGATCTGATCGAGGACTTTCTGCCGTTGCTGTACGGTGAGCTCGCCGAGCGCGGCTTTCTGTTCCAACAGCGCCAACTCGGCGTCATACTCCCTTCGCGTCTCCGCTTCGAGCATGGCGAATTTCTGATTTTGCGTGATCTGGAATTGGTTGGCCTCGGCGTTTAGCACCGTCCTCGTCTCAGCCAGCTCAAGATGCAGTAATCTGATCGACGAATTTAATCCGCTGACTTGCCCCGTATCGCGCGCGGCCGCGTCGCCGAGATTGTTGAAATCCTTAACCGCCTGCGACAACGTTGCGGTCGGCAGTGCGTCGCCGAAAGCCTGGTTCAGGCGACCGAGATTGCCATCAAGACCGCGGACCGGAGCGGTCAGTCCGCCAAGCGCCTCGCGGACCTCGGCGATGCCGGCAAGCGCATCTTCGGTATCGGCGCCAAAGCGAATTTGGACCGCATTGTCGTCGGCCATGAGCGGACCTGTTCCTCACCTGATCGCGCCGTTCGGGAACATAGCGATCAGCTCGTTATAATTCCTTGACGCCCGCGCCCGCGGCTTGTGACCAAGCGCGGCGGCGGCCATGCGGCGCAGCGGCGGAAAATCCGCCCAGGCGCGATGTAGGTCCTCAAGGAAGGCAATGTCGACCTGATCGAGAACCTGATCGCGCGTCCAGTGCAGTTCGATCACGAGGTCGGCGACGAGCGCGCGCCAGTCGACGCGGTCGAAGCGCTCGCCGCCAAGATTTCCCCCGCGGCCGCGGCGCCCTCCAGCGCGACCGTTTCACCGGCCTCCATCCGCCGGCCGCCAGCCTGCTCGATCACCACCGGCAAAGCCGCGACCAATTCGGCGATAGTGATCGGCAAGTCGAGAAATTCGTCGCGCGTCAGCCGCGGATGCGCGCGGCGCAGCCCGTGCCACAGCACCTCGGCGAGCGGCGTGAGCCGTTCACCGGACAGAGTATCGACGCCGATCGCCGAGAGCTTTGGCACGAAATCGGCGATGGCAAGGATTTGCCGAAGCGACAGCGGGGCGACAATCCAGTCGAGACCACCAAGACGAACGGTCTTGGCGCCTGAAAGATCAAGATGCTCAGCACGTTCAAAGCTCACAGGGGTCTCCGCGGGAAATGAGTGGCGAATGGCGGAATGGCGAATGAACCGAGGCTACGCGCCGCCTTCGCTACTCGCTCAGACTGATGGTGCCGATATTGTTCGAGGAATCCGCGATCGCCTGGAAATCGAATTCCGCGACGGTGAATTTCTGATTGGAGAATGGCAGCGACAATTTCGATGAGACGCAGGCGTTGAGCTTCACCAAGAGATCCTTGTTGGTGCCGAAATAGCTAAACGTCTCCTTCAACGAGATTTCGAACATCGGCAGCGGGCCGGTGAGCTGATTAGCCAAGGTGATCTTGTTCCCCGAGCTGACGGTGTAGCTGTAATAGATCAGTACCGCAGCGCTGTTGTCGGCGGAGTTGAAGGTGTAAATGCCGCTCGCCACGCTGTATTGGCCTTGCGCCGGAGAGGAGGCAACCGGCGTCAGCTGCACCCCGGTTGCGGCGTAGAAGACGCCGTAATCCTCGACGAAGGTCGATGAATTGGCGACTGTGACTGATCCAGAAGCAACAGTGTCAGTCTCGCCCGTCGTCATTTCCAGCATGCTGTTGGCCGTGAGGGTTTGCCCGAGAAACAGATTATTGATTTGCGTCGCCTGCATCCGGGCGAATTTGGCCTTACCGGCGATCTTGAATTCGCCGCCGCCGGCAGCGACCGGCATGCTGTACTGACCAAGCAGCGTCTCGATTTTCCGGTCGAAATCAATCGACACGTCCTGCAAGGTTCCGAGCAGGCACGGCGGCGTCCCGGTGATGTCGGTGCGTTTGCCGATAAGCGTGCCACTGCCGAAGGCGTATTGGGTCATGGGTTTAATCTCTCGTGCCAAGAGTTGGGTGGAAAAGAGCGAATAGCGAAGTGGCGAATAGCGAATGGAAAGCCGGTGGGCTTTGACGAATATTCCCTATTCGCTGCTCGCCATTCGCGGTTCCGTTAAGGAACGAAAATCTGGAACGGGATCGCGGCGACCGCCTTGCCGTCGATATCGCCGGTGTCGATGAACACCGGGCCGAGCGGATAGCAATGCGCCACCAGTCCGCCGAGCGTTTGCTTGTTGCCGTTGAGCACGTCGGCGCCGCTGGGGACAACCGCTGCATCGACGGCGTCAAGCAGCGCGTTCATGGCGGTATCCGGAACGTCCTCCGGGTCCATGCCGGCTGACATATAGACAAAGACATGCGCGTTGATGGTCAGCGTCGGCAGACCTTCATTCTGCCGGCCCCACACCTCGCCGGTCTTAAGCATGGTCAGAAACGGCATCTGCGTCTCGTTGACCTGATCCCAATGCACGAACCGCCGGCTGGTCGCTGTGAAATCCGCGGCGCCCGCGATGAGATCGAAGAAGGCAACGGAAATCTGCTCGCGTGTAATGGCAGGCATAGTTTGTCCTCATGCGAGAAGTAGAACAACGGTGGACGAAGAAGCAAATCCAGCAGGCAGATTAGCGCGCACGACCAAAACCGGCTTGCCGTCGATCGCGAAGGCAAGGGGGTGTCAACGTCGGATGCTTCAAGAATAGAGCGGACGTCCGCATCTTCTTTAGTGTCGCCTGGCCTTACCGGCCGCCAGGAGACGCTATCGCTCGCTCGCCGGTTTTCAGAAAGTGAAGGACAACTTCCTTTATCTCTTCAAAAGTCAGAATATTGCTCGAACCAATTGGGGTAGGTGTACCGCCGCAAAGAAATTCAATGCAGCCACGCTTCATTGGCGGGTGGTGCGAAACCGCCACTAGATAAGGCGGCATGCCGTCCACACGACTATATTGATGCAAACGAAATCGCCACCGACCCCGATTGTGATGTGAAAATCGCTAGCGCCGCAAAATTCGGCTACGAACGGTGGAGCCTTCCGCGCGTTTGGTCGAAAAGGAGGCCGATAGAGCTGAACGTCGCGCGAAATCGCGCGTCCGTTATTGGGATCAAGTTCATCCTGATAATTGTGAAAATAGATGATCATGGCACGCTAATCTAAAATTCCGTGACGGTCGCCTCAGCGACCATGACGGGCATATTGTCATTCATCCCGTGTAACACAGCCTCGGTCAGCCCTTCCCTAATCTCATCCGCCATCTCAGCAAGCGACGAGCGCAGATAGGAGCGCTCCGGCATGGTCACCGCCGGCAGGTTGACGCGCGTGGCAAACACTTGTTTGCCGTCGATGGCGAAGGCGAGTGCCCCGGCCTTGTCCGGTATGATTTGATGCGGCGGGATGGTGCCGCCGAATTCATAGATCGCCGCATATTGACATCGCCTGACGTGGCGATGCTCACCGAAATGCCCGGGGCGGATCCTCGATGGTGGTGACGATCGAACGCGCGAGCGCGCCGGTGCGCGTATTGAGCACGCCGCCGGCGAGCTTCTGCTGGACCTTCGCTTCGATTCGGCCGCGAGCGCGTTGCTTTTTCCGCGAGCGCCGCTTATGCGTTCCGGCATTTCCGCGAGCGCCGCCGAAGCGCGGTCACGCAGCGAAAGCACCAGCATCGGCAGCCTCCGGTTGCATCTACGCCGCGCGCAGCCATATAATAAGGAGTGAAAGGCAAGCCGCCGACGGCGCCACGCCGAGGACGGCGGCGGCATAAGCGGCGGGCGGCGACTGCGCCACCGCCATCATCCGTGCCGCCAACAAAAAGACGCAGCCCCAAAACATTGTCGTGAGCAGAATCAGCAATCGCATCTGAGTTTCTGTTCAAGGGTTCATGACGTGGCCGAAGCCCCGGCGATATCGAAGATCCGCGCAGCAGAAACGGCTCGCGGTGTTTCTCGACGGCACCTGGAACGCGGTCGGCGACGACACCAATGTGTGGCGGCTCAAATCGCTGTGCGCACCGACGGACACCGACGGAACGCTCCAGCTCGCCTACTATGAAAAAGGCGTGAGCGGCCTGCTCGGCGGCGTATTCGGCCAGGGCGTCGATCAGATCATCACCGACGCCTACCAATGGCTGGTCGATCACTACGATCCCGGCGACGACATATTCATCTTCGGCTTCAGCCGCGGCGCCTATACGGCGCGCAGCCTCGCCGGATTCATCGCCAAATGCGGCCTGCTGAAGGCCGGCGGCGCGCTCGGCGTCAAGCAACTCTACAACCGATATCGCCGCAATGAGGCGAAGACGATCTGGGCGCTGCTGATGCGCGCAAGAACGGCACACTGGCGACGTCACGCTCGAAGAGCGGTTGATGCTCAAATATTCCATGGCCGTCCATATCAAACTTGTCGGCGTATGGGACACGGTCGGCGACCTGGGCGTACCATGGTTCACCTTCGAGGGCTTTCACTGGTCGACGCTGCGCTTCATGACCACCGGACTGCGGCGGCCAATCGACATGGATTTCACGCGATGGCGGTCGACGAACATCGGCGGGCCTTTTTGCCGACGCTGTGGACGGTGAGGCAATCCACATCCGGATCCCGACGCCCCTCCCCCGCGACCGCTGTCCAGCGTCGAGCAACGATGGTTTGTCGGCGCGCACGCCAATGTCGGTGGCGGATACGAAAGCGATATCCTGCCGCAAATTCCGCTGCGCTGGATCATGAAAAAAGCATCGCTTCACGGTCTGGCATTCCGAAATGACGTCGATCTCGATGGCGATGAGCTCAAGGCGAACGTCACCAACTCTTATCGCGAATTTATGTACGGCGCCTATCGCCTGTTCAGCCGCCCTATTATCGGCCGATCGGCGGGCCGCCCAAGCAAGCCGAGGACGGGACCAACAACAACGTCAACGAGACGATCGATGCATCGGTTTTGCCCGCTGGAACACCAATGCCAGCTACCGGCCGCCGAATTTGGCCGACTGGGCCGCGCGTCATCGCGTGGACATTTCGAGTCTGACAAACTCGGTGCTGGCCGACACGCCCAAGCCCGCGCCCGACTGAAGAGACGGCGTGCAACGCGATGCAGCGTACTAAATCCCCACGACGCTGCGATACGGATCGAGCGAGGCGCGGACGAAATCCGGCATGTCTTTGAGGCTGTAGGACGCGGTCTGCTGGCCCTGCACGGTCTGCGCGCTCTGCCCGATGCGGGTGCGGTAGCGGTAGCGCTCGGCGACCCACTCGATGCAGGCATTGTTGATCGCGGCCGGAATGAAGCCGTAGGAGATCAGCACGGCGGCGCCGGCATCGGCGGCGGCGAAGGTGTAGACGCCGCCCGATACATTATATTGCCCGGCGCCGGGCGTGCCCGCCACGCTACCAGCGCCGTGCCATTGGCATAAGTGACGCCGGCGTCGCTCGCCCAGGGCCCGAACGGCGCCGCCGCCGGTCACAGTATAAGGGCCGGGCGCGGCGGGCACGGTCGCGGCCTCGCCCTCGACCGCATAGCCGGCCTTATAGCCGACCACGACGTTCTGCCGGCCGCGGCGAAAGGTACGTGGAACAGGTCGAGCGCCTGCGGCCGTCCCGGCGGCAGGCCGTCCCAGGCTTCCAGCAGATAGCCGCTGGTGACGGCGCGCCGGCCGCCGGCGTCGCAGCTGCCGGCACCGCGACATTGTCGATGACGAGCGAACTGATTTGCAGCGCCGGATAGTGCCGCAGGAACAGCCGCGCCTTGCCGTTGCCATCGAGCCGCTCGGTGAACGGGCGCGGCGTCAGCGACGGCCGGCCGAGATAGGCGGTGATCGCGCCGCTCACATCGGTGATCAGGCGCGCGAGCAGCGCATCGTCGGACGAGCCGATGCCGCTCGAGCCCGAGAGCCAGGTTTTCACGTCGGCAAGCGCGGCGAGATCGGAGGCGGCCATGTTCTTTGATCCTTTAAGCTTACGCCCTGCGCGCAGCCGGCTTGCCGCGGCGCGCGGCGCGGCGCGGCGATCTTCTGCGCTGCGCCGTCAACCTCGACAAAGCCGAAGCACTCGATCAACAGCGCGCCGATCTCGGCCTCGACCTCATAGACGCCATCGCGCGCATCGACGGTGACGCCGGCGACGCACGGATCGCCGACGCCTTGCGGCGCTTTGAGCTTCATGGAAACCTCGTGCGGTCTGATTTGCGAGGTCGTCATTGCCGAACTTGATCCGACAATCCATGGAGCCGCAATGCAGCATGGATGCGCGGGTCAAGCCCGCGCATGACGGATTTGAGGATCACCAGGTGGCAGATAAGCCGCCGCCTCACCCCGCCGCGATATTCGAGATCACCGCCATGGACGGCGGGAAATAGTGCTGCAGCACCTCGTCGGCATAGACGCCGGTCTCGTAGCGGCGCGCGCGCGGCGGCCATTCGATCTGGTAGTAGTCCTGCCGGGTGCGGATCTGCATGACGTTGCCGACATTCGACAGCGGATACGGCAACGTGCGCGAGGTCATCAGGACGGTGCCGGCCGGCATGTTGGGATGCACGCGGATGTCGATCGTCTTCGGGCCGGCCATGGAGAACTTGTTGAGATAGGTGCGCACCATGACGCCGCCGCCGAGCGCGCCCTGGTCGGCCTCGAACACGAAGCGCTGCGCCGCGTTGGTGCCGCCGGCGAGGATCTTCGCCGACAGATTGTTGGCGACCTGCGACGACACCCACATGGTGTCGGGCGACAGCCGGTAATTGTCCCAGCGGTTCTTCAGCGCGGCGTCGACCTCGACGATGCCGCCTGCGCCGTCGCCGGTGAGCGTCGAGCCGGTGCCGGCGGTGCCGGTCGCGAGATAACTGACGTAGGCGTTGGAGCCGGACTTGAACGCCTGATAGAGCAGGCCGTCGAACACCAGCGCGTTGGTCGAGTTGTCGCTCGAGCCGAGCGAGGCCGCGGTCTGCGTGCCGGCGGCGTTCGCGGTGATCACGAGCGAATTGATGGTGGTGATGGCGCCGAGCACTTCCGAACCGGCCGCGCCCCAGAACCAGGCATAGCCGAGCGCGCCGGTGACCGGCGCCACGGTGGCCGCGATCGAGCCGGTGGTGCCGGACGAGATCGACGCGGTGGCGTTCGCCGATTTGCCCGCCGCGCCGCCGCCGAACGTGTCGGACGAGCCGTCGGCATTGCTGCGCGTGATCGCGCCCTGGATGCCGCCGGCGACGCTGCCGTTGACGACGGCGTCGAGCGACAGCGCGACGCAGATGACGCTATAGGGACTCGCGGCCGCGGTGAGGCTGCCGCCGGTGGTCGACGGCGCGAGCGACGGCGTCGGCGTGGTGCCGAGCGCCACCGACGTGTTGCCGCCGAGGATGAGCAGCTCCTCGCCGAGCATGCAGGCTTCGAGCCCGATCTTGGCGCCGATCGCCTTGACGTCGTCGAAGCCCATGCCGGCATATTGCGCTTCGAAGTCGACCGAGGTTTCGATGCCGATGCCCTTGTAGGCGGCGCTGTAATCCTGCGTCGACACCGCCTGCACGCCGCCGCGATTGCCGCCGGACACGCCGATGCGCAGGCCCGTGGTGTTGATGCCGGTGACCGCGCGCCAATTGGCCTGGATGCCGCCTTTGCCGGACACGCGCGGGATTTCGTTGCGCAGCGGCGTGAGCAGCGGATAGAGAAATTTCGCGCCCGGTCTCGAGGTCGTAATAGGTCAGGCCCGAAGTCGGCGAGGTCGATTCCGAAAACGTGCTCTTGGCGAGCGGATCGCCGGGCAGCGGATTGGCGTGCGCCTTCTCGATCTCCCGCAGGAAGCCGCCGGCGCTCGTCAGCGCGGCATCGTAGTCCTGCACGGTGCGCGGCAGCGCCGATTTGGCAAGAATATGCGGAAGATTGGGCTGATACATGGTGTTGGTCCCGTTTGTTGGTTGGTGGATGAAATTCAGCCGTCATTCCGGATTGCCGCGATCCGATGTCCGGAGCGTACGGCCAAGAGCGGCAAGTCCGATCATATTCGCTGACTGTGGTTATGGATTCCGGGCTCGCGAGTTCCGCTCGCGCTCCGGAATGACGAGTGGCGGAAGCCGTCTAGTCCTGCCGCGCCCGAAAGCCCGGAATGGCGCGCATCGGACTGGCCTGCGCCTTGCGGATGGCGAGCTCGGCCAGCGCCTCGAGCGCGCCGGGCTGGTCGAGCAGCGCTTCCGGCGCGGCAAACATCGCGTCCTCGCTCTTTTCGGCGACGCGCACCGAAGTGGTGCCGAGCGGCAGCGGCTGATCCTCGATTTTCTTCACGCGCGCCGACATCTCGTCCATGCGCGTCGTCATGCCGCCGAGCGCCTTGGCCAACGGCCGCTCGAAGCGGCGCTCCAAGACCTTGGCAAAATTTTCCGTCGTCGTCGGCGCTATTGTCGTCGCGGCGTCATGTCGCCGTGCTCGCCGGCCTGCGGCGAAAACTGCGGCTCGGGTCGACATGCGCCCCGGGAATGCGCGCCGGCGCAGCAATCCGGGATCGAGCTCGACGAGAAGATCGTGGATCTTGTTTGATACGCTCCTTGTCGGCCTTGGAATGCCGCGCGCCGATCTTGCCGAGCGCGGCTCGCTCGGCCGCCGTGTCGACCTTGAACTTGCGCAGCTCGGTCGAGCCGTCGGCCTTGATCACCGCGAAGGTCGCTTCCGGCAGGCACGGATGATCGACCAGCGAAACCTCCACCGGCTCGGCGGTGTAGCGCATCAGTGCCGGCTCGTCGGGATCCGGCCAGCGTTTCAGATAGCGGCCGCCCTGGGAGAAGCCGGTATAAACCCCCTCCTCCACCTTCTGCCATTCGGCGTCGTCGACCACCTTGCCGCAGATCTCGATCTGCTTGGCCTCGTCGTTGAAAGCGATCTCGACAAGCTTGCCGGCGGCGACATGGCCGTGCATGGCGCGCAGATTGCCAAGGCTCTTGCCGTCGGTCGCGCTGGCAAAATTCTGCGACCATTTCTGATAAAGCGGCTTGGTCGAAGCGTAATCGCAGACCTCGCCGGTCACATCCGGCTTCTCCGCGGTGACGACGCCATAGACCAGGCGCTGCGCCGCATCGATCTTGGTGATCGGAACGAAGATTTTCATGTCATCCATTGCGCATCCCTCTTTAAGCGTCACGGCGCACGCGTCGCGCGAGCGCGAAGGCGCCGCGATCGAGTCGGTGGTGGTATGACGGCACAATGGTGGGCGATGGCGGCTCGGGTGGGCATAAGTCTTTCGATCGATGCGGATCTGGAAATCGCGCATCGTTGAGCGAGGCAGCTTCACGGCCCATTGCGGCGGCACCGAAAACGCGTAGCAGATGATGCGGGCGAGCCATTCGTCGAAGTCGTTCTTTTGCTCCGGCTCCTTGGTCTGCACCACCTTGGCGGCAATATCGCCGGGCACGAACTTGGCGCGGCGGCGCTTGGCGAGATCGCCAGCAAATTCCGTATCCGAGTAGTCCTGGAACTGCTTGATCTGATCGGGGTCTTCAGTATTGCAACACTCGATCAGCGCATCGGGGATCGAACCTTCGCTGTAATAGTCGAGCTGCCAGAGCTGGCGGCGCAGCGCGATGTTAACCGTCATAGCACCTGCTGCACCGGCGAGTAGCCGTAGACCCGATGGGCGCGCACGTTGCGCGGCCGATAGATGATGTCGTGCGCCGAATAGTTGGCGGCCTGCAGGCCCTTGAGCGCTTGCTGATAGGCCTGCTTCGCGTTAAAAGCGGCGTGCAGCGCGCCCACCCCGCATACCGGGTCGGCCCGACGCATATCTTGGATTATTTCAGAATAGAAAACAGCGTGGCTGGGTCTCCCACACCAAAAGGCGTGACAGAACGCGAGCAGAGAAACAAGCGTCGCTTTTTGCGTATTCGGTTGCGGCGCGCTTTAGGCGCCCGTTTCTTACGGTGGGCCACCGAGGTTCGTTGTGCGACAAATGCCCGCCGTCGGATTGCGGGGAGGTACGCGCGGTTTGTTTTGGTCGAATGTTTTGGTAAAAGGCAACTTCGCAACGATCGACCGTTTGAGCAATCGTAATTCGTGCGCTAGCCCCATCCCCGCCCGCATTCGCCTCGATCGGCACATAGCCCGTGGCGTGAGCACCATCGGCCGGTCGGCGGCGGCATTGGCGTAGGGGTCGAGGCCGAGGCTGTCGCGCATCTCGTTGAGCGTGACGGCGCCGAGTTTGACGCGGCCTTCGAGCAAGGCCTCCAGCCCCGCGGCGTCGGCGTCCTCGTCGAGCCAGTCGAGTTCCAGGTCGGGCGAGGAGAACTCCTCGGCGATGATCTCGTCGATCAGGTCCTTGACCCACTCCTTGGTGGGCTCAAGGCCCTCTTCTTCGCTCTGGGCCGACTGGTTGTCGGCGGTGGCGCGGTTCATCAGCTTCACCGCCCATTGCGGCGGCACCGAAAACGCAAAGCAGATGATGCGGGCGAGCCACTCGTCGAAATCGTCCTTGTGCTCCGGCTCCTTGGTCTGCACCACCTTGGCGGCGGCGTCGCCCGGCACGAACTTGGCGCGGCGGCGCTTGGCGAGGTCGCCGGCGAACTCGGTGTCCCAATAGTCCTGGAACTGTTTGATCTGGTCCGGCGTCCAGACTGTCGGCACGCCGATCAGCGCGTCGGGGATCGAGCCTTCGGTGAAGTAGTCGAGCTGCCAGAGCTGCCGGCGCAGCGCGATGTTGACCGTCATCAGCACCTGCTGCACCGGCGAATAGCCGTAGACCCGGTGGGCGCGCACGTTGCGCGGCCGATAGATGATGTCGCGCGCGGAGTAATTGACGGCCGGCAGGCCCTTGAGCACCTGCTGATAGGCCGGCGGATAGACCGCGTGCGCCGTCGGCGGCGCGATAAGGCTGCGGCGTGCGGCCCCAATCGTCGATCACGCGCTTGATGGTGGCGCCGTCGAGCTGTTGCAGCGCGCAGAGCTGGCCGCAGCGGGTGCGCTGGCAATAAAGCGTCGCCGCGTCGATGACGAACATGTCCTCGAGCAGCGCGCGCAGCCAGGTCTTCCAGCGCGTCACGCCGTCGGGCTTCTGAAAGAAATGTTCGACCGCGGCGATACGCGCGCTGACGTCGGCATCGAGCGCCGCGCCGTTGCGCCGCCAGGTTCTATCCCGCTTGCGGGGGAATTTCGGGAGGGGGTCGCGCGGCCGGATGCGCCAGCGCTGGCGCTCCATCTGGTCCTTGCGCGTCTCGATGACGAGGCGTAGCAGATCGTAGGCGTCGGCAAAGCCGCGCAGTTCGTGCGAAGCCGACCGGCTCGTAGGCGCGCGGCCGGGTGACGAGATTATAGCCGGGCGGAAAATCGAAGCGCCGGCCGGCGACATCCGGCGGCGCGATCGGGGCCAGCGGATCGAGCGGACCGAACCAGTCGGCGCCGGTGCCGCGCGCGATGCCGCTGCTCGACGTGTCTTGCTCGCGCCGTACGACACCTGGATCTGATATGGCGACAGCGGCCACGTCGGCTGCCCGGCGCCGCAAACTTGCTCGCTCATCCCAATCTGCTTTATTTGATCAACATCCGAAACGCCGGTGCCAATGAATGACAAAGGGTCGGTATCCCCTCAACGCGTAAAAAAGGGAACCCCGACCCGAATGACCCACATCCCTCTCCTGCTGTCCCTTGCTGTGCCGAGGGGATGCCTTCCGCCGGGGTGGGGCCGGCGGAGTGCTAGGACCGGTCACAGCGGGACGGGAAAGCGATGTGCGGGTCTGGCCCGCAAAACGCGGGCCGTCGCATGCCCCGGATGCGGATGGCGCTCCGCATGGGCATTAAGTCGCAGTTAAGTTTCTCAGATCTCTTCCGCAGCCGCGCCGCCGCAATGCAAACGCGTTAGTTGACGGCACTTCTCACGGGCCGCTACCGGCGACGATGGACGGCAAGATGCTCGCCGGTATCTGGATAGACGGCCACACCATGATCCGGGCGACCGAACCGTCAAATTGGTGGTTGGCGTTCGCGCCCCACCCGAAGTCGACACGCGAAGCGGCGAAGGTGCCGACGCCGGCATAGGTCTGTACTCCCGACGGCTCGCCACTCCAGTCCGCACTCTGCGCCCCGGGATCGATTGCGTAGATCGCCTTGCCAAAGGCTCCAGCACTCCAGATGCCCGTGAGGTTCGGTACGTTTTCTGCCGCCGTTGCGATCGTCATACCCACGCCAACCTGGCCGCTGCCTGAGCCGCGATCGATGTCCCACCGGCTGTTATTGTCGCCTTCGTCGACTGCAGCGGCGTCTGCGTCGCGCCGTAGCTGGTGGGGTCGTTCGGTGTGCCCGACGCATAAGCCGTGAATGCCGGACCGAACGGCAATGGATTGAGCAGCGTGCCGACATCGGCCGGACGGCTGACCGCTCCACTGCCGGTGACGATCGGCGATGACGGCGCAGAGCGTGGCTCCTGCTGCGGCCAACCTACTGTGACGCTGCAGTTGACCGCGCCGGCGTTGAAATAGGCATTGAAGTACGGCAGCGAGAGCGTGGTGTTTGAACCGCCGACTGTAAGCCCGACATTGAAGCGCGCGACAGCGCTCGTCAGGCTCGGTTGCAGATTAGACGACGCGATATTGCCGCTGACGTTGTATGTGGCCAGCAAATAAAACTGATTGAGTGATGAACACCCGCTCGCGGCCAGCCACGCGCTGATGGTCCATTGCTGGCCGCTACTCACCGGCACCGTCGTTGCCGAAGGTCCCATAAAAACGTAGGTCGAGCCGCCGCCAGAAGCGACCGTGCCCGAAATAGTGAAGGTAACCGTCTGAATGCCGTTGATGGCCTGGACAGACGACACACTGACCGAGACGCCGGACGATGGCGAACTCGTCCACCCTGTCGGCATCGTCCCCGGCGAGCCGGCAGCGGCGCCGGAGCCGCTGCTGTTCGGAACGTAATTCTCGCTCGCAACCTCGCTCAGACAGCCCAGATTGTTCTCGCGCAGCGCGCCGCCGCTGACGCCTGATGCGCTCGCCGCCGTCGCGCTCCAATTGCCGGAATTGTCGATCGCGTACGCGGCAAGTGCCCGCGCCATACTGATGAAATTCGCCGGGTCGCCCCAGAGACCGTTCTGATAGGCCTGCCGCGTCGTGCAATTGATGTCAGCGGTCGGCAGCGGCAGACCGGAATCCGCGCACCGTTGACGTTGCCGACAAACGGCGGCGGCTGGAGCAGCGAAAGCGGCGTGCCAGGTTGCCATGCCAGCGCCGACGGCGTAGCGCCGACAAGCGCAACGAAAGTAACGATGCCGGTGCGTAACATCATCAGTTCACACCCACGGTGTGCAGGTTGATCGCGAGGACTTCGCCACTCGCCGGCAGGTAGGCATTCGTCACCTCGACCATGCCATAGAGCGTCGTCGAGCCGGGGGCGCAACGTGCCGGCACGTTGGCGGCCAGCGACATGCCACTGTTTGCCGCGCCGGACGCCTGCTGGCTGCCGAGCGTGAACGCGATGCCATTAAACGATCCCGTCAGATTGCCGAAGTCCGACGCGGCGATCTGAAAGGTGGCGTCGTCGGCGATGATTGTGCCCGGTGTTGCGTTGAGGATGTACAGCACCCCGGCAAGCTTCACCGACGGATTATTGCTGGACCAGATGTCGATGCCGGAGATTACGATCTCGCCGCCGTTGGCGCGGCAGGCGCTGGCGAAAGTATACACCGACGAACACGAGCTGGTCGCGTGACACCAACCGGTATTCGCTGCGTATGTCGTGGTGTTGGCCGGCCTCGCGACGCTTGAGGTCGGCAAGGTCGATGGTGCATAGGATAAAATTTGCGCCGGATTGGCGCATTGGCCGCTTGAAACCGGCACCGCCCGGCCGGCGGCATTCAGGCATTTTTGGACGACCGAGGGTATCTCGACCTTCGAATTGGCGGAGTCCGGGTACGTCGCCTGCGCAAGCGCAGTTGGAGGAGCCGCCAACACAAAAAACGCAATCGCCGCGATAGGGAGGCTCTTCATCGTATTTCCTCTTGTATTCGCTGATTGGCCGGCACGCTTTGCACTGTACGCGGCTCCATCGATTTGCTGACGGATGTTAAGTCAATTCTCACGTGCTCACATCTTGGGCTTCAACACGCTTGAAGCCGCGATCAAGCAGCGGTTTCGCATCATCTTCTGTGAGTTCGACTATCCCTGTAGCGTCGACCAGATAAGATTGCCCGGACATCCCGTGAACAGTTGAAACGCCGCCCGGCACTTTCAACTTGATCGTATTCGCCGCCGCGACTGTCACTGACTGCTGATCCGCCTTGGTTGACGTCGCTTCCTGACGATAATACTCAAAGACTCCCCAGCCGTCGGCGTGCCCCAACATCAGATCCGTCAACGCCCAGACCAACGCGTCGGCGCGGTCGGGACTACCCTCGCCGCGGTAGCCTTGGGTCGTGAACGCACAGAGCTGGTCTTCCAGCACCGCGAAGCGCCCGACGTGATGCGCAAGGCCGCGTTCATAAAGTGTCGAGACCGGCTCGGCGCGCTGGGCTTTTCCCCGCGACGCCGAGATCACGTGTACCGGCGCGTTGGGATCGGCCGCGCGGATGACGAAGCGCACCATGTCCCCGCCAAAATTCTCCTCGGCGATAATCCGATCCGCTCTGAACTCATGATAGGCTCGCACCGCAGTACGGCCCCAAACGGCGGGCGCATCGCGCAACGATCGATCCGCCAGCACGTAGGCATGACCGTCGTCACCCCGGGCGGCGACGATGATGCCGATCTCGTCGGCCCGATCGTCGTCCCGGCTGGCGGCACCCGATGGATCGACCGCCACGACGACCCGCAAGCAGCGCCCGAGCGCGAACTCCGCCACCCGTCCGCGCGTAATGACTTCGTAGCTGAACAAAGCGCCGTCAAGATTGTCGATATAGACGCCCTCGAAGAACCGCTTGCGGTGGCGCTCGGGCAGATTTTCCAGGCTTTTGAGATACGCCTCAGTAAGGTTCGCCGCGTTGTCGCCCGGATTGACGAACATCCGCGCGTAATCTTCCGGGTTGCCGAGCGGCTGCCGCGAAACCGGATCGCGCTTTTCGCCGAACAGCAAATTGGTCCAATGGCCCTTGTTGGTCGGATTGAGATCGTAATACGCCGCCTGGCTTAGACCGTCGACAACTTGCGCCAGGCGGGTCAGCGCCACCAGCGCGGACGAATAGGGAATTTGAGAACATTCGTTCAGAAAGATCGTGGCGTATTCTTTTCCCAATATCTTCTCGACGCGGTCTTGGTCATCGAGACCGGCGACCCAGATTTCCGAACCATTCTCGAGCGAAAAATAGCCTTCGGTGCGGTGTCGCTTGAGCGGCTCCTTCGGAAAGCCGACGCGAAAGACTTTCGGCACTGTGTCGAGCGCAATCGCACCCCGTGCGGCGTTGGCGTGAAGCCGCAGAATAGCGTGGCGCGAATTCTCAAACAGCAACGCGCGCTCGGCGATCTCATGCACCAGAAGCGTGGTCTTGCCGGAACGCGACCCGCCAACGAGCAGAGTATGGCGCTGGGTGCGAAGCAGCTTTCGCGCCTCTTCCTGCCTGGCGGTGAGCTTTAATTCTGACGCAGACGGTACGACCGATGAACCGTCCTTATCCGCCATTCGCGCCCGAAGTTCTTGAGGTTTGGCTTGGTGACTATTGCCATCTTAAAACCCAAGGTACGACGGATCGGAATAAGTCGGACGAAAACCCGACGTCAGCCCAGCTTGATATTCACCGCGCGCAGGCCACGAGTGGTTTTCTCGATGTCGAAGCTGGCCGCCTGCCCCTCATAGAGGAGCTTGACGTCGATCGGCAGTTCGGTGCGGTGGACGAACACGTCGCCGGTGCCGTCGTCGCGGATGAAGAAGCCGTAACCCTTGGTCTCGTTGAAAAACTTAACCTTGCCCGTGACACTCACGTGCTCACCTCGCGGTCGGTGTAAGGGAATGCTAAGCGGCGGACCCGCCGGGTCCATGGTGTGAAACAAATGGAAGCGCGTCGTCAGCGGACGACGCGATGATCCTGTTTCATTTAAGGGCAATGGGAGCGGCGGACGCAGTTTTGCAAGGCCCGCATGCGCGTGAGGAAATGCCGCGAAAAGTTTGCGCTGTCAAACCCGTCGGATGAGAAAGCATCGTAATCTGCGCGCCATCATGTTGAGATATCAAACAAAATTTTTTTGCACGAACGCGATCTGAGAAAGTGTCCACGATTATGTTGGCGCTCTGCACTCGCGATGATTTTCCAGCTGAATCGCAGTGCCGCCGCGAGCTGGCGAACAAGATTTGCCTTGTATCCGTCGAGCCATTTTGCATATGGCAACGCAGTCTCGCCGCGCGACGTGGTCTCGGTCCGATAAATTCGATACGATCGATTGACGGATTTCAGCTCGCCGGTGCGTTGCAGTCGTTCGATTTCCTCATTCACCTTGGCAATCATTGCGTTTGCCGCGGCTAAGGTTTCTTCATCCGAATAAAGCGTCACGCCGCACTGCTTTGCCGCAGCGGCAATTGCCATGCCGGCAAGTTGCGTTGAATGAGATGACGCGACCGGGGCTCCTCCTCTTGCCTTGTCCTTTGATTCGCGGTGCTGCAATCGCGCAGCTGCGGCGGTGACGTGCGCGGCATCTGAGGAGCGCCGGCACCACCATCGGGTCTCGATTCTCCCGCCTGGTGGCAGCGAGCCGCAGCGATCATTTCCGAGGGCCACGACCCGAATTCCAGTCGCCGTATGAATGATCGCGATGGCCACAAGCCCCAAGCCTTCACGATAGGCCGCAATCAGCGCTGCGCGGGCTTTGGATTCGCGATCAGCGCGTGGCGTTGAGGAGTTTGTCCCCGCGCTCACCTGATCGGCACACGGCGGCGAACCAGCTCCTGGGCAATGATTCGCAACCCTTGCAATTTGCGCGCGTTGAATGCGCGACGGGTGATCTTCATCCGCTTCAGGCGCTCGTCGACGTCGGTGTCGAAAGCGGCCCACAGCGATCCGAGATTGACGGCACGCGCGATGTGATGAAATTCGGCGCCGCCAAGATACGCCGTCGGCCAGTGTAGAGCTTCCTCCATGCGGGCGATTTCCGCCGGTGACGGCGGGATGCGGACGCGATTCCTTAAATGCGTCATGCGCTCAAGTTCGTGTGTCTCAATCTGCGCATTGAGGTCGCCGCGGTCGTAGACGTAGAACGGCATGGAATTGACGTAGCCGCGCGGGCGGGTGGCAACCGGCAATCGCGCAAGGGTGCGAAACGCCTCCTCCATCCGCTCCATTACCGCGATCACCGACCAGCGTTCCGGCGCACGGCGTTGACGCACCAGCAACCATGGCGCGGATCGGCCGATCGCGCCGAGAATGCCGGCGCGATCGCCGCGGATTTCGGCGCGCGCCGCCGCCGCGGCGCGTTCGGCTAACGGCCGATCGCTATCGCGCGATACAACTGAATTGGCTGGCTTGGCGTTTTTGCTCAAGCTCAAAGCGTTCTCGGTGTCAGGAGCAAGGACCGCAGGTCAACGCGATTTGACGCGGACGATGACGCGGTTGGGCGCCGCGAAGGCGTAACAACGCCGGCCGAAGGATTTGCGAGTGACGGGTAGGCGCGGTGCATGTGGCGCACGCAATACGGAATGCCCTTTTCCAAATCAGCCTCGGGCGCCCCGCAAAAAAAGAAACGCTCCGTCCCCGGACGGCCGTGCGGCCACCGACAGGTGTTGTTGGCCAATTCCAGCAGCGTCTTTCGCTGCGTCGCTTTCGTTGGCGCAACCCCTGCCGTTTTTTTCCGGACGCCGCTTCGCCGGCGCCGTGCAGGTGAAGCGGCTCTGCCGGCTTGATTGGTCAATGCGGCGGGTTTGCTTTTCGCGGCGGCCGCACTATCAGCGATGTGCAGCCGAAGCCGAAAGACCTTTCCCAACACCGCCGATCGCGACAAACCGCCGAGGCGATCGGCGATCGTGGCGGCGGTCTCGCCCTCGCCCCACAGTTTCCTCAACAACGCCACGCGCTCCACGGTCCATGGCTGGCCTCGCATTTAAGTCAGCTCCATTCAGCCGCGGGCGCGTTCACGCGCGCGGTACACGTTCGGGGAGTGGTTTGAAGGTCCATTGCGCACCGCCCGGTTGGGCGTCAGCGCGCATGGAGATTAAAGTCACTGTTCGTGATGTATAGTCCCTTTAAATGGGACGGTCAAGTCACTATTTTAGAAGCTAGGCGGCTTGAACCGAATTGGTGACAATTCATTGATGGCACGACGGATTCGGACGGTACCGCCGAAAAGCGGGCTCTACCACGCACGCGAAGCGCGGCGCATGTCGCGCTCCGAGCTGGTGCGCTTGTCGGGCGTTTCCAAACAGCAATTATCCCGTCTTGAGAACGGCCACATCAGGCTGCGCCTGGACCACCTAAAGCCATTCGCCGGCCCGCTCGGCTATACGGTGGAGCAGATTCTGCTCTGGGGGCGCTATCCCGGCACTGCCGGCAGCCATATCGAATCAAGCGACGTGCTGCGCGAAGAGTCGGCGCACGACGAGCCACTCGGTCCGGCACCCGGCCAGGTACCGGAGCTCGACACCCGCGCCGGCCTTGGCGGCGGCGGCCTTCCGGCCCGCGAACTGCGCAAGGATGGCCGCCACGCCGACCCGCTGAAGAGCGAAGGATGGCTGTTTCCAACGAGTTTTGTGCGCGAACAGTTGCACACCACTCCCGGCCGGCTCCTCGTCATCGACACCACCGGCGACAGCATGGCGCCGACCATCGTCTCGGGCGAACGCGTGATCGTGGACGCCAGCCACAATACGCCGACGCCCGATGGGCTATACGCAATTCGCGATACCTTCCACTGCATCGTCATCAAGCGCCTGCAGGTGCTGCGCTCCTCGCGGCCGCCGCGGGTCAAGATCATTTCCGACAATCCCAACCATCCGAGCGAAGAGACCTCGCTCGGCGAACTCGAAGTGGTCGGCAAGGTGCTCTGCTGTCTCAAGCTGTTTTGAGCTAAGCGCCCTCCCCTTTCTCGATCAAAACCGCTGGAAAGCCGAGCCGCGCGCGCGTCGCGGGTCAGCACGTGAGTCGTGACGGCGCGTCGCCCATGAATGCGGCGTCTCTGATACCGCAACTTGCTCTTGACAATTGTCTCCTTTTCAGATACTGACGATCAAACTCCCGTTGTCTCGAAAAAGGGCTGACGATGGCGCACACGCCGCGTAGCGAGCGTGATGTTCAGCGTATGCGCCGTGCCGCCGAAACGGCAGACGGCGAACGCATGCCGGCGATGGCCGCGGCACTCGCGCAAATCGGCACGGCTTTCGACGAAGCCGCCACCATCAACGCGTTCAAGATGAGAGTCGATCGGCTGATCCAGCTCGGCGCCGATCATCCCGTCGTGCGCGCCCGATTTGGCGCCCGCGCTGCCATGTTGTCAGGACGAAATCTTGAGGGTGCGACCATCGTCGTAGAGCGCTGGTGGCATGACGAGCGCAAAGCGTTTCAGATCGCCAGCGCCTTCGGTCGCGGCACCCGGCTCTCGCTCGAAATCTTGAGCGAGCTTCGCCTCATTCTGAGACTGCTGCGCTTCAAGCGGATGGAGGCTGAATACGCGGCGGTCGTCGCGGCCTTGTGCGATATGCCGATGGCAGAGGCTGCGGAATGATTGAAGGACGCGCGAGGTCAAGCAACCCGAGCGTCGGGTTACGATGTTCCAGTATTGACCACCCGGATATGAAGCTCGCGCAATTGCTTGGCCGTGACCTCCGCAGGTGCGCCCATCAGCAAATCCTCGGCGCGCTGATTCATCGGGAACAGCACCACTTCGCGGAGATTCTCCTCGCCGCACAAGCAGCATCACGATGCGGTCGATGCCGGGCGCAATGCCGCCGTGCGGCGGTGCGCCGAGCGACAGCGCATGCAGCATGCCGCCGAATTTTTCTTCCAGCACGTTTTCGTCATAGCCGGCGATGGCAAACGCCTTCTTCATCACGTCGGGACGATGATTGCGGATGGCGCCGGAGGAAAGCTCGATCCCGTTGCAGACGATGTCGTACTGGTTGGCTATGATTCCAAGTATTCGATCGCGATCAGTCGGATCAACATTTAAAAATGCGTCGATCGGCATATTGGGCATGGAAAAGGGATTATGAGAGAAGTCGATTTTCTTCTCCTCCTCGTTCCATTCGTACATTGGGAAATTAACAACCCAGCATAACTCAAAGCGATCCTTGGTAATCAGACCGAGCTCTTCACCTATTTTCGTTCGAGCAACGCCCGCAAATCTATAAATGTCCTTTGGGACACCCATCACAAAGAAAACAGCGTCGCCATCGATCAAGCCTTCAGGCCGCTGAGACCTGTATAAATTCGCTACCTCAACCGGTAGAAAATCCGAGAGAAGTTCGTCAAAGCCGGCCTGTTCCTCAATTGGCAAGGGAACTCGCACCAATTCTCCGCGTCGGCCGTTTAGTTCCCTCTTGAGTTGTCTTGTTAGTTCCGATCCGAGGTTCTTTGCGACGGGACCGGCTCCCGCGTCATCGCCGTCACGCCAAAAGATATAGCCTAAACCCGGCTGTCCCTCGCCCTGAGCCCATGAATTCATTCTATCGCAGAACGCACGATTACCACCGGTTGGCGCTGGAATTGCCCACACTCGAATCAACGGGTTTGACCCAATCGCCTTGGCGAACAATCCAAAGCCGGAGTCACGAAAAACGTTGGTGACGTCGTGAATCATCAATGGATTGCGAAGATCCGGCTTGTCGGTACCGAACGCCCGTCTGGCGGCTGCGAAAGATATGCGCGGGAATTCCTTGGTCACCGGTTTGCCGCCGCAGAATTCCTCGAACACGCCGCGAATGACCGGCTCGACCGCGGCGAACACGTCGTCCTGGGTGACGAAACTCATTTCCAGGTCGAGCTGATAGAATTCGCCGGGCGAGCGATCGGCGCGGGCGTCCTCGTCACGAAAGCACGGCGCGATCTGGAAATAGCGGTCGAAACCGGAGATCATGATCAGCTGTTTGAATTGCTGCGGCGCCTGCGGCAGGGCGTAGAATTTTCCGGGATGCAGCCGCGACGGCACCAGATAGTCACGCGCGCCTTCCGGGGAAGAGGCGGTGAGGATCGGCGTCTGGAATTCGAAAAAGCCCTGTGCCTTCATCTGTCGCCGCAGCGAATCGATGATCGCGCCGCGCTTCATGATGTTCTGGTGCAGATGCTCGCGCCGCAGATCGAGGAAGCGATAGCGGAGCCTGATGTCTTCGGGGTAATCGTGCTCGCCGAATACCGGCATCGGCAGATCGGCGGCCCGCCCCAGAACCTCGATCTCGCGGATGTAAACTTCCACCGCCCCGGTCGGCAGATCGGGGTTGTCGGTGCCGTCGGGGCGCCGCCGCACCTTGCCGTCGACGCGCACCACCCATTCCGAGCGCAGCGTCTCGGCTACCTTGAACGCTGGGCTGTCGGGATCGGCGACGACCTGGGTGAGGCCGTAATGGTCGCGCAGATCGATGAACAGCACGCCGCCGTGGTCGCGGATGCGATGGCACCAGCCGGAAAGACGGACCTCGGCCCCGATATCGCTGTCGCGAAGATCGCCGCATTTATGGGTGCGATAGCGGTGCATTGTCGCTTGCATTGTCTTTTTGATTGCTGCTGGCCGGAACGCGGAAAGCGCACGCGAGGGCGCCTTTGTCAAGGCGCGCAGCAAGTTCCTCGTTGCCGGAGGAGCTCCGGCAACGCATGTTGCCAGACACCCACAAGGACAGAGTACGTATGGCCAAAACACGACGCAAAACGACGACCAGCGGCAAGCGCCAAATGACCACCGGCGAGGCGGCCGTCTCCAGCCTTTTGGCTCACGGGCTCGACACGATCTACGCACTACCCGGCATCCACAACGATGACTTTTTCGACGCGCTGGTGAAGAACGCAGACAAGATTCGCACCGTTCATACCCGTCACGAGCAGGGCGCGGCCTACATGGCGCTCGGCGCAGCGCTCGCGACCGGAAAGCCGCAGGCTTATTGCGTCGTGCCGGGGCCGGGGCTGTTGAACTCCGCAGCGGCGCTGCTGACCGCCTACGGCATGAACGCGCCGGTGCTGGCGCTGTTCGGGCAAATTCCGCAGCAGGCCATCGGCAAGGGCTTCGCCTACCTCCACGAAATTCGCGATCAGGCCGGCATCATTTCGCGATTGGTTGACTGGTCGGCGCGCATCAACACGCCGCGCGAGGCCCCGCGCCTGATCGCCAAAGCGATGCAGTCGATGTTCACCGGCCGTCCCGGCCCGGCGGCGCTTGAGTGTGCCATCGACGTCTGGGGGCGATCGGGTCCGGTTCAGACGCAAGCTCCGCTTCCCATCCCCAAAACCCGCATCAACGAAGACGCCATCAAAGCCGCCGCGAAGCGCCTCGGCGCAGCGGCAAGGCCGCTGATCGTCGCTGGTGGCGGCGCACAGGACGCTGCAACTGAGGTCACGCAGCTGGCGCACATGCTGCAAGCGCCGGTGCTTTCCTATCGGCGCGGGCGCGGCGTGCTCGATGATCGCGATCCGCTTGCCGTCAATCTGCCGCTCGGCCACGAACTCTGGGCGGAGGCGGACGTCGTGCTTGCGGTCGGCACCCACTTGCACATGCCTTTGCTGCAATGGGGCATTGACCGCGATCTCGCGATCGTCCGCGTCGACGCCGATCCCGACGAACCCGCGCGCGTCGCAAAACCAAAGGTCGCGCTGGTCGGCCAAGCGGCGCCGATCCTGCGCCGGCTGCTCGACGTGCTCCCGGTGCATAACGCGCGGCGCCCCTCGCGCACCGACGAGATGCGCGAACGCCAAGCTCGCATGCGCAAGCGTCTTGCCAGGCTCGAACCGCAACTCTCGTATCTCGCAGCAATTCGCGCCGAGCTGCCCGAGGACGGACTTTTCGTCGACGAGGTGACGCAAATCGGGTTTGTCTCGCGGCTCGCTTTTCCCGTTCACCGGCCGCGCACCTACATCTCGCCCGGCTATCAGGACAATCTCGGCTACGGCTTTGCCACGGCACTCGGCGCCCAGGACGCGCGGCGTGACGTGCCGGTGGTGTCGATCAGCGGCGATGGCGGTTTTCTGTTCACGGCAAACGAGATGGCGACCGCGGTGCGTCACCGTATTCCGCTGGTGACAATCGTGTTCAGCGACGGCGCCTTCGGCAACGTCCGCCGCATCCAGGAAGAGCGCTATGGCAACCGCCTGATTGCCAGCGACCTTGCCAATCCCGATTTTGTCGCCTTCGCCGAAAGCTTCGGCGCGGCAGCCATGCGCGTTAAAAACCCCGACGAATTGCGCCCGGCACTGCGGCGCGCCTTCGCCCGCCGCGATGGTCCGACCCTGATCGAAGTGCCGGTCGGAATCATGCCGAGCCCGTGGGAATTCATCCTGATGGGACGGGTCCGCGGGGGTTAAGCCCGCCCGCGGCGTGGACTGAAACGCTCCTGACCGCTATCACATCGGCAATGAATCAAATCACCACAACATCCGAACTTGCCGCGGTGTGCGGGCGCATGGCGTCCCACCCCTTTGTCACCGTCGATACCGAGTTTCTGCGCGAGACCACGTATTACCCGCTGCTGTGTGTTGCGCAGATGGCGTCGCCGGACGAAGCCGTGGTCGTCGACGCGCTGGCGCCTGACATCGATCTCGCGCCGTTCTTCGCGCTGATGGCGGACGAAAAGGTGATGAAAGTCTTTCATGCCGCCCGCCAGGATATTGAAATCGTCTGGCATCGCGCCAAGCTTATTCCTCATCCGATCTTTGATACTCAAGTCGCAGCCATGGTTCTGGGCTATGGCGATTCCATTTCCTACGACCAGCTGGTGCAGCGCATCACCGGCGACGCGCTCGACAAGTCGCACCGCTTTACCGACTGGACGCGCCGGCCGCTGTCGGAAGCTCAGCTTTCATACGCGATCTCCGACGTGACCCATCTGCGCGACGTCTATCTCGCGCTCGTGGACGATCTCGGACGGCGTGGCCGGGTCGACTGGGTGCAGGAGGAAATGCACGTACTCACGTCGCCCGACACTTATCGCATGGACCCGGAGAACGCGTGGCAGCGGCTGAAAACCCGCGTGCGCAAGCCGAAGGAGCTTGCGGTTCTCATCGAGGTTGCCGCGTGGCGTGAACGCGAAGCACAGGCGCGCGACGTGCCGCGCTCGCGGGTGCTCAAGGACGAAGTGGTCGCCGACATCGCCGTACACGCGCCCACCACCATCGACAAGCTCAAGAACCTGCGATCGCTGCCCAGGGGCTTCGAACGTTCGCGCTGGGGCGAAGCCATTGTCGCTGCGGTCGAGCGCGGGCTGGCGAGCGACATGAAAAACTTGCCGCGGCCGGCGCGTCTGACGCCGAACGCCAACGGCGCCGCCGTCGTCGAGTTGTTGAAGGTGCTGTTGCGCATGATTTCGGAGCACCACCACGTCGCTGCCAAGGTCATTGCCACAGTCGACGATCTTGAACGCATTGCCGCCGACGATTCAGCCGACGTGCCGGCGCTCGCCGGCTGGCGCCGTGAATTATTCGGTGAAAAGGCGCTTGCGCTAAAGCACGGCGATCTGGCGCTGGCCATCGAACGCGGCAAGGTCGCCACGGTCGAGCGTCGCTGACGCCTATATTTCGCGGAAAAATCCGTCCGACTATTTGGCGCCGAATTTCTTCGTGCCGGCCCACAGCGAGTACAGGTAACCCAGCAGCAGCACCGCGTAGGTAACGACGAGTACCCAGC
This sequence comes from uncultured Alphaproteobacteria bacterium, assembly GCA_963794225.1. Taxonomy (GTDB): domain Bacteria; phylum Pseudomonadota; class Alphaproteobacteria; order Rhizobiales; family Xanthobacteraceae; genus BOG-931. The sequence goes on from CAWCCS010000008.1 coordinate 695,949, forward strand.
CGCCCGGGTTCATGATGTGCGTCAGCGTCGCCCAGGCAGAAACGATGAATCCGAGAACGTAGCCGACCGTGCCGCCGATCAAGAGTCCGCGTAACGCAATCCAATCGTGCGAATACCTGACGAACCAGTTGATCAATCCGAACTCGATCACTGTCAGGCCCAATAACCGGAAGCCCAGCTGGGCGCCGGCCGTGGCTTCAACGCCATAAGTGGTAAGCACAGCAGCCGGGGCCAGAAGGAGGCCGATGCCGTTCAGAACGGAAATCACGGCGATCACCAAAAAGAAGCGCTTAAGATTTTCCATGCCGTCCCCCTGTTGCCCCTCACCGCCGACGCCGGTCGCCGCGCAATTGCCAGCAGTAGCGCCATTCAATAGCACGGCTGCCGTGTTGGCAACGTCGGGCCGCAAATAACCTAGCCCATCAGCATGACCGGCTCGCGGCCGATCAGACGCGCCAATGAACGCAGCCGGCTTACCACGCGTTCGCCGGCGAGCGCGGCGTATTCACCGGGAAGGTGAAGCGCAAGGCGCTGCCGCTCCACCGCGAGCGGCGTCCTCGGCAGCACGCCCGGCATCGCCGCCGACACGACATAGGCGAGCCTGAGCGCAGCGCCCAGCACGCGCGCCCGGTCGAGCATCCGCGTCGAGGCGAGTTCTCGCAGCCGTGGCGATAGTTCGTCGTCCATCACCAGGCCGACGTGGCGGTAGAACACGGCGAGCGCGAGATAAGCGCGCCCCGGATGATCGATCGCGGTAAAGCCGCCATGAGCGATGATATTAAGCGACTGCTCGCCGCGATAATCGGGATGCGCCCGCCAGCCGATATCCGCCAAAAGACACGCGGCGTGGCGAAGGCGGCGTTCCTCGGCGGTCTCGTCGAGGCTTGAGGACGCCATGAAGCGGTCGGTCCAACCGATCAGCTCTTCACCATGAAGCGGCGAGCGCGAGCGCAATTGGTTCAGCGCGCGCGCCGCTTCGATCAGCGCATCCTTCTCCTTGTCCTTTTGTTTGAGCAGTGAGTAGAGCAGCCCCTCGCGGACGCCGAGCGCGGAAAACACCACCTGGCGCGGCTTGCCGATCCTGATCACGTGTTCGAGAACCAGCGCTGCATAGGGAAGCAGCGGCCGGCGCGCGTTGTTCACCACTTCGATGTTGGACAGCGTCTCCACATCGACGCGGTGAACCAGACGGGCAAATTCAAGCGCATCTTCGGCGGCAATGGCGTAGCCGTGCATGACGTGCAGCGGATATCCGGTTTGCCACATGTGCAGCCGCGCCAACGCCCGCCAGGTGCCCCCCACGGCGTAGAAAGTGCGGCCTTCGCAGCCCTTGAGCACCGGCAGAGTGCTGAGCGTTTTCTTGACGAATTTTTCCGCCTTCTTCAGCGACTTCGCCGAAATATCGGCCAGCGCCAGGCCCCCAAGCGGTCGGGTCAGGCCGCGACGTACCCGCGTGCCGTGGATATCGACGAGTTCGAGCGAGCCGCCGCCGAGGTCGCCGACCACCCCGTCGGCTTCATGCACGCCGGAGATCACACCCAGCGCCGTCAATTCGGCCTCTCGCGAGCCCGATAGGATATCGATCTCGGTCCGGATAATTCGCTCGGCAAACTTGATAAAGGCAGGGCCGTTCTTGGCATCGCGGCAGGCGGCGGTCGCAATCGCCAGGACTTTTTTCACCCCCATCGTGGTGCAAAGCGCACGGTAACGCTTGAGCGCCGCCAATGCGTGCTCGACCGCGTCCGCAGCCAGAAGGCCCGTCGACTGAACCTCGCGTCCGAGCCCACACAACGCCTTTTCGTTGAACAGCGCGGTCGGGCTTCGCGTCAGCGCCTCGTAGACCACAAGACGCACCGAGTTCGAGCCGATGTCGATGACGGCAAGCGGCGGACCGCGGTCGAGGCGTCCGGGTGCGTCGATCTTGGCGCGGATCATCTTGCGATCAGCTTAAGGCAAGCAGAAGGGCCCTCGCCCTTCCGCTCACACTCGCTCCGAGCGAGGCGGCAATCGGGGGATGGAATCCTTGGGCGATTTTCCGCGTCCCGAAAGGCTGGGATTGGTCATGAAGTAGGTATGGGCATTGAAGGTCTCTTCGCCCAGCGCGGGCTTAATGCGGGAAGAGAAGCCGTCGGCGAGCAGTTGCCAGCTTTGCTCGTTGTCCTTGAAGTTCGCCACCATGATCTGATCGAGCACCTGCTCGTGCACGGTGGGATTGAGGATCGGGCAGAGAACCTCTACCCGGCGGTCGAGGTTCCGCGGCATCATGTCGGCGGATGAGATGTAAACCGCAGCCTTGGCATGCGGCAGAGCGTGACCTGAGCCAAAACAGTAAATGCGACCGTGTTCAAGGAAGCGGCCGACGATCGATTTGACCCGGATGTTTTCGGACAACCCCGGAACGCCCGGCCGCAGACAACAGATGCCGCGCACCACAAGTTCGATCGGGACGCCCGCGCTCGAAGCGGCATACAGCGCGTCGATGATGTCGGGATCGACCAGCGAATTCATTTTCATCCAGATGCCGGCGGGACGACCGGCTTTGGCATTGGCGATCTCCGCGTAAATGTGCTCGTGGATTCGCTTGCGCAATGTCAGCGGCGACACGGCCATACGCTCGAGGCCGGCGGGCTCCGCATAGCCGGTTACGAAATTGAACACCCGCGCGACGTCGTGGGCGATCACGGGGTCGGCGGTAAAGAACGACAAGTCGGTGTAAAGACGCGCGGTTACCGGATGATAATTGCCGGTGCCGACATGCACGTATGAGGCAAGCGCTGCACCCTCGCGACGGACCACCAGTGAAAGCTTGGCGTGGGTCTTTAACTCGATGAACCCGTAGACCACCTGCACACCGGCGCGTTCGAGGTCGCGCGCCCAGCGGATGTTGGCCTCCTCATCGAAGCGCGCTTTGAGTTCGACCACCGCGGTGACCGATTTGCCGGCTTCAGCGGCCTCCGCCAGCGTCTGCACGATCGGAGAATCCGCCGAGGTGCGGTACAGCGTTTGTTTGATCGCGACGACGTCCGGATCGCGCGTCGCCTGATGCAGGAAATCCACCACCACGTCGAATGACTCGTAAGGATGATGGACGATGAGATCCTTCTGCCGGATCGCAGCGAAGCAATCGCCGCCGTGGTCGCGGATGCGGTCGGGATAGCGGGGCGTGTAGGGCACGAATTCGAGGTCCGGCCGGTCAAGCTTGGCGAGCTGCGCCATCTCGTTCAGCGCCAGAACGCCGTCGACCTTGAACACGCCGCCATCGGCGGCGCCGAGCGCGCGCTGCACGAAGTGCTGCAACTCGGCGGGCATGTTCGCCTCGATATCGAGCCTGATCACCAAGCCGCGACGACGACGCTTCAGCGCCGTCTCGAACAGCCGCACCAGGTCTTCGGCCTCTTCAAGGATTTCCAGTTCGGAGTTGCGGATGACGCGGAAAGCACCGACCCCCTTCACCGCATAGCCGGGGAACAGCTTGCCGATGAACAGGCTGGTCGCGCCTTCGACCGAGATCAGCCGGACTGCTCCGCCGTCGCCAGCTTGCGGCAGCCGCACGAATTTTTCGATACGGTTCGGCATGCGGATGAGCGCGTTCATCGCCTTGCCGTCCTTGGCGCGCGCCAACTGCAAAGCCATGGAGAAGCCGAGATTTGGAATAAACGGAAACGGATGCGCGGGATCGACCGCAAGCGGCGTCAGCAGCGGGAAAATGTGGGACAGAAAATAATCTTCCAGCCAGGACTTTTCGGCCTTGCCGACGTCGGGACCGTCGACCAGCACGATGCCCGCTTCCGCGAGTGCGGCGCGCAGTTCGCGCCATTGTGCCTGCTGATCGTCGACGAGCAGCACGACGGCTTCGGAGATGCGTACAAGCTGCTCCGACGGCGTTAGTCCCTCCGGGCTTTGGGTGCCGATGCCCGCCCGCACCTGCGCGCGAAGGCCGGCGACGCGCACCATGAAGAATTCGTCGAGGTTGTTTGCCGAGATCGAGAGAAACTTAAGTCGCTCCAGGAGCGGATGTCCTCGGTTGGCGGATTCTCCGAGCACACGCCGGTTGAAATTGAGCCAGGACAGTTCCCGATTGATGAAGCGCTCCGGGCTCGAGGCCAGCTCCGACGCCACGTGTTTTTCGGCAGGCTCAGCCAGCCGTACAGGCGCATCCAAGCGGTGCGCGTGGTTGGATTCGAGTGCGACGGCAGTCGCTTGGCCGCGATCGACCATAGCTGCTCCTTGTTCCTCGAGCCTCACCCTCGCTGCCCTCAATGACGATTCGATGAATAAATAACACTCGGATAAGGCGGCGGAGCGGCTATTCCGTCAAGCCTACACGACGTAGACGCTAACGATCATAGTCCGCCACGGTGCCCAGCGGAAACCTTAAGGATTCACAAGTCCTTAACGCAAAACGGCCGGCAAAACAGCCGGCCGTTTCGTCATCTCGATCCGCGAACGGAGCGGTTTTATTCCGCCGCTTGGCGGAGATCAGGCAACGTCGAAGCGATCAGCATTCATCACCTTGGTCCACGCCGCTACGAAGTCTTTCACAAACTTCTCCTTCGCGTCCGAGCAGGCATAGACTTCCGCAAAAGCGCGCAGCTGCGAGTGCGAACCGAAGATCAGGTCGACCCGCGTAGCCGTCCACTTGACCGCCTTCGTCTTCCGATCGCGGCCCTCGTAGGCATCGCCGGCTGCCCGCCACTCTGTGCTCATGTCGAGCAGGTTGACAAAGAAGTCGTTGGTCAGCGTCTCGGGCTTTTTAGTGAAGACGCCGTGCTTTGATTGCCCGGCATTCGCGCCGAGGACGCGCAGGCCGCCAACGAGAACGGTCAACTCCGGCCCCGTGAGTGTCAGCAATTGCGCACGGTCCACCAGCGCTTCCTCAGGCTCCATGAACTGCCGCTTGCCGCTGATGTAATTGCGGAAGCCATCGGCACGCGGTTCAAGCGGCGCGAAAGACTCAACGTCGGTCTGCTGCTGCGACGCGTCCGTGCGTCCCGGCGTGAAGGCAACCTTAACGTCGATCCCGGCGTCTTTCGCGGCCTTTTCGACCGCGGCGTTTCCGCCGAGGACGATCAGATCGGCAAGCGAGACCTTCTTGCCGCCGGCGGCTGAAGCGTTGAACTCCTTCTGGATCGCTTCGAGCTTCGCAAGCACCGTCGCGAGCTGCTTCGGCTGGTTGACCTCCCAATCTTTCTGGGGACTGAGGCGAATGCGTGCGCCGTTAGCTCCGCCGCGTTTGTCAGAGCCGCGGAATGTCGACGCCGACGCCCAAGCGGTCGAGACCAACTGCGACACCGGCAGGCCGGAGGCCAGGAGCTTCGCCTTCAGCGCAGCGGCATCCTTGGCGTCGATCGGCGGATGGTTCGCCGCGGGGATCGGGTCCTGCCAGATCAGAATTTCCTTCGGTACCAGCGGCCCGAGATAACGGTGGATCGGGCCCATGTCGCGGTGCGTGAGCTTGAACCACGCGCGGGCGAACGCGTCCGCGAACTGGTCTGGATGCTCGTAGAAGCGCCGTGAGATCTTCTCGTAGGCCGGGTCGAACCGCAGCGAGAGGTCCGTGGTCAGCATGGTGGGCACATGCTTCTTTGACTTGTCGAAAGCGTCCGGCACCGCGGCTTCCGCGCCTTTCGCCTTCCACTGCTTCGCGCCGGCCGGGCTCTTCGTCAGCTCCCATTCGTATTTGAACAGGTTGTCGAAGAAGTGATTGCTCCACTTCGTCGGCGTCTGCGACCAGGTGACTTCGGGGCCCCCGGTGATGGCGTCGGCTCCGACGCCGGTGCCGTGCTTGCTCCTCCAGCCGAGACCCTGATCCTCAATAGCAGCGCTTTCCGGCTCCGGACCGATCAGCGAAGGATCGCCCGCGCCGTGGGTCTTGCCGAAGGTATGGCCGCCGGCGATCAATGCGACGGTCTCTTCGTCATTCATGGCCATCCGGAAGAACGTTTCGCGGATGTCTTTCGCCGCCGCGACCGGGTCGGGATTGCCGTTCGGTCCTTCTGGGTTCACGTAGATCAGGCCCATCTGCACGGCGCCAAGCGGCTCCGCAAGCTGCCGTTCGCCGCTGTAGCGCTCGTCGCCCAGCCACGTCCCCTCGGGACCCCAGTAGAGTTCTTCGGGCTCCCAGACATCCTTGCGGCCGCCGGCGAAACCGAACGTCTTGAAGCCCATCGAGTTCGAGCGCGACGTTACCGGCGAGGATCATCAGGTCGCCCCAGGAGAGTTTCCGGCCGTACTTCTGCTTGATCGGCCACAGCAACCGCCGCGCCTTGTCGAGGTTGGCGTTGTCCGGCCAAGAGTTGAGCGGCGCGAAGCGCTGCTGGCCGGCTCCGGCGCCGCCACGGCCGTCGGTGATGCGATACGTGCCGGCGCTGTGCCACGCCATGCGAATGAACAACCCACCATAGTGGCCAAAGTCGGCCGGCCACCAAGGCTGTGAATCCGTCATCAGGGCGTGCAGGTCCTTGATCACGGCGTTGAAGTCGAGGCTCTTAAACTCCTTCGCGTAGTCGAACGCCTCACCCATCGGATCGGACAAAGCAGAGTTCCGGTGGAGGACCGCAAGATTCAGCTGGTCGGGCCACCAGTCACGATTGGTGAAGCTCGTGTGCATGACCGGGCATTTGCCCGCGCTCTTTTCGTCGGTCTTTGCGTCCATGTCTCTCTCCGATCTTATTCTGGTTGGGGGCCGGCGTGGAATTTAGGCTAGCCGAACGATTACGTCTAATCGTATTGCTTGCGGCCTTCGATAAGAATAACTGATCGGCATGATCACCCTGCGGCAGCTTCGCTACCTGACGGCGCTCGCACGTCATCGCCATTTCGGCCGCGCCGCAGCCGATTGCGCAGTCACCCAGCCGGCGCTCTCCATGCAGGTGCGGGAACTTGAGCACGAGGTCGGCGCGGAGCTGGTTGAGCGGCGTTCGAACGAAATCGCGCTGACTGAAACCGGTCTTGAAATAGCGCGCCGCGCCGAACACATCCTCGCCGCGACCCATGACCTCGTCGACTTCGCCCGCCACCGCGGCGTACTCGCGGGCAGGCTGAGCCTCGGCATCATTCCGACGCTGGCGCCCTACCTATTACCGCGGGTGCTGCCGCGATTGCAGGCCAAATATCCGCAGCTTCGCCTGGAGGTGCGCGAAACGCAGACCAAAAACTTGCTCGACGAACTCGCGAGCGGCGATCTCGACACCGTGATGCTGGCTCTGCCGGTGGACGGCACCGACATCGAAACACAGCCGCTATTCGACGATCCATTTCTGCTCGCTGTGCCGGCGGCCGATCCGTTGCCGGCCAACCGGCGCGTCGCCGTCGAGGATGTGGATCGGCGTCGGCTTATTCTGCTCGAGGAAGGACACTGCCTGCGCGATCAGGCGCTGGCATTCTGGACCACATCGAGGGGCGATCTGCCTGCCAGCCTCGGCGCCACCTCGCTCGCGACCGTCATGCAGATGGTAGCCAATGGCTACGGTGTCACGCTGTTGCCCGACGTTGCAACGAGCGTCGAAGTTCGCGACAGCCGCGTCAAACTCTTGCGCTTTACCGGCCGCGAACCGGCGCGGACGATCGGGCTCGCCTGGCGGCGGACATCGCCGCGTCAGCGCGACTTCGCGGCGCTCGGCCGGGCAGTTGTCGAAACGTTGAGTATCTCAGCGAAGAAAACTGCTGTCGCGAAATATTTCGGCCGCGAGCGCGCGCGTAGCCGGACGGCGCAAGCGTAACGCTTCGTTGTCGAGCGCGATGACTGCGGCGCGTGCCGCGGCAAACGAGCGCTCGATATGAGTCGAAAGATACCCGACCACAGCTTCGTCGAGGTTGAGCTGGCGATCGGCGGCAAGCTTGACGATGACCGCGCGCAGCATTGCATCGTCTGGCGCAGCCAGCGTTGCAAGCGGTAATGCCCGCAGCCGTGAGACCAGGTCGGGAATCGCGGCCGGCCAGGTTGCCGGTGCGGTGCGCGCCGTAAACAGCAGATAGGCATTCTCTTCACGCGCGAGATTGATCAGATGAAACAGCGCGCGTTCATCCGCCGCAGTTACAGCGTCCTCCACGACCAGCGCGCCCGTCGCCAGCGCAGTCGGGATTTCGGCGGTGGCGAGAGCATGGCCGGATATGACGCGAGCACCCGCGGCCGACGCCCAGATCATCGCCAGATGCGTCTTGCCGGATCCTTCGGGTCCGACCAGAGCGATGGCATTCGCCGGCCAATCCGGCCAGCAGTCGATCAGCCGCAGCGCGCTCGCATTGCAAGGCCCGGAGAAAAAATCCTCGCGCGCGTAACTCTCGGCGTGGTCGAGCACGAGCGCAAGCTGCCGCGGACGAGAGTTCATGGCGCGCTGGACGGTGGGTTCCCGGTATAGAGCGGGCTCGCCCGGTACCGCGACACGGCAAATCGTGTCAACACGCCGGCTGCCGCTGCAACGGGTACGGCGAGGAGAAGACCGACAAAACCGAACAATGAGCCGAACGTCAGCAGTGCGAAAATGAGCCAAACCGGATGCAAACCGGCGCTTTGACCCACAAGTTTTGGCGACAGAACATTGCCCTCGAGAAACTGCCCGAAAAGCACGACGCCGACCACGAGGCCAATCCGCTTCCAGTCGGGGAAAAACTCAGCGCAAGCCACCGCCGTCGAAACAACAAGAGCGGTCAGCGAACCCACGTATGGAACGAAGGTCAGCAGTCCTGACACTGCGCCGATCAGCAGGCCAAAACTCAATCCCACCATCGTCAGGCCGAATGCATAGTAGCAACCCAGGATGACGCACACGATGAACTGACCGTGCAGATAACCGGAGATCGCCATATCGATCTGCCGCGCAAGCCCTCGCACCGTCTCGCGCTGCTTGACCGGAATCAATCCGTCGAACGAGTTCACGACCCGGTCCCAATCGCTCAGCAGATAAAAAGCCACAACCGGGGTAATGACGAGCAATGACAGCACGGAAAGCAGCGCCTCGCCTTTGGTCAGCAACGAGGGAAGCGATTCCGTCATGTAGCCGGCAAACTTGTTCAGGAGGACGCCGAAGGACCAGTCGCTGCCGGAAGCATTGCCGAAAATCTCGTGCAGCCACGGACGGCCCGGATCGCTGACGAGTATCTGTAGACGTTGCACGTATTCCGGCAGGTGCTTGATAAAAGCCGAGAGCTGGTCAGCAAGAACCGGCACCACCACAACAAACACCCCGACGAACACCAGCACGAAGCCGCCGAGAATGAGCAACGAAGCGATGAGCCGGCTCACGCCGTGTCTAACAAGCCGGTTCGCCAATGGGTCGAGCAGGTAGGCGAGCGCCGCGCCGACGACGAACGGCAGCAAAATATGATGCAACAGCCAAAGCAGGCCGACAAAGACCAAAAACGCGGCAACCCAGAACGCAATTTGCCGCTCGATCCGCATGGTGTGCCCTCAAGCGTGCGATCAGTGTCCGGTGCCGAACGAGTTCATGTGGCGAAGCCACTCGGCGAGATAGAAGGCGATCGAGAGCAAGGTCAACACGGCGACACCTCCGGCAACCACGGTCACGATCAGTTTGGCATCGAAGCCAAACCCATGCTCGGCCAGCACCAATGTCGCGAGCAGGATCTGCGCCACCGTATTCGCTTTCGAGACCGGCAGCGGCCGGATCGGCATCGGCTTACCCACCAGCCAGGACAGCATGAAACCGGAGATGATCATGATGTCGCGGGACACGACGAGGATCACCAGCGGGATCGCCAACGCACCGGCAATGCCAAGCGCCACATAGATCGAAACAATCAGAGCCTTGTCGGCCAGCGGGTCGAGGTAGGCGCCAAGCTCGCTTGCCATATGGAAGCGCTTGGCCAGGAAGCCGTCGACGGCATCGCTGATCCCGGCCGCCAGGAACAGCGCAAACGCCACCAACATCTCGCCCGAGGTGATCGCCCAGACCACGATCGGCACGAGAATAATGCGTGCCAGACTAATGAGGTTCGGAATACTCAAAAAACGCTCGCCCCGGCTGCCAGCGCGCTGAAACCGGAAACACCCGGTCTCGATGCACCAAGACCACTATATAACCGTGCCGCGCGCTTGCGCACCCGGCAATTCCGACGTAGGAGGCGCCGAGTAATCCTCCCCCGCCCGCGGGAAGGCTAATCTGCCGATTGGTGGGTCCGTGAAAGAGGCGCGCTACGCGGCTGCCGGTGTCGATATCGATGCCGGCAACCGCATGGTGGAACTGATCAAGCCGCTGGTGCGCGGAACCGCACGAGCTGGCGCGGATGCCGAGATTGGCGGCTTCGGCGGCCTGTTCGACCTCAAGGCTGCGGGCTTCAACGACGCTATCCTGGTCGCGGCGACCGACGGTGTCGGCACCAAGGTCAAGATCGCGGTCGAAACGTCGCGTCACGATACGATCGGCATCGATCTCGTGGCGATGTCGGTCAACGACCTCGTAGTGCAAGGGGCGGAGCCGCTGTTCTTCCTGGATTACTTCGCCTGCAGCAAGCTCGATCCGGCGGTCGGAGCAATGGTGGTCAAAGGAATTGCCGCCGGGTGCCGCGAAGCGCGTTGCGCGCTGATCGGCGGTGAGACCGCGGAAATGCCCGGCGTGTACCAAAGCGGTGACTACGACCTTGCCGGCTTCGCCGTGGGCGCCGTGGGCCGCAAGGATTTGTTGCCGCGCCAGGATATCGCGCCGGGCGATGTGGTGATCGGCCTTGCATCGTCAGGCGTGCACGCCAATGGATTTTCTTTGGTAAGGCGCATCGTCGCGGCGACCGGGCTGAGCTGGGACGCCCCGGCTCCGTTTGATCCGACGCGAACCCTGGGCGAAGCGTTGCTGACGCCAACGCGGCTCTATGTACGGTCCTGCCTCGCCGCGATCCGCCAAACCAAGGCGGTCAAAGCACTTGTTCACGTCACCGGCGGCGGATTTGTTGACAACATTCCCCGCGTGTTGCCGAACGGACTCTCCGTGTCCGTGGCGCTCGATCGCGTGCCGGTGCTTCCCGTCTTTAAATGGCTCGCGGCAACAGGCGATGTCGGCGAGCAGGAAATGCTGCGCACCTTCAACTGCGGCATTGGCATGATCGCGCTAGTGGATCCGAGTGCTGCCGCCTCGACCTACGAACACTTCGCGGCTAACGGCGAGAGCGTCGTGCATCTGGGCGAGGTGGTCGCTCGCGACGGCGAGCCGCGCGTTGAATTCAGCGGAAGCCTCGACCTGTCCTGGTAGCGGCATGAACAAGAAGCGCGTCGCCGTGCTGATTTCCGGCCGCGGCTCAAACATGACCGCACTCATCGAGGCGGCCAAGGCCAACGACTATCCGGCCGAAATCGCATTGGTCGTTTCAAACCGGCGCGAGGCACCCGGCTTGGCCCGCGCTCGCGAGGAAGGCATCGCGACCGCAATCGTGGATCACGAGCCTTTCGGCCAAGATCGTGAAGGGTTCGAACGTGCTCTTGATGACGCGCTTCAAGCCGATCGGATCGACTTCGTGTGCCTCGCCGGTTTCATGCGGCTGTTGTCGCCCTGGTTTGTGCAGTGCTGGAGCGGCAAGATGCTCAACATCCATCCGGCGCTGCTGCCGCAATTCAAGGGGCTGAATACTCATCGCCGTGCTCTGGCAGCAGGCGTCAAGCAGCACGGCGCCACCGTGCATTTCGTCGTGCCGGAAATGGACGCAGGACCGATCGTGGAGCAGGAATCGGTTGCGGTGCGCGAAGGCGATACCGAAGACACGCTTGCCGCCCGCGTGCTTGAGATTGAGCACCGGATCTACCCGCGCGCGTTGCGCGCGCTGGCCGAAGGCCGCGTGAATATCGCGTCCTCGCGAGAGAGCCGGGAAAGACACTAAAGCAAAGCCCCCAGTACAGAACCGGGGGCTACAAGAACGGTTTGCGAAATCCCCGCTACGCGACCTTAAGGTTCTCCGCGGAAGTCCTGCCGCGATTGGTCACCAATTCGTACTCGACCTCCTGGCCCTCATTGAGCGAACGCAAACCCGCACGCTCGACCGCGGAAATGTGCACGAACACGTCCTTATCGCCAGATGAAGGCTTGATGAACCCGTAGCCCTTGGTCGGGTTGAACCATTTGACGCTGCCCTTTTGCATCGTCTGTCTCCCAGTCAATGCGTATGCCAGTGCCGACACGCAACACAGTCACACGCCGCGTGCAGACTGCGCTTCGCGCCACAAGCCAGATTTTGGGGGAAAGTCCGAAACGACCGCGTCGCCAAGACATCGCCGAGACATTGCCAAGACACATCACCGGCCGGATGGCCCCAATCCGATTGCCAGCGAAAAAAAACCGACAAATGCGGCGCAAGCATGGCTGCCATCAGCCGCTTACCGATCTGGCATTTTATCGTTGCGAAGCGAACCGCCGACAACAAACCCAAATGATAATCTTCTTGAATAACGAAACGTAATTACGGGAGTAGAAAGAACGCGATCGCCATGATGACGTACGCGGCCAACAATTGCAGGCCTTCGAGCCAATTACTTTCGCCGTCCTGGACGACAAAATTCACGATGACGACCGCGAGCACCATTGCGACCAGTTCGAGGGTGGTAAAAACAAGATTCATCGGCTGTCCCAAGAGCGCGCCAAGCAGCACCAACACAGGCGCGACAAGCAACACGATCTGTGTCGCCGAGCCGATCGATATTTGAAGGGCAACATCCATGCGGTTGTTGCGCGCAATAAGCACCGCGGAGGCATTCTCCGCGGCGTTGCCGACGACGGCCACGACGATCACGCCGATGAAGAGCTGCGACCAGCCCAGACTCGCGGCCAGCGGCTCGACTGACGTTACCAAAATGTCGCTCACCCATGCGACGGCAACAGTTGCAGCCAACAGCGTCATGACGGCGCGCGCGGTACTCCAGCGCGGTTTGAATTTGCCGGCTTCCTCCAGATACAGATGCCTATGAGTATGCAGTGAGAAAAACAGACTGGCGCCGTACATGCCGATCAGCACCAGCGAGACGAGCAAGCTCAGACCTTCGACCGCGACCATCCCTCTCGCAGTCTGAAAGAAAATCGCCGGCACGATGAGCGCGATGGTCGCAAGGAACAAAGTTGTGCTTTGGGCCAGGATGCCGGTCTTGTTGAAACTTTGTTTCTCGCGTCGCCATCCGCCCGAGAACATCGCGAGGCCGAGAACCAGAAGCAGATTGCCAATGATGGAACCGGTAATCGAGGCCTTGACCAGGTCGACCAGTCCGGCCCGAAGCGCCAGGATTCCGATGATGAGTTCCGGCGCGTTGCCGAAGCTTGCGCTGAGGAGGCCGCCAAGAACGGGACTCGTTCTTGTCGCCAGATCTTCTGTGGATCGGCCGATAAATCTCGCCAGCGGGACGATGGCGAGCGCGGAGAGGAAAAACAGCACGACCGGCGACACCCCCGCCAGCGCGGCGCCGATGGCGAGCGGGACGAATGCCAGAAGCGCGACGAACAGATTGTCCATTGCGTGCAGAACATCACCTATCCGGCCTCAACGCCGAACGGGGCCTTTTCAATCAGGCGCGGCTGCGAGACCGCGCTCGCTTCAACCGACGATTTCTTTGCCGGCGAAAAACTGCACGATTTCCTTTTGCGCCGTGTCCGGAGCGTCCGAGCCGTGAACCGAATTTTCGCTGATCGACTTGGCAAACTCTTTGCGGATCGTTCCAGGTGTGGCCTTAGCAGGATCGGTGGCGCCCATCAGATCGCGATAAGCCGCGATCGCGTTGTCGCCCTCGAGAACCTGTACGACCACCGGCCCCGAAATCATGAAGTCGACCAGCTCGCCAAAGAACGGCCGCTGGCGGTGGACGGCGTAGAATTGCTCGGCCTGAGCGCGGGTGATCATCACGCGCTTCTGCGCGATAATGCGCAGCCCCGCTTTCTCGATCATCGCATTGATCCCGCCGGTGACGTTGCGGGCCGTTGCGTCGGGTTTGAGAATCGAAAATGTCCGCTCGATGGCCATCAAATTGTCCTTGGAAAATCGCGGTGCGACGTGGAAGTGCGCGGCTTATATCCGTGGCTTGTCGTTCCGGCAAGCGGCCGCGCGGCGGGACAATCATAATTGGCAATCATAACCGGCGCAGAAAGTCGATCATGGCGGCGTTGACCTCGGAAGCACGCTCCTGCTGCGTCCAGTGTCCGCAGCCGGGCAGCATGATAGTGCCGCGCACATTCGGGACATTGTGTGCCAGGCCGGCAATGATCTGATCCATGCCGCGAAACGCGACAACAAGGTCACGATCGCCGGCCATATAGAGCGCAGGGACGGTGATCTTGGCGCCCGCGAACGGCGCCATCAGCTCCCAATTCCGGTCGATGTTGCGATACCAATTAAGGCCACCGCGAAAGCCGGTGCGTTTGAATTCGCCGGCGTAGAAATCGACGTCCGCTTCGCTGAGCCACGCCGGTAAAGTTGCTGGACTGAGCATGCCGGAGAGAAAGCCGCCGTCGCGGCGAACCATGCCGACATGGCCGCTCGCTCCACCTCCGCCCCGCGGCATGTCGCCGGAAGCCGCAAACAGAAGCTTGACAATCGATTGCCGGACATCGCGTTCCAGTTCCGCTTCCGCGACGCCCAACTCCTGGAAGTACAGCTGGTAGAACATCGCATCGTCGCGGCGCGGCATCACCGTCGTGGGGCGGATCGGCCGCCGCCGCCAGAATGGAACGCTCAGGCCGATGACGGCGCGAAAGCGATCGGGCCGCAGCAAAGCTGCATGCCAGGCGACCGGCGCTCCCCAATCGTGTCCGGCAATGACCGCCTGCTCGACGCCGAGCGCATCAAGCAATCCCACCATGTCGCCGACGAGATGGAGCAAAGTATACTGGTCGATCGCTTCGGGCCGATCGGAACGGCCGTACCCGCGCATGTCCGGTGCGACAGCGCGGAAACCAGCAGCCGCCAGCGCCGCAAGCTGATGGCGCCAGGAATACCAGGATTCCGGGAAACCATGGCACAAAACGACCAGTGGCCCGTCGCCCTGCTCGGCAATATGCAGGTGAATGCCGTTGGCTTCGATACTACGCTGCGTGGTCGCGCTGATCGTCATTTCCCGAGGCTAGCACGAGCGCGGACTTCACCGCCTATCAATTAGGCCGCGTCTCAGTCCCGTGAAACGTTGTTAGAGGTGATCGTCAGGCGACTGCTAGGTTTTATCGTCGGGCTTTGGCGTGGCTTTGGTCTTATCAGGTTTCTTTTTGACGATTTTCTTTTTCGCGGGCTCCGCCGGCGGCGCCGCCGGCATCGCCACGCGGTCCATTTCGTCCAACCGGCCGCCGGCGAAACGATAGACGCCGGGTCGCGGGCCACTCTGGAAAGTCAGCACCGCGGTCCGACCGCCGCCCGGACTCCCGCCAATGTTCACGGCCGTCGGCTGCCCCAGGCGAGCGACGACGTCGCATTCGCTCATGCCGATAGCAACGCCACCGCCAAGTAAGGAGACGAGATCAGATGTCGCGCCGGAGCCGGCGGCCTCCGGTGCCGCTGCTGCCGTCGGCGGCGGTGCCGGCGCGACGTATCTTGGGCAAGCACCATTGGCGTCAACGAGATCATTCGCCGTAATCGGATGATCCCTCCTCGCCTCATCGATTTGTGTGTAGGTATAACCGAGATTAGAGCCGTATAGCCGCAACGGCTTTGAGAACCAGGCACCACTGGTGTCGAAATTGGAGCAGCCACCGAGCCCGAGGGCCAGCAACAGCGCCAACGCACCCCACGCCGGTCCAACAGTACGCTTTACACCCACGAACACCGGGACATCCCCCTCCGCGCGGTCGCCAATCCGGACAGGTTGCGCCGGTTTGTGGTGTGGTCGTGGCGCTCGCGCCCCGGCGCCTGCGATTTCAGCTGCCACGTTGCGGATTATAGAGTGAATCGGGTAAAGGTAAAAAAACGATGAGAGGTCAGACGTTTGAGCGCATTCTACAGTCCTGTCGGGCGGTTCCGCAATGTGACCGCCGTCACGGACTCCTCATCGCCCCAGCATCACACTGCCCACTAAATCCGGCCGCCTCACAAGCGATCCGACCAACGCGCCCGGGGAGCATCGATGCGATTGCAATTCGTCGGCTGCGGCGACGCCTTCGGCTCCGGCGGACGATTTAATACCTGTTTTCACCTGACCGGTCGAAACATCAACGTGTTGATCGATTGCGGCGCAAGCTCGCTGATTTCGATGAACAAGCTTGCGATCAATCGCAACAACGTCAACACCATATTCCTCACTCACTTCCACGAAGATCACGTCGGCGGCGTACCGTTTTATCTTTTAGAGGCGAATTACGTCCTCAAGCGCGACCAGCCTCTCACCATTGCTGGACCGCCCAGTCTCAAATCGCGCTTTGGCGGCATCATGGAGGCAGGCTTCCCCGGCACGAAGGATCTCGATCTGCGATTCGCTTTGCTGCTTAAGGAATTGGAGGTCGGCAAGCGCAGCGAGGTCGGCGGCCTGCGGGTAACCCCCTTCCACGTCGTGCATGATGATCGCGCCGGACCTTGTCTCGGGTTCCGCTTCGAGGCCGAAGGCAAGGTGATCGCTTTTTCCGGCGACACCGAATGGACCAATTCGCTGATCGACATCGGCTACCAGGCCGACCTTTTCATTTGCGAGGCCTACACCCGCGACAAGCCGATCGCGACCCACATGGCGTTGTCTTTGCTCGAGCGCCACCTCGACAAAATTCGTCCGAAGCGGCTGATCCTCAGTCACATGAGCGACGACATGCTGGCGCGCCGCGCCGAGGTGCCATACGAAACCGCCGAGGACGGAATGATTGTCGAAGTGTGACGCTAGCTGCCGAGCGCGGCCGCGATCGCGTCGAGTGCTGCGACAGCCTTGGAGCCGTCCGGCCCGCCGGCCTGCGCCATATCAGGCCGGCCGCCCCCACCCTTGCCACCGAGCGCCTCAGCGCCTTTGCGCACGAGTTCGACGGCATTAAAGCGCTGCACAAGATCGTTGGTCACGCCGACGACGATGCCGGCCTTCCCGTCGCCAGTGACCCCGACAATAGCGACGACGCCGGAGCCAACCGCCTTCTTGCCTTCATCGGCAAGGCTGCGCAGATCCTTGAGATCGATGCCCTCCACCGCGCGGGCCATGAGTTTCACGTCGCCGACGGTACGCAACCCATCAGCGCCGTCGGCTTTGGCGCCTCCGCCCATGGCGAGCTTTTTCTTCGCATCCGAAAGTTCGCGTTCCAGACGCGTTTGCGCTCGTCGAGCAGCGCCGCCAAGCGAGCTGGCATTTCGTTCGAGCGGCGCGCGCAATTCGGCTGCTACGGTCTTTGGCTAGCTGCATGAGTTGTTTGGCGTGCTTGCGCGCAGCATCTGCCGGTGATCGCCTCGATGCGGCGCACGCCTGCGGCAACGCCACTTTCGCCCACCACAGAGACCAGGCCGATGTCGCCGGTTCGGCGGACATGCGTGCCGCCGCACAATTCAACCGACCAGCCCATCGTGTTGCCGCCACCCTCGCCCATGGTGACGACGCGCACCTCGTCTCCGTATTTTTCGCCAAACAGCGCGCGCGCGCCCGAGGCAATGGCGTCATCGACCGCCATGATCCGCGTTGTGACCGGCGCATTCTGCAACACGATTTCGTTGGCAATGTCCTCGACCTTTTCCGATTCACGCCGCACTGATCGGCTTCGGATAAGAGAAGTCGAAACGCAAACGATCCGGCGCGACGAGGGAGCCTTTCTGCGCCACGTGATCGCCGAGCACCTGGCGCAGAGCTTCGTGCAAAAGATGCGTGGCAGAGTGATTTTGCCGGATCGAGCCACGCCTGGCGTGATCGACTTTCAGATCAAGCGCCGTGCCGGGTTTCAGTGTGCCTTGCTCCACGGTGCCGAAATGCACGATAAACGTCGCCGGCCTCTTTTTTGCGTATCAGTGACGTTAAAACGCACGCCCTCGCCCGTCATCACGCCGGTGTCACCAACCTGCCCGCCAGATTCCGCGTAGAACGGCGTCTGATTGAGCACCAGCGCACCGCTTGCGCCCTTCTCAAGCGCAGCAACTTCCTTGCCGTCGCGCAGCAGCGCTACAACAACACCTGCGGCAGTTTCAGTCTCGTAGCCTAAAAAATCGCTGCCACCATGTTTTTCGCGCAAGCCGAACCACACCGCCTCGTCAGCCGCTTCACCCGAACCCACCCATGAGGCGCGGGCCTTTTCGCGCTGGCGCTCCATCGCGTCAGTGAACGATGCAAGATCAACGCCGACACCGCGCGGCCGCAGTGCATCCTGCGTCAGATCGAGCGGAAAGCCGTAGGTATCATAAAGCGTGAAGGCGGTGACGCCGTCGAACATATCGCCCTTTTTGAGCGACTTGCTCGCTTCGTCGAGGATGGCGAGTCCCCGCTCGAGCGTCTTGCGGAAGCGAATTTCCTCAAGCTTGAGCGTCTCGGTGATCAGCCCGTCCGCGCGATGCAATTCCGGATAAGCTTGTCCCATCTCGTGGATGAGCGTTGGCACCAACCGCCACATCAGCGGATCCTTGGCGCCAAGAAGTTCGGCGTGGCGCATGGCGCGGCGCATGATGCGGCGAAGCACGTAGCCGCGGCCCTCGTTCGATGGCAGCACGCCATCGGCGACCAGGAACGAACTGGCGCGCAGATGGTCAGCGATCACGCGGTGCGAGGCCTTGTGCTGGCCGTTGGGATCGACGCCGGTCAAATCGGCGATCGCCTCGATCAGTGCACCAAACAAATCGATCTTGTAATTATCGTGGGTGCCTTGCAGCACCGCGGCCATGCGCTCGAGGCCCATGCCGGTATCGATCGACGGCCGCGGAAGATCGACGCGCTCGCCGCCCTTGGCGAGCTGCTCGTATTGCATGAACACGAGGTTCCAGATTTCGACAAAGCGGTCGCCATCGGCGTCGGCGCTGCCGGGCGGTCCGCCGGGAATGTGGGAGCCGTGATCGTAGAAGATCTCCGAGCACGGGCCGCACGGCCCGGTGTCGCCCATCGCCCAAAAATTGTCCGAGCCGGCGATGCGGCCGATCCTGCTGTCTGGCAGGCCGGCGATCTTCTTCCAAAGTTTGAAAGCTTCGTCGTCATCGATATAAACCGTGACCACTAGGCGGTCTGCCGCCACGCCGAACTCTTTGGTCACCAGATTCCAGGCAAGCTCGATAGCTCGCTCTTTAAAATAATCCCCGAACGAGAAATTGCCGAGCATTTCGAAAAAGGTGTGGTGCCGCGCGGTATAGCCGACATTATCGAGGTCATTGTGCTTGCCGCCGGCCCGTACGCACTTCTGCGCAGTGGTCGCGCGCGTATACGGACGCTTTTCAAGACCGGTGAAAACATTCTTGAACTGCACCATGCCGGCGTTGGTGAACATGAGCGTCGGGTCGTTGCGCGGCACGAGCGGAGAGCTCGGCACCACTTCGTGACCCTCGCGGGCAAAGTAGCCGAGGAAATTCGACCTGATTTCGTTGACGCCGCTCATTGCGGTCACTCTCTAGCGGGGCAGGTGTTGCCTGTCCACAAAACCGCGATGAAACGCCCAATTGCGGTCCATGGATAAAGCATATAAGCGCTCTGCCACATGCGTATCAGCGCGGCGAGCCTGCTATGAGCGACGGAAGTGTCCCTCTGCCCCGCACCTTTGCCGAACGGCTTCGGGCAGGCCGCTTTGTAATGACGGCGGAGGTGGCCCCGCCGGTGTCCTGCGACGCGCAGGACCTGCTGCGCAAGGCAACGCCGCTCCGCGGGCTTGCTGATGCGGTCAACATCACCGACGGTGCCGGCGCGCGCGCGCACATGAGCGCGCTGGCGGCGTCAAACATTCTTCTGGGCGCCGGCATTGAGCCGATCCTGCAAATCACTTGCCGCGACAAAAACCGCATCGCGCTGCAGAGCGAACTCATGGGTGCAGCCGCACTCGGCATCCGCAACGTCATGGTGCTCACCGGCGACGACCCCAAAGCCGGCGATCAGCCCGACACCAAGCCGGTGTTCGACATCGATTCAAAGACGCTGCTGGAGACGGCGCGCCGGCTTCGCGATGAAGGCAAGCTGCCGACCGGCCGCGAGGTTGCGGGCAAGGCCGCGTTCTTTCTTGGCGCCGCGGACCTCCCGATCGATCCGCCCACCGATTGGCAACCAACGTCGCTTCGCGGCAAAGTCGCGGCCGGCGCACAGTTCGTGCAGACCCAGTTTTGCATGGATGCGGCGCTGGTGCGCCGGTACGTCGGCGTGCTCGCGCAGGCTGGTCTCACCCGGCAGCTCGCCATCCTGATCGGCATCAATCCGCTGCGTTCGGCCAAGTCGGCGCAATGGATGAAAAGTCATCTGCACGGCACCATCATCCCCGATGCGTTTATCGCGCGCATGGAAAAAGCCGCAAACCCGGTCCGCGAGGGGACGCGCATTTGCATGGAGCTGATCGACGAACTGGCCACCATCCCCGGCGTCGCCGGCGTCCACATCATGGCGCCGGGCAATGACGCGGCCATTCCGGAAGTGATCGCCGAAGCGCGGAGCCGCGTGCAAAAGGTTGCCGGTTAGGTCAAACGCTCTTCGACGGTCCGGATATCGACCTCGGATTTCAGCGTCCGGTGCACCGGACATTTGTCGGCGATTTCCAGAAGACGCGCGCGCTGTTGGGCGGTCAAGTCGCCCTCGAAGGTGATCACACGATCGATATGGTCGACCTTGCCTTCTTTGGTCTCACACTCGGCGCAATCGGTCGCGTAGATTTTCGCATGCTGGAGGCGGACTTGCGTTCGCACTAACGGGATCTGCTTTTGATCGGCGTAGAGCCGCACCGTCATTGACGTACAGGCGCCGAGCGCGGCGAGTAAAAGATCGTAAGGTCCCGGTCCGCTGTCGAGTCCGCCGACCCTTACCGGTTCATCGGCCAACAGACGGTGGGAGCCGGTGATGACTTCCTGCTGGAACTTGCCCCGGCGCGTTTCACGAACGATGACGCGGCCTTCCGTGGTGTCGTCGGTCGGCCGGGCGTCGACGGCCATGTCGAGGTAGCGATCCGCCCAGGCGGAAATGACGCTCGCCACATAGGCGGCATCGCTTGCACGACTGATAAGGTGATCGGAACCGGCAAGCGAGATGAAGCTCTTCGGATGCTTCGCCGTCGTAAAGATATGGCTCGCGTTGTCGATACCGACGGTGTCGTCGGTTGGCGAGTGGAAGACCAGCAACGCTTTGTGCAAAGTGGCGACGAGCGGCGCGAGATTCTGCTGGGCAATGTCGTCGAGTAGCGCGCGGCGAACGCGAAACGGCCGGCCTTCAAGCGTAACCTCAACCTCGCCCTTGCTGGCAATCTCCGCAGCGCGGTCGCCGAACAAACCGACGACATGCGCCGGATCGAACGGCGCACCGATCGTGACCACGGCACGCGCCTCAGGGATGCGGTGCGCGGCAGCGAGCACGGCGGCGCCGCCCAGACTGTGACCGATCAGAATCGCGGGCGCCGTGAGCGCCTGACGCAGATGATCGGCCGCTGCGACCAGATCGTCGACATTCGACGAGAACGTAGTGTTGGCGAACTCGCCTTCGCTGGCGCCGAGCCCGGTGAAATCGAATCGCAGCACGGCGATGCCGTGAAGCTTCAGGCCTTCGGCAATGTGGCGTGCCGCTCTGTTGTGCTTGCCGCACGTAAAGCAATGCGCGAACAACGCAATCGCGCGCGTCGGACCATCCGGTCGATCGAGCAGCGCGGCTAGCTTTTGGCCCTGAGCATTAGGAAAATCAAATTTCTCGACCGGCATTCGGACCTCCTGCGTCTTCGCCAAGGTACGCCAATTTCCCGACTGCCGCGCAGCGCCATAACGCAAAACAAAGAAGGGCCACCCGCAAGGGCAGCCCTTCCATTGTCAGGCCGTGGCCCGGTTGCGCGCGGCGATCTCCTGCCGCGCACTCATGAGCCGGTGACGGATTTAAGTCACCTGGCAGGAGCCTCGGCAGAGGCGAGGATCCAGTTCATGAATGCCGGCGACCGCGGCGATAGACAATGAGACACTGGATCACCTCCTTTCGGTTGTTAACGATGCCCCAATATAGAGCCGCCGCCGAGATTCGGAAGTGCGTTTTGTGTGACGCCTCGCCGCAATTGACGGCGTCGGTTTAGCGCCCGAGCTCCCGCATCGCCGCGTCGAGACCTTCCAGCGTCAGCGGATACATCCGGCCACCGAGCAGCTGTCGCATCATCTTGATCAATTCCGTCATCGGCCACTCGCGTTCAGGCACGGGATTGAGCCAGACGCAGGACGGATAGGTTGAGATGATCCGCTGCATCCAGACACTCCCGGCCTCTTCGTTGTAGTGCTCGACCGAGCCGCCAGGTGCCGCGATCTCATAAGGCGACATCGAAGCGTCGCCGACGAAGATCGCTTTGTAATCATGCGGGTAGGTGTGCAGCACGTCCCAGGTCGGCGTCGTCTGCGTCCAGCGCCGCGCGTTCTCCTTCCACACTTTCTCGTACAAACAATTGTGGAAATAGAGATGCACCATGTGCTTGAACTCGGTCTTGGCGGCCGAGAACAGTTCCTCGGTCGCCTTGACGTGCCAGTCCATCGAGCCGCCGATATCGAAGAACAACAACACCTTGATGGTGTTGTGCCGCTCCGGGCGCATCAGAATGTCGAGATAACCCTTGTGTGCCGTGCCCTTGATGGTGCCGTCGAGGTCAAGCTCGTCCGGAGCGCCGGTGCGGGCGAATTTGCGCAGGCGCCGTAGCGCCACTTTGATGTTGCGCGTGCCAAGTTCGACGTCGCCGGCGAGGTCCTTGAACTCGCGCTTGTCCCAGACTTTGACAGCGCGGAAGTTGCGGTTGCCATCCTGACCGATCCGGACGCCTTCGGGATTGTAACCGTAGGCGCCGAACGGCGAGGTACCGGCGGTGCCGATCCATTTCTTGCCGCCCTGGTGGCGGCCCTTCTGCTCTTCGAGCCGCTTGCGCAGGGTTTCGAGAAGCTTGTCGAGGCCGCCCATGGCTTCGATCTGCCGCTTCTCTTCCTCGGTGAGGTGCTTTTCCGTCAGCTTCTTGAGCCACTCGAGCGGGATTTCCGCGGTCAGCGCGTCCTGGATGAAATCGAGACCTTTGAACACATGGCCAAAGACGCGGTCGAAGCGGTCTAAATTGCGCTCGTCCTTCACCAGCGCCGCGCGCGAGAGATAATAGAACTCCTCGATCCGCCGGCCTGCGAGGTCCCGCTCCATCGCCTCCATGAGCGTGAGATATTCGCGCAGTGTCACCGGGACACCGGCATCTTTCAGCTCATGGAAAAAGGTTGCGAACATCACCGCCAATGTAATCGTCCGGCCAGCAGCCGTCGAGCCGCCAGCCGAACGGCTGCAAATCAAATCGGCGGAAACTGGGCGGTCATCCGGCGTCAGCGGCGGGCTTGCGCAGCCAAAGCTCGAAAGCAAGCGTGTCCAGGCGCACTTCGCCGTGCCCAAATCTTGATTGCGACGCGAGCTGCGCAATCGCCTCCCGCGTATAGGCGCGCTTCTTGAGCATGGTGTTGAAGGTGAGCTTGATCAGCGCGCCGTTGATGACGCCCTTGTCGCGTACATAATCGTTCACCTCCTGCGGCGAAAAATCCTTGCGCAGATCGATGATCAGCGCCGTACCGCCTGCCTTCAGCACGCGGTATATTTCGTCCAACGCCGCGAGCGGCCGCGCGAAATTCTTGAACGCTGCGCAGCAGACGACGAAATCAAACACACCCGAAGGCAGATCGAGATCGGCGGCGTCGCCCTCGTCAAAGGCGATGTCGACGCCGGCTTTTTCCGCGTTCTCGCTCGCAATACGAACGAAGGTGCGGCTGATATCGACTCCGATCATGCGGCAGCGGGTAAGCCTGGCCAATTCGATGGCGAGATAGCCGGGTCCAGGCGCGATTTCGAGCACGCGCGAGTCTCGCCCGATCTGCGGCGCAAGCCGACGCGCCAAGCTCTTGAATCGATCCATGTCCTTGGCGGTTTGCCGCGCATACCAGGAGGCGATGAAGCCTTCCATGCCGACGCCCTTGTGGCCCCGTACCGTCTTGCCGGACGTCCAGGCGTTCGCGTGCCGCTTCGTCTCCACGATCATGATGTCCTCCGTTCAAATAAGGGTTTCTCACCGCATCGGCGGCGTGACTGTTCTCGCGGAGGACAGGCTGGTAGCTTGACTTTGCGTGCCTGAAGCCAGCGCGCTCCGCGCGCTCGGTTTTGGGTTCGAGGCCCCGGCGATGTTCAAGCATCGTCGGGGCTGCTTGTGCTGTGTCGCTAAGTCATCCGCGCGTCTCCGTATTTTTGTAAAATTTGGCGATGGTCGCTTCACGATCCTCGTGAAACCCCCGCCAAAGATCGAGCGGCCCCCAGCCGTTTTCGATCCGCCGGATGAGTTCAGCTACGAATTGCAGTTCGGCGCGCAACATCGCCAGCCGGTGTTCGCTTTCGATGAGAAACAGCGGGGGGAAATTCGCCACGCTAACCTGTTCGATTTGCCGCGCCAGCACAGCAGCATTGTCTTCAGCAAGTTCGAGCCGCTTTCGCAACAGCGCCAGCGCTTCATCGGGCGGAAGAACCGGCAGCAAACTTAGCGCCGCCTCAAACTGCGGATATTCCTGGGTCGGCTGGCCGATGAGATCGACCATCCAGGCATGCAACTCGGCGAGGCCAGACGGCGTGATCTCGTAGACGGTGCGCTCGGGCCGCCGGCCCTCGCGCGCGGTTTCGCGCGCCGCGATGTAACCGCGCTGAAGCAGCAGATCGATTACCGTGTAGAGCGAGCCATAGCGAAATTTGATGCTTTCCTCTTTGCGCCGCTGCTTCAGCAGCGCGCCCATCTCGTACGGATGCATCGGCCGCTCGAACAGCAAGGCAAGTACTGCCAGAGCCAGCGGATTTGAGGGACGGGAGCGACGAGCCATCGATACACCGCTGCGGTTATTCGCGTGCGAATATACCTATAAGGCTATAATATTGTCCAGAGTCTTTAAAGATATATCTTGCGTTACATCTTATTGTGATCTATCTAACGATATATCGAAACTAGGAGACGAATATGCACGGACATTACGAATCACGGAGTGAAAGACACTGCGGAAGCCGCCATCGCGGTGGTCGCCACCGCAGCCACGGCTACAGCAGCCGTCACGGTTATGGGGGATCGGACAGCATGGGGCCGGACGATATCCGCGCCGGACGCATGCTGGCGCAGGGCGATCTGCGGCTGATCGCATTGGCTTTCATCGCCGAGGCGCCGCGCCACGGCTACGAAATCATCAAGCTGGTGGAGGAAAAAACCGCGGATTGGTACAGCCCAAGCCCCGGCACGGTCTATCCGACGCTGACCTATCTCGAGGAAGCGGGCTACGTGACGGTCGCCGCAGAGGGCAGCAAAAGGCTTTACACCATTACCGACGAAGGCCGCGCTTACCTCGCCGCCAATCGGCCGATTGCCGACATCGTACTCGCCCGCCTCAGCGCGGTTGGTGAACGCACCGCCCGCATGCAGCGGGCCGCGGACGATGAGCGTAATCGCCGCCGCTCGTTGCCGCCGCTGGTTGATGCTGCGCTTGCGCATTTGCGCGACACGGTCGGCAAACGCCTCGAAGGTGACGCCGACCTCGAAGCACAGCTCGTTGAAATCCTCGCGCGCGCAGCAGCGGATTTGCAGCGCAAGTAAGAGCGGCGACTAGACCGGCACGCGGACGGTAGCCCGCAATCCGCCGAGCGGCGCGTCGCCGAGCGCGATGTCGCCGCCGTGGGAGCGCGCGATATCGCGGGCGATCGCCAAGCCTAGTCCGGTCCCGCTTTCGTCCTGATTGCGCGCATCGTCGAGACGCAGGAACGGCTTGAACACGTCCTCGCGTAGCGGCGCCGGGATCCCAGGACCATCATCGTCCACCGTCACCGTAAGCCAGCGATGATCGCGATGGCCCGTAATCGCCACGGTCGCGGCGAAGCGTCCGGCGTTGGAAACGAGATTGGCGAGACAGCGTTTAAACGCTGCCGGCCGCACGCTGACTTCCGACTGGCCGTGGAATGTCGCGGTCGCGCGATGCCCGTGGCGCTCGGCGTCGAGTTTCAGCTCCTCCAGCATGGCGGCGATATCGGTCGGGCCTGATTGCTCGCCGCTATCGCCGCGTGCGAAGGCGAGGTAGGCCTCGAGCATGCCGGCCATTTCATCGACGTCTTTTTTGATCGCGTCGACTTCCGGGCCGTCGCCGAGCAAGGCGAGTTCAAGCTTGAACCGGGTGAGGATGGTGCGCAAATCATGCGACACCCCCGCAAGC
The DNA here is from genome assembly GCA_963794225.1 of uncultured Alphaproteobacteria bacterium. Classification (GTDB taxonomy): domain Bacteria; phylum Pseudomonadota; class Alphaproteobacteria; order Rhizobiales; family Xanthobacteraceae; genus BOG-931. The sequence continues at coordinate 722,187 of CAWCCS010000008.1, forward strand.
ATCGTGGTGCGCTGTTCAATAGCGCGTTCGATGCGCATTTTCATTTCCAGAAACGCCGCCGCGGCGCGACGGACTTCGCGCGCGCCCCGCGGACGGAAATTCGGCGCCTCGCGGCCCTTGCCGAACGCCTCGGCGGCGTCGGCGAGCCGCAGGATCGGCCGGATCTGATTGCGCAGGAATACAATAGCGATGCCGAGCACGATCAGCGAGGTCGCGACCATCCAGGCAAGGAATATCCACGAATTTGCATCGTAGACGTCGGCACGACGCGCAAATATGCGCATAATGGTATCGTCGAGCTTGATACGGATTTCGACGATCGAAGACCGCCCGACCGTGTCGATCCAGAACGGCAGCCCGAGCTTGCGGATCTCGTCAGACAGCGCGGCATCAAGCTGCGAGAAAAACGGCTTCGGCCCTGGCGGTGGCAATTGCAACTCGGAGAGAAAATCAACGACAAGTCCGAGCCGCTCCTGTGCGATGCGCCGAAGCTGGGCGCGGTCGGCACCCTGCGGATAGGTTTTGTAGACGTCGATCAGCGTCGCGATCTCGCGCGTGACAGCGGATGACAGGTAATAATTGACAAGGTTCCATTGACGCTCGACGAACATGAACGCGACCACCGCCTGCACCACCACCATCGGCACGATGATGATCAGGAGCGCGCGGGCATAAAGCCCCTTCGGCATCGCCAGTTTGAGCCACTGCGTAAAACGGTCCCACCGGCCGGTGATCGGCGTCGCCATCACGCCGGCGGTCGTAGCCGCGACGTTCGCGGCGGCCAGCAGATGACTTGCCGCGCTGCGTAAGCGTCCGGCGCCGCCGTCAAGGCTCGTCATTGAGCTCGTCATGGGGCCGCCACCAGCCGGTAGCCAACGCCGCGGACGGTTTGAACGAACAGCGGATTCGCCGGGTCGGTTTCGACCTTGCGCCGCAAACGGTTGACCTGCACATCGACAGTGCGCTCGCCGACGCTGTCGCCGTTGCCGGCCAGTGCCTGCCGCAGCACGGTCTCTCCCACACTTGCCGACAGCACGCGCAGCATTTCGCGTTCACGGTCGGTGAGACGTATCACCTCCTCACCGCGGCGGAGTTCGCCGCGGGGGAGATGAAAGACAAACGGCCCGAACCGCACCAATTCCGGCGCCGCCGCACTCGGCGGCCGGACGCGGCGAAGGATGCTGGCAACGCGCAACGACAGTTCGCGCGGTTCGAATGGTTTCGCGAGATAATCGTCGGCGCCGATTTCGAGGCCCTTGATGCGGCTTTCTTTCTCGTCCCGCGCCGTGAGCATGAGGATCGGCACCGCCGATCCGGCGCGGATCGCGCTCGCCAGATCAAAACCGTTCTCGCCCGGCATCATGACGTCGAGGATCAGGAGATCGAAATTAAGGCCTTCGAGCTTTGCTCGCGCCTCGCGCGAGGACTCCGCGGTGGTGACGCGATAGCCCTCCCCAACCAGGAAACGCGACAACAGGACGCGGATGCGGCGATCGTCGTCGACGACAAGCAAATGCGGCGCGTCATCGGCGGGATTCGCGGCCAGCGCGGTCATGAACTCCATCTCGACCGTTAACTTGCGCACGGTCGGCGTTGGCAATCAGATGAAGCACACGCTCGCGGTCTTCGGCATCGATCATACCGGCGAGAAACCGCCGCGCGGTCTCGCGCGCGCTCGGGCCGAGCTCATCCAACACGCGTCCGATTCGCTCGGTCTGTAAGCCGGCGAGTTTCATCGCCAGCGCAGCGCCGGGAGGGCTGGCATAAAGCAGACGCTGGCGGCGATCGTCGGGACCGGCCTTTTGTACGACGTAGCCCTCGTCGATCAGCTGCTTTAGCACGCGTCCGAGCGACTGTTTGGTAATTTTGAGGACGTCGAGCAGTTCGGCAACCTTCATACCTGGGTTGCGATTGACGAAGTGAAGGACGCGATGGTGTGCGCGTCCAAACCCAAGCCGCTCCAGAACCTGATCAGGGTCGCCGACGAAGTCGCGGTAAGCGAAGAACAAGAGTTCGATCAGGTCCCAATGCGGTTCTCGCGCGTCGGCAGCAGGATCGCCAGGGGCGGCGGTGGACCGGGGTTTGCTCGGCGCGGTGAAACTGATGTCGGCCATTATGTCAGGGACGCCATTGATATCCGGGATACGATTATGTCAGCCATATTGACATATTTCGGTTTGATTGTTACCCCCAAAGCGCAATTGTCACGGCAACATCGTGCCGGGTACCTCGCGCTTTGGCCGAATTTGCCCTAGCGCAAAAGCGCTCTTTTAGGGCAAATGCGAGCATACTGGGAGTTCGCTTCCGACGCAAAAGCCGCGACCGAGCGCAAAAGGCCCATAGCGCAAGGCTGAAGATGCGCGGCAGAAATCCGGCACGGAACGGGCCATCCATGCCAAGGGAGGCAAGGTCATGGCAGTGCCCTTCGACCAACGTCCTGATCTGATCTGGTTCGACGGCAAACTTATTCCTACCGCCGATTGCAAGATCAGCGTGCTGACTCATGGCCTGCACTACGCCAGCACCGTGTTCGAGGGCGAGCGCGCCTATGGCGGCGTGATTTTCAAGGGCACCGAACACTCGGAGCGGCTCAAACGTTCGGCGCAGCTGATGGATTTCGAGATTCCCTTCAGCGTTGCCGAGATCGATACAGCCAAACGCCTCGTTCTGGAACGAAACAATCAAGCCGAAGCATATGTGCGGGCGATTGCCTGGCGCGGCTCCGATCAACTCGGCGTTTCGGCGCAAAACAACAAAATTCACCTCGCCATCGCCACCTGGGAATGGCCGAGCTATTTCGATCCGGCGCAGCGGCTCAAAGGTATCCGGCTCGACCTCGCCGAGTATCGGCGCCCCGATCCGAGGACAGCGCCGGCGTTGGCCAAGGCTGCGGGCCTCTACGCGATCTGCACCATCTCCAAACATCGCGCCGAGCGGCGCGGGTTTGCGGATGCGATGATGCTCGATTGGCTGGGCCGGGTTGCCGAGTGCACCGGCGCCAATATTTTCTTCATCAAGGACGGCAAGATCCACACGCCGATCGCCGATTGCTTCCTCGCCGGCATCACGCGGGCAACCGCGATTATGCTGGCGCGCCGGCACAACATCGAAGTCATCGAGCGCCGCATCATGCCGGAAGAGCTTGCAGATTTCTCCGAATGCTTCATCACTGGCACGGCCGCGGAAGTGACCGCGGTGTCGCAAATCGGAGACCAGACATTCACGCCCGGCCGCATCACCCAGCAATTGATGGCGGACTACACCGCCGAGGTGCAGCCGAAAGGCAAGGCCGCAGCGGCGTAGGCAGCGTTGCAACCGGGCGTACTCGACGATAGCCTTATCGAACGCTGTTCGGCCGCGGCTGAAGGCGCTAGGTTGCTGCAATAAATCAGGCCGTCCGCCCCAAAATCCTCGCCTCCGCCTGTCCGCACGATTGTCCTTCGACCTGCGCGCTTGAAGTCGAGGTCTTCGACAAGCACACCATCGGACGTGTTCGGGGCGCCGAGGACAACGCCTACACGGCCGGCGTCATTTGCGCCAAGGTCGCGCGCTACGCCGAGCGCGTACATCACCCCGATCGCTTGAAACATCCGCTACGCCGCACCGGCGCCAAGGGCAGCGGCCAATTCGCGCCGATCTCCTGGGACGACGCGCTCGATCTCGTCGCCGAGCAATTCCTGCGCGCGGAGCAAGCCCACGGCTCAGAAACGGTCTGGCCCTACCTTTATGCCGGCACGATGGGCTACGTCATGCGCGACGGCATCCATCGCTTGCGGCACGGCAAAAAATATTCCGGCTTCTTCTCGACCATTTGTGTCAATCCGGCATGGACCGGCTTCATCGCCGGAACCGGCAAGCTCGCGGGCACCGATCCGCGCGAAATGGCGAAGTCCGACTTGGTGGTGATCTGGGGCACCAATGCAGTGAACACCCAGGTCAACGTGATGACGCACGCCACGCGCGCCCGCAAGGAGCGCGGCGCCAAGATCATCGCCGTCGACGTGTATATGAATGGCACCATGCGCCAGGCCGATCTGCCGGTGCTGATCCGGCCGGGCACCGACGGCGCGCTCGCCTGCGCAGTGATGCATTGCCTGTTCCGCGACAACAAAGCCGACTGGGATTACCTCGATCGCTACACCGATGCGCCGCGAGAACTCGCCCGGCACTTGCGCACCCGCGATCCGGAATGGGCGTCGCGAATTACCGGAACGCCGGTGGAGACGATCGAAGCGTTCGCCCGCCTGGTCGGTGAGAACAAACGCGCCTATTTCCGGCTCGGCTACGGATTTTCGCGTTCGCGCAACGGCGCGATCAATATGCACGCGGCAAGCTGCATCGCCGCAGTGATCGGGGCCTGGCGATACGAAGGCGGCGGCGCCTTTCACAACAACGGCGCGATCTTCCACCTTGATGCCAGTTTGATCGAAGGCACCGACCTGCGTGACGCTTCGATCCGCATGCTCGACCAGTCGCGCATCGGCGCCATCCTCACCGGCGACGACGATGCGTTGCTCGGCGGACCGCCAGTCACCGCAATGCTGATCCAGAACACCAACCCGGTTGCGGTCGCGCCCGATCAGGAGACGGTCAAGCGCGGCTTTGCCCGCGACGATCTGTTCGTCTGCGTGCACGAACAGTTCATGACCGACACAGCGAAGATGGCGGACATCGTCCTGCCGGCCACCATGTTCGTCGAGCACGACGACTTCTACACGGCCGGCGGCAGCCAATACATTTTGCTCGGACCGAAACTGATTGAGCCGCCCGGCGAATGCCGGTCGAACCACGACGTGATTTGCGGCCTGGCTAAGCGCCTCGGTGCCGAGCATCCAGGTTTCACGATGACTCCGCGCGAGCTGATCGACGCGACGCTCCAAAAATCCGGCTGGGGCACGCTCGCGGAACTCGAGGCCAATCGCTGGATCGATTGCCAGCCGGACTTCGCCACCGCGCATTATCTCAACGGCTTCGCCTATCCCGACGGCAAATTCCGCTTCAAGCCGGACTGGCCGGAAGTGCCGTTTAGGCGCTGGCACCGCACACACGCCGCACCGTCAATTCCGAAATTGCCCGACCATTGGGAGGTGATCGAGGAGGCGGAGCCCGAACATCCGTTCCGCCTCGCCACCTCGCCGGCGCGCGGCTTTCTCAATTCAAGCTTTACCGAAACGCCAACCTCGCTCACCCGAGAGCGGCGACCTGAAGTCATGATCCACCCGGACGACGCCGCGACCCTCGCCGTCGCCGACGGGGAGGAAGTTGTGCTCGGCAATCGCCGCGGCAAAGTCCACCTGCATGCGCGGCTGTTCGACGGCGTCCGTCGCGGGGTGCTGATCGCGGAATCGCTGTGGCCTAATTCCGCCTACGCAGACGGGCGCGGCATCAACACACTGACCGGCGCCGACCCCATCGCCCCTTTCGGCGGCGCCGCATTCCACGACAATAAGGTGTGGCTGAGAAAACTGGCGAACTGATCCGGATAAGGGAAGCGAGGAAACGATGCCCAGGCTGCGTTACATCGAAGAGAATGAAAAGACGCCGCACACGCGCGAACTGATTGAATCGGCCAAGCGTACCGGCGCCCCTGATCCGCGCGTCGTGAGTTTGATGACGCGCGGCAAACTTGGCACCGCCTGGGTCGAATACTGGAACGCGCTGCTTTACCAGGGCGTGTTGCCGCACAAACTCAAGGAAATGTGCCGCATCAAGATTTCGGTAGCGCATCAATGCGGCTACTGCTCGACCGTGCGGTCGAACGTCGCCAAGGCCGAGGGGCTGACGGAGCCGATGATCGACGCTCTGTTCGACTACGCGGGGAGCAAATATTTCAGTGCGCGCGAAAAGGCCGCCCTGCACTACGCCGATCTGTTCAAGCAGGGCGAGCACGCTATCGACAAAGACGAGGTTTATGCCGAACTCGGCAAGCATTTCAGCGATGAAGAGATCATCGAACTTGGCCTGTTCTGCGCCCAAGTCGACGGCGTCGGCAAGTTCGTCAAATCGCTGAACGTCGTGAGCTGGGAGGAAGCCTGCGAGCTTAATCCGAAGCTCAAAGCCGAGGCTGTACAGGTCGCCGCAGAATAAAGCGGTTTAGCCGCGAAGAGCTTTCTTTTTCCGGCGCGCCGCTCGCGAAGCCTCCGCAGCCCTCGCGAGCCGCGCCTTTCGCCGGCGCCGGACTACTTTTGCACGACATGGCGCACACCGGCAGCCGCCGTTGCTCAGAAAATAATCCAGATATTCCTTGCCGTAGCTATAGGTGATTTCTTCTCCCGGCTCGATCTGGCGCAACGCGACGATGACGATGCCACCGTTACGGCTCACCGGTTTGGCATTCGGCCGGCACGCGTGATTAATGTAGCGCGCGACATTCCATCGTGGCGAACCATCGATGGTCCAGCGCTTGTTTAGCTCGAACATGTATCTCGCGCCGAGCGCCTCGCGCCGGTCAGCTTCCTTGGTGGTGATGATCCGCCCGCGGTAGGTCGCAATATAGGCCGCGCGCTTGATCGGTTTGGTGGCGAACAGGCCGAGCCCGGTGGCCGAGCGGCCAAGACGAAAGAACCGTGAAGGCATCGTTTGCGATTAGCGGCAGATTCGCATGCTGTCATCTGCGAACCTCAAATAACCGACAGGAAATTACTTTCGCAAGAGATCAGTGATGACGGCTTGGGCGGCGTTGTGTCCGGGCGCGCCGGTCACGCCCCCGCCGGGGTGAGCGCCAGAGCCGCACAGATAAAGCCCCGGAATGGGCATGCGGTAATCAGCGTACCCAAGCATCGGGCGCGCCGAAAACAGCTGATCGAGGGTTAGCGCGCCATGGAAGATGTCGCCGTTAGGCAGGCCGAAAATACGTTCCAGATCGAATGGCGAAAGGGCTTGCCTGCCGACCACGCTCGCTTTGAAGCCCGGCGCGTACGCCTCCACCGTGTCGATCATCAGGTCGGCAACTGTTTCGCGGTGCTGATCCCATGATGAACCGTCGGCAAATCGGGGGGTGACATGCTGGCAGAATAAGCTTGCTACGTGGGCACCGCGCGGGGCGAGACTGTCGTCCAATACCGAAGGAATAAGCATTTCGACAATAGGTCTCCGGCTCCAGCCCTGCTGCACGCAATCCCGATAGGCTTGGTCCATGTACGACAAGCTCGGCGCCAGAATGATGCCGGCGGTGTGATGGTCGCCGGTTTCGGGCAGCGCTGAAAAATTCGGCAACGCGGATAGCGCAACGTTCATGCGAAAGGTCCCGGAGCCGGCCTTCCACGCCTTCATGCGTTTCGCCGTCGTCCTTGGAACCGCTTCAGCCGGAACCAAACTTTCGAAAAGATGCTGTGGATTCACATTGGCCACTACCGTGCGCGCCCGGACTGCGGTGCCGTCTTCAAGCACGACGCCGGTAGCCCATCCGCGCTCGACGATGACTTCACGCACCGCGGAGCCCAAATCGATACGAACGCCATGCGCGCCGGCCGCCGCTGCCATCGCCTGCGTGATTGCACCCATGCCGCCGATCGCGTGCCCCCACACACCTCGCTTACCGTTCACTTCGCCAAATGTGTGATGCAAGAGCACATAGGCCGAGCCCGGTGTATAGGGACTGGCCAGATTGCCGACGATGGCGTCGAAGCCGAGCACAGCTTTGATCGGATCCGACTCAAACCACGCGTCGAGCGTGTCGCCGGCTGACTTGCGCAACAGGCGCAACGCCGCGCCCAGGCTGTCCTCTCGCCACAGCTGCCTGCCGATCGCCGCAAACTGGCCGACTGCGCGCGCGGTGTGACCCAGCTTGCGTAACAACAAATTGGGTGGCGCTTTGAGCACAAGGCTGCGCAAGACGCCGGCAACGCGGCTGATTTCGGCCTGGTAGGCGGGATATCGGGCTGCGTCCTTGACGCTGAATTTTGCGATCTCGCGCTCGGTGCGGCCCTCGGCGGTGAGGAGATAGCGACCGTCCGGCAGCGGTAGAAAATTCTGCGCGCGCCGCTCGACGATGCGCAATCCGTGCTCGTGCAATTCGAGGTCGCCGATGACCTTCGCCTGCAGCAAGCTCACGGTGTAGGCCGCGGTCGAATTGCGGAAACCGGGATGGAATTCCTCGGTCACCGCAGCGCCACCGACCACGTCGCGCCGCTCGACAACGCGCACACGCAGCCCGGCCATGCCGAGATAGGCTGCGCACGCCAGCCCGTTGTGACCGGCTCCAATGATGACGGCATCGAGTTCTGGCATGGTTTCGTCAGGCGCACAGGAGCGAGACGGCACCATATCCCAAGTTTTGAGATCGGCGCGCTATGACATGGCTCAAGGGTCATCCTCCCCTTCGATTAGCCACGCGATCGGCGCAAGCGTTAAGGCGCGGCCAGATTGGGCCAACCAACGATGTTTTCGAGAGGTCCGCAGGGAACCATGCCAATGACCGATTAAACACCGGGGTGCTGCCGGCACCTCTTGAAAATTCGACCGCCTTGGCTCACAGTCAAATAATAAACTCATTTCCTATGGAGGAATACATGTCCGAGAGCGCCGCCAAGACCGTCGGCACAGACGGCCCGCCCAAGTTCGACGCATTTCACCACGTCAGCATTCCCTGCCGCGATCTTGAGGAAGGCATTCGCTTTTATACCGAAGTGATGGGCGGCAGGGTTCGGGTCAAGGAGCCGTTTTTCGCTTCGATCCAGGTCGCGGACGCGGCCATCGGCATCGGTGCCGAGGGTTGCTCGTATGTTGAACGTAGCGCCGAGTATCCGCATTTCGCGTTCCACGCCGGTGGTGAGGAACTGCTGCAAATGAAGGAATGGCTCGAGCGCTGCGGCATCCCCAGCACGATTTTTTGGACCCGCATGGGCGTCGAGGCCCTGATGTTCTTCCGCGATCCTTCCGGCAATCTGATCGAACTCTATTGCGAGAAGGGCTTCAAAGGCGCCCAGGATCTGCCGCGCGGGCCTGCGCGCGGACACGGGCGGACCGTGAATGTCGACGAACTCTATTATGACAAATGGCAGGTGCCGACGTCGCGCTGATTGTCTCGCACCTTCGCGTAGTCCTGCCCCGGGCTGGCCACGCCGCGCCCGGGGCTTTCCGATCCACCACATGCAGCCGCGTCGGTCAACTTCGCGGGTAAACGCGCCCAAAGGTCACACGCAAGGAACGGGGTACCTGCACTCCATTGAATTTGCCGGAAAGACCTTCTAGTCTCCGCTTAAGAAACTTATTTCCAAGGGAGGAATTTACATGTCCAGCCAAATCGGCCGCGCGACATCGTCTATCTCGGCGCAAATCTTCGCTGTTGGTAGCGGCCTTACGTTTCTTCTCGCGCTAACGGCAATGCCGATCCGCGCTGAGGATGCTCCGGTCCGCGTCGGCTTTTCGATGGCCCGCACCGGACCGAACGCAGTTGCCGCACAGGGCGGCGTGGAAGCGAACTACACCTTGTGGTCCGAGCAAGCCAACGCCGCCGGTGGCCTGAACGTCAAAGGACAGAAACGGAAAGTCGAGTTGGTCGGTTACGACGACCAAAGCGACGTCGAGACGTCGGTGCGCACCTACGAAAAACTAATGGCGGACGACAAGGTCGATTTGATCTTGCCGCCATGGGGATCGAACTTCGCATTTGCCGTCGGGCCGCTGGCCAATAAATACGGCTATCCGTTCCTGTCGACCACAGGCAGCCCGAAGAAGCTGCTCGATATGAAGATGCCCTACTTTTTTGGCGCGTCCTGGACGTCGGAGCAGTCGACGCGAGCGCTGGTCGACTTGATGGCGGCGCAGCACGTCAAGACTGTTGCCATCGGCTATATGGACGACTTGTTTGGTCTTGAGCGCTACAACCTCATGCTGCCGATGCTGAAGGAGCGCGGCATCGCCATCGTCGGTGAAAAAAGCTTCCCGGCGAACACCAAGGATCTTTCGGTCGTGCTCAAGGACTTCAAAGCCAAGGAGCCGGATGCACTCGTCGGCCTTACCTATCCCGCCGAGAGCTTCCTGATGACGACGCAAACCAAGGAGATTGGCTTCAACCCCAAGTTTTTCTACGTCGCGATCGGTCCGGCGTTTCCGTTCTTCAAGCAGCGTTTTGGCAACGCGGCCGACGGCGTGGTCGGGTTCGGCACCTGGACGCCAAGCGAAGGTCCGATGCAGCAGAACTATCGCGACGCGTACTTCAAGCGCTTCAACAAGGAGCCCGACCGTGATACCACCGGCTTTGTCTGGTCGAGCTTGCAGACCCTGCAAGAGGCAGCGGAGAACGCCGGCCTCGATCGGAAGGCGATCCGCGATTACATCGCCTCGCACGAGTTTTCCACACTGCTTGGGAAGATCTCCTACAAGGACGGCGCGCTGGCACGCGACAGCGGCACGGTTAGCCAATGGCAAAACGGCAGCTACGAGCTGATCTGGCCGACCGCGACCGCGACCAAGCCACCGCTTTACCCGAAGCCGGAGTGGAAATAATTCCGGTTCGGCGTGATTGTATAACGGCTGCGCAAGGAACGACCTGCCGCTGTGCGGCAGGTCGGCAGCATTGTACCGACTGAAGTATCTTCTCCGGGCAGACTAAAAAAGGCGCGGCGCGGTATGGCGGCCCTATTCGCTTCTCCGTCGCTGTTTGTCGATCTCGTCGTGAACGGTTTGCTGATCGGCGGCCTCTACGCGATCATCGCAATGGGGCTGAACCTGCAATATGGCATGTTGCGAATTCTCAACATCGCGCACGGCGAATTCCTGATGATCGGCGCCTTCATCACTTACACGCTCAAGGTTGCGACCGATGCGAACCCGTTGTGGTTTCTGCCCGTCTCCGCCGCCGCGATGTTCGTTTTCGGCCTCGTGCTGCATGCCACCATATTCCGCCGGCTGTCGGCAATCTCCCCCAACCTCGATGTCATGGAGGAGAAGAGTCTGATTGTTGGCTTTGGGTTGTTGTTTATTCTGCAGAACGCCGCGGTATTGATCTGGGGCGCCGACCTGCATGGCTACGACTTCATGACCGAGGGTCTGCATTTCGGCGGGGTCGTTTTCACCGCCAATCGGCTGCTGGTGCTCCTGCTCGCCGTACTGTTTAGCCTCGGATTGATTCTCGGATTGCGGTTCACGTTGCTGGGCCGCGCTATTCGCGCGATGGTGCAAGCGCCGCTTGGCGCCATGCTGGTTGGCATCAACACCCGAACGCTGCATCCGCTTTGCTTTGGACTCGGTCTAGCGCTGGCCGGGCTTTCGGGCTCGCTGCTATCGATGATCTATCTGATATCGCCGGACATGGGCACGCCGTATCTGATCACGGCGCTCATCGTGATCACACTTGGCGGCCTGGGCAGCCTGACCGGCAGCATGATCGGCGGCGTTCTTCTCGGACTCGTTGAAAGCTTCGGCGTTTATTTCACCGATCCCTCGCTCAAGATATTGCTGTCGTACTCGGTGTTCGTGCTGGTGCTGTTGTTTCGTCCCCGAGGCCTGTTCGCACGATGAGAGCGGTGGCCTGGATTTTCTGCACGGCTCTGATCGCCTGTCTCGCGGCGTTGCCGTCGGTCGCATCGACGTTTGTGCTGTCGCTGACGCTGTCGATCGCGATGTATGCCGGCTTGGCGTTGAGCTGGTCGATGTTCAGCGGCGCGACCGGTTACGTGGCGCTATCGACGTCGGCCTTTTTCGGGCTGGGGGCCTATACCTGCGCCATCCTGTTAGGTTCGTGGCCTTGGCCACTTGTCGTTGCCGGCGGGGCAGCGGTGGCCGCGATATCGGCGCTGATCCTCGGCCTTTGCGTGTTGCATTTGCGCGGTACGTACTTCGCCATCCTGACCTTCGGAATCAGCGAGTTGTTGAAAAACCTGATTATGTATATCGAGAAATCCGAATTCGGCACCGTCGGCCGGTTGATGATGGGCGCCCCATCGCTGCCGGTCATTTATTGGACGGTGTTGGCTTTGGCGGTGCTTGCGGCTGTCATGTACTGGCTTGTCGCCCGGAGCGACTTCGGCGCGGCGTTACGGGCGATCGGCAGCGACGAAGGGCGTGCGTCGACGCTCGGCCTCAACGTCAGGAATGCAAAGATCGCAGGGTTCTGCCTGAGTGCATTTATTCCAGGCGCGATCGGCGCCGCAATGTCGGTGCGCTGGACCTATATCGAGCCGCAGATCGTGTTCAACCCGTTCATCGTGTTCCAGACGGTGCTGGTCGCCACCATCGGCGGCCCAACCCGATTGGCCGGACCAATCCTTGGCGCCGTGGTATTTGGGCTGCTTCAGGAGACGCTGCGGCTGAACTTTGCCAATTACTATCTGATACTGCTCGGCGTGCTCCTCATTCTCTCCGTGCTCTACGTTCCGAACGGCCTCGCCAGCCTCTTCAACTCAAACAGGTCAGGCGCGTACAAACGCGCCAGCACCAAACATGTCTGAGCGTCTCATCGAACTGCGCGACCTGACAATCCGCTTCGGGGGCATTTCTGCGTTGTCGCATGTGACCTTTCGCGCCGGGGCATCCGAGCTCATCGGCATCATTGGTCCGAACGGAGCTGGCAAAACCACGCTGTTTAACGTCATGACCGGGATCGCGACGCCGACCGCGGGCGCCATCGGCTTTGAAGACGTCGACCTGACCGGACGGCCGCCGCATGTCTTCAATCGGCTCGGCATAGCCCGCACGTTTCAGACCGCGCGGGTTTTCCGCAATTTGTCGGTCCGAGAAAACGTACAGTTCGGGCTGCGCTTTCCCTGGCGCCGCGGCAGTCGCGCGGCCGACCCGAAAGCGGAGACCGACGGCCTTCTTGAGCGTCTCGGACTCCTCGATCAGGCCCGGGCGTTGGCCGGCAGCCTCCCGCCAACGCGGCAACGGCTCCTCGAGATTGCCATGGCGCTTGCCACCAATCCGCGCCTGCTCTTGCTCGATGAGGTCGCCGCCGGACTCACCCAAAGCGAGGCGGAAGGTGTGGCGTCACTGATCCGGTCCATCCGCCAGGAGCGAAACATCTCGGTCATCTGGATCGAGCACAACGTCGTCACCCTGATGCGCGCCGTCGACCGGGTGATGGTGTTGCATCACGGCGAAGTGCTGGCCGATGGGCTTCCGAGTGTAGTCGCGCAGGATCGGGCGGTGATCGACGCCTACCTCGGTGAGACGGCGGAGTAGAACATTGCTGAAGGTCTCGAGGCTCAGTGCCGGATATGACGGTCTGACGGTCGTGCATGGAGTTGATCTCTCCGTTGCGTCCGGCTCGCTGACGGTTCTCGTCGGTGCCAACGGCGCCGGCAAAACCACGCTCCTAAAGGCAATCGCCGGCGTTATCGCCAACGATGGGGCCGTCGCGTTCGATGGCGAGGATATTACCCGCGCTTCGGTCTCTGATCGCGTGGCAAAGGGTCTCGCTCTGGTGCCGGAGGGGCGGCATTTGTTCCCCGACATGACCGTTGAGGAAAACATCGAGTTGGGCGGCTTCCGCGTTGCCCGCAGTGAACGGCGCCGCGGCATCGACAAGGTCATGCAGTTGTTTCCACAACTCGCCGAACGCCGGCGGCAAATCGCCGGCACCATGAGCGGCGGTGAGCAGCAAATGCTGGCCATCGGCCGCGCGCTGGTCAGTCAACCGAGGCTCTTGATGCTTGACGAGCCTTCGCTCGGCCTTGCGCCGAAGATCATCGCGGAATTGTTCAAGATCGTCCGCGACATCAACGCCTCGGGAACTTCCGTCCTGTTGGTCGAGCAGAATGTCCGACAGGCGATGCGGATCGCCACCTATAGTTATGTACTGGAGCGCGGCTCGATCGCCGCGGAAGGCTCCGGTCAGCGACTGTTGCAGTCGGACACGATCCGGCAATCCTATTTAGGCACGATTTAAACGACGCGATACTATTGCAGAAATAACTTTACCATTGAGAAATCGCAGCCTGCGCCTTAGACTTGTCACACTAACGGAGGCAAAACAGTGCAACCACCACAAACGCTTGCTGGCAACGTCTTTCAGATCGGCTATGTTGTTCCCGATGTTCACGGGGCTGTCCGTTTCTTCAAAGAAAAAATGGGCGTGCCGAACTTTCTGGTCAAGGAAGACATCCAGGGTCAGGAGCAGACCTACCGCGGCAAGCCCGGCGATTTCCGTCACAGTATTGCCTTCGGTTATGCCGGAGACACTCAGATCGAGTTGATTCAGTCGCTTGGTGGCGCGAGCACATATTCGGAATTTCTCGAGCAAAATCCGAACGGGGGCGTCCATCATCTCGGCATCCTGTCGGACGACTACAATGCCGGCGTCGCCGACATGACCGGACGCGGCTTTAAGCTTGTGCAGAGCGGGCGGAATGGCGAGACGCGCTTTGCGTATTTCGACGTCGCTCATCCGATCGGAACGCTGATGGAGATCGTTTGCCTGGCGCCTGCGATCAAGGCCGCATTTGAACGGCTTAAGCGCGGAGAGGTCTAAGCGCCGGCGCGTCTTGCCCAAGCGATCGGCTGTTCATGCGGTCGAATTGCGGCCCAGCTGATGGCTCAAGTCTGCAGCGGCGGCGCGCAAGGCGCGGCGCGCGGCGCTCTGCGGGCGTGTATCCATAACGCCGTCCATACCCGCCAGGTTGATCGTGGCGATGATGTCGCCGGTAATGTCGAACACCGGCGCACTCATGCCGATGACGCCCGGATGCATCAATCCGACTGCGACAGCCATGCCGTCCTTCTGAACGTTCGCCAGCAGCTTTTCGACATCCGACATGGTTCGCAATCCGGATCGTGCCGCAGCGCCTTTGCGGTCGCCCAACTCGCGATCAATCATCGTTTTGGTTTTGCGCCGGTCGAGATAGGCGGCAAAAACCCGGCCGGTTGACGAAGTCAGCAGCGGCGTCACCGTGCCAAGCTGAACCAGTAAAGAAACCGGCTGAAGATTGAGTGCCTTGCGCACAACGGTCGGCCCTTGCGAGCCCCAGACCGACAAAGCCGCCGTCGTATCGAGCCGATCGCGCAGATCGTCCAGCGTTTCCTGGGCAATCTCGACCACATCGATATTGCGCATCGCGGCAAAGCCAAGCTCGGCCGCGAAGCGGCCCAGCATATATCGGCCGGAAACGCTGTCCTGTCTGACCAGGCCGATACGAATGAAGCTGGCGAGATATTTGTGCGCCTTACTCAAACTCATCCGCGAATGCTTGGCGAGGCTGGTGAGCGTCATCGGACCGGAAGTCTCGGCAAGCGCTCTCAGCAGAGCGGCGCTGACCTCAACCGACTGAATGCCTACGCTTTTTGTCGGGCTGCGCCCCATCGGGAATCTCCTTCCCGAATAGGTACCGAACTCGCCGCGCTGTGCCAACGCCGAGCAGCGGGCAGTCAACAATTCTCCGGAGCGCCGAGGTCGGTCGGGCGCACGACTGGCCACTCGGCCAATTCGCGCCGCAGCGGCGTGGCGTTAGCCATTCGTCGCGGCCCGACCCGGACGCGAGACCGGCCGATATCAGTCGAGCTTGAACGCGGAAAATATCATGCTCGTCACCAGAGGCTCGCCAGCTGGCTTGTGGATGACCAGACCTCCGCCGTCTTGCGGCAAATAACTATGCAGATTATTTCGCGGCTTCTCGCCCTGCCGGTTGCGGCGTCCAGCGTTCGGCAGCCGTATTGTCGGCCGTCTTAGCTTCGACCCAAGCCGTGCCGGTGGGCGCCTGCACCTGCTTCCAAAACGGGGCGCGTGTTTTAAGGTAGTCCATGAGGAACGAAGCCGCCGAAAAGGCCGCCTCGCGGTGGCTCGAAGCGGTCGCGACCAACACGATGACCTCGCCCGGCTCGATGCGCCCGTGGCGGTGGATCACCGTCACACCGAGAAGCGGCCAGCGCGCGTAAGCGTCCTCGATGTGGCGCGCGATCTCTGTTTCGGCCATGCCGGGATAGTGTTCGAGTGTCAATGCCGCGATCGGCGCACCGTTCTCATCAGCGCGACATATGCCGGTGAAGGTTACGATCGCACCGATATCGGTCCGCCCCCGCACCATCGCCGCCGTTTCGGCGGCAATGTCGAAGGCGTCACGCTGCAAACGGATGGTCGTGGTCATCGACGCGACGATTCAGCCGCCCGTCATGGGCGGAAAAAATGCAATCTCACCGGCGCCGGCGATCACAGCATCGGGGCGGACGTGGTGGTGGTCGATGGCCGCGCGGATCACTTTGGCATTCTCGAATGCATGGGCGTATTGCTCGTCTCGCCCGGCGAGCCACGCCATAAGCTCACCGACCGTCGTTACGCCTGCCGGCGGATCGATCCGTTCTTCCGTCTTGCCCACCCGTTCACGCACCCAGGCGAAATAGACGAGCTTCACGTGTCCTCCTGGCTCAGGTGCTGCAGGCCAGCCTGCAGATAATCCCAACCCGTATAGATGGTCAGCAAGGCTGAGAGCCACAACAGCATCACGCCAATCAAAGTGATCGCGGGCCAGACCGCGTCGCCGGCATCGCCGGCGATCAGAAATCCGACGGCGACGAGCTGTAATGTCGTCTTCCACTTGGCGAGTCGCGTCACCGGGATGCTGACGCGCAACTCGGCGAGATATTCCCGCAAACCCGAGACCAGAATTTCACGGCAAAGGATGACGATCGCGGCGAACAGCGACCAGCCGTGAATGGTGTCCTCGGCCGCAAGCATCAACAGGCACGACGATACCAGAAGCTTGTCGGCGATCGGATCGAGCATGCGGCCCAGTGAGGATTGCTGATCCCACATGCGGGCAAGATAACCATCGAGGAAATCGCTGATGGCAGCGGCGATGAAAAATGCAAGCGCAATCCACCGCAGCCAAAGCGGCCCGTCGAGGATGCTCTGCCAGAACATGCAACCCACCACGATCGGTATGGCAACGATACGGCCATAGGTCAGCACGTTGGGAAGCGCGAGCGGACGCCTTGGAAGCCGGCCAGTCGTGGTGGTTGTCGAATTCATGTTGCACCTTAGCGCCGCCGCGTCATTACCGACAGAGCCCTTCCCCGCATGCCAGCTTTACGGCTCGCACACCGAAACTCCCCTGCCCCGCGGTCGTTCCGACGTCGGATCACGCCGCCTCCTCGTGGAAAAACTCATAGATGCGCCGCGCGGTTTCCGCACTGATACCATCGACCTGCATCAAGTCCGTGACCGAAGCGCGCTCGATCGCCTTGAGTGTGCCGAAGTGGTGGAGCAAGGCGCGCTTTCGCGTTGGACCGATACCCGCGATTTCCTGGAGGCCGGCTTCGCGCAGATCGCGCCTGCGGCGCGCCCGGTGCGAGCCGACGGCGAAGCGGTGAGCCTCATCACGCAACCGCTCGACAAAATACAGCACCGGATCGCGCGGCGGCAGCTTGAACGAGTCGCGTCCCGGAAGAAAGAAGGTCTCGCGGCCGGCATCCCGATCCGGCCCCTTGGCGATGGCAACGAGGGGAACATCGAGACCGAACTGGGCCAGCGCCTCCCGTGCCGCGTTCAGCTGCCCCCGCCCGCCGTCGATGAGTACAAGATCCGGCCACGGTGATTCCAGATCGTCGCCAGAAGGATGAGACTCCAGGATCTCAATCTCCTCGGGCGGAAGGGCCGGCTCAGGCGTCACAGGGCCCTCTAACGCCGCGAGTTCCGCCATAAAGGCAGGGCGAGGCGACTCGGCGACCAGCCGCTTGAAGCGGCGCCCGAGCACCTCGCCCATCATGGCAAAATCGTCACCGGGAGTAAGCTCGGCCGAGCGAATATTGAATTTGCGGTACTCTTTTTTGCGGAAACCTTCCGGGCCGGCGACAATCATTGCGCCGACGGCATTCGAGCCCTGGATATGACTGTTGTCGTACACCTCGATCCGCTGCGGCACGCGTGGCAGGCCGAATGTTTCGGCGAGTTGACGCAGGAGCTTTTCTTGCGTCGACGTCTCGGCAAGCTTGCGGCCCAGCGCCTCCCGCGCATTGGCAAGCGCGTGCTCGACTAAATCTTTTCGCTCGCCACGCCGCGGCACCACGACTTCCACTTTGCGGCCGCTCTTGGTGCCGAGCGCCTCCGCCAGCAGTTCATGATCGTCGATGTCGTGAGAAATCAGGATCAAGCGCGGGCACGGTTTGTCGTCATAGAACTGGGCAAGAAACGCGCTGAGTATTTCCTCGGCAGAGATCGACCGATCTGCTTTGGGAAAATACGCGCGATTGCCCCAGTTCTGTCCGGTGCGGAAGAAAAACACCTCGACGCAGGCGAAACCACCCTGCTGATGGAGCGCAAAAACATCGGCTTCCTCGACCCCGCGTGGATTGACGCCCTGATGCGCCTGGATCGCTGACAGTGCGGCCAGGCGGTCGCGATAGACGGCGGCTCGCTCGAAATCGAGCGCACCCGACGCCTTTTCCATCTCCTCGGCCAGTTCATCCTTCACGGCCTTGCTGCGGCCGGACAGGAATGCATTGGCTTCGCGGACCAGCACCGCATACTCGTTGAAGTCGATCTCATTGGTGCACGGCCCTGAGCAGCGTTTTATCTGATGCAGCAGGCACGGGCGGGTGCGGCTCTCGAAAAATGGATCGGTGCACGAGCGCAGCAGAAACGCTCGTTGCAGCGCATTGATGGTGCGGTTGACGGCCCAGACCGACGCGAACGGCCCGTAGTAGTGAGCCGGCCGCGTCCGCGCCCCGCGGTGCTTAAGGATTTGCGGCGCCCAGTGATCGGAGGTGATCATGATATACGGAAATGACTTGTCGTCGCGTAGCAGCACATTGAAGCGTGGCCGCAGCCGTTTGATGAGGTTGGCTTCAAGCAGCAGCGCCTCGGTCTCGGTGCGGGTAACGACAAATTCGAGCGCGCGGGTCGCCGCGATCATGCGTTCGATGCGGGTGTCGAGACCGGCCGGGCGCGCATAGGCGCGAACGCGGTTCCGGACGTTTTTGGCTTTGCCGACATACAGCACGTCACCACGCGCGTCGATCATGCGGTAGACGCCCGGCCGAGAAGGCGCGAGCTTGGCGTATCGGAGAACGGCGGCGCGGCCGGCGGCCAGCGAATCGCCACTGCCCTGCCCGCCAGCGTCGGCCAGATCGATTTCATCCGATTGTGGCAGCGAAGCCTCTTCGTCTTCCTCGACGCTGTCGGTTTCTGGCTCGATGTCTTTTTTCGGAACGCTCATTTCTATTGACGGCTCTGATCACGGGAGGTGGCCACTGGGCGATACCGCTGCCTTGGCCACCGTTGCGGTGAATGAGGAAGATTGCGCTTGCCACGGCGCGCTGCACTTGGTCGATCCGCCACGCAGCGAACGTAGGATTTGCAGCGGTCTATAACCAGCGACCCAAGCAAACAACGGCCCGATTTTCTCGCGCTAAACAAAGCCAACCGACAGCGGCAGCGGAATCCTTCTATTGTGCTTCGTCAAAAATTAAAAGTAATTTAACCATGAATAGAGCTGCTTTAAAACATAATTACCTATAATAATGACGATACGTAGTCTAATTCTGACACAATATTGTCTATATGAAGAAACGCTGTGTGTCTTTTCTACACTAGACGCAACGTGCTCCCGGAATACTATCCACGCACCTACGCGCCATGGAGATTAAAGATGAAGCGTTTGTTTGTCGCGGGAGTAGCCCTGATCGCGCTGGCCGGTACGGCGGCGGCGGCTGATCTGCCTCCCGGCCCGGGCCCGTATTACAAGGCGCCGATGTATGGCCCTCCGCCGTTTACTTGGACCGGGCTCTATGTCGGCGTGAACGGCGGCGGCGGCTTCGGAAACTCGGCGTGGGACACCACCAGCTCGTTCAGCACGACCGGCGGCGTGGTCGGCGGCACGGTCGGCTACAATTATCAGTTCGGGCGGGTGGTCGTCGGCGCCGAGGGCGACATCGACTGGAGCGGCATTAAAGGAACGACCTCGACCGGGGCCTGCGCCGCGGGCTGCACGACCAGTGACTCATGGCTTTCAACCGTCCGCGCGCGCCTTGGTTATTCGGCCGACCGCTTCCTGCCCTATGTCACCGGCGGCGGCGCGTTCGGGAACATTAATGCCTCAACGCCAGGTTTGGCCGGCGGTACCTCAACCAACGCCGGCTGGACTGTCGGTGCCGGCCTCGAATTCGCAATTGCTGGCCATTGGTCAGCGAAGGCGGAATATCTCTACGTTGATCTTGGGAAATTCAATTGCGGCGCCAGCTGCGCCGCAGGTGTGACAAGCGATAACGTTTCGTTCACCACGAGCCTCGTTCGCGCCGGCATCAACTACCGGTTTTGATCGCACCTCCTCGCCTCCGATCGCGACGCGCTACGAAAACCCCGGGACGAAGTCCCGGGGTTTTTTGTTGCGCGAGTGAGGCGGTTGTCGCTGCCGGCCCGAGGCCAACGCGCGGAATCGCACTCAGGCAGACACTTAAGCCTTCAGCGCGGTCGCGCCAAAAGCTGGCACGCGAGTAGCGAAACCGTCGAGCCATGCGACAAGGCGCGGATGATCGGCGCGCCAGTCGCCGCCGAAGCGAAGGTCGCGGTAGCCGAGAGCGCACGCCAGCGCGATCTGTCCAACATTGGGTCGCGCGGGAGCAGGATCGAGCGGCGGCGGTGCAGCTTCAAGTGACGCAATCGCACGCGTTACCTTGCCGGCCTGGTGATCCAGCCATTTCGGTTCGTGACGGTCGGGTGCGCGCCAGCGACCTTCATAGACCGTCAGGATCGAGGCATCGATCAAGCCGTCGCATAAGGC
This sequence comes from uncultured Alphaproteobacteria bacterium, assembly GCA_963794225.1. Classification (GTDB taxonomy): domain Bacteria; phylum Pseudomonadota; class Alphaproteobacteria; order Rhizobiales; family Xanthobacteraceae; genus BOG-931. The sequence continues at coordinate 742,835 of CAWCCS010000008.1, forward strand.
CTGCAATCGGAGCGCGGCGAAACGCTGACCAAATTCGCGCGGAATAATCTTGCCGCCGCCAGCGCGCTCGTCCAGGTATTCAAGGATCACGCGCAAGTCGTAATAAGCGATACCGTCTTCGCCGATCAGTACCGGAATCTTTCCAAGCGGATTTTGAGCGCGAACAGGGTCGTGCGGGTCCATGGTGTCGGTCGGCTCGACTTTGACGTCATCGAAGCCGAGCACAGACAGCGCGATCTGCACCTTGCGGCCAAATGGAGACGGCGCGGCGGAACGCAGGATCATCATGACGGCAGCACTCTCTTAAGGTTGGACACCTAGGTAGAAAAACGATCTTGAAAAGACAATACTTGTTCGGGCGGCCGCAAGCCGCACTCAACCAGCACCGCACTCGTGTGCGACGCCGACTGCCTCTTCGTTCTCAGTGAAGCAAGATCCTTGGGGAAAACGGGGTTTCCACTTTTTCGGATCGTGCGACTAGCCGGTCACCACCAGATTGACCGCCTTGGGGCCTTTGCCCTTCTTGTCAGGTTCGACATCGAAACTGATGCGCTGCCCCTCGATCAGCGACTTCAGCCCCGCACGTTCCACCGCGGTGATGTGAACAAACACGTCGCGCCCGCCGTCATCAGGCTTGATGAAGCCGTAGCCACGCTCGCCGTTGAAAAATTTGACCGTACCGGCCATTGCCATCGAGCAACTCCTTCCCCGTGGTTGCTTCGCCGCCGGCCCCCACGGCGCGACGGCTTGGCCGGACATCCACACAGGCAAGGCTCTTCGGCCGGGTATGGCCTCGGTTACTCCGCCGGCCCCCACAGGAGGCGGAACGTCTAAGCCAGCAACGTTCCAATTAGGCCACATTTTTTGCTTGTGGAAAAGTGGGCGCTCCCCGTCGACTCACCCTGGGTGTCTCGCCTAGCGGCCCGCCACGGCTTCATGGGCCAACCAATCAATCCTGGCGGTCGCCGCCGGAGACAGCAGCCGGGCGAGCACGGGCATAAAATTGCGCAAATCTGCCTGGAGCGGGAACGGCGGATTGACGATGATCAACCCCGAGCCGGCGAGGCCGGCATCTGCGCGCGGCGAGCCAAGCAGCACCTCGCATCGTAGGATATCCGGTACGCCGAGCCGCTTTAGCTTCCGCGCCACCGCGTCCGGCCCGCCGCGCTCTTTGATCGGATACCACATCAGGTAGATGCCGGTCGGCCATTTGCGATACGCCGCGGCAAAGGCGCTCGACAAACGGTCGAAGTCGTCCGCTTCCTCAAAGGGCGGATCGATCAGGACGAGACCGCGTCGCTCCTTCGGCGGGACAAAGGCGCCCAGCGCTGTCCAGCCATCGATCGTTATCGATTTGGCGCGGCGGTCGCCTTGGAGCGCCTTTGCCAGTAACGCACCCGATTTCGGCTCAAGTTCGCAGGCGACGAGGCGGTCCTGCGACCGCAACAGGCTCGTCGTAACGAGCGGGGAGCCGGGATAAATCCGCAACTCGCCGCCGCGATTGAACGCCTTTACGACATCGAGGTACGACGCCAGCAGAACATCCGCTATTGCCGAGCCCTGCGCATTCCAGAGCCGCGCGATCCCATCCTGCCATTCGCCACTGCGGCTCGGCTCCGAACCTAGAAGGTCATAACGGCCCGCTCCGGCATGGGTATCGATCACGCGAAAGGCAGCAGGCTTTGAACGCAAATGGGTGAGGATGCGCACCAATACGGCGTGCTTGTGCACGTCGGCGAAATTGCCGGCGTGGAACGCATGGCGATAGTTCATCAGCTCCCGCGCAGCGGCGGCATTTGCACTTGGTCCCTGCGGCAGCTGCGCCGCGCAATCTCGGCGCAATCGTGGAATTGTAAGTCCTTGGACAGGCAAACCCTGACTTCGGTCAACCGCTTCTTGTCGCAGCCGATCGCCATAGCATTCGCCGACAATCCAGGATTGGCCGTCCTAAAAGCTTCCTCGACGGCTGCCGGCGTGACACTGAGCGGTTCTTGCAGATTGATATATTCAGGCGGAATTTTCACCACCGCACGCGCCTTGCGTATGGTCTCAAAGTAGGCGCGGGACGTGAGGCCCGAACAAGTACCGTGCTTGTCCCACTCATTGAAAATCAGATGCGGGGCCGGCATCAAATCAAGCATCGACGATACGATGCCCCGCTCCAGCCGCGGCGCCGGCACCTGGCAGTATTCCGGAAATCCGCGGTCGTATTGCGGCCACAGCCCGTGGACGACGAATGAGTAGGGCCGCTCGCCACACTGCGAGGTCGGAGCGCGCCCTCCTTCCCGTTCGGCCGCCGCAGCGCAAAACGACGGCGACCACGACAGCGAGAGAACGTAGAAGTCGAACTGCCCTGCCTCATTCTGCCGCGCATCTTGGGCAGGTGCCTGCTGGAGCCCGGCAGCGATGACGATCAGCGCCATTAACGCGGTGCGAACCGATGACTTGACCATGATGTACCCCCACACGACAGCGTCAACGCATGTCCACAATACTTCGGGGTTTGGAACAAATCAAGAACAAAATATCAGCAATTCCACAGCGGCAGCGGGCGTTGGTCGAAACACCCCTGACGTCGGTCACGGCACCATTGATGGCGAGTGCGCAGGCCCGAGCAGTTGCTCAAGTCTCACAGATGCAAGGGGCGCTTTAGCAATCGGTCAGGCGACGGGGCGAGCGTCGCAACAAAGCTGCGAGCGAACAACAAAAGTGAGAGCCAACGGCAAGGCCTCAGGGCCGTGCAGCGCGGCAGGCAGGCCCGTAGGCCGAATTTCGGTCGAGCCCGACAACGCAGAAGTTGACGCCGAAATCCATGCCGATCATGCCGGTATCTTCGCCGATTGAGTAATAGATCGCACGCTTAGCTCCGTCGCTGATCAGCGCCGTGCCGCTGCAGAAACGCCGTGGAATGGACTGCGCCGCCCAGGTCAATACAGCAGTTTCGCGGATATTCTCGATGCCAACGATCTTAAGCTCCGAATTCCAGAACCTCGTCTCTTTGGTGAGAAAATTGCCCATAATGCGGTCAAGCGCTGGGCCGAAATCGCACGCCGGCATGTCGCGAAAATACTCCGGGCCCGGCAGCCAAAAATTCTTTTCGAACCAATTCGCTGCCCGTGGCTGCGACAACGAAAGAGCGCTGAGCGCTAGCCCCAGCGCTAAAGACGCGATCCGGACTGACATACACCCTCCAGCGCTTGCCGCCTGCGCAGAACAGGGCAACCGTGCCGCGCCTGCGATTTCCGGTCAAGAGTGATGGAACGCGAAAACAGATCGACACCGACCGACGCGGATCGTCATGGCGAGAGGAGCCAACCTGGGAAACCCCGCGAAACCGACGGGATTTAAATCTCCGATTTCTCTTGGTCTCGGATTTTCACGGTCAACAGCCATGCGGAATCTACCGGCACTGTGCTAACGGTCGTATGCTGTCGCGTCTGATTCGTCGGACGCTTGCGTGGGGTGATCAATCGGGAATTTGTGGATTTGTGTGGCCTTTTCTGTCCGCGCCGCCCCGCGAAATGGGCAGGCGATTAGACAGGAGGGTGAATCACGATTCGTCTGCGGGACGTCGGCCCCGCGGGCGATTCATAGCGCGAAGATTCTGGGCTCCCATCGGGCCAGAGAGGGCGGCAGACCCTCGGGGGGTAGGTGGACATGGGCGAGGTGCACCAGCTCGTCACCTCCGAAGCGGCATTCGGTCTGTTGGCGGCGGGACGGCTGATCACGACGATTTTTCCGCCCTGGGTGCAGGATCTGGCGTTATTGGTGGAAAATGTCGAAGTTGTTCGACCTCGTGGGGCATTGCCCGATTGGCAGCCGGGCGCTGTGGTACGCCTGCCTTTCTCCACGAAGATCTGTGCGGACGGTAAGGCGGTCTGCAGCCAGGCGCTGATGGCGCTTGCGGACAGCGCCATGGTACTCGCTTGTTCCGCCGCCTGGAATGGCTATCGGCCGATGAGCACAATCGACCAGACCACGCATTTCTTACGGCCGGTGACATTCGACGTTATCGCCGACGCGCGCGTGGTGCGGATCGGCCGCAATACCAGCTTCGGCCGCGTCATGCTGCTCGGCGCTTCGGACAAACGGCCTGTCGGGATGGTCGCCAGCGCCTATTCGATGCTGTGAGTTGCAGCGACCCGCTTCCAAAAATTACGATAGGCCTCTAAGATTACAGACTGTGGTGCGGAGGCTAGGGCAATGCTTAGAACTACTTTGATCGCTGTCGCACTAAGCGCGGTGTTGAGCACGTTCGCCGCCAGCGTTGCGACGGCCGGATTGTTCGGGCCCGGTCCATGGTTCGAATTTCCCTGGCCTTACGGTAACGACACCGGCGGCATCATGCCCTACAAGCCGTACATCAAACGCGTTGAATATCGCGACATGGCGGCCAGCTATTGCGCCCACTGGCACCGCCTCTCGCAGGTGACGAGCGTGCATCGCAAGTACGGCGATTACGTTACCTTCGTCTGCATGGATCGCCCGCACGTCATTCACTAGACCGCGTTTCGTCAACGCCAGTCGCCAATCACGGCCTGAACCACCGTCAGCGCCGCCACGGCGGCGGTATCGGCGCGCAGAATGCGCGGACCGAGCGAGATACGCAGCACGTTCGGCAATTTGAGCAACGCGCTACGCTCGTCTTCGGCAAATCCGCCTTCCGGCCCGATCAGTACCGCGAGCGGCGAGCGCGGCACGCCCATCAGAGCGGCGACGGAACTCGTCATCTCTGCGTCTTCATCGCAAAATATGAGCCGGCGCGTTGCATCCCAGTTGGCGAGCAGACGACTAAGCAGTGAAGGCGGCTCAATGGACGGCAGCGATAGAATGCCGCATTGTTCGGCGGCTTCGACAGCGTTCGCTTCTATTCGCTCAATGTTTACGCGTGTAGCCTGGACATGGCGAGTGAGTACGGGCTGCAATCGCGACACGCCCATTTCGACCGCCTTCTGCACCATATAGTCGAGCCGCGCGGCCTTCAGCGGAGCAAACAGGTAGTGCAAATCAGCTGGCATGGTCTGGGCGCGGGTCTTGGCGCCGACGAGCAGGGTAGCCGCCCGTCTCTCGGCCGCAAGGGCTGCACTCCATTCACCGTCGCTGCCATTGAAAACGAGAACACGGTCCCCTGATCTCAACCGCAGCACCCTACCAAGATAGTGCGCCTGAGCGCGGTCGAGCGGTACCTGGGCGCCCTCCTCGAGCCGCGTCTTGACGTACAAACGCGGACTGCGAAAGTCATATCCGGCCATGAGAAATATGAATAATATGACTGGGAACGGTGCACCAGCCACGTCAGCTGTGGGCTTGAGGCTCAGCGTCGCAGCAGCCGGCTTTGCAAAGGCTCTGCCGCCTTGTTGCCGAAATCAACGAGCCATTAAGCCCAAGGATTCATTCTGCGAGTCACGGGGAAACGAGAAAGGACCTAACATGAGGTGGAGCCTCGCGGCGCTGGCCCTGCTTGCCATTGCCATGGGACCCCAGCCTGCATTCGCGCAGAGTCCCTTTCCCCCGAGTCCGTTCGGGCAGGCCCCCGCGCAGGCTACCCCTGCGCAGTGCAATGCTTTCATTGGTTTGAAGGACGATGCTGAGAAAAAGGCCTTGGCCGTCCGTGCCGCGCTCGAGCACAAGGCCGAGCGTAAAGACATTTGCACGTTGGTAGTGCGCTTCGCCGCTGCCGAGGAGAGTGTCATCCAGTTCCTCGAAAAAAATAAGACGTGGTGCGGTATCCCGGATCAAGCGATTACGGGTGCCAAAACCAATCACGAACACACGCTGAAATTCCGCACCGCAGCGTGCACGGAGGCACCCGCCGCCAAACCGAGGCCGCCATCGCTCAGTGACGCCATCGGTACCCCGTCGGTCGACACTGGAAACAACACCAAGACCGGCCGCGGTACTCTCAACTCGCTCAATGGTAACCCGCTGGCCAAATGAGCCCGGCTGCCGGTTCGGTGGCGGACGCGACCGGAAATTGGGTCGATACGCTCGCGCCGGCCTGGGCACGTCCTTATCTGCGGCTCGCACGACTGGATCGTCCGATCGGTTCGTGGCTTCTGCTGCTGCCCTGCTGGTGGTCCTCCGCTCTTGCCGCAATCGCCGCCCACGAGACAGTGCCGAGCCTTGCCCACATCGCGCTATTCTTCATCGGCGCGTTCGCGATGCGCGGCGCCGGCTGCACCTGGAACGACATCGTCGATCGCGACCTTGACCGCAGTGTTGAGCGGACCCGCTCGCGGCCGATTCCGTCGGGACAGGTCAGTGTTGTTCAGGCCACGATTTTTTTAGTCCTGCAGGCGCTGATCGGTTTTTTGGTGCTCATCTCATTTAACGCCTTCACCATTGGGCTTGGCATCGCCTCGCTCATGATAGTCGCGATCTATCCGTTCATGAAGCGGATCACCTATTGGCCGCAGATTGTGCTCGGTTTGGCGTTTTCCTGGGGCGCGCTGATGGGCTGGGCGGCCGCTTTCGGTCGGCTCGATTTGCCGGCGCTTCTGCTCTACGCCGGCTCCATCGCGTGGGTGATCGGCTATGACACGATCTACGCACACCAGGATCGCGAAGACGACGCGCTCATTGGCATCAAATCGACAGCGCTTTTGTTTGGCCAGCGCACCAAGCTGATGCTTGGCGCGTTCTATGCGGCGGCCACTATTCTTCTCGGCGCAGCCGGTTTTGCCGCCGGTGGTGGCATTGTATTCGCGCTCGGCCTCGTGGCGTTCGCCGCGCATTTGGCCTGGCAGATCCTCCGTCTCGATATCGCAAATCCCGATCGGTGCCTGGCCTTGTTCAAGTCTAACCGCGACGCGGGCCTGATCCTGTTTGCCGGGTTGTTGCTCGACGCCGCGTTGCACCGGTTTGTTTGATCGTCAGCCGGGCTGATTTATTATTGCGCCGTGAGCCCGCCATCCACGGCGAGCGCCTGCCCGACAATGAACGAAGCATCGTCCGAGGCGAGGAACAACACCACCCGCCCGATTTCTTCGGGCTCGGCAATTCGGCCGATTGGATGCCGAGAGAGGATGAACTCTTCGACCTTCGGGTCCTGAAACCAGTCGGCGAGGATGCGCGTGCGGGTGGCGCCCGGGCAGACCGCGTTGATGCGGATACCCTGACCGATGTAGTCGAGTGCGGCGGTCCGCGTCAGCCCGACAACGCCGTGTTTGCTCGCCGCATACGCGGCAATGCCGCGCTCGCCCACCAAACCCGCGACCGAGGCGGTGTTGACGATGGTACCGCCGCCGGCGGCCAGCATGGCCGGAATTTCGTACTTCATGGACAGGAATATGCCCTTCAGGTTGACGTCGATGAGACGGCTGAAGGCGACCTCCTCCTCGTCGGCAACTGCAAAGCCGCTGGCCCCAACGCCGGCGTTGTTAAACGCTACATTCAGCTTCCCATAAGCCGCAACGGCGCGCTCGACCATGGCACGGCAATCCGCTTCGCGGCTGACGTCAGCGGCTACGGCGAATGCGTTGCCGCCGGCGTCCTTTATCAGGGCCACGGTTTTCTCCGCATCGGCTTCGTTTTGATCCACCACCACGACGCGGCCGCCCTCAGCGGCGAAGAGCTGCGCGGTCGCCCTGCCAATGCCTGAACCGGCGCCGGTCGCCAGCACACAACGATCCGCAAAACGGCCGCTCATGCGCACTTCCTTATTCAATTCGCGAGATAGGCACTGTGTAGAATGTCTGGATTTTGCCGAAGCGCCTCAGGCGCACCGGAAAAGCGAATGCGGCCGCGTTCCATGACGTAGGCATGGTGAGAAATGCGCAGCGCAATGTGCGTGAACTGCTCGATCAGCAGCACTCCGATGCCGTCGGCCGCAAAACCTTCCAGCACGGGCACAAGCCGTGCCACGATCACCGGCGCAAGCCCGAACGAAAGCTCGTCGGCGAGGATGTAGCGCGGCCGGCTGATGATGGCTTGAGCCAGGACCAGCATCTGCTGCTGGCCGCCTGAAAGCGTGCCGGCGCGCGCGGCAATACGCGGCTTCAGTTCGGGAAACGTCTCCAGCGCGCGCTGCACGGCATCATCAAGCTCGCGGCGATTAAGCGCGGTGCCGGCGACGCGCAAATTTTCCTCAACCGTCAGTTCGGTGAGAACGCGATGGCCCTCCGGTACGGCCACAACGCCGAGCCGGCGCACATTCTCCGGGCGAAGCCCCCTGATCGGCTTGCCGTCAAGAACGATCTCGCCGCGTTCCACCGGCAATGCGCCGGCAATCGACAGCACCAGCGAACTCTTGCCGGCGCCATTGGCGCCGAGAAGCGCCGTGATCTTGCCCGGCGGAATTTCTATATCCACGCCATGAATGATCGGCTTGCCGCCGCGCGCAACCGTCAATCCGGAAACGGTAAGAGCCTGATTCATGCCGCTTCTTCGACCAGGGTCCCGAGATAGGCGGCGCGCACCTTGGGATCTTTGAGCACTTGCGCGGTAGGTCCGAAGGCGATCTTGCTGCCGAAATCGAGCACGAGCGTCTCCTGACAGGTGGTGGAGATCAGATCCACGTCATGGTCGACCAATAGAACCTGCGCGCCACAGAAGCCGGGAATCCCCACGATCACTTTGCGTAGGTGCTCGGCCTCGCTTTCGCTCAAGCCCGCGCCCGGTTCGTCCATCATCACGAGTTTCGGCCGCGCCAGGACGCAGCGTGCGATCTCGACCAGGCGGCGTTCGCTGGCATTAAGCGCCGCACCGACGCGCTCGGCATGACGGGTCATTCCCACATAGTCGAGAGCTTCGCCGATCAAGTCGCGCCGCCCCCGCCCGCCAGTCGGCACATTGTCGAGGGCTGCGGCGACGTTGTCCCATACAGTCAGGTTTTCGACGACCTGCTCGGTCTGAAAAGTACGCCGCACGCCGAACGCGGCGCGGCGGTTGATCGCAATGCGCAGCAAATCCGTGCCATCGATCGTCACCGAGCCAGCCGACCGCTTGACGAAGCCGCTCATGACATTAAGCAGCGTGGTTTTGCCGGCGCCGTTCGGACCGACCAGTCCGGTAATTTCGGCGCCGATTTCCGCGGTGACATCGTTCAATCCGCGCACACCGCCAAATTCAACTGTGAGATTGCGAATTTCGATCACAGTTTCCGCTCCATCATGCGTGGTATCGTGGCGGACAACTTGGCGGCGATCAGGCGTGAGAGGTTTACGACCTGACCAGATACGCCCTGCGGCGCAGTGATGAGTGCGTGAAGAAGGCCGGCGCCGAACACCATGAGCGCCAGATTGCCGTCGACGTGCCAATCGGTAAGCAGGCCAGGAACCGCCCGCAGAAGAAGGCCGGCGAAGACCGGCCCGGACCAATGAAACGCGCCACCGATCACTGTCAGCGCGAACATCATGATCGAGTCACTCGGCGGAAAGGCGCGCCCGTCAAGCTGACCGATGTTGGCCGACATCAATCCACCGGCAACACCGGCGAGAAAACCGGCCAGCGCGAACGCCACCACCTTGTAAGCGACGATATTGACGCCCATCGCCACAGCGACCGGCTCGCTGCGGCGGATCAAGGCCCAGGCACGGCCGGCGCGTGAGCGCTGGGTCAACATCACAATGACAAAGCCGATCGCGACGACCGCCACGACATAACTGAAATAGGCGGCGTCACTTTGCGCGATCGGTGGATGCGGCATGTACTGCCGTGCGCCGGAATAAATCTTGCCGGTGAAGCCGGGGCCGCCGTCGGGAAATCCGATCGCGCTGATGAATACCTGGAAGGCGCCGGCGATCATCAACGTAATGAGTGCGAAATAAAGTCCGCGCATGCGCAGCGCCGGCAAACCGAAGATCACGCCAAAGACCGACGCGGCGATGCCGCCGGCCAGAAGATCGATTTCAAATGGAATGTGAAATCCGTGGTAAAGGCGCAAGGTGACCCAGCCGCCGACGCCAAGCAGCGCGTATTGGCACAGCGACACCATGCCAAGCTGGGCGTAAAGTACAGCCACGCTCAGGCTGCACAGCGATATGATAATGACGCCAGTGAACGTCTTGAGCCAATAAGCCGATGCGAAATAAGGAACCGCGATGGCGACAATGACGGCCAGTACGATGCCAACGCGAAGCTCCTGCCATAGCGAGCTTGGCGGCTGATGACTGGTCGCCACCGACCGAAACTGGTCCATGCGGCTCAGCATCAGGCCGCCGCGCTGGAACCAAAGCAGCGCCAGCCCGGCGACGACGAAGGGCGTAGCGGAGCGATACGCCGAGACTTCCGGAAAGGGCGACGCCACGGCTTCGAGCACACCGATCACGAGACCGCCGATAACGACGGCTGTCAGTGACGTGAGCCGTCCGAGGATCGCGGCCGCCACCGCTGGAATGACCATGTAGGTCAGCGGAATAATCTGCAGCCGCACCATGTTGGCGAGGAAAATCCCGCTGACGCCCGAGAGCACTCCGGAAATCACCCAAGCCCAGGCATCGACGCGAAGGACGGGAACACCAACAAGACCGCTGATCTCGCGATCATTGGCCAGCGCACGCATCGACAGGCCAAGGCGCGTGAGATTGAGGAACAGGATCATCCCGACGGTGACGGCAAGACCCAACGCAAACGCGATCGCGCGCGTAGCGGTGACACGCACGCCGAACAGCTCAAAACCCAAATTGTCCGACGGGAGCCGCAAGCTGCGCGGCCATTCGCCCCAAATGAAATCGCAAAAGCCGAGAATGATCAGCGCAAAGCCAAGCGTGGCAACCGCCCGCACGATCGGATCGCTCGTGGCGAGCCGAGGTGCGATAAGTCGACCATAAAACAGCGCCAGCGCGGTGGAAGCCGCCACGGCGGCGACCCATCCGACCCATTGCGGGCCGCCGGAATCGGCAATCTGCCAGGCGATCATCGCACTTAGCGCGCCGAGCGCGCCTTGCGCGAGATTGAGGACGCCGGAAGCCCGATAGAGCACAACAAGACCAACACCGGCGAGGACGTAAACCGCGCCGGTGCTGAGGCCTGCAATGGCGAAAGGACTGAGATCGGGCATTACGTCTGACTTGCTTTCAACGAACGCCCGGCTCAATCAGCGAGATGAAGGTCTTTCTCCATCTTCACGATGCCGGCCAGGTCGGGATCAATCATCTGGAAGCACGACTTTCGCGTCACGAACTTGCCGTTGACGATCTCGGCCACCGAGCCCGCATGAATCGCGTTGTGCTCTTCGCCGGGTCCGAAATACCACGGACTGCAGGACACGTCGGTCTTGAGATCCTTGATATCGCGGAAAGCGGTTGTGACCGCGGTACGGTCGATCTTAGCGGGATCCAGCTTCATGAGCGCGCCGGTTGCCGCTACTGCTGCCAGATAGCCGGCCTGCGAGAAAGTGTTACGCTGATCGCTGGGCTTGCCGTACTTGTCCAGCACGGCGTGCCAGTTGTCGACGTCGCCGCCGTGCTTGTCGAGCGGCTCGAGCTCAAGCTCAATGAACACGCGACCAGGCTGGTTCCAATATGGACCGATCGCCTTGGGCAGGCTTTCGTCATAGTGCGACGTCGGAGCGGTCAAATACACCTTACCGCCTAACTGCTGCTGCTCGGCCGCCGCATACAGCGGAATACCGCCCTCCTTCGGCGTGTTGAAGTCGATGGCCTCAGGCTTGAACGCCATGGCCTGAAGGATCAGCGAGGTCGCATCCATGGAAGCTGGGTCAAATAGGATGGTTTTCACCTCCATGCCAACCGACTTGCCGTAGGCGGCAATGCCGTCGCATGACCAGTCGCCGACATTCGGGATGTTGAGGCTGAGGCATACCATCCGCTTAACCTTCAAGTCGTCGTGCATATATTGCGCGGCGCCAATGTTGCTCATGCGCGGACCACCATTTGTCGGCGCGATGTTCTTGGCGTGGAAGCAGTCGCGCGGCACGCCGACGCCCGCGATCACAAGCACATTGCTGGTTTCGTAGAATTTAGCGTTGGCGGCGCAATCGACGAAACTGGAATTGCCGACCATGCCGACTACTTTGACATCGTTGACGAGCTTGGCGGCAACCTGAGCCGCGGTCTCCGGATTCCACTGGTCGTCTTCAATGCTGTAATGGATCGGCCGGCCGTTGATGCCGCCGTTGGAATTCACACAAGCAAAGTACGCGGCAGCTGCTTGCGCCGAGCCGCTGAAATCGGCCGGGCCGGTCTTGCCGACAATCGCTCCGATCTCGATGGGTTGACCGGTAGCGGCTTTGCCGTTGTTCAGTCCGCATTTCGGCGCGTCCGCCGCCGAGGCCGGCGCGATCGCCAGCGCCGATGCAAGCCCGGTAACAGCCAAGGCAAGCAACACCGTCATTGTCCGTTGCATTGAAAGCTCCCCTCCCTTTTTCGTGCGCGCATTTTTGCGCAAGCACGATTTACGCGTACTACGTGCGCGACGCACGAGCAACATTATCATCGGCTTTCGTCCGCGCGAAGCGCCCGATCGGAGTCGTGATCGTGGAAGCTGACTAAGAAAGTGGCAAACGCAAACTCCAAGGAGCCATTTTTTGTTCGCAAAGCGAACGCAACCGGCTTCCGCAGCATGCGGCACGCGAAAGTTCTGGATAGGACCGGAAATATACCGGACAAAACTGCACGTGATGCTCCAGTCTAAGTAGCCGCTTTCAGCATCCCGGTTTGCTCGTGGCAGTTAAGATATTCAAAAAACTGATCGGCCGCCGGCGCTACGGTGACTTCGTGATAGAGGCGAAGTTTGGCGGCCGGTCCCAAGCGTGACAGATACTGCATCGCGGCGCCAAAGATGCGCACGTGGGTCGGATGTGATTCCGCCCAGCGCTCGAGCGCAGCAAGGCTGTTCCACCAGCTCATGCCGTAGCTCTTTTCAGTAGGCCGTCCGTCGCGGTCGAGGACCGTCATGTAGCGATTGGCGTAGCATCCAATCGCGAGACCTTCGTCGCGCAGGAATTCCATGCCGGCGCGCAGCACCGGTTCGACGTCGTCGAGATACATCCGGCGCTCGGCGGCATCGGTGTCGCTCCAATCCTGACCGGAGCGGATCAGACAAATATTCTCGTGCGGCTTCACGCGGAGCCGCGCACCATCGCGAATGATGCTCGGCGTCCCGGCAGGCGCCATCGGGTTCGTCTGCGAAGCCGGAATGCGGTCGCGCATGCCGCCCCAATAGGCGTGCTCCATCACCTCGCCGCTCAAGGCTTCGGCAAGCACCGCCACACCTTCTGGGCGGCCGAGCGACGAGAACAGTGTCTCGTAATTGTCGACAGAAGGGCTCAGCACTTCGATGAAAGTGCCGACCCCGGCGCGATGCTGACTGCCGCCGGTCCAGCCCTCGCGCGCTGCGGGAATCCAGGCCTCGAAGGCAGTGCGCTCGTCCCAGTAGGCGACGGTCACCGTGTTGGTAAAGCCGGCTTCGTCCAGATAACTGGCGCGGTCCCAATGTCGTGGACCGGTGGCGCGAGGGAAACTTGCCGCAAGCCATTCCATCGCCTCGCTCGCCGCCGGCGGGGCGGCGCCGGCGTACTGCAGGCCGAAATAGGCCATCACCACCTGTTCGACCGCGGGGCGGTGGCGCGCGACGAAGGACGGATAAGGTGGCTTGTAGTCGTCCGGCACGCGCCGGTGACGGGTCCGCGTTACCTGCAGATGCGCGGGGATTGCCGATTCCACGCTGGGCTCACTCTGCAGCAGCTTGCGTCGGAGTGAAGGCGGCAAGACTTGGCGATGCGGCAGGTTTGGATCCAGCTCCCGCCTCTGCCTCCTGATCGACCGGCAGTGCCAATGTCTCGACACGGTTCGCGGGGCGATTGTTGAACAAAAGCCGTGTCACGTCCGGGCGGGCGTAGTGTCCGGCCGGATCGGCCGCTGCTTTCGCCACCGAAATCATGCCGAGGTCTATGTCGGCGTATAGCAGACCCTCCTGGTCGGGCGGCAATGGCTTCGCGAGGGGCGCACCGTCCGGGCCATAGATCACCGCGAAACCGCCGCCGACGTGCAGGAATTGATGCTTCTCGGGCGAGTCACACAATTCATCGATCATCGCCTGCGAGACGGTCGCGCACGGCGCGATCACGAAGCACGATCCTTCCACCGCATAGATCTTGCTCGCCGCATTATTGACCTCGGGGCCAAGCGCGTGGGCAAATGGATCGTAGAGCGAGAAGCTCGGCCAGGCCGCGATGTGAACCTGCTCGTTCTGGGCATACATGGCGTACTTCGACAGCGGCTGCAGGTGCTCCCAACAGCAAAGTGCGCCGAGCCGGCCGATATCGAGCTGATGAACCGCAAGGTGCGAACCATCACCTTCACCGAATACTGTTCGCTCGGCGTGCGTGGGTTTCAGCTTCCGACGCTTGGCGATCGTCTCGCCATCGGGCCCGATGATCCATTGCGCAATATAAAGGCTGCCGCCGTCGCGCTCAGAAAGTCCGAGCGCAACAAACATTTTGTTGCGTTTGGCGGCGGCGCGCAGCCGATCGGCTTCCGGCGTGTCGTATTGCAGTGAGTTGTCGAAATAGCGCGAGACGAAACCGCGCATGATCGCCCAGGCCGGAGCACCGAGCCAGATCCACCACGGATAACCGGGAATCCAGGTCTCAGGAAAAGCGATCAGCCGCGCCCCGGCGGCGCCGGCCTCGTCGATCAGCCGCACAGCTTTTTCAACCGAGGCGTCGAGGTCGAGAAAAGCCGGCGCCGCCTGGACGGCCGCCACTTTGAACTTCGGATGCGCTGCTGCCATGATCTGTCTCCCTTGCCGACCCGGACGGTGCGGCACGCCAAACCTCAACCACAGCAAGGCTAGGCCCCCTCATCCTCATGCTCTTGGCTGAGCGCGCAGTAAAAATTGGCTGGCGGCGCAATCGGAAAGACAGGCGTTTCTTAGGACCGTGTGACGTGATAACTTCCGCAGCCGGTCAGTTCGGAAAGCGGGTGCGGTGAATGAAAACCGTCCTGACAACGACCGAGATCCCTGGGCGCAAGCGCGCTCAGTTCTGGCAAGACGCCGTCTGCGACACGTTTGTCGAACTCGACTGCCAGGTCCGTGCGGACCGGCCGTTTTTCGGCGAGCTGGCGACGACGCAGTGCGACGGCGTGCATTTCTCCGCCGTTCGGTCCGAGGGTCAGATCGTCAAGCGGACACGCACGCGCATTCGCCGCGCTCGCGAAGAAGTTATGCTCATCAGTTTGCAGGTAAGCGGCATTGGCGTGATCGCGCAGGACGGCCGCGAGGCGAGGCTCGAGCCCGGCGATTTCGCCTGCTACGACAGCACCCGGCCTTACACGTTGCGTTTTAACTCCGAATTTGAGCAGTTGGTGCTGCACATGCCGCGCGACGCCATGGTGCGGCGGATCGGCCGAACTGAAGCGTGGACCGCGCGGCGTGTCGAAGCCGCAAGCCCGGTCGGCGCCCTGGTGCTGCCGTTCGTCCGTAGGACAGCTGCAGTTGTCTCGGACGTGGCGCCGGCGACCGCAAGCCGGCTCTCGGAGACCTGCCTGTCGCTGGTGACCGCCGCCCTCGGCGAACGGCTGGGCGATGGGATCGCGGGTCAAAGCTCTGGACGCACGGCGCTGACCTTCCGCGCCAAGGCGGTCATCGAAAGCAACCTGCACGACCACGACCTCAACACCGAAAAGATCGCCGCGCTTCTGTTTATTTCGCCGCGTTATTTACAGGACCTGTTCCATGCCGAGGAGACAACGGTAAGCGACTGGATCTGGAAGCGGCGGCTTGAAAAGAGCCGGCGGGATTTGGCCGACCCGCTACGGGCTCACGACAGCATCGCGCAAATCGCGCTCGCCTGCGGCTTCACCGATTTTGGTCATTTCAGCCGGCGCTTCAAAGATGCATTCGGCGTTCCGCCGCGCGAGTATCGCGCAACGCTGCGAGGCGGATCTTTCACGTAAGCGCGGGGTGTTCGGTAATCGAACGGACACCGCTCGCAACTCAACGGCCTCACCGCATTCCTAACGTAGTGCTATCCTCTCTCGCTAGCAGCTGAGAAAAGCGGGAGGAAGCATAATGAAATCGGCGCAATTGTTCGACGTGAGCGGGCTCGCCACCATTGTCACCGGCGCGGCCAGCGGGATCGGCTTGGCCTATGCGGAGGTGATGGCCGACAACGGCGCGCGGGTGACGCTATTGGACAAAGACAAAGCCTCGCTTGATGCCGCGGTGCGCCGGCTCGCCGATCGGGGCGGCGATGCGCGCGCCCAGGTTCTCGATGTTACCGATCGTCCGGCGCTGCGCAAAGCCGTCGATGCCGCGGCCAGCCACTACGGCAAGCTCGATGTCGCCTTCGCCAACGTCGGCATCAATTCACCGCCCGGCTTTCTCGGCATGACCGGCGAACGTGTGCCGGAGGGCGCATTCGAAAATGTTTCGGACGAGCGCTGGGACCAGGTGATGGCGACGAACCTTTCCTCGATCTTCAGCACCATCAAGGCGTGCGTCCCGCACATGAAAAAGAACGCGAAGGGTGGACGCATTATCGTTACGACTTCGGTCGCGGCCATTCGCGGCGAGGCGATCGTCGGTATGCCCTATATGCCGGCAAAGGCCGGCGCGGCCCATCTGGTCCGGCAGGCGGCGCTTGAACTCGCCAAATACAACATTCTCGTCAACGCCATCGCGCCCGGGCCATTCGTCACCAACATTGCCGGCGGGCACATGCGCGACCCGACCACGGTCGCGGCATTCGCGCGTTTCGTACCGCTGCACCGCATCGCCTCGACCGACGAAATCCAGGGCCTCGCTCTATTCCTCTCGTCGCCCGCGTCAACCTACGTGACCGGATCACAAATGGTCATCGACGGCGGCGTATTGCTCGGCATGGCCGACTAGTTAGCAAGCGGCAAGAGGCGTCGGATTTTAGCCGCCGCCCAAATGTGTCTCAAGGAAAGTGCCGGCACTGCGGATCGCGTCACGTCCCTCGCTCAGCATGAAGCCGAACAGATGCCAGACATGCGGCATGTTCGGCCAGATTTCGAGACGGGTTGAAACGTCAGCAGCGCCGGCGCGCTCCGCGAGCCGCGTCGCGTCGTCGAGCAGGATTTCCGCCGAGCCGACCTGGATGAGCAGTGGAGGCAGGCCGGAAAGATTGCCGGCAAGCGGCGCCAATTGTCCGCCGCGTCCCTCGCCTTTCGCGGCGCCGCGATAGGAGCGGCCAGCGTGCAATAGCGCGTCCCTCGTCAGCGCCAGATCGCTCGCCGCCTTGGTCTTCATCGACGCGCCGGTGCAGTCGAGATCGATCCACGGCGAGATCGAGAGACCCGCGGCCGGCAACGGCAGGCCGGAATCGCGGAATGCCATCATCGCTGCAACAACGAGGCCGCCGCCCGCCGAGTCGCCCGCGAGCACAATGGACTTGGCGGCGGCGCCGCGATCGAGGAGCCATCGATACGCCGTCACGGCATCGTCGACCGCCGCCGGGAACGGATGCTCAGGTGCCAGCCGGTAGTCGATAGCTAGAGCATGCGCCTTGGCGGCGCGGCTGAACTCCCCCACCAGCGATCGGTACCCATTGGCGGAGCCGGCGACGTAGCCGCCGCCGTGGAGGTAGAGCAGAATACGATCCTGCCGCACGCCGGGTGCGTCGATAGAAAGACCCGGCACGCCGCCGGCGTTCGCAGTTTCGATTTTGAGGTCCGGAGCGACCGGCACAGTGTTCAGCAAACCTTCGAACTCGGCGCGCGCTTGTTCCGGCGGCGCCGCCAAGTCGGGACCGCCCTCGCCCATCATTCCGATAAGCGCCTTCAACTCCTCAGCGCTCATGATCCCCTTCCTCTCTTCCGCGCCAACACGATCGCCAATAACTGCGGATTTGCGACGCTGTTGCGCGAATGCTCACCACGTATAGCGCAAAGTTCCAGTGCCGGTGTAGGTCTGCGAGCCGGGCGCGAACGCGCCATCGAACTTGGCGAGCAAGGTAAGCCGCGGCGTGATGAAAAGCTCCGCGCCGGCCGAGGCCAGCGCCGAGTTCTGCGGCACCGGCGCCCCGTAAACGGTGAAGTTCGTTCCCGGAAGTGTTTCAAACGCAGCGCCAAGCGATGGATTGCTCACCCAATCGTGCGCCCAGGCAAGCCTCGCTCGCAGCAGAAGGGGCATGCCGGCGATCACTTCCGGATTGTCGAAGCGCGCGCCGAGTTCGCTGCGCACATCAGTCGCGTTCATCGACGCATAAGAAAGTCCAAGGCCACCGCCGCTCAGATCGCTCTCGTTGAAGCCGGGCGTGTGAAAATCTTGCGCCTGCAACGCGGCATAGGGCGTCACCCCAAGTGTCGGCAGCACGGCGTAGCGATAGCCGCCTTCGAGGCGCGCACCGTAGCTCTGCGCGTCAAAGGTCGCTGTCAACGCATCACCCAACGCCGCGCGGTTTGTCGTCATCCAGTGATTGGCGAAGGCGAGCGCGCCGGCGAGGTAAGCAGGACCGGAGCGCGTGATGCCATAGACGCCGCTCTGGAAGGCGTCGCTTCGTCCGGTACCGCCGCTGGCAATGCCCCAATTGGTGCCACCGCCGCCCAGGGCGAAGCCAAAGATGGTGTCGGGCGAATAGTGGTAATCCATGCCGGCGGCAATGCCGTAAGTCTGCGCACTGACGTTGCTCGAACCTGTGGTCGCATTGCCATTGGTCCAGTTGCCGCCGCCATAACTTGCGCCCCAGGTGGTCCAGCGCTGCTCAAACACCACCGGCGGCGCCTTGAGCACCCCGGCGTAAGCAAGGGCGATATCTGGCGGCAGGCTCGCTGCTTCATCAGGGGCAAAAGCCATTGCGTGGCCGCTGACGCCGCCGACACCATTGCCGAGCCGGCCATCGACGAACGGATCGAGCATCAGGTTCAGGAACTGATCCATTATCTGGAACGCGGCGAGTTCGCCGTCGACCGCAACTTCCCCGTCGAGTTGGGTCAGTGCGTTGATGTACGACGGAACGGACAGCGTGCCGAGGTTTTGGAAGCCTGGCGGAAGCGCGGTTCCAGATAGAATCGTGCTGTTGACAGCGTTGATGACGTTCTGCTGGTTCTGGCCCGTGCCGGGCGGCGTCGCCAAATCAACAAGCGATTGCCCGTAGGATAGAAAGACATCGTGGGCATCGTAGCTCAGGCTCGGCGTGCTGCTGAGCTGCACCGTACCGCTATAACCAACGACTGGATTGAAAGCGCCGGCCACGCCGCCGCCTGAACTGAGGATCGCGAATTTTGACGCAGCGTAGGAGGCGCCAAGATTTGGCGTGGGGTCGAGCGTCACCGTGCCGCCGTTGATCGTGGCCGTGCCGGAAACGGTCGTCACTGCATGCTGCGCAGGCGTCAGACCGATGCCGTAGAAGCTGCCGGGATTGAAGACGAGATTGCCGCTGATGCTGAGCGTTCCGGTTGGGTTTGCCGGATTGCCAGGCCCGAGCGTTCCTCCCGCTGCGATCGTGATTGTGGTTGGATCAATAGTTCCAGTACCGCTGAGCGTGCCGCCGGCGTTCACGACCACGCTGCTCGTCGCCGCGAGCGAGCCATCGACCTCCAAGGCAGCGAGGACACCCGGGAGGTTCGACCCGATGGTAGTGGCGCCGGTATAAGTATTAGAGCCTGATAGTGCCTCAAGGCCTCCGGTTACACCCAGTCCCCCAGTTCCGAAGATCGTGCCGGCGAACGTTCCACTCGCTCCCGTCAAAGTTAAAGTCTGGCCGCCGAGCGAAACCCGACCCACGGTGTCCCCTGAAAGCGACTTGATTGCCGCTCCCGCCGTCGTTGCGGAAATGTCGAATGTACCGCCAGCCGTAACACTGACGCCGCTCGAGTTTCCAATCGTGCCCGGACCCGCGAGTGCCAGGAAACCGCCACTGATTGAGGTCGCCCCAGTGTAAGTGTTGGCTCCGCTGAGCGTCGCCGAACCGCCAGGCATGACCGAGACACCATCTGTCCCAGATATGATCCCTGCGAGGCCCAATGGCACTGAGTTCGATCCGATGACGAGAGGCGCTCCATTGGTCGTGACAATGTTTGTATCTGTTACGAAGTTTGGCGTGTAGCCGACTGCCTGCCCGCTGAGATTAAACAGCACTGAATTTTGCAGAAAGAAGCCGATGCCGATGGTGTTGAGGTTCGAACCATTGCCGACCGAAGCCGAGTAAGGTGCCGCATACGGGAAAGAACCCTCTTTGTATGCTGTGATGCTGCGCGGCAAAGCCCCGTTTGACGTACCTGAAACCATCAGCGTTGCACCCTGGTTGAGGGTGTGGGAGTGAGCCACGGTTTCAGTATGCAGGTTGTAAAACGGGGTGCCGCTGTCGAGCAGCGTCGGGCCGGTCCACGATGCCGTGGGCTGACCGCCGCCAGCCGTCGCGAACTTCATGTTGATGCCGAACTCCGTGGAACCCGGCGCATGCGAATTGGGAAACGTCGTGGTCGGCGTGTCCCAGGGAGTTGTGTTCATCGGTCTAAACTGCGCCAGTAGCGCGGGCGTCAACCCAAGCATCACGCACGGGCTGCATGAGGTCACAGTCTGACCGACTTGCGGACCGTTCGCGTAGGCGCCCGGATTGACAATCGTCCCGGTCTGTAAACTGGCCAAGGGTTGACCGTTAGCAGCCACGACATATCCGGCGGTGGTCCCCGGTATGACGGCCTGACCAAGTACGCTGCCAAAGGCGGCCCTGGTCGTGTTAGCGGTAACACCGGGAATCCCTGGGTTATGTCCAGTAGCGGTATCCGCGAAATCACCGGCCCCGAAAATTCCGTAGAGCCCGCCGAAAACGCCCGGTATCCCCTCTGTCGGGCCGACGATTGGCCCACTGCTGCCATGGCCGGAGCGATTGTAGATCGCATTCATGACAAAGGCTGACGGCGCACCCGAGGGCGTAATTGCGTTCAAGGTGACGCCAGTCGGGGAATTCGCGGGCACTGACGCGTTCGGGTAGAACGTGAGCGACGGCACTCCCACGAAATTGCCGGTGTAGGTGTAGCCGGACCCGTAGGAATAGTTCACGCCGGTCGGCAAACCATTCGGAAACAGCGCGGTCGGCGCCGACATGTTTGATGGAACGCTGCCAAACGCACTGGGAGAGTAGAATGCGTTGAAAGGCGCTGATCCCGTATCGAACAAATACGTCCTTGGATTACCTCCGCCGATACCGACATTGATAGTCAGACGAACCCCGCCAGTGCTTTCAACCAGCTGCAGCGGAATGTCGACCGACTGCGCCGGCGCGTCCCACACGCCAGCGGCGCTCATCAGAAGTCCGAGCAGGGCAAATTTCGCCCAGTAGCCGCGGCACACGGCGCTCCCCTCTGTTTTCGAGCCGACCAGGACTGCTCGCCGCTTTAAATTTGGGTCAGTTGGCTTGGCACGCGGCGCGCGGTTCTAATATGACGCTGCCGCTTCGCCCGTAAACGAGTGCATCGCAGTTATCCACGCCAATGCCTGGAGCGACTTAGAGATGCGGATTGGTGTTTGTTTCGCCGAGATCGGGCGTGTTGGGCGCGATACCGCCGCCTTACGCTCGCGCGATCACCGCCACCGGGCCGCCGCCGGGCGGCCCCTGGTGTTCGGCGCCGCCGGAGACGTAGACGGCGCCTGTTCCGGACAAGCCGCTGATCAGACCGCCGACAGCGGCGCGCGCGTGCCGCGTCGAGCCGACGTCGGAATCGTCCAGCATGGTGTGGCGATAGCCGCGGACCAGGCCGTCCGGCGAAGCTTCAGCCTTGGCGAAGATGTTCACCAGCCGATCCTGCATCCGCGCATCCGCCAAGCCGAGGCCGACATTCTTGAGCGCCTCAATCACCGACGAAAGATCGATCGAATCCCGCATCACGGCATGACCGATCACCAACGGGCTTTTCGACCAGCGCGAATTGCCCATCACAATGACGACGTTGTGCATCAGCTCGATGCCCGCGGAGGCGGAAGCGACCGACGAAAACAGCTCCCAGTTTTTCAGGACCTGGTCTTCCGCAATCTCGGCCTCGATTTCGTCCAGGGCTCGGGCGACCCCGAGCGCCGAAGCGCCGCGCGAATAGCCCATCGAGCTGTAAGCGCTGGTCGTCACCGTCTTGCGGCCGCGATGCAGCGCTGCCTCGATCCGTTCGCTGGTAAGCAATGGACATTTGATCTGGACGAAATGCACGTCATGCGGATCGTCGATGCCGGCGTCGCGCATGGCCACATGCACCGCCTGCACTGTCTCCTCGATCTGGACCTTGCGACCGATCTCTTCCGGCAGGAAGTCGCGGGTGTGGGCGATGCCGATGCTCAGGCGTTTTTCGCTCGCTGCTTCGTCCGCGGAGTCAGTTACCGTGCGTGTGAACACTGTCAGGTGCGGCGACAGAACCCCTTCGGTGCCACCCGACATGACGAAGGCGATTTTGTCTTCGACTGCGCGCGGCGTGAGCCCGAGCTGCGGCGACAGCGCTTCGCATAACGCCGCCATGGCGTATTCGCGGGTGAAATCGTTCACCCCGCCGTTGCCTTCGGTCTTGCCGAGCACCGCGAGGATCTCCGATGGCGCGATCTTTCCGGTCTCAATCAAGCGCATCAGTCCGGAAACGTCGCCGGGGCCTTTGGTGGGAATCCGAACTACATCAACCGAAATTGCACGCTCACTCATTCCGCGTCCCCACTCGACCAGAAGATCAGCCGCCGCTCGGTCCAGCTGATTGCGTAAAACATAGTAATGCCCGCCAACGCCGCTGCAAAGATCGCGGAAAACAGCGTCGCGGTTTCGAGGTGCGCCGAGGAAATAATGATCAGATAGCCGAGCCCCTGCGTGGCGCCGACGAACTCGCCGACAATGGCGCCGACAACGGCGAGCGACGACGAAATCTTCAGCGCCGAGAACAGATACGGCAGACAATAAGGCACGCGGAGCTTGCGGAACTCCTGGGCGCGGCTCGCGCCTAAGGTTTCGAACAGCTCGCGGTATTCGAGATCGGCGGCCTTGAGGCCTTTGACCGTGTTCACCAGAACCGGAAAGAAGCAGATCAGGATCGCCGCCACGATCTTCGACCACCAGCCGGTGCCGAGCCAGATCACGAGCAAGGGCGCGATCGCGACGATCGGCGTCGTCTTCAGCGCGATCGCGATGGGGAAAAGTCCGTCTTCGAGAGTATGGAAGCGCACGAATAAAGTGGCGATGGCGAAGGCGAGCACGCTGGCGATGAGGAATCCGGCAACGGCCTCGATGAATGTGACTCCGAATTGCACGGCGAGCGAGCGATCGACGGTGGCGAGGATCGCGGCCGGCGACGGCAGGAGATATTCGG
Organism: uncultured Alphaproteobacteria bacterium; assembly: GCA_963794225.1. Taxonomy (GTDB): domain Bacteria; phylum Pseudomonadota; class Alphaproteobacteria; order Rhizobiales; family Xanthobacteraceae; genus BOG-931. The sequence continues at coordinate 766,039 of CAWCCS010000008.1, forward strand.
GAATTTGGGCAACAACAACGAAGGCCTGCCAGGCGACGAGCAGGAGCAGGCCGAAAGCTATTGGCGCGAGCGCCCGCGACATCATCGGTCTCCTCTCACCATGGTGCGGATACGGCGGATGATCGCGCCGGTGTCGGCGTCTTCCGGCTCACGCGGATGCGCGCACGGCACGGCTACGTCTTCGACGAGCTGGGCCGGCCGGCGCGACAGTACGATGACCCGGTCCGACATGGTGACGGCCTCCGGGATGGAATGGGTCACCATCAGCACGGTGGTCAACCGGGTCTCCTTGCTCTGCCAGATGCGGAGCAGTTCCTCGTTGAGCACGTCGCGCGTCAATTCGTCGAGCGCGCCGAACGGTTCGTCGAGCAGAAGAACGTCTGGATCACACATCAGCGCGCGGGCCAAAGCCGCCCGCTGCTGCATACCGCCAGATAACTGGTGCGGATAGGCCTCCGCAAAATCGCCGAGCCGCACCAGGTCGAGCATGCGTAGCGCATTCTGCCGTTCGGCCGAGCCGGCAGTATTGCCGCCGAACTGAATCTCGATCGGCAGCAGCACATTGTCGAGCGTGGTTCGCCACGGCAGCAGCAGCGGCTTCTGAAACATGAAGCCGGTCCGCAAATCCGGCTCCCCCCGCGTGATTTGTCCGCCACTCGGCCTGACCAGGCCAGCGATCGCCTTAAGCAGTGTCGACTTGCCGCAACCCGACGGTCCCAGCAGCGACACGAACTCGCCGCGCCGCACCGTCAGGCTCAGCCTCTCGACCGCGACCACGCTGCCGAAGCGGACATTGAGGTTCTCGATCGAGAGAACTGGCCTGGACGGTGCGAGCGGGGCGCCCTCCAATCGATCCGTCAAGACGATCGCATTCATGAGTCAGTTGGTCGGCATCGCTTGCGTGGTGAAGGCCTTGGCGACGTCGGCTGCTTGTTTCTGGAAGCCGGCGGCGAGCAGAAGCTTTTGCGCGGAGCTCCAGCCGGCTTCGTCCATGTAGCCGACCGGCTTGTTGTCCGGCGCAAGCAGCGGCAGGCTCGCCTTCATCATCGCCAGCTCATGGTCGTAAGTAAGTTTGTTGCCAGATTTGACCGTGATCTTGGCCGCCTCTTCCGGCGCGGCAATCGCAGTGCCCCAGCCTTTCAGCGTCGCCGCGACAAACTTTTTGACCAGGTCCGGCTTCTCCTTGAGCATCTTTTCCGTCGTGAACAGCGTGTCGGCATAAAGGTCGATGCCGTATTCCGACGGGTAGACCACGTTGACCTCGAAGCCTTTTTCCTTCGCCGCCAGCACCTCGTTGATCAGGTAGCCCGGCCAAACGTCGATGGTGCCCGTCAGGAGCGGCGTGATGTCGAATTTGACCGGAATTTCGGTGAGCTTCGACTTGTCGATCTCTGACTTGGCGAGAACGGCCCGATAGATCAGTTCCTCGTTGCCACCGATCTTCACGCCGACATTCTTGCCGACGTAATCGGTCGGCGCCTTGATGCCGGACTTGGCGAGCGAGAACAGCACAAACGGATTGCGGCGATAGATCACCGCGAGCGCCACTACGGGAACGCCCTTGCTGCGGGCGATCAGAATCTGGTCAGCGCCTGTGACGCCGAACTGTTCATTGCCGCCGGTCACCATTTGCACGGCGGGAAAGTCTGGACCGCCGGGTTGGATGTTCACGTCAAGGCCTTCGGATTTGTAGTAGTCCTTTTCCTTCGCCACGTAGAACCCGGCGAACTGGGCCTGATTGAGCCATTTTAGGCGAAGCGTGACCGCTTCGTCGGCGTATGCGGTGGCGAACAGACTGCTTAAAGCCAGCAAGAGAATGGATGCCATAGCGCGCATGGTCGCTGCCCTCCTGTAGGAGCCCGGCAAGCACGACTATGCGTTCGGACGAGTGAGCGCCACTAGAAGCAATTTCTGGCCGCAGCGAGCGAAAAATCCGCGCACTCGCCGGAAAACTGTTTAGAATGCTCGGCATAGGCGGAGAAAAACCGCTGCCGGAGGCGATCTTGAGCCGCTTGGCCGGAAAGACGAGACCGAGAGTCCGGGCACCACAGGCGCGGCCCGTAACACGCAAAATCGCCAATCCCCGCAAACGTCTGCGTCCGCCGCGGCTTTTGACTTACGTCGACGCCGTCGCCCGCCACGGTTCGATCCGCAAGGCCGCGGATGCGCTCAATGTCGCCTCCTCGGCATTGAACCGGCAAATCCTCGATCTGGAAACGGACTTGGGTGCGGCATTGTTTGAACGTTTGCCGCGTGGCGTCCGCCTGACCGCTGCCGGTGAAGTTTTTCTCGCTTATGCGCGGCAGGCGATTTCAGAAATCAAAGCCGTCGAATCGCAGGTCGAGCAACTGCGCGGGCTGGTCCGCGGGCAAGTCGGCATTGCTGCGGTCGAATCGGTCGCGGGCGAATTGCTGCCGACCGTCATCACCCAATTCCAGGTCGAGCATCCGAATGTCCGCTTCAATGTCCGCATCGGGGCGCCCGAAGAGCTTGTTTCCGCTTTGACCGAGGACCGCGTCGATCTCATTCTGACGCACCACCCGCCACCGCGAAAGCACGTGGCGATCGCCGCTATCGCCCACCAAGCCCTGTGTGCGCTGATGGTCGCCGATCATCCGCTGGCCAAGCGCAGTGATTTACATTTGCGCGATTGCCTGGCCTATCCGCTGGCGCTGGGCGACACGACGCTCGCGGGTCGCGCCTTGATTGAGCAAGTGTTGGCGCAAGCCTCGTTCGATCTCGACCCGCGGCTGGTTTCAGATTCGGTGGAAACCATGAAAGCCTTCGCCCGCATGAATCGCGGGGTCTGCTTTCAATTTCGCTCGCCTGGCAAGGCGCTCATTCCTCCGGGCGACATGATCGCACTGCCGCTGATCGACCCGCCGCTGCTCCAGGCCAGACTCTTTCTCGCGACCCGCCGCGGGCGCGTACTGCCGATCGCCGCCGCCAGTTTTGTCGAGCTGCTCAAGACGGCGATGGCGTAATTCTGTCGTTGGGTCGTTCGGAGCAACCAAACAGCTCGCAATCAATTCCGCGCAATAATTTCGCGTTCACCCCGATGCATCGTCGGCGTCGCCGATGCCACCCCCGCGCGGCGCCGCAACACGATCGAGGGTCGCCGCCGCGCGATGGCGCTTCGCCGGCGGCGGCGCCAGGTCGGCGCATCGATACGTACCGCGCCAAGCCGCGCAAACGGCTCACGAACGCAGCCGTCGGGTTCAACAACGAGGAGCGGCAGGCCCAGTACGCGGCCCCACGACTGCCATTCAGCGACGATGTCGTCGGTCGTGCTAGAAGAAAACAGTGGCAGCGACAGCGCCGGATCGCTGTGCTCAAGCATGACGGCGATTGAGGTCGGGGGCCCGGTCACCGGATCGGTCAGACGGATGGCGACGCCGCGAAAGGCTGCGACCGGCAAATTCAGCGCCATGCGCATGCCACGCACCGAGCGTCTCACCACGACGCGCTCGCGATGCAGGTCGATGACGCGCCGGCGTCCGTCGGCCGCTTCGTCTGCGGCTTCGAAACGCACGGGCAAAGAGAAGGGGTCGAGCCGCAACGCGCGGCTCGACCCGGCAGCATTCCTGCCGACTTCCATTTGACGCCCCGAAAACTCGGCTCCCGCCGGGCTGTTGCCGCCCGGTCGCCGCCACATTGCCAGCGCGCCGTCGTCATCGGCTTAAGAACCCTGGTTAATCGCGCGTATCGCACCGGCCAAAGGTCTCCCATGATTGACAAGCGGTTGCCGTAGCGCGCGCAATTCGCCGTTTTCGTATGCCGCGACGCTCCGCCATGTGGGTTGAATAGCTCGGCTATGGCCCACATCTTCGGCTTGTCTTCGCTGGTCACCCCGCATAAACCAATCGTGCTGGTTCCATGGCTTCCCTTCTCGACCAATCCGACCTCTCCGACCTCGCCGAACGTCTCGTCAGCGCCGCCAGGCGTGCCGGGGCCGATCAGGCCGACGCCATTGCCGTTCGCTCGGTGTCGCTTTCGGTGGATGTGCGCGACGGCGACGTCGAGGAATCCCAGCGCTCCGAGGGCGACGACCTCGGGCTCCGCGTCCTTGTCGGCCACAAGCAGGCTGTGGTTTCGACCAATGATCTCAGGGGCGATGGCTTCGATGTGCTGGCCGAGCGCGCGGTCGCGATGGCGCGGGCGGCGCCAGATGACCGTTTCGCCGGATTGGCCGATCCATCGCTGCTCGCGACGAAATTGCCCAACCTCGATCTCCTCGATCCGGAAATGCCGGACGTTGAGGTACTGGAAGCGCGAGCGCGGGAGGCGGAAGCAGCCGGCCTCGCCGTCGCCGGCGTCACCAAGTCGGGTGGCTCTTCCGCGTCGGCGGGGATCGGCGGCTTGGTGCTGGTGACAAGCCACGGCTTCCACGGCGCCAGCATCGGCTCGCGCCACGGTGTTTCCATGACTGCGATTGCCGGCGAAGGCACCGGCATGGAGCGCGATTACGATTTCTCCTCGACGCTGCACGCCTCGGATCTGGAAAACGCCAACGCGATCGGACGTCACGCCGGCGAGCGTGCGGTCAAGCGGCTCAACCCGCGCAAGGTCGCCACCCGTCGCGTCCCGGTGGTGTTCGATTCCAGGATTTCAGGTTCGCTGGTCGGGCATCTTGCCAGTGCCGCCAATGGCAGCGCGATTGCGCGCAAGACCAGTTTTCTGCGTGAAAAACTCGGCATGAAGATTTTTGCTTCCGGCATCGACATCATCGACGATCCGCTGCGGCCGCGCGGATTACGCTCGCGACCGTTCGATGCCGAAGGCATCGCCGGAAGGAGCCGCAAGTTGGTGGAAGACGGCGTGCTCAAAACCTGGCTGCTCGATAGTGCGACAGGACGCGAACTCGATATGCAAACGACCGGTCACGCGCAGCGCGGCGTCTCATCGACGCCGTCACCCGGCGCCAGCAATCTTCATCTCGCTCCCGGAGCGAAAAGCCCGGACGAACTGATCGCCGACATCGAAGACGGTTTCTACATCACCGACATGATCGGAATGGGCGTCAATCTGGTGACCGGTGACTATAGCCGCGGCGCGTCCGGGTTCTGGATCGAGAACGGCGAACTCACATATGCGGTCAGCGAGGTCACCATCGCCGGACACTTGTTCGAGATATTCGCCAGCATGACGCCTGCGAACGATCTGGTTTTCCGCTACGGCACCAATGCGCCGACGGTGCGCGTTGAAGGCATGACCGTTGCCGGCCAGTGAGGCCGTGGACCTTGTGGAAGTTGCCGCGCGGCTTACCGCGTCGGTCCGCGAAGCGGGTTTGCTGGCCCGCTCGATGTTTGGGACGCCCGTTAAGAACTGGACCAAGGGTAAGTCGTCGCCGGTCAGCGAGGCCGATATTGCTGTCGACCGATTGCTGCACGAACGGCTGATTGGTGATGGATCGGGTTTCGGCTGGCTTTCGGAAGAAAGCGTCGACGATCCGGCTCGCCTCGCCTCGCGCTACGTTTGGATCGTCGACCCGATTGATGGCACGCGTGCTTATCTCGCGATCCAGCCGGATTGGGCGGTATCGGTGGCGCTCGTCGAGAATGGACGCCCGGTCATCGCATGCCTTTACGCGCCGGTCACAGACGAGTTCTTCGAAGCAACCATCGGCAAAGGCGCCACGCGCAACAATACTTCGATTGCGGTGACACGCGGAACTTCGCTCGCGCAAGCGCGCATCGCCGGTCCGAAAAGCTTTCTTGAACGGCTTGCGAAGTCGGCGCCGCCATTCACCGTCATGCCGCGCACGCGCTCGCTGGCGCTGCGGCTCGCCCGCGTGGCGCAGGGCGAATATGACGTCGCGATCGCCGGTGTCGACAGCCACGATTGGGACCTTGCGGCGGCTGATCTTTTGGTGCACGAAGCTGGCGGGGCGCTAACCGCCATCGGGGGCGGAACAGTCATTTATAATCGTCCAGTGTCGCGGCACGGGATGCTGGTTGCGGCCGGTCGGGACAGGCATGCGGCTCTTGTCAAACTTCTGAGGGATGAACGCCTGGCGTCTTCATGAGTCGCGAATGACGCGGATCGACAATCATGCCGGACATCCCCCAGCCGCCTTCCAAACAATTGCTGCACCTCGTGTTCGGCGGCGAGCTGAAAAACGTGGCGAGCATGGAATTCAAAAGTCTGGACAAGCTCGACATTGTCGGCGTCTATCCAAATTATGCGACCGCTTACGCGGCGTGGAAGGCAAAAGCGCAGGGCACGGTCGACAATGCCGAGATGCGTTACTTCATCGTCCACCTTCATCGGCTGCTCGATCCGGGAACCGAAGCGTCGTAGCGTTGGGAGGACGCATGTTGGGACTGCGCCTCGGCCGATTACAATTTGATCGGCCGGACCGGCCAAGCGCTCTGCTTGCCGATCGTCCGCATGCAGGGATCTGAGAGTGCGTGTTCGCTTGCCGTTGGCGTTGCGAGTCTATCGCCTTGCGTCCATCGCGGCCGCTCCCGCGGTTGCGTCACGGTTGCTGGCGTGGCGCCTTAAGCGCGGCAAGGAAGATCCGGCGCGACTCTCTGAGCGCTACGGTTTGACCAAACTGCCGCGTCCGGATGGCCCCTTGATCTGGTTGCACGGCGCCAGCGTCGGCGAAATGCTTGCGGTCATTCCGTTGATCCAGCGCATCCGCGCCATGAACTTCGCCGTGCTCGTCACCTCGGGTACTGTCACATCCGCTGCACTTGCGCAGCAGCGGCTGCCGGCGGGTGCAGTTCACCAGTTCATTCCGCTCGACGCGCCGCGATTTGTCGGTCGGTTTCTCGATCACTGGCAACCCGATCTGGCGCTGTTTGTTGAATCCGACTTGTGGCCGAACCTCATCTTGACCTGCGCCGGGCGCGGCATTCCGATGATCCTGATCAATGGTCGGGTGTCGGAGCGCTCGTTCAATCGCTGGCGTCGCTTGCCGGGCGTGATCGCGACGCTGCTCGGCTGCTTCGATCTATGTTTGACCCAATCCAGCGTCGACACGCAGCGTTACTCGCAGCTCGGCGCACCTCGCATCAGCAGCAGCGGTAATCTCAAGCTTGACGTGCCCGCGCCGCCCGCCGACCAAGCAGCGCTGCGCAAACTAAAGTCGACCATCGGCACGCGCCCAGTCATCGCCGCAGCATCAACTCACGCCGGCGAGGAAGCGGCCATCATCGCCGTTCATCACCAATTGCGTGCCAAATATCCGTCACTACTGACTGTCATCGCGCCGCGGCATCCGGACCGCGGTTCCGACATCGTCGAGAGCGCAAAGGCGGCCGGCCTTTCGGTGGCGGTTCGCTCGCGCGGTGACCTGCCGAATATAGACGTCGATATCTTCGTCGCCGACACGCTCGGTGAACTCGGTATAATCTATCGGCTGGCGCCGATCGTGTTTATGGGCGGGTCGCTCGCCAGCCATGGCGGCCAGAATCCGATCGAGGCCATCCGCCTTGGCGCCGCTGTTGTTCATGGCCCGAACGTCTGGAATTTCGACGAGATTTACGCCACGCTTGACGCCGCGCATGGAGCCGAACGCATTGCCGATGAGGAGGGGCTGACGGCATGCCTCGCCAATTGGCTCGCGCATCCTGCGACACGAAAGACAGTAGCCGATGCGGCACTCGTTACTGTCGGGAAGCAGACTGGCGCACTTGACCGGACGCTGGCAGCGATCGAGCCTTATCTCATGCAGCTTCGGCTCGAACAGCGGGCCTCTTAGTTTGGCGGATTTGAAGCTCATGCAGTGCCTGGATTTTTCAGGATTCTGCTTGGATGCGTGAGCCAGCCTTTTGGTGGCGACCAGGAAGCGGCGCCTTGCTCAGTCCGCTCGGCGCAATCTATGGCGCGGTCGCGGCGCGGCGTATGCAGTCGCCGGGACGGAGCGTCGGCATCCCGACAATTTGCCTCGGCAACTTGACGATCGGCGGGTCGGGAAAAACACCGGCAGCACTCGCGGTCGGGCGGCTTCTTCTCGCCGCGCATCAACATCCGTTTTTTTTGACTCGCGGCTATGGCGGGCAATTGGCCGGGCCGGTGCGCGTCGATCCGACGACCCATTCAGCCGCCGCGGTAGGCGACGAATCGCTTCTCCTCGCACGGCTGGCACCGACCATCGTCGCGCACAACCGTTTGGAGGGCGCGAAAGCGGCGCGACGCGGCGGTGCAACTGTTATCGTGATGGACGACGGGTTTCAGAATCCATCGTTGGTGAAGGAGCTTTCAATCCTGCTGGTCGATAGCCGCCGCGGCATCGGCAACGGCCGCATCATTCCGGCGGGTCCATTGCGGGCGCCGCTGAAAGTACAGACTGCGCGCGCGCAGGCGATTGTCGTCGTTGGTGCCGATCCCGCTCCCCCCGCAGTCACGGAATGCGCATCGCGACATAATGTTGCACTGTTCCACGGTCGTCTCGAACCGGACCACGACACGCTGGCGGCGTTCCGCGGACGCAAGGTTCTCGCTTTCGCCGGCATCGCTGATCCGGAGAAGTTCTTTACGACCCTCGCTGAGGGTGGCGTCGTGATCACCGGACGCGCAAGCTTTCCGGATCACCATCGCTACTCGGCCGCAGAGGCGCAGGCCCTGATCGCGCGTGCCGACGCCGAGAACCTGATGCTGGTCACCACCGAGAAAGATCTGGCGCGGCTGACCGGCGATCCGCGCCTCACCCAGCTTGCGGCACGCGCGAGCGCGTTACCGGTGCGGCTCGTCGTTGATGAGGAGGAGCAATTTCAGCAAATGGTGTTGGACGTATTGAAGCGGCGCGAAACCGACCTATAACTTGTGCGCGTAAGTAGCGCTGTGCCGCTGCAGCACCGCTTCAGGCGTGGCATACGCTTCCTGCAGATCGACGCTCCAATATCGGAGTTCCTCAAGCGGAATAGCTGCACCAGTCACCGCGCAGCGCACAAACGCTCCAGGCCGCACGACTCGGAAATCGCCATCCAGGTATTTGACCTCTGCCTCGCCGGGCGATGGCGCCGGACGATCAGTGCGATTGAGCAAATTGGCCTCCGCCGGACCGGCCTCAATTCCACGGCCGGGCAGCCCGCAACATAGTCATTCCGCGGCCCGGACGAAACCCACCCTGCGAGTCTTACGCTCTTGCCACCTCATGCATTGTGCCGCACCGACGAGCGCCAGTGCGGCACAATTGTTTGCCAACTCATAAAAGGATGTTGCGGTTACCGGCTATCCACTCCGCGCGCCGTCATTTGCAAAACCGCAAGTTAGCAACGATGCCAACGGCACCAGCCGCCACCGCGCCACCCCGGAGCGTATCCGTAGTAGCCCCGGTAGCCGCGGTAGCCCCACGCCCGATGGCCGCAACGCCAGCCGCACCATGCCTGTATGACGTTACCCGACGAAGCATCGCTAGAAACTCCGGCCGGCAGCGGCGCTATCGGCGCCGCCTGTGAAATTCCAGAAACACCCGCGACCAGTACAGTCGCGACCGCAATCGCACACGCTGTTCGAAATCATTTTCTGCTCCTTTTGACGAGAATTGTTTCATCAAATGTATAATGCGAGCTGCATCGAAGTGGTTCCGCTGCGCGTGAACATTCCTCGCTGATAGGCAAACAGATTCAACAATGAAACTGAACAAATAGTCAGCTTGATGAACCAAGCACACAGCCCTGTTCATACGCCCAGATCGTTTGGTTTGATCAGCTGAAAAGATTGCCTTGCCCGGGGTCATCGTCGCGGCGTCTTCGCCGTCGCGGTAGTTCGGCGCGCGGTGCGACAGTTGTTTGCACGACTTCGGCACGCGCGCCGACGAGGCCATCGGAAAACTCGATGTCCATCTGCATGCCGGTCGAAACCGCACCGGCCGTGCGAAGCGGCCGGCCGGCTCGATCGCGCACCAGCGCAAACCCACGCGCCAGTACGCCGCGATATGAAAACGCTGCGAGCAGTTGGGCATCGCGTTCGCACCGTGCCCAGCGCGCGTCGAGAAGATTGTCCATGGCGCGGCCGGCACGTTTCGTGAGTGCGCCAACGCGCTCGCCTTCGCGTGCGATGCGCATACGGTGCGCCGTGACATTCGCCGTCACGCTCGCCCGCAGGCGCAGCGCAGCACCGGCATAGCGGTCGCGGCGGCGCTCGACCTGCAGGCGCAAGAGATGCACGCTCAGGCGGCCGCCGACGCGCGAGAAGCTCACGCGATGGATATGCGCATTGGCACGCAGCGCCCGTACCAGCCCGGCGGCTGCATGATCGAGACGCTGTCGCGGAACCGCCAGAACCTCATCGGCATCCGGCAGCGCGCGCGTCGCCGACCGTACCGCGTTGCGCCGCGCTTCCTGATTCCGCAGCCACCCCGTCAGCGCGCGCCGTTCCAGATTTTCAAGATCGACGAGAAGCTCCGTCCGCACAGGCACCGCCATTTCGGCGGCCGCGGTTGGCGTCGGGGCCCGACGGTCGGCGGCAAAATCGATCAGCGTCACGTCGGTCTCATGGCCAACTGCCGAGATCAACGGAATGAAGCTTGCGGCCGCGGCGCGCACGACGATTTCCTCGTTGAAAGACCACAAATCTTCCAGCGAACCACCGCCGCGTGCGACAATGATCAGATCAGGCCGCGGCGTCGGTCCTAGTTCCGGCAGCGCATTAAACCCGGCAATTGCCGCAGCGACCTCGGCTGCCGACCCATCGCCCTGGACTTTCACCGGCCAGACCAGCACCCGGCGCGGGAAACGGTCAGCAAGCCGATGCAGAATGTCGCGAATGACGGCGCCGCTCGGCGAGGTGATCACACCGATGATCGCCGGCAAATATGGCAAGAGCTGTTTGCGCGCTTCGTCGAACAATCCTTCCGCGGTCAGCCGCCGTTTGCGTTCTTCAAGCAGCGCCATCAGCGCGCCAAGGCCGGCCGGTTCCAGCGTTTCCACTATGATCTGGTACTGTGAACGGCCGGGATAGGTCGTCAGCCGTCCGGTGATCACCACCTCAAGACCAGCTTCAAGCTTGAGCTTGATCCGCGCGGCGGTGGTGCGCCAGATAACACCAGCGATGCAGGCGCGCTCATCCTTGAGATCGAAATAAACGTGACCGTTGCCGTGATAGCTGACTTTGCCCAGTTCGCCGCGCACGCGCACATAGCCATAGGATTCCTCGATCGTGCGCTTAAGCGCCGCCGAGAGTTCGGAGACTGTCAATTCCGGCAGATTGAGTCGCGGTTCGTTCATTGCCGCTGTAAGTGCTGCGCGATGCCGGTTGGGTCAAGACCCCGGACCTGGGCGAAAGAGGCGGAGCTGAGAGTCACTAGACGTTCCCTTGGACAATGTTCGCTGTGATCTTGCGCCGATGCGCTCTCATGCTACAGGGGCTGCGGCAACTTTTCTTTTGGAACAATGAATATCCTGCTCCTCGGCTCCGGCGGACGCGAGCACGCGCTGGCCTGGAAGATGGCGGCAAGTCCGCTCGCCGACCGTGTGTTTTGCGCACCCGGCAATGCCGGAATCGCGCGCGAGGCCGTATGCGTCGCGCTCGATATCACCGATCATGCTGCCGTGATCCAATTTTGTCGAAACAACGGCATCAACCTCGTCGTTGTCGGACCGGAAGGGCCGCTCTGCGCCGGCATCGTCGACGATCTGGAAGGCGCGGGCATCAAAGCCTTCGGGCCGAGCCGCACCGCGGCACAGCTCGAAGGCTCCAAAGGGTTTACCAAAGACCTGTGCCGAGCCAACCGCATACCGACGGCGATCTACGAACGTTTCCGTGCCGCCGCGGCAGCCAAGGCCTATGCCCGCGATCGCGGCGCTCCCATTGTTGTCAAGGCCGACGGACTGGCTGCCGGCAAAGGCGTAGTCGTCGCAGACAGTTTGGCGGAAGCGGAAACCGCGATTGATATGATTCTCGGTGGCAGCCTTGGTGAGGCCGGCGCTGAACTCGTCATTGAGGAATTTCTCGAAGGCGAAGAGGCCTCCTTCTTCGCGCTCTGCGACGGTACGACAGCGCTCCCGCTGGCATCCGCACAGGATCACAAGCGCGCCTTCGACGGTGACAAGGGACCAAATACCGGCGGCATGGGCGCTTATTCGCCAGCTCCAATCGTCGATGAAGCGATGACCGCCCGCGTCATGGAGGAAATCGTGCTGCCGACCTTGCGCGCGATGCGGGCCATGGGCGCTCCGTACAAGGGCGTGCTCTACGCCGGCTTGATGATGACTGCGGGTGGACCGAAACTCATCGAATACAACGTGCGCTTCGGCGATCCGGAGACCCAGGTGCTGATGCCGCGCCTGATGTCGGATCTCGTCCCCGCTTTGCTCGCGAGCCGCGACGGGACACTTAAATCATTCGATCTTCGCTGGTATCCCGACGCCGCGCTCACCGTAGTGATGGCAGCACGTGGTTATCCAGGTTCTTACGAGAGAGGCTCGGTCATCCAGGGCCTGGACGATGCCGCGGCGATTGAGGGTGTGGAAATTTTCCATGCCGGCACGAAGGCGGAAGATGGCCGCATTCTGGCCAATGGCGGACGCGTGCTTAACGTCTCGGCGCTCGGCAACAATGTCGGCGAGGCGCGGACGCGCGCCTACGAAGCCATCTCCCGTATCCGTTGGCCTGAGGGGTTCTATCGCCACGATATCGGCTGGCGCGCTGTGCAGCGGGAAAATGCCTAGAGGATCGTTAGCGCTACGGGATATACTTTCGTCCATAAGAGCCTCGGTCGATCCCGATGAGGACGACCGCGCCGACGGGAGGAAATATCTTGAGCGCAAGCGACCGTCAAACAACGTTCTCGGGCACCAAAGAGGTCGCCGAACGGCTGCGCTTCGACATCGGCCCGCTTGAAATCTATCTGCGCGAGCATGTGGAAGGGTTTGCCGGGCCGGTCACGCTGTCACAGTTCAAGGGCGGCCAGTCCAATCCGACCTACCTCGTCGCGACGCCGCAACGCCGCTACGTTCTGCGGCGGAAACCTCCGGGCAAGCTGTTGCCATCGGCGCATGCGGTCGATCGCGAATTCCGCGTGATCAGCGCGCTTCATCCCCAAGGTTTCCCGGTGGCGGAGCCGATCCTTTATTGCGCCGATGAAAACGTGATCGGCACAGCGTTTTTCGTCATGTCGCACGTCGAAGGCCGCGTGTTTTGGGAACCGGACATGCCCTCGTCCAATCCGGCGGAGCGCGCGCAAGTCTATGACGCCATGAATGCGACGATCGCCAGGCTGCACAGCTTCGATCCGGCGGCGATTGGGCTTTCCGATTATGGCCGCGGCGAAAACTATGTCGCCCGGCAGATCGAGCGCTGGTCGAAACAATACCGTGCGTCGGAGACGGGAAAAGTCGAGGAGATGGAGCGGCTGATGGCATGGCTGCCCGCGCACCTGCCGCCGCCGCAGCCGCCGCGGCTGGTGCACGGCGATTACCGCCTCGACAATATGATCCTGGCGCCGGACGCGCCCAAGGTAGCGGCCGTGCTCGATTGGGAGCTGTCGACGCTTGGTGACCCGCTGGCGGATTTCTCCTATCACCTGATGCAATGGCACATGCCTCAGGCTGAAGCGGGCACGGGCTCGCTGATCGGATTCGACCTTGCCGCACTCGGCATTCCATCGCTCGTAGAGTACGTCGACGCCTACGTGAAGCGTACCGGCCTCGACCCACGACCTTATCTGCCGGTCTATTCCGCCTACAATTTCTTTCGCCTCGCGGCGATCCTGCAGGGCATCGTGGGCCGCGTTCGCGACGGAACCGCGACCGGCGCGTTTGCGGCGGCCAAGACCGATCTTGTCGGGCCACTGGCCGCCAAAGGCTGGGAATTCGCGCTCCAAGCCTCCTAGGACGACAACGCGAATGAAAACCTTCGCCCTCGCGCTCGGCGGCGGCGGCGCGCGCGGGCTTGCGCACATCGCGGTGATTGAAGCGCTCGACAACATGGGCGTGAAACCCGTCGCGATTGCCGGCACCTCGATCGGCTCGCTAGTCGGGGCCGCTTATGCGGCCGGCATGCACGGCAGGGACATCCGGCGCCATGTCATCCGCTTCGCCCACGACCGAGGCGAAACGACGCGCCGCCTCCTTGCGTCTCGCGCCGGCACGCTCGCCGATTTATTTGCCGGAGCATTCGGTCAAGCCACCCAGATCGACGCCGAAAAATTCTGTGCTCAATTTTTGCCTGAGGCCATCCCGGCGGACTTTTCGGAATTGAAGATCCCACTCGCGGTGATGGCAACCGATCTGCACCGCCGTGAAGAGGTGCCGCTGATAGCAGGACCGCTTCGCTCGGCGCTCGCCGCCTCAATCGCCATTCCCGGGCTGTTGCGCCCCGTCGCTGTCAATGACCGCATCCTCATCGACGGCGGCACGACCAACCCATTGCCGTTCGATCGGCTGCGTGGCAGCGCCGACCGGATCGTCGCCGTCGACGTATTGACCGTCCCGCCCGCCGAACGCGCCGATATCCCCGGCGCGTTGGAGAGCATAATCGTCACACTCAACATCATGGGCAGCGCCATCGTGGCCGGAAAGCTTGCGCAGGGCGCGCCCGATCTCGTGATCCGCCCGAACGTTGCGATCTTTCGTACGCTGGATTTCTATCAAGCGACCGCAATCCTACGGGCTTCCGAACCCGTGAAGACAGAAGTTCAGGAAAGGCTCGGCGCGTTACTGGGCGACTAAGCTAGCGTCGTTCCTGGAAAAAGCTCTTCAGCAAGAGAGACGTTTCGGCTTCCGCCAACCCGCCATAGACCTCGGGGCGATGATGGCAGGCGGGTGAAGCGAAAAATTTGACGCCGTTGTCTACGGCGCCACCCTTTGGATCCGCGGTCCCGTAATAGAGGCGGCGAATTCGTGCGAATACGACCGCACCCGCACACATCGTACAGGGCTCGAGCGTGACATAGAGGTCGCAATCGGTCAGCCGTTCCGAGCCAAGCGCAGCGGATGCGGCGCGGATGGCGACAATCTCCGCATGCGCGGTTGGGTCCCGATCCGCAACAGTGCGATTGCCGCCGCGCGCGATTACCGCGCCGTCGCGGACGATGACGCAGCCGACGGGGACTTCGCCGCGTTCGCCTGCGGCTCGGGCTTCGTCCAGCGCCAGGTCCATAAACGATGCCATCGGCGATTGCCTGTTTGATCGCAGGGCGTTATTGCCGGACCCACCATGGACGACAAGGGCAAAAGCGGCCAAGCCGGTGAACGCATCGCCAAGGTGATCGCGCGTGCCGGGCTCACGTCGCGCCGCGAGGCTGAGGAATGGATCGCCGCCGGGCGCGTTGCCGTCAACGGCGCCGTCATCCGTTCTCCCGCGCTCAATATCACCGAAAGCGACCGCGTCGCGGTCGATGGCGAGCCGCTGCCGACGCGCGAGCGCACCAGGCTCTTTCTCTATCACAAGCCGCGTGGGCTGTTGACCTCGCATGGCGATCCGCGAGGACGGCCGACTATCTTCGAGCATCTGCCCAAGCACCTGCCGCGGCTGATCAGTGTCGGCCGGCTCGACTTCAACACCGAGGGCCTCATTCTTCTCACCAACGATGGCGCGCTGGCGCGTGTGCTGGAATTGCCGGCGACTGGCTGGCAGCGCACTTACCGCGTGCGCGCGCATGGCTCGGTGACGCAGGCGCGGCTCAATGAACTGCGGACCGGCGTGACCATCGACGGCATCCATTATGGCGCCATCGAAGCGACGCTTGATCGCGTGCAGGGGTCCAACCTGTGGCTCACGTTTGCCATCCGCGAAGGAAAAAATCGCGAAGTGCGCAATGTGCTCGGCCACCTCGGGTTAGAGGTTGCGCGGCTAATCCGTATCTCGTTCGGGCCGTTTCAACTTGGCGAACTGGCCGAAGGTGCCGTCGAAGAGATATCCACGCGCACTTTACGGGAACAACTCGGCGAACGCGTGGCCGTGGCTGCGAGTGCCGATTTTTCCAGCCCGGTCGCGGCGCCTCCCTCGGTGCCGCCGAAGCGCGACAAAAAGGAAGCAGCGCGCGCCGACGCGCGGCAGCAAGAGGCGCCCGGCAAATCGAGCTCCCATTCCTGGCGCGCGCAAGAACCGGAACGGCCGGCAAAGAAGCTGCGGCGAAAATTCCACGGTGGGCGCCGCGACAAGGTCGAACCGCACAACAAGCCCGCAACCCCTCCGCGTGCCGAGGTGCTAAGCGACCGCAAGGGCCGCCCCGTCCTCGTTCAGCGCTTCGGTCAGCCGCGGCCAACGGAACCACCTGCAAAGGCAGCGCCCAAGCGCGACCATCGCCGCCGCCGCGCCCCCGATCGTGGCGCTGGCGCCCGGCCACATCGGCCGCGCGCGCGCTGATGCGCGTCGTCGGCGGACGCCTGCGCGGCCGCGTGCTGGCCGGCCCAACATCGGCGGGCATCCGGCCGACCGCCGACCGGCTGCGTGAAGCACTGTTCAATATCCTGATCCATGGCTACGACGATCCGATTACCGGGGCGCGCGTTCTCGATCTCTTTGCCGGCACCGGAGCGCTCGGCATTGAAGCCCTGTCCCGCGGCGCGGCGTTCACGCTGTTCGTCGACGAAAGCGCGGAGGCTCGCGCGCTGCTGCGCGAGAACGCCAGCGCGCTCGGTCTCGGCGGCACGTCGCGGGTTTTTCGCCGTGACGCGACAAAGCTTGGCCCCGTCCATCCGGTGGAGCCGTTCTCGCTGGCGTTTCTCGATCCGCCGTACGCACACGGATTAGCCGAACAGGCGCTCGCTTCGGCACGCGCGGGTTCCTGGCTTACGCCGGGCGCACTGATCGTTGTTGAAGAGGCAAAGAAGGCACAATTCGCAGTTCCCGAAGGCTTCACGGAGCTAGAGCGGCGCACTTACGACGACACTGAGTTCATCTTCCTGCGCCGATCGTAGCTCACCGCCGCCCGAACAGCCGCTCGATATCGGTGAGCTTTAATTCCACGTAAGTTGGGCGGCCGTGATTGCATTGGCCGGAGTTCGGTGTGACTTCCATCTCGCGAAGCAGCGCGTTCATCTCCTGCGCCTTTAGTCGTCGCCCGGCGCGGACCGAGCCGTAGCAGGCCATGGTCGCAGCGACATGCATGAGGCGGCGCTCCAACGGCAAGGTCTCATCCCATTCGCCGATGTGCTCGGCGAGATCGCGCAGCAGGCCTCCGCCGTCGATCTCGCCGAGAAGCGCCGGCGTTTCGCGCAGCGCCACCGCGCCGGGACCAAATGACTCGATGACCAGGCCGTATTGCGCAAGCTCTTGGGTGTGGGCAAGGAGCCGTTCGACATCCGTCTCGTCGAGTTCGACAACATCGGGAATGAGCAGGATTTGCCGCGCCACGCCGGTCTTGGCGAGCGCGGCTTTTAGTCTCTCGTAGACGATGCGCTCATGCGCGGCATGCTGATCGACGACGACGAGACCATCGCGCGTTTGCGCCACGATGTAAGTCTCGTGCACTTGTGCGCGCGCCGCCCCGAGCGGGT
The DNA here is from genome assembly GCA_963794225.1 of uncultured Alphaproteobacteria bacterium. Lineage (GTDB taxonomy): Bacteria > Pseudomonadota > Alphaproteobacteria > Rhizobiales > Xanthobacteraceae > BOG-931. Next base: position 783,432 of record CAWCCS010000008.1, read on the forward strand.
GATCGAGGCTATCGGCCAAACCGGCTGTGGTCTCCGCGGCCAGATGCGGATCAAGGCCGGTGCCGAGATCAGCCTCCGGCGCACCAACCTCGAACGCGGCCTGCGCGGCTTCGGCAAAACCGTCGCTGCGCGGCCCCACCCACACCCGGCGGGAACTTTCCCGCCGCGGACGAAAGGCGGCGATTGTCGCGGTGCCGCCTGTTGTCGCCGCACGCGTACCGTCGCGTGCGAGTGCCGTTTTCAGCGCGTGCACGATCAGGGCGCGCACCAGACCGGCGTTGCGGAAACGCACTTCAGCTTTCGCCGGGTGCACATTAACGTCGACCTCGCGCGCCGGCAGATCAACAAACAATGCGACCAGCGGATGGCGATCACGCGGCAGATAATCGGCGTAAGCCGCGCGCACCGCGCCAACGAGAAGTTTGTCGCGCACCGGCCGGCCGTTGACGAACAGATATTGGCTAAGCGAATTGGCGCGACTGAGCGTCGGGAGCGCGGCAAAGCCTTCGATGGCGACGCCCTCGCGTTCGGCCGCGATCTCGACGGCATTGTTACGGAAGTCCGAGCCGAGGACGCCGCCAAGGCGCGTCAGGCGGCCGGTCGAGCCGGGAAGCGCCGCCGCAAACGTGACCGGGGAGCGCTCTTCTCCGGCGATCGTGAAGGCGACGGCCGGCCGGCTTATAGCGAGCCGGCGCACCACGTCGCGCACCGCCTCGGCCTCGGTGCGATCAAGCTTCAGAAATTTCAACCGCGCCGGTGTTGCGTAAAACAAGTCGCGCACCTCGACGCGCGTCCCCTCTCCCAGCGCCGCCGGCTTGAGTTCAGATTTTACCCCGGCATCGACATCGACCGACCAGGCATGCGGCTCGGAGCGGTGGCGTGAGGTGATCGAAAGCCGCGCCACGGCGCCGATCGAGGGCAAAGCTTCACCACGGAAGCCGAGCGTACTGATCGACACAAGATCATCGTCCGCGAGTTTTGACGTGGCATGGCGCTCGACCGAGAGTGAGAGATCAGCGCGCGACATACCTTCACCGTCATCGGTGACCGCAATCAGCCGTCGGCCACCGCCATCGATCAACACATCGATGCGGCGGGCGCCGGCGTCGAGCGCATTTTCGACCAGCTCTTTCACGACGCTCGCCGGGCGCTCGACCACTTCGCCGGCGGCGATGCGGTTGACGACGGTTTCGGAAAGCTGGCGGACGGGCATCGGCGACTCGCTTTGAAACAGCGGAGTCTAACTTTAGCGCCTGGCGAATGGCGAGCAACGATTGGCCGGGAACCATCGCTGCCCGCCCTGGCTCTTCTGTGGCGCCTGAAAGACCCGCAGTTTATGCCGCCCAGCCATGGTGCACGTCGAAGATGCGCGCGGCTTCCGAGACGTGAGGTAGCTCGAGAACCCCGGGCTCAACCAGCGCAACCTTGGTATCTTCGTAGCCCGCCTGCCAATGCTCTTCCATCGCCTGACGGGAGAATTCGAACATCTTGCCTGCGGTCTCAAATTTGTTTGCCTGGTACTTCAATTGCACAATGGTCGCGACTTTCACACGCGCCTGCTCGGAGAGAAACTGCACCTCGGGGTCGTTTTGGCATTGCGCGGGGAGCTCGTCCAAAAACCGCCGCAGCGCATGGCGGAATTTCTGGGTCTTTTTATACTCCTCCAACGAAATGTTGAGACGGCTCGCACTGTGGATTTCCATGGCGCGCAGATTGGCCGACGGAATATCCGTCGGTGCTTCCCCGCTCGCATCCCAGAGATCGACCTGGAAAACCAGCGCGGTGTGACCGCCGCGGTTGTCGATCACGAACTGCATGGGTGAGTTCGAGACCACGCCGCCATCCCAATAATACTCGCCGTCGATTTCAGTCGGCGGGAAACTCGGCGGCAGCGACGCGCTGGCCAAAATGTGCGCGGCGGCAATCTTCCGCTCGCGATTGTCAAAATAGGCCGGCGTACCAGTGCGGACATTGGTGGCGAGAGCGGTGAACCGCATCGGTTCGGGCCGGGCGTTGATCCGATCGAAATCAACCAGGCGCGCCAGCGTCTCCTTTAGCGGCGTGATGTCGTAGTAGCTGACGGCCTCGGGGTTTTCTGCCGTGGAGTTCACCGGCGGAAAGGCTCGCGGCGAAAAAAAGCCCGGCGCCCCATGCACCATGGTGGCAAACGCGCTGATCTTGTTGGTCCAGTAACGGGCGTGGCCGTTGCCGTTCCAGGGCAATTCGGTAAACCACGGCACATTGGGAATCCGCAGCGGCGGCTTGGTGACGGTTTCCCAAAAATCGCGCAAACGTTCGACCCGCTTGCCGGGTGGATTGCCGGCAATAAGAGCGCCATTGATAGCGCCGATCGATGTGCCGCACAGCCAATGCACGTCGATTTTGGCTTCATGGATGGCTTGGTAAACGCCGGCCTGATATGCGCCCAGCGCGCCGCCGCCTTGCAAAACCAGGGCGACGCGCTCGAACGGGAGCATACGCGTTGCGCCTTTAATCATGAGTTCTGGAGAGGGAGTTCGATTCATAACGTCTCCTGCACTGTCCGCAAGCTTCAAGCACCGGCGACGTTTCGTCCGCCAATGCTTGCCATAACCCTCCCGGATTTACGCGGATGTACATTTCGCTTAAGCGACGGCCTTCAATGCACCGTTCGCGAAGCAGGCATTTCCCTTAGCGGAGTTAAGAGCGACGAGCCGCAGGCGCAAGCGTTCGTCATTGCAATACGGATATTTGATCGGTGCGATGCTCAAGTTGATCGACAGGTCACAAAAATGATTCACCTGTCTAAAATTTAATCCGCGCGTCGTAAGATCGCCGCGCCGAATTGAATGCGCCTAAAAATAAAGCGATTCGATTTAGCGCCTCATCTTTGCTCATTCTCTGCTACGCCTGCGCGCAGCCGGAAAGCTGCGCTCTCCCGATCACTCAATCTCGGTATCAGAGTTCACGCGCTAACCATCACTCGAACGACGGTTTGGCGCGGCGGAGTTTGTGTCCGGCTTTGCGTTTTTTGCTTTCGATGCGGCGTTCGCGCGATGCCTTGGTCGGCTTGGTCGGTCGCCGTGCCCGAGGCACGATGGCCGCACGGCGAATGAGCTCAAGGAGGCGATCGAGTGCGTCCTCGCGATTACGCCCCTGCGTGCGATGCGTCTGTGCGGTAATGACCAGCACGCCGTCGCGGGTAAGGCGCGCGCCGGCGAGCTGCTCAAGCCGTGCCTTCACCTGCGCCGGCAACGAAGGCGATCCCCGCACATCAAAACGAAGTTGCACGGCGGTCGAAAGCTTATTCACGTTCTGCCCGCCCGGACCCGACGCGCGAACGAAGCTTTCTTCGATTTCGCGCTCGTCGATGTCGATCTGGTCGGTGACGCGGATCATGGCGGGGTCAGCACATATCCTCTCTCCCGCTCGGCTCGCTGGGCGGGGAAGGATATCAGTCGGCGGTGGTCGAAACGACACCTTCCGGGCGACCGGCAACGGTAACAAGAAGTCCGCCGTCGAGCAGCTTTTTGGCCACGCGCCGCGCGTCATCAAGCGTCACCGCACTGATCATTTCCGGCCGGCGGGAGAAATAGTCGATGCCGAGACCGTCACGCTGCAATTGAACGAGTAGCGCCGCGATCTTACTCGACGTATCGAGATTGAGCGCAAACGAGCCGTTGAGATAGGCCTTCGCCTTGGCAAGTTCTTCAGCCGTCGGACCATTCTCCGCCAGGCGATGGATTTCTTTTTGGATGAGGTCGAGGGTCTCACCGGCGCGATCGGCGCGCGTCGCCGTGCCGCCAAGGAACAACGCGCTGTGATTGAGCCAAACCAGGCTGTCATAAACCGAATACGCAAGACCACGCTTCTCGCGCACTTCCTGGTAAAGCCGGGAAGAAAACGAGCCGCCGCCGAGAATGTGATTGACGATGTACGCAGCCATGAAGTCCGGATCGTTGCGGGCGATGCCGGTGCCTCCAAACGCCACGACGGCTTGCGGCACGTCGAGTTTGACCACGATACGCCGGCCCAGGCCACGAGGCGTCACGTTCGCCACCGGCTTCAGCTGCGGCTCGGCAGGCAGCGCCCCGAACACGCGGTCGAGCATGGACTTGACCGCCTCGGCATCGATGTCGCCGACCACGGCTATTTTCAGGTTGCCGCGCGCCAACACCCGCCGTGTGTAGTCCCTGAGATCGCCGACAGTAATTGTCGGGACCGTTTCCAGAGTGCCGGCGACCGGCTGGCCGTATGGATGATCGGCAAACGCGACTTGCCACCAGCGCAGACTTGCCATCTCGGTGGGGTTGGTGGTGGCGCGCCGCAGCGTGGACAGGATCTGCGCCCGGTTGAGCTCGACGTCGGTCGGGTCGAACCGCGCCGCCGTCAGTCCGAGCCGCAGCGCCTCGAACGCCTCGTCGCGATTCTCCGTCAGCGTCCGCAGCGAACCACGGAGCGTGTCGCGCTCCGCCTCGTAGTTTAGCTCGATCGCCTTGCGCTCCAGTCGCTCGTGAAATGTCTTCGAGTTCGAACTCGCCCACGCCATCGTCGAGCAAAGAAGCAACCAGGTTCGCCGTGCCAGCTTTGCCAGGCGCATCCTGAATCGCTCCACCGGCGAAGGCAAAATCGACCGCGATCATAGGCACGGCCGGCTCACGCACCAGCCAGGCCTCGATGCCGCCGGGACTCACCACGCGCTCGATGGTGGTGGCGCTGGCCGGTGCGACGAAGGCGAAGAGCGCCACAATCGTGAGCGCAATGCACCGCGGGCGGCGAAGTGACATGATGGCGTTCACGAGTGCTTCTCCTTCGCCGGAAAGCTGCTGACCAGATAGCCGGTCACTGACGCGCGGCGGTTACACCAGGTGCGGGCGGCCTCGCGTACCGCGTCGGCGGTCACCGCGCGAATTTCGTTAGGCCAATTGCGGACCATATCGACGGTCTCGCCGGTCGCAAGCGCGGCGCCATACCAGCGCGCCAGCGTCGCCTGGTTGTCTTGCGCATAGACGGCATCGGCAATCAGCCGGTTCTTGGCAAGCGCAAGCTCATCAGCGGTGATGCCGTGCTCGCTGACGTCGGCGACGATCGCGTCGATCGCCGTTTCGACGTCTTGCAGTGTCTTTCCGGGCGCGGGCACGCCGTAGAGGCCAAACTTCCCATAGTCGAGCGCGGTACTCGAATAATAGGCGCCCGCGTTGAGCGCCAGGTTTTGCTCGACCACGAGTTTCTTGTAGAGACGGCCGTTCACACCGCCACCCAGCACATGCGCCAAAACTTCGAGCGCCTGGCTCTCTCCAGGCTTGGCCGTGAGCCGCGACGGCGCCAGGTAGACGCGGCTGACACTCGGCTGCTCTACTCTTGCGTCGGCAAGCGTAACCGTGCGCGGTGCCTCCTGCGGAGGCTCCATCGGCCGCCGGCGCGGGCCGATTTCCGCGCGCGGCGCGATTTTGCCGTAGGTCGCTTCAGCGTCAGCCTTGACCTCGTCGGCGGTGACGTCGCCGGCGATGACGACAATAGCGTTATTCGGCGTGTAGAAACGCCGATAGAAGGCCAAAGCCTCGTCGCGGGTCAGCTTTTCGATCTCGGGCCGCCAGCCGATGACCGGGCGGCCATAAGGATGGTTGAGGTAAAGTGCCGCATCCATCTGCTCGGACAGCCGGCTGTTGGGGTTATTGGCAACACGCATGTTCTGTTCTTCGAGCACCACGTTGAGCTCGGGACGGACGACCTCATCGGTGAGCACAAGCCCGGTAATGCGGTCGGCTTCGAACGCCATCATTTCCTTGAGGTGTTCGCGCGGCACGCGCTGGAAAAAACCGGTATAATCATCGGACGTGAAGGCATTCTCCTGCCCGCCGATGTCGGCCACGGTCGCAGAGAACCGATTGCCCGGGTTCTGCGCCGTACCTTTGAACATCAGATGCTCAAGGAAATGCGCGAGGCCGGATTTTCCGGGCGTCTCATCGGCGCCGCCGACCTTGTACCAGATCATATGGGTGACGACCGGAGCGCGATGATCCGGAATGACGACGACTTCAAGCCCGTTACTTAAGGTGAAGTGCTCGACTTTGGGTCCAGCTTGGGCACCAGCGGCGACCGGCAATGCGGCGAGCAACGCAAATGCGAGCAGCAGAGTTTTCGTCACGAGTTGTCTCCAGATTCGTTTTGTTCAAGTTCAGCCGCCGGCCATAACAAGCTCACACGGCCGTTGCTTAGGCAGCAACGCCGCGCGCCGGTTCGGAACGGCAGTCAAACACAACGCCCCCGGATAGTCTCACTACAACGCGGCTATTTCCCGGAACCGCCGGGAGATGGCGTGGCCGAGCCCAAACTGAAGTCGCTCGCCGTCGCCTGGGCCTTGCCGGGCTTTTTATCCGGACCGAGACCATAAGGGTGTTCCGGCGAAGGAATCCGGTATCCGGCGGGCGGGTCAGTAAGATTTCTGCGTACCGGTTCGCCGGCAAAGTTGGCGTATTCTTCTTTGTCAAACCAACCCATCGGATTGTACCACGGCTTTTTCTGGATCTGCGGATTAGGGGTTTGAACGGCCGTGTCGGGAACGACTGCCGGTTTACCCTTGCTGTTCTTGGGTCGTCTGGCTGGGTCGGTCGGCCAATCCGGCGCCGGCATCGCCGCATTCGTCGCCGGTGGAGGCAAGTCGCGGCTTGGCGGTACGACCAGCGGCGAGCGCTCTGTGTAGTTGATCTCGGAATCCGGGTTGGATTCTTTGCTTAGGCCGATCGTTTGCAGGACCTTATCGATGCCGCTGCCTTTATCGCTTCCGTAGGTTTGCGTTCGGGCGGCCGTGGCACCAACGCCGGCGAGAAGACCGGCCAAAGCTACGCCCAGCGCTGCCCGCAGCAGCACGTGCAACCTGGGGCCACCCGTCTGGCGGCGACTTTGATCCTGCGGCATGCCCTTACCCATAACAGCGGTACGCCGAAGCATGGTTTTAATTTGTCAGACCTTTTATCCGGGATCAGGGCGCTTTTACGGCACCCTTGGCCCGAAGCGAATCGTATAACAGGCCCACGACCCCGGCTACGATGGCGATATCGGCAAGGTTAAAGACATACCAGGTAAAGCGCCAGCTCGCGGTCTCGACGTGAAATAGTACAAAATCCATGACCCCGGGCCAATGCAGCCGGTCGATGGCGTTGCCGAGTGCTCCACCAATGATAAGTCCCAGTGCCACCGCCGTCAGCCGCGAGGACGCCCGCGCCAGCCAAATCCACAACAGCACCACCGCCGCTACCTTAAAGGCGAGCAGCGCCCACAGTGCCGAGAGCCCCTGTTGCTGAAACAGTCCGTAGCTGATGCCGGTATTCCAGATAACGATGAGGTCGAGAAACGGCATCAGCGCCACGCGGCCGCGTTCGGCGAGGTTGAACCCGTCCAAAAGCCAAAGCTTGGACCCCTGGTCGAGAACACCGGTAACAATGGCGATGATTAGGCCGAACGCACTCAGCGGCCCCCATGTGTTGGAGCGGCCGCCTTTTGCTTGCGCCACCTCCGTCATGCCGGCCCCTACTCTGCGGCCTTACGCATGGCGTCCCACTCGCGAAGCGCCTGCGCATCGCGCGGCGTTACATCGGGATATTGCGGGTCGAGACCAACGGCTGGCGAAATCTTCCATGAGCGCGCGCATTTGCGCCCTGCAGCCAATTCGGGGACGACGGCAACGCCCGCCACGTCCGGCAGCCGGAACGCATCGGCCGGCCCTTCGCCCTCGACCAGCGCCAAACCCGACGTGATGCAAACTTCGGCGAGGTCAACATCGACAACCGCCGCGAAAAGATCGGGATCGGAGATGTGCACGAGCGGATGCGCCTCAAGCGATGATCCGATGCGCTTTTGTGCGCGTTCAATCTCAAGCGCGCCGGTAACGACGCGGCGCACTTGTCTCACCTTGCGCCACTTCTCCGCCAATGCCTCGTCGCGCCACGCGGCCGGCACCTCGGGAAACGGCTCGAAATGGACTGAGACAGCGGAGGGATCGCGCTCGAGCCACGCCTCTTCAGCGGTAAAACAGAGGATCGGTGCAAGCCAGGTCACCGTGCAGCGAAACAGGTGGTCGAGTACGGTCAGGCAAGCCTTGCGGGTGACAGACGAGTACGGATCACAATAGAGCGAGTCCTTGCGGATATCGAAATAAAATGCCGACAGATCGACCGTCATCAACGTGTTGAGCGCGGCGAAGATGCGCTTGTAGTCGAAATCGGCGTAAGCGCCGCGAATAACGGCATCGACTTCGGTGAGGCGATGCAGCATCAGCCGCTCGAGGTCCGGCATGTGCGCCAAGGCGACCCGCTCGCCGTGCAAATGCGCCAGATTCCCCAGCATCCAGCGCAGAGTGTTGCGGAGCTTGCGATAGGTCTCGACGGTGGTTTTCAGGATTTCCGGACCGATGCGCAGATCGTCGGCATAATCGGCAGCGCAAACCCACATGCGAAGGATATCGGCACCCGATTCTTTGATCACGTTCTGCGGCGCAGTGACGTTGCCGAGCGATTTCGACATTTTGCGCCCGTTCTCGTCGAGCACAAATCCGTGGGTAAGCACAATGTCGAACGGCGCCCGGCCACGCGTCCCGCACAACTCCAGAAGCGATGATTGAAACCAGCCGCGGTGCTGGTCGGAGCCTTCGAGATACATCACCACTTCATCGCCACCGCGCCGGATGCCCGCGAGCGCTGGAAAGTGCTGGGCATCTTCAAGCACGAACGCATGCGTCGAGCCGGAATCAAACCAGACGTCGAGAATGTCATCGACTTTCTGCCAGCCCTCATTGCCGAGCTTGCCGAGAAAGCGCTCACGCGCGCCCGCCCGATACCAGGCATCGGCCCCTTCTTGCTCAAAAGCTTCGATGATGCGGACGTTCACCTCCGGGTCTTGGAGAATTTCCACCGCACCGTCGGTACCCACTTTGATGAAAACGGCAATCGGCACCCCCCAGGCGCGCTGGCGGGAGATCACCCAATCGGGGCGGCTCTCGATCATGCCGAAGATCCGCTTCTCGCCCTGCTCCGGCACCCAGCGCGTCGACTTAATGGCCTGCTCGGCAAGCTGACGCAGCGTTGCGCCGTGCTGTGCCGTGCCGCTCAACAACGTGATCGGCTCGTCCATGGCGATGAACCATTGCGGCGTATTGCGGAAGATCACCGGCTTTTTTGAGCGCCACGAATGCGGATACTGATGCTTGAGCCGCCCGCGAGCGATCAGCATGCCGGCGTCGGCCAGGGCTTTGATCACTGCTTCGTTGGCGTCGCCTTTTTCGCCTTTGTCCGTCAGGACACGCTTGCCAATAAATCCCGGTGCCTGATCAGTAAAGCGACCGTCGGCATCGACGGTATACGGAATTGTCGTATTGATGCCGCGCGCGGCGAGTTCGCGCGCATGGGCGGTCCAGACGTCAAAATCTTCGCGCCCATGTCCCGGCGCGGTATGGACGAATCCGGTGCCGGTATCCTCAGTGACATGATCACCGGGGAGTAGTGGCACCTCGAAATCGTAGCCGCCTAATGTCTTGAGCGGGTGCTGACAAACAAAAGTCGGCAGGTCGTTATTGTGAACGTTTCTGAGTTTTTTGAACGCCGTCACCCGCGCCTGGCGCAGAACGTCGAGCGACAGTTTGTCGGCCAAGACGAACAAGTCCCCGACCTTGGCCCAATTGTCGGACGGCGCGTCGGTCACTTCGTAAAGCCCATACTCAATTCTTGGCGAATAACTGATCGCCCGGTTGCCAGGAATGGTCCAAGGCGTCGTCGTCCAGATGACAATCGAGGCGCCGACGAGTTGCCGATTGCGTGCAGTGGTTTCGCCGACGGAGACAATCGGAAACTTCACCCACACCGTATCCGACGTGTAATCCTCATATTCGACTTCAGCTTCTGCGAGCGCAGTCTTTTCCACCACTGACCACATCACCGGCTTACTGCCGCGGTAGAGCGTTCCATTGGCCGCAAATTTCATAATCTCGCGCGCAATCTGCGCTTCGGCGGATGGGTCCATCGTGGTGTAGGGATGCGCCCAATCGCCGACCACGCCGAGGCGCTCAAACTCCACGCGCTGCACGTCGATCCAGTGCGCGGCGAAGCGCCGACATTCCTGGCGGAATTCCACCAGCGCTGCCGGGTTCGACAAATCCGGCTTCGGCTTGCCCTTGGCGCGGTAGTTGTCTTCTTCGATCTTCCATTCAATGGGCAGGCCGTGACAGTCCCAACCGGGCACGTAGTCGGAATCGAAGCCGAGCATCTGCTGGCTTCTTGTCACCACGTCCTTGAGGATTTTATTGAGGGCGTGGCCGATGTGGATGTGACCGTTGGCATACGGCGGACCATCGTGCAGGACGAAGCGGGGCCGCCCCTTTCCGGCAGCGCGCAGCCGGGCATAAAGATCGAGGCTCTTCCAGCGCTTGAGGATCTCCGGCTCTTTCTTCGGCAAGCCGGCGCGCATCGGAAAATCGGTCTTCGGCAAAAATAGCGTTTCGCTGTAATCGCGCACCTTGGCCGGCTGCTCGCTCATGGCGGGCCTTCTAACAAGCCACCGCCACGGCGCAAAGGGTTCAGTGCCGGGCGCCAACCGCGTTTGCCTTTTGGTTCCGCCGCGAATGCAAAATTTCCTGATTGAACGGCATTTTCAGGCGCTTATATGAGCGTGGCAGTATTTTTGCGTCATTTATTGCACGGAGAACAGCCATGAGCACCGCGTCGACGGCGGCGAATAACGCTGGCGAGACGGCGACCGACGCCATACGCGAAGCCCGTAAGGCGGCGTCCGGCGCCTCCGGTAATCTCGAAAGCGATCTGCAGATGCTGCGCGGGGAGCTCGCCCAGCTTGCCGATCAGGTCGCCGGGATTGTCGCCGGCAGCGCTGCATGGCGGCGCGCCAAGGCAGGCCTCGACGAGGCCGTTGCCGAGGCCGAGGACAAAGGCCGCGAGGCGGCGAGCGCCATGCGCGAAGTCTCCGGCCACTTCGTCGACGCGATCGACGAATCGATCAAAACCCGGCCATACACCACGCTCGCCATCGTTGCCGGCATCGCGTTCCTCTTCGGAGCAACCTGGCGCCGTTGAGGTCTTGATGCTCAAGAACTGGATGCATGACGTCGCGCTTGGGATTCAAGCGCGCAGCGGGTTGACCGCAGGTTTCTTCGTGTGGCTGGCGATCATGCTGTTCGCCACACTTACCGCGTTCGCATTCCTCTGCGTCGCCGCTTACGATTGGCTGTCGCTGCAATTCAGCTCGATCTACGCCGCGCTGGTGATGGCAGGCGTCTTTATCTTAATCGCGTTGCTCGGAGCATTCGTTTCCGCCATGTCGCGCCGCCGCGCCAAACAGCGCGCCATCCTCGAACGCGCCGCTCGCGCACACAGCGCATCGTCGTGGCTGCTTGATCCAAAGATTTTGGGCGTCGCGTTGCAGGCCGGCCGTTCGCTCGGCTGGCAACGCATCATCCCGGTGGCGCTGCTCGCCTTCCTCGCCGCGCAATGGGTGCGCGAGCGCGGCGAGCAGACGCCCGAAGATGCCGGCTGATTCTCTTCGCTAAATCGGCGGGAATCGATCTCCTGCCCGCTTGAGCGCCGCGCGGGCTTTGGCAGCATCGTCCTGCATCGCGCTCATGAGTTCGTCCACCGAACCGAAAACTGCTTCCTCGCGAATCCAATCGATGAACGCGACATCGATGCTCCGGCCGTAAAGATCGCCAGCAAAGTCGAACAAAAAGACTTCAAGAAGAATCACACCGCTGTCGAACATCGGGCGCCGGCCAAAATTCGCAACGCCGTCGTAGCGCTGGTCGCCAAGCCCGACCCGCACAGCGTACACGCCGTGACGCAGGCCGCAGGATGCGGCAAGACTCAAATTCGCGGTTGGGAAACCAAGCTCTCTCCCCCGCTTGTCACCGTGCCTCACCTCACCGGACACAAACCAGGGAAAGCCAAGGAGCGTCGCCGCATCGTTGAGGCGCGCCTCGGTGAGTGCATCGCGGATCGGGCCCGAGGAGACCGGGCGCCCATTGAGCTCGAAAGGAGCAACCACGTCGACCGCAAAGCCGTATCTGCGGCCCTGTGCGGCCAGGAAGTCGGGCGAGCCAGTGCGATTCTTCCCAAAGTGAAAATTGAAGCCAACCAGCACACCGCTAACGGCGAACTGCTCGACCAGAATACGAGTAACAAAATCCTCAGCCGTCAGGCTCGCCAGCGCAGCATCAAAGGGCAACACTATCGCCCCATCGAGTCCGTTCGCAGCCAGGAGCCGCAATTTCGCTGCCTCGTCGGTCAGCCGGAATATCGGCTCGCCAGGATTGAAGAAGTCGCGCGGATGCGGCTCGAAGGTCAGCACCCCCGCTGGCTGACCCAAGCCCGAAGCGCGATCAATCGCTGCCGCGATCACCGCCTGGTGGCCGCGGTGAACGCCATCGAAATTGCCCATAGCAAGGACTGCGCCGCGGAGCGCCCCATCGGACGACGTATCGCGGACGACGAGGAAGCGTTTCGGCGCCATCAGCCTGCAATGGTTAAGAAAACCTGTGGGGGCCGTAGGTGCCGCCACGCCGGGCCCAAGTCAAGGAGCCGCCCACACAATAGGCCTGCAACTGGGGCGAATACCGCGGGCGCAGCCGCTCGATTAACCCGATCTTCAATTGGCGATGATAGATCAGCGCGCCTTAAGGGAGACGGCGTTTTGGGGGCGACACGGCTTCTACATGAGGAGCTGACCAACTCAACTCCGCGCCTAGGCTGCGCCAAGGAGCAGAGCGATGGCTCTTGATCCAACAATGCCGGTGCTCGTAGTCGATGACTACAGCACCATGGTTCGCATCATCCGCAACCTGTTGCGGCAGTTGGGCTTCGCCGATGTTGACGACGCCAGCGACGGCCTCGAGGCCATCGCCAAGATGCACGCCAAGCGCTATGGCCTGGTGATCTCCGACTGGAACATGGAGCCGATGACCGGCTTCGATCTGCTGCGCCAGGTGCGCGCCGATCCCGAACTCGGCGACACGCCATTCATCATGGTCACGGCCGAATCAAAGACCGAGAACGTGATTGCGGCACGCAAGGCGGGCGTCAACAACTACATCGTCAAGCCATTCAACGCGCAGACGCTGAAGGCGAAAATCGAGGCGGTTTTCCCTGACGCCGGATCGGGCGTCAACCTCACTGTCGGTTAGAGACGCACACATCGTGCATGTCGGGGGCGGTCGCTGACGTTTTCTGGGCAGCGCTTCGCAGCGACGGCTACGGAAAGCTGTAGTTCACCCGCGCGGTCACCAGATTCATGTTCTGATTGATGTCTTCAAGCGTGTTGACCCCAAGCGACGTCGAGAAGTTGAGCCGGGACGTGCCAAGCGCGACATAATCGTATTCGACCGCGAGCGACCAGTTCGGGGTAAACTTGTACTCAATTCCCCCACCGCCTGTCCCGCCCCACCGGGTCTGGCTGGCGCCGCCCGAGACCGGAGCACCGAACAACGTGCCGAAGAAGTCGTAATTGTTCTGCACGACGGCAGCGCCCCCCTTCAAATAAAACAGCGCCGAACTCCACGTATAGCCAACTCGACCGGTAAAGAGTCCGAGCCCATCGACCCGCGTGCGGTTCGTGGTGGTTGGAAACGCAGCACTGACATTCTGACCTTGCAGGCTTGCCCAATCGCCCTGCGCTTCTAGGCCGAGCACCCAATTGCTGAGTTGCCAGTCATAGCCTACCTGACCACCGACAACGCCGCCGCTGGGATCATGGCAACCCTCGGCGGCCGACGGTCCTCCCAGTCCGGGTGGAACGGTATCAACAAAAGTCCAGCAGCTCGAACCCCACGCAAATCCGCCGTTGGCTCCGATGTAGAACCCTTGCCATGAATACGCAGGCAACACTGGTGTGGCTTTGTAAGGCAGCGGAAGGTCTGCAGCATTGGCTGCACCAGCGGCAATGGTTGCTAAGACAGCAAAACTTGCGGAAATCAGCAATTTCATGAGGGGCGGCTCTTCTTTGCTCAAAGGGATCCGGAGGGGGGGTCCTCACGCAAAAAACATCGCCCAGCTACAGGCTGCGATAGCTCTAAAGTGTCCGCTATATTCGGATCAACACCGCCCTTGTCAACGAAATTGACCGATTCGCGAGGTGTTGTCCTCGCTAAATGAGGTGTTGTCCTCGCTAAATGACGTCTGCGGGCAATCGCATTTGTCTCACGGGTTGAACAAAACCCGCAGCACGACCTCCAGTCTGCTCGGCGCTGTAAAGCCGCGGTTGAAGCGCGGCCCCTGCAGGTCGAAATGACCGAACTAAAAATCACCACGCCAGAGCGCGCGTCACCGCTTTAGGCGCCACGCCGGCCGTGGCGAAGACCGCATTCAAGCCCGACAGGTCCGGCGCGTCGCGTCCGCCTAGATCGTCGGCGTGGATGCCGGAAATGACGAAAAGACAATCAACGCCGAAGGCGGCGGAGCCTTTAAGATCGGTCCGGACCGAGTCACCGATCGCCAAAACCCGCTGACGCGGCGGCACGTCGCCGCCGCGAAAAGCTGCGGCCTTGCTGAGCGACGCCTCGTAAATCGGCGCGTGCGGCTTGCCGCAGTAAAGCACCTCTCCGCCCAAAAGCGCATAGGCATCCGCCAGTGCGCCGGCGCAGTATACTAGCTCGTTGCCCCGTTCGACGAAGATGTCGGGATTGGCGCACACCATGAATAGTGAACGACTCCACATCGTCGCCAACAACTCGCGATAGGTGTCGGGCGTCTCTCGCTCATCATCGAACAAGCCGGTGCAGACGGCATAATCGGCGTTATCCACCGGAGCGAAGGCGACATCTAGCCCGGCGAAAATCGAAACGTCGCGCTGCGGCCCCAGATGGAAGACGCGCTCGTTGACCCTCTCTTCGACAATGCCGCGGGTGACATCACCGGAACTCGTGATCGCGTCATAAGCATCTCGCGGCACGGCGAGCCGGTCGAGATATTTCTGCACCCATATCCCGGGTCGCGGCGCGTTGGTGATGAGAATGACCGTGCCGCCGCCGGCACGAAAACGCATCAGCGCCTCGCAAGCCGGCGCGAAGGCGGTAACGCCGTTGTGCACCACACCCCAGACGTCGCAAAGGAGAACGTCGTAAACTGCCGCCAGCGGCGCAAATCGTTCGATGACTTCAGGCAAGAAAGTTTCGCCGCCTCAGTTACCGCTGCCGGTGCGGGCGAGTTTGGCGAGACCGCTTTGCCCGGCCGGAGCCGCTTCGCCCTGCGCAACGCCCGGCATCCGCGGCGTCTCGCCTCTGCCGGTATCGCCGCCAGAGCCCTGCAGCGCTTCCGGACGCACCGGCCGCGGTGGAGAAAACAAAAAGCCCTGTCCGAACCGGACGTCGTAATCCAGCAGATCAACCACCGCGGATTCGTTTTCGATCCGATCGGCAATGAGATCGATGCCAAAGCGGCCGAGCAGGTCGGAGAAATCGGCGGGATGGATGTTGGTCGTGCTGCCGCTCGCCCGGTTGAGCAGCAACGCCGCCGACGCCTTGATGAAACGGAAGCCGCGTTCGGTCAGTTCGCGCGGCTCAAGCCGCAAGTCGGTGAGGTTGTCTATGGAAAAACGAAAGCCGCGCTCGGCAAGCGCCGCCAGGCTCTCATGCTCAATCGGTCCCATCGAACGGACCGCGGCCTGGGTGAACTCCAACACCAGAGAAGGTGCAATGGCGCGATTGGCCTCGAGGAGCTCCAGCAACTGGGCGAAGCTGGCATCGGTCAGCGTCGCAACGGAAAGATTGCAGAACAGGCCGATCTCGCGGTTCTTGAGCAAAAGACGCCGGACCACCTGCACGCAGCGCAAGACCGAAAGGCTGTCGAGCTTCGGCAACAGCGAGCCGGCTTCGGCATAAGGCAGGAAATCCTCGGCGGCGACCACTTCACCGTTACCGGCATTAAGACGCGACACCGCCTCGTAGTAGCGCACCTTGCGCTGCGGCAGGGTCACGATCGGCTGCAGATGAAGATCGACGCGCTGCGCTTCGATGCCGTCGCGAATTGCGGCGATGATGGCGTCACGGTCGAGGCCGCTGAAGGCTTGAATTTGGCGTCCGGCGGACACCGCGAGATCGACACCCTTCGCCGCAGTAACCGGCGCGCCGGTGGGGCCACGTTGTATCGGCAATTCGTCGATGGCGCGCGACTGTGCCAACGCCGCGTCGTGCTGCGCCACCGTCTCGGCGAGCTGGTTCACGAGCCGGGAAAGCTCCTCGATTTCGTTGGCGAGCGGGACGCGCCGTCGACAGCGCTCGCTCCAGCACCGTTTCAACCCTGCTCTCCATGAAGCCAAGCCGGCGGTCGAATTCGGCGAGCTGACGCGCCAGATCGCCTGAGCCGCGCGCGATGTTGGAGACCTGGTTGCTCACCTCAGCGCGGTCTCGCTTGCGGCCGGCGATGACGTTGTAGATTGCGAGCACGGTTAGAAGGCCAACGGCGACGAGTGCCGAATTGGCGAGGCTCAGGCCAAAGCGAAGGAACAGCACAGCGCCGAGCGAGGCGGCGATGAGCACCATGCACCCGGCGATGAAGATGGCGCTAATGCGCACCATTCTTAAACGACCTCGCGCGCTAGACCCGAGGAATGATTCCTATCCGGCCGCTGCCAGTGTCCACAAGCCCTAAACCGCCGCAAGTGTGGTTTTATGGCGCGGTCGCGACGTGGTTTGTTTCAATGACCGTCGTTATTTGGCCCATCAACGTCGGCCCCACGGGACCGCGGCCCAGATGCGTTCATGCAGGTAGTAAAGCGCAATTTTAGTGACCAGTTCGGCCCCGGCGATCGATCCGGCAAGCCCGATCCGGCCGGTAACGATGAAACTGACTACGAAAGTATCGAGCGAAGCCATCGTTCGCCAGGAAACAGCCTTCAAGAGTGACCGGCGGTGGGCTTCAAAGCCGCGGAACCAGCGCATCATGTCCTCGCCAATGCAAAGATAAAATCAAAGTAGCCACCCGAAGCGTCGCGTCGCGCTGCCCTTGTCGGGCGACAACGCGCAGAGGCGCATTATTGCCTCGGCATACAATCGGTGGGGTTTACGCGACTGCCCGGATGACGCGTGCGGTCTTTTCGAAAAGTTCCGCGATGTGCGTTTCGTTGACGATCAGCGGGGGCGCGATCGCCAGCGTGTCGCCGGTAATGCGGATGACGAGGTCCTCATCCTGGAATGCCCGCTCCATGGCCTCATAGCCGCGCTCGCCGACAGCATCGGGCCGCGAAGCGAGGTCGATGCCCGCGGCAAGCCCGACGGTCCGCACGTCAAGAACGTTCGGAAGGCCTTTTAGCGTCATTGCCGCGTCGGCATAAGTGGGTTCCAGGCGCTTCGCCCGGTCGAACAGGTTTTCGTCGCGGTAGAGATCGAGCGTCGCCAAACCCGCGGCACAAGCGAGCGGATGCGCCGAATAGGTGTAGCCGTGGAACAATTCGATGGTGTGCTCGGGCCCGCGCATGAACGCATCGTAGATGGTCTCGCGGGCAATCACCCCGCCCATTGGCACCGTGCCCGACGTCACGCCTTTGGCGAAGCAGAGCAGGTCCGGCGTGACGCCGTAGCGCTCCGCCGCAAACGCATGACCGAGCCGACCGAAGCCCGTGATGACCTCGTCGAAGATCAGCAAGATGCCGTGCCGGTCACAGATCGCGCGCAGCCGCTGCAGATAGCCTTTTGGCGGCGGCAGCACGCCGGTCGATCCGGCCATCGGCTCGACGATGACAGCAGCGATAGTCGAAGCACCGTGCAGCGCGACGATGCGCTCGAGTTCGTCGGCAAGGTGCGCGCCCCATTCGGGCTCGCCCTTGGTGAAGGCTTGATGCTCGCGGCTATAGGTCGCCGGCAGATGATCGACGCCAGCGAGCAGCGTGCCGAAAAATTTACGGTTGTTGACAATGCCACCGACGGAAATGCCGCCGAAGCCGACGCCATGATAGCCGCGCTCGCGGCCAATCAGGCGGGTGCGCGCACCTTCCCCGCGCACATGATGGTAGGCGAGCGCAATCTTGAGCGCGGTATCGATCGCCTCCGAACCCGAGTTACAGAAAAACACCCGATTAAGATCGGCCGGCGCCAGCGCGGCGATCCGGCTCGCCAGCTCGAACGATTTGGGATGTGCGAAATGGAACGCCGCCACGTAGTCGAGTTCTGCGGCTTGGTTTGAAATAGCGGCGACGATAGGGTCGCGGTTATGGCCGGCATTGGTGCACCAGAGCCCGGCCAGCCCGTCGAACACCGCGCGGCCGTCCGGCGTGTAGTAGTGCAGTTCCTTGGCGCGGGCGAGCAGCCGCGGCGCGCGCTTGAACGCCCAATTCGGCGTAAACGGAATCCAGTAAGCATCAAGATCGTTGGTCTGACGGGCCATTGCGCTGACGTTTGTCATGACTGCCTATCCTGTGGCTTCCACTCCCCGATTTCGTTGTACGCAGCAGACTCTGCAGCGCGCGCTAGCGCAATAGCCGGACCAGGGCGCGCCCCTTGGGAGTTTGAAACTCCCAGTTGACGAGCTTACCGTCATGGCTCGCATCGGCGGCTTTGAAGCGCTGCGCGACGACTGTCAGATATTCTTCCTTGCTGAGCGTGCCGTCCTTGTCGGCGTCGGCGGCCGCGAATTCCTTGCGGCTGAGCCGGCCGCGAAATTGCTTGAGGTCGAGCGCGCCTTTCTTGCCGGTATCGAGTTTGTCGAACAGATCGGACGCGGCCTTGTTGGCTTCGGCAAGGTCAACGGACCCGTCATTGTTGGTGTCGAACTGACCGACCGGAGTTGAACCGGCGGCCCAAGTCTGCCCCGTCCACGCCTGGCCTGTTGCCCCGACAAGAGTAGCGATCGCCACGGCCATTGCGTTTCGTCGCGAAATCATCATGCATCCCCACAAAAAAATGCTTCGCCAATACGTAACCGTTCGAATTTGGATTGGCTAGGCCGTCAATCGGCGGTCGGTAGATTGAGAACGCCAAGCCGATCCTTGCCGCCCTGCCCCGCCGCTGGTACCACCACGCGTTCCTTTCAGCCCGACGAGATCAGGCCGGCGGATGGCCGAGAAGCGCAAAGAAAACAACAAGCTCAAGGCTCGTCTGCCGCGCGGCCTTGCCGACCGCGGGCCGGCGGAGATCGCCGCAACGCGCGCGATGATCGAAAAAATCCGCGTGGTCTACGAACGCTATGGCTTCGAGCCGGTGGAGACTCCGGCGATCGAATACACCGACGCACTCGGCAAATTTCTGCCCGATCAGGACCGGCCGAACGAAGGCGTGTTCTCGTTTCAGGACGATGACGAGCAATGGCTGTCGCTGCGCTACGATCTGACCGCGCCGCTTGCGCGTTACGTGGCGGAGAATTTCGACGCGCTGCCGAAGCCGTATCGGAGCTATCGCTTCGGCTGGGTGTTTCCGCAACGAGAAGCCCGGCCCCGGCCGCTTCCGCCAGTTCATGCAGTTCGACGCCGACACTGTCGGCAGCCTCGCCCGCCGCCGACGCCGAGATGTGCATGATGGCGGCGGATACGATGGAGGAACTTGGCGTTCCGCGCGGCAGTTACGTGGTGAAGGTGAGTAATCGAAAGGTCCTGGATGGGGTCCTGGATGCGATTGGACTTGGCGGCGAAGACAACGTGCGGGAAAACGTCTGACCGTGCTGCGTGCGGTCGACAAACTAGATCGACTTAGAAGCCAGAGGGCGTTCGACAACTGCTTGGGAAAGGTCGAGGGACGGGCCAGGACGAAAGAGGAGATTTTACAAAAGGTGCCGGATCTGAGCGATCCAGAGATAATCAGATGTTCAACATTACTGGAGGGGCCGCCCAAGTCTTGGGATATTTGAAACCCGGCCAGACGTCCCCCAACCGATGACGAACTCTAGAGCATCGGGCAAGGAACGTTCGGACAGAACCAGGAATCCCGGCACGCATGGGATAAAGATTTTTTCCAGATCAAGACGGGCTACTTCGGATTGTCCATGACAACATTCAGGAAATCAAAGATAGGATGTAGAGGGCATTGAAGAGTTACGGGATTTCGTTGAGACTGTTCCGAGCGGCCGGATACGGTTCAAAGAGAGCTCATTTTCGACCCTCCGTCGTCCGCGGCCTCGAATATTACACTGGCCCGGTCTTCGAAGTTGAAGCTGACATTTCCGACCGATGACGAGGACGCCCGATACGCTTCGGCTCGGTCGGCGGCGGCGGTCGCTACGACGGATCTCGTCTCGCGCTTTCGCGGCGAGCCCGTGCCGGCGACTGGATTTTCCATCGGCGTGTCGCGGCTTGCGGCAGCGCTGCAGACACCTCGGCAAACTCGATAGCAAACCCGAGCCGGCCCGGTCGTCGTTACCGTGTTCGACCGGGATCGCCTTGCCGATTATCAGAACATGGTCGCCAAGCTGCGCGCGGCGAAAATCCGCGCCGAGCTTTATCTCGGCAATCCGCGCAACCTCGGCAATCAGCTCAAATATGCCGACAAGCGCAATGCACCGTGCGTCGTCATCCAGGGTTCCGACGAAAAAGCCATGACGGCGAAGTCACGATCAAGGATCTGATCGTCGGCGCCGAACTGGCGAAGCTGGAAAAAGGCCGCGAGGAGCACCTGCAAAAACAGGGCGAGGCGCAGCACTCGGTGCCGGAAGCAAACCTCGTCGAAGCCGTGCGCGCGGTACTGACGCGGCACGGCCTCGGAGCAGAGCGATGAACCGCCCAGTCAAGATCGTCATCATCGTCGCGTGCGTGCTGGTGGCCGCCACTGTCGCCGCGCTGGCCGGCATGCTCGCGTTCGGAACCGGCGAGCCGCCGCAGATGCTCGCCTCGCTCGGCGCGCCGTTCCGGAGCGTAGACTTCAGCGATCTGCCGCAGCCGCAAAAACTTCGAGCTAGCCACGGCTCGCCGATCGCGTACCGGGTCTGGCCGGCGAACCCGTCTCCCGACGCCGATCTCGTCGTCATTGCCATCCATGGCTCCTCGGCGCAGAGCGCGAGCATCCATCCGCTCGGCAAGGCGCTCAGCGCCGCCGGCATTCCAGTCTACGCCCCCGACATTCGCGGCCACGGCGACACCGGCACGCGTGGCGACATCGACTATGCCGGCGAACTCGATGACGACATGGCCGACTTCGTCGCCGCGGTACGCGCCAAGCACCCTGACGCCAAGCTCGTCCTGATCGGCTTCTCCTCCGGCGGCGGCTACGCGCTCCATGTCGCCGCGACGCCGCTCGGAAAAAACTTCGTGCGCACGGTGATGCTGTCGCCGATGCTCGGCCCGTTCGCGCCGACCTACAACCAGGATCAGAAATACGCGCGGCCTTTCATCCCGCGGATATTGGCGCTTCTGATGCTGAACGGTGTCGGCATCCACGCCTTCGATCATCTGACCACGCTTCTTCTCGCCATCGATCCGGCCCGGTCGGACATTCTCGTCGGCCATTATTCGTGGCTCTTGATGCGCGCATTCGCGACGCAGGATTACGCCGCCGACGTGCGCAATGCGCAAACGCCGCTTGCGGTGGTGGTCGGGGAAAAGGACGAGCTGTTCTATGCCGACAAATTCGCCCCGACGTTGGACGCGGTCAAACCCGGGATTCCAGTGACCATCGTCCCCGGACTGAGCCATACCGCGCTTACCACCGATCCGAGCGCGGTGCCGGCCATCGTCGCGGCGGTACGCGGCACAGCGCCCCATTCGAACTAAACATTAAGCTCAACTTCGTCGCCGGTTTGGTCTCGCGGCGCAGCTTTAACGGCGCCCCGCAATCTTCATCGAATAGCGACCACTGCCATGCTAAAGGGCTGCCCAATTGGCACTATCGTCGCGCGAAGGGGATGATTAACCATACGCCGGCGTGGATTTGACCGCATGTCGAGTATGGCACCAACCCCGGACCAGCGTGCGCAGAGGCTCGTCGCCTCCTATGTGCGGGCCGGCTATACGCCGATCGACCCGCCGGTGCTGCAGCCTGCGGAGCCATTCCTCGACCTTTCCGGCGAGGACATTCGCCGCCGCATGTTTCTCACCAGCGATCCGCATGGGCGCGAATTGTGCCTGCGGCCCGACCTGACCATCCCGGTGTCGCGCGCCTATTTACAATCGCCGTCGGCCGGCAAGCCGGCGGGCTTCTGCTATCAAGGCGCGGTCTTCCGCCACCGCGAGGGATTGCAGGCCGAGTTCGTCCAGGCCGGTATCGAATCGTTCGGCCGTCAGGACAAAGCGGCCGCCGACGCGGAAATGCTGACACTGGGGCTCGAAGCGACCACGCTCTATGGACTGGGCGCACCGGAGATCCGCGTCGGCGATGTTGGTATGTTTATGGCTTTCGTCGCCGCACTCGATCTTGCGCCGGCGTGGAAGCGCCGCCTGTTGAAAGATTTCAACAGCAAATGGTCGCTGGCGCACGATCTTGACCAGCTGGCGCTGACCGCCACGAACCGGCCGCCGGAATATCAGGGCGTGCTCGCCGCGCTGGCCGGCTCCGATCCCAAGGCGGCGCACAACCTCATCACCGACCTTCTTTCGATCGCCGGCATTGCCGCGGTGGGCGGCCGCTCGGTCGGTGAGATCGCGGACCGGTTTCTCGAACAATCGGCGCACGGCGTCGGAACGCGGTTGCCGCGCGAGACTCGTGCTTTGGTCGAACGCTTTCTCGCCGTGCGCGGCATTCCGGACGAAGCGGCCGCTGAACTGCGCGCACTTGCCGCCGATGCCAACCTCGCACTCGGTCCCGCGATCGATCTGTTCGAGACCCGCACCGGCTTTCTTGCCGCCCAGGGCGTCGACGTCGGCGCCATGCATTTTTCCACCGCGTTCGGCCGCGGTTTCGACTACTACACCGGCTTCGTCTTCGAATTACACGATTCCCGCGCCAAGAGTCCGCTGATTGCCGGCGGCCGCTATGATGAACTCCTGACGCGATTGGGCGCGCGTGAGCCTATTCCGGCCGTCGGATTTGCAGCTTCAATCGACGAGCTCGCCACCTGCGGAGGCGGGATATGAGCGCGCCGCTCATCCTGGCAGTGCCCTCCAAAGGCCGGCTGCAAGACAACGCAGAGGCCTTTTTTGCGCGTTCGGGGCTTGAACTCGTCAAGCCCCGCGGCGCGCGCGAATATCGCGGCGCGATTGCCGGCTTTGACGGCGCTGAGATCGCCTTTCTGTCGGCGGCCGAAATCACCGCGCAACTCGCCCAGGGCGCCGTGCATCTCGGCATCACCGGCGAAGATCTGGTGCGGGAGATGATCCCCGATGCCGACCGCGGGGTCGTGTTCATCGATCAGCTCGGCTTTGGTTTCGCCAATGTCGTCGTCGCCGTGCCACAGGCCTGGATCGACGTGCGCAGCATGGCCGATCTCGACGATGTCGCGACCACCTTCCGGCACCGGCACGACCGCAAGATGCGGCTCGCCACCAAATACGCCAATCTCACGCGCGGATTCTTTGCCGAGCATGGCATCGTCGATTACCGCATCGTCGAGAGTTCGGGAGCAACCGAGGGCGCGCCTGCGGCCGGCACCGCCGAACTGATCGTCGACATTACCACCACCGGCTCGACGCTTGCCGCCAACGCTCTCAAAGTGGTCGACGACGGCATCATTCTTCGTTCGCAGGCGAACCTGGTCGCGGCGCGCGCGGCACAATGGGACGCGGCGCACCGCGAAACCGCGCGCCTCCTGCTCGACCGCATCGCTGCGCAAAAGCGCGCGCATGGTTATCGCGAAGTGCGTACGCGTTTTGCCGGTTTGAACGAGACGCTGCTCAAAACCGCGGGCGAAAAATTCGGCGTCGCCGCACCGTTCGGCGGTCCTACCTCCTCCGGCATGCTGACCCTGCACTGTCCGCCCCGGAACGTGCATGCGCTCGCGAGCTTCCTGCGCGAGCGTGGCGCCGAGGCGGTCTCGGTCGCAGCGCTCGAATACGTCTATTCGCGCGACAATCCGCTCTACGCGCGACTGACCGCGGAGCTCGATCGGGACGCGCCTCCCTCCGCCAACTAATTGCGCCGCACCTGGCCATCGCGATACCGTGCCGGTCGAGCGTTCCACGTCGGCGAGCCGCAACACGCTCAAATAAGAATACGTGCTGCCCATGGTGAACCAGAAGCGCCGGGCTGAGGCGGTCAAGGAGGAAGCGCTGTCGGAAGGCTCTGCTGAGACACTGGTACTGCTGCGCCGCGATCATCGTGAACGCGGCGTCGTCGCTTATCTGACAATCAACAATGCGCGCCGTCTGAACGCGATGAACAGTGCGCTGATGGATGCCTTCATCGCGACGATGAATGAGCTCGCCGCCGAAGAGGACCTGCGCGCGGTGGTGCTGTCCGGCGCCGGACCAAAAGCGTTCGTCGTCGGCGCCGACATCAACGAAATGGCCGCCATCAAAAACGCCAAGCAGGCGACAACCTTCATCACGCGGCTGCATCGCTGCTGTGATGCGATCCGCGATCTTCCGGTACCGGTGATCGCGCGCATCCAAGGCTACTGCTTCGGGGGCGGCCTTGAGATGGCGGCGGCGTGCGACGTGCGCATTGCATCAGAAGCGGCGACGTTTGGCATGCAGGAGGTCAAGCTCGGCATTCCCTCCGTCATTGAGGCGGCGCTGTTGCCGATGCTGGTTGGCTGGGGACGTGCGCGCGAGATCATGCTGCTCGGCGAAACCTTCACCGCCGTGGAGGCGCTGGAATGGCGGCTGATCGAGCGCGTCGCGCCGGCATCCGCGCTCGATGAAGCGGTCGAAGCCTGGATCGGCAAGCTCCTGACCTCGGCGCCACGCGCGGTGCGGCTGCAAAAGCGGCTGATCCGCCGGTGGGAGGACTTGCCGCTGGCCGCCGCCGTGCAAGCCGGTATCGACGCCTTCGCGGAAGCTTACGCGACTGACGAACCCGCCGGCGCCATGCGCGAATTTCTCGACGCGCAATTGAAACGCAAGCGCAACACCTAGGTTCAAGCGTCTTTTGACGACTCGCCTGGTGGCTGCGCCCGCACCCGGAACACGAAGAAATGGGAGAGCGAAAAGTTCACGACGAAGCTTGCCAGGATCGCCACGGCCTTGGCGAGCCACACTGGCAACAGCAGCAATTCCGCCGCGACGAGCAAGGTTGCGGTATTGGCGAGCCACCCGGCAACTCCGGAGAGTACGAATGTGAAATAGGCCCGCCATCTCAGCTTGCGGCCGGATTCCGCTGCAAAGGTGATCGACGAGTTCATGACATAGGAGCCGCTGACGGCGACGATCCACGAGATCGTATTCGCCGCGATCAACAACAATGTTGCGGCGCTGCCGCATTGACAAAACGCCGACAGCGAATCGAAAGCGGCGAGCGCGTTCGAAGAATCGTTCAACCCCGCGCGCGCGAGCAGAAACACGCCATAATCGATCGCAGTGTTGACCACGCCGACAAGCCCGAAGGCGATCGCTTTGAAACCCAGTGCGCGGCTGCGCCAGCCGGCGACCAGCCTGGCGCGCGCCCGGTCGAGGCGGGAAATGTCAGTCATTGCTGCCTTCGAATATCACGTCCGACGTGATCCGCCAGCCCTTCATCAGCAGGTCTCGCGGCCGCAGCTGCGACCCCATGGCGCGACATCAGGAACCGATTGCGCTATACATCACGCGCGCAAGGAAAGGATCAGTGGCTAACACGATAATCGAACCGGGATCGGCGGCCGCGGCGCGCGGCATAAACGCGGGCGCGCTGCCTGGGGATGCCAGCCGGGGACTTTCAATCGTTGTTCCGCTGCACAACGAGTCTGCCTCGCTTGCGCGGATGCACACCAGGCTGATCGAGATCGCACGGTCGCTACATGCCAACCGCGGACTTGGCTGCGAAGTGGTCTACGTCGACGACGGCAGCCACGACGACACGTTATCGATTGCGCGCGCGCTGCCGGCAAACGCGCTCGACGTGCAGGTGGTCTCGCTGTCGCGTAACTTCGGCAAGGAGGCCGCATTGCTCGCCGGCCTCGATCACGCGCGGCTCGGGGCGGTTTTGTTCATCGACGGCGATGGCCAGCATCCGCCGGCCTTGATCGAGACGCTGGTCGGCCGTTGGCTCGATGACGGCTACGATGTCGTCTATACCGCCAAGGCGCATCGCGCCAACGAGTCGATTGGCCGGCGTTTCTTGGTGCGTGCCTTTTATTTGCTGCTGAACTGGGGCGCAAAGACGAAAATCCCGGAGGACGCCAGCGACTTTCGGCTACTGTCGCCGCGGGCTGCAGACGCGTTACGTCAACTCCCTGAGCGCAACCGCTTTTTCAAAGGACTATCGAGCTGGATCGGCTTTCGGCAAATCCGCATCGATTACGAGCCGGACCAACGCACTGATGGCCGCAGCACCTGGAATCTGCGCTCGCTGATTGGTTTGTCGGTCGACGGACTGACCGCGTTCTCGGTGGCGCCCCTGCGGGTCGCTCTCCTGCTCGGTCTCATTCTCGCGCTGATCGCGTTCGTTTATGGCGGGCAGATCGTTTATGAGACCCTGGTCTATGGCCAGAGAGTCCCCGGCTATCCGTCACTCTTCGTCGGCGTCATGGTGCTTGGCGGCGTGCAACTCATCATGCTCGGCGTGGTCGGCGAATATATCGCCAAGATCCTCTACGAGCTGAAAGGACGCCCGGTGTATTTCGTGGCCGAGCATGCGGTAAAGCTGCGCGAGGGGGATAAGCAGCCGGCGAGCGACGCGCGCACCGCCGCCGAATGACCGCGCCCCGCGCCGTCTGCGTTCGTCTGGGCGGAAGCACAGATCAAATAACGATCACCTTGGTGCCGACTTTTACGCGGCCGTAAAGGTCGGTGACATCCTCATTGCGCAAGCGGATGCAGCCCGACGACACTTGCGTGCCGATGGTCCACGGCTCGTTAGAACCGTGAATGCGATAGAGCGTCGAACCAAGGTAGATCGCGCGGGCGCCGAGCGGATTTTCCGGACCTCCGGGCATGAAGCGCGGCAAATCGGGCCGCCGCCTGAGCATTTCGTCCGGCGGCCGCCAATCGGGCCACTCACGCATCGCCGAAACTTCCTTGATCCCCGCCCAGGTAAACCCGGGGCGGCCGACGCCGATGCCGTAGCGCAGCGCTCTGCCGCCCTCCATCACCAGATAAAGAAAATAGTGCGGCGTATCGATGATGATCGTGCCAGGCGGCTGACCGGTCGGATAATCAACGATCTGTCGATCGAACTTCGGATCGACCATCGGGCGCGCCAAGTCGCCGTTACTGGACGGCGCATAACCCGGCGACCATTCACCGCGCGCGAACAATTGCGGCAACAGCGGCGGCGGTTGATCGTATTGCGGCGACGATTGGTATGCGGTGGGTTGTGGGGCCGCCTGATAGGCGGTCGGTTGCTGTGATGATGCCGGGTAATATTGCTGCGGTGCGGGCTCCTGATAGAAGGCAGGCGCCTGAATTCCACGACCCTGCGGCACAGATGCCGCGCCATAGTATTGCGGCGCAGGCTGCCGATACCCGCGCGGCTGCGATGCCGGTGCGACCGCATAATATTGCGGCGCCGACTGGTAGGCACGCGGCTGCGTCGGCGCTGTTTGGTAGTAAGTGCGGCCGGAATAGATCGGTGCAGAATATCCGGGCGCCGGATAGGCAGGTCCCGGATACCGCGCGGATTGGTAGCCGTATTGTCCTTGTCCGAATGTGTGCGCGATGAAGCCGCTGTTGACGGTAGCTCCCTGACCCCCAGCATAAATCTGCCATCCCGGATCGAGGAGCGGTGCCTGGGCGTGGGCATCGGAAGTGATCAAAAGCGGAGCCGTACCTGCGGTTGATGTGGCAATCGCGACCGACGCAACAGCAAAAATACGCCGCATACCACGCGCCCCCTACTCGCACCTCTGCCCGGCCAGCGCGCCGAACAAACTCGCTCGATGCAGCGATGAGTACAGGCGCAAAGGTCGACTGTTTGGTTAATTTTTTTCGGCGCGAGTTCGGGGGGCGCTTATTCGTACCTTGTTCAGCAAGTTATAGTTTATTTTGTGTAAATTGCGCGTCACCCGCGTCAAAGGGAGCGGCTCACTCGCTTAAAGTACCCGGCGTGAACGCGACATTAAGCGTCGAGTTTTAGCGTCCCTCGCGGAATTGGTCGGTGATATATGGCCGCGCCGCGCAAGGTCTTTCGTATCGAAGAAATGGCTGCTCCGCAGCGCCCTGCGCAGATTGACGAGGCGCAGGAGCAGCTGCCGGAGCTGGCCGAGATCATGCGCGAGCTTGGCGCAATGCGCGCTCTGCTCTCGGGCCCATCTTCCCGGCAATCTTCGGGATCAAGCGCGTTGCAGCGCGATGAAGCGGAGCGCTTTGCTTCGAAGCTTCGGCTCATTCGTTCGACCATCACTGGCGCGATACACGAGCAACCAGGCCCGAACGGCTCGCGCTTGCCGGGAGCGCCGACGACGCGCATTGCCAATGAGCTGGAAGCGGTAATGCAAGGCAGCGAACAGGCGACGCAGAAGATTCTCGCCGCGGCCGAAGAAATCGATCAAGCTGCGAACACCTTGTCCGCGTCGCTCAAGAACGAAAGCGAACAAGGGCTCGCCCAGGACATCCGCGATCGTGTGATCGCGATCTTCGAGGCCTGCAATTTTCAGGATCTGACGAGTCAGCGCGTCGCCAAGGTGATGGCGTCGCTCGGGCGCATCGAACAGCAGATCGCCCGCACGCTCGACGAGCTTGCCCGCGAGAGCGCACCCCCAACACACGGCCCACGGCTCGCCGACGAGAGCGGCCACGTCTCGCAAACCGACGTCGATTCGATGTTCGCCGGCGGCGACGTTAAATCCGCATGATGGCCGCGGCTTAGTGGACTGCAGGCGCTCGCTTTGGGCGCGGCGTACCTTCCGCCCCGCAGCGCACGTAGACGCCCATACCATAGCGGTTGGCGACTTCGGGATTCATCCAGCGCATGACCATGCTGCGGCCGTCAAAAGATACGATTTCGCGATCAGGCGGACCGCCGGCCGGCCCCGGCGGGCCGATATAGTTCTTGCCGCTTGGGCTGCCTTTCAGTCTCAGCTCCTGCAATTGCGCACTGTCGGCAAGGTACATCATCACGCCGCCGTTCGGCCCGCGATTGATGACCACAGGCTGGCCGCACTGCGCCTTGGCGGCGGCTTCAGTGCGTATCCGATCGGCATCGTTGTGATAGGCGCCATAACCCCAGCGGCCGACGATCTCCTCGGCGCGGATCGAGGCTGGAAGTTCCGGAACCGGCGGAGGCGGCGCTACGGTGGGTTCAGGTGAGGAAAACGGATTTGTTGCGCAAGCAGAGAGCATGAGCACGCACAACGCTGCACCCGCAAGCAATCGAAAACTACGGAGCGACGCGCCCATAAGAGCCCTCCCTTTACACCCCTGCAAGCTGAACCGGCGAACACACCAGACAACACCCATAATGGCCTTGTCTTGGACCAACATTTGGCCGGTATGGTGACGAGTTTCGCCGCGGAGTACCAGACCTTACGCAAAGCTAGGCTGCGTCTGCCAAAGCAAAGATCAAAAGGCGGCCTGTCGCACCGGCCGGAGCAGCTTGACAGCTTCTCCGGCAAGCCTTATCTCCCAGACGTATTCTTGGCACTCGGCACAACTGAGTGCTAAGTAGCTGCAATCCATATACTTTCTCATTAACGGGAACCCGCTCGCAGAGCGGCGATGAGGTGATCATGGCAAAGCTCAAATTCCGTCCCTTGCACGACCGCGTGGTCGTCAAGCGCATCAAGGCCGAGGAAAAGTCCAAGGGCGGCATCATCATTCCAGACACCGCCAAGGAGAAGCCGCAGGAGGGCGAAGTCGTGGCAGTCGGTCCCGGCGGCCGCGATGAGAACGGCAAGCTCATCGTCATGGACCTCAAGGCCGGCGATCGCGTGTTGTTCGGCAAATGGTCGGGCACCGAGGTCAAGCTCGACGGCGATGAACTCCTGATCATGAAGGAGTCCGACATCATGGGCGTGATCGCCTGATCCAATTCCGTCGTCCTTCGAAGTTCGCTTCGCGCGCATCTTTGGATGACGGTCAATCGCAAATCTCGAGGAGATAACAACAATGGCTGCGAAAGACGTACGATTTTCGAGCGACGCCCGCGACCGCATGTTGCGCGGCGTGGAGACACTCGCCAACGCCGTGAAGGTGACGCTTGGTCCCAAGGGCCGTAACGTCGTGATCGAGAAGAGCTTCGGCGCTCCGCGCATCACCAAGGACGGCGTCACTGTCGCCAAAGAAATCGAACTTGAAGACAAGTTCGAGAACATGGGCGCGCAGATGGTGCGCGAGGTGGCGCAGAAGACCAACGATTATGCCGGCGATGGCACCACGACCGCGACCGTTCTGGCGCAATCGATCGTCAAGGAAGGCGCCAAGTCAGTGGCCGCGGGAATGAACCCGATGGATCTCAAGCGCGGCATCGATATCGCAGTCACCGCCGTGGTCGCCGATATCAAGAAGCGCGCAAAGAAAGTCGGCTCGTCGTCGGAGGTCGCGCAAGTCGGCACCATCTCCTCGAACGGGGACGCCAATATCGGCAAGATGATCGCCTCGGCGATGCAGAAGGTCGGCAACGAAGGCGTGATCACGGTCGAAGAAGCCAAGGCGCTCGAGACCGATGTCGAGATCGTCGAGGGCATGCAGTTCGATCGCGGCTATCTCTCGCCGTATTTCATCACCAATGCCGAGAAGATGCTGGCCGAGCTTGAGGACGCCTACGTGCTCCTGCACGAGAAGAAGCTGCCCGGATTGCAGCAACTCCTTCCTGTGCTCGAAGCCGTAGTGCAATCGGGCAAGCCGCTTCTGATCATCGCCGAAGACGTCGAAGGCGAGGCGCTCGCTACGCTTGTGGTCAACAAGTTGCGTGGCGGCCTCAAGGTAGCGGCGGTAAAAGCGCCGGGCTTCGGCGATCGCCGCAAGGCCATGCTTGAGGACATCGCCATCCTGACTGGCGGTCAGCTTATTTCCGACGATCTCGGTATCAAGCTGGAAACGGTCACGGTCGGCATGCTTGGCCGCGCCAAGAAGGTGGTGATTGAGAAGGAGAAGACGACCATCATCGACGGCGCCGGCAAGAAGAAAGACATCGAAGCCCGCGTCGCTCAGATCAAGCAGCAGGTCGAAGAAACCACTTCCGACTACGACAAGGAGAAGCTGCAGGAGCGGCTTGCCAAACTCGCAGGCGGCGTTGCGGTGATCCGCGTCGGTGGCGCGACCGAAGTCGAAGTCAAAGAAAAGAAGGATCGCGTCGAGGACGCGCTCAACGCCACCCGTGCCGCAGTCGAAGAAGGCATCGTGCCGGGCGGCGGCGTCGCTCTATTGCGCGCCAAGAAGTCGGTCGGCAAGCTGCATGATGACAACGCCGACGTGCAGGCCGGCATTAATATCGTGCTTAAGGCCCTGGAAGCGCCGCTACGCCAGATCGCGGAAAACTCCGGCGTCGAAGGCTCGATCGTGGTCAATAAAATCCTGGAGAACAAGTCGGAGACGTTCGGCTTCGACGCGCAGAGCGAAGAATATGTCGACATGCTCGAAAAGGGCATTGTCGATCCGGCCAAGGTGGTGCGGGCGGCGCTCCAGGATGCGGCCTCGGTGGCCGGCCTTCTGGTCACGACCGAAGCGATGGTTGCCGAAACGCCGAAGGATCAGCCGGCCATGCCGGCGATGCCGCCCGGCGGTGGCATGGGCGGAATGGGTGGGATGGGCTTCTAAGCCTACCGCTCGTTAATGAGCTGAAAAGGGCGCGGTGCAAGCCGCGCCCTTTTTGCTTATCCTCGAAACGAGGTCGAAAACCGCTCTAAGGACCAGCCAATGACGACAGCAAACGCCGATCCGTTCGCCAGATTTAAAGCCGCGCAGCGCGAAGCGTGGGCGTCGTTTGTGCCGGTCGAAACTACGACGACGCCACCCGCCGCGAAGCTTGTAAAATTTGCCGAGGTCGGCGAAGGACAAAAAGTCCTCGATGTCGCTTGCGGAACCGGCGTCGTCGCGGTAACCGCGGCCAGGCGCGGCGCGAAGGTGTCGGGGATCGATTTGACGCCCGTGCTGATCGAACGCGCCCGCAAAAACGCGAGCATTGCGGGCGTTGAAATCGATTTCATCGAGGGCGATGCCGAGGCGTTGCCTTATACGGACGCTTCATTCGACGTGGTGCTCAGCCAATTTGGTCACATCTTCGCGCCGCGTCCGGCGGTCGCCCTAAAGGAGATGCTGCGGGTGCTCAAACCTGGCGGCCGCATCGCGTTCTCGACCTGGCCACCGGAGCACTTCACCGGGCGCATGTTTGCGTTCATCGCGCGCCATCAGCCGCCACCACCGCCGGGCGCCGATGCAGCGGCGGCGCCGCCGCTGTGGGGGGACCCAAACGTTGTACGCGAACGGCTCGGCGCCATGGTGGCGAACCTCGATTTTGCCCGCGATACGCTGGTCGCGCCGGCACTCAGCCTTCAGCACTTTCGCGCTGCGCAGGAGGCCACCATCGGCCCGCTGACCAAGCTCATCGCCTCGCTGGCAAACGATCCGGGCAAGCTTGCCCAGGTCCGCGCCGAGTTCGACGGCCTGGCCGCCGACATCTTCGAGGACAATACGGTGCGTATGCCGTTCCTGATGTCGCGCGCGACAAAGGCCTGAACACGGGATCTTGATCAACGACCTAAGTCTGAAGCTCGCGCGGCGGCTCCGGTTCATCAGGCAGGCGACCAACGATTTTCGTCATCCGCCGCCACGAGCGGCATGCGTTGCCGATCGCAGCCAACGTTTGGCAAAATGATCAGTTGGTCATTAATCGAAACCGCAACGTGGTTGTTCCGCGCAGTTCGACAGCGTCGCCGCGGCGTCGCCAAGTGGTCACCTGCGCCAGCGCAGCCAGAAGATTGGCGTCACCGCTTTGGCGTTCCGCGCCGCATTGTGCCGGTCGCGCCTCCCCGGCGACGATCGTAATCGTATCGGCGCCGACGCTGGCTTGTCCGCGCAAGCTCGCGCACCACAATTGGATCGAGGCAATGCCATTTTCGGCGATCTCGATGATGGGAATCCGCTTGGAGCCCCGCATTGGCGCCGCATCGAGGATGAGCTCATGGTCAAACGGGAATGACTCCTCGGCAATCGCGGCAGGCCCCAAAAACGTCACCAGGATCGGTACCAAGAAAGAGCAGACCAAGCGTTGGCGCAGACCATGCATTTTTGTTTCCACTTTGTTGAACCAGCGGGATGCGTCTCATCAAATGACAAACGGCGAAGCAGTGAATGAAAAGCTTCGCCGCCTTCGCCGTTCACAATGGGCGCTGTTGGCGTCCTAGTGTTGCAGTGCCGCGATGTTAGGGAAAAAGAAGTAGCAACCCACACCGATGATGACGAGATAAACGAGCAAGACAAGGGTCCAGCCGAAATTGTGCCGAATCACTTCGCCTTCGTTGCGGACAAACCGGCTGGTCGAAACGCCGACGCTCGCAGTCTGCGGCGCGATTGGCTTGCCGATCTCGGCGCCGACTGAGTTCAGTGTCGGCAGCAGCAGAAGCGGAAAGCCAAGCAGCTTACCAACCAGCGCCTGAAATGCGCCGAACATAGCGTTGGTCGAAGTATTGCTGCCCGACAACGCCACACCGATGAACCCAAGAATCGGCGAGACGACAATGAAGGCGACGCCGAGCTTGGAGAAAGCGCTGGCCAGCGACCCAGCCATTCCGGAGTAGTTGAAGACATAAGCGAGACCAAAGATGAAAACCCCGACCAGGCAGGCGCCCCACATCTGCGACCACGTTTTGGCGAAAATCGCGCCGATCTGCGCGAGGCTGACGCGCAGCAGAATCACGGTGATGATCCACGATGCCAAAATCGCCGAACCGCCGACAAACGGCGTCCAGTTAAAAATGGCGCGGATCGGGCCGCCGCCGGGCAGGCCAGACGTGGCGGTGACATCGAGATGCAGGAGGACGATGGACGGCAACTTCGACCAAGGGCCGGTCCAGGCGACCACGACAGCGATCAGTATCGCGATCGGCAACCACGCCATGCCGACATCGCCGAGCGCTAGCCCATGCGCCTCGGCCCGTGTGTCGCCGGTAACGGGCGCACCGCCGTAGGCGAGAACCTGCGCCGGCCGCCAGACCTTGAGCAGCAGCAACAGAACCGCAAAACAGACGATCGAGCCGATAACGTCCGGCAGATACGGTCCGAGATAAACAGCGGTCGGCAATTGCCCCGCGATATACCCCAGCGAACCGACGACTGCGAGCGGCCAGGCCGCCCACATGCCTTTGCTGCCCGATACCAGATAGAGCAGGATCCATGGCGGCAGCAGCGCAAGAATGGCAACGATCTTGCCGACCGAGGCTGAATAGATCGGCAACAACTCAACGAAGGTCATACCAAGCGTGCCGGCGGTCACGGTGGCAAGCGCAATGATCGGCGCTCCCAACGCGCCGTAGGAAACCGGCGCGTTATTGGCGATGGCGGCCACTCGAATGGCATCGAGATCAGGAATCCCGATCGCGATCAGGATCGGGGCAACGAATGCCCACGGATAGCCGAAACCCACAAGACCTTCGAGCAAGGCCCCGAATGCCCAGGCGAACAGGATCGTCTGCACGCGCACATCGCGTGTCCCCAGCTGGACCAACCAGCGCCGCAGCTTGTCGAACGACCCTGTCGTGACCAGCGTGTTGAACAGCATGACTCCCCAAAACGTGATCCAGTCGACGTTCCAAATACCGGTCGCGGAACCGTAAAGATAAGCGCGCAAACCATCTGCGAGCGGCATCCGCCAGACCCAAAGACCGAGCAGGAAGGTGACGATCGAGCCGATCAGCACCGCAAGCCAGGCAGACATGCGCAAACCAGCGAGCAGGAACAGCAGCAGCAGCACGGGAACGAGGGCGACCAGCCAGGTCACGAACAGATTCCCAGTCGGATCGAGAATTTGCGTAAACATCGACGGTTCCCCCCAATAACGCCTTGCGCCGGCGTTTATCGCTCTGACGTGTCGGCCCAATATCCCTTAAGCGGCATGCTACGCTGGAAGGACATCAAACGAACGAGATTTTTTGTCACGCCCCCCGCCAGCCTAATATCCCGCTTCCAAATGTTAGCAAGCGGTCGCCGCGTGCTCTGCGGCAAACCTTTAGGATTGCCGGCGGATTTTGGCTTTGGCGCGGTGTCGATTGCTGTGTCCGGGGTTTAAGTCTGGCGTCGCTGACCACCGGAGGTCCCAGTGAAAAGCCTCGTTTCGACGATCGCTGCGATCTGGCGGCTGTCCCTTCCCTACTTCCGCTCCGATGACCGCAAAGCAGGCCGTCTTTTGTTTGTTGCGGTGATCGGCATGGAGCTTGGGCTTGTGGCGCTCCAGGTGATCCTCAACCTTTGGTACAACCGTTTCTACAACACCTTGCAGGATCGCGACTGGAACGCCTTCATCAGCGCCATCCTGTTCTTTTGCGTGATCGCGGGGTTGAACGCGGTGATTTCGGTCTATTCGGTCTATCTCGGACAATGGCTGCAAATCCGCTGGCGCCGTTGGATGACACAAGCCTATCTGGGCAATTGGCTTGACGCCGGAAACCACTACCGCATGCAGCTTCTTGGCGACGCCGCCGACAATCCGGATCAGCGCATCGCCGACGATCTGCGAATATTTGTTGAGAGCACGCTCTCAATTGGCACCCGGCTCCTTAACGCCTGCGGCACGCTCGTCGCCTTCGTTGTCATTCTGTGGACGCTGTCGGACGACGCGCCGCTGGAGCTGTTTGGTTCAGGCTTCGCTATTCCCGGATACCTGGTCTGGGCGGCGCTGATTTACGCTGTCGGCGGCAGCGTGCTCGCGCATCTGATCGGCTGGCAACTCATTCCGCTGAATTTCCACAAGCAGCGTGTCGAGGCCGATTTTCGGTTTAATTTGGTGCGAACCCGCGAGAATTCCGAGCAGATCGCTTCGCTCCGCGGTGAGACCGCCGAACGCCAGCGGCACCTCGGCCGCTTCGAGCACGTGTTCAGCAACTGGATTGCAATCATGCGCCGGCAAAAGCGGCTCACCTTCTTCACCCAAGGCTACGGGCAGGCAGCGGTAATCTTCCCCTATCTGGTGGTTAGCCCGGCCTATTTTTCGGGCGCCATACAGCTCGGCGGTCTGATGCAAACGGCATCCGCCTTCAACAGCGTCCAGGGCGCGCTATCCTATTTCATCAATATCTACATGGAGCTTGCGGAATACCGTGCGGTGATCGCGCGCCTGACCGGATTCCAGGAGGCGATTGCGGCAGGCCACGCAGTTGCGGCGACGCCGCCAGCCATCGAAATGGTCCACCGCGGCGGCGGCGCGGTGTTTGCCGCCGATCAACTCAGCGTACGCTTGCCCGACGGTGAGCCACTGATCGCCGCGGAGCACCTCGCCTTTTCGCCGGGCGAGCGGGTTCTGGTCACCGGACCGTCCGGCGCGGGCAAATCGACGTTGTTCCGCGCCATTGCCGGTATCTGGCCGTTCGGATCGGGCCGCGTGACTGTGCCGCGCGGAGCCAGCATCATGCTGCTCCCGCAGCGGCCGTATTTTCCTGTGGCGATGGTGTCGACGGCCGTCGCTTATCCAGCAGAACCTGGCGCATTCAGCGACACAAAGATTGCTGAAGCTCTGATCGCCGTCGGACTGCCGGAACTGGTTGCACGGCTCGACGAGGAAGCCCATTGGAACCACGTACTGTCTCAAGGCGAGCAGCAGCGGCTCGCAATTGCGCGGGCGCTTCTAGCGGCGCCGGACTACCTCCTCCTCGACGAAGCAACGGCGGCGCTCGATGAAGCCGCCGAGTCGGTGCTGTACCGTTTGCTGCAGGAGCGCCTGAGAGATACCAGCATCGTTTCCATCGGCCATCGCTCGACGCTCAATGTTTTCCACCACCGCCGCGTCGAAGTGGTGCCGGGTGAGGGCTTCTCCCGGGTGCGGGAGGTACCATTGGCCTCCGCCGCCGAATGAATACATATGGGGATACACTTCCAGGGAGATCGCTATCATGAAGGCAAGCGTCGATGGACACGTAGTGGCCGAGAGCAACGACATCGTCTCGGCCCACGGCTACGAATATTTCCCGCTTCCCGCGGTGCGGATGGAGTGGCTGGAGAAGACCGAAAAGACTGAAGACGACCGCGCCTGTCCCCACGGCGTCCAATTCTACGACGTTGTGATCGAGGGCAAGCGGCACAAGCGGGCGGCATGGTCATACGAAAAGCCGCAGCCGCAGATGGCGAAGGTCGGCGGCCGGTTCGGCTTTTGGGAAGACGTCGAGGTCAAGTAGCGAGGATTGAGCGTCCCTCGCCCGCTAGGCTGCCGCCTTCTTGCGATTGGCTTCCAGCCTCGCATCGACCAGCGCGACCTGCGCATCGATCGCAGGATGATGCAGGCCCATCTGCGCCGCGATGAGTTGCACGAGCTTGTCGGCACGCTCGATATTCGGCGCGCCGTTCTGTAACGCCCGCGCCGCGGACGCCGGACGCGTTAGCGATTGGGCGGCGGCGGCATATTTTTCGAACGGCACCATGTCGTTCGGGCTGGCGCCAAGTTTGACGCAGATGTCGACGACGAAATTGTAGACCGAGCGTGAGGTCTCGATGTCGCTGTACACCGCCTCTTGTGCGGTGCGCATGCCGTCCTTGGTCACGCAACGATAATTACCCGCGAGCAGCATCGCCCACTTGGCAAGCGGCACGAAGATCGAATCATAAACCCTGAGCTTGACCGGTAGCTCGGTCTTGCCTTCCGGCGTTTCGAACCGAATCGCCTCCATCTCATCCTGCAACTGGCGGAGCATCGCGGTGTACTGCTCCGACGCAAAGCGCGCGACCTTGAAATTGGTCGGCAAAGTGACTTGCAGCACGTTGACCTTTTCATCGGGCGGCCTGATCGCCTGCGGATCCGGGCTGCACAGCGTGATACACGCCGGATCGAAGTTGTCCCAGACGCTGGCATCGGTATATGCGGCTTTGAGCGCGTCGGTATTGAGGCCGGGGATGCGCCGCAGATAGGCGAGCGGCGGCATGTTCATGATCGACATGCACGGCACCTTCGCCCGTGCAACTGCGTCGAGAAGTTCACGCACTCCGGCCGAACGGTATTGCGGCTCCTGCATCGCGAGCCCGACCAGATCGTAGTCCTTGGGATTGATGCCGGCGGTGCCCCCGGCACTGACTTTGCCCGGCAACTTGCGTGAGTCGAGTTCGACCAGCGTCTTGCGCCCGCGGACCGGCAGGCGCACGCGAAAGCCTTCGGCATTGATGAGGTCGGCCTCGGCGGGAAGACACACGAGCTTGACGGTGTGGCCGCCAAACAGAAGCTTTGACGCAAGCAACGAGCCGTAGGAGGCGCCCATAATCAGGATGTTGTAAGTCGCCATCGAACACCTCCCTTAAGCCGCCCCGCTCACCTTCGGCCATCGCCGACGTTGTTCGCCGTCGATTGTCGCATCAAAGCTATGGACGGCGCGCGCCGGATGCAATCCGGGCGCAGGCAGGCGGGCGCACGGCCACCGCACCGGCGCGGTGCCAGACACGACAACGCGGCCCGCGCGCTTTCAACGCGCGGCCACGCTC
Organism: uncultured Alphaproteobacteria bacterium; assembly: GCA_963794225.1. Classification (GTDB taxonomy): domain Bacteria; phylum Pseudomonadota; class Alphaproteobacteria; order Rhizobiales; family Xanthobacteraceae; genus BOG-931. Next base: position 821,937 of record CAWCCS010000008.1, read on the forward strand.
TTCGCTCCTACGCAGGGTAAGAGATTTACGTGTTATCGCCGCCAAAACCGGAGCCGCCAAGCGGAGGCGGCCAAGACGGAGCGGGCGCCGGCTCTGCGGCGGGCATCGGCATCGGGGCCGGCTTCTTTGGCGCTGCCTTCGGCTTAGGAACGGCCTTCTTTACGACCTTCTTGGCAACTTTTTTTGCCACCTTCTTCGGGGCCTTCTTCTTGGCTGCCGATTTCAGTGCCTTTTTCTTTTTGCTTGCCGGAGCGGCCTTCTTCTTCGCGGATTTCTTCTTCGCCTTCGATTTCTTCGCCATGATCATCCTCCCGATCCAAGCTAGGAGTCATAAATCCCGTCGGCCCCCAATGGGAGACCGGGTTCACGCACAAGAAACGATCGAGCCCCCCGTTAGCCCGAAACCGCTGACGGACGCGCCGGCCAATGCCGCCGATGCTCCAACAGCGCAGGTGGACACGGCCCGCCGGTCGCCCAATCAATCAGCTCCACCGTATGGACGGCCGGAAGCTTCGTGCCCGCAGCAATCTAAGTCATGCAGCCGATATTCCCTGCTGCAATAACATCAGGTCGCAATCTCTCGATAGTCCCGACTTTGCGCTCGCGCAACCTCCTTGCGATATCCGGCTGCAAAATATTGTATGTTCCTGCCGAGCCACAACACAGGTGGCCGTCCGGCACGTCCTTTACCGCGAAGCCGAGCTTGAGCAACAAATCCTTTGGCTGCCGCGTTACCCGCTGGCCATGCTGGAGCGAGCAAGCCGAATGATAGGCCACGACGAGTGGCGGCGCGCTGTGGTCTGCTGTGAGCGGCAGCGTGGCCAGATATTCGCTGACGTCCTTGGCGAGAGCGGCCACCCTCGCCGCCGGCCGGGCGTAGGCCGAATCGGTCCGCAGCATGAAGCCGTAGTCCTTCACCGTCGTGCCGCAGCCTGACGTGGTGATCACGATTGCATCGATGTCCCCGAGCGCGGACCAGGCATCGATATTGGCGCGCGCCTGCGCCAGCGCCTCGTCCTCCCGCCCCATGTGATGAACCAGCGAGCCGCAGCAACCGACGCCCTTTGCCACGACAACTTCGATACCCATGCGCGTAAGCACGCGAATCGCTGAGGCGTTGATCTGCGGCGCCAAGAGGTCGTTGACGCAACCGGCAAGCAGCGCCACGCGGCCCTTTCGATCCGGCCCCGCTGCGGGAAAAGTACGCGGATCCAATGGCCGGTGCGGAGGATGCCAGGGCGCCAAACGCAGCATGGCGGCAAGACGTTTTAAGCCGATCGCCTCGGCAAGCGTGGTGAACGGCTTGCCGAGTAACGCCGCTGTCAGCGCCAGCCGAAAGCGCTGCGGATACGGCATCAGGTTCGCCAGCAGCGTCCGCAGCACCCGATCGCCTACCGGCCGGTCGTAGGTGCGCTCGATGTGCGCCCGAGCATGGTCTACGAGGTGCATGTAGTGGACCCCCGACGGACAAGTCGTCATGCAGGCGAGGCATGACAGACAGCGATCGATGTGAAGGGTCACTTCCGCCGTCGCCGGCCGGTCATTCTCGAGCATGTCCTTGATCAGGTAGATGCGTCCACGCGGCGAATCGAGCTCGTTGCCGTCGAGCACATAGGTCGGGCAGGTGGCGGTGCAGAAGCCGCAATGCACACAGGCGCGCAGGATTTTTTCCAATTCCGCGACGGCCGGATCGGCCAGTTGGGCGAGCGTGAATGAGGTCTGCATAGCTACACGCCCGCCCACATGCGTCCGGTATTGAGCACGCCGCGCGGATCGAAGCTGTCATGCAGCCGCTTCGTCAACGCCGAAAGCGCCGCAGTCTCGGGTGTAAACACATCGACTGCGGCGCGGACAGCGACAGGCGCGCGGATGAGTGTAGCGTGTCCGCCGACCGCGGCGACGATCGCACGAACGGAGCCTGCAGCGGCATCGTCGGCCGGCGGTAGCGCCGCCCAGATCAGTCCGCCGGCCCAATCGTAGAGGACATCCGCCTGCAGCTTTTCGACAAGAACGCGCCCCACCTCAACGCCACGCGCAGGCGGGGTCGAAATCCGCCAGATGATGCGGCTCCCTGCTGGTCCGCCAGCGGCGAACGGAGCAACATCGCGGATCGCCCGCCACAACGCGCGTGAGGCCGTGTCGGGCAGCGCGCCCAGGCGGCCGAAAGGACGCATGAGCTGCTCCAACAATTGTTTGCGGTGCACCACCGAGGGAGCGACGCCTTCAATCCGGAAGGCGGTAACCGCGGCACCGGCCGCATTGATATCGGCGACGCCGGCCGCAACCGGCGCCGGCAGGTGCGCGGCCGCGGATACATCGGCGGACGACCCCATCGCTACGGTCATGGCTTGGCCGGCCGCCGCATCGTCGAGCCCAACGACGATCAGCGTCTCTTCGGTTTCCGCCCGCGGCAGCGTCTTGATCGTTACCTCGGTCATCGCCGCGAGCGTGCCCCACGAGCCGGCAAGAAGCTTGCAGAGATCGTAGCCGGTGACGTTCTTCACCACGCGCCCGCCGGATTTGAAGGTCTCGCCACGGCCTGACACCGCGCTGAAGCCGAGAAAGTGATCGCGCGCCGCGCCCGCCTTGATTCGCCGCGGCCCGGACAGGTTTGCCGCCAACGCTCCGCCGATGGTGCCGCCGCGCGCCGCGGCCCCGAGCAGGGGTGCATAATCCATCGGCTCAAAGGCCAGTTCCTGCTTGCTCGCATCGACGAGCGCTTCGATCTCGGCGATGGGCGTGCCGGCCTTCGCGGACAGCACCAGTTCGGCCGGCTCATAGAGCGTCACGCCGGAAAGGCCGGAAAGATCGAGGGTAGCGTCCCATTGCGCCGCTCGGCCGATGACGCGCTTAGAGGCACCCGCGAGGATTTCGAGCGCCTTACCGTCAGCGAGCGCCCATTGGATCGCCTGCTCGACTTCAACCGCGTCGCGCGGTTTGAGGTTTTCGCGCATCCGCTAAAAGCGCGGAATATCGGGAAAGGCGACGCGGCCAGCGTGGACGTGCATCCGGCCAAGCTCGGCACAGCGGTGCAACGTCGGGAACACCTTGCCCGGATTGAGCAGGCTTTTGTCGTCGAAGGCGCATTTGACCCGCTGTTGGTGGGCAAGATCGGTTTCGGAAAACATCACCGGCATCAGATCGCGCTTTTCGACGCCGACGCCGTGCTCACCGGTGAGCACCCCGCCGACCTCAACGCAGAGCCGCAGGATGTCGGCGCCAAATTCCTCGGCGCGCTCAAGCTCGCCCGGCTTATTGGCGTCATAGAGGATCAGCGGATGCAGATTGCCGTCACCGGCATGAAATACGTTGGCGACGCGCAGCCCGTATTTCTCCGAAAATTCTTTCATGCGGTTCAAGACCAGCGGCAGTTTCGCCCGCGGAATGGTGCCGTCCATGCAATAATAGTCCGGAGAAATGCGGCCGACTGCGGGGAACGCGGCCTTCCTGCCGGCCCAGAACAACAATCGCTCTTCTTCCGAATTTGAGACCCGGCAGGTCACCGCACCGCATTCCCGTGCGATCGCTTCGACGCGCTCGAGGAGATGATCAACCTCGGCGCGCGGACCGTCGAGTTCGACGATCAACAGCGCCTCGACGTCGAGCGGGTAGCCGGCGTGGACGAAGTCCTCGGCGGCGCGAATTGCCGGCCGGTCCATCATCTCCATGCCGCCCGGAATAATGCCGGCGCCGATGATGCGCGCCACGCATTCGCCGCCGTCTTCAGACGCGGTAAAACCAATCAGCGCAGCCCGCGCCAATTCCGGCCTCTTGAGAAGCCGCACTGTCACTTCGGTGACGACGCCAAGCAGCCCCTCCGAGCCGGTGACGATGCCGAGCAAATCGTAGCCGGCGGCATCGAGATGGCCGCCGCCGAGCTGCAAAACCTCGCCGGTCATCAACACCAGCTCGCAGCCGAGCACGTTGTTGGTGGTGACGCCGTATTTCAGGCAGTGCACGCCGCCCGAATTCTCCGCCACATTGCCGCCGATGGTGCAGGCGATCTGCGATGACGGGTCGGGCGCGTAGTAGAAGCCGGCGCTCTCGACCGCTTGCGAGACCGCAAGGTTGGTGACGCCGGGCTCGACCACGGCAACGCGATTGTCGAAATCGACGGCGCGGATGCGATTGAACTTGGCCATTCCGAGAAGTACACCATCCCCGAGCGGCAGCGCGCCCCCCGACAGCGAGGTCCCCGCCCCGCGCGGCACCACCTTGATGCCTTCACGGTGGCAATAGGCGAGCACCGCGGACACCTGCTCCGTCGTTTCCGGCAGCGCGACCACCATCGGAAGTGCGCGATAGGCAGTGAGTCCGTCGCTTTCGTACGGCAGCATGCCCTGCTCGGAGGCGATGATGCCCTCGCCCGGCACGATGCGCTTGAGTGCTGTCACAATCTCGGCGCGGCGGGCCAGCACTGCGTCGTCGGGTTGCGGCATTGTCACCGGCATTGAAACATCTCCGCGGATTCTCGAACTTCTCGGTGATTATAGCGGGAAACGCACGGGCGTGGTCGAGTTGCGGCGCCGCAGTTCGCCGTTGATCTAGGTCAAAACGCCAGCAACCGGCCGTCCTATGATTTTATGGAGAATTCCTACAATCAAAGAGGAGGGTCGCATGTTAGCCCCGCCCGATAGCCGAAAAGCCTGGTCGCCGCTCGAAGCGCTTTCGCGGTGGTGGCGAGACTGGAGCGGAGACGGCTCCGCGTCCGAACTAAGATGCTGCGGCAATGAGGAGATTGCTCGCATGGCAAAAGATGCCGGCGTCTCCGCCGCCGAATTCCGCAAGCTCGCGCACATGGCCTCTGAGGCAGCCGAACTTTTGTTTCACCGCTTGCAAACGCTTGATCTCGATCCAAAAGAGGTTGGCCAGACCGAACGGAGAACTTTGCAGGATTTGGAAAGAGTCTGCGCGATGTGCGGAAGTCACAGGCGGTGCGCGCGAGAGCTGGCGCGCGATTCCGAAGATCCCGTCTGGGAAGATTATTGCCCGAACGCCGCACCGCTCAAGGCACTGAATAAGATGCCGTGGTCGTCCCGGCGCGAGTTGTAGAGGGACGGTACGGCTTCGGTTTAGGCCTGCGTATGACTTGACGTGGTTCTATATCGTAGCTTTGTGAGCAAGCGACGTTTTGCGCAGTTAACGCCTATTGACGCGCCAAAGCCAAAGGGGAAGATAGCGAAATTTCCGATCGCGCGGACGCTGCGCGCCCTTGGAACGCCCACACCTGCCTTTGGAATATCCTCACATACCTTGGCCCCAAAACGCGCGTTGAAGGAAACACACGAATGCTGAGGAAGCCGATGATCGCGGCTGCATTGATCGCCGCCTCGACCACGACCGGGTTTGCGCAGGACGTCGAGAAGGGCGCAAATTCGTTCAAGAAATGCCTGCCTTGCCACGCTATCGGCCCGGGTGCCGCGAACAAGGTTGGCCCCGAATTGAACGGCCTTGACGGCCGGCACTCCGGCCAGGCTCCGAACTTCAGCTACAGCGACGCCAACAAGAATTCAGGCATCGTATGGGGCGAGGCGACTTTCAAGGACTACATCAAAGATCCGAGGGCAAAGATTCCGGGCACTAAAATGATTTTTGCCGGCATCAAGAACGAGCAGGACGTCAACGACCTGTGGGCTTACCTCAAGCAGTTTGATGCCGAGGGCAATATCAAAAAGTAACCGAACGCCTGCGACCCTTGATCTTGCGCAAACCTGTCGGCTCCAGCTTTGCGATAAATGTTATATCGTAGTCCGTTAACAGCCCGCAGACCCGAGGATTTACCCCATGGTCAAAGATATCATCGTCAATCTTAGCGTCGGCGAACGGCCGGGCCCGGCCGGCGACTATGCGATCTCGGTCGCCGCCGCGTTTGACGCTCATCTCGCCGGCCTCGCCTTTGTTTACGATCCGATCGTCCCGGTATCTGGCGCAGGCTACATCCCCGCCGACGTGATTGAGACGCAGGAACGGGAGAACGCCGCGGCGAGCAAAGCCGCCATCGACCGCTTTAGCGGCGCATGCAAACGCGCCGGCGTTGCCGCCGAGCCGCTCACGCTCAGCGCCAGCCTCGCCGGAGTCGGCGAACAGTTCGGCCACATTGCCCGGCGTTTCGACTTGTCCATTGTCGGGCAAGCAGAACCGGAGAGAAGCGCCGTGGAAGAGGTGATCGCCGAAGCCGCCCTGTTCGAGTCAGGCCGGCCGGTGATCATCGTGCCCTATATTCAGAAAGATCCACTCAAGCTTGAGCATGTCATGTTGTGCTGGGACGGCAGCCGCGCCGCGGCACGCGCAATCGCCGACGCGTTGCCGTTGCTGAAGAAGGCTGGCCAGGTCGAGATCGTCATCGTCACCAATGAACGCGGCAAGCGAGACGAAATCGAAGGCGCCGATATGGCGCAACACCTCGCGCGGCACGGTCTCAAGGTGGAGGTCAAGCGCACGGTGCTCGGCGACATCGATGTCGCTGATGTGATCCTCTCGCACGCCGCGGACGCCGGCACCGATTTCATCGTTATGGGCGGCTACGGCCACTCGCGTCTGCGCGAATTTGTGCTTGGCGGCGTCACTCGCAGCATTTTCCGCTCAATGACCGCCCCGGTGCTGATGTCGCACTAAGTTCGCGTTGCGCTGCAGCGCGGCAAAACGTCTGCCCAAAAGATACTCGCCCAAAATATACTCGTCCGCGTCGTTGACGCGCGAACAGTGGGCGTGTCACGTTTTCACCAACCCTTGTTCCCTCCGACGGCTTGGGGATTTGCCGGGAGCGGGCTCGCAATCGGTGCGGCGCCGCAGGGCGTCAGAAAAGAAACGAAGACAAGGGCAGAGGAGGATTAAGGCCCAATGGCGGCTCGATCTGCATGACCGAAATCCCGCCGCTCATGCCGGCTGGCCCGCAAAATTCCGCTTCTCCGCATTTGCTGGAGATCGCCGACGTGACCATGCGCTTCGGCGGCATCGTTGCGCTAGACGCCGTTACCTTTTCTGTCAATGAGGGACGCATCGTCGGCTTGATCGGCCCAAACGGCGCCGGCAAGACCACGCTCTTCAATTGCCTGAGCCGGCTTTATCGGCAGGTCCGCGGCGACATCATACTCAACGGGCAGTCGTTGCGACGTTGCGCACCATCCGACATTGCCGCGCTTGGTGTTGGGCGTACCTTTCAGGCCCCTACTCTGTTCGCCTCTATGTCGGTCCTCGACAATGTGAAAGTCGGCTCGCACGCCCGCGGGCGCAATGGTCCACTGACCGATGCACTGACGTTCCCATCGACGCGCAGCGAGGAACACAAGTTCGATCAAACAGCGCGGGAAATGTTGGCCTTCGTCGGCCTCGAGAAGCTGACACGGCGACCGGCGGCAAACCTCTCGCTCGGCGCGCGAAAGCGCGTGGAGTTGGCTCGGGCGCTTGCCGCACGGCCGGTATTGTTGCTGCTCGATGAGCCTGCGGGCGGACTTAATCACGAAGAAGTGGCGGAGCTCGGTACACTAATCCGTTCCATTCGCGACAGGCTCGGGATCACGGTGCTTCTGGTCGAGCATCACATGGGCCTGGTGATGAGCCTTTCGGATCAGGTGGTGGTACTGAATTTCGGCCGTGTGATCGCCGATGGTCCGCCGGAGGATGTGCGCTGCAATCCGGCGGTCACCGAGGCCTATCTGGGAACGCGGCACTGATGGCGCCGATCCTGGAGCTTCGCACCGTCAAAGCCTTCTACGGCCAATCCGAAGTCGTCCACGGCATCGATCTCGCGGTCGAGGAAGGCGGCATGACCGTGCTCCTCGGCGCCAACGGCGCGGGCAAAACCACCACGCTTCGTGCCATCTGCGGCATGGTGCGCAGCGAGGGCGAAATCATCTTCGCCGGAAAGCGTGTCGACCGCCGCTCCACCGAAGCAATTGCCGGCCTCGGCGTCGCTCATGTGCCGGACGGACGCGGCACATTCATTGGCCTCACCGTCGAGGAAAACCTGCGGCTGGGCGGCTACACGCGCGGGCGGCAGCTCGAAACCATGCAGCGCATGTACGGATATTTTCCGATCCTCGCCCAGCGCCGGCGGCAACAGGCGGGATCGCTGTCCGGCGGCGAGCAGCAGATGCTGGCGATCGCCCGCGCCCTGATGATGGCGCCGCGGCTTCTAGTGCTTGATGAACCCTCGTTCGGACTTGCCCCGCGGATCGTCGAAGACATTTTCATGATCGTCGAACGGATCCAGCGCGAGGAACGGGTCAGCGTATTGCTGGTCGAGCAGAACGCGAGCCTCGCCTTGGAACTCGCCGACCACGCTTATCTGATCGAGACCGGTTACGTCGTCGCCTCCGGCACCGCCAAATCGCTCGCCGACGATCCGCAGATCCGCCGCTCCTATCTCGGCTACTGACGGACCCGCGATGCATCAGTTCTTGCAGCAGATATTCTCGGGCGTCGCCGCCGGCGCGATCTACGCCAGCGTGGCGCTGGCGCTGGTGATGATCTACCGGGCGACCGATCTGGTGAACTTCGCCCAGGGCGAGATGGCGATGTTCTCCACCTACATCGCCTGGACGCTGGTGAATGCCGGCCTGCCGTTCTGGCTCGCGTTTCTGATTACGCTGGTCGTGTCGTTCGCCGGCGGCATGGCGATCGAGCGCGTGCTCATACGGCCGGTCGAAAACGCACCGGTACTTGCCGCGGTGGTCGTGACCATCGGCCTGTTGCTGATCTTCAATTCCGTCGCCGGCTGGATTTACAGCTACACCGTTCAGGATTTCCCCAGCCCCTTCCCCGACCGGCCAGTGTTCGGCGCACTGATGACGACGCAGGATTTGGGTGTGATCGCCGTGACGCTGCTCATGCTCGTTCTTTTGTTCGTGTTCTTTCGCTTCACCTCCACCGGCCTCGCGATGCGCGCCGCTGCGCAAAATCCGGAATCGGCAAGGCTCTGCGGCATTCCCGTTGGCCGCATGCTCGCGATCGGCTGGGGACTTGCGGCAGCAATCGGCGCAACAGCAGGCATCATGGTGGCGCCAGTGCTGTTCCTCGATCCAAATATGATGGGTGGCGTGCTGATCTACGCTTTCGCCGGTGCGCTTCTCGGCGGCATTACCAGTCCGGTGGGTGCCGTCGCGGGCGGCCTGATCGTCGGCGTCACCGAGAATCTGGTCGGCACCTATCTGATCGCCAGCCAGCTCAAGCTGACGGTGGCGTTTGCGTTGATCATTCTGGTGCTGGTGTTCCGGCCGAACGGCCTGTTTGGCACCGCGATCGTGCGGCGGGTATAACGATGCACAAAAGCGCCACCCTCATCGTTCCGGAAACGCTTGCCGGCGATCGCTACGCCGGATTGACCACAGGGGCCTGGCGATGGATGGCAGCGTTCGTGGCAATCGCTTTGGCTGCGGCTCTCCCGTTCGGTCTGAGCAAGTATCACGTGTTCGAACTGACGATGGTGATGATCTACGCCATCGCCGTGCTCGGTCTCAACATTCTCACCGGCTATAACGGCCAGATCTCGCTGGGACACGGCGGCTTTTTTGCGGCCGGCGCCTACACCGCCGCAATCCTGATGCATCGCTATGGCGTGCCCTATTGGGCGACGCTGCCGCCGGCAGGATTGATCTGCTTCGTGCTCGGCGTGCTGTTTGGATTGCCGGCGCTGCGCTTCGAAGGGCCCTATCTGGCGCTGGTGACACTGGCGATGGCGCTGGCGACGCCGCAATTGCTCAAATATTTCGACAATTGGACCGGCGGCCAGCAGGGCATCAACCTTGTCAAACCATTGCCGCCCCCTGGACTCGGCATCGATCGCGATCGTTGGCTCTATTTCGTTGTTCTTATGGTCCTGCTGGTGGCGATACGGGTCGCCGCCAATATGCTGAACGGGCGTACCGGCCGAGCCTTTGTCGCCATCCGCGACCATCCAATCGCCGCAGCTGCGATGGGCATCAATACCGCGCGCTACAAGACGCTCGCCTTCGGCACGTCCACGCTGTTCACTGGCGTCGCCGGCGCACTTGCCGCCATTGTCATCGGCTATGTGTCGCCGGAGGGGTACAGCATCTTTCTGTCTGTCTCGTTTCTGGTCGGCTCTGCGGTTGGCGGCATTGCCACCATCGGCGGCGCGATTGTCGGCGGCTTCTTCATCCAGTTCGTCCCGAATCTCGCTAACGATATTTCCGACGCGGCGCCGTGGGCGATCTACGGCCTGGCCATGTTGTTGTTCATGTATTTAATGCCACGCGGCGTCGTCGGATCGCTAGGACCCTGGGTCAATCGGGCGCTACGGCGGATCACGCCACATCGGGCGGCGTTCGATGACAGCACGAAAGAATAACATCGGAGGACAACATGGCCGCGAAGCGAGCGTTTAAGACCGGGCTGGCGGCACTGGGCTTTGTTCTCGCAGGCTCGTTGGCTGCCACAGCGGGACAATATGGCCCGGGTGTCAGCGATACCGAAATAAAAATCGGCAATACCATGCCGTATAGCGGCCCCGGTTCGGGTTACAGCGCGATCGGCAAATCGCTGTCAGCCTACTTCGCGATGATCAACGATCAGGGCGGCATCAATGGCCGCAAGATCAATTTCATCAGCCGCGACGACGGCTATAGCCCGCCAAAAACGGTCGAACAAGTGCGCAAACTGGTCGAGGAAGACCAAGTGTTGCTGTTGTTTCAGTCGCTCGGCACGCCGACCAACATTGCGATCCGCGGCTACCTCAATGACAATAAGGTCCCGCAATTGTTCGTCGGCTCCGGCGCCGACCAGTGGAACGATCCGGCGCACTACCCATGGACCATCGGCTGGCAGCCGAGCTACGGCACCGAAGCTCGCATCTTCGCCCGCTACGTTCTCAAGAATCTGCCGAATTCGACCATCGCTGTGCTCTATCAGAATGACGATTTCGGCAAAGACTATCTCAAAGGTATGCGGGCCGGCCTCGGCGGTAGAGCCGACAAGATGGTCGTCGCTGCGCAGTCCTACGAGACCACCGATCCGACCGTCGACTCCCAGGTCGTCGCACTGCAGGGAAGCGGCGCCAATATTCTGCTCACGGCGGCGATTCCGAAATTCACCACGCTCGCGATCCGGAAGGTCTACGATGTCGGCTGGCGGCCGACCCAATTCATCAATTCGGTCTCGACCTCAGTTGGCTCGGTGATGAAGCCCGCCGGGCTGGAAAAAGGCGTTGGCATCATTTCCGCGGCCTACACCAAAGACCCCACTGATCCGCAATGGCAAGACACCCCCGAATACAAGGAATGGCTGGCCTGGATGAAGAAATACAATACTCCGGGCAACGTCGCCGACGCCTTCACGGTCTACGGCTACTCCACGGCGCAGACGCTCGTCGCGGTACTGAAAGCCTGTGGCAACAATCTCACCCGCGAGAACGTGATGAAGGAAGCAACCCGCCTGCACGATTTGAAGCTGCCAATGTTGCTTCCAGGTATTACCATCTCCACCAGCGCCGACGACTATGCCCCGATCAAACAGATGCAGTTGCAGAAGTTTGACGGCAATACCTGGAAGGTGTTCGGCGACGTGATGACGGGGTCCGGCAGTTAGAGGTTGCGGACGAATTTTTGGGAGCACCGAAGGAAGGAAGAGACGCTGATGAGTTGTAGCGCCATTTCCGGAGCCGGCGGTTAGGCGCCTAATCTGGAAAGGGCTAGAATGGCCTTCAATAAATGCCAAGGGAGGACACCATGACAATCAAACACAGCATCGTGAAAGCCCTGTCAGCGGCCGGTTTCATTGTCGTAAGCAGTCTTGCCTTTGCTGCCGGCCAATACGGTCCCGGCGCCAGCGACGGCGAGATCAAGATCGGCAATACCATGCCGTATAGCGGCCCGGCCTCGGCCTACGGCATCATCGGCAAGACCGAGGCCGCATATTTCGCCAGGATCAATGAGCAAGGCGGCATCAATGGCCGCAAGATCAACTTCATCAGCCGCGACGACGGCTACAGCCCGCCAAAGACCGTCGAGCAGGTACGGCAGCTGGTCGAACAAGACCAGGTGCTGTTTGTTTTCAGTACGCTCGGCACCCCAACTAACGTCGCCATTCACGCTTATCTGAACGACAACAAGGTGCCGCAGCTGTTCGTCGCCACCGGCGCCGACCAGTGGAACGATCCCAAACACTTTCCGTGGACCATCGGCCTGATCCCGAGCTACGGCACCGAGGCGCACATCTACGCCAATTACATCCTCAAGAACCTGCCGAACGCAAAGATCGCCGTGCTCTACCAGAACGACGATTTCGGCAAGGACTATCTCAACGGCCTGCGCGACGGACTTGGTGATAAGGCGGGCAAAATGATCATCGCTACCCAATCCTATGAGACCACCGACCCAACTCTGGACTCGCAAGTCGTGGCGCTGCAGGCGAGCGGTGCAGACGTGCTCTTGACCGCAGCCATCCCTAAATTCGCGGCCCAGGAAATTCGCAAGATCTACGATATCGGCTGGAAGCCGACGCACTTCCTCAGTTCGGTTTCCAATTCGGTCGGAACGGTGATGAAGAACGCCGGATTTGAGAAGGGCGTCGGCATCATCTCGGCGGCGTTCGCCAAGGACCCGACCGACCCGCAATGGGAGAACACGCCGGAATACAAAGAGTGGCGGGCGTTCATGAAGAAATATAACGCGTCCGCCAATCTCGCCGACGTGCAGGGCGCGATCGGTTACTCTTATGCGCAGACTTTGGTCGCCGTGCTCAAGACGTGCGGCGACAATCTCACCCGCGACAACATCATGAAACAGGCGGCGAGTATTCACGATCTAAAGCTGCCGATGCTGCTCCCCGGCATCACGCTCTCGACCGGCGCGACCGATTTCGCGCCGATCAAGCAGATGCAACTGGAGAAGTTCGACGGCGCCACCTGGAAGCTGTTCGGCGACGTGATCTCGGCGTCCGGCAGTTGAACGGGTCCGACAAAATCTAAACGAGAGGAAGCAAGCCCAAAGGAGAGGAACCATCGTCATGACAAAGAAACAAACTCTGATAACTAGCCTGGCGGCGGCCGCATTGGCGCTGGGAACCGGATTGGCCCTCGCCGCCGGCCAATACGGACCCGGCGCCAGCGACGCCGAGATCAAGATCGGCCAGACCATGCCGTATAGCGGCCCGGCTTCCGCCTACGGCACCATCGGCAAATTGGAATCCGCCTACTTCGCCATGATGAACGAGCGGGGCGGCATCCGTAACCGCAAGATCAACCTTATCAGCCGCGACGACTCCTACAGCCCGCCGAAAACCGTCGAGCAGGTGCGGCAATTGGTCGAGCAAGACCAAGTATTGCTGACTTTCAACATACTCGGCACGCCTCCCAATACGGCGGTGCAGGGTTATTTGAACGACAACAAGGTGCCGCAATTGTTCGTCGCCACTGGCGCCGACAAGTGGAACGATCCGAAGAAGTTCCCCTGGACGATGGGCTGGCAGCCGAGCTATCGGATCGAGGCGCGCATCTATGGCCGTTACATCCTCAAGAACCTGCCCAACGCCAAGATCGCGGTACTTTATCAGAACGATGATTTCGGCAAGGACTACCTGGTCGGCTTGCGCCAGGCCCTAGGCGACAAAGCCGACAAGATGATCGTCGCTAGCCAGACCTACGAGACCACCGATCCGACGGTCGATTCACAAATCGTGTCGTTGCAAGGTACCGGTGCCGATACCCTTTTGGTGGCGGCAATCCCCAAATTCGCCGCCCAAGCCATCCGCAAAGTCTATGATCTCAGCTGGAAGCCGTCATTTTTCCTGACCAACGTATCGGCCTCGGTTGGATCGGTAATGAAGCCGGCAGGATTCGAGAAGGCCGCCGGCATCATCACCGCCGGCTATCTGAAAGACCCCAACGATCCGCAGTGGCAGAGTACCAAGGAATACAAGGATTGGCTGGAGTTCATGAAGAAATATTACTCGAGCGGCAGCCTTGCCGACGTGAATAACGTCTACGGCTACTCGGCTGCGCAAACCCTGGTGGAGGTGCTCAAGGCAAGCGGTGACAACCTCACTCGCGAGAACATCATGAAACAGGCGGCCGCAATTCACGACCTGAAACTGCCGATGCTGCTGCCGGGCATCAGCGTATCGACCAGCGCCACTGATTTCGCTCCGATCAAACAGATGCAACTGCAAAAGTTCGAGGGTGAAACCTGGAAGTTGTTCGGCGAGGTGATCTCGGGTTCGGGCAGCTGACGAGCCGCAGCTTGCGACTAACAAGCGGCCGGCCGGCGACGGCCGGCCGCTTGGGCTAGCCGACCAAGACGTAGCGGCGTCAGCCAGTCGGCATCGCCGTCTGCACAACAAGCCCGCGTGCGCGGGCGTCAGCAACGCCAAGCGCGCGCAGGGCGACCAGTGTTAGCGACTGCACGACGTCGCGTTCGTGGCCGGAAGGATCCGGTGCAAGCGGCCCAATCAGCCCTTCAACGAGAAGGCCAGTCAGGGCTGCGGCCGCCAATGCCGCATCCTGTTCGGGTAAGTGGCGCGCAGCCACCGTCGCGGCGATCCTGGCCGCGAATTCCGCCGCCAGCGATTTACGGAAGGCAGTGCGGACGGCGTCAATTTCGGCGTCAATCGGTTCGGCGATCACCGCAAACAGAAGCCGGCGGTCACGCAAGGCGCGCGCCGCAAAGGTCATGATCGCCGCCGCAAGCGCCGACAGCGGACCGGGCGCGCCGGCGGCTGCGCGCTGTAAGGCGCCGATCTCGCGCTCGGTGATCTCCTTGAGCAGGGCCGCGACAAGGTCGATCTTGGCGGGAAAGTAGCGATACACCGTTCCGGTCGCGATCCCGGCCCGGGCCGCGACCGCCGCAATCTGCACGGCCGCCATGCCGCTTTCGCTGGCGAGAATTCGCGCCGCAGCAACGATCGCGTCACGGCGCGCCGCCAGACGGCGATTGACATTCTCGGTCCGGCGATAAGGCACGACTCGTGCGGTCAGCGGTTGCAGAAACGCGACCCACTAATAAATGAATTATTATTCAATACAATCGCAATCAGCCTACTGCTGCCAACCGTTCCCGTAACACCGTCTTCCGTCTGCGGATCGCCGCCGAGGCTTTCTCTTAGCTTAGCGGTTCTTCTCCGCCAGCGACTTGGCGCGAATTTTTGCGAGCGTCGTGACCGGTGTGATCGCTTCCGGATCGATGGCAAGCCGAATGATGGCGGGCTTGCCGGATGCCTGCGCTTCCTTGAACGCCGCAGGGAAGTCAGAGGTGCGTTCGACGCTGACGCCGAAGCCGCCAAACGCGCGGGCATAAGCCGCAAAATCCGGATTGCGCAAATCGGTGGCAATGACGCGGCCGGGATATTCGCGCTCCTGGTGCATACGGATGGTGCCGTAGATGCCGTTGTCGGCGATGACAACGACAAACGGCAAACCGTACTGGACGGCAGTCGCAAATTCCTGCCCGTTCATCAAGAAATCGCCATCGCCGGCGACGCAGACAATTTGACGCTCAGGATAGAGTCGCTTCATCGCGACCGCGGCCGGCACGCCATATCCCATCGAGCCAGAGGTTGGCGCGATGTGCTGGCCAAAACGGCGAAAGCGAAAGAAGCGATGGATCCAGGCGGCGTAATTGCCAGCGCCGTTGCACAAGATGGCGTCGCCAGGAAGATTGTCCCGCAACCACACCATGACTGCACCGAGATTGACTCCGCCCGGCTGCTCGGTCGGCTTCTCGGTCCAGGCGAGATAGTCGGCATGTGCCACGTCGGCCTGACCGCGCGAACCGGCGGCGATCTCCAGGTGCTCGAGCACGGCCGCGAACGCCGTCGGTGTGGCATTGATTGGCAGATGCGGACTGTAGACGCGGCCAAGCTCTTCAGCGCCGGGATGGACATGCACGAACGTCATCTGCGGCCGTGGAATGTTGAATAGCGTGTAACTCTGCGACGGCAATTCTCCCATGCGTCCGCCAACCAGAACAACCAGATCGGCGGATTTGATGCGCTCGACCAGCTTCGGGTTCGGACCAATGCCGAGGTCGCCCGCGTAGCAAGGATGGAGCGCGTCGAAGAGGTGCAGGCGGCGGAACGTGGTGCACACCGGCAGCGCGTATTTTTGCGCGAATTGCGCGATCCGGTCGGATGCTTCCTGTGACCAGCGACTGCCGCCCAGGATCAGAATCGGCGCGCGCGCGGCACCGAAGAGCTGGGCGAACTTTGCCATCTCGTCTGAGCCCGGCGAGGTTTCGATCGGCGTAAACGGCGGCGCGTCGTCGACCGCGATGCGCTCGGTCAGCATGTCTTCAGGCAAGCTGACGACAACCGGGCCCGGACGTCCGTTGGCGGCAGTGTGGAACGCCCGCGATACGATTTCGGGAACGCGCGCGGGATCGTCGATCTCGGTCGCCCATTTGGTCATTGAGCCAAATACCGCGCGGTAATCGAGTTCCTGAAACGCTTCGCGCTCGGTCATGTCGCGGGCGACCTGGCCGACGAACATGACAAGCGGCGTCGAGTTCCTGGCGGGCAATGTGGATGCCGGGCGAGGCATTGGTGGCGCCCGGGCCGCGGGTGACGAAACAAACGCCGGGACGGCCGGTCGCCTTGCCCACCGCCTCGGCCATCATCGCCGCCCCACCTTCTTGCCGGCATACGGTGACGGCTATGTCACTGTCGCGAAACGCATCGATGGCGGCGAGATAACTTTCGCCCGGTACGCAGAACACATGCTGGACGCCGTGAATGCGCAATTGATCGACCAGAACCTCTGCCGCCGTACGGTTGTTGTCCTTACCGCGCATCGGTTTCTCCCGATAAGGCGCAGCCGATTGGCCGCGCCGGGTGTTGTAAACTCTGATTGCCGCGACCTGCACCTGTAGTCCAGTGTTTTGACCGCGCGTGAACGTCCCCAGCATATCGGCAAAGGGTTTCGGCTGCATGAGCGACGAGGACCAAAGTCAGCAAGCAGTGTTTGCCTTTCTCGCCGATCCTGCGACTCACGGCGGCGCCAAAGTAACGCGCATCGACACCCATGCGGCATCCGTGTTTCTCGCCGGGGACCGCGCGCTCAAGGTCAAGCGCGCGGTGCGGTTTCCGTTTCTCGATTATTCGACGCTGGAAAAGCGCAAAGCGGCCTGCGAGGCCGAACTGTCGGTGAACGCTCCCTATGCACCGGAAATCTATCACGGCGTCGTGCCGATCACATGCGATGCAAACGGAAAGTTCGCTGTCGGCGGCTCGGGCGTGCCGGCGGAATGGGCAGTCGACATGCAGCGCTTTGACGAGACGCGCACGCTCGACCACCTTGCCGGCGAGATCGATGAGGCCTTGGCCGATGCGCTCGGCCGCGCCGTGGCCGCGGCTCACGCCAAAACGCTGGTGGCGGAAGCTGAAAACTGGATTGCGGCGCTTGGCGGCTATGTCGACGAACACGTCGAAGTTTTCGCGCAATACCCGGACATCTTTCCAGCTGTAGAAATCGATGCCCTCGCGCGCGCCAGCCGCGAAGCCTATCAGCGCATTGTCCCGCTGCTGCGGGAACGCGGCCAGCGCGGTTTCGTCCGGCGCATCCACGGCGACCTTCATCTCGGCAACATCGCGCTGATTGGCGGCAAGCCGGTGCTGTTCGATGCCATCGAGTTCAGCGACATCATCGCCACAGGCGACGTCTTGTATGACCTCGCGTTTTTACTGATGGATCTCCTGGAACGCGGGCTCGCGTTCGTTGCCAACGTGGTGTTCAACCGCTACCTCACGCAGACGCATCGGATTGAGCACCTCGAGGCGCTTTCAACCTTGCCGTTCTTCCTGTCAATGCGCGCATCAATCCGCGCTAAGGTCACTGCTGCTCGTCTGGAGCGCGCCAAAGTGTCCGACCGAGACTTCGATTTCTCGCTCGGCGCGGGCCTATTTCAACTTCGCCCGACAAGCGATCGCACCGCCCGCACCCAAATTCGTCGCCGTCGGCGGCTCGTCCGGGACTGGAAAGACCAAACTCGCGCGTGCCTTGGCGCCGGAATTAAAGCCGATGCCCGGCGCGGTCATCGTCCGTTCGGATGTGGAGCGCAAAGCGCTGTTTGGTATCGATGAGGCCGAAAAATTGCCGACCGATGGTTACACGGATGAGGTCACTGCTCGCGTGTGTTCGACGCTTATCGACAAGGCGCGCCGCGTTCTCGCCGCCGGGCACTCAGTGATTGTCGACGCAGTCTTTGCGGAGGCAGAGGAGCGGGCCGACATTGCCGACGCGGCAGAATCAGCCAATTTAACCTTGCGGGGGCTATTCCTTACCGCGGACTTGCAGACCCGGCTGAACCGCGTCGGCACCCGCGCTCATGACGCGTCCGATGCCGACGCCGAGGTGGCGCAGGCTCAGGAACGCTACGATCTGGGCGCTCTCGATTGGACCGCAATCGACGCCTCCGGAACGCCCGAAAACACCTTGGCGCGCGCAAAAGCCGCGCTTGCAAGTGCTTGATTGACTGCCGCCCGCCCGCGCCAATATAAGCGCGCAGAACCGGGCTGAGAAAGGCGCGACCATGGCGAGCAGTGCATCAACCGCAACAGGCATCGAACACCCGGAAGCACCGTCGCGCCGCGATTTCCTTTATATCGCCACCGGCACCGTCGGCGCAGTCGGTGGCCTTGCAGTGCTGGTGCCACTGATCGCGCAGATGAACCCGGACGCCTCGACACTGGCCGCGGGCGGACCCGTCGACCTCGACATCAGCAAGATCGAGCCCGGCCAGCAGGTCGTGATCCGCTGGCGCGAACGCCCGATCTTCGTTTTCCACCGCACGGCGGATCAGGTCAAAACGCTGCAAGATCCCAAATTGACTTCGCAGCTGTCCGATCCGAATTCCCAGCAGATCCAGCAGGCGCCGTACGCGACCAATTGGCATCGCTCGATCAAAGAGGAATTTGGCGTACTGGTCGGTATTTGTACGCATCTTGGCTGCATCCCGATGTTCTATCCACAACCGAGCGCCTCGACTCCGGTCTCCAGCTGGCTCGGCGGCTATTTCTGTCCCTGCCACGGCTCAAAATATGACGGAGCGGGCCGGGTCTACAGCGGGGTGCCGGCGCCTTACAACCTGCCAGTGCCGCCGTACACCTTCCTAAGCGATACGACGATCCGAGTTGGCGAAAATCCGAACGGCTCGGCTTGGGATTTCGGTTCGATCCGCCAACTCTAAAGCGCGCCCGCGTGGAATGAAACTCAGGCGGCCATTGCGGCTTGGGCTATTGCGCCTGTCGCTGCTTGCAATTGTTGTCGGCGTGATCACCGGCTTCGGCGCGGTGCTGTTTCGGGCGCTTATCGGCATAGTCCACAACGTCGCCTTCCTCGGATTGTTTGCGATCGATTACGACGCGAGCATATTCACGCCGCCAGGTCCTTGGGGTGCATTCATCATTCTGGTCCCGGTCGTCGGCGGCCTGATAGTCACCTTCCTGATCACGAATTTTGCGCCGGAAGCCCGCGGTCACGGCGTGCCGGAGGTGATGGACGCGATCTATTACAAAGACGGCGTGATCCGCCCGGTCGTCGCTGTCGTCAAATCGCTGGCATCGGCTTTATCGATCGGAACTGGCGCCGCGGTCGGCCGCGAAGGACCGATCATCCAGATCGGGTCCGCGATCGGCTCTACGCTCGGACAGATCGTCAACATGGCGCCGTGGCAGCGCATTACGCTCGTCGCTGCGGGCGCCGGCGCCGGCATCGCCGCGACATTCAATACGCCGATTGGCGGTGTGATGTTCGCCATCGAGTTGATGATGCCGGAATTGAGCGCGCGCACATTTCTTCCGGTCGCGCTCGCCACGGGCACGGCTACTTTCGTTGGCCGTATTTTCTTCGGCATCTACCCCGCATTCGCCATTCCAGACGCGCTGCTCGCGTCTCAAGCGCCAGCGTCGCTGCCCGCGCTGTTGCTCTATGCCCTGCTTGGGGCGGTCATTGAACTCGCGGCGACCGCCTTCATCCGGGGCCTGAGCCTGGCCGAGTATGTTTTCGACCGCATTGGCAATCCCTATCTGCGCAATATCGTCGGCATGCTGATGATCGGCGTGCTCATCTACGTGCTATTTCGCACCGCCGGGCACTACTACGTCGAGGGTGTCGGCTATTCCACCATCCAGGCGATCCTTTCGGGCAAGCTCACGCTGCCGTGGCTGCTGTTGTTATTGTTTGTAGCAAAACTGGCAGCGACTTCGGTAAGTCTTGGCGCCGGGTCCTCGGGCGGTATTTTTTCGCCCTCACTGTTCATGGGCGCCACCATCGGCGGAGCCTTCGGGCTCCTGGTCAACGCCATGAGTCCGGTCGAGAGTTTCGGCGTAACGACTTGCGCCATCATCGGCATGGCCGCGATGGTCGGCGGCGGGACCGGCGCCGCCATGACCGCCGTCACTATGATTTTCGAAATGACCCGCGACTATGACCTGGTGATGCCCAGCATCATCGCAGTGGCTCTCGCGATCGGGGTGCGGCGCCTGCTTTCGCCGGAGAACATCTACACCATCAAGCTCATCGGCCGCGGCCATTTCGTGCCGAAAGCGCTGCATGCCAACATGTTCCTGGTGCGCCGCGCCGGCGAAGTGATGGAGAAAGACGTAACGATCCTCGGCGCTGAGGCCGACTTCGATGCCTTCCTGCGCCAGCATGCGAGCGGAGCCGGCTTCAAGCACGTGGTGGTCACGCGTGGCAATCACATCGCCGGGGTCGTACGCGTCAACATCGGGCTCCGCCGTGGCGTCGAGGATGCTTACAGCGGTGTTCATCTCGGCGACGTCGCGCAGCGCAATTTCACCATCGCGCGCGAGGCCGACATCATGTTCGACGTCGTTCAGCGCATGGGGCGGCGCAACGCCGCTATGGCAGTAGTGGTCAAAGACGGCGGTCGCGGGCGGCCCTCCGAAATCGTCGGCATTATTTCGAAAGAGGCTATCGCCGATTCTGTCACCGACAGCATCAAGCCGTTCGGCTGAGCGTTTCAAATCGCGTCCCTTGGCGTTGTTATTGACATCAAACGGCGTTCGGAAATCTAAGTAAGCGCTAAGATAAGCAGGAGCACGCTGCATGCGCATCGCCGTACTTGGTGGTGGAAATGGTTCGTTCGCCGCGGCCGGTGATTTCGCGCTGGCTGGCCATGAGGTCCGGCTCTGGCGCCGCGACCGTGAGGCCGTCGCGGCACACCGGGCGGCGGGGAGCGTCATCGTCGTCAAGGATTTCCGCGGCCGGCACGAAGCAAAACCGGAACTGGTCACCAACGACATTGCCGCGGCGGTTCACGCCGCTGAATTGATCGTCTGCCCTGCCCCGGCGCTGGCACAAGCGGACATCGCCCGCGCGCTCGCGCCACATCTGATCGCCGGGCAAGTGGTGTTTCTGCCGCCCGGCACATTCGGCTCATTCGTGTTTGCGAAAGCCGCGCAAGCGGCTGGCAATCGCGCTGAGGTGGCGTTTGCCGAGACCGGCACGCTGCCCTGGCTCACCCGCAAGCACGGTCCGTTCGAGGCGGCGATCACGGTGCGCGCCAAACGCCTGCCGACCGGTGTGTTTCCACTGCGACTGCGCGACCGCGCGTTGGCCGTCATCGGCGAAGCCTTCCCCGGCGTCATTGAACCGTGCGGCGACGCCTTGTCGGGCGCTCTGATGAACGCGGGCCCAATCATCCACCCGCCGCTCATCGTTATGAACGCGGCGCCGCTGGAGCATTTCGACCGCTGGGACATTCACAAGGAAGGCACCCAGCCTGCGGTCCGCCGCGTCACCGACGCCCTCGACCGCGAGCGTATCGCCATCCGCGAGGCGCTCGGGTACGGCCCGCCGCACTTCCCGCTCGCCGATCACTATGCGCGCGAAGGCGATGAATGGATGTATGGCCGCGGTTCCCATGACAAGCTCACCGATTCCGGCGACTGGCGCGAGCGTATCGTTCTGACCGAGCATCGCTACATGATGGAGGACGTGCGCTTTGGATCGTCCTTCCTGGTGTCCGCCGGCAAACGCGCCGGGATTGCCACGCCGCTGTCCGGTGCTTTCGTCGCCCTCGGATCCGCCATTTGCAGCGAAGATTTCCTGCAAACCGGACGAACGCTCGACGGCCTTGGTCTCGGCGCGTTGAGCGCGGCCGAACTGAAAACGCTGCTGACCGAGGGGCTGCGGTGAACGATCGCGCGCTCATTGCCTGCCTCGGCGCCGGCCGCATGGCGCGCGGCATCGCGGTGATGTTCGCCTACGCCGGCCACCCGGTAACGATCGTCGATGTGAAAGTCCGCGATCAGGCCGGCTTCGGGAAAACGGCGGATGAAGCGGTCGGCGAAGTTGAGGCGACGCTGAGAACACTCGCCCAATTCGGATTATTTCCGCCGGCTGCAGTAGGCCAAATTGTCAGGCGCGTCTCGGTCATTCGCGAAGCAGATGCCGCCGCAACGCTCGGCGGCGCCGCCGTGATCTTTGAATGCGTCCCCGAAGTGCTCGACCTGAAACGTGACGTGCTGGCGCGGGCTTCAGCCGCGGCCGGACCGCAGCCGATGATCGCCTCAACCACATCGACAATTTTGGTCGACGATCTCTCGATTGCCGTCGCCGCGCCGGAGCGTTTCCTGAACGCGCATTATCTCAATCCCGCCTTTCTGGTGCCGCTCGTCGAAGTTTCACCGGGCGCCGGCACCGATCCGGGCGTGGTCGAGCGACTCAAGGGCCTGCTCGAAAGCATTGGCAAGGTCCCGGTGGTGTGCGCGGCGCGGCCGGGCTTTATCGTGCCGCGTATTCAGGCGCTCGCTATGAACGAGGCGGCCCGCCTGGTTGAGGAAGGCGTCGCCAGTGCCGCCGACGTCGACAAAGCAATCAAATATGGCTTCGGCCTTCGCTTTGCGGTGCTTGGCCTCCTGGAATTCATCGATTGGGGTGGCGGCGACATTCTCTACTACGCCAGCCGCTATCTCACAGGCGCGCTGCAGAACGATCGTTATGCGGCCCCGGATATCGTCGAGCACAACATGCACGAAGGCCGTATCGGTCTGCGGACCCGGAAGGGTTTTCTCGATTACGAAAATCTCGACGTTGAGGCCTATCGTCGCGAGCGGCTGCACGCGTTCGTCAAACTCCTTGAGCATTTCGAGATCATGCGTCGCCCGGTGTTATAGCGGCGCGATGCGGGCTCATTCGCCGGGCGCGTTTCGTCACGAAGCCGCGGCCTGCATCAGCTCGGGCAAGGTCGCCCGCGCCGGCAACGACATCAGCAATTCGAAGTAGCTTGCCGCTGGCTGCTTGCGTCGAACCTGTGACGGCCGCTGCACAAAGCCTTTGCGGCATTTTCTTGAAGTGAAGCGCGGCTGGCCAAACGGGCTTCGCTGGCGAGACACCAGGTTGTTGGCCGGTGCATAATTGAGATTTGCGTATGTCATGACACCTTCCTCGCGCGTTTTTCGATTGTCAACATCGCCATCTTTTCGTGTCCGGCGAAGCACTGCACATCGCAATAGAGCAAGCGGGTTTGCGGTTCGCGGACGTAGCCTTGTTCGATCGGTTCGCAACACAGTGCGCAGTACGCGTCGGCGCGCGGGGTGCGATCGTTGACCAGAACGAACCGGGTGCGGCTCGGATATCGGGTTTGGGACATGACCTGGGTGCTCATTTGAGACTCCATCGGTTCGTCACTACCCGTCTGTCGCGCGAGCGTTGGGAAAGGTTCATCCGGCGCTAAGCCATCGCGAACGGTCGCCGCGATGTTCCGGCTTGATCGCGCCATGAATTGCGCTAAATGGCTGTGAATGCAGCCGTATTAGCTTGGAGCACGGCGTCCGAGGGACACCGTAAGACCCGTGGGTCTACTCCCCCAAAGCGCCTTGTCGATTTGCTCGGCGAGCTGGCGGTCTCGCGGCCGATCTTTCTTGAACCTTTGCAGCCGCACCGGCGACCAAGGAACAATAGAATACTTATGCCTTACCGGCGGAGGCCCGGATGTCCTTCCTGCGAACCTGCTTTAGCTTTTCTGGACGGATGAACCGCAGGGAATACGCAACCGTGTATTTCGTGTCGATATTTGCGCTCGTTGCCGGGTTCGTGGTGGCTATTGGGCTGTTCCATGCGTTCGATGACGGCGACGGCAACACGATCGCGATGATCTCTCTTTTCGCTTTCATAGGCGCGTGCAAGTGGGCAACCCTTGCTGGCTTGGCGAAACGTCTTCACGATGTTGGCGCGTCCGGCGGAATATGTTTGGTGGCGTTCATTCCGGCCGTCGGCGTTCTGCTTTGTCTTGTGATGCTATTTGTGCCCGGTACAAAGAGCGCCAATCGATACGGCGCGCCGACACATTTCTTCAAGCCACACATGAGTTATGCCGGTACATAGCGCGGTGCCAAGTGGGCGCCGCGAGCTATTCAGTTCGCTGACTTTCGCAATTTCTCGGTCGCGGCCGCGTCGACCGCTCCGTCGACAATAGCGACACCGTAATGTTCGCGCGCGGCCTCGGGGGAGAACAGGCCATCGAGCACATTGTCGAGCACCGCCGCCGGATCGCGGCGGAATGGATCGCCGTAGCCGCCGCCGCTTGGACCGTACGTAATCAGCCGGTCGCCCGGCCCGACTTTCTGATAGGGCACCTTTGAAGGCAGCACCCGGCTCACGCCTGCTTTTGTCTGCATGGTCAATCCGCCCGGATAACCGTCTTCTCCGCCATCAAATCCCCATGGCCGATGTTTCTGGCCGTCGCCCTCGACAGAAAAGCCGCCTTCGGAGAGATAGGTGAAGACTCGCACCGAGCCGACACCGCCGCGCCACTCGCCCGCCGCCACCACGTTCTCGCGCAGTTCGTAGCGGTCAACGCGCAGCGGCAGATGCGATTCAATGTCTTCGATCGGATTGTTGCGGGTGTTGGCGTAGAGCGTATCGACCGTGTCCATGCCGTCGAGGCCGTACCGGCCGCCGTAGCTGCCCTCAAAAATTTCCATGTGGACCCAGGGCCGCTCCTTGACGACGCCGCTGAAAGCAATGACGCGCAAATTGCCGATGCCGGCGCTGACCTGGCGCGGCACCGCCGGCGCGAGCGCCTTCATCACCGTATCGGCAAGCTGATTGCCAGGAGAAAATCGTGCGATCACCGGCGCCGGAAAAATCGGATTCGCGAGCGTGCCCTTAGGGGCAACGATAGTGATGGGTCGGGTGATACCGTCGTTCTGCGGAATGTTGCCGTAGACCGCGCTGTCGAGCAGGATCGAGCGCAGCGTCAGCCAGATCGCGCAGTCGACTGTGCCCTCGAACGGCAGGTTGATCGGCCGGTCGGAGACCTGCGGCGAGGTACCGGTCAGGTCGACCGTGAGCTCGTCGCCGCGCACCGTGATGGTGACGGCAAATTTAAGATCGCGGCGCGCCGGGTCCGGGTCGTCGAGATAGCCGTCGATGAAGGTTTCGGCTGCATAGACACCGTCGGGAATGTCGCTGATGGCCTTGCGCATCATCCGTTCGGAATAGTCCATCAGGTCTTCGTAGGCGCCATGCACGGTGGCGCGGCCGTAGCGGTTCACGAGATCGAGATAACGTTGCGCGCCGATCTGTGCGGCTGCGATCTGTGCGTTCATGTCACCCACGACAAGATCGGGAATGCGAATGTTGTCGCGCACGATCTCCCAGACCGCCTCGTTACGTTTGCCCTGGTCGATGACCTTGATTGCCTTGAACTGAAGTCCCTCCGCATAGGTGTCGACCGCATCGACGATGCCGCAGCTTCCGGGCGTGTGGGCGCCGATGTCGAGGTGATGCGCGGTCGTAACCGAGAACCCGATCAGGTCGCCGCCATCGAACACCGGAACACAGAACGCCACGTCGGGGCCATGCGAGGCACCGCCATACGGATCGTTGTGCATGATCACGTCGCCCGGACGGAACACGTCGCCGCGGGCCTCGAACTTTTTGCGGATGCCGCGGATATAGCCGGGGATCGGGCCAGATTGCAGCGGCGTCGACATCTTGCACTCGCACAATTGCCGGCCCTCGGCGTCGGTCAGCGCGGCGCCGAAATCCTCCGACTCGCGGATGATGCTCGAGTAGCTCATGCGCATGAGCTTGTGGCCCATCTCGATGGCGATGTTCTCGAGCGCGCCCTGGATGACGGCCCCGGTGATCGGGTCGACGCGGGTCGGCGGCTGCTGGCGGCGGTTGGATAGACTTGAATCGTTCATCGCCCTCCCCTTCAGACTTTCAGAATGAGATTGCCGGCCGGATCGTTGATGGCGACGCAGCCTGGCGGAACGACCGTCGTCGAATCTTTCTGCAGCACAATCGCGGGACCGGCGAAGGACTCGCCGACCGGCAAGAGATGCCGGCGATAGAACGCGGTTTCGAACGAGCGCTGTTCGCCGTCGATACGAAACACGCACCGCCCGGTCCTGACCCGCGCCCGCGCCAGCGTCGAGCCCTGCGGTGCGGTGAGCTTGGCGATTTTCGGCAGCCGGCCCAAGCCTACAACCCGGATGTTGACGATTTCGATCGGGCTGTCAGCGAAGAAATGCCCGTACTCGCGCTTGTGCGCTTGGTGAAAACGTAGCCAGATTTCTTCAAGCGCTCCTTTGCCGATCACGCCGACTGGAAACGGGATCTTGAGTTCATAGCCCTGGCCCACGTAGCGCAGGTCCCCATCGCGGACAAAAGTCAGGTCTTCGGGTTGCAGATGATCGGCGACAAATTGCTTCTTGAGCTGCAATTCCATCGCAGCCAAATCAGCGTTGATTCGCTCAAGATCGACGTTGCCGCTGACCTGGAACTCGGTGCGGATGATGTCGTATTTCAGATCGGTGGTCAGGAGTCCCATCGCAGAGGTGATGCCGGGATAAGGCGGCACGATCACTTCCGGGAAACCGAGCATGGCGGCGACTTCGACCCCGTGCAGCGGGCCGGCGCCGCCAAAGGCGACAAGGGCAAACTCTCGGGGGTCGATCCCCTTCTGCACCGTGCGCGAGCGGATTGCGTTCGCCATGTTGCTGTTGATGACAGTGAGCACGCCCTCGGCAGCGTCGAGCTTGTCCATTCCAAGGGCGTCGGCGAGCTTTTCGATGGCGCGGTGCGCGGCGCCCTCGTCGAGCCGCATGCTGCCACCGAGGAAATCGTTTTTGTCGAGCCGGCCGAGAACGAGGTTGGCGTCGGTCACGGTCGGCTCGCTGCCTCCGCGGCCGTAAGCGGCCGGGCCCGGCACGGCGCCGGCGCTGCGCGGTCCGACGCGGAACGCGCCGCCATGATCGATATAGGCGATCGAGCCGCCGCCAGCGCCGATGGTGTGGATGTCGATCATCGGCAACAGCAACGGAAACCCGGCAATCGACGTGCTGCGTGCATCGGTCTCGGCGAAGCGGCCTTCGACGACGATGCCGATGTCGGCGCTGGTGCCACCGATGTCGAAGGTGACGAGCTTGCGCCGCCCGCCCGAAGCGCCGATCCAGGCGCCGCCGAGCACGCCTGCGGCGAGACCGGAAAGGAGCGTCATCGCCGGCTTTTCGCTGACCATCGCTGGTGTCGCGACGCCGCCGTTGGATGCCATGACCCGCAATTCAGAGCGGAGGCCGGCATCGCGCAGCGCAGCCTCCAGGCGTCCGACATAGCCGCGCATCTTCGGTCCGATGAAGGCGCAGAGGCACGCGGTCGTGAACCGTTCGTACTCGCGGAATTGCGGCGAGATCGACGCGGAGGTCACGACGAAAACCCCTGGCAGCTCCCGCTCAAGGATCGCCTTCGCGCGCTCCTCGTGTGCGGGATTGAGATAGGAGAACAGAAAGCAGACTGCGACCGCCTCGACCGCTTCGGCTTTCAAGGCGTGCGCCGCCGCAATCACGCCGGCCTCATCGAGCGGCTCAAGTTCATCACCGTGCGGCGGAACAAGCCTGCCCTTCACCACCTTGCGGTGACGCCGTTTGACCAGCGGGCGGTTCTGCCACGGCAACTCCTGCATGATCGAGTAGTGCTCGGCCCGCTGGTGCCGCGCGATGTGAATGATGTCGCGGAAGCCTTCGTTGGTTAGCATACCGGCGCAGGCGCCTTTGTGCTCGAGCACGGCATTGGTCGCAGTCGTCGTACCGTGCAGCACGTAATCGATGGCACCCGTGGCGACGCCGTTGTCGCGGCAGATTTCAGCAATGCCTTGGATGATGGCGCGCGACGGGTCGTCGGGCGTAGTCGAGACTTTGTGTATAGCGATCTGGCCGGTATCCAGATCGCTATACACGATATCGGTGAAGGTGCCACCGACATCGACCCCGATCGTTTTCATGACGCTCCCGCTTGCATGTTGCCGCTTGTTGCTTTCGTTTGATAAACTTCGGGCTCCTCTCCGGCGGGGCTCCGCATCATCTGCGGTCGAGGCTTAAAAGGCAAAAGATTTAGCAGGCAACAGTGAAAGCCGTCGTCATTCACGCGCCGGGCGCGCCTGACCAGCTTGTCATGGCGGACGTGCCCGAAACGAGTCCCGGGCCGGGCGAGGTGCTAGTTGACGTCGCCTACGCCGGCTGCAACTGGGCTGATACGCAGATCCGCACCGGCATCTACCCGCACACGCGCTCGTATCCGCTGGTGCTTGGTCTGGAGATTTCGGGACGCGTTTCGAAGCTCGGACCGGGCGTCGGCGGCGTGAACGTCGGCGATCGCGTCGCAGCGTTCCTCGAGCAAGGGGGCGCCTACGCGGAGAAGGCGGTAGCCCCGGCCAATATCCTGATGCCGCTCCCCGACACGATCCCGTTCGACGTAGCCGCCGCGCTCCCGATCCAGCCGCTGACCGGCTATCACATGCTCCACACCATCTACGGCATCGAACCGGGCGAGACGGTTTTGATCAACGCCATCGGCGGCGGGGTCGGCCTGTTCACCACGCAGCTTGCGGTCAAGGCCGGCGCGCGCGTGATCGGCACCACGGGAACGCCCGGCAAGGAGAAGCTGGCATTGGAATATGGCGCCGAGCGGGTCGTGGTTACGAAAAATGAAGATTTCGAAACGGCCGTGCTGGCCTTTACCGGCGGCCGCGGCGTTGATCTTGCCATCAACTCACTTGGCGCGACCATGCTCGACCGCACTTTCAATGTGGTGCGAAAGCTCGGCCATATCATCAGCATCGGCGAGGCCGAAGGTCAGCCGTTTAAGAATATCCGCGAACGCATCCTGCCACGGTCGCAGACCTTCACCCGCCTGCATCTCGGCCACGTCGATGCGGACTCCAAAGCCTGGAAGGATGGCGTGGCGCAGGTCGTGCGCGGCGCGGCCGACGGCTCGTTGAAGGTCCCGATCGCCGGCGTTTTCGCGATGGCTGACGCGGCCGGCATGCATCGGTATATCGAGTCGCGTCAGGCAGCGGGCAAGCTCGTTCTTGCAATCGCGCCTTAACTCACGCCTTCTGTTCCGCGGCCAACAGCAGCGCATCGTCGAGCCGATCATTGCCCCAAAACATTTCGGTGCCGACAAAAAAGGTAGGCGCACCAAATATTCCCCGGCGGCGTGCCTCGTCGGTTTGTTCGCGCAACCGGCTTTTCGTGAGCTCGGCCTGAGCCTGTTCAAGTAGCGCATCGGCCGGAAGGCCAAGCTCCGTCAGGATCGGTATCAGACGTTCGGTGTTATTGATGTCCTCGTCGTCGGCAAAATTCAGCTCCATCACCCGGCGGCTAAACGTGCCGATCCAGGGTTGCTCCGCGCCCAGAAGTGCGACGCGTGCCGGCAGAATACCTGGCCGAGGAAAGACGGTGGGTTTAGTCCATCGTAATCCATACTTTCGGCACTGACGCACCATGTCCTGCCACATGTGGGCGCCCTTCTCTTTTTGCAGCAAGAAGGGCGATGTCGCGAAGCCTAAATCGCGGAAGATCGGTCCAAGCAAAAACGGCTTCCAGGTGACGCGGACGCCGCACTGCCGCGCCGCATCCTCAATCCGCATCGCGCTGAGATAACTATAATTGCTCGCGAACTCGAACCAGAACTCGATCTCGGGCAGTTGTTTGGAAGGTACTGTCGCGCCTGTCATTATCGCCCGAGAACCCGCTGCGCTCGTCGGCAGCCAGTATCAGCGCAACGCAAATCGATGCACAAACGAGAAAAATTATGCTTCGGATTAGTAATTTTCATTCGGACGCCGCGCTCACCCAAGCGGCTTGCGGCCTCAAACATTGTGTGTTGTGCGCGAGGGAGAGCGTGCCGGCTTGCGATGCTCGGTGCCGGCGCCGAGTTCGGACAACAACCAGCGCCGAAACAGTTTGACCTCCGGCTTCTGAAACTCGGTTTGCGACGCAACCAGCCAGTAGCCGCTGTCGCTTTGGATCGCACGCCCCCCAAGCGGAACAAGCCGCCCGGCTTCGATATCTTCGTCCACCAACGGTCGCCGTCCCAGCACGACGCCGAGGCCACGCGTGGCGGCGTCGAACGCCATCTGCACCGTATCGACCCGCAGGCCGCTATCGATCGACGCTGGAGCTTCCAATCCGCTGGCGCGGAACCAATGCTGCCAATCGGCGGGAACCGAGGTCACGTGGATCAATGGCGCCTGCGCCAAGGTCTTTGCCTCCGAGCCGCCGAATTGCTTCTTCAGGCCCGGGCTGCAAACCGGCATCAGTGTCTCCACCGCCAGCAGCGTCCAGTTCGGCAATGGCTTCTTGGTCGATGAGAAGCGGATCGCGATATCAAAATCGTCGAGCGTGAGATCGACTGGACGAAGCGAGGTATCGATCGTTACCCGGACATTGGGACATTGGACGGCAAACTTCTCCAGACGCGGCAGCAATATCTTGTTGGCAAAGGTCGGCGCGCTGCTCAGGGACAACGTTCCGGTCGCCTTGCGGCCGGGAAGCTGGTCGGTAGCCTTGGCGAGACCGCTGAGCGCCTGGTTGACGGGTGGCGCATAAGCTTCCCCGGCGCTGGTCAAGCGCAGGCCGCGCGATTGCCGATTGAAAAGCTCGACACCGAGCCAGGTTTCCAGCGTCTGAATGCCGTGGCTGACCGCGCTGGCCGTCAGGTTGAGTTCGTCGGCGGCCTTGCGGAAGCTTTTGTGGCGCGCCGCGGCTTCGAAAACACGAAGCGTACTCAAAGGTGGAAGCCGGAAGGCCATGAGGGCACGTCCTCGCCCGATTCAACATATCCCTTCGGTATTATAGTTGGTTGTGAGAGCGGTGCCTTCGGGTTTTTCGAGCACCTGCGCGCAATAACGTCTATTTGCAGCAAACGCGCCAGTCCGAGTGCAACTTGCGTTGCCGCGCCACCCCTGCCCCCCTCAACTACACCGCAGCGTGCGGTGGTGTCGCTCCCGAGTTCTACCTGGAACGATACGCTAGCTAAACGGCGGGTTAACGGGCTGACATGCAGCGTCGCGCCTGGGCCAATCGGCAACGAGGGGTGCTTTCCCACCGCGCCTTGCCCATAATGCGATATGGCTTTCGATGTTCGCGCGCTGGCTATTGCCACGGCCGGCTTTTCCGCTTTCGTTAATCTCTACTCGCCGCAGGCGTTGTTACCGGAACTGGCGCGCGAATTCGGCGTCGGTGCGGGCGAGATCAGCATGCTCATAACCGCGAGCACTCTGGCAATCGCGCTCACTGCCCCGTTTACCGGCGCGCTCGCCGACGTACTTGGGCGCAAACGTCTGATCACAGCCGCGGCCTTCGCCGTCATAGTACCAACGCTCATCATCGCGCTGTCTTCGAGTGTGACGCAACTTGTGTTCTGGCGCTTCGTGCAGGGGCTATTGTTGCCGCCGATCTTCACCGTCGCCGTGGCCTATGTGGGCGAAGAATGGCCGCCGGCTGAGGTGCCCAGGGTGGTCGGCCTCTTTATTTCCGGATCAAGCGTCGGCGGCTTCTGTGGCCGGTTCTTCACGGGTGTCATCGCCGATCTGGTCGGCTGGCGGGCCGCTTTTGCCGCTATAGCGTTATTTACGCTGGCAGGTGCGCTGATCATCACGTTCGCGCTGCCACGCGAGCGCAAATTCGTTCGCTCGGGCGGCTTCCTCCTTTCGGCGCGGCAAATGCTCGCCCACCTGCACAATCCGCAACTCTTGGCAATTTACGCCGTCGGCTTCGGTGTCCTATTCAATTTCGTCGGCGCGTTCACTTACGTAAATTTTCATCTGGCTGCGCCGCCGTATTTGTTTTCATCGTCGCTTCTTGGCGCGCTGTTCGCCACTTACCTCGCCGGCAGCGTCGCTGTGCCTTGGGTCGGTCGCGGCATCATCCTGTTCGGGCGCCGTCGCCTCATTCTCGGTATCATCGCCATCTGGATCTGTGGCGCGCTTATTCTACTCGCACCGCAGGTCAGCATAATCATTGCCGGCCTGACGATCTGCGCGATCTGCGGCATGGTGTGCCAGGCGGTTTCGACCGGCTATGTCGTCACCACGGCCAAAGAGGGGCGTTCGTCCGCCGCCGGGCTCTATGCTTCGACGTTTTACATCGGCGGCAGCGCCGGCGCTTTGCTGATGGGATTTGTCTGGAATGCGACCGGCTGGACCGGGTGTGTGGTTTGCATCGTTATTGTTCAGGTCATCATGGCCGTAATCGTCGCGCTGGCCTGGGAACGTTCGCGGATTTGACGTTTGCACAGGATGAGCCGAGGGCATGCAGCGGGACCGACTTGAGAGCAATCCGACATTCAGCAGTCGCAAGCTGAAATTGGGGACGTTTCAGACCAATCTCAACTCCGGCTGTGTCATGTCGGGGCTCGAAGACAGGCTAGAGATCAGCTGGCCGAACACCGTCGCGCTCGCCAAACTCGCTGACGAGATGGAGTTCGAAGCAATCGTGCCGGTCGCGCGCTGGCGCGGCTTTGGCGGCGCCAACGATCCGCAGGGACCGGGTTTTGAGGCTTACACCTGGGCGGCCGGCATTGCCGCCTCAACGTCAAAGACTGGCGTGGTTTCTACCTCACACGTGGCGCTCAATCATCCAATCGTTGCCGCCAAACAATGCGCCGCGATCGACCACATCGCGAACGGCCGCTTCACGCTCAATGTCGTGTGTGGCTGGAACGGGCCGGAAATGGAGATGTTCGATCTCGCTTTGACGCGCCACGAGGACCGCTACGCCCGCGCCCAAGAGTGGCTCGACATCGTCAAGCGGCTTTGGACTGAGGACAACGATTTCGACTACGAGGGCCGTTTCTACCGCATCAACAAGGGCTATCTGAAGCCGAAGCCGATTCAGAAGCCCTATCCGGCGATCATGAATGCCGGCTCCTCCGAGCGCGGTCGCCACTTCGCGGTGAGGAACTGCGATCTGGTCTACACGATTTTGCGAAACGACGATTTCGACGCACTCACAGCGCATGTCGAGGGCTATCACCGGCTCGCGCGCGAGGAATACGGCCGAACCGTCCAAGTCTGGACACTGGCCACCATCGTGCAGGCCGAGACCGAAAGCGAGGCTAGGAGATTTTACGATTATTACGTGCACGAGAAAGGTGACTGGGCCGCAGCGGGCAATGTGGTCGACGCCATGTCGGCCGAGATCAACGAGCGGAGCTATTCGCCGAAACGAAAGCGCGCCATCGCCGAGTTGTTTGTTGCCGGCTGGGGCGGCTACCCCCTGATCGGCACCAGGGAGCAGATCGTCGACGGACTTGCGACACTCTCACGCATGGGACTCGATGGCGTACTGCTATCGTGGCCGCGCTTTGAAGCCGGCATGCGCGAATTCCGCGACGTGACGCTGCCGCTCGTCAAGCAGGCAGGGCTGCGCGACCGACGAGCGTAAGAGCGCCTGCGTTCGCCCATCAAAGCGCTCAGCTTGCGAAGCTACTCCTGCCCGGCCTGACCCATTTCGGCGGTCGCAGTGGAACGAAGCCGTACAATTCCCTCACGCATCCGAGGGAATTCTTCGTCAGTGAGCGCGCGTTGGGCTGTGACAGCGGTGAGCAGCAATTGCTTGATCGAACGTGCCACCTTGCCGGTTTCGACATAGCCCAGTGTCGAGCCAACTCCGCATAGATCGTGCGCGTGCCGGTGCGCCTGCGCCAAGACGTCGAGTCCGACATATCTGTCGCGTTGCGGAAGCGCCAACTCGATCCCCTCGATGCGAGCGTCAAGCTTAGCGCCGAAACGTAAGCGAACCTTCGCAAGGCGCTCGGCAAATACGTCGCCCATCACCACATCTCCATCACGCATTGCTCGTGAGCATTCAGTGTTCAGTGGCGTATCTGCTCTGAAAACTGAAATTCGGCGTTACCAACGTATCTGAATTCAAATACGTAGTAGCACTGATCTGAAATTTGGGCCGTAAGAGCCGCATCTCCACGCCAGGCGGCGGAGAGCTAATCCCTAGCGCTAAAATGCCACTGCGGCTTGTAGCCGGCTGAAAGCGCCGCAAGCATTGCCGGCGGGGTCAGCACATCGACCGCGATACCGCGCGGCCGTTTCTTGCGCGCATCGTGGCCCTCCGGCGTCCAGCGCAGGAGCGCGTCGCCGCGGACCGTGAAGGCTCCGTCTTCCAGCGCCACGAATGCGCCGTCGGGCAGATCGCCGATGTTGCGCCGGTGGACGCGCTTGGCGCGACTATGCAGACGTTCGCGGTGCAGGACCTCGTCCATCTCAGAGGCTTTGGGCCGCGCACGAAGCCCGTGCGCCTCACGCCACGCTTCGGCAAAAGCCTCCGCGTCCTTGCGGCGGCATTCGAAGCAAGGCCGATGCCCGGCCGCAAACGCGGTCACCTCATCGAGGAAAAACAGCTCGGTGTAGAAACGGCCCCAAACGTCGCGCTGGCGACCCTTGAAGTCGAGCAGGCAGCAGATCCATTGCCGCGACGCCCAGCGCCGCGCCGTCAGGGTTTTACCGTCCGTGTGAAAGCGTCCGCCGCGATTGCCCATAAGCAACCCGCGCGCGGGTACCGCCGTCAAATCTCCGAACGGCGTTACGCGATTTTGCAGCGGCATAGCCACTCTCCGCCAACCGCGGCGCTGGCATTCCGGGATGCCTCTCGCATCATCCGCATGTCGATGGTACTTTCGACCCGAAAACGAAATCAAACAATCTCGGAGAACGCATGGCACGCATTTCCATCATCGACCGCGCCGACATGAATGCTGAACAGGCACGGGTCTACGACGCAGCCAAGCAATCGACCGGCGTCGTGGGCGGGCCGTATTATGCCTATATCCGATTGCCGGCGCTGTTCGAAGCTTGCCAGAATCTGCGTAATTGTCTCGGATCCGGGCCGTTGTCCGACCGCGAACAGCAGATTGTAAACTTGGCCGTCGCGCGCCATTACAACGCGCGCTATCCGTGGTTCGCGCAGGTACGCCGCTCGCTCGCGGTTGGCATCGGGCAACCCATCATTGATGCGATCAACGCGCGCAAGGCGCCGAGCCTTGCCGATGCGCGCGAGCAAACCTGCTGGGTTGTGACGCGCGAACTGCTGGCGAGCAACAGCCTCGGCGACGCGACCTACGCCGCCGCGGAAAAGGCTTTGGGGCTGGAGAGCCTGGTGGCCCTGGTCGCCACCACCGGCAGCTTTTCCACGACCTGTTTGACCGCCAACACGTTCGCGATCGATCCGCCGCCTGACAATCCAACCCCGCTCGCGGCTTAGAACAGCGTGGGCCGCAGGATTGCAATCGTCGGAGCCGGCGCGGTCGGCGGATACACCGGCGCCCACATGGTGCAGGCCGGTGAAGACGTCACCTTCATCGATCCTTGGCCGGCGCATGTCCAGCACATGCGCAAACACGGCTTGCGCGTCACTCACGCCGGCGACGTTCCGGAATTCAACGTAGCGTTGCGCGCCCTGCACGTGACCGATGTGCAGCAACTCGCCAGGGAAAAACCGATCGATATCGCCTTCGTGTGCATGAAGTCATACGACACCGCATGGGCTGCGACGCTGATCCGGCAATACCTGGCTGCAGACGGCTATGTGGTGTCGCTACAGAACTGCATGAACGAAGAGACCATTGCCGGCGTCGTCGGCTGGGGCAAGACACTTGGCTGCATCGCAAGCCGCATCATGGTCAACCTTGCCGAACCGGGCGTCATTCACCGCTTCGCCGGCAAAGCAAGTGCGGGACACACCGTCTTTCGCGCGGGCGAAATTCACGGCCGCATTACATCGCGCGCGGAAGAGGTCTGCCGCCTGGTTGGTCATGCCGACAGCGCCATGGTGACCGGCAACCTATGGGGCGAGCGCTGGTCGAAACTGGTCGCCAACGTGATGGGCAATGGGCTGAGCGCGTGCACCGCCCTCGAGGACGGCGCGATGCTGAAAAACGATGTGATCCGCCGCTTCTCGATCCGTCTCGGCAGCGAAGCGATCCGTGTCGGCCAAGCGCACGGCTATCAGTTGGAGGAAATTCTCCACTTGCCGCCGGAAACGATCGCGCGCGCCGGCGAAGGTGACGAAGCCGCGGCGCGGGCTTGCGATGAACAACTTTTCAAAGACGGCTCGCGCACTGTACCGGGCCAGCGGCCCTCGATGGGCCAGGACATGCACAAGGGCCGGCGCACCGAGATCGAATTTCTCAACGGGTTTGTTGTGCGCGAAGGTAAAAAGGTCGGTCAGCCATGCCGCGCCAACGCCGTACTTACTGACATTGTCAAACGCGTCGAGCGCGGTGAACTGAAGCCTGATCCGCGGCATATTACCGAACTGCGGCTGAACTGAGCACCGCGACGTTTCGCTAACACCCTAAAATCGCCCGGCGGAGGCTAGTCTTGCCGCACGATCACGCGGGTGCCGACAGGCACCCGGTCGTATAGGTCCGCGACGTCGTCGTTGACGAGGCGAAAGCAGCCGGAGGAAACGGCTTGGCCGATTGTCTCCGGCGCATTGGTGCCGTGAATCCGGTAGACCGTCTCGCCGAGAAACATGGCGCGGGCGCCGAGCGGATTGCCGGGGCCGCCGGCCATAAAGCGTGGAAGGTAAGGCTGGCGCTCGATCATCTCCGGCGGCGGCCGCCAATCGGGCCATTCGACCTTGCGCGTGATCCGCATCAGGCCAGTCCAGGTGAAGCCATCTCGGCCAACGCCGATGCCGTAGCGCAACGCCCGGGTCTCGCTCTGAATAAGGTAGAGGTGGCGCTCCTGGGTGTAGACGATGATAGTGCCGGCGGGGTGTTGCGAGCGATAGAACACCGCCTGCCGTTCAAACTCCTCCGGGAGCAGTTTGCTTGAATTGCCATGGTCGATGCCGGGATCGACATCTTGCATTGTCGGCTGGAACAGCGGCGTCTGTGCCCTGGCTGGCATATACGCCGAAACCGCACAGAGAATCCCCGCACCGATCAACGCACGTATACCGCGGATGCCTCTGGTTGGTGACGGCTTGGCCATGCAACACATTCGTTTAAGAGCGCGGTAAGTCATCGCAGAAACCATTCCATAGCGCTTATTGCCGGCCGCCGCTAATTTGTCGTACCATTGGTCTGATTGATGCTGAAGCGCACGGTCAGCATCGCCTGAAGTTGATTGACCGTATAAGGCTTGGGCAGCACGGCTGACTTTTCGACAAACAAGGCGGTCATTCCATCGGTTATGCCTTGGTCCGTCGTATAGAGCACCTTGAGACCAGGCCTGCGCGTGACCGCCTGTTTCGCCAAATCCAGGCCGGCTTCAAGTTCGCCCTTAAGCCCGATGTCGGTAAATAGCAGATCGACGTTTTCCGCTTCGTCCAGGACCGCCAGCGCCTCGTTGACTGTGCTTGCCGAGAACGTCCTGTGCCCTTGCTCTTGCAGGTAGGACTCGGCGAGGACGCGAACTTGATCCTCGTCCTCGACAACCAAAACGACTGCCATTCGCGAAACTCCCCACGCGCCTCGGGCAATAATAAGGATGAAGGAAGCGAGTTCCCAGTAAATTCAGCAATAAATATTCGCCTCGCCATTGAGCGGAAACGGCTCAGATGGCGCCGTTATGGCGAGACTACTCCGAAGTCGACATGGCTGAACCCTCTCGGATATAAGCGGCCGGCGAGAGACTCTGCCGAGGGGTTTTGCCATGATTTAGTCAAAGCTTTCGCAATACTGTGGGGCAGCGATCGAGGGGAACAGGACTCGCTTGTATCTCGCGCGCCGCTTTACCGCTGCTGTGACGGCATTTTTGCTGATCGCCGCTGCATTTTTGGTGTTCTTTTTCCCAAGTGTGGACGCGCGCGCCGAAGGCTTTTTCGGCACCTGCGCTGACTCCGGCGATCTCGCGGTGTTGCCCGCGCCGCTTGCACCGTGGAAAGGCGCGCCGTTGCGCGTGGTTTTCGCCGCCGAGAAGCCGCTGCAGGGCGAGCTTTCGCTGATCGCGCCCGATGGCAGCGTCGCGGCCAAGTCGCGTGGGCGCTACGGCGGCCCGCCCTATTTCTGGTTCGCGGAGATCGCCTCGCCAGCCGCCGGCACGTGGCACGCCCAGCTCGCATCCTCCGGGTGCAGCGCGATTACTCGCGAAATTGCCGTTGCCGACATTGCACCCCCGCGGCCGCATTCTACGCCGGGCAGCGTATGGCCGGTGCGCAATACCTGGAATCGCGCCACGGAAAACCTGTATTCGGCGTGGGTCGAAAAGCTGTTCGACGCGCCGCTCGATGCGGAACCGTCGTGGCCGGCGCTTTATAATGTGCTGCGCGACCGATCACGCAATTTTCTGTTCAACTATTTGGGCGCCGGCGAAGACGAAGTGACAATGATCCTTCGGCCCGATTGTGCCGATCTGGTCTACTTTCTACGCGCCTATTTCGCATTCAAGATGGGGTTGCCGTTCGGGTATTCGAACTGCTCGCGCGGAGGCGGCGGTAAGCCGCCGAAGTGCGTCGCATGGTCGAGCATTCAGAGCGCGAGTGCTGCATCGTCCGCCGAACCTCCAGGGGAGCCTCAACCAACCAACGCATCGGTGACACCTGGCACGAGTAAGCCGGCAAAGCCGCAAGGGCTTGGCCCGTCGTTCGGGCGCTATCTGCAAGTCGTTGCCGACGCCGTGCAGTCCGGATCCGTCCGCGTCTCCGCGACCGACGACAACACCGACTTTTACACCGTGCCGCTGAACCAGCAGACACTGCGGCCGGGGACCGTCTACGCCGATCCGTACGGGCACGTGATGATGCTGGTGCGGCGCGTGCCCCCATCAGGCGGCGCGCCGGGCGTCTTCCTTTCAGTCGACGGCGAGCCGGACGGGACGGTCGCGCGCAAGCGTTTTTGGCGCGGCAATTTTTTGTTCGCACATGAACCGGCGCTCGGCAGTCCGGGGTTCAAGCGGTTCAGACCGATCGTGCGCGGAGCGAACGGCTCGTTGCGGCGGCTGACCAACGCCGAAATTGCAAAAGACCCGCAGTACGGGGATTTTTCGCTCGAACAGTCACAGCTCGGGGTCGAAGACTTCTATAATCGTATGGACGACGTGATGTCGCCCGAGCCGCTCGATCCCGTGCGTGCGATGGAGGCAGCAATTGCGTCGCTTGAAGAGCAAGTGAAGACGCGCGTCGGTTCGGTCGAGAATGGGCGAAAGTTCCAGAACAGCGGACATGGCGATGCCACCATGCCGGACGGCCCATCGATCTTCGCGACGACCGGCGCATGGGAAGATTTTGCGACGCCTGCGCGCGATTTTCGCCTGCTGATCGCGATCGACGTGGTGGGAGGTTTTCCGGATCGCGTCGCGCGGCGGCCTGAACGGTACGCCATGCCGATGGGGAGAAGCGTCGCTGACGTCAAGGCCCAATTGCAGAACGTCCTCGGCGGAGAGCTTGCGGCGCGCAAGTTTTCCTACACCCGCAGTGATGGTTCAGCGTGGACGCTTACGCTCAAGGACGTAATCGACCGCACAGCGGATTTCGAGATGGCTTACAATTTGAACGACTGCGTCGAGCTGCGTTGGGGCGCACCGGCCCAGAGCGACGAGGCGTCGACCTGTAAGCGGCACGCACCCGCCGCGCAGCGCGGGAAAATGACAGATTACCGCGCCTGGTTCCGCGAGCGGCACTGGCCAACGCGCGCCTAACCTCCCACAGCCCGCCGCAGAGGAAGTCGCACAGCTTCAGCACAAGAAGTGGTCGGCACTTGTGCCCTGCGTCAAGCAAAGCTTCTCGGCCACATGGTAGATTAAGCGAAACACCAGTTAGCGGTCCGCTGCGGCACCGGAGTTTGGGATGAGGAAGTGGAGATCGATTGTAGCTAATTCGATTCTCTTTCTGGCCCCGGCGCTCTGCTGGGCACAACAAGATCAGCAACAATTGCATCCCGCGAACGTGCACAACGGCCAAGATCGAAGCTTCCCGGAATTCACCTGGCGCCAATCGCTCCCAATTCGGTCAGGCGATCCCGGCATCGGCAAGATCGGAGGGACCGAGGTTCGTGCATTGGCTATTTTTGATGGCAAGCTTTTTGCTGCAATCGGATACTGGAAGGATACCGAACAGGAAAACTTGGCCCTCCCAGGAGCTCAGGTCCTCCGGCTCGATGGCGTCAATTCGGAGTGGCAAGTAGATTTTCAACTCGATGAACGGATGCCGGTGGGCAGGAGAAGGTATCAGGCGATCTCCAATCTCAAAGCGGTGCGCTTTGCGGTCGATGACGCAGGAGAGCCGCTCGATCCTCCTGTTAATCTGCTCCTCGCGGGAGTTTGGTCGCATGGTGGTCTCGAGGTGTTTTCGCGTGCGACCGGTTCGCCCTCGTTTCCGTGGTCTCGCATAAGGATTCCGGGACATGAGAATGCCCCTCCCGGCTCTCAAGTTCGCTCCTTTGCCTTGCACAAAGATCAAATTACCGGCGTCGATGTTGTGTTTGCCGGCGCGTCCAACGCTATATTCACCGGTCGGTACAATCGCACACAGAAAAGCATTGTTTGGAATCCGCAACCGGAATGGCAAGGCGAGGTCGGTCGTCCGTCAGCGAAGGGACGTGTGTCGAGCTTTGCCGAATGCAACGGCAAGCTTTATGCGGCCGTGCACGGCGTAATTTACGAAAGGTTGGACGGCCCCTCCCCTGAATGGAAGAAAATATTCGAGACGACCATTCAGGATGCGAATGACCCGGCCGTTACCGGTCTACGCGGCTTGACATCCATTCGAAATAATTCGGGGCCTGGCGAGGTCCTGCTCGCGAGCGTGGAAGATTCGCCCGCGCGGATTTACCGGATCGACCCCCATGAAATTGCGGCTTCGGGCCTTTACGGCGCGACGCTGGAGTTGGATGTCTCGGCTTTCCTGACTCAGGCCCTCGGCACGCGAGTCTCCTACGGTGGCATCGCCTATAACGACACCACCGAGTACGCAAGCCACGACCCGCATTGCCCATTTCGCCTGATAGGGATGGAAGTCATCACGCCCGATGCTCCCGAGACTTTCGGCAAAAACAAATTTGATCCCAGGGCTTTTTATCTTATCCGCGATTGCAGCGGTCATTACACTTTGCGAGAGATTGCGGACTCCCGGATCGTCCCAAAGCCGCAACTGGTGGCCGTTCGCGCTTTGGCCGTCTCGCCCTTTGCGGCGGACCCGATCG
This sequence comes from uncultured Alphaproteobacteria bacterium, assembly GCA_963794225.1. Classification (GTDB taxonomy): domain Bacteria; phylum Pseudomonadota; class Alphaproteobacteria; order Rhizobiales; family Xanthobacteraceae; genus BOG-931. Next base: position 863,296 of record CAWCCS010000008.1, read on the forward strand.
GGACCGTGTACGCCGGTGGATTCGACGCTAACAACACTCCTGTCCACAACACGGCGTGGCTCTACCGGGGCGTGCCCGCGGAAACAGCTCCGTGAGGCAAGCCACTCTGTTGCTCACCGGAACAAGCTTCAGGGGGACGCCATGATGGTCATCAAAGCGTGCTTACTTGTTGCCGCCGTAGTTGCGGCGACCGCAACAATCACTGCGGCAGCGGAATCGGCGCGGGCACAAACGGCGCCGATAACGAACGACGGCAGGTGCACCGGCGACGCTCACGTCCCGAGGGACACGCAGATCGCCGGCTGCACTGAGGCAATCGCCTCGGGAAAATTCCGCGGACCGGATCTCGCAGCGATGTTTACTAGCCGCGGTACCGCGTATCGGGCTAAAGACGACCTCGACCAGGCACTTTCAGACTATAACAAGGCAATCGAGCTCGATCCGAAGTTTTCGTTCGCCTACACCAGCCGCGGCCTGCTCTACTGGGACAAGGGCGACTTCGAGCGGGCACTTGCGGACACCAGCACGGCTATCGAGCTCGATCCTAAAGATTCTCGTGCCTATAGTGGCCGCGGCCTCGTTCATCTGGACGGGGGCCACCTTGACGCGGCTCTGGAGGATTACAACAAGGCCGCTGAGCTAAATCCGAAAAGCGCCGACGACTACTTCAACCGCGGCACCATCTTCCAGCTCAAGGGCGACCTCAATTCCGCGCTCGCGGACCTCAATAAGGCGATCGAACTCAACCCGAGAAACGGCGCCGCCTACCGCAAACGCGGCATCATCTACGACGCCAAAGACGACAATCAACGTGCACTGGCGGATTACAGGACGGCCGACAAGCTTGAACTGCAGACGTTGACGGGACCGAATCCTAAGTAGAACATCGCAAGACCGCCGACGTTGCTCAATGCGACGCGTCCGGATTCACGCGCTAACCCGACCTGTGGCGGACCGCTCGAAACCGCGTCAACGCGCGACCTCACAAACTCATTGCTGCGCTGCGCCGGCCACGGGTGGTTTCGCTGCAGGTTGGTGAAAGGAGCCGCCTCCTGTCCTTCGGTTCGCAAAAGCCTCCTCGATCTTCGCCTTTAGCGATTGAGCGTTAAACGGCTTTACAACATAGCTGTCGGCATGCGCCTTCTTTGCCTCCACCACGTGCGAAATCGAAGCTTCGGCGGAGATCATAATGAAACAAACATTTGCGAGTTGTTCGTCAGATCGTATTTCCTTGAGCAAGTCGTATCCGCTCATCGAGTCCATGTTCCAATCCGAGATCACTAATGCATATTTTTCCGCGCGCAATTTTGCCAACGCCTCGTTACCACCGTACACCATATCAACGTTCTGATAACCTATCTGTTTCAGGAGCTTGCTGATGATTCTGGTCATCGTAGTGAAATCATCGACGACGAGGACCGGGAGTGACAAGTCGAGCCGCATGTCGGTGCCATCCTGTTCCGTTGTTGGGCGCTGCCGGTCGGCAGTCATTCAGTACATCTGATTACTTAATCATCGCGCAAATCGTGATAGGAAAAATGGACAGATCGGCCCACCTTGGGCGTCAGTATTTTCCTGACAAGTTAACTTTTTGGTGACGACCGCAGCCTCGCTGGCAGAGATAATTTGGCCAACATACGGTCACCTCGTGTTCCCTCGTTGCCGCTCACACAAAGACGCGTCTTATTGACGATAATTTTGGTTGGATATTTAGGCTACCGTTTATAGTCTGGTAAGCGCGGCGTTCCAAGGTTGCGTGCGCGCCGGGACAGGTCTGAGCGTCGAAACGTTGCAGAGAGGCTCCGGCGCTGCTGTCGGAGCCTTTTTGCATGATGTCGGACCGAGGCGGACCGCGGCAGCAGCATCCTCCGGCGAGAACGATCACCCGTGCCGTCGCTTAATGGCGCTACGCAAACTACTTCTCAACGAAGTCGGCGCACTTCTGGATCTGGTCGTTCTGGCCCCATGGCATGATCGGCACCGACGACGTTGAATTCTTCGGCGAGCCTTCGATCAAGCGGTCGGAATAGACCATATAGACCAGCACATTCCGCTTGGTATCGCAGCCGCGCACGATTTGCATCTTCTTGAAGAACAGCGAGCGGCGCTGGCGGAACACATCCTCACCCTGTGCGAATTTCGCCTTAAAGTGAATGGGTCCGATCTGCCGGCAAGAGAGCGAAATGTCGGAGACCTGCTCGGCAACGCCGATCCAGCCCTTCAAGCCGCCCTTCTCGGGAACGGTGAAATGGCAGGCCACGCCTTCGACATCCGGATCGTCGAGACCATAGGTCGCAAGCTTGTCGTTCGGCGTGAGAAACTTGAACACCGTCGACCGCCTGAAGATCAAATCCGGCTCGTCGGCCGCATACACCGGCGCAACCACAAGGCAGACGAAAAGTAACAGGAACGCGCAAACCATCTTTTGCATCGGAAAATTCCCCGTGGCTTTCTTTGGAGCTTTATCGGCCTCTGCCGTCGGCGGCTTAAATGGTGGCGAAGGCCGCGATTGGGAAGACGCCGGTCGCCGGGTGGCCTTCTTCAGTCAAATCGACCTTGACCGACGCACGGTCTAACTTTTCGCAACCGCGCCCATTTGGGTGTATAAAATGCAACTTATTCGGGGCGAGGAGCAGTCGCCTTCGCATTGCTCTTCGCAAAATCCGGCGGCACGTCGAACCGGCTGTGCTGGAGGTCATACCGGCAGCGCCAGCCGCGAAGTGAGCGAAGCTGACCATGCCGGCCGTTGGGGAGCACGTCGCCCGACAAGGTGATGACGAGATACCGGCTATCGGGCCATTTCTCTCCCATCCAGCGATAATTGTCGTCAGTTCCTTTCAAAAGGCCGGCATCGATATGAAAATCCGGCTTCTTGATCTTTCGCGAATCGGGACGGCTGTTGAAGTACGCCCACGCCAGCTCGCCCAGCGGCTTCGGAGTCGCGGCAACAAATCCCTGTGGACCCAAGTGATATAAATATAAGGTGCCTTCTCCGGCTGCGGTTTTTTGCATGCGCACGAGCCAATGAGAATCGCTGGTGAACCTGAAACCCGCCGCGTAGTCGGGCTGCTCCGGTTTGAGCAAAGTCAGCTGGTCCCCGTGACGCGCCCAGAACTGCCAGGTGTAATCGCCATCGGGACTGATCTTGGCGTATTGCTCAACTTTGGTCGCACTGTCCGGCGAAGTGGAGGTGTACTCGGCGGAGATCTTGTAATCGGCGGACGGTCCGACCGTCTGGGCCGCTGCCGTGCTCATCGCACAAATCAAGAATAGACCGACAGAGGGTGCTATAGCAGCCACACAGCGTACCATCGAACGCCAGGACGCGATCAGTATTACGATCAGAGAACATGAGCACATCGAGTTACGTGATTCCGTTCAAGGTGTTGCTGAAGTAAATCGGTCTGCTTGACGATTTTGGCAATAAGCCAATTGAATTGACGCTGGATCAACTCCTCTCGCTCGTCCGTGGCGGCGGCCAGAACACCATTTCTAGCCGGCTGCTGATCCAGAAACGACAATAAATTCGAGCGTCTGCCCTCGCCGTCGACCGGACAATCATCGCGGATTGCGATCGCACCATCCCCGCTGCCGCTTCACGACGGTTTTGAACCTCCGGGCTATGACCCGCGACTAAATGACGGCGCCAAGAGCGCCCATACCAACGTAGGAGTCTACTCATGCGCAAGCTGTTGTGCCTGTTCTCGGTCTCCACAGTGGTGGCCGCGTTGCTTTGTACCAGCGCTCAGGCCTGGGATAATTGCGGTCATGGCATGCATCGCAACTATTCCGGCTATTGCGTGTCAAATTATGGACGGTCATCCGGCTGCCCTTACGGCTACCATATCGGCTGGAACGTTCACGCGTGCGTCCCTAATTGATGATGACGACGACTGCGCGGAGCGCAACAAGCGTCCGCGCAGTCGTTCCTCAATTGCTGCGCCATCTCGGACTATGATACCCCTCGCCCGATGGATGAGAACGAGCTCAGCGTCCGCGCTATCCTCGCCGGCGAAGCGCCGAATGACCGGGTTGTCACGGTCAAAGGCTGGGTGCGCACCCGGCGCGATTCCAAAGCGGGCATTTCGTTCCTGCACGTCTCCGACGGCTCGTCGTTTCATCCGCTGCAGGTCGTCGCGCCCGAGACGCTGGCGAATTACAACGATGAAGTCCTGAAAATCACCACCGGTTGCGCGGTCGAGGCAACCGGGGCGATCGTGCCGTCGCCGGCCAAGGGCCAGCCGTTCGAGATGCAGGCGAGCGCGATCAAGGTGATTGGCTGGGTCGAGGACCCGGATACTTACCCGATCCAGCCGAAGCCGCACACTATGGAATTTTTGCGCGAGGTCGCGCATTTACGGCCGCGCACCAACGTGATCGCAGCCGCGACGCGCGTGCGGCATACACTGGCGCAGGCGATCCACCGGTTCTTCGACGACAACGGCTTTTTCTGGATCAACACGCCGATCATCACCTCATCGGATGCTGAGGGCGCGGGCTCGTTGTTTCGCGTATCGACGCTCGATCTCGCCAACCTGCCGCGCAACGCTCAGGGCCAGGTCGATTACGGCAAGGATTTCTTCGGCCGCGAGACTTTTCTGACGGTATCGGGCCAGCTTAACGTAGAGGCCTATTGCCTGGCCCTCACCAAGGTCTACACGTTCGGCCCGACCTTCCGCGCCGAGAACTCCAACACCAGCCGGCATCTCGCCGAATTCTGGATGATCGAGCCGGAGATTGCGTTCGCCGACCTATCCGACGACGCAACGCTCGCCGAGCGGCTCTTGAAGTTCACCTTCGAGACGCTGCTAAAGGAACGGCCGCAAGACCTCGCCTTCTTTGATGAGCGCATCGAGAAAGGCTTGGTGGCGAAGCTTGAAGGCATCGTCGCGTCCGAGTTCGTGCGGATGGATTACGGCGAAGCGATCACGGTACTCGAACGGGCCCAGGGAAAAAACGAAAAATTCGAATTTCCGGTGAAATGGGGCATCGACCTGCAATCGGAGCACGAGCGCTATCTCACCGAGAAGCACGCCAAAAAGCCGGTAATCGTGATGAACTACCCGAAGGACATCAAGGCGTTCTACATGCGCGTCAACGACGACGGCAAAACAGTTGCGGCGATGGATGTGCTGGCGCCTGGCATCGGCGAGATCATCGGCGGCAGCCAGCGCGAGGAGCGTCTTGCCGTGCTCGATGCCCGCATGACCGAGCGCGCAATCGACAAGGAACATTACGGCTGGTACCGCGATCTGCGCCGCTACGGCACCGTCCCCCACGCCGGCTTCGGGCTGGGCTTCGAGCGCACGCTCGCCTACGTCACCGGACTTTCGAATGTCCGTGACGCGATCCCGTTTCCGCGCACGCCGGGACATGCGCGGTACTGAGGGCAGAGGAGGAAGCTGCGCGGCCTACGCCTCTCCACCGAGCTACCCGCGGTCCCCCTCCACCGCTTTCGCGGGGGCGGATAAAAAGCCTCGCCGTTCGCTCAGCCAAGCCTGCTCATCAGGCAACGCCAGCGCATCTAAGTCTTCCGGCTTCGCACGCGCGTCGTCCACCCACTCCCGCAGCAGCGGGCCGCCGTTGATGACGTCGATGGCGAGTTTGTCGTGTTCGTACTCGTAGGCGAAATCTCGCCACAGTGGATAGTCCGGATAGAGGCGCCGGATCGCCTTGAAGGCGAGCGCCTGGATGCGCCAGGGCTTGAACGCCTGGTGATCGTAGCCTGGGTCTTCGGTGTGGATCTGCACGCCACTGCAGAGCTTGCCGGCGTATTTGTGGAACGTCGGTTCGAACCAGCAATCACGCAGCCGGCAACCGTGGAGCCAGTGCGGCGCGAGCGCGTGCATTTCGGTGATCACTTTGCGCGCGTCGATGTCGGGGGCGCCGAACAGTTCGAGCGGCCGCGTAGTGCCGCGGCCTTCGGAGAGCGTCGTGCCCTCGACCATCACCGTGCCGGCATAGGCGCGCGCCATCCATAAATTCGGCGCGTTCGGGCTGGGATTGATCCAGGCGCGCTCACCGAGCGGCCAGCTGAAACCCGGCGCGGCGTCGGGCCGCCAGCCATCCATCTCGATGACGCGATACTCAAGGTCTACCTTGAGCGTTTTGACAAACCACGAGCCCAGTTCGCCGAGCGTAAGCCCGTAGCGCATCGGCAACGGCCCAGCGCCGACAAAGCTCTCCCAGCCCGTGCGCAGCGTCAGGCCTTCGACCGGCCGGCCGACCGGGTTGGGCCGGTCCAGCACCCACACTGCTTTGCCGTGCTTTGCGGCCGCTTCGAGCATGTAACGCAGCGTCGTGATGAACGTATAAATCCGGCAGCCTAAGTCCTGCAGATCGACCAGGACGACGTCGCAGGTCGCCATCATCGCGTCGGTCGGCTTGCGCACTTCGCCGTACAGGCTGAATACCGGAATGCCGTGCACCGGATCGTTGAAGTCCGGTGACTCGATCATGTTGTCCTGCTTGTCGCCGCGCAGACCGTGCTGGGGCCCGAACGCGGCGGCGAGCCTGATGTCGCCGCATGCCGCCAGTGCGTCGAGCGAATGCGTGAGATCCGCGGTGACAGAAGCGGGGTGTGCCAGCAAGGCGACGCGCCGGCCGTGAAGCGGCGCGCGCAGAGCGGGTTCGGCGATGAGTCGATCGATGCCGAATTTCATGACGGCTCGTGCTTGAAATTAGTGAGATCGACGCGGCCTATTACCTGAACACCATAGCACCGAGACTTCGGCCCGCGACCCCCACCTCAATCCTCCCCCTTTCAGGGGGAGGATTGAGAGGGCAATTCTGCTGTGGAGACGAAGGATATTCCGCGCGAGCCGCTTGCGCTTCTCTCCCCCTAAAAGGGGGAGAGATAGAGTGGGGGTCTGCTGACTCGCGGAGATTCATCGACCTCGACAAAATTTCAGAACTGAGTCCTGTGCCCTACGAAAATTCAAGTGCAAAGCAATCGGCATGGTGAAAATCCGCCTTGCCCGGCGGATGCGCCAACGCCCAGTAGGATTTTCGGCCGCTAGTTTCTTCGATCACCGCCGAGAGTCCGAGCCCCCATCGACCATCACGCGGGGAGCGCGCTAAATCGAGCGAGGCTTGCAAGGCGTAGCACTCAGGCGTCGTTTTCACCTCGACCCGCGGTGCGCCGATGTCGGCCGCAGCGCGCATTCCACTTCGATAACCATCGAACCGATAGGCCGCCCATTGGGTCGAGGGTGCGAAGTTGAACTCGTAGTACGCCGTGCCCGGTGAAGCCCGTACGAACACCTCGAAACAGGTGTGCCGCCAAAGCTCGTCGGTTCGCGCTGGCGCGGCGAGCGGCGGCAGGAGCAGGTCTGCTATTTGGCCGGTCACGATGTAGTGCAACACCAGAGTCGCGGCGCCTTCGCGCGCGATGTCGACCTCGATGCGCGTCACGGCCTGGCAAACCGAGTTCTGGATGAGGTGTCAGCGCGCGGCGCATGCCGTATGTCCGGAACCGCCGGCTCGTCGTAGCGCCGGCTCAGCGGCTGTCGAGGTTGGAGACCTGTTTCACTTCACGCGGTGGCGGCGGCGCGGCCTGCTGCACGTCGCGCGACAACGGCGCGACGAAGCCGCCAGCGCGGACCGCTTCGTCGAGCTTCTCACGGTCCAGCTCCTGGTCGTGCTTGTACACGTCGTCGCGGAACTGGATGGTGCCGTCGCGTGTCACCCAGCCGGTCAAGTAGACCCAGGCGACCGGCATCTTGTGCGGCAGGTTGATGACCTTGAGCCCGCCGACGGCAATGCCAGCGTCGATCGCAGCCCGATTCCACGGCGGCACATCTTGAAGAATCCACGCTGCAAGATCGCGCACATTGTCGACCCGCGTGCAGCCGTGGGAATCGAACCGGTAGTCGTTGGCGAACAAATTGCGTGTCGTGGTGTCATGCATGTAAACCGAATAGGGATTCGGCATATCGATCTTGAGATTGCCCAGCGCGTTAAAGCCGCCAGAGTCCTGGCGGACGGTGAAGTTTGGCGAACGGTTCGACGACCAGTCGACGGTCTGTGGATCGATCTCCTCGTCGCGGGCACCGAGTACGCGCATGTGCATCCGGCTCAGATAGGTCGGATCCCGGCGCATGTGAGTAATAATCTCGTTCTTGGTGATCGAGAGCGGCACAGTCCAGGTCGGATTGAGATTGACCGCGGTGATGAAGGCGGTGAGCGTCGGCGATGGCTTGTCGATCTTGCCGACGATGACACGATAGCGCCGCTCGACCTTGTCGTGGCTGACCGCCTCGACGAACGCGGCGGGAATATTCACGACCACGTAGCGTTCGGCGAAAACGAAATCCATGCCGAGGAGGCGCTCGAGCGAAGCCTCGAGCTGTTTGATGCGCTCGGCGACCGGCACGTTCAGCGCCTTCAGCGTCCGCGCGTCGACGGTGCCAGTACCCTCAAGGCCGTGGCGTAATTGGAAACGTTTGACAGCGTCAATGACCGGCGCATCATAAGCATCGCCCTGCTCCTGCTCAGGCCCGAGATCTTCGGAGATCACGAGACGCTTGCGCAGCAAGGCGACGGCCGGGCCCGGGGCTTCGGGCGAAAGCTTTGCATCCGCCGGCAGCACCGGCCAGCCGCCGCGCACCTGAATCGCGGAATAGCTCAGCAGCGCCTCTTTGATGCGCTGATAGGTGCCCTCGTCAAACACCGGATCGGCGGAAAGCGCGAGCGCGGCAGCCGAACGAGCCTCGGGCGTTGAAGGAGCCTTGGCGGTTGCGCGGGGCGTTTTCGCCGGCGCCTGCGTTGGTTTGGCGGCAGCCGTGGTTGGCGCCGGCCGCGCGGCCGCCGGCGGGGCGCTTTGCGCCGGCGCGGGCATGAGTTGCGGATGAGGAATGGCCGGATGCGGATCGAGCAAGGTCGGCTGACCGGCGCCCGGTGTCTGTGCCAGCGCGGGCCCTGCAACCAGGGCGACTACAACGCCGACGATAAAACTGGTCCGCACGAATCGCCCTCGCCTTTGGGATGAATATGCTATCGCTGTGGCGGCATTTGGACCACATGCTGCGCTATATGCGTCTAAAAGCAAAGGCATCGGTGCCGTGATACCGTAACGTTCGCGCGCCGCCCGGGGACATAGCATCATAGCCGTTACGAACATGTATCTTGGCATCGATATCGGCGGCACATTTACCGATCTCGTCCTCATGGACGAGAGCGGCAACATAAGCACCGCCAAGGCACCCACCACCCCCGGCGAGCTGGAAAAGGGCGTTTTCGATGCTGTTGCGCTTGCCGCCGAGACTCAAGGGTTAACGCCGGAAGATTTGCTCGGCCGAGTTAGCGCCTTCGGTCACGGTACCACCCAGGCCACCAACGCGCTGATCGAACGCACCGGCGCGACTACCGGCCTAATCGCAACCCGCGGCTTTGGCGATACGCTCATGCTGCAGCGCCTGATGGGTTTCACAGCAGGCGTTCCGGTTGAGAACCTCGGGCACTACAGCCGGCGGCGCTATCCGCGGCCGATCGTGCCCCGTCGGCTGGTCCGCGAAGTGCGTGAGCGGGTCGATCAGGCCGGGCAAGTGCTGGTTCCGCTGGACGAGAACAGCGTTCGCGCCGCGGTGCGCGAGCTGATTGAGGCCGGCGCACAAACGTTCGCGGTCGCGCTGTTATGGTCGTTCCGCAATCCGGCGCACGAGCAGCGCGTCGGTGACATCATCCGCGAAATGGCTCCCGGCGCGTATGTCAGTTTGTCGTGCGAAGTGTCGCCGATCATCGGCGAATACGAACGCACCGCTACCACCGTTCTCAACTCTTACCTCGCGCCGAAAGTCGCCGACTACCTCAACCGTATCGAGAGCCTGCTGCGCGCACGCGGGTTCCGCGGCAAGTTCAACGTGCTCAACTCCGCCGGCGGCGTCGTCCCCGCGAGCGAAGCCGCGCGCAAGCCGGTTCTGTTGGTCGCAAGCGGCCCGGCCGGCGGCGTCATGGGTTCGCTGCAACTGGCGCAGGAGATCGGCCACAACAACGTCATCACAACCGACATGGGCGGCACGAGCTTCGATGTGGCTTTGGTCGTCGATGGCAAGGCTCTGGTCTCCGGCACTCACGAAGCGGGCGGCTTTCATCTCAACACGCCGGTCATAGACATTCGTGCGATTGGCGCCGGCGGTGGCTCGATCGCGCGTGTCGAGGCTGGACTCCTGCGAGTCGGACCAGACAGTGCCGGCGCAGTGCCCGGTCCGGTCTGCTACAGCCGCGGCGGCACGCTTGCCACGGTCACCGACGCCGATTTGGTGCTCGGCATTCTGTCGCCCGACAATTTTCTCGGCGGCCGCATGAAGCTCGACCTTGCCGCCGCGACTACGGCGATCCGCGAGCAGATCGCGAGTCCACTAGGCATGAGCGTCGAACAAGCCGCTGCCGGCATTCGCCGTGTCGTCGATGGACACATGGCCGACACGCTACGCGAGGTCACCATCGGCCGCGGCCACGATCCGCGCGACTTCGTGTTGCTGGCTTATGGCGGCGCCGGCCCCGCCCATTGCATCGGCTACGGCGCCGAACTCGGCGTACCCCGCATTCTCATTCCCGCGACTAGCATGGCGCATTCGGCTTACGGCGCGCTCGCCTCCGACATACAGCAATCCGCCGAGCGCTCGCTGGTGCTGCGCGCCGGCGGCGGCACGCGCGATCCCTGGGACGGTCTTGATTGCGACGCCATCAACGTCGTGTTCGCAGAACTGCAGGAGCGCTGCCTTGCGGCGATGGAGCAGTCGGGCTTCACAAAGGCGCGGGCGGCGCTCGCGCGCTCGATCGACATGCGTTACCGCCGCCAGACCCACGATCTGATGGTGCCGGTTCCCGATGGTCCGGTGACGCCGGCGACAGCGCGGAAGCTCGTCGAGTTGTTCGAGGAATCCTACGAGGCGGTCTATGGCAAAGGCGCGGGCTTTCGGTTTGCCGGCATCGAGTTGACGACCTTCCGCGTGGTCGCGGTCGGACGCACGCAAAAGCCTTCGATTCGTAGGCCGAGCGCCGTCGCCGCGCCAAAGCCCAGAACGCGCCGCATCTTTGAACCCGCGTCGCTGAAGTGGACCGAGGCCGACGTGTTTGAATGGCTCGACATGCCCGCCGGATTCGCCGTCTCGGGTCCCGCCATCGTCGAGCATCCTGAAACCACGGTCTACGTCGGGCCAGGCCAAACCGCGCAGCTCGACAATGCCGGCAATCTTTCCATCGATCTCACCTGAAGCATCAGCAATGAACGCTCCCCTCCCCGGCCAATCCCGCAGCAACGCTTCGATCGATCCGATCACCTTCGAGGTGATCCGCCACAAACTCGAAGCCATCACCGAGGAGCAGGCGATCACGCTGAAGAATGTATCCGGCTCGCCGGTGGTGACCGAGGCGACCGACTTCAACGTCGGCATCTACCTTGCCGACGGCGACATCGTGAACATGGGCCCGCAAGTGATCTTCCATGCCGGCACGATGTCGACGGTGATCTACTCGATCATCGAACATTTCAGCGACAATCCCGGGATCAATGAGGGCGACATGTTCATCCTCAACGATCCCTATCGCGGCGCCATCCATCAGCCCGACGTTTCGATTGTGATGCCGATCTTCCATGAGGGCCGGCGCATCGCCTGGACCGGCTCCTGCGCCCACGAACTCGATACCGGCGGCATGACCTTCGGCAGTTGGGCGTTCGCCGCCACCGAAGTGCAGCAAGAGGCGATGTTGTTGCCGGGCGTGAAACTGATCGAGAAGGGCGTGCTACGCGAAGACATCTGGCAGATGATCATGGGCATGACCCGTTTGCCCCATGTCGTCGGTCTCGACTTCAAGGCGATGATCGCGGCCAACAATGTCGCGGCCCGGCGCTTTCACCAACTGATGGACCGCTATGGCGTCGAGACCGTCGATCAGGTGATGAGTACCGAAATCGACAGCTCAGAAGCGCGCTTGCGCGAGCGTCTTAAGCTCATTCCTGACGGCACCTACCGGGCGCGCGACTTTCTCGACCACGACGGTCACGCCAATCGGCTTTATCAGATCGAAGTCGCGGTCATCAAACGCGGCGACTCACTGACCCTCGACATGGAAGGCTCCTCGTCCCAGGCGCCCGGCTTCATCAACTGCACGCGCTCGGGTCTGCGCGGGGCGTTGTTCACCGGACTTCTGCCGATCCTCGCTCCGGACATTCGCTGGAACGAGGGGGTGCTTAAGCCGGTCACGATCAAAGTGCCGGAAGCCAACATCTGCAACGCGCGCTGGCCGGCGCCAGTGTCGGGCGCCACCGTCTCGACCGCCTGGGTGGTGCAGAACGTGGCCGTTGCCGCGATGTCGCGCATGGTGGCGTGTGTGCCCTCACTGGTGCAGGAAGGCCAAGCCGTCACCAAAGGACAGTTCTCGGTGCTCACCATGGCCGGCCCCGACCGCGACGGGGGTCCGTTCGGCATGCTGTTGATGGACGCGATGGCCGGCGGTGGCGGCGCCTACATCGACCACGACGGTCTCGACGGCTCGGGCGACCACTCGATCCCACGCCCGCGTATCGGCAATGTTGAGTCGAACGAAGCGTCTGGGCCATTTCTTTATCTGTTCCGCTCGTTCATCCCTGACACTGAAGGCGCCGGCACGATGCGCGGCGGTGTAACCATGGGACTCGCGGTGACGCCGCACGACGCCGACGAACTGCATACCATGGTGGTCGGGCACGGCGTGCAGGTTCCGAATTCGGCCGGTCAGTTCGGCGGCATGCCCGGCGCCTGTGCGTATCATCTTCTTCGCAAGTCGAATGCTGGCATTGCCGAATTGATCGACGCCAATACTCATATGCACGATCTGCTCGCGGCCGGCGGCAGCGTGCAGCGCTTCAATTCCAAGCCCGGGCACTTCCCGCTCCGCCGCGGCGACGTGCTGGCCTATTCGTTTCAGGGCGGCGGCGGCTACGGCGACCCGATCCGGCGCGACCCCGCGCGCGTCGCCCGCGACGTCGATAACGGCCGTCTCACTGCGGAGCGCGCTGCGTCGATTTACGGCGTGGCGCTGCGCGACGGCGCCGTCGATGCAGAGGCGACCCGCGATCGTCGACGCACAATCCGCACCGAACGCCTAGGCGGGAACGCCCCGAAAGCTGAGCCACCCCAGGTCGACGGCATGGCCGCGGTCTGCCCGCGCATCAAGCACAACAAGCGCTTTCACTGCCTATGCGGCGCCGATCTTGGTCCGGCCAGCGAAGACTGGAAACCGCGCGCCCACCGCCGCGTGGTGCCGCCGCAAGCCTGCGGGCCGCACCTCACGCTCCACGCCGAGCTGGAGTTGCGGGAATTTATTTGCCACGACTGCGGCACGCTGCTGGAAGTCGAAGTCGCGCGACGTGGCCAGGAGTCGCTCGCGACGATCGTGCTGGATGCCGCGTAAAGACTTACTCGCGGCAGTCGCCGAGTAGCCTAGCTTGACGAAGCGTGGTGGCGCCGGCCTTTTACGCCTGCGGCTGCGGCTCCATCGGGCCTTCGGGACGCGGCCGGTTGCGGCCGGAGCCCGCGGTCGGCACCGTGGTATTGCGCGGCGTGGTCGGCTCGATGATCGATTCGCGGTTCGGCCGCTTGCCCATGATCAGGTCCTTGATCTCATCGCCGCTCAAGGTCTCGAATTCGAGGAGCCCCTTCGCCAGTGTTTCAAGATCGGCGCGCTTCTCGGTGAGAATCTGCTGCGCTTCCTGGAAGCCGGCCTCGACCAGCCGCCTGATCTCGGCGTCGATCTTCTGCACGGTGGCTTCGGAAATATTCTGCTGACGCGCGACCGAATAACCGAGGAACACTTCTTCCTGGTTCTCGCCGTAGGCGACAGTGCCGAGCGCATCGGACAAACCCCAACGCGTCACCATCATGCGTGCAAGCTTGGTCGCCTGTTCGATGTCGGAAGCGGCGCCTGAGGTCACTTTCTCGCGGCCGAACACGAGCTCCTCGGCGACGCGGCCGCCCATCATGATGGCAAGCCGGGAGGTCATCTGCTCGAGGCTCATCGACAGCTTGTCGCGTTCGGGTAATTGCATGACCATCCCGAGCGCACGGCCGCGCGGAATGATCGTTGCCTTGTGCACCGGATCGGTGGCCTTGACGTTGACTGCAACGATGGCATGGCCGCCCTCATGATAGGCGGTGAGGAGTTTTTCCTCCTCGGTCATGACGAGCGACTTTCTTTCGGCGCCCATCATCACTTTGTCTTTGGCGTCCTCGAACTCGACCTGCGTCACCATGCGCTTGTTGCGCCGCGCCGCCATGAGCGCGGCCTCGTTGACGAGGTTCATCAGATCGGCGCCGGAGAAGCCCGGCGTGCCGCGGGCGATGGTCCGCAGGTTCACGTCCGGCGCCAGCGGCACCTTGCGCACGTGCACCTTCAGAATTTGCTCACGGCCGACCACGTCCGGATTCGGCACCACCACCTGGCGGTCGAAGCGGCCTGGACGCAGCAGCGCCGGATCGAGCACGTCTGGCCGGTTGGTGGCTGCGATCAAAATGATGCCTTCATTGGCTTCGAAGCCATCCATCTCGACGAGCAACTGGTTCAGCGTCTGCTCGCGTTCGTCGTTGCCGCCGCCGAGGCCTGCGCCACGGTGGCGGCCGACGGCGTCGATCTCGTCGATGAAGATGATGCAGGGCGCGTTTTTCTTGGCTTGCTCAAACATGTCGCGCACGCGGCTCGCGCCGACGCCGACAAACATCTCGACGAAGTCGGAACCGGAAATGGTAAAGAACGGCACATTGGCTTCGCCGGCGATCGCGCGCGCGAGCAGCGTCTTGCCGGTGCCGGGCGGCCCGACCAGCAACAGCCCGCGCGGGATGCGCCCGCCGAGCCGCTGGAATTTACCGGGATCGCGCAGGAATTCGACAATCTCCTGCAGATCGAGCTTGGCCTCGTCGACGCCGGCCACATCCTCGAACGTGACGCGGCCGTGCGCCTCGGTCAGAAGCTTCGCTCGCGACTTGCCGAAGCCAAGCGCCTTGCCGCCGGCGCCCTGCATCTGGCGCGACAGGAAAATCCAGACGCCGATCAGCGCGACAAACGGTAGCCAGGAGATCAGGAGCGACACGAACCACGGCACGTTCTCGGTCAGTGGACGCGCCGTGATCGAGACGCCCTTATTATAGAGACGCTGAACGAGACTCGGGTCGCTCGGTGAATAGGTCTGGAAGCTGCGGCCGTCGGTGAAGGTGCCGTGAATCTCAGGACCCTGGATCAGCACATCGCGAACGCGGCCTTGGTCGACCTCGCTCAGCAATTGCGAGAAGGAGATGTCCTGCGATGTCGTGTGCGTGCCGGGGTTCTGGAACAGCGTGAACAATGCAAGCAGCAGCAGGACTATAATGACCCACAGCGCAAAATTTCGAAGATTGGCATTCATCACATGTCCTCGGCCGGCGATCCGCCGGTGCCCGACGGCCTATCAGCGCCGCGAATCGTGGCGGCTTCACGTCTGAGTAACTATAGCAATGTAGGGACCCACTCGCCCGCTGCCAAGGGAAGTCCACAATGCGCAACCTGGCGAATATACGCCTCATTTCGTAAAGCGCTTGTTGCCGGTTCTGCGTATGGTTGACGAACGCCGAGCAGGCGCCCGCTCGATGGTAAGGTGTTCAGGCAAAAGCGTGATCAGCGCACCTGCCAAGGTCCGGCGCAACGGTGCGCGTGCGTTACGTAGCGCATCGTAAAGCAATTCAAGCTTGCCGAGTTCGACCGGTCCTTCGTTTCCAGCGTGCGTGACGGCGCGACCAAGGAGCCGCAGCGCGACCTCAGCCGGCAGGTCGGCAAATCGGGCCGTCGCAAAAGCGATCGGGTCACGTTCACGCCAAGGGCCGGGCGCCAACGCCGCGCGCGCCGCTGCGACGGCGAATTCGATTGTGGCCTCCGCGCGCCGCATTCGCGCTGCCAAGCGAGACAGGCCGCGGGCATCGAGCCCCTCGCGGGCGAGTTCGGGCAGCAGCGCACGCAGCCGCGTCCGGGTAAAGCGCGGATCGCGGTTCGTTGGATCTTCATTATGCGTGACGCCTGCGGCGCGTAGCGTTGCAACTAGCCGTGCCTTGGAAATGCGAAGGAGCGGCCGGACCAAAAAGATTGCCGTGCCGCCGCCGGCTGGAATTGGCGCAGCGCGCGCCATCCCGGCGAGGCCAGTCAGGCCACTGCCGCGGGCGAGGCGAAACAGCACAGTCTCCGCCTGATCGTCGAGCGTGTGCGCTGTGAGGATATATTCGTAACCGGTGCGCGCGGCCGCCGCAGCAAGCAGCCGATAGCGGGCATCGCGCGCCGCTTCCTGCAATCCCGTTTTTGGTTTTCTGCCGCGCCAGCTTAACGTGCGATGCGGAACACCGAGGCGGCGCGCTAAACGTTTCACGGCCAACGCTTCGCGCTTGGACTCCGGCCGAAACCCGTGATCGACAGTGACTGCCGCAAGGTTCGGCGGATGTTTCCGCCGCTTCTTAAGTCCGCTGGCCCAGCGAGCGGCCAGCACGAGCAGCGCGGTAGAGTCCGAACCGCCGGAGATGGCGAGAACAAGTCCGCGCAGATCTTCAAGACCACTGAACAGCGCGTTCGCTTCCTCGTCGCGAACCGGCTGGTCAGCAATGGCCACGCTTTTGGTCCCGCTGCACGGTCTGCTTTACGTTCTGCGAAGCGCGAGGGTACTTTCGCAGCACCTCACCAAGTGAAGCGCAGGCCGCTTCCTTTTCGCCCAACGCCGCGAGCAACTCGCCGAGCCGCAATAACGCCTCCGGCGCTCTGGCGGTGGTGTCGTATTTGGTCGAGACGGCGAGGAACGATTCCGCAGCGTCGCGGTACTGCTGTTGCTGGTACAGACTTTCGCCGAGCCAGTACAAGGCCTCCGGTGCGAGACGGTCACTCGGATATTGCCGCAGGAAGACGCGGAACGCGTCGGCAGCGAGCGCATAATCTCGATGCAACACATAACCGTAAGCGAGATCGTATTCGTCCTTGGCGGTGTTGCCTGGCGGCAGCGTGGCCTGCATCGCGCCGGTCGCGCTGGTGTTGACTGGCGGCGGCGCGGGCAGTTCGCCCCGCGGCGTTGCGCCAGGTGTTGGCGAAGAGGTTGAAAGATCAAGCGGCGAACTGATTTGACGGGGTCCAGATGCGGACGGCGTTTCTGTGACCTGAGGTGGCGGCTCGGTGGCGGCCGTGCTGGTGCCGAGCGGACGCGGTGCGCCGGGTGCGTTCGGGTTCAGCGACGGATCGAAAGCGTCGCCGCGGCGGGTCGTTGAGGGTGGTGGCGCGGCCTCGATTGGCGCTGGCGGAGCCATTGGCGCGGCCGTGACGACCGGCGGCGGCCCAGCGGGAGGTGGGGAATATTGCGGCCGTGGTGACGCGATCGTGGCAGTCGGCGCTACGGCAACGGCCGGCGGAGTCAAAGCAGGCGGCGGCGAATATTGCGCACTCGGCCGGGGCGGCGTTCCAGACGTCGCCGGCGTGCTACCCTGCACCTCAGCTTGCAGACGCTGCAGCTGCTGCTCAAGCTGCTGATTGCGGTATTGCAGCTGTTCGATATTGCCGGTGAGATTGCGGATCGCAGCTTCAAGGCGATCGATGCGCGTCAATAGCTCGGTCGGCGAGTTTTGGGCTCGGGCCGATACGACAGAAAGTGCGCACGCGAACACGGCCACAAAAACAACGGAGGAGCGGATCATCGCCAGCAACGATTTCGGTAAACAGGCGGTGGTTAACATAGCAAATCCTGCGTCCAAATTGTGACTGGCCGCCCCTCTGAAGCTCGCTCGGCGTCGGTTCATTCTGCGGGTTGAAGGCGCGGGGCTTTACCACGAGCCCGCCACTCCTCGAAGCGCTGAACGACTACGAACAGCGACGGCACGAACAGAACCGCGAGACACGTCGAAGCAATCATACCGCTGAACACGGTGATACCGATCGACTTTCTTGCGCTGGCACCGGCGCCAGTGGCGAGCACAAGCGGCACGACACCAAGGATGAACGCAAACGACGTCATGATAATCGGCCGGAACCGCGACCTCGCCGCGTCAATCGCCGCTTCGAGTATGGTCTTGCCCTCGCTCGCCCGCCCCACCCGTGCCATCTCAACGATCAGGATGGCGTTCTTCGCCGACAGCGCCATCAGCAAAATGATGCCGATCTGTACATACAAATTGTTGTCAATCCGCAAGACCGATAGCACCAAAACCGGACCCACCAGCGCGAGTGGCACCGAGAGGATCACCGATAGCGGCATGTACCAGCTTTCGTATTGGGCGGCCAGCACCAGATAAACCAGCAGCAAGGCCATCGCGAATACAGAGTACATCTGATTGCCGACAACCTTCTCCTGATAGGACATCGCGGTCCATTCGGCGGCGGTGCCCGGGGGTAGCGTCCGCGCCGCATTCTCATCCATCAGTCGCAACGCCTCGCCGGAACTGAAACCGGCCGCCGGAAGACCCAGCACGCTTGCGGTGGGGTAGAGATTGTACAGCGAAATCAGCGATGGGCCGACGGTCGGCGTGATATTCACCAGCGTTCCCAGCGGGATCATATGGCCCTGCTGGTTGCGCACCTGGAGATTGTCGATATCGCGGGGCCGCAGCCGAAACGGCGCATCAGCTTGCGCATAAACCTGGAACACGCGCCCGAATTTGTTGAACTGCTCAATGTAGGTCGAGCCGAGATAGGTCGCCAGCGTGCCAAAAACCTGATCGACCGGGACATGCAAGGTCTGCGCCTTGACACGATCGACTTCGACCCGCAATTGCGGCGCGGCGGCGCGGAAGGGGGTCGACACGCGTTGCAGGGCGCTCTGCGATTGGCCGTTGGCGACGATCGTGTTGGTGATGCTTTGCAGCTTGGCAAAGTCGGCGCTGCCATCGCGCAGCTCGACCTGCATGGTAAATCCGCCGACATTGCCGATACCCTGGATCGGCGGCGGCGGCAGCGTGATCACGCGCGCATCGATCGCACCGAGTTCCCGGGACAGCCGGCCGAACAGCCTGCGCAAATCTTCGCGCGCGTCCCAAGGTTTCAGCACGACGTAGGCCACGCCGGCATTGGCAAGCGGCGCGCTGTCATCGAGCGCAGAGACGCCAGCGATCGCGACGACGTGATCGACCGCCCGGTCTGCGCCTGCGATCGTGGAAACCTGCTCAAGCGCCTTCTGCGTACGCGCCAGCGCAGCGCCATCGGGAAGCTGAACGACGACCAGCAGGTATCCTTGATCCTCAATCGGCAGAAAGCCCGTGGGCACGCGCGCCAAACCCCAGCCGGCAAGCGCAACGACAATCAGGGCAATGATTGTCATCAACCCGGCGCGCGACACCATGCGAGCCATCAAATTAGCATAGCCACGCTCGGCGCGCGCGTAGACCGCGTTGAAGCCGCGATAAAATATGTTGCGGCGCTCCAGCGGCACTGCGGGCCGCAGCCACAGCGCCGCCTGGGTCGGCTTAAGCGTCACCGCGTTGATAGCGGAGAGGAACGCAGTCGCGGCAATCACCAGTGCGAACTGCGCGTAAATGCGGCCGGTCAATCCGGGCAGAAAGGCCGCGGGCAAAAACACCGACATCAGCACCAACGTGATGCCCACGATCGGCGCCAGCAGCACATTCATGGCGCGGATCGCAGCATCATGGCCGCTCATACCTTGTTCGATGTTATGTGCGGCGCCCTCCACGACGATAATGGCGTCGTCGACCACGATGCCGATCGCGAGCACGATCGCAAACAGCGTCGAAAAGTTCACCCCGAAGCCCAGTGCCCACATCGCCGCGAAGGCCCCGACAATAGTGACCGGGACGGTCGTCGCCGGCACCAGCATAGCCCGCCAGTCCTGCAGGAAGACCAGGATCACGATCAGCACCAGGACCGCGGCCGCGAGCAGCGTCTTGTAAACTTCCTCGATCGAGGCGTGGACGAACACGGTCGTGTCGTACGGCGTCGAATAGGTGACCCCTTGCGGGAACTTCAGCGCCAAAGTTTCCATCTTCGCCAGGATTTCGCGCTCGACTTCGAGCGCATTGGCACCGGGGGTTTGAAAGATGCCCATGCCCGCGCCCGGTTTGCCGTCGAGGGTGAACGCTTGGCTGTAGGTCTGCGCTCCAAGTTCGACACGCCCGATATCGCGCACGCGTGTAATTTCGCCGGCATTGCCGGTTTTCACGATCACGTTGCCGAACTCGCTCACATCGGACAGGCGGCCCTGGACGTCGATGGTGTACTGAAAGTCGACGCCGGGCGGCGTCGGCGGAATGCCGACCTGGCCGGCGGTGACTTCCTCACTTTGTTGCTGCAGTGCAAGCACAACGTCCTGGGCGTTGAGGCTACGGGCCTTGAGCTTCTCCGGATCGAGCCAAATACGCATGGAATATTGGCCGGCACCGAACGTCCTGACTTCGCCGACGCCAGGCAAGCGCGAAAGTTCGTCGACGAGATTGATCGTTGCGTAGTTGGCGAGGTAGAGCCCGTCGTAGCGATTGTCCGGCGACGTGAGGATGACGAACAGGAGCGGGGCAGTCGAACGCTTCTTGACCGTGACGCCTTGCGATTGCACCGCAGTCGGCAGCGACGACAGCGCGCTCGCCACACGATTTTGCACCAGGATTTGCGCGACGTTGAGATCTGTGCCGATCCGGAAGGTGACCTCGAGCGAATACGAGCCGTCGCTCGCATTGGTCGACTGCATGTAGAGCATGTTCTCGACGCCGTTCACTTGCTGCTCGATCGGCAGCGCGACCGTGTCCATCAGCGTGCGTGCGCTCGCGCCGGGATAACGCGTCGTCACCTGAACGGTCGGCGGCACCACGTCAGGATATTGCGATACGGGCAGGCCATAGAGTGCGACCGCGCCGACGAGAATCATCAGCACCGCGATGACGTTGGCGAATACCGGATGCTCGATGAAAAATTTCGAGATCATGGCGCGGTTGGTCCGCTCATTTGGCCGTCGTGCGGAGTTCGGCGTCGACCTTTTGCCCCGGGATCGCGCGCATGATGCCGCCGACGACAACGTGATCATCTTTGGTGAGGCCAGTCTCGATCACGCGCAATTCGCCTTGCAGCGGGCCCGGTGCGACCCGACGCTGCTCGACCACCTTGTCCTTGTTGACCACCAGCACATAACGCCCGCCCTGATCGCTCCCAAGCGCGACATCGGGAACCAGCAGCGCCGGCTGCGGCCGCGACGGTATGCGCACGCGCACGAAATAACCGGGCAGCAAAACGCGGTCTGCATTCTGCAGGATTGCCCGGGCCGCAAGCGTTCCGGTCGAGGGGTCAACCGTCGGTGCAATGTAGTCGAGCTTCCCCTCGTGGGGATAATCGCTCTCGGTTTGCAGCCCAATTTCTACCGGGAGACCTAAAAGATCGGCCGGTGTGCGCCCGGTCTTGGCCAAATTCGTTCGCACTTGCAGCACGTCGCGCTCGCTGGCGGTGAAATTTGCGTAGATCGGATCGATCTGAACGATGGTCGACAGAACCGTCGTCATGTTGGCCCCGACCAGCTGCCCGATCGACACTTGCCGCGCAGTGACAATGCCGTCGAATGGGGCTGTCACGTCGGTGTAACCAAGGTTGATCTCGGCCTGTTGCAGGTTGGCTTGCGCCGACTGCAGGTCGGCTTGATTGAAGTCGCGCTGCGCCAGCGCCTTATCGTAATTGGCCTGGGTCGAAACTTGCCGCGTAACCAGATCGGCCTGACGCTGAAATTCCGCTTCGGTCTGCTTCAGATTGGCCTTGGCGCTGGCGACTGACGCCTGTGCGGCTTCCACTTTGAGCTTGTAGGGTTCCGGCTCGATCGTGAACAGCGACGTACCCTTTTTCACGAAATCGCCATCGGCGTAACTGATCGCCTGTACAAACCCCTGGACGCGGGCGACAAGATCGACGGTGTTGACCGCGGCCGTGTTGCCCGTCGCCTCGAAATACCGCGTGACTTCCCGCTCAATGGGAGGAGCCACAGTGACTTTCGGCGGCGGCGGTGCGGCGTAGCGATTATCCTGACCACACGCCGCGGTAGCGACAGCGGCCACAACCACAATGATGGCACGAGCGAGAGCGTTGAAGTTCACGATCGAATCTCCCGCCAGGAGGGCGCAAACCAAACATGGACCGCCGATTCTTCATGCCATGTTTCACGCCGAACCGCGATTTTAGCGGTCCTTCGATCACGGCTCAGCTGGATATTTAATGATATCCGATGTCCGAGCGCACTTTGCCGCGAAACACCCAATACGACCACCCCGTATAGAGCAAAATAACCGGCAACAGCACGAGCGTGCCAATCAAAAGGAACGCCTGTGTACTTTCCGACGCCGCCGCCTCGTTCAGGGTAAAATGTCGAGGCACAATCATCGGCCACAAGCTGATGGCGATGCCGAGATACGACATCAGGAACAGCCCCAAAGCGGCAAGGAACGGGCCATACTCCGATCGATTGTTGAGCGATCGCCACTCGAACCAGACCAAGAAGGCAGTAATCAGCGGCACCGGCGCGAGCACCGCGATGTTAGGCCAGGAAAACCAGCGCGCCGCGATATCGGCATCGATGAAAGGCGTCCACAGACTGACGACGGCGACGGCCAACGTGACACCGATCAGGCAGCGGCGTCCGAGCGAGCGCGCCCAGTCTTGCAGCGGGCCTTCGGTTTTAATCACCAGCCAACCGGCACCGAGCAGCGCGTAGCCGACCATCAGAGCTAGCCCGGTAAATACGGAAAACGGCGTGAAGCAATCGAGCGAACCACCAATAAACTCGCGCCCCTCGACCCGAAAACCCTGAATGAATGCGCCAAGGACCACGCCCTGCCCAAAAGCTGCAATCGCGGAGCCGATGGCAAAACCATGATCCCAGAACGTCCGGGACTCGGCGTCGCGATAGCGGAATTCGAATGCGACCCCGCGAAAGATCAAGGCGAGCAACATTAGTAAGATCGGAAAGTAGACCGCCGGAATGATGATCGCGAAAGCGACGGGAAAGGCTGCCAGCAGGCCCAGACCGCCCAGAATGAGCCAAGTCTCGTTGCCGTCCCAGATTGGCGCGATCGAGTTCATTATTTGATCGCGTGCGTTTCGGTCGGGCGCAAAATTGTAAAGCATCCCAACTCCGAGATCGAAACCGTCAAGCGCGACATAGAAAAAGACGCCAAAGGCGAGGATCGCCGTCCAGACCGGCACCAGGCTGAGCGTCGGCGTCATGATGGCATCCCGGACGCCGGAGACGCCAAAGCCTCGATCGGAGCGTTCGGCCTGCCGCCGCCAATCGGTGCCGGCGCATCGGACGAAACCGGACCGCGCCAGACCAAGCGCAGCATGAGTGAAACGCCCACCGGGTAGATCAGCAGATAAACCGCGATGTACATCAAGAGCGAGGCAAGCACATTCGCGCCAGTCAATGACGGCGAGACCGAGTCAGCGGTTCGCATCAACCCATAGATCGTCCACGGCTGGCGGCCGACTTCAGTCGTGGTCCAGCCCGCGATCACCGCGATAAATCCGAGGCAGGCCGCGAACTGACAGAGCCGCAGATACCACCGCGTCCGGTCGAGCCGCCCCGATGCCATTAACAGTAAGCCGGCGGCGACGATCGCCAGCATCAACAAGCCGATTCCAACCATGATCCGGAAGGCGAAGTAGACGATCGCGACGGGGGGGCGCTGATCCGCCGGAAAGTCCTTGAGGCCTTTGACCTCGCCGTCCCAGGAATGGGTGAGATAAAGGCTGCCGACACGCGGAATGGCGATTTCCGCAAGATTGCGCTCCGCCGCCTGGTCGGGCCAGCCGATGATCGAGGCCGGCACGCCTCGGCCACCATCCCAAAGACCTTCGATCGCGGCGAGCTTCGCCGGCTGATGCTCCAGTGTGTTCAGGCCGTGTTGATCGCCGAGGAAGATTTGCAGCGGTACAAAAATCACCAGAAACCACAGTGCAAGCCGGAGCATCATCCGGCCTTCGGCAATCCATTGTCCGCGCCGAACCGTGTAGGCGCCGACGGCAAGCACCACGAACGCCGTCGTCACGTAGAATGCGCTGACCGTGTGCATCAGCCGATAGGGTAACGACGGGTTGAAGACGATGGCAAACCAGTCTTTCGGGAAATAGCGGCCGTCGATCACCTCGTAACCAACCGGCGTTTGCATCCAGCTGTTGGTCGCAAGGATCCAGAACGACGACAGCAGCGTCCCTCCCGCCACCAGAACGGCAGCGACGAAATGCATGAGGGGGGGAACCAGCTTTCGGCCAAACAATAATACGCCCAGAAACGTCGCCTCGAGGAAAAACGCCATCAAACCCTCGTAGGCCAAGAGCGGCGAGATCACATTGCCGGCGGCGTCCGAGAAGCGACTCCAATTGGTGCCGAACTGAAACGGCATGACGATGCCGGTCACAACGCCCATGCCGAACGAAATCGCGAAAATCTTCAGCCAGAATTGCGACAGGTGCAAAAAGACGGGGCGCCGGGTCAGCGCAAACGCGCCTTCAAGAAAGGCGACGAACGACGCCAGCCCGACCGTGAAGGCCGGAAGCAAGATGTGCCATCCGATGACCCACGCAAACTGTATGCGCGACAGGAATTCCGGATCGAGCTTCATTTTCGCACACGCCGATTGAGCCGCAGTGCGTCCGATGCGACAGTGGCGCTACGATCCACCTTCATCGCGATCGAGGCAAGGCCAATGAAGGCGAGACGAAGCGTCGCGCTCAGAACGCAATCGGCGCCAACATGGCGCCGATCGGATTCAAGTCTGGCCGCATCGTCGAACGATATTCGCTAAGAGCCCTGATTGAGCACAGTCACCGCGCGGCGGTTCTGCGACCAGCACGAAATGTCGTCGCATACCGCCACCGGCCGTTCCTTGCCGTAGGAGATCGTGCGCATGCGTTGTGCCGAAACGCCGCGCGACGCCAGATATTCACGCACGGTTTGGGCGCGGCGGGCGCCGAGCGCAATATTATATTCACGCGTGCCGCGCTCGTCGGCATGGCCTTCGATGAGGAAGGCGTAGCGACCGTATTGATTGAGCCACTGCGCCTGCTTGTCGAGCGTCGACCTCGCCTGCTGGGACAGCTCCGACGAGTCGGTGTCAAAGAACACGCGATCGCCGACGTTGACGATAAAGTCCTGCTGACTGCCGGGCGCAGCTGCGCCGGCCATCGCCGTCGGTTCCGGAGTCTGCTTGGCGCAAGCCGCGATCGCGAGTGCGCCGACTAGGAGAGCCGCGAATTTGGCGCCGCGGCGGATATTGGCCAGGTTCATAAGCGGTGCCTCCACTGTTCCGTTGCAATCGGACATGGTTGGTGCCTGGAGCGATCTAGCGCTGCCTTCGTTAAGCGAACGTTCCGTCAACCTTGATGGAGCCTTGCAAACACGGCTACGAGGCGCCCTTCACCCGAAAAGGCTTTGGTATGCTTAATGGGCCGTGAATGCGGCAACGGTGTGAGGAAGGGCGACGCGTGCATGGCGGCGCCAAGACCAGGCTACGAAAAAGACCCGCCTACGATAAAAGCGGCGACCAGGCCGGATCGGAAGCAAAGCTTGGAGTCGGCACGCGCTGCTCATTGCGCCCGCCGACATCGACGGTGAACAACGAAGGCCCGGCGTTGCCGCCGGGGTCGCGGAAAAACATGATCACGCGTCCGTTCGGCGCGAAGGTCGGCCCTTCATTGTGGAAGCCTTCGGTGAGGACGCGCTCGCCGGTTCCGTCCGGCTTCATCACTCCGATTGCGAATTTGCCCTGAGCCTGGCGGGTGAACGCGATGTAGTCGCCGCGCGGCGACCATACCGGAGTGGAATACGTGCCTTCGCCGAAGCTGATGCGCTGCGCCTGCCCCCCGGCCGCGCCCATCAGGTAGATCTGCGGATGACCACCGCGGTCAGACTCGAAACAAATCTTCGCGCCGTCGGGCGAATAGGACGGGGCGGTATCGATGGCGGGCGTGTCGGTCAGCCGGGTGGTCGACTTGGAGCGCAGGTCCATGACGAAGATGTTGGCGTTGGAGCCTTCCTGCAGGCTCATGATCACACGCTGCCCGTCAGGCGAGAACCGCGGCGCGAAGCTCATGCCAGGAAAGTTGCCGACAATCTCGCGCTGGCCGGTCTCGATGTTGAGCAGATAAACGCGCGGGTCGCCCTGCCCGTACGCCATGTAGGTGATTTCCTGGGTCGAAGGCGAAAAGCGCGGCGTAAGCACCAGATCGTCACCGCGGGTAAGATAGCGCACGTTGGCGCCGTCCTGATCCATGATGGCCAGCCGCTTGATGCGCCGTTCTTTCGGGCCGGTCTCATCCACGAACACGACGCGGCTGTCGAAGTAGCCTTTCTCGCCAGTCAGCCGCTCATAAATGGCGTCAGAAATGATGTGGGCGATGCGGCGCCAATTGTCCGGGGTGGTGAAATATTGCTGCCCGGCAAGTTGCTGCCCCGCGAGCACATCCCAAAGCCGGAACTCAGCCTTGAGACGCCCGTCGCTCTGGAGCGTGACGCGTCCTGTCGCCAGCGCCTGTGCGTTGACGGTGCGCCAGTCTGCAAATCGCGGCACGGCGTCGACATTCGCGATCTTTTCAAGAAAAGCGCCCGGATCGATCGGTGCAAATAAGCCGCTGCGCTTGAGGTTGGCGGCAAGGATCTGCGACACGCCAACTGCGGTTTCGCTGTCACTCGGACCGCCGCCGAGAAAATCAGTGATCGCGATCGGCATCGGCTGGAAATTGCCCTGGCTGACGTCGAGTTGAAGTACCGCGGCGGCACGCCGATTAAACAAAGTTAAGCCCGCGACGAGCGGGCTCACGGCAATCATTCGTCGACGCGTGACGCGCAAATCCGGCAGGCGCCAAAAAGTCATATCTTTCGAACGCATCGAGTTAGCCACCGAGCATCTCGTTGTTAAATTTGATTTCAATATGCTTCCACAGGTCGTAGTGCTCGGGCTTAAGCATCGTGAATGGTTGGCATGATAAGACAGCGCGTTTGGCGCTCTCCGCAAGCGCAGGGCCAAGCGAAGCCGCCGCGTCTTCGATAATAGCTGGTTCCTGGGCCACGTAAGCATCTGGTTTAAATTGGACACCGACTACGACATAGAGCTTGGAGTCTAGGTCTAATCCCGGAGGTGGGCTCCAGCACTGGATAAGGCGCGTACGCAAAGCGTCCAGCTCCGAAACCGACAATTGCGCGGCATGCGCGGTGGGCGCTCCGAGCGAAGCCGCATTGCTTAAAGTCTCGGCGCTCGCGAGCTGCCGCTGCGGATCGCGCTTGTCGAGCAGCGCCGCAACCTGGTCGGCATCGAATTTGGGAGCCGGGCGCAGTTTCTTCGCCTCTTCCTTTTTCAGTTCCGCAGCGATTTGATCGGGCTTGAACTCAGGCGGCTTCTTCGGCGGCCTTTTCACTTCTTCCTTTTTCAAAGCTTCGGCGATCTGGTCGGTGTTTGGTTTGGTATCCTTCGGCTTGGGCTCAGGCTTCTCGATCTTTTCGGCAGCCTTGGCTTCGGTTTTTGCTTCCGGCTTGGGCGCCGGCGCGGCGTCGGTCTTGACCTCGGGCTTGTCGACCACTTTGGGCGCAAGCTCCTTGACCGGCTTCGGCTCGCCGAGCTTGTCAGCCAGCGGCTTTGCGTCGTGAACAGGCTTCGGGGCGTTCTTTACGCCGTTAGTGAGCTGCGTGAAATCGGTTGCAGAAATAAACTCGACCGGCAGCGGCTCGGTCGGCGGCGCGTCGTTCGGCCGCGCGGCGAAAGCGACCAGCCCCCAGCCCAACACCACGACATGGGCGATGCCAGATATAATCAGACTACGCCTCATCCTCCGCCCTGCTCGACTTCGGTGACGAGAGCGACGCGATGATACCCCGCCGCCGACAAGCGGCCCATGACGCGCATCATCGTACCGTAATCCACTTTTTTGTCGCCGCGCACATAGATACGTGCATCCGAACCGCCGCGGGCATCGGTAACAGCCTTCAGTTTGGCCACCAGATCTTCGACTTTAATTTCGCTGTTTTGCAGAAAGATCTGGCCCTGCACGTTCACCGAGACGGTGAGCGGTTCACGATCCTGATCGAGCGACTTGGCCTGGCTCTGCGGCAAATCGAGCGGGACGCCAACGGTCAGCAACGGCGCCGACACCATGAAGACGATCAGCAGGACCAGCATCACGTCGACAAACGGCGTCACGTTGATTTCGCTCATGACGCCGCGCCGGCGGCGCCTGTGCCGGCCCCCCGACGCCGCGCTGACCACGTTCGCCGCCATCTCCGCCCCTCAACCGCGCTCGTCGATCTGCCGCGACAGGATCGCCGAGAACTCGTCGGCAAACCCCTCCAGGCGCTGGGCCTGCCGGTTCACCTCGGTAATGAACTTATTGTAGAAAATCGTCGCCGGGATGGCGGCAATGAGACCGATCGCGGTCGCAAATAGCGCCTCGGCAATGCCGGGGGCCACCACGGCGAGCGATGTATTCTTGGAAGCGGCGATCGACTGAAAGCTCGTCATGATGCCCCAAATGGTACCGAAGAGGCCGATGAACGGCCCGGCTGAGCCCACGGTCGCCAGCACCAACAGCCAGCGCTCCATGCGCTCGACCTCGCGCCCGATGGCCACGTCCATTACTTTTTCGATGCGCATCTGCAGTCCGGCAAGCGACCGGACCCGACCTTCGAAGCTCTTTTTCCATTCGCGCATGGCGGCGACAAACAGCGCGCCGGTCGAGTGGGTCGGCTCGGATGCGAGCGAGGCGTAAAGTTCCTCGAGCGACTGACCTGACCAGAATGCCTGCTCGAAACCATCGGCCGATCTGCGAAAGCGCGCGAACAGGATGGTCTTATCGATGGCGATCGCCCAGACCCACACCGAACACACGATCAAGCCGCACATCACCGTCTTGACCAGCCAATGGGACTGCCAGAACAGGTGGAACAGCGACAGATCGGAGGATGTCAAAGGCAGGGCCGACGCGGAAATGTCGGCAGGGTTCATGGGCGCGTCCTTTCGGCGATCCGGCCAGGCGATGACCGGAGCGGCGCGCCGGCGCCGGGACCAGAGGTAACAGTCAGCCGCTTCACGCGCGCTGACCAAGACCCAAAAAGTTTCGCGAGGACTCAAGCCGGACCCGCCACCGGCCGGACCGAAATCATCGCGAAACGTGTCGAAACTAGGGCGCAACACCGGGCGTTCATCCTAACGAAGCCCGGTTGTGCTTAATGCGCGGTTAATGCCCGCAGTCGGCGCGCGCTTCAACGAAAAAGAACAGGGCCGTCCATTCGGGAAAATGGACGGCCCAGACAACACAGGCGCCACTGATGCGAGATAAATTACGCCTGCGGTTGCGGCGGCGGAGGTTCGTCATGCGGGCGGTCGCGGCGCTCGCTCATGAACTGGTCAAACTCCGCGCGATCCTTGGCAAAGCGCAACCGCTCGAGGAATTCCCTGAACTCGACCTGCTCCTCCTCGAGCCGCTTCAATGTCTCGGTGCGATAGTCATCAAACGCGCGGTTACCGCTCGACGGCGGGGTGCCCCACCAATTGCCGCCGCTGCCGCGCGCCTGGTCCATCTTGCCGCGCACGCGATCCATCTTCTCTTGCATGCGCTCCATTTTCGACTGCCAACGGCTCATGTGGTTGTCCCAACGGCCGTCTTGATGATGCCAGCATCCCATTCTTCTGCTCCCAAATCTTCCGCTGAAGATCGAAAAGGCCAGTACGGCGAGGCCGAGCGGCCAAAAGATCATGAAGCCGAGGACCGCGAGCGCGATCCAGGCCGGTTTTCCAAGTTCATCGAGCTTGTCGACGAGGACCATGACGGTACCTCCCAGTGTGAATGTAAATAACATTTACATCGCAGCTTCCGGCTGTCAAGTGCCTCGCGGTTTCGTGAAGAGGCCTCTTCGTGGGTAGCTGTTCATAACTAGGCCGGACGCGCGGCTCTGGCTTCGTGCAAACCAAGACCGCGCAGATAGACCAGCACCTCGGCCTCCAGGAGTTCTTCCGGGGACATCGGCAAAGTCCGCTTTGCCGCATCACCGCGTCCGAATAACGACGCGATGCCGTGCGCCATCGCCCATATATGCAGCGCGACCATCAGTGCCGGAGGCCGCGCGCCTCCCGATATCTGGGCGCACAGCTTTTCTGCGACGCCGCGCAGGACGGCAAATGCCCGATCGCCCGCTTCACGTAGTTCGGGGCTGGTCGTCGGCGGAATACCGGCTTCGAACATCGCCGAATAATAAGCGGGCTCGCTGCGCGCGAATGCGAGATACGCGGTACCGAGCCGATCGAGCGCGGTGAACGTATCGGGGCGGCCATCATCCCAGGCGCGCGCCAACGTCACCTCGAATTGATTGAAGCCGCGCAGCGCAATGCTGGCCAAAAGCTCATCGCGGTCGCGGAAATGACGATACGGCGCCGCCGGGCTGACCCCCGCCCAGCGGGCCGCCTCGGCAAAGGTGAACCCGCCCGGCCCTTTCTGTGCAATCAGTTCCAGCGCGGCGCGAAGCAGCGCCTCTTTCAGATTGCCGTGGTGATAGCCGCGCGGCCCTTCCTTGTCTTCCTTCGACCAACTCATGTTAATAGGCCTTACATGAGTCTGGTGGTTCCGTCGATGCTTGGGGGCTCAGGCTCGCCGTCGCGGCGGCGCCATCACCGGCAGATCGGCGAAAAGCGTCGTGCCACCGGGCTGGGCGCCTTCGATCGACAGCAGACGGAGCTTGGTGCGAACACCGCCCGGCGCCGAAAAGCCACCCATTTTACCGCCAGCCGCCATGACGCGATGGCAGGGCACGATGATCGGAAACGGATTCTGCCCGAGCGCTTCGCCAACATCGCGCGCCAGCAGCCGGCCGCCTAACCGCTCGGCGATCTCCCCATAAGACAGCGTCGAGCCCGCAGGAATGGTGCGCGCGGCGGCGTAGACGCGGCGTTGGAAATCCGACACCGCGCCGGTATCGAGCTTCACACCGCTGAGATCGTGTGGCTCGCCGGCGAGCAACGCGATAATGTCATCGATGACGCGTTGCACGTCAGGCGGCGGTGCAGCAGCATGCGCCGCGGGAAAACGGCGCTGAACGCGACGGCGGGTCGCGCCCTCGCCGCCCTCCGGCAGTTGCACGCCAGCGATGCCGCGCTCGCTCCAAACGATGCCGCAATGGCCGATGGCCGTTGCGAATAGCGCAAAACCGGATTCACTCATGGCGTCAATATAAGTTAGTGCGGCAGCATCTGCCCACCCGATTACGCGTGTTTATACGCGTGAACACGCACGGGCGGCCCACAATATCGGGTCATCGGCAGCAGTGGAACGACGAGATTTTTCAATTTTTAGGACTTACGCGTTTTGCGATTCTGGCGTCTTCACTGCGGCGCCGCCCACGTTTTGCGTGCGAAGCTTCACGCGCTGGCGATAGAACTCGATGAGATTGCGGGCCGTCTCCTGAGACAGCTTTGCGTATCGATCAAAACTCCGCGCCAGATCATCCGGCTGCAAATTGCGTTCAGCTATATACATCAGCAGCAATTCTTTGGCGGTGGTCCAGGAGCAGCCGGCCGCCTTGGCGAGAATGAGGATCATGTCCTCACCTTTGTCCAAAAGGGCGCGTTCAACCAGATCGACCGGCAAACGGCCAAGTTTAGCCAGCGCAATAACCGTCCGCGCGAACTCCTGGGCATGGGCGCGAGCGTGGATGGTGGCTTCGGTGAACGGCTGTGCGTTGAAGATGCGATTGCCATCGCGCAGGGCGGTGGCATGACGCCGCGACGCTTCGCGAGCCTCCTGCTGCATGTTGGTCGCAACGTCGTCAACGGTGTCCCGGATCGCAGCCGCCGCCTCGGGATTGGCTTCTTCAAGCTTTGCGCGCACTGAGGCGGACGCCGTTTCGAGCAGCTTCAGAAAGCACTGGTGCGGGATATCACTGCGCCGGCCAAGCGCAAGCGTCAGCTTGCGGTCACGGCGGGCACACTTCGTCAGCTTGTCGTAACCGGCCAGAGAAAAGCGCGCCCCGGTGTTTGTGACAACCTTACCGATCACGCGACGGTCGCCGCGCTCAACGAGAACATCGGTCACCTGTTCGCTGAGCTTGAGCCGTTGGGCTATGGCAAAAAGATGCTCCTGACTCTTGGTCGTGGCGTTTTCGACCAGATCGGCATCGCTCAACTGTTGGGAGTGGGTCAGCACCGGCGCCGCCACCGCGATCTCGTCGTCGAAGGCGAGTGAGCGGATCAATTGAGGCGGAGCGCGGTCGATGTTGGCCAGCTGGAGCGCAAGCCTTACTCGCGCCTTTACTTCGATATCCGCCGCGAGTTTCTGCAGCACGTCATCGAATAGCGTGATCAGATCGCTGGAATAGCCGCGCGCACCGGCCGCAAACAAATCGGCGACGCGTTCCAGGATTCTCTCGCGGTGATTATCGCCGACGGTCCCGACCACGCCGTTCAGTTCGTCGATCAGCGACTGGTTTTCTCCCGACTTTAGGTGCTCTGCGGAGAGGGCGGTTGCGGCCATGGAAGCGATATTTCCGATTGCGATCGAGCGCGATAAAATAGTTGACGCCGTCGCGGCGACATCTCGGTCAACGGCGAAACATTTCCTTACTAGCAGCGAGGTCCAAAGATTCGACCTGTGAGCACAATGCAAAAAGACGAAAATTTTAGAAGGATTGTCCAGACAGCAGCCCGTCCGGTTGACGCAATCGAACCATTTACCTCAGGACAGCACCGCATCCTGATCCGCCTTCATCGCGATGCGCAAGGGCCTTGGAATCGGCCGCGCCCGGCCGCCGCTGATAAAAGCCACGCGCACATGGGCTTCTACTAGTAGCTCCTCACCGCGCATGACACGCTGGCCCAAAGTGATGGAGGCGCCTTTGACTTCCTCCGGTTCGGTGACGACTTCGAGCACGTCGTCCATGCGCGCCGGGCGCGCAAACTTGATGTTCATCGCGTGAACCACGAAGGCAAAACCGGGAGCTTCTTTCTCGGTCGCCTCGAACAGGGAACGGTGATCGGCACCGATCAGACGCAAGTAATTAGTGCGGCCGCGCTCCATATAGCGCAGGTAATTGGCGTGATAGACGATGCCGGTGAAGTCGGTGTCTTCGTAATAGACCCGCACGGTGAGAAAGTGCCGGCCGTCGCGGATTTCTCCATCGAGGGGGATGCGCGTCATGGTGCTACCGCCACGGCACCCGCTCCACGATTGCGTGCTCCCAATTCCGGCCGTCGAATGGATGCACACTGAGCGCAGCGAAATCGACATGGTCGAGACAGCGGACGTTGACGTCGATTTTATCCGGGTCCGAACGCGGGACATAGAACGGATGGATGCCGCAGGTGGCGCAGAAGGTGTGGCGCGCCGTGCCGGTGTTGAAGCGATAGGTCGTCAGCGCATCGGCACCGCTTAAAAGTTCGAACTGCTCCGGGGGCACGATCAGATGCAGGAACCCCTTCTTGGTGCAGATTGAGCAGTTGCAGTTGGTGACGCGCGAAAGGTCCGCGGTCACGCGAAACCGCACCCGGCCGCAATGGCAACCGCCCGACATCGTTTCCGGCATGTCCGCTCCAGCTCTACGCGCGACAACGCGTTCATATCACGCGCATCGTAGATTTTGATGCATCAATGACACATTGTCTAAATCGATCGGGATAATAGCTGGCGGTTTATCTTCGAAAAGAAACGCTGGCGCCACCAACCGGGATTTAGCGTCGGCTTGAGGGGCCATCGGACAGTTCTCGCTTGGCATTGACTTACCATGTGCCGAGGGCTGACCTGAAAAGGACATGCCATGTCGTATCGAGCCATCACTGCCATCGCCGCTGCTGTTCTTTGTATCGCATGCGTTTCCACTGATGCTTCCGCGTACCGCGGTGGCGGGGTCCGCGCTGGCGGCGTCCGTGCCGGCGCTGTCCGCGCAGGCGGCGTTCGTGTGGGCGGAGTTTATCGCGGCGGAGTGAATCGCGGCGTAGCTTATCGTGGCGGCGTTTATCGCAGGGGCTGGGCCCCAGGCGTTGGCGCAGCTGTCGGCCTTGGTGCCGCCGCCGTCGGGGCCGCTGCCGCCGCCCCCTACTACTACAATAACTACTACAATAGCACCCAATGCGGGTATGCGCCGTATCCACCTTGCTATTGAGCTGTCGGAACAACGTCCGCCGTTACCACTAACGTTGCGAGCAACATCGTCGCGTGACCAACAGGTCACGCGCACAAAGGGTTACGTGTGACTCTCGTTGGCTTGTTGGATGCTAGCCGTCGCGACGTACCCGGCGGTTAGGGGATATTACTCGTCCTCTTGCGCGAACAGCCCGAATTGCGCCGGATCTCGCGCCGGTTCGGCGAGGCCAAGATGACGGAACGCGTGGCCAGTGATCAGCCGGCCGCGCGGCGTGCGTTGCAGGAAGCCGCACTGGATCAGATAAGGCTCGATGATGTCTTCGATGGCGTCGCGCGGTTCCGATAGCGCCGCGGCGAGCGTCTCGACGCCGACCGGGCCGCCACCGTAGTTCACCGCGATTGTCGTCACATAACGCCGGTCCATGGCATCGAGGCCGGCGGCATCGACTTCGAGCGCGGCGAGCGCCTTGTCGGCGACGGCGCGATCGATCGCCGCCGCGCCATCGACGGCGGCAAAATCGCGCACCCGGCGCAGGAGCCGACCGGCGATGCGCGGGGTGCCCCGCGCGCGGCGGGCGATCTCGTTGGCGCCATCCGGGGTCACGCTGATGCCGAGCACCCGCGCGCCGCGATTGACGATCTGTTCGAGCTCTGCCTCGGAATAAAAGTTGAGCCGTACCGGAATGCCGAAGCGGTCGCGCAGCGGGTTGGTGAGAAGTCCGGCGCGGGTGGTCGCGCCAATGAGCGTGAACTTGGCAAGATCGATTTTTACCGAACGCGCCGCCGGCCCGCTGCCGATGATGAGATCAAGCTGAAAGTCCTCCATCGCCGGATAGAGGATTTCCTCGACCGCCGGATTGAGCCGGTGCATCTCATCGATGAAAAGAACGTCGCGTTCTTCAAGATTAGTCAGAAGCGCGGCGAGATCGCCGGCCTTGGCGATCACCGGCCCGGACGTGGCGCGGAAATTCACGCCGAGTTCGCGCGCCACGATCTGCGCCAGGGTGGTTTTGCCTAACCCGGGCGGGCCAACAAACAAGACATGATCAAGCGCCTCACGCCGCGCGCTGGCCGCTTCGATGAATACGCTCAGATTCCTTCGCGCCTGTTCCTGACCGATGAATTCCGAGAGCCGCTGTGGACGCAGCGTCGCCTCCGCCGCATCTTCGTCGCGACGCTCCGGCGTCACAAGCTTGCGTCCGGGGCTGGTGCTCACCCCTCGGCCCCGCGGCTGTATTTGTTGGGCAGAAGTTCGCCAATCGGCGCCACCGCCGGTGACTTACCGTTCGGCACAATCACGCGCGCTTTCGGATCATAGTCGAAAATGAGTTCGCGGCAGGCGCCGCACGGCGACACGACCGTGATGGTCTGATCGTTTTCGGTCGGCGGGGGATGGCGTACGGCCACAATCGTTTCGATCCCGGAATCGCCGGTATCAACGACCGCGCGGCCGAGCGCGACCGCTTCGGCACATACCGCCATACGGCCGAGATAGGCATCAAGATTGACGCCGGTGAAAATCTTCCCTGCGCGGGTGCGCAACGCCGCGCCAACCTCCTGCCAATCGTCGCGATAGCGCCGCCGGATCGCCGCGGTCGCCGCCGCAATCAATTCACGATCTGATTTGCTGAGTTTTTTGCCGAGTTTGTGGGGCCGTTTCACTTCGCCAGCTCCTTTAAGCCGAGCCGGATCAGCGTCCGAACTTCCGCGCTGTCGCCAGCGTTGCGCGCGGCCGCGGCGATAGCGGCGGCTGCCTGCGGCTGAGCGTAACCGAGATTGACCAGCGCCGATACCGCGTCGGAAATCGGCTGCGGCGCGCGCCTTTCATCGAGCGCGCCGGACAGCGCAACCAGCGCCGGATCGACGTCGGTATAGGCCGGCGCTTTGTCCTTAAGCTCGGTGACAATGCGTTCGGCGACCTTCGGCCCGACACCGGGCGTGCGCGCCACCATCGCCTTGTCGCGCATGGCGATGGCGGAAGCGAGCTCGGCAGGCTTCAGCGTGCCGAGCACCGCGAGCGCGACTTTGGTACCGACGCCCTGGACGGTTTGCAACAGCCGAAACCATTCGCGCTCGACGTCGCTCAAAAAGCCGAACAGGCGGATCTGGTCTTCGCGCACGTGGGTTTCGATCGCGAGCGTCGCCGCTTCGCCCACCCGCGGCAATTCCTGCAACGTGCGCGCCGAGCAATGCACCAGATAGCCAACGCCATTGACGTCGAGGATGACGGAATCCTCGCCGTAGGAGTTGATCACGCCTTTAAGCTTGCCAATCACGTTCTCGCCTCTCCCGCCTGCCGGGGGTGCGTATATGGTGCCCGCAACTCATCGCGCCATCACTTTAAGAACAACGCTCTGCCGGTGATGAGCATGCGTCACGGCGATGGCCAGCGCATCGGCGGCGTCATCTGACGACGGATCAGCTTTGGGCAGCAGCACGCCGATCATCATTCGCACCTGCGCCTTGTCGCCGTGGCCAGCGCCGACGATGCTTTTCTTCACCAGATTGGGAGCGTATTCGGCCACCGGCACACCGGCCTTCGCCGGCACCACCATGGCAATGCCGCGCGCCTGGCCGAGCTTCAGCGTCGCCTTGGCGTCACGGTTGACGAATGTCGCCTCGACCGCCGCCTCGTCAGGACGAAACTCGTCAAAGACGCGCATTAGCCCGTCATAGATAGTGAGAAGCCGTGCCGCGAGCGCGTCGTCATCGCGCGTCGTCACCGAACCGCAGGCGAGAAATCCAAGCCGGTTGCCCGCAAATTCCACCACGCCCCAGCCGGTGCGGCGGAGCCCCGGATCGATGCCAAGAATGCGAATCGGGCGGGTCATACCGCCGCGTTCATAGCATGAACAGATGAACCGGTTCCCCGGCTACGCACTCATCCTTTGCACCAGCGCGTCGGAAACCTCGAAATTGGCGTAGACGTTCTGAACGTCGTCGTGCTCGTTGAGGGTTTCGATCAGCTTCAGAAGCTTTTCGCCCTGCTCGTCATCGATGGCGACGGTGTTCTGCGGCCGCCAGACCAGCGACGCCTTACGCGGGTCTCCGAATTTCGCTTCGAGCGCCTTGGCGACCGAGCCGAACCGATCCGGCGCGGCATAAACCTCGTGGTCGTTCTCGCTCGACACCACGTCATCGGCGCCAGCTTCAAGTGCTGCCTCGAACATCGCTTCTGCGCTGGCTGCCTTGGCGTCGTACTCGATGACGCCGACATGGTCGAACATGAACGAGACTGCGCCGGTTTCGGCGAGGTTGCCGCCGCTCTTGGTAAAAGTCGCGCGCACTTCGCCCGCGGTGCGGTTGCGATTGTCCGTCAGCACCTCGACAATCACGGCGACACCGCCCGGTCCGTAACCTTCGTAGCGGATCTCCTCATAGCTCTCAGTGTCGCCGCCCAAGGCCTTCTTGATGGCGCGGTCGATGTTGTCCTTCGGCATATTTTCAGCGCGTGCCGCGATGATGGCGGCGCGCAGCCGCGGGTTCATCGCCGGGTCGGGCAGACCGATCTTGGCGGAGACGGTGATTTCGCGGGCGAGCTTGCCGAACAGCTTCGACTTCGCCGCGTCCTGCCGCCCCTTGCGGTGCATAATGTTCTTGAATTGCGAATGTCCAGCCATTTCGTCTCCGCCGTCATTGCGCGCGAGACGCCGTAATCCAGGGTGACCCGAGGCCTGGATGCATCACCGCTGCAGTCATCGCGTGGACGGTCTAATAGTGCTGCTCAGCAAGGAAATAAAGATGCGTTTGGAAGGAACCTAAGACCAAAAAACCGGCGCCGCCTGTTCGAGGCAACCCCCAAGGCGCACCGCGCCAACCCGTGAGGCGAGCCCGGTTGCCGGGTCGGTCTCGACAGCGATACCGCACAAGGTCGCAGGGCCGGTCGCGGCCTCGAAACGGGACGATGAGATTTTGCGTGTGAAGCGCTGCAGCGGCTCTTCCTTGGTCATGCCGATCACCGAGTTGTAATCGCCGGTCATGCCGACGTCGCTCATGAAGCCGGTGCCGGCGGGGAGGATGCGCGCGTCAGCAGTCGGTGCGTGAGTGTGGGTGCCGACAACGACGCTGGCGCGGCCGTCGCAGAAATAGCCCATGGCCTGCTTTTCGCTGGTCGTCTCTGCGTGCATATCGACCAGGATGGCGTCGGCGCCTTGGCATAGCGGCAACGCGCCGAGCTCTCGATCGAGCGCGGCGAACGGATCGTCCAGCGGGTCCATGAAGATGCGCCCCATTGCGTTGATGACGAGAACCCGCGCGCCGCTCTTCGCCTCGCATAACGCCGCACCGCGGCCAGGCGTACCGGGCGGATAATTGATCGGCCGGATCAGGCGCGGCGCGCGCTCGATGAAGACCAGCGCCTCTTTCTGATCCCAGGCGTGGTTGCCGAGCGTGATCGCGTCGGCGCCGGCCTCGAGCAATTCGTTGTAGATCGTTTCGGTGATGCCGAAACCACCAGCGGCGTTTTCGCCATTGACCACGACGAAATCGAGTTTCCAATCGCGGATCAGGCCCGGCAGGCGCTCGATGACGACGGTCCGCCCGCTGCGGCCGACGACGTCGCCAACAAACAGAATGCGCATACTCAACCGCCTCGCAAATCGATCACTTCGCGCTCGGTTAGCACAAGATCGAGGAGCGCGTCGCGGGGCGTGGTGGGCACAGTCGGAACTTCCTGGGCAGCGAAAGCGAGCCCCACCGCAATAACCGCCTTGCGCTCACGCAGCTGGGTGATGGTGCGATCGTAATAACCGCCGCCGTAGCCGACGCGATGACCGATACGGTCGAAGGCAAGAAGAGGCACCAGGAGAATATCCGGCTCCACTTCCGTCGCCTCCGGCGTCGGCTCGCGGATGCCCCAGATTCCGGCGGCAAGCGGCGCGCCGAAGCTCCAAGCGCGCATCACCAGCGGCTTGTCGCGTCCGGCAACGACCGGCAGAGCGAGCCGCGCTCCCTCCCCGACGAGTTTGCGCATCAACGGCAGCGGATTGATCTCGTTGCCGAGCGGCATGAAAGCGGAGACGATAGCGCCCGGTGCGATCGCGAGGGGAAAAATCCGCGCAGCTATGACTTCCGCAGCAGCCTGGCGTGCGTCCGCCGGCAGCGCATCGCGCCGCGCTGTCGCTTCGCGGCGCAGTGTCGTCTTCAAATCTTCGACGAACGTTGACGAAGCCATGTCTGATTGAGTGCGGAGCCGCGCCGGCCGTTGGAGCATTCGATCCCGGGTTCCCTACGAAAGTAGGTGGGCGCCATGTGTCCGAGCCCAGGAGCCCGGCAGGGACAGCTCCCTTAAGGATCGATAAGGCCCCGGGGATTTGGCTCCTGACGAACCAGGCAGCTCCGCCCCTGTAGTGTAACGCCGATGTCGGCCACGCGCCATCACCCTTGCGCCACGCTATTGCCGCCAACGCCATGATTGAGTTTTTTGGTTACGCCCTCGATGCGTTCAGCCGCGTTTGCCAGCGCCGCAGCCACTGCCACCTGCACAGTCTCGTCGCGATTGGTGGCGGTGGCCTGCGCCTCCTGCGCGGCGGCAAGGTCCTGTTCGAGCTTTTTGATGCGCGAACCCATCTCGGTTAGCTCGTCG
This sequence comes from uncultured Alphaproteobacteria bacterium, assembly GCA_963794225.1. GTDB lineage: Bacteria > Pseudomonadota > Alphaproteobacteria > Rhizobiales > Xanthobacteraceae > BOG-931. Next base: position 902,942 of record CAWCCS010000008.1, read on the forward strand.
GCGATGGTCAGCGCTGCCATGACTGTCAGCCGCGAGTCTCCGATCTCGCCAAATTTGGTCCGCAAGTCGGCGATGCGACCATCAAGCTCACGTGCGAGATCGGTCAGGTGGTTCTCCTGACCATCCTCGCAGCCCATGCGGAACTGTCGGCCGTTGATGGTGACACTGACTTGAGACATTGCCGCTCCAAGAGACACTGTCATTCTACTACATTTCAAGCTCGGCCTTCCCGCCCGAGCTTTTTCTGTCTTCGCCCGTCAGGACGCCGTTGATGGTCTCGATCGCCTGGACAATACGTTGCGCGACGTCCCGATTTGCGGCTTCGAGTCCGCGTGAGCGCGCCGCCGCCTGATCGAGTTCGCTGGCGAGCCGCGCGCGGTCATTGCCAAGCGCCTGGATCTGCATCGCCAGCGTTTCTTCGTTGCGATCTGTTTCGCCACGCCGCTCCGCCGCAGCTTCGAGCGCGTCGAGTGCAAGCGACAGGCGACGGCTCGCGACCGCCACGGAATCGGTTTCGCTCATGTGGCCATCCATTTGCGGCCATCATACTCGGCAGCACGGTGAAAATCGTGCGGCGGCAATCATTTATCAACAGAAGCTTACGTCGCATGGAGGACAAGCGTCAACGCCGAAAGCATTTTCGCAGCCGGCCCTGTGCATGACGCACTCCGGGTTCCCGCGCGCATTTGACTTCGATACCCCCCATGGCTATTTCGTGACCGCGGCCATTTGCGCCATGCCGCAATTGGCCGATTTAAGGACGATGCCGGACCGTCTTCTCGCGGCGAGCACAGCCCTCGCCCAAACACCCGTTTTTCCCGCCGCAGGCGTTAGCCGGGCGGCGCGAGCCGAACACGCGTCAATGGCGAACGCCATCCGGGCGCTGGCGATGGACGCGGTCGAGCAGGCGAAGTCCGGTCATCCGGGCCTGCCGATGGGCGCGGCCGACATCGCGACGGTGTTGTTTACGCGCTTTCTGAAATTCGATCCCGCCGATCCCGCCTGGCCGGATCGCGACCGCTTCGTGCTCTCGGCCGGTCACGGCTCGATGCTGATCTACGCGCTGTTGCATCTCGTCGGCTACGAGAAGGTCACAATCGAAGAACTCAAGCGCTTCCGCCAGCTGGGTGCGCTAACGCCCGGTCATCCCGAACACGGCCATACACCGGGCATTGAAACCACCACCGGCCCGCTCGGGCAGGGGATCGCCAATGCGGTGGGAATGGCGATTGCAGAACGCCATCTCGCGGCAGTGTTTGGCGACGGCATCGTCGACCACACTACCTACGTGCTCGCGTCCGACGGCGACCTGATGGAAGGCATCAGTCAGGAAGCGATTGCGCTCGCTGGGCACCTAAAGCTGAAAAAGCTCATCGTGCTGTTCGACGACAACGGTATTTCGATCGACGGACCGTTGGCGCTCGCCGACAGCGTCGATCAGGTCAAACGCTTTGAGGCGGCCGGTTGGGCGGCGACACGCATCGACGGCCACGATCCGGTCGCCATCATAGACGCGATCGAAGCGGCCAAGACGTCCGATCGACCGTCGCTGATCGCCTGCCGCACCATCATCGGCTACGGCGCGCCAACCAAGGCCGGCAGCGAAAAGAGCCATGGCTCGGCGCTCGGCGCTGAAGAGGTCGCGGCAGCACGGCAAAAACTCAATTGGACCGCGCCGCCCTTCGAGATTCCGGCCACGATCCGCGAACAATGGCGCGCCGCCGGTGAGCGGGGTAAGCCGGCGCGGCTCGCCTGGCAACAGCGCCTCGCCGCAATCGATCCGCAAACGCGCGCAGAGTTTGAACGCCGCATCGCCGGCAAATTGCCGGCGGAGAAATTCGCGGCCGCAATTACCGCGCTGAAGCAAAAACTCGCCGAAACGCCGAAAGAAATCGCGACGCGAAGCGCATCCGAACTCGCGCTCGAAACTCTGACTCCGGTGCTACCGGAAATGATCGGCGGTTCGGCCGATCTTACCGGCTCGAACAACACGCGCACCAAGGCAATGACGGCGATGAACGCCGCAGATTACTCCGGCCGTTTCATTCATTATGGCGTGCGCGAGCACGGCATGGCGGCGGCCATGAACGGCATGGCCCTTCACGGCGGCATTATCCCCTACTCCGGCACGTTCCTGGTGTTTTCGGATTATTGCCGGCCCGCCATCCGGCTCGCGGCGCTGATGGGTCAGCGCGTCATTCACGTCATGACGCACGATTCCATCGGGCTGGGCGAAGACGGGCCGACGCATCAGCCGGTTGAGCAGCTCGCTGCGTTGCGCGCCATCCCCAATCTGAAAGTATTCCGGCCATGCGATGCGGTCGAGACGGTCGAGTGCTGGCAGCTAGCGCTTCAGGCGAACAACGGACCGAGCGTACTCGCTTTGACCCGGCAGAACGTGCCGCAGCTGCGCCAGGGCTTTGAAGCGGCCAACCGCTGCGCGCGCGGCGCCTATGAGCTGATTGGGGCCAAAGACGGCGCCGCCACCGTGTCGCTGTTCGCCACCGGCTCCGAAGTTGCCATTGCGGTCGCTGCCCAAAAGCTTCTCGCCGAGCGCAAAATCTCCGCGCGTATTGTATCAGTGCCGTGCTTCGAACTTTTCCTCGCCGCCCCGAAGGACGAGCGCGCCGCGCTTATCGGCAAGGCCAAAGTGAACGTCGCGGTCGAAGCGGGTATTCGCCATGGCTGGGATGCCATCATCGGATCCGAGGGTGCCTTCGTCGGCATGACCGGATTTGGCGCCAGCGCGCCCTACAAGGAGCTTTACCAACATTTTGGTATTACGCCCGAGAAGGTGGCTGAGGCGGTACTGGCGCGTCTATAAAGTTACAGGGAGACCGGCATGTCGGTACGCGTAGCCATCAACGGATTTGGCCGCATCGGCCGCAACATCTTGCGGGCGGCGGTGGAAGCGGGACGGAAAGATTTCGAAGTCCTCGCCATTAACGATCTGGCACCGGTCGAAACCAACGCTCACTTGCTTCGTTTCGATTCCGTGCACGGCCGCTTTCCCGGCGACGTAACGGTCAAAGGCGACACCATCAATTGCGGCAACGGCCCGATCAAGGTGACCGCGCACCGGGATCCGGCGCAACTGCCTTGGAAAGACCTCGGTATCGACATCGCGCTCGAATGCACCGGCATCTTTACCTCAAAGGATAAAGCGGCAGCGCATCTCACCGCCGGCGCCAAGCGCGTGCTGATCTCCGCGCCCGCTGACGGCGTCGATCTCACGGTCGTCTATGGCGTCAACCACGACAAGTTGACCAAGGCTCACATGGTCGTATCCAACGCCTCATGCACGACCAATTGTCTCGCGCCGGTCGTCAAGGTGCTCAACGATGCAGTCGGCATCGACAAAGGCTTCATGACCACTGTGCACTCCTATACCAACGATCAGCCCTCGCTCGATCAGGTGCACAAAGACCTTTATCGCGCACGCGCCGCGGCGCTGAACATGATCCCGACCTCGACCGGCGCGGCCAAGGCGGTGGGTCTCGTACTGCCGGAATTGGCCGGCCGGCTCGACGGCGTGGCGATCCGGGTGCCGACGCCGAATGTCTCGGTGATTGACTTCAAATTCGTCGCCAAGCGCGCGACCTCGAAGGACGAAATCAACGCCGCGATCAAGCGCGCGGCCGAGCAGCAGCTCAAAGGCGTCCTCGGCTACACCGATGCGCCCAACGTCTCAAGTGACTTCAACCACGATCCGCACTCCTCGGTCTTCCACATGGACCAGACCAGGGTGATGGACGGCACGCTGGTGCGCGTCATGTCCTGGTACGACAACGAGTGGGGCTTCTCCAATCGGATGGTCGATACCGCGGTGGCGATGGGCAAGCTGAACTGAGTTCGTCGGGTCATGTCTTTATCTGTGGTATCTCCGTCAGAAATGCCCTCGCCTGCCAAATCTTCGTCAGACAAGCCGTCGCCCGACAAGGCTTCGCCCACTATGGCGTTCCGCAGCCTCGCCGACGCCGACTTGAAGGGAAAGCGCGTCCTCGTGCGCGTCGATCTCAACGTGCCGATGCAGGACGGCAAAGTCGCGGATGCAACCCGCATTAAGGAGATCGTCCCGACCATTACCGAGATCGCCGACAAGGGCGGCAAGGTGATCCTGCTCTCGCACTTCGGCAGGCCCAAGGGACCCAACGCGAAAGATTCGCTTCGGCCTGTCGCCGCCGAGGTCGCGCGCATCTTAAAGATGCCCGTGGCGTTCGCGGAAGATTGCGTTGGTCCGAAGGCCGAGGCGGCGATTGCCGTGCTGAAGAACGGCGACATCCTCTGTTTGGAAAATACAAGATTCCATCCCGAGGAAGAAAAAGACGACCAAGGTTTTGCCAAACAGCTTGCCGCGTTGGGCGACGTCTTTGTCAACGAAGCTTTTTCAGTTGCGCACCGTCGGCACGCTGCCAACACTTCGATCGTCACCGCCTCTAGTCTTGTCGCCTATCCTGGGCGCGCCATGCAGGACGAACTCGACGCGCTCAAGAACGCGTTTGAAACACCGAAGCACCCGGTCGCCGCGATTGTCGGCGGCGCCAAGATTTCCACGAAACTCGATCTCCTTGGTCACCTTCTCGAGAAAGTGGACGTGCTGATCATCGGCGGCGGGATGGCCAACACTTTCCTCGCGGCGGAAGGCAAAGCCGTCGGCCGGTCGCTCTGTGAAAACGATCTGATCCCGTCGGCACGCAATATTCTCGCCAAGGCCAAATCTCTCGGCCGCGAGATCGTGTTGCCGGTTGACGTCGTCGTCGCGCAAAAGTTGGCGGCGTTCGCGCCATCGCGCGTGGCGCCGGCGGATGGGGTCGCGCCGGACGACATGATCTTCGATATCGGCCCGCGCAGCATCGAGCATGTCGTCTCGGTGCTAGCCCGGGTCAAAACCCTGGTCTGGAACGGCCCGTTCGGCGCCTTTGAAATCGAGCCGTTCGACAACGGTACCGTCGAAGTGGCCGAGGCGGCCGCGGAACTTACAGTAACTGGAAAGCTTGTCAGTTTTGCCGGCGGCGGCGATACCGTGGCCGCGTTAAACAAGGCCGGCGTGACTGGGCGTCTTACGCACGTGTCGACCGCCGGCGGCGCGTTTCTGGAATCGCTCGAGGGCAGGACGCTTCCGGGAGTAGAGGTGCTGAAAGTATCCTCCACGTCCGCGGCGCCAATTACATAAAGCATATTGAACAAGGACTCGAAATCGGAATTGAGGAGAGTGCGATGAACCTCGCTGAATTGAACAAAGTTGCCGAGGCGATGGTAGCACCCGGTCGCGGTATCCTCGCCGCCGATGAATCGACCAGCACCATCAAGAAGCGTTTTGACGCCATCGGGGTTGAATCAACACCGATTACCCGGCGCGATTACCGCGAAATGCTGTTTCGCAGCAAGGAGGCGATGTCGAAGTACATTTCCGGCGTCATTCTCTATGACGAGACCATTCGGCAAAACGCCAAAGACGGCACGCCCATGGTCAAGCTCATCGAGCAGGCGGGCGCAATCCCCGGAATAAAAGTAGACAAGGGCACCACGCAGCTGCCGTTCTGTCCAAACGAGGTCATTACCGAGGGGCTCGACGGGCTGCGCGAGCGGCTAGTGGAATATCGCGGCCTTGGAGCCAAGTTCGCCAAATGGCGGGCGGTGATCGATATCGGTCCCGGCATTCCGAGCTTCGGCAGCCTGCTGGCGAACGCGCACGCGCTCGCGCGCTACGCGGCGCTGTGCGAGGAAGAGGACATCGTGCCAATTGTCGAACCTGAGGTTTTGATGGACGGCGACCATGACATCGATCGCTGCGCCATGGTGACCGAATGGCTCCTGAATACGGTGTTCGAGCAGCTGTTCTATCAGCGCGTCCCGCTGGAGGGCATGGTGCTCAAGCCGAACATGGTGGTGCCGGGCAAAAAGTCGCCCAAACAGGCGTCGGTCGATGAAGTCGCGGAGAAGACGCTGCGCGTGCTTAAAGCTTGCGTACCGGCGGCGGTTCCGGGGATCGCGTTCCTCTCAGGTGGCCAGACCGACGAAGAAGCGACCGCGCATCTCAACGCCATCAACAAGATGGGTCCGCTGCCGTGGCGGGTGACATTCTCATATGGCCGCGCTCTGCAGGCCGCGCCACAGAGGGCATGGTCGGGAAAGTCGGAGAACGTCGCCGCCGCCCAACGAACCTTTGGCCATCGCGCCAGGATGAACGGCCTCGCCACGCTCGGCCAGTGGAAGGCCGATCTCGAACGGAAAGCCGCGTGACCGACGATCTGCCTCCGCAAGGCGGCGGCTGATAACGTGGCACCGCCTCCTCCTCCGCGGCTTTATCTCCTTACGCCACAACTTGCCGATATCGCAACATTTGCAAGCGATTTCGACGCGGCGCTGGTAGCCGGCGATGTTGCGGCAGTGCTGCTTCGCCTGGAAGATGGCAATGAGCGCAGTTTGATCGACCGGGCCAAAACGATTGCGGCCATCGCCCAACGCCGCGATATCGCGCTGCTACTCGACGGCCGTCCTGAGATTGCAGCCCGGGGCGACGCGGACGGCGCGCACCTTAGCGGAACCGAGGCCCTGACCGCTGCACTCGGCACGCTAAAACCGGATCGCATCGCCGGCGCCGGCGGCTTGCGTAGCCGTGATGATGCCATGCTCGCGGGCGAATCTGGCGCCGATTATGTAATGTTCGGCGAACCCGACCGCCGAAGTGGCCGCCCGTCGTTCGAAGCAATCCTGGAGCGCGTCGGATGGTGGGCGGCGGTGTTCGAGCCGCCGTGTGTTGGTTATGCCGCAAGTCTCGACGAGGTCGCCCTTCTCGCGCAAGCCGGCGCTGATTTTGTTGCGCTTGGTGATTGGATATGGACGGACTCAACAGGACCGGTCGAAGCAATCAAGATGGCAACCGCCGCACTCGTCGCACCTGCGCCGGGGCAGGCGAATGATCCGCACGGCGCTTAGGCTCACCACGGCACTCGTTTTCGCGGCGATCCTCGCTTCACGGTGGTCGGCGGCGGCGCAAGCACCGGAAGTGCCGCCAAAACCGGGGGCTCCCCACCACAAACCGCAGGACAATTCCAGCAAGCCGGCGGCAAAAAAGACCGACCCGCAAACATGGCCGGCACAGAGCCCGACAAGTGCCGGTGCACGTGCAGGCCCGACCGGCGCCGACCTCGACTTCGAGTACGGCGCCTACCAGCGCGGCCATTTCCTGACGGCATTTGCGCTCGCGACGGATCGCGTCAATCAGAAGAGCGATCCGAAGGCGATGACGCTGCTTGGCGAACTTTACGCCGGCGGCTTGGGTGTTCCGCAGAACGACGCCAAAGCCGCCGAATGGTATCAGTTCGCCGCAGCCCGCGGCGATCGCGAAGCGATGTTTGCGCTGGCGATGTTCCGGCTGCGTGGCCGCGCCGGCCCGCGTGACCGCGACGCTGCCGCCAAATGGCTCGCCGCCGCCGCCAAGCTTGGCCATCCGCTCGCCGCCTACAACTTGGCGCTCTTGTACATCGAGGGCCAATTGTTTCCACAGGATTTCAATCGCGCCGCCGAGCTCATGCGCGAAGCGGCCGACGCCGGCAACCCGGAAGCACAATACGCGCTCGGCACCTTCTACAAACAAGGGCGCGGCGTTCCCAAAGATCAGCGCGAAGCGGCGCGGCTGTGGGCGTTAGCCGCGCTCGCCGACAATATCGACGCCCAGGTCGAATATGCCATCGCGCTCTTCAATGGCGATGGCGTCGCCAAGAACGAAGGAGCCGCCGCGTCGTTGTTCCGCAAGGCGGCGTTGCACGGCAGCGCCATCGCCCAGGACCGCCTTGCGCGGATTCTAGCCGACGGCCGCGGCGCGCCGAAAAACCCGACCGAAGCGGTCAAGTGGCACCTGATATCAAAAGCGCGCGGTGAAACCGACCTGCCGCTCGACGACTATGTCACAGGCCTCGATCCCACGGTCCGCGCCGCGGGCGAGAAAGCGGCCCAACCCTGGCTCGACCCGCTCAAGCGCCCGCCGTCCTAGTGCGTGCCGCATTTCCGATAGGAAACAGCGAGGCGATCAATCCGCGAACGGCGCCGCTCCCAACATCAACGGGGATTGCCGCACCGGGGCGTTGAGATAGACTGCCTGGCAATTCTCGTCTCGCGACAGCGAGCACAAATTCCAGGGAGGACTTCAATGAGCACTCATCAGAGCAGCGTCGGGTCCGTGCCAAAAATCGCGGCGCTGGTTTTGGCTGCAAGTCTTGCTGCAGTCGCATTCGCTGCGCCCGCAGATGCCCAATCGAACGGGCCGATCAAGATCGGCGTGATTGCCGAGGCGCAAGCCGTCGCCGGCTCCTCGATTCCGCTCGCCGCGCAGCTTGCCGCCGATGAGATCAACGCCGCTGGCGGAGTCGATGGGCGCAAGATTGAGATCGTATCTTATGATAACCACTCTTCCGCTGCTGAATCGGTGCGCGCGTTTCAACGCGCGGTGAACGAGGATCACGTCAACGCAGTTCTCGCGAGCTATGTCAGCGAAGTGGTCCTTGCGCTCGAGCCGTGGGCAGGCCGGCTGAAAACCGTGATGATCACGCCGGGTGCCGCCTCAGACGTCATCACTCAAAACATCGCCAAGGACTACGATCACCTCAAATACACTTTCCACGGCTATTCGACCTCGACCAGCATCGCCGACGCCACCTGTGACGCCGCGAAAGATCTTCTGATCAAAGATCTGAAGATGAAAAGCGCGGTGATTATCAGCGAGGACGCGGCCTGGACCACGCCGCTCGACGCGGAATACTTGAAATGCCTGCCGCAGATCGGGCTCAAAGTCCTCGATCACATCCGCGTCTCGCCGGATACCACCGACTTTACGCCGATCTACAACAAGATCGAGGCTGAGAAGCCCGACGTGATGATCACCGGCATTTCGCACGTCGGCGTGCAACCGACGGTGCAATGGAAGCAGCAGGAAGTTCCGATACCGATGTTCGGCGTTGCCTCACAGGCGACGAATTCGAGCTTCTGGCAGGACACCAACGGCGCGGTCGAGGGCGTGCTGTATCAGGCCTTCTCCGGACCGGATGTCGCGGTCACGCCAAAGACGCTGCCTTTCGTCAAAGCGTTCCAAAAGCGCTTCGGCAATTTCCCGTCGTATTGCGGCTACACAGCGTATGACGAGGTCTACTATCTTGCCGATGCGTTCAAGCACGCGGGCACCGGCGACTCTGACAAGCTGGTCGAGGCGCTGGAGAAGACCGACTACATCGGCACCATCGGGCGCATTCAGTTCAAGGGCAAGGACTCGCCCAATCCGCACGCGCTCAAGATCGGCGCCAACACCATCACCGGCCTGATGCTGCAATGGCAGAACGGCAAGCAAGTCAATTTGTGGCCGGCAAACGTTGCCAACGGCAAGCTGAAATTTCCGAACTTCATCAAACTCGGCGCGGCCAATTGACGAAATCTAATCGGCCCGTCGTTGCTAAAGCTCCCGGCCCGCCCTCGCTGGCCGGGAGATTGTTTGGGTGCGGCCGATGCTGTTCTGGCAAATCCTGATCGACGGTTTTGCGATCAGCTCGCTGTACGCGCTCGGCGCGATGGGATTTGCTCTTATTTTCGGCGTCTCCGGCGTTCTCAATCTGTCGCACGGCGCGCTGATGGTCACCGCCGTGGTGGCGGCTTGGGCTGCCGGTAACGATCTGCATGTCGGCCCCTATACCGGCGCCGCAATCGGTGTGGCGACCGGATTTGTCGCCTCCCTGGTGACGTACTTCATAGTGGTGCGCCCGCTGCAGACATCGCGCAAAATTCGCGAAGAGGAAAAGGAAATCTTCATCCTCACCGCGACGCTCTTATGGGGCATCATGATCCAGGAGCTGATCGCGTATCTCTATACCAACAACGCCAAGACTGTGGCGCCGATCGTGGCCGGCGTTGTCTCGATCGTCGGCGTGCGCACGCCGGCCAACGAAGTTTTCACCGCAATGGTGTGCTGGCTCGCGATCGGGCTTCTTTGGTTGTTGGTCAACCGCACCCGCGCTGGCAAAGTACTGCTGGCAGCTTCGATGAATCCGCGCGGCGTGACGCTTCTCGGCGTCGAACTGTCGCAGGTCTACATCGCCATCTGGGCGATCTACGGCATCCTCGCGGGTATCGCCGGTGTGCTGCTCGGCATGTTTCTCGGCGTTTCGTCCTATAGCGTCGGCCCGCTGACCGCCAGTGCGTTTGCGATCGTCGTGCTCGGCGGTCTCGGCAGCGTCTCGGGCGCGCTGGTCGCGGCCTATGTGGTTGGCTATCTTGAAACCATCACCGCTTATCTCATCTCACCCGCCTATCGCACCATCCCGGCCCTCTTGCTGCTGGTGGCGGTGATGTATGTCAGCCCGCGCGGCCTACTGGGGCGCCGTTGAATGCGCTCACTTTCCACAGTGCGCGTGTTGGCGATTTTCGTTGGCGTCGTCGTCCTCGCGGCGTTTCTGCCACTCGGCGTGTCCGGCTACATTCTGGGCCTCCTCACCGTCGCCTATTACTTCGGCGTGTTCGCGATGGCCTGGGATCTGTTGTTCGGCTTCGCTGGCGAGGTCAATTTTGGGCCGACCTTTCTGATCGGGGTCGGCGCTTACACCGCCGGCATCCTCGACAATCTCTACCAGCCGCCGATCTGGCTCTGCCTGGTCGCCGGCGCACTCGCCGCCGTACTGGGCGGCGTGGTGCTGGCGCTTCCGGCACTCCGTGTGCGCGGACCCTATTTCGGCCTGACCACGTTGGTTGCGGTGCTGATGCTGCAGAATTTCATCGTCGTCGCCGCGAGCCTTACCGGCGGTGAAATCGGCCTTACCGTGCCCGATGTAATCTCGATCAGCGACACGACCAATTATGAGATCGCGCTGTGGTTCATGGCCGTCAGCGGCGCGATCCTGTTTGCACTGTCGCGGTCTCCGGTCGGACTGATCCTACAAGCGAGCGGGCAGGATGCGGTGCAAGCCGGCGCACTCGGCTTCAACGTCGTCAAGCACAAGCTTGCGGCCTTCATCATCAGCGCGTTCTTCTCCGGCCTCGCCGGCGGGCTTCTGGTGTTTTACTTCGGCACCGCTTCGGTCACAACGCTGGTCGATATCACCGTCGGCGTCCAGATCATCATCGCCGCCGTGATCGGCGGCCGGCGCACCATTCTCGGCGCGGTGCTGGGCGCGATCTTTCTGATCGCCATGAGCGAGTTCTTGCGCCCGCTCGGTGATTTGTCGAATTTCATCGTATTTGCGCTGGCGCTTGTGGTGGTGCTGGTGTTCCCCGCCGGGTTCTTCGGCCTGCTTACGCGCACGAAGGAAAACGCGTGACCACGGCCGGCGCGCTTCTCGACGTCAGCGGCCTTACCAAGCGCTATGGCGGCCTGGTCGCCGTCAAGGACATGGCGCTTTCGATCCAAGCTGGCAAAATCCTTGGTCTGATCGGCCCAAACGGCTCTGGCAAATCGACGGTGATGAAGCTCATCATGGGGATCGAGCGCCCCGACGCGGGTTCAGTGCGCGTCGACGGCACCGATGTGGCCGGCTGGCCGTCGCACAAGATCGCGAGGCGCGGCGTAGGCATCGTCTTCCAGCATTCGCGTCCTCTCCACCGGCAAACGGTGCTGGAAAATATCAGGCTCGCGCTCCTGCCCGACAAGCTCACTTATCTGTTCGCCGACCCGAAAACCGATGCGCGCGCCCGCGCCATCGCGGCGCGCGTGGGCTTAGGCGCCGTACTTGACCGCCGCCCCGGCACGTTGCCGTTCGCCGATCTGCGCAAAATCGAAATCGCCAAAGCGATAGCGCGCGACCCGCAGGTTTTGTTGATCGATGAGCCGTTCGCTGGCCTAACCGCGACAGAGACGAGGGCGTTTTCCGATCTGATCTGCGAACTCCGCGACGACGGCCGTGCCATCCTTCTCGTCGATCACAACGTGAAGAGCGTCGCCCGCATGGTCGACAGCGTTGTCGCCATGTATGTCGGTGAGCGGATTGCCGAAGGCACCGCCGAAGAGGTGATGCGCGACGAAAAAGTACGGCGGGTCTATCTCGGCGGCAGCATCGAGACCGCGGCGCGGCCGGAATCCGCGTTCCGTGATACCGCGACACCGTTTCTCGCCGTCGACAAGCTCAGTGTCCAATACGGCAAGGCGCAGGCGCTGCAGGGCGTGTCGATCCACGTTCACGCCGGTGAATTCGTCTCGGTAGTCGGGCTTAACGGCGCCGGAAAGACCACGTTGTTCAACGCCATTTCTGGCCTCGTCCCTTATGCGGGGGACATCCGCCGCGAGGGCGCCTCGCTCCGCGCTTCATCCGCGGCTGCGATCGCCCGCGGCGGCATCGTCCAATGTCCCGAAGGCCGCGAACTATTCACCGACATGACGGTGCGAGAGAACCTCGATCTCGGCGGCCAGCACTTGCCGGCAGGCGAGAGCGGAAGGCAGATCGCCTGGCTGTTCGACCTGTTTCCGATCCTGCGCGAGCGGCAGAAGCAGGCGGCCGGCACGCTGTCCGGCGGCGAGCAGCAAATGCTGACCATCGCGCGGGCGCTGATGATGAAGCCGAAGCTTCTGATTCTTGACGAGCCGACACTTGGCTTGGCCCCCGTCATCCTCGAACAGCTCTCCAGGGCGCTCGCGAGCCTGCGGCAGACCACCGATATCACGCTGCTCCTGGGCGAGCAGAACGTGACTTTTGCCCTGCCCCACGCCGATCGCGTCTATGTCCTCGAACACGCGCGCATCGTCTGGGAAGGCGAGCCGGCCCGCTTCGCCGCCGAAGCGGGCACCGGATATTTATAGGACGGTCGTCTTGGACCAGCTCCCGGCTTTCCAGGGCGGACAATCCTAAGCGCCGGCTATCGACGCAACAACGGACCTTACCCGGATACTGCCGTTGTTTGCTCGATCGTCCCATGCAGACCAGACATCAAGGTCGCTGCCGGTCTTGGTGGAATGTTCTGAGGTATTCGATCGGTCCTAGCGGCGAATTGGTAACTTTCCAGAGTTTTTAAGGGTGTGACGTGATGGCCGTCACTTACGCCGCAACGTTATTCGAATAATGTCTCTCGAGCTCGTTGAAAGGGCGGCAAAAGGGTGTGCCGTTGATTCCGATAAGGAGCGATACAAATGCGCATTAAAATCCAGGCCGACGATTGCGACCAGACTGCTATAAGCGCCGAAGTGGTCTCCGCCCAGTTGGCGTTCGTTACGTTCAAAACCGAGAGTTCCCGTTACCCTTCAAAAGAGGCGGTAACGCTGACCGGAGACGACGCGCGCGAATTGGCTAAGGCGCTTTTGTCGGCGGCTGACGCCATTGACTTTATGAAAATCAACGAATTTGCTTTACCATGAAGGTGGTGGCGTAGAAGACACAGCCGCGGAAGGCGCCCGCCGCACCAATAGTTTTCGGTAAGAATTTACGGACGGCGGACCTGGATGATTATCGGACGCATTGCGCTCTATGGAGTAGCAGCGTCGTCGGCGATGTGGCTGGCCTGTCTCGGCGGAAACGCCATCGCGGAAACTCCGGCGCAGTGTATCCAGCGTTGTGAGACGATTTGCGGATACTTTCCGGACCATCCGGAATGCCGGCGTCAAGCTGACAGGTGCGCGTCGAGATGCAATTTCCATCCCAAAGCTTCAAACTGATGTCACGCCGTCGAACTGAGCCGTGATGCCTTCGGCTTCTACGGCCGTTCTAACAACGACCGGAGCGGCGCGACCGCGAACAGTAATTTCTCGCCGCGGCATCGTTTCGTTTTGCAGTCCCGCCAGTTCGCAGACCTCCTCGGAAACCACGAGCTGGCATTCAAGCTCCTTGGTCATATCCTGAAGCCGCGCGGCGACATTGACGGCATCGCCGAGCGCCGTAAAGGAAATGTTGTCGCCATAGCCGATATCACCGACGATGACCTCGCCACCGTTGACTCCTATTCCAAACCGGATGGGATGGCGCTCGGCTTCAGAGTTCTGCCGATTGAGCTCGGCAACGTTTTTGGCCGCCATCGCGGCCGCCTTGAGAGCCTGTCGGCACGCGGTGCGCGAATCGGTATCAGTTCCGAACAAGGCAAGGAGCCCGTCGCCAAGATACTGGTTCACCTTGCCGCCGGCTTGCGTCACCGCCTGCGATACGGCGCCGAGGAAGCGATTGACGATGAACACGGTGTCGAAAGGCAGCTGGTCAGCCGCCCTTTGCGTCGAGCCGCGCATGTCAACGAACATGCTCACCACATAGCGTTCTTCGCCGGGATGAACCCGACTTCTACCGTGCAGAAACGCGGCAGCAGTTTGCGACGGTACCAGCGGGACGATCTCAATGTCCCTGGTCGGCCGCAATTGGCAGGCAAGGCGCACGGACGGGTCGGCGCGAGCGCCCATGCGCCCGAGAACGAACAATTCGCGCGCCGAGGGTGGTGGCAAGCCGGAATCGTCACCAACGACCCGAATCCGACAGGTCGAACATCGTCCTTTGCCGCCGCAAACGCTGGCGTGGGGCACGTGATGTCGAAAGCTCGCTTCGAGAACAGTCAATCCCTTCGGCACCCGGATCTTTCGATCCGGATAGGTCAGGCGGATCATGCCGTGCCGCCGCTCGTTGATACGGCGAACGCCTCGAGCCACGAACACCAAACCGATGGCGCCGGCGTAAAACAGCAAAAAATAGTCGCGTATCCGGATCAGATTATCGCGCTCGGCGGCGGTGCCGATCGCACCCGGCGCCAGAACCTCGGCGCGCCACGCGGGCTGCTGCGCCAACACCCTAACGTTTCGCCCCTGCTGATAGGAGCCGAGCAGCGCGAGCGCCGGCACGAGAACCGCGAGACCAAGTAAAACGGGTGCGATTGCCGGGAACGACGGTTTCAAACGCAGCCAAAAATAAACCCCAATGCAGCCGTGAATCCAGGCAATCAGCAGCAACGCCGCCTGCATCGCGCCGAGGTCGGGCCGAGCAACCCAGAAATTGAAGAGTGCCAGTGCGTAGGTCCGCTGCAGTCCGTAAAGCGTGATACCCAGGCGTTCGCCGATCAGATGCGTGCACAACAAAGCGGGAATGCTGAGGCCCAACAGAAGCTGCAACAGCTCGGCGGTCTTCCAGCGAAAGTACCGGCGCTGATAGAGCGCCCACAATCCGAGCGAAGCATGTACGGCGAGCGCCGGATAAAGCAGCAGCGTTCCAACAGGGCTTTGCCAAAAGACCGCGTGGAACCGGAGCCCGTACTCCATGGCATCGAGCGAAATATTGCCCAGCGCATGATTGATGTAATGCGACAGCAAATAGCCGAACAGGATCAGTCCGCAGAAGATCCTGATCTGCCGCACGCCAATGCCGCGCACGAAATAAAAAGGCGTCAAGTTCGTCAGGCGCGACGCAGCCACGTCAGCGCCAGCCAAGGCCAGGAGCGACATGTTTAAGGATCGCCTCGATGACGTGGGCGTTATAGTCGACACCGAGCTGATTGGGGACGGTCAAGAGCAGCGTGTCAGCCGCGGCGATAGCTTCATCTTGCTTCAGTTGCTCGACGAGGATATCCGGCTCGGCGGCGTAGCTGCGGCCGAAAATGGCGCGTTCGTCGCTGCCGAGATAGCCAATGGTGTCTTCGTTCTCGCGGTCGCGCCCGAAATACATGCGATCGCGATCATCGACCAGTGCAAAAATGCTGCGGCTGACCGATATTCGCGGCTCGCGCCCATGACCGGCCGCCTTCCACGCCTCACGGTATATCCTGATCTGCTCCGCCTGCTGGATATGGAACGGACGTCCGCTCTCGTCGATCTTGAGCGTAGAACTTTGTAAATTCATGCCTAGCTTGGCCGCCCACTCCGCGGTGGCGTTGGTCGCGGCACCCCACCAGATGCGATCGCGCAGGCCCTCAGAATAAGGCTCAAGACGCAGGAGGCCGGGAGGGTTCGGGAACATCGGTTGCGGATTTGGGCGCGCGAAGCCCTCGCCACGCAGCACCTCGAGCAATACCTCGGTATGGCGTCTGGCCATATCGGCATCGGTCATTCCCTCAGGCGGGACGTAACCGAAGTAGCGCCATCCATCGATCACCTGCTCCGGCGAACCGCGGCTAATGCCCAGTTGCAGGCGTCCGCCGGCGATGACGTCGGCGGCTCCGGCATCCTCCGCCATATACAACGGATTCTCGTACCGCATATCGATAACCGCGGTGCCAATCTCGATCCGCTTGGTTTTCGCACCCACAGCGGCCAGCAGCGGGAATGGCGAGCCGAGCTGGCGGGCGAAATGATGCACGCGGAAATAAGCTCCGTCCGCGCCGAGTTGCTCGGCAGCGACGGCCAAGTCAATCGATTGCAAGAGCGCGTCGGACGCCGATCGCGTCTGTGACTGCGGCGAAGCCGTCCAATGGCCGAATGATAGGAAGCCGATCTTTTTCATGAGGATGCGTCTTGGGAGATGGATTCAGTCTCGCTCTTCTTAAACTGAAGCATTTGAGGGGAACAGGTCGCATTCGCGAGACCTCAATATAGCTTCGACAAGGGTCGTTGAGCGCGGCGTTTGAATCGCTTCCGGGGACCAGCTTCACCGTCAATGGTGCGCCGCTGCCGCAGAACTCGCCATCACCCCGCGGCTCACCTTGATTGCCAAAATCGACGGCGAATTCGCCCCAGGATCACAAACCTACGCCGGTTCAGGAACTCTCCGGTACGCGTGGTGACCTCGTGTTACGAGCTTCGCCGCTCCGCGGTCCACGAGCCCGAGCAGGAACTGCCGCTCCAAGAGCCGCCGCCAGTATTGCCGGCAAGCCGTCCATAGCCGGTCGCGCTCTTGTCGCCACTTGAGACAGTAACCTTGACGGCGCCGGTTGAGGCGACCCTGCCGCTGACATTAAGCGCAATTGCTCCGCCATTGGCCAGCATGCCGTGCTCGATCACCATCGGATAGCGATAGCTGGCGATGCAGTCGCCCTTCTTGGTGATGATCGAAACGCTCCAAATGCCGTCGTAGCCGGGCGCGGCGAAGCTTGGTGTTGTGGAGGCGGCTGACGCGGCGATCAATGCGATGGCGGTCCACCGGGTGTGCTTGCGAGAGAAAAACATTGCTCAGCCTCCTCAATTGGAATGCCCCTGGGAGATGCGCTCAACGAGTTCTCCCGCGATAAGGATTGGTCGCGGCAAAGGCCGGCGAGGTTCAAATCCAAATTGGCTGGCAGCGCCGGGTTCGGCAGCTCTCCAAAAAAGGCACACCGGCTTGAACCTTTCTCTAGGTGCCGCCGACCAACGGGTATCTCGGCCCATTTTCCCTGGAGAACAACGATGTCACGCGCTCTCATCCTCACCCTTGCAGCCGCGGCCACGATCGCGGTTGGCTCGATTGCGTCCACCGCTTCGTACGCCCGCGGTGGCGGGCACGGCGGCGGCGGTGGTCATAGCGGCGGCGGGCACGCGAGTGCCGGCGGCCACGGCGGCCATGCCGGTAACGGCGGCCACGGCCGCTCAGCCCACAACGGCGGCCACGACCATGGCGGACGGGTAGCCCGCAACGGCGATCGGCATGGCCACCCGGAGCATACCGGCCGTTGGGCTGGCCATGGTCACGGACGCTGGATTTTCCGCGATGGCCGCTGGATCGTCCTCGATCCGGTGGATGGTGATGCCCCGGATGTGGCGCCGGTGTCCGATGCTTCGCCCGGCCCGACCGACAATCAAGCGCAGGACGGGCAATGCGTTGTGACCGTCTACTGGGATGCCGACTTTAAGGGCGAGCAGTGGAATACCGAGCAAATCAAACCTACGTCGGCAATCATTGGAACGATCAAATATCCTCGATCCGAATCGTTTCCGGGACTTGGCGGTTCTACTGGGACGCCAACTTTGGTGGCGAAATGCTCGAACTAAAGCCTGGAGAATACCGCTATGTCGGTAATCACTGGAATGATCAGATAAGCTCATTTCGCTGCGTCAGAGCCGACGCCGCGGCCAATCAGTAAAAATCCGGAAGTGCAAGATCGCCCATGCTTGCGGAAGCCGGCAACCGACTTCCAAACCTTATCGGCACAACGCCGCCGAAGTTGTCCGGGTAGAGCAATGTCCGCTCTGCCCGGCTTTCGGCGGGGTACCCGGTGAGTTCAGGCAATAAGCGTAGACCTCACCTACAGTCCGTGAGGATCGATCGTCACGTGCCTGACCTTCCGGCGCTTCCACGTGTAGGTAATCTAAATCATCCCCTTCGAATCCTCAATGATGGCGGGGTAGGAAAACTCCTCCCCGACCTCGTTTTCGAGTTGTAGCGCGTTGGTCCAGCTCACGCCGTGGTCTGTGGAGATAGCGACAGCGAGGGAGCTTCGGCTTGTCGACGTGTCATTGAACACAAGAACCGCCCGTCCGTCGCGCAAGCTGACCGCATCGATGCCACTGTCGGGATTGGGAAGCGCGCTGGGGGTGAACGATCGCCACGTCCGGCCTCGATCGAAAGACCACGATTGCATGATCCGCTGCGGTTCGCTGGCATCGCGCCGCCGATTTCTGACGAGCATTTGGATCTTGCCATCGCCGTGGCTGATCAGGGTGGGCTGAATCACGAGCATGCCGTCGCTGTTCAAAGGACCGCTCGAGTGCCAGGTCGCACCATCGTCCGCCGATGATTCGATGTCGACATGCCAGCCGTGGTCCTCTGTGCTTGACGGAGCCAGAATGGTGCCGTCTTCGAGCTGGATCGGCTTGTTCTTGATCGGGCCGAGTATGCCTTCGGGCAGTCGACGCGGCATCGTCCATGACAAGCCCTCGTCCTGCGACGTCATGATCATGCCCCACCATGACTTTGGATTGAGCCCTACTTTGTAAAATAGCGTCAGCAATCCACTGCGGGAGCGGAACAGGACCGGATTCCAGGTCGGCAGCTGGTCGCCCCCGTTTTGCTCGCCTCGCGCCAGTACCGTCGGCTTGGACCACGCTGCGTTTTCTTTTCGCGCCGACCAGATCAGAACGTCCGCGGCCCCCTCACGGCTGCCGCCAAACCACGCAGCCAATAGCCCGCGTTTGGTTTCGAGAATCGTGCTCGCATGACTCGCTGCGAAGGGCGCCAATTCATAAATGAATTCGCAAATCTTGACGGCCGGCTGATGATCCGGACACGCAGCGCTCGCCTCGATAAATAAAGTGATGAGTGCAGGGGCCAGAAAAACCCTCTTGCCGAACGGTGCCATGTTACGATCTCTTTCAGCCAAGCCGCATGTCGTGAAGCGCTTACGTCGCTTCGCCGTGATTCCTCGCGAGAAGAAACCACGAGGCGGTGGGATCAATCATTCCGTCGTCCGCAAATTCCACCCGGCGTTTTGCACCAGCGGGCTTCTGTCGAGGCGCGAGACGATCTCATCAAGTTCGCGCGGATCGGCGGCGGTGCCCAGTAAAGTCGCCACCAACTCGATCCCACCCTGTTCTCTTTCGATGACCTCGACGTCTTGCGGCGGATAATGGGCCGTCTCCAACTGCTCGCGCAGCAATTCACGACTTTCGTCGATGTGATCGGCGGTCGTTGTCACGCGAACTTCATAAATCGCTTCCGTTGTGCCCTGGTTGATCGGCGCGCGATTGATGATGTTCACCAGCGGCCGCAGCAGGGTATTGCCGGCGAGCACAAAGCAGGTCAGGGCCACCGCTTCGAACGCCAGATCGGCGCCGGCACAGGCTCCGACGGCGGCCGAACACCACAGCGTCGCCGCGGTATTGAGGCCCCAGACGTTACTTCCCTCCTTCATGATGACACCGGCGCCCAGAAAGCCGACGCCGGAAACCACGTAGGCGATGATCTGCGTCGCGCCGGCATTGCCGTTGAGATGCATGCCGATGTCGACAAACGTCGCCGCGCCCACCGCTACCAGCACATGGGTTCGCAAACCGCCGCCCCGCTGCCGGTACTGGCGCTCTGCGCCGATCAACGTGCCGAGCACGAATGCGCCGAACAAACTCAGAAGCGAATCAAGAAAATCGGCAACCGCGAAAGAATGAAGGAATGCCATTTTGACCGCGAATCAATCCCGATAAGTTCCGTGGGGATCCATTAAAGCGGAAGGTGACCGCACCGCAACGCTCCCTCATGGTGCCCGCCGCGATTGCGAACACATGCTTCGATGGAGCGTTTTCCGAATTTCAGGTCGGCTTCGGCGGCTCGAAATCCTGGTCAGGCATTGCGACGAAGATCAGGACCACGGCGATGGTAATGAAGATTCGGAATGAGCTGGGAACGCCGTTCCATTGTTGCGACTGCCACATTCCGAACCACTCACCGCCGATCGACATGAAGCCTACCTGCCAAAGCAGGAAGCCGAGGGTAAGTCCAACGACCGCAAAGGCCTTCGCCCGATTGAATTCGCTGGCACCGCTACGGATCAGACGCAGCATGATGACCGCGCCGATCCAGCAAAGTATGGCCGTTGCTGCTTCCGCAGCGATGATGACGGCGTAAGCGGCGTGGTGCAGCGTCGGGCTGGCAATCGCCCGATACTTGATCGTGGAAGACGGATAGATCGTATCCATCGATAGAACGTGCTGAACGAAGCCAAAGTTGCTGTCGTAGTCGGTCACGTTCCCGAAGACGACAAGGCCGGCAAACAACGCCATGGCGGCGACCAGCGCCACCTTTGCAGTTCGTATGGCAATCATGATGATGTCCAATACGACAGTGCCGACATTTGCGTACCAAAATTCATGCCGCGAACAGCGACATTTCTATTTCGCGAACAGCGCCATGGCTTCGTCCGCCAGGACACCTCCGGTGATTGAGATTTTGACAAAGGACGCCTTGGCAGCAACCTCGGCGCCTGTCAGCATGATCTGATCGATCTTGGTGGCGAGTTGTGCCACCGACGCTGCAAAAACCAACCGACCGACGCAACTCCATAGAATGGCGCCCATGCACATCGCGCAGGGTTCGCCTGAAGTATAGAGCGTGCTACCGCGAAGCGCTGCCGGGCCGCGATCGGCCAGACAGCGCCGTATTGCAATCATTTCGCCATGAGCGGTGGGATCGGCGTTCGTTCGCCCCAAATTACGCCCGCGCGCAACGATTGACCCGTCCTGTGTAATAACCGCTCCGAACGGGAAGTCGCCTTGGCGGGCTTCATCGATCGCCAGGCGCATGAATTGTTCGTCCAGAATGGAAGTTGTTTCGCCGGCAAGAGACACCGCAGGCACCGCGGCAGTCGATGCCAATGTGGCAATTAGCGAACGTCGGCTTAGGAGAACGCCCGTGTGCTGCGACAGGTCGTGCTTTTGGCAACTCATAATCTGGACTCCCTCGGAAGCTCGGGCCGATCAGCCGATGATTTGATTCCCGATCATAGAGAATTTCGCTGGCCTTGAGCGGCAGAAATTTGCAGTGGGCGATTTTGTTCGAAATTTCCGGGCGGGAAGGATTTTGCCGGTCGGCGCGCGCTCATCACGCGCCAACGGGTCCGGCTCGATGGCTCCTCGCAAGAACGAGAATTCCGCCCCGCGTCGAGAATCGGAGCTGGGAAAAAAGAAAGATCGAAGGCTTGACGCGCCTTGGTATTGCACCGTACCGCAGGCCCATGCCCCACTCCGCAATCCTTAACGTCATGATCAAGGCCGCGTACCGCGCCGGCAGAAGCCTCAAGCGCGATCTGGGCGAGATCGAGAACCTGCAAGTGTCGCTCAAAGGGCCGCGCAATTTCGTCACTGCCGCCGACCGCAAGGCCGAAGCGATCGTGCGCGAGGAATTAGCCAAGGCGCGGCCAGACTACGGCTTCCTCGGTGAGGAAGGCGGCGCGCACATTGGCGCCGACAAGACCCACCGCTGGATCGTCGATCCGCTCGACGGCACCACCAACTTCCTGCACGGCATTCCGCACTTCGCGGTCTCGATCGCGCTGGAACGCAACGGCACGATCGTCGCCGGCCTGACCTACAATCCCGCGAATGACGAACTATTCGTTGCCGAGCGCGGCAAGGGCGCTTTCCTTAACGACCGGCGCATTCGCGTCGCCGCGCGCAAGCGCCTCGACGAGGCGGTCGTGGCTTGCGGGCTGCCACATTATGGTCGCGGCGACCTCGAGTTAGGGCGCGCGGAAATTGCCGCCGCCCAGCAGCACTACGCCGGCCTGCGCCGGTTCGGCGCCGCCACGCTTGATCTCGCCTGGATCGCCGCCGGCCGCTTCGACGCTTATTGGGAACGCGATCTGTCGCCGTGGGATATGGCTGCCGGGATCGTGCTGGTCCGTGAGGCCGGCGGCTTTGTCAGCGATCTCGACGGCGGCGAAAATATAATGAGCAAAAGCCAGATTGCCGCAGGCAACGACACTATGCACCGCGAGCTTCTGCGCCTCCTGCGCGAGGCCGGCAAGGAACCGGCGCGGCAGCCGGCCGCTTTATAAGGCTTGTGCAGCCGGCCGGGAGCGCCATAACCGCGCCGCAAATGTTGCGGCAGTCATTAACCGGAACCCGCAGGCAGTGCGGACCGTGCATTTTTCTCCGACCGCGCCTATGTCTTCTGTGTCATATTGCGTGAAGTACCGGGCGTTAACCTAAAGGCCGATGGCGAATAACGTCGACCCAGCAGCAAAGCTTTCTTCGCCCCGCATCTTTCTGATCCGGATGCTGGTGTTTCTGATTCTGTGCGGGCTGATCGCCTTTGTGCTGCAACATCAGATTCTCAACGCGTTCATGGCCAACCCCTGGCTCAACGGGTTGATCGTCGGCGTCCTCCTGATCGGCATCATCCTCGCGTTCGCGCGCGTGATCCGGCTGTTTCCGGAAGTCTCCTGGGTCAACAGCTTTCGCCGCTCCGACCCGGCGCTGGTGACCGCGCGGGAGCCGAAACTGCTGGCGCCGATGGCGGCTATTCTCGGCAGTGAGCGCGCCGACCGTTTCGCCATCTCGGCGCAGACCATGCGCGCGTTTCTGGATTCGCTGGCGAACCGGCTCGACGAGGCGCGCGACATTTCGCGCTATCTCACCGGCCTGCTCGTCTTCCTGGGACTGCTCGGTACGTTCTGGGGCCTGATCGAAACGGTGGGCTCCGTCGGCAGCATCATCAACGGCCTCAAAGTCGGCGGCGATGCCGACACCGTTTTCGATGCGCTCAAGGAAGGCCTCGCGGCGCCGCTTGGCGGCATGGGCATTTCGTTCTCATCGTCGCTGTTTGGCCTCGCCGGCTCGCTGATCCTCGGCTTTCTCGAACTGCAAACCAATCAAGCGCAGAACCGCTTCTATACCGACCTGGAAGATTGGCTGGCGACGACGGTGCAGGACTTGGGCGCGAGCGGCCCGGGCGGCGCAGTCCCGGCCGTTATGCTGGACGCCATCGAGCGGCTGCGCCAGTCGATCGGCGATGCCGGTTCGGGGAAAGCAACCACCGCGGCGATGGCTAACCTTGCCGAAGCGATCCAGGGGCTGGTGCAGCACATGCGCTCGGAACAGCAGATGATCCGCGACTGGGCGGATGCGCAGGCCAAGCTCAACGCCGACATCCGCCGCTTTATGGAGATGCTGTCGCGCGAGAGTGTCGACAGATAAAAGGTAAGTTGAGCGCAGACCGGAATTAGACGAGACATATGGCGCTTTCCCGCAGCCGCGACAGCGGCATGAATTACTGGCCGGGCTTCGTCGACGCGCTGTCGACGCTGCTCCTGTCCATCATCTTTCTGCTCACGGTGTTCATGGTGGCGCAGTTCTTCCTGTCGCAGGAAGTCGCCGGCAAGGACACCGCGCTCGCCCGCCTTAACGCGCAGATTTCGCGGCTCTCCGAGCTTTTGTCTCTGGAACAGACCGGCAAGAGCAGTCTTGAGGATGAAGTCTCGCAATTGCGAGCCTCGCTGTCAGCGGCCGAGGGCGAGCGCGATCGGCTCCGCGGCGTCGCCGAAGGCTCGCAAAGCGCGGCGCAAAATGCCGATGCCGGCAAAGCCGCGGTCGGCAAGCTGACCTCCCAACTCGACTTGGAGAAGGAAGCGACCGCGCGGGCTGTGGCGCAAATCACGATGCTCAACCAGCAGATCACTGCGCTCCGCCGCCAGATCGCGGCGTTGGAGCAGGCGCTCGGCACTTCCGAGCAGAAGGAGAACGACGCGCAGATTCACCTTGCCGATCTCGGCCAGCGCCTCAACGTGGCGCTCGCCCAGCGGGTGCAGGAATTGTCGCGCTACCGCTCGGATTTTTTCGGCAAGCTTCGTGAAATTCTCGGCAACCGGCCCGACATTCGGATTGTCGGCGACCGCTTCGTGTTCCAGTCGGAAGTGTTCTTCGACAGCGGAGCCGCGGTGCTGCGGCCGGAAGGCCGCGCCGAGCTTGACAAACTCGCCTCAGCGCTCGCCGAACTTGAAAAGCAGATCCCGTCCGACATCAATTGGGTGCTGCGCGTCGACGGCCATACCGACACGCGGCAATTATCGGGAAATTCCGCTTTCAAGTCGAACTGGGAACTGTCGGCCGGGCGCGCCATCTCGGTCGTGCAGTATCTAATCAGCAAGGGAATTTCTCCGCAGCGTCTGGTCGCTGCGGGCTTCGGTGAGTTTCAGCCGATCGACCCCGGCACGACCGACGAGGCCTTCAGCCGCAACCGGCGCATCGAGCTGAAGTTGACGGAGAAGTAGCACGTGCGGCCGGCGGCGACGCACGGTTCACGGTGAGTGAGGCCCCGCCCGATCGCGGCTTTGTGCTGCGTCGCTACCACCCGCGCGACGAAGACGACGCCATCGCGCTCTGGCTTCGGACTTGGCAGGCCGCGTATCCACTCTTGAATTTCGCCGAGCGGCTCGACTGGTGGCGGGCGCGCTGGCGTCACCAGCTGGTGCCTACAGCTGAGATCGTCGTCGCCGACGCCGCTGGCGAAATGATCGGCTTCGTTACCGTCGATCCGCGCACGCTCTATCTCGATCAGATCGTGGTCGCACCAGGGTGCTGGGCTTCCGGCATCGGCGCGGCGCTGTTGGATGAGGCAAAGCGATTGTCGCCGTCAGGCCTCGACCTCGACGTCAACACCGACAACGCGCGCGCGATCGCGTTCTACGGCAAGCACGGATTTTCGATCAGCGGCTCGGGTGTCAATCCAATCTCACACAAGCCGATCCATCGCATGAGCTGGCGGCCGTGAATATTGAACGTGGAACCACCATTACAAATTTGCCGATCGACATAACAGTTTGGTGGCGGTGAAGCGGAAGTTCCATAAGACATTTTCGAACTGACGACGGGTGCGACGGTTTTAATTTTCAGAACTTCAACGTCATCCCGTCAACCACCACGTTTAGATTAATGAGCCTTGCACGCGCAAAAGAAACTAACGCAAGCGCCGACCTTGCAACGGAACGCCTAGCAAAGGAACGGTTGGCAACGGAACGCGCCGATCTGCGAGCGATCGTCGACGATTTAAACGTCGGCATTGTGTTGCTTGATCAGGACTGCCAGGTGCTGTTCGTCAATCGTGCGTTTCGCAGATTTTGGCGCATCTCGGAGGCGCTGGCCGAAAGCCGACAGTCTTTCGTCAAGCTGATGTATCACGGCCGCGGCCAGACAGCCTCGTCCATGTCGCACTATCGCCTCGGCGACTATCTGGCCAGCCAAATGAAATTGATTCAGGCCGGCGAGGAACGTCCGCTGCACATTCGGCTGACCAACGGCGAAGTCATCCAGTTCAGATGCAAAGCGCTGCCGAACGGCGGCCGCCTGCTGACTTACGGCAACGTCAGCGAACTCGCGCAGCAGGCCGATGCACTCGAGCGGCTTGCCTGCGTCGATGGCCTGACCGGCCTTAACAATCGCCGGCATTTTCTCGTGCTGGCGGAAACCGAATGGTCGCGCTTCAAGCGCTACGGCCGGCCGCTTGCCACACTGGTGATCGACATTGATCACTTCAAATCGGTGAACGACACTTATGGCCACGACGCCGGCGACGAAGTCATTAAAGCGGTGGCGGAAGTCTTGCGTGCGCACAAACGCGCTTCCGACATCGTCGGGCGCATCGGAGGAGAAGAATTCGTTCTGCTGTTGCCCGAAGCAACGCTCGACAAGGCGCTGGCGGCTGGCGAGCGGTTCAGGCAGCTGATCGCCGATTGCGCGATCGTCGCCTCAGGTCGCCGGATCACGGTTACAATCAGCGTCGGCGCCAGCGTCGCTCGCGCCGATCTGAAGGGCTTCGGTGAAGTGCTGAAGGAGGCCGATATCGCGCTTTACGAGGCCAAGCGCTCGGGCCGCAACCGCGTCTGCCGGTTCGATCCGGACCGACCTGCGACGCTCGTGGCGATAGCCAGCTAGGCTGCCTGAAATTGCAGCTTTGCCAGCCGCGCATAAAGACCGTCAGCCGCAGCGAGGCTTTGATGAGTGCCCTGCTCGACGATGCGGCCTTTGTCGAGCACCAGGATGCGGTCGCACGAGAGCACAGTGGCCAGCCGATGCGCGATGACGATAGTGGTGCGCTCGCGCATCAACTCAGTCAGCGCGGCGGCGATTTGCGTCTCGCTTTCGGCATCGAGCGACGAGGTCGCCTCGTCGAGAAGAAGCAGTGGTGCATCACGCAAGACCGCTCGAGCAATCGCGATCCGTTGCCGCTGCCCGCCTGAGAGCGTCACGCCGCGTTCGCCGACTGGCGTATCCATACCTAACGGCAACGCGGCGATAAACGCAGCCGCGTGCGCAAACTCGGCGGCACGCGCGACCTCGGCGTCGGACGCATCCGGCCGCCCGAAACGAATGTTGTCAGCCACGGAGCTTGCGAACATCACGCTGTCCTGCGGCACAAGCGCAATCCGGGCGCGCAAATCCGCCGGATCAAGATCGGCGAGCCGCATACCGTCAAGTGTGATACTCCCGGAGCGGGGATCGTAAAAGCGCAACAGCAAATGAAAAATCGTGCTTTTGCCGGCGCCAGAAGGCCCGACGATCGCAACCTTCTCGCCGCGCGCAACTTGAAATGACACGCCGTCGAGCGCAGACACGTTCGGCCGGGTCGGATAGGAGAATTTCACGTCGGTAAAAGCAACTTCGCCGCGCGGCGGAAGCGGCAATTGGAGCGGCCGTGGCGGACGCCCGATCGCGGGTTTGATCGCCAGGATCTCGAACAGCCGCTCGGCCGCACCTGAAGCTTGGGCCACCTCGCCGCCGGTTTCGGAAAGTGACCCGAGCGCTGCAGCCGCAAATACGGCGTAGAGGATGAATTGGCCGAGCCGACCCGGCGTCATCTTTGCCGCGAGTACATCCTGGGCACCGACCCACAGCACAACGATGACGCTCGCGGACACGAGGAAAATGGCGATGCCGGTGAGGAGCGCGCGCGCGCGGATTGAATCCCGCGCTGCTTCGAAGGCCCGCTCGACCGCGCTGCGAAAGCGGGCGATTCCGAGCCGCTCGTTGGTGAAGGCCTGCAGCACGCGCACCGCGCCGATCAACTCTGCGGCATAGGCTGAAGCATCGGCGAGCGTATCCTGAGCAGAACGCGAACGGCGGCGCACGGCGCGGCCGGAAGCGTAAAGCGGCAGCACGATGATCGGAATCGCCGCCAGCACGAAGGCCGAAAGCCGCGGACTGCTCACAACCATCATGGCGCTCGCGCCAACAAACAACACCAGATTGCGCAGTGCGACCGAAACTGAGCTGCCGACGGCGGCCTTGATCTGCGTCGTGTCGGCGGTGAGCCGCGAGATCACCTCGCCGGTTTTGGCCTCGTCGAAGAAGGCGGCGGAGAGCGAGGTCACGTGCGCGAAAACGTCGCCGCGCAAGTCGGCGACGATACGCTCGCCGAGCGTGGTGACGAGGTAGTAACGAAGCGCGCTTGCCAGCGCGAGCACTGCACCGACGCCAATCATGACCAGGAAGTAGTTGTCGATCAGCGCCAGACCGCGCGCAGTGAAGCCGAAATCGATCATGCGGCGCACCGCGATCGGGACAACGAGCGTGGTCAGCGCTGCGAGAACTAAGGCTCCGAGCGCCGCAACGACGCGCCAGCGGTAGCGTTTGACATAGGGGAGAAGCGAAGCCAGCGGCCGCAGATTGGTTCTGCGCGCTATACCTGCTTCCTGCGGCGCGCCTGCGGTCAAAGCCGTTTCTGTGGGCGGTACCGCAGATATCAGCGTTGAGGCAGCCGGCAACGCTGCCGCATTCTTTCCGGCATCGAAGTTCATACGCCGCAACACCTTTTTGCCGCGCCGCCGTTGCGGCTGTCAGCAACAATGCGCCTCGGTCAATGAACTGGCAACGTGCGGCAAGTTGGCCGGAGCGACTTGTCTCGCAGGCACCGTCGCGCTATAGACCCGCCAGATTTTCCCAGACACCAAAGTGCCAAATGGCGCTACACGAGGCCCGAGGGCGACGCGATGAAATCCGACACCCACCCCGATTATCACCTGGTCAAGGTGGTTATGACCGACGGTACTGAATTCACCACTCGTTCCACTTGGGGCAAGCCCGGCGATACGCTCCATCTTGACGTCGACCCGAAGTCGCACCCGGCGTGGACCGGCGGCCAGCAGCACCTTGTCGACCGCGGCGGCCGGGTCTCACGGTTTCAGAAGAAGTTTTCCGGCTTTCTTAAAAAATAAGCGGATCGAGGGGTTCAGACCCCGTCGCGCTCGAACGCGGCCTTCAAAAGTCCGAGTTGGCGTTCGACCGGGTTGCCGGCAGCGATTTTGACCGGCGGCGGAGCGTGCATCGTCGAGTCAAGACGCCGCACTTCAGCCTGCAGCTTGGTCGAGCGTGCGATCAGTTCCTGAAGCTTGGTTGGGAGCAGCGCGACGGATTTGGCATCGCCGGGATCGCATGCTGCAAGCCTGACCTTGCTCTTTTCCTTGCTGGCTTGTGCCAGGGTCATTTCGCCTTCTTTGACCGCGCGATGGAGCAGCAGCCATGAGGCTAGCTGCATCAGGCGCGTGGTCAGCCGCATGCTCTCGGTCGCGTAAACGAGCGCGGCACTGCGTTCGAGCTTCTTGGATTCCGTCCGGCCGGCGCCATCGAGATAGCTCGCGGTCTCTTCAACCAGAGCCATGCCATCGCGAAAGAGGGTCGCAAAAACCTGAGAATTTGCCAGCCGCTCGCTGAAGGAAACCGCGCCGGCCTCGGTCGCACGCTTTTCGGACATTGGTACGCCTCACACCGCCACGCAGCATCGCTCGCCGCGGCCTCTAAGTCCAGCGGCTGACGCGACCGACTTGCGGACATAGTTGCCGGCCAAGCCGCCGACGCGGCCCGCACCAGACAAAAAAGAGCCGCCGTTGCCGGCGGCTCAAGGTGATAACAGGGAGGCGTCAAACAGAGTGGACAGGAGCCACTCGATGTCCAAAAGTTGGACAACCTCTGTAATGAAGGAGAAAGCTTAACGAAAGGTTAAGGAATCGCCGACAGTTGGCAAAACTCTTTTCAGTTTAACTCTAGCGGGCCCGGTTTAGTCCTCACTTCTTGAAGAATGCACTCGCGGCCGTTTGCGACGCGCGCTTTTTGCTCATTTCGGCATCGAGACGTGCGATTTCGTCCTTAAGCAGCGAAATGCGCTCGCCAAGTTCGCCGACCGAAAGCAACGCCAACTCCTGGCCCAACTCGTGCGTGATTTTCTTTTTCGGCAGATCGTCCGGGTCGATCGCGGCCATTTTGGCTTCCTCCGACAAATAAACTAACGGCGAAGATCGCCATTGTCACACCTTGCGATGGAACCTAAAACAGGAGCCCATGGCAGGTCGGTGCAACACCTGACCCTTTGAAAAGAAACGGGAAAATTGTTGCGTTTGCACGGGGCAAACGGATAATCATCGGCCCTCGCACCGGCGGGGATAGGGGCGCCCGAATAAACACCGGGCCGCGAATTCGGCGTAAAGCCGGCTCTAGGTTGTCAAACGGGGAATTCCTCAACGTCGGAGCTCAGGGAGCGCCGCGGCGGAGTTTTGGAGGTCGTCTCTTGGCATTGCTTCGAGCCGCCACGGCGCTCGCGGCCTTGGCGCTTGCCGCCCTGTTCGGCGTTGCAAATGCCGGCGCAGTCGAGGCGGTTAATGTCCGTCTTGACGCCGCCGCCATTGATTTGACGGACGCGGTTGAGTTCCAGCATACGGAAGGCGACCGCGTTCAAGTTTCGATCGCGCCGGGCGCTGATGGTATCGCTCGCCGCATCGAGGTGCGTGCGCGCGAAGCAGGGTCCAATTGGGCTGTATTCGCGCTGGCCAATGACGGTGACGAACAGATCGATCGTCTGATTGTCGCACCCCACTATCGCATGGTCGGTTCGGGGCTGATCTGGCCCGATCTCGGCACCTCCCGCATCGTCAATATTACGCCGTCTTCGGGCGATCCGCCGGAGCGGCTCGATAATCCCAGCGCGGATGTCTTCCGGGTGACGCTCGACCCAGGCACCGCGATTACGTTCGTCGCCGAACTGCGCACCCCGAACCTGCCGCAGCTTTATCTCTGGGAACTCGATGCCTTTAAGGACAAGATCAACTCGCTGACGCTTTATCACGGCATCGTCATCGGCATAGCAGGATTGCTGGCGCTGTTTCTGACGATCCTGTTCGTCGTCAAAGGCAGCATCATGTTTCCCGCCGCCGCCGCGCTGGGCTGGGCGGTTCTGATTTATATCGGCATCGACTTCGGCTTCTGGGGCAAGGTGTTCGACATGTCCTCGGGCGCCGAACGCATCTGGCGCGCCTCCGGCGAAGCCATCCTGGCGGCGACGTTGCTGGTCTTCTTGTTTGCTTATCTTAACCTCAACCGCTGGCACGTGCGTTACGCGCACATCACGGTCGGCTGGCTCGCCTTTCTGGGCGCGCTTGTTGCGGTGGCGCTTTACTCGCCTGAAGTCGCATCCGGCATTGCACGAATCTCGTTGTTTTTCATCGCGCTCCTTGGTTTTGTCTTGGTCGGGTACCTTTCAACCCACGGCTTTGACCGTGCCGTGATGTTGATTCCGACGTGGTTTCTTTTCGTCGTCTGGGTGTTCGGCGCAGCGCTGACGGTGCTGGGTTTCCTCACCAACGACATCGTTGGCCCGGCGCTGCTCGGCGGTCTGGTCCTGATTGTTATGCTGATCGGCTTCACGGTAATGCAGCACGCGTTTGCCGGAAGTATGGCGCAGGGCATCGTCTCCGACGTTGAACGGCGCGCGCTGGCGTTAACCGGTGCCGGCGACATGATCTGGGATTGGGACGTATCCGCCGACCGGGTTTTCACCAGCCCGGAGGCCGAAGCGGCACTTGGCCTTAAGACCGGTTCGCTCGACGGCGCCGCAGCGACCTGGCTCGAAGTTCTGCATCCGCTCGATCGCGATCGTTTCAGGGCCACGCTTGACGGCGTGGTCGAGCAGCGGCGTGGACGCGTTGATCAAGATTTCCGCGTTCGCGCGGCCGACGGGCATTATCTCTGGTTCACCTTGCGCGCGCGGCCCGTTGTCGGATCCGACGGCGAAGTTATCCGGCTCGTCGGCACGCTGACCGATGTGACCGAATTCAAGACGGTAGAGGAACGGCTGTTGCACGACGCCGTGCACGACAATCTGACCGGCCTCCCCAACCGTGAGCTGTTTCTCGACCGGCTCGACGCGGTACTCGGTTTTGCCAAGTCCGACGCGACAATACGCCCCACCGTCATGGTGATCGACGTCGATCGATTCAAGCAGGTCAACGATTCGGTCGGTATGGCGCTTGCCAATTCTATTCTACTGACGTTGGCGCGACGGCTCGGACGATTGATCAAACCGCAGGATACGCTCGCCCGTCTGTCGGGTGATCAGTTCGGCCTCATCGTGCTGTCGGAGCGCGAGTCCTCGCGCCTCATCGCACTCGCCGAAACTGTCCGGCGCACTCTCCGCGCTCCGATCACTTTCAACGATCGCGAAATTTTTCTCACCGGCTCGATTGGAATGACACTCGGCGATTCTGAGCCACAACGCGGTGAGGAAAGGCTCAAGGATGCCGAACTCGCAATGTACCACGCCAAGCGCCTTGGCGGCGATCGCATCGACGTGTTCAAACCTGCCATGAGGGCGCGCAAGTCCGACAGGCTGTCGCTCGAATCCGATCTACGGCGGGCAATTGAGCGCGACGAGATCACGATTCTTTACCAGCCGATCGTACGTCTCGACGACCGCGCAGTGGCGGGCTTCGAGGCCCTGGCGCGCTGGAATCATCCACGTTTGGGCCGACTCTCGCCGATCGAATTTATTTCCATCGCCGAGGAGACCGGGCTCATCGTCGAACTCGGCCTTTTTGTCCTGGAACGTACCGCGCGCCAACTCAGCACTTGGCAGCGCACGCTGCGACCGCGCGATTCGCTGTTCGCCAGCGTCAACGTGTCCTCGCGGCAACTGCTGCGTCATGACCTGATCCAGGATCTGCGCACGGTGCTGGCCCGAACTCCGCTGACGCGAGGATCGCTCAAACTCGAGCTTACCGAGTCGGTCGTGATGGAGAATCCGGAGCACGCAGCGCAAATGCTGCAACGGATTCGTGAACTCGGCGCCGGTTTGGCGCTCGATGACTTCGGCACTGGTTATTCGTCGCTTGCCTACCTCCAGCGTTTCCCGTTCGACACGATCAAAATCGACCAGTCGTTTGTGCGCACGACGTCCAAAGGCACGCGGCCAGTCATCCTGCGGTCGATTATTGCACTCGCGCACGATCTCGGCATGGACGTCGTCGCCGAGGGTGCCGAGACCGACTCGGATGCAGTCGAGCTTTACCAACTCGGCTGCGAATATGCGCAGGGTTTTGTATTTGGCGAACCGATGACGCCCGAGCGCGCCCGCGATCTGCTGCAGCCGCATGCCAAAGTGGAGATGGCGCGCTAATCAGGCGTGCCCGGCCTCGCTGGACAACATGCCAAGATCGATGCCGATCTTCCTCAGCGCCTTTTCGTATTTGTCACCGATGTCGGTGCCGAAAATAAGATCCGAGTCCGGGGCGCAATGCAGCCACCCATTTCCCTGGATCTCGTTTTCGAGCTGGCCGGGCGCCCAGCCGGCATAGCCAAGCGCCAGGATCGCGCTCGCCGGCCCGTCGCCGCGCGCAATCGCTTTGAGAATATCGAGTGTCGCAGTGAGACAAATGCCGTCATCGATCGGCAACGTCGAATTTTCGATAAAGAAGTCGGCCGAGTGCAGCACGAAACCACGTTCGGTTTCCACCGGCCCGCCTCGCATGACTTTCACTACCCCTGCGCGGGACGGCAGTTGGATCACGTCGGCTTCCGGGATCACATCAAGCTTTACCAGGAGATCGGAGAAGTTGATGTTAGGTGCCGGATGGTTGACGATGATTCCCATCGCACCTTCCGACGAATGCGCACAGACATAGATGAGTGAACGGGCAAAGCGATCATCCAGCATCGCCGGCATGGCGATGAGCATCTGGCCATCCAGATAGCCCCGTGCCCGATTCTTTCCCGACGCACCGCGCGGCAATTTCATCCCCAAAGGGTAGCCGATCGAGCCATTTTTGCAAACGAACGGCTATGACAAAAGTTCACGGTATCCCCTCGGAATAAGTCGTCCGGTGGCATCGCGAATGCGGGAGTTTCCGCACAACGCGAGTAGCGTATTTACGCGTGGCCGGTTAGTTTTCAAGAACGAGCGGGCACCGGCCTGTGCGCAGTCACAATCATTTCAGTGGCGTGTGTGACACGCTTCGCCCTACACAGCGATCATGATCTCTGAGGTAGCATCCCATCGATTGACGCTTGTGGCGATCGCGCTGGTTTGCGCAGGCGGCGTGCCCGCGGCGCAGGCGCAAAGCGCCTCCGCGTGGGAAGGGGAACTCCACGCGGCTGCGCGGCTAATCGGCGGTTCGGCCGTCAACTCAGGTGGGGGCATGTTGCTGCGGGCCGGTCTGGAAATTCGGCTCGATCCCGGCTGGAAAACCTATTGGCGCTATCCGGGCAATTCAGGAGTCCCGCCGACACTGGATTTCGCCGGCTCCGAGAACGTCAAATCGGTGACTGCGCTGTGGCCAGCGCCGCAGCGCTTTCCTGATGGCGCTGGCGGACATTCTATTGGATATCTCAACGACGTCATATTGCCGCTGCGGATCGTTCCCAAGGACACGGCCAAAGCGTCCTTGCTTCACGTCAAGCTTGGCTACGCCGTCTGCGGCAGTCTCTGTGTGCCGGCAGAAGCGAACCTTCATCTCACCCTGTCCGGAAAAGCTGGCGCTGACGAGCAGCACCTTGTCGCCGCCGAAGCGCGCGTGCCGCGCCGCGTTCCGCTCGGCGCCGCGTCTGGTGTGAACGATAGCCTCGCCGTCCGGTCGGTCCATCGGGAGACTGGCGGCGCACATGAGCGCATCGTCGTCGATGTCGCCGCCCCGAGCAGCTCGCCGGTCGATCTTTTCGTCGAAGGACCGACGACCGATTGGGCATTACCGCTGCCGGAGCCGCAAAGCGTAGCATCCGACAGCGCACCAGGATTGCGACATTTCACCTTCGATCTGGATGGCCTGCCGCCTGGCGCGGTTGCCAAAAGCGCAGCGTTGACCTTCACGGCGGTTTCGCCCACTGATGCTATTGAGGTTCAGACCCATCTCGACTAATTCGCCCGGCACGCTAATTTATGCCGGTCTGACAAACCCGATCAGGATAACGAGAGGACACGATTATGCCTATCAAGGTTGGCGATCGCTTGCCGCCCGACATTAAATTCCGCGTGATGGGACCGGAAGGTCCAGCAGCGAAAACCACCGAAGAGATATTCAAAGGTAAGAAGGTCATATTGTTCGCCGTTCCCGGCGCATTCACGCCGACCTGCAGCAACAATCACTTGCCTGGCTTTCTGAAGAACGCCGACGCTTTCAAAAGCAAAGGCGTCGACACCATCGCCGTCACCGGAGTGAACGACGTGTTTGTGTTCGACGCCTGGAAAAAAGCGACCGGCGCCGGTGGCAAGATCGAGTTTCTGTCCGATGGCAATGGCGACTTCGCCAAAGCGCTCGATATGTCGCTCGATGGTTCAGGCGCGGGGCTCGGCATGCGCTCCAAGCGGTACGCGATGCTGGTCGAGGATGGCGTCGTGAAGAAGCTCAACATCGAGGAAGCGCCGGGCAAGGCTGAAGCCTCGGGGGCGGACAATCTGCTAAAGCAGATGTGATAAATTTCCCGACTACCCTGACACTGTCGCGGTGCACCTGCTGAGGGCAGGCCAGATGAGTGGTTCGCGCTGCTTAAGTCTGCCTGCCCGCTATGCTGGGGTGCTCACCCGCTCCGAGGTTTGATCCAAAGGCTTGATCCGGGACTTGGTCCAAGGGGCGCTTCGATGTTCGTTTCAGGATTCGGCACAACGCTGGTTCTGGAGCTCGTCTCGAGGTTAGGTGTAATGCTTGGAGCTTGCACCGCAGCGGTCATTTTCCGGTTTCGACGGCTCGATCGCATATAAATGGTCAGGAGAATCTTTGCGATCCTCCTGATTATACTCTTGCGCACAGCCTCCCGCGTGCGCAATGCGGCGATCAGTGCGTTCTTTTTGTCGAGTTCGACGTAGAGGCGGCTGATCTCAGCGCCCTGCCGTCCAATTTCACCTTTTTGTCCGCCAGCCTTTGCCCGCATTTCCTCGATGCTGATCTCAAGCCTTCGTATCGACATGGCAAACTGAGCGCGCAAGTGATCCTTGTCGGCTTGAAGTTCGTTAATGGCCAACGGCACGGCTTCAACAACTTGCTGCCTCGCGATCCGGACCGCACGGTGATGAACGAGCGGCAAAAACATCAGCATCAGCAGGCATCCTGCCAACGCACCAATGCCGAACAACATTATTGTTTGGATCATCGAACGCCTTCGAAAACTCTGAGGCGTCAGTTGGTATCACATACATTGTGGTAAATGAATTTCTATCGCCTTTAACCGTGAATTCGCCGGACATTAACCAAACAAACAGTCCAATCAACTGCGGATTTCCGCGATCGCTTGCCGTGCCAGCACGTCGGCACGTTCGTTGAGAGCGTGGCCGGCATGACCGCGCAGCCAATGCCAATGCACCTGGTGGGGCATGAGCGCCTGATCCAGGCGTTTCCACAGATCGACGTTCTTCACCGGCTTCTTGTCCGACGTGCGCCATCCGTTCCGCTTCCAATTGGCCATCCAGGAGAGGACGCCGTTGCGCAGATATTGGCTGTCCGTGTGCAGATCGACGCGGCAAGGCCGCTTCAGCGCTTCGAGCGCGGAGATTGCGGCCATCAGCTCCATGCGATTGTTCGTCGTCAAGACTTCGCCGCCTTTGATCTCCTTCTCACGATCGCCGAACGCGAGGATCGCGCCCCATCCGCCCGGCCCAGGATTGCCCGAACAGGCGCCGTCGGTGTGAATGACGACGTGCGGAAGCTCGGCAGTCACGCTGACATCACTCCATAGTCGCGCGCGCTTTTCACTTTTTGATGGAAGCGCAGCTTGCGCAGATATTCGATTGGATCCTTGGGACGCACCAGCGCTCCGGGCGGCACGTCGAGCCAATCGACCAGCCGCGTCAAGAGGAAGCGCAGCGCGGCGCCGCGCGCGAGCAGCGGCAGCTTCTCCCATTCCGGCTGGGACAGCGGCCGCGTCTTGGCGTAACTCGCAAGCAGCGCGCGGCCCTTGGTGACATTGAACGAATGATCGGACTCAAAACACCAAGCGTTGAGACAAATGGCAACGTCATAGACCAGCGTGTCGGTGCAGGCGAAGTAGAAATCGATCAGTCCGGAAAGCCTGTCGCCGAGGAAAAAGACATTATCGGGGAACAGATCGGCGTGGATAACGCCTTGCGGCAAACCGCGCGGCCACTCTTGCTCCTGCAGCTCAAGCTCTGCGGCAAGCACCGCTTTCAGGTCGCGCTGCACCGCACTAGCGCGCTCCCCACACGATTCGTAGAGCTGCCGCCAGCCGGCGACCGAAAGCGCGTTCTCGCGTTGCATGGTAAAATCCGCGCCGGCAAGATGAAGCAGCGCCAGCGCCTCACCCAATGCCGCGCAGTGCGCAGCGCCGGGACGGCGGATCCACATGCCATCCAGAAAGGTGACGATGGCGGCCGGACGGCCGGCCAACTTGCCTAATGTTTCCCCCGCGCGGTTCTTGACCGGTTGCGGGCACGTAATGCCGCGCCCCGCCAGATGCTCCATCAGCCCGAGAAAGAACGGCAAGTCCCGCGCCGCAACACGCCGCTCGTAGAGCGTGAGGATGAAATAGCCGCGGCTGGTGTGGACCAAAAAATTCGAATTCTCGACGCCCTCGGCAATTCCCTTATAGGCAAGAAGCTCACCGATGTCGTAGCCGGCAAGGAAAGGCGCGAGGTCTTCCGCCGCCACATCGGTATAGACTGCCATGAAGGTCTCCAGCGCCTTCGCGGCTAGCCTGCCGTCCGTAGCGCCGTCAAGAGAGTTGCGCAGGTATCGCGGCGCGACTGAGCAGATTCTGCGCTATGGCGACAGTGAAGCGCCGAATATGATCGACCTCGGGCCGGGCAAGGCGGAAACGCCACACTATCGGTCTTAAAGACGCGGCAGTATGATGACATGCGACCAGCGAATTGACGGCCGGGTGCGATGAAGACCATCCTCGTTCCCACGGAGCTTAACGCCGAGCACGGCGATTCGATGCTTTCGGCATTGGATGCGGCATTTTTGCTGGCGCAAAAATTTGGCAGTTGCATCGAGGGCTTTGCGCTCCGCCCGGCGGTCGCGGATATGGTGGCGATGGACCCGGACGCCGGCCTGACCATGGTTGCGGTCAAAGAGAACGATGCGGAAATGGCGCGGCAGGCCGAAGATCTGTTCCGCTCTTTCATGGAGCGCCATGCCGTGCCGCGCCGCGCCGATCAGGCAGCGGAAGCGAGTTTATCATGGTCTTGGCTTCCCAACGCGCCAAGCGGCCACGACTTCGTCGGCAGCTATGGGCGCGTTTTTGACGTCATCGTGCTGGCGCGGCCGCAAGAAGAATGGCAGAGCCCTTCCATGGTCACGCTGGAATCCGCTTTGTTCGAAAGCGGACGCCCGGTGCTGATTGCGCCACCCGCGCCGGCACGGACGCTCGCAACAAACATCCTGGTCGCCTGGAATCGCTCGACCGAACAGGCGCGCACCATGGCATTTGCCATGCCGCTTCTCCGGCTCGCTGAGCGGATCACCATCTTGACCGTCGAGGGGTCGACGGTAGCGGGACCGAGCGGCGTTGAGATGGCGCGCGCGCTCGTCGCAAACGGCATCGTCGCCGAGCCGATCACCGTTACTCCCGGCAAGATCAGCGCCGGCGAAAGCATTCTGGCCAAGGCCGCAGAACTCGGCTGCGATCTCATCGTCAAAGGCGCGTATACACAAAGCCGCTTGCGGCAGATGATCTTCGGCGGCACCACCCGGCACATCCTGGCCAAGGCCAAGATTCCGGTGCTGATGGCGCATTAAACCGCGCCCATCACTTCAAGTCCTTGCGGATGATCTTGCCGACATTGCTCTTGGGCAAACTGTCGACAAACACGATCACCTTGGGGACCTTATAACCTGCAAGCCGCTCACGCGCGAACGTTGTCAGTTCGGCTTCGGTCAGCGCCGGATTGCGCTTGACGACGAACAGCTTCACCCCTTGCCCGGTGTGCGGATCGGCAACGCCGATGACCGCCGCCTCAAGCACGCCCGGATGCTGCGCGATGATGTCCTCGACTTCGTTGGGAAATACTTTGAAGCCGGAGACGTTGATCATGTCCTTCTTGCGGTCGAGAATTTTCAGATAGCCCTGCGCATCGAAGGCGCCGATGTCGCCGGTGAGCAGCCAGCCGCCTGCGGTAAGGACGAGGCTGCTCTCATCAGGACGCTGCCAGTAGCCCTGCATGACCTGCGGCCCGCGCACGCAAATCTCGCCGGCCTCTCCGATTGGGAGATCGTTGCCGGCGTCGTCGCGGATGACGACTTCGGTCGACGGCACCGGCAGCCCGACGGTGCCGATCTTCGGGCTGCGAACCGGATTGAGGCACACCACCGGCGACGCTTCGGTGAGGCCATAGCCTTCCACAAGTTCAGTGCCGGTAATTTCGCGCCAACGCAGCGCCACTGCGCTTTGCACCGCTGCGCCGCCGCCGACGGCAAAGCTGAGCTTGCTGAAATCGAGGGCCGCGAAATCCGCCGAATTGATCAGCGCATTGAACAGCGTGTTGACGCCGGTCATGGTCGTGACCTTCGCCTGGCGCATGGTGCGGATCAATCCTTTGATGTCGCGCGGGTCGGGGACCAGCACGCTCCGCCCGCCCATCACTGCGAAGGCGAGCAGGTTCGCGGTCAATGAGAAGATGTGATAGAGTGGCAGCGGCGTCAGCACGCTCCCCTGCTCTTCTGCCAGATACGGCGCGATCACGGCGCGGCACTGCAAAGTGTTCGCGACCAGATTGCGATGCGTGAGGATTGCTCCCTTTGGCACGCCGGTCGTTCCACCGGTGTATTGCAACAAAGCGGGCGACGATAACGCCGGCTGTGCATCCGCATAGCCGGCGCTCGGGTGGCGACTACAGGCCGTTTGCAACATCGTGAAAGCGTTGAAGCGCCAGGCCGGCACCGCTCGCCTGATATAGGTGTTGGCGAGGTTGAAAACGGCTCGCTTGAGCGCCGGCATGAAATCGCCGAGCCGCGCCACGACAACATGCCGGATTTGGGTTTCCGCCAGAACCGGTTCGAGCTTGTGCGCAAAGTTCTCCATGATCACGATCACGGCGGCGCCGGCATCCGCAAGCTGTTCTTTCAGCTCGCGCGGCGTATAGAGCGGATTGACGTTCACGACCGTCATGCCGGCGCGCAGCGCGCCGAGAAATGCCACCGGATAGGCGAGCAGATTAGGCAGCATGATGGCGACGCGATCGCCCGGCTTGCATTTCAGTTCTTCGACCAAATAAGCGGCGAACGCCCGGCTTGACTGCTCCCACTCGGCATAAGTCATGCGAACGCCGAGACATTCGAAGGCCGGATGCGTGGCGTGGCGGCGGCAGGCGTCAATCAGCATCGCCGAAAGCGACGGATAGGAATCCGGATCGATCGTTTTGGGGATGCCCGGTGGATAGGAGGCGAACCAGACCGGTTCAGCTGCGGCGCCGGTGACCGGCAGGGCGGCGCTCTCGGTCTGTTGATTCATCGCATGTAGTCCCCGGTCACGGCGTCGAAGTGCGGTGCCGTTTTACGCGCACCAAATCCGCTCCACCAGCCTGTTTGCCGGAATTGGGAGTGGCATCACTAAACCGCGTCACGGCGGCGGAAAATCCGCTCTTGAGGACATCAATGTCGTTGGCAACAACGACGAGGGCATAGCCCTCATTCCGGCGCTGGATCGCTGCATCAACGGTGTTGGTAAAGATCGCGCATGGCACGCCCTCAGCCTTACAGGCCGCCAGCACCGCACGACAAGCCTGTTCATGTCGGTCATCGGGCTTTGGAAAAGTGCCGAGTGAGATTGCGAGGTCGCCGGAACCAATCAGCACAAAGTCAATGCCCGATGTGGCGGCGATGGCCGGGGCATTTTGCACGGCGCGATCGGTCTCGATCATGACGCCCACAACCGTATCGGCGTTGGCTTTTGCATAATAATCGGCAAAGCCCTGGCTGAGCGGACGCACGCCACCGGCGGAGCGAACACCATGAGGTGGAAAGCGCGCCGCGGCGACCGCCTCAGCCGCCTGCTGCTCGTCTTCGATCAACGGAACGATCACGCCTTCGGCTCCGGCGTCGAGGGCCTGCCCAATCGCAACCGGGGAATTCTCGGCGGTGCGCACCAAAACGGGGGCGTGAATGCGGGCCGCGCCAACGGCATATTCGATGGTCTGCCGATCCCACAATCCGTGCTGAGCGTCGAGCACGATGGCGTCCGGATTTGAAGCGGCCGCCAGCTCGATCACCGCCGGGGAACCCGTGCTCATCCAGAACACGCCGAGCGATTGCCGCTGACCGAGTCGCGTTCGCAAGCTCTCGTGATCCGCAGCAAACATGGCGCTTCCGTTATGGCAAAGCCCGCGCACCATAACCGCAAGGGCGCGATGAATCGAGCGACACCTTTAGGGCTCACCCCGCGCGTCATTGCGAGGAGCAAAGCGACGACCCCCCTACGCTCGCTCTGCGAGCTTCGGCGGGTTTGAGTCCGCCGAAGCGCGGAGCGCGTAGGTGGAAGCAATCCAGACCTCGCGGCCGGACCCGTTGGCTCGCAATGACGACGAGCGGCAATGTTCTCGCGACGCGTCGGCGTCCGAGTTTTGTTCACCTTCATCCTGCCCCGCGAAGCGGGGAAGGGGGACCGTCCTGCGGAGCAGGACGGTGGAAAGGGCGTCGACCACGTCGCTAGCTCAACCGCCGCACGCCCCCTCCACCGCGCAAACGCGCGGTCCCCCGCCCCCGCTTCGTTTCACTACGCGGGGGCGGATAAGCGAACGCATTCCCGCGACGCGGATGCGCCCGAGTCATGCCTCGTCATTGCGAGAAGCGCAGCGACGAAGCAATCCAGCGGGGCAATGAACGCTCGCTTCGTTGACCTGAAGTAACGATACTGGCCGACTGGATTGCTTCGCTTCGCTCGCAATGACGACCAAGAAAAAAAGGAAGCGGAACGCCGACAGACGTGTGTATCCAACCTCCGCATCTCGCGATGCGGCGCGCACCAGCGGGTGCGCTCGCCTATCGGCGTTCCACCACGGCTCTTGCCGTCAGGGCTTTCGGCCCTTGGGCGCAACTCCAGGCCAGGCTTCCTGGGACGTGGCAGGACGTTCGATCCGGTACGGTCGCCCCAACCGGGGAGCAAAGATCTCGCGCTCTTACACGGGCGTTACCCGCGCCCGCCTGTCCCAGTCCAGGGAACGCACCTCCCGGACCGGTCGTAGTGCCGGTCAGCATGATGCCCGAAGCTGCCCGGAAGCGGAGTGTATCGTTCCGCCCGCGGGCACCGCACTCGCTCCGCATCGGTGAGTACCCTCGGC
Organism: uncultured Alphaproteobacteria bacterium; assembly: GCA_963794225.1. Classification (GTDB taxonomy): domain Bacteria; phylum Pseudomonadota; class Alphaproteobacteria; order Rhizobiales; family Xanthobacteraceae; genus BOG-931. The sequence continues at coordinate 944,749 of CAWCCS010000008.1, forward strand.
CGAAGGCGTCCGTCGATGAGCGAATTCGTTGAAGCTAATACCTGAAATAGAGACGATTGTCAACGAAAACGTGACTTGGGAACGCTCGCGAACGGGTGTGTCCAAGTCCTGATAACTGGTGTGTAGAAAGCAGCCTTCCACGCCGTTAGGCTTTCATTTCACAAACGCCGGTCCACCCTGAAAATACGGGGTAGTGCGTACATAAGGCATTGGGCGACGACGTCATGCGCAATGTGCGGATCGTTGAAGGCATGGAGTAGGATGTGAGGACCGTGATGATGGCGGGAGTCTTGATCGCGGCCGCGGCGGGATCAGCTCCAGCACAGGATATCGAGCAGGGCGAGGCTTCATTTAAGAAGTGCCGGATTTGCCATGCCGTCGGCGATGATGCGCAGAACAAGGTCGGCCCTCAACTTAACGGCCTCGACGGACGCAAAGCCGGCACCGCCCCCGACTTCCTCTATTCCGATGCGCATAAGAATTCCGGCATCGTGTGGAACGCGACGACCTTCAAGCAATACATCAAAGATCCCAAGGCCATGATTCCGGGCACCAAGAAGGTCTTCGCCGGCGTGAAGGACGAGCAAGAGGTCAACGACCTGTGGGCTTACCTCAGTCAATTCAAAGCCGACGGCAGCACCAAGAAGTAAAAACCGACGACAGAGCCTCGGCGATGATGTCCGCGTTGGATCAACGGACCAATCGCCCGCGCGACCCCCGCGCTGGCTTCGAGAACGGACATCGATCAGAATCAATATCCGCTTAGTGGCAGCGGCGGCCGTTGTCCTCGGCAAGACCGCACGCTCAAGCCTCGGGTTTGCGCCGCCGCAAGCTGCCGCACGCACATTTTTGTCGTGACTGGGCCGCAATCTGTGACAGAATTACTACGCGTAAATGTCAGTTCTGTCACACGCGGAGCGACCCATGAGTTTGGAATGGCCGGCGCGATCACGTGCGGCGCGACCAAGTTCAGCGCGATCAAGTTCCGTGCGGTCAAGTTCGGTGCAGTCAAGTTTTCTGGCCTGGTCAAATCCGCTGTCGTGGTGGTGGGGCCTGTTAACGCTCGTGAGCGGCGTCAACATCGCGGTTTGGTTCTTGCTATACCGCGAGTTCCGAGAGCAGCCGAGCGGCAGTCTCGGCGGCACGTCCAGCGTCGAACTCATGCTGCTGCTGTGTGCGGCATATGTTTTTGGCTGCGCCTTCAGAGCCTGCCTTCCGCGCGCGGATGTCCAGCGGATCTGTTTGTTCGACACCTGGCTGTCGAGCGTTGTCGTCGGACGGTCGGTGGCAACAATCGCCGAGATCTGTTTCGCGGCCCAGTGGGCGATTATTCTGCACAAACTGGGCACGTTGACGGGATCCGACACCACCTTGAACGCCGCGTGGGTGATCGTGCCGCTGATCCTGATCGCGGAATGCTTCTCATGGTACGGGGTGCTGACAAGGCATTATTTGGGCAACGCCATCGAAAATTCGATATGGGCCGTTGCGTTCTCCGCGGCCGGAATCGGCCTTTGCCGCCTGCTGCCGGAGTTTCATGGTCCGGTTCGCGCGGTCCTTGTCATCGCGATCATCGGGATTGCCGGCTATCTGTGGTTTCTCATGGCCGTCGACGTTCCGATGTATCTCAATCGATGGCGGGCGGGCGTTGCCGCCGGCAGCCGGCTTCTGCGCCCGCTTGAGGGTCTCCGTGACGTCAGCACGCGTTGGGTCGTGGCGCACGACCTTGCCGAATGGAAGGACGAGATTGCCTGGATGTCGCTTTATTTCAGTGCGGCGGTCTGGGCCAGCCTTGCACTGTGCGTTTGTTGCTCGCTTGAGGGTCATCTCCCGCGCTATCGTACCGACGCGGCGATCGCAGGCTGGTCCTTTCATGAAATGGCAGTGGTCGGCAAGATCGCCCGGTAAGGCGCACCACAGCACGCAGAAGCAGAAGATGAAGCCACCCGCGGTTTTGTTGACTTCGATCAATAAAAGGCGCGGGATTGAGTGGAACACCGTTACGGGTCACGTCGGCACCCTCTAGGCACTTGCAACTCAACGCACACGCGACACCAGCTGTTTCGTAGGAGGACACCGCAATGGCAAGTCAGAACTGGACAGAGTGGAATGTCACGCTGGAACAAGTCGAAGAACAGGTGAGAGAGGAAGTTCGCAAGGCCGCGGATAAATATTTCGATCAATACCTTGGGTTTATTCAGAAGACGATTGCATCGTACCCGTTGATCGGGGGTGAGTTTGGCGAAAAAACAAAGGACGCCGCAGCGAAGAACATAGCTCTTGCCCGCGACTACGTACACAAACTGAGCCGGGCAAAGGATTTCCGCGAGGTCTTACCCATTCAGACCGAATTCATGCAGTCGCAGATGGAGTCGCTCAGCAAGGAGCTAAAAAATCTCGGCGAAACTTACACCAAAGCAACAGCAGATTTGCTCAAGACGCCGATGAAAATGGGTGGCTAGGCGGTGTATCGACCGCCTTACGCGAAGGACTTTAGTGGCGGTCCCAGGCAGGTTGCGCGGCGAGAAAACGGTGCACCGCCGCGGCGAATTCCTCGGGCATCTGGTCCGGTAGCGGCACCATGCCGTTTGCGACTTCGACCACGATACTGCCGGCAATTGCGGCGGCAACTTTCCGGACATGGGGATAGGCATGCGGGTCGGCCGTAGGCGCGATCACTAGCGTCGGACAACGCACCAGCGGTAGGCGCTTCTCCATTTCATGGCGATCGACGGCGCGATGGCCTTCGGCGGCCCTTGGGCCTGCTTTCAATGCGTCGACGATAAACCGTTCGAGGAGATCAATCCGTTCGGGCGGATAGAAGCTTTGCCGCATCGACCAAAGCTCGGCCAGATGGCCGCCGTCCATGCGCGGCGCCACGTCATCGACCACGGCGCGCTGGTGCGTCTTCGCTTCAGCGCGCCGCGCCGCGTCAACGTAAGGGCTGGCCGACAAGACCAGCGCCGCCACTTGCCCGGGAAAGGCGGCAGCGATTTCGATCGCGATCGCAGCGCCAGTGTGATGACCGACGACCGCGGCCCGCTCGATATTGAGTGCATCCAGCAATTCGTGCGCGGCCTTCGCCCAATTCTCGATTGACGCCTGGCCAGGCGGCAGCGGATCGGAATCGCCGTACCCGACCGTGTCCATGGCGATGGCGCGATAGCGCCGGCCCAGAAGCGGCAGCACGTCGCGAAATTCGTCCCACGAGCGCGGCGTCTGGTGCAGCAACAGGATCGGCGCGCCGGTGCCGGCGGCGGCGATGTGAATCCGCCCTGAGGGCGTGGCAATGAAGGAACGTTCGACCTGTGGCATACGCCACACCCTTTAAAACAAACGCCGCGGTTGTCTGTAAATGCGCAGGCGATCGTCCGGCTGGCTGTCCCAGCCGGACACCGCGTAAGGTTATCAGGCCTTGGTGATGGTATTGGCCAGAATCCAGCCGTTCTTGTAGTGCACGAAATTAACGTCTTTTTTGCGCACCACCGTTATCACGCTCTGCAGGAGCGGCATGATCGCGCCGTATTCGACCGCCGCTTTGTTGATTTCTTTGTAACCGGCGATCCGCTTGTCGTAATCGGCCACGGCAAACAGAGCAGCGACCTGATCGCCGATCTCCTTTTCCTTCCACGCCGAGAACGGCAGATGGGGATTGAGCAGATAACCGGTGAACATTTCCGGATCGCCGGTCGCGTTATCCCAACTATACAGCGTCGCTTCCGGCAGTTTGTTGCCGCGGTTGAGCTCGAAGTACTTCGAGTATTCGACGATCTCGACATCGGCGTCGATGCCGACTTTCTTCCACATCTGGACGATAGCCCGGGCCATATCGTAGTCGCCGGGGAACTGGCCATTCGTCGTCGCCAGTTTGATCTTGACCGGCTTGGCGGTGCTGTATCCTGAATCGGCCAGTAGTTTCTTGGCCAGATCGGTATCGTAGGCGAAGGTGTAGCCTTCGATGTAGCCGGGGGTGTCCGGCGGCGCGACCACCGACAACGGCACCGCAGCCCCGCCGTAGAACGCCTGCGACAGCGCCTTTTTGTCGATCGCGTGATGAGCCGCGAGACGCACATTCTTGTCGGCAAAACCGAGATCGCCGCGGGTCTGAATGATGATCACGCGCTCGATCGGATCGAGCTCGGCCTTGAAATTTGGATCCTTCATGAAGCGGTCGGCTTCGCGCACCGGCACGTTCAAGGTCAGATCGACCTGTCCCGATTGGATCGCAGCGACGCGCGCCGAGGGATCCTTGATGATCTGGAACGTAACGTCTTTGATTGGCGGCTTTGGCCCCCAATACGCCTCGTTGCGCTCCAGCACAATGCGACTGTTGAGCTCGTACTCGACGAGCTTATAAGGGCCGGTGCCGATCGGTTTCTTCACAAAACCATCCTCGCCGACCTTTTCCATGTAGTCTTTCGGCACGACGAAGCTGCAAAGAAAGGCGAGCCAGATCGCCGAAGTGGCAAACGGCATCTTGAAATGCATGACCGCTTGCGTCGGCGACGGCATGTCCACATCCGTCACGAAGCCCCAGATATTGGCGACGTCGATTTTGTGTCCAGCCTTGACCCGATCGAAGAACGAGTACTTGAAATCCGCGGCCGTCATTTTCGAGCCGTCGTGGAATTTGACATCGTCGCGGAAATCGAGCGTGAGCGAGAGAGCGTCGGGTGCAAGCTTCCAGGTCTTGACCAGTTTCGGGATCAGCTTCAGGTCCGGGGCTTGGTCGAGCGGCTGATCGAATACCAGTTTGTAGATCGGCTGCGCGTCTGGAACGGTGCGCTGCTCCGGGTCCCAGGACGGAACGTCACTCGGCCAGCCGATCGTGACCTTGTCCATATCGGCTGCAAGTACGGTGCCGGAACGCAGAAATGCCGGCGCGCCGGCGATGCTAATGCCGAGAGCCTGGCAAAGCGCGCGACGTGAAACTTCAATCATCGTAATCTCCTTTGGCTTGTGTGCATTCCAACTAAGCGGCGGACGCTTTCGCTTCCGCCGGTAAAGAACGGTTTCGCGCCTCGGCGCCGGTAACCCCCTCGCCCGCCAGGTGGGCTTCCAGTGCGGATGCGGCGCGATAGAGCAAACGTTCGTCGAAGCGGCGCCCGGTCAGCATCAGGCCGACGGGCAGACCGTCGATCCAGCCACACGGCATGCTCATCGACGGATGCCCGGTGGCGTTGAACGGCGCCGTGTTGATCGTCATGCCAAACGCCGCGCTCACCGCCTCCTCGCGGGAGGCGTCCGCCGCCGGCCGTCGTGGCGGCGGGAACGGAAGCGTCGGAGCAGCGAGAATGTCGACCCGCGCAAGCGCCTGGTCGTAACTGTCGGCAAGAAGCCGCGCCAGATTGTGAGCACGGCCATAATAGCGGCCGCCGTAGGCACGCGACATGTACTCGCCAACCAGCATGCCGAGTTTCACCGTGTCTGCCAGCCGGTCGCTCTGTGTGCGCCACATCGCCTGGCGCTGCATGGCAGACGGCAGATAGACGCCGCTTGGTCCGAAACCAAAACCGTTACCGTGGAACATGGTTGCGAGGCATCCCTCTGCGGCGCGGGGCATCCAGATCGCCCCACCGTAGCGGTGGTACGGTACGCTGACACTTTCCACCTCGGCGCCGAGCTTGGCAAAGCCGGCGATGGCCTGGCGCACTGCGGCATCGGTACGCCGATCGGTTTGCGGCAAACCGAACGTCTCTTCGAGGATTCCAATGCGCAATCCTTTCGCACCGGTACTGAGATCGCTGGTGTAGCGGTCGACCTTGCAATCTCCCTGACGGCTGTCGAGTCCGTCCGGGCCGGCGATCACTTCCAGCAGCAACGCGCTGTCAGCGACAGTTTTCGTCAGCGGCCCGACATGGTCGAGCGAATACTCCATGCCGAGATTGCCGGTGCATGGAACAAGTCCGAAGGTCGCCTTCATTCCGACCACACCGCAACATGACGCCGGCTGGCGGATCGAACCGCCCTGATCGGTGCCGATCGCCATGTCGACCACGCCGCCGCCGACCAAAGCCGCCGACCCGGAGGAAGAGCCGCCCGCGGTAAAACCGGTGCGGTGCGGATTGTCGACCGGGCCGCGCGCGTTGGTGTGGCTGCCGCCCGAATAGCAGTAGTCCTCGTTTGCCGCTTTGCCGACGATGGTGCCGCCGGCATCAAGAATTCGCGTCACGATGGTGGCGTCGATTTCCGGAACGTAGCCTTCGAAAATCGACGAACCATTCATCATCGGCACGCCGGCGACGCACACACAATCCTTGACGACGATGCGCTTGCCGGCAAGCGGTCCGCTCTTCTCGCCGGGAATGTCTGTGATCCGTGCAAACGCACCAAACGGATTGTCGTCCGCAGCCGGAATAACGCCAGGCAGACGGGGATGGCGCGGCACTGGCAGCGCGTCAGGAAGGCGATCGAGCGCAGCGTACGCCTCAAGCGCGCCACGCATCATCTCGCGAAATGCCGAGACATCCGCCGCATCGAAATGAAAGCCGAGATCAGCAGCAATCCCGGCAAGTTCAGTCGACGACGGACCAACGATCGTCATTCCCGCATTCCCCACGCACCGACCGGGTCGAACCTAGCCGATGCGACGATTTTGCAAAGCGGAATCTGGTCTTGGCTCAATGGAAGGCATTGACCCGACCAGTTTTTTTGGCCCACGTTGTACGTGAGAGCGGGCTGGCGACTTTCACGCCGCAAAGCGAGTGTTGAGCGCCGCCAACGTGTTCAAGGATCAACCTATGACATTGCTGCTGCCGCGCCGGTCGATATTGCAGACAGGCGCGGCATTCGCGGCAGGCAGTTGCATCGCCCCGTTCACTCGCGCCTTCGCTGTGGGAAAGGACACCGCCACCATCGGCTGGCCGAACGACGTCGGATCATGGGATCCCAATCAGCGCTTCACGCCGGACGCGCAGGCGATCTTCAAGGCGGTTTTCGATCAGCCGATCGACCAGGATCCGCAGCTCAAACTCATCCCGCATCTGATCAAGACTTGGAGCCTGGCCCCGGACGCCTTGAGCCTCACCGTCGAGCTGCGCGACGACGTGACGTTCCACAACGGCGATAAAATGACGACGGAGGATTTTCGCTACACCTTCTTCGAGCGCCCCAAATCCGGCCTCAAACTCGACACCGCGAACTCCTGGCGCAAAGTGCAAGATATCGTCATCGAATCGCCGACCAAGGCGACCATGAAATTTGATTCACCGGCGCCGACCGCCCCGCAATGGCTGGCGTTCCTTGGCAGCTTCGTGGTTCCGAAGAAGTATATTGAGTTCCGGCGGTCTCGAAAATTTCCTCAAAAGGCCGGTTGGGACCGGACCTTATAAGCTCGCCGAATACGAGTTGAATTCGCGCATCGTGCTTGAGCGCAACGACAAGTATTGGGGACCAAAAGCAAAAATACCGCGTGTCACGATCGAGATCATCAAAGATCCGTCGGCGCGGGTCGCGGCGATCCAGTCCGGCGCTGTCGACTGGACAGTCAACGTACCGGTGCGCGAGGTGCAGCGCTTTGGCGACTCCGGTTTTGCCGCAAGCCTTCAACCAATCAGCCGCGTGATCCTGCTGCAAGTGCGCAACGATCTTGCGTTCGCGGACAAGAATGTGCGGCTGGCGGCTCACCACGCCATCGACAAAGCCGCGCTCTCCAAGGCCTTCTACGCTGGCGCCGCTGTGCCGCTAACAGTGCCGGCAACACCCGGGACGCCCGGTTATCTGCCCGATTTCACGTTTAGCTACGATCTCGAGCTTGCCAAACAATACCTGGCCAAATCCAACTTCAGCCCCGGCAATCCCGTGAAGATTGGATTTGCCGCCACCAACGGCCAGTTCCCGAGCGATTACGACATCGCTCGCGCGATCGTGCAGATGTGGAAACGCGTCGGCATCGAGGCCAATCTGGAAGTCATCGAATACGCCAAGTATTTCGAACTCAATCGCGCGGTGAAATTGCCCGAGGCCACGCTCTATAGCTGGGACAACGCAACCGGCGATCCCGAGTTTTACGCCGGCTATCTGCTCAATCCGAAGCTGCCGTTCTCCGCGTGGAAGGGTGAGGAGATCGGCCAGAAAGTTCTGAAACTTCTCAACGTCGCCGATTATGATGCCCGGGTTGCCGGCTATCGCGAGCTCAACCGCTTTGCCGTCGAAGACGGCGCGACGATGCCATTATTGCAAAGCGTCCTGACGGTCGTTCACAAGAAAGACCTGTCTTATAAAAAGTATGGAAATGGCTGGATGTTGGCGCAAACATTGCAATGGACTTGATATTCCAGGAGCTGACGTCGCTGGTGCTGATTTCCTGGTCCCGTTGGTCGTCACAGTGAAATGATCGCAATCGTTGGCAAGCTGATCGCGCGCCGCCTCGTCACGGCCGTGCCAATTCTGCTGGCGGTGTCGGCGCTGTTGTTCTGCGTGCTGCGGGCGCTTCCAGTCGACCCTGCGGCGATGTCGTTGCCGCCGAGCGCTACGCTTGAGGAAATTGAGGCCAAACGACACGAAATGGGTCTCGATCGGCCGCTGCCGCAGCAATACGTAATCTGGCTCACTGATGCTCTGCATGGCGACTTCGGCCGTTCCATTCAATTTCGCCGCGATTCCGGATCGCTGGTCGCAACGACGTTGCCGGCAACCATCCAGCTCGCCGTCGCGGCGATGGTCATTGCGGCAATTTTAGGCATTGGCGGCGGTCTCCTGATGTTTCGCGTGCGCGGCACGGTTCTCGAACCGCTGACCGACATGGTTTCGATCCTTCTTCTCTCGATCCCAGAATTTCTGTGGGGACTTATTTTGCTGTTCGTGTTCGGCGTAGCGCTGCACCTTCTGCCGTTCACCGGACAGGTTGCGCCGGAGTTGCCGGCCCCGCGCATCACTGGATTTCTTTTGCTCGACTCCTTGCTCGCGGGCCGCATCGACATTTTCTTGAGCGCAGGTCAGCATTTGATTCTTCCAGCCGTCGCGCTCGGGCTTGCGTTTTCGCCAACCATCATGCGCGTTCTGCGATCGAGCCTGTTTGACGTCTATCATGAGGACTACATCCAGCAGGCGCGATTGCGCGGCCTGTCCGAGGGGCACATCCTCATCAAGCACGCCTTCAAGAATGCGTCGCTGCCGACGCTGACGCTGGCCGGCGTGCAATTCGGCATTCTGTTTAGCGGCACACTCCTGATCGAGGTGATCTATTCGTATCCCGGCATGGGCAACTTGATGGTTGATGCCGTGCGCAATGCCGATCTGCCCCTGATCCAGGCCATCGGGCTCACGTATTGCATCGTCGTACTGGTGATCAACACCGTGGTTGATAGCCTTTATGTCGTTCTCAACCCGAAACTGCGGGTGCGCTGATGCCGGGCGCCGTTTCCCGTTCGCTCCGGTCGCCGCGCGTGCTGATTGCCGCGGCTATGATCCTTTGTATTCTTGTCTGCGCGGTCTTCGCCGGCCGGATCGCGCCGAACGATCCGTCAGACCAGAACCTTCTCGCGATCCTGGCGCCGCCAGCGTGGGTCGACGGCGGCGATCCCGCCTACCCGCTCGGAACTGACAGCCTTGGCCGCTGCGTGCTCTCGCGCCTGATTTACGGCGCCCGCACGGCCATGCTGGTTGCGTTCTTTGCTTCTCTCGGCGCGATGCTTATCGGATCAATTCTCGCGCACATCGCCGGATATTTCGGCGGCGCCACCGATTGGATTATCGGCCGCCTGGTCGATATCTGGATGTCGTTCCCGCCGGTCATTCTCTCGCTCATTCTCATGGTGGGGCTCGGCGTCGGTCTCGACCGCGTCATCCTCGCTATTATTCTCGTCGACTGGACACGCTTCTGCCGTGTCCTGCGCAGTGAAGTCATGATCGTGACCAGGCACGATTACGTTTCGGCGGCGCGGCTTCTCGGGTTCACTCATTGGCAGGCAATCGCGAGAGAAGTGTTGCCGGCAACGCTCCCGCTCTTGATCACGCTCGTGAGCATCGAAATGGCGATCGCCGTCATCGTCGAAGCGATCTTGTCGTTTGTCGGATTGGGCGTCGGCGCCGACCAGGCGGCGTGGGGTCAGATGATCGCCGATGCACGGCAATACGTTTATCAATCGCCGTGGAATCTCTTGCTGCCGGCCATCGCGATCTTTCTGACGGTCACGGCCTTTAATCTGCTGGGCGACGGGTTGCGGCGTACGCTCGACGTGCGTCTTGCGGAAGGCGGGCGATAACACCGTGTTTGCTCTGCAGGCCAGAGACATCGTGGTCGGCGCGCAAATCGACGGCGATATCGTACCTGCGGTCCGGGGACTTTCTTTCGACCTGCCGCGCCGGCAAAATCCTTGGTCTGGTCGGCGAATCCGGCGCCGGCAAGTCCATGGTCGGCCGGGCCATTGCCCAGCTGCTTCCCCACGGTTTTGAGATCATTGCCGGATCGCTGCTGTTCGAGGGCGAGAACCTGCTGCAAATGCCGCCGGCACGTCGTCGCGCCCTCCTCGGCCGCGCCATTGCATTCATTCCGCAACAGCCGATGACCGCACTTAATCCGGTGATGTCGATTGGCGCGCAATTCGATGAGCATCTTGCGCGGCTTGGCGAGGAAGGCCGCGAAAAGCGTCGTGAGCGCGCGATTGCCGCGCTGACGGCGGCCAGATTGTCCAATGCCGGCGATTTGCTGCGGCAATATCCGCATCAATTGTCGGGTGGCATGTGCCAGCGCGTGCTGATCGCCTTCGCGTTCTCCAGTAACCCGCGGCTCGTCATCGCCGACGAACCGACGACTGCGCTCGACGTCACCATTCACCCGCAAATTCTGCGGCTGATTGCCGAGATGCAGCGAGAGCACCGCACCGCGGTCATCTTCATCACCCACGATCTGCGGCTTGCCGCTCAACTGTGCGATCGGGTGGTCGTGATGTATGCGGGCCGCCCTATCGAGAGCGGCCCGGCTCGATCGATCCTGTCAAAGCCGGCGCATCCCTACACGCGCTGTTTGCAGCTCGCCAATCCATCGCTGCGCGACGAACGGCGCGCGCTTTACGTGATGCCGGACCAAATGCCGGGTTTGCGTCAGCTCAAGACTATGTCCGGATGCCATTTCGCGCCGCGCTGTCCCTTGGTCACAACCGAGTGCCGCAGCGTTGAGCCGCCGAACATCGCGGTCGCGGCCGACCATCATGTCGCCTGCTTTCACGCCGCCGGCGTGTCGGGCATTTCCACGACCGAAGACGCGCCGGTGGCGCCTGAAACCTCGGCGCGGATCGTTTTGCAGGTCGAACAGCTGCAGAAGCATTACACCGTCGGCGGCGGCTTGTTTGGCGGCGCCCAGAGATTCGAGGCGGTGAAGGAAGCTTCCTTCAGCATCGCCGCAAACGAGTTCGTCGCCCTTGTAGGCCAGAGCGGCAGCGGCAAGAGCACGATCGCAAAACTCCTCGTCGGCCTCGAGCAGCCAACCGGCGGGCGAATCTTGCTCAATGGCGACGATCTGACCGATCCTTCGGAACGCAATCGCGCGCGCCGCGCCGTGCGTTTGCAGATGGTGTTCCAGGATCCACAGTCGGCGCTCAATCCGCGGCGGCGCGTGGCCAGCATCGTGACGCAGGCGATGGAAGCCGGCAGCCGGCATGCCACCTGGGACCAGCGGGTGGTGCGAACCAGAGAATTGCTGGCGGAGGTCGGGCTGTCGATCGACGTCGGTGCGCGTTTGCCTGGCCAATTGTCGGGCGGGCAGCGACAGCGCGTCAACATCGCGCGGGCGTTGTGCAACATCCCCAAGATTCTGGTGGCCGACGAGATCGTTTCCGGACTTGACGTTTCGATCCAGGCACAGCTTCTGAGCTTGCTGGCCAGACTGCGCTCCGAGCTCGGCTTTGGAATGCTGTTTATCTCTCATGATCTTTCAGTCGTGCGTCATCTGTGCTCCCGGGTGCTGGTGATGTATCGCGGTGAAATTGTCGAGCATGGCCCAACCGACGCGGTCTTCTCGAACCCCCAGCACCCGCATACCCAAGCACTGCTGTCGTCGGTACCGCCGGACGATCCACTCGCGGCATGGCCGGCGCTTACTACGATGGCCGCTGCCGGCGAAACAGTTTCAGCGTGACCTTGGAGGCAGGGATGGCGTCAGAGAATGACGTTCTCGCGGTCGAATTCGACAATTATGGCGGCCCCGAAGTTCTCAAGCTTCGCCGCATCACGCCGCCGCAGCCGGAGTCGGGCGACGTTTTGATCCAGGTCCACGCCGCAAGCATGAATCCGGTCGACTGGAAAGTACGCTCGGGCATGCTGCAAAAATTCTTTCCGGTTGATTTCCCGGCAGTTACCGGGCGGGACGGCGCAGGCGAAGTGATCGCTATCGGCAGCGGCGCCGACGCATCGCTGCTGGGCAAGCGGGTGTGCTTCCTGGCGTCACGCGGTGTCGGCACGTGGAGTCAGAAAATCGCGCTTCTCGCATCGTTGGCGGTACCGCTTCCGGCGACGCTCTCCTACACGGACGCTGCGGCATTGCCGCTGGCGGGCATCAGTGCCTGGATCGGCATGGTGCGGACGGCCGGCGTCAAAGCCGGCATGCGAGTTTTGATCCACGCCGCCGCCGGCGGCGTCGGCGGCATGGCGGTGCAGATCGCGCGCCTGCGCGGCGCAACCGTGATCGCGACCTGCTCGCAGCACAACGCCGATTTCGTGCGCGCGCTTGGAGCGCAGGACGTGATTCCGTACGACAAGACGCCGTTCGAGGAGCACGTGCGCGACGTCGATCTGGTGTTCGACGTTATCGGCGGCGACGTACACGCGCGCAGCTATCGGACGCTCAAGCGCGGCGGGATGATGGTTTCTCTGGTTGCCGCGCCATTCGAGGATCAAAGCGCCCGATATGGCGTAAAACTCGCCGTGCCGCAGGTGCTTTCTGATCCGGCCGCATTAGCCGAAGTCGTCGCACTTATTGCTGCCGGAAAACTCAAGGCGTGCGTCGAGCAGGTGCTGCCGCTGTCGGATTTTGCCAAGGCGCACCAAATGTCGGAGACCGGCCACGCCCGCGGCAAAACCGTTTTAACGCTAACGGGCTAGTTCATTCGCGCGCCCGTTTCGCGGAACAGCGAAGGAAGCTCATTCGCCCTCGGGGTTGAAATGCCCAGTGTGATTTGTTGCTCTTTGGTTGCCTGATCTCCGCTGAGCGTTCCGCTGTGGGAACTCAAGCGGACGTCGCCGGTCGTTGCTGGAGGTTGGATCATGGAGCCAAAGCGACAATTTGCTGCGAGACTTCGAAGCAATGCAGCCTGCGCGCCGTTGAGGGTATCTGATCGACGCAAACGTCCATTTCTGTTAGACGCCACGCGGAGGGGACTTCGCTATGGACGTTCACAAATCGTCATTGCTTGCCGTGTTCGATGCGAAGCAGCGGCTCGAAGTGCCGCTGTTTCAGCGACAATACGTCTGGCGTGAAGAGCAACACTGGCTGCCTCTTTGGGAGGACATCGAGCGAAAATTCATCGATGCGTTGGAAGATCGAAAGGATGCGCCCAATCACTTTCTGGGCGCCATGGTCCTAGATCAAAAACAAACCCCGACAGGTCACGTCGTAATTCGGCAAATCATTGATGGTCAACAAAGGCTCACGACGCTGCAATTCTTTCTTGCGGCGTACCGCGATTTCTGTAGGGAGCAGCAATCCGATCCGCTGGCAAACGAGTGCGACAAGTTCGTTTTCAACACGGGGATGATGGCCAACCCTGAAGTCGATCGCTTCAAGGTGTGGCCCACGCAGCTCGATCGGTCGCAATTCGCCGATGTAGTTACGTCCGGCTCTCGCGAAGAGCTGTTAAAACGCCATCCCCTCCGACGGCGCCCCTACGCACGCAAACCGGACCCGCGCCCGCGAATGATCGAAGCATACGTGTTCTTCTTCGACCGGCTTACGGAATTTTTCCTTGGGGAGAACGGTGAGCCACCTTTGTCTGCGGAGCATCCGATCGCAGCCCGCTTAGACGAGTGTTTCCAGACGCTCCGCAACGCGCTGATGGTGGTATTGATCGATTTGGAAAAGGATGACGACCCGCAGGTGATTTTCGAGACGCTGAACGCTCGCGGGGAACCGCTGCTGCCGGCCGATCTGCTGAAGAACTACATCTTCCTGCGAGCGAGCAGGGACAAGATGGACATCGAGGCCACATACAAAGCGTACTGGGCGCGGTTCGATGACGAGTTCTGGCGGGAGGAGGTAAAGCAGGGCAGATTGGTTCGGCCGCGAAGCGATCTCTTCATGCAACACTTCCTTGCGAGCCGACAGGGTCAAGACATTCCGATAAAGCACTTGTATGTGGAATACCGGCACTGGATCGAGACTACGAGGCCCTTTCCGAGTGTAGCTACGGAGATTGAGGTGCTCGCGCGGCAGGGCGACGAGTTCCGACGGATCATCGATCCCAAGGAAGGAGATGTCATCTACCGGCTGTGCTCGTTCCTTGAGGCGTATGACATCCGCACTGCCTATCCCCTTCTGTTGGCCATGTGGGATGATGACCTTGGCGACGGTGAGTGGCTGGAGGTTTCGCGGATTTTGGAATCATATCTGCTCAGGCGCGCCGTGTGCGATCTGGGTACGAAGAATTATAACCGCGTTTTCCTTTCCGCGACGCGCGCCCTACGAAAAGACGGCTTCAGCGCGTTGCGGCTGAAGCAGTTTCTGCTCAGCCAGGGCGGAGAGTTGAGCCTCTGGCCGGACGATGCAAGTTTCCATGAGGCATGGCTGCATAAGCCCCTGTACGGGCCTTTGAACAACCCGAAGCTTGTGCACATCTACCTCGGCTTGAACAAGACGTTCATGTCCAAAAAGAACGAAAGCGTCGTCGTTGGCAACACGCTGACGATCGAGCACATCATGCCGCGCGAGTGGGCTTCCAATTGGCCACTGCCAGACGGTTCGAAAGGCATGGACTGCGGAGAGTCGTTCAATGCCGCCGAGGACGATCCACGCCTTATCGGAACTCAGAATCGCTCGCGGGTAATCGATACGCTCGGCAATCTCACGGTCCTGAGTTCAAGTTTGAACACGGCTCAGTCAAATTACGCTTGGGGCAAGAAGCGAGCCGAGATGATGAAGCACTCATTGCTGCCGATAAATCAGAACCTGTTCGGCCTTGACTCATGGAACGAAGCCACGATCCTCGACAGAGGCGAGGAGCTCTTTAAGGAAGCGATCGGGATTTGGTCACGCTAAGCGGCAGGTCCGATGTGCTGCGACGTCCGCTTCCTTGTCGCGATGCGGTCCAAAGCGGACCTAGGCGGGCATTCAAGCCAACATCCGGATGGATCACGAAATTCGTCTTGTTAGTCCCGGACAGCTGGTATCGAATGAGTTATCATCCTCCGGAAGCGGCATGCACGGGTGGGTTCAGTCGTGAGGACAACTTCATGAAAATCGAGATCGAATATTGCGGTCGTTGAGGCTATGAACCGCGCGCCCGTGAGGCGCGGGAACTGATCCTTAAACTGCGACCCTCCGCACAAATAAGCCTTCAGCGGTCAAGTGGCGGCGTCTTCGAAATTCGAATTGACGGCGAACTCGCGTTCTCAAAGAAAGCGACCGGTCGTTTTCCAACGAGCCAGGAAATAACTGACTGTCTCACCTGAAAGTCTGCGACATACGTCGCGTGCGCTCAAAATCCGGCGGTTTCCTTGGAACGACTAGCGAGGGTTCGGACTCAATCAGCCTGCCGACGGACGGTTCGGTCCGTCCCCCTTTTCAGAAATCGGCGTGCCGGGCGACGCTTCGACGCTCGCGATCCGATCGAGGTTTGCGATCAGCCGCGTGAGCAGGGCAATAAGCAGCCCGGCCTCCTCGTCCGTGAAGCCGCACAGTACGTCGCGATTGCCCCGGAGTAAGATGGCAACTGCATCCGGCAGGCGCGCTTCTGCGATCTCCGTCAGCGTGATGCGGCTGCTTCGCCCATCGGCCGGGTCAGGCGCACGCTGAATCAGCCCGTCCCGCTCCATGCGGGCCAGCATCTGGGCCATCGGCGGCTGCTCGATCCTGGCGAAGCGGGCGAGATCACGTTGCGTGCTTGCCCCGCCATCCTGGAGCGCGACGAGCACCGGCAGATGTCCAACGCCGAAGCCAAGCGGCTTGAGCCGTGCCTCGCTGAGGCGGGCGAACCCGCGCGCAGCGAGGCTGATCAGGTGCCCAGGCGTCGAGAGCACATCTAGATCCATCGCACCTCACCCCCTTGCACCCACCGAGACGCAGATGTATACGTGCATATGTATTTTAACGCAACACCCGCACTATGCGAGGGGAGGCCCATGGACGATGACGTCAAAGTCGTTGAACGCATGTACGACCGCTTCAACGCGCGGGACATAGACGGCGTGCTGACCTCTCTCACCGATGATGTTGCCTGGGCCAACGGCATGGATGGCGGCCACGTCCATGGCCGCGAGGCCGTACGCGAATACTGGACGCGCCAGTGGACCATGGTCAGTCCGCACGTCGAGCCTGTGGCCTTTCATCGGACGTCAGATGGCGCGATCATCGCAGAGGTCCGGCAGATCGTCCGCGATCTCGAAGGCAAACCGCTCCAGGGGCAGACGAATGGACTTAAAGACAAGACGGTCGGACACGTTTTCCGTCTCCGAGAGGGCAAGGTGGCTCGCTTCGACATCCAGGATGCTGCCTAATTCGTCCGCACGCCGGCTTCGCGTAGGAGCGGCAGAACCGCGTCGATAAAATACGGCAACTCGTTCTTGAAATTCACGAACGAAACTGTCGCTCCGGCAAAGCCGGCTTCGCTGATCTTGATCAGTTCGCCGGCGATATGGGCCGGTGTTCCGACCAGCGGATAGGTGCCGGCACCGGCCGCGAAGCGCTTCCGGTGCAGGCGATAGGCCTCCTCCTCGTGCGAGCCGGAGAATTTCTGCTTCTGTCCGGTGTAGAAGTCGACGCTGGCGGTGTCGGCCATCGTCACCGCGTAATACTCATAATAGTCTTCCGCTTCGTTCTGGGTCGGCCGGCACACCACGTGGCAGGTCGTGTAGACGCCGATGCTGCGGCCCTCCGCCGCCGCGCGTTCGTTCATCTCTTCGACGTGGGCGCGGCCTTTTTCAATGTCGACAAACGTCGTCAGCAGAAAATCGGCGGCCTTGGCGGCGAAGTCGCGGCCCGGCGGCGAGAACGCGGCGTTCAGCGTGATCGGCCGCGGCGACTGCAATGGACGCGGCTTACCGGACACGTTTTTGAGCTGATAGAACTTGCCGTCATAGTCGAAAGGTTCAGTCGCTGAGTAAATGCGATTGATGATGTCAAACCATTCGAGCCCCTGCTCGTAGCGATCCTCGATCAGCTCCAAGCCGAACAGCGCGAACTCCTCGGGATTCCATCCGCAGACGATGTTGAGCCCGGCGCGTCCGTTGGAAACGTGATCGAGCGTGGCGAGCGCTTTGGCGGCATAGACCGGATGCAGCATCGGCACGTGGACGGTCGCCAGCACACCAATCCGTTGGGTGACACCGGCGAGGCCGGCTGCGTGGGTGAGAGTCTCGAACGACCATTCCCGGCTATTCATCTCACCGCCAAATCCCTTCCAACGGGCGATCGGCAGCAGGAATTCAAAGCCAGCGCGATCGGCCAGTTGCGCGACCTCGACGGTCTCGCTCCACAGCGCCGGCCAGCGCTCGGGCACGCGCGTCAGCGTCAGGCCCCCGTCGGAATTCATCGAGAAGACGCCGAGCTTGAGCCGGTTCGGGCCGTACATCGGATGGGCAGGGAAGCCGGTCATGGATCATCAATCCGATGCTAACTAAGGGCGCCAATAGGAGGCGCGAACCGCGAGGTTAAGCGGGCGCTGGCGCGCGGGGTCAAGTGGACCGGCTGCAGACCAGGCAAGCCTTTGGTGACGCAGGTGATTCGCTGAAATTCTGGTGTTGTGGGCAGCGACGCCCTATTGATCGCGATAAGCATCCTGTCATGCAAAATGGCTGGGCTCGCCATCGCTGTGGATAGCTTTTCAGGTCTTACGCCAACAGGTTGGCTTTATTAACCATTCTGTCGGCCGGCGTCCCGTCAGCCCAATCCGCCACATTACAGAACGGCCATATTTTGCCACACTGCGCCGTTAGGGTTTACGGAGGTCGGGGGTGGGGCGAGCGTCAGTCAGCGTTAACCCCTCCCAAATTAACACTGCGTTAGTGTTGTTCGCTGCGGGATTCCGGGCGGCTGGCGCTAAGTGCGTGTGAAAGTGGGGACGCTGGTGCTAGGTGCAGGGGTGCGCCTGAAAAGCTGTCGTACCGTAGGCGCGCGCACGCTTTATTCGTGCGGTGTTGCCGCTCTTGTCCTGCTTTCCGGGTCGCGCATGCTGCAGAATGCGATCGCGGAGGGCGACACCCGCACCATTTCGCTCCACCACACCCACACCAACGAAGACATCACGGTCACTTTCAAGCGCGACGGCCGCTACGACGAAGCGGCGCTGGACAAGCTCAACCGATTCCTCCGCGACTGGCGGCGTGACGAGCAGATCCGGATGGATCCGCACCTCATCGATCTGGTTTGGGAGGTGCAGCGCGAGACCGGATCGGGCGCTCCGATTTGGGTGGTCTGCGGCTATCGTTCGCCCGAGACCAACGCCATGCTGCGCCGGCGCAGCGACGGCGTGGCGCGTTACAGCCAGCACATGCTCGGCCACGCCATGGACTTTTATATCCCCGGCGTGCCGCTCGAACAGCTTCGCGTCATCGGTTTGCGTCTCGAGCGAGGCGGTGTGGGCTTCTACCCGACGTCCGGCTCGCCATTTGTTCATATGGATACCGGCGGGGTGCGGCACTGGCCGCGCATGACGCGCGAACAGCTGGTCCGCGTGTTCCCGGATGGCCGCACAGTCCATATCCCGACCGACGGCAAGCCGCTGCCCGGATATGCGCTCGCGTTGGCCGATTTGCGCAAGCGCGGCGATAATCCGTCGGAGATGTCGATCGAAGCCGCGCGCAGTGCCGGCGTCGAAGTCGCCGACGGAGCCGTCGCTCGCCGGATCGTCAATCCGTTCAAAAAGCTTTTCGGTCTAGGGCGTGACGAAGAAGACGATGACGCTGGCGGCACCGCCCCCGCGGTCATGGCGTCAAGTCCGCCGGCCCCGAATGCGGAACCATTACGCGCGCGGGCGAAGGCCGTGGTCGTTGCTGCAATCGATCGCGCCGAGGACAAAGTCTCCGCGGAGAAAGCAAAGCTCTTCCAGGTGGCGTCGCGCACCGAGCAAAAGCTCGCCGCCGACAAGACCAAGCTGGTCAAGGTTGCCGGCAAGGTGCATGTCATCAGCCGCGCCGAAGCGGCTCCGATTGCGGCGCTGACACCGAACCAGATTATTGGCGCTCGCGGATTCTGGCAGGGCCTGCCTGATGGCATGACCGCGGCGCACTCGGCCGTTGCGAAAAACCCGCTTGCCGCATTGTCATCCCGCGCTACCGGCGCTGACCCGGAGACGACCGGCTCGATCAGCCCGCTTGCCGCACTGCCCGCGGACCGCGCGCCGCCCGAAGGCGCGCTCGCCTATGCGGAGCCGGGGACGCAGGAACCGGCAGCAAATGCCGTAGCAGCCGCGGGCCTCACGACGCCGCGTGTAACGGTCATGCGCGCCGTCGCGGTGCAGACCGGCAACAACGAAATGACGGTTGCGGTGAAACGCGTCGGCGGCCGCCCGGCCTCCGCGATCCTTACCGTTGCCGACAAGCTGACCCCGACATCCGGCGACAGCGAACGCTTCAATGACCCGTGGCTGCGGGCCGTCGTTGTCTCGCCAAGCGTGACGCGATTCCTCAGCATCTCGATGCTCGGCGCTCGCGACTTCGGCTTCCTCGCCGCGCTGATGGCGAAACCCGCCAATTCGGTGATGATGACGTTTGCCGCCGATCCGCAGCTCGGCCTTTCGCAAGATCGCTTCAGCGGCACCGCGATCGTGTTCGTGTCAACGGTGACCTACCCGATCCGCACCGCCGACCTGCGGTAATCCGAACTTCGTTTCAGGCGTAACCGCGCGGGTCTACTCCAGCATGCCGAGCGCGTGCAGGTAGGTCTCCAAAATCGCTTCCTGCTCTTTCCGCTCGTTCACGTCCTGCTTGCGGAGCCGCACCACGGTCCGCATCGCCTTGACGTCGAAACCGCTGGACTTGGCTTCCGCATAGACGTCGCGCACGTCGTCGGCGAGCGCCTTCTTTTCCTCTTCCAGACGTTCGACGCGCTCGACAAACGCCTTGAGGTGATCCTTGGCAAAACGGTGTGCGGTTTGTTCGTCTGTGGGCGGCGGCGGCGGTGGCCATCGTGTACTCCTGGCAAAAGTGCTGGCCCAAAGCTTTCGAAAGTGAACGCGCCGCCGTCAAGCGGCGTTAGCGCTCATCCACATATTGCACAGGACAATCGCCGCGAGACGCGCGCGTCAATGCTTTTGACTTGCTTTTTCGAACTCCGCCTTTTGGCCGGCGGATGCTTCCTTTTGATATTTCGCACGCCATTCGTCATACGGCATGCCGTAGACGATTTCGCGACTCTCATCCTTCGTCATCGGGACGCCTTGGTCGTCGGCTGCGTCCTTCATCCAATTCGAAAGACAGTTGCGGCAGAAGCCGGCCAGATTCATCAGATCGATATTCTGCACGTCGGTACGCGAGCGCAGGTGCTCGACCAGGCGTCGATAAACGGCGGCTTCGAGTTCCGTCCGGCTTTTCTCGTCGGTAGCCATGTTCTCCTCCGCGCGTTAGCTATGGGAAACATAGAGGGCCAATCGGCCGCTTGCCACAGTCTGGTTCCGGGATAGGCATGGATACGAAAAACGCCGGCGCGCGCGAACTGCTCGAATCGATGTTCCGCAGCGCAGTCGGTGCGGCCCATCCCGCCCATGCACTTCCGCCGCACCTGCCCGAGCCACCGTCGCGCGGACGCCTTGTCATCCTGGCCGCCGGTAAGGCCGCCGGCTCGATGACGCAGGTCGCGGAACAGCGCTACCGCGAACTACCGCAGGATAGGCTCGCCGGTCTCGCCGTCACGCGTCACGGCTACGGCCGACCGACGGAGCGAATTCCGGTCATCGAAGCGGGTCATCCAGTTCCGGACAAGATCGGCCTGTCGGCGGCCAAACGCGCGCTGGCGCTTGCCGACGCAGTTGACGCAGACGATCTCGTCCTTGTTTTGCTTTCCGGCGGAGCGTCGGCGAATTGGATCGCGCCAGCCCCCGGGCTCACGCTGGAGGCGAAACAGGCTGTCACCCGCGCACTGTTAAGAAGCGGCGCCAATATCGGCGAGATGAACGCCGTCCGAAAGCACCTTTCGCGCATCAAAGGCGGACGCCTCTCGGAGCGCGCTTATCCGGCCAAAGTCGTGACGCTGGCGATCTCGGACGTGCCCGGCGACGACCCCGCGGTGATCGGTTCCGGGCCGACAGTGGCTGATCCAACGACGCTTGCGGATGCGCGCGAGATTGTGCGCCGCTACCGCCTCGAATTACCCGATGCTGTCGCTTATGCTCTCAATGACAGCGTCAATGAGACGCCGAAGCCGGGCGACGACATCTTCCGCGGATCGGACTATCGGATCGTAGCCCGGCCGGCCGACGCTTTGCGCGCCGCCGCCGCGCGCGCCACGGCTGCCGGATACGAATGCGTGATGCTCGGCGATCGACTGCAAGGAGAGGCGCGCGAGATCGCCGCCGAGCATGCGCGGCTGGCGCTCGAGCTGCGGGCGCAGAACCGGCGGGCAGCAGTTCTTTCCGGCGGCGAACTGACGGTCACGCTGAACGGGAAGGGCCACGGCGGCCCTAACCAGGAATACGCCTTGGCGCTCGCCATACACCTTAACGACGCGGCGGGCATTGCCGCACTTGCTGCCGACACCGACGGGACCGACGGCGGCGGCGGCAGGCCCGACGATCCCGCGGGCGCCTTCACCGACCCGACAACGCTCAAGCGGGCCCGGCAGGCTGGCCTCGATCCTGCCGCGTTTCTCGCCGACAACGATTCCACTGGGTTTTTCAATGGCATCGGCGATTTGTTCCGGCCCGGTCCGACGTTCACCAACGTCACCGACTTTCGGGCCGTCATTGTTGACAGCCGTTGAGCCTTGACCGGATTCTGAACCGGAAATGAGCGACGGGATTTACCTCAGAATTGTAGCGGGCGCGGCAGCCGTGAGCATGCTCACTTTGCTCGCGCTGACGGCGTTCGCTACCCCGGCAGAGGCCGACTTCCGGCTTTGCAACAATACCGGGAGCCGGGTCGGCGTCGCCGTCGGCTACAAGGACTCCGAGGGTTGGACCACGGAAGGCTGGTGGAATTTGCCTTCGCGCACCTGCGAGACCGTGCTCAAAGGCAATCTCGTCGCGCGATTTTATTATGTCTATGCCATTGATTACGATCATGGCGGCGAGTGGATCGGGCAAGCCTTCATGTGCACCCGCGACAAGGAGTTCACAATTCGCGGCATCGCCGACTGTCTCGCACGCGGCTATGACCGCACCGGCTTCTTTGAAGTGGACACAGGCGAACAGCGCGCCTGGACCGTCCAGCTGACCGAATTGAGCGAGCAACCGTCCCAGCGCCCATTGGCACCGGGCAATCCTTTGACTCCGATCCAGTCGGGCCCGCCCACCGGCGCTCGTGTGGCACCTGGCGCAACCGCGCCGGCTCCGTCGGGCGCGCGGCCGGCACCAAATGCACCAACGTCTCTCACTCCGCCTGCAGGCCAAGCGCGATGAGGCGCCAGCGGCGCACCAAATTGGTGGCGACGCTTGGGCCAGCTTCTTCCAGTCGCGCGATGATCAGCCGGCTGTTCGAGGCTGGCGCCGACGTGTTCCGGATCAACATGAGTCACACCGCGCACGACAAGATGCGCGAACTGGTCGAGACGATCCGCGCGGTTGAAGCAGAGTATACTCGCCCAATCGGCATTCTCGTCGATCTGCAGGGCCCGAAGCTACGGCTCGGCAGTTTCACGAACGACTGGGCCGTGATCGACACCGGCCAAAGCTTCATCCTCGACACCGATCCGGCGCCGGGCGACTCCACGCGCGTAAATCTTCCGCATCCGGAAATCTTCGCCGCCATCAAGCCGGGCGATGCGCTTTTGATCGACGACGGCAAATTGCGGTTGTCGGTCATTGACGCCGAGCCGGAGCGCATCGTCGCGCGCGTGCAGGTCGGCGGCAAAGTGTCGAACCGCAAGGGCGTGAGCCTGCCGCAGACCGTCGTGCCCGTTGCGGCGCTGGCGGCGAAAGATCTGGCCGACCTTGAAGCCGCGCTCGACGCCGGTATCGACTGGGTGGCGCTGTCATTCATTCAGCGCCCGGAGGACGTGGCCGAAGCAAAGAAAATTACCCGCGGCCGCGCCGCGGTCATGGCCAAGATCGAAAAGCCGCAGGCGGTGGCGCGGCTGAACGACATCCTCGATCTCGCCGATGGGCTGATGGTGGCGCGCGGCGATCTGGGCGTCGAGATGCCGCTGGAAAAGGTGCCGGGCGTGCAGAAAGAGATGACCCGCGCCTGCCGCCGCGCCGGCAAGCCGGTGATCGTCGCCACGCAAATGCTGGAATCGATGATCGCAAGCCCGGTGCCGACACGGGCCGAAGTCTCCGATGTCGCCACTGCAATCTTTGACGGCGCCGACGCGGTGATGCTGTCGGCGGAATCGGCGTCCGGCCAATATCCTGTCGAAGCGGTCACGACGATGAACCGTATCGCCGAAGAGGTAGAGAACGACGCGATCTTTCTACCGGCGCTCCATGTTCTGCACACCGAGCCGGAGGCGACCGGCGCCGACGCCATTGCGGCCGCGGCCCGGCAGGTCGCCGAGACGCTCGATCTTGCGGCCATCATCTGCTGGACCAGTTCCGGTGCTACTGGAATGCGAGTCTCGCGCGAGCGCCCGAAACCGCCGATCGTGGCGATTTCGCCGATCGTCGCCACTGGGCGAAAATTGTCGTTGGTCTGGGGCGTTCACTGCGTCGTCGCCGACGATGCCCGCGACCAGGACGACATGGTGGAACGCGCTTGTCAGATCGCGTTCAAGGAAGGATTCGCCAAGGCCGGCCAGCGCATCATCATCGTCGCGGGCGTGCCGCTCGGCACGCCCGGCACAACGAACATGATTAGAGTTGCCTTCGTCGGCGGACGTGCGATTCCCGACGGATAGGCCGCTTACTTCGCCATCTCGCTAGGCGCGGTCCGCGGCTGCGCTGCATTGCTCAACTCTTCAACCGCAGCGGCAACACGATCGGCCGCGGCGTGATGCAGCATATGGCCGAAACCCGGAACCACTTCGACCTTTACGGCCGGTGCCGCAGCTGCAAGTTTCGCGGCATGTTGATCGAGCGGTACAAGCGGATCGCGGTCGCCGGCAAGTACGATCGTCGGTGCGCGAAGGCTCTCATAACGGTTAGCCTGCTGCGTCAGAAATGCGTCAAGGCAGCCGATATCCGCCCAATTGCACAAAAGTGTTGCCGGCCGCAGCACCAGCATCGCCGCCGTTCGTTTGACGTAGCCGGGAGGGATTATCTGCGGCAGAAATGCGGTGCGCGACCCCGGCCAGATAAAGATCGCACCAAACGGTAGCGCCAGCGTGTGGGCAAACAACCATCCGATCGGCGTCGCCAAAAGCGCATTGAGCTTGGTCATCCGCCATAACCCCGGGTGGGTCGGCGCTGCGATCAGCACGAGCCCCGCGACGCGCTGGGGGAAATCGAGTGCAAAAGTGAGCGCCATGGTGCCACCCCAGGAGTGGCCGACCAAAATGGCGCGGTCGATGCCGAGCTTGTCGAGCACGTCACGCAACACTACCGCCTGATCAGCGGGCGAACTGCATTCGCGCGCTTTGCGCGCGCTAAACCCGAAGCCCGGGCGATCGATGAGGACGAGACGATGATGCGCAGCAAGACGCTCGCCAAGCGCGAGATTCATGTCCTGGAGATTGGCGCCTGCACCGTGGAGGAGGACGACCGGGAGAGAATCCTTCGAGCCGCTATCTCCCATTTCGATCACATGCTGACGAAAGCCATTGCTCTCGATAAAGCGGCCATGCGGCAGATACGCCCGCTCGATCAGATATCTCCCGATGAGGGTAATGATGGCGCCGGCGCCGAGCACGACGGCGATAACTGTGATTGCGGTCATAAGCTTCGCGTAGTCCTGACGCCGAAGGCGGCGCCGCGCGTCTCTGCGCAGGTGGAACCTAACTTGACGCCCTTATGATTGTTGGGCGCCCATTACGAGAAAATCATGGCGCCGACACTTCGCCGGAGTTCAGAGTGCTTCGCCCTTCAGCCAGCCAGCCTGAGCCGCGCGCGTACAGCTTTTCGAGTTCAGGCCCTTCGATGCCGGGCATGTCGGTCTTCACCTTGTAACCGATCTTACTCTGCAGATAGGCAAGGTGACGATAGCCTTCGGGAAAGCTTTTGAGCAGAGTCTGGTCGAGGACGAGCTTGGCCGAAGGGTCGACCGGGTCGAGCCGATCTTTCTCGTAGATCGGCTGACGCAATACCAGGCCCCAGCGGTTGCCGCGCTTTTCAAAAAAATCGTAAAAGCGGCCGGTGCAGACAACGTCGCAGATCACGCCTTCGACCGGCGCGCGCTGCGAAATCGTCATCTTGGTCTGCGCGGTCGCGCGGTTGCCCGCGACGTCAATCGCGCTGCCGCCAAGGAAATGCAGGATGCGCACGCCGCGTGCCCAGCCCTCGTCGTTCACCTTGATGAATTCCTCGAAGCCGCCTTGAAACCAGGTCGCCATCATGCGGCCCTCGGGCTGCCAAACGGTGCGAAAACGGTCCCAGAGGCGCGCATCGCGCCACACCGCCCATTGCTCCACGAGTTCGCGGATGATGACTTTGTCCGCGGCAATTTCCGTCATGACTTTCCCCAACCATTGTCACGTGTATGGTCACGGACACCGAAGTGGCAGTGCCGGTGACGTCAACGCGGACAAAAAGGGAGATGGATCGCCGGGTCAAGTCCGGCAATGCCGGCGGGATACCTATTCAGAGATCGCGTCCCTCGACGGTCTCGCGCAGCGTCTTCACGACGTCGGGAAGGTGCTCGAGGTGAGGGTCGATCGCCAGAGCGCGGCGATACGCCTCCAGCGCGTGCTTGTCGTCGCCAATCTCTTGCAGGATGAGCCCCAGCCCCGACAGTGCCCCGAAATGCCGCGGTTCGCGCAGCAGCACTTCACGGATATCGGCGACCGAATGCCCGTAATCCTTCATCAGATAGTAGATCGTGGCCCGCCTATTCCAAGCCTCAACATAGTCCGGCTTGAGCGCAATGACGGCGTCGAGCAGCTTGATTGCCAGACCGTAGTCCTTCTCGTCGGACGCCGCTTTAACCCGCGCCATCAAGAGATTGCAGGTATCGCTGCCGGAGACCATCCACAGCGCCCAGATGCGATCTTCGATCGCCTTGGCGCTCTCGGCATCGGGCGCAATCTTTAGGCCCGCGAACAGCGTATCGAGATTGTAACTCCGCTCACCGCGTCCGGGCCGCGGCAGATCGTTCGGCGGCGCCACCCAGTCGGGCGCCGGAGCGCCTTCAGCCGCGTCTTCCGCAAACGCTGGCTTTGGAGCAATTGCCGGCGCGAGAATCATCGAGCCCAAAGCAAGCGAGCCTAGAGCAAGCGCCGAAAGGAATCGCGACATCATGAATCGCGAATCTAATCGTCGCGCTTGCCGCAGCAAGCCCGAAAATTGGTCAAAGCCGCGTGAAGGAAACGGCAGGCGTCGCGGCGCCGGCCTAGCCCTGGCGGGCCTTGAAACGCCGCTGGGTCTTATTGATGACGTAAACGCGCCCCTTTCGGCGCACGATACGGTTGTCGCGGTGCCGGCCGCGGAGCGATTTCAACGAATTACGGACTTTCATAACCGATATCCCGATCTTTGCCGGGTTGATTAAGGAGGCTCTGCCGGCTTGTCAATGACACCGCATCGCAGGCCGAGCGGGCCTACGCCGATGCAAGCTCGCCGCCCTGGGGCCGCGCCGCGGAGCGCACGTCCAGGGCCTTGCCCTCCACCGCCGAGAAACCGGTCAGCCGGTCGATCAAATTGTTCCAGGCCCGGACCATTATGCCAAGCGGCTGCGGCATCTTGTGGCGGCACATAGCGAGCTTTCGTACTTCGTAAGGCACGTGCCACACGCTACGGGCCCCTGCGGGGAAGAATGCCATATCGCCCGGACCCAGGCGGCGCACTGCGCCATTTTCGTCGGTGACAAAAACCTCACCGGAAATGACATGCAGCATCTCGTCGACCTTGTAGCACCAGATGAAACGGCCGGCGGTGCACGACCACGCCATCACCGAAGATGCGCCGTCCGCACTTCGCGCCAAATACTTCGAACGTACCTGCGGGGTGCCTTCGATGACCCAATCGGGACGAATAGGATCGAGATCGAGCTCAATCTCGGCTGGAGCTGCAAAAACAGGTCGTGACACGGAAGCCCCCTTGTCGTTCGCGCTACCCGGCCGCGGAGCCACCCACCGCCGAATGTACCTTACCAACCCGCAAAGCGTCGCCGGGCGAGCGTGATCGCGTCGATGATAACGCCCTTCGCTCCGCCTTGCGGTCCTTCAGATATTCCAACCAATTTCGATAAATTCCGTTAGCGGGATCCCACCAAGTGTTTTCAAGTCCGCGCTGCAGATCGCTCATGGGAAAATCGGACAAGAGACTTTCGCGCCGCACATCGATGGCGCGGGCCATCGCGCGCGCGCGAAAGGATTCCGCCAGCCCTGTCGCTTCATCGTTAAAATAGTTTTGCGGCATCGCCGGAAAGCGTTCGCGTTCGCCGCGGAGGAAACGGCCGATATCGCGACGGTACTCCCGCACGAGCGTATCGGTCTCGTATTCCGGATGACCCTGGAAAAAAACGAAGAGCGACGAGCCTTTCTCTTCCCGAACGAAGCTGTCCGCGCCGGTCGCTGCCGAGCCCGTAAGAACCCGATAGCCGCAAGAAGTCAGCGCCGCGTCGGGCAGATCGTGATAACGGGAGTGGGGCACAGACAGACGCGACGGCATCCCGTTCAACAGCGAATGCTCTGCGACGACGTCGTGGTCGAATACGCCGAACAGCTTGTCATCGAGCCGTTGGCGTTCAATACCGTCAGCGTGAAGAACCGCGGCGTGCGCGGCAAGACATGACCAGACGGTCGAGATGGTATTTTCCTGGGCCCACGCGACGAGCTTGATCAGCTCTGCCCAGTACGGCTCGTCCGCGAGCGCCGCCATGCGCGGTTCGGCACCGGTGACAATCAAACCGTCGAGCCGCGTATCCCACAGCTCCGAAATGTCATGGTAACGCTCGGTCACTTCACTCTGCGCAAGCTCGGATCGGGGAACTCCGGAAATTGCAAACAGCTTTAGGCGGACGACCGCATCTGAAGATGTCGCGCGAATGAGGTCGATAAATTGCCGCTCGGTCGCCCCGACCGCCGTATCCGGCATGTTGTTGACGAACCCGATCGTCAAACAATTGCTGCCGAGCAATTCAGAAGGCGATCCAAACCGCGCAGTATCGAGAAGGAGCGGCATCGTCCCGGTCCGCCAACTCTATTCGGCGGCGATCAACGGCGCTGCACGAAAGGATCGCGCGGCCGCCGCGAGCGCTTGATCGAGATCCACCAGAATGTCGTCGATGTGTTCGATGCCGATCGAGAGCCGGATCATTTCCGGCCGCACGCCGGCCTTATCTTGCTCTTGCGCCGACATTTGCCGATGCGTCGTCGAAGCGGGATGGCAGGCGAGCGACTTCGCGTCGCCCATATTGACCAGACGTTTGAACAGCTTGAGCGCGTCGTAGAAGGCTTTGCCCGTCTCGAGCCCGCCGGTAACGCCGAAAGTCAGCAGCGAACATGCGCGTCCGCCAAAATATTTTTGCGCCAACGCGTGATACGGACTTTCGGCAAAGCCGGCATAATTGACCCACGCGACCCGCGAGTCGCGCTTGAGGAATTCCGCGACCCGCCGCGCGTTTTCGACGTGGCGCTCGACGCGCAGCGCCACCGTCTCGATTCCTTGCAGCAGGAGGAAGGCGGACAAAGGCGCAAGCACTGCCCCAGTCGTTCGCTGATAGACGCTGCGGCAACGCGCGATGTAAGCGGCGTTTCCGAAATGCTCGGTGTAGACCAGGCCGTGGTAGGAGCGATCGGGCTCGTTGAACATCGGAAAGCGGCGCGCATGCCTGCGCCATGGGAAGCGTCCGGAATCGACAATCGCGCCGCCCATCGTCGTGCCGTGACCGCCGAGGAACTTGGTCAGCGAATGCACGATGATGTCGGCGCCGTAATCGATCGGACGCAACAGGATCGGCGTCGCCACTGTGTTATCGACGATGAGTGGAACCCCTTGCCGCGCCGCGACCTTCGCTAGTGCCTCGATATCGCAGATATTTCCTGCTGGATTGCCGACACTTTCGCAGAACACGGCACGCGTCTTTTCATCGATCAGCTGTTCTATCGCTTCGGCCTGATCGGAGACGGCAAAGCGAACATCAATGCCCTGCCCCGGCAGAATGTGCCCAAACAGCGTGTACGTCGTGCCGTAGAGCTGCGGGACCGAGACGATGTTGCTGCCCATCTCCGCCAGGTTGAGCACGGCGTAGTTCAGCGCCGCCTGCCCGGTGCTGACGCACAACGCTTCGAGCCCACCCTCCAGCTCAGCGACGCGGCGTTCTAATACAGCCGTGGTCGGGTTGCTGATGCGGCTGTAGCGGAAACCATCGGCTTCGAGGTTGAACAAAGCGGCACCGTGATCGGCGCTTTCAAACTCGTAAGCTACGGTCTGATAGATCGGGACGGCGACAGCCCTGGTCGTCGGATCGGTTTCATAACCGCCGTGAACGGCAACCGTGTCGCTTTTCATAATTCCCGCCGCGTTCGCGTCTTCCAGCCCGCTCCGATGCTATCCCCTTTTGTTTTGTTATCGGTGGCACACGGGCAAAACAACTTAATGGTCTGCGAATGGGTTTAGTAACGTTAACGATTCACCTTGCCCGGCGCCGCACCCACGACGCGATCGTATAATTTTTATCAAATAGCGACGCGAAGGATTCACTTTACCCGGCGATCATTCGGAGATGACTCTCATCGAGACGGAACCGCCGACGCGACGGCCGGCTGTGCGGGACACGGCACTTCGCGATTGGGTGCGCGCGCTCGAAGCGACGGCACCGATTGCCGCCAATCCGCATCGTCTTTTGGCCGATGTCATCGAGGAATTGGCCGAAACGCATGGCGATGCACCGGCGCTTCTTTCCGCCGGCGAAAATCTGACCTATCGCGCGCTCGCCCATCGCGCCAACGCCTACGCACGCTGGGCGCTCGATACGGGGGTCGTCGCAGGCGAAACCGTTGCGTTGATGATGCCGAACCGCCCGGAATATCTCGCGATTTGGCTGGGCCTCGGCAGCGTCGGCGTCGTCGTAGCCTTAATTAACACCCAGCTTCGCGGGCCGCCGCTCGTGCACTGCGTCAGCATCGCCGGCGCGACGCACGCCATCGTGGCCGCAGAGTTCTGCGAGGAATTCTGCGCCGCGATTGCGCATGCAGGGAAGCAACTGAAAATCTGGTCGCATGGTGTGAATTCCGGAGGTATGGAGCATCGGCGCATCGATCGTGCGATCAGTGGATTTTCTGGAGAACGTCTGACGCCGTCAGAACGGCGCGCGGTGACCATCAAACATCGCGCTTTGCTGATCTACACATCGGGCACGACAGGTTTGCCGAAGGCAGCTTACGTCAGTCATCGGCGGTTGCTGCAGTGGAGCTTCTGGTTTGCCGGCCTGATGAATACCGGACCGGAAGACCGGATGTACGATTGTCTCCCGCTCTATCACAGTATTGGCGGGGTGGTCGCAACCGGTTCGGTGCTCGTTCGCGGCGGTTCGGTGCTGATCCGGGACAAATTCTCGGCGCAGCATTTTTGGGACGATATCGTCGACGGCGGTTGTACGCTGTTCCAGTACATCGGCGAACTTTGCCGCTATCTCGTCAACGCACCGGAAAATCCGCGGCAGCGCCCACACCGGCTGCGGCTGTGCTTCGGCAACGGACTGCGCGCCGATGTTTGGGAGAAATTTCAGAAAAAATTCGCGATCCCGCGTATCGTGGAATTTTATGCAGCGACCGAAGGAAATTTCTCCCTTTACAATGTGGAAGGCAAGGTCGGCGCGATCGGCCGCGTGCCGTCCTATCTTGCGCACCGTTTCCCGCTGGCGCTGGTGAAGTTCGATCCGATTTCCGGCAAGCCCGCCCGGGACGAAAACGGCTTCTGCATCCGCTGCGCCCCTGACGAAGTTGGCGAAGCGATCGGTCTGATCCGCAATTCATCGCACGCCGGCGCTGAATTCGAGGGCTATACCGACGCTCGCGAGTCTGAGCAAAAAGTGCTGCGCAATGTATTCACGGATGCCGATGCCTGGTATCGCACCGGCGATCTGATGCGCTTGGACGACAGCGGCTTCTACTATTTCGTCGACCGGATCGGCGACACGTTTCGTTGGAAGGGCGAGAACGTATCGACTTCCGAAGTCGCCGCCGCGATCGCTGCGTTTCCCGGCGTCAAGGAGGTGAATGTGTACGCGGTTCGCGTGCCGCGAACGGAGGGTGCGGCCGGTATGGCCGCGCTCGTCGTCGAAGGCGAACTCGATCTCCACGCATTCCGCAGGCATGTGATAAAGGCGCTGCCACCCTATGCCCGTCCGCCATTTCTGCGCCTGACGGAGCGTCTCGCAGCAACTTCAACTTTCAAGCAAACGAAGGCCGATCTTCAACGCCAAGGGTTTGATCCGGCTATGACGGGCGATCCGCTTTATTTTAATGATCCGGCGAAAGGAAAATTCGTAACGATCGATTTGGCGCTTCACGCCTACATCGCGGCCGGCAAAGTGCGCTTTTAGCTCTCGGATGGAGGTTTCAGTCGGCTTCTGTTTACCCGGGCATTAAGCAGAGTCGGAGACGCCGATGATTTCTTAATGCTGCAGCAACGCTGATTGTAGTCAGATGTCTGTCTCATTGTCCGCAGGTGTCCGATGTTTCGTGTTATGTCCTGCTTGGCTGGGGAGCACGACCTTCGCTTGGTCGTGCTCGCCGGTTGCGTTTGTTTTCTTGCCAGCTTCGTAGCCATCAATCTCTTTGGCCGGGCAACCGCGGCAAAGGCCCGTGCCCGCGTGGCCTGGATCGCGCTCGCCGGCGTGGCCGCGGGCTTTGGTATTTGGGCTACCCACTTCATCGCAATGCTGGCCTACGAACCTGGCGTTCCGATGGCCTATGACGTGACGCTAACGGCGTTTTCTCTCGTCCTTGCCGCCACAATCACTGGCGCGGGCCTCAGTGTGGCCGTCGGCAAACCGGACGTCCGCTATTCCGCGCTGGCCGGCGCCATCATTGGCGGTGGCGTGGCGAGCATGCATTACACCGGGATGCTGGCACTGGAACTTCCCGGGCGCGTAGCTTGGGCGCCCGATCTTGTCGCCGCGTCGGTACTGTTAGGGATCCTGTTCGCAAGCACCGCCATGACCATCGCGGTACGCTACAACGGCAAACGGGAGAACCTTTCGGCCGCTCTTCTCCTCACTCTTGCGATTGTTTCCCTTCATTTCACCGCCATGGGCGCAGTCGAAATTATCCCCGATCCGACACACTACATTCGGCCGTTCTCGTTGTCGCCGGGATCGCTCGCCTTGGCCGTCGCCGGCGCCGCAATTTTGATACTCGGGCTAAGTCTCGTGGGCGCCTTGGTCGATCAACGGGTCAAAGAGAGCGATTTGCAACTTGTCACCGCCGTGAACAACATGTCGCATGGCGTCGTGATGTTCGACGCCTCTGAGCGTTTGGTCGTTTGCAACGATCGTTATATTGAAATGTACGGTCTATCCCGCGAGATCGTGAAACAAGGCACGTCGCTGCAAAGCGTCGTTCAACATCGCAAAGCTACCGGCACGCTCGACCGCGATCCGGACGAGTACCGACTGGAGTTGTTGAAAATAGTAGCGGCGGGGGAAACGACCAGCTGGGTCGCCGACTGCGGCGACGGTCGCGCGATTGCGGTGACGAGCCGTCCCATGCCTGGCGGCTCGTGGGTCTCAACGCACGAGGACGTTACGGAGCGGCGGCGCGCCGAGGAACGGATCGAATATCTTGCACACCACGATGCGCTCACCGGGCTGCCAAATCGTGCGTCGTTCAATACAAAACTCGCCGAACAATTGAGCAAGGCTGCAGAGGCGCAAGAAGCCTTCGCGCTGCTGTGCATCGATTTGGACCGGTTCAAGGAAATTAACGATGTTTTTGGCCATGCGACCGGCGATGGCCTTTTGCAGAGCGTGTCACAACGGATGCAAGATGCAGCCGGCTCTGCATTTCTGGCGCGACTGGGCGGCGACGAGTTCGCCCTGATTACCGCGATAGAAGCGGATCCGTCCGAGGCCGCGGCACTTGCTGAGCGGCTTACGGCGGCCGTTGCTGAACAGGTAACGGTTAACGATCACTCGCTTCGAATCGGCCTGAGTGTTGGCATCGCCATGTTCCCGAGCGACGGCACTGAGGCGGATTCTCTTACCGGAAATGCCGATGCCGCCTTGTACCGCGCCAAAGCGGAAGGCCGCGGGACCATTCGCTTTTTTGAACCGGAGATGGATCAGCGATTGCGCGAGCGTCGCGCCATGCAGCTCGACCTGCGCGCGGCGATCGAGCGGAAGGAACTAAAACTCCACTTTCAGCCGCAGGCACTGGTCAACGGAGAGATTGTCGCCTTTGAAGCATTACTGCGGTGGAAGCATCCCGTACGCGGATCGATACCTCCGATGGTCTTCATCCCATTGGCCGAAGAAAGCGGACAGATCATACCGATCGGAGAATGGGTACTGCGCGAAGCTTGTCGCGAGGCGGCATCTTGGAACAACCCGGTACCGGTCGCCGTCAACCTGTCTCCTGTTCAATTTCGCCATGGCGACCTCCCCGCACTTGTTCACACAATCTTGCTGGAAACAGGACTTCCGGCTTCTCGCCTGGAGCTCGAGGTCACCGAAGGCGTATTGATCGACGATTTCCCTCGGACCGTTTCCATCTTGCGCCGACTGAAGTCGCTCGGCGTACACATCGCCATGGATGATTTCGGCACCGGTTACTCGTCGCTGTCCTATCTGCAGGCCTTTCCATTTGACAAAATAAAGATTGATCAACGATTCATCTCGAATCTGAAGGAAGGTTCTCAGTCGGCGACAATCGTTCGCGCCGTGATCGGGCTCGCCCGCGGTCTTGAGATTCCGGTCGTCGCTGAAGGCGTTGAAACCAAGGAGCAGCTCGATTTTCTGGCCTCTGAAAATTGCGACAAGGTGCAGGGCTTTTTGATCGGGCGTCCGCAACCCATAGAGTATTATGCCGAGTGCCTCGGCCGCAGCGACGAGGCCGCACCACACGTGACAGGCATTCGAAAGCAGAACGTGGCGTAGCCCGCTCGACCGCTCTCACAAGTGGCCAAGGCCATCAGACCGGTCGCGCGCCAATCAGGATAGCGGCAACGACGCAGGGCTCGTTGCCGCGCACACTCCAGGAATGATTGGTGCCGCGTTGAACGAGAATGTCGCCAGGCTTCAACAGCGTTTCGCCCTCGTCCATCAGCGCGTAGATCTCGCCCTTGAGCACCACAATATAGTCGACCGTATTGGTCTTGTGCCGCATCGGATCGTCGCTGGCGCGATCGGGAGCATGACCGGCGTCGATCGTCCCTGAAAATTTCAATCGCGATCGGCTAAGTCGGCACGGGGACCTGATTTTAACGAGGCCGCGCTCTCACGCGGCGCGGTGGACGATAGCGGCGATGGCCGCGACAGATAACGCGAGCCATGCGGCGATCAGAACCATGCCGCCCGTTGGCGCCGCGAATGCAAACAGACGGTGGCCGAAGAACGCGCGGCTGGCAATGTCGCCGGAAAACAGCGCTGCGCCCACGACCCAGGCAATCAGAACCACTAGCATCAACGGGCGCCATAAGAGACCCTGCTGTGCCAGCGCGGACCCGCCGAGCAAAGCGGCAGCGTGGAACAGCAACATGTAGGCGGCGCTGTCGAGGCCACCGTTCGGCGCTGCGTGTGCGCCAGCCGCAGCAAGGACAATGCCGCTCGCGCCCATCAAGCCAGCGAGAACAAGGAAGATAATTGGGGCCACAATGGCGTCCTTATACTTACCCAATAATGTCGCTACGCCGTAGTGCCGGCGTCGACCGTCAGTACCGTCCCGGTGATGTTGCGCGCTTTGTCGCTGAGCAGAAACTCCACCGCGTCCGCCACGTCGTCCACCTCCGGAAAGCGGCGCAGCGCTGTCCTGCGCACGATCTGCTGGCGTTGTTCATCGCTGAAGATACTTGTCATATCGGTCGCCAAAAACCCGGGCGACACCGCGTTCACGGTGATGCCGAGCCGCCCCACTTCGCGCGCCAGCGAGCGCGTGAATCCGAGCATCGATGTCTTGGTCGCCGCGTATGCCGCGAGCCCGCTATAGCCGGTGGCGCCAATGATCGAAGCGACGTTGACGATGCGGCCGGCGCCGGCCGACATCATCCCGCGCACCACGTATTTGGTGAGCACGATTGGTGACAGCGTGTTCACCCGCACCTGTTCCTCGATCTTGGCGTTGTGCATCATCGCCAGCGCGCCTTCCACCCCAAGCGCGGCGTTGTTGACGAGGCCGAACAGCGGGCCGAACTCCTTGCGCAGGCTACGCACCAGCTTGGGAATTTCTTTGATCTCGCCCAGATCGAACGGCACGAAATGCAGCGCGCCGTTGCTCTCGCGTTCCACTTGCGCGAGCGCGGCCGCGAGATCCTTATTCTTGCGACGGGCAACGGCGATCACCTGGTAACCCGAGCCGGCAAGTTTTCGACAGATGGCGAGGCCGAGGCCGCGGCTGCCGCCGGTCACCAGTACGCTGCGCGTCGCATCAGGCATGTTTTATTGCTCGCGGCGCGCCAGCTTGCCGGCCGCGCCAATGCCCAGTGCGGGCACAAAACTGATTGCAGCCGGGACCTTGTGACGCGGCAGTGTCTCACGGCAGAGTTTCAGAATATCGTCCTTGATCATCGCTTGCTGTGCACCAGCCGTGCCCTGCTCCGATTTCAGGACAATGTCGGCGACCGCGATCGCGCCGGTGATTGGATTTTGCTTCGAGCGCACCCGCGACATTCCTACTTGCGGGTGCTGATTGATCACCGCTTCGATCTCTTCCGGATGAACCTTCAAGCCGCCGATGTTGATGATGCCCCCCTTGCGCCCGACAAAGTAGTAACGCTCCCCTCGCCGCTCGACAATGTCGCCGGTGTCGACAAACCCGTCGGCGCCGGCGAGCGCCTGCCCGGTGCCAGCATAGCGCGATGCCGCGCGCGGCGACCGGATACGGAGGGAGCCATCCGGAAAGACCTTCATTTCCACGCCATCGCGGTTGGGCCCGACATACGCCACCGGAAAGCCCGCAAGGCCGTCGTTGACGTCGAAAGCCACGCCCGCTTCGGTCGACGCATAAGCGTGACCGATCGCCGCTTGCGGAAATGTCGCGCGCAGCCGGTCGAGGATCGGCTGATCGGCGATCTCCCCCGAGAGCCTGACATAACGCGGCGCGATGTTTCGGATCGCCGGATCCATCAGCGCACGGCGCCAATGCGACGGCGTGCCTGAGAGATGGGTGACGCCGTGCCGCGCCAGGCGTTCGAGATGGTCGGCGACCGGCTCGCCGGCACTGGAAAGCACAAGCGAGGCCCCGCCCAGCACCGCGCGAAGATACATTTGCAAGCCACCGTAGCGGCGGATGTCATAGAAAGTGCCCCATACGGCAGCGCCGTCGGCCGCGCTACGCGCTTTCATTGCAGCCGTGAGCGTGGCGACGTCGTGCACAACCAGTTTGGGCACACCGGTCGTGCCGGACGTCATCAGCAGCCACTCGGTGCGGCGGCCGGTGGGCGGGCCCACATTCGCCGGAACGATGGTCGACGCGCAGGAGACGCGCAGCGGAAGATCGAGGGCCGAACGTTGCGGCGTTTCGTCATCGGTCACGATGGCGTCGATTTCGGCTGCGGCGATTATTGCGCCGAGATCGGCGGTGTCGACGTCCGGCGGGAGGATCACGATGCGCCGCGCGCAACCGTCGAGTTCGATCAGCGCCAGTGCCGTTGTCAGTTGACTTCCGGTCGTCAGCAGAACCGACCGACCCGCGAGCTCGATAAGTCGCCCGCCGAGACTCGTCCCGTGATCGAGTGCGGTGAAGCAAGCCGACGCGGTGCGGCCCCAAAAAAAACGAGCTGCCGGTGCATTTGCGACAGAATCCCGCAGCGACGGCGCCTCAACGCGCGCCATGCTCGTAGACTTTGACGAACTCGCCAAGCGTAACCGGAAAATAGGCGTCCTCGGCGGCCGTGAACGGATCGACACCCAGAGTATCTTCCAGCCGCGCGACCAGCACGGCGAAGCCGAGCGAGTTGAGACCGCAATCCGCTAGGATGAGATCCTCTTTGAGCGGCGCGAGAATCTTGCCGTGCTCCCGTGCTATCTGTTCCATCTGTTCGAGTATGGTTAATTTTACCGACATCGTTTTTACCGACATTGCCGCGCCTACCGTTTGTTCACTCCGGCCACGTATATTCCCCCAACACTTACGATCAAGTTCATGGAATGCTCGTGGTCAACGCGAACGATACTCCCCTCAATGGCCTGCGCTGCCGCCAGATCGACCAGACCGATATTGATGCGGTCGCGACGCTGCTTGCGGAGGGCTTCCCCGTCCATGACCGGCAGTTCTGGCAAAATGCGCTCGCGCGCCTGACGCGTCACGAGCCGCCGCCCGGACTGCCGAAATATGGTTACCTGTTGGAGAGCCGGGGCGCCGCGGTCGGCGCGATTCTGGTTATTTGTTCGACGATGCCGGCGAACGACACGGCAGCGACACGCTGCAACCTGTCGAGCTGGTACGTCGAACCTCGGTTCCGCGCTTATGCGCCTTTGCTGGTGTCGCGGGCGCTGCAGCACAAGAACGTCACCTA
Source organism: uncultured Alphaproteobacteria bacterium (assembly GCA_963794225.1). Lineage (GTDB taxonomy): Bacteria > Pseudomonadota > Alphaproteobacteria > Rhizobiales > Xanthobacteraceae > BOG-931. The sequence goes on from CAWCCS010000008.1 coordinate 982,749, forward strand.
CACCAACGTCTCGGCAGCGCCGCATACGCGGCCGATCATCGAAGCCCAGGGCTTTTCGCGCTACAGCGAAGGCATCTTTGTTGCCATGCCGGCCTTGCAAGGTCCATTCGCCAATTCGACTGTCGAGATCTTCGATGCACAGCGGCAGCCGCGGGTCGATTTCGATCGCTGCGACCAGGAGATTTTGCAAGAGCACGCGGCGCATGGCTGCATCAGTCTCTGGTGCGCGACTTCCGAACGCGCTTATCCCTTTGTGTTCCGTCCCCGGTTGGTCAGAGGCTTCGTGCCGTGCGCGCAGCTGATCTACTGCCGCGACGTGAGCGATCTTGTGCGCTTCGCCGGGCCGGTCGGACGCGCGCTGGCGTGGCGCAGCCGGCCACTAGTCCTTATCGACGCCAACGGACCTATCCCCGGACTGCTCGGCTGGTTCGGTCGCGGCAGGATGCCGAAATATTTCAAAGGGCCGCAGCGCCCGCGGCTCGGCGACCTCGCCTACACCGAATATGCCCTGCTGGACGTTTAGCCGATCGCTTTCCCGCGCCGAATACCAATTCGTGAAATCAAAACGGTCACGCCATGCGTGAAATTTGGGCATTGGACTCCCCTTGATTTCATTTTAGACTTAAAGCGTTTCTGCAGCGCCCTGAAGGCGTTTCGCCATGAGCATGACCATGCGCAGCGTCGCGGCCCCCGCTTCCAACCGGGAAATCTCTGCTGGCGCGCTCAGCAAGGCGGCGCTTCAGATTGCCGATTGCCGCTCACTTGCAGCTTTACGGGACGCACTTTTTGGCCATGCCGACCCGCTGATCGGCAGCGTCGCGATGGGCCTTTACATGTTCGATCGCGCCGAGGAGCTTCGGTACATCTCCAGCCGTCTCGCGCCGCAAGGTTTCCTTGACGAGTATGAGCGCGAATACCGCAGGTCGGACACCATGCTCGACTGCATCGTGTCGCAGCGTCGCACCATCGACGGTTTTCACTTCCATGGGCCGGCGCGCTGGCGGCACAGCGGAAATTACGAGATTTTGCGCGGGTGGGGCTTCTATCACAACATGGGAGGCGCCTTCGTCGTCGACGGCCGCGTTGCGGGCGCGCTGTTTGTGGCCACTGCGCACCACGCCGAACCGTTCGAAGAGGCACACGTCAAGCGTCTCGACTTGATGTGCCGCGCCGGCTCACTCGCGTTAGCGGCAATGCGCGGACGCGAACGTCTGCGATGCGAGCTTGCGAACTCCGCGTCCGACGACCGGCGGGATTTTTTGTCGATCGAGGGGGATTGGTCGGCCCCGACGGAACAATTTGCCGACAACCGCCCAATGGACCGGTTGCCGGCGCGCTCGCGCGAGGTGGCTCGGCTGTTGTGTCAGGGACATCCCAACAAGGCGATTGCTACACGTCTCGGTATTTCGGTCTACACCGTCAAAGAACACGTGCAGAACCTGTGCAAACGTTTCGGCGCGCTCAACCGCACCGATCTCGTCCACCGGCTGCTGATCGCTTCCTGATCGCCAGCGGCCATCCAACCAAAACGTCTTGTTCCAGAAATATTTACGGCCCGCCCCATTTTCATGAAGCGGGCCGTTTATCGTTTCGATAGTCCTTACGTCAGCGCGCCGATGCGGTGGCGGCGACGGTACCCGGTGAAGGGTCCCGCGCGAGGACCAACATGACGAGGAGGACAAGCACCTCGCACAGTGTGTAAGCGATGAAGGCCCAGGCAAACGAGCCGGTTATATTGATGACCGCGCCCATCAGCGATGGCGACAGGAACGTCGCGAACACGCCTATGACCTCGGCATATCCGATTGCCGCCGGCACGATCCGGTCCGGATATTTCTGACTTAGAAGGCTGAAGATCGCGCCGCCGCTGAACACCGCCACGCCACTGAGCGAGGCGATCAGCAGCAACGGCCCGAAGCCCATCGGGTTGACTGCGGTCAACACGAAGGACAAGCCGACGAGCACGCCCAAGAACGCACCGAACTTAAGGATCGCCGTGCGATTGTCGAGCCAGTCGGTAACGTAGCCGCCGATGGTCAGGAACACGACCTGCGACAACCCCATGGCCGTTCCCACGAGTGCCGCATAAGCGACCGGCATGCCCTGGACCTTGATGTAGGTCGGGATGACCCACGTCGCCGTCCCGGACAGGGCGAATGTACAGCCACCGATGCCGAGCGCGCCGACGTAGACCCACCTCGATTTGAAGATTTCCAAAAGCGAGGTGCTCGTCGAAGTCACCGGCTTCGCCAGATCCCAGACGAAGTCCTTGATGCCGATGTCCTGCGGATTGTCACGCGCCCAGATCAGGTCGAGTACGCCGATCAAAAGCGTCAACACCGCGAGCACGGCGAAGAATGTCCGCCAGCCGAATGCGATGGTCAGCGGAATGCCAACCGCAAAGTCTGCAGTAATGGCGAGGCTATAGGCGGCGAGAATGATGCCCATGATCGAGGCGCGGCGCGATTCCGGCCACCAGCCGACCATCAGCTTGATGTTGCCGGTCCAGACCGCAGCGTCGAAGAACCCAATGATGATGCGCAGCACCACGAGCTCGGCAAAATTCTGCACAAATACCTGGATTGCCATACCGATGCCGCTGCCGATCAGCCCGATAACGAGCATCCTGCGCGCGGTCATGGTCCGGCTGACCGGGGACCAGAAGAACATGCCAAGCCCGTAGGCGATGGCAAAAATGCCTTGGGCGAAACCCGCCTCCCAAGGCTGCAGCTTGATGTCCTCCGAGACGAAGGTCAGCACTGCGGCGAAGCCGTACCAATCCGCCGCCAGAAAGATTTCAGCCAGAATGGCGAGCACGATGATGCCCCACTGCCAGTTCTTGATACGCGACCGCTCCGTTTCAGTAATAGTGGCCATGGACATGACTTTTCCTTTCGCTAAGAAGTCCATTAAAGACCGTTCAGCGGCCCTACGTTTTTTGTCCCAGCGGCATGTGTTTTTTGCACGCTTCGCGCCGTAGCGCGAGTCAGCACCGTACGAGCGGCTCGCTGGCTCATGATTTCGGCGGCAGGAAATTGACTTCGTGCTGCGCGGAAATGCGCACGACTTCGTTGGGGTCAGTCAGATTGTGCAGCTTATCGAACAAGACACGAAGCGTCCGCGCGGGTGCGACCCAGAACAGGCATCTTACCGGCGCCGCGGAATTGTTGAAGAGGCCATGCGCGCGGTTCATCGGTAGCCGGATCAGATCGCCCGGAGTTGCACTGCCCTTTACGCCTTCGAGTTCGAGATCGAGCGCCCCTTCAATCATATAGATGAACTCGTCCTGGGTCGGATGGATATGCGGGGGTACGAACGTGCCGGGCGGCAACAGCGCATGCCAACCCATCGAGGCGTCGGATTCTTCCTTGAGCGTGTAAGTCTGGCCAAGAATATTCCAAACCGTCCCGTTTAACCCTTCGCTCGATCGGGTGACACCCGCGGACATCTCAACCATTTGCTGATCCTCTGTTTGCGGCGATAGCCGGCTCATGCCGCCAAAAAATCGGAGACGAGTGCCGTCGCCGATGGCGTCTCTTCAAACACCAGATGTCCGGTTTTCGAGACCAGCTTCAGGTGTCCATCCGGCAGCAGGTCCATCCACGCGTCAGCTTGCGCCGTCGGACGCATGCGGTCCGCGGCGCCCCAAACAAGGAGGGTGGGGACAGTGATCCGGTGCAGCCAGCGGGCAAGCTTCGGATTGCCCTGCGGATGGTTGCGGACAAGCTGCGCATAAGCCCCAATCTCACGGCCGAGACGAGCATCGAAGGCCGGGTCTGACGCTTTGGGGAAATAGCGAAGCGCCGCCGTTACGTCGTTCGCCAGATAGGACGGTAATTCCGGCGGCGTGATCTCGGACAGTTCGGGCGCCCGCGCCTTGTCGACCACAAGCCCAGCCGGAGCCACAAGCACCAGCCGGCGCAATCGCTCCGGCTGACGGAGCGCAAACTCGGCCGCCAACCAACCGCCCAGCGAGAAACCGCCGAGGTCGAACTTGGTCAGGCCGAGCCGATCGAACAGGTCCATGTAGTGAAGTACATAGTCCTCGATGGAGTCGAGCCCGGCGTCATCACCTGAGTCGCCGAAATTGGGGTTATAGGGAACAATGACCTTGCGGCGCGATGCCCAGGCGCGGGCAAACTCGAAACCGGTGAATGTTCCGGTCCCGTGCAGAAACACGAACTCCGGTCCGCTGCCGATGGAATGAACAACGGTCTTTACGCCGTTGACGTTGTATTCGGCACGGCTGAACCCGGTCATGTCGCCCGCGGGTTTCGCGCTCGCGTCGCTCATGCCGGACGTTTCCAGTCGGGCGCGCCGGCCGCGCTCGCTCTCATTCCACGACCCCAAACACTGTCCATTGCGCATCTGGGCCCGGCAGTCCGAGGAGCGCGCGGCCGACTTCTTCGACGATCTGGTCGGACATCAGAATGTGCTGCGTTCCCGAATGGATATCGCGATAGAAGCGCTGCATGGTCGTGTTGCGGAGCGATGCGCCGCGCGCGGCGCGATGGGCGAAGGTGCTGACTTCGGAAATCACGTCGTGGATATGCCGGAGCGAGAGCTTGATCATGGTCATTTGATCAAGCGAAGGAGCCTCGCCGCGGGCGCAAGTCTCTGAAACACCGCGCCAGGTTTGGTAGACCAGCGCATGCGCCGCGCGGAACTTCCCCTCGGCTTGCGCGAACTGGAATTTAAAGCTCGCACTGTCGCTTGATTTGCCGAAGGCGTCGGTCCGTTGCACGATCACCTTGATAAGCTCGTCAAGAATTCGGCGGCCGACGCCGATCGCCCAGCTCGAATGAGCCCAGGCGCTCCAGCCGGCGAGGCCGAGCGTTCCCTGGATGCCGCCACGGCGCGGCGCTTCGATGTCGAAGTCGTAGGTCCGGTAGGTCGGTACGAACAATTCAGCCCCTTCCGCCAATTCATAGTCGAAACTCCCGGTCGCGCGCAGCCCAAGCACGTCCCAGTTGCCGAGAAGCTTGATGGTCGAGCGCGGATGGTGGGTGATAACGACTTTCGGCTGGCCGTTGGGCTGTATCACCATGTTCTTGCCCGACGGATCGGTCACGAAGCAGCCGGTGTGGATCCATTCGGCGTGCGTGATGGCGCTGCCATAGGCCCAATGGCCGCTGATCATGTAGCCGCCGTCAACCGGCCGGGCAAAGCCGCGCGGCACGCCGTTGCCGGCGATTGTAATGTCCACGCCGTTGCGGAAGACCTCGGCGATGCCCGGATCTTCGATATAGATGGCCATCGTCATGCCTTCCATATTGTTGACGACGGTGCACCAGCCGGCGGACGCATGCGCGTAGGACAGACGCTCTACAATCTGCATAGCGTCGAAAGGCGGCAGTTCCGCTCCGCCGACCGCCTTTGGAAACAGCATCGTGTAGATGCCGGATTTGCGCAGCGCGTCGACCACGTCGTCGGTCATGTGGCCGATGCGCTCAGCCTCCTCCGCCCGCTTTTCGATCAATGGCAGAAGGGCATCAGCGCGGGCGTGAAACTCGGCGGCCGGGGTATCGGCCGTTCTTTCGGCGTGGATTAAACTCACGTTCGTCATTCAAATCCTCCAAACCATCCCGGCGGCATTCCCGCGCGGAGATGATGCCCTGGAAGGCAGACGAATAGTCTGAACGTGACGAGGGGGTGGCAATCCCCTCAAAAGAGGGGGGAATCAATAGAGAACGCGTTTTGGTTGCTTAGATCGCCCAAACTTAGATCATTAAGGCTTGCCGAACGGCTGCAGGCCAGCCCGAGACATCAGGCCCATGCGTCGCAAATAGCGCGAGCGCCAGGCGGTCAATGCCGAACGCCACGCAACCCGTATGCGCGACCGCGCCACTGGTATTGCGCAGGTTCCAGACTTTTCCAAAGTGGTCCTGATGGTAGTTGAAGCTCATGCACGCCGTCGGCTTTTCGGCCGAGCGTACCGGGATCAGCAGCTCGAATTTCAGTGCCTGCTCGATCTGGCTCATTGCCATGAGCTTGCCGCCGCGCCCAAAGAACGCGTCGCTGGCCTGTTCGATGGTACAAGGCAGTCCCAGCTCAGCGGCGAAGTCCGGTGCCCAGGCCAACCAGCGGCGGCGGAAGGCGTCGATTTGCTCTGGCGTGCCAACGCAAACGTATTCGCGCATGCGGAATGATTGGAGCCGGTCGAGGTCTTTTGATGGCTCACGCCGAAAGCAGTCGGCTGCGACGTCGAACTTAAGGCCAGCGGCAGGCACCACGCCGCGGCTCGCGGCGATCGGGTAGACCGGGTAACAGGCGGCGGGGGTGAGAACCAGATCGGCAGCCGACAGATCGGTCGTCCAGTCCTCACCGCCTTCGAGACGCTCGACCGTCCCTCTGATCTTTGCTTCCTCGCCGGTAAGACAACACACGCAGCCAAGGAAGTGCGGGAAACTTTTCAGATAGCCGGATTTCTCCAGATGCCGGCGGCTCATGACCGGCGGGAACCGTAAAACATCGGTTCCAGGCTCACGGTGGCGCGAAATTAGCGCGGTAAGGCCAACCACGACGTCCTCGAAAACGCCCGTGCGCGCGTAGATTCCGTCGATATCCGACGGCAACAACAATGTCTCGGTGATGGCCTCGAGGGAACGAGTCGACGGTTTCGGTTGCTTGAATGCGACGTTCACGGATTTCGTCTCACTTTCTGCAGGTAGCAGTCTTCGCCGCGCCTAGTCACGGACCGATACCGGCGCGCCGCTCAGCAGCGATGCCGTGGCCAGATTGGCGAGGATCCGGTCATTGTTGATCATGATCGGCGCCGACAGAATGTCGCGGAGATGGCGGCCAATGCTGAATTCGCTGTCGGTGCGGTATCCGGCGAGCCCGCTCGCCTGCATCGCACTCATGACGGTCGCTACTGCAAGCTCGGATGCGCTCACTTTGAGCAGGTTCAATGCGGTCTGGAAGTCGAGGGATTCGAGCGCGGCCGGATCGTCTGCGGCAAGTTCGAAACGCTGCAGCGCAGACGCTATAAGGCCGCGCAACGTCTGCAGCGACGCATTGGCGCGCGTCAGGTGCGCCGCTCCGGGCGGCAGCACCCCGTCGGCTCGGTGCCGCGCTTTGCGAACGAACGCTCGGGCGCGGTCGACCGCCGCCGCGGCGATGCCGGCCCAGGCGCTGCTCCAAAACAGATGCGCGACCGGCATCATCGTGTGAGTGTGAATCTCTTCATAAGCGGCTGGCAGGATCTGCTCGCTTGCCGCCGATGCCACGAGCCTGAAGCCGGCGCTGCAGGTACCGCGCATACCAAGCGCCTCCCAGCCAATTTGCCGTTCGAGCGTGTAGTCCTGTTTCAGGAGGACAACCAGGACCTGATCCGTGCTGGCCGCATCAGCCGAACGCCGGGCCGTGGTCACGATGGCGTCTGCCGCCTCGCCGTAGGAGATGACAGTCGCGCTTCTTTCGAGCGCAATGCGCGCGCCCTGCCGCTCGATTGACGCTACGCTGTTGCGAATATCGCCGCCACGGTCACCTTCTGTGGTCGAGGACGCGAGCAGCATTTGCTCGCCGCAGATTCGGCGCATCAACAATTGATGCCAGGCGCTGCCGCGGCCGTGTCGCGTTACGCAAGCGACCTTGGTCTGGTGCATGGCGTAGATCATGGCGGCGGAGGCGCAGGCCCGGCCGAGCGCGTAACAGATGTCGGCGATTTCGGACACGCTGGCGCCCTCGCCGCCAAATTCACGTGGCACGGCCACACCCAAAAGGCGATGCTCACGAGCAGCCGCCATTGCCTCCACCGGAAAACGCAACTCGGAATCGACAGCTGCGGCATGCGCGGCTGCGATCGCCGCAACCTTCTCGGCACGAGCCACCAAGCTTTCGGTGCCGGTCTGTTTTGGGTCCCTCGCCGAGCTACGCGAAGCGGGAACGCCCTGTAGCGTCGCTGTCCGCACCGTCATGGACGCGTTTATCCCTGTACCGTTTCCGACTTCGATCGCGATACTCGGACAGAGGTAATGCAAAATTTTGAATTCGTAGCCGCGACCGACTGAAATTGTCGTTGTTCTTTCTCATAAAGGTTACCAATCGCAAACCCTTCACGTGTAGTTATTTCATGCGAGGCAAATTTTAGGAACAATTGCTGCGGTAAGCCGGCGAAATTGGGAGAGTATTAACCGTGCTTGATCGCGCCGATATCCATCTCACGGATCGCGTGGCACTGCTGGTGCGCGGCATTCTCGATAAGCGCGCTATCACGCGGCCGGTCGGCCGCGATGACGATCTGCGCGCCAGCGGCCTTTCCTCGCTGGATGTCGTCAACCTGATGCTCGCCGTCGAAACTGAATTCACTGTCAAAATTCCCGAGCGGGAGATGACGCCGGCGAACTTCCGCTCCATCGGGCGCATCGCCGCACTTGTCGCCGCCTGCCAAGAGTCGACACTAATCTGAGGGCGGACCCGAAAATCGTCGCCGCCGAACACGGCGGCCGGGTTCTTGCGTCCTCCTCCTCGCAATGATGCTGCGGCGTTGCTAAAGTCCCTGCGCCAAGCGGAGGCCAAACGGTGCAGGAGGGCGCATGGAATTCGGCATTCTTTTCACTTCGCATCCAAACACCGATGCCGAACCCTATCCGCACCGCGATGTGCATGCGCGGGTAACCCGGCAAATCCTGCACGCCGACGAGCTCGGCTACGACTACGCCTGGGTCGCCGAACATCATTTCAGCAATGAATACGGCATCATGCCCGACGTGTTCGTCTATGCCGCCTATCTCGCGGCGCAGACGCAACGCATCAAGATCGGCACCGCGGTGGTGACACTACCGCTCGCCAATCCGCTGCGCGTGGCGGAAAACACCGCCTTCGTCGACATCCTGAGCAATGGCCGTTTCGCGCTCGGCCTCGGCTCGGGCTACCGCAAGTACGAGTTCGACGGCTTCGGCATCGACTTTGACGCGCGGCGGGACATTCAGGAGGAAGCGTTGCCGCTCCTGATGGACTTGTTCCACAGCAAGCGCGCGGATCATCAGGGGAAATATTTCGATGTCAACGTAAGCGGCCCATACGAACTGTTTCCGCACGCGGTGCAAACACCGCACCCCCCGATCTTTCTTGCTGGCGCAACCGATCGCTCGATCGGCGTCGCCGCCCGTATGGGCTTTGGCCTGTTTCTTTCCAGCTGGACGCCGTTTGCCGAACTGGCGCGTCAGAGCGCGGCTTATCGTGCGCTGCTGCCGGAAACGCCGCAGCGGCTTCGCTCAAATCCGGCGCGCGGCCACGTGGATGTGGCCCGGTGGGTCTACGTCGCAGACACAGACGCCAAGGCCAAGCACGAAAGCGAGCCGGGGATCATGCGCAATCTGGCGCACTTTGGCAGCGGCCACACGTCGGGGTATCTCGGCACCGTCTCGCAAGATGTCGGCGCGACACCGCGCGACTACGACGGGTTGGCCCGCGACATTATCCTGCACGGCTCGCCGGCGACCGTTGTCGCCAAGATCCAGGAGCTGCATGCGATCGCTCACAATGCCTCGATCATGCTGCATTTCCCGCCGTGGTACGGCGCTGAAAAGGCGCTCGCTTCACTTGAACTGTTCGCCGCCGAGGTAATGCCGAAATTCCGCGAGACTCCGCGGGCGCAAATGCGCGCCTGAGTTACGCGGTCGCAAATTCGTTGATGAGCCGGTCGGTCACCAGCATCGCGCCCGGATAATGGGTAATGCAAAATTCCGGACGTGCTACCGCAATCGCCGCCTGCGGAGTAACGCCGCACGCCCAAAACACCGGCATTTCATCTTCCCCAACAGGCACTGGGTCGCCGTAATCGGGCCTCGCCAGATCAGTGATGCCGATCAATTCCGGTTTGCCGATGTGCACCGGCGTACCGTGCGCCAGCGGATAGCGGCTCGTGATCTCGATGGCGCGGATCGCGTCGGCGGCGTTAAACGGCCGCATGGAAACCACGAGCGGCCCGTGGAATATGCCCGCCGGCGCGGTTTCGATCGCGGTGCGGTACATCGGCACGGTGCAATTGCGCGTGATGTGCCGCACCTCAATGCCGTCCTCGATCAACGCCTGCTCGAAGGAAAATGAGCAGCCAATGGCAAAGATGACGAGGTCGTCGCGCCACCATTTCAGCACGTCTTGCGGTTCGTCAACGAGGACACCATCCTGCCACACCCGATAGCGCGGCAGGTCGGTGCGGACATCGAGATCTTCTCCCAATGCCGGCAGGCGCCAGTCACCCGGCTCGGCCACGCCGACGAGCGGACACGGTTTCGGGTTGAGTTCACAAAAGCGCTTGAAATCATCGGCGAGCGACCGTGGCAGGATCGCGAGATTGGCCTGCACGCAGCCGGGCGCCAGGCCTGACGTCGGACCAACGTATTCGCCGCGCCTGATGGAAAGGCGAGCCGCCAAGCCAGTCAGAAACCTGTCGGCAAGCCCTGTTTGCATTGCCATTGTCACGAAGCGTCTCCGCGCGTCCGGACCGCCAAGCGTCTTTTATCATCAAACATAGACGGTCGCAGCGCGATCCACGGCGTTATGCCCTACCGACGTCCGTGCCTAATGGCATGAAACAGGTTGAAACCCGGCCCCAGATCGCGTTTGCTTATACACCGGAAACGTCATCGCACCTTGGGAGCGAGCGACCATGTGCCAGCATCTCCGTTCTCGTGAAGATCGCCTGACAATTGTTTTCGCTGCTCTGTCTCTTGGCCTCCTGGCACTGACAACGACGGGCGCACGGGCGGAAGAGCCGGCGCCGGTCAAGATCGGCATCGTGACGTTCCTGACTGGCCCCGTCGCCGCGCCGTTCGGCATTCCGGATCACAACGCCGCCGAACTCCTGGTCGACAGTCTCAACGCCGGGAAGGTCCCCGCACCGTACAATCAGATCGGGCTTGGCGGCGCCAAGATCGACGCCAAATTCGTTGATGAAGTCGGATCGGCGGCCGACGTCGTCACGCAATTCCGCAATCTCTCGGAGCGCGATCACGTCGACGCGGTCGTCGGCTATGTGTCGTCGGGAAATTGCCTCGCGGTCACCCCGGTAGCCGAAGAGCTAAAACAGCTCACGGTCCTCGACATCTGCGGCACGCCGCGGGTCTTCGAGGAGAAGCCGCGTCACTACGTCTTTCGCGCCAACCCGCACGCGACCATGGATAACGTCGCGGCGGCAAAATACGTTCTCGACAAATTCAAGGACATCTCGGTCTATTCCGGCATCAACCAAAACTACGCTTGGGGTCAGGATTCGTGGCGCGACTTTCGTTTGGCGATGAAAAAACTCGATCCCAAGGCGACGGTCGACAAGGAACTGTTTCCGAAGTTTTTGGCCGGCGAATACGGCGCCGAGATTTCCACGCTGCTGACCTCAAACGCGCAATTCATCCATTCGAGCTTCTACGACGGCGACCTCGAAGCCTTTATCTACCAAGCCAGCGCGCGCGGGCTTCCGCAGCGCATCCCATTGGTCCTGACCACAGGAGAAGTCTTCGCTTTGGCGGCTTGGCTCGAAGTTGCCCGACGGCGCAATCGTCGGCGCGCGCGGGCCGCACACTTTCTTTGCTCATGAGAGCGCGTTGAACACCTGGTTTCATGGCGCCTACGTCGATCGCTTCAAAGATGAACCGATCTACCCCGCCTATGACTTCGCCCAATCGCTGTTCGGTCTGAAAAGCGCATGGGAAAAGGCGCAAGCCAAGAAGGGCGGAGCGCGGCCGACGACGGAAGAGGTGATTGCCGCTTTCGAAGGAAACTCGTTTCCGACCCCGAGCACGACAGTGCATATGGCGCTCGGCAACGGCCATCAGGGCATCACCGACACGGCAATTGGAACCTACAAATTCAACAAGACTGCCAACAAGCCCGAGATGGTTGACATCATTCGCTATCCCGCCGCGTGCGTGAATCCGCCGGCGGACGTTGGTTCCATTGCGTGGCTCGAAGGCGGCATGAAAGGCGCGGCGTGCAATTGACGGATCTCCGGCCTCTCGCCGTGCAGCGGAGATGAATCCGGTCGGATGCTGACGGCCTTCGCCATCGTCACCGACGAACTCGTTTACGCAGCCTATCTGTTTCTCATCGCCGTCGGTCTCACGCTGATCTTCGGCGTCATGCGCATCCTCAACGTCACCCACGGCTCATTCTACGCGTTCGGAGCCTACGGCGCGGCAATCGCTGTCGGCATTTATTTTGACCGCGGCTTTCCGGCAGCCGGCGGATTTTTACTGATGGTGCTGGTCGCCATGGCGATCGGGCTTGTCCTGGGCCTGATCCTTGAACGCGGCCTGCTCCGCCTGTTCTACGGCAAGGACGAAGTCATCATCGTACTGGTTACATACGCAGCCTTTCTCATCCTTGAGGACGTGATCAAGCTGATCTGGGGACCCAATTCCTATGCGCTTTATCAGCCGCTCGCGCTCGCCGGTACCCTCGACGTCGGATCGCTAGTTCTGTCCGGCTACGACATCGGCCTGGTTGCGTTCGCCGGGCTGCTTGCGATCGGTGCAAGCTTCGCGCTCAAGCGCACCCGCTGGGGTCATCTGCTCACGGTGGTCATCTTCGATCGCGAGCTCGCTGCAGCGATGGGGATCAACGTCACCGCCGTGTACACCGTCACCTTCGTTGTCGGCGCCATGCTCGGAGCTCTCGGCGGCGCGGTGATGGCGCCGAAAATTGCCGTGACGCTCGGTATCGGCGTTGAAGTCATCGTGCTTGCGTTCGCGGTCGTGGCAATCGGCGGCATGGGCTCGATCGGCGGCGCGCTCCTTGGCGCGCTGATTGTCGGCGAGTGCCGGGCCGCCGCCGTTCATCTCGTGCCGCAAATCGAGTTGTTCGTCATCTATGCGGTGATGGCGCTGGTGCTGGTATTCCGGCCGCAGGGCTTGTTCACCCGCCTTGCGCCTCGAAAGATATGACAATGGTGCCCCGGCCGGTTGCTTTTGGCGCACTCGCCTTTGTGTTCGTTGCAATAGTGGCGCCGGCCCTTCCTGCGTGGCTCGTGTCACTCACCACGCTTGCCTTCGCCAACGCATTGGTCGTTCTCGGACTCATTATCCTATGGCGCGCCGGCCTGGTCCCCTTCGGGCAGGCATTGTTTTACGCAATCGGCGCCTACGCAGTGGCCCTGATCGATCGTTACGGCGGAATGCACGACGTGTTCGTGCTGATTCCGGCCGCCGCGATGCTTTCGGCGATTGCCGCCTTCCTCACCGGTTTCCTGCTGGCGCGATACCGCGAGATCTTCTTCGCCATGCTCAGTCTCGCCATGTCGATGATTCTCTATGGCGTGCTGGTCAAAACCGAAACACTCGGCTCAACCGACGGATTTCACGTCGAAGCGCCGACTTATCTCGGCTATGCTCCGCAGGGCGCCATGCATTTGTTGCTCCTGTTCTGGCTGGTGCTGGCGTTTTCGGCCGCTTCCGCCTTGCTGGTGTTCTTGTATTTCCGTTCTGTTGCCGGCGCGCTCGCCGTGCCGGTGCGCGACAACGAGATTCGCCTGGAGTTTCTCGGCGTCTCGGTCAATCGGCTCATTCATCTTAAGCTGGTGATCAGCGGAACGCTTGGCGGCATCGGCGGCGCCTTCGCCGCACTTTCGATCGAGCACGTCGATCCAAACATGGCCTATTGGACCACGTCCGGCGGCTTCGTGTTCGTGACCATTCTTGCCGGCGCCGGATCGGTCGCGGCAGCTTTCGTCGGCTCGTTTGTGTTCGAGCTTTTAAAGTCGATCGCTTACGACATCTTGCCGGGCACCTGGCAAATATTTTTGGGCGCGGCGCTGCTCGTCACCATCCTGTTCCTGCCCGAGGGGCTCGGCTCGCTGTTCGCGCGTTTGCGACAACGTCTAAAGCTCAAACCAATGAGCACGTCCTCATGAAAACGTCGTCATGAGCGCGATCCTCAATGTCCGCGGCCTGGAAAAGACGTTCGGCGCGCTGGTCGCCGCGCATAACATTAACGTTGCGGTGCCGCCGTTGCAGACCGTCGGCATTATCGGGGCCAACGGCGCCGGCAAGACCACGTTCGTCAACATGATCACCGGCCATTTGAGGCCGACCAAGGGCTCGATCTGGTTCGAGGATCAGGACATCACCGGTCGGCCTTCGCGCGAGATCACCAGGCTCGGCATAGCCCGCTCTTTCCAGGTGCCGCAGATATTCGCCTCGCTAACCGTCCTCGAAAACATTTGCGCGGCAGCTGCCGTTGCACGTACGGCGGGCAGCCTAATCCATCAGGCGCTCACGCCTTTGCATTCCTCGTCAATGCTGGCGGACAGCGCCTCCGCACTCGAACTCTTTCGGATCACGGATTACCGCCATGCGCTCGCCGCGACACTGCCGCAAGGCGTCCGCAAACTCCTCGACATCGCCATGGCGATCGCAGGGGCGCCGCGGGTCGTTCTCCTCGACGAGCCAACGAGCGGCATCTCGATCGAAGAGAAATTCGATGTCATGGCGGTCGTCATGGCCGCGTTGAAGGATCGCCGCATCACCGTTCTGTTCGTCGAGCACGATATGGACATCGTCGAGCGTTACGCCGATCGCGTACTCGCGTTCTACGACGGCACGGTGATCGCCGACGGGCCGCCGGTCGAGACGCTGGAAAATCCGCGCATTCAGGAGCTGATCAGCGGGCCGAAGCTAAACCTTGTTTCGTCAGACAGCCGACATGCTTAAGATCGCGAACCTTGACGTTTCGATCGGCGCCGTCCCGATCATCCGCGGCGCTTCGCTCGAACTCAATGCCGGCGAGATGTGCGGGCTTGTTGGCCGCAACGGCGCCGGCAAAACCACCCTCATGCGCGCGTTGATGGGAGCGCTGCCGGCGAGCGGCACAGCTGAACTGGCCGGCATCGATCTGCTGCGGTTGCCCCCGCATGATCGAGTGACCCATGGCATCGGTTATATGCCGGAGGACCGCCGGCTTGTTCCCGAGTTTACGGTTGAGCAGAACATTCGGGTGCCAAGCTGGGCGGCCAAGTTATCAGGTGTTGACGAACGGCTCGGTTGGATTTTCAGCGTCATGCCCGAAGTTGAGCGCTTACGTGGCAGACGCAGCCTCGAGCTTTCCGGCGGGCAGCAAAAAATGGTGGCTCTGGCGCGTGCGCTGATGGCCGGCAGGCGCATGCTGCTGCTGGACGAGCCGTTTGAAGGGCTCGCGCCCGCACTGGCCCGGCGGCTTGGTGAGGTCTTGGCAAGCCTAAAGGCGCAGTCCGTCTCGGTCCTGCTTTCGGAGTCGAACGAAATTCATATCGCCGACCTCCTGGCCCGCGCTTACCGCATCGAGCGCGGCACGGTGACTCAAGCTTAGCTTAAGTCAGCTGTCAGACGGGTTCTTGCCCAAAAACGCGGTGAGCGCCGCAACGTCTCGTCGGTCACCCGAGAAATCTTCTGCGATGCGCTGGTAGAAATGCGCGGCGCCTTCATAAAGTTCGCGCGCCGCCGGATCGTCGCCGACGAAGCCGGCGATTTCCTGCATTTCCGCGATCCATCGATAGGCTTTAGCCGGCATCATCGGCAGTTGCTGCTTGAACTGCGCCAACATTTCTTTCTGGCTGAAGGAAAGCTCGTCCAATAACGCCTTGGCTGAACCGGCGCGCGTCGCAGCCAGCATCATCGCCGCCCCAATCGCCTGGGTTCCTTTGGTGATGCCGGCATACGACATTTTCAGCGCCGAAGCCGCGCTCAACGCTCCCTCCAGCACGCGGACGTCGAGCCCGTACTGGCGCAGTATGGCAAAGCGCTGCGCAGCCTCGCCGGAGGCGTAGAAGCGCGGACTGAAATCTGCACCTTTTGGCGGTGGCCCGATGATCCCGCAATCGACAAACTGGCAGCCGGTTGGCGCGATCGCAGCCGCTACGCGTTTGACCGTTACCGGGTTGATCGCATTACAGTCGACGTAGACCGGTTTGGCATTGCTCGCCGTTAACGCCGCCGCAAAGCGCTGCGCCAGCGGCAACGCATCGCCGGGCGGCAAAATCGACAGTATGAAATCGGCGGACGCGATCTCCTCATCGCTCGCCGTGACCATGCCGGCTTCGCGGGCGCGCGCGGCCGTCGATTCACTGCGACCGGCCAGCGATGTCAGCACTCTCGCTCCGCGATCGGCGAGCCGTTTTCCAACCGCCGCCCCCATCGCGCCGGGAGCTATCACTGCAACAATCGGAGCCATAATGTCCTCGCTCGCGGAAACGAGGAGCGATCATAGCAATTTGGCTGTCAGCGACGCTACCAGAAGGCCGTTAGGCGGTTTCACGCGTTTTTGCAGCGCCGCCACTTTGCAATCGTCGGCGCAGCGCCGGCACGCGGCCATCGGCCGTCGGCTGATAGAAGACGGAAAATCGCGCCGCGGCCTTCGCGAATATCTCCGCGTCGGCAGCTTTTTTGACCTCGAACGCATCGAAGCCGGCGCGAACCAGAAACTGGAACTGATCGCGCAACACGTCACCGGTCGCGCGAAGCTCCCCCCGATAAGAGTAGCGCTCGCGCAGCAGCCGCGCCTGACTATACGCTCGGCCATCGCGGAATTTCGGAAACACCAGGGCGATCAGCGAAAGATCCTTCAGCCATGGCTCGAGCTCCGCGACCCGGCGATCGTTGGGCCAGAGCACGCCGAGCGGTGCATCGCGCGCCACAAGCTCCGCAGCGTCGGAAAGAAATCGCTGAGCGGTCACGATGACCGGCACGCCCTCCGGTATCGGCGCGTCATCGAGCACGCGGACATAGCGGTCGTCGACGGCCTGCCCGTCTTTAACGAGCCGCATAGACACGCTCCCTGAACGGTTCGACACCGGTACGCTTGACCGTGTCGATGAACAATTCATCCGGCCGCTGGCGCAATTCGATGTAGGCCGCGGCAATGTCCTCAACCACGTCGGCCACCTGTGCATACGGCACCGCCGGCCCCATCAGTGCGCCGAGCGTGGCATTCTCGTCGGCCTTGCCGCCGAGCGTGATCTGATAAAATTCTTCGCCGTTTTTCTCGACGCCGAGAATGCCAATGTGGCCGACATGGTGATGACCGCAGGCGTTGATGCAGCCGGAAATGTTGATGTGCAACCGGCCGAGATTGCGGGCCAGATCCGGGTTGCGAAACCGCCGTGTAATCTCCTGCGCGATCGGGATCGAGCGCGCATTGGCCAGGCTGCAATAGTCGAGGCCGGGACAAGAAATAATGTCGGTAATGAGATTCACATTCGGCGTGGCGACCCCGATCTCGTCGAGCGCGTGCCATAACGCCGGCAGATCACGCTGGGCGACGTGCGGCAGCGCTAGATTCTGTTCGTGACCGACGCGGATTTCGTCGAACGAGTACCGTTCGGCAAGATCCGCAACCGCGTCCATCTGCTCGGCGGTCAAATCGCCGGGCGTGCCGCCTTCGGGCTTCAGCGAAAGCGTGACAATGGCGTAGCCGGGCATTTTGTGATTGGCGACCGCATTAGCCACCCAGGCGTCGAAGCGGGGGTCGGCGCGGCGCGCCGCGGCAAGCTGCGGCGGGCTGTCATCCAGGTCTGCGTAGGACGGATAGCGAAAGCGCGCGGCGATTTCGGCAAATCCGGCCGGATCGAGCGCGAGCGCGCCATCCTTGGTGGCTTGCCATTCCGCTTCGACTTCTTTCGCAAAGGCCTCGGCGCCAAGTTCGTGCACCAGAATTTTAATGCGCGCCTTGTAGATGTTGTCGCGGCGGCCGAACTCGTTGTAGGTGCGCAACACCGCCTCAACGTAGCTTAGTACGTCGCGCTTATGCAGAAACGGCTTGATCGTCTTGGCAAGAAATGGCGTTCGACCGAGGCCGCCGCCGACCATAACTTCAAAACCAACCTCGCCAGCACCGTTGTGGTGCAATCGCAGCGCCAGATCATGAACGCGCAGCGCCGCGCGATCATGACTCGACGCGCCGACGGCGATCTTGAACTTGCGCGGCAGGAATGAAAATTCGGGATGCAGTGTCACATGCTGGCGGACCAGCTCGGCCCAGATGCGCGGATCCTCGATCTCGTCGGGAGCGACACCAGCCCATTGGTCGGTCGTGAGGTTGCGGACACAATTACCGCTCGTCTGCATGGCATGCATGCCGACGCTGGCGAGCGCCGCCATCGCGTCTGGCAGCTCCTCGAGCTTGATCCAGTGGTATTGAATGTTCTGCCGGGTGGTGAAATGACCGTAGCCGCGATCGAAGCGCCGCGCCACATGCGCCAGCATGCGCATCTGTGTCGACGACAGCGTGCCGTATGGAATTGCGGTGCGCAGCATGTAAGCGTGCAGCTGAAGATACACCCCATTCATCAGCCGCAACGGTTTGAATTCATCCTCCGTCAGCTCACCGGATAAACGGCGCGCCACCTGGTCGCGAAATTCCGCGACGCGCTCGGCGACCAGGGTGCGGTCGAAATCGTCATAGACGTACATGACGCCTGAACTTCTATATTTGCGCGTGATCTTTTTGCGGAACCATGCTCACCAAAACAGCGGCGGTCGGCAAATCAATCGTGGGACCGCGCTGCCGAATACGCTCGCGCAGATTCCCGGGCATTACTTCTCCGCCTCCGGTCAGCTTGACCGGCGCAATATAAGGACCGACCGCGCGGAGATCATCGGCCATCGCGGCTTTGACCAGTTCTCGCGCGTCGGCGGCCTGCGTTGCTACGGCGGCGGCCGCTAAAGCAGTCGTCCAGCCACCTTCGGCGCTACGGTAGATCACGGCGCCATCGCCGACGCGGTTTGCGGTGACCACGACAGGTCCGGTGATTTTGATTTTTTGTTCAAGAGGCGAGGTCATAGCGAACTCCTGACGGAGGCTGACCGCCACCAGAGCGCTCAGCTGAAGAATGATTTTCTATATAAGAACGAATTTGACACTGCAAATAGCAGAATATTCCGCCAATTAGCGATGCGAAGGGAGAAAAAAGGCCCGAATGGCTCGCAAATTGTGAAACGTCCGTCTCTCCGGGCGCTGCGCTTCCTCAGAGCTCCGAGGAACTCATGGTCCGGAACGTCACGCCCCGGCCTGACGGGACGCCTCTGCCTTAAGGCGCGTGTCCGGTAGCGATTGCCGCGACTTTGGCGGAGTCGGCGGGCGGTCCCTGCCCGCGCCAAACCACGTGCATGTCGGGCCGCAATAAAATCAGATCGTAGCCGTAAATATCCCGGGCGACGGCATCGGGCACATTGAGCATGCTCACCTGCGCACCATGGAAACGGATCGCGCGTTCCAGGTCGCCAGCATCGGCTCTGGACCTTCCGAGCTTGAGGATCGAGTAGCCATCCGGCACGTGATCCTGCATCGGCGTGCCGTCGTCGAGCCACAGATGCGGTAATCGGGCTCCCGGCCAGGTCGTCGGCTGGTAGTCGCGGAACAGGTGCTCGGGACCGCCCGGTACGTTGCAGATGATCGGTGAATCCACATAGCGATACCCGAGCTCGGCGCCGATCATCTCGTTGCTCTTGCGCTGTTCGACGTCGGCGACGGCACTGAGGTTTCGGCGTGTCGCTTCGCCTTCCGGCGTGTCGTCGCGAATGTTCGGGCGCCACATCGAGCGCCACTTGCGGCGTCCGACTGTCGCGTAGCGCGATGCGCCAACGTTGCGCTCACCGATCTGGCGGCGCTCGATTTCGTAGGATTTGATGAGATTGGGACCGCCCCAGCCGCGAAGCGTTGCGGCGAGCTTCCACGAAAGATCGATGGCATCGCCGACGCCGGAATTCATCCCCAGCCCTCCGGTCGGGATCACCAGATGCACGGCATCGCCGGCAAGCAAAACGCGGTCTTTGCCATAATGCTCGGCGAGCAGAAGATTCTGCCGCCACGGAGCGCAGGACAGCCTCTCATATTTTACCGGAACGCCGACCGTTCGCTCGAACGCGATGTTCATCTCATTGTCCGTGTCGACGACGGAATGCAACGTCCAGTGCTTCGTGGAATCCTGCATAATGAGAAACGAGGCCTTGTCGTCGGCTACGTGATAATGGCGGCCGCGGCCTGGGCCATTGCCGATCGGCAACCGCTCAAACAGTTCGTCGCAGCGGTAGAGGGCCTGGCGTAATTCCAGCAAGTTGGCCTCACCAGCCAGCTCGATGCCCAGTTCTTTGCGCACCGAACTGCCGCCGCCGTCGCAGCCCACGAGATAAGCGGCGCGCAGATCTTGCGTGCCACCGTCGCTGTTGCGCACGCGCGCGGTAACACCTGCGTTATCGTGATCCAGCGACAGAAACTCACAGCCGAAGCGGACGGTAACGGACGGAATTGTCTCGGCAATGGATTTTAGCAACGGCTCCAGCGTGTACTGCGAGATGAGCTGATAAGGCTCCAGCGGCAGGCTGCCGTCGTTTGTTGAGCGTGTGCGAGCCTGCGCTTCGGCGACTGACGGGTAAGAAAGGTGGAGCAGCGGCACTCGGTCGAGAGCCAGCACGATATACACGTCCATCGGGCAGTCGGAACGCAGACCGGCCGCACGGATTTGCGGCGCCAGCCCCATGCGCCGATAGATTTCCATGCTGCGCGCGTTGACGCGCTCCATCTTCGGCAGAAATGCCGGGCGTTCTTTCCGCTCGATGATGGTGCAACGAATGCCGCGCTTGCCCAGATCGATGGCGAGTGTAAGCCCCGTCGGTCCGGCGCCCACGATCAGAACTTCGCTGTCCGTCACGCCTTCGGTCATACCTCCGGCGCCGGCCCGCACCATCCGGGTAAGTAACTCGCGGCACTGCTTTTTGCCAATTGCAGGGCCTGCTCGAGCGCGCGATCGAAATTCCGTGCCACTGTCGGACGTTTGACGCGGCGACGAAGAAAATCCGCCCAAAGAAATTCGCTATACAACGTCGTGTCCTTGGCGAAACCGCCGGCGCGCCGCAACTCGCCGGCGAGCGAGCGGAACGGGTCGTCGACGAGTTCCGTCAATGTCTTCGGAATGTCGCGATACTGACGGCGGCGGCCTTCGGTATCGAAGGGATGTATCCAATTTCGATTATCCATCACCGACCAGAACATATCCCGATCCAGCGAGCTCAAATCGAAGGCGACGGTCACGGCCAGTTCCTTGACACCCTCCTGATGCAGAGCAAGCGCGAGATGATGATGGTCGATAACGTAGTGCCGGTCCTTTGGACCAAGAACCACCGGGATAATGTGCTTGCCGAGGAACCGTTCGCCTTTCTTTGTCCCGGCGTCGCGCCAGCGCTTGCGCTTGGCCTCAACTTCGCGCATGCCGACCGTGATCTGCGTTGGACGCAGATCGACAATGGCGACCGTAGCCACCACCGGTTCGCGGACCCGATTCATCTCAATTCGTCGACGCGTTGACCGCGCCGCTCAATTTATCAAATAGGCCGGCGATATCCTTGCGGATGGTCGCCAGTTTGGAGAATTGCTCCGTGAGCGTTGACACACGCTCCTCCAATTCCCGTTTGGTGTCGCTGAATTTCTTGACCCGTTCGGCAAGATTGCCGTCGTCATCCTCCTCGATCTGTCTGATCTTGGCGAAAAGCCGGTCGCGACTGTCGCGCAATTCATCGACGAGGCGCACGACGCCGCTCCCGTCTGCTTCCAGCGGAGCAAGCTGCGATTGCAGGTCGCCCAGCCTCGACTTGAGCTGGGTGAACGTGACCGCACGGCGCTCAATCTCAGTCAGGTGAGCCTGCGTCGTCTCGATAAAAGTTCCAAGCTCTGCGACGCGCGCGTCTATATCGGCCTCTTCCTCCTCTTTCGCTTTGTCCGAAAGCATGTCGAGTGCGCGATCGAAGTTGGCAAACAGGCCTTCGACATCCTTGCGCAGCGAACCCAGTTTGTTGAACTGCGTATTCAGCTGTAAAAGGCGCTCATCGAGCGACTTCTTGTCATCGGATAACTTCTGTACGCGATCAGCAAGCGGTCCTTGTTGCGTCTGCTCGATGGCGCCGATTTCATCAGCAAGCTGATCGCGGCTGCCGTTTAGCTCCTTGAGACGGGTGGCAACGCCGTCCTCGGCCGCCAGATGGGGCGCAAGACGGCCGTGCAACGCGGTGTAATCTTCCTGAAGACCGGCAAGTGTATTCGACGCGCGTTCGATAGCGTCGCAGCGATCGTGGCTTTGCTTGACGAACTCCGTCATTTTTTTCAAATTGACGTCGAGCGCAACCGCGTCATCCCCACTCGCGATTTCGGCGAGCGTGTGATCGATGTCGATTTGCCTGCTGTCGAGCTCGGCGAAAAGCTGCTCGATGGCGCGGCGTTTTTCAAGAACCGGCGCGAGCCGCTTCTGCAAGCTTTGTTGCTGGGTGCGGATCTCTTCGACGCGCGAGCTGAGGTCGCCGAGCTGATTGCGGCCCTTCTGAACTTGCGCCACTCGCTCGGCCTCCGTGAGCCGCTTGTTAAGCGCGTCCATTGCATCTTCCGGATCGGTCCGGGCGAGATGCGACACCGCCACCTCGGTCTCGACCTGGGACTTCACCAGCGCCTTGACGCCTTGCCGTACGCCGTCGAGCCGCAATTCAAGCGCCTGCCCCGCCTGGCGTTGCCGCATCAGCGTTTCGCCCAGCCAGACCGCGGCCGGAACCAGGATGAGTGGAACGAGCACAACGACGATCCACGCGAGCTTGGCAACGAACGTTTGCGAGGCGAATGCGTCGAGTACGGCACTCGCTTCATGCCCCTCGGCCAGGATCAAAAAGGCCAGCGCAAGCACGAACAACGCGCTGCAAACAACCGCAATATTGCGCACGGAAAAATATGTCACCCGGGGATACCTCGTTTGCTTGTTTGGTACGACAGGAGGCCGCTCCGCACAAGTCTAGCCACCGTCGGGACCGGCGCGTCTTTTTCAGGCTGCCTCGGCTAAGAAATTGCGGTATCATGAGAATATGCGGGCAAACGAGCACCGCCTGTAGTTGGATAACCGCGAGTTGACGTGACGCTGTTCACGCTCGGGGGGCCCGTGTCACACGCTTTGACCAACGCTGCGACGAACCGGCTGCGACACGCCGGCGCCGGACTATGCGTTGTGCTCACGACCCTGTTCTGTTGTACCAGCCTGCATCCCGCGTTCAGCCAGGAAGCCGCTCCACCGGCATCGAATTCTCCGGACCTGCCCACATCAAGCCCATCGCCGCCAAACGTACCGGCATCGAGTACGCCGGACTTGCCGGTCCCAAATCAACCAGCGCCAAATCCGCCGAAATCGAAATCCGCAGATTGCGAACGTTCGGCATTCCGTGTCGTTGTCGACGTCGGCCATACCGTCGAGAAGCCCGGCGCCGACAGCTCCCGCGGCGTCACCGAGTACAGTTACAATCTTCAGCTCGCCAACGAGACGATGGATGCGCTGTTCAAAGCGGGTTTTGAAAAGGCCGTTCGGCTCATCACCGAGGCCGCTCCCCTGCGAGGCCTGCTTGAACGGGCTGCGCGGGCCAATGCCATGCGTGCCGATCTCTTCATCTCAATCCATCACGATTCCGTGCCGGATAATCTGCTTGAGAGCTGGCAATACGAGGGACAACAGAGATTCTTCAGCGACCGCTTCAAGGGCTACGCCATTTTCCTGTCGAAGGAGAACGCCGACCCCAAAGGCAGCCTGGAGTTCGGTCATTTCCTGGGTGAACAACTGCTGGCCCGCGGTCTTCACTATACACCGCACTACACGCTGCCGCTGATGGGCCGCCGTCGCCATGAACTGCTCGATGCCGAAGCCGGCGTTTACCGGTACGACCAGCTGGTGGTGCTGCGGAAAACTCTCATGCCGGCGGTGTTGCTGGAGGCGGGATCCATCATCAACCGCGACGAAGAACTGGAAATGGCGAGCGCCGAGCGCCGCGCACAGACCAGCGCCGCGATTGCCGCCGCGGTTGAGGACTTCTGCGCCGCGCGGTTTCACCCAAGCCACTACCTCCAAGCCAAGCAGCCTCGCATCCGCACACGGCCGCACCGCCAAGCCGCAACAATCCCGATACCGCCGCGTGCAGAGCTTCAGAGCGGCGAAAAATAGCTTCGCCATCCGGGAATAAGTCTCCACCTCGGCCGGTCTCATCCTCGGAAGCCGCCTAAGAACGACTTGGTGGCACGGAGTGGCCTGACGCCACTATCACTCTGAGGAGAATGAAATGTTTCATCTGCAACACAAGACCGTCGCCGCGATCACCGTCGCCTTGCTTTCGCTGCCCCTGATGTCGGGAGCGCAGGCCAAGGAAGCCAAACCGGTGACGACCGTGCACAAAGCTATCTACAACACCACCCGCACGCCTTCCACGATGACACCGAAGGCGGATGCGACCTTCCGCAACTACCCCATGGGGCTGGAGGGAGAGCCGGATTATCACGGCTCCAATGGCGGTTAAGCTCCGGCGAGTCTGAAAGTTCAGGAAAGCGCGACCGTGATAAGAACCCCCGCGCCTTTGGCGCGGGAGTTCTCGGCGCGCGTGATTTGCGCCGCGTAGCGGCCACTTTTCAGTCTGGCTTTTGGCCCCGGTTCAGCTTCCAAAAAATTTCTCCCACCCCCGGGAATAAACCGCTGCCTTGCCCGATCTCGTCCTTGAAAGCCGAGTGGCCCAAAGGAGAGAAGCAATGCAAACATTCGACCGTAACGAGGCGTTAAGCAGACGTAAGGTGCTCGAGTGCATGACCTGGGCCGGCACCGGCGTGCTGTGGACCGTTTCCGGCGGGGTCCCTAGTTCGCTCGGCTTGATCGACCAAGCGGCGGCGCAGGAATCGCACGGTCTGACGTTTTTGCAGATCAGCGACAGCCACGTCGGCTTTGACAAGCCGGCCAATCCCGACGCCCGTGGCACGCTTGAAGAGGCGGTTGGCAGGATCAACGCCATGCCGGTCAAGCCGGCATTCATGATCCACACCGGCGACATCAGCCATCTGTCAAAAGTGACCGAGTTCGACGACGCCGACCGTATCATCTCGCAGACCCGGCTCGACGTACATTATGTGCCTGGCGAGCACGACTTCCTCGACGAAGAGCGGAAGCTTTATCTCGATCGCTACGGCCGCGGCACCAAGGGCGCCGGTTGGTACAGCTTTGACGCCAGCGGCGTGCACTTTATCGGTCTCGTCAACGTCGTCGATCTCAAGGCCGGCGGGCTTGGCAACCTCGGCGATGAACAGCTAACGTGGCTTGAAGCCGATGTGAAAGGCCGCTCGGCTTCGACGCCGATCGTGGTCTTTGCCCACATCCCGTTGTGGACGGTGTATCCGGAATGGGGTTGGGGCACCGAGGACGGCGGCCGTGCGCTCGAACTGCTCAAGCGCTTCGGCTCGGTCACGGTCCTCAACGGCCATATCCATCAGGTCATGCAGAAGGTTGAAGGCAACGTGACCTTCCACACCGCCCGTTCGACCGCGTTTCCGCAGCCGGCCCCTGGCACGGCTCCGTCACCCGGACCGATGAAAGTCGCCGACGACAAGCTCCGCACGCTCCTCGGCACCGCGAGTATCGCCTTCAAACAAGGCTCTGAACAACTCGCAATCGTTGACACGGCGCTGCAGAGCTAAAGGAGAACGCCGCGATGAGAGCCGTAATGACCGCGGGCGCGCTGGGCGCCCTCGTTGGCGCCGTGCTGGCCGGAAGCGTCCTGCTGGCAGATGCGCAAAACCAGACCAGCGCGATCGCCATCGACAACTTTACGTTCAACCCTCAGACGGTGACGGTAAAGGCCGGGACGACAGTGACCTGGACCAACAAGGATGACATCCCGCATGCGATCGCCGCCGTTGGCAAGCAGTTCAAGTCGAAAGTGATGGACACGGACAACAGCTATTCATTCACCTTCACGACACCGGGCAGCTACGCCTACTTCTGCTCTCTCCACCCGCACATGACCGGCACGATCGTGGTAGAAGCGGCGACCGGAGAAGCGGGGCATTGATGCTTCGATGGCCACGGCTTCTGTTGTTTACGCCATCGTGGTCAAGCTCGGCAGCATGGCAATTGACACCGACAGTGAAGACGAAAAAGCGCGGCGTTTTCGCGACGCCGCGCTGCCCTATCTCGACGATGTCTTCACGCTGGCGCGCTATCTCATGCGCAACACCGCGGACGCCGAGGATGCAGCACAGGAGTGCTATCTCCGGGCGTTGCGGCATTTCGACAGCTATCGCGGTCCCGCCATGAAACCCTGGCTGCTGACGATTTTGCGAAACGTTTGCAACGCTGAATTTGCCCGGCGCGGCAATCGGGAAACGCTTTCAGATTCGGCATTGGACGAACCTGCTTCGGAAGAAGTGCCGATCTGGCAAGAGCCGCAAGCGTCGCCGGAAACCGCCATGCTCCGTCGGCACGATGACGACAAAATTCGCGAGCTGGTCGCCGGATTGCCGGCGCAGTTTCGCGAGGTCATTGTCCTGCGCGAAATCAACGATCTGTCGTATCAGGAGATAGCCCAAGTCGCCGGCGTGCCGGTTGGAACCGTGATGTCGCGGCTGGCGCGCGCGCGTTCGATGTTGCGCTCGGCATGGAACGTTGCCGAAGGAGCGACGCCGTGAACTGCGCCGAATGTGAAATCCTGCTCCACGCTCTCATCGATGACGAACTTGATGCCGGTCATGCACGCGACGTCGAGGCGCATGTGGCCTCTTGTTCGGCATGCGCTGAGAAACTGCAGACATTCCGCGCAATGCGCTCGGCAATGGCTCAGGCGAAACTAAAGGATGCCGCCCCGGCCGCGCTGCGCGCGCGCATCGAAGCGGCATTGCCGTCGCCATCGGCACAAATTATCGCGCCACGCCAATTCTTTCGGCCGTCACGGCGAAGCTTCTTCGGCGGTTTTGGCGCCGGCGCAGTGCTGTCAGGCGCGTTGGCGGCGAGCCTTATGCTTACTGTTTTCCGTACCGACCCGGAGCAAGTAATCGGGAACGAAGCCGTATCGGCGCATTTGCGTTCACTGCAGGCCGGACACCTAACGGACGTCGAAACGAGCGAGCAGCACACGGTCAAGCCTTGGTTCAACGGCAAGCTCGATGTGGCGCCGCCGGTCATTGATCTTACCGCACAGGGTTTTACGCTCGTCGGCGGCCGCCTTGACGAGATCGGGGGCGAGGCCGCGGCCGCGATCGTGTACCGCCGCCGCCAGCACATCATCAATTTGTTCGTGTCACGGCGGCAGGGGACGGAGCGCCACGGCGAAATCAGCGAAACACGGCACGGCTTCAATGTGCGATATTGGACCGAGGACGGCCTCGACTATTGGGCAATAAGCGACATCAACGCCGGCGAACTCGACGAGTTTTGCCAAAAATTCAAGGCTGCCCTGCATCCGCCGAGCGCCCCTTCCTGACTGGTTTCCGCGGTCGTTAGCGGGTAAACCAAGCCTTGGATCATATTTGAACGACGTGCTCTGCCCGGAGCACGCGGCAACCGGCTTGGCGCGGCAAAGTTATCCCGATCATGGATCAGCGCACCGACAGCGAACGTCGCCCGGGTACCGCGCCAAGTCGCGAGGTGCGGCCGGCAGCCGGTCAAGCGCCCAAGCCGCAGGCGTGGGTCGATCGCATGCGCCAAAAGCGCCGCGCGGTGCTGGTCGTAACCGCCCTGATCATTGCGGCGATTGTCGCCGTCGTGTTCTGGTGGATCAACACCAGCGGCTATGAGAGCACTGACGATGCTTTCATCGACGCGCGCACGGTGTCGATCAGTTCGCAGGTCAATGCCGCCATTGTCGACGTGCCGGTGACCGACAACGAATTGGTCGATGCGGGCGCGGTGTTGGTTCGCCTCGATGACCGCGATTACAAGGCTCAACTCGACCAGGCTCACGCGCAGGTCGATCAGGCGACCGCCGGTATCGCCAACATCGACGCGCAAATCGCCGCCCAGCAGTCGCGCATCGAAGAAGCCGACAAGCAGGCCAACCAAGCGCATGCGTCGCTCACCTTCGCGCAGCAGCAGAACGAACGCTACCAGACGCTGGTGAAGAACGGCGCAACGACGGTCGAACAGGCGCAGCAATACGCGTCCGGTCTTTTGCAAGCCGAAGCGACGTACGCCGCCGCTCAGGCCAACGCGGTCGCCACCAAAAAGCAACTCCCGGTGCTCAGGGCACAACGCACACTGTACGAGGCCCAGTTGGAGCAGGCTCGCGCTACGCAGGAGCAAGCAGCGACCAACCTATCGCGCACCCTGATCATGGCGCCGGTCGCGGGCCGGGTCGCAAGGCTAACCGCCACCAAAGGCAACTATGCCGCCGCCGGCCAGGCGCTGATCATGTTCGTGCCACGCGACGTGTGGGTGACGGCGAACTTTAAAGAGACCCAACTGGTGGCGCTGCGGCCCGGCCAACCGGTCGACATCAGGATCGATGCTTATCCCGACCGTACCTTCAAAGGCCACGTCGAGAGCGTGCAGCCTGGCAGCGGCACGGCCTTTAGTCTGCTGCCAGCAGAGAATGCGACCGGCAATTACGTCAAGATCGTTCAGCGCGTGCCGGTCAAGATTGTGTTCAACGACCCGCCTGATGTCCTGTTAGGCCCTGGCATGTCCGTGGTGCCGACCGTCACGACGAAATGAGCGATCAGCGTCAATCGGCCGGCAGCGAAAGCCGCTCGGCGGCGGGTGATCGCAGCCCCTGGCTAATCGCCATCGTGCTTTCTATCGCCACCTTCATGGTCGTGCTCGACACCGCAATCGCCAACGTCGCGTTGCGTTACATCGCTGGCAGTCTGGCGGTCAGCGTTGACGAAAGCACCTGGGTCGTCACAACCTATCTGATCGCCAACGCCGTCGTGCTGCCAATCAGCGGCTGGCTGTCGAACGTGATCGGCCGCAAGCGCTTCTATATGATCTGCGTTGCGCTATTCACGATCGCATCACTGTTGTGCGGACTGGCGTCCAGCCTCAATGCGCTCATTATCTTCCGTATCCTGCAGGGGCTGGGCGGCGGCGGCATGCCGACGAGCGAGCAGGCCATGCTTGCAGATACATTCACGCTGCGCCAGCGTCCGCAGGCGTTTGCGATCTACGGCATTGCCGTCATTGTCGCGCCGACCGTGGGGCCGACCATCGGCGGCTGGATCACTGACAACTATTCGTGGCACTGGATTTTCTTCATCAACGTGCCGTTCGGCATCGTGTCGCTGATACTCGTGCAATGGCTCGTCGTCGAACCTGATGTGCTCGAGCGCGAGCGCGCGCAACGCCTGGCCGGCGGATTGAAGATCGACTGGGTCGGCTTCGCGCTGATCGCACTGACCTTCGGCAGCCTCGAATTTGTGCTCGACCGCGGGCAGATCGACGACTGGTTTCACTCGACCATGATCGTCACCTTTGCGACCATCGCCGCATGCTCGTTTATATTCCTCGTCCCCTGGGAGCTGACGCGCGACGACCCGATCGTGGACTTGCGCTTATTGCTGCAGCGGCAGTTCGGCATGGCCTTTATCGTCATGTTCGCGGTCGGGGCTATCCTGTTCGGCTCGAACCAGATCACCCCCCAACTTATGCAGACGAACTTTCCGTACACGGCGATGCTGTCCGGGCTTGCGATGATGCCGGGCGGTTTGGCGATGCTGGTGTTGATGCCGATTATGGGGCAGCTGATCCCGCGGATGGAGCCGAAATACTGGATCGCCATCGGTTTTTCCATCATCGCGTTGGCGATGTGGTACTCGACCTCCCTCGTCCCTGATGCAAGCTTCACCTATTTCGCGACCGTGCGCGTGTTCCAGACGGTCGGAATGCCGTTCTTGTTCATACCGATCAATTCCGTCGCCTATACCGGCCTCCCGGTTCAGAAAACCAATGAGGGCTCGGCGCTTATCAACGTCGCGCGCAATCTTGGCGGCAGCATCGGGGTCTCGCTCGCCAACACCGAACTGGTGCAACGTTCGCAATTTCATCAATCGCGGCTAGTGGAGAACCTGATTCCCTCCTCGCCGGGATTGCAGTCCACGCTGCACAACATCACCGGGTATTTTGCGCAGAGCGGGTCGCCCGCCAGCGCACCGGGCCGCGCCATGGGCTACATCGCGCATCTGGTCAACGATCAAGCCGCGCTCTTGGCCTACATCGACATTTTTTACGGCTGGTGCATTTTCGCCATCGTACTCGTCCCGCTCGTACTCATACTGATACGCCGGATCGGGCCCGCGGCGGCGAACGCCGCAGCGGGGCACTGACAGCTCTCGCTCGGATGCCACGCCTGTGCCGTGTGCAGGCCGATGAAAAAATGCGCCGAAAAATTGCGCCTAAGTCGAACGAATCAGTGCGCACATCCGATCGCCGGAAGGCGGCAACAGTGACCAGCCTAAGCCAACGTGAGGCCGGCAAGCCGCAAAGTCTTAATTGCGACACGCTCTCGCGCTGGAATGGCCTTTGCTCAGTTGGCGCGGCACCATTCTTGCTTGAAGTTGTTAGCGGAGGGGTAGTGGGGGGTTGTCGTGAAGCAGCCCGGAAGACACTGCCGGGAAGAAAGGAGTCACCCATGTGTGACTTTAGCCTCCAGAGCGTGCGGTCGCGAGCCGCAAAAGTCGGCGACAAGCTAGTGACGCGTGATTTCGGTACCGGTACACGCGGCTTTGCTGCATCGGAAGATGCCGGCACGGCCGTGTGTTTGTTGCCGGGAACGGAGCTGGCTTTCGCCGGCGAGGTTGCCTGCCTGCCAGCCGGTCTGCTCGGCTGGAAAACCAAGACGATCAATCACCAGACCGCCATCTTTCGCCAGGTCAACAAGGAAAAGTTGGCTGCGCATCACGACGCGCTCGAGTTTCCCGATGGGCGCACCGTGTTGTTGACGCTTCTGTGCGAAGGCCAAGCGGCAACGGTACTGCAACTACCGGCTCAGCCGAAGACGGAGACCGAAGCGCGCGAACAGGAACGCGTTGGCTTCATCGGCTGAGACGTACGCCGCTGGCGCCGCTGCCAGCCGTTGAGAGCCCGAAGTGACAAAGCCGGCCGCCTCCCTCCGGCGGCCGGTACCCAGATTCTTCTGCGACGCCTCCCGGCCGGTTTGCCGCCATCGCAGATTCAGACCCTTAGCCGAATGGGCGTACGTTCGGTATTGATCAACGCCCGGTATTCATTCTCCGCAAATCGTAGTTGGCGGGACACTGCTGCGGATATCGCAGCAGGCTATCCTTAAACGTTCAAGGACCGCGATGGCGGCGACGCCGAGCCCGGCGTGGCTCGCTGCAGGGCCTTCCCAATCGAAATCGCGCTCGCCCTGCGCCTTGCGCGCCACGCAATGATTCGCCAAGACCTTACCGTTAAGACCTCCACCGCAAAGACGTTCACCGGCGAATTTCAGCCGACCACCTTTCCTTATGACCGACGATCTCGCCCCCGAGGAAACCAAATCGCCCGTCGGCACAGCGGAGAACGCAAGCGCGCCTTCGTCGCGACCGCTATTCCTGACGATTTTTCCGTCGATCATGCTGCCGATGTTCCTCGCGGTGGCCGATCAGACCATCGTCGCCACGGCGCTGCCGGTCATTGCCGCGGACTTCGGCGATGTCGAGCGAATTTCTTGGGTGGTGGTGTCTTACCTGATCGCCAACACGATCGCGGCGCCGGTCTATGGTCGCCTTGGCGATTCTTTCGGCCGCCGCAACATGATTCTGACGGCGCTTGTCATCTTCGTAATCGGATCGGTCTGCTGCGCACTCGCGCCAAGTATCGTGCTACTGACAGCCGCACGCGTCTTGCAGGGTTTCGGCGGCGGCGGGTTGATGACCTTGTCGCAAGCGCTGGTCGGCGAAACCGTTCCGCCGCGCGAGCGGGGGCGTTATCAGGGCTATCTTGCGGCGGTCGCAGTCAGTTCCAACACGTTCGGCCCGGTTGCCGGCGGCTATCTCACACAGGCTTTCGGCTGGCGGTCGATTTTCCTCGTTAATGTGCCGCTGGGGCTCATCGCCGGCCTTCTCGTACTGCGCCTGGCTACCCAACCGGGCGACCGCCGCCGGACCACATTCGACGCTCCGGGTTTGCTGCTTTTCATCATGTTCGTCGGCCCCGTCATTCTGGCGCTCGAACAAGTGCAACGGATGCAAGCTAGTGCGCTACCGCTGATCGGTGGCCTGATCGCATTCGGAATACTCTCGCTGGCCGTTCTGGTCTGGCAGGAAATGCACTCAAACTCGCCGCTTATTCCGCCCGCCTTGTTCAGAGAGCCTTCGGTCTGGCGCAGCGATGGCCTGGCTGCATGTCACGGCGCCGCACTGGTCTCGTTGGTGACGTTCTTGCCGATCTATCTGCGTGCCGTGCGCGGGACGTCGCCGGCCGAGACCGGTCTTTTGTTGCTGCCCCTGACATTCGGCATCGGTCTTGGTTCGCTGGTCGCCGGACAATTGATCACAAGAACCGGACGCACCGCGATCTGGCCGTCCTTGGGATTATCGGCAGCGACAGCCGGCTTGTCGTTTCTCGCCTTCTGGGTACCGCATCTGAGCCTCTCGCAGCTGCCTTGGGTGTTCGGTGTCACTGCGCTGTTCATGGGAACCGTGATGGGCGTTGTGCAAGTGACCGTGCAGGCCGTGGCCGGCCAACGGATGCTCGGCGCCGGCGCAGCCATGGTGCAGTTTTCGCGCTCGGTCGGCGCCGCCTTCGGCACCGCGACCGTGGCGGCTGT
Source organism: uncultured Alphaproteobacteria bacterium (assembly GCA_963794225.1). Lineage (GTDB taxonomy): Bacteria > Pseudomonadota > Alphaproteobacteria > Rhizobiales > Xanthobacteraceae > BOG-931. Next base: position 1,015,250 of record CAWCCS010000008.1, read on the forward strand.
TTTGTTTTCTGTGCTTGCGGCGGGCGACCGTGAAACAGCGGGTCTCCTCGGCGCGATCATCGACCGCGGACCAGACGCCATCGCGGCTCTGGCGCCGGCACGCCAGGCGATCATTCAAACCGAGATCGGCGACGCCTTCCGCGCCGCTTTCCTGACAGTATCGTGCTTCACGGGGATTGGAGCGTTGCTCGCCTGGTCAATGCCTCTGCGGCGGGTTTAGCGGTCCTGTAGGCTTGTCTGCTGTCGTGCCGGTTATTCGCAGGAACGAAATTCGGTCACTCAGCGCGATCTGCGATGCGAACCGATCAATCGCGGGGTGCGGCTATGCAGAATTCGGGTGGGTCACAGGCAGAGGATGGCACTACTTTCGGCCTTGCAAAGCGCCGTAAAGCAAAAAGTCGGTTATGACATGACCATCAGCGAACTCTCCAAAGTTGAACGCGAGCGCTCAGAGCCCGCCGAGGTCCGGATTGCAAGATACGATTGGGACGTGACCGGCTCCGATCTTGGCGCTTTCGGCGCCGCTGTCCTGGACAAACTACTGACGCCCGGCGAATGCGAAGCTATCAGCGCGTTGTATCCGCACGAAGAATACTTCCGCAGTCATATTCACATGGCGCGGCATGGATTTGGCAGAGGTGAGTACCGCTATTTCAATTATCCGTTGCCAAGTCTCATCGCCGGTCTGCGGACAGCGCTCTATTCGCGCGTGGCGACTTCCGCCAACGAGTGGAACGCGCGCATGAATATCGCCACCCGGTATCCGGAAGAGCACTCAGACTACCTGAAAATCTGCCACCGCGCGGGACAGACGCGCCCCACCCCGTTGCTCCTGCAATACGGACCGAGCGACTACAATTGTCTGCACCAGGATTTGTACGGCGAACTCGCCTTCCCTCTGCAGGTCGCTGTTCTACTGTCAGAGCCGAACAGGGATTTCACTGGCGGCGAATTTGTGCTGACCGAGCAAAGGCCGAGAATGCAGAGCCGCGTTGAGGTGGTGCCGCTGCGACAAGGCGACGCCGTCTTGTTCGCCGTTCACAACCGGCCGGTGCAAGGTACGAAAGGCGCTTATCGCGTCAATCTGCGTCATGGCGTCAGCCGCGTTCGCTCCGGGCAACGCCACACCCTTGGCATTATCTTTCACGATGCAAAATGATCTCCGGCGTTGATACGCCGTCGGCCTTCACGCCGGCGCGTGGTGAGCCAGCCAACGTCCGGCCTCGGCGGCTGCGAACAGATCCGCCAGCGCCGCATTGACGGCGCCCGGTTCCTCGCTGGTGACGGTGTGACCCGAGCGCGGGATGACCAGGAGCCCTGCTGTCGGCACGGTACGCTTGAGAAAGACGCTGCCGTCGAGGCAGGTGTCGTCCTCGTCGCCCACAATCACCAACAATGGCACAGAAAATCTTTTCAAATCCGCCTCCAGGTCCCACAGCGTCGGACGCCGCGCCTGCAGCATTGACATGGTCAGGGCGTGCCCTTGCGCAGAATGCTCCGAGAGCATGCGGGCAAATTCCGCGTAGCCGCGCGGATCCTTGTGCTTTTGGGTCAGACGCGTCGGATTGTCGGCGTAAAGCGCGGCGGCGGCGGCCATGCCTTTGTCCAAAAATATCTGGGCGGTTTCCGCCGCCTGCTTGCGCATCGCTTCGCGGGTGGCAGGATCGGCAACCGATCCCCAGCCGCAACCGGCCGCGGTCACCGAGATGCAGCGCTCCGGGTGGCGCATGCCGATATGGAGCGCGGTATACGCACCCATGGAGTGGCCAACGATGTGCGCCTTTGTAATATTGAGCGCGTCCATGATCGCGACGACGTCGCCGCGAACAATATCCTGCCCGTAACGCGCCGGATCGGTCGGCACATCGGAGGGCGGATAGCCCCGCGCGGAGAAGGTTACGCAGCGGTGCGATCGAGCAAAATATCGCATCTGCGGCTCCCACGTCCGATAGTCGCCGGCGAACTCATGGATGAAAATGACGGGGGTGCCGATGCCCGCCTCTTCGTAATAGAGCCTGGTGCCGTCGGCACTTGTGATCTTCGGCATGGGGTCGCCTCGACTGTCGTTAAGCGGCTTGTTGGAGTGCTTCGACTTCGCGCAACTGCGTGACCGGCTGCGGCAAAACATCGTCAGTAATATCGTAGCCGACGACGCGCAACATTCCGCCCGCAGGACTCATCGCAACGGCAAGCCTCGTATAAGGGTTGAGAACCGGTTCGCGCACCCAGCCGAACGAGTTGTCCGACAAAGAGCCGCTCCAGTCTGCCAGAGCATCGCGCCGGGCCCGGCTGAATCCGGCGGCCTCATCGAACGAGCAGACCAAGAACCGTCGCGTGCCGATGCGGCCTTCCCAGCCCGATCGGCGCGGCACCCAATCATTGGCCGCGCAGGTGTCTTCCTCGCGGGTGAAAAAATCATTTTCCGTGCGTTCAATCACGCAGCGTTCGCGCGGGGCGCAGCCTACGAGCGTATAGATCACCGGACGCGCGATTGGCGCAGTCTCGAGAAACCGCCGCGCCGCAGCAAAATCAGCGCAAATCTCGAACGCCCGGCGTAAAAGTTGGTCCGGCGGCATCCGGCCGCTGCCGCCTGCTGCATAGACAACACTTGCGGCGTAATCGGCAGGGCGGAGCAAGCGATGCCGGGTACGGCGCCACATCGGCGCCTGATTAAGCGCGGCAGCGAAGCGTTGCGGCGCCATTGCCGTGAGGGCGCCAACATAACCGGGCCAGGTGACGCTGAAAAAATCGCCGTGATCGCCGCGCATGTGCGCGATCTCGGTGTGGCGCCCGAGACCGCGAAACGGCCAATCCAGCGTTCGCAGAAGCCAGGGCGCCCCATCCTGTTCATCCGCCCGCGCTGTGCATCCCCATTGATAAGAGGCGTTTAAGAGCCACACGCCGGAAAGCTCGAGCGCGGCGGCGATCTGCGCGATCTCCGCAAAGTAGGGCGAGCGCGAACGCTTCAGCGAATGTCGCGACAGCGCATCGAGCGCCGGGACCAGAGGCAGAGCCGCACGCGGAAAAAATCCCAAACAGGCATCGCGCAGGGCGCGCGCCCGCGCGGCGCTCCGCCGTACGTGATCCGCCGGGCCACCTTGCCTGATGTCGACGACGGGAATCGCCGGTAGCGCCTCGTTCATTTCATCGTCCCGCCCGCTCCTCCGCATTGCTGTCCTGTGTCCATGTCGTCACCATCCCGCCACGTCAAGTCCGCGCCCAGGGTCCAAGTCGCTGGTGCCAAATAGCTGATCCTGGACGTCAAAAGCGCAGCTTGCGTACAGTGCTTCGTAGACCCAATTAGAATTCATACGCCGGCCGGCATAACGCATCATGAAAGCTTCATAGAATGAGCAAGAGCGCGAGCATTCCCAAACGTTCACTCGGTTCGTTCGGTATCGAAGTCTCAGCGATTGGCCTCGGCTGCATGTCGCTTTCCGGCGTGTATGGCACCAGCGACGACAATGCGGGCATAGCAGTCATTCACGAGGCACTGGATCGGGGCATCACGTTCCTCGACTCCTCCGACATGTACGGCTTCGGCCATAACGAAGAACTCGTCGGCAAGGCGATCAAGGGGCGGCGCTCCGAAGTCGTGCTGGCGACCAAATTTGGCAATCTCGGCGGCCGTGGCGGCAAGATCGCCGATGGCCGGCCCGAGTATGTGATGAGTGCGTGCGAGGCGAGCCTCAAGCGCTTGGGCGTCGACGTCATTGATCTCTATTATCAGCATCGGATCGATCCCACCGTCCCTATCGAGGACACGGTCGGCGCCATGTCGAAGCTCGTCGCGCAAGGCAAAGTCCGCGCGCTGGGCTTAAGCGAAGCCCGGCCCGCAACCATTCGCCGGGCGCAGACCGTTCACAAGATCGCCGCCGTTCAAAATGAATTCTCGTTGCTGTATCGGACCGAAGCAGAGGAAACGCTGCACACGACCCGTGAACTCAACATCAGCTTTGTCGCGTATTCACCACTTGGCCGCGGCCTGTTGACCGGAGCGGTCGAAAACACGGACACCCTGGCCGAAACGGATGCGCGCCGCCGACACCCACGATTTGCGGCGGACAATCTTGGGCACAACATGACGCTGGTGCACCGCATTGAAGAGATCGCACGTCGGAAGAACTGCACGCCAGGCCAGCTGGCGCTTGCCTGGCTGCTGGCACAGGGCGAGGACATCGTTCCAATCCCGGGCACCAAGCGAAAGGAACGATTGCTCGAGAATATCCGGGCGCTTGCGATTGACTTGAGCGACAATGATCTCGCACAAATCTCCGAGGCCATTCCGTCGGGCGCCGCCGCGGGCCTGCGTTACCCGGAAGCGCAAATGAAGAGCGTTTATCTATAAGGCGGAATCGACCTAAAAGGCAGAATCGACAAGGCAGTATCGAACGCAATCAGCGGGCGCGGACAGACAACATGGAAATGAAGACTCTTGGACGAAACGGGCCGAAGGTCGGAGAGATCGGCCTCGGTTGCATGGGTATGTCGCCGGGCGTGTATGGGCCCAATGACGAAGCCGAAGGCATTGCCACCATCCGCGCAGCGCTCGATGCCGGCATCACGCTCCTCGACAGCGGCGACTTCTACGGCATGGGCCACAACGAAATGCTGATACGGCGGGCGCTCGAAAACGTGCCGCGCTCAAATGTCGTCATCTCGGTAAAATTCGGTGCGTTGCGCGATCCGGCAGGCATGTTCGGCGGCAATGACAGCCGGCCGCAGGCGGTGAAGAACTTTCTGGCCTACAGCCTGCGGCGGCTTGGCACCGATTACATCGACATCTATCGGCCTGCGCGGCTCGATCCGGCGGTGCCGATCGAGGACACCATCGGCGCCATCGCCGACATGATCCGCGCCGGTTATGTCCGTCACGTCGGCCTGTCCGAAGTCGGCGCTGAAACCATCAAGCGCGCACACGCGGTCCATCCGATCGTCGATCTGCAAATTGAATACTCGCTGATGAGCCGCGGGATCGAAAAGGCGATCCTGCCGACGACCCGCGCGTTGGGGATCGGCATCACCGCTTACGGCGTACTGTCGCGCGGCATTTTGAGCGGACGGGTGCCGCCGCGCACCAACAAAGGTGACATTCGCGTTGTCCGCATGCCGCGTTACCAGGAAGGTAATCTGGAAAAGAACCTGACCCTCGTGGAAGCGCTGCGGCAGATCGGCCAAGAAAAGGGCGCGACCCCGGCGCAACTCGCCATTGCCTGGGTCCACTCACGCGGCTCCGATATCCTGCCGGTACTTGGCGCCCGTCGCCGCGACCAGCTTAAGGAAACGCTCGGCGCCCTCGACCTCAAGCTCAGTGCCGCCGACATCGCGCGCATCGACGCAGCCGTAGCGCCGGACCGGATCGCCGGCACGCGGTACGATGCGCCGCAGATGGCACACCTCGATAGCGAAGGCCACCATTAGCCCGGCTGGCTTGATCTAACCGGCTCATCACTGGGATACTCCCCGCCAAAATCGGCTGCGGTTGCGCGCGAGCCGATCACGGGGGAGGAATGGGGTGGCCGAATATCATTATATTGTCGTAGGCGCAGGCTCTGCCGGATGCGCGATCGCTGCGCGTCTGTCTGAAGATCCGTCGACCAATGTATTGCTGCTCGAGGCCGGCGGCACCGATGGTGATGACAGAATTTCCTCACCGCAGCGCGCGTGGGAGCTTTGGAACACGCCGTTCGACTGGGCCTTCACGACGGCGCCACAGCACGGCGCGCTCGACCGGCCGATCTTTTGGCCGCGTGGCAAGGTGCTGGGTGGATCGAGTTGCCTGAACGGGATGATCTATGTGCGCGGCGCCGCCGCGGACTACGACTACTGGGCCTATCTCGGCAATGCCGGATGGGACTACGCCAGCGTTCTGCCTTACTTCAAAAAATCTGAAGACTATTACGGCGGCGCCTCAGAATATCATGGCGTAGGCGGCCCGCTGTCGGTGTCGCGCCACACATCCCCGAACCCTCTCACCGAAGTTTTTATTGAGGCGGCCGTTCGCGCCGGCCACCCGATCAACCATGACTTTTCCGGACCGGAAATTCTTGGCGTCGGCTACACCGACACGACGACGCGGGACGGCCAGCGCTGCAGCGCCGCGGTGGCCTTCCTTAAGCCGGCGCACAATCGGCGTAATCTGAAGGTGCAAACTGGCGCGCGCAGCCATCAGCTTTTGATCGAGAACGGACGTTGCGGGGGCGTAGTTTATGAGGAGAGCGGCAAACTTCATAACGTGCGCGCTTCAGGCGAAGTCATCGTCAGCGCCGGTGCAATCGGCTCACCTCATCTTCTGCTGCTCTCCGGTATTGGTCCGGCGGACGACCTGAACAAGCTTGGCATCCGCGTCAACGCGAATTTGCCCGGGGTTGGCCGGAACCTGCACGATCATCTTCTGACCTTTGTCATTCACGAAGCCAGCCGCGAAATTCCCGCGCCGAAGCACAACATTCTCGAAGCCCATCTGTTCGCCAAAAGCGACCCGCGCCTGCCGGCGCCCGATCACCAACCGCTCCTGATGTGCAACGCGCCGCCGCTGCCGACTTTTGAGATTCCGCTGAACGCCTATGCGATCGCGCCTGGCATCATCCGGCCGGTCTCGCGCGGCGAGTTGAAGCTCACTGCCGGGAACGCGGCTGCGCCGCTCCATCTCGATCCGCGCTATTTGAGCGAGCCTGCCGATCTCAACGCGCTGGTTCACTCGCTGGAAGTGTCGATCGACATTTTGGAGAGCCCGGTTTTCGCCAAATGGCGAAAACGCTCACTCTGGCCCAAAGCAAAGACACGTGCCGAGCGCATCCAGTGGGTGCGCCAGACCTGTGAAACCTATCACCACCAGGCCGGCACCTGTAAAATGGGCATCGATGCTGTGAGCGTCGTCGACCCGCAGCTGCGCGTCTATGGCATTGAAGGATTGCGCGTCGCCGATGCCTCCATCATGCCGGCGGTCACCAGCGGCAACACCAACGCGCCCTCGATCATGATCGGCGAAAAGGCGGCCGATCTCATCCGCGGCAAAACCGCCCTGCACTAGCAGGGTCTGGCTCGCAGTTGCGGCGACGACCGTCTCGACACCTGTGACATTTTCACCTAAGGGCACCTGCCAATTTAGTGGAGACGGTGATGGCCGACATAGCCGCGTTTCTCGAGGATATTGTCACTGCGAACCGGATTCTGGCGCATGAAGGCGTCGTGGACGGATACGGCCATGTCACCGCCCGTCATCCCGAACGTCCCGATCGTTTTTTTATGTCCAGGTCGCGCAGTCCCGAACTCGTGACCCTCGACGACATCATGGAGTTCGATCTCGACTGCAATCCGATCGATCAGCGTGGCCGCACGATGTACGGCGAGCGGCCCATCCACGGCGCGATCTTCCAGGCGCGACCGGATGTGGGGTCGGTGGTGCACAACCACGCGCACGAGGTCATTCCGTACTCGGTGAGCAAGATGCCGATGCGCCAGATCATTCATACCGCGGGTGGCATGGGCGAGCACGTGCCGGTCTGGGACATCCATGACGATTTCGGCGATACCGATATGCTCGTTCGCGACATGCAGCAGGGCCGAAGTCTCGCGAAAACGCTCGGCAACAATGCGGCCGTGTTGATGCGCGGCCATGGTTGCACCGTCACCGGCAAGACCGTTCGCGATGCTGTGCGCATCGCCGTTTATCTGATGGTCAACGCACGTCTGCAGACCGAAGCGATGCGGTTCGGCGACGTCACTTTTCTCTCGAAAGGCGAAACGACCGCGACAGCCGAGATGGCGGCATCGCCACTCTCCTCGGACCGCATCTGGGAATATTGGACGCGGCGTAGCGGCTATTCTGCGGCGTAAATTCGGGACAAAGCCAAACCGCCGCTTCTTGGGAACTCAACCCCGGTTTTCTCAGTTGACGGTGATGAGCCACAACTTCGAGACGATGATGAGCCCCGACACCCGAGCGCCTGAGTACAAAGAAGTCGACCGCCAGACCGCGCAGCAACCGGTCGTGCCGACGCCACGCGCACGTCAAGGCGTCACCGGACACAATGTTCGCTACGTGCTCGGGTTTGGATTAGAGGCGGTCATAGCGGCATTTATTGTTGTTTACCTGGTTTATGTCGGATGATGCGGGGTCGCTCGAACGCTGCCGACATGTCGCCATCGCAACCGCCAAAAATCGATTTGATCGCGACGACGGATCGGAGGACGTCATATGGCAAAGAAGAGAAAACGAAGATATTCGCCCAGTGCCCGCGACGACGTGAAGAGCGAAATGGAACGCTATAAACGCGGCACGGCGAGGAGCGGACGCGGCGGCAAGGGCGGGAAAGTCAAGAACCGTAAGCAAGCTATTGCAATCGGCCTGTCGAAAGCCCGTAAGAAAGGCAAGAAAGTCCCGAAGAAAAGGGCGGCGTAGGCTGGCCTGAACGTTGTCAGGCGTCCAGCACTGCGCGCACCTTCGCGGCAAGCTGATCGAGTGTGAATGGCTTACTGATGAGATTCACGCCCGGATCAAGGACGCCGCCGTGCACTACGGCGTTGGGCGTGTATCCGGTGGTGAACAGCACCTTTAAACCGGGACGACGGCGCAGCGCTTCATCGGCAAGTTTCTTGCCGTTGATGTCAGGCATCACCACGTCGGTAAACAGTAATTTGACGCTCTTTTCGCGGTCCAGAATTGCCAGTGCATTGGCCGCGTTTTCGCTGTCGAACACAGTGTAGCCAAGCTCGTGAAGCGCCTCTGACGTCAACCGGCGCATCAGTGTGTCATCCTCAACGACAAGGACGACCTCACTGCGATCTCCGGTTCGCATCGGCGCGGCGATTGTACGCTTAACGTCCTGGGCGTCGCCAATGAGCCGCGGCAAATAAATTTTGACGTTCGTGCCGGCGCCAATCTCCGAATAGACTTTGATGTGACCGCGCGATTGCTTGACGAAGCCGTAGACCTGACTAAGCCCGAGGCCCGTTCCCTTCCCGGAAGGCTTGGTCGTGAAAAACGGATCGAATGCCCGGCTGGCCACTTCCGGTGGCATTCCCGCGCCGGTGTCGGCGACAGCGATCATCACATATTGTCCGGGCTCGATTTCGGGGTTCTGCCTGCAGTAGGCTTCGTCCAAATAGGCATTCGCGGTCTCGATCGTCAGCTTGCCGCCTTCCGCCATGGCGTCGCGAGCATTGAGCGCGACATTAAGGATGGCATTCTCGAGCTGCTGTGCGTCGGCGTTGATGATCCAAAGACCCGCCGACGCGACCGTCTCGATGCGGATCGGCTCTCCGAGTGTCGAGTGCAACAGATCCGACATATTGGCGATCATTTTGTTCGCATCGACCGGCTGCGGCGCCAGAGGCTGCTGACGTGCGAACGCGAGCAAGCGCTGGGTGAGGATCGCGGCCCGCTCGGTCGCATTTGTTGCCGCGTCGAGGAACCGCGCAATATTGAAGTCGCCCTTCACGACGCGCCGCGAAATCAGATCGTGCGCACCCATGATCACGCCGAGCATATTGTTGAAATCGTGGGCGATGCCGCCGGTGAGCTGGCCCAACGCCTCCATCTTCTGCGATTGCCGCAGCTGGCTCTCGACCTGCTCGCGCCGGGCGATTTGTTCGACGAGTTCCTGGTTCGTAGCCATCAGCTGATCGCGAGCGCCGGCGATCGTACCCAGCGCCTGACGCGTATAGCGGGCGATCAAGACGCCGAGGACGCATATCAATATGAACGCCGCGGCGACGCTGACCTGCAGTAACAGGATGGAGCGCGCCGCGTCGGCCTGCCGCCCCGTCAGCAACGCATCTTCCCCGCTCTGCAGCGACGCCAGCGACCGGCGGATTTCCTGCATCAACCGAAAACCGCTGTCGTTGTTGAGTATCGCAAGGGCCGCATCGGGGTGCCCGGCTCGACGCTCATCCACCGTCGAACGCAGCTCCGTAAGCTTATCGACGACGGTCTGGCGAAGGCGGGCGACCGCTTGTTGCCGTTGCTGTTCGTTACCGACCAAATCGCGCAGTTGGTCAAGCGTGGCCGGAAGTTCGTCAACGGCAGCATCGTAAGACTGTAGATAACCGTCTCGGCCGGTGAGCAGAAAGCCCCGCTGGCCGGTCTCCGCGCTCTGCACCAGATTAAGCGTCCGCGTGAGCTGGTCGCGCACCATCAGCGACCGCACAACCCACTCATTGTCGCTCTTGTAGCCTGCGCCAAGCCAAAACATCGCGGCCATGATCAAGGCCGCGAGCACCGTGGTTATCACGAGGCTCCGATTGAGCAGAGCCAGCGGCTTCGGATCGGTCAACGGGCGCACGAGACCTTCGGCAGAGGTCGGCGCAAACGCGCCTGTACGTTGATCGACCCCCATCTGGGCCATTGAAATACCTGGCTCAATCAACATGAAACGGCGCAGCGCCCCGGCAATGATGCGCACACTATCCTAACTTCGGTTCGGCCGCCTATGTCAAAAAACGTAACCCTAAGCGGATGATGGAACTTTTCCCCGCTTGTCCGGGTTTTCGGTTTGTTGCGCCACTACAAGGCACTGGGCAGTCGATTAAACCGTCGTCCGTCAGACCGTTATCAGAATTCATAAATTACCAGGATTTTGTGCCGCATGCAGGTTAGCTGCTACGAATGCGAATTGCGCGCGTGTGGCCTGTTCAAGCCCATCAGCCGCAACGAACTCGGCGCGATCAACGAGATCAAGCGCGACCACATCGTCCTGCCGGCAGGCGCGGAGATCATCCGCGCCGGCGATGAAAATCCGGATATTTACACGCTGTATTCCGGGTGGGCGTTCCGGTTTCAAACGCTCCCGGACGGCCGCCGGCAGATTTTGAACTTTCTGCTCCCGGGTGATTTGGTGGGCCTGCAGGCGGCCATGTTCGACGCGGCGCAGCATGGCATCGAAGCCCTGACTGATGTTCAACTGTGTTTGCTTCCTCGCCGAAAAGTTTGGGGGCTTTTCGGCGAGATGCCGGGGCTTGCATTCGATGTTGCCTGGCTCGGATCGCACGAAGAGAGCCACGTCGACGGCAATCTGACGAGCGCGGGCCGCCGCACGGCCACCGAGCGAACGGCCGCTCTCATCGTGATGCTTTACAAACGGGCCAAGGCGCTTGGCCTCGTTGCAGGGGAGACATTCGCATTCCCCTTAACGCAACAGCATATCGCCGATGTCCTGGGCCTATCGTTGGTGCATACCAACAAGACACTGGCGAGGCTTCGGCGTCTCGGCATGTTTACGCGCGCCAATGGATCGATGACCCTGACAAATCCACGCGTTCTGGAGCGAATTGCACAGTATTTCGACGAGGAAGTCCAGCTGCGGCCCCTGATTTGAACTGCCGACGGCCGAACGATCAATCTTCTGGCGGACGGCGGCGCGTTTGCCTGTCGCGCCTGGGCTTGCGGCTTCTGCCGGACGGCGACTTCGAGGTCGAGGCAGATGCGACGTCAATCAAAATATCGCAGACGATGCCGCGCGCGTGCCAGTCGTATTTGACCTCACCACTGAGCTGACCAATCAGCCGCGTGATTGCCCGCGTGCCAAATCCTTCTTTCGTGGGTGGTGTTACCGGCGGCCCCCCGGTTTCGATCCAACGCAGGTGCAGTTTTTGCCCAGGTTCCGTCGACCATCGGACTTTGACCCGGCCGGTGGGCGTCGACAATGCACCATACTTGACGGCGTTGGTTGCGAGTTCGTGCAGGGCCATTGCCATCGCCTGAGCCAATTCTGGTTGCAGCAACAGGTTTGGCCCCTCGATCTGCGCAGCAAACTCACCGTTGCGGGAGTACGGCGACAGCTCCTTGATCGCGAGTTCGCGCAAGTCGGCGCCGGCCCATCGCGATTGGGCCAGCATGCTCTGCGCATTGGCAAGCGCCTGCAACCGCCCTTGAATTGCCTCTTTGAGTTCAGCCGCCGTTCCGGCGTTGGTGAGATGAACCGTCGCCTGAGCGACCGCCAATAAATTGTTGGTTCGATGATCGGCCTCGCGCGCGAGCAAGGCGATCTGCTCCTCGCGACGCTTTTGCTCGGTGATATCGCGCGCGATCTTCGAAGCACCGATAATCCTTCCCGACTCATCGGCCACAGGAGATATGCTCAATGAAATGTCGATCAGGCTGCCGTCCTTACGCCTGCGTTCGGTCTCGAAATGCTCGACGCGCTCGCCGCGCCTGATGCGGTCAAGAATATCGACCTCCTCGTGCAGGCGTTCAGGCGGAATGAGTATGGTGATCGGCTTGCCGATGACTTCCTGTTCGGCATACCCAAAGAGGCGCTCTGCAGCCTTGTTCCATGTGGCGATCAGGCCATTGAGATCCTTGCTGATGATGGCGTCATCGCTTGATTCAACGATGGCGGACAAATGGCGGCTTGCGCGTTCGGCGCGGTGGTGCTCGCTCATGTCGACAAGCATATTCACGGCACCAATCAGGATGCCTGCGTCGTCGTAAAACGGCGTGGGATACGCCATGAACGGCGTCCGAGTGCCGTCGTGCCGCTCTGCGACCGCCTCACACCCTCGGTTTGGCTTTCCTTCCTTCAAGGCCACGGCCATGGGGCATTGGTCGTGCGGCAAGGGCGTTCCGTCCGGCCAGTACAGCCGCCAAGACCCGCACCATTGGTCGACGCCGAGCTTAGGCCGGCATCCCCACAATGTCGCGGCGGCTTCATTGAAATACACAATCTTGCCCGCGGCGTCCGTAACGTAGAGCGCCGCCGGCAACGCGTCGAGCAGCCGACTTGATCGGACCAGAGCATCTGCCGGCTCCAAATCCGGCAGTTGGGAACGCACCAGCACAGGCCCGATTCCCGCCGCTAGGTCGGCCAAACCCGTGTCTATTTGCGACATTCGAGCGCCCCGCGCCTTATAAAACCCCGGTGCGATAACTTCCTAGATGCCGTTCAGTTCCGCGCCGCAGCGAATGATCCGTCATGAAGGCAGCGCGCTACCCTGGAACCGGGCCTGTTATCGGGCGTTACACAAACCCGCACAAGACCCGAAGTGAAGGCATGTGAAGCTGCTCTCGCAGGGCTTGCTTTCCCGTCCGGTAGATTGAGGACACTGTGGACGACATCCGCGCCGGCCGGGCAACGCGCCAAACGCTGCACATGAACGACCCTGATCCTGTCGAGAGCGCGCAGAACGCATGGCAATCGATAGGACTTGCCGCGACAACGGGGATTTTCCTGTTGATGTTTGGCGTATTCCTTTACATCGGCCGTGCCATCCTCATGCCGGTCATGGCTGCTGCGATTGTAGCTATGACGTTTGCGCCCTTGGTGAGGCGTGCGGACCGGCAAGGCATTCCGCCGTGGATCACCGCGGCATTGATCGTCATCGTTACGCTTGGCGCGCTCGGAGTCGCGGCCACAGCGATGGCGGGCCCGGTCAGCGAATGGATCGCGCGGGCTCCGGAGATTGGCGCCACTATCAAAGAACGCCTTTCGGTTCTCGACCGTCCGCTGGCCTCGCTCCGCGAACTCGAAGGAACGCTGTTCGGCGGCAATGCCGCCACCATCAATTCTTCATCGCCCAACATCGTCATGCCGGTTGTCGCTTTTGTGACCCCCGCGGCAGGCGAGCTGTTATTGTTCTTTGCTGCAATGCTGTTCTTTCTCGTCGGCCAGGGTACGTTGCGAACCAATCTCGTTACAATGTTCCCGACCCGCGACGCCAAATTGCGCTTCCTGAAAATCGCCAACGACATCGAACATAATCTCGCCGGCTATCTGACCGTCGTTACGATCATCAACGCAGCACTGGGGGCGATTGTGGGCGCTGGCGCCTGGCTTCTCGGGCTGCCCAGCCCGTTGACCTTCGGTGTGCTGGCGGCAGTTCTCAACTACGTGCCTTACGTCGGCCCGGCCGTCATGGTCGTCGCCCTGTTTGGCGTGAGCCTCGTTACCTTTCCCTCGCTCGGTCACGCGCTGATCCCGCCACTCGCCTTCGTAGCGCTCACGACAATGGAAGGACACTTGGTGACGCCGACGATCGTCGGCCGTCGTCTCACCCTCAATCCTCTTTTGATCTTGCTGGCGCTGGCGTTCTGGACATGGATTTGGGGGCCGATCGGCGCCTTGCTGGCGGCGCCGTTCTCAATCATCGGACTGGTGGTGTTCAATCATTTGTTTCCGGCCGATGATGGCAAACTGCCGGATTGAAACGCAGCCTTTCATCTGTCGCGCAACAAGCATTGCTCACATCGGCCGAGCAAACGCGGTCCCTGCGCAAGGAAGGGCACAGACTATTCAGACGGCAGCGCCGGCAACGGCGCCGCTTTTTGCTGCATAGATCGGTTGACCCGCCCTCACCCGCGGCATCACTTCCTCGATCATCGCGCGCATTGAGCGGCGGACCTGCGCGTCGGGCATCAATCCGAAATTGTGCAAACTCATGACGTGGTCGACGCCCATTTCCGCCAACCGGCTCATTTTTGCGGCGACGGTCTCTACCGACCCGAACAGCGCCAGTCCGCTCCGCATGATGTCGTCGTAGACGACGCGCTTGGCATAGAGGCGGGTGGCGACATAGAGGTCGAAAGCTTCGGCCGCATTGCGGCGAACCTCCGCATCCGACGTCGCGATGTGGGTGTGCAGAAGAACGCTGGTCGCAACTGACAAGTGGGAAGGAAGACCCGCGTCGCTGCGGCCGCGATGAAATTCTCGTACCAATTCGCCGATCTCTTCGAAATTGTCGAGGGTGGCATAAGGCACGCACATCATGCGCCGCCCCTGGCGGCCAATGTGATAGGCCCCTTCCCTGCGCAACGTGGCAACATAGATCGGGACTTCTTTCTGAACCGGAAAGACGTTGAGTCTGATGCCGTCCAACGTCGCAAACCGCCCGGCATGCGTGACGCGTTCGCCTCCGAGCAGACGCTCCAGCAAATCGAGGTTTTCCTCAAAGCGCTCCCGCTTCTCGGCCGCATCGATTCCGAAGCCCGCAAATTCGTGCTTCAGATAGCCCGAGCCCACCCCAAGTTCGAGCCGGCCATTCGAAAGCACGTCCAGCATAGCATAGTCCTCGGCCGCGAGCGCCACATTGCGAAAAGGCAGAACGGAAATGGAAGTGCCGAGCCGCAATTGTTTGGTGCGCTGGGCAAGACTGGCCAAAAGCACCGCCGGATTGGGGACCGCGCCATATTCATGGAAATGATGCTCGGCCAAAAACAAGGCGTGATAGCCAAGCTCGTCCGCCAGAACACCCTGCCCAAGCACTTCGGCATAGAGGCCCGGCACAGAACGCTCACGATCCGGATAGTGATCCGATATCGACGCAGCCGACAGCAGCATCGCCGTCTCCATATTCAGGCAAGACAAGGGGTGATTAGCTGATTGCCCTGTCGCGCACTAGGGCGCGAAGGTTGGTGGGCCCGGGAGGACTCGAACCTCCAACCAAGCGGTTATGAGCCGCTAGCTCTGACCATTGAGCTACGGGCCCCGCGCCGACGGGACTCAGATGAATGTTATCCCCTTCGGCTCAGCAAAAACACAGCCTGCTCGCCGAACAGATTCCAGAACCACCACGGCATCTTCAGCCGCATCCGGCTGCCCCATGCGTTCAGCGCCACCGCCTGTTCCATCCGGGCGCCGGCATCGCGGCAGAGTTGCCGGAAATCCTTGATGCTGCAGAAGTGGATGTTGGGCGTCTCGTACCACGCATAAGGCAGATTGTCGGTATGCGGCATGTGTCCGCCGAGCGCGACCTGCAGCCGGATGCGCCAGTGGCCGAAATTCGGAAACGAGACGATGGCGTAACGGCCGATGCGAAGCATGTGCTCGAGCACGACGCGCGGCTGACGCGTTGCCTGCAAGGTCTGCGACAGGATGACGAAGTCGAAGGCGTCGTTGGGATAGTCCACGAGGTCGGTGTCGGCGTCGCCTTGCACCACGGCAAGGCCTTTCGCGACGCATTCGTTGACGCCCTCACGTGACAATTCGATGCCGCGGCCATCGACACCGCGGGATTCCAGAAGGCGTAACAGCTCGCCGTCGCCGCAGCCGACGTCAAGCACGCGCGCGCCCGGCTCGACCATATCGGCGACGACCAACAGGTCGACGCGCGAGCCGCCGGGGCCGCGCGCGGCTTCGGCCATGGTGAGATCGTGATTGAGCCGCATGAGCATCGTTACCTCCGCGACGGCGGCAGTCCGCGCGCCTTCGCTGCACCCTCGAGGAAACCGCGGACAATCGTAAACAGCTCCGGCTCGTCGAGCAGGAAGGCATCATGGCCTTTGTCGGTCGTGATCTCGGCGAACGAAACCCGCGCGCCGGCTGCATTCAGTGCATGCACGGTGGCGCGCGATTCCGGCGTGGGAAACAGCCAATCGCTGGTGAAGGAAATGACGCAGAACCGCGTCGGCGCGCCACGGAACGCATTGGCGGCGACGCCATCGTAGTCCGCGGCGAGATCGAAATAATCCATCGCTCGGGTCAGATAGAGATAGGAATTGGCGTCGAAACGCTCGACGAATGTGATGCCCTGGTGCCGCAGGTAGGACTCCACCTGAAAATCGGCATCGAACGAAAACGTCGGATTCTGGCGATCCTGAAAACGGCGGCCGAACTTTCGGTGCAGGGCGGCGTCGGACAAATACGTAATGTGCGCGCCCATGCGCGCGACTGCGAGCCCGCGCCGCGGATTGGCGCCGTCAGCAAAATAGCGGCCGCCGCGCCATTCCGGATCGGCCATCACCGCCTGGCGGCCGACTTCGTGGAAGGCGATGTTCTGCGCCGAATGGCGCAATGATGCCGCGATCGGCAGCGCCGCGAAGACGCGGTCCGGATAGCTCGCAGCCCATTGCAACACCTGCATGCCGCCCATCGAGCCGCCGGCTACGGCAAACAGCGACTCAATACCGAGATGATCAAGCAACATCGCCTGCGCGCGCACCATGTCGCGCACCGTAATCACGGGAAAGTCGAGGCCCCATGGCATGCCCGTCGCCGGATTGGTCGAGGCCGGCCCGGAAGACCCCATGCAGCCGCCGACGACATTGGGGCAGATGATGAAATAACGGTTGGTGTCGATCGGCCGTCCTGGGCCTACCATCGTTTCCCACCACCCCGGCTTGCCGGTCACCGGATGATCGTTGACCGCATGCTGGTCGCCGGTCAGTGCGTGGCAGACAAGGATCGCGTTGCTGTGCTGGGCGTTGAGCGTGCCGTAGGTCTGATAAGCGATTTGCACGGGGCTGAAATCGATCCCGGCATCGAGCCGCAACGGATTGTCGGCCGGAAATCGTACGACCAGCGAGTGCGGATGATCCGCCTCGCGTGCGCGGTCGGCACGATCAAGCGTGACGCTGGCCTCGACCATAAGTAATTCCCGGACTGACACTTTTAACGTTGTCGCACCCGCCTTCACGGCGGTCAAAACGGCGTAAATAGGCCGCTGGCCAGCGGAGTCAATGTTTTCTTAGCTTGGTGTTTGATTTTTCTTTGCTTTCGGGCCCGGCGACACTTATCAATCCGCGCGTTGCCCCGGGCACAGCATGAAAGCGCCGCACCAGCCGTTCTCGCTCGCCGACCTGCGCCGCGACATCGATCGCATCGACGAGGCCATGCACGCGCTCTTGATTGAGCGTGGCGAGATCATCGAACGGCTCATTGCCGTCAAGAAGACCGAAGAGTCCGGCTCGGCGTTTCGACCGGCGCGCGAAGCGGACATGATGCGGCGGCTGGTGCAGCGACATCACGGCAACCTGCCGCTCGACACCGCCGAAAGCATCTGGCGCGTCATCATCTCGACTTTCACTTACGTACAAGCTCCGTTTGCCGTGCACGCCGACCTTTCCGCCGGCGACGCCCTGATGCGGGATTCCGCGCGTTTCCATTTCGGCTTCACGGTGCCGTTTGTGCCCCATATGGGAGCGGCAAGTGTGGTCCAGGCAGTCACCGCGTCAAAGGGCGACCTCGGCCTCGTTCCCGCCTTTGCTACCGCGGGCGCTGGCCCATGGTGGACGGCGCTCGAATTCGAGGCTTCACCGAAAGTGATCGCGCGGCTCCCGTTCGTCGAGCGCGCCGATCATCCTGCGGCCATGCCCGTCTTCGTGATTTCGCGGGTGGCGGCGGACGCCATGGTAACCGAGACTGAAGTTTGGAGCCTGCGCGTATCCGGCTGGAACGCGTCTTACGCGGACAAGCTCGCGGGGCTTGCCGAGGCAATCGCTGTGCCGGACCGCGCTTTTGACGGCGCTGCCTTGCTCATTTCGGTCGAGCGCGGGCACATCGATGCCGTCGCCGATGCCTTACTTGGGCTCGGCGCCTCGATCCGCTCGCGGGCCCTCGTCGGCAGCCACGCGACCCGCTATACGGTCCCGCCTAAAAGCTGATCCGTGCTCCGCGCGGGGTAACACCGATTGAGTAAGAGAAGCACCGAGTCAACGATGACTGCCATGCGTCCCCAACCCCGTTCCGGCGTGCTCGATATCGAGGCCTATGTGCCCGGTAAGAGCACTGCGCCGGGCGTCGCCAAAGTGTTCAAGCTGTCGTCGAACGAGACGCCGCTAGGGCCAAGCCCGCGCGCGATCGAGGCATATCAGTCGGTGGCCACCCATCTGCAGGATTATCCCGACGGCTCTGCGAGTGAGTTGCGCGAAGCGATTGGGCGCGCCTTCGGCCTCGATCCGGACCGCATCGTTTGCGGCGCCGGCTCCGACGATTTGTTGAATTTGTTGGCGCGCGCCTATCTCGCCGACGGTGACGAGGCGATCTACACAACGCACGGCTTTGTTGTCTATCCGATCGCGACGCTCGGCACCGGCGCAAGCCCGGTGGTCGCCGCTGAGACCGACCACACCGCTAACGTGGATGCCATCCTTGCGGCGGTGACGAAGAAGACCAAAATCGTCTTCCTCGCTAATCCGAATAATCCGACCGGAACCTACATTTCGTTCGACGAGGTCAAGCGGCTACGTTGCGGACTGCCGTCGCATGTGCTGCTCGTGCTCGATGCGGCATACGCCGAATATGTCCAGCGCAACGATTATGAGTCCGGCATCGAACTGGTCGCCACCAGCGACAATGTCGTCATGACCCGCACATTCTCCAAAATTCACGGGTTGGCTGCGTTGCGTCTCGGCTGGATGTTCGGCCCGGCCGACGTAATTGCCGCGATCAATCGCATTCGCGGACCTTTCAACGTCAACGCACCGTCGATTGCCGCCGGCATCGCCGCGATGGAGGATTTGGAGCATCAGGAACGTGCGCGAAACCATAACGCACGTTGGCTCACCTGGCTTACGCGCGAAATCGAGCAGCTCGGTCTCAAAGTGACCCCGAGCGTCGCCAATTTTTTATTGATCCATTTCCCGCAAACCAAGGGTCGTACTGCAAAGGAAGCCGACGCGTTTCTCACTTCGCATGGTCTCGTTCTGCGCCAGGTTGGTGTCTACAAGCTGCCAAACGCACTGCGCATGAGCGTCGGCACCGAGGAGGCCAACCGGCTGGTCGTCGCCGCGCTTAAAGAATTTCTGGCCAGAGCGGCATGACGCTGTGAAGCAATCGGCACCTTTGTTTAACCGCCTCGCGCTGATCGGCACCGGTCTGATCGGCTCCTCGATCGCGCGGGCGGCGCGTGCACAAAACGCAGTGCGCGAGATCGTGGCAACTGCGCAATCCGCCGCAACGCGCCGCCGCGTCGCCGAACTTGGCTTCGCCGATCAGGTGGTTGAAGGCAACGCCGCCGCGGTCGCCGGCGCGGACCTCGTCATTGTCTGCGTCCCGGTCGGCGCTTGCGGCGCGGTCGCAGCGGAGATTGGCGCACACCTATCACCCGGCGCGATTGTTTCCGATGTCGGCTCGGTCAAAGGCGCCGTGGTGCGCGAGATGGCTCCGCATTTGCCCGGCGGAGTACACTTTGTGCCCGCGCATCCGGTGGCCGGCACCGAACATTCCGGTCCGGATGCCGGCTTTGCCACATTGTTTGTCGGCCGCTGGTGCATCCTCACGCCGCCCGAGGGCGCTGACCCTGCAGCCGTGGAAAAACTCGCGGCGTTCTGGACCCTGCTCGGCGCCAATGTCGAAACCATGCCGGCGGCGCATCACGACCTCGTGCTGGCGATCACGAGCCACCTGCCGCATCTGATCGCTTATACGATCGTCGGCACCGCTGACGAGCTCGCCGAGGTGACGCGTTCGGAAGTGCTCAAATTCTCGGCCGGAGGTTTCCGCGATTTCACCCGCATCGCCGCCTCCGATCCGACGATGTGGCGTGACGTGTTCCTCGCCAACAAAGATGCGGTGCTGGAAATGCTCGGCACCTTTAGTGAAGACCTGTCGCAACTGACCCGCGCCATCCGCCGCGGCGACGGCGACGCGTTGTTTGAGCACTTCACGCGCACCCGCGCCATCCGCCGCGGCATTGTGCAGATCGGTCAGGACTCAGCCGCTCCCGATTTCGGGCGGCCACATCCCGATCTCCCGGTCGAGCCGCTACCGCGGCCTTACGCGGTCTCCAGCGACGATTAGCGCATTCTCACCGTCAGCGCCTCGTTGACCGCAGCCCGCAGCGCCGCGACAGTAAACGGCTTGGAGATCACGTCGTGGATGATGGCGTTGAGACCGTGGGCGCGTTCGCGCTGATCGGCGTATCCGGTCATGAGAAGAATAGTCACGTCGGGATGATCGCGGGCGACGCCGAGCGCGAGCGCGATACCGTCCATGACCGGCATCCGAATGTCGGTGAGTAAGAGATCGAAGCGCCCATTTTCGCGACCGAGCAGATCGAGCGCATCGGTGCCATCGCTTGCAGTTTTGACCTCGTGGCCGTCGCTGAGGAGTGCACGCGCACACAACGCCCGCAACGCTTCCTCGTCCTCGGCGATCAGAATTCGCGCCATGGCTTTAGCGTGCTCCAGAGACGAAGTCGTGGCGGGTGACAAAGCGAACGATCAGGTCATGGGCGTCGGGCGGCGGCGATGCAAGACGGCTGCGGAAAGGCAAGACCTCGCCCGGCGACAGTGGCGCGCGCGAGGGAACCGCAATCCAGGAATAAATCTCCTGCCGCGCCGCGTTGCGAACAATAAATTTAAGCCGCGGCACATCAACGACTTTGCGCGCGACGTTGACGATATTTCCTTCGGCCACGAGGATAGGCACTCCTTCGTGCTGCTCGGTCGTCGTGACGACCCCATCGAAGCTAAGACCGCGCAAGTTCACCGGCATGCCGAGCAAGGCGTAGAACGGCGCAGTTTGCGGCAACACGCGCACGACGCCGTCGCGCCATCCAATAAGAATTGTGTCCACCAGCACCAGCGCAAGGATCCCGCTTTGCAGGAGCGACAGCGGCCACCGCTTCGTCGCTGGCCCCGCGGTGCGCCCTTGCCGGCGTGCGGCGACAGCTTCGATGTCCTCCGGCAGCGGCACACGCCGGCCGGCGTCGACATCGATCGGAGGACGGCTTTCCTCGAAATCGTCGGGTGCTATCGACGGGGCTTGCACTTCCGCGGCGTCGTGCAGCTCCTCTGAAAAACCTTCCGAGCTGTTCTCGCCGATCGCCACTGGCGCAAACGCTTCATCAGCCGCTGGCTCTTGATCGTCGTTCGTCGCGGATGCGAGCGGTTCTGCGACGGCCATACCCGGCGCCTCGCCGTCGCCATGAGGGTCCGGTCCGATGGCTGCGGCAGCGGCAAGGACTTTGTCGGCACGGCTCGGCTCTGCGTGCCAAACCATGCGGCAGCGCAGGCAGCGAACCTGACGCCCCTCAGGCGGCATGCTTGCCGACTTCACGTCATAGGACGTACCGCAAGATGGGCAGACGATAAGCATGGAACGAATCAGCGAGCGCGCTTCACTGGTGCAACCTTAGCGACCGATCCGTTAATGGATTCGAAACCATACCCGCCTCAACCGGCGCATCGTGCTATTACCCATATGTGGGGATGCGAATCAGTGCGACTGCCCAGTGGTGGAGAAGAATTTTGAGGTTCCGAGCCATTGGTCCGGAAGCTCGAACGATCAAGCTCACATCAAAAAACCACACTAGATCATAGATTTGCCAGTATCCCGGACGTTCGGAGGATGGCGTGATCCGGTTTGAAAATGTCGGTTTGCGTTACGGGCCTGGCTCCGAAGTGCTGCGCGACCTCAATTTCGCTATCGACGGCCACTCGTTCCAGTTCCTGACCGGACCGTCGGGCGCCGGCAAGACCTCGCTGCTGCGTTTGATGCTGTTGTCGCTGCGGCCAACGCGCGGCCTCATCAACATGTTCGATCAGGACACCGCCAGGCTGAGCAAAGACGATCGCGCCAACCTGCGGCGGCGGATCGGCATCGTCTTTCAGGATTTCCGGCTCCTCGATCACATGACCACCTACGAAAATGTGGCGTTGCCCCTGCGCGTCCTCGGCAAGGGGGAATCTGAATACCGGGCCGAGGTCGTCGAACTGCTGCAATGGGTGGGACTCGGTGAGCGGATGGAGGCGCTGCCAGCTATTCTCTCGGGCGGAGAAAAGCAACGCGCGGCCATCGCGCGCGCCGTGATCGCTCGTCCTCAGCTTTTGCTCGCCGACGAGCCCACGGGTAACGTCGACCCCAATCTCGGCCAACGGCTGCTGCGGCTTTTCATCGAGCTCAACAAGTCAGGGACCGCAGTCGTCATTGCCACCCACGACATTGCACTGATGGACGAATACGACGCGCGTCGATTGGTTCTGCATGAGGGTCGCCTTCATGTCTATGATTGAGCCGGTCGAAACCATGGCGGAGCCGTGGGACGACCTGGCCGCGTCTCCAGCAGTCGTCGGCTCGGTGCCAACGGCAGCGCCAATCGTTCCAAAGAATTCGATCGCCGGGCGCTCACTGACTGCCGTCGTCGCCATCATGACTTTCCTGGCAGCGCTCACGACCGGAGCCGCGATGGTGGTGTTGAATGCGGCAAGCGACTGGCAGTCGGAAGTGGGCCGTGAAGTAACGATCCAGGTGCGCCCCACGCCTGGTCGCGACATCGAGCTGGATTTGCGCAAGGCAGCCGACCTCGCGCGCGCGGCCGTCGGTACTGCGGACGTGCGAATCTACAGCAGGAACGAGTCCGCGCGCCTGGTAGAGCCGTGGCTTGGCTCGGGCTTGGCGCTGGAGGATCTCCCGATCCCTCGCCTGATCGTGATCAAGCTCGCCTCTGGCGCGCGGCCCGATTTTACTGCGCTGCGCCAAGTCCTCGCTGCTCAGGTTGCGACCGCGAGCCTCGACGACCATCGTCGCTGGATCGATCGAATGCGCACCATGGCGGGAACAGCCGTCGGCGGCGGCGTTGCGATCCTGGCGTTGGTGCTGGCGGCAACGGTCCTCTCTGTCACTTTCGCCACCCGCGGGACCATGGCGGCCAACCGGCCGATCATTGAAGTCCTGCATTACGTCGGCGCGACAGACGCGTTCATTGCCGATCAATTCCAGCGGCATTTTCTGGCGCTGGGCTTCAAGGGGGGCGCAATCGGCGGCGGGGCGGCGATTCTGCTGTTTGCCGTCGTTGAGGCGGCGAACTCCTGGCTTGCAGGAACTGCCGGAGGCGACGAGATCGCCGCATTGTTCGGCAATCTGACCATCGGCGTTTCCGGCTATATGGCCATTTTGCTGCAAATCGTGTTCATGGCGCTGGTAACGGCGTTCGCCTCGCGCCAAACGGTCAACCGCACGCTGAAGGCCATCGACTGAAACACAGAAAACACGATCAATTGGCTACTGGAGTTGTTATGATTGGGGCCGCCGGGGGCCGGCAAAACGAAACTCGGCGCGGGGACACGCGCGGCGATGCTTAGCCTTGACGACGCCGTCGCAGCGCGGCGCATCAGATATTTTGCCGTCAGACTTGTCGTCCTCGCCGGCATCGCATTTGTCGTCGGCTTCGGGCTTTTCCTCCGTTTATTGCCGAATGAGGAAGTCACCCTTCGCAGCAACGCCGACGGCATCGTCGTCTTGACAGGCGGTACCGCGCGCGTATCCGATGCGCTGGAACTTCTTGCCGCACATCGCGGCAAGCGGCTCCTCATCACCGGCGTCAATCCCGGCACCACCACCAACGACATCGCGCGACAGGTCACCGATTACGGCCGCATTCTTGCGTGCTGCGTCGACCTGGATTACTCGGCGGTCAACACGCTCGGGAATGCGGTGCAGACACGCCGTTGGGCGATCGACCGCGGCTTCCACTCGCTCATCATTGTGACGTCCGCCTACCATATGCCGCGGGCGCTCGCCGAGATCGCGCACCAGCTTCCGGACGTCACGCTGATTCCGTTCCCGGTGGTCTCCGACCGCTTGCGCGTCGAGCCGTGGTGGGCCAACGGCGCAACCACCAAGCTGGTGCTATCGGAATATTTCAAATACCTATTTGCCAACCTGCGCATGCGCTTCGATACAGTTGCGGCCGAGGCTGGCGCCACGCGCGTTTCCGACGTTCGCCCACGCGATCAATTGCGCTGAAACCGGGTCCGCTTTGTCTCATTCGTTTGCAGTATTTGTCCGCTCGCTTGTTTTCAACGCGCTGTTCTACATCAACATCATCGCGCGAATGATCGTCGCGCTGCCGACCCTTTTGCTGCCGCGCAGCTTCATGCTCGGCGTTTTGCGGCATTATAGCCGCAGCACGCTGTGGCTGCTGCGAGTGATCTGCAACGTCAAGGTCGAGTGGCGCGGACGTGAGAAACTTCCGCAAGGCGCATACATCGTCGCCTGCAAACACCAATCGCTGTGGGAGACATTTGCGCTGTTCATGCTGCTGCCGGATCCGACCTACGTGCTGAAGCGCGAACTGATGTGGATACCCCTATTCGGCTGGCTTGCGTCCAAAGCGCGGATGATTCCCATCAATCGCGGTGCGCGCGCCGCGGCGCTTTCGCAGATGGCGACACGCGTGCGCGAAGAAATTCCGGAAGCGCGCCAGATTGTCATCTTCCCCGAAGGAACGCGGCGCGCGCCGGGCGCCAAGCCGCGGTATCTGCCCGGTGTCGCTTACCTCTACGCTGAGATCGGCCTGCCCTGCGTGCCAATCGCACTCAATTCCGGATTGTTCTGGCCACGCCGCACGCTCCGCCGTTATCCCGGAACAGTGTTGGTCGAAGTCCTTGACCCGATCGAACCCGGTCTCGACAAGCGCGCATTTCTTGAACGTCTGCAGGCCGTGTTGGAGGAAGCAACCGCGCGGCTCGTCGCCGAAGGCGAACAATCAAGTATCCAGAAGAGCTGAGTCTTCCGGTATAATACCGCTTGGCCAGACCTGCCCCGCCGAGCCGTTCAGTGATGCGGTGCAGATCGGTCTCGCGATAGCCCAACGCCTCGAGCGCGCGCGCGGTCTCAACGACGTAGTCACGATTGGCGCCGGAACTGCCGTGACCCTGCCGCACGTGGTGCAGGCACTCGTCCAGCGTCAGCCGCCCGGCATATTGCACATGACTGCGATCGACGATGAAGCAGAGCGCCCTCACCTGCCGCTTCGCTCTTTCCTCAAGTTCGATACGACGCACCGTTTCCAGATAAACGGTGGTAACCTGCTCGCGCGATCGCAAATAAGCGACGGTCGCGGCGCGTGCCGCGGCGGCGACCCGAAAAGCGATGCCGCGGCACATGCCGCCGCGGTCGAGTCCGAGGACAAGTCCGGGCCGCTCCGGGGTGCCACGGTGAACGAAAGAATAGACGCAGAGCGCGCGATGCAGTCCGATCAGCCGCGCCGGCACGCGTTCGATGAAATCGAAGCCGGGACGCCACATCAGCGAGCCATAGCCAAATACCCAGAGATCTTCGCCGGTGTTCGCGTCGACCGCGTGCATCGCCCTCGTTGACTCCGGTTGGAACTTCCGCTCGCCAGATGATGCCGTTGCGCATAACAATCGGCGCCCGGCGGCGCAATGGCCGGTCTTTGAAACGCCGCACT
Source organism: uncultured Alphaproteobacteria bacterium (assembly GCA_963794225.1). Classification (GTDB taxonomy): domain Bacteria; phylum Pseudomonadota; class Alphaproteobacteria; order Rhizobiales; family Xanthobacteraceae; genus BOG-931. The sequence continues at coordinate 1,041,098 of CAWCCS010000008.1, forward strand.
CGGCAGGCGAAGAGACACAATGCAAGGTGAGTCTCCTCTGAACATGATGCGTCCGGCGGAACGGCGGTTCGGAAAATCCCCTGCAGGTCCGGTCCGGCGCCGATGGTGGCCGATTCTGGCGCCCATCACGCTAGTCATCGTGCTTGCGGTCGCGTGGGTCTGGCTGTGGTATTATGCCTCCGCCGTCGCCGATCGTACGCTGGCCGGCTGGGTGGAACGCGAAGCGGCTGCCGGCAGAATCTATTCGTGCGGCTCGCAATCCATTGGCGGATTTCCGTTTCGTATCGAAGCGAAGTGCATCGACGCCGCTGCACAGGTCGGAAGCGGACAACCGCTTTACGCCGTCAAAGCGAGAGCCATCAGCTTTACCGCGGAGGTTTGGCACCCAACGCGGTTGGTGGGTGAAGTCAGCGGCCCAATGACTGTGGCCGATTCAAACCAGGCGCCAGGCTGGAGTGCGGACTGGGGGCGCGCGCGGTTGACGGTAACTGGATTGCCACCCGACCCTGATGCCGTTTCCATTCAGCTTGATCGAGCGCACGTCGATCGCGCCGGGGTCAGCATCAGTACAATTTTCGGCGTTAAAACTGCGGAATTGCGGGGCCGCGTCATTGGCGGCTCGCCTCATAACCATCCAGTCATCGAAATGACCGTGCACCTCGTCGGGGCTACGGCGCCAACGCTTCATCCCATCCTTGCCGAGCCGATCGAGGGTGAAATCGACGTAGTGCTGAGAGGACTTGAGGATTTGTCGCCGAAGCCATGGGCGGTGCGCTGGCGCGAGTTGCAGAACGCCCGGGACGGCGGGATTGAAATCAAGTCGCTGCGCCTTGCAAAGACCAACGTCGTTGTCGTCGGTGCCGGCAAACTCAGCCTGAATGCGCAAGGCAAGCTCGACGGTCTGATAAACGTGGCGATCGCCGGTATCGAGAATCTGGTCCCGCTCCTCGGCGTCGATCGCATGATCGGCCAAGGCATCGACCGGCTGGCCGGGACCAATGGCGCGACAGCGCAAGGCGCAGCAGCGCTTGATCGCCTGATACCGGGATTGGGCGGGGCGCTTCGACAAACCGCCGCCGCGAGCATAGTCGAGAATCTCAAAAAGATGGGACAGCCATCATCAATCGACAAACAGCCGGCGACCGTTCTGCCGTTGCGCTTCGCTGACGGATCGGTCTACCTCGGCATGCTGCGGGTCGGTGAAGTACCGCCGCTGTGGTGAGGTCAGCTTTTCCTTGCACTGTGCCAGCCAACTGCAGCGTCGGGCACCGAGTTTGTCGAGGCAAAATACGGCTTGAGATCGAGAAGCGGCGTGTCGTCGACGCAATCGAGCCCGACGACCGTAAGCGTATTGCCTTCGATCCGCACCAGTCGCGCAACTGATACGGCGATTGGATTGGGCCGCACCGGCGAGCGCAGCGCGAACGTGCCACGCCGCTCGGCGTAGTGGCGTGGCGACTGCAAGACGAGGTCGCGTCGCGCGCGATCCATCCAATAAAGCACGACCACGTGGCTGACGGTTTCGAGGCCTGACAGCCCTTCGACCCAGCGCGGATCGAACACGATCGTGCATTCCGTGTCGGTTTCGCGGGGATTTTTCGGACAGTCTTCGCGCCGTTTCCAGGGCGTACGAATGCGCCCGATATAATAGAGTGACGCATCGAAGCTGGGCGGCAGTTCGACCGCGATTTCCCCGTCGCGCAGGTCGCTCTGGTCGGTGGGCTTGCCTGTTTTGGCCATCCGGGAAGATTCGCACGCTGACTGCGCGAGCGCCAAGGGCTGCCAAGGGCTTCCACGCCCTGACGGACCAAGGCGCCGCGAGCGAGACCCTCGAATGACGGCCAATTTCCCCTTTTGTGGGAAATTTCCCACCGGGACTTGCCAAGTTAACCGCATAAAGATATCTTTATGTCATGATCGGAGCGCGTGGATTGGCATAAAAATGGACGCTGCCCAACTCGGTTTTCCAGTACTGACTGCCACCCTCAAAGCCGCGGCCGAGGCCACCAGGTTGAGGTTGCTCATGCTGATTGCGGAAGCAGAGCTTACGGTGACCGATCTCACCGCAATCCTGCGCCAATCGCAACCGCGCCTTTCTCGGCATCTGCGCCTCCTGGCTGAAGCGGGGCTGGTTCAGCGGCATCGCGAAGGCTCATGGGCGTTCTTTCGTCTGGGCGAGCACGGCGGCGCCGCCGACATCGCCCGCACTCTCATCGCGCGGCTCGATCCCAACGATCCGATTATCGCGCGCGATCGCGAGCGGCTTTCCGCCGTGCGCGCTTCGCGCGCCGCCGCGGCACAAAACTACTTCCGCCGCCATGCCGCCGAGTGGGACCGTATCCGCCAATTGCATGTGGCCGATGCCGCAGTCGAGGCGGCGGTTTGCGCGGCGCTCGACGGCGTCCCGATCCGCTCGCTGCTCGATCTCGGCACCGGTACCGGGCGCATGCTTGAGCTTTTCGCCGGCAAGATCGAGCGCGGCCTTGGCCTCGATCTTTCGTTGGACATGCTGGCGCTCGCTCGCGAGCATCTCGATCGGCCCGGTTTCAAGCACTGCAGCGTGCGCCACGGCGACATTTACGATCTCCCCTTGCCGCGAGATTCGTTCGACGTTGTCATCATTCATCAAGTTCTGCACTTCCTCGACGATAGCGGTCGGGCGATCCGCGAGGCGGCACGCGTGCTGCGCCCGGGCGGACGCCTGCTTGTGATTGATTTTGCGCCCCACGACATGGAGTTTCTGCGCGACGAGCACGCGCACCGCCGGCTCGGCTTCGCGGCCGAGACGGTGACGCAGTGGATCGAAGCCGCCGGCCTCGATTTCATCAATCAGCAAACGTTGGCGCCGGGACCGCAGGCGAAGATCGCGGTTGCCATTTGGCTTGGGCGCGACCCACGCATCGTGATGGCTGCACCGGCGGCGCGTGAGGTGGCCTAATGGACGCTCCACGCCTGAGCCGGTTCGCCGAGACGAGCGCCAAGCGCGCCATTCGCGTCTCGTTCGAATTTTTTCCGCCCAGAACCGAGGATATGGAACAAACGCTATGGGAGGCGATCGGCCGGTTGGCGCCGCTGCTGCCGCATTTCGTCTCCGTCACTTATGGCGCCGGCGGCTCGACGCGCGAGCGCACGCACGCGACCGTCAAGCGCATCCTCACCGAGACAATGCTGACGCCTGCTGCGCATCTGACTTGCGTCGCCGCCAGCCGTGCCGAGGTCGACGCGGTGATCGGTGCGTACGCCCATGCTGGCGTCCGCCACATTGTCGCACTGCGCGGCGATCCGGTCGGCGGCATCGGTGAAAAATATGCACCGCATCCCGGCGGCTATCGCAACGCCGCCGATCTCGTCACCGGCATCAAGCGGATCGCCGATATCGAAGTATCCGTTTCCGCCTATCCCGAGAAACACCCCGACAGCACGAGCGTCGCCGCCGACATCGACATGCTCAAGGCCAAGGTCGATGCCGGAGCATCGCGCGCCATTACCCAATTCTTTTTCGAGAACAGTCTTTACTTCCGCTATCTCGACCGCGTGCGCGCCGCAGGCATCGAAATCCCGATCGTGCCCGGCATTCTGCCGGTGCAAAATTTCAAGCAGGCCAGGAGTTTCGCCGCGCGTACCGGCGCTTCGGTCCCGCATTGGCTGGCGGCACGTTTCGACGGCCTCGACGATGATCCTGCGACTCGCAAACTGATCGCCGCCGCGGTCGCTGCCGAACAGGTGCTCGATCTGGTCGACAACGGCGTCACTGATTTCCATTTCTACACCATGAACCGCGCCGATCTGGTCTATGCGATCTGTCACCTGCTCGGACTGCGGCCAGGCAAACAGCAATCCGCTCACGCTCTTTCCGGTATCGAAACTGAACAGGCTTGAAACAGTGGCCAACCCATCACCCATCGAGCCAAAGAAAGAAACAACGCTGCGTCACCTCGCGGCTGAACGCATTCTCGTCCTTGACGGCGCGATGGGAACGATGATCCAGGCATTGGGTCTCGACGAGGAGGGCTATCGCGGCGCCCGCTTTGATGCCTGGAATCGTGAGGTCCGCGGTAACAACGATCTTCTCAACCTCAGCCGCCCCGGCGCGGTGCGCGCGATCCACCTCGCCTATTTCCGTGCCGGCGCGGACATTGTCTCTACCAACACGTTCTCCTCGACCCGCATTGCGCAGGCCGACTATGGCATGGCCGAAATTGCCCACGAACTGAACGTCGAAGGCGCGCGCTTGGCGCGTGAAGCGGCAAATGTCGCGCAGGATGAAGACGGCCGGCCACGTTTCGTCGCGGGCGCCATCGGGCCAACCAATCGCACCGCGTCAATCTCACCTGATGTGCTGAATCCGAGCTTTCGCGCCGTCACGTTCGACGCGTTGCGCATCGCTTACGGCGAACAGGTCCGCGGCCTTCTCGACGGCGGCGTCGACATTCTGCTGATCGAGACGATCTTCGACACACTCAATGCCAAAGCTGCGATCTTCGCCTGCGCCGAAGTCATGAAAGAGCGCGGCGTTCGCCTGCCGGTAATGATCTCGGGCACCATCGTCGACCGGGCGGGGCGCATTCTCTCTGGGCAGACTCCCGAGGCATTCTGGAATTCGGTGGCTCACGCCGCCCCGCTGTCGATCGGACTGAATTGCGCCCTCGGCGCGCGCCAGATGCGCGCCCACATCGCGGAACTGGGGCGCGTCGCCGACACGCTGATTTGCGCCTATCCCAATGCCGGATTGCCCAACGAATTTGGCCATTACGACGAGAGTCCGCAGATCATGGCGGCGCAGCTCGGCGAGTTTGCCGACGCCGGCCTCGTCAATATCGTCGGCGGTTGCTGCGGAACGACGCCAGATCACATTCGCGCCATCGCGGCAGCTATGGCTGGCAAGACACCGCGGCAAATTCCTACAATCCCGCCGCACTTGCGGCTCTCCGGCCTCGAAGCCTTTACGCTGACGCCGGCGATTCCGTTCGTCAATGTCGGCGAGCGTACCAACGTCACCGGATCGGCCCGGTTCCGCAAGTACATCACCGCCGGCGATTACACCGCCGCACTCGCGGTCGCGCGCGACCAGGTGGAAAACGGCGCGCAAATTCTCGACGTCAACATGGACGAGGGCCTGCTCGATTCGGAGCAGGCCATGACCACGTTTCTCAATCTCATCGCTGCCGAACCCGATATTGCCCGCGTGCCGGTGATGATCGACTCCTCGAAATTCTCGGTGATTGAGGCGGGACTGAAATGCGTTCAGGGCAAGTCGGTGGTCAACTCGATCTCGCTCAAGGAAGGCGAAGAGGCGTTCATTCGCCACGCCGAGATTGTCCGCCGTCACGGCGCGGCAGTGGTCGTGATGGCATTCGACGAAGCCGGCCAGGCCGACACGCTTGAGCGCAAGACCGCGATTGCCGCGCGCGCCTACGACATCCTCGTCAACCGGATCGGTTTCCCGCCGCAAGACATCATCTTCGACCCGAATATTTTTGCCGTGGCGACCGGAATGGAAGAGCACAACGGCTACGGTGTCGCCTTCATCGAAGCGGCGCGCTGGATCAGGCAGAACCTTCCGCACGCTCATGTCTCCGGCGGCGTGTCGAATTTCTCTTTTTCGTTTCGCGGCAATGAACCAGTGCGTGAGGCGATGCACTCGGTCTTTCTCTACCACGCCATCGCCGCCGGCATGGACATGGGCATCGTCAATGCCGGCCAAATGGCGGTCTATGACGACCTCGATGCGGAATTGCGAACCGCGTGCGAAGACGTAGCACTCAACCGGCGCAGCGATGCGGCCGAGCGCCTCCTCGCGCTCGCCCAACGCCACCGCGGTCATGGCAAGGAGCGCAAGGAAGCCGATCTTGCGTGGCGTGAATGGCCGGTGGAGCGGCGGCTGTCGCACGCGCTGGTCCACGGCATCACTGATTTCATCGCTGCGGACGTCGAAGAAGCCCGCCTTAAGGCGCCGCGCCCGCTTGCGGTGATTGAAGGCCCCCTTATGGACGGCATGAACGTCGTCGGAGATTTGTTCGGCTCCGGCCGCATGTTCCTGCCGCAAGTTGTGAAATCGGCGCGGGTGATGAAGCAGGCCGTCGCTCATCTCTTGCCCTACATGGAGCAGGATAAAGACGGGCGGGCGCATTCGTCTTCGAACGGCAAGATCGTGCTCGCCACCGTCAAAGGCGACGTGCACGACATCGGCAAGAACATTGTCGGCGTCGTTCTGGCCTGCAACAATTATGAGGTCGTCGATCTCGGCGTTATGGCGCCGGCGGAGAAGATCCTGCAGGCGGCGATCACCGAACGCGCCGATATCATCGGCCTCTCCGGTCTCATCACACCCTCGCTCGACGAGATGTGTCATGTCGCCGCCGAGATGGAGCGGCAAGGCTTCGAAGTACCGCTCCTGATCGGCGGGGCGACCACGAGCCGCGTGCATACCGCGGTAAAGATTTACCCGAATTACCGGCGCGGCCAAACCGTCTATGTCAACGATGCGAGCCGCGCCGTTGGCGTAGTCTCGAAGCTCCTCTCCCCCGAGACGCGCGCGAACACTGTGACCGAAGTCCGTGCCGAATATGCCCGCATCGCAGCGGCACATGCCCGCGGAGAAGAGAACAAAAGCCGGCTCGCGCTCGCCGATGCCCGCCTCAATGCGCTGAAATTCAATTGGTCCGGGAATTATCTGCCACCGGTGCCGCAGCGCCTTGGCACACATCGGCTTGCCGACGTGCCAATTTCCGAACTTGTCGATTTCATTGACTGGACTCCGTTCTTCGCGACATGGGAGCTCAATGGCAAGTTCCCGGCCATTCTCGACGACGCCACCGTCGGCGAAGCCGCGCGCAATCTGTTCGCCGACGCGCAGGAGATGCTGCGGCGGCTCGTCGACGAGCGCTGGTTCCGCGCCAACGCGGTGATCGGTTTATGGCCGGCGAACAGCGAAGGCGACGATATTCTCATTTTCGGCCATGAAGCGCGCAGCATGCCGATTGCCGTCGTGCACACGCTGCGCCAGCAGCTACCGCGCCGCGAGGGCCGCGCCAATGTCGCGCTCGCTGATTTCATCGCGCCGCGCGCGAGCGGGCTTGCCGACTACATCGGGGGCTTCGCCGTGACCACGGGCATCGGCGAGGAAGCCGTGGTCGAGCGATACAAACGTGCCAATGACGATTATTCCGCGATCCTCGCCAAGGCGCTGGCCGATCGTCTTGCCGAAGCGTTCGCCGAGTACTTGCACCGGCGTGTGCGCAAGGAATTTTGGGCTTACGCGCCCGAGGAGACGCTCGCCAAGAGCGAACTCATCGCCGAAAAATACCGCGGCATCCGTCCGGCGCCGGGTTATCCGGCGCAACCGGATCATACCGAGAAAGCGACGTTGTTCACGCTGCTCGACGGCGAGCGGCAGACCGGCGTGCGGCTGACGGAAAGCTTCGCGATGTGGCCGGGCGCCTCGGTGTGCGGTTTTTATTTCAGTCACCCGGAAAGTTATTACTTCGGCGTCGGCAAGATCGAGCGCGATCAGGTCGAGGATTACGCCAAACGCAAAAGCTGGACATTTGCCGAAGCCGAGAAATGGCTGGCGCCGATCCTGAATTACGATCCGCTGGCCGCGGTGCGCCGCGCCGCGGAATAGCCTCGCGAGAGCAAGCGCAGCTCAGGCGCGTGCGATAGCGCGCTCGACAAACAACGCGGCTTCCAGCGCCCCGCGATCGCCGCCAAAACCACCGATGATTTGTACGCCGAGCGGAAGCTCGCCGTCATCCAATCCCGGAACGTTGACGCACGGCGTTCCCATCAACGTCCATAATCGGTTGAATGCCGCGTCGCCGGTCGAGCCGAGGCCTTCGGGCGCGGCGCCTGGCGCCGACGGTGCAAGGATCACGTCGATGCCGCTCATGAAGTCGGCAAGCGCGCGGCGTCCGCGCGATGCGGTGCGCCGCGCCGCATCGTAGTCCTCCGCCGTGATCTCAGCCGCTCGGTCGAGATGCTCGCGCAACGGTCGCGCGACCTCATTCGGATGGCAATCATATTCGAACGCCAACGCACGAAAGGCCTCATAGTCCTGAATGATGAACTGGGCGCGGTAAGCCTCTTCAAGGAAAGGAGGCGCGCTCAATTCGCTCACCATTGCGCCGGCTTGTTGTGCCGCGCGGGCGGCGGTTTCGACGGCTTTCTGCATCGCTGCGCTTGCCTGCGGCCACAGATGGGTGCGCACAAAGCCGATGCGCGGCGGCGCGGGCGCGCCCCGATCGACGCGCAGATCCCGACCCGTGATCGCGGCCGTCGCGAACGCGACATCGGCAACCCCGGCAGCGTAAAGGCCGACCGTATCGAGATGCCAGGCCAGGCATTTCATGCCGACAGTCGGAATAAGCCGGTACGACGGTTTGAAACCCGCAACGCCGCAAAAGGCCGCCGGCCGAATGACAGAGCCCGCGGTTTGACTGCCGAACGCAATCGGCACCATCCCGGCGGCAACAGCCGCCGCCGAACCCGACGACGAGCCACCCGGCGTATGCGCAAGATTGCGCGGGTTGCGCGTGCCGGCCGGTACCATAAAGGCAAACTGGGTTGTCACCGTCTTGCCGAGGATCAAGCCACCGGCGCGGCGGACCAACGAAACCGCAGCTGCATCGGCGCGGGGTCGATATCCGGCATATATCGGCGAGCCGTATTGCGTCGGCAGGTCGGCGGTATCGTAGATGTCTTTGATACCGACGGGCAGACCGTGCAGCGGCATGGCCGCAAGACGAGAAGTCATCGGCCGCACGCCGTGCGCCATCGAGATCGAGCGTCACGAACGCACCGACCTTGGCCTCGCTTGCCGCGATCGCCTCGGCGCAAAGTTCGACGACCGCACGCGGGGTGAGTTCGCCGGCTTCGATGCGGCGGGCAAGATCGAGCGCGCCCAACATCATCGGCGCTCGATCAGCGCGACGATGCGAGCAGTCGCGCCGCGCACCAAGGGGAAGGCGACGTAAGCGGTCACAGCGGCGACCGGCCAACCGACGATGAAGGCGGAAAGCCAGCGCCGCACGAAGTCGACCCGAAGGCCGATGTTCACATACGTTACGGCGGCGCTCGCAACAAAAACCACGACGCCGGTGGCGAGAATGGGAAAAATATGTCTCGCCTTGCCTTCCATTTCCCGCTCTCCCCGTCGCCGCGATGATGTGGCCCAAAAGACGGCACGCGATCAAGAGCGATCGCGCCGCCGGCATGGTTAACACAGTCTTCGCGCGCGAACGCACGACATCATTGAACAGTCCTTAACGGACTATCTCGCATTGTCTGGATTATGTCGCGTAGCGTTCCGTGGTTGCTGTTTGGCTCCGCCGTCGTTGCCGCGTTGGTCGCACTCGCCGGCTGCAGCCATTACCTCTCCGGCGAGCGCGAAGCGTGGCGGGGCGAAGCCGAAGCGGCCTGTCTCAATTCCGGCGCCGTGAAAGAAGGCGCGGAACGCGTACGCATCTCCGCGATCGAAGGCCCGGGCATATGTGGCGCCGATTATCCGCTGCGGGTGTCGGCGCTCGGCGAGAGCGCGCCGCTCGGCTACGACGACGAGCCGTTGCGTCCGCCGGGCACGATCCCCGATGCCGCGCTGCCCCCGCGCTGGCCGGTGGCCTCGTCGAACGGGTTGCCGCCGCCGCTGCCACCACCCATCGCGCCGCGATTCAGCCCCGCTCAATATGGTCCGCCGCCTTCCGCACCAGCACAAAGTGGTCCGCCACAAAATTATCCCCTGCCGGCTTCGCAGCAGGCCGGCGCGCCGATGTCGCTTTATCCTCCCGGCGTTTCGCCGCCTGAAGAAGACGATTCGGGTTTTGAGCCCAGTCCGCCGCGGCCCTACGGCAGTACGCCCGCGGCGCGCCTCAGCGCGCCGCCGGTGGCGGCGTATCCGCCACCAAGCTATCCGCCGCCAAATTATCCGCCGCAAAGTTATCCGCAAAGCTACCCGCCATCAGATTACTCGCAACGCGCCGAACCGATGCCGCCCGGAGTGGAAGAGCACATACCGCTCGGTCCGCCCCGCGCGCCGATGGTGACTGGAACGGTCGGGCCGGTCGCGGTGAAGCCGGCGGCGACGCTTGCGTGCCCGATCGTCTCGGCGCTTGATCAATGGATCACAGCGGCGGTGCAGCCGGCCGCGCTCCGCTGGTTCCGGCAGCCCGTCGTCGAGATCAAACAAATTTCCGCGTATTCCTGTCGCGGGATGAACGGCGATCCGAACGCGCACATTTCCGAGCACGCTTTCGGCAATGCGCTCGACATCGCCGAGTTTACGCTAGCCGACGGTCACAAGATCAGCGTGCAATACGGCTGGCACGGTTCGCCGGAGGAACAAGGCTTTCTGCACGATGTGCAATTTGCGGCATGCCAGGACTTCACCACGGTGTTGGCGCCCGGCGCCAACGTCTATCACTACAATCACATTCATGTTGATCTGATGCGCCGCTCGAGCGGCCGTCACATCTGCCAGCCGGCCGCCATACCAGGCGAAGTCGTTGCCGAACGTGCTCGCTCGCGTTACGCCGCGCAGCATCCTTATGATCCGGGCGTCACCGGGTCGATCAAAAGCAAGAACTATGCGCACGTGCTGGGCTATTCGAGCGACGACAACTTGCCGCCCGCGATACCGGGCGAAGATTAAAATTCATTCATTCTTTTCGCGACCTGAAAAACTCGACCTAATAAACCGCCGTGTGACTCCGGTCACAGAACTTCTTGCCGTTTCAGACTACGTTGCGATCACTGAAGTCGTTCCTTAGGAGAACAACAATGCGTAAGACACTTCTCACGGCGCTCGGGGCCGCTGCCCTTCTTTCGGCTGGAGCATTTGCCAATCAGGCCAGCGCGATGACGCCTGCGTCACCGAGTGCGCTTGGTGTCGCGACCGCCGATGGCGGGCTGGTTGAAAAGGCCGCCGTGGTCTGCGGCTATTACGGCTGCGCACGCGTCAGACCGCGTTATGGTTATGGCTACGGTTATCGGCGTTACGGCTGGTACGGCCGCCGCTGGTACTACTAATGCATTCGACCGACGCTTGGCGAAGCCACGCTCCAGCTGAGAGGCTGGCGCGTGGTTTCCCCGCGCCGATTTCGAGCTCTACTTTGAGTCCTACCTGGTTTCGGGCTTTTCCATGTGCGCGAGCAGCGCCGCGGTCGGCCAGCAATCAACTTTGAACCCGCTTCGCTTCTGATATTCGCCCAGCGCAGCGCGCGTTTTCATCCCCGCTTTGCCGTCGATCTTGTCGTGATAGAAGCCGCGCGCGGTAAGAATTTCCTGCATGCGGTCGAGATCGCGCGTCGGGAGCTGTGCCACCTTGCCCCAGGGCGTTTCGAATGGTCGGGGATCGACCATGAGGTCGCCAAGATGACCGACGAAGAGCACATAGAGGTCGGAAAAATTGTACTCCTTGATCGCGAAATAGTTCTTGGTGGCGAGGAAAGCGGGGCCGTAAACGCCGGACGGCTGCAAGAGCGACGCGGGCTCGGCGCGCTCCGCGGCGGAAATGTTACGTCCATAGGCGGGAACGAAACCAAGCTTGAGCCACTCGCCGATCGGCTTCGTGTTCTCCGGAACGCCGATCGTACAATCGACGTTGCTTGGCGCGCGCACTTCGTAGGACCAGCGCAGATCGCGTTGCCACCCTTTGTCGACAAGTTGCTTCGCCGCCGACGCAAGCGCATCGGGTATCGAGTGCCAGATGTCGCTGCGGCCATCGCCGTCGAAATCGACCGCGTATTTGTAAAAATCAGACGGCAGAAATTGCGTGAGCCCCATGGCGCCGGCCCACGAGCTTTTCATGTCGGCGAGTTTGGCGTAACCGTCTTCCAGCATCTTGAGAGCGAGCAGGAATTCCTCGCGAAATTTGTCCTTGCGCTTGCCCAAGTAGGCCTGCGTGGCCAGTACGCGGATGGCGTTGCGCGAGTCATGCGAGCGGCCGTAGTCGGTCTCGCGTCCGAAGATTGCGAGCAGGATGGTCGGCGGCACGCCGAACTGGCGTTCGATGCCGGTTAGCTGCGCACGATACTGATCGAGCAGCTTGCGGCCTTCCGCCGCGAGCCGTTCGATCGACGCTTCCTTCAGGTAATCGGCCGGTGTCTGGACGAATTCCGGCTGTCCCGCCGCGGCCGGCTCCGGTCGTCCCGGTATGACAAGTTCCGGCAGCGATAAATCCGGTTCGAGCCCGCGCGTCGCCATATCGAAGGTCGCACGAGAAACGCCGCGTTGTTGCGCCTGCGGCCAAAGCGATTGCAGCCAGGCCTGGAAGGCCGCATCAGCCGCCGATGCGCTGTCACCACACACAAGCGCGAACAGAACGGCGCACAGAAAGTACGAGGCAAATCTCATCGCCTCGTACTGTCACCGGCGCCAAAGAAATGCAATCGCTTACGACGCCTTGGTCTGCGGCCGCGGCGCTGGCGCGGTCTTCTGAAAGCTCGGCCGCGCGGCAAGGCGCTCGAAGTAGTCCGACAACGATTTCGCCGCCGTTATGGCGGCTCCCAATTCAGGAAAGTTCTTCAGGTAAGCCAGGATCGGCAGCACGTTGATGTCGGCGAAGGTGAAGCTGTCGCCGGCAAGGAAGCCGCCGTTCGCAACGGTGCGATCGAGCAGATCGATCTCTTCTTTGACGGCGGGCACAACCGCGTCGATGGTCTTGCGATCCGGCGAGCCATCACTGCCCTTCGGAAAAATATAGTTGAGCAAATAGGTACGGACCAGCGTTCCGTCAATTCTGGTATTCACCAGCGACACCCATTGCTCGGTTAGCGCGGCATGGCGCGGATCGGTTGGAATCAATTTCCGGCCGGGAAAGGCAAGATCGAGATAGGTGGCGATCGCTTTCAACTCGCACAGTTCAAAATCGCCGTGGCGCATCACCGGAACCTTGCCGAACGGATAAATCGCGTCAACGTCGGTCGAATGCGGAGGCGACTGCTTCAGATCATAGGGGATGGATTTTTCCTCGCACACCATGCGGACGGCCCGCGTATAGGTCGACGGTGCCGGGCCGATGATTTCGACATTTGTCATGTTCAACTCCTATGCTGGTCCGAACCGTCGGCGACGGTTCGCATATGCGCGGGAAACGGCCGCTTCAGATGGCAGCTATCCTACTCGTCACTCGCCAGAGGACCGGGAGTAACAAGATTGTCGGGAATCCCCGCACGGGATTACTTTACCGATTGGTTAAGTGTAATGGCCCGGTGAAAAGTGTCAAGCGGCAACCGGCCGCCCGCTATCGCGCGGCGACAATAAAGAGCCGCGGAAATTTCAACAGCACCTTGCCGTCGACACGCGGCTTGTAGGCCCCGACAATCCCGTCGGTATAGGCGGCGAGAAACCGCTCACGCATGCCTGCATCGAGCAGCGACAAATACGGCTGCAACGACGAACCCTTAAACCATTCGACAATCGCTTGCGGCGTCGCCATGACGTGATTGTAGACACTGTGCCAAATGTCGATGTGCGCGCAGACCGGTTGGAGCAGATCGTAGTAGGCGTCAGGCGGCAGCATGTCAGCACGGGGAACGGCGGTGGTGAGCTTGGCCGCCCACGGGCCGTTCGTGGCCACTTCGCGCTGAAGCATGTTGGCCGGCTCGCCGGTGTTGTCCGGCATTTGCACCGCGAGCACGCCGCCGGCGGCTAAGGCTTCGAGCAGCCGCCGTAGAACACGCGGATGATCGGGCACCCACTGGAGCGCGGCATTGGCGAACAAAAGGTCAGTACGTTCCTCGGGCGTCCACGTCGCGATATCGCCCTCGATGAATTTGACGTTCGGCAGCCGCTCGCGCGCCTTTCGCAGCATGTCGGGCGAAGAATCAAGACCGATAACTTCGGATCGCGGAAAGCGCTCGATCAGAAGCTCTGTCGAGTTCCCCGGCCCACAACCAAGATCGACCGCAAGCCGCGGACGTTGCAACGGCACTTGCGCCAGGAGATCGCGCGGCGGCCGGGTGCGTTCATCTTCGAACTTGAGATATTGCCGCGCGCTCCAATCTTCCATCGGCCTTGTTCACATCACTCCGCGGGCGCGGCATGCTCCGCCGCAAACGCTTTTTGTTTGACCCGATCAGTCGCCAGCAGCACATAGGCCGCCGGAACCACAAATAACGTAAACAGCGTACCGATCGAGAGACCGGCTGCGATGACGATCCCCATCTGCACACGGGAAACAGCGCCGGCGCCGCTCGCCGTAATCAACGGTGCCACACCAAGAACCATGGCCGCGGTCGTCATCAGGATCGGACGCAATCTGATTCCCGCGGCCATTTCAACGGCCTCGCGTTTGCCTCGCCCCTCGGCTTGCAAATCGTTGGCAAACTGCACGATCAAGATGCCGTGCTTGCTGATCAGGCCCATCAGCGTCACCAGTCCGACTTCGGTATAAATGTTGAGCGAGGCGCCGCCGAAGCCAAGGCTGACGAAAATCAAGGCGCCTGCAATCGACATCGGCACCGACACCAGGATGATGACGGGGTCGCGGAAGCTTTCGAACAAAGCCGCCAGCGCCAGGAAGATAATGATCAGCGCGAAGCCAAAAGTGGTGACGAAACCGCTGCTCTCCTGAATGTATTGACGGCTCAATCCGCCGTAATCGACGGAGTAATCTCGCGGCAGCATGCGCGCCGCCAGGTTCTGCAGGTAGGCAAGAGCGTCGCCCTGCGGGACACCCGGCATGGCGACGCCCTGGATGGTCGCGCTGTTGAGCTGCTGGAAGTGGTTGAGTGACTCCGGAACGGTCTTGGTGGAGACGGTCGCGACCGTCGACAATGGCACCAGCGTCCCGTCGGCGGTGCGGATGTGATAGTCGAGCAGCTGCTTCGGATTGAGGCGAAACCGCTGCTGCACTTGCGGAATGACCTTGTAGGAACGTCCGCTCATGCTGAAGTAGTTGACGTAACCGCCGCCGAGCATTGATGCCAGTGCGCCGCCGATGTCGCTCATCCTCAATCCGAGCTGCGCCGTCTTGTCGCGATCGATGGTGATATTGGACTGCGGATTGTCGATCTTCAGGTCGGAGTCGAGAAAGATAAAGTTTCCGCTGTGCTGCGCTTCGAGCAGGAATTGTTGCGCGATATCGTACAAGCGCTCAAACGGCTCGGTCGTGCCGATCACGAACTGAACCGGCAATCCGATGCTGCCGGGCAAAGGCGGCGGCTGAAAGGCAACCACGCGAATGCCGGAAATCTTGCTGAGTTCCTGCTGCACCACGGGCTGAAGAGCATTGGTCGATTTCGTGCGTGCATCCCAGGGCTTCAGCGCCATGCCCGAGATCGACTGGCCCGGCATGTCGATTTGAAAGACGTGTTCGGTCTCCGGGTGATGGAAGAAAATTTCATAGACTTCGTGCGAATAGAGCTGCCTTTGCTTGAGGGTGGCATTCGGCGCGGCGATCGATTGCGAAAGTATGACGCCCTGATCTTCCTGCGGCGCCAACTCGGTATGGGCGGTGATGAACAGGAAGTAGATGCTCGACAACACCACGAGCGCGAAGACGACGGTAACGGGCAAATAGTTCAAGCTGCCATGCAGACGCCGCTCGTAGGCGCCGCGCAACCAGTTGAAGGCGAGATCGATGTAGTGTGTCAGCTTGTCTTCCCAACCGCGGTGCGCCGGATCTGGAGCCTTGAGCAGGCGCGAACACAACATCGGTGACAGCGTAAGCGCGACCACACCCGAGACGGTCACGGCGCCGACCAGGGCGAACGCAAACTCGGCGAACAGCGCACCGGTCAGCCCGCTCTGAAAGCCAATCGGCACGTAAACTGCGCCCAAGACGACGGTCATCGCAATGATCGGCCATCCAAGCTCGCGAGCAGCGGCAATCGCGGCTGGAATTGGCGCCACGCCTTCTTCAAGGTGGCGGCTGACGTTCTCAACCACGATGATGGCGTCGTCGACCACAAGCCCGATGGCGAGCACCAGTGCCAGAAGGGTGAGCAAATTGATCGAATAGCCAAGCGCCAAAAGGACGATCAGTGTGCCGACAAGCGACAGCGGAATGGCGACCGTGGGTATCAGCGCAGAACGGACCGAGCCCAGGAACATGAACACGACCAGGGTGACAATGACCAGGGCCTCGACCAGGCTCAGCACCACCTCATAGATGGCGGAATTCACGAACTCGGTGGAATCGTAGACGATTGCGCCATCGAGTCCGCGCGGCAATTGCTCGTGAATGTCCGGCCAGATGCGGCGCACGCCGCGAACGACTTCAAGAAGATTGGCTGCCGGCGCGACCTGCACGCCGATGTAGACCGCCTGCTTGCCGTCGAAGCCGACCTCGGATTCGTAGTCTTCGGCGCCGAGCGAGACATTGGCGACGTCCTTCAAGCGTACGACCGCTCCGTTGCTCTGCTTAATGACCAGGTTTCGGAATTCTTCAGCGGTATGCAGACCGGTCGACGCAGTCAGATTGACCTGCACCATCTGGCCTTTGGTGGTGCCGATGCCGGAAATAAAGTCGTTCGCCGTCAGCGCCAGACTGACGTCGGTGGCGGTCAGTCCAAATGCCGCGAGCTTTTGCGGATCAAGCCAGGCTCGCAGCGCGAATACCTTCTGGCCAAGCAATTCGGCGGTTTGCACGCCCGGTATGGTCTGCAGCTTGGGCTGTACGACGCGCGTCAGGTAATCGGTGATCTGGTTCGGCGCCAGCGTATCGCTGTCGAATCCCAGATACATGGCGTCGATAGTTTGTCCGATCTTGACGGTGAGGACCGGCTGCTGCGTGCCGGTCGGGAGCTGATTGAGCACTGACGCGATCTTGGTATTGATCTCGGTCAGCGCCTTGTCGGCGTCGTAGTTGAGCCGCAGGTAGACCGTGATCGTCGACGTGCTGCTTTGGCTGCTCGACGTCATGTAGTCGATGCCGTAAGCTTGCGCGATTGCAATCTCGAGGGGCGTTGTGATGAAACCCGCCACCACGTCGGGATCGGCGCCGTAGTAGGTCGTGGTGACGGTCACAACAGCATTCTCGGTGCGCGGATATTGCAGCACCGGCAGCGCATAGTAGGCGCGCACGCCGAGCACCAGGAGCAAAAGGCTGATGGTCGAGGCGAGGACCGGCCGGCGAATGAAGATATCGGTAAAGTTCATGGCAATGCCCGCTATCTATCGATCGGAACCGGCGCCGCATCCGCCGTCGGCGTCACCGAATTATCGATCAAAACGACGGACCCGTTGTGGAGCTTGATCTGCCCCGCAGTAACAACCGTATCGCCGTCATCCACTCCCTTCAGCACGGCGACCTGATCGCCGCGCGTCGGCCCGACGACGACGAAGGTCTGCCGCGCGGTCAGTTGCGGCTTGCCATCCGCGTCGTTGCCTTTTGACTCGATGACGTAGACGGTGTCGCCGTAGGGATTGTACGTGATCGCCGTCTGCGGCAGCGTTATATGATTTTGCGGAGATCCGGTTGTGATATCGACTGTTGCGTACATTCCAGGAAGCAGCTTGTGGTCTTGGTTTTGCAGCGTCGCGCGGACTTGGACGTTGCGGCTGCCAGTATCGACTTTCGGATTGATTGCCGAAATCTCACCGCTAAACATCCTGTCCTTGAAGGCGTCGATCTTGACGGCGACAGTTTGCCCGAGGCTGACCTGATCGGCCGCCTGCTGCGGCACAAAGAAATCCGCATAGATCGGGTCGAGCGCCTGCAGCGTCACGATCACTGTGCCGGGACCGAGATATTGCCCGAGGTCCACGGCGCGAATGCCGAGGTGACCGGAAAAGGGCGCGCGTAACAGCTTTTTGTCGATGATGGCTTGCTGTTGCGCCACCTGCGCCTGCGCGTTTTTCAGGTTGGCGGAATCGGTGTCGAGCGTCGCCTGGCTGACCGCCTGCATCTTGAACTGCTTCTGATCACGCTCGTAAGTAATGTCGTTCAGATCCGCCATCGCCTGCAGCGAGTGTAGTCGCGCAACGTCATCAGCGGTGCGCAGCTTAAGCAGCAGCGCGCCCTCCTCGACATCGTCGCCGGAATTGAACGTGATCGATTCGACGACGCCGGAAACTTCCAGCGACAAATCGGCGCCCTTCACGGCGCGCAGGCTGCCGACCGCTTCAAGCCTCGGCTGCCATTCGCTGTAAGCCGCTTTTGCCACCGAGATGGTCTGTGGCGGGTTGCTCAGGGCACTGATGAATTTCTTGATCATGATGCCCTTGAACACCTGGAATCCGAAGATTCCACCGAACACGATGGCGACCGCCACGAGCATGATCACCATGCGCTTGATCATTTATTGGACTCCAGTTGCAGCGGCGGCGGTCGGTCGCTCGCCGCTTGGACGATTTGCGGTCCGGGGCTGTATGGGTCCGGTGTGACATCGATGCGGTTCCACCAGCCGCCGCCCAGCGCCTGGAACAACGCGGCGGTGTCGGCAAAGCGGGCGGCCTGCGCCTGCACCAACGCCAGCAGCGCTTGTTGATAGCTGCGCTCGGCGTTCAACAGGACCACGTAGGTGATGGCGCCGAGGCGATACTGGCCGCGCGTAAGATCGAACGTGTCGGAAGCGGCGCGCACGGCGTGCTGCTGCGCTTTGAGTGTGGCGGCATCCAGCTGTAGCGCGCGGAGCACATCGGCGACGTTCTGAAAAGCGGTGATCACAGTGTTACGATATTGTGCGTCGGCCTTCTCAAATCCGGCTCTGGCCGCGCGCTCCTGGTGCAGAAGAGTAAAACCATGGAAAATCGGCTGTGTACCTGCCACACCGATGCTCCAGATCGCGGTCGCCGGTGTAAATAACGTCGCCGCCGTCAGCGCGGCGCTGCCGATATCTCCGGTGATGGCGAATTGCGGCAGCCTGTTGGCGATGGCGACGCCAATCTGTGCGCTTGCCTGTTGCAACTGCGCCTGCGCGGCGCGGACGTCGGGCCGCTGCTGGACTAACTGCGACGGCAAGCTCACCGGTAGCTTCACGGGAAGGTGGAATGACGCCAGTGTGAGACGCTCGTGCAGCGATTCACTGGGAAAGCGGCCGATCAACGCCAGCAGCACGTGACGTTGTTGCTCCAGTTGCTTTTGCAGCGGCGGCAAGCTGGCCTCAGTCGTCGCCACCTCGGATTCCTGCTGCAGGACATCGGCGCGGGTCGCTGCACCCGCCTGGAACTGATTGCGGACAACCTCGAGCTGGTCGGTTTCCGCTTTGATGATGTCTTGCGTCGCTTTGATCTGGCCGCGCAGCGAGGCTTCTTGAACGGCCGCCGTCACCACGTTTGAAGTCAGCGTCAAATACGTCGCTTCGAGCACGAAGCGCTGATTCTCGGCAACCGCCGCAGTGGCTTCGATCGCGCGCCGCTGGCCGCCGAACATATCGGGCGCGTATGACACGTTGACCGTGGCTTGGAACAGATTGAAGGTCTCTGGAGGAAGCCCGGGAAAGCCGAACGCAGCCGGCGAAATGGCTTGCCGAACGACGGAGCCATTTGCGTCCACGCTCGGCAGCATGGTGCCGGCCTGCGCGTAAAGCGTCTCCTTCGCTTGCCACAATGCCGCCTGGGCCGCCTGCAAGTTCGGATTGGCGCGAAGCGCTTCGGCAATCAGAGCGTCGATCTCCTTCGAATGGAATACCGTCCACCACTCGCCCGGAATGTCGCGGCCGTCGACGAAGCTTTGCGCCGCACCGCCTGCGGCCGGCGCGGAGACGGTTGGTGCCAGGGCCTTTTCCGGCTCGTAGCCGCTGCCCGGCGGCGCTGGCGGAGGCGCAAAATCGGGACCGACGGCACAGGCCGCCAATGCCAACAACGATGCCGCGATTGCCGCGGCTCTTGGCGCGAACAAGCCAAGACCGGCCAAATGCTTGGCCTGATGCGCAGCAGCCGACTGGCCTTGGCGCCACCTGAACGACCCGACCCAAATACTCACTTAACCCACCCTTAACAAAGCCAGATTAGTTATTTACTATCCGGTTAGTCAATAACTTGACTTCGCTAGAGCAGAGGTCGTCCGATGACAGACCTAATGGAAGCGCGCACCGAAACCCGGCGCCGCCGCAAGGCCGAGCGCCCGCACGAAATCCTCGAAGCCGCCTTCACCGAGTTCTCGCGCAACGGCTACGCGATGACGACGCTCGGCCAGATCGCCGAGCGGGCCGGCGTGACCAAGGGCACAATCTACGTCTATTTCGAGAACAAGGAACACTTGTTCATTTCGATGGTGCGCGAGCTGATGAAGGCGACGCTCGACACCGTCCAGGACATGTTTGAACGGCACGACGGTTCGACCGCCGATCTGTTGCGGGCGCAGTTCAGCTTCATCTACGAGCACATCGTTGCGGACCGGCGTCGTCGTGAAGTGGTGCGCATGTTGATCGCCGAGGCGTCACGTTTTCCGGCGCTCGCCGACCGTTACCACGAGGAAATTCACCGCCCCTGCGTGGAATTGCTCCAACAGGCGATCCAGCGCGGCATGGATCGCGGCGAGATCCGGCGTTCCGCGATAACCGAGTGTCCTCTGGTGATCATTGCGCCGATCGCGCTGCTGGACGTCTGGATGATGATGTTCGACGATCGCCATCCGCTCGATATGAAGTCGTATTTTAATGCCCACCTCGATATGGTGCTCAACGGCCTGCTGGCGAAGTGACGCTGAGCGCGGCTCGCGCACAAGGCTGGAAGACGCACGCCGTACTTCGACGTTAACGCCCTTGGCTACCGGGTGCGGCGGCAAAGTGTCGGCACCCCATTTACGGTAACTCCGAAAACACTGCGGCCACTTTTACCGTGGGTAGTTGCCGGCCGCTTTAGCCAGCCGTTCCGCCAGAAATCGGCGCTCCGCGCCGTGCGGCTGCTTGCACTTTTTTATTTGTACTATTAATATATACAAGTTATACTTGCAGGACTTCCGGCGCCCCCATGGCGCTCCGAATGACGGAGACGTCGCCATGAAGCTGGTCAGATTCAAGGTGAAGCACTACCGCTCGTATCGCGATGAGCAGGAGATTGTCTTCGCAAACACGAACGCCTTGATAGGGCCGAACAATGCCGGAAAATCCAATTTTTTACAGGCCATCGAGCTGTTCTTTTTGGCCTTCGAAGGCGATCAGGCGCTCCAAGCTTATAAACATGATCGCGACCTTCCAACCGGGCTCGCGTCAGGGCAAACAAGCCTCACCGCTGTATTCCAATTTGATGGCGCCGACAAAGACGAAGAGATTCTATCCGAATACGAGTCTCAACGGCAAAAACTGAATTTGCCGGTTATTGAAACGAAGGGCATACGAATCAATCTGCAATTTTCCGAAAACAATATGCCGGTCTATACCATCGTGTTCGAAACACGCATCCCCCAGCCTTGGAAAATGTTCGACGATTTTCGTTCGCGGCAGCAAGACCTAATCGGTAAAATACTGCGAAGATTTTGTGTCACTTATATGCCGGCAGGAAGAGAGCTAAAACAACTACCCGCGAAAAACATAGTTGAAGTTGTAAAGCAAGAGATTGCCGACCAAATCAAAGTGTTTGTTGACGAGGTCGGATACCAACCTCAGTTTGTGTCGCAGGAGTTAAACCGAATTCTAAGCATCATTGGAATGTCGGGTATCAATGTATTCTTTGAGCCGCCAGTGTCATCCGTTGAGCAAGCGACGAAATTTGACAACGCATTCATTGACCGTAGCTTGGGAAGTCTTTTCGAAAACGGCACGGGAATGCGGTGGCAGATGATCGCTTCCTGCGTCTCCTGGGTCTCTCTCAGCATAAAAAAGCGAACAGGGCTTAGATGCCTTTGGCTGATTGAAGAGCCAGAATCTTATTTGCATCCTGAATCATTTTCAAAACAGAGAGCCGCCTGTGAACGAATTGGGGACAATGCCGACATGATCTATACGACCCATTCACAAGGCTTCGTATCCGCCGATTTATCGCACGTGAACAAAGTATTCCTAAGAGACGGGCAATCGACCATCACGAATTTCAGGACCTACGAAGAGGCTTACCTTCAAATTCAGAGCAGCCAACCACCAACCTCTCACTTAAGTCACCGCCTGTGAGCTAAAAGAGGTCAACGGCTAAATTTCTTATACTTGATCCGATGCGGAATAACGGTGTCGGTTCCCAGACGCCGCATCTTGTCCTGCTCGTAATCCTGAAAATTGCCTTCGAACCATTCGACGTGGCTCTCGCCCTCGAAAGCGAGAATGTGGGTCGCGATCCGATCGAGGAACCAGCGGTCGTGGCTGATGATCACAGCGCAGCCGGCAAAATCCTCCAGCGCCTCTTCCAGCGCGCGCAGTGTGTCAACATCGAGATCGTTGGTCGGCTCGTCGAGCAGGAGGAGGTTAGCGCCGGATTTCAGCATTTTGGCGAGATGGACGCGGTTGCGCTCACCGCCGGACAGCGAGCCGACTTTCTTCTGCTGGTCGGCGCCTTTGAAATTAAACGCCCCGCAATAAGCGCGTGAATTGACTTCGCGCTTGCCGAGCATGATCTGATCAAGGCCTCCCGAAATTTCCTCCCACACGGTTTTCTTGCCATCGAGGCTGTCGCGCGACTGATCGACGTAGCCGAAATGCACCGAACTCACCGACCTTGATGGTGCCCTGGTCGGGCTTTTCTTGCGCCGTGATCATGCGGAACAACGTAGTCTTGCCGGCGCCGTTCGGCCCAATGATGCCAACGATGCCGCCGGGCGGCAATTTGAAGGTGAGATCGTCAATCAGCACATTGTCGCCAAAGCCTTTTTTCAGGTTCTCGAAATCGACGACGTTTTGCCCGAGCCGCTCGGCGACCGGGATCACGATCTGCGCGGTTTGGGTCTGCTTCTCGCCAGCTTTTTTCAGCAACTCCTCATAACGCTCATAGCGCGCCTTGGATTTTGCCTGTCGTGCCCGCGGAGAAGCGGCGATCCATTCCTGTTCGCGCGCCAGAGTGCGCTGGCGCGCTTCTTCCTCACGTCCTTCCTGTGCGAGCCGTTTCTGTTTCTGTGCAAGCCAGGCCGAATAATTGCCTTCGTAAGGAATGCCGCGGCCGCGATCGAGTTCGAGAATCCAGCCGGTGACATTGTCGAGAAAATATCGGTCGTGGGTGACGATAAGGATAGCGCCCGGATAGTTGCGCAAATGCCCCTCGAGCCACATCACCAATTCGGCGTCGAGATGGTTGGTCGGTTCGTCGAGCAGCAAAAGCTCAGGCTGCTCTAACAGAAGCCGGCAAAGCGCGACCCGCCGCCGCTCGCCGCCGGAAAGTTTCGTCACGTCGGCGTCGTCCGCCGGGCAGCGGAGTGCGTCCATCGCCTGATCGACTTTGGAGTCGAGATCCCACA
Organism: uncultured Alphaproteobacteria bacterium; assembly: GCA_963794225.1. Lineage (GTDB taxonomy): Bacteria > Pseudomonadota > Alphaproteobacteria > Rhizobiales > Xanthobacteraceae > BOG-931. The sequence goes on from CAWCCS010000008.1 coordinate 1,064,355, forward strand.
GCCCCTTGGCTTCGATTTCATCCTGGAGCTTGGTCATCTCATCGGCGGTTTCGTCCGAATAGTTGATGGCAATCTCGTTATAACGATCGAGAATGGCCTTCTGCGGCGCTACACCTTCCATGACGTTGTCGCGGACCGATTTAGCCGGATTGAGTTGCGGCTCCTGCGACAAGTAGCCGACGCGAGCGCCTTCGGCGGCCCAGGCTTCGCCGGTAAACTCCGCGTCGAGGCCGGCCATGATGCGAAGCAGCGTCGACTTACCAGCGCCGTTGACGCCGAGCACCCCGATCTTGGCATCGGGATAAAATGACAGATTGACGTTCTCCAGGATTTTCCGATTTCCGGGGTAGGTCTTGGAGAGACCCTGCATATGATAAATGAATTGGCGGGCCATTTTGGTCCGGGCTAGAGCGCCCTGCCTTTGTTCCTGGGGCGCGTCGCGCCTATGTCTGGAAGTTGTCGTGATCTAGTGGGCGGGTACGTAAACGGCAAGCCGCCGCATCGTCAATCTCACGCTGGCGGAGCAGCCTTGACCGGCGCAAAAGCCAGCATCCGAGGCAAAGCGACGCCACGTCCCGGCGGTCACGGTCGCTGCTGATCGCAGCGCAAGCTGATGCTCGTCGGCCTCATCGTCACCTCTTGCGGAGTGTACCGTTCGTAAACTCTGAATTCCTTTGCGCCGCGCAGTCGATCCGGACGCGGCAATTTCGCACTAATTTTTAATGACTTGTCGCCGAAACTTTGCGGCAAATCCGTCCCTTCGCGACCTGGCGCCGCTAGGCGTCAGCCCAAAGATGCGGCACGGCGGCTTGGGAGCGCATCATGCGCTGGAACCTATCTGACAGCATCAGCGAATTGTTGCGGACCTTCGCGCAATTGCGAAATACGTATCGGCCGGAATTGCACTACATGCGCGGGCCCGGCCCAAAATGGCACGCCAAGCGCGCCGGCATCGCTACTAAGCCGACGGCCCGCCGGACTGACCCCGAGCCCGCGCTCGAAATGGCCAAGGCTCGCGTCTAGTCGTCGTCCTTCCTGTCCCGTTGCATGCCGACATCGCGACTGCACGATCCAAGCCGAAGGGGCAGGACATGCGCTGAGAGTAGCGATAGATTTCCGGCTCGTACCTTTTGGGGCCTTCTCTTGGCGGCCTCCGAACGATCCCGAGGAGCTCATGCCGCTGCGCTGCGCGATTCTCGACGACTATCAGAACGTCGCGTTAAAACTGGCCGATTGGTCCGGGGTCACAGGCGACGTTGAGATCAAGGCATTCAATGAGCACCTTGGCAACGCAGACAAGGTGATCGCTGCGCTCAAAGGTTACACCATTGTTTGCGCCATGCGCGAACGCACTGCCTTCCCGCGTGCCGTGATCGAGGCCCTCCCCGATCTCAAACTTCTGATCACAACCGGCATACGCAACGCCTCGATCGATCTCGAAGCTGCCAAAGCGCGAGGTGTCGTCGTCTGCGGCACGCCGGGCTTCGGCAATGCCACCGCAGCCATCGCCACCGGACTGATGCTCGAACTCGCGCGTCACATCGGTTATGAGAACGCGCAGCTCAAGGCCGGCGTGCCCTGGCAAACGACCATCGGGCTTGATCTTGAGGGTCTAACGCTCGGGCTTCTTGGCCTCGGCAAGCTTGGTGCTCGCATGGCCGAGATCGGGCATGCGTTCAAAATGAACATTGTCGCCTGGAGCCAAAACCTCACGCCCGAGAGATCCGGCGAGGCCGGCGTCGAATACGTCAGCCGCGACGATCTGTTTCGCCGCGCCGATTTTCTGTCGATCCACACACAATTATCGCCGCGCACGCGCGGTCTGATCGGCGCGAACGAACTTGGCCTGATGAAGCAAAGCGCCTACCTCATCAATACCTCGCGCGGACCGATCGTCGACGAAGCAGCGCTGATCGCCGCATTGCGGGAACACCGGATCGCCGGCGCGGGTCTCGACGTGTTCGATATCGAGCCGCTGCCGGTCGATCATCCGCTACGCAAGCTCGGCAACGTCGTGATCACGCCGCACCTCGGCTATGTCACCGAGCAAAACTACCGGGCCTTTTTCGCCGGCATGGTGGAGGACATCCGCGCTTTCCTCGACGGCAAGCCGATGCGCCTGTTGATGTAACCTTTACGTTCGGCCGGTTCGTCACCCGTGGCGGATTTTGAGGGCCAAGATCGTCCCAGTCATCGCCAGCGTAACAATGCTGGAGCCGATCAGAGGACCATCAGCGATCGCCAAGCCATAGATCAGCCACAGGAAAACACCGAGCACGCATAACCACGTACCCGGGAGTGAGATCGCGCGGGTCTCACGTTCGCGAACGATTTTTATGGCCTGAGGGACCCAGCATAACGTTGTCAGGACGGCCCCGCTCGCTCCGGTGGCATCGACAAGCCATGGCGCCATCATTCCGTTCCTGTTGCAACGCGCCAAGCTCCGCGCGATCCGGCCGCGACACGTTGGACCGCAAATCAGCTTGATTTTACCGACCGCTACATGTGCACGAGATGACACGTCCTGCTGGCGCGAGTTCCATCGACGAGCAAGTCGTCGTGGCGCCGCCGCCAAAGAATGTCATCCGATCGTCACGCATGAATCGTAGAACCATCAAGGCGTTGGGTTAGTTTGTGTGCCTTGGGTTTGCTGCCAGCAACAATGTTGCGCGCACCCCGACAGAGTCTCCAGCGCTTGCAGACAACGACATGAACGTTTCCGAGCACACCACCAGAGTCTTCGATACCGACCTCATCAAGCTCACACAGTTGGTCGCGCGGATGGGCGGCTTTGCCCAGAAGCAGGTCACCGACTCGATCGATGCGCTCACCCGACGCGACGTCGGCCTGGCGCGTCAGGTCATTGCCGCCGATGCAACGGTCGACGCTCTGCAGCGGCAGATCGAGGACAAAGCGATCGCGACGATCGCGCTAAGGCAACCGATGGCGATCGATCTGCGAGCGCTGGTGGCGATGCTGCGCATCTCCAACGACCTCGAACGGGTCGGCGACCTGGCAAAAAACATCGGCAAGCGCGTCATTGCCGTAAGCGGAGACAATTCGCAACGCACGCTCATGCGCGGCCTCAAACACATGGCGGCGCTTGTCGTGTCGCAACTCGCGGGGGTGCTCGACAGCTTCGTCGACCGCAATCCGAGCAAAGCGCTGCAAGTCTGGGCCGCCGACAAAGAAGTCGATGCGCTTTACGTCTCGCTGTTCCGGGAATTGCTGACCTACACGATGGAGGATCCCGGCACCATCTCGATGTGCATCCATCATCTGTTCTGCGCAAAGAACATCGAGCGCATCGGCGACCACGCCACCAACATCGCCGAAGCCGTGCACTACATGGTCGAGGGACACGCCATTGCCGGAGAGCGCCCGAAAGGCGATACGTCGAGTTACGTCGGCGAGACGCTGGCAATGCCTAGCAAAGTGCTGGCTTAAAGCGGCTTCCGATCTCAGTCCAAGCCTATCTACGCATAGTCTTTTCGCCGCGCGTTGGCGCGAGCCTCAAGGTACTCTGCCCGTATGCCGTTAACCTCTCGTTAGGGTTAACGTTTTATTGCTGATCGGTGTGCGGGCCGCCATCTGCCCGCCGCCATGTGCCTCATTCGGCGGCAATCCGAGATGCCCTCTGACGGCAGGAAAAGTATCCGCTTTGCACGCCTGCTCCTCTCGGCCGCTCTCCTTGGCGCGATCGCGGGAGCGACGGCCGGATGCCAGACAACCCAAAGCACCGAAACGACCGGCTCGCTCCCAATCGCATCTCCACCTGTTGATCGCTCGGATGCCGACTGGCGGCGCGACGTTCAGGTCTATGGCGAGAAGTATCGCGCCAATCCGGCAAAAACCGATGTGGCCATCCAATATGCCCAGGCGTTGCGTGCAACCGGACAGCGTGCGCAGGCGGTCGCGGTGCTCGAGCACGCGTCGCTCGAAAATCCGCACGACAAGGCCGTGCTCGGCGCGTACGGCCGCGCGCTGGCGGAGGCCGGGAATCTCGATCAGGCCCTCGAAGTACTCGAGCGTGCTCATTCGCCCGACCAGCCCGATTGGCACATCCTGTCGGCGCAAGGCGCTGTGCTTGATCAAATGGGCCGCCACGTCGAAGCGCAACGACTCTATTTGACGGCATTGAAGATGGTTCCGGAAGAGCCCTCGGTGCTGTCCAATCTCGGGCTCTCCTATGCGCTCTCGAAGGATCTGCGCAACGCGGAAGCGACTTTACGCCGCGCCGCAGCGCAACGGCCGGTAAATTTGCGGGTACGACAAAATCTGGCTCTCGTGGTCGGTCTCCAGGGTCGCTTCAAGGAAGCAGAGACAATCGCTCGCGCCGACCTTCCTCCGGAAGAGGCTGCAGCCAACGTCGCTTACTTGCGGCAAATGCTCGCGCGCCGCAAAGACCTGCGCGATCAGAGCCGGAACGTGCGGCCTGCGGAAAATTCGGGCTGAGTATTATTACTCCAAACCCATTACCCGGATTGCCGCCGGGCCAAGAATGACCACAAACAGCACCGGCAGGAAGAACAAGATCATTGGCACCGTGAGCTTTGGCGGCAATGCGGCAGCCTGCTTCTCCGCCTCCGCCATTCGCGAGTCGCGACTTTCCTGCGACAGGACGCGCATGGTCGCACCGAGCGGCGTGCCGTAACGCTCGGCCTGCTGCAAAGCAAGACAAACCGATTTAACGCCTTCAAGGCCGGTGCGCTGGGCAAGATTGTCGTACGCCTGGCGCCGATCCGGCAAATACGACAATTCCGCTGTCGTAAGCGTCAGCTCTTCGGCGAGCGGAATCGACTGCGATCCGATCTCCTCGCTGACTTTATGAAAGGCAGCCTCGACCGACATCCCGGATTCAATGCAGATCAGCAACAGATCAAGTGCATCGGGAAACGCACGCTTGATCGAAAGCTGTCGCCGCCCGATCTTGTTCCTGAGAAACAGATTCGGGCTTAGCATGCCGAAATAAGCCGCACCGATGGCGATTCCGATCTTGATGATGGTCGGCTGGTCGAGCTGGATCACCACGTACATATAAAACAACGATGCGAGCAGCATGGCGACCGGCATAACCATTCGGAAGAACAGATAAGTGACGTACGGCGCCTGTCCGCGATATCCCGCCTGCACCAGCTTGATGCGCGCATCTTCCTGTCCGACCCATTTGGTGAGATTGAAGTTCTCGACCACGGTCTTCATGTAGGCTTTCGGCGATTGGCGGAGCGTCGCCTTGCTGGACTGCGCCAGCCGCTCACGTTCACGCAGCCGAATTTTCTCGCGTTCGAACGCCACCGCTTTCATGCGCGTGGACAGCGTATCCTTTACCAACAGCGGCATCGCAAGTGTCAGCACCGTGGCGCCGGCCGCGATCGCAGCCAGCAGCACGGTGAGAAATTGCGGTTCGAAGTACTGGTCCAGAAGCTGATACATGCCGGAACTATTAGAAATCGAAGTTGATCATCTTGCGCATCACGAGAATGCCAACCGACATCCAGACCGCGCAGCCGGCCATCATCATGCGGCCAAGCGGCTCGGTCCATAACAACGACATGTACTGCGGGCTGGTGATGTAAACGAGAATCATCACCGCAATAGGCAACGCACCGATGATCGACGCAGAAGCCTTTGCTTCCATCGACATTGCCTGGATCTTGGCCTTCATCTTTTTACGGTCGCGCAACACCCGCGACAAGTTGCCAAGCGCTTCGGACAGATTGCCGCCGGCACGTTGCTGAATCGAGATGACGATGCCGAAGAAGTTCGCTTCGGGAAGCGGCATGTGCTCGTAAAGCCGCTGACAGGCCTCGCCGAGCGGAATACCGATCCTTTGCGTGTCGATGATGGCCTGCATTTCGCTGCGGATTGGTTCCTCGGCCTCGGTGGCGATCATCTTGAGACTGTCGAGCAAGGGCAGACCCGCCTTGATGCCGCGAACGATGACATCGACGGCATCCGGAAAAGTCGCGAGGAAGCGCGCTTCGCGTCGCTTCTTCAGAAACGACAATATCCAAAACGGCAGCCCGCCGCCTGCCGCGAACCCCAAACCCAACGCGGCCAGCAAGCCGGTGCCCACCATCATCGCCACCAGGAACACCACGACACCCAATATGCCGGAGGTCACCATGAAGCGGCGTGTCGACCAGTTAAGCCCGGCCTGCCCGATCCGCACGGACAACGGCACGCGTTTGGCGGTTTTTTGCCGTGCTTCGAGTTGCTTGAGCGTGCCCTCGACTTGCTCGCGTCGCGACTTCTGCGCCCCGCGTACCGGGCGCTGCGCCACCGGCTCCGCGCGGGCGACACTGGCCATGCGCCGAGCCGCGGTGCGCTCGCCGGAAAGCAATGGATAGAGGAACACCCAACCCACGCCACCGATCGCGACCGCAACCATGAGAAAAAGACCATAGGTTTGCATGGAGTTCTGATCCCACTCTTAATTTCTAAGTCGCGGAGCGCCCTGCGCTGCGTCGAGTGCGGCGGCGAGACGAACGTCCTCGCCGTAGTAGCGCGCCCGATCCCAAAACTTCGGGCGACCGATTCCGGTCGACCGATGCTCGCCGATCAAACTGCCGTTCGCGTCCTCGCCGAGAATGTCATAGAGGAACAGATCCTGGGTGATGATGACGTCGCCTTCCATTCCCATGACCTCGGTGACGTGCGTGATCCGCCGCGAACCGTCGCGCAGACGCGCGGCCTGAATGACGACATCGATGGAACCGCAGATCATCTCCCGGATCGTGCGCGACGGAAGCGAATAGCCGCCCATCGTAATCATTGATTTAAGCCGCGAGAGCGCTTCGCGAGGCATGTTGGCGTGTAACGTACCCATCGAGCCGTCGTGGCCGGTGTTCATCGCCTGCAGCAAGTCGAAGGCTTCCGGGCCGCGCACCTCACCGACGATGATCCGCTCCGGCCGCATGCGCAGACAATTGCGCACCAGATCGCGCATGGTGATCTGACCCTCGCCTTCGAGGTTCGGTGGCCGCGTTTCCAGACGAACCACGTGCGGTTGCTGCAGCTGCAATTCGGCCGCGTCTTCGCAAGTGACGATGCGCTCGTCGTCGTCAATGTAACGGGTCAGACAATTCAGCAGGGTGGTCTTCCCCGAGCCGGTGCCTCCGGAGATCAGAACATTGACCCGGCAGCGGCCGATGATCTTGAGGATTTCCGCGCCTTCTTGCGAAACCGAACCGTAGCGGATGAGCTGCTCAAGAGTGAGCTTGTCTTTCTTGAATTTGCGGATTGTGAGCGCCGGGCCGTCGATCGCAAGCGGCGGCACGATGGCGTTGACGCGGGAGCCGTCCGGCAATCGTGCATCGCAGATCGGCGAGGATTTGTCGACACGGCGGCCAACCTGACTGACTATCCGCTGGCAGATGTTCAGGAGTTGCTGGTTGTCGCGGAACCGGATACCGGTTTTTTGGATCTTGCCGCCGACTTCGATGTACACCGTCCCGGAGCCGTTGACCATAATGTCGGAGATTTCGTCGCGAGCCAGTAGCGGCTCCAGTGGTCCGTAGCCGAGCACGTCGTTGCAGATGTCGTCGAGCAGGTCTTCCTGCTCCGAGATCGACATCACGATATTCTTGATCGCGATGATCTCGTTGACGATGTCGCGGATTTCCTCACGTGCGGAATCGGCGTCGAGCTTGGCAAGCTGACCGAGGTCGATCGCCTCGATGAGCGCGCCGAAAATGGTCCCCTTGGTCTCGTAGTAGGAATCGGAACGACGCGTGTCGATGGCGGACGGAATCTGCTGCGGCGCGTTTTGCGGGCCGGCATTCGGTTTCGTCGCCGGCGGCGCCCCGAGAATGGGCGCTCCGAGACCTGCGGAGGGAAACGCGGTACGTCCACCTTGGGGATTGTCGGCGGCGGGCGCTGCAGCGGGAGGTACGGAGGTCGGCGGGGGGGCCGGACGCGGTGCCGCGGGCAGCCGCTCAGCAAGAGCGGGGGCAGAACTTCCGTTGGGACGCTTGCCAAACACGAACGCTACTCCAACACAAAGTGACAGCCGCTATTATCGCTGCAGAAGCTTCTCAAAAAGCGGCGACAACAGGCTCGAACGCTGCTTTTTCGAACTCGACGCGACCGGTTAGCTGCTGCGCCAGTTGCCGTATCATCTCGGCAGTGCGGTGGCTCGACGCAATCTCAGCGATCATTTGCCCGTTGTTCGCCGCGGAGCCGAACAGCTGCGGTTCGAATGGAATGGCTGCGACCGGCTCGCTTTCGAGAGCCTTGGCGAAATCGCCGGCCTTGATCTCCGGCCGCTTCGGAACTCCGATTTGATTCAGACAATAGAGCGGCCGATGATCGTTCGGCCGCGCCGCCTTTAGGAAATCGTAGAGATTCTTGGTGTTGCGCAGGTTGGCGAGGTCCGGCGCGGCAACGATGAGAATGTCGTCGGCGCCAACCAATGTCTGCTTGGTCCAACCGGTCCATTGATGCGGTACGTCAAGCACGACGCACGGCACCGTGGCGCGCAGTGAATCGAAGATTGACTCGAACGCGTCAGCTCCGAAATCGTAGACGTGATCGAGCGTCGCCGGCGCCGCCAGCAGGCTCAAGTGGTCGGTGCATTTCGAAAGCAGCCGGTCGATAAAGGCGTTGTCGATGCGGTCGGGCGAAAATACCGCTTCCGCAATTCCTTGCGGCGGGTCTTGGTTGAAGTCGAGACCCGCGGTGCCGAAGGCCAGATCGAGATCGGTCACGACCGAGTCAAGCATCTGGTCGCGCGCGATGGAAAAGGCAATGTTATGCGCGATGGTCGAGGCGCCGACGCCACCCTTGGCTCCGACGACCGCGATCACACGGCCGACAGGCTTCGCGTCAGGGGCCGAGAACAGACCGCACACGGTGCGCACGACCTGAAGCGCGCCGACCGGTGCAATCAAATAGTCGCTGACGCCGCGCCGCACCAGTTCGCGATAAAGCCCGACATCGTTCATGCGCCCGATGATGATAACTCGCGTAGAAGCGTCACATACGGGTGCCAGTTCATCGAGGCCCCGGAGGATGTCTTCGTGACGACTCTCGGACTCAAGTATAATGACATTTGGCGTTGGCGAGTTCCGATAGGCCTCGATCGCGGCGACCAGGCCTCCCATCTGAATACGCAGGTGCGCTCTGGCCATGCGCCGATCTTCGCCGGCCGCCTGGATTGCGGCCGCGGTCTCAACGGTTTCGCAGAACGCCTGCACTGATACGCGCGGCGCCGGCGCGATACGCTCGTCGCGACCGGCAACCTCGGCGGTGGGGCCTTCAACTACGGCTTGGCTCGCTGTACTCATCATATGATGGCATCATTTCCCTAGATCGCTGATCTTGGCCGCATCGTTTGGAACCTGGGTAGCAGTGGGTTTGCCTGCTCTGTAGTTTTCCATGACTGTCGTACGCTGCATTTCGTAGGGCGGCGTTTCCGCGCGCGGCTGTACGAGGTCCGCCGGGTTGTCCACCATGGCGGCGAGGTTCCGTTGGGTCGCACACCCCTGATTCCACGGCGGCTGGTTCTCGAAATAGTCGCGGTTCAAGCTCGGTCCGATGTCAGCGGGCCACAGGCCACACGGTCCGGCCTGCGCTTGAATCTTTGGATAGCTGATGCGGATCGGCGCCAGCGCGCTGGTTGGCGGGTGATAACCACGCACCGCGATGCCATCTTGCGGCACGCCACTGGCGGCCAGGATTGAGCGGATCGTGCGCATAGCCTCGGTCGCCGCACGCTCGTTGCTGGTGCCTACAGGGAGATCGACCAAAACTCCACCGGTACCTTCGTGCTTCCACGTCTGCGCGAACGACAGCACTTCCGCCCGCTGCATTGCATTGAGTTCGCCGCGATTGGAGCCGACAAACACCTGAAGCGTGTGGTCGGCTTCCGTGATCGTGATCGGGTGACGCTGACGGTAGTCGATTGGGACATCCGGACCGGCGGCCACCTGCTGATCGGTGTTGCAAGCACATAAGATAAGCGAAAAGCCGGCGACGATGCCGGCACGCATTGCCAGCGCCGCGCCGCCGCGACTTTCAGCGATCCTTTTTAGGACAGTCGGCATTGTCTTTTCCTTGCGTGCCCCGCAGCATCGAAGCCCTTAGTCAAGAATGAAGCCGTATTTGCCGCGATAATTGTCCGGCGGATCCGGCGTTCCACCGACGCCGTAGATGCGGTTGAAGCGGCCAAGCAGCACCTGTGCCGGATCGCTAGGGTCGGCAAAACCGTCATCAGGCCGTGACAAATCTTTCTGCGCCACCGCACGCACGACGTAGGGCGTGACCAGCACCATCAACTCGGTGCGCTGGTTGACGTAGTCGTTGCTCTTGAACAACGGCCCAAGAACGGGAAGCTCCATCAAGCCGGGGAGACCGTTGATATTGTGTCGCGTTTCATCATGAATCATGCCGGCCATCGCCAGCGAACCGCCGGAAGGAATCTCGAGCGTCGTGTCGGCGCGGCGGGTGCGGATTGAAGGCACCGTCACGGTGTCAGTCGAGCCGGGAATTGGGATCGTCAACGAATTCTGGCTCGAAATATCCGACACCTCGGTCATGACTTTCAGACTGATGCGGCCCTCGCTGAGCACAACAGGTGTGAAATTCAAACTGACACCGAATTTCTTGAATTCGATTGCCGGCTGACACGTTGTCGGCGCTCCCGGCGTGCTCGACGTAGCGGAACAGGAGTAACCGTTCAGAATCGGAAACTCGCCGCCGGCCAGGAACGTTGCGGTTTCGCCGGATATGGCGGTCAGATTCGGCTCGGCCAACGTATGGATGACGCCGGCCTGCTCCATTGCTTGTATCGTCGCGGTGATCGATTTCCATCCCGCAGCGATGCTGGAGCCGCTGAGCGATTGACCGTAGGCGGTGAACGGATTGGTGTTGTTGAAGTTCACCAGCGCGGTACCGTAACCAACCGAGCCCGAAAGGTTGATGCCGAGCTGTTTGATAAGATCGCGCTCGACCTCAGCTACAGTGACCTTGAGCATGACCTGGTCGCGGCCTCGGACCACGATGGCGTTGACGATCTTTTGTGAACCCGCGCCACCACTGCTGCTCGAACTGCCTAATGCGAGCGCGGTACTTAACCCGGCGCCGCTACCGCCAACGTTGACGCTGGTGCCCCCACCGCCGCCTCCGCCGCCGCCGGTGCTGCCGACGAAGTTTTCCCCGGTTGCCACGAAATGGGATGCGATCTGGTATGCCTGCTGCGCTTCGGCCTGGGTCGCCACGGTCCCGGTCAGCAGGATGCCGTCGCCGATACCTTCAACATTGACTTCCGCACCGGGAATAAGCCGCTGGATGGCAGCACGGATCGGACTGACATCGGGGCTGACCGCAATGTCGTAGTTGACCAGCTGCTTACCTTCGGCATCGAAAAAGATGATGTTGGTCCCACCGTTGTCGATGGCGATGATGTAAGCGCGGCGCGAAGAACGGACGACGGCATTGGCAACCTTAGGATTGGCGATCAACACGTCTTTGATATCGCGCGCAAAGTCGACGACGATGGACCTGCCTTTGCCGAGCGTGATGGACCGAGAGATGAAATCCCCGGCAGCAACCGTGATCGGTCGGCGCGCCGGCTCACGGACCGCCAATTCCGCCGCCCCAGAGATGTCTGTGCCGAGGGCGCATAGCAGCAAACCCGTGAGAGCGGCCGCACGGATCGATCCTGATGCCATCGTCGAAGTTCCCTCCGTGCCGTTAGCGCGGTGTCGACTGAGTAGTCACGCCGTAACGCACCGTACTGACTGTCGTCCTCGACTCCTCTTTTGCTTCGCCACCTTCCGGCTTCGGCGACTGCGAATTGAGGAGACTGCGCAATGTGAGTGAAAGCGTTCCGGTCTGATGGGCGAGCGCGAGAGTTTCAGCCTGATGCGGATCGAGCTCGATCGTTACGGTCTTGCCAATCACGACTTTCTGGCCGTCCTTTTCGCCGAGCACTTGATCGACGGCCAGGACCCGGACGTTTCGCAGGATCGTCTCGGTGACATATTTTTCGACGCCGGAAAGCTTTTCCGCCGCCTTGTCGCGGTGGGTCAGCAGAACGTCGACGTGGTCGTTCGGGAGAATAAAACCACCGGCGCTTGTATCGGCTGCGACATCCATCGAAATCGCGCGCATGCCGCGTGGCAAAACCGCCGCCAGAAAGCCGCCAGCCTTTGCCGAGACGACCTTGGAATCGCGGATCGGCTCACCGGAAGCTACCGGCGTGCGCACAACTGCGCCGACGAAATCCTTGATAGCGTCAGGCCGGTCGGTCTTCCTGATGAAATTCGATCCGGTCGAGGCTGCCGGCCAGGTCTGCCAAGCGACATCGCGGGGGCCGACAACCTGCCCGGTATCAAGATCGGTTTTGGCAATCAGCACATCGACGGTCGCAAGCGGCGGCGGTGGTGGCGGCGCCTTGGGCGCCTCGGGCGCGCGATTGCCGCTCGCCAGCATGGCGGCAACACCGCCCGCGGCAAGAGCAAGGAGGAGTACGATAATGCGCGCGCGCTTCATTACGCTCGACTTCCAATGTGACGTAAACAGCCGGGCGGACCGTCGTCTGCCAGATTTCAGCAGCTAAACGTCAAGGCATGGTTAATGAGCCGTATCCAAATCGCGTTAATTGCGCGTTACGACGCGGCTTCGTCCGGCCCCAATCGCCGCGATCCGGTGCAGGCAAAATACACTTAAGAACCAAAGCCGACTTTGAAAATAATCCGCATCGCGTGACGGTTACCAAACCATGAACGCCACCTAAAAGACGGCTGCCTTCATCCATTCGGTGTGCGGATATATCAGCAGTGCGGCAGCGGCGAGAGCGATGCCGTAGGGAACGCCGCCGTCCCGGCGATGCAGCCGTTCAGCCCATTCGCGACCGACGAAAACCCTCGGCAGCGGCACGGCGCGAAATTGGATGATAAGCACGGTCAAAGCGCCGCCGAATAATGAGGCGTACAGCAGATAATCAGCAAGATGCGCGAAGCCGAGCCACAACACCGTCGCAGCCGCGAGCTTGGCGTCTCCGCCCCCGATCCAGCCGCAAGTGAAAAACACAAACACGACCGCAAGAACCGCAGCAGCCGCACCGGCATGCGACAGCATGTCGGCGGCGCTCATTCCGGTCAGCGTAGCGAGCAGGCCGAACCCTCCGACCAGGATCAGCGAGACACGGTTAGCGATCGTCATGGTGAACAAATCGCTCGAGGCGGCAAACGCCATCATCGCCGGGAAAAGCGTCAGTTTGATCGCTTCAATCAGCAACATCATGGCTAGGCACCGCCGATTTGCTCTTGCCAGCCGATTTAATGCATCGCCGGTTGAGGGAGCGTTAGCAAATGCACAAAAGCGAAAGGGCTCTGGCGATCCACCAGAGCCCTTTGCAAAGCGCTTATGAGACCAAGCTTACTTAAGCTGGGTGGAGATGCTGCTGAAGGTCGTGTTCAGCTTGGTGCCGAGGCCGTTGACGACGGCGATAATGGCAACAGAAATGCCGGCGGCGATCAGGCCATATTCGATGGCCGTTGCCCCCAACTCGTCCTTCACAAAACGCGAAAACAGGGTCTTCATCTTTGGCTCCTTAGGTCCACACGTGGCTGTCTGAGCTCGACCCAATGCCCGTTTGCCGGACCATTTGGATCGCTGTGGAACCTAGCCCGGAGACATTGCGATGCGGTTAAATCAACCGGTGAAACTTTGCGTGGTTCCTTCGAGCCGCAATGTAGTTAACAGCGGCTTTCAGATCGCGAGCATTTTTTGTTCGCAATCGTGAGACGCGGGATAGCGGTTCTCGGTTAGTAGCAGCGAGCCCGCCAGCGTATGCATAGCGAAGAAACATTTCAGTTGCGTAACTCAGCGCGTCCGTACTCAAAAATGAAACAATTCATCGGGTATTAATGCGCGTCTTCAATACCTATCATTTTAGCATCCGCAACGGCAGGCAGACGGCCGCCGGGATAACCAAAAAAAGCGCGAGCGATCATGAGTCAAGAACTGCTCTCCTTTGTCATCAATGTCGGCGAGAGCTTTATGAAGGGCCTACCGATCTCGCTGGCGATCGCTGCCGTCTTCACCGTGCTCACTTACTTCTGGGCATGCAATCCCGGCCGAGCGTGGTGGCATAAGCGCGATCTCGTCACCGATCTTTGCTACTGGTTCTTCATTCCCGTGCTTACGCGCTATTTGCGCATCGGCATGCTGGTTGCCGGAGCCGCGGTTTTATTCGGCATCACCACAGCTGACGGCTTGATCGCATTCTACGAGAACGGCCACGGGCCGCTCGCGGCGCTCCCGCTGGTGGCGCAAATGATCATCTTCCTCATCGGTGAGGACTTCATCACTTATTGGTCGCACCGGCTGTTTCACGGCAAACCGTTGTGGAAGTACCACGCCGTGCATCATTCGTCCGAAGAGCTGGAATGGATCTCCGCGGCGCGCTTTCATCCGGTCAACCTGTTCTTCGGCGGCGTGATTGCCGACGTCATCCTTTTGCTTGCCGGCATTTCGCCAAATGTATTCGTTGTGCTCGGACCGATCACGATCGCGCATTCGGCTTTCGTGCACGCCAATCTCAACTGGACGCTGGGCCCGTTCAAATACGTCATCGCCACGCCGGTCTTCCATCGCTGGCACCACACGGCGGCCGATCGCGGCGGTGAAAAGAACTTTGCGGCGACCTTTCCGGTTCTCGATCTGTTGTTCGGCACGTTCTACATGCCGGCTGGCGAATTGCCGGACAATTACGGGATCGCGGACGCGGAATTTCCAACCAGCTTCGGCGCTCAGCTCGCCCATCCGTTTACGCAGGCAAAAGCTGCGCAGTGAGGCGCCGCTGCTTCGCGCTTGAGCCGCACCTGGTCTTTGGTGAAACGTGCTTCCCGCACTACCCGATCGGGCGCCGGACGCCCGGCTGATTTGCACTTCCTTCACCATTTTGCAGTGAAGTAGCGGCCTCGAAGTGCAGCCCTCTTCGGTTGTTTGTAGTCCGCGTAGCGTTTCGGAGAGTAGCGATGATGGCGTTGTGCGCGCGAGTGCGGGCAAGCTTGCGCCCGTTGTACCGGCCATCGGCCATCCTCTTGCTGGTCGCTCTTGTTGGGCCAGCTATCGCGGCGGACCCGATTGTCGTCTTCATCGACCAAGCCAGGATCATGCAACTACCTGAACGAGCGGCGACGATCGTCGTCGGCAATCCGCTCATTGCGGACCTTACGATCCAGCCGGGCGGGCTCGCCATCATTACCGGCAAGGGCTACGGAGCGACCAACTTTGTCGTCCTGGATCGCCATGGCGCGGTGCTGACCGAGCACGCCGTTGAGGTGACCGGGCCGAACGATAAGACCGTGGTCGTCTATCGCGGTACCGATCGCGAGACCTATAGCTGCACGCCGGATTGCTCGCGCCGCATTACTCTTGGCGACTTTCCGGATTACTTCGACAAGACTCTGGCGGAGACAACGAACCGCAATGCTCAGGCAGCGGCCGCCGGGTCCCTCGCGACCGGGCACTAAACAGCGCTCAATGCCTTACGAAATCGGCAGCGCCGTCGTCGACTTCACCTTTTCCATGGCGAAGCGCGAGGTGACGTTCGTCAGCGGCACCGCGGCGATCAGACGTTTATAGAAAGAATCGTAACCCGCGATGTCCGGCACCACGACCCGAAGCATGTAATCGACGTCGCCGGCCATCCGGTAGAATTCCATCACTTCCGGCATCGCGCCGACGATCTTGGCGAAGCGCTCCAGCCAGTCCTGCGAATGATCGCCGGTTTCGATCGAAACGAAGACGGTGACGCCAAGCCCGATGCGGTCCTGATCGACCAGTGCGACGCGCTTCTGAATGACGCCGTCGGCTTCCAGCCGCTGGATTCGCTTCCAGCACGGCGTCGATGATAGGCCGACGCGCGAGCCGATTTCGGCCACGGCCAGGGAAGCGTCCTCCTGCAACACGGCCAAGATTTTGCGGTCGATCGCGTCCATATCAATGCATCCGATCAATTGCACCGGCGGCAGAATATTTTTTCACGCCGCCGTGTAATATAGTGTTTACATAGAATATTATTCTGAATCAAGCAATCTCTACAGTGCCGGTAGGCGGGCCCATTATCCCGGCGCGGCGCCCGCTGCAGCCGATGTGCCGCTTTCCGCCAGAAATGCCTCGACTTCTACGCGGGTCGGTGCGCCGGCGGAGCCGCCAATTCGGGTGCACTTGATCCCGGCGGCGGCGGCACCGAAACGAAGCGCTTCGGCTTCACCGCGGCCCTCGGCCAGCGCCAGCGCGAAGCCGCCGTGCAGAGCGTCGCCTGCGCCGAGCGTATCTACGGCGCGGACGGGAAACACCGGCACGCGGCAGAAAGTGCCCCTCTCAAGGATGAGAATATCGTTCGGCCCGTTGCTGACGGCGAGGAACGCATCGGTATGGCGCGCGATGGCTTTGAGCCCCTCGCCGAGATCGCCGCCTCCGGTCGTGGCGAGAAGGCACTCGGAAGAAAAGACCACGTGCGTGGCTATACGAAAGAACGCATCGTCCACGACGGTCGGTTTGTCCCCGTCGACGACGACCGGCACGCCGCGCCGCCGCGCCGCCTCACAGATCGGCCGCGCAAATTGCGGATACCGGTTATCGGCAAGCACCAGATCAGCTGAAGCGGCCAGCGCATCCGGATCGTCGGGCGTGACCGCCGCAATCCGCTGGTCGCGGTAGGTCACGATCGTGCGGTCGCCGCGCGCGTCGATGAAAATCGCCGAGAGCGCGGTCGCAAGGCCATCGATGCGTTGACAAGCGCTGGTGTCGACGTTCTCGCGATGCAGCGCCGCCAGGACGCGATCGCCGTTGTCATCTTTACCCGCAGGTCCACCGAGCGGCCCGGCAAGCGCGGCACGGCCGCCGAGCCGCGCGATGGCGACAGCGGCATTCGCCGCGCAGCCGCCATTGACGACGAAAAAACCCTTCGCCTCGACCTTGCCATCGGCTTTCGGAAATTCTTCGACGCGGAAAACTTCGTCGAGAACGATAATGCCCGTGCAAAGGATGCGTGGACCGCTTGAGCCGCCGCTCATCTTGCTGTGCGAATTGCCCGTCAAAGACATCACAACTCCAACACGTGATTACACGACTGTTTCGCCAAACCTCATACGACTGTTACGCCAAACTTCGCACGCAAGACTCGCACGCAGGACTCATCCGCCCACACTCAATCCAACACGCGCCGGCCATGCTCGACAAAATCGCGGATAATGTGATGCGCGATCGCCATTGGCGGCGGGGCGGTCAAGCCCTGCGGGTGCTTTCGCGCCAACATCAGCGTCAGTTCCTCGCGGTCGAACCAGCGCGCCTCTTCGATCTCGCTCTTGTCGATGACGATTTGCTCCGTCAACGCTATGGCATGGCAACCGATCATCAGCGACGACGGGAACGGCCACGGCTGGGAGGCAAAATATTTGACCCGTGCGCAGGTAAGACCCACCTCTTCGCGCACTTCACGGCACACCGCTTCCTCGATCGATTCCCCGGGCTCGACGAAACCGGCGAGGCACGACCACATGGTCTGGGGGAAACGCGGCGAACGGCCGAGTACGCAACGCTCGCCGGCAATCGCCAGCATGATCACAACCGGATCGGTACGGGGAAAATGCTCCGCCTTGCACGAAGGACAATCGCGCCGCCAGCCACCCTGGACGAGGTTCGTCGCCGCCGCGCAATTGGGGCAGAAGCGATGGCGCGCGTGCCAACCGAGAACGGCTTTGGCTTCAGCGAGCGGCGGCAGATGTTCGGCGGCGACCGCGCCTTGCACTGCAATGGAGCGAAGATCGATGAGTTTGAGATCATCGCGTGCTTTCAGGAGCTCAAGCGCCGCCAGGTCGAGGCCGGCACCGAAGCGAGGCGTCTGACCCAAAAGCCCGAGAAATACGGTCTCGCGCGCAGGGCCGCAGGCCTTGGCCTCGGCGGGCAAAAACAACGGATCAAAGCCGTCGTCCCGGTGCTTCAGCACGACCGAATCGCCGACAACGACGTAAAAGCCGGCGCGATCAGTCTCAGCCAACGCAAACAGCGCGGCTTCGTCGTTGCGCTGATCGGCGGCGCGATCGAGAAGACTGCCTGAAAATGCCAGGTGCGGCGCGGCGAGGTCGGGCTCTTTTGTCATTTTGTGCGCGATTGAAGCCGTGCGGGCCATCGCGGTCAAGCAGCCGAACGCATCAAGAAGAGAACGACCTGCGACTCAACCCGATTGCGCGGCATACTGGAACTTTTGCGCACCAAGCGGACTTACGGCTGGGAACAATTATTTCCACCGGGAGAATTTCATGGAATCCGAACTACGTTCTACCGCTACAATTGTTGAGGTGCCGTCTGTATCGGGCGTGTCGTGGCCGGCGATTGCCGCGGGCGCAGTCGCTGCAGCGGCTTTAGCCCTTCTGCTCATCGCGTTTGGCGCCGGCCTCGGGCTCTCGGCCATATCGCCGTGGAGCGATAGTGGGGTTTCTTCAACAACCTTCAGTGTCGGCACCGGAATCTATCTCATCATCGTCGCGGTGATGTCCTCGGCGATCGGCGGTTATCTTGCCGGCCGTTTGCGGACGAAATGGGTGGGCATCCATTCCAACGAAGTGTTCTTTCGTGACTCGGCGCACGGCTTCCTGGCGTGGGCTTTTGCGACCTTGATCAGCGCCACCGCGCTGGCCTCCACGACTGCGTATCTTGCCAACGGGGCCGTTGCCGGCATTACCGCCGGATCCGCTCAGGCGGTCCGATCGATCAACCCGTCGCAAGTCTATGTGGACAAACTGTTCAGACCTGCGCCCGCCGCTGCCGCGGCGCAAACTCCGGCCGCGGCTCCGGCTGCGACCAACAACGATCAGGCCGGGGCGCCCGCACCGGCCGAGACCGCCAATCCGCAGCCGGCCGAGGCCGGCAATCAACCAAACTCCGCGCAAGCGCGTGCTGAAATCCTGCGTCTATGGACGGCGGATTTCCGCAGCGGCGAGGAGCTCGGCGCCGATGATAGGGCATATGTGGCTCAGGTCGTCGCGGCCCAGACCGGCATGAACGAGGCTGATGCGCGGAAACGCGTCGACCAGGTTGTGACTGAAGCAAAAGCCTCCGCTGACAAGGCGCGTCGAGGCGCTGCACATCTGTCCTTTTGGCTAACCGCTGCGCTCCTCTTCGGCGCCTTCGCCGCAAGCCTCGCTTCGGTCGAAGGCGGTGCGCTCCGCGATGGCACCTGGAACGATCGCATCCTCACACCGCGCACAATTTAAGGAGCTATCATCATGGGCAGGGGCATTCTGCTTTGGCTTTTGGGCGTCCCGCTACCGGTCATTCTTCTCCTCGCATTATTTTGGCACTGAGCAGAGCGATCTACGCCATCGTCAAACGATCCAGCCGTTCAACCAACGGCTGGATCGTTTCGCGTCCAGCAAGAAATAAAGCAAGATGAAATCCGCTAGGTCAGCTCCCGGTCGAAGGGCTCAGGCATCTCCTTCAGGATCGCATCACATGACCAGCATCCGAAAATGGGTAATTCGGGAACCAGGCCAGGGCGAGAGCTGGCCGGTACAAGATGCATCGGCCTGCCGCATATGGGGCAAGCTGGTTTAATGCGAGAGCGGGCGCCATCCATGGGCACGACCTAAGCATCGAGTCCTTGATCGAGGCTGTGGCGGGCATCACACATTGTATTAATGGATATGAACCTTCGCTGGGCTCACGGCACCTCAAGTCCGAGCCCGCTCCGGATCGTCCCGAGGAACCGTTCAAAACTCGCCGCATCGCCAGAGCGTGGAACGGCAACACCCCAAATGGCCTTTGGCCACAGCGGATCGCGTTTCCACCGTGCGACAATGTGGACGTGAAGCTGCGGTACGACGTTGCCGATCGCAGCGACATTGATCTTGTCGCATTGCGTCACTTCCTTAAGCACACGCGAGACCCGCGTGATCTCGGCCATCAGCAGTGTCGCGTCGTCACCGAGGTCGGCGATCTCGGTAACGTTCGCGCGCCGCGGCACAAGAATCAGCCACGGATAGTCGGCGTCGTTAATGGACAGAACGCACGATAGCGCGAGATCACCGACTGGCGCTGCGTCGCTACGGAGTTGCGGGTGAAGGAACCAGCCGGCTTCCAACATGGCTGCGCGTTAACCCCACGCCGCCCGCGCCACATCCACACACAGCGCGAGCTTGGCGCGTTGATCGGTCTCACTGATCGGATTGCCGGCGACGGTCGAGGCGAAGCCGCATTGCGGGCTGATGGCGAGGCGATCCTTGTCGATAAAGCGCGCCGCCTCCTCGATTCGCTTAAGCACAGCGTCTGAGTTTTCCAGCGCCGGGCTTTTAGAGCTGATCAGACCGAGCACCACCCCCGTGCCGGAGGCGACGTGACGCAACGGTGAGAAGTCGCCGGCACGCGCGGTATCGAATTCGAGCAGAAAGTGAGTGACCCCGGCGCAACCAAACAATGCCTTGGCGATCTCGCCGTAGCCGCCTTCAGCGAGATATTTGCCTTTGAAATTTCCCCGACACATATGCACGCCGACCGACATCTCCCCCGGCGCTCCGGAAACCGCATCGGCAATCGCCTCCACGTAGAGATCGATGAGATCCGCCACGTCGCTGCCGTCTGCGGCGACTTGCCTGCACACCGCCGGATCGCAGAGCATCGCCAGCGCCACTTCGTCGAGCTGGATGTAGCGGCAGCCGGCCGCGGCGAGGTCGGCGATCTCGGCACGATAGATTTCGGCGAGGTCGCGGAAGAACGCGCGCGGGCTGTCATAAAGACCAGGCGCCGCATAATCGGCGCCGCGCCAAAAGTGCATGCTGGAGGGAGCAGGCAAGGTCACTTTGGGCATCGTGGAGGCGTTGTCGCGCAGGAAGGTAAATTCGTCGAGCGCGATCGGTGACGTCCGCGACAGCTTGGCGGTCACAAACGGTGCGGTGAAGGCAAGCTCCTCGCCATTCTCGTCGTGGAAGCGAAAGCGCGCTTGATCCACGCCGAGCCCCTCAATCCGCTCGACGAACCGGCTCCAATACGAGCCACGGCGAAATTCGCCGTCAGTGACGACTTTCAGCCCGACGTCTTCTTGCAGCGTGATCGCATCGCGGATCGCCGCATCCTGTGCAGCCAGGAAGCGCTTTTCGTCGAGTTTGCCGGTATGAAAGGCGCGAAACGCCTGACGGAGCGCCGGCGGGCGCAACAAACTGCCGACGGTGTCGGCGCGAAATGGCGGGTTGTGCACGGCAGTTCCCGGAAACGTCAGCCGGTCGCGGTGCGACGGACAACGATGCAACGCTTCTAGCAGCAGCCGCATCATTTGTAATAGCTTCGGCAATCAGGGAGGGAGCTGATGGCGGATCGGGCGGACCGCGGTGCGGCGACGCGGCAGGCATGGCTTGCCACCATCGAACGTCATCGCCATGACCGCGATGCGCCGGGCTCAGCGGATTACTGGTCGCCGCGGCTCGACACCGCCTCGCGCGAGGAACTGCGCGCAATCCAGAACGACAAGATCGCCGCTGTTACGCCGTTCCTCTACGAGAACAGTGATTTCTACCGCCGCCGCTTCGACCGCCTCGGCCTCATCCCCTCCGATCTCCGCACGGTCGACGACCTGATCAGCAAATGGCCCGTCGTCGATAAGCTGGAAATGGTCGACGACGCGTCGGCACACCCGCCGTACGGCACCTATACGGCGATGACCGACGCGATCTGGGCCGAACGCGGATGGATGATGTTCTCATCGTCCGGTACGACCGGCGCACCGCGGGTCTTTCGCTATTCGCACATCGACCGCGAGCTTTGGGCCTGGGCGAATGCGCGCGCGCTCCAGTCGATGGATTTCCGTAAGGGCGACACGGTGTTCATGATCACCGGCTACGGGCCGCATGTGTGGGCGTGGGGCGTCCAATACGCTCTCGCCAAGATCGGGCTGCCGACCCTGCCTGGCGGCGGCATGGACGCGCGGGCGCGCGCCAACATCGTGATCCGTTATAAGCCGACCATATTGCTGTGCACGCCCTCCTACGCGCTGCATCTCGGGCGCACCGTGGAGGCGCTTGGAGTTGATCCGCGCTTGACGTCCGTCCGCACGCTTTTCGTCGCGGGTGAGCCGGGTATGAGCGTCGCTGCGACCCGCGAGCGCATTCAAGAGCTATGGGGCGCACGGCTGGTCGAGTTTTATGGCTGCACTGAAGCGTCCCCGCATGTCGGCGGCTTTTCTTGTGCTTATTCGCAGCCGGCGGGCGGCCCGGTCAGTACGCACTTGCTCGAGGACGTGCAGGTCTGGGAAACAATCGACCCGCAATCGCGTCAATCGCAAGGCGACGGCGAGCGCGGGCTGACCGTCTGCACGAATTTTAATTCCGAGTCGTCGCCGCAGCTGCGTTTCCTGGTCGGCGACTACGCAACCTTCGATCGCGCGCGCTGTCCGTGCGGACGGAACCACGTCCGCGCGGTCGGCTCCTTTGCCGGACGCGCCGACGATCTGATCAATTTGCGTGGCATAAAAATGTTTCCTGGGGAGATCGAGCACGCGGTGCGCTCGATCGACGGTATTGGTGACGAGTTCGAGATTGTGCTCGTCACCAACGCCGATGGTCTCGATGTCATGACCGTGCGGGTCGAACACCACGCCGGAGACACCGTCGCGGCCGCGGTCACCAAGGAAATCCGAACCCGCTGCGAGGTGCGGGCGGCGGTTGAAGTGCTCACGCCCGGTACGCTGCCGCGGACGGAGTTCAAGGCGGCTCGGGTCAAGGACCGGCGGGAGAAGCGTTAAGGCACGCAAACTCCTCCCCGCAAAACGGGGAGGAAACGCTACTGCCACTCCAGCAACAGACCGCCACACGGGTCAGGCGGCAACCTTTAGCTTTCGCAGCGCCGGCAGTAATTCTTCCGGGTCGGGGCGGCGGGTATAATCCGGGTTGACCTCGGCGTAGAGGATGGTGCCGTCCTGGGCGATGACAAAGCGTGCGGGCATCGGCAGCGTCCAGCTTTGGTCACCGTTGGCAACCGCGAGGTCGTTCTTGAAGACGCTCTTGTAAAGATCGGCCAGATAATCGGGCAGTTTGAAGCGCAAGCCGAAAGCAGCGGCCACTTCATTGCCCGGATCGGAAAGAATCGGGAAGGTCAGCTTGTTCTCGCGCTGCGAGCGGCGGCTGTTCGGCGCGATCTGCGGCGAGATCGCGACCAGCTTGACGCCATACTTCTCAAGCTCCGGCAAGGCCGCTTGCAATGCCTGAAGGTCGGCGTTGCAGTAGGGGCACCAGGCACCGCGATAGAACGTCAGCACCAGCGGCCCGTCCGCCAAAAGTTCGACCAATGAGACCGACTTGCCGTCGGGGTCTTTCAGCACGAAGAACGGCGCCTTGTCGCCGACCTTGGCCGCTCGCTTTGCCGCACCTGAGGCGACAAGCTCCGCGGTCGCACGCTGCATTGTCTCGATAATCTGAGCCGGAATGTTGTACGGGGGGCCGCCCGACTCGAAATTCTGTCTCATCGCATCGAGTTTATCTTGCAGCGACATGGCTTATTCCTTGTCATGTTGGAGTGGATCAACGTGAACGCCAAAGACACCCGCAGAGTGCCTACGTCCGGCGGGTTGCCCCAGAGGGCATGCAGCAATAGCTTCCATTCCATGGAGGAATGGCCGTGGACCGGTTTGCTGCGATGGAAATGTTCGTTCGCGTCGTCGATACGGGGTCGTTTTCGGCGGCGGCGCGTCAGCTTCGCATCGGCCAGCCCGCCGTATCCAAGGCCATGGCGCAGCTCGAGGAACGGCTGGGCACGCGCCTGTTACTGAGATCCTCGCGCGGTTTGGCGACGACCGAGGCGGGACAAAATTTCTACGATCGCGCCAGACGCGCCATCGAGAAAGCTGACGAGGCCGATCTTGCGGCGCGCGGGGCCGGCGCGGGCCTCGTCGGACCGCTGCGCTTTAGCGCCGCCGTTACTTTCGCGCGATTGCACGTCATCCCGCATTTACCGGCGTTTCTTGCTCGCCATCCGGGATTGACGATCGAAGCCGTGCTCGACGATCGCAACGTCGATCCCGTCGAGGAAGGAATCGATGTCACACTGCGCATGGGCACGCTTGCCGACTCGACGTTGGTCGCGCGCAAGATCGGCGAATCCCGCCGGCTTGTGGTCGGAACTCCCGCCTATTTCGCCGCAGCCGGCAAGCCGGCGACGCCGGACGATTTATCCAGGCATCGAGGTGTGATTTACGCGCGCGACGGCGGCGGAAATCATTTCACCTTTCGCAACGGCGCTGCGGCCATCGCCGTGACCTTGGATGACCGGCTCCGCATCACCGCGGCGGAAGGCGTGCGCGAAGCGGTTCTCGCGGGCCTCGGCGTCGCCGTCATCTCCGAGTGGATGTTCGAACGTGAATTAAGCAGCGGCGTTGTCCACGAGGTTTTGAACGACTGGACGCTGCCGCCGACTGCCCTGTGGGCGCTGTTCCCGACCGGGCGGCGGGCCAGCGCCAAAGCGCGGGCATTCGTCGATTTCGTCGAGACGATCCTCACGACTAACCAGCCGGGCGATCGGACGAAGCGAGAACGAAAGCCCACCATGCTTGCTTTCCCGCCTTCCCCGGCCAATATAGCAGCCGGGAGGTTGGCGGTGGACGAGCCACTCGCCAACCGGGTCAGATCCGGAAGGAAGCAGCCCTAACGAGCGCGGTTCGGGTCGCTCGTCAGCCTCCCACCCTCTCCTATCGGCTTATGTAGCGCGACTTATGTGGCCCGCATGAGCGAACCGATATGCGGGGATGATCGATTGGTTTGAACACCGACCCCGGATTTCGGTACGCTCATCGGGGCAACGCTTAACATGAACGACACACCCAATCCGGCCGCCCCCTATCGCGTGCTCGCGCGCAAATACCGGCCATCCACCTTCGCCGATCTGATCGGCCAGGATGCGATGGTACGGACGGTTTCAAACGCGTTCGAGACCGGCCGCATCCCGCAGGCCTGGATCCTTACCGGCGTGCGCGGCGTCGGCAAAACAACGACGGCGCGTATTCTCGCCCGCGCGCTGAATTATGAACTGCCCGACGGCTCGATCACCGGGCCGACGATCGACATGCCGGTGCTGGGCGTGCACTGCCAGCCGATCATGGAAAGCCGGCATCTCGACGTCATCGAGATGGACGCCGCCTCGCACAACGGCGTCGACGATGTGCGGCAGATCAACGAGGCCATTCGCTACGCGCCGGTTTCGGCCCGCTACAAGGTCTACATCCTTGACGAAGTGCACATGCTCACGCCGGCCGCTTTCAACGCGCTGCTCAAAACGCTTGAGGAACCGCCGCCGCACGCCAAGTTCGTGTTCGCGACTACTGAAATCCGCAAAGTCCCGATCACCGTGCTGTCGCGCTGCCAGCGCTTCGATCTGCGGCGCATCGATGCCGAGCTTCTGGTCAAACACCTGCAAGGCATCGCTGAGAAGGAGGCGCTCACCGCGGAGCCTGCCGCTTTGGCGATGATCGCGCGCGCTGCCGAAGGCTCGGTGCGCGATGCGCTCTCGCTGTTCGATCAGGCGATCGCTCACGCTGCCGGGCCGGTGCGCGCCGAGGACGTCCGGCAGATGCTCGGCCTCGCCGACCGCGCGCGCGTTATCGATCTGTTCGAGGCGCTGATGCGCGGCGATCTTGCCCGCGCTTTGACCGAAGTGCGTGACCAGTACGACACCGGCGCCGATCCGGCGATGGTGCTTGGCGATCTCGCGGAGTTCACCCATTTCGTCACCCGCGTGAAGATCGTGCCGGCTCTCGCCGACGATGTTTCGCTCACCGAGACCGAACGGACGCGCGGACGCGCCTTTGCGGCGAAACTCTCGATGCGCGTTCTCTCTCGCACCTGGCAGATGCTGCTTAAGGGCATGGAAGAAGTGGCCGCCGCCGGGCGGCCGCTCGCGGCCGCCGAGATGGTGCTGGTGCGTATCGCTTATGCCGCTGACCTCCCGACGCCGGACGAAGTGGTCCGTTCACTCGGCGAGGGCGCGCGCGGCAACGGCGGAGCGTCATCCGGCCAACCACCGCCGCGCACAGAAATACCGCCGCGCGCCGAAGCACCACGCGTGGAAGGACCGCGCGGCGGGCCGCGTGCGGCGCTTGCCGCTGCAGCCCCAGCCGAAATGCGAGCCGACGAACCGGAGAGCCGCGGCCAAGAAGAGGCCAGCGTGCCCGGACGCGCGCTTGCGAGCTTTGAAGACCTGGTAGCGCTCGCGGCCGAAAGACGCGACCTCACGATCAAGAGTGCGCTCGAACGCGACGTTCGGCTGGTACGCTTCGAAGACGGCAGGCTGGAGATCAGTCTGGAGGCAAGCGCGCCGAAGTCACTTACCGGCGAGCTGTCAAAAAAACTCGCCGACTGGACCGGCCGCCGCTGGATGGTGATCGTATCCGCCGAACCCGGCATGCCGAGCCTCTACGCACAGGCGCAGACCCGCAAGTCTGAACTGAAAGACGGCGTGCGCACCGATCCGCTGGTGCAGGCGGTGCTGGCGCGCTTTCCCGGTGCTGAGATCGTTGACGTACGCCCCCCTACCGATGCTGTGGCCGGGTCGGACGACGTGCCATTTGACGCAGCGGGCGAAGCAGGTCCCGCTGACGACGAACTCTAAGAAGGTATCGCAATGGTCGATTTTCTGGGCCTGATGAAACAGGCCACCGAACTCAAATCGAAAATGGAGACGATGCAGGCCGAACTCGACCGCATCGAGGTCGAAGGCTTGGCCGGCGGCGGTCTCGTCACCCTGAAACTTTCGGGCAAGGGTGAGATGAGAGCCGCCCAAATTGACGATTCGCTTTGCAAGCCGGACCAGAAGGAAATCCTCCAGGACCTCATCATCGCTGCGCACGCCGACGCTCGCCGCAAGCTCGAAGCGTTGTTGGCCGAACGCATGCAATCGCTGACCGGCGGCCTGCCGCTGCCGCCCGGCCTCAAATTATTCTAATCGATGCCCGCGATCGCCGCCGGTCCCGAGATCGAACGTCTGATCCACCTGTTGTCCCGCCTGCCGGGCCTCGGGCCACGCTCGGCCCGTCGCGCAGCACTTTTTCTCATCAAGAAGCGCGAAGTGGTGATGGCGCCGCTGGCCGCCGCTATGCAGACCGCGATGGAGAAGATCGAGGTGTGCAAGATCTGCGGCAACATCGACACGCAAAATCCCTGCACGGTTTGCACCGACGCGCGTCGTGATGCTTCTGCCATCGTGGTGGTGGCGGACGTCGCCGATCTGTGGGCGCTTGAACGCGCGCACGCGATCAACGCGCGTTATCACGTCCTCGGCGGCACGCTCTCGCCGCTCGACGGCGTCGGGCCGGACGACCTTACAATCGATGGGCTGGTCAGGCGCGCGCACGATCCGGCGGTTCACGAAATCATCCTGGCGCTCAACGCGACCGTCGACGGGCAGAGCACCGCGCACTACATCACCGACCTCCTCCATGACGCCAAGGTTAAGGTCACACGACTGGCACACGGCGTGCCGGTCGGAGGCGAACTCGACTACCTCGATGAAGGAACGCTGGCGGCTGCAATCCGTAGCCGGACGCCGTTTTAGGCCTTGTAATTGGGCGATCGGCGCGGTTGCCCGCAAATTAGCCAGCAAACGCCCGCCTAGCGACCACGGAATTTAGCGACCCGCAAAAATGACGCAGCAATAAGCCCCCGGATCGGCCAATGCGGCCTACTTAAGCTCCGGAATCGAGATTTTTCCGACTTGGCCCGCCGCTTGCATAACCTTTCGTGCGATCTCGATCTCACAACTCGTGTTGAATGAGATTGCTTGGAGCCCCGGCGATCCCGGCACCGGGGCTCCATCCTTTTGTGGACCGTCATGGCCGGAACCCGGCCGTGACGGTCCACCTTCCCCTGAAGGCCCAACGTTTGCGCTTGCTCGCTAAGCACCGCGCTCGGCGGATGGGGCGCCGTGGCTCGACTTCAGCCGCACATTTGCGTGCACCCGCTGCCAAGAACGTGTTCAAGTCCAGCGGAGTTGCGCGGATCGTCGATCTGCGCGAGGACTTTGCCCGCAGTGGAAACAGCCGGCAGCAACTTCTGCATGAGCGACGATATCAACTACAACAAAGCGTTCGACCTCATCCCCGGTCGTGCGGCAGAAGTGGCGCCGGGCGTGCGCGCCATCGTCGCCAACAATCCGGGACCATTCACCTTCAAGGGAACCGTCAGCTACATCATCGGCCAGGGCAAAGTTGCCATTGTCGACCCCGGCCCCGACGACGATGCGCACATCGCGGCCGTGCTTGATGCGGTGCGCGGCGAAACCGTCACGCACATTTTTGTCACCCACACGCATCGCGACCATTCTCCAGCCGTGCCCAAGATCAAGGCAGCAACCGGGGCTAAGGTTTACGCCGAAGGTCCGCATCGCCTGGCGCGCCCGCTTCATGTCGGCGAAGCCGGCCGGCTCGACGCCAGCGCGGATCTCGATTTTCGTCCCGACGTCACGCTTGCCGACGGCAGTGTGGTCACTGGCAATGGCTGGACCATCGAAGCGCTGACAACGCCGGGACACACCGCCAATCACATGGCTTATGCGTTCAAGGAAGCGGCTCTGATTTTCTCCGGCGATCACGTGATGGCGTGGTCGACTTCGATCGTCGCGCCGCCAGACGGCGCCATGAGTGACTACATGGCTTCGCTAGAGAAGCTCGCGAAGCGAACGGAGCCGATCTATCTCCCCGGCCACGGCGGGCCGGTACGCGATGCACCCCGCTTCGTGCAGGGCTACATCAGGCATCGCCACGGACGCGAGACGTCAATTCTGCGGCGGCTCGAAAAAGGCGCCGCCGATATTCCGGCGCTGGTGCGGGCGATCTATATCGGGCTCGATCCGCGTCTTACCGGCGCCGCTTCGCTCTCGGTCCTGGCGCATATGGAAGATTTGGCCGCACGCGGCCTGGTGGCGACTGAAGGCGAGCCATCGATCGGTGGCACTTATCGCTTGACCGAACTTCCCTTGCCCGCGGCCTGAGAGGATTTCGAGACGGATTTTTTCTCGGCTTTTTCCGGCTTCTCAGCCTTTTCCGGCTTCTCGGGTTTTTCCGGTTTCTCGGGCGCGGGAGACGCCAGGACATCATCGACGTCATCGAGCAGCGCGAGCACTCGCGCCGCGTTGCCGCCCAGATCATGGCGGCCGTAGCGCGACGCGGAGCGGAAATCGATGCGCGCGCCGTCCGGCGCCGGACGGATGCGCACGACAACGTCTTCGCGGAAACCGAGGATCGGCGTACGAGCAATCGCCTCGATGTGGCCCTCGCGTACACCCGGCGGGCGCGAATCGACGACATGCCATTTGCGCTTGGCGATCACCTTCAAAACAGCCTCGTAAGCTTGTTCAGGCGACGCCTCAGTGTCTTCTGATTTGATATCGGGATACGCCGTCCTCTGTAATTCCGCGCTGTGCAGGCCAGGATACCGGATATCGTTGGCGTCGCGCGGGCGAAGCCGCGCGATCGCCTCGAATTTCGGCGGATCGATCGGGTCGGTGGTGACATCGTAGATCGCAGGCAGCCGGTAGGCCTTGATGCCGAGATAGAGCGGATAAGCGACGACTACGAGCCCGATGAAGAACGCCATCACCGCCTCGCGCATACCGTTGACGCCTTCGGTCCAGATGACCGCACCGGCGCCGAACGCGAGCAGAATTGCGACCACCGCGAGCAGCAAAGCGCCGGCAAGCGTCGCCAGCGCCGGCACGATGTCGAGAGTGCCGGAGCGCACGATAACGATCCCGATCACAGTCGCCGCGAGCGAAAACAACGCAATGCGTCGCCCCCAAATGGCGAGGCGGGAGGTTGGCTGTTCAGCGATGCGTCGTCGCACTGTCGCCGCTCATTCTCTCATTGGTTAACTCAAGTCCATTCTATGCCATTCATAGTGGAATGGGTTTGGCAAAGCGAACCCCGCAAACATCATGAAATTAGAGAGTTAATTCGGCCGAGCCAGTGGGTTTCCACGATGCGCGGAACACCCTACCGGGTCTTTTGCCGCCGCTTTTTGGTGCCGCGCTTGAGGCCCGCCATCGCCTCAAGTACGGCGCAGGCTGCGGCGGTATCCTCGTCGCCGTATCCGGTCGCCATCGCGGCGGCGTAGATCGGCAGCGTTGCGGAGAATAATGGTGTCGGCACGCCGAGCGCCTGGGCAAAGCTGCCGATGACATCCATGTCCTTCTGCCACAGCGAAATTTTCATGGTCGGACGGTCGTAACGATCCTTCACCATCATTGGTGCGCGCAGTTCGAACACGCGGGAATTGCCGGCGCCGATCCTGATCTGATCATAAATGAGCTGGGGCGGCAGGCCGGCTTTGATGCCGAGTACCATCGCCTCAGCGCTCGCCACGTTGTGGATGGCGACCAGCAGATTGGCCACGTATTTCATACGGCTGCCATTGCCAAATTCGCCGAGGTCGTGCACCGCGCGGGTGAAATCGGCGAACAGCGGGCGCAGCTTTTTGATCTCGGCCGAACCACCCGAGGCGTAGATGACAAGATCCCTCGCCTTGGCCTGAATGCCGGTGCCGCTCACCGGGCAGTCGAGCAGAACATGGCCGGCGTTGCGCAATGCGGCTTCGGCGGCAGCCTTGTCCTCGAGCTTAAACGTCGAAGCTTCGATCACCACTCGGCGCGGCACTTTGGCCTTGGCGATGGTGGCGACCGTCGCCGCTAGAGCACCGGGTTTAGGCAGGCTCAGAATGATGGTCGGCGCTTGCCGGGCAAGTTCACCGGCATCGGCGGTGATTTCCACGCCAATGCGGGCGAGCGCGCGCCGCCGCGCCGGAGCAATATCGTAGCCGATGACACGCCAGCCCGCGGCGTGGAGATTTTCTGCAAAGGCGCCGCCCATGATGCCGAGACCGACAACACCGACGGCGCCTTTTTTCTTCTTCGTCATGCTCGCCTAAAACTCCGCGTCGCTCACATGCCCTTTATATTCATCGCCACCGACCATAGCGGCCTGGCTTCGCGCTTGGCGACCATGTCCTTGGTGACCGCCTTGTATTTCTTGAAGTGGTCGGTCGCCAAATGCGCTTCGAGCGCCGCCGCGTTGTCGTAGACTTCGAAAATGAACACGTGGTTCGGATCCTTTTGCGAAACAGTAACGTTGAGCTCGCGGCAGCCGGGCTCCTTCACCGATGCGGCGCCGTTCTCCTTGAGCGCTGCAAGAAAAGCGTCGATTTGCCCCGGCACGACGTCGTAGTCGACCGCCATGATGAGCAACGGCCCGGATTCAGCCACGGCCCCCTTATTGCCAAACGGCAGCACCAGCAACGCCATGACCGTGAGCGCAGCAGTAGCAATCGTCGCAACTGACTTCAACATAACCACTTCCTCCCCTGTTATGGCGGCGCTTAGCGTTGATCCGCCGCGCCGCTTGCTTCGACGCTTCAAAGCGAAGTTTCGAGAAACCGCAACAGCCGTGGGATCGCTAGCGCGCTATAACTGTGCGGCTCGCTTTCGAACGGATCGGCCGACCAGAAATGTCCGGCGCCGGGAATGACAATGCGGCGGACAAAAAATCCCGCCTGAGTGAGCGCTGTGAGGAATGCCCCGGACTGGCTGGGCGGATCGACGACGTCGTCGTCGGTGCCGTAAATCAGCAAAAACCGCACCTGATTGCGGTCAACAGTGGCGTAACTGATAGGCGATGCGTCAAAATAAAGACGGCGGCTCTGCATGGGCGACGCGCCGAGGAATTTTTCGACAATCTTGTCGTTGGGGCGGCTGACCAGATCGTGCATCCATTGTGCGTGCATGTCGTAGACCCCGTAGAAGCCCACGACCGCTTTGACCTTGGCCGAAACCGCAGCGTTGGCATCGTCGCGGTAGGCTGAATTGAACTGATCGCCCGCAAGCGCGACAAGCGCGGATAGATGCGCGCCAGCGGAATCGCCGATCAGGCCGATCCGCTCTGCGTCGAGGTCATACTCACCCGCCTTTGCGCGCACGAATTGAATGGCGGCCTTGGTGTCATAGACCGCAGCCGGAAAAGCCCCAGCTTTAGCCAACCGATAATCGATGGCGAAAACCGCGTAGCCGTTGCGGGCGAGGAACAAACCCCAATAGCGATAAAACGCGCGCGCGCCAATTTGCCAGCCGCCGCCATGAACGGCGACCAGGACTGGCGCTTTCGTACGGCCTTTGGGGAGATAGAGATCGCCCACGAGCTTAACCCCGTCATGCTCGGCAAAAACCAGGTCGGCATGGTTCGCAATTTCGTATTCCGCCGCGGCCGCCTGGCCGGCCGCTAACAGCATTGCCAGCGCAGCCGTAGAAGTGAGTATGGTGAGCATTCGTAATCTTCTCCGCCGAATAGTCGCGATCAAGCCAAGCAAGCGGTAGCAAGTTTCTTTGTCGCTCGAAAGTCACCCCCCTGCCCATCCCCTCCCCTGCACGCGGAGCAGGGATGACAGATACTCAGAGCGAGCCCTCGAGAAATTGCAGCAGTTGCGGAGCCGCGATCGCGCCGAAGCTGCGTGGATCTTTCTCGAAAGCGGCTGACACCCAGAAATGGGCGGCCCCGGGAATGATGATCAGGCGCGACGCAAATCCCGCCTGCACCAACGCGGTATTGAAAGCTCCGGATTGAACCAAGGGGTCGACCAGATTGTCGCGCTCGCCATGGATCAGCAGGAAGTGCACCTCCTGACGATCCGCCTTGACGTAATTTACGGGTGAAGACTGCCGGTAAATCTGGGGGTTCTGTCTTGGCGAGGCGCCAAGGAAGTCCTGCGTGATACTATCACCCGGTGACACCCTCATGTCCTGCTTCCACTGCGCCGCCATGTCGTAGATGCCGTAGATTCCCACAACGGCCTTCACGTTGACGGGTGAACCGGCATTGGGGTCGTCGCGGTAGCGGTCGGCGAACCGGTCACCCGCGAGCGCGAGCATGGCCGCGAGATACCCGCCTGCAGAATCGCCCATCAGGCCGATGCGGTCGGGATCGATATCGAACGCGGCAGCCGTGGCGCGCACGAATTGGAGCGCCGCTTTCACGTCATAAATGGCTGCCGGATAGGCGCCCAACTTTCCCAGACGATAGTCGATCGTGAACAACGCATAGCCGTGGCGGGCGAGGAAAGGTCCCCAGTATTTGTAAAATCCGCGACCTCCGCCGCGCCAGCCGCCGCCATGCATTGCTACCACGACAGGCGCCTTGGTGAGGCCCTTAGGCATGTAAAAGTCGCCCACGAGCCTGGTGCGATCGTGTACGGCATAAACGACGCCAAATCGCTTGCTGACTTCGTACTCCGCCGCCGACGCCGGGCCGATGGCAAGGATCATCGCCAGCACTGCGACGCTCGAGGTCGCGATCATCGTTCCAGGCTCCGTCGCGGCGTCATACTTGCAACTTGGCGGCCACTCGGCGGCTACCACCACGCATGGAAATGATGCAGCGGGCCGCGGCCCGAGCCGACATCGAGCCGGTCAGCTGCAGTAATCGCCGCGCTGACATAAACTTTAGCTTGGCGCGCCGCCTCGTCGAGCGCGAGTCCTTTGGCGAGGCCTGCCGCAATGGCCGACGCCAGCGTACACCCGGTGCCGTGGGTTTTGCGCGTCTCGACGCGGGGCGCAGCGAGCCGCAGGCAATGATCGGCCTCGATCAGAAAATCGACGCTTTCCGGGCCGCTGCCGTGTCCACCTTTGATCAGCACCGCGGCCGCGCCGAGCGTAAGCAGCTTCTGGCCTTGCGCGCGCATTTCGTCTTCATCGCGGGCCGGCGACGCGCCAAGAAGGACGGCGGCTTCCGAAAGATTTGGCGTGATTAGGTGAACCCGCGAGATGAGATCGCGCAAGGCGCTGAGCGCATCCTCTCGCAACAACCTTTCGCCGGAGCTTGCAACCAGGACCGGATCGAGCACGACGTTGGCTGGACGGTAGCGATCAAACGAAGCAGCGACAGCCTCGATGATCGGCGCATTGCCAAGCATGCCGATCTTCACGGCTTTCACATCAAGATCGGTGAACACGGCGTCAATTTCTGCGGCAACGAACTCGGCGGGTACTTCGTGAACCGCGAACACGCCGCCGGTATTCTGTGCCGTCAGCGCAGTGATGACGGTCGCGCCATAAACACCGAGCGCGGCAAACGTTTTCAGATCAGCCTCGATGCCGGCGCCAGCGCTCGAATCCGAGCCGGCGATGGTGACGGCGATAGGAACACTCATCTTCTCAAACTCTCACACTTTGCTTCGTGCAACCATTGATGTTGCACAATGCGCTGCCTCGCCTGGTGGATTAGCGTGACGCCAGCCGCTTCGCCAACGCCCTATCGACCAGCTGCCGCAACGCCCGCGCCGCGGCGGCGGGATCTTGAACAGTCGACAACGCCGAAATGACGGCAACCCCGTCGGCGCCGGCAGCGATGACGGCGCCAGCGTTACCGGAGTCGATACCGGCGATACCAACAATGGGAAGATTCCGCGCTCGGCCGCGCAACGCATCCGCAACGCGGGCGAACCCTTCGGCGCCGATCGGTGCGGTCTTCTGTTCCTTCGATAGCGTCGCGTAGACGCCGCCGACCCCGGCATAGTCGAAGAGTTCGGCGGGCGCGTTCGCGGCCTCGTCGACGGTCTTGATCGACAGGCCGATGATCGCATTTGGCCCAAGTAACGCGCGCGCATCGATGGCGGCCATGTCGTCCGGCCCGAGATGCACGCCGTCGGCATGAGCAGCCAGAGCCACATCGACGCGGTCATTGACGACAAAGGGCACCCTAAACGGCGAAAGTGCGGCCATGATCGCGCGCGCTTTTTCGATCATGGCTCGCGTCTCACTTCCTTTATCGCGCAACTGCACCAGCGTTGCTCCGCCTTCGGCGACGCGGCGCGCCAGCTCAACGATATCATGACCCCCGGCGCGCGCCGGATCGACAATGGCGTTGAGCCGCACATCAACCGCCTTCACGACACTCTCGCGCGCTGGCGCAAAGTTGCCCGATCCAGGCCGTAGAGCGCGTCGATGATTGCGGCGGCGAAGCTGCCGGGTCCTTCGGCATCCAGCGCCGCCACTTCGCCGGCGACACCGAAAGCGGTCAGCGCTGCGCTCGCCGCAATAAAAGGGTCCGCTTCGACGGCAAGTACGGCCGCCACCAACGCCGAGCCAGCGCAACCCATCGCCGTCACCAGACCCATCAGCGGATCGCCGTTGGCGATCACCGCATGACGCGCACCATCGGTTATGCGGTCGACGCCGCCGGTCACGGCCACGACCGTCGCATTCGCCTTGGCGAACCGCGCCGGCCCGTCGCCCGCGGGATCGTGGTCCGAAAGCGCCGCGAATTCTGCGCCGTTGAGGCGCACGATCGCCGGCCCCCGGATCAGGATATCGCGCGCAAACTGGGCGCGGGGCGGCGCGCGTTCAACGAATACCGGATCAAGCACCCACGGCTTGCCGCTTGCCTTTGCCGCGCTAATCGCCGCGTCGATTGCCGTCCGCCGTTCGGCATCGAAGGTTCCGAGATTGACGAGCAGAGCATCGGCGCCGGTGACGAACGAGCCGATCTCTTCCGCCGAAATCGTCATCGACGGTACCGCGCCGGCCGCAAGCAGCACGTTGGCCGTAAACTGTTGCGCCACGCTGTTGGTGATGCAATGCACGCGCGGTGCCCGCGTACGCAAGCGCACAAGCATGTCGGCGGCCATATCGGCGAGCTCGACCGGCGCGTGCATTTCATTTACCGAGTTCATGACGGGATATAACCAGACGGTCCTTCACGCGGCCACAAGGTCTTATCAGCGCGGCCGAATTAGCCTAGCATTTAGTCATCGAGGCGGAGGTGCGCATGGTCCCGTTTTTCGTTCAGATCAAGTGCCAGATGGGCAAATCCTATCAGGTGGCCAACAGCCTCGCCGACGCCGAAATCGCCTCGGAAGTCTATTCCACGGCCGGCGACTTCGACCTGCTGGTGAAATTCTATGTCGATCAGGCAACCGACATCGGCCATTTCATCGCTGAAAAGGTGCAAACCATACCCGGCGTGCAGGACACGCGCACCATCATCACGTTCAAGGCGTTTAGCGGCTCTTAGCATTTTCAGCGCGGCAACTTTGCAATACGCGGCTTTTGCTATTTCTTCGCCGGCGGCTTCGGGCCCTGCCGTGGCGGCAGCGAAGCGACGTAAGCGCCGATAGCGGCAAGGTCGGCGGCCGGCAGCAGAGAGGTATTGCGAATAACGTCGATCATGGCGCCGCCGGCGTAATCCCCGCTCGGATCAAAGCCATCGCCAAGATAGCTCGCCACGTCCTTTGGCGACCAAGCTACATTGTCCTCGGCCGAACGCCGCAACCCGGCGGGTGTGATATTGGGCACCCAGCCTTTGCCGTCTGCAGCCGGGCCGCCGGCGAAACGCTCGTTGTCGATGATGGCACCGAGAAAATTGCGCGGGCTGTGACACTCGGCGCAATGCCCCGGCCCGTTCACCAGGTAAGCGCCGCGATTGACTTGCGCCGATTGCGCCGGATCAGGTGTGAATGGACCGCCGTGGAAGAACAACAACTTCCACAGACCGACGAGCCGGCGGATGTGGAAAGGAAATGCCAGATCGTGACGCCGCACGCGGCCGGACACCGGCGGCAATGTTTTCAGATAGGCGAACAGATCGCGGACATCGTCGAGTTTGATGTGCTGATATGAAGGATAGGGGAAAGCCGGAAACAGATGCCTTCCGCGCGGCGAGGTCCCTTTCCACATTGCTGTGACGAAATCCGCCTCACTCCACGCGCCGATACCGTCGGTTGCGTCCGGCGAAATGTTCGGCACGTAGAAAGTGCCGAACGGCGACTGCAGGGCAAGCCCGCCACCGAGCTGCGTTCGCACGATCTTTGACGCATCGGCATTCGGCGTTGCATGGCACGACGCGCAGCCGCCAATGTCAAACATCACCTTGCCATTTTCCAGATTCGGCGGGTGCGGTGGCAGCGCCGAAGCGGGAACGACTTCGGGAATGGTCAGCGCCCACAGCAGCACTGAAGCAATGACGGCCGCAGCAGCGACGGCGAGCGCAGCTCTGCGGATCATGCAACTCGCGCGTCAGTCCGAGGCGCGGCGGCTTGCCGATCGGGCAAGCCGCCCGCCGCGCCCCTTAGCGCTTCGCCAAACCTGATGATCGGTCTCAACTCTTCTTGATTCGGTATTGTTCGTGGCAACCGCCGCAATCATTCTTGCCGATATTGCCAAAGGCCGCCTTGAAGCTGTCGAGGTCGGTGACCTTCGCGTCGGCGGCTTTGGCGTCGACGCCAAACTTGGCGAACCGTGCCTTGACGTCGTCCATGTTCGCCCAAATTTTGGGGTCGGCGGCGGTTTCACCACCCTCCTTCGAATTATCCGGGAACAGCGACGGCATCTTCGCGGCTGCATCCTCGAACGCAGCGAAGATCTTATGCACCTTCTCGATATCGAACGGCGTTTCCCCCTTTATCATGGCGACGCCGATTTTGGCCTGATCGCCATTGGCTTTCATGAGCGCTTTCCGCGCAGCGATCGGGTCTTGTTGGGCAATGGCGGCGCCTACGCCTAGCGCGAACGCTGCAATGACAAACACCGTGCGGATCATGTGATACTCTCCCCCTCTTGCAGGCGCAGCGATTTAAGCCGCAGACCAAGCGGTATCTCACAATATTATTCCGGCACGGCCAAGGTATGGGCAAATGGCGGTGGGGAGAAATCACGAAACCGTTTCCCCCGCCCGCTCGTATAATAGGTGCCGCGGAACGCGCTGAAACGAGCACACGTCGAAACGAACTGACGATGAAAAGCGTCTATCGCTACAGCAAGGAACTGCATTTTGCCAAGCCGCCTGAGGCGATCTGGCCCTTCGTCGCGGATACCGCGCGGCTCAACGAGATGTCGGGTTCTCCGCGCTACCGGGTCGAAGAACGTCCCGACGAGCAGGGCCGCGTCCACCGTTTTGCCACCGTCGCGGTCGGACCGCTGCGGATGAAATGGGAGGAAGGCTACGGCGAGTGGCAGGAAAACCGCCGGCTAAGCCAGACGCGCAATTTTATCAACGGCCCGTTTCGCCGTTCCCATTCACGTTTCGAACTTACGCCCGAGGGCTCCGGCACGCGGCTTACCTTTACCGCCGAGGTCGATTGCGTCGGCGTGCTTGGCTGGCTGGCCAAGGCTTCCGGCAAGATTGGTCGCGAAGGCGACAAGCGGCTTGGCGCAATCGAAAAACTGGTCACCGAGGCTGCGATGCCGGACCATATTCTCGGCGCCGTCGGGCACGATGCGGTCAAGCCAACGGCGCGCCGGCGTTTTGACGGACTGATCGCGGACCTCGATCGCGATCCGACAAGCCACGGGCTGGCGCCGAGGCTCGCCGACTTCCTGCTCCATGCGCCAATGTTGGCGCTCAGCAGCATTCGCCCGCTCGCCATGGCGCGAACTTGGCACGCGACGCCTGAAGACACCGTTGAGCTGTTCCTCGCCGCGCAGCATCTGGGCATTCTGAGCATGGGATGGGATTTGCTGTGCCCACGCTGCCGCGGCGCCAAATCGCGGGTCGAGCACTTGCATGACTTGCCGCACGGAGCGCACTGCTCATCGTGCAACATTAATTATGATCGCGATTTCACCCGCAACGTGGAACTGACTTTTCATCCCGAGCCTTGGCTGCGCCCGCTTGCCGAAGGCGAACTGTGCCTGCTCGGGCAAGGCTCGACCCCGCACGTGAAGTTCCAGGGCGAGGTCGCCGCGCATTCCAAGAAAAGCTTCGCGCTGAACCTGGCGCCAGGGGCGTATCGCTTCCGCACCGTCGAGGCAGGTGACGAAGCCGACGGCGGCGTCGGCGCTGACGAACTCATCCCGGAAATCACCGCTTGCGGTACCGAGATCCGAGTGGCGACGCCTGGGCACAACGACGAACTCGTCATTCACAACGACACCAACCTGCCCCGTATCTTCGCCGTCGAGGAGCGCAACTGGGCTCGCGACGCACTCACCGGAGAAAGCGTCATCGCGATGCCGGCGTTTCGGCGCCTGTGCCCGGAACAGCTTTTACGTCCCGGCGACGATGTCGAAATCGGGCGCGTCGCCATCATGTTCACCGACCTGCAGGGCTCGACCAAACTCTACGACCGGCTCGGCGATGCGACCGCCTATCGTCTTGTCCGCGATCATTTTGCTTATCTGTCCGAGCGAGTGCAGCGCCACAACGGCTTCATCGTCAAGACCGTCGGCGACGCGGTGATGGCGGCATTTCACGATCCCGCCGACGCGGTCCGCGCCGTGCTGTCGATGCAAGACGAAGTGTCTAACTTCAATCGCGGCCGCAGCGATGCAGGGATTGTTCTCAAGATCGGACTGCACCAGGGCTCCTGCATCGCTGTCACCGTCGGCGGAGTGCTCGATTATTTCGGCTCGGTGGTGAATACCGCCGCACGGCTCGAACATCAGTGCCACGGCGGCGAGGTGATCATATCCAGCGCTGTCATGACAGATCCCGAGGCGCGCGAAGCGGCGTCCGGCAGAATCGTGACGGAAGACAGCGCGACATTGCGCGGATTAAGCGAGGCGGTACGCTTCGTGCGCGTCGGCGCAGGGACGAGCAAGCTCTAAGGCGTCGAGACATGAGCGTACCGCACACCGGCGACATTTTCGATTACATCGTCGTCGGTGCCGGGGCCGCGGGATGCGTGATTGCCAATCGGCTCTCGGCCGACCCGCGGCAGCGCGTTCTGCTGCTCGAAGCCGGCGGACATGACGACTACTTTTGGCTGAAGGTGCCGCTTGGCATCCCCTTCGTCTTGGGCAATCCACGCTGCGATTGGCGTTTGCGCAGCGAGCCGGAGGCGCATCTCGGCGGGCGCGTGATCGAAGTGCCGCGAGGCAAGACGCTTGGCGGGTCATCATCGATCAACGGCATGGTCTATGTGCGCGGCCATGCGCTTGACTTCGACGGCTGGCGCCAACAGGGCAATGTCGGGTGGGGCTGGGACGATGTGTTGCCTTACTTCAAACGGAGCGAAGATTATTTCCGCGGCGCCAGCAACACGCACGGTGCCGGAGGTGAATTGTCGGTCGTCGATCCGGGCGTTCGTTGGCCAGTTCTCGACGCCTACATGGACGCCTGCATCGAAGCGGGCATTCCGGCGGCCGCCGATTACAACGGCGGCAACAACGAGGGCGTCGCCTATTTCGAAGCCATGATCCGGAACGGCCGTCGCTGCTCCACCTCGCAGGCATTCCTCAATCCAGTCAAAACGCGGCCCAATCTCGCCATCGTCACGCAAGCTCTGGTAGAAGGCCTCGACATGACCGGCCGTCGCGTGACCGGCATTCGCTACCGCTTCGGCGGCGAACGGCGCAGCGCCCATGTAGCAGGCGAGGTCATTCTCGCCGCCGGCACCTTTGGCTCACCGGCGATCCTGCAAATGTCCGGCATAGGTCCCGCCGCGCTATTGCGTGGCCTCGGCATTGAGGTGCTCCACGATCTGCCCGGCGTTGGCGAAAATCTGCAAGATCACTGGATGCTCCGCGTTCAGCACCGCCTCGAGAACACCGTGACTTTGAGCGGCTGGATGAACTCGCTGGTCGGCAAGGTAGCGCTCGGTTTGCAATATTTTCTCGCCCGGCGCGGGCCGCTGAGTGCGCAGCCGACGTTGCTCGCAGTATTCGCGCGCACATTGCCCGGCCTCGATATACCGGACGTGCAAATCCACGTGTCAGCTGCAAGCTACGCGCACGTCGGCGGTCCGCTGCATCCGTTCCCGGGTATGACATCGTCGGCGTGCATTCTGCGGCCGACAAGCCGCGGCCACGTGCGCATCCGCAGTTCGTCGGCGGCAGAGCCGCCCGCGATCCTGCATAATTTCCTGGAGACCGTGCACGATCAGGATGTCGCCGTCCGCGCTTTGGAACTGGTACGCCGCATCGTCGCGCAGCCTGCTCTGCAACGCTTTCAGCCGCAGGAATTGAGCCCGCCGCCGGGTGTCGAAACCGCCGCGGAAATGCTCGACTACGCGCAGCGCACGATCACGACCGTCTTCCATCCGGTGGGGACTTGCGCCATGGGCCGCGAGCCCCAGGCTGTCGTCGACGCGCGGCTGAAGGTGCACGGTATCGCCGGCTTGCGCGTCGCCGACGCGTCGATCATGCCGACAATCACTTCCGGCAACACCTGCGCACCAGCCATTATGATCGGCGAGAAAGCAGCGGACATGATTGCCGCCGATCGCAATATGGTCGCTGCGGCTTAGGAGTGGCTAAGCCCAACCCTATGAAAGCTCGCCGGCAATAGTGTAGAAATTGTCGTGCGAGCAAATCACCTTGAATTCGCGCCGATAGCTCGCGAGATAGTCGTGCACGGCGCGGAACTCGTGCAGCACCGATCCGAACTCGTCGAAGATGATGATCGTACCACGCGGCAGAACGGCGTCCAGTTTCGTCAAACAGTAAAGTGCTGACGAATAGAGATCGCAGTCGATATTGACGACGATCTTGTTGCTGCTTTTGAATTCAGCGACGAATTTTGGCAGCGTGTCCTGAAACAGGCCGACGGCGAAGCGCACCCGCAAATCGGCAATTTCCGGTACGCGGCCGCCGGTGTCGAAGTGACCTCGCTTGTAATCGCCGTTCCAGTCCTCCGGCAGGCCGGTAAAGCAGTCAAAACCAACGAATTTGCTGGCCGGCGATTTGTTCTGATCGGCAAAATGGCGGAGGCTGTGACCGCGATGAACGCCGAACTCCAGATAGTCGATTGGGCCCGGAGATCGGTCGGCAATGAACGACCACATTTCCTCCCGGGACAAAAAAGAAGGAACGTTCGCGTTTTCTTGCCTGAAACTGACGAGAAGCGGCTGCCGGTTTATCTTATCGAGGACGGCGCTGTACGGCATACAACGCCCGTAATTGTATTTGAGAGCGTTCGCTACGAAGCCTTTGGTTCGCTTGGCCTGCTGCAGCAATGACATCGCATACATCCCGCACGATACCGCCAGTGTTGGCGGCCTGCTTTTCCATGCGGCAACAGTTAACACGGTCGCAGCCGCGACCAATTCACGATCACACGTCAACCTTAATTGTGCCGACCCCACACTTGGGCAGGTGGCGGGTGCCGGCAACTGGCGCACGAACAGCGCCAGCGCCGGGCTTTGTCGTCGCCGCCAGATTATTAGTTAGGCACGCACTTGCCGAGCGCGGGGCTCCAATGCCGGCCAACTCCGCAGCGGTCGGCGACGAGCGTAATCGCGCTGGATTGAAAGATTTGTTTGGCGGCCACAACCGGTGTGGCTTGGGCCTGCCAGGTCATCATCGTGAGTGCTGCGGCGGCAGCGAGAACTGCGATCTTCGTCATTGTTTATCTCTCCACTGACGAGGCGGAAAGTCGCCCCACGCGCCGAGATTAGCGCGGCGGAACTTGAATTCAATGGGCTTAACGGAGGTACTATGCAGTCGGCAACGTCTTGCTGAATGCACGTTCATGCAGCTTTGGACGTCGGCCGCTGACGTGCCTTGCGCTCAATGATTCAGCGCGTTCCGATCACGGTCGGCGGCAAACAGCCCGCTAGACGGACAAGCGCCAATTCCGGCAGGATCGCAACGACCGTCGCATGCCGGTTTGCGAAAGCCTGCAACAACGCAACCCGGTTCTCGGGCATTGTCACGCATCCCGCGGTGCCACGGCCCGGTTTCTTCCAGACGTGAAAGAAAATACACGATCCCGCTTTGTGGGATGCGTCCGTCGGGTAATCCACGAACAGTCCACGCCGGTAAAGCGGCGTTGCCCGCATGGTTTCTTTGCTTACAGAAAGGCCTACCGCCTGCCGCGATGCAAATTTGTTGTACGCCGGCGACGACGGATCCTCGACGCACACACTATCGGAATCGATCTGCAGATAGTTCGCGAGCGCGGACGCAGCAAAACCGAAAGGCCGGCCGAGCCGATAGATGCCGGCCGGACTGCGGTCGTCGCCTTCACGTTTCACCGGCTCGTCGTTGCCCGCCAGATGGCGAAACGCCCAACTCCAGGCAACGCCCTTCCTTCCCACATTCACCGGTTCGGCAGATCTGACAAGGCGCCAATCGACCTCCGCGCGGGGCCGCTCAAACAACTGCAGCTGTCCGGTCGATGACGCCAAGGTCGGGACAGTCACGAGCACCAGACGGCTCGCGTTCTGCATCGGCGCCGGACAGCTCTGGGCAAAGCTGCCGGATGCCGTCAGGCACGCGCAAAACAACGCCACAAAAGCCGCATACCACCGCATGCCCCGCCCCCAACCCCTATCGTTTCCCAGCAGGTATGCAGAATACCAAATTGTCGTCGCTTGGTCATCTGAGAGTGGGCAGGCGGTCACTTTAATTTCGCATTTTAATTTTCGGATTGCGAACGGGCGCCGGGCGTGCAGGTACTGCCTGCGGGACGGGATTCACGGACGCGGTCCTGCAATCAAATGTCGCGGCCTCATAAGTTGACGAGGCGCCGAACTCTCCTGGCGCTAGCGGGCCTGGGAGCGGCAGGCGCCTTACCCGCCGC
This sequence comes from uncultured Alphaproteobacteria bacterium, assembly GCA_963794225.1. Lineage (GTDB taxonomy): Bacteria > Pseudomonadota > Alphaproteobacteria > Rhizobiales > Xanthobacteraceae > BOG-931. The sequence goes on from CAWCCS010000008.1 coordinate 1,107,838, forward strand.
CGGCGGCGCGTGGGCAATCGACACCGCACCGGGCATCGCGAACGCCAAGTGGCTGACACTTCCGCCTACGCCAATCTTGCCGGTCGCGGCACGAAAAGGCGTCGCTACGGTCAATGGCGCCAGTATCTTCTATGCGCTGTTCGGACAGGGCCCCCCGGTGCTTCTGCTACATGGAGGATTGGCCAATTCGAACTACTGGGGCCATCAAATCGAGCACCTGGCTCGCGGTTTCACTGTGATCGTCATGGATACGCGTGGCCACGGCCGAAGCGCAATGACGTCGCCCAGCTTCAGCTACGGCCTGTTTGCCGAAGATGCAGCAGGACTTCTCGATTTCTTGAAAATCTCCCAAGTCTCGATCGTCGGCTGGAGCGATGGCGCCGTCACTGGATTGCAACTCGCGATGAGAAGACCCGAGCGGGTTTCGAAATTGTTTGCGTTTGGCGCCAATAGCTCTGCCGACGGACTGAAGCCGAACGGTGCGCGAAGTTCCGTCTTTATGAACTATGCAGGGCGCTGCCGGGCCGAATATGCCGTTCTCTCCCCCCGCCCGGAAAGATGGCCGCAATTGCTCAATGGTCTCCGCATCATGTGGCGGACCGAGCCAAATTTCAGCACACGCGATTTGGCCGCTGTGAAGGCCGCAACCACGATTTCAGATGGCGAGCACGATGAGATCATCAAGCGCGATCACACCGAGAAGATGTCGCTTGCGATACCACGCGCGCGTCTTGTGATGCTGCCCGGCGTCAGCCATTTCGCAATGCTGCAAAATCCGGGTCAGTTCAATCGAGCGCTGACCGCGTTCCTCGCGGCGTAGAAGCGTGGGCATGGTTTGCCGCCAACCCGCGATCAGCGCGCTTTCCGTAGCCGCTGGCGCATTTGGACCACCCAAGCCTCACGCGAACTTCAATCAATTGTCTGTTGCGGTAAGTCGTGAGACTGACCGTCGCGCCAGGCGCCATTGCCGAAATCATTGTTGCGAAATCGCTCCAACTCTTCAGAGGCGCACCGTTGATTGCGGTGACCACGTCGAAAGCTTCGATTCCGGCCATCGCAGCCGGGCCACCGGATCGCGGCCTGCGGAAAACTGCGCCGTAGCGCTCCGTCATGCCGAGACTATCGGCAACCGCGGCCGTCATCGGTCCAACCTTAACGCCGATCGAACTACAGAATAATGAGGTCGGGGGCTGCTGCGCGCGAGCCGCAAACGGCAACAGCGCAGCGCCGCAGAGCATTGTAACAATCTGAAGCCGCATAGAAACGGTCCACCGCGAGGCATTGCCAACCGGCGGTGCTCTATAGCCCCGTTCCTATGCGGACGTCCATCGAGTGACCATCACGTCGCGGCAGCGTGACGCTGGAAAGCCAGAACTCCTCCAACGAACGAACAATTGCACGATAGGCCTGCAGGTCTCCCGGCTTGGCGATGTAGCAATTGGCGCCAAGCTGGTAACAGATAGTGACGTCACTTTCAGAATCCGATGACGAGAGGATGACGACGGGAATTCGCCGTAGCAGATCGTGCGTTTTGAGGACAGCAAGGACCTGGCGCCCATCCTTCCTTGGCAGATTAAGATCAAGCAGGATCAGTGTCGGACGCCCCGGGTCGGACCAGCTGCCGTCATTCTGCAGTAATTCCAATGCCTCAACACCGTCTTTCGCGATCGACAAATCGATGTCTGCACTGCCCGACATCAACGTTTCGGACGTCAGATCGGCATCCGCCGGATTATCTTCGACCAGCAGAATGTGAACTGATTTCTTCATGCCATTGCTCCCCTACGCGCTCGGCATCGTAAAGTAGAATGTGCTGCCTCTTCCGGGCTCGGATTCAAACCAGATCCGCTCGCCGTGGCGTTCGATGATTTTCCGCGAGATGGCAAGGCCGATGCCACTACCTTCGTAGCGCCCGCGTTCGTGGAGGCGCTGAAACATCTGGAACACGTGATCGCTGTATTGCTTGTCGATGCCGATACCGTTGTCCGGCCACTCAAGCCGTGATCAGCAAGCCAAGCGCGACGCTTAGCGCAATCCGCCTTTCAACACGTTAAAAATCCCCGATATACGTGTTGTCACGTATGTGCCGCAGCCGATTGTCGGCGCTGACGTCCCGTTGCGCCGAAATCGTTGGATCTGCCGCCACGACCATATCCGTACTAGCCCCGACGTCCAATTTAGCGGCTGGTCAGACCACTTAAAAAATCCTGAATGTTCCAATCGTCGCCGAAGGCGTCGAGACCAAGGCGCAGCTGGCGTTTCTCGGCGCGGCGGAGTGCAACGAAGTGCAGGGCTTTCTCATCGGCCGGCCGGCGCCGATCGTGCGATATTCGAACCTCGTGAACAACAGACCGGCCCGACCAATCAGAGCGGTGGCGGGCCAAGCGAACTACCCTGCACCGGCGATGATCGGCCCTATTTCGCCGGAGCGGTCTTTGCCTGGGTGCGACTCCGCAGAACCCGCACGATCTCCTGCGCCGTGGCGGATTGCAATCGTTCGAAGCGCGCCAGACGCTGAACAATCTCGCTTCGCGAGATCACGCCTTTTTCGGCGCGCAGCAACAAAATCTCCTGTGCAGTAGCCCACGACAGATTAACAGCCTTGGCGATGACCATCAGGGCTTCCGATCGATCCCGCCCCATCGCCTGCTCGACGTACTGAAGCGGCAGATTAGACATTGTCGCCAGCGTCGCTATGGTCTCGGGATAGGCTCCGGTCTTGGCAAACGACGCCAGTGCGCTCTCGTTCAGCTGACCCGATTGCCGCAGGCTTTCGACTGCCTTCATGGCCGCCGTATAGTCGAGTGCCGTTGAAGCTACTTGCGCTTCGATACGGCTTGCCGCCTCGGCAACGGCCCGATGCACAGCCGCTTTTGCCCGCGGATGAGAGGCTTCCAATTTCGCGCGCACAGCCAGCGACGCCCTGGCCACCAGCGCAGTGAGCAACGGCGAAGGAATTTCCGGCCGCGAGCCGACCAGTTCGGCGAGTAAATCGTCGCCTTCCGACCGGCTGACCAACACAGTAAATCCGTGATCGGAAAAATTTGCGCCATAATTGTCAACGGCATTCAGCACGACCTCGCGATCACCCAGCTCAACCAGTACGTCGGTGACGGCTTCGCTCAGCGACCCGCGCTGCGCGATCGCCAGCATGTGGGCCTGTCCCTTGGTCTTTGCGATTTCGATCAACGCCTGGTCGGTGAGCTGGGCGGATTGAGCGAGCACCGGTCCGGCCACTTCGATATCGTCATCGAGAGCGAGCAACCGTATGATGCGCGGTGGCGCGTTGCGTATCGGCGCGAGACGCCGGCTGAGCAACGCGCGTGCGTGTTCCTCGATCTCAGCGGTCAGCCGAACAATGACGTCGTCAAACACCGAAAGGTCGTCGGCCGAAAACTCATCCGATCTGCTGACAAACAGGTCCGCGACCTTGCGCGCCATCTCACCGCGGCGGTTTGTCGACGCGCCAGCAATGGCGTTCTCGACGTCTTTCATAAAGGACAGCTCGGCGGTCATCGTACTCAACTCGCTTTCCATCGATCACATGCAGGTCGCCGGATCTCTATCAAGCGGCCTCGGTCAGCAGTTCCAGTCGCGGCGCTGATTGCTTCCTTTCGGAGAGCGCTGGGATCGGAAGTTGAACGACAAAGCGCGAGCCGGAGCCCAATTTGCTTTGCACCGACAGCTCCCCACCCATCAAGCGGCAGTATCGATGCGCGAGCGGCAATCCGAGCCGGACGTCATCGCCGTAGTTGCTTGCCGTCTCATCTTCGGAACGATCGAACGTCTCGAACAATCTGCTGATCTGCTTTTCAGAAATCCCCGCACCGGTATCTTCGACCGACATCGTCAGGAAATCGGCGCGTATTGAAGCCGAGAAGGTGATGCGGCCGTTCTTGGTGAACTTCGCCGCGTTGCTCAACAGGTTTTCCACGACGCGCCGAAGCTTGGACGCATCGATGAGGACCTCACCGGCCGCGGGAGGCTCGACCGCAAATTCGTTGCCACTCTCGACAATCGTCGGGCGCCATTTTGCCGCCATACCGTCGAATAGACCGCGAAGCTCGATGCGGTCCGGATGCAGCGTCATCTTGCCGGCCTCAAGCTTTGACAGGTCCAGAAGGTCGTCGATCAGTTCCAGAAGCCTGTGGCCCGCTCCCCTGATAGTTTGCAGATCCTTGTACTTTTGGTCTTCGCTGTCCGCCAAATTCTCAATGAGAATCTCGCTGTATCCGATGATCGAATTGAGCGGATTCTTCAGTTCATGGCTCATCTTCGCGAGGAATTCGGATTTCGCCAGCATGGCGCGCTCCGCCTGTTCAGTAGCCTCGCGAAGCTTTTGTTCCGTCTCCCGACGTAGTTTGACTTCCTGCTCGAGTTCGGCCTGGGAGGAAACAACGTTGGCATAGTAAAGCGCCATCATCGAGACGTAGATGCTGGCGCAAAACGTCGATATCAGGCCGAGCGCGACGAGCAGGTTCAGTGCGACCCTTTCGGGAAATCCGAACATGCAATAGATGCCGTAGAACGCCGCCAGGTTCGCGAGGATCAACACACCCACGATGATCCGCGTTGACCGAGCCGGCAGGTAGAAGAACGCCAGCAGCGGAACCGTAACCAGCCACGGCAAAATCGGCGAGCTGACGCCGCCGTACTGATAGCACCCCCAAAAAACGCAGAACATCAAGTTCTCGATCGAAAGCAACGACAGCGGCACGTACCAGCCGGTGAGACGAAGAACAAACGGAAACGGCCAGAACGCCGTCACCGCGGCAAAGAATATCCACCAGGAGGCATCGGCCCCGCCGTCGATGTACAGCATCGACAGCGAGATAGTGTGGCCAAGAAACGGGCCGAACAGATGGCTGAAGAGAAACATCCGTATATTGACGAGGTAGTCGGATGATCTCAGTTTTGCAGGAATGAACCAGTCGACGGCTGAGTTTATCCGCGCGCCAAGGTTTTTAAGAGAATTGCCCATCTTCGTTCACCCGTGCAAGGTCATTGTGATGTCGGACGGCTCAAGCAGCTGCCGCCACCGCCGGGGCGGTCCGAAGTCGAACGGTGAAGATTGATCCTTTGCCAGGCTCGCTTTCGACGTCGATGTCGCCGTTGAGTAACTGGGCGAGCTGGCGGCTTACCGCGAGGCCCAATCCAGTTCCTCCGTATGACGTCGATGTTTCGGAGCTGGCTTGATTGAAATCGGTGAAGAGGCGGCCGACGGCCTCGCGGGATATGCCTATTCCGGTGTCCGCAACGGCCATGACGATCTGATCGCCTGTCGATGTGCTGACACGGTTCGCGAGCAACGAGACCCTGCCGTTCTTGGTGAATTTGCCCGCATTGCCCAGCAGGTTGATCAGGATCTGTCGCAATCGCGTTTGATCGGTGTCGATGACGCCAAGGTCGGCCGACTTTTCGAGAATGAACTCGTTGCCGTTTTGCGAAACCAGATTCCGGCAGGTCGAAGCGACTTCTTCGAGGCAGGTGTCGAGATCGACCGGACGCAATGATATCTCGATATTGTCTGACTCTATCTTCGGCATGTAGAGCACATCCGAGACCAGCGACAACAGATGTCGGCCGGCGTTATTGATGGTTTTCAGATCGGCTTCGTCCGCCGTATCCGCGTCGGGCTCGATGTCCTCCAGAAGAATCTCGCTGTAGCCGATGATGGCGTTCAGCGGCGTGCGAAGCTGGTGGTTCATCTTGGCGAGGAAGACGGCCTTGGCATCGTTGGCGCGGTCCGCCTCATCTTTGGCCTGCTTCAGCCGTGCCGCGGTTTGAAGACGTTTTTCGATTTCCTGACGCAGCGCAGACTGAGCGGTCATGACGTAGGCGTAGTAGATCGCCATCATCGAGGTGTAGAGGGTGGCGCACAAAACCGAGATCATTCCCACCGTGGAGAGGGCGCTCAGCGGCAGTCGCTCCGGGAACGAGCCGTTCACCACATAGGCCACACACAAGCCGGCAAGCTGACCGGTAAAGATGCTGAGCACCAGGAACGGCCGATCGCCGATATAAAAGAAACCGATCAGCAGGGCCGCCAAGCACCACGGCAGGAATGGGGAGCTCACACCGCCATAGAAATAAGATCCGAATACGCTGACAAAGGTGAGATCGCAAAATGAGAACAGCGCAAGCCACATGAGCGTGCGGCTAAATCTGAGGGCAAATGGCAGGAGCCAGAACGCGCCGCACAGGACGCAGATCGTCCAAAACACCCAATCACGCGCCGGAAGCGCGTAGTACAGAAATCCCAGGATCGCGATCGCGCTGCACGGACCGAGCAGATGGCTGATCGCAAAGATGCGCGCCCGCCAAAGATTGGCGGTATTGGTGCGAAGCTCCGCCGGAATGAACCAATCAATGATTCCAAGCAGGCGAACGCTAAGGTCGTTTAGCATTGCTCATCCCCAAAAGAGCGCGCGCGGGCCAGCTACGCTACGGCAGCCCGGATGACAGCGGGATCGTCCCGAACGGTCGCGGCTCGATATCGATCGTATTCGTCCTGGGCGAGATCGACCGCGGTGCGGAGCTTTACAGCCAGCTCGGCGACATTTTCGGCGCTGTGGCTGGGCATCATTTGCAGCCGGAAGCGGGCATTGCCCTTGGCCACGGCCGGGTATTCGACCAGATTGGCGATCACCTCCAGTCCGGGCAGTCGTCGGCTGGCCATGCGGGCCAAAGCTTCATCGCCCACAAGAACGGGCACGATGGCCGACGGGTCGCCGATGACGGTCAGTCCGGCTGCGGCGAGCGCGTCGCGCATCTGACCGACGCGTTTTAAGAGTAACCGGCGAAGCTCGCGGCCCCGGTCGGACTGAACAATCTCGAAAGCCTTGGTCACCGTTGCGGACTGCACCGGCGAAAGCGCATTGGAGAACGTTGCCGAGCAGCCGTAGAATTTCAGGTACTGTTTGACCGCCGGCGAGTTGCAAGAAACGAAGCCGCCGTTGGAACCGAATGTTTTCGAAAAGCTCCCCATCACGACGTCGATCTTGCCGGCCATGCCTTGCATGCCGATGAACCCTCGACCACCGTCCCCCATTGCGCCGAGATCGTGGGCGACATCGACAAACAACGTCGCCTCATATTCACGGCAAAGCTCCTGAAGCGCGCGCAGGTCCGGCGTGTCGGAATCCATCGAGAACAGGCTTTCCGTGACCACCAGGATGCCGTTTTCGGTGTCCTTGGCTCGAATGCGCTTTAAGTGGCGGCGCGCCGAATCCAGATTGAGGTGACCATGAAGATGGACGTTTGTGGTCGCCGAGTTGGCGCCTTCCTGAAGGCTTGCATGCGCAAGGCCATCCATCACGACATGATCGCTCGGACGGACCAGCCCTTTGATGGCACCGTAACCGGCTGCCCAGCCGGTGGGGTATAAGACCGTGTTGTCGAGATTGAGGAATTCGGAAATCGTCTGTTCCAGCCGCAGCGAGTATTTGGTGTTGCCCGCCAACGCCGACGAGCCGGCGCTATGCACGCCGTACTCGTCGATGACCGATTTTGCGGTTTCCTTGATTTCCGGATCGGACGACAGACCGAGATAATCCTGGGTGGCGAAATTGAGCCCGGAGAATCTCACCCCGCTGTCGTCCCGCGCCGAACATACTGCGAGCGGCGCCCGCTCGGTGGCTTTCGAATAGGGCCACAAACTGTGTAGCCGGCGCAGCTGTTGCCATTCGTAAAAGGCACCGACTCGACCGATCAGATCTTTACCTGGCAACTCGCGAAAGTCCCGCATGCTGCCGGTAAGGGCCTCAACGGGATCAACACCAGACTGACCTGACATAAGTTCAACCCCTGACTGTTTAAGCGATCCGGCGATTTCCGTTTAGCGTTCCACCGGCTCGCCGGCGGCGACCGCGGGACTTTTCCCGGAAAGGCATGCACTTATCTTCCCGAGCAACCGCGCGAGATCGACCGGCTTGGTGTCGAAGTCCGTGCAGCCTACTTCGATGCTCTTGTCTCGATCGGTCGCCAGAGCGTGAGCCGTCAGCGCAATGATCGGGATGTTCGCCGTTTTCGGATTGCTTTTGATGAGCCGTGTCGCTTCCCAGCCATCCATGGCGCCGAGCGCCACGTCCATGAGAATGACGTCCGGCATTTCCGACGCCGACATGGCGACGCCGCTCGGGCCATCGGCGGCACTGCAAACCACAAAACCTCGGCGTTCGAGGCGGCGCGTGAGCATGTCGCGATTTGGCAGGCTGTCTTCCACCAGCAAAACTTTTGTTGCCGGTTGAGGCGCTGCGGCGGTCGCAGTGGCAGTCATCGATATCCCCCAAGCAGGTGCTTTCGGGGAAACTACCCAAGTCTGTCTAAGACCAAGCTAAACTTTATGATGAAAATACTGTTGCGCGTTCTGTGGTTATTCAGCGGTGGCGACGGGACGGCGCCTAGAGCTCGGAACTCTGCGCGCGCGTAGAAAATCACCCGCAGCGTTGGGCAACTGCAAAACAAACAGGGGGTGATGTCGGCTGTTCGACCCCGCGTTCGGCTGCGTCAGCCACGTCCGGCCAGCGCCGCAACCTTCGATGGAACTATTCTTTAACAAATATTAATCACATCTGGATATCGTTTATTGTTCATAAGAATGACTTGCGTGGAAATTTTTAAGCATGAACGCGCCCGATATCGCCATTTCGCTGATGTCGCGGCAAGAGCGCGGCGCTCAAGATCGAGACGGCAATCTGTCACGCTCGGAAGCCCCGCGAGCGCCGGCCTGGTTGCCGGAGTCGCAAACGCCTGTAACCCAGGCAATTCAAGTGACGCATGATTGCCACACATTCCCTGCGACGGGGATGGAAGCAGCGGACGTACTGAACCAAATCAAATCCGAACTGGTCGGGGTCGAGACAAGCGCGCGAACGCTGGAAGGATCGAGCGATGGGCTGGCGGATGCCGTCCGGCAGACGAAGAGCGCCATCGAAGAGGCTGCAAACTGGGCACGAACGACCGGAACGACCAGCCACAGCTTTGCCAGCATGGCTGAAACAATCGCCGGGATAGCCTCGGCGATCGAAGGCATCGCGCGCAAGACCCACCTGCTCGCGTTGAACGCGGCCATAGAGGCGGCGCGAAGCGGTGATGCCGGGTTGGGCTTTGCCGTCATCGCCAAGGAGGTGAAGTTGCTCGCCGGCCAAACCGCGAAGGCAACTCACGAAATTGCGTCGCGCATCTATGAAGTGCGACAGCAGACCAGCGAGATCGTCGACTGCGCGGAAGCACTGATCGAAACCATTGGCGAAGCGGCCACTCTTTCCAGCACCGTGTTAACGATGGTTTCGGACCAAAACGAAATAGCGGCCGCCGTGTCCGAACAGGTCAACAGAGCGCTCGTCGTAGCAGGTCGCACGAAGCTGGCGGCAGAGGCGGTCGCGGCCGGCGCCGGATAGCCGATATCTGACAAGGCGATGTAACGTCGAGCATCTCCTCGGTCGCTTGCTGCAGCGATCCACAAATAGCCTCGAGCAAAGATAAGCCGACATTCGCCTAGGCTCAGGAATTGACGCAACGCAAATCATCTTCATCACGCCAGAATTCAAAGCGCAACTTTTGAATAAAATTTGAATCGACGAAGATAATTTCAATTCGATCGAAACTTTAAATCTCATTCCAATTCATTCCAATTAAATGTCCGCCAAAAGGCAGTTCAACTGAACCCGACCGCTTGACCTGGAGCCGAACATGCACCCCGCAGTTGCGACCTTGCAAAAAGCCGCACGACGGCTGCAGCACTCGGGCAATATGGATCCCTCCAAATTTGCCTGGATGATGTCGCAGCTGCATGGTGTCACTGCCGAATTGGACGCCTCGGAACGAAAGGCGCGGAATCAAAAGTCCGATCCAGTTGATATCACCGAACTGTTACGCGAAGTACTGGCAAAAGCCGGCGTTGCCGTGCAATTACCCGACACCACAATGGTCTCCGGCCCGGATCAAAGCCTGCGCGACCTTCTAACTTGTCTGATCGAAGTTGCTCTAGGCGCGCGGCCCAATGCGCTCGACTTGCATGCTAAGGCCGATAGAAAATGCGACAACGCCCGCGAGGCATTCAAGATAGAGTTGGCCATTCAATCAACCGACGTCCCCGATTTTCTCCGCCGGAAATTGTGGGAAGCGGCGCGCATGCGGGGTGGGGAAGTTTCCATCGTCGCCGAATTGGATTGTTGCAGGATCAGATTCAGTCTTCCAATCGAACGTCGGCTGGCTGCCCACGGCTAAGCGCGAAGGCCGCCCATAGCCGTGGTCTGCCTGGTCAGCGCGGCGGCAGGTCCGAGTTTTTCAGGTCCGAGTTTTTTAGACCCAAGTCTTTTCGGTCGGAATCTTTTCGGTAAAGGTCTTTTAGACCCAAGTCTTTGAGGGCGCGATTCCGCATCTGCATAGGATTACGTTCGCCTGTTTGCGCGACCTCAACAATTTTTTTGGCGATCTTCTCGGTGACGGTATCGGACCGGTCATCTATCCGCAAAACGCGCAAGGCATCTTCGTAGGCCTTCACCATACGGTCGATGTCTTCCTGACCAAATGCCGAATGCTGCAAGAGACGACGTATCGCCACGGCTCCGCTCCATTTTTCGCCTGAGATGGGCGGGAGCAGTCAGCCTTCCCCATTACTGCCATTCCCAAGGCGGCCAGTAACGAGGGCCGGTTTACACGATCGACGATGAACGCAAACTGAACTCAGACAACGAAAACGGGCTTATTTACGTCGCTTCCGCTGATTGATTTGCATCAACAGCACCAGCAGTTGATGCGGGATTTCCTTCGGAACTTGGTAGCTCTCCTCCAGTCCCTGCGCGATGGTCGCCTGCATCACCCGATACAGCGTCGCGGGTTCGTCGGAATCCTGCACTTGGGGGACACGAAGTAACATTGTGGGGCATCCACCTGGCAATCTTGTCCCATTGCTAAATCGGGAACCGGCTGCATGTTCCCAACAGTAACGCTTCAGCGCATACAGTTGGGCGTACTCGTTGAACGCTATCGACCGCCCGCGCAGGCACGAATTTTTGGCTCGTGGACGCCACAGCCATCAAATGTGAGTGTCACTCAGCTTTATTGCCGTGACATCCCAACGCGCCCCTCGTAATCGAGAACCCGCAGGGTTTGGCAAAGCGTATGGGCAGGGGAACCGTAATGACTTTGTTGGTATTGGCTTATCTGGGCGGCGTGCTGACCATTGTAAGCCCGTGCATTTTGCCGGTGCTGCCATTCGTATTTGCCCGCGCCGATCGGCCATTCCTGCAAGCCGGGCTGCCGATGCTGGTTGGAATGGCCGCCGCGTTCGCCGTTGTGGCGACCCTGGCAGCCGTGGCCGGCGGCTGGGTCGTTGAAGCCAATCAATACGGTCGCGCGATCGCGATTGCTCTGTTGGCGATATTTGGCCTCACCCTCGTCTTTCCGAGCTTCGCCGACCGGCTCATGACGCCGCTCGTCAATCTCGGCGCGAGGTTGTCAAACTCCGCTCAGAGTGACTCTGACACGCCCGGTTCTCATGTGCTGCCATCGCTCTTGCTCGGCGTCGCGACCGGGCTGTTGTGGGCGCCCTGCGCCGGCCCGGTGCTTGGGCTGATCCTGACCGGCGCAGCGCTTAAAGGGGCAAGCGTCGGCACCACGCTCCTCCTCCTTGCTTACGCGGCCGGAGCCGCTACTTCGCTTGCGCTCGCTCTCGCGGTTGGCGGACGTTTGTTCGCGGCGATGAAGCGCTCGCTTGGGGTCGGCGAGTGGATCAGGCGCGGCCTCGGCGTTGCCGTACTGATCGCGGTAATTGCCATCGCATTCGGCCTCGACACCGGCTTTCTGACTCGCGTCTCATTGTCGGGTACCGCGTCGCTCGAACAGAGCCTGATCGATCGGATTAGTCCGGCGTCAACGCCGGCCGGCGCGTCGATGCAACCGTCCACCGTCATGACCGACGGACCGGCCATGGCAATGAAGGCAAAGCCCGGCGCTCAGGAAGTGAATCTGGGCGTCGAAGGCGGTTTTCCCTCCCTATCGGGCGCCGAGGAATGGCTGAATTCCCCGCCGCTGACACGCGAGGAGCTCAAGGGCAAAGTCGTCCTGATCGATTTCTGGACGTATTCCTGCATCAATTGTTTGCGGACGATACCTTATGTCAGAGCGTGGGCGGAAAAATATAAGGACCACGGCCTGGTCGTGATCGGCGTCCATACGCCCGAGTTCGCGTTTGAGCGCAAGGTTAGCAACGTGCGCGCTGCTGTCGCCGGGCTGAAGATCGAATATCCGGTAGCGATCGATAACGAATACAAAATCTGGCGCGCCTTCGACAACCAATATTGGCCCGCGCACCATTTCATCGATGCGAAGGGACGCATTCGCTACCACCACTTCGGCGAGGGCGAATACGACCGATCCGAGCGGGTCATCCAGCAGCTCCTCGCCGAAGCCGGTGACGAAGGTTACTCACCCGCCCTTGTGTCGGTAACGGCATCCGGCGCCCAGGCGGCGCCCGATGACAGCGACGTCAAATCGCCGGAGACCTACATCGGTTACAATCGCGCTGACAATTTCGTATCGCCCGGCGGCATTGTCGAAGACGAAAGTCATGACTACGCGTCGGCGCCGCTTCAGCTCAATCAATGGAGTCTGTCCGGCGACTGGACGGTCGGCGCCGAGAATGCCGCGCTCAACAAACAAGACGGCCGCATGGCGTACCGGTTCCACGCGCGCGACCTGCATCTTGTGCTCGGTCCCGCGGCTGACAATAAGCCGATCCGGTTTCGCGTCAGCATCGATGGCACAGCCCCTGGTACGAATCACGGCGCCGATATCGACGCCGACGGTCGAGGCGTAGTGGAGGGACAGCGTTTGTATCAGCTCATCCGCCAGAGTGGCGCAATCTCGGATCGCACCTTCGAGATCGAATTTCTCGATCCAGGCGTTCAGGCTTACGCATTCACATTTGGCTGAGAAAGAAATCCTTCGTCCTCAACAACTACGCCGAAGTGAAGGCCGTCACGACGGCGTTGTAAGCTAACGATTGTGAACGCGAACCCTGGGCGAAGCGCATTCGCCCAGGCGTTCGTCACACGCTCCGATTCTTTTTGCTTCGCGCGACATCCCTTGGTCGCGACCAAGGCGATGGCGTTGTAGATTGCGGCGATTCTTGTGTCACCAGGACATCGCCGCATGCATCAAGATCGTTTTACGCCACCACCGGGCGCGTTTACGCGCAGTGTCCCAATCCGGTTCTCGCATTGCGATCCGGCGGGCATCGTCTATTTCCCGCGTTACTTCAACATGTTCAATGGGCTGATCGAAGACTGGTATACCGAAGAACTGGGCTTTGCGTACGCCAAGTTGATCATGGACAGCCGATATGGCTTCCCGACCGTTCACATCGAATGCGATTTCAAGATCCCAAGCCGCATCGGTGACGTCATCGATCTCACTTTGCTGATTGAGCGCGTCGGCCGCTCCTCCCTTGGCATTGTCATCGTCTGCCATCGCGACGGGCGCGAACGCCTGCGCGCCCGGATGACCAGCGCGATGATGTCGATTGAAACCGGCACGGCCGTGCAAATGCCGCAACCGCTCCGCGACGCGATCGATTCCTATTGCGAGCGAACCAAGGTGGCCTGAACGCGGCCTACTCTGCCGGCTGCGCACTCGCCCGGCGGTTTTTGCCGCGCCGCGACCCAAGCGCAGCAATCCAGCGCGCAATCACATAAAACACCGGCGTGAAGATCAAGCCGAACGCGGTTACGCCGATCATGCCGAAGAAAACCGCCGTGCCGAGCGCCTGGCGCAGTTCCGCGCCAGCGCCGATCGCCCAGACCAGCGGCGTGACGCCGAGAATGAACGCAAACGAAGTCATCAGGATCGGGCGAAGCCGCAGCCGCGTCGCTTCAACGGCCGCGTCCCAGCGGCTGCGACCCTGATCTTCGAGTTGCCGCGCGAATTCGACAATCAGGATGGCGTTCTTGGCGGCCAGTCCGATCAACACCACGAAGCCGACTTGTGTGAGGATGTTGTTGTCGAGGCCGCGCAGGATGACACCGCTGATGGCGGCGACCAGGCACATCGGCACAATCATGATAACCGCGAGCGGCAGCGTCAGGCTTTCGTACTGCGCCGCGAGCACGAGAAACACAAATACGACGGCCAGGACGAAGGCGAACATGGCGGTGTTGCCGGCCTGGATCTGCTGGAAAGCAAGCGACGTCCATTCGGTCGCGAAGCCCTCGGGCAGGGTTTCGTCTGCGAGCTTGTCCATGATCGCGATCCCCTGTCCCTGCGAATACCCGGCGACCGACGCGCCATCCATTTCTGCGGCGGGATAGAGATTGTAGTGCGGCACACGGAACGGACCGGAAATATCGTGCACGGTGGTGAAAGATCCGAGCGGCACCGTATCGCCGTTGCTGTTGCGCACCCGGATCTTGAGCACGTCGGCGACATCGCGCCGGTCTTCGTCGCGCGCCTGCGCCGTGACGCGGAAGGTGCGTCCGAACAAATTGAAATCGTTGACGTAGGCTGAGCCGATAAAGACCTGCAAAGCGTTAAAAACGTCCTGCACGTTGACGCCCAGAAGTTGCGCCTTGGTGCGATCGATGTCGAGATAGACCTGCGGCGTCGAAGTCTCGAACAGCGTAAAGACGTGCTCGATGCCTTGGGTGCGGCCGGCCCGCGCCATGAACTCGGTCGCCACATCGCGCAATGCGGCTGCGCCCCGGCCGGCCCGATCCTCAATAATCATGCGGAAGCCGCCGGAATTGCTGATCCCTCGCACCGGCGGCGGCAACACCGCAATCAGAAAACCCTCCTGAATTTTGGAAAAGCGCTTGTTGAGTTCGGCCTGAATAGCCGGCGCCGATTGGTGCAAGTCGGCCGCGCGCTCGGAAAACGGCTTCAGTGTCAGAAAGATTGCACCGGCATTGGGCGAGTTGGTGAACGTCGCGCCGGAAAAGCCAACGACATTTACGCCATGAGCGACGCCCGGTACTTGCAGCGCCATGTCCAGCGCGCGCTGCTGCACGGCGTCGGTGCGCGCGAGCGAAGCGCCGGGCGGAAGTTGAATGACAACGATCATATAGCCGGCATCGACCTGCGGAATGAATCCGACCGGTGTTCGGCGGAATTGATTGAGACCGAAGGCGAGCACGACGAGGTAAATCACGAACATGATCGCAGCACGCCGCACCGTGCGCGTGGCAAGCCAGGAGACGCCTGAGCCCACGCGATCGAAGCCCCAATTGAAGCCGGCGAAAAACCGGTGGATCGGCACCTCCCACCAGCGATCGCGATGCGCTGGATCGTGCCGCTTGAGGAAAAGCGCACACATCGCCGGCGACAGCGTCAGCGAAACGATCAGCGAAATGATCGTTGCGCCGGCAATGGTCAGCGCGAACTGCCGGTAGAATTGACCCGAAATGCCGGTGATGAAGACCGAAGGCACGAACACCGCGCACAGCACGAGCGCAATGGCGATCAGCGCCGAGCCGACCTCGTCCATGCTTTTTCGCGCCGCTTCCCGTGGCGCAAGACCAGTCGCGATGTTGCGCTCGACGTTCTCCACCACGACGATGGCGTCGTCGACCACAATGCCGATCGCCAACACCAATCCAAATAGCGACAGATTATTCAGCGTAAAGCCGAACGCGGCCATCAAGAAGAAAGTCCCGACCAGCGATACCGGAATGGCGACCAGCGGAATAATTGCCGCACGCCAGGTTTGCAGAAAAATGATCACCACCAGGACGACGAGCACGATAGCTTCGCCAATCGTATCGATCACCGCGTCGACCGATTGCTGGATGAACTGCGTGGGATCGAAGAAAATGTCGTATTTGACGCCGGAGGGAAAGCGCTTCGACAATTTTTCCATCAGCTCCCTGACCGCGTGCGACGTCTCAAGCGCATTGGAGCCCGGCCGTTGAAAAATCGCGAGTGCGACCGCGGGAGAATGATCGAGATACGAATTCGACGAATAATCGAGCGCGGCCAGCTCGACCTTGGCCACGTCTCTCAGCCGCACCACGGCGCCGGGTGTCTGTTTGATCACGATCGAGGCGAATTCCTCAGGATCGGTCAGCCGCCCAAGCGTTTGCACCGCGACCTGAAAGGCGCCGGGTTTCGCGACCGGCGGCTGGTCGAGAATACCCGAAGCAACCTGAATGTTCTGACCCTGCAGGGCATTGGTGACGTCGGTTGCGGTCAATCCGAGCGACTGCAGCCGATCGGGATCGAGCCAGACTCGCATCGAATAGTCGCGCGCGCCGAACACGATGATCGAACCGACGCCGTCGACGCGGGTAACCGCATCGGTCACTTCGAGCGTGGCGTAGTTCGACATGAACAAGGCGTCGCGCGATTTATCGGGCGAATAGAGGTGCACGACCATCATCAAATCGGGAGAGCTTTTCTGCACGACGACGCCGATGTTGCGCACGTCCGAAGGCAGCCGCGGCGTCGCGATAGCGACACGGTTTTGCACCTGCACCTGTGCAATATCGAGATTGGTGCCAAGTTCGAAGCTTACTGCGATGGAGAAGCGGCCGTCGGCGGTCGAGTTCGACGCCACATAGATCATGTTCTCGACGCCGTTGATCTGCTGCTCAATCGGCGTGACCACGGTCGAGGCCACGACCTCAGCGCTGGCGCCCGGGTATTGGCCAGTGACGCTGATCAAGGGCGGCGCGATCTCGGGATATTGCGCGATCGGCAGGCGCACGAACGACACCGCGCCCAGGATCACGAAGATGATCGAGATCACCGCGGCAAAGATCGGCCGGTCGATGAAAAAATGCGAAATCCGCATGCTGGTTTCAGTCGACCTTGGCCTGATCGGCGCCTTTGCGCACCGCCGAGGTCGGAGTGCCCTCCCCTACCACCGCCACTTTTACGCCTGGACGAGCGCGCATCAGCCCTTTGACGATCACGCGGTCGGAAAGGGCGAGACCTTCTTTGATGACGCGTAGACCATCGTCGATCTGGCCGGGCACGACGTATTTCTGGCGGACAACATTGCCGTCGTCGACCACGAGTACGTATTTGCGCGACTGTTCGGTGCCGATCGCCGCGTCAGGAATAAGCAACGTGGTGTAAGGCGGCGAGCCGGCAACACGGATGCGGCCGAACATGCCCGGCGTGAACAGGCCATCGGTATTGGCGAAGATGGCGCGCCCGCGAATCGTACCCGAAGATCGGTCGATCACATTGTCGACGAAATCCATCTTGCCGATGTGCTTGAAGTCCGGTTCGTCAAGGAGCTTGAGCGCGACTGGAACGGCACTGTTGTTGCTCCCCATCTGGCCGTTCCCGCCGGCAAACCGCTGATAGCGCAGATATGAAGCTTCATCGAAGGTGAATTCAAATCGTATCGGATCGACCGACACGATGGTGGCGAGCAGTGTGGTGTTGCTGCCGTTGCCGCCGGTAACAAGATTCCCGACCGAAACCCGGCGGTCGCCGATGCGTCCGTCAACGGGTGCGCGCAGTTCAGAATATTGGTTGAGGTCGAGTTCGGCCTGATGGACCATCGCCTCTTGCGCCGTGACCGAGGCTTCCGTCACGGCCTTGGCCTGTTTGCGCTGGTCAAAGGTCTGCTCGGTGATCGTCTTGTTGTGCACCAGTTCCTGGCCGCGCGCGAGATCGGCTTCGGCGAAGGCGAGATTGGCGCGCGCTTGCGCGAGATTCGCGCGCATCTGTTCAAGCGCTATCTGGAACGGGCGGTGGTCGATGACGAAGAGAAGTTCGTCCTTTTTCACCATTTGCCCGTCAGTGAAGCGGATCTCGGCCAGATACCCTGAAACGCGCGAACGGACCTCAACCAAATCGACGGCGACGAAGCGGCCGACGTATTCGTCCTGGTCGACGACCGTGCGCTGCACCGGGCTCGCGACGGTCACGCTTGGCGGCGGCGCCCCACCATGCTGCTGACCCTGGCCGCAGCCGGTAAGAGCCAATAGTACTGGCCCAATCACAAGCACAGCGGCAGACCTCGCCGCATCGGCGATGACCATGAAATCCCCTTCGAACTATCCCGCGCAACCTGACTATATACGTCGTCGCCGCCGCCGACCGCAGTAGAAATCGTTGCCCTTCCGCGGCCGGGCATCAGTTCCCATATAGACGCCCCGGCCGGTGTCACGCCGATGCCGGCCAAACAAGGCGAATTTCCGTGAAGATAGTGAATTTAAATGATGCAGGCTTGGGCGGAGGCCGATCGCCCATGGCCGATCAAGCCGCCGTCCCGCCTGAGGACCAGGAGCTGCTCGACGCCTATTCACGCGCCGTCATCGACGTCGTCGACCGGGTCGGCCCCGCCGTGGTCGGCCTTGCCGTCCGTGGTCCGAACAACGGCGGACAATCGCGAGGCGGGTCGGGCTCCGGTGTCGTGGTGGCGCCGGACGGCCTCATCCTTACCAACAGTCACGTCGCTGGCTCCGCCTCACGCATTGACGTGACCACTGCAGACGGACAGCACCTCAAAGCGCGCCTGGTCGGCGACGACCCCGACACCGATCTTGCGCTCATTCGCGTCGATGAGCCGGTCACGCTGCCGGCTGCTTCGCTCGGCGATTCTAAACGCTTGAAACGCGGCCAACTGGTGATTGCCATCGGCAATCCGCTCGGCTTCGAATCAACGGTCACCACGGGCGTCGTCTCGGCGCTCGGGCGCACGCTCCGCGCACGCAACGGCCGCCTGATCGATGATGTGATCCAGACCGACGCTGCGCTTAATCCCGGCAATTCCGGGGGACCGCTGGTCTCCTCGCACGCCGAAGTCGTCGGCATCAACACGGCCGTGATCATGGGCGCGCAAGGCATTTGCTTTGCCGTCGCGGCGAACACGGCGAACTTTGTGCTCGGCGAACTGGTACGGCACGGTCGCGTACGCCGTGCCTTCATCGGCATCTCGGCGCAACAGATTGCGGTCACGGCACGGCTCCGCCGCGCCACCGGTCATGCCGAGGACAATGCCGTGATGGTCGGCACAGTCGAGACGGGGAGCGCCGCCGACCGCGCCGGCCTCAAAGCCGGCGACATCGTGCTGCGTCTCGATGGAGCGACCATTGCCGGTGGCGATGATCTTGTCCGGTCGCTGACCGGTGAAAAGATCGGCAAAGACGTCACGCTCGACGTGCTGCGCGGAACCGAACGGCTCACCGTCTCGCTGATACCGCAAGAGCGCAAGCGCGACTGAGTCCAGTGCTCCGCGGCGAAAGTCTGCGGCACCGTGGTCCTAATGCCACAGCTGATTGGTCGCAAGCTTGGCGCCCTCAGCCAGCATAACGAGCTTCGCCCATGCAATCTCCGGATGGACACGCCCGCCAAGTCCGCAATCGGTACCGGCCACGACGTTTTCGCGCCCAACAATTTGCGCGAACCGGATGATCCGGTCAGCGACAAGCTCGGGATGTTCCAGCACGTTGGTGGCGTGGCTGACAACGCCGGGAATAAGCAGCTTGCCCTCTGGAAGCCTGGCGGTCTTCCAAACCTTCCAT
The DNA here is from genome assembly GCA_963794225.1 of uncultured Alphaproteobacteria bacterium. GTDB lineage: Bacteria > Pseudomonadota > Alphaproteobacteria > Rhizobiales > Xanthobacteraceae > BOG-931. Next base: position 1,127,316 of record CAWCCS010000008.1, read on the forward strand.
TCGTGTTCGTGGCGGACGTTGCCGGCCTCGACCGAATAGGCTTGCGCCTTCACCTTGATCAACAAGTCGACCACGTCTTTCAAGGGCACGTCGCCATTATGCGGGCCATGCCAGCTGCCCCAGCAGATGTGAAAGCGAACCCGATCTTCGGGAACGCCCTGCAAAGCGTGGTTGACCGCCTCGACCTGGAACGCCGCCCACTTTCGGAAGCCGGCCATGTCGCCGTTGAGTGAAAACCACCAATCCCAGATGTCGACCAGAGCCGGATCGTCGATCTGCAGGATGAAACCGGCATCGACGATGGCCTTGTATTCCTCGCGGATCGCCTCGGCCAGCGCCCAGGTGTAGTCCTCCTGGGTTTTGTAATACTCGTTCGGCAGGATCTGCATCGTCGCCGGCGACACCGCCGTCATGAACGCTTCTTCTACGCCCGCGCCGCCTAGCGCGGATTTGAGATTCGCAATGTCATGCTGCACGATCGCGTGACCGGTATATTTGATCGGGCCGGTACATGTGAGCCCGAACATGCGCGAGCTCGAGCTGCCAGCGGTGCCGCCGCTCATGCCGCCGTCTTCGGCATAGAACTTGGCGAACTCCTTGCGCTCTTTGCTGCCGAACGTCCAAGCCCCGCGCCCCTTCTTGGCCTGCTCTTGCCGCAGCTCGAAGCCGGCCAAACGGTCGTAGACGTACGACCACCACGCACCGAAATCGGTCGCCCGGCGCATCGCTTTGCCGAACTCACCGTCGTTGACGATGTCGATGCCGGATCGTGTCTGCTGGCGCACGACGTCCGCAATTGCCGATCGCAAACGGGGCTGGAGCTTGCTCTCGGGCGCGTCGTCCCGATAAAGCTCGACCAGGTCATCCGGCCGCGGCAGGCTGCCGACATGGGTGGTGAGAATCCGATCGACGCTTCGCTTCACGTTAATCCTCCCAGGGGCCGGTTCGGCCGAACTCGGCGGCGATCTTTCGACATGATCAGCTCGCCCATGCCGACCGTTTCTCAGCACGGTAGACCGGTTCAGATTAGGGTGCCGCTGTACTGTGTGTCCACTGCGGCGCCAACGGCACCTAACAGTCAAGCGTGGAAAGCCGGCGACGTCCGCTCAAACCAGGAACGATCGTTTCGTTTCGCAGAACGAGCTTCAGCCGGTCAACTTGGCGAACTGCTCGCGCGCTGCGGCGTAGTTGATCTCCAAAGCTTGAAGCGTAACCGCATAGTCGGCCGGCGCAATGCTGGGAGCGTCTTTTTCTAATTTCGCCGCCAGCTCGGAAACTTGCCGAAACCCGAAATTTGCCGCGGTGCCTTTTAATCCGTGCGCGTCCTGGCGGATCGCATTTCTGTCGGTCTCGCAGGACAGCGCTCGCATCCGCTTGAAACGATCGGTCGTCTCCTCAAAAAACAGCGAGAATGTCTGCAGCGTACCGTCCCGGCCAATTTCCTCGACCAGATTATCGAACGCGGAAATATCCAGGTCTGGTCCGGAATCTTCAGGTACGAGTTGCGGCGAAGCCGATAGCGGCATGCCGCGCAGCTCCGTGGTCTCGTCATGATCCATGGACGGGTGCTCTCCTGAGCAGTGGAGGAGGTCGCCCTCCGCTAAGGCGCGCTCCGGATCTCTTCGGGCCGGAGCGCCCGTCAACACGAGAGCCTCATCTCACGCCGCGGGTGCGACGTGTCGCTGAGCCACCATCTTCTTGCGAACCCCGACCAGCGCTTGTTTGAGTCTCGCGAAGTCGATGGGCTTGGCGAATGGCTCCTGGACCGCGAGATGCATCTGGTCGCCGATCGATACTGCAAAATCACGCATCGATCGCATCGATCCGCTGATGATGATGACCGGCGTCGTGCATCCCATCTCGCGCAGAACGCTCAACAACTCTATACCGGTGTCCTTTCCGATACTGAGATCGAGCGTGATGCAGTCAAAACGCTCCGCGTGGAGCGACAGTTTGGCTTCGTCCACCGTGACCGCGTGTTTTGCCGCAAAGCCGGCCTTTTCGCCGAGTTTTTCGATCACCATGCAGATCGAAGCGTCGTCGTCGATGACCAACAACTTGGCTTGCGGCGTTCCTTCAAGCGAGGAACTGCCGTCGCCGCCCGTCTGCTGCGCAGGTTCATGTTCGGTCATTTGATTGCTACCGCTGCGATGCGGCCAACCCTTCGGCTCAAAACCTTGAGTTGGACCCCCAGGTTCCAAGGATGCTCCCCCGCGGTAAAAAAAAGATAAAAGACCGGCGGCGGCGATTTCCCCGCGCCAGTTGATGATTGCTGTTTTGGCGCGTCGGCTGTGCGTTCGATTTAACGGTTGATTGAGAATACCTCGCGTTTGCCGTCGCCGGTATTGCCGCCGGCGTTTACAACGAATGATTGTTAATGATCGGCAGGCATCATCGGGCAAAAGTTTATGCTTTGGAGCGGCGGCCGTGTCGCTGAACATGTCGCTAAGTGAGGCGGAGTTCGCAGATGCCGACTTCGGCATCCGCGTCCTCGCCAACATTCCCGGACGATATTCGCTCGCGAATTTACGCAATTCACGCGGCGAGCGCCGGGTGTTTGCATGCCGCGCGGTGAACCTGTCCTGCCACGCCATCGCGCTCGCGGCTCCGGTCAAAGGCAAGGTGGGGGATCGCGTGATCGCCCACATCGAGCGCCTCGGCAAGCTCGAAGGCCCGATCGACCGGTTGCTCGAGCGCGGGTTCGTCATGAGCATCGCGGCCAGCCACGAGGAGCGCAACGCGCTTGCCGCAAAGATCGCTTGGCTGGAGAATCTCAAAAACCACGAAGTACCGGATCGGCGCGGCGATAAGCGCGTCATTCCGGGAAACCCGAATTCAAAGCTGATTCTTCCCGACGGCCGCGTGGAGAACTGCCTGGTGCTCGACATCTCGGTTTCCGGCGTTGCGGTTTCGGCGGACACGATCCCCGATGTCGGGTCGATTCTAGCCATCGGAAGCGTCGTCGGCCGCGTTGTGCGCCATTTCGCCGACGGCTTTGCCATTCAGTTCATCCAGCGTCAGCACCAGGCTAATGTTGAGTCCGCGGTGATTTTGAGCGGGTAACAACCGGCTCGGCGCAGCTGCTCATCGCTCATCCGTAACTGCAAGTTCGCCTTCAGCCGCGCGCTATTGCTTTTTTGAGGCGCGTCCGCGACGCGATTTGCCACGTCATGGGCAGGAAACCTTGCCGCGGGTTCGTTCTGCCAAACCGCAATCTGGGAGGGTTATTTTTTTTGAAGCGACCGCGACGCGATTTGCCACGTCATCGGCAGGAAACCTTTGCCGCGCGCCGCATTTGGGTTCGTTCTGCCAAACCGCAATCACAGAGGGTTTTTTTTAAATACAACTTTACAGGGTAGGCGGATGAGGATGTCGCCTAGGAAGCGACTGTAGTGCGGAGAATGCGGTCGCCGGAGGCGACCGATTCGAGCGTGCCTTGCCGCAGCATGTAGTTCACGTGCGCCAGGACCTCACTGAACGCAAAGCCGGTCTGATGCGGATCAAGCTTGCGGGTGAACACCGAAGGGATCAGTTCGGCGGCCGATCTCGGCGCGGCGCGGCAAGCCTGCAGGACGAGGTCGCATCGCGCCTGGTGATGGCGTAGTAGCTCCGCAGCGCGCGTGTGCAATCCAAAGAACGGCAGATTATGTCCCGGCAGCACCAGCACGTCGTCGGGGAGATCCGTTCGCAGCGCTTGCAACGACCGCAGGTAGTAGCCGAGCGGATCGCCTTCCGGATCGACGGCGATGACGCCGACGTTTGGCGAAATTTTCGCCAGCACCTGGTCGGCGGCAAAGAACAGCTTCTCCGCGCGGTTGAACAACATGACTTCTTCCGGCGAATGTCCGGCGCCCGTCAGCACTTCGAATTCACGATCGCCGATACGCAGCATGTCGCCGGCGGCGATACGGTGATACGTCGGCGGCAGACCCGAGGTCATTTTCAGGTAGGCGTGGCCCATGGTGATGACGGCTTGCGTCGTCGCAGCATCGAGACCGTGCTCGGTATAGAAACGGCGGTAATGCGCGGCCTCGAGCGCTCCCGGATCGTGATGGATGTTCAAGCTCTGCAAATATTCAGTCGCCGCCATGTAAAGCGGCACGTCGAACCGCTGCAACAGAAAGCCGGCGGCGCCGACATGGTCGGGATGATAATGCGTGGCGATGATGCGGGTCAGCGGCCGCCGGCGCAGCGGTCCATCGAGCATCAGCGGCCAGGCGAGCTTGGTTGCCTCATTGCCGAGGCCGGTGTCGATGACGGCCCAGCCATCACCATCATCGATGACATAGATGTTTACATGGTCGAGCAGGAAAGGCAGCGCCAGCCGCATCCACAGAATACCGGGCGCGATCTCGATCGCGGTCCCTGGCGCAGGAGGTTCCGGGTGCGGGAAAACAAGTTGTGTCGGGGCAGCAGGCTGGACATTGGATTTGATCTGCATCGTTTGTGATCGCCCGCGATTTGCCGGTTGTCAATCTGCACGGCGACGGCCGGTCCCCAAAGCCTAAACACCGTGCTGACACACCATTCCCCGCACGGCCGCGCGTTGCTATCGTGCAGCACCAATTGTTCGGGGGCTCGAAATGATCAATCGGCGTCGCGCGTTCTGTTTCGCTTTCATCGCGTTATCGGCCGGCTGGTTGCTGCAATCTTCGACGGCCGGCGCCCAGCAGGTGTTTCAGCGCTATTTTCCGTTCCTGGTCGACCTTGACGGCTGGCAGGGCAAGAAGCCGGACGGCGTCTCGATGGAAGTGCCCGGCAACAGCATGATTACGGCGGCCCGCGAATATCAGCGCGGCGCGGCGCGTCTCCACGCCCAAATTCTCTTCGGTATGGCCGCCAAAGGCGCATTGGCGGCAACGCAAACCGGGATGAACATCGAGACCAGCGATGGCCGTATGAATACGTCGACGATCGACGGCATGACCGTCACGCGCACTTTCAATTTCAAAGACAAATCCGGCGCGATCCTCGTCGCGCTCTGCGCCAACCGCCTGCTCAGCGTCTCGTTCAACGGAATCCCAGACGACGAAGCGTTGACGCTGGCCAAAAAATTCGATTGGAAAGCGATTCAGGCGGCGCAACCGAAATCGTAACGGGTCGCCGTCGCTAGTTTTTCGACCTGGGTGTGATCATCTGCTTATTTCGATTGGCGCGGATATTGCTTCACGGCGTGCGAGCGGCCAGCAAAGAATCAACAAATTCCTTAACAGGATTTCGGCCGGCAGAAATAGGCCAAAAAATGGCGCTGTTGGCCATCAATCAAATACTTGCCATGCAAAATCGGGACGCGCGAATGGTCCTTCAGATGCTATGACGCACCGCGCCTCGCCTTTCAGCGAGGCGTTTGTATCTGCAAGCCTCGTTCAAACATGACTGTTTGGACGGGGTTTTTGTTCGCAGGTCAACGAGTGCGTCATCGTTAACAACACGAGGGACCGTTAGAATGAGGTTGACGACGTTAATGGCCGCGATCGCGGCCACGTTGGTAATTGCACAAAATGCAGAAGCACGGGAGCATCATTATCGGCATGGCGCTTACGCTCATGTCGGGCACTATGTCTCTGCGCACCGTGACGTGGCGCCGCGTTATTTCAATTCGGCATCATCGGAGTTTGGCTACGCCGCGACGACTGACAGCAGCAACACCACGTTTCGTGGTGGCTATGGCGGCCGTCCGGCAGCCTGGTGCGGCTGGGCGATGCGGCAACTGGTCGGCGGTGACCCGGGCCCGGAATACAACCTGGCGCGCAATTGGGCGCGTTGGGGACACGCTGGGCCGGCGGGGGTCGGTGCGGTGGTGGTCTGGGCACATCACGTTGGCAAGATCGTCGGCCAGGAAAATGGCCGGTGGATCATTCAGTCCGGCAACGATGGCCATAGGATGCGGGCGCGTCCGCTCCCCATCACAGGAGCCATTGCCATCAGGTGGGGCTGATCGCTCCTGCTGATTAACGGTAAGCAAAAAGACGGCCGCTTGGGAAACCAAGCGGCCGTTTTCGTTGCGTGGCTGCGGGCTTGGGAGCACCGCGGATACCTTGTTCGCGCCCTTATTGGGGCCGGGTCGCGCCAATCAGTGCAAGAATAACAAGTGCAATCCCGGCAACCTGGAACATCGTCAGCGCTTGCCCAAGCACAACAACTCCGAGTGCAGCCGATAACAGCGCATCGGCGTAGGAAAGGAGTGACGTGCGCACCGGTCCAATCATCGTGATCGCGATGAAAAACGCAATCATTGCGAATCCGTAGAGCGAGGCCGCGGCCACAAAGCCTATCCAGCCAGGAGTGGTGTGCGGTAGTGCGAAGTCGCCACTGACGGCACAGAGTGTCAGCAACACAACACTTGCGGCCGCCGCCATGTACAGGGTCAGCGGTCTGGCATCGCCTTTACGAAAGATGCGGCTGGAGACGGCGACGACGATGGCAAGCCCAAGCGCAGCAGAAAGAGCCAGTGCCACGCCTTCGGCGTTGAGGCTGCCGCCACGCACGTCGAGGGCCAACGCCAGCCCGGCAAGCGCGACCACAATCGCCGCACCGGTTTTCCAGGAAAATTTCTCCCAGCCAAAGCCGGCAACAATCACGGCAGCCATCAGCGGGAACAGATAGAAAATCAGCACGGCTAAAGCGAACGGAATCGAGCTAAACGATCTGAGGAGCGCCCAAGTATAGAGCGCGGTTACAACGCCGAGGAAGGCGGCGGCAATTGCGTCGCGCCATGGGAGAGCGAGTGAAACGTTGCTCAAGCGCAGCCAAATGATAAGAGCAGCGGTTGGCACAAGAAAACGGATCGCGGCAACGGTTAGCGGGTTGCTACCGCCCTGATAGGCCACGGTTGCCGAAGTATTGGCCAGCGCAAAGCCGGCGGCGGCAGCCAGTGCCACGATGATGCCGACCCGCGCGTGCGGAGCCGAAGTCATATTGATCGCAGACATTGTCGCGTTTCCCCCGGGCCGGTGCTCTAAGACGTCCGGCATCCGACCACCGCTTATGCGGCGTCTTCTGTGTACTCACCCGAAGGCGAGTAGCCTGCGTGTGTGTTCGATTCTATCGAGGCCACGTGCCGTTTCAGTGAGTTTTCATTGGCAGGCTTTGCAGCCGTAATTCCCCGACCGCTCCGCCATAGACCGGAGTGAAACCCGGATCGATGAGATGCGCTTTGGGAAAGCGAGCCAACAAGCGCCGGATCGCGATGGTGATGGTGGTGCGGCCGAGGATGTTGCCGATGCAATGATGCGGGCCCGCGCCGAAGGATAAAATCCGCTTCGGCTTGCGGTGAATGTCGAATCGCGTCGGGTCAGGAAACACATCGGGATCGTAGTTGGGCGCAAGCGGCGACGGCCGCACCACCATGCCCTTGAGGATGGGCGTGCCGCCGACCTCAGTGTCGCGTGCAGCAATGCGCGGGAAGGTGAAATAGCCATTACTGGCGAGACGGAAGCATTCCTCAAGCGCGTCGGGAATGAGGGCCGGGTCGCGGATCAACTGCTCCAACTGCTCCGGGTGGGTGTAAAGCAGGTAGAGGGCGCCGCCGGTCGCCCGAACTCGTCGCCGACAGCGAGGCTCCACAGATGCCGAAAATCTGATCGAACAACTCGCTGTCATTCAGCTTGTCGCCTTGGTCGCGGGCGTTGACGAGATCGCTGATGAAATCCGAGCGCGGGCTCACACGCCGCTCTTCGATAATGGCGCTGACCTCCTCCATGGTGCGATCGAAGGCGCTTCGCAATTCCGGCGACCAAGACTCGCCTGGCTTGACGTAGGTGGTGCCTGGAATCATGCGATGGAACGCGACGAAGACCGCCTTGCGGCGCTTGTCCATATTCACCATCGCATCGAGCAAGGCATCGACCACGAGATGCTCCCCGTAATCCTGCATGCCGTCGAACGCGGGGCCGTTCGCCTCGATGCGGTCGAGCATGCCGTCGACCAGCCGGGTGATGCTCTCCTGGAGCTGCTCGATCCGCCGTGACGAGAATGCCGGCAGCAGCAGCCGGCGGACCCGGGCATGCTGCTCGGCGTCCATCTGGGTGATGAACTGCGCGAACATGACCTTGTTGAACTGCTCCCAGCCGGGGCCGCGCGGCATCTCGGATCTGAAAGTTTCGGTGTCGGAAAACACGCGATGCACGTCGGCGTAGCGGCCGACAACCACCTGCGGCGGCCCCTTGCCGACCACATAGAACGGGCGCCGTCGCGCCCATTCGGCCATATGCCGGTGCGCGTTCGCCTTAAACTCCGCGCTGCCGAGATCGACGTCGACAACGTTGCTGCCATCCAGTTCCGCCAGTAATGACGTCATGTTTCGATTAATTCCCGAAGCAGTGTTTTCATCGCTCACCCCGTTACGATGCCAGACTAGCACAGACGCGGTTGCCGATGCCCAAGTCGAATTAGCGAGCGATCGGCTTGATTGAATCTTGCAGCATCCCCTAAGTTGAACGGAATTTGCCGGCAAGTCATCGGGACTCAAATGCACGGCCTGAGGGGGAAACAAAGTGACCGAAGACGGAGCCTATCGTCATCTGCTCTCGCCCCTTCGCATCCGCAACACGACGCTTCCGAATCGCGTGGTGTTCGGCCCGGTTTGTCCGACTTGGGTCCGCAGCCCGCACGAGGGCATTTTTACCGAGCAGGCAGTCGCCTATTACGAGGAGCGCGCAAAAACCGGGCTTGGCATGATCATCCTCGGCGGACACCTGATCAATAAAGACACGATCTACACACCGCTCGGGTTTCCCGGCCTGTGGAACGATGCCCAGCTCGAGGGCCTCGCCAACGTAGCGCGGGCGGTGAAGCGGCACGGCTGCGCGCTCGCGGTGCAGCTTCTGCATCTCGGTTTGCGATCGCCGACGCCGTTCCTGAAGACCGACCCGGCGCGCGATCCCGACGAGTACAATCCTTACATGCTGGCGCCGAGCCAGGTGCCGGCGGGTGAGATTCCGGGCGGGCCAACGCCCAAAGAGCTCGAAGAGCATGAGATCGAATACATTTTGCAATGCTATGAGGACGCCGCCCGCCGCGCCATTTCGGCCGGTCTTGACGGCGTCGAGTTTCATATCGCCCACGGCTATCTGCCTTGGCAATTCCTCTCGCCGTTCTACAACAAGCGCACCGACCGCTGGGGCGGATCGTACGAGAACCGATTGCGGTTTTCGGTCGAAGCCATGCGGCGGATCCGTAAGCGCATCGGCGATCGGCCGTTTCTCGGCTACCGAATCAACTCCACCTCATTTTGGGACGGTGATCTCGAGATCGATGACGTCAAGAAAGTTCACGCCGATTTCGAGAAGGAACTCGATATCGATTATGTGAGCGTGTCGGCGGGCGTTCATCACTCCTGGATTCATACGCCGATGACTTTCGAGGAGGGCTGGGAGCGCGAATACACGCGCGCCATCAAGACGGTCGCGACCAAACCGGTGCTGCTTGTGGGCCGCGTCAGCCATCCGGGAATAGCCGACGAACTCGTCGGCGCTGGCGACGCCGACGCCATTCTGCTCGCGCGACAGATGATCGCCGACGAGCAATGGATGACGAAAGTCAAGGAAGGGCGCGTCAACGACATCCGCCGCTGCGTCGCCGCCAACTACTGCTGGCGCGCGGTGATCCGCGGCAGCCGCGTTCAGTGCGCCTATAACCCGGTGGTCGGGCGCGAAAGGGTGTGGGGCGCAAGCTCTATGCACAAAGTGCCTTCGCCGAAGCGTGTACTGGTGATCGGCGCCGGCCCGTCTGGCCTCGAATACGCCCGCGTCGCGGCAGCGCGAGGCAATCAGGTCGTCGTTTACGAGCGCGAGCAAGAGGTCGGCGGGCATGTTCGCGCCTATGGCGCTTTACCCAACCGGAGCCAATATGGAACCATTGCCACCTGGCTTTCTGAGCAAGCCAGAGGCAACGGCGCTACCATCAAGACCAGCAGCGCGGTGACAGCCGGGACCATCGATGCCGTGCTTGCCGACGAGCGACCGGATCATATCGTCGTTGCCTCGGGCGCGCGTTACCGCCGCGATGGTTTTCAGGGACAGACCGGCGAGGCGTTACCGGGCTGGGAGACCGGCCGCTGTGTCACGTGGGACGAAATTGCGCTCGACAAAGTCACGGCCTCAGGCGAGGTGCTGGTGATCGACGAGATGGCCGACGTGGCGGCGCCGCTCACCGCGGTCAAGCTGGCGCGACTGGGCGCCAAGGTCAGACTTCTCACCAAATGGCCGATGATCGGATGGGAAACCGCGGCGGAGGTCTATCTTCATTGGATGCTGACGTACCTCTATGAGGCCGAGGTGGAGATCATCGTCGATCACGCGGTAAAGCGGATAAATGGCGCCGAGGTGGAGATTGGCAATATCTACGCGCCGTCCAAGTCGCGTCCGATCACCGCCGACACGATCGTAATGGCGACCGCGCGCAGTTCGGAGAATGCGATGTATCACCTTTTGCGCGAGCGTGGCCGCAGCGTTGAGGCCATCGGCTGCGCGGTTGCGCCGCGGACAGTCTATGAGGCAACGCTCGAAGGCCATCGCGCCGCGCGCAAACTCGGTATGCCGGCGTTAAGCCGTGTGGAACAGGAAAGATTGCAAAACCAGGCCTTGGCCTAAAGGAATGGATGACGCGGGGTCTCGACGATAAATCGCAGTGACCGCCTGCGCCTACAATTCAGAGTCCGATATAGCGATGCACAGCTTCGATTTCGCTGTCCATTTTAGCCGGGTTGCCGGACCAGACTGTACGGCCTTTTTCGATAATGTAATGGCGGTCGGCGAGCCGTTGCAGGACTTTCAAATTCCTGTCGATGATCAGGATAGACTGGCCGCGCGATTTCAACAGTGAAATGCAACTCCATATTTCACCGCGGATCACGGGCGCCAGGCCTTCGGTCGCTTCATCGAAAATAAGCAGCAGCGGGTTGGTCATCAGCGCGCGGCCGATTGCCAGCATTTGCTGTTCGCCGCCGGAGAGCGTGCGGCCAGACTGCGTGCGTCGTTCGGCGAGGCGCGGAAACAAACGGTAGATGTCGTTTAGCGTCCACATCTCGGCGCGGGCGAGCCGATTTGCCGCCGTAGCGATCAGATTTTCTTCCACGGTCAAGGTCGGGAAGATTTGCCGACCTTCAGGCACCAGGCCGATGCCTCGGCGGGCTACTGTTTCCGGCGCGCAGTCGCCAATCGGCCTGCCGTCAAATTCGATGGTGCCCCAGCGATTCGGCATCAGGCCCATGATCGAACGGATGGTTGTTGTTTTGCCCATACCGTTGCGGCCGAGCAGGGTCACCAGTTCGCCTCGGCCAACGTCGAGGCGGATGTCGAACAACACCTGACCGCGACCGTAGCTCGCCTGCAAATCTTCGACGCGCAGCACTAGGTGTCTCCCTCGCCGAAATAAGCCAGCCGCACGGCTTCGTTGTTGCGGATCTCGTCCGCCGTACCTGTCGCCACGCATCGGCCGTTCGCCAACACCGAGATGCGGTCGGCCAGCGCAAAGACGGCATCCATGTCGTGTTCGACCAGGAGGATGGTTATCGCTCCTTTGAAGTCGCCGAGGAGCGCGATGGTGGAAGCGCATTCTGTTGGTCCAAGCCCCGCCATCGGCTCATCGAGCAAGAGGAGCTGTGGGTTGGTTGCGAGCGCGATCGCGAGCTCAAGCTGCTTCTGCTCGCCGTGGGACATCTCGCTCACGACGATTTCAGCGCGCTGTCCCAGTCCGACCCGCGAAAGCGCGCGCAGAGCTTCGTCGTAGAGCGCGGGCATGCGGCGCGCATTCGACCAAAAATGGAAGCTGTGGCCGAAACGGGCCTGCACGGCCAGTGTCACATTGTCGAGCGCCGTATACTCCATCAGAAGTTCCGTGATCTGAAACGAACGCGCAAGACCGGCGCGAACGCGTTCCGCCGTCGTAAGCGCGCCGATGTTCTTGCCCGCGAAAAGAATCGCGCCCGCGTCAGGCGTGAGTTCGCCGAAAAGCTGGGAGATCAGCGTCGTTTTGCCGGCGCCGTTCGGGCCGATGACGGCGTGGACTTCTCCGGCGATGATGTCGAGCGACAGCGCGTCGCTCGCGGCGAGGCTGCCGAAGCGTTTGGTCAGGTTGTCGATGCGCAACAGCGGCTCAGGCATGGGAGCCGCCGGTGTTGGTTTTGAACAACGACAACACGCCGCCTCTTGTGAACAAAGCGATGAGGATCAGGAGCGGGCCGAGGACAACTTGCCAGTGCTCGGTCCAGCCGGTGAAAACCGTTTCCAGACCGATCAAGATGGTCGCGCCGATCAACGGGCCGAACAAGGTGGCGGCACCGCCGACGATCACCATGATCATGAGATCGCCCGATTGCGACCAATGCAGCATATCCGGGCTGACGAATTTGGCGAAGTTGGCCATCAGCGCGCCGGCCAAACCGGCGCCGGCGCCGGCGATGACGAAGGCCACGAGTTTGTACCGGTAAGTCGAAATGCCGATTGCCGCCAGCCGGCGCTCGTTCTGCCGAATGCCGCCGAGCACCAGACCGAACCGCGATTGGGCGAGACGCCAGAACAAAAAGAAGTAAATTGCCGCGATCACGACACAGACAAAATAAAACGTCGTGTCGTTTGCCATATCGAGATTAAACAGGACATTACGGCGGCGCACGATCAATCCGTCGTCGCCGCCGTAATATTTGAGCGACACAAACAGGAAAAACACCATCTGCGCGAAGGCGAGCGTAATCATGATGAACTGGAGGCCGGCGGTGCGTAGCGAAAGCGCGCCGAGGACAAACGCAAATATCGCGCTGATCGCGACCGCGACCGGTATGGTGACGAGCAACTGGTTGGTGCCCGGAAGGAAGCCGAGAAACGGCTCGGCGTTGCTGAAATGGAAATAAAGTATCCCGACCGCGTAGGCGCCGACGCCGAAATAAGCCGCGTGGCCAAAACTGACGAGGCCGCCGTAGCCGAGTATGAGATTAAGGCTGGCTGCGGCGATCGCGTAGATGACGATGCGCGTGGCCAGCGAAATAAGCGCCGGGTTGCCCGCTTTGGCCGCGGCCCAGGGCACAAGCAATGCGAACAACGCGAGCGCAATGACGCCGCAGGCGCGCCAAAGCATGCGCCGCTGCAACAATCTGGCGGTGGCGCCTCTATCAGCCTGGAGCACGAACCAATCCCTGCGGCCGGATCAGGAGCACCAGCGCCATGACAAGATAAATGCCCATGGAGGACAGGCCAGCGCCGAGCGCATCGGCCTCCGATATCGTCATGACCCGGTGCAATGCCATCGGTAGAAATGCGCGGAGCATCGTGTCGGTGATGCCGACGACCATGGCGCCGATAAAAGCCCCGCGGATTGATCCGACGCCGCCGACCACGACGACAACAAACGTCAAGATCAGGATCTGCTCACCCATCCCGACCTGAACGGCAAGGAGGGGCGCGGCCAAAATACCGCCCAAGCCGGCCAACAGCGCTCCCAAGCCAAACACCAGCGTGTAAAGGAGCCGGATGTTCACGCCAAGCGCACGAACCATGTCGCGGTGCGTAGAGCCGGCGCGCACCAGCATTCCGATCCGCGTCTTGTTGATGAACAGCGATAGCCCGATCGCAACCAGAAGCCCGGCCGCAATAATCGCGACGCGATAGGCCGGATACGGCACACCCGGAATAATCCGTATCGTGCCGGATAGCAGGCCCGGAATCGGCAGGTACAATGGCTGCCGGCCGAACAGGATGGTCGTGCCTTCATTGACAAGGAGGATAACGCCGAAGGTCGCCAGAACCTGTTGAACATGGTCACGGGAATAAAGCCGCCGGATCACCACGAACTCGATGATCAGGCCGGCAAGGGCAGCGGCTGCGAGACCGGCGATGGCAGCGAGCACGAAAGATCCGGTGCGCTCGCCGACCAGCGCGGCGCCGTAAGCTCCGATCATGTAGAAGGCGCCATGCGCAAGATTGATGATGCGCATGACGCCGAAAATCAGCGTTAGCCCTGCCGCCAACAAAAACAGCGTTACGCCGAACTGGATACCGTTGAGGGTTTGTTCGAGGACCAGCGTCATGGCTCTGCCGCGGGTCTCGGAGGTAGCCGAGCGCCCTTAGAGCTTACACTCCTTGGCATAGGCGTCGCCGTGGTTCGACAAGACCTTGCCGATGGTCTTGATGAATGGCTTGCCGTCCGCGCCCTTTTCGACGCGCAGTGCATACCAGTCCTGGATCGGATGCTGGTTATTGCCGAATTTGAAGGCGCCCCGCACCGAGTGGAAGTCGGCTTTCAGCATGGCGGTGCGGAACGCATCGGTGTCGCTCAGATTGCCGTTGACACCTTTGAGAGCCGCGCCGATGGCAAGCGCGGTGTCGTAGCCTTGGCTGGCGTAGAACGTCGGCAGGCGTTCCGTGCCGAATTTCTTTTGCCATGCAGCCACGAATTTTTTGTTGGCGTCGTTGTCAAAGTCGAGGTTCCACTGTGCGCTGACGTTGACGCCAATGGCGGCATCGCCGATCGCTTTGAGGATAGTCGTGTCCATCGATGGCGCCGCCACGACCATCGGGATCGCGCCAAGCAGACCGGCCTGCTGGTATTGGCGCATGAAGGAAATGCCGAGACCGCCGGGATGGAACTGGAATACAACGTCGGGCTTGGCGGCGCGGATCTGCGCCATTTCCGGGGCGTAGTCGGTCTGGTCGAGACGGGTATAGAGTTCGCCGACGATCTCGCCCTTGAAGTAGCGTTTGAAGCCGACGAGAGCATCCTTGCCGGCTTGATAATTGGGGGCAAGAATAAACGCCTTTTTGTAACCCAGATTGGTGGCGTTCTGGCCCGCACTTTCGTGCAGCGTGTCATTCTGCCACGACACGACGTAGTAGTTTTTGTTGCAGTCCTTGCCGGAGAAATTCGACGGCGCGGCGTTCGGGCTGACGTAAATGGCGCCGGCATCGAGTATGTCGGGAACGGTCGCGCCGACGATGTTGGAGAATATGATTCCGGTCAGGAGCTTGATGTTTTCGCTCTTGAGAAATTTGTCCGCGATCTGCTTACCCTGACCCGGTTTGAAGCCGTCGTCTTCGACCAGCACCTGAACCGGAACGCCGCCGAGCTTTCCGCCTTCCATTTCGGCAGCAAGCAAAAAGCCGTCGCGAACGTCGGCGCCGAGGTATCCGGCGGGTCCGCTCAAGGTGGTGATCAGCCCGATCTTCACCGGTTCCTGCGCGGAGGCCGTGGACGCCGCCAGACCGGTCAGCGTAATCCCAATCAACAAAAACCGTAAAGACCGCATTCTTCAATTTCCTTCTGATTCCGGCAGGCGGTGAAATTCCATGTCGATGGTAGCTTTGATCGACAGGGATGGGTAGCGGCGAATTCCCGTCAGATCATCATGCCGCGGCGCTTACCAAGGCGCGCGATGCTATCTCGAATTGCGCTGTCGTCGTGACCCAACCAACGAAACGTTCGATATTGTAGACGCTGGCGCGGTGGACCTCGGCGGGACCCGCCGCCATGGTCGCGTCCTCCACCAAGACGCCAAAGAATTCGCGCGACATGGCTTCGCGCAACGTCCATTCGACGCCGACGTTGATCGCAATGCCGATCACGACCAGTGTCGTTATTCCCCGCGAGCGCAAGTGGGTTTCGAGCGATGTTCCGGCAAAACAGCTTGGCCGCGATTTGCGGATTACGATTTCGCCAGGCGCGGGTGCTGCTTCGTCGATGATGGCGAAATCCCAAGTCCCTTCGGTGAGGATTTTGCCCGAAAGCTCGGGATGCGCCCGCATATGCCGCATTGCGGGCGACTTGTGCCACCACGGGGAGCGTGCGGGGATGTCGTGGTAGTCTGGCGCAAAACCATTCTGCGAATGGATCACCAAGAGCCCGGCCGCCCGTGCCGCCGCAAGGACGCGGCCGACTGCTTCGATCGTGGCGCGAGCCTGGGAAAGATCGAATCCGACTTTGTCGAGATAGCCGCCGGCGCTGCAGAATGCGTTCTGCATGTCGTTGACGACAATCGCCGTGGTGTTGCTCGAAATCTGCAGCGGTTCCGGCCGGGCCGACAGCTCAACACTCGCCATCGGTAAATTTGCTCCCCGGCTCAGTGCCGCCGAAGAATGATCAATAGCAAAAACGGGAATTCAAGGCACTGACGTCACCCGCGCGTTACGGCAGCGCGACTTCATGTCGCTGCTGGCACCGCGCAGCAGACATACGCCTGCCGCCGGTGCCAGAACGACTTCGCGGAATAAAGCGCTAGGGGCAGATCGAACCGATCGGGGTCGGGAAGCAGAAGCCGCCGTAGCCGTAAAGGCCGTCAAATCCATAGCCGCGGTGTCCATATCCTCTGGCGTAGTGCCCGCCTCTCCAGCCGCCGTGACCAAACCCGGCGTGGCCCGCCGCAAAGCCATGGCCGCCGACGTGGCCGCCAAAACCACCGTGGCCGCCGAAGCTAGCGTGACCGCCGCCGGCATGGCCACCGCCACCGCTATGGCTCGCCGCCATTGCACCGGTTGTTATTGTTGCGGCGCCGATGGTGACGGCGATTGCGAGTGCCATCAATTTCTTTGACATGAGAATTCGCTCCAGTTGGGGCTCAAGCTCGAACTGTTCGTCATCAAGGCGGGTATTCGTTCTGCAATTGATGCGTTCGAAGGAGCCGCTGAGCTAAAGCATCGAGGAACTCCTGCGTTCCGGATTTTGAGATTAAATTTTCGAAATGTGCGCCGCGTATGGAGCGAATACGGGGCTTCGTGGGCGGCTCCCGACGCTGGTTTTCTCTCGTTAAAACATCGATCAAAATCAATGACGATCTCGGACAGATCTTTCTGCGTCAAAATTCATCTGATGGTCAAATCAGACAAAGTTTGTCCGACCGAGAAAACTCGGCCGGGCAAGGCTCTACGCATTGAGATGCTGATTGATCCAGCTGCGAAGCGCGCCTGCGGGCATGGCTCCGCTGTGGCGTGCCAATTCCTTTCCGTGGTGGACAAGGATCATGGTCGGTATGGCCTGGATGTGATAGCGCGCCGCCAGGTTTTGCTCGGCATCGGTATCGACCTTGGCAAAGCGCAGTCGCGGCTCGAACTCCTTTGCCGCCGCCTCAAACACCGGCGCCATCGCCCGGCACGGGCCACACCATGCGGCCCAGAAGTCCACCAGTAGCGGCAAATCCGCAGCGCTTGCGTGCCGGTCGAAATGGGCGGTGTCGAGATTGATCGGCTGTCCGCGAAAGAGGGGCTGATGGCATTGCCCGCACTTGCCGCCTTCGCTTACGCGATCGGCCGGCACCCGGTTTAACGTGTGACAATGCGGACATGGAATGGTCAGAGGCGTGGCCACGGGTTTTCTCGCATCGTTTCGCTCTTGCGAACGTAAGCACTCGCCGCCAGGCCGCCATAGCTCTTCTTCCCGCGAATATCGCGCCACGCCGTACCGATACGCCTTGGTGTAACCGATCTGGACTCCACCAAGCCGATGCGCGATGGGTGCTGTCACCCGCAACTGTCGCAGGCGGCGATCGGATAACGTGACAGACGTCTTAAAAACGCCCGCGGAGCGCTTTGCCGACTTGCCGGGCTTTCCCTGGCTCGCGCGCGGCCGCGACGATCTGCCGGGTTATTCTGGCTTGACGATGTTCTATCTCGATGAAGGACCAAAGACCGCGCCGGTGTTTCTATGCCTGCACGGCCAGCCGACCTGGAGCTATCTTTATCGGCGAATGATCCCGCATTTCCTCGCCGCCGGCGGCCGTGTTGTCGCGCCCGACTTTTATGGTTTCGGCCGGTCGGACAAGCCGACAGACGATGGCGTCTATAGCTTCGACTTCCACCGCAACAGCCTGCTTGCATTTGTCCGCGCGCTTGATCTGAACGATATCACGCTCGTGGTGCAGGATTGGGGCGGTATTCTCGGCCTGACATTGCCGCTCGAAAATCCGCAGCGCTTTTCCGGGCTCATCGTCATGAACACCGCGCTGCCGACCGGCGAGCTGCCGCTGCCAAAGGGCTTCCTGGATTGGCGAGCTTTCTCGAACAGCCAGCCCGATATGGCGATCGGCCGGTTGATGGCGCGGGCATGCCCGCATCTGTCGGCGGCAGAGGCCGCCGCTTACGATGCGCCTTATCCGGATGCAACCTACAAGACGGGTGTGCGCCGTTTCCCCAATCTGGTGCCGGAATTTCTCGACAGTCCAGGCGCTGCGATCGAACGCGCGGCGCGCGATTTCTGGCGCAACGACTGGCGCGGGAAAAGCATCATGGCGATCGGCATGACCGATCCGGTGCTGGGGCCGCCGGTGATGCGCGCTCTCCATAAGGACATTCGCGGCTGTCCACCGCCGCTTGAATTTGCCGAGGCCGGCCATTTCGTCCAGGAATGGGGCGAACAGGTTGCGCCCGCCATCGTCGCGGTTTTGCAAAGTTAAGTGACAATGGGGCCAAGATGAATTGGGCGAGGTTTTTCTTTACCGCTGCATTGCTCGCCGGATTAGCCGGTCAAACGGTTGCGGCCGAGCCTTATCTCAAAGAGGAATTGCGCATTCCCTTTGCCCTTGCCGGCCCGCGGGGATTACAGGCTTTGTTGGTCCGGCCGAATGGACCGGGCCGCTATCCGCTCGCGCTGCTCGCCCACGGTTCACCGCGCTCGGTGGAGGCGCACGCAAGTATGACGCCTTGGGCGATGCTGCCCCAGGCAACCGAATTCGCACGGCGCGGCTGGGCGGCGGTGGTGGTAATGCGACGCGGTTATGGCGATTCCGGGGGAGATTGGGCGGACAGCTACGGGCCCTGCACCAATCCGAACTTCGTCGCTGCAGCGATTGCCGGTGCCGCCGACCTTAAGGCATCGATCAATTTTCTGGTGAACCGGCCCGACATCGACCGCTCGCGCGTGATCAGCGTCGGCGTGTCGGCGGGCGGCTTTGCCACTGTGGCTCTCACCGCAGATCCGCCGCCAGAGCTCGTTGCCGCCATCAGCTTTGCCGGCGGGCGTGGATCAATACACAGAGATGAAGTTTGTCACGGGGAACGGCTTGTCGAGGCGTTTCGCGCGTTCGGCAAGCGATCGCGGATTCCGATGTTGTGGGTCTATGCGGAAAACGATCATTTCTTCGGTCCGGCGCTGGCACAGCAACTAAAAGACGCGTTTGCCGAAGGTGGCGGAAATGTCGATTTCATCGCGGCGCCGCCGTTCGGCCGCGATGGACACTACTTATTCTCAATGGAAGGCATTCCGCTATGGACCGGCTTTGTCGACAAATTTTTGCGACAGCACGATCTCAAAATTCGCGCGACGCCTTAGCCATGGTGCCGTTTCGCCATGGCAATTCAGAGGTAACGGAATAACGATCATCGCGACCGCTTTCGATCATTGAGTTTCTTTCCAAAATTTAATTTGCGCCAATAGGTCCGGTTTCGCAGCGGCTTTGCGATTTTGCGCCGCACACAGTCGCCGCATAAGCAAGCCATTCTTCCAGGCAAGATCTAAAATGAAGTGCGGGAGGCGACCTATAGATCGGAGTTTGCCATGAAAGAGATTTTGCCGATTTGTCTTGCTGCATTGGCCCTGAGTGTCGCCACGGTGGGGGCAGATGCTTCTGACACACACAGCAGGCTTTTTTACCAGGCACCCGAACAACAAGGGTGGTCTGGAGGCGGCGTGACGGTCGCGGAAGTGGTCCCACACACTGCCGCTGCAAGCGCGGGCATTCGCGTTGGCGATGTCATATTCAGTATCAATGGCCGCGCGGTCGGCAGCTATGACGACATCGATTCCCAAGTCGTGGCAAGTGGCGGGCATCCAGTCACAATCGATCTTTACCGTGGCGGCAGGCATCTGCGGCTGCACGTCGCTCGGCGCGCAATGCGGCTGCCTTCACTGTATGGTCAGGTAGAGCACCAGCCGGTACTCGGGCTGGCTCATTGGGAGCAGAGATTGATTCTGATGCCGTGCGCGCTGGATCCGGATTGCGAGTGAACTGCACCTATTGGCCGCACCTGGAGAGCGTCAATTCTTGGCGTTGGCGATCAGGCGACTGGGAGGCGAGCATCCGCTGCGACGATCTCAGGCCTTCCCTGCACGTCCGCAAGAGCGGCCATCACAGGTGCCGGCACCCGCAGCTTCCGCTGGCGCGCAGGAGCCGGCCGCAACGCGGCCATGACGCAGAGATCGACCCAGCCGCCGCCGATGAAGGCCGCCTTCCGTAAGACTCCTTCTTTCCTGAAACCGACAGCCTTATAGGCGCTGATGGCTCGGACGTTGTGCTTGAATACGACGAGTTGCACGCGGTTGAGGTTAAGGTGGTTCCAGCAGAACTCTACGGCGAGCCGCAGAGCTTCCTTGCCGTAACCCTGTCCGCGGTGTTTTTCCTCGCCGATCCTGATGCCGATCTCGGCGGAACGGTGCACACTGTTGATGCCGTTGATCTGGACGTAGCCGATGATGGCCGGGTCCTGCGGCGTTCTGATTGCGAACACAACTCTCGTCTGGTCCTTGCCGAGACTGTCCCACCATTGCTGGTGCGCCACCACGTCGACCGGACGATAGGCGAAGTCGAGACGCGCGGCGGCGACGTCGTTAATCCAGCAGAATAACGGACCGAAGTCTTCGGCTACCAGCGGGCCGATCGTTATCCGGCTGGCGATCAGCACGAAGCGATCCGCCGCGAGAGTGGCCTGCCGAAGTAGTCCGCGAGATTCTGTTGTGCGCTGAAGACGCTCATGTCGAGCTCACGCATGGGATGCCGACGATGTCGCCTTGGCCTCTTTGTAAACGAACATGGTAAATGAAACCTTTCCGGAGGGAGTCCCCAATGCCGAAGGTGATCTACGAAAAGGATGGGCGGATCGGGCGTATCACGCTCAACCGCCCCGAAGTCATGAACGCCATCGATGACGATGTACCGGTCGAGTTGGCCGGCTGCGTCGAGCGGGCCAACGCCGATCCGGGCGTCCACGTCATCGTGCTCTCAGGCGGCGGTGAAGCATTCTGCGCCGGCTATGATCTCACTTATTACGCCGAAAGGAGCGGCGGCTCGGGCATTATTCAGGACATGCCCTGGGATCCGATGAAGGATTACGCCTTCATGATGCGCAACACCGAAATGTTCATGAGCTTGTGGCGCTCCTATCGCCCGGTGATCTGCAAAGTGCACGGCTACGCCGTCGCGGGCGGCTCCGACATCGCGCTCTGCGCTGATATGATCGTCATGAGCACCGATGCGCGTATCGGCTATATGCCGACGCGGGTGTGGGGCTGTCCGACCACGGCGATGTGGGTCTATCGGCTCGGCCCCGAGCGCGCCAAGCGGATGCTGTTTACCGGCGACAAGATTACCGGCAGCGAAGCCGAGAAGCTTGGACTGGTGCTCAAGGCGGTGCCGCCTGAGAGTCTTGACGCTGAAGTCGAGGCGCTTGCCGAGCGTATCGCCACCGTGCCGGTTAATCAGCTCATGATGCAGAAGCTCGTGGTCAATCAGGCCATCGAAGCGATGGGGCTGAAGAACACGCAGCTCATCGCCACCGTCTTCGACGGCATCACCCGGCACTCGCCTGAGGGCGTCAATTTTAAGCGTCGCGCTGAGACGGTCGGGTGGAAAGAGGCGGTGCGCGATCGCGACGCCGGCACCTGGGATTGGACCGAAAATCGGCCGATCAATGCGCGAAGCTGATGAAATAATGACATGAGCCGGCGGCTTGCGATCGCGGGGTTGATCGTCCCGCTGGCGTTCTCGGCGGCGCACGCGGGACCGATGATGCCGGCGGGGCCGTCACCCGAGGCGGGCTTTGCCGGCGTCTGGCGCATTATCGAGGCCAAGCCCGCGCCATGGGTGAAGTCGCGCAAGCTCACCAGAAAAGACGTGCCGCTGCTCGAATTTGCCGTCGATTTTGCCGATGGCGAAGTTAGAGGTCCTGCGCCGCTTTCCTGCCCGGACGCGAAATATTCATCCGGCGTGACCTATCGAGGCGAAGCGTTTGGCGACGCGCTTGCAGGCGACAAGGATGGAAGGTTGGCAAAAAGGCTACGTCTCGGGGGGCAAATTTCCACCTACCGCGTCGTTTGCGGCATCAAGGTGCGTGACTTCTACTTCGACGACAATGCCGATCTGGTGATGTTGCAGGGCGACGTCATCTATACGCTGGAGCGTCCGACCGGCATGGACCCGCAGCAATACAAAGCGGGATATAGCGGACCGAGCTTCGACTGCGCCGCGGCGAAGACGACCGGAGAACGGCTGATCTGCGCCGACGCGGCGCTTTCAAAGTCGGACAAAGCGCTGGGCGAAGCTTACAGCGCGCTCAAGCGCGAAGTATCTGTCGCAAGTTTCGCGACAATTGTCGCCGCCGAGCGGGCGTGGCTCAACTACGTGATGACCAGTTGCGGCGCCAATGCGCCGATGCCCGAAACCCCCGGCGATCGTGGCGTGATCACCGAATGTATGTCGACGGAATTTGCCGACCGCGTCGATCTGTTCCGCGACCTTAAAGCAGACAAGGCCGGCACGACGGCGCTTGAGCCGCGTATGCGGTTTCGCGCCCTCGTGAACGAGCGCATCGCCGAAAGCGACGTTTATCCGTGGATGAGGGGAGGGCGCGGCGCAGGCGCTTTCAACGCCTTCGTCTTCAAGACGCTGATGCTCGGCCGGTGGCGAACGGACAACAGGGAGGTGTTCCCGACCGACGAGGATCTTGGATCCATGAGACGATCGGCGCGGCGTGTTTACACTGCAGGGCGTTTCGATGACCGCATCGTTAGCTTTCAGGTTTCGACTGACGATTTCGCCGGCGGCAATCACGATCTCCTCGATCAGCGATCCATTACCTGGGATCTTGCACGCGCCCGCCTGATCACGCTCGACGATGTATTTGCTCCGACCAGCGAATGGAAGGTATTTGTCGCGGCGCGCTGCAAGGAAGAGCTGCACAAACAATTCGACGAGCGGAACGCGACCGATCCTGACGACGCCGAGATCGCGGAGACCCTGGCCGAGAGCCGCAATTGGGTCTGGGGCGCCGATCAGGCCACCGTGATTTTCATCTTCGGTACCATAGGCGGCTTGAGCGGCGGAGAGTTTGACGTCGACATACCGCTTGCGGCGCTAAAGCCGTACATGAAGCCCGACGCGCCGATCCGGTGACGCGCGCAACGTCATTGAATCAATGCACGTCGGAAAGAAGCCGGGCGCTGTTGTCGCGCACGCAATCGCGCAGCGGCAGGTAGGCCTGTTCGGCCGCCTCGTAGAAACTACGACCATCCGCCAGCGCCCGTTCGGCCGCAGCCTGCGCGTCGGCAAATGTGGTCGCTTTCTCCATGACCATGCGGAACGCCTCCGCCGCGGCCATCGGATCGCCAGAGGCGAAAAGCATGAGGCGGGCCGACATGACGGTATGCGCTTCGCAGGTGAAGCGCACCGCTTCGTAGTAGTTGCTCCAGAACTTGATCACAGCATTCCCCCCGGATCGATGCGCCGCGATTGGATGCGACAAGAATTTTACGTCGGCGCGCAACTGCGCAAATATTGCTTAAACTTTGCAAAATGCTTTTGCACGTTTCGTTAAAATTGTCTCCATTCCATTAAGAAGTTCACCTCATATATCGTCAGGTCCCGCGGGAGGCGGTGTCGTGCCCTCGAACGCCTCGATTGGCGCGGCGGGCGCCTTTTGTGCCCGCTTGCGCAGAAGCGACAGCCATCGGCGTCCAAACAATGCGAGCGCAAGCACTCCGTAGAACGCCCCGCCGACGATTGCCAGCGCCACGAGTTCCGCCTCGCTGCGGAATTTGGACCAAGACGAAAATACCGAGCTGACGAGCGGCGCAGCGATCAACAGAACGATCGTCATGGCGATGCCAGCCACGGCGAGCTTGACCAGCGACGATTTGAGCGTCGCGTCGGCGGCGATGTGGCCTGCGCGCGCGGCGAACCATAGCACCAGCACGAAATTGATCCAGGCGCCGATCGAGGTCGCGAGTGCGAGCCCGACCTGCGCCAGGGGACCCATCAGCGCGATCTTGAACACGATGTTGACGGCGGTGCCGATCAGCGCCGCCTTCATCGGCGTGAACGTGTCGCCGCGGGCGAGGAAGGGTGCGACGACGCTGCGAATGAGCACGAATGGAATAAGCCCGATGGTGTAGGCGACGAGTGTCATGGCGGCGGCATGCGCATCGCCGGCCGTGAACCGTCCGCGCATGAACAGGCCGCGCATGATGGTGTCGGGCACCACCAAAAAAGCAACGATGCACGGGATCGCCAACAGCAGCGCGAATTCGATGGCGCGGTTTTGCGCCGAGCGGGCGCCGGTTTCATCGCCGGCCGCGATCCGGTGGGTCATTTCCGGCACCAGCACGGTGCCGACAGCGATGCCGATGACGCCGATCGGCAGCTGGTCGATGCGGTCGGCGTAATAGAGCGCGGAGATCGCGCCGGTTGCCAGGAAGCTCGCGATGATGGTGTCGGCGAACAGCGCGAGTTGCGTGCCGGCGGAGCCGATCGTCGCCGGCAACAGCGCAGTGAAGAAACGACGCACGTCAGTGTCGAAGCGCAGCGAGCGAAATATCGTAAATGCGCCGGCGCGCAAGGTGTCGCCGCCGACCAGCATGGCTTGCAGAACGCCTGAGATCAGGACGCCCCAGGCTGCGGCATATCCGGCGCCGCCGAAGAAGGCGGCAAACGCCAGCGTCGCCATCATCGACATGTTGAGCAGGATCGGCGCCGCTGCGGCCGCCGCGAAGCGATGCAGGGCGTTGAGAATTCCGCCCCACAACGTCACCAGCGTGATCAGCAGGAGGTAGGGGAAGGTGATGCGCGTCAAGTTGACCGCGAGCGCGAATTGCTGCGGCTCGTGCGAAAAGCCGGGCGCCAAGAGCTCGATCACTTGCGGTGTAAACATTAGCGCGAGCGCCAGCAGCAGCGCCTGGGTCGCAATCAGGAGCGTGAAGATGCGGTCGCCGAACAGCGCCGCCGATTGCGGGCCGCCTTGGGTGCGAATGCGCGCATAAGCCGGGATGAAGGCGGCATTGAAAGCGCCCTCGGCGAAGATCGCGCGGAAGTGGTTTGGCAGCCGAAAAGCGACAAAGAATGCGTCGGCGATCGGCCCGGCGCCGAGGATCGCGGCCAGCATGATGTCGCGGAAAAAGCCGGTCAGGCGCGAGAGCAGCGTAAAGCCGCCGACGGTGAGAATCCGATCGATCATGACCGCTTTTATCCTCCCGCGACGCTCTTCGCTACGCGGGGAAGACTTGGGATGCGCTAGCCCGCCAGCGCCCGACACACTGCAGCTACGATGCGGTCCTGAACCGGCGCCTCGAGATAGGCGTGCATTGGCAAGCTGATGACTTCTCCGGCAAGCTGGTCGCTCACCGGCAGACCGCCATCCGCCACTGGAAAATCGCGATAGGCGGCCTGGCGATGCAGCGGCTTGGCGTAATAGATCGCTGTCGGGATCCCTTGAGCTTTCAATGCGGCCGCGAGCGGATCCCGGCGCCCGGGCGCGAGCCGGATGGTGTATTGCGCCCAAACCGAAGTCGATTCGTTACCGACATGCGGGACCGTGGCAACACCGGTAAGGCCCTCGGTGTAACGCTGCGCTACCGCGTTTCGTGCCACGATTTCATCCGGGAAGATTTTCAGTTTTTCCAGAAGGATCGCTGCCTGGATCGAATCAAGCCGGCCGGTGATGCCGATGCGCACGGCGTCATATTTGTCTGTGCTCTCGCCGTGCACGCGCAAGCTTTTCAGTCGTGCGGCCAGATCGTCGTCATCGGCGAAGATGGCGCCACCATCGCCGTAGCAGCCGAGCGGCTTTGCCGGAAAAAAGCTTGTCGCCGTCGCTGGTCCGATCGCTCCGAGTTTGCGGCCGCGATAGGTGGCGCCGAAAGCCTGGGCCGCATCGTCGAGCACCAAAAGATCGTATTTGGCGGCCACGGCGCCGATGGCGTCGTGATCCGCCGGCAGACCGAACAGATCGACGGGAATGATAGCCCGAGGCTTCAGCCCAAGCTGCTTGGCGGTTGCGACGGCGCGTTCGCAGCTCGACGGATCGAGATTGAACGTCGCCGCGTCCACGTCCGCCATAACCGGCGTCGCGCCGCAGAGCGCCACCACTTCAGCGGTCGCGCAGAAAGTGAAAGCAGGGCAGATGACGGCATCGCCCGGTCCGATCCCCCAGGCCATGAGCACGAGGCGAAGCGCGTCGGTGCCGCTCGAACACACAATTGCGTGGCGTGCGCCGCAGAATGCCGCAAGCTCAGTCTCCAGCGCCCGCACCTCCGGTCCCTGGATGAACTGACAATGCGCAAGCACGCGGGAAACCGCATCGTCGATGGCGCGACCGAGCCGGCGGCGTTGCGCGGCAACGTCGATGAATGGGATCGGCCGCTCGTCGAGGCGGGCATGCTGGTTCATAAACAATCCTGGCTCGATCGCGGTACGACTGAAGCGGGTTCAGCCGACAACGCGGCGCGGCCCTTTGCGTTGCGGCACGCTTGACTGCGCAGGGCGCGCGGCGAGGCAGCGAATCGCGATTTCAAGACTGGCGACGCCTTCTTCACCGGTCACCGCAGGTTTCCGGTGATGACGGATGGCGTCGATAAAGGCGACAAGCTCGGCGCGCAAGGGCTCGGCATAGCCGACCGACAAGTGCCGCATCGAGTAACTGCCGTCCGCCTGAAAGCCGAAGCATTCGGTGACCTGAAGGGTCAAAAGATCGGCGATGAGATACTTGTCGCGCGTGGCAATGTGGATGTTGCGCGCCTTGAAGGGGGTGAGCCAATTGGTGTTGATGTGGGCAAGCACGCCCGAAGCGGTGCGGAACTGCAACAGCGCAATGTCTTCGCGCTCGGCGACCGCGCTCGACAATTGCGGCTGGATCTCGACGATTTCCGAATCGGTGAACCATCGGATCAGGTCGATATCGTGGACCGCGAGGTCGATGACCACGCCGACGTTCGACATCCGCGGCGGGAACGGCCCGACGCGAGTGATGGCGATCGACAGGATGTCCTGATTCTTGATCGCGCGTTTGACCGACTCCACCGCCGGATTGAAACGCTCGACATGGCCGACCATGAGCGTCACGCCGGCACGGCGGGCGGCCGCGACGATGGCGTGGCCCTCCTCGACCGTCGGAGCGATCGGCTTCTCGACCATAACGTGCACGCCGCGAGAAATGCATTGCAACGCGAGGTCGTGATGAAGATGCGTTGGGGCCGCGATGGTAACCGCGTCGACGCCGGCCTGCAGCAATCCATCAACGTCGTGCAATGCGGCGCAACCCAAGGTCCGCGCCACGACGTCCCGTTGCTTACGGTCAGGGTCGGCGATGCCGACAAGACGCACGCCGGGAATATCCGCCAGCACGCGGGCATGATTGCTGCCCATGACGCCGACGCCGATGACGCCGACTTTCAATGGGTCAGCCGTTACCCCGACTGCCTCACTCATGACCCACAGGGCTCCCCCTCGAAACTGCCGCCCGACACACTCCCTAGCATGGCCAAAGCGGACCGGTCGACCCTATCCGAGACGGAACCCGAACACGTTTTGCTTCTAAGGCTTACGGGGGGAGGACACTTGTAATGTCGCAAGCCTGAATGGGCTTATGGCAAGTCACGCGGGAAGAGGGGTCACTTTTAGTGGCCAGTTGGACAGAACCTTTTCGCCGAATTCCGCGAGGGTAGCCAAAAAATATACGTGGTAATTCCTGGCGTGGATGTCGAGCAGCGCGGAACGAGAGTGGCCTCTCACCGGAAAGCGCGAATACCGTCTCAGCGGAAAATCAGCGTCGTCCGACCAGTGCCGTAATAGCGCGGGTTGTCGACTGGATTGGCAAAATAGCCTTGATATGCGTCCCGCCGATCCTGCAGCGGCGGCCTTCCCCAGCCGTTCGCCTGCCAAGGAAACTCGCGGTACTGCGTCTGAGGCGCGTTGCGAGAGATCGTTGTGTATTCGCGCAGTTGAGGCTTGGCGTGCACGCGGTGACCGTGCCTTGCTGATGCGGGTTGGACTTTGCCATCGCCCGCACTGGTGTCTGCTTTTGCCGATGCGCCCAAAGCGCAAAGAAAAGCGACTGCGAAAACTGCTGTCAGAGCTCGGTCAATCCTGAAGTTCATGGCACATCTCCGAAGATTCTTGAGGCGATCGGTCCGTCAAAGGCGGCAAACGAAGGACGTATTCGCCGGTTGGCCCAGCCGCAATGGTCAGAACCGGAATCGAACGCCGACAGTTGGATCAAAGTTGTTGCGAGCAAGATAGCCGTTCGAGAGACCGGCATTTACCTGAGAGAACATCATACCGAAATACGCATCCCATTTCGGCAGGAACCGCCAGTCAACGAGTGCAGATACGGCGTCGAATGTACCGGCGCATTGCGAGTGCGCGGTCGGATTGGCGCAGATACCTGCCCCGCTGACGTACTGGTTCTGAATATAGTGATAATACGCCGTGGCTACGTCGATGTCTTTGCTGACGGCATACCGCGCGCCCGTCCACATCACCTGCATGATCTTGTCGCTGCATCCGGTTCCGGTGCCACAGCCAGCGGAGAAGGCAGTGTTACTGATCGCCGTCAGGTTGGCGTAAGCGGTGCCCATTGGCAGACCGCCGATATTGCTGAATCCGGTCACGGTATTCACCGGATCGCTCGGCGGCGCGAGTTGATACCACTCATAGCCGGCAAACAGCCGGAGCGACCCGACAGTGTATTTGGACAGCAACATGACGCTTTGGTTGTTGGAGATCGTGGCCGTCAGCGTCTGCGGCAGAAATGGCGCAATCGGCACGCCCGCGGCAGTCGGGGCGCCGGAGAGCGAGAGGTTCACGGCGTCTTTTTCCCACTTGTAAATGGCATCGAGTGACAGCATGCCGTCGCCCCAGCCGAAATTGCCGACGGGAATATCGCCGCCGATCTGAGCTTCATAATCGCCGTTCGAACCATTGTTCTCGGCGTAGCCGCCGACTTGCGCCAGTGCCCCTACTCGGAATGCGCCGATGGCCACCTTGTATTTGATGGCCGTCGTGATGCGGCATGTTTCGGTATCGCCGGCGCCGCAATTTGAGCTCGAAAAGCCAAGCGCCGAGAAGGCATAGGAGGCCTCCATCGGATCGTACGCAAGAACACCGTCGAGCGTGAGCGCATTTTGCCGGAAGAAGGTCAGGGTGCCGAGCACGTCGTTGCTGACTCCGGCGAAGCCCAACGAATTGTAAATCTGGCCGGCGTGGCTGGAGTCGTTATTCGCGCTCTGGTCGATAAGCGGCACGCCCCGGTTCGCGGCAATAGAGGCCGGACCATTGGAAAATTGCAGCGAATAAGGATCAAAGCTGGCCTCCAGCTGGCCAACGAAAGCCCAACCCGGAGCGAACGGCTCATTGACCTGAACACCGATGTTTGATCGCGACAGCGCGCTTGGCGCGAGCGTCCACATCAACTCCCGGTTCATCTTCTGGACTACGTATGAACTGCCCTGCGGGAATTGCGGGTTAAACGGTGCGCCGTTGGTCTGGTAGCCGACGCCCGCGTCGATCGTGCCGTAGACCTTCACGCCGTACCAGGCCAGTTGGCAGCTGCTGAGAAAAAAGGCCGGGACGCTGTCGCACGGGCCAGGTGGGGCAGCAGGAAGGCTCACCACCGGCGCCTTCGTCAAAATCGGCTCGTCGGCAAATGCCGTCGTTGTCCCAGTGGCGAAAGCCAACACCATCGCCGCCGGCAATGCCGCGAGGAAACCAAACTTTTTCATCTTAGCCCCCCAGAGGTGCCGGTGACCGTCCGGAGCCGTCGAGCTACCGCAGCGACCAATCAACACCGTCGGTAGGCGCCCGCCGGCCGCTCGCGCGTGGCGACGGACTGCCCGCAGCATTGTGGTCGTCGGTTTCCCCGCCAGCCAGATCATCGAAAGCCCCCCAAAGTGATTTCCACAGAATTGATCTATGGAAGCGATACTTTAGCCATCAAATGTTGGTCTATAGAATTTGTCAACTAAAGGACCCCAGTCCTGCAAAATAGCCAGATTTTTGCCCGATAAGCGGCAGAGCCGATGAAAATACGCTGTGCATGACCGCGCTCGGCGCAAAAGTTGCCGTGAGTCTTGGTCTTAAGCTGTCGACGAAGTGGCGCGGCGGGTCGGGCCTTCGCTTCCTCGCAACAGATTCTTGCCAGAGTAGGCCGCCCAGCCTAGCGGTCCGAGCCGTCAGGCGTCCTCGCCCGCACCCGCGTTTCGAAACAGCTCGCGCTGAATTCGTCCGCTTGGGCGGGGACATTCCCTTCGTAGTCGCGGCAGCTATCGGCGGATCGCCGGAACCTATTGTGGATTCGGCAAAGCCCGGTATCGGCGCGGGCCGCCGAATAGGCCGATGACATCGCGGTCAGCCCAGGAAACAAACGCTCCAATGCCGCAGCGTCCGCCAGGAAATGGCGGCACGCCGCGCAAGCGTCATCAGAATTTCGCCCAGTAGCCATAGAACACTTGCGCGGAGAGAAGGTATCCTGCGATCACGTTGACGATGGCGCCCAGACGCGAACGCCAGTGCCGCGCCCCAGTTGACCGATTCCAGTTCCGAAAACCGCGTCGTCAGACCGATGGCGAGGAAGCAGAGCGTGAAGACAGTGCCGCGCAAGCTACCGATCGGCCGTAGAAAGTCGGCGGTTTGTTGCGGCGTGATGGTTTCGCTGAAATAGACCGAGACAATTGCCGCGGCGATGAAGAAGCCGATGACGAATTTGGGAAAGCGCCGCCAAATTTCGCCGGGATCAATACGGCGGACCTGACCTTTCCCCTCCCAGTAGCGAAGCGCGACGAAAGCCCAGAACAGCGACCAGACGCCAATCCAGATGTCGCGGCCGATCACCTTGTTCATCGTGAAGGCGCGCAGCGAGCCGGCCTCGTTGCCGCTCAGGTTTCCGAATACGCTCGCCGCTGCGTAGCCAGCCGCGTCGGCGAATTCCGACGAACCGATCCAGGCCCCGCCGACACCCGCCGGCAGGGCGAGCCAGTGACTGGCGTACGGAAGAAAAAACACCATGACGATGGCGGCAATCACCACCAGCGTCACCGAGGCAGCGATTTCATCCTTGCGGGCGCCCACCGAAGCGGCGACGGCGAGCGAAGCGGATACCCCACAAACCGAGCCTGCGGTGCCGAGCACTGCCGCAAAGCGGCGGTCCAGACCAAAAACCCGCGTCGCCGCAAAAAAGATAATCGCGGCCGTGAGGATCGAGATGATCGCCGATTGCGTGAGCGCAACGCCGCCCGCCGACACGATCAACGAAATTGGAAAGGTTGCTCCGAGCAGCACAATGCCGGTCTTGACGTAGAACTCGACCCGCAACGCCGCTTTCAAGCGCTCCGGAATCTTGACAAGATTGGCGAGCGCAAGGCCGCCGATCAGTGCAAGGAGCGCGGCCTCAAGGTTGTAGTAGTTCGCATCCTTCCAGCCCGCCAGGGTCGAGACGAACAACAGGCCGATATAAATCAGGGCAAAGCTCGGCAGAAATTCGGCGAACGGACGTCCCATCAGCCGCAGCGAGCCGCCAAAGACGACCGCCAACACCACGAACTGGGCTAGATAGTTCGGCCATAGTTTAGCGAAATGGGCGGCGATATCGCCGACGGTCGCCCACTTCATCCCAGCCGGCGAGACGCCGAGGAATTTGATGACGCCGGTGCCGAGCGCGTAATCGATCAGGCCCAAAATGACGATGGCGAGGCCGACCACAACGGCCCACCAGTCTTCGTTGCCGATGGTGCCCAGCCGGCGACCCGATCGAGTGTCTCTATCCTCCGCGACAACGACTGATGTTGTGCTCATTGATAACTCCGCCCGCTCCACTGAACCCACGGACGCGCGCCATCAAGGCGGTTCTTTAAGTCACAGTTGAAAAACCAGTCAGAGGAAAATAATCGCCCAAAAGACCTGAAGAAACGCCATTTCTGGCAAAAATATCGTACCAACAGTACATCATATCAAACAATGCCATAAATGTAGCAGATCATTCTTCTAGGCCGCGAATTAGTCTCAGCGGCAATCTGACCCTTTCATTTCCTGTCCTGGTTCCTTTTGCTCTCGTTCAGTCCGCTCTTGAGGCGACGCTCCTTTGCTAGGCGCCGACGCTTTCCCTGCTAACAGGGAAAATAACAGGGAATAAAATAAACGGCGATTCCCAGTCGGCTGACCGACGATGAAACTCCGCGCCGACTTTTGCTCGTATGGGCGCCATCGATATCAAGCATGCGCACAGTACGCGATCAAGAATAGCCTCTGCTCGCAACGTGGCGGGTGGCAACTGCCGGATAAAAGCCAAAAGCGATCGGCAAGCGAGCCTCGGATCGGATCCTCAATATCAAAGGCGGCCGGCGCGAGGTGCTGATCACCAAGGCCTTCGCCCGCGGAATCGTATCCCGACCGATGAATTCAACGGTAGCTGTCCCAGGCGAAGTCCGTAACTGCCGGCGGCGCCCGCCGGCGCCGGCCGGGAGCGCAGAACTGGCTCTGCGGCCATGAATTCAAGAAACTGCGTCGTGGCGTCGACTTGGTCAGTCGTCAACTTTGGAAAGTCCACAAATTCGGCGACGTAGCCGTGCCGCCAAGGCGCGTCCGCCGGCAGCGCGATCTTTCTACCTAGGATGACGTCAAGGTGGGCCCGCAGTCTTTCCAGTTTAAATTCCCGTGGCAGCATCTCAACAACTTGCAGCGAACGGTTCTGGCGCAGATCCGAGGCCAGCGCGCGGCCGCTGCCCGCCTGCTCAATCAAAACGACCGCTGGGCGGTGACGCCGGATCAGGTCCTTGCACGCCGAGCGTAGCTCTCTGTAAGGAACTTGGCCACGCCATTGATCGCCAAGGACGTAGCGGTCGGGAGCGACGTGCCAGACCTGGGCGACGCTGTGGCTGTTGTGCAGCCCCATGGCTTCACCGGTGTCGATGCTCATGACCCCGGGTAGGTCAAAGTTGAGGCGTCGCGGCGTCAACACGAAATGCCGCGCTTCAATCTTGGCCAGACCGCTGGCAGAGGGGTCTTGCTGATACAGAGCCTGAAAGTTGCTGGTCTTGCGAATCCGCTCACACTCTTGGCGGCTGAATTCTTTGGGCCGCAACAGCTCGCCCTTTGCCCGCTGCCACGTTCGCCCGTTGCCGAGGTCGAACACCTGCTCTTCTGTGGCCTCGAACGGCAAAACGATGTGCTTCCATCCGCCCTCGGCGAGAACGTGGCCGGGGAGATCGGTCTCGTTGAGGCGGTGGGCGACAATGACTATGGCACCCTCACTTGGACGATTGAGCCGGCTGCGGATGACGGTATCGAAACGGTTGTTGACGAAGCCGATGCGGGTATCGTTGTCGGCGTCTTTGATCTCCAAGGGGTCATCGATGATGATGTAGTCGGCGCCATAGCCGGTGAGTTGGCCGCCGATCGGGGCCGCATAAACTCCGCCGCCGGCCGTCGTGGCAAAGTCCGTGACGCGGTTGCGATTGGCGGCGAGCCTGGTCGAAAAGGCCGATTTGTACCAATGCGCGCGCAGGAGTTCGCGCGTGCCGTGGGCGATATCGCCCGCCAGGTTCTCGCCATAGGTAATGACGAGCACCTTGGCGGACGGCTGGCGTCCGAGGATGTAGGCCGGCAAGCATACCGAGCTTGCGAAGGTCTTTAGGTGCCGCGGCGGCAGATTGACCACCAGCCGCCGGCTCTTCCCAACGGCAACCTGGCGGAGCTCAAAACACAGATACTCGATGTACGGATCATCGAGCGCTTCACCATGCGCCTTGCGCACGAAGGACTCAAAGTCCGTGCGCAGCGCGCGTTTGAGTTCCGGGGTCATTCCGGCGGCTCCTTGCCGCCGTTGGGCTGATCGACGCCTTGCCGTTCGCGCTCCTCGAGATGCTTTAAGATCTGCAGATCGCTTTCGCCGAGCTCTTCGTCGGCGTCGTCCGGCTCGGGCACACGCTGCAAGTACGCAAAAATTACGTTCATGGCGCGCAAATTGCCGCCGAGAGCGAGCTCAAGGAGCTTGCGAATAAGCGCCTGCCGCTTGCTGATGGGTTCGCCGTCGGCGCCGGGCGCGAGCTGCGCGAGCTCGGCCAAAAGCTCACTCCGAAACGAAGGCTGCTGCTTCGGACGGCCACTGGGGTTGCCCGACTGACCCTTCTTGAAGCGGGTGGAAACTGGCGGTCGATTACGGCCGACCTGATAAGCGGAACCAGACATGCTCAGCTGCTACATCACCGTGCGGTTGGCCCGCGGCGTGACCGGCCGACAAGGTCGATCACGGAACGACCGACCGCTCAGTAAATTACCTCCGTCTTGATATCGAAAATCGGACCGGTCAACGACCGCTTATCGGCTTCGCGGCCATCGGAACACATGCCAGGTCCTTGGCCCGGCTGGCGATCGAGGACCACTGCACGGTAGCCGGCCATGCCCGCCGCAATGAAGCGCCGTTCCGTCTTTGCCGGCACCGCAAAATAGTGTGCGTGAGCGACGAACTGCATCGTGGCGCGCACCAAGGCTTTGGACTTACTGTTTGGTAGTGCGCAAAGTTGCCGCACAAAGACATCGCGCCATGGGGCGTCGGCGGGGATCGAAATACGTTTGCCGACAATGACCTTGGCAAGCGCTCGCCGCCATGCCGCCGCTCCGTCGGGATCCTGCTCAATGACATGGACCACATGCGGGCGCCCATGGGCGATTTTTGTAAGAAACGCCCGGTTGCCGGGAGCGCCGGCGAGGAGCACCGCCGCGGGCCGGCACACTTCGATGCACTCGTTGAGGACGTCCTCCAATTCCTTGGACTTAACCCGCCCCCGAAACTGGTCGAGGATGACATAGCGTTCGCCATCGACGCGCCAAGCCTGGACGACGCTGACGGCCGGTCGTCGCTTCTTGCGCTTACCGAGGTAAGCGCTGATGACGATTGGCCCCGATGTGAAATCGGGGAAGGACACAGGAAAATCGGCCGCCTTAATTAGGGGCAGACTCAACGCCTCCGCATTTGTTGACATTAAGGACTTGTTCCTGTTTCCCTGGGCGACTACCGTCCATACCAGCGTGGAGCAATTGACCCCTCGCCCGCGTGTCAGATCGCGCTGAAGCAGCACCGTAATTACAGGTTATACCCGCCGGGACGGAGGCAATTATTAGCTGACCGTCAAGGGACGGTTGACCCTTTCGTGCGGACGCTCGAGCGGCGCGCGTGTTGGGATAGGCGGCTTTAGGAAATCGTCACCAACCGGACGTTCGCAACGCGGCCCTGCACGCTGACGACCTGGACATCGAGTCTCATTTGTCCGTCGACTTTCGCCGTTTAGACCATTTTACCGACCGGCCGGCGGAGAAGTGCATAAGCGCCGGCTCGACGCGCTAGCGAACCTCGCCAACTGCCATCGACGTCACAATCGACGGCTCTTAAAGCCGTACGTCCCGCCGCTCCCTGTGTCGGCTAGCCGCCTTTTTGCCACTTATCAAATTCCGATTGAACCTCGTCCGAAAACGCAGGAGTCTCCAGTCGCGGAAGCGACGAGCGCAAATCCAGATCTAGCGCTGGATAATCCCGATATCCCAAAGGCGCCAAGGCCTGCTGCACTATCTGGTACGCGCGAAAGAAACACCGGAGTTGATCCACGTCATCCGCTTGTCGCCACAAGTCCTCGAGAAACTTCCCTGAGCTGAACTCGAGGGGGCTTAAGATCGAATTTTTGATTTAGTATTAGATACAGAAAAATCGCGGTCGAGCCGTACGCTCTCCACCGATTCTTCATTTTAGTTTCGCTCGAGGCCGACTTGTACGACCGCGCAGTCCGAACCACGTAGCGGGCCGCGTCGAGTCCTCCAGGGTTTCTCCTTCGGCTACTCGGAGAGCGCGTTCCGTTGATCGAAAACCGATACGAGAAATCAACGACGTTCGCAGCGGCCTTAGCTTCGTCGCTTCGATCATCAATATTGCTGTCGAAATCACGCGCACGCATCGAGTGCCTGATTCGATACCAACCACCGTTGGCGAAGATTATGTCATCGAAAACGCTGCGATAGTATTCGTCGGCCGCAAGATCTCGAATTGAAATCAGGTTGACGTTTCTTGCTTTCTTGACGTCCGCCTCGATTTTCTCCAGTATTTTGATGGCGGCAAATATGCGGGCGCTTCTTAGCCTTGCGGTCGACTCGGTCGAGACGCCTTCGTTTTTCAAAAGGAGTTCAAACGAATTTGGATGCAACAGCGCAACTTCGAACTCAAACAACTTTATGGCGCGAAAAACTCGCGCAGTTGAATCACCTTCCGAAATCAACGACTGAACAAGGTGTTCTAAACTCATGACCTTCGCTCGCATTCGCTTTGGGCCGGTCAAAGGTAATAGCAAAGCTATGGATGGGCTGCACGCTCAGTCTTGGATGACGAGAGGAAGCTTTCCCATTACTCCGTGGAATCGGACGTTTGCGCGAACGGTCCCGTTGAGTAGATCGCGAGCTGATCAGCTAATAGTCTCAAGCCGCGCGCTGCTGAGCTGGTTCTCGCGAGCGGTCTGGAGCTCAGAGCATCGGTTTCGCCTCATCTGGACGTTACCAGCGGAAAATCGGCGACGAGCTGAACCCTGATCGCTGCTAGGGCGCAGTGCGCAAGACGCGGCGAACTTGGACTCTATCCGAAGATCATGAATATCTCCTCGGACACCCATGTGCTGCAACCGGCTAGTTTACTTTCTCTGCAAACACTCAGGCATTGGCCGGACGCCGCAGATCCGGATGCGCGTACTGCAGGAAGCGAGTTGCGACAACATCCGTCAATCTTCGGGCTGTTTCCGCGGAGCATAACACCGACGCAAAGCCGGCAACGCCAGCTAGTCGTCGAGAAAAAAAGCAGTCATCCCAAGGCGGCGCTGCGTTCAGTTCCCCTAACGGCCGGAGGAAGAGGAAGACGAGGAAGAGGATGAAGAAGAGGAGGAAGAATCATCCTGCTGACCAACCGGCGGCGTGGGACGCGATCGCGCTGCGGATTGCGAAGATTCAGCGGACGGCGGAGGCGGCAGGACCGTTGAGATCGGTGGCAGAGACACCCCGCTGATGCAATTGCTGGAGCACACGCTGAGTTTGGTGCTGCAACTCTGCATGCATTGATTCCAATATTGGGTTTGATTGGTCACGTTGTAATGCTGGTAACAATCGCTTTGGCACGTTGAGCTGTTCGTTTGGCAGGTACTTTGGCACGGCAAAAAGCTTGTAGAGCTGTTGGTCTTTGACGAATTGGTCACGGCAGCCGGACCAGGCGACCCGCCCGCACCAACTGTACTGGACGCGTTCGTCGCTGCCCCAGCTTGAGCGCCTGACCCGGCAGCGCCAACATTAGCGTCGGCGTTGGCCGAGCTCGCCGCCGACCCTTTGTGAGGTGCAGGTGCGGGGGCGAAGATGTCCGCAAACGCCAACCAAAAGCAGGCAATGCTGACGCCGACTAAGAAGACCATGAGTAGGATGCGCTTCACGTAAAGGACCCTGATTTTGTGCCGTCGCTCGTCCCACTCGGCGCCGCCTGGGCATTTTTAATTGTCAGCGACGATCCAACGCCCAGTGGAATTTTATCAGCCTTCTGGACCACGGGGAAATTCCTTTCGTTTCGAAAGCGAAATATCACTACCGGAAAGTCGTCAGGCGGTTCCTAAAAGGTTCCGCACCCTCGTTGTTCCCACTTGCGGCCGCCTGCGGCCCATCAAAGAGAAATTGACATGGACAGGTATTCGGTTGCTCCGGACAAGAAATTCCAAACAAAGGAACGCGATCCGGTTTAATGGCGTTGGTTAGGCAAGGCAGCCGGGACTCCTTGCGGAGGCGTGTCATGCCGTCGGGCAGCTATATTGATCTTCGGTTTCCCAGTCGATCGCGTCGCTTTGTTCGAATTCTCGTGACTGCGTCGGCCGCAGCACTTTTCGGCGTAGCAGCCGGCGGCGCGAGTGTTTTCGCCATCGTCACCGCGCTGGAACCGGCGTCAGCGCCCCGGTCGGTCCCGGAGAACGGAGCTACTGAACCGATCGGCCCGGTGGTCGCAAACGTGGCGAAGCCGGCGCTGATGGCTTGTTCGGTTTGTCTGGGACAATTGGACGCGACACGTGGGACCACGAGCGCAACGATTGATAGTGGCTTCCAGTCGGACACCGATTTTTGACGAAGGCCCCCCTTCGAGCGATCATAGCCACTGCAATTGGGGTCGGTCGCTGCTTTTGATGCCTTCCAACTTAAGCCGCCGCGCGTGCACACGCCGATCGCTGCAGTACTGCACCATCAAGCGAGCGTCGCACTTCCACAAGTTCAGCAGCGATGACCAGTCCGGCCGGTGGCTTGAACTCGAAGCTGTGGCGGCCATTGCCTAGGCCGGCGCGTTCAAGGTCGCTCCGATACCGGTTCGCCAGCGCCTGCCCGATCAGCTCACCGTCGACGTAAATATCAAGGCAGACGGGCGCCTCGGGATGATCCGTGCTCTGTGCCCAGCCGGCGATGCGACCCGGACTGACGAGGTCGACAAAACCCTGCAGCGAGCCAACGCGCGCCTGCTGATGCAGTGTCGACAAACCAGCGCGCAGCGCAATGCGCCGACGCGCGGCTTCAAGTTCGTAGCCGTCCTGCAGGCGTGGGGCACAATATTGCGCGACTTCTTTCGCCGCGTCCGGATAGAGCGCCCGGTATTCGTGCGCGTTGTGAAACAGGCCCCGGCCCTCGTCGTCAATGAAGCTTTCCGCCAGCGCCCCCTCCGCAATGACTACATCATGGCTGTCGAGCTCGATATGGATGTATTGAACGGTCTCCACGCGCTCCGCCTGCACGATCGAGGCGCCGTTGATCAGGTCTCTGGCTTCGATCAGTACGCCGTCGAGGTACATGGCGTGGTTGGGTGAGATCCAAAGATCACGCTTTGGCACGTTGTCGGCGAGCGCGCCGGCCTTGATGCAGACCGGCAGAATGTCCGTGCGGCCGAGGGTAAAGCGGCCGCCGTAGCTCCGTCGCCCGATCCATTTGATCGGCCGCGCTTCGCCGGACTTCGTGATCACTTTATCGCCGATCGCCAACTCCTCGACCGGTACCTCGCCGTGTTCGGTTGCAATCAGCGTACCCGGACAGTAGCAGGGCATTTCGGTGATCGTCACGTCCTGACCGCTGCTGCCGCCGTCATAGCTGATCTGGAAAACATTGCCAGCAACGTTGAACGTCGCACCCTGCGACAAACCATCAAACGTGCCGCCGACCGCATTGCCGGTCTCATTATTGATGATCGTGAAGCTGTCGCCGACGCTCGGCGTAAAGCCATCGACCAGCGACACATTGAGCGTCGCGCCGCCGAGCCCGATCGTGCCGCCGCTATCGACCACGGTCTGATCGTATCCGCCCGCGCCGCCGGTGCCTGGGCTGGTGCCGCCGATCTCTTCGTCGAACGCGGCGCCGGAGCTGAGAGTCAGGCTCGCGACGGTGAACGTGCTGGGGTCGCCGGGCGTAAACGTGCCGCCGCTATCGACAGTGACAGCGCCCGCCGTTCCGGTCCCTCCGATCGTGGCGCCGTTCTCAACGGTGATTGCCGAATTGCCGTTCGTACCGTCGATGACGAGAGTGCCGTCTTCGACGTCGGTGTTGCCGCTGTAGGAATTGCTGCCGGTAAAGGTAACCGTTCCAGCACCGTCAATGACAACGCCGCCCCCGCCAGATGAGCCGTCGCTGATGGTGCCGCGGAACGTGGACGAAATCCCCGTCCCCGGTTCCAGCGTCAACGTGTTGCCATTGAGCACGACCGAGGTGCTGTTTCCTGCATCGCTCGACAGCGACGCAAGCGTATTGTTGTCAAGCAGCTGGAGGCCGGCGGTCTGCCCGTCGATCGCGCCACCGACACGCCCGAGGGTCAGCCCGCTTGAGTTGGCGATGGCATTTGTGGCGTCAAGCGTCAGCGTCCCCGCCTCGACATAGGTCGCACCTGAATAGGCCTGAGCGGCCGTAAGCTCGACGCCGCTGCCGCTGTTGTTCGTACTATTGTCGATATCCAGAGAACCGGACTCCATCGGTCCCGTTCCCATTTGCTTGCCGTCGCCGATGACACCGGAGTATGTGCCAACGAAATCCTGGTCGAATACAATCAAGCCGCCGGCATCGGTGATGTTCTGCGCGCCGGCGACCCCCGACGACGTAACGTTCGCAGTGGTCAGATCGAGAGTCGAACCAAGCTCAACGACGGTGCCGCCCGAATAGGTGTTGTTGATGCCGGTGAGCTGCAGCGTGCCTCCGATCAGATGCAAATCGCCGGTGCCGGTGATCGCGTTGGCGAATTGTCCGCCGCCGCCCTGCGCAAATTGCAGCTGAGTGTTCGTTCCGTTCAGGTCGACGCCGAAAGTGGAGGTCTTGAATTCGCTGGCAGTGACGCGAAGTTCGGCGCTGTTGTTGACGACAATGGTGC
Source organism: uncultured Alphaproteobacteria bacterium (assembly GCA_963794225.1). Lineage (GTDB taxonomy): Bacteria > Pseudomonadota > Alphaproteobacteria > Rhizobiales > Xanthobacteraceae > BOG-931. Next base: position 1,167,662 of record CAWCCS010000008.1, read on the forward strand.
TGCCGGTGACCAGGTTGAGCGTTCCAGAGCTCATGCCGGAGAGATCGAACAGACCAGACCCGTCGAATGTCAAAGCGCCTGCGGTGACGTCTCCGCTTTCAGTAATCCCGGCAGACAAGGACGAACTGAGATTATTGGTGGTGTCGCCGATTGTTAGCGTTGCGCTATTGCTGAAGGTGATCGCGCTATCGGTGCCGGAGCTATTGAGCGTCGTAAAGGTCTGATTGGCCGTGAAGTTTAAAGTAGAAGGGGCCGGACTGCTTTTGACGTTCTGGAGCGTGAGACCGGCGACATTCGTCGAAAAGATATTGGCTGCGGTCAAGCTCAGCTCACCCGAATCGAGCGTGATCTGGCCGGATAACGCGGCCGCTGTGCTCAGTTGCAGCGTGCCGGATCCTGCCAGCACCAATCCGTTCGAACCGGTGATTTCCGCAGAGATCGTGCTGGTGCCTTTGGCGTAGATGAAGGCTTCGCTGCCGCCGAATGCCAGCGTGCCGCCGGTAATGGCGGCACTGCCGCCACCCATGATCAGGCCGGCGGGGTCGGTGCCGTCGCCGAGCGTTATCGTATGACCGGTAGCAGTTATTACTGCGCCGTCGTTGACCTTCAGCGCGTAGGCTTGCGCGCTCGCGCTCAGCGTCCCATTGCCGCTCTGATCGACGATACTGGTGCTTGTTGCGGTGCGGATGCCCCCGGTAGATCCCGATCCGGTGTCGGTATAAGTGGCGATGACATATCCGTTCCCGCCATAGGTCAGGAAATTATAAGGATTGGTGGTTGCACCTCCGCCGCTGTCGGTAATCATCCAAACCGGAGCGATGCCATTGACGAGCGTCGTGGAGGCGCCGCCGGAGAACACCTCCTCGGTTGTCCCAAGCGTGGCCGAAGGATCGATGAAGAGCGTGTCCTGGCCGGCGCTTTGAACGATCCCGTTGGTGAACGTGACGGTTTCAGCGCCGCTGTACGTCGTGCCGTTTGCCGAACCGTCAAGCTGCAGCGTCGCCGTCTGTGAAATAGTGAAGCTGTTGAACGTAATGGCGCCAGCCGTCCCGCTACTGTTGACGATCGCGATCGTGCGCTTGACGTCGGTCAGTGTGCCCCAGCTGGTGGTGTTGCCGTCGACGTCAATCTGGCTGCCGCCGTCGAGCACGATGTTGCGCTCGGATGCCGAGAACGAGGCGCCAGTCTGCAGCGTGCCACCATTCAATTCGATGGTGCCGACCAATTCCGGATTGCTGCCATCGTAGCCGAGCGCCGCATCACTCATGACGTCGACGGTGGGCGTGCCGACATTGCCGATGATGATGTCGCCGTAGAAATACGGGCTTGGCGTCGATAGGATCAGCGTACCGGCGGTCGCGGTCTTGCCGCCGCCACTGCTGAGGTCATCGATCGTGAGCGCGGGAAAACCGGCGGTCTCGCCGATGCCCAAATTGTCATAGCCCAGAGTAAGCAGCGGCCCGTTGAGCTCCACATAATTGCCGTTGACGTCGATCGTCGCGGCTTCGTTGCCAACGGCGATTGGCCGGCTGGTCGTGAACGGGTTCGCACTGGTGTACTCGCCCGCGCTGGTCCCGATCGTCAGCGTCGCGTTGCCTTCGCTGAGGCTGTTGAAAATGATGCCGTTGTCGGCTTGGACGGCCGCTGTGACGTTGTCCGGCAAACCTTCCGCGTCGAACGTCAGGCTGTTGTAGAGGGCAGAGACCGATTCAGTGGGAAGAGCGCCGAGCGACGCGTCACTGTCGACGATCAGCCTGCCGGCGAGGAACGTCGTGCCGCCGGTGTAGGTATTGGTCCCGGTCAGCGTGACGGAAAATCCGTTGTCGTTGCCAAGCTGCATGACGAAGCCGACGTTCGGCGTATCGAGGTAGATCGGATTGGCAACGGTGCCGGCATTGATTTCGGTGATGCCGGTGAAAGTGCCATTGCCGGCCAAAGCACCGCTCTCCGAGTGTCCATTGGCGTCAAGCGGCCCGGCGCCGGTCTCGTTGAGGGTGGCATCGGTGATGCCGCCTGCGCCGGGGTTGGGGTTGAAGTAGATGGTGTTCGCGGCCGACCCGGTTCCCTCGACCAGGTTGTCGCTGAGAATAAAGCCGGGCAATTGCGCCGCCAGAACCGTGCCGGAAACATTCGGCAACGTCGTGGTGCTCGTGGCTGTCAGATTCCATTGGCTGGCGAGTGCAATGTCGCCCGGCGACAAATAGGGCAGGCCAAGTCCGCCGTCGGCATCTTGGTAGGCGGCGGCTTCAACGAAGTCCGAATAAAGACCGGGCATCTTGTCGAGACCCGGCGTTGCGGTCCCCGTTGCCCCGGTGATGTTCGATGAGTTCGTAAACAGCTTCGAATCTTTGTTCTTCAAAATGCTGTATTCGAGGCCGCGATAGACGTCGTTGGTCAGGCCGGTAAGGCTTGTGGGAATGGGCGAGCCGGTCAAAGGATTGACGGTTTGCGGTACATCGTCGTTCAGCGGCAGCAGCCAATTATTGGCTTCCATCTGCGTGATGAACTGTTGCTCATTATCCGACGAATAATTGGCGATGACGTTGACGTAGACCGTCGGATCGGAGGCTCCCCAGACCGAGTCGATCAGAGCGGTGAAGGTGTGATGTCCGTCCAGCAGATAGAGTTGGCCATTGGGCCCGATGACGACCGGCTCGGTATCGCCGAGGAGATCGGTTTCAACTTGGGAGATAGTAGTGAAAAGATCATAGCCCGCGGCCTTGGCATCGACCTCGGCGAAGCCCTCGTTCATCTGGGTCGGCGCGATCGAGTTGACCGCGACGGTGTAGAGCGCTAGCGGCCCGGCTTCGACCGCGCTTGCGTCCGCTGGGTCGTACGCCTGAAAATCAGAAGTAGTCAGCGGCCCGCCCATCCCTCACTCCACTATTTTCCACCCTCGGGGACGACAAACTAGGTTGTTATCGCTGACAATTATGTGACGGCCACGCGACACGCCGGAAAGCTGCGCAGAACCCTCGACAAATCGCCGTGAAAAAGAGTTGGGAACGGCCATCGCAGGCGCGCCAGGGTTGCGCGGACCTGGCAGCGTTCTCGCGGCCTTGCCGCTATCGGCCGGTCCCCGTGATAGTAAGATGAAACGTTCAGCAATTACTGGTGATGGATGGCTTCGCATTTTGTCGAAGATTACGAGCGGCTTGTCGCTGCGCTGATGGTGGCGGAGCCGCTCGATGAAGCCATGTCGCGTGCGGTCGGCGGCCAATACGAGGGAATTGGCCGCATCGAGCTCGACATCCTCCGTCACGCCGGCTTGCGCAGCGGAATGTTTCTGATCGATATCGGCTGCGGCAGCGGACGCCTATCAAGCGCGCTGTCAACATCGGACCTCGAAATCGAATACCTCGGCACCGATGTCGTGCAAAAATTGCTGGACTATGCTGCGGAAAAATCCAACCCCCGCTATAGCTTCAAGCTTCACCGCGAGCTTTCGGTGCCGGCAAAAGACAGCAGCGCAGATATTATCTGTGCCTTTTCAGTCTTCACTCATCTCAACCATCACGAGAGCTATCTTTACGCGCAGGACACGCACCGCGCTCTTAAGGCGCAGGGCAGGCTGGTGTTCTCATTTCTGGAATTTGGCGAACCGGGGCATTGGAGCCAGTTCAAGTCAACCGTTCAAGGCTGCCGCCAAAACACCCTGCCGCATCTCAATGCGTTCATTGAGCGGCCGGTGATTGAGCTGTGGGCGCAAAAGCTCGGTTTCAGCATCGTTGAGTTCATCGACGCCGGACGAGCTGCTCCAGGTTCAAATGCGCTTGGCCAAACTACCGCAATTCTCGCCAAGGCATAGGCCACCGCAATTTTTCCTGATGCCGCACGAAATTGAACACAAATATCTTGTGCGGCTCGACGTTTGGAAGCCGCCGGATTCCGGCGTGCCTTATCGGCAGGGCTATCTTTCAAGCGCCAAGGAACGGGTGGTCCGCGTCCGGATCGCCGGGGAGCAGGCTTTTCTGACCATCAAGGGCCCGGCCCATGGCATCACCCGGCTGGAATTCGAATACGCGATTCCGATCGCTGATGCCGCAACACTGCTCGACAACTTGTGTGAACACCCGCTGATCGAGAAAACCCGGTATCGCCAATTATTTGCCGGAAGGATGTGGGAGATCGACGTGTTTCACGGCGACAATGCCGGTCTCGTCGTCGCCGAGCTTGAAGTGGCCGATGAATCCGAACAATTCGAGCCGCCGCCTTGGCTCGGACGTGAAGTCTCCGGCGACCCGCGTTACTTTAATTCCAATCTCGTCAACAACCCGTACAAATATTGGCGTACGCAACGCGATTGAATCGCGCTTTGCGGCTGTTTTGGGACTTGAGGCGCCCCCAAGCGGCGTCGGTAGTGTCCTAATTTGATTGTGGCCGTTCTTTTCTACGTTGCTGCCAAGTCCAGAGATGCCCAACCACCGCAATGATTATGCCTGCTAACGCCACATAGAGGCCAAAGGCGAAAACAATTGCGAACGGATAATGCAGCCCCAGCGATCACCCGTAAACAGCATCGAAATTACCACCAGATAGGACGCTAGCCAGAACAGCCCTGCGGTCGTGCATAGCTTCCAGCCGAATCCCGACAAATACTTCATTTAGCCTTCTGTTCCGCGGCGTCCTATCGCTTGGGGCTGAGCATGTCCCTGATGTACCGCGAGGTGGGCGTAAGCCGGACACCACGAGGCTTTCGCCACGCCGCCTTGTCGATCTCGTGTTTGTCGCCAATCGTCAAGTCGCCGGATATTTTGCTCACGACAAAGATGGCGTCGTTCATTTTCCTTCCGGAATGACGATTTTTGGCTTTGACTTCTTTCCAAAGCTTGAGCCGCCCGAGCTTCAGATTCGGGAGCTCCTCTTTGATCTCTCGCCGCAAGCAGTCTTTTTCGGTCTCTCGCGCACGTTTTTGACCACCGGGAAACATCCACAAATGGTCGCGCTTCCGCCTCACCAGCAGGAACCGGCCTCGCTTCAGCGCTACGAGCTTTGAGGATTTCGCCATCGTCCGGTCGGTTTCAATCCAACCTGCCTTCGTAGGTTCGGGACAGCCCCGATGTAAACCGGTTGCTTTGGAATCTCCCCGATATTTTGGGCCGTGCTCGCGTTCCAAATCAAGCAAAGGCCAAAACAAGCTCAGCGCGCAATTCGCAATTTGTCCCATGCACTTGAATCAGACCTAGCCATCGAAGGCCCTTCCCAGGGCACGCGGAGCGTGTTGCGCGCGCGCCGTTATCACAAGCGCTAGCAAAGTCATCGCATAAGGAAGGGAGCTGTAGAGTTCCACCGGCATGCCCGCGGACTGGCTCTGGGCAAGAAGCGCCAGACTATCGAACAGCGCGAACAAGAGCGCACCCAACAGCGCGCCGACAGGCGACCAACGGCCGATGATCACGACAGCGATCGCGATGTAACCGCGTCCGCTGGTGACATCGTCAGTGAACGAGCCCAGATACCCGACCGTTATGGTCGCGCCGCCGAAACCAGCCAACGCGCCTCCTAAAATGAGGGCCGCAATCCGTACCGACGCCACATCGATTCCGCGCAGCTGTGCAGCTTCCGGATCGTCTCCAACAGCGCGCAGGCGCAATCCCGGTGTCGTTTTTTTCAACGCCCAGGTCGTAATCACGACCGCGGCAACGGCGAGATAGGTGAGCGGGCTCTGCGCGAACAACGCCTCGCCGACCAAGGGAAGCTGATCGAGAAGAGGGACACGCAGCGTGGGCACGAGGGGTACGACCACGGCCGATCTGCCGGACGGTTGCCAGATTTGAAAGAAATAGTCGGCCAGACCGACACCCAACAATGCAATCGCTATCCCGGCAACAATCTGATTTACGCCGCCCTTCAGAACTGCCAACCCCATAATGAGGCCGAGCAGCCCTCCGGCCGCGGCGCCAAGCCCCAAGCCGGCGGCCCAGCCCGCTTCGCTCGCGCCCAAAACGCCAGTGAATGCGCCAAGCGCCATCATTCCTTCGACGCCAAGATTGACGACACCGCTCCGTTCGACCAGCGTTTCACCGAGCGCTGCGAGAACGATCGGTGTTGCCAACCGCACCGCGCCGGCAAGCAGGATCGTCCAGAAGCCAAGTTCGGCGGCGTTCACCGTGCGTCCTCGACGGCTTCGATGTGCTGAGCGATCGGCTGCTGCGCTGCTCGCTGACGGGCGGCAAACACCAGGGCTGCTCCGAACAGAATAAGAGCCTGTGCCACGACAGCGATCGACGCCGGCACACCGGTATCGGTCTGCAGACCGTCGCTGCCGGTGACGAGCATCGCCATGACCAAAGACGCAGCCAGTATTCCGAGCGGACTGAGGCCGCCCAGCAGAGCAACGAGCACGCCGGTAAATCCCAGGCCGCCAGCGACGCTCGGATAGAGTGTGCCCTGCAATCCCGCGACCTGGACCCATCCCGCCAAGCCTGCAGCAGCCCCGCTCACCAGCATCGTACTCATGACGGCAGTGCCTTCACGCACCCCCATCCGTGCCGCCAGATCGCGATGGGTGGCGAAGATATCGAATGCGAGCCCGCGCACCGAACGGATCCAATAAGCAAGCGCACCCGCGATCAGAACAACCGCTAGCGCGCCCCAGTGCAGGCGTGTTCCATCGATCAGCTTCGGAATAAGAGCCTCGATCGGCAGCCGGTCACTGCGTGGCGTCGCTACCTGTTCCGCTGTCCCGAGCACCGTGCGTAACAACCAAAGGATCAGATTTGCCGCGAGATAATTCATCAGCAGCGTGGAAAGGATTTCGTTGACATGCAATCGGGCGCGCAGGAGCGCCGGCACGAACGCCCAGACGACGCCACCGAGAATGCCGGCAATGCAGCCCATCGGCAGTGCGACACTCGCGGGTGCCGCGGGCATCGCAAGGATCGTTGCAGTCGCCGTCACAGCGCCGATGGCAAGTTGCCCCTCCGAGCCGACCGGGAAAATTCCTGCGCGCAGCGCCGGAGCCACGCCGAGCGCGACGATGGCGATTGGCACGGATTGAACGAGCGTTTCGGCAACGGCGTAGCGATCGCCAAAGGCGCCCGCCAACAAGCCTTGCAGCGCCCGCAGCGGATTTGCACCGGCGATGACGATCAACAGCGCAACCGATGCTGCGAGAAAAAGCAGGACCAGTGCCAGCCCGGCGTTCCGCATTTCGTACCAGGCAGGACCTGCTCGCGGATTTCGCGTCACTGATAGATGCCCGGCGGCGGATCCCATCCGGTCAGAACGTGTTGGCCGAGCTCCGCGTGCTTCCAGTCGATGGGATCGTGGAGCGATATGGTGCGGGCGTTACGCCAGAAGCGATCGAATCCGGCGCTGCGTACGACTGATCGGGTGCCCATCATCGCGAAAATCTCCGACGTCGCGCGAACGCCGGCCCGCGATGCGGCGGCCTTTGCCGCATAGGTCGGGGCCGCAAGCGCGGTGCGATCGATCTCGCCGCGTTCATGGGCATCCAACAAATCGCCGGTCGCAAGCGTCAGAGCGTAAGCTGCGGCAAGATCGGCGGTCAGTTCGCCCATAAGCCGGCGCACGAACGGATCGTCGGCAGCGTTGTCGACGCCGGCCGACGGCCAAGGCCGGCTCTTGCCGGCGACAAACGGGACGGCTGCGCGAAGCGCACCGATGCCCAACCCGACCAGCACCGCGGCGAAACCCGCCTGATAACGCAGTGAGGCGTAGGGGAGAGGCGCTTGCCCGGCGACACTGATGTTCCAGTCCGGCTTGGTTCTGAGCCCCCTGAAGGTGATGGTGCCTGAATCGGTCGCGCGCTGCCCGAGCGCATCCCAATCCCGATGGATTGTTATGCCCGGCGTATTCGCCGGTACGAGATTGGCCTGAACGCCGAGCAGGTGGTTGTTTGCTACGCCCTCTGCCTGCGGGTTAAAGGCCCACAGCACGATGTAATCGGCCTCGGCCGCGCCGGTGGTGTAAATCTTCTGTCCGTCGATCAAGAAACCGCCGTCGGGTTGCGGCAAGGCTAATGTCGTCAATGGATCGTCGACCTTGCGGCCTGCTTCGGCGACGGCAAGGCCAAAGATCGCGTTCTCTTCAAGCACCTTTTTCGCCAAAGCGGGCCGCACCCGTGGCGGCGAATAGACGAAGACTTCCCTGGTCAGTTCGTCGTGGATCTTGAAAATCTGAGCGACCGCAGAATCGGCGATGCCGAGGCGGACTTGCGCCTCCAGCGAAAATCGCGAGGAGAAGCCTGGCCCGCCATAGGCGGCCGGAACGGAAGTCTTCAGCACGCCGGAACGCTTGAGTGCGGCGACTGAGCTCGTCGGATAACGTCCCTTCTCGTCATGCGCGGCGGCAGCCGGTGCAATGTCGGACTCGATGAACCGATCGAGCACGGCCAGCGCCTCGTTCTCGCGCGCGGACAAACCGTTCGGTGGAAAGGCCTTGCGCAGCAAAGGTTGCGGCATCGTATCAGCGGGCTTTGTCATCGAGCCGCTCAATTCTCGACCGCGACTGCACGAAACGTGTTGGGGTCCATCAATCGATGTACATCGTGCATGTGCTCGGGGCAGCGGCAGCAAACCAAGCCCGCGCGCATCCCAAGGACAAGCGGCGTGAACGATTGCGAGGCCGTTTCAATCAATCCCTTCTCGGTCAAGCCCAGATCCGGAACGCCGGCAAGTCCGATGAAGGCCATGATCATGAACGGCGAGTGGATCGTGCAGCCGAGTCCAGCCGCCGCCTTGTTGGCGGCGATCGATTGCTCGCGCACTTTCTCCCAAGGCTGGTCGCTCATGATGCCGGCGATGGGAAGCGGCACGGTGGCGAGAACTTTGCCGTCGGCGACGGCGACATAGCCACCGCCGATCTCCTTGATGGCGCGCGCGGCGTCCGCCAGGTCCTGATCGGTCACGCCGACCATGACCAGATTCTGATTTTCGCAATTGGTGGTGGCGGCAAGCGCCCCCTTTTTCAGGTTAAAGCCGCGCACGAATCCGATGCCGATGGTGTCGGTCGCGTGATGACGATCAACAATCGCTACTTTCAAAACGTCGCGTTCGGTGTCGGTCTGCACCGCACCGCCGGAAACCTCAAGCTCGGCGTGAAACGCCCGCTTGAAGTAACCGTCATACATTTCCATGGCCTGCACCCAGCCCGTCGCCCCCGGCGCCCGGACGACGAAAGATTGCGCCGACAAGTCCGGATGAAGGTGGATCGTGTTACGCGTCACCGGCGGCATTTGATCGGTGTTGGCGAACAGCGGTTTGCCGTTTTCGGCGACGATTGCGCCATTGACCAGCACCGCGCTCGGGCGCGCTTCGGCAAGATCGGGAACCAGCTGGAGATCGGCGAGGCGGCTGGGCGTGATCGAGCCGATCAGATGATCGAGCCGATAATAGAGCGCTGCCGTCAGCGTCGCCATCCGCCAGGCCAGCACCGGATCGACGCCGGCTCGGATGGCTTCGCGCACATGATGATCGATATGTCCCTGATCGTGCAGGTCTTCGACGTGTTTATCATCAGCGCAAAAGCAAATGTGGTACACGCCGGCGCCGAGCGCCGGCACGTCGGCGAACACCGAAGCCGTGTTGTCATTCATGCTGCCGGCCATGACGGTGATCGCAGCACCAAGCCGCACCCGTTCCAGCACTTCGTCGGTTGTCGCGGCGTTGTGGTCATCGCTGACGCCGCCAGCCAGATAGCTCCAGAGCGGCTCGTCGCGCAGCCGCGCCGTGTGGCCGGTGATGCGCTTGCCGGAGCGGATTGCCGCGACTTGCTTGCGAGCGGACCACTCGTCGAGGTCGAAAGGATTGGATTCGCCAAGCGTCGCCGCATTCGGCCATTGCACCCGCGCTTCAATCTCTGCGTCTGCGACCTGGGCGCCACCCATTTCGAGCGCCGGCGTACGCGGTACGCGGTGTGACACCTGTCTGAAAATACGCAGCGGCGTATTGGTGCGTCCGACGATGTCGAGGCCCTCGGCGCCGAGCACATTGGCAATGCAATTCGCATCGGCAAGCAACGCCGTCGTGCCGCGTGGCACGGTCAGGCGCGCGAGTTCGCCCGGCGTCAGCATCGTGTATTCGACGTGGATGTGAACGTCGATAAAATTTGGCGCGATGTATTGGCCATTCGCGCTGATCGTTTTCCTGGCGTCAAACCGTCGAGGTGGCGTTACCGCTGCGATATGGCGCCCGGCGATGACAACATCGCGCTCGAGGATTTCGCCGGTGTGCAGAGCCAGCACTTTACCGCCGCGGATGACCAGATCCGGCTCTGCGCGTCCCGCGGCGACCTCGCGCAGGTGCATTAACTCGGCGACACTTGGAGCCAATTCGGCGCCAATGTAGCCGGCGGAATCGGATGGTGCTTGCGGCATGGACGGCTTCACGCTGCATAATCCGTGTGTTGCCCAACCGCCATGGCTTTGCCGATCCGGGCGGCGTCGAATGCTTCGCTTCGCAGATCTAACTCATCGACGATCTTTCCGGCGCTGAGCACGACCATGCGGTCAGCGATCGCGATCAATTCGTCCAAATCGGCCGAGATCACGATGACCGCCGCGCCGCGTCCGGCGGCTTCAATCAACGTGTTGCGGACAGCGGCGGTCGCTGCCAGATCGAGTCCTTGGGTCGGACTGTGTGCGACGACCGCTATCGGATCTCGATCAAGCTCGCGCCCGAGCAGTAGCTTTTGCTGATTTCCGCCGGACAAAGCGCTCGCGCGCATTTTCGGCGCGGGCGGGCGAACGGCAAAGCGACGACAGATCTCGCCACCGTAGCGTATCTCTTGACGCAAGCGCCGGAGCCCGGCGCGACGAAATGCTTGCTCGGGGAGCCGCAACAGGCTCGCGTTGGTCGCGATGGTGAACGCGGGCACCAGGCCAGCCGCACGTTCATCGGGAATGGAGGCGAGCTTCAAACGCGCCGCGCGTTGCGCATCGCCGGTAATGTCAGTGCCATCCAACACAATGCGCCCGTGTGTTGGCCGAAGCGTTCCCGCCAGAATCGATGCCAGGACCGGCTGCGCCGCGCCGGCAACTCCGGCGACGCCCAAAATCTCTCCGCCCCGGACCGCGATGTTCACTCCGTCGAGAATGACCGCTTCATCGTTCGCGAACGAAATCTCCGTTGCAATGAACCGCCCCGTTTCGCTGGGTTGCCGTTGTGAGCGCCGCACCGTCATAGAACGCTCACCGATCATTAAACGCGCAAGCGACTGCGCATCAAGCTCGCGCGCGGCTCCATGATGCACCACGTGGCCGCCACGCAGGACGGTGACCAGATCGGCGCCGCCGAGCACTTCACTGATCCGATGCGTCACGAGGCCAATGCCGACACCGCCGGCCGCCAAGTCACGCAGGCAGCGCACCAGGGTTTCCACTTCGCGCGGTCCAAGGAGCGAGGTCGGCTCATCCAACAAAAGGAAGCGAGCGTCCTGTGCGAGCGCAATCAGCAATTCGCCCATCTGGCGCTCGACGATACTGAGCCGCCCAGCCGGCACATCGAGGGGGACGCCGATCCCGGTGCGCTTCGCCGCTGCCTTGAGCTTTAAGCGCGCACCCTGGACATCGGCGCGCAAGGTCCTTTCTGCAAGGAGATCATTTTCAACCAGACTGAGCGCCCCGACCAACGACAAATTCTGCGGCAGGAAACCAATCCCCGCGGCGATGGCATCCTGGCGGCGGCGAAACGAAATCGGCCGGTCGTTGATCCGGATTTCCCCCGCGTCGGCCGTCTGCACGCCGGCCAGAATTTTGGCCAGGGTCGATTTGCCGGCGCCATTCTCGCCGACGATGGCGTGGACTTCGCCCCGACGCAGGTGGAAGTCGGCATCGGCAAGCGCCCTCACGGTCTGAAAAGACTTGGTGAGGCCGCTTGCCGAAAGTCCCGCCATGCGCGCGATCCGCAGTTATTTTGCCGGGCCGTAAAAGTCGGGCAAGGTCTTGGCGCCGCTTGCAAGCTGCCCGACCAGCGCATCGACCTGCTTTTGCAGATCCGCCGGCACCCGCTTATCGACATGATTGACCGGCGTCAAAATGAGCCCGTGATTGGCCAAACCCGACACAAAGAACTTCTTACCGAAGCTGCCGTCTTTGACCGCGTCCACGTAAGCCTTGAACGTCGGATACATGTCGAGTTCGACACTGACGATATTCACCTTCTTCGCCAATCCTCCCGCGCTGCCGGTGACGCCGAGGGTATGGATTTTGGCCTGCTCCGCGGCGGCCGCGACGCCGTTGCCGATGCCATCGCCGGAGGTCCACACCAATTGAGCGCCCTGGCCGATCAGCCCCTTGGTCGCTTCGACAGCCTTCTGCACATCGTCAAAGGAACCGGTGAAGACCTCGAGTACGGTCGCGGATGGATCGGTCTCGGCAAGACCGGCCTTAAAGCCTTTATGGGAAGCAAGAATAAAGGGAAGCTGCGGTCCGCCCACCGCGCCGACTTTTGCTACGCCGGTTTTTCCAGCCACCCAGCCGGAAAGGTAGCCTTGCTGGGCGAAGTCATAAGTCCAGCCGTCAGTGTTGGCAGTGAGTTTGCCGGCGAGATCAGGACCACCCGAGGCAGCGAAATGGATCTTCGGGAAATCCTTGGCCACGGTGAGTATCGGCTCTGACAGCTCAATGCCGTGGCCAATGATGAGGTCATAACCGCGTTGGGCATATTGGCGGATCACTGGTTCGGAGGCGGCGGGGTCCTTCTGCTTTTCCCGGATTTCGAACGTGATCAGTCCTTCACTGGCAAGTTTCTTCACGCCTTCGAGTGCGACCTGGTTGAACGAGCCGTCGTTCGCCAAGCCCGGAACGAGGATGGCGACTTTAAGCTTCTCGGCCGCCGCAGCGCTGCCACCGGATATTCCGAGCGCAACGGCGAGTGCGAGACCGGAGAGCAAGTGCTTACGCGAAATCTTGGACATGGCGTTACCTTTCTAGTGGTTAGCGGAGAATGCAGAAGCGGACTTTCGAGTCGATATGTTGATCGACCATGGATCGAGGCTTGGCCCCTCGAATTGCCCGGACATCCGGTGGCGCAACGCCATCACGGCGCCGCTCCGGATTTCGACGCACGGATCGAGTATCGCCGCGCGCACACCCAACTTCTCGGCGGAGACGCAGACGAGACGATATGATCCGTAAGAAAAGGCTTGAAAAAATCCCGATAGCCGCCCGTGGCCGATCGCAGCGACGATCGCGGCCGAGGCGAGAAAGCCGCTCGGTGGCTCGATATTGTCGCAGCGCATTGCCGCTGGACATTCGATATGTCGCAGCGAGCCGTCCGCGTCGATCACGACGCTTTCGCGGACTCGGCGGCATGCCCGCAGGCGCTCCCCCTTGGAGCACGAAGAGATCGCCATCGCGTTCGAGCCGGATGTGCTCGATATAGGTCGGCTCGGTTTTGGTGCCGGTCAAAACGAATTGCGGTGCCCAGGATTTGGCGGCCGCACCAATATCGATCGGCGAAGCCGCCTCGACGGCGGTAGCAGCGCTCGCGCTGAAAATGCAGATCGCCGCGGTCCACCACTTCACCATGATGCCAGCTCCGCAAGCAAATCGTCTTTAACGGAAGCCGGAGCAAAGCTCGCCTCGATCGAGGTGCGCGCGATCCCGCGGACATCCTCGTCGGACCAGTCAAAAGCCGCGGCGCAAGCCGCATACTCGTCATCGAGGGTGATCTCCAGAAGCGCTGGATCGTCGGTATTGATTGAGACCGGAACGCCGGCGCGGCGCAATCGATCGATCGGATGCTCTGCGAGTGATTGATAGAGACCGAGCGTGAGATTGGAGCTTGGGCAAATACCTAGCGGTATGCGCCGTTCGGCAAGGAGCGTGACGACACTTGCGTCTTCGATGGCCCGCACGCCGTGGTCGATGCGGTCGGCTCCTAAAAGTTCGATGGCGTCGCGCACACCTTCCGGGCCACTCAATTCACCGGCGTGGACGGTGCGCTTCAAACCTGCCGCGCCGGCACGACGAAATGCGTCCGCAAAGCGCGGTCCGGTGCGTCCAGCCGCTGCCTCATTGCCGTCAATCGACAGAGCAACAACTCTGGGATGGCGAAGTGCGGCAAGCAGGTTCACGAGTTCCGCCGCTTCATCGGCGGTTTGGGTCCGGAGCAGGCTGATGCACAGTCCGACCGGCGGCAGCCCAGATTGCTCGGCTTCCGTAAAACCAGCATCAAGCGCGTCGATCAGCTGCGGAATTCGCTTCGACCAACCGGGCCAATGGGTTGGATTGATAATCGCGTCCGCGTAGCGCGTGCCGCTCGCGGCAAGACGATGCGAAAATCGCCGGGCGAGCTCGGCGAGCTGCTCGCGCGTGCGCACCAACCCGCAAACCCAGTCCAAGAACTGCAAAAACTCGCCCAGGCCACCGTCGAAGCGCAATAACTGATCGCGCGGTTTGGGGAGCGGACTACCAGCCTCGGTCGCGAGGCGAACTATATCGTCGACCTCAAAGGTCCCCTCAAGGTGAACATGAATCTCCGCCTTTGGTAGGGCGATGATCCCTCCACGCACGCAGCCCCCTCTCACCCGGCATTCCGACAGGCAACACAATATGTTTGAGCCTGCAATTTAGAACAGTGGCAGCACGCAAGGTCCCCGTCAATTGATGTCGTGCCTGTATGGAACAGACGTTGCAGCGATAAAACATCCGCGACGCCACCAGACAAGCGAATTCTATTTGATATGCAACCGACGATAAGCCGTCGATCTCGGAATTCTCCGCGCCAAGCTCGGCACTCCGCAAGTCAGCGCGCTGTCTCACGACGAGGCTTAGGTCGCATACCAATTTGCGGAACGCGTTGACAAGGCTCAGCCCGCCATTGGCGGCCGATCGATAAACACGATGCGCCAATCAGCGACCTCATCGACCATAGCCTCGGCAATCTCGCCAGCCAAAGGAATGACCTGCGACAACTGCAGTCCGTTGCGGCCTTGCGCGTCGTTAGATCGGAGAGCGGCGATCTGCATCGCAAACTCCTTAAAATAGACCGCCATAGCTGCCGAACGTTTTGCCAGCCGCGCGAATTCACCCTGGTTGCTGATTCCCGCGAGAGCTGCGGCCAGGGCCGGCAGAAATGCCGAAGCCATGACCAGCCAACGATCCAGTCCTATATGAAAGGATTCCGGAATTTCGAAATCTAGCCAGCGCGGAAGTAGCGCGGGTTCAAGCAACAGATGGGTTGCAATACCGACAAGCGTCAGCACGAACAGACTGGTCGAAATTGTATGCAACCGGTGAGCAATGTTTTCGGATCGCTTTTCGGTATCCTTTTGAAACTTGAGTTGTCCTTGGTCGGGTGCGCCAACGATCTTGTCGACATAGTTCAAGCAACCGAGCACGTATTCGGGCGAAACCTTCGCACCGGGAATGCCGGTCGCCCGCGCGATCGCGCGCATATGCCAATACATCCAGGTCTCGGTCAGGTTTCCATAAAGCCCAAGGTGGGCTGGCGTCCGGGGAAACGGCCGCCCTCCGCCGAGCGGGATCAGAATCCGCAATTGCCGAATGAGCTCTGCAAGCAGGCGATATTCCATCCAGCGTTCATGCCAATGTCGGGCTCGCCCGATAACAAACAAGAGAAGAATGACAAGAAGCATGACGAGTTCGATCGCAACGCAAGCGGTTTGAGCGTCGCCCTCGAGACCCGCCGTCCTCGGCAAAAGCGCGACGAATACGGCAAACGCGGAGAGGAGGTAGGTCAATACATAGCCGCTGCGGTAGGCATCGGCGTAGAGGTCGCCGCGCTTGTCCGGCCAGGCGAAATGGGCGCGCAGTCGACTGTTGACCCAATCGTCCAACTCGGACGGCGGAGTTGCGCCGATGCTCCTTGTTGGTCGATCTTTCACGGGCGTCATCGCGGACCGGCCATTCGCCGCTAACCTGCGCTTCGAAGTCCGAAACCAACATCTTCGGCGGCCGGAAACTGGTCGAACCGACCGCGTCGCGAAACAGCTTCCACGCCACGGCGAAATTGAACGATGGCTTGCGCTCGTGGAAATAGGCCGACGCATGCGATCGGGCTTCCTTGTTTCCGTGTGATGCTTTGGTTCCATGCGAAGCTTTGGCTGCATGTGAACCTGACAGCTGCGCCGGCGGCGCGATTTCCTCACGGACGACGCGCCTGACAGTCTCGGCGAGCAATTTTCGCGCTGCCACGGGATCCGCGGGATACTTGCCTTGCGGCATGCAGCGTTCGGTCCCTTCAAGATTTTTCAAGTCGTCAGGATGGTGCAGCAATTGCCACGCGTTTGGGGCCAGCGCGTCGATCCAAAGAACAGGCGATTGAAACGCCAGCGCCTCCCGCGTAGTGCCTGCCGTACTGCCGTCGCCAGCCGGCTTGTATCCATCCCAGACGGCGATAAGCAGGTCGGATTGGTTCAGCACGATGCGGCCGGCAAGCGCGTAGGCGTTCGGTGCTGCCGACCGATCGCCATCCAGCTCAAATGTTGTAATGCCGCCACCCTGCCGCGCCCGCTTCAGCAGGTCGTGGAACCGTTGCTGCGAATTTGGCTCGAGCGCGTCTGGCGAAAGAAAATCATTTTCAAATTCCGCCTGACTGAACGGCATCGGACAGAGCAGCTCGTAGCCGAGGTCGATGGCCTCATCAGCAAATATCCGATCGGCCCCTTCGGCAAGCGGTGAGACCGCGCGAAGAATGAACGGCTGCGCCGAATACGGCATCGCTGTTGGGGGCGAACGCGCGTAGTCCGATAGCTCGACCTTCACCGCTTCGAGGACGTTGCGAAGCATTTGCCGCAGCGCGTTCAGGCTGTCCGCGTCTTTTGGCAAACGATTCGGCCGATGGCCGACGATGCCCACCCGAAACGCAAGGATGGCGCGCGGTGGAGAAGTCGATTTGTTCATCTCGCGAAGACTAGACTGCCGTCATTTCGGTTCGACGGCGAATGGGCCGATGGCGATGACGTGGCAGGAGCGGTCCTGCTTGGCGCAATCAGCCAAGGATCCATCGATCGCCTCCTGCTCGCTCGCGGCCCGGAGCATGAGCCCGACGCGCCCTGCTGCGCCGGCGGCGACGGCATTCCAGCCGCCAGGTGCGTTCCCGATGCGATATGCGAGATCGTCTCTCAGTTCGGGCGCTACAGGGTTGGCGCTCGCGGGCTGGAAAAGGCCGACGACTTTCATCGTCGTTGGAATAGGCACGACAAAGCTATCGTCAACGGCGATGATCCGGCAGGGCAGACCCCCATGGTAGCCGCACACTTCAAGCGCTCGGCGTACGGCCTCATCGACGTTTTCCTGGTTGGTGTTGTAGGCGTAGCTGCCGGACGAGGAGATGGCCAGCGTCTTCGGTTTGCGGCCTCGCGGATAGTACTTCTCCAGCGCGGCCTTGGAGCTCTCCGGCAGGAGTGGGATGTCGCCAATGACGACCGGAACTTCGATCGACGGGTCGCGGGTAAACCAGGGTGTCGGCGGCATTGGCGGCCGCCCGTGCGCATACACGACCGCGTTGCCGACCGCGTAGAGTTCACATTTTGGCGGCTGCGCGAGAGCTTCACCCCGTTGTCGGCATACCTCAAGCGCGCCTGCTTTCGCGGATTCGTCGTCATCTTGGCCGGTAATCAATCCGAACGGACCGGTACTGATCGCTAACGCCTTGTGGTCCGGCGCCGACATGTAGTCGGTGCGGATGGTCTCGCGCGAGCGATGCGAGATAAAGGGGATCGTTTCCGGGACCAGCGCCGCGATTTGCCGCTTGTCAGGCTCTGCAGCAACTCTCGGTGCTGCCGGTTTTGGCGGCTCGGCTGGTGGTGGGTTCGGAGCGGAGGCGAGCTTCGGCGCCGCCGCGCCGGCTGAGCTTGGTTCGTCGCTTGGGACGCGCTCTGCCGGATGACTTTCAGATAGGTGAACGTCGCGACGATGATTACGGCGAGGCAGGCTATCGCGATGGCACCCGCCAATATCGCTTTTTTTGCCGAAGCTTTTGGGCGCTGCGCCGCGGCTGCGGGGACCCCGGTTGGCCCTGCTCCCGCGTTCGCCGGATCACCCGCGTGATGATCGTGGATAGCAGCGGCAATCAGTTCGACCAGTCGCGCGATCGAAGCTTCCCAATCGTCGAACAGGTCGATCCATTGCCGAGTCGCAAATTCGTAGGCGAAGGCCTCGTTCGGGGGCACGTCCTGGATCCGAACCGGAATAACGACCAGGTTGTTTTGGCTGGCGAGCGCAAGCTCCTTCTTGATCTCGTTGGAGTTATTGGCGTTGGCGGTAAAGACCAGGACCATGATCTTGGCGGCGCGGATGGCCTTGACGATTTGTTCCTGGAAATTCTGGCCCGGCTTGACGTTGCGGGAAGAAATCCAGCAAGCGAGTCCGCGATTTTCGAGCGCCGTGCAAATGGTCCGGGCGACTTTCTCGTCCTTCGACGAATAGGTGATGAATATCGCCGGCTCCACGACTGCTCCTCAATCATCGCGCTGCCTGAGATTGTAGGAATCCCGCGCACCCGCCGCGCCCAGTGTTAGCAAACCCATGATTATTCAGGAAGGATGGGAATGCCGCCAATCCCGGCTGATTGGCCGGATGGTACACACGTAAAAGGTTGGATGCACACGCGATTGCATCCCGGCCGAGCCCTAGGCACTGGAGTCCACGCGCCACCTTTTGATCGCTCCTCGTGCAGCTGCAACCTTCTGATCTAGGTCGCGACGTGACAGTAAGCCTGTCTGAGTATCGACATGCCCGACGACCGATGCCGAATTGACAGTCGCCGCGCCAACTGCCTCATCAATGTGGCGCCCCATTGCCAAATAGGCCGTTATGGTGGCACCAAAGGCATCACCCGCGCCGGCCGTGCCGATGACCCTCATCTCTGGCGCCGGACTGAAGATAATTTCATCACGGGATCCGACGAAAGCGCCACGCGCGCCATCCGTCACCGTTACGTATTTTGGACCGAGCTGTGTCAACGCTCGCAAATACGAGACGATACTCATCTCGAACCCGCCGCCGACCAGGCCTCGCGCCGCCAGCGCAGGAACAGGCTCACCTAATGGAAAATTCAAAGGTGGACCGCCCTCGCCCCAGCGAGTGACGAGCCTCGGCACCAACAAATCAGCTTCGATCTGATTCAGTATCAATATGTCGATCGCGGTCAGGCTCTCCAGAAACGCGCTGCCTCGGGCGGAAAGTTGTCGCGGTCCGGGATTGGCCGCAACTAAAGCGCCATGCTTTTTTGCGCGTTCAACGATAGCCGGAAAGCAATCTGCCGATTGGTTGCTCAGATTGGAAATAAAGACCACATCGGCAGCGAACGCCTCATCGGCGAGGTCCTCGACCTCTAACAGGGCATTCGCGCCGCGAAAAGTAAAGCTGGCAGCATTGCGATCGTGTGAGGAAATGAAAACCGAAGCGCCGGTGGGTGCGCGCGGATCGCGCTTGACCCATTTTGTCGACACACCTTCCTGTTCGAGGCGTCGCAAAACCGTCTCGGCGCGCGCATCGGCGCCAAGTTTTGCGAGTATCGCAACCTCCATCTCGAGCCGGGCCATGGCAACCGCGGCATTCACCGCGCCGCCGCCGGTATGGGTCGACACTTCTTCCGCGTCGGTCTTGCGACCCTCTTCCAACAACAAGAACGAGGAATCCGCATTTTTCATACTCATGCGTTCAACGCGTCCGCTATCAATGATAGCGATCGTGTCGATCATGGCGCCGCCGATGGTCAGAACTTTCATAGTGCTTCCCCAAATAGACCGACCGATCAGCCTCCACGCCTTGTTCGCGTTTTCGTTCGACTATCGCTGCTATTGACCTCACGGCAAATTAGCACGCATCTTGATAGATCGGG
Source organism: uncultured Alphaproteobacteria bacterium (assembly GCA_963794225.1). Lineage (GTDB taxonomy): Bacteria > Pseudomonadota > Alphaproteobacteria > Rhizobiales > Xanthobacteraceae > BOG-931. Next base: position 1,187,437 of record CAWCCS010000008.1, read on the forward strand.
CGCCCAGATAGTTCCGTGAAAATGGAACTCTGTTGATAGTGGTAAGTCTCGCCACCAAGGGAGGGATCTATTTCAGCCAAGCAGGTGTTGCTGGGAGATATCGGCGCTACGAACGCCAGGTTTGCGCTTTTAACGAACGACGTATTGGGACCGGTTCAAAGTTTTGAGGTGTCAAATTACGCGCGATTCGCGGATGCGGTAGCATTTTTCCTGAAAGACCACCGTGAGCAGGGCCCAATCACTGAAGCGGTCGTCGCCGTTGCAGGACCAGTCGAGGCCGATCGCTGCGCACTCACAAACTGTTCCTGGGTCATTGACGCTCGCGAATTGCACGAAACCTTTGGCATGAAGGCGCGGATCGTCAACGACTTCGAGGCCGTGGCGTATTCGTTGCCGTTCCTTCGCTCGGCGGATTTGGTCGGAATTGGAGAGGGGAAGGCCAAACCAGGAGCCCCGATGGCAGTGCTAGGGCCAGGAAGTGGGTTAGGCGTCGCATGCTTAGTTTCGACGCCTGGAAAGAGCATCGTTATTCCGAGCGAGGGCGGCCATGCAACACTAGCGGCCATGTGCGATCGCGAGGACGACATTATCAAACATTTACGGAAACGATTCGGACATGTGTCCGCTGAGCGAATGGTTTCAGGTGAGGGCTTGGAGAATATCTATCAAGCGGTCGTTGCGCTTGACGGACTTGATGTGCCGTCTCGAAGGGCGCCCGATATCACCGAGCGCGCACTACACGGGGGCTGTCATGTGGCGCAGGAGTCACTCGCAACATTCTGTGCCTTCTTGGGGTCGTTTGCCGGCAACGTAGTGCTCACCTTCGGGGCGCGAGGCGGCGCTTATATTGCCGGCGGCATTTCACCTCGGATTTTAGAATTCATGGTCCGATCGGAATTCCGCAATCGCTTTGAGGCGAAGGGCAGGCTCCGGCCTTATCTCGAGGCCGTACCCTCCTATGTCATCGTACATCCCGCCGCGGCGTTTCTTGGCTTGAGGTCGCTTTTAGATCTCTAGGTGCCGCACAGGAAACAGAACTCTGCTCGAAGCGACGCAGTGCTGAAGCGGACCATAAACACCTGAAAACAGTGACCGAACTTGACGCATATTTGCGCGACCTCGAGATGCGGCTCGTCTGCAGCAATTTCGACGAGCCGAATATACAGCGCATTGTCCAGCTGATTGCTCGATGGAATCAGTTCAACTTGACGCCGAGGCGCTATGGCGAAGAAGACGTCCGGTCCATTATTGGCGATCCGGGGGCCTTCGGCCTTCATCTGCGGTTGGTCGATCGGTTCGGTGGCAGCGGCGTCATCGCGATTGTCATCGGAAGATTACGTGACAATGCCGACCTTGAGATTGATGCCTGGCTGATGAGTTGCCGCGCATTGGGGCGTCAGGTCGAGCCCGCCACCCTGAACCTAATTGCCGAGCGCGCCAAGGAGCTCGGCGCGCGACGAATTCTCGGCAAATACATCCCGACCAAAAAGAATGGCTTGGTCAAGGACCATTATGCGCGGCTTGGTTTTAGGCCGCTGCATGCCGACGACGAAACCGGCAGCTGCAACGTTCTGGATCTTGCGTCCTTTAAACCGATCGAAACGTTCATTCGTGTCACGAGTGTCTGAGCAACACCGCACGAATCCTTTCCCCTCAACTAAAAACTTCTCCGCGCTGTTGATCGGCCAATAGCTCTTGTTAAGAGTTCGACGGCACGCGGCAAACCGCCCCACTCCCGACCGATGCAATTCTCCCCTGAACGAGCCAAGGCGCCCTCTAGCCCGAGCACCGAATTAGGTTCGTTTTGTAAAATCTCCTATTTTGCACCGGCAGCCAGGAGCCGAATCAAGCGCGTTCTCTCGTATTTGCAGCGGCGGCAGAAGCACCTCGCCTGCCCGACCTGCGAAAATCGCAAGCTTCGCTTCGGTCTAGAATTAAGGCCAACGCTACCGCCGCTGACGCGCTAAATTTCTCAGTGATCCGGCGCGATTAGTCGTCAGATCGACGCTCAGCGCGATCGCTCGGGCACCAATCGTGAATTCCGCGGTCATCACACGCCGGAAGGCCGATCGGACCAATTTCCTTTTTCGGCTTGACTATTTTCACGTGACAAAAGATTCTAAACGGGCGAGAAACTCAGTTTCCCATAAGGAAATATGAAATCATTGCAGACGAGCTTGCGAATCCTTTCCGCTTTTTGCGGCGAGCGCAACTCGTGGGGCGTGAGCGATCTTGCGAATGCACTCTCTCTCGAAAAGGCGCTGGTTTCGAAGAACCTGTCACGCTTTCGCGAGTTGGGCTTCCTTCAGCAAGATGCACGCACCAAAGTCTATTCGCCAGCGATCCGTTCATTCCTGCTGGGCTCTCGATTTCTTAGTAACAACCTCTTGGTACAGGAAGCAGGATCGGAACTGCGTCGCTTAGTCGAACGGACTGGCCAAACCAGTACACTTTGTATTCTCGAAGGGAGCGACGTCGTTCACCTCGCTTCGGTCGAGGGTCCTGACTTCCTCGACGTTGGCTGGCGCGTCGGAACGTGGCTGCCTTTCCATGCGACCGCTGTAGGAAAGGTGCTCTTCGCGTTTGCAGACCCGCAACTGTTGGATAAAGCGGTTGCTCGACGCGGGATGCGCCGCTTCACCAAGACCACGATCTGCGACACTGAGCTCTTTAAGAAGCAGTTGGCGAAGACCGCACAGACCGGCTGGGCCGCGACCGATCAGGAATTGATGAATGGCCCCGCGGCGCAAGCGGTGCCGGTTTTTGGTGCGGAACAACAGGTCGTTGCCGCCCTTGGCCTGATATTTCCCCGTCACGCGGTCACGGCGGCCGCCCGCGCCAAACAAATTGTCGCTCTGCACGACAGCGCTCGAAAGATTTCGGTGCGTCTCGGCGCGAACGTCTACCCTTATGGAAAAGCCCGCCGATGATCGCGCAGGTCATAACGTCTGGCCTGTTGATCGGTGGAATCTATGCCCTCGTTGCCATCGGTCTCAACCTTGTCTTCGGCGTACTGCGCATCATCAATTTTGCCCACGGTGAGTATCTGATGCTGTCGATGTATGCCGCCTATTGGCTTTGGCGACTGGGCATCGATCCATATGTCGCAACAATTCTTGTCGTGCCATTGATGGCTCTCTTAGGTGCGCTGACGGAGCGTTTTTTGATCCGCCACACCCTTACCGCGCATGCCCACGTCAAGATTTTCGTCACACTGGGCCTCGCGATCGCGTTGCAAAACCTGGCGCTGCTTTTTTTCACGGCCGACTATATGAGCGTGCAGACGCCCTACCAGACCGCGACGCTGACGCTGGCCGGGCTATCTGTTAGTGTACCACGCCTGATCGCTTGCGCAGTTATGCTGATTGCTGCCGCGGGCCTTCATTTGTTCTTGCATCGCACCGACTTCGGCAAGGCGATCCGCGCCACCGCGCAGGACAGCACGACGGCGCGCCTAATGGGGATCAACGTCGAGCGCATCTATATGGTCACGTTCGCGATCGGCGCTGCCCTTGTTGGTCTTGCCGGCTGTCTGCTGACGCCCGTGTATTACGTATTTCCGAGTGTCGGCACGGACTTCGTGCTTGTGGCCTTTGTGGTCGTCGTTCTCGGCGGTCTTGGCAGTTTGGCGGGTGCCGTCATCGGCGGCCTTCTTATTGGAGTTGTTGAGCAGCTCAGCGGTTTCTTCATCGACACGTCGCTTCGGCAAATTGTCTATTTCGCGCTGTTCATTGGAGTGCTCGTGGTGCGTCCCGCCGGCCTGTTTGGACAACGGGGCGCGGAAGAATTCGGCCTCAAATGAGCGTACCGCAGCTGGTCGATTTGATGATTCTGACGCTGATCTGGGCAGGCATTAGCGCGGCGTGGAATTTGCTGGCAGGTTTTGCCGGACAATTCTCACTTGGACATGCGGCGTTCCTCGGCATCGGGGCTTACGCAGCCGCCATTGGGGCGACGCACTATGGCATCCTGCCCTGGGGTGGGATGATCGCTGGCGCTTTGATCGCCGGATCACTGGCGCTGGTCATCGGCTCCATCAGCTTGCGGATGCGCGGGCCGTTCTTCACGTTGCTGACGATCGCTTTTGCCGAGGTCGTGCGTTTGATCTCGATCTATTGGAAGCATCTTACCAACGGGTCGGAAGGTGTAATCATCGAGCTCAAGCCGGGCTTAATGAACCTCCATTTTCTCGAAAAATGGCCGTACCTCATCATCGCAGGCATCTATGCGATTGCTGTGGGCGGCCTGTGCGCCGCAATCCGCCGTTCGCGAATTGGACATCAGCTCCTCGCGATCAGGGACGACGAGGACGCGGCACGATCGCTTGGTGTTCCGGCGTATCGGCTACGCGTGGCTGCAACCGTGATCAGCGCCGTCTGTACCGCTGTCGGCGGTTCACTGTTGGCGATGTACACCCAGTTCATCGACCCGGACAGCACGATGTCGTTCCTACTGTCGGTCGAGGCAGGCTTGATTACCATTGTAGGCGGACTAGGGCATCCATGGGGGCCGCTGTTCGGCGCGATCTTGATTGTTCCCCTCGAGCGAGTTTTGCGCAGCTTGTTTGGTGGAGTTCTGTTCGGTCTCCACGGCGTGATCTTCGGACTGGTTCTGATCGTTATTCTTTTGGCGATGCCCGACGGTCTTCTCAACGGAGCGCACAGGCTTCGTGAGCATCGAAAGGTGCGCAGCCGTGCTTGAGATCGCGGGCATCAACAAGCGGTTTGGCGGATTGTCGGTACTTTCCGACGTGAGTTTCGAAGTCGCTGCCGGCACATCCCTCGGCCTTATCGGGCCGAATGGCGCCGGTAAAACCACCCTTTTCAACATTCTGACCGGCTTTACCACTCCCAATGCTGGCACAATCCGTTTCAATTCCGAAGACATCACCAAGTTTACACCGGAGCGCCGCGCCACGCTCGGCGTTTCTCGTACTTTTCAGCTCGTGAGACCATTCAACGGTCTTTCCGTACTCGAAAACGTTATGGTCGGCGCATTTTCGATCGAGAAGCACACGGCACCGGCGCGCAAGCGTGCGTTGGCAGTATTGGAGCGCGTCGGGCTGGGTGCGGCCAGTTCAATGCGCCCCGCCAAGCTGACGTTGTCCGATCGCAAACGCATGGAGCTCGCGCGCTGCATAGCCGCGCAGCCGAAGGTGCTCCTGCTCGATGAGGTGATGTGCGGTCTTAATCCAACCGAAATGGCGGAAATGATTGTGCTTATACGCTCGACCAAAGCGGATGGAATTGCTGATCTTGGTCGAGCATATTATGGATGTAATCGCCGAGCTTGCCGAGGCCGTGGTCGTGCTGGCTGGCGGCAGCGTGATCTCGCACGGTAAACCTTCGGTCGTTCTCAAGGACGCCCGCGTCGTCGAAGCCTATCTCGGAGAGGCCTACGATGCTGTCCATTGAACACCTAGCCGCAGGTTACGGCGAAATACGCGTCTTGCACGACGTCAGTCTCGACGTCGCCGCTGGTCAGGTCGTCGCACTTCTTGGCGCGAATGGCGCCGGAAAAACCACCTTGCTACGCGCGGCGGTTGGCCTGTTGCACGCATCAGCCGGCCGGATCGTTCTCAACGGCGATTTGCTCAATCGCGTGCCAGCACATCAGATCGTCCAGCGTGGTCTTATCATGGTGCCCGAGGGGCGCGCCTTGTTTCCTTTTATGACTGTCGAGGAAAATCTAGAACTCGGCTCCTATGCAAAGCGTGCGCGCGTTCAACGGAGCTACAATCTTGATCGCGTCTATCGCTTGTTGCCGCGCCTTAAGGAGCGGCGGCGGCAGCTCGGGGGCGCGCTCAGTGGCGGCGAGCAGCAAATGTGTGCGATCGGTCGAGGATTGATGGCATGCCCGGATATCCTGGTGCTCGATGAGCCTTCACTTGGACTTGCCCCGATCGTCGTTCGGGACATCTTCGCGCTCCTCGCCAAGCTGCGTAACGAAGGCCTGTCGATCCTTTTGGTCGAGCAGCATGTTACGCATGCGCTGGCGCTAGCGGATCGCGCTTATGTCCTGCAGAACGGACGAATTGCGATGTCGGGTCCGGGGCCAGAACTATTACGCAATCCGGCGCTTAAGCGCGCCTACATGGGTCAAAAGCACTGACGGCGGATGCTCTGAAGGAGAGATAAAATGCGTAAACTGTGTTTGGTTCTATCGCTTGCATCAGCATTGGTCGCGCTTGGCGCCGGTCTCGATGGAGCCCGCGCGCAAGCACCCAAGGAGTGGAAGATCGGCGCGCTGTTCGCTTTCAGTGGGCCGCTCGCATTCCTCGGTCAAGAGACTTTTCGCGGCGCGGAGATCGCCTCGCAAATCATCAACGAAGCAGGTGGAATCAATGGCGCGCCAATCGTCTGGGTGAAGGCCGATGCCGGCAGCCCCGCGCAGGCCCGCAGTGAGGCCGAACGCCTCGCCGGTGCGGGGATCGCTGTAGTTTTTGGCACCAATTCGAGCGGGCTTGCCATTCCCGCGAGCCAAGTGCTGGAACAGCAAAAGGTGATCTTCTGGGAACCTGGCTCTGCGGCCGACGAAATTACGACCCGGGGATACAAATACACCTTCCGCACAGTACCGGCGGGCCAGCAATGGGCCTATACGCTCGCGGATTTTACCAGTGACAAGCTGACACCGGTGCTCGGCAAGACCGCAGGCACGATCAAGATCGCCATCAAGTACGACGACGGCGCATTCGGCAACTCAATCGATAAATCGTTGGTGGAGCGGCTGCAGTCAAAGGGCATCACAGTCATCGCTAACGAGCAATACTCGGCTCGTGCCACCGATCTTTCTTCGCTCGTCCTTAAGATGAAACAATCTGACGCAGATATCATTCTGTCGACGGACTATCCCAATGACGCCATCCTGTTCGCGCGCCAATCCAAAGAGCTCGGCCTTCAGACCAAAGCCGTAGTCGGTTGGGCGGGGATCGCGTTTCCGAAATTCCGGCAGGATCTCGGGGATTACGCCGACGGCATGATGTCCATCAACTTGCCAGTGGACATCGACGCCAGCCGTTTGTCGCCGGAAATACGCCGACTGCGTGAAGAATTTCATGCCCGCTACAGCAAAGCGGTTGGCCACGGACCGCCGGCGTTTGCCGCAGCTGGCTTCGACGGCGCATTGGCTCTTTTCAAATACGTGCTGCCAAAGGCGGGAAAGTATGACGCCGAAGCCATTCGAGAGGCGGCCATGGCGGCCGATGTTCCAGAGGGCGGCTTGACCATGGGATGGGGTCTTAAATTCTCGGACGGCAAGTCGAGCCCGTACACCGGTCAAAACATTCGCGCCAAGGTCGGCGTCACTCAGTGGCAAGACGGCAAACTCGTACTGGTCGCGCCGAGCGAACTCGCATCCGGCCAACTCAAAAAACCGCAATAACGGCTGCGGCACGTTGTGGAGTAAGGCATGTACAAGATCGGTATCGACGTCGGCGGCACATTCACTGACATCGTGCTGCAGGATCGATCCGGAAGGATGGCGCACGGCAAAGTGCCATCAATTCCGGGCAATGAGGCCGAGGCGGTCATCAACGCTTTGGGCTTGATGGCAGAGCGCGAGCAATATCCGCTGCCGGCGTTCCTGGCCGAGGTCGACGTTATAAATTTTGGAACCACGGTGGCCACCAATGCAATGCTGCAGCACCGTGGCGTTCCGACTGCGATGCTGACCACCCGCGGCTTCCGCGACATCCTGGAATTGCGCCGCGGCTTTAAGGAAATTCTGTTCGACATCCGACTGCCCCCGCCACAACAAATCGTTCGGCGAGAATGGCGTCTGCCGATCGCCGAACGGATCGACCATGCCGGCAGTGTACTGGCTGCGCTCGACGAGGATGAGGTTCGATTCGCCGCGAAGAAAATCGCGGACAGCGGAATTCGTGCGGTCGCAGTTTGTTTCCTCAACTCGTATCTCAACGGCGATCACGAGCGTCGCGCCGGAGCAATCTTGAAGGAATGCTGCCCGGATGTGGACGTCCATCTCTCGTGCGACGTCATGCCAAAGATAAGAGAGTTCGAGCGTTTCAGCACCACAGTGGTCAACGCATTCTTGAGTCCGCTGTTGCGAAGCTATCTTGATCGCTTAATGGCGGAGCTAAGGCGCAACGGCTTTCAGAAGCAGCTGTTGGTCATGCAATCGAACGGTGGGACCGCCTCGCCGGAACAGGCCGGGCGCCTTGGGTGCGCGGCATTGCTTTCCGGGCCCGCCGGCGGCGTCGCGGCCGCGGCGCGTGTCGGCGAGAGCTGCGGCATCCGCAATGTCATCGGCGTCGATATGGGCGGCACAAGTTACGACGTATCACTTATTCGGGATGGAGCTCCCGAAACGCGCTCGGAATCCTGGTTCAATCGAAGCTTCGTTGGCCTGCCGATGCTCGGGATTCATACGATCGGCGCCGGCGGCGGTTCGATAGCCTGGATCGACGATGGCGGGGCGTTGCGCGTCGGCCCACAAAGCGCGGGCGCACGTCCCGGCCCAGCCTGCTACGGGTTAGGCGGCGCTGACGCGACAGTGACCGACGCATTTTTATACCTCGGCTATCTCAATCCCGATTTCTTTCTGGGCGGCAGAATGACGATCCTCCCGGAGCGAGCGGCGGACGTGCTCCGCATTGGTGTCGCCGAGAAATTGGGGATGTCCGTTGACGAGGCAGCATTCAGTGTTTTCCGGATCATCAACAACAATCTGTCGAACGGAATCCGCTATGTATCGGTCGCCCAAGGGCACGATCCGCGCGATTTCGCGCTGATGAGCTTCGGCGGCGCCGGCAGCGTTACCGCAACCATGCAGGCACGAGACCTGGGGATCACACGGGTGTTGGTGCCGCGGACCGCTTCGGTGTTTTGCGCGCTCGGCGAGTTGCAATCCGATTTGCGTGTCTCACAAATTCACGCGCTCGCCGGCCGTGTCGAGCGCGTGCCCGCCAAGCAACTCAGCGAGCAACTTGACCGAATGGTGAACAGCGCACGCAGCGAAATCGAGGCGGTTCCGGGAGTCCAAGGCATCCGAATCGAGCGGCAAGCGGAAATGCGGTATGTCGGCCAGGTCCACGAATTGCCGACTCCAATCCCCGATGACGCCGACATGGAGGTAGCGCTGCAAGGAGCGGTGCAGTCGTTCCACGCTCTGCATCGGCAACGTTACGCCTTTAACATGTTGCAGAAACCGGTCGAAATGCTGGCGGTCCGGCAGGAAGTGGTGGGAACGCGCGCATGGGACGTTCCGAGCTATGAAGTGATCGAAAATCCGGATGCAGCAAAGGCCGTCAAAGCGCGGCGCAGCGTGTGCTTTCCCAGTAACGGATCCTACGCCTGGATCGACACGCCGATCTATGATGGCGAGAGACTAAAACCCGGCCACGCCTTCCAGGGCCCCGCCATCATCGAAGAGCTCGATACCACCATCGCGCTGCAACCGGGCGATAAGCTTCGGCTTAACCGCTATCAGATTTATGAAATCGACGTCGCGGAGGCAGCGCATGGCTGATCAAGCTTTTGCTGAACTGCTCGACCTCATTCGTAAACCGCAGATCGACGGTGAAGTGCTCACGGCCGATATCCAACCGGTGCACGCCGGTTTGTTCGATGCCAAAGGTGACGCACTGCTCGTTTCGGCCGTCGGTCTCCTCCCAAGCACAAGCGGGGCGCTCGGCGCAGTGCGTGACTTCTTCGGTGAGCGCTGGAATACCGGCGATGTAGCTGTGACGAATGACATGGATGCGGGTGCAGTCAACGCTTGCGAAATCATCGCCGTCGCTCCGGTGCACTCGAGCGACGGGCTTGTTGGCTGGAGCGTGGTGCGCGGCCGTGTCCCCGACCTCGGTGGTTGGGAGCCCGGCGGCTACAGTCCGCAGGCGGTAGACCGCTGGGCTGAGGGCGCAAGGATCGAACCGGTAAAGCTCATCGCAAACGGCAACTATCGGCGGGAAGTTACCGATCTCCTTCGGCTCAACAGCCGCACGCCGGCGACTACATTGCGGAACATTCAGCAGCTCGCGAAGGCCGCTGTGGAACTTGGTCGGGCCTATACGGGTGACTACGTCAAACTAGCAGACTTGATCTCTGCTCAACGAAGCGACGAAGACCGCCGGGCCGTTGCCGCTATCGCAAGTTTGCCGCAAACGTCGTCACCGCAGCGAGGTGCGCTCACCGTGCCTTGGTCGAACGAGAGATTCGGTGATATCGAGGTACACGTTGCAAAAGCCACCGGAACATTGCGAGTGGCGCTCACCTCCCCGCCGATTGCTCATCGTCCGATCAATCTAGGACGCTTCGCCGCGCAGGACATCGTCACCGCTGCAACAGCGCAGGCGTGCGGACTTGCAAGCTTATCCACCGATGCGCTGCCCGGCCGGGTAGAAGTAACGGTTCAGACACCCAGTCTTTTGGCAGCGCCACTTCCGGTGACAGTCGGTCTCGGCCGACAGACGGCCGGACAAGCGCTGTTTCGTGCAACTGCGGCGGCACTCGGTCTAGCTGGCGAACAGATAGAAACCGGTTGGCAGCACTATCGGGACAACGTGTGCGGCACCGGATTCGATCCACAAACAGGGAAACTTGCCACCGTGAACGCCACGAGCGTTCGCCAACGGCAATCGGAAGAGGTCGTCGCATGAACGCCATGTCGGGGGCCGACTACATTACGGCCGAAATCGTGAGAAATTATCTCGAAGCGGTCTGCGGCGAGATCAGCAAGGTCGTGGAGAACACATCAATCTCGCCGATCTTTTCCGAGACCCACGATTACTCCGTCGGTGTGTTCTACGGCGACGAGCACGGCGTCAGCCTGGTAGCGCGCGCCCAATCAGTACCGGTACATATCTTCGCGGCGCTGACCTCAGTCGAAACCATTCTCAAGACTTACCGTGGCGACATCCACCAAGGCGATTTGTTCCTCGCCTGCGATCCCTATTTCGGGGGTAGTCACATCCCGGACTGGACCGTGGTTAAGCCGGTCTTCGTCGACGGTGAGCCCCGCTTCTTCACGTCCGTGCGCGGTCACGTCAATGATGTCGGTGGCTGTGCGCCAGGCGGTTACAACACAATCGCACGGGAGATCTGGCAGGAAGGTTTCCGTGTGCCACCGGTGCGGCTGCGCTCGCGCGGCGAGCAGGTCGACGACATCTGGAATCTCATCCTCTGTAACACCCGCACCAAAGACGACATCACCGGCGACCTCAATGCGATGGTCGGTGGCTGCATCATCGGGGAGACCCGGTTATTGGAAGTCGTCGCCAAATACGGCGCGAAGGCGGTACTTCGCAGCGTTGAATACATCCTGAGTTATAGCGAAAACCGGCTGCGCGCGGAGATCGCCAAATGGCCCGACGGCGTTTATCACGGGCGCAGCATCCTCGATCACGATTATGCCGGCGGCGGCGACGTTCCGGTCGAGGCGACTGTGACCGTTCGGGGTAGCAATCTGAAGATCGATCTCACTGGCACCCATCCGCAGGTACGCGGATTCGTAAACAGCGTCGCAACCAACACCATATCCAACATCTACAGCTCTCTCGTGGCGCTGTGCCCCGATATCCCGGTCAACTCCGGCTATTTCCGCCCGGTCGAAATCGTGTTGCCGCCGCACTCAGTCGTGAATTGCGATCCACCAGCGCCGGTCGGCAATTCAACCGTCTGTATCGGCTCCGATATCATGGAAGCGGTGATGAAGGCTTTCGAGGACGTCGCACCGCATCTTGTCGGCAGCGCCAATATCGATCTCGTTAATGTGCGCGCTTACGGCACCAATTCGCGCACCGGGCGCTTTTTCGTCGCCAGCGATATCACCGCGACCGCGATGAGCGCCGGCGGCGCCAAAGGCGTGGACGGCTGGGGCGGTTATGCGGCGCCGTTTTGCGCGCTGAAGCTGCCCTCGCTGGAAATGTACGAACAGCAGTATCCCTGGCAGTACCTCCAGGTCGAATACGCAACCGACACCGCGGCAGCCGGCGAATTCCGCGGCGCCCCGGCACTGCACTATCGCCGCCGCATGCTCGATCCGGTGAAGGCCATTGTCTATAACCAAGGTTGGCGTCACCCGATGCAAGGCTATTTGGGCGGCGCATCCGGCGCAGGAAATTATTTTGTCCTTAATCAGGGCGCCCCGGACGAACTGACCGTCACCGAGTGCTGCTTTGATGTTCCGATTGGCGCCGGGAATTTCATCTTCGCGCAAAGCGGGGCCGGTGGCGGATGGGGCGATCCGTTGAAACGGATACCCGCGCGCGTGCTCGATGACGTCCGTGACGGCTACGTCAGCATCAATGGCGCCAAACAAAACTATGGCGTCGTCATCGACGGTGCAGCGATGACGATCGATCACCATGCGACAACGGCACTCCGCGCCAAGCTTGCTGCGCCCGCAGAGAAAAATGTCGCGTGATGCAATCTGTTGATCTGATAGTCCGCGCCGGCGTCATCGTGACGATGGATCCGCAGCGTCGGCTGATCCGCGATGGCGCAGTCGCAATATCGGGTAAGCACATTGTGGCGGTAGATAAGGCATCCGCGATCAATGAGCGTTATCGCGCTGAAAGGGTCCTTGGCGACGACGATAAGGTCGTTCTTCCCGGGCTCATCGACTGCCACAATCATCCGGTGCACTTCCTTTCAAAGGGAATGATCGATGACATGCGCTATCCCGAGCGCTGGCGAGACCGTGTGTGGCCCTATGAAGCCACACTGAGCGCAGAGGAGACGCTGGTCGCTTCCACCGGCACGTTCCTCGAGATGATCCGCAACGGCACGACCTGCTTCTGCGATCCGGGAACATTGGAGCCCGAGGCCGTGGCACGGGCCGCAGATCAGACCGGCATCCGAGGCATCGTGGCGCGCATGACCTGGGACGTGCGCGATCCGACTGCACCGTCCGAGTTCAACGATGACACCGCGACCGCATTAGGTCGCGCCGAAGAGTGCGTGCACACGTGTTCCGGCCTTGCGGCAGGACGCGTGCGCGCTTGGTTCTCCTTAGTACGCGCGGATCATGTTTCTGACCAACTCATCCGCGATGTTAAGCGCCGCGCCGATGCACTGAAGGTCGGCATCCATGCGCATCTATCAACCACCCGCGGGCAGGTTGAGGCGGCGCTGCGTGAATGGGGCAAGACTCCGGTGGCACGCTATCGTGATCTTGGCGCGCTCGGCCCCAACGCGCACCTCGTGCACATGGGCGCGATTACAGATGAAGACGTGACAATCCTAGAAGAGTTCGACCCGAGCGTATGTCACTGCCCCTCGGCAAGTATGTTCGGCGGTTTTGGCTGCATCGCGCACGGCAAGTTTCCGGAACTCGTCGAGAACGGCGTGCGGGTCGTGCTGGGCACTGACGCCTGCGCCATCAGCCGCTTCATCGATATGGTCCGCATCATGTATCTCGTCTCCTGCGCTCATAAAGACGTTAAGGCCGATCCAACCGTCATCGGCGCCCACAAGGCCATGGAGATGGCAACAGTCGACGCCGCCAAAGCCTTGGCGTGGGAAGACGAGATCGGTTCACTGGAGGTGGGAAAACTGGCGGATATCGTGATTGCGGATGCAAGCGGGATCGAGTGGCAACCAAATCCCATGGATCTACCAGTCGCCAATCTCGTCTATTCCGGCAATGGGAGTTGTGTTCGGACCGTCATCATTGACGGCCGGGTCGTGATGGACGACCGCCAGTTCACAATGATCGACGAACCAGACTTCGTTGCGCGCGCCGGCACGCATGCGCGCACCATTTTTGCGCGCCTCGGGTTCGAACCCCGAACTGTTTGGCCGGTGCAATAAGTTAAGTTGCAACCGCCGAGGCGGGGCGCGTTTCCAAACATCGCGCCTTTCAGGAACGCCAGATGAATTTACCGCTGCAAAGACCTTTTAGTCCGATGGAGGCGCGGTCCGTCGACGAAATTCCGGTTGGATCGTCATGGCAGTATGAGCCAAAGTGGGATGGCTTTCGCGCTCTGGGCTTTCGCGACGGCAAAGAGGTCGACTTGCAGTCCAAATCCGGCAGGTTGATGACCCGGTACTTTCCGGAGCTCGTTACCGCTCTGGAGGCGTTGGAGGCAAACAAATTTGTGCTCGACGGCGAGATCGTAGTACCGACCGACAATTCATTCTCGTTTGATGCCCTCTTGCAGCGCATTCATCCGGCGGCAAGCCGTGTGGAAAAGCTTGCAGCACAAACGCCGGCATTATTCATTCTATTCGATTTACTAGTAGGACCAGATGGTCGCGCATGGACGAAAGAGCCGCTATCCAAACGGCGCGTCGCCTTGGCAGCTTTTTTCAAAGAATTTTGCGCCCATTCCAAACTGCTGCGCCTGTCACCTGCGACGACGCGGCTTGCTGACGCCAAAGGGTGGCTGAAGGGCGCTGGTTCGGCGCTAGACGGCATCATCGCTAAACGGCGAGATTTTGAATACCGCTCCAGTGATCGCGGCGGAATGCAAAAAATCAAGAACTATCGGAGCGCAGACTGCGTGGTGGGCGGATTTCGTTATAATGAGGGAAGCCGGCTGGTCGGCTCGCTTTTGCTGGGTCTCTTTGACGCCCAGGGTGTTTTGCATCACGTCGGCTTTACCTCGACCATTAAGCGCGAGGAAAAGCAATCGCTCACTAGAAAACTGAAACCGCTGATCGCGCCTCCCGGGTTTACTGGCAACGCGCCCGGCGGCCCGAGCCGATGGTCGACAAACCGTTCTGGGGAATGGCAACCGCTCAAGCCGGTGCTGGTGGTTGAAGTGCGTTACGACCATTTTTCCGGCGACCGTTTCCGCCACGGAACTCGTCTGTTGCGCTGGCGTCCCGACAAAGCGCCGCGGCAATGCACCCTCGATCAAGTTCAGCATAAGAAAGTAGATTTGGTATCTTTGCTGCAATAAAAATCATGCGGCACTCCACAGCCATCCAACGGCGGATCTTTGGTCGTTATCGAAAATATGCACAACGCGACCGGGAATTCTTACGAGCCCCCGAGAGAGTTCGGCTGCGCGCTGAATGTCATATGGACGGACGGAGTGCCAAGACCAACTTTCTCGCCGTCGTCAAACCAGTGTTTGGTAACGTGCGCGCTTAAGATTTGTATGCCATCAATGCCAGTGGCTGCGATCGTGGCAACGACCTTGCCACCGAGCATCACCTCAACCACATTTTTTCCGGCAATCACCCGGTGAGGCGCTATCCTGAAATCGATCATCGTTGCGGTATCTCCCACGCCCCGTAGAGCGTGCCCCTTTCCTGTTGTCGCTTCCGCACACCGGCGCCGCGAATTCCGTTAGCGTCAAGTGAAATGTGATGTTTTTGTTCCACGCGACGATGTATGCATTTCGTCGGTAATGTGACCTGCGATCCGGGCCGCGCAGTATGTCATCCGCTCAGTGGCTTTCTTTTCTAGCTCGTCCCATATCGGATCAAACTTGCACGCGATATAATAATCGAGTTCCTCCTTCATGTTTGCCTGCGCCAGTATTTGTTTCCATTTGCTCAAGCTTTGCCAAACTCCGCGCACTGCGTGCCGTTTCAAATCCTTCAGCCTGACGGAATAATCTATTCGAAGCGCCATTGCATCATCGGTATTTTTGTCGTGATGGTGGCGTTGCATTTGCTGCTCAAACGCCTCATTCACCTTACGAGCGACCGGAACGACTTTGTCGTCAAAATAGGTATCCACCAACTTCATGACCGCCTCGCCGGCTTGCCGCCCGGCATCATGCGCGCGCGCAATATGAAGCGCGTGGGCGGCTTTCCGCTCAACGAGCTGAGGCTTTGGCCCGAGCAATTTACGCGACATCTTATTCCTCGTTTGTCCTTCAGACCGTCGGACGAGGGCATCTTTCGGTCCCCTACCCGCTTTTGTATCGGCGCGGCACCTGACCGCCGGCTTGATCATGGGCTTCTTGGTTGCAATCGCCAGCTTTATTGATTTTCTTGGAACCGCCTCGTGAGCGTCCAGAGGCCGGCATTATCGCACACCCTTGGTAACGTGGTCCTCAATAGAACAAAGCGGAGCTCACCGTTATAGTGAGGCCACGCGCTTAGGACGGGAGCGCCTTATGAGTCGGCCTTGTTGATGACAAGCAAAACTGGCTTGTTCAGCTCGCAAAGCCGGTTCAGCGCAGTGGACATAATCTCACACCGAGACAGGATCCATTAGGAAGGGTACTCATAGCAAAAGTGACTGGAGTTGAGCACTTAGGAGACAACTTGGGGACATCGCGGTATGGCTGACAACAGCTTGCAAAAAAATTCAACTGCATTTCGCCTTCCCGCGCTGGATCCTGATTTTCTGCTGGGCGACTCCATGCGCGGTGTCCGCTTGCAGCTCGAATACGCCAAGGCGGAGGAGCGGCTGCGCGCTTGGACCGTTCGATCGACCGTCGTGGTATTTGGCAGTGCACGCGCGCGTCCCGACAACCGCTTAGCACGGTGGTATGAAGATGCGCGCCGCTTTGGCAAACTCGTGTCGGAACGCGGCGGTGCGCTTATTTCCGATCACGGTATTCGCGACAATGTCATCGCGACGGGCGGCGGGCCTGGCATCATGGAAGCGGCCAATCGCGGCGCAGCGGACGCCGGCGCGCCGTCGATAGGATTCAATATCGGGTTACCGCGCGAACAGGAACCTAATGCCTATTCGACACCCGATCTCACCTTTCAGTTTCATTACTTCGCTGTACGCAAGCTGCACTTCGCGATGCGGGCCAATGCATTGGTGGCTTTTCCGGGCGGCTTCGGGACGCTCGATGAGCTATTCGAATTGCTCACTTTGATCCAGACCCGCAAGATGCCGCCCGTCATCGTCATCCTTATCGACAAATCGTATTGGACGCGCGTCATAAACTTCGAGACGCTTGCCGCAGAGGGCATGATCGACCCCGCTGATCTCGATCTATTCTCGTTTGCTAACAACTCAGAAGAGGCCTGGCAGCAGATCGTCGAGCGCGGATTGAAAACTGGACCGCGCTCGCCGGGCTATCCGTCAACATTTTAACGCGCGAAAAAAGAGCGCAGCAAGGAACACTTTGAATGCTGATGGAAACCACTTCTGCGGCCGGCGGCGACATAGAACTTATGTTTCTCCGCCAGAGAGGTGACGATCCCTTTGTTTCAACGACTGAACGAACGGCACAGATTAGTGAAGTGGCGAGTAGAATTGCACGCTTCATCAGCGAAGCTCGCAACACCCTAGACATCGCAATCTACGATTTCCGGCTCCATGACGAGGCGGCCGCAATCATCACGAACGCGCTGCGGGAACGGGCAAAAAATAAAGTTGTGATCCGCATCATTTACGATGCGACCACCGAGCCGGACGGCGATAGTGTGCCCGCCACTTCACCCGCGCATCTTGAGGCGGACAGAAAGGCTCCGGGCACGGAGACTTTCGTTCGCTCATTCGCAGATATAGCGCAAATAAAAAGCGTCACCGGCTATCGCGTGTTGATGCATAGCAAATATTTGATACGCGATGGCAACGCTGACGAAGCGGCGGTCTTTCTAGGCTCGGCGAATTATACCAATGACTCCTGGGGACTGCAGGAGAACAATCTTTTGCAGTTACGTTCGCACCCTCTGGCGGTCTATTTCTCCAAGAACTTCACCGATCTTCTCGCGGCAGGAAGGATTGCGGAGAGACCTAGCGTTCGTGACGTCGATGTCATTCGCGTTGCTGACGTGCCGGTGACAGTGGCTTTTGCGCCGGAACAAAGTCCCGCAATCATAAAGGAGATTGTCGGTGCGATCACAGCCGCGCGGCAGCGGCTCCTGGTGGCTTCGGTGGTACTTTCGTCGGGTCCAATTCTGGCCGCGTTGTCGGAAGCGATCGACCGGGGCATGCTGCGTCTCGGTATTTATGATGGTCCACAGATGGATCAGGTAAGGCGGCAGTGGCAGGATGCGCACGTTGGCGCCGATAAGATCAATGCGTGGGACAAGGTTGCCGGCCATCTCGTGCGCAAGAACTCGCTACCCTATGATCGTAACAAACCGCAGCAGCCGCACAACTTCATGCACAACAAGCTGGTTATCGCCGATGACGTCGTGGTGACGGGGAGCTTTAACCTCTCGAACCATGCGATGGGCAACGCCGAAAATGTGTTGCTCATTCGCGACGCCAACATCGCGGCGCAATACGAGGCTTATGTCCTGCAGCTGATGGCGAAATATGGTGGGTAAGGTCTCTGTCCGCTATGGTCATTCGCGACCTACGCGGTCGGCGGCAGCGAACGGCCACTGTTTGCAGCTATTTCGCTCCCTAGCTGCGCTCGGCTTATTAATATTATGACTAATGCGGGTCACTCGCGACGCTTACGCTATGTCCGCGTATGGTCGATTTACATAAACACCAGACCTTCGTTAGAAAGCTCGAAACGTTGCTGATGCGCACCGAGTACAATGTGGAAAGCGAACGTCGAGGCCGAAATGACCCAACCAATCATCGCTTCGCCCATCGCGGGGGACAAGCTGGACTGGCGACGCCTCTATCACGGCTATGCCGCTTTCTACAAAATGCCGATGAACGATGTGATTGCAGATCGCGTTTGGGACTGGATCAACGACCCGGCGCATAGTCTGGAGGCGCTATTCGCCCGAACCCCTGAGGGCCGTGTCATCGGCCTCGCTCACTTCCGAGCCATGCCGCGACCATTGACCGGTAGCACCGTAGGCTTCCTTGACGATCTCTTCATTGATCCCGAATTCCGCGGGCAACGGGTCGCCCGCCAATTACTCACGGCGTTGGCCGAACTAGCGCGAGAGCGCGGATGGACATTGATCCGCTGGTTGACCGGTGACGACAATTACCGCGCTCGCCGCGTCTATGACCGGCTCGCGAAGCGTACGATGTGGATTACATATCAGATGGACCTCTGACGACAACTACCGCCGCCACCTTCCCTGGCCAGACCGAGCCGATCGAGCCGAGGCTGCGCCGAATTACGATGCAATTACGGCAGGGATTTTGCGACCGCGAAATGAGGTTCAATGGTCATTTTTGCTTGGCAACTATCGACAGAAGCGCGCGTCTGAATTCGGTCAAACCCCAAATCGCGTGATGTCCAGGTCTCGGCAGCTTTGCTCCCCGAAGCCGACATTCGATTGCGCCGCGCGATCTGTCGCAGCGGGCCAAACCACATTCGCGATGCGGGAGGGGCATGAATGTTCTTCCGGTTACCGCCGCGGCGCGGTCGCCGCTGCATCGTGCGTCTTTGTGAAGATGCAGCAGGCCATGCTGATAACTATCGCGAATGAGTTCCGCGTCCACAATACGAACCTGCGGAGGCAATGCCGCCGGAAATAACCGCCCTTCTGAAGCAATTAAACCAGAGCCAAGACAAGATCCGTGACTTTTGAGTTATCGGCCCAGTTCCAGCGGAACAAAATGTCCGGCGTCGGATTGATCCGGCAGACGAGGCCGCCAGCCCCCTTCCCCCAGCCCCTAGCGTGGCCCCGTCATTGCGTATCTGACTGAAGCCCCGACCTTGCCGAGGTCGGGGCTTTTTCTCTAGCGGTCGTCCCGACTATCGCGGCTCTTTGGTGGATTCCACGTCCGCCATGCGCTTGGCGAGCTGATCCCACTGTAGAGCCATCTTAGTGTGACTGGAGCGCTCACTGTCGTCGGTCGCTAGTTCCGCAAGACGCCGGCATTCTTCGGCTTTGCGACGATATTCCTCGGACGTCGGCATGTATCCCTACACAACAACGCCGCCCCGCTACGCGATAATACACGCTCCGTCCCGCGACCGTAACATCGCCTCGTTGTATTCAGTGAGAACTTCACAACCCTGAAATGACGGCGACCGGGCACTCAGAAGTATTTTACCGTCCTGCTTTCCGAGTGCCCGCACGAGAGACATTCATACATGCGCTGATCGAGGCTCGGCGAGACAGGCTCAATCAAGCTCAGCCGCAACGGTTGCTCACACTTGGGGCAAGGCCCGAAGTTGAGAGGTCGCATCGAAGGATCATGTGTTGGTCGGTCCATTGCTACCGCTTGACCCTCCAATCGAAGCCAAAGCCCCTGACCGCGGCAATGATCGCGATGGAGATTACCGCGGCGACCGCTGCGTACGCGATTGCGGTTTCTCCAGAATCGTCGGCGACAAATCTGCGGAAGTTTCGAGGCATAGGGGAGTGATACTGAATCGTATTCCGAAAGACGGCTTGCCCTTCCCTTGCTAAGCAGCCTCGACCATTAGATCCGGCGAGCGAAGTTGATTTCGACTTTGATGGCTCGCGGGACGTTCGAGCTTGTACGCTACGGCGCTGCTCCTTGTGCGCCAACTCACTCCACGCCCGAGCAGTATCTAGGAAAAACTGACGGTATTCGTCGCTTGTTGTTTCTGACGCCCAACGCCAGCATCGGTTGGCATTCACATGACACCAGCGTAGGTTCCCCGCGGGCATAGAAGTTCTCCGGTTTCCAGCTTGCATCCGGCGGACGCATAACGCGCAGGGAACCAGGGAGTTCCCTGTAGTCGCCCCGAAGGGGCTGATATGCGCGATCTCAGGTACCTATTGCGGTGAGGTTCCAAAATGTTCATCCGCTGTCTATGTCGGTCAGGAATCGTGCAAGAGGGTCTTGATGCCAAAGAATGCTGAGGGTGCCATCTTCGGCTCTAAATCGGTGAGTTCCTCTCGTCTCACCACCAAAAGCGACCCTTCGGTGACTACTAAGCTGTCGATCCGAATGTCGCGCGCAAGAAAGAATTCTGCGTGCATGGTGCCACCCTCTATCACGTCCAAGTCCGAGCCTTCGTAGCTCTTCAGAAATACAAAGCTGCCGGGCGGCAAGGCGTACCCGATTTCTTCACGGACCTCTCGGACGACACATTGCAAATAAGTCTCGTCGCCTTCGCGGTGGCCACCAAACAGCCCTACCTTGCCCGGTTGATAGATGCCAGGAATGTCGTCGCGCTGCTGAAGTAGGAAGCGACCGAATGTGTCGATTAGGATTGCGGATGCAATTTCACGACGCAACGTACTCATAGCTTTGCCCTGGATCTGATTTTGCAAGGCGCCTCAGTGGGTGAATGCGTTACCGCTATGCGATGCCCAGCTATCGCATTTACAAACTGTCCGCCGACAATCACATCGTAGGCGTATCTGAAGTAATTGAATGCGAGTCGGATAGTGAAGCAATCACGCGAGCTACGAAAAAGCTAGACGGTTCCCGGCCCGGTGCTTTGGCCGTAACCAGCGAATAACCATTTTCAATCAAGATCGTGCCGTCAGCAGGCCCGGAACGGCGTTGGCGCTAGTTGGAGCCCCGGCATCACCCCTAAGGCGGCGCCGGGGCTTTCTTCTTTGCTGCCACATAGGAGGCATAAGCTTCGCCATGCCAGGCAGCCCAATACGTTTCGATTGCCCCAACTGTAACGCACCATACCAGCTCATTCGTACTAAAGCCGGTCCCAAGACCGTCGATCGGCAAATGAGCTGCATTGAGTGCGGGGCGCCGTTCCATTCGCGGACAGACGGCGCCGCCCTTCGATATCGACGAATGGTTGGCTCGGGCCAGCCTAGCCGTAAATCGCGCTCTTGATAGCGCAGATACAGCGAGCGCCTGCCGGCCCGGCAGCATTGAAGGCGCGGCCATCGCGCTCGGCATGGTGCTGATGCTCGAAGGCGTCGAGTGGCCGGCCGCAATAACCAAACCCGCGTTCTGCTTCGATTGGTCAACGAGCGAGAAACCGCACCCCGACCCGTTCGCCGTCTTTCCAAGCGACCGTACAGGCACGGTCAATCTGTTCGGTTGGCACAATTAGCAAGAAAAAACGCGGAAGGTCAGCGGGGCCCTCAAGCCGCAGGCGAGCACCCCCAAGCGAAATGTCCTCCAGAATGCAATGAACATCATTGCCCCCATCAGGCCATTGAATGACGCCAGCCGCCTCCAACGTGCGCCGGACATGTCGGCGACGGTTGATCCCTTCTCTGAGTGCCTGGAACATCGCAGCGCCCCTGCATGCTCACCAAATTGTGGGTTGATTGTAGATGTGAAATGTTACAACTGTACTAATCACGCGGCCTGGTAGAAACCGCACACTTCCGAATTTGCCTAAGCCTCGGTTGTTTTGCCCCTCACGGCTGACCCCCGACCGGGGCTTTTTCTTTGTAGCAGGGTCGATGTTGGCCTCCGACACCGCGCCAGCGATGTCCCAAGCCGAGCCGAATACACGCTACGTCTGCGGCGCGCGAAACGTCGCAATGCCGATTTATTGCGCGCCAGCCTGGCCGCTTTCCAAATCTCGACTGGTCCCTTTGGGGCAATAGGGGGCGGCCCCCAAGGTCCCAGCTGACAATTCTTCCGACGCAGGCGCCATGTAGATTTTCGCAGCGGCAATGCAACATAATTGCTACGCCGAGTCACAACTCGAGGCAGCGCAATGGCAACGAGACCCGGTCGGTGTTAGTAATACCAAAATGTTCTGATGGTATTATTGAGGTACATGACAGTAACTGTTACCAGCAAAGGGCAAGTGACGATCCCCAAGCAAGTCCGCGATCGTCTTGGGATCAATCCCGGCAGCAAGGTGGATTTCGAAGTAGCGGAAGATGGTCGCGCCTTTTTGCGTCGCGTTGGAAGGCGCGCGGTCAAGCCGAGCCGTTTCGAGCGGATGCGAGGCACGGCCACAAGCGGCCTTACGACGGATGAGATCATGGCGCTAACCCGTGGCCGCGCGGGATAACGCTCGCCGTCACAAATGTACTCCTCGACGTAGCGACCGACGATGCGATGGAGCTCTGTATCGCAGAATCACCGGAACGGATTAATGATCGTCACGCGTTCGATCTCGCGACCGTGTGTCATGTCTTCGGAAAACGGCTCGCGGCAGCCAAGCGCTCGAGCGGCGGCGATAATCGTTGCGCCCCAATAGGACAGGCCGTGTTCTGCTTTGATCTCTAACGCACCAGTCATGATTGAAATCGGCGTTTCCTGAACCTTGAACGGATCAGTCCCGTCGCGATGTCGTGCGGCAGCCGGTCGCGCCGCGTCGGGCGGGTTGCTTGAACATAGAACTCTTGCAGCACCTGGACCGACAGCGCGTTGTTGCCGGCGTCGATGATTCCGACGGCGCGATCACGCATCGCGGTCTCGCTCGAATCCTGGCTGATGGAATAAAGGAGGATACTAGTATCTAGAAAGCGCGGCATCATTCGCTGCGACGGCGGTGAACGTCCCCCCGCGACAAGCGATCGCCCGCAGAGAAATCGCGGATTTGCGCTCGCAGATGGCGCTCCTGTCGCTCGAGGGAGCGCTCGGCGCTCTCCTCGGACACCAGTTCCACGAGAAATTTTTTGACCAGTGCAGAGAGCGAAGTGTCGGGCTCGGCGGCCTTGGAGCGGGCTCGCCGGTAAGTCTCATCATCCACGGAAACTGTGATGTTTTTCACAGTAATAGTCTATGAACTCGTCCCGGTTAGGTCCACTCCATTGCCCCGGGCGGTTTAAAGGGGGGAACCGGTATTGCGCATTTCCCGATCTTTGTGGGCGACCGATGCTAATAAGCTGAGCTGGTGCAACCGATCGTTCCCCGCCCTACCCTCGCTTCTGTGGCCGCTTCCGCGGCCGGACGCCCGGTCCACCGCCGTTCTCGTGGATGAACTCGAGGGCGGCAAACTCAAACGACCGCCTAAGCTGCCGCGTGCTTCACCGGAGCGATCCGTCCCAGTTCACCAGTTAGCTCGTCTTGCGCACGCTCCAAATCATACTGTGTCTGCATCCCCATCCAAAAACTCGCGGTCGTGCCAAAGTAACGTGCGAGCCGAAGCGCGGTATCAGCAGTCACCGGAGTCTCCTCCCGCGCCAAACGTTCTATCCGCGTGCGCGGAATACCGCAGGCCTGCGCCACGGCATAGGGCGTCAATCTCATGGGCTTAAGGAAGTCCTCGCGGAGCACTTCCCCGGGATGGACTGGGGGCAGTCGCTTCGATTTAGCCATCAATCCCTCCTCCGCTAGTGATAGTCCCTAATTTCTACTTCCTCGGGTCCAACGCTGGTCCACCGAAAAACGATCCGCCATTGGTCGTTGATACGAATTGAATATCTACCGGCAAGGTCGCCTTTAAGAGCTTCGAAGCGATTGCCCGGCGGAATAGTGAGATCGCCGAGGTCATCTGCATTGTTCAGCTGAACCAGCTTGCGCCGCGCAATCTTGGCAAAACTGGTCGGGAAACCCTTGGGAATGCGGCGTTCTTCCAGAATCATCCTCGCCAAATTCCCTTTGAAAGAGCGGATCACATAGTTGTTCCCGAGCTGAGGCAATATGCCGGTATCACAACATGATACGTTTGGCAAATTTCAGCTGTCCGGTTTTTGCGAACCAAAAATATATTTTAATATGACATGAGAATCGCGACGGCATGTGCCAGCAAGGCGAAGTCAAGTTGACGCGGAAAAAATCAGCTTCGTTCTGGCAATTCTGCTTGATGCGTTGTGATCGCAATGTGATCCGTCATTCGTCGTTCGCGCGCTGATGCTTGTCTACTTGAATTCATCTTGATTTCTTCTTGAATTCATCTTGAAAACAGCAGCGTTGCCGGCAGCGCCGCGAAATGCCCTGCTCCCGCAGGCCCTCGCGAAGTGGCCGCTGCCGATCCTCAGCCTTTTTTCTGTTGTCGCTTTCGCAGCCGAACACCAGGTCCGCCGGCGGTTTCGTTGACGAAATCGACGCCGGGCGGCCCGATCGCTGTTTGAGTTGATTCTTTGGTGCTATACCGAAAATCGGCATTTCCTGAGAATAATCGGGGCAGAGGCAACCAACATCACCGCAACCAGTTTTCGAAATGAAGATCGTCAATTCGCGAAAATTCGCGCACGTTATCGGTCACCACAGTGTGACCCAAGGCCAAGGCATGCGCGGCAATGAGCAAATCGTTCGCGCCGATGGACCTGCCAGCTCGCTCAAGACGTGCTCTTAGCTCTCCGTAGATCAGATCAGCGGGCTCTTCGAGCGCGAGCACGTCGATTGCATGCAAGATGGCCTCGAGTTGCATCGCGAGCACCGAAGAACCTTTCTTAGCGGCCCCATAGCGTAATTCGGCAGCCACGACGATGCTTGTGCAAATATTCTGTTCGCCGACTTCGCTGATGCGATTAGAAATGGCCCCGCGCGGGTGCCTCACCAGGTCCGATAGGATGTTGGTATCGAGCAGGAATTGCACCGCTACAGATCCACCGGCTCCGCTGGAGTGTCTCGGATGGGCGGAAATTCCTCATCGAGCGTCGGGAGCGTTGCAAGCAGTGCTAGCAAGGATCGCGGCGGCGCCGGCTCAATGATAAGGCGATCCCCGTCTTTTTGGATAAGTGCGTCGTCACCGGGCAGCTCAAACTCGCGTGGAATCCGCACCGCTTGATTGCGCCCGTTTTTGAAGAGCTTCACGTACCGTTCAGCCATGCCAAAAGATGGCATATGCCGCGGCATAGGTCAATTGGACTACATTCCCGCGAGCGGAAACACCCTGGCCTAGCGCGTGCCCTTGAAATCTAAATATTGAATCTTGAAATCTTGAAATCTTGAAATCTTGAAATCTTGAAATCTTGAAGCCGCTTGCTGCGGGCAACCGTGCGACATCAGCGCCTTTGCGGCCCCTAGCCTTTTTTCTGTTGCCGTTTTCGTAACCGGACACCTGGTCCGCCGCCGTTCTCGTCGATGAACTCGATCCCAGCTGTCTCCAGGGCGGCTCGTATTTTGCTGCCCGTATCGCTCCGGCCGCCCAATGGGCCGTCCTCCGCCTCTAAGCGCTTGATAGTTGGAACCGAGACATCGGCTTTACTCGCCAGCTGCTCTTGCGACCAATCCAAGAGGGCTCGGGCGGCTTTAACCTGACGGATTGATACTTTTAGTATTGACTTGGCGGGCATTTAATACGATACTTTTAGTATCGAAGTACCGACGACTATAGTTACTGGAGAATCATCAATGCCTCAAGCTTCCCTCAAGTCAGGAAGTCGCGAGCGGCGCTATTTCATCGGCGGCTCAGATGCCCGGATCATCATGGGCAATGACGAAGCCGCCCTGATCCGGCTGTGGAAGGAAAAGCGCGGTGAGGTCGAGCCCGAGGATTTGTCCGGCAACCTCATCGTTCAATTAGGGTCCGTCACCGAAGACCTGAATCGGCGCTGGTACGAGGCCAATACCGGTCAGGTTATCACCGACGTCCAAAAACACGTCCGGCATCGAGGGTCTACATTGGTTGGCAGCAACACTTGACGGGCGCGTGGAGTCCAGCGGGGCAGTCTTCGAAGCCAAGTTCATGCTGCCCTGGTATTTCTCGGAGGAAGCCGCAGCCGAAAAGTACGCACCCCAATTACAGCACAATATGTGGGTGGTCGCTGCTCGCGGAGCCGTCCTCTCGGTGATCACCGGCGGCGGTAAATGGGTTGAGATCGCCACTCACGCTGATCCCCTCTACCAGCACCTGATCCTGACTGCTGAACGTCGGTTCTGGCGCTGCGTCGAGACCGGCGAGCCCCCTGTCCTGTTCGGGATTGAGCCGCCCAAGCCGCGCATCGAGGCGGTGCGGATTGTCGATATGAGCTCATCGAACGCGTGGGCGGAGTTCGCCGCGGTGTTCTCGCGAACCCGGTCGGCTCACCTGGAGCACGAACAGGCCAAGTCGGAACTTAAAGGTCTGATGCCCGAAGATGTCCAGCAGGCCATTGGCCACGGCGTCCGAGCCAAACGCTCAAAGTCGGGAGCGGTCAGTTTCGACCTCCTTAAAGTGGAGGATGCCAATGCTGCAACGGTCTAGCGGTTCGATCGGCAACTTGGCAGCCGCTCTCGCCAAGGCACAAGGTGAGCTTACCAATCCCGAGAAGTCGCTGGTCGCGACTATTCCCGCAAATAGCCCTGGCGGAACTGAAAAGACGTTTCGCTACGCCTCACTGTCGAGCGGGCTCGACATCGTGCGCAAGGTTTTGGGTCAGCATGAGATCGCCACCATGCAGGCGACCGGCATCGATCAGGCTGCCCGTATCGTAAATCTGACGACAGTCCTTGCGCATGCGTCAGGCGAGTGGATCGCTTCCGACTGGCCCGTCTGCGCCGTTAGTGAGACAGCAAGTCCACAGCGGATGGGAGCGGCGCTGACGTATGCCCGACGCTATGCACTCTTTACTCTTGTTGGCATTGCCGGCGAGGACGATCTCGATGCACCGGATCTTATCGCCCCGACAAACACAGTACCGGTCAAGGAACCGGGGTCTGAG
Source organism: uncultured Alphaproteobacteria bacterium (assembly GCA_963794225.1). Lineage (GTDB taxonomy): Bacteria > Pseudomonadota > Alphaproteobacteria > Rhizobiales > Xanthobacteraceae > BOG-931. The sequence continues at coordinate 1,214,628 of CAWCCS010000008.1, forward strand.
AAGACCAGCGGCGGCGGCCGATTGAACGGCAGCAACCCCGGCATCATCCCCCGTGTGCCGTCTCCTCGCCGCGATACCAAGGTCCGATCACGTAAGGAAATCCTCGGAGCCGAAGCCTCAGCGGAATTGCGCGATCGGCTCATGGCCGAACTTGGTAGTCTTGCGTCTAGCGACGATGCCGCCCTGTGGGCACACCGCTCGCTTTGCGAGAAGAACAAACTGACCGGCGCTGATGCCCTGCATGTGGAAGACGCCTTTGCGGCACGGGTGACCAACCTTGCGGCTGCGGAAGTGTCTCCGAAGAAGGACGCGCCACCAACGCACTCGCGGGCCAAGCGCGCAAAGAGGCAAAAGCACCGCACTCAAACATCAACGATTGACAAGAGCGTTCTGACGCTGCCCGAGCCGCGGCGGCTTCGTGACCGCGATCACGTCAAGTTTGTTGCCACACACCCCTGCCTGATCTGCGGGCGGCAACCCTCCGATGCTCATCACCTTCGCCACATGCAAAGCCGCGCACTCGGGCGCAAGGTTAGCGATGAGTTCACTGTTCCGCTATGCCGAGGTCACCATCGCGAGGTGCACCGCTGCGGCGATGAAGCCGCGTGGTGGAGGAAAGCTGGAGTTGATCCGAGTGTCGCGGCTCGCGCGTTGTGGCTCGAAATGCATCCGCTACCGACAACCTCGGAGAAAATCGGCTTTGACGGCGCGACTTCCCCCTTCCGCCGTCGACAGAGAACAGTACAAAGGCAAACGTGATCGGCCGATCAGCAAACGAGGCCTAAATTACAAAACGAAGCCAATCATCGCGGTTGCCGCATTGCGGTCATTGCACCGCGTGTATTAAATATGATACACTAGTTCAATAAAGGCGGAATGGCTGAGGATCGACTGAGGGAAATACCGGTCGTTTTCTACCGTACTGCAGCTGGCGCTGAGCCGGTTAGGGAATGGCTGCGGCGCCTGTCGACCGAAGATCGCAAGACGATCGGGACCGACCTCGCGACCCTGCAGGTCGGATGGCCGATTGGAATGCCGCTATGCCGATCGCTCGGAGCCGGGCTGTGGGAGGTACGCAGCAAGCTCGCAAATAACCGGATCGCACGCCTGATCTTTTTCGTGGCGGAAGGGCGAATTGGGGTACTGCACGGGTTCATCAAGAAGACCCAGAAAACGCCACCCGCCGAGATCGCCCTGGCGCAAAAGCGGATGAAGGAGATGGTGAAATGAGCAAGCTAAAGAAAAATCCGCATTGGGGATCGACACTTGACGAATTTCTCGACGAGGCGGGCATCCGCGAATCGGCCAAGGCGGAGGCTGTCACCCGCGTAGTGGCTTGGCAGCTCAGCAAAGAAATGAAACGCCAAGGCATGAGCAAAGCCCGATTGGCGAAATTAATGAACACAAGCCGCGCTCAGGTCGATCGGATTCTCAAGGCCAAGGGCAACGTAACGATCCAGACCCTGCAGCGTGCCGCCGAGCTCGTCGGACGGCAGCTGCGACTTGAATTGGTGTAGAGATAGTTCCCCATGACTTCCTTCAGGCAGATCGAGGCCAATCGTCGCAACGCGTGCAAAAGCACCGGTCCAACCACAGACGCCGGAAAAGAGCGTTCCCGTCGCAACGCCGTTCGGCACGGACTCACCGCAGAAACCGTGATCACGACGCTGGAGGACGAGGAGGACTACAAGGCCTTTGAACTGTCCGTGACCTCTGGCTTTGAGGCATCCACCGCTGTCGAACGGGAATTAGTGCTGCGCCTGGCAAGCTTGTTATGGCGGCTTCGCCGCGCCACCGCGATCGACACCGGGCTCCTCCAGCTGCAAAGCGAGATCATTGCCGAACTTGGGCGTCAACCAGAGCGACCGGCGCGAGTTAACGGTGCTTCCGACAGGACAATCGCTCGCAGCGGTCATGAACTGAGCCCTCAGTCTGATCTAGAGTGGGGCAGCGATCGAGGCTGCAAGGCAGTTAGCTTCATAGGGCGCAACCATCCGCACCTTACAGGTGAGGCCTCGACCCCAACCAGCTCCGATATCGCGCGCTGCTTCTTACGTCTCGCCAACCTCGATAACGGCGCCTTTGAACGCGCTAACCGCTACGAGACGGCTCTTTGGCGCCAAGTGGGCCAAATCCTGCTCACGCTCGACTTCTTGCGGCGAACTAGATGATAGCCGGGGCGCTTACTCCGGAGCGCTCTGAGGCCGATCGAAGATTACGCCGCAAGCACCCTGAGCGCGGCCTTGGGATTTTTGGCCACGATAGCCAAGAGCGAACGGGCAGCCGGGTCCGGCAATACCCTGCCCTGCTCCCAATTGCGCAAAGTCGACAGCGGGATACGCAACGCCTTTGCAAATTCTTGCTGGGTCATGCCAAGCCGCTTGCGCAGCGATTGCGGCGGAATGACAGGCATGAAGCCCGCGAGATCGGTCTCGGTCTGATCGTCCTCGCGCATCTGCCGCCGGATGTCAGCTTCAGTCGTTGCATCAATCTTCGCACGATTAATGCGTGGCTTTAGCCGCCGGATGCTTTCCATTGTTCGGCGAACGAGTGCCATGTTATCCGTTCCTTCCTACTGGCGAGCCGCGCAGATAGGATGTGACGCACGTCGCCGCGATCGGTGTAGACAACAAACAATATGTCGTCGCCGGCTTGCCCGATCGCCTGCATCCGAGTTTCGCCGTAGTCCCGCCGATCGTCCTGCTTCTCCAGAGTGAGACCGCTGAAAATCCGCGTTGCATAATCGAAGCCGAACCCTCGCTCGCTCAAGGTGCGCCGGCTCTTGGCCTCGTCCCACTCGAAGAGCATGATCGATCATATACGCTTTAAGCGTACCTCGGTCAATGTTCTCTGGTTGGCAGCCGCATAAACCGCGATTGGGAAGCCGGTGCGAAAATCCTGCATGACGTTTGACTTTACAACTCGAGCCTTGCCAGTTGTGGCGGGAGTGATGTGCTTCGACCAATGCCGCTGGCTTTGGCAAGGGATTTGAGTCGCATGTCCACGTTCCTCAGTCCGGAATGATCAAAAAAACGCGCTGTCACTCTCGGAACCCCGCCGGCTGCGTGACCGAGACCACCTGAAGTTGGTTTCGAAGCAATCGTGTCTAGTTTGCGGCCGCCGACCCTGCGATGCGCATCACCTACGCTTTTCGCAACCGCGAGCTCTTAGCCGGAAAGTGAGTGATGACTTTACGGTTCCATTATGCCGAGGACATCATCGCGAACTTCATCGCTACGGGGATGAAATACAGTGGCGGAAAAAAGCGGGCGTTAACCCGACAGTAGCGGCTCGGACACTGTGGCTGCGCACTCATCCCCCGTCCGTGCGAGAGGCGGTTGATCCGACAGCTAATGTCGGCGAACAGGACCATACCGTGCCAAGCAGCAATGACAGCAATTGACGCAGCGCTTTTTGAGCCGCTCAATGCTCAACGATCGAAATCTTTAGATCTTTAAACTCCCAGGCCGCGATCGACGTACATCTACATTTCAACAGAGCGCCATTGCAGGAGATAATGCTCTGCAAGACTGACCAGTCCTTGCATTACGTACAGTATTATTACCAGGACAGCGGTCCACGCGAACACGTCGGAAATCGAGAACATCTCCTGCGCCAGAACGAGGCCGTGGCCAATGCCGTTTACGGCGCCAACGAGTTCAGCGATGGTCACCACCCGAACCGCCAACGTCAGATTTATCTTCCAGCTGGTCAAAAGATTGGGAATGATGCCCGGGATAATGATAGTGCGCAAAAATTGCAGATGACTGGGGCGGAACGAGCGCGCCATCTGTTTGAGATCGTTCGGAATGCTCTTCATCCCGTCCAGGCTGTCGATGGTGAAGACCGGCGCGCAGGTAATAAGCATCACAAAAAAAATGCGCGGCTCGACCCCCTTAAACCAAAGAATAGCGAAGACTACCCAGCAAACTGCCGGAACTGCCATCAGAAGCTTTATCAGCGGTAGAAAGAAGGCCTCGGCATTCGGCCGCTCAAACAAAAGCAGCGAACAGCTTAGCCCAAGCGCGAACGACAACAGCATCGACACGATCAACCGGAGCACCGTTGTAAGAACGTCCTGAATCGGGATGTGCAAAAGGGCAGCAAATATCTTCGACCAATACGGGACCGCATAGGCCGGCGCCACGTGTGACAACGCGGCCCAGGCGAGGATGAATGTTAGGATCGCAGCTGCCGAAATGAGGTGCGATTTCGACAGAGGCGAATTCACCCCCCGGGGTTGGGTCACGGCGGCCTCCGAGCTGTGGAGTGAGTGCGAAAAAGGCGCCGCTAGGGAGCGGAGTTGAGGATAGCCGCCCGCTCGGGAAGGGTCGGGATCAAGCCGTTTTTGACGCCGACGTCCAGCATCTTCCAGAGCTGCGTGTTGGCCGTCTCGTCCCACGACGGGCGCACGTCGTAGACGAGACGGTTAGCGTCGACCCCGGCGATGATGGTCCCTGCCGATACCCCCTTCGATGCGTACTTGCCCGATGAGACGATCGCATCTGCCTCTTTTGGATTATCGCGAATGAAGTCGCCGGCATCCTTGTACATCTTGATGAGACGCGGCAGTACGCCAGGATTCTGTTGCATGAAATCGGTGCGCGCGACCAAATCCAGCTCCCATCCCGAGTCGCCCGTCACCTGCTTCCAAGCGTCGTTACCTTTCAATATGACGCGCACATCCGGATTTTTTTTCAAAATGTCTGTGACCGCCGGCTCCCAGGTCATGATCGCGTCGACTCGGTTCGCCTCGAGCTGCGCGCGTGAGAGCGCGTTATTTGCATCCACGACCTGGACGTCTTTCATTAAGTCAAAACCGATGGTGTGCGCATAGATCCTCAGATAGTCGAATTCCGCGAACGCCACCGGGCCTGCGAAGGATCGACCTTTCAGATCGGCAAATGTCTTGACCTCCGGGTTGCGGGTGATGACCTGCAATGCGTTCATGCGTAGTAGCGTCCCGACCATCACGATAGGAACGCCGTCCGAACGCATCTTTTGCAACTGGAATGGACTCATGTTGTGCACGGGGATCTCGCCTTTGGCCAAACCCGCCCACAGCGCTCCGCCAGTGCCGTAAATGATTGGCTTGGCTTTCAAGCCGTTCGCCGCATCGAAGCCCTTTGCCAGGATGACGTCGGCGATGATGTTGCTCACCGAAGGAAACGGAAAAGTCGCGATCGGCAGGTCGGTTTCCGCCAACGCCAACGAATTCCCAGAAGCAGCTAACATCACGGCCGCCACTATCAGTGCCAGCTTGCCTCGCCCCAAGAGGTCACGCATTTCGTTGCTCCTTTGACTTAAAGAAAACCATTCACCCTATTGCACGGCAGGATCGAAATCTGGCGCGTCCGCTAGCGTCGCCGTAATCCGATTGCGCAAACGAACCAGCGATTTAGGCTCCACATTTTCCCGGTCGACGAGGAGTTCAAGCTTAATCCTGGCTGGTGCCGCAAGAACGACGATGCGGTCAGCCATCTCGATCGCATCGTCGATGCGATGCGTGATCAAGACGCATGTCTTTTTAAATTCCCGAACCAGTCCGACGAAATCCTCACGCAGCATCCGCGAAGTGGTGTGGTCAAGCTGGCTGAAGCTCTCATCGAGCAGCACGATCTCGGGATCGATCGACATGGCACGGGCGAGCGAGACGCGCTGGCGCATACCGCCCGACAGCTGATGCGGGAATTTTCGGTGATGCATAGCGCTGAGTTTGACACGCTCGAGCCAAGCGCGCGCTCGCGTAAGACGTTCCGCCTTCGGCACACCGAGATATTCCAGCCCAAGCGCCACATTCTGCTCGGCAGTCCGCCAGGGAAGCAGCCGATCAGTCTGGAAACTCACAGCCACCAAGCCCCGCAGCGCGGCACCGTTGCTGCGCGGGTCGACGTTTTGCACCCGGATTTCGCCATGCGTGGGCCCGGTCTGGCCCATGATCATGTTCATGATCGTGCTTTTTCCTGCGCCGGTTTGCCCGAGCAAGGCGACGATTTCGCCGGAAGTGATTTCCAAGGACAGGTCATCGACAACAGTGACGCCATTGTAGCTCTTACTGACGTTCTTGAGCGTGACGATCTGCATCACATTGACATTGTATTTGCTGACGGATGTAGCGTGACACAGATCGGGTCCTTACCGTCGGCGCGCTCCTTGCCAAGCGTAAGAAGTGCTGTCTCCGCTTCCTCAAGCTTGAACTCGTGGGTATGCAATGCCGCCAGTTCCGGCGGGTTTTCGGCGATAATGCGGAACGCTTCGCGGTACGCCTCATTTCCCTGCGAATAGACGCCCCGCAGAAGCAGTTCCTTATAGAGGACGCGATCGACATTAAGCGCCAGCGCGGTCTTACCTTTGATGCCGGAGAGAACGATGGTCGCGCCGGTGCGCGCCACCTCGATGGCGTCGAGGATCGGTTGGGTCGCAACTGGGACGACATCGAGAATGACGTCGACGCCGCGGCCACCGGTAATAGCGTGTACCCGCTCGACCACGTTCTCCTTATCGGCCGCGATACAGTGATCTGCGCCAAGCGCTCGCGCAATTTCGAGCTTGTGTCTGCTGCGCGAAGTACCTGTGATGATGATGGTGCTGGCGCCGGCGCGCTTGGCTGCAACGACCGCACCGAGGCCGCGCTGCCCGTGCCCGAGAATCAGAACAACATCCCCTAGCCTCGTCTTCGGGATCTGCACCGCCCAGGCTATGCCCGCCGCGAGCGGCTGGTAAAGCGACGCAAGTGCAATCGGAATGTTGTCGTCGAGGCGATGCATGAGCGTTCGCTCGTGCAGATGCATGTATTGGCTGTAGCCGCCCCAGAAACCATGGCCAACATCGGTTGGCGTAAACCCGTACGCCGGCGGCGCGCCTGGCGGCATCAGCGAATGGCAACTGGTGTAATGGCCCGACAGGCAGAGATCGCAGCGGCCGCAAGAAAGATTAGGCTCGATCGCGACACGGCTACCCTTCTTGACACCCCAAACTCGTGCCGCATCGGCGCCGATATCGACGATGCGCCCGATCGGCTCGTGACCAGGGATGAACGGATAGCGGGTGATCTTATTTGCGACAAAGGTACCGCGATATTGCTCGACATCGCTGCCGCACATCCCGCAGGCTTCGACTTCGAGAATAGCCTCCGAGTTGCTCATCGGCGGGATGGTCCATTCCTCTTCGACGATGCTTCGGTCGCCGACTTGCAACATCACGCGCGATTTCAATTGCGAAATCTCCACCAATTGAACGGCATCCGATGCGTCTGGCCGAACACGTGCCGGGACAGAGGGACCGAGCCGGACTGCGCCGCGCTCCTCCATGACGATGTTGGCGCCAACGCGAGCCGAGATGGTACCGTCGTTGTCCTGGACCCACGGCTTGAGTACGAAGCAATCGCCCTCTTCGACCACTGCACCTGCAGCCTTTCCGCCGCGGGTTGTCAGCGGGCCGTCCTGCCCCAGGCCGAGACCATGCCCCATAGTGCGCCCGGGCTGATACTCGGCGCCAGTCGCACTCTTCTCCCACAGCGCTATGAGATCGGCATAGGCGATGCCGGGCTTCATCGCCGCTAGCACCGCGTCGAAACACGCCTTTGATACGTCAAGCAATAGCGCTTCCGTGCGCGAAAGCGGCCGCAGCGCGATGGTCTCGACCGACTGCACCATGTAGCCGGAGAATTTAGCTTCCGCCTCGACCATGATCACATCGTCGCTATGGACGCGGCGGAAGCGCGGCAGAAGATGGGTTTGCCACATGCGGGAATCAGCGCTGAAAAGCATCATGGTCGGCGTCTCGCCGCCAGCGCGGACATGCGCTGCCATCATCGCCGCATAGATGTCGTGCTCCGGGACATCGGCGCGAGCAGCCCCGCGTGCCGCTTCGCTGATTGCGTCAGCGCAGACTTGGGCGCGGCGCATCACGGTCATTTCTTCCGGGCTCTTTCGTTTGCGCACCGCGTCAACGATGTCACCCGCGGATTTAATGGCAAGATCTGGAAAAGCGCTTGTCAACGTCTCGACTTCGCCGTGCGCGACGATGCCCTCGGCATCGCGAATGACGTCTTTGAGGCCAACAATTCCGATCCGGGCCGAAGTCAATTTTCGCTCCGAAAGAGCATCCTTGAACACACCCACCCAGCTGAATTTGCTGGGAGCACGGATGTCTCCGATCCAATCCTGCTGTTCGCGCCACCAATCGACGCGCCGCGCTTCACGCACGACCGCAATTGGTTCGCCTTCCAGCGGGAACACCAGCGCGGTAGCGGCGCCGCCGCCACCGATGCAGGAAAGGTAGCGCGTGCCCGCCTGATAGTTGTCCCACTCTCCGGTATGGTGTGGAAACAACAGGCAATCGAGGCCGCGGTCCCTCATGCGCTTGCGCACCGCAGCATAGCGCCGATCGCGCTCGGCAATGCTAAAACGCGGCTCCAGGGTCGGCGAAGTATTTGCCGCCACGGCTGGTCTCATGTTTTTGCCGCTTCTAGAGCAGCCGCCTGGCGACGCTTCTCGCTCAAGCGCGGATGCATCTCCTTGGCCCAATTTAAAGCATCCTCTCGAGCCGAGAGCTGAGCCTGGAAGCGCGGCATTACGTAGCGGGCGATGAGCTCATAGCTTCTTTTGGTTGCATCGAAGTCGGCCCAGTAATGCGCCATATCTAGGAAACAGCCAAAAGTTCCAGCTTTGGATTTTAACCGTTCGATTTGCGCGATGAGATCATCCGGCGTGCCAATCACGGCGATCTTTGCATTAAGCAGCGCGTCGATCTCGGTTTCTAGATTGCCATCGCCGGAATGGCCGAGCGGCAACGTCCCAACCTTGGTGAAGTAGTTCAGCCAGAATTGCAGACCAAAGCGGACGTTGGCGCGCGCCTGCTCTCGCGTCTCAGCGATGTGGACCGGCCCTACCATGCGCCAGCTTTTGCGATCGGCTACTCGCCCGGCCTCGGCGGCAGCCTTGCTGTACGTTGCCCAGATCTCGGGCAGCGCATCGAACCCTTTGCTGATCGTCGCTGAGATCGACAACAGACTGGCGCCGAATTTTCCAGCAATGCGCGGCCCCGCCGAAGTATTGACCGCCGGAACCGCAATTTCCATGTGCGGATCAGAAAAAGGCAGTATCTGCAAACGCGCGTCGTGCAGATCGTACCAACCGGAAAACTAGTAATGACCTCGCCGCTGAAAAGCCGGATGATCGCACCGAGCGACTGCTCCAGTCGGCCGCGGATGGCATCGTGATCGATACCGAGCATGTGTGCGTCGTAGGCCAATGCCCCGGCCCCAACACCGAGCATGAACCGGCCCATCAACTGATGGTCAAGCTGAACCGCCCGATCCGCCACCAGAAACGGATTGTGATAGGGTAGCGTAATGACGCCGGTGCCGAGCCGGATGCGGCGGGTGCGTTCGGCAGCCGCCGCAATCAGGATCTCCGGCGAGGCCACGATTTCGGCGCCCCCGGAGTGGTGCTCGCCGAGCCAAACCTCATCGAAGCCGAGCCGATCGAGATGCTCGATGAGGTCGAGCTCGCGGCGAATTTGCAGCGTTGGATTCTCGCCGAGCGGCATAACTGGGGCGATGAAACTGCCGAATCTCAGTCTGGCGCTCACGAACCTCTCCTGTTGCGATCTTTTTGGCTGTTCAAACCGACCGCTTTCGCTTTGACCATCGGATCAAAATGTCGGCCTGGCTGCGAGCTTTTTTGCAATATTGTTAGCTAGGTAACACTTACACAGTTTCACTTGTCAATAGGTCGGATCGTAAGCTAGCTAACGGTCTCCGGATCGAGGTTCATTTAGTCATGGCGACGACGCGCGGGAAAGAATCGAAGGCAAGTCTCAACGCCCGCAAAGTGAAACTTGGTCCCTACGCGCCAGAAGAGACGATCGGATTTTTGATTTGGGATACGATCCGCACGTTTCATCGCACGTTTCAGAAACTGGTCTCCTCGCACGGCATCAACTTTGGACTCTGGCCTTTCTTGCGGGCGTTGTGGACGCAGGATGGGATCGGCGTCCGGGAACTCGGCGAACGCGTTCACATGGCCGCGCCGACCACCCTCAAGGCGGTCGTCACCCTCGAGCGCCGGGGCTTTGCCTTCCGGCTCCGCGATCCCAAGGACTCGCGCAAGACGCTTGTATATCTGACCGCCAAAGGGCGAACGCTATTTTCGCGCGTCTTGCCCGAAATGCAGTACGTCAATCGGATGGCCGTGAGAGGCGTGTCGCACGTCGAGCAGATCGAGATAAAACGGCTGCTCAAGCACATGCGCGCGAATATGGCGAGGCAGGAGCAGACGTTTGATGGACCTGCCCGCAATAAAAGGAGGCAATGATGCGGATTCCGATCCGCCGCACGCAGATCGTGATCGAGGAGCGCCACGTGGAGGCTGGCCAAGCCGCAACTGACCCGCTGCGGCGCATGGCGACGATCGCGATCGTTGGCAATCCGTATGCTGGCCGCTTCGTTGACGATCTGGCGCCGATGATCGCAGCCAGCGCGGACATCGGGCGACAGATGGCGGCGATGATGATTTCGGGCTTCGGCCAATACCCGATCCAAAGCTACGGCAAAGGCGGGCTCGTCGGAATCGCCGGCGAACAGGAGCATGCCAATGCCATGCTCACGACGGCGTTCGCCAATCCATTCCGCGACGTCCTTCGCGGAGCTGACGCATGGATTTCATCATTCACCAAGGTCGGCGTGGCGGGAACGCCAATCGATATTCCGATGAATCATCGAGGCGACGTTTACGTCAGGTCGCATTATGACGGCATGTCAATCGTCATCCCGGACGCGCCGCAGGCTGACGAAATTGTGTTGATCTTCTGTGTCGCCAATCGTGGGCGCCTCAATGCCCGCGTCGGCGGACTGACCCATGAAGAAGTAGAGACCCGGCACAAGTGAGTTCTAAAGGACCAACGCGCCATGAAGCTTGCGATCTGCAACATTGGGATAATCCTGAGTGGCGATCATGAGACGCCGTTAGCTGGCGGCGACACCATCCTTTGCGATGGGGATCGCCTCGGAGGGGTTCGATTCCCTGTCTTCTTCCGGTACATAGACGCGTTACGCAGCGCTCAAATGCGCGGGCGCGCATTGACCCTTCGGTCACATCGGCTACGGTTGCGCTTCGTTGCAGATCAGTAGAGCGAAACCATGGCGAAGCGCGCTAGCTTCGAAAAGCCTCCCGAAACATCGGCGTGCCCGCGCCGACGCAAATGGCAACTGACAGTCACCCCGCCCCGGTATCGCCGCGCAACGGCGAAGGTCAGGCGGATGCCCGAGATGGGTTTTAATCGGCGACCCCGCGCAACATTCAGACTATTCAACAATCCTTCATCCAACAGACAACAGTGAGGAGTGAACGACTGTGGCCTACACACATATCTTGTACGAAGTAGCCGGACCTGTGGCGACCATTACGCTCAATCGGCCGAAAGCGTTCAACGCCATTCTGCCGGAGCTTGAAAACGAGATGCACCGGGCGCTCAATGAGGCTGACTTGGACAGAAAAGTTCGCGCGATTATCTTAACGGGAGCAGGTAACGCCTTCTGTGCCGGCTATGATATGGCGACCAGCGACGAATCTGATACCGGTCCGCTCGATCCGACGGGCAAGCCGGTCGGCGATTACATCGAATACTGGTGGCACCTCGACGGCAGCATCGTCGAAAAATTGATGCATATTTGGCAAATGGCGAAGCCGGTCATCGCTGCCGTCAATGGATACGCCATGGGCGGCGGGTTTTGGTACCAAATCGCCTGCGATATTACCATCGCCTCGGAGCGCGCCGTCTTCGCTCAGCCCGAAGTCAGGCATATTTCAAATACGACCTTCCTGTTTGCGGCGCTGTGCGGATGGAAAGCGGCCAACCGCTACGCCCTGACCGGCGACCACATCGACGCACAGGAAGCGCTGCGCATCGGACTGGTCAACGAGGTGGTCGCGCACGACCAGTTGATTCCCCATGCGCGCCGCCTGGCGGAGCGCATCGCAATGGTCCCGGAAGCTTCCGTACGCATGAACAAGGCCATCACCATGCGAGGCTTGCAGGCGGCCGGCGTGTTGAGCGGCATGAATCTCAATGGTGCGCTGTCAGCGATGGCCCACACGTCGCACGGGCCGGAACGGGATAAGCTCTTCGCCGCGCAAAAGAAGGGCGGCATGCGCGGCTTTTTGGACGAGCGCGACGCACGCTTTCTGCCCGAGCCTTTCGGCCCAAAATCCAAACCCAAAGCGTAAGCCGACTGGGACTGGCGCGCGGCCGTCTCGACCCGCGGCCGCGCGCTAGATCGCCAGATATCGGTGCTGGATGTCTGTCCGCCCTTGAAAATCCTGGCGGCCGCCGGCGAAAACGATGGCGCCTTTGTCGATCACGATGACATCTTCCGCGACGGTCAATGCAAACTGCACATTCTGCTCGGTGAGAAGAATGACGGTGCCAAATTGCCGGCGCAGCGTCTGGATCGCATCGCGCACCTGTTCGAGAATCACCGGCGCCAACCCCTGCGATGGTTCGTCCATGATCAGGATACGCGGATTCGGCACCATTGCCCGCGCAATGGCGACAAGCTGTTGCTCGCCGCCGCTGAGCTGGTTGCCGTAGCGGTCTAATAAGGGTCCAAGCATCGGCAGCGCATCGACGAGACGCTGGACGCTGATTGTTTCGCGGGTGCCGCGGGCATAGGTGCCCAATTCCAGATTTTGGCGCACCGTCATCCGCGCGTAGATCCGGCGGTCTTCGGGCACGACCTGAAGTCCTTGAATGGCGCGCAGATGCGTCGCCAGCTTGTCGATGCGCTGTCCACAATAGGTGATCGAACCGCGGCAACGGCAGCGCACGCCCATAATCGCGCGGGTGGTGGTCGTCTTTCCGGCGCCGTTTCGGCCGAGCAGCGCAGTCGAGGAGCCTTCGGCGAGATCGAAATCCAATCCGAACAAGACCTGCGCGGTGCCGTAATGAGCGGTGAGACCTGCAACGTTGAGCATCGCCTTACTCACGCCGAACCGAGATAGATCTGCCGAACGTCGTCCCGTTTCTGAATTTCGACGGGCGTGTCGGTGCACAGCACCGCGCCGCGGTGCAGTACCGTGATCCGCTGCGCCAGCCGAAAGACCATGGCGACATCATGTTCGGTGAGCAGCACAGTAATCTTGCGCTCCCGCCACAGACCATCGATCAGGTTGATCGTGCTCTGCGTCTCTTCGGGCGACATGCCTGCCGTTGGCTCATCGAGCAGGAGGAGGCGAGGAGACAACGCCAGCGCGCAAGCGATTTCGAGGCGCTTGCGGTCGCCTTGCGACAACGTCCCGGCGTTCTCCGCGCCTTTGTCCCGAAGCCCGACGGTGTCGAGGACCGACTCGGCGCGCACGTGCCAGGCGCGGGAAAGCGGCCACCAGAAACAGCGGTTGGCGCGCGTTGCGGCCAGCAGCGCGACCAGGGCGTTTTCCAGGACCGTGAGCGACGGTAGGATGCGTGTGACCTGGAAAGTACGCACGACGCCGGCACGGGTTCGGCGTTGCGCCGACATGCCGGTGACGTCACTGCCGTCGATTGCGACCGCGCCGCTCGCCGGTCGGCGCTCGCCGGCGAGGACGCTGAAGAGGGTGGACTTTCCCGCACCGTTCGGTCCGATGACGGCGCGGAATTCACCGCTGTCGACTTCAAGGCTGACGCCATCGAGCGCCCACAACGCGCCGTAGCGGATACGAAGGTCTGAGACGGACAGATGCACGCCGCCGGTCATTTCGCCTGCCTGAAATGATGGACCAGCGCGCGTACGCGCTCGGGTGCGCTGACAAGTCCGTGCGGCAACGCGATGACCATCACTGCGACGACGAGGCCTAAGAAGAACGTCCACAGCGCCGGCGCCAGCGTGGACAAATAGTAGTTGAGCAGCACAATCATGATTGCGCCGAGCACAGGTCCCCAGGTGGAATAAAGGCCGCCGACCAGCGCCATGATCAACGCGCTGCCAGACACGGTCCAGTTAAAGACGGCCGGGTCGACCGCCTGTGAGGTGCAGGCGAACAGACCGCCCGCCAAGCCGCCAAAGCCGCCGGCGATCACGAACATGATCGCGCGAAACAGCCGCACGCTGACACCGAAATGGATGACGCGCAGCGGATCATCGCGGATCGCGCGCATGGAAAGCCCGAATGGCGAATGCAGCACCACCCACATCAGCAGGGCTGCGACCGCGCTGATCGCCAGCATCGCATACCAGTAGGCCGTCGACGTCGTAGAAAACCAATCGACCAGAATGACCGGCGTGCCATTGGCTCCACCCATAAAGTTCGAGCGGTTCATCATGGAGAAAAGCCCCTGGGAGACAGCAAGCGTCAACATCATGACGCCGAGACCTTCGGCGCGGGCCGCGATCGCCGCCACCACCACCGATGCCGCCGCCGCCAGAACGATTGCGGCAACCAGTCCGAAGGCGACCGCAATGCCGGCCTGGGAAGTCGCCGCGACGGTGTAGGCGCCTATGCCGAAGAATGCAGCCTGTCCGAACGTCGCAATACCGGCATGTCCGACCATGAGGTTGACGCTCAGCGCAAACACCACCTGGAGCAGCACGGTCTCCCACAGAAACAACTGCGCGCCATTCGCGATCAGCGGAAACAGTAAGGCCGCTGCCGAGAGGATCACGAAGACCGCCGGTCGATAGAAGCGGGTCAGAGCCTCGTGAAGATCCGTCATCTGCCGAACAGGCCGCGCGGGCGCAGCAGCATCATCGCGGCCATGGCGAGATAGATGCTGACTTCGGCCATCGAGGGTTCGATCATCACGAGCACCGATTGCAGGACACCCAGCACCAGTGAGGCGACGTATGTCCCCATGATGCTGCCGATGCCGCCGACAATGACGACGGCAAAGGCTTCGACAACGTAGGTGGAGGCGACTTCCGGCGTCAGTCCATTCAACGGGGCGATCAGGCCGCCGCCTATTCCCGCCGCAAACGCGCTCAGCGAAAACATAACCAGAAAGACCCGCTTGGTGTTGATGCCGAGCATCGCCGCCATGTCGCGGTCGTCCGTCACCGCGGCAACGAGTCGCCCGAAGCGGCTCCATGTGAGAACGGCGCCGATAAGAATGGCAAACACCAATCCAACGCCGATGAGCAGCAGCGCATAGGCCGATACCGGGTAGCGTCCGATATGGATCGTGCCTTCGAGGACTTCGGGTATCTTGGTCGGCAGCGGCTCCACGCCCCAGGCGATGACTGCAAAGCCCTGGATCGTCAGCAACACGGCGTAGGTGCCTAACAATGGAAACAGATGCGGAAGCGCATAAAGCCTTTGGATGAAGGCGGCTTCGACGGCCGCGCCGACCATCCCGGCCACGACGCCGCCGAAGCTTATGGCGAGAACCATCTGCCAGACGCTGATGTTCAACTGCGAAACGGCGAGCGTCGAGACGTACGCGCCCAGCATGTAGAACGCGCCGTTACCGATATTCACAAGTCTCATGACACCGAGCGTGAGGCTTAGCCCGAGCGCGACCAAAAACAGCGCTGAGCCCTGACTAAGGCCGTCAACGATCTGAAGGAACGTGTGCAACGCCACGCGCGGTTATTCCCTTCCAGTTACGCGCGAATGCGTCCTCGGCATATACATCTCCCGCTAAGCGAGAAATCGTCATTGTCACGCGGCCGTTGTTACTGGTACTGCGGCGGAGTGACGGCTTCAACCGGCAACACCTTCCCGTTCGCGCACGACCATCCTGTTGCGGAAGACGCGTCGCCTTTGCATTCATAGCTCGCCGCGGTTTGCAGCAGGTAACGATTTTTGATCGTGATCGGGCCTTTGATACTGTCAAATGTCAGGCCCTGCAGAGCGGATTGGACTTTGGCGAAGTCGGTGCTGCCGGCTTTGTTCATCGCGGCAAAGATCGCCAGCATCCCATCATAAGTCGAGTAAGCGAGCCACGGGACCGAAACCCCGTATGTTTTCTGCCAGCCGGCAGTAGCGGCTTTGTTGGCCGGACTGATGTCGGCGTAAGCCGGCGGAAAGAATTCGCCGACGCTGAAATGCGGCGGCAGCTTTTGCCCGACGCCATTCATGGTGACATCCGCGCTGCCGTGCCAGGCGAAAACTTTAAAGTGGGAGAACAGGTCCTCCAGGATCGCCTGCTTGATGAATGTCACGCCGTTACCGCCGTATGCGTAGACATAAAGACCGCAGCCCGGATTGTCCGCGGCGGCAGCGGCGAGTGCGTTGACATACGACCGCACGTCCGCCGTGTTAAGCGGGGCAAAGACCTGGGCGACAATCTTTACATCGGGCAATTTGGCTTTAAGCGCCCCGATGAAGGTGTTGGCGACCGTGTGCCCGGTGACATAATCGAGCGAATAAACCGCCCAACAGGAAACATCGCGGTATTTCGACCCGACCGTGTCGGCAATGCCGAGCGCGGAGCTCAGCACCACGTTCGCCGCCAGGTAATAGTTCTGCGGGCCGGTATCCGCTAGCAGCGATGGATCGCTGCACTGCCCGAAATAAAGAATGTTCAGCTGTTGCGCGATCGGACCGAGTGCCGCGCAGACCGCGCTCGAGGTGAATCCGACGGCGAAATGCGCGCCATTGCCGGAGAGGTCGCGGAACGCCTGGGTATCGGCCATCGTGCTTTCATTTTGGCTGTCCCGGGCGATGATCTTGACGGTCTTGCCAAGAATTCCCCCGTTCGCGTTCACCATCTCGGCAGCAAGCTGCGCCGCGCGCACTTGATCGACGCCGAAGACCGCGCCAAGCCCGGACTGTGGTCCGACCACTCCGATGGTGAGGTCTTCGGCCACCGAGGAAGTAGCCGCCATAACGACAGCGACCAGGCCTATCGCTACTTCGATGAACCAGTGTCGGCGTGGCATCGTCAGCATCTGCGTTCTCCATCAGAACAGTACATCGCCCGATCGGGTTTGTTGCTCCGCAATCAAGCGTTAAGCTTTGCGGGATCTTTCATTTCAAACAAAGCATCCACCGCGATTGCGCCTTGGCCCTTTCGGCCGACCATCAACGGATTGAGATCGGCAGACACCAGCGCGTCTTTATACGTTAAAGCAAGCTCGCCGAGCGCGACCAGCACCTTGGCCACGGCTTCGATATCGGCGGGCGCGGTGCCGCGGCCACCCAGCAGAACAGACTTGCCGCGCAAGCGATGGATCATCTCGAGCGCCAACTGCTCGTCGATCGGTGGAATTTCAGTCACTGTGTCCTTGATGGTCTCGATAAATATCCCGCCGAGGCCGAACACGATCGCCGGACCGAGAACAGGGTCCGCGGTGATGCCGGCAAACATTTCCACAAGCCTATCAGCCATCGGCTGTACCAAGACGCCGTCGATGACCGGCACTCCCGCTTTGGCGGCATTGGCCTCTATCTTGGCGAAAGCTTCGGACACCTCGGCTGCGCTCTTACATCCGAGAATGACGCATCCGGCGTCACTCTTGTGCAACAATTGCGCCAACTCGACCTTCAGCGCGACCGGATAGCCGAACGAGCCGGCCGCGGCGATGGCCTCGGCGGCGGTCTTCGCCAGCACCGTGTTGACGACGCGTATGCCGAACGTTTCCAGCAGTTCCTTCGACTGCAGGAATGACAGCACGCCGGCTGTGAATTTCTGTTCGGCCGTCTTCGCCGGCCGGGCGGCCGCGATTGGACGCCGGTCGCCGCGCGCCGCGTAGTCGAGCAGAAGCGAGATCGCCTTCATCGACCGCTGCGTACCAAGGAGAAACGGAATTCGCACGGTGTGCAGCATATCCGCCAGCTCGTGGTCGACGGGCCCGAGCGAACTGGTCGTGTAGGCGATGATCCGGCCATCGTG
Organism: uncultured Alphaproteobacteria bacterium; assembly: GCA_963794225.1. Lineage (GTDB taxonomy): Bacteria > Pseudomonadota > Alphaproteobacteria > Rhizobiales > Xanthobacteraceae > BOG-931. The sequence continues at coordinate 1,232,439 of CAWCCS010000008.1, forward strand.
CTCGTTAGCAAAATCCGCCATGACCCGCGCGAAGGCCCGCATCGGAGCGTAATCTCTGCGGGGCGGATGCGCGCCAAGGTTTACGGCAACGAGACACCGGGAGCCTCGCAGCAGATTCGATAACAGCCGCGGTAGCAGTTCAGGATTTTCAAACATCGTGCCGGTGCCGTCGACCGGATTGTCTGCCGCACCGAAATCGGGCAGCGCCGACGCCAACGCCGATTTGGTTTCATCAGTAAGCGGTGCGAGACGCAGACCAACCTGTTCCATCGCGTCGGCGACATGGGCGCCTTCGCCGCCGCTGCCGGTGACCACGATAATCTCGCGACTGGGCGGCGGCTTCTTGCCGATAACCGCGAACAGGCAGATCGCCTCGCACAGCTCATCGAGTCCGTCGACCTGCAGGATCCCGTAGCGATCGAGCATCGACGCCAGAATTTCGGTGCTGCCTGAGATCGAACCGGTATGCGACAGTGCCGCGCGTTTGCCCGCCGCTGTGCGCCCTGCTTTCAATACGATGATCGGCTTGTCGAGTTGACGAGCGCGTGTCGCAATCTGCTCGAGCTTCCATGGCTCACGGAAGCCTTCGACAAACGCTGCGAGCACTTTCGTTCCAGGATCCTCGACGAAATATTCGAGATAACTTTCGACCGATGTTCCGATCTGGTTGCCGCAGGACACCAGGAAGCTGAAGCCGACGCCGCGGTCTTCCATGAGCGGGTCGGAAATCAGGCTGCTAAAGCCCCCGCTCTGCGAGACAAGCGCCACCGATCCCGCTACCGTCGGTTCGGCGAGCGGGCCGCTGAAGGTGGCGGCCCCGGTTTGCAGATTGAAAACGCCGTAACAATTCGGACCGCAAATCGCCATCCCGCGCGAGGCGAGCGCACGCAGTCGCGCGACGCGCTCTTCCTCCATGTGTCCAGCCTCGCCAAACCCGCTGGCTAGAACCACCGCGCCGCGCACGCCCGTCGCGAACGACTCCTCCAACAGATCGGCAACGCCGGGTGCCGGAACCGCGGCGACGACGGATTCGACACCGCCCGGTATCGCGGCAACCGAGGGGTAGCAGGGAAAGCCTTCGATCTCCTCGTAATTGGGATGAACGGCATAGACCTTCCCCTTGAAGTTCGCCATCTTGATGTTCTTGAGAACCAGGTTGCCGCGCGTTACGCGTTTATTTGTTGCGCCAACCACAGCGATGGTGCTCGGTCTCATTAACGCATCCATCGACGACGAACTCCCTGGGACTGCGAACGTCAATTCGCTCGGACCGTGAGCAGAGCGCAAAGCAAAATTCATTTCTTTGGGTGTTGCAACGACATTCTCGAGAGCTGCGTCACGCGCTGATTGTTATCTCAAAGCCTTGCAACGCAGCCGCACATGGAGATTGAAGCGGTGGCGGGCGGAAAACGTCAAACGATAATCCCGACGGGATCCGCCGCCCGATATCAGCCAGCAAAGCCTGAATTGCGAAACGAAGCCAATCGAGAACCCGGCATAACGTCACTCGGGCAGATTGAAGCCTATCTGCACAACGTGTCCAGGAGTAGCGCTCCGGCCACAGACTAGCCATGCCACAACAACGGCCTCGGGGGATTGTCCGCATCAATGCGCCGGTACTTTGTATCGAGAATGATCGTTTATTGAATTTTGCCGATTGCTGGGCCTGAGGGCGCCGTGTTCTGCGATTAGTTGCCTGGCCGCCTACCTTTTTGCAGTGGTTGCGCCACGCACGTAATGTCATCAGAGCCAAGCGGCGATAAACGAAACGTCAGCGCAGCGTTCCTCACATTGCCTTTAAAATTTGGGCAAGGCTGCCACAAGATCAGCTAAGGGTCGCCCGTCGCGGTCTCTTTGCGAGACTTCCGGTAAGTCGCAGCCCCAATCTATACCAAGTTCCGGATCGTCCCATTTCAGTACCAGCTCGTCAGGCGGGCTGTAGAAGTCGTCGCACTTGTAGAAAAAGTCCGCGGTCTCCGACAACACCAGAAACCCATGGGCGAGCCCGCGGGGGACCCAGAATTGCCGCCGGTTCTCGTCATTGAGTTCGACTTTCACATGTTCCCCGAACGTGGGGCTACCGACCCGGACGTCGACCACGACATCGAGAACCGCTCCCTTGAGCACGGTGACGAGTTTGCCCTGCGGCTTCGGGTTTTGAATGTGCAGACCGCGGAGGACATTGCGTGCCGAGCGCGAAAGATTGTCCTGGACGAATGTCGTTGACACTCCGCTCTCGGCGTAACGGTTCGCGTGATAGAGTTCCGTGAAAAACCCGCGATTATCGCCGAAGACCTTCGGTTCAATGATCAGCACGCCCGGGATTTCGGTTTCGACTACTTTCATGGCATTTCCTCGAAACGCGGCAGGCTAATCATGACGCGTCCTGTTTACCCTGCGTTGCGAATATATTAAACAAGGACTTGGTTCTGCATAAAATTCCAGCCCTTGAACTGCAGCGGAAGTCGGGATTTCCGCTGTGCAGAGCCGGCGCGGGAAGCGAGGATCAGTTGTAGATGAGGGGTATAATTCTGGCGGGCGGTTCGGGGACCAGGCTTTACCCGGTTACGTCGGTCGTATCGAAACAATTGCTGCCGGTTTTTGACAAGCCGATGATCTACTATCCGCTGGCAACCCTCATGTTTGCTGGCATTCGCGATATACTGATCATCAGCACGCCGCAGGATAAGCCGCTGTTTGAACGATTGCTCGGCGACGGTTCAGACTTCGGTCTCCGCTTTTCGTATTTGCACCAGGACCAGCCCCGCGGCCTGGCAGATGCGTTCATCATCGGCGCTGATTTCGTTGGCACTGAACGGGTCGCACTCGTTCTGGGCGATAACATTTTTTACGGTTCTGGCTTGCAGGAAATGCTGGCCAGCGCGCATGCTCGGGAGACTGGTGCGACGGTCTTCGGATACGCGGTAAAATCACCCGAGCAATATGGCGTGATAGAACTCGATGAGCTCGGGACGCGCGGTCTCGATCGAGGAAAAACCGCTACGGCCGAAGTCGAACATAGCGGTGACTGGCCTCTATTTCTACGACAACGACGTGCTTCGCATTGCTGCCGGCCTGAAGCCGTCGCCACGCGGGGAGTTGGAAATTACCGACGTGAATCGGGCTTACATGGATCGGCGCGACCTTTTCGTCGAAGTACTGGGGCGTGGCTTTGCATGGTTGGACACCGGCACTCACGAATCACTGGTTGAAGCGAGCCACTTTGTCCAGATTTTAGAACAACGTCAGGGGCTGCGTGTCGCCTGTCCGGAAGAAATCGCGTTGCGGCTCGGCTACATAACCCTCGATCATTTCGAAAAGCTCGCAGCGCGATGCGCCAAGAGCAGCTACGGCCAGTATCTGCTGGGCATTCACCGCTCCTTCGCCCAATCCCAGCACGGAGCACCGACGCATGCGGTTTAGAGGCGTCGTCATCTTCGTCACCGGTGGCGCCGGCTTTATCGGCTCGGCCGTTATCCGGCATCTGCTCGACGACACGGATGCTTTCGTCGTCAATATCGACAAGCTTACCTATGCGGCCTGTCTCGAATTCGATCCCGCAGGCCGAGGGCAACAGCCGCTACCGCTTCGCCCACGTAGACATCTGCAATGCTCCGGCGCTGCGGCAACTTTTTGATCAATACCAGCCGCACTACGTGATGAATCTCGCGGCCGAAAGTCATGTAGACCGCTCGATCGATGGGCCGTCTGAGTTTATCCAGACCAACGTGGTCGGCACCTTCACAATACTGCAGGAGGCGTTGCGGCATTGGCGCGGCCTCGATCCGGCCGCGCAGAAATCCTTCCGTTTTCATCACGTATCAACAGACGAAGTTTACGGCACGCTCGGACCTGAGGGACTATTCAGCGAAATTACCGCCTACGCGCCGAACTCACCCTATTCCGCCTCCAAGGCCTCATCAGACCATCTGGTACGCGCTTGGCGCGAGACTTATGGGCTGCCGACGATCATCACAAACTGCTCGAACAATTACGGACCCTACCATTTCCCTGAAAAATTAATTCCTCTCATGATCATCAAAGGCCTCGCCGACCAACCGCTGCCGGTTTACGGCGACGGCCAGAATGTGCGGGATTGGCTCTATGTCGAAGACCACGCCAAAGCACTTACCCACGTGCTCGAGCGCGGCCGCATTGGCGAAACCTATAACGTTGGCGGCCGCAATGAGCGTGCCAATCTGACGGTCGTCCAAGCGATCTGCGACCTGCTTGATCGATTTGAACCCTCCTCACTGGGTTCTCGACACCGCCTGATTTCGTTCGTTACCGATCGGCCCGGGCACGACCGTCGCTACGGCATCGATGCGTCAAAACTTGAAAACGAACTCGGCTGGCGCGCACGAAGAGACATTCGATTCCGGGCTCGCGAAAACAGTTCGCTGGTATCTGAACAACCGTCCGTGGTGGCAGGCTATTCTCGATCGCGGCTACAAACCCGAGCGCGTCGGCTTGTCCGAGCTGAGTATTTGAACGAACGTGCTCGCTCAATTTCGTGCGTGCGCTAACAGCATGCAACTACCGCATGCAAATTAAGAACGGCGGATAGCCAAATCTCCCTTCGACGGTCTTTCGCATGGCGTTATCGAGCCTCGCATCTGTGAACTCGGCAGCACGGCGTCGCTGAGACTCTTCGACTTCGTCGTCGGCGACGGCCAAGGCGATACTGCCCAGCGTATCGTTGACGGTCTTGATAACTTCAGCGAATGAAATGCTGATCAGCGCGGACGTCCGCCAGCATTGTGGCCGGGGCCGCTCGTCGCCCAGAGCCCTTCAACGTCTCAAACTCCCAGGTATCGCGCCTTTACCAGTTCATCCGCAGCAAGAGCCGCGGGCGTTCCCTCGAATACCACCTGGCCCTTATTCAGCACGTAGACGCGATCAGCGACCGATAGCGCGAGCGCGAAATTCTGCTCTACGAGCAGGATCGAAAGCCCGGTCTGCTTCAACTTCAAAATGATGTCGCGAACTTCTGCCACGACGGCGGGCGATAGCCCCTCGGACGGCTCGTCCATAAGGATCACTCGATGATTGCCCATGAGCGCGCGGCCGATCGCGAGCATCTGCTGTTCGCCGCCGGAAAGAACACCAGCGTTTATCCCGGTGCGCTCACGCAGCCTCGGGAACAGATTGTAGATGCCCTCGATCGTCCATCCGTCGTCTTTGCGGCGCGCGGCGATGCGCAAGTTTTCCCAAACCGTGAGATCTGCGAAGACGCGACGCCCCTGAGGTACGATGCCGATGCCTAGCTGCACGATCCGTTCGGGCGCAAATCCCTGGATCGCCCGGCCGTCCAGCATCACGCTGCCCTGCCGCGGCGGCGTAAATCCGATAATGCTGCGCAGCGTCGTGGTCTTGCCTACGCCGTTCCTGCCAAGCAGCGAAACAAGTTCGCCAGAGCCAACACGCAGCGTAACGCCGTAAAGGACGTAGCTGTCCCCGTAATAAGTATGGATTTCGTGAACTTCGAGCATCCTTACAGCAGTCCGTCCGGCCCTAATGGGCTGGTTCATCGAGCCCAAAATAAATGTCGCGGACTCCGGAATTCCCGCGGATACCCTCAGGCGTCCCGTCCGCGAACACGCGTCCATTGTGGAGAACCGTAATCCGGTCCGCGATGGCGAAAACGACGTCCATGTCGTGCTCGATGATCACGATGGTGAGCGATCGATCCAGCGAAGCAACCAAAGACCGCATTTCACCGGTCTCTGCCGGTGAGAGCCCGGCCGTTGGCTCGTCGAGAAGCAGCACGTGCGGCGCGGTCGCTAAGCGCTAAGGCCACCTCAAGCTGCCGCTGGAAACCATAGGATAAGTTCCGCGTGCGCTCGTCGCCGACCTTTTCCAGGCCGACCTTGAGGAGGATCGCACGACTCTCGTCATTGAGCTGCGCTTCGACCGCGCGGTGGCGCCACCACCGATGCGCCAGGTGGCGGCGCCGTTGCACCGCGAGCTTGACGCTTTCGAGCGGGGTCAGTTCCGGAAACAGATTCGTCCGCTGAAACGTCCGGCCCAAGCCGCGTGCGACGCGAGCCTCCGGCGGGAGTTCCCCGATCTGTTCGCCGTCGAACAGGATCGCGCCTGACGTCGGCGGCAGCTCCCCACTGATCAAATTGAACAATGTGGTTTTTCCCGCGCCGTTCGGCCCGATGATTGCACGCCGCTCGTTACGCATGATTTGCAGAGTGACGCCATCGACCGCATTCACCGCGCCGAAGGCCCGGCGCAAATCGGTGATTTCGAGTACGACCCCAGTCACGTGCGGCGTACCATCAGGCGCCGAAACCTGCCGACAATCCCGTCGCGAAGAGCAAAGACGAAGACGAGAAAAATCACGCCGAGAATGAGTTGCCATCGATCGGTATACGAGCTCAGCACGTCCTGGAGCACGGTGTAGACGCCCGAGCCAATGAACGGGCCGATCAACGTGCCGGTGCCACCGATGATCACCATTGCGATTGCCATTCCGGAAGTGGTCCAATTGAGAATTTCCGGCGACGTGAAGCCGCGGTCGTAACTGTAAAAGCAGCCGGCGGCTCCCGCGAACGTTCCAGCAATGACAAACGCGGCGAGCTTGTAACGGTCGGTAGCATATCCAAGTGCTCGCATGCGCCCTTCGTTTTCGCGAATGCCGACCAGCACGCGTCCAAACGGCGCCTTGACCAGGCCTTGAAGGAACCAGAAGCTCGCCAGCGCCATAACGAGAGTGAGATAGTAGAACGGCGTCCTGTCGGAGAAGTCGGCAAGTTCCCACAGCGGAGCGAACTCGGGAGGCGGTATACCGGGAAGCCCGTTAGCACCGCCTGCAAAGTCGCCGCTAGCAACAAACGCGAAGATAAGCTGCGCCACCGCAAGGGTGAGCATGAGAAAATAGACACCACCCGAACGAATGGCGAGAACGCCGATCAACACTGCCCCAGCAGCGGACGCCGCAATACCGATTGTGAAGGTCACCCAAATGCTCGCGGATAGGTTGATCCCCGCGAGGCCGGCCGCGTATGCGCCGATACCGAGGAATGCGGCGTGCCCGAACGATGCCAAGCCCGTGTACCCCATCAAGAGGTCAAGGCTCATGGCGAACACGCCGTAGATCAGGATGATCGTGAGAATGCTAACGCCGTAGCTGGAGCCGACAAGCGGGAAGCCGAGCAAGCCCAGCAGAACCGCCAGCTTCAGCAAGCGCCGCAGCATGCCCTACCGAATCCTTCGTCCGAGCAATCCTTGCGGCCGAAACAGCAGCACGAGCGCCATGACGGCAAAGATCAAGAACATCGACAGTTTCGGCATAAGAGCGGAGCCGAACGTTTGTGCCATCCCGACAATGATGCTTCCCCAAAACGAACCGGCGAGCGTACCGAGGCCGCCGACGACAACGACAATAAGGCTCGTGATCAGCACCGTCGCATCGATCCCCTGATAGACGCCGATAACTGGAGCGCCGAGCACGCCGGCCACGCCGGCCAACGCGGCGCCCAGCGCAAAAACACAGAGAAAGACCCGCCGCACATTGATACCGACGCCGGCGACCATCTCGGGATCCAAAACGCCCGCCCGGACGATGGCGCCGTAAATCGTGCGCCGCTCAGCAAACCACAACAACAAAGCCAGTCCGATGCCGACGCCAGCAACAAACAGCCGATAAACCGGATAGGCCGTGTCAAACAGCGGAACGGAGAAGTCGAGCGCAGCGGGCGGCGGCAGCGACATGAAGCCGGCGCCCCATTCCCACCGAACCAAATCCCCGATGATGTAAATCAGTCCGAGCGTCAACAGAACTTGGTCTAGATGTGACCGGCGGTACAATTTGTGTAGCAGAAGTGTTTCGACCAGAATCCCTACGACGAGACCGGCAGCGCCGCCACACAGTACGGCCAGAGTGAAGCTCTTGGTCAGTTGAGCTGCGCTCACTCCGACGTAGGCGCCGACCATGAAAAAGGAGCCATGGGCCAGATTGAGGACATTCATCAGTCCAAAAATAATTGTCAGCCCACTCGCAAGCAGGAAGAGCAGAGCGGCATAGGATAGTCCGTTCAAGAATTGTACGACGATGAACGACGCTATGTGCACCGCGCGCTTCTACCTTCCACTGCCCGCTTCGTCGCTATGAAATCTGCGCGCGGTCGCTGAAGACACCGAGGACTTTGACCGGCACATTCGCCAGCCCATCTGCCTGTTTCTGCACCTCGAGCAGATACTGCCGCTGGACCACATTGTGAGATTCCGGGTCGAAGCTAATCGAACCGCGCGGACTGTCGAGCTGCACTTTCTCCATCGCCGCGATCAGCTTGTCTACGTTCTTATCGCCGTTCGTCACAAGAAGCGCCTTGTGGATCAACTGGACAGCGTCATAACCCCATGAAGCATAGGGCGACGGCGCAACATTGTAGTCCTTTCGAAAGGCCGCGACGAAGGCCTTGTTCACCGCGTTGTCCAGCTCGGGCGTGTAGGCGTAGTTGGTGTGGATGCCGACCGCACTGTCGCCTTCTGCATCGAGAACGTCCTTTGTCGTCAGCGAGCCGCAGCCGATCAGAGGCACCGTTCCCTTGAGACCGAATTGTGCGTACTGCTTCACAAAGTTGAGCGCGTCAGCGCCCGCGAGCGACGCGTAAACGAACTCGGCGCCCAGGTTCTTGACGTTGGAGAGAAACGGAGCGAAATCGGTCGTTCCGAGCGGCGGATAGATCTGATCGATTACCTTTCCGCCGGTTTTGGTAAATCCTTCAGAAAAGCCTTGGTTCAGCTCTCGCCCCGCCGCATAGTTGGATCCGACCAGGAACGCGGACTTGCCGACGTTCTCAGCTGCCCAAGGACCAAGCGGATAGGAGTTCTGCCAGGAGCTCGACGATACGCGGAAGATGTAGCGGCTGCGTCCCTGTCCCGACGTTATCCCATTGGCTGACGCGTTCGAGATCACCAGGAGTTTTTTGTTCCTGTTGAAATAGTCTCGCACCGCGAGAGCCACCGCGCTCGAAACGATGCCGGCGGTGATATCGACGTTGCTCGATTCGACTAGCCGCTGGGCTTTTTGCAGTCCGATCGCCGGATCGCCCTGTGAATCCTCGGAGACAAACTCGACCGCCATCCCATCGAAGCTTCCACCGGCCATCTTGAGATAGGTTCGGGCGCCGTTCAACTGCTCTCGTCCGAGCAAGGCGAACGGCCCGCTGAACGGAAGAAGGATGCCGATTTTAACCGAGCCGGACAGGCGCGACTGGGAGAACGCGTAACGCGGCAGCGCGGCTGAACTGGCGAGCGCGGCCAGCGCCGGGAACCCTTGTTTCAGGAAACCTCTGCGGGTCTTGCCAGTCGTACCAAACTTCAAATTCATTGGAGACCTCAGCATTTTGGCAAGCGTTCCGATACGATTCGAGCTTTTGCGTCCGCGCGACCGGACGACACACCCCGACGCTCGGTCGACTATATCATAATCGTTTAAATCTAAAATTATTTCGATCGGCCAATGTCACCGGCGCTGCCGAGATCGAGGGCAGCCTCGCGGCGCAACTCACAGACGCGCCTTCCCCGACCTTAAGAAGGTTCGCGCGAGTTCTCAGTTCGAGGCACGCGCCGCCGCGGATACCGATGCACGAGCGTTCGGGCGTTCCCACACTCGTCGCGTATCTCTTTCCAAATTCCACACACCGCCTGCGCAACGCGCGAGCTTCGTTAGTCGTGCTTCTTTTACAAGCTCGCCGGCCCAGTTTATTACGAAAGGCCACTTTAGTGTTGCCGACGAAACGACACCGCGTTGCGAGCCACTTGATTGCTCGGTGCGAGCACGGAGGGGTAGTCTAAAGTTAAATTACTTTAAGGTTGAAATTATTGATCCGTCAGAGCAAGCTCTCCGATGACGCCCTAGATTAGCCGGTCGAAACCTCCTTCCGCGCTCGCCGTTATTAGAGTGCCAGTTGCGAGCTGCAGATACGCAATGAAATATCAACTGGGGATTGATGTCGGCGGGACATTTGCCGACTTCTTTCTGTTCGGCGGCGGCAAGCAATTATGGGCAAAGACGCTTGTCTCGCAAAACGATCCTGCGAAGGCTGTGCTATCCGGCCTTGATGATCTGGCAGCGCAATTGCGCGTCAGCGTTGCACTGCTTTGCGCGGATATCGAGCTGATTGTCCATGGGACAACCGTAACGACCAACGCCGTTCTCACGCGCAGCGGCATGCCTGCTATGCTGCTGACGACCACCGGCTTTCGCGATGCACTGCAGATGCGACGTGGCGTCAAGGAACGCCAATACGACAATCATTATAGTGCTCCGGAACCGCTCGTGCCTCGCTATCTTCGCATCGGCGTCGCCGAGCGGACTACAAAGGACGGCGAGATAACCCAACCGCTGCATGAAGACGACATCGCCGCCGCGCTCGAGTTAGCAAAACGGGAGGGCATCAGGGCGGTCGCGGTGTGTTTCATGCACGCCTACGCCAACGATGCCAATGAGCGCGTCGCCGCCGAATTCGTCAAGCAGCGGTTCGATGGGTACGTCGCCGTTTCGTCACATCTGCTCAAGCGGGCCGGTTTCTACGACCGCCTGAGTACGACCGTGTTTGATGCCTATGTCGGTCCGATTCTGAAAAAATATCTGGACGTGCTGGTTGATCTGCTCACTCGCATTGGCTTCGGTGGCACGTTCCTGATCATGACGTCCAATGGCGGCCTTGCGGCGCCACAGCGGGTGCAGGCCGCCGCCGTCACGACAATCATGTCCGGTCCGTCGGCGGGCCCAATAGCGGGAGCGCGGTTCGCCGACGTTCACGGCTTCCAGGATGCTGTCACGGTGGACATGGGCGGGACGAGCTTCGATGCGGCGCTCGTTCAGTCAGGTGCACCGCTCGTCGTCCGCGACATGGAGTTCGACGGATACGTGATCGGACTCCCCACGGTCGACATTCACAGCATCGGAGCCGGCGGCGGCAGCATCGCGTGGATCGATCAAGGCGGCCTGCTCCACGTCGGTCCGCAGAGCGTCGGGTCAAATCCCGGGCCTGCCTGCTACGGTCTCGGCGGCACCGAGGCGACGTGTACCGATGCCGATCTCGCGCTCGGTTATCTCAACCCGGAATATTTTCTGGGCGGGCGGATGAAGATTGATGTCGATCGCGCGATCACGGCTTTGAAGCCTCTGGCGGCGAAACTCAACGCGAGCATCGTCGAGATCGCCGCCGGCATCAATCGAGTCATCAACGCGAATATGGCGGCTGGCGTTCGCGCGATCACCGTGAACCGAGGCACGGATCCGCGGACCGTGCCGCTGATCGTAGCCGGAGGCGCAGGGCCCGTTCATGCCGCGCCGATTGCACTGGAACTGAATATCCCGGTGGTAATCGTGCCGCACTTGGCGTCGGTTTTCTGTGCGGTCGGGCTGTTAATGTCCGAGTTGAAATACGACTTCGTCCATTCTTTCTTTGGACCTCTGGACACCGCTGACGCGCACGTTATGGGCGCGCGTTGTCGACAACATGACGCAGCAGGGCGTCGCGGCTCTACTGGCCAACAAGGTCCCGCGCTCACGGATTCGGGCGCGCCCGTTGGCGCGGCTGCGTTACGTTGGCCAATATCGCGAAATCGACGTCGATGTGCAGCCGGCAGAACTCGAAGGCGACCGGGAGAAAATCGCGACTCGCTTTCACGATCTGCATTCCAAGCTCTATGGACATGCAGTGCCGGAGCAATCGATCGAGGTCGTGGATTTAGCCGTTACCTGTTTCGGCGAGAACGAACGGATTGGGCTAGCAGCTCCAAGTCAGGGCGATTCCGCTTCTGAAATGGCTATGGTCGGATCGCGTCCGGTCTATCTGCCGGACGCGGCGGCCAAGAAGCCGGTGCCGGTCTACCGTGGCGGCCGGCTGTCGGCGACCAACAAAATCACCGGCCCGGCAATCATTGAGTTGGCAAATACCAGCATCTTTGTGCCTACGGAGTTCGACCTCAAGACGGATACGGTCGGCAGTTTTGTGCTCTGCCAAAAGAACGCGCCGCAGGATCTTAGGGTGCGGTTGGGATTTCAATGAGCGTTGATGTATTTCTTGCTGCGGTTCTTCAACGCAAGCTCCGGTCGATCGCCGAGGAGATGGGCGTCACCGTACTACGAACCACGCGGTCTCCATTGCTTAATCAAGCGGGCGACCTCGGCACGGCGATATTCAATAGCCAAGGCGAAATCCTCGAGCAAGCCGAATACATACCGATCATCGCACTGTCGCTGCGCCTTGCTTGTCAGCACGTCCGCAAGTTCTTCGGCGACGACATCCATCCGGGCGACGTCATTCTACATAATGATGTTTACTACGGCGGCCTTCAGCACGCCGACACCGGAGTTCTGGTGCCGGTGTTCCACGACCGAGAGATCGTCGCCTGGGTCGCCTGCAAGGGTCATCAAGCGGACATCGGCGGGGCGGTCGCCGGCGGCTGCAACCCCGAGGCCACCGAAGTCTGGCAGGAGGCCTTCCGCATCCCGCCGGTCAAGGTCTGCGACGCCGGCCGGACGCGGCACGATGTGTGGAATCTGATTTTCTCCAACGTGCGTCTGCGCGATATCGTCGAAGCAGACATGCGAGCTCTGATGGGAGCGTGTGAAGTCGGACGGCGCGAAGTCGCCGCGCTGGTCGAGAAAATTGGCCTGCCCGCCTTCAAGGAGGCGACCGGCTGGATGATGGATTCGGCCGAAGCTCGGATGCGCGCGGAAATCCGGGAAATACCCAACGGAATATATCGCGGCGAAAGCTCGGCGATTTTCGACACCAAGCACGGTCGAGAAGAATGCACCATTCGGGTGACGATCGCCGTCAAAGACGAGGAGATAGAACTCGACTATTCCGGAACTGATCAGCAAAACATTCGGTACACCAACGCGCCGTTCGCGTCGAGCTGGTCTGCCGCGATCATGTCGCTACTCATGCTGGTCGACCCCGCAATTCCGCACAATGACGGCATCGTTCGTCCGATCAAAGTGAAGATCCCTGAAGGGACGTTTCTGAACCCTAAATTTCCCGCCGCAACATTCTACGGCAACTTCTTGAGCGTTCCCAATTTCGAAGCAATCATGAAGGCAATGTCCGAGGCTCTTCCGGCGCGCGTTTCAGCAGCTTGGAATCGCCCGCTGGTCGCACGGGTCACTGGAATCAATCCGGTGACACAGCGGTGGTACCACGACATCCTGTTCCTCGGCTTGAAAGGCGGAAGCGGCGCCGTTCGTGGAATGGACGGGTATAGCCAAGCCGCGCCGGTTTTTTGCCCGGCATTGCGCACACACGACTATGAATTATTTGAAATTCAAGACCCCCACGTTCTCATCAAACACGAGTACCTGACAAACTCCGCTGGTGCCGGTGAATGGCGCGGCGGACTGGGCGTTGAATTGGTGTGCCGGCTTGATGCCGTTGAAATGATCGCCGTCACTCAGGGCGACGGACGTGACACGCCGGCCTTCGGCCTTCACGGCGGCCGAAGTGGCGGTGTCAACAACATCACGTTGCAGATGCCTGACGGCTCGACTTACGAACCTCATGCGATGGAAATCATCCCGACCCTGCCGGCCGGCACCACGCTCACACAGACGACCGGCGGAGGGGGCGGTTTTGGTGATCCTTCCGCTCGGGATATCGAGAGCCTCGCCAGCGACGTTCGCGACAGCATCGTGTCCGGATCGGCGGCTCAGGCGCTTTATGGGGCAGTACTGACCGCGGAAGGACAAGTAGACGCGGCAGAGACTGCGAAGGCGCGCGCAGCACGATGAAACACTCGCGCCATAACATCATGACCACGCTTCGGGCGCAGCCGTTGTGCGTCACCCCGGTGAGAGGATAGCCCATGTATCGCGCCGGGATCGACATCGGGGGCACCTTTACCGACACGGTGATGATCGACGGCGCAACAGGGCAAGTTACTTTTGGAAAAGTCTCGACCACGCCGCGCGATCCGTCTCTGGGAGCGATAAGCGGCATCACGACTTTGACTGAGGAGCTTCAGCTAGCGCCGCACGATCTCGAAAGCCTCGTGCATGCCACAACGCTGGTCTCCAACGCGCTGATCGAACGCACCGGTGCCCGAACCGGCTTGATGTGTACGCGCGGCTTCCGCGATGTTCTCGAGTCGCGCAATGAAAAGCGCTACGACCTTTACGACATGAACTCGCCGCTGCCGGTGCCGCTGGTGCCGCGACGGCTTCGCTTCGAGATCGACGAACGCATGGACGAACATGGCAGCGTCGTCGTCCCACTCGACACGATCCAAGCCGAAGCAGCGATCATGCGACTACTTGCGGAAGGCGTCGACAGTATCGCGGTATGCTTTCTTCATTCGTTCCAGAATCCGCAGCACGAGATTGCGGTGCGCGAAATCATCCGGCGCATCGCGCCCGAGATGTACGTCTCGCTCTCGGTGGAAGTCGCTCCCCAGATCCGCGAATGGCCGCGGACTTCGACGACCTGCATCAACGCCTACGTTCAGCCATTGATGGAAAAATACCTCTCAGGATTCGAGGATAAGCTGCGGAACGTCGGCTTCGATCAGACCGTTTACATGATGGTCTCCGGCGGCGTCACCACCAGCAGTCATGCTAAAGCGATTCCGGTGCGTGTTGCCGAATCGGGGCCGGCAGCCGGTGCGATGGCCGCCGCCTATTTCGGGTCGCGCGCCGGCATTTCCAAGGTGATGTCCTTCGACATGGGCGGAACCACCGCCAAGATCTGCTTTGTGGAAGATGGCAATCCGGCTCGCACCACGGATTTTGAAGTCGCCCGGGAACATCGATTTCGGCGCGGCAGCGGATTGCCGATCGCGATTCAAGCCGTCGACATGATCGAAATCGGCGCGGGCGGCGGAAGCATCGCCCGTATCAACGCCATGGGACTTCTAAAGGTCGGGCCCGAAAGCGCGGCGGCCGATCCGGGGCCTGCCTGCTACGGCCGAGGCGGCGAAGAACCGACCGTGACAGACGCCAACCTTGCTCTCGGCTACTTCGACCCAGATTTTTTCTTAGGCGGCCAGATGCCTTTGGACCTCGAAGCGTCGCGCAGAGCGATACACGACCGGGTCGCGAAGCCGCTTGGTCTCAGTCTGCTCGATGCGGCGTTCGGCATCCATCAGCTCGTCAATGAGAACATGGCAAATGCGGCACGCGTTCATTCCGCCGAGAAGGGTAAGGATCAGCGCGCTTATACTTTAATTGGCTTTGGCGGCGCGGGCCCGAGCCATGCCTGCGCCATCGCCGAGAAGTTGTCGATAGCCGAGACGATGATACCGCGCGGCGCAGGCGTTGCTTCTGCGCTCGGCATGTTGTCCTCGCCCTTCGCGTTTGATTTCACCCGCAGCTACATGTCGCCGCTAGGCTCGCTTGATCTCGTACGTCTGAATGCGATGCTCGCGGAAATTCAAGATCAGGGGGTCGCGTTGCTCCGTGTCGCAGGTGTCGAAGTCGGTCGCATGACCGTGGTGCGCGCATGCGATATGCGCTACCGCGGGCAGGTCCACCAGATCACGATACCGATTCCGGAAGGTGATCTCGGACCGAACGAAATTCAGGAAATCGGGGCGACTTACGATGCCGAATACGAGCGGCTGTACCGACGCCGAAACGCCGGTTATTCGGTGGAGTGCATCAGCTGGCATGTGCGGGTGCAAGGCCCTCCGCCGATACTGAAGCTGCCGGAAATCACCCCAGCCAAGTCAGCGGACGCCGCCCGAAAAGGCGAGCGGCCGGCCTATTTCGGCCAACGCGGCTCGATGACGTGCGGCGTCTACGATCGCGCACTTTTACCTGCTGACTTAGTCATCGAAGGGCCGGCCTTCATTGAGGAAAGAGAAACAACGGCACTCGTCCCGCCGGGCTGGCGGGCCAAGATCGATCGCCAACAAAATCTGCGCATCACCGCTCAAGCTGATGGTTCCGATGCCTCTTGACCCGATCACCACTGAAATTCTCTGGAGCCGGCTCGTTTCGGTCGCGGACGAACAAGCAAAGGCGCTGTTCCGGGGTTCGTTCTCAACCGCCGTCGGCGAAAGCGAAGACTTCGCGAGCACGGTGCACGATGCCGAGGGGCGTATGATCGTTCAGTCGGTCAGCACCGGAACGATATCGATGCTCACCGGCATCGTTCGCAGCATACAACTGCTTGCTCAGCAGTTCGCCGGCTCGCTTGAGCCGGGCGACGCAATCATCTGCAATGACCCTTGGATGTTCTCCGGTCACAAGTGGGATGTAACGCTCGCCAGCCCGGTCTTCCAGGGAGAAAAGCTGGTGGCATGGACCGCGACATGTTTGCACGCGGCGGATATCGGCGGCATCGGCTTCTCGTCGGCATCGCGTGATACCTACGACGAGGGGCTTCTCATTCCGCCGACAAAATTGATGAAAGCCGGCCGTCCGAATGAAGAGCTGTTCAGTATCATCCGCGGAAATGTGCGGATGCCAGCCCAAGTGCTCGGCGATTTTCAGGCGCAAGTCGCGGCCAACGAGGTTGGCGGCGCCAAGATGCTGGAATTGTTAGCCGAGTATGGCCTGGATAGCCTTGAGGAGATTTCCCGCGAAATTACCGATCGCTCCGAGCAGGCAATGCGGGCGGCCATCAAGGCGCTGCCGGACGGAAGCTACAGCCCACGCGGTCAAGATGGACGGCGTCGATCAGCCGATCACCATCAACGCTTCGCTCACGGTCAAGGGCGACGAGATCGTTGTGGATTTCACTGGCTCATCGCCGCAGATCGCGCGCGGCTTTAACGGCGTTTGGAACGTCACATACGGCTGGACGGCCCACGCCATCAAAAGCGCGCTGGTGCCCGAAATTCCAAACAACGATGGCTTGTTCCGTCCACTGCAAGTCATAGCCCCAGAAGGCACCATCGTAAACGCGCGCTTCCCGGCACCGACGGCGGCGCGACACCTCCTTTATATGTTTCTTTCGGCGGCGGTGTTTGGTGCGCTCTCCCGCATCGTGCCTGAGCGCGTGACGGCCGAATCCGGGGTGCTCGCCCTGCCCTCCATCCATAGCACCACCGACGACGGCTTACCGTTCGAATACTGGTTCCTCGTCAACACTGGAATGGGCGCAACGCCAGTCCAAGATGGAAGTTCGGGCACCTCATGGCCGGCCAACGTTGCCGGCCCGTCCGTCGAGATCGTCGAAAATGTTTCGCCCGTCCAGGTTTTGTCGAAACGCTTCGTCAAGGATTCCGGTGGACCGGGCCGGTATCGCGGTGGATGCGATCAGGAAGTGCGATTTAGGGTAAGGAGTGGGCGGGAAACGACCCTGGCCTGCATGATAGATCGAGCAAAATTTCCGGCGGCCGGTCAATTCGGTGGAGGGGCCGGCGGGCTCGGGGGCGTCCTTCTCAACGACAAACCCGTTGCTACCAAGGGCACCTACGCTATTGGCCCCGACGACGTGATCACTGTGTCTGGCGGCGGCGGCGGCGGCTTCTTCCCGGCATGGGAACGCAGCGAATCCTCGGTCATCGCCGACGTAGAGAACGAGCTGATCTCGGCAAAAGCCGCAGAACGCGACTACGGCGTCTTTGCGAACTGGAAATCCAAAACGGTCGATCGAACAGCTACGGACCAACGACGCGCGGAGCTGCGCCAGCAAAGCCAGGTTAAATCCAAAACTACGTAAAGGAGCTTGAGACCGATGCTTCAACCTGAAATCGCCGCCGCACGTCAGCATGCTTTAAGAAAAGGAATGCTGGCGGCGGGCCTCGACGCATTGATACTAGCTTCGCGCCCTCAGCTCGGCCAGCGCGGCGCAGTCCGCTTCTTGACCGACTTCCACGTGCCGTCGCGGGCAGCCTACGTCATGCTGTTTCCCGAAGGGGCACCACAGCTCCTCACCCTGAACAAGGCCGAACAATATATCGCCCAAGAAGCCTCAGGCTTTGACAAGGTTCATTATGCACTGGATGCCGGCGAAGGCCTCGCATCGATCATCAAGTCTTCGGGAGGCTCGATGCGAACGATCGGCATCGCCGGCCTCAAGAGCACGATGTCGTTCGCCGACTACGAGTCCCTGACGCAACGCTGCCCGGGAATAAAGTTCGTTGACGCCACCCGCGTATTCGACACGGCGCGGGTGATTAAAAGCGAGGCCGAAATCACACAAATCCGGCAGAGCTACGCTGTCGCCGACGCGGTCTATCGCACATATCTTGATTTCATCAAGCCGGGCATTGAGGAAATAGAGCTGCACGCCGAAGCGGAACGGACGCTACGCCTGATGGGCGCCTGCGACAGTCTGATTTTCGTCACCAGCGGCCCCACCAATCTGTGCGTCTCCAGCGCGACCAGGCGGCGATTGCAGCGTGGCGATCTAGTGACCCTGTGGATCGAAGTCGCGGGCCCCGACGGGTTCTGGGTCGAACGAGGCGGCATGGTTTCGCTCGGACCGCCGACGGACGAGGGAAAAATGCTGTTCGACGTCACACTTGACGCGACGCTTGCGTGCGGGCGCGCGTTACGGCCCGGCGTGAAAGCAAGCGATGCCGCCGCGCCAGTGAAGCAGGTTGGATTGGCGGCCGGACTTAATTTGGGTGTCTGGTCGGGGCACGGCATCGGATTGGACGTAATCGAGCCGCCGTCAATTGTCAGCGATGACGATACGGTCCTTGAAGAAGGCATGGCCATCAGCGTCCACCCTCACGTGCTTAACAAGGACAAGAACAATGGCGGGCACATCGGCGACGTCTATATCGTTCGCGATGGGGGTGGCGAGCCACTGTCGCGCATGAAGCATGAGCTCCACATCATCGACTGACGCCTGCGGATTATTAGAGCGGCGAGACGCGGCGGCGCACGCGCCGCCCGTGACGATTACGGCTACCGCAGTTGCGGCACGCCAATCGCGATAGGCCGGACTAGCGACCCTGCGCCGCCAGTGACGCGCAGCGGCAGAATAAAGGTGCAAGACGTCCAAACGCCATCGCGGGCGAGTTCGTCGAGCTTAGCGTTTTGTATCTGGTGGATGCCCGCCTGTGTCAGAAGATGATGGTGAATGGCGAACGGCAGATCGGCGGGATAGCCGTCAGCGACCGGCGCTTCGCCGCGCATCAGACCCGACCGGACCGCATCGGTGAACGGATTATCCAGCGCGACAAGTACAACGCCTTTTTCCTCTGCCAAGCGCGCGGCATCGTAAGCCAGACCCGGCCCTTGCGTGTAATAGACCTTCTCGACGTCGGGATCCTTCCAGCGCATGCCCCATCCAGTGTGGATATAAAGAACATCGCCTGGCAAAATGCCCCGCTCTTTTAGGCCTTCGTTCTCCAGCATGCGCTCGACGTCCTTGGCAGTCACCGCGTATCCAGCTTCAAGCGGCTTGCCATCGCCAATGAACCGTTGTGCGTCGAGTAAGACCGCCGTCGTCACGATCGGCGCCGCCTTGTCGATGCCGAGCTTTGCCAGCATGCCCCGGGGATCCGGCTTAACGGCCGACTGGCTATGGCTGCTGTAGTATTTCACCTGATCGACCGGAAATGGGTCGGTGCCATTCCAGGCAGCATCAAGCGCACCGAAATGGCCTAGCGCATCCATGTGCGTACCCTGCGCCCCTGGCTCGCCGCTCAGCACCTCTTCCATATTGGATGCATGCCGGGAGTTTTTGATTCCGCGGGTCTCGCGCGCCTGAAACTTAAGCGGCTTTCCGAACGGCGAACTTGGCATCGTGCCGGTCACCGGATGCGAGAGCTCGTAGCATTTCGCTCCAGGCGCCGTTAAATGCTGAGCACATCGAAGCCAAGTGCCGGGGCCGATCGCGTTCGCCATGCCACGCTCATCGTCGGCCGGCCAGGGTCCAGAAGGAGTTAACTCGCGCGAGCGTGCAATGATTTCCATGCTTTCGATGAGTTTGGGCATTTCAATATTCCACCCCAGCGTTCTCGTTAGATGCCGTCGGGCGCCGAAAGACCGCCGGCGGGCAGATGCCCCTCCAGCAAGTTCTTCATGCGCGCCACCGCTGCTTCGGGAAAGCTCGGAATCTGACCGCGGAATCCGGGCTTCTTTGTCGCATTGAAGAACACCTTACCGGTCAGCCCCCCGCTGGAGGGATCAAGCCACGATGTCATCGTTCCCGCCACCTGCTGAACGTCGACGCGCGGATCGCAACGCGTCGACACAGCCCAGAACACCGACGTCAGATCGTAGAGGTCGATGTCGTCGTCGACGGCGATGATGAACTTCAGCCGCGGCATGACCGCGGACGTCGCGAGCAACAATGTATTGACAATGCCCTCGCGCAGCCGCGACGGATCGATCTGAACGATACCGAGGAAGTCGCGCCCGATCTGCGGCGGCCGGTGCACGGCCTTTAGCAGCGGGAACTTCTGACGCAGATTAGTGAAGGCCTCCGCCTCTTCGAGTTCGCGCCACAACGTGTTGGTTTCGCATGGTGGCCGACCGGCAAAGACGCCTTGATAAATTGGATCGCGGCGATGCGTAATCGCCGTTACTGTGAAAACGGGGCTCGTGATGATCGGCGTCTGATAGCCTGTGAATTCGACGAACGGCCCTTCCTGGCGCGTCTCGCCGGTGTAATAGCCCTCGATCACGATCTCGCTGTCCGCGGGCACCTCGACGTCGACGGTTTTGCATCGGACGGTGCGAATGGCCTGACCTTCAAGGGCTCCGGCGGCGCGCAATTCGTAATCGCCATGAGCCAGATCAGACGCGGCCGCTATCGCGATGGATGGTCGGGCACCTATGATGATTGCTGCTTCCACACGGACGCCGGCTTTCCTCGCTTCGTCGGTGGTGAGCCGCAGATGATGATCCGGCGCCATGCAAACGCCGAGCTCTCGTCCATTGTAGACCTGAGCCCGGTTATAGGAAATGTTCCAACCGAACTCCGGGTGCTTGACGATGTGAAGACCGGCGGTGATGTAGGGACCGCCGTCGCCGGAATTCCAGAGCGGTATTGGCCACTGCGACAAATCGGCATCGTCGCCCTTGAGCACGATTTCCTGGCAAGGCGCCGGCCCCTCGAAGGGCTCGGGCTCGATCCGCTGCTTCATGCGCTTGCTGACGAAGCTGAGCAACTCGCTTTCGGCGACGCGGAATGCGCGCGCGAGCCGCCGCCTCTCCCCGTAGATATTGACGACAACTTTATCGCAGCGGCCCTCGAAGCCGGCGATCTTCGTGAGCAAGACGGCCGGGCCGGCACGATCTGCGAGGCAGCGGCAGAGTGCGCCGACCTCATAATCGAGTGCGACGGGCTCGGCAATCTGGACCAACTCCCCGGTCTGCCTTAGGTGCGCGAGAAAGTTCCTGAAATCGAACGGCTCTATCATCGTCATGGCGGACCTAGGGTGGCGCGGCGTGAATATGCCGATTGCCAACGAAACAATCGGGCCATGAGGGCTAGCTGCGCTGACGGGCTCGCGTCAAGTGCACCCCCGTGCGAGCTGCCAAGCGTTCTTTGGCGGTTACTTGCCGTCAAGCAGGCAATCTCATGTTGCTGCCCAACGCGTGATCACACACCTTGGCGCGGCCCATATCCCCTACCGCGATGTAGTTTACATGTTCGCTTCCCGGTGTGGGATCGCCGAGCGGCACAGCTATTGCGAGGGGACGGATCAAGGCCCTTTTCGAGCATGGCATGCCGACGTCTCAGAAAGGGTCAAGAGCGCAGACCGCAACTCACCTCATTCCATGACAATTCGCGTTCCGGTAGCACCGTTCAAAAGCCGCTTTAGGTGGAAGCTGGCGAGCTGATCGTCCGGGTTTTTGCCGAGGTGCGCCGCAAATGCCGCCAATGCCGAAGGATCGTTCGCCTCCAGCTTTGCGAAGGCTTCCAGATAGCCGTTCATCGCCGCATTTTTGTACCGCTCACCGGAGACCGGCTCGAATGCACGCAGCGCCTCGGTCCTGCCGCGCAGAACGAGGTCGCCAACCGGCCGACCGTGAAACTCGCCCACTTTATCCGCTAAGGTTGCGCTCACGCAGATGCGGGTGCCGAGTTGTTTATTAGCGGTCTCGAGCCGCGCAGTGACGTTGATGGTGTCGCCGTAAGCTGTGTAATCGAAGAACCGATCGCCGCCGAAATTGCCGACCAATGCCGATCCTGCATGGGCGCCAATGCGGGTGACACCGAGCGCAATCCCCTTCTGCCGGCAGCGTTCGCAGAACTCCTGCGCCCATTGATCCAGCGCCAAGGCGCAAGAGACGGCGCGGGCGGCTTGGTCGGGTTGTTCGCCCGGCGCACCGAACAGGACGTGAATGGCGTCGCCGATGATCTTCGCCAGCGTTCCGTCATGAGCGAACACGACATCAGTCATGCCGACGAGATAGTCGTTAAGGAGCGGGCCAAGAACATCGGGTTCGAGCGTCTCAACCAGCGTCGTGAAGCCTGCAATATCGGTAAACAGTGTCGCGATCTCGCGACGTTGCCCGCGCAAGTCGAGCGCTTCGGTCTCGTTGGCGAGGCGTTGAGCCAAATTAGGTGAGAAATACCGCGAGAGCGAAGCATGGGCACGCTCCGCTGTTGCTTGTCGGTCGCGCGCTTCGCGCAAGACTTGAATGTGTCGAATGGTCTTGGCAAGCGTCACTTCAAGGTCGGGGAAGTCGATAGGCTTGGTCAGAAAATCGAAGGCGCCGCGATTCATGGCGGTGCGGATATTGCTCATATCGCCGTAGGCCGAAACGATGATGGTCGAAACCTTCTCTTCGCTTTCCTGCAATCTTTGCAGAAGGGATAGCCCATCCATGCGCGGCATGTTGATGTCCGTCACCACCATGTCGACGGCACAGTTGGACTTCAGCACGTCCAAAGCATCCACACCGTCGCGGGCGAATAAGAACGCAACCGTCCCGTCACGAATCTGATGCCGGAACTTTTGCTGGATCAGCGCTTCGAGGTCCGGCTCATCGTCGACGACGAGGATTTGTGCCGTCATGCAGCGCTTCCAACCCGCTGATCGATTTCGCTGCGCAGGCTGCCGAAATCGATTGGCTTCGTAAGCAGCGCCTCGGCGCCCTGTTCCAGCGCCTCGCGCTTGGTTTCCGCGTCGCCATAAGCGGTGATCATAATGATCGGTACGCCGGGACGCAGGCTTTTGGCCCGTGGCAAAAGTTCGAGCCCGCTCATCCCCGGCATGTTGATGTCGGACAGAATCAAGATCAGCGAGCGATCTGCCGCTGCCGCTATGCGCTCCAGCGCCGCCGCGGCCGATTGGGCAAACTCCATGGCAAAGCGGCCAGAACGCAAATCCCGCCGGAATTGCTGACGAAACAGTTGCTCCACGTCCGGCTCATCATCGACAACCAGAATAAGAAGGCTCACTCCATTTCCTCCTGTAAAGGCTACGCCCGCCCGCTCCGCGGCAGTACAATTCGAAACTCGGTGAACTCGCCGGGTCGCGTGTCGACTTCAATCGACCCGGCGTGTTGCTTGACGACGATATCGTGGCTCAATGACAACCCGAGCCCGGTTCCTTCGCCCGCCGGTTTGGTGGTGAAGAAGGGGTTGAACATCTTGTCCTTGACCTCGGGCGGAATGCCGGTGCCGTTGTCACGGATTCTAATTTCGATACGGTCACCGAGATTTTTTGTCGCCGCTGACAAGGTCGGCTCATGGTTGCCGCCGTTCGTTTCAGCCTTGCGCTTGGTCGCTGCGTAAAAGCCGTTGGATATGAGATTGAGCAGCACGCGGGTGATCTCTTGCGAGAACAGATCCGCCTTGCCCGCGGCTGGGTCGAATGAGCGTTCGAGCGTAATGTTGAAGCCTTGCTTCTCGGCGCGTGCGCCATGATAGGCGAGGTTGAGGCTTTCCTCGACAAGCGCGTTGACGTCGACAAGCTGATGCTCGCCCGATCCTTGGCGCGAGTGCAGCAGCATGTTCTTGACGATCGAGTCGGCGCGCTTGCCGTGCTGCACCACTTTCTCGAGATTGCCGCGCAGCATGTCCGCCAGCTCGGCAATGTCAGCCCGCACCTTATCGTCAACGGAAACGGTCGCGAGCGTCTCCTTAAGCTCGTCGAGCAGTTCGGCAGAGAGCGACGAGAAATTGTTGACGAAATTGAGCGGATTCTTGATTTCATGGGCGATTCCGGCAGTGAGTTGGCCGAGGGAGGCGAGTTTTTCAGTCTGGATCAGGCGATCCTGAGCCGCATGCAGGTCTTGCAGCGAAGCCGCAAGTTCGCGCGTCCGCGTTCCGACATTTTCATAAAGGCGTGCGTTCTGGATCGCCACCGCGGACTGCGCGGCGAAGGTCTTCATCAGATCGATGGTGTTTGGCGGGAAGGCCCCTGGGCTGCGGCGGCGCACCACCAAAAGGCCGACGATGTCGTCGCCGCGGAATAGCGGCGCCACTAGCCTCGCCCGGTAACCGGCCTGCAAGACGATTTCGTCGACTTCAGAGCGGGTTTCTTGTTCGAAATCGGCGACTTGCACCGGCGCGCGCTCGGCCATCATTTTCGCGACGCTGCGCTCTTCAAGGCGAATTTGAGCGTGGCTAAGTGCGCCGATCAATTCATCGCTCATGCCGTAGGTGGCGCGCAGATGGAATTCGCGACTTAAATCGTCGAACACATAAATGGCCCCGGCATCGGTGTTGGAGAGCTGCACCGCCTTGGCGACGATGGTTTCGAGCACGGTCTCGAGTTCGAGCGTCGAGTTGACCGCCTGCGAGACCTCGCCGAGCGCGCGCAATTCGCCGACAGAGCGGCCGAGATCGTCGGTACGCTCGCGCAATTCGCTGAGCAATCGCGCGTTCTCGATCGCGATGACCGCCTGGTCGGCGAAAGTCGTTGCCAACTCGATTTGCTTCGGTGTGAATGGCCGCGGTGCGTTTCGCGTCAGGAAGATCACACCGACGATTTTCCCTTCGCGCAATAGCGGGGCGCCAAGCGCAGTGCGATACCCGCCGATCTTTTGCGCCTCGCCCCAGCTATAGTCGGGATCAGCCAACACGTCGGTCACGTGGACCAGGCCGCCCTCGAGCGCAACTCGTCCAGTGATGCTGCTGCGGTCGGCGGGAACCGGCCGCCCCTGGAAATAATCCCTGAGGCGATTGTGCACATCGGTGGCGTGGCCGAATCCGGCAGCCCAGTAAAAGAAATCGCCCTCGCGCTGGAACAGCCAAGCGTGGTCGGCTCCACAAAGCCGCACCACCAATTCGGTCAACGTGTTGAGCACGGTCTGGAGTTCGA
Source organism: uncultured Alphaproteobacteria bacterium (assembly GCA_963794225.1). GTDB lineage: Bacteria > Pseudomonadota > Alphaproteobacteria > Rhizobiales > Xanthobacteraceae > BOG-931. Next base: position 1,257,591 of record CAWCCS010000008.1, read on the forward strand.
AGGTGGAGCGGCTAATGACCTTGAGTACTTCGGCGGTGGCGGTCTGCTGCTCCAGCAATTCTCGCAGTTCGGTGAGTAGCCGCGCGTTTTCGATGGCGATGACGGCTTGCGAGGCGAAATTCTGAACCAAACCGATCTGTTTGTCGGAAAATGGTTTAACCACTTGGCGGAAGATGCTCAGCGCTCCAATCGGATCGCCGTCTTTGAGCATCGGCACAACCAGCATGCTGCGCGCGCCGCCGAGGTCGGTGACGGCAACGACCGGAGGATCGCCCTCCTTGTAGGCTTCATCCGAAGTCAGGTCGACGACATGAACGAATTCCCTCGTAACCACGGCGCGCGCGACGGGCGCCCGCGGCCCGGGCTGAAACACCGTGCCGCGCTGAAACTGCTGGGCGAACGCCGCAGGCATATTGCTCTGGCCGCCGACCCGGAATGCGCTACCTTCGTACAGCAGCAAATTGCCGAACTGCGCTTCGCACAGGCGCGCGGCATTGGCGAGCATGGCATCGAAGACGGGTGCCAGCTCGCCCGGCGAGCTTGAGATAACCTGGAGCACCTCTGAGGTCGCCGTCTGCTGCTCCAGCGATTCGCGCAGTTCGCTTAACAGCCGCGCGTTCTCGATGGCGATCACTGCCTGAGCGGCGAAGTTCGACACCAAGGCGATTTGCTTATCGGTGAATTCGCTGACTTCGGTACGAAAGATGGTAATGACGCCGATTGCCTGGTCGTCCTTGAGCACCGGGACGGTCAGCATGGTGCGAATGCCGCCGACCTCGACCGAATTGACGGCCTTGGGATTGCGGGCGAGATAGGAGGGAGCCGTGCTTAGATCCACAACCTGGATTGACCGCTGAGCTGCGAGGGTCTGGAACGCCTGAAGCTCGGCGTCAGGCTGAAGTACCGTTCCGACACGCCATTGCTCGTCCCAGGCTTTCGTCAGCGAGCCATGATGCGCGGCGACGCGCAGCGCTTCGCCTTGGCGCAGGAACAAAGTGCCGAACTTGGCTTGGCAAATCCGCGTCGCGTTATCCAAAATGGAAGTAAAGACCGGCGCCAAGTCGCCCGGCGAACTGGAAATGACGCCGAGTACCTCTGACGTTGCGGTCTGCTGCGCCAGCGCCTCCTTGGTCTCGTTGAACAGCCGGGCATTTTCGATAGCGATCAGCGCCTGGTCGCGGAAGGATTCCGCCTGGGCGATTTCAGCGGCCCCGAAGATATTGGCGCGTTTTCCCACGAGCGTAAGCAGCCCGATACACTCGTCTTCGCGCAACAGCGGCAAGTACAGCGCCGAGTTCACGCCAAACATGTCGCGGATGTTCCGCTCGTGTTCGGGCATGTCGATGCGCGACCAGTCGGGCAGGTGCAGCATTTTTTTGTCCACGATCGCGCGCGCCGGAAAGTTCAGATCGGGATCGATCGGCAAATGTGTCGGCCCGAGGTCAGCCAACAAGCCTTCCGGCGAAGCCAGGGCCGCGGGCGAAAGTGTGGCACCGTCGCAAATATGGACAAACACCAAGTCGCAGCGAAGTAGCCGCGCCGCGGTCTCCACGATCCTGTTGAATACGGGCTGCACGTCGGTCGGCGATTGACTGATGGCGCGCAGGATTTCGGAGGTGGCGGTCTGCCTCGCCAGCGACTCCTCAAGGTCGTGAGTGCGCGCCTGAACTTCGTCGAACAGCCGGGCATTCTCGATCGCGATCACCGCCTGGTCAGCGAAAGTCGTCACCAGCTCGATCTGCTTGTCGGTAAAGGGATTAACCTCGCTGCGGACAAGCGCAAACACGCCGATTGTTGTTCCGTCGCGCAGGAGAGGAACGCCAAGATTGGTTCTGTAGCCAAATGCCTGCTGATAGGCGGCGGCGCGGTATTCAGGATCGGCGAGCACGTCGTGAACGTGAATGGCCTTGCCCGCCAGCGCGACACGCCCGGTCATGCTGGTTCGGTCGATCCGCAGCGGAGCCAGGGGCTTCCCCCCATCGACTGGAAATCCATACGTCGTCGCCATCCGATAAACGTCGCCCTCCCGCAGAAAGAGGGCGGCCTGGTCGGCGAGACAAAGCCGGGCGGCGGATTCAACGACCGTCGAGAGCACGGTCTGCAAATCGAAGGTGGAGCGGCTGATGACCTGCAGCACCTCGGCGGTCGCGGCCTGCTGCTCCAGCGCCTCGTGCAACTCCGCCCGAAGCCGGCCGATTTCCGCGTCTTCGCTCACGCCGGTGCGCGTAGGCGTTCGTTTGGTTGCGCCACGGCGTTTGGTCGCCGACTTCGGACGAGCCGTCTTTTTTCCAATTGTGCCGCCGCGCCGCTGCATATCCCGCCCTAAAGGCCGCCATTAGGCGACACGAGCACATTCGCTATGTTGCGCTAACTCAGGCGCGAGGTCACTTTTGTGCCGTTACCCGATTGCGGTAGCCCGTTCAACAATGTGCGCGTGCCTCCAGGTGGAGCTTGCCGAAGCGTGCGGCGGGCATCAATAGCCAACTGAAGTGCTGAGCGAGGAACAGCAACGGAACTTTTGCCAACTATTGCACAGAGTTCCGTCGAACGGAACTTTCGGGCCGCGTCATGGCCGAGCCGTTGAGCGCGCCAACAGTTGTGAGAGGCTCTCTGGCGCCAAGTCGGCCAAGTCCTGCTTACGCTCGGCCTCTTGCCAAGGACCGGCGGCTGGGCCGAGCGTGTTGCAACCATGACGCCGCGCCGCGTTAAAGGGCGGCCACCGCAGATCCGAGCACCTGGCGAATGCCTGCGTCAAGTCGTTCATTCGAAAATGCGGTCTCGATACAGTCAAGGCCGACGGGGCTGCAAACTTTATTAGCCTTCGCATTGTCATGCAGCCTGCAAATCAATGCCGCGAGCCCTCCGGCACTTTCGGCCAAGCCCGCGGCTTCCGACGTGCCAACGCGCGAGACCACCGGGTCAGCCAGGCAGCGCGCGCGTTTTGCAGCGAATAGTGTGACAACAAAATTTGGCGCGCTTTCCCAGCCCCAAGCTCGCGTCGGACGAAAATATTTCACATCCTTCGCAGCTCTTAAGATCAGCGTTGCAACATCAAATAAGGGACTACTATCGAACAGGCAGGCTAATAAGGGCCGCTCCCGCTGGGAGCCCGAGAACGTCACGCATTGCAGCGTCCAGTTTTTCGTTCGAAAAAACAGCCTTCACGTACTCGAGGCCAGCAAGACTACAAGCATTGTTTGCGCTCTCGTTGGTGTGCAGCTTTCGCACCAATCTTACTAAACCGTCAGCCGTTTCGGCGACGCACTCTTTTAAGAGATCCGGAAGATGCAGGCCCTCCGCGGCAACGGTCGTGCAAATGCATGGCACGCCGGCACCCAGACTATCGATTACCTTGCCCTTTATTCCGGCTCCGTAAGTTAAGGGCGCCACGGTCAGCCTAACCCGGTCAAAGATCTCACGCAGATCCCTGATATGCCCCACAGCTATGACCCCGTCACTGCAAAGCCGACGCAGGTCCTCGGGCATGTCGCTGCCGACCAAAAAGCATTTAATACCTGGCTCATGTACACGAACTAGAGGCATGATCTCGCCGACGCAGACGCGTACGGCCTGCTTGGCAGCCAGCGCGTTGATTTTTCCTCGCGTTGGACGGCGCCCGATCCGGGGAATCCGAATTACCAGGCACTGAAATTATTCCGCAATTATGACGGAGCGCAACACACGTTTGCGGTGAATTCGATTTCAGCTACGCACAGTGCCGATCCGAACTTGTTTAGCGTGTACGCGGCGATTAATCCAGCCGGTACGTCAATGACTCTGCTGGTGATCAACAAAGACCCGTCGAACAACGCGAACGTAACGTTTAACTTGGGCAGCTTCACACCATCGTCGTTTACGGCGTACGGGCTTACGAAGAGTGCGCCGACGTCGATATCACAGGGCGCGAGTCAATCGTGGAAGACGACGCAGACGTTCGTACCCTACTCGGCGACGCTGCTGGTGGTCAATGGCGCGCTGTCAAAAAATCCTGCGGCGGAATGGACGCTGAATCCTGATGCGATCGAGGTGGCAGCGGGCGCCACTGTGGCGCTGGCTCCGGTGATCGTCGGCGGATCGGGGACGGTGACGCTCGGCTCGGCCTCGTTCGATGAAAATTACACCAGCGCAGGAAAGCAGGCTGGCGCGGGCGGGAGCACGATCGCGGTTACGTCGTCTACGGTCACTTCGTCGATGGCCGGGGCGATCAACGTGACCGCCGGATCGACTCCGGGTCTTTATCATTTCAACGTGACCGGCACGGACGGCCCGGGCGTGGCGCAGACGCAGGGTGGATGGATTGTGGTTGGCAATCCTGCAGCGACATTGACGAAGACAGGCGATGGACAATCCGGCACGCACGGGACGATGCTGACGCTTTCGGTGACGCTGAACCCCGGGTCGTCCGGCGGCACGAATACCGGCGCGAGTATTTTCTTTACGACCGATGCGGGAAACTTTGCGGGAGCCGGGTCGCAGATCGTTCAGACAAATAGTTCCGGCGTCGCGACGGCTGTGCTTACGCTGCCGGCGACGGCCGGCACGGTGCACGTGAGCGCTGAAGGACCGTTTGGCTTAGGCCATCCGGTGGTGAACTTTACGGAAACTTCGCAGTAGTTCTTCACGGGATAGACAATACTGTCCGCGCTACGAAATTCTCCGGAGATTTAGCGCTTTCTGAACGCGTCGAGTTACGACGTTGCGTCAGGGGGCTGCGCGCACGGAACCTTCGCTGAGAGGAAGAGAGATCACCCGAACCGGCGGAAGCATTGCCAGAACTTCGGCCATCCGTCGCGCGGCCCATCGCATATGAAAATGCCGGGATTGTCTTCGCTCTCTTTGTTTTTCACGCCGAGCGAATTGCCGTTGTGTCCGGCGAGGCGGCAGCCGGTGAAAGTTTCGTCCGCGTCTTCTTCCGACCAGCCAACCACGATAAGTGACGACGGCGGGGTTTGCGGGTAGCTGCGGTACCACGACGAATTCGTTCCGCTGATTGGCAATCCCAGTTGATATGGTGCGCCGAGAAATTCAACCGCGCCCTGCTCGCCGTAATTGCCGACAATCACTCGAGCGGTCGTACGCTGTTCGGGCGGCAGGGAATCGCGGATGCTCGCCACGGTGGCGACCAATTCGTTCCAGCCGATCTCCTCGCGCAGGTCGCCATTATTTTTCAGCGCGAAGTCTTTCAATTTGCCGCCGGTGGCAAACGGAATGATGATCGCACTCACCAGCGCGCCGTATACGGCCAGTCCGATGAAGAAAACTCGCGCAGGCGCGAGTCGCCAGCGGCCGGTGCGCCGCGCCAGCCACTGCTCTCCCACACCGCGCCACTGGCGAAGAGCATTGGATACGCCGCGCCGAGATAGTAGTCGCGGCCGTTGCCGAAGAAAAACAGCAGCAGTGGGACGGCGTACATCCATGCCAGCATCCGGTAGCGGCGCTCACGCGCGTACCAAATGAAACCTGCGATCCACAGCGGTGCAGAGAACAGGTTGGTGCAGGTGCGGAACTGATTCAGCAGGAAATTGTGGGCGCGGCCCTGGTGCACGTCGCGCACGTGGATGTGATGCAGGAATTCGTACGAGACGAAACCGTGGTGGGCCTGCCAAATTAAATTCGGCAGACAGATCCCGAGCGCTACCGCGACTCCAGTCCAACA